>CAVPTO010000003.1:0-5960098 GCA_963708675.1 uncultured Planctomycetota bacterium
AGCAAACAGGCTTCGGCGAAGAAGCCCCAAGCAGTCGAAAAGCAAATGCAGAAGCCTGAACTGCAGGTCGCGGCACCGACGACCGCACAAGGATCTGCGACGCAGCCGCCGTCCAATTCTGTGTCAAGCACCGCTCGGCTGGGTGATCCCGGCGCAAGCACGTCGATTTCCGGTAATCAACTTCCGCCGCCGGACCCGAAATTTGGTGGAGTCATCAACCTGAAGGCGTCCGACTCGAAACCGTGGTGGCCGCCAAACGTTGTGCCGCCCAAAAGTGCGCCCAACGTCCTCTTAATCATGACCGATGATTGCGGGTTCGGCGCACCAGACACGTTTGGTGGTGTGATTCCCACGCCCGCCCTTGATCGCATCGCACGTAACGGATTGCGCTATACGCAGTTCCACTCCACTGCGCTTTGTTCGCCAACACGTGCGGCTCTGATTACCGGACGCAATCATCATGTGGCGGGTTTCGGGGTCGTGGGCGAGGCGGCGACGGGCTATCCGGGCTACGACTCCGTGATCCGCAAGGAGTGCGGCACGGTCGGCCAGATTCTCAAGGAGAACGGCTACGCGACATCGTGGTTCGGCAAGGACCACAATACGCCCTTCTATCAAGCGTCCGTCGTAGGGCCGTTCGATCAATGGCCCAACGGATTGGGCTTCGAATACTTCTACGGATTCGTCGGCGGCGACACGAGCCAGTGGACGCCCAACTTGTACCGAAATACGACTCCCATTTATCCGTTCGAAGGAAAGTCCGAATGGAATCTAACCACAGCGATGGCCAATGAGGCAATCGTGCACATGAAGGGGCTGCACGAAGTTGCGCCCGACAAACCGTTCTTTGTTTATTACGTACCTGGCGGCACACACGCACCCATCATCCGACGAAGGAATGGATCAAGAAGATCAGTGACATGCACTTGTTCGACGAGGGTTGGAACAAGTTGCGTGAAACTATTTTCGCGAATCAGAAACGACTTGGTATCATTCCGCAGGACACCCAGCTGACGGCATGGCCCAAGGAGTTGCCGGAATGGGACACGTTGAGTTTCGAAGAGAAAAAGCTCTTCATCAAGCAGGCCAACGTCTTTGCAGCTTACCTGGCATACACCGACCACGAAATCGGCCGGGTTATTCAGGCGGTCGAGGACATGGGTCAACTCGACGACACGCTGATTATTTACATCAGCGGCGACAATGGAGCGAGCCCGGAGGGAACGCTCAACGGAACTCCCAACGAGTTCACCTTCTTCAACGGCGTGACCGTCCCCGTGAAGGACCAGTTCTTGTTCTACGAGTTTTGGGGATCGGATGAAACTTATCCACACTACTCCGCAGGATGGGCTTGGGCTTTCGACACCCCATTTCAATGGTGCAAGCAGGTCGCGTCGCACTTCGGAGGCACCCGGCAGGGCATGTGCATGTCATGGCCCGGACACATTGCGGACTCGGGCGGCCTGCGCACGCAATTTCACCATGTGATCGACATCGTACCCACGATCCTGGAAGCAACTGGCGTTGTCGCACCGGACTCGGTCAACGGCATCCAACAGCGAGCGATGGACGGCATAAGCATGGCCTACACCTGGGACACGGCGAATGCCGACGCGCCGTCGCAACGCAAGACGCAGTACTTCGAGATGCTCGGAAACCGAGCCATCTATAACGACGGATGGGTTGCGTGCACCACTCCAGCGAGCACTCCCTGGGACTTAGGTCTCAAGGCGTCGCCAGATGTGATCACCGGCTACACGTGGGAGCTGTACCACGTCGAAAAGGATTTTTCGCAGTCGACCGATCTTGCCGGGCAGATGCCGGACAAGCTCAAGGAGTTGCAAGATCTCTTCTATGAGGAAGCGAAAAAGCACGATGTGTTGCCCCTCGATAATTCGACGCTCGCGCGATTCTTGACGCCTCGCCCCAGCCCGACAGCTGGACGCACCAGCTTTACCTACACAGGTGGAGAACTCAGCGTCCCCTCGGCATGCACTCCGAGCATCATTGGGCGCTCTTACAACATCGAGGCGGTGGTCGACATTCCTAAAGGCGGCGCCGAGGGGATGATTGTGACGCAGGGCGGCCGATTCGGCGGCTATGGATTGTTCCTGAGCAAAGGCGAACTCGACATCGGCCGGGGAAAAGTCGTGTTTCTCTACAACCTGCTTGGAAAACGCATAGCGTGGGAGGGCCCCACACTGGAGGCCGGCAAGCATACGATTCTGTTCGAATTCAAGTTCGACGGACCGGGCTTCGGCAAGGGAGGCACCGGCACACTCATGGTCGATGGAAAGGTCACGGCAACAAAAACATTGGAGCACACCGTCCCCGTCACGTTTCCCGAAGACGAGGCGTTCGACGTAGGAATGGACACACGAACCCCCGTCGCGCTCCTCGAGTATCGCTATGATTGCCCATTCAAGTTCACCGGCAAGATAGCTCGATTGACGTTCACTCTTGGTCCGCACGAATACGTCGCCGAAAAGTTGGACAAGCAGCCGCAATAGCATGGGAGTAGCGGGCTATTTCCATGAACAAGCTGCTTACATTCGGGCTCTGTAAGCGACGCTGCGCACTGAGATGGCCGACGCCGTCTAGAAACTCGACGAACATTACGAGCAGATGAAACGCGCACCGCCCGGCAGGGGCTGGGCCGGGTGTTTCCGTACGCTGTTCGTGTCAGTCGGCGCGCAACTACTCGGTTGCTGACGGAATCGATCGTTCAACCCGCCAAACAACCCGCGCACCCGCCACTCGGTCACCGCAAGCGCACCATTCGGGCCGACACCTTACTCGATCGCCGGCTCCGCCTTCAATGAGATTATGAGCCAGGACACGCGATCGCGGCTCTCGAACGAGCCCCCAAGAATTGCTCGCATACTGGGGTCGGGTACACTGATTGAGCACGGTAGCCCGTCGACGGCAGCGTGCAGATTGCTTGTCGAGCGGAGTCGAATACACGTGAGCGATGATTGTGTGATCAACGTCTTCGTCAGCTACGGCCGCAAAGACGCTGCCACCTTCGTCGATAAGCTCGTCCAAAACTTGAATCTTGGCGGTATCACCGTCTGGCGCGATAAGGCCGACCTGCAATCGCCTCGGCCCTGGGATGGTCAGCTCAAGGACGCGTTGAAGCATGCTGACGTTGTGATAGCGGTGCTGACGCCGCACGCGGTTCGGACCGGCGGCGACGCGAGCGACGATCGATCGGAATCGGTGTGCTTGGACGAACTGGCGTTTGCGCGTTTCAGTCCGCCGCCGACCCCGATCGTCCCGATCCTCTTGATGGAGTGCGAGCCTCCGTTCGTCATCTATCGGCTCGAGTATCTCGACTTTCTCGGAGCCGCCGACAACGAAGCGCAATACAAGCGCACCGTGGAAGAGCTGATTCGCACGATTAAGGCTGTCAAGGCAGGCGGTGTGCCGGCGTATCGGACCGTTAAGCTCGAACCGATCGATTTCGATTTGTACCTAAAAGCCAAAACGCGCGACTTTGTCGGTCGTGAATGGTTGACAGATGAGCTGTTCGATCGGCTGAGCGCACAGGATGTGGGGAGGGCAATTATTCTTGTGGGAGAGCCCGGGTGGGGAAAAAGTGCTTTTGCGGCGCACTTGTACAGTGCGAATCCGGAAGGCCAGCTTCTGGCAGCGCACTTTTGCCGGGTCGATCGGGCTGAGAGCACCGATCCGCGTCGTTTCATCGAAAGCCTGATTGCGGCCACGGCGCTGAGGCTGCCTGCCTATCAGGCAGCGGTTGCGCACAGCCTCGACGGCTTGCAGAAGCTCTTTCACGAAGGCCGCTGGATCGACGCTTTTGAACGTATGTTTCTCGACCCGCTTTCGAAGCTCGATCCATTAACGCTCGGAACGCTTCCGCGGTATCTCCTCGTCGACGGGCTTGATGAGGCGGCTGCGTCGTCGGGCCGGCCGACGATCGACGTCCTGCTGGCGCAGACGATCGGCCTGTTTCCAGAGTGGTTGCGATTGGCAGCGACCAGTCGAGACAAGCGATCCATCCTCGAAGCATTCGGTGACGCGACTCTCGTACGCCTCGATCAGGGGGATGCGCCAACCGCCAGGACGTTCGGACGATGATCGACCGCATCCTTGCATCGAGCGACGGAGCCGTTGCGCCTGCGGGGACGAAGTTCGAACTGATCGAAACCATCGCAGCCAAGGCCGACGGCAACGCCCTGTGCGCCAAGCAATTGGCTATCGCCGTGCGCCGCAGCGGCATGGATGGCAGCGCCATCGCGTCGTTGCCGCGTGGACTGGGAGCGCTTTACCTGGCTATCTTCCAACGACGCTTCTCTACGAAGCAGACGGAATGGCAGTTGTTGCGAGAGATTCTCGAAATGGTCATCGCTACGCGCGCTGCCTTCCCCATCACCTTGGCTGCGAGCGCACGGCAACGAGGCTCAATACACTACGCGTGAAGCGATCGAGGCGATTGGTGACGTGCTCACTGTCGACGGCGATTCCGTCCGGCTGTTTCACCAGACATTGATGGAATTCCTCATGCAGGCTAGCTCACCGTACTTCGTCAATCCTGGGCAAGGCGCCGCACGGCTTCTCAGCTTTGTCGGTGAAGACGCGGCTTATGCGCGGCTCGATCCGCCTTTGAAAATGTTCTGCCAGCAGAATTTCGAGGACTGGATTCTGCAATGCCGGGATTTGAAGGACTACTCCTTCAACTTGACGCAACTCTACGATCAGTTTTGTTTTTCCCGGCCCACCGAGGCATTGCCTTACTATGTCTGCGGCGTGAACGTCAGTGAGCGCGATCGGCAAGTCGTTGAGCATCTTATGAATACCGGTTTGGCGGAATCGACTGTGTCGATCATCGCGCTCGCCTTCACCCGTGCGACGGAGCGGTTCCGATCGGGAGGCCCAGAGCTGTGGATTCGTGAACCCGGCCGTCTCGCCCCCGACGAGGTAACAGCGCGCACGATCAGTCGCGGCATCAACATGTCGTTCGAATTCGCGCGCAAAGGTCTCGCTTGGACGCAGCTTCTCGGTCGGATTGCGCCGCAGATGCGCCCCCGCCTTCTTCAAATCCTCAAAGACAACGATGCTTCAGGGCTGCACTGGGTGTTCGGATGGCTTGACATTGCGGTCGGCTATCATGTGCTTGGGATTTCCCGTTATTTTGAAGATCAGGCAAGCGCGATCCGCAGCGACTGGACAGATATTGAAAATGAGCTGCAGTCGAAAGGTCCGGCCGCTTGAGCGCCGGTACGCAGGAGTGAGGAAAGGAGCGCCGATTACCCCCGTAGCCACGACCCTGGAACACAAGTGCCCCGGCGCCTCACGCGAACTGCGTTGGCAGTTCGTCTTCCCCTCGGCCGTCCTGCGACCAGATGTTTCGGGGGGGGGCGATCGTTGCGCTGGCATCTGCATTACGCCGTACTCGATCGGACGGTGAAGCAGGCAGCTGATGCCGCTTCGTTGCGAAGCTACTCAGCGATACGCGTATGCTGGCCGTGGGCATGGAAGTCGTCGATGCGATCGGGAGTCTCGTAGAGAATATGGGATCGAAGTGCATGTGTCATCGTCCTGCACGCATCTTCTTGAGGCCTTTCCATGATTCGGAGGTGCTCCAGTAGGGTGCGATGAAAGTGGCGTCCCAGAACGCCACGCCCACGCTCGAATCAGCGAAGATCCATTGCATGTGCTCCTCCACCGTATGACCCTGCCAGTCCGATTTGGCTGCGGAGACGCCGAGAATCAAGTGGGACGCCTGCTCGCCAGCGGCTGCCTTTTGCGCGGTGTAGGAACGCCATGCGGGAGCGTCCACGCCGATTTCTTCGTAGCCCATCGAGTTGAGACCATCGACATGCGGAAAGAGATCGGCCCACCAAGTCTGGTTCGGCGCATTCCACTTGTAGGCGAAAGTGTCGACGGTGAGTTGTTTTTGCTTGGCGTGCAGACGCTCGCCGAGGCTGCGGATGAAGGCGACGTAAGGTTCTTTCGACGACTCGAATTCGCCGGTGCCTTCGAGATCGATGTCGATGCCATCCAGATCGAGCCGCTCCATTTCAGCGATGAGCGCGCCGATGAATGGCTCGCGGTGATCCGCGAAGACGGCGTGCGCTAGCATCCAGTCCCACTTCCCGACGCCGTTATACACACAGAGCATGGTGCGAATGCCGTGCTGACGCGCCCAGTCGCGGAATTCAATGATCGTCGCGTCGCCGATCTCGCCGAATTGGGCTGTCTTGACCACGCCACCTTCCGGAGTCGGATTCCAGAATTGCAGCGCCAGATGCGTGAGCGCGTCTTTCGGGCCGATGCCATCCACATCCTTCTTCAACCGCGCGCGGCATTGTGTGATCCTGTAGGGCGGCACCCAGGTCATGATGGTGCGCGGCGCGGATGGGACGGGAGATTCGGAATGCGCTCGCCCAACGAGCAGGCCGAGGGATAACCAAAGACTGAGCTGAATCAGCGAACGGGGCATACGGGATCACGGGATCAGACCTGGGAAAACGTCAGTCGTAGCTTATCGTGAATACGATTGAAGTACCATTTGTGCACTCCGGTGCGACACGCCGAGGTCGATGTGACCGAGGCTGGATTAGCAACGGCCTCAGTTCAACCGCTGCTCCCTCTCAAGCCGCTCCCACGACATAGCTAGCGGCCATGCTCTTTCCACAACTCTTGCAGCAGCTCCACCGACGTATCCACGAGCTTCTGGATGCCTTCGAGCGACACGAAATTCGCGCCCGCTAAAGTCTCATAGCCCTCATGCTGAAAGGCCAGTTCCGTGGGCTCGTAGCCAACCCAATCGTTGGTCAGCTCGCTCACCACGGTATGAGGGAAGGGCGAGCGCTTCTTCACCGAGATGCCCCACTCGACAAATAGCTCGCCTGCGTTCGTCGCGATGGCGAACGGGCCGATGCGCGCGGCGCTCACCGGCACATTCAACGTGCGTGACATTGCTTCGGCGGTGCGCTTCGCTTGCTCGAAGGATTCCGGCCGCCAGCCCAGACGGATGATGGCTTCGGCGCTGCGCCTCGGCATTGCAGCGAGGCACTTCCACGTCGCGGCGCGCATAGCCCACGACAACGGGCCCCTCCACGGGAATCGCTTCCTTCGCTGCATCCACGGCAGCTCTCGCGAACACTGCCGAGCGTTCCTTCCAGTCGGGCGTCCACGTCACGGGAGGTTGGATGTTGCCGGATGCGCCCTGAGTGAACACACACACTGCCTGCTGTCCATACGCTTGCGCGATGTGATCCGCAATCACGCCTGGAAAATCCGCTGACCATGTGTGAATCTTGATGCGATCGTGCAGACAGGGATGGCAGGTGAAATTCACGAGCGTGCCGAGCATTGTTCCATCCAACGAATCGAACCGGAGCAGCCACAACTCCGGGTCGATGACGCCTTCGCTTCCCAGCACCTGCGGAACTTGCTCCAGGTCGTTCAACTTCTTCAGCCATGTATTCAGCGCGAGTCCATCCGACTTGGAGATTACGCGGCGATTGATGTGCCCTTCATAAACCAGCGAGCGTCCGATGGACATGCGCGCGGGCTGCAGCGATTTGTCCGCCTGCACAATGCTGTCGGCAATCAGCTTCGGCAACGTGTCGATATAAACCTTGTTGGCCGATGCCCTGTCCCCCTGAGCCGGGATGAGAGGCGAGCTGTGATTGTGACTCGGACAAACCAACACCGCGTCACGGGTGATGTCCGTCTGCTGCGTCACGAGCGCGATGACCTGATCCACCAAATCGCCTCGAATCTTCACGAGATCCACGCCGACGATGGCGAGCCTTCGATCACCACTCTGCACGACCATCGCATTCGCCCGCAGAGGATCGTCCGTGCCCGTGCTCAACGGCCCGGCTGGCCCAGTAATGATGGCTCCCGCCGGCGGTGTGATGTCCATCTGGCTGAATCCAACATGTAGTCTTCGTTCATATGGCGCGCTGTCATTATCCTCGGCCAGCGCAACAGCAGCGACCAGAATCGGGACGAGACTCAATGCGAATAGGATTCTCATGGGAACTCACCAATGCTTATTGCGTGCCTTTCAAGCGTCTTAGAATGTCTACTGACTCCTTCGCAATGATCTGGCCGGCTCGTGGCTGAGACGAGTGTGCTCCGCGGATCAGGCTTCATCGCTGCCACCTTCGAACGCCTTCGCGGCGGACACGTAGGCAACGGTTCACCGCTCGATGCGTCGCCGGGCGTCGGGAATCTCAATTAGCTCGACGATCTGGTGTCGAATCGTGCTGGGGGACGTCGGGAACGGGTCGCGATCGGCGCGCGCTACGACTCGCCGATTATAGACGCCACAGAAAAGGGGCGAAACAAGCTGCACGACGGCTAAAACCGCATGCGATTTCGGCCGACGCTTGCCCGGGCGAGTCGTCCTTCGGCGAGTGTTTCGTGCTAGTCAGTGCCTCAAGGGATTCAGCAGCCGGCGCGAGTGGGTGATTTCACAAATCGTGGCCTACTAAGTGCCATGGATTCCCGCGGTCCAAACGTGTTTCGGCGGGCTTCAACGGACGCTTTTAAACTGCTTCGGTTGCGACTCACCGAGGTGAGCTCTGCGCCAGTTCGGCGCATTTTCCGCCCCGCAGCCTGCGAATAATGTCGGCGTAAGAACCGGAAATCCGGGCACCACGGCATCGATCTTATGGGACAGACGTCCGACGAACGTCAACCCTCGCGTCGAACGGGTCGGTCGAGATTTTGATGCTCGCCGCGCCGATATCATCCGCCGCATGTCGCGACGACGGTCTGCCGGTCCGGCTTCAAGACATTCAGTTCCGCGTCGGTAAAGTTCTGGCTGGTGACCTCATCGAACTCGGTCAGCACGGAAGTGGCCTCCGGCCCGCTGTGACGGTCGACGACGTGAAACGGGAGAAGCGTGTCCAGCGGCAGGCCCCTTTTTTGATGCGGCCAAGTGCGAGTCGAATCTGCGTCGGCGTGTCGCACCGACGCCGCAGAGACGCTCAACGTGCGCGATCGCCGTTGGTCAGGGGGGTTGGTGAAGCCGTAGTTGTCTGTGCGATTGAATTGAACCCGATGATCGGTTGGGATAGCCGAAACCCATCGCGCTGTAGTCGGAGCCGTCGAACGCAAATCGAGGTGCCGAACGGTCGGCAAGCGGACTGACGCGCTGCCAACCGACGACTACAATTTCACCAGTGTTCTTCATGTACTATCCAATGGGAAAATATCAATCGCCATGAGGTTGCCGAGTCCATGAGTTCAGTTAGCGCGTCGTCTGGGCAAATCTATTTCCGCGAGCGTGGATCGGGGCCGCCCCTGTTGCTCGTACATGGATTGATGGTCACTGGCGAGATGTTCGATCCGGTCATCGACCATTTCGCCGCCCGACATCGCGTGATTGTTCCAGACTTGCGAGGCCATGGGCGAAGTCGAGACCTGCCGCCGCCGTATACTGCGGCGCAACTGGCCGCAGACATGTCGCACCTACTCGATCACTTAGGGATCGCTTCGGTCGCAGTACTCGGCTACTCGCAGGGGGGGGCGATTGCGCAACAATTCGCCCTCGATCACCCCACGCGGTGTGATCGGCTGATGCTTTGCTGTACATACGCCTCCAACATGGCCACCGCTCGCGAGAAACTCGAAGGTCGCCTTTTGCCGTTGCTTGTGCGGGTCATCGGTCCAAAGCAAATTGCGAAACTTATGCTCTTGGTGGGAGCCAAGCACATGGACAAGCAGCAGGTAGCATGGCTCGCCGGGCTAATGGCAGATCAGGACCGCAAGTTGATGGTGACCGCGTGTCGAGAAGCGATGGCCTTCGACAGCCGGAGGCGTCTCGCAGAGATTCGCTGCCCGACGCTAGTCGTGGCCGGGTCGAACGATCAGGCGGTTCCGATGCACCACGCGAATCAGCTAAGCGACGGGATTGCCGACTCTCAACTCGTCATTATCGATGGTGCTGACCATACTCTCATCTGGACCCAAACGGCTAAGTTCTTGCGCGTCATCGACGAATTCCTTTTGGTTTGAGCGACCTGCGTCGGTCACATTGACCGAGGGTGGTGCTCTTTTGTGCTGGGCGACTAAAATGAGCATCACGCGTGGTCCATTCCTTCGCGGCTTTTCCACGATTTGGGGGCAGCCGTTTTATGGTTATTTCGCGAACTCGCCGGCTCGTTTGCGCTAGCGTCGTCGCAAATTTGATTTGCGGTTTCGCGCGTTTTGCGATTGCCGAATATCCACCAAAAGCCCCTAGCGTCCAGTTCCGGTCGATGAAACTCGTCTTTTCCGCGCACGACGTGGATCGAATCGTCGGAACATTGTGGACTCCGTCCGAACAGCCCCAGCCCTTACCGCTGGCCGTCTGGGTACACGGGAGCAGTCCGCAGGCGCGAAACGGGATAGGGCCCTATCGCGATGTGCTGCTCAAGGCCGGGTTGGCGGTTTTCTCTTGGGACAAGCCGGGAGTCGGCGCCTCGGGAGGAAAGTTCGCTGACTTCCCCCTGGAAAATCGTCGCGAAGAGGTCCGAAAGGCCCTCGCCCTGGTGCGCACACGACCCGAAATTGACGTGACTCGCATCGGACTGATTGGCGGCAGCCAGGCGGGAGCCGTCCTGCCACCGGTCGCAGTCGAGGACGCTGGCGTCGCGTTTCTAATCGCCGTCTCGCCGCTCACGCTTCCCTTCAGCGATCGCTACGCCTACGAATCGGGCGGCTTCAGCCAGATTATGCAGAAACTGGGTATGAGCAAACAAGCCGCGGAAGCCGTGGATCGCTTGTATCACGTCACCGTTTTCGGCGTGATCGAACGACGGGGATCGGCTGAAGAAGTCCGCCAGGCTGCTCGCGTCTTTCAAACTGAGCATGGCAGTGAGCCAGGCGTCAGCAAGCTCGTACGGACCGGTTGGCTGAAATTCGCCCATCCCGAGCAATACACGGACGAAGAGCACTCGCTGCTCTCCGAGGCGCTCACTTACGATGTGCGGCCCACCATCGCAAGCATTCGCTGCCCATCCCTGTACCTGTTTGGCAGTGCCGACAATCTATTGAATCCCGCCACGTCGAGTGTGGCAGTCGCGAAGGCCCTGCGTGAAGGAAACAATCCGGATCATGCCGTGATCGTCTTCCCGGAAGCCGATCATGCTTTGTTCGTCCCCGGTTCAAACGGCGGAAAGCCCCATTTCGTCCCAGGACTCGAAGAGATTTTGACCACCTGGATCGAAAAACGAACACGCCGGGTCGCTCCTACGGGACAAACGAAATGATCCGCGCAAATCGCACCGTTTGCTGTTCTGGGTCGTTGCGTGACGACTAGCGCTTGCCTTAACCACGACGCGTCGGTCACATCGCCCTCGGCGTGTCGCGCCGAAACGCGCGATGGGCAGTTCCCTTTCTATAGAACGTCAACAGGAACGCGTCTTTTTCATGAATCAATCAGCATCACGATCTCAAAGAGCTACGCGTCAACTTCGCATGCAACGCCGGGCGCGCATGGCCGCTGACTTGCCGACTCGAAGATAGCCGGGCTGTGTCGTTGGCGATGCACCGTGCGGCCAGCTATGATCGTGCCGAACGATTCTTCATGCTGCGAAGAAGCGAATACCCGATGGTGCTGCGACTGATCTGCGTCGTGCTATGTGTCCACTGGATCGCGTCGAGTGCGCTTGGGAGCGACGCCGAAAGCGATTTCGAGCGGGCACGAACACTCCGCGAGCGCGTGAAGAACACGGTCTTTCGCGACCAGGTCAAGCCGCACTGGTTGCCAGGGGGTGCGCGGCTCTGGTACCGCGTGTCGACCGGCTCGCAATCGCACGAGTTCGTTCTCGTCGATGCGGCAGTCGGCAAGCGCTCCCTGGCATTCGATCATGTTCGGCTGGCGGCCTCCCTGGTCAAAGCAGGCGAGAAGAACGTTCGGGCTGATCAGCTCATACTGGATCGCTTGACGTTCGATGCCGATGTGCAACACGTGCAGTTCGTGCATCGCGGCAAATGTTGGCGTTTTGCATTGCCGGACGGTCCGCTCGAACCATGGACCGACGATCGCTTGGCATCAGGGACTGGGCTCGCGCCACTCGATCGCATCCCGCGGGCGACGCGGCGTACCGGCGACAAAACTAATCTTTCGTTCGATAATCGCACACCCCAGTCCGTCGAGTTGTTCTGGCTGACGTTCGACGGAGACCGCAAGAGCTATGGCTCGATAGCCCCCGGCACAAAGCACGAGCAGCAAACGTTCGCTGGGCACGTCTGGTTGGCCGTCGGCCCGAAGGGTCAGACTCTCGCGGCGTACGAAGCTTCCGACGAGCCGGCTACGGTCGAGATCGGTAGCCAGGTCACGCGGCGCCCGGAACAAAACGAGGAGACGCGCGGCGAAGCAGCCACCGGCAGCGTTTCGCCTGATGGTCGATTGCGGGCGTTCGTCAAGGAGCACGATGTCTGGTTCGTCGAGACGGCCGGTGGCCAGTCCCGGCGACTGTCCGACGATGGCCGTCCTGCTAACCCCTACACGAATCAGCTCTTCTGGTCTCCCGACTCGCGCAAGCTGGTGGCGGTGCGCGTTGAGTCAGTACCACGACGCGACGTGACGCTCGTCGAGTCATCCCCCCGCGATCAGCTTCAGCCCAAGGTCAGCACCTACGATTACTTCAAGCCTGGCGACCGGCTACCGCGCCCGCAGCTGAAACTGTTCGATGTCGCCACTGACAAAGCTATGGTCGTCAGTGATGAGCCGTGGCCGAATCCTTACACCGAGACGGGCCACTTGCCGATCCGCTGGAAGCTCGATTCGAGTGAGTTCACGTTCGATTACAACCAGCGCGGGCACCAGATATTTCGTGTGCTCGCCGTCGATGCCATGACCGGCGCGGCCCGGATCGTGGTCGACGAACAGTGCCCCACGTTTTTCTGCTACAGCAGCAAGCACACCGAGCACTGGATCGAAAACACCGACGAGCTGGTGTGGATGTCCGAACGCGACGGCTGGAACCATCTCTGGCTCTACGACAGCGCCAGCGGCCGGGTGAAGAATCAAATCACACGCGGCGCATGGGCCGTGCATAACGTCGAGCGGGTCGACGCTGAAACGCGACAGATTTGGTTCACGGCCGGCGGCTTACGGCCCGGGGAAAATCCTTACTACGTGCATCATTGCCGTGTGAATCTCGACGGCACCGGTATGGTCGTGCTCACCGAAGGCAATGGCACGCACGACGTCATTTGGTCACCGGATTGGAGATTTTTTATCGACCGCTGGTCGCGTGTCGACCAGCCGCCCGTGACGGAGCTGCGCCGAGCGGAAGGTTCGCTCGTTTGTGAGCTGGAGCGGGCCGACACAAGCGCGCTCATGGCCACCGGCTGGCGCCCACCAGAGCAGTTCGTCGCCAAGGGACGCGACGGCGAGACCGATATCTACGGAGTGATCTACCGGCCGCAAGCGTCCGATTCCTCGCGCAGGTATCCGGTGATTGAGTACATCTACGCGGGACCGCATGGCGCGCATGTGCCTAAGGCATTTGCGCCGCTGCCGAGCGGCTGGTGTCGCGAGCTTACCGAGTTGGGATTCATTGTCGTGCAGTGCGACGGGATGGGGACGAACTACCGCTCGAAGGCGTTTCACGATGTCTGTTGGAAGAACCTCGGCGACTCGGGCTTTGCCGACCGGATCGCATGGTTGCGAGCGGCAGCTGCCAAGTATCCGGAACTCGACCTTGCGCGGGTCGGCATCTACGGCGGCAGCGCCGGCGGACAGAGTAGCACGCGGGCTCTGCTCGCCCACGGCGATTTCTATAAGGTCGCGGTCAGCGATTGCGGCTGCCACGACAACCGGATGGACAAGATCTGGTGGAACGAACAGTGGATGGGCTGGCCCGTGGGCCCGCACTATGCTGAGCAGTCGAACGTGACGCAGGCTAAGAACCTCGCCGGCAAGCTTCTGCTGATCGTCGGCGAGTTGGACCATAACGTCGATCCGTCGTCAACGATGCAAGTGGCGCATGCCTTGGTCGAAGCCGACAAGGACTTCGATCTGTTGGTAATCCCTGGCGCCGGGCATGGGGCCGCCGAGACCCCCTACGGCATCCGCCGCCGCGCCCAATTCTTCGTCCGGCATTTACAGCATCAAGAGTTGAAGTAGTCGGCGCTTCCGGTTGTTCGATGATTGCTGTCAACGATCGCCATTATCGCAAGACCTCAGTTAGCATGCTTCGGTCACATCGACCGAAAGCTCTTAATCGGTGTGTGCTACCGAAGCGTACAATTGCCGAGCAGTCTGGGCGGCGACACCTCGTTGGCGCCCGTGCCGATTAATTGGGTTGTCGTTTTACGACGAATTGACCGCAGCCACGGACTAGAATGCGCCCTTGATGCTTCTCGCGCATGATGACGGAGAACTGACCATGAGTTGGACGCGGGCCCTCGTGCTTCTCGGGCTCGGATGGTTCTACTGTCTCACCATGGACCCTATCGGATCGGTCGTCAGAGCGGCAAATAATGACTTGGCCCAATTACTGACAGACGTTCGCCAGATCCCCGTGATTGGCACGCCGGGGTCGATCATACCATTCGGCCCGCAAGCGTTTCCGCTGGTTGTCGGCAACACGGGTGAAACGAAGATCGCGCCCGTGGTGGCGGCAGCGCGATTGGGCAAGGGGCGCATCGTGGTCTTTGGTCATGGCGGTTACCTAAACGAAGCTCTGATAGGCGATCTGAATCGGTTGGTCCTAAACTCGGTTCACTGGGCCTCGGATGAGCGCAAGGCGAAGGGGCTAGAACTCCGCGTGACGGTGTGTGGTCAAAACAACCTGGCGAAGTTCTTGCGCACCAATCAAATCGCTACGATTGGCGGTGAGCCTGACGCGTGGCAACCGCTCTTAAATCAGTGCGACGTCTTCTGCGTGGACACGGATTTCCACGACAACCCCGACCTTGCCGACGCGGTGCTCCGATTTGTTTTGGCGGGCTGGTGACAGCGGGGACCGGTTGGGGCTGGGCTAGTCTTAATCCCGACAAAACATTGACCGACGATTATCTCAGAAATCGAGTCCTCACACCCGCGGGGTTGGTCGTCTCCGATGCGAATCCGGAGGGAAAGGCGGGACGATTTGGCGTGACCAATCCACCGCCGAAGTTGGCCAGCGCCTGGGAATCGCTGGAATTCTTGCGCAGCCGATCAAGGCACGAAGAGCAGAATGAGCCAGCAGAAAGACGACCTCGCGCAAGCCGCCCAGATATTACTTTTAACCATCGCGGCCCTTCCCGCGAACGACCAAATCCTATGGCGCTCAACTCCGCAAGCTAACCGAACAAGTCGTCGCCGTACCGAGTCGGGAAAGACCTCTGTCCGAGGATGAGCCACTCGCAAGACTTTCGGTCGCCACCGAGGACGCGCTGCTTCGGCGGCTGCCGCTTGAGAAAGTCAAAGCACATCCGGCGGCGATGGGTTTTCCCTTTGTCGTCTCTTTCCAAGCGGACGGCGCCAGGCTTGAGCGCTTTCGGGTCGTCGCTGATGATCCGTATCATTTCTTATTACAAGTGCGCAAGCATGTTGCACGCCTAAACTTCGCGATGATGCTCCACGTAGGACAGCGAGGGGAGCACTCAAAGTCGAATAGAGACTTCAACATGGCCACTTGCAACGACTGTAAAGCGGATGTTTCAGCCGATACAGCTAGACAATCGCTGGTGAGAATCAAGGAGTTGTTGGAACATGCTGGCGTCACACACATAAAAGCGGCGCAGGCCGCTACGACTGCGGGACCGCTCTGCGGGAGCTGCCTACGTACCGCGCGAGCGATCTATCTTTCGTGGGCTTACGGCGCAAACGAGCCGCTAACAACCGTCACCCGTCATCGGCATCCGTACGCGGCTGTGATGGTAAGGGATCGCCTCGTCTGCTCGAAGAAGTAGCCGCTGGTCCGAACGGCTGACTTGCCTTTCGTCAGCTTGGCTGGATCAAGGGTGAGTTCTAACTCATGTCAAGCGCCTCCGCGGCTAACGGCACGGCACATCTGCGATCATCCTGATTGACCGTAGGCGCATGCGCGGGAATGGCTTGATGGACGCCGGCTTCGGGGTGGCGGCCTTCAATCCGCGCCAATTTGCAGCTTTGTAGTCTCGATTCGCCGTCGTTGCCACTTGGATAAAGCAAGGCTAGGATCACTGACTTGGGCGGTGCCTGTTGACGATCGAGGCCAACGATGCGATTGACGCTGCGCGTTATGTTGGCGTACGTGAACGGTCTGCTCGAACCGGCTGAAGCCGAGCAGGTCTGCCAATCGATTGGAACTTGTCGGCCAGGTCCGTGGCGCACGATGCCCTCAGTGCCACGAACAGCTTCGGCCAGGGGGTGAGGCCGGCGCGTTCAATAATCTTCTGAAACGTCGTTCGAAGATTCTGCGTGACATGCCGGTATCGATTCACAGCGAACTCCGCCCCGATCGGTGCCTGCTCTCGGGCCTCGTAGAGCAACGGTCGCAGGTCCGTGAAGATCGGGATGACGCGACGATCCTTGCCATCATGATGGGCAGTCTTAGGCGAGCGTATTGTTATGCTTTCCGCCTCCCAGTCGACGTCAGCCCACCGCAGCTCGACGACCTCTGACGGGATGCGCAAGTCGGCGAATCGAGCCAGAGCGAGGATCAGTCGCCACTCGACGTCGGGACATGCGTCGATGACTTTCGTCGCATCGGCATGACTGACGTAGTGATCTCTGGAACGGTTCGATCGCTTGCCGGCCTTGATCTTGCTGAATGGGTTGCGCCGATCAGTCCCCGATCGACAGCATCCGCAAAGAACTGCTTAGCGTTTGTTATCCGCTTACATACGGTCGGCGGGCTCAAGCCCCTAGCGGACTTTGGGTCATCCGAACTTTTCTTGCGAGCGGCTGTCTTGAGATGACGCTCGAAGTCCCTTGCGTCTCCATCAGTGATCGAAACTAGAGGCCGGCCGGCAGAGAAGAACCCAATTAAGTTGCGTCGCGTGTGTGACCAATTCGGAAATGTCGCCGGCTTAACGTCGTTCCGTCTCGAAACGTAGCCGGCCAGATGCTCACCGAGCGTCACGGGCTTTTGCAGCTCGGCGCCGGCGGTTGACTGTCGTGGCTCGCAGAGCCCCCACGTAACGAGCCTCCCGTAAACGTCGTCGTCGATCGTCGCGAGCCAGTCGCATGTATCACGGTCAACCACCGCACCGATGCGACGCGCTGAGATCAGCGATTCCACGCGGTCGGCTGTACGCTTCGCCTGGGCCATCGTCACGTCACCGAGGGCGATCGTCCTGCGACGTCGGCGTACGTAGACCTGGAGCGTCAGCCGGCCATTGCGATCGATGATAGTGGCCACTTTGAGGATCCCATGGTCAAGCTAACACTGGTGCCGGCGCCCGGCCGCTGCGATCGTCGATGAATGCAAGTACATCACCACGCCTAAATCTCACGCTGCGACCGATGCGCACGCACCAAATTTGACCGTCTCTGGCCAGCCGCCACAACAGGCGCTCAGAGATGGCCAACGTTTTCGCAGTATCGCGCACGTTCAGCAGCTCTGCCGGTTGGTCGCTCGCCGCCATCGTATCCTCCATTCGACAGGGTGCAGTCGGGTGCATCGCGATGCGCTACAATGGAAGATATTCCGACCACGCATCCAAAGGTCAACCGGGGAGCAATTTCATAGACTCAATTGCCCGACAGCGCTGGATCCAGCCCTGTCGATTCGTTGACCTTTCCAGCGCGGTGCCGTATAGAGAGTTACCTTGTGCTAGGCATGGCAAGTTTCGGCATGGCGAAGCACGGCTTGGGCGCTAATGGCGTATTGCCCGATAGTTAAACTGACGGGCATTTTTATGCGCGAGCAATTGCTAATTGGTAATTGCTCGGTCGCATCGGCCGGCTGCCGCCTCTGACAAAGGCGGCCACTTTTTTTGCGCTCATCCCGACGAAAGCACCGCGACGAACAACTCGTCATACGACCACGTGTGATCGGTCAGTCCGGCCATCGTGTGCGGACAGTGCCCGTCATCAAGCGCTGCGCCAATGATCGGGATTGCCCTTGTCTGTATTTCTTACCCGCGCTACTAACGGCTTGTACCCCAGCGTCTTGGCAGCGGAAACCGCGTCACTCTGCGTCTGAAATGTTGTGTTCGTCAGCCGCGTCCCATGCTCAAGTTCCAATACGAAGTGTGTAATTTGACTTCCTTCAGGGCGGCCTTTTGGTTCTGGTTCAACGTAAACGTTCGGCATTGGCGATGACTCCGTTAAAAGTGTTGCCCGCTTAAAGCAAAGGCGTATTTGCCATGTAGCGGCTGACGAAAATGGAATGGCATTCTATCGTTGAGCATCGTGTCACCGTCAACGATCGTGAGGCCGCGCCATTCGTGAAACCCGCGTCTCCTGTGACATAATGTTGTCACCGGTTAACGTCTAATCACGGCCTGCTACGACAGGCCACAACGAAGGACGCGACGCATGGCACTGCTCAAAGCGAAGCAAGTCGCAGAGCGACTCGGTGTGTCGCTGAACTCCGTATATCAGCTTGCCGCGCACGGCATACTGATTCACCATCGCATCGGCATAGGCAGGGGAACGCTGCGATTCAAGGCCGCCGATGTCGAGGCCTACTTCGATTCATGCCGAGTCGACCGTCCGGTGAAGAGTGCCGCCATGCCACCGCCTCCACGACGGGCGAGTGGCGGCCAACCGACTTTGAAAATTCTTTCCATGCCGCCTCCCAGTTGCGGTCGTGGTAAAGCGCCGCCACGCAAGAAGCGTGAGGCATCGAAAGCCACGATCGCAAACGCGCCGAAATCATTCTCGGATGTGCTCATGGCGCCGGCGACAAGATCAAGGCATGCCGCGCTCGATCTGGGATGACGCGTCAGCGACTCGCCGAATTGCCTGGCCTACGAACCTAGCGCCTCGCCGAGACCGAGGCCGCAGTGCGATTGCTTTCCATGTGGTCGTTGAACGGATCGCCGGCGCGTGTGGTGTCGACATCTCTAAGTGCGACGCCGGCGGATAATGTGTCGGGCCAGCCGAAAAAGCTCTTTGGCGTCGGGGTGCAGTAGAAGTGCCTCGGGAGCGTTGCGAACGCCCGAAGCGAAGATAGACTGCATCAGCGAAGATAGACTGCATCTCTTCGCTACCGCAAGTAGTCGCGGTCAGCTCTCTAGTCCTTAAACAAGCGAACGCGGGCGGACTTTTCGGCAGATGTTCGCCGGTGGCTGCCGGCGCAGCGAGAGCACGCGGTCTCTGGAGGACCTTCGGGAACGGTCACGTGTTGTGATTGCTGCATGCTGAGATTCTGAGGTGGAGGGCCGCGGCGGACCGGAGCGTCCGAACTCCGGCTTCGATTGCGGCGCGTCGGGCATCGGCCGCACGATGCGCAGCGCGCCGGAGTTTTCAGCAGCGCAAGGGACGGCGCAATACGTCGACCAGGCGAAAGAGCGTCTCTTGCCAACCATTCCAAGCTAACAGGCGATAGATCAACCGCCGCGCTGTGCGCACGATTTGACAGGGCATCCGCATCAGCGCGCCAGCGAACGTGCGAAACTCCATCCGCAGTAGCGTCCGCTTCTCGTCGCGCCGCGGGAGGGCATCGGCGTCCGTCTCCGGCAAGGACAACGCTAACCAGGCCTTCAGGTTCCAGGCCAACGAGGTCATCACCATGTAAGCCCAGTTGCTTAGCAGGGCATCGACTGGCGCAGTCAATGCCCGCACACCGCCTTTGAGCTGGGCATGGAGATTCTCTTGATTGCAACGATCGTTGGCCTGCAACACGATCTGGGCAGCCGAGAGTTGCCGATCATTGGTGAGGTAGAAGAAGTAACGATAGTCGTCAAACAACCGCGCTGCACTTGCTCGATCGCCAGATTCTTCCGCACCACGACCATGCGATAGGTCTTCCGGCACGCGGTCGGCCGGTAATCGAACTCGGCCACCTCCTCGTTTTCTAAGCGGATGTTCTTGAAGCCTCGCTGGCGCACGATCGTCTCCTTGACGCGCTTCGGCCGTTTGCGCCGCTGGGTTTTCACCGCATAGCGAGGCGGTCGTTTCAGCCGTTTCCAGGCCGCGATCGGCAGGTCGTCGGCCAAGATGTGCAGGTTCGCCGTGCAATCCATGCCAAAGATAAACCGCGCGCGCGGGTCGTCGCTCCAGCGGTCCAGGTGTCGGCTCTGCGTGAAATCGGTGTCGCCACGCAAGAGCACCTTTTGGAATCCACCGCTCAAGCAAACTTCCAACACGCGGTCGACTTCCTCGGCCGCGCCTTCGTGGCTGGGGCGATTGCCCGAACGGTTGACGATCGACAGCACCTCGCCGGTGTTGGCCAGCGAGACGATCAGGGGATGATAGCCCCACGTCCCCTGGTAGCTGATGTCCATGCCCGCCTTGCACTCGCCCCCCGTGACCACCAGCGTGCCGTCCATGTCGATCTGCGCTTCGGCGAAGAACGCGGCGGGCTGGCGCGCCCACACTTGCTGCCGCGCTTCGTGGAATACCTCCTGCAAGGTGCGAATGTGATGCTCGCCAAAGCGACGGCAGAAATCGCCGGCCGTGGTCGGATCGGGAATCCGCCGCGCGCCCAGGGCGTCGAGATACACTTCGTCGTTGCGACGCAGTTCCAAGTCTTCCAAGCAGTGGCCATCACACAGAGCATTGAAGGCCAGATTCAGCACATGATCGCTCTCGTGATAGGGCAGGTGGACACGCAACAAGTGCAACTTCCGATCGATGGCCTCCGCCAAGCCCAGCCGCCGCACCAGCAGCAGGATCGCGCCCAGGCCGCCGTAGCTCATGCCGTGCGTGCGATCGGACAACTCGAACTGAACGTTCCGAGCCGTAAGCACCGGCCGCGAGCAATCGCCCAGTTTTGACTTATCCAAGCGCCGCTCGATGCGCCGCTTGGCAGCCGCCAGCTGTCGTCGTATCTTCGTGTTCACTCGAAATCCCTCCGTGGCTGTCGTGCTCCAAATGCACACACTTTGAAACACCGCAGAAACGCCGAGGGATTTCGTTTTTTCAGAACCTCTCCGCCGCGACATGCCCGAGATACGCTTGGTTAAGGTCTAGTCCGCCGCATTGTGGGGCCGCCATGTTCGATCAACCATCCGTCGAGTTGCCAGAAGTAGTCCCCTGGGATCGGGTTCCCTTTGAGACAGTGCGGATGCTCTATTTGATTCTGACGAAGGACTGGCGGATTACGCTATTCCTGGCCGTCGCAGTCGTGGCGGCAATAACAATGAAGCAGCTCGACAACCGCGTGAAGGCGCGGGACAGGGCGGCAACGAAGTTGCGCCGTCGCAGATAAGCCCCGCCGGCGTCGCGAACCGTGCGGGTGGCGAACGTAGATTGGCTGCGACCCGACGTCGCTGCATTCACATCGTATGCGTGCAAACAACCAATCGCCAGAGAATGACGCCCTGCGAAGGATCATGCAGATGATGGTTCTGAGCAGGTAAAGACACGTACGCATTGTGCGGAATCTCCTTGCCGCATCCTTCGCAACGATATATTCCGGAGAACGACACGCGATCGCCCGGCTTGTATATCTCGTCGAACATGACATCGTCGAATGTCGTGAGATATTTGTCGTACTTGTACGTCGCCATAAAGCCACACTCGCTTGGATTAACGGCAGTGCTCCGAAGCGAACACACTACGACCGAAAGTCGAAGAGTGTGTGGAATCGCGAAAGCCGTTGCAAGTGTGTGCCACACAGGTGTCACCGACGACGTGCCCCGCCGGTGCGAACCGCGCGGGGCGAAGAATGTCGGGCCACACGCGAGTTCCTTCGGCACGGTGTTCTCTTCGTTTAAGATGCGTTCGAGCTTCGTGGGGCTTGGAAATGAAGGCGTGAAACGCCGTGACGGTTACACCGGATGTATCAAACAATAGGTTTCAGGGCCCGCGAACTTCGACTATGCGCAATCAATCCTGCCCGGGGGCCCGGTTAAGGTACGGTGATCGTAAACGAATCCGAGCTATCGTTTTACTGGCGGACTACGAGCCAGGCAGCAGCAACATGACAGATAATGAAGACGCTGAACCGCAGAGCTCGACCACGCCGTATCTATGCAACTTGATCTCCGCGCTCAGCGTGGGATGTATCGGAGTTGCCTTCGGAACGTTCGTCGATAGCCAATGGCGAACTCTCATTCTTGAAACAGGCATCATTGGCGCGTTTGCGGCACTGGGGCTGAGTAAAGCCGAACGATACCGACGAGCAACTGTCACTGAGCGGAAGCGCCAAGCAAATAAGGCTGCCGCCGAGTTACGGCTCAACTCTGCTGTCGTTGCCTTGGTGCCTATCGACCAATCCTCTAACGCCGTAGGTAACATCCTATTCGACAGGACTATGGCCGACCGCCCCGTGCTCGCCATCACCACGCTGGATCCACACAATAAAGGGCAAACGATCAGCGCTCACCTCAAGGATGTTTCAACCTGGGCGCTTGGGTTTATTCATCAGGATGAATTGCCGCGGGGACCGGCAGCTGTCACCTTCGTCATTAATGACGAGCCGATTTCCCTCGAAGTCAATATCTGCTGGTCGCGGACATTTTCAAAGAAGTTGCTCGAAAGCGGTGGCTACCTCACCGGTGCCGGGTTGACTCAACAAGCCATCGACTCAATTTGCAAGCGGCAAACGGTCGTCGAGTCAACGGACGAATTGGCGGCAGTTCTCTAGTCCCGCTTGCCTTCATTATTCGGTCCCGCTGTAGACGACCTTAAGACACCACCCGCCTGAGGTGCTCAACAAACTTTTCGGACATACGAAAGGTGAGTGTATTCCCGGGCGTGACGTCGACGACGTAGCGATTGTTTTCGAGTATGGCCACCTTCCCGCGGAGGCTGTCGTGCTTCTCCGCGAAGTACGCGAACCGTCGGGGTCCACCGCTCAGAGCGACGCGACCTTGGAGCAACAAGAAATCGCGAACTGTCGGATTGATTGCAAGATCGGTTCGCATCTCAGCAATAAGGGCCGGCATCAGGGCTTCGACCTCAGCGAACCGCTTATGCTGCGCCTTGCGTTCTTCTCTGGCGTGCCGCCAGTCGGTGAACCACGCCGCGAAATACTCACCGACTGCGCCAGTAATGACGCCGACGACAAACGTCGCAATAAAGATCAGCGCAGCAATCATCTGTCGATGCCAGGTTATCGCTGCTTCGCCGGCCACGCCTTGGCCGGCTTCCCCGGCTTCGTCTCATTCAGCTCCAGGCCGAAATAAGCCGCGGACGTAGAGAGCGCTTTATGCTATCTCCCCAACCGCCATCACGTGTAACGAATCCTCGCCTTGCCAGTCCTTCCATGCCTGGCGTAGTCGAGCCGCGCGATGACGTCGCGATAGGATTGTTACCCAGTTCAGCTACTCGACCGGTTTTGCGAGCTTCATCTTTGCCTGCTCCAAATGAATCTCGGCTCCCAGCCGCCTCGCCTTTGCTTTGAGTACATTCGGCTGGAGTTCTTGCGCGCCTGCGCCGCGCCTGGGCGTTCGTCTCAAGCGCCTTCAGCACAGCGACCAGGCGATCGTGGAGCCCAATACGCTCCTCGTCCGCTTCCGCGGCCTCCAGTTTCGCCTCGATGAGAAGCTGCTGCGCCTCCAACACGTCGTCGTACTGCGCTCGCGTATGCTGGAATAGGGTCGCGAGTTGATCAACTCTCTTCTCTAAGGTGACGATCCGCTCCACGCGTAGCTCCTTCAGCTTCTTGACTGATTCGGCGGTTGAGCCATTGCTTGCGGGAGCCGCCCTTTCCTGCGAGAAGATGGACGACACCAGCAGCATCGCCGCCATGACGGCCACAGTCGATGCGGACCTCATCGTGATCCTCCTGGTCTGGGGATGATATCACCTGGCGAAAGCTCAGGTGCCCGCTCAGGGTGAACTTGAGATCACGAAACGCGAAGATAGTGTTGGAGCCGGACGACGATGCTTGCCGCGCATACCGCGAACAGGAATGGGGTACCGACTGCCCAGTTGTCCAGTCGCAGCGCAAAGACGAGGCCGAGCGCGATAGCTGTCAGCTCCACCGATATACACTTGGCCTCCCAAAAGAGAAGTCGACGGCGGTCGCAGTTCACGGTTATTGGCTGTGACATAAATGCTCCCCGGGGCGAGCCAACCTGCTGGTTTAGAAAAACTCCGTTGCCCGCTGATCGTCAGTCGGGTCGCGTTCAGCCTAGCGATCGCTGCACACGCCGGCAACTTTCGACCGCCGCCTTTGGCTCTCGCTCATCTTTCGCTGCGACTCTGCCGTGTGCTTCATTCCAGTCCGCGCCTTCGCCATCGCCTTGCTAACATGTCGTGGCCTCGGCTTCCCACGCTTGGCCGCAGCGATCTTCTTTCGCCGTTCAGTATCCTGTGCTTTCGACCACGCCGATGTGTACTGAGCATTGGGGGTACTCCCCATGTGCCTTGCGGAACATTTGTCAAATTCGGAAGCACGTTCCTGCTCCGATCTCCTCCTGTTGATTTTTGACACTGTCACGGTGCTACGGTTGGCTGTGTGCTGTTCTGAAACGCGGCACAAGACCTAGCTTGTTAGGCTTGGGAAGCCGACGTCCATGCTTTGGCAATTAATCTACACGAGTCGCGCATCGAAACCCTTTACGCTCGATGAGCTTGCCAACCTTTTGTCCCATTCGCGAGTCAACAATGCACGGCTCGGAATCACGGGGATTCTTCTTCACGACCACGGGCACTTCATGCAGATTCTCGAAGGACGTCTGAGGTTGATCGAGCCGCTTTACGACCGAATCGCTACGGACTCGCGACACGAGGATATCTCCCTGCTGGCGAAGTTCTCTGTTGAACGGCGTGTCTTCGACAACTGGAGCATGGGCTTCTACAACGCCGATCGCTTCACGCCCGAATCATTGCCAGGCTTTCATGACTTCTTCGGCAACGATTTCTCCGTTGCCCGCTTCGGCTCCGACCCTGCGTTGGCCAAACGGCTGCTGGTCTCATTTCGACAAGGGCAATGGCGGACGAACGTTGAAACCGGTCTCGTGGCTGCCGAACGCGCGTAAGCTCTTGTCGTTCTGACGTATGGCCAAGAAGCGAACCACGAAGCCGAAGCCATTGCCGCCGCTCAAGGGCATCCAGCGAACGCTCGTCGACTACGTGATTAACAACGCGGCCCTCGGCGGCTACTCGGGTGGTTGCTGTGGCGTCGACGATCTAGCCGTGAAGCTGAGGCGTAACCCGCGACGCTTTCGCGCGACGATCGACAAGCTGATCGAGCAAGGATTCCTGAGCATCGGTCGCGGAGCCGACAAAACCATTTACCCCACAGCCGGAGCGCTGATGCACCAATCGAAAGCGCTCTCCAAGGCCGAGGCGAAGCGGCTCGTCGCGAAGCTCAAGCGGAAGTAGTGGCCATCCGACACGCTTCTCGCCACACGTAACTCCGTGTCGCCCCTCGAACGATGATCTTCTGTTCGCCGCGATGCGCATAGACCTGCTAGACGCGCCGCGCAGTTGTGCCGCTGCTTCGTCGATGGTCAGAGCGGGTTCACGCAACATGGGTCTTCGTTCCGCGGACTGTTGACGAGCGTACTGACCGGAATCGCGATCATCTCATCCTGCGGGTACGGCTTCAACAGCGCGAGCAACGGCTCTTTGCCTTTGAACTCAGGGTCGAGCCACACATCGTACGCGTCGCTCGGCAAGATCACTGGCATGCGATCGTGGATCGGCGCCATCAGCGGATTAGCCTCGGTCGTGATGATCGTCGCCGAGTCGATCGGCTTCTCGCCTTTCTCCCAATGCTCGACCAGACCGGCGAAGGCGAACGGCCGGCCGTCCTTCATGCGAATGTGATACGGCTGCTTCGTCTTCGCGTCGAGCCTCCGCCATTCGTAAAAGCCATCGGTGATCACAAGGCAACGACCCCGCTTGAACGCCGAACGGAATGCGGGCTTATCGGCAACCGTCTCGGCACGTGCATTGATGAGGCTGTTGCCGATCTTCATGTCGGTCGCCCATGACGTAATCAGGCCCCAACGACGTGTCGACACAAAGCGTTGATCGCCGTCGAGCGTGTGCGTCAGAACGGTCGCAAACGAGTCATTTCATCGCTCGCCAAAACGTCGCGAACTTGATTGCTGTCGTGCGTCAAGAGTGGGGAGTTCTCCACTATCCCCACCTATTGCAAAGGAGTCGCTAGTCCTATACTGAACGCTCTTTGGCACTTACTGTGCCTTCTTTGCCCGCCCCCTCAGCGGCCTTTGAAGCCGGTGATGTGTCGCGTTCCGGCATTTTTCACAAGGCAAATCGCGTCGTATCTCACCATTCAAGCGAGGAATTTACGGTGGCAAAGGGAACCTCTCGTCTCCCGGCAATTCTAAAGAAATACGAAGACGACCTGTTGGCCGATTGGCTTAAACAGCTCGATGCCGGTGCGACGCGCAAAGACGCGCGGATCAGCGATAGCGAAGTTCGCGGCCAAGCCAAGGAATTCATCAAGCTGCTTCAACAGGCGTCGCAACGCGGCGACCTTTCGGACACTCGCAACGGTGAGTGGAAGGCCATGGCCGAGTTCCTCGAAGGCATGTCGCGTTCGCGCGTGCAACAGGGCTTCAATTCCGACGAGACCGCGACGTTTGTCTTCTCGTTCAAGAAGCCGTTCTTCTCGCGTCTTCGCGCGGAAGTTGGTAAAGACGCCGAGGCGATGGCCGACGAAACATGGGTTGCCAACGAACTGCTCGACAAGCTGGGCTTGATGACAGTCCGCGCGTTTCAGAAAACACGCGAGGAGGTCATCAACCGGCAGCAAGAAGAAATGCTCGAGCTGTCGACGCCCGTGGTCAAGCTGTGGGAAGGCATCCTCGCGCTGCCAATGATCGGCACGCTCGACAGCGCTCGCACGCAAGTGGTCATGGAATCGTTGCTGCAAAGAATCGTCGACACCGGTTCCGAGCTGGCGATCATCGACATCACCGGCGTGCCGACCGTCGATACGCTCGTGGCTCAACATCTGCTGAAGACCGTGACCGCGATTCGTCTGATGGGCGCCGACTGCATCATCAGCGGCGTTCGTCCGCAGATTGCACAGACGATTGTCCATCTCGGCGTCGATTTGCAAGGCGTGACGACCAAGGCGACGCTTGCCGACGCCATTGCGGTGGCGTTCCAACGGACCGGTGTCACCGTCACCAAGAGCAAGGGCTAGGCGAAAGAGCGCGAACTATGGAGCGAATTCCTATCCTGCGTATGGGCAACTTGTTGCTCGTTACCATCCAGGTCGATATGCACGATCAGATGGCGCTCATGCTGCAAGACGACCTGACGGCGAAGATTACCGACACCGGCGCCAAAGGCGTGCTCATCGACATCTCGGCCTTGGAAATGGTCGACTCGTTCATCGGTCGCATGATCGCCAACATTTCGGGCATGGCGAGCATTCTCGATGCGCAGACCGTCGTGGTTGGCATGCAACCTGCGGTAGCGATCACGCTTGTCGAGTTAGGTCTGACCCTGCGCGGAGTGCGAACCGCCCTGAACGTCGAACGTGGAATGAAACTGTTGCAGACCACGTCCAACACGTAAGGGGTGCCGATGTCCGTCACCGCCAGCGACACCCTGCCGCTGAAGACCGAACAAGACATCGTCATGGCTCGACAGGCCGTGCGACGCCTCACCCAAACCCTTGCTTTCAGTCTCGTCGACCAAACGAAGATGGTGACCGCCGCCAGCGAGTTGCGCGCAACACCATCGTTTACGGCGGTGGTGGTGAGATGCATTACGAAGTTCTCAGCGACGGAGCGCGAAAAGGAATACGGCTTACGTTCATCGACCAAGGTCCAGGCATCCCGAATCTCGGCCTCGCGATGACCGACGGCTGGACCTCAGGTCACGGGATGGGCATGGGACTCACAGGCGCTAAACGATTAGTGAACGACTTCGACATCGAAAGCAAGGTCGGCGAAGGAACTCGCGTGATGATCGCACGTTGGAAATAGCACGCACGTCGGAACCGACGACGAGGTCGTCAAGAATGCAAGTACGCCAGCTCTACGTGCCTGTCACCGAGATCAGCCAGGTCGGCGAGGCAAGGCGGCAAACGCTGCGGATCGCCGAGAGCGCGGGCTTCAGCGAGAACGACTGCGGACGCGCATCGATCATCGCGAGCGAATTGGCGACAAACCTTGCGCACTACGCGACCGCCGGCGAGTTGCACGTCGGCGCCGTATCCGACGAAGCGGGCAAACGCATCGACTTCTTATCAATCGATCGCGCCCCTGGAATCGCCGAACTGCAAAAGTGCATGGAAGACGGCTACTCCACCGGTGGCACGCCCGGCAACGGGCTCGGCGCCGTGAAACGCCTCTCGACCGAATTCGACGCTTACACTTCGCAACCGGCAGGCACGGTTGTCTTTGCACGCATTCAAACGCCCACCGCTCGTAATGGACACGTGCCCCCGTTCTCGTGGGGAGTGGTACGTCGTCCTGCCCCGCACGAAATCATGTGTGGCGACTCGTGGCGTCTCTCGGAACGCGACGGCGAAATGTCGCTGATGATCGTCGACGGTCTGGGGCACGGGCCGCTTGCTGCCGAGGCCGCCGACGCCGCGACCGACGCATTCGATCAAGCGCCGTTTGAACCGCTCACGACGTTGCTCAACACCGCACACGGAAGGATGCGCGGCACTCGCGGCGGCGCACTCGCGGTGGCGAACATCAACGCTACAAGCCGCGAGCTCACGTACGCCGGAGTTGGCAACATCGCGGGCCGCTTGCGTTCGCTGGATGGCGAAAAGGACAGCCGTGGGCTGGTATCGCATAACGGAATCGTGGGCGGCGAAATGCGCAAAGTGCAGGAGTTCTCATACGTCTGTCCCGACGACGGGCTGTTGGTCATGCATTCCGACGGTCTGCAAACACGTTGGACACTGGACGGACACCCAGGACTCGCGCGGCGACACCCTGCCGTGATCGCCGGCGTTCTGTATCGCGACTTCGTGCGCGGCAAGGATGACGTGACCGTGGCCGTGGTACGACTGAACTTGAATCGCAACAAGTCATGAACGAAATCAACGCTTCAAGCAAGATTCTCGATGCGGCGAACAGCGACAGCGCTGCTCGTGCCGAGATCGAACGCTTGGAGCGTGAAATCGCACAAATCAATGAAGAACTAAACGAGACGAACAAGGGAGTCGTCGCGCTCTATGCCGAGCTTGACGACAAGGCGGCGCAACTGCGCGAAGCGTCGGAACTCAAAAGCCGATTCCTTTCGTACATGAGCCATGAGTTCCGCACGCCGCTGGGTTCGATTCGCAGCATCGCCCGCATCATGCTCGACCGCATGGATGGCCCGCTGACCGACGAGCAAGACAAACAAGTCCGCTTCATCCAACAGTCGGCCATCGAGCTGAACGAAATGGTCAGCGATCTGCTCGACCTGGCGAAGATCGAAGCCGGCCGTGTCAGCATCTCGCCAGGCTGGTTCGAGATGGTCGACTTGTTCTCGGCGCTGCGCGGCATGTTCAAGCCATTGCTAACGAGCGACGCGGTGAACCTCGTGTTCGAAGAGCCCGAAGATGTGCCGCGCATCTTCACCGACGACAAGAAGCTGTCGCAGGTGCTTCGAAACTACATCTCGAACGCGCTAAAGTTTACCGAGCACGGCGAGGTGCGCATCGGCGCATGGCGCGAGCCCGACGAATTCGTGACGTTCTCGGTAGCCGACACCGGCATTGGCATCGCCAAAGAGCATCAAACCACCATATTCGAGGACTTTTCGCAGATCGATTCGCCGCTGCAGCGCAAGTGGCGTGGCACGGGGTTGGGCCTATCTTTAAGTAAGAAGATTGCGACGCTCTTGGGTGGATCGGTGCGCATGACCAGCGAGCCAGGCAAAGGATCGACCTTTTACATCACGGTGCCGATTCGCCTGCGCACGGACGGCGATCCGCACGACGACTCCGGTAACGAGGGAAAAACCTCGCCATGAGCGACGTGCAACACACGACGATCCTTGTGGTCGACGACAACCCGGCGACGTTGTACTCGACGTCGCGCGTGTTGCGTTCGGCGGGATTTAAGGTGGTCGAAGCCGGCACGGGCACGCAGGCTGTCACCGCGGCAGCCAACGGCGTCGATCTCGTCGTGCTCGACGTCAACCTGCCGGACTTCGACGGCTTCGAAGTATGCAGGCAAATTCGCCGAAGCGAAATCGGCACGCGCACACCGGTGATTCACCTCTCGGCCACCTTCGTTAACGATGTCGACAAGGTGCATGGCCTCGAAGTCGGCGCTGACGGTTATTTGACGCATCCGGTCGAGCCTCCGGTGCTCATCGCGACGGTGAATGCTTTTCTTCGCACCCGGGCGGCCGAGTTGGAGCTTCGCCAAAGCGAGGCGAAGTTCAAGTCGATCTTCGATAACGCGCTCAACGGCATCGCGCTGCTGGACAAAGAGCTCATCGTTGACGACGCCAATTCGGCGATGTGTACGCTGCTCGCACGTGCCAAGGACGACATCGTCGGCAAGTCGCTCATGGATTTCGTCGCGCCCGACTATCGAACTCTCGCGAAGTCGATGTCGGCTGAACTCGTTGGGAATAGTCGTTGGAACGGCGTGCTGCCGCTGTTTCGACCGAACGGCGACATCGTCCATGTGCAATGGAGCATTTCGCCGCAGCCGACGTCCGACGCGTGGCTGGCGATTCTCAACGACGTCTCGGATCGCATCAAGTTCGAGCACGATCGCGAAGAACTATTGGTGAGCGAACGGGCTGCTCGTAGCGAGGCGGAGCGTGCCAACCGGCTCAAGGACGATTTTCTGGCGATGTTGTCGCACGAGTTGCGCACACCGCTACACGCCATCTCCGGCTGGGCGCAGGTGCTGAAGTTCGGCAAGCCGACGGGCGAAGAACTTACCGAAGGTGTCGAGGCGATCGAGCGCAATAGCCGCATTCAGGCGCAGATGATCTCCGATCTGCTCGACGTGTCGCGCATCACGTCGGGCAAGTTGCGTCTCGACATTCAGCAGGTCGATCCGGCCGCGACGATCGAGGCCGCGTTAATGACGGTCATGCCAGCCGCCTCGGCGAAGGACATTCGCATCCTCAAGTTGCTCGACTCGCATGCCGGCGTCATTTCCGGCGACCCTTCACGACTGCAGCAAGTGATTTGGAATCTCGTCAACAATGCCGTCAAGTTCACGCCCAAAGGCGGCAAGGTGCAGGTGAAGCTGACGCGCGTCGATTCGCACATCGAGATTGCGGTGGCCGACAGCGGGACGGGCATCGGCCACGATCTGTTGCCATACGTCTTCGAACGTTTTCGACAAGGCGCGGGTCCAACGACGCGCGGTCAGATGGGGTTGGGCCTCGGCCTTGCGATCGCTAAACAACTCGTCGAAATGCACGGCGGCTCGATTTCCGCTTACAGTGACGGCGAGAACCAAGGCGCCGAGTTCACGGTCACGCTGCCCCTTTCGCCCGTTCGCCAAGACGCCGAAACATCCATCCCGATGCCCGTGCTCTCCGATCGCCGCGCCGGGCCGGTCATTCAACTTGACGGCATACGTGTGTTGCTGGTCGACGACGATGAGGACGCGCGACGTTTGACGGGACGCGTGTTGGCCGAGAGCCATGCGGATATTTGCGCTGCGGCCAGCGCTGCTGAGGGCCTGCAGAAGATCGAAGAGTTCGTGCCTGACGTGCTCGTCAGCGATTTGGGCATGCCGACGCAGGATGGCTTCGAGTTCATTCGTGCCGTCCGCGCCAAGGGTTACTCCCACCAGCGTTTGCCGGCCATCGCCCTCACGGCGTTCGCGCGCACCGAGGATCGCCGCCGCGCAATGATGGCAGGCTTTCAGTTGCATCTTGCCAAGCCGGTCGACGCGACAGAACTCGTGGCATCGATCGCAACTTTAGTCGGTCGCACTGGCGACGGCGTTTGAGTCGATTCGTTTAGGTAATCGAACCCGTCCTAGCCCCAAGCGCGAGCGAGGGGACTATTGGGCGTTACTCGCGAATCGACGCCAACCCATCGTTGACGGCGAGGTCCCTCGCTCGCCAGCCAGGAAGGCCAACGCGATGGCGAGCAATGCGCCGAGCACGACTTTTTGGCGATTGGTCATTTTACGCCCTGCGGTAGCTCGCTGCGATCTTCGTATGAATGTTGCGCGGCTGCAATGACTGCGTCGTCAACGATTCATCGCAGATATCGCCGAGCCGCTTCGCAGCGATTGCACTTCATTGAGAGCAGTGAAAGCTGCGGGAGATTACTTCCGCTGAAGGATGATTCTCGCGGCCAGAACAATCGATACTAAATCATGTGCCCGAGGCGGAAGGGCGTGTGACGGTTGCCTGGTCACGAACCAGGCAGCAGCGATGGCCGCGTTGAGCGTACGCGGCCATCGCTTTGAATATCGACCGGTGCGCTAGCATTCTCGGCGCCCGCTTGTCGCTCTCTGCGCGCTCTAGTCGATTCCGGTGGCCCAACGCTATTGGCGGCACTAACTCGCAGCCGTCAACTCAGGCCGACGTTCGAGGAAAGTCCTCAACTGCGCCGATGTGTGCTCCGCATTCGATGCAACGCATCTGCCCGTGTGCACGCCGAGGAACCGTTCGGCACGCACGCGCTCAGCGTTAATCGATCGTGCGCATGTGGTCCGCTTGCACAAGACAACCTATCGACGCAACGCAGCCTAGCAGTCCGTTGATCTAACGGTTTTCTGGAAGTGAGTCAGGACGTTGCGTTGAGCGGGTTCAGCATTGCGTAGCGTTGATTGGAAGCGAAGCATTGTTCGAGCCCTTGGTGGAATCTTCTGCGGAGCATCACGGCGAGAAGGTGCACAAGCGCGGCGAGCGCGCGAAGACCTTGGAAAGCCTTCGGCTTGCCAACTCCCGAACAGTCGGCGCAGAATCCGGCCGAGATTGTGCGCCGCGGCCGCGATCAGGTATCGCTTCGTCACGTCGACCAGCCCGCGCAACCAACTGCGTCGCATCCCGCCCGAGTCGCAGACGTGGGCAAGCTCCGTTCGACACGTTCGCTACGCAGCCGGCCGAATCGTTTGCCTTTCGCGCGCCGCATTCTCCGCCGATTCTCGTACACGACCCGGTGCAGTTCGGGCGTCTTGTCCGTCCATGTGCGGTCGTGCTTCAACTTCGATTCGGGGATGTACGTTCGCAGCCCAAGGGAATCGCACAACTCGATCGTCCCGGCCGAGCGATTGCCTTTGTCGGCCGCCGCCTCTTTGATCTGGGTCTCGATCTCGGCCTGCTGCAAGTTGTCTTGAGCTTTCATGACGCTGTCGCAGAACGTCTGCGAATCACCGTGGTCGGCCGGACGAATCTCGGCCGCCAAGATCAGATCGCTCTGGAAATCGACCACGTGCTCGGCCCTGTACGCCAGATGCGTCCGACCGTCTTTCATCTGCGTGATTTTGGCGTCCGGATCAACGGGCGAAAACCACTCGTCGTTCGAGACCTTTTGTGCTTCCGCTCCTTGTCGAAGCGGCGAATCTCCTCGTCGGTCGGCTCGTGCTTCTCCTCGATGACTCCCTCTTCCTTCATCAACCGACCGACGTATTGCTTCCAGTCTTCCCCCGTGTCGCGGCGGAGGATGCTCTTCATCGCCGCGTTGGCCTCCAGCGTCGTACTGTCGACGCCGACCGTCTTGCCCGAGAGAAGTCCCTTCTCATCAGCGATCTTTAAGACGAACTGAAACACCTCGTCGAACATTTCGGACGGCAAGCGTTTCCGCGTGATCGACAGCGTCGAATGATCGGGCGTCCGCTCTTGCGGCGCGTAATTCAGGAACTCACGAAGGCTCAGGCTGTCGCCGCACCGCCAGGCAATGCCCCGCTGCGAATCGATCCCCTCGAAGTAGCCCACCAGCAGCATGCGGAAGAACGTCCCCGGAGGAATCGATTCACGGCCCGGCTTGTCGGCCGCTTCGCAATACGGTTCGCAACGGCGTTCGATCCAGCGGTCGAATCCTGCTGCGGCTAACAGTTCGTTCAGCTTCCGGTAAAACGGATGGCCCGCCGAACGAGCCAACTCTGATGTCGCCACGAACAGCGACTCCTGCCGACGCTTCCGACGTCCCATCGACATCGTGCCATGCTCCTCATCGCACCACGATCTCAAGCCCGACTTGAGCATAGCGCGATGGGCAAAAAATCAACAGGCTGCTAGAACGCCGCAGACGCCCGCTACGACCCTCGGCGTGCTCAAACGCGGCGTGGCGGCGTGGTGCCGCTCTGGGTGCCGCGAGGGCGTAAAACGCGTCTGACGCGTTCCGGCGCAATCGCGATGGCAGGTGCCTGACGCCGGGCCACCAAGGTCGTGTTCGCGGAGAGTGAGTCGAACTGGCTTATCCAGCCGATTTGTTATCACTGACGCTGCGACCAATGACTTAACCCGGTTGATAACGACCGGGAGCTACTACTGGCAAACGTAATTATCACGCAACTTACCGTCGGAGAGGCCTGGATCGCCGATCCGCAACGGCTCACGAAGCTGCGCGGCCTTTGTTTCACCAATGAGCTGCAATCGATCGTGGAGTCGGAAATTGAAGATTGGAAGAAGCCGCTTGTAATTCGTTGCAATCTTGGGCAAGAGAGTGAGTTTCCCGGTCTCGTCCACGCCCGCGACGGAGTGGCATTGGATTCGGTTACACGCAGCTATTATTGGACGAAAGCTGGCAAAGGATCGAATGACTCCGCACAAAGCTTCTTGGGGGAATATCCGCCGATCCATGACACATGGAGTGTGCTTCGCTACTTCGCCGAAGGCACGGAAAGCTTCAGGCAGCTCCTGGCCCGCTTTCCCAAGGGAACCACGTTCGCATTTCCGACAGGGATGCTCGGCGACGGAGCTACTGAAGAACGCGTCTTCGATGAGTTCGCACACTTTCTCGCCGCACACGACTCCAAGCTCGTTCGCACAGCGCGTCCACAGAAGTGAAGCGAGTATCTTTCGCGCGCGGTGTTCCTGCGTTCCAAGAAACTTAACGAGTCGCTCGGGCCCCACGGATTTTCGTCGCGTTTGGATCGTTCTCTTCGGTCGCGGTACAATCAGCGTCGATCTCGTTCGCGATGAGCGGGCAACGCAATGTTTTCGTGCGGAACGGTAGAATCACTCATCCGACGTGCCTTTGTGGCGCTCGGGTTAATGTGTTGCTGCCGCACGCGCCGCTACGGACAACACCGACCCTGACGAGGTGTTGGACGAAGCCCGCACTTTGACGCGGCAGGGCAAGTACGAAGATGCCCTTCAGAAGCGCCTCTGGATCCGCAAAAATGCTCTCAAACACGATCCGTCTTTCACCGGTGTTCTCTCGTCGCACAGACTAGCGGTCTGGTACTCGCAACCGCCCATGGCTCTTGGTTTGCCGACACCGAAGAGCTTTCGCAGGATGCGGTCCGGCTGCACGCTGCAAGGCATTTAGGTAGCGATTGGTCGCCCCCGCCAGGCCATCATCGAAGCTCAGGCTCACTTTTCAAGCAGCCTTGCAAGGAGTCTTCAATCGCCTGAATAACCCCTACAGAGGAATTTACGGTCAGCTCGGGGGGAACAGGGATTCGGCGCTTAATGGGTTTGTCGTTTATGCAGAACGGTCGCTGGAAACTCAAGTATCACAATAACCTACTTTTGAGTGCACCTAACCCCCCGCCCGACACAATGTGCCTCTTTATGGCGCTCCGCATGCAGACCGTCACGACCCTATTAAAGAAGCCGTTGGTTTGCCTGCTGTGCGCCAAGTGATTTGTCTCGCATTGGGGTTTTGGATCCAAAACCGATTGGTGGCGTTTTCTCTTCGCAACCAAGCAACCGACAGCGCCTCACCGGCGTTATCCGGCTCAACCCTTATGCCCCCATTGGTTGATGCGAATTCTCCATCGAACACGTTTAAGACCTCCGATCACGATCGGCTAGCTCCGATCACGATCGCTCAACTCTTTTCGTTTGCTTGGATTGCCTGCATGCAAGGGGGCATTGCCTATCTCGTCCTATCGCGCACTCATTCCGAAAATTCGCGACGTCAAACACAAGAAGCCACGAACCTATTGCTTCGAGAAAAGGATCTGGCACGAACGCAAAATGCGGTCATCTTTGGCCTCGCCAAGCTTGCCGAGTCCCGAGACCCAGAAACGGGCAAGCATTTGGAGCGTATCGCCCATTTCTCGACCCGTTTTGCAAATGCCCTGCGACGAGTGCCGAAGTATCACAGCCAGGTGACACCAGCGTTCCTTCGCTCAATTGGCATCAGTTCCGCACTTCACGATATAGGCAAAGTCGGCATCGACGATCACGTGTTACTTAAGCCCGGAATTCTGGACGTGCAGGAACGTCATGACATGCGTTTGCACGCTGAGCTTGGGGGCGAGTGTCTTCGAGAAATTGAATTGCAGCTAGGGAGTTCGAACTTTCTCGAGATGGCGCGGGAAATTGCTTTCTGCCATCACGAACACTGGGACGGCCAAGGCTACCCGGCAGGGCTTGCCGGCGAAACGATTCCACTGGCCGCGCGCGTCGTTGCCATCGCCGACGTTTACGACGCTCTGTCAGTCCGTCGCGTTTACAAAGAGCCGCTGCCGCACGAGCAGTGCGTCGAGATCATCCGCTCCGAGGCAGGAAAACAGTTTGATCCAGACTTGGTCGAAGTGTTCCTGTCGATCGAAGCAGACTTTTGTGAAATCGCCAGGAAATACGCCAATCCAACAAACCACTCACCAACTCCGCGGCGCGAATCGTCGGGCGCGAAAAACCCGTCGGGAGGTTCGACGCGCGAGGATTTGGAAGATGACTTGCTGGCAAAGCAGCGAGGGACCGTTCTGGATGGTCGAGTCGGGTGAACCCATCACGTACCGCAAGCGCGGTTGTTTCGGACGATCCGCATCAACGAAATCCTTTCTCCATTAACAGGGTCGCCGGGAAACTCAGATGGCAACGAAACACCTCGATCATAATCGGCATCTCGAAATTGCGTTGGTTCTCGTAAGCATCGGCCTGACATGCCTGCTGTACAAAACCAACGGCTATCTGCTTGTCGTACTCAATCTTTTCTACTTGCCGGTCACGCTGGCCGCTTTCTTCTTGGGCAGGTATCAAGCGGGGATTCTGGCATTGTTTAGTGTCGTCCTGGCCTCGATGGCGGCGGCGATAGGTCTTGAACAATTTGCGGCCTTCACGCCACCGTTCGTGATCGGTCTCGCGATGATGGTGTGGGGAGCCGTTCTCGGTCTGACAGCGATCTTGGTGGGCACGCTGAGCGATGAGCGCGCCAAACAATGGCGAGAGTTGCACGAAGCCTATCTGGGGTTCGTAGAAGTCCTTTCCCGCTACCTCAACAGCTCCGATCCGAATCGAAACGGTCGGGCCACGCGAGTCGCGGAACTCAGCGAGCAGGTGGCGCGGCACATGCGATTGCCCGAAAAGCAGATCGACGACGTACGCGTCGCGGCGTTGCTGCAAGACCTGGAAAACGTCGAGATTACCGCCAAGGTCATCCGAAAAGCCGTTGGAAATCTTGAGCTCAGTTCCGACCATGCGTCGCGTGAACACACGTTCCATGGCAGCGACCTTGTGCAGTCGCTAGCCACGGTCCTTAGCGGCGCCATGCCGCTTATTTGGTGCGGCGAAGAATCGTTCAACACGGGAACCGCCCTCGAATCTTCTCGCAACTCGGTCGAAGCAGCTTTGGCGGCACAGATCATTCGCGCCGTTCGCGCTTACGCACTGCTTGCCGACGCTCAGGCGACATCCGATACAGCAAGTCTCCAGGAACTCGTGGAGGAACTCCGCTGTGATGACGGAATTGTTTGCCATCCGACGGTGCTGGACGCGCTCGAGCACGTCTTGATTTCTTCGCCCGCCGCAACCGCCGCATTCTCCGATAACATCACTAAGAGGATGATTGCAACACCGTAGGCACGCTCCAGCCGACCACTCTCGGCGGTCGTCGCATGCGTTGCGTCGAGCGTAGCCGAACTTCAGTTGGAGTCAGCGCGTTTCGCGGAGCTGCATTTTTTCTGAGACGGAGTGCCCGCCGGAGGGTACCCTGGCGTGAAGCAGGAGTACGCTCTCCGACTACTGGGCGGTGCGCACGCCTCGCCGTGCAGGACTTCGGTCCGCGGGTCGCTGCGTTTACGGATTCAGGGAGACACCGCATTGAAATCAGCGTTGCTGCATCGGTCAGTCTTGTGCGCGTTCGTCCTTTCGAGCGTTGACACAGCATGGGCCGACGGACCCAAAGACAACGTGCCGGATCAGGTGCGTCCGATACCGCCACTAGGCGTGGACGTTTCTCAAGCCGATCGCGACGAGCTGCAGGAAGGCTTGAACAAACTGCAGAGTCAGCTTGCTCAGTTGCATAAACGGCGCAGAAGGACGAGAAGCTCCGCGAACTTATCCCTGACGTCGAAATCTTCCATCGCGCGGTCGACAGCGCCCTTACCTATCAGGAGTTCTTCGCTCCCGGCGACATTGCGAAAGGCAAGTCGTTGCTGCGTGATGGGCTCAAGCGAGCCGAGCAACTGCTCTCGGGAGAATCGCCGTGGACACGTCAGACCGGTCTGGTCGTGCGTGGCTTCGTATCGAAGCTGGACAACACGGTGCAACCGTATGGGCTGGTGATTCCTGCGTCGTATGAGTTCGATGGTCCGACGCGCCATCGACTCGATCTCTGGTTCCATGGCCGAGGCGAGACCCTCAGCGAAGTGAACTTTCTTGATCAGCGTCAGAAGCAAATAGGTCAGATTGCGCCGTCGGACACGATCGTTTTGCACCCATACGGCCGCTACTCGAACGCATTCAAGCTCGCAGGCGAGGTGGACGTGCTCGAGGCGCTTGATTCGGTGCAACATCGGTATCGGATCGATGACGATCGTGTGGTCGTGCGCGGGTTTTCGATGGGAGGCGCCGGCGTGTGGCATATGGCGGTGCATCATCCCGATCGTTGGGTAGCCGCGAGTCCCGGCGCGGGATTCTCCGAGACGCCAGCCTTCCTCAAAGCATTTCAACAAGAGGAACTCGACCCACCGCCGTACGAGCGAACTCTGTGGAGGCTGTACGACTGCACCGATTGGGCTCGCAACCTGGTGAACTGCCCGACCATCGCCTACAGCGGTGAACTCGACAGGCAAAAGCAAGCCGCGGACATCATGGCCGAAGCCTTATCCAGGGAAGGATTGAATCTCACGCACATCATCGGCCCCAAGACCGAGCACAAACTTCATCCTGGCTCGCTTGCTGAGATCGAGCATCGGCTTGCCAGCATCGTCCACAAGGGGCGAGAGCGTGTTCCGCGCGAAATCGACTTCACGACCTACACGCTGCGCTACAACAAGCTGGCCTGGGTAACCGTCGAGGGGCTGGGAGAACACTGGCAGCCGGCGCGCGTCGAAGCTCGCATCGTTGACGATGCAGCCGTCGTGGTGAAGACGAAGAACGTCACCGCTCTCAAACTCGCGATGCCCTCGGGCTATTGCCCTTTTTCGCCGCAGCAAGCGGTTGCACTGACGATCGACGGAGAGACGTTGACGGCGCCAGTACCGGAGACTGATCGTTCATGGTCAGTGACCGTCGAACGTAAGGAAGCCGGTTGGCGCCTGGCGACTGTGATGCCGCTGAGCGTGACATCGGCGACCTTGACATCGCCGACCGTGACGCCGCCGACCGGCAAACGTCACGGGCAGCAAGGGCCGATCGACGACGCGTTTCTCGATTCGTTCGTGTTTGTGCGGCCGACTGGAAAGGGGCGTTCCGAAACGATCAATCGTTGGGTCGATCGTGAGCTACAACATGCCATCGACCATTGGCGGCGACAGATGCGTGGCGTAGCGCGCGTGATCGACGACACGCAACTCGATGAGGCAACGCTGGCGTCCAGCAACCTCGTGCTGTGGGGCGATCCGCAGAGCAATGCTGTGTTACGGAAGGTTGCCGATCAACTGCCGATCCAATGGACGGAGACCGACGTGGTTGTCGGCAAGGATCGCTACTCTTCGGAGCACCATGTGCCGGTGCTGATTTATCCGAATCCGCTGAATCGTGAGCGATACGTCGTGATCAATAGCAGCTTCACGTATCGCGAGTACGATTACTTGAACAATGCTCGCCAGGTACCGAAGCTTCCCGATTGGGCGGTCATTGACGTGCGTACAGAGGCTAATAGCCGCTTGCCCGGAAAGATCGTCGCCGCAGACTTTTTCGACGAGTCGTGGAAGCTGAAGACAGCCCGCGGCGCGCGTTGATTGGTCGATGCTTGGCACGCTTGGGCCGATCAAGATCGAATCACAGACCTGGGAGCAACATACATCCGTGCGCAAAGTTCCCAGCAACGTGACCGCAGCCGTGGGTTGGCACGGAGCGCAACCTGTTCACCCGCGACTCCTCTGGATCGTGGTCGTGACGTTGCTCATGGCGGGTTGCTCCCCCTCATCGAACCATTCCACCGCCAGTCCATCGGTCGAGTCGGCTACAGTCACGGTTGATGATGCGCTGGTGCAGTTCTCCTTGGTCGCCGCCCTCGCAGCGGGCGATTACGTCGGCAGCACGCCACTTCGCCAAGTGCTCTCGAGCGGCGACTTCGGAATCGGCACGTTCAGCCGGCTCGATGGAGAAATGATTGTGCTCGACGGGAACATGTATCAGGCACTCGGCGACGGCTCGGTCCGGGCTGCGAATCTCCACGACACCACGCCATTTGCCGCCGTAACCTTCTTCGGCGAAGACGGCCGCGTTGATCACATCGACGCCGCTTCGCTCAGTAATCTCGAAGAGCAGCTCGACCGCAAGTTAGCCCATCGCAATACTCCTTATGCCATTCGCGTTGATTGCGAGTGCAGTGAGCTCACGGTTCGGAGCGTGCCTGCGCAGACGCCTCCGTTTCAGCCGCTGGTCGATGTTGTCAAACACCAGCCCACTTGGGAGCACCGCAATGTCCGCGGCACATTCGTCGGCCTTCGCTGCCCCGCCTGGATCGGGACGCTCAACGTCTCTGGATACCATTGGCACTTCATAAGGGACGATCGCAAGATCGGCGGGCATGTACTGGCGTGCGCATTTCGAGACGGATTGGTTCGATTCGATGAATGTACGTCCATTGTTATCCAACTTCCGCAATCCAGTGAGTTCGATAACTTCGACGCGGATGAGATCAAGAAGCACGACATCGATCAGATCGAACGTCAACGAACGGAAGCAGGGCGACCGTAACACTTGCAGCTTACGCTGTTGAAACCGACAGGTCACTCGCGGAATCGATACTCGCGGAACCGATAAACATGAACCAACGATCAACCCGGATATTCCTTTTGCTTGCGCTCTTCACATTCGGCATCACTTCGGGGGTCGCCGCGCAGCACTCGCTCGTACTGCAAGGCGGTGGCAAGCTGGCGATCGTCGCTGCCGACGGAACGATCGAGGCCGAAATGCCGTGGCAAGGCATTCACGATGTTCACGCGCTAGCCAACGGCAACTTCATGGTGCAGCAAGGCGCCAGCAAAGTAGTCGAGGTCGATTTGCGCAAGCACGCCGTCGTTTGGAGTTACGATGCCGCGCAGAGCAATGGCAACGCTGGCCAACGAGTCGAGGTCCACGCCTTTCAGCCGCTCGATAACGACCGAGTGATGATCGCCGAGAGCGGGCCAGCACGCATCATTGAGATCGATCGTTCAGGCAAGCTGCTGGCTGAGGTGCGAATGAAAGTGAATCATCCGAATCCTCACACCGATACTCGGCTCGTGCGCAAACTCAAAACGGGCAACTATCTCGTTTGCCACGAGGGTGACGGCGTCGTTCGTGAATACTCACCGTCGGCGACGGTGGTTTGGGAATACGAAGTGCCGCTCTTCGGGCACGAGCGAAAAAACGGACATGGCCCCGACGCATTCGGCAACAAATGCTTCGCAGCCCAGCGGCTGGCGAGCGGCAACACGCTCATCACCACAGGCAACGGACACAGCGTGCTCGAAGTCACTCCCGAGAAGAAGATCGTTTGGGAGCTTCACCAGCACGACCTGCCTGGCATCACGCTCGCGTGGGTGACAACGATCGAAGTGCTCGCCAACGGCCACTACATGATCGGAAACTGCCACGCCGGTCCAGGCAACCCGCTGGTGATTGAATTGGACCCGAGAGCAAAAGAAGTTATCTGGACATTCGATCGATATGAGACATTCGGCAACTCCGTGTCGAATACACAGATTTTGAATTCAGGCGAATCATTACGCTGAACAAGCGTGCGAGCTTGTGTTCCGCGAGGCGCTCTTCTTTCGCGGCAAGACCTACAGATGTTAACGGGCCGCCGTTTTTGATGTAAACGCCGATCTAGGCGGCGATACGACGCGCACCGCCGCCATGGGGTTGTCGTCGGCACGAGCAACCCCAATCGAACTGAGTGCTAGCGTCGGAGAAACAATCCCGCCTCACGTAATCGGAGTTTGACGATTTGGCAAGCGATGCCTTCCACAGCGATCGTATGCCTCGCCATTACTCAGTCAGGCCGATAACTTACCTGAGTGCCGTTAGCACGTAGGTCGAGTGAACGGACGAGTCCAAAGCGGGACATTCATTGCCGGCTCTGTAAATCTCGAAGGAAGTTCACGGATGATCAAGCGCTTATCAACGACCTTGATGGTCGCCGCACTGCTTGCCGGGTCAGTGGCTTGCGGCGGCGATTCTGTGCGGACACCGAACTGCTATCGGTGCGCGCGTTGTGCCACGCCGGTCGTTCGCCGTCACGCGTGCGGTGCCGATCGATCGGTGCCGTATGAGCGTGGTGTCGCAATCATGTCACCCGTTGAAAGTCCCGATTGCTACAACCCGCCGGTCGGCGGCAAGGTGGTGATCACTCCGTACTATCCCGATTATTGCCCGCATCGAGCCCATGGCCCGCGTGTATGTATACCGAACAACGGCCATCTCTGCCGGACAGTCGCTTCGTCGTGCGGCCAGCCATTTTTGGCTTCCATAGAAGGCGAGTCGACGGCCTATGGCATGTACTCTGGGGCTTCGCAGGATGAGAGTCGCTTGATGCGGTTGGGCGCAAATGGCGAACCGGACGCAATGGGCGCTGCGACGAGCGCCCCCGATCTGATCGATTCGATCCGAATGGGGCGATAACGTTCTCTTCGGCAATCGGTCATCGCGTTGCCGGTGGAGGTCCGACCTTTACGGGCGGTAAGTAGGCCGGACGGCTGGTGTCGACCGGCTCGACGTCGCCAGGCGATTGCATGGCCGCCACTTCCTGGGCCGGATATCCGAGCGCGTGAAAGAGTTCGAATTGCGATCGGTTGTAGTCGGCCACCGTGCTGAAGTATTGATCGTACGAAGTGAGCAGGTGTTCCAAGGCGACGACCGCTTCCTGCGGCCGATACACTTGCACCAACACGTTGCCAAAGCGTTTCGTTTGCGCGAGCCCCTCAAAATTGCCTTCGTAAGTGATCAACGCTTCTCGCATCGAGCGCTCAGCTTGCACCACACGCACTGCCGCCGACTGCAGACGCGCTTTTGCTCGCGTGACGTCGGCAGCAACCGCGTCCTGCTCCTTGAACAGCTCGATGATCTCGCGCGACTGTTCGCCGCGTTGTTCTTTGATGCGAGCCATGTTCCCGAATCCCATCCCTTCGAGCTGCCAGATTGCTTGCGGACTGAGGTCGTTGCGCAGGCTCCACAGATCCAATTTCGAGCCTTGGCCGAAGCCCTGAGCACCGAACTGAAGCAGTTCGTAGGGAGTCTGAAAGCCATTGAGCATCAGGCTCGGCATCAGGATGCGGCCTTTTTCCTGTCGAATCTTCGTGGCGACAGAGCGGACCATCTCTTGATGCGATTCCAGTTCGGGGCGACTGGTCAGGCCGATTGGGATCAGGTCGTCCAAGGTTCGATCAGGATTGATGAGCGTGAGTTGCAGGTGATCGTCTTCTTGCGGGACAACCATTACACGAGGGTCGAGACGCAGCACTTGCGTGAGATTCGCGCTGGCCACGCGCCAGTTTTGTCGGGCAAGAGCTGCATGTTGCTCGACGTCGGCCAACAGTCGCTTCGCGCGGTCGACTTCGATCCGAGGGATCAAGTCTTCGCTGAGGTACGTCAATCGCTCGACCAACTGATTGCCACGGTCGACCACATCGATCGCGCCGGCGTACTGCCCTCGAAATTGATGAACGCTGAAGTAACTGTTCGCCGTGATGAGCAGAGCATCGTTCTTGGCCGATTGAATGTCCCAGCGGCGTGAGTTCAAAACCTGCCGGGCTGCGAGCGGTTGAAAAATGGCGTCGGTCATGGCGACGTTCTGCGTAATACCGATGCCGGTATACAGAAAGTTCACGTTTTGATTCAACGGCCGCGCCGCTGTGTTGATTCCAAGGTTAAAGTCAGGGCCGTAGCCGTCATGTCGAATGTAATCGGCGCCGGCGTTGAAGGACGGAACCCAGAGCACTTTCGCGCGTTGGAGCTGCGCCTCGGCGACCCACGCGCTGGCCTGCGCGGCGCTGACGATCAAGGGCCGCGCATCGGATAACGCCAACGCGGTTGCGAGGTTGATAGGGAACGCCTGATCGGTCACTTCGAGCGGCGCGGGCGCAAATGGATGTGACCTTTCAGCGCCTCGTCATCGTTGCTTTGCTCGTATTTTGTCTCGGGAGTTGGCGGCGGCAGCACCTCGAGAGTCGGTTGCGGTTCGCTTGCACCGGCAACTGGCTGCAAGGCTGTAACTTGTCGCACGGCGATCGTTGCCGCCCGAGGCGTCTGTCCCACTCTGGCTGCAGGCGGCGGCGACATGGAGTACACCGCTCGTTCAACCTCTGGTTCAGACGCGCCGCTGCGCTCGACCGACGGCAGCACAAACGTCAGCTGCGCCGAACAGCGGTCGGCCAAGCATAAAGCAACCACGGGCACAGCAATCACCCATGCGAAGACGATCGGTTTCATGGCTTGACACTCCTGAGATCGTTCAATGAGATTCTGACACCACGACGGCTATCGCGTCGCGGGGGGCGGTCCGGTGTTCACTGGCGGCAAGTAGGTCGGTCGTTCGGTTGCAACGGGCTCGACGTCGCCCGGCGGTCGCCGCATCGCGAGTTCGCGAGCGGGATAGCCGAGCGCATGGAAGAGCTCGAACTGCGCGCGGTTGTAGTCGGCGATGGCCGCGAAGTACGCGGTATAACTTTGCATCAGCCTTTCGAGAGCCATGACGACTTCTTGCGGCCGATAGACTTGGACCAACACGTCTTCGAACCGTTCGGTTTGTCCGAGGCCTTCGAAGTTGCCTTCGTAGGTTGTCAGCGCCGCTTTCAACGAGCGTTCCGTTTCGACGACACGTACGGCAGACGCCTGCAACTTGGCTTGGCTGCGGGTGACTTCGGCAACCACAGCGTCCTGCGTGCGCCGCAGTCGAACGATGGCTTCGCTTTGATCGCCACGCGACTTCTTGATCTTTGCCAAGTTGCCGAAACCGAGCCCTTCCAACTGCCAGATCGCTTGCAGGCTGACGTCCTCGCGCAAACTGAAGTTGTTCATGCTGCTGCCGTGCCCGAGGCCAAACACCATGGCCTGCATGCGCATGTGCCCAGGACTTTGAAAGCCTGTGAGATACAAGGTCGGCAGGACAACGCGGTTCTTTTCTTGTCGAACGACGGCCTCCGCACTCCGAATCATCGCGCGTTGAGCCGCCAACTCGGGGCGGAATTCCAAAGCGAGCGTCATCAACTCATCGAGCATGCGTGAGGGGTCGATCAGCGTGATCTGCAGTTGGTCGGACTCTGTAGGAACGACCAACACGCGAGGATCGAGCCGCAGAGCTTGTGTCAGGTTGGCGCTTGAAACGCGCCATTCCTGCCGAGCAAGCGCCGCGGTCTGCTCGATATTGGCGAGCGTGTTGGCAACGCGATGGACTTCAACCCGAGACACCAGGTCGTGGCTTAAGGAATCGACGCGTCTCAGCAACTCGTGGCCACGATTCGTGACCTCGACGGCGGCGGCGTATTGGCCGCGATAGTAGTGGACATCGAAGTACGAGCGTGCCGTCATGAGCAGCGCATCGTTCTTCGCAGTTTGAATGTCATGACGCTTGGCATTCAAAGCTTGCCGAGCAACCAAGGGTAGAAAGATCGCATCGGTGAGCGGAATCACTCCGTAGACGCTGCCGCCGATGTAGATCCAGTTCAAATCCTGGTAAAGCGGACCACCGACGCCGGGAACGAAAGTGGGTTCGTTGACGCCGTGATTCAAGTCGGGGCCGAAACCGTCATGGCGGACATAACAGACGCCAAAGTCCAGCTCAGGGATCTTGATCATTTTGGCGCGTTGCAATTGGGCCTCGGCCACCCAAGCGCTCGCTTGCGCGGCCGATACGATCAACGGCCGTGCATCGGACAGTTGCAGAGCGCTGGCGAGGTTAATCGGCAGAGGAATGTCCGAGGGCTCGAGCGGAGCCAACTGGAGCGGCGCTCCGATTCGCTCGACCACCATCGTCGCTGCGCCCCGATTGGTCCCGAGGTCCAATACTCCCGCGTCCGAACCCGCAATTGCCGCAGAAACGAACGTGGTCCGCTGCGCGTAATTATTCGGATTGGCACAAACGCCGATCGGCGTCGCCTCGCTCGAGATTCTGCGTTGTGACGAAGGCGAACTTCCGGTCGCCCATGAGGCTGGGATCGCGGTGGCCTCGGTCATCCGTGGCCGTTCGTCGGGATTTTGCTGCGCAAATCCTGTGCTGGAGCCGCACGTAACATAAGTGAGGAGCGCAGCAGTCAGCGCCCAGAGTTGCGGTCCGTGGCGTGCCTCATGGCCAATACGTCGCGAATCCATGCAAGCACTTTGCGGCGAACCGACGAATTGCCCTTAGGGAGCCCGGGAGTTTATCGACGTGACGCCATCCGGATATTCAGCGAAATCGGCAAACCTTGCTCAGATTGCCAGCTCATAAGAGTGCAGCGATGGAACGCACGCCAAGCTGCTAGCGGACTGGGGCGTTCGCATTCTTGCTGTCGGCGTCCGCCGTGGTGGTGTGGAGGGGTTCGCCGTCAATGAGCCTCGCAACATCGCTGGCGATCACCTGTTCCGAACCGTCCCACGGCATCCAGGGATGCTCGTCGGTCGACCCTGATGCGGAGACGGCGGGACGTTGTTTGCGAAGTTCAATCCATTGGCCGTCGTCCGCGCCGGTTTGCACTTCGAATCGGGCGGCCTTTCCATCGACGACGCGCCATACGAAGGTCTTTCCGTTGTTCAAAACCAAAAGCCGCATCGGAATGGCAAGCACTCCTTCGCGCTCGATCGTGACCTTGCCATAGGCATACATGCCGGGCAGAAGTTGACTCGTGGTCTTCGGAAGCGTCACGCCTTCGAGTGCCTTGCGAATGGACTCGGGGAGATCGTTGGGAATCTTGCTGCCGGTATTGAGCAAGTCGATTTCAGCGCGCAGCGTTCGACTGGTCACGTTCAGCGCCCAGCTCGTGCGGACGACGATCGCATCGATTTCCTCATCGCTGAAGGCTTCGACGAGAACCTTCGCCTTGGCGCCGCTGCGCACGTAGTTCGCGTCGCGTTCGGGAATGTCGACAAACACGCGCACCACATCGGTGCGATCGACGACATAAATCGGCGCGGCTTTTCCGTTTGGCGAAAGGTCAGGCGCTTGGCGATCGGCCGTTGGGTCGCCCGTGGCGGGCAGAACAAAATCGCCGGTGTTTGCATTGCGTGCGACGACGATGCCATCGTAAGGCGCGAGCAACTTGAGGTAGCCCACCCACGCTTCTAACCTTCTCGCTTCGCTTTCGGCCACCGACAGGTTTGCCTCGGCCACGCCCACGTCGACCACCGCTTTGGCGAGCGAGGCTTCCTGTGATTGCAGTTGAGCCGCCGCACGATCGATGGTGGCGACGGTCGCATTGCGTGAGGCGAGGCTCGATTTGTACTGATTGGTGGATTCGAGCAAAACCTGAGGATCGACCACGCCCTTGTCGACCTCGCGCTTCAGCCGCTTGACTTCCGAATCCCAGCGGTCGACCTCGGCCTGTTCCTTCTCGAGAAGCGACTTCGTCTCGGTTAACTCCGCCTGAGCCGCTTTCACATCGGCCTCGGCGACGGCGACGAGTTTCTTCGCCTGGTCGATTTTTTGCTTATCCAATTCGACCGTTGCTCGCTTGGTGCCGAAATCCTCCACCATTTCAGGCACGAACAACGTCGCCATGACTTGGTTCTTTTTCAGGATATCGCCGATATCGACGTTCCACTTTTCGATGTAAGCGCTCATCTTCGGGTACACCGCGGTTCGCTCGTACGACTCGATGAAACTCGGCTGACCGACGACGCGAGTGATCGTGCGCGTGGAAGGATGAATTACGCGCACGTCGGGAACGACCGGAGCCGGAGTCGATACAACTTCATGCCGTTTGCACCCTGCGAACGTCGCTGCCACGACCGTCGCCAACATGACGTGATGGAAGCTCGATGAGAATATTGTCCCGAGCGATGGTGTCATGATGACTCTCCCGAAGGTGTGGGAGCAGGATTGGGAAGATGTTCGGAAGACGGGGCGATCGGCTCGTTCAAACTGGGGTCATATAATCGGCTGTCCGGGTCGCCTGGGAACAGCGAAGCCGAGCTCGCTTTTCGCCGTCCGACGACAGCCGCAAAGATCGACGGAACCACAAGCAGCGTAACGACGGTGGACATCGCCAGACCGCCGATGACCGCGCGGCCAAGCGGCGCTTGCATTTGGCTGCCTCGCTCGAGCGCCAGCGACATGGGCACCATGCCGATAATCATCGCGCAGGCCGTCATCAAAATGGGTCGGACGCGCTCTTCGGCGCCTCGTTGAGCTGCTTCTGCGGATGGCATGCCGTTTCGCCAGTGGTCGTCCATGAATGCCACGAGCAACACCGAGTTTGAGACCGAGACGCCCAGCGACATGATCGCACCCATGAACGACTCGATATTGAGCGTCGTGCCCGTCAAGTAAAGAATCGCCGCGACGCCAGCGATCACGCCCGGCACGGCGCTCACGGAGATGACGGCCATACGCAACGATTGAAAGTACGCGGTCAGCAGGACCAAGATCACGAACACCGCCACTCCCAAGCCCGCCGTCAAAGCCGAGAACATTTCCTGCATTGGAGGCAGCTGCCCCAGCAGTTCAACGCGAACGCCCTCGGGCGGTTTGCCTGCGGTATCCATCGCCTTTTGAACCTGCTGGGCCGCGCTGCCCATGTCCTCACCCTCGACATTTGCCGTGAGCGTGAGAAATCGCTGCGACATGACGCGATCGTATTCGCCGGGACGAACGCTCTCGCGCACTGTGGCGACGTCGCGAAGCATCAGATTCACCAGCGGATTCACCTGGCCGAGCGGCAAGACTTCCAGATCCTGCGCCGTCACCATCGACGTGGGAGGAACGAAGACTTCGACGAGGTAATCGAATCCGGTCTGAACGTCGATCCAATAGTTCAAGTCGCTGAAGCGCGTCGAAGACGTCGCCATAACCAACGCCTTGCGGACATCTTCGACCGATAGCCCGCTGAGGCCCGCCTTTTCGCGGTCAATGTCGACTTCGATCGTCGGGTAGTCCAGGGTCTGCTCGAATTGCACGTCGCGGAGGAAGCTGATCTTGCGCATCTGCGCAGCCACTTTTTCCGCGTACGCACGAACATCGTCCAGATCGGTGCCGACGAATCGCACCGCAATCGGCGTCGACGCGCCGAAGCTCATCACCTCGCTGACGACATCGCCAGGCTCGAAGCCGAACGTCGCCCGCTTCGACTGCTCCAAGGCTTTTTGCTTCGCTAAGCCGCCTTGTTCAAGGCGATCAGCCAGCCAGGGCACGACACGGTCGGGAAGCACCTTGCGCAGCCGCTCGCGAAACTCGGCGAGCTTGATGCCGCTTGATTCTTTCAATTCCACACGGAGCTGACCGTCGTCGGGGCCGCGCATGAACAGCACCATGTTGTCGATGCCGAAGTTGGGCGCGACCTGACCCACAAAGCCCAGCGAAATCTCGACGTTGTCGGCTTTCGCTTCACGCTTGATCTCTTCCAGGCACTTCACGGCCATTTCGCGCGTCAGCTCGAAATTCGATCCCGGCGGAGGCCTGAACCGGAGAACGAATTCTCCCGAGTCGACCTGCGGAAACAGCTCTCGACCGACCTGCAATCCGAACACGAGGATCGCCACCATTGATAACGCCAAATAGACGAAGGTGACAAGCCAGCGGCGGTTTACGAACCGTTCGACCAAGCCGGCGTACAGACGCATTCCCTTGCCGAGATCGCGCTGGCTTTCTTCGTGCGCATGCGTTTTGGGTTTGACCAACCACACGCAAAGCAGCGGAACGAACGTGCTCGACAGCAAATACGCCGAGACGATGGCGAAACCCACCGCTAGGGTGAGCGGCATGAACAGTGACCGCAGCGGGTTCTCCATCAGAAACGCAGGCACGAACACCGACAAGATGCACAACAGCGCGAGAAAGATCGGTACCGCAGTTGCTTGATTCGCGCGCACAATTGCCGTGCCGACATTCTTGGTGTGTGCAAACTGGACGTGCAGATTCTCAATGATCACCGTCGACATATCGACGAGAATCCCGATCGACAGCGCCAATCCACCGAGCGACATGATGTTAATTGTGTTGCCGGTGACCCACAGCCCAAACATCGAGCCCAGCAACGCCAAGGGAATGTTCGTCACCACAACGATGACGCTTCGCCAGTCGCGCAAAAACAGCAAGATCATCAAGCCTGTCAGCAATGCGCCGATTGCGCCTTCGGTCGCTACGCTTTCGATGGCGGCGATAACCGTCGGCGACTCGTCGAATTCGAACGTGATCTTGACCTTGTCGCGATATTCCTTCGGAAGCACGCCGCGAAACGACGGCATCGCCTTGCGAGTGTCAGCCACCACGTCCAACGTAGAGCCCGTATCGGTCTTGATGATCGGGAGATAGACCGATTTCTTTCCGTTCACCAACGCGTAGCCGTAGTTGATGTCAGTGGAGTCTTCAATCGTCGCGATGTCGCGCAGATAGACGTTGCGACCTATGCGTACCGGAATATCGCCTAGGCGCTGAATGTCCACGACCGTCGCATTGTTATGAACGATCGGCATCGAGTCTTTGATGTAGATATTGCCAGCGGGCACGACCACATTGCCCTTGGCCAGCGAGTCGACCACTTCTTCCGGCTTCAGGTTGTAATCGCGTAGACGGTTCGGATCGACGCGAATGACAATCGAGCGCATGTTTGGGCCGAATGGAGAAATGGCGACCGTGCCCGGTACGTACTTTTGAACCTGAGGACGAATCAGGTTCTGTGCCCAGTCGCCCAACTGGCCCAGCGTTGCCGATTCGCTTTCGAGAACCAGGTATCCGACCGGAATGCTCCCTGCGTCCATGCGCATGATCATCGGCGGCAGAGTTCCCTTGGGCATCCATGACATCGCTCGGTCGGACATGGCCACGACTTGGGCCATGGCTTGCCCCATGTCGGTGCCCGGGAAGAACGACAGCTCGACGAGCGCCACCTGCTGAATGTTGCGCGACTCGATGTTCTTGATGCCGTCGACGTACTGAAAGTACAGCTCGAGCTGATTGACGATGAATCCTTCGATCTGGTCCGGGCTCATGCCCACGTAATCGAGGAAGACGTAGATCTTCGGTACGTGCAGCGACGGAAAGATATCAACGCGCATCCGCTTATACGCGAGACCGCCGCCGCTAATGAGGGCCACGATCAGCATGAGCGTCGTGACCGGGCGGCGCATCGCCACTGCGATAGGATTCACTTCCACACTCCGAAACTATGGCCGCCCGGAAGAATTTAAGTTCCAGGTAGCTGTGCCGCAAACAAAGCACGAAGGGAAGTGTTTGTACACCTTGGCGAGTAGGGCGACAGGTTGAAATATGCGATATTGTTGCTTAGAGCCGAGCGAATATCAGTATCGCCCCGGTCGCGTACCCGCCGGCGACCGAGATCTTTCGATAGAATCGGACTGTCCCGCGCAGCCGATGCAACGCAACCGCATCAACGGACCATGAGCCAACGGTACATCCTCAGGCCGCATGGCCCAAGCCAATCGGTGAATCGGCTGAATTACGCGCCGCAAGAGCCGACGCCCCATCATTCGACGCTGTCGATCATACGGAAACGCTTGCCGTCCGAAATGTTCCGCGCCGCCAGACAATGCCCCGCTGCGATTCGATCCCCTTGAAGTAGCCCACCAGCAGCATTCGGAAGAAGGTCCCCGGAGGAATCGATTCGCGGCCCGGCTTGTCGGCCGCTTCGTAGTACGGTTGCAACGGCGCTCGATCCAGCGGTCGAATCCTGCTGCGGCTAGTTCGTTCAGCTTCCCTTAAACCGGATGGCCCGCCGAACGAGCCAACTCTGATGTCGCCACGAACAGTTACTCCTGCCGACGCTTCCGAAGTCCGATGGACATCATGCCATGCTCCTCATCGCACCACGATCTCGAGCCCCACATGGGCATATCCAAATGGGCATTCGGTGGCCTCTCGGCGCCCAATCATCTCTTTGCGCTAGGTCACGGACTTATACACACTCAGCCCAAGAACCAGCATCACGACGAAGATCGCTGCAAAAATGTAGAACAGAACTTTGGCGATATCCGCAGTGCCGGCAGCGACGCCTCCGAAACCAAAGACGGCGGCAATTACGGAAATGACGAGAAAAATCAAAGACCACTTGAGGAGAGTCATGGCTCGTTCTTTCTAGAAAAATGAAACGATGTTAAGCCTGATTTTTTATGCACTGCAAGCGTTGCGCCTTTGCTTGACAACTTTCCTCGATTGCCAGGCAAGAATTACGACCGCATAAGCAAAGTAGATGACGATGAGCGCCGATCGCCGAGGCGTGAAAGGCGCCGCGGAAGCTCGCCAATGCGACCGCCAGAACGGTCGTCGCCAACAGCCACCACGCCGAGACGACCGCCAATCGCGCGAGGGAGCGTGTCCAATGACGACAGCGGGGGACGCACAAACCGGCCGTTGAGACTATTGCTGCTTAGAGATTCCCTAACTAGGGCAGAACCGCGTCCACTGAAGGCCAGCCGAAGTGCGGCGATGACATTGGGGATACTCGTCAATATCGCCAGCACAAGGGTGCCCGAGGCAACGTGAGGCCACCGTCATCACCCGACCAACTCCATCGGCAGTCGCCACTTATTCTTGGCGCAAATGCGGCAACAACTGCGGGGAAAAAATCCCGAGCTCACCGTGTGCCAGGTACGCCTCGCCGCCGCCACGCTCGTTCGCTCGTGGTCGCTGGGCATGGTGGTCGCTGGGCATGATGGCCACGCGCGTGCTGATCTCGGCCGCCGCAGCACAAATCACTTACTATCAGCGACGCCACCCCACAGCGCGTCGAAGCCACGCTAAAACCACCGTGCAAAAACTTCACGCCATCGGAATTCAAATCAGCAGGTCGCCTTGCTGCCGATGGAGAACAGATTAGCGCTGCAGTACTACCAGGGTTGTCGATCATCGCGTGCCTCAAACGGTAATCAGCGCCAACCCGGATTCTTTGTCGTGTTTGCGTCGCAAGTGCCTTGGCGACTCGACGAGGATCAATTCGAGCGTTGGCCGCACGTGCGCTTCGAGCAAGTGGCCGCCCATGGCCGTTCCGTCGGACTTCGCGATAACCACGTGGGCATGAAGTTTCGGATCGTGCTCGCCTTCGGTGACGTCACCGACGAGCGACACGACTTCGACCTGTTGGTCGACGGGAATCCGTTTGTAATCCTTTTTATCCCAATCGAAGTAGCCCAGCGTGACGTCTTGAAAAGCCCCGATCGCCGTGAAGTGGCTACCGCCGAGTCGATGGTCGTGGGCGAATGCCTTCAAAGCGCTCATCACTTCGTCGCCGGTTTCGAAGATCAACGCGTAAGTTTTCTGGCCGTGGGCCTCATGCAATTGTTTGGATTTCATCTCTGCATCCCTCATCGCCGAATGTAGTGTGACGTGCCGCCTACACGCATCGAACAAAGCACGGGTGTTCCCTCACCCTTGCTTTTACGATTTGACTACTTGCCGCTGCCTGGCTTCTTGGCGGCGGTCTTGTCCTTATTCTTCATCTGGTGGATTTGTCCATCCTGCTCCACATAGAGCACCATGTCGCCCGAGGTGAAGATGTCGATGGTCGCAACTTCACCGGTGCTGTCCATGTACTCGATGTCTTCCGCGAGCTTGAACGTCTTTTCGACATCCTTGCCATTCTTGTCCTGCATCTTGACGGTCACGGTTCCGTTCTTGGCGTCGACCTTCGTGATCTTGGCCTCGTGCGACTTCTTGTCGTCTTTCGTTTTGTCGGCCGCAGCCGCCATTGCCGAACACATACCCACGACCACGAGTGAACTGAGCAACAAACGTAACATCATCCACACTCCTTTCGCTGCCTTTGGCAGCAATTAAATCCGATCGAGCAACATGCTCGAACGAGAAAAACACCCAGTTCTTGGTTCAACGACGTTGCCCGACACGGCGGCGAAACCACCTGTCGCTTGCAGAAGTCTTTGCAGACCAATTCCAAACAAACCATCCCAGTACCGCTATGCTCGTGCCGGCGAGCAGCAAACGAACACCGCTCGCGCGCTTTAAATCAGCTTCATGCGACACGACGCTTCTGAGCACTTCGACTGCATCGAACGGCCGCGCTCGTGCACGCAATGCTAACTGCATCACCTGCGCGAGATGCATCGCTTGACGGTTGGTCGTCTGAGCGATCTGTTGTTGGCAACTGAAGCCATCTGCGATGATCAATGTTCGGTCGTCCGCGTCGCGGACGGCGGGCAGCAACCTTTGCTCTCCACAAGCGACCGAAACGTCGTAATGGCGCCCCGCTTCGAACCCGAACGAACCGGCCATGCCGCAGCAGCCGGGTTCGGGCATCTCGTAGTCGATTCCCATTTTCTTCAACAGCGACTTCTCGTCGTCCATGCCCATGATCGATTTGTGGTGGCAGTGGCCGTGCACGATCGCTTTACGCGACAGCTGTGGAGGCTCGTAGCCTTCGACCTTCTTATTGAGAAACTCGCTCAGCAGAAACGCTTGCCTGCGCAATCGCTTGGCGTCTTCATCGTCGGGAAACAGGTTCGTCAATTCGTCGCGGAACACCGCCATGCAACTCGGTTCGAGACCGACAATCGGAATGCCTGCCTGAATCTGCGGGCGAAGCGCGTCCAAGATCTCGCGCAACAATCGCTTCGCCGTATCGAGCATGCCGAAGTCATACAGCGGCCTGCCGCAGCACAGCGACGCGGTCGGCAATAACACCTGGAAGCCCGCCGCCTCGAGCACCTCGACGGCGGCGCGCCCCGTTTCCGGATGAAAGTTGTTATTGAATGTGTCAGGCCAGAGGATCACCTGCGGCTTGCCTTGATTGCGCACGGGCCGACGACGAAACCATGCCTTAAACGTCTCGCGCAAACGGTGGCATGCGCCGTCGCGGATCGATGCCGCCGATCCACTTCGCAACGTCGCGGAGCACCGGCGTCTGGCTGAAAAAGTTCGCCACGTCGGGCATCAGCGACGCGAGACGTCCCCACCAATAGATCCAACCCATCGAGTAGGCGTAACGTGGCCGAAGCCGTCCTTCGTAATAATGCGAAAGGAACTCGGCCTTGTAGGTCGCCATGTCGACGTTGACCGGGCAGTCGCCTTTGCATCCCTTGCAAGCCAGACAGAGGTCGAGAGCCTCTTTGACGGGCTCGCTTTTCCAACCGTCGGTGAGCACCTCGCCATTCATCATCTCGAAGAGCAAGTGCGCGCGGCCACGTGTCGAGTCCTTCTCTTCGCGCGTCACTTGGTAGCTCGGGCACATCACCTGGCCACCTGCCTTGCGACATTCGCCCACACCAACACAACGCAGCGCCGCCCGCGCGAACGAGTTGCGATCTTCCGCGAACTGAAAGTGCGTGGTCGGTTGCGGCGGACTATAGTCGGGGCCGATGCGCAGGTTCTGAGTCACGCCGTAGGCGTCGATCTTCTTTCCGGGATTCATCATCCCGTGCGGATCCCAAATGGCCTTGTACTCGCGAAAGGCCTGATACAACGTGTCGCCGAACATCTTTGGCAGATACTGTCCGCGGGCTTGGCCGTCGCCGTGCTCACCCGAGAGCGACCCGCCGAAGCTGACGACAAGGTCGGTGGCCTCGTCCATGAAGGCCTTGAACTTCTCGATGCCCGGCGCGGTGTATAAGTCGAAGCCCACGCGGCAATGGATGCAGCCTTGTCCGAAGTGGCCATACAGCGAAGGCTCGTAGCCATACTTCTCGAACAGCTTGCGCAGCGCGGGCAAGTACTCGGCGACCCTGTCGGGCGGAACGGCGGAGTCTTCCCAGCCGGGCCACGTGTCGGCACGACCGGGCACCCAGGCCGTCGAGCCGAGGCCGCCCTCGCGCACTTTCCAGATCATTTGCTCTTTTTCCGGATCGTCGAGCAATTCCATGTGCGGCGCCTCGGCGTGCTTCTTGAGCATTGCCATGCAGCGGTGGGCTTGCTCGTCGGAGTCCTCTTTACAGTCGCCGCCAAACTCGACAATCAAAAAGCCTTTACCGGGCGGCAGCAGATTGAGGTCGGCATTCTTATCTCCCTTTTGCTTGATGAACTTGAACAGCAGGTGATCGAACCCTTCGAGTGCCGTCGGCTTGAGCGGCAGTATCTCCATCAGGTGATTGCAGGCCTGATACACGTCGGGATAGCCAAGCACAAGCAGCGACCTGGCCTTGGGGCATGGCACAAGATGCATCGTGGCTTCGAGAATCGTGACGAGCGTTCCTTCCGAACCGACCAGCGAGCGTGCAACGTGAAAGCCGTTCTCAGGCAGCAGCGAGTCGAGGTTGTACCCCGACACACGTCGCGGCAGTTGCGGGAAGCGGTTTCGAATCTCGTCGGCGTACTTGTCGCGAAACGCCTTCAGCTTGGCGTAGAGAGCGCCCGTGCGCCCCCTTCTTGAATGATCGCCTCGAGTTGTTCGGGCGACGTTTCGCCGACGCGAAGGCGCAGGCCGTCGTAGGTCAGGACTTCAAGCTCGTGCGTGTTATCGGCGGTGCGCAGCCCGTTGCCATACTTGGCACACAACAACGAGTGCGCGCCGCATGAGTCGTTGCCAAGCATTCCACCCAGCGTGCAATGATTGTGCGTCGACGGGTCGGGGCCGAACGTCAGCCCATGCTTCATGGCCGCATGCCGCAGATCGTCAAGCACGCATCCCGGTTCAACCGCGCCCAACTTTTTCTCGGCGTCGATGCGAATGACGCCGTGCATGTACTTCGAGAAATCCATCACCACAGCCACATTGCAGCACTGGCCGGCGAGGCTCGTGCCCCCTCCTCGCGACAAGATCGGAGCGTTGAACCGGTGAGCCGCGGCAATCGTCTGCGCCACGTCGTCGTCATCTTTGGGAATGACGACACCAATCGGGGCTTGGCGATAGTTCGAACCGTCGGTGGCATACAGCGCGCGGCTGCCATCGTCGAATCGCACTTCGCCGCTCAATTTGCTGCGCAGCTCGGCGGCGAGCGCATCGACGTTGGGGTGCGAGATGCTCGTGCGATGATCGTCACCACTCTGCCGTTGGAATCGTTCGTGCTCGTTCTCTTCTCGCAGCACCGTCAATCGAGTCATGACTGTACTCAACTATTTCTCGAATTCGGGCTTGTCCACACGGCAAATCGGCGCGCGTCAGCTTGCTTCAGTTCTAAGCCCATACCGGGTCGCGACAGGTCCGGCACAAGCGCGCCATCGACAGGCGGCTGGAAGCCGTCGAAGAGCATGCTTTCGATGCGCACGTGATCGTGAAAATATTCGAGATGGCGCAGCGGCAACGCCGCGCAGCACGGGTGCATATGTAATGACGGCGCGCAGTGGGCCGACAACGGCAGCGAACGGGCGGAGCAAAGCGCGGCCGCGTGAAGAAATCCTGTGATGCCCGCACATCGTGTGGCGTCGGCTTGGAGCACATCGACGCTTTCTGCCTCGAGCATGCGGCGGAAGTACGGTAGATCGTAACCGTATTCGCCAGCGGCGATGTCCGTTCCTGCCGGACCGCGATCGCGCAGCAGATGCAGACCTTCGAGATCGTCCGAAGAGACAGGCTCTTCGAACCACCGCACGTTCAAGTCGGCAAAGCGCTCGGCAAAGGCAAGCGCTTGCTTACGGCTGTAGGCGCCGTTGGCATCGACGAACAACTCGACGTCGTCGCCCACTGCTTCGCGCGCCGCCTTAACGCGCTCGAAGTCGTTTTCGGGATGCGTCCCGATCTTCATTTTGACGCGCGGGATGCCTTCTTTGGCCCAGCCCGCAAGTTGTTCTTGCAGTTCGCGCACGGTGTATGAAGTGAAGCCGCCGCTGCCGTAGACCGGCGCTCGGTCACTCGCTGCGCCCAGCAGTGTGACCAACGGCAAGCCAAGCAATCGCGACTTCAAGTCCCACAGGGCGACATCGACCGCGGCGATCGCCATGGACGCGATTCCCGGCCGGCCGAGGTTTCGGATCGCGCGAACCATCGCGATCCATGCCGCGGGGACCGCAAGCGGATCGAGACCCTGAATCTTCGACGCGAGGGTCTCTGAAATAAGGTGCCCGGTGGCAGTGTCCGCGTACGTGTAGCCTAGGCCAATCTCGCCCCCCGCCTCGATATGGACGCACACCAACGTCGTGTGGTCCCAGGCGATGGTGCCATCAGCCTCGGGTCGATCGGTCGGGATTTTGTAGGCCGCAACACGAACGCCACTAATCGCGGTGTCTACACGGAACGTTCTGGTCATGCTGAGATACTTGCTTACCGTCCATTGCTGCGCCCCTGCTAGACAACTTTCCCGCTAGATAACTTCGCGGACCTTGTCTTCGAGCACTGTCTTGAGAATCGACTTGCTGTACTTTTCGCCTCGCATTAAGGCTTTGGCGAAGTGCCAGGCTTGATCCATCGTGGCGTGGCCGGGCATTGCAGGCTCGTTGGGATCGACGACCGCTTCGATCAATGCAGGGCCCGGATGCGCGAACGCCGCGGCGAGCACTTCTTCGACCTTCGTCGGATCGTCAACCGTAAAGCCCGCCGCGCCGCAAGCGCGGGCATAGGCGGCGAAATCAATCGGTTGCAAGTCGACGCCGAACTCAGGATTTCCCTCGAAGACCATTTGTTCCCATTTGATCTGACCTAGCGTGTTGTTCTTGATCACGATCACTTTGACCGGCAGTTGATGCTTCACGAGCGTTGCGACTTCGCCGAGCATCATCGTCAGCCCGCCATCGCCGACCACGGCGACGACCTGCCGTCCGGGGAAGGCCACCGCGGCGCCGATGGCGTAAGGCAGGCCATTGCCCATCGTCGCCAGCAGCCCAGAGGCGGAGAAAAGCATTTGGTCGCGCATCGTGATGTATCGCGCACACCAAGTTGTGACGGTGCCGCAATCGCTGGCGACAATCGCGTCGGATTCCAAGAATTTGTTCAGCGTGTGCGTAACCACCTGGGGCTTCAGCGGCATATCCATGCGGCTGCGCGCTGCAGAAGCAACTCGTTCCATTCCTTCATGCTCTTCTGCGCCGACTCGAGGAACGAGCGATCATCCTTGTTCTCGATCAGCGGCAACAGAGCATCGAGAGTACGGCCACAGTCGCCGGCAAGGCCGACGTCGGCGGGATGACGCAGACCAATACGCGACGGGTCGATGTCGATCTGCACGCACGTACCCTGCCCGGGCTTCGGATAGAATTCCATGTAAGGGAAACCGCTGCCGACAATGATCAACGTGTCGCAGCCGCGCATGGCGTCCTGCGACGGCGCAGTTCCGAGCAGACCGAGGCCGCCCGTCGTGTAAGGACTGTCATCGGGAACCACCGCTTTGCCCAGCAGTGCTTTCACGATAGGCGCCGCGGCCTTCACGGCCAGCGCGAGAAGTTGTTCGCGGCAATTCAACGCTCCGCGACCAGCGAGAATGACGACCTTTTTGCCTTGATTGATCAGATCAGCGGCGGCTTGCAGATCGTCTGCAGCCGGCAGCAACGGCGTCGGCGCGCGCGGTCACCGCTGTGGCCGCGAATGTTCGCCTTCGATCGCGGTATTTCACCGTTTTTCCAATCTTGAATGTCCTTGGGGATGCACAGGTGTGCGACCGTGCGATGCGTCATCGCCGTCCGAATGGCGTCGTCCAAAGCGTTGTGCACATGCGCGGGGCCGGTGATGCGCTCGTTGTAAGCGGCTACGTCCATGAACAATTTCGTCAGATCGACATCTTGCTGGTAATGCGTGCCGATCAAGTCATGGAACGTGTGTCCTGTGATCGCCAGCACCGGTTGTCCATCGCATTTAGCGTCATACAGTCCGTTGAGCAAATGAATGCCACCGGGTCCGGACGTGGCCATGCACACGCCTAATCGACCTGTGAATTTTGCATACCCGCAGGCCGCGAACGCGGCGGCCTCCTCGTGCCGCACCTGGACGAACTTGATCTCATCCTGGCGAGTCCGAAGCGCTTCGAAGATGCCGTTGATACCGTCTCCGGGGAAGCCAAAGATCGTGTCTACTTCCCAGTCGATCAGCCGTTCGATGAGAAGGTCCGCAACGTTCTTTGCCATCGCATCGTCCTCTGCTTAATTCCGCTTTCGCACTGTCATTGAGCGCCGTGCTCGCACACCGTGCGCCGTCGGACCGTTACAAGGTCGTTTGGAATGTCCGCATTGGAGCGAGCGGAGAACCATGCCGAGCAGCGCTAATGAGGAACTCAACTTCATCGGCAGTGAGACACAATGTCGGACTGCAACCGCGGAGCTTTTGTACTTACTTTGCTCAGGGTGAATCATTTTTATTCACGCCGAATTCGCGGCATGTCTATTCCGCAATTCATGTGCTCTTCGGGAGTAAGGAAAATCGGGAGCATACGGCTGTTTTGCGGTTGCCGACGCCGCGTGAATGATCGCAATTTAAGAGGCGCATGCTTTGCTGCTCCGCGCCGGCATTCCGCACACTCACATTTGAACAAAGGCCGCCATGGCGCAGGTATTCCCTCGAACGATGAATACTGTGGTCCGTGCCGGCATTCTCGGGGCGGTGCTGGTGATGGCCGGCAGCCTGTGGGGATCGCTGATGTTCACGCGGTCGTCCTACGGCACCGATGCCGGCGTCGTGCGAGTTCAGCCCGTTCCGTTCAGCCACGAACATCACGTGGGCGGATTGGCAATTGATTGCCGCTATTGCCACACGTCGGTCGAGCGATCGTCGTTCGCCGGGATACCGGAAACGAAGATCTGCATGAACTGTCATTCGCAAATGTGGGTCGGCAGCGAGATGCTCGAACCCGTGCGGGCCAGCTATCGAACGGGAACGTCGCTGCATTGGAATCGTGTCTACAACCTGCCCGGCTTCGTGTATTTCGACCACAGCATTCACGTACACAAAGGCGTCGGTTGCTCCTCGTGCCATGGCCGCGTCGACGAGATGCCGTTCACGTTCCAGTCGCCTTCTTTATTGATGGAGTGGTGCCTGGAATGTCATCGAAATCCCGAGCGACACCTACGGCCACGCGAGGAAGTCTTCAACATCGCGTATATGCAACCTGGCGATCAGCTGTCGTTGGGCAAGAAGCTCATCACTGAGTATGACGTCGACGATCCGACCCAAATCACCAGCTGCTCAGTGTGCCATCGATGACCTGTCCCGCTCATCATCGCAAGCAGTTGGGCAGCGAGTTGGCTGCGATTCAGCAACTCGACGGCCAGCGCGGCCGCGGGTTCTGGCGAAGCCTTGAAGAGCTTTCTGGCGACTCAACGTTTCAGAACCTGATGATGCGTGAGTTTCCGTCGCAAGCGTCGGTATGGCCCGACGCGCTGAGTCGCCGGAACTTTCTGTCGCTCATGGGCGCCTCGCTGGCGTTGGGCGGCCTCGGAGGTTGCTCCGTGCGCCCGCGCCTTCGACCGAAATTGTTCCCTACGTGAATCGACCCGAAGACACGGTGCCAGGTCGACCGTTGTTCTATGCCACCGCTATGACGCACGGCGGCGAAGCGATCGGCGTGCTCGTCGAGAGCCACGAAGGGCGTCCGACGAAAATCGAAGGCAACCCCGGACATCCTGGCAGCCTCGGCGCTACTGACATCTTCGCCCAAGGGTCGATCCTGTCGTTGTACGACCCTGACCGTGCACAAACGGTGACGCATCGCGGTCAGACTCGCACTTGGGACGAAGCGTCGGAAGTATTGCGCGCGGCCATCAACAAGCAGCGCGCCAACGGCGGCAGTGGACTTCGATTGCTCACCGGAGCCGTTCTTTCGCCGACGCTCGGCGACCAGCTCGAGGGTCTACTCAAGGAGTTTCCGCAAGCGAAACGACATGTGTGGGAGCCAGTACACAACGACGCCGCGTATCGCGCCGCGCAGAGCGCGTTCGGCCGACCGCTCGAACCGCTCTACGATTTCACCAAGGCCGACGTCGTTGTTTCGTTCGATGCGGACTTTCTCTTTTCGGGTCCGGGTCACGTCCGTTACGCCAACGACTTCATCGAACGTCGCCGAGCGCCGACTTCTGAGCAGGACGCCGCTACGGCCGCGATGAATCGGCTGTACGTCGTCGAGCTTGCGATCAGTTGCACCGGCGCCAAGGCCGACCATCGCCTTGCGCTGCGCGACGCGGACATTGCGAGTCTCGCGGCACGTTTGGGAAACAAGCTCGACATCTTCGACGCAGCGCAATCGGCCGTCGATCAGGAGGCGTGGATCTCGGCCGTCGCGGACGATTTGAACTCCCATCGTGGTCGGTCATTGGTCGTCGCCGGTCCTCGACAGCCCGAGGCGATTCATCTGCTTGTCATGGCGATCAACGAGCGACTGGGCAACGTCGGTGCAACCGTCCGCTATATCGAACCGGTCGAATGGCGATCGGCTGATCGGACAGCGTCGCTTCGCGAGTTGACGCAGGACGTCGATCGCGGCGACGTGGAATTGCTCGTCATGCTCGATACGAATCCGGTCTACACGGCGCCAGCGGATTTCAACTTCGCCGAACGTCTCAAGCGTGTGCCACTGTGCGTCGCCATGGGACTGTACGAGGACGAAACCTCACAGCAGTGCCAATGGCACCTGCCCCAAACGCATTACCTCGAAACCTGGGGCGATGCGCGTGCGTACGACGGAGCTGTGGCAATCACTCAGCCGCTGATCGAGCCGTTGTACCAGGGTCGTTCAGCGCAAGAGCTGATCGCCTTCCTACGCTCAGGCGAATGGACGCCAGCGCGCGAGTTGGTCCGCATGTATTGGCAAAAACGTTGGAACGAATCAAACACAGAGCAATTTGAAACTCGATGGCAGACGTCGCTCCACGATGGCGTCCTCGCCAATACAAGCGCCGCATCCCAGGACGTGCGTCTCGCAGCTGACTGGACGCAGCGCGTTACAGCGAGCTTGCCGACAATCGCCGGCCATAGCACCAGCGACGATCTGCAAATCATCTTTCATCCCGATCCGAGCATTTACGACGGACGCTATGCGAACAACGGCTGGCTGCAGGAGTTGCCCAAGCCGCTGACCAAACTGACGTGGGACAACGCCGCCATCATGAGTCCCGCGACTGCCTCGCGATTCGGGCTGACCCTCGGCAGCTACGCTCACGGTGGCGAGCACGGAGGCTATTACATGCCGACGGTCAACTTGCGCCTCGACGATCGGACAGTCCGGGCCGTCGTGTGGATCATGCCTGGCCATGCTGACGGCACCGTGTCGTTGAGTCTTGGCTACGGACGCACGCACGCCGGTCGCATTGGCGGCGACGCGCGGAGTTCGGTCGGAACGAACGCCTACGCCCTGCGCACCGCCGACCGGCCCTGGGGCGCGACCGGGCTGGAACTCGTCGTCACGGGCAAGACACAACTGCTCGCATGTACGCAGCAACATCACAACATGGAGAACCGCGACCTGGTGCGCACCGGCACGCTCGATGAGTTCCGAACCACGCCGCATTTTGCTGACACGCCCGACCAGCGGCACGAGCAAGCTGAGACCGAGCGCGCCCACGAACCGCTCACCTTCTACAAGGCGTTCGACTACGACGCCCCGAAGCACAAATGGGGGATGTCGATCGACCTGACGGCGTGCATCGGTTGCAACGCGTGCGTCGTCGCCTGCCAGGCAGAGAACAATATCCCCGTCGTCGGCAAGGAGCAGGTGGCGGCCGGGCGCGAGATGCATTGGATTCGCGTCGATCGCTACGTTCACGGGCCTGCGGACGATCCGGACGGTTTTTACTTTCAACCGCTACCGTGTCAGCAGTGCGAGAACGCGCCGTGCGAATACGTGTGTCCGGTCGAAGCGACCGTGCACAGTGCCGATGGCCTGAACGACATGATCTATAACCGTTGCGTCGGCACGCGCTATTGCTCGAACAATTGCCCGTACAAGGTGCGACGATTCAACTTTCTGGCCTTCGCCGACTTCACCAAAGGCGTGCGCAGCCTGCAATACAATCCCGACGTCACGGTGCGATCGCGCGGCGTGATGGAGAAGTGCACCTACTGTGTGCAGCGTATCCGTCATGCCGAAATCGATTCGGACGTCGAGCAACGACCGATCGCCGACGGTGAAGTCTTGACCGCTTGCCAGGCCGCCTGTCCGACGCGCGCGATTGTCTTCGGCAACATGAACGACGAGAAGAGCGCGATCGCCAAGGCAAAGCGATCGCCGTTGAACTATGGACTGCTGACGGACCTGAACACGCATCCGCGGACGACGTATCTGGCCGAGCTACGCAATCCGAACCCGGCGATTGAGGCGTGACGATGGCCACCGATGTGATCCAGCCACTGCCCGCGCGCGAGCACCTTGAGCCGCCGCCGTCGAAGTATGCGCCGGCAGGGCACACTCTGCGTTCGATCACCGAGCACGTCAGCGACATCGTGCTCGAACGTCCGACCGGCATGGGATGGATCGCCGCGTTTGTCGCCAGCCATCTGGTGACGCTCGTATTCCTCGCCGTGGTCGTCTATCTGCTCATCATGGGCATCGGCATTTGGGGCATCGACATTCCCGTGGCCTGGGGGTTCGCCATCACCGACTTTGTGTGGTGGATCGGCATCGGGCACGCCGGGACGCTCATCTCCGCAATCTTACTGCTTCTGCATCAGCGCTGGCGCACATCGATCAATCGCATTGCCGAGGCGATGACCATTTTCGCTGTTATGTGCGCGGGCATCTTTCCGCTGCTGCATTTGGGGCGGCCATGGTTCTTCTACTGGCTGTTGCCGTATCCGAACACGATGCAACTGTGGCCGCAGTTCCGCAGTGCGCTGGTGTGGGACGTGTTCGCCGTGAGCACCTACTTCACGGTGTCGCTCATTTTTTGGTACATGGGAATGATTCCCGATCTGGCAACGCTGCGCGATCGCGCCACGACACGCAACGCGCGCTGGGCTTATGGACTGCTGGCCATGGGTTGGCGGAACTCGGCGCGACATTGGCATCGCTACGAGTCGGCGTATCTGCTGCTCGGCGGACTCGCGACGCCGTTGGTCGTTTCGGTGCACTCGGTCGTTAGCTCCGACTTCGCCATCTCCAACGTCCCTGGCTGGCACGAGACGGTCTTTCCTCCGTATTTCGTGGCCGGGGCGATCTTCTCGGGCTTTGCGATGGTGTTGCTGCTGTGCATTCCGATTCGACACATTTATCGCCTCAAAGATTTCATCACCATCGAGCATCTCGACGTCATCGCGCGCGTCCTCATCGCGACAAGTCTGCTCACGTCCTACGGCTACTTGAGCGAACAGTTTCTCTCGTGGTACGGGCACGAGAAGGCTGAGCATTATGTCTATCTCAACCGTCTAATCGGCTTCGGTCAGTACGCGACCGTGTCGTGGACCGTCTTCTTCTGCAACACGATCGTGCCGCAAGTGCTTTGGATTCGCCCGCTTCGCCGCAACGAACCGGTACTAATGATCGTGTCGGTGTTCATTCTGCTCGGCATGTGGTTGGAGCGGTACATGATCATCACGACCAGCTTGCATCGTGACTATTTACCGAGTTCGTGGGGCATGTTCCAACCGACGATTTACGATTACCTCACGTTTTTCGGATCGATGGGCGTCTTCATGGTCGCGTTCCTATTGTTCGCGCGGTTGTTGCCGATGGTATCGATGTCCGAGCTGCGCGGGCTCTTGCCGACTTCGCAGGCCAGCGAGGAGGGACGATGACGCGCACCATCGGCATCCATGGCCTGATGATCCAGTGCGAGAGTCCGCAAGCGATCCTCGCCGCGACGCGCGAGGCGTGGCAAGCAGGCTATCGTCACATGGACGCCTACACTCCGTATCCGGTGCGCGGGCTGTCGACGGCGCTGGGCATGAAGGTCTCTTGCATTCCAGCCGTCGTGTTGATCGGCGGCATCGTCGGCGCTGGCGTCGGGTTCTTCATGGAGTATTGGTCGATGGTGGTCGACTACCCGTTCAATTCGGGCGGACGACCGCACAACAGTTGGCCGGTGTTTGTGCCGATTGCGTTCGAGTTTCTCGTGCTCGTTGCTTCGTGTGCGGCCTTTCTCAGCATGATGCTTTTGAACGGGCTGCCGCGGCCGCACCATCCGGTGTTCAACGTCCCCGATTTCGCGCGAGCGAGCCAGGACCGCTTCTTCCTGTGCATCGAGGCGTCCGATCCGAAGTTCGACTTGCACGAGACGATGCAATTCTTGGCGCCGCGGGGTGTGAATGCCGAAGTGGTCGAAGTTCCCGAATGAAAAAAGACTTGCAATCATCGAGCGTCATAGCCGTCGCCGTGGCGATCGGGTCGCTGGCGATGTTGACCGGTTGTCAGCAGAAGATGGCCGACCAACCGAGCTACCGAACTTACGACAGCTGCGACTTCTTTCCCGACGGTCGCTCGGCTCGTCCGATCCCTGCGGGCACCGTGGCCCGCGGGCATTTGCGTCTCGATCAGGCCTACGAGACCGGCCGTAATCAACCCGCCGCCGCGCAAGTAGAACAAATGGCCGCGTCGAACACCGAGGCCAGCCCCGAGGCGGGGCCGCTGATTCTTTCCGAGGCCGAGGCCAATCTCAGTTATGCCGACGAATTCCCACTGCCCGTCGATCGCGACTTCGTCGAACACGGCCGCGATCGGTACATGATTTACTGTGTCGTCTGTCACGATCCGGCCGGCACGGGCCAGGGAAAGATCGTCGAGCGCGGCTACACACGCCCACCGTCGTACCACATTGCGCGGCTGCGCAATGCGCCCGTCGGTCGGTTGTTTGCCGTGGTCAGCCTCGGCTACGGGTCGATGCCTTCCTATGCCACGCAGATTCCCGTGCACGATCGCTGGGCGATCGTGGCATATGTGCGCGCGTTGCAGCTCAGCCAACACTTCCCGGTCGATCAACTCGACGACGCGATGCGCAGGGAATGGGAACAATCTCGAAACGTCGCCGTGGCGGAACGAGGGTCGCCATGAATCGTCGAACGACATTGCTGACGGCCGCCGTTGGTGTCGTCGCGCTCGCCGCATGTGCGATCGGCGGGCTGTTCGATCCGTGGCAGTTCTTCCGCGCGTATTTGACTTGCTATCTGTTCATCGTCGGCTTGCCGCTGGGGTGCATGGTCCTGGTGATGATCTATCACCTCACCGGCGGCGGATGGGGATATCTCATGCGACGCCTGTTCGAAAGCGGCATGCGGACACTGCCGATCATGGCCCTGTTATTCCTGCCGATTGCCGCGGCTGTCTCGTACCTGTACTTATGGGCGCAGCCTGATCGCGTCGCCGCCGATGTCGAGCTTCAGAAGAAGACGTTTTACCTGAACGTGCCGTTTTTCTGGGGACGCATGGCGGCATCGTTCGCGCTGTGGATGATCATCGCATCGTTGTTGTCGCGATGGTCACGGCGACAAGCCGAGACCGCCGACGCGCGGTTCGCCACGCTGCTGAATGGCATCGCGGGGCCCGGACTGCTCGTCTATGGCGTCACGATTCACTTTGCCGCCGTTGACTGGGTAATGTCGCTGCAACCGACGTTTCACTCCTCGATCTTTGGGCCGCTGTTTGCCTCGGGGCAGATTCTGTCCGCCTTTTGCCTGGCGACGATCGTGCTGTGCTCGATGGTTCTGCGAGGTGAGTTGCAGACCGTAATCTCGGACAAGGTCTTGAACGACGTCGGCAGCTTGCTCTTTAGCTTCAACGTCATCTGGGCTTACCTCGTGTGGTTTCAGTTCATGCTGATTTGGATTGCCGACATGCAAACAGACGTCGTCTGGTACGCGCCTCGCTTCCGCGGCGGTTGGCTGTGGTTGACGCTGGTGATTGTGGCGGTGCATTTCGTGGTCCCGTTCTTCTTGCTGTTGCTACGGGCCGTGAAACAATCTCCGCGCGCCTTACGCGCCGTCGCCGCCGGGATTCTGTTCATGCAGCTCGTGTTTATGTACTGGCAAGTGATGCCTTCGTTCCACGCGGCGTCGATCGTCGAACACTGGATGGACTTCGCCATGCCCGTAGCGCTTGGAGGCTTGTGGCTGGCATCGTTCGCGTGGCAACTGTCGCGCTGGCCGACCCTGGTCGAGCACGACGCCAACCGTCAGATCGTGCTGCATCTTCAAGCGCTCGACGCCGAAGAGCATGCGCTCGAGGAGGCACTCGCTCATGGCTAAGCGCAAGGGCAAATGTCGCCCTCCCGACGACTACCGATCTCAGCCGCGATCGCCGCGATTCTCGTGGCTGTGGAAGCCGCTTGCAGCATTTCTCGCTGGCGTGGTGATGACGATCGTCGCGATCGTGAAAGCGCTGCGATGGCTCGGGTCGCTCGGAGAGTCCGCGCCACCGGAACCTCCTCAAGCACGTGAGCCCGCGATCGCGCCCGTGGCGTCATCGGTCCATGCGCTGGTGCCGCTCGAAGCTACCGAACAGCCAGAGGTCCATCATCCCGACGGACGCATTGAACATCCCTGGGTTCGCCGCGAACACCGCGACGTGCAGGTTTGGAAGATTCTTGCATTCATGGGCTTCATCATTGTCTTCGCGTCAATGCACTTCTACCTGTTCCGACGTTTGTTCGGCGACTTCGAAGGAACACCTCCGACGCACGACGCGGCGGCGTATCGCGGGGTCGGAGACAGTCCACTACCACGGGCGCCACGGCTCGAACAACTCAGCCGCTTGGTCGACGACACGCGTCCGAATGTGTTTCTGCGACAGCAAAGCGCCGAGGCGTCGCTCGACCGTTACGGTCCAACCGCGGACGACGGCTATATCCGGGTGCCCATCGAGCGCGCGATGCAGCAACTGCCGGCACGCATCAAATCGCGAGATGAACAGCCCACGGCAGACAAGAGTCGCGGGCTCGTCGATGCGGGCGAATCGAATTCCGGTCGCATGTTCGAACGGAGCACTCCATGATCGGCATGCCGAGACAATTGACGATGCTCGTTCTCGCTGCATCGATAGCAATGGTGCTCTGTACAAAACCCGCCGTTGCGCAGTCGTCGCTGCCTAAATCGCTACAAGGTGTCGGTTTCGACCAGCGTCTGAACGAGCAGGTGCCGCTCCATCTGCCGTTCGTCGACGAACACGGACGGGACGTGCGTCTCCAAGATTACTTCGGCAGCAAGCCCGTCATTCTCGTGCTCGCCTACTATCGCTGTCCGATGCTCTGCACGATGGTCCTCAACGGACTCGTGCGCGGGTTGATGGACGTGCCATTCACGGCGGGCAACGAATTCGAGGTCGTGGTCGTGAGCTTCGACCCGCGCGAAAAGCCGGACCTTGCAGCCGCGAAAAAGAAGACCTACGCCGATCGCTACGGTCGCGGCGATGCTGGCAAAGGTTGGCACTTCCTTACCGGCACAGAAGACTCAATCCATCGGCTCACCGAGGCCGTCGGCTTTCACTACAAGTTCGACGAGAAGCTCGATCAATACGCCCACGCGAGCGGCATCATGATTCTAACTCCCGGTGGTCGCATTGCGCGTTACTTCTACGACGTGAACTATTCGCCTCGCGACCTGCGATGGGGCCTGGTCGAAGCCTCGCAAGGCAAGATCGGCAGTCCGGTCGATCAGATCCTTCTGTTCTGCTTTCACTACGAGCCGACCGAAGGCCGCTATGGCGCAGCGATTATGCGCTTCGTGCGTGTCGGTGGGTTGTTGACGGTCGTTGGCTTGGTGGCGTTGGTCGTTGTGCTGCGAAGGCGCGACGTGCATCGGGCCGATCGCGTCGGAGATAGTCCGCCGGGAGGCAGTGCATGACGACCGACGTCGCGCTCTTCCCAGCCCAGGCTTCGACCGGCGCGTATCAGACGGACTTGCTGTTCGCGTTTCTTATGGCGGTGTGCGGCGCCGTGGGCTTGCTCGTCGCATTCCTGCTCATCTATTTTGCGATTCGCTATCGCCGCCGCCCCGGCCAAACGGCGTCGCCGCCCGAGACGAAGGCGTCACACGCCTTGGAGTGGTTCTGGACCCTTTCGCCGGTGGGTGTGTTCGTTGTCATGTTTCTGTGGGGCGCAAAGCTGTACCTCGATGCCTTCCACGCGCCGGGCGAGGCCATGCCAATTTATGGCGTCGCTAAGCAATGGATGTGGAAGTTCCAACATCCCGAAGGCCAGCGCGAAATCAACGAGTTGCACCTCCCCATCGGTCAGCCGATCAAGCTATTGCTCACCTCGGAGGACGTGATCCACAGCTTCTTTGTGCCCGAGTTCCGTATGCACATGGACGTGCTGCCCGATCGGTACACGTCGGTGTGGTTCGAACCGACCCTAGCCGGCGAGTACCACCTGTTTTGCTCGCAATACTGCGGCACCAACCACGCCGGCATGATCGGCAAGGTGACCGTCATGGAAGCGGCCGACTATCAGCGTTGGCTGCAACTCGGCGCCGAAGGATCGCTGGCGCTCGAAGGACGCAAACTCTTTCTGAAGTACCGCTGCATCAGTTGCCACAGCGCCGACGAGAACGCGCGAGCACCGGTGCTCGAGGCCCTTTACGGTCGACCCGTGCATTTAAACAACGGTCGCGTCGTGACGGCGGATGAAAACTATCTGCGCGAGTCGATCGTGAACCCGAATGCGAAAGTTGTCGCTGGCTTCCAGGCCATCATGCCAACCTTCAAGGGGCAGATCAGCGAAGAAGAAATCAATGCCGTCCTCTCGTGGCTGAAATCGCTCGAGCGCGGGCAGACACCGCGACGCGTTGAAGACTACGGACCACCAGCGACGACACCTGCCATCACTCCCGAGCCGCCGACGCCCTGAGTACCGACGCCCTGAGAACCGACGCCCTGAGTACAGACGCCCTGAGTACAGACGCCCTGAGTACAGACGACATGAGCACCGAACTCCTCGAACCACGACCGGCCTACGTGCCGCCTCAAACCGAGCGCAAGACGTATCTGAACGTCGAGCATGGCGTGTTGTCGTGGCTGCTGACGAAAGATCACAAGCGCATCGCGCTTCTGTATCTGATGAGCGTGACGGTGATGTTCTTCGTCGGAGGCATTGCCATTTCGGTCGTGCGGCTGAATCTGCTTTCGCCCGAAGGCGGTCTGGTCGAGGCCGATACATACAACCGGCTGTTCACGATTCACGGCGTGATCATGGTATTCTTCTTTCTCGTGCCCGTCGTGCCTGCTGTGCTCGGCAACTTCTGCTTGCCGCTGATGATCGGAGCCAAGGACCTCGCCTTCCCGCGGTTGAACCTGCTGAGCTGGTACTTGTACATGATCGGAGCCGCGTGGACCGTGTACGCCATGCTCGCCGGCGGCGTCGATACCGGCTGGACCTTCTACACGCCCTACAGCACGCAGTCGTCGCACTACAACGTCGTGCCGACGATGGTCGGCGTCGTGATCGCGGGGTTCTCATCGCTGCTGACCGGGCTGAATTTCATCGTCACAACCCATTGGATGCGCGCGCCGGGCATGACGTGGTTTCGCTTGCCGATCTTCGTGTGGACGCTCTACGCCACGAGCTTGATCTTTCTGCTCGCGGTGCCCGTGCTGGCGATGGCGTTGATTCTCGTGGTGATCGAGCGGCTCTGGCAGATCGGCATTTTCGATCCGGCGCTGGGCGGCGACCCGTTGCTGTTCCAGCACCTGTTCTGGTTCTACTCGCATCCAGCCGTCTACATCATGATCCTTCCAGGCATGGGCATCGTCAGCGAAGTCATTCCTTGCTTCGCGCGAAAGCGACTGTACGGCTACAACTTCGTGGCTTATTCGAGCTTCGGCATCGCATGCCTGGGCTTTCTGGTGTGGGCGCACCACATGTTCGTCGCCGGCATTTCGCTCTACGCCGCGCTGATCTTCTCAAGCCTCAGCTTTCTCGTCGCCGTTCCGTCAGCCATCAAGGTCTTCAACTGGACGGCGACGTTGTACAAGGGGTCGATCGTCTTCGAGACGCCCATGCTCTTCGCGTTGGGCTTCGTGGCGCTGTTCACGATCGGCGGACTGACCGGCCTGTTTCTGGCAACGCTCGGCATGGACATGCACGTACACGACACGTATTTCGTGATCGCACATTTTCATTTCATCATGGTCGGCGGCATGGTAATGGCCTACATGAGCGGGCTGCATTATTGGTGGCCAAAAATCACGGGACGTATGTACTCCCAGTGCTGGTCGCGGCTGTGTGCGATCATCATCTTCGTTGGATTCTTTCTGACGTTTCTGCCGCAATTCGTCGTCGGCTACAACGGCATGCCTCGCCGGTATCACAAGTACGTGCCCGAGTTCCAAGTGTGGAACGTTCTGTCGTCGGCCGGCGCGTCGATCCTCGGCGTCGGTTACGTGCTGCCGCTGTGCTACCTGCCGCTGGCGCTGAAGCACGGCAAGGTGGCGGGGCCGAACCCTTGGCGTGCCACGGGGCTTGAATGGCAAACGCCGTCGCCGCCGCCGAAGGACAACTTCGAACAGACGCCCGTCGTGGTTCACGATCCGTACATGTACCACTTGGACAAGGCCCAAAATGAGCCATAGCGACGCACTGCTGACCGACGAAGAGCGCGCTTTGCTCGATTACACGATGCTCAAACGGCATCGTCTCGAAGAGCAATTCGAGAATCTCGAACAGCAGACCCACGCCTCCAACACGGGCATGTGGGCGTTCTTGGCGACCGAGGTCATGTTCTTCGGTGTCTTGTTTGTCACGCTCGGCATTTACCGCTTTTTGTACGGCGAAGCGTTCGAGCACGCGAGTGTTCGCATGAACTGGATCATCGGAGGCATCAACACGCTCGTCCTGCTGGTCAGCAGCGGAACCATCGTGCTGGCCGTGCATTATGCAAGGCTCGGCCAAAGTAAACCGATCACGCGATGTCTCGTTGCGACCGCCGTGCTGGGCATCGCGTTCCTCGTGCTCAAGGGGGTCGAATACTATAGCGACTACCGCGAGAACCTGATTCCCGGATGGAAATTCAACGAGCAAGAATGGATCGATCGCGACGGTCTGACGGCTGACCAGGTGCCGTACGTCAAACTGTTTCTCATCTTCTACTGGGTCATGACCGCATTCCACGGTCTGCACGTGACGATTGGCATCATCGCGGTCATCACGATGGCAGTCCTGGCGCATCGTGGACATTTTTCGTCCACCTACTACGCGCCGGTTGACGTCTTGGCGCTTTATTGGCACTTCGTCGATATCGTTTGGATCTTTCTCTTGCCGATGCTGTATCTGCAAGGGACGCACACGTTGGGTCAAGGCTAGGGAGCAACGCCGTGGCTGAGCACACACTCTCCGTGCGGACGTATATGATCGCGCTGGCGGCGCTCATCGTATTGACGATCGCAACCGTGGCCGTGTCGTTCCTTCCACTCGAAGGGCACTGGCACATCACGGCGGGGCTGGGGATCGCCGTAGTCAAAGCGAGCATCGTGGCCGTGTGTTTCATGCAAGTGGCGATGAGTCCGCGACTCTCGTTGTTGTGTCTCGCGGTGGCTTTCTTCTGGCTCGGCATTCTCGCCGCGCTGACCTTTTGCGATTACGCGACGCGCGGCGAGATACCATGGATGCCCGGACACTAGAGAGTGAGACCGTTGCGATGTCCGCCAATTCCTCACATCGTGAAAATCGATTGGCACTTGGCTTGGTCTCGCCGGTGATCGGCGCGATCGGGCTGGTGTTGTTCTTTCTGCCAATCCTCTCGATTCCGCTCAGCGCGATCGCGCTGCTGCTTTCCGTGTTGGCGATCGTGGTACTGATTCGGAAGGCGGACATAGCGCTACGTTGGGCCTTCATCGGACTTGTGGTTTCGAGCACATCGTTAATGGTCGGCGTCGCCATGTATTACGACGCGATCGGTGAGGTGCCTAGCCGACAGATCATCCCTTTGTGGCAGCCGGTGCCGTATCGTCCGACAGTGTCGCCGCCGTCGCGTCAGTAGACGTGCGCATTCGCATTACAAGTGCGACATGCTGACGTTTTTCTTATGTTTGCGCTGGCAACATAATCCGCGGGGTACGCGGTATGCAGTGAGCTATCTGAAAACAACCTCACTTCATTCGACATGGATGCAATCATGTTTCATTCCATCCCAGGCGCCGGCGACATCCTCGGCAACCCCGAAACCAAATTGCCGGAGTCCCGCGCATCAGACAGCCAAGACTCGTCGGGCGTTTCTGCCGATGCCTTCGATTCGCCGGCGGCATCGGGGATCGGCGCTAACCCGAATCATCCGCAATACGAAGACATTGATGGCGACGATGCCGTGCGCGGTGACGCGGCACGCCAAGCCGCGCGGCATTTTGTTGATCGCGTCGGCGGCATTCAGCGGGCACTCGAACTGATTCGAGAGATTAGCGAAGGCTAACGCGTGGGACGCGGCAAGGGCTCATTTCGATGATCAAACGGAGACTGACGTGAAGCATTCCATGCAGGGCAAGGTAGTTGTCGTAACCGGCGCCTCGGCGGGCGTCGGACGAGCGACGGCTCGGGAGTTTGCGCCGCGGTGCGAAAATCGGTTTGTTGGCGCGAGGACATGCTGGGCTCGAAGCGGCGAAGACGGAAGTCGAATCTCTGGGAGGTCAGGCCATCGTCGTACCTGCCGACGTCAGCGATCCCGATCAAATCGAAGCAGCCGCCGATGCAGTAGAGAAAGCGTTCGGATCGATCGATATTTGGGTTAATGACGCCATGGTGTCGGTCTTTTCGCCCTTTAAGGAAATGACGGCGGCCGAATTCAAGCGCGTCACGGAGGTCACATATCTCGGTTTCGTCTACGGCACGCTCACGGCGCTCAAGCGCATGTTGCCTCGTAACCGGGGCATGATCGTCCAGGTCGGTTCGGCACTGGCGTATCGCGGCATCCCGCTTCAATCGGCCTACTGCGGCGCGAAGCATGCCATTCAAGGTTTTACCGAGTCGGTGCGTTGCGAGCTGATTCACGATCGCAGCCGTGTTCGCATCACGATGGTGCAGATGCCCGCGCTCAATACACCGCAGTTCGATTGGGTGAAGAATCATCTGCCTCGCAAGCCGCAGCCGGTGCCACCCATTTATCAGCCCGAAGTCGCCGCCCGTGCCATCGTTTACGCCAGCCGACATTATCGTCGTGAATGGTTTGTCGGAACGCCGACCGTCATCGCGATTCAAGGTAACAAGATTGCGCCGGGGTTAGGCGACTGGTACCTGGGACATCAAGGTTACGGATCGCAACAGTATGACGGCCACGCAGATCCCAATCGCCGCAACAATCTCTATGAGCCGGTCGATCAAGATGTTGATCACGGTGCGCATGGCGACTTCGATCATCGTGCGCACGGTTCCAGTTTTCAGTGCTTTCTCGATCGCCACCGCGGATGGCTGATCTCTGGGGCGGCGCTGGCGTTAGGGACGATGTGGCTCGAATCGCGACAGGCCGCACAAAAGCGCCCGCGTCGCCTGGCACGTACGAAGTAATCAACGGTCATGGAACTACCCGATGCAGCGACCGCCGTGCGATCAACCGACAGCGCAACTATGAGAGATGAAAGACTAGTCGCCGCCTGTTTAGCGCTGATCGGTTGTTCGATCGCGACGTATCTTTCGCTATATCAATACAGCATCGTCGCGCACGTGTGGGAGCCGTTTTTCGGACAGGGCAGCGTCGTCGTTCTGAAATACGGTTGGCTGGCCCCTGTTAGTCGCATGGTGAGGTTTCCGATTCATGACGCGCCGTTCGGCGTGATCGCCTATCTCGTCGAGGCTGGACTCGCCCTAACGCTTCTTAGTGGCGATCGCACGCACGAGCGCTCTGGGCTGCGCCTGTGCTACGTGGCGATCGTGCTCGCCCTTGGCCTCGGAAGCGTGGGTCTTGTGATCGTGCAAGGCGTGGTGCTGCACGCTTGGTGCACGTTGTGCCTGGCTTCCGCCATGCTTTCAGAAATGGTCGTGTTTGTCTCTCGTCGCGATATCTCCGCAGCGTTCAAGGGACTTCGAACGCAGCGCAGCCCGCGTGAGAGGTTGCCTTCCCAGAGCATCCTTCCCTCAAAGTGAGCCCCATCCCAATGTCGCAGAACGAAGCCCCCGCACCTGGACCGAAGCCGCACTGGGCCTCGTCGGCAAAGACCGGGGTCGGTACGGCCATCAATCCCGACAGCGAACTATGGTTCTCGCTGACGCATGGCATCGTGTCGGAGGTGTTCTATCCATTCGTGGATTGTGCCTGCATCCGCGGAATGGGGTTCATCGTCACGGATCGCAAGCAGTGGATGTCGGATGAGCTTCACAACGCGACTTCAGAGGTGAGTTATCTCGCCGACGGGGTTCCGGCATTTCGCATGCATAACAAATGTCGCGAGGGGCGATACGAAATCGTGAAATCGATTTTGTCCGATCCGCATCGCGCGGCTCTGCTGCAGACAACGGAATTTCGTGCTCTCGAGGGAAGCCTCGCGGACTATGCGTTGTATGTGCTGGTGGCGCCTCATCTGAATAATCAGGGCGCCGACAACACCGCTTGGGTCGGAGAGTTCAAAGGAATGCCGATGCTCTTCGCGCGCCGCGGCGACTATGCGCTCGCACTGGCCTGCACCGCGCCATGGCTCAAGCGTTCGGCGGGATTCGCCGGGGAATCCGATGGACGGCTCGACTTGGAGCAACACAAGCAAATGCTCTGGACTTACGACCGCGCGGAACATGGGAACGTCGTCCTCACCGCAGAAGTAGACCTTGCCACTTGCGATGGACGGTTTGTGATGGCTCTGGGTTTCGGCCGCGACGAAGACGACGCCGCACATCGAGCCCGGGCAAGTTTGATGCAAGGGTTTCCCGCCGCCCGCGATCGATATGTCGCTGACTGGCAAGATTGGCAGAACAGCTTGAATCCGCTGAAAGGTTCTGTCGACCATGCGGAGAATCTGTACAAGATCAGCGCGGCGGTCATTCGGACTCACGAGTCGAAGGAGTTCCCCGGCGGCATCGTCGCCAGCTTGGGCACACCCTGGGGCGTGTCGAAGGGCGACCAAGACAAGGGCTACCACGTCGCTTGGCCGCGCGACTTGATCCAGTCGGTCGGCGGACTGCTGGCCGCCGGCGGCCACAAGGACTGCGCGGCGCGTTCTGTTTTTTCTGCACGTGACGCAGGAACCGGATGGGCACTGGTCGCAAAACATGTTCTTGAATGGCCGCCCATACTGGGACGGCATTCAGCTCGACGAGACCGCCTTTCCGATTCTCCTAATTGGCTTGGCGCGTCGCGAAGGGGCGCTCAGCGATGAGGACATTAAGCCTCTGTGGGGCATGGCACGCAAGGCGGTGAGCTACTTGGTTTGTCACGGTCCGGTGACTCCGCTGGACCGTTGGGAAGAAGAGGCCGGCTACTTTGCTTCGACGTTGGCCGTCGAGATTGCGGCACTCCTCGGCGCTGCGGAGATGGCGGAGGAAAACGACGAACCGGAAATCGCTGAGTTTCTTCGCGAGACGGCCGATATGTGGAACGCGGAGATCGAATCGCAGTTGTACGTCACCGATTCGGCATTGGCGCGAGAGGTGGGCGTCGATGGCTATTACGTTCGTTTCGCGAAGCCTAATCAACGAACCGCGGAGATGCCGGCTTCGGGGTCGGTCACGTTGAAGAACCACAAGGACGGAAAAGGGCACGTCAGCGTCGACGAGGTCGTCAGCCCCGACGCTCTCGCGCTGGTGCGTTTCGGGCTGCGCTCCGCCGACGATCCGCGGATCGTGAACACGGTTCGCGTGATCGACCACGTGCTCAAGGTCACGACGCCATCTGGCACTTCGTGGCATCGGTATAACCATGACGGTTACGGCGAACACGCCGACGGAAGCCCGTTCGACGGCACCGGTATTGGTCGCCTCTGGCCGCTGCTCACCGGCGAGCGTGGGCATTATGAGTTGGCGGCCGGCCACATCGACGAGGCGCATCGGCTGCTGAAATCGATGGAGGGCTTTGCCAACGCCAGCGGGCTGATCCCGGAACAGATTTGGGACTCCGAAGATATTCCCGAGCATCAACTCGTCTGCGGTCGACCGTCAGGTTCGGCAATGCCGTTGGTCTGGGCGCATGCCGAATACCTGAAGCTGCGTCGTTCGTTGCACGACCGAAAAGTGTTCGATATGCCCGTGCATGCCGCCGAGCGCTACGTACACAACGAAGTCCGCTGCCATCGGACGTATTGGCGATTCGAACAGCCTTGCGCCACGCTGCCTGCCGACCATGATTTGCGAATCGAGGTATTGGCAAGCGCCGAAGTGCGATGGACGAGCGACGATTGGAAAACGACACGAACCAGTTCCACGAAGGATTCGCATCTGGGATTGCACTATGTCGACTTACCGACGTCGGGCCAGAGCGCCGGGACGATCTTGCAGTTTACTTTCCGTTGGATCGATGCAGATCGTTGGGAAGGAACGACGTTTGAAGCGCAACTGACCGAGCCTCGCGAACATGCCGACACCCCCGTCGACACGGAAAGCGAGCACATAGCCTCTACGTAGTGCGCATGGCATTTCTCATTTCACCTACCATCTCATCAGAGGAGAGCCGAAATGTCGCGAATAATGATGGCAATTGCGTTCGTTGCCGTGGGTATTTGCAGTGCGACCTGGATGACCGCATTTGCGGCTCCGCCTGATCAAGGTATCGGTCAACAGATCGGCACTGCGATCGATCGGGGAGTTAATGCTATTAGTTCGGAAGTCGAATCAGGTTGGGAGCAGGTGCGCCGCGCCATTGATCGCTTTGGTATTGAAGGTCGCGTCTACAGCCGTCTGCACTGGGACAAAGCACTGAGTTCGTCGAACATCGACGTCGTTACAGAGTCGGATGGCGTCATCGAGTTGAAAGGGACCGTGCCCGATCTCACCGCGAAAGTAAAGGCGGTTGAACTTGCGAAAGAAACCACCGGCGTTCAACAAGTAGTCGATCATCTTACGACTGCATCGCCACAACCGTAGTCCACGAATCATCAATCACGAGGTGCACCATGACTGCAAAAACCTGGATCGCACTGTTGGGAATCAGTTTGAGCGGAGTCGCCTGTAATCAAATGAAAGCCGGCGCCAACGGTTCGGACAAATCGGAACCGGCCGAGGCAATCTGCGTGCTCGAACCGACGAAGGGAAATGACGTCACCGGCACAATCTCGATCCTTCAAAAAGGCGGCGACGTGCATATCGCCGGCGAAGTGCGAAAACTCTCGCCGGGGAAGCACGGCTTCCACGTCCATGAATTTGGTGACTTGCGTGCGGAAGATGGCTCGACGACGGGCGGTCATTACAATCCCAGCCATCAAGAACACGGCGGACTCGACGCGCCGCATCATCATCTCGGCGATCTTGGAAACATCACGGCCAACGACGATGGCGTCGCGCTCATCGATATGATCGCCCATGGTCTGAAAACCAGCTCGATCATCGGCCGTTCGCTCGTCGTGCATGCCAAAGCGGACGACCTACACACTCAACCGAGCGGAGATTCCGGACCGCGAGTTGCCGTGGGGGTCATTGGTTTCAGGCAGATCACACCTGCCACGCCATGAGCGTAATTAATTCCACAAAGTTCCATCCACTCGCCCGAATTACATCTTGGGCACAAGTTGCCGAGCGGGTGTTAGCTGTATCAGTGGGGGGCGTGCGGGCCGCTTCGGCTATGAAGCTTAACTTCGTTCACATCGGTCCCGTTCAGGATTCGTTTAGCATGATCTAGTTCGTGCGATTCGCCGTGGGCAATCACGAGTACTTTCCCATCCTTGACGCATTGCTCGTAGCGGCCGATATCTTCGCGGCGAATGCCTAACCCTGCCATTGCGCCGACGAACGTTCCCAGGGCCGCTCCTCCGAACAGGCCGGTGATCGGGCCCAAGAGGAAGACTGTTCCGATACCGGTGACCACAGCAACCGCAATCCCGCTGAGGAATCCGACAACCCCTCCTAACCCAGCGCAAACCGCCGATTCCTTAGCGGACTCTTGCCCCAACTTGAGATCTGTCACCAAATCGGGATCGTCTTTGATGTGCGACATGACCAGCGACATCTGGTCATGTGGAAACTCGGAGCCGTGCAAGATGTGCAACGCCCGTTCTGCCCGTGTGATGGAGTCGTATACCGCTACCACACACGCGCCGACCAAACGCTCCGCGAAAGGAACGAATTGCACGTGTCCCTCGTTAGCGAGCTTTTCGGCCTTCCGCTCCTCTGAGATCTTGCCGCCGTCCAGCTCTTCGCTTTCGGCCGTCATGATCACCTCCAGATTGTTGGGGGCTGCTTGGCCTGATCAGTTCAACCGAGATGCATCTCTGAAGGCCGAGCACGCGGCCCATCCGCCGGTATTCAGATCAATCAGGCACGGCGATCGCCATTCTAGCACATGCGCTTTCCAGAAATCCGCGGAGTGCTTGACCGCGGCTTTCGGCTGCAGGATTCTCGTGATGTGAGAGAGAAATCATCCGGGCGACGTCACGATGCGGCAAACGTTTCTGGAAATCGAACGCCGCGCTCGTTTCTCCTGAGTCACCAACGCGTCAGCATCAAGCAAACGACTCGATGCTGGGCTCCGCGAGAAGGATCATTTTGGGTCGGACGACATCGCCAGACCGCGGATCAGAGAATGTCGATCTTCGACGCCGTTTCACCGCCGGCCTATTCGATCCGCGACCCTTCCGTGCTGGTGCTGGCCGTTGCGGCGCTGAGCTTTCTTGTCGTCGAGAGAGTGCTACTGTTATTGCCTGTTCCGTTTTTGTCGTCGCGCAGGAGACAAAACCACGGAACCACCGCAAGTCTATGGCAACAAGTCGATCGAAGTCGCCTGGACCGCCGTGCCGGCGCTGATTGTGTTCGTGCTTGTGACGACGCGCACGCTCTGGGAAGTGGACGTCGATGCTCCGCGACCGAAGCCGAACGGTGGAACACTCTTCGTCACCGTGGTAGGGCGCCACGGGTGATTACGTATTATTTGCGAATGCTTACCGATCGCCTCGGCAGCTGCATTGCTTATGCAGAAGTCCGAGCGAACGCCGCGGTTCAGATTCGTCCCATCAGCACCAAAACGACCAGAACGAGCACTACCAGCCCAAGGCCGCCGCTCGGAAAATAGCCCCAGTTTTGGCTATGGTTCCACGTGGGTAATGCGCCGAGAAGAAGCAGAACCAGAACGACCAACAAGATCGTGCCTAACATTTCAAAACTCCTGACGACATAAGCCAAATACACTTCGCGCGGGATAGGCATTGCACCCCGGAAGCTTGGAGGGACGATCGACCAACGAAAAAAGCCGACGTTGCTGAACACCCGAAGGTATTCGGCAACGTCGGCTTACTTATTAACAGGCCACCCGGCTTTGCCCGAGTTGCCTTTTATTCAGTCGTCCGACCTCGTGCGGTTCAGTCTATACCGCATGAGGCAGAAGGCAAGCGGAATGCTCTCATCGCTAGAGAAATGCTGGGGCCGAAGCGTGCTGAACCGCGAATGTTAAGTCGGTGCGCGGTTTATTTTCTTTTCGTGTCACGAAAGTGCGGTGCTTCCACAAACGTGAACAGCACGACCTCTTCGCCCGTAACCGTGCTGATGTCGTGGTGCAAGCTGAGCACCTTCATGCCGGTGATCTCTTCGAGCATCACTTCCAGGAATGGCCGCGCGGTTTCGACAAGCTGAGTGCGCACTTGCTTCAGCAGATCGCGCCCTTTTTCGGCCGGAAGCGTTTTGACTAACTGTTGTTCGGCCGCGGTCAGAACTCCATGAAGGCGAACGACGAGCAGGTCGCCAACAAGGTAAGCGTGAATGTCCTTTGGCCCGCGCCCATGTACTCCAGTTCGAACCTCGAGATGCCTTCGCAGACGGCGGCTTCGATTTCCCCCAGAGTTCTCATGCGCGGCTTCAAGCGGATTCAGAGGCAGTTCGATTCGATCCGGTCACGGGCAATAACAACGCAGTTTATCCCTGGCGCGGTCAGCCGTCGCATTCTATCAGAAAGGTAACTGCGGCTTTAACCATTGCTTTGTCGAAAGACAGGGCTAGACTGACCAGCGATGGGAAGCGGCCGTGCGATCATGGCCGCCTTCCCGATGCGGTCGGACGACTAGAAGAAAAGCAGCCCGGTCTGGTCTGGGAGGCTTGTTCGCGAGTAGGCCGACGTGGTCGAACACTTTTTGGTGCTCGACCACGTCGGCTTTTTTCGTGCGCGTTTCCGGGATCACGCAATGATTGGATCTATGCCAACCATGGCCGAACAAGTCGCTCACGCGGCTTCAGCTTTTCAAAAGCAGCGGACCGGGCATGCGCCGAAAGCGGTAACGGTCGTGCTATGTGAAGATACGTTAGTCGTGACGCTGCACGAAGCCTTGTCACCGGCGGAGAAGGTCCTCGCTCAAGGCCCCGAGGGCGCCGCCACGGTGCAGGAGTACCACCGACAGCTTTTTAAGAGTTCGGAACAGGAACTGTTGGAAGAGATCAAACGGATCACGGGCGTCGCCGTGCGCGAGGCTGCCGCGGAGGTCGAGATCACGACCGGCGCAGTGGTCCACGCCTTTACAACCGGCACCATGGTTCAAGTATTTCAACTCGTAGACGGCATCTCCGCCAAGCAATGGTCGCAACCGGGATCTACGAATTAGGAAGCGAATGTCCTCAATGTTGTTCGGAACCATCAACGAACTCGGGCGTGAGGCGATCGGCACGCCCGCTCGGGCTGACCGTCCATCAGCACCGAGAACGCGCCTGTTTTCAAGCACAATGTGAGCTAAGCACAATGAACACGTCGGACATCATCAACACGCCAGCCCACTTGAACGGTCATCACCGACACACCTACGAAGCGATCTTCCGTCATCCGGCGGCTCACAACCTTGAGTGGCACGACGTGCGGTAGCTACTGGGCGCCTTGGCGAACGTGACCGAAAAGCCGCATGGCTCACTCCACGTAGAGCGGAACGGGCATTCGGCGATCTTTCACGCCCCAAAACATAAGGACATGGCAACGGTCGAAGACCTACTGACGATTCGCCGCTTCTTGGAACAATCGGCCGAACCCGCGATGACGACACCCGTCGCGCAGGGCGCTCATCTGCTCGTTGTCATCGACCACCACAAAGCACGAATCTATCGCACCGAGTTGAAAGACGCCGTCCCGCAACAACTCGTCCCCTACGATCCGCACGGCTTCCGTCTTCACTTGCATTCGCCCGGCAACGCCGAGACCGACGGCCATCGCGAGCCTGAGCGAAAGAGCTTCTACGAAGCCGTCGCCAAGACCTTGCAGGGGGCCGAGCAGGTGCTGGTATTTGGCAGCGGCACCGGGGCAAGCAGCGCGATGGACCAATTGCTTGCCGAACTGAAAGAGCACCATCATGACATCGCAGCCAAGGTTGTCGGGTCGGTTGTCGTAGACGCTCACCATACAACCGAAAACGAGTTGCTAGCGCAGGCAAGAACATTCTACGCAGAGCACAACCGGAAGTAACCTTCGTTTGTACAGACTCGCTTGTCGCTTTGTCGGCGCATTTAATCGGACGACTCATTGAGAAGCAACTCGGCTATGCCGAGAGACCAGTTAAAGAGTAAGCCGACGCGGTGGACTGCCTACGCGCCGTCCCGCCCCGTCCGCATTTTCGTGGGCGTGACATTCGAATGAGCCTCATCACACCGCGCCTTGACATTCATTATGTCATCACGTTGGCTCTGGGAGAGTTTTCGCTGTCTTTGCCAGGGTCACCGCGCACTATCGTCTTGTGCTTCTTATAACGCAGAACTTCCAGATCGGCGCACGCGCGATTTGTTGTACTGCCTTGCTTGCGATCGCCCCGTGTGGGTTGATGCTCTCGGCGCCGCGCTTTTCAGCATCGGCATTCCGAAGAATAGCGTCATGCAATATGAGACCGAAGTGAAGAACGGCAAACTCCTACTCGTTGCCAACGGGACGTCCGAGGAAGTCCAACGCGCCAAGGACATCCTGCATCAGACTCAAGCGCAGACAACAACAGTTCACGCCGAAGAGGCCGCTGCTGGCGTTTGACCCTACGGGTTGCATCGCGATTTGGAGTCCGTCAAGCATTGTGCCCAGCGGATCGGTGTCGGTAGGAACGCGAATATGAACTATCGGCAACAGTTTCAAGTGGCGCCCGGCGCCAGGGTCAATCTTAAAGACATCGATCCGGCGTTTAAGGACGACCACGAGAATCACAAGGAGGCGGCCAAGGAGATCGAGCACTACCGGCAGAAGCTTGGGGAAGGTGCTCGCGCAGCGCATTATCCCCGAACTTGAAAGCCCGACCGAATCTCAGCTCAAGCACGATAGTTCGATTAACGCCCTAATCCGGCGCTGCCGGAAATACAAAGAGAAGGTGTCATGATAAGGGAGCGAACTGGCACGAACGCCGCGCAACGCTGTTCCCAAGTCGAGGTTCAGCGACAGTTTACACGGCCCGAGTGATACCTTCAGACAAAGATGATGAAAACGCACCAACGCGAATTGCACAATCGTACCGTGGAAATCTCCGAGCACGGGAAAGCTCGGCCGGGCTCGCCGTTGCCTTTGGGAACACAGGAGACGGAAGGAGGTGTGAATTTTGCTATTTTCAGCCGCTACGCCAGCCGCGTTCGACTCGAATTGTTCGACCATCCGGAAGACGCAGTGCCCGCCCGGATCATCGATCTGGATTCAGCGCGAAACCACACCGGCGACGTGTGGCACGTTTGGGTGGAGGAGATCGGTTCCGGCCAACTCTATGCCTACCGCGTGGATGGCCCCTACGAACCCAGTGAAGGTCATCGCTTCAATTTCAACAGGCTGCTTCTCGATCCCTGCGCTACCGCAATTTCGCAAGTGCCCCCGTGGGATTTTCTAACGGCACGTGGATATGACTCGTCGGCGTCGGAGCAAGGCCTAGCGCTCTCGAAGCTGAACAACTCCAAGTCGATGCCGAAATGCGTATTTGTCAATGAGACCTTCGAGTGGGATGCAGACCAACCGCTCAGGCATCCGTGGTCGAAGACGGTCATTTACGAAATCCACGTGCGTGGCGCCACAATTCATCCCACTTCCGATGTAGAGCATCCCGGCTCGTACCGAGGACTCATAGAAAAGATCCCCTATTTCAAAGAACTGGGGGTGACGGCCGTAGAACTAATGCCCGTGCAGGAGTTCAACGAAAACTCTGTCGTGCGCCGGAATCCACAAACAAATCAACCGCTCAGGAATTACTGGGGATACGATCCCGTAGTTTTCTGTGCACCGAAGACTTCCTACAGCAGTTCCGGAAGTGTGGGCCAGCAAATTCTAGAATTCAAGGAAATGGTCCGGGCCTTCCACAAAGCCGGGATCGAAGTGATTCTGGACGTCGTGTTCAACCACACGGCGGAGGGAAACGAACTGGGTCCAACGTTGTGTTTTCGCGGAATTGATAACTCGATCTTCTACACGCTAGGAGCAGACAAACGCTACTATGCGGACTACACGGGCACAGGCAACACCGTCAATGCCAACCACCCCGTGGTGCGAGACCACATCCTGGCCGCACTCCGATATTGGACAATCGAGATGCATGTGGATGGGTTCCGGTTTGACTTGGCGTCGGTTCTTGGCCGGGGCGGCACCGGCCAGTTGCTAGCCAATGCCCCGCTCCTCGAACGGATCGCCGAGGATCCGATCTTGAGAGACGTCAAGATCGTCGCCGAGGCGTGGGACGCCGCCGGTGCGTACGAGGTCGGTAGTTTTTCAGAGCGGCGCTGGGCGGAGTGGAACGGCAGATACCGCGATGACGTCCGACGCTTCTGGCGCGGCGACGATGGGATGCTCGGCTCGTTTGTCAGCCGCATCTGCGGCAGCGCCGATATCTATACCAGGTCCGGCAAGGGCCCTGAAGGAAGCATCAACTTCGTCACCTGCCACGACGGATTCACTCTAAACGATCTGGTCAGCTATCGCGATAAGCACAATGAAGCGAACGGAGAGAACAACCATGACGGGACCGACGCCAACTACAGTGAGAACTATGGCGTCGAAGGCGAGACGACACATGCCGGGATTGAGACCATTCGTAAACGCCAGATCAAGAACTTCCTTTTGACCCTACTAATCTCGCGGGGCGTCCCGATGTTGCTCGGCGGGGACGAATTTCGGCGCACGCAAGGTGGCAACAACAACGCCTACTGCCAGGACAACAAAACAACCTGGTATGACTGGAGTTGTCTGGAACAGCACAGGGAAGTGTTTCGCTTCACTCGGGGTATGCTCGCCTTTCGTCGGGCTCATCCAGTTTTGAGCAAAGAGCAATTCTACAGGGACGCCGAGGTCCATTGGTTTGGACCGCAAGGGACCATGCCTAACTGGTCTGATCGGAAAGAAAAACGATTCGCCTGTCTGCTCCAGGAAGATGAGCAGCACGCGCTTTTTCTGATCTTCAATGCCGATGTCGAGCCGATCGATTTCAAGTTGCCTCCATTGCTGCCCGGCACACGGTGGCATTTGGCCGTCGACACGTCTCGCGAAGCACCACGAGATCTGTTTGCTGCGGGCGAGGAATCGCTTTGCGAATCTCTACATAGTTATCACCAGAGCGCCCGATCGAGCGCCGTACTTTTGGCGAAAGTCACGGACGATCAAGTGCGGAAGACGACGTTGCCAGAGGTCCCATGAAAAACGCAGTCCCGATCACCACGTTGTTTGTCGATATCGGCGGCGTTCTGCTCACCAATGGTTGGGATCATCACGCCCGCAAACGGGCGGCGACGAATTTCAAGTTGGAGTGGGCCGAGATGGAGGATCGGCACAGCCTGAATGTTGCCACCTTTGAAGAAGGCAAACTCACGCTAGACGAATACTCCGTCGCTGAAAAGTGATTCGCCCGCAATCTGAATCTCAAGCCGCTTGGGCGCTCCAACCTTCCGCATAATCGCCAGTACCGCAATCGGGCCGGTCGGAGAAATCAAAGCACCGAACAGCAGGCACGGCATCCATCCCACCAGCAGGCCGAGCAGGCGAAAAATGCCGTAGGCGCCAATCGCCAGCAAAAAGGCGGAAAGACACGTTCCAAACACGGCCAGCAACCCAATGGTCCACTTCTCTCGGGCCAGCTCGCCAAAATCTAAGTGAAGCGCACCGGCGAATAGCAAGAAGGCGAGCATGCCATGCAACACCGCCTCGTTAAAGTCGACCTGACCAACGAGCGCGGCGGCCCAGCCACGGATCGCCGTTGCTGTGGAACCCGCAGTCAGCAGCAAGAGCGACGCAACCAGTGCGGTTGCCATCACGCCAATCGTCGGCGGCAGCCGGAGATAACGATAATTCAAATAGCTGCAAAGCGCGGCCAGCACGACAAGCACGCTGACCAGCGAAAACAGACTCATGTCGATTCCTTACGTTCTTTCGAAATCTCCATCTGGATCAAGATTGTACCGAGCGCGTCGGCAACCTTTCTTGCATCTTGAGACCGGAGGCGTACAATGAGCCGCGCCGATGAGTGTTGAGGTAGCAGCTCTCGGCAGAATCTTGAAAACCTCGGATGACTAAATAAAGGGTAACCCGGCCGATGGCCGGGAGACTCGTTAATGAGTAAGCCGACGCGATCGAACACATGAGTGTTCGATCGCGTCGGCTTTTTTCGTTTCGTCGCTGCATCGATTCAGAAAGAACTCGCGAGCGCACCATCGCCGCAGCACGTGTCTTAGGATCGCCTCGAGTCTCTCTATAGGAAGAAGCCATGCCAATTGAAGTGATGGAACAGAACCTCGAAGCGAACGAGAACGATCTGAAAGCAGTCAACGCAAACGGCCCACTTTCGCCCGAGCTACTTCGCAAGGTCAACGCCTATTGGCGCACCGCCAACTATCTTTCGGTCGGGCAGATTTATCTCTACGACAATCCGCTACTGAAAGAGCCGCTGACACTTTCGCACGTGAAGCCGCTGGTCGTTGGGCACTGGGGCACGACGCCAGGCCAGAACTTCATCTACGTGCATCTGAACCGGGTCATTAAGAAGTACGACCTGGACATGTTCTACATCGCCGGTCCCGGTCACGGTGGCCCGGCCATCGTGGGGAATGTTTACCTCGAAGGCACTTGGAGTGAGGTTTATCCGAACATCACGCAGGATAAGGCTGGGCTCAAAAAACTGTTCAAACAGTTCTCGTTTCCCGGCGGGATATCCAGCCATGTGGCGCCGACGACACCCGGGTCGATTCATGAAGGAGGCGAACTGGGATACTCGCTCAGCCACGCGTTCGGGGCCGCGTTTGACAACCCCGACCTGATCGTCGCCTGCGTTGTCGGCGACGGCGAAGCGGAGACAGGCCCGTTGGCAACTGCATGGCAGTCCAACAAACTTCTCGACCCGATTACCGATGGCGCGGTGCTGCCGATCCTGCACCTCAACGGTTACAAGATCAGCAACCCCACAGTTTTGGCGCGCATCGAGCACGAGGAACTAGAACAGTTCTTTCGAGGTTGTGGCTGGACGCCCTACTTTGTGGAAGGCGATGACCCGGCAACGATGCATCAGCTCATGGCCGCTACTCTCGAAACGGCCATTGAGGACATTCGAGAGATCCAAACCAGTGCGCGGCACAACAAGGACACCACGCGGCCGCGCTGGCCGATGATTGTTCTCAAGTCGCCGAAGGGTTGGACGGGACCGAAAGTCGTCGACGGTCTGCAAGTCGAAGGCACGTTCCGAGCGCACCAGGTGCCGCTGCTTGTGGATGATGCGCATCCCGCGCACGTCAAGCAGCTTGAAAGTTGGATGAAGAGCTACAAAGCAGAAGAGCTCTTCGACGAAACTGGCCGACTCATTCCAGAGCTTGCCGAGCTGGCACCCAAGGGCGAACGGCGGATGGGCGCCAATCCGCACGCCAACGGCGGCATTCTGCTGCGCGATCTGCGCATGCCCGACTTCCACGACCACGCGGTGCATGTGCCGTCGCCTGGCGCTGTTTACGGCCAGGACACGCTCGTACTTGGCAAGTTCCTTCGCGACGTGGCCAAGCTGAATCAGGAGCAGCGCAATTTCCGGGTCTTCGGCCCCGATGAGACGCTCTCGAATCTCCTGGGCGCGGTGTTTGAAGTTACGAATCGTCAGTGGGATGCCCGGGAACAAAGCAACGACGAATTCCTCGCGCCCACGGGACGCGTGTTGGATTCGATGCTCAGCGAGCACCAGTGCGAAGGTTGGCTGGAGGGATATTTGCTGACCGGACGGCACGGGCTATTCAACAGCTACGAGGCCTTCATCCGCATCGTCGACTCGATGTTCAGCCAGCACGCCAAGTGGCTGAAGGTAACGTCGGAACTCCCCTGGCGCCGGAAGATTGCCTCGCTGAACTACCTGCTCGCCTCACACGTCTGGCAGCAGGATCACAACGGCTTCACTCACCAAGATCCCGGCTTCATCGACCATGTGATCAACAAGAAGGCCGATATTGTGCGCGTCTATCTACCTCCCGACGCCAATTGCTTGTTGTCGGTTTTTGATCACTGTTTGCGCAGTCGGCACTATGTGAACGTGGTAGTCGCAGGGAAGCACGCGCTGCCCCAATGGCTGACAATGGATGCCGCCGTGGTTCATTGCACGGAAGGCATCGGCATCTGGCAATGGGCCAGTAACGACCAGAATGTCGAACCGGATGTGGTGATGGCTTGTTGCGGCGACACACCCACGCTGGAGATTCTGGCCGCCGTTTCCATTCTTCGCCAACATCTGCCCGACCTGAAAATCCGCGTGATCAATGTTGTCGATCTGATGAAGCTACAGTCCGCGAGCGAGCACCCGCACGGGCTCAGCGAAACGGATTACGATTCGCTGTTCACCAAAGATAAGCACATCATCTTTGGCTTTCATGGATACTCCTCGGTGGTCCATCGGCTGACCTATCGCCGGACCAACCGCAATCTGCACGTTCGGGGCTACAAGGAAGAGGGCACGATCACGACGGCCTTCGACATGCGCGTGCAGAACGACCTGGATCGCTTCCATCTGGTTCAAGACGTCGTCGATCGCTTGCCGCAATTGGGCACCAAGGGCGCGTATCTGAAGCAGATGGTTCAGGACAAGTTAATCGAGCACAAACATTACATCGACCAGCACGGCCAAGACCTGCCGGAGATCCGCAACTGGAAGTGGAGCACTCCTCAATGAACGTGCACGTGCTGACAGACACCGCGAAAGCGCTGGTCGCTAGCGACAAGGGCTTGCTCGCGATGGATGAAAGTAATCCGACGTGCAACAAGCGGTTCGCGAAGCTAGCGATTCCTCAGACTGAGGAAGCCCGGCGTGCTTATCGGGAGTTGATTGTGACCACCCCCGATCTCGGCCAGTGCATCAGTGGCGCGATCCTCTACGACGAGACAATCCACCAGCGAAAGAAAGACGGCACGGCCTTTGTCAAAGCCATCATCGGTGCGGGAATCATTCCCGGCATCAAAGTGGACACTGGCGCCAAGGATCTGGCCGGCTTTCCAGGCGAGAAAGTCACGGAGGGTTTGGACGGTTTGGCCTCTCGCGTCCATGAATATTTTCGAATGGGCGCTCGCTTTGCCAAGTGGCGGGCTGTGATTGCCATCGACACCGGCATTCCCACGCGGAGTTGCATTGATGCGAACGCGCACGCGTTGGCTCGCTACGCCGCAATCTGCCAGGAGGCAGGGCTGGTCCCGATCGTCGAGCCAGAAGTGCTCATGGATGGGTCACATGATATCGAGAGATGCTGCGAAGTAACTGAGCAAGTCCTTCACGCGGTGTTCAATCAACTGAATGCTCAGCGTGTAATACTCGAAGGCATGATCCTCAAACCCAATATGGTGCTTCCGGGTTTGAGCTGTCCCAAGCAAGAGACGGTAGACGTAGTGGCCGACGCTACAGTGCGGTGTCTCTTGCGAGCCGTCCCTGCTGCCGTTCCAGGGATCGCATTCTTGTCGGGCGGTCAACCTGCTGAATTGGCATCGGCGCGTCTGAATGCGATGAATGTTCGATTCAAGTCGCGACTCCCTTGGGCATTGACGTTTTCGTTTGCTCGCGCCATCCAACAACCGGCGTTGGAGATCTGGCACGGCCATGAGGCCAGCGTGCCTGCAGCTCAGCGAGCGCTGTATCACCGGGCCAGGTGCAACACGGCTGCCCGCCGCGGTGAATACACTTCCGCAATGGAAAGGACGACATGAGCGCAACAAATACCAGCCACGCCGATGCTTCTCAATCGAAGCCTGATGCGAAGGACGATCTCAAGACTCTGTCTATGGCAGAAGTGGAAAAGAAATTGCAGTCGTCGTCAGACGGTCTCACGGCTGCTGAGGCGAAGAAGCGACTGACGCAATATGGCCCCAACGAGATTAAAGAAGAGAAGACCAACGCGATCCTGAAATTCCTCAGCTATTTCTGGGGACCGATCCCGTGGATGATTGAAATCGCGGTGATTCTTTCGGCCGTGGTCAGACACTGGGAGGATTTTGGCATCATCCTCTTTTTGCTTGTTTGCAACGCCGTGGTTGGATTCTGGGAAGAACGTCAGGCAGGCAACGCCATCGACGCCTTGAAGGCCAGGCTCGCGATCAAGGCCCGGGTGAAGCGGGATGGGAAGTGGATCAATCCGGCGGCGAGCGAGTTGGTGCCAGGCGACGTCATCCGCTTGCGACTCGGAGACATTGTACCGGCCGATGCGCGCTTGCTGGACGGCGACGAGGTGTCGGTCGATCAATCCGCGCTGACCGGAGAGTCACTGCCCGCCACGCGCAAACCCGGCGAGGCAGTGTTTTCCGGTTCGATCATGCGCCGGGGTGAAATCGGCGCGTTGGTCTACGCCACAGGCGCCAACACCTACTTTGGCGAGACGGCAAAGCTGGTGCAGGAGGCGCACACCGTCAGCCATTTTCAGCAGGCCGTACTGAAGATCGGCAAGTACCTGATCATCCTCGCGGTGGCTCTGGTGGCAGTGATTATTGCTGTCGGTGTCTACCGCGGTGAACCGATGCTGTACGCGGAACCTCCCAAGGACCCCGTCCTTTTATTCGCCCTCATCCTCATGGTCGCAGCCATTCCTGTCGCTATGCCGACGGTGTTGTCGGTGACGATGGCAGTCGGTGCGCGCAAACTCGCCAAGAAGCAAGCGATCGTGAGCAAGTTGGTGGCCATCGAGGAATTGGCCGGCGTCGACGTGCTGTGCGCCGATAAGACCGGCACCTTAACGCAGAACAAGTTGACGCTGGGCGATCCCTTCAGCGTGAACAATGTTTCCGCCGACCAGGTGATCCTCGATGGAGCTCTGGCGTCGCGTTCGGACAATGACGACACCATTGATCTGGCGGTGCTGGCCGGCCTGAAAGATCAGGACGCGTTGAAGAGCTACGACGTGGTGCATTTCATGCCATTCGACCCGGTGCACAAACGCACCGAGGCCACGGTCAAAGCCAAGGATGGAAAAACGTTCAAGGTGACCAAGGGTGCGCCGCAGGTGATCTTGAAGTTGTCGGCGGATGCCGCACAGGTGAAGCCCGCCGCCGACAAAGCCGTCGACGGCTTTGCCGCACGCGGCTTTCGCTCGCTGGGTGTGGCGCGGGCCGACGGGGACGGCCCGTGGAAGTTTCTCGGTGTGTTGCCGCTATTCGATCCGCCGCGAGACGATGCCAAGGCCACGGTCGCCACCGCGCGCCAGATGGGCGTGAAGATCAAGATGGTGACAGGCGACGCGCTGGCCATCGCTAAGGAGACCGCCAAGATTCTGCACATGGGCACTGACATCCTCGATGCCGCCAGCCTGGGCGACTCGAAAAAAGAAGAGACCGCCAAGGTGAGTGCGTCCATCGAAAACGCCGACGGTTTCGCTCAGGTGTTTCCCGAGCACAAGTTCCACATTATTGACGTTCTACAAAAGCGCGGCCACATCGTTGGCATGACGGGCGACGGGGTGAATGATGCCCCCGCGCTGAAGAAGGCCGATTGCGGTATCGCCGTTTCCGGCGCGACGGACGCGGCCCGCGCGGCAGCGTCCATCGTGCTGGTAGCGCCCGGTCTGTCGGTGATCATCGACGCGATCAAAGAGAGCCGGAAAATCTTCCAGCGGATGAACAGCTATGCGATCTACCGCATCGCCGAGACGCTGCGCGTGCTGTTGTTAATGACGCTGTCGATCCTGATCTTCAGGTTTTATCCGGTGACCGCGGTAATGATCGTGATGATCGCATTACTCAACGACGGAGCCATCCTGTCCATTGCCTATGACAACGTTCATTACAGGAACCAACCCGAGGCCTGGAACATGCCCATGGTGCTGGGGATCTCTACGGTCCTGGGTGTTATCGGCGTCGTGTCTGCGTTTGGCCTGTTTTATCTTGGCGAAGTGATATTTGGCCTCGACCGTGCGGTCATTCAGACGCTGATCTATCTGAAGCTGTCTGTAGCCGGGCACCTGACGATCTTCCTGACTCGCACACGCGGCCCATTCTGGTCGATTCGCCCCGCGCGCATATTGTGGGTGGCCGTGCTCGGCACGCAAATCGTGGCGACCATGATTGCGGTCTTTGGGTTTCTCATGGAGCCGCTCCCATGGAAATGGGCAGTGTTCGTGTGGGGCTATGCTCTCGCATGGTTTCTAGTGAATGACCGCGTGAAACTGCTCGCCTATTGGGTTTTGGATCGCAACAAAGCAGGAGCCACATTGGAAGTCAGCGCTGAGTATAAACCTGACGCCAATCCCGATGTTAACGCTCAGACAAATTCCGAAACCAAAACCGAAGCTAAGCTTGATGACAAGCCGAAGACGCACCCCGATTTGACACCGCAGATCGCTAAGCGAGCGTATGAACTCTACGAGGCGCGAGGACGTCAGGGCGATTCGGCAGTTCAGGATTGGGAGCAGGCGAGGCGAGACGTTCAAAAAGATGAAGCCAAATGGGTGCCTTAAGCTGGAAACCAAAGGCTAGGCTTTGTCTGAAAACTGCTCTTTCGTTGCAGGATCGATTTCGCGCATGTGAGATGAGCGTTGACGACATCTTGCCACGGAGGGCGAGCCCATGCTGCGACACCGACTTACAGACGACCATTGGGAAGTGATCGAAGACCTGTTTCCAAAGCCGGCGCGGACGGGCCGGCCGCCCGCGATCCGCGCGTGATGGTTGATGCCATCTTGTGGGTCTTGCGGACAGACTCGCCGTGGCGTGATGTGCCGGAGGAGTTGGCGCCGTCGCAAACGGTTTGGCACCACTTCGACCAGTGGAACGCCAGCGGTTTGTTGGACGAGATTCTCAATCGGCTTCGCGGCACACGTGGACGTCGGCGCAATCGACGACCAACTGTGGTGCGTGGATGGCACGGTCGTACGCGCGGCGCACTGCGCCTCGGGGGGTGGAAAAAAAGCGACCCCGACGAGCCCGCGGACCATGCGTTGGGCCTCTCGCGAGGCGGTTTCTCGACGAAGATCCATCTCCTCTGCGACCGCCACGGCCACCCGCTCCACTTCCACCTCACGCCCGGACAAACCCACGAGACGCAAGCCCTGATCGAGTTGCTCGAAGGGGCCGAGGTCACCGACTACGACCACGTGCCGATAGCCTACCCCGTGCAAGGCCCACGATCTCGTAATCATGCTGCACGTCATGGAGCGCTAACGCACCGTCTTTACTCAGCGCCAAGACACGATTGCTTTTTCACGCATGTGGGCGTCGAAGAGATCCTTAGGTAGTTCAAGTCGCCTCTGATCTTAGCGAGCCAGCGAGTGCTGCCAAATGGCATCGGAATCGTTAGACTGACTAGCGTCCAAGACATGAGCGAAAGAGCGTCGATATGACCTGGGTTTACGACCCCGACCACAACAAGTCGATCAGCCATAAGCAGATCCGGCAGAAGCTCGCTAAAACAATGAATCAGTTGCGATCCGGCAAGAACCCCAGGCCAGTTTCCTTTCGCATGAAGCCGAAGAAGAAGGCCGACGAAACGTACCCGCTCAAGCTCACACAGCAGCAACGTAAGACGCTGATCCATTGCACACGCCTGCGGCTGAGCCTCAAGAAGAAGATCGAGGCTGCCGGTGCAGGAACGCAGGTCATCGGCTTCACACGGAAAGAACTCGACCATTTGAACGACGAGATCTCCACGGCTGCGATCTACGCACCGAGCCCCCATAAGAAGCGGCTAATTACCTTGCTGGGAAAAGTCGCCGCATTCTTCGAAGACGAAAACGAGGAGGTCTTCGTGATCGACGCTTCAACATCTCGAAAGAATCGATCAGGCAGGTCCGGTCTTCTGTACCAATTCAAGATCACGCTGCACGACTCAAAGCCGCCGATCTGGCGACGAGTCCAGGTGGCCGACTGCACGCTCGACAAGCTCCACGAGCATATCCAAACGGCGATGGGCTGGGAGAACTCGCACCTTCACCAGTTCGAGATCTCCGGTAATCGCTACGGGGATCCGAAATTGCTTGGCGGCATGGGTCTGAACGAGTTCAAGAACTCGCTCAAGACGAAGTTGAGCGAGATCCTTCCTGCAAACGGGAAGAAGTTTCGATTCAGATACGAGTACGACTTCGGCGATGGATGGCTGCACGAGATCTTGTTCGAGGGCTGCCCTGAGCCCGAGAAGGGTATGAAGTATCCGCTATGCGTCGAAGGGGAGCGTGCTTGCCCGCCAGACGATTGCGGCGGCATCTGGGGCTACTACGAAATGCTCTCTGCTTTGGCTGACCCCACGAATGAACAGCACGATCACTTCATGGAGTGGATCGGTGAAGTCGATCCCGACGAGTTCAATGCGGTCAAAGCAACCAAAGAGATGAAGAAGGGACTGCCCAGCTGGAGAGAATAATGGGCATCATTATCACCTGATACGAAGTCCAGTCACTCCAATCGGAGCGGGACATGCGGGCCACACTGATCTGTATGACAAATGCGCTAGCCAGCAGTTGTCTGTTATCTGCCGTTATCGCATTTTGTGCGAGGATTTGTTCTGCCCATGAAGTGGGGGATATGGTTGTCGTAATCCACGATGCGAATCTATATGACGGCGATCGAGTTGTCGATCGAGTGTACCCCGGCATAACGTTGAGGATCTTGAAATGGCAGCCCGATAAAATCTGGGTAAGTGCCTCAAAACCTGGATGGCTAGAAACCCGATACGTGGTCTCGTTTGAAAGGGGCATCGAAGCACTGACAGACGTTATCCATCTAAACCCAGATGACCCCTCTTATCTCCGAGGCAGAGGGATCGTGTGGAGGGAAAAGCATAACATCGATCTTGCAATCGCCGATTTTAATGAGGCGCTCCGCCTCGCTCCCAAGTCAGCGGCTATCTACAACGATCTAGGAATTGCGAGAAGAGATAACGAGGAATACGACCAAGCAATTAACGACTTCAGCAAAGCGATCCAACTCAGTCCGGGTTATTCAGGGTATTACAACAACCGAGGACGTGCCTTTCAACTTATGGGAGAATACGGCAGGGCAATTTCTGACCACAACGAATCAATTCGTCTCGATCCACTCAATTCGTATGCGTTTGTAAATCGAGGTATTGCGTGGAACATTCAGGGCAAATTCAAAGAGGCAACTGCGGACTATAAGGAGGCCCTACGGTTGGACCCTCTAATGTCTTGGGCTCTCTATCGTCTCGCTTGGCTTCAGGCAACGTGCCCGGACCCCAAATACCGCAATGGAAAGGCCGCCGTCGAAAATGCCAAGAAGCTTTGCGAGCAGACTGCATGGGGTGATCCTTCCTACATTGAGGCCCTTGCGGCTGCATATGCCGAAGAGGAGAGCTTCATTGAAGCAATGAGTTGGCAACAACACGCAAGCGACCTCAACACCAACAAAGTGTTGAAAGCGAAAAGCCAAAACCGTCTTCAACTCTATAATCAGGGTATGCCGTATCGGGATCTGCCGAAACGTTAGGCGTTTCCCAATCGACGTCTCATCTCGCCCTTTTTATGAACTCGGGACAGCCCCAGCCGCCCCAGCCGAACCGATAAAAAAAGGGCAAATCTGTTGTGCCCTTATCCATCGGGATTTCGGTGCCTCGGCGATACCTCTTTCACCGGTCCATTGCAGCTCGGGAAAGAAGATCAAGTCGTCATTGGACCATGGGGGATCGAGAATTTAGCCATTAGCTTTGATCCAGCCGTGTTCGAGGAGCATTGGGGCTGATATGTCGAGCTGGTTCGCTAAGCAGCTTATTGGACAGGCACGAAGGGAGAGGGCTTCCCGAATCTCCAGTCCATTTGCCACGACGCGCTCTAAGCCGGTTGTTATTTCACGCGGCGTCGCAGTATTCGTCGCGGTCGAGCGCAGTTGTCAAGCGGAGCCCGGCGGATTGAACGGCGGGACGGCGCAGGGACGTGGCGAGCGCCACGCTCACGAAGGATGCTGCGAGCGCAATGCCGCCGACGACATTGAAGTTCGTCAACGAACCAGCCGCGTCGCTGCCGACGATCAGCCCTGCGGCGTACGCTCCGCAGCCCGAGGCCAGGTGCTGAATTGCCGAACTGAGCGACATAAAGCTCCCGCGGTGCTGCGGATCGATCCGGGCATTGACCATCGTCATGGCGACGATCATCCGCCCGGTGTTGCCAATCATCAGCGCCGCGATGACCGCCATCGCGATCCCCAGCGGCACGACCGGCAGACTCGTCGCTGCGAACATCATCAACCCACCGGCGGGAGCCAGCCAGGCAAATAGCGCGAAACGCCCGACGCGATCGGCGAGCCGACCGATGAACGGCGACGTCAAAAGCGTAGCGCCGCCGCCAGCCACGTATACCCAGAACAATCGGCTCTCGTCGATTTTCACATTGATGACGAGATAGGATCCCAGATAGGGCACGACCATGAAGCCGCCCATGACGATCGAGGCTACGAGGAAGAAGGCCCAAACGTGAATTGGCCGCGCGAGCGTCGCCGCGAAGTTGGCTAGTGGACTGGGTCGGGCCAAGGTCAGATGAGCGTCGAGCCGCGGCAACAACCACACGCCCGCCGCCAGAGAAACGATGCTCGGCAGCGAGAGCATCGCGAACGGTGCATGCCAGTCATCGAAATGATTGGCGAGCATCAAGCCTAGCGGCACTCCGACAATCGAAGCCAGTGAGAAGGCTCCCATGAACGCGCCCGTCGCGGCACCGCGACGCTCGTCGGGAAAGACTTCGCCGATGATCGTCAGCGCCAAGCCGCCCAGCAACCCGCCGAATGCGCCAGTGACGACTCGCGCCACAAGGAGAGACGCGTAGTCGCTGGCCAGCGCGCAACTGATCGTGCCAAACGTGAAGCCGACGATGACGGCCAGAAAGCTCTTGCGACGGTCGAACCGGTCAATCACCAAGGACGCCAACATGGCGACGAACGCCGCGCTGAAAGTATAGGAAGACACGATCAAGCTGAACTGCTGCGGTCCGATCTCAAGTGAGCGCATGATCCGAGGACCGAGCGGCATAACCACCACAAAGTCGACGAGGTTCGTGAACTGTGCCGCCGCCAGCGCCAGCAGTACCAGTCGTTCGCGAATTCGCTCGCGGGGCACCAGACTGTTCGACATCGAATGGTCACCTATGGCAGTCAGTTCCGACGGTCGTTGGAGGCTTGGGTGGGAAGATACCGGCCCGTCCAATGACCCACAATCTCAATTGCGTTTCGAGCCCCTTCGCCCATCCGAAAAAAGGCCCTGCCGCGGGGTTGCCGTCGACGCCTAAAGTTCTGGACTCGCTGCAGGTTTCGGCTCTAGCTGTGTGCCGGATTGAATCTCTTACGAGGAGCCGGGTGCATTGCACCCGGTGCTGGAAACCCGGCGTTAAGACCGCTGTGATCTTTGACTGCGACACTGAACGCTCCGTAAAAGGGTCATCTTGTCGGTGCTGACGATTCAGTTTTCCGTTGCCGGCATCGACGGAAAGAGTTTCGCGCGTAACGTTGTCAACTCACCGAATATTGGTCGACTCATCCGTCAACATTTCTCACATGCGTCAATCCGTCGGCAATCATGCCGGACGCATCGACAGTCAACGGAAGTGTTTGCGAAGATCGGCCGGCGTATGGCCGATGCGCGTGCGAAAGAGCGTGGTCATGTAGGCAACCGATCGAAATCCCGCCTGGCTCGCGATCTGTTTGAGGTTCATGTCCGTTGTCGAGAGCAGGCGCTGCGCTTGATTCAGGCGGACGCGTTCGATTTCATCTCGCGCGCTTCGCCCGACCAGGGTCTTGAACTTGCGGTCCAACGTCGATCGTGAGACGTGGATTGCATCAGCAACGTCGGGGACATGGATCTCCCGCGATGCATTCTCGCGGATGTATTGCAGCGCGTTGACGACGTCGACATCGTCGATTGCCAGCGTATCTGTCGAACGTCGAGCGATGACGCCGAGCGGATCGATCTTATGGATGAGACGCTTCGGCTGATGACCTGCCATCAGTTCGTCCAACATTTGGGCAGCCTCATACCCGATCCGCCGATTGTCGTGTTGCACACTGCTCAGCGTCGGAGTCGTCAGCTCGCAAAGCATTTCATCATTGTCGACGCCAACGACAGCCACCTCGTTCGGCACGTCCAGCTTGGCAAGAATGCATGCCTCGAGAATGTGTCGTGCGCGGACATCATCGCAGGCAACAATGCCGACTGGCTTTGGTAATGACGTCAGCCACGCCGCGAGATGTTCTTGCAACTCGGTCCAATTGCGTGCCGTGCGATGCCGCCCGATGTAAGTGCGACATTCAATGCACTTGGCTCGCACTTGATTGCGGAAAGCGTTGCCGCGGGCGCGTGACCACTCGTTGATGCGCGTGTTGGGAAAGCCGCAATACGCGAGGTTTCTAAAGCCTCGTTCGAGGAGATGTGTGATCGCGAGGTTGACCACTTTCTCCTGGTCGGTCAGGAAATAGGGGATGCGACTGCTGGGCTTGTACCAGCCGCCGCCGCCGCCAAAACCGACGACGGGCGCCTTCAGCCGGTGTAGTGCGTTGGCGACTTTGCGATCATCGAAGTTCGCGATGACGCCGTGGCCAGCCCACTTGCCCATATCGGGAAGTTTCTGCCACCGATCCTCTTCGAGATACAGGCTCCAGTGAGCCTTGTCGCGGATGTAATGTGTAACGCCTTCGATGATCGCGCGATCGTAGGGGTTCGATGCGTCGATGATCAGGGCGACGTGTCGAATTGGGCCCAAAAGCGGTTCGTCCTCACATTGATGGGTGGCTGCCCCGGTGCCGCCGCAATGTATTGAAAGTCTAAGCAGGCGCGCAGGGCGTGGCGAGAAATCGAAAAAGAATGACGAAATATTGGCGGTTCATTTTTTGTGTGATCGCAGTTAGTGTCGGAGGTGTTCCGAAGACTGTTGGTTTGCTGTGAGACGTGCGACGAAATGTCGCACACTTTCCATCCTGAGCCAGGCGGCTCAGCGGGATCCACACTTCCCTCCCGTTTCGATTAGCTGGCCGCCGAGATTAGCAATGCAAACTTCCGCTTTGAAAACTCCACGATCGTGGAGCCGGTCTCGCTTTGCGCGCACGCTTGCCTTCGCGGTTGCCGCGATCGTGTTGACGGTGCTAGGCCTGCCTCAAAAGGCTTCTGCACAGACGACGAATATTCTGACGGGCTTACCCACGCCCGATGCCAACGGCTTCTACGATTGGAGCGCCGCGACCTGGAGCAGTGGCGTTCCGGCTTCTGGCGGTAGCTCGACGGCGACGTATCAGTTCGGTGTCGTCGGCGGCAACGGCAACAGCTACGGCAAGAACGTCGTGTTTTTGGATAACCTCGGCAGCGCCGCGAGCCCGAGCGTTTTCACGTTTGATAACCTCGTCTTCGGCGACAACGGCGGTTACTCGATGTCGATCACCGGCAGTCCGGTCCTCACAACCGGGGCTTCGGGTTCGACGATTTTCATGAACACTTCGTCGAACGTGGCGATCACGAGCCCACTCAATGTTTTGGCCGGAAACGCGACCATTAGCGGTGCGGCAGTCAATCTTCCAACGCTAACGCTTGGAACCGTTTCGCTGAGTGGTGGAAGCCTCACAGTCTCTCCGACCTCAGGAGCATTGAACGTCAAGATCGCCGGTGACCTGGACCTTGCGGTCGCGAACCGCACCATCACCTCGACCGACGCGGGTCTCATTACGATCGGTAGCAATACCACGAACAAGATCGCTGCCGTGGGCTCATTCGGTCTAACATTGGCAGGCACCGGCAACTATTTGATCAACGCCAGTCTTGACCCCACCGCGACTGGATTGACGTTCAGCAGTACCGGCGCCGCGACAATGAACGGGTCGATCAGCGGCGCGAGCACGCTCACGGTGAGCGGCGGAACGTTCATTCTGAACGGCAATAATTCGAGCACGGGAACGGTCGGGCTTGCTGGCGTCGGTACGACTCTCGTCATGAACGGGAATAACACCGGTACGGGAGGCATTGCGCTCACCGGCGGCACGAAGCTTATCACGACCAATGTTTTGGCGGGCGCCGGAGCCGCGGTCACGATCCGCGATACCGGAACCCTGAACTTCGCTAACAGCCAAAATCTCACGCTCGGTACGCTAACCACGATCGGGTCCGGAACGACGAATCTCATCTACGCCAACCCGGGCGCGACAGTGAACCTGACCTTCACCGGGCTCAGCAATATTGCCACGGGGTCGAGTAACGGCATCGAGTTTGGCAACGGCATCAATGTCACCATTACCGGCAATTTAAGCGGTCTCACGACTGGCCTTCGAACCGAGACGGTTACAGTCTTTGGAGGCGCTGTAGGAACCCTTGGCCCTACAAGCGGCGCGTTTGCCGGCACCAGCTCGCTCGTATTGGCCAGTCATGGAACATTTGTTGTCGACACGACCAACGCTCCGGCTCTTGTGCGCAGTGACCCGACGCTCACCACGCCGGTCACGTTCAATGGCGGCACGTTTCGTTTCTTAACGCCAGCGACTGCGGCGGCTGGCTCGACCTTCACGTTCAGCAGTGTGACCATGACCGCCGGCGCCTCGACGTTGGATTTCGGGCCGACCGGAAACGCGGCGACGTTCACCGGTTCTACGACGACGGCTCATCTCGTCGGTGGCGTGCTGAACATCACGGGAACCAACGTTGGTACCGGGGCCAGTGGTCCAACCGTGTTTCTCCCGGGTGTTGCCGCATCGGGATTTTTGAACGGCGGAGTGCTTGTCAACGGCGACTTGGCGACCTACAGCAGCACCGTTGGCGTCACACCTCTCTTGGCTGCCTCTTATTCGACTTCGCTGGCCAATGGCGACACATACGGTACGACGCCCAAGACCGCTGCGGCCACCAACACGGTGACGGTCGCCGCCAATGCGACGGTCGGCGTCGCTGCAAGTAATCAAGCGCTCAGCGCGTTGCGACTGACGGGCGGCGATACAATTTCGAGCGGAGGCGGCACGCTCAGCTTTACCGCCCCGACTCAGGCACTCACGACCACGAATCTCAGCGTGGCCGGCTTGATTCTGGCCACCGGCGGCGCGAACACCATTGGCGCAGGTATCGGTGTGATCAATGTAACTTCCACGCGTATCAGCGAATTAATCGTCGACGTTGACGGCAGCTCTTCAACGCTGAGCCTCAACGGTGTCATCAGTAATGGCACGGTTTTAGGAACTGCATCGCTGACTAAGGCAGGATTCGGCACGGTGATCCTGGGCAACACGGGCAATCTTTTCAAAGCGATGAATATCGATTCCGGAACCGTTAGCGTCGCCAATGATACGAATCTCGGCGCTTTAGTCGCGGCCACATTTAGCGGCAACTCGACAGATGGCAACGGAACTCTGCAATTCACCGGAAACACGACGATCGGCAGCACGCGGCTGATGAACATCAACCTTGGTGCGACGGCGACGTTCGACGTGCTGACTAACAGCGTGACAATTACCAGCACGATCTCGGGCGCTGGTGGTGTGATTGTCAGTAGCACCGGCGGTGGAGGTGGCCTCACGTTGAGCGCTGTCAACGCCTACACCGGAAGCACGCTCGTCAACAACGGCGCGGCCCTGACGATTACTGGCTCGGGCGCTCTATCGGGCACGAGTGGTGTCACGGTCACCGGAACCTTGAACCTTAGTTCTTCGGTCAACGTTCTGGCATCGACGGCGAGTTTGGGGCTGGCTGCCTCTGGCGCAGTCGTGAATGTGAGCACCAGTCAGACGATCGGCTCGCTCACGGGAACGGCCGGCACCGTCAACCTCGGCAGCGGCGCGGTGATGACGCTTGGCGCAGGCAGCTTCGGTGGTGCCATCAACGGTGCGGGAAGCCTTATATCGACGGGCGGTGTGACGCTCAGCAGCGCGACCGGCTCGGGCTTCTCGGGCGGAACGACCATTAACGGCGGCGTACTCTTCATCAGCAACACGAGCAATTCCGCACTCGGTTCTAGCGCTGTCGCGGTCAATCTCGGTGGAACGCTCGCGACGGGCGCAACCGCCTCGGTCGCGGGATTGGTAACCGTCGCCGGTGGCGGTGCGTTGACCGTCAACGGATCGAACGGCGGCACGGCGACACTCGCAGGAGGTTTGACGCTCAACGCTGGCAGCGTTCTCAATCTCGGTGGAACGAATGCGTCGATGGGCCAGATCAATCTGACGACCGGCGTGCTCACGCTCGGCTCCGGTGTCGAAACGATCAACGTCTCCGGTTCGGTAACGACGGCCGGCGACTACAAGCTCATCGGCTACGGCAGCACGTCGTACGCCACGTCGTTCAATCAGTTAAGCTTGAACACGTCGAGCTTGACCATCGGCGGCAGTTTTACGGTAAGCCTTGTCGACAACACGACCAGTCACGAAATCGATTTGCACGTCGCGACCGTGACGGCCACGCCCAATGGCCTTCTGACGTGGACCGACGCAACGACCAACAACACTTGGGACAAGACGAGCGTCAACTGGCTCGACGCCGGCAGTAGTGGCGCGGTCGCGTACGCTGATGGCAACACAGTCACCTTCACAGACACCGGCGCGACGACGGTGAATCTTTCGAACTCAGGCGTTGCGCTCGCGCCTGCGGCGATGACTGTCACCAATAGCGGCGTGAACACGTACACGCTCACGGGAGATGGAATCAACAGCCCGGGAGCGTTGACGAAGCTCGGTACGGGCGCGTTGATATTGGCCAATGCCACCGACAGTTTTGCCGGCGGCATCACGGTCACCAGCGGGTCGTTCGTAGTCGCCACGACCGGAAGCCTCGCTTCCACGCAAAGCTTAACGATCGGCGCCAGTGCCGTCGTGACGTTCTCAAACTCCGGCCAAAGCTTAGCGAGCGTGACAACTTCAGGCGCGTTAACATTTTCAACAACATCCGGCACCATTGGCACGCTCTCAACGAGTAGCACCGCCACAACGACGTTCAGCGCAGCCGGTACGGTGACGGCCCTCACGGGTGCGGGCACGATTCGCGTCTCAAGCACGTTGAACGTCGCGGGCGGAAGTTTTTCTGGCGCGATTGGCCTGACAGGCGATGCCGGATCGCTTGTGATGAATGGACCAGGGACGCTGACGCTCACCGGCAGCGCGAGCAGCTACTTGGGAAGTACGACCGTCAACGGCGGCACGTTGGCCGTCGCCAATCTTGGCAACGGTGGCGCGGCAAGCGGCATCGGGGCGTCGTCGAGCCTCGCGTCGAGCCTCGTGATTAATGGCGGCGTTTTGCAATACACGGGTGCCGCAGTCGGTTCGACTGATCGGCTTTTCACCGTTGGCGCTAATGGCGCGACAATCAACAACTCGACCGCGACCGCGAACACGTTCAGCTTCGCCAACACCGCCGCCATCGCATTTGCGAATTCGTCAGCGGCCGCTGCGTTGACTTTGACTGGCTCGAACGCCGGCGCGAATATCTTCGCACCGATTATTGGTGACAGCGGAACCGGCGCGAACGTGACGTCGGTTTATAAAACAGGAGCTGGTGAGTGGGAAGTGACGGGAGTCAACACCTACACCGGCGGGACGACGCTCAGCGGCGGCTTGTTATTCGTCAATGCCGCCAGCGCATTTGGCGCGACGCCGACGTCGTCCACCACCGCCAACATCAACGTCATCGGCAATTCCACCATCTCGTTCAATGGCACCGGCGTGACGCTCGAACCGACTCGCACGATTGCAATTGCCAACGGTGTGACACTTACGTTGGGCGCACGTATCAATACGACGATCCAAGGAAGTATCACCGGCCTCGGCGGCATCGCAAAGACCAACTCTGGCACAACGTCGATTCTCACGCTATCAGGAGTAAATAGCTATGCCGGCGGCACCACGCTTACCTCGGGCGTGACCGCCGTCAACATGCTAACAAGCCCCAACACCAGCGACGGCGCCTTGGGTGCGAGCACTGGAGCGGTCACGTTTAGCGGTGGTTCGCTACGCTTATATGGCGATGGCGTTGCTGGCGACGTGTTCGTTGTGAACGTCAGCCGCAACCTAATCTCCGCGGCGGCCGCTAATAGTGTTACGGTCTCAATTTTCAATAACGATGCCTCGATCGCTGGTGTCATCTCTGGACCTGGGGGCTTAGCGTTCGTCGGTGGAGTTCAGACGCTTTCGCTCAGCTCCGCAAATACCTACCTCGGCGGCACCACGATTAACACCGGCACCCTGAGCATCATTGCCGACGGCTCGTTGGGCACCGCCCCGTCGCCTGCTGCGGCGAATATCACTTTCGCTGCCACTTCGACCCTGCGATTTGACGGCGCTTCGGGTATCACCCTCAACGCAAACCGTTCGATCTCTGTTCCGACAGCGGGCAATACCGCAATCTTCTGGACGAATTTCGACGCCACGATCGGCGGCAGCATCAGCGGCGCGGGTGGCATCTCCAAAGCGGGCCCCGGCACGCTGACATTAAGCGGTGTAAACATCTACACTGGCGGCACGACAATCCAGGCAGGAACGCTAGAATTGTTGGCCGCAATGAGCCTTGGCACGGGAGGCGTCACCTTCAGCGGTGGCGCCCTGAGTTTCACACCCGGCAACGGATTTGACATATCGAGCGCTCAAACTGTTACGATCAACGCCGGCGGCGCGACGATCGACACCAACGGAAACAACGTGGCCTTCAACAGCCCGATCGGCAACGGCGGAACGGGATCGTTGACCAAAACGGGCGCGGGCACGCTCACTTTCGCTGCTTTGGAAACCTACACCGGTGGCACGATCGTCTCGGTCGGCACGTTGGCGGTTACGGCCGCTGGCGGACTGGCCGCAGCCAGCGACCTGACAGTCGCTTCGAGCGCGACGGCGTCGTTCGCCAATGTTCAGTCACTCGGAAATGTCGCAATCACCGGCAGCTTGCTCTTCAGCGGCGGCACCGCCTCGGTGGCTACGTTAAGCGGCACGGGCGCGATGACGCTCAGCAGCACGAATCTGGCGATCACCAGCGGCAATTACGGCGGGGCCATTCACGGGACCGGCAGCAGCGTGGCCATCGGTGGCGCGCTCACGCTGTCGGGCACAAGCAACGATTACACCGGTGCGACAAACGTCAACAGCGGCGGCTCGCTGTTTCTGACCGGTTCGATCAACGCCAGCAGTCTGGTGACGATCAGCACCGGCGGCAGCCTCGCGGGCAACGGCACCATCAGCGGCCCCGTCTCGTTCAGCGGCGGCGCGTTCGATCAGAGCGCGTTCTCGCCCGGCGCTACCACGTCGATGGCGATCAACGGCAACCTGACGCTCAACGGGGGTACGCTCAACTTCCGTCTTAGCAACTCCGGCTCCGATATCCTGAGCGTCAGCGGCAACGTCTTCATCACCAGCACGACGCAAGTTGGCATCACATCGTTCGGCGGGCCGTTGACGGCGAGCGACTACAAGATCATCTCCGCAAGCAACAGCGGCTCGATCGCCAACCTTGCGACGGAGCTGACGTTCTCGGCCACGGCCTTGGCGAGCCTCAGCAACGCGCACTTAACGGGCAGCTTCGTTCAGAACGGCGGCGTCGAGATCGATCTCGTCACGATGCAGGCTCCGCTTGTTTGGACCGGCGGCGCTACTGCTCCCAGCGGCACCTGGGACACGGTCACGCAAAACTGGCTCGTCAACGGCACGACCGCGACGGCATTCTCGACCGGCGACGCCGTGATCTTCAATGACACGGCCGGCGCCGGCGCGGCGAGCGTCACGCTCAGTTCGGACGTTTCACCGAACTCGATCACCGTTACCAACAGCACCGTGCTCAGTTACACGATCGACAGCAACGGTCACTCGATCCTCACCGGCTCTCTGCTCAAGGACGGCAACGGCACGCTGACGGTGGTCGGCAGCAACGCGTTTACTGGCGGCGTGATTATCGACGCGGGCACCGTGAGCGTGGCCTCGCTTGCTAACGGTGGCATCAGCAGCCCGTTCGGCGCTTCGTCGTCGACCTCGGCCATGTTGCTGGGCTCGAGCACTTCGAGCGCCACACTGGCCTACACCGGCTCGGGCGGTTCGACCGACCACGTCTTCACGCTCGGCAGCGCCGGCGGCAATGTGTATGTCGCCCCAGGTGTCAACCTGACACTGTCGGGCACACTCAGCGGCGGCGCCCTCGGCGTCACTGGCCCGGGCGTCTTGAATCTCACCGCAAACAACAGTTACACCGGCGCTACGACGGTCGCCGCCGGTGCGACCTTGAATCTGGCCGGTAGCGGATCGGTGGCCAGCACGGCCGTCACGGTGAGCGGCACGATGAACCTATCGTCGAGCGCCGCGCTGACCGGCAACTCAAGCGATCCCACGGTGACCGTGGCTGGCGGCATCATGACGCTGAGCAACAGCCAAGGCCTGGTGCTCTTGGACTCCGGCGCGGGCGGCACCGTGAACCTCGCGTCGAGCAACACACTGACGCTCAATGCGGGCAGCAGCTTCGGCGGTGCGATCAACGGCTCTGGCAGCCTTGTCAGTACTGGCGCCGCCGTCATCCTTAGCGGCATGAACGGCTACACGGGCAGCACGACCGTCAGTTCGGGCGTGCTGACGGTCTCCGGCTCGCTGGCCAGCACCGATGTGCACGTGCGCAGTATGAGTTCGATGTATGTCGCCGCCAACGGCCTGTCGAGCGCAACTGGGCTGGCCGCCTTCGGCACAGTCACTTTCGCCGGCGCAAACGTTGGCTACACTCACCGGCGGTGTCAACGGCGAGGTGGCGATCAGCGGCACACTCACGGTAGCCTCTGGCAGTTATGCGGGCGCACTGAACAACGGCGCGTCGGCCGGTAGCCTCGCAGTGACAGGCGGCACTTTTAGCTACAGCGGCGCCGATGGCCTGACCGGAGGCATCTCGATCAACAATGCGACGTTGGCCGTCGCGTCCCAAGCGGCGCTGGGCAATAACGCGATCAGCTTCAGCGGCGGCACCTTGCACGTCACCGGCAACATCGACGACACAGGGCATGCCTTCAACTTCACCAATGGCGGCACGATCAATATCGACGCCAACGAAACGCTGAGTCTCACCGGTTCTCAAATCACCGGCAACATCACGCAAACCGGCAGCGGCACGCTGATCATCGTCGGCGCTTTCAGCGGCACGACCGCCGTCGGCGCGGGAAGCACCTACCAGGCCAATCCCGGCTCGACGGGTAACGTCACCCTGGCCAATGGATCGGTGCTCGACTTCACCAGCGCCGGGCAGTACAGCGGCAACGTCACGCTGTCCTCGTCCAGCACAGCGGTGATCGAGAACACCAGCGGCGGCGTGGTTACGCTGTCGGGCACGATCGACAAGACGCATGCGAATCTCGCCCTGAGCGGCCCCGGCAACTTCTGGGTCAATGGCACGATCACCGGCGGCACGGTCGGCGTGGACTTCAATAGCGACATGCTGTTCAACGGCGGCGGCACCACGACGTTCAGCACCCAGCAGAGCTGGGTCGGTCCGACAACAATCTCCGCCGGCTCGACTGTCTTCGCCTCGGGCGTCAATAACGCGCTTCCGACCAGCACCATTTTGAATCTCGGCGACGGCAGCAACACTACCGGTTCCTACAACCTCGGTGGCAATTCGCAAACGTTGGCCGGCATCGTCGCCTGGGGCAGTGGCACGAGCAACTCCATCACCAGTTCGGCGGCCGGCGGGCAATTGTTCGTCAACGTGGCCGCAGCCAGCTTCAGTGGCGGCGTCGACAGTTACTCTGGCCTGCTGACCGGCAGCATGGGGCTGCACAAAGAAGGCGCCGGGACGCTGGAACTCACCGGCACATCGAACACCTATACCGGCTCGACGACCATCGATGCTGGAACCCTGCAACTCGGCGCCAACGGTGCGCTGCCCGCTACCACGACCCTATCACTAGCCAGCGGTGCGGAATTCGATCTCAACGGTCATACGCAGCAGATCGCTTCGCTGGAAAGCGCGAGCTCGACGGCCACGGTGACGGGCAGCGCCGGTAGCGTCTTGGATGTTTCGCACTCGGCGGCGATCTCGTCGATCTATGCTGGCGCCATCTCGGGTCAAATGAGCGTGGCGTTCAATGGTGTTGCGCTGAGCGCCGAAGTGTTCAATGGCAACGTGAACTATTCAGGCGCGACGACGATCGATTCCGGCGCATTGATCGTCAACGGCTCGATCAGCGGTGCAGGAAGTGCGGTGACGGTCAACAGCACGAATGCCAGCAACCCCGGCGTGCTCGCCGGCAATAACACATCGAACTCGATCAACCGTGACGTGGTCATCGCTTCCGGGTCGGGCTCGGGTGGCGTCATCTCTCCAGGAAACGATGCTCCTAACATCAGTAACCCAACGTTAACCGCTTTGGCCGGCGAGCTGAACATCGGCGGCAATTTAACGGTCGCGGGAACATATCTCTGGGACCTGACAACGAACAGCACGGCCGGTGCAGGCGTGAACTTCGATCAGGTCACGCTCAACAGCGGCACGCTTACCGGTGCCGGTGGCGCGCTTGAACTTGTACTGACCGGGGCGGGCGTGCCGAGCAACACTGCGTTCTGGCAAACCCACGAGGAGTGGGCCGTAATTACAGGTGTCGGGACTGTGAGCAGTCTTTTCTCACTGCTCAACCCAACTGCAGGCAGCTACGCCAGCCTCGGCTCTTTCAGCCTTGCCACGTTGGCAGCCGATCAGTCCGCCAACGCCGTTCTTTTGGATTGGAATCCAACGGCCGTTCCCGAGCCAGGCACGATGCTCCTTGCCTCTCTCGCCGCAGCGGGCTTAGGAGGTTTCGGCTGGCGTAAACGTCGGAAGATCCCGTCAACCCAGTCACCATCGATTGGTGCTCATCCCATAGTTGCGCTCTAAAGTTCCGAAGGGCGCTCTATCGATGCCAACCTTTGTCATGCACTACGTATTACGCACCGTTGTAGTCTCGCTGTCGCTCTTCTCGCCATCGGTCATCTCGGCAGCAGAGGCGAAACATCCGAACATCCTTTTGATCGTTGCCGATGATCTCGGCTATGCCGACCTCAGTTGTCAGGGGTCGACCGACATTCCGACGCCACACATCGATTCCCTTGCTCGCAATGGTATTCGTTGCACGAACGGCTACGTCAGCTCGTGCATGTGTTCGCCGAGTCGTGCGGGGCTTCTCACCGGGCGTTCGCAAAGCCGCTTCGGGCACGAGATCAATTTCGAAGAAGACGATCAGACCGGCACCAAAGGCCTTCCGACCAGCGAGCGCACGATCGCCGACGACCTGAAGGCGGCGGGATATCGAACGGGCGCCGTCGGGAAGTGGCATCTCGGCGACGCGGCGAAGTTTCATCCCAACGCACGCGGCTTCGACGAGTACTTCGGCTTCCTCAGTGGCAGTCATTGTTACTTTTGCGAAGAGTTGCGAAGCCCGGACGATCCGAAGCGGCGATCGGCTTCATACACATGGCTCGAGCGAAACGGCAAGTTCCACAAGACCGAAGGATACTTGACCGACGTCCTCGGCAGCGAGGCCGCGGCATTCATCCACCGTCATCGAAGGGAACCGTGGTTTCTGTACGCGGCATTCAACGCGCCGCATTCGCCGCAGCAAGCCACTGAGGCGCTGCTCGACCGTGTGAAAACGATCGCCGATGAAAAGCGTCGAACGTACGCCGCAATGGTTGTGGGCCTCGACGACGCGGTCGGCAAGATGCTCGATCAACTGCGTGCCGACGACCTCGAACGGTCGACGCTCGTAGTGTTCATCAGTGACAACGGTGGCCCACTCGAGCGCAACGGCTCGTGCAACGATCCTCTCAGCGGCGAAAAAGGTGGCATGCTCGAAGGCGGCATTCGCGTTCCGTTTCTCGTGCAATGGAAAGGCGAACTGCCGTCGGGAGAAACCTACGACCGGCCGGTCAGCAGCCTCGATCTGCTTCCGACCGCGACGGCATTGGCAGGCATTGAGATCGGCGACAATCGGAAGCTCGACGGCGTCAACCTCATGCCGTTTCTTACCGGCGCACAATCGGGCAGTCCACACGACGCGCTCTATTGGCGAATGAAGGCCCGTTCGATTTGGGCCGTGCGCATGGGCGACGACAAGCTCGTAATGCAACCCAGCCCGAAGGGGAAACATCCCGGCGCACGCACGCCGCGATTGATTGATCTGTCCAACGATCTGAAAGAACTCAACGATCTCGCCACCGCGCAGCCCGATCGTGCTCGAGAACTGCGCGTCGCCTACGACGCATGGAACGCGACGCTGCCCGAGCCGCTGTGGAGTTTTGAAGACCGAGCCGAAGCGGCGCCACGCTCGCGCTCGTCGACCAAGGAGTCTCGCTAATGTCATCGACCGACGATTGGGTGCAACCACTAGACCAATATCAATCGTATCGAGGTCTGCCGCCGCTTGCGGGCTTGTGTTCGATCGCCGATGCCGCAACGCCGGGCCTCTCCGTCGACGCATGCGTCAAACGCTTGAAGCGACATCACTACGCATTCGTGCGTCTGCACCAGATTTTCACGGCACGCATCACGGCCGAGCCGATCTATGAGCTCAAGACCGCGTTCAGCCATCATGCGTACCTCTGCTCCGAGCACGTTGCCGCCCTGCGCAAGCGCGTGACGGAAATGCGTTCGCCCCCCTTGGGCCTCGAAGACGTCCCGCATCCGGCGATCGAAGTTTTCTTCAATGAGATTCTTGCAGCTCCGTCGACGGAACTCTTGATGCTGGGATTGTACGTCAAGGCACTGCCCGCCCTGGCCGCGGCGCTCGAAAGGCACATCGCCGACACGAACCGCTTGGTCGACGCTCCTTCGGTGCGCATTTGCCGCATCGCGCTCTTGGAAGTCAACGACATGTTGCGCTTCGGCAACGAAGCATTGTCGCGGCTGATCGGCGATGAAATGCTCGCGCGTGCCGAAGACTGGCTCGAATTGCTTGACCGCGCGCTCGTCACCGGCGGCGCCATGGATGGGACGCTCGTAACGAGCGACGGCACGTCGGACCGCTGGTTTTCGATCAAGCCGTATGTTTACGATCGTGTTCCGCGTCGCGACGAGCGATTTCGTGACGGCTACAACGCCGGCGTGAGTCCCGAGGCCTTTCTCTACGACGAGACTCTGCCCGCGCAGCCGAAGACATTGATGATGTTCTACAAACGGCTGCGCGAGATCGATGTGCCCGAGATGATGGCCAGTATCATCGCCGAGACCGCTGACAAGCCGTGGGACTACTATCTTGAAATGACGCGTCAGCTTTGGGACGAAGCGCGACACGCGATGATGGGTGAAGTCGGCTTCGCGTCGCTGGGAATCGATTGGAGCAAGATTCCCATCAACTTCACGTTCTCGCTCAATCTCAACACGCAGCTCACGCCGATCGAACGGCACGCGGTGTTGTTCTACATCGAGCAGACGCTGATGCCGCGCACCGGCAAACGCTTTGAGTGGGAAGTCGGCCTTGCCTCGGGCAATGCTTTGTCGGGAATGATGCAGGACTATGACTGGGCCGACGAGGTGCTGCACGCCGCGATTGGTCGGCGCTGGTACGTCGCCGCCATGGGCGACCTGAACAGCGCCCTCGACTATGGCGATCGCTGCTGGACACAAGTGGTCAGTGATTGGCGCGGCTACCGCGAGCGTGGCCTGACGGAACATTGCAATTGGTGGCCGGACCTTTATCTCGCCGCCTGCAAACGATGGCGCGTCGAGCCCGACCCCGAGGTGTTGCAGTTCGAAGGCAACTACGAGACCGCTCGAGCCGATCTGCACGCCCTGCCAGCCGAATGAAGCGAGTTCTTTGACGAAACGATTACGGCAAGCGTCGAGTTCGTTCTGATTCAACTCCTTTGCAGTTTCGACGTCCGCACTTCCCGGGTGCGCCGACTCGGCATCGCACGCCATCCAAAGGGGCAAGGACGGCGAGGTTCTACACCTTTCGTCGACGAACGGCCGTAGTGAGCAAATACCCCATGTTGTTAGGCAAGAATTAGGTTGCTTTCCACCCGTTAGTATTGGAAAATCACGCCTTGTTTTGACTGTTCCATCAGCGTCACGCTGCGTTCACGTCAAGTCGTTGGAGTGGTCTTGTCACGCCGCCGGTCGAGCGAAGGGCGATTAAGACGATCGCGATTTTCGCAAGATGCTAAGTTGAGGCGTCGCCTTAGCATCGAACCGCTTGAGCTGCGCGTGTTGCTTAGCGCAACTCCGATTGACGACCCGACGATCGACGCCAATTCCACGTTGCTCGACGTCGATCCCGCCACGGTTGACGTGGTCGGTTACCAAGCGACGACCGACACCGATGCGGCGACTCCTTCCTTCGATCAAATCGTCGAACTTTCGACCGGCTTGCCTCTGTCCAGCTCGGGCGTCGTAGGTCTCACACCGACCCAGATCCGCACGGCCTATGGCATCAACCAGATCACGTTCTCGGGCGGGACGATCACGGGCGATGGCTCGGGGCAAACGATCGCCATCGTCGATGCCTACGACGACCCGAACATCGCCAGCGACCTGCACAATTTCGACGTCGCGTTTGGCATCGCCGACCCTGCCAGCTTCCTGAAAGTTTCGCAGACCGGCAGCACGACCGTGTTGCCAAGCACCGACCCGGCAGGGCCCGGCGATAGTTGGGCCGTGGAGATCTCGTTGGACGTCGAATGGGTACATGCCATTGCACCCGGGGCGAACATTCTGCTGGTCGAGGCGAACTCGAGCTCTTACACCAACTTGTTGACCGCCGTCGATTACGCGCGCAATTACGCCGGTGTGTCGGTGGTGAGCATGAGTTGGGGCGGCAGCGAATCTTCGACGGAAGTCACGTCATACGACGCGCATTTCCAGACGCCAACCGGACACATTGGCGTCACGTTCGTCGCCTCGACCGGCGACAGCGGCGAGCCGGGGGGTTACCCCGCATATTCGCCGAACGTCGTCGCGGTCGGCGGAACGCAACTGACGCTGAGCGGCAACAACTACGTCTCGGAAACCGGTTGGTCGGGCAGTGGCGGCGGTATCAGCCAGTACGAGACTCAGCCGAGTTATCAGAAGGGCATCGTCACCCAGAGCACGACGCAGCGCACGATTCCCGACGTCTCGTTCGACGCCAGTCCATCCAGCGGTGTGGCCGTGTACGATTCGTGGGATTACGGCAGCAGCACGCCGTGGGCGCAAATCGGGGGTACGAGCTTCTCGGCTCCGGCCTGGGGGGCGATCATCGCCATTGCCGATCAAGGGCGAACGATCGCCGGGATCGGAACTCTCGATGGCCCGTCGCAGACGTTGCCCGATCTCTATGCGCTGTCGGCCAGCGATTTTCACGACATCACAACGGGCAGCAATGGTTTCGCGGCCGGCGTGGGCTACGACCTGGTGACCGGGCGCGGTTCGCCGATTGCCAACCTCGTCGTCGCCGACCTGAGCAAAAGTCCGGATCTCATCGTGGCGACCACGACGCCCGCTACGGGAAGCGTCGTTTCGACACCGCCCACGGATTTCGTCGTTCAGTTTTCGGACCCCTACACCGCTTCGAGCATTCAAGCCAGTGACCTGACGGTCAATTCGATCGCGGCCAATTCGTTCACGCTCACGAACAGCACGACGGTCACGTTTCATTTCAACACCAGCCCGGTCGTGAACCAAGGTGTGCAGACGATTGCCTTGGCTGCCGGCGCGGTGACGCGCCAAAGCGACGGCAAATCGCTCGACGCCTATTCCACCACGTTCCGTTACGACGTGTTGGTGATTGCGCCGATCTCGACGACACCGAGCAACGGCTCGTCCGTCGCACCGCCGCTGACGACGTTAGACATCCAGTTCAACGAGGCGTATGCCACGTCGTCGATCGGCGTCGACAATTTGACCGTGTCGCAGGGGACCGTCACGGCGGCCACCGTGCTCAACTCGACGACCGTGCGTTACACGCTGTCGGGCGTCACCAACGAGGGGACGTTCACGTTCAGTATGGCCGCCGGCGCTGTGACCGACACGTACGGCAACCCTGGCGCCGCTTACAACGGCAGCTTGAATCTCGACATAACGACGTTGCCGTTTCCAACTCCGCTGGTGCAAGCCGGGCCGCCTGGCACACTCGTTTACAGCGGAACCTATAGCAGCGGCGCCATCGGTGTCGTCGGCGATACCGACAGCTTCACGATCAGTCTCGACGCCGGTCAGACACTTACGGTGCTGGCCATCCCAGCCGCCGGACTAACGCCCACGCTGCAAGTGCGAGATCCTTCGAACAACCTCATCGGCAGCGTCATCTCTTCGGCCGCCGGAAACTACGCGGTGCTGCAGACGATCAGCGTCACCACCGCCGGGACCTACACGATCACCGTCGGCGGCGCGTCGAACACGACGGGCAGCTACTCGCTGCAGGTGACGCTCAACGCGGCGCTCGAAGCCGAGGGCTATAACGGCCCGACCGACGACACACGCGCTACGGCTCAGAACATCGATAGCGGTTTCGTTTCGCTGGGAGGCGCGGCCAGCGTCGCAACGGTGCTCGGCGGACTTAACAACGTGGGAGTGTCCACCGTCACACTGTCTTCGGTCAATGACGGATGGTGGGACGCTACCGGCCTGCACACCTCTACGAATTTGAACTACATCGCTGGCGAATACAACAGTCGCGAGATACGAGACTACTTTGTCTTCAACCTCAGCGGCATCACACAGACCATCACCGGCGCTCAACTCAAACTTCAGAACCCTTCAGCCGGCTATATCAGCGCTGACTCGACCGAGACGTACACCACCTTCGATGTGTCCACGCCGATTGCGACCCTCGAGGCCAGCGGCACGGGACAGACAGGCATCTTTGCGGATTTGGGCACCGGCACCATTTACGCCTCGACCACGCTCTCCGCGGCCAACGATGGTCAAACCATTCCGATTTCACTCAACTCCGCCGCCCTGAGTTACCTGAATGCGAATCGCGGAGGGCAGGTCGCTGTCGGCGGCGCCGTGACGACGATCAGCGGCACATCGAACCAGGCCATCTTCGCGTCCACCGGCAGCAGCTACACACGGCAACTCGTGTTGACGCTAGCGACCGACAGCAGCGACTACTATTCGCTCAGCCTGACGGCAGGCCAGTCGATCGCCGTGGCCCTGAAGAACCTGACCGGCTCAGGCGCCGCGGTCTCGCTTCAGGACGCCAACGGCAACGTGCTGGCCAGCAGCGTTGCGGGTGCGACCAATTTCGACCAGGTCATCAATAACTTCGTCGCGTCTTCGACCGGGACCTACTATCTCGCCGTCACTGGCGCGTCGGCCGCAACGTACAGCGTTTCGGTCACCAAGAACGCAACGCTCGGCGTCGAGGCGAACAATAGCCTCAGCACGGCCGAGCCGATCGTCAGCGCCGAGGTTTCCGGCGATCAGCGCGTGCTCGGCGCTGATTGGCGCGGCCGGAGATACCGACTTTTACTCGATTCCATTGGCCGCCGGCGAAGCGATGACTTTGACGACGAGCACGCCGGGTGGCGGAGCTGGACAGTTCAGCAACACGCTCGATCCGGCGCTGGCCGTGTACGATTCGAGCGGCAACCTCTTGGCGGCGAACGACAACGGGGCAGCCGATGGTCGCAATGCTCTGCTCGAATATTCCGCTGCTACCTCGGGCACGTATTACATCAAGGTTTCGTCCACCAGCAATTCATCGACAATCGGTGAGTACGTGGTTGCCGTGGACACAAACCATTTGCCAGCGCTCGCCGTCAACGGCGGCGCGGCGGTGTCGATCCAGGGGGGCAACAGTGTCGTTGTCGCGCCGAACCTTACGGTCACCGATGACGACACGAATTTGCAATCGGCCACGGTGACGCTCAGCGCGCTTCCCGACGGGGCGTCCGAGTCGCTTTCGATTCCCGGCGCCACGGCCGGATCGGTCATCGCGGGCACGAACATCACGTTCGTCGGCTACAACAGCAGCACCGGCGTTCTATCGTTATCGGGCGTCGATACGTTGAGCCACTATCAACAGGTCCTACGCTCGATCACGTATCTCGACACTTCGTCATCGGCCGATCTCAGCACGCGAAGTTTATTGTTCGTCGTCACCGACGCGTACGGTAGTTCAGCTCCGATCGGTCAGAACATCATCTTCGATGTCCCACCGACGGTAATGGGCGTGTACGTCAGCGGTGGCGATGATTGGGACCCGTCATTTTACGACTATCTCGACTCCAACGGATACGGCAATAGCACGGTCGCTGGACTGGGCTACAACGTCTCCAACGGTGACGGACAGTTGGACACGCTGCCTTGGTTGAACCTGAACACGCTCAACGTCTTATTTAGCGAAAGCGTGAACGTCTCTCAAAACAGCCTGCAGCTCATCGGTCCAGATTCTCCCGACTCCCCGACACTGCCGTCGATCAGTGGCTTCAGTTACAACGCTTCGACGCACGTAGCAACATGGACGTTCGCATCTTCGCCACTGGCCGATCGCATCCTGTTGCACTTCGATGCCGCTGCCGTTACCGATGCGGCCGGCGCGATGCTCGACGGCTACTGGAACGACGCATCCAGCTCATCGACATCTGGTTCGGGTAACGGCGCACAAGGCAGCGACTTCAACTTCATGATGTACGTGCTGCCTGGCGATCAACTCAACCAGCAAACGGTCACCTTGGCCGACGCCAAGCAGATTGTGCCGTTCATCAATCGATCGGCCGGCGACGCGGGCTATAACTACCGTATGGACGTTCTCGGGCAAGGGACGATCACTCTCGCCGATGCAAAGCAGATCGTACCGCACATTAATGACGACATCAGCGGACTGGTTGATCCCACGGCGCCCGCCGAGAGCAACGCCGCGCAGTCGCAAAATCTTTCAGGCTTCACGATCATCGCCGCCAGCGGATCACCGTCCGTCTCCGACAGCCTTTCGCCTAATCTCACTGCCAACGATTCGACAGCGTTCGTATCGGCCGACCAAACCGCCTTCGCCGACGGCGCCGCTTCCGTTATTGTCTCTTCATCATTCGCATCCACGGAAGCTGCGACGCCACGCGATCCTGTGTCTGCCGAATCGATGCCGGACCTGAGCATCCTGCCTCCCTCATCGGCGAGCGATCGCACCATCGCGGTTGACTTTCTATTCGCCGACAACATCGATTGGCTCACTACTCCGTCGTCGTCTTTACTCACCGATTCAGTTTCCGGCGTATCGCACACGTTGGTTCCCACGACGCCGATGCCGATTCTTGCCGCCGGTCCGCCGGCGGCGGTCATTCAACCCGGCCGCTCCTTCTTGGCCTTTGCGAACGATGATGATTCGACCAATGAAACGACGGCTCTCTTAATGTCACTCGATGCCGACGAGACGATCGTTCCACGAAGAGCTTAAGGCGGCGATTCGAATCGAGCGAGGAGTCCAGTGCGAAGATCGAGCGCCAACTTGAATTCTTAAACCGCTCGGTTCGAAGAATTCGAGTACAGTAGTCCCGCCAGCGAAACTTCTCCATGAACGGTTCTGAACGCCACCCCTAAGAAAAGGGTACGGCTGGCAAGAGATCAGCAACATGGGTACGCTCAAGACACGTTGCGTGTCTTCCCGCTAGTTGGGGCCTGTGTCGATGAAACTGCCAAGACGAGCATTGGTTCGCCACGAGTTTCGGGGTTTGCCCTCGGATTTGCGCGATCGACAGCTGGGCATGGAATGAGCCGAACGACGCGAGTTCTGCTAGGTGCGTCCTGCGTTGTCGCTATGCTGGCCTTAGTCGGCGTTTCGTTTTCTGCACGCCGCTGGCCGAGCGACACGAAGCCAATCTCAAGTGCTCCGCCGGCGCGGATCGCCTCGCTAACGCTTGCCACGGACGAAGTACTTTCGCGCCTAGTGCCTGCCGAACGGCTCGTTTGCGTCACGAACCTTGTCGATGATGCTGGAATCTCGAACGTTGCGAACTTCTATTCGAGCGAAATCCCGCGTCTGCGCGATGTCGACCTCGAACGGCTGATGACCATCAAACCCGATCTGGTGTGCGTCGCTCCCTACAACTCCGCTGACTTTCTGACGGTCATCGAGCGAGCCGGCGTGACGTTGTATCGAAACGAGGCGATTAACAGTTTTGAAGAAATCGAGGCGGGCATCGTTACTCTAGGACATCGTGTGGGTGAGCCCGAACGCGCGACCGCGCTTGTCGATGAGATGCGATCGCGACGTGTGAAACTCGCAGATCGCCTTCGCGGGGTCACGCATCGCCCACGTGTGTTGTTTTGGTCCGCAGGATTCGCGGCCGGCGCCGGCACGACCATCGACGAAATCATCGTCGAGGCCGGCGCCACGAATGCGGCCGCGGAAATCGGGATGAAGGGATCGGCAGAGATTTCGCCTGAGCGCGTGATTGACGCCGATCCAGATTTCATCTTGCTGGCCACGTGGAAGGCCGACGAACGCGACGCGGACATCCATCATCATCCGTTGTTGCGCAATTTCGCGCGGTGACAGAGAAGCGAATCATCTCGCTCGATGCTCGTTATTTACTGTGCGTGTCGCAGTTCGTGCTGGAGGGCGCAGAACGATTGGCGAAGGCCCTGCACGCTGAACGGTTCGAAGACGTTGCCGAGAGTGCCGCCCGTCAGACACGAGTGGGTTCGTCGCCATGAGCCGAGTGCCGATCATCGTTGCTTCGCTCGGCGTAGCGTATGTTGTCTTAGCGATCGCGGGACTACTCACCGGCATTGTCTCGATCCCGGCGGCCAACGTGGTAGAGACCATCGCCAGCGCGATCGGGATCGGATCGGCATCCGATGTTCCGCAGACCGAGCAGTTTCTTGTGCTGCAGCTTCGTCTGCCGCAGGTCATTCTTTTGGGGCTGATCGGCGCGGCCTTGTCGTGTTCCGGAGCGGTGCTGCAAGCGACGTTCGAGAACCCGCTCGCCGATCCTGGAGTTCTAGGTGTCAGCGGCGGCGCTGCGTTTGGCGCCGTGCTCGCGATCTACACCGGACTCGCACAGACCGTATTCCTGTCGTTGCCGCTGTGTGCCTTTGGCGGTGGACTCGCGGCGGCGCTTCTGGTGTATGCGTTGACGTATCTCGATGGCCGACCGAGCAAACATTCGTTGTTGCTGACCGGTGTCGCGGTGAGCAGCATTTTCATCGCGGGAGTAACGCTGGTGATGGTCATCAGCGATCAACATCGCATCCAGTCGCTACTGTTTTGGCTAGTCGGCGGCGTCCGCAATCAAACGTGGGAGCACGTGTGGATCTCCGCGCCGGCAATTACGTTGGGCATTCTCGGTCTGCTGACGATGCACCGCAGGCTCGACGCGTTAATGCTTGGAGAAGAACAAGCGGTGGCCGTTGGCGTGCCGATCGTCGCCACACGCCTTGGGGTGCTCGTGCTCACGGCGCTCGTCACCGGAGCCGCGACTGCCGTGAGCGGAACGATCGGTTTCGTCGGGTTGATGGTGCCGCACCTGCTGAGACGCATCACGGGGCCGCGCACGCTCGACCTGTTGCCCGCTTGCGTCACCGGCGGCGCAGCGTTCTTGACTGCGTGCGAGTTGCTGTCGCGCTGCCTGTCCGAAGCGTTCGCGTTGCATCTCGGCATTCTGACGGCCTTCCTCGGTGGGCCGACGTTTCTACTGATCCTTTGTCGCAGGAAGGCGGACGGATGATCTCGGCGCCTTCTTTGCAAGCCAGCGACGTTACCGTGCGTCTCAGTGGTCAGCGTATTCTTGATCGCATCACATTATCACTTCCACCGGGATCGATGGTCGCGCTGGTAGGTCCGAACGGATCGGGCAAGACGACGCTCATTCGCACCTTGGCTGGAACGATCAAACCGGCCGCCGGGATCGTGTCGCTCGACTCTGCCGATCTCAATATTTTGTCGCGCGCGACGATTGCTCAGCGTTGCGCCTACTTGCCGCAACATACGCTCACCGACTTTCAAATCCGCGTCGAGGACGTTGTCGCGCTGGGGCGTTACCCGCACCTCGGTGCCTGGACCGCGATGCGAAAAGCCGACTACGAAGCAGTAGCGTGGGCGATCGACCGCGTCGGATTAACCGCACTCCGCGGCAGGACGCTGCCGACCCTCTCGGGTGGCGAACGTCAGCGCGTGTTTATCGCTCGAGCACTCGCGCAAGAGGCACCGATCTTGCTATTGGACGAACCGATCTCCGGACTCGACATCGGACGTCAATTGGAACTGATGACGCTGCTGGCCGATCTCAACGCGGGAGGTCGCTCGATCCTTGCGTCGCTGCACGACCTTCGCCCCGCTTTGGAGTTCTTCCCGCAGGCGATCTTGCTCGATCACGGACGAATCGAAGACAGCGGGACGACCGAGCAAGTGATCTTTGGCCGCGCGCTGTCGACGGCCTTTCGCGTCAACGTCGGACGCTCTCAGCAAGTGAGCTTTCGCGTCAGCAGCTAAGCGCCTGTACGACCGCTACGACCGCCGCTTGCTTGCATCCTCGGCATAATCGTTACAGGCTGAACTCCGATCTGCCTCGCCGGCAAAGAACGCACATCCGGCTTCATGGAAGTGTCGCGCGCCTTCCGATGAAACAGTACGTCCACCAGCCATTGCACCTATAACGTAGGTGAAAGCGCCAGGTGGCGAAACATTCCGGATTTCAGGGAAGAGGAGTTCAAAGCTCCCGCCGCCCCGCGACTGTAAGGGTGACGACAGCCAATAACCACTGGTCTCCGTCGAGAGACTGGGAAGGCTGGCTGAAGGTTGATCCCGAGCCAGGATATCTGACCCGGAACTGAACAGCGAACGTTGCTCTCCTCGAGGGAAGGGAAGTAGCACAAGTGTTAAACGTACCGCTGCGCATGCGCCGTGGCAGCCATCATCGCGGCGTGTTGTTGTCTGACGTCGTCTGCCGTTGCGCAGGATCTCAGCAGCGACTTCGAGAGCGCGCCGCCACAGCCGTCTTCCAGCGCCACGCAACCTAACGCAGGTGGTCGCGCGCCGCTCGACGAACTCGCACCGACAACCGTCGTTGGTGTTCCTGGCGTCGGCGCGCCGGGCGGTGTCACGAGCGCCGAGACCGTCGTCAGTAGCGCGAACCTCGGCGGATCGCTCCTCGGCGAGACCGGTTCGTCGGTCACGATCATCACGGCCGAGCAGATTCAGCAGCGACGTGAGACCAATGTGGTCGAAATGTTGCGCGGTCTTGCCGGCGTGAACGTCGTGCAAGGTGGCGGACCGGGTCAACTCTCCTCAGTATTCATCCGAGGCGCCAGCAGCGACCAAACGAAGGTGATGATCGACGGCATTTGGGCCAACGACATCATCTCGACCGGCCGCGGTTTCGACTTCGCGGCGTTGTCGATCGACAATATCGAACGCATCGAAATCATTCGCGGTCCGCAGAGCACGCTCTACGGCTCGGACGCGATCGGCGGCGTCATCAACATCATCACCAAAAAAGGGAGCGGCAAACGCAAAACGAACGCGCAGGCTTGGGGCGGTTCGTTCGGCATGTCGCGCGAGGCCGGAAGCATTAGCGCCGGAACCGACAAGTATCATTACTCGTTCGCCGGCTCGTATCTGAACACGCAGGGCATCTCGGCGGCCGACGTCAATTTGCCGGGTAACGTTCTGCCCAACAGTTTCAGCAACGGCAACGTTTCGGGACGCATGGGATGGACACCGACGAAACACTTCGACGTCGAGTTCATCTTTCGTTACATCCACGGCGTGTCGCAAGTCGATTTTGGCGGCGGTCCGTTCATGGACTCGCCGAACGGCTACGCCTTCACCGACCAGATGTACACGCGCACGCAACTGCACTATGTCGGCGAGGAAGAAATCTGGGAACAATGGCTGTCGTACAACACCCAGGAGCAGACTCGCGACCTGCATCAGCCATTGGTAACGACGGCGACGATTTTCAATCAAAACGACACGACCGCCCATTTCAACGGCAACTCGAACCTGTTCGATTGGCGGCACAGCGTCAAACTGCACGAGACCAACAAGGTCGTCTTCGGCGCGAGCTATTACCAGGAGCAAGGTTACTCGAACAGCACGAGCACATCGTTCGGCTTCGGACCTCCGTTTATCCCATTTGTCGACTCAGTGCCAACGATGTCGCTGTTCGATCCCGCGGTGTACTTTCAGGATCAAATCACGATCGGCGATCGTTGGTTCACGTCGTTCGGCGTGCGACAAGACAACTACAGCCTGGCCGGCAACGCGACGACGTACCGCGCAACGACGCTGTACCGGCTACCCGTCACCAACACCGGCATTCGCGGCAGCGTAGGCACGGGCTTCAAAGCGCCGTCGATCTACCAGTTGTTCAACTCGCAGTTCGGCAATCCCGCCCTGCAGCCCGAAGTCAGCCAAGGTTACGACTACGGCCTCGATCAACCTCTGTTCAATGGCAAGGTCGTGCTAAGCGCGACCTGCTTTCAAAACACGTTCTCGAATCTGATTCAATTCCTGTTCATCGGCACTGCCGGAACTTACGTGAACCTGGCCAATGCCAACACCTCGGGCACGGAGTTCACAGCACTGTGGAACGTCAACGATCGCACAGCCTTGACTGTGGCCTACACAAAGCTGTACTCGTTCTCTGGCGTCAACAGCGATCCGTTGCAAACCAATGCGCCGCTCATTCGCCGCCCTGGCGATACGGCCAGCGTCGGCGTCAATCGAAAGTTCTTGAACAATCGCGCGAACTTGAACATGAACGTGATTTACGTCGGCGTGCGCAACGACATCGGGTTTCCGGACGGTTTCACAGAGACGCTCGAAGTTCTCAACCCTTACGTCGTCGCGAACCTGGCGGCCTCGTACAACTTGCGGCCCAACGTACAACTGTTCGGGCGCGTCGATAACCTGACCGACACGCGCTACGAAGAAGTTTACGGCTTCGGCGTGGTGCCGTTCTCGGGCGTCGGCGGCATCAGCGTCGGCTGGTAGTTGTGCGCTACCGCGTACGCTGGCCGCCGCCCGTTGCGCGGTTATCGATCACGAAGTGAATGGGGACCGCAACGGTCCATTGCACCGGCTCTCCGCGCCGCATGGCAGGACGGAATCGCCACTGCCGCACGGTATCGAGCGACGCCTTGTCGAACTCAGGCACGCCGCTGGTTTCGTAGATATCGGCCGCGATGACCGTCCCGTCGACGCGTACCGTGACCGCCAACTTCACGACACCCGTGACCCGCCTTTGCAGCAACGCCGGTGGATACGGAGGTCGCGGGTTGAAGACCACGACAGGCCGCACGTCAACGTCGGCTCCGTGGTTCGCTTCCGAGCCGCTCGACGCATCGGATCGGATCGCAGCGTCGTCGAACTCCACCTTCATCTCCGAGGCCAGCACGGCACGCGGCAATGCGGGAAGGTCGTCGAGCTCGACGGTCGGCTGCACCTCAAGAGATCTCTTCGTCGGCGTTGCTGGGGCGAGCGGCAGGTCCATCGGAACATTTCCGATGGCGTCGGCGGCAGGTTGATTCACACGCTCGGCCTCGGACAAACTCCTTGCGCTACGCGCCGCAATCGTTGGCTCGGGGGCGAGGCGAACCGCGGTTGGTTCTTCGCCCTTGGTCCATTCGATGGCCGTCGTCACTTCGACAGGCGAGATTCGCCCTTCGTCGGATTCACCAAGGCTACCGGTCGATGCCCGTAGCGCCAGTGATTCGAGTCCCGACTCGACCGGAGCGATTCTCGGCAAAAGCAACCACGGCAATCCGTAGACGGTCGCCGCGCAGACCGTGCCGACGTGAACGAGCGAACTGGCCGCGAGCGCATAGACCCATCGACTCGGGCGCTTCGACGTGCATAGGCGCAGCTCGGGCGCGACAGTGATCTCGCCCGGCTCGTTCTCGAAGGGCAACGGTGTCATGTGCGTCGTACTGCGATCGACTGTCGTGTTCACCGGAAGGGCAAAGTGCCCGTCGCGCGCGCTCGACAGACGATCGTATCGCTACGTTTTCGGCGGGTTGTCCCTCGCACCCCGGTCGAATCGGTCGAGTGTTGGTAGGTCTTCTGACTTTCAAGCTGAGAGCCATCGCCTCGCCCTTCTCACCCAGCAAGCTGGGCAATGGGCCAAATGAAATGAGGCGCTCTCGTGTGCTTGATTACAGCGGCGGGGCCGTCCCGGAATTGCACCGGAGTTCCCTGTTCGCTGGCTTCCTCGACGGGAGCCAGCCACCAACACTCACACCAAAAGGCTACGGACACGCAGAATCGCTGTCAATTGCCGCCGAATCCGATTGTCGTGCCACGAGGCTTTTGCCAATCGCGATAACGAATCACGCCTGTGCCAAATAAGCCTCGAGCTTATCGAACGAACCGGTCCAGCCTTGCGTCATTCCGGCCTTCGCATTGATGAAGGTTTCAAGCTCCTCACGCGTCGTGGCGCCGTGCGGCTCCCAGGTCACCGTTACGCGCGTGTGGTCGGGGCCTTCGGCGGTGAGTTCGACCGTTGTGAGCATCGTCGCGGGCCACGTCGGCGACATGGGATGCCGAGAGACGTGCTCGTTTTCATCGCAAAACTGTTGCGTGTAGATCAAAAGCCCCGGCTTTTCGATCTTGAGATACTCGGCCCGGCCGTACATTTTGACGGCTCCATGCGGTCCCTGCCCTGTCATGTAATAGAAGGTGCTTCCACTGGGGCGGACGTCGGACCTGATGAACTCCATGCTGAAACCTGTCGGTGGCAACCACTGCGAGAAGTGCTTCGGATCGGACCACATCTGGAACATTAACTCCAGCGGCGCATCGAAGGTTCGATTGATCACGAAGTTCTCGGCGCCGGACGATTGCTTTTCCAAGTACTCCGCCAGTCGATCCCAAGTCGCGTCGCCGCCTGCTTTCTTGATGAACTTCCGCGTTTCCTCGGCAGCTTCGGGAGTAGGCAGCGTCATGCTCATCTCCATCTTGGTCTTGACGCCCTTGGTCTTGTCACGGACCTCTGAAAACAACACCGTCACACGGAACATCGGCGGCCGATCTTCATGACCGCCGTGGTCGTACACCAGTTTCTTGTGTTGTTCGACTTCGAAGTACTGCGTGGTGTTGAGATAGTCGACGCCGTCGGGGCCGTGCATCGTGTACTTCCAATGCCCGCCCGGCCTGAGGTCCTTGCTGTGCGTGGTCAGCGTAAAGCCACGCGGCCCCCACCACATGGCCACTTGATCGGGATCGGTCCAAGCGTCCCAGACGGCTTCGACCGGGGCATCGTAGATCCGGGTGATATGGATCTCGTTGGACTTATTTTTTGCGACCATGGGGTGTTCCTTTCGCCGTGACCGTTTTTAAGTAGGCTTCGAGGCGGTCGAAGCTTTGCTCCCAAAACATTCGGTACTGTTCCATCCAGTCGGCCGCGTCTTTGAGGCCGCCCGGATTGAGCTTGCAGGGACGCCACTGGGCCTCGCGCGACTTGGTAATGAGCCCGGCCCGCTCCAAAACCTTCAGATGCTTTGTGACCGCCGGCAGGCTCATCTCTTTGAGAAATGGCTTCGCCAGATCGGAAACATTGGCCTCCCCGCGCGTGAGCTGCGCCAGCATCGCTCGACGGGTCGGGTCGGCCAGTGCGGCAAACGTCTGCGTGAGGGTGTCTTGCATGCCAATAATACTATCGGGTTAATTAACCGAATGGTTAATTGTAAAATGTCGCCGCGATGGGGTCAACATCAGACGCTACGAGAATCGGACGCGACGAGAATTGAACAACGAGCAAGACGAAGAGAAAACGTTCCGCTTCTCACCAGTCCTGAATCATCGCTGCCTGGCGAGTCATCATTTATCATAAGAGTCCATTGCGTTTCTCCTTCTTTGTGCAGCCCCAGTAAACAACTGACGAATGACGATGAATGGCTTTCGAACATGGTTCGCTGTGATTGCCTGGGGGAAACTAATGACGTCATCGCGTCTCATCGCAATCTCACGCCCTCAGGCGAACTGCAGACTCGATGGTCATGCACGCAGGTGCTGCCGCGAAGAGGCAAGCCTTTCCATCGTTCTTCGAGTTACGGCGATTCTCGTCGACTTTGCAGTCCTCCTGCTCACGCCCTCTGGAAACCGTTTGCGAAACTTGTCTGGTCGGATAAACTGCGTGCGTACTAATCGCTTTTGAGTTTTCATTGCTTTCGCCCTCGCGCGTCCATGGTTTTCTTGCGAGGATCATCGTCCCGTAGAGCCGCGCTGAAAGCGATCGGCGCAGCCGTCGGCGGCGGAATGCTCGGCCTCGGTCCGCGAGGCGTTTCATCGGCCGAAGATGCGGACGACCAGAAGCCGTTCGGCAGAATCGTCGATTCGCACATCCACATTGTCAGTTCACGGGCCTCACGCGGCATGGGAAGCGTGAACGCGCCGTTCGACATGGTCGGTCAGCCGGGCGGAGCGGAACGCCTGGCGAAGATGATTGAAGAGCAATTGAAAGCGGCGGGCGTCGAGCAGGCGCTGTGCATGCCGCGCGTCGAAGTCAGCGATGACGACCCGCTCGGGATTCAGGCGACGCTCGAACAGGCGAATTTGATCCAAGGCGCGAAGCTGTACATGATCGGCGTCGCGCATCCCGAGCGATTCGATCGATCACATTTGCAGCGCGTCGAAGAAGTGCTCAAGCAAGGCCACGTGAAGGCCTTCAAAGCTTACCTGGGCTACATGCATTACGAGCCGCTGAGCGCCGGCTATCGACCGTACTATCGTCTGGCGGCGAAGTACAACATCCCGGTCATCTTTCACACTGGTGACACATATTCACGCGTGGCGAAGCTGAAGTTCGCCCATCCGTTGCTCATCGACGAGGTCGCCGTCGATTTTCCTGCGACGAAATTCGTCCTCGCGCACTTCGGCAATCCGTGGATTATGGACGCCGCACAGGTTGTCTATAAAAACAAGAACGTCTGGGCAGACCTGTCGGGCATTCTGATCGGCGAGACCGAGGACTTCGCGAAGATGCGAAGCGACGGCGTGTTCGAGAGAACCATCGAGCGCGTGAAGGAAGGCATTGAGTACGCCGAGGCGCCCGATCGATTTGTGTTCGGCTCGGATTGGCCGCTGGCGCCGATTGCGTTGTATCGCGATTTCGTCGCGGCGATGTTTAGCGCCGAGGAACAGAAGGGCGTGTTCCGCGGGAACGCGGCGGCGCTGTTTGGGTTGTGAGTGCTATCCACGACGCGCGCTCGCCACGCGTCGCGGCTATTGATCCTCAGAAAACAAAGTTAATCGCGATGATGCTATCCATCACCGCTTGCGGTTTCGCGCGTACCGCCCGTGAGACGCGCGAAATCGCAATCGCGAGCTATCGCTGAATCGCCGCGATCTCAGCCTTCAAGTCTTCCAGGCCCGCGCCTTCTTTCGATGCGGTCTGCACGAGCTTGTGGGCTTGCTCAAGGTCGCCGCTCGGGTCGACGGCGAGGAACGCGGCCATGATGAGCTTCGAGTTCGGATCGTCCGTGGCGAGCCAGCGTTCGGCAATCGATCGGGCCAAACCGCGTGGAAGCTTATCGAACGCATACTCGCGGTTCTTGCCGTCGATCCGCACGGCGACTTTGCTTTCGGAGCTTTCGACAACAAGGGCGAGACTCGTTCCTGCCTTCAGTTCGTCGGCGGCCTTCAGGCCTTTCATCCCCTCACGTACCGCATTCCAAAACTGACCAACAGCCTCGACCAGTAGCCGCGTGCGCTCGATTGCCTTCAATGATTCGCCCGACGAGGCTTCGAGTCTCGCCAGGTCGAGTTGCACTTGAGCCTCTTCCAATTTTCGCTCGCCCAATGCCGTGCGAGCAGCGGCGAGGCTTTTCGCGACGGCTTCCTTCTCTTCGGGGCTCGCCGGCGTGCCTGGTAGCGGAGTCGCGAAGCTAGGGTCCATGTTGCCTAGCATGCCCGATGACGAATTGTCGGATGGCATGCTATTGCCCCCCTTCATCGCAGCCTTCTTGCCCTTCGGCTTACCGTTGCCAGGACCAGCCGGCATGCCGATCGAAGGCGCGGTCTCGCTGAACGCGTTCCCTAAACCGGCTCCGATCTTCGAGGCCATCTCGGTATCAGGCTCTGTCGCCGGCGACTTCTCCACGACATCGTCATAGTGCCGATTGCCGGACGCGTTCGTGGTCGTCGGCGAAGTTCGCACGACGATGCGCTTGGTCGGCGAAGCGTCGGGCGCTTGGGCGACCTGCTGCGGCGAGTTCCCAAGCATTTCGTCGAGCTTGGCCGACAGCTCATTTCGAAACGCGAACGTCAACGCGCCGGAGAGCACGAGGATCGCGCCGGCGAGAATAAATACAGCAGCCGACGCGCCAGACTTGCGACGTTTGACAGGCTTCACGCCTGAGCGAAACATCGGCGCGCCGGAGTTCGGATCGACGGCGGCGCCACCGAGCACCGGTGCTCCAGCGGTCATGGGCATGACGGCAGTTGGTGCGACGTGCATCGCGGTCGCCATTGGCTGCGCGTAGCCGGCAACCGGCATCGCTTGCACCGGCGCCACGGGCATACCCGCGACGGGCATCGCCTTTTGCGGAGCAACTGCCTGCGGCATGGCTGCGACCGGAGTACCCGCAACAGGCGTCGCAGGCGCTGCCGTGGCGGGACGGGGTGCGGCGGTTGCCGCTGTCACGGGTCTTGGCGCTGCAACCGGCTTCGCCGCGGCGGGCTCGGGCAATCCCATCTGCTTGCGCAGTTGCACGTCGTATGCTTTGCGCGATGCAGCATTCAGCAAAACCTTGCGAGCGTTATCGAGTTCCACCAGCACCAGTCGCGCAGCTTCACCAGCTCCGCCTGTCGTATGCGGCTGCACCTTCGCCTTTTGTGTTTCAACGGCCTCGGCAATCACCGGCGGCTCGGACGTGAACGGCTTGAGGCCCAGCAACTGATAGTGGTTCAGCGGGCGCGAACCTCGGGGAATGCCGAGCCACGCATGATACGGATCGAAATTGGCGGACACCGCTGAATTCCTTACTGAGTGCAGGCGAGCATGGGTGGCGGCAGGTCGAACGGCTAGCGGCGAGGCAAGATGGCCGCGTACCCGACCGCGGCGGCATGACTCGTTATTATCTTATACGCTCGGCTGGGGGGCAAGCGCCGTCCCGACGGGCAAGTGTCAGACGCCTATCGCAACGCGGAAGTTCCCGATCCTGGCCAAGAAATTGCGGCGTTATTGCCCAGCCATCGCAGGCTTTGCAACTTCGACCGTAATCGCCTTTTCCAAGGCTTCGACTGCGCAGCACGGCGGAGCGTCGACGCCGATCAACCGCGCCAGGGTCGGTGCGATCGCCGGCGGATGCACCAGCTCGGGGTAACGTCCCGGTTGAATGCCCGCACCCCACAGAAGCAACGGCACGTGCGAGTCGTAGGTCCACGGGCTGCCGTGCGTCGCCGTTGTCTTGCCGAGGATTTGATACGGCGTCATGGCGAACATCACGTCACCGCTGCGATCGGGATGAAACGCGCGATCGAACTGCTGCGCGATCCCCTCGGTCGCAGTCTGACGCACCAATTCATCGTACGAGTAGACGGCGGCAATGGTCTCTTCCTCGAAAAGTACATCGCGAATCACTTGAATTGCTTCTTCATAGTTGTTGCCAGTCGAATGCTCGCGGTCACTCGTGAGATAGACGTTGTTGTCATCAAGTTCGCGAATGTGTTTCCCCTCGGGCTTGCCGAGACGCGCCGTCAATCGCGATTCGAGCTTCTGCTCGAGTTCCTTGAGATTGATCGAGTCGCGACCCGCTGGCAGCTTGAGCGTCTTGGCATACTCGGGAACCGGCGCGACGCCGTGATCGGAACTGAGCGCCAACACCCACGGCTTGCCGTCGAGATGACGTTCGACGAAGGCGAAGAAGTCGCCGAGCATGACGTCGGTGCGATAGGTCATGTCCTGCACTTCGAGGCTTTGTGGGCCGAACATGTGACCGACGTAATCGTTCGACGACAGGTTGATTGCGATGATATCGGTCGCATCGCCTTGGCCGAGTTTTTCGGCGTCGATCAGCGTTCGCGCACTGTTCAGCGTGTAGTCGTTGCCGAACGGCGACGTGGTCATCGCAGTCGTGTATTCCTTGTAAGTCTTCTTGTCCTTCGCGTTGGCCTTGGGCATCGTGTGCGGAAACGCGCGGCCCGAGCCCGGCAGCGAGCCTTCGAACGCGGCGTTGTCGGGATAGTACATCGTGTACCGTTCGGGCGAGTACATGAGCGACCATGTCTCTTCGGAATACGCGTCGACTGCCTTCGATTCGTTGAGCTGTCGCAAGTACGGCGGCAAATCGTTGCGGTAGTAGGTGCTCGTCACCCACAAACCATTTTCGAGCCAATACACGCCGTCGGCCGAGTGACCCGCCATGAGAATGCCCGCCCGGTCTTTCAAGGCGATCGCAAACACGCGAGCCTTAGGATCGGCGAGTTTGAGCACGTCACCCAACGTGCTCGCGAGCAGATTCTTCGGGCTCTTGCCGAGTTCGGTGTGCGGTCCGCCGACGATCTGACAATCGGCGTCGTCGACGCAGTACATGCGATCCTTTTTGGGCCCCTTCGAGTCGGGATCGAACCAATCGTTGTCGACGATGCCCGTACCCGACGGAAACGTGCCGGTCATGAACACGCTATGGCCAGGTCCGGTCTTGGTGACGGCCTGACCGTGGTGGCAATTGATGTAATTGGCGCCGTCGTCGCACAACCGCAGAAACGCGCCATTGGGCGAAAACCCGCTCCGCATGCGTTCGAGATATTCGTACGGGAACTGGTCGATGCTGATCATCACGACGAGTTTCGGCTTCGCGGCCACGCTTTCACCGGACGCGAGGATAATCAGACCCATCGACGACACGAACGACACGAGCAAACGCATGGCGAACTCCTAGGCGTGAGGAACGCCATCATTATGCTTTGGGCAGCCTCGATTACCAGCGGGCCGACCCGCATCGAAAGAGGACTGCCACGACAGAAACGGCCAAGCTCGGTAAGGCGTCGTTTTTACGACTTCGGTGAATATCGGACAAGCACTTCCACGCTTCGCACGACCAGCGGCGCGAGCACATGCGGATTTCTCTCGATAACCTCCAAGTCGAGGGTGTTGTCGCCTCGTCGCAACGTGGCAGATACGTCGAGATCGAGCCAGCAATCGTTGTAGTTCAAGCGTCTTTTCGCGGCGCCCAGGTTCAGCGGCTTGTCGTTCCACTGGATGTCGAGTCGGTCGAGCGCGGTGAGTTGCTCAACCGCCAGCCGAAGCGTTGCCGTCGGGTTTGCGCCCTCTTGGCGGGCGGCGTTCAAATCGTCGGCGACCTCGACATTGATCTTCGCCCGATCGTTCGCGGCAGCCAACACGCGGGGCAGCGAGCCTCCGCGCTTCTCGGGCCCGACGAGGTAATGCTTGTCGAGCCGAGCCAGAGTTTCAGGATCGCCGATCTCCTTCCACGATTGCTGATCGAATCGATCGTCTCGCGTGAACTTAAGGAAGTGTTGATTCCAGATGAACAGGCCGTCCGCGCCGGCCTGCCAGTGTCGCGCGGCGACAGCCCGATACTGCTCGTTGCTGTAATAATCTCGCTCGCCGAACAGCACGGCCGCCGAGCGTCCTCGATCTTCCTTGAACGCACACAGATTCTGCGCCAGAACTTTGCAGCCCGTCCCTTTGGCGAGTGCGCAGTAATCTTCGATCGGCAGACGATAGTTCCAGCCCGAGTTGTCGGACACGACGACAATGTCGACGAGCCCTTCCTTGATCCATGTGGCAACGTCGATTCCCCGCTGCCGATTGCGCGCGATGTCGTATGGAACGCGGACCGACAGCGGCAACGGTCGCCCGCTCGTTTTCTCTTTGTCGGTTAAGAGATTCTTTGCACCGCGAACGATTGAGGTGATGAGATGTGCCGACGCTTCCGCCTCCTCACGTTTGAACATCACAGGCTCGCGGCAAAAATCCAGATCGAAGCCGTCGAGGTCGTACTGAGTAATCGACTCGGCGATCATCGCAGTCCAATACTCGCGTATCTCGGGAACGGCAAAGTTGTAGGCAAACCTGCTGAATGCGTTGCCGTTGAGCAGCCACTCGGGATGCTCCCGCCTCCGCGGTGCGAGATTCACGTCGTTTGCCCCGTCGGGAAGCCGTGAGTCGTGGCCGTCGTTGAATCGTAACGACAGAAACACGTCGAGACCGGCGCGGTGACCGTGCTCAATGATCACCGCAGGCGGGTCGTAACCGCGTTCGATGAGATCTCGCGCGTTCTCGTAGATTCGCCATTCGCCTGCCGTTTTGAATTCGTTCCGACCCGAGCCCCATTGCGAGCCCACCTTGGTGCGGTGCGAATACCAATCGCTCAGGCGATGCGTGTGGGTTCCGAAATAAGGGTCGGTCCCCAGTTGCCAATACAAGGTGTCGATCATCGTGTCGCGAAGCGGATCGATCGTTTCGCGCACTAAACCTTCGACACCGATCGGCGCTTCAAGATTCGGCGCGGCAAGCGTGCCTCCGTCGTTGCACAGCACGAGCCTGCGTTTCGCCCGCTCGCCATTGATCTGCGAAGGCTTCGCGGCGAGGCAATCGCCGACAATAACGGCCGAAAGGATCACACCAAGCAGAAGGGATGTCGGCTGTCGCATGCATCAATCTCGGCGTTTGGAACCGGGAGCGGTAGGAGCGCCGATTATCGTCCGCGGCGTCCGAATTGCCAGCCGTCACGCTGCGTGATTGCATTTGATTTCGGCGTGTCACTAAAATAGCCATTCACCCCTCGCACTCCTCACGTTGAGTCCCTGCCTTGAGTTTTGCATCGTCCGCCCTGCCGCATCGTCGGCACTCGTGGCTTGTCGCATTGGTTTCGTTTCTCGGCTTCGTCGACCCGACGAACGTTGCGATCGCGCAGCTTTCGCCCGCGGACGAGCTGAAGCAGCTTCGTGTGCCAGAAGGTTTCGACGTCAGCCTGTTTGCGTCGGAGCCAATGATTACGAATCCGGCGGCGATCGACATCGACACGCACGGCCGCGTGTGGGTGGCCGAGATTCAGTGGTATCGCAAGGCCGCCAAGGACCCGCCGGCCGACAAGATTAAGGTGCTCGAAGATACCGACGGCGACGGCAAGGCCGACAAGGTGACGGTATTCGCCGACAACGTTTTCGCTCCGATGAGCATCTGCGTCGCCGGCGATAAGGTGTACGTCGCGACGAGCCCCGACCTGTGGGTGTACGAAGATAAGGATGGCGACTTGCGGGCCGACGGCCCGCCGACGAAGTTGCTCACCGGCTTCGGCAAAATCAATCACGATCACGGCGCGCACAGCCTCGTGCTCGGCCCCGACCACAAATGGTGGATGGCCCACGGCGACACCGGCGTCGACGTGACCGGCACCGACGGATCGCGCGCTCAGTTTCAATGGGGCACGATGCTGCGCGGCGAACTCGACGGCAGCAAGCTCGAGATCGTCGCCCGCAACTTCCGCAATCCTTACGAGATTTGCGTGAGCTCGTTCGGCGAGCCGTTCTGCAGCGACAACGACAACGACGGCAACTTCAGCGCACGCATTTGTTGGATCATGGAAGGTGGCGACTACGGCTGGTTCGGTGGTCCGCCGGGGCCGCGCGGCAGCGTGCCGTCGTCGATTCCGTTCAGCGAACACTGGCACTTCCGCGGACACATCCCGGGCTTCGTCCCCGCGACGCTCGTCACCGGCTTCGGTTCGCCGTGCGGCATGTGTTACTACGAAGGGGACGCCTTCGGCCCGAAGTTGAAGAACGCGCCGCTGCACACCGACCCCGGCCCACGCGAAGTGCGCGCCTATCCGCACACGAAGTCGGGCTACGGTTTCAAAGCCACGAGCGACGTGATCCTCACGAGCGAAGCCGACAAGTACTTCCGCCCCGACGACATCTGCACCGCGCCCGACGGCAGCCTGTTCGTCAGCGATTGGTACGACGGCGGCGTCGGCGGACATGCCTACAACAATCCCGACCAAGGCCGCATCTTTCGGCTGACGCCGAAAGGCAAGAAGCTTGCACGCAGCGAGAAGCCCGGGCCATACAAGTCGATCGACGACGCAATCGCAGGGTTGAAGAGCCCGAATCTGGCGACGCAATTTCTGGCTCGCGAGAAGTTGCTGGGTGATGGAGAAGCGTCGGTTGGCCCGTTGAAGAAGTTGTTGACGGACGCCGATCCGAACGTGCGCGCACGTGCGCTCTGGGTGCTCGACCGCATCGGCGGCAGCGCACAACAGACCGTTGTCGAACAGTTAAAGAGTTCCGACCCGGCGATGCGCGCTTTGGCCGTTCGTATTCTGCGTCGGCACGGTGACGACTTCGGCGAACAACTTCTCGCCATGGCCGACGATCCCGATGCCGAAGTGCGTCGCGAAGTGTTGTTGTCGCTGCCGACGCTCGAAGGTTCCAAGGTTCTCCCCGTGCTGACGAAGCTCGCCTTGCAATACGACGGTCACGATCGTTTCCAGCTCGAAGCCATCAATGTCGCCGCGACCGGTCGCAAGCCCGAGTTGTACGCGTCGCTCGCCAAGCAAGGCCTCGTGGGGCTAGACAACATCGCGGTCGTGCAAGTGCTCGATCCCGCAGGGGCGGCCGAGTTTCTGCGTGCCGAGACGTCGAAGGCGAAGACCGACGAGCAACGCGCGAAGCTGGTGACGCAACTCGCGCTCAGCGTCGACCCCGCGTCGGGCCGGGCCTTGATCGCCGTCGCCGCCGACAAGCATGCCGACGCTCGATCGCGAAACCTGGCGATCGAATTGCTCGCGGCGAACTTGAACGGGCCTTGGCGAGCGCTCGCCAGCGAACCCGACTTCGCTGTTGGCCTCAAGCAGTTGCTGACCGATCCGGTCACGCAGTCCGAAATCTTGGACCTCGTCGCCAGTCAAAAGCTCCGCGACGTCGCGGACGAGGTGGTCGCCGTCGTCGAAAATCCACAAACCTCGCCGGCGATTCACAGCAAGGCGATCTCCGTGCTCGTGCAAGTGCGGCCCAAAAGCGCCTCGCAGTTCGTCACCAAGATGCTCAAGAGCGCCGAACCTGCCGAACAGCGTCGCGGCATAGCGGCACTCGTCGAGATGCAGGACTGGCCGTCGCTCAAGCGAGAAGTGCTCGCGAATCCGAAAGACATGGCGCTGGCCGAAGTAACGGTCGATCGCATGGCGGCAACGACGGGCGGCGCGCTGGCGCTGCTCAAGTGGATCGACGACAACGAGTTGGCCGAGCCTTTACGAACCCGCGCGATCGCCAAGGCCGTCACGCATCCCGACTCGACCGTGCGCGTCATGTACGAGCGGTTTGTTCCCGAAGACCAGCGGCCGCAGCGACTCGGCGCCGCCATCAAGCCCGCCGAGATTCTCGCCCTGAAAGGCAACACGAAACGCGGCGAACAGATCTTTTATGAAAGCTCGGCCGCGCAGTGCAAGAACTGTCACGTCGTGAACGGTCGCGGCGGCACGTTGGGCCCCGATCTGAGCGCGATCGGCAAGAAGTACGAGCGTGCGACGTTGCTCGAAACGATTCTCGAACCGTCGAAGGCGATTTCGCATGAATACGTGCCGTACCTCGTGGAGACCACGGAGGGGCAAATCTACGCGGGCTTCCTCGTCGAAAACTCGGAAAACCAGATTGTCCTTAAAGACATCAACAGCAAGTTGATTCGTCTCCGGCGCAAAGAGATCGAAGTCATCGAGCCACAAGAGAAATCGCTCATGCCCGAGCTCGTGCTCCGCGAGGTGACCGCTCAAGACGCGGCCGACCTTCTTGCCTTCTTGGAAACGCTGACCGGCCCTGCTCCGTCTCGTTAGCAATAAGTGGTGGCGAAATATTTAACCGCAGAGTTCGCAGAGGGCGCAGAGAAATGCATTCAAAAAATCTCCGCGTCCTCTGCGTCCTCTGCGGTTTATTTTTAGCGCCTGCATGGGCTCGCGGTCATGAACTCGATGTCTTGCCGGCCGAACTCGCCGACGGGCCGAAGTCGGAAATGTTTCATCGTTGGTTGATGCGAAAGGCCAGTGAAGCGCTCGATCGCCGAGACGCGGAATACGAGAAGCTGAAGACGCCGGAAGACATCACGGCTTGGCAACACCGGATGAAGGACGTCTTCCGCCGTGAGTTGGGCGAGTTTCCGCATCGCTCGCCGCTGCATGTGCAAGAAACGGGACGCGAAACTCGTGACGGCTACAGGATTGAGAAACTCCTGTTCGAAAGCCAGCCGCGCCATTACGTGACGGCGATTCTGTACCTTCCCGACGCCAAGCCCCCCTATCCTGGCGTGCTCGTCCCGTGCGGCCACAGCGGCGAAGGCAAAGCGTACGACTCGTATCAGCGGATGAGCATTCTGCTGGCGAAGAACGGCATCGCGGCACTGTGTTTCGACCCGATCGGCCAAGGCGAGCGACTGCAAATCCTGCTCGACGACAAACCCAACGGCATCGGGTCGACGGTCGAGCACACGCTTATCGACGTCAGTTGCATTCCGCTGGGGACGAGCACCGCCCGCTACATGATTTGGGACGGCATTCGAGCGCTCGACTACCTGACCGGGCGACTCGATATCGACGCAACGAGGCTTGGCTGTGCGGGCAACTCGGGCGGCGGCACGCAAACGGCGTATCTCATGGCGCTCGATCCGCGCATCGCCTGCGCTGCACCGAGTTGTTACATCACGTCGATGCGCAAACTGCTGGCGACCATCGGACCCCAAGACGGCGAGCAGAACATTCACGCGCAAATCAGCGAAGGCATGACGCATGCCGAGTACGTGCTGATGCGTGCTCCGTCGCCGACGATGATCTGCACGGCTACGCACGATTTCTTTAACATCGACGGCGCATGGGATACGTTCCGCGACGCCAAGCGGCTCTACGCACGGTTCGGCGTCCCGGAGCGCGCTAGTCTGATCGAGACCGATGCCAAGCATGGCTACAACGCGCAGCTCCGCGAAGCCACGACCGCTTGGATGCGCCGTTGGCTGCTGAAGATCGACGCCCCTGTGACGGAAAGCGATTTCGCGGTCGCCAAACCCGCCGACATTCAATGCAGCGAGACCGGCCAGGTCATGCGCATTGGCGGAGCGCGATCGGTGTTCGACTTGAATGTCGATTGGGAAGACCGCCTTGCCGCGAAGCGCAAGGAGCTTTGGGGCAAAGGCTCTAAGGATGACGTTCTCGAACAGATTCGCAAGCTCGCCGGCATTCGTCCGCTTGCCGAGCTCGACGATTGTCAAGTCAGAACGATCGAAACAGTCAGCCTCCCCGGGTATGAGTTGCGAAAGCTGCTGATTCAGCCCGAGGAAGGTGTCATGTTGCCGGCATTGGCGATGGTGCCGACCGAGCGACGCGGGCCCGTTGTGTTGTATGTGGACGGCGCGGGCAAGCAAGAAGCCGCCGCCGAGGCTGGCGAGCTCGATCATCTCGCTCGCAGCGGGACGCTTGTCGTCGCCGTCGACTTGCGTGGCATTGGCGAGACTGCCGACGGTGCGAAGCCCGACGGGATTGGCGCGCAAGTCGGCGCCGGTTGGAAGAATTGGATGATCGCCTACATGCTCAACCTTTCGTACACCGGCATGTGGACCGAGGATATTCTCGTCACCACGCGCTGGCTGACGAAGTACGAGGCAGCCAGCGACGGGGACTCAACCAAGCCGAACCAGGTGCGTGTGATCGGCGTAGGCAATGTCGGCCCCGCCCTGTTGCACGCCGCGGCGCTGGAACGCGATTTGTTCGCCCGCGTCGAGGTTCGCAAGTCGTTGCGATCGTGGGCCGAGGTGGTTCGCTCGAAGGAAACGAAGCAACAGTTGCCGACGCTGGTTCACGGCGCGCTCGAGGTGTACGATCTGCCTGATCTGGTGAAGCTGCTGTCGATCTCGAAGCTCGATGTGGTCGATCAGGTCGACGCACGCGGCGAACCGATCGCCACAGCAAAGGAATAGTCCGATGCACGCCCTTCGGATAAGTTGCGCCTTCGTCGCGCTTTCGACGTTGTGCTGCTGGTTCGCGCCGGCGGCTTTCGCGCAAGAGAAGCCGCAGCTTCCACACGCGTACAGCGAGCCGCCAGGGCCGCCGATTTCCGCCGACGAAGCCGCGGCGAAGATGACCGTCCCGCCAGGGTTCAAGGTCGAGGTCGTTGCGAATGAGCCCGACATCTTGAACCCGGTGGCGATGACTTTCGACGAACGCGGACGTATTTGGATTACCGAGAGCGTCGAGTATCCACGCCACGAAGCAGGGCCAGGGCGCGACCGCATCAAGATTCTCGAAGACACCGACGGCGACGGACGCGCCGACAAGTTTACGATCTTCGCCGAAGGGTTGAACATTCCTTCAGGCATCGCGGTCGGCGCGGGAGGCGTGTGGGTCGGCAACGCGCCCGACATTCTGTTCATGCAAGACACCGACGGCGACGACCGCGCCGACAAGACGGAAGTCGTCGTCACCGGCTTCGGCCGCGCCGACACGCACGAAGGGCCGAACAGCCTGACGTGGGGCCCCGACGGTTGGCTGTACGGCCTCAACGGCGTCTTCAACCCGACCCACATCGAGTATCGCGGCAAGACGTACGACTTCACCTGCGCCATGTGGCGCATCCATCCACGCACGCGCGACTTCGAAGTCTTCTGCCAAGGGACGAGCAATCCGTGGGGCATCGCGTTCAACAACGATGGCGAAGCGTTCGTCAGCGCTTGCGTGATCGACCACCTGTGGCATCTCGTCGAGACGGGCTACTACCATCGCCAGGCCGGCGCTTACCCGCCATTCACGTGGAAGATCGAATCGATCGTCGATCACAAACATCAGAAGGCCGCGTACTGCGGCATCCACTGGTTCGACAGCGACGCCTATCCGCCCGAGTACCGCGAGAAGCTGTACATGGGCAACATCCACGGCAACGCAATCAACTGCGACCGCCTCGAACGCAACGGCAGCACCTACCGCGGCCACGCCGAGCCCGACTTTCTGCAAGCCAACGACGTGTGGTTCATGCCCGTCGTGCAGAAGACCGGCCCCGACGGATGTCTATACATTCTCGACTGGTACGACCAATACCACTGCTACCAGGACGCTCGCCGCGTGCCCGAAGCGCTCGATCGCTCCAAAGGCCGCCTGTACCGCGTTCGTTACAACGACACGCCACGCGCGCCGAAGTTCGACTTAACGATGGAACGGGATGACAAGCTAATCGAACGATTGAAGAGCTCAAACATTTTCTTCCGCGACATTGCGCAGCGGCTGCTGTGGGAGCGCAAAGATTCGTACACAATGAAAAGGCTCGAAGCGTTAGCGCTAGATAAGTCGATGCCGCGGAAGACTCGCATGCACGCGCTGTGGGCACGGCTTGGTTGCGGACCTTTGGACCAAAGCTTTCACACCGCCGTATATCTCGACCCCGACTCATCATTCCAGGCGTGGAGCCTGCGAGCACTCGGCAATCAAGGGCAGCGAGATGGTTATGCGTTGCAGCACGTCGCAAGCATTGCCGTACAGGAATTCCGACCTAGCGAGCCACCCGCTCTGCTGCAGGCCGCGATCACTGCGGGAAAGCTGGAGGTCGGAGCTGCGACCAACCTGCTGGAGATTGCCTCAAACTGCGGTGACGATCCACTCATCTCACACATTGTCTGGAATAACCTTGAACCATTGATTGAAGAAAAAAGCCGCGAGATCGTGATCCATCTCAGCGGGATCGGGCCAACGAAGAGTCCCGCATTGCAATCGCTTACACCGCTAATACTCGAACGCATGCTGGCCAGCAAAGATTTGCCTGCCAGTGACGTCGGTCATCTAATTGACAATCTTGCACCCGAAAGCGGACCGAACAAAACCCTCGCAAAATGTTTCGCGATGATTTCGGCGAGGATACGGAACGGTGAGTTGTCTCCAGCGCAATGTGACCTGCTACGCCCCGAGCTCGAACCAGCGCTTGATATGGCGATGAAACGGTCAAGCTGCTCTGAGGAATGCACCGAGGCTGGCTGGCTAGCTGGTCTGTTGCGACTGCCTGCCGGAATCGAATGGTTACGCGTGATGTCCGGCCCAAAGAGTCCATCGCTCGATATGCGATTGGAGGCGTTTACGGTCTCCGTCGTAATCCAGGATGAAGAAAGCGCCGTGGTGGCGCAGTCGCTTCTCGTCGAGCCGAAAGCGACGGTCCAGAACCGACGAGACATATTAGACGCCTTGGGCCGTGTTGAATCGACGAAGGTTGGCGAGATGATTGTTGGGGCGTACGACCAGCTTCCTATTGACGTCAAACCGCAGGCGATCGAATTGCTCACGCAACGTCCGGCGTGGGCGAGCGCACTGCTGGCGGCGATAAGCAGCAAGAGTATTCCTGCCGACGCGGTGAACTTGAATCAGGTGCGGAGGTTGGCGGCGAGCAAGGATGAAAACGTTGCGAAGCAGGTTACGGCGATTTGGGGCAACGTGCGGAACGATCGCAACCCGGCACGCGACCAAGTCATCGTGCAGATGCGTCGCTATCTGCGTGAGCATCCTGGCGATGCGCGGCACGGGCAAGAACTGTACGGCAAGCTGTGCGGGCAGTGCCACAAGATACATGGTCAGGGGCAAGAGGTTGGCCCCGACATCACGCTCAACGGCCGCGCGAGCTTTGATCAACTGCTGTCGAACGTGTTCGATCCAAGCCTCGTGATCGGCAATGCGTATCAGGCTCGCATTGTGATTACGGACGACGGTCGCACGCTGACCGGCCTCGTGGTCGAAGACAGCCCGCAGCGCGTCGTGCTCAAGGTGCAAGGTGGAAAGCTCGAGACGATTGCTCGCGATCACATCGACGAGATGGAAACGAGCAAGTTGTCGCTGATGCCTGAAGGAGTCGAGAAGCAATACAAGCCCGAGGAGCTGGCCGATTTGTTCGCGTTCCTCACGCTCGACAAACCGCCGGACGACCCCAATGCCCAGCCGATTCCCGGAGCCCTTCGCCCGAAGCCCACCGAAACGACCGACCCGTCGCAGTTCAATAACTTGCTGGCCGAGGTTGCTCCGCGCTTCACGCTTGAGGGCTCGGGGCACAAGGGTGTCGCCCTCTTGTCGAATTACCGAGGCCGCGATTGGGTTGTGCGCACGCACCCAATCGATCGCAAGACACCGTGCATTCTACGAACGCATGTCGCGGTCCCCGAAGGGCAGAAGACCGAGCTAGTGATGGATGTCGCTTACGACAAAAGCGGCGATTGGAATCTTGTGGTTCGCGCCGATGGCGAAAAGCTGCTTTCCAAGATCATTGGACCGAAGTCGTCGCCGGGGGCGTGGTCGGAGGTTAAAGTCGACCTGTCACGCTTTGCGGGAAAGACGATCGAGCTTGAAGTGCTGAACGAAGCCAACGGCTGGTCGTATGAGTTCGCTTACTGGGGGCGCGTGGAGGTCGTGAGTCAATGATTCGCATCGCACGCGCTGTTGCAGCAAGCAGTCCAAAACATTGATGAATCTGAAATACTCGATGAGGAGAAGCGTTTATGGATTTACGTTGGCAGGTGATGTTGATGGTTGTTTTGGGATTGAGTGCGTGCATGGTTGAAGCGGCCGATCCACCGAAGAAGGCGGCGCCTCCGAAGCGGGTGATGCCCGAGATGCCCGAGCCGATGTTGCTTTGGCCCAGCGGCGCTCCCGGCGCGGTCGGCGGCGAAGATCTCGACAAGCCGGCGATATGGGTTTACCTGGCCCCGAAAGAAAAGGCCAACGGAACGGCCGTCGTCATCTGTCCCGGCGGTGGGTATGGCCATCTCGCTTACGGACACGAAGGGAAAGAAGTTGCCGACTTGCTGAACTCGTATGGCGTGTCGGCGTTCGTACTGCGATACCGCCTCGCTCCGCGTTATGGGCAACCGAACCCGATGCTCGACGTGCAACGAGCGCTGCGAATGGTGCGAGCCAATGCGTCGAAGTGGAACATCGACCCGAAGCGCATCGGCATCATGGGCTTCAGCGCCGGCGGACATTTGGCCTCGACCGCGGCGACACACTTCGATGCGGGCAAGACCGAGTCATCCGACCCGATCGATCAGGTGAGTTGTCGGCCGGACTTCGCGATCCTCTGCTATGGCGTGATCGCGATGGGCACAGAGTTCACGCACAAGGGGTCGGAGAAGAATCTGCTCGGTGAGAATCCGGACCCGAAGCTCGTCGAGTTCTACGCGAATCACAAGCACGTGACGTCCGAGACGCCGCCGACGTTCCTGTTCCAGACGACGGCCGACGCCGCGGTGCAGGCGGAGAACAGCGTGTTGTTCTATCTCGCGCTACGCAAGGCGAAGGTGCCGTGCGAGATGCACATTTACGAGACCGGCAAGCACGGCGTTGGGCTGGCGACGGATGATCCGATCGTTGGCACGTGGTCGGATCGCCTGATCGATTGGATGCGCGTGCATCAGTTGATCGCCGCGAAATCGTAATCGACGTTGATGGATTTTGCGATTGCGATTCAAACCCTTCTCCCTTCGGGAGAAGGTGCCGCGAAGCGGCGGATGAGGGCGGGTTGAACTGTGAGCTGGCCTCAATCACGGCTCGACCCGCCCTCACCCGGCGGCTGCGCCACCACCCTCTCCCGAAGGGAGAGGGGTTCGTTATGTCGCTTGCGACGCGATTATCAATAGTTCAGCGCGGCGGAAGCGATTGCAGATACGCGGCGACGGCGATGGCGTCGTCGTGCGTCATGCGAAACGGCGGCATCGGGTTGCGAGCGTGCTCGCCGCTGGGCGAAATGCCGGTTTCGAGGAAGTGCGCCAAGTCGTCGGCCGACCAACCACCGGGGAGTCCGGCGATCATCGGCGCTTGCGGAGCCCACGACTGATTCGCGTAGGGCGAGGCCACGGGCATCGGCGCCCCTTGCAGCACGCGGGCCTCAATCATCGCGCCCTGGTCGTTGCGAGGCGTGTGGCATTGCACGCACATCGCGACGTCGTGAACTAGATACTTACCACGTTCGACGTCGGGACTGGAAGGCTTGGCGGCCGCGATCGCAATCACCGCCACAAGAAACAACGAGCTCAGCAGAAGAACCTTTCGCCGCATGGAGCACCTCAACGCATTCGACAGCGACGGCGTCTGGCCATCGCTCACGGCGCTACCTTACTGCATGCGCGGGCGACCGTCGAGCGGCGCTTCAATCGTCCCACCGAAAGCGGGGCCGGCAGCATTACTTGAACTGATAGTTCGGATTCGACTGGTCGAAGTCGAGGTCCGTGAAGCCGTTGTTCAGCTTCAGGTTCAAGTAGGTGTACTCTTCGAGCAACTGCGGAGGGCCACCTGCTTCGAGCGGCCATTCGTAGGACTCGAATCGCACGGGCAGCTCGAGCTCGTTGTCGATGTAGACGCGAGCGATGTGGAACAGGAAGTCCTTGCGGGCCGTGGGGTGAACCACCTGCAGGCAGGTGCAGTCGCGGCCGTTGATCTTCGCGTTCGGGATTGTCTTCACTTCGCACTCGCCGAATTGCATGTCGTGCTCGCCGACTTCGATCAGTCGGATGGCCATATGACGGATGCCGAGTTCGGTGATCGGGTGACGATTGCCCGCCATAGCGAACGAGCCCAGCGGGTCGAGCGAGATGGTGCCGATCAGCTTGTGCCGCAAGCCGTTGGGATGGCCGAGCAGATTGCCGTTGTTCTGGCCCGAGACCCACAGGCATTCTTGCCCCTTCACTTTCGCGGGTCCGAGGAAGTAGAGATAAACGCTCATCGGCTTGTGACGCACCTTGACGAACATGTACTCGTGTTCGTTTAGCGTGCCGTCGATACGCTCGCGCTTGACGAGCGTGGCTGTGTAATCCTGAATCTGGTCCATCGCGAGAACTTGCTCGCGAGCCCATTTGATCGCCGGCACCAGCGGATGCTGGCCTTCGACCGGGGCGAGGACTTGCGTCAGATCGCGAGGCGCTCGGACTGCGGCCGCTTCGGCATGCTGTGTTCGCACAACACGGGGGTCTTGGATGACGCGACGCGGATCGTTCAGCGGAGCTTGTTGCGGCGCGACGAACTGCGCCGTCGGTTGTGGCGACTGCGCCTCGACAACCATCGCGTCGGCCAAGAGATAGACGCCGGCCAACCCGGTCAGAACTCTGCTCCAACGCTTCCAAACCGCGCTCGAAAAAGTCGTCATACGTTCTCCGACGGGGCGAGCCGTCGCTCTTCCGTGTCCGCAAACTGACCGCACATCGCCGATCTTACCGACCTCGGCGAAATCCCGAAACGGCAGTCCAGCGCATTGCTAAGTATCGCCATAATTTATGGCGGAATTTACAATGCAGGGGTCCGAGGCAAAATGTCCCGTCGAGGGCGATTGCATGCCCCTTGGCAAAGTGTCATTCGACCAGTCTAGTCCATCAACGCATTTCGCGGGAGTCGCCTTGTGGCCGGACCTTTGAAGTTGGAAACTGTGGTGTCCGCTCCGTTCCAGGAGAACACTTACATTGCACACCTGGCCGACCGTTCGGACTGCCTGATCATCGACCCCGGGTTCGACGTCGAGAGCATTGCTAGCTATCTCGCCGAACATCGCCTCACACCGTCGGCGATCCTCAACACGCACGGGCACGCCGACCACATTGCGGGCAACGGGCCGCTCAAACGGCAATGGCCCAACTGCCCGATCGCCATCGGTCGCCGCGACGCCCCGAAGCTCACCGATCGACGGCTGAACCTTTCGGCCAGTTACGGGCTCGGCGTCGTCAGTCCCGAGGCCGACGAGTTGCTCGACGATGGGGCGAAATACTCGGCCGCCGGGTTTGACTTCGACGTGCACGAAATCCCCGGTCACTCGATCGGACACGTCGTCTTCGTATGGCGTGCGGCGCAGCCGAACGTGGTTTTTGGTGGTGATGTGCTCTTCGCGGGAAGCATCGGGCGGACCGACTTTCCCGACGGCAGCTTCGAGGATTTGGCCGCCGGCATCGAGCGGCATCTGTTCACGCTGCCCGACGATACGATTGTGTACTCGGGGCACGGCCCGATCACGACCGTCGGCGAAGAGCGACGCACGAACCCGTTCGTGGGCGAAGGGGCACGATAGTTTAGCCGGCAGTGGGTTAGCCGCGACGCCCCAGCGGAGCGCTCGACACGTGCCAACCCGACAAGCGCTCCGCGGCTAACCAAGAATGTTACCCCCGCGTCTCCATCCCAACGCGCGCGTCGAGATTGCCCATGGGTCGCGCTGCCTCGGCGATCACGGCGGGAAACTCGGCGATGAACTGACTGCCGCGCCCGACTTCGCTCTCGACGCGAAGGCGGCCGCCATGCTCTTTCAAAATCTTCTGACTCACCGGCAGCCCGAGGCCCGTGCCGCGGCCGCCCTTGGTCGACGAGAACAACGTGAAGATGCTCTCCAGCTTGTCGGGCGCAATGCCCGAGCCGTTATCTTCGATCGTCACGCGCGCCATCATCGTCGTGCGGTCAAGCTCGGCCGAAACCTCGACGCGGCCGGCGTGATTCTCCTTCTCGCAACTCGCGGGGTCACAAGCGTCGATGGCGTTCGTAACGAGGTTGAGAATCGCGCGGTGCATTCCTTCGGGATCGAACGTCAGCATCGGCAGCGCGAGAATTGGTTTGGCGACCAGCTCGACATTGCGATCGTGCGCACGCACCTGCATCAGTTCCGTCACTTCGCCGACGACGCGCGCGAGATCCGACGGCATCAGCTCCGGCTCGCGTTCCTTGCTAAACGTGAGCATGTCCATCACGAGGTTCGAAATGCGATCCTGATTCTTCTCGACGAACTGCCAACCTTTGCCGACCATGTTTTCGTCGTGATGGGCGAGCCCTTCCTTGATCAGGTAGCTGCCACCGCGGATGCCTTGCAAAATGTTTTTGATGTGATGCGACAGCGAGGCGATCGTCTGCCCGACGGCCGCGAGTCGCTCGGCCTGCACCATTGCCGAGTAATAGCGCGTGTCTTCGACCGCGAGGGCCGCCTGATGAGCGATCGCGATCATCAACTTCAAATGTTCTTCGGAAAACTTCGAACTCGTGCCCTGCTGCGGCGAAACCGAGGTGTCGATGTAAATGACGCCGACCGTGTGATAACGCCCTTGCATTGGCACGCAGATGGCTTCGCGAACGCCGAGGTTCAGGATGCTTCCCGCCGGGTTCCAGCGCGAATCGTCCTGGGCGTCGCTCGTCAGCACGCCTTCGTTGTGCGCCGCGACGTAATCGAGAATCGTCTTGCTGATCGAGATTTTGTCGTCCCCCTTCACGCCTTCACGAGTGCGCCTCACTCGCGGCTCGACACGCTCGGTCTCGGGGTTCACAAGCATGATCACGCCGCGATCGGCCTCGACCCACTCGAAGATCAACTGCATGATGCGATCGAGCAACTGATCGATGTCGAGCGTGTGACTGACGGCCAAGGCCGTGCGATACATGACCTGCAGATTGCTGCGCGCTCGCGCCAGCCACGGGCTTTGGTTGAGGTCGGAGTTCATGTCGAACAGCCGACTGCCTTCTTCTTGCGTGATCGTGCGCACGATGCGCGAACGATCGTCGATGTGCTTCGGCGAAACGATATTGACCTGGTCTTCGAGCTTGTTGCTCGAACCTTCGGTCACGCCGGTAAAGAGCATCTGCGTGCCGCCGAGCTGCAACTCGTCGCCGCTGCTCAGGACGTGCGAATCGATACGACGTCCGTTGACGTACGTGCCGTTGCTGCTCGATTGATCGACGACCGTGCAGTTGACGCCTTCGCGACGCAGAATGGCATGGCGACGCGACACCTCGTGGTCGTGCAATTGCACTACGTTCGACGCATCGCGGCCGACCGTGGTCGCACCTTCAGCGAGCTCGAAGCGCAGTCCTTGATCGTTGCCTCGAAAGACAAACAGCGAGGGCACGAATCAACTCCCCCCAAGATAAGCGCGGGCTAAAGCCCAGGGCCTGCCGGCCCTGCGTCGTAAGCGCTCTAGACCCTCTGAGCGCTTCTCAAGCCGCTGCCAGCAACGATTCGATTTTATGAACCAGCGGCGCATAGTGATAGGGCTTGCGGACCATCACGGCTCGATCCACCGACGCGTCGCCGCAGTTGACGACGGCCGCCAACTGAGCAGCCTGCATCGATTCCCCATCCCGCGTCCCAACATCGACGACGACGCACTCGGGATGGTGCTCCTCGGCGAGCTTGAGCCCTTCATCGACACTACGGGCCGCCAGCGGCTGGTAACCTCGCCACTGGAGCGCATGACACAGCACTTCGCGGGTTTCGTCTAAGGAATCGACGACGAGCACTCTCAGTTGCGACTTTTTCGGCATGGGAGCTATGGCTACCTGCGGGGGTCGGCGGGGCGGGAAGTCGCAAGAGGTTATCGGCCTGCGGAAACCATGTCAAAGGCAGATTGTTGCTTGACGCCTTTGTCGCAACAGCTGAAAATTCAACAGCTTGCGTGCTCTGGCGGGTCCGCTGGCACGCCCCGCGTCGCACCGATCGCCCGCCGCTTGTCGCCCCACATTTCGATCACCGTTTTGCTTTCGCTGTAGGTGTTTTCATGCTTCTTCGCCGCTATTTGACGCTTGTTTTGGCTGGATGGTTGGCGACCGTTAGTGGTGCGACGAGAGCAGAAGAAGCGAAGGTCGCGGCCAACGGCGCGGCAGCCAGCGAAGTGAGGCTCAGCGACACGGTGCGATTTCTCGCCGGCGACGCGCTCGAAGGCCGCGGCGTCGGCACGGAGGGGCTCGACAAGGCCGCCGACTTTATCGCCGAACAATTTGCTGCCCTTGGATTGAAGACCGACCTGATTGATGGTAAGCCGTTTCAGAACTTTACGGCCACCGTCGGGACGGAACTCGGCGAACCGAACGAGGCCAAGCTCGTCGGCCCGCGCAAAAAGGGCGAAGGCAAGAAAACGATCGAACTCGAACTCGGCGAGAACTTCACGCCGCTCTCCGTCGGCGGCTCGGGCAAGCTCGACGCGCCGCTGGTGTTTGCCGGCTACGGCATCACGGCGAAGGATCTCGACTATGACGATTACGCCGGGATCGACGTGAAAGGCAAGACGGTCATTGTCTTCCGCCACGAGCCGCAGCAGGGCAACCCGCACAGTTCGTTCAACGGCACGCAGCACTCGCAGTACGCTCCGTTCACACGCAAGGTTTCCAACGCGAGCGAGCACGGCGCGGCCGCGATCATCTTCGTTACCGACGAACACGAGATCGAGCAGCGCGTCGCTCAGCGCCTCAAGGTGTTCGATCGTGCGCTCGAAGAACTCGTCGACGCTCGTGCAAAGTTCAACGAGCTCGAACATCCGACGCTCGAACAGATCGAGCGCTATCGCGTGCTGATCGACAAGCTCACAGGCGAGAAGTTCGTTTCCGAGGTGCAAGACCAATCGAAGAAGCTGCAAACCGAGTACGACCCGTTGATGGACTTCCGCGCTGCGGGAAGCGGCGGCGATGCCGGTCGTATTCCGGTGCTGTTCTGCAAGCGCAGCGTGATCGACAGCATGTTGAAGTCCGCGATTGATACGAACCTGAACACGCTCGAGCAACAGATCGACAAAGGCCCGATGCCCGCGAGTCGCGAGCTGTCTGGATGGCGAATCGTGGGCGACATCAACGTCTCGCGTACGCGTGCCGAGATTAAGAACGTGATCGCGGTGCTCGAAGGGGACGGCCCGCACGCGGACGAAACGATCGTTGTCGGGGCCCACTACGACCATCTCGGTTGGGGCGGCGAAGGGAGCTTTGTCCCCAACCTTAAGGAGATTCACAACGGCGCCGACGACAACGCTTCAGGCACCTCGGCCCTGCTGGAAGTCGCTCGACGTTTGGCCACGCGGCCCGAGAAGTTGCCGCGACGCGTCGTGTTCATTGCCTTCACCGGCGAAGAACGCGGGCTGCTCGGCAGCGCTTATTACTGCGCTCATCCGCTGTACCCGCTCGATAAGACGGTCGCCATGTTGAACATGGACATGGTCGGCCGTCTCGAAGACGAAAAGCTGAGCGTGCAAGGCGCCGACACGGCTGACGAATTTGGTCCGATCCTCGATCGGCTCAACGAGGCGCTCGGCTTCAAGATCACTCGCCAATCCGGAGGCTTCGGCCCCAGCGATCATTCGTCGTTCTATGGCCACAAGATACCGGTAATGCACTTCTTCACCGGTTTTCACAAGGACTACCATCGCCCGAGCGACGACTTCGACAAGATCAACGTCCCCGGTATGCGGCGCGTGGCCGATCTCGTGGCCGATATGACGGTCTCGATTGCGGAAGCCGACGCGCGACCGACGTATAAGGAAGCAAAAGAAAAGAAGTCGACGTTCGGCGGCGGTGGCGATCGACCGTACTTCGGCAGCATTCCTGACTTCGCCCAAGAAGAGCCCGGCTACAAGCTCAGCGGCGTGACCAAGGACGGCCCCGCCGACAAGGCCGGCATTCGCACCGGCGACACGATCATTCGCCTTGGTGAGAGCAAGGTCGGCAACCTCGAAGACTTCGACAGCGCACTGCGCAAGTACAAGGCCGGCGACAAAGTGCCCGTAACTGTGAAACGCGGCAACGAAGAGGTGACGGTCACCGTCACGCTCGATCCGCCGCGTTAGCCGCGTCGCTTGCGACGCGTTCCGCTAGCGCGTCGCGGCTAACCATCATCCCGCTTGATGCCCAAGCTTCATCCACCTATAAAGGACGATCCGGCACGAAGAGCCCGAGTGGCGGAATTGGCAGACGCGCAAGCCTCAGGAGCTTGTCTGGGTAACCAGGTGGAGGTTCAAGTCCTCTCTCGGGCACTTTTCTTTGTCGTATGGATCTAGCTGCCGTCGCGTAACTGTTTCAGCGCTTCGAGCTGTATAAGTGCGGCCTGATCCTTGCTTCGGTTGATATGACGCTTGATCTTAATAGGTCGTCGAGACCAATTGTGGTAACGAGCCCGACACCAAGATCGATTTGTTCCGATCCTGGTAGTAACGCGTCGTAAGTCCCGAGCGGTTCAACCCAGCCCAGGAGATCAAACGGCCCGAGATCGGTCTCGAATGTGAAGTTTGCCCCGAGTGCAAGGCTTTGTGCATCGAGTCGGAAAGGCAGGTCGGGCGGAGCCCCCCGCAACTTTGGATGAATCTCTTGCAGCGCAGCAGCAAGACGATCGAGATTCACCGCCGTACGGGCGTAACACACGTCGACATCATAAGTCGGCAATGGCGAGCCATGCAGCGTAGCCGCCTGACCATCGATGACAATGAAATCGACGCGGTGTCGTTGAAGCAGGTCAACGATGCTTATTAGCTTTGGCTTCGCGGTGTCGTCGGCCATATTCCAAGAGCACCAAAGTATCGCGAGCGTGTTGTTCCATGAGCTCGAGTCGTTGGCGCGGCGAGCGGCTCAAAAACCAACGCAACAGCGACAAATCTACGCCAGCGGCATTGTGATCCTCGAACGTTGGCTGGGTAAGCCGAGGCAGAGCTTCGTCGGCAGCATGTGTCCCATTCGCCATAGTTCAATTATAGTGCGTCAAACCTAGCTGTGAATCGCCCTGCCGAGCACTGCCAATGCGGCTTCTTTCGTAACTTCGGGCAGCGTCGGGTGGGCGTGACAGGTGCGGGCGAGGTCTTCGCTGCTCGCGCCGAATTCGATGGCGGCGGTCGCTTCGGCGATGAGGTCGCCGGCACGCGCGCCGATGATGTGCACGCCGAGAATGCGATCGGTCGTGGCGTCGGAAAGGATCTTCACCTGGCCATCGGTCTCGCCGAGTGCCATCGCGCGGCCGTTGGCGCGGAAGAAGAACTTGCCTTTGCGGTAGGCGACGCCGGCCGCCTGTAGCTGCTCTTCGGTTTTGCCCACACCCGCCACTTCCGGATGGGTGTAAGCCACACTCGGTATCGCGTCATAGTTCACGTGGCCGTAGCCAGTCACGAGACGTTCAACGCACGCGATGCCCTCTTCTTCGGCCTTGTGTGCGAGCATCGGCCCTTCGATCACGTCGCCGATGGCATACACGCCATCGACCTTGGTCTTGTAATGACCGTCGACGGGAATCCGCCCACGCGGGTCGAGCTGAATGCCGATCGCGTCGAGGCCGAGCCCTTCGGTGTTCGGCTTGCGGCCGACGCTTACGAGCACACGCTCGGCACGCAGCGGCTCGGTCCCTTCGCATTCGACGATGCCCATGTCGCCATCGGCCTTCGCGCTTTTGACGCGTGTCGAAAGGCGGAACTCGATGCCCTGCTTCTTCAGAATCTTGAGCGCTTCGCCTGCGATCTCGCCATCGGTGCCAGGAAAGATGCGGTCGAGGTATTCGAGGACGGTGACCTTCGTGCCAAGCCGACTCCAGACGCTGCCGAGTTCCAGGCCGATGTAGCCCGCGCCGATAACGATCAACGTCTCGGGCACCTTGTCGTAGGCCAGCGCCTCGGTGCTCGTGCCCACGCGCACACCGTCGAGCTCGATGCCCGGCAGAATCGACGACACACTTCCGGTCGCGATCAGAATGGTCTTGGCTTCGACTTCGGTGTCGCCTGCTGAGCCGCTGATGACGACGCGACTGGGCGCGACGAACTTTGCCGTGCCTTGATAGCGCTTGACCTTGTTTTTTTTGAACAGCCCTTCGACGCCGCGCGTGAGCATCGAGACGATCGTGTCTTTGCGCTTGAGCATCGTCGGCAGATCGAGCGACACGTCGGCCTTGATGCCGTGATCGGCAAAGCGATGCCTGGCTTTTTCGAACAGCTCGCTCGATTCGAGCAGCGCCTTGCTCGGGATACAGCCGATGCGGAGGCAGGTGCCGCCGAGCGCGGGCTCCTTTTCGACACAGCCGACGTCGAGACCTAACTGGGCCGCTCGAATCGCAGCGACGTATCCGCCGGGGCCGGAACCGATGACAAGAAGATCGTGCATGGAGCGATGACTAACAAGGAAGTGACCACCACCAACGGCGCGACGTGCGCCGCCGTCATTTCATTATCAGATTTCGAGCAAGAGGCGGGCGGGTTCCTCGATGCCTTCCTTGATGCGACGCAGGAACGTCACGGCCTCGCGACCGTCGACGATGCGGTGATCGTACGTGAGGGCCATGTACATCATCGGACGGATGACAACTTGGCCTTCGCGGGCCACGGGGCGATCTTGGATGGCGTGCAGGCCGAGGATGCCGCTCTGTGGAGGATTGATGATCGGTGTTGAGAGGAGCGAGCCGAACACGCCGCCGTTGCTGATCGTGAACGTGCCGCCTTCGAGCTCGTCGAGCTTGATCTTGTTGTCGCGAGCCCGCTTGCCGAAATCTTCGATCGTCTGCTCGACCTCGGAAAAGCTCTTGCGGTCGGCGTCGCGAAGGACGGGCACGACCAGCCCCTTGCCGCTCGAAACGGCGATGCCGATGTCGTAGTAATTGTGATAGATGATGCTGGTGTCGCGAATCTCGGCGTTCACTTGCGGGATCGCCTTTAGCGCGTCGACGACCGCCTTGACGAAGAACGACATGAAACCCAACTTCACGCCGTACTTCTGTTGAAACTGGTCCTTATGCTGCGATCGCAAGGCCATGACGGCCGACAGTTCGCATTCGTTGAACGTCGTGAGCAGCGCGGCCGAGTGTTGAGCCTCAACCAAGCGCTCGGCGATGCGTCGCCGCATGGGCGTCATCGGCACGACTTCTTCCTCGCGACCGTCGGCGCGGCTCTTCGCGGGCAGCGAGGGTTTGGGCTTCGACGTTGCTGAGATAGATGTTGCCGGGACACTTGCGGCAGGCGCGGTGGGCGCCGCCGGCGCGACGGTCTTCGGCCTCTCAGGTTGACGCAGCACATCTTCTTTTAGCAGGCGTCCGCCAGGGCCGGTTGCCTTGACGTCTTCGGACTTGAGCCCTCGCTCGGCCAGCTCGCGCTGCGCGGCAGGCATCACGCGTGCGGGACCGTTGGCGGCCGGGCCGTTCGATTCTGCCTTGGCGGGTTTCGCTTCTTCCTTCGCCGGCGGAGTCGCGGCGCTTGCCGGGGCGGGTGCACCAGCGGTCACTTCTTCCATGTAGCCGATGACTTCACCAACGACCGCCGACTCGCCCGCCTTCTTGAGCACCTTCGTGATGCGACCGCTGATTGGAGCGGACACTTCGACGGTGGCCTTGTCGGTTTCGATCTCGACGAGGCTTTCGTCTTTTTCGGCCGCATCGCCTTCGCCCTTTTTCCATCCGGCGATTTGGACCTCGGTGATCGATTCGCCGACGGCCGGCACGATGAGTTCAACGGGCATTGTGTGTGGAGCTGTGGGTTAGAGACTCGGGGCTGGGAAAGCGATGGCCGCAATCCGAACGGCCCAGAAGATCACAGTCTACAAAAGGACAGGCGGGGCGAAAGGACCCTAGCCCCAAGGCCCCGATAGCTAGCCCCTTTTTAGACGCCGCCGAAGGCTTTCGTGATAAGTTCCTTCTGCTCGCGTTTGTGACCGCTGTGCGAGCCTGTGGCGGGGCTGGCGGCCAAGCGACGAGCGATGCCGGTCAGAGGCAGGCGATCGAACAACTTGTCGCCGAAATTCACGCGCAAGAACCACCAAGCACCCATGTTCTCGGGCTCTTCTTGCACCCAAAAGGCCGGCGTGCCGTCGGGGTAGCCGGCGAGTGCCGCGCGAAGTTCTTCGACCGGAATCGGCGCCAACTGCTCGATCCGCACGATCGCCACATCGTCTCGCGACGATTGCTTTCGCTGGGCGTCCAAATCGTAATATATTTTGCCGCTGCAAAGCAGAATGCGCGAAACGTCTTTGCGCCCGATGCGATCGGGAATCACACGCTGGAAGCAGCCGCCCGACATATCTTCGAGCGTCGACACGCAATTCGGATCTCGCAATAAGAGTTTGGGCGTCATCACGATCAACGGCTTGCGAAGCTCGCGAAGCACCTGACGGCGCAGCACATGGAAAATCTGCGCGGGTGTCGACGGAACGACAACCTGAATGTTGTCATTCGCGAACAGTTCAAGAAACCGCTCAATGCGGGCGCTCGAGTGCTCGGGGCCCGAGCCTTCGAAGCCGTGCGGCAAAAGCATCGTGAGGCCGCTCAACCGACGCCATTTCTCTTCGGCGCTGGCGATGAACTGATCGATGATTACCTGCGCGACGTTCACGAAGTCGCCGAACTGCGCTTCCCAGCCGACCAGCGCGTCGGGATAGTCGAGGCTGTAGCCGTACTCGAAGCCGAGCACGCCGATTTCCGACAGCGGGCTGTTCAGCATCTCGACCGGCTCTTGATCGGCGCCGAGGTGTTGCAACGGAATATAGCTGTGGCCGTCGCGAATGTCGTGCAGCACGGCATGACGATGGCTAAACGTGCCGCGGCCGACGTCTTGTCCACTCAAACGCACACGAAAGCCGTCGGTGGCGATCGTTGCGAACGCCATCGCTTCGCCGGCGGCCCAATCGAGCGGTCGCTTGCCTTGCACCATCTCGGCGCGTTGCTTGAGGATGCGCTCGATCTTCGGATGCGGATGGAAATCCTCCGGCAGCCGGCAAGTGGCTTCGAGCAGCGTGACCAGCCGCGTTTGATCGACACTTGTCTTTGCGTCTTCGACCGAACTGTCGGCGCCGCCGAGGTACGGCATCCACGGGTTCGGGAACATGTCGGTCCGCGGCTTGAACGTTTCGCTGCGGGCGACCGATAGATCTTGTTCGAGCGTTTCACGACGAAGCGCCGCGATCTTGTCGGCATCTTCGCGCGTCATTCCGCCGAGCTTGAGCAGATGTTCGAGGTAACCCTCGCGCGTGCTCTTGTGCTTCTCGATGGCCTGGTACATCAGCGGCTGCGTGAACGAGGGTTCGTCCCCTTCGTTGTGGCCACGCAGGCGGTAGCAGTACATGTCGATGACGACGTCGCGCTGGAACTCGTGGCGGAAGTCGAGTGCGAGGCGAACCACCTGCGCCACGGCCTCGGGGTTTTCACCGTTAACGTGGAAGATCGGGCTTTGCAGCATCTTCGCGACATCGGTGCAGTAAGAGGTCGACCGCCCTTCCGACGGCGGAGTCGTGAAGCCGATCTGGTTGTTGACGACGATGTGGATGCTGCCACCGGTGCTGTAAGCGCTGAGCCCGCTCAAGTTGAACGTCTCTTGCACCACGCCTTCGCCAGCGAACGCCGCGTCGCCGTGAATCACGATCGCCAAACCCTTGCGGCGGCTGGTGTCGCCTATGCGGTCCATTTTGGCACGCATGCGACCGAGCACGACCGGGTTGACGAATTCGAGGTGGCTGGGATTGAAAGCCAACGACAAGTGAATTTTTTGGCCCGCGGCGGTTTGCCAGTCGGTGCTGTGGCCAAGGTGGTACTTCACGTCGCCGCCACCCTTTTGCTGATCGATGGCGACTTCGTCGAACTCGCGAAAAATCATGCGCGGGCTCTTGCCCATGATGTTCGCCAGGACGTTCAATCGTCCACGATGCGCCATGCCAAGCACGATCTCTTGAATGCCCTGCTCGCCGGCCTTTTCGATCGCCAGGTCCAGCAGCGGAATCAGGCTCTCGGCCCCTTCGAGCGAGAAGCTCTTGGCGCCGACGTACTTCTTTTGAATGAACTCTTCGAAAATGACGGCGTCGGTGAGACGCGTGAAGATGCGAAGTTGCTCGTCCCGCGTGAGTTCGAGCCGGTTTTCGCTACCTTCCATGCGATGCTGCAGCCAGTTGCGCACCCGCAGGTCGTCGATGTGCATGAACTGCACGCCAATCGAGCGGCAGTACGTGTTGCGCATTCGCTTCAGAATGCCCCGCAACGTCAGCACGTCGGGGCCGTAGATCGTGCGCGTCGAGAACGGACGGTCGAGATCTTCGTCGCTGAAATGGTAATAGTCGATCGACAGCTCGGGCGGCACGGGACGCGGCCGGCCCAACGGGTCGAGATGCGCGATCATGTGCCCACGAACGCGGTAAGATCGCACGAGCTGGTCGACGCGGTCCTGCAGGTTTGCGACGTTCAGCTCTTTGGCGACAGCGACCGCAGCGTGGCTACTGCCGTTACCGTTGCCGTTCTCGTGGTGCCCGTTGCGACCGTTGCCGTCGCGGCTGGGCGGATTGAACAGGCTCGAAGGCTGAAACGTCGGACCGACGCTCATGCCTTGCAAGTTGGCGTCGCCGCCGAGTTCGCGAAAGTAATCGCGCCACTCGGGGTCGACAGAGTCAGGATTCTTGAGAAAGTCCGAGTACAGCTCTTCGAGAAAGCCGAGGCTCAGACTACTGATACGTTCTTTGGCATCTTGCATAAAAGTTTTCAGAGGTGACTCCACCCGTGGGGCAGTCCGTGCGTGTCGGACAGGGCGGGAAATCTTAACAGCGAAGCGGCAGGGGCCGAACCCTAATTTGTTTCGAGCCAGGTGTGCTCATAATTCTAGCTTCGTGAATCCATTTGCGGCAGCACTTTCGGCATAATCCGCAAACTCAGCAAAAGCCGTTTACCGCTCGATTTGGGGACAGAATATGCATTTCATGCCCCCTGAAATTCGCGGTCACTCGACCTATTTACGTGAGACACCTATGATTGCTGCCGAGTTCGTTCGCATCACGCTAGCGCTTTCGGCCTACAGTCGAAAGCCAATATCGCCGCAAAGGGGTTGATATGCCCGATCCTGAAGAACTTGTAACGATTTACCGGGCGGCAAACCCGACCGAAGCCCATCTCGTCGCGAATTTGCTCGACGAAGAGGAGATCGAGGTAAGGGTCACCGAAGAAAACGAGCCGTTAATGGGGCTCGACATCGCGGGGCCCGAATTGCTCGTGCATCTCAAGGACAAAGAGCGAGCGCTGAAAATCATCGCCGAGTACGACGAGAAGCAAATCGAGCGCGTCGAGAACAAGAGCGCCGACGAGGAAGACGACGAGTAGCGCGAGGGCGCTTGCGATTCGCCGTTGGTTAGCCGCGACGCGCCAGCGGAGCGCTCCGCTGGCGCGTCGCGGCTAAGCGATACGGGAAATTAAAACGTCTCGGCGATCGCATTCTCATCGGCGACATACGCCGCGAGCGTCTCGAGATACTCAAGCTCCATATCACTCAGCTTCGTGTCACTCAGCTTCGTGTCACTCAGCTTCGTGTCACTCAGCTTCGTGTCACTCAGCTTCGTGTCACTCAGCTTCGTGTCACTCAGCTTCGTGTCACTCAGCTTCGTGTCACTCAGCTTCGTGTCACTCAGCTTCGTGTCACTGAGCCAAGTCTCGAACTCGCTCTCGTCGAAATCGAACCGACTGCCGAACGGAATCGCGGCCCTCATCGCCACCGGCGCTGCAACGGGCGTGACCGTCGCCACCGACGCGACCGATGATGTGACGAAGCTCGCAACCGTGCCGCCGCTGGAAAGTTGCGGTGTCGAAACCATCGCACTCGACGACGCCGACGCATTGGTGAACTCTGCCGCCAGTACACCCGCAACGTCGCCGCCACCGCCGTCGGTCTCGACCGCTCCGAACAGCGACCACAGCCAGCTCAAGTCGAACGTTTGCGTCGTCTGAGCCGTCATGGTGAACGACGTCGCGCCCCCGAACGCGATCAGGTCGTTAATGACGAGGTTCGCATACGGACTGCCGAGGCCGCTGGCCAGGTCGTAACCGGCCTTGGCCGCGGAGCCGTTGTTTCCCTTCGTGATGTCGTGGAAGTCGCTGCTGGGCAGCGTGTAGAGCGCCGACTGCACGTTCGACAGCGAGCCCTTGCCGGCCGAGATGCGGCTTCCGTCGGCGATCGCCACGAGCGCGGCCCACACCGGAGTCGAAGCGCTCGTGCCCCCGACTTTCACCCAACCGCTCGCGCCGTAGGTGTCGTAGACGGCGAAGCCCGTGCTCGGGTCGGCGTCGAGCGATACATCGGGCGTACCACGATGGGTGCCGCCTGTGTTGACGTTCGCCTGGAAGCTGGGCTTCGCTTCATAGCGGCTCGCGCCGCCGCCGCCGTCGCTCCACACGGTTTCGCTCGAGTATGTGCCGTTAGCGTTGAGTTTTAACGTCGTGCCGCCGACGCTCAGTACGTCTGGCGACGACGACGGGTACTCGGCCGGCGTGCCATCGTCGCCGGCAGCCACCATGAACGACACGCCTTGGTGACCTGCGGGAGTGGTGAAGTGCTTGTCGTAGCTCGTTTCGGTCGAGAACTCGCTCGCGCCCCAGCTATTGCTCACGACCACCACGCCCGCCGCGTTGCGGGCGTAATCCTCGGCGGCCATCAGGTCAGTCAGGCTCGACGATTTAGCTTCGACCAGCAGAATGTTCGCCCCCGGCGCGATGGCATGCGCCCACTCAACATCGAGCGCGATCTCAAGCGACCAGCCCTTGTTGTTGGCCGGCAAGGCGGTGGTGCTTCCCGTTTGGCTGACGACCGTGAAGTTCGGCGGAGCGGCGAGGCCGAACTGCGTGTCGAACGCTTTGAGGTCGGCAGCGATGTTCGGATTGTTGTAAGCGTCCACGATGGCGATCGTCGTGCCCGCTCCGTTGCCCGACACGAGGTTGAAGCCGTAGGCCTGGCTGATCTGGGCGGGCGAATACCCCGACGGCGTCCCCGTGCCGCTCGCGTCGGGCGTGACGTCGATCAGCGGCGTTGCGACGGCAGTCGAGTCGTCGACCGAGGTATCGGCGGCCGGTTCGGTGACGACGATGTCCGACGTGATCGGATCGGCGCTGAGCATCCGGCGATTTTCGAGACACTCGAGTCTCAGCCGTCGTCCCTTCGCGGCTTTTTTCTTAAGAATCGACTTCGTAGCGCGCACATCGCCCCGCCCTGTAAACCGAAAGAACATCGCTAACCTCCCTGCGAACAATGCGAACAACCGCTGACCTGCGGCACGCGAAGAATTTCACGTGAACGACGAGAAGTCCTCGAAGTATAAAACACGTCTGCAATGTCTCAAGGACTTTGTTGACGAATTCCGTGTCGACTTCGTTTTTGATTTCATCAGTGTTTTTTTGGTGCGATCGCTAGCGTCGATTCGAGCGTTTGAGCTTCGTGAGGTTGGTTGTTTGGACATCGTGAATCGCGTCATCGATTGGATCGTGAACGTCGTGTGGAGCGACGCGACGTTCGTCGTCTTGCTCGCGATGGGATTGGCGCTCACCGTCTGGAGCAAGTTGGTTCAATACCGAGCGCTCACACACGGCGTGACCGTGATTCGCGGCAAGTACGACGACGCCCGCGACCCCGGCGCGATCAACCATTTTCAAGCGCTCTCGACGGCGCTGTCGGGCACGGTCGGACTCGGCAACATTGCGGGCGTCGCGCTGGCGATCAGCGTCGGCGGACCGGGAGCGCTCTTCTGGATGTGGGTTGCGGGACTGATGGGCATGGCCATCAAAAGCGTTGAGGTGACGCTCGCCATGATGTACCGCGATACCAGCGATCCCGACAACCCGCGCGGCGGCGCGATGTGGGTCATTCGCCGCGGTTTCGGCGACAAATATGGTCCCATCGCATCGTGGTTCGCACGCATTGTCGCGGCGCTGTTCTGCTGGTCGTTGCTGTTGGCGACGATCACGAGCGGCAACATGTTTCAATCGTGGAACGTCGCGAACATCACCGAGCAATACTTCGACGTGCCACCTCTGGCGACCGGCGTCGTGATGGCTACGATGACCGGGCTCGTGATTATCGGCGGCATCCGCCGCATCGGCGACGTGACCGGCATGTTGGTGCCGTTCATGTGCGGGCTTTACCTGATTGCCGGCATCGTGGTGCTCATCATCGAAGCAGCGAACGTGCCTTCGCTACTCGCGTATGTCGTGCGCGACGCGTTCAGCCCGAGTCACGCCGAGGGTGCATTCCTCGGCGCGTCGCTGTGGTTCGGCATCACGACGGGCCTGCGACGCGCGCTCTTCTCGAACGAGGCGGGGCAAGGGACTTCGCCGATCGCGCACTCGGCGGTGAAGACGACCGAACCGGTGCGCGAAGGCGTTGTCGCCGGCCTCGAGCCGTTCATCGACACTTGTCTTGTCTGCACGCTGACGGCGCTCGTGATCCTGGCGACCGGCACGTGGAACCGAAAGCCGATCGGCGACTTTGCAGGCGCCGTTGGCGAGAGTCGCGACGTCGCGCTGTTGCCATCGAGCGAGTCATGGACGGCCGGCGATCGCATCTTCGTGCTCGGCGAATCTTCGGATAGCAACGCGAAAACCTGCACGCGACGCGTGAAGATCAACGGTCGCATCGAAGTCGCCGACGCGAACAGTTCGAGCGACACACTGGCGATTGAATGGCAACCGATGCCCGAAGGTGTGAAGCCCCTCGACCGTGGCGTCTATCGCGACCTGACCGGGGCCGCCCTCACGGGACATGCGTTCGATCGCGCGATACCGGGCCTGGGCAAGTGGCTCGTCACGCTCACGTGTTGGCTGTTCGCGATCTCGACGATGATCTCGTGGAGCTATTACGGCGAGCAGGCGGCCGCGTACCTGTTTGGTCCTTGGGCAACGACACCCTATAAGGTCGCGTTCTGCGTGCTCGGCGTCGTCGCGACGCTTCCGAACTTCATCGTCACGGATGCCCACCTCGGCAACCTTGCCGACCTGGGTTCGGGGCTGATGCTGTTCGCCAACGTGCCGATCATCGTGCTGTTGTCGCATCGCGCGATTGCGGCGATGGCCGATTATTTTCGGCGCTTGGATCGGGGCGACTTCGACGAGGTGAGTAAGTGAGCGCGTGGAGTAGGTGAGTACGGAAGTACGGAGTACTCAGTACTTGTCCGCCCCCAACTCACTTACTAACCAATCCCCCACTCACTCCTCCAATAAAAAACCGCCCGGCTGCCACCTGACAGCCGAGCGGTCGAATTCCCATCGCCTAACGGTTCGTCGAAACGAAACGTCAGACCATTTCCTTCAGGCTCTTGAGAGCGCGAACCTTGATCGTCATCGAAGCCGGCTTGGCCGGAATGTCGCGCAGCTCGCCGGTGAACGGGTTCTTGACGCCCTTCTGGGCCGGACGAGCGGGCTTCTTCTTCTTCGTGACCTTGACGAGGCCCGGGATCGTGAAGATGCCGGCTCCCTTGGAGCTCATCGACTTCTTGATCTCGTTGCTCAGAGCTTCGAAGACGGCAGCAATGTCTTTCTTCGACAGGCTCGTGGCTTCGGCAATGTTGTTCATGATTTCGCTTTTCGTGGGCGCCTTCTTGGCGCTCGATGCACCTGCGGCCTTTTGCATAATTTGCATTTCCTCCATGCGGGACTGAGAAATTTCGAAACAGGTCAGCGGCGAACGCGATGATTAAAAACCACGTTCGCGAAATTGCAATGCAAAAAACCCTGTAAAACCGCAAGATTCGCCAAAAAACGTCGAGATTTCTCGGGTTTTGCGCATCTGTGCGGCGAGATCGCCGACGGTTAGCGATCCCACAGCCTGTGACACACACCCCCGCAAAAGCGAGCGCCACAGCCGTTTCGGGCCTCAAACCATAGCTCGAAACACCCAACATGCGTGAAAATGCGAACGATTTCGCCCTCCCAGGCGTCCAAAGCCCAGGGCCTGCCGGCCCTGGGTGCATTTGCCGCGTGCCGCGGCAGTTGGCACGAACCCCGTTGCTTGCTGGTCCTGACCCCTTTGTTTAAGATATTGTTGATTCGTCGTTTAGGACGTTCCGGACGCCGCCGCGAGGTGGCTTTTCCGACGTCCCTTCGAAAGGAAAGGTGGACCAGGATGGGTTCAGGAGGCGCTCCACCCTTCTCCCTCCGGGAGAAGGTGGCCGAAGGCCGGATGAGGGCGGGTGGCCTTACTCTGTCGCCCACGACTCCATCTGCTGCTCGAAGCCAATCAAGCCACGACGCGCCCTCACCTGTCTGCCTGCGGCAGACATCCTCTCCCAAAGGGAGAGGGGGTCGGAAACTCGTTCTCGGCGGACTTCTGGCCGCCGCGTTCCTTTACCTTGGGCATGCTCCGACTGCTGCCGCGGTCGAGCCGCTGGTCGAAGAAACCGTCTTCTTTCCGACCGATCGCCCGCTGATGCAGCGGCTAGCGACGGCCGAAACGCTGATCGCCGACCGTCGTTGGGGCGAGGCCGTGCGTCTGTTGGGCAGCGTGCTCGAAGCGCCCGAAGACTATTTCTTCCAGCCCGACCGCAAGGAAGAGGTCTTCCGTAGCCTGAAGACCGAGGCCCAGCGTCTGCTCGGCCAACTTCCGCCCGAAGGCCGCGAATCGGTACCGAAACACAGTTCGGCGCCCAGGCGAAGCAACTGCTCGATGCGGCCGTCGACTCGGGCGACGTTGCGGGTTTGGCCGAAGTCTCGCGACGCTTCTTTCACACGCAGGCCGGCTACGACGCCACCGAACTGCTCGGCACCGCGCACATGGAACGAGATCGCGCCCTGCCTGCCGCGCTGTGCTTGAAGCGATTGAAGGATACGCCCACCGCGGCGAAGCGCTTCGAGCCGCTGTTGTCAGTCAAGCTCGCCGTCTGCTGGGCGCGGGCTGGTCAATGGGATCAAGCCGTCGACACGCTCGAACAAACCTCCAAACAGTTCCCGGACATGACGGTCTTAGTCGCTGGCCGACAACGCAAGTTGATGGACGCCGCGATCGCTGCCGACATTGCCACGAAACATGCACAGATCTCGCGCAAGCCGACGCCCGATGATCTGCGCCATCGCGTGGCTCACCGAGGTGGGCGCTCATCCGCACCAGATTCGAGCCAACGCGCAGTCCGACCAATGGCCGCTGTTTCGCGGTAGTCCGTCGCGTAACGCCGTCAGCAAAGGCGGCACGCCGCTGCTGAACCGACGTTGGGCGGTGCCGGTGATCAACGACCCGCACATCGAAAAACTGTCGGAACAAATGCGGCAGGGTTATCTCGATCAAGGCATGGCGACGATCCCGACGCTGTCGCCGTTGGCCGTCGATCGCTGTGTCTTCATGCGTTCGGTCGCAGGGCTGGTCGCCGTCGATTTCAAGACCGGCAAACGCATCTGGACCGGCCCAGCCGACGACGGCGCGCGTTATCTTCTCGACCCAGCCAACGTCGATTCGAACTCGGTCGATACCTCGGTCTTGGCGGGTTGGATCGACCAGCGTTTGTGGGAAGATCAGATCTACGGCTCGCTCAGCAGCGACGGGCAATCGATCTTTTGCATCGAAGATCTCGTCGACGACGTTCCGTCGGCCTCGCCTCGCGTGTTCGGCGCGCATGGCCGGCTGCTCAACGGAGCACAAAACGCGCAAGCTCACAATCGCCTCGCGGCTTACTCGATCGCCAGCGAAGGAAAGCTCGAATGGGAGCTAAGCGTCCCCGCGTCCGACGATCAATCGCCGTTGGCCGGCGCGTTCTTCCTGGGACCGCCGCTGCCGCTGTCGGGTCGACTCTACGTGTTGGCCGAGATTAAGGGCGAGATTCGTTTGCTCGCGCTGCAGATCAAAACCGACGCCGAGACACATGCGAAGACCGCCGAGGTCGAGTGGTCGCAACAACTCGCGATGGTCGAGCGCAGCGTCTCGGAAGACCAGCAACGTCGCCTCGCCGGCGCGGTTCCATCGTTCGGCGATGGAATCCTCGTGTGCCCGACGAGTGCCGGCGCGGTGGTGGCCGTCGACCTGACGACGCGTTCGCTGTTGTGGGGTTATCGCTACCCGCGCGGGGCCGATGTCTCGGGGCGCATGCGCATCAATGCGACGCGCATCGGCAACGACTCGCACGATCGCCAACATTGGCACGACGCATCGGTCACGATCGCTGACGATCGCGTGCTCATCACGCCGGTCGAGGTCACCGGTTCGGCACTCAACATCGAGCTGCACTGCTTGAGCCTGCTCGACGGAAAGCTGTTGTGGAAGCAACCGCGCAGCGACGGTTTGTACGTAGCGTGCGTTCACGACGACTCGGCACTGGTGATCAGCAACGATCATTTGTGCAACTACGCGATGGCTGACGGCGAGATCGAATGGGAGACGCCGCTTCCGGAAGGGAGCATCCCGAGCGGTCGCGGGTTCTTTAACGGCGATCAGTACTTCCTGCCGCTTAGCTCCGCCGAAGTCGTCGCGGTCAACGTTCATGATGGCAGCATCGTCTCGCGGGCCAAATCGCGAGCCGGCACCGTGCCCGGCAATCTCATTTGCCACGATGGCGCGGTGATTTCGCAAAGCGGCGCGTGGCTCGAAAGCTTTTATCAGCTCGACGAGTTGCAGAGTTATGTGAAGCGCACGCTCGATGAGAAGCCCGACGACGCCGACGCGCTGGCCCTCAAGGCGGAACTGGCGCTCGACAAGTCGGAGATCGACGAGGCGCTCGATTTGCTTCGCAAGTCGTATTCCAAGAGCCCCGACCCGCGCACGCGGCAGTTGCTCGTGGAGACGCTGCTCGAAGGGTTGCGGAGCGACTTCGCCAAGTATCGCGGCACTGCGCCGAACTCGAAAAGCTAATCGACAATCCAGCCCAGGAACTCACGTACCTTCGCGAGCTGGCGTCTGGTCAGCAGCGCGCCGGCGAAACGCTCGCGGCGTTTGAAACCTGTTTGATGATCGTCGACCTTCCCGCGACGAGCGACGAGCCGGAGCGCGTCGACGCCAACCTTTCCGTGCGACGCGATCGCTGGGTGCAGGCGCGGCTCGAACTGTTGCGCTCCGCGGCGACCGATGAGGACATCGAGGTGATGGACCGCGCCGTGCGTCGCCGCTTCGAAGATTCCGTTGCGCTCAAGAACAGCGACGCGCTGCGATCGTTCCTCGGGTACTTCGGCACGCAACCGCTGGCCGACGAGGCCCGCGCGTTGTTGGTCGAGCGCATCACCGGCGTCGCCCCGCCGTTGGAAGTCGAGCATCAACTGCGTCGCCTGATCGCCAGTGACAATCCCGAGCGTGCTCGCAACGCCGTCGCGAGGCTTGCGGAACTCCTCAAGCAAAATGGTCGGCTCGACGAATCGGGTCGCTACGTCAAGCAGCTCGAAGACTGGTCGGACGTCGCCTGCCGCGACGGGAAGACAGGTCAGCAAGTGCTCGACGAGTTGTTCAAGGATAAGCCCGACGCCGCGGCGATGTTCGAGCCCTTATGGCCCACGGGACTCGTGAAGCACGAGGCGCTGAAGAGTCAACCGACGGGCATCAACCGTGTGTTCGCCATCGATCTGCGCGGGCCGCGCGGTCCGTTCTTCGAACATGCGACCGTCGAGCTCGATCAGCAACAGCAAACGATCGCCGGCCGCGACGGCCTTGGCCGAGAACGATGGCGCGTATCTCTCGCCGACCGCAGCGATCACAACCCGTATCAGCTCAACTTCAGCCTCAGTCACGCGCGTGCCGAGGGACATTTGCTCGTGGCGTCGCTGGGCTTTCAGATGCTGGCGATCGACACGCTCGGCAGCGGCAAGTCGGGGGCACGCATTCTGTGGCGCAAAGACCTGACCGATGTGCTGCCGAACATGCCCCGACAGATGGGCAACCAGGCTCGCATGGTCAGGATGCCCTGGGGCATGCCCCAGTTCTTGGCGAACGACGCGTTCGGCCACCCTGTCGGCACCACCGGCGCCGTCACGCCCGACTTCGTTTGCTTCCAGCGGCAACGCAACCTCACGGCAGTTCATCCCATCACGGGCAAGACGCTGTGGATTCGCAGCGGCGTTCAGCCAGGCAGCGACATCTTCGGCGACAACGAACTGCTGTTCGTCACGCCGCCAAACTCGACCGAAGCCTTGGTCGTGCGAGCCGCCGACGGTCAAGAGCTCGGCCGTCGCAGCGTGCCGCCGCTCGAGCACCGCTTGGCCATGCTCGGCCGCAAGATCGTCGTCTGGCAAATGAACGCAGGTCGCGCGACGTTGCGGCTGCGCGACGTGTGGACCGAACAGAATCTGTGGGAGCGAACGTTCGACGCCGGCGCGAAGGTGTGGCCCGTCGAAGATCAGGCCGTCGGCGTGTTGCAGCTCGATGGCCGATTCAGCGTGCACGACCTGGCCGATGGTTCGCAGTTGGTCGATGCAAAGATCAAGGCCGAGCCCGCGCTCACCGAGATTTATGTCTTCCGCACGCCCGATCGTTGGTTGCTGATTACGAACCGTCCTTGGAGCAATCGCGACGGCGACAACGTGCAACCTGTGCAGGGCTCCGGCGCCAGCAACTCGCTCATTCACGGGCACGTGTATGGCTTTGATCGCGACGGCGGTCAGTTGGTCTTCACCACGCCGATCGACGGTCGCAGCCTGACGTTCCCGCAGCCGGCCGATTTGCCGGTGCTGGCCTTCGCGGCGCAGGTGTATCGACAACGCCCCGGCAAAGAAACCGCGCCGCAGGTGGCGATTCTTTGCATCGACAAGCGCACCGGTCGCGTGGCCTACGAGAATCGCAGCCCCATCGGCACCGTAGAGTTTCGTCGAACTTGTCGGCGATCCCGCGAAGCACGAGGTCGTCGTTCGCACGAACCGCAGCGCCGTGAAACTCGCGTTCACCGACGAAGCCTGGCCGCCACCGACGACTGAAGCCGAGGCTGAACCGGCTTCACTGCCCATGCGCGGGACGCGCCATCGGCCGCGGCTTTCAGCAATGGCTCGACGACAGCGCCCTGCCGCTCAAAGGCATTTTGGATCCTTAGGCATGAACGGCGCGACCACACACAATTTGTCCTTCTCCCTTCGGAAGAAGGTGGCCGAAGGCCGGATGAGGGCGGGCTCGTGCCTCGCATCTGGCGGCGCTCACCACAAACGCGTCAACCATCGCTTGCCTCTTCGCGGCGCTTGGCCGCTCGTCGCGCTCGGCATCATCCTGCTCGCCGCTCCTCCCGTGCACGCCTCATCCACCGGCGACCCCAAGGTGCAACGCGTCGTCGGCCGCGGACTCGAATGGCTCGCGAACTCGCAATCGCGGCTCGGCCACTGGTCGGGCAGCGAAGGCCGTTACCCGACGGCGATGACGGCGCTGGCTGGCATGGCGCTCGTGGCTGAAGGCTCGACCGCCACGCAAGGCAAGTTCTCGCCGAACATCCGCCGAGCCGTCGACTATCTCGTCAGTCGCAGCCGCGCCAACGGCCTGATCGGCGATCCCAGCAAGGACGATCGCTACACCTACGGCCACGGCTATTCGATGTTGTTCCTCTCGCAAGTCCTCGGCGAAGAGGAAGACGCCGATCGCCGCGAGACGCTGATTGACGTGCTCACCCGCGCGGTGCAATTCACCGGCGAAGCGCAGACGCCCGCCGGCGGATGGGGCTACGTCAGCGCCAAGGACGGACACGGCTTCGACGAAGGATCGACGACCATCACCCAGGTGCAAGGCCTACGCGGTTGCCGCAATGCGGGCATCAAGGTGCCGAAAGAAGTCATCGACAAGGCGGTCGCGTACATCCGTCGCTGCACCCTGCCCGACGGCGGCGTGCAATACAGCTCGCAAGGCGGCGGCGGACGGCCTGCCATTTCGGCCGCGGCCATCGCCTGCCTATTCAATGCCGGCGATTACGACAGCCAATACGTGCCGAAGTTGCTGGGGTATTGTCGCAAAAACCTCGACAACATCTCGAACGAAAGCTTCGGCTACTGGCATTACGCCCATTATTACTACTCGCAGGTCTGTTATCGTGAAGGCGAGAAGCACTGGGTTCCCTACCGCGACAAAGTCTTCACGAAGCTAGTCTCCGAGGCCGGCAGCGACGGCTCGTGGTCGCAAGGCTACCTGGGCCCCGTCTACACCACGTCCGTGAACCTCACGATCCTGCAACTCGAAAACGGCGCGTTGCCGATTTATCAACGCTGAGACGCGCGAAACCGCAAGCGGCGCCGCTTCCCACTCACCGAATCACCTATTCACCTACTGACTCCTCCCCCATGTCTTTCGGCCTGCACGATTCAACGAGCATCCAAAAACTCACCGCCGCACGCGGGCGCATTCTCGAACAACTCAGCCAGGTGATCGTCGGCCAAAACCACGTCATCGAAGAGTTGCTCATCTCGCTGTTCAGCCGCGGGCATTGCCTGTTGGAAGGCGTGCCGGGGTTGGCAAAGACGCTCATGGTGTCGACGTTGGCCCGCACGCTCAGCCTGTCGTTTAGCCGCGTGCAGTTCACGCCCGACCTGATGCCGGCCGACATCACAGGGACCGAGATCATCGAAGAGAACAAAGCGACCGGCGTGCGCGAGTTCCGCTTCCTCGAAGGGCCGCTGTTCGCCAATGTCGTGCTTGCCGACGAGATCAACCGCACGCCGCCGAAGACGCAGGCCGCGCTGCTCGAAGCGATGCAAGAACGACAAGTCACCGCCGGCCGAGTTCGCCACGCTCTCGACGATCCGTTCTTCGTGCTCGCTACGCAAAACCCCATCGAGCAAGAAGGCACCTACCCATTGCCCGAGGCCCAGCAAGACCGCTTCATGTTCAAGGTGTTCGTCACGTACCCGACGTTCGCCGACGAGTTCGAAATCGCTCGCCGCACCACCAGCAGTCAAGACGATCGGATCGTGCCGGTGTTGATGGCTGAGGAAATCTTGCAACTGCAGCGCATCGTGCGCGAAGTGCCGATCACCGATCACGTGGTGCGTTACGCGCTGGCCATCGTGCGTCAAACGCGGCCGAACGAGCACGGTGTGCCCGAGTTCGTGCGCGGACAGGTGAACTGGGCGCCGGGCCCCGCGCGGTCCAGAACCTGATCCTTGGCGGCAAGGCCCGCGCTCTACTGCATGGCCGCACGCACGTTTCGACCGACGATATCAAGGCGCTCGCCAAGCCCGTGTTGCGACATCGCCTCGTGCTCAACTTCGCCGCGCAAAGCGAAGGCATGACGCCCGACACCGTCGTCGATCAACTCATCGAGAACACACCCACGCAAGAAGACGAACTCACCGGCGATGCCCGCTTCCAAAAGATTTTTGCATCCTGAGACGATCCAGCGGATCGGGCGTCTCGATGTCCGGGCGCGTTACATCGTCGAAGGTTTTCTGGCCGGCTCGCACCGCAGCCCGTACTTCGGGCAAAGTGTCGAGTTTCTGCAGCACCGCGAGTACACGCGCGGCGACGACATGCGCCGCATCGACTGGAAAGTGTGGGCCAAGCAGGACCGCTATTACGTCAAACAGTACGAAGAAGACACGAACCTGCGCGCCACACTGCTCGTCGACGTGTCGGCCAGCATGCGTTACGGTCGCGGCCCGCTGACGAAGTACGAATACGCCTGCACGTTGGCGACTTCATTGGCTTGGCTACTGCTGCGTCAGCAAGACGCCGTTGGTTGCATGTCGTTCGACAGTAAACCGCGCGTCACGGTCCCGCCGCGTACGGCGCACAGCCATTTGAACGCGATCATCAAGGCGCTCGAAGTCAGGGGGCCCGAGCAGAAGACCGACGTGCAGTTCACGCTTCGCACAGTCGCCGAAACACTTCCCAGCCGCGGCATGATCGTGCTCGTTTCCGATTTGCTCGTCGACCGTGAAGGCCTGACCAAAGGGCTCGGCATGCTCCGCCAACGCGGGCACGACGTGATGTTGTTTCACGTCATGGACGACGACGAGCTTGATTTCCCCTTCGAAGGGTCGACGCGTTTCGAAGGGCTCGAAAGCGATCAGCAGCTCACGTGCAACCCGCGCGCGTTGCGGCAAGGCTATCTCGACGCGCTCAACGTGTACCTCGACGAGGTGCGCCGCGCCTGTGCTCGCAACACCGTCGACTACGCGCTCATTCGCACCAGTCAACCGTTCGATGTCTCGCTCACCGCCTTCCTCGCCGCCCGCGCGGCGTAACAGATATGATGACCGACAATCAACCCGTCCTTCTCCCACTGGGAGAAGGTGGCCGAAGGCCGGATGAGGGCGTGTGGCCCCGCTCGGTCGCGCACCACGCGGTCTTGCCTTACTCAACGTCGCTCGCGCTACGACGCACCCTCACCTGTCCGCCTGTGGCGGACATCCTCTCCCAGAGTGCGAGGGGTTGTTGATGCTCACGTTCGCCAATCCACTGCTGCTCTGGGGACTCGCGCTGGCCGCGGTGCCGGTGGCGATCCATCTAATCAACCTCGTGCGGCATCGCCAGGTGCAGTGGGCGGCGATGGAGTTCTTGATGCAAAGCATGCGCAAGAACAGCCGTTGGGTGCGATTGCGCGAGTTGGCGCTTCTACTGTTGCGAATGGTCGCGCTCGCGGCGGTGGCGCTCATCCTCGCGCGGCCACAGTCCAGCGGAGCATGGGGCGTTGGCCTTGGCCGCAAGCAAATCGAACACGTCGTGCTGCTCGACGACAGTTATTCGATGTCCGACCATTGGTCCGACACGACCGCCTTCGATCAAGCAAAGCAAGCGATCGTGCAGTTGGCCGAGCAATTTGCACAATCGAGTCAATCGCAAACGTTCACGCTGTTGCGATACTCGCGTGCTCGTGATGTCGGCGCGACGACCGGCCCCGACCTGCTGCAAGAGATCATCGGCAGCAACTTCGCTCAAAGGCTCGACGAGCGAATGCGGTCATGGAAACCAACCGACGCCGACTTGCGACCGGCCGAGCCGTTGGCGACGGCGCGACGTATTCTGGGTTCGCCGGAAGGCGCCGATCGTGTCGTGTACGTCGTCAGCGACTTCCGCACCAAGGATTGGGAAGAACCCGGCGAGACCGCCAACGAGCTGCATCGCTGGAACACCGACGGCGCACAAGTACACATGATCGATTGCGTTGACGCCGCACGGCCGAATCTCGCCATCACGAAGCTCGAACCGCAGCGCGGCACACGGGCCGCCGGCGTGTCGATGGCGGTCGATGTGACGTTGCAAAACTTCGGTCGCGACAATGTCCGCGACGTGCTCGTCGAAATCGAGCAAGACAATGTTGCCTACGCGGCACTCAAGTTCGATTCCGTCGCCGCCGGCCAAAGCGAGACGCGAACCTTCCAGGTGCTGTTTCCCACGGCAGGCGAGCATCTGATCACCGCTCGCGCTCCGAGCGATGCCGTTGGCGTCGACAACGTGCGTGTCGCCGTGCTCGATCTGCCTGTGAGCGTCGGCGTGTTGATCGTCGACGGTGACCCGCGTGCTCCCGACGCGCAGCTTCTCTCCGCAGTGCTGAACCCCGGCGGCGCGGTGAGGACCGGTGTCGACGTGCGTATCGAGCCGCCGGCGTTCCTGAATCGCGCGAAGCTCGATGAGTTCCAAGTCGTCTACCTCACCGGCATCGAACGCCTGGACGAGGCGGCCGTCGAAACGCTCGAGACCTACGTGCGTCGCGGCGGCGGCGTGGCGATGTTCGTCGGCCCCAAAACGTCGGTCGAGTTCTTCAACTCCACGCTCTACGCCAACGGCGAAGGCTTCTTCCCTGCGCCGCTGCTCGCCGAAACGCAGCTGATCGTCGATCGTCTCGAAAAGGCCCCTGACCTCGAAGTCACCGATCACGGAATCTTCCGCGCACTCGCCGGCGAGCGCAACAGCTTTCTCTCGGCCGTCACGATCGAACGGTTCATGCTCGTCCCGAAAGATTGGCGTCCGTCGCCGGACTCGGGCACGCACGTCATCGCTCGATTGCGCAACGGTTCGCCGTTGACGCTCGAACGGAACGTCGACAAGGGTCGCGTGATTGCAATGCTCACGACGGCTGGCCCCGCGTGGAACAACTGGGCCCGCAATCCCAGCTTCGTGGTCACCATCCTACAGATTCAAGCCTGGCTCGCGCGCTCATCGGCTGCGCCGACGTCGCAACTCGTCGGCTCGCCGATCGAAGTGCGGTTGGACGCCGCGCGCCATCAGCCGCGCATCGAGGTGACGCCTCCACCGAGCAGCGGCAGCACACCGGTTGCGATGGACCTCGCCGCCACGGGCGACGCGCTGTCGACGACGATTCGCGATACCGAGTACAGCGGCGTCTATCAGATTCTGGCCCGCGCCACCGACGGCGCCCCCGAGCCACGAATGGTCGCGGTCAACGTCGAATCCGAAGAGGGCAACCTCGCCACGCTCGACGCATCGCAACTCACCGCGCGCCTGCCGGGCATCCGCTACAGCTTTCAACGCGCGGGACAGTTGCCGTTCTCGTCGCGTGATGCGTCGAACTCGGGCCTCGGCGACGGTTTGCTCTACGTGCTAATTGCGTTGTTGGTCGGCGAGCAGGCCTTGGCCTACGCTGCGAGTTATCATCGCCCGCGCACCGAGGCGAGCGCGCGATGAAACACCTTACAATCAGTGCAACGATCGAATCGCTCGGTGCAACCAGCCCGAAGCGCAAGCGAGGGACGAGGCGTGTTCGATGCGGCGCCACTCTCGCCCCTTCCCTCGCTTGCGCGTCGGGCTGGTTGCTGTTGGAGGTTGATCCTCGATGACCTTCAACTTGCCACTCTTGGCCGAATCGGTCACGCGCACGGCGTTCGAGTTCGGCCGCATTCAGTCGAACGCCGATTGGCTGCTGCCGTCGGTCGTGTTCGTCGCGTTGATGGCCTACGTGGCGGCCATGTATCGCCGCGACACCGTCGAGTTGGCCCCGGGTTGGGCGGTGCTGCTCATCGGTCTGCGTGCCGTCGCGCTCATCGGCCTGTTCGTCATCTATCTCGAACCGCAATGGCGCAACGAGCGCGACGTGGTGCAGAATTCGCGCGTCGTCGTGTTGGTCGACGGCAGCTTGAGCATGGGCACCGACGACAACGACGCTACACCCGGCGGTCCTAATCGCGCTCAACAAGTCGCCGGTCTGCTGGGCGATGGTAAGTTGATCGACAACCTGCGACGCGTACACGATATCACCGTCTTCCGCTTCGATGACGAGGTGCAATCGGTCGCGTCGCTCGATCGCTTGGTCGAAGGAAAAGAAAGCGATGGGCCTGACAAGCAAATCATCGACTGGACGACGAAGCTCGCGCCCGATGGTCCCGAAACTCGCCTCGGCCAAGCGCTTCGCGAGGTGATTAACGACGAACGTGGCACGCCGCTGGCGGGCGTCGTTGTTTTCACCGATGGTCAGCAAAATGCCGGCCCCGACGCGTCGTCGGTCGTGCCGCTGGCCCGCGAGGTCGCGGTGCCGATCTTTCCGGTCGGCGTCGGCAGCGACAAGCTCCCTGTGAACGTGCGCATCAGTGACCTTGCCGCCCCGGCGCGGGCGTATCCCGGCGACGCGTTCACCGTCACCGGCTATGTGCAGGCCCAGGGATTCGAAGGCAAAACCGTCACCGTCGAGCTGCTATCCAAAACCGACGACAAGAACGAAGCGGCCGCCAAGCTCGAAGGGACGCAACAAGTCGTCCTCGGCGGCGGCGAGGCGGTGCCCGTCAAGTTTCAACTGACGCCTGGCGAGGCCGGGCGACGCACGTTGCAGTTGAGGCTTCGCGCACCGGCCGAAGACCGCAATCCCGACGACAACCAACGCGAAACGTCGGTCGAAGTGATTGATCGCAAGACGCGTGTGTTGCTGGTCGCCGGCGGCGCAACGCGCGAGTATCAGTTCCTGCGCAACATGCTGTATCGCGACAAGAGTATCGAGGTCGACGTGTTGCTGCAGACCGGCAGCGAAGGTGTCTCGCAAGAAGCCCACGAACTGCTCGAAGACTTCCCCACCACGCGCGAGGCGATGTATTCATACGACGTCGTCGTGGGCTTCGATCCCGATTGGCGCGATCTCGACACCGCTCAGGCCGAATTGCTCAATCGTTGGGTCGGCGAGCAAGGAGGCGGGCTGATCGTTATCGCCGGCCCGATTTACATGGACGCCTGGCTGCAATCGCAGAACCTCGACGCCATCCGCGCGTTGTATCCCGTCGAGTTCACACGCCGCATCGCCGTTGTCGACGACGGTCGCTTTGGTTCGAAGCAGGCCAACCCGCTGCAATTCACACGCGACGGTCTCGAAGCGCAATTCCTGTGGCTCGGCGACTCGGCCAGCACGAGTGCCGCGACGTGGTCGGCCTTCAAAGGCGTTTATGGATTCTACGATGTGCGTGGTCCGAAACTCGCCGCCACCGTGTACACACGCTACGGCGAGCCTCGCGGCGGCGCCGACGATTCGCTCCCCGTGTACATGGCGGGCCAGTACTTCGGCTCGGGGCAGGTGTTTTATATGGGCAGCGGCGAAATGTGGCGGCTGCGGGCCGAAGGCGACGGGCTGTTCGAAGTTTTCTACACCAAGTTGCTGCGCCACGTGTCGCAAGGACGTCTCGCTCGCGGCAGCAGTCGAGGCCTGGTGATGACCGAAGGCGACCGCTTCACGCCCGGCAATATGGTCGAAGTTCGCGCTCAAGTGACGAACGCGCGGCTTGAACCACTCGAACAACCAACCGTCACCGCGACCGTCATCGGCCCCGATGGCTCGCTCGATAACCTCGAACTCAAGGCCGACGCCACGCACGTTGGCAACTATCGTGGCGGATTCATTGTGCGTCGTGAGGGAAGTTATCGCATCGAGTTGCTCGTGCCCGAGAGCAACGACGTTCGACTCTCCGCGCCGCCGATCCAGGTGACGATTCCCGATCTCGAACGCGATCACGTGCAGCGCAACGACGCGGTGCTCGGCGAGTTGGCAAAACAAACCGGCGGGCGATACTACATCGGTCTGCCTGCCGTGTTGGGTCGCTCCGCGCCGCCGCTGGTCGACGAGCTTCGCGATGCCAGTCGTACGACGACATTGGCTGCCGCGCCCGATCGGTTGTGGGATAACACCTGGATGTTGGCGATCGTGTGCGGGGCGTTGAGTTTGGAGTGGTTGACGCGACGGTTGTTGAAGTTGGCGTGATGGTTATTGATGATCAGACAATGAAATGAACCCCTCTCCCTTTGGGAGAGGGTGGCGGCGCAGCCGCCGGGTGAGGGCGGGTTGAAGTAGAAGGCGATCACCACTTCAACCCGCCCTCATCCGCCGCTTCGCGGCACCTTCTCCCGGAGGGAGAAGGGGTCGAATGACAAACTCAAGATCAATAAACGACGAACGGACGACGGAACATCGCGATGTCGATTGACGAACAAGAACCGCGCCTGGCGATGCCGCTCGTCGAGCTGCTTGCGCGGGTGCGCAGACGCATTCGCGAGTACGTCGCCATCGACGGCGCGGCGCGAACGCTCATCGCAGCCTGCGCTGCGTTCTGGTCGCTGCTCGCCATCGACTGGACGTTCGAACCGACGCGCGAGGTTCGGCTGTTGCTGTTGCTGCTGGCGATCGGCGCCGTGACGGTCGTCGCTTTCCGATGGTTCGTCGCCCGGCTAGTCGCGCCGCTGTCGAATCGCAGCATGGCGCTAGTGCTCGAACGGACGTTCTCGTTCGACGAAAGTCTGCTCACCGCCGTCGAAATGACGGAGCGTCCGGTCGAGTTGGACAGCTACGGTCGCGACATGCTCGCGCACACCTGCGATGCGGCCGAGCAACGCGCCGTGGGACTCGACCTTCGTCGACTGTTCAACTTTCGCCGCTTGCGGACGGCGGTGGCAGTGGCGAGTGTGTCGCTGCTGGCGATTTGCTTATTCGCCTTCGCATGGCCCGACACTTTCCGATTCGGCGTCGCGCGAATCGCGACGAAAACCGACGAACTTTGGCCTCGCTCGACGCGTCTCGTGGTCGAAGGCTTCGAGGATGGCGAGGCTGTGGTCGCCCGCGGTGGCGAGCTCAAGCTGGTCGTTAAAGCCGATGCTTCGATGGCTGTACCCGACAAGGTGCAAGTCCGCTACCAGTCGGCAGATGGGTCGAGCCAGCGGAAGTACATGGTCCGCATCGGAGTCGCCAAGGCTGGACAAGATGAGTATCAAAGTTTCGAATATCTGTTCCAAAATCTATTATCACCTGTAAAGTTCGAAGTGCGCGGCGGCGACGCCCGCGTCCAGGATTTACGGATTCGCGTTGTGGAGAGCCCGACGATCGCTATCTCGATTGGCTGCGAATACCCGGCGTACACGCAGCTTGGTCATCGCGAGCTTCCGGCGACGGCCGTCACGCCGCTGCCGCAAGGGTCGCGCGTCACGCTTCATGCCGCGGCGAACAAAGATCTCGTCGCTGCCGAGATCGAGCAGTTCAGTCCCGACGGCACGTCGAACGTCCATAAAGTCTACGCCCCATCGCGGAACCCGAAGGCGTTCGACTTTGTCTTGCCCAGCCTCGATGCCGACACGACGCTGCGCTTCACGCTGTTCGACACCGACGGCGTCCGCAATCGCGAAACGATCCAACTCACGCTGGTTTCGGTCGTCGATGCGCCGCCGGCCGTCGAGGTGCAACTCACCGGCATCGGCTCGGCCATCACGCCCAACGCGCGGCTGCCACTTATTGGCCCGGTGCGCGACGACTACGGAGTCGACAAAGCGTGGATCGCCTACACGATCGACGATGGCAAACCCGCTCAATTCACGCTCCCTTCACCGCCGCGGTCGTCGGTCGAACTCCCTGTCGACACGGCCTTTGAGGTCAGCAATCTCGAACTAAAACCCGAGCAGAAACTGCTCGTGGGTGTCGAGGCTTTCGACAATCGCAAACTTCCGCCGAGCTACGAGTCGAATGTCGGCCACGGTCAGCGGTGGTTGCTCGACATTGTGACGCCCGAGCAGTTGCGGGCCTCGCTCGAATCGCGCGAGCTGAACGTGCGTCAACGGTTCGAGTCGATCATTGCTGAGCTCGTCGAGTCGCGCGACGCGCTGAAACGGCTCGACGCGATCGGCAGTGACTCTAAAAACGTCGACCCGAAAGATCCGGAATTCGCAGCGAAGCTCGAACAGAGCCGGTTGCATGTCGTGCGAGCCCGGCAGAACTCCGAGAAAGATGGTCAGGAAACGCGCGGCGTCGCGACCGCTTTCGACGCGATTTACCAGGAGTTGGCGAACAATCGCATCGACACCGAGGAACTCAAGATCCGCCTGAAGCATCAGATTGCCGAGCCGCTTTTCCGCCTTTGCGACGGTCGATTTCCTGTTCTGACCCAGCGGGTGAGGGACCTCGACGCCGGTTTGGCCGGCCCGCAGGCGGCGAGTCTGCAGAAGGCGGCCGTCGCCGAGGCCGACGCGGTTGTCGTGGAATTGCAGCGTGTACGGGACAAAATGCTGGAATTGGAGACCTTTAACGAGGCGATCGACCTGCTTCGGGCCATTCTCGCGGCCGAGAAGGAGGTCGGCGAAGGCATCAAAAAACAGCGATCCGACAAGGTGCGCAAGCTGTTGGAGGAGTAGAATTAAAGGCCGACGACCGCCCCGCGGGAACGAGTCTTGCGGGTTGGGCGTCAGAGCATGGGATGCGTTGCGTTAAAAGCGTTGTGGCTTCTGGCGGGAGTGCCAGGGATGACTGAATTGAATATGCGTCGAGCATTCGCGGTTTTGGGCATGGCGACATTCTCGCTGTGCTTGATCGCCGGTATTGCCTCCGCAGTCGACCCCGCGACGCCGGCCAAGGACGCTGAGAACGCGAAGTCGGAAGCCGCGCCCCACACTGCATCCGCTTCCACCGGTGATGCTCATCTCACCGAGTTGCAGGAACAAGTCGCCGCCCGCTACAAGCGCTTCGAAGAAGTGCTGCTGCGGATGGCCGAGCTCACGGCCGCCAGCGACCCCAAGCGTGCCGCGCTGTTGCGAAAGACCGTCGCCGAAGGCAAGCAGCGTCGCGTGCCGGCGCAGCTCGAAGCGATTGCCGAGCTGCTCAAGGAAGATCGCCTTGCCAACGCCATCACCGGCGAGCAAGAGGTCGAGCAAGATCTGACGAAGCTGCTCGATCTGCTGTTGTCCGAGCAGCGTGCCGACAAGCTCAAAGACGAACGCGAACGCCTCAAGCAACAAGTTCGCAAGATCAAGGAACTCATCAACCGGCAACAGCAGCTTCAATCGCAGACCGAAGGCGCGGGCGACATCAAGCAACTCGCTGAGAGCGAAGGCAAGCTCGCCACAGAGGCAGGAAAGCTCGCTGCGGAGATGAAAGGCGACGAAAAGAAGGATGCAACGCCGGGCGGTGACGCGGGAAAACCGGCAGCGTCGAAACCCAAAACTGAATCGGGCGACTCGCAATCTGGAAAACCGCAAAAAGGCAAGCCGAGCGAAAGCGAAAACGAAGACGACGGTAAGAAGAGCGAAGGTAAGAAAGGCAGCGACAAAAAAAGTAGCGGCGGACAGAAAGGCGAGAAGTCGCAAGGGTCGGAAGCGCCGGAGCAGGCCGAAGAGGACACTTCTTCCGAGCCGGCGAAGCCGCAACCGAGCGACACGCCCGGCCAAAAGCGCGTCGCCGCCGCACAGCAGAAGATGAAGGACGCGCAGAAGAAGCTCGACGAGGCCGAGCGTCGCGGCGCCCTGCAAGATCAGGAAGACGCCATCCGCGAACTCGAGCAAGCCAAGGCCGAGCTCGAAGAGATCCTTCGCCAAATGCGCGAAGAAGAGCAAGAACGCGTGCTGGCGCAGCTCGAAGCGCGCTTCCGCAAAATGCGCGACATGCAAATGGAAGTCTACGAAGGGACGCAACGTCTCGATCGTGTTCCGGAAGCCGACCGCACGCGCAACGACGAAATCGAGTCGGGTCGTTTGAGCCGCAGCGAGGCGTCGATCGTCGTCGAGGCCGACAAGGCGCTCACGGCATTGCGTGACGAAGGGACTGCGACCGCGCTGCCCGAAGCCGTCGACCAGATGCGCGAAGACATGCAAATCGTGACTGACCGCCTTGCGGAGTTCAAAGTCGACACGCGCACGCAAGGCATCGAAGAAGACATCTTGGCCGCCCTCGAAGAGACGATCGCAGCGCTGCAAAAAGCGCAGCGTGATCGCGACGACAAGAAACAGCAAGCGTCTCCGCAACAAGGCCAACCCGGCGAGCCTCCGCTGGTCGACCGCATCGCTGAACTGAAAATGATCCGCGCCTTGCAAATGCGCGTGAACACCCGCACCAAGCGGTACAGCGAGCTCGTGCAAGGCGACGTCGGCCAGGCCGAGCAAGAAGATCTGCTTCAGCAACTTCGCATGTTGGCCGAGCGTGAAGATCGTGTTTATCGAGCAACGCGAGACATCGTCGTGGGGAAAAACCAATGAGCCATAAACTCTGGATCACAGCGATCGTCGTGGTGGCTTTAGCGCCTGCCAGCAAGGCGATGGCCGATGGCCGCGGCACGCTTAAACCCGCTCCTTCGATTCACGCGCCGTCGTATGGCGATGCGCGTCAACAGGTCTTCGCTTGGCTCGAAGATCACCCGGTTGCGCCGGATGCGCGCAAACCCATCGAACGCCTCTGGCCGTCGACGCTCGCTGGCGACGACCGCCCTGCCCTGCTCGAGCGCGTCGCCGCGAGTGCCGCGATCGCCGACTCGCGCGCCGCGAGCCTCGTCACGCTTTGCAACCTCCCGCGCAGCGGCGTGAACTTGCCCGACGTCACCTGGCTAGGCAGCGACGAGATGGTGCCGTTCGTTCGCGACAACTTGCGGTTGCTGTATGGCCGCTGGTTGTCGCATCAACGGCTGTACGACGAGTCGCTCGAACAACTCAAGGATCTGAAGGCCGCCGACGTCGTCGACCCCGCGACGCTGCTGTTCTACCAGTCGGTGGTGTATCACAAACTGCTGCAGAAGGATGACGGGTTGAAGTCGCTCGACCGGCTGCTGAACGAAGTCTCGGAAGTGCCTGCTCGGTACGAAGCCGTAGGCTCGCTGATGCGCAGCGATTTGGCCGCCGTCAAAGACGATTCGCTCGACCACATCGCCCGCCGCATGGACGACGTGCAGCGCCGCCTCGATCTTGGTCATGCCGGCAACAAGGTGCGCGAGGTCGAAGACGGCATCATCGCGTCGCTCGACAAGTTGATCGAGGACATGGAAAAGCAGCAGCAACAATCGCAGGCATCCAGCAGCGCCGGCAGCTCGTCGACTCCCATGCAGCAGCCGCGATTGGCCCCTGCCAACGGCGCCGGCGACGTCGATCACAAACGCATCGGCAACAGCTCGGGCTGGGGCGATCTGCCGCCGAAGCAGCGCGAAGAGGCGTTGCAGCAAATTGGCAAAGACTTCCCGGCCCACTATCGAGACGTCATCGAGCAATACTTCCGTCGCCTCGCCAGCCAATCCGATCAACGTTAGTTCCGTCGCCTCGTTTTCCGATTTTCTTACCCACCGTCGGTCGTTGCTTCATGTTTTTGCCTGTCGTTTTTTGTTTGGTAGCCGCCGTGGGCCCGCAGTTTGAAACTGCGGCTGGTCCCGGCGCGAAGGTTGGCACGCTCGTCGGTGTCTCCGAGAACGGCGTCACGTTGGCCACCTCGTTGGGCAAGGTCGAGTTGCCTGCCGACGAAGTGATCGAGCTTCGCCGTCATGGCGACGCGCAGTTTCGCCCGCCTCCGGGTGCGATGCACGTCGAGTTCGTCGACAAATCGCAACTGATGACGCGTGAGTTCCGCGTCGAGAAATCGACCGCCATGCTTGCCGTTTTCGGCAGTGACACGATCCAAGTGCCGACCGCGTGGATCGCTAACGTCCGCTTCCAAGAACAGCCGGCGAAGATTGCCGAGCAATGGGCCGAGATCGTCGGCACGCCTCGCACGACCGACTCCCTCGTGCTTCGCAAGCAGAACGCGCTCGATTACCTGTCGGGCGTCATTGTCGAAGTGAACGCGGACGTCGTGAAATTCGAGACCGACGGCGAGAAGTTCGACGTCAAACGCTCGCGTGTCGAAGGGTTGATTTATGCCGCGGCGCGTCGTGGGCTGACGAAAGCCTCGCTGTGCACGGTGGTCGACACGGCCGGTTCGCGCTACGAGGCCGAAAGCATGGCGCTCGCCGATGGCGCACTCGCTGTCGTCACGCCCGCGGGCTTGAAGACGTCGATCCCGCTCGATCGCCTGGACCGTCTCGAATACAAGGTCGAGTACCTCAGCGACCTGAAGCCCGAATCAATCGAGCAACTTCCGTATCTCGCGATTCCCAAGGTCGCGCCGTCGTTCGAGTCACGCTTCCATCGTCCACGTTTCAACGCCGCGTTGGAACCCGGTCCGCTGCGCTTGGCGGGAACCACGTACACCAAGGGCGTGTCGCTTTACACGCGCACCGAGTTGGTTTATCGCTTGCCAGAAAAGTACAGCCGCCTTGCCGCCGTCGTCGGGCTCGATCCTTCGGAATCCCACACGGGAAGCGTGCGATTGGTGATCTCAGGCGACGACAAGTCAAGCGCTGAGAAATCGGGCACAGGCAAGGTTCTGTTCGATCGCATCATCCAAGGCTCGGAAGTCGTCCCCATATCGGTCGATCTGGCCGGTGTGCGTCGCCTCAAGGTCTTGGTCGATTTCAACGGCGACGAGATTTCCGATCGCGTGAACCTCTGCCAGCCGAGGCTCATGCGATGATCGCTCGCTTCACCATGATCGTCGCGCTGCTCGTGGCTTGCGATTTCGCGCGTCCGCCTGTTGCGTGCGCTGCCGACGTCGATCCCGACGTTCTCAGCGCCGAATCGCAACGCGTCGCCGTCATCGCCCGCGCTTGCGAGGCCGCGATCACGATCCTCGCCGACGGCGGCAAGGATGGCGGGTCGGGCGTTATCATCACGGCCGACGGTTACGCGCTCAGCAACTACCACGTTACCGAAGCCGCGGGCGTCGCGATGAAGTGCGGCCTCAGCAACGGCCAACTTTACGACGCCGTGATCGTGGGGATCGACCCGGTTGGCGACGTCGCGCTCGTGAAACTGTTCGGACGCGACGACTTTCCGCACGCGGTGCTCGGCGACAGCGACCGCCTGCAAACCGGCGACTGGGCGTTCACCGTCGGCAACCCGTTCCTGCTCGCCAGCGATTTCAAGCCAAGCGTCGCGCTCGGCATCATCTCAGGCGTGCATCGTTACCAGTACCCTGCCGGCACGCTGCTCGAATACGCTGATTGCATTCAAACCGATGCGTCGATCAATCCTGGCAACTCGGGAGGCCCGCTGTTCAACGCCTCGGGCGAACTGGTCGGCATCAACGGCCGCGGATCATTCGAGAAGCGTGGCCGCGTGAACGTCGGCGTCGGTTACGCGATTTCGATCAACCAGATCAAACACTTCCTCGGTCACTTGCGAGCCGGGCGCATTGTCGATCACGCGACGCTCGGGGCCATCGTCGCCAGCGACGATCAAGGACGCGTGCTCGTGTCCGACATCATCGAAGATAGCGACGCTTATCGTCGCGGCCTCCGCTACGGCGACGAGATCGTCAACTTCGGCGGCCGCCCGATCCGCACGGTCAACGCCTTCAAGAACGCGCTCGGCATTTATCCCAAGGGATGGATGGCGCCGCTCACCTTCCGCCACGAAGGGAAGATGGTCGACGTCTTTGTTCGGCTGGCCGGCGTGCACGGTGAAGATGAACTCGCCGACAAACTTGAAGAGAAACCGAAGGACGGACGGAAGCCCGAGCACGAAGTGCCGAAGCCGGGCGACGGCGATGGCAAAGAGAGCGACGATCAAGAAGGCAACGATAAAGACGGCAACGAGAAGTCGGATGGCGACGGTGAAGGGAATCCTAAGCGGCCGTCGCCGCGCCGTCCTGCCATGCCGCACAAACTGGCTGCCGAGGCGCCCAAGGCGCTACCCGCGATCGTCAAGGAACATTACGAGAAGCGTCGCGGTTACGCCAACTACTATTTCAATCGTTGGAACGTGCGGCGCGTGTGGGACAAGTTCGTTGCCGCCGGCGATTACGCGTCGAACGCCGGCCGATGGACGCTCGACGGGCGCATGATTGTCGACGGCGACACGCAGTTCACGCTCGACGACGCGCATGTTCACGTCTCGCTTCCAGGCGGTCAGTTGATGGTCGAAGTCAAAGACAGCTTGGCCGACGCGCTCGATCCGCCCGGCAGCGGCGGGATGTTGACGGCCTTCCACCTTTGGCGGCGTCTGCTCACGCGCGGCCCCGATCATTTCGGTAGTGTCTCGTACGTCGGCGCGGCGCCGCTACCGGGTCACGACGGTTTGCTCGACGTGCTCGCCGGAACCGACGCGGGCGTCGAATGCCAGTTCTACTTCGATCCCGAGTCCGGCCGTCTCGTGCGGCTCGAAATGCTTCCGCAATCCGACGTCGACCCCTGCGTGCTCGCGTTCGATCAATACGAAGAGGTCAACGGCCATTGGCTGCCGCGCAGGATCGACGTCTTTCATAGCGATCACTTGTACGCGTCTTTCACGTTCACGAATTACAAGCTCGCCGCGGTGGAGCGAAGTATTCCATGATGCGCCGCCCGACAATCTGCGCGATGCTCGTGATCGTGGCGTCGCTGATCGTGGTTCAGGCGATCCGCGTAGAGGCAAGCGATGCGCCGTTCGCACGTAGTTTGCACTCGGTGATTGCGCAGGTGCAGCCGAAGATCGTGAAGATTTACGGCGCGGGTGGTTTTCGCGGGCTCGAACCGTATCAGAGCGGGTTCCTCGTCTCTGCCGACGGCGACATTCTTACCGCGTGGAGCTACGTGCTCGATACCGAATACCTGAGCGTCACGCTCGACGACGGCCGAAAGTTCGATGCGAAGCTCGTGTCGGCCGACCCGCGGCTGGAACTGGCCGTCATCAAGATCGAAGCTCACGAGCTGCCGCACTTCAACCTGGCCGAAGCCGTGCCCGCCGAGCCGGGGACCGGCGTGCTGGCGTTCAGCAACCTATTCGGCGTTGCTACAGGTGACGAGTCCGCCAGCGTGCAACGCGGAGTGGTCGCCGTTCGCAGCACGCTCGACGCTCGCCGCGGCGCTTACGAGACGCCGTATCGTGGCGCGGTGTACGTGTTGGATGCCATCACGAACAATCCCGGCGCGGCAGGCGGCGCTCTCACCGATCGCCAAGGTCGGCTGCTCGGCATGCTCGGCAAAGAGCTTCGCAGTGCGACGAACAACACCTGGCTGAACTATGCGTTGCCGGTGTCGGAAATGGTTCGCACCGTTGACGAGATTCGCGAGGGGCGGTTTACGAAACGAACCGATAAGGAGGAACGCGCGAAACCGCAAGCGGCGTTGTCGGCCGATTTGTTGGGCTTCGTATTGGTGCCCGAGGTGCTCGATCGCACGCCGCCGTATGTCGACGAAGTGCGCCCGGGCACGCCCGCAGCCAAGGCTGGTCTGCGGTCCGACGATCTGGTGCTGTTCGTCAACGATCATCTCGTCCCCTCGGCTCGTGCGGTTCGCCACGAATTAGAGTTCATCGACCGCGGCGACACGGTGCGCGTCACCGTCATGCGACAACAGGAACTGATCGAGGTCACGCTTTCGGTCGAGGAGCGATGAACATGCGCTCCCAGGCATTCACCTTCGCCGCGATTCTCGTTCTCGCCGTCGCTCGATTCGCGCTGGCGGCGGATGATCTCACCACGCGCGAAGAAGCCGCGGTGCTTGCCGCTGTGAGTCGCGCAGCCCCGTGCGTCGTCACGATCGAAACCGTCGGCGGCGCCGAACGTGTCGGCCAAATGCTGGTCGGCAATGGTCCCGGCACAGGCCTCATCATCTCGAGCGACGGCTACATTCTCGCCAGCGCGTTCAACTTCGTGCAGAAGCCGCAAGGCATTCTCGTGACGCTTGCCGACGGTCGTCGACTGGGTGCGAAGCTCGTCGCGACCGATCGCAGTCGGATGGTCGTGCTGCTCAAGGTCGAAAGCGACGAGCCGCTGCCGACGCCCGAGGTCGCGCCCGTCGAAGAGTTGCGCGTCGGCCAATGGGCGATCGCGCTCGGCCGCACGTTCGAGCGATCGCAGCCGAACATGTCGGTCGGCATCGTCAGCGGCCTGAACCGCATTTGGGGCAAAGCGATCCAAACCGACGCACGCATTTCGCCCGCCAACTACGGCGGCCCTTTGATCGACATCCACGGTCGCGTGATCGGCGTGCTCGTGCCGTTGTCGCCTGAGAAATCGACCGAGCTCGCCGGTGTCGAGTGGTACGACTCGGGCATCGGCTTCGCGGTTCCGCTGGCTCAACTCGAGCGGGCGATTCCGAAGTTGAAGCAAGGCACCGACCTATCACCAGGCGTGCTCGGCATCGCACTCACCGATGGCGATTTGTACGCCGATCCTCCGGTGCTCAAGTCGGTGCGGCCAAATTCTCCGGCGGCGAAGTCGGGCCTCGCGGCAGGCGACAAGATCGTTGCCGTCGATGGCGTCGACATCACGCGCCGCGTCGAACTGACCGGGACGATCCATCGCCACTACGCCGGCGACACCTTGCATCTGACGATCGAACGCAACGGCGACCGCCTCGAACGCGACGTCACGCTCGCCGAAACGATCGAGCCGTATCGCCGACCGTTCCTCGGCATTCTTCCCGAGTTGGCCGACAATGGCGTCGGCGTGCGATGGGTCTATCCCGACAGTCCAGCGGCGAAGGCCGGACTGCAAATCGGTGATGTGATTGAAGCCGTCGATGGCAACGTCGTCGCCGACTCATCGGCACTTGCCTCGTGGGTGGGCGGTCAAGCAATCGATCAAGAGGTCACGCTCAAAGTGCTTCGCGATGGCAAGCCGCTTGAATTGAAGGTCACGCTGACGACCGAACCGACCGCGGTGCCCGCCGAGCTTGCTGCACGCAAAGAGATCACTGTCGCGAAACCAGCGAAGAAACGCAAAGGGCCGCGCACGGGTGAGTTCACGCTCGAAGTCGGCGAGTTCACCAACAAGTGCACCGTCTACGTGCCATCGTCGTACAATGCGAAGCAGAGCTTTGGCCTTCTCATGTGGTTGCACGGCAGCGAAACGTTTGACGCCGATGCGCTCGTCGAGCGATTGAAGCCGGCGTGTGATCGCGATCATTTCGTGCTCGTCGTTCCGCAGGCGGCTTCCGAAGAAGGATGGACGTCGCGCGAAGTGGCGTTCGTTTCGCAGGCACTCGAAATGACGCTCGGCGATTACACCATCGATCCTTTGCGCGTCGCGGTGTTCGGCCATCAAGACGGCGGAGCGATGGCGTATCTGACGACGTGGAAAGAGCGTCCGCTGGTGCGTGGCGTCGCCGCGTTGCAAGCCGTCGTGCCCGGCCAGCCGCCGGAGAACGAGCCCGAGCACCGACTCGCCTTCTGGCTCGCGGGCAAAAAAGTCGGCGACGATCCGAAGGTGCAACTGCTCGGCGAACTCGAATATCCGGTGACGCTCAACAACCGCGACGCGACGGGCACGCTCTCCGACGACGAGTTGGCCGACATGCTTCGCTGGTTCGATTCGCTGGACAAGATCTAATGTCCAAAGCCTCCGAAGCTCCGCCGGCCCGTCGGCTGGTGGACATCGTGCATCGTCCGACCGTCGGCGTCTTGGCCGTCGTGCTGTTGACGATCGGCCTGGTCACGGCGAAGTTCGCGCCGTCGACGACTCTGAACGATCAACTGACGTCGGCGTGTTTGCGCATCGGCGCGGTGATGGGCGTGCTGTGGCTGGCGCTTCCCGACCTGCGAGCGGCGCGACGAGCGTGGATCTTTCTCGTGGTGCTCGTCGCCGGGTGCGTGGCGATCATCGTGATGCCGAAACGTGTGCCGATCGCGAAGCTGTTGCCGCTGCTGGGCATCGCGTGGTTCGTGTTGACGCTGCTGCGCGGGCGGCCGGGGGCGAAACGTTCAAAATGATTGCGATGTTCGATAAAGCGCAACGCACAATACGCGCTCCGCTGGCGCGTCGTGGGGAAATCGAATTGCGATCGACGGTGATGCGCGTCACGTTGCGAGGTCCAGATACGGGTCGAGGCCCATCTCGGCCTGGGCCTTGTTGCGCTGCTGTTCGAGGTACATCAGCACGCGGCGGCTGCGGGCCTTGCGGCGCTCGACCTTTTGCTGGGCGCGGCGAAACGTCGCCACGTAACGGTCGAACGGGCCGCTGCTCGATTGACCGATCTGCTTCAGGCGTTCCGCTTCGTCGGGGCCGAGGCCCTCGGTAAGAATATCGTCGTCCAATGACATGAACTGTCGATAGCTGCCGGGATCGCCTTGTCGGCCGCAGCGTCCGATCAACTGTCGATCAATGCGTGCCGAGTCGTGCAGCTCGGTGGCAATCACGTGCATACCGCCCAACTCCGCCACGCCTTCGCCCAGGCGAACGTCGGTGCCGCGGCCGGCCATGTTCGTGGCGACTGTCACGCGTCCCAACTGCCCTGCCCCCGCGACGATCTCCGCCTCGCGCGGAATGTGCCGCGCGTTGAGCACCTGATGTTCGACACCCGCCTCGGTCAGCAGATGCGACAGATACTCCGACTTGTCGATCGATCGTGTTCCCACGAGCACCGGACGCCCCGACGCGTGCATCGTGCGAACCTCGTCGACGACGGCCGCCCAGCACTCTTCGCTCTTGCCGAACACGGCCTCGGGCAGCGCCTTGCGAATCGCCGGCTTGTTCGTCGGAATGGTCACCACGCTCACGCCGTAGATGCGTCGCAATTCACTCGACGACGTGCTCGCCGTGCCGGTCATGCCGGCCAGATGCTCGTAGCGGCGAAAGAACTCCTGCACTGTCACACGCGCGGCCTGCCCCGTGTCGAGCGTGATCTTCAACCCTTCCTGGGCTTCGACCGCCTGGTGAATGCCGTCACGCCACTTGCGGCCTTCGGCGACACGGCCCGTGAACTCGTCGACAATCACGACCTCGCCGTCGCGAACGACGTAATGCCGGTCGCGAAAAAACTCGCGGCGAACTTTAATCGCGCGCTCGATGAACTCGTACGCCACCGTCAGCGGCATCGACTCGGAGCCTCGCGGCTTCGCCAGTGCACGGACCTTGCGTCGCCCCGCGACGGTCAACTGCACGCTGTGCCGCACGTGGTCGTACTCGAAGTCTTCTTCGGGAAGAAACTCGTTCACGGTCGCCTTCGCCCACGCGAACCGATCCGCCGCCAGACGTTCGTCACCGCTCGGCAGCGAAGCGATCACCAGCGGCGTGCCGGCGTCGTCGATGAGCACGCTATCCGCTTCGTCGACGAGCGCGAAGTACGGCTCGCGCTGCACGGGGCGGTCGTCGGCCGTCGCTTGGATCGATCGCCGAGCGGGCTCGAGCCCCACGTCGCGAAGATGACGTTCGAGAAGCCGGTCGCGTAAAAAGTCGAAGCCGAATTCCTTGCCGGTGCCGTAAGTGACATCGCTCGCATAGGCGGCACGTCGCGCGGCGGGGCTCGTTTCGGATTCGACGACGCCGACCGTCAGGCCCAAGGCCGCGTAAATCGGTTTCATCCACTCGGCGTCGCGGCGAGCGAGATAGTCGTTCACCGTGGCCACGTGTGCGCCGCGCCCCGTGATCGCGAGCAGGCACGTCGGCAGCGTCGCCGTGAGCGTCTTGCCTTCGCCCGTTTGCATCTCGACGATCGCGCCCTCGACCATCGCCATGCCGGCCAGCAACTGCACGTCGAAGTGCCGCATGTTCAGGCGACGACGTCCGGCCTCGCGCACGAGCGCGAACATCGGCACCGTGAGTTGATCGAACGTCTCGCCGCAGCGAGCGCGGTAACGAAGCTCGAGGCTGCGCTTGCGAAGCGCGTCGTCGCCGAGCTGCTGCAGTTCTTCTTCGAGCGCGGCGATCTCGGCCACGCGCGCATACCATCGAGGCGAGACACGCTTCTGCGAAACACCGAACAGCGACGCCAGCCGATCGATTCCGCCGCTTAGCGCGTCCACGTGGTCGTCTCGCGAGCCGACGCATCGAGGATGGGGCGACGAACCGTCGTCGTCTGCGGGCCCGACGCGCTCATGCTCGACGGCCGTGCCGGCGGCAGGTCGGTGATGTCGATCGAGCTGTTCGAGTAACTCGGCGGAGTCGGCATGGTCGATGGCGGTTGCACGCGCGGTTCGAGCGTCACGCTGCGCCCGACGGGCATCGATGCATTGCTCGGCGTCGAATAAGGCAGCGATCCGCCCACGGACGGATTCACAGGTGCATTGTACGACGCCGGAACGACGCCGCTACTTGCAACATTGCCTGGGTCGCCACCCGCGTAACTCGGCGCGGCCGAATACTGATTGGCGGCCGGATTGTACGCAGCCGGATTGTTCGCTGCGGTCCAGGTTGGTCGAGCGGGCGCGCCTGTCGGGGCGATCGGCGCCGCGCCGCCGGGAGTTGCCGTCATCGGCGTCGCTCCCGTCGGTGTCGATGAGCCCGGGAACGTCGAGCTTTGTCGGTAGAAGCTGGCTGGCGGCGGAGCTTGCGCTGCGCCGGGCGCGGTCGATTGCGGTAGTGCCATGCTCGTCGGAGGCGTGAGTGCCGAGGTTCCGTAGTACGGATCGGCGGTGCCTGCGGGAACGGCCGCGCCGGTCGGAGGCGCGGGGACCGTGGCGGGGCGAAGGAACGGGTCGGCCGTCGTACGGTTGGGTGACGTCTGGCAGCCAGCGCAGCCAACAGCCGCGAGCAACGCAATACAGCGCCAATGCATCGGCAGACTCCTTCGACCGACGACGATCACGAGAATTCGCGGCGACGCCATCCTTGGCGTGGCACTTCAGGCGGGTTTGACGGGCGGCATAAGTTAGCGACTTTTTCGGTAGCGTCCAGATCAATGCTGTGGGAACGGGTGCTATCTGGACGGCGATTCGAGATGATGCGTCGGCTATTGATCCTCGGAAAACAAAGTTAATCGCGATCATGCCATCCATCACCGCTTGCGGTTTCGCGCATACCGACCGTGAGACGCGCGAAACCGCAAGCGGTGATACTACGCGTATGACCTTGTTCACGCGGTTTTCTGAGGATCAATAACCGACGTGATACCGCTATCACTCCTTCGCCAGCGCTTCGCTGACGAACGGATTGATGATCATCTTCGGTCGCGGCGTTGTGGCGTTCGTCGATGCCGCCATCTCAGCGCCGGCAGAGGTCGACACTCCGGCCGACTTTTTCGCCGGCGGCTCGGGCAACGGTTCGACGATGTACGGGTTCACCACAATCCGCGGCGCGAACTTCACGGGGTCCGGCTGCGGGGTCGGTGTCCAACCCGGGTACGCATACGGGCTGTAACCATACGGCCTCGCAACCGGGTAGCTGTAGTACACCGGCGGGTGCTGCGAGAAGTACGGCAGTTGATTCTGCACGTAGACGCTGTAGCCGGGGTAACCGGTATTCATGCCGTTGAAGCCGAACCAGGTTTGAGCCTCCGCAGTGTCGGCAACGGCGCACACGCCCGCTAGCATCGTGGTCATGATGGCCGCACGGCAAAGGGAACGCATCGCATCACCTCATCGGCACAGGTCGAAGAATCGAAATCGCTGCCTCCTAGGCTAATTGGCGCGACATGCCGCCACAAAGAAAAAACCGATTAGCGACCGGCCAGCGATGCACTGGAGGCCGATCTTCACGGCCGATACGATGCGGCGATGAATTCGCGATGGCTGCTCATTGGCGATGCCGACTACGCGGAGTTTCGTACCGCTGTGCGGCAACTCGAGCGCGAGGCGAGCGTTGTGAAAGCGCCGACAGTCGCCGAGGCCATGCGACTTTTGGCTGACGAGAGCGCGGTCGATTGGATCGTGCTCGCCCAACGCACGCCCGGCGAATTCGCTGCCGAGGAACTTGCGAAGTTGCAGCGACGGGCGCCGCTTGCGCGTTTCATCGCGTTGCTCGGCAGTTGGTGCGAAGGCGAGATGCGCACGGGGCGACCGATCGCGGGAGTGACGCGCGTTTTGTGGCATCAGTGGCCGGCGCGGTTCGAGAGGCTGTTGCCGCGGATTCGAAGCGGGCAACGTAACGCGTGGTCATTGCCGGCGACGGCCTCGCCGGAGGAAGTGCTGCTTGCCGACGCGTTGCCGGAAACTAGCGCCGCGAAGAGGCAAGCGATGGAGGGCGTGACCGTCGGTGTCGTGTCGGATTGTCGAAGGATGGCGGAGTGGTTAGTCGACGTGTGCCGATCGTCGGGATGTCACGCGTCGCATATTTCGGGGGGAGAGAACGTTGACGACATCAGTGTGGTGATTTGCGACGGCGACGATCCGAAGCAAATGCTCGAACGCATCAAATCGCTGAGAACACATTGGAACGTTCCGATCATCGCGATCACGAACTTCGCGCGATGGGAAGAGCATCGCGCACTCTTCGATGCGGGATGCGAGCAGGTCTTCAACAAGCCGGTTTCGCTTGCCGATCTGCGCCACGCGATCGCGCGTGCTTTCTCCCTCGCCCCTTTGGGGAGAGGGCCGGGGTGAGGGGTGTTGGAACACTGTACTCGGGCTGCCCCTCACCCGGTTCACCTTCGGCGAACCACCCTCTCCCGCAAGGGGCGAGGGTTGAGAATCAAAACTCGCCTCTCAACTCCGTGCGAAGAATCTCGCGCTTCCAGCCGGGCTCGTGAATTGGCCAAGCGCGGACGATCATTTCGCCTTGCGTGTCGTTGGTCGGCTCGCCGGTTTCGTAGGCGCGCTTCCAGCAATTTTTCTCAATGTCGGTGATCGCCGGCGCGCGGCGGCCGAGCACGCCGCGACGAAAGGCAATGCGACTCTGATCGCAAATCGTCATGATCGCCGGAGTGTCGAAGTCGAGCATCCGCCGCGCGATCAACTCGTGACTCGCCGTCGGGTACAGGCGTTTCAGCGCGAGCAAGTCCCAATCGAGGCGGCGAGCGTCGTGGCCGAACCAAGGTGTCGGCAGCAGCAAACGGTTCGCGAGATGGTTGGCGACCGACTCGCGAGCCATCGGCGGCGCGTCGTCGGCCGAGATTCCGAGGCGATTGAAGACGTGAACCGCTGCGTGCTCGCCGAGTTCGTGGGCCACCGCCCACTCGCGCCGCTCGTGTCGCGGATCGGCCCGCAGAAAGATCGACGCTTGCGACGGCGGCTCGATCACCAGCGGCTCATCGCATTCCGTTGCCGCCGCATGCAATCGCACGTAGCGAGCCCGCCCCACCTGCCGATCGTCGCGAGCCACGACGATCCCCAGCGCCGTCGCGAGCTGAAAAGCATCGACCGGCGGTCCGACAAATCCCGCTTCAGCGAGGATCGCCTCGGCCGTCTCGTCGAGCGCCGCTGCATATTGTTCGACAGGTGTTTCCGGCAGCATCGTGCCACCCTTGAGATAGTGTACGTGCGTACATTGTAGCAAGCTAGCGGCCAGTGGCAATGAAAGATTTACCGTCGCGTATGCCAATAGGCCCAGAGCAGAAACACGCCGTGCAGCGGAAGTCTCAGCAAGTGCAGAATCGGCGGAGCGGGCAGGATCTCCTGGTGCTGAAACACGTAGATGTTCGCCGGAAACACGGCGATCAGCAGCGCGACGAGTCCCCACGCCGCCCATCGCGAAACGCCCGGCACGAGCAACAGCAGCCCGAGCGCGATCTCGCAAACACCGCTGATGTAAACCAGCTTGAGATGCCACGGCAGATACGGCGGCATGATCTTCACATAGAAGTCGGGCTTCACGAAGTGCATCGTGCCGGCACCGGTCATGAAGATGGCGAGGGTCCATTTCGAGATGGTTTTGGCGGTCATGGTCGAACGTTTCGCGTTTGGTTAGCCGCGACGCGCAAGCGGAGCGCGATTGTGCGCCGCATCGGTTAACTGCGTGGTCTACCACAACCGCGCTCCGCTTGCGCGTCGCGGCTAACCGTGCAAGAAAAAAGGCAACGCGCGAGGTTCGCGAGTTGCCTTGAAAGTGGAGACGAAGGGGATCGAACCCTCAACCCCTGCCTTGCAAAGGCAGTGCTCTCCCAATTGAGCTACGTCCCCGATGAGCGGGATTCGGTGGCCGGGAGTCAGGATTCAGGGAAGACATGCTTCGCTGAATCCCGAATCCTGACCCCCGACTCCTGCCAAAAATGGGCGCACCAAGATTCGAACTTGGGACCTCAGCCTTATCAGGGCTGCGCTCTAACCAACTGAGCTATGCGCCCGCGTTTTCCCGACGGCGGTTACGGACCCCGAAGGCCCGTAACTGTTGGGGATTGCGTATTTTAGGCCACAGCTAATTGCTGTCAAATGGCCCGCAAAAGCCCTAGTGAATGACGCTCCGGGCCGGGAGAATGTTCGGTTTGACGCATGGGGAAACTGGAACGGATGACGGCCATGATGCGTGGGCGATTGTGCAACGATCGTTTAGCCGGCGAGCTTGCTCGCCGTGCCACCGGGCGACACGACCGTTTTCGCGCCGCCACCCCGCCGCGCGGCGAGCAAGCTCGCCGGCTAAACGGGGCGCGTTCGTTTTTGAGCGCTTTCGACACGGCGTTCAAAAAGTCGTCAAAGGGACGACTTATTGCACAAAACCCCCGTTCTCATGGGTATGGCAATAAATCGGGGGCAAACGCCGCCCTGGCCCGACTCGCTACGATGGATGTGGTAGACGGATTGTCACAGCAGGAGTCTTCGTGAGCTTTCAACTCGCAAGTGCGTTCGAACCGGCGGGAGATCAGCCCAAGGCGATTGCGGCCTTGGCCGACGGCGTCCGCGAGGGGCGTCGCAGCCAGGTGCTGATGGGTGTCACCGGCAGCGGCAAGACGTTCACCATGGCGAACGTCATCAAGCAGTTCAACCGCCCCGCCCTCGTGCTGTCGCACAACAAGACGCTCGCGGCCCAGTTGTACAGCGAGTTCAAGGAGTTCTTCCCGAGCAACGCGGTCCACTACTTCGTCAGCTATTACGACTACTACCAGCCCGAGGCGTACATCCCGCAGCGCGACATCTACATCGAAAAGGACGCGTCGATCAACCAGAATATCGACCGCCTGCGTCTGGCCGCCACGAGTGCGCTGGTCAGCCGTCGCGACGTCGTGATCGTCGCCAGTGTGTCGTGCATCTACGGCCTCGGTTCGCCTGCCGACTACAAGGCGATGATGGTCAGCCTGCGAAAAGGGATGCCGGTCGATCGCGACGACATGCTGCTCAAGTTCGTCGACATTCAATACGAGCGGAACGACATCGATTTCCAACGTGGCAAGTTTCGTGTGCGTGGCGACAGTGTCGAACTGTGGCCCAGCTACGAGGAGTTCGCATATCGCATCGAGTTTTGGGGGGACGAGATCGACCGACTCGCGTACATCAACCCGACGAGCGGCGAGATCATCGAGAAGCGCGACGACATTTACGTCTACCCGGCCAAGCACTTCGTATTGCCCGAGGAACGCATCGCGGCGGCCATCGATTCGATCAAGCAAGAACTGGAAGATCGGCTCCAGATTTTTCGCGAACAGGGGAAGTTGCTCGAAGCCCAGCGACTTAACGCCCGCACGCGGTTCGATATCGAGATGATGCTCGAAGTCGGCTACTGCCCAGGCATCGAGAACTACAGTCGTCCGCTGAGTGGTCGACCGCCGGGGAGCATCCCCGACACGTTGTTCGATTATTTTCCGAAGGACTTTATGCTGTTCGTTGACGAGTCGCACGTGACGGTGCCGCAGATTCGCGGCATGTTCGCCGGCGATTTCAGCCGCAAGAGCACGCTCGTCGAGCACGGATTTCGACTGCCGAGCGCGCTGGACAATCGTCCGCTGAAGTTCGAGGAGTGGCAAACGAAAATCGATCAGGTGATTTACGTCTCAGCCACGCCGGCGCCTTATGAGCTTGAGCAGGCGGGTGGCGAGGTGGTCGAGCAAGTGATTCGCCCGACAGGGTTGCTCGACCCGGTGATCGACGTTGTTCCGGCTCGCGGGCAGGTGCCACATCTGCTGGAGCAAATTCGCGAGCGCGCCGCTGTGAGTGAACGTGTGTTGGTGACGACGCTCACGAAACGAATGGCCGAGGACCTGGCGTACTATCTGACCGAGCAAGGCATCAAGTGCAAATGGTTGCACAGCGAGTTGGATGCATTCGAACGCGTCGAACTGTTGCGCGATCTGCGCGAGGGGCATTTTGAGGCGCTCGTGGGAGTGAACCTGCTGCGGGAAGGGCTCGACTTGCCCGAGGTTTCGCTTGTGGCGGTGCTCGATGCCGACAAGGAAGGGTTCTTGCGCAGCGAGACGTCGCTGATGCAGACGATTGGCCGCGCGGCACGCAACGTCAACGCGAAGGTGATTTTGTACGGCGACAAGGTGACGAATTCGATGCAGCGAACGATCGAGGAGACGCTGCGACGTCGCGGCATTCAAGAAGCGTACAATCGCGAGCACAACATTACGCCCGAGACGATTCGCAAAGGGATTCGTGCCGGTATTGAGTCGGAAGTTCAGGCGCACGCTCAGGCGAACGCCGCCGTGGGGCGCGCCGACGAAGTGCAGTACGTGACACAGGAGTTCCTCGACGAACTGGAGCGCGAGATGCTCGCTGCTGCCGACGAAATGAACTTCGAGCGAGCGGCGGAGCTGCGCGATCGGATCGAGCGGTTACAGGAATCGATCGGCAAGACGGTGACGGAGGCGCTTCCGGCCAGCGGCAGCCAGAAAAAGGGGGGACGTCGCAAGGGTGGCACTCGCGTGCCGCGGCCGAAGCGGAACGCGTGATCGTCTTTGCTCGACTGACATTCGCGAAAGTGACACCAGCCGGCATCGTCGGTACATTGTTTGCATAGAAGTAGGGCCCCGAACTCTCGCCCGCCGGGTGGGAATAATCGCAAGCCAATGAGGCTCTTCTTGAAGGACAGGACATGCAAGACGACGCGCCCAGTGGTTGCGTCTCTGCCAGCGGTGGTGTCTCGACGGACGAACGGCGTCAACGGTTGGTGACGCTCGTCCACGAACATCATCGGGAGTTGTATCAGTATGCCTACCGGCTAACCGGCTCTGGCTGGGACGCCGAGGATCTGACACAGCAGACGTTTTTGGCAGCGCAACGTAAGATCGATCAAATTCGCGACGTGGACCGGAGTCGAGCGTGGCTGTTCACGACACTTCGGCGTTGCTATTTGAAGAATCGCAGGAGACGTCAACCTACGCCTGAAGCGAATTTGGACTTCGCGATCGACACGGTGGCGGCCGAGCCGCAAGGCGACGCGTTCGACACCAGCGACTTCGACCGCGAGAGCCTGCAGCATGCGGTCGATGAGTTGCCTGCCGTGTTCAAGTTGGTGCTTTTGATGTACTACTTCGAGGAATGTTCGTATCGCGACATCGCGTCGAGTTTGCGTGTGCCGATAGGCACCGTGATGAGCCGGTTGGCGCGGGCAAAGCGTCACATCAAGGCGCGATTGTTGGCGACCTTTGAGTTGGCCCCCGGACGGTAGTTGGCGAAACATTCGATCATGGACGGTTGACGCGGATGGGACTGCCATGAGTACCAGACGACCGCAGCGAGCGCAGGACGACGCCACGGATCGACGGCTGAGCGACGCGCTTCGTCGGGTCGACGTGCCGCCGGGGTTGGCCGAGCGGATCTTCGCGCGGCTTGGATCGGCCGAGTCGCATGCGAAAACGTCGTTGGTTGCCGCGCCGATTGCGGCATCGACGAACGCGCGTCGTCGATGGCTGGCGCGTACGAGCACGGCGCTTGCGGCCTGTGCCGCCGGCTTACTGATTGCCTGGATGATATGGCCATCGAGCGAGGACGAACTCGATAGCGAGCGCGTGATGCACCTGGCACGGTCGTTGAACGAACCCTGGGACGCGACGACCGGGATGTCGATCGCCGAAAAAACGCCCCCTACGAAGTACGATGCGGGTCCGCATGTGATGTTGAATGCCGAGACACGATGGCGGCCGATCGATCGCGGCTTTGCCGGGCGCAAAGGGGTCGCTTACGACATCACCGCTCGCGATCGACAACATGCGCGATTGTTCGTCGTCGATCTGCGACCGCCGCGCGGCGCTCCCGAGTTGCGTGGGCTTCCGCACGCGCCGATGCAAGGCGTTCTATCGACAGGCGGCGTGACGACGTCGGCATGGACCGATGGAACGCGAGTCTATGTGCTTGTCGTCGAAGGAAACGAGAACGCTTTGCGGGCGTTTCTGCGTCAACCGGGTGCGATGGCGTAGCATCGTGCTGCCAGCAGACATCGCGTGCTGTCACGGCATAATTGCGCAAGTCGCTAAACTCGACCACCCCGCAAGGCCGAAATCGTTCATAGCGTCCAACAGTGCTGCAAAGCCTGACCAGGGGGGACGCGCAAGACCTTTTGGAGACTGCGCACATGAAACGTCACGCCATTGTTGCTGCACTGTTGTTGGCCGGCGCCGGCGGAAGCTTACGAGCCGACGACGCACCTCGCCCGTTGAGCCCGGGGCACACGGCCGCCTCGCACGCCACGGACCCTAGCTTCACCATGACTCCGCTGACGCCGACGCCTGAGATGTGGTACTACGAGCAGGAGAAGCGCGAGCGTTCCGATCGGAAGGCCGCCGTGCGCCGAAAAGCCGAGTTTGATACCGCCCAGCGTCAGCAACGGCTGGCGATGATGGCCTGGTATGGAATCTCGCCGTCGCGACCGACAATGATTTGCACGCCGTTCACCGGTTCATCGTCGGGGCAAAGCGGAGGTCCGAACGGTCGTGACATCCGGCACGCCGGATCGGGAACGACCGCTGGAGCCGTCATGATTCAACCGCCTGTTTCGATGTTCATTCGCTAGTGCTTGCTAGAGCACAGCTTGTGAAAGCGTTCGACCGTTTTTGGCGAAGGATGGCTGCCCATTCCGCCAAGGCGGCGTGGCTTATCTTCTGTTGACGGACGACACTTGCTAAGATTCGCCGCTTCGTAATCTACGAGCGGAGACGATCTTGCAAGACGCTGGCATTCTCGGGCGGTGCTATCGCTGGGCGGTTGCCATCGTGGCATCGTGCGCGCTCTTAGGATGCATGAGCCTCGGCGAACAACCGAGCATGTTGCCGGTTCGCAACGCGGTGGTGTTCGATCAGTTGGTCGTTTACAGCAACTTTCAGTTGCCGAAGCACGATCGCATGCTCGACGATCTGCGTGTGCTTCGAGGCGATGTGATGGGGCGGCTCGCTCTCGAAGGTTCGGAAGAGCCGATCCACGTCTACCTGTTCGAAACCGAGGATCGCTTTCGCCAGTTTCTCGCGAAGCAGTATCCCGAGTTGCCGGCGCGGCGAGCGTTCTTCATCGAAAGCGACAACCGACTCGCTGTCTACGCTCAATGGGGCGATCGCGTGGCCGAGGACTTGCGTCACGAGGTCACGCACGGATACGTGCACACCGTGGTCCGCGACATTCCGTTGTGGATTGACGAAGGCATCGCTGAGTACTTCGAAGTTCCTCGCCTGGGTGAAGGCGTCAATCGTCCTCACGTTCGATTGTTGCTGACGCGATACCAGCGCGACGGATGGCGGCCGAACCTGGCCCGGCTTGAACGCATGCGCAGCGTTGAAGAGATGAAGCAAGAAGACTACGCTGAGGCGTGGGCTTGGACGCATTGGATGCTCGACACGGAGCCGCGACGCCGCGAGCTGTTGCAGCATTATCTGCAAACGGTTGGCAAGCACGGATCGGCTGAACCACTGTCGTCGACCATCGAGCCCGGTGATCCCGATGCCGAAGCGGCGTTGATGGTGCATCTGCACACCTTGGCCGCGAAAGTCGGTGGCGATCAAAAGCAGGCTGCGGGCCGCTAGGCAGCGTCAGTGTCCTTGCGAAAACTCGTCCTTGCGAAACACCGCGCCGTGATCGACCTCGCGGAAGCCCAGCTTCGCGTAGAGCTGGCGAGCTGCGGTGTTCGACTCCATCGTTTGAACCTCGATCATCGAGGCCCCCTGCACCGCACAGTGCCGAAACGATTCGGAAAGCAGATAGGTCGCCAATCCCGAGCGGCGGTGCTCGGCATCGACTTCCAAGTCGAGGAGCCCGGCCGCGTGAACGCCCCAGCTCGAAGCCAGCGGTTGCAGATTCCAGAACATCGCAGACGCAACGATGTTGCCGCCGACGTTCTCAACGAGTTCCAGCCTGATACGATCGAATGGTCCCCAGGTGCAAGCCTCCCACCACGTTCGCGGGGGCGGATCGTTCTTCACGCGCAGCGTACAGCGACGGCGGATTTGAATCTGTTGTCGATCCATCGGAGCGCGGAAGCCCGCGAGGTCGCGCTGCAAGACGACCGTACGATCGATCTCACGATAACCACCGGCTCGAAAAAGCTGCTGTGCGCGTGGACCTGAGTCGAGAACGCCCGGAAGCTCACTACCGCCATATAAACCGAGGTAGAAACCGTTCAGCGGTTTAATGCCGCCCGCGTAGAGCACCTGAGCGCCGCGACGGCGTAGATAATCCTCGCTGCGACGCAACAGCTCGACGGCGATGCCCTGCCGTTGATAGTTCGGCCGCACCATGAGCATCGACGTCACGCCCCACTGGGTCGACATGTCCTTTTCTTCGTCGCAGGGACCGAAGCTCGCATGTGCGAACCCGACGGGCACATCGTCGTCGAACGCCATCACGAGGCCTTCGCGATCGAAGTAAGGCTTGGCGAGGACAAGCGTCTCGAGCAGATCGATCGACAGCGGCTGCATGAGGCCGCGCTCGCGAGGTTGGGCTCGCCAGATTTCGACGAGATGAGGCGGATCGCTGTTGAGAAACGGACGATACGAAATCAAGCAAGCCTGCCGATGTTATCGATCGAGATTCACAAAGATCGCCCCATCATCCACTCGCACCTCGAAGGTCGGTTGCCGCAGGTTGCGATTCAACTGATGCTCGCCGCTGCGAACGTCGAATTGCCAACCATGCCACGGGCACGTCACGATGTCATTTGTGACGCAGCCTTGTCCGAGCGGACCGCCTTGATGCGGACACACGCCATCTAAAGCGTAGAACTGTCCGTCGACGTTGAACAGCGCGATCATCGTATCTTCGGCGACGAGTTCCTTCGACGACCCCGGTGGGCAGTCGGCCGACTTCGCTATTTCGATCCATCGCGGCATGGTAGCAGTATCAGTTCCCGAACCGCTGTCGGTTTCGCACTTACTTCGCCTTGATCTTTCGCGCTTTTAGCGACGGGTCCGAAGCAAGGGGCAGCATGACGGCGCGACCGGTCTCGGCGGCCTTGTAGATGCCCAGGATGATCTCGACACTGCGACGACCTTCGGCGCCGTCGACGGCTGGCTTGCGGTTCTTGCGGATCGCGTCGACAACGTCGGCAAACTGATGCGCGTGGCCGTGGAAACCGATCGCCGCCGGGTCGCTAGCGCCGCCGCCAGTGCTCTTGCGTGCGCTCATGGCTTTGTGCACCTCGGCGTCGCGGCGGTTGGGCTTCGCGAAATCCCAGCGAACGATGTCCTCTTCTTCCATCGCCGCCGAACCGGCCGAGCCGTGCAGTTCAAGCCGCTTGAGGTAACCGGGATAGGCGGCCGTCGTCGCTTCGATCGTGCCAAGAGCGCCGCTCTCGAATCGCACGGTGGCAATCGCGGTGTCTTCGACCGCGATGCGCTGGTGCGCGAGCGTCGCCGTCTGTGCGCGAATCTCGACGATCGGTCCCATCAGCCATGTGAGCAGATCGACACTGTGGATCGCCTGGTTCATCAACGCGCCGCCGCCGTCGAGTTCCCAAGTGCCGCGCCATCGACCGCTATCGTAATACTCCTGCGACCGAAACCATTTCACGTAAGCGTCGCCGATCGTCAGCTTGCCGAAGCGATTGCTGTCGACGGCGCGCTTCATCTCGAGCGTCGAATCGTGAAAGCGCGACGGGAAGATGGCCGAGCACTTCACGCCGGCCTTCTCGCATTCGTTGATGATCTTGTCGCAGCGCTTGAGCGTGATCTCGAGCGGCTTCTCGACGATGACGTGCTTGCCAGCGCGGGCAGCAGCGACGGCGGGTTCCATGTGAGCGCCGCTCGGGGTGCCGATCGTCACAACATCCACACCCGGGTCGGCGAGCATCTTATCGAGATCGGTGTACGGCTTGCAGCCGACGCTCGCCGCCAGTCGTTCGGCCGAGGCCGCGAAGGTATCGAAGCAGGCGACGAGCTTAGCGCCGCGTGTTGCTTGGATGGCCTTGGCGTGAAAGTTGGCGATCATACCGCAGCCGATAATGCCGAAACCCAGTGCCATGAATGCCCTTTATTCGAGATGCGAGCGTCAAAGTTGTTCGTCGAGGCAGAGCGACGATTATAGAAAGGGCACGATCCGCGAAATAGCCCCGAGCTATGTGCGGGGCACTTCTGTAGGGAACGCCCTCTGTGGCGTTCCGTGAGTTGCTCCCGGCGCACAAGCCCGCACTGCGGAACGCCACGGAGGGCGTTCCCTACAGCGCTTTGGGATAGACAGCGCTAACTGAACAGCTCGCGGATGACTTCGCCCCCTTCGACGAGCTTGATCGGTCGCTCGTCGGCGGTGACGTATTCTTGGTGCGGGTCGAGGCCCAGCACTTTGCAGAAGCTCACGAACAGATCGGGCACCGACACCGGGCGATCGGTCACGTCCTTGCCATCGGCATCGGTAGCGCCGATGACTTGCCCACCATGAACGCCGCCACCGGCCAACGCCGAAATCCAGCCGGTAGGGTAGTGATCGCGGCCACCGTCAGTCTTGAGCTTCGGCGTGCGGCCGAACTCGCCCATCCACACGACGAGCGTGTCGTCGAGCATGCCACGATCCGCCAAGTCGGTGAGCAGCGTCGAGTACGCGGGATCGACCTCGTTGCACAAGTAAGGCGTATCTTCGAAGCCCTTCTTGTGAGTGTCCCAACCCTGGTCGTTGCGGCTGCCGGTACTGATGACCTCGATAAAGCTGACGCCTTGCTCGACCAATCGACGCGCCAACAGACAGCCTTGGCCGAACGGCGTGCGACCGTAAGCGTCGCGGAGCGCTTCGGGTTCGCTCTTCAGATCGAGCGTTTCGAGCCGTGGGCTGAGCACGAACTGCGTGGCGCGTTGATAAACTTGCTGCTTCTCCGCGACGGCCTCGGCGCCACCGATGCTCGCGAACTCTTTGTCCCACTTGTCGGCCAATGCAAGCCGACGTTTGAGCACCTTCGTGGGCACTGCGGACGCGAGGTTTGGAGGCAATCGTTCTGGATTGTCGATCTTGAACGGTGCATAGCGCACGCCCAGCACGCCGGCGTCGACGTCGCGCGTCAGAATGCGAGGTTTGCCAATGCGCACGAACGACGGAAGGTCCATCTGCGGATCTTCGCGATCGCGCGCGACGACGGAACCAAAAGCGGGATAACGAATCGCCGGCGACAGCGCATAACCGGTTCTTACGAGCGCGATCGCACGGTCGTGTTCGGCCTCTTTGCTCTTCATCGAACGAATCAGAGCAATGCGATCCATCACCTGCGCGGTCTTCGGCCAATACTCGGCGAACTCGACACCGGGGACTTTCGTCGAGATGGCGGTCGCGGGGCCTTGGAACTCGGAGCCGATTTTCGGGTTGAACGTGTCGTACTGGCTTGGCCCGCCGTCCATCCACAACAGAATCATCGCCTTGCCGCGGCGACGCAACTCGTCGGCACGCGCCATGAGCATGTCGCGCCAGCCGAGCTGCATCGCGCCGAGTTTTATGGCGCCGACGCCGGCCATTCCGGTGCCCATCGCCTTCAAGAAACTGCGACGTTGAATGACGCCGTCGCGCGTGACGCCGAGATCGAGAACGGAACGTAACATGGCGACCAGCCCTTAGCGCTTCGTGGTGAACTCGGCTGAGTTGATCAGGCTCCACTGCAAATCTTCGAACGCCGGTCCGCGATGCTTCACACGCTTGATGTGGTCGAGCGCGATCTTCACTTCGCGATCCGTCGCGCGCCTCGCGAGCAATGCAAGGAACAACTGACGCACGGCAGCGTCATCGTCCGTCTCGGCTTCGAGCAGCTTGGCCAACATCGTGCCGCTGCCGCGCTTGGCACTGATTTGCGCGTTGAGCTGATCGTTGTTCATCAGCATCATGGCCTGCCCCATCGAGCGAAACACTTCGGCCGGCGGGAGCGACGGATCGTACCCGAAGGCGTCGTTCACGAGGTCGCGAGTGCTCTTCGGCGGTGGCGGAAAACGAACGTCTTTCGTCGGCTTCACCGAAGGGGGCGTGATGTTCGGCAACGCCATGGCGGTGACTAGCGAGTCAAAGACTTCGTCGCCACGCAGCTTCGAGCCGTGCGCGGCGACGATCGCCGACGCTTTCTCGGGCGTGTCGTTGGTCAGTTCGCGCTGATAGACGGCTGTGTTGAGAATCAAGCGGAACATCGCCTTTACGTCGTAGCCCGAGGCGATGAAGCTGTCGGCGAGCGCCTGGTGCGTGCGTTCGAGCAAACCCGAGCGGTGCGCGCCCATATCGTCGACAGGCTCGAAGAATCCGCGACCCATGATCTGCGACCACATGCGATTGACGTAAGCACGCGCGAACCACGGATTGTCGGGTCCGGTGATGGCCTGGGCGAGCAGCTTGCGACGATCGGCGTCACAGGTGTCGAGCGGCAGCGTCTCGCCGGTCATGAAGACGGGCGTCATCACGGTGCCGTCCTTCTTCGGGTCTTCGGCATTCGGCATCATGTACTCGCCTTTGCCGCTGTCGGTCACGGTGGCGTCGGTGCCATCGTTGGTTTGCGAGGTCTTGCCAAGTTTGCCATTGGCCCGCGCGTAGAACGCAGCAAGCTCGTGGAACTGCGACCGCTTCCAATCTTCGAACGGATGGTCGTGACACTCGGCACATTGAATCTGCACGCCGAGCCAGATGCGCGCCGTTTCGGCCGCGAGTTTCTTGGCGTCGCCTTGATGATAGGCGACGAACGTGGCGGGCGGGTTTTCCTTCACCATGCCGGCGGCGGTGAGAATCTCGCGCGTGACGTCGTTCCACGGGGCGTTCTCGTTCAGCTTGCTCGCGATCCAATTTTTGAGCGGGCCGTAGTTGAGGAACGACAACTCCGGAGGCGGCACCCGGTAGCTGATCGTGTCGCTCCAGTAGTTCGCCCAGTTGGTGCCGAACTCTTCGCTGGCCAACAATCGTTCGATGACTGCGGCGCGGCGTTCGTTGCGGCTGCCGCTGCTGGTGGTTTCGCTGTCGGTCGTGTCGAGAAACTCTTCAAGCTCTTCGACGCGCGGCTGCCGGCCGATGAGGTTCAGCGTGACGCGGCGTAGAAACGCTTCGTCGCTGCAGGTCTTGAACTTGACGCCGCCAAGCTCGTTGGCAATGAGAGCGTCGAGCTTTTTCGACGATAGAGCCTTGCGGGTGCTGATGCCTTCGGAGCGTTCAGCCCCGACTGCCAGTGTCCCCGTGAGCAGGTAGACCGCGACACCCAATGCAAAACAGCAGCGGGGCATGGCGTAAAACCCCAAAGGCACAGGTGGGTTAGGCAGGAAGGAAAGCGGTGCTAGTATAAAGGCTAATGCTCAGATCGGTCAAGCGCGAGGATGCCACTTAGGTCGTTCGCTCAGACGATCTTGCGATCGTAAGAATGTCACATGGTATGCTCCAGCGCTGCCGAAGCACTCCAAGCGGACTGAAGGAACGCTCAGCACAACGATATGCCGTTTATCCTCGATATTCGTTCCGATTTTCTTGCCGACACATCGTTGCCGATCGAAGCCGACGGTTTGGCCCAGGCTGCTATGTCTGCGACATCGGCCGATGAAGTTGCTCGCACGCTTGTATGGCACGGCAATCGACAGATCGCGGCTGGCGAGTTCTTTTCCGTCAAAGCAAAACCCGGCGACGGCGAAGTGGTCATCCGTGGCGATCTTTCTGGAATACACCGCCTGGGCGAAGGAATGACCGCGGGCACGCTGCGGATCGAGGGCGACGCGGGGCGGCATCTGGGGGCAGCCATGCGAGGCGGCGAGATTCACGTCCAGGGATCGGCCGGAGACTTCGCAGGGGCCGAGATGCGCGACGGCCTGATTCACATAGCGGGCGACGCGGGTAACTGCGCCGGCGGTGCGTATGTCGGCAGCCAGCGCGGCATGCGTGGCGGCACGCTTCTCATTGACGGCGACGCCGGCTCGCACGTGGGTTACACGATGCGGCGGGGACTGATCGCTATAGGGGGCGACGTCGGCGATTTCGTGGCGCTGAACATGATCGCAGGCACGGTGCTCGTCGGCGGGACGTGCGGAGCGCGCCCCGGAGCAGCGATGCGACGAGGCACGATCGTCGCGTTCGGCCAACCACCCGAGTTGTTGCCGACTTTCCGACGTTCCTCGACCGCGCGACCTGGCTTTCTAGCCGTCTATCTGCGGTTCCTGTCGCAGCGAGGTTTCGCTGTCGATGCCCGATGGCCGATCGCCGAGTTCACGCAGTTCTCTGGCGATCATCTCAACGGAGGGCGTGGCGAGATCTTTGTCCGCCGGGCCGTGTAGTTCCCGGCTCCGCGTTTTTCAGCAGCGATCGCACCATTGTTGTGCATTACGTTGAATTTGACGACTCGCCAAGGGAAGATACGCGAACGAAATTATCGCCAAGAACCACGGACGACACTTCGATTTACGGCTCGACGTCACCCCCGCTAGCAGAAGGGGCGCAACATTTGCTCTTTTGCCGCGACCCACCGCAACGACGCGGCAGCCCTTCGGGTGAACGATTCCCAAACCCACGCCTGATACATGACGACCAAAGAGAAAAAGAAAAAGAAGAAAAGCGAAGCCGAAATCTCGACCAACGGCGCCACGAATGGCGCCCCCGTCGATCACACCCACGACCATCACCCCGAGGTGAAGAAGGTCAAGAACAGCATCTACGAACCCGAGCTGGCTCGGATCCAAATCGAGCTCATCAAGCTCCAGGAATGGGTTAAGGACCAGGGGCTGAAAGTTGTGGTGTTGTTCGAGGGCCGCGACGCCGCCGGTAAGGGAGGCGTCATCAAGCGCATCACCGAGAGCATGAATCCGCGTATTTGCCGCGTGGTCGCTCTCGGTCGTCCGACCGAGCGCGAACGCACAAGCTGGTACTTCCAGCGATACGTGACCCATCTGCCCTGCGCGGGAGAAATCGTGATCTTCGACCGCAGTTGGTACAACCGCGCGGGCGTCGAACACGTGATGGGCTTCTGCACCGATGCCGAATATCAGGAGTTCATGCGTTCGTGCCCCGAGTTCGAAATGATGCTCATCCGCTCGGGCACCATCCTGATCAAGTATTGGTTCTCGGTCAGTGACGCCGAGCAAGAGAAGCGGTTCCAAGGGCGCATGAACGACGTGACGCGCAGCTGGAAGCTGAGCCCGATGGACTTGGAGTCTCGCGCCAAGTGGGTCGAGTACTCGATGGCCAAAGACGCGATGTTCGCGCACACCGACACCAAGCAGTCGCCGTGGTACGTCGTGAAGGCCGACTGCAAGAAGGCCGCGCGATTGAATTGCATGCGTCACTTCTTGAGCAAGATCCCGTACAAGGATCTGACGCCGACGCCTCCGGAGCTTCCGCCACGACCGCCGGCGACCGACTACAAACGTCCGCCGATCGAAGGCCAGACCTTCGTCCCCGAAGTGTTCTGATCGCGGCGTTTCAAAGGTTTCAATCCCACACTTAGCCGCCAGCTTTTGCTGGCGCTTTCACGGAGCGCATGCGCAAGTTCATCATCATGGGCGTCCAAGGCTGCGGCAAAGGCACGCAAGCCAAGCTGCTCGCCAAGGACTACAAGCTCGTCCACATCAGCGTTGGTGATATCTTTCGTTGGCACATTCAAAGCCACACGAAACTTGCCGCGAGGATCGCTCGCCTTACGGCGGCGGGCGAGTTGGTCCCCGACGATATCGTCGAGGAGATCATCCGTGGCCGACTCGATCAGCACGATTGGAACTTCGGGTTCATCCTCGACGGCTTCCCGCGCAACCGTCGGCAGGCCGAGTTCTTTCTCGAGAGTTACGACATCGATGCGGTGATTCACATCGACGTTGCGGACGAAGTGGTGATGGCCCGCGTGATGAACCGCCGTCTGTGCGGCAAGTGCGGGCTCGACTACAACCTGATCTTTCACCGTCCGGTGTCGCCCGACGTGTGCGACGTCTGCGGTGGATCGCTCATCGCGAGGGCCGACGACAATCAGGAAGCCGTGGCTTCACGCTTGCATGATTATCACGCCAAGACGGCGCCGATTCTCGACCTGTTCAGCCGCAAGGAACTCGTCGTGACCGTCGACGGCACATTGCCGCCCGAAGCCGTGCAGGTCGAGATTCGAAAGAAACTGCACTACACCACGTAACGCGGTCGTGTGATTATCGGATGACGGTGGCGGGCGGAGCTTCGACTTCGGCCGAGACCGGAGTCGATCGACCGCTGACTTCGAGCGTGGAGACTGGTCCGCGTGGTTCGGCCGCCGCAGTGGGCAGCGCCTCGGCCGTCATGCGTCCCACGACCGGAGCATCAACGCTGGCGGGCGTGGCCCGGCCGGTGCCGTCATCCATTCCTGTGCGGAAGGTGTCGTGCGAAGGCAACGACGCAACGCGTTCGGACTGCCGCGATTCGATGACGGCCAGCCACTGTTGCGCCTCTTTGAACGACGGGTCGGCCGCAGCGGCCAATTTAAACTGTTCGCCGGCGGACGGTTCTTGTCCTCTGCGAGCCAGCAGCACTCCGACGTTGTAATGGGCAACCGCTTTGCCATGCACGGCCGCGAGCTGCGCGATCGCTTCGTCCACATGGTCGATCTCGACCAGCACGGTCGCCAGGTTGTTGCGATACAGCACCTTATCGGGCGCGGCATCGACCGCGCGACGCAGCATCGCGATGGCATCACCGTATTTGGTCTGTCGTGCGTAGCACAAAGCCAGGTCGTTCAACGCGCCGGGTTCGTGCGGATGCTTGCGCACGGCCAACGAGTAGCAGCGCATCGCGTCTTCCAATCGGTTCTGGCGATCATACGCGCGACCGAGGCCGACGAGTGCGCCAAGATGATCGGGATCGATCTCGAGCGCTTGCTTGTACTTTTCGATCGCCTCTTCCGTGTTGCCGTGCTTCTCTTGGATCTTCGCAACCGACACGTACATGTCGGCGCTCGGCTTGGCGGTTTTGTTTAGCGATAGCGCGTCTTCGGGCTCGGTCGATTTCGGACGAACCGAGTCCGTCACCTTTTGCGACGCTTTGCTGAACGTACCCGACACGGTCTTCGCGACGCTCGACTCGCCGATCGACGTGCCGATCTTCTGGGCGAAGTTGTCTTTCTTCGGACTCCACGGCTGCAGATCCTTCGACACGTTTGTCGAGGCCACGCCCGGGTCGTTCTTCTTGCCGAACCACTTGCTCATGAATCCCGGAACCGGAAGGCCGGAACCGCTGGCACAGCCGCCACAAGTGACGGTCAGCACAGCACACATCGTCATCACAATGAGAGGTTTCATGGACGACACGGCACACTCTCCTCCCGACATCGCGAACTTGCGCATCTCGTTGATGTCATCGACTTCAACGGACGGCAATCTCCACTGAATCGCTACAGGTGGACCACGCAAGCATGCCGTGTGCTGATAGCACTGCGATCATGCGGCGCATGGAACTGCTAACTTCCCGCTCCTGGCGGACCGCCCAACCCACCACCGCCGCCACCACCACCGCCGCCGCCTCCCGAGAGACGCGGCACAGGCATCGAAGCACGATACGCGCGATCGACGGCGTCGACGTAATACGACGGCGTCGTGCGCGGCTCGAAATTGACAAGGCTCACGCTGGCCACCGTTCCCGGTGGGACGTAAGGCGTACTGGCATTGAACACATCGGAGACGCGAGCGGCAGTCACCTCGGCATCGAGTGAACGAACGATGAAGATCGTGCGGAACTCGGGAGGCGCTTGCAGAAGAATTTTGGCGATCTCCTGTTTGCCAGCCTCGGTCAGCTTCGTTCCGGTTTGCGGATCAAAGTGGTGATCGCTGAGCGTGTTCTCGACTTGCCAGGCGTTGGCGATCTGAATCGCAAACGGCTCGCGAACTCGAATGCGGTCGCCAGGCACGAACGCTTCAGGCCACGCGTTGTTTCGCTGGGCGTCGCGGACCCACCCGCGAAAGTGCTTCTTGAACCAGCCGTCTTCTTTCGCCTGAACGCCGAACGGGAAGGCGAGCGGCACACTCATGGCCGCGATGGCGGCGCCGATCATTGCCCTACGCGTGAGTCGCATGATTGCATTTCTCCGACAGCCGTTAGACTCTGCATCTTCCTATCGGCGCGCCCGGCAGAGGCGGACGCACTTTCTCGGTTCAATCCGTTCAGCTTGCCTAGGCGGAAAACTCCGTCATCAAGCCGCGACCGGTGGCCGCGGCCCGCTGAATGGTCTGCGGGATTCGGTGATACGCAGGCGCGACCACCGGTCGCGGCTTGATAAGGAGCGCCAGCGATGCTTGCGACACGCTCCCTCGCCTGCGCACAATAACGCCGCCCGTTTCGCCACCCGGGGCCGGCGACGATGCTTGCCAAACTCAAAACCTTCTCACTGCTCGGCATCGACGCGCTTCCCGTCGAAGTCGAGGTCGACGTCTCCGACGGCGCGCTGCCGAAGACGATTCTCGTCGGTTTGCCCGAGGCCGCTGTCAAGGAATGCACGCATCGCGTCGAGCGAGCGCTGGTGAACTCAGGGTTCATGCGCCCGCAGAATCGCGTGGTCATTAACCTCGCGCCGGCTTGCCGCCGGCGCTGAAGCTGATAGCGTCGCCGGAAACTGGGTAAATCTCGACGCGCTCCAAGTAGCTCTTGCCATTGTTAGCTTGCTTGGCCGTCTTCGTGTGACGGTAGAAGCAAACGATACGGTCGATGACGCCTCGCAAAGCATCGGACTTCGCGCGGCCCGCGCCATCGCGGCTTATGGTCCGCTTGGCGTGGTCCATCGCTTCACGCCGCTGGGCTAGTTGTTCGCGCAGGTTGACGTATGGCGTTCGCCAGTCGGTCAACTGCGCTCGCAAGTCGTCAACGTCGGCTTGCAACGGCTCCATGCGTGCGATGGCCCGCTGGCGCAGTCGGTCGGGCAACGTGGCGTAGCCGTCAATTAGTTTGTCTAGCTCGGCTTGCTTGGCCGCAATCTGCTTTTCCAGCTTCGGCCGAACTCGCTCGAATAAGACGGCATAGATTTCGACGAACGGCTTGCCTTGTCGCAACAGCTTGGCGGTTTCGCGGTCGGTTCCGTTATCCTCAACGAACGATAGAACTTCAGTCGCTACCCCTTGGAACGCGCCGGCCGTTCCGTTGACGGCTTCCAAGATCGGTTTGATTTCATCCATGTTGCCGCCTTCCGTTGCACTCAACAGTTTGGCGAGTTTCGGAGCGGTCCGCTTCAGATACGCGACAACGATTGCCTCTATCACGTCATGCTTGACCCGATGGCAATGGCAGCCCGTGGGATTCTTGCTGCCAAAGCGGTTGTACGTCCCACAGAAATAGGACTGGAACAGCCCGCGCGTCGTCTTGCCATTCGTGGCGTGCATCGGCTTGCCGCAATGTCCGCAGACCATGAAGGGGCGCAACCATAACTCGGCCGTGTGCGGTGCTCGGCGCTTTCCGGCCTTGCTACTCGATTCGGCAAGTTTGCGTTGAACCGTGTTCCAAGTCTCGCGGTCGATGATCGGTGCAAACTCTGGCTTGTCGGGTTGCACGTAATCGGTTTGAGCGCGGCGACGGCTTCGCGGCGTCTTGCCGTTCAATTCGCGGAACTGTCCGCCGACGTACTCGACAAATTCACTGCCGGCCCGCTTGTTCCACGCTGGCAGCCCGATATAGACCGGGTTCCGCAACAGTTCCTTAACGGTCTGCTTGTACCACGCTTCCGAAAAGACGGGCGCTATCTTCAAGTCGTTTAAGCGCTCGGCAACTTTGCCCGGTGAAACGTCTTCGGTCGCGTACCATTTGAAAATCTGCCGAAGCGCTTTGATTCGGTCCGTTTCCATCGACGGCCGCAAGCGTAGCGTATCCGTCGTGTCTTTTGCTGGCGTCGCGTTCTTACCCTTGAAGCGCTCCCGGCGTCCGTCCGGGTACACCTTGAAGCGGTCAAGGTGACCGACGTAAACCGTGCGCCACTTCTCGCGACCATCGGGGCCGAAACAAACAACGTCGGTTGCATAGGGCGCGTACCCGCCCTGATACTCGCCGCGCCTCGCGTAAGTGACTTTGCCTGTAATGTTGCGGTGCGCTTTCTCTTTCTGTTCGCGCTTGCTCGTGAGTGCGCCGACAACGCTTGTCAAAACCGATCCATCGTCATCGGCAGTCAGATTGCGGCCGGCAGAATCGAGCAACTCGCAACCGTGGTCGCGAAGTAGTGAAACGAACTTGCCCCACTCGAAAGCGTCTTTCGTTCCGAACCGATCTTGCGAATCGACGATGATCGTATCGACCGCTCCGCGCTGAACGTCGGCAAGCAATCGCTGAAATTCTTTCCGCTTGCTCGCGTGGTGGCGTGAGTTGCGGCCTACGTCGTCGCTATACTCTTCGGCAATCGTTTTGCTAAGCCGAGCCGCGCAAGCGTTCACATTGATTTGTTGACGTGTAACGTCTTGCTTATCACTCGACACACGTAGGTAGGCGGCCGTTTTCATGGTGTGCCTTGCTTGGGGAATCGCGGTTCGTCGCTATTTCAAGGATAGTTCGACGCTTGCAGGTTGCAAATTTGCGCCGGTTTTGCGGCGGCGCGAAGTAGAATTAAGCTATGACGCCTGACGAACTGGCCGAGATTGAGCTACACATTGCCGCATCTGAGAACATCGACGATGGCATCGTCGCGGCGTTCGCGGCGACGCCCACGGTTCCGCAACCGGCCGCGCGGCCTTCGGCCAACTGGTTTCCGGCGCTGTGCGGCTTGCTGGCCGCGTTAGTGGTGCTCGTACTCTGGTTGTGCGCATGAAGAATCCTCACTCGCAAGATGCGAGTGGGGACAATGCAAACCCGACGATCAACCCGACGGGCCGCGAACGTGTGAGAAAAGCGAGCCGAACTACACAGTTGTTCGGGCTAGTTTTACGGCCGACTGGTGGGCAAGATCGCATTCATCGCGAATGCTCGACAGCAACGCGGACAGCGCGAGCGACGCCTGCCCTATCGTGTTAAGATTGTCGAATAGCGTTTCAAGCTGGGCGTCGGCTTCGGCAAGTTGGGTGACCAGTGCTCTAATGTTGTCATCCATGACACGCCCCCAGCAATGCGAAAACGAGTTGCGGGTTTCGGTCGGCCGTCGCGGCCTCTTCGACGACGGCACGCAAAACGTCACGGTCTAGCGCCGACGCGCTTATCGGGCCGGTCGGGGCGTCGCCGACGTTCGGCACGTCTTGAACAACGCCGAACGCTTTGAGGATTGCCCACGGGGCGCGGCCCTCAGTGCCGGGCGGGTAACTGAATGGCGGCATCGCCTTCAGCTTGCGAATCGTGGCGGCGTTGTGATTTACCTTTGCAGTCGCGAGAAAATCTTGAACTACGTTCATCGTGTTATCCATTTCGAGCCTCGGGTGTGTACAGGTTGCGGGCCGTCTGTTCAGCGAGCCGGCCGGCAACGTCGGTTTCAATTCCAACGTCTTGCGCCGGCGGTTCGACGCCGAGATTCTCTCTCACAAGCGTCCAGTACGTTCCGGGTTGCAACGTGTCATTCGCCAACTTCAGACGGCGCTCGGCGTCGCGGATCGCTTGCGGCGTTGCCTTGGGGTCACGCTTTAGCGATTCGAGCATCGCGCTGGCATGGTCACGCATACGCTTTACTTCGGGCGATTGCTCGCGCTCGGCCGCAACCTGGCTTTCAACGCGCTGCTGTTCGCGCTTCGCGGCGAGGGCTTGAAAGTGTGCCAAGCGATTCTCTTTTTGCGCACGCTCGGCGGGCGTCGGCGCGAACGAGTCGGCAATCTCGGCCGCCACGTCCGCATAGATATTGTCCGGCTCTTTCTTCTCAGTTTTCAGCGACACGGGCTGAGATTTTTCGGGCGGGGTGTCGAACTTTGCGCTGACTTGCTCCAGCTTTGAAAGGGGAGCGCCTTTCTGTTTCTCCATTACGGCAAGATGCGCTTCGCTTGCGGCCTCGGCGAGCTTCACTGCTTCAGCGCGACTCTTCGCGCTTCCGCGCGTGAAGGGGAACCGCTCACCTGTTAAGGCGATGACTTCGGTATTAGTGCTGCGCGTGAATGGTCGCGACTTATTTAGGTAGTTGGGCATTGTCTCTTTCGTGCCGCTTCGGGCGGCGTGGGGGTTGTCCGGCCGCGAGCGCGTGGGCTTCGGCCTTCGTTAGTTTGTCTGCGCCGAACTCGAAAACGCCGAGCGCACTGATATACGCTTTGCGTGGGCCGAGTGTCGCGCGTTGAACGCCGTATTCATCCGGCGCGTGCGCCGGTATCCATCGGCCTTCCGTCAATTCGATGAACTGACGCTTGGCCTTGGCACGGGCATCGCCTCTAAGGTGCCAGTATCCGCGCGGGTCTAAGTCGTGACGGATCGTCATGCGGCGCACCATGAATACGAACGCCCGGACGAATCGCCGACGATCCAAAGATGCGACAAGTCGTCAACGTAAATCGGCGGCGACAAGTCGCCAGCGGTTAGAATGAAACCGCTTCCGGCGCGGAGCGACGAATCGCCGACCGTGATAATGCCCGAATGAGCGCGAATGCGAACATGCTTGTAGATCGCTTGTCCGCTGTGCAGTTGCTTCGGCGTCGTGCCGACTGTGCCGTGACCGCTGAACCATTCTTGCACGGCCTCGCGGCCGATGTTGAGTGTGCTCAAATTAAACTCCCATCCACGCAACGCGCTGATTTTCGTCGGTGCTAACGACGAAACATTGCGACGGATCGTCAATAGGCAGGAATAGGAATGCACCGGGGTAGATCGGCATACCGCCTGACTCTGAATTGTCAGCCTTGACGTTCCGGCCGCCGACGTACACGGCCGCTATGTTTGCGTCGTCGGCCCTAATCATCACGCCTCGCGCGCACTGAAACGCAAGCCCAACGGGGACGGGGACCGCGCCGACGACGGTATTACCGTGCCGCAATTCGGTCGCCTTTGAAACTTCGCTAACTACTTCCATCTTGTGACCTCACAAACTCTTCGGGATATTGGCGCTGAGTCCGTGCGATTGCCGACTCCAACGAACGAAACTGAAGTTGTGCGGCGACATGCTTGGCAATCTTGGCCACGTCGATAGCGCCGGCCGCTCTGACCGCATCGACGATTTGCTGTTGCGTTGTCATACGCTCTGGCCTTTTGCTTCGCGCTCGCGCAGGTCATTCGTCGCTAAGCGAACGAATCGCATCGCGTCAGTGTCCGGGCCGTCGAACGCGGCGAGCGCGGAGACAACAGCGTCAGCGGCCGTGCCCGTGAAACTGCCGGCGACCCAAGCTGACTCGCCTTGCAGCAAGATCAACCGCAACAAACTGCTGTTGAGATTGCTGGACGGGGCGAGCGCCGAAAGAACGCGAGTGAAAGGATTCGATGCGAAACTCATGTTGAAAAACTCCGAAAAAGTTGGGCGCGAGATTCGCGCAAAAGGAAAAGAGAAAAGACGCCCCGCGACCCCATGTTCAAGTCGCGGGGCGGAGCGCGGGCGGCGTATGAACCCGGGCGCTGTCGCGCTCTATGGGGGCGCTGGCGAAATATGAGTACGCCAGCGACCGCATGTTTTTATTCGGTAGGGATGCGAAGCGGCGGCGCGTAAAACGTGCGCTCAACTTCTTTGATCGTTGACTTGACGTGGCGCGTCGCGGGGGCGTTGCCACGCTGGCACATTGGCGGAATGCCGTTGATGCCGGCTTCGGCGAGCCGAAGACTGTAGCAATCCTCGCAGCGCGGCGTCAAACTTGTGCCTTGGTAGGCCGGTTCGACCGGGCGCATACAATCGACGCACGTAACGGGCAAGCTGGTGAGTTCGATCATTCACGCGCCTCGCGTACCGACTTGCTTGTATGGCGCTTGCCGCTCGCCTGCCGATAGCCTCGCGAGTTGAGCGCTTTGGCGATTGCGCTGTCGCTGAAGCCGAGACGATGGAACGCTCGCGCACTCCCGCGAATGCTTCGCGCTCGCTTCGGCTTCGGCTTCGGTTCTGGCGCTGGCGTCTCGATTTGCGAGCGCTTGGAAATGATGCCGGGTAGGCGCATCTCGGAATCAAACGTGACGACTGCGTGCGCAGACTCATAGACAGTTACGGACATTGAAACCTTTCGAGAAATGCGCCAGAACGGCGAGAGACTATGACTCGATTCGACGAATCGTGTATGGCTTGGTTTTTACTTTAGGTTGCTCAACAGCGACGAGTCCCTGATTGACCGCCTCATGCACCAGCGCCATTACAGTGTTCTTAGTTGCGAAGAGTAGCTGTCGGGACCGTTCGAGCGCGATCGTTTTAGGCGTTGGCGTTGTCGAGATTGTCGCTAGGAATGCTTCTAACGTCGGCGTCGTTTTCTTGTTCGCAACCGCAATAGCTTCGGGGTCCAAATCGGGAGCGACGCTCCAAAGTGGATAGTTGAACGTCAAACATTGCGGTTCGACTGGCCTCTGCGAGCGAATGATTGCTTGCATGACAACCGTATTCGCGGCTTCATGGTCGCGAAGAACGATATGCACGTCGGCACTACGCGACTGAGCGCCAGCACCGCTGCCCATATCGCTAACGCTCTTTTGATGCTGCGAACCTTTTGACGAGTGATGAACGACGACAACGGCGCTGTTCGATTTCTCGGCGATTTCGTCGAGCAAGCAATATGCTTGCGTCATGTCGCTGTTTGAATTTTCATCCGTGCCGCGCGGCAACGCTTTGTAAAGCGCGTCAACGATGATGACGCTGTACGTGCCGGCCGGTGACTTCATCACTTCGGCTTTGATCGACCGAAGATCGTCTAACTTGCCGCGCAACGACAAGATGTCGAGATAGCCCGCGATGTCGTCGGGCGTCATGCCGAGTGCCGCGAGCATGTCGAGCATTCGTTTAGCAAGATCGTCGAGCGCTAGCTCATTGTCGATGAGCAACACGCGACCACGCTTGACCGGCCGCCCTAGAAATGGCTTGCCACTGGCAATACAGATTGCCAACAGCATGACCCAAAAAGATTTGCGCGACTTAGGGCCGCCGATTAGGTTGATGACATCGGCGACACGCATCAATCCATCGACGATGACTTGTCGCGGCCGTCGATGCTTTGTCACTAGATCGGATGACGAGACGAGCCGCGACGATGCAAACCTCGCTTGCAAGTCCGCGAACGTGCCTTTGCATTTAGTTTCGCGGAAGCATTTGAAGATGCGATAGCCGTCTTGAATCCATGCAGCGGGCTTACCTTCCGTTTCTCCGCAGAGCCAACAGCGGCCGTCGTGCGGCTCGATTTGAATGCCCGATTCGCGCTTGTCGGATGTGACTCGCTTGTATTTTATCCCGTGCTCGTCGAGCCATTCGCAGTAGGTAGCATCGGTATGACCGCCGCCCGTTGGCGTGAATGCTGTCGCGCTATCGGTGATGACTCCGGCGAGGGCTTCGGTAAGGCTCGTCATGCTGCACCCCCTAGCAACGCTGTCGGGGTGTCGCCGTTCATTGTTCCGATGACTCGCGTGAGTCGGCCGGCATTCCATACGCCGTCATCGACGCAAGGGAACTGGCTTTTGAGTTGCTGAAGGAACAATTCGACACGGCGCTTTGAGTCTTCGTCGTTCGGATAGTCGATTTGGTAAATCAAGCCGAAGCCGTTGCCTGAATCGGTGAACAGCAAAGGTTCGCCGTATCGGGCTCGGATCGCTTCGGCTTGTTCGCAGGCGATTGCTTTATCGCAATCGTGCGCGTCAACATCGACAAGCAATCGAGTGCGACGAGCAATCATCGCATCGCGGACGCTTACGCCGACGGCCGGCACCGTGCGAAGCATCTCGCTTGTTAGCGGGTTCAAATTTGCGTAGACGCTCGCATACTCGCGCGATAAGCCGAGCGCTTCGTCAACGGGGTCGCTCTGCTCTGCCGGCCAAAGAACTTTGGATTTTGGCGCGTGCGGGTCGCGCGGCTTACGGCCGACGAGCGCTACGCGATGGCCGATGCGGCGCAAGAATGCGTCGCACGTTTCGCTACTAATCATGTTCGTATTTGTCTCTCGCTACTAAAATAAGAGACGCCCGGCGGGGAGTAGCGGCCCCGCCGGGCAACGTCCCTCATAGCTAGTGAGGGACGGGGAGATTCATTCAATGCCCGCGCGTCGCCTTAGGCCGGCGTAAGTGTCGCGAATTTTGCTTTTCGTGACGCCAACGAAAATGGACTGGTCAACGTCGGGGTCTTCGTAGGGGGCGAGCGTCATTGCGACGATCGCGCGTTCCAAGTCCGACGTGGCGACGACCATCAATCGGTCATACTCTTCGCGAGCGGCGGCGCGGTCTGAGGCGCGTTGCGGCACAAGTCGGCTCGGCGAGGCGTAAGGCAAGCCGGCGGCCGTCTCGGAAGCAATCGCGGGGTCGCAGCCGTGGCGACTCCGTGCTGTTAGCGGGTCGTCGTGTAGCGGCGTGATAATGCGCTCGTCGCCGTCATCGTCTTCTATTTCGGCGCTTTGAGAGCGCCTCACGGCCGCAATCGGTTCATCGCCACGCTTGCGGCGACTGGTGTTCGTGGAGTAGGGGACGGATATTTCGTCTCGCTGCTCAGCTTCGTATTCACGACGCGAGTAGAAGAGATGACAGGCAATGTGTCGTTCGATTGCGTCGGCCGTAGGTTCGACCGCATTATTCGCAAGCAAGCCGATTGCGTCGGCTAGGTCGATCATCCACGTACTAAGTAGCTCGTCGGCTTGCGTGTCATCGTCGCCGTATGACGTATGATCCATGAGCTTTTGGAGCGCCATATAGCTGAAGCTGTTACGCAGCTTTGCAGCGGCGTCGGCACTGCGCGGGCCACCCTCGCGAAGCGTGGCGACGGTGGCGACTAGCTCGTCGGGGGCGAGGCATCGGGCGCGTGCCTGTGCGACGTCGTCGGCCGTGATAGTGCAGACCGGGGTAATAGACTTAGGGCGTCGGCGTTTGGGCATTGATGCACCTGATCGTTGCAGGTCGCGAGAGTCGCGACGCTCGGCCCAGAACGGGCCTCTATAGATAAAGACTGCGAAAGACTGACGCGGCACGCCTGGATTTTCAGCGCGGCTTTGTCTCCCCTTACTACGTCTGCGACGCTCGCGTCATTACCGACATTCCGTCGCGGGTTCGTTCGTTCGCTCAACAGAAATTTCAAAATCGTAGGCAGGTAGAGAGGGGGATGAGTTTACGAATCCCCCCTCTACACTGCCCGCTCGCTCGCTCGTCGGTTCCCTATAAGAGCGAGCGACGAGCGAGCGAGCGAGACAACGCGGCAAACGATGCTGCAACTCGTTAAACGACGTGGATGCGCCCGTTCGCTCGTCGCTCGCTCGTTGAACGACGAGCGAACGACGGGGTTACAAGTTGCAACCTACGGCGGCCTCGCGCGGTTACAAGACGATGGAATTGTGGCGTTTAACCAACCCCGTCCGGCAATCGACGAATGCCGCGTCGATCCCTATGACCGTTGCCGCCGGCCGCCGGCCTACCGCGCGAGCAATCGGTAGATCATCGTCGCTGTGAACGCCCCGCCGGCCGTCGTGACGTGGCCTTGCTCATTCAAGCCGGCCGCGATTGATTCGAGCGTTTCACCGGCCTCGCGGCGTTCGCGGATGTTCGGCAAAAGAAAGCCGTAGGCCTCGCTGGCCGCCTTGCTGCGGGCTTCGCTCGCGGCCTTGACCGCCTTCCGCAACCCGCGCGAGCGTCGATCCTCGCGGCCTTGCCAATGCCCCTGGCGAGCCGAGCCAAGCGCGACGCCGCGACGCTTGGCCGCCTTCAACGCCGTTCGCGTCCGTTCGCTGATGGCCTTAGCTTCCGCTTCGGCGACGGCCGCGAGAATGTGCAGCGTAAGTGAGTTCGCGTGGGGATTGTCGCAAGCGACGAACTCGACTTTCGATTCCATCATGGCCGCGAGAAACGCGACGTTGCGTGCGAGCCGATCTAGCTTCGCGACGACAAGCGTGGCCTTGGCCAGCTTTGCGTGGCCAAGCGCTTGCGTCAGTTGCGGCCTATCTTTCCGCTTGCCGCTTTCAATTTCGGTATAGCTGGCGACGATGCGTGCGCCGTGCGCTTTGGCGAACGCTTCGACGGCCGCCTGTTGGCCTTCCAAGCCTAGGCCGCTTGCTCCCTGTCGCTTCGTGCTCACCCGATAGTACGCGATGATCTTCATTCGTGGTGCCTCGCAAGTTGCGTGTCTTCTCTATTTTACGCCACGGTCAACGGTGGTCAACCGTGGTGAAAACAGAATCGTCGCATCGTCGCGGGTCCGATAGACCTGATTGAATTGGTCGATGACGAACTTCCTGATGATTCCAGCATCGAGCATCGCGCGAGCCGAGACGGTGGGGTCAAAAAGGCGGAACGTGACGAGCTAGCCGGCGTCGGCACGACCGGCCGCCCTATCGACGGTTGCGGTCGCCCCGCGTGGAAGGCGCGACGCGGTAACAGAACGCGATTTGCGGCCGTGAGCAAAACCGCCGTGTCATTCGACCTGCCAGCGGCCAGCGTCGTCGCTAATGCGTTCCTGATGCGTTGCGGCGAATAGCGGGCGTAATCGCCGCACTCACGGGCAGAGCATCTTTCGCGATGTTGCGTCGATGAACGCCGCTTTTTCGTGCGCGCGTTTGCTTTGGACGGCCGATTTTGGGATTCTGGCGCGAACGTGAACGACCCGTCCGCGCATCCTATCTCGTATGGTCACTGTCGAAACCATCGACGATCAGTCCCCGCATCTAGCGGCGGTCAAGCGCCTCTGGCGGCCCCATAGTGTTACGCTCGGCTTCCTGCCCGAAGGCGCGTTCGATGAACGCGCTCACGAGCGGCAGATTCTCGTGGCGCTCAACGATGGTGAATGCGTTGGGTATGTGCTCTATCGCATCGTTCGAGAGCGCGTCACGGTGGTACAGTTTTGCGTTGCGCCTGAATGTCGCAAGCAAGGCATAGCGCATGCCCTACTTCAATTCCTGATACAGACAACCAAGCGCTGTCGTGGCATCGTGCTGAATTGCCGGCGCGACTTCGATGCGCACAAGACTTGGCCACGGCTCGGCTTTCATGTCATCGGCGAAATGCCTGGCCGCGCGGTGGACGGTAGCAACCTTGTTCGCTGGTGGCTGGACTACGGAAAGCCAGACCTATTCAGCGGCAACGACGAGCCGGGAGCGCTTGAGGTCGTGATTGACGCCGATGTCTTCTTGGACTTCGTGGACAACCGCAACGACGAATCAAAAGGGTTGCTTGCCGACTGGTTGCGGCCGTTAATGACAATATGCTACACGGCCGAACTTTTGAACGACTTGAATCACAATGAAGATGCGGCGACGCGCAGGCGACGTAGTGCCGAGGCGCAGCAATTCAGGATGCTTCGATGCACCCCGGAAGAATACCAGCAAGCCGAGCAACGATTGCGCCCGATCTTTCCGACGTTCAAAACTGAGAATGACGAATCCGACTTTCGACACCTTGTCCGCGCCCTTGCTGCCGAAGCCGATGCCTTCGTGACGCGCGACGGGAACTTACTTGGAACTGCCGATGCGATATTCGACGCTTGCGGCTTGTCGGTCGTGCGCCCCGGCGAAATGATCGGTCGCATCGACGTTATCGAGCACGAGCGAGAGTACCAGCGCAGCTTTGTGGCAGGCACAAAGCAAGTCGTACAAGAGCGCATCAACTCGGCAGACGATACTCTGATTGCCGCAATCCAGCGCGACGGCGAGCGCCAGCGGAACCTTGAAGCCACGTTGAACCAGTATCTTGCGAACCCGCAACGCTACCGATGCGAGAAACTAACAAGCGACGGCGCGACGGTCGCGGCGCTGGTAGTCGAAAGCGGTTCGGGCGTTGACCGTGTGCCACTCTTGCGTATTTGTTCCAAGCGTCGCGCGGGTACGCTCGCGCGTGCGGTGCTCACGGGTTTGGTGCGTAAGGCGGTCAGTACGGGAAGCAATGGGGTTTTCGTCACGGAGACGGCGCTGTCCGAAGATGTCCAAGCGGCTTGCAGTGACCTTGGCTTTTTGCCGGTGCAAGGCGGCCGGCTAAAGCTGGTTCTGTCGGGCTGGTTGCCAATCGACGACGTGCCGGCGGCGCTCGCGTGGACCGATCCGAAGATTGACGAACTCAAAGCAGCGCTTCCGACGGCGCGAACCGATCCGAACGTAGCTTCCGGGTTAGAACACTTGCTTTGGCCGGCTCGATTGGCCGATGCTACGCTGCCTTGTTTCATCGTGCCGATTCGTCCTCAATTCGCCGAACATTTGTTCGATGAACGGCTCGCAAGCGGTAGCTTCATTGGCGCCGACGTTGACCTAGCCTTAAACCCGGAATCTGCCTACTATCGTGCGGCGCGACCGGGCAGTCTCGCGTGCCCTGCGCGAGTGCTCTGGTACGTCAGTTCCGACCGGGGCTACCAAGGCACGAAGGCGATTCGTGCCTGTTCGCGCATGGTTGAACTTGTCGTCGGAAAACCTAAGCAACTCTTTTCCCGATTCAAACGACTCGGCGTATTCGAGTGGCGACACGTTCTGGAAACGGCCGACGGCGACGTGAACAAAGAAATCATGGCCTTCCGGTTCGACGATTCAGAATTGCTACCGCCTGTTCCGCTTGCGACCGTGCAACGCATTTTGGCCGCGAACAATGTCGGCGATAACAATATGGTCGGGCCGTTTCAGATACCGCCCCAGGTGTTCAGCGAAATCTATGCTGCTGCTATCAATTCGCCCTAAGTATGTTGACGCGATACTCGCGGGTACGAAGCGCGTGGAACTTCGCAGGCTTCGGCCTCGCATCAATGGCGGGCAAGCGTTGATCTATGCGGCATCCCCACGAATGGCGCTGGTCGCCACGTTCCGCGTGGCCAAGGTGACCCGCGCTCCGCTTGGCTTGCTTTGGCAATCGGTTCGCGACGTAGCGGGCGTGACTCGACGCGAGTTCGACGCCTACTTTCACGGCCTTGATTCAGGTGTCTCGATTCAGATTGCCGATGTTGCTGAGTTCCGCCAGTCGATACCACTCGACGATCTTCGTGAGGCGTGGCAAGGCTTCCACCCACCGCAAGGATTTCGCTACGTCGAATCTTCCGCGATTGCAAAGTTAGACATCAGCGTACCTCACCGTGCGGCCTAACATCGAAATAGTCGGTGTTCAGGCTCGTGCAATCCTTCCAACTGTGGAACGATTCGGGATTCCATCGGAACGAAAAACTCAAGGAAGAAAATCCGAAGATAGAAGACTTCCGCCGAATCGTCACCATTTTCGGCAGCGTGGCAACTGAGTTCATAGGGCTCGAAATTGAGCACGAGTTCGCGATTGAAGAGCCGCTGCGCAAGCGCGTGATCTTCGCGCTGAAGATACCACCATTCTGACGCTTTCGTACCACGCAAGGCGAACTCTCTCGCTTTGTCGAACTTGCTCGCGAATGCGTCATTCGCGTTGTCCGCTGCGATAACCTCTAGCCCCATCTTCAGCAGCGTCCGGCAAATCATGTCCGGCTTGCGCGGGTGCGCAAGAATACGAGTCTGAGTCTTCTGACGGGATTGTATTGCCTTCGCGAAAACGTCAGTCGGCTCATAACTGAATTGCCCCGGAATCAGAGCGCTCGCAATCTTCCCTTCCCAACACGTAAGCCACGGCGCTTTGCCCTTCTTGGTTGGGATGCCGAGAAACACCCGGAGCAAGTTAAAGGGGTAATCATCGAGTGCTTGTTGTTCAATCGACGATCCGAATACGTTTTGGCAAGAATCGCAAAAAAGGCCCGGCGGGAGAATCGCCCAATCCCCTCCGCCTAACGATTCAGGCAGAATATGTTCGCGAGTGCGAAACGGTCCCGTGGTCGATTTGCAGAAAATGCAGTGATTCGGCGTTGGCGTCATCATGCCCTTATTGACCCGAATCGTGGTCCGCAGGTTCGCTCAACTCCGTCATCAATAGCTGAATTCTGTTTCCTGAAGTTCCACCGGAAGACCATAGGAAAAATCGAAAACGACATGAGGCCGAAGAATGCCTTCACGCCTCTGACAACAGGCCTTGTATTTCTTGCCTGAGTTGCACGGGCACTTATCGTTGCGCCGCAAGTGTCCGAATCGACTTTTCGGATGCAGCGCGGTTGTCCACGTCACTGTCCAATCGTGGTACGGAGACGGCCACCGCTTAGCAAGATATGAGACCGTGCTATAGTTGTAGTGATCTCGCGACTTACCGGTTTTTGGATCGGACAGAAACGGCACTGAATATTTTTGAATGGGCGATTCGACAAATGCGGTCGCGATAACCTCAAACTCTGTGACTATCCGACAGCAATATTCGCCGCCATAGATTTCACCGACTCTATGGCCGCACGGGGATCGAATCGAAACGATTCGGTCACAAATATTGCACTTTTTCTGTGTCTCAAGCAGTTCGGGACTCAGAAACATCTTGTACGGAAATAGGCTTTGAATTTCGGACGTCTTCGTGTCAATGAAGTCGAGGCAAAGTTCCTCCCAGGCCGGGCCAGCGTGCGGCCTCAAGCGATTCAACGCCAATTCGACTTGCTCTAACGAACACCAAGCGTCGTAGAATTTTCCAGCTTGAAGTTGGTCATATGCCTCTCGGTATACCTGCTGCGCCTCGGCTGCGTGCTCTAAGCACCAAATGTCCTTCGCCTCAGCTTCATTGCCTGCGTCCACAGCAATTTTTTTATGCTCGCGAATTTCAACAAGCAACGAGTCATGGCTCGGGTTGTCGCTTGGAGAGCGCAAGTCGGCCCGGATGTCATTTAACGGTCTTATCATTCGCCTTATCCTTGGCCATTGACGGCGACGGCAGTTGCGGCTGAGGCGGGGCCGGTAGCGCAAAATCGGAAAGCGCCTTTTGGATTTCCGGTTGGAACTCGATTGCCGGCCCTTCGTAGGAAAGCTTTGCTGCCCGCGTGCCATCGACGACCGTCAATTCCCATCGCACCGTGGTTTCTTTTTTTTGCTTTTCGCCGCTCAGCCTGCGGTTGACGTACTCTGAAACCACGTTCACTAAGATGGGAGCGAGGAAACTGCCCACGACTGCGCTTCCGATGATCAAGAGTGCGGAGTGCAGCGCTAGCTCGTTGTAATCCTCATCATTTATTGCGATTTCGACCGGTACGTCGCCCGGAAGATTTTCGCCAAGGTACTCCAAGAAACTCTCAGTACCGACCGGAAAAGACCGAATATCTTTGCCGCGAAAGCCTTCGTGAGGGACAACTAAAACCTTTGCCCTTGAAAGCCCGTTTTTGACATCTTCCGATAAGTATGGCCGCGAGAGCCAGTAGTCCAAAGTCTGAGTTGTTTCGGTCTTTTCTATCTTTGCCATGACGTCGTGCTCTGGGTCAAATTTTGCGACCAATCATTATACCAATTTTCCCACCTACTTCGATGCGGAAACTCCGCGCCGCTTATGGCAGTTCGCACGATGGGCAGCGGTCGCCTTCGCCTGAGATTCGCGCCAAGGCTCGCCGAGATAACCAGCGATTTCCGCCGATCCGAACGTCTGGCGCAAAGCTTCAGCGCAGAAATCAAGCTCCGGCCGACCTTCCGAAACAAGCGGCCTCGTTCGACTTGCCTGTGACGCTGGGCCTGCTCGCGGCGAGCGGACAGATTCCGATCGAGCGTTTCGATCGCTACGCCGTCGTCGGTGAGTTCGCGCTCGATGGCACCACGCGTCCGACGAAAGGCGCACTGTCGATGGCGATGGCCGCCGCGCGACAACGCGAGTTGCGTGGCCTGATCGTTCCCGCCGCCAGCGCCGCTGAGGCTGCGGTCGTTGAAGACGTTGAGGTGATTCCCGTCACAAGCCTCACGCAAGCCGTCGGCTTTCTTTCGGGGCAATTTGACATCGAGCCCACGCCGTCGCGACTCGACGAGTGGTTCGACACGCTCGGCCGCTATGAGATCGACTTCGCCGACGTGCGTGGCCAGGAAGTCGCGAAGCGCGCAATCACGATTGCCGCCGCGGGAAGTCACAATTTGCTCATGCTTGGTCCGCCAGGTTCGGGCAAAACGATGCTCGCCATGCGGTTGCCAACGATCTTGCCGCAGTTGACGGGCCCTGAATCGATCGAGACCACGCGCATTTACAGTGCGCTCGGGTTGTTGCCCGAAGGAAAGCCGTTGCTGGCGATTCGTCCATTCCGCAATCCGCACCATACCATTAGCGATGCGGGACTCGTCGGAGGCGGCTCGACACCGACGCCTGGCGAGATTTCGCTTGCACACAACGGCGTGTTGTTTCTCGACGAGTTGCCCGAGTTCAACCGCCGCACGCTCGAAGTGCTGCGTCAGCCGCTCGAAGCGGGCGAGGTCACCATCTCGCGAGCGCTCAACAGCAGCACGTTTCCGGCGAACATCATGTTGATCGCCGCGCTGAACCCCTGCCCTTGTGGCTATCGCAACGATCCGCGTCGCGAATGTCACTGCAGTGTGCCGCAGATCGAGAAGTACATGGCCAAGATCAGCGGGCCGTTGCTCGACCGCATCGACCTGCACCTCGAAGTCCCTGCCGTTGCATTCAAGGAGTTGGCCAGTCCCGCCACCGGGGCCAGCAGCGAGACCATGCGTGCGCAGGTCGTTGCTGCCCGCGATCGGCAGCGCGAGCGCTTCAAGAACAGCGCGACTCGCTTCAACGCGCACATGGGGCCCAAGCAGATTCGCGCACATTGCCAACTCGACAATGCCGGGCAGCAAATTCTTCGCGCGAGCATGAACGAACTTGGACTGTCAGCCCGCGCGCACGACAAGGTGCTGCGCGTCGCACGCACGATCGCCGACCTCGACACCAGCGATCGCATCATGCCCATGCATTTGCACGAGGCGATCAACTATCGCATGCTCGACCGAAGCCTTTGGACTTGAGAGAGACAGTAAATCTAGACTCATTGAGAATCAGCGCGTATGTAGAGTACGTGTGAGTCGGTGATCGGCACGGCGCGCCAGCCGCTTTTCGTCAACCATTCGCGATAGCCGGGAATCGCGTCGAGCCAGCCTCGCCAGAGTAGAACGACGCGCGCCGTTTGTGTGTCTTTGATTGCATCGTTCAAGGTTAAGTAGCCGGATTGGATGCGTACGTCGGAAGTATCGCACATCTTGGGCGGGCTCGAGCGACCGGCCCAATAAGCGAGCTTTTGATCGTCGGTGACAACGAGATCGGTGGGCTCGGCATATTGGACGATCGCTGCCATCGCAGCCGATTCTTCGGCCGTGGGTGGTCGATTGACGAAGCGAGTGTAGTTTCGCAAGGGTCCAAGGGTCACGCCGACGCCATCTCGGATGACCCACCGTGGGCCGATGTTATCGACGGTGAGCAGGGGAAAAAACATTATTGTTGCCAAGACCGGAATGCCTCGCGACCCCGCGATCGCCGATGCTCCGATCCCTGCGAGAATGCAGATCGGGACGATGACAATGATGATGTGGTGTGGCCACAACGGATCATGACGCAACAGAAAAGCGGTCCCCACGGCTAGCCACAACAACAGCCAAAGCGCGATCGGACGCGATCCACGTTTTGACATCGCAACAGCGATACCAACGAACGCTAATGCCGTGATTCCAAAGTCGCGTCCGACGTAGCGCGAAGCGCCCAAGTGCTGCGAAGCGCCCACGGGACTGCACCCTTGTCGAGATGGAATTGGACCGACTGAAGGTACATCTCTTCGGTGGGATAGCAAATCGCAACAGCCGCTATACCTGCGAGCATAGAGACACTGTAGAGAAGAATTGCAGCGAGTCCTTGGCGATCGACGGATACATTCCAGGTTTGGCCGTGTCGGCGGAGCAAGAGAGCCGCGGCCGCGAGAGGTATCAGCGGCACCACCAACAGCTTGCTCATTACACCAACAGCCATCGCAAGGCCGCTGATGATCGACCACAATAGCCAGTGCCGACGTGCCGCTTCAAAGGCGGCAACGATCGCGAAAAGCGTGAAGGCGATCGATTGGATTTCGGCTTCGCAGTACCAACTCTGCGCGCGAAGAGATACGACGTTGCAAGGCAAATGGCCGTTATACCCGCCGCAAGCTGGCCACCGGCATGCCAAGCGATCCTCGCTGCCGCTAACAGCGCCGCGCAACCCATCAATAGCGTTGTCAGTCGCGCGCTTTGGGGTGAATCGCCCAAAAGACGAAACGCTGTGGCAAGCACCTGCGTGTGCAGCGGCGTTTGAGAGCAGAAGATTTCTTCGTAGAGTCGGTGCCCATGAAACATGGATCGCGCCGTAGCAAGATAGACGCCTTCGTCGTAGTCCCATGGATTCGACAGTGCGGCGAGGTTCGAGAGCCGTGGGGCGGCAAGCATCAGCACGGCAGCGGCAATTGCCGCCGCACAGACGATGCGTCGTCTACGCGCCGAGAGCCGAAGCGTCTGTGGTGCGACCTCCGGCAGCATTTGCACGGCCTTCCTCACGGCGATCGAGAGGAGTCGGGCCAGTGCAGATTCATCTTCTTACGCAGGAAGGCAACACTTCCGCGAAGCTGCTCCATGCCGTCGACGCCGTCTTCGATGCTGATCCAGCCATCGAACCCGACACCCGCGAGTGTGCCGAAGATCTTGTCGTAGTCGTTCATGCCTTTGCCGATCTCGCCGTGTCGCAGGCGCTTCGCGTATCCGACGCTGTCCTCTTCGCGACGGAGGTCTTCGATCGTACCTTCAGCAAGGTAGCGGTCGCTGGCGTGCATCGAAACGACGCGATCTTTCACACGATCGAGCAGCACGAGCGGGTCTTCGCCGGCGAGAATCGTGTTGCTCGGGTCGTAATTCACGCCGAAGTATGGCGAGTGCAGCCGCGCGACGAGTTCGCAGAAGACGTCGGTCTTTTGGGCGAATTCGGGATACTGCCAATAGTTGTCCTTGTAGTGATTCTCAATGACCAGCGTCACGCCCAGCTTCTCCGCCAGCGGCAAGCACGCCTCGATGCACTCGACGGCATAGTCGATTCCCTGCTGACGGCTGACCTCAGGCCGCCGTTGGCCGGACAGCACGCGGCAGAAACCTCCGCCAAGCTCGGCCGTCATTTCGATCCAGCCCTTTTCCTTCTTCACTTCTTCGGCGCGGAATGCGGGATCGGGATGCGTGAAGTCCGGCGAGCAGCAAAGCATTGGAATCTCAAGGCCCGCGTTCTCGGCATGAGCGCGAGCTTGCGGCCAATCGGCTTTGCGTCGCAGATCGAGAAAGCCCGCGTAGAATTCCAAGCCGTCGATGTCGAGCGACGCGGCGAGGTCGATCCACTCGATGAGTCGCATCGAACCGTCGATGCACAGTTGATCGATAAACGCTTTGGGAAAGGCGGCAAGTCGAGGCATAGAGGAAAAGATGAATGAGGAGTGCGGAATGATGAATGCGAACGATCAACGGGCAAAGATGCGCGGTATCACGTGACTTCCTTGGGCGGATTGCGCCCGATTACGGGATACTGCTCGAGTTCCAACACGCTGCCGCTGATGGGGCGGCTTTCGTCGCTGATCCAATAGACCGACGCGGCGGCAATCTCTTCGGGTCGCGTCAATCTGCCGGACGGAATGTTCTTGGGCGTGACGTGCTCGGGCCAATCGGCGGGAAGGCCGTCGGCGATCTTCTGGCGATATTCGTTCGGCGTGAGCACCCAGCCAACGTTGAAATGATTCACACGCACACCGTCGCGGCCCAAGGCGTCACCGAGGTTGCGCGACATGGTAATCAACGCACCCTTGGTCATCGAATAGGCCAACAGGTTCGCCTCGCCGCAATAGCCGTTGCAACTGCCGATGTTGAGCACACAGCCACGCGTCGCTTTCAGATGCGGGATCGCGGCCTGAATCATGAGCATCGGAGCACGCGTGTTGACGGCCATCAATCGATCGAACAGCTCGACGGTCGTATTCGACAAATTGCTGCGCGTAACCAGAGCGGCGTTGTTCACCAGCGCGTCGATCTTGCCGAACGCGTTGATCGCCGCGGCGACGATGCGTGGCGGCGACGTGGGGTCTTCGAGGTCGTCGACATGGAAGGCCGTGCGACCGGGGAACTCGGCGATGAGCGCTTCACCGAGCTCGACCTCGCGGCCGTGAATCAAAACCTGTGCGCCCTCGGCGAGTGCGCGGCGGGCGATGGCCTCGCCGATGCCAGTGGTGCTGCCGGTGATGAGGATGGTTTTGTTTTGGAGGCGCATGCAGGATGAAGACCGGGAACGCGCGAAACCGCAAGCGGTGAAGCGAGCCGCAAGATTGTGGAAAGCACAGCTTAAGGCTTGAGGACGGCTTTGACGATGCGGCCGGAGTGCATCTCTTCGAAGGCGGTGTGCCATTGGTCGAGGGGCCAAATGCCGCCGGTGACCTTCGAGACGTCGAGGGCGTTCGTGGCAAGCAAGCGGATCACGCGTTCCCACACGGGCCAGTTGTGGCTGAAGCTGCCGCGGAGCGTCACGTTCTTTTGCACCAGCGGATCGAGCGAATAGCCGTAAGGCGCCTTGCCCCAACCGACCTTCGTGACCCAGCCGTTGGGACGCACGATGTCGATTGCAGTTTTCAGCGTTTGCGAAATGCCTGCGGCATCGACCACGCCATCGACGCCGAGTCCGTCGCCTTGACGAGCCCAATCTTCGAGGCCTTCGGTGATCGTGATGCAGCCGTACTGCGCGGCGACGTTGAGTCGAGTAAGATCGCGTTCAAGGCCGACGACCGCGACTTCGGCTCCTTGCAGTCGTGCGACGGCGGCACACAGGATACCGATCGGGCCTGGGCCGAGAACGACGACGCGATCGCCGGGCTTGATGGGTGATTGCACGGCGACAGCGTTGTAGGCGACGCAACACGGCTCGGTCAGCCCGGCGCGTTCGAACGGCAGTTCGTCGGGCACACGATGCAGGCAACGCGCGGGGACGCGCACGAACTTCGTCATCGCGCCGTTCACGCCGTAGCCGAATCCCTTGCGTGTGGGGTCGAGATTGTACAGGCCTTGTCGCGAGAGCGGACTGTTGGGGTCGATGACGGCGGCAGTCTCGCTGACGGCGCGGTCCCCTTCATGCCAGTTCGCGACGCGCTCGCCGGTTTCGCGAATCACGCCGGCGAACTCGTGACCGAGCACGACGGGATAATTGACGGGCCAACTGTGCTCGCCGGTCCATTGGTGCAGATCGCTGCCGCAGACGCCGACGGCGGCAACTTCGAGGAGCACGTCCTCGGGGCCGATCTTCGGCTGCTCGATGTCGCGAAGTTCGACGCTGTGCTTCTGCGGAGCAAAATTAACGACGGCCGCCTGGCTCATGAATTACTTCCTTCCTACGGGGATGTCGCCGTAGCTGTGAACCTTGTCGCAAATCATGCGGAGTGAACTTTCTAGGTCGCCGCCGGCCGTTTTGAAGGCATCGGCGTCGATCGTCAGCGGCGCGCCGAGCACGACGAGCGGAGCGCCGTACTCGGGCGTCTTCACCGCTTGTTCGAGCGTCAGTCCGCCGACGGCCTGCACCGGCACGTTGACGGCTTGGACCACTTCGCGAAGTTGGTCGAGCGGACTGGGCATCCGCTTGCCGGCTGCCGCGATGCCACGACGTTCATCATAGCCGATGTGGTGGATGACGAAGTCGCAGCCGAGGTCTTCGAGCCATTTGGCGCCGGCGACCATGTCGTCGCAGATCATGTTGTCGCCCATCACCTGCACGCCAAAATCGCGGCCGGCCTTGACGACGCACTTCACCGTTTCGGCATGAGCACGGGCCATGACGACGACGTGCGTCGCGCCGGCTTTGGCCATCATTTCGGCTTCGAGCCAACCGCCGTCCATCGTTTTCAGGTCAGCGACGATCGGCGTCTTGGGAAACCGCTCACGCAGCGCCCGCACACCGTGCATGCCCTCGGCGATGATCAGTGGCGTGCCGGCTTCGAGCCAATCGACGCCTGCCCTGATGGCGAGGTCCGCCGTCTCCACGGCCTCGGGAATGTTCGTAAGGTCAAGCGAGATTTGGACAATGGTCTTCATGCGTCCGAGCATAGAAGCGGCGATGGTGGCGGTCAAACGCAAGTAATTTTGCTAACAACCGACTGTTGGCGGCGGCGAGAGCGGCTGTATGGCACGCCCTCCGTGGCGTTCCGAGCAGTGTGTGGACGCGCTGTGAGCAGTTCGCGGCACGCCACGGAGGGCGTGCCCTACAGTGCGGGTGTCGCCGTTATTGGCGCTCCAGCGCCAATGTCTTGATGCGCTTCAAGTCGACCTTGCCGGTGCCGAGGACGGGAATCTCGTCGACCTCGATAAAGCTGTCAACGCCGGGTATCCACAGGTTCGGCAGACCTTCTTCCTTGAGCGCCTTCACGACCTCGGCCGGCGACTTGTCGAGTTTCGTGTGTAGCACGACCAATCGCTCGCCTTTGCGTTCGTCGGGGACCGCGGTGACGGCGATTTTCAAATCGTCGGGGCCGAGCGCGAGCACCTTGATGATCGACTCTTCGATTCGCAGGTGAGGCACCATCTCGCCGCCGAGCTTCGAGAATCGGCTCTCGCGACCGGTGATGGTGATAAAACCGTCGGCGTCGATCGAGCCGATGTCGCCGGTGTTGTACCAGCCGTCGCGAATCACCTCGGCCGTCTTCTGATCTTGATGAAAGTAGCCGCGCATCACGTTCGGCCCGGTGATCCACAGTTGGCCAGGACTGTCGGGGCCGACGACTTTGCCGGTGTCGAGGTCAACGACCTTCGCCGAGACGCCGGGGATTACTTTGCCGACGGTTCCTTCCTTGACGAAAGGGCCCTTGGTGTCGGGCTCGCGACCACGGGGAATATTGACCGACACGAGCGGCGAAAGCTCGGTGGCGCCATAGCCTTCGACCGGCCGAACGCCGAACTTTTTCTCGAATGCTTCGCACAGTTCGACCGGAAGTTTCTCCGCTCCGGCCACGGCGACTTCGAGCGTCGCGAAGTCTTCGGGCTCGCAGCGTCGCAGGTAGGAACGCAGGAACGTCGGGGCCGTGATTATGATCGTCCCGCGATGTTTGCGAGCGAGCTTGCCAATCTCGTGAGCTTCCAACGGGCTGAAGTGATACGCCCCCTTCGGTTCGAGCGTCAGCACCGTCCACATCGTTGTCGTGTAACCGAGCGCGTGGAACAGAGGGATCGCGCATAGCAACACGTCGTCGCTTCGCAGCTTGACGATGGCGTTGATGGAGTCGACGTTCGAGCCGACGTTGCGATGACTGAGCATCACGCCCTTGGGCTCGCCGGTGGAGCCAGAAGTGAAGATGACGGTGAGCAGATCGTCGTCGCTGACACCGGTAAGGCCGAGCAGCCGTTCGAGCACCGCGACCGGCGTCGCGTATGCCTGCACAGCCGCGACGAGTTTGTCGGCCGTCGTCACGCGGGCCTTGAAGTCTTCGAGGTAGACGAGCTCAGCGTCGAGTTTGACGTCGAGCTTCTGCATCACCCTGCGGCTTGTGAGAACGTGCTTGATGCCGCACTGATGAAGGCAGGAGTTCATCACGGCAGGCGAGGCCGTGAAGTTCAGGTTCACCGCGACGCGGCGATCGAGCGCCAGCGCAGCGTTGGCCAACACGCCGGCGGCCGATGGGGGCAGAAGGATGCCGACAAAGCGCTCGTCGGCGGCCAGAATGTCGCGCTTGAGCACGCGCTGCAGGATGATCGTGCTGAGCAGAACCTTGCCGCCCGTCAGGTCGGCGCCCATCGAATCGGCGACCTTCGAGGCGAACAGCTTGCTTCGGCACTGTCGCAAGAAGCGGCGAGGCAGAATCATCGAAACGTCTGAACCCCGTGGCCGCTGTGAGATGGCGATAGCGGCGGCAATTTATCCAAGTTATCGCGACAGGTCAACGAAACTCGCCCTTGATCGTATTCATGGCCTGCCGTACAGTCCCGCTCCCCGCGTCAGCCCCGTCTTCCGACCTTCCCGTTAAGGAGTGAGGCATGAGCTTTGGATCGTTCGTCACCGGTAGTGTGCTCGGCGGTGCTTTGGTTTATGGCTCGCTGTGTTGGCACGTGCTGCGAACCGACGACGGGTACGAGTTTGTGCGCAAGACCTCGGGCGATTTTGCCGAGACTTACGTCGACGTTCGCGATTTCTCGATGTCGGACTGGTCGACCCACAAAACGCTTTCGGCCGACATCGTCGCATCGAAGAAAGAACGCTTGTTCCAAGCCGCTGCCGTGCAGCCGGTCACGCAGATGATTTCGCAACCGGTTTCGCAGATGTCGAACGAAGTCCAGAACATGGCGAGCTTTGGCTCGTGGGCTCCGACGCAGACCCGTTAGAACCCGCAAAGTCTCACATCTCGTCGACGACCGTTTGTCGCGTGTCGAGTTTGTCGACCTGCGCGGTATCTGTATGTTCGCCATATTCGGCAACGCGGCGGTGCGAGTGAAGCGGTGCCAGCAGCGGCACGATAACTAAGGATGTCGGGAAAGCTCCCAACCTCTTTGGTCGTGTGCCGTGGAATTCAATCGCAACCATTACTTCATGGCGGGCCTGATCCTGGTGCTGCTGGGCATCCAGCTGCGGCTCATCGACTCATACGTGCTGACGCAAGAGGCCACGAACGCGTTGGCCCAGCGTTTCGGCAACAACGTGCAAGCGACGTCGATGCGAGTGGCACAGTACGCTCCGCCCGAAGTGCCGGGGCCTCAAAAGACCGTGCGGCCGCCGATGTGGCTTGGCTACGCACTGTTGTCGATCGGCTCGGTGCTGATTCTGCACAGCCTGGCAATGCCGAAGCCCGGCGGGTAGCGCGCGTCCGCCTCTCGTTGATCTAGAACTAGGCAGATGTACTCCTCTCCCTTTGGGACAAGGTGGCGGCGCAGCCGCCGGCTGAGGGCGGGTTGCACTGCGATTCGCCCTGCTAACAGTTCAGCCCGCCCTCATCCGCCGCTTCGCGGCACCTTCTCCCGGAGGGAGAAGGGTTCGAATTGCAGTCTGAGAATCAATAAACTACTACGCCGGGGCGTTCTGCGACAGCACGTCGTCGCGGTGTTCGAGCTCTTCTTCGGCGGCCTGTTCTTCGGCCTCGGCCGTGCTTAGCACCGCGGTGACCTCGCCGCGATAGATCAGGTAAAAGACCACGCCGATCATCGCAATCAGGATCGTGATGGCCCGATAACCGAGGGCGACCATCAGACCTTGGCCATCGGCGACGATCTTGCCTGACGGGTAGACCTGATACAGGTAGTTCAGCACACCTTCGAAGGCGCCGAGTCCGTTGACTGGCAGCGGCAGCACGCCTGTGATGAGCGTCAAGGGCACGATGACGAAGTGACCCGCTAGCCCTGGAGCATCGCCTGGCAGGCCTCGCGACACAAGATAAATGCCGAACGTGAACGCGCCGTGGACGCCGAAACTGTAGAGCATCGCGGCGACCAGCACTGCCGGCCGACTGCGGTACATGCCCAACGCGCTGAGAGGCGCCGCACGACGTGCTCGGCCTTTTCCGAGCCGAACGGCTTCCACATCGAGAGACGCCGCGTGACGGCAGGAATCATCAACACGCCCAAGGCGGCGGTCATGCCGAGCGTGCCTAGCAGCGCCCCGCCACAGATACGGCGGATTTCGGGCTGCGGCGAATGCAACTGGTCGAACCCTAGAATGAAAATCGACGCGAAGACCAGCAACGCATAAAGACCGATGATGCGATCGACCAGAACGGTCGCGACCGCCTCGGCTCGATGTTTCGGCTGCTCGCGCACGAGCATGATCGCCTTAATCACGTCGCCGCCGACCGCGCCGAACGACACGAAGTTGAACAAGTAGCCGAGGAAGCCCAGTCGAAAAGCGTCGCGCATGGCGAACGGCATGTCGAGCGCTCGCACGAGCGCGTGCCAGCGGACGAACGTCAGCGCCAACCCGACCATGCACACAGCCCAGGCGGCGACCAGCATGCCCCAGTTCTTGGGCTGCGCAATCAAGTTCGCGAACGCGTTGTTCCGGCGAGCGTCCCAAATCAGGTACGCAAGAATGCCCAGCGACACGCCGTACTGCAGCAGAGCGAAGAGGTTTTTGCGAAGGCGTCCGCGGTCCAAGAATCTGCTCCCGAGCTTTGCGGCCACCAGGGGGTTGCGATGCCGCGTGGTTCAGTGGTGGCGCAATGTACTTAACCACGCCGTGTGCGAAAAGCGATCCTTTCTGACGACGGCGGAAGACAATCACGCGTTTTCGCGCGCTGCCCGCGCTCGGCGCGGGCACGGACGGCGCTCGGCGCGGGTCTCTGACCCCGCCGCCCAGCGGACCGTAGGTCTCCCGAAATCGGCGGGGTCAGAGACCCGCGCCGAGCGCGTGGAGACCCGCGCCGAGCGCGAGACGAGCGCCGCATCGAGCCCAACTTGACACCATTGGGCATGACTGATAACTTTTGGCGGTGTTGCTGCCGAAGGCGTAAACCCTTGCCTGTGGCGTTTTTCGGACGTGTCCGGAACCCATCGCGGCCAGCCGTTTTCCGCAAGTCGACACCTTAGGCGGGGGATTAGCTCAGTTGGGAGAGCGCTTGCATGGCATGCAAGAGGTCAGGGGTTCAAGTCCCCTATCCTCCACTTGCGATCTTCGTAAGTTGTTTAATTACATTTAGTTGCAAAATATTCGAGAACACGCACCATACTTTAGGTGTCTAGTTAAGTGGTGGTATCAGCGGGGGTTGGAGGCGGGTGGAGTTAGTCAGCCTTGAAAACGTCAGGTTATCCCCCCCACCATTCATGCGAGACCAATACCATGCTATTTGCCGGGCTCGATAGAACGAAACAGCCCGACCAATGGCCGGGCTGTTTTTGTTTCAATTAGAATGCGCACGTGCGAACGGTTATTCGGCAACGGTGACCTTTCCTGCGGTTTGAAACTTGATGGTTCCAAAGCTGATATCGACTTGGCCCGTCTTGCGGTCGCAGTTCAGTTCAAAATCGGTTTCGACGCCGTTGACAGGAACCGTACCGAACAAATGCCCGTGACGTACGTGGGGTGATATTTTTCCCTTCGTGACCGTCAGGTTGTAAGTGACGTTCTCATATTTCAAGTAGCCTTTTCCCGTCATCGGGTGTCCTTGCGCTCGACTGCCAAGTCGGAATTGGGACTCGGGCAATAGACAACAATTTTCTGCGCAGCCATAACCGAGCTACCGAACGCTAACACCAACTGAGTCACGATAACCCACATAAACGTGCGACGAACGTTCATTTCTCAATCCTCACCTTTAGAACTGGTTTTTCTGTTCCACCGCGATCTAGACCGACGAACAACGATCCTAGCGGCGAAGGTGTGTGTCAGTATGACGCATGCTACTTCGTCTGGCCGGTGCCGTCAAAATTTCATTGCCGCGTCGTGAGCAAGTACGGCGTTGGGCGCAGCTTTCGAAGTGGATTGACAGCCGCAAAGTTTTGAGTCCATGATGTTCCGTTCGTGGGACAGGGACTTTCCGCAACCATACCGGTGTGTCGTTACGTGTCTGGCTCGGCAGCGGGCCAAAGTCAGAAAGTGTCTTGTTTTCACGAGTTACGAAAAAAGATTTCTTTGCCCCTATCTTCCAGTAACTTAGGACTGAATTCGTCGAGCTTGGATCGCCAGGCGAACGAGTCGTCAAACACGATGCGAAGGCAGGAACCGAGGGCACCGCGTCACATGCGGTGCCTTTTTTTCGCGCCGTCGACAGTATGCTGGCATCGCCAACCCACTTGCGACGACGATGACCGCCACGAACGAACTCAGCCAATCGACTGACGCAGCATCACCAAAGGCTTCGGCCCGCGGACGTCTGTCGGTCATGATGTTCCTCGAGCTCTTCATCTGGGGAGCATGGCTGCCGAAGATCTTCGGCTACATGAACACGCTCGGCTACGAGCCGTGGCAGCAAGGGCTGATTCTCAACGCCTTCGCGTTTGCGTCGTTCACGACGATGTTCTTCAGCGCCCAGTTTGCCGACCGCAACTTCGCCGCAGAGAAGTTTCTCGCGTTCAGTCATCTGATTGGCGGCGTGTCGATCATCGCACTCACATGGGTCACAGGCTTTTGGCCGTTCTTTCTGCTGATGCTCGTGCACTGTCTGTTTTATGTGCCGACGATGTCGATCACGAACTCGATCGCATTCGCCAACCTGAAAGACGCGCAAAACGATTTCGGCCGCGTGCGATTGTGGGGCACCATCGGCTGGATCGCTGCGAGTTGGCCGTTCGTATTCATCCTGAGCGATGCGACGGCCGCCGCTGACGTGCGTTACACGTACCTCGTTGCGGGAATTGCATCGCTGGCATTGGCAGGTTTCAGCCTCGCGCTGCCCCACACGCCACCCAAGCCGGCGACGAATGAGGCTTCGCGGTTTGCGTGGCTTGAGGCTCTAAGCCTGCTGAAGTTCCCGTTCATCGCCGTGCTATTCGTCGTCACGTTCATCGACTCGGCCGTGCATCAGTGTTATTTCATTTTCACCGACACGTATCTCACCAGCATCGGCATCGCGCCCAAATGGGTGATGCCGGTGATGAGCATCGGTCAGGTCGCCGAAATCGGCACGATGGCTGTGCTCGGGTACTTTCTCAAGCGGCTCGGCTGGCGGTACACGATGGTGCTCGGCATTCTCGGCCATGCCGTGCGGTTCGCGCTGTTTGCCTGGGCGCCCTATCCGGCCGTCGCGATCGCCGTGAATCTTTTGCACGGTGTTTGTTATGCATTCTTCTTTGCGACCGTTTATATTTTCGTCGATGAGTTCTTTCCGAAGGACGCACGCACCAGCGCCCAAGGCTTGTTTAACTTTCTGATTCTGGGTGTCGGGCCGCTGTTCGGTAACACGATTTGGCCGCTGATCGGAAACCACTACAAGACTGACGGCGTGTACGCATTCGACAAGATTTTCCTTTATCCTTCTGGCGTGGCAGTGGTGGCAGCGGCCGCGTTGTTTTTGTTGTTTCATCCCCCGCGCGAAACGCATCCCGACGGAGTGCGTGTGCACTAGCGCTTGTTCAGCGACGCTTCGGAGGCTGGCCGCAGCGACGGTACTCATGATTATTTGCTTCCATGTCTGACATCAAACCGATTCGCAAGTTGCTGGCTGCCAATCGCAGCGAGATCGCCATTCGCATTTTCCGCTCGGCCCACGAAGCGGGCATTCGCACCGTGGCGATCTACTCTCACGAGGATCGCTACGCGCTGCACCGCTTCAAGGCCGACGAGGCCTACGAGGTCGGTAAGCCCGGCGAACCGATCCGCGCGTACCTCGACATTGCCGGCATCATCGAAGTTGCCAAGGCAGCACGACGTCGACGCGATCCATCCCGGCTACGGCTTCTTGTCCGAGAATCCCGACCTGGCGCGGGCTTGCGAAGAGGCGGGGATCATCTTCATCGGGCCGCCGCCGAAGATTCTCGATCAACTTGGCGATAAGATCACCGCCCGACAACTCGCGGTGTCGGCCGGAGTGCCGGTGCTTTCGGGCAGCGATAAGCCGCTGGAAAGCGCGGAGCAAGCAGCCGAGTTGGCCGCAAAGCTTGGCTATCCCGTGCTGCTCAAAGCGGCGCGAGGCGGCGGCGGTCGCGGCATGCGTGTCGTTCCGAAGCCCGACGAATTGGCTCGCGCGCTCGACAGGCGCAACGCGAAGCGCAGGCTGCGTTCGGTTGCGGCGACGTGTTCCTCGAAAAGTTCATCATGCGCCCGCGGCACATCGAAGTGCAGCTCATGGGCGACAAGCACGGCAACCTCGTGCACCTCTACGAGCGCGATTGCTCGCTGCAGCGACGCCATCAAAAGGTCGTCGAGATCGCCCCTTCAGCGAACCTCGATCCGCAACTCCGCGACGCGATTTGCGAGGCCGCGATCAAGATCGGCAAGGAAGTGAATTACGTCGCAGCCGGAACGGTCGAGTTCTTGGTCGACACCGAAACCGGCAAGTTCTACTTCATCGAAGTCAATCCACGCGTGCAGGTCGAGCACACCGTAACCGAGGTCGTGACGGGCATCGACATCGTTCGCACGCAGATTCTGGTTTCCGAAGGTTACAAGCTCAGCGATCCCGAGATCAACATTCCGAACCAGGCTTCGATCAGCACGCGCGGCTTCGCAATGCAATGCCGCGTGACGACCGAAGACCCCGAGAACAAGTTCCTCCCCGACTACGGCAAGATCGCGCACTACCGCTCGGCGGCGGGAATGGGCGTCCGCCTCGACGCTGGCACCGCGTTCTCCGGCGCGATTGTCACGCCGTTCTACGATTCGCTGCTCGTGAAGGTGATCGCGTCAGGTCGCACGTTCATCGATGCCGCCCGACGCATGGAGCGCGTGCTGCAAGAGTTCCGCGTGCGTGGCGTGAAGACGAACATCCCGTTCCTCATCAACCTTGTCACGCATCCGAAGTTTTTGGAAGGCGGCTTCACCACGCGTTTCATGGACGAGACGCCCGAGCTGTTCCACTTCACGCCTCGCCGCGATCGGGCGACGAAGCTGCTTCGCTACCTTGGCAACGTCGCCGTCAACGGCCATCCGCTCGTCAAGCAAAAGCCGAAACACGTGCGACGCGAGCCGGCTCCGCTGCCGAATCTCGAAGGCAAGCCGACGCCGCCGGGTACGAAGCAGAAGCTCAAAGAGCTCGGACCCACGAAGTTCAGCAAGTGGATTCTCGACCAAAAGCCGCTGCTGCTGACCGACACCACCTTCCGCGACGCGCATCAATCGTTGCTCGCCACGCGCATGCGCACGTACGACATGCTCGGCATTGCCGAGGCGTACGCGAAGCTCGTCCCGAATCTGTTCTCGATCGAGATGTGGGGCGGCGCGACGTTCGACACCACGATGCGTTTCTTGAAGGAATGTCCTTGGCAGCGGCTGACCGAGCTGCGCGAACGCATTCCGAACATTCTGTTCCAGATGCTCTTCCGGGCTTCGAACGCGCTCGGGTACTCGAACTATCCCGACAACGTCATTCGCGCGTTCGTCAAAGAGTCGGCCGACGCGGGCATGGATTTGTTCCGCATCTTCGACTCGCTCAACTGGCTGCCGAACATGCGCGTAGCGATGGAAGCCGTGCTCGAAACCGACACCCTGTGCGAAGCGGTCATCTGCTACACCGGTGACGTGCTCGACAAGAAGAAGACAAAGTACGACCTCAAGTACTACGTCGACATGGCGAAAGAGCTCGAGAAGATGGGTGCGCATATCCTGTGCATCAAGGATATGGCCGGCCTGTGCAAGCCGTACGCGGCCGAGCTGTTGGTGAAGACGCTCAAGCAGGAAATCGGCATCCCGATCCACTTCCACACGCACGACACCAGCGGCGTGCAGGCGACGTCGATCCTCAAGGCCGCCGAAGTCGACCTGGACATTGCCGACTGCGCGATGGGGCCGCTCTCGGGTCTCACGTCGCAGCCGAACTTGGGCTCGGTCGTGCAGTCGCTACGTTTCACGCCTCGCGACACCGGGCTGTGCCCCGACAATGTGCAGTCGCTCGACGAATATTGGGAAGCCGTCCGCGAGTATTACGTGCCGTTCGAGTCGAACATGAAGGCCAGCACGGCCGACGTGTATCGCAACGAGATGCCCGGCGGCCAGTACACGAACCTCTACGAGCAGGCGCAGGCGGTGGGCCTCGAATCGAAGTGGCATCAAATCTGTCGCGTCTACGCCGAGGTCAACGATCTGTTTGGCGACATCGTCAAGGTGACGCCGAGCTCGAAGGCCGTCGGCGACATGGCGTTGTTCCTGGTCGCGAACAATCTGCGCACCGACGAAGTGCTCGACAGCAACCGCGAGTTGGCTTTCCCCGAGTCGGTGATTGACCTCATCAGCGGCCGCATGGGTCAGCCTCCCGGCGGCTTTCCGCAGAAGGTGGTCGATCGCATCTTGCGCGGCCAAAAGCAAGTCGAAGGTCGTCCCGGCGACAGCCTTCCGCCGGTCGATCTCGCCGCGGTCGCCGAGAAGCTCAAGGGTTCGCTCGAAAATCCGCCGACGCAGCGCGATGTGCTCTCGCATGTGATGTTCCCGCGCGTCTTCAGCGAACTAACGACGCACCAGGACAATTACGCCGATACGAGCATCCTCTCGACTCCGCTGTTCTTCTATGGCCCCGCGCAGGCCGAGGAAATGGCCCTCGACATCGAGAAGGGCAAGCGGCTCATCGTGAAGTTCCTGAACATCGGCGACGCGCAGCCCGACGGCACCCGCACCGTGTCGTTCGAATTGAACGGCCAACCGCGCGACGTCACCGTTCGCGACGAGTCGGTCGAGGCCGACGTCAGCGCCAAGCGCAAGGCCGACACCGCCAACCCGAACCACGTCGGCGCGCCGATGCCCGGCATGGTCGTTACCGTGGCCGTCAAGGCCGGCGACGCCGCGAAGAAGGGCCAAAAGCTCGTCACCATGGAAGCCATGAAGATGGAGACGACGCTTTACGCCGAGCGCGACGGCAAGGTCGCCGAAGTCCTCGTCGCCCCCGGCAGCCGCGTCGACTCCGGCGAGCTGCTGGTCGTGTGGGAGTGAGGACGCGCTTCCATGAGCGGCGCGATCGATTACGACGACGCGATCCGCCAGGTATTCCAAAGACCGTCGACGATTAGCCTCTTTGGTTCTGACGGGGCCACGCGCGCCAACGAGGTTGTCGCTATTCCCCTCGACGCGCTCGACTGGGGCGATTTCGATCTGATCTTCGATGGCGACTTTCGCGAACTTGGGTATTACCTACCCGCGGCCATTAGGTACGTCGAGAACATGCGGTCTGAATGGCCGCAAGTCGCTCGACACCTGCTCGTCGCGGTATCGACGTACGGCAACGAGCTTTCAGGCCTTGGATTGTCGTCCGCAACGCACGCTAGAATTGCTGAAGCGTTTCGGACGATCAGCGCGGTTTATGAGGTACGCGCCGGCGAAAGCCGCGTGAACGCTTGCGTCGCCGACGGCGAAAATCGGGCGACATTTCTCGATTCACTCTTTCAGCATCCGATTCCCTTTGGGGACTCGACGCTGTTTGAAACCATCGTTCGCTACTGGGCCGATGAACCCGGGCGTTGGGAGCGAGCCGCGAACCTTCTCGACTTTTTTGTCCATCTCGATTGGTCAGTGATACGTCGTAAGGTCTACGAGTCGTCGCCGGTTCTGGCCATGCGGCGCGACCGCGAGTTATGCCGTCGATGCTTTCAAATGGCTGAAGATCGCATTCGCGCGATGTGTCCGCCTGAGTATTACAGCTACCTTGTCGACAACATCGTCGGCCGCCACAAGGATTAGCGCGATCACCACCCTTTTCGCGCGCGGCTCTTTCGTGCTCGAATGGACTCCGGCGGTGTATAATTCCAACGAAGGACAATCCATATTGGAACATGGACGTTCATGAGTCGGAGACATCTAGTAATGCAGACCATTTTTCTGTTGGAATATTGGGAAGACGCCGGTTGGATGGTTGGCCGGCTCAAAGGCGTTCCTGGCGTTTTTAGTCAGGGTCAAACGCTCGCCGAATTGGAAGAAAACATTCGCGACGCCTACGCCCTCATGATTGACGACGAGGAATCGCCTCCCTTCGGCGGCAAACGAAACCGTTGGCCGTCGATACATGAAACGACGCGACTTGGTGCGCGAGCTTGAAGAAGCTGGTTGCGTGCTTCATCGCCACGGCGCGAAACATGATGTTTATCGCAACCCTGCAAACGGCCGCCAAGCGACGGTGCCGCGTCACTCCGAAATCAAGGAAAGCTTGTGCCGTTTGATTCGCAAGCAACTCGGGCTCATCTAACTTCGCTAACGCTTGAATGGATTGGCGGCGCAGACGGTCATCTGCGGCTCATTGACCAGACGCGTTTGCCAAGCGAACTGGTGTATCTCGATTGCCATGACGTCAAGACGCTGTTCGAGGCGATACAGCGATTGCGCGTGCGCGGAGCACCGGCGATCGGCGTCGCCACGGCGTATGGCGTGTGTATCGCCGCCCAAGGCGACGGCTCGCCGTCGGCCGTGGTTGCCGAGGTGCGTGCGGCCATCGCTCGCCTCGCCGCAAGCCGTCCGACGGCGGTGAACTTGTTTTGGGCGCTCAAGCGCATGTGTGGCGTCGTCGAGCGGTGTGCGGGACTATCAATCGCCGAGTTGCGTCAATCACTGCTTCGCGAGGCGCAGAAGATTCACGACGAAGATCGTCGCACCTGCCGCGAGATCGGTCGCATCGGCTCGGCGTTGCTCACCGACGGTCAGGGAGTGCTGACGCACTGCAACGCTGGTGGCTTAGCGACCTCCGACTACGGCACCGCGCTGGGCGTCATCTTCGCGGCCCACGAAGACGGCAAACGCTTGCACGTCTATGTCGACGAGACGCGCCCGCTCTTGCAAGGTTCGCGGCTCACGGCCTGGGAGCTGACGCAGCGCAGCATCCAGACAACGCTCATCTGCGACTCGATGGCGGCCCAGGTCATGCGCGAAGAAAAAGTGCAAGCGGTCATCGTCGGCGCTGATCGCATTGCCGCCAATGGCGACACGGCCAACAAGATCGGCACCTACAGTGTCGCGGTGCTGGCACGAGCGCACGGCATTCCGTTCTATGTCGCGGCGCCGACGAGCACGTTCGACCTGTCGCTCGTGGCTGGCGATGACATCCCGATCGAGCAGCGCGCCGCCCACGAAGTCACGCACGGCTTCGGCCTCGCCACCGCTCCAACAGGCGTCGGCGTTTACAACCCGGCATTCGATGTGACACCTGCTAGCCTCATCCATGCCATCATTTGCGAACGTGGCGTGATCGAGCCGGTGAACGCCGAGACGATTGCGGCGATGATGCGTGCCGTTTAGAAGTTTTGAAAAATCACCGCTTCAGGCTCGCATGACGTGGCCTCACCGCTTGCGGTTTCGCGCGTCTTGATCGGACGAACGCGCGAAACCGCAAGCGGTGATAGTGGGCGACAGAATACTCACCCAACGGTCCTCAGCCTCGATCGGCATCGCGATGAACCGACCTTGACACATCGTCCGAAATCCGGAGAATCCCGCCTCCCGTAACGACCGCCTGCATGGCCCCGGACGGCGAAGATGCGCTCGAAGGGCAAGACCCGACCGTGTGCAGGAGGTCGATCCACCAAGTTCGGCGACTGAGGCACGGAGGCCCGCCGCCATGCATGCTCCTATCGAGCCGCGCCGCCAAGTTCGACTGCGCCAGGTTCTACCTGGCGCTGAGATCATTGGCGCAAACGAATTGTTTGTCAGCAGCATTTGCGCCGACTCGCGTCAGTGCAGGCCCGGCGACCTTTACGCTGCCCTGCCCGGCTTTCGAGTCGATGGCCACAACTTCGTGCGTGAAGCGATCGACCGCGGCGCGTCGGCCATTCTCGCGCACCAGCCCGTCGGCAATGTCGGCATTCCGGTGGCGTATGTCGTCGACACTCGGCCGGCCTACGCGCTCGTGTGTCACGCGCTGGCTGGCGATCCCGGCAAGCAACTGAAGTCGATCGGCATCACGGGCACTAACGGCAAGACGACCACCAGTTGGTTGATCGCCAGCATTCTCGCCAAGGCCGGCATGACGCCCGGTGTGCTCGGCACGCTCGGCTACACCGATGGCAACGATCTGGTCGACGCGCCTTGGACGACTCCGCCCGCGCCGGTGTTGGCGTCGTGGCTGGGCCGAATGGTCACGGCCGATTGCAGCCACGTCGTCATGGAAGTTTCGAGCCACGCGCTGGCGCAAGATCGCGTCGCCGGCGTCGAGTTCGACGTCGCTTGCGTGACGAACGTTCGCCACGACCACCTCGATCTGCACGGCACACCGCACAACTACCGCGCTGCCAAAGCTCGGCTGTTCGAGCATCTGAAGCCCGAAGGTTTCGCCGTGCTCAATGCCGACGACGAAGCCTGCTGCGAGTTTCTCGATCGCATCGATAATCCGACGCTGACGATCGCCATCGAATCGCAAGCCGAAATCATGGCCACTCCCGTCGAGCAGCACACCAGCGAGCAAACGTTCCTCCTGCATGCCGGCAGCGATACGGTCGCTGTGCGAACGCATCTCATGGGGCGTCACAACATCTACAACTGCCTGACCGCCGCCGCCGTCGGCCTCGGTTATGGCATCGACCTGAAGACGGTCGTTCGTGGCCTCGAGACGGTCAATCGCCTGCCGGGACGCATGGAACGCCTCGAATGCGGTCAGCCGTTTGGCGTGTTCATCGACTACGCACACACGGCCGACGCCTTGGCAGAAATGCTCGACGCCTTGCGCGACGTGTCGCGTGGCAGGGTGATTTGCGTTTTTGGCGCCGGCGGCGATCGCGACATGACGAAGCGCCCGAAGATGGGCCGCGCCGTCGAGAGTCGTGCCGATCTGGCCATCATTACCAACGACAATCCACGTACCGAGAGCCCGCAGCGCATCATCCGCGACATCCTCCGCGGCTGCGTCGAACCGGCCGGCATCGAAGTCATCGAAGATCGTGCCGAAGCAATCGAATGGGCCTTGTCGCAGGCTGAACCCGGCGACTCGGTGCTCATCGCCGGCAAAGGTCACGAAACGCATCAGATTATCGGAACCACGTCTCATCCGTTCGACGATCGTGAAGTCGCCAGCCGCTGGCTGTACGCTTCGCCGCGCGTCGATTCCATGTTGCACAATCCTGCGAAGCTTCGCATCGCTGCTTAGTCCCACCTCTCGCTTCTCTTCCATGTCGTTCACCCCCCAAGCCTTAGCAACCGCCATCGGCGGCCGCTGCGCGTGTCGCGTCGTTTCGACGTCGGCGTCGTTATCGACGTTGACTATCGGTCGCGTCGTCATCGACAGCCGCCAGGTTCAAGCCGGCGACGTGTTTTGGGCGCTGCGCGGCGATCGTCAGGATGGGGCGAACTTCATCGGCGATGCGTTTCGCCGCGGAGCGTCGGGCGTCGTGACGAGCGATCGTAGCGTGCAGCCACCGGACGATCGTTGGGTCATTACCGTCCACGACACCAGCGTGGCTGGCACCAGCGTGGCACTGACGAGGGCTGCACGTTGGCAGCGTGAACAGTTTCGAGGCACGGTAGTCGCCGTGACGGGGAGCGTCGGCAAGACGACGACGCGGCAAATGATCGACGCCGTGCTTCGTCAGAAACTCACGGGCACCGCGAGCCTTCGCAACCACAACAATCACGTTGGTCTGCCGATGTCGATGCTCGCCTGGCGCACCGACCACGATTACGCGGTCGTCGAACTCGGCGCCAGTGCCGCCGGCGAGATCGCGTCGTTGGCCGATATCTGCCGCCCGAACGTCGGTGTCGTCACACGATTAGGAGATGCACATCTCGGCACCTTCGGCAGTCGTGAGGCGGTGGCCAATGCAAAGGCGGAATTACTCGACGCGTTGCCGAGCGATGGCCTTGCCGTGATGTGTGCCGACGATCCTCGCGCCAACGAAATTGCCGCGCGATCACGAGCGCCGATCGTCTGGATCGGTGAATCGAACGCCGCGGACATTCGCGCCACAGAAGTACACAGCACCGACGGCATCGTCGCCTTCACCGTCGATGGCGATCGTTATTCTGTGCCTGTTTGGGGACGTCACCACCTCGATGGCGCACTGGCGGCCGTTGCGATTGGAAGGCACTTCGGATTGAGTCGGAGCGAGATCGCTGACGGTCTTGCATCGTTCCGCGCCTCGGAGTTGCGCTGCCAGGTCGTGCGTTGGCGCGGCGCGACGATCATCAACGACTGCTACAACTCGAGTCCCGTTGCCGTGCGTGCGGCGTTGGAACTTTTACAAAACATCGAAGCCCGCGGAACTCGCATTGCACTGTTGGGCGACATGTGCGATTTAGGCGTCGAGTCGGCTGAGCTGCATCGTCGCATCGGCGAAGAGGCTGTCACGGTCGGCGGCGCGAGTCTTGTCATTGCTTGCGGACGCTACGCTAACGAGATCGTCGAAGGCGCTCGCAGTTCTGCATCGAAGACGTCTGTATCGAAAACGCCGGCATCGAAGATCAAGACGCTCGCCTGCGACGTCGAGACCGCGATCGAGTTTGTCGAGCACCGCATGGTTGAAGGCGACGTGATGCTCGTCAAGGGTTCGCGTGCGATGGCGCTGGAACGCGTCGTCGAAACGCTTGAAGGAATCGAAACACAACATCCCGCATTGCCAACGTTCGTGGTGGACAACGAACCGCGACGAGGCAAGCGAGTGGGGCTGCCGCATCAAAAGACGCTGCGAGCGCTCGTCGAGCTTGGAAACAAAAACGGAGACACACACCAAACCATAGGAAAGCCCCGTCGAAGATGTTCTGGGTTGCGGGACCTTTGAACATCGCCCACCCTCCTGGGTCGAAGCATTTTCTTGTCGGATCTCGTGGCTTCTGGGTCAGCCACACCGACAAGAGCTTCTCGGCGGGGCTTATGACTGAGCACCGGGGCGGTATGCAAATGCCGCCTCGGTGTCTCAGGGATCACCGGTGCCGCCGGACGTTGCGAGCCCTTCGAGCCCCTGAGGCTTAGGGCCGACTCCGGCGTCGCACCACAAGCCACTGGCCCGTGCCTCGCCACCCGTGATGTGACCCGCCGCCCGATGAGGCCTCCGCGATGGCCGCGCTCGTTGAACTGCCGATCGAACCGTCCGTTGCGATGATCGCAAGGGCGGCATTCGCGGCAGTCGTCGCCGCGGGAATCGTGTTGAGTGCCGGCAGTTGGGCAATCGCCCAGCTTCGCAAACTCTGTCGCGACACGAACGGCAGTCCGTCGCCTGAACTACGAAAGCTCAACGCCGCGAAGCAAGCGACACCATCGATGGGCGGCGTGTTGATCGTCGCCGCGATTTTGATAGCCGTGCTCGTTTGCGGCGACTTGCTTTCATCGAATGTCACGATCGCGATGCTTCTGATGTGCAGCATGGCGAGCCTTGGCGCGATCGACGACTTGGCGAAGGCGCGGACACGCGGCCGTGGGCTCGCCCGTTGGCAAAAGTTCGCAATGCAGGTGTTGATCGCCGCCGTGGCGGTTCTTGTGGCACAACAAGTGAAAGGCGACATTTTAAGTGCGTGGCGATTCATTGCCGCCGTGTTCGTTATCGTCGCGACCTCCAATGCCGTGAACCTGACGGACGGTCTCGATGGGCTGGCCGCCGGATGCGTTGCTTGCGCCAGTGCGGGCCTTGCCGTGATTGCCTGGTTTGCGAGCGAAGCCGATTCTCAATGCCTGGCGATTGTGCCCGTCGCGTGTGCGATGCTTGGCGCGACGCTCGGGTTCTTGCGATTCAACCGCTGGCCCGCCAGCGTGTTCATGGGCGATACCGGCTCGTTGGCCCTCGGCGGACTACTCGGCTTTCTCGTCGTCACGATGCACAAGGCCTGGATTTGGCCGGTGGTCGGCGGCGTATTCGTTGTCGAAACCTTGAGCGTGATCGTGCAAGTGGCGTCGTTTCAAACGACCGGCAGGCGCGTCCTCCGCTGTGCACCGTTGCATCACCACTTTCAATTCGCCGGATGGAGCGAGCCGATGATCGTGCGTCGCCTTTGCACGGTTGCGGCCGCGTGCGCGCTGGCGGGCGTCGGCGTCAGTCATCTCTTCGAAATAACAGCCGAGCACCCCGTTGAAATCATCGCGGTGAAGGAATCGATCGAAACGCAGGAAGCAACGTTGCGATGAGCCTCAACGTTGTATTTTCCGGCGGCGGTACGGGAGGTCACCTGTTCCCGGGCCTGGCCGTTGCTGCGCAGCTTCGGCTGCTCGAGCCTGAAGCAACGATCACCTTCGCCGGAAGCGATCGCGTTTGGGAACGTCGGCTCGTCGAGGAGCGCGGTCATCGGCAGATCGCGATGGCCTGCCGAGCATGGTCGCGCCGCCCGTGGCGATGGCCTCGGTTCGCGCTCGATTACGCAGTCGGCGTGCGCGCGGCCGAGCGATGGATTGCGCGGCACGCCGTCGACGTTGTCGTCGGCCTTGGCGGATGGGCGAGTGTACCGATGGCGCGAGCAGCCATTCGGCGCGGCATTCCGCTGGTGCTGCTCGAACAGAACGCCATGCCCGGCCGAGCGACACGTTGGCTTGCTCCTCACGCACGACGTGTTTGTGCTACGATGAACGAGGCGCAACATTTCCTGAACATTCCAGTCAATCGTTTCGCCCACACTGGCAACCCGCTTCGCAGTGAGTTTCTCGTTCCACAATGCGACAGCGCATCCAATCATCGACCGCGCCTCGTGGTCCTCGGCGGCAGTCGAGGATCAGCCGATCTCAATCGTGTCGTCCCCGAAGCAATCCGATCGCTCGACCAACGTCTCGACGGCTGGCAAATCGTGCATCAAACCGGCCATGACGGCCTGACGACAACGCGCGAGCGTTATGCCGCCGCGGGTCGCTGGGTCACTCTGCGGCCATTCTTTCCAAACATCGCTGAGCTACTCGCGTCGGCCGATCTGGTGATCTGTCGCGGTGGTGGATCGACGCTGAGCGAATTGGCCGCGCTCGGCGTACCGGCGATCGTCGTGCCGTATCCGCACGCCGCTGACGACCATCAGTTGCACAACGCGCGGGCCTACGCTAGCCGCGACGCCTGCCGCATCTTCGACTTCCGCGCGACCAGTGATCCCGCCAAGGCGTTGTCCGGAGAACTCGGCGAATTGGTCAGCCATGCTGACCGCCGCGCGGTATTGGTCGCGGGAATGCGTGCCATGGCAAGGCCCAATGCGGCCGTCGATGTCGCGCGAACCGTCGTTGCCGAAGCAGTCGCTTCGCGCTGCGTGAAGACGCGTTAAAATGCGACGATGCTCGCACTCGTCACCGGGGCCACGGGGCTGCTGGGAAATAACGTCGTCCGCTTGCTGCTCGATCGTGGCCACGCCGTGCGCGTGACGCTGACGGACAGCAGCCCTAAGAAACCGCTCGAAGGGCTCGACGTCGAACGCGTCGATGGCGACGTCCGCGATGTCGAAGCGATGCAGCGAGCATGCAAGGGCGTCGACCTTGTCGTTCACTCGGCGGCGTTCGTTCACATCGGCTGGTCGGCATATGACCGTCATCGGGCGGTCAATATCGAGGGAACCCGCAACGTCGGCGAAGCGGCGCTTGAGGCCGGCGCTCGCATGGTTCACGTGTCGAGTGTCGACACGCTCGGCGAAGGGACGCGGGCTCGCCCGGCCGACGAGGACTCGATACCCGCCGAGCGCCAAGTCTGCCACTACGCGGCCACCAAGCGGATCGGTGAGACGGTCATCGACGACCTCATCGCTCGCGGCTTGCACGCCGTGATCGTCAACCCGACCTACATGCTTGGCCCGTGGGATTGGAAGCCTTCGAGCGGTCGCATGTTGCTTACCGTTGCCGAGACGCAGCCGATGTTCGCTCCGCGCGGCGGCAACGATTTTTGCGATGTGCGCGATGTCGCCGCCGGCCTTCTTGCGGCCAACGACCGTGGACAGGTCGGGCGTCGCTACGTCTTGGGCGGCGAAGCGATGAGCTATCTCGAAGCGTGGCGGATGTTCGCCGACATCGCAGGTCGTCGCGGTCCGATCTGCCGAGCAGGTCCGATGGCCGTGATCGTTGCGGGGCGCATTGGCGACCTGATTCATCGCGTCACTGGTCGTGAGCCGGACATCAACTCGGCTGCAACTTTTATGTCGGGCATGCCGCATCACTTCAGCTACGCGCGCGCGGCGGTGGAGCTCGATTACCGGCCACGTCCGGCTCGCGAGGCCGCGGAAGCCGCGTGGCAGTGGCTGCTCGAGCATGGTTACGTCGTCAAGGCCGCCAAAGCCCGTGCGACTGCGTAAGCCGGTGCAAGCGTCGCCAGCGATTTCTCCAAATCCGCAAGCTTCTTTGGAATATGTTCCGTTTTTGTCGCCCGAGGCACGCGCGACACAATAGTTCCAGACAGTACGCCGTGCATTTCGATGATTGAGCCTGCGTTCACACCCCGTTGTTGTGAAGGGTGGGCTATGCGTGTTGGATGGCGAACTCTTGCGGCGGCCGTCACGATCGGAATGATCGTTTCAGGTTGCGCACACCTACCTTCGGGCCAATGCTGTCGCGGCGGAGATTCGTCGACGATCGAGGGGACGCTTCCGCTGATCGAGCGCGGCAAGGTCGACGTAATCGCACCGCACGACGCGCCGCCCGCCGATTCCGCGACGCATCGGTATTACGCCCTCGGCGCCGAGGAATGTCAGTGCATGGCCGTGCGGAACTCGACGATCGGCAGCGCGCTGTACAAAGAGCGCAACACCGCGCAATCGCGTGGGCATCACAAGGAAAGCGCGAACGCGCTGCGGCAACAAGCGCTGACCGCCGCCGCGGGCGAGGCGCAGAACCTCTCGTCCGGCATGGCGATGCAGCTGTACTACAGCCTGGCCGAAGGCGAGGCGCGACGCGACGTGCTCGCGCGAGCGCGGAACGAGCTGAACGATGTCTCAGCGAAGATCGAGCAAGTGCGAAGCCAGGGGCTGCAATTGCCGTTCGATGCTTCGGAGTTCGACCGTCGCGAGGTTGAGGCGTCGTCGCAAGAGCAGCAACTCGACGTGTTGTTGATGCAAGGCAACCACAAGCTGCGTGGACTGCTCGGCCTGCAAACGTACGACCCCGATGTGCGCATTTGGCCGACGGCGCCGCTGCGGGCCGATTACGCTCCGGTCGATGTCGAGGCCGAGGTGCAGCGCGGGCTGTCGATTCGTCCCGAGATTCAAATCTTGCGAATGATGTCGTCGTCGGTCGACACTGACACCATTGGCGTGATTCGGTCGTTCCTCAGCGCGAGCAATGGCCTGATGGGCGCTGCGTCGGTGACGAAGTGCCCGACGATCACGCGTATCTTGCTTCCGTGGGTGCTCAGCAATGAAATCGACGCGCGGCGCGGCCAGATTCGCGACCGTTTGTCTCGACGACAAATCGAGATTGCCGAGCAGATTCGCGAGGCGGCCCACACGTTCAACGCCGCGTTGCAGCAAGTTGGCCTTGCGCAAGTGCGCATCGACAGTTGGGATCATCGCCTGTCGGATCTTTACATGTTGCAGAAGACCGAGGGTTCGACGTTCGCCGACATCGCGGCGGCGAAGCTGAATCGTCTCGATGCTGAGGCGAAGCTCGTGCAAGCGGTGGCCGATGTCGAACGTGCAAGGGCGCGGTTGCGTGAGATGACGGGCGAGCTGCTGTGGGAGTGCGCCGGAGGTGGCATGTATTGCCCGCCGGTGGCCGAGCCGGTTGCGATGCCCGAACCGAGCCCGCCCTCGCCGCCGGTGGCTGAGTTGAAGTCTCGCGACGTTGAGAAGATTCCCGCCATCGTCGTGTCGCGACGCGTAATGTACGATCAGGGCATCGTGCGATAGCGAATGTACTTAGTACCCAGTACTGAGTATTGCGGCACTCATTGCCGCTGGAACAGCACCTTCAGCAGCTCGTCTTTGAACGTCGGGCTGTTCTCAACGGCCTTGCGGAAATCGTCCTTGCCAAGGACGTAAAGCTCGGAGTCTTTCGTCGTTCGCACGGTCGCATTGCGCGGCTCGTTACGCAGCAGTGCCGCTTCGCCGAAGAAATCGCGTTCATGCAGCGTGGCGACTCGTTTTGTCGAGCCGTTGTGCGTGACGAGCACCTCGGCCTCGCCTTGGCGGATGATGTAGAACTTGTCGCCCGCATCGCCTTGTCGAATGACATCGGTGCCGGCGGGATGACGCTCGATGAGCACCTTGTCAGCCTCGGCCAGCAACGTGGCGGGGGTCATCGCCTGAAACGGCGGGCAGCTTCGCAGGAAGTCGACGACGATCGCCGCCGCGTTCACCACAACGTCGCTCACGACATGGCCGTCGACCATGTTCACGATGCGGTCGGCAACGTCAAGGATGCGATTGTCGTGCGTGACCATCAGGATGGTGCACTTCTCTTCTTGCGCGAACTTGCGAAGCAGGTCGACCACGTCGCGGCCCGACTGCTTGTCGAGCGCGGCCGTCGGTTCGTCGGCAAGAATCAGCTTCGGCTTTCGCACCAGCGCGCGGGCGATCGCGACGCGCTGGCGTTGACCGCCGGACAGTGAGCTCGGCTTGTACGTGATGCGATGTCCCAGCCCCAGCGCCGTGAGCATCTCAGCGGCCATCTTGTCCATCGTCGGACGGTCGATCGGCGCCAACTCCAACGCCATGCGCACGTTCTCCTGCGCCGTCAGCGAAGCAAACAAGTTGTGCGCCTGAAAGATGAAACCGATGCTGCGTCGCGCTTCGACCAGCTCTTGCGCCGACAAGCCTCGCATTTCGCGGCCCATCACTTCCATGCTTCCCTGTTGCACGGTCCGTAACCCGCCCAGGAGTGTGAGCAGCGTGGTTTTTCCCGAGCCCGAGGGGCCGGTCATGATCACGATTTCGCCGCGCGTGAGCTCCAGGTTGTTATTGAACAGCACCTGTTTCTTCAGCTCGCCTTCGCCGAACGTGTGGTTCAAGCCGCGAATGCGCACGGCCAGGTCGTGGTCCGGTTGACCGTCGGCATCGAGAACCTGCCTCGTCGCCTTTTCGTGATGAGGATGGTCGTCGTGATGTGTGGGGTGCGACGCTTCGATGCTCATCGAAACAACTCCGCGGGATCGGCAGACATCAGCTTTCGCAAGGCGAGCATGCCCGAGATGCCGCACATGACAATGGCCAGTGCAAGAACAATACCGGCGCGGGCGATGGTCAGATTCAGCGGCAACCCGGTCAGCCACGCCAGCCCTGCGTAGAGCCCTTCGGCGAGGAACAATGCGGGCACGAACCCGAGCCCCGAGATCAGCATCGCTTCCTGCATCACAAGTCCGAAGAAGTAGTTCGTGCCGTAACCCATCGCCTTCAAGGTCGCGTATTCGCTCATGTGGTCGCTCACGTCGGCGTAGATGACCTGATAACAAATAATCACGCCGACGACGAACCCCAGCACGACGCCGAACCCGAAAACGTAACCGATCGGCGTGCTCTTGTCCCAGAAGTCGCGCTCGGCGGCGATGAACTCGGGCTTCGTGCGGACGAGAATGTGCTCGGGGAGAATCGATTGTAGTTTCTCCTTTGCCGCCAGCACGTCGGACCCCGGCTTGAGCTTGATCAGGCCGTAGTCGAGTTGCGAAAGGCCGAACTCAGCCGCGCCTTTGGGAAAATAGTAGTTCGCATATTCGCGATCGCTGATGATCACCGTCGCATCGGTGGCGAAGTCGGTGCCGAGCTGGAATGTGCCGACGATCCGCACACGTTGGTCGTTCAGATAGGCGAAATCGCCGATCTTCGGATCGCCGTAGTCCCCTTTCGACTTCAGATCGAAGAGCGCCGTATCGGGCAGCATGAGTTCGGGCTCACGCTGACGCACCGCGTCGAGAAGCAGCAATGGTTCGCGCGGATTGAAGGCCAACACGCGCACGGGGAGCGCATGGTCGGTGATATGCGGCAGAAACCAGGTCGCCGACGACATTTCGATGTACAGCGGCCACGCCGATTCAACCTCGGCAACCGAGCGAGCCTGGAACAGCGCCTGTCGCGAGAACTTTTGTGGAATCTGAATGGCGAACTTCGTTTTGCTCGCCAGCACCAGGTCGGCATTGAACTGTTCGGGCAACTGCACCGTGCCTTCCAACAACGCGCCGCGAAAGCCGAGTTGCATGAACACCAACAGCACGGCGAACCCCACCCCCGCAACTGCCAGAATCAACCGGCGCACGTCATGCGTGAGGTTCTTCCAAGCCAGCGGCGTGCGTTTGGTGGTGAGAGTGGTCACGGTTTATGGGTTAACCGCAGAGTTCGCAAAGGGCGCGGAGAAGGGAAAACGGAGAAAGGAACCACAGATGCACACAGATTTACACAGATGAGGAAAAAGGGAGATAGTTTGCGAGCGAGACGAAATGTTTCGATTGAGACCAATTCTTATTCTTCGTCTTATCTGTGTTCATCCGTGTGCATCTGTGGTTCCTGCTCTTCTTCCCTCTGCGATCTCCGCGTCCTCTGCGGTTAGTCTTCCGAGTTAAACGAACAAATCAGCAGGGTCGGCGGTGTTCACTTTTCGAAGCGACAACAGGCCGGACATAGTACACATCACGACGTTCAGCACGAGCACGGCGACCGTCAGGCCCGGCGTCATTTTCATCGGCAAATGAGCGCCTGCGGCCGCGATCTTGTACAGCGCGTAAGAAATGATCCAGCCCGGAATGTAACCCGCCAGCGCCAACATCAACGCCTGTTGAATCACCACGCCCGAGATGTAACGTCGGCCGTAGCCCATGGCCATGAGGGTTGCGTACTCGGGAATGCGATTGGCGATGTCGCTCGACAACACCTGGTAAACAATCGCCAGGCCGACGATCAACGCCACGCCGACACCCAGGCCGAAGATGATGCCGACCGAGGTCTTCACCACCCAGTGACGCTCTTCGTAGTTCAGCAGCTCGCGACGCGTCATGATCTGGGTGTCGGCCGGAACCAGCGGCAACATCTGAGCTTTGGCGACTTTCGGATCAGTGCCCGGTTCGAGGCGTATAAGCCCCAACGTCATCATGGTTCGTGGCATCATGGGGTTCACCGCGCGATACGTCGATTCGCTTGCGATCGCATCGCCGTCCGCGGCGAAACCGGTTCCCATCTGATACTCGCCAACAACCTTCACCGCCGTCGTGCCCAGTTCGGTGACCGTGCCCGGCGAGTGCGGACCGAATTCCGGTCGCGACCTCGCGTCGACCATGACCGCGTGCAGTTCTTTGAGTTCGTCGCGATGGTTGTTGATCTCAGGCAATGTGAACACGGTATCTTCCGGCCGGACACCGAGGATCATCATCGCGCGTCGTTGATGAATGTTCGGATCGGCGTTGAGCCACAACCCGAAACCGATCCAAAACGGGGCCGCCGAGCGCACCCCCGGGACGGCCTGAATCGGATACAGCCGTTCGACCGGCACCTGCCCTGCCTTGCCCGCATGCAAATAATCGCGAGACATGACGGCGATGTCGAAGTCGAGGCAGTCGTACATCAACGTTGCCGTGCGCTCGACGGTGAAAAAGAATCCGAGCTGCATGAGCACGAGGATCACGGCGAACGCGACCCCCGCGACTGCCACGCCTGTGCGAACGCGCTCGTGCAGCAGATTGCGCCAGGCCAGCGGAGTTTTCATCGCTGTGCTTGCGTAGCGGCCGGAGGCGGCGCGATGTCGTGACTGGGTGGCGGCGTTGCCGGTGTTTCGATGCGAACCGTCACTTGCAAGTTGATGAGTCGCGACGCGGCCTCGCGGAATTTATCGTCGATCAACACCCGCACGTCGACGACGCGCAAGTCGCCGCGGTCGGTCGGGTCGAGGCTGCGCACTTCGTTGCTCGAAACCATCGACCCGATGCGCGTGACCTCGCCCGTCAGCGCGTAACGGTCGTGCGACGTCGAGTCGATCAATGCATCGCCCGTGACTCGGGCATGTTGATGCAGCTCGATGCGGCCGATGTCGGTCTCGTATACTTCGGCGACGGCATACATTTTTGAGACGTCGCCCATGCGGAGGATCGGCACCTGACCGGTCGTTTCGCCCGGCTGCATGACGACCTTGAAGATGCGCCCGTTGACGGGGGCTCGCACCTGCGACATTTGCAGCTTCGTTTCGGCAAGCTTCACGGTGCGTTTGAGCGATTCAATCTGCAATGCCGCGATCATGCGATCGCGGGTCGCTTCGGCCGCGTGCAGTTTTGCCTGGGCAAGCTTCTTCTCGAAGGAGTAGTTGTCCCTCATGGTCGAAAGCGCATGCTCGGCGGCAGCGAGCTCCGTTTCGGCTTGGTCGACGGCGAGCTTTTGCTTCTCACGCTGTTGCGTCGAAACGATCGATTCGTCGAGCGCCGCCAACCGCTTCGAATCGTGTTGAGCGACTTCGAGGTTGGCTTTCAGCGCCTTGACCTTGTCCTCTTGAGTCGCGATCTCGGCCTGCCGAAGCTCGACCTGCTCGGCGTTCACCGTGGCCTCTTCGACTTGTGCGTCACCCAAGGATTTTTCGATCGGTAGTTGGTTCTCAGCCTCCGCGAGTGTCCCCTTGGCGGCCGCATATTCGAGCTGCCGCAGGTCGAAACTTTCCAAGACGGCTAGCACGTCGCCTTTACGAACGTCATCCCCCTCGGCGACTTTCAGCTCGGCCAAACGTTCGCCGGCTGGACCGCTGACTTGGATCACGCCCCCCTCGGGCTGCAACGTGCCCAAAGCCACGACCTCGGGGAGCGCGGGGACAGGTGGCGATTTTGCATCACGGTGTCCGTTTGTGGCAACGGACGCGGTCCCCGTTGATGGCGTGTCGCTCCACCACCGTACAGCAGCGAGACTTGCGCCTACTGAAAGTGCGATGCTCACCACCGTCAACAGCAGTGCGGTCTTCATGGAAGCGATGCCTCGGTGCCTCTCTCGGGCTAGGATAGTCTAGCCGGGCGAAGTACTGCAATGAGCGCGCCGGTAACGAAGCATCTGCTTCAAGCCGCCAACATCTCGACGCGCCCACATGAAGATCACCTCGATACCACAAATCTACCGCCATGTCGCTCGATGGCGAGAGATCTTCTCGGTGTTGAGCAAGTATGGGCTGGCCGATTGGATCAGTCGGTTGGATCTTGAGTTTGCGAAGGAATTTTTCAAGGATGCCGACGGTGAGGCCCTCGCGCGGCAACGCCACGAAACGCGTATTCGTTTGGCGCTCAACGAATTGGGCCCCACGTTCATCAAGCTCGGGCAGATTCTCAGCACGCGCCCCGACCTGATCGGCGTGCCCCTAGCGACCGAGCTGCAGCATCTTCAGGACGAAACGCGGGCCGATTCGGGCGCGAACATCCGCGCCACGGTCGAACGCGAGCTGTCGAAGCCGATCGAGGACGTTTTCTCGGAGTTCGACGAGGTTCCTTTGGCGAGTGCTTCGATCGGCCAGGTGCATCGCGCGCGTCTTAAGACCGGCGAGTACGTGGTCGTGAAGGTTCGTCACGCCGACGTCGAAGAAAAGGTTCGCGTCGATCTCGACATTCTCGGCGGCCTGGCGTCGATGGCCGAGCAGATTCCCGAGTTCGAAATCTATCGTCCGCGCGCGACGGTGGCGGAGTTTCAACGCGCGCTGCGTCGCGAGTTCGACTTCCTGCGAGAAGCCCGGGCTATGCAGCAGTTCGCGCAGTTCTTCGCCGAAGACGACACGATCTGCATTCCCAAAGCGTATGCCGAGTTCACGACTGCACGCGTGCTGACGATGGAATATCTCGACGGCATCAAGCTGAGCGAGACCGACCAGTTGCGCGATGCCGGCGCCGACTTGTGCGAACTCGCACGGCGAGGCGCCGACCTGTACATGGCGATGATCTTCCGGGCCGGGCAGTACCACGCTGACCCGCATCCAGGCAACATTCTCGTCCTGCCGGGCAATCGCATCGGACTGCTCGATTTCGGCATGACCGGCCGCGTCGACGACGAGCTGCGCGAAGATCTCGAAGAGATCATTCTGTCTCTGGCCCAGCACGACGCGCGACGACTGACGTCGGTCATCGTGCGCGTCGGCGAACTTCCATCGAGCCTCGACGAGGCGGCGTTGTGCTTCGACGTGTCGGAATACATTCAACACTACACGAGCATTCCGCTTGACCAGCTCGACGTGTCGACAGCGCTGCACGAGTCAATCGAGATGATTCGCCGCTATCGCATCGCGTTGCCGTCGCGGATGGCGATGCTGATCAAGGTCGTCGTCATGCTCGAAGGGACGTCGCACAAGCTCGACCCGCGATTCAACATCATGGACGTCATTCTGCCTTATCAGCGAAGCATGATCTGGCAACGCATGTCGCCGATGCGGCGGTTGAGAAAATTTCAGCGATTCGCCTCCGATCTTGAGCGATTCGTGGAAGTGCTGCCGCGCGGAATGATCGACATTCTGCACCAGGTGCAAACGGGCAAGTTCGACGTCCATCTGGAGCACCGCGGGCTGCAACCGTCGGTGAACCGCCTGGTTTATGGCATGTTGACCAGCGCGTTGTTTTTGGGGTCGTCGCTGCTTTTGAGCCGCAATGTCCCGCCGATCATGCACTTGCCACTTTTGGGCGAGTTTTCGCTCCTAGGGGCCTTTGGATGCGGCACGAGCCTGGCGCTGGGCCTGCGGCTGATGCGGGCGATTTATAAGTCGGGTAGTTTGGACCGACGTTAGCGCGTCAAATTGGGTGGCGGGATTCATCCCGCCACGGCGCGAAGCCCACGGATAGCAATCCGTGGGCTTGTGAAACCCGACCTCCAGTCTGGACGGGAAATCGACCGAAATGTAAATTACATGCCGAGTTGGAGTCCAAACCAGTAAGGAGGATTGAGTGGTAAAGTTGAACGTTCGGGACCGTGAGTCGATCCAGGAGGCCGTACGTCGGTTCCGCAAGCTGGTCGAACGAAGCGGCATCAAGAAAGAAATGCGCCGCAAAGAGTACTACGAGAAGCCGAGCGAAATTCGTCGCCGCGCTCGCCTACGTGCCGAGCGTCGCTCTCGCCGAGCCGTGTTGGGCCCGGTTGCTCGATAATCAAACCAACATGCTGACGCGCGCTCACCACCCGTAAACGGGTACCCGGTCGCCGCTAATCCGAAACCCCTCTCCCTTTGGGAGAGGTGGCGGCGTAGCCGCCGGTGAGGGCGGATTGCAATAGAACGCGGTCGCTACCGTCACACGCCTCGCCGAATGAGGTGGAAAGCGATAGGCGCCACCACGCACCCTCATCCGCCGCTTCGCGGCACCTTCTCCCAAAGGGAGAAGGATGACAATCAGCCGCCGCCTTTGCTGAGGCTGAAGATCGGCAACATGATCGCCATGCCAATCGTGCCGATGACCGCGCCCATGACGGTGATCATCATCGGCTCGAGCGCGCTAGTCAGCCCCTTGAGTGAGGTCTCGACCTCTTGGTCGTAATACGTGCTCACGCGTTCGAGCACGGGGCCGAGCTTGCCGGTCTGCTCGCCGGCCGAAATCATTTGCACGAGCATCGGCGGGAACAATGGATTGCCCGCCAGCGACTCGCACATCTGGCTGCCTTCCATGACTCGCTGCCCGACGTGCTGCCACAACTTCTCGTAGTTCCAATTCCCCGCGACATCGGCCGACAGCCTCAATGCATCGAGCACCGGGATGCCGCTGCTGAGCATCGTGCCAAGCGTGCGAATGCTTCGGCTGATGACCACCTTCCGCGTCATCGGTCCCATCAGCGGAATGTTGATTTTGAACGTGTCCCACGCCTGGCGGCCGGGCTCGGTGCGCTTCGCGTAGATGAAACTCGCCACGGCCACAATGATGCCCGGGATCCACGCCCACCAATAGTTCAGCAGCACGTCGGAGACGACCATTAGAACCTTGGTCGGCACCGGTAACTTCACGCCTTTACTGGCGAACAGCGGCGTGAACTTCGGCATGATCACGGTCAGCAAGAAGATCGTCACGCCAATGCCGAGCACGAGCATAATCATCGGATACGCCATCGCTGCGCGAACTTTTCCGCGACTTTCGAGTTCCTTGCGCAGATAGTTCGCAATGCGGTCGAGCATCGGCCCGAGCGTTCCCGTCGCCTCGCCGGCTTTGATGAGCGACACGTATGTCTTGTCGAAGTGCTTGGGATGTCGCGACAGCGCGGTCGAAAAATCGTCGCCTTGCTCGACCGACTTGCACAGGTCGAGGAGGATGCGCTTGAGCGCTGGGTTCTGCTCTTGCGACGCGATGCCTTCCATCGCCGTCGAAAGCGCGATGCCCGTGTCGATCATGACGGCCAACTGATTGGTGACGTACATGACCTCGGTGCGCGAGACACGCCGCGGGATCAGACTGATCGCTTCGCCGAGATCTTCCTTGATCTCCACAATCTGAAAACCGTCGCGGCGCAATTGTTGTGCGGCGTCGTCGGCCGTGGCAGCATCGATCACGCCCGTGTGTGCGTTGCCACGTGGGTCGCGAACCTCATAGGCGAACGAAACGGTCATGCGACACCCCCGACGACAGGTTCCGCCGTGTCGCGAGATTCGCCAACGACGTGCAGCAGCTCTTCGACCGTGGTGATGCCTTCACGCACCTTGCGGAAGCCGTCGTAACGCAGCGTGACCATACCACGAGCATTCGCTAACTCGCGAATGCGCATGATCGACGGGTTGGCGACGATCGCGTCGCGCATCTCGTCGTCGATCGCCAGCAGTTCGTGGATGCCGATACGCCCCGAGTAGCCGGTGTTGCGGCAACGCTTGCATCCGACGCCGCGGTAATAGTGTTCGACGACATACCCCATGCGCTCGATCGCCTTGCGAACATTGCGAGGCGGCTCGTAAATCTGCCGGCACTTCGGACAGATGCGACGCACCAGCCGCTGCGCGAGAACCGCGTTCAGCGCCGCCCCGATCAGGTATGGCTCGACGCCGATGTTCACGAGCCGTGTAATCGCCGAGCACGCGTCGTTCGTGTGCAGCGTGCTGAAGACCATGTGCCCGGTGAGCGCCGCCTGAATCGCGGTGCGGGCGGTGTCCTCGTCGCGAATTTCGCCGACCATGATCACGTCGGGGTCCTGACGCAGCAGGGTTCGCAACGCCTTCGAGAACGTCAGACCGATACGTTCCTGCACCTGAAACTGGTTGATCAGCGGCAGGTTGTATTCGATTGGGTCTTCGACCGTGCAAACGTTGTTGTCCATCGAGCTGATGGCGTTCAGCGCGGCATACAACGTCGTGCTCTTGCCGCTGCCCGTTGGCCCCGTCACCAGGCAGATGCCGTTGGGAGCGCGAACTTGCTGCTGTAGGCCGGTCAAAATGTCTTCGGCGAAGCCAAGATCTTCGAGCACCAACGACACGCTTCGCGTATCGAGCACGCGGATAACGGTCTTTTCGCCACGGTTCATCGGAAAGGTGCTGCATCGCAGGTCGATGCGACGGCCTTCGAGCAACACGTTAATGCGGCCATCTTGCGGCAGACGGCGCTCGCTAATGTCCATGCCGCCCATGATCTTGATGCGGCTCGTGACCGCGCTGAGCAAATGCACGGGCACTTCGAGCGACTTGTACAGTCGGCCGTCGATACGATAGCGCACGCGAAGCACACGTTCGGTCGGCTCGATGTGGATATCGCTCGCGCCTTCCTTGACGGCGGTGTAGATGATGAAATTCACCAGCCGAATGACCGGCGACTGGCCGGCCGTCTCTTCGACGTTGCTGATGTCCTCGACCGCATCTTCGATGACCGTGACGTCCGGCGCTTCCGACTCGTCGATGATGTCGTCGATGACGAACACCTTCGAGTTCGGCAGCGTGGTGATCATGCGACGGATGTCTTTGGCCGTCGACACGACCAACTGCACCCGCATGTGCGCGAGTTTCTCGACCTCTTCGACGAGAAACAGATTCGAAGGCTCGGCGACGGCGAGCGTCAGCATGTCGCCGATAACGTACAGCGGCAGAACGAGATTCTTCTCGACGAACTCGCGCGGCAGCGTGTCCGACACCTTCGCGTCGAAGATGCGAGTCTCGAGTTTCGCGAACGGAAGGCAATATTCCTCGGCGATGCACTCGGCGATTTGCTCTTCGGTGCAGGCCTCAGTCTCGACGAGAATCTCACCCAGCAACTTGTTGACGTGGCTGGGGCGGCTTTGCTCGGCCAGCGCTTCGTCGAGCTTCTCTTGCGTGAGATAGCCCTTTTGGAGCAGCAGACTGCCCAGCTTTTTCGGCGGTGGGAAGTCGGTGCTCATTGCTCGGTGCGCTCCGCCTCAGAGCGTGTCGGCGTTTAATGTCCGCCGTCCAGCGGTTGTCGCCGAACGGTTACCGTCGATTACTGATAACTGCGAACGGCATCGACGACGCTTTCGAAGACCTCGAAGCGTTGATCGAGCCGCGTCATTTCGAGAATCTTGCGATTGTTCGCCACCGAAGTCGCCAACTTCAAATCGCCGCCAAGCTCGCGCAAGTTGTCCTGCGAAGCGACGAGCGCCGTCAGCCCTTTGCTGTCGATCGTTTCGGTCGAATCCAGGTCGGCCACAACGTACCGCCGCTCGAGCGTGACGAAAAACGTTTCGAGATCGCCGGCCTGGTCGGTGCCGACTTCTTCGGGCGTATGGACGACAATCACGTCGCCGAATATTTCGGTGGGAAGGTTCATGGCAAAAGCGGTGCAGGGTTCTGGGGCGTTTGCGACGCATCGCCGAAGGTGACGCCCATGCTCGGCGCTTCGTTCAACTTGAGCGCCGCGATCACTTTGGCGACCAGTTCGCGCGGGCTGAACGGTTTGCCCAACACTTCGATGACGTTCCACTTTTTCGCAAGTTCTTCTTGCGAAAGCTCGAAGCCTTTGCCGGTGAGCATGAAGATCGGCAGCGTCTGCAATTCGGGAATCGAACGCACGCGCTCGATCAGTTCCAGCCCATTCATGCGCGGCATCTGGCAGTCGGTGACCAACAGGTCCGGTCGTTGCCGCTGAATCGCTTCCCAGCCGGCCAGGCCGTCGTTGGCACATTCGACTTCGAATCCGCAGGAAGTGAGTTTGAACTCGGCCGCCTTGAGGATCGTGATTTCGTCGTCGCAAAGAAGGATGCGCTTGTTCATCGTTGCGCCTCGTGATCGCGGTTGCCGCGCCCGACCAGCGGCAACGAAACCGTAAACGTGCTTCCGACGCCCAGTTGACTGATGACTGTCAGCTTTCCGCCATGGACGTCTTCGACAATGTACTTCGCCAGCGGCAGCCCCAGGCCAGTGCCGGGCGCCATGTTTTGATCTTTCGCGACGCGATAAAACTTGCTGAAAACCTTCACGCAATCATCAGCGCTCAGGCCGACGCCGGTGTCGTCGACGTCGAAGTGCACTTCGTCGCCAACGAGTCGACTACGCAGCGTCACTTCGCCGCCCGGGGCCGTGTATTTCACCGCATTCGATAGCAGGTTGATGGCCGACTGTAGCATCATGTCGCGATCGACGAAGACGCCCAGATACAGCGGGCTCAGCTCGTGTTGCAACGCAACCTGCTTGGCTTCGGCCAGCGGTTGCACGACATGCATCGCTTCGGAAAGGATTTCGTTCAACGGCTGCGCGTGCTTGTGAACCTTTACCACGCCCGCCTCGATGCGCGCGATGTTGAGCAGATTCTCGACGAGCCGCTGCAAACGTTCGGTCTGACCGTTGATGACGCCCAGGAACTCCTCGCGCGTCGCCTCATCGGTCGCGTCGGCCAACAGCTCGACATAAGCCTTGATGCCGCTCAGCGGGGCTTTCATCTCGTGGCTGGCAGAGGCGACGAACTCGGCGTGTTGCTTTTGCATCTGGCGCTGACGGCTGACGTCGCGCATCACGGCGACGACGCCCTCGCCCGAGTCGTTGCCGGACTCCGATCGAGACGATCCGATCGAATTGAGCGTGACGTTGTACCAACGTCGACGGCCCTGCGCGTCTTCGATTTCGAGATCCTCGCTGCGTGTCGCATGACCACGGCGCTTGCGAGCGTCGGTGAGCAGCGACACCAGCCGTTGGCAGCGATCGATCTGCGTCAGCGCTCGCGCGGCAGTGTGATCGTGCCCCAACGACAGAAGATCTTCGGCGCTGCGATTCGTCAGCACGAGCTTGTCGTACTGGTCGACCGCGAGAATGGGTTCGGGAATGCGCGAGACGATGTCGGCCAACCGTTGTTGCTCGGAGATCGCGCGACGGTAACGCACTTCGAGCGAAGCGCGCGTATCTTCCGAATCGACCAGCCGCGCCGCTTGCGCCGCCAACACCTCGTGCAGTCTCGCGATCACGCCACGGAACGGCGAATCGTCGGGCAGCGGCTCGTAAACCTCTTCGATGGCAGCGGTGTCTTCCGATCCGCTTTCCATGGCGCAGATCGCTTCGATCTTGCGGCACGTTGCGAGTTCGCGACGTCGCAGTGCGCGGCGCCTCGAGCACGACGAGGCCGCCGGCGACCATCACGGCCGAAAGCAGCATCGCTGCGCGCGCCGCAAAGGTCGGGTGCGTAAGCCCGATCGCGGCGAGCGAGAGCACACCGAGTGCCGCGACTGCGATCGCGGCGGCGCTCTGCGCCGGCGTCATGTTGAGGGTGCGAAAATGATTCATCGTCACAACGTTAGCTCGCGGCGTAACGACGGGACTGAGATGGACCAAAATCTCAAGTTTTCCCGGTCGCCGCTTGCCCCCGCGCCGCCCCCCGGTAGCGCGGGAAGCAAGCTACGGTTGAGACCCGTAACGCGGGTCGAGCTGACGAGCGCGGTCGAAGTGACGCTTCGCGGCATCGGCATCGCCGAGCTTTTTAAGCGTTGCGCCCAAGAGAAAGTACGTCAGGCCTTGCTGACCGTCCAAATCGCGTGAGCGTTCGAGCGCCTTGCGCGAGGCGTCGTAATTGCCGCGGCGGTACTCGGCCGTTCCCAGCACACGATACAAAGCCGCAGAGTTCGTATAGGTGTGTAGTCCGGCCTGTGCCAGTTGTACGGCTCGATCCGATTCGTCGCGTCGTAATGCGTCCACGGCAGCCTCGACGGCGCGGGCCTCGGCTTCGGCGGCTGCCTTCTTCGCCGCGGCGGGCTTCTCGGATTGGTGGTTGAAACTCGCCGTCTGTGCCCGCGACTTCGCGGCGCCGATTTGGGCAGCAATCCTCGCCGATCCTTGCAGCTCAGGCGGGCGCTGCTCGGCGATGTCTTTAGTTTCGCCCGAGATGCGAACGATCTTCGGCCCTTGAGCGCGGTCTTTCCCGTGCGCGAAGCTTCGCTGCTCTTGGCGTCGCCGCTCTTCGTGTCGTTGCTCGCTTCGGCATCGCCGATCGCCAGTTGCGTGGCCTGTGAAATCTCGTCGATGAGATCGTCGGCGGCTGGGCTGACGGCCGACTCGTAGTGAGTCACGGCGTCGACCGGCTTGCCTTGCGATTCCATGATGCGACCCGCCAGCAGATTCGCGTCCGGCTGATCGGGATCGTTGTCCAGCAAGGTGTTGAGGTGAACGAGCGCCTCTTCCTGGCGATCGAGCGCGAGGCAAAGCTCCGCCTTTAACAGCGCTGCCTTCATCTCTGCGTTGTCTGTCGGGTTCGGATTTGGAATGCCGTTGGTCGTCGCACGGCTCGACAACTCTCCGGCGGTCAGTGACGCAGCACGTTCGAAGCAGGCCAGCGCTTGCGCCTCGTCACCGTCGAATTCATAAACTTGTGCGAGCACATGCACGGCGCCGGCGTCGTCGGGCCAGCGCTCGACCAACGACTCGGCATGCGCCCGGGCCCCGGCCGTGTCGCCGGAACGCATCTTCACGTCGATCATCAGGAAGTTCGCCTCGCGATGATCGGACACACGCGTGAGTAGCGATTCAAGCTGCTCGCGGCAGATTTCGAGGTTGTCGTGGGCGAAGTACGTCTGAGCGGCGCGAAGTTGCGCGTCGTTGCGCTGCGCCTCGAACGCCTCGGCTGCTTGACTCAGCCGCTTCTTGCGTTCCGGCTTGACGTCGGGCACATCGGGCTTGAGCTTGTTGAACGTCTGGCATCCCGCGCACGAGCAGAGCGCGAGCACGCCAGCGATCAACATGCGATGAAAGTGCGATATTGCCATCGGTCAAATCTGCTCGTGAACGATCGACTCTTGAATCTTCTCGCGAATGATGACGTCGCTCGGGAACGTCTCGGGCGTCGGAATGTCGCGGATGTCGCCAGGCACGCCGGGCCGAATCGGATGCACCGGCATCGGCATCATCGGCACGCCTTGCAAGTCATCCAACAGCGACGGGTCGATCGTGTTGCCGTCGAGCGCCTGGCCTGGGTCGGCCATCGGCGAACCCGGTGTCGGATCGCTCAGTTGCCAACGATTCAGATGCGTTTCCTTGCCGATGCCGAGCTGCTGCGAGTTCAATTCGTCTCGCAACGCCATCGCCATGCGATTGTTCGGATCGAAGCGAACGGCCAAGGTGGCGAAGCGGCGAGCACGCGTGATGTCGCCTTGAGCGCGGGCCTCTTCGGCCTTGCGGATCATACGTCGCGCGGTCGTCGTGCGGCTCAACAGGCTTTGGCTGTCGGCCGACACCAACTGACGACGCTCGAACTCTTCTTTCCATTGCTCGCTGTTCTGGTCGTATTCGGGTTCGTAGACGATGCGCGGCGTGAGCAGAACGAGGATTTCGCGACGGACAATCGTGTCTGTCTTGGTGCGAAACAACGGCCCCAGGACCGGCACGCTGCCGAGGTAAGGAACCTGCGAGATGGTCGTGTTCAGGTCCTCTTCCATCAAGCCACCGATGACGATCGTGCATCCGTCGTAGCACATGACGTTCGTCGTCACTTGCGTCAGAATCTTCGAAGGCACGTTGTTGAAGGTGGGGCCAGCACTCGAAATTTCGGGATGGATTTCCATGCGGATCGTTCCATCGCTCGAAATGTACGGACGCAATCGCAGCTGCGTGCCGATGTCGAGGAACTGCACCGTCTGCGTTGTGAACGTTTGCGTGACGGTCGACGTGGTGTACGGAATCTGCTCGCCGATGAGAATCTCGGCGCGTTGCTTGTTCAGACACAACAGACGAGGCGTGGCCAGCACGTTGATGTCGCCGACGGTTTCGAGCATCGTGAGAAACATGCCGAGGCTTTGATCGAGGAAAGCGAACTGCAAGCCGCCGTTGGTGAATTGATACTCGCCGACGACGCCGCCCGTGGTCGGGTCGATGGTGCCGGCGCCATTGAGCGGATTCACGCGCGGCGTGCCGGTGCCAAAACGCACGTTCTGCTCATTCCGCAAGAACTGGAAGTTGACGCCGATCGCTGTCGTGTCGTTCAGCGTCACCGAGATGATCATCGCCTCGATATGCACCTGCATCGGGCGGCGATCGATCTCGCGCACCACGTCGTCGATCTGCGAGAGCACGGCCTCATAGTCTTGCACGAGCACGCCTTCACCGTGAGACGGGCTGTCGCCGCCGGAGGAGTTCGTGTCGATCGCAATGCCGACAGCCGCCGGGGCCGTGACGCTGATGCGTCCAACGCCGCTCGTGAGCAACGGCGTGAGCAGCACTTGCAGTTCCTTGGCCGTTACGTAATTCGGTCGATAAACGCGCGTGCCGATGTGATCGAGCGAGGTGCGCAAGTTGGCAAAGTCCTTCGGCGTGCCGACGTAGATGAACTTCCCTTCGCGCTGCATCACGTAACCCGTCGACTTCAGGATCGCGTCGAGGGCTTGGTACACGTCGACGTTCTTCAGCACGGCCGAGACTTTGCCCTGCACGTTGTCGCTGGCGAGGATGTTCAGATCGCCTTGCTCGCTGAGCATTTCGAGCACGCCGCGAATGTCTTCATCCTGCATCGTGATCGTGAGTTGATCGTCCCCTTCGGGACCGACCGAATGTTTTATCGTGTGCTTCGGCGCAGCGGGCGCCGGCAATTCTTCGCGAGGCATCGGTCGTGGCAGCGGCAAGGCTGGTCCCTGCGTGAGCGCTGGCCCCTGCATCGGCATTTGTGTTTGCGATTGGTCGGCAAGCGCCTTGAGCGCATCGATCGCTTGCGAGTTGCCAAGAATGTTTTCCAATCCAGGCACGTTGAGCAATTGCTTCGCCATCGCAGCGTTGCCCGACATCTGGCCGCCCAGCGACTGCAATTGCTGCTGTGCTGTCGGGTCGCCACTTTGCAGCGCCTTGACGATCTGCGAGATGTCGACGTTCGGCGAAGTTTGCGAAGCCGCTGCACCGGACGACGACATGGACGGCGCCGCGGTGAATTGTGCCTTCAACCGTTTTGGCTCCTCTTCGGCCATGTCGACCGACGAAGCAATGTTCTCGGCCCCGGTCGGTCCGACTTCGCGTTCGATGGTGCGAGCCGATGATTGCAACGTCGATTCAACGACTTCCGAAGGAAGCGGCGGCTGAATCACCGCGGGCGTCGATTGACTCAGATCGCGATCGCTCGGTGAGCGCGCTTCGAGCACAGGCGGCGACTCTTCGGCATGCCCGTGCGAGGTCGCGTTCCACCGGGACTCGATCACCTCTTCAAATCTACCGGCGATGAGTACGGCCGCGCCGACGCCGATCGCCGCGCAGCCGAGGAACATCACGATCGTGAGTAACGTCTTCATGGTCGTCCGTGACCTTTGACTTTCGTCGCGCCTAACTCACTTGATGTTGAGCGTAATCTGTTGGTCGTCGTGCTCGAGAATCACTTGCGATGGCTTCACGCGCTTCAGCTTGAAAGCGACGCCCGCGCTGGTCGGCACATTGCTGCCTTCTTCGTAGCGTTGGCCGCTGATCGAGGCGAAACGCTTGTTGCGTCCGACCGCAGTGCTGGTGAGCACGAGACCTAGGTCACTAGGCTCGACACCCACAAACGACAAAACGGCCGGCTCGGGTTCTGGCTCGACGATCTTGGAATCGGTGCGATCTTGAAACGGGTTGCGCAGCTCGCCGTCGCGAGGCACATAGGGTTGCATCTGCGGATCGTCGGTCATCCATCGCGACAGATCTTGCCACGCGAGCCGTGTATCCTTCGGTGCCGATGCAACGACCGTCGTCGGCGTGGTCGAAGTCACAGGCACGCTGGCAACCGCGGCGACGGGCGCGGCCGCATCGCCTGGCTTCGGTTTGAAGACGAGCGGATACCAAAACCATCCAGCGACCAACGCCAACACTCCGAGCATGGCCGCTTTCTTGCGGTTGGCTTTGAGGTCGCGTTGCAGCTGTCGGCTCAGACGTTGAAAGGACACGCAGGCTCCAAGTCGCCGGTGGCGGCGCAAAAACTAATCTCGTGGGTCTGTATATCGGCGCGTCGTTAAACTTTCCCCAACTTCATTTCTCGGGATTACTGGCAAAGATTGCCAGAACCATGTCACATTGCACCAACTCGTCATCTTTCCCCGTCGGCTCAAGCACCAATTCGTCGATCCAAATCCGGTCGTTGAGTTGCTCCAGCCCCGCTAGCATCTCGAAGATCGATTCCAAGTCGCCGCGACAGCCGAATCGCAACGGCTGACGCTCGAGCGATGCTAGCTTGACGATCGGGTCGGGAACGAAGCGCGTCGTTTGAACGTCCGATTCTTTGGCCGTCTCGGCGATCGACTTGTACACGGCTGCGATGTGCGCCGGATCGCCCGATGTCACCGACCAGTGTCTCGTATAGGCGTCGGTTTCTTCGATCTCGCGCTGAGCGCGCGAAATGTCGGCGCCGATCTTCGCGCTCGTTGCGCAGAACGCCAACTTCTGCTCCAACTCGCTTCGCTGCTCGGCGATGATGCGTTTATCGGGAAGGAAGAAGAACCACACATACGCCACGGCCACGGCGGCGACGGGAATCGTCAACACCCAGCTATGCTCTTGCCAGCGTCTCATGGCGTTGCCTCCGGCTGAGGATGCCACGAGGCTTGCGACTTCGCTGCGTTGTCGGCGTCACGCAATTGCGGAGCGAGCGGTGTCGAAGTCGGTCCGCCGGGCTGTCCGTAAGCGGGGGCGACGAGTACGCGGGCCGTGAAGTGCGCCCCCTGCCCGTCTCCGCTGTGGTCGTGGTTTTCGAGCGACGTCAGCTCCGCCTTGGTGAACAGCCCGCACGCGGCGACCGTTCCCAAATATAGGTGCAACGCGGTATCGTCGTCCGACGTGCCTTCGAGCAGCACGACGGTTTGCGTGGCGTCGTCGTCTTCGCGAAGTTTTTTCAGGTCGCGCTCGACGGGTGGCATTTTCGCTTCGGCAGCGGGATCAGGCTGCGGCGGCGCAGGACCAACGGTTGTTGCCGATGCCGACGGCCGACGCACGGCCTCGCGCTGTACGCGCACACGCCGCAAGGCGATCGTCTCGGGGAGCGAATCGAAGATGTGCGCCAGGATTTGCGTACGCGGCCACGGGTGACGCAAGTACGTCAGCAAATCAGCCTCGCGACGTTGCGACTGCAGCGAGGTTTCGAGCGCGGCGAGGCGTTGGCTCTGCGCGAGCGTCGCGGCGTACTGCGTGTTGACGGTTTCGAGTTCCGACTGCACATGGCGACGAATCGCACGCTGGCCAACGTGGGCCGCGCAAATCAATCCGCCAAACATGATGAGCACCAGAATGCGCCAAGCCTGCGACTTGCGCAGCGCGGCGGCCTCCTGGTACTTCGGCGGAAGGAAGTCGATGTGTTGGATGGACATGGTCGTTCGTTATTCAACCCAGGGCCGCAGGCCCTGGGCTTGGGGGTCATTCGGTTTTTCGCATGGCGCTGCCGAGGGCAACGTCCCACTGACAGCCGCGTCCGGGGAGCGACGCACTCTCGAAGGTTCGCAACGGGTCGCCGAGCTCGCTCTTGATGTCGAGCAACGCGCCCAAACGTTCGGCGAGCGCGGGGGTCGCTTCGCCGCCGGAGACGATCATTCGCTTCAGCGGTTGGCCGCGGAATGCAACGCTGTAATACCTCGCGCACATCGAGACTTCGTTCGTCAGCCGATCGACGATCGGCCGGGTGGCCTCGGCAATGCTGCGAGCGATCTCGGGATCTTGTTGATCGACGCGTCGATCGCCGTTGTGCCGACGCAATGCCCACGCTTCTGACGCGCTCATGTTCAGATGCCTGGCCACGGCATCGTCGAGCTGGCAACCGCCAATGTCGACGTACTTAAGGAACAGCACGTCGTCGCCCTGCGCGATGAGGATTGCCGTCATCGAGTTGCCGACGTGGATGAACAGCGTTCGCTGGTTGAAGTCTTCCTCGCGGCGATACTGGGCCTTGTAACATCGCACGAGTGCCGCCGCCTCGACTTCGACCGCCACCGGCCTCAGCCCGGCGTCTTCGACGGTTTGCAACATGCGATCGAGTACCGGTCGATGACATGCCAGCACGATGACCTCGCGTCGCACCGTGTCGCCTTGACGGACGTCGGCCGCTTCGACGTAGCGCAGCTCGGTTTGATCCAAAGGATATGGCAAGCGGGGGCCAACCTCTTGCCGAACGACGGTGTCGAGTTGGTTCAACGCCGACTTCTCGATGCGCAGGTTGTGCACAATCAGCTGTGATGGACCGAGGCACAACACGGCATTGCGGCCACGGAACTTGCGGCCTTGCTGCACATGACGCAGCGCTTCGAGTTGCGCCGTCGCGAGGTCGCCACGAGGACCACCATCAGCCTTGCCGTCACTTGCGGCAATATCCCAGCGTCCTGCCTCGACGATGCGCGAGCCGTCGGCCGCAAGCTGCACGAGCTTCACGGCGCGGCTGCCGAGATCGATACCGATCGGTCCGACGCGGCGATTGTTGAGGAAGGCAATCATGATCGTTGTTGGCGGTGGTGCTAACTTCCCGAGACGATGTTCGACGCGGGGCCTGAGGCTTGGAACGTTCCGACCGTGGCCAGGCCCGTGACCGCGTTGATCGTGATGTATTCCCAGCGCTGTGCGGCGCCAGTGCCGGCCGACAGCCAGATCACGGTGTCGTCGACTTGCGTGGTTTGGCCGTAGGAGGCGAATTCAACCTGCGTGCGCGGCGCAGGCGACGAGCCGTTGCTTCCCACCGCGGCCAGCACGACCACGCCTGCCGTGGTTGGCAAGTTGGCCAGCACCGTGTACTGCCGGGTCGTCGTGTCTTGCGACGTGTAGAACGGCGTCGACGGCAGCGTTTGCAGCAACGTGTTCGTGCCGCTGTATTCGAGGTAATACCAGTTGTTCGCCGTATCGAACGTGACGCGGTAGGTGCTATCGTTCGTGACGGCCAGGCTGCGAGCGCGGGCCATGTCGGCGGCGACCAATTGCGCCGTGGAATGCAGACGCGTCTGCGTGCTCGGATCGCTGCGCGCGATGACGATCGCGGCGAAGATACTCGCGACCAGCATCACGAGCATGAGCTCGACGAGCGTGAAACCAGAGGGTGCGCGTCGAGAGTGTCGTGACATTGTCTGCTGCTGTGCGGTGCCCGCTGCTATCTTTTTTGTGGAGCGACCACCACGTGCAAGTTGCCCGAACGCAACAACGCGTTCTGCTCCTTGACCGAGCGGTTGAGCTCACGCAGTTGCGTGATGATCTCTTGTTGCATGTCGACCGCGTTGGCGAACGGTGGCATGACCTCGGGGTTTTGGGCGCGCGAGGTCTGCATGAAGCCTAGCATGCACACAGCCGCCACATTGAACGTCACAAGTGCCGCCCAGCGAAGGGAGTTGGCGCGTTTCATCTCACGGTTCTCCGGATTGATCGGATGCTGCGTTAGAACGTTTCGATCCAGTTCACGACCGACCACACGAGGCCTGGATCGGACGAGTTCGGGACAAACAAAGTATTGGTTGCGTCTTTCCAGCGATAGTTCACTGAACTTGTTTCCGGCACAACCGTCAAGCTCGGTGTCATCGTCAGGCCCACGGCGCTCAGCCACGGTGGGTAATAAGGCATCTGGGTTTGCGAGTTGAAGAACGACCAGTACAAGCTCCAAACGAACGAGCCAGTGTTTTGCCAGCTATTGCGTTCTTCGATCTGAAACCCGTTGCAAACGACGCGGCCTTGCAAGCTGAGCGTCGTCGAATCGGCGCCCGGCAGCACGTCGATATCGCCCCACGTCGCCACGAGGCCGCTGATGCTGGCTTGCGCTGCCGATTTAACGTACAAGCTGCCCGAGACCACGGCCGCCGGAAATTGCAGGCTTTGCGTCGAGCTCATGAGCGTCGGCAGTGTGGCCGGTTGAATCGACACGTTCGTCCCGCTAATCGTCAGTGCGCTGCCGCAGAAGATCGTGCCGTTCACCACGACGTTGCTGCCGATCGTCAGAGCGCCCGAACGATAAAAGAACCCAAGCGGATTCGCGCGGGTCGGCGGCGAGCGTGGTGTTCGAGATGCTGCTGCCCAACGATTGAGCGCTGAACGTTTGTCCGCCAGGATACAACTGGTACGAAGTGATCGTTCCCGGGTAGTTCCATCCGGTTGTGTTCATCGAGCTGTTGTACGTACACGTGACGCCGAGGTTCGATGTCAACAGACTCGCCGTGGTGCTGTTGATGCGGTTGCTCGGAATGTAGACGGGGCCGTTGAGTGGTCGCAGGTCGCCGTAGCCGACCGTTTGCATCGCGCTCAAGTCGCTCAGGTATTTGCTCAATCCGTAGTTGCTCGGCGGGTAACTGTCGCAAAGACGCATCTGTCCTTGGAGCCAAACCGCGCCGGTGACGCGACACGGCAACTGCAATTCGAAATTGTCGCTGCCGATCTGGTACACGGTATAACCAAGCGCGGTCGTCAAGGTGCTCGGAAGTGTCGGCGTTTGCCGGGCGACAAGCTTCACGACGGCCTGAATCGTGTGCGTCGCCGCGACTGTCGGCCGCGAAGGATCGGTCGCCGTACCGATCGACGTGATCGTCACCCGCCACGGCCAGTCCGAGGCATTCGTTCCGCTCGTGCTAAGCGTCGGATCGCCGGTGACATAGGTCACCGAATAGGTCTGATTGCTGCTCATCGTCGCCGACACGGTATTCGTGATCGCCCAGTTGGCCTCGTTCATCTTGCGAAGCGCGATGGCATAACCGGTGACGGATGCTTGCCGAGCAAGAGAGTCGAGCCCCGAGTTCGATTGCAACTGCGCACTCGTCGCTTGCGAGCGCAGCACCGTGTAAGCGACCCCGAGCGTCATCGCCAGCAGTACGAGAATGACGACGGTGGCCAGGCCACGCCGTTCGACGTTGAGACGTTGTTGGGTCATGGCGACATCGGATCCTGCAACATGGCCGAGCCGAAAAACGCCGTGCACAACGTGCCGGTCGGGTCTTGTTGTCCTGCGCGCTGCGGCGACATCAGCTGCAACTCGGTCCGCACCCAGATGGACCGCAATCCGAATTGCGAGCCGTAAATTCCTTGTGGCCACGGCAGGCTGGCCCATGTCGACGTGCCGGCGAGATACGCGCTGTAAGCCGCCGCCGATGGCGCGACGACAACCTCGAATCGCACCGCTCCGCGCGATGACGCCATGCCCGACGGCAGACTGCCCGACCCACTCAACGTGCACTGTCGCAGCAGCGTAGTGAGCTTCGTCTTTTTCGTTGACGACGCCGATTGCAGCGAGTTCAGCGTCGATCGCCATGTCGTGGTTTGCAGCGTCGAGTCGAGCGGGATGGTACGTGTGTCGCTGGGAGCGGTGAACTCGATGAGGTTCGACGGATTCGTCGCGTCCCACGAATAAAACACGCATTCGCTGATGAGCGGCGGCCCCAGCGCGTTTACCGGCGTTCCATTCGGCTGCCACACGATGAGCGTGTCGGGGTAGCGGTACGTGTTGAGCGTATCGACGTAGACCGCGACGCCCGGATGATTCGGCGCGGCGTAGGCCGTTGCGACCATGCGGTTGATGCGCTCGAGCGTGACACGCGCGTTTTGCAACGCCGTTGCCCGGCCGTAGTTGTACTCCGAGCTTTGATCGAGCGCGATCGCCAGCGCCGCCATCGCGCCGCACATGATCGTCATGATCGACGATGCGATCATGAGCTCGACCAGCGTGAGGCCGCGGCGCGCGGACTTGCCTCGTCTGATCGTGTGCCGATGGTTACGGGCTGGGAACATATGAGAAAACCTTCGTCAGCGAGGCCAGCGTCTGCCAACCCTTGAACGGATCGTTGTAAAGAATCTGCACGCACGTCATGCGATAGTTCGTCGAACCACCGCTGCTGATCGGCGTCGTCGGGGCCGAGTCGGTGACGTAGTACACGTCGACCTGCTGCTTCCAGCGGCTGAACGTGTTCGAGTCGACTTGAAAGTTCGGGTCGCGCGTCGAGCCGTCGCCGTCGTCGGTTCCCAGCGGAATGGCGTACAGGTCGGTAGGCGGTTGTGTGCGCAGACCGTTGTACGCGCCGATGGCCGTGTAGTTTTGCCTCGGAGCCACCGCCTCGCTCGATGTCGCGCCGATGAACGAACTCGTCGGACTATCGCCGACGGCGAAGTACATCTTCGTCGACTGTTCGTCGAGCAGTTGTTGCGCCATGCCCAGCGCGATCTGCGTCCGCACGGCCGAGTCGATCGACTGCATCGAATCGCTGAGCGTGATCAATGCCGCGGAACTGGCGATCGTGAGGATCGTCAGCGAGACCATCGCCTCGATGAGCGTGAAACCTCGGCGCGGTACGGCGACACGCAAAGCGCATGGCGCTACGACACCCCCGGCGACAAGTTACGTTGCGCGAGATCATCAACCGAAGAATAGGTCGCCCGCCGCACGATTCGATATTCGCGGCCCGAACCCGCACGACCGTTGCGACCGGAAAAGATGCACCACTTGGCTACTGCCAGTCGAGTGCGACGTCGAACCACGGCGCTGAGTGCGTGATTGCTCCGACGCTGATCCGGTCGACGCCGCTGCGCGCGGCTGCGGCAACCGTCGTCAGGTCGATGCCGCCGCTGGCCTCCAACAACACCTTCTGCGAAACGGCGTCTCGGCGTCGCACGGCTTCAGCCATCACCTCGGGCGGCATGTTGTCGAGCAGCACGATGTCGGGATTCTCAGGCAGCACCAGGTCCAACTGCTCGAGGTTGTCGACTTCGATCTCCACCGGAAGCGGCGCCCCGCCCGTCTCGGCCGCAATCTTCTCCACGAATTGTCGCGCATGGACGACGGCAGTTGCCGGAGTAAACGGCTCGCCGGCAGCGGGATCGGCGCCGAGCGCGAGGTGGTTGTCCTTAATGAGCACGCCGTCGAACAGCCCGATGCGATGATTGAACCCGCCACCGCAGCGGACGGCGTATTTCTCAAGGCGTCGCCAGCCGGGCAGTGTTTTCCGTGTGTCGAGAATATGGGCCTTCGTGCCGGCGATCGCCTCAACGTACTGCGCCGTCAGCGTCGCGATTCCCGACAGATGGCCGAGCAAGTTGAGCATCGGTCGCTCGGCCGTGAGCAGACTGCGTGCGGGGCCGCGAATCTCGGCGACAATCTCGCCGGCCGCGACCTGCTTGCCGTCGGTGACATGCGGCGTCACCACGAGCTGCCGATCATACTCGGCGGCAATCATCACGAGTGCCGGAAGCCCCGCGATCACGCCTGCCCGGCGAGCGACGACGTTAGCGCGGCCTTGGGCTTCGCGCCCCACGAGGGCGATCGTCGTCCAATCGTTCGCGCGTTCGAGATCTTCGCGCACCGCCAGTCGAATCAACTGGCGGCAGTCGTCTTCGAGCCGCGCGTCCCAGGCCGGTGGATCGTTGTGTCGCATGGTGTTGAATCGTAGCATACCGCGGTAGTCGCGGAGGTATCTTCGCACCCGAAAGCCCAGGGCCTACGTTTTGGGTTTGAAGCGCGTACCAATGTCGAACACTCCTCAAACCCCACGCGATGAAGATTCATCACCCATCCTGCATCGCCGCGAACAGGCAGTCGTCGCCGCGATCACTGCCTTCGCGTTGATCTTGCTAACCATCTACGCGTGGCGCAGCGGCGCGTTCGATGGCGGACTCGTCGACATCGACAACGCCGCGCCTCTGTCGGCCGAGTATCGCGTCGACGTCCATCGCGCGACTTGGGTCGAGCTTGCGCAGCTGCCGAGCGTCGGCGAAACGCTTGCTCGCCGGATCGTCCAGTGGCGCGAAGAGCACGGCGAGATACGCAGCATCGAAGACCTTGGCAGAGTGAAAGGGGTGGGACCGAAAACGATCGCCGCCATCGAGCCGTTTCTCGTCTTCGGCCCGACGGTCGATGCCGACAAGCTCAGCGACGCGCCGTCGCCACCGGCGGACGTGTCAGAGTCGCGAGCCGCGCATCGATCTCAGCCTTGAACGCGCCCGTCGCGCGGCGAGACGCCATTTGATACCAGACCTTGGCCGCGCCGACTTGCGCGTTCGATTCGGCAAGCAAACCTCGCTGATAGTAGTCGCGGGCTTGATCGTCGACGGCGGCGACTTCTTGCTCGTGCTGACGGCGCGCTTCGGCAACACTTTGCGAAGCGGGCGATTTCGTGCCAGCAAGGGACGATGACGACGAACTGCCGATAGATTTTGTCTGCGCGAGGACGGCGGCGTCCAACTCGGCCATGTCGTGAATCTGCACGCTGATGCTCATGCCGCTTGAGTTCATCGTCGATCCCGATGCGCTCTGCGGAAAGAACGGTCCCGACGCCAGCGCCGACGTGCCCGCCGTGCTGATGCCGCCGAGCGACATCGTTCCGCGGTCGGGAACCAGAACCGAGGTGCTGACCGTGAAGAATTGAAACGACGGCAACTGCACGGTCGTCGGCGCTTGAGCGAACGACTCAGCCGCGAAGCCCGCGAACAGGCAAGCTGCTGTCGTAAGAAGAGCAAGAACGCGTGTGACCACCATGTCGGCGTCTCTGGCAAAGATTGCTTTCTAGCCGGATTATACCGGTGCGGAAAACTTCAGCGACAGAAAGTTTTGCAATTCTCGCACGCTGCATGCCGGCAATGGCGCGAATGCTTAAGGTGGCGAAACGTCGGCGGACGATACCAACGACGGGCAATCGCGCCCGCGGAAACCTCCCTGCACGCACCTGTTTCGCGAAAAGAGACTGCCATGAGCCGATACGGATGGGGCCTGATCATCGTTATCGCCTGCGGCCTGGTTGCCGCTCCCGTCGCGAAGGCTGGCGTGATCAAGGCGCTGGTCGCCAAGCATTACGAGACGCACGAGAGCTTGCACGCCAAGCTCAAGCACAAGCACACCGTCAACGGCGGCGGACCTCTCAAGCAGTGCATTAAGTCGCATCACGGCGCCGGCAACTGCCAGAACTGCCAATAGGTGGTGAGTCGTCGAGACCGCGACCCCAAGCCCACGGATGGCCATCCGTGGGCTTCGCGCTCAATCATTCTTCGCGCCACCCCACAAATCATCAAACGGGCTCGGGCGCGCTTCGAAGTCGTCGAGGTCTTCCTCGCTGTAGCCGAACTGGTGCGCCAACTCGTGGAGCACCGTGCGACGGACCTCGTACACGATCTCATCGCGGTTGCGGCAGGCACGTTCGATCGGATGCTTGAAGATCACGATGCGGTTCGGCGGCGACTCGCGATATTCTTGCTCGGCGATCGACACGCCTTCGAACAGGCCGAATAAGTCGTCGTCGGGCGCCAGGCCCATGCTTCGTCGCAGCGCGATCGACGGTTCCACCTCGACATCGACAACGACGTTCGCGAGATGTTGTTGAAACGTCGCCGGCAGCGCCTCGACGACTTCGCGCACGAGGCGGCAGAACTCGGCCATCGATAGTCGTGTGCCTGCCATGGCGACAGCTACGGCGAAGGGGCGTTGTCCTTGCCGGCTTTATCTTGCGGCATCGACGCCTCGGCCAAGGTACTCGGCTTGCGAACCTTGAGCATCGCCGGGGCCGATGCGGCCGCGTCGAGTTTGTTGCCGCCGCGTGCCGTCTTGGTCTCGGCGAAGAACGGACGATCGAGGTCTTCGACCCACGAAGCCGCCGAGATGAAGATCTCGCGTTCGGTTTTGCCCGCGGGAATCAGAATGCCGTTGAGGCCGATGTTGTCGACGACGACGCCGTGCGGAAGGTTCGGCACATCGAAACCCACCGCCGCGTCGAAGTCGCGGCGTTCGATGCGCAACATCGCCTGCACCGTGGCGCCCGGCGCGATGACGAGTTCTTTCGGCTCGATGCTCACGCCGATCTTTGCCGTTGGCCCCACCTCCAGGCTGGCCATCTTCGGAAGATCTTTGACGACCTGTTTGCCGGCGATCGTTGCCGTCGCGGTCGCACGCATGCCGGTCCATTTGCGGTTGGGTTGATTGTCGACGGTGATCACGGCGCGGGCATCGAGATGACCGGCCTCGATGATGATGGGGGACGTGATGCTGAAGCCCTCGGGCAGATCGGCGAAATCGACACGAATGTCTTCGTCAAAGTTGTCGAGCCGCTCGCAACGAACCGCAACGCTCACGCCGTCGCCGGCCGTGACCATCGGGCGCGAAGGGGCGACGCGTACCGTGAAGTCGGGTTTTCGAGGACGCACCGTCAGGCGATACACGAACCGATCGCCGCCGAAGCCGCGCGAGTCGCTGACACGCGCGATGTAACTGCCATCGGCCGGCGCGACGAAGGCGATCCGCGAGTCGGTGCCGAGCTTGCGATCGGCGTCGTCATCGTTCGAGTACGGAAGCGTGAAAACCGGCAAGCCGTTCGGCGTCAGGTCGCTGCCCGGCGTATGCGCCTCGACGATGTAGCATGGATCGTCGATGGCATGGGCCGTCGAGCTGGTGTCGAAGTACGTGCGACGCTTATTGCCGGTTTTGTAGAACTCGAAACCGGAGTCGGGCCCCTCGGGCATGCGGAAGATTTTGCACACCTCGCCTTGCATGTACATGAACTCGTTGAGCGCCATCTCCTCCCAATTCTTCACGCGCACGGCGGCTGCGTCGGAGTCGATGAAACGGAACGTGACGTAGGAATCGAGCACGGCCTGCAGCAGCACGCGATCGACGGAATGCCCCTTGGCGTCGAGGATCTCGATCTTGGTGTCGATCGGCGACCCGCGCTGGGCGGCGGTCGTTTCGATGATGAGCTCCTGCCCCTTGCGGGCTTCGAAGCGGTACAGGTCGACGTCACCATGTTCGGCCCCGATGGCCGTGGCAATGCGGCCATTGACGCTCACGCCCCCCTGCTCGGGAATCGTGGGGAGCGACATCGCTTGTTCGACGGTGTCGTTGTTCTCGCGCTCGATAACCTCGACGTCGGTGCTCGACATCACGCGGAATTCGCGCAGTGCGCGGAAGCGACTGGCGTCGATCGACACCTCGAAACCGGTGGGACGTTTGACGAGTTTGCCGCGGCTATCGGGCGGCAAGTTGTAGCCGATCAGATCGACTTCCATCTCCGCGCCCTCGGCGACCGCGAGCGGAAACACGCCCGTCACATACGGGAACGCGCCGATCGAGAGTCGATAGAAGGTCTTGTCCGAACTCATGGCCAGCAGGTCTTGCACGCGGACGGTGTAGCGGCCCGACTTGGGCAACGTGTACGCCAACAGCGGGTCCGTCGCGCCGTCGAAGTCGTTGTTGCTTGCAACGACCTCGCCATCGGAGTTGAGCAGGTTGAGAAAGCCGTTGAGCTCCGACCCGATGCGCTTGGCGGCCAGCTCGACGACAATGGTTTGACCGGCCTGGCCTTCGAAGACGAAGCGATCGACGTCGCCACGCGTGCCGATCGCGCCCCAAACGGTCGTAGGCGTGGTGATGGTGTTGGCAGCGGACTCGGCATTGTTCGGCTCGTGCTCACTCAGTTGAGCGATGTCGTCGACGTAGAGCGGCACAGTTTTGCTGAGTCCGCCCTGACCTGCTACCGCCAACATCATCGTGCGGCGAGTCACCTTCTTGTCGACAGTTATCTCGCACCAGCGTTGATCAGGATTACGGTCGTCAGGAGCAAGTAACTTCGCCGTGACCAGCTTCGCGTCATCGCCGCTAATCTTGATGTCATACGCCCACGCCAGATTTTGGCCGCGAAGCATGACTCGCGTCTTCACGCCGTGCTCGACGCCGCGCGGCTCGATGGACGTCAAGGACGTCAATCCGGGCGCGGGCGGCGGCACGGCCTTGCCCGTCTTCGGGTCGTACATATCCCACGTGCCGTCAACGAGCGCGACAGCCAAGCGCGTGGCGTCGGGCGACATCGCAAGCGCCTGCGGCCAGTCGGAAAGCTTTCGCATCTGCTTGAGTTCGGTGTAATCCTTCGTGCGCCACAAGCGGACGGCACGATCCTCGCCTGAGGTGACGAGCGTTTTACCGTCGGTCGAGTAGGCGAGCCGCAACACGGCGCCTTCGTGAGCGAAGCGCGTGTAGAGGATGGGGTTCGTATTTTCAGCGGCCGAGGCGCTGATGCCGTAGATGCGAACGCGGTTATCGACGCCGCCAGCGGCAAGGTGCTTGCCGTCGGGGCTGAAGGCGAGCGTGTATTGGTCCTTCAGCGGCTGCGAAAGGGTGTCGAGCCGCGCGCCGTTGGCGACCTTCCACAGCTTGATGGTGCGGTCGCCGCTTGCGCTGGCGAGAATCTTGCCCTTGGGATGGAAGGCGAGATCGAAGATCGCGCCATTATGACCAACGAGTGTTCGCAGTTCTTTGCCCGTCGCCGCGTCCCACAACTTGATTTGCTGATCGTAGCTGCCGGTGGCGAGGACCGTAGCGTCGGGGCTGATGGCGACCGCGTACAGGCTGTCCTTGTGGCCGGTGAACTTTCGCAGCACCTTGCCGGTCTTCACGTCGCACAACGTCGCTTCGCCGAACAACGACGGCTCCCCCGCGGCGGCAACAATCGTGCTTCCATCGGCGGAGAAAGCGACGTCGGTGACATTGCCGCGCAGCGATGCGATGGTCCTCATCACCTGACGACTCACTGGGTCGATCAACTGCACTTGGCCGTAGCCGCCCAAAGCGAGCAACTTGCCGTCGGGACTGAACGCGGCAGCGGTGATGGGTTCTCGCGGCGGAGCGACGGTTTTGATTTTGGGCGTGACGAGAATCGTCGGATCGGGAGCGTCGCCGGTCGGGCCTTTCGCTCCGGCGTCGATCCAGCCGACGATCTTTGCGATCTCCTCGGCCGACGGCGCTTCGCTCCCTTCGGGAGGCATGGCGGGCTTCGCCTTGCCGGTGAGCATGAGCACCAGGCGGCTACGCTCGCTCGCGCCACCGACGACGGCCGCTCCGCTCTCGCCGCCTTTGATGAGTGCCGCATACGTGTCGAGCGCGAAACCTTTCTCCGGCTCGTCGCTACCGTGACAGGCGATGCAGTATTTGCGGAAGAGGGGCGCGACGTCGTTGTCGTAGTTGGGCGCGGCGGCGGTGACGGTGGTTGTCGTGATCAACACCGCGATCAATGTTGTGGCGATTCGCATCGTGAATCCGTTGTGGAAGCTGTTTGAGTGGGCCACCCCAAGCCCACGGATGGCCATCCGTGGGCTTAGCGCCGTGCGCCAAAATGTCGTCTAGTGATTGAACAAAAACTCTTTGCTGCTCAGGATGCCCCAGAGCATATCTTCGAGCAGGCTGCGGCGATCTTCGTCCTTTGCCTCGCTCAGCACGCCGATGATCGCGTGAACTTCTTTCTCGCTCGGTCGGCGGGAGAGCGCTGCCAGATAGGCTTGCTCGACGATCGCCTCGGGTGGCGCGCCGCTATCGAGCCATTGGTCGATGCAGTTCCCCTTGGCTTCGAGCTTGCCGTTGAGCGTGCTGCCGTTCGAGATGTGCAGCACCTGCACCATCGAAGGCTCGGCCGTCCGTTCGCAGTCGCACGTCACCTCGCGGTCGGGCCGACCGAACGCCGAAAGGAAGTACGAACTGACCGACGAATCGGGAAGTTGCAACGATCGCCAACCCTTCGGGTAGCCGGGAAACTCGGTCGGCGACGACGTCACCTGGCTCACGGCGTCGAGCATCACCTCAGCCATCAGCCGTTTCGGATAGTACCGCGAGTAGAACCGTCGGTCCTGTTCGTTCCCCTTCACCGGCTCGCTCGAGCGCTGATACGTCGCCGATTGCAGGATGACGCGCATCAGCGACTTCAAATCGAAGTGGTGTTCGACGAGATGCGCGGCCGCGGCGCTGAGAAGTTGTTCGTTGCTCGCAGGATTTGTGAGTCGCATGTCGTCGACGAGTTCAACAAGTCCCGCACCGAAGTAGTTCGCCCACACGCGATTGGTAATCGACCGCGCGAAGTATGGGTTCTCCGGCGAGGTGAGCCATTTGGCGAGGTGCTCGCGACGATCACCAGGGGCGTCGAGCGCCATCGCTTCGCCGTCGAGCGGCGTCGGCGGCTGAGGCTTGCCCGTCAGCGGCTGCATCAACTCGCCGTCGCTGGCGGCGAAGACGATGTTGCCGCCATCGGGGGCGAGCTTCGTCCGCACACGCGAGTACAAATTCGCCATCGCGTAGTATTGGTTGTTCGTCCATTTTTCGAGCGGATGGTTGTGGCAGCGAGCGCAGTTGACGCTCATGCCGAGGAACGCGACGGTCGTCGTTTCCGACAGGTCGAGCGGATCGCGATGCAGCAGGAAGAAATTGGCTGCGCCGTTTTCGAGCGTGTGCCCGCGGGCGGTAACGAGCTCGCGGACCATCGTGTCCCACGGCGTGTTGGCTTCGACATTGCGGCGAATCCACGCGTAGTACGACCACATCTGCGTCGACTCCGGATCGCCACCCTCGCGGGCGCGGTTCTTGAGCTTCTCGCTATTCACCAGCAGCAGGTCAGCCCACTTGTAACTCCAATAGTCGACAAACTCCGGCCGATCGAGCAGCGCGTCGATCACGCGATCGCGCTTGTCCGGCGACGTGTCATCGAGGAATTGCTTCGTCTCTTCGGAGGTGGGCAACATGCCGACGGTATCGACATACGCGCGGCGTATGAACTCGCTGTCGCTGGCCTGCGGCGACGGCGGAATGTTCAGCGCTTCGAGCTTGTCGAGCACCAAGTCGTCGATGAAGTTTCGCCGCGGGCTCGAGGCGAAGATCTGCGGGTCAACCTTTTGCTTGAACGGCGCCGTGACGCTGGCGATGACGACTTTGCTCAGATACCAGGCCGTGATCGCCCCTTCGCCGTTGCCGACGATCTTCACGCCGCCCGTCTCGTTCACCTGGGCGACTGACTCATTGGTCGATGTGTAGCGGGCCCATCGCGTGACGTCCTCGACGTGGCCGTCGGTGAAGTGCGCGAGCAGCACGAATTGCTGCCGATCGCTGGGCTTGAGCACGACGCCGCTGGGGAGGATTTCGACACGCACGATGCGCGGGTCGCTCGCTTGCGGGGGCGGCGTGTCGGCGGCGATCCACTGGGAAAGGACGCGATACTCGATCGACTCGGGTCCGAAACGGACACCGCCCTTGTGCGGCAGCAAGCCCGTCGGCTTCGTCAGCACGAGGCTGCGGCCAGGATCGCTGGGCACGATGCGGCGGCCACGCGCCTGGCGGGTGATCACCTGGTAATCGCCTTCCGGATCGTAACCGAGCAGCGAGATTTTGAAGCCACCCTTGCCCGCCTGGGCGCCGTGACACGGGCCCGTGCTGCAGCCGGACTTCGCCATCACGCTTTCGACGTGGTTGCGAAAGCTCCAGACGAACGGCGTGTCCATGCCTGTGACGATGGCTGTGGTCTTTGCGCTGCGCTTGCCGACCTTCGCGGTGATCGTGGCCGTCCCGTTGCCGACCGCCTTGGCGACGCCGTCGGAGATTTCGACGATCTTCGGGTCGCTGGACTCGAATGTCACTCCGTCGGTGATCTGACCGGTGAACTGGTCGTCGACTTCGTTTTCGACAAGCAACGACTGGCGAGCCTCGGAGCCGGCGAGCTTCACCTCGGTTGGCAGAATGACGAGGCGCTCGGCCGCGGTCGCCGTCGAAGACGCACATATTAAAAAGACCAGCGCCCACAAGCCCTTCTCCCTCTGGGAGAAGGTGGCCGAAGGCCGGATGAGGGTGCGTTGTGTTGTCACTCGCGCTGTTTTGCTGATCGGCGAAACTCTGCCGCGCGAAAAAGCGATGGACGACAACGTGGATTGCGACCCGCCCTCACCCGTCTCGCTGCGCGAGCCACCCTCTCCCGAAGGGAGAGGGGTTTGTTGATAACCCTTCTCCCTCCGGGAGAAGGTGGCCGAAGGCCGGATGAGGGTGCGTTGTGTTGTCACTCGCGCCGTTTTGCTCACCGACGAAACTCTGCCGCGCGAAAAAGGGATGGACGACAACGTGGCCCGCACCCCGCCCTCACCCGTCTCGCTGCGCGAGCCACCCTCTCCCAAAGGGAGAGGGGTTTGGAGCGTGGAGAACATTCAAATGGCACCTCCTCGGCGGTCCGTGGGGAGACGCGCCGACGAATGACATGTGCCGCGACCGTTGGGAATGAGTCCGCCCTACCCAGCCGAAGGCGGTCCCAATGTCGGGCGATGTATTGCTATGAAGCCTGTGCGGTGAAATGTGCGTGGTAGGCACAGCGCGCTTCGGACCCAGGGCCGGCAGGCCCTGGGCTTGGCGCGATGTGGAACCGTTAAAACAGCTCCTTGATTTCGTGCTTGCCGTGGTCGACGAGCGGGAATGGCCGCTTCTGCGGACCGGGCAGCGTCTTTTCCAAGTCGAGCCCCAAGCTGTGATAAATCGTGCCGACGACTTCCGACGGGTCGACAGGTCGCTCGGCCGGAACGCCGCCAATCTGGTCGCTGCGGCCAACGACGCGGCCACCCTTCACGCCGCCGCCAGCGAACTTGATCGTCCAGCATTGCGGCCAATGGTCGCGGCCACCCGCCGGGTTCACGCGCGGCGTGCGACCGAACTCGGCCAACGAGGCGACCATCGTCGTCTCCAACATGCCGCGCTGATACAGGTCTTCGAGCAACGCGCTGTAGCCTTGATCGTACATCGGGGCGACGATGTCGCGCATGCCCTCGATCGACGTGAACGGCTTGCTGCCGTGGATGTCCCACGTGATTTCGTCGAACACGGTGAGGAACGTGTTGAGCGTCACGAAGCGCACGCCCGATTCGATCAACCGCCGCGCGAGCAAGCAGCATTGGCCAAAGCGGTTCATGCCATAGCGCTCGCGAACTTTTTCGGGCTCGCGGGTGAGGTCGAATGCTTCGCGGGCTTGCACGCTCGTCATCAGACGGAAGGCCGCCTGGAAGTTGCTGTCAAGCAGTTGCGCGTCGTCGCTGGCTTCGAAGTCGCGCACCGCATCGTCGACAATCTTGCGAAGTTTTTGGCGTCGCTCGAGCCGCACGTCGCCGATTTGCTTTGGCGGCAGCATATCGGGGACTTGAAAGTTCGGCTTCGACGGGTCGGCCATCAAGGCGAATGGATCGTGCGCCTTGCCGAGGAACCCAGCGTCTTGTCCGTGCGGAAGGTTGCCCCCCGTGCGACCCATCGGCTCGGGCAACACGACGTGCGCGGGCAGATCGCTCTTGCGGCCGAGCAGGTAGCTCACCGCACAACCGGCGTGCGGCGTGTTGATGCCGCCGGTGAACAGTCGACCGGTCTGCATCATTTGATGTCCGGTGTCGTGCACGGCGGCTGCTGTGTGATAACAGCTGCGCACGAGCGAGAACTTGTCGGCCTGCTTCGCCATCAGCGGAAAGATCTCGGAGATCTGGATGTCACGCGAGGCGGTTTGAATCGGCTTGAACGGGCCACGAATCTCGGCCGGTGCGTCGGGCTTCATGTCCCAGCAGTCGAGCTGACTCGGCGCGCCGAGATTGAAGATCATGATGCACGAGCGGTTGTCTTTCTCTTTGACAACCTTGCCCTGTGCCTCGGCCGCAACGAGGTCCGCCAGCGACAGGCCAATCGCCCCCAAGGTGCCGACCTGCAAAAAGTCGCGCCTTCGCATACCGTCGCAGGTATGTGCGACTCCTCGACCGGTGACGTTGAGCATCGCGTGCTTACTCCGTGAGATGTGGATGCAAATGAGATCGATGCGTAGGCGGGTGCGGTCGGACATCCCCGTGCAGGTGTAGCCCGCCGCATACTACCAGTCTGCAAAGTCGCGCGGCCCGTGTCAATGAAATCGGCCGGTCGTTCTTTACCCACGGACGATTCCAATTCTGTAGGGAACGTCGCCAACGCGGCTCTAAGTCGACCGACAGTCAAGCGAAGACGTAAGCCACTCGCCGGCGTGATTATTGCGCACAAACCCGTGTCCATAGGGTGCGCAATAACGCGGACGGGTTTGCGAGATTTTTCGGGCGTCGTAGAATCCACGGTTTCATGCAAAGCAAAATCCATATCGTTGGCATCGGCGAAGACGGCCTCGAGGGGCTGACGAGCGCCGCGCGGCAACGCATCGAACAGGCAGAGCTGCTGGTCGGGGCGGAAAGCGCGCTGGGGCTGGTGCCCGTCACGAAGGCGAAGCGTCTCGTCGTCGGTGGCGACTTGGAACGCGTCGTCGAGCAGCTTGCCTCTTCGCGGGAAACCAAGATCGTCGTGCTCGTCTCCGGCGACCCGATGTTCTACGGTCTGGCCCGCTATCTCTGCGATCGCCTCGGCAAGGACCGCTTCGAGGTCGTCCCGCACGTCAGCAGCATGCAACTGGCGTTCGCGCGGGTGAAAGAAAGCTGGGAAGAGGCGTACCTCACCAACCTCGCGAGCCATCCGGTCGAGGCGGTGCTCGATAAGATTCGCATCGCGACGAAGGTCGGCCTGTTCACGACCGAAACCGCGTCGCCGACGGCCATCGCCCAGGCATTGCTGAAGCGGAAGGTCGACTACTTTTCGGCCTACGTGTGCGAAAACCTTGGGTCGCCGGATGAACGTGTGACGCAAGGCGAGCTGCGTGAGATTGCCGAGCAGGAGTTCTCGCCGCTGAACGTGATGATCTTGGTGCGTAAGCCGCACGTGCCCGATCGACCGAGCGAGATGACCGGGCGACGGTTGTTCGGCAATCGCGACGATGCGTTCCTGCAATCGAAGCCGAAGCGCGGGCTCGTGACGCCGGCCGAGGTGCGGGCGCTGGCGCTGGCGGAACTTGATCTGGGGCCGACGAGCACGGTGTGGGACGTCGGCGCGGGAAGCGGCTCGGTGGCGATCGAAGCGGCCCAACTCGCATCAGGCGGCACGACTTACGCCATTGAAATGGACGGTGAGGACCACGCCCTCATCATCACGAATGCCGAGAGCTTCCACGTGCCGAACCTCGTGCCGGTGCTTGGCAAGGCGCCCGAGGCCTGGGCAGCGCTGCCCGACCCGGATTGCATCTTCGTCGGCGGCAGCGGTCGCGATATTAGTCGCCTCGTTGACGCGGCTTTTGATCGCTTGAAACCCGGTGGTCGGCTCGTGGCGAGCGTCGGCAGCATCGAGAACCTGGCTGAGGTAAATACGACGCTGCATCGGCGGCAGTCGAACGTCAACGTGTTCATGGTGAACGTGGCCCGTGGAACGCATCAACTGGAACGCCTGCGGTTCGAGGCGCTGAACCCGACGTTTTTGATCTCCATCGTCAAAGCGAGCAGCTAAACGGACGCACGCATGGCGAAATCCGACGCAATCGAACCGAAGGCCGAGGAGCTGCCGCTCGACGTGATTGCCGTTGGCGCGCATCCGGACGACGTAGAGATCGCCTGCGGCGGAACGCTGGCGCGGATGGTGCAACAGGGTTATCGCGTGGGCATCGTCGATTTGACCGATGGCGAGCCGACGCCGCTGTCGCCTGGCCCCGAAGTGCGACTCGACGAGGCCCGCAAGGCCAGCGAGAAGCTGGGCATCCACATGCGTATTCATCTCGAGCTGCCCAATCGCCGGCTGTTCGACACGTTTGAAGCCCGCGTGGCGCTGGCGAAGGTGTTTCGCAAACATCGGCCGAAGCTGGTGATCGGCTTTGGCGACAAGACGCCAATGGCCTCGCCCGACCACTGGCAGGCGATGCAGATCACCGACGCCGCGGTGTTCTATGCCCGGCTGACGAAATGGGACGAGCACTTTCCCGACCTGTCGGTACACACGATCCCGGCGCAGCTGTACTACTCGCTGTGTTTCACATCGCTGGAACTGCCGCCGTGCGCGGGGCACATTGTCTTCGATATCAGCGAGACGCTGGAGACGAAACTCGCGGCCGTTCGCTGCTACGAGACGCAGTTTCCCGTCGCCAAGGCGCACGTGCTGGAACGTGTGAAGGCGATTGCCTTGCATTACGGCAGCGCCGCGGGCTACACGGCGGGCGAACTCTTCTTGAGCCCACGGACGCTGGGGACGCGCGACCTGATGCGGACGCTGTTCGCTGACTAATCACGAGGCAGCGGGTGAGTTTCATCACGACGTGACTGCTCCGGCTGGCGGCAAGTTTGGTCTCCTCGATCGCCAGCGGACGATTGCCCGCGCGGGCTTTAATCGTTGGACCGTGCCTCCCGCGGCGTTGGCGATTCATCTCTGCATTGGCATGGCGTACGGCTTCAGCGTCTTCTGGCTGCCGCTGGCGCAGGCGATCGGCGTCACGGAACCGGTCAAGTGTGGCGAAGACGCGACGCTCGTTACCGCGTTGTTCACGACGACCTGCGATTGGACCGTCGCACAGTTGGGTTGGATGTACACGCTGTTCTTCGTGCTTCTCGGCTCCGCGGCGGCGTTGTGGGGCGGATGGCTTGAACGGGTCGGGCCTCGCAAGGCCGCGGTGTTTTCTGCCTGCTGTTGGTGCGGTGGATTGCTGATCTCGGCCTTCGGGGTCTACGTCCATCAGCTATGGATGCTTTGGCTGGGCTCGGGCGTGATTGGCGGCATCGGCCTCGGGCTGGGTTACATCTCCCCGGTGTCGACGCTCATCAAATGGTTTCCCGACCGACGAGGCATGGCCACCGGTATGGCGATCATGGGCTTCGGCGGCGGAGCGATGATCGGCTCGCCGCTGGCGAGCATGTTGATGAACTACTTCGAAACGCCGACATCGGTTGGGGTGTGGCAGACGTTCGTCGTGCTCGCGGCCGTCTATTTCGTCTACATGATGGCAGGCGCCTTCACATATCGCGTGCCGCCGCATGGCTGGAAACCCGAAGGCTGGACGCCGCCGCCGGCGAAGAACGCGATGATCACCCGCGGGAACGTGCATCTGCGCGACGTCCTCAAGACGCCGCAGTTCTGGCTGATCTGGGCTGTGCTCATGCTGAACGTGTCGGCCGGGATCGGCGTCATTGGCATCGCGTCGCCGATGCTGCAGGAAGTGTTCGGCGGCGCGCTCATCGGGCAACCCGAACTTGGCTTCGCGGCGCTAGATACTGCTCAGAAAGCGGCAATCGCCGATGTGGCCGCGGGCTTTTTGGCGTTACTCTCACTGTTCAACATTGCGGGCCGGCTGATGTGGGCGTCGCTGTCGGATCATCTCGGCCGAAAGGTGACGTACTTTTGCTTCTTCGGCGTCGGCATCGTCCTGTACGCGCTGGTGCCGACATTCGCGCACTTGGGATCGAAGGCGCTCTTTGTGGGCGCGTTCTGCGTCATCTTGTCGATGTACGGCGGCGGATTCGCCACGGTACCGGCCTATCTAGCCGACATGTTCGGAACGCAATTCGTCGGCGCCATTCACGGACGACTGCTCACGGCCTGGTCGACGGCGGGAATCGTCGGGCCCGTCGTCGTCAATTACATCCGCGAGTTCAACAAGGCCGCCGGCGTGCCGACCGACAGGTTGTACGACGCGACGATGTACGTGTTGGTCGGCTTTCTGGTGGTTGGCTTCCTCTGCAACGCGCTTATCCGGCCGGTCGCACCGAAATGGTTCATGTCTGACAGCGAAGTTGCCGCGTTGCGGAAGTCGCAAGGGTCCGGAGCGGCGGAAGGTGATTCATTCGGCATCGGCCGCGGCGGTTTCGACGCAAAGACCGCGCTAGCCTGGGCCGCGGTCGGACTTCCCATGATGTGGGGAGCATGGAAGACATTGCAGAGCGCGGTGAAGATATTCGGATAATGCTGCAACTCTCCACAGCCGCGCTAGCTGCGCCGGTGGCCGAAACAGCAAGATCGGTGTAGATTGAGGGTATTCGCATCGGCCCCAGCGCTCTCCAATCGAGCGTCCCCCCATTTCGCTCGAGAACGATCCTTAGATGCAGAGCCTGCCAATCGTTGACTCCGCCGCCGACGTTCCCAAGGTCGCTGCCGGCCCGCGGATCGCTGCCGATAAGGGCACTTACTCGTTCGTCAGCCTCGGCTGTCCGAAGAATCTGGTCGACAGCGAGCGGATGCTCGGGCTGCTGCAACTCGATGGCTACCGCATGGTAAGCAATCCCGAGGGTGCGGACTTCGTCGTCGTGAACACTTGCGGGTTCATCGAGCAGGCTCGCCAGGAGTCGTATTCCGCCATCCGCGAGATGATTGAATTGAAACGCCAAGGGGCGATCAAAGGCGTGATCGTTTCGGGATGTCTGGCCGAACGCCAAAAAGACGCGCTGCTCGAGGAATTGCCCGAGATCGATCACGTCGTCGGCGTTTTCGGTCGCGAGCACGTGACGAAGGTGGCCGATCGCCTGGTCGGCGGACTGCACGAGCAGCGGACGGTGTTCAGCCCCGCGCCGTCGGTGGCGCTTTCCGATCGCAATCGGCTGCGCATCACGCCTCGCCACTTCGCATTTCTGAAAATTTCCGAAGGCTGCGACAGGCTTTGTACGTTCTGCGCGATTCCGAAGATGCGCGGCAAGCACGCCACGAAGCCGATGGAAGAGGTGATCGCTGAGGCCCAGGAACTAGCGGCCGATGGCGTGCGCGAGCTGAACATCGTCGCGCAGGACACCACGTACTACGGCCTCGACATGTACGGCCGTCCGCGACTTGCGGAGCTTTTGACCGAGCTGAATCGCGTCGAAGGGCTCGACTGGATTCGTGTGATGTACCTTTATCCGATGTACTTCACCGACGAGTTGATCGACGTGCTCGCGAAGTCCGAGAAGATTCTGCCGTATCTCGACATGCCGCTGCAGCACATCAACGACACGATGCTCAAGCGCATGCAGCGGCGCGTGAACAAGGCCGACACGGTGACGCTGATCAACAAGCTGCGGGCGGCGATTCCCGACCTCGTGATGCGAACGACGTTTATCGCCGGGTTCCCCGGTGAGACCGACGAGCAGTTCGAAGAGATGGTCGGCTTTGTCCGCGAGCAGCAGTTCGAGCGGCTCGGCGTGTTCACATATTCGTTTGAGCCCGACACTCCCGCGGCCCGACTGCCCGACCATGTGAGCGATGACGTTAAGAACGAACGTCGCGATCGGTTGATGGCGGTGCAGCAGGAAATGGCGTTTGCATGGAATGCGACGCGCGTCGGCCAGCAATGCGACGTATTGTTGGATGTGCCGCTCGAAGGGCAGCGCGACGTTTGGATCGGGCGAACTTTTGCCGACGCTCCGGATGTCGACTCGGTCGTTTATGTGACGGGCAAGCGACTGCGAGCAGGCGACATGGTGCCGTGCGAGATCGTTGCCTCCCGTGGGTATGATCTGATCGGAGCGCCGGTCGGTAAACCTCGCTAGCCGCCAACGCCTCTCATGGCCACCACGACCAAAACTCCGGCAACACCGCCCTCGGCGACCAGCGGCATCATGAACCTGCCGAATCAGTTGACCGTGGCTCGACTGGTGCTGTCCGTCTTTCTGTTCGTGTGCATCGGCCTCGGTTGGTACGCTGCGGCGTTCGTGTTCTTTCTTGTCGCGGCAGGCACCGATTGGCTCGACGGTTACTTCGCCCGCAAGTACGGGATGGTCACGACGCTCGGTCGGATTCTCGATCCGTTTGCCGACAAGGTCGTGATCTGCGGAACGTTCATCTTTCTCGTCGCGATTCCGAACTCGGGGCTGCACGAACTTGGCTTTCGCGCATGGGTGGTGGTGTTGGTCGTCGCGCGTGAGCTGCTAATCACCGGCCTGCGCAGCTTTCTCGAGCAACAGGGGGCCGACTTCTCGGCCGCCATGTCGGGCAAGTTGAAGATGGTCGCCCAATGCGCTGCTGCGGCGTTCAGTCTTGCGTTTTTGGCATGGCCAACGATCAGTGCGACGGTCGTTCCGAGCTGGATTGTCTTAGGCGTGCAAGCCTCGGTTTGGGCGACGGTCGCGCTCACCGCATATTCGGGCGTCGCTTACGTTCTTGCGGCGATGCGGCTTCTGCGAGCCTAGCTACTCTTACTTGAGAGTGTGGTCGCATGCCCGAACCCACGGCGTTCTTGGTGAATTTCGCGGTGCTGTTGGTCGCCGCATCGCTGCTGGTTGCCAGCGCGCGCTCGGTCGCCTCGTTGTGGCACAGCAGGCTCGAAGCGCCCGAGGTGCGCCGCGTCGTGCCGTGGCGGGGCTCGCATGTGCTCGCGATTGCGCTGATCTCGCTGTCGCTGCAACCGACTTTGCCGTACCTCTTCGGCTTCCGACACCCCGACGAGGCGACCGAGAACGAGCAATTCACCGCCCCTCAAGCCCGCGCACTGTTGGCTTCAGCGATTGCCTCGAACTTGCTCACGTTCGGCATCGGCGTGGTGTTATTGCGATCGTCCGTAGGAGCCACGCGCGAGGATTTCGGCACCGACACCGAACATCTCAAGCGCGACATCGTGCTGGGAGTTACAGCGGCTTTGGCCGTGATCCCCGCGGTATATGTCGTGCAGGCGATCCTCAGTCATTGGGTGACCGGTAAGCACCCGATTGAGACGTTGATTCGTGAATATCCCGAGCCGTCGATCGTCGGCCTCTCGACGTTCGCGGCGGTGATCGCAGCACCGATCGGCGAAGAGTTCTTCTTCCGCGTCGTGTTTCAAGGATGGCTCGAACGATTCTGGCCCGTCGGTCCAACGGTCGAGGAGTTGCCCCCGGTTGTCGATGGCGAGATCGACGCGCCGACGAGTTCGCTGAACGAAACAGCCTTGCTTCGGAATGTCTCATGGGCGCCGATTATCATCAGCGCGACCGTGTTCTCACTGTTGCACCTTGGATGGCCCGGCGGCGAAGTGCGCTCCGATCCGATCCCGCTATTTCTGTTGTCGGTCGTGCTTGGGTACGTGTATCAACGCACGCATCGCATCTGGCCGAGCCTGGTCGTGCATTTCTGCCTGAACGGCATAACGATGCTGCTACTGGCGATTGCGATTTTGATCGGGGCGGAGTGACGTCAGAACGTCTTGCACAGCGTGCCGCCATCGACGACGAGCACCGCGCCGGTGATGTAACTTCCCGCCTCGCTCGCCAACAGCAACACGGGGCCCGCAAGTTCGCGTGGCTCGCCCCAACGGCCCAAAGCCGTGCGCGATGCGAAGTTCTTTTTCTCGGCATCGGTCAACATCTTGCCGGGCAGGTCGGTCATGAACGGTCCGGGGGCGATGCAATTCACGGTGATGTTCCACGGGGCGAGGTCGTGGCACGTCGCCTTAATCATGCCGTTGAGCGCCCCCTTGGTCGCCGAGTAGGCGTTTCGGCCTTCCTTGCTCGCGAAGGCCATGATCGACGAAATGTGGATGATCCGTCCCCACTTGCGCTCTTTCATCTGCGGAACGATCGCGCGGGTCAGCCCCATCACGCTCGTGAGATTCAGCTCCAATAGCCGATCCCAGGACGCGTCGTCGATTTCGTCGATCGGCTGCGGGTTGTTGCTCCCCGCGTTGTTCACGAGAATATCAACGCGACCAAGGCGTTCGATCGCCGTGCCGGCTAAATCTCGCACCGCTTGCCGGTCGAGCATGTCGCATACGAGCGGCTCGACACGCCTTCCGGTGCCGCTACGAATCGACTCGGCCGCCGCTTCGAGTTCGTCCTTATGACGGCTGGTAATAGCGACATCGGCTCCGGCTTCGGCCAAAGCGCGGGCCATGGCGAGGCCTAGGCCCTTGCTGCCGCCGGTGACCAGCGCGGCACGCCCCGAAAGATCGAAGATCGGAACCATAGTTGCGGGCGCTCCTGGCTCGGAATTTGTATGAGAATTCGCCATGCTAGACGGCTCCCCTGCATTAGGCAATCAGCGCCCCTTGTCTGCCCGGCCTCATTGGCGCAAGCTACTTGCCATCTCACAACAGGTGGATCGCAACGAAGCGACGCCCCCACAACATGAATTCATCGCCAAGAAGGAGCACAGCAATGACACGATTGATCGCAGGAAGTTTGGCAGTTGTCATACTCGTCGTAAGTCTCGGCCGCGTCGAAGCGGCGTATCCCAACATGGCATACTCGAATATGGCTTTCGCGAGTATGCAATACGGCATGGGATGCGGTATGGGATGTTCCCCGTGCATGCCGTCATGCGTGATGCAGATGCAGACCGTCCAGCGCACGGTCATGTGTCCCGTGATGACGATGGAAACGCGCACGGTGTCGCAGACGCTGTGTCGTCAGGAAACTCGTCAGTCAACGTACACTGCAATGATCTCGGTGCCGGTGCAGCAACAGGTCACGCGCCAGTACTGCACGATGGTGCCGCAAACGCAGACCAAGACGGTCAACTATACCGTCTGCCAAACGGTGATGAAGCCGCAAGAGTGCAGTTACTGTGTCACCGTTCCCGAAACAAAGACCGTGAGCGCCACGCGACAAGTTTGCCGCATGGTGCCCGTAGTGACCAAAAAGACGATCACCGAAGATCACGGTTGCTGGCAGACTGTGCCTTGCGTGCCAACATGCGGCACGTGCGTCGACTCGATGCCGATGCCTGCGATGTCCGAACCCATGTCCCCCTCGGACTTGCCCAAGCCGATGGCCGGCAAGGATTCCGAGAAAAGCAAGTCGCAAGATGAAGGCGTGATCAAGCAAGTTGGTCTGCGCCGCGTGATGCGAAGTCCGGTCTGCTGCGTGCCGTGCGCCCCTGCACACCGTGCATGCCCATGGTCCAACGCGTGTGGGTGCCGAACATCGTGACGCGCGAAGTTGACGTGACCTGCTATCAGCAACAAATCGATCAGGTTCCGTACAGCTACAACGTTGTCACCTATCGACAAGAGACTCGCACCAAGACCATTCAGGTTCCGCAGGTGATCCAAGTGCCGCAGACGAAGGAAGTCTCTTACACCGTCATGGTTCCGAAGACGGAGAGCCGGACGTTCACGGTGACCTCGTACAAGTGCGAGCCGCAAGTTCGCACCTGCTCGTACACGGTGCCCGTGCCGTACACCGTGCAGCGCCAGATTCAGGTTCCGGTGTGCAAGATGGTGGCTAAGACCATCACTTGCCAAGTGCCCGTGATGGTGCCATGCGCACCAGTTCCGTGCGCTCCGGCCTGTGCACCGCCGTGCGGCACTTAATGTCATCCTCGTAATGATTTGAAGCCCACGGACACTCTGTCCGTGGGCTTTTTTATGCGCCGCATGGGCGACAAAATGCTGTAACAATCTCACGCGCCTTGGCATAATGTCGGCGGCCTTCCCAAACGGAGCACGAATGCCGATGAGCCGACGACCCAGTCGATTTGAGCAAACGCAGACGGAGACTTCCGCAGTCCGCCCACTTGCGATCCCCTCGCGACGCGACTTCCTACAAGTGGGAATGCTGGGCGGGCTTGGCCTTACCCTAGGCGACGCCCTACGCCTGCAAGCCAAGGCCGGCACGAAGAGCTACCAATCGACCGAAGGCCCCGCCAAGTCGGTCATCAACATCTTCCTGCCTGGCGGAATGGCGGCGCAGGAGTCGTTCGACCCGAAGTTGTACGCGCCCGTCGAGTACCGCGGGCCGTATGGCAGCGTGCCGACGAAGATCGACGGCGAGCATTTCTGCCAGTTGTTCCAACACACGGCCGGCATCGCCGACAAGCTGTGCGTCGTCCGTGCCATGAGCCATGGCGAAGCCGCTCACGAACGCGGCACGCACAACATGTTCTCCGGCTATCGGCCCAGCCCGGCACTCAAGTATCCGTCATTTGGGTCGATCGTTTCTCACGAATTCGGCGCTCGCGGCAGTTTGCCCCCTTACATCTGCGTTCCGAGCTTGCCGACCGTCGACGCTGGTTCCGGCTATCTGAGCAGCGCATACGGGCCGTTCAGCCTCGGCGCCGATCCGGCTTCTGACGGATTCCAAGTCAAAGACCTCAGCCTCTTCGGCGGCATCAATGCCGAGCGCTTCGCGCGTCAGCGAACGATGATTGCCGCGGCCGATGAACACTTCCGCAAGATGGAACAGTCCGACGCCTTGGACGCGATGGATTCGTTCTATCAGCGGGCCTACGCGATGATCAGCTCGACCGAATCGCGCGAGGCATTCAACCTCGCAGCCGAACCCGAAGCCATCCGCAACGAATACGGCGCTCACGCCGCCGGCCGGCGAATGTTGCTGGCTCGTCGGCTCGTCGAGGCCGGCGTCCGTTTCGTGACGCTCACGTTTGGCAGTTGGGATCATCACGACAACATTCACGGCAACATGGCCGGCAACGTGCCGCCGCTCGATCAAGGCTTCGCCGCGCTCATTCGCGACCTCGATCGTCGGGGCCTGCTCGAGTCGACGCTCGTCATGCTCACGACCGAGTTCGGACGCACGCCGAAGATCAACAACACTGCCGGCCGCGATCATTACCCGAAGGTCTACTCGATCGCGATGGCTGGCGGTGGCCTGAAACGTGGATTCATCTACGGCAAGAGCGACGCCACGAGCACCGAGCCTGCCGAAGACGCGTTGAGCGTCGAGGATTGGGCGTTTACCGTTTACAACCAGTTGGGCATCAACGCCGACAAGGAGCTCATGGCCCCCGGTGATCGCCCGATCGAGATCATCGCCGAAGGCAAAGTCATCAAGGAGCTCCTCGCGTAATCGCCATCCCCTGCCCGCTCGCATCGTCGCCCGCCCCCGTTTGACCCGCCAACTTCACCCCGCCAAATAGTCAGCCAATGTTGCGCTCCCGCGTGATTCCGATACTGTGCGCCACGTTCGTAATGTTGGTCGCTTCGACGGCATGGGGCACAAGCCCCGACGTGTCGAGCCTGCTGCCGACGGGAGGCACAAGCGGTACCGAGGTCGAGGTAGTCTTGCGGCGCCCGCCTTGGCAACCCGCAGGAACTGCACGTCTACGAGCCCGGGCTCGAGGTGACGAAGATCGAACCCGTAGGTCAAGCGAACGACCAGGTGAAGGCCACCTTGAAGATCGCGCCCGACGCGCGGCTTGGCGAATACCACCTGCGGCTTCGAACGGCTCATGGCTTCAGCCGCTTGCACACGTTTTGGGTCGGCTCGCTGCCGGTCATCGGCGAAGTCGAGCCGAACAGCAACTTCGCGCAGCCACAGAAGATCGCGATGAACACGACCGTGGAGGGCGTCGCCACGAACGAGGACATCGACTACTACGCCATCGAAGCCAAGAAAGGGCAGCTCATCACCGTCGAGGTCGAAGCGATTCGTTTGGGCCGCGCCATGTTCGACGCTGCCGTGGCGATTCTCGACGCCGATCGATTCGAGCTCGACGCAGCCGACGACACGCCGCAGTTGGGGCAAGATTGCTTCGCCCAGGCAGTCGCGCCCGCAGATGGCGTGTACATTGTGTCGGTTCGCGAGAGTTCGTTCGCCGGGGCCGACAACTGCCACTACCGTCTGCACATCGGCGACTTTCCGCGTCCGACAGCTGTATATCCCGCCGGAGGTCCGGCCGGCCAACCGCTCGATGTCACCTTTCTCGGCGACAAGCTCGGCACGTTCACCGCGCAGATCAAACTGCCCGACGAACCGGTCGCTCGCCACGCGGCATGGGCGTCACGCGACGGCCGCAGCGCAGCCTCAGCCAATCTCGTGCGCGTTTCTCCGTTCGGCAACGTCCTCGAAACGGAACCTAACAACGGATTCGACAAGGCGAACTCGGCCTCGACTGTGCCGATTGCGCTCAATGGCATCATCGGCGAAGCTCGCGATGTCGACATTTATCGCATCGGTCTGACGCAGGGCCAGGTGGTCGACGTGCGCGTCTTCGCGCGTAATCTCGGATCGCCACTCGATCCGGTGCTCGACATGTTCGACGCCGCTGGCAAGCATCTTGGCGGCAACGACGACGAAGGCACGAGCTTCGACAGCTTCATGCGATTTACTGCTCCCGCTGCTGGTGATTACTTCGTGCACATTCGGGATCAATTGATGGGGGGCGGCGCAGATTACGTTTATCGCGTCGAATTGACGCCTGTCTCGCCGCGGCTGACCGTGACCACTCCCGAAGTCGCACGTAACGATAATCAAACTCGCCAGTGGATCGCCGTGCCGCGAGGCAATCGATGGACGTCGTTCTTTCAAACCACACGTGCCGACTTCGGCGGGCCACTGCAGTTCGAGGCCGCTGATCTGCCGGCAGGTGTGACGATGTCGGCTCCGCAAGTCGCCGCGAACGTCGGCTCGATCGCCGTCGTGTTCGAGGCCGCTGCCGACGCACCGCTGGGCGCCAAGCTCGTCGAGTTGCGTGCTCGTCATGCCGACGCCAATGTGAAAATCGCTGGCCGCTTCGAGCACAACGCCGTGTTTGTGCGAGGCAATCCGAACGACACGCCTTACTACACGACAAAGGTCAGCCGCATCGCCGTGGCCGTGGTTGACGAAGCGCCCTTCGCGGTGCGCTTCGTCGAACCCAAGGTGCCGCTGCTGCAGGCGGGGTCGATGAACGTGCGAATCGTGGCCGAGAAGAAGGCCGGGTGGGATGAAGAGATTCGGGTTCAGATGCCTTTTCGTCCGCCCGGAGTGAGCGCACAACCCGAGGTGCTGATCCCCAAGGGTCAGACCGAGGCGCTCTATCCGATGAGCGCGACAGGAAACGCGGCCGCGGGCGACTGGCAGATTACCGTCAACGCTTACGCGACCATCGGTGGCGGACAAGTGTGGGTCGGCGCGCCGCTGACGAAGCTGTCGATTTCGCCGTACTTCTTCGGCGGACAGATTCAAATGGCCGCCGCCGAGCAAGGCAAGCCCGTCGACGTGCTCGTAAAACTGCAACCCAACGCCGCCTTCGAAAGGACGGCGAAGCTGCAACTCGTCGGTCTGCCGAACAAAGTCACCGCTCCGGCGCTGGACGTGGCCAAAGACGCGACCGAGGCAGTGTTTCACGTGACGGTCGATCCGACGAGTCCCGAAGGTCAGCACGCATCGCTATTTTGCCAGGCGACGGTCGTGAAGGATGGCGAGCCGATGGTGCACACCTTCGCCGGTGGCGGAACCTTGCGCATCGACAAGCCCCGTCCTGCTCCCGCACCAACCCCCGCCGCCGCGGCGTCACCGACGACGGTCGCAGCGGCGCCTGCCGCCAAGCCTCTATCGCGTTTAGATCAGCTTCGCCTCGAACGTCAGAAACAATTCGAGGCCCAAGGGAATTAATCGCTATGGCGCCGTGTGTAGCCCTGTATTTCGCGATCGCCTTCGGACTCGATGCCGCCACTTCGACCTCGGCAACATCGGCCGCCGCGTTGGCGCCGCCGAGGCGCGTCGAAGTGTTTCCTAACAGCGTCTCGCTGACATCGGCCCGCGATCGTCAATCGATCGTCGTGCAGGCGACCGATCCGAGTGGCATCACTCGCGATGCGAGTCGTGTGGCGAAGTTGACGGTCGAGAATTCAGCGATCGCCAAGCTCGACGGACAATCGTTGACGCCACTGGCCGACGGCGAGACGAAGCTCATCGTCGAGACTGACGGGCAAACGCTCACGGTTCCCGTCGTTGTGAAGAACGCGCAGCTCGACCCACCGATCAGCTTTCGTCTCGATGTGATGCCTGTGCTCGCCAAGGGTGGCTGCAACACCGGAGCATGCCACGGTTCTGCACGCGGCAAGGACGGTTTTCGCCTGTCGCTGTTCGGATTCGATCCGGAGCGGGACTATCATTCGCTAACGCGCGAGCAGCCCGGACGCAGGATCAACCTCGCATTGCCGCACGACAGCTTGTTGCTCACCAAGGCCACTGGCACCGCAAACCACACCGGCGGCGAGCTCTTCACGTCCGAGAGTCACCTGTACGCCACACTCGTCCGCTGGCTCGAGGCGGGCACTCCGAATGACCCGCCGACCGTTGCCAAGGTGACGGCGCTCGAAGTTTTTCCACGTCAAATGGTGCTCAACGGTGAAGGCGCCACGCAACAGTTGATGGTGCGGGCGACGTATTCCGACGGCGCCGACCGCGATGTCACCCGGCTTGCAACCTTCATCACCAACAACGAAACGTCGGCCAAGGTTTCCGATGAAGGTCTGATCACCGCCGGCGCCCGTGGCGAAGCGTTCGTCATGGCGCGGTTCGACGCGTACACCGTCGGATCGCAGGCCATCATACTGCCGAAGGATTTGCAGTACTCGCCGCCGGCTTATCCGGCCGTCAACTTCATCGACGATCTGGTCGCGGCCAAGCATCGCAAACTTCGCATCGCCCCGTCCGACGTGTGTAGCGACGAGGTATTTTTGCGTCGCGCGTCGATCGACATCATCGGCCAATTGCCTTCGCGGCAAGAGCACGACGCTTTTGTTGCCGACGCCGATCCCGACAAGCGAGCGAAGCTGGTCGATCGCCTTCTCGACCGCAAGGAGTTCGTCGAGCTGTGGGTCATGAAGTTCGCCGAACTGCTGCAGATTCGCTCGAACGGGAACATCGACCTTGGCATCAGCTACAAATCGGCAGTTCTCTTCTATGATTGGCTGGCGGGACAACTGGGTTCCGATGTCCCGATCAATCGCGTGGTCGAGCAGATGCTCGCGGCCAGCGGCTCGACGTTCCAGAACCCTCCGACGAACTTCTATCAAATCGAACGCGACAACCTGAAGCTGACCGAGAACGTCGCGCAGGTGTTTCTCGGCATGCGCATTCAATGTGCCCAATGCCACAACCATCCGTTCGATCGCTGGACGATGGACGACTACTACGGATTCGCAGCGTTCTTCTCGCAGGTGGGCCGCAAGCAAGGCACCGACCCTCGCGACCGCATCATCTTCAACGCGGGGGGCGGCGAGACGAAGCACCCCGTTGGCGGACGCGCGATGACGCCGAAGCTGCTTGGCGGCGAGACGCCGAACGTCCAGGGTCGAGACCGTCGTGCAGCGCTGGCCGAGTGGATGGCGTCGCCGCAAAATCCGTTCTTCGCTAAGAACTTGTCGAACATCATTTGGTCGCATTTCTTCGGACGCGGCATCGTCGAGCCTGTCGATGACGTCCGTGTGTCGAATCCGCCGTCGAATCCCGAGTTGCTCGACGCGCTGGGAGCGAAGCTCGTCGAGTACAACTACGATTACAAGAAGTTGGTACGCGACACCTGCACAAGTCGCACCTATCAGCTCTCGACGGCGGTCAACGATTCGAATCGACTCGACGTCGCCAACTTCAGCCACGCCGCCATTCGCCGCGTGCGTGCCGAGGTGCTGTACGACCTCGTCTCGCAGGCGACGGGCACGATGGATCAAAACAAGTTCCGAGGCCTGCCTCAAGGCGCTCGCGCCGTGCAAATCGCCGACGGCCAAACCACGACCTATTTCCTTACGACCTTCGGCCGCGCTAGCCGCGAAACCGTTTGCTCGTGCGAAGTGAAGATGGACCCCAACTTGTCGCAGGCGTTGCACCTGCTCAACGGCGATACCGTTCATAACAAGATTCGCGGCGGCGGTGTCGTCGCGAAACAGCTCGAGCGTAAGCTGTCGCCGGAACAGATCGTCGACGAGCTGTATCTCTCGACGCTCGGTCGCAAGCCTACAGCGGCCGAAGTGTCCAAGTTCGTCGAGTTGTCGACGCCCATCGCCGACAAACGCGAGGCGTTCGAGGACGTTCTGTGGGCGTTGCTGAACACCAAGGAGTTTCTGTTCAACCACTAATGCATAGACGTGTTCTCTTATCTGCGTGGTTCGTCGTCGCATGCGCGGCGGGTGTCTCGGCCGACGATAAAGTCACCTACGATCAGCAAGTCGTGGCGATCTTCCGCGAGTCGTGCTTGTCGTGTCACAACGCCGAGCAAAAGAAAGGCGACCTGGACCTTTCGTCGTATGCAGGCCTCTCCGTCGGCTCAAGCTCCGGCGAAGTCGTCGATGCCGGCAATGCCGATGCGTCGAAACTGCTCCTCGTGATCTCGCATCGCGTCGAGCCGTTCATGCCGCTGGGCAAGCCCAAGTTGGCCGACGACAAGATCGCGGTGATTCGCAAATGGATCGAACAAGGGCTGCTCGAGAACAGCGGCTCGGTCGCGAAGAAAGGCAAGCCGCGTGCGAATCCCACGTTGTCGACAGCTCCCACGGGCAAACCGACCGATCCAATCGCGTTGCCGTCCGACGCTCTGCTCGAACCGGTGGTTCATGCGCCGCGATCCACGGCCGTTACGGCGATGGCGCACAACCCGTGGGCGCCTCTGCTGGCAATCGGCGGACAAAAGCAGATTCTGCTCTATCGCACTGACAGCCTCAGTTTGGCAGGCATCTTGCCATTCCCCGAAGGCTTCGCGAACTCGCTGCAATTCACGCGGAATGGTAAGTATCTGCTGGCGGCCGGCGGTCTCGGCGCGCAAAGCGGACATGCGGTGTTGTTCGATTTCGTCACCGGCCGTCGCGTGGCACGCGTTGGCGACGAATACGACGCGATCCTCGCAGCCGACATCAATCCCGAGCAGTCGATCATTGCCATTGGTGGTCCGAATCGTTTGGTGAAAGGCATTAACGTCGCGTCGGGCGAAACGATCTACACGATCAAGAAGCATACCGATTGGGTCACGTCGCTGGCGTTCAGTCCCGACGGCGTGCTGCTGGCCGATGGTGATCGCAACGGCGGGTTGCTCGTCTCCGAGGCCGCCAACGGCGGGCTATTCTACGATCTACGCGGGCACACCGCCGCGGTGACGGCTGTTTCCTTTCGCAGCGACTCGAACGTGCTCGCTTCCGGTTCGGAGGACGGCACGATTCGACTTTGGAATATGCAAGATGGCGCGGCGATCAAGAATTGGCAGCATGGCGACCGCGTGACCGATGTGCGTTACGCCCTCGACGGTAAGCTGATCTCTACCGGTCGCGATCACAAGGTGAAGGTCTGGGACGGCGACGGCAAACTCCTCCGCGAGTTCGAAGCGTTTCCCGATATCGCGCTCCGCGGCGTATTCAATGACGGCGGCACTCGCGTGATCGGGGCCGATTGGTCAGGGCAAGTCCGCGTGTTTAACGCCACCGACGGCGCGCGGCTGGGCGAACTGAATCCGAATCCGCTGCCGTTGGCACTGCAAATCGCGCAGGCGGAGCAACTCGTTGCAACTCTCGCCGCGAAGCAGGGCGAATGGACCGGCAACCTCGCGTCGCTCCGTCAAGACGCGGAGAATATCACGCGAGAGACGAATGCGCTCAAGCAACGCAAGGCCGATCTCGAAGGCGACGTCATGAAGGCGGCCGAGGCGGAACTCGCCGCAGCTCGATCGGCTCACGAGAAGGCCGTCGCGGAAAAGAGCGAGACGGCTGGGCAACGTGCTGCAGATGCGGAAGCGGCGACAAAGAAGTTGGAAGGATTGCGTGCGGAACTTGCCTTGATGCCCAAGCGCATTACCGATGGCGAGGCCGCAGCGGCAGGCAAATCGCAAGAGGCTGGAGCGCTTGAACGCACAATCGCTGAGCACACAGCCGCGGCGCCGCGACTCAAGCAACTACGAGCGGCGGTGGCGTTTACTCCCGTGTTTTATGGTCGTCTCGAACTCGCGGAGTCTCAATCGCAACAGGAAGACCGTATGGCCGCTGTGCAGGCGGCCCAAGACGTTCTGCGTGCTCGGCAGACGGCGCTGGCCAGGCTCAAGGAGGAAATCGTCAACGGCCCGGCATTGATCGCCATGCGCGAGCAACAGCTCGTGGCGTCTCGTGAGGCGGTCGCGGCCACCCAAAAACCGGTTGCGGATGCTCAGGCCGCCTTGGTGCCAATCGTGGCGAAGGCCAATGCCGATGGCGAGTTGCTGAAGTTAAAGACTGCTGAAGTCGCGACGATGCTCGACGCGCTGAACAAGGTGAAGGCCACAGTCGACGCGGCGCAGGCGGCTGTAGCCAAGGCACAGGCCGACGCCAGCAGTCTGCTCGCCACGGTGCAAGGAACGCAAGCCAACATCCTTGCGAAACAAACGGCGCAGAAAGTCGTTGGCGACGTCGCCAGCGGAAAGAAGGCCGAACTCGAAAAGCTCACGGTCGACGCCACGACCAAAGAAGCCGAACTCGCCGCCGCTCGGACAGCCGCGCAGCCGAAGATTGAAGCACTTCAGAAGTCGCAAGGCGATCTTCATTCCGTGTCGCAGTCGCTCGACAAAACCACTGCTGACGCGAAGGTGCGTCTCGATGCGATTGCTCGATTGAAAGGCGAACATCAAGCGAAGGTCGACGCGCTCGCCAAGGCGCGGGCCGACGTGCAGGCAAAGCTCGAAGCGTTGCAGCGGGCGATGGCTGCGGCGAAGGAAAAGCCCGACGACAAGTCGCTGGCGGAAGCAGTGGAGGCCCGAAGGAACGAACACGCGGTGGCTGCCGCGGCGGTTCCGTCGCAAGAGACGGAGCTACAAAGTCTGGCGGCGTTCGCGACCGAACTGGAGGCGGAACACGGAACGCTTGCCGATCTCGTGGGTAAGCTAATGACACAGCGACAATCGTTGGCACAGGCGACGCAAACACTCGAAGCCGACGCGAAGCCGAGCATCGCGGCGGTCGATCGGCTGACGAAGGAGCACAGCGCGCTGACGGTTCGAGTGACCGCTTTGAATGAGGAAACGCCGCGATTGCAGGCTTCGGTGACGTTGCTCACGCAAGAACTGGCGGGCATGAACGAAAGCGTGACGCAGTTGACGAATCAGCGAAACGGCGTCGTCGAGCGAATCAAGACGCTTGAAGCGGAGCATCGCAAGGCGATGGAAGCACTTGCCGCGCCGGCGGCGGCGCATCAGGCGGCGGTGGCGGCGGCGGACGCCGCGAAGAGGCAAGCGGAGACGTCGCAACAGGCAGTAGCAGCGGCGCAGGTGCACCTGGAGGCGGAGCGAAAGAAGCTGAACGCGGCGCTCGAGAAAGTTGCAAGCGCCGATAAAGAACTCGCCACGGCGAAAGCCGCTGTCGAAAGTGGTCCGCGGCGGATCGCGGAGAGCGAGGCCGCAGTTCAACAAGCCGTCGAGGCAGTGGCCGCCGCCGAATCAGCCGCCACGCAGGCCGCCGCCTCGGTCGAGGCGGTTACAAAGAAGCTCGACGAGGTTACGGCGGCTTGGATGTCAACGAAGTCGTGATTACGGCGGACGAGGTTCACAACGGCGGCTAAATCGCGTCTGCCTTGAGGCCTTCGGCCGCCACTTCGGGCCCGGTGCCGTCGCCGCCGATGATTGCGATCTTCATTATTCGGGAAGGCTCCAAACGCCGCGGGTGGCGGCGCGGGCTTCTTCCTGCGCGTGGCGATAGCGCGTCTTGATCGACGACGAATAAAAGAAGTTCGGCTCGTATCGGGCGAGCCCTTGTCGAACCAACTCTTCGTTCAACATGCGGTCGCCGACCCACACGAACGCGAGGAATCGGCCGTAGCGATCGACGCGCTCGTTATCGAGTTGCAGCCGCACGTCGCGACCGGCGACGAACGTCTCGGTGAAGGCCTTGGCTTCGGGCCCGAAAGGTTCGACGGGATGATTTGGCTTGACGGTTTCGGGCGTGTTGACGCCCATCAGCCGCACACGCGCACCGTTCGTGAGTTGCAGCGTGTCGCCGTCGACGACGTAACGAACCTGGTAAACGCCTTCGTCAAGTGACTCGGGCATCGTTGTGCCCGGCGCGACGAACAATCGATAGATTGCCAAGCAGCCGACGCAAACGCCAGACGCGTACCACGACCATGGCGTCGGTTCACCGCGCCATCGCAAACTTCGCGACGAAGGCGAGACGCCGACATTCATCCGTGCGCTGGAGCCGTAAGGGCTCGATCAGTTCTTGCTGAAGTCGAACTGTTCGGTGGGCTTGCGACCCAGCGGGTTCTTGAGGAAGCGCTTTCGGCATTCGGGGCAAAGGTCGAAGCGCATCTGTTGATAAACCTCGTCGCTGACCTCGCTGCTGCGCGTGTCGTCGAGGCGCTCGAGCAGATCGCTCAGCTCCTGCAGATTGTCCGTGTCTTCGTCATCGATCTCCAACGGGTCGAAAGCGGCATAGATTTCCAGCTTCACGACATAACGCAGGTCGTCCTGCGAATCGAGTGGACGCTTACACAAATCGCACGAGTAATGAACCATCGCTCGGTTTCCCCTAAGCCTGTGATCTTGGCCTCGACTCACGCTTCTTCCGTGTTTTCTGGCACGAATGAAACATGCGTGAACCGCACCGACAGATTTCATCCTAATGGCAACGCGCGCGGCGCGGCAAGATATTCTCTGACGAAAATCTAGCGTGACAGCGACTCGTATTTTTCGAAGACTTTTTCGGTGATGAAGACGAAACTGATCTTGACGTCTGCGACGCGGCGACCTTTTGCTATGCAGTGGCTCGCGCGCTGAGTAGAATTGAGTGGACGAGTTCTCCGAAGGCCGACGCGGTGAATCGGCGCCGCGTGCTGCGGACGGACTGCTGACCGGGACGTAGGAGACCTGGAATGGTGAGTGTCGGCGCGGTAGACGCGCTCAGCGCCAGCGTGCTGGTGTTGAATCGGTTTTACATGGCGGTTCACGTCATTAATGTCCGTCGGGCGTTTACGCTTTTATTTCGTGAGTTGGCCGAGGTTGTCCACCTCGAAGAGCAAGGACAATTCGCCAACTACAACTTCGAGTCGTGGCGTGAAATCAGCGAGCTGAAAGCGAGCTTCAAGGAGCCGCATCAGGATTGGATCCGCGCTGTCAATTTCGAGATCCAAGTTCCGCGCGTGATCCGCTTGCTCGACTACGACCGCTTGCCCAAACAGGTCGTTCGCTTTAATCGTCGCAACATCTTCGCTCGCGACGGCAATCGCTGTCAGTATTGCGGCAAGCGATTTCCAACGAGCGAACTGAGCCTCGACCACGTTGTGCCGCGCAGCCGCGGCGGCGAGACTTCGTGGGAGAATATCGTGTGCAGCTGCGTGAAGTGCAACGTTCGCAAAGGGGGGCGCACGCCGGCCGAAGCGCACATGCATCTCATCAAAAACCCCGTGAAGCCGAAGCGCAGCCCGCTATTGAACATGAAGCTCGGCAACCCGAAGTACGAGAGCTGGAAGACTTTCTTGGACAACGCGTACTGGTCGGTGGATTTGAAATAGTCAGTTGTCAGTGGTCCGTTGTCAGTTGCTTTCAGAAAACGACAAAAAAGGCGGTGCGTGAGCTGATCACGCACCGCCTTTATTTTTCAACTGACTACGGACCACGGACGACTGACAAAACCGCCACTACTCGCACAGTGGCGTTTTCTTCTCGGTGATGACTTCGCACTGCGGAGCCATCTCGGCGTTCAGGGCCGTGAAGGCTTTCCACTCTTCCGGCAAGTTGTCCTCGTGGAAGATCGCCTCGACCGGACATTCCGGAACGCACGCTTCGCAGTCGATGCACTCATCCGGATGGATGTAGAGAATCTTCTCGCCTTCGTAGAAGCACTCGACCGGGCAAACGACTACGCAGTCGGTGTACTTGCAGCCGAAACAAGGTTCGGCAACGACGTGAGTCATCGACGGACTTCTCCTTGCAAAGACTCGATAAGAACGCGAAACAGGCCAGCAGGCTAACCGCTGCCCGAGCTTTGCTCAAGCGGGCTGGCCTTCGATGGCATTCGACATGGTGCCGAAAAATGTGTCAAGCCGGTGAACTTTGCTGCCCCGGTAATCCGAGCCGCCATGCCGGGATCGCATGGTAGTTATCGGAGTTCCAGACGGTCAAGGCACAGGGTGACGATCCTGTCACCTTGGCCAATCGAGCTTGCTTCTAGGATGCGCCGGAAGCTAAAATCCTTAGTGGATGGTCTTTGGGGAGTTAGTTCGCTCCCGCTCGGGCGATTTCTGGAACTCTGCACCCCGAACGACGGGCTCGAAAAGCAGCGCGACGACTCACGAGGTTTCACGCCGTGGCCCTGTCGGATCCCGATCGAGTAATCTTGGAAGACTGCCTCACCCGCAAACCGCGAGGGTGGGAGAAGTTTGTCAATCGCTTTCTCGGACTGGTCATTCACGTAGTGAATCACTCGGCCCAGGCACGCAGCATTCGGCTGTCAGCGCAAGATCGCGAAGACCTTTCTGCCGACGTGTTTATGACGATCGTCAAGGACGATTTCGCCGTCCTTCGGCACTTCCGCGGCCAGAGCAGTCTGGCCACCTATCTCACGGTCGTGGCCCGCCGTGTCGTCGTCCGCGAACTGTTGCAGCGCAAAAGTGCTTCGCGACTCAGCGCCTCGGCCATTCCCATGACGCCCGACAGCGATCGCCCTGAACAAAGGCTCGAACATCGCGAGGAAGTCGAGCGGTTGCTCGAAGAACTCGACGATTCTGAAGCCGTCGTCGTGCGCTTGTATCATCTGGAAGGCATGAGCTACCAGGAGATCAGCGTCCGCACCGGATTGCCCGAGAATAGCGTCGGGCCGGTTCTCAGCCGCGCTCGTCAGAAGATGCGTCAGGCCGGCGCCGAACCGTCGCCCAGTTAATCGTCTGGCCGATCGCCGGTTGTGTCATCGCGGCAATGGCGCTTATCATCGACCGTTGAGTCGGCGAACTCGTTCGCTGCGTCCGTAGGTCACCGCCGGAGAGATCGCACCCGTGATTGTCGTTATGCGAAAGGATGCCTCGGAAACCGAGGTCCAGCACGCCGTCCAACGCGTCGAGGCACTGGGAATGAAGGCGCACGTGTTGCGCGGCGTCGAACGTACGGTCGTGGCCGCCATTGGCGCCGAGCGCGAAGGATTGAAGGAAGCGCTCGAAGCAGGCCTCGGAGTGGCGCAAGTGATGCCGATCCTCGCCCCGTACAAAATCGCCAGCCGCGAGGTCAAAAACGAACCCACCGTCGTCAAAGCGCGTGGATTGCGTGTCGGCGGCGGTCGTATTGGCGTGATTGCCGGCCCCTGCTCGGTCGAAAGCGAAGAGCAAATCCTCAACGCGGCGGTGGCCATCAAGGAAGCGGGAGCCACGGCCTTGCGCGGTGGCGCGTTCAAGCCGCGAACCAGTCCGTACAGCTTCCAGGGCCTGAAGGAAGAAGGCCTGAAAATGTTGGCGACCGCCCGCGACGCGACCGGCCTGGCCATCGTGACCGAGGTGGTCGCCGGCGAGGATTTGCCGTTGGTCGGGAAATACGCTGACGTGCTGCAGATTGGGGCCCGCAACATGCAGAACTACCGGCTACTCGAAGCGGCGGGCAAACAGCCGCTGCCGGTGCTGCTCAAGCGTGGGCCGAGCGCCACGATCGAAGAACTGCTGCTGGCGGCCGAGTACATTCTCGACGCGGGCAACCCGAACGTGATGCTCTGCGAGCGCGGCATCCGCACGTTCGAGAATCACACACGGTTCACGCTTCCGTTGGCGACGGTTGTGTTCTTGCACGGCAAAACGCATCTGCCGGTCGTCGTGGACCCTAGTCACGGGACGGGGCACAGTTGGCTGGTGCCGCAGATGGCGGTCGCGAGTGTCGCTGCCGGCGCGGATGGCCTGATCCTCGAAGTGCATCCGGACCCCGAGAACGCGTTGAGCGACGGATACCAGTCGCTCAACTTCGCACAGTTCCAAGAAACGATGAAGCAGTGCCGCAAGGTGGCCGAAGCGCTGGGGCGAACGATTTAGTCGCGCGTCGTCGAACGAATCGTTCGCCGCACGCGCTCCGCTGGCGCGTCGCGGCTACCTATTATCGCCGCCAATTCGGCTTCGACCGCCGCGCGTTGGGATGCCGTCTCACAGGCGCCATCGGCTCGCGCGGAATCACCTGATCATCGCGGCAGCGCTTGACGCTGCGGGCGCGGTCGCCCTGCCCCAGTTTCGCATGCTCCTCGTCAATCTCGTATTCAACAGGCTGTCCTGCTCTCAATCGCTCGAACAACCCCACCTCGGCGGCGCTCGAGTGAAAGAAGACATCCGGGCTATCGAGGCCGGGTGTGATGAAACCGAAGTTCTTCTCGACGACCACTTGCTTGATGAATCCGAGGGGCATGGATCGCGACGGCCTTTACTCTGGAATCTTTTTCGGTTCGTACGGGTGATTGCGCTTCGAAAGGACGCGCGCCTCAATAATACGGTCTGGCTTGGCCGCCGAGCGTTCGGTTTTCTGAAGATTATCGACGACGTCCATTCCCTTGATGACGTGACCAAACACGGTGTGCTTGCCGTTGAGATGCGGTGTGTTGTCAAAAGTGATGAAGAACTGAGAGCCGCCGGTATCGCGCCCTGCATGCGCCATGCTCAGCACGCCACGAGCGTGGCCGCGCGCGTCTTTTCGGTAACACTCGCAAGCGATGTGATACCCCGGGCCGCCGGTGCCGTTGCCCTTCGGATCGCCACCCTGGGCCATGAAACCCTCGATTACGCGGTGGAACGGCAGCCCGTCGTAGAACTTCTTCTCGACGAGGTTAATGAAGTTGGCGACCGTGTTCGGCGCTTCGTCTTCGTAGAGCTCGATCACGACGTCGCCCTTAGTCGTCTTGAGCAGCACCTGCGGCAATGGTTCGGCGGCGGCTGCGACGGTGGCGAAACCGCAAACGATCAAAAGACCAGCCAAAATCTGCAACTTCGGAAGCTGAGGCATACGAAATCCTTTTCCACTTCGGGTGCGAGCAACGACGACATCCGTCGGTGAAAGATAGTCGCGGGCCCCTTTTTCCACAATCACCTCAGCTATCGCAAAAGCGATCGGTGTCGGCGCATCCTGGGCAGTTTGGCGACCCGATCGGCCGATGCTGATGAGAACATGGGGCGACTCTGCAGGTTAAGGCGTCTCGTAAAACCTGACCGGTTTTAACGAAATCATCAACTTGACCGGCGTCCCTGGCCGATTCTGTCAAACATTGCGGGTCGGTGCGCCTTTGACGATGCCAGCATCGCGTCGCTGGCTCGACGATGTCGCACTTCTGCGGTCACCGTAAATCGCTTCTCGAGACGATCGGTACATGCGTCGGCAGCTTCTTCCAATCCTCACCGTGCTTGTCGCGACATGGTCGCTGGCGATCCCCTTGCAAGGCGCCGAGCTCGATCTGTCGTCGGACTTCGACAACTCGTCGAACGTTCGGCCGACGCTCGCATGGGGAATCGAAGATCCTCAGACGCCTGAAGAACCACTGCCGCCGATCGGGCCTCCGCCGTTCGTCGAGACTCCCGAAATCGACCAGCGCATCGAATGTCCTCCGCGCACCTGGGTTCCGCCGCCGTACTGCGGCAAGGGGCTCGAATACAGTGGTGAATTCTGCAACTGCCGCCCCGACGATTGGTGTCCGCCGCGGCTCGACTCTTCACCGCTGCTGAACATCTACGCCTTCGAAGGCTTCGATACGTTCCGTCAGATCGCCGACGGAAATCAATCGCAGACGGGTCTCGTCCAAGGCTTCAACTTCGGCGCAGCATTGCCGACCGAACGCGTTCGACTTGGCTATCAATTCGGCGCCAGTTACGGCGCCTACAATCTCGGTGGCAGCGATCTGCGTGCGGTGAATAGTCCGAACGCGACGCAGCAGGTGTTCATCACCACAGGCTTTTTCCATCGTGGCTCGGGCGACATACCGATTAGTTTCGGTGTCGTGTATGACTGGATGCTGACACAGAACTTCGGCGCGTTTTCGCAGTCGCCGACACTCGGCCAAGGTCGCGCACAAATCTCGTACGCGTTCACCGCACGCAACGAAGTCGGCATCATGGGCGCCTGGGATTGCGAAGATGCTTTCAAGTCGTCGGGCGGCTCGCAGGTCTTCTACACGCCCGTGAGCCAAGGCAATATTTACTGGAACCACAAGTTCTTGTGGCGGGGTGCCGAGTCACGCTTTTGGGCGGGCATTCCCGACGTCATCCGCGACAACGGCCAGAACGGCGCGGGCAAAATGATCATCGGCCTGACGTACGACATTCCCGTCACCGACAAGTGGGTCTTCTACTTCCGCGGACAACATTGGGACACAACGACGGCCGGAGCGTCGGGCCGCGACGTGTATGACCTCTCCGTTGGCTTGACGTTCTACCCCTTCCGCACGGGCCGCGCGAGCACGATCGTCGGTCGTTGCTTCATGCCGTACATGCCCGTGGCCAACAACGCCAACTTCTTGTCCGACATCAACCGCGTGCAGTAAGCGGTCGATTCAGGATGGCATTGCCGCGGGCAGCTTTGTTGCGATGTCGGTCGTCTTCGCTTGAAATGGCCGCCATCGGTCTGCACAATCCATTGGACTCTGTGCACGAACGACGACCGTCATCCAAGAGACGACATGCGACCGCTGAGCAAGATCAGTTCGGACTGGTGGGATTACACGACGCTGGACCGTGAGATTCTCGACGACGCCGCACGGCTTACGGCCGGCGATATTGCGGGCCTCGCCCGGCCCGGCTTTGAGATCAAGTTTTACGATACTCGTGAAGACTTCTATCTCGCCGAAGCACTCGAATACATCGACGCCTGGCGACAGGCGACGCCCGAGGGGCCAGCGGGCATCTGCGGACCCATCGGCCCGACCGAGCAACTGCCGCTCGTCGCGCGCCTGGTCAACGAGCTCGAGCTCAACCTGAAGTACGCCCATTTCTGGGGCATGGATGAATGGCTCGTCGACGGCAAGGAAGCGCCGATCGACTTTCCGCTCAGCTTCGCCAAGGCCGATATGGACCTTTGTTTCAATCGCATCCGCCCTGATTTGCGAATGCCGATGAAGAACCTGCACTTCCCCGCAGCCGACCCAACTGAATACACAAGGAGCTACGACCAGGCGCGATGCATGGTCATGCAAGGCGGGCAAGGCGAAGTGAAGCATTGGGCCTTCAACGATCCGCCCAAGCGCGAGGGGAAGTACGAGGACCAACCGCCGTCGCCGGCCGAGTACCGAAAGCTGGGCACGCGGGTTGTCGAGCTGCATCCAATGACGATCATCCAGAACGCGCGCACTTCCGGTGGTGGCGTCGTGACGAACATTCCGATGCAAGCGATCTCCGTCGGCCCGGTCGAAACGTGGAAGGCGGAGAAGGTGTCGATCTGGCACTTCGGCAATCATGACAACCCATTCGGTCAGCGACTGACGACGTTGATGATCTCGAAGCGCATCCCCGACGCATCGGTTCCGATGTCGCTGCTTGCCGACCATCCGAACGTGCAGTTCAACTTCTATCGCGGCGGCATCGGCAGCTGCGAAACCGAGATGCACTAATGACGAAGCGACTTATACCTGTGATGGTTCTTGTGATTATCGCGACTTTCGCTCATCGCGAAGCCGTTGCGGAAGATGCACGACCAGAGACGCTGACGGCGTTCATCGACAGTGTCGCTGCGGGGCGCAACGAGCTCTATTCTCTCGATTTGCCGGGTGATGCGTCGCAAATGCGCGACTTGCCAATCGGCGTATTCGACTCCGGCATCGGCGGGCTCACGGTGCTCGAAGCGTTGTTATCGATCGATACCTACAACAACGAGACGCATCAGCCGGGCAGCGATGGTCGACCGGATTTCGAGAACGAGCGATTCATTTATCTCGGCGACCAGGCGAATATGCCCTACGGCAACTATCCCGCCGCCGGTAAAGAGCCCTTTCTACGAGAACTGATCCTGCGCGACGCGTTGTTCCTGCTGGGACGGCGTTATTGGCCGTCGCTCGAGGCTGCGAGTCTACGGAGCGACAAGCCGCCGGTGAAGGCAATCGCCATCGCATGCAATTCGGCAACGGCTTACGGCTTGGCAGACATCCGTGCGGCGCTCGAACGTTGGAAGCTGCCAGTTATCGTCGTCGGCGTGATTGAGGCCGGTTCCGCTGCCGTTGTCGAGCGGCTTCCCGTGAGTGAACAGCCCGAGGCCGTTGCGATCTTCGCGACGGTCGGCACTTGCTCGAGTCGCGCGTATCCGACGACGCTCGCACGCATGGCCGGGCAGGCAGGACGTCGGCTAGGCCCCGTGGTGCAACATGGCAGCATCGGTTTGGCCGGCGCGATCGAAGGCGATCCGGCATATATCTGTACAGCGACCCCAGAAAAGACAGCGACCTCGGAAAAGTCCGCAACATCGACCAACTACGCGGGCCCCTCGACGACGAATGCCGCCGCGAAGTTTGATTCGGCGTTGCTTGAGGTGTACGGGCTCGATCCCGCCGGTTTGCTTGGCGATTCCAGCGATGTGGCGACGTGTCGACTAAATTCGATCGAGAATTACGTGCGTTACGATGTCGCGTCGCTTGTCGAAGGGCATCGCCGCTCGGGGGCGACGACGCCGATTTCGACCGTCGTTCTCGGTTGCACGCACTACCCGCTCGAACACGAACGCATCGCGGCCGCCTTCCAGCGCGTTCGCGAGTTTCGCGACACGCAGGGAAAGCAACCTTACCTTGCGATTGTGGCTGCAGAGATCACGTTCGTCGATCCCGCCCGATATACCGCTCGGCAGTTGTACCAGCAGTTGGTGCGGGCGCGGCTCGATCGCAAGTCGCCGCCCAACGACACGCCGCAGCACACGTTCTATATCACCGTGCCCGCTCCAGCGACTTCATCCACCAATCGGACGCCCGATGGCGGATTTACGGCCGAGTATAAACTTCGCCGCGTAGCGGGATCGTTCGACACGGAAGACTTCCGCACGGTGCCGATGGTCAGCGCCCAATTGACGCCGGCGGCCCGCGAGAACATGCGAACGCGCCTGCCGCACGTCGAAGCCGCCTGGCGAGCATTTGATCAACGACCCTAGCCGTCGACAAAGTTTTTCGATTTTTTTCGCGAATCGTTTCCATGCCTCGTGCTTTTGCCGTCTTCGCACATCCCGACGACATCGAGTTCGTCGCCGCAGGCACGTTGATGCGTCTTCGCGACGTCGGTTACGAGATTCACTACATGAACGTCGCCGACGGCTGCTGTGGATCGACGCAGTACGATCGCGAGACGTTGGCTCGCATGCGTCGTGAAGAGTCGCAAGCTGCGTGCGATCAGATCGGAGCGGTCTATCACGACAGCATCGCGCACGATCTCGACGTCTTTTATGATCGCGAGACGCTCGCCCGCATGGCGGCGGTGATGCGCGACGTGGCGCCGGAAATCGTGCTCACGCACGCGCCGCATGATTATATGGAAGACCACATGAATACTTGCCGCCTGACGGTCACGGCGGCCTTCGCGCGGGGGATGCCGAACGTTCCTACCGATCCTCCTGTCGCGATTACCGAGCAATCGGTCACGGTCTATCACGCGCAGCCGCATGGCAACTGCGATCCGTTGGGCAATCCGATTCGACCGTCGTTGTGCGTCGACGTTGGCGATTTACTCGACAAGAAGGCCGCGATGCTGGAATGTCATGTCAGTCAAAAGCGATGGCTCGATGAGAGCCAAGGATTGGATTCGTACACGCAGACGATGCGCGACCTGATGCGCGACGTCGGCCGTATTTCGGGACACTTCGAGTATGCCGAAGGGTGGCGAAAGCACCTGCACTTGGGCTTCTGCTCCGCCGACGCCGACCCGCTCCACGCGGCACTTAGGCCGTGGTGCGTCAAGACTTGAATGCCCGCCCAACCACGCAAGACTTGGCGGCGGCGAGATTTTCGCTACGTTGAAGGCGCACAGATCGAGGCTGTAGCTCAGTCGGTAGAGCAACGGACTTTTAATTGAGCCGAGCCCGCAAAAGTAGCGATATTCCTCGGGTTTTACGCATGTCACGCGTTCCCAACGGGTCCGAATTGACACCAATCAGGTGTCAGTGACACCCGGTAACGTTGCTCTAGATACTCGTGTCGTTCACGCTCGATTTTGTGAGCCATCGACGACGCGAACAACGTCACGATGATGACCGCCCTCGACGACGAAACCGGCGTCACCAGACGCCCCACAATCGCCCCGCGGGCCTCGGGACGTGTAAGAACACGTCCGAACGATGAACGCCTTTAATGCGTTCCTACGGCGTCGAGTTATCGAACACCTTGCGGTCGTTGGTCGTGAGCACCAGCGCTATCCGCGAGCAGCAGAACCAGCGTGTCGCGTTCGGCTTCAAGTTGAACACGTTCGCGGTGAAGCTCGACGAGCTGGTCCTGAACTTCTAAGAGTCGGGCTTGCACGTCGGCAGTCGAGTCGATGGTGAGCATAGTTAAAAGCCGGCCCGCGGTGATGGCAACCCGCAGGCCGGCAGAACGGCGCGCACGGAGCAGCACACGCCCGGTTGATGGTGTGCTAGGCCGCGCCCTTCATCAGCAACGCGCCGCGGTGATCGCTGTAAGCGCATCCGAAGTCGCTGTACGCTCGCAAGGCAATTCCGAGATGCGAGAAGTCGGCCTCGCCCATCATCTCTTGGATGACCGGCGGACCCTCTTGCCCCTTCAGAAACGCCATCTCAAGCGCGGCCACGTCGCCGGGCGCACCGAACAGATACCATCCGGTGGTGCTGCTGTTCGTCAACGATTGGCTATTGAGCCAAGGCGAAGTCTGCACGTCGAACCAACTCGCGTAAGGGTTCGCCGACGGTGCCAAAGCATTGTTAGCGGGGATGCCGACCAACGAAGTCGAGCGAACCAGTTGCCGCCCCGTCGGTGCCAGAGTTGTCGGGACCAACAGAATCGCCGGCGTCACCATGATCGGCTTGCCGTTGGGCGCGGTCTGATTACGGAAGAGCGTTTCCGCCTGCGTCAGCGCGGCGAGCGAAAGCGCCGTTCCCGAGCCGCTGGCATAGTTGCCATTGTCGGTCGAGAAGAAACTATTCGTGTTGCTCAGCAGCACTTGAAAACAGATTTCCTCCTGCCGCAACGCACAATCGCGGCCCAACGCCAGCGGAACGGTTTGCAACGCTTGCACGTCGTCATTCACCAATACTTGCCGGTCAATGTAAATGCGCTTGCCGTAGGTGTGGACTTGGTTGGCGAAACCTTCGTCGGTCAATCTTCCGTGAGTGATCTCGCCGTCCTGCGCGACCAGCGGGAACGTGCCATCGGTGACGAGTCGCACACGCAACATCGGCTTGAAATCGTTGCTCGGCACAATCCGACAAATGGTCGGCCAGACCCGCGCGACGTTCTCGTAGCCTTGCAACAGAAACTTGTTCTGCACGTTCGCCAGGATGCTCGGCAGGCTCATCGTCGATGAACCGCTGGCGCGTAGCATGTTGTGCGCCTTGACCGCGGTATTGAGCACGTCATCGGTAACGCGGCGCGACGTGCATTCCAGACCGGCCGCGGCGATGCTCGCGAAAATCGCATCGTGCAACCCGAGCCCGCGGCGTCGGGCGCCGAGCGCTTCGTTCATCGTGCGCTCGTCGTATTGCTTGCCGACGAACGCCTCCGACAGTCCGCCCGACATGCACAAGCTGGCGCACAGTACGGCGTCGCTCGGCGCGTTGTTGCCAGAGTGGATGGCCGGGCCGGTGGCCCGTGCGGAGCGTAGACTTTGCAGCCGTGCGGCTTGTAGTTCCGCTTTTTCATCCGCGCGGAGAATCTCAATCTCCGTGCGCGTCACGTCCCAACCTTGAGCGATTGCGGTCGCTTGAATCTCGACGTGTCCGCCGGCGCAGAGCGAAACGATTGTCGCCACGCGCTCACGCTCGACGGCTACAGCGGGAGTAGGTTCGATGACTTGGGTTCCGTTCTCTTCCATGTTCTTAAAACCTCGCTTAGATGCTGCGATGCTGACCGACGTTTGACTATCGGACCCTCGCGCAGTGATGGAAACTTCGCGTAGCTTGCCGCCCCGGACGAGTGTTAGCCCGTTCGCCGGAGCGATGATTGTCTTGCCGTTGACCGTGACGCTTTTGCCCGGAGCGATACGCTCGCGTGACGACTGGTCAATGCCGACCGATGCTTGAAACTGAAAACCGCTTTTCGACAATTCGATAACTTGCTTTGCGGCTTCAGTGCTCGGCGTGATTGCGCCGTTGACCATCAACTTGCCGCCCGGTGTGCTCGCCACGCCATAGCCGACGATGCCGCCGAGAGTCGCGTCATGGTCGGCCAGAATTGCAACCTGAGGCGGCAACTCGATGGCCGATAGTTCCAACGCAACCGGGCCCCAGCCCGCCACGGTCATCACGTTGCCGTTGTAGGCGACGATCTCCACGCGAGGCGGTTTGCCGTCGGCGGCCGCGGCTTGAATCTCGACGCTGGCGTTCGTGAGCAGTAGGTCGGGCGCGGTCGTCATTAGTTTTGCTCGCGTTGTATCTTTCGCGCCGTAAGCTCGCGCTGAAGCAGCGCCGCGCTGTCCGCCAAGCTCGCGACGGCCGTTTTGCCGGTGGCCATGCGCTTGCGAGTGAACTCGTTGACGTGGCCGTCATGCAGCAGGCAACAAGCAAGCTCGCCGACGTTGCGTTCCGTCCAGCGGTAGCCGAAATGCTGGTCGAACTCGACGCCATGCTCAGCGGTCGCAGCGTAGACCGTGCAATCGTCAATCGTGGCGTCGAAACCGCAGGCGACGAGCGCGAACGCGGCATCTTCCGTCGAGCAGGGATAGAACATTTCGCGAATCGCATCGTCGGTCATGTTCGCCGCGCCCATGTTTTCCAGGCACAGCGCCACCAGTCGGCGGAATTGTGCCATGTTGAGCACGTAGGGAATCAAGTCGCGCGGTTCGATGGCGGCGGTCATTGCGCCACCTGCGCTTTCGATTCGCGTTGCTCGGCGAGCGAGGCGGCCAGCTTCTCGACGCTCTCGGCGGAGTAGTACGCGATGGTGTTCATCTCAAGCGCTGGCGGCTCGCCAATCTCCGCCATCGCGCTGGCGACGACGTGCGGCGCATGCTGAAAGTGTGCTGCCAGGTAGCCGAGTGAAAAGAGCCGTTGCGTTTCCATGTTTTGAATCCTATCGAGGGGCTTAGGGTGCTCTTCCAACGGTTGGAAGTTATTCCAGTACGACGATGAATTTCTCGCGGCACGCCTGACAGACGGTCCACTTCATACGGCTGCCGTCGCATTGCTCGACGCTTCGGTAGGCACGATGCGACGACGAGCCACAGCGGGGGCAACGCGGCCGCTCGACGAACACGTAGCGGGTGCTGGCGTCTTGCGGGGCATGGGTGCGGCGGTCAGCCATCGGCGACCTCGGACGTGTTCAGCGCCTCGCGGCCGGCGTCGGTCGGCTTGATTCGCCGTGTGCATCGCTCGACGTGGCCGGCGGCTTCAAGGGACCGGATGCAACGCTGTGCGATGATTCGCTCCGATGCCGTGAGGGGGTGCCCGATGAATCTCGGCAGGTCGGACAAGATGCCTAGCGCCGCAATCTCGCCACGGTGCCGGTCGAGCCGGGCTAGCTGGCAAAACGTGTTGTAGTCCCGGCCGACGGCGTAGCTTGCCCGCAACGTCGCAATCTCGGCGTCGAGGGTTTGCAGGTCGCCGTCGAACGCGCTGACGATCGCCGTCAGAACGTCGGCCGGTTCAATCAAGATGGTTTTTTTGGGTGGCATGTTCGTTCGTTCGTTTGCGGAATGACTCTCTCTAAAAAGCGCACGGTCGGGAAATTGCGACTAGGATTCCTGCTCTCGGAAGAACCTATGACCTCATCGCCTGTCGCACCCCCCGACACAGCGCTATGGGTATCGCGACGTGTATGGCGCAGGCTACGTATATCGGCGGTGGGTGTGGTCGTCTGCTGGCCGTCCGTCATCGCGCTTGCCGTAGTGACGCCCAGCCCGCGGCGTGCGGCTTCGGCCACGATCGCTCGCACGGCCTCGGCCGCGGGTCCTTCCGAGCCATTGCTGCCAGACGGGTTCCGGCCCGGCGTCGGCCATTGAACACATACTCCCTCCACGTGTGCGACGTCGAGGAACGCGAGCAGCGTCTCGGGTGGTAGTTTGCGGCGTTTCATTGCTCACTCACTCCGCTGTACGTGGTCGGTTGCTTTACATGGTCAATCGCCCAAGTCGTGGTGTGATGGGCGGGCGGTTCTCTATAGACCGCCCACACACACACAACCGCCCGCACACGGGCGACGACAGCCGCCCACTCGCCCAAGTCAACCGCCCAAGTCATGGTCGCCCCCTTTTCGGCAGTATTCGCGAGCGTCTTTTCCGCGAACGACGATACCCTTGGAAGTGATCTCGTTAGCCGCTTCAAGGTGGTCAAGGAGACGTTCGAGACGTTCACGCGATAGACCCGTCTTTCGGCGCAGCGCTCGGGTTGTTAGCGGACCGCTAAGCAGCGCTGTGCGAATCTTGTCGAGTCCATCACGGTCCCGGTCGCCTTGGCGTTCCTCTTGCTTGGTCCCACGCCCGCGGATCGCTGCCGGGTCCAACCCGTCGGCCGGCGTCCAAACCGGGAACGTCCATCGCAGGGGCAGCGGTTCGACCGGTGCGAACGATCGGACCACGGCTTCCATGACGACGACGTTCTCCTCCTCGTGCTGACGCAGAACGATATGAGCGTCCGCCGCTCGACTTTGAGCACCAGCACCAGCACCGATGTCCGTGACGCCCTTGCCAGACTGGTCGCCCTTGCTGGCGTGATGAATGTTCACCCAAGCGCAGTTGAGCCTTGCCGTGATCTGGTCGATCGTGTTGAACAGCGACGCCATCGAAGCGTTGTCGTTCTCCGACGTGCCGAGGGGCAGGGCCCTGTAGAGCGCGTCGAGAATGATCAGGTCATAGGTGCCGGGCTCGACGGCGTGCAGGGCTTGGTTGATGCCATGCAGGTCGGTCAACCGGCCACGCAGCGGGAGAACGTCAAGGTCCGCGGCGTAGGCGTCTCGTGCGATGCCCAGCCCGGTGGCCTCCGTCGGGATGCGACTGGCGAGCGTCGTCTCGTGCAGCTCGTTGTCGATGATGAGCACGCGACCTTGACGGCACTGGAAACGGCCGAGCCACAGCAACCCCATGACGATCGACAATGCCAAGCTATAGCCGAGCCAACTTTTTCCGACCTTGGGTGCCGCGATGATGTTCGCCGTCTCGCCGCGTCGCAGTAGCCCGCCGATGACGGGTTCCTTCAATCTCGGATGGTCGGCGATGAGCTGACCGACGTTGATGGGTTCGGGAAGCGGTAACCGCTCACGTTCAGCAGGTGGAACGCTCGCCGGCGGAGTGTACTGTCGTTCTGGCCGAGGTTCGAGCTTGGCGCGCAGGACGTGCCAATCCCACGAGCAAGAATTGTGGTGGCACTTGGCGACGATCGCGCCGCTCGGCTTCTGGCCAATGAACGCTGCCCCGTCGTGATGATCGCACATCGGTGATTGCAACAACGTCCAACGCCTGCCACCGTTCCAATCGGTCGGCCCGTCGGCGCCGGGCAGATACTTCGCGATGAACGTGTCCAAGTCGAACGTGCCGACGTGACCGTTGACGTGCTGCACCTTTGGAGCTGGCGCTTGTGCAGGCGGTGGTCCTGCGAACGCCAGCAGCATTTCCTCCGTGACGATCTCTCTTGTTTCCAGCGTCATGCTTCAATCTCCGATAATCCGCGCCATCCGGTGCGGTCGTCTCGTTATGTTGTCCCCCTTGCAAGCGCGGGTTCCGTAAAGTTTCAAGGCGCGAGCGGGGTTAAAAGTCGTCGTGTCGATCTTCACCTTGTCGTCGTCGAAGCGGGTCGCAAGTCCTTCAAGCAGCCGTTGCACCATTCCGCCATCGTTGGCCGGAAGATCGACGGGATAGAGCAAGTGCGCACCGTTGCCGCTGTCGCCGTAGATTGGTTTCGGAAAGCACAAGAACTCCCACAAGTGATGATCGACCTCACGCGCTCGCACGAGTGCTGCATCATGTTCGGCCTCGGTTGACGAGATTCCCGACGGTCGGACCGGATCGCAGTCGATGAGCAACCAACGCCGGCGAACGATGTCGTTGTCGCTGGTCGTGTCGCCTTTGCCAGCGCGTTCGATGCGATTGGCGCATCGTGCTAGAAGATCGGGGTTCATCGGGTTCGGGATAATCCAAACCGCCTCGAAAGCCTCGACGGTTTCAAGCGCGGAGATAACCGCTTCGTGATCGTCGAAGTAGCCGAAGTGAGTGCCACGCCAATAACTGCCGAAAAGTTTCGCGTCGAGGATGCGTACCTCGGTCGTTTGTTCAGGCACGATGCGGCGGAGCGATTGACGAATTGCATCGGGGTCGATGAGCGCTGTTGTTGTTGTCGCCGTCGGCATCATCCAGTCACCCATTGAATGAATGCCGCGCGGTCCTGAGTGTTGAGCGTCTCCCACAGCGACTTGATGCGGTCTAGCGGTTTTGCGGGAACGGCACGCCACCCTCGGCTAATCGCGGCGCCGTACTGCGAGTCTCGCCGCTTCGTCTTGGCAACGAACGCGGCTTTGCTCACAGCGACGTCGCCCCGCTCGACGGCCTCGATTAGGTTTTTCGATCCACGCGTCAGCACCGTGACCGCGTGATCTACGCTCTTGCCACTCACGCCCAGCATCGCGCCGGCCTGGTCGCGAGCTTTGCCGTTCTCCGAAGGCGGTGGCAAATTTTCCACCGCGTTCGATTCGCCACGCCGAGCCGCCCCGGACGCCTTGCCGGCTTTTGATGGCGATTGCTTCTGGCGCTCCTTCGCCTTCGTCGCGAAGTAGTCCTTCAGGCGAGCGGCGACGAGTGCTTTCTGAGATTCCGAAAGATGGCGACGATGAAGGTTAGCGCTAAGAACGTAAGCAACCGGGTCGATACATTCTTCAAGTTCACACGACTCGGGCTCGATGCCCAGGGCTTCACACGCGCGATGGCGATTGCGCCCGTCGAGAATCTTGTCTTGAAAAAATACGACCGGCTCACGCTGCCCGTTGGCTTCGATGTCCGCCTTCAGCGCCTCAAACGTCGCCGCATCCATCATGGGGAAGAGTGCGGCCGCGGGGTGGACTTTGGGCTTGCTCGTCGCTGTCGTCGTCGATGGTTCTGCTGTAGATTGCATGGGCTTCCTTTTGCCGCGCGGCCGTGACGGGCTTAGCGCGGCGTTTTTCATGCGCTCAAAAATATTCCGTGACGCTCGGCAACTTCCGTCGTCGTCGCGGTGGTGGGGATGGTGTTGCTGAACGCTTCGACAAGAACGCTTCAAAGTCCGCAGGATGAATCCGCAGCTTTGAGCGCGTGCCGTCGCCAAGGTCGGACGCCTTGAGTTGTCCTGACGTGATCCATCGCTTGGCTTCGCCGACCCGCACGCGGGCGACCTTCGCCAGCTCTCGCACGGTGTACAGGCGCAGCGTCGCCGAGGAGACGGTCATCGGCGCGCCCCTTGCCGCTCGGCTATGCGCTCTAGGTCGCGCTTTGCACGTCGCGCCTCATCCATTGCGGCGGCGGCCCGGTCCAGGGCGGCCAACAGGCGGCGGACAGCGGTTCGGTTGCGGCGGTTGTCCTGGGTGGCGGTCATGCCGCCCACGGTACCGCTTGCGATTTCAGGGTGTGTGACTAGGGCAGTAGATACGCCGGAAAACCGCACGAAAACCGAAGAAAACGAGCGCGGTCGGAAAGTAGACAGGGAAGTAGCGGACTACTTTCCCGATACTCGACGTGCAGGTTTTCGAGCATCGACGTCTGCCTTGCGTCGTTCGATGCCGGCAACCACGGATTCAACCACTGTTGAATCTGTATCGAGCGCCCGGTTTACTTCAGCGTTCCAGGCGGTGATAAACTGTCCGGCGTGAATCTTCAATCGTTGCCGCTCGCTCTTGTTAGCTACCTCAGGGTGCCGGCCTAGCCACGCTGTGAATTTCTTGTAAGTGGAAAACCGTTCGGGCCACAACTCCACCGCGCTGACGTACGCGCTTTCGTCGTCAATCGCATCCACGTCTTTTTTGTCTGTCAACAGCGCCCCCAGCACGTCGGCCATTTGCTGCGCATATTTCGTCGGGTCAATCGTCGGGATTGAGTCTCTATCAACGTGCGGCAACCGCGCGAGCAGTTGCGGTGCGACTTTTTCGAGCAAGCCCCAGCAGTTGCCGTAATCGGTGAGCAGCGCGTTAAGCGCACGGAGACGACCGTCTGCCCAGGCGGTATGTTGCCGCGCTTCTTGCCGATACTTTTCCGCTTCTTGCTCGATGCCCCGCAATTCCCAACCGGAAGCGAACGCCCATTTTCTATCGGCCCAAGTGCGCTCGTCATTGCAACCTGTGTTGTGATGGACGATGCCCTGCCAGAATACGCGATGCGTCAGCTTCTCCCGCAGAAGCGCTAACAGTTGTTCGCGGTCGCTCGCCTGGGACGGTTTGCTTTTTCGCTTCGTTGCTTTCGCCATGTGCCGACCTCCCGTTGTCGGTCCCGAAAATGAAAGCGGGGGAAGGCGGTCGGGAAACCGCGATTCGGGAGCTACCCTATCCCCACGATGATTCTAACGCGCCTTCGGTTTCTTGCCCTTGGGCTTCGGCGGGAACAACCAGTCGTGAACGTGCTCGACAACGGCCTTCAATCGCTCGTCGCTGATGCGCTCGCGGTACAAACTCGCCATATCATCTCTGGCGTGCCCCATGACGTGATCGACAGCAACTTGGTCGCGGGCTTCGCCCCCGATCGTCTCGAACGTGTGCCGCAAAGCGTAGAAGCTCAGCCCGCGGCGCTTCATGCCAAGCGTCGTGAGCAGCTTCGCCATCTCCTTCGATAGCGGACCGTCGATGCCTTCCGCGGTGCCGGTTTCCGTGAGAACTCCGGGCTTGTACCACGGCGTACCGCATCGCGTGATGAACACCATTCCGGCGTCGGCGTCATCTTTCGGCGTCGGCCGCCTGTCGATTGCCTCTTGCAGCGCCTTGACGGTTTCCTTCCACAACGGACAGCGACGTTCGACGCCCGTTTTCGGTCGGGGATAGTTCACCCATCCGACGTTTAGGTCCAACGCTTTGAGCGGTAACGTACCGACGTCGGCATTGCCGAAACCGCAGTTGATGCCCAGCAGAATCATCGCCTTGAGAGGCTGACCGGCAGCGTCGAGGATCGTGCGTAGTTGTTCCGCCTCGAACATGCGCGAGCCATTGGCGTTGCGAACCTTGCGCATCACGCGCTTCGAGGGTCGCTTGAAGGTCGGCCCGTAGCGCATCGGTGCCGCGAGCAAGGCGACGTCATAGCCGTACTTGAACAGCACGCGGACACGCTGGACTTCGTTGCCGATCGCCGTCGGTCCCCAGCGCTTCGCCATGCCGGCGCGTAGTTGTTCAAAGTCGTCAGCCGTCAGGTCGGTTATAGGACGGTTCTTTCCGAACGCCTTGACGACACGCTCGCTGGTCGCGTGATAATCCGCCCAGGTTCGGGCGGTGATTTCACTGGTGTCAACCTGGTGTCTCTTGCTGGTCAGAAAACGATTGACCAGATCGCGGACGGTCAGCCCATCGGTTTTTGACCGCGGGGTACGCCCGGCTAATAGGTCGTCTTTCTGGTCGAGCCATAGGACGAGCGCCGCTTGGCCCTTGGGATCATCGACAACCTTGCCGAAGTATGCGAATTGACCGCGGACCTTTTTGGCCCAGCGTCCGCTCGCGTGAGGAAACAGCGGGAAGTCGCGAGAGGGTTTCCGGGGCTTCGGTCGGCTGATAGACTTCGGCATGGCAGCACCTCACTTGCTTGGGGTGGTGTCTCTGACACCCGCTCGCGGCTAACGGGCGGGTGTCGTTTTCGGCTTTTGCCGACCATGAAAGCCTATCGGGTGTCAAATCAGGTGTCAACGCTCCATTTTAACGCAGCAGGAAACGGCTGTAAGTCATTACTATAAAACGCTTTGAGGCTGTAGCTCAGTCGGTAGAGCAACGGACTTTTAATCCGTAGGTCCCGGGTTCGAGCCCCGGCAGCCTCACTTCTAAGCTCATTGCAAAAAGCCGACTTACGACGAGTCGGCTTATTTGCGAAGCAAGGGCCTGTATCGCCTCGCGTCGTTTTTGGGACGAAAGGTGATGCGACAGGGCGTTCTCACGAAGAACTTTCACCTTAGACGCTTCTACTTTCCCGGCAGCGTCTCGACGAACGCCATCGCTCGCTCGATCCAGCCGTCAAGCTGCCGGTCGTCCTCCAAACCATCGGGCTCGACCATAATCCAGCCCTTCATGCGTCGTCCGGTCGCGTCGAACTCCTTGACGTGCGGCTTCTTCAAGGCCGTCGCTGCTTGATCGGGCCCAAGTCGCGCGATCAGCGACGAATCCCAAACGCCCACAAGTATGTTGCCGTTGAGCATGAAGCCGACGCCACCGAACATTTTCTTCTCGACGATGCTTCGGTGGGCTCGTAGGTTATGGCGAACTCGGTCGGCAAGTGATTGGCTATAGACCATTGGCGAATCGACATTCCATTGCACCCAACTTTCCGGCGGCGAGTCGAGCACTTCCTTGCGTGGACCGGCATATTAAGTCATTGCCCGCTATCGAAGTGCCCGCGTCCTATTCCTATGCGGCGACGGCGGGTTGGTTTACAGCCGGCGCAGTCGTCACCGCAATCTTCTCCGGCTCGCTGGCCGCGTTAACCTCGAACGCTGGGATCACCGAAGTCCTGGTTGTGGGTATGGTCGTCCCGTGCTTCACATGGGTGGTTCAATTGTGTGCGTCTGCAATTGCCCTGACGCCGACCCAGCGTCAGCTGTATTGGGGCGACCTCGGACGCATCTGCCTGCGGGGGTCGGTGGCGCTGCTGCCTGCCGCAATTGTGAACCTGAGTTTGCCCAACGCGCCGCAATGGGTGTCGGCAGCGAACGTGCTGGCCAGTGTGGCGATCATGGGGGCCGACCTCTTCCGTCGATCGGCCCGACACGGGCTGGTTGTCGGTTGGCCCATCAGCTGGTGCCTGACGATCACCGTAAACATGCTGCTGTTCTTATGGTCAAGCCAACGATGGTGGCAGGCGGAATGAAAACTCGCTGCGATTAACCCGCCGTTATAGCCACTCGTCGCGAGACACCATCGATGGGTGTGGCACGTCGCTCATGTTCAAACTCCTCCCCACGCACGGTCAAAGGCTTGCAATCCATGACGAAATCAAGCCAAGATGATCGGTCACGTTCGTCGCCCATCTTCTCACGGAAACACTCGCTCATGCAACGTCGGCAATTCCTAGCCCAAGCCGCGACCGCTGTCGGTCTGTCGCAAATCCCGTCGCTCGTGGGCGCCGCGGTGGCGAAGAAGCGGCCGCGCATTTTGTTGCGAGGCTCGTGGCAGACCGTCAATATCGGCGACATCGGGCACACGCCCGGCATGTTGCGATTGTTGTACGACTATCTGCCCGAGGCGGAGGTAACGTTGTGGCCAAGCAGCGTCGACCAAGGCGTGCACGACCTGCTGATGAAGCGGTTTCCGGAATTGAGAATCATTAAAGCCGACGATGCTACTCAAGCCATTGAGGACAACGATTTCTTGCTGCACGGATCGGGCGCGTCGTTTGTCGCGCAGAAAGACGTGCAGCGATGGTGGAACCAAACGGGCAAGCCGTTCGGCGTCTACGGAATCACGCTCAACGACCCGGCGCCAAACACGGTCGAGCTGCTGAGCATGGCGAAGTTCGTCTTCTTTCGCGATACCGTGTCACTCAAGATCGCCAAGGACAACGACTGCAATTGTCCGATCATGGAGTTCGGTCCGGACTCGGCGTTCGGAGTCGATCTGCGAAACGACGCGGCGGCCGATGCATTTCTTCGCGAGACTCAGTTGGAGGATGGCAAGTTCCTGTGCGTGATTCCTCGACTGCGTTACACGCCCTACTGGCTCATTCCATCCAAGAAGCGAGCGTTCGACGAACCGAAGCACACGCGCAACGAAGAGATGAAGGAACACGACCATGCTCCGCTCCGCGATGCGATCGTTGCAGTCGCTCAGCAGACGCCGATGAAGGTGCTCATCTGCCCCGAAGACGAAACGCAGATCAAAATCGGCAAGGAACTGCTCTACGACCAGCTTCCAGAGAACGTGCGGTCGAAGGTCGTGTGGCGTGACCGCTATTGGCTGACCGACGAGGCGCTGAGCACGTATGTGCGATCGGCGGGCCTGTTCGGGCTCGAGATGCACTCGCCGATCATGTGCATCGGCAATGGCGTCCCCGCGCTCGTCGGGCGATTTGCCGAGCAAACAACGAAGGGTCTCATGTGGCGCGACATCGGCCTGGGCGATTGGCTATTCGACATGGACGACACCAACGACGTCGCTCGACTGACGCCGACGGTGCTGTCGCTGGCGAACGATCCTGAGGGAGCGAAAGCGAAAGCCGCGAAGGCGTTCGCATTCGTGCAAGAGCGACAGCGCGCGACAATGGAAGTGCTCACGCGAAGCCTGGGCGGATAGCGCGTCCATCGATCACTGAACCTGACCGGACGACGCGCCTTCGGGAATTGCAGTCACCTCTTCTGGCAGCGGAACGAGGCGATACTCGAAGCCTTTCTCGACCATCAGCGTTCGCAACGCCGCAAAAGTGTCAAACGAGTCGTCCCAAAGGAAGACGGCGAGGTATTCCTTCGCGGGGTCGAAGCCTGCCAGCGCCGCCGCGATTTGATCCTTCGGCACGCTGTCCGCAGTCAACGCAATGCCCGCTCCTGGTCGCGGACCGACGCTGCGCTGCCCCGAGCTACTCCGCTGTTGAATGATATCGGCGTCGTTCACGCTCCGCGCTGCATCTGATTTGACGAGCACTGTCAGGCGGTGAGCTTTCAAAAAGATCGGCACCTCCGTTTTCGTCGTCGCATGGAGCATTGGCAATCGAGTCTCGCGAGTGCGGGCCGCAGCCTCGTTGCTTAGTCGCGTTTCGAGCGACGAAAGCTGTTCTCGCAATCGAAGCGGCTCCGTTGCTTCGGCGAGTTGCTTCTTAAGTTGCGCAATATCGCCGGCCGGCGCCGATGAAGTCGTACGGTCGAGCGAAGCAATGAGCTGATCCTGTCGAGCGATTGCACGTCGGGCCGCGGCGATCTCTTCGGCCAGAGCGTCGCTCGCAGAGGACGGAGTGGTCTTCGCGACACTCTGATGCGCCGACCCGCTAAACTGAAGCAGCACCGCAACCAGAATCGCAAGAAAGATGATTCCACCAAACGTATTGCAGATGGTGTCGAGCAACAGGTCGAGGCTGCCGAGTTCGGTCGTTGCGCGACGTCGTCTCATGTTCCGGCTGCTCCCACGATCGGATCGATTGCCGTCTGCTCAGACATGAGCACGTCGAAGCCCAGGTCAAAACGATCGGTCTTCAATGCGTCGCGAACATTGCCGTACGATTTGATGCCCGACGGCTTGATGAGCAGCACGAAGTATTCGCTCGCGCGATCGCGAGTTCGCAACCATTTGCGAAACGTGTCGAGCCATTGTGGTCCATCGAAAGTTAGCGGAGCGGCTACTTCGCCGACTTTCGCGATGAGTAGACGGTGATCGCTGACTTCGGCGAGCCAAGCCTGCTTCGCGGCGCCAGCGGCCGGGTTATACACCACGCGGTTGATTTGCTTCATGCGCTCGAGCGATTCTGAAAGCTCGGTCACGCGCTGACGCAACTGTTCAATCTGAGCCGCTGTCATGGCGGGTTCGCTGGTCGCTCGAGCGATGGCTCGGCGAAGATCACCGGCCTCGGTGTGGTCGACGCTAGTCGTCGACGAAAGCTGCTGCAACCGCTTGGCGCCTTCTTGTTCGCGACGCCGCAACTCGTCGAGTTCCTGCTGCGATGCCGACGAGTCGTTGCGTGCCGGTTCCGGGACCGCGGCGCTCGCGGCTTGCTTCGGTCGACGTATCAGCTCTACCGCCATCAGCAACGTCACCAGAATCATGATTCCGGTAACCGATGTGATGATGTCCTGAAACGAGAATAGCGAGATCGGTGGACCGCTCGCACGCCGACGTCCCACGGCAAGGCCTCAAATCTTTTATTGCGATACGTACCGGTAGGTGCCGCCGCTTTGCTCGCTGATTTTCTTCAGCAGCGGTTCACCAACATTATTGAGAAACGCGATCGTATGAATGGGAATGCGCCAACTGTTTGCCGCGACGAGCATGTCGGTGACTGCGGGATTGAAATCGCCATCTGTGAGCAAATAGATGGCATCAGGACGTCGGGCCAACGCGAACTTGAGCGCGTCGGTCGGATCGGTTTCACCTTCCGCGACGCTGCGACGTATCCAGCGCTCGATTCGTTTGCGGCTATCGTTGCTGACCGTGAGCATGCGCTGCTCGGCCGTGGGAAAGAATTGCGGATACGCACGATCGTTAAAGAAGACGACGTAGAACTTCTGTCCTTGTTTCAATTCTCCAATCGAACGAATCAGCTCGTCGCGCGCCCGTGTAAACGGCTCGCCCTGCATACTGCGCGAGCAATCGACGACGTAGGCGACATTCGTGGCCGGCGCTGTAATGCCGAAAAAATCGGAGCTTCCTTGAACGCCCTTGGCGCCGCCGGTCGCCGAGCCGCCGTCCGACTGGTCATCGGAAGCAGATGTCGTCGAGTCTGGCTTGTCGCTTGGAGGAGCCGGTGTCGCGGCTGCCGACAGATTGACCGTTTCTCCGTTGAACGTGACGTGCGTGCCCCCGGAAGAGTCGCCTGCTTTGGTGGATGGCGGCGGTGCACCGCCTGAAGGTGCGGCAGCGCTTGGAGCATCGGCAGATTTCTTCGCCCCTGTCTTTACGTCTGTCGGCGCGGCGCGATCGATTGGCGCGTCGTGCTTGCGAACATTCTCGAGAGGTTTCGACACACGCGGCGCGGCGATTGGATCGTTCGGCGTGGGTGCGGCGATTTCGCCGATGGATGCCGTCTCGCGAGCACCGGGCAACAAAACGAACAACATGACGAGCGTTATAACGCTCACGATTGCAGCGGCCACGATGGCAGGCCGCTTGTCGAACGCCGGCGGCGAAGCGGGGACAGGCTCGAGAAGTCCGGTGAGCAAATCAGTCGGAGGAGTATCGTCCGGCGTTTGAACCGGTGCCGGACGCTGAACACGCGGCGCCAACGTTGCCCGCGGCACGAGTCCCATCGCCACGTCCGCCCGTTGCCAGGCGTCCTGCGGCCCTCGACGCACCTGGCTGCCGCGATCGATGCGGCCGGCAGTCACCAGGTACTTCAGTTCGGCCGACGACATCGGTCCGATAATGCCTAGGCTCGATTGGTAGAACCACTCGTCAGCCATCGGTCGACGCCTCGAACGGCATGATCCGCAGGCGGCTTACGACGTTGCGCAGACAGTAGTCTGAGCAGTCTTCGAGAAACTCTTGCTCGCGAGTCTTGATGTACGTCAGCCAAAGCTGGATGAACAGCGCCCCGACGAGAGCCGCCAGTGTCGTCTCGAACGCCGTGCTTAGCCCTCCTGTCACGCCACGCAACGCATCGGTGATCTGACTCAGATCTTCGAGGTTGCCAAGCACGCCGCTAAACGCAGCAATCGCCTCGGAAAGTCCGAGCACCGTTCCAATGAAGCCAAGGACGGGAATGCCCCAAATGAAGCCGCCAATGAGCGCGTAGCTCGTTTCGAGCGAATCTTCGTCCTGGTTCGCAAGCGACTGAAGGATTTCGTCCACGTCAGTCACACGCCCCAGATTGCGCAGGTTCGACAACGCGACGGCGATGCGATTGAAAAGCACGAACTGCTTCGGATCGTCGACAATGGTGTAAATGCGCTGCATCACTTCGTCGACGGTCGCCGACGAGAGAACGAAGTCGGGTGATGATGGGACGACTTCGTACTTGAGGGCTTTGCGCTGCAGCGCGAGTTTCCGCCATTTAAACCACAGAATCGCGGCGGACCAGAACGTGAGAAAGACGGTCGGATATTGCGTGGGCCCGCGCTTGGTGAACATGTCGCCAAAGTAGGTGCCTTGCAGCGGGATGATAGCGCAGTAAAAAGCGACGCTCAGTATCGTCGCGATCAGGAAGGTGAGCAGATTGCCAGGCCGCGTGAACCGGCCTCCGCTGAACCCGATACGCTGCTCGGGATCTTGTCGCGCCCAAGAAAGCGACGGCAACCCGTCGTGCTCAGTACCCAACGGAGCGTCCATCACGGCGGCGGTCTTGTGCAAAGTGGCCATGATTCGATTCTAGACGCGGGTCAAGTTTCGCCGCTACTGCCATTGCACGTCGGAAACCGGTTCAATGATGCGTTAGGACACCAGATCGGGACGAAGCCATACGATCAGCGCCGCTGCGGCAGCTGCGACGGATATCGCGATGAGCACCGCCAGGATGATCCAACTCCAAGGTATCGACGATTCCCGGGGGGCGTGGGGCACTCCCGCTAAAGGCTCGGAGACGCTTAACAGCGCGTTCTCCGTGGGGTCGCCGTCGTCGGAAAGCGTTATTGTCGGTTGAAGCGGCGCCGATTTCGGCGCAGCCTGCACGGCCAATGTCGGGTCAGCATTCGAGCGATCGCCGGGCTCGGGGAACAGACTCGGAACCGTCGAGGCGCGGACCCACGAGATGCCGTCGATCGAGATCTCGTGCAAGCGGCTGAACTGTCCTTTGCGTGCCAGTGACCGCAAGTATTCCTCCGTGTAGGGGCCGACGGTGTGGCCACGAACTCGAAGAAAGTATTCGCCGCCCGTCGCCGATGGCGGAGCAGGTTCGTCGAAGAAGTCTCGGCTCTCGTCCCTTCGCGGCCCTTCGCTGGCGAAGAGTTCACGAACCGTCCCGGCTCGCTTCCACTCGACGCCGTCGAGCGAGACTTCGTGCAATCGGCTGAGCTGCCCGCGGCTGGCGAGCTGTTGCAACTGCTCAGTCGTATAAGGGCCTTGCGTTTTGCCGCGCACCCGCACGTACATGCGTTGATCCAACGGTCGTTTACTCCAAGACGTCCGACAGTCGGTAAAGTTGCTATTGTCTGTTCGCAGCGACGCTGACAAACACGGGGCGTCCCTCGACCAGCGCCTCACCATCGTCTGATGAAACTGTCGCGACACCGTCCTGAAGTTTGCCGATCGTTTTGAGTTGGGCAGTACCGGCGCCATCCGCACGCACGACCACTAACGGCCCAGCACTCGACGAAAGATTTCCCATGAGGACGCACGTCCAACGCTCGTCACCTTGCACGGAGTCGTCGTGCTTCAGCCAGCCGATCCGTTCGTACAAAGGACCGATCGGCTCGTTCAATTCCGTCCACTGTGAACGAACGTCATTGTGAATCTCTTTTCCAGTCGGAAGGCGCTTCAGTAGATCTCTGGCTTTCGAACGCTCGGACCGCGCTTCGGCGTCTTCGGGATTAAGCCAATTCACGGTCAGCGTTAGATGCGCACGCATCATCAATTCTCGCGTTCGCGCAAACGCTTTCTGAAGCACCACGCTCGTCGCACTGCCAACATCGGTAAACCGGTCGAGCAGCGCTAGCCTCAGAATAGGGTCGAGCGAAGCGTCGTCTCGTACGCGCTCGGTCATCGTGCTCAAAGTTTCGTCCCAGCCCAGCGACTTGAGCTTCGTATCAAGAACGTCGAGCAACTGTTTCGCAAGCTCCGACTGCGGTGCAGGCTCGTCGTAGGGGGATGTCGAATGAGACAACTCCTCAGGGCGCACGGACCTGGTCTTGAGCTTCATGTCGAAATCGCTGACATACTTGATGACGATTTTGCCTGTCGCCTGATCCAGCTTCGGATTCTCGCGCACAAAATATTGTTTCGTCGCTTCCGGGTCGCGCACATCGACAACGCGCAGATCGGCGATGGTCGGCTCACGGAGCAAATCGAACAGCTGTTTAACGATCTGCGATTGCTTCGCTCCGCGCGCGGCAACCGACTCTAAGACCGGCATCTTCTCGCGAATCTTTGCGACTGCGGGGAGCGTGGTTGACGCAGGATCCTTGGCCACCTGTTGCGAATCATTCAACAACGTCTTCGCCTCGTCCGCGCTGAGAGCGTCGATCTTCGTTGCATTCCAGCGACGCACGAGAGCGTTTACCCGTTCGAGTTGCTTCCACAGCGGCGCCTCTTGCGATACGCGTTTGAAGTCAACGGCGCGGGCTGTCTGGCCAAAGCGGTCGGCGTAGGCGGCAAGTGCCGTCGTGAAGGAGTCCGGATTGCCGACGGCGGCCGTTACTTGACGCAGCATCCGATCTTGTTCGTGGCGCTGGGTGACGTTACGTGAGAGTGCCTCGGCTCGCGCCTTGAGCGGCGCGAGCGCGGCCGAGGAATGCGCACTCACAAGCCCCGATTGTGCCGACAAGTCGACGACGTCGCGCGTCAGCGCGAGCACCTGATCGTTGCTAGCCGTCGCATGCCTGGCGGCTTCTTCCAACTTTACGAGACGATCGGTGAGCGCTTGCACGCGCTCGTCGAATTGCTCATCAACGCGTCCCTGTTCCCTACGTTGTGCGGCGGCGATTCGGTTGTGCAGGTCGGAAACGCGTTCCTTTTCGTCAGCCGTTTTCGCCAGGCGTGTCGTTTCATCGCGTAGGTGACGATCCGCCTGGCTCAATCCGCTTAGTTGTGGCTTGTCAAAACGTGCGAGCTTCTCGGCGACATCGAGCGAAGCTTCGAACGACCGATGGCGTTTCGTCTCCTCATCGATCATCAACGCAAGTCGCGCGGCAACGGTCTCGACCGATGCACTGGCTGCGATCTCAGGTTCGGTGGCGCGAAGCTTGTCGAGAAAGTCGGAGGCCCCTGCCGTATTGTCATCGTGCATCAGTCGCTCGATTGCCGCCACCTGACGCGCGACCTCGTTTCGCCACATGACTTCGCGGACGCCGATCGCCGTCAGCGCCTCCAGCCACGAGGACGCCGACGGCGATGCCCACTACCATCAATCGTCGACGGCGCATGGCAGATAACGTCAGCGACGACATGCGATCGCGAACGCGCCGTTCGAGCACCGGCGACAGCGGCATGTCGTAACGCAGACAGTCATGCACCAGACGTTCGAGAGCCAGCAGCGAGACGTCCGAATCGAGTGATTGCTCCAGTTTCGCCACGGCTGCCGAGAAAGCGACCTGCCGTTGTTCGCTGGCATCTTGCGAGTCGAGCCATGCAATCGTCGGCGAGACGGCCTCGACTAAGGGATCGTGATCGTCCACGCCGGCGATCATCACGCACGCCTGCCATCGCCCCCGCAAGCTCCGTCCACGCTCGACGTCGAACTCCGAGTGCGCAGCGGTCAACTCGACCTCGAGACGCTTCAGCTCGGTGCGTGCGGCGTCTTGTCGTAGCCGTCCATGCGATTGACGTATCCGTTCGACGACCGACAGGACGGGCGGCTCAAGCCATCCCGGCGCGGTCACTTCGTCTTCGAGCGCTTCGACGGTCGTCACGTCCGAGTCGCGCACGGCGACCGCAAGCTCCTGTCCAATCGCCTGGACTCGGGTGCGTTCGTAAATCCTCAGGTCTTCGGGCCATACCGGATTCGCCGGGTCGGCCTTGGCAATGCGTCGCAACGTGGCGATACGCTCCGACAGCGGCGCCCGAGCGAGCGCCAATCGGCGATGCTGCTTCAGGAGGCTGTCGAGCGACAGGTTGGCGGCATATGCCTCGTTCAACTCGCTGGCGATGTCGATCAACAACTCCGGTGGTGGAAGCTCGCTATTCTCCTTGAGCAACGTCGCCCACTCGCGACGTTCGGGAAAGTCGAGCGTCGTGACGAGATCGAGCAGGTTGGGCTCGGTGTCGCAAAGCTGGATCGCCTCGCTGCGTAGTCCTTGTCGCAACAACTTGGCGCATTGCCGCAACCGTGCATTGGCGTCGTTGCACAGTTGCATATAGTCGCCCGCCAGCGACGCCAACTCGTCCGGCATCGGTATGTGCTGCGAATGCAGCAGCGTCTTGATTTCGTCGATCAGCGCGTGTTCGTCGATTGCGGGCATGACAATGCTACGGCCGGTCTTTTTGGATGTGACCAACCAGCCGGATGATTGGCTGCTGATCCTGTTCATCCAGCCATCGGTTCAATTCGGTAAGCTGGGCCTGCAACTTGGTTTCCTCAGCAATCCGCGACTGGACATTCGCTTCGGCGGAGCTCAGCGAATCCTTCTTGAGCTGACTCAAGGAGCTTTTCGATTGGTTGAGGGCACTCGTCACCGAAGCCTTCGTGAGCGGCTGGAATGCGCTGTTCGTTTTGTGCGGAAACAACAGGATTTTGACGTCGGGCTTGATCGTGAGTGCGGCAACTTTCGCCCCATCAGATTTCTCGGCAGCAGCGAAGACCAGCTCGATTTGAAATCCCTTTACCCAACCGCTGTGCGTTGTCCCGCGGGAGGCATCCAAAGCAAGGTCGTTGGACGCCGATTCGACCGTCTGCACAACATGGTAGCCGAGCGGAAGATAACGCCAGCCCGGCTCAAACGCCTTGGAGCGTCGCTTCTGACAATCTTCGACACTGAACGCGATGACCGATTCGTGGCGAGGAAAATCGAACGTCACCAGACAATCCTCTTCGCCCACGAAGACGCGCAGTACATGACCCAACAGACGAGCTTGATCCTCGGGCCTCTTAGCATCGAAGTTCAGCACCAGTGTATTGTCATTTTGCTGAAGGTGAGCGATCGTCAGCGGCGTGATGCCCATATTGGTTTTGATCACCCAGTCGCGGGCAACGTTCTCAAGGGTCAAAGAGCCGTGCGCAGACTCGGTATCTTCGATCTCGATTCGAACAGCGTCGCCACGGTTGTTCTTCCAACGCACGAGCTCCATCGACTCCGACGTTCCGTCGAAACGCAACATGGCCTTGGCTGTGCGACCTTCGTGTAAGCCGACGAACGCGAACTGCTGGTAGGCGGGGTTCACATCGGCAGAGACTACCGGAGACGCTTGTGACATGTTCGGCGCACCGCCAATGGCAATCTGCGGCGAAGGTTCTTCGTTTGGCTTGAGCGGCGATTCACTGACGTTGGACGCTGAAGCGACCTGTGAAGTTTCACGCGTTGGCGCTTCTTGAGTCGCTTGGGCGGGCTCAACTTCGGAGACTTCAGTCTTGCGTGTCGAGGTCGACGATTTGCCGTCGTGAACCGGAGCGGCCGAAATTTCACGATGCGACCGCGAACCGAGGACATAGGCGACAAACGCCAACGACGCCATCACCAGCACCACACACGCGATGGCGGAAGCATACAGAACGGCTTTGGGAACTCCTCGTCGTTCCCGATGCGGAACGAGTGGGGTGCGGGTCGAGGGATTCTCCGAGTTGCGATCGTCGTTGGCCGAGTCGCGAATCGTTGGCTGCAGCGCCGATACGCGGATGTCACCGGCACTTTCAACAGCCTCGGATGGTGGAGCATCTGCTGCGTCCTTCAGATCAGCAATCACCATCGTCGCCCGTGGGTGTCGAACGGGTTCCACCTGCGGCAGCTTCCCGGTCAGCGCTGCGGTCACCAGCGGTCTGTCGGGCGCTGGAGGCATTTGCTTACAAAGATCGAACACCAGCCAATGCGGCGAACGCCGCGCGGTCTCCGCCTCGGGCTGTCCGTCGACGACGAATCGCCATTGACAATCGACACCCGGCGGAAGGCGCGTGAAGAATGTGCTGAACGTCACGTCCCAACGATGCTCCGGCGCGACCAATGCCAGCGCCTCGGCTACCAACGGCAACGCATTGAGGCCGAGTGGAATAATGACGTGTGTGGGTTTGGCATCGCGATCGCCGGCTGTCGCTGCAAGAACGCCTGCCCAGCCTGCGTCGCCCGTGGCTCGCTGCCATGCCGTGCAAATGCGTGGCGATTCGGTCAACGCAGGCGGCTTGCGACCAGACGGCAGAATGCGCGGCTCGCCCTGCCACGACGTCTCCATGAAGTTCGGCTCGGCCAAGAGACGCGCCGGCCCGCAGGCGGAGCGTTCGGCCGCGGTCAACGCCACGTGGTGCGCGAGTTTGTTAGACCGCTGCGAGTAATCGATGCCGGCATCGCAAACCCGCGAGAGGACATCGAACGACTGCCCGCCGACGACGATCTTCAGGTGTGAGTAGTTGACCGGGTTTTGCGACGCGCGCTCGTCATGGGGCGGAAACAGATGGCGATAGCCGCTCAGCGATTCGAGGCGATCGGCGAGCGTGACGGCCATTCCCGCCGTGCTGGCGACCGTGCAGAACCCCTTCACGCCGCTGCGGAGTCCGCGCGGAGCGGAAGTGTAAATCAGCTCCTGCGTCACGGCGTCGCCTCCTTGCGAGACGTGTTGCTCGTATCCTCGTGAAGTCGAGTGACGGGCAGCGTTTGGCCGTCGGATGGCGTGCTGCGCGTGTACGGGATGAGTCCTTCGACCCATCGAGCCAGCGCATAGAGCATCGGAACTTCCGTCCACATGGGCTGAATGTCTTGCGGACGGACCAACAACGCGCCGGTGCCGGCCTGCGATTCGGGCGGACGCCCCAAGGCGCTGGCGGGCACGTAGAGAACTTCTTTGCAGAACCCCTCAGCCGCGGCGACGAATTCACCGCGATGCTCGAGCATCACCTTGCGAACGCGGCGCGACATTTCTTCGACCACTGAAAGATCAACGGCTGACAAATCACCTTTGCCCGCGCGGACCACTTGCGACAACTCGAGCCGTTGGGGCAGATCGCCGAGCAGCGATCGCCACGCGTCGAATTTCGTGACGACGACAACGAGGGGCGCCGTGTGCTGGCTGGTCTGCCCGATTCCCGCATGGCGCCGCACGCGTGCCGCGGCTTCGAGCAACACGAGCTCTTGCCGGTACGTGCGGACTCGATCACGCATCTGCGGGTCGGTCGTGTGCTCGGCACATGCCCGACGAAAGTCGGGGTCTTGCGAGGGATCGAAAAGGAAGAACAGCACCCGTGACAGCGCAAGGTGCCGTGTGACCGGCGTGCCGAGCTTGTCCGAGCCGGGGATGAAATGCTCACCCGCGTTGTCGTACAGACACAAGGCCCGCGACAGTCGTTCGCGCTGCTCGAAGTATGGATGCCCTTCGAGCGGACGCAGGCCAAACACATACGGCTGCGGAAACATGACTGCCTGATCGCCGAACAGGACGGAGTCGTACAGGTGCGCGCCCTCGGTATCGGTTTTGGGCAGCGTGGTCGGCGTCTCGGGATCGGCGTTGAGAAACAGCAACTCCTCATAGCCGTTGAGCGTCTCGTTGAAGGATGGATCGGCATCGCCGAGTGACAAGTTGAAATACTTCGGCAACACTTTGCGGAGCTGCCAGGTCATGCTCGCCAGGAAGTACGACTTGCCCGAGGCCGGTGCCCCGAGGATCGAAAAGAACAGCGGGTCCATTTCGAACAACGCGCGCGGCACCGCGAGATGACAGTTCGGGCAAGCGAGCGTGTGACACGCGAAGCCGCGGGCGTCGATGGCGTCGCCCTCGGGCGTGAACCGTGAAGGGAGGAACCGAAGCTGCTGTTCCTTGCCGAGTCGCGGATCGCCTTGCAGCTCTGGGTCTTGCGACACCCAAAGAGTATCGTGTGGCGCAAAGTGATGCCAACAATGGGGGCAGGTCACGCGAGACTGCAAGCGCAGCGATGACCGTGAAAATCGCTTGGAACTCAAGCGACAGCCTCCAGGATGACACCCTAGACAGGACGCGGGCATCGAACGACAGCCCGACCACTTCATGCCATCTTACGGTGGCTCGCGACACAGAGCAATTGACGGAACTTGTTGCTGACGCGCGAATTCGGTGTTGTTCGCACCTGCGTTAGTCCCGGATGTCACCTCGTGAAGAATCGCGACACGATTCCGTAGATGAGTGCTCCGCCCATGAGGAGGGCGAACGTGCACCACATCCATCGCACCGTCGCACGTCGGCTAGCGGCGCAACGGTGACACATCGTGATCCGGTAGGTCTTGTTGCCGATGAAACGGCCGGACCGGCCCACGCTGTGCGTATCGATCGTCGCGTCGTGGCCAATCTCTTCACCGCACAAGTCGCAGTTCATCGTGATCGGACTCAGTCGACATGTGCCGCGATATCTATCGCTTTTCGAGCACGAAGCGGAACACGGTGCCGATGCCGTCGTCGAAGTACCGCCACGACGCTGGGAAGAAGACGATATAGCGGTTGTAGGTTTCGACACCCACGAGCTTGATAGCCTCATCGCGGTTGGCAACTAAACGGTCGAACCATGCCCGCAGTGTCGGACGGTAATCGTGCACCGAAAGGCGTGTGACGCGAAAGCCGGCGTCCTCGAAAACCTTGCGATGGAATCGGAACGAGGCGTTGATCGAACCGGGGAAGAATATCTGGCTGACGATCGCCGATGCCGGAAGCGACTCGCTAAACCGGCAGAAGAAGTGGTGCATCACGCGGCCACCGGGCTTGAGTGCTCGGTGCAGTTTGGGCATCAGCCGCTGCGACTCGTGCGGCCGCACGTGCTCCCACGCGCCGATCGAATAGATCTTGTCGAACGACGCTTCGGGGTAGTCGGCCTCGACGAAGTTCTGAAACTTGACGTGAAAGCCGTTGTGCTGCTCGTTGTACGCGACTTGCTCACTCGACAGCGTGTAGCCGTACAGGTTGTCTTTGTCGCCCGTCGACTCGTAAATGCGCTTGAGCATCGCGCCCCAGCCGCAACCGAGTTCGAGAATCTTTTCGCCCGGCTTAGGGTCGAGGAGGTTGAAGATGAAGTTCGCTTTGTTCGTCTGCGCTTCCTCGATCGTTTCGTCGCCGCGGTCGAAATCGGCGCACGTGTAGAACATGTACTTCTTGTCGAGGAACAGCTTGTAGAAGTCGTTCGAAACATCGTAGTGCGCGGCGATGCCTTTACGGGCATCCTGTCGCCGCTTGCTCGCCAGCAACAAACTGCGAGTGAAGGTGGGGGGATAATTCTTCGCCACCCACACGGCGGCCTTGTTGCTTCGGTCGGTCACGTCATGCCAGGCCTTCTCGGGATCGAGAGGCTCGGGCGAACGGATCATCCAATTCAGATAGCCGTAAGAAGGTCCATAGACGAGCGCTTCGGTAGCGAGCGCAAGATTTCGATTTGGCATTCGAGAAGCCTACCTCGGGTTGCCATTCAGCGAACGACGGGCCTCGGAGTGGACCAAAGGTCTACGTCAAATCCGGCAGCGGCCCAGCACCGCAGTAGTCGGGATTGCCGAAGCGGTCGATGCGATGCCCCATGCCGTGCGCGAGCGATATTAGCAGACGATTGTGCGGGAGTTTCGGGAATTTCAACGAGCGTCCCATGCGGTAGTCCAATCCTCCGCCGACGAGGACGAAGGGAATATCGTCCAAGGTGTGCGTGTTTCCTTTACCCAATTCGTTGGTCCAAACGATCAGTGTGTTGTCGAGCAAACTGCCAGGTCCGCCGGGCTCGGGCGTCTCGGCCAACCGCTTCGCCAGATAGGCCAACTGCTCGCAGTACCACTTGTTGATGCGCGTCAGCTTGTCCTGCGCGTCGGCGTCCTTATCTTCTTTGTGCGAAAGCTCGTGATGTCCTTCGTCAATGCCGATCCATCGCATCCGTTCGCTGCCAACCGAGTTCGTGAACTGCAAGGTGGTAACGCGTGCGAAGTCGCCGAGCAGACTGCTCACCATCAGGTCGATTTGCATCTTCGTGAGGCGAGGCATGTTGTCGTTTTGTTCGTCGATGCCGGGCTCGAGCTCGGGGACCGCGTGACCAACTTGCTGCGAATCATTCGATCGCAGCTCCTGCTCCATTTCGCGCACGAAGGTCGCATGCTGGTCGAGTAGACGGCGGTCTTCGGCACTCACCATGCCTTGAATCTTACGCAGATCGCTTTGTACGCCGTCGAGCACGCTGCGCAGCGTCGCTTGATCCTTGGTGCGCCCGTACAGTCGGGCAAACATCTGGTATGGGTCGTCGATCGGCGCAATCGGTTGATTGGGGCCCGCGTAAACCATGCGCGTCCAGGTGTCGGCACGGTCGGGCACCATGACGCCGAATTCGAGCGAGCCGTAGCGCGTGCGTGTCGCGTCGTCGGCTTGCAAAAATCGCTTGATTTCCTGATCGATCGAGATGCCGCTCGCCCAGCCGGCAGGCGTGTCGCTGCCCCCCTGCACATTGCCGGGAAACAGTTCACTGCCAGTGAGCAAGCAGCCCATGCCGCGCATGTGATTGTCGCCGTCGCCGCGCACCTTATCGCACACGCCATGCAGCGTGAGCATGCGATCGCGGAAAGGTTCGAGCGGTTTCAGGCTTTCAGGCAGCGTGAAGTTCTCGCCCTCCTCCGACGGCCAAAAGTTATTAGGAACGACGCCGTTGGGGCTGAAGACGATGATGAGACGCTGCTTGCGTCGCGATTGGTTCGCGAAGCCGAGACTCGGCAAATTGAGCACCAGCGGCACCGTAGCAGCGCCGAGCCCGAGCTTGCGGATAAACGCGCGTCGACTGGTCGTGGTCATCGGAATCTCCAATTCAGCGCTCTCTCGGTTCACCGCTTCGCGTCGAACGACAGTTGTCCTTCGGTTTTGCCACTTTTGGCGCTCGTCGGCTGCGATGCCGAGGCGACCATGATTTCGATCATCAGCTGACGGAAGTTGAATCCGCTCATCTCGAACGATTTCGTCAACGTGTCGAGCGTGCCGGGAGCATAAGCCCTGACCGGTTGCTTGACCAGATGATGGAACAACTGCTCGACGAGCGCCGCATGGGCCTCGGGACTATCGGACAAAAAGGTCGCCAACTCGCGGACGTTGGCAAAGGTGACGGAGGTGCCGTCTCGCGTCTGGTACAGGCCGGTCGCATCGATCGGTTTGCCTTGTTCCTTCTTGCGAAACCGGCCGACAGCGTCGAAGTTTTCGAACGCGAAGCCCAGCGGGTTGATCATGCGATGACACGACTGACAGGCGGTCGCCTCGGTCTGCAGCGACACGCGCTCGCGGGTCGAAAGGTTCGCGTGCAAGTTGGCAGGCAGCGGCGCCACGGCCTCGGGGGGCGGACGCAGCGCACGGCCCAGCACGTTGCGGGCGACGAACACTCCGCGATGGATCGGCGAGCTCGCACTCGTGTAGGCCAGCCCCGCCATGAGATACGGATGCGTCAACACGCCGGCGCGTTTGCCGTCGTCGAGCTTAACCTTCTGAAACGGTGCGTCCGCTGGAAGTTTGACGCCATAGAACTTCGCGAGACGTCCGTTCATATACAGCGAATCGGCGAGCAACAACTGCCGCAGGTCGCCGCCTTGAGTGAAGATGGCGTCGTCGATCGACATGTCGAGCGCGGCTCGCAAGTCGGAAACGAACTCCTCGTCGAACTCGGGAAATCGTTTAGCGTCTTTGGCGAGATCGACGAATTGATCGGCCTTGAGCCAGCGCAGGAAGAAAGCCCGCAGCTTCGCACGGCAGCGCTGGTCGTCGGCCATCCGTTCCGCCTGATGTCGAACACCTCCGGCACTCTTCAAGTGTCCCGAGGCGGCGGCCTTGGTGAGTTGGTCGTCGGGGAGCGAATCCCACAAACCCATCGATAGCCGCGACGCGATGTCGTAAGCGTCGAGTTCCTTGTCGACATCTTGATACAGGAAGCGGGGCGAGATGAGCGTCATCAGCACCATGCGCTGAATTGCAACATTCTGCGCGGCGGCATCGTCCGTTCCTAAACATTCAAACTGCGCGTCGACATAGGCTCGCTTTTCCTCCGACGTGAGCGGACGACGGAAGGCGCGGCTGGTCCATCGATAGCCGAACTCGAGGGCTTTGGCCCGCGGAACGGGCTGCTTCTTGGAAACGCCGATGAGTTGATGCAGGTTCTCGGTCACGTAGGCCGCGGTCTCGAGCGCTGCTTCGGTCGCGGCCTCTTCCCAGGCTTTCGAGACCGAATTGCCGCGCTCGTAACCGATGCTGCGATCGTCGGGCGGAAACGCAGCGCCGCTCACGTAGACGGTCGGGTACGGCTTCGGCGATAAGTACCGGGCCGGAATGACTTCAATGGCGCGGTGAGGCATCCGCCACTTAAGAGCGACGGCCGCCGACTTCTCTTTGGCCTTGCGCGATTTGAAGTATTGCAGTCGCAACGGCATCGGACGGCCGTCGAGCATTCGCACGGTCGCGCGATGTTGAATGTCGTCACCGGATCGCACCGTCGCGTCGATCAACGGGCGATCCAAGTCGTTCAGCCACAGCAGAGCGCCGTTGGCGGATTCGAGAATGATCTCGTACTGACCAGGCTCGGGCGCGAGCAACCCGCCGGTCCATTGAATCGCGAACTCGTCGTCGGCCATGGACTCGGCGTCGGGGCTACCGGTTCCGAAGTCGAACGCGACTTCGCCGTCGAGACGATCGAAAACGAAATCCTTCTTGTTGAATCGGCGGCTGTGGTGGTATTCGCCCTTCAAGCCTCCGCCGCCATCCCATGCCTGCCACCAGCGAAAACTTCCGACGAGGTCGGCCAGCGATTGACGATGCTGCCGGACGGTCAACCGCGAAAGCTCGATCCGCGCGGGCCGCAGACGTTCTTGGGCGAGCGGCGAATAAAAGGCGTCGTGGATGAACTCGGCCACGCTTTGCGCGTCGGGGCCGACGCAACTACCCGGGTCGTCCTCGGGCATCGTCTTGGCAATGAGCGTGGTGAGTTCCGCAACCGACTTGTCGCCAACGAGCGGCTTGTCGTACTCGTCCTTCACCCCCTGCCCCACGTCGCCATGACATCGCGCACACTGCTCGACGTAGATCGCCTTGCCACGCGCAGGCTCGTTGGCAAGCAAACAATCGCCAGCGGTGGCGATCGCAAGTAGCGCGGTGACGACGATCGTGGCAGTTCGAAGCACGACGGTCTCGAAAAAGGGGCGGGCCACCGCGGGCGTCGGAGGACGCAAACGGTAAGTGCTCAGCAGGCCTCTAAGCATAGCAGATTTGCGACAAATCGTCGCGGGGCGAGCCGATCACTCGACCGGATTCGCCGCGGATTCGTTTGTGATGCTGTCCGGCTCGTCGCCAGTGCCGCCTTGTCGAGGGATTTTGGCGGGATCGAGGCTGAGGCGGCGCAGCTTCGGGGCGGCGACCGCTGCAACCGCCACAATCAACAGCGTCACGACGCCTCCCATCCACACCGACGGAACGGTCCCCAGCAGCTTGGCGGCCATACCGCTCTCGAGCGCCCCAAGCTCGTTCGACGAACCGATGAAGATCATGCTCACGGATGCAATGCGACCGCGAAGCGCCTCGGGCGACATGAGCCGAATGATGCCGCGACGCACGACGACGCTCACGGCATCGAACACGCCGCTGAGGAACAACATGACGACCGAGAGCACGATCGATCGCGAGAACGCGAAGACGATCATCGTCACGCCGAAGCCGGCCACGGCGATCAATAGACTTCGGCCCGCGTGTTCGACCGGCGGATGCTTCGTCGACCAAAGCATCATCACGAGCGCCCCGGCCATCGGCGCAGCGGTCATTACGCCCAGTCCCCTGGGGCCGACGTGCAGGATGTCGCTCGCAAAGACCGGCAACAGCGCGATGGCTCCGCCAAACAACACGGCGAACAAGTCGAGCGCCATTGAAGCGAGCATGATCTGATCGCTAACGACGTAACGCACGCCAGCCGACACGCTCTGCCAAATCGTTTCGTCGTGAGGCGCGGCCAACGGCGATCGTGGCTTGAGAAAATGCACCGGCACCCATGCGGCAGCATAGAGCAGCCCGATGCCGACGAACGTCCATGCTGCGCCGAAGTACGAATAAACCACGCCACCGACCAGCGGGCCGATCGTGCCAGCCGTGAGAAAGACGCTAGCCATGACCGTCGAGCAGTTAATCAACAACTCCCACGGCACGACCTGAGCTTCGAGCGCCGACGCCGCCGGTTCGGCGAAACCTCGCGCGATGCCCGCCACAAAGACAACGGCATACAACAGGAAAAGCTCGGCCTCACCTGCGCCGACAGCTTCAAGTACGGCGAGCACCATCGCGCACACGGCCAGCGCAGCGAGCGTCACTCGCAGAATCGACCGTCGATCGACACGGTCGGCCACGTGACCGCCAAACAACGCGAGCGAAACCGAAGGAATCGCCTCGACCAGCCCCAACATGCCCAGCGACAGCGGATCGTGCATAAGTTCGTAAACCTTGTAGCCGAGCACGACCGCGAGCGCACGGCTACGCGCCCGTCGCCAGCGCTGTCGCCGTGAGCAAATAACGGAAGTCGGCAAACGCGAAGGGGCCGGCCGTGGGCTGGGTTTCGGCAGTAGTCAACGTGTCGCGATGCTTGGTAGTGGGTCAGTTTGAAATCGGACAACGTGATCGCGCTACTTGCGACTCAGCAAAAAGAAAAGAACCGCGCCAACCGCAGCCCAACATTTCATGGCGAGGTCACCGCCGCGATGGATGAATTCGACGAGCTTTTCGTCTGGCTCGTCCAAGATCCAGTGCTCAAAGAAGAAGTAAAGCGGCGGCAGGATAGCCCACGCCCCTCCAAGCCAAAGCGCTAAATCGTTTTTGGGGTCCGTCGCCGCTAACCATATCGATATCGCGGCGACAATGGTCGCCACTGGCATGCAATACTGGCCAACCCTGATTACCTCGCGCCCATTCACTTGTTCCGTCCTCCGATGCGAATCGGTTGTTGCCAAAGCTGTTGCTCAGGTCATAATTAGACCATGCCAAAGCGCTCACGCAACCGCTACGACTTTAATCAGCTCGCCCGCAAGATCGTCGACCAAGCTACGGGCGACAAGCCGGCAGAGCCGGCAAAGAAGCCGGCCAAAGAGAAAGACCCCGCAGCCGTCGCGCTTGGGCACAAGGGCGGACTCAAGGGCGGCAAGGCCCGGGCGGCGAAGATGACCGCAGAACAGCGCAAGGCAAGCGCGAAGAAGGCAGCACGGGCGCGGTGGGGCGAAGGCTAGCGCGGCTTGCCCGGCCTGTGATCTTGCATCTGTGCCGCTTCGGGCGAAGTTGCGGCGATTCGCGCGACCTGCTGTTCGGCCGGTGCATCAACGATCATTGTAAAATCGAATTGCAGCTGGGACTCGTTTCCGCATGCGTTCGGATTATTCACGTTGAAGTCCGTCTGTGAAGTGTTCAGCGACCGGCAATGGCCGGCGATTTGCTCCCACTCTTGGCGAAATGAAATATGAGCGTGGTTGGCGCTCATCTTCTTACGATCCGCCCAGAATGTTTTCTGAACCTTCTTTCCACCTATGACCACCTCCACGCGAGCGGCGTGGTACTTCTTTACGACTTCCCCTTGCTCATTCCTTTCGCGCTGCGCCCCAGTGACTTTTGCAAGGTGCCTCGCCAGCTCCCGAATTAGGTTTCTTTTCTGCGGTCGCCAATCGCCGCTGTTGATCACCTCAAGGGCAATCTGCTCGTGGTCAATCGGATCGTTAGGATGCGCTTCGATCCATGTTTGGACCATGTCGTGCAGCGCGTCTGCATAACTCTTACTTAAGCTTCCCGTTGACATGGCCTCTTAGCTCCATTTCAAGATCGACGACGCTGGTTTTCAATCCGCTGAGCAGCCTCAAAAGATAATCCGTTTTCGCCTCATCCCATTGCGGGCTTTCGACAACCGCAGCGATTCCGCCGAGTTCGGAGTCTATCGAAGTTAGCGCAACGCTTGCGGATTCAATCCATCCCACAACAGCGTTTGGTGTTATTGCTTCGCGCGTCTTTTCTCGTCTCCCGATTCCCATTCAAGTTTCACCTTTAAGTCGTTGCAGAACGACGGCTGAAGAATTCGCTCTCTTTGCAGCCGCCCAACCACTATACCGGGTGAAACTCCAACCTTTGCCGCAAATTCGCGGATAGCGATGCGCAACTTGAGATACGCAAAGTCTCTGGTGAACTGTGTCGGAATCAGCAAGTCGCGGGCAAACGCGTTGGCGTCATCCTCGTACTCTCCCGACAATTGGCCATCGTCAATAAACATGTGCTTCTTGCCGTGAAGAAGGATATGACCAGCTTCATGAAACAGCGTGAACCAGAACTGGTCGTCAGACTTGTATCGCAAGCTAACCATGATGATCGGTTTGTCGTTGATCCATTTTGCAACACCACTCACGCTCGCGCCTTGGATTTCAGGAATCAGAAGAACGACTGCGCCAGCCTCCGAGCAAAGTCGCTTGATGTCCGCTACGATTTCGTTAGCTGGCCTCGTCGCAATTTGAACGGTTAGCTTGCGAACCTCCATCAGCGCAGCCTTGAGCTTGCGCACGTCGTATGAAGGCACTTCGATAGATTCCGCCTCGATTTCTCCCATGCGAATCCAGGCAGCGACGCGGCCCGGGTGCTTCTTCTGGACGCTCTCTCCACGAAACTGAACGCAGGGCTGAAGCCATGTTTCATTCCACGCGGAAACGTCGCTAACACCGAAGAACTTCAGGACGTTTCTCACGAGAATTCCCTTGTCGTCGCTCGTTTCAACAAAGCGGCGCTCAATCAATACCTTCACGGGAATCTGTTCGAGCCATTGAGCGTCCTGCTCTAGGCGCTCACTTGCCTCTATTCGCGCCAGTGCTTCGCGGTAAGAAAGTTCTCGCTTATTCCAAAAGCGCGCGGGTATGCCAAGCACCATTTCTAGCTTGTCGGCCGTCTCGTAAGAGATTGGTGCGATTCCATTGATGATTTGACTGATTGTCTTTTCGGCGAGCCCGGTACGCATCGCTAGGTCCGATTGGCTCAGGCCTTTCGCGTCCAGAGTCTCGCGCAGGTGTTGCGCCAGGTGGAACTGCGTAGTCAGGCTCGAATTTGAATTGCTTCTTCATGTTTCACCATCCGCTTTAGTGGTAGTCGCCGATTGCAACAATCTCGACGCGCAACACCTTCGACCAATCCAGGCCTCCGTCATCTTTGCGCGGCACCGGATCATCGGCCGGCTTAAAAGCCAGCCTGTCAGGATGGACCAAATCCACGGCCAGCAGACCCTTCAAGTTCTGCGTTAGTTCGTGGCACCTAGCCCCGACAACAAACCGCATATCTTCGAGAGTGTCGGCGTCATCCAGTTCGACGAGCCGTTGCTGAATAATGTTTGCCATCCTTTCCCCGTACTCGCCGCGCAGCTTTTTCGCTGAATTGCACAGCTTGGCTAGCTTCGAGTTCGTGAACGTTACATCCATGATCGGCGTCTCATTGTTCTTTACGTAAAAGGTAAACGATTTTTCATAGACAGTCCAGCGAATTTCTTTACCACTCAGGTAAAGAAAATCTTGACATGACAACCTCGCTCACGCATAATGCTCTTATGAATACAGTTTCAAATGAGCGGAAGTTGCTGGTTCTCAAGTGCCTTGTCGAGGGTTGCTCGATCCGCAGTACGGTTCGACTGACGGGCGTCGCGAAGGGAACCATCCTCGGATTGCTGGCCGAGGCAGGCGAAGCGGCGCTCGAATACCAAGACGTGATGCTCAGGAACTTGCCGTGCAAGCGCATCGAGTGCGACGAGATTTGGGCGTTCTGTTACAGCAAGCAAAAGAACGTTCCAGAGTCGATGCGCGGCACGCCGGGCGTGGGTGACATTTGGACATGGACCGCGATGGAAGCTGAAACGAAGCTGATGGTTAGCTGGCGTCTCGGTGCCCGCGATGCAGCTAACGCACACGCCTTCATGTCGGACGTGTCTGACCGCCTTGCTAACCGCGTGCAAATGACGACCGACGGCAATCGCGTCTATCTGGATGCCGTCGATCATTACTTCGGTTCAAACATCGACTACGCGATGCTGATTAAGAAGTACGGAAAGGGCGATGAAAACCCAGACACGAAGTACAGCCCCGCGAAGTGCCTCGGGACGAAGAAGAAGGCAATCCAGGGCGAGCCCGTCATGGCACACGTTTCGACGAGCTACGCCGAGCGCCAGAACTTGAATATCCGCATGAAGAATCGCCGCTTCACAAGGTTGACGAATGCTTTCTCCAAGAAGGCGGAGAACCTCGCCTACTCGATCGCGATCGACTTCTTCCACCACAATTTCTGCCGTATCCATCAGACGCTTCGGATGACGCCAGCGATGAAGGCCGGCATTGCCAAGTACCCGATGACGATGGAGGATTTAGTCGAGATGCTTCCGCTGCCGGTCGCGAAGAAGCGCGGGAAGTACAAGCCGCGAAAGCTACGGGCGTAATTCAACCTGACCCACTACCCGATGCTTTGGGCTCGTGAAGGGTTGGTCGCCATCTTGGCGAAACATCGAAAGAGCCGCAACCGCTCCGGTGGTGGAACGATCGCGAAGTTAATGCGCCGCCGCTTGGCCAGGCTTCGCTTTTTGAAGCAAGAACACGAGCGGCAACATCAGCAACGAAGCGCATGCGAGCAGGAAGAAGAGGTCGATATAGGTAAGCATCGCCGCCTGCTGCTGAACCGATTGATATACCGCTTGCAGCGCCGAGTAGCCTTTTTGCGTCAAGCTGCCGTGCATCTCGGCAAGCGTGTCACGCAGCGTCGTGTTGTACGGCGTCAAGTTACTGACGAGGCGCTCCTGATGCAGCTGGCTGCGCCGCGCCATCAATGTTTGTGCCATCGAGATGCCGAAACTGCCACCGAGGTTGCGCGAAAGATTCACGAGCGCCGAGGCATTGTTGTTTTTGCCGGGAGGGAGCCCGACATAGGCGACCGTTGACGTCGGAACAAACAGAAACGGAATGCCGATCGCTTGAAACACGCGAGCCCACGCCACAGTGCCGTAGCCGACGAGCGAATTCAGGCCCGTCATGTGCCAAAGCGAAACGGCTTCGAGGATGAATCCAATGCCGATTAACGTGCGCGGCTGCACACGCTTGAGCAACAGACCGATCATCGGCATGACCATCATCACGGCAAAGCCGCCGGGCGTGATGACCAGGCCTGCGTACGTCGCGGTGTATCCAAGAAGCTCCTGCACCATCTGCGGCAGCAACTGCGTCGTGCTGAAAAGGATGAACCCCATGGCGAACATCACGATGTTGGCGGCAAAGAAGCCACGGTTCTTGAGCAACGGCAAATCGACGATCGGGTCCTTGCGTGTGAGTTCCCAAATCACCATCGCCACAAGGCACACGCCCGACACGATCGAAAACCCGATGATGAAGTTCGAGCCGAACCAGTCTTCGCGCTGCCCTTTGTCGAGCACCACTTGCAGACAGCCGAGGCCCAACGCCACGAGCCCGAAGCCCACGTAGTCGACGCGCACTCCCTTGGCCAGCAACTTCTTGCGATTGCGCGTCTCAGCAGGCGGCTCGACGAGCACGAGGTAAGACAGCGTCAGCGAGATGATGCCCACGGGGACGTTGACCAGAAAGATCCAGTGCCACGAATAGTTGTCGGTGATCCATCCGCCCAAAGTCGGCCCGACCGCTGGCGCGACAACGACGGCGATGCCGTAGAGTGCGAAGGCCATACCTCGCTTCTCGGGCGTGAAGGTGTCGGCCAGAATTGACTGTTCGCTGGGTGCAAGGCCTCCACCGCCGATGCCTTGCAACACGCGAAAGAAGATGAGCCATCCGAGCGATGGCGCGAAGCCACACAGGGCTGAACTAACCGTGAACAGGGCAACGCAGAGCATATAAAAGCGCTTACGACCGATGACGGTCGCAAGCCAACCGCTGATCGGCAGAATGATCGCGTTCGAAACGAGGTAACTCGTCAGCACCCACGTTGACTCGTCGATCGACGCCGCCAGACTGCCTGCAATGTGCCGCAAGGCAACGTTGGCGATGCTCGTGTCGAGCACTTCCATGAATGTTGCAATCGAGACAATGATGGCGACGAGCCACGGGTTGTGGTTGCCTGCCATCGACAGCGACTGACCATCCGCACTATTTGCACGTTCGGCAGTGGCCTCGCCGGTGCTCATGGCTCGCTCACATGCAGCCCACTCATTTAACTGTCACGCTCGGCACGACTGACATGCCCGGCCCGACGATCATGTCGTCAGGCAGCGGCTCGTCGAACACGATCTTCACCGGCACGCGCTGCACGACCTTCACGTAGTTGCCCGTGGCGTTCTCGGCCGGAAGCAGGCTGAACCGCGCGCCGCTGCCCCGCTGAAAGCTATCGACGTGCCCGTGCAATTCGTGGCTGGGGTACGCATCGATGCTGATCGCCACGGGCTGGCCGACACGCATGTCGGTTAGTTGCGTCTCTTTGTAATTCGCCGTGACCCACACGTTCGGGTCGACAATTGCGAACACGGCAGCACCGGGTTGCACGTAGTCGCCAAGTTCGACGCTGCGATGCGTGATGCGTCCGCTGATGGGCGCCGTCACGTGACAATACGACAAATTCAACTCGGCTTGGCGCACTTGCACCTCTGCCTGCCGCTGCGATGCCTCGGCCGAGTCGCGTTGAGCGCGCGTCAGCTCAACTTGCGCCGTTGCGGCGGCGACACGATCACGTGCAGCGGTGACTTGTGCTGCCGTTGAGCGTGCGCTCGCCGTCAGCGATTCGACGCTCTCGCGGCTCACGGCCAGCGGAGCGAGTTTTGCGTTGCGTTCGAGTTGCTGAGCGGCATTCATCGCCGTTGCCTCGGCCGCGACGAGGTCGGCCTCGGCAACCTTCTGTTGAGCTTTGGCCGCAGAAATCTGCACGTCGGTTTGGCGTAAATTCTCCGTTGCCGCATCGGCGGCGGTGCGAGCCCGCTCGAGCGCGAGCACATAGTCGCGTGGGTCGATTTCGAAAAGCACGTCCCCTTCATGAACGAACTGATTGTCGTCGATATTCAGCACTTCGACGTAGCCCGCCACCTTAGCCGCCATTTGAACGATGTGCCCGTCGATGAACGCATCGTCCGTCCACTGGTAATGTCGCGAGTGCAACCAGTAACCGACGCCACCGGCAATCAACAGCAGCGAACCCACGACGATCGCGGTCATCAGTAGTGGCCGCTTGTAGAACGGTTTGGTCGGCGGAGCGCCGTCCTTGTTGCCTTCCTGTTCGTCTTCCCCGCGGTCGTCTACGTCACGGGGCTTGCGGCGTCGGCGGCGGTGTTGGCTGGGATGCGGCGCGTCGTGCGGGCGCTCGCGGTGATGCTGTGTCTTGCCGCTTGCGGGGGATTCGATCGCGTCGCGTTCAGGCATATCACCACCTATGACCGGTTACGGTGAGAGGGGTGGTTGCAGCTTGCGTGCCGAAAAAGAGATTGGAAAGCACGACGACCCATGGCCAGCAGGCCATGGGCTTAGGGCGTAGTGCCAATCCGAGATAGATCACGCCCGCGGGTGAAACTGCTGATGCACCTTTTTCAGACGCGTGTGGTCAACGTGCGTGTAGATCTGCGTCGTGGCGATGCTTGAGTGGCCGAGCATCTCTTGCACCATGCGCAGGTCAGCGCCGCCGGCGAGCATGTGCGTCGCGAAGCTATGTCGCAGCGTGTGAGGGCTGACGCCTTCGGCCGCGCCGACGCGCTTGGCGTAACGTGTAACGAGTTCCCAGATCCGTTCACGCCGCAGCGCGCGGCCCGATCGCGACAACAGGAGCCAGGTTGGCGGCGTCGGCGCTTGGGCTGCCAAGGCTGGACGCTCGGTTTCGAGATACTGAGCGACTGCTTCTGCGGCCCGGCGACCGAGCGGCACCAGGCGTTGCTTGTCCCCTTTGCCATGACACAGGCAATGTCCCTCGTCGAGATGCACGTCGCGCAGCTGCAACGTCGAAAGTTCCGACGCACGACAACCCGTCGCGTACAACATCTCGAGCATGGCCCGATCGCGCCGCCACCAAGGCTCGCTCTTCTTCGGGGCCGTGAGAAGCGCCTCGACGATTCGTGGCGGCAGAACCGTAGGGATGCGCTCCCATAGCTTCTGGCTTCCGAGAAGCTCGACCGCGTTGTCCTTGAGCACCCCTTCGAGTTGCAAGTAGCGGAAGAACAGCTTCAGCGAGACGAGATGCCGCGCGAGGCTGGCCGGGGCGAGGTTTTGCTCGTGCAGCCAGCCGGCATAGTCGGCCAGTTGTCGCACGCCGAGGGTTTGGATGTCCTTCTTGCCTCGCCACTGCTGAAAGCGTCGCAGGTCGCGACGATAGGCGGCGACGGTGTTGTCGGCGAGGTGGCACTCCGAGCGAATATAGGTCGTGAACGCCTCGACCCACGGGTGGTCGGGCGTCGCGGCCTGATCGGGAGCTTTGTCTTTCGCGGGCTTCATGGCGTACTCTTTCTAAGAATCGACCGAAGCCAAGGACAACATGCAGCCTGAACCGCCCATCAGCACCGCTTGCGGTTTCGCGCTTAACCCGTTGTGAGCACGCAGCTAGCACGGTACAAAGTCCCGTTATGAACATCCTTGTTGTCGGCGGCGCCGGATATGTCGGCAGCCACGCCGTGAAGCTGCTCGTCGAAGCGGGCCACCAGGTCTGCGTTTACGACAACCTCGTCTACGGTCATCCCCAGGCCACGTTGGGCGTCAGGCTTGTCGACGGAGAGCTGTCGGAAGGCCCGCGGCTGACCGCCCTGCTCCGTGAGCTTAAGACCGAAGCGGTGTTTCACTTTGCCGCCTATGCCGCGGTAGGCGAGAGCGTCATCGAGCCCGCGAAATACTATCAGAACAATATTGTCGGCAGCTTGTCGCTGTTAGACGCGATGCGAGCGGCCGATGTTCGTAAGATCGTGTTTTCGAGCACGACGGCGGTCTACGGCATTCCGAAAAGTATGCCGATTAACGAAGATATGCCGCGCCTGCCTGTGAACCCTTACGGCTTCACCAAGATGGTGATCGAGCAGGCACTCGACGACTACGCTCGCGCTTATGACTTCGCCTACGCGGCACTGCGATACTTCAACGCCTCGGGCGCCAGCCCCGACGGCGACATCGGCGAAGATCACACCCCCGAGTCGCACCTGATTCCGATCGTGTTGCAAGTCGCGCTCGGGCAGCGCAAGGATGTCACGATCTTCGGCGACGACTATCCAACGCCCGACGGCACATGCATTCGCGATTACGTTCACGTGAACGATTTGGGCCGCGCGCATCTGGCGGCGCTCGATCGTCTGATGCCCGGCGTCGGGTTGCAGCTCAACCTTGGCACCGGGCGCGGCCACAGTGTTCGCGAAGTGATCGAAGCGTGCCGCAAGGTGACGGGTCATGCTATTCCCACCGTCATGGGTGCGCGACGCGCCGGCGATCCGCCCGAACTGATCGCCGACCCTTCGCGAGCCAAGAAGCAGCTCGGCTGGCAACCGCGGTTCGTCGAGATCGCCGACATCGTCGAAACCGCCTGGGCATGGCATCGCAGCCATCCCAACGGGTACGCATAGCGCGCTCGGCGCGCGTCTCCAACCCCGCCGTTGTGTCACGCGCTCGGCGCGGGTCTCTGACCCCGCCGCTCCGCCGACCGCAGGTCTCCGCTGCTCTCCGCCGCCCCACGTTATTGCGCACCCTATAGGAACGGGGTTTGTGCGCAATAATCCGGCGTCTTTCCAATGTTGACATGTCCGCTCCAACAGCACGCGCGCTCGGCGCGGGTCTTCGACCCCGTCGCACGGCACCCAGTCGCACACTCGTTATGCGATTTGTCTTGGAGACGCCGTCCACGATAAAATCCGGTCATATACATGGTCGAACTTGCATCACTCGTTTTTTGAGGGCTAGGAACATGAAACGATTCGCGCTCGCATTGACCGCCTTTGCCCTGCTCGTGCTGCCGGTGCTTGGCGAGGACGCCCACAAGCATTCGCCAACCGCGACGTCCAACGCAGGACTCGACAAAATGAAAACGCTTGTCGGCACATGGATGGTGGCCGACAAAGATGGCAAGCCCACGGACCAAGTCGCTTCGGTCATCACACTCACGGCCGGGGGCAGCGCGATTCACGAGGTTCTTTTCCCAGGCCAGCCGCACGAGATGGTTTCGATGTACACGGCCGACGGCCCGGACCTGGTGATGACGCACTATTGCGTGCTCGGCAATCAGCCCCGCATGCGAGCTCACGGCGTCGAGAACGGCAATCAGTTGCGTTTCGAGTTCGACGGCGGCACGAATCTCGACCCGGCGAAGGACAAGCACATGCACGCCTCGACGCTGAAGATCGTTGACGCAGACCATTTGGAGATCGATGGCACGGGCTGGGAAAATGGCGGCCCGGAAAAAGACATGTGCCACGGCATCAAACTCGTCCGGAAGAAATAAGTGATCGTTTATTGATCTTCAGGTTGCTAATCGAACGACGACTCCTTTTGCTCCCTCTCCCCTTGCGGGAGAGGGCCGGGGTGAGGGGTAGTGAAGCGTGTACTCGCCTCAACCCCTCACCCGGTTCGCCTGCGGCGAACCACCCTCTCCCGCAAGGGGAGAGGGTATAAGACATTCCACTGTCGGTTCGATTGACAACCTGAACACCAATAGCCAGCTCGCCTGCAAGCCGTGCCCGGCCGCTACGCGGCGGGCAAGGCCCGCCGGCTAAACAGAGCGCTCAAATGAAAAAGTGAAGATCAATCAACGCGTCGGCCATTTCGCGCGGCGCAGGTTGCGGACGGATCGATGCGTCCTCTATGCTGCACTCACTGTAGGGAACGCCCTCCGTGGCGTTCCGCGGAACCAGTGGAACGGACAATCCACTTCGCGGAACGCCACGGAGGGCGTTCCCTACAGAGCAGTCGATCGGTGCAGGAATCCGCAATCCGAAGTCCACAACACGCAATCCAACCATGCCTACGAAGACGATGCAGGTTGTCGCGCTGTGCGCGATGACCAACGGCCAGGAAGCCGATCTGTTTGCGCTGCTCACGAGCAAAGAAGAACTGACGACGCGCGATGGTAAGCCGTATTTCAAAGTCGGCTTTCGCGATGCCGGCCGGTCGGTGCAGTTCCCCGTCTGGGGCGATTCGTCGTGGGCCGATGATTGCCGCAACAACTGGACGCCGGGCACGTACTACAAGCTACGTGCCGTGTATCGCGACACCAACTACGGGCCGCAGTTAGAGATTCGCAAGATCCGCGCGGTCAACGACGACGATCATGCCGAGGGCTTCGACCCGACGCAGTTTTTGCCGCGGTCGAAGTTCGATGCCGTCGAGATGTACGACGAACTGGTGGCGACAGCCCGCAAAGGGATCGAAGATAAAGCGCTGCGGCAGTTGGTGGTCGACCTGCTCGAAACGCATCGCGAGCAACTGTTGACGCTTCCCGCCGCGACGCGCAATCACCACTGCTTCGTTGCCGGCTGGCTCGAGCATGTGCTGAGCGTCACGCGGACGGCCGCGTTTCTCGCCGATAAATACGACGACTATTACCCGGACCTCAAGCCGCCGTTGAACAAAGACATCGTGATAGCCGGGGCGATTCTGCACGACATCGGCAAGCTGCAAGAGATCGCCTGGCAGCCGACCGGCGCCGAGTACACGCCTGAGGGGACGTTGGTCGGGCACATTCTTCAGGGCGCGATATTGTTCGCGAGGCGGCCGCCGAGCAAGCGCGAAACGGCAAGCCGATCGATGCCGAAACCATGTTGCGGCTCGAGCACGTGATCATTTCGCACCAACGGCTACCGGAGTGGGGCTCGCCGAAGCCACCGATGACGCCCGAGGCGCTGCTCGTTCACTACGCCGACGACCTCGACGCGAAGTACCACATGATTTACGTGGCCTTCCGCGACGACCCGAGCACGGGGCCACTCACGAGCAATAAGAATCAACTGTTCCAGAAGTTGTTCCGCGGCGGGCAATGAGATTCTGATCGCTTAAGAATCGAGTGAAACATTCCGTAAGAGCCATTCCACGTTCGCATAAGTTCGCATTGTGCGAGTCAGAGTTCGCGAGAATAACGTTCCGGCGAGTGTCTGTCGCTGTAACAGGTCGAACACCTGAGCGGGAGGACACCACATATGGCAAAGAAGCCGGCACCGGAAAAACTCCAGCGGCCGTTATTGGATCGATTAGCCGCCCTAGATGATCGCCTTTACCTTCTGCGTGACGCGTTCCACCGACTCCCAACGAACCTAGCGTACGTCAAGTCAATCGCCGTCGAATTACGATCGCTAGTATGTTGGTCAAGCAGGACAGAAGGCCTTTTGTGGCGACTTGCTGATGAACTGAGCATATCCGACGAAATGGAATTGCACGTCGGTTCGTCCGTAAACCGCGACCATGCTTTGGCGCACGGTCTAATGTTTTGGCTACTTCCCATCCATCGGCCTGGTGAGGGACCACCGACTGCAAATGCAGAGTTCTGCAGTCTTAGGCGTGTTTTCAGACAATGCGAAGCAATTTTCATCGCGCAGATTTCCGACAGTATTGTTACGCATGAGCGGCTGATTTTGGCCGTCGCGAATCAAATGGGAGCTCACGAAGACGATGGTCTTGACCCCACCCTCGTGCGCTTGAGGAACATTGTCATCAACAACGTGGAGTCATATGTTCCTGTACTCGCGAAAGACGCTGATCTTACGTTGCAAATTGGGGAACGGGTGCTTGACCACGCCGAGCGGCATGTCGGTTTTTGCCGCAAGCATAAACCACATGACGCCGGGGACGTTTCTCTCTGCATTCGATTTGCATTGCGGCAGTACCTCGCTGGCCGGTTGCAGATCGTTGCATTTCATTCGGCAATTAGCGAAGCACTGATAACGTTTTCGGCGGGACCGCAGTCAGCGGTCTTTAGTCTGTGTAAGCGGGGAGAGGCTGTAGCGGAGTTATTTGCTCTATATCCGAGCGAATGGCAACACGACACTGACGCTCTCTTTACGTTCTCGTATTCGTCGCAGCATCAACAGGTGCGAACCCTGACGAATGGCCGATGTAATTGCGAACCGACGCATTGCGATTTTGGTTGGCTGGATGCGCGAGAGTTGCGACCTGAACTTCAGGCAGGTTTCGGCGATTTTGTATCCCTGCGCTGGGTTCCACTTTATGGAAGGCTACTGACCGCGAGGGAGTGCGGCGAGCTCTCGGACTTATCCGTCGATGCAAGAGAAATGCGAGCACCTCAGAAGTACACGGGGGTTTTCCCCGATTAGCCCCCCTCAATCATTCCAAAACGTCGAGTCCACGTCGTAGACGCGTAGACGCGAGCAATTGTCACTCAGATCTTCGCGACGAGCACGCCAACAGCTTCGAGCGCGACGGGTTTGGTTGATCCAAGCCGTTCGATTCCTGCACCGAGCCGGCGCAGCTTCGCGTCGAGGCCGTCGTAGCCGCGTGCAAGATGATGCACGCTTCGGATCTTTGTTCGTCCACGGGCTGCAAGACCCGCCAACACCAGCGCGGCGCTTGCGCAGGTCGGAAGCGACAACGGTCGTGCCGGTCATCAACGGCACGCCATCGATCGTGGCGACGTTCCCGCGGCGCGAGATCCGCGCTCCGAGTCGTCGCAGTTCTGCGGTGTGCGAGAAACGTTCCGGGAACACGTGGTCCACAATCGTACTGCGCCCCGAAGCCAGCGCCGCCACCGCCATCAGCTGAGCCTGCACATCGGTCGGAATGCCAGGATATGGCCGCGCGTCGATCGTGATAGGCTTAAATCGTTGTGTGACCTCGACGGAAACACTGTTGATTCCTGATCGAATTTTCACGCCGGCTTGCGCGAGTACGCTCAACACGGCGTCGAGATGCGCGGGAATGACGCGTTCAACCGTCATGTTGCCGCGAGTGATGACGCCTGCGAGCAGGAGTGTGGCGACTTCGATGCGGTCGGGAATGAGCTTGTGCTCTGCGGCGCCAAGCGAATCGACGCCGACAACTTCGATTGTGGAAGTTCCAAGCCCTTCGATTCGCGCCCCGAGTGCAATCAGGAACCGTCCGAGGTCGACGATCTCGGGCTCACGGGCAGCGTTGAGAATTACGGTGCGGCCACGGGCCAGCGTTGCGGCGGAAAGAATGTTCGCGGTGGCGGTGACCGATGGTCCCTGTGGTCCGAGCAGGTCGATCGTCGCGCCGCGCAGACGTTTCGCCGCGACGACGCAGTATCCGCTGTCGAATCGCACGTCGGCACCGAGTGCCGCGAGCCCCTTCAGATGCAGGTCGACTGGCCGATCACCAATAGCACATCCGCCCGGAAGCGAAACGACCGCACGTTGACGCCGCGCCACGAGTGGACCGAGCACGCAGAAGCTGCCGCGCATCCGTCGTACGAAGCGGTGATCGGCTCGCACAGGTTGCGCGTCGATCGTCTCGATGCAAAGACGATCGTCGTAGCGCTCGACCGACATGCCGAGTCGCCGCAGCACTTCGCTCAGTGTGTCAACGTCCGTCAGTTGCGGCACACGCTCGAGCGTCACCGGCCCATCGGCAAGAATCGACGCCGCCATGATCGGCAGCGCGGCATTCTTCGAGCCGCTGGCCTCGACGCGTCCGTTCAGCGGTGTGCCACCGTAGATGATCACGAGTAGGCAGAGGGCAGTAGGCAGAGGGCAGTGAATGCGGGAAGAATGACGCGTTTCGTTCAATCCGGCAATGCCGCTTGGACGGAACTTCCATCTGCCTTCGATCGGCAACCTACTTCTTCCTCGCTTCGACGACTCGCGAGAGCCCAGCGAGGTCCTTGGTTGTCGGTTGCACCGTCAAACGAGAATCCGCCGCTAGCATCTCGCGGACGGCTGGTTCGATCATCGGGCTCACTTCGATGAGCAATGCCCCGCCGGTCAGCAAGCGTTCGGCCGCTTGCGGGATCAGCCGCTCGATGACTTCCGTCCCCTTCGGCCCGGCCTCCAACGCCCTGTGGGGCTCGAAGTCGCGCACGTCGGGAGCTAGCTCCGTCATCTCGGCCGACGAGATGTAAGGCGGGTTGCTGACGATGAAGTCGAACCGTGCGTCGGCAGACGCCTTGGCGAAGAGGTCGCTTTCCAAGAACTCGATCTGCTCGCTCACACCGTGAGCGGCCGCGTTGGAACGAGCGACGTCGAGCGCGGCAGGGCTGATGTCGATGGCTGTGACGCGCGAGCCCTTTGCTTTTCGCGCAGCGCAGATCGCGAGGATGCCACTGCCGGTGCCAATATCAGCAATACGCAGTGGCGACTCGGTCTTGCGCCGCGGCAAGGTCGAGCAGCCGCACGACGACGAACTCGGTTTCAGGGCGCGGAATCAATACATCCGTCGTCACGCGGAACGACAGCGAATAGAACTCGCGATGTCCGACGAGATACGCGACCGGCTTGCCCGCCGCCCGTTCCTTGACGAGACCTCGATAGGCGTCACGCACGTCGGTGTTCGGCTCTTCGTCGAACCGCGTGTAGAGCGCAATGCGCTGACACTTGAGAACATGGGCCAGCAGCACCTCAGCATCGAGCCGCGGGCTTTGAGAAGCGTGCTGCTTCAAGTAGCCGGTCGTCCACTCAAGCAGCCGGCCGATCGTCCATGTTTCGGGCATGGGCGTTAACTTAGCGGGCGCTGCCGGATGCGACTACGCGCTAGACTGCGGCGTGCCTTATTCCCTCTCCCCTTGCGGGAGAGGGTGGTTCGCCGAAGGCGGACCGGGTGAGGGGTTGAGGCGAGTACACACTTCAGCACCCCTCACCCCGGCCCTCTCCCGGAAGGGGAGAGGGAGCAAACGGATTCGTCGTTCGATGAGCGACCTGACGGTCATTAAATCCGGCGATCATTCAATCGTGCCCATCGCGCTGCGCTGCGCCTGACGATCGTGCTCGACGAGCGCGTTGTGCACGGGCTCGAGACCGCCGGCGATGATTCGATCGAGCTGATACAGCGTCAGGTTGATGCGATGATCGGACAGCCGATTCTCAGGGAAGTTATACGTGCGAATGCGCGCGCTACGATCGCCTGAGCCGACAAGCGTCTTGCGTTCTTCCGACCGCTTTGAATGTTCCTGCGCGGATGTGTTCATAGAGGCGAGACTTGAGCACGCGCAGCGCCTTGGCGAAGTTCTTGTGCTGGCTTTTCTCGTCCTGACACTGCACGACGATGCCGCTTTCGAGGTGCGTGAGCCGCACGGCCGATTGCGTCTTGTTGACGTGCTGACCGCCGGGACCGCTGGCGCAGAATAAATCTTTGCGGTAGTCGTCTTGCTTGATGTCGATTTCGACGTCTTCGGGCTCGGGCATGACGGCGACCGTGGCAATCGACGTTTGGATGCGACCCTTGGCCTCGGTTTCGGGAACGCGCTGCACGCGGTGGCCGCCGCTTTCGTACTGCATGAGTGCGAAAACGCCTTCACCTTCGAATCCGAGCACGAGCTCCTTGAAGCCGCCGAGTTCGGTAGCGCTCATGTCCATGATCTCGATCTTCCACTGCTTCGCCTCGGCATAGTGCTTGTACATTTCGTACAAGTCACGCGCGAAGAGTCCGGCCTCTTCGCCACCGGTGCCGGCGCGAATTTCGACAATGCAGCGGGCACGGAGCGCGTCCTCGCCACCGATGGTCATGTCGAGCAATTCGTTCCACAAAGCCTCGCGCTCCTCGCGCAGGCCGGGGAGCTCGGCCTCGGCGAGCTCGCGCATCTCGGAGTCGCCGTCAGATGCCATCGCCATGACGTCGGCGATCTGCTGATTCAGGTCTTTGAACCGACGGTACTTCGTCGCGACCTTGGCCAGCGTTCCGCGTTCGCGCGAAATCGAGGCGATCTGCGAGGAGTTGCTCAGGACCACGGGGTCCATGAGCATGCGGTCGAGTTCTTCGAAACGGTCGAGCTGATTATCGAGAGTATCGCGGAGTTTCATACGGCCACCGGGGCGTCATGCCCGAGGAATCAAAGGACTGATCGAGGGACTGGTGGAAACGCCAATCAACGAAAAGGGCGCAAGACCCGACGAAGGTCTGCGCCCTAAACTCGATGTCCGTAGCTACTCGCTGGCGGCGGCTTCGGCCTTGACGGCCTTCTTGTCGCGCTTGAGGCTCGCGTAACCGGAAGCCGAGAACTTGTTCTTGAACTTCTCGATGCGGCCGGCCGTGTCGAGGAACTTCAGCTTGCCGGTGTAGAACGGGTGGCAAGCATTGCAAATGTCGATCTTGATCTCAGGCTGCGTGCTGCGGGTCGTAAACGAGTTACCGCAGCCGCACTTGACGACCGTCTCGACGTACTTGGGGTGGATGTCTTTTTTCATGGTCTAAGGCCCTTCCTATGGGACCCCTAATAGTATCGGCGAGGCCGCCCAGCGGCAAGAGCTGCGATTCTCCGTTCACAAAGCGGAGAGGCTAACTGCCGGCGGGGGAACGGTTAACCGCAGAGGGCGCGGAGGACGCAGAGAGGGAAAGAGTTCAAGGCATTGTCTTTCTGCCTTTTCTTTACTTCCTAGCTGCTCCTTCCGCCTCTGCGTGCTCTGCGAACCCCGCGGTCAACTACTAGATGTAAAGCAAGTGCCCATCCGCCTCGACTTGCGCATGTGCGTGCAGTGTGTGCAGCTTCGCGGCGGCGCCGAGAATGTCGCGGACTTCCACTCCGCGAGCGACTAGCGAGTCGGCGATCAATTGACGATGGCAACGCCACGGGACAGCCTCGGAACACATGATGGCGGTTGTTCGCGCGGCGGCAGCGTTCAACAGGCGATCGAGCGCGGCGTCGAACTCGGGGGTACGCATGTAATCGGCGTAGGCACGGAACGACGCGTTCTTCCAAAAAGTGTTCGGCGACTCGCCCAATGACTGCCGCCGCCCGCCGAGTCCCGGCTCGTGCACATACGCGATGCCTGCTTCCGTCAGCCACTCGCGCATCGCCCCGGCGTTAAAGTGCGGATAGCGACGCGAGCCTGGCAACTTGCGAACGTCCACGATCTGGCAAACGTTGTGGGGTCCGAGCAACTCTAGGAACGCTTCGGCCGAGTGCGTCGAATGCCCAATCGTGAAAATGGTCGCAGGGTCAATCGTCATCGCATTGCATGATGGGCGGGTCGTCGAGATCGCGAGGCCTCATGGGCCCTGCGTAGGTCGTTGGCAAATTGTACGCGCATCTCGTCACGGGCGGCCTTATCGGGAGCTCGCAGGATCGCCGAAGGGTGAAACGTCGCCAGAATCGGGACGCCCCAATCGGATTCGAGTACGACGCCGCGCTGCTTCGTGATGCGAAACGACGCGCCCATCAGCGATTGGGCGGCCGTCGCGCCGAGAGCCACGACGATACGCGGCATAACGGCCTCCAATTCCGCTTCGAGCCAAGGTCGACATGCCGCCATCTCTCGCGCCGACGGCTTGGCGTGCAGACGCCGTTTACCTCGCGGAGTCCACTTGAAATGTTTGACAGCGTTCGTGACGTACACGTCATCGCGATCGATGCCGACCTCGGCCAACGCCTCGTCGAGCAGCCGGCCGGCGGGTCCGACGAAGGGCTGGCCTTGCAGGTCTTCCTGGTCGCCGGGCTGTTCGCCGACCAGCATCATCCGTGCGTTTTCGGGACCGCGACCGAACACGGTTTGCGTCGCATTCACGTAAAGAGGACAACCTTCGCACTTCGTCGCGGCGCGAGTCAAGTGCGGCAAGTCGCGCTGAGTCGGAAGAAAATCGGCGGCAGAGGTGCTGAGTCGCGAAGGGCACATGCATCGCCGAAACTGCACAAATTGTACCGACATCGTCCGGCAAAACTCGCTGGTATCGGGTCTTTGGCGATAATTGTCAGTCACCCACGGTTCGGGTATGCTGCCAGCGCATCGGGGATTCGACGCAGCAGACGCACCCCGCATATCGCACAAACTTTCTGACGGTCCAACCGCTTGGAGATTCAGCCATGGCCTATAGCTTGCCCGAACTGCCGTACCCGTTCGACGCACTCGAGCCGTCGATCGATAAGAAGACGATGGAAATCCATCACGACAAACATCACAAGGCGTACATCGACAATCTGAACAAGGCGATCGAGGGGACCGACCTCGGCAACCAGAGCATCGAGTCGCTGTGCATGAACATCGACAAGGTGCCCGAGAACATTCGCGCCGTCGTGCGCAACAACGGCGGCGGTCACGCGAACCACTCGCTGTTCTGGACCATTCTCGCCCATGGCGGGGGCGGACAGCCCAGCGGCAAGTTGGCTGACGCCATCAAGACCGACCTCGGCGGGTTCGACAAGTTCAAGGAAGACTTCACCAAGGCCGGCCTCACACGCTTCGGCAGCGGCTGGGCTTGGCTGAGCGTCAACAAGGCCAAGAAGCTGGTTGTCGAAAACACGCCCAACCAGGACAGCCCGCTGATGAGCGGCAACACGCCGATCCTGGGCTGCGACGTTTGGGAGCACGCCTACTACCTGCTCTATCAAAACCGTCGTCCGGATTACATGGCGGCGTTCTTCAATGTCATCAACTGGCCGAACGTGGCCGAGCGCTACGCCGCCGCGACCAAGTAGCGTCACGCATCGATAACTCGCGCAGTCACCCAAGCCCAGGGCCTGCTGGCCCTGGGTTTTTGTGCGTTCACACATCACGGAGGACACGCCCATGTTCCAACGCCGAATTCTCGCCTGCGCGATCACAGCGCTGCTGTTAACTGGCGCCGCCTTGGCGCAGGTTTCTGTCACCCGCGCCGCCGACGACATTCTGATGCAGGTTCCGAAGTCGGCGTGGGCCGTCGTGATCGTCAATCGGCTCGACACGACCAGCGGCCTGGCGGAAAAGATCGGCGGACAGTTGAACGTGCCGGTTTTCAATCCGCTCGGGTTGTTGAAGGTGCTGACGCGCATCGAAGGCGGCCTCGACGACCAAGGCGCCGCCGCGATCGCATTTCTTCCCGATCCCGACGGAGGCCCGATGCCGATTGCCGTCGGTTACCTGCCGGTCACGAACTACGACACATTCATCGAGCATCTGGTGGTTGGCGATAAGCAAGGCGACGTCTCGACGATCAATCTCGCGGGGCAACAACTGCTCGTGTCGCCACGCGGAAAATACGCCGTCCTCGCGCAGCCCGGCAGAGAAGCGATCCTCACCGCGACGGTGAACGCCAAGGAAGACGCCATGACGGTGTTCGCACCTTTGGCGGCGTGGATGTCGGGCAACGAAATCGTGGTCGTCGCGACGGCCGATGGCGTTCGTGCCGCAACCGCCGGCATGACGCAAGGATTGGCGCAAGCCAAGACGCAGATGGCCGACGCGGGGTCGTCGAACGAGGCGGCCGTCGCGTGGTTCGACGAAATGGAGAAGCTACTCGGCGACATTCGCACGCAAGTGTCGCTGGCCGGCGTGGGGATCGACGCGAGCAACGACGGGCATCTGACGACCAGCATTCGCACAACGTTCGGCCCCGGCAGTTGGGCTCAAGCAGCCTCGACCGCCATGCCCGCCGCCGCGCCGCCGTTAACCGGCCTCGCAGATGCTCCGTTCGCCTTGGCGCTGGCGCCGCGGACTTCGGTTCATGGACGGAGAAGAAGCTCGACTTCGGCCTCGACATGATTCGTCAATCGACGAAGAACTCGCCGACACCCATCACCGACACGCAGATGTCGCAACTCCGCGACGCCAGCCTCAAGATGATCAAGCTGTCGCGCAGCTACGCGATGCAGGTCGGCGTCGCCAAGGTCGACGAGGGGATGCTCGCCAAGACGTTCGGCATCATGCAGGTCAGCGACTCGGCAGCCTACATGGACGCGGTGAAGAATTATCTTGCGGTGTACGAAAAGATCGCCGCCGACGCGAAGTCACCCGCCCTGCCCCAATACGCAACGCAAACGGTCTCGCTCGGCGGCAAGTCGGCGCTCGCGATGACGGTCGATATGAAGCAGATCATGCAAAACGTCGAGGCCCAGGGGGGCGCTGATGCCTCGGCCATGGTCGACCGCGTGCTTCGGCTGCTGTTTGGCGCTGATGGCAACCTCACGGCCTACGTCGCGCCGGTCGACAAGCAACGAGTCCTTGTTGGTTACAGCAAGTCAGCCATCGAAGCGTACATCGCCTCGCCGCCAGCGGCAGACAACCAACTCATCGGCGACGACCTGGTGCAACGCACGCTCGCGTTGCTCCCCGCCGGTTCGCAAACGGTCGGCGTCATCAGTCCGGCAGGCTTGATTGCCGTCGCCAACGCGGTGCTCGGCACCGTGCCGCCCGCGCAAGGTTTCCAACTTCCCGCCATCAACGCCACGCCACCGCTGGGCATCGGTTCGCTGTTTTCCGCGACGGGTTATGAGCTTCGCATCGTCGCGCCCGCGGAAACACTGAGCGGCATCGGGTCGCTCATCTCCGCCCTCAGACAAGGTCCGCCGCGAGGCCAACCGCAGGGTCGACAGGAATAAGGCGACATGGCGGCGAGCACGAGCAAAGCCCGTCAGATCGTCATCACCGGCGTCAGCCGTGGCCTCGGCCGAGCGATGGTCGAGAGTTTCATCGAACGAGGCCACATCGTGCATGGCTGCGCTCGCGATGCGAAGGCGATTGCAGAACTCGCCAAGAAGTATGGCGAGTCGCACACGTTTGCCGTCGTCGATGTCACCGATGACAAGCAAGTGAGGTCGTGGGCCGAAGCGACGCTGAAACTTGCAGGGCCGCCCGACTTGCTGATCAACAACGCGGCGATCATTAACCGCAACGCCAAGCTGTGGGAGTTCACCGCCGACGAGATCGCGTCGATCGTGAACGTCAACATCGCCGGCGTGGTGAATGTGATCCGCCACCTCGTCCCCGCGATGGTGGCGCGTGGCCGCGGCGTGATCGTGAACTTCAGCTCGGGCTGGGGACGCACCGTCTCGGCCGAGGTCGCGCCTTATTGCGCGACGAAGTTCGCCATCGAGGGGTTGACCAAGGCGATGGCCGAAGAGCTTCCCACCGGCATGGCCGCCGTTCCGTTGAACCCAGGCATCATCGACACCGAGATGCTCCGCGGCGCCTTCGGCGACAGCGCCGGCAGCTACCCTTCTCCGCGCGACTGGGCCAAGCGCACCGTGCCCTACATCCTCAACCTCAGCCCCACCGACAGCGGCGAGTCGTTGAGTGTCGACGAAGAGTGAGGCATTAGGCGGCGCCGAGCGCTCCGCTGGCGCGTCGCGGCTAAGAAGCTGTTTCAGAACCTGGTTCGCTCGCTTAGCCGCCCCGTCCACGGGGCGGAATCCGGGTCGTGGACGACCCGGCTAAGCAGGTTCTGAAACACCTTCTAAACCGGGGGCGATCGCACACCGACGCGGTTAGCGCGTCTGCGAGGTCTTCTGCGAGACGGTCAGATGGCCGTACAGCGTCTCGCTGCCGCGGAGGATGTAGAACTTCAGCGGATCGAGCTGCGCGAAGTCGGGGCGGCCGAGGATGAACGTCACGTTTTCGAGCGTGATCGTTTCCCACACGTGCATGCCGACCAGCACGTCGCCGCGGCGAATGCCTTGCCGCGAGGCGGGGCTGTCGGGCCGCACGTCGAGCACCTGCAGGCCGCCGCGGTAGCTGGTGCGTTGTTGCTGAAGTTGGCGAGCTTGGATGGGCTCGAGCCGCATGCCAAGCACATCCCAAATCGCGTCGTCGCCGGCAAACTTTTCGCCCGACGGAACCTTGGCGAGCGTCAGGTTCGTTGTGACCGATCGTTGGTTGCGACGCAGCGTGACTTCGACCGCTTGGCCGAAGTTGCGTCCCAGGAAGGCTCGCTCGACGTCAAGAGGCCGGTTGACCGTCTGACCACCGATGGCGGTGATAACGTCGCCAGCCTGCACTCCGCAGCTCGATGCCGGGCTGTCATCCTCGACGGTCAACACGGTGACGCTGTGCGGATCGCTGGCGTGCGCCTGCATGCCGTGCCACGTCTTGTCGAGGCGTCGCGTGCTCAGCAGCTCGGCGGCGATGTCGACCACCTTGTCGGCGGGAATCGCAAAGCCAATGCCTTGCGCCCCAGCACGCACGGCAACGTTCAGGCCGATCATGTCGCCGTCGATATTGAGCAGCGGTCCGCCAGAGTTGCCTGGGTTGATGCTGGCGTCGGTTTGAATCAGGTCGTCGTACTGCTGGGCATCGCTGACCTGCACGCTGCGGTGCAGTGCACTGATGATGCCGCGCGTGACCGTGTGCTCGTAACCGTAGGCGTTGCCGACGGCGATCACGGTCTCGCCCGGCATCAGGTCGCTGGACGTGCCGATCGAGATGACCGGGAAGTCCTGCTCGGCATCGATCTTGATGATCGCCAGGTCGGTCTTGGCGTCGCGAGAGATCAGCCGGGCGACGTAACTGTCGCGGGCGGCCGTGGTGACCATGATCTTCTTCACGCCATCGACGACGTGGTGATTGGTGAGAATGTAGCCACGCTCGTCGACGAACATGCCAGTGCCCATGCCGTTGACGCGACGCTTGGCATCGCCGCTGCGGGCGTCGGTGGCGTCGACCATCTTCTCGCCGTGAATGTTCACGATCGACGCCCGGGCACGCTCGACGGCTTGCACGATGGCCGAGCGCCGAGACTCCGATGCCTGCGCCATCGCGCGCGGCACGCTCGACACCATCGCGATCGTTAAACCGGCAAGGATCAGCCAGGTGCGGCAGTCCCAGAGGCGCTCCGGTCGCTTTGGCATGATGGACTCTACGGCGGACGATTCAGTGGTGGCCGTGGACGACCCGCGTGCAGATTATCGCGACTGCGCAAACCGCAAGCGGCGACGGACTAAACTGTTCATCGGCCCCTCCGTCGAACCCCTTCAGCAGTCACGTCGGAACCTGCAAACTACGCCTAGCTTGACAGCGCCCCGCGACCGAGGCCTCAAAGGCTTCCTGCCTTACGGCATCACAAGTGCTTGCTTGGCAGCAGGAGCTAGCGACGATGGCTGGTCGATTGACCATTTTCGCACGGCTCCCTAGAATCCGAGGCCTTGAAGCCATCGATACTTATGGACGAAGCTCCGATCGCCGCTCCAGCCGCCACCACGACGCCGAAGTCCGAAACCCCGCCAACGGGGCCGCTTTTGCAGGTCGACGAGCTGCGAACTTATTTTCATACCGAGCAAGGGCTCGCCCGTGCTGTCGATGGCATCACGCTCACCGTCGAGCGCGGCAAGACGCTGGCCGTCGTTGGCGAGAGCGGCTCGGGCAAGACCGTCACGTCGCTCAGCATTTTGCGGCTGATCCCAATCCCGCCCGGCGAGATCGCGGGGGGACGCATCCTGTTCGAAGGCCGCGACCTGCTCGAGATGGACGCCGAGGAGCTGCAGCAGATCCGTGGCGGCGATATCGCCATGATCTTCCAAGAGCCAGCGACGAGCTTGAACCCGGTCTTCACCATCGGCGACCAGATCGCTGAGGCCATCCGCTTGCATCGCGATGATGTCGCCGCCAGCGAGGTTCGCGGCGAGGTGCTGAAAGCACTGAGTGAAGTTCGCATGAGCGAGCCAGAGCGGCGCATCGACCAATACCCGCACGAGCTATCAGGTGGCATGAAGCAGCGGGCCATGATCGCGATGGCGTTGTCGTGCAAGCCGAAGCTGCTGATCGCCGACGAGCCGACGACCGCACTCGACGTGACGATCCAGGCCCGCATCCTCGACCTGCTTCGCAAGAGCCAGAGCGAGCACGGCATGGCCATTCTGCTCATCACGCACGACCTCGGTGTCGTCGCCGAGATGGCCGACGATGTAGCCGTGATGTACGCCGGCAAGGTGGCCGAAAAGACGTCGGTGCAAGCGTTGTTCAGCAAGCCGTTGCATCCTTACACGCGTGGGCTGTTCAGCAGTCTGGTGCGCATCGATCGTCGCGAGCAGCGCCTGCAAACGATCGAAGGCAACGTCCCATCGCCAACGAATTTCCCGACTGGCTGTCGCTTTCGCACGCGCTGCCCGATGGCAGCCGAGAAGTGCGTCGAAGAGCCACCTTTGGCCGAGATCGAGCCCGGCCACTGGTCGGCCTGTTGGTTCGCCAAGGATCTCGCAAAAGAACCGTCCCGGAACAACTCCGTTTAGCCGGCTCGCTTGCGAGCCGTGTGTGAATGATGTCTACCGCCCCCGCCAAAGCGCCCAAGGAAGCAAAGGCCTACGACGGCCCGTTGCTCGAGGTTCGCGACCTGGCCAAGTGGTTCCCCGTCCGCGGAGGCCTGTTCTCACGCGTTCGCCAACACGTGAGGGCTGTCGATGGCGTGAGCTTCACGCTCGCTCGCAGTAAAACACTGGGCCTGGTTGGCGAGAGCGGCTGCGGCAAAACCACCGTCGGACGCACGATCCTGCGGCTCATTCACGCCACCGCTGGGCAGGTGTTGTTCGAAGGTCAAAGCGTATTCGATTTGCCTCGCGCCCAGATGCGTGCCCTGCGTCGTCGTATGCAGATCATCTTCCAGGATCCTTACGGATCGCTGAACCCGCGCATGACCGTCGGCGGCACGATCGGCGAACCGCTGATCATTCACGGCGTCGCGCGTGGACGAAAGATGCGAGAGCGCGTCGCTCAGTTGCTCGAGCAAGTCGGCCTCAACCCCGAGGCCATGAGCCGTTATCCGCACGAGTTTTCAGGCGGGCAGCGACAGCGCATCGGCATCGCTCGAGCGCTAGCGCTCAACCCGGCATTCATCGTCTGCGATGAACCAACCAGTGCACTCGACGTTTCGATTCGCGCGCAGGTGATCAATCTGCTCGGCGATCTGCAAGAAAAGTACGGCATCGCGTATTTGATGATCAGCCACGACCTGGCGGCCGTGCGTCACGTGAGTCACGAAGTCGCCGTGATGTATCTGGGCCGCATTGTCGAGCAGGCTGACACCGAGACTTTGTTCAACGACCCGCGACACCCGTACACACGCATTCTGCTGGCAGCGATTCCGGTGCCCGACCCGTCGAAGAAGCGGCCTCGCCTGGTCGCCGTCGATGACGACATTCCCTCGCCGATCAACGTGCCGAGCGGGTGCCCGTTCCATCCGCGTTGCCCGCTGTACGAGTTGAAGCAGAAGCCCGAGGTCTGCCGACGCGACGTGCCGCCTCTGCAGCCCGTGGGCGGCGACGCCTCGCACATCGCAGCCTGCCACTTCGCCGAAGAGAGCCAAGCGCTCACAGGCGCGTGACGGCGATGCTGCAAATTCGTCGCGCCTCAAGCGCACGGACTGCCGTCCGTGGGTTCAGGGCCGTGTCTTCACCGGGAACACCAACCTCAACAGCTGCAGCCCCAAAAAAGCCACAAGCACCACCAACAACACAATCGGCCAAAAGCTAAATCGCGGCCCGCCGCCAACAATCGTCGCCAGAACCAGCACGCCGAGCACCAGCACGAGGACTAAACACCCTCCGGCGGCCATCATCCCCTTGAACGTGGTGTCCTCGGTTTGCTCCTCGAAGTGCAGATCAATTGTTCGCCCGCGAGCAAGGCTTCGCTCGATCGCGTCCGCAAGCTCCATATCGCGGCACGCGTCGAGCCAAGTCGGCGAAGTCGTCTGACCTGCACGCGCGGCAATCAGCTCTTCGATGCCCTCCGCAGCCGGGTCAAAGTTCTCGAAGGTTTCTTCCGTCACGCGATCGCCGCTTCGCAACTCAAGGTTCCAACCACTCATGTCGTTGCTCATCGGCAGCGTGACGGCGCCGCGACGCCCGATCAGAGTCATTCGCCCGGTTGAGGCTGGGAGAGATCCGATCGACCATCGTGCCAAGATGCCTGGTGACCCGGACATCTGCACGCTCAAGCTCGCGAGGTCGGCCTCGTTGTTCGTCCCGCCGGGCGTCATCGCGCCCAGCTTGTTGAGATCGCCGACGATGGCACGCATGACACTCACGTCGCGTATGAACGCCGCGACAATGTCGGCCTTGCGTTGTGAATCGACGGCGCGTTCGACCACGAGCTGCTGGGGCGGCCCGATCGGCGAGTTTTCTCCCTCGGCGACGATTTCGGCTAGGCGCTCGACGGCGGGATGCCAACGCGCGGCCACATAGGGAACAATCCGGCAACCGCTATCCTGACGAATCATGTCGAGCTCGTAGTAAACGAGCATCGAGTTCATGACCGGGTGCGCCACCAACAGCGGCAACTCCGACTGGATCAACACTCGCAACTGTTCGGTTCGAGCATCCTCGCGGCCGGGCGTTGCTCGCGCAACGATGACCGCATCGGCGTTGCCGTCGACGAGAAGCGGTTGCCAATTCCCCTGCTCTTCGAACTGCTGATCAATGGCCGTCACCTGGTGGCCTGCCGCGACCGCCGCCGCCACCAGCGACGGCGTATCGTCATCGACACCAAGCAGTGCGATCTTCATGGCGCGGCCTGTTGTCGAGATCAGAGACGGCGAATGTGGAAACCACCATCGACGTTGATCCGGTCGCCCGTCGAAAAGGCGAAGTCGCCACGCACCAGCGAGACGACCGCACGTGCGACATCCTCGGGCTGCCCCCAGCGACGAATGGGCGACATTCCGTCAGCGATCATCCGGTCGTACTTCTTGCGCACGGGGCCGGTCATGTCGGTCTCGATGACGCCGGGACATACTTCGTACACGCGGATGCCGGCATCGGCGAGGCGCTCGGCGAAGAGCCACGTCATCATTTGCATCGCCGCCTTCGTGAGGCAGTAATCGGCCCGGTTGCTGCTGACCGCCTGACCTGAGATCGACGAGACGTTGACGATCGTTCCGTAAGCGATCTTCTGCTCGTCGAGCAGCTGCAGCATTTCGCGAGCGGCCCGCTGCGACAGAAAGAAGGGCCCCTTCAAGTTAGTTGCGAAGACCTGGTCCCAGCTTTCCTCGGTGGCTTCGAGGATGTCGCGGCGACCGGGCGAGGTGATGCCGGCATTGTTCACGAGAGTATCGAGCCGGCCGAACTCGTCGAACGCCCGGTGAATCATGCCCCGACGATCGGCGTCGAGCCCGACATCGCCAGCGGCCGCGATTGCCAAGCCGCCAGCCTTGCGAATCTGTGCGACAACCTCTTCGGCCGCCTCGGCGCTGCGGGCATAGTTCACAACGACCGCGTGCCCCGCCTTGGCCAACTCGATCGAAATCGCCCGGCCGATGCCGCGCGAACCTCCGGTGACGAGTGCGACGGGTTGATCGATCATGGGTTGCACGATGAGGTGTCGAGGCCAGCGACGAGCGGCCATCTTAATCTCCGATCCGCCGGTCGTCAGTAAGCGATCGGCCGTCGCTCTGCTAAACTGGGCCTATGCGAGCGGAAATCATCTCGATCGGCGACGAAATGACCAGCGGCCAGCGCGTCGACACCAACAGCGCCTGGCTGAGTCAACGGTTAGGCGAACTCGGCGTGACGGTGGTCGCTCATGCGACGGTCGCCGACGACTTGGCCGCGAACATCGAAATCTTCCGCCAGGCCGTCGAGCGTGCCGATGTCGTCATCTCCACGGGTGGCTTGGGTCCGACGGCCGACGACCTTACGCGCGAAGCGCTGGCGCAGCTGACGGGTGCTCCGTTGGTTCTCGACGAAGAGCAACTCGGGCACATTCGCGCGCTATTCGCTCGCCGCAAACGTCCGATGCCGGAACGCAACGTGGTTCAGGCGATGTTCCCAACCGGCAGTCGACCAATCTTCAATCCCAACGGTACAGCGCCGGGCGTGGCCGTTTCGGTCAATCGTGACTCTGGCGGCATGGCGCACGTGTTTGCGTTGCCCGGCGTCCCTGCCGAGATGTTCGAGATGTACGAAGCCTCGGTTAAACCTGCGCTGATCGAACTCGGCGCGGGCAAAACGGTGATTGTCCATCGACGCATCAAATGTTTCGGACTCGGCGAGAGCGACGTCGAGCAAAAGCTGCCCGACATCATTCGCCGCGGTCGCGTGCCGCAAGTTGGCATCACCGTCAGCGAGGCGACGATCACCCTTCGCATTACAGCCGAAGGTGCAAGCCGCGAAGAGTGCGAGACGTCGATGCAACCCACGATCGACACCATCCACGAATGTCTCGGCACTTTGGTCTTCGGCGAAGAAGACGACGAATTGCCGGACGTCGTTCTTCGCATGCTGCGCGAGCGTGGCCAAACGCTCGCCACTTGCGAATGGACCACTCAAGGGACACTCGCCACCTGGCTAGCCGAGGCGGCGAACGATTCGACTTACGTCGGTGGCGAGGTCAGGACGGGCGATGCACCTGAGATCGAGGTGGCTGCGACAGAAAGTCGATCGCGATACGGCGTCGACTTCGCTTTGGCCATTGGGCCGGCGCCGCAGGCCGCCGCCGCGACTGAAGTGCCTATGGCCTTAGCCACCGCCGAGGGCGTGATTTCCAAGGCCGCGTCGCTCGCCGGGCATCCGTCGATTTTGAAGCCGCGAACTGCCAAGCAAGCGTTGAACTTGCTTCGGCTGCACCTGTTGAGGCACCCACCTCCGGGCTAACGCCTTCGTAACGACGAATCCGCCCCCAGGCGAACTGCAAAGTCGAGGGTTATTCACGCAAGTGCCGCCGCGAAGAGGCAAGCCTTTGCCATCGTTGTTCGAGCTACGGCGATTCTCGTCGACTTTGCAGTCCTCCCGGAACCCGCCCAGCGATTCGTTGAAGCCGTCAAGCGCCGACGACTAGAATGGAAGGTGGTAGTTCCCACCTTGCGCCGTTTCTCGCGCGCGGAGGCCGGCTTTGAGTCGAACGGAAAGCTCGTCCGAAACACGCAGCGAATTCCCGCATTCGATTCTGCTGAAGCTGACGGTCTTCGTCGCGGTGCTCGTCGTGCTCACCGCCTGCATCCTGGGCGGCGTCGGATACAAGTTCACGCGCGACGTGGTTGTCGACCAGATTCGCGACCGCTTGAACGTGGTCGCGGCAAGTCGTCAGGCCGCCGTGCTGAACTTCATCCAGCAGCACCGTGAGCGTGCGCAGTACCTCGCCAGCCGCACGCGCGTTCGTGGGATCACCGTCTCAACGCGCCCGCGACGTGCCGAGGCAAACTCTGAGACGGAGCTCCAAAACTGGCTCGAAGAACTTCCCGAAAGCCTGCCGCAGTACCGCATGATCATGATCGCCGACCTGCAAGGGAAGGTTCTTGCGTCGTCGCAACGGCCCAAAATCGGCACGAATGTCGCCGACCTCGCCATCTTCGAAGAGGGAAAGCAGACCTCGTCGTTGGCGTTTCCGACAACCGATGGCAATTCTTATCAAGCGTGGCTTGCGGCGCCGATCCGTCAGCGCGACGGCCAAACGACGGGCGTTGTCGTGGTGGAACTCGACGCCGATCCGCTCGCTCAAATCATTAGCGACGCGAATCAGCTTGAAGAAACCGGTCGTGTCATTCTCGCCATGCGACACGACAACGCGCTCAACTACCTGATGAACGAGGGCGCGTTCGACGTCGACGCAACTCGCGCACCGGCAACCGACCGAGCAACTCACGGCGAACAAGGCTTCATGGCAACGAACGATTACCGAGGCGTGCCGATCCTGGCGGCGTATACGCCGGTCGGTTATCGCGACTGGGCCATCGTTGCGAAGATGGATGCGGCCGAGGCGTATCACCCCGTCGATCGGTTGCGTCGTGTGCTGAGTGCCCTGCTGGTTGGCGTGCTCATGGCGGGTGTCGTCGTCTCGTACTTGCTGGCCCGCCGATTCACGCAGCCCATCGTCGCACTCGCACACGCGACCAACGCCGTCGCCACGGGAGCGCTTTCAACGCGCGTCGCGGTCAAATCGGCCGACGAGTTTGGCGCCTTGGCGACTGCATTCAACCGCATGACTGAAGAACTCGCGGCGTCCTACGCGCTTCTCGAACAGCGTGTCGCCCAGCGAACAACGGAGCTCACGCGTGCCGAGGCTCGATACACGCTGCTGGTCAATAGTCTGCCGTTGACGATGTGGAATAAGGATCTCGAAGGGCGGTTCACGTTCGCCAATCACCGGAGCGTCGCCGCCAAGCAAACGACGCTCGACCAGGTGCTGGGCAAGACCGATTTCGACTTCCACCCGATCGAGCTTGCCTCGAAGTACCATCGCGACGATCTGCGCGTCATCGAAACCGGCGAAGTCTTCCAAGACGTTGAGCGCATACGGCGTGCCGACGGCCACGACGTTTTCATCCAGGTCTTCAAGGCGCCGATTTTTGATGCCGAGGGGCGCATCTCCGGCACCCAAGGAATGAGCTGGGACATCAGCCTGCTCAAGCGCACCGAAGAGCAACTTCGCCAGGCTCGCGAAGAGGCCGAGGCCGCGAGTCGTGCGAAAAGCGCCTTTCTGGCCAACATGAGTCACGAGATTCGCACCCCGATGAACGGCATCATCGGCATGGCCGAATTGCTGCTCGACACGCCACTCTCCAGTGAACAGCGCGCTTATCTCACCATCGTTCGGGAAAGCGCCGAGTCGTTGCTGTCGGTGATTAACGATGTCCTCGACTTCTCGAAGATCGAGGCCGGTCGATTGGCGCTCGACGTGCAGTCGCTGCGTCTGCGCGAGACGCTGTGCGACCTGATGAAACTGCTCGGCGTTCGCTTGCAGACGCCGAACATCGAGTTGGCGTACTACGTTCATGCCGATGTGCCCGACGCGCTCGAAGGCGACCTCGGCCGCCTGCGGCAAGTGCTGATGAACCTGTTGGGCAACGCGATCAAATTCACCGAGCGCGGCGAAATCGTCGTCGAGGTGACGCAAGAATCCCTCACCGAGTCGGACGTCCTTTTGCACTTTGCCGTTCGCGACACCGGCATCGGCATCGAGGCCGACAAGCAGCAACCCATCTTCAGACCGTTCGAACAGGCGGATAGTTCGACAACGCGCAAGTATGGCGGCACGGGCTTAGGCCTCAGCATCTCGAGCAAGTTGGTCGAGCTGATGGGCGGCGACATGTGGGTCGAAAGCCAGCTCGGCAGCGGCAGCGTGTTCCACTTCACGGCGCGGTTTCGATGCCTCGAACCTTGCGATGCGACGCAAGAACCCGTGGTCGATGCCGAGCAATTGTCGGTGCTCGTCGTCGAAGACCATCCGACGCAGCAACTCGTAATGCGCGAGATGTTCGAGCGGTGGCGAATTCGCGCAATCGTGGTTGGGTCGGCCGATGAGGCGCTCGACGCTTTTCGAAGCGAGGAGGAGTTCGATTTTTGTCTCATCGACGCGCATCTCGACGGATGTAATGGCTTCGCATTGGCGCAAGAACTTGAACGTCGCGGCCAGTCGGCAAACGGGTTGATCATGCTGCTTGTGCCCGGATCGCAGTTGGCCGACCTCGCAAAATGCCGCGAGCTTGAGTTGCCGAATTATCTCGTCAAGCCGGTCAAGGCGTCGGAGCTTTTCGACCTGATGGCGACTCGCATGAACGGCGTTCAACGCGACGTCGGCGAATCGACGAATGTCATCGTCCCCATCTCCAGCCTCCGCATTCTCTTGGTCGAGGACAGCCTCGTGAATCAAACAGTTGCCATGCGGCTGCTTGAGCGGCGAGGACACACGGTGGTCGTCACGAGTGACGGTCAGCAGGCAGTCGATCGGCTCGAGCGCGAGAGCTTCGACGTTGTGCTGATGGATGTGCAGATGCCCGTGCTCGATGGCTTCGCGGCGACGGCAATCATCCGTGAACGCGAAAAGACCACCGGCAAGCATGTGCCGATCATCGCCATGACTGCCCACGCCATGCAGGGCGACCGGCAGCGGTGCCTTGATGCTGGCATGGATGGATACGTCACAAAGCCAGTGCGACCAAACGACCTTTTCGACGCTGTTGAGAAATGTCGAACGAAACCTGAGCCGACCACGGCCACGGAAAAGCGTGGCGAGTCGGGGGACATCGTCGATTGGCCCGCCGCACTGGCGAGGCTAAATGGCGATCGGATCTTGTTAGGAGAGTTGAAGGACGTGCTTCTCACGGAGTGTCCGAAGCTCCGCACGGCGATTCGGCACTCGATCGAACAGCACGATATCGCGGCACTTCGCCTGGCCGTCCACACGTTGAAAGGGGCGGTCGGAAATTTCGTCGCCAAGCCTGCGTTCGAGGCGGCTTTGCGGTTGGAAACGCTCGCGCGGAATGGTAGCTTTGACGGCGTTGCGGACGCCCACACGACGCTCGAGTCCGAACTCGAGCGCCTTGTTCCGGCCCTCAGCGCGTTCGAAGTTTGAGACAGCGTCGATGGCCCGCGGCAATCGGCCTCGCAACGCCGCATCGCACTTCTTGGTTCTCACAGGATGTATTGATGACGAAGGTGTTGATCGTTGACGACTCGGCCGTCGACCGTCATTTGGTCGGGCGGTTGCTCACGTCCACCTATCGAGCATCGGTCGCCTACGCGACCGATGGCGTCGAAGCACTCGAAGTCATGGCACGCGAACAGCCGGACATCGTGCTCACCGACTTGCAGATGCCCAACATGCCGGGCCTCGATCTCGTCGTGGCGATCCGGCAGAAGTATCCGCTGGTGCCGGTCGTGATCATGACGTCGCAAGGCAGCGAGGAGCTTGCGATCGCCGCGCTGCAAAAAGGCGCCGCCAGCTATCTTTCCAAGTCGCGATTGAGCGATGAGTTGCTCGAAACGATCGACAGCGTGCTGTCAGTCGCGCGGGCGGACCGTCGCAGTAGCAAACTCCTTGAGTGCCTTTCTGAGACGGAATGGCATTTCGCGTTGGAGAACGATCCGAGCCTGATCCCGGCACTGGTCGATCAGGTGCGGCAGGACCTCACACGGATGCGATTGTGCGACGACACGTCGCTGACGCGCACCGGCATCGCGTTGCACGAGACCTTGGCCAACGCTATGCAACACGGCAACCTCGAACTCGCGTCAGAGCTGCGAGAGCGCGATGAAGGTTCCTATCAGCGCTTGCTCGACGAGCGACGACGCACGCCACCGTTCAGCGATCGACGCGTGCACGTCCATATCAAGGTGACGCCGCAACAGGCGACCTTTGTGATTCGCGATGAAGGGCCGGGCTTCGACCCTTCACACCTGCCCGACCCGACCGACCCGGCGAACCTCGAACGCGTCTGCGGACGCGGACTGTTGCTGGTGCGAACGTTCATGGAAGACGTTCGGCACAACTCGACGGGCAACGAGATCACGATGATCAAACGTCGTGAGCCGCGCTGAAGCGATCGGCACGCGGTGCAATCGTCTAAGTGCACGTTTCGTCTAACGGCGCATCGCCGCTCGTGGAGCGTAGACACTCGGCGACCCGTCGTCGGCGTAACTCGACGACGAAAGCGCGTTCGATTGCGGGGGAACGACGGCGAATCCGCTACCAGCGCTGCCGTTCATCGGCGCGTTCGCGAGCGATGGCTCGGGCATCACCTGGTCGGCGCTCTGTCCGCGAACGACCCGATCGCCGGGCGCGGGCGCGTTGCTCGCCAACATGCCAGGAGCCATATCCGGCACCGAGATCGGCGGGCTGCCTTGTTTCACCCAATCGAGCCACGTGTCCTGCAGTTGGCCGAGGCTCGCGTAGCCATAGTGTCGATGCACGGCTTCGGTCCACTTTTCGTTCTGCAACCCATCACGCACGAATTGCAGAAACTTCGCTCGTCCGCCCTGAGCGAGCAGGTACGTCGCCAGCGAGTGCCCCTGAGCGTAAAGCGGCAGAATGTCGCGCGGATAATCCTTCATCGCGAACATTTGGCTGAAGGGGATGCCGCGACCGCTTCGGAGAAAGGTCACGAGCATCTTCTGCTGCTTGTTGCGCTCCTCGACGTGTTCGACGGTCGTACAGGCGCCCTCATCAGCCCAGCGCGGAAGTGGACATCGAAAGTGGCTCGCAATGATTGTGTGCGTGACCTCGTGTGGAAGCACCGAGTCGAGCACGCGATCGAGCGGCCCTTGGATGTTCATCTGCCAACCGAAGACTTCGCCGTGATCGAAGACGAAGCTCGTCGCGCCGCCGGCGCCGAGGTGATCGCCGATCTCGACCGTGATCGGGCAAGGCTGCGACCAGGACGGCATCGGCTTGCCGAGCCATTCGATGGCCAGCTGCTGACGAAAGCCTTCGGCCGCCGTGCCCACGCGACGCGCGATGTCGGGCGTCGGCGCGTTGACGATAAAGTTTGTGGTGCGGTGACTAGCCCCGAGCGACGCGATCGTGCCAACCAGAAAGGCGACACGCACAAGGCGAGCATCCATGCTCCGAATCTCCTGGCTTTTCGGCTGATGTACGCGGCTGCATCGTGCAGTCGGCACGTGCGTCGTCGTCGGACTTCACCGAAGTCAACGTCGACACGTCTGGGGTCTCAGCCACCTCAGCGGTTCCGGTGAACGGCGATCACTTGCGATCGCTGGCCACTCGGGCGGGGTCCGCTGCCGGTGTTGAAAACTGCGGGAGACTAGCCGTTCGGGCCTCACGGGCCTAGAGCACTTTTGGAGAGCCGGTCGAGCAGAAGTGCATTCGCCGGCGGAAACGTGTAGTGCTGCAAGGTGGCACGCGGAACCCAGCGAAAAGGGGGCTTCGGTTCGCTGGTTTTGTCGCACGGTGAACACGCGAAGAAATGCAGTTTCAGAAGTGTCTCACCGAGCGCATGCTCGGCGGGGGCGTATTCACCGTCGATCTGGACAGCGAGCCCGGTTTCTTCGAGGCATTCACGCTGCGCGGCCTCTGCCGGTGTTTCGCCGTATTCGACTTTCCCCCCGGGAAACTCCCACAAGCCCGCCATCGCGACGCCCTCCGGCCGCCGTCCGATGAGGAACGAGTCGTTGTGTTCAACCACAGCGATGGCGATTCGAACGATCTTCATTCGCATCCAGCGAGATGGCAACGTGCGCAGTCGCGGCGCTTCAGAGCAACACCGAGACGATCATAGCAAAACGCTATGACTTCAACCGATTGCGGCCGGTTCGTGAATCGCAAGACAGCGGCAGATGCTGGCTGCCACGCGAGCGTTGAACGGGGCGCTCGGGCTGGGCAAGTCGGCAATGGGCCGATACGAGCGTCGCAACGATTGTCGCACGAGCGTCCACGGAGGCGAGTATGCCCTGCCCGCACGTTCGATAGCTGCCAGTTCCACAACTCGTTGCGGGTGTGGCGCCCAACGGCTGACGTCGAACGTCACCTCCAGGGAGCCGATCAATCGGTCTGTCCATGTCTCCGCACGACGTCGCAATGAATTCAAGCTGTGCGTGTCGTGCGATGGGAGGACGGTTCCGCATTGCAAGAGATACAGCACGCGCGATCGCGCTTCGATGTGGCCGTTGAACGCACGCTCGACGACAGGCATCAAGCGGTCGCGCCGGTCCAAGTGTTCGGCGCCGGCCACGATCGCCGTGAAGACGCGGGTCAGGATTTCGCTGGCGAGGATCTCTTCGAATGTGGCCGTGATGAGGTTGCGTTGATAATCGTGACGCGGAGGCTCGCCATCGGCAGTGAGCGCGTCGAGTCGGCGATGCCAGGCGTCGAACCTGCCCTTCGAGGCGTTCCAGTACTCTGCGATCGCAGAGTCCGGAACATGGGAGATGCTGTCCAACAGCGACGTGCTGCGGCAGGTCAGCGTCGTCGCCAGTTCAATGGTCTCGCGTGCATCCATGGCAGCGGGTCGTTTGCAAACAAGGTGCCACGCTTAGCGGCGGCGACACACGCCGATTGCTAACCATCGGACGGAACGGGACTTAATCGAAGCTAAGGAGGTAATGTTCTGCAAACCGAGGCGTTGCGGGTGTTGCGTTTTTGCAACACTCGCTGAGACAACTCACCATTACTCGTCGAGTACGAACGGCAATGGGATCGGCGCGGTTTCGCTCGAAACGATCACCGAATCGTGCGAATCGACCCCCGCCGCGACATGCCCGCGGTGATTTTGAAAGAAGTCGTCGCCGACTTCTGCGACTTGACGCGTGGTGAGAAGTTGCACACGGCCGTCCTCGAAGAGAACGTTCTGAACGCTCATGCCATGATGCGAACTGCCAAGCGTGCCGCGATGACCACCGGAGGGCGCGTCGGACATCAACGCAAACGTCGACCGTCCAAGGTTGCGTAGCCGGTGATAAGTTCCGTCGCTCACGTATCCGAGACTGTAGCCGTAGCTGCCGCCCATTTCGCGCTGCAACTGTCGCAGCCTGGCGCCTTGGGCTTGCTGCAACTCAGCAATGCTTGGAATGCTTAACTCGACCGAAGCCATGCTCGCCGGGCAACGCACATGACGCCGCTCGATCAGGCCGGCTTCGAGAAGTCGCGGAGCATAGATGCCCGCCGCGGCGAAGTTCCCGCTGGTCGGCACCTCGGGAAAGAACTGATTGTGGACGGCACTGTATTGCAGAAGTCCGTGACCAAGGTGCAACAAGTTCGCCTGGCAACCGCGAATCTGCGCCTGATAGCGACTGCTGCTGATCGCGGGGAAGACGAGCATCGCCGCAACGACAACGACCATGCCCGCGACGAAGACATCTTGCGCGCGCCACTGGTTCGACGAACCAAACTGCCCCGGCCTCGGCCCGATACGCGCCATCACGTAGCCGAAGGTCTTTGCCGCCAGGCCGGCACAAGGCATTTCACAATCGTCTTCGCAAGCGTCGAGCGGCTCGAGGCACTTGCGAAGCCGTTCCAACTCAGCCGCTAACTCAGGATCATGCTTAAGGCGCTCGTCGACGGCCTGATGTTCATCAGCGTCGAGAGCGCCCAGCAGATAACCGACTAACTGCTCACGCATGGCTATGCTCACGCATTGCTTGCCGTTTCGCCTTCAACGTGCGCGTGGTTCCAAGCTTCATTGAGTTTGACCAATGCCGTGTGCAAGCGACTTTTCACCGTTCCGACCGGAACTCCCAATGCATCGGCTGCTTCACGGTACTTCAAACCTTGGTAGTAAATCAACGTTACGGCCAATCGCAGGGCGTCAGGCAACTCGGCCACAGCCGTGCGCGCCCAACCTTCGCGTTCAACGCTTTCGAGTTGAGCGGCAGGCCCCGACTCTCGGCTCTCCAACAACTGCAACAGTGAACCCAAATCGTCTTCGCTCTCGTTCGTCGTGCGACGATCGAGGCTGACCATCTTGTGGCGCTTGTTGCGACGCTGCGAGTCGATCGCCTGATTGGTGGCAATCGTGTACAGCCACGGGCGGAACTTTCGTCCTTCCTCGAACTGGTGACTCTTCAAGTGCACCTGGAGGAATGTCGACTGAAAGGCGTCCTCGGCCGTCGCGGCTTCGCCCAAATACCTCCGCAAGTAAGTGTATAGCTCTCGCTCGTAGCGATGCACCAACTCGGCGAACGCTCGCCGATCTTGGGTGCGTCGATAGGTTGCGAAAAGCTCTTCGTCGGTCCGTTCCAACGAAGGGGCCTCGACCATTTCGACCATCGGCATCGCCATCGTATTACTACTCATTGCTACGAACCTCATGAGGCCGAGTTCGCGCGATCGGAAAAAACGCATCCTTGTCTTCCGATGACCCGTCCCAGCCGTATTGGAATGAGGAACTGATTGCCCGTCTCCGTCCATCTTGGACCGGATGGTAGGCATGTCATTTTGACATCGCCCGGCCCATTACCGGTTGCACGACTGGTACATAGGCAAAGGCCATGCCCAGTCGGTGCCGCGAAAGGTCAGAATGAACATGTCGATTTCGACACAACGCAAAGCACTACATGAAATGGACTTAGGATATTAAGGCCGCGATCGACACATGCTAGCGAATCCACATCGAGCAAACCGCCGACTTGCAAGTTCTTCCGTTCGTTACAAACGATCGGCTGCTTGCACGCTGTGGCATGACAGCACGCCCGACCGAAAACGTCGATTCATAACGTGCTATCTAAAAATGATTTACGTTCGCTTCGCCGTAACTATGCGATAAACGTTGCCCCCTCTTTAGACGCCACTCCCGATCCCGGCGTCTCACGAAATTCGATCGGGGTGCCCGCATCGAGTGTCGCGTGCGTTGTCAGGATGACGACACACCGTTAACTCTGCCCAGACTGCCAAAACTTGTGAAGGGCGCTCACCGGCACTAGCATGTTCCTAGTTGCCGCCGCCCCGAAAATCTTGCGACGCCGCACATGCCGCAGAACCTGCAAACTCCCACCCGAAGGACATGCGCGCTCGCGTTGACCGTGTCGACGCTGGTTCTAAGCTCCGCACCCGCTCTCGGAGGTGAGTCTTACTCCGAAGTGCGCGACTTCTTAGCTCGCCACACGCGCGTGATCGAGCTAGTCGATGGCTTGGCCCGCGTCGCGATCTGCCCGAAGTATCAGGGCCGCGTGATGACAAGCACCTGCGACGGCGACGACGGCCCCAGCCTCGGTTGGGTGAACCGCGACTTCATCGAGGCTGGCAAGGCGAGCGACATCTTCAACAACTACGGAGGCGAAGACCGCTTCTGGCTTGGGCCCGAGGCGGGGCAATTCGGTCTGTGGTTCTCTCACAACGACGAGCAAATCCTGCAGCACTGGCAAACGCCGCCAGCGCTCAACGAGGGTGGCATGACGGTCGCGAAAGATCGCAGCGATGTGTTTTGTCGCATGTCGCGGCGGGCGAAGCTGACCAACGCTTCGAACGTGATGTTCCATGTCGATATTGCGCGGACCGCAAGTCTGCTCGGTCGCGCGGCGTTATCAGATCGTGGCGCGACGCTCGTCACGGACGATCTGAAGTTTGTGGGCTTCCAAACAGAGAACACCGTCACCAACCGCGGCGTCGCCTGGGACGAAGAGACGGGCCTATTAGCGATCTGGATACTCGGCATGTTTCCGCCGAGCGATAACGCGATCATCATTGTGCCGTATGTCGCTGGGGATGAAGCATCGCTGGGCCCGAAGGTGCTCGACGACTATTTTGCGAAGCCGTCAGAAGATCGCCTCAAAGTGTCGCCGCAGGCGATTCTCTTCCGTGGCGACGGCAAGTTCCGCTCGAAGATCGGCGCGTCGCAGCGTCGTGCGCGGTCGTGGGCAGGATCGATGGATTTCGATCGCGGCGTGTTGACGCTCATCAACTTCACCATGCCCGCCGACCCCACGCAGTCGCGATACGTGAACAACACGTGGAAGCTGCCGCAGGATGAACCGTTCGTGGGCGACGTATTCAACAGCTACAACGATGGCCCACCGGAACCAGGCACGAAGGCACTCGGCGGCTTCTACGAACTCGAGACGATGTCCCCCGCGAAGGAACTGGCCAACGGTCAATCGATCGAGCACACGCACCGAACGTTTCACCTGATGGGACCGACCGAGTCGCTCAAGCGCGTCGCTCGCGCCACACTCGGTGTCGATCTCGACGAAGTTCGACAAGCGATGGCGCAGTAATCATGATTCCGCGTCAGCTTGAACCGGAAGTGATGGCTTCCGAAACTGAAGCCGTCGATTACGACGCCATTGACCATCGCGAGGTCAATCGACGCTTCGTTGACGACTTGCTCGAATTTTGGAAGCCCACCGGGACGGCCCTCGATTTGGGCACCGGCACCGCGCTCATTCCGATCGAGCTGTGTCGAGCCGCTGCGACGGTGCGCGTGATAGGCGTCGACATGAGCGATGCGATGATCGCCCTGGGACGAAAGAACATCGAAACCGCAGGACTCGCTCACGCAATTCGCCTGGAAATGGCCGATGCCAAGCGATTGCCATTCGACGACGGCACGTTCGACGCCGTGATTTCGAACAGCATCGTCCATCACATTCCTGCACCGTGCGCGGTGTTGGCCGAAACGATGCGCGTCCTCGCGCCAGGTGGCGTGATGTTCGTCCGCGACCTCATGCGGCCGGAAGACGAAGTAACCGTCGACCTTTTGGTTGAGACGTACTCCGCGGGCGATTCTTCAGCTCAACGGCAAATGTTTGCCGACTCGCTTCGGGCGGCGTTGACGCTCGACGAAATGCGCGAACTTGTCGAACGTTTAGGTTTTGACGCCGAGACCGTGCAAGCCACGAGCGATCGCCATTGGACTTGGCGTGCCCGCGGCCGCCATTGACGGCGGATTGCGGACACCCGTGGGTGCGAGCGAGCAACGACACTCTGGCGCCGCAGCCGCGAAGAGGCAAGCGAGTTCGAACCTGGCACTCGGCGCTGGGCGTCGGGCTGATACCAGGTGGGGCCAGCGTCGCTTCGAGCAATCGGAGGCTTGCGCGGACCGCACGGCCGCGAAAGCTCCGGCCATTCCACGCCGTTTTGCGTGGCAAGCGTCAGATCGCTGCGCTTCCACTGCGTGTCGAGCGCTTTGATTCCTAGTTCCGCGCCTGCCGCGATGTTTCGCGACCAAACGACTTTGGCCTTGGGTTCACGCAGGGCGACGATCGGGGCTCGCTTCGCCATGACCACATTGCCCGAAATGGTCACGCCCTGCGGCGGCACGCTGTTATTGGCATCGTCATCGCGCAGTCCAATGATAAACGACTGCTTGCAATTCACGAGCACGTTGTCGACGACGGAAGCTCGGACCACTGCCGCGTAGCCATTCAGCGGCGAGTTCGGCACACCATTCATGATCGAAACGGCGGCTCGCGTGTCGTCCCCTTCAAGATCCGCGAAGTAGTTGTTCGTCACAACATGCCCGCTGCCAATGATGCGCACACCACCGGTGCCGCGCTCCTTCGCGCCGAGAAAGTAGTTGCCTTCCACGCGACAGTCGTTGCCGTGCCGCAGCGTCAGAGCACCAGAGCAACGACTGAAGACGTTCTCACGGTAAAGATTGCCGCACGACTTGTTCGAGACGATCTCCACTTCGCCATCGCATTGCTCGAACCAATTCTGCTCGACGACGGTACTGCTTGTTTGCATCGACGTTTTGCTGTCGCCAACGCGGATAGTCTCGCCACCGTTCTTCTTCAAAACCGGGCGCGGGCCGAAATAATTGTGATCGATGTGATGCTCGTTCGGCCTGCCACCCTGCTCCGGAAGCCAAACGACCAGCGTCGTGCCGACGTTCGTCTTGCCTTCGAGCAAACAATGGTCGATCCGATTTCGCTCGCCATAAAGCGACACCCAATGTGATTCGCATTTGGTCGACGTCGGATTGCAATCGACGATCGCGCAATCGGTCAGGCGGCAACCGTATGCCAACCGTTTAGAATCACGGCGGAACTGTACGAGTGCTTCGGGATGGAACGCCTCGCGGAACATGATCCCCGAGACAATTAGATGGCTACCCGCGATCAGGATGCGAGAGTTGCCGCGAAACACGGTCTTGCCCGGCGTTTGAGCTCGAAGCGTGATCGGCCGCTCAGCAGTGCCGTTCGCTTCGAGCAGCAATTCGGCATCTTGCCACGTCCCTTCAGCGAGCACGATTGTATCGCCGGGCGCCGCGTGCTGGACCACGGCCGCGAACTCGCTCGGATTTCTAACGCCGACTTCCGCCGACCAAAGGGGCGCAACGAGTGTTATCCAAGCAATGAGAACCAAGGAGCGATGCATAGCGAAAGGGCGACTTATTTGATCGTGATCGATCCGTCGGGATGCGCGACGATGTGTTTGTTTTCTTTTTGAAGCTTCTTCAAGTGCTCGATCGTCTTGTCGGTGACCTTGTAGGTTCCCGGACCACCGATGACGCCGGTCGTATTCGGCAATGCTTCGAGCTGTAACGTGCCGAGCACTCCCTCGGTAATCGCTTGAAACTGCGAAATGTAAAAGTTTGCAGAAACAAGCACTAACGCACTTACGATAACCACCGAACTCAGAACTTGTCGCATGTGATCCTCCATTAAGTTATGCGAACTCGCCGCCCTTCAAGTTTCAATCGCCCTTGGCCGTACAGGCGTAACGCCTCGGGATAGGTCTCGCACTCGGCGGCGAACACACGCGCGGCGAGCGTGTCGGGCGTATCCTCTTCGAGCACCGGCACGAAGCGCTGCAGAATGATCGGCCCATGATCGTATTGCTGATCGACAAAGTGCACGGTGCAGCCACTCACCTTCGCGCCGTAGGCAAGCACCGCCTCGTGAACGTGATGGCCATAATAACCGTGGCCGCAGAAGGCGGGTATCAGCGAAGGATGAATGTTGACGACGCGGCCTTCGAAGTCCGATGGAATCGTCACGAACTTCAAGAAGCCGGCCATGACGACGAGATGCGGATTAGCCGCCCGACAAGCAGCAAATGTCGTTTCGCTGTAGGCTTCGACTGACGTGTAGTCGCGTGGAGTGACGACGTGCGTTTCGATGCCTGCCTGTTTGGCGATGTCGATGCCGCGGGCCTTCGACGTGCTTGAGACCACGACTTCGACACGAGCGTCGAGTTCTTTCGCGGCGATACGCTCAAGCAGATTCGCGAGCGTTCGGCCGCTGCCCGAAAGGAGCACCGCGAGCCGCAACGGCGAGAAGCGATTGGTTGCGCTCACGCCTTGATCACTTTCACGTACAGCGACGCGCTTTTGCCAGACAGCGAGAGTTCGACAGGATCGACGCCTGGCAACTTGCCGATTGTTACTGAATTCGCTAGCGTTTCGGCGGCGATCGCGTCGGCGTAATCACGTACAGCGACGACGATCTCGGGGGCACCGCTGTCGATGGCGACTTCGATGCGATCCGTATACTCGCAACTGATTTCTTTGCGGCGTGTCTGAACGGAATGCACAATTTCGTTCGCGAAGCCCTCGCCGACGAGTTCCGCGGTGAGCTCCGTCGACAACACGACAACGGCCAACGTTCCTTGCGCTGCTGCCCAGCCGGGCTTCGCCTGAAGCCGAACCTGCAAGTCCTGCTCGTCGAGCGTGACGTCGCCGCCGGCGAGTATCATCGTCACCTGTTTATCGCCCGCCAGACGAGCGAGAAGCGACGCGGCATCTGTCTCTGCGAGTGCCTTCTTCAACGCCGGCAACTGCTTTCCGAGCCGCGGCCCCAGACGTTTTAGATCAGGCAGCACGGTGTATGTCACGTACTGATCGGCCCGCTCGGCAAATTCGACCACCTTGACGTTGAGCTCCTCGCGAATCAGATCGACGTGCGTCGCCAACCATTTGCGATGTTCCTGCTTCGCGAGAATGATCTCGACCTTCTCGAGTGGCTGACGCACCTTGAGACCCGCGGTCGTACGCGCACCACGACCCAACGACACGATCTCGCGCACGAGCTGCATCTCTGCGGCCAGCGACTCGTTGACGATCGACGCTTCGGCCGTTGGATAATCGGCCATGTGTACGCTCTCGACCGCGCGACCGTCGGTCGCGGCGACGGCGAGGTTTTGCCACAAGGCTTCGGCTAAGAACGGAACGAACGGCGCGACGAGCTTCGCTGTCGTGAGCAAGCATTCGTACAACGTCCAATAGGCGTCGAGCTTGTCGCGATCGCGTTTGTCTTCGCTCCAAAAGCGATCGCGACTGCGGCGGACGTACCAGTTGCTCAAGGCGTCGACCCATTGCGTGATGCGGTCGCACGCGCCGAAGTTGTCGTAAGCGTCCATCGCCTTCACAACGTCACGGACCGTCCGATGCACTTCGCTCAGAATCCAGCGATCGAGCTCGCCGCGTTCGGCAGGCGGACGATACGACTTCCCCTTGGCTAGCACATCCGACTTCAAGTCGTCGACTTTGCCGGTCAACTCGCTGCCGGGATCGAAGCCGTCAATGTTCGCGTAGATCACGAAGAAGCTGTAGACATTCCACAGCCGCAAAAGGAATTCTGGGATGCTGTCCTTGATCGCTTGTTCGCTGTAGCGAATGCCCGTCCACGGCGGCTGGTTCGCGAAGAAGTACCACCTGAGCGCATCAGCCCCGTAACGATCGAAGATCTCGTTCGGCTCGCGGTAGTTCCGCTTGCTCTTCGACATCTTTTGGCCGTCCTCGCCCAGCATGAGGCCAAGGACGACACAGTTGCGGAAGGGATGCGGATAGGGAACGGGGGTCGGGAGTCGGGATTCAGGATTCGGGGGATGCAGGGCCTTTGCCTGAATCCCGGCTCCTGAATCCTGACTCCTGCCGCAGAATAGCAGAGTGCTGATGGCGAGCTGCGAGTAGAACCAGCCGCGAGTTTGGTCGATGGCTTCGCTGATGAAGTCGGCGGGGAATTGCGATGCGAGTTGCTTGTCGCTGCCGGGCTGCTGTGGATAGCCCCATTGGGCGAAGGGCATCGCACCACTGTCGAACCAGCAGTCGATGACTTCGCTCACGCGTCGCATCGTACCGCCGCACTTCTTCTCGCATGGATATTCGACCGCGTCGATGTACGGCTTGTGAACCTTGAGATCGTCGACGAGCTTCGGATTCGCGGCCTTCGCCTTCGTCCATGCGTCGAGACCGCGAACGCCTGGCTTGGCGGTCAGCTCGTCGTAGCTCGCAATCGCTTCGCGGTGCTCACACGCATCGCAGGCCCAGATCGGCAGCGGGGTGCCCCAGTAACGCTCGCGCGACAACGCCCAATCAACATTCGTCTCCAAGAAGTTGCCGAATCGGCCATGCTTGATGTGCTCGGGTAGCCAGTTGATCCGCTCGTTGTTCGCGAGCATTTCGTCCTTGAACTCGCTCGTCTTGATGAACCAGCTTTGCCGCGGGTACTGAATGAGCGGGTCTTCCTCCGCTCGCCAGCAGAACGGATAGTCGTGCAGGTACTGTTCTTGATGAAAGAGCAGTCCGCGCTTCCTCAAATCGCGCGAGATGTCCTTGTCGCAATCCTTTACCCAGCGACCGCGACAGAAGTCAGGGGCTTCGTCGGTGAACTTGCCGTCAGGGGCGACGGCGTTAAGCAGGGTTGGGATGTAGCTGCTGGGCGCATGAAAATGGATGTCAAGAAGAACCAGCAGAAACAATTTATAGTCATCTTCGCCGAACGCCGGGGCGATATGCACGATCCCCGTCCCGGAATCTGTAGTAACAAATTGGCCTTCGACCACGCGCCAATTTCGCAACCAATCGCATGGGTTGCCACTGAGCAATTGCTGTTTGAGTTTCTCTTCCTCTTTATTCGACGAGTGTTCGTTCGAGTTCCCCCATGATCGCGGGTTTAGGTAGTAACAATCAAACGGCGGAACGTATCGCCGACCGATGAGCTCGCTTCCCTTAAGCGTTCCCAAGAGGTTCAGCTCGCGGCCGACTTTGCCGCGAATGGTTTCGACGAGGGCGCTAGCGACGATGATCTTGGTGGATGGCACAATCCCCCCCGGCGACTCGCCGAGGGCTAATGAGGTGTGGACGGCGTCAACGTCCTGAAGGACGGAATACTCCAAGTCCGGATGCACGGCGGCGAACTGATTGCTCGGCAGCGTCCAAGGCGTCGTGGTCCAAACAAGCAGCGACTCGTCGGTCGGCTTGCCTTGCTGGTCGAGCAAAGGAAACAACACGTACACGCTCGGGTCAGCCACCTCGCGATAACCTTGTCCGACTTCGCCTGCACTGAGGGCGGTGCCTCCTTGGGCCCACCACCAGACGATCTTGTAGCCTTGGTAAAGCAGGCCGCGATCGAAGAGCTGCTTGAGCGCCCACCACACGCTTTCGACGTAGCTTTGGTGATAGGTGACGTAAGCGTCTTCGAGGTCGACCCAAAAGCCGATGCGTCGCGTCAGGCGTTCCCACTCCTGCATGTACCGCCAAACGCTCTGCTGACACTTCTGAATGAACGGCTCAATGCCGTAGGCTTCGATTTCTTCCTTCGAGTGGATGCCGAGTTCTTTGCAAACCTCGACCTCGACGGGCAGGCCGTGCGTGTCCCAGCCGGCCTTGCGTCGGCAGCGGTAGCCGCGCATCGTCTTGTAGCGCGGGAACAGGTCCTTGATGGCTCGCGTGAGGCAGTGCCCCGGGTGCGGCATGCCGTTGGCCGTCGGCGGACCTTCGTAGAACACGAACGACCCCTGCGGCGCAGGACGTTCGAGCGACTTCTCGTAGATGCCCTGATCGAGCCAGAATTGGCCGATTTCGGCCTCAAGCTGCGGGAAATTGACCGAACTGCCGACGGGACGAAACATGCCGATGAATGCGCGTGAGGGACGAGGCGGCGACCATGAAATGACGAACTCGCAAGTAGACCACGATCGTCCCAGTTTTTCAATTCGCGAGGCTCATGATGAAAACCGTCATTCGCCGTGGCATTCGATCGTGCGCATCCGCGATGGAGGCCAATAGATGTACGTGACCACACCGATGAGATGATCTCGCGGAACTGCATACGGTGGATGCCCCTCAGCGCCAACTTCCCAAAGTCGCGAGTCGCGCGCATGCGTGGAGAAATCACCGAGTACGTAGTACTCGTCACCGCCGAGCGTTACGGGGCGCCCCTCGACGCCCCATCGCTCAGGCAAACCGCCGCCGTCTGCGAGATTGTCGTAACGAAGAAACGCCAAACGTGCTGGCTTAGGCATGATTTCTCCATCAATGGTCACTTCGCCGTCGCGCAACTCGACACGCTCACCGGGAAGGCCCACGAGTCGCATCACGAAGTTCGTTTCCGAATCTTCCGGAAAGCGGAAAACGATCATGTCCCAGCGCTTTGGTTCCTGCCGCTTGCTGACAACAATGCGGTCGATCATTCGCGGTTCATGCGGTGGCGATGGGTATGCTTCACTGTCAATGGCGCGATGACATTCGATACAAATGGCGATTTCTTGCTCAAACGTGAACGGTGGGCGAAGCGAGAACGCTGTCGACTTGCCGCAGTGCGGGCATGTTCCCCAGATGCTTTCACCGACGAGGGTCGGCATCATCGAGTTCGTGGGGATGCGATACGCCTCGACAAAGCGATCTCGCAAGACATATGCGATCGATTGAGGGATTTCCGATAAGACCAACCCCACTACAATCGCGACCAATCCGCGCGTGAATCGATTGCCCCAAAGCCAACGAGGCCGCATGCCGCACCGCACGGCATCGACAACGCCTGCGATTCGTACCGAGGCCAAGGTCGCGAGGACCGCGACGATCCAAAAGCCGGAAGCCCAGGCTGTCGCCAAAACTACCATAAGTGCCAGAAGAGCGAATGATGCCACGAGCCACACGACGCCTCGCGCGACGTATCCGCACAGGAAGTGACCGAAGCCGTCGAAGAACATGCTCGCGACGAAACACGAGATAGGCATTCGCCGGCTGCGGGAATTACCTGCGGTCCCGGTAGCGGCGTCGGTCGCTTGCTGTTCGTCGGATGGAGTCATCGCTTTCGCGCCCGCTGTTATTGGATCAGAGCGCAACTATAATAGCCGGGTTGCCGGAACTACATCAAAGCACGCATAAAGACTTGAAATGACCTACCACATGACGAAACTTTGGACGCTCGTCGTAGCGATGATTGCCTCGACCGGAATGTCAGTGAACGTCGCCAAAAGTGAAAGCGGCGACGGCGTCACGTTGTTCGACGGCAAGTCGCTGGCTGGATGGCACAGCGGCACCGATGCGTCGATCGACGACGTCTGGGATGTGCACGATGGCATGATCCATTGCATCGGCAAGAAGGGGCCAAGCTTGCTCAGCGACGGAGCGTATGCCGACTTCGACTTGTCGTTCGATTGGAAGGTGGCGCCGGGCGGCAACAGCGGGTTCAAGTATCGCGTGGCGACGTTTGGCAAAAAGACGTTGGGCTGCGAGTACCAGTTGCTTGACGATGCTGGGCACAAGAACGGCAAAGTGCCCGAGACCAGCGCGGGCGCACTCTATGGCCTTTATGCGCCGAAGGCCGACAAGCACTTGAACCCAGCAGGCGAGTGGAATCACACGCGAATTGTCGTCCGCGGGACGCACTTCGAGCACTGGCTCAACGGCGAGAAAGTGGTCGACGTCGATTCCACGAGCGACGATTTCAAAGCTCGCGTGGCCAAGAGCAAGTTCGGCGAGACCGACGGCTTCGCTTCGGGGCGTGACGGGCTACTGATGCTGCAGAACCACAACAGCGAAGCGTGGTTCAAGAACTTCAAGCTGAAGGTGCTGTGAAAGCAGTAATGGCGAGCGTCGAGGCGTAAGCCCGACGTAGATGCGTTCTCGGCGAAGAAAACACGTCGGGCTTCGCCTCGACGCTCGCCAACTGGATAGTCGCTCACACGCTGCGCGCTTCTTCGCTCAGCACGCCGGTGATGATCTTCTCGAGCTTCGGCGCTGCTACGGCGGCCGCGGCGAGAATTGAATCCATGTTCGCGGGTTCGAGTGCGTCGGCCAGGCACATGTCGGTAATGCACGACAGGCCGAGCACGCGCATGCCTGAGTGAACCGCGACAAGCACCTCGGGCACCGTCGACATCCCGACCACGTCAGCGCCGATCATCCGCAGAAAGCGATACTCGGCGCGTGTTTCCAGGTTCGGCCCCAGCACGGCAACAAACACGCCGCGATGGACGGGGAACCCTTCGCGCCGACCCACAGCCAACGCACGTTCGATCAGTTCCGGGGTGTACGGACGGCTCATGTCGGGAAAGCGCGGCCCGAGATGGTCGTCGTTGACGCCGACGAGCGGATTGCCCCCCATCAGATTGATCTGGTCGTCGATGACCATCACATCGCCCGAGCGGTAGTACGGGTTCAGCCCACCGCAGGCGTTCGACGCCACGAGCAAATCGGCCCCCAGCGCCTTCATCACGCGCACGGGCAGCGTGATCTGCTGATACGGATAACCTTCGTAGGCATGAAACCGGCCATCCATCGCGACGATCGGCAGCCCAGCGAGACGACCGAAGACGAGTTGCCCGGCATGGCTGATGGCCGTCGACTTCGGGAAGTGCGGAATCGACTCGTAGTCGATGCGAACGGGTTGCTCGATGCGTTCCGAGACGCCGCCCAGCCCCGTGCCCAGGATCACTCCCGCACGTGGCTGCATCGGGCATCGCGATCGCAAGAACTCGACGGCCTCTCGAATTTTGCCCGCAAGCTCGCGCACGTACCGTTACCCTTCAAGCGATCCCGCAAAGCGATCGACGCCGAACATTACTCATCGCCGTCTTCGAAGTCCGGAGCGTATTGCCGCACGAGGTCTTGATACTCCGGATGATCCCGCAGGCTATCGAGATCGCGATCGCAGAGCAGATATTCGATGTCGTCGTAGCCGAACTCGAGCGCCGTGCGAAGCTCGACGATCGCTTCGGCCGTTTCGCCGACGAGCGCTAAGCTGCACGCCAGGTTGTACCGCACTACAGCGTCTTCCGGAGCGAGTCGCACCACGCGGCGATCGATCACCAAAGCGCGATCGTACAGCCCTTTTCGCGTCAGCAGTTCGCCTTGGCAGCGCAAGACGTCGAGGTAGTTCGGTGCTCGACGCAGCACACGATCATAGAAAGCGATGTCGAAATCAAGCTGGCTCTGATCGCGAAACTTAGCCAGTCGTTCCTCCGAAAGCACGCAGCCCAGTGGGTCGTAAGCCGTTGACTCTTCCGAAGGGGGAAACGTCATGAGGCTGCTCTCCTGGGGTGTCGTTCTTGCAGCGCCGCAACGGCGACGCATCCGCCACAGGTATCTTAGCTCACGTCCGGCGAGCGTCGCAAGTTGCCGAGCTAGCGTACGTCGATTGTGTCACCGCAACAATTTCTCACCCGAAGATCAGAAATCTTCTTCCTCATCGAATTCGCCGCCGACGTCTTCGTCTTCCTCGTCGCTGTCCGCGTTTTCCTCTGCGTTCAGTTCTTCTTCGAACTCGCGCAGATCGGTGTCATCTTGTTCAAAGTCCTCGTCGAACTCTTCATCGAATTCTTCGAGTTCCATTTCCTGCTCGACCTCGTCTTCGAGGCGAGGGACATCGGCAGGTTGCGGCGGCTTCTGGGGCGTGGGATCGGTCGGCACGGCAGTCGATTTCGTTCAAAAGGTCGGTTCAGTGGAACGCAACTTGTTATCGAACGTTTTCGCGGTTGTCAAGCAAGGCGAAGGCTGGCATTTCACGATCACGGTGAAGTTATCGTCCATTATACGCCGCCACACACCTCGTGTGGACTTGTCGCCGTGCTCCCATTGGCCCGCCGCAGCTTTCGCGCCGCTTGGAGACAGGCATCGAGCACGATACGATAGCGTTTCGTTTTGTCGGCGAGCCGGAAGCGTCATCGACCGAACTCGAGCACCGTGCCTCGAACTCACATTTTTTCACCCTCGCGAAGTGTTTTGCCCGATGTCCGAGCAGCTCGACGATTTGCAAGAACGTAAAAAGGCGATCCGTGAGCAAGCTCACGCGGCTCGCAATGCTCAAGAGAACAAGGACGAGCTGAGCCGCGTCATTTGCGATACGTTCGTCCGCTTGCCGAAATACGATCGCGCCGCGACGGTCATGTATTACGTCGATGTGCGTGCCGAGGTGCGAACGCGGCATTACCTGCCGACCGCGCTGTCGCATGCCGCTGCCAAGCATATCAATGGCAAACGCATCGTCGTCCCCTGGTGCAATAGCGAAGGCGAGCTTGAGTTGTTCCACCTCGAAAACATGGAAGAGCTCGCGGTCGGAATGTACAAGATTCTCGAACCTCGCGAGGACTTGCGGCTGTTGCCGCAGAAGCAAGTCCCCGTCGAAGAACTCGACCTGGTGATGGTGCCAGGCGTGGCATTCGATCGGCGCGGCGCCCGCATGGGACACGGCAAAGGATACTACGACAAGCTCCTCGAGAACGCGCGCCCCGACACTCCGCTGGTCGCGTTGGCTTTCGAGTGCCAAATGTTCCCCGAAATTCCGACGCAGTCGCACGACATCTTCATGGACAAAATCATCACCGAGCTGGCCGTCTATCCCGGCCGCGGCCGCACTTAGCCGTAATCCCTTCCGCACTGTTCGCTTATCACTCCGCTCTGCCCTCTTCCGCCGCCCCGCATGGCCATCGTCGACGACACCTACGCCGAGGCGTTCCGCAGCATCTATGCTGAGGTGCTCGTCACCGCCCGCGATCGCCATTGGCTCGATCAGGCTGTCGCGGCAGCCACGGGCAACGCGTCGAGCACAATCCTCTGCGATTGCGAGGCGGGGCTCGACCGCTACGTCGGCCCTGGTGGCGATGAAAGCTTCGCGACTCCCGACGGTCGCCCGGGCGCGATCCTGCAATTCCACGTGCCGCGCTTTCGCAAAGATCGCATGCCGGCGCTGGAGCGCAGCCTGCTCGTGCGTTTGAGTCAGAACGTGCTCACATGCCCGACGACGGCATGCTTCAACCTCATCGACAGCGATCCGTACTTCAAGCTCGGCCGCAAGATCGCGTTCTTCGGCGACGGCTATCAAACGCGCGACGTTCGTTTCGGCCGCAAGGTGTGGGTGATTCCCATTCTTTCTGGCGAGTTCGTGCTCGATCGCCGCTTCGGCTGTAGCGACGGCCTCATGGGCGGCAACCTGTGGTTCATGGGCGACAGCGTCGACAGCGCGCTTACCGCCGCCGAACGAGCGCTCCCCGCCGTCGCCGCCACGCCTGGTGTGATCATGCCGTTTCCGGGAGGCGTCGCCGCCAGCGGCAGCAAGGCCGGCAGCCGTTACTCGTTTTCGATCGCCAGCACATTCGAAAACTACTGCCCGACGCTTCGCGGCAAACTCGGCCCCGAATCGCGTCTCCCCGAAGGCGTCGAGTCGGTGATGGAGATCATCATCAACGGTCGCGATTTGGCCTCGATTTGTCGCGCCACGCTCGCCGCCATCGAAGCATCGGTCGACACGCCGGGCCTGCTGCGAATCTCCGCCGGCAACTACGGCGGCCGCCTCGGCAAGAGCTTCATCTACCTCCACCCCGAGCGGCAGCCGGTGGTCTGAGAACTCGATGTGCAGAAGTGAACCGCGGAGGTCACAGAGGACGCGGAGAGTGCCGAGAGAAAAGGAGTGAATCACAGATGCACACGGATGAACACAGATTAAAGAAAGCAAGAAGGAAATTGTTTCGGCTTCACAAATCCCCTTCTTCATCTGTGTATATCCGTGTGCAACTGTGGCTCTCTCTGCTGCCGCCCTCTGCGATCTCCGCGTCCTCTGCGGTAAACCTTTCCGCCTAGCCGAACGATGTCCGACCGCGATTACGCATCCATCGCTTCCGCGGCGTCGATCGAGCACGTCGAGCATCATGCTGCACTTTCGAGCACGAACGACTACGCTCGCCAGCGGGCTACAGAGCTTCCAACGCACGAACGTTTGCTCGTTATCGCCGACGAACAAACAGCGGGCCGCGGCAGAGGCAGCAACCGCTGGTGGACGGGTGATGGCAGCCTCGCGTTCAGCCTGTTGTTCGATCCGGCCGAGGCTCGCATCGCGCCGCGCCATCGCGCGATGGTCGCCCTTGCCGCGGCGGTGGCGATTGTCGAAGCGCTTGAACCGCTGTTGCCCGGTCGCGTGCCGGGCATTCATTGGCCCAACGACGTCTATGTCGACGAACGCAAGATCGCGGGCATCCTTGTCGAAGCCTTGGCCGATGGTCGGCAGATTGTCGGCATTGGCATCAACGTGAACAACCCGATGGCCGCCGCTCCGTCCGAGCTGCAGTCGATCGTCACGTCGCTCGTTGACCTGATCGGGAGACCCTTCGACCGCTCGATTCTGCTGCTGGAGTTTTGCCTCGGCCTCGATCGCAACCTCGCCACGCTTGCCACTGAGCCCGACTTGCTCGGCCGCCGCGCGAACAGCCTTTGCTTGCAGCACGGCCGCATTCTCACGATCGACACCGGTGGTGCGCATCACACCGGAACCTGCATCGGCATCGCCGACGATGGCGCCCTGCTCCTCGAAACCGCCCACCGCCGCGAAGCGTTCTACAGCGGTGTGCTCATCAAGTGAAACGGTCCGCTCAATTCCTTCTCCCTCCGGGAGAAGGTGGCCGAAGGCCGGATGAGGGCGGGTCGTGCCCCCTTGTGCTCCGCGCATCCAACGACACGTCGCGCACCGACGGGCTCCATCCTCGGGTTCCTGAACACCTCGCGGTAGCGATTTATTCCCATATCCATGAAACGGGACGTTTTGTGCAATAAGTCGCCTATCTCGCCACCCCGACGGCGACTTCTTGCCCACCGAGCAATTGTTCAAGAATTCGTAGCCGCCAACGATCGCGCTCATCATCGCAAATTGTTCGTGACGCATAGCATTGCCCTGAAGAAGCGCAGCCCCAGCGCTCTTTGCTGCGCTGAGGGACATTACCTCAGGACATGGTCGCGTCTCAATACAAAGAATGGGCCGCTTCTTTCGGAGTACCAGGTACTCAGTACTCCGCCTTGACCGCAGCCCAAAACCGCAATGAGAATGAGGCACTCGTTGCGAACAACGCGAGCAGACAAGGCAAGCAACGGTCACCGATCGCAGGACGTGCGATGGCGGTCCCCGATGTTCTCTCGCAGTACGGAGTACCAGGTACTCAGTACGTCGGCGTCGGTTTGCAGCCACCATCGTCGTTGAAGTCGGTGCTATAATGCGGCTCGACCATCAAGAATCCTCTGTGGAGGCGCAGCCCATGAAACGCACACTTTCGGCCGTACGAACAATCTTGCTCGCGATCGTCGCCACGTCCGCGCTGAGCGTCGCAACAGTTGCCGCAGCGGAGACGACGGTGCCCGTCACATTCTCGGGTGGTCACGAGTTTGGCAAGAACGACTACGGGCGGCCGGTCGTGCTGATCGCGGCGGCATTGGGAGTGAAGCCCGAGGTGTTTCGCGAAGCGTTCAGTGGCGTGACGCCGGCACATGGCGGCGGGCCGTCGCCCGACGAGGCGCGGAAGAACAAGGCGGCGCTGATGAAGGTGCTCGCGCCGCACGGAATCACGAACGACCGACTCGACGAGGTTTCGAACTATTACCGGTATCAGCGACAAAAGGGCGAGTTGTGGAAGACGTCTCCAGCGAAAGCGCACGCCATCGTCGAGGACGGCAAGATCAAACAGATCATCGTCACTGATGGCGGGTCGGGATACAGCTCGCTTCCCGAAATGTCGGTCGAAGGCTTCGATGTCTCTGCGTTTCATCCGACGCTGCAATTCAGTCAGGACATGAAGAAGAACGGCGCCATCGCGTCGATCGAAGTAGGTTCGAGCAGATAGAACTTGCCGGTCAAGTGAGCATTCGCAACGGAGGCAGCGATGGATCTCGCCTCGCTCATCGCGTACATCAATGAAGAGTTCGAAGGACTGCACGTCGCCGAGGCGTACGGCTACACGTTCTTCTCTTACGACCCGGACGGCAAGTTGCCTGATGACCGGAGGCACCCGTTCGCCACCATCGCCATGCCCGGCAACGAGTATGAGAGCATGTCGAAGCTGGATCGGCCAGGCGTGTATCGCCTGAACCTCGGCGTCAAAAAAGAGACGTATCGCTCGCTGTTCGGAACGCAGCCTGCTCTCGGCCCGGCAGGAGTCATCGAAACGGGACACGATTTCGCTGCGATCGACCAGTTGCTGCCGCATCCGCACTACGCGCCGCAATCGTGGATCTGCGTAGTCAGCCCAGGTGACGAAACGTTCGAAAAGACGGTGCGGCCATTGCTTCACGAGGCCTACGACGAGGCCGTGCGGAAGAACGCCAAGTTGCGGGTGGATGCGACATGAGCGAGATTCCGGCCGCGTTGCTGCAGTACGTCGAAGGACTCGAAACGCACGATGTCGCGAAGGTTGGCCGAACGGTTGCTGACGACATCGCCTTCGTCTCGTCGAGCGGCCGCTTCGACAAGGCGCAATTTCTTTCATTTCTGACGGCGCTGTATGCCGCATTTCCCGACTGGAGCTACGATCACGATCCGCCCGAGCCGTGCGGCGACGGAAGCATCGCGATCAAGTGGCGACAAGGCGGCACGCATCGCGGCGCATTCGTGATACCGGGCCAGCCGACGATCGAAGCCACGGGCCGCGTCGTGCGGATTCCCGAGCAGCATTTTTTTTACCGCGTCGTTGGCGATCGCATCGTCGAGATTCGTCCCGACCGGATTCCCGGCGGCGCTCCGGGCGGCATACTCGAACAGATCACTAGCGTGAGTCACGAGACGCGATGACCCGTCGGCGACGACTAACGATTGCGGCCCTGCTGCTGTGGACGTTTGTCGTCACGATCCTACGAGGCGTTCAATCGCCCAACGAGTTCGCCGAAACGCATTGGCTGATCGATTATCGCCTTGGTTTCACGCGGCGAGCGCTCGTCGGATCGCTCGTGACGTTGCTCACCGGCGGCAAGCCAACGCTGCAACTCATCGACGGCTTGTCGTGCGCGGCCTTTGCCCTCTTCTGCCTGGCGATGTTCGCGCTCAGCCTGCGCGTGCTTGATCGCGCAAATGGTCGACCGAGGCAGTTCTCGTGACGCTCGTCTTCCTTTCTTCGCCGTTCATCGTGATGAGCGCGCACCTTGTCGGCTACTTCGACAGCATCATCTTCATGCTTGCGATCGCGTCGGTCGTTCTCGTCACACGAGGCCGTATCTGGTGGGCAGGCGGCTTACTGGCGATTGCGATTTTCATCCACGAGGGCGCGCTGCTGATCGGGCTCCCCATCGTCTGTCTGGCGTGGTGGCTTACGAACACGCAGCGTGCGGGGCGCAGTGAAGAGCGACTTTCATACCTGCCGCTGCTGTTGCCGCTGGCCGCCTTCGCGGCGCTTACGATTCAGCAGACCTTTTTTGTCGCGCCTGACTTCGACCAGGCGCTTGTTCGCCATTTATTGAGCATCGAGATTTTTCCCGCGAAATTCGCACTGAGAATGGGCCGCGCGCTGCGGCCGCCCTATGCCGACTACGACACGCTGCACCAGCCATTCCTCGTCGAGCGATTTACGTCGATATTCATGTACGGGCTCGTGATGCCGTCGACCTTGGCGTTGTTGGGGTTCGCCGTCGATAGGTTTCGCATTCGCGTGTTGTCGGCGGCGTCGATCGCGCTGTTCGTCGTTTGCTTGTTGCCGCAGACAATGCACTTTGTTGCTTGGGACACGACGCGCATCTGGGTCAATACAATCGGCGTCGCGTTTCTCGCCGTTTGGGTCTATTCCGAGATCGTTGTCGCAGACGGCGTCGTGGCGCAAAGCGTGCGCCTCGTGGGGCTCGCCGCCCTGGCGTTCAACGTCATCGCGCTGACGCCGCTGATGGACGACCAGGTCGATCGCTTTGAGAACGTGGCGGTGCGTGCGCTGCTCTTCGCGCCAACGATTGTTGGCGCGATCGTGCTGCTCGCGAATCGCGACGAGTAAGGTGTGCATCGCGCGTTACCGCGAGGCGACGCCGAGCGCTCCGCTGACGCGTCGCGGCGATTGGTGTTCAGGTTGTCAATCGAACCGATAGCGGCATGTCTGTATTCCCTCTCCCCTTGCGGGAGAGGGTGGTTCGCCGAAGGCGAATCGGGTGAGGGGTTGAGGCGGGTACACGCTTCAGTACCCCTCACCCCGGCCCTCTCCCGCAAGGGGAGAGGGAGCAAACGGAGTCGTCGTTCGATGAGTAACCTGGCGAGCAATAACCAAAGGGATGTCATCTCCCGAGAAACGCGCGCTAGTGCGCCGTCTCGGGCTCCGTGTCGTCGGCGCCATCGGCGCCGGGGGCGAACACGCGGGCGTGCCCGTTCTCCGAGGGCTTCATGCGGTTCGCGGGGGGACCGATCAGTTCCTCGATTTCGCGCTCGTCGAGAATCTCTTTCTCTTCGAGCTTCTTGGCCATCTTGTCGAGCTTGTCGCGATTGCTCGATAGCAGTCGTCGCGCCTCGTCGGCCGACTCGTGCAAGATGCGCGACACTTCTTCGTCGATCACCTGAGCCGTGTGTTCGCTGAACTCGCGCTGCTCCGTAATCTCGCGGCCGAGGAACGGATGTTCATCCGACATGCGGTAGGCGACCGGACCTAACCGCTCGCTCATACCCCAATGCGTCACCATGCGTCGGGCGAGTTGCGTGACTCGCTTCAAATCGTCTTCGGCGCCGGCGCTGTATTCATCGAAGATGAGCTTCTCGGCCGCACGACCGCCAAGCATGAAAATCAACCGCACGTGCAGCTCGCGCTCGCCGATGTTGAGGCGGTCCTCTTCGGGCAGCAGTTGCGTCACGCCTAGCGCTCGGCCGCGTGGGATGATCGTCACCTTGTGCACGCGGTCGGCGCCCGGCAGCACCCACGCCAGCAGCGCGTGTCCCGCCTCGTGATAGGCGGTCATCCGCTTCTCTTTTTCGTTGAGCACTTCCTCGCGCTTCGGCCCCATCAGAATCTTGTCGCGCGCGACTTCGAAGTCCTCCATGCCGACCTTGTCTTTGCCCTGCCGCGTGGCCCAAAGGGCGGCCTCGTTGACGAGGTTGCGGATGTCGGCGCCGGTCAGACCCACGGTGCCGCTGGCCATGCGCTCCAGATCGACGTCGTCGGAAAGGATGACGTTACGCGTGTGGACTTTGAAGATCGCGAGGCGACCGTTCAGGTTCGGGCGGTCGACCGTAATGTGGCGGTCGAACCGACCGGGACGTAACAGCGCGGGGTCGAGCACGTCGGGACGATTCGTCGCCGCGAGCACGATCACCGACTCGGAAGGCGTGAAGCCGTCCATTTCGCTGAGAATTTGATTGAGCGTCTGCTCGCGTTCATCGTGTCCGCCGCCGAGCCCCGCGCCACGGATGCGACCCACGGCGTCAATCTCGTCGACGAACAGAATGCACGGGGCTGCTTCCTTCGCCGTCTTGAACATGTCGCGGACGCGGCTGGCACCGACGCCGACAAACATCTGGATAAACTCGCTGCCGCTGATCGAGAAGAACGGCACGCCGGCTTCGCCCGCCACGGCCTTGGCGAGCAGCGTCTTGCCCGTGCCCGGCGGACCCATCAGCAGTACGCCCTTGGGAATGCGGCCGCCAAGGCGCTGGAACTTCTCGGGGTTCTTCAGAAACTCGACGACTTCGGTCAGATCGTCCTTCACGCCCTCGAGTCCCGCGACGTCGGCAAACGTGATCCGCTTGCTGCCGCTTTCGTAGCGCTTGGCCGGGCTCTTACTAAAGCCCGACAAGATGCCCCCTCCCATGAATTGATCGCGGGCGCGGCGGAACATGAACCACAGACCGAAAAAGAACAACGCCGTGATGCCGAAGTAGAACAACATGGCCGCGGTCGCGCTGTCGGCGGGGGTCTCGGCCTTGTAGTTCGGGCCCAGCTTATCGCGCAGCATGCGATCAACGCTCTCACCGGCCAACGGGCTCAGGATGACGCTGAACTCGTCGTGCAGCGGTTCGGCCGTCATGCCGTGCTCTTTCGACGCGTTCGCGACGGGGAGCGTTGGCGTTTGCTTGAACTTGCCCGTGACCTTGAGGCCCGAGATTTGCGCCTCGGCGATGTTGCCGCGGTCGAGCTCTTGCAAGAAGAATCCGTAGCTAATCGTCGAGCGGCTCGACCAGTCGCTCATGTTGAAGCTCAACACGACGAGCAACATCATGAGCAGCAGAAACAAAATCGGCGCATTCGACGGGCGCGGCCACGAGGCGGATTTTTTCGATCCCGGTCCGGCGCCGGCAGGTTGTTCGTCCATCAAAAATCAAAATCCTTTCGACACACTCGCGGCCTAATCTCGTTCAAAGGCTAACCCTTAGAGGGCTGGCACGTCAGGGGCCGCAAAGAATTGTCGGCTACTTTGCCGACAGGGTATTCTAGCTGATTGGGGAACCGAGGTCGGCCTGAACCGGCTGTTCCAATCGGGAAAGCCCGCCCGAACGACACTTAAGATACAGTTGCACGTCCTCGTAACGCATCCCCTGTGGCAATTTGGCCAGTAGCGGGCGAATGCGGGGCGGCGGCTCCGGGCCGATGACCGTCTCGAGCGCCACGACCTGTTCGGGCCGCAAAAACCAATGCACGTCCACAGGCCAGCCACTATCGATGGCTCGCAACGTGTGATCGAGCACCACCTCGCGCTCCATGCCACGAATTGCCTGGCAATCCTCGACCGTGAACCCGGCCGACAGTAGCCGCCACGTCCAGTAATGGCTGGGCTTGAGGCCGGACACTGCCGGAACGGAGACTATCGGCGCGACGACACGAGGCTGGACAGTTGCGGGTCGCGCTTCAGCAATTTCCTGTGATGACGGCTCGCTTTCGGGCTCGCGTGGTTCCACCGCTTGCGGTTTCGCGCTCGTCTCCGTCTTCCTCGGCGTCCCATCCGCCGGCGGCCGAAAACTCCTCAACGTCCCGACCACATCATCAGGCAGCGCCAACCGCTCGAGCGTCGCGTGCCCTAACATCACTTGTTGCCCGAGCTCCGTCAGCCGCAACCGTGGACGGTCGGCTTCGCCGTACTGCTCCAGACACCCCGCACTAATGAGCGCCTTGAGCAGTTCCGCAACACCGTCCTGCTTCAGGCAGCGCAGCATGCCGTAGGTGCTGAGTCGCTGCAGATTGAACTTCGAAATCTTCGTCGACTTCGATCCGCACAACATCTGCGCGACGAGCGTCTTGCCATAGGTGCCGCGCGTTCGGGCGACGCCACTCAAGGCGACACGCACGGCATCCTGCACGCCTGTGACCGAAAGGGCGTCGGTCGCCACCGGCACGCTGCCCGTTTGCTTGCCGCCTCCGCAGTTATCGCAGCGGCCGCAAGGTTCCGTCTCGGCTTGGCCGAAGTATTCGAGAATCTCCTGCTCGCGGCAGCGCGTGCCCTGCGCCATCGCAATCACGCGGTTCAGCTTGTCGTACTCGGCCGCCTTGCGCTTTTCGAGCAACTCGAAATCGAGGTCCAGCTTCGCAAACGGCGTGCTCGTGTCGAGCATGTGAATCGCCCGGCCTCGGAACGGCGGCACGTAGTCGAACGACTTCAATTCTCGCAACTCGCGCAACGTGCGTGCCAGCGCCGGCGGCTCCATCTCGGCCATCGTCATCAGATCGCGAGGATTGAAGTACACCATCTCGAAACGTCGCTTACCGACGATTTGATCGAGCGCTTGCAGCACGCGGCGCTGCGCTCGCGCCTGGGGCGGCAACAGGTCGACCATGTTCGGCGCGTCGCTGTCTAACCGCACGATGGCCATGTTCTCGCACGATTCCAGCCGTTCCAGCACACCGGCCTTTTCGAGCAGTTGCTCGCACGCGCCCACCCCCTCGGCGCCGATGTCGAGTTTCAGCCGCTCTCGAATCTCCTGCTGCGTTAGCTCGATCGGGTCTTGTTCAATCGAACGCAGAAACTCGTACACCTTGGCGACCACGTCGCGGGCGGGGTAGCGGCTCTCGATGAAGAATTCCTGGATGCGACGATCGCCGTGACTGTACAGCAGCAAGCACTGAGCCGGCTTGCCGTCGCGCCCCGCCCTGCCCGCCTCCTGGTAATAGCCTTCGAGACTGCCGGGCAAGTTGTAGTGCACGACGAATCGCACGTCGGCCTTGTCGATGCCCATGCCGAAGGCCGTCGTCGCCACGACGATCTCCGACTCGCCCGACATAAACTTGTCCTGCGACGCCCGGCGATCTTCGTTGAACATCCCCGCGTGGTAGACGCCGGTCGCGCGGCCCGTGGCGCCTTGGATCAATTCAGCCACCTCCTCGCAGCGCTTGCGGCTCGATGCGTAGACGATGCCGGAGCCCGGTGTGCTTTGGATGAACTCGACAAGTTCGCCATCTTTGCGATGCGCCGACGTCGGGCACTCGACGGCGTAGTGCAGGTTCGGGCGGGCGAAACCGGTGATGTACGTGCGCGGCTCTTGGAGGTTCAACTGCTCGATGATGTCGCGTCGGACGGCGTCGGTGGCGGTCGCGGTTAGCGCGATCGTCGGCGGATTGCCCAGTTGCTGGCGGAATCGACCGAGCTTCGCGTAGTCGGGGCGGAAGTCGTGTCCCCACTGGCTAATGCAGTGGGCCTCGTCGATCGCCAGCAGATTCAACCTCGCGGCCTTCGCCGCCTCGACGAACCTCGGGCTACGGAACCGCTCGGGCACCACGTAAACCAGCTGATACTCGCCGCGAGCGAGCCCGTCGAGCCGTTGCGCCTGCTCGGCCGCGTTCAGCGTGCTGTTGATGAACGTCGCCGAAAGCGACAGCTCGTCCAACTGATCGACCTGGTCCTTCATCAACGCGATCAGCGGCGAAACCACCAGCGTGACGCCAGGCCTCGCGATGGCCGGCAACTGGTAACACAGGCTCTTGCCGCCGCCGGTGGGCATCACGCACAGGCAGTCGTGCCCAGCCATGACGCTGCGAATGACGTCCAGCTGCCCAGGTCGAAACGACGACAGGCCGAACCTCGGCAGCAGCGAATCCAATTCCGTTTCGGCCAACTCGACCACGTGGCGACCTCGTCCGCCTCGGTACATCCGTATAGTCCGGCGATTATACGGCCTCGATGTCGCGCGGCCAACCGCTTGCCGACGCCACCTAACTTGCATCCAATGACGACGGCGTATTTTCTGCGGAGCGGGACAACCCACAAAGTTTGCAACCCCAAGCCCACGGATGGCCATCCGTGGGCTTAACGTCGCGCACTCATCAGGGACACCTTCAGGAACCGCATCATGAGTCAGGCCGACCCCATCGACTTCCAACCTGCCACGGCCGTCAATGGCGACATTGAATCGACCGTCGCGAGTTTCATCGAGCGCGCCGTCGAAATGAACGCCAGCGATTTGTTCTTCGCATCGAACGAGAACGACGTCGCCATTTCGGTCCGACACTTGGGGTCGATCGTCGAGCTCGCACGCATCAGCGCTCCCGATGGCCGACGTTGCATGAATCACGTCAAGGCGATGTCGTCGATCGATCTGGCCGAGCATCGCCGTTCGCTCGACGGCCGGTGGATCTACTACCGCGACGGACATCGGGTCGATCTGCGCATCAGCGCTCTGCCGACGTTGCATGGCGAAGACCTGACGATCCGCGTGCTCGATCACAGTCTGGCACTGCGTAGCTTGCACGATCTTGGGCTGCTGCGAACGCAACTCGACGCGGTCGAGACGATGATCAAAAGCCCCGGCGGCCTGATTCTTGTCACCGGCCCCAACGGCGCGGGGAAAACCACGACGCTCTATGCCTGCCTCGGCCATCTGAACAACGGCCAGCGCAAGATCAACACCATCGAAGACCCGATCGAGTACGCCGTCGACGGCCTACGCCAATCGCAAATCAATCCGCAAATCCACGTCGACTTTCCTGACTTGCTGCGTGGCGTGTTGCGACAATCGCCCGATGTGATCATGATCGGCGAGATTCGCGACAGCGTCACGGCGCAAACTGTCATTCGCGCGGCCAACAGCGGGCACCTGGTGCTTTCGACGTTGCACGCCCCGATTGCCGCGGGCGCCATTCAGAGCATGCTCGCGTTGAACGTGAATCCGCACTTTCTCGCGACCTCGCTGCGCGGCGTGATCACGCAACGCCTCGTGCGCGTGCTTTGTCCCAAGTGCCGTCAGTCGGTGCCTGTCGAACACAACGGCGAAACGTTCGACGACGTCAAGCAGTGGCTCGAGCCCGGCATGGGCAATGTGAAGTACGTCCCCGTCGGTTGCGACGCGTGTCACAACACCGGCTTCGTTTCGCGGACGGGCATCTTTGAGGTGCTGCCGATCAGCAGCGCCGTGCGGCATTTGATTTCCGACAACGAGACGACCGAGACGATCGAGGAGGCCGCCATTGCTGAAGGGATGATCGAGTTCCGCCGCGCGGGGCTGGTGAAGGTCGCCCAGGGTGTCACCACCAGCCAAGAGCTGCTGCGCGTGATCCCGAGCGAATACCTCGGCGAAGAGGTCGGATGACGCCCGTTCGTCCCGGCCCCGTTCGTTATGGCGTCGTGGCCGTCATCGAGCGCGACCATCGGCTACTCGTCATTCAACGGTCGATGCATGTCGTCGCTCCGGGCGCGTTCTGCTTTCCTGGCGGTGGCATCGAACCCGGCGAGACAGAAGAGGCCGCCCTCATGCGCGAGCTGCAAGAAGAGCTACGCGTCGACGTGCGGCCGCTGCGACGCATGTGGCAGAGCATCACGCCGTGGAACGTGCACCTCGCATGGTGGCGAGCGCACTTGGACGACGACGCGGTGATCGATCCGAACGAGGCGGAGGTCGCCGCGGTGAAATGGCTGACGACGGTGGAGATCGCGCAGTTGCCGGGATTGCTGGAGAGCAATCATCATTTTTTGGCGGCGATGCAGCGCGGTGAGGTTTCGATGTGACTGGCTTCGTAACTCCTCTCCCTTCGGGAGAGGGTGGCAGTGCAGCCGCCGGGAGAGGGCGGGTTGCATTGCGATTCGCCCTACCAGCAGTTCAAGCCGCCCTCATTCGCCGCTTCGCGGCACCTTCTCCCTGAGGGAGAAGGGTTCGAATAAGTCACCGTCCTTGCCGATTAAACACCTCGGCGTCGAACGGATCGACCGGCACATACCCGCCACCGGCGGGAGGCTTCTTCTCTGGAGCAACTGCCGGTGCGGGAGTCGTGGGCGCTGCAATATTCGGCGCCGGCGACTGAGTGGTCGCCGAAGGTGGCGTCATGCCCGGCATTGTCTGCAACAACGGCTCGGCGTTTCTCTGAACACTGGTCGCCAACGGAGCGGTCTCGGGCACGGCTGCACGAGCGACACGACACACCCAAAACATCAGTTGTCGATACTGCAGCGCCTCGCTGCTCGTGAAGACGGCCGTCCGCGCGCCGCCATGCGCCGCTACCGACATCGTCAGCAGGCTGCTGTGCAAAGGATCGGACGAGTTCACATGCGCGAGTGCCGTGTGCAGATTGCGCTGCGTCAGCCGTCGGCTGGGCGTGCGACCAAGCGGGATGCGAAGCAGACTGAAGTTCGTCGTCGACGCGGGACCGTGACAGCCGGCGCTCGTGCAATTGTTCAGCAGCATCGGTTGAATCGTGTGACTGAATAGTTCGACGGTGCCTTCCGGCATGCCGCGCACCATGCGGTCGAGTTCGTCGTTCGACAGCCCATGTTTCACAGTTTCCGTCGCGTCGGCCAATGTATCCTGCTCATTCATCGCGAGATTCAGGCGTCGTTCGAGCACCGCGATTTTGGGGTGCGCGGCTCGAGCGATGCCGCCTCCGTCAACTCGCGGGCGGCGCAACCGAACAGCTTGTGCTGGATGCACCACTGCGCCAGGTCGAGATGCTCGCCCGCATCGCCGATGAGCATGCTCAGCCGTTTGCGCTGATAGCCATCCTCGAGCGTGTTGCAAAACAGCTCGACGTCGGCGGTCTTCAGGCGAATCTCGCCGTCATCGAGCGCAACATAATAATGGTCGCCGCCGCGCGTGATCTTGCCGCGAATGATTTGTCCATTCGTCAGCAACAGCACGCCAACCTGCGGCGCAGGCTGAAACGGCTCGGCCGAGTGCGCAGCGGGAGCGACGATCACGAGAAAAACGGCCGCGGCAGTCGTCGCGAGAGCCATGCGCATGGTGCGGGACAGTAGGCAAAAGACCCAGTCGGGTCAAGATCGCTCGCCTTACGCAGTCCCGACCCGAGCGACGATGCCTCTGCTTGCCTCTTCGCGGATTCGCAAGCGATGCCTTTACCGCTGTCACGTTCGATTGATAATGCACTAATGAGCATCGTCCCCCCAAGTTGGAAATCGTTGTTCGGCGAAGTCGTCGTGCTGGACCTCAGTAGCACGTTCGTGTGCGTGGGCACGCTCATGGAAGAGCAGAACGATTATCTGCTGCTATCGGAGGTCGACGTTCACGACCTGCGCGACGCACCGACCACGCGCGAGCAATACGTGCTGCAGTGTCGCCGCGACGGCATGGTGCCGAACCGCCGCTGGGCGTGGATTCGCTGCGGCGAGGTCGTCGGCCTATCGCGACTCGACGATGTCATCATCGACTGACGCCTATCATCGATTCTTCGGAGAGATCGGGGAAACATTCCGTTTCATTGACCATGACCGCTTGCGGTTTCGCGCGTACCCTGATTCGACGCGCGAAACCGCAAGCGGTGAGGCCGGGCGAACCGTGAAGTTACGTCCATCGTTGTGGGAAAGGCTGGCCACCGAGTTCATGGAACGTCGCGAAGTTGACTACTTTGGCCGCGTGCAGGGTGTGGGCTTCCGGGCCACGGCTCGCGATATCGCCTCGCGGTACGACGTGACTGGTTTCGTCCGGAACATGCCCGACGGTAGCGTACACTTGGTGGTCGAAGGCAAGACCGACGAGATCGACGGGTTTCTCGACGACGTGGCCCACGAGATGGCCCGGCTGATTCGTTCGACCGAGGTGCGTCGAGGATCGGCGACCGGCGAGTTCGCGGACTTTTCAGTTCGGTATTGAGGGGAGTTCACCCCGCGACGCGGCGAGCAAGCTCGCCGGCTAAACGGAGCATCGCATGTTGTTGGCTGAGCTATCGCCGTGGATACGACCGCTGTGGATCGTCGCCGTGGGCGCACTCGCGGCCATCGCGCTGCTGATGATCGTCGGCGGCGCGTTGCGAATATTTCTGCCGAAGTTGGCGGCCGTCGCTCGCACCACGGCCAAGGAGGCCTATGCCGAGCCGTTGTTTTGGGTCGAACTTGCGCTTGGCGTGTTGCTGCTCGTCACGTGCGCGTTCATTCCGTACAACACGTTCGGCGAAGACGTGAAAGAGGTGCAAGACATCGGCCTGAAGTTGATCCTCTTCGCGGCGATTTTGCTGGCCACGTGGTCGGCGAGTGTTTCGCTGTCCGATGAGTTGGAAGGCCGCACGGCGTTGACGGTGTTGTCGAAACCGATCACGCGCCGCCAGTTTCTCATCGGCAAGTTCTTGGGCGTGCTCGCGCCGGTCTATGTGCTGTTCGTGGTGCTCGGGTGCGTGTTCCTCGCGACCGTGAGCTTCAAGGTGATGCTCGACGCTCGCGAAGCGGCGATCACGGGCGACGTGTCGCTCAGTTGTCAGGCCGAGATGGTGCGAATCGCGCCGGGACTGGTGCTTGCGTTTTTCGAGACGATCGTGCTCACATCGATTGCGATCGCGGTGGCGACGCGTCTGTCGTTGGTGCCGAACCTGGTGATTTGCTACTCGATATTGGCCGCGGGACATCTCGTGCCGCTGCTCGTGCAATCGTCGGCCGCTCGCAATCCGATCGTGGCGTTCGTTGGGCAGTTGTTCGCGACGATTTTGCCGGTGCTCGACTACTTCGACGTCTACGCCGCGACGGTCGCAAGTCGCACGGTGCCGCTGGAGTACCTGGCATGGTCGGCTGGGTACTGCGTGCTGTACAGCACGATTGCGTTGTTGGTGGCGCTGTTGCTGTTTGAGGACCGCGATTTGGCGTGATTGCGTGCCTCGAATCCTTCTCCCTCTGGGAGAAGGTGCCGCGAAGCGGCGGATGAGGGCGGGTTGAAGTGGTAACCGCCTACTATTGCACCGCGCTCTCACCCGGCGGCTGCGCCGCCACCCTCTTCCAAAGGGAGAGGGGTTTTCGAATCAACCCGCCTCTCGGCGCTCGCGTGCCGGGCGTGTCGCCCAGTGCGGGCCGGGAATAATCGAACGACGCGGTTCGACGTTCGGGCCCACGCGACCGTCGGCACGACCGTCCCAAAGATGTTGCGCGATGCTCGCGAGAATGCGCTCCGCGGCGGCAACGGCCTCGAAACCGGCTTCTCCCGAGACACGCGGCATACGCGCCTCACGAATGCTGTCGGCGAAGTCGACAAGTTCGGCAGTGATCGCGTCGACCGGGGCACACTCGATCTTCTCGGCGGGCAGATGCTCCGTCATTAAGCGATCTTTGAGCTGCGCTCGCTCTTCCGGTGTCGTTGTGTCGAGATGCAAGTCGCGGCGCAACAACTCGTCACTGGGGCGAACGATGTTCGCCGTGCGTGCGGTGAAATCGAGCGACGCCATCGCGCGATGCGACCACAACTGCATCGTGCGAGCCGCGGTGTGACTGACGCGCGACGCGCTCAAGTTCGCGATGCAGCCGTTCTCGAAAACAAGGCGAGCCTGGGCGATATCTTCGTTCGGGCCGAACACGGCGGCGCCGAGCGCATCGACCGTGCGAATCGGTGAACCGACAATCGATAATGTGAGGTCGATATCGTGAATCATCAGGTCGAGCACGACGCCGATGTCGGTCGACCGCATCGAGTAGGGTCCGCGACGCACGGCTTCGATATACTTCGGATCGCGAACGTGCGGCAACATCGCCGACCATGCCGGGTTGAACCGCTCGACATGTCCGACTTGCAGCACAAGGCGGCGAGCCTTGGCCGACTCGACCATGTCGGCAGCTTCGGCCTCGCGGGGAGCAATCGGCTTTTCGACCAGCAGATGCACGCCACGATTCAGCAGATCCAAGGCCACGCGATGATGGTACTGCGTGGGCGTGGCAACGACGGCGGCGTCGATGCGGCCGTAGAGTTTGTCGTGCGAAGCGAAGGCTTCGGTATTGAACTCGCCAGCCAAACGAGCGCGGCTGCTCTCGACCGTATCGACGACGCCGACAAGCGAGAACTGCGGCAAGCCCGCAGCGATGCGCGTGTGAATGCGTCCGAGATGTCCGCAACCGATGACTGCAACACGAATCGGTTTCAAGCCGCTCTCCTGCGCTCGCGTGCTCGACCGTGCTTTCCTTCTTGCTGCGTTTGCACGAAGCTGAGAAGCTCGGTCACTTGGGGCAGCATTTGGTTGTTGCCTCGCAAAATTTCGCGAGCGTGGTCGAGCCCGACCTTGGCGCGGTACAGCAGCCGGTGGGCTTCGGCCAGGCTATGAATCGATTCGGGCGCGAAGTTGCTTCGCTTGAGCGCCACGACATTGATGCACCGCGGACGGCTCGGGTGGCCATCGACGAGCATGAACGGCGGCACGTCGTGCAACACGCGGCTGAGGCCGGAGACGAAGCTGTAGCTGCCAAGCGTGGCGTAGTGATGCACACCCACGCCGCCCGACAACGACGCGTAGTCGTGAACGTGAACGTGTCCGCCCAGCAGGGCGCCGTTGGCCATGATGATGTGGCTGCCGACTTTGCAATCGTGGGCAACGTGACAGCAAGCCATCATAAAGTTATGGCTGCCGACGCTCGTGACTCCGTCTTCCTTCTCGGTGGCGCGATTGATGGTCACGCCTTCGCGAAAAGTATTGTGATCGCCGACGATCACGCAGGTGTCGCTGCCGCGGTAGCTGAGATCCTGCGGCTCGCCGCCGATGACGACGTTCGGATACAGGTGGTTGTGCTCGCCGATGGTGACGCGGCCCATGAGCGTCACGTTGTTTTCGAGCCGCGTCCCTTTGCCGATGCGCACGTGCGGACCGATGACGCAGAACGGGCCGATCTCGACGTCGTCGGCGATTTCAGCTCGCCGATCGATGGAGACGTTGTCGGCGACGTAGATGGCCATGAATCAGCACTCCGCCCCAAGCGTGATTGTCCCGACAAGCATCAAGCAATTGCTCACGCGGCCCGTGGAATATCGATTGTCGCTCCGCCGGCCAACAACTGACGCACCAACTCGGCATTGAGCCGATGTCCGCTGCGATAGGCCACGACGTGACCAATGATGTCGCAACCCGCCAGCGCCAAATCGCCAATGAGGTCGAGCGCCTTGTGACGCACGCACTCGTCGCGATAGCGCAGCTCTTGGTCGATAGGACCATCCGGTCCGTAGATCAACAAATCTTTGGTCGTCGTACGCTTGCCCAAACCCTGGGCGAGCAGCCAGTCGGCTTCGTTCTTGAGCATGAACGTGCGGCTAGGCGCTAGCTCGCGACGGAACGAGTCGGGCGTGATCGGCAACGTGATCGACTGCCGGCCGATCGGCGTGCCGGGACCGTAATCGAGATTGAACTTGATCGACAGACCGTGGCTCGGCGACGGCCGCGCCTCGATCCAGCTTTCGCCTTCGCCAAGGCGGGTGACTTCGCGAACGGTAAGCGTCGGCCGCAGCGCCGATTGCTCCATCGCGCCAGCCAGCAGCAGCGCGTCGACAAACGGACGGCTCGACCCATCGCAGCCAGGCATCTCGGGAGCGCTGACGTGAACATCGCAGTTGTCGATGTTCAACCCGGCAAGCGCCGCCATGATGTGCTCGACCATTTCGACCTGCGACGAGCCACGTCGCAAGCAGGTGCGGCGAGGCGTTTCGACGCGGTTGAGCACGTTGGCCGCAATGCGCACGGGCGTGGCCAAATCGCTACGGACGAAGACGATGCCGGTGTTGTCCGGAGCGGGGCGAAACTCGACCCGCACGTCTTTGCCGCTCCAATAGCCGAAACCTTCGACGACGGCGGTCTTCGCCACCGTGCGTTGGCGGCGTGGAGACGACATCAGCGAACCCGGCGCATCCTTTATTCGACGATACATACCTGCACTCTTTTCTTAGCCGTCAGCCTCAACCGGCACGACGGCCGGCCGAGGCTGAACAGCTAAGAGCCGTGTTCGACGTGAAAAGCCAAGGACAAGAGAACAACGCGACTAGCGACGCGGCGGAATGCCCGGTCGCTGCGGCAGCGAACTGGCCGGCAACTGGCCCATGCCGGCGGGCGTTGTCGGGACGGCAGCTTGCGAAGGCCGACCCATTTGCTCGTTCAGCTTCTTGAGAATGACGGGCGTGATGTCGATCGTCGGGTTGTAGTAGATGACCGTCTTGTTCAGGTCTTTGAAAATCTCTTCCGGGTCGTTGTAGTCGGCCGGGTCGCCGTTGAACCGCATGACCAGCCCGATGCCGGCCTGTTCGCAGTAGATCTTCACTTCTTCGCACAGCTCTTTGTAAACCGTCGAGTACATCTTGGCCTGCTGCTCGATGAACTCGCGCTTCTGAATGCTAATCTTCAATTGCATGTCGGCATTGCGGCGCTGAAGCTCTTCCTCCAACGACTTGTACTCGGGCGAGTTCTTCTTATATTCCTCGAGCCGCTCGGTCAGCTTCTGGAACGACGCACGCTCTTCTTGCACCGACTTCTCGGCAGCGGCGATGTCGCGCTGCAGGTCGTTGGTCATGGTCTGCAGACGCGTGTGATACTTGAAGATATAGGCAACGTCGATGACGGCGAGCGGGGCGCCGGTGCGAGGCTGTTGAGCCATCGCGTGCGGGACCGTACTGGTCAAGGCAAGCATCGAAGCCACGAATGTGGCGGCGAAAGAAAACTGTTTCACGTGTGAGCGCTCCTTGCTATCGCGGCGGGTCGTCCTTGACCAGCGGCCATCCGAGGTGGGAAGCCGCGCTGGCGCGAAAGCCAGCAGTAACGGCGGTCGTATGCAGGCAAACGCGAGGGCGGATTCTGCCGAAAACCCTCTTCCGGGTAAAGAGCAGAAAACGCAACTACGAGGCCGAGACTCCATCGGCTTTCACCTTGACCGAACTTGTCGAAAACTCTTAAGATTCCGCGGTTTCGCCCCTATTTCTCCCGAGGCTGCGGATGCTTTTGACGGCTGACACTCCGTCGCGCGGCCAATACACGACGCTTCGTGCATCGCTACCCGAGCGTATTCATTTGCTCGGCGCGTGCGGAGCAGGCATGCAATCGTTGGCGCGATTGCTGATCGAGCGCGGGCATCGCGTGACGGGGTCCGACGCGAAACCGCAAGCGGTAGCTTCGACCGTGCGACGAGGTTTGCGCATTACGAAAGATGACGATGTCGGCGCGTTGCCGAAGGACGCGCAGCTGATCGTCGCCAGCGACGCCGTGCCACACGAGGCGCCGCAGCTCGAGGCCGCAAGGCATCTCGGCATTCCAAAGCGCAGCTACGCCGAAACGCTTGGCGTTCTCATGCGCGAGCGCGTCGGCATCGCCGTCGCCGGAACGCATGGCAAGAGCAGCACGGCCGCCATGCTCGCGGAGATTCTTCTCGCTGCAAGGCTCGACCCGACCGTGGTCGTCGGCGCAACGTCGCTCGATGGCGATCCGGTCGCGCGTTACGGACGTGGCCCGCACATGATCGCCGAGGCCTGCGAATATCGGGCGAACTTTCTCAACCTGTCGCCCTCTGTCGCGGCGGTGCTCAACGTCGAAGCCGACCATTTCGACTGCTACACCTCACCCGAACAACTCGACAGCGCGTTCGCCGCCTTCATGCGTCGTGTTCCTTCGCATGGCCAACTTGTCATGAACTCTCGCTGTTCGCGAACCATTCGTCTCGCCGAAGGTATGGGCTGCGAAGTCATCACCTTTGGGGTCGACGTCGACCTTGCCGATTGGCAGGCGACCGACGTCGAACTTCGTTCGGGATACGCAACGATGGACCTCGTGCATCACGGCCGCTCAGTCGGGACCGTGCGATTGCGAGTTCCGGGCCGCCACCAGGTCGACAACGCCCTGGCCGCGGCAGCGTTGGCCGCGTGTGTAGGCGTACAGGCTGGGGCAATCGTCAACGGTCTCCGAGCGTTTCGCGGCCTGCGGCGACGCCTCGAATGGCTGGGCGAGTTCGGCGGCATACAACTCGTCGACGATTACGCCCACCATCCCACCGAAGTCGCCGCGGCACTGGCCTCGGTGCGGGCGATGTTCCCTCGCCGCCGCCTGTGGTGCGTCTTCCAGCCCCACCAGGCTTCGCGAACCGCCCACTTGCTCAACGATTTCGCGGCGGCACTCGCCACGGTCGACAAACTCGCGATCGCCGACATCTTCCGAGCCCGCGAAGGCATTGCCGCCGTAGGGGAAATCACGGCTGCCGACCTCGCTCGCCAAACAGCTACCCACGGCGTAGACATCTTGCAAGTTCACGCCACGAACGACATTCTAAAGCACGTTGAGTCCGCGGTTCGCCCAGGCGACGTCGTAGTCACCTTGGGGGCCGGCGACATTGGAAACCTCGCGCATGCCCTTATCGACCGGCTTCGAACACATCGTGCGGCAGGCTGAGCCATTGGCTCTGCACACCTGGTTCCGCCTCGGTGGAGCGGCCGAATATTTCGCCGAGCCCGAGACGACCGACGAGCTCGTCGAGCTCGTTCGACGTTGCCGCGCCGACGGCACGCCCGTCCGCATGCTCGGCGGCGGCTCGAACATCCTGGCCCGCGACGAGGGCGTTCGCGGTCTGGTGGTCAAACTCTCAAGCGCCACGTTCTCGGGCATCGAGATCAACGGCAACCGCGTGCGTGCCTCGGCAGGCGCGAAGCTCGGCCACGTCATCAGCTCCGCCATCTCCAAAGGTCTCGGCGGCATGGAGACGCTGGTCGGCATCCCGGGCACCATTGGCGGCGCGCTGCACGGCAATGCCGGCGGACGCGGCGGCGACATCGGCCAATGGACCTGCGGCGCAACCGTCCTCACCCGCGCCGGCGAGCTGATCGAACGCAAACGCGAAGACCTCGTTTTCGCCTACCGACAGAGCAGCCTCGACGAGCTCGTGATCCTCGAAGTGGAATTCGCCTTGGAAGAGGACGATCCCGAGGAACTCACCAAGCGCATGCAAAAACAATGGATCATGAAGCGTGCTAGCCAGCCGCTCGGACATCAGAGCGCAGGCTGCATTTTCAAAAACCCGCGCGGCATGAGTGCTGGCATGTTGATCGACCAGGCGGGCCTGAAGGGGTCGCGCATCGGCGGAGCCGAGGTTAGCGATCGACACGCCAACTTCATCGTCACCGACGACACGGCCAAGAGCAAAGACGTGCTGCAGCTCATCGAGCTCGTTCGCTCTCGCGTCGCCGAGCGCTTAGGAGTAGAACTCGAAACGGAGATCGAGGTTTGGTGATTGTATTAGCCGGCGAGCTTGCTCGCCGCGTGTTCGGCTAGCCGTCAAGGAGGATGGCAATGATCATGAACAGTGGGCGATGGCCCCTTTCAGTAGCGGTGTTGGCCGGTGGGGCTTCGCACGAACGAATCGTCAGCCTCGCCAGTGGTCACGAAGTCGTCGCAGCGTTGCGTTCGGCGCAACATCGAGTCGAACTCATCGACCCGGCCGAGGCCGAACTCGTCAAAATCGATTGGCGGCAGTTCGACGTCTGCTTTCTCGCGCTGCATGGCGGAGCAGGCGAAGACGGCCGCATCCAGGCGCGGCTCGAAGAGCTGAGCGTCCCGTACGTCGGCAGCCGCCCCGACGCTTCGCGGCTTGCCATGAGCAAGTCGGCAAGCAAAGAACGTTTCTACCAGTCGCGTGTGCCGACACTTCCTTACGTGCTGTTCCACGTGAGCGAACCGACCGAAGACGTCGCGTCGCACGTCACACGCCTCGGCTATCCGCTCGTGATCAAACCCGAGAGCCAGGGTTCGAGCCTCGGTGTCGGTTTCGCCGCGTCCGATGCTGACCTGGCCAACTGCATCGAACACAGCAGCAAATTCGATCCGTTCATTCTGGCCGAGCCGTGGATCGACGGCCGCGAGTACACGATTGCCGTTCTCGGCCGCGAGCCGCTGCCGCTCATCGAGATCGCCTCGCCGCGTGGCTTCTTCGACTACGACGCGAAGTATCACGACACCGCCACCGAGTACCGCTTCGAAACCGGCCTGGCCCGCGACGAGGTCGTGCGTTTGCAAAGCATCGCCGTCGCTGCGGCCGAAGCGCTCGGCACTTCCGGCCTCGTGCGCGTTGATGTGATGGTCGACCGCAAAGGTCGCCCGTGGGTGCTCGAAGTGAACACGCTTCCCGGCATGACCGCGACCAGCCTGGCCCCGAAGGCCGCGGCGCGGGCGGGGCTCGACATGGTCGCGCTGTGCGAATGGATGTTGCGCGATGCGCTGCCTGTTGAGGTGACGTGATGTGTGCCGCAAAGGCCGCTGCCGAAAAACCTGTGAAGAACGAGAAGAAGGCGATCCGCACCATCGCGGTGATCGTGAACCATCGCTGGTTTTCGGCCGCGGTGATGTTGGCGGCATTGGCTGGCGGCTTCTTCGCGTTGTGGAAAAGCGTCGCGCCGCATTTGCACAGCGATCCTTCGTTCCACGTCACTCCCGATCAGATCACGATCACGCCGCCTCCGGCCTGGATTCGCGCTGACGTTCGCACCGAGGCGCTTCGCGACGGCGGGCTCGATGGTCCGATGTCGATTCTCGACGGTTCGCTCGCCGAGCGCGTCGCCAAGGCGTTCTCGCTGCATCCGTGGGTCGCGCATGTCGTTCAGGTTCGTAAGGTCAGTCCCGCGGGTCTCGACGTTCAGCTCGAATACCGTCGTCCGGCGTGCATGGTCGAGGTTCCCGGCGGGTTGTACGCCGTCGACGAGAGTGCCGTGCTGTTGCCGAGTTCCGACTTCTCGCCGCTCGAAGCACTTCGCTACCCGCGGCTCTCGGGCATTCATACGGTGACGGAAGGCCCGGTCGGCACGCGATGGCAGGACATTCACGTGCAAGGCGCAGCCGAGATTGCCGGCGTGATCGCTGACTCATGGGTCGACCTAAAGATGGCGAAAATCGTGCCGACGAGCGAGGTCGATCCGCTGTACGAACTTCACACGCTTCGCGGCGGCCGCATCGTGTGGGGGCACCCGCCTTCGCACAGTGAGGGCGAACCATCGCCAGCGGACAAGCTTGCCCGATTGAAGCAACACGTCGCCGCCGACGCGCCGGCTGTCGCCCCGGGCGCCGTCGAGCTCGATTTGCGGCAAGCGACCTCGCGCACCGCCGACGCCGACTCAAAATCGCAGCGTTAGCGCCTTCACCCCCAAGCCCACGGACGGCCGCCCGTGGGCTTAGCGCTCAGGATCAAAACGCGTCGAGTCCCCCGCCGCCGCATCCGCAATCTTCTCCGCGGCCAACCATCCCGTGCTAAACGCCGCCTGAAAATTGAACCCGCCAATCCATCCATCCAAATCAAGCACCTCGCCAGCGAAATAAAGTCCCGGCACGAGCTTGCTCTGCATCGTCCGCGAGTCGACCTCATCGAGGCTCACGCCTCCCGCCGTCACCTCGGCCTTCTCGAATCCCAGCGTGCCATCGACCGGCATTCGCGCGCGCTTCACCGACTCGACGAGCCACTGCCGCTCAACACGGCTCAACTCCGCCGGCGTGCGATCGAGCGGTATCTGATGCCGCTCGAACATCGCCTCGATCAACCGCCGCGGCAACATTTCGCCGAGCAATCCGACGAGGTGTTTCTTTCCCGACGACCCCGCCATCGATCGCAACCATTCCTCGAATTGCGGCTCCTTCATCGTCGGCAGAAAATCGCATTCGACTTCGACGCACTTGTCCTTGCCATTGAATTCGCGACTCACGTCGAGTGCCACAGGCCCCGACCATCCGAAGTGCGTGAATAACAAGCTTCCTCGACGTTCCACCACCGCTTGCGATTTCGCGCGTGCATTATCCTGCGACGCAACAACTTTCAACGTCACATCCTCAATCGTCACGCCCGACAGCGCTCGCACCCATTCGGCCTTCATCACCAACGGCACCAGCGCCGGCTTCGTCGCGACGATCGTGTGTCCAAACTTCTCGGCCCATCCGTATCCGTCGCCTACTGTGCCGCAACCGGGAAACGACTTTCCACCCGTTGTGATCAGCACGCGTGGCACTTCGATCGTTCGCTTCGACGTCGTCAGGATGAAGCCCGTCGCTTTTTTCTCGATATTCGACAACGGCTCTTCGAGCGCCAGCGTGGCGCTGCTACGGCGCAATCGCGCAAGCAATGCGTTGACAATGTCGAGCGCACGATCGCTCGCCGGAAAGATTTTTCCAGTCTCTTCGATCTTTGTCGCCACACCCTCGGCCTCGACGAGCGCGACGAGATCGCTCGGCCCCAACGCCGCGAGAGCCGAGTGCAGAAACCGCCCGTTGCGACCGAAGGCCTGAATGATTCCGGCGCGGTCGGTGTTGTGCGTCAGGTTACAACGCGTGCCGCCGGAGATGAGAATCTTCACGCCAGGCTTGCGATTCTTCTCAAGCAACAGCGTGCGCTGCCCGAGTTCCGCCAACCTCGTCGCCGCCAACAGTCCCGCCGCCCCCGCGCCGATGACAACAACGTCGTACATCGCTCACGCAGCCGCGCTGGCGTAGGACTTGTTTGCAGCGGCGATGCTCGCCCCCGCTTCGAACTTGTATCCCTGCTCGGCCAGCAACTGTTCGAGCGCTCCCAAGAACATGAACACATTGTTCGGCGCGAGGCGTGTCCCATCAAACCGATGCGCCACGCCTTCCCCTTAAAGTCGCCGAGGCCGCCGCCGATTTCGATGCCAAAGCATTCGAGAAGTCCCTTCCTCAATTTGGCATCGTCGACACCCGACGGCACAAGCACCGCGTTCAGTTGCGGCAGTTGATGTCCTTCGCGAGCCGCATACTTAATCCCCAGCGCCGTTAGCCCCGCCTTGAGTGCGCGATGATTCCGGTCGTGACGTCGCCAGCAGTTTTCGAGTCCTTCTTCGTGCAACAACCGCAGGGCTTCGTACAGGCCGTAGGTCATGTTGATTGGCGCGGTGTGATGATAAACGCGCTCATTGCCCCAATACTTCGCCAACATCGACACGTCCAGGTACCAGCTTTGCACCTTCGTCTTGCGGTTCATGATGACGTCCATCGCCCGCGGGCTGAACGACACCGGCGCCAACCCCGGCGGGCAACTCAAGCACTTTTGCGTCCCCGAGTAAATCGCGTCGATGTTCCAGCCGTCGACTTCGAGCGGCACGCCGCCGAACGCGGTCACGGCGTCCACCAACAGCAATGCCCCCGCGTCGTGTACGATCTTCGAAATCGCTTCGATCGGCTGCCACGCGCCGGTCGAAGTCTCGGCCATCACGATGCCCACGACCTTTGGCTTGGCCGACTTGATCGCGGCCTCGAGATGTGCGGGCTCATAAATCTCACCCCACGGCCGTTCGACCGTCGTCACCTTTGCCCCGGCGCGACTAGCGACGTCGGCCATGCGGCCACCGAACACGCCGTTCACGCACACGATCATCGAGTCGCCCGGCTCGATAAGATTTACGACCGTGCTCTCCATGCCCGCCGATCCCGTGGCGCTCACGGCCATCGTCATCGGATTATCGGTGCGGAAGGCCGCGCGGAGCATCGTCTGCATGTCGTTCATCAGTTGCAGGTAATACGGATCGAGATGTCCGACCGTTGGCGCTGACATCGCTTGCAGCACACGCGGATGGACATCGCTGGGGCCGGGGCCCATGAGAACGCGAACGGGCGGCGTTAATGGCGGCGCGATGAATGTTTTTGTCATGGCGATTGAAATGGCGTGATGTTTGATGTTTCCGGCCCCGCCTCGCGCACGAGGCGACTGATCTCCTTGAACTGCGGCGTTCCCGCAACGGCGCACCACTCGAACAGCGCCGACTCGGTCGTCGTCAACGTCGCGCCGGCGCTGTTCATGCGTTCCAATGCGGTACGGTGGTCGATCTCATGCCGCGCCCCGACGGCGTCGACGGCTAGATAAACTCGCAACCCTTCGGCGAGCAAATCGAGCACCGTCTGCTGCACACAAACATGCGTCTCGATTCCGCAAACAAGAATCTTCGACACACCTTGCTCCTGCCACGAACGAAACACACTGCCGCACTCGCCGCAACTAAACGCCATCTTCGGCGAAATACTTTGCAGGCGGTCGGACAACTCGCTCACGGTCGGCCCCAACCCTTTCGGGTATTGCTCGGTCCCGGCCGACGAAACACCGAGAATCTTCGCGCCGTCCAAGAGGCGCGTGATGTTCCAGATCAATCGTTGATGGCCCGGCACGAGCGTAATCAGCTTGCCCTGCACATCGACGACGAGCAGAGCGGTATCGGTGGCAGCCATGAGTTCGGGGCTGCGCGGCAGCGGGGCGTCGTTCGACATGTCAAGTAGCATAACGGTTGGCCCCCTGGCATGTCATGCGGTTGGGCGCTACGATTGACGGCCATGAAGACACGAAGCACGACCATTCTCACGGTGCGGTGGCGCGGCACGGTCGCTATCGGCGGCGACGGGCAGGTTTCGCTCGGCCAATCGATCATGAAGGCCGACGCCAACAAGATTCGCCGCCTGCACGACGGCAAAGTCATCACCGGATTCGCGGGCTCAAGTGCCGACGCCTTCGCGCTGCTCGAACGTTTCGAGGCAAAACTCAAGGACTACTCGGCCAATGTCGTCCGTGCCGCCACGGAACTCGCCAAGGATTGGCGGACGGACCGTGTGCTGCGACGGCTCGAAGCGCTGCTCACCGTCGTCGATGCCAAGCACACATTGCTTGTCACCGGCAACGGCGACGTCATTCAGCCGACCGACGGCGTGCTTGGTATCGGGTCGGGTGGCAACTACGCGGTCGCGGCGGCCCGGGCGCTCATCGCTCATACCGAAATGTCGGCCTCGGAAATCGTGCGAGCTTCGCTCGAAATTGCCGCGGGCATCGACGTCTACACGAACACTCACCTGCACATCGAGGAAATGCCGTGCGCGACCTGACGCCGCGCGAGATCGTCGCCGAGCTCGATCGCTACATCGTCGGCCAGGCCGAGGCGAAGCGGGCCGTCGCCATCGCGATTCGCAATCGTTGGCGACGTCAGCAACTGCCCGAGGACATGCGCGGCGAAGTCGCGCCGAAGAACATCCTCATGATCGGTCCGACCGGCGTCGGCAAGACCGAGATCGCGCGTCGCCTGGCCCGTCTCACCGGCGCGCCCTTCATCAAAGTCGAGGCCACCAAATACACCGAGGTCGGCTACTACGGCCGCGACGTCGAGAGCATGGTTCGCGAGCTGGTCGAGGCGGCAATTGTGCTTGTGCGTGACGGCGAACGGCAAAAAATCGAAGTCGAAGCCCGTGAGCGTGCGGAAAACCGCTTGCTCGATCTACTCGCGTCGCCGGCCACCGACGAAGAAGAGGACGGCGATGATTCGCACGATTCGGTCACCGTCAAACGACGAGCCCGCACCCGCGAAAAGTTGCGGGCGATGCTGCACGCGGGGCAACTCGACGGCCGCAAGGTCGAAATGACAATCGAGCAGAAGGCCGTGCCGATGATGATGACCGGCATGGGCATGGAGCAGATGGACGTCGATCTGCAGGGGATGCTCGATAAGATCATGCCCAAGAACAGCACGCGGCGCGAGATGTCGGTGGCTGAGGCCCAGAAAGTGTTGTTCGAGCAGGAAGTCGAAGCCTTGATCAACAAGGAAAACGTCAACGCGGCGGCGATCGAGTTGGCCGAGAACCTGGGTATCATCTTTCTCGATGAAATCGACAAGGTGGTGGCCAGCGAGAACACCAAGGGAGCTGATGTCTCGCGACAAGGCGTGCAGCGCGACCTGCTACCGATTGTCGAGGGCACGACCGTGCAGACGCGCTATGGCTACATGAAGACCGACCACGTGCTGTTCATCGCCGCCGGCGCGTTCCATCGCGCGCAGCCCAGCGACCTGATGCCCGAATTGCAGGGGCGGTTTCCGATTCGCGTCGAGCTGAATAGCCTGACGAAAGACGACTTCATCCGCATTCTCACCGAGCCGCAGAGTTCGCTCACCAAGCAGTACACCGCCCTGCTCGGCACCGAAGGCGTGACGCTCGAATTCACGCCTGACGCCGTCGAGTCGCTGGCCGATTTCGCTTTCCGCGTGAATCAAACGACGCAGAACATCGGCGCCCGCCGCTTATACACGATCATGGAGCGCGTCGTCGAAGAACTCAGCTTCGACGCCCCCGAGCAATCGGGCTCACGCATCGCCATCGACGCCGCTTTCGTCCGCGAAAGGCTGGAACGCATCAGCCAGGACGAGGATTTGAGCCGGTTCATTCTTTAATCAAATGAATCGCTCGATTCAGAGCATCGTCAGTCGTTGCAAGCGTGAATCGTCGCGATGTCGGCCCGGTCACGTCGATCGTGATGTCGAGGCGATCGACGGGTAGACAACGCGCAAAGCGCTCGCCCCATTCGAGAATCGTCCACCCGGGGCGGGCGAAGTATTCGTCGGGTGCGAGTTCGAGAAACTCGTCTTCATCGCGAAGGCGGTAGACGTCGAAGTGATAGATCGGCCGCGCCCCGTCATATTCCTGGATAAGCACGAATGTGGGGCTTGTGACGTCGGCGGGATCGACGCCCGCGGCGGCGGCGAGCGCTTTGACGAAATGCGTCTTTCCGGCGCCGAGCGTTCCGGAAAGCGAAATGACGGCCCGCCCTGGTAGTGCCGCCGCCAGACATTGAGCCAAGCGTTCCGTGGCGGCTTCGTCGGCGACGTCGATGACGACAAGATCGTGCATCGTCAGTGCTCGTAGCCGCGTGGTGTGAACGGCTGGCGTTGCCCGCGGTCATCGATCGTCCACAACCCCGGCTCGGCCACGAACTCGCCGACACAGGTGACAGGCACGTCGAGCGGCTGTTCGCTTAGCATCTTCTCGGCCTCGTCGGGAAGCACGGCCAGGATTAACTCAAAATCTTCGCCATCGCTGAGCGCGTGATCGAGTGGCGTCTTGCCGTCGTTGCGTTGCGAGGAGAACTCGTGTGCTGCGGGCGAGATTGGGATTGATGCGAGATCGAGCACCGCGCCGCAGTGACTCGCTTCCGCCAGTCGCGACAAATCGAGCGACAAGCCGTCGCTGATGTCCATGCCGGCTCGCAACTTGTACCACTGATGAAGGTGTTGCGCTTCGCGAATGCGAGGTTCGAAGTCGAAATGATGGCCGAGGATGCTGCCGCCGAGAGTGCCGGTGACGATGATCTTGTCGCCGGGTTGGGCGGTGCTGCGCAGTAAGGGGCCGCTCCACGTGGCTTTGCCCATGAGCGTGACGCTGATCACGAGAGGCCCGTCCCACGTGTTCGTGTCACCACCGGCGAGGGTCACGCCGTACTTCTCCGCCAATGGCAGCATCCCTTCAAGCAATGCGCGGGCGAGATCGGCTGCGCCATTGCGAGGCAATGCGACCGAGACGAACGCAAACGTCGGAAGCCCCGCCATCGCGGCGATATCGCTGAGATTGACCGCCATCGCCTTACGACCGACGCGGCGCGGATCACACTCGGCGAGTATAAAGTCGACGCCCTCGGTGAGCATATCGACCGTCACGAGCGTCTCGCCGTCGCCGAGCACGGCGGCATCGTCACCGACGCCGATCACGTCTTCCGCCGGCCGCGGCAGTCGTTTTCGAAGCCAGTCGATGAAGTCGCGTTCCATGAAATCCTACACAGAATGTTAACCGCGGGGATCGCAGAGGACGCAGAGACAAGAAAGGAGAACGATAAGAATAAGCTGCCGGGGCCGTCTGCAAGACCTTCAACCCGCGCGAAACCAGTATGGCGGCCCCGGTCAGCTTCATCCGTTGGTTCGGCCGGCCTTGCCCATCCGCCGCAGCAGCCGGACTAACCGCCCAGCTTTCTTTTCAACAACCGCCCAATCCCATAAATCCGGACTTTCAAAGTCAGCATAAATGTCGCTCCAGTTCCCGGCCCGGATCGCTGAATTAACTGCGATGCGGCAGTCAACAATCGGGTGTTTTCGGAAGTCGCACTGCAACTGGATCAGTCCCCATCCTTCCTGGCAGAATCGAAACGTGTGGCCATTGCACGCTTCCGGCGTCAGAGCAATTCGCCGTTCTTGAGTATGGCCTTTCGCCTCCGGATAATAGAGTGTGTATTGGCGAAAAACGTCCCCGACTCCCGGTTCGTAATGCAAATCGTCGAGCAAGGCTTTGGCGTCTCCGTACTGTCTTGTGGCGCATCCGAAATCCGAATACGCCTGCCGGACCACTACGGGCCCCTGCGCAAAGACCGCCGCGACGACTTCGTGGAGATCGTCCATCGAGATTTGTTGGGACGTTTGCATACGTTCTTGAGGCCGAACAACAAACTCTTGTTCCTATCTCTGCGCTCTCTGCGAACTCCGCGGTTGATTACTCCGCGATGAGATAATTAAGACGCCGCTTCGCGGACTTGAGTGCGAACGCGATGGAGGATGGCTTGCAGGCCCCGCATGCGATTCATGCCCAGTGCCTCGGGCAGACGAAGTTTCTGGATCAGGTCGACAGGCGTGGCGAGGACGTCGTCGGGCGTTGCCCCCGTGAACGTCTCGATGAGAAGAGCGACGAAGCCACGAGCGGTGGGGCCTTCGGGCGATACGTCGCCGTAGAGCGCGACGCGGCCGTTGTCGAGTTCGACCCACAAGAACACGGGCGTCATGCACTCGTCGATGCGGTGCTGCGCGATCTTCGCTGTCGCGCTCCGATTGCAGCCGCTCGGGCAGCGGCATCGGGCGACGCGCGAAGTCGAGCAGCATCTGCTGCCGCTCGCGGACGTCGAACTCGGAGAAGTCGTCGATCAGTTCCGCGAGTCGCTCGGCGGCGGTCGAAGCGTCGGCCATCGTCACGGCCCCCGGGCGATCGGCGCCCCGACAAGGTTGCCCCACTCGGTCCACGAGCCGTCGTAGTTCTTCACGTTGTTGAAGCCGAGCAGATACTTCAGGACGAACCAGGTGTGGCTCGATCGCTCGCCGATGCGGCAGTAAGCGATGATCTTCTCGGCTTGCGGCGAGAGCTTGCTCTCCTTGAGGTAGAGCTGTTCGAGCGCTTCGCGAGACTTGAAGGTGCCGTCTTCGTTCGCGGCCTTGGCCCAAGGAACGTTGATCGCGCCAGGGATATGGCCGCCGCGGAGTGCGCCCTCTTGCGGATAGTCGGGCATGTGCAGCATCTCGCCGGTGAACTCGCCGGGCGAGCGAACGTCCACGAGCGGCTTCTTCGCCTTCTGATGTTCGAGCACTTCGTCGCGGAAGGCACGCACGGCCGGGTCGGGGTTCTTGGCCTTGTACTCGGTTCGCGAGTATTGCGGCTCGACGCCGCGCACCATCGGCCGACCGTCGAGCTCCCACCGCTTGCGACCGCCGTTCATTACGCGGATCTTCTCGTGGCCGTACATCTTGAAGACCCAGAACGCATAGCACGCCCACCAGTTGTTCTTGTCGCCGTAAAAAACGACGGTCGTGTCGTTGGCGATACCCTTCGACGAGCAGAGGCGTTCGAAGGCCTCGCGGCCGATGTAATCGCGAACGATCTGGTCCTGCAAGTCGGTGTGCCAGTCGATCTTCACCGCGCCTTCGACGTGTCCCATGTCGTAGAGCAGCACGTCTTCGTCGGATTCGACAATGCGAATGCCGGGGTCGTTGCGATGTTCTTCGACCCAGGCGGTGCTGACGAGCATATCGGGATGGGCGTACGGTGCTGACATGAGGAGCGGACTCGGGGGCGATGAATGAAACCAGATCGAGGTGTTCGAACCGTCATTATAGGACGGTGGGGGCGGCGACGGGAGAGGCGCGAAACCGCAAGCGGAGATGGAATGTCGCGCGACCCTGGTGCCTAAATAACTCAAGCGAAAAGTTATCTTGGCGCTGCGACGTCTTTGAGTGGACCAACGACGATTGTCGTGCTGGTGGTGAGCGGGTACTTCTTGAGGACGGCACGCAAGTCGGCGAGGCTGACGGCGTCGATGTCGGCGAGGTCGTTGGCCACGGTGCGATGCTCGCGGCGATAGGTCCAATTGCCGCCGACGTTGAATAGTCGGCCACGCGGACGCTCGGCCGAAAGCACGACGCGCGAGTTGATCTTGTTCTTCGCCTGCTCGAGCTCTTCGCCGGTCACGCCTTCGGCCTCGACGCGACGATAGGTGTCGAGCACGCGTTGCAAGTTCTCTTCGGTTTGCTCGGGCGTGCAACTCAGATACGTCATGAACAGCCCGGTGCCGTGATAGTCGTGATGCCCGAGCGACACGCTTTCGGCCAGGCCGGGGTCGACGAGTTCCCAGTACAGACGGCTGCCCGAGTCGTCGCCGATGATCGTCGACAGCACCTTCGCGGCAAAGCGATCGGTGTCGGTGGCCGATGGCGCGTTCGCCAGTTGTATGGCGTACTCTTGCGAGGCCGATTCCTTGTGAAGAATCTCGAAGCTCGAATGCGACGCAGGCCGATCGACTTTGCGTAGCGCGTCGAACGGCTCCCAATCGCCGCAGCAATCATTGGCGGTCGAAACGAGCGAGTCGAAGTCGATTTTGCCGGCGCCGACGAGGACGATGTTCTTCGGACTGTAGCGGCGGCGAAAGTATTCGAGCATCGCCTCGACCTTGAGTTGCGTGATGCTCTCGCTGCTGCCGAGCACGCTGCGGCCAAGCGGGTGCTTGCCGAAGTGGTTTGCTCGCACGATGTCGTCAGCGCCGAACGGCGGCTGATCCTCGTACATTTTGATTTCTTCGAGAATCACCTGCTTCTCGGTGTCGAAATCTTCCTTGCGAAGGCTGGGTCGCAAAATGTCGGAGAGCAACGTGACGGCTGACTTCTGGTATTCGGGCAGCACGGCGGCGTAATAGACGGTCGACTCTTCACTCGTGAACGCGTTGTAGTGTGCGCCCATTTCGTCGAACTCGCGGTTCACGTCGTCGGCGCTGCGCGACGGGGTGCCCTTGAAGACCATGTGTTCAAGGAAGTGGCTGACGCCTGAGATGTCGTCACTCTCGTCGCGTGCCCCGGTCTTGACGAAAAAACCGAGCGCGGTCGAGCGAGCGTCGCCGTTGCATTCGGCAATCACTTCCAAACCATTGGCGAGCGTGTGTTCACGAAACTCCAACGGGCACCTCCAACGGTTGCGAGCCGAGCGTAACGATCGTGAAATCGCGAGGCGGATTGCGTCTGAGATAGGCGTTGATGCTATCGCAGGTGAGCGCGTCAACGAGCTTGCCGACTTCGTCGAGCGTGCGAGGTCGGCCGAGGAAATAGATATCGCGAGCAATCGACGAAGCGCGAGCGCCGCTCGATTCGCCTTGCATGATGAGCGAGCTCTTGATGCGGGCCTTGAGGCGATCGAGTTCGTTCGGCTCGATGCCATTGGCGAGGCGTTGCAGTTCGCCGAGCGTCACGTCGAGCGTTTCCTGGCGCGCTCGGCGCTCGTGCCGGCGTAACACATGACGCTGCCGCGATGGCGTAGCGAGCTTTGCGTGGCGTAGACGCTGTAGCACAGGCCTCGCTTCTCACGGACCTCGGTGAATAGCCGCGAGCTCATGCCGCCGCTCAAAACGCCGACGGCGCCCCAGGCCTGGAAGTATTCGGGGTCCGCATACGGGATGCTGTCGTATCCGATGGCGATCTGTGTTTGGTTCGAGTCGTGATGCAGATGGGCCTGTCGCGGCAGCGGCGGACGTTCTTTAGGCTCGACGACGTCGATCGACTTCCAATCGCCGAAGAGGCGCTCGACTTCGTCTTTCAACTTCGGCCAATCGACGCGGCCAGCGACACCGAGCACCGCGCCGGCAGGACGATAATGTCGCTTGTGAAACTTCTGGATGTCGTCGAGTGTCGTCGAGGTCAGGCCTTCCTCGGTGCCGTGACTCGATCGGCCCCAAGGGTCGGGATACTGACGACGCCGCAACTCGATCATCACCTTCTGGCTTGGCTCGTCCTCGACGGCGCTCAGTTCCTGGAGGTTCACGAGGCGGCTGGCTTCGAGTTCGTCTTCGGGCAGGTGCGGCCGCAGAACGACGTCGGCGTAAATCGACAAGGCCGGAAGCAGGTGCTTGGCCAAGGTCGCGCCGCTGAAGCTGGCGTGAGCGTCGCTGACACTCTCGCCGCGCTCGACGCCAAGATTGTCGAGGTCGGTGACAAACTGGCGGTTGTCGCGAGGGCCGGAGCCGCGGAGCATCAGCTCACAAGTGAGGCCGGCGAGCCCCGCTCGATGGTCAGGCTCGTAGATGCAGCCGGCCGGAACTCGCAGCGAAAACGCGGCTGACTCGACCCCGGCCATGGGCTCGGCGACGAGCATCATGCCGTTGCGAAGTACATGCGAATGAATGGTTTGCGTCACGATGAGTATCCTCACGGGCCGAGGTTCTGATGTTCGGCCCAGGGTGCGACGGGATGCGAAGCCGCCCAGCCTACCGGCTCGGTCTGCCCGACGCAACGAGTTGCGTCGACTGTGGGAAGTATAGGCCGACGGGCCAATAGAGGCGGGATTACGGGGCAACGGCGGGAGCGCGTCGCAAGCGACGCGGCTAACGGCGTTACTTCGCGAGGAGTTCAGAGACGCGACGCTCGACGTCGTGATAGGTGAAGCCGGGCTTGTCGAAGGTTTCGGCCAACTTGCCATCGCGACCGTAGACGAACACGGCGGGAATCGACGCCAGACCAAGCTTTTTGAGTATCGCGTCTGATTCTTCGCTGGCGAGCACGTTCTCGATCGTGGCATCTTGCGAACGGAGGAAGGTGAGCACCTTTTCGCGTTGAGCCTCGGGCTTGCCGATGCCTTCGTAGTCGATGCTCACCGAGATGCACGCGACGCGGTCGCCGAGCTTGCGGCTCAAGGCCACGAGGTTTGGGAACTCCTTCATGCACGGTTCGCACGAGGTGCTCCAAACGTCCATGACGACGACTTGCCCGCGGTGGGCGGCGATGCGCGATTGCAGCTCGTTGTAGTCGGCCGTGTTGAGCGTCACCTCGGCAAGGACGACGGCGCGAGCGCACGCGAAACCGCAAGCGAGCGTGCAGAACGCGAGAAGTAGAAGGCGGCGATGCACGAAGAATGCGTCAGTCCGAGGGGAACGGAATCTCTTCGCCGTTGATCTCGCTCAGCGCGTTGCGAGCGGCCCGTTGCTCGGCCTCTTTTTTGTTGCGACCCCAGGCGGGTTGGTAGCGATTGCGACCAATCTGGGCCGAAACCTTGAAGCACTTGCTGTGGTCGGGGCCTTTTTCGTCGAGCAACTGGTACGTCGGCGTGAGGCTGTATTGTCGCTGGGCCAGATGTTGCAACAGCGACTTGAAGTTCGCGCCGTGCTCGCCCCCGGCGGCCAACTCGATCTCGGGGCCCATGTGCAGTTCGATGAACGTCGCGGCGGCATCGAACCCGCCGTCGAGATAAATCGCAGCCACGAGCGATTCGTACACGTCGGCCAACAGTGACGGCGGCACGTTCGGACTCGTCGTCATTCCCTTGCCGAGGAGAAGGAACTCTTCGAGCCCTAATATCTCGCTAATCTTAGCGCAGGTTTGACGGCTGACGACGACCGATTTGATGCGCGTCAGATCCCCTTCGAGGTACTCGGGAAAGCGGCGAAAGAGGAGATCGCAGACGACGGCGCCGAGAATCGAGTCGCCAAGAAACTCGAGGCGTTCGTTCGACAGCAAACGATGCTGAGCGCCCGAGGCGTGGGTCATTGCCGAGCGCAGAAACGCCTTGTCTTTGAAGACGTAGCCGATTCGCTGCTCGCAGGCTTCGCTTTCGGGCGTCGCTTGCAAGGAAACCGATGTTGGTGCTGGTAGCATGTCGCCAGCTTCTGCCATATCTGAGCCTCGTGCCTTAAAGGCTGTCGGCACCACGCCAAACACGCACGAGCCGACCCCTCCCCCATTGCTAAAGCTAATTGCACCATCAACTTTTGTCAATCAGTGCCAATCACTTCGTAGCACCGCGATTCATCAACCTGAAACATGCTTCGGAACGGTTTGTGCATGCCCCGCATTACCTAGTGCAAGAAACCCGTACCAGCGGTAACCTCCATGCGGGCATCGGTCACGGCTGACGGCAACGAACGCGTCGCTGCCTACTGCAATCATTGACCGACTTCAGCGATCAGAACTACAAAACCAACACGGGATCGTTCCAGTGGGAGGACGAAAGATGAGTTTTTTGAATAGCGCATGGCGGCGCAAAGCCGCGGCCACCGCAACAGTGGTGATGGGGTTAGGGCTCGGAGCAGCGTTGTGGCCGCATATTCCGTCGCACCCGGCAGCGGTCGCCCAGGTGCCCGTCCGCGAAACACGTGCAGCCGCCCCGGCTGACATGGCGCAGGCCGAAGGGTTGTCGGCGGCGTTCCGCAGCGCGGCGCATGCCGTGTTGCCGACGGTCGTGACGATCGAAACTCGCACGAAGCCGAAGCAAATCAGAAGCAAAGGCAAGGCTCCCGAGGGTGGCCAACGCGAGAACCCGTTCAAGGGGACTCCGTTCGAGGACTTCTTTGATGAGAACACGCCGTTCGGCGGTCAATTCGGCGGCGGACCCAACGGCGGCGAAGAGCGATTCACGCCGCGTCGCATGGGCTCGGGCTCGGGCGTCATTATCGACGCTTCGGGCGTGATCATGACCAACAATCACGTGGTCGAAGGGGCCGATGAGGTCACCGTTCGCTTGGCTGACGGTCGCGAGTTCGTCGCTACCGACATCAAGACCGATCCGCAAACCGACCTCGCACTCGTGCGCATCAAGAACGCCGGGACGTTGCCGTTCGCCAAGCTCGGCAACTCCGACAACATGGAAATCGGCGACTGGGTGATCGCGATCGGCAATCCGTTCGAGCTTGATCAAACGGTCAGCGCCGGCATCATCAGCGGCAAAGGTCGCGAGCTGCGTTCGACGCAACGCACCCGCTACCTGCAAACCGACGCCGCCATCAACCCGGGCAACTCGGGTGGTCCGCTTGTGAATCTGCGTGGCGAAGTGATTGGCATCAACACGGCCATCGCTTCGAGCACCGGCAGCTTCGCGGGCATTGGGTTCGCCATTCCCATCAACGTCGCCAAGTGGGTCACCGACCAACTCGCTTCGAGCGGTAGCGTTCGACGCGCGTATCTCGGCGTGGGCATCGAGGCCATGAACGGCGAGCTTGCCGAGAAGTTCGGCGTCGAGCGTGGCGAAGGCGTGTTGGTTTCCGAAGTCTTCCCCGATTCGCCGGCAGCACGTGCCGGATTCAAGGAAGGGGACGTGATCAAGAGCTACGCTGGCAAGCCGGTCCGTACGCCTCGCGATCTGCAAGAGATTGTCGAGCAAGGCGAGCCGGGTTCGGATCAGAAGGCCGAAATCGTTCGCGATAACAAGCCGATGACGCTGACGGTTCACGTCGAGGCGCTGCCCGACAACTTCGGACGCACCGCGAAGTCGAAGACCCGCCAAAGCGAGAAGTCGGATAGCAACGCCTTCACGAGCACCGACCTCGGTGTGGAAGTGAGCGCTCTGCAGGCCGACGTCGCCGAGAAGCTGGGCTTCGACAAGTATAAAGGCGTGATCGTCACAGACGTCACCCCGAACGGCCCGGCGGCCGAGGCGGGAGTAACGACCGGCATGCTCGTCATGAAGGTCGGCAAGTCGACGGTCGAGAGCGTCGAACAGTTCAAGAACGCGCTCAAGGACCAGGACATCGGCAAAGGCGTGCTCTTGCAAGTCCGGACCGACGCAGGCAACCGCTTTATCGTGGTTCGCAAGGATTAAACGGTCGCCGCATCCTCTGTTGGCAGCAGAGTGCGGGGCGTGAAAGTTTGCTCTGCCGTGTTGGCGGCTCGGTGTCGACCCTGTTTCCCCTGGGCGACGCCGGGCCGCTTTTTTTTGCGCAGTCGGGACATCTTCCGGTGGGCAAACATCCATATCTCGCCTTGACTGTCCACTCGTATGATCTAAGAATTGGCATCAGCCGAACGCCCTCCGTCTGTGGGGGGTGCCATCGGCCCAAGGAAGACCAGCGTGGTCTTCTCGTCGTGCGCGTTGCAGGCACCGAACGATGTCACGGTTACCGCGCCTGGCGATAGGAACCGTACAGCCCGACACCGTCATTCATGAGGTGGTCTGGGGGCTGATGAGCGCTCTCACGCGGCGCGGCTCGCAGGTTCAGCACTTTCACTCACGATGCTGCTTCGGCGGTGTCGAGGGTGCTCTCGAAGCGACCGGCAACACGTCGCGACATCTCGATAGCTGGCTGATGGACCGTCAGCTCTGCCGCGAACTGTTCGAACGTGGCTCGCGAGACAGCGACCTTTCGATCGTCGAAGGCTGCCGACCCGTGGTCACGCCGTCCGATAGCGCCGAGCTGTGCACGCTGTGCCAATGGCTCGAAGCGCCGCGGGTGTGCGTGCTCGACGTGACGACATTGCGCGACTGTCGCGTTCCGACAAAACCGGACGTCCATTCCAATCTCGTCGACGCGATTCTGCTCGACTGCGTCGCCGACCGCGAAGACTTCATCCGCTGGCAGACGACGCTTGAATCGTTGTGGTCGGTGCCGGTCATCGGCGGACTGGAAGAGTTGCCGACATTGCGAGCAAAGATCCGCGCCATGCAGCCGGGCTCTGCGATCAGCGCAGAAATGTGCGACGCGCTGGCCACCAGCTTCGAGCGTCTCAGCAACTTCGACGCGATCCTCGACATCGCCGATCGGCACGAGTGGACGCCGACAACCGGTGAACGACCTTGGGCCGACGCTTGCGGCGAACTGCGCGGAAAGGGTGTGACGGTTGCCGTCGCCTACGACGAAGCGTTTCACTGCCACTTTCCCGACACGCTCGACGCGCTGGAAGTCGTGGGCGCGACGGTCGTCGATTTCTCGCCTCTTCAAGACGAAGCGCTGCCGCCCGACGTTGACTTGGTGTATCTCGGGTGCGGACGTACCGACTTACACGGCGAACGCTTGGCGGAGAATCACTGCCTTCGCTCGGCGCTACACAATCACGTTTGCTCCGGAGGCCGCGTGTATGCCGAAGGGGGCGGGCTGGCGTACCTTTGCCAGTCGCTCGACACGCCCGACGGTCGCACGCTGCCGATGTGCGGCGTTCTGCCCGCCACGGCAAGCCTCGCATCGCCGTTCACGCCGCTCGAGCGAACTGAGATCACGCTCATCGAGCCGAGTTGGCTAGGCAAAACGCAGACGACATTACGAGGCTATCGCAATCCGAACTGGCGGATCACGCCGCTCGGCACGCTCACGAACCTGACCGAAGGGTTCGACGGTCAGCCCGGCATCGTGCGACATCGCCACGTTGTCGGCAGTTGCGTGCATATCAATTTCGCCACGCAGTTGCACCTGCTGCGATCACTCATCGACCGCGAGATGACGGCATCGCATTGAGCGCGCTCCGCCCACGGTTAGCCGCGACGCGCAGCGAGCGCGGCTCATGTTACTCGTCGAACGACGACTCGGTTTGCTCCCTCTCCCCTTGCGGGAGAGGGGATAGGACATGCCGTTGTCGCTTCGGTTGACAACCTGATCATCAATAACCATCACGACCCCATCAGCAGCCCCGTAATCAACCCCGCGGCCAGCAACGTCTCGGCAACGCCGAGCACTTGCAACAACTTCGGATCGGCGGTCGTCAGGAACTGCTGAAACTGCGCCGGGAACATGCTCAGCGTGAACCCTTCGGCCAGAAAGATGCTTAGTGCCAGTAGCGTCATCCAACGAATCACGTCCATCAGCGCTGCCTCGCATGCCCATCGCCGGTCAATCACACCGCATGTATAATCGCCACCACACATCGCACCAACAAGGCGCGTACCTCGCTTAGCCGCTGCGTCCACGCGGCGGATTCCGGGTTGTGGACAACCCGGCTAAGCGGTTTGAAAACTCCGTCGTAACCGCTCATGGCAACCCTAGGCGTCAACATCGATCACATCGCCACCGTGCGGCAGGCGCGTCGCACGTACGAGCCCGACCCCGTGTGGGCAGCGGCCTTGGCCGAGTTGGGTGGCGCCGACGGCATTACGATTCATCTGCGTGAGGATCGCCGCCACATTCAGGATCGCGACCTGCGCATCCTTCGCGAAACCGTGACGGTGAAGCTGAACCTGGAACTGGCGTCGAACGAAGAAGTTGTCGCCATCGCCTGCGAAACTCACCCCTACCAGGCGACGCTCGTCCCCGAGCAACGTGCCGAGGTGACCACCGAGGGTGGCCTCGACGTCGTCGCTCACAAGAAGCGCCTGAAAGACGTCATCGCACGGCTCAAAGACGCCGGCATCGTCGTCAGCCTGTTTCTCGATCCCGACGAACGGCAGATCGACGCCGGTGCATCGCTCGGGACCGACGCCATCGAGCTACATACCGGTGCCTACGCCTTGGCGAAGCCCGGCAAGGCCCAGACGGCCGAACTCGTGAAGCTCACGAACGCCGGTCGGCTGATTGTCGAACGAGACATCACGCTCAACGCCGGCCACGGCCTGACCTACCGAAATGTCCAGCCGATCGCGACCATTCCGCAAATGGACGAGCTGAACATCGGCCACAGCATCGTCGCCCGGGCGTTGATGGTCGGCCTGCAGCAGGCCGTCCGCGAGATGAAGAACCTCATCCTTTAGCCGGGCCGTCTCGGCCCGGTTCCCCCGCGGTGCGTGCCCCGGCCCCTTTGCACGCCCGTCGACCTTTCCTATCATTCGGGGTCGGGACGATCGATTCGATTTGCAAAGGCCAGGTTCCATGAAGCCAACTAAAGGTGAAGCGTTTGCCGGCCTGTCGGTCGCCATCGTCACGCCGTTCACCAACGACGGCAACGTCGACTACCCCATGCTGCGCAAGCAGATCGAATTCCAGATCGCTGCGGGCGTCACGGGCATCTGCCCTGTTGGCACGACGGGCGAATCGCCGACACTGTCGCACGATGAGCACGAACGCGTCATCAGCGAGAGCGTGCAAATCGCCGCCGGTCGCATCAAGGTCATGCCTGGCACCGGCTCGAACAGCACGCGCGAGGCGCTGCGATTGACGAGCTTCGCTGCGAAGGCAGGCGCCGACGCGGCGCTGATCGTGGCTCCGTACTACAACAAGCCGACGCAGGAAGGGTTCTATCAACACTTCAAGGCGTTGGCTGAGTCGTCGGACTTGCCGCTGTGCGTCTACAACATTCCTGGCCGCACGGGCAAGAACATCGAGCCCGAAACGATCGCGCGGATGGCGGAGTTCCCTACCATTCAAATGCTGAAAGAGGCTACCGGTCTCATCGACCAGGCATCGCAAGTGCTCGCGCTGACGAACCTCACCGTGCTCAGCGGCGACGACGGCATGACACTGCCGTTGTTGTCGATCGGCGGGCGAGGCGTGATCTCGGTCGTCGGCAATATCGTTCCGAAAGACATGATCTCGCTGTTGAAGGCCTGGGACGCCGGCAACCTTGCCGAAGCGCAGCAATGGCATCGCAAGTTGTTCCCACTCTGTCGCGACATGCTCGGACTCGCCACCAATCCGATTCCTGTCAAAGCTGCAATGAAGATGCTCGGCCGCGACACCGGCCATCTGCGCATGCCCATGACGCCACTGACGACGGCCGAGGAAACTAAGCTCCGCAGCACACTTACGCGCTACGGCCTGCTTTAATCGTTCTCCACGCCAGCACCACCGCTGCTAGCGACAAAACGACCTTGTCGCAGTAGTAGCTTTCGTTGAGAATGCTCGCCCTCCATCTCCCCACCTCGCGCGATTCGGGGCTTGCGCGCACATTCAGCGTTCGATCACATGCCTCATGCGACGGCCCAAATCGGCTGGCTGCGCTTATGGTGCGTCGCGATCGCGCTATTGTCGTCGTCGTGGGCTTATGGAGATGTTTCCGAAGTAGCCGCGCCGCTGGCCGGTGGCACGGTGATCGAACTGCCGCCGCAAGATCCGCGCGCCGCCTGGCAAGTTGTCGTCGACATGCTCGACGACACATATCCCATCGAGCGCAACTCGCCGCCGAATCGGGTTGGAGATATTTGGCAAGCCGGAAGAATTCAATCATTTGCGCTTCCGCTTGCCGCACCACCGACGATCTCGGCGCCCGAGCATCGTCGCTGGGTCGGCGTCACGCTGCAACGCGGCGCGACCGCCACTCGTGTCGAAGTGTCGGCCTTCGTCGAAGTGCGTGAAACCTTGCGCGGTGTCGATCCCGAGGCGGCCGCGTGGCGACCGTTGGGTCACGACGTGACGGAAGAGCAACGCATCGTCACACAGTTGTCGGCACAGCTTGGCGGAAGCGCGCAGGTTTTCAAGCCGTTGCCTGCGGAACCGTTCGCCGCCGGTCGACTCGCGAAGTATCCACGCGTCGAACGCTTCGTCGGCAATGCGTTCTCCGATGCAGCGAACTTTTATTCGTGCCGTAGTCTCGCGACGATGGGCGTCGCCTTCGGCATCGGAGCGGCGTTGGCCAACACCGATGCCGATAAAGATATTCGCGAAGCCTACTTCAACGGCATCGGCTACCAGAGCGGCATTCACGGCTTCAAATTCTTTGGCGAAGGACTGTATACGCTGCCGGCATACGCCGCGATCGGGCTGGTGGGCACCGCCTTCGACAATCGCCCCGTTGGCGGAGTCTTGCAAGAATACGGAGTCCGTGGTCTGCGCACGGCGCTCGTCGGCGGACCGCCGATGTTGCTGATGCAGGTCGTCACCGGCGCTGGCCGCCCGAACGAACATCCGTGGGGTTCGCGATGGGTGCCGTTCTATGACAATAACGGCGTCAGCGGTCACGCCTTCATCGGCGCGATTCCGTTCGTCACCGCCGCCAAGATGACCGACCGCCCCGTGCTGAAGGTGATCTTCTACGGTCTATCGGTAATGCCGGCTCTCTCACGTCTTAACGACAGCGCCCATTACCCGTCGCAAATCTTCCTGGGCTACACCATGTCGGTCGTCGCGGCCACCGCCGTCGATCACACCCAGCGAGGCGAAACCGCGCCGATCATTATTCCTTTTGCCGTCGGCAACACGACCGGCATGGGAGCGTTGTTCCGCTTTTAGGTTGTTAGAAGGATGTCGCGGTAAACGTCGGCGCGTACAATACGCGCGATGTCCATCGCCGCCGAAACGATCGAGCAGCTCTATCGACACCGCACGCCAGGCTCGGCGCGACTCGCCGAGCGCGCGCGATCGATCTTCCCCAGCGGGATCACGCACGACGGCCGTCACACCGAGCCGTATCCTCTGTACGTGCAGCGAGCGGCAGGTTCGCGCAAGTGGGACGTCGACGGCAATGAGTACGTAGATTACGCCGGCGGTCACGGCGCTTTGCTACTCGGCCACAACGAGCCGTCGGTCGTCGCTGCGGTGAATCAGCAGATCGCGCTGGGCACGCACTTCGGCAGCAGCCACGAGTTGGAGGTTCGTTGGGGCGGATGGGTGCAACGGCTGATGCCGAGCGCCGAGCGCGTTCGCTTCACGTCGAGCGGCACCGAGTCGACGATGCTTGCACTGCGTCTCGCCCGTGCGTTTACTCGCAAGTCGAAGGTCATTCGCTTCCGCGGTCACTTCCACGGGTGGAACGATCACATGGCCTTCGGCGTGACGAGCCACTTCGACGGCACGCCTGGCCCGGGCGTCGTTCCTGGCATCGCCGACGAGGTGGTCCTGGTCGACGCCAACAACGTGTCGCAAGTCGAGGCGGCATTCGATGCCGGCGACGTCGCCGCGGTGATCATCGAGCCGACCGGCGCGAGTTGGGGACAAGTTCCGGTCGTGCCTGCGTTTCTCCACGAACTTCGCCGCATTACGACTGATCGCAACGCGCTGCTCATTTTCGACGAGGTCATCACCGGCTTTCGCTGCGGCCCGGGCGGAGCACAGGGCGTGTTCGGCATCGCGCCCGACCTGACAACGCTCGCGAAGATTGTCGCCGGCGGGCTGCCGGGCGGCGCTGTCGTTGGGCGTGCCGACATTATGGAACAACTCGACTTCGCGGCCTCGGCACGCACGGGGCACGAGAAGATCCCGCATCAGGGGACGTTCAACGCGAACCCGCTTTCTTCCGCCGCGGGTATCGCAACGCTCGAAATCATCGCCACGACCGATGCTTGCGATCGCGCGAACGACTACGCCCGCCGACTACGCGAATCGTTGAATCGCGTAGCCAGTGAAGAAGGCGTACCGTGGATCGTCTACGGAACATTCTCGGGGTTTCACATCTTCACGAATCCGCAGAAGCTCGACATAAGCGTGGCCGATATCGAAGCCGGGCGTTTCGATTATCGAACGTTCAAGGCGGCCGAGCGCGCGACGACGAACGCGCTGCGGCTCGGCATGCTCGCACATGGCGTCGACATTTTCGGTTGGCCGGGCGGACCGACGTCGGCCGTTCATAACGACGCCGACTTGGAGCAAACCGTCGATGCGTTCCGCGCAACGATTCGGCTCATGCGCGACGCGGCGCTATGAGCCCGCCTGCGACACCGGTTGTTTTTCCATCACCGTGTCGATCAATCGTTTGAAGTGGTCGACGATTTGACGTCCGCCTACAGCGATGAAATCGTTGTGCCGTGCGCCGGGCACCATGAAGATGTCGACCGATCCAGGCGCCGCCTTGGCCAACGCTTCGGACATCGCCGCTGGAATCAGATCATCGTCCGTGCCGTGTCCGATGAGAATCGGGCAATGGATGTCGGCGATCTTGCGCAGCGTTTCGAAGCGATGACGCAAAAACTTGTTCACCGGAAGGATCGGATACATCCGACGGCCCATGTCGACCATGCTCGTGAACGGACTGAGCATCATCAACCCAGCCGTTTCGTGACGCGACGCGATCTCGGCAGCCACGGCGGCCCCGAGGCTCCATCCGCCCACGATGATGCGGCTCGCGTCGATGTCGGGCTGTTCCACGAGCCACTGATACGCGGCCTCGGCCGACTCGTAACATCCGCTCTCGCTGGGGTGTCCAGTGCTCATGCCGTAGCCGACGTACTCGGGAATCATCACGTTCACGCCCAACCGGCGAAACGACGTCATCAAATCGCGAGACACGCTCAGGCACATGCCGTTGCCGTAGCAGAACAGCAGCGTGGGGCGTCGTGAGTCGTCGTCGTACAGACCATCAGGACCGATCGCCCGACCGAACAGCGCCACGACCTTCTCGTTACTTTCAGTTGTCAGCGTGACGAGTTGTTCATCGGCCTTCGGCAGAACGTTGGCGTCCGCTCGGCCTCGAGTCGCCCGGCCCGGAAAAATCAGCGCCGCCTGGAAGTACGCAAAAAGCATGAGGATCACAATATAAAAGACCGTGAGAACGAGAAAGGCCCTACGGAAACGGCGACGCCACGTCGGCTTTGCCTGCATCGGAGTGTTGGTTGGGATTGTCGCCATGAGGACTTACTCGACGATAGGTTCGATGACAGCACCCCGGTTGCTCGGTGCGGCGATGATCGTCTGTATTGCGCCTCCGACGTCATGTTGCCGCACCTGTGCGACCAATTGCTCTGCTTCTTCAGTATTGCTCAAAAGCGCGGCGACGGTCGGCCCCCAAGAACTCTGCGCAACCCCATGAACCCCCAAGCTTTTCGCGAGTTCGATCATCGGCACGGCGTCGACACTGGCGTAGTTGCCGCCTTGCTGCGAGGCGAAACACTCGCCGGCCAATCGCCCGAATTCCTCTAGGGCTTTGCTAAAGGCATCGAAGTTCGCCGATTGCGCTGCAGGGACAAGCCGTGACAGCGCGATGTCGTAAAGTTCGGCCGTGCGCGATTCGGAAACAGACGGCAAGTTGCGGAACGCTGCCCGCTCTGCATCGCCGGAAAGCCCCACCGCTTTCGCGGGTCGCAGCAGCACGAATCGCCACGCACTCGGCAACGGCACTGCGGTCAACAGTGGCGGAACTTCCTCGCCGGCGAGTTTGCCCGGATCGACAAGCAATCCACCGCGAAAAAAGCCGTGCGTGCCGATGCTCGATCGCCGTGCGCGGCCCGCGATCTTCGCCAAGGCTTCTGGCTCGCGAGATCCTCGACCGGCGAGTGCGTCCAATGCCGCGGCGATCGACAACGCCAACTGCGTGCCGCTTCCTAAACCGACATGCGGCTGCGGGGCTCGTTCGATTTGGATGTAACATCCCGCGGCAGGCGCCTCGTTGCCCATCGCTGCGAGAATGGACCGTGCGCGTTCGATGGCTTGCTCGGCCATCGGGCCACTTGCCGTGATCGTGTCCGCGAGCGAAATCGTCAGACACAATCCCGGCGAGTCGATCATCACGCCGACGCCGCCGAATTGCCGCACGTCGGATCGTCCGAACGAAAACATTCCGAAGTGCAACCGACTCGGCGCCGTCACGCGAACTCGTGCGTTACTCATGCTCCGCACTCCCTGCGCTTCTCACGAGGTGAAATCCTGCGGCGCCATCGGACTGGCCTCCTGAACGTAGTGTTCGAGAAAAGCGAACGCCCGACGCTCCGCCTCGCCGCCGGTCTTTTCGATGAGCGGCCGCAGTCGCGAAAAGTCCTCTATGATCTGCTCGATCGGCAACAGTTGAACACGCGTCGCCAGTATGGCCGCTTCGACGACCGCATGTTTCGCGCGATTGAGCCCGAAGAAATCGCGGCGATGACCTCGATCAACGACGTTGGCGATGATCTGCGTGCGCGGTCGGCTGTCGTCAAGCTCGACGACTTTGACGGCGTACCATCGACAGCAGTCGGCCAAGATCCAACCTTTGACCGCGTCGGCAGCGATCATTTTCGGCATGGGCTCGACTTTGCCGACCGCGGCGTGGGCGAGCAGTTCAACATCGTCGGTGACGTGAAAGACCCCCTGCCCCGTGCGCTTGAGATTCTTGTACGTCGTGGAAGTTTGATATGGCCGCAACTCCAGGCGAGTCATCGCGGCATCGACGATCGGCCCCATCGGCGCGATGTTCACCGTGCCGTCTTCGGCGACCGTCGTCATGATGCCTTCGAGAATCATGCGCGGCGGCCACCTCAGAACGACAGCGGCACGGCTGGGGGTTCGTACGAGGGAACGATCGCGCTGTGCCAGGCGTCGGTGGTCATGCTTACGTCGTCGGGCTTGACCGACCTCGCTTCGCGTCCCGCCATGCGAATGAAGTTCGCGAGCAAATCGTAACCGTGGTCGGTGAGAATCGACTCGGGATGAAACTGAACGCCCACGACCGGCAAGTCGCGATGTTCGATCGCCATGATCACGCCGTCGCTGCTTGACGCCGTAACCTTCAATTCGTCTGGCATCGACGACGGTTCGACCACCAGCGAATGGTAACGCCCCGCGTTGAACGGGTTCGGCAGCTTCGCGAACACGCCTCGCCCGTCATGCGACACCGCTGAGGAACGACCGTGCATCGGCTGCGTGGCTCGGACGATTTTCGCTCCCAGCGCTTGCGCGATCGCCTGATGCCCGAGACACACGCCGAGCATCGGCACGCGGCGATAGAGTTGTCGCACAACGTCGAGCGAGCATCCGGCTTCGTCGGGCGTGCAAGGCCCGGGAGAAATGATGACCGCACACGGATTCAAGCGTTCGATCGCAGCGACGTCCAAGGCGTCGTTACGCACGACATGCGTCGCGTGGCCGAGACGCTCGACGTAGCGTGCCAGGTTGAACACGAAACTGTCGTAGTTGTCGATCAGCAGGATCATGATTCTGGTGGGGCAAATTCGTACATCATCGAAGCGAACGCAGCAAACCTTCAGCCTTGTGCCACGTCTCTTCGTATTCGGCACGCGGGTCGCTTTGTGCGGTGATGCCGCCCCCGACCGGAGCCTGCCACCAGCCGGCCGCCGCAGTGATCGATCTTATCAGAATACTCGAGTCGAAACCCCCATCAAAGCCGAAGTACGCCAGCGATCCGCAGTACGCGCCACGTGCCGTCGGCTCCAGCTCCGAAATGATTTGCATCGCGCGAACCTTGGGGGCGCCGGTGATCGATCCGCCCGGTAATGCAGCGCGAAGTAAATCGATCGAACTTTTTCCGGGACGCAACTGACCGCACACGGCAGACACGAGGTGTTGCACGTACTCATAGCGTTCGATCTCGCACAACTGCGTGACGCGCACGCTCTCAGGCAGACACACTTTCGACAGATCGTTGCGAAGCAAGTCGACGATCATCACGTTCTCGGCGCGATCTTTGGCGCTGGCTTGCAGTTCGCTGCCGATGAACAAGTCGGCCTCGGCGTGACTCGTGCGTGGCCGTGTGCCCTTGATCGGTCGTGCCTCGACCTGGCCATCGACGACGCGCAGCAACCGCTCGGGCGAAGCGCTGACGATTTGCTGCGAGCCGAAGTCGAAATAGCCTGCGAACGTGGCGGGATTGCGCTGCCGCAGACGTTGGTACAACGTGAATGCGTTGTCGTGCGCCGGGAAAAGCAGGCGATGCGACAGGTTCACCTGAAAAATGTCGCCAGCGTGGATATAGGCGATCGCGCGGTCAACGGCACGCAGATAGTCGTCAGCCGAAAAGTTGCTCGTGAGTTCAGGAATCGACGTCGCGAATTGCGGCGCAAGACCTTCGACACCCAGTCGCTCAACATTGCTTGCTGGCTGCGAGTGATGACTTGGACCCGTTAAAAGATCGCGGAAGAACTCAAGACGTTCGCTTGCTCGCCGCTTGCGGTTTCGCGCGTCCTCGGGAAATCCATGCGAAATGATCCACGCGCGATTCTCGACATGATCGAATGCCACGACCGTGTCGTACAACCCGACGGCAAGCGACGGCGTGCGAAACTCGTCGAACCGCGCCGCCGCCACGGGCTCCCATTGTCGACCGAGGTCGTAACTCACCAGCCCCGCCGCCCCACCCTGGAACGGCGGTAGGCCGGCGACGCTACAACTGCGAAAACTTTGCAGTCGCCGCGACAATACATCGAGCCCGTCCGCACGATCGCTCGGTAGCTCGATCGTTTCGAACGGATCGGCCGCGAGGAACGAGTAACGGCCGAGCTTGGGATCGCGCCGCGCACTGTCGAGAAAAATACAGTACGGCAATCGCGCGAAACGTTCGAGAAGTTCCGCAGGCTCGGGAACGTCGTGAAGTTCCTCGACGAGCGGCTCGGCAATGTCGGCTTCCTGGCTCATGCGTCGTCTTTGCGAATCTTCGTTTCGCGATGACTAATCTCGGAGCGCGTGAGAAAGCCCCAATCGAGCGCCTGGTCCTGCCGATAGTCTTTACCGAGCGTCAGCGCCGTCGTCGCCTTCGAGAGTTCATACCCAAGATAGAATGCGTGACTCGCATCGAGCCGATGGGCGCCGTGTTGCACGAGCAGCTCGAACAGGTCGAATGCGTCAGTCGCCTGCAGATGCACGCCACCGGAAATGAGATGCAATTGGCCCCCTTCGGCAAAGAGGCGATAGTTTTGATCTTTGATGCTGCTGGCAAGGCGATCGAGTTCGGCCGGGCCAAGCTCGTGACGACGTGGATCGCGGAGCATCACAAGTCGCGGCTCGACTCGTTTGGGCAACGCGCGATGCTTGACCGAATAGTGCATGAGTCGCCGGGCCAGATCGCATTCGCGAACGCTGGTCTGCGCCCAGTTGATGACTTCGGTGGTCAGCACACTGCGAATGCCCAGCTCTTGGCAGAAGCCGATGAGAAGCACGTTGATCGCGGCGCTGTCGGCGTCGGTGAGTTCGGTCAGATTGCCGATGCCCATCATGATCTCTGCGTCAGGGTAACGATGCCGCACCGACAGATACCGCCCCAAGCTCGTGGCCATGCCAAAGCCGATGGGTTCGAGAATCGCGTCGATCCGCAACCGCACGCCGCCGCGGGCAAGAAAGTCGACCGTCTCGTCGAGTCCTTCGAGATTTGCCGGCAAGTCGGGAACGACGACGACTTCGCAACCCCAGTCGAGCGCGGCCTCGCGGTTGGCGGAGTTCACGGAAAGCACCAACTCCGCACCGGCGTGCACGGCGGGGGCTATTTCCGCCGGGTTCATGCTGTCGATCGACACGCGATGCCCCGCCTCGACAAGCGCCTTCACCACCTCGCCGACACCGGCCCACGCATCGCCGGGATCGCAACCGACGTCGATCAAGTCGGCGCCAGCCGCTTTGTACGCCTCGGCCTGGGCGAGAATCTGCTTCAACGTCAGTCGCGGCGCGTGATTGATCTCGGCGAGAATCTGAATGTCGTACGCACCGTAGTCTTCGACCTTTTCGCGACCGAAGAACTCGGGCAAGTCGCGCAGATCCTTAGGCCCACGCTCAACGGGCAGGCCCGTGGCTGCGGAGATCGGCGACAAATCGCCCGCGCAGTAGCCGGGCACCAGGATGCGTGTCGCCTCGGGCGGAACGTTGAGTTTGCGGGCGATCCACTCGGGCGTCATCAGCGCGGCGACCGTGATGCCGAGCACGCCGACCGAGTAATCCCACGCCGCCTTCTTCGACAGGTCTTCGAGCACCTGTCGCAGTGAATACTCGGCCAAACGTCCGGTGACGAAATGCCAATGCTCGCGCGGGACGGCGGTGGACTGCGCGACGGTGGGCGAGGCGTCAGTCATTCGACGTGAGTCGCAATCCGCCATTGACTGGAATCGTGTGGCCGGTGACGAATCCGGCCGAAGGCGAGACAAGGAACCGCGTCACTCGGGCGGCGTCTTCCGGCGTCCCCCAGCGATCGAGCAGGCTTTCTTTGCGAGCCCGCCGCTGCCATGCCTCGGAAGCGCCTTCGCCCCACGCGGTCTTGATCCATCCGGGAGCGACGCAGTTCACGCGCACTTCGGGAGCGAATGACTTTGCGAGACTGCGCGTGAAGGTCATGATCGCGCCTTTGATGGCGGCGAACAACTCGCCACTGTCGCCTGCCATCCCCTGCTCGGCCTGATCCCAGCCGGTGTTGACGATCGCCCCGCTGCCGCGACTTTTCATTCGTGTACCGACGAGTCGCGACAACACCATCGTGGCAGTCACGTCGACCTTCCACAGATGTTCCAGCTTCTGCTCGAACGACCACTTGGCGGCCGGGCCGGTAAGGACGTCGGCGCCGGCGTTGTTCACCCAAATGTCGACGCCACCGCGCCATCGCCAGGCTTCGTCGACCAACCTGCCGTGCGATGAGGACTCGGCGAGGTCGGCGAGTCGCACGTCGGCGTCGACTCCCAAAACTCGAATTTCTTCGGCCAGCGACACGGCGGCGTCCTTCGAACGTCGGGTGTGGATTAGCACTGAAGCGCCTGCCGCGGCGAGTTCGAGGGCGGTGGCGCGGCCGATGCCGGTGGCGGCGCCGGTAACGACGGCGGTGAGGCCTGTGAGTTCGCGGGGTTGGGGGTCGGGCATGAATTCAATGTACACAGCAGTGGAGGACGGGAACTAGCACAGACCCAGGGCAACTCAGACCCACGGCAAGCATGCCGTGGGCTTCGGGGGCGTTGGAGGATGCTATGATAGAGGAGGTCCGTTTCGCCCGAAGATTCGTCAGCGAAGACGCCGCACGCCCGCATGACGTTCCCACTCAAGGACCGCCTGATTGCCGCCGGCTTCGCCCTGCGCGGCTACAACCTCACCAACCTTGGGCGAACGCCGGAGTTGCTGGCGCATCGAGCGTATGGCCCGACGGTCGAGCGATGGCTTCGCGAGGCCTCGGAGATTTGCTCTAGCGCCTCGGGGCAAAAGATCGATCTCGTCGAGCGGGTGAAGGCGGGCCGCGAGAGCACGCTCGACACGTTCGCCGAAGACATCGGCCTGATCATGAGTGTCGAGCTTGCGCAGTTGGAGCTGTTGCGCGAGTTCTTCGGCATCGAGTTCAGCAAGGCCCGGCTGGCGATGGGTTACAGCCTTGGCGAGGTGGCGGCGCTCGTCGCCTGCGGCGTGTTTGAGATGGCCGACGTGCTGACGCCGCTTGCCTCCTTCGCGGCGGACTGTGTGAAGCTGGCCGAGAACGCGACGATGGGCGTGTTGTTCTCGCGCGGGCCTGTGTTGAACCTCGAGGCGGTTGAGCGGCTATGCGTGCAGGTTACGTGCGAAGGACACGGCACGGTCGCGATCTCGTCGTACTTGGCGCCGAACACGGTGCTGCTGATCGGGCAGAACGACACGCTCGATCTCGTGAAGAACCGATTGAGCCAGGTGCTCGGCGAACAAGTGCATCTGCGAAAGAACACTGGTCGTTGGCCGCCGCTGCATACGCCGCTGTTGCGGGATTGCTCGATACCGAACCGCGCTGCGGTCGCCATGCGATCGATGCCGCACGGTCTCGTCGCTCCACAGCCGCCGATCCTGTCGCTCGTGACGGGCAAGACGAGCTACAACGATTTCAACAGCCGCGAGACGCTGACCAAGTGGCTCGACCACCCACAGAAATTGTGGGACGTGCTTTACGAGATTCTCTCGGTCGGCGTCGAAGTGTTGGTACACGTTGGCCCCGAGCCGAACCTGATTCCCGCGACGTTCAAACGTATCAGCGATAACGTGACGGCGCAGTTCAGTGGCACGCGGCTGAAACGACTACGCATGAGCACGATGCGCGGCATCGGCACGCGGGCGTGGCTGACGAAGGTGCTGCCGGGTCGCGTGGCGCTGTTGAGAGCGCCGTTTTTGGTGCACGTGATTTTGGAAGATTGGTTGTTGGAGCAGGAGGTTAAATAGGGGACGCGTAAGTCTGGTGGGGCTTGGGGTGTCGCGACCATGTGCTCACGAATTCACTCCGCCACCGGCAACTCATAACACGCGGCCTCGCGGTCGTTGCGCACCAGCAGCAGCCGCCCCACAAGCGTCGGCTCGTTCCATGTCTTATCGGCCAATGCCGTAAAGCGGCCAAGCTCCTCGCATTTCTCGGGTGTCGCCTCGACGAGCACGACTTCACCGCTCTCGGCCTGCACGAGCATCAACTCGCCGACCTGCAAAATCTGGCCGTGGCCGTAACGTCCGCCACGCCATTTGCGTTCGCCGGTGGCGAGGTCGATGCACGTCAGCGCCGTGCCGTCGTCGATGCCGATCACGACGCCGTCGCGGATGATCACGTTCGTGAACTTGGGCTTCATCGTGCGCTTGGCCCACAGTTCGTCGACCTTCCAATCGTCGCCGGTGTGCGAAAGCTCGAGCAGCTTTGCCCCGATGCCGTATCCCGCCGCGACGAACAGGCGATCGCTGCCGACAGGGATCGGCTGCGGCACCTTGGGTTCCTTGCCTGGCCACGCGAACGACCACAAATGTCGGCCGGTCCGGTAGTCGTGTCCGTCGACGCTCTCACGGTTGACGATGACGATCTGATCGACGCCGTTGAGCGTCGCCCGCACCGGCGAATCGTATGCCGACGGCGCGTCACCACTGCCCCAGACAAGCAAACCAGTAACCTTGCCGTACGCTTCGAGCGAATGGCCGTCTGGCAGGCCGCGACTGACGATAACGAGGCGATCGGTGACGAGCGGCGAGCAGCTTTTGCCCCACTCGGGGAAAAGCTGCGTGAAGTTCTCAGCCTTCGGGTCGAGCAGCGTGTGACTCCAAATCGCTTTGCCCGTCGCGCCGTCGAGGCAACTTAATCGTCCCATCACGCCGAAGGTGTAAACGCGCCCGTCGTCGATCGTTGGCGTCGAGCGCGGCCCGTCGCCACCGATGACGGAAGTGAATTCATCGGGATCGGTGTGCGTCCAGCAAACGTCGCCGGTGCTCACGCGGTAGCAGACGGTCCATTCCTGATTGTCGCGTTGCTCTTGCGTGACGGCGAAGTCGCCGACCACGGCGAACGACGACCAACCCTTGCCGATGGGTTTTTTCCAGATGAGCTTCGGCGGATGCGCTTCCCAATCGCGATCGAGCTTCACGTCGGTGAACTGTGCGTCGCGCTGCGGACCGAGAAACTGAGGCGAGTCGTCGCGCGTGGTGTGCGTGAGATCGACTGCCGTCGATGGACCTGAGACGTCGAACTTCTGGACATGCGGCTTGGCCCATCGCCAGGCGAAGATCGGATGGTTGTCACCGCTGCAGCCTTCGAGCTTGACCATCGACAGCAGTGCGATGAAACCGGCGGTCGTGCCGAGAATCAGGCGATGGCGCGTTTTCGGACTGATGCCCGAGAAGAACAAGAACCACACGCTCGCCGCGATGACAGTGAGGCCCGTGGATGCGGAAGTCGCAAGAAAACGATTGGCCTGGTTCGAACGCAGCAGCGCCGAACAGGCGAGGATGAGACACGCGCCGACAAGAAGGATGGCGATGAGCCATCGACGACGGCGTGACTCGGACGGGATTCCTTTTCCGGCGGAAGGCGACGATGCGTGGTCATTCATGCCGAACATGCTACCGCTTGGCGCAAGATGCGGCGAGTGCGATGCGCGGGCGTTCTACGTGCATTCGATCGCGACTTTAGTTCCACACCGAAACGCCCCACCCGGGCGCGGGGCGGTAGGGTCGGTAATAGTAGACCGGCGGCGGAGGCGGATAGTACATCACCGGCGCGGGGGCCATCATCATCGGTGGCTGACCGGCCGGCATCCGCGGCGGAGACGTTTGCATCGCGGTGATGATGTTCGGGCTGACGGCCTGTTGCTGCAACGCGATGAGGTCGCCGGCCTGCAACGGCTGCGCCATGCCGTTGGCGCGAATGTGATTGATGATCAGGTCTTCCTGCACGCCGCCGCGATTCATGGCGAGCACGTCGTTGATCTGCACGCCGCCCGGAGGGATCTGACGCCCCATCTGTGCGGCGATCTGCGCGGTTGCGAGCTTCGATGCCGTCGAGGCCGCTGCCAACCAACGCACCCGAGAGCGCACCGACGCCGCCTCCGATCAAGGCGCCCGTGCCGGCATGTCCCGTGGCCGAGCCGACGAGTGCCCCAACGCCAGCGCCGCCCAAGCCGCCCGCCAGCGCGCCCTTGTCGGCGTAGTACGGCGACTGGCAGCCCATCAGGATCGGAACCAGCGGCACAATCAACACAAGAAGATGGCGCATGAGAAACTCACAAGCAACTGGGTCGGCCTAGCGCGGGACGCGGATTGTCGAGAGCCTTCCCCACAGGGTCAATACGGCTTCAACGGCCCGCTCGTGGCGACCCTGCTAGCGGGGTGATAGTATGGTGAAGTTGGGCAGAAATCATCGTTTTGCGATCAACCGCATATGAATCAAGCCACCTTCACGACCGATACGGCTCCCGTCGTGCGCAAGGGCCTGCACGGGCTGAAGTGGCGCCTTCGTGGAGCACTGTCGTCGTGCCTGCTGCCGATCATGCAACGGGGGGGACGCGCGTACGTCGGTGGCGAAACGGTCGGCGATGCTCTGAGCGTCGCACGCCGCCTGGCCGACGAAGGTATGCCGACGACGCTCGCGTTCTGGGATCTCGAGGGGGCCGACCCGCGCCGTGTGGCCGACGCGTATCTCGTTGGCATTCAACAGATCGCGGAATCAAGCCTCGACAGTTATCTGTCGATCAAGCCGCCGGCACTCGCGTTCAGTAACGAGTTGGCGACCGAGGTGGCGATTGCCGCTCAACAGTACGGCGTGCGTTTGCACTGCGATTCGCATGCAGTCGAGGTGGCGGAGCCGTCGTGCGCGATGATGACCACGATGTCGTTGCACCTGTCGAGCGACAAAATCAGCACGACGCTGCCGGGCCGATGGACACGCAGCCTGACGGATGCCGACTGGTGCAGTCAGCGAGGTTTTCCGGTGCGCGTGGTCAAAGGGCAGTGGGCCGATCCGGAAGACCCGACCCGCGACATGCGTGAAGGTTTCCTGGAGTTGATTGATCGGTTGGCGGGACAGTCGCCGCTGGTGGCGGTCGCGACGCACGACGTGCCTCTGGCGGCGGAGGCGATCAAGCGGCTTCGCGCGGCCGGCACCCCCTGCGAGCGCGAGCTGTTGTTCGGCATGCCGATCAAGCAGTCGATCGCTTGGTGCAAGGAAAACGGCGTGCCGGTGCGGATCTACATTCCGTATGGCCCGGGGTATCTGCCATACGCGATTGATCAGTTGCTGCGGAACCCACGGATTGTGGGGACGATGCTCAAGGGTCTCATTACGCGAAACGCGTAACGTTCCTTTCGCACCAGATGCTTGTGATTTGCATACGTTGCCGCTACGATGAAACCATGGGATTTGCGGCCGCTTGCAGCCAACAACTGCTAAAGTGCCATCGTCAGGGTTCGTGCGATCACGAATTCGGACGATCAACTTGACCAGAGCAAGCCGCGCGGGCCATCGAGCCTGATCGCGGCTTTTTGCGTTCTGGGCGAGCAACATCCCGCGTGAGTGTGGAAGACCGTTTCCTCCTGCCAGGGATAGTTGCCATGAACGATCAGCCCCAAGGTCAGCCAGGCCTCTCGACCGTCGCGGTGCATGCCGGTGAAGATCGCCAGAAGCACGGCGACGCCATCACCGACGCCATCTTTTGCACGTCGACTTACACGTTCCCCAACACGCAGTCGGTCATTGACTTCATCGAGCAGAAACTGCCTCGTGAAGAATATGGCCGCTACGGCAACCCGAGCGAGAAAGTTGCCGAGCGAAAACTCGCGGCCCTCGATGGCGGTGAATCGGCGCTGCTGTTCTCGACCGGCATGTCGGCCTTCGTCGTGCTATTGATGGCGAAGCTCAATGCCGGCGATGAGGTGATTTTCTTCGACGAATGTTATCACCGCAGCCGCGAGTTCTGCTCGAAGCACCTGGCCCGCTTCGGTGTCGTGACGCGCCAAGTGCCTGCCTGCGATTACGAGGCGATGGAGGCCGCGATCACGCCGCGCACGAAGTTGCTGGTGAGCGAATCGCCGACGAACCCGCACATGAGCGTTGTCGATTTGGAGAAGTTTGTCGCCGTCGGCCGCCGGCACAATGTCGAGACGTTGATCGACGCGACGCTTGCGACGCCGTTCAACATTCGACCGTTGGCCGCAGGCGTCGATTACGTGCTGCACTCGGCGACCAAGTATTTGGCCGGGCACAACGATCTGCTGGCCGGCTGCCTCGTCGGCGCCGAGAGCAAGCTCGACTCGGTCCGCAAGTTGCGCGGCATCATGGGTTCAATCAACTCGCCGCAGAATATTTATCTGCTGCTCCGCGGATTGAAAACTTTCGAGTTGCGGATGGCCCGCCACAATCAAAACGGGCTCGCCGTTGCGGAGTTTCTGTCGACGCACCCGAAAATCGAGCGTGTCTATTATCCGGGATTGCCGAGCCATCCCTATCACGCCATCGCCGCTCGCACGATGCGCGGCTTCGGTGGCCTGGTGACGTTTCTGGTGAAGGATGCCGATTGGCGCCGCACGGCCAATGTCGTCGATGCGGTACGTCTGCCGAGGATCGGTCCCAGCCTCGGCGGTGTCGAGTCGCTGATCGAGCAGCCAATGGTGATGAGCTACTTCGAGCTGCCCGTCGAAGACCGGCAGCGCTTCGGCATTCCCGACAACATGATTCGCCTGTCGTGCGGCATCGAGAACACCGACGACCTGATCGCCGATTTGAAGCAGGCACTCGATCAAGTATAAAGCCGCGACCGTTGGTCGCGCCGGTTGCGCCACGAATGACGTCGACATTTCCCTAATCGACGCCGAATTGAATGCGATAGTTGAACATGGAATTCCGCACACGCGCCATCCACGTCGGTCAAGAGTGCGACCCGCAAACAGGCGCGGTCGTTCGGCCCATCCATTTGTCGACAACGTACGTGCAGCCGGGCGCGGGCGTGTGGGGCGAGTTCGATTACTCGCGTAGCGGCAATCCCACGCGCAAAGCGTTCGAGACGACGTTGGCGTCGCTGGAAGGTGGCGTTGGAGCGCTAGCGTTTTCGACCGGCATGGCCGCGACACATTGCGCGACGATGTTGCTCGAAACGGGCGATCACATCGTCGCAGGAGCCGACATCTACGGCGGCACGTATCGCCTGCTGCACAAGGTGGTCAACAACTCAGGTATCACCGTCTCGCTGGTCGATACGACCGATCTCGACAAGTTGAAGCAAGCACTCTCGCCGAAGACGAAGCTCGTGTGGCTCGAGACGCCGGGCAACCCGTTGCTGTCGATCACCGACCTGGCGGCGTGCGCGAAGATCGCACACAAGCATGGCGCACTTGTGGCAGTCGACAATACGTTCGCGTCGCCGGTCCTCACGCGGCCGCTGGAGTTCGGCATCGACATCGTGATGCACTCGGCGACGAAGTACCTCGGCGGACACAGCGACGTGATGGGGGGCGCCCTCGTCGTCGGCGACAAGACGCTCTACGACCGGCTCTACTTCGTGCAAAACGCCACCGGGGCGATTCTCGCGCCGCTCGAAGCTTTTCTCTGCTCGCGTGGGTTGAAGACATTGGAGCTGCGTGTGCTCGAGCAGTCGCGCACTGCGCTGAGATTGGCACAGGCGCTGGCGAAGCATCCCCGTGTGACGCGGGTCTATTATCCCGGCATGAAATCGCATCCCGGTCACGAGCTCGCAAAGAAGCAGATGACCGGCGGGTTCGGGGCGATCGTGAGCTTTGAAGTTGATGGCGGATTCGAGGCGGCCAAGCACGTCGCCGAGTCGACGCACCTGTTCCAGCTTGCTGTCAGTCTCGGCGCTGTCGAATCGCTGATCGAGCATCCAGCCACGATGTCGCATGCTAGCTACGAGGCGAGTGCTCGCGCCGCTTGCGGCATCAACGACAGCCTCGTGCGGCTGAGCGTCGGCCTCGAGGCGTTCGACGATCTCTACGGCGACCTGTCACAAGCGCTCGAAAGCGCAACCGCGTAACCGTTTAGCCAGCGAGCTTGCTCGCCGCGTGAGGCGAGACACGCCAACATCCGCCGCGGCGAGCAAGCTCGCTGGCTAAACGACAAGATGGCGAATCTGCGTCGCCTCTTCCGATTTTCGTGACTTTGACGAAAGTCCGCTCGGGGTGGTTTCCGATACTCACCGTTGAAATCTCGGCGTCGGCCTCCGGGGGGAGGGCTACGCGGGTCTTAACTCAACGGTGACACCATGATTTCCCCCCTGCGATCGTTCAGCCAACATTTCTTCCTCGGTGCTTTGCTTTGCGGCAGCCTTGCCGCGACCAGCGCCTTCGCTCAATCGACGACCGGATGGCGGCCAGCCCGCAATCCGATTCCGATCGAGGCGCCGAGCACCGAATCGAACGTCATCGAGCTGCCGACGGCCGAGACCGCGGCGCGTCAGCGCTGGACGCCCGGCGGAACGGCGGCGCAACTGCCGACGTTGCCGATGGTGCAACAACGGGCGCGGCCGATCTCGATGCAGCCCGGGATGCCGCAAACAATGCAGCCGCAAAACATGCAGCCGCAGATGAACATGCAGAACGCGCGCACGCTGCCGTTCGCTGAAGACGAAATCATCATGTCCCCGTCGCCCGACAACATCAGTCGGCCGATGGTCGATGGCCCGGTCATGCCGCCCAACCAACAAGGCATGATCATGGGCGACGGCTATGGCGGCAATGGCTACGGCATGGACCCTGGTTGCGACACCTGCGGCGACGGCTATTGCGGCCCCGGTGGATGCGGCACGTGCGGCCCTTGCTGGACGCCGGGCTGCGGGTTGCTTGGCTGGTGCCCGCTGTTGAGGCCGTGGGTCGGTTGCGGCCCGTGCTATGGCGGCGGGTTCGACGACTCGTGCTGCGGACCCGACGTCATGTTCGGCGAACGTTTTCACCCGTGCAGTTGGTTGTCGTGGTTGAACGAAACCTCGGTCGCCACCGGCGTGCAAGCGTTCAAGGGACCGTTCGACCTTGGCACGAACGGAAACTTCGGATTCTCGCAAGCGATCAACGTCGGCGACGTGCTGTTGCACCGCCGAGGCATCGGCTATCAGATCGGTGCTCAAGTGGTCGAAAGCGACCTGAGCGGCAACCTGATCACCGGCACCTCGTCGCGGACGCAGGCCTTTTTCACCGTCGGCATGTTCCATCGCGCGTTCTATGGCCGCGGATGGCAAGGCGGCATCGTGTTCGACTATCTGAACGACAACTACTACGTGAACATGAACGTCGCGCAGCTGCGTTACGAGTACAGCATCGTCGGAGCGCGAGGCCACGAAATCGGCTACTGGGGGACGTCGAGCTCACGCACCGACAGCGTCGCCACGCCGCAGTTTGCCGCGCAGTCGTTCAACCCCATTGCCGTAACCACACGAGGCACGTTCATGCGAACGGTTCAGCCGATGTCACTCAATCAATTCTTCTACCGACGCACGCTGCCCAACGGCGGACAGGGACGCGCGTGGATCGGCTTTGCCAGTGGCGTGTACGGCAACGGCAGCACGACCAACACCGACGCCATCGTCGGTAGCGACTTCCGCGTGCCGCTATCGAACCAATTCGACTTCTACGGCGGGTACAACTACATCATTCCGTCGCAAGGTCCGCCGCTCAACGCGGTCGGCGAAGGCTGGGGCGTCATGTTCGGCCTGGCTTTCTACCCCGGACGTTGCCGCACCGGTTGCCACAACGGACCTTATCGTCCGCTGTTCAACGTCGCCGACAACACGACGATGATCCTCGACAGCCGCACGCAAACGGCAGCCCCGACGCCGCCGCGATAGTGCAACGGTTAGTTGATCTTCAGGTTACTCATCGAACGGCGACGCAGTTTGCTCCCTCTCCCCATCGCGGGAGAGGGCCGGGGTGAGGGGTACTGAAGCGTGTACTCGCCTCAACCCCTCACCCGGTTCGCTTCGGCGAACCACCCTCTCCCGCAAGGGGAGAGGGAAGAAGGGAATCCGATTTCGCCGTTGCGGGATGGGATTATCAAACGCTCGATTGCTTCCACGCTGCCGCCTCTTCACCATCGAGGCGCAGCGTGAGGCACTTCGCGCTGCCGCCGGCTTTGACGAACTCGTCGAGCGGTGTCTCGTGAGGCTCGAAATCTCGCTCGCGCAAACGGGCGTGCAGAGCCGGACAGCCGGTGTTCGTCACGACATGCTTGCCAACGACCACCGCGTTGCAAGCGAACCGCCGCGCCTCGTCTTCGGGCACGTCGATCAAATCACCCACGAGCACGCGCATCACGCGCTGTCCGTAGTCGTCGAAGGCCTCGGCATGCCAGATCGCCGTCGTCGCGTTGAGCGGACAAAAACAGGTGTCGAGGTGGTAGAAGTATCCGTTCACCAATTCGAGCGGAATTACGCGACAACCGAGCATGCTGGCTATCAACTGATGCCCCTTGGCATCGCTGCGGAAGCGATAGCCGGCGAACAATGTATCACCGCAGAACAGCGCGTCCCCTGCCCCTTCGAAGTAAACCTTCTCGGGCACCTTGCGCACTTCAAAGCCGTGCGACTGCAGCCACGCTTCGTCGTAGGCCTCCTCGCCGGCACGTTGATGATGCCGAAAGCGTGACAGAATCGCCGTGCGGCGAAAGATCATCGCCGCGTTGGCCGTGAACACAAGGTCCGGCAGCCCCTTCACCGGCTCCATCAACAGCGTCTCCACGCCGAGGTTCTGCAACAGATCGCGCAGCCCGCGCCATTGCTGCTGGGCCGTGGCATGATCGGCCTGCCGCGTGCGATCCATCCAAGGATTGATCTCGTACTCGATCCCATAGTAATCGGGCGGGCACATCAGAATCTGCGGTCGTGACGCCGATGTCGACATATACGGCCTCAACTCGCCTGTGACGCGAGTTGCTTGACATCTTGCACGAGCGCCCGCAGAAACGGCTCGACGTCGGTCACAAGGCCGACCGTCTGAAACGACCCCCGATCGCTGAGCTTGATCACCGTCGACGGATTGATATCGACGCACACCACATGCACCCACGCTGGCAGTAAGTTGCCAACCGCAATCGAGTGCAGCGTCGTGGCGATCATCAGGCAGAACGTCACGTCGTGAATCGCCGCCCGCATCTGCCGCTGAGCTTCGAGCGTGTCGGTGATCACCTCTGGCAGCGGACCGTCGTCGCGAATACTTCCGGCCAACAAAAACTCGGTGCCGTTCTTCACGCACTCGTACATGATGCCTGACGTCAGCGCCCCGCTTTCGACCGCTTTGCGAATGCCGCCTAGCCGACGAATGCGATTGATCGCGCGAAGATGGTGCTCGTGTCCTGCCTCGACGCTCATGCCTTGATCGAGCCGCACGCCCAAGCTGGTGCCGAACATCGCCTGCTCGATGTCGTGAGTTGCCAGCGCATTGCCCGCGAACAAACGATCGATGTACCCACCGCGAATCAACTCGCACATGTGCTCGCCGCTGCCGGTATGCACGATCGCCGGGCCGCCGACGATGAGCGTCTTGCCGCCGCTCGCATGACATCGCAACAGCTCGCGTGCGATCTCACGAATCGCAACGCCTTTGGGTTTCTCTGTCGAAACGCTCGAGCCCATGAACTCGAACATGTGCTTGTCCGCGCCGCGATCCTCGGGAATCACACGCACACCGGCATAGCTGACGACGATCGGATCGCCGAGCTTAACGTCGGTCATCGCCACGGAACGGGCTTGTGCGTTCTTCGCGTCGACCACGATGCCGCAGTCCATCTCCTGATCGGCCACGTCGATCCAATGGCCGTCGAGACGCACCTGCGTGCGATGGTTCGTAGTGCTGTAGAACCCCTCAGGAAATGCCCCCGGCATGTCGGCCGCGACGAGGCGACAATCCTGCGCCGAGGTCGGCACCGCGCCGTGGTCGTAAATCTGGGCGAGAATCTGCGTGAGCAAGGCGTCGTTCGGCGCCTCGACGTCGATCACCGCTTCGCTCGGATCCTGCCTCGCCTGGCCGATGACGATCGTCTTGATGCGGAACGATCCGCCCGCCGTGGTAATGATGTCGAGAATTTTCGGCAGGATCAGGCTGTCGATAATGTGGCCGCGGACTTCGACTTCCTCGACGGCGGCCGCCTGCTGCTTCTTCGGTTGCCGGCTCTTCGTGCTCATCCGTGTTTCCTCACTGTGCGGCTATCGTCACTGTGCGGCTCGTTCCTGGTCGAAGCTCGACCCGGGAATTGTACGGCCACGCGAATCGAATCGAACAGCCCCGAGTGCCAGCGGCAACGATGGAACGTGTTGTTACGGCTAGGAATCGCGTTCTTCCCACTTTCGGGCGGTCACCCTATAATCGGGCGGTTCGCCTTTTGAATGACTTCACGGGCACGCCGACGGCGCGGACACTCGCGACGAGCACCCGTTTCTCGCATTGCACGCAAAATGACCGACTCGAAAAATCGTTGGCAGGAATTGGCCGCCCAACTCGGCGCGGACTCGCAACCATCGGAAACTCGACCCAAGCGCGAAGCGACACCCGCGCCGCCACCGCAAGCGAAGAAGGCCGCCCCTCCGGCAAAGCCGAAGCCTCGCGCAAATTGGGGCGATGTAGCGTCGACGTTGGGACTCGAGCCGCCGCCGGCCCCGCCTCCGCGACCGGAAGTTTCACGAGCCGAGCCGCCGCGAGTTGAGTCGCAACGTGCCGAATCGCAACGCGCCGAGCCGATTCGCAGCGAAATTCCGCGCACCGTCGAGCCCGAAGCGCGATCGGCGTCGTCGAGCGAGCCGCCTTCGTCGCGACCGCCTCGCGAGCGCTCGTCACGTGACCGGCCTGCGCAGGATCGCGGGTCGCGGGATCGGCCGCCCCGCGAGTTCCGACAGCGCGAAGATCGTCCGTCGCATGAGAGACCCGAACGCGCGCCACCGCGATCGGCCGAGCCGCCGGCAAGGAACGCCCAAGGCGACGATGAGGTCATCATTGAGGCTGAATTTGTCGAAGAGTTCGACTCGCGTGGCCCGGCGAAGGAGAGCGCCGAAGGCTCGGCCGACGAACCGCGTCGCCGTCGTCGTCGACGTCGCCGTGGCGGACGCCGCCGCGGTGGGAGCCGCGAAGGCGGCGAAGCATCGCGACCGGTGGGTGCGGGACGCGAAAACAAAACCGATGAGCCGGACGACGATTTCGAACCACGCGCGAGCATCGTAGGCGACGACCTTGATGATTTGGATGATCGCGACGTGCTCGACCGTGATGTGCTCGATCGTGATGACGATGACATTCTCGAACGAGATGATGACGAACACGACGACGACGACGAGATTGACGACCTCTCCGGTCCACGCCCCGCCGCTCAACAGCGCGACGATCGTGGTGGCCGCGAAGGCCAAGAAGGTCGTCGCCGTCGCGGGGGCCGACGCCGTGGCGGTCGGCGTCGCCGCCCGGCCGATGATCGTGGGCCGCGCAGCGAGCCTGGCTCGCGAGAACCGGCATCGCGAGAGCCCGTCGCTCGACAGCCGGTGAAGCCGGTCAACGACGATGATCCGGATGATCTCGACTTCGACGATCTTGAACCGGTACGCGCCGAGTCGGCGTATGAGACAGTGCCGCCGATGCACGGCGAAGACGAAGATCACGACGACGACGATGATCTCGGCGACGCGAAGCTCGGACATCGTGGCATTCCGACTTGGGAAGAAGCGTTGTCGGTCATCATCGACGCCAACATGGAAGCACGCGCCAAAAACCCACAATCGGGCCAAAGCCGAGGTCGCGGCCGAGGCTGGGGACGCGGCAAGCCACGCCACTAATGAACTTCGGTTCGCACCGCATCGTGCAAAGCGCGCAACGAATCTGCGCCGGGTTAGCCGCGTCGCTTGCGACGCGCGTTGCAAGCAACGCGGCTAAACTCACAATCTGCACCCTGCTCGCCGCGTTGCTGCTTGGCTGTGGTGGCTCCGGCGGCCCGCGCCGTCTCGTCATCGCCGTCATCCCCAAGGGCACGACGCACGAGTTCTGGAAGTCCGTCCATGCCGGCGCCGTTCAGGCCGCCAAAGAACATGGCGAGAAACAGAACGTCACGGTCGAGATTCTTTGGAAAGGCCCCTTCCGCGAAGACGATACCGAAGGGCAGATCAGCATCGTGCAAGACTGCATCACGCGCGGCGTGTCAGGCATCGTGCTCGCTCCGCTGAACTCGCAAGCCTTGGTGCCCTATGTTGCCGAGGCCCATCGCGAAGGTATTCCGACCGTCATCTTCGACAGCGGGCTGGACGACCAATCGAAGATCGTCAGCTACGTCGCCACCGACAACCGCAACGGCGGCGCGATCGCAGCCCGAGAGCTGGCACGTCAGCTCGACGGCAAAGGCAACGTCATTCTGATGCGCTACAACCAGGGAAGCGAAAGCACCGAGGCACGCGAGGAAGGTTTTCTCGCGACTCTGGCGGCCGAGTTTCCCGGCATCAAAATCCTCAGCTCGACGCAGTACTCCGGCACCACGCCCGACACTTCGCTCGCCAAGGCTGAGGACTTGCTGACGGTGTATGGCAAGGACGTGAATGGGATGTTCGCCGTGTGCGAGCCGAACAGCCAAGGCGTGCTGCGTGCACTGGAACAATCCGACCTGGCGGGCAAGGTGAAGTTCGTTGCTTTCGACCCCAGCCCGCACTTGATCGAGGCGATGAAGCAAGGCAAGATCAGCGCCATCGTGCTGCAGGACCCCGTGCAAATGGGCTACCTCGCCACGAAGGCGGTGCTGGATCACATTGACGGCAAGCCGGTCGAGAAACGCATCGCGACCGGCGAGTTCGTCGCCAATCGCGAGAACATGGAAGAGGCGCGGATGCACGAGTTGTTGCATCCACCGGTTTTCGAGTGAAACCCTCTCCTCGGTGCGGAAGAGGGTGGTTCGCCGCAGGCGAACCGGGTGAGGGGCGTCGTGAAATGCATCGCTCAAGATAGCGCTAACCACCCTCATCCGGCCTTCGGCCACCTTCTCCCAAAGGGAGAAGGGTTTTCATGATGGCCGCAAACACAGTCCTCTCGATCCAAAACATCGGCAAACGCTTCGGCGCCACGCAAGCGCTCAGCGACGTATCGCTCGAAGCCCGCGGCGGCGAGGTGCTCGCACTCATCGGCGAGAACGGAGCGGGCAAAAGCACGCTGATGAAAATTCTCAGCGGCGCGCTCAAGCCCGATGAAGGCACGATCCACCTTGCCGGCAAACCGTTCGTGCCCAGCGGTCCGCACGAAGCGCGTACCGCCGGCATCGCGATGATCTATCAGGAGCTGAACCTCGCTCCCGACTTGAGCGTGATGGACAACGTCATGCTCGGCCAAGAGCTGCACACCGCCGGTTTTGTCCACCGTGGCGAGCAATCGCGACGAGTGCGTGAAGCGCTCGCGCTGCTCGGTCATGGCAACCTCGACATCGACACGCCCGTGCGAGACCTCCCGATCGGCTTGCAGCAACTCGTCGAAATCGCGCGGGCGTTGGTGTTCGACGCGCGTTTCATCATGTTCGACGAGCCGACCAGCTCGCTGACGAAGCCCGATGCCGAACACCTCTTTGAGGTCATCGCGCGTTTGAAACAGTCGGGGCGGGCGATCCTTTACGTCAGCCACTTCCTCGAAGAGATTCGGGCCGTCGCCGATCGCTACACGGTACTCCGCGATGGTCGCAGCGTCGGCAGTGGCCTGCTCGCCGAGAAAAGCGAAGCGGAAATCATCGCGCTGATGGTCGGACGCTCCGTCGACGACCTGTTCCCCCGCGTGCCGCACGAACCAGGCGAAACCATTCTGTCGCTCGAAGGCCTCACCGGTCGCGACATGCCGAGAGACGTGAGCTTCGTCCTGCGGCGAGGCGAAATCCTCGGCATCGCGGGGCTGGTAGGCGCCGGACGCACCGAATTGTTGCGGGCGATCTACGGTCTCGACGCGGTCCGCTCAGGCCAGGTGAAAGTTGCGAACGTTGTATCGTCGCAATCGCCACAGGCTCGCATCCGTGCGGGGCTTGGCCTCGTTTCCGAAGATCGCAAAACGGAAGGACTCGCGCAAGATCGTTCGATCGCCGACAATCTCACGCTTAGCCGGCTGCAACCGTACAGTCGCGGCGGGTGGCTGAACCTTCGCCGCCGCCACGAAGCGGTCGAGCACTGGATGCAGACGTTCGCCGTCAAGGCACGCTCGCCAGAGCAAACGATCGGTGAACTCTCCGGCGGCAATCAGCAAAAAATCGCCATCGCGCGGCTGTTGCATCAGCAGGCCGACGTGATGTTGCTCGACGAACCGACTCGCGGCATCGACGTTGGCACGAAGGTCGAAATCTATCGCATGCTCGGGCAGTTGGCCGCCGAGGGAAAGGCGATTATCTTCGTGAGTTCCTATCTGCCGGAACTGTTGGCGATGTGTGATTCGATCGGCGTCATGTCGCGCGGGCGATTGCGGGCGATTCGGCCCGTCGACGAGTGGACGCAAGAAAGCGCGATGGCGACCGCCGTCGGAGGCGAGGCTTGATTCTTACCCTCGCCCCTTGGGGGGAGAGGGTGGTTCGTCGAAGACGAACCGGGTGAGGGGTGAATCGTGTACAAGATTAAAAACCACGCGTGGGCAGCGCTCCCTCATCCGGCCTTCGGCCACCTTCTCCCGAAGGGAGAAGGATGATGGCACGCGATCGCATCTCGCTGCGCCTTCTCGCGACGTCGCTGGGCCCGCTGATTGCGCTTGCCGTCGTCTTCGCGCTATTCGCCATTGCGGACTATGCAACCAGCGGCGAGATGCGTTTTGTCAGTCTGCGCAACCTTCGCACGATGATGGTGCAAACGTCAACCGTCGCCGTCGCGGCACTCGGCATGACGGTCATCATCATCGCCGGCGGCATCGACCTTTCGGCAGGAACGGCCCTCGCGTTGTCGGCAACGGTGCTCGCGTGGCTGCTGCGCGAAGGTTACTCCAGCAGCGTGGCGATTGTCGGTGGTGTTGGCGCGGCCGTCGTCGCGGGTTTGCTTAATGGCGTGCTCATCAGCTTATTGCGAGTCGTGCCGTTCATCATTACGCTCGGCACGATGACCGCATATGTTGGCGTGGCGAAGATCGTCGCCAAAGAAACGACCGTGCGTCCGCTGCCCGAGCAAATTCCCGAGTGGCTTGGCGAGTTGGTCGCCTCGCGGCCCAACCCCGAATGGCTGGTGCTGCCGCTCGGCGTGTGGGTGGCGCTCGTCTTGGCGGCGATCTTGTCGGCCGTGCTGCGATACACCATCTTTGGACGTTACGTCTTCGCGATCGGCTCGAACGAATCGACAGCGCGGCTGTGCGGCGTAAATGTCCCGTGGGTGAAAGTGGCCGTCTACACCTTGGCGGGATTATTCGTCGGCATCGCGGGGATGTATCAGTTCGCGCGACTGTCGAGCGGCAATCCGACCTCCGGCCTCGGCCTGGAACTCAAGATTATCGCGGCCGTGGTGATCGGCGGCGGAAGCCTCAGCGGAGGCCGCGGGACGGTGCTGGGCACGCTCGCCGGGGCGATGATGATGGGCGTGATTGCCAGCGGTTGTACGTTGTTGGGACTCAGCAACCCGGTGCAGGATATTATTGTAGGGGTGATCATCGTCGCCGCCGTGACGTTGGATCAACTTCGGCAACGAACCCGATAACCCATCCACGCCGCAACCCACAGACGGCCGTCCGTGGGCCTGAGTAACGCACCGCCATGCACGCACCCAACACGCCACAGTACCGCGAGCTTCTCGACTCGCTGCGCAAGCAGTTCCCGCAGCCTGTCTCCGACCCGGTACACGACGCCTACTTCGTCTTCTCGATTCTGCGCTCTCAACGAGGTCGATCAACTCAAGTCGCAAACGCCGCTGCTGGGCGCCGCTGTCGAACCCGACTATCGCCGTGCACTCAGCTCGCGCATGGCCGATCAGACACAATCGCTCGAGGAGTGCATTCCGCAGTTGGTGAAACACCTCGAAGGACTGTTCCTCTGGGGGCACCCGCTCAGCCAGGTGAACGTCATTCCGCCGCCGTCGATTGCCGGCATCATCGGCGTGCTACTCGCGAGCACATTCAATCCGAACTTGTGCAGCGACGAAAGCGGCCGCGGCGTTTCCGAGGCCGAGGTCCTGCGCGATTGCCATGTCGGCCGACCTCGTAGGCTACGATCCTGAGAAGGTCGGGGGCGCGTTCACGTTCGGTGGAACCGGCGCGATGCTCTATGCCGCAAAGGTCGGTTTGGAGAAGCGCTCCCCGGCACGCTACGTCATGGACTTCGCAAGGACGCCGTCATTCTGACTTCGACCAGCGGGCACTACTGCGCGCTCAGCGTGGCGGGTTGGTTGGGTCTCGGCCAGGAGAACGTCGTCAAGATTCCTTGTCGTCACGACAACTCGATGCATCTCGGCAAACTTGCGTTGATCGGCGCGAAACACTCGCCGCAGGCAGGCCGATTGCGGCGATCATCGCCACGATGGGTTCGACCGACGCGTTTGGCATCGACGATTTGGAAGCGATGCGTCGCTTGCGTGACGACCTTGTTGAAGAGTTCAAGTTGCCGTATCGCCCACATCTGCACGCCGACGCCGTCATCGGCTGGGCGTGGAGCGTGTTCAACGACTACGACTTCGTCGGCAATCCGCTCGGCTTCCGCGGTCGCACGGTTCGCGCGCTCGCGGCAGCGCATCATCGCATGCAACATTTGCGATTGGCCGACTCGGTGGGAATCGATTTCCACAAGACCGGCTTCGCACCGTATATCTCGTCGCTGGTGATGTTCGGCGATCGCGCGGACCTGCAGACGATTAGCCGTGTGCGCGAATCGATGCCGTACCTGTATCAGTCGGGCGAGAACCATCCGGGCATGTTCACGCTCGAAACCAGTCGCAGCGGCACCGGTCCGATGGCGGCGCTAGCGAACTTGCTGATGCTCGGCAAGCAAGGTCTGCGAACGCTGCTGGGGCATATCGTCGAAATGGCCGAAGTGTTGCGAGAAGGGTTGGAGTCGCATCCGGATCTGACGGTGCTCAACGGTGAGAATGTCGGGCCGGTGACGCTATTCCGCGTTTATCCGAGCGGCGTCGACACGTTCAGCGTGAAAGAACGCGAGATGAGCGACGCCGGCTTTCAACAACAGTTGATCGAGTACAACGCGCTGAATCGGCGAGTGTTCGAGCGCGTGCACGCCGAGGCCTTGGCGGGTGACGGCGTCGTGTTGTCGATGACCGATTGTTATCAACAGTCGGACTTCGGCACGCCGATCGTCGCGCTGAAGAGTTACGTCCTCTCGCCGTTCACGGAAGAAGAACGGATGCGGTCGATTATCGACGCCGTGCTGAGAGCGCGCGATGCGGTGTTGAAGGGATGACATCTGTTTAGCCGCGACGCGTAGCGAGCGCTCGCCGCCGAACACGCGCTCGCTGCGCGTCGCGGCTAAACGTGATCACGCATACGGCCGCGCCAGCCGGTACGCAGGATGTTCGGCGAGATAGCGCTCGACGCGATCGTTGCGTGTGACGGCATCGGCGAAGAACTTCACGGCCTCGACGATTGCGTCATCGGGCTCGGCGCAGCTAAAGCGAATGAAGCCGCCGCCGGCTTCGCCGAAGCACTCGCCGCCCAAACATGCAACGCCCATCACGTCGTCGGCGCCTTCGAGCAGATACATCGCGAGGCCATGCGAGCTGATCTTGAGCCGGTTGCAAATCTCGGCGACGGACGGAAACGCGTAGAACGTCGCGGCGGGATCGAGACATCGCACGTTCGGCACCTTCGCCAACTCGGCGGTCAGCAACTCGACCTTGCGACGAAACTTCTGCATCGTCGCGTTGCGTTCGGCATCGTCATGTTCCAGCGCCGCGGCGCCAGCCAACTGCACCAACGGCGGCACGCACGAAAGGGTTGTGTTCAACAGCTTCGAAAAGATCTCGACGATCGCGGGACTCGCGACGGCGAACCCCAGCCGCCAACCGCTCATGCTGTAGCTCTTGCTGAACGTGTAGGCCGCGACGCATTGATCGAGCATGCCGTCGTGCTCGAGGATCGAGCGATGCTTGCCTCGCCACACCATCTGGTCGTACGGCTCGTCGCTGAATACGGCCACGTCGCGTCCACGGACGAGTTTCGCGATGCCGGCAAGGTCCTCCTCGGTTGCGACGCCGCCGGTGGGATTGTGCGGCGTGTTGAGAAAGATCGCCTTCGGCTTGGCGTCTTCCTTGAGGAATCGCTCGACCGCGTCGAGTTCGGGACGGAACTCGTGTTCTTGCCGCAGCGGCACGAGCACCGGCCTCGCGCCGCGGCGAAGAATGTTCGGCAGATATGTTGGAAAGTACGGGCTGAAGACGAGCACGCCGTCGCCGGGGTTCAGAAACGCTTCGCAGAAGAACTGCTCGAACGGCTTGGCGCCGGGCGCGACGATAATGTTCGCGGCCGTCGTTTTCAGGCGGTGCTCGCGATTCACGTAGGCTGAAGCGGCCTCGCGGAGTTGCGGCAGGCCGACGCTGGGGCAATAGTGCGACTGATCGGCCTCGATGGCGGCGATGCCCGCGCTTTTCGCCGACGCAGTCGAGGGGAACGGGCTGTCGCCGATTTCCAACTCGATGACGCGTTTGCCTTGCGCCTTCAGGCGCTTGGCGATCGCCAGGACGTTGAAGGCGGTTTCGAAGTTGACCGAACGCGCGAAGTCGCTGAAGGAGATTCCCATGAAATAATTCTAACGTGCGTTTAGCCGGCTCGCTTGCGAGCCGTGTCCGGCCTCGCGCGGCGGGCAAGCCCGCCGGCTAAACGTCGGCTATTTCAGCGCGATCGTCCGTGCCAGCGGCCGCAGGACATTGTCGATCACGTAACGATCGACCATTTCGTTGCACACTCGCGACAAGTTTTCGAGTGCCGCCACGTACGTCATGTCAGGGCCGAGGCTCCCGTACTGTCGGGCGGTCAGATAGACGCTCAACTGTTCTTCGGGGAAGTCGCTCGTGCGAACCTGGTAAGCGTTCGTGCGTGTTTCGATCGACAAGCGACACTGCGTGCGGCAATCTTCGTCGAGGGCGAGCGTGACCGATGGCTCGAAGTTCAGAACCGTCGCCCCCGGCACGTCGACCAACCGATCCATGGCGGGGCTTACGCCGAGAGCCTCGGCCACGAGTTGGTTGTGGTTGCCGCGATACGTGAAGTCGAAACCGAACAGCAGGTCGAGCGCTTCGCAATCCAACGGGCTGACCGAGAGCATGTACGGTGCGAGTTCGAGCACGAGCTTGTGTTGCTCGAGCGCGTCGTCGACGTTTTCTGGATTCACCTGACCCGAGCAGACGCGGCGATGTTCGATCGTCGCCCAGCGGTACTGCCCGCGATCCTTGTCCTCTTCGAGAATGAAGTCGCCTTTCTCGCGGCAATAGAAATTGCGCATCGTCGGATACTTCCGCTGGATGCGCTCGAAGTAGTGCAACACGGTCTCGCGGTTCTGCGACAACTCCATCTCAGTGCTGAGATTCATGTTGACGTAGAAATCGTCGCACAGCGAACTGTAACGATTCATTTCCGCAAGTTCCTTGGAGAATTCTGCCGTAAGACGCGTCGGCACCGCGCGAGTCGATGGGCCGCCATCAAATTCGTTGGCCTCTCGAACGGGTCAGTATAGAATGCCGCTAGAGCGACTGTAAAGCATTGCGGCCGTGCAGCGCATTTGCGTCAAAATCACCGGAGGATCTTGTCGATGCACCGCACGCGTTTGATGCCAGCAAGCGAGACGTCGTGCGTCGTCTTTCCAAGCGAACTCGGTTGGTTCGCGATGTCGCTTGGCAAGCGAGGCGTGCGATATCTCACCTTCACGCACGAGTCGCCGGCCGAAGCGATTGCGGCACTCAACGCGCGAGCTTGCGACGTGAACGAGTCGCAAACGTTGCGCGATGCCGATGACGTTCCTCTCGCGCAGCGATTGCAACGTTATGCCGCCGGCGAGCGCGACGACTTCCTTGATGTAAAAATCGACGCGATGGACGACGGCGAGTTTGTGCAGCGCGTGATCGCACGTTGTCGTCGCATTGGTCACGGCTCGACGAGCAGCTACAAGCAGCTTGCCGAGAAGGCCGGGGCGCCGCGTTCAGCCCGCGCGGTGGGCAATGTGATGGCCCGCAATCGAGTGCCGATTATCGTGCCTTGCCATCGGGTGCTGGCTTCCGGAGGCGGGCTGGGCGGATACTCGATGAGCCCGGGTCTGCCGCTGAAAAAGCTGCTTTTGCGACTCGAAGGCATCCAACACCCCATGCCGCGGGTGGCCTGCCGAGCGTGACGTAGCTTATCGTGACCTAGTATTATTGTGCGGCATGTGCAAAAATGTACGTGCCTTCGGGGAATTCCCGATCGAATCGTCGGAATCTTGTAAGTCGGCATCTGGTAATCAGTGGTGATGGACCAGGAACGCTGGAAAGTCGAGCGTCGTAGCGATGGCGCTGTGTTGGTGCGCGTGCTTCCGCGCCGGTCGTCGCCAAATCCCGACAGCGAAGCCGTCTTCGCATTCCGCCAAGGCGATCCGCAGTTTCACTACTGGGATCAGCGTCTGCGCGAGCAGGAAGCGCACGCGGGTTAGCCGCTGATCGACTCTCTCCCTTCGGGAAACGGGTAGTGAACCTGACGTTAATTGATCCATCACCGCTTGCGGTTTCGCGCGTCCAATCCAGAGAAACGCGCGAAACCGCAAGCGGTGATGGAACGCCGTAGCGACGTTATGACGGTCAACTGACGATCAAGCGCACGCTGATACGATCCGCCTGCGGCGGACCACCTTCTCCCAAAGGGAGAAGGGTTCTAGAATCACTACGACACATGTGTGCGACGGAAGCACCACCTCTCGTGTCCGACCAGCTTCGCCGGCTGGTCGAACGAATCGCGAAGGCTGAGGGCTTCGAGGCGGTTATCGCCAGCCTGCGAGCGGGTCACGGGGCCACGCTCGACGGGGTCCGAGGATCATCGTCTGCGCTCGTCGCAGCCGCTTTGGCTGAGCGCTGCCCCTCGACGTTCGTCATCGTTTGTCCGCATCAAGGCGATATCGACGAGTTCATCGACGACTTGTCGCTCTTCACGCCGCGCGAGGCCGAGAAGTTTCCCGCATGGGAAACCTTGCCGAGTGAGCACAAGATCGGCGATGAGGTCTTCGGCGATCGATTGAGATTGCTCAAGCAATTGTCCAGGCCGACAGGGTCGGGCCTCGTCGTCACGAGTATCCAGAGTTTGCTGCAGCCGGTGCCGACACGCGAGACGATCGCCAACTGTTCACGGCGTCTGAACGTCGGCGATACGATCGACCTCGAAGCGCTCGTGAAATGGCTGGTCGAGCGAGGTTTTCATCACACCAGCGCGGTCGAGCTTCCGGGTGAGTGCTCGCTGCGCGGTGGCATCCTCGACATCTTCGCCGCCGATTGGTTCGATCCGGTGCGCGTCGAGCTGTTCGGCGATCAGATCGAATCGATCCGTAGTTTCGAAGTCGCCAGCCAACGCAGCCTCGAATCGCTCGATAGCGTTGATGTGACGGCTCTCGACACGGCAGAGACGAGCGACGCTTCGTTCGCGGACCATTTGTCGCCCGAAAGCTGGTTCATGCTCGTCGAGCCCGGGCAGATCGAAGACGAAGGGCGTCACTTTCTCGACCGTCTCGATCATCCGAAACACTTTCACACGGTTAGCTCCGCGCTCAACACCATCTACCGCTTCCCATCGGTGACGGCAGCCAGCCTGTCGATCACCTCGCTCGAAACAACGTGTCGGCTGAAGGTGGAATCGGTCGAACGTTTCAGCGGCGACATCGCGAAGGTCAAGAACGAACTCGATACTGCCGGACAAGGGCAAGACGTTTACGTCGTGTGTCAGACCGAGGCCGAAGTTCAGCGACTTGGCGAGTTGTTCGCCGACACACAGCTCGCGCAATGTGGCAAGCTGCACTTCCCGCTCGGCCGGTTGCGTTCAGGCTTTCGACTCGTGCTCGAACGCCTCGTGCTCATCAGCGGCGGCGAGTTGTTCCACCGTGTTGAGATCGCACGCCCTACGCGCCGTCGGCAGAGTCGCGCGATCGACAGCTTCCTCGAGCTGCGCGAAGGGGATTATGTCGTTCACGTCGCGCACGGCATCGGCAAATACCGCGGCCTGCGTCTGCTCGAAAGTGACGGTCAAAACGAAGAGCACCTCGAACTTGAGTTCGACGGCAGCACGCGGATTTATGTTCCCGCGTCGAAAATCGAGCTCGTGCAGAAATTCGTCGGCGGCACGAAGAGTCGGCCGACGCTCGCGAAGATCGGCGGTCGCACCTGGGGGCGACAGAAGGAAGCGGCCGAGGCGGCAGTCGCCGATCTTGCCGTCGAAATGCTCGACTTGCAGGCGGCGCGGGCGAGTCGGCCGGGTATCCAGTTCCCGCCCGACAGCGAATGGCAGCGCGAGTTCGAGGCGTCGTTTCCTTATCAGGAGACACCCGACCAACTGACGGGCATCGCAGCGATCAGGCACGACATGCTCGAACAGCAGCCGATGGATCGCCTGATCTGCGGCGACGTGGGTTATGGCAAGACTGAGTTGGCGATGCGAGCCGCGTTCAAAGCAGTCGATGCCGGATATCAGGTCGCGGTTCTTGTGCCGACGACAGTGCTCGCTGCGCAACACGGGCGAACGTTCCGCGCTCGCATGAGCGAGTATCCGTTTCGCATTGAGGTACTGAGTCGGTTCTGCAGCGACTCGGAGCAGAAACGCATTCTCGCGGGACTGGCTGATGGCTCGGTTGAAATCGTTATCGGCACGCATCGTCTCGCGCAAGGCGACATAGCGTTCAAAAACCTCGGCCTGCTCATCATCGACGAGGAGCAGCGATTCGGCGTCGGTGTGAAGGAGAAGCTCAAGACGTACCGCAAGATCGTGGACGTGCTCACGATGACGGCCACGCCGATCCCGCGCACGCTGCACATGTCGCTGCTGGGGCTGCGCGACATCACGAATCTCGAAACGCCGCCGTCCGATCGTCTCGCCGTCGAGACGCGTGTCACGCGGTTCGACGAAGACCTGGTGCGGCAAGCGGTGCTGCGTGAGTTGAACCGCGGCGGACAAGTCTTCTTCGTTCACAATCGCGTACACGACATTGAGAAGCTCTCGTGGCGACTGCAGCAGATTGTGCCCGAGGCATCGATTTGCATCGGCCACGGACAAATGGCCGAGGGCGCGCTGGAGCAGGTGATGCTCGACTTCATCGAGCGTCGCTACGACATTCTTTTGGCGACGACAATCATCGAAAGCGGACTCGATATTCCGAACGCGAACACCATCTTCATCGACGACGCCGATCAATACGGGCTTGCCGACTTGCACCAGTTGCGTGGCCGCGTGGGTCGATACAAACATCGGGCGTACTGCTATTTGCTCGTCGATCCGCGCAGGTCGTTGACGACGACGGCGGCGAGGCGACTCACGGCGATCGAGGAGTTCAGCAACATGGGGGCGGGCTTCGCCATTGCAATGCGCGACCTCGAAATCCGCGGCGCCGGCAACATTCTCGGCACGCAGCAGAGCGGACACATCGCCACCGTCGGCTACGAACTGTACTGCCAGTTGCTCGAAAAGTCGGTCCGCCAGTTGAAGAACCTGCCGCCGCAGACGATCATCGACGTCAACCTCAACCTGCCCGGCGAAGCTTATCTGCCGCGTCGGTATGTGCCCGACATGCGACTGAAAATAGACGTCTATCGACGCCTCGCGAGAGTCGCCGACCTTGCGGAGTTGGCTGACTTGCGTGCGGAGTTGACCGACCGATTCGGGCCGATGCCGATCGAGGTGCAACGGTTGTTGTTGCGGCACGAGATCGGCATTCTCGCGCAACCTTGGTCGATCGATTCGATTCACCTCGAAGGCAAGTACATCGTTTTCAAGTACACATCGCGATCGAAGATCGACGAGCTGGTGAAGCGGCTGAAGGGCATGTTGCGCGTCGTCGACGGCCGCAGCGCATATGGCACGATGTCGAACGAACATGCCGACGCGGACACGATTGGCGCGTTGGTGCGGGCGTTGTTGGCAGCGAAGTAACAGAGATCGATTCCAGCATGTTCGACGAACTTCTCATCACAGCCGGACGATGCATCGGCAAACCGCGCGGATGGGAACGCGTCGTGCGTTGGTTTGCGCCGCCGGGTCGCGAGGTGAAAGTGCCGTCGCGCGTTGTGACGACGGTCGAGGGAATGAAGTTTCTGGCGGAGCCGACGTCGCTCATCGGCTGGTACGCGTTGTTTTTCGGCGAGTACGAGCCCGATGCCCAGAAAGTCATGGCGTCGCTGCTGAAGCCAGGGCAGACGGCGCTCGACGTGGGAGCGAATGTTGGTTGGCACACGTTGCTGCTCGCGCATCGCGTCGGACCGACGGGACGGGTGGTTGCATTTGAACCGAACACGCACATTCGTCCGCGGCTCGAAGCCAACCTCGCACGCAACGACCTATCGAATGTCAGCGTGTCGAGCATCGCGCTCTCCGATCGTTCTGGGACGATGCGCTTCCGCAGTCCGCAAGCTAGCGACGTCGGTGCTGGCGATGGACATCTTATCGATGCCAGCGCCCATAATGGCAGCGTCGATGACATCATCGAAGTAACGACGCAACGACTCGACGACCTTTGGCCGTCGCTGGGGCTTGATCGCGTCGACCTGATGAAGATTGACGTCGAAGGCTGGGATGCCAGCGTGCTCGACGGGGCTCGTGAAACGCTGCGGCGGTATCAACCGCATGTGTTATTCGAGTTCGATTCGAGATTGATGAATCGCGCTGGAGGCAGTGAGGCGAAGCTACGAGCGTTGCTAAGCGATATTCGTTATGAAGGCGTCGCTATCATGCGCGGTGGTTTGCAGTCACCAGAAACGGCGTGGCCCGAAGGTCAGATGATACTGGCGTCCCCGAAGCGGTTATGACGATACAACCGCTGTTGCAAAGGCCACAGCGATTGCGTAGTATCCGCCGCGCCGCGAGCAGAGCTACTGTTTCGCCCGGTTCGCCCCACCTCACATTCCTCATCCCGTTTCTCGCTGTTCGATGGTCGGCACGATGCCGGCTCGCGCCAGCTCGGAAGCACCAAAGCCTTGGCACGGCTCTTTTATCCATGCTTGTACGTCTCGACGCTCGCCGTCGTTGCGGCGCTATGGTCGCAGCACGATGATCGCGGCGCGTGGCTCGATGCCATCGGTGTGCGTCAAGCCTCGGCGCAAAGCCCGGGCATGAACATGGGCGGTTACGGCGGCTGGAGTCCGCAAGGCCCAGGGCCAGGCGGAATGGCGCCCATGGGCATGCCGATGGGCGTAGGATCGGCTGGGCCGACAGGGAACGCGGCCCTTGGCATGGGCAACTCACTGACGCCGATGCCAGTCGAGTCGACCGAAGCGGTATCGCGGCCGGCGGGATGGCCAAGCGCGTCGCCTGTGGCGTCGCCGACGTCGAACGCGCCGCAAGGCAACCGGGCGGCGATGTTCGGTCCGCCGCGTCTGGCGCCTTCCTTTTCTCAATCACAAAGTTCCCTGCCAGGAACTTCGATCTCAAAAGTGCCGACCGAGACATGGAAAGCGCCCAACCCGGCGCAACCGAATCCAGCGCAGCCGAATCCAGCACAGCCTGCCGCGATGCCTGTGAGCGCGGTCGTCGCGACCAGCGCGTCGGCGCCTTCATCTCCGACGGCTGTTCTTGAGACGCCGATTCCCGAAGCCTCGTTTCCATTCGCGGACGGAGTAGCACCGCAAGGGCCCGCGCCTCCGCCGATTACACGTTACGACAGCGCTAAGGTCATTGCGCGCATTGGCAGCGAAGTTATTTTGGCTGGAGAGATTCTCGGACCCATCGACGAACAACTCGCCACGATTGCTAAAGGCGCTCCGGAAGAAGAAGTCGAGAAAGTGCGCGAGATGCTCGTTCGCAAAAAGCTCGACCAGGCGATTCAGCAGAAGCTCATCATCTGCGAAGCACGCCGCAAGGTCGGCGACGGCTGGAAGAACATCGAGACCAAGTGCGGCGAGATGTTCGAGGAACTTGAAGTTCCCAAGGCTCTGAAGCGTACGGGCTGCCACACACGCGAAGAGTTGGACGCGAAACTTCACGAGGTTGGCAACTCGGTCGAACGCGAGAAGCGCGCGTTCTTGGAGCGCAACGTCGCTCAGGACTGGGTCCGTCAACAAGCCAAGGTCGAAAAGGAAGTCGCGCACGAGCAACTGTTGGCGTACTATCTCGAGCACGCGACCGAGTACGACTTCGAAACGAAGATGCGTTGGGAACAACTGATGGTTCGTTTCGCGAGCTATCCGTCGAAGGCGGACGCGTATCGCGCCATCGCGGCGGCGGGCAACCGAGTGCTCGGCGGCGAGCAGTTTGGCGAGGTCTGCGCGCGGTGAGCGAAGGCCCGACGGCGAACTTCGGCGGCGTGCACGATTGGACGTTCGAAGGAAGCATGACGTCCGACGTGCTGAACGAGGCGCTGTTAAACCTGCCGGTCGGGCAATTGAGCGGCATTATCGAAGACAGTCGCGGGTTCCACATCATTCGGGTGACCGAGCGCGTTCTTGCTGGTCGTACGCCGTTTCCCGATGTGCAGGCTCAGATCAAGCAAAAGCTCAAGCAGGAGCGCACCGAGAGGCTCATTCACCAGTACGTCGAGAAGCTGCAGAGCTCGACGAAAATCTGGACCATCTTCGACGGCCCAACCGACAGCCAGGTGATTCCGGGCGCGGGTTTCTACACGTCGCCGGTCGAGGCGGGGTTGCCGGCCACCGTGCCGCAACGGCCAAACGATATGGCAAGGCCACCAACGCCTCCGCTGGGCCCGCGGTATCAGTGACGCTTATGGCGTAATCTCTCGCGAGGCTCGCAGTGTAACTGGCGGGCCGTTTCGCACGCTCGGAAGAATCACGACGATTAATAGTCGGCGGTTCTCGTCACCTTGCTCGCGCTCGTCACCGACGACATCTCTCTAGGGAACGCCCTCGGTGGCGTTCCGTGAAGCGTCATAGGCCGCGAACACACGCGCTTCGGAACGCCACGGAGGGCGTTCCCTACAGAACCATTCACGTTACTCAGGACTGTTAGCGCAATCGAAACGTACCTCGCGATCCGGTCAATTGTCGAACGCCTTGCGAGGCGGTAAACTTCACTGCTGAGTGCGTGTGGGGCGTGTTCTACTGCGTGATGAAAGGTTGCTGGATGGACGAGCTTGCGAAGCTGCACCTAGAGACCAACGAAGATATCGAGCTTCCCGTCGTCGTCGGCACCGAACAAGAGCGTGGGCTCGACATCTCGAAGCTGCTGGGCAAGACCGGCCACATCACGCTCGACGAAGGCTATGTGAACACCGGCGCCTGCACCAGCGCCATCACGTTTCTCGACGGCGACCGCGGCATCCTTCGCTATCGCGGTTACCCGATCGAGCAGTTGGCCGAGAGTTCGAGCTTCGTCGAAGTTAGCTATTTGCTGATTTACGGCACGCTGCCGACGCAGAAGCAGCTCGACGAGTTTCTGACGTCGCTGCGTCGCCACACGATGCTGCACGAAGACATTCGGCTGTTCTACAACGGCTTTCCGCGCAACGCGCACCCGATGGCGATTCTCAGCTCGGTCGTCGGCGCGCTCTCGACGTTTTACCAAGACAAGCTCGACCCGCACGATGCCGAGCAGGTCGATATTTCCATCCACCGCTTGATCGCGAAGCTGCCGACGATCGCGGCCATGAGCCACAAGAAGTCGATCGGCCAACCGTTTGTCTATCCGCGCAACGACTTGTCGTATTGCGACAACTTTTTGCAGATGATGTTCGCCGTGCCGAGCGAGCCATACGCACCTGACCCCGATTTCGTTGCGGCCCTGAATCTGCTGCTGATCGTGCATGCCGATCACGAGCAGAACTGCAGCACCTCGACGGTTCGCATGGTCGGTTCAAGCAACGCGAATCTGTTTGCGTCGATCTCGGCGGGCATTTGTGCCCTGTGGGGGCCGCTGCACGGCGGAGCCAACCAGGCGTGCGTCGAGATGCTCGAACAAATCCGCGAAGACGGCGGCAATGTCAAGAAGTACATCGACCTGGCGAAGGACAAGAAGAGCAACTTCCGCCTGATGGGCTTCGGCCATCGCGTGTACAAGAATTTCGATCCTCGCGCAAATCATCAAGCGCACTTGCGATCGTTTGCTTACGAAGCTGCACATCAACGATCCGATCTTCGAGATTGCTCAGGAGCTTGAGGCGGCGGCTTTGAGCGACCCGTACTTCATCGAGCGCAAGTTGTATCCGAACGTTGATTTCTACTCGGGCGTGATCTATCGCGCCATCGGCATTCCCGTGCAGATGTTCACGGTGCTGTTTGCGCTGGGTAGATTGCCCGGCTGGATCGCGCACTGGAAAGAGATGCATGCATCGCCGACCAAGAAGATCTGTCGCCCTCGACAGATTTACACCGGTCCGGTGAAGCGCGACTTCGTGGCGATCGCCGATCGCCGCTAGCGCACTTGGTTAGCCGCAACGCGCCAGCGGAGCGCTCCGCCACCCGCAAGCAGGTACCCGGTCGCGGCTAACCCTACGAAACGCGCTTCGGAACGTGTTCCCAAATCGCGCGGCGAGCAAGCTCGCCGGCTAAACGGCATGCGTTGCCAGCGCTTGCTGGAAAACTCTGCGCAATCTGCGCCTTCGGCGGGTCATTTCCTGACCTTTGATCGATGCCTCGGCCGATAGATGAGGAAGATTCCCTGCGCCGTCGCGCCGTGCTGGCGATGACAGCGGTTGGCCATGATGAAGGTTTCGAAATGAAAATCAGTCGCTCTCGCTTCATCGCTTGCGGCGTCGGAGTTCTGTTCGGCAGCGTTTCGATCGTCAAAGCGCAGACCACTGCACCGACGGTCGAGGAGATTGCCGCCGAGCGCGTCATTGAAATTCCGTCGTCGAAGCGCACGGGTGAACCGCCCGTCGTCACGGCGCTGGCGATCAGCCCCGATGGCAAGATGATCGCCACCGGAGGCGACGACGGTATTGTGCGCCTGTGGGATCGCGAAACGGTCGAGCTGAAGAACGAGCTGCGAGCGCACACCGACTGGGTGCGTGTCGCACGTTTCGAGCCGAACGGCAAATGGCTTACGACGGCTGGCGACGACCGCCAGGTGCGACTGTGGAACATCGAGACTTCAGAAGGCTACGCTCTGCACAGCGGCCGCGCGTCGACCTACTGCATGGCCATCTCCGCCGACGGCAAGAAACTGATCGAGGCCGGCTTCGACGATAAGATTCGCATTCACGACCTCGTCGAACGCAAGTTGTTGAAAGAGTTCGAAGCCCCTTCGGCCGACATCCGCGCGATCGTCACCTCGCCGACCGTCACGACGGTCGCTGCCGCTGGCCGCAATGGCAAGATTCGCGTCTGGCGTGGTGAAGACCTCACGGCAGGCGGCGACCTGGTGGCTCACCGTCAGCGCGTGCGAGCACTGGCCATCTCGCCGAACAACAAGCTATTGATCTCTGGCGGCGACGATCGCCAGTTGATCGTCTGGGATCTCGACGCCGGGACTGAAGTTTTCCGTCTGCCGATGCGGCCGGCTAAGACTCAGGCACTCGTCTTCTGCGGCGATCGCCTGGTCGCCAGCGGCGGCAGCGACAACGTCATTCGCATTTGGGATCTCGATCTGAAGACCGAGGTCGCCAAGCTCGTCGGTCACACAGGTTCGGTCAGCATGCTCGAGTACCATCCCACGACGACCGACCTGGTTTCGGCCAGCTTCGATACGTCGGTGCGGATTTGGAAGCTCATGAGCAATGAGAAGTTGAAGCTCGCACGACAGCATGCGGCTGACGCCACTCAGCCGGCCAGCACGCGGTAGTAGATATGCACGCGTGCCGCACGATGCGGCACGAAACGTCACAACGAACGTTTGCTCGACATCGACACGGAGGTTGCACGTGGGCCTGCTCCAGCTCATGAACCAATGGCGTAGCCGCGGAATGCGCCGCCGCCGTTCTGAAGCGAAGTCCGCCGTCGTCGCGAACGGCTTCCGCCGTTGTCGCATCGAAGCGCTCGAGTCGCGGCAACTCATGGCCGCCGACCTCTATGCGGGCTCGGTTTATTTCGAGCCAGCCAACGGCACCGACAGCGTCGGCAATACGTTCACGATCAACTGGCAAGGCGGCGCCACGGGCACCGACATGTCGACGTTGACCATCAACCTCGACAAGAACCAGAACGGGTCGATCGACGACGGCGAAGCCTTCTTCAACACCGTGCAAGGCGCGCCGGGCGTTTACGGCGCTACGCCGCTGACGATCCTCAGCCACAGCGGCTTCACCGTCGACAGCGCCGTCGTGAGCAACGGCGGTCAGTCGCTCACGTTCACGTTCACCGGTTTCCAAAGCGGCGACACGCTGCAGTTCCAAATCGACGTCGATGAGCAAGGCGTCGACGCGCAAGGCAATCAAAGCGTAAGCGCGGTCGTCGAAGGCAAAGAGTTCGAAGGTTCGATCCTCAGCGGTACGTTCACGAACCCGAACTACTACACCGCCACCGGCAGCGGCATTTATGTCGATGCGTTCAATTCCGAGCTGCAAGCCAGCGGACTCAATCTGCCGCCAGACAGCTACACGGGAGGCTACTTAAATCCGACCGGCACGACCGACGAAACCGTGTTCACGGCGGGCGTGATGTTCCCGGTCAATCAGATTCCGCTGCCCAGCAGCATCGCGGGCAACGTGTCGTATGCGACCAACGGCGCTTGGAACGATCCCAACGCGACTTTCGTCAACATTTCCGGAGTGACGCTGCAACTGCTCGACGCCAACGGCAACGCAGTGCTCGACTCGAACGGTCACGCGATCACCACCACGACCGACGCCAACGGCAACTACGAGTTCGACAATCTCGGTCCTGGCACGTACCGCGTTCGCGAAATCCAGCCGGCCGGTTACCTCGAAGGGGGCGACAAGATCGGTTCGCTCGGCGGCGCGATCGACAACATCGACGAGCTCGGCAGCATCACGGTCGTCGCCAACGATCATGGCGTGCACTACGACTTCGTCGAGCAAGTGCCCGCGACCGTCAGCGGCAACGTCTACGTCATCACCAACGGCGATTGCGACGACCCGAACGCCACGAAGACCGCGATCGCCGGTGTCTCGCTGACGCTCGTCGATTCCAACGGCAACGCGGTGCTCGACGGCAACGGCCATGCGATCACGACCGTCACCGACGCCAACGGCCATTACAGCTTCACCGGATTGAACCCCGGAACGTATGGCGTTCGCGAAACCGTGCCTGCCGGCTACATCGTCGGCTGCGATTACGTCGGCACCGTCAACGGCACGCCGGTCGGCAGCAAGCCCGACGGCACCGACCTGACGAATATCCAGCTGTTCTCGGGACAGAACGGCATCAACTACAACTTCCACTTGCTGCTGCCGGTCAACATCTCGGGAACCGTCGACAGCGAAGTGCTCGGCAACTGCGTGGATCCGACCGCTGTCTACACGCCGCTTGCCGGCGTGACGGTCGTGTTGGTCGACGCTAATGGCAACAACGTGCTCGACGGCAACGGACACGCCATCACGACGGTCACCGACGTGAACGGCCACTACTCCTTCACCAATCTCGCGATCGGCACTTACGGCGTGCACATGATCATGCCGGCGGGTTACTACCAGGACGAATCGGACGTCGGCACCGTCTTGGGTGTGACGAAAGGCGTTTCGACGACTCCGATCGCGCTCGACGACGTGCAGATGTATTCTGGTCAGAGCGGCATCAATTACAACTTCATCGTGCTGCCGCCGCCGAGCATCGCGGGCAAGGTGATCTTTAATCAGGATGGCGACTGCGACCCAAGCCAGCCGGGTGTGGCAAACGTCACCGTAAACTTGCTCGACAGCAACGGTCACATCGTGATGACGACCACGACCGACGCCAACGGCGAGTACATCTTCAAAGTCGTTCCGCCCGGCACCTACACGGTGCAAGAAATCGTGCCCGGCGGGTATTTGGAAGATGCCGCCCACCCAGGGTGCAACGGCGGTGTTGTCATCAACCCGCACACAATCACGCTCGTGGGATTGAATCCCGGCGAGCATCCGGTGAACTACGACTTCTGCATCGATCTGCCAGTCGACATCTCGGGCCAGGTGTTCGTGCAATCGAACGCGAACTGCGTCGTTGCGACATCGCTCGCGCCGCTTGCAGGCGTGACGGTCGTTCTTGTCGATAGCGCAGGCAACCAAGTCTTCGATGGCAACGGAAACGCGATCACCACTGTGACCGCTGCCGACGGCTCGTACTCGTTCAGCGGACTTCGCCACGGAACTTACGGCGTGCACATCTTGCAGCCGACGGGTTACTACCCTGGTTACTCCAACGTCGGCACGGTCAACGGCCTCACCGACGGCATCTCGACGTCATCCATTGCCTTGGACGACGCCTTTCTCAATCAAGGCCAGCACGGCATCCATTACGACTTCGTCGTGCTGCCGCCCGCCACACTCGCCGGCAAAGTGATCTTCAACACCGACGGCACCTGCGACCCGACGACCGAGCCAGGCGTGCCGAACGTGACCGTCAACTTGCTCGACGCCAACGGCAACGTTGTCGAAACGACGACCACCGACGCGAACGGCCTATACTCGTTCACGCTCATTCCGCCGGGAACGTACACCGTGCAGGAAGTTGTGCCGGGCGGGTTCTTTGAACAGGCCGCCCACTTGGGATGCAACGGCGGTGTGATCCTCAATCCGCACACGATCACGCTCGTCGGCCTCAACCCCGGCGACCATCCGGTCAACTACGACTTCTGCATCATGACGCTGGGCACGATCAGCGGCTTTGCATTTCAAGATGGCAGCAACATTCAATTTGTCGGCGGCGACACGGTTACGTCACTCAGCCAGATTCCAGCGTCGTTGCTTGCGTCGCACGACGGCAAGCGCACGTCGGACGACACGATGCTCGCTGGCGTCGTCGTCACTTTGGCCGACGCCAACGGCGTTCCGCTGCACGACTCGCACGGCAACCTGATTCAAACCACGACCGACGCCAACGGCCACTACATCTTCAAAAACTTACTGCCCGGGTCGTACACCGTCCTCGAAGGCGGCGCCGGCGGTTACTTCCAGTGGATCAACACGCCAGGCAGCACCGGCGGCAACGCACCTTATTTGGGCAATGTCATCAACTCCGTCACGCTGACCGCCGGACAGAACTCGGTCGAAAACGATTTCAGCTTCGTGCGAGCGTCGAACTTCAGCTTCTTCCTGCCATTCAGCAACGTACTGCCGCCGCCGAATCCGACCTACGTGCTGCCGCAGAACCCGTATCTCGTGAATCCGCTACCGCAGGTGCTCGCGCCGAACCCGCAAAATCCGATCCCGCAGGGTAGCGGCGCCGACGGCTACACGTGGCACTTGAGCGTTATCAATGCCGGTCAGCCGCGCCAGTTGCAAAGCTTCGGCGACGCGGTCGCGCAGTTCACTGCTGCGGGCGTCGACATCGAAGGTTGGGCCAACGGTGCGCTCAAGGGTTCGACCTGGAAGTTGCGAACGCAAGGCGACGACGGCGACGAGATCATCACGTCGGTCACGTTCGGCATGATGGGTGGCCTGCCAGTGACGGGCGACTTCGATGGCGACGGCCGCACCGACGTCGGTGTCTTCCTGCGAGGGCAGTGGTTCATCGACCTCAACGGCAACGGCTACTGGGACAACGAAGACTTGTGGGCCAAGCTCGGCTATCAAGACGACCTGCCCGCGACCGGCGACTGGGACGGCGACGGCAAGACCGACATCGGCATCTTCGGCCGTGCCTGGCCGGGCGACCCGAACCACATTCACCACGAGCCCGGTCTGCCGCATCCCGACAACACGCGTCAAGGCCGACACAAGAACGTGCCGCCGCGTCCCGACCAGGCGACGCACGGTGTGCGAACGATGCAACGCTCGAGCACGGGCAAGATGCGGGCCGACCTCATCGACCACGTGTTCCATTACGGTGTGCCAGGCGACATGCCAATCGCCGGCGCTTTCAACGGGTCGGGCATCGACACGATCGGTGTCTTCCGCGATGGCCAGTGGCACCTCGACATCGACGGCGACGGCCGCTTCCAGCGCAGCGACCTGATGATCAGCATGGGCCAAGCCGGCGACATCCCGGTCATCGGCGACTTCAATGGTGACGGCATCGACGAGCTTGGCGTCTACCGCCAAGGCACGTGGTTGATCGACCTCAACGGCGATCACCAGATCGACGACGCCAACGACATGATCGTGGACTTCGGTGGACCGGCCGACCGACCGATCGTCGGCGACTGGGACGGCGACGGCCGCGACGACATGGGCGTTTACCAAGAAGGCGTGAGCGACGACGGCGTAGCCGCGGCGCCGCAAGGCGATTTGAAATAGCCGCCACGGCGACGTTGATTTTTCGCAACGTTAGCCGCGTCGCTTGCGACGCGCTTTGGGCGGTTATGTAATTGAATTAACCCCTCTCCCTTCGGGAGAGGGTGGCGGCGCAGCCGCCGGGTGAGGGCGGGTTGAAATAGAACGCGCCTACCAATTCAACCCGCCCTCATCCGCCGCTTCGCGGCACCTTCTCCCGGAGGGAGAAGGATTTGAATCGTCACTCACGAATCAACACCAATTGCATTCATCGCGCGATATTCTTCGCGCATCTTGCGCCACCCTCAGGGTCGCATGCAGGCGAAATATTTTTCGCAATCCGATTGGACTCCCTAAAGTTTTCAACATACTTTTGTGATGCCGCTCGCGGAACGCTCGTTCCGGGTCGGCTCGAAAGTGCTGCTCGACTGGGTCGAGCGAACAAACGCCAAACCTTATCTCTACGGCGTTGTCGCGCGGCTGAGCAGCTCTATAATCGATTTCACCATTGCGATTGCACCTGGGAGTCATCTGTATGTTCGTTCTTGCGCATGCGCGATTCTCGCGCGTTGTTCCGAAACTCTTCGGCCTCGCTCTTCTTTATTCGTTCGGCAGCACCGCATCGGCGCGCGTTGTCAACGATCCGCTTCAGCAAACGGCTCGCGTCAGTGCGCCGTTCGATCTCACGCTGCTTGAAGCACAACTGCCGCCTACGAACGAGCCGCTCGTTCCGGCGAGCTTCCCCGCACCATTGCGTGCCGCCGCCAAGGCGCATTACTGCAGCGGTGGCGAGACGGTTCCGTATGCGTGGCATCTGAGCGTCATCAACGGCGGCAACCCGCGCGGCGCGTTCACATCCGTGAGTGCATCGAACGACAATCATCCCAGCTTTCCGTGGCCCGAACGCGCAGTTCAATCAAGGACGCTTCGTGTTCAAGCCGTTAGGTGAGCACAGCAGCGAACAAACGATCGCACTCGGAACGCGTGACGGGATTCCAGTCTCGGGCGATTTCAATGGCGATGGCGTCGACGAGCTCGGCTTGTTCGTCAGCGGACAATGGTTCATCGACATCAACGGAGACGGCCGCTGGGATGACCAGGATCTGTGGGCACGGCTGGGCAAGGCCGGAGATCTTCCGGTCGTCGGCGATTGGGACGGCGACGGCAAGGCCGACATCGGGGTCTTCGGCCGCAGTTGGATGGGCGACACTCGCGCCGTCGATATCGAGCCAGGCTTGCCCGATGCCGACAACCGTCGCGAGGGCATGAAGAATTCGCCGCAGACGCACGTCCGCACGGTCGGCTATCGCATCCTTCGCAATACCGCGGGTGGCGACTCGCGCACTGATGGCATCGACCATGTGTTCCAATTCGGTGCAGGCAGCGACATGCCGATCGTTGGCGACTGGAACGGCGACGGCATCGACAACATCGGCATCTTCCGCCGTGGTCACTGGGTGCTCGACATGGACGGCGATGGTCGCTTCACCGCCAACGACCGTGTGTTCCAGTTCGGCGATGAAGACGCTATGCCCGTCATCGGCGACTTCAACAGCGACGGCCTGGACGAGATCGGCGTGTATCGCCGCGGCGAGTGGACTCTCGATGCCGATGGCGATCGTCGGTCAAGCGAAGGCGATCTGCGCTTCACCTACGGCGAAGTCCACGATCTGCCTGTAGTCGGCAACTTCGACGGCGGTAATTTCGAAGGCAGCGGCTCACCGCGCTTCGGCGTGTACAGCCCGACGGTTGCTAACGACCGGAAGCTCTAGAAACTCTGTCGCACTCGAGTTCGGCTCTCCCAGGGGCCGAGCGCAATGGGGCGATCGCGGCGCTCGTGGCGCCGCGATCGCTTTTTTTGTTGGCGCTGTTCCCCTCTCCCCTTGCGGGAGAGGGGCTAGGGGTGAGGGGGATTGGATGCGTGTACACGCGTCGCCCCTCACCCGGTTCGTCTTCGACGAACCACCCTCTCCCGCAAGGGGAGAGGGTTTTGCATCACGACCCCTTCAACTTCTCTAACTCCGCGGCAGTCTCGCTGATCTCTTTCTCGAGACGCCGCACTTCTTCCGGCTCGTCGGTCTGCTTCTTCACACCCGCCAACTGCAGACGCAACTTCTGCAGGCGTTGCTGAAGCAGGTCCATGCGTTTCTTAACCTTCTTGTCCATCGTGCGATTCCGTAGTTGCAATTTCGCTATTGGGGCGACACGGTCGTCTCAACCGTGGTCGACGTCTTCGGTACGTGCGGCAGCCAGCGCATCGTGCCCGACACCATCACAAGCACGACCGCCATCGCCACATTCAGGTTCAACCAAAACTTGGCGTTCTGCCGAAATCGCTGAGCCCGTTGGCTGCGGCCGTTCAGCACGCTGGCGAGCCAAAAAATCGCGAACGCCAGCACGAGCTTCACGGTCAGCAGAACGTGATACTGCATCGGTAGCTTGTACTGCTTGAAGATCATCACCAGGTTGTAAAAACCGCTGACGAGTAGAAACAGAATCGCCGCGTTGACGAATACAAACCACCGCGAGCGAATGCCTTCCATGAATGATGCGCGTTGCGGCTCGGGCAACTCGGCGGCTGCGGGAAGCAGCGCGAATCGGGCGAAGATGGTTCCGCCTACGGCCGTGATCGCCGCGAGAATATGCATCCAGCGGAACAGTAGAAGAAGGATGTCAGTGATCAATGGGGGCGCTCCTGGTGCGGTGACTGCACGATCGTAAGTGGCGTGACGATCGTTGTCTAGCCGCGTCGTTCATTGACGAACTCGATCGCTTCGTCCTTCGATCGCAGCAGACCGTCGAGTTGCGCATCGCGCGCCGCCTGCAACAACTCCGCGTACTCACGTCCCGGCGAAATGCCGAGCGTCGCAAGGTCGTCGCCCGTCACGAGAGGCGGTGGGTCAAGCTGCTCGTGGGGCAGTTGCAGTTTCTGTCGACAAAACTCAACGGCGGTGCGTTCGACGTTCGGCCGTGCCGAGTGCCAGTCGACGAGTTCGTAAGCCGGCTCGGCGGTCAACACCGGTTGAATGCGCGACCACGGCAACGTTTCGGCGTGTTCGAGATCGCGACGGCGTCTGAGCAGCCAAGACACGCGACGATGTTCATCGTTCGACAAGCGAAGCCGTCGACGCACCGACGACCACTGACGTTCGAGAGATGCAGGATCGAGTGTGCTCGCCTCGCCAAGTAGGCACGCGATCACCAAGGCGAAACTGGCATTTGGCAGCGCGGCGATAACATCCATCGTGAGCGTCCAAGCGGCGTCGTCCATCGTGGCTTCGGGCAACGTGGCTGCAAGTAGACCCGTCTCGCGCAGTATTTCCAACGCTCGGCGTCGCTGATCGAGTGCAAGCATCAATCGCAGTTCTTGCGCAATGCGCTCTGCGCTGATTTCGTTGATCTCGCCTGCCATGATGCGCAGCGCCGACGCAGTGGGCTCGTCGATCGCGAAATCGAGCGTCGTTGCCATACGCACGGCGCGCAGCATCCGCAGCTTGTCTTCGGTGAAGCGCTCGCGAGGATCGCCAATCGCGCGCACGACGCGTCGTTCGAGATCGTCGCGACCGCCGACGTAGTCGATCACGCGTTGATCGATCGGATCGAAAAACAATCCGTTGATCGTGAAGTCGCGACGCCGGGCATCGTCCTCGGGCGATCCGAACGACACGCTCTCGGGGCGGTGACCTTTGCCATAGCGCTCGTCGCAGCGAAACGTCGTCACCTCGACCATGCCTTGCTTGCGGCTGCCGATGACGGCGATCACGCCGAACGCGGCGCCGATGGCAAGCGTGCGACGTGTGCCGAACACCTCCTGCACGGCTGGCGGCAGGGCGTTGGTCGCGACGTCGTAATCCTTCGGGCGACGGCTGAGCAGATGATCGCGCACGCATCCGCCGGCCCAAAGCGCCTCGAACCCGCGCTCGCGCAGACGTCGCACCACGTCCAGCGCGAACGAGCGTTGCTCGTCGGGATCGAGTTGTGATGGTTGCGATGTTCGCTGCATAAGTAGCCGAGCTTTGAGGGATCGCCCCAACGCTCGGCGCGGGTCTCCGACCCCGCCGACACTGGGCCCGCGGGTCGGCGGGGTCTGGAGACCCGCGCCAGCGCGCGGCAGACAAGAATGTCTGCCCCACCAGGATACCGTCTCACGACTGGTGGGCGAATCCTACCGTGCTTAGAATGACACCCATGAGCGCCAACGAGTTCACCCTGCCGATCGAAACCGATGTTGCAACGGTCAAAGCGAAGCTCGATGCGGGCGGGAACTTCGTGCTCGTCGACTGCCGCGAGCTCGATGAATACGAGTTGGTTCGCATTCCTGGCGCGAAGCTCGTGTCGATGAGCGAGATGGAAAGTCGCGTCGGCGAACTCGACGCCTTCCGCGACCAGAATGTGGTCGTACACTGCCATCACGGCGGGCGGAGTCTGCGTGTCGCATCGTGGCTGCGCCAGCATGGCTTCAAGCAAGCACAGAGCATGGCGGGCGGAATCGATCAGTGGGCGCAACAGATCGATACGTCAATGGCGCGGTATTGAGCGCGAAACCGCAAGCGGAAGCGCGGTGCGAACCCTGCTATCGGGCGTGTGAATAGGGGCGGGAAGCGCGATCTCTCTTGACCGTGCTGGCAAGCGCTGTTATTTCATCGCACCCCCGAAGTTCCCGCACTGTCTCCGGGCGCGCTCGCGCATGGGCAAATCTCACGACTTACGTCGATCGATCATCAGCGCCGCGGTCGCATGCGCGCTGAGCGTTGCGTCGGTGCGCGATGCTCGAGCCCAGCGCGTCATTTTTCCGACGCAGGCGGATCCCAACGCGCCGGTCTACACCACGCAGGCCACGACCCCGACATTCACCACGCCGACCTACACGTCGCCGAGTTTCACCACTCCGCAGTACTCATCGCCTGTTCTGCCGTACAACGGCGCCCCGTCGTACACGACGCCCGCACCGACGGCCTTCGACCCGTATGGCAGCCCAACGCCGACGATGGCGCCCGCGCCGTACAACAGCGGCGTGCCGGCGCAAAGTGATGGGGTCTTTCCGTCGGCCATTCGCTTGCTGCAAGAAGCACGATTTGAGAGCACATACATCGCACGCACCGGCAACCAGGGTACGGCGAACAGTTTCGGCATTATGGACGACAATCTTTACGCTTCTTTTGGATTTCCTGTTCCACGAAGCGACGCGCCGCTGCTGATCACGCCGGGATTCAACTTCCATTTCCTCGACGGTCCGAACTCGACCGGCTTGCCGAACACTGACTTGCCGCCGCAAGTTTACGACGCCTACCTGGCGACGAGCTGGCGGCCGCAGGTGACGCAGCGGTTTGCGGCCGACTTGGCATTTAGCATCGGCGTGTATAGCGACTTCAAATTCGTCGACAGCCACAGCCTGCGTATCCTCGGCCGAGGCATCGGCATTTACGCGGTCTCGCCGGCGTGGAGCGTTGCGCTCGGAGCGGTTTATCTCGATCGCTTGAGTGTCAAGCTGCTGCCGGCCGGTGGCATCATTTGGACGCCGAATCCCGATGCTCGCTATGAGATTTTGTTCCCGAACCCGAAGCTGTCGCAGCGCATCACGACTTATGGAAACACCGACTTTTGGGCTTATTTGCGTGGCGAGTACGGCGGCGGTCAGTGGACCGTGCAGCACATCACGGGTCAGCAAGACACGATCAACTACAACGATTTTCGTCTCATCATCGGCGTCGACTGGTTCAATCTGCAGCGCTTGCACGGCAACTTCGAAGTCGGCTACGTCTTCAATCGCGAGATCCTCTATCTGGCGAGTGCACCGACGGTGAACCCGTCCGATTCGGTGATGATCAGAGCGGGACTCTCGTACTAGTTGGCGACAAGCAGATGCGATGCGAAATCGGGCGATCCATTTATGCGCAAGAGACGTTGTTCTGACGTCGCAGCGGCGCGTGATGTGGACGATTACGATCGCTGTGTGCGCGGTCGCCGTGGCTCGCGCTGACGACGCGTTGCTGCTACCGCCCGTTATTCCGCCCGACAGCGTGTTCTCGGACGGCCAGCGCGGGCCCCTGCCGGTGGCAATGATCCCGCCGTCTTCGGATCACGCGGAGTTTCTCACCGATCCGAAGCGGCCGACCGTGACAGGCATGCCTCCGTCGCTGCCACCGCCGCCCGATGCCGACGAGGCTGCCGCGGAGATCCCGATTCTCGGCGCCATCAGCGGCCCCGAGAAGTTCGTCAAACAGATGACGTATCGCAAAACGTTTCTGCCCCCCAGCGACTACCTGAGCATCATCGACATCGCGATCGAAGCGACGATCGCGCCGAAGAGGCTGGTGTTCGGAGCGCCGCTGTGGTTCACGCCGTTCTTCACGTTTCATTTCTTCGAAGGCACGAAGCCGTTTCCGATGACGTCGTCGACATACGACGCCGGTGGCGAGATTCGACAGGTGTACAACGTCACGCCGCGATTGGCCGCCGACATTGCTGTTGCGCCGAGCGTTTACACCGACTTCATGAACAATCAGCCGCAGACGTTTCGCGTTGTCGGCCGCGGCGTGGCGATGTATCAGTGGTCGCCGACGACGCAGTTTGCGCTGGGAGCGACGTACCTGGGTCGCGACGACATCAAGATGCTGCCCGTCGCGGGAGTGCTATGGCGGCCGAATCCGTTCTGGGAAGTTGACGCGCTCTTTCCGAAGCCTCGCGTGGCTTGGAGTTTCTCGCCGCCATACGTTGTCGAACAATTCTCACGCACGAAGTACGCGCCATGGCTGGGTTTCTCACCGATCCAACAGTATTGGCTGTACTCGGCAGGCGAACTCGGCGGCAACTCGTGGACCACGGGCTACAACAACACGGCCGACAGCCTGACCTATTACGACCTGCGCGTTTCGGTCGGTATCGAGCAGCGCGCCACGCGTGGCCCGCGAGGCCGTGTCGAGATCGGTTACGTCTTCGATCGCAAGATCTCGTTGCTCAGCGGCCCCAGCTCGCTATTGCACGATTCGTTCATGCTTCGCGGCGAGATGTCGCACTAATCAGAGCAATTAAACCGCGGGGAGCGCAGAGGACGCGGAGACGGCGGAGAGAATGAGCCACGGCTGAACACGGATTTCCACAGATAAGAGAAAGCTACAACGAAGGAACGAGGCAAGCGAGGGATGCGGCATGCCGTTTTCGAGCACTGTGCCGACATCCCTCGCTTGCGTTGACTCTCGTCGACGGACGACGAATGGTGCTGCACGGATAGTCCAACCAACCTTCGCTGGAACCGTTGTGCCCGCGGCGGCGGCCATGAGCATGGCCGCCGCCGCAATGCACCACGAAGGAGATTGAACAGGCGTGCGCGACTCGGTTACCAGTAGCAACCGGTCGAGACGCCAAAGCCCACAAGGTTCAGGTTCTGGAGCGCGTTGGCATTGGCATTCGCGAAGATCACGCCCGTCGTACCTGGGATACCGGCGCCGACGACACGCGGATGCACCGCCGTACCGCCGTTGTTGAGCGACCAGTTCTGGTACTCAAGCGTGAGCCGTGCGAATACACGGTTGTTATGCCAACGTGGCATCGTCTTGCTCCACTGCGGACCAACCTGAACTTCGTTCACGTACATGGTTCTGGCGTTGCTGGCGCCGAGGGCCAGGTTGTCTTGCAACGCGAAGGCGCCCGTGCCAACGAAGGCTCGTTGAGCGGTGGTCGACTGATCGTTACCCCACAGCACCGAGCCGCGGTACATGCCGTAGAAGCCGATATTGCCGTACTTGCCTTGATACATCGGACGGTACCACTGCGTGGCGCCGGTCAAACCTGTGCCGTAGAACTGGCTGCCCGTCGAGGCCGATCCGGAAACGACGTTGCCAGAGGTCGGCGCGAATCCGTAGACGTTGATATTCTCGTTGTGCCGAACGCCGCCGTTGCGAACACCGAACGAGGTCAACGCGACGCTGCGAGGAAGAATAATCTGCTTCGTAACTTCCGCGTCGATGGCGTACATGTTGAACAAGCTGCTACGGCCCGTGGCGAATGAGGCCGTGCCGATCGCTCCGGTCGTCGAAGTCGCCGAGTTGTTCAACTCGAAGAACGTTGCACGAACGCCCCAACCATTTTCACCTGCAGCGCCGAGCCACACACGCGGCGCGAAACCCATGTTGCTCGCGCCTGGCGTGGCGGTCGACACGGTGAACGACCCGACGCCGCCCGGATCGGCAAACGTGAGGCTCGACGACGTGTTGTTGTTGTACATCGGCGCGATGAACACAGCCTCGGCCCCTGCGTACACACCCTTCCACGGATCGCAGCAGCAGTAGTTTTGGCTGCAACAGCTCGAAGGCTGGCACGATTGGCAACTCGTGCAGTTGGTGCTCGGGGTGCTCGTTTCCATCGCTGCTGCCGGGTCCGCTGCATCGGCCGAGTTCATGCGTCGGCTCGTTTCCTGCGCGTAGGCCATTTGGCCCGTCGCACAGCACGCCAAAACAAATGCCCAGAGTTTCGTGTTCCGCCTGCTCATTTCATGCTCCTTCGCGAAACTGACCACGAGCGACCGTGTTGCCGCTCGTTCTTACCATTCGCATTGCACTGCTGGCACCGACAGTAGTCGGTATGCATGCAATGCCTTGCGTTCCTATTACTGCGGATATCGGCCTCGTGCGCAATGACCGGTCATTTCGAGCTTTGACGGAGAGAAATCCGGCACACCCCGAATAGCCGGACTTGCAACGGCCGGTGGTGACGAAGATGCCGATAATGCGCGACGACGGTCTAGCCATCACGCGCCGAACGCCACGTTCAATCGCGCCGAAGCGCACAATCGGTACTGATCGCACTGTGCACTTTTTGAGTACTGACCGCCGACCGCGTCGGCATGTCGTGCACAATCAGTTCGGTGATGCGGGCGACGTGCGAACTGCAAATCTGACTAGCGCGGAACGCGCGTCGGCTTCACGATCTTATGGCCAACGTAGGCGCCGAGGATCGCGAACGGAAAGGTGAGTGCCGCGCCGGTGAACACCAACGACCACGACGTGGGGGCGAACACCAACGCAACTAAAATCGGCAGCGTCGACACGCCGATCGCGACGCAGATGCCTTGCATGACCCAATCGCGAGCCCAGAACCCAGCGGCCGCTCCGCCCGCGAGCGCCGCAGCGCAGTAGATGCCAAGGCGAATCGTCACGAGCATCGCCGCCGCCTTCACAAGGTCGGCCTTCTTCGCCGCGAATAGAAATGGCAACAGAATTGCCACGCGCGAGAAGACGTAGTACGTGCTGATGCCGATGCCGACTTGCGCCCAGCGAAACTTCAGCGGCGTCTCGATCTCGACATACCCGAATTGATACGGGTCTTGCCACTCTTCGCGCGGCGCGGGCCCGTCGATCGTCGCCGTCATTGGGCCGATCGACGTATATCGCATCGTGCCGCCGCACACGGGGCAGGCGCCCAGGGTGGATTCCGTGTTGTAATAGTCGCACGATCGGCAAACGTATGGCATGACCGACGGCCCTGAACCTAGCGGCGAAAGTCGCTATTTAAGGCTAGGCCACGCGTCATGCCGTGCTTCGAGGGGGCATCCGAATCTAACGATTATGCACGTTTTGCGGCGTGAACTTTTCCCTGCCCGCTTCGGCTCTTGCTTCTCTTGGCCGTCCTGCCTTCGTCTTCTCCTGCTTCCTCTCCGTGTTCTCGGTGTCCTCCGTGGTTCATTTCGCCGCGCGAATTGTGTAATGATCGCTCCCCGTGCGAATCACGATCTGGCCGTCGAGGCGATAACGATCGAACACATCCAATAGCGGCTGCTGCGGCATGCTCGCGAGATGATCGGCCAACAGGAATCGCAAGATGCGCAAACGATTCTCTTCGGTGTCCGCAAACTTCAACTCATACGCGACCGGCCGCTTGTCGTAGTCGGCATCCAATTCCTTCAACGTCGTTTCGACATCCTCAGAGCTGTAGTAAGGAATCTCGATGCCGAGCAGGCCAAAGCCAACGGTCCACACCTCCATCAGCGAGTTCGACATCGCCGCGATGGCCGCCACGAACACCCCCGACTTTGAGAGAGCGCCGATTAAGCGTTCTAACTGCCCGCGCAGATCGGTGACGTAATACAGGCAATGGTTCGCGAGAATGACATCGAAGCAAGCGACGGCGTCTTTCGGCAATGTCGCTGCGTTTGCGATCGGCTTCGTTGTGTACTTGCTGAGACGTTCGACCGCGCTCTGTCGCCACAGATCGACAGGTTCGACAAGCGTCAATTCCAGACGCTGCGGCGACCAATCGACCAACGTCAGAAATCGCTCGGTGAAGTTCCCGCTGCCGCAACCGAAGTCGAGCATCCTAATCGACCCTGTGGCCGGGATGAGCTTCTCCAATCGCTCCGCATACGCCCGCGCATCTTTTGCCGCCTCGGTCGTGTGCGTCTCGAAGAACGCATAATCGTCGGCGATGGGGCCGAAGTCTTTCGCGGGCTGCTTGCTCATCTCTTGGGTGTTGCCAACTCCAAGAACCGCTTGGCGAGTGTTGGGCCTGTCGCTTGGTCTTCGTGCTTGAAGAAGAGAAACACGTCGCCGAGATCATGCTTTCGTAGACGCTTGATCCAAGCCTTCAGCTCGGCGTCGCTGTATTCGACGGCTCGCAGTCGCAGATAGATCCAATCGGCCGTCACCTCGAACGGCACCTTCAGATCGTCATCCGCTTCGGCAACGCACAACGCGACATGATGCTTCCGGAGCAGCGCGAACACTTCGTCGTTGAACCACGACTCATGCCGAAACTCGAACGCGGCCCTGCACCGTCGCGGCAGCAACTTGAGAAACACGCTCAGCCGGGGCACGTCGCACTTGAAGTTCGGCGGCAATTGAAACAGCACCGGCCCCAGCCGCTTCTTCAACTTCGCCGCAACCTCAAGAAACTCTTTCAGCGCCTCGCCGCAGTCGTTGAGCCGCTTCATGTGCGTGATCCGCTGCGGCGCCTTCAGCGCGAACTTGAACTCCATCGGCACCGCGCTCATCCACGTTTCAAGCATCGCCTCGGTCGGCAACGTTCGAAATGTGTAGTTCACCTCGACCGTTCCAAAGTGTTCGCCGTAGAACCGCAGCATGTCCTTCGCCGCGAACTTCTCCGGATAGAACTTCCCCTTCCACTCCTTGTACGAATAGCCACTCGTGCCGACGTGGAGGTTCATGATCGCGAGGTTAGCGGAACGATCGGTGAAGTTTCAAGGCAAAAGTGGAGGAAACCACGGAGGCACGAAGGGCGAAACCGAAGAGTTGACCGCGGAGGTCGCGGAGAACGCAGATGAATGAGGGAAGGAACCACAGATGCACACGGATGAACACAGATAAGAGAGATGCAGGAATCAAAGTCGATAATTGTTTCTTCTGATTCATCTGTGGAAATCGGTGTGCATCTGTGGTTCATTTCTTTGCGGCTGTTTTTCGTGTTGCAATCCGTGCCTTCGCGCCTCCGTGGTCGTTTTCTGAGATTGAACTCTGCGAGCTCTGCGTTCTCTGCGGTTCGTTTTTGAAGGGGTTATTGCGCGAGAACCCGTGTCTATAGGGTGCGCAATAACTCGACGGCGAAAACGAGAAGCGAAGGCGCGCGAAACCGCAAGCGGTGAGGCGATGGGCGAAGGAAGGTCGCGGTCGAAGAGAGAAGAAAACAGAGCGCTAGCGCTTGCTCTTGATGGCGCGCTGCACGGCGGTGCCCATGTCGGCGGGGCTTTCGGCGATGGCGAAGCCGGCGGCCTCGAGAGCGGCGATCTTTTCGGCGGCGGTCCCTTTGCCACCCGAGATGATCGCGCCGGCGTGACCCATGCGCTTGCCCGGAGGAGCGGCGCGGCCGGCGATGAACGCGGCGACCGGCTTGGTGACATGCTTCTTCACGTAGGCGGCGGCCTCTTCCTCGGCCGTGCCACCGATCTCACCGATCATCAGAATGGCTTCGGTCTTGGGGTCGGCTTCGTACATCTTGAACAAGTCGATCTGCGAAGTGCCGACGATCGGATCGCCGCCGAGACCGACGCAGGTCGATTGGCCGAGGCCAAGGCCGGTGAGCTGGAAGACGGCTTCGTAAGTCAGCGTGCCGCTGCGGCTCATGACGCCGACCGGGCCGGCCTTGTGGATGTAGCCGGGCATGATGCCGATCTTGCACTCGTCGGGCGTGATGACGCCGGGGCAGTTGGGGCCGATGAGGACCGACTTGCTGCGACGAATGATCGGATAGACGCGGGCCATGTCGAGGACGGGGACGCCTTCGGTGATGGCGATGATCACACCGATGCCGGCGTCGGCCGCTTCGAGGATCGCGTCGGCAGTGAAGGCCGGCGGGACGAAGATCATCGTGGCGTTGGCGCCGGTTTTCTCGACAGCCTCGGCGACGGTGTCGAAGACGGGCAAGCCTTCGACGGTTTCGCCTGCCTTGCCTGGCGTGACGCCGCCGACCATCTTCGTGCCGTAGGCGAGGCAACCGCTTGGTGTGGAACTGACCCGACCTTGCCGGTGATTCCCTGGCAGATGACGCGGGTGTCTTTGTTGATCAGGATGCTCATGGGGAGGCGACGCGCGAAACCGCAAGCGGTGAAGTTAAGGTTGAACGAGCCAGTAGGTGGAAGCGACGGTTATTTAGGTTTCGCGGAAGCGACGACTTTTTTCGCGGCGTCGGTGAGGCCTTCGGCATTGATGATTGCGGCGCCGCTGGAGGCGAGAATCTTGCGGCCTTCTTCGACTTCGGTCCCTTCTAAGCGAACGACCAGCGGCACGTTGAAACCGACGGTCTTGTAGGCTTCGACAATGGCGGTGGCGATTGTCGTGCAACGCATGATGCCGCCGAAGATGTTCACGAGCACGGCCTTCACATTTTTGTCGTCAAGCAGAATGCGAAAGGCCTCGGTGACTTGCTCGACATTCGCGCCGCCGCCGACATCGAGGAAGTTGGCCGGCTGAACCGCCGTGGAGTTTGATGAGGTCCATCGTGCTCATGGCGAGGCCCGCGCCGTTGACGAGGCAGCCGATGTTGCCGTCGAGCTGCACGTAGCTGAGGCCGGCGATGCCGGCACGAACTTCGGCAGGGTTCTCTTCGGTCAGGTCGCGGAACTCGGCGAGGTTCTTGTGACGGAAGATGGCGTTGTCGTCGAACGTCATCTTGGCATCGAGAGCGATCAGATCGCCGGCCTTGGTGACGACCAGCGGGTTGATTTCGAGCAGGCTGCAATCGTTGTCGAGAAACACGCGGCAGATGCCACGCATGAACTTATCGGCCGCGTTGAGCGAAGCGCCAGTGAGGCCAAGATGCGTGGCGAGCTTGCGAGCTTGGAACGGGTACAGGCCAGCCTCGGCGCTGAACGCTTCTTTGAAGATGCGTTCGGGCGTCTTGGCGGCGACCTCTTCGATATCCATGCCACCTTCGTTGGAAACCATCAGCACCGGCCCGGCGGCGCTGCGATCAACGACGATGCCGAGGTACAGCTCGCGGGCGATTTCACAGCCAGCTTCGACCAGCACCTGACGAACGGTTTGACCAGACTCCCCGGTTTGAATCGTGACCAGGAGGTGATCGATGAGGTTCTTGGCGACGGTGGCTGCCTCGTCGGCGCTGCGGACGAGTTGGACGCCGCGTTGCTGCGGGATGTCCTTGATCGTGCCTTTGCCGCGGCCGCCGGCGTGAATTTGGGCCTTCACCACGGCGAGTTTGCCGCCCAGGCGGGCAAAAACGTCGGAGGCTTCTTTGGCCGATCGGGCGACGCCGCCGTCGGGGACTGGTACGCCCGCCGAGCGCAGAATCTGCTTAGCCTGGAACTCGTGAATCTTCATCAGTTGGAAAGCGGCAACGCCAGCATGAGCGGATGAGAAGCGGCGATTATAGCGCGACGCCGATGGCGTGGTCAACTGGCGGAACCCTCGCCGCCGCCGGAGGTTGAGCAACTTACGGACGTAGCCAATGCAATTAAGGCAAAGTAGAATCGTAGCTTTGAAGGGCACCGCGCACATTTCCCAGCGCCGCGGATTCCGCGTTTGTGGGGGCTCACACTTGGCTAGCGTTCGAATGTTCACAGCTGCGACGTTTCATCGCGGCAATGACGTTACGGCTCGTCGCGTTCAACTTGGATCTTATGGTGTGGCGACGCTGGCGGTTGCGATCGCCACGATGCTGCGACTTCCGCTGCGTCCGTTGCTGGGCGACGCGATGCCATTTTTTCTGTTCACGCCGGCGGTGCTCATCGCGGCGTTTAACGGTGGCATCAAGCCAGGGTTGTTCGCAGTGGCTCTGAGTGCATTGGCGGGCGACTTCTTCTTTCAAGCCCCGATCTATTCGCTCACCCCGCAAAACTCGAAAGCTTTACTGACCACGTTCTTGTTCGTGCTGAACAGTGCGATGATCGCAGCGCTCGGGGCAGGATTGCATCGCGCCTGGCGCCAAGCCGAGTTGCACGCGTCGGAAACGATGAGCCATCTCGACCGCGTGTGGCAAAGCGAACAGCGATCGCGACGCCTGATCGAGACTGCGTTTGAAGGCATTTGGTCGCTCGATGTTTTTGGCACCGCGACGTTCGTGAACGCTCGGATCGCCGAAATGCTCGGCTACCCGCTGAGCCGTGTGACGTCGCGACCGGTGTTGGACTTCGTCTTTGACGAAGACCGAGAGGCCATGCAATCGCGTCTCGACGCACTGCATGGCGGAGGCGTCGATGTCTTTGAGTTCCGCTTTCGCAAACGCGACGGATCGCCTTTGTGGTGCATGGTCTCGGTTCGATCGATCTTGGATCGCGACGACGTGTATCTCGGTTGCTTACTAATGGTGACCGACATCAGCGAGCGAATCCTTGAGAAAGCTGCGGCGCAAAACGAACGACGACGCGTCCGGCACCGGATCGGACAGCTCAGCACGTCGCTTCAAGAAATTCTGATCGATCTTCGCCATGCCGAGTCGACGTCGTCCACGACCTCAGACGACCTGCGATCTTCCATCGAGCAGCTTTCGCACCTGGCCGATTTGTCGACACGAACGGCGGAACAACTAGCTTGCGATCCTGCTCGCATATCGACTTCTCGGTATGCCTCGAGCCCGGCCACGTCAGTTGCCGGTCACGCGCTCAGCAACCGAGCGAGCAACGAAGTGGCCACCGCCCTCGTTTCCAGTCCTTCTTAGGGGCATCCGCCCCACGATTTCTAGGCTTTTCTAGCCGCACGGGGGGTCGCCAGATGGTGGCTCTGACCGGGGGGTGATGCTAAGATTAAGGAGCATCACGCACCCGAACCTAGGAAGGACGGAATGAGCTTGAAGGTACTCATTGCTGACGATCACGAGGTAGTTCGCTCGGGCCTGAAGAATCTGTTGGCCGGGACGGAGTTTGAAATTGTCGCCGAGGCCACCAACGGTGAAGAGGCCGTGAAGATGGCCTCAAAGTTCAAACCCGACATCGTGCTGCTCGACATCCGCATGCCCGAGGTCGACGGCCTCACGGCGCTCGGTCGCATCAAGATGGCCCATCCCGACATGCCCGTCCTCATCGTCTCAACCTACGACAATCCGACATACGTCGCACGGGCGGTGGCTTTGGGAGCAAGCGGGTATCTGTCGAAGGGATTCAGCCGTGAGGAGTTCCTCGGGGCGTTCCGCAAGGTCGCTTCCGGCGAAGACGCTTGGACTCGCGACGAGCTTCGCCGCGTCACCGGCGCGTTGGCCACGCCTCGCATGAGTGGCGACGTCGATGTGCCACTCACCCAGCGCGAGAGCGAAGTCCTTCGCCAGCTCGCCCTCGGGCTGACCAACAAGGAAATCGGCCAAGCCCTGGGCATCAGCTACGAGACGGTGAAAGAGCACGTCCAGCACATCTTGCGGAAGATCGGCGTCACCGATCGCACCCAGGCCGCCGTGTGGGCTGTACGCAAGGGGCTTGTGTAGCGGTCGGTCGCTAGGTTCTAGTTGCTGGTTGATGTAAGCAAACGATCAGCAACCATCCTCCCGCAACCCAGCAATGCCTAAGCCCACCGATATCCGCCTCGTCGCGTTCGATCTGAACGTCGAACGCATTGCCTACCGCGCCCCGATGAAGTTCGGTGGCCGCGTGGTCACCGACGCCGTCATCGCCACCGTCACCGCCGAGGTCGAGACCCGCGATGGCCGGCGCGGCCGCGGCACGGGGTCGATGCCGCTGAGCAACGTCTGGGCGTGGCCAAGCTCGCGCGTCGCCACCGATCAAACGCTCGCCGCCATGGAGCAGTTCCTTGACCGCGCACTCAGCGATGCCCGCGCCTATCGCGGCACGGGGCATCCACTCGAAATCACGCACGATCTGTCGCACGGTCACGCGGCCATCGCAACGGCGATCGTTGGCGAGCTAGATCTCGCCGAACCGATGCCACGCCTCGCGCAGCTTGTCGCGGCCAGCCCCATCGAGGCCGCCATCCACGACGCTTACGGCAAGACGCTCGGCCAAAACTCGTACAACCTGCTGAGCGCCGAATACGCCAACCGCGACATCGGCAGCTATCTCAATGCCGACTTCGCAGGCGAGTACCTCGACCAGTACACGCTGCGCGAGCCGAAAGCGCGCATGCCGCTGTATCACCTCGTCGGCGCTCTCGACCCACTCACTGACGCCGACATCCCGCAACGTCTCAACGACGGCCTGCCCGAAACGCTTGGTGAGTGGATCACTGCCGACGGCCTCACCCATCTCAAGATCAAGCTCAACGGCGACGACCTGGCATGGGACGTTGCTCGTGTTGCAAGCATCGAAGCCATCGCCGCCCCCGTCCAGCAAGGTCGCGGCTGCACCGCTTGGAACTACTCCTGCGACTTCAACGAGAAGTGTGCGAGCGTCGAGTACGTCCTCGACTTCCTCGCCAAGTTGAAAGAGCGATCGCCGCAGGCGCTCGACCGCGTGCAGTACATCGAACAGCCCACGCATCGCGACCTGCGGGCCCACATGCAAAACCGCATGCACGCCGCCGCGAAGATCAAACCCGTCGTCATCGACGAGTCGCTGGTCGATTTCGACAGCTTGCTCCTCTGTCGCGAGCTGGGCTACTCAGGCGTCGCCCTCAAAGCCTGCAAAGGCCACAGCGAAGCCCTGCTCATGGGCGCCGCCGCGCAGAAGTACGGCATGTTCCTCTGCGTCCAAGACCTCACCTGCCCCGGCTACTCATTCCTTCACTCTGCGAGCCTCTCCGCTCGCCTTCCCACGGTGGCCGCCATCGAAGGCAACGCGCGCCAATACTGCCCCCGCGGCAACGACGGCTGGCGCGACCGCTTCCCCACGATGTTCCACATCACCGACGGCACCCTCGGCACCGCCGCCCTCAACGGCCCCGGGCTCGGCTTCTAATCTTCTCCGTCAACCTTCTCGCATCGCTCTCCACCGCTTGCCTCTTCGCGGACCGCTTGCGTTTTCGCGCGTTCATTATTGCGCACCCTATAGACACGGGTTCTCGCGCAATAACCCCGTCTGAATTGAACCAAAAAGAACGCAGAGGTCGCAGAATTCAATCCCAGAATACAACCACGGAGTCACGGAGACACGGAGTACAACACGAAGAACAGCCACTAGGAAATCAACCACAGATGCACACAGATTTACACAGATGAATTTCAAAAAAGGAATTCAATCGCACCCCCATCTCTCCTCACTTATCTGTGTTCATCCGTGTGCATCCGTGGTTTTTTTCTGACTGCTCTCGCTCTTCTCCGCGACCTCCGCGTCCCCTGCGGTTAACTCTCCCATTCTTTTATTCCCTTGAAACTATGCCACCTTTTCCGCTACTCTTCGCAGCATGGTTAGGCCGCTGAAATTGGATGATCAGCAGCGTCGCACGTTCTGTGCGTTGGTCTCGGTTGGCCTCAGCCAGCGGAAGGCCGCCCGCCACCTCGGTTTCTCGTCCGGAGCGATTCGTCACCTCGCCGGTCGCGATCCGCAGTTCGCCGAGATGTTGCGTTCCGCGACGACCAACTGCGAGCTCTCGCACTTGCAGAACATCCGCGACGCCGGCAAACGGAGCTGGCGCAAGCGCCTGGTTCCTCGAACGCGTGCACCATCACGACTACGCACCACGCCGCCCGCAAACCTTCACCGTCGACGACATCCGCACCTTCCTCGAAGCCCTCGGCAGCATCATCGCCACCGCCATTCCCACCGACGACGTACGCCGCGACGTTCTCTCACGCATCAAGCAACTCTTCTACACCCAGAAACGCACGCTGCATCGCGGAACCAAACCCCGCCGGAAGTAACAACCACAACTACGGAGGGCTCAACAAAAAACCGCCTCGGCCTGCTTAGCCGACGCGTCCACGCGACGGTCTCCGGGTTGTGGACAACCCGGCTAAGCGGCTTTGAAACACGTCGTTTAGCTGGCGGCTGAACCGACCCCCCATCGCACGCCTCGCCACGACCACGAACGAACGATCCGACCATCGGCAACTCGCATCGCGCACGTGTTCCGATCTTCCCGATCCCTCGACGAGGCGTACCGTGCTATTCGATCCCAAACGCGCGAAGAACCTGCGATCCACTCAGCCGCCGTCGTTCCCGTACCATCCTTATCGCGATGGCTACAGCGTGCTCCCGGGCCTATCCCGCCTCGGCGACGAGCCGATCTTCCACGTCGACGAGCAGTTGGACGAATACCTCGCCGCCAAGCGTGCCGTCACGCACGAGCCGCATCACGAACACGACTTGAATCCGCACGTGATGTCCGCCGTCTGCCGCTTTCTGCACGATCGTCTCCTGATCGAGCATCCGCGCTTTCAGCCGACGCTCAACTTCTCTCAGATCGCGATGCAAATCCAAGAAGACATGGTGATCCACCAGATGTCAGGCGATCGCGATTGGATGGCCGCCTGTCACGTCTGTCTGCCGAGTCACTGGCGGCCCGAAGAAAAGATCGGTCAATCCTTCCAAGAGATTCACATGCCCGTCCCCGGCATGCTCAGCAACCGGCAGCTTGTGCGCTCGATGCTCAAAGGCCCGTTCTACCGATTCGTGTGGGGCCTCTCGTTCGACCGCCGCCTGAACTGCCATCCCGATCAACCTTGCGCGTCGTTCATGGGCCGCGTCTGGGTCAAAGTCGAACGCCAGATCATCTACGGCTTTCCCGAGCTCGAAGCCGCCCTGTTCATCATCCGACCCTACCTCGTCGACCCCGACCTGCCGCACCTCAAAACCGCCATCCTCTCAATGACCCCCGAGCAGCGCGAGTACAAGCACATCCCCAACGAGTTTGTGTCGTGGCTCAAACAATCGGAATGAAACCGTGCTATAAACAAAGGCGCTCGAACCTGGAGATAACCATGGCAACGACAATCGTTCGATCGCGGAAAGTGCCGGGGGCGCGTTCAGTGTGGTTGACGACGTCACGGCGTGCGGTGTCATTTCTCATTTCGAGTCTCACGCTTCTGGTAGGAGTCGTGGGTGCCGATGCTCCACCGGCTGATCCGCAGATCGAAGACCTCGCAACGGCGCGGGCGGATGCGGTCAATCAGCTTGGCCTCGACGTGTTTCGTCAAAGCACCGCGCCCGCCAAGAACGCGATCTTTTCGCCCACAGGACTCGACGAAGCACTAGCGTGCATCTGCCTCGGTGCTCGCGGTCGCACGGCCGAGCAACTTGCCGCCGCTCTTCGCGTCGAAGCCAGCGCGTCGAGCGAAAAGCTCTCCGCCTTGCACAAGGTCATGCTCGCCGAAAACGAGGCCGGCGACGGACAGACAATCCTTCGCCTCGCGGCGGGTCTGTGGGTCGCTCCCAAGTTTCCCATCGACGCGGCATACGTAAAGCTCGTCGAGACCTCGTTCGACGGCACGTCGCAACCGCTGAACTTCGCTAATCCTCAGTCGGCCGCCGATTCCATCAACGCCTGGTGCGGTAAGCAGACGGCCGGCAAGATCGACCACGTCATCGACGCCCAGGCACTCGCCGCCGACACGCCGCTGGTGCTTACCACGGCGGTCTACTTCAAGGGTCCATGGGCGATTCAGTTCGAGCCGAAGAACTCGCGCATGGAGCATTTTCACGTCGCGGCGAACAGGACGGTCGACGTGCCGATGATGCACCTGAGCGAGTCCATGTACTACGCATCGCTCGACGACTGCCAGGCCCTCGAGATGCCGTATGGCACGGGGCAGTGGTCGATGCTCGTGCTGCTGCCGCACGCTACGAAGAGCGTGATCGACGTCGAGCGCGCCCTCACTGCTGACCGGCTCCGCAAGCTCGACGAAGGCTTTGATTACAAGAAGGTGAACTTATCTCTGCCACGCTTCAAGTTCTCCTCCGGCAACTCGCTCAAGCCGGCCCTCACTAAAGTCGGCATCACCGACGCCTTTTCCTCTTCCGCCGACTTCACCGGCATTTCGACCTCCGGCGGCCTCTATCTTTCCGACGTGATCCAGAAGGCCATGATCGACGTGAACGAGTATGGCACCGAGGCCGCCGCAGTGACGGTCGAAGTCTTCGGCGCCACCGCGATGCCCTCCGAGCGGCCCGTCGACTTCCGCGCCGATCGTCCCTTCCTCTTCTTCCTCCGCCACAATCAAACCGGGGCAATTCTTTTTCAAGGCCGCGTCGTCGACCCGAAGGCAGCGATATAGCTCATTGCAGGTGGCGCCGATAACTTGTTGCCGGTGATGAGAAGCAACGAGAGGCGCCGAGCGAAACGACGAGCGTGAAAGCGGCCTCTTGTTTAGCCGCGACGCGCCAGCGAGCGCGTGTTGTGCGTTGCGGCCCCTAACCGCGTTGACCATCCGCGACGTTTTCCAAGTCGTGTTCGCAGTTCGCCAATCCACAATGAGGACATGACCGTGAAGACACTTTAGATCTGAATGTTTGCTCGTCGGAAATTGCCAAGCCTCAGATTGCAGATGTCGAACCAGCAATATCAGACGCTATGGGTTGTGATTATTTACCTAGTCCTTTTCGGACTCGCATACGCGTTCACCAAATGGATGAAGGCCGGTGCGTACAAAAATGCTGAAAGTCCAACTTCTCCAAGCGCTACATGGTGGTAGGTTTCGCCTCTGATTGCAGCATGGCTCATAAAAGGCATTCTATTTTTGCGGACGGCGGAATTCGGCTATGTACCGCCGGCTCCTGATATAGACGGGGCCATCCTGCTCATCGTCTATATGCCGTCATCGATTCCGCTCGGATATTTTGCAGCATGCATCCCTTGGCCGTTACAGCCACGGATAAGGGACATGTGTGCCCTCATGGTTGGCGTCAGTGTCGCGCTCGCCATCGTCACCTGGGGGAAGTAGCCCCTCGGCGACATCGATACCCCCTGATCGGTATCGCGCGGCAACAGCAGAACGCTTTACGGCTCGGGTACGCCGAGTTGGCGGCAAATGGCGCGGGCGGTGTAGTCGAGAATCTCGCGGTGGCGAGGAATCGAGCTTTGACGGTTGGTCGCGGGATTGACCCACACGGAATGGGCGCGGCCTTCGCGAAGTAGACGACAGCCGTGGCTCGTCAGATGACGAAGCAAATCTTGCCGCTTCGCCGAGTTTCTTTGGCTCGCTGAGCGAGCCTTGACGCTTCGCGTCAGGCAACGACGCCTGAGGGAACACTCTCAACGTCGGAGCTGGCTTGCAGGTGCAAGTAAATCGGCTCTTCGACGTCCATTGCGGCGTCTGAGATTTGCGGACTCGGAAGCGGCAACGGTTCGCCACCTTCGAGAACGCCTTCGGCCACGTCGACCAGAGCGAGCGTCAGAAGCCGTCGCGCTTCGGGTAAGTCGTCGGCACAGGTGATTGCCGCCGGAAAGTCGAGCACTTGAGCGTGTACCTTGCCTTCGACGAACTTGTAGCCGGCTTTGTATTGAAGCATGGCGTTGCTCCGCACTCGGGAAGGCTAACTCTGACACATTATAGCAAACGCGATCACGCGCGGCCGTGGACGGTCTCGCCGCCGAGGATTGTTGCGACGATTTCGAGGTTCGCCAGTGAGGAAGGTTGTGGCACGCGGAAGAGGGTGAGATCGGCGGAGTCGCCGGGGCGGAGTGTGGGGACGGGACGCGCGAGAAGTTGCGCGGGGTGCGTGGTGGCCATGGCGATCGCGGTGCGAAGATCAACCGCGGCGAAACGCATGACGTTGGCGATGCCGACGCCGATCGGGAGCGACGCGCCGGCGAGGAGTTGATCCTGACCGGCGATGACGAGGCGGCCGTCGGTGAGGATTTCGAGCTCGCAACCGCTGCTGGTGTAGCGACCGGGGGCGAGACCGGCAAGGCCGGAGACGTCGCTGACGAGGATGCAGCGGGCGGGCGACTTGGCGCGGACGAAGGTCTTCACGACTTCGGGCGGCAGGTGGTGGCCGTCGACGATGAGGCTCGCGAAGAGGCGATCCTCGGCGAGCTGGTCCCAAAGGTAATTGGGATGTCGACGAAGCATGCGATGCGCGCCGTTGCCGAGATGCGTGCTCAGCCGAGCACCGGCGTCGACGGCGGCCTTGATCTGCGAACTGTTGGCGCCCGTGTGGCCGACGGAGATGCAAACGCCGCTGGCCGTGGCGCGGGCGATGAAATCGGGAGCTTCATCGAACTCGGCCGACATGGTGAGGATCGCGATGCGCCCGTCGGCGGCGTCTTGCAGGTGGCGGAACTCGTCCCAGTTGGGAATCTTGCAATGCTCGAGCGGATGCGCCCGCGAGCGCCGTCGTCTTTGCAGAAGTACGGCCCTTCGAGATGAACGCCCCACACCGCGTGGCCGACATCGGCGAACTCACCGCACGCCTGCGCGACGGTGCGTAGTCCGTGTTCGAGGACCGGGATCGCTTGCGTCGTGAGCGTCGGGCAGATGCCGGTGACGCCGAACGCGTAGTGTTGACGCACGACCTTGGCGACGGCCTCGGGCGTCAGAGCGAGCGAGCTGAATTCCTGACCGCCGTAGCCGTTGACTTGGATGTCGACGAAGCCGGGCGAGACGTAAACGTCGGATTCACGGCCGTCGTCGCGCACCGGCATGATGCGCTCGATGCGGTCGCCGGCGATGGTGACCTGGACGAATTCGTCGTTGTCGTAGCGTCGAGCGGTGAACTGCATGGGGGTGGGCGCTGTTGGCGGGGCGGCGGAGCGCGACGCGTGGCGCACAGCGCGACCACAGCGCGACCACCGGTCGCGGCTTTATGCTTTTTTCTTTTTGGCGCCGACCTTCGCCGCGGGCTTGGTGACTTCGTTGTTGTCGGACTTGGGTTGGTTGGCGGAGTAGGCGATCAGCTTCTCCTTCAACTCCTTGACGACCGAGGCGTACTGCGGATCGTCGGCGAGGTTCTTCATTTCGCCGAAGTCCTTTTGCATATCGTAAAGCTGGTGGCCGTCGGCGCCGTCAGCCCAGAGCGTATAGCGATACTGCGGCGTGCGGATGCTGTAGCCGTTGGCCTTGCCGCGGACCTGGCTGTACGCCTCGCTCTTCACGCTCTTGGAGGTGTCGTCGAGCACGGCACGTTGGCTCTTGCCGTCGAGATAGTCGGCGACCTTGAGGCCGCACAGGTCGGCCAGCGTCGGATACAGGTCGACCATCTCGGCAATCGAACTGGTGCGACCTTTGCCCTTCGCGCCGGGCGCGGCGAAGATCATCGGCACGCGGGCGGAGTTCTCGAACAGGCTCATCTTCTGCCACAGGCCGTGTTGGTACATGTGGTAGCCGTGATCGCTGGTCATGACGACGACCGTGTTGTCGGCAAGGCCGAGGCGATCGAGCGCATCGAGCACGCGACCCATCTGCGAATCCATGAAGCTGATCGAAGCGTAATAGGCTTGCATCGCTTCGCGGCGCTGGAGGTCGGTCATGTCCTCCTGATCTTTCTTAGCGCTGGCGTAAGCGGCGGCGGGCGTGCGCGATTTGTCGTCGTCGGACAGTTTCGGCAGCTTGATGTTTTCGAGCGGATACATGTCGAAGTATTTCTTCGGCGCGACGTATGGCGTGTGCGGGCGGAAGCAACCGACGGCGAGGAAGAACGGTTCGTTCTGATGTTGTTCCATCAGGCTGATGGCTGCCGTGGCGCTGAGGCCGTCGGTGTGTTCGTAGTCAGTCCCTTCGGTCTTCAACCAACTCAGCGTGCCGCCGTAGCTGCCGGGGACGAGCGAGAAGATAGCGTTCTCTTCGGCCTTGTCGCGGCCGGCGGGGTTGACGACATGGTCCCACGATTGCGGATCATCCAACCCATCGGTGCCGATCTGATTCGGGACACCGTAGTGATACAACTTGCCGACGCGCGCGACAAAGTATCCGTTCTTGCGATACAGCTCGGGCAACGTGACGGTGTCGGGAATAAAGTCGCGGAAGTGCGGATGACCTTCGTAGCTGTTCGTTGTTTTTGACTTGCCAGAGTTCGTGAGGATCTGTGTCTCGTTCGGGCGACGGCCGGTGAGGAACGACGTGCGGCTAGGGCTGCACAGCGGATATTGGCAGTACGCGTAGTCGAACTGCACGCCTCGGCCCGCGAGTTTGTCGATGTTCGGCGACTGCACGATCGGGTGCCCGTAGCAGTGCAGATCGCAGTTGAGGTCGTCGGCGATGAGGAACAGGACGTTGGTCTTCTTGTCGGCTTTTTTGTCGGCCGCGTGTGCCGGGCTCGTCATCGCGGCGGCGAATGCAACGCACGATAAAGCAGCCCCTAGACTCGTCAGAACACGCGAGCGATGATGCGAGATAGACATGCGAAGTTGCCTGTTGTTGGGTGGGATGCGTTGCGATGCTTGTCGAGCGCGGCGCGTCGTCGACTCGGAGAACTTCGCATTGTAGTTGCCCGCGTTTCGCCTCGCCATCGCCCGGATCGCGACATTTCGCCGCACCACACTCCAGCCGAGCACGCCACTCTTTCGAACCAGGAACACGCCGCATGTTGAATCGCCGCCTCGCTGCTTGCTTTTTGGGCCTTCTCACCGCGTTGGTCGCTGCCGCCAACGTCAGCGCCTCGCCGCCGAACATCGTGTTCATCTTTTCCGATGACCACGCGTATCAGGCAATCAGCGCCTACGGCGACGAGCGGAAGCTGAACGAAACGCCGAACATCGATCGCCTCGGCCGCGAAGGAATGCGCTTCGACCGCTGTTTAGTGACGAATTCGATTTGCGGGCCGAGCCGCGCGGCGATCATGACCGGCAAATACTCGCACATGAACGGGTTCTACAACAACTCGAACAGCGTGTTTGACGGCACGCAGACGACGTTTCCGAAACTGCTGAAAGGCGTGGGCTATCAGACGGCGATCGTCGGCAAGTGGCACCTTGTGAGCGACCCGATCGGGTTCGACCATTGGCAGATCCTTCCCGGCCAAGGCGCGTACTACAACCCGCCCATGATTCGCAACGGCGAGAAGATCGTCGAACACGGCTACACGACCGACATCATCACCGACCGCAGCCTCGAATGGCTCAACAGCCGCGACAAGAGCAAGCCGTTTCTGCTGATGTGTCAGCACAAGGCGCCGCATCGCGAATGGGAACCGGCGTTGCGTCATCTCAATTTCGACAACGACCGCCAGTATGCGGAGCCGCCGACGCTGTTCGACGATTACTCGGGACGCGGCATCGCGGAGCGCGACCAGGACATGACGATCGAAAAGACGATGCACGACAAGGACGTGAAGCTCGTAGCGCCGGCCACGCTCGACGCCGAACAACGCAAGGTGTGGGACGCTTACTACGAGCCGCGTAATGCGAAGTTCCGCGCCGCGAACTTGCAGGGCAAGGACCTCGTGCGATGGAAGTATCAACGCTACATGCACGACTACCTGGCCTGCGTGAAGGCGGTCGATGAAAACGTCGGCCGCGTGCTCAAGTATCTCGACGACAATGGACTCGCCGACAACACGATTGTCGTCTACTCGGCCGATCAAGGGTTCTATCTCGGCGAACACGGATGGTTCGACAAGCGATGGATCTTCGAAGAGTCGCTGCGCACGCCGCTGTTGGTGCGGTGGCCTGGCGTGGCGAAGCCGGGCAGCGTCGAGGCCGGGCTCGTGTCGAATGTCGACTTTGCGCAGACGTTTCTCGAGGCGGCCGGGGTCAGCGCACCGAGCGACATGCAAGGTCGCAGCCTGGTGTCGGTACTCAAAGGCCAAAAGCCCGCCGACTGGCGAACCGCGTTCTACTACCAATACTACGAGTGGCCGACGCCGCACCATGTGCGTCCGCACTACGGCGTGGTGACCGATCGTTACAAGCTCATTCACTTCTACGACGCCGACGAAATGTATTGGGAGCTGTTCGATCTGAAGAACGACCCGCATGAATTGCGCAGCGTTTACGGCCACAGCGACTACGCATCGGCGCAGAAGGAACTCGAAGGGCAACTCGCGCAGTTGCGCAAGGAGCTAAAGGTTCCCGATCAAGATCCGCCGGGAGCCCAAGGGCGGAAAGCTCAGACCGGCCCCGAAGGCAAAGGCCCTGCGGGTAAAGGACCAGGAAAATTCGGTAAGAAAAAGGCGTCATAAGGAAACCGCGGAAGCGCGCAAACGCTCACTTCCGCGGTCCCCTCAGTAGCCTTCGACTGCTCAGCCCCGCGCCGTCGCAGTCTTGCGTTTCGGCGCACGGCCGTTCTTATGCGGCTTGCTGCGCGTCGTATTGCTTGATGTCGCAGCCTTGGGCGAAGCGCTTGTGACCGGGGGCACGGGCCGCCCGGTGGCTTGCACGTTGATCTGCTTCGAGATCTCGGTGAGCTTCTTGTCGGCGGCCCCTTCTTCGTCGAGCGTATGCTGCAGCAGCTTCACCGCGTTCTTATCGCCGAGCAATTTTGCGTAGGTGCGAGTACAGCCATAGCCAGCCATCTCGTAATGCTCCACTCGTTGGGCCGCAGCGATCAGCCCCGCATCCATGACGCCTTCCTTCGCATTCTCCTTCATCCATTCGTCGCCTTCCTTGACGAGCCCTTCCATAGCCTTGCACTTTGTCGACTTCGGCGTCATGCCGTGCGATTTGAAGATTTGCTCCAAGCGCGACGCATGCGTCTCGGTTTCTTTCAGGTGTGTTTGAAACGCATTTCGCAGCGACGCCGATGATGCCGCCTCGGCCATCTTCGGCAGCGCTTCGATCAGTTGTCGCTCGGCACTGAGCAAGTCCTGCAATTCTTTGAGATACAAGTCCTTCAGCGATTCGTATTCCATCGAGATGTCGTTCAGCAATCGACCACCGAGAGCGTCGGGCAGCATCGACGCGAGGCCCTTCGCCGCTTGCTTGCCTATCTTCATGACGGTGTCGGTCACGCCACTGTCGCTCTGCTTGCCCTTGGTTGATTCGGATTTGCGGGGACTCTTGCGAGTTTGCTCACGTGTCTTGGCCATGTTGTTTTGATCTCCTGAAGTGTGTTGCGACGAACGATGGCGGATGCAAATCTCAGACCGCCATTTTTCAATCGTCGCTTAGAAGGAGTTTCGGAAACTGGTTCGCTCGCTTAGCCGCCCCGTCCACGGGGCGGAATCCGGGTCGTGGACGACCCGGCTAAGCAGGTTCTAAAACACCTTCTTAGCCTGCTGTTTGCTCGCCGGCGATTGATCTTCAGACTGCAACGCCGATGTACACTTGGCATGGCCGATTCGGTGGGTAGGCTAAGGTGCATCGCGACGCCGGAAGGACGCCATGAAGGTCATCTCGCAACTCATTCGGCATTTCTGGCAGAGCGGCTCGCTGACGGCCGACGATGTCGAGTATCTGCTCCGCCACGGCTTCGCGCGGCAGAAGGACTTCCCTGGCTACCGCAAGGCGAAGCGACTGCCGGCGGTCGACCCGTGCGATGCTGACACTACCCCGAGCAAGCCGGCCGAGCCCCCGTCGCCGCTCGAGCACGTCGAAGAGTCGCTGGTCCGTCGTGCACTGCCAGGTCGCGGCGCGCCGAGCCGTCGAGGCCGCGCGGCATCGTCGGCCAAAGAGATCAAGATCGAAGACGTCTGCCAGCATGTTCGCGAGTTGTTCGACCGCCGGGCCGCCCATCTGCCAAGCCTCGTGCAGTTGGCCGGGTCCAATCAAGGCGACGATTGGAAGGACTCGCTGATCGCGCTGCACAGCCTGCCGCAGCCGCGCGTCGAGCAGCTTTTGATTGAAGCGCTCGAACAGCGCAACAGCAATATCGAAGCGCTGTGGAACGCACTCGATCCCGAGCCGTTCGTGCTGCTGGCAAACACGCCGTCGTGGAAAGGCTCCGCGTGCAGCGCGTTCTCGGCCCTCGTTTCGTCCCCCGACTCGGCATCGCTCGGACGTTACAAGTGGATTCTCAAGTATCCCGAGCTGTGCGATCTGGCGAACATGCTTTACGTCTGGCGGCAGTTCTTGTGCGCGATCGGCGGCGTCTACCGCGACGAACGTCCGCTGCTGACGCGCTCGCTCAAAACGGTGCGCGACCCGGTCGTGGTGTGGTCGTTCGTCCTGCTTTACAACGCGGCGCATCTGCACGACATCGAGAACCGTGCCGGTCGGCCGGAGTATGGCCCGCTCGACTTGCCCACGCACGACGTCTGGCGCTGCGCCTGGAATAGCGCCTTGATGATCGACTCGGCGACGATGTCGCCGTATCTGGCGGCTTGTTACTCGGTGCAATCGCCCGACGCCGACCCGATCGAGACGTGCCAATGTCCGATCATGTGCCCCGATGGCTGGCGCGTGCCGGGCCCGCTGCGCCCGCATCCAATGGGTTCGACCGCAACGGATTCAACGACCGCAACAACAGGGGTGAGTTGATGTCGACCGACGGCGAACGCATGGTCGAGACGGTGACGCTGAACCAGGCTCGCGAATTGATTCAGTGTCTCGCCGCGCAGCAAAGCATTCTGCTGCTGTCCCCTCCGGGAATGGGAAAGTCGGACATTGTTCATCAGGCGGCGGCCGAGGCGAAGCTGCCGTGTCGCTCGCTGTTGGGAACGCAGATCGCGCCGGAGGACGTGAGCGGCATTCCGCGCATCATCGGCGAACGCTCGGTCTTCTGTCCGCCGCGAATCTTGTTGCCCGAGAAGCCCGAACCGTTCTGCTTGTTTCTCGACGAGATGCCCGCCTGCACGCCCGACGTGCAAAAGGCCTTCTACTCGCTGTTGCTCGAGCGACGCATCGGCGAGCATCGCCTGCCTGCCGGCACCTGGGTTGTCGCGGCGGGAAACCGCACCGAGGATCGCGCGCTGGTGCGAACCATCTCCAGTGCGCTGGTCAATCGCGTCATCATCCTGCACGTGCGTGTCGACGTCCCCGAGTGGCTCGATTGGGCGGCCCGCGCTCGAGTGCGACCTATCATTCGCGAATACATTCGTGTTTGTCCCGATGCGCTGTTGCGGCCAGTTCCACGCACGCCGGTCCCGTTCTCGACGCCACGCGCGTGGGCGTCGCTGTCGCGAGCCTTAGATCTCGCCGAACAGGCTGGCATTCTCGATCACGAAATCATGGTGGCCTTGGCGGCGGGGCGGGTTTCGGATGTCGACGTTGACCCGATCGTCGCATGGCTGAAGGCCGATGGTCCCACCGATCATGCTCCGCCGCGCACCGTGCCACGCACGCTGCTCGTGATGTCGATCGACGACCTGGAACTGTCAGTGCGTGCGACCAACATTCTGCAAAGCGAAGGCATCAACACGGTCGGCGAGCTGATCATCCGCACGCGTGAGGAACTCATGGCGATGCGCCATTGCAATGAGACGGCACTGCAATCGATCGTTGATGGCTTGGCCGCTCATGGACTGTCATTGGCCCCCAGCACGACGACCACGATCATCTAAACAAGTTTCGTCGAAGGATGCTTCGCATGTCGGACCGCACCGTGACGCTCGGCCAGGCGAAGTCGCTGCTCAAGAGCATGGCCCACGATCAAAGCCTGCTCCTGCTGTCGCCTCCCGGCATGGGCAAGTCCGAGATCGTTCACCAGGCGGCGGCCGAGGCGGGCTTGCCGTGCCGTTCGCTGCTAGGAACGCAGATCGCGCCCGAGGACGTGAGCGGCGTGCCGCGGATCGTCGGCGAACGCTCGGTTTTCTGCCCGCCGCGTGTGCTGTTGCCCGAGTCGCCCGAGCCGTTCTGCCTGTTTCTCGACGAGTTGCCCGCCTGTCCGCCTGACATTCAGAAGGCGTTCTACGCGCTGCTGCTCGAGCGGCGGCTGGGCGAGCATCCGCTTCCGAAGGGGACGTGGGTCGTCGCTGCCGGCAACCGCGCCGAGGACAACGCGCTCGTGCGTTCGCTCAGTTCCGCCCTCGTTAATCGACTGTTCACGATTCACTTGCGTGTCGACACGAAGCAGTGGCTCGTGTGGGCGAAGAACGCCGGTGTGAGGCCCGACATTCTCTCGTACATCGTGTACATGCCCAGCGCCTTGATGCGCCCCGTGCCTCGCGTGCCGACGCCGTTCTCGACGCCGCGAGCGTGGACGTCGTTGTCGCGATCGCTGACGTTGGTCGAGCAATCGGGCAAGCTCACCAACACCACTCGTCGCGCGTTAGCCTTCGGCAGCATCAGCTCCGACGACGCCGCCATCTACTGCGCCATGGCCGAAGAAAATCTCGGCGAGCTTTTGCCGATCGAAGAGTACTTTGCCGATCCCGACGCCGTTCCGTCGGCCGACACGGCCCGATGGTTCATCATCCACCGCATTCGACAGCTCGTCGGGCGTAACGAGTTTCCGGCGTCCATCACTCCGCAAGAAGTGAACGGCTTTCTCAGCTATCTGCCGCAGGAGTTCAGCTTCGCGTTGATGGTCGATCTCGTCGATCAATGGGCGCGGCTGGGTGCGTCGCCGGCAATGCTCAACTCGCTGAAGGAAATCACCGGGCTATGAGCGGCGGCGACTCAACGACTTCCGAGAATCCTGCGACGTATGCCGTTCGTCGAGCGATGCAGGCGATGCGATTGGCCTGCGGCGACGTGCCGCATCTGTCGGGACTCGCGCATGCCGTGCGTGTGAAGGCCGACGGTCGCGTGCCGGTGGCGGCGGTTTCGCAGTCGGGCTTGGTGCTCGTGAACCCTCAAGTGTTCGGCGAGTCGCCGCTCGGCGATCTGGCGTTCGTACTCGCACACGAGTTGTTGCATCTGGCGCTCGATACGCACGGACGCATGGGCAATTCGCCGCGGTTGCTCGCCAACTTCGCTCACGATTACATCATCAACGACATTCTGACCGAAGAGATGGGGCGTCGCCCGCCGCTCAACGGGCTGTTTCACTCGGGCGCTCGCAAGAAATCGTTCGAACAGACCATGCTCGATCTCGCTGGCGACGGCGATCCGTCGAACCTGCGCTGCTGGGGATCGGGCGGCGCCAGCGGCGGCAACGTGCCACGTCGCGGACCGCCTCGATCGTCGCCGTCGCAAATGTCACGAGCCTTGTCCGACGCGGGGCTGCTGCCTCCCGACGAGACGTCGCCTTCCGAGATGCCGCAAGGCGATCTGATTCCGCCCGAAGAAGAGGACGCCTTCGAGCCCGACGTCTCGCCCGAGCAGCGTGCGCGCCGTCGCGAGATCGTTCGTAAGGCGGCCGTCAAAGCCGCGGCACTCGGCGCGTTCAAGAAGAAGCTCGGCCAGGCCGGACCATCGCAAGAGCCTGAACGCGGCGAGACGATGATGCGCGCCGTGCGCGAGGCGTATCACACACCGTGGGAGTTGGCGATGCAGCGATGGTTCGACGCCGTCGCGCCCAGCGAGCGCACCTATTCACGGCCGTCACGACGCGGGGCCGATCGCCTCGACGTGGTGCTGCCGGGCCGACGCCGCGAAGGTTGGGTGCTGCACATCGTGCTCGACACCAGCGGCTCGATGGTCGATTACTTGCCGAAGGCGCTGGGCGCGATCGCCGGTTTCTGCGAATGCTCGAACGTCACGCAGGTTCATCTTCTGCAGTGCGACGTCGCCGTCACTCAAGACGATTGGATCGAGCCCGAGCAACTCGACGAGTACAAGATCGCCGGCTTCGGCTACAGCGACATGTCTCCCGCTATGGTGCGTCTGGCCGAAGATCCCGAAGTGTCGTCGATCGTCGTGCTCACCGACGGCTACATCGACATGCCCGCGCAAGAACCGCCGTATCAAACGCTGTGGGTGCTCTTAGGCGAAGTGCGCAGCGACTTCACCCCCGCCTACGGCCACGTCGTTCACATGCAGGTGTAACGTCACGAGCCCGCCGAGGTCGCTGCCGAGCGATCGAACGCCGTCGTGGTCGACGATCAACGGCTGTCGACGGTTGGTTCCCTTCACCGTGACGGGATTGGTGAAGAGGATCGAATTCGGAATGAACACCGTCGATTCGCTCGTGTCGAGCACCGTGTAACGCAAGTTGATGTCGACGACCCTTCCCGACAGCGGCACCGTGGAAACGACCGTGATCGCGTCGCCTTGCCCAAACGGTCGCGAGAGAATCAACAAGATGCCCGACAACGCATTCGAGATGATGTCCTTGAGCGCGAAACCCGCTGCGAAGCCTGTCAACCCAAGCCCGGCGACGAGCGCCGTCACGTGAATATCGAGGTTGCCGAGTGCCGTCACCGCCCCGATCGCCAGCAGCGTCAGCTTCGCCGATCGTGCGAGTAGTATTGTCAACTCGATCGGCACGCGTCGCATGCGTGGCAATCGAATGATGATGCGATAGATCGCCGTCCCGGCAGCCCAAAACAGCGTGAAGATCACGAGACTTACGAGAATCCGCGGCGCAAAAAGAACCGCCGTCTCGACAAACGCTTTGACCGTGCTTTCCCACATTCCATCGTCCTCCGCGCAAGTAGATCAGTGCGCCTTAAACGTTGGCGGAGTGCAATAACAATGCCGACATCGCTCGCCGAATGGGGTGATTGCGGGGTCGCAACCTTCGCTATTCTTCGCATTCCGCCAGAATGCGGCTATAGGTCCGACGGGCAGTGTCGTAAGCGGCCGATGCGGCATCGCGCTCCGAGTCGCGAATCTTCCCTTGCTTCGAGTTCCAGCAGACGTCGACCGCATCGAGACACCACTGCGCGCTCCGTTTGTCGGCGCGAATCGGCTTGCCATCGACTTCAACGAACACCGGGTTCGTATGGGCACACATCGGAATGCGAACCGCCACCCACGACGACCTCATCGGGATGTAATCGAATGCGAGGTCTGTCACACGGCCATCGGCCTCGACGATTATCTTCTCGACCGCAACGCCGTTGACGACAAGTTCCACCGGAACCTTGCGCGAGTCGCCGATGCGTGCGCGTTCGACGCTCCAATAAGGTTTCTCATCGAGTGGCGTCTTGCGGATTTCGCCGTTCAAGGTTTCGTCGAGCATCGCCGCGACCTTCAACTTCACCCGCAAAGGATCGCCACGCTCGATCGACAATACGCTCGCACGACCATCCTTTCCCGGCTCGCCGAGGCGCAGGTCGTTGACGCTCATGTCCAACAAGTGTCCACGGCCTTCGGTGACATACGATCGACCGTCGCGAATACCGTCGGCCCAAGCGTCGTAGTCGAGCGTTTTGCCGAGATGCACGTAACTGCGCCCGAGGCCCACGCGTTCGCCGTAAATGCACGGGAAGTCGGTCTCGCCGCTGATGCGCGTCGTCATGCCGCAATTGAGCGTGTGATACCAGACGTTCAGTTCCCACGCAGCCGGCGTGTCGACCGTCGAAATGAAATCGACCGCGCCGTGTACCACATCGACGATGTACTCGTTGGCGCCGATGCCGTCGAACTTCGGCATCTCGAAATTGAACAGCGTCATGTCCTTCGTTTGCATGCCCCATCCGCTGTGGGCAAAGCCGACAACCGCCCCCTGCTTCTTCGCCCACGCGAGCACCGGCAGATCCCAACTCGGCCATTCATCGATGGTCTTCGTGTTCGGATAGTCATCCTCTTTCAACCGCAACAGACAGAGATGCCCGGCGTGCGAGCTGGGAAAGCCCGACACTTCGACGTCGTAACGCATCAAGTGCGCCGGCGTCGAGAGCTCGCTGATTTGGCCTTCGAAGAATTGCTTCTGGTGGTACCAGCACGGCCCCCACGAAAGGACGCAACCGACGTCAAGGTCTTCGCCGCGGATGTGCCGCATCATGTCGGCCGGCTGCACGCCTTCGGTCGGCGACTCGTAGTGCTTGCAACCCGCCGCGTGCACGTGATGATCGCCCGAGTACCAGCCGTGCTCAGCCAGGTTGATCCACCGCTTCAGTCGCAACGGGATCGGCTTCGTGCTGTTCGCGTCCACAATGAACTCGCGTTTCTGCTCGAGGTACTCGGGCCCACGCGTGTACGTCACGGTGAACTTGCCGGCTGGCAGCAGCACCGACTCGCCACTGGCTCGGTAGATTTGATCGTGAAAAAAGAAGTCGGGCGACAACCGTCGTGATCTCGCAGGATAGACGCGGCCTAAATCATCGCGGATGACCAGCGACGCGACGGTCGGCTTGCCATCATCATCGATAATGTCGAAGGTTATCGGAACCGCGGGCAATGCGTCGAACAACATATTGATCTCGCTGCGGAAGCCGAGGTCTTGCGTCCCCTGCCCTACGTCGAACGTCAGCTTCGCTTCGCGCTTGCCGGCGTCGCGGCTGTACAACTCGACGATGCAATACTCGACTGATAACCCCGACAGACGGTTTGTCATCGGCTGCGCCTCGAACAGCGCGAGTTCCATCCAACGATTCTCGAGCTCGATCGAAGAGATCGGCGGCTTCGGACTCGCGGCGGACGTCGATTTCCGCAGCATCGGCGACGCGTTCGGACTCGTCACCCGCAGCGGAGGCGTGATGCCGGCCTCGTTGTGCACTTTCACCAGAAACGCCCGCCAGCCCTGCTGCACCAGTTCCGGCTTCGAGGGCCCGGCAACGGCGCTGACGCGGCTCTCGGCATTGATCGTCACCATGACGAGCACCAGCGGATCGAGCACAGCTTGGATGCGCTCGACGCGATGCCGCGGATCATTCTCGCCGATGGCGAGATCGAGGGCCTTGCTCACCTCGGGCGTGAGCGGTGCGCCGGCGAGTTCGAGCGCTTGCGCGACGCGCTTTGCCTGAGCTGCTAACGGCTGCGCCTCGACATCGATAATGACCGGAAGCGTTTCGCCACGTGCCACCCCCGCGGCTGCAAGCAGAAGAGTGACGACGATGGCACGCGCGATAGTCATGATCGGTCGCGATCAGTCGATGGGAACTTTGACGCCGAGCTTCTTCGCGAGGTCGGTCAACTGTTTCCAGTTGCCGTCGTCCAGCGGAATGCCAGTCGACGATCGCGCCGCGAGCACACGTCGCTCGGGATCGCCTGGCAGCAAGATTTCGTCGCAGCCTTCAATGCGTGGACAACTTCGCATGAACTCGACGAGCTGTTCGACCTCGGCCTTGAAGTGTGCCGCGCCGCCGACATGACCGGGATCGATGACGAGCATGAACGCGCAGTTGCCGTTTTGATTGATCGGCTTCTCGCGAATGGTGACGCCGCCCGAGAGTGCGCCGGTGAGAATCTCAACCATCAAGCCAAGGCCAAAACCTTTGTAGGCTTGGGTGCCGCCCATCGGCAGAATCGAGCCGGGTGGAGTGCCATATAGAGTATTGGGATCGTTGGTCGGCTTGCCTTCGCTGTCGAGCAACCAACCGTCGGGGCACAACTGCCCGGCGATTTTCTTCACACGCACTTTGCCCTCGGCCGTCGCGCTGGTGCCGAAGTCGAGCACGAGCGGCCCGTCCTCGGTCGGCGAACCGATGGCGAGCGGATTGGTCCCCAAGCGCGGCGCCTTGCCACCGGGCGGCGCCACACGCCGCGCGTGGCCGTGCGTGTTCACCATCACCATCGAAACGAGGCCATCGCCCGCCGCCATCTCGCAATACTCGCCGAGTCGGCCGATGTGCCCGGCGCGAATCAGCGTTCCGAGCGCGAGCCCCGTCTCGCGAGCTTTGCCCATCAGTCGCCACATCAATCGCTGCGCCTGCGTTTGGCCGAAGCCCCAATGGCCGTCGGCGGCGACGATCGCCGACGTGTCTTTGAGCGTCGTGAACTCGGCGCCGGGAACGATCTCTTTCTTCGCAACCTGGTCGAGGTAGTACGGAATCCGCATCACGCCGTGCGAGTCGTGGCCTCGCAGGTTGGCGTCGACGAGACTTTTGCCGACCAGTTCGGCCTCATCCGCCGCCAGGCCTCCGCCCATCAAAAGTTGTGTGGCAAAGCGCGTCAGCGAAGCGGCAGCGATCGAAGGCATGCGTGGATTTCTCGGTGAGTGACACAGTGGAGGTACGGATTGCTTATAGGTGTCGAGGCGTGTGAATTCAAGATGCTTACAACCCCTCTCCCTTTGGGAGAGGCTGGCGGCCCAGCCACCGGGTGAGGTCGGGTTGCATTTGAAAGCGCGCTCAACTTCAACCCGCCCTCATCCGGCCTTCGGCCACCTTCTCCCGAAGGGAGAAGGCTTTGAATGGCAGTCGGCGATCGTCACGCGAGACCGCCGAACTGCCGCAGCGCTTCATATCCGGCGATCGCCACGGTGTTCGACAGGTTCAGGCTACGCACGTCGGAGCGTATCGGCACGCGCAAGCAGCGATCGGGCGAGGCAGCCAACATCGACGGCGGCAGGCCATTCGACTCGCTGCCGAACACCAGCACATCGCCGCGTTGAAAGGCGACATCGGTGTAAAGTCGCTTGGCCGTCTTCGTGAAGAAGTAAGGCTGGGCGTCGCCGAACTTCGCGACCAACGCCGCCCAATCGTCGACCGCTTCCCACTCGAGATGCTGCCAATAATCGAGCCCCGCGCGACGCAAATAGTAATCGTCAATGCGAAACCCCAGAGGCCGGACAAGCCACAACTTCGCCCCCAGTGCGACGCAAGTGCGGCCGACGCTTCCCGTGTTGTGCGGGATTTCCGGCTGGTGCAGGACAATGTGCAGAATCGGATCGTAGGACATGGGTGCCGGACTTGAGGGCCCGTGCTATGCTTTGGAAACGTCAAACTCGCGATGCTTCACGATATGAAAAACTCGCCCGACCTGAAACCGCTTGTCCGCCAATTCATCGACTCGGACGAGCGCGTGCTCATGCTCCCCTTCGACGGCCAAAAGGAGGACGTGAGCGCCCATTGGCATCACTTCCTGCGGTCGACGCCGTGGCAGTTGACGAAGAAGTCGCTTGTGACTCTCGCGACGCGTTACCTTCCGTCGGGCCCCTTGAAGAACCGGCTGCTGCGATCGATCGGCGTAAAGGTTGGCAAGAACGTATTCATCGCGTCAATGGTGCAGCTCGACATTCAATATCCCGAGCTGATCACGATCGAAGACGGCGCGATCCTCGGCATGTACTCACACGTTTCGACGCACGAAGTGACGCACAGTCACATTCGGCTCGGCAAGGTGCGGATCGGCAAGAACGCGCTCATCGGAGCCCAGGCCACGGTGCGGTCCGGCGTCAACGTCGGCGACGAGGCCGTCGTCGCCATGCGAGCCTTCGTTACGCACGACGTCGCCCCCGGCACGCTCGTCACCGGCGTGCCCGACCGCAAGGTCGTCGAGCTGGAAACCGCGCTGTAATCGGAACGGTTACGATTCCGAGACATGAATGACGTGAATCGCCCGCTTGCGGTTTCGCGCTTATCCGTCTCGACACACAATGAGCGCTCCGCTGGCGCGTCGCGGCTAACCAAAAATGCCGCGAGATGCACCATACGTGGCGTCTTTCGTTTTCCTCGACGTGTCCGTACCATAGCGGGCAACACTGCACGACCTTCGTGAGTTCGCCACCATGCACGACGCCCGTCATACGAAGTACGAATCCGCGCTGCGTTTCGCGGCCAAGCAAGTCGAGTCGCTCGTCGAGAAGTCGCCTGACTTCTTTCCGATCTACACCGAGAAAGGCAAGTGGCGACACAGCGGCGAACTGTGGACCGATTGGACCGGTGGTTTTCTCGTCGGCATGATGTGGAAGTTTTATCGTCGCTGGAATGAGCCGAAATGGCGCGAGCGGGCGGAGCACTACAGCCAACTGCTCGAACATCGCAAGAGCGACCGAGACGTTCACGACCTGGGGTTCATCTTTTTGAACTCGTATTTGCCGTGGTACTACATCACCGGCGATCGTTCGAAGCATGATGTGCTGGTCGAGGCGGGCCGCACGCTGGCCAAGCGGTTCATGGCGAAGGGTCAGTATCTGCGTTCGTTCGTCGCGCCCGAGTCGCTGTTCGTCGACATCATGATGAACGTGCCGCTGATTCTTTGGACGGCGAACGAGACGAACGACCATCATCTCAAGGAAGTCGGTCTGGCCCATTGCCGCACGTCGCGCGATCGTTTGATGCGGCCCGATGGTTCGATGGCGCACGAGGCGATCTTCGACCTGGAGACTGGCGAGTTTCTGAAACAGACGACGCATCAGGGATTGTCTTCCGACAGCGCGTGGGCACGCGGGTTGGCGTGGTCGCTATACGGGTTCAGCCAGGTTTACGCGCTCACGGGCGAGAAAGAGTTTCTCGACGTCGCCGAGTGCAATGCCGACTACTGGGTCTCGCACTTGCCGAAGGACCATGTTCCGTACTGGGACTTTGACGCCGACCTGAAAGCGCCGCTGCCTTGGGGGCCGCAAAAGGACACGTCGGCCGGCGCGATTGCAGCCAGCGCGCTGCTGGACCTCGAGTTGCAGACGAAAGAAGAAGGCCGCGCCGTGGTTTATCGCACGACGGCCGAGGCGATGCTCGACGCACTCAGTTCGCCGGAGTATTTGGCCAGCGAGACGCCCGGGTGGGAAGGGACGCTCAAGCACGGCGTCTATCACACGGCGAAGAATCTGGGCGTCGACGAGTCGGTGATGTGGGGCGAGTTTTTCTTCGTCGAGGCGCTGGATAAAGCGCTCGGGAAAATATCGTGATGATGTGATTCGAATCCTTCTCCCTCCGGGAGAAGGTGCCGCGAAGCGGCGGATGAGGGCGGGTTGAAATAGTAACCGCCTTCTAATGCAACCCGCCCTCACCCGGCGGCTGCGCCGCCACCCTCTCCCAAAGGGAGAGGGGTTATTGCTTCACCGCGTGCGAGATGCGATCGCGATAGAGCATCACCTCGTCACGCAGCGCCGTGCCGTCGATCGTCTTCACATGCCGATCGCGCATCACCACGCGGCCATCGACAATCACCGTGCGTACGTCGGCGGCCTTCGTTGCATAAACCAGATGCGAAAAGACGTTGTAGATAGGCGATAGATGCGGCTGGTCGATCGACACGAGCACGATGTCCGCCAACTTGCCCGGTTCCAACGAACCGATGCGGTCGGCCATGTGAATCGCCTTCGCGCCGCCGAGCGTCGCCATCGTCAACGCTTCGCGAGCGCTGAGCACCGTTGGATCGCCGGCATACAGCTTGTGCAGCTTGGCGGCGGTGTCGATCTCTTCCCACATGCACAGGTCGTTGTTCGACGCCGCGCCGTCGGTGCCCAAGCCCACGGCGATGCCGACTCGCAACATCTCGGGTACCGCCGCGACACCGTCGGCCAGCTTCATATTCGACTGCGGGCAGTGCGCCACTCCGACGCCGTGCCGCAAAAGAACCTTGCGATCCTCGTCGTCGGTCCAAACGGCGTGGGCCGCCAACACGCGGTTGCTCAGCACACCGAGCCGATCGAGATACGCGACGGGGCTGCAACCTTGCTCGCGCTTGATACGATCCATCTCGACCTTGTCCTCGGCCAAGTGAATCACGAGCGGGATGTCGGCTTCCTCGGCCAGCGCCGCGGCTTCGCGCAGATGTTTGTCCGAGACGGTGTACGGCGCATGCGGAGCGATGGCGGGCGTGATGAGCGCGTGCCCTTTCCATCGCGAGGCAAAGCTGCGCGTGTACGCGAGCCCGGCTTCCCACGACTTGTTGTCCGGCGCGGGAAAGTCGAGCACCGTCTCGCCGAGCACCGCCCGCATGCCGGCCTTCGCGGTCTCGTCGGCAATCGCGTCTTCGAAGTAATACATATCGACATACGTCGTCGTGCCACCGAGCAGCATCTCCATGCAGCCCAGCCGGGTGCCGCATCGGACGAACCGCTCGTCGACCACCTTCGCCTCGGCCGGCAGGATGAACTTCTGCAGCCAGTCCATCAGCGGCAGGTCGTCGGCGATGCCGCGGAAGAGCGTCATCGGCACGTGGCCGTGCGTGTTGATGAGGCCTGGCATGACGACCTGCCCGCGGGCGTCGATCTCTTCGTCGCCAACAAAACGCGGGCGAAGTTCGTAGGAAGGACCGACCGCCACGATGCGATTGCCGCGAACCGCCACGATGCCGTGCACGATCGGCTCGGCGCCTGGGGCCATCGTGACGACCGTGCCGCCGTGAATCAGCAGATCGACACGCTCAACCGCCAATGCTGGCGTCACCAAGGCGACCGCAATCGTCAAACTCAATATCATTCGCATCAACAGCCCGCTTGCGGTTTCGCGCGTTCCACCTTGCCGATGAACTCTATCTCTTAGATGATACACACGGGAAACTTGGCCATGGGGACGATCAGACGTGGACTTGCGACGAAATCCAACTCGTGAAGTGCGAATCGGTTCGGTCACGATCGGCGACGGGCATGCCGTGGCCGTGCAGAGCATGACCGCCACCCGGACGCAGGACATTGCGGCTACCGTGGGGCAGGTGGACGACCTGGTAGCCGCCGGGGCCGACCTCGTGCGGATTGCCGTCGACAACACGAAAGACGCCGAGGCGTTGGCCGAGATTCGCAAGCTGACGACGGCGAATCTGTCGGTCGACTTGCAGGAGAATTACCGGCTCGCGACGCTCGTGGCCCCGCACGTCGATGAAGTTCGCTACAACCCGGGCCATCTGTACCACCACGAGCGCACGAAGCCGTGGCAAGACAAGGTGCGGTTTTTGGCCGACGTGGCCGCGACGAACGACTGCGCAATGCGCGTGGGCGTGAACTGCGGTTCGATCGACCCCGCGAAGCAGACTGAAGCATCGGAGGCGGATGACCTCGCGCCGATGTTGGCCAGCGCCCTCGAACACTGCGAGCTACTCGATTCGATTGGCTTCACGCGTTACAACGTGTCGCTCAAGGATTCCGACCCGCAGAAGGTGATCGAGGCCAACCGCCGCTTTGCCGAGGCGAGGCCCGACGTGCCGCTGCATTTGGGCGTGACCGAGGCAGGCATGCCGCCGGAAGGCGTGATCAAGACGCGTATCGCCTTTGAGCAGTTGATTAGTCGCGGCATCGGCGACACGATCCGCGTGTCGCTCACGGTGCCGAACTCGCGCAAGGGCGAAGAGATTGCCGCGGGGCGACAGATCTTAGCCGACATCGCCGCCGGCCGCGTGCGAAGCGTCGTCGACTACGGCCTGTCGACGTTGAACATCATCAGTTGCCCGAGTTGTTCGCGAGTCGAGAACGAAGCGTTCATCGACCTGGCCCGCGACGTGCGTGACCTGACGCAGTACGCGAAGGACTACGCCATCACGATCGCCGTGATGGGCTGCCGCGTGAATGGTCCCGGCGAGACCGACGACGCAGACCTGGGACTGTGGTGCGGCCCGAACTTCGTGAACCTGAAGCGCGGGGAAGAAGAATTGGGCGCGTTCGCCTACGACGCCATTCTGCCGCGGCTCAAGAGCGAGCTCGACGCGATCATCTCGCGGAAGACGAAGGTCTAAAAAGTCTCTCCACTCCGCGAAGAGGCAAGCTGCTTCAGCGCTTTTTTCGATGTAGCGCCACCGCTTGCGATTTCGCAGCGGCCTGCGCTTTGCAGTGAATCGTTAACACGATCAACGTTTCACTTGAGGAGCGCCCCCATGGCTAAGAAGAAATCCGCGAACGGTCACCGCTGGGTGAAGAACGTCAAAACCGTTTCGACGTTTCCGCCCGAGCACACGTTCGATCAGCCTGCCGAAAAGATCGTCGAGACCATGGCCGATCCCAAGGTCAGTCCAAAGGGGCTCGGCTCGGCGATTCGCATGATCACGTATTTCCTGAATCGCGGCGGGAAAGGGCTGTCGGCGGCGCGAAAGCGAGAACTCGAAAAGGCGAAAAAGATTCTGCAAGAGCGGAATCAAAACGAGAAGAAAGGAAAAGCCGCGACCAGGAACAAGGCCGCGAAGAAAACGGCCAGTAACAGCCCCAGCCGCAAAACGACCAAGAAGAAATCGCCTCGCTAATCGATATAGCACGAATCACGCTTCGGCGACGACGCGAGCACGCTTTGCAACTGATCTAAGGCGACGGGCTTGGTCAGATGCACGTCGAAGCCGGCCTCGAGCGCGTTACGACGATCTTCCTCTTGCCCGTAGCCAGTCACTGCGACAAGAAACAAGCCGTTCAGTGCCTCGTCGGCACGAATCGCGCGAGCAACGTCGTAGCCGCTCATGCCGCCTGGCAAGCCGATATCGCAGAGCACCACGTCGGGCTTGAAACCACGGATAACCCGCAACCCCGATTCGCCGTCCTCAGCCACGGCGACCTCGTGTCCGAAACGCTCCAACATGCGGCGCATCGTGTGATACGAATCGCGACGATCGTCGATCACGACGACGCGCCCACGAGGTTTCTGCTCGTCGCCGTTGGATGATGTTTCCACGACAATGACCGGCTCCTGAAGCAATGGCAGCCGAATCATGAACTCGGCCCCTTTGCCGACACCCGCACTCGCTGCCGCGACTTCGCCATCGTGCAACTCGACGAGTCCGCGCACAAGCGCCAGCCCGAGGCCCAAGCCTCCACGACTACGGTCGAGGCTGGCGTCGGCCTGGCTGAAAACCTCGAATGCCGAAGCGACCGTCTCGCTTGACATGCCAATGCCGCTGTCACGCACCGTGATCTGTGCGAGATGCTGCTCGGGATCTTCCTGCAGAATGAGCGTGACCGTGCCGCCGCGTTCGGTGAACTTTGCCGCGTTGTTGAGCAAGTTGCCGACCACCTGCGCAATGCGCGTTGCGTCGGCCTCGACCCACAGCGGCTTCGGCGCCGATTGCAGTTCGAAGATCAGGCCATGCTCTTCGAGCGACAGGCGTTGATCGCCGGCAACGCGCTGCAGCAACTGATTCAGCTCGAGCGGCTTCTTGCGAAGAATGATCTTGCCGCGCGAGATGCGGGCCACGTCGAGCAGATCGTCAACGAGGTGAGCCATGTGGGCGATCTGTCGGCCAATCACGTCGTGCATCTCGTCGACTTCGGGCTTGTACGGCCCGAGCATGCGAAGCACCTCGACGGCGTTACGCACAGGGCCCATCGGATTGCGCAACTCGTGCGCAAGCATCGCGAGAAACTGGTCCTTGCGCCGGTCGGCCACGAGCAGCGCCTCCTCGGCACGCTTTTGATCGTCGATATCGGTCGAAGTGCCGAACCAGCGGACGACGCGCCCGTTGGCATCGCGAATCGGCATCGCTCGCGCCAGGTGCCAACGGTACTTGCCGAACTGGCGTCCGAGCAGGCGATACTCGCTCTGATACGGCAGCCCGGTGGCCATCGCTTCCTGCCACAGCTTTCGCGACGTGGCGAGATCGTCGGGATGCACGATCGGTTCCCACGCGGCGTCGCCAGCCACGGTCTCGGGCATACCCGTGTACTCGTACCAACGGCGGTTGAAATAGTCGATCGAGCCATCAGGCCGCGCCGCCCAGGCGATCTGCGGCATCACATCGGTCAACTGACGGAACCTCGCCTCGCTTTGACGCAGCGCATCCTCGGCACGTTTGCGCTCCGTGATGTCGTTGACCATCAACACGGCGCCCGTGAGCACGCCGTCGCGAACAACGGGAGCGTTCGAGCACAGCACCGTCACCGCGCGGCCGTCTCGGTGAAAGAACACGTCCTCATGATTGTGCACCGGCTGGCCGTCAACCATCACGCGGCCGACCGGGCATTCGCGGGCCGGATACGGCGTGCCGTCGACATGCTTGTAGTGAACCACATCGTGCAGACGCTTGCCTTTCAGTTCGTCGAACGTCCAGCCGAACATCGCTTCGGCCGCGGGGTTCATGTACGTCAACGATCCGCGAGCATCGATGAGATACAACGCCTCGGCCGCGCGGTTGGCGATCGTGTCGGTGAGTTGCAGGTGATACTGCAGTTCGGCGTCTTTGAGTTTGAGCGCTTCTTCGGCGAGTTTGCGTTTCGTCAAATCGTCGATGACGGCGGTCACTCGCAACGGCTCGTTGCGGTCATCACGCAGCAGCGACGCCGTGATGCCGACCCATCGCAGCGTGCCGTCTTTGCAAACGTAACGCTTTTCGTTGGTGTAATAGTCGATCTCGCCGCGAAGCATGCGATGGAACTCGTCGCGACTGGCGGTGAGGTCCTCGGGGTGCGGCAGGTCCCATAACGTCATGCCGCACAACTCGCCGGTGGTGTAGCCGGTGATGGTCGTCAGCATGGCGTTAGCGCGAATGATGCGCCCGGTCGTGGGGTCGGCTTCCAGCTTGCCCACGGGCGCGCGCTCGAACGATTCGCGATACTCGGCCTCGCTGAGCGCCAGCGCGCGTTCGGCCTCGCGGCGATCGCTGACATCGCGGAACACGACGACCGCGCCGACGAGGTTGCCGGCTTCGGCCCGAATCGGCGCGGCGGTGTACTCGATCTGACGCAACGAACCGTCGGGGGCCGCGAGCGTCGCATGTTGATCGCGACGCGTATCGCCGCTGCGGAGCACCTTGTCGATCGGGTTGCCGGTGATATCGACGCCGATTGAGGCGAGTTTCAATACCTTCACCGCGGGAAGGCCCATCGCCTGCTGCGACGTCATGCCCGCCATCGATTCGGCGAGTGAATTCAGAAACGTGACGTGCCCAATTGCGTCGGTCGCCAGCACGCCGTCGCCGACGCTCAACAGTGTGGTGCGAAGCAATTCGCGCTGCAGCGCGGCCTCGGCGCCGAGCTTTTGCGCCCGACGACTCACCCGATGCAGCACCTCGACAAGCGCGACGGCAATCGAACCCGAGATAAAAAACGACGTTAGCCAGGTGTAATGCTCGGGGTTCTGGATCGCGAACGAGAATTGCGGCCCCAGCAGGCAATAAACTGCCCCCAACGCGCCCAAAATGATCGAGAAGACGCCGGCCCGCCAACCTTCGAAAGCGGCTGCTAGCAGAACGACAATGAGCATCGTTGAGAACGGGGCGGCGCCGCCGATCCAGGACCACAGCGCCCATCGCAACAGGAGCGCCGTCGCAACGAACAACACAGCGACGCCGAAACTTTTGAGCGTCGTACGAGCGATGGAAATCATCTTCACCGCCGGCCTGTGGTAAAGCACCCCATGCTTCGAGGCTGCCCCTACACTTTACCACCTCGGCCGAATTACTTCATCCCTCGCGAACGGCGAAGTAATCCGAAGCGAAGTCATGCCACCGGCGAAGCCACGCTGACCGCCGCCGGTTCACAGCATGCGACGAATGGCTTCATTGAGCTGGGAAGGAGCACTCGACTTGACGAAGTGCAGATCGAAGCCCGCTTCTCGGGCCCGACGACGATGATCGTCGCTATCGAAAGCCGTGACGGCGATCAACTTCGTGTTGCCGAACGTGCGATCGGCACGTACCCGCTCAGCCACGGCGTAACCATCGAGCCGAGGCATGGTGATATCGAGCAACATCAAGTCTGGGTGAAAGGCGCGGGCTTTCTCGAGGGCACTCTGACCGTCAAAGGCGGTGCTAACTTCAAAACCCCAACGAGAAAGCATGACGGTGAGAGCATTGGCAGCATCGCGATTGTCATCAGCGACCAGGATGCGAATGTTTCTTCCGTCCGATGTCGTCGTAGCCATCTCCGTACCCTCCTGTCCCATCTCGATTCACTCGGTGAAACAACTGTCTCGCTAGCCATGCACATAACGCGCCAAAGATCCGTCGCCGTCTACGCCGGCAGATTACTGCACGGCAAGTTTGCCAAATTTGCGGGTCACAGTTGGTCGATGCTCCTTGTGGAGCCACGCGCTCGCTTGTGCATGCCCAGGGACGGACACGCGTGCAAGCAGGTCATCGACATGCCGGCTACAGGGAGGTTATCTGCCATGAACGTCAATTTGTTCACTTGGATTCGTGAAGGAGTTCGACAAGCCGTGTTGCATGGCGTCCACGACGCCGTGGGCCAGATCGGCACGAACTCCGATAGCGACGATATGTCGAAGCGGCTGCTGGACCTGATTCGTCAGTCCGACAACGCCCTTGCCGTCGCGCCGGTAGCTGCGATGCCCTCGGGACGCGGCCGCAAGCTGGGCCGCTCGTTGGAGCAGATCGTCAGCAGCAAGAACGATTGAGTGAGCGCGTTACGCCAGCGGCAACGACGACTCGACAGCGGTGCGCGCGTCGTGCAAGGCGATGACCGCCTCCAATCCCGGCAAACATTGGGCTACGCCCATCGTTCCCAGCAGTTTGCAAGTCGCGAACTTGTCGCTCGCGGCGACATACGAAGCAAGCCAGCGTTTCATATCGTCGAGGCGTGCAGGATTATCCCAGGGGCTGCGCATCGGCGGCTGAGCGAGACCACAGCGCCAAGGTTTCGGCGTGAGCCGGGCGCGAAAGCATTGCTGGGCGCGGCACAATCGAACGTACTGAACGTCGGCGCCGAGAAAACGCATCGCTTCTTCGCTCTCGACGCCGCCGGGCTCGAAAGTGGCGTGCGTGACCAGATAGCGCAGCCCCGACCGGGTCCGATAAATGCGCACGCCCCAATCGTCGTGCGAGGCCAGCCACTCTTTGAGCCGCACGAGGGCCGCCGTCTCGGGCGGTTCCGGCTCCGCGGGCTTGCGACCGAAGAGGCTGCCAACCAAGCGTGCGACCGAAGACGTCGGCTTTGGTTCTTCCAAGTCAACGTCGATGAAGAACGTCCGTTCGCAATTCAGCACGAGTGCGCCGTAGGCATTGCGAGTAATCACCACAGCGTTGTCGGGAGACGCGGAGACTTCTTGCACAATCTCTTCGCGCATCGGGCGCGTGGCGTAAGCGTAGCGATCGGGAAAGTTGTCGCCGCGCAAGACGCACTGCGCGAGTCGCTGGACCTTCCGCTCGGCCTCGAGACGGGCCTCTTCGAGCGACGTCGTCGATCCACCCCATGCCGTCATCGGTACTTGATCGCCATGGGGCGTCGCGACCTTGACCTCGGCCTTGTGCCAGAAGCGCGGGATGAGCATGTCACTTGCCGATCATCTTCTTCAGCTTCGACCAGGGTCGCGTGTTGGCGACGTCGTCTTTCGTCAGCCCCGCGCGGCGCGCTTGCATGATGCCGTAGCGAAGCTTGTCGAGCTCGCCGACGCTGTGCGCATCGGTCGAAATGACGATGGGAATGCCGTACGACTTCGCAGCGGCGCAAGCAACGTCGTCGAGATCCAGCCGTGCCGGATTCGCGTTCAGCTCCATCAGCTTTCCGTAGTCGCGGGCCTCGCGAAAGACAGCTTCGAGATCGACGTCGTACGACTTGCGACGGTTAATGATGCGACCTGTCGGATGGGCAATGGCCGACACGTGCGGATTGCGGATCGCGTCGACGATGCGGCGCGTGATTTGATCGCGTGGTTGCTTTTGACCGTAGTGAACGCTCGCCACGACCCAGTCGGCGCCTTCGAGCACATCGTCCTCAATGTCGAGCCCGCCCTTTTCGAGGATGTCGCATTCGACGCCCTTCAGAACCGCGATGGCGGGATTACTCGCGTTGAGTTTGTCGATCGCTTTCCACTGCTCGCGCAGGCGATCGCCGTCGAGGCCATTGGCCATCGACACGCGCTTCGAGTGATCGGTGATGGCGATGTATTGCCGACCACGCGCCTTCGCGGCCTCGATCATTTCTTCGAGCGTCGCCTTGCCGTCGGTTGCATTGGTGTGCATGTGCAAATCGCCGACGATGTCCGAGACCTCGATCAGCTTCGGCAACGTGCCGGCGTCAGCCCACTCGAACTCTCGACGCGCTTTGCGCAGCTCGGGCGGTATCCACGGCAAGTCGAGCGTGCCATAAACCTCTTCCTCGGTGCGGCCTGCGATGTATTCGTCGGCATGCTCACCGGCATGCTCGTCGGCATTCTTGCCGGTGCGATAGACGCCGTACTCGTTGATCTTCAACCCGCGAGCCTTGGCGCGGCCGCGAAGCACGACGTTGTGATCCTTCGAGCCCGTGAAGTATTGCAATGCCGCGCCGAAACTCTCGGCCGGCACGACGCGCAGATCGACTTGCAGTCCGATGCCGAGACGAATCGACATCTTCGTGTCGCCGCGTCCGAGGATGCCCGCGATCGCCGGGTACGCGCCCAGGCGGTCCATGATGGCTTTCGGATCGTTGGTGACGGCGAGCAGATCGAGATCGCCCACGGTTTCGCGGCCACGACGGTAGCTGCCCGCCGCTTCGAGTTGTTCGACGCCTTCGACGCCACGCAGATGCGCCATCACCGCGGTGACGTACTCATCGGCCTCGGCCCAATACATGCGATCGTTCGAAGTCTCTGCGAGCACCAAGCCCGCGAGGATCGTCTGCTCGGTTTTCTCGCCGAAGCCCTTGAGCTTTTGCACGCGATGCTCTTCGCAGGCTGCGCGCAGGTCGGCGAGCGTGGCGATGTTCAACTCGTTGACGAGGACGCGAGCCTTCTTCGGTCCAAGCCCCGGCACTCGCAACAGCGTCGGAGCACTGGCCGGCACCTTGCTGAGGAGTTCCTGCCGCAGCGGAACGTCGCCAGTCTCGCACAGCGTTTTGATCTTGTCGGCGAGATCTTTGCCGATGCCTTCGATGTCGGTCAGCTTGCGGTTCGCATCGCAGGCGATCGTCGCGACTTGCTCGTGCAGATCGCGCAGCGTGCGTGCGCCGTTGCGATAGGCGCGCACGCGAAACGGATTGGCCTCGGTGAACTCGAGCAGATCGGCGATCTCGTCAAAGATCGCGGCAATATCGACGTTCGTCACGCTATACCCTTCTCCCTCCGGGAGAAGGTGCCGCGAAGAGGCGGATGAGGGCGGCCTGAATTTTCAGCAACCCTCAATCTAGCGCAACCCGCCCTCACCCGGCGGCCGACCACCGCTTTGCGGCGGTGCCCGCGCCACCCTCTCCCAAAGGGAGAGGGGTTTTCGCAATATGTCATCGCGATGCCATTTCATCTCGCGGCGGCTCGACCCACACGAGCTTCGTCTCGTCGATGAACCGCTTGCGCCACGCGTCGACGAGGCGGCGCTGGTCGATGAACGCCACCTGCTGAATCTGCTGGGCGTTGCCGCCCTTGTCGGCCATGAACGTGTCGCGAAGCACGGTCTCGGCCGGCTCAAGGCTCGTGACGCGGACAATGTACTCGGCGGTTTCGGGGTTGTTCTCGGCAATGCCGATGTCGCCGACGCGAAGGCCGAAAACTTCGCGCATGAAATCGTTGCCGGGGTCGACCACGCCTTCGACTTCGCTGATGCGCGGCATCGTTCCGGCATTGAAGTCGCCGGCGCTCGAACTGTTCATCCACGAGAACGTGCCGGTGTCGATGATCTTGTAACCCTTGTCGCCGAGCGACTCCTTGAGCGACTTGCCCGACGTGCGTGCCAGCGCTGCCAACTCCTCGGCCTTGCGATGCATCGGCTTTCGGGCCTGGATCATCTTCCAAGCGCTTTCGACCTCGCCACGAACTTCGGCAAACTGCGGCACGTGGGCCGCGACGTCCTCGGTCTTCCAGAACAGGTAACGGTTGCCTTCGTTGTCGAATGAAGTCACGGCAAAATAGACCTTCAGACTGCCATAGGCGAACGCGACGAACGATTCGCCGCCGACCGTCGAGCGGCCGATCCCGGGCCTGTCAGCGACTTCGTACGGCGGCGAAAAGCGAATGTCGCCGCTCTCGATGCCTGCTTCCTTCGCCATGGCGGCGAAGTCGGGCTTCGGCGGCAGTTGCGTCGTAGCGGTCCCATTTCTTGCTTTCTCAACCTCGACTCTGTCACGCTGATGTGCGTACTTTCGCAACGGGTCGGCAAGTTTCTGCAGTACGGCGTCCATCTTCGCGACGGCTCGCGCCGGCCAACTCCTTGCGAATCTGCTCACGCACTCGCCACAGAGGCGCGTACTTGGGGTTCTTGCCTTCGCCAATGCTCGACGGCAGCGTGTAGCGATCGATCAACTGCGGCGGCGCCTTGGCGGGCTTCGTGTCGGCCGGCGGTGTTGAAGGTGTTGATGTCGAGGTCGTCAACGGCGGAGTCGTCGTCGTGGTCGCGTTGCCCGGCGCCGTGAGTGACGGCGCGGCAGGAGTCTCATCGGTCTTCGCCGCAGGCATATCACCCGAGGGGACGGGCGTTGATGTTGCCGCAGGGGCAGAAGCCTCGGCAGGCGGAGTCGTTTCCGTCGTGGCGGGTTTCGCGTCACCGGCCGGAGTGTCTTCCTTCGTTTCGGCAGTCGGCGCGGCGGCGTCATCGCACGACGACCCGGTGGCGTTCTCCTCTTCGTCGTCGGTCGATGCGTCTTTCGCCGGTTCTTCCTTGGGTGGCTGCGCGTCTTGCTTGTCGGCGGGCGGTGCCGTCGAAGCCGGTGTCGCAGAAGCCGGGGGCGTGGTAGCTGGCGGTGCTGCGTCGGCAGGTTTCTCCGCGGCCGGTTGCTTCTCGGCCGCAGATTGCTTCTCTGCCGGAGTTTTTTCGGCCGCCGGTTCCTTCGCGGCATCCGTCGACGACTCCGAATCGTCCGCCGTTTCATCTTCTTCGCCAACCGACGAGTACAGGTACTTCGTGTCCTTACTCTTCTCGTAGTGCTCTTCGATTTCCTTATCGTTGACCGCCACCTCTTCGTAGAACTTCTGGTAGTCGGCGCGGAAGTATTGGAAGGCTGCCTTGTGCGGAACCTTGAAGCCCGGCGTCGGCGAGCCTGGGATCGGCTCTTCTTCCTTGTGCTCGTCGAAGAACGATTGCAGGTCGCGCTGCGACGGGTCGGCAATCTGCGAAAGGAAATCGCTGGCGGGTACGGCAACCAGCTCCGCCGTCGCGCGACGTTTCATCCGTGTGTAGTATTCCCAGCGCTCGGCCGGCGTCGCCTGCATGCCCAGCTGAAATAATTCTCGATATTTTCCGGCTGCCAATTCGTCGCGCAAGGCGTCGAACAAAAACGCCTTCGTCACCCGCTGTCGGCCACGTGTGGCAATCTGAGCCAGCGCTTCTTTCATCTGCTGATCGGTGACGCGATCGGCCGTTTGATCGCGGAGATATTCGACAATGCCTTCGTCGGTGATGACGACTCCATCGCGCTCGGCCAGCGCCGCCTGCAAATGCGTCTCGACGACCGATCGCTCGGTCGGCGGCCCGAATGTCATCGTTAGATTCTGCTCGATCTCCTGACCGAGGCGGGCTTCGATCCCTTGAAGCGTCTCGGGGCCCAGCAGTTTCTGCAGATCGCCGCCGAATTGCCGCTGCATACGATCGAGCCACTCTTGCAGCCTCGCCTGAATCGAAATGCGGTAAAGGAACTCTCGCACCACGTTCCGCTTGTCGATCATCTCGGTCACGTCGGAAGCGTTGATGCTGCCGAAACGGCTGGTCGCGATGAGCGGGTTCTGCGGCGTCGACGACTCGGCCATGAAGTTCGGCACGCTGCTCAGCGTAAACGCCACCATCAGCAGCACGCCGAAGACGGCGATCATTATCTTTTGGTTCTTACGAAAGACGTGAAACGTCGAGGTCATGAAAGTTTTCCATCCTTGTCAAACGCGGGCGTTGCGAGGGCTCGTGGGGGCTCGCCGAGGTCGAATCCGTTTCGGGCGAAGCCTTGACAGCCCAGGGCCGCAAATATTAATGAGTGGGCAACTTCCGTTGCCTCGCTCGGCAGAAATTGTAGGAATGCTCGACGTAAATGCAATCCCGAACAGGACTCAGGCATCGGGGCTTGCCGCTGCGTCGAAGATATGAGGGAGCCGGATTTCGCAGGTTCGACAGATCGAGATGACCACAGATTGAGATGACCATGGCCAAGAAGTCGGCAAAGGCGGAAGGAAACTCGCTCGTGATCGTCGAGTCGCCTGCAAAGGCACGCACGATCAGCAAGTTCCTCGGCAAAGGCTACACGGTCGAGGCCAGCATCGGTCACGTCCGCGATCTGCCTCAAGGCGCGAAGCAAATTCCCGCCCAATATAAGGGCGAAGCATGGGCACGGCTGGGCGTCAACGTCGACGACAACTTCGATCCGCTGTACATCGTGCCGCCCGGCAAAACGGAGCAAATTCGCAAGCTCAAGGGCATGATGAAAGACGCCACGGAACTGTTCCTGGCGACGGACGAAGACCGCGAAGGCGAAGCCATTAGTTGGCATTTGCGCGAGATTCTGAAGCCGAAGGTCCCCGTTCGACGCCTCGTGTTCCACGAGATCACATCCGAGGCCATTCACGAAGCGCTCGAACACCCCCGCGATATCGACGACGCCCTGGTGAAAGCGCAGGAAACGCGGCGCATCGTCGACCGCCTGTACGGATACGAAGTCTCGCCGCTGTTGTGGCGAAAGGTGCGTCCGAAGCTGTCGGCCGGCCGTGTGCAAAGCGTGGCCGTGAAGCTCATCGTCGAACGCGAGCGACATCGCATGGCGTTCGTCTCGGCCACGTTTTGGGACCTAATCGGGCAGTTCGCAACGCAGAAGAACGAGCAGTTCGAGGCCACGCTCGTCAGCTACGAGGGAAAGCGGATTCCCGCGACGCGAGATTTCGAGCCGACCACCGGCAAGGTGAAAGACCCGAACCTGCTGATGTTGGACGAGGCCGGCGCTCGCGAGCTGCTCGAAAAACTCAAGCGTGCCGAGTTCCGTGTCCTTGCAGTCGACGACAAGCCGTACACGACGAAGCCGTATCCGCCGTTCACCACCAGCACGCTGCAACAAGAAGCCAACCGCAAGATGGGCTTCACCGCGCGTCGCACGATGCAGGTGGCGCAGAGCTTGTACGAGAACGGTCACATCACTTACATGCGTACCGATTCGACGAATCTGGCGCAGGTGGCTATCGCCGCCGCACGCGACCTGGTCAAGGCGCAGTACGGCGAGGAATATCTTCCCGCCGAAGCGAGGCAGTATCGCACAAAGGTCAAGAACGCGCAGGAAGCACACGAGGCCATCCGCCCCGCGGGTCATCCGTTCGAGCTGCCCGACCGCTTAAAGGGTTCGCTGCAGAACGATGAATACCGGCTGTTCGAGATGATTTGGAAGCGCACGATCGCCAGCCAAATGGCCGACGCTCGCGGGCATCGCATGTCGATCACGCTCGAAGGCGGGGGCGCTCAGTTCACCGTCAGTGGCAAGCGGATCGACTTCCCCGGCTATCTGCGCGCCTATGTCGAGGGCTCGGACGATCCGCAAGCCGACCTCGCCGATCGCGAAAGCATTCTACCCGCCGTCACGGTCAACCAAGTCATCAAGTGCAACGAACTCGACCCGAAAGATCACACCACGCAGCCGCCGGCGCGTTTCAACGAAGCGACGCTCACCAAGACGCTCGAAGAAATGGGCATCGGTCGCCCGAGCACTTACGCTTCGATCATCGACACGATTCTTGCGCGGGAGTATGTCGTCAAACGCGCCAACGCGCTGGTGCCGACGTGGACGGCGTTCGCGGTGTCGCAGTTGCTCGAAGCACACCTGCCGAACCTGGTCGATTACCGATTCACCGCGCAGATGGAAGACGACCTCGACTCGATCAGTCGCGGCGAAACGGCGCACATTGATTACCTTCGCGGCTTTTATTTCGGCAATGGCACCGCGGGCTTGAAAGCGCAGCTGGCGAACAAGTCGGAAGAGATCGACGCTGCCGAGGTGAATCGCATTCCGCTGTCGTTGCGGGGCAAGGTGGCAAAGGGCGATCCAATCGTCGTTCGCGTTGGACGGTTTGGGCCGTTTCTGCAGCAGGGAGACCGGCGAGCAAGCATTCCCGAAGACCTTCCACCCGACGAGTTGACCATCGAAAAGGCCGAGGCGATGCTCGACCAATCGGCGCTGGCGGACGATCCGTTGGGCATGTGTCCGACAACGAACAAGCCGGTGTATTTGAAGGTCGGACGGTTCGGCCCATACGTGCAGCGCGGCTCGACCGACGACGAAGAGAAGCCGCAGAACGCGTCGCTGCTGAAGGGAATGAAGCCCGAAGACATCGACCTCGCGACGGCGCTCAAGTTGCTCACGCTGCCGCGCGATTTGGGCGTCGATCCCAAAACCGGCGAAACGGTTACGGCGTTCAATGGTCGGTTCGGGCCCTACGTGAAATCGGCCGCCGAGACGCGCAGCCTGCCGGCCGACGTGTCTCCGCTCGACGTGACGTTCGAGCAAGCGCTCGCGTTGTTGGCCGAGCCGAAGAAACAGCGACGTGGGTTCGGCGCTCCGCGCGAGCCGCTGAAGACGCTGGGCAAGTCGACCGTGACAGGGGAGGACATTCAGCTACACGAAGGTCGTTACGGCATGTACGTCACCGACGGCACGACGAACGCTTCGCTGCCGAAGGGCACTTCGGGCGATGCACTGACGACCGAGCAAGCGCTCGAATTGCTTGCCGAGCGCGCCGCGAAAGGCCCTCCGACCAAGAAGAAGCGCCCCGCGAAGCGTGCTCCCGCCGCGGCGAAGAAGAAAAAGAAGTCGAAGTCGTAGCTGGACAGAAAACGAACCCCCTTTGGGAGAGGATGGCGGCGTAGCCGCCGGGTGAGGGCGGGTTGAAGTAGAAAACGATCACCACTTCAAACCGCCCTCATCCGCCGCTTCGCGGCACATTCTCCCGAAGGGAGAAGGATTCAGATCACTTGCGTATCGCGATCGCATACGCGATCGCGTGGCCTCGACTATGCGAGGTCGTGACGAGCACGTCGGTCACCCCCATGCTGAGCGCGGCATCGGCCACGCCGGCGCGGAACTTCACGCTCAACCTGCCGCGTTTATCGGGCATCACTTCGATATCGAGCCAGCGAATGCCGCGATGTTGGTTGAGCCCCATCGACTTGAGCACCGCTTCCTTCGCGGCCCATTGTGCAGCAAACTGTTGCGTCGATTGCTGACGACTCTGGCAGTACCGCAATTCATCGTTCGTGTAGACGCGATCGATGAACCGCTCGCCGTGTCGCTCGATGAGCTTGGCGACACGCAGCACGTCGATCAGCTCGGTGCCGATACCGATAATGCTCATGCCGTCGTTGTCGTCGTCGCGCGGTTCGGGGGGCATCAAACAACTCCGACGTTCATGTATTAAACCCCTCTCTCCCTTCGGGAGAGGGTGGCGGCGCAGCCGCCGGGTAAGGGCGGGTTGAATTAGAACGCGGTTGCCAATTCCACCCGCCCTCATCCGCCGCTTCGCGGCACCTTCTCCCAGAGGGAGAAGGGTTCGCATCGCAACCTCCAACAAAAAGTTACGTCTTCAATCCGCACGCCTTCTGCGCCCGCGCCAGCACCGCGCCGGCCTTCTGCCGCGCGCGACGTGCACCGTCGGCGAGAATGTCGCGCACCGTGTCGGGATGCGCCGCCAACTCCGCACGACGCTTCCGCGGCTCGTCGAAGTATCGCTCCGCCAGGTCCGCCAAGGCCTTCTTCACCTCGCCGTAGCCGAAGCCGCCGCGACGATACTTCGCCGCCATTTCGGCCTTCTCATTCTCATCGGCCAGCAGCGCGAACAACTGATACAGGTGATCGCTTTCAGGTTCCTTCGGCTGCTCCATCGGCCGCGAATCGGTGGCGATGCGCATGATCTTTTTGCGCATCGCCTTGGGGTCCTCGAAGACTTCGATCGTGTTGTTGTAGCTCTTCGACATCTTCTCGCCGTCGATGCCGGGGACCTTGGCCGACGCTTCCATGATCTTCGCCTTCGGCATGACGAACGTGTCGCCGAAGTGATGGTTGAAGCTGCCTGCGATGTCGCGGCAAACCTCGACGTGTTGCACCTGGTCCTGTCCGACCGGAACCACGTCCGCGTCGTACAGCAGAATGTCGGCGGCCATCAGCACCGGATAGGTGAACAGCCCCGCGTCGGCCGGCAGTCCCTTGTCCTTCTTGTCTTTGTAGGCGTGACAACGCTCGAGCAGCCCCATCGGCGTGCCGGTCATCAGCAGCCAGCACAGCTCGCTCGCTTCGGGCACGTCGGATTGCACAAACAACACCGCCTGCTTCGGATCTAATCCAAGGGCTAACAGATCGAGCGCCGCGTCGAGCGTGTACTCTTGCAACAGCTTGGGGTCGCGCACCGTCGTGAGCGCGTGCAAATTGGCGATGAAGTAGTACGACTCGTTGCCGTGCTGCAAGTCGATGTACTGCTGGATCGCTCCAAAGTAGTTGCCCCAATGGAAGCGGCCGGTCGGCTGAATTCCCGAAAGTACACGCATCAATCGACTCACGCATCCATCGAATGAGAGGGGCGGTTAGCGCTTCGTTGCCAAGGCTCCGACGACTTCGCGCACGCTGGAAGCGCCGAATTCTTTTATCGCACCCGGCAGTGAATCGAGCAACTTCATCGACACCTGCGGATCGTAGTAGTTCGCGGTGCCAATCTGCACGGCCGAGGCGCCAGCGACCAAAAACTCCATCACGTCGTCAATCGTCGCCACGCCGCCAATGCCGATGATCGGCGTCTTCGTCACTTGCGCGGCCTGATACACCGCGCGCAGCGCGATCGGCTTGATCGCTGGTCCGCTGAGGCCTCCCATGACATTGCCGAGGATCGGCTTGCGGCGTCGCCAGTCGATGGCCATGCCCAGGCAGGTGTTGATCATCGACAGCGCGTCGGCGCCGCCGGCGGACGTGGCCTTGGCCATTTCGGCAATGCTCGTCACGTTCGGCGTCAGCTTGGCGATGATCGGCAGCTTGCACGCCTGGCGAACGTCGTGCACTAGCCGTTCGCCGGTTCGCGGGTCGGTGCCAAAGTCGACGCCTCCCGATACGTTCGGGCACGAGATGTTCAACTCGATGGCCGCGATGCCCGAGTGGCCGTCGAGTTGCGTAGCCATTTCGACGAACTCTTCGGCCGTGCGACCGGCGATGCTGACGATGATCGGTGCGGGAAGCGTTCGCAGATAAGGCAGATGATGGTCGATGAACGCGTCGATGCCGTCGTTATCGAGGCCAATCGAGTTCAACATCCCACCGGTCGTTTCGACGGTTCGAGGCGGTGGATTGCCGATGCGCGGCTGGCGAGTGATCGTCTTGGGCAGAATGCCGCCAAGACGGGCGAGGTCGACGATGCCCGCCATTTCGCGGGCGTAGCCGAACGTGCCCGAGGCCACGAGGATGGGGTTCGGCAGCCTCAACCTGCCGAGCGTCACCGACAGATCGACTGCGTCACTGGTCATCACGAAGAATGTAACGGCGCGACGGCAGGGCCGCTATCCGGTGGCCCTCGTTTTGTCGGTGGTTAGCCGCGTCGCTTGCGACGCGCTCGGTAGCGCGTCGCAAGCGACGCGGCTAACCGTGCGTCCCTGGCGCGAGCAACTAGATAATGCCGCCGTGCGTGCGGTGCGGCGACAGATGGCTCGGCTGATCGAGCATCCATAGCCGTTCCCAGTCTTCCAACAGCATGCGCAAGTTTTCTGACGTGTAGATCAACTCCTGGTTGCGACGCATCTTGTCGCCGGAGTAGCCGGGAATCAGACATCCGGTGCAGGAGCTGAGACCCGTGGCAAGCAGGGCTGCCCAAAGCAACTGGCGCATAACGAGACTCTCCTCCGTGAGTTGACTCCAGCGTGCCATCCGGGCGCGCAGGACCAGCGTGACGGACTGTCACCGGGGATTTTGTTAGGTGTGTTTCGAACGCGTGAAGCGAACTGGCTAATCGACGCCGGCGGCACGAGGCCGAGGTGGGACAAACACGGCACCTTGAGGGGAGGCGTACCATAGACGAAGCAGAAACTTGCGCCGAGGCCAGTTCTTGGCCCGTGTGCAAGCAGCGCGATTTGCTCTCGTCGCTGTGCTGCTTATGAGTCTGCTGTCTATAAGAACGTGTGCGTTGCGTGTGGACGAACGTCAGCTGGACTCTGACCGATCCACGTAACCCGCAGGGCTGACAACAGTTTCGCCATGCGAAGGCGAGCTGTTTCCGCCAGAAGGGTGGTTTCCCGCTTCCTTGGCGGCAGCAGCGGCAGCAGCCTGACGCTCAAGCTCGCGAACGCGCTCTTCCATTTCTTTGCCCGGCTTGAAGGTAACCACATATTTCTCCGGGACATAGACCTTGTCCCCGGTACGTGGATTACGGGCCTTTCGGGCGGCGCGTTTCTTCACTTCGAAGACACCGAAGTTGCGCAACTCGATACGTTTTTCTTCCACGAGCGTCTCAACGATCGCGTCAAACGTCTTCTGCACAATCTCTTTCGTCTTCAGCTGCGTCAGACCAATCTCGTCAGAGATGGTTTTTACGATTTCTTTCTTGGTCACGGCTGCGGCTCTCCTGTGAAGCGAGGCGGCGAGGCGCCTTCACAGCGGTTCCTGTCCACCACAATAGCGCTTGCAAGTGTAGATGCCATAAGAAGTAGTGTCAAGCAACATGCCGTTATTGGCCGCGTTGTCAAGTCCGTAGGACGTGCTTCGCTACGTGCGAAAGCAGTCCGCCGGACCGAACTCGGCCAGGACGTCGATTTTGCCGGATTGCCAAAGAACCCTGGCGATGAGCCCGGGGGCTCACCGTCATGGCAGCAATATCGGCGAATGCGGCCGCAAACCTGAGACAATCCGCAAAATCGACGTAATCGGCAAAGCCCACGCACTGCCCGGCCGAGGGTCACTGTAAATGAATACCAACTCAACCCTAAATGCTGTCACCGCCATTAGATGCGAATGACTTTCAACTGCTCGACGATCCGCTCCACGGGCACCACGTCGCCGCGGCCGCTGCCGGGGCACGCCTCGCACGTCGACTTCCACGCTTCGGGCGACGACACGTTCGATTGCCAGAACGGCCACGTGCGGCACTGGCGCGGGCGATCTTCATAGACCGTGCACTTGCGTGCCTTGCCGTCGAAGAACACGCAGTCGCCATTCGGGTACTCGTACAGACTCAGCCGCACGCCCACGCGGCGAACGTACTTGTTCTCGAAATCCTCGGCCGACATCTCGAATCGCTTCGCCAGCGCCTGGATTTCTTCTTTGTTCACCCACACATAGCCGGGGGCTCCAGTGCAGCAGTCGCCGCATTGCGTGCACTTGAATCGAAGGCCGTCCTTGTACCAAGGTTCTTCCTTCACCAGTTCCGTCATTTTCGAGCGACCTCCGTGCGAGGTGATGTTGGTTGACGTGCTTGTCGAGTCTCGGCCGCGAACGCTTCGACTCCCGCAATCGCCGCGTCGATATCTTCCGTCGTGTTGAACGGTCCGATGCTGAAGCGAAGCGTACCGCCCTCGGCGAGCGTGCCGAGCCGCTGGTGCATCGCCCCTGCGCAGTGAAGCCCCGCCCTGGCCTGCACACCGAACGCCGTGTCGAGAGCCGCGGCGACCTCGTGCACGTCGCAGCCTTCAAGCGTCATGCTGACGATTCCGACCGAAAGCTTCAAGTCACCCGGACCGAACAGTCGCACACCGTCGATCGATTGCAAACCACTTCGCAGTCGAGAAGTGAGGACCGTCGCTTGGGCACGCAGGTTCTCGACGCCTTGCTCCAGCAAATAGCCGACGCCCGCGCCAAGGCCGGCGATTGCCGGCACGTTCAGGTTCCCCGACTCGTATTTCGTCGGCAGATCGGTGGGCTGCTGATCGCTGTGACTTTCACTGCCCGTGCCGCCTTGGCGAACGCAATCGACCAGCTCTTCGATGCCCGGGCGCAGATACAACACGCCGGTCCCCAATGGGCCGAGCAACCCCTTGTGTCCGGGAGCAGCCAACAGATCGACGCCCAGCGCTCGCACGTCGATCGGCACTTCCCCCAGCGTTTGGGCTGCATCGACGAGACAGATCGCGCCACGCTGGTGCGCGATTGCGATGATTTCTTCGAGGGGTTGAATCGCGCTGGTGACGTTCGAGGCGTGCGTGACAGCGACGAGTCGTGTCTCGTTCCTGATGGCGGCGGCGATCGCTGTGGGATCGACGCGGCCGTCGTCGTTGCAATCGACCACGTCGAGCGTGATCCGACCAGCATCGGCTAGCGCGCGAAGAGGTCGCAGCACCGAGTTGTGTTCCGCGACCGTCGTCACGACATGCCCGCCTCGTCGATCGAGCAAACCATGAATCGCGAGATTGAGCGCGTCGGTGCCGTTCGCCGTGAAGACGATCCGCCGTGCGTCACCGGCGTTGAGCAGTTTCGCGACGCTGACCCGCGTGCGCTGCACGACCTCCGACGCCTCGACGGCTTCGCGATAGCTCGATCTTCCCGCAGCAGCGCCGTTTCTCAGCGCGCGATCGACCGCAACGTACACGCTCTCCGGCTTCGGCCAACTCGTCGCCGCGTTGTCGAGATAGATGCGTCGCATCAACGGCCACTCACGGGCGGAATGGCGGCAACGTCGGCCCCTTCGTGCAGCACGGTGCGATCGTCGGCGTAATCGGCGTCGACGGCGAACATCATCAACGGCACCAGAGGCGTCAAGGCGGGCATCTGTTCGGCTAGTGCGCGTCGCAAATCGCCGACGGTCGTTGCTCCGGCGAGTTCCACGTCGACAGTTTCCGAACCGGCCGCATCTCGAGCAGCAGTGAATAGTTGCACGCAAATTTTCATCGAAGCCGCCCCATCCGTAAGCGTTAGGAAATCAGCAACTCGTGACCACGGTTGCTCAAGAGCGCCTGCCCATCGGGAAGCAGATTATACGCGAGCGCGAGCAGCTTGATCGGATGAACTGTCGGCTTTGTGGTCGCTTGCTCCATTTGCATCTTGCAAGCACTGCACTCGGTCGTCCCGGCCGAGGCGTGTGACGAGCGGATCGCGGCGATCAACGGCCAACCGGCTCGCAAACTGTTGCGATAGTTTTTCTTCTTCATGCCGAACATGCCCGCCATGCCCGAGCAGCCTTTCTCGAGATGCTCAAGCATCAGGCCAGGGATGAGCCGCAGCAAGCTTTCGCCCGGCGAACCGACGCCGAGGGCCTTCATGTGGCAAGGCTGGTGGTAATTGACCGCGAGGTTCAGCGGCCTCATCGCGAGTTGCAACTTGCCAGTCATGTGCAGATTCCAGAGGTACGCACATGCCTCGCTCGTGTTCTTTGCCACGAGACGCGTGTCTTCATCATCCAAAAGATTCGGATACTCTTGCGTCAGCGCGAGCGCGGCCGACGGCTCGCTGCAGATGATCGTGTAGCCTTGCCGCACCGCTTCGGCGAGCAGCGCGACGTTATGCCGCGCCACTTTGCGAGCCTGGTGGATCGCGCCTTGCGAGATCATTGCCATGCCAGACTGCGTTTGATCGGGATGCACATACACGGCGACGCCGTTATGTTCCAACACCGCGACGAGCGCCTCGGCCAACTGCGGATCGTGATAGTTCGCGAACGTGTCGACGAAGAACAGCACCTTGCGACCGCTGCGACGCGTGGGGCGCGTCAATCGGCGACGATGCGCGCGACGCATGAAGCTGCGCGACGCGAACCGCGGCAACTTGCGTCCTTGCGCCAGGCCGACGGTTTTTTCGAGGAACCAACGCGCCTGACGATTCGAGAGGCTCCAGTTCGTGAGCGGGCTGAGCAGCGATCCGAGAGCACTGAACATGTCGAGCCGCGTCAGGACCCAATCGCCGAAGCGAAGGCCATCGTTTGCGACGTATTGCGCCTTCGCCTCGATCATCAGCTTCGGAATATCGATGCCGGCCGGGCATTCCTGACGACACATTTTGCAGTTCACGCAAAGATCGGCGACCGCCTTGAAATCGTCCTTCACGATCGTGTCGGGGTCGAGCTGTCCGCCGAGCACCGCCCGAACGAGGTTCGCCTTCGCGCGCGGCGACGATTCCTCGGCCGGTGCGTAACGAAAGATCGGACACATTCGCGTTTCGACCGCTTGCGAACGGCAGGCGCCGCAGCCGTTGCAGGCGCGAGCCATTTGCCCCACGTCGGCGACCGACCACGCGAGTTGCATTTGCACCACCTCGCGCGGCGGCGAAGTTTGCGCGACTGCGTGACCGTTGGTGGTCTCGAACGCAACTTCTACGGGCATCGGCGGGGCGGGAGCGGGGCGCAGGTTTTGCGTCGCCGTCGTCGGCGTGTGGCTGACGATTTTGCCGGGATTGAGAATATTCTGCGGATCGAAGAGCCGCTTCACATCGGCGAACACCCGGCAGAGGTCGCCGTACTGTTGCTCCATGAACGGCGTGCGGCTGAGGCCCGTACCATGTTCGCCGCTGATCGTGCCACCTACATCGAGCACCGCGGCATACAGATCGGCGGCGAAGGCCTCCATGAGCCGCATCTGCTCGGGGTCGGCAGGATCGACGAACGGCCGCAAATGCAATTGCCCATGCCCCGCGTGGGCGAACAACGTCGCCGTCACCTGATGACGCTTCAGGACGTTCTGCATCTCGACCAAGAACTTCGGCATCACGTCGGGCGGTACGGCCACGTCTTCGACGAGCGGCACCGCTCGGGTCGAGCCCTTGAGCTTGAACAACGTCGGCGTCACGCGACGCGACAGTCGCCAAAAGAACTCGACATCCTCGGCGCTCGCGGCCAGCCGATGATCGAAGGCCAACCGCTTACGACTCCGCACGCGGTCGGTCATGCGGCGCATGCGATCGCGCAGCTCGACGTTGTCGTCGCTTTCCATTTCGACAAGCAACATCGCCTCGGCCGACGGCGGAATGAGCGGATCGAATCGCGGCTCGTTTTCGCGCGCAAGGCTGAGATGCCGTCGATCCATCAAGTCGCACGCCGATGGCTGGAACGCGAGGATTTCGGGCACGGCGCGAGCGGCGTTGTCGAGACTTTCGAACAGCAGCAACGCCACGTTGCGATGTCGCACGAGCGGCTGCGTGGCGAGCGTGACTTCGGTCGTCAGCGCGAGCGTGCCTTCTGATCCGGACAGCAACCGGGCGAGGTCCAACGCCTCGGGCGTGTAGACGTCGCTCAACTGATAACCGCAGCGATCGACGACACTCTTGCAACGCTTGCGCTCGATCAAGTCGGCTTCTTGTCGTAAGAGGCGACACAACTCGTTGATCAACTCGCGTTTGCGATCGTCGGGGTCGCGGCTGATGCCTCCGTCGAGCGGCTCGCGACCGACGCGCATCCGCTTGCCGTCGGCAAGCACGATTTCCATCTCGAGCACGTGCTGCCGGGCCGATCCGTAGCGGAGCCAGTGACTTCCGGAGCTGTCGAGCGCGACGACGCTGCCGATGGTGGTCACGTTGCTCATCGCCGGGTCGGGGCCGAACTGACGACCGACGTGCCGCAGGTGGGCGTTCAGCCGTTCGTGCACCACGCCAGGCTGCACCGTGACGCGGTCCTCGCCGACGTGCATAATGCGCCGCATGTGCGTCGAGAAATCGACCACGAGACCCGGCCCTAGCGATTCACCCGCAAGGCCGGTCCCTGCCCCGCGGGCACACACCGGCAAACGGTTTTGTGCCGCGTACTGCACGATCGCGACGACGTCGGCGGCTGAACGCGGGCGGACAATGCCCAGCGGCCGGATTTGGTACAGGCTGGCGTCGCTGGCGTACATCTGCAGAAAGACGTCGTCGCAACGGACGTCGCCGGCCAACAGGCCGCGCAGGTCTTCCTGGATTCGCTGACGTTCGGGGTCCATGGCACAACACGACCCACGGCCGGCAGGCCGTGGGCTTGGGTGAGATTAGGATCGTCGCGCTAGTCGCGCCGCCTGTTGCCGATACCGTTCATGCGTCGCGAGCTCAAACGCCCCGTGGCGCTTCAGCCCACGCAGGCCTCGGTACTCGGCATGGCAGCGGTAACAGGTCAGGCTTTCGCCGACGGTGAGATACAACAGCACGTCGATTGCCGCGATGGCAAAGAGAATTCCGAACGTCAGATACACACGATAAAAGTACCACGCAACGCTGCTCGCCAGACATCCGAAGATGACGACTGCGACGCCTAGCCGTTGCGGAAAATCCTTACGAACGAACAGATCGGTACTCGGGCAGACCAGGCAGCGAACGGGCTCGCCGTCGGCCAGCGCGTCGACAGGAACCGCCGTCCGCGATCCACACTGGGGGCACGCGAGGCTCGTCGTCATATCGTCGAAGTCGACCGAGACCGACGCCTCGCAACTCGGGCAAGCGAACGTCACGTTCATCTATCTATCATAAGGGCCAGACGGCCCCGGAGGAGAGTAATTCAGCCGTCAATTCGCCGAGAAAGACGAACATCACGCCGACATACAGAATGCCCGTCGCACTTTGCGTGTTCGGGATTTTGAGCGTCTGCCAACTCATCACCGCGGTGATCATCGCGCCAACGATGCCCGTCATCCAACGGAGTAGCAACATCCAAACGCCGTGGCCAGCAATGGCGTCGTACGTCGACGAAGTTCTCGGCGACTCGATCGTGAAAGTTAATCCGACGCCCGACACTACGGCACGCAGCACGATCGCGACGACCATGAGCAGCACGAGTCGTTTGAGCGGCTCGATGCGCATGCCCGGCGCGTTGAGGTACCAATGGCCAAGAAGCATCGCCGCCATCGTCGCTCCCAGCAGCAGGCCACTCGTGGGGACGGCAAGGTTGCGGAGGACGCTGGGCAAATCGGATGCGTCGAACGGTCGCCCCAAATCGACCCACGCGCCGAGAAGCGTTGTCAGCGCGATGAGCACGAGCGCGAGGATGCCGACCTTGGGACTGTCGTACAGCCAGGCAACCGCGCCGATATAACTCAAGATGGCGGCGACGATCGGCGGCCAGAGGGCGAGCGTATCTTGCGAGCTGAACGCGACGAGGGCGGCGAGTACGTTCAAGCCCAGCAACACGTAGAGGTTGTTGCGGTAATAACCGCTCGTAACCTTACGCGGCGAGACGAGCGTCATGGCCGCGGCCATGCCGAAGGAAAGGCGTAAAAGGAATTGGGTGAGAATGAGCACTGCGGGTTTATCGTCCTGTAGGGAACGCCCTCCGTGGCGTTCCGTGCGTCAGGCAACGCGTTTCATAGGTTCACGGAACGCCACGGAGGGCGTTCCCTACAGACGTCGATCGCCGTAAATCAGAGTCATGATCTCCGAGCGGCTCGACAAATGCGATCGGAAGATGCCGCGCATCGCGGACGTCACGCAGACGCTGCCGGGCTTGCGGATGCCGCGGATCGTCATGCAGGAATGCGACGCCTCGATGACGACGGCGACGCCTTTGGCATCGAGTTCTTCGACGAGCAGGTCGGCGATGTTCTCGGTCATGCGTTCTTGCACCTGCGGGCGACGCGCGATGCTCTCGACCACGCGGGCCAGCTTGCTCAGCCCGATGACGCGACCATTCGGCAGATAGCCGATGTGCGCGCGGCCCATGAACGGAAGCATGTGATGTTCGCACATGCTGTTGAAGCTGATGTCTTTGACGAGCACCACCTCGTCGTACTTTTCGACGAAGAACTTCTTGAGGTGCTGTCGCGGGTCTTCGTGCAGGCCGCCGAACAACTCGGCGTACATGCGGGCGACGCGAGCTGGGGTTTCGTGCAGCCCCTCTCGGTCGGGATCTTCTCCAACGGCGGCGAGAATCTCACGCACCGCTCGTTCGATGCGCGGCTGATCGACCGCGTTGACGCCGGGCGTAGTACAGGTTGGCTCGTCGCTGTCGAGTTCGCCGGCGATGCTGCCGTTCATTTCTGGGGTGTTGGCCATGATGGGGACTCTTGATGATCGAACGCTTATTGCAGGTGAATTTCGGGAATCATGTCGGGTATCAGCTCAACCTTTGGATATTCTTCCTTCGACTCGAGCAATTCGCCAAAACAGCGTCGCATCTCGGTGGTGAACTTGTCGAGGTCGAGGCCGTGGTGCGTCGGGCGATACGGCTCGAGATAACCGAGCGAACCGAAGGCCACCTTGCGAGCCCCGCGGAGGTTGCCGTTGCCGAAGTGATGCAAGGCAACGGCCGCCTGGATCAGCCCTTGGTAAAACTTCCGCGATTCACCAAACGTGTCGGCCCACAGCTCTTCCCAAGCCTCGTGGGCTTCGAAAAAATCGCAGACGTTGAAGAGCTCGATTCCCTTCAAGTACAGCGGGTGATGTTCGTCGGTCATGCGAGAGTCATTTCAGATTCGGGAGTATCCAAGCCATTCGACCTTCAGGCGTTTCGCTCGGCGCGGCTCGGTGGGCTCGCACAGCCGCTTGCGGTTTCGCGCATTCTCCGGCTATGACGCGCGAAACCGCAAGCGGTGATGGACGCCGTTAGGGTCGTGCCGACTGAATGAACTGAGGATCATGGCCATTATACGCTGCCGAGAATTGTGTTGCTTGACAGTCGCGCGGGCGATGGCGGACAATGCCTGGCACTGACGCTGCTCTCGCCTTTCTCATGTGCTTGCTTCTCGACGATGGCTGCCACCGCTGAAGCCAAGCGCCACGCTACGCAGATCGCTCAACGTCTAGCCCGGGCGTACCCCGATGCCCATTGCTCGTTGGACCACAAGTCGCCACTGCAGTTGCTGATCGCGACGATTCTTTCGGCCCAGTGCACGGACGAACGCGTGAACATCGTGACGAAATCGCTGTTCCGCAAGTACCGCACGCCGAAGGACTACGCCGACGCCCCGATCGCGGAGTTGGAAGAGGACATTCGCACGACGGGCTTTTATCGGAATAAGGCGAAAAACATCAAGGCGTGCTGCCGCAAGCTGATCGAAGATCACCACGGCGAAGTGCCTCAAACGCTCGAAGAACTTGTCGAACTGCCCGGTGTGGGGCGCAAGACGGCCAACGTGGTGCTGGGCGTCGCCTTTGGAAAGGCGGTTGGCGTCGTGGTCGATACGCACGTCACACGGCTCAGCCGACGCTTAGGCATGACGAAGGCGACCGATCCGGTGAAGATCGAGGCCGACCTGATGGCGGAGCTTCCGCGGTCACAGTGGATCGCGATCAGCCATCGAATGATCTATCACGGCCGCGCCGTCTGCAACGCCCGCAAACCCGACTGTGAACATTGCACTCTCAGCAGTATTTGCCCGCGCATGGGTGTGAAGGCGACCGAAACCCGCACGGTCCGGCCGCCGCGATCACGAGCATCGTGACAAACCGACGAGCGATCGAAAGGACTTGGTGGCGATGATCCTCTCCGGAATCGAGATTCAACGACAGTTGGGAACGTCGATTCTTATCGACCCGTTCGATGAAGCGAATCTGAACCCGAACAGCTACAATCTCACGCTGCACAACGAGCTGTTGACGTACGAAGAGTTGGTGCTCGACATGCGACGCGCCAACCGCGTGCGGCGAATCACAATTCCACCCGAAGGTTTGACCCTCAGCCCGCATCAGCTTTACCTGGCGCGCACGATTGAACGCACCGAGACGCACGGCTATGTACCGATGATCGAGGGGCGATCGTCGATTGGCCGGCTAGGCTTGTTCGTCCACGTGACGGCAGGGTTCGGCGACGTCGGCTTCTGCGGCTATTGGACGCTGGAGATGTTCGCCGTTCAGCCGGTGCGAATCTACCCGGGTGTGCCGATCTGCCAGATCTTCTATCACCAGATCGCTGGCGACTACCAGGCCTACGTCAGCAACAAGTATCAGAACAACCACGACATTCAGCCGAGCATGTTGTTCAAAGAGCTGAATCCCGACATGGAGCCCGACCCGCAACTGCAGCTGAGCTTCGGCATCGAGCGGCCATTTGAGTGAGGGCGGGAGTCGGGATTCGGGAGTCAGGATTCAGGGCTCGAGAATACGCCGCTCGCTGAATCCCGAATCCTGACTCCCGACCCCCGCCACTACATGACCGCGAAATAGTTCTCGACGGCAAAGTCGAAGAACTCGGAGGTCATCGTCGGCGTCATCTTCATGTAGTTGCAGTAGCTGCGAACTTGCATCAGCAAGTCACGCGGCTGGCAGCAACGAAACGGCCGATTCGACACGCGGTAATGACGGTCGATGAGATAGTCGATCGACGTCTGGTCGTATTCGATGCCGAGCTTCGGGGCCAGCACACGGAACAGCTCGCGGAACTCGGCTTCCGTCGGGTCGCAGACGTCGATCTTGTACGGAATGCGTCGCAAGAACGCGTCGTCGACGAGGTCGCGCGGCTCGAGGTTCGTCGAGAAGACGATCAACTGATCGAACGGCACCTGAATCTTTTTGCCGTTCGGCATGTTCAGATAATCGTGACGCTTTTCGAGCGGCACGATCCAGCGATTCAGCAGCTCATCGACACTGATGCGTTGCCGGCCGAAGTCGTCGATCACCAGCGTGCCGCAGTTGCTCTTCAACTGCAGCGGCGCTTCGGAGATGCCAGTCGACGTGTTGAGCGTCACTTCGAGCGAGTTCATCGTCAATTCGCCGCCGACGATAATGGTCGGCCGCTGAATGCGAATCCAACGGCCATCGATGTTCTGGCTGTCGACGAGCTTCGTGTTTTTCTGAACTGGGGCGGCTTCGTGGTTGCTCGGATCGTACAGGCGCATGATCTCGCCATCGACGATCAACGACCGAGGAATCCAGATGTACATGCCGAACGCGCGCGAAATGCGCTCGGCGATGCTGCTCTTGCCGTTGCCGGGGGCGCCGTACAGAAACAGGCCGCGGCCTGAGTTGATCGCCGGTCCCAGGCGGCGGAGCATGTCGGGGTTCAACAGCAGGTCGCTGAAGGCATGCTTCAGGTCGTCGACCGTCGGCCGTTGATGCGTGAGCGATTGAGCGCCGACGCTGTCGATGTAATCGCGCAGCGAAACCGGCGCCGAGCCGAAATACGTGCAGTGTTGCGAGAACCGGCGGGCGCGTTCGCGGCCCATGTCGGTCAGTTCGTATTGATAGTCGCCCATCGGGGCCGAGCCGCGGTGAACAATCATCTGGTCCGACTTCATCTGGCGCAGAAGCTCATCGATCAGCTTGTACGGCAACTTAACCTGGTCGGCAGCTTCGCGGCCACTGGCGTCGCCGCGGGCGAGAAAGAACTTCAGCAGCAGCGACTCGACAAAGCTCTCGCTGAGCTGCGCCTCTTTGAACGTCGACGGTTCGACGGGCACGAACTCCGCCGGCGCAGGTGCGAACATCGGCGTGACGAGTGACGGGCTAGGCCGCTGTGTCTGCCCGGGATTGATCTGGCTGCGAACGCGATTGATCAGCTCTTCGAGCCGCGGATCTTCCGGATCCTTCGGCCGGATGATGTGCTCGCTGGCGCCGGGCAGCGGCATGCTGGCGAGTCCTGCATCGCGCGCGAGCCCCGCGGCATACGCATCGGCGGCACGGCGCGGAAATTGAGCGTTCTCGGGCCCCAGGTTGCCAGGCGTGCGGTCTTGCATTGCGTTGATTTGGCCGATGGAAAACGAAGCGTGGGCGCAACGTGCACGGAAACTTTACGTCGTCCCCTCTTGGGGTCAAACGTGCAGCGGAAGAACAGCAGTTCGGTCGTGTGACGTGTACCGGTCGTGCCGATTGAGTGCCATCACAACTGCGTGCAACCGCGTCACGTGCGAACTTCGTACGTTTCATTGAATGTCCTCTTGGCCGAGCATCACCGCTTGCGGTTTCGCGCTTCCAGGATCGTCAACGCGCGAAACCGCAAGCGGCGATGGGACGTCTTCGCCTGTTCGACTCGGCCTTTATCGGCGTTCGCATTATTCAAACGCGAATTCACGATAAAAATGTGCTGGCCGTCGAGGCGAATCTTCTCAGCCGCGGCCCGATGCTTGTGATTCGCACATGCGCCGAGTAGCATGGCCTGCGTTCGATCGCACGCCTCCCGCCCCCCAATCTCTCGTCCACCCCGCCACGATTCCATGCACGCTTCTCCATCGAGTGCTCCGCGTCTCACGACGACGCAGTGGCTGATCTGCGTCATTGCAGCCATCGGCTTCGCCTTTGATATCTACGAACTGCTGATGCTCCCGCTGATCGTGCGTCACGCGATCGCCGAGCTCGTGCCGGGAAGCCCCGCCCCTGGCTCGCCCGACTTCAAGTATTGGGCGAGCATGCTGTTCTATATCCCCGCGGTCGCGGGGGGCGTGTTTGGTCTGCTAGGCGGTTATCTGACCGACCGTCTCGGCCGCCGGCGCGTGCTGACGTTCAGCATTCTGCTCTACGCGTTCTCGGCATTCGCGGCCGGTTACGCGACCACGATGCCGATGCTGCTGTTTTTCCGCTGTTTGGTGTTCATCGGTGTATGCGTCGAGTTCGTCGCTGCCGTGGCATGGCTCGCGGAGTTGTTCCCCGACCCACATCAGCGCGAGAACGTGCTGGGCTACACGCAGGCGTTCTCGTCCATTGGCGGGTTGCTGGTTGCCGTGGCCAACGGCGTCGCCGTGGCATGGTCGGCGGGAAACTCGCCCGACCTGTTCTTCGGCGTGTCGCTTCCGGCTTTGCAATTACCGGCGATCGAACTGCCATCGTGGTTGAACTTTTTCGGCGGCGAGATACGCGACGCCCACGCGCCGTGGCGGTACACGTTGATGTCGGGCCTGATCCCGGCCATTCCACTCATTCTCATTCGACCGTTCTTGCCAGAGTCACCCGCGTGGCAGGCACGGAAGGAAGCCGGCACGCTCAAGCGACCGTCGATCGCCGAGTTGTTCCAGCCGAAACTGCGACGCACGACGTTGATGACCACGCTGATGTTCGCGTGCAGTTTCGGTGCAGCGTTCGGCGCAATTCAGCAGATTCCGCAAATCGTGCCCGGCTTGCCCGAGGTCAAAAAGGAAATCGCCGAACAGGTTGCTGAGAAACTTCCCGACGCCCGCAAAGAGGCCATTCGCACCGAGATGCAGGCTGCCGGCAAGACCGAAGCTGAAATCAAGACGCGCCTCGGCATCGAGACGCGTCGCATCGCCGGCCCCATCGAACAAGCCAACGCCTCGCACGTCACCAAGGTGCAAGAAGTCGGCGGCTTGGTCGGACGTTTCGCCTTGGCGATCCTGGCGACGATTCTCGTCAGCCGCCGCGCGTTGCTTCGCACCTTCTTGGTACCTGGACTGATCGCGATGCCGTTGATCTTTGCCTGGGCAGGCGTCACGGGATTGCATCAGCTTGAGGCCGGCATCTTCATCGCCGGCATGTTGACGGTCGCGCAGTTCAGCTTCTGGGGCAACTACTTGCCTCTCGTGTATCCCGTGCACTTGCGCGGCACGGGCGAGAGCTTCGCCGCGAACATCGGCGGTCGATTGATCGGCACGATGTTTTTCGGTATCACGCAGTACCTGGCCACGTACATGCCCGGCGATTCCGATCCGACGAAGATCGCCTACACGGCGGCCGCCATCGCGTTCGGCTTATACCTCATTAACTTCATCGGGAGCTTCTTTCTTCCCGAGCCTTCGCGCGAACAACTCGCCGAAGATTGACAGATCGAGGATCGATCATGGCTCGCAGTGACTTGGCGCAGGATCCGATGAGTGCATCGTTGGATGCGCCGGCGAAGGCATCGTCCATCGGTACCGGGCAATGGATGGCGTTACTCGCCGCCTTGCTCGGATGGATGTTCGACGGCGCCGAGATGGGCGTGTTCTCGCTCGTCGGCCGGCCTGCCATCAAAGACCTGATGCAAGACGCCAACGAAGGCCAGGTCGGCCTGTGGTTCAACGTCATCATGGCCGGCTTCTTGGTCGGGGCCGCGACCGGCGGAGTGCTGTTCGGTTGGCTGGGCGATCGCATTGGCCGCGTGCGCGCGATGACGATCAGCGTGCTCGTCTATGCAGTTTTCACGGGCCTATGTGGCTTCGCGGCCGAAGCGTGGCAGATCGGTGTGTTGCGTTTCATCGCCGCTCTCGGCATGGGTGGGGAGTGGTCGCTCGGCGTCGCGCTCGTGATGGAGGTGATGCCGAACAAGTCGCGCACTTTCATGGCCGGACTCATCGGCGCGGCAGCCAACGTTGGGTACATGCTCGTCGGGTTCATCGGCATGGCGTTATTGGAAGTGATCGTCGGTGTCGGTGAGTTCCTCCGCGCCATCCATGTACCGCCGGATTGGGTCGACATGCTGATCGCCAACAGCGGATGGCGGTTGATGATGATCATGGGCACGCTGCCGGCGTTGCTTACGTTTTTGATTCGCATCTTCGTGCCCGAGTCTGAAAAGTGGGAGCACGAGAACGAAAAAGGTTCGACTTCGAGCTGGGCCACGCAAGATTTGTTGGCCGTGCTCGTCGCGATCGTCGGCCCGGTGATGATTGTGTATCTGTGGGCGTTCGACATGACGGGGTCGTTCGAGCACACGCTCGGCATTCGCGTCTTTGGCACCGTGCTCGGCCTGGCCATTGCGATCGTCGGCTACACGTATCCCGTGCTGCGATTCTTTCAACGCCAGGCCGCGATCAATCCCGCCGAAGCCGATTGGAAGCCGACATTCCGCCGCATGTTGCTCGGCGCGTGCCTGAGCGGCGTCGCGCTGTTGGGAACTTGGGGTTCAACGCAACAGGCGCCGTCGTGGATGGATAAAAAGACCGAAGCCCACTGGCTGGCCGAGAAGCAATCGCTTGTCGACGCCGGGAAAATCGTTGAAGCCTCGGCACTCGAGCGACCGAAAGCCAAAGAGCACACGCTTGTATGGCTATCGTTTGGCGCGATCGTCGGCACGATTGTCGCCGCGATGATGGGCGATTGGTTTGGCCGACGCACGGCATACTTCCTATTGTGCATCGCGTCGCTTCTGAGCGTGTGGTGGATGTTCCTCGGCGCTCATGAATACGGAGCGTGGTTCTTGTTCTGCTCGTTTGTGGCAGGCGCGACAACAGCCTCGTTCTACGGATGGTTGCCGCTGTATCTGCCCGAGTTGTTCCGCACGAACGTTCGCGCGACGGGGCAAGGTTTCAGCTTTAACTTCGGCCGCATCTTGGCGGCGATCGGCGTGCTGCAAGTCGGCAACCTGCTTAAGGTGTTCGACGCCGATGTGACGATCGGATCGTGGACCATACCGCACGGGCATCCGCTCGCGTGCTCGACGATCTCGCTGGTCTATGTGATCGGGATGATCCTGATCTGGTTCGCCCCCGAGACACGCGGCAAGCCGTTGCCGGAGTGAGTCGCCGCAACTCCTCTCCCTTCGGGAGAGGGTGGCTCGATCGCGCAGCGAGCGAGACGGGTGAGGGCGGGTTGCATGAGCATCGGCCACGCGCGAATCGCAAGCGCGGAGCAAGTGGCAGTTGAAGGCGATGAGAGCCACGGCGCTCCCTCATCCGGCCTTCGGCCACCTTCTCCCGGAGGGAGAAGGAGGAGCGACTACGCCGCGCGGCGGACGTTCTTGTCGGCGCGGTGGGTGACCGGTACGTGCGGCTTGGTCGATGCGTCGTCGGCAGGATCGCGACGCAAACGAACGGCGGTCGTAAGAACGCGCGGCCGCGATTCGTCGCTCTCGTCTTCTTCTTCGCCCTGTCGATTCCACGACATCCAAGCCAGCAACGCGGGCAACATCACCAACGACGTGAACAGACAACAACTCACGCCGATCGTCAGCACGCGACCGAGACTCTGCAGACCGCGATGGCTGGCGACCATCATCGCACCGAAGCCGACGATCGTCGTCAGCGAATCGACGAGCACCGCCACGGCCGTCGACGGGGCGAGCTTGAAGCGTCCCTTTTGCTCGCGGTAGTCGTGAATGATGTGTACGCCATAATCGACCCCGATGCCGAGCATCAACGGCAACGCAATCATGTTGGCCGGATTGAGCGGCACGTCGAGCAGACCCATGATGCCGAACGTCTGCAGCATGCCGAGCGACAACGGCAGTGCGGCGAGCAGCGCGTAGCGGAGACTGCGGAAGTCGATCCACAACAGCCCCAACACGATGACCAACGCGTACAGGGCCGACTTCTCGTAGCTGCCTTTCATCTCGTGCGAGGCTTCGTACGCTTGCAGCGGATTGCCGGTCGCTCTCGGGTCGACGCTGCGCACGTCGTGCACAAAGCGTTGCAAAGCGGCCATGTCCCAAATGTTGCCGCGGCCGTAAATCTTCAGCAGATGGCGATCGTGCTGGCCGACGAAGCGGTGCACGAGGCTGTCGGGCAAGTCGGTAAGTTTCGGCGGCTCGGGGTCGGCCATGCCACGCAACGCATACAGGCGGCTGAGCAGGTCGCCGGCCATCTGCTGCTGGAAGTACGAAAGCATCGCGTAACAATCCGACAGCGGCAGCCGACGCAGCGCATCGCGCACTTGCTCGAGGCGGCGAGCCGAACTGGCGTAATGGTTCTCGACGAAGAATGCCTCCAACTGCGCCAGCGCCTGGCCGAGTTCCTCGGGTTTATCGACCGGAATCAACGGCGGACGCTCGGGCAATCCCGCAAGGCTCTGCCCGATTCTCGCGATGACCGGCTGCTTCAGCTCGTGGTCGGCCGGCAACAGCGAAACGATTTCCTCGGTCCGTTCGACGCTCTCCAACTTGAGCAGCTTCTCTTTGCGAGCCAGCAACTCCTCGCGGCTATCGGCGATCGACACGGCGTACCACACGCTTTGATTGCATTCGGTCAGCAGTCGCTGCTCGAGCTCGACGCTTTCCAGCCCGTCGGCTTGCAGGTTGAGCAGATTGTGGTCGTACCACAGTTGCGTCACGCCAAGCGACACCAAGGCGGTGAAGACGCCGGTCGTCAGCAGCAGCTTTCGCGGATTGCGAAGCAACGGCTCGATCCACGTGTGCACGGCCAGCGGCTCGGGCATCGTGCGAATCGTCGAACGACGCTCATACACGAGCATCACAGCCGGCAGGATCAACAGCTCGGCGATGCAGCAGATGAGCACGCCTGCGCCGGCGATGATGCCCAACTCCGCGACGCCTGTGAAGCTCGTGAAGCCCGCGGCGAAGAACGCCACGGCCGTCGTCAGCGCTCCTGTGAGAATCGCCGAGCCGACACCCGAGCTCGTCGCCATCAGCGCTGATTTGGGGTCGCGATGATGCTGCGCGATCTGGATGTAACGCGCGATGTAATGAATGCCGTAGTCGATGCCGATGCCGACGAGCGTCGACGTGAACGAGACGCTGAGAATGTTGAGGTGGCCAATCGTCACGGTCACAAAACCGAACGCCCATGCCATGCCCATCAGCAGCACCGCGTTCGCCATAACGGCGTGCCGCACGCCACCAAAGCCCGCGACGAACAGAATCGCCACGCCGACGAACGAGATCAGCCCCGCGCTGTACATCGACGATTGGCTCGAACGCATCTCGTCGTTTTCCATGACCGGCAAACCGGTCAGGCCGATTTTGATGCCGGGATGCCGAGCTTCGACCTTCGCGATCAAATCGCGCAGCGCGTCGACCGATTCGCTAGAGCGCGTGAAACCTTCGTCGTCGCCGCGCGAGAGTCGCAACAGCACGAAGCCCAGTTTCCCTTCGTTCGTGACGAGATACTCGGAGCTCAGTTCGCTCAGCGTGGCGAACGACCCTGGCATGCCCGGCCACGGCGAGACGTATTGCTTGCGATTGCTTAGCATCGCCAACAAGCTGTCGCTGAGCCGGTCGACTTCCTGGCGCGCCTGTTCAAGATGCGACGGGTCGGGCGAGGCCGCGACCATGCGCAGTCGCGTCGCCATGCCGGTCGCCATGTTGCCGAGGTTGAGCCGCGCCCATTGGCCGGCGAGAATCGGCGACGCTTCGCCGAGGAAGCGTTCAACGCCGAGCAACTCTTCACTCGGAAGGTAGTGCAGCCCCTTGGCGCGTATCTTGTTCAAATCGACGCCATGCAGCACGGCATGAAACAGTCGATCTTCGCGGCTGAGCTGGGCGGCAATCTCTTGCAGCACCGGCACGACCTTGTCGCGATTCGGCCCTTCAACGACCACGACCGCGTCGTCCTCGTCGCCGAACTCGTTGATGTAGTCGATCCACAGGCGGTTGTAGTCGCTGTTGGGATCGAGCAGATCGAGCCGGCTGGTGCGATAGCCAAGTCGCGTGCTGGTGATCCACAGGCAGGCGATCGTCAGCCCCACGCCCAGCGCAATCGTGGGAATGGGAAAACGAAGCGCCAGCCGCGTGGCGAACATCAAGGGTGCGGCCAAGAGTGAGGTCTTGGCCGGCGAAGCATCGTCAACTGGCATTAAGCGTCCTGCGAGGAAGTCCGTTTCCAGGCGGTCGTTCACGGCATCGGGCCGTCCCCGAGCGAGCGGCGGATTCTACTGGCGTCCCCCGAGGGCGGCAATACGAATCGAAGTCGCGACGCGATAGAGGGTTATCGCGAAAACACGATACATGGTTAGCCGCTACGCGCCAGCGGAGCGCTCCGCCACCCGCAAGTGGGTACCCGGTCGCGGCTAACCGTACAAACGGCACTACTCCGGCAGCGGCTTGCCCTTCGTCTCTGGCAAGAACAGCAGAGCGATTAGCCCGACGAGAAACACGACACTTACATAGGCGCAAGCGTTGCGAAACGCTTCGAGCTTCGCCTCGGTAGAGGTCGCGCCGGCGGCAAGTCGAACCTGCAAGGCGCCGAGAGTGAAAGGTCCGCTAGCAGCCAGAAACCGTCCGACGTTGTAGCAGAAGCTCGTGCCGGTCGACCGCAGCGATGTCGGAAAGAGCTCGGGCAAATAGATCGCGAATCCGGCAAACAAGCCGAGTTGGCAAAAGCCCATTACCGGAATCAGCGTGAAGATGTGCCACGGCTCGGTGAGAAACTTGAAGGTGCAAGCGGTCGACAGAAACGCGAGGACGAAGAATAGGGCAAAGATCGGCTTCCGGCCGAAGCGCTGCGCCAATCTTGTGAATGTCATCATCCCCAAGAACGCACCGAGGTTCTGTACGACCATGTTGGTGCCGGTCCACATCATTTTCGTCCCCGGCACTTCGCCCTCGGGCACATTTGCGTTCTTCAGGTGCTTGGCTGTGACGTCGGCGATCAGCTCCGGGCTGAAGAAGCCAACACCCCACAAGCCCACCACGCCCGAGACGCAGAGCAGCATGCCCAACAGTGCCGGTTTGCGCCAACGAGCCTCACCGAACAGCGCAACGTAGGAGCCGAACTTGACGCCGGTTGCCCGACCGGCTTCGCGGGCCTTGACCCATTTTTCAGGTTCTCGGAGTCGAATCTGTAGGAAGACGCACAGAAACGCAGGGGCCGCGCCGATCCAGAACAGGTACTTCCAAAAGTCGCTTGTCGGTGGCGACCCGCTCCGCACCGCGTCGACCTGTAACCAGCCAACGAGGATCGCGATCAAACCTGCCGCGATGTTGCCAACTGCCGACAGCGCCTGGAGCAATCCGAGGGCACTCGGGCGGGCACGATCCGGAAGCGAATCGGCGACCAGCGCCACCGCCAATCCGAATACGCCACCGACGCCTAACCCGGTAACAAAGCGATAGGCACAGAACTCTTGCACCGTGCCTGAGAGGGCCGACAAGCCGGTGAAGACCGAGTAGAGCCCGACGCACAGCGTGAGCATCTTGGCACGACCGTAGCGGTCTCCGAGAGCGCCAAAGATCAGCCCGCCGGTTGCCCATCCGAGGACGAAGATGGCCGTCGCCGTGCCGCCCCAGTCCTTATGGATAGCAGGATCAACCCCGGGCATCAGGTCCGCGATAGCCGGATTTCGGGCGATGATGAACAGTTGCTGGTCGAGGCAATCGAACAACCAACCCAATGAGGCAACCACGAACACGAACCAGTGATAGCGCGTGAGTTCCTTGTACCAAGGAGTGTTGCTTGTGTTGGTGGGTGGAGCTTCGACCGGAAGGACTGCCATGAAGTGCCCGTGATGAGGAGAGGCGAGATTCGGCGGGAATGAAAGCTCGAATCTGACACGCACGCGATGCGCCGTCAAGGAAAAACGCGCATGTGGCTTATTGATGCCTTTGGTTAGCCGCGACGCGCCAGCGGAGCGCTCCGCTGGCGCGTCGCGGCTAACCAAAGACACCCTATCGCACGGCGAACGACAACAGCTCGACGGCCTTATACACCGTGCGCGTCTTCGAGAACCCGAGGCGACGATACAGTCGCACCGCTCCGTCATTCTGGGCCGTGACCTCGAGAAACGCGCGACGCAGCCCCGACTGACGGAACCCGTCGAGCGCTCGCATCAACAACACCGAACCCAGGCCGCGACCGCGATGCTCGGGCGTGACGCCTAAGTTCTGAATCGCGCCGATGCCCGAGCGATCGCGAATGCCCTGCACGGTGCCGCAAGGCTCGGCGACGCCGTGGCCGTCGTCGTACATGAGCAGCCACGTCGCGGGACCAAGAAAGCCGTCCTTCCGCGCGATCTCGGTCATCAATCGCTGACAACCGTCGTACTCGCCGAGGCAGGGAAAAACGTTGGCGTCGATCTCGGTGCGAAAGCTCTGATACTTCGCTTCGGCATGGGCCGAAAGAAGGCCCGGCTCCCATGAGAGCAGGCGATACCCGCGCGGAGTGGCCGGAACGGGAGCGATCCGCGCAAGATCGATCTCCATCCGGTAACGCTTGAAGTACTGGAGGCCCATGCACTGCGGCCCTTCAAACACTGCGGCCTATCGAAGCACCGCGGCCCTGTGAACCGATCGAGACGTCGCCGATACGCCTGAAATCAGCTCCAAAACCAAGTGTAACGGCCAGTTTACACATGGTCAAATTTCGCGCGTTACGGCTCGATCAATCCGCGTAATGTTCGCAGATTGATGACGTCAAGGTCTTCGTCACCGCGCTGACCCTTAGGAGTCTCCAGGTACATCGGCACCTCGGCGAACCGCGGGTCGTTGAGCAAGTGGCGAAACGGATCGAGCCCCAACTCGCCTTCGCCGATGTGGGCGTGCCGATCGACGCGCGACCCGAACGGCTTCAGGCTGTCGTTCAGATGGAAGGCCCGCACCTTCGCGATGCCGATCGTGCGGTCGAGCTTCCGCATCGTGTCGAGATACTGCCGCCGCGTCGCCAACGGATACCCGGCCGCGAAGATGTGACAAGTATCGACACACACGCCGAGCCGATCTGGATCGGCCACCCGCGACATAATGTCGGCCAGATGCTCGAACGTGCATCCGAGGCACGACCCCTGCCCGGCCGTTGTCTCCAACAGGCACTGGGCCTGAATGCCTCGCGTTTGGCGGTGGACCTCGTCGAGCGCTTCGACCACGCGCGTCAGCCCAGCCTCTTCGCTGCTCGACGTATATGCCCCAGGATGCGTGACGACATAACGAATCCCTAATAATTCGGCCCGTTGCAGCTCTTCGACGAACGCATCGACCGACCGTTGCCACAGCGTTTGGTCGGGCGCGGCCAAATTGATGAGATACGAATCGTGGGCAATCGGCTGACAAACGCCCGTCTCGGCGAGTGCTGTCTTGAATCGTTGCGCCTCGTCCGGCGTGATCGGCTTCGCCCGCCATTGGTTGTTGTTCTTGGTGAACAACTGCACGCAGTCGCATCCCACGCGCTGGCCGGATTCGACGGCGCGATAGTAGCCGCCGGCAATCGACATGTGGGCGCCAAGTATCGGCATCTCGAACTTCCTCTACTCGAAAAGCGCTATCGACTCGTCGTCGCCCTTGGCAAATGCCTCGACTTTCCGCAGCTCGTTTTCGTCAAAGTCCTTTGGGTATTCGACTTTGAGGAACTCAATAATATCTATGAGCGGCCAGGGATCGAAGGAAGCCATATAGTCCGTAAACTCCGATTGAATGTCCTGCCAATCGGGATACGGCTTTCTCGAAAGCAGCATTCGACCGCTTCGTAGGTAGATCAGTCGAAAGCACTGATTATCGTTCACCATTGCCGTCACTGTCTTTTTGTCAGAGCGGACTGTCTGTGAAAACTTGCACGCGGTCGCATCCCACGCGTTGGCCGGATTCGACGGCGCGATAGTACCCGCCGGCAATCGACATGTGGGCGCCCAGCTTCGGCATCGGTGCGGTCCTCAGGGGTGTGTCGTCGATTGTATTCTCTGGCGAGGCGAAAACTGTAATGCCTGCATCTGATATGCGTCGCAGCGGCGATCGATTTACAACTTTCGATGAATGTCGAGGGTGCATTTACTTGCCTCGATGCGCGATGGACCGTTAGAATGCGGCAAGCGCTTCGCCGGCGATTTCTGCTGGCAATTGGATCTGAAGGAGTTCCAGTCCGATGCCTCGTTGGTCAAGCATGATCGCCAAGGTGCGCACCTCGCTGGCGCGACTTTTTTGGTTGGCAAAGCGGCCATCGAAGACCGCGCGCGAACAAGCTGAGTTCGAATCGGCGCGCCGTGAGTTTCATCTTCAGCGCGAGCGCCTCGAAGCGAAGTTCTTCGAGATCGCCGCCAACAGCGGCAAGCCTCGCGGCCTGCGCTGGACCGAGTGCGACTTCGACAACGACGTCACCTACGCACGTCAACGCAGCAGCGGACAGCTCTGCGCGTTCGTGTCGGTGACGATTGGCTTCGAGGCCGTCGAAGGCGGATTCATGGAAGGCGTCGAAGCGGTCGGCAACCTGCGCGCTGCGACGTCGGTGTTCCATCGTGCCGGACCACGCTGGGAGACGGATGGCCGTGTGCTGTTCAACCTCAGCCCGTCCGAAGCGATCAACTATTACCAGGAGAACCTGGTGATGGTAGGACACGAGCCCGCGATGCGCGGGTGATGCAGTGGTTAGCCGCGTCGCTTGCGACGCGCTCCGCGGTGAGTTCCATACGCGGCGAGCAAGCTCGCCGGCTAAACGCGCCGCATCGAGCGCGTCATCTTCCCAGCGCCTTGCCCGATGCGCTTTTGATCGGGCCGCTCTTCTTCTGCATCTGTTTGAAGTAGGTCGAATTCGCGAACGACACGCCGCCCATTTCGACCTCGTGCAAGTTGTCGTGCAGCGAACGCAGTTCCTCGTACGACCACGACTCGATCACATAGTCGGCCCTGATTTGCGGTCCATGAATCGGGCCGCGCAGATGCCCGAGCAACGTCTCGCGCGACGGACTTGCCATGCCGTCGATCGTCCAGTGATTGCCACGCAACGGATAGTTGCCGGTCCAATCGACGCGGGCGATCTCGGGAATCTGCCCTGGTGGTCGCTCGTCGATGCCCTTAGCTAACCATGCAAACGTGTAGGCATCGAGCGGCGTGGTGCATCCCGATCGAAACGCACGCACGATCTCATCGCCTTCGAGATAAGCGACGATGGGAAACTCGCGAATCTCGAATTGCTTCACGACCTCGGGCACGTCGGCCTCGTCGACCAACCGGATCTGGTTCGCGATCTCAGGGCCGATCTTCCATCCGATCGCGCGCATGCGATCGAACTCGCCGCCCGACTTGGTGAGGCGTGCGACTTCCTCGGCGCAATGCGTCGACGACTTCGACGTAATGAACAGCACACGCGACTTTTTTTTCGGCGTCGCGGATTGTTGACCGCTGGCGGTCGCTTGATTACTGACGCTGGCGGACGGTTCGGCAGGTAGCTGCGCGGTGAGGACTGCGGCGGCAACGCAGCCCTGTAGGAACAAACAGAGCATGCACTCCTCTCCTGGCGATACACGAAATCAAGGCGGAGGAGCGTGCTGGATGCGTGGCGATAGTTTAATTACGCCACGCGAGGCGTTCCACAGAAAGAAGATGACGATTTCGTAGCTCAGCCGAGGCCGCGAACGCGGCTTTGAATCCGGCTGAAGTTGTAGTGATCGGGATGTGCGGTGCGACGTCGAGCGACGTTTCGCTACCAGCCCATGACCATGTTCGATTCGATGACGCGCCGTGCCCGTTCCAGGTCGGTGCCGGTTTCGTGCATGTATAGGCGGATCGCGTGCAGCTTGTCGCCCGAGGCTTTGCTCAGGCAATCGCGGGCGGTGTGGCACGGGTCGGTCGGGCCAGTGATGCCCAGGGCGCCCTTCGAAATGACCCACGTATCACGCGGGCGTTTGGTCATGCGAAGGATTCGCTCTTGCGGGTAAGCATCCTGCACGACTTCGACGGCGGCGTCTTGGTCGCCGGCCCACGTGATGATGATGTGACACTCGGTTTCAACTTCGAAAAGTGGCATGGACACTCCTCCTTTGGGGTCGAGGGACCACGGATCGCTTGCCACGCGAGGCGCCGAGGAACAGCGCCGACGCCTCAGCCCAAATCGTAAGGATTTGGTACGCCGGGTGTCAATGAACCCGAATTCAGGCCGGTTGATTGATCCTCAGAAAACAAGGTAAATCGCCATGATGCCATCCATCACTGCTTGCGGTTTCGCGCGTACCGCCCGTGAGACGCGCGAAACCGCAAGCGGTGATACGACGCGTATGCCCTGGTTCACGCGGTTTTCTGACGATCAATAAACGTCGACTTACGCGGCCTTTTTGGCCCGCGCCTTCGGCTGGTGCTTCCAGCGGCGGTGCATCCAAAGATATTGCTCCGGATACCTGCGGATCATCCGTTCGAGCGCCGTACTGTAACGCTCGGTGATCGAACGAATCGCATCGGGATCGCGGGCATAGTCCTCGGGAAGAATCTCATCTTCGAGGTACAGCCGATACTGTAGCGGGTGCCCCGTCCGTGCCATGCCGACGACCAGGATCGCCGCGTTGTATTCGAGGCTGAGCAAGGCGATCGACTTGAACGTCGATGCCGGCCGGCCAAAGAAGTTGACGAACAACCCTTTCGACCCGGCATCCTGATCGCCGACGACACCCAACGATCCGCCAGTTTCGAGCGTCCGTTGAATGCCGTCGAAGTCGGTGTTCTTGTCGAGCATCTTCACGCCCGTGCTCTCGCGCAGCGCGGTGACCCAACGATCGAGGTACGGATTGTCGAGCTTGCGCGATCACGTTGGCGCTGAACCCCATCAAGCCCGTGGCATAGCCGATGATCTCCCAATTGCCGAAGTGGCCCGTCACCACCACCAGCGGCCGCTCGAACTTCCACCACTCGTCAAACCGCGCACGCACGTCGGGCGGGCAACGCACGTAGTCGCCGTAGTTCGTCGTCGTGAGCGTTCGCGGCATGCGCATGATCTCGACGCCCGCCATCGCGAGATGTTCGTAGCTGGCGAGCACGAGCGCGTTGATTTCGTCCGGCGAGTGTTGCGGAAAGGCATAGCGCAAGTTTTCGGCAGCGATGTTGCGATGGCGGCGATCAAAATAATGCACGACGCGCGCGACACGACGAGCCGCGCGCAATGCCGTGTCCCACGACACGGACTGCACAACGCACACGAACACGCGCACCAGCAGATAAACGCTGTAATCGAGCCAGCGTCGACGACGCTTCGGCATGGACTCCTCCCGTCATCAATCTGCGACTCAAGACTCGCGCCCCGACGCTTGCGATCTCGCAAGTCGGCGAACTCCTTTTCGCGCCATGTTCTATGGCGATTCGGCCGACATCATTGACGTAACCCCGGCATGGATCAAGACGAATCGCTTTGCCCGGGCTTTCGCTGACGACATCGTCATGATCGCGCCCCAGCAGTCGCCTTGCCGCAGGCGTGGTGTGCGGATAGCCTAAAAGTATCCGATGCTCCGCTTCCGACCGGCGTTTTCCTCGTCATGCCTGCACCTACCCAGCGACTCGACAAGCACGGCTTTCCGATCCCGGGGAAGTTTGATAGCCCCGTACCCGTCGATGCTGGCACGGAGCCGCCGCATCGGTCACCAGTCTTTGGCCGGATATTCCTCGTCGCGTTGTTGATGGCCATCGTGGCGGCCATCGTCGTCGAGTCGCCGCTGGTGGATTGGGCCAGGAGCAGTTGGGTCGAATTCCTGGCCAAGCGCGCGATCGAAAAGTATCAGCTCGACGATCTGCAAGGCGCGTTGCGCGACATGGACCTCGCCATCGCTTGGCTTCCAGCCGACACGAACGAGCCGCTCGACGCCGAGTTGCACCGATTTCGTGCAAGCTGGCGACTCGAGAACAAACAAATCGACGAAGCGATGGAAGACGCCACGCGCGCCGTCGAGCTGCGACCGAACACGTCGGATCCGTATCTCACGCGAAGCATCGTCTTCCAACGCCTCGGCAATCACGAACGAGCGATTGCCGACTTAGACCTGGCAGTCAAATTCGGCGCCGGACGCAATGACGAGGCACTGAACGCCCGCGCCTACGCGCGAGCGCTGGCCAACGTCGAGCTTGAAGAAGGCCTCGCCGACATCGGACAGGCGCTCGCCGCGGTTCCCAACAATCCCGATTTTCTCGACACGCGCGGTTATCTGTACCTGTTGCACGGCGACACGGACGAGGCGCTGGTCGATATGGAGCGCGCCGTCGCCGTGGCACAGCAGCAACGTGCGGTACAGCTCGATCGCATCGGGCGAGTCGCCGCCTCGCCCAAACAGTTCGAACGCGTGAAGCGGCTGTTAGACGAAAAGCTGAGCGTCATGTTTCACCATCGCGGCGAGGTTTATGAGAAACTCGGCCGCCTTGATGAGGCCGCGAGCGATTTGAACAAGGCGGAGAAGCTCGGCTACAACCCCGCCGAAGGCGTCTATTGATCGGCCCCGCCTCACGGCCTTCGCGCTGAGGTTACGCAAGCGTCAAGGATGGACGCGCATGAAAACGGCGAAGGATCGCATGCTCGACGAACTCCGCATCGCGCACGTGCGCTGGCAGATTGCGCCTGCATGGGCTGATCGAATCGGCAGCGGCGCGACGACCGTCGAGACATTACTTCGCGATTGCCAGTTGCACATCGTCAAGCACGGCTCGCACCGGACGGTCTATCGCATCGATCGGCCCGAGCAATCGTTCTATCTCAAGCGCTATCGGTCAGGCGGAGTCGTTGCCTTACTACGCCGGCTACTGCGTGCCAGCAATTCGTGGCGAGAATATCGCAAGGCACTCGAACTCGAGCGTCGCGGCGTGCCGTCGGTGCTTCCGGTCGCCGTGGGGCAAACTTCGAGCCGAGTCACGTCCGGCGACGACTTCCTGCTCACGGCCGCCATCGCGAACGCGATGTCGCTCGAAGACCTTCGTCGAGCAGCACTTGCCGACGATTCCCGAGCCGAGACGATCGATGCTGCGACGACGATTGATCGACGCGTTGGCCGCGATGACGGCCGAGGCGCATCGCGTGGGCGCATTTCACGATGACCTGCACTCCGGCAATGTGCTCATTGAGGCCGACGACGACGCGCTCGCCGCGGACAGCGCCCTTCGACTGCATTGGGCCGACGTGCCAGGCGTTTCGCTTACGGGGCCGCTGTCGTGGCGACGCAGCCGTGCGAATCTCGTCGTGCTAAACTGGGACTGGCAGCGACGCGCGACGCCGCTCGAGCGTTTGCGGTTCTTGGCGATCTATCGACGGCATCGGATCGACATCGATTGCGGGAGTTCGCCGGCGGCGGAGATCGCGCGTCGCACGGAGCGCTACGCTTGGCGACTCATGTCGAGCCGCGACAAACGCGCGCTCGCCGTCAATCGTGATTTCCATCAAGGCACGACACCGAAGTCGCAATGGTGGGCGGTGCGTGACGTCGACACCGATGACGCCAACGTTCTAGCGCAAGCGCTGGCCGAAGGTTTCGACCCAACACAGCTAAAACTTGCCGGCAAGCCGATCGAATTGCGATCGTTCAAGCCATCGCGACAATCCTTCCTTGATCGACGGGTCGCAGTTCGATCGGCACGCCACGCGTGGCGTGCTTCTCATGCTTTATTGGCGCGCGGCATCGCAACACCACGACCGATGCTGATGGTCGTCCCGCAAAGCGACGCGACGTTCGCCATGCCGTGCCTCGTCTTCACGTCGTCAACTCAACAAACGCTGAGAGCGGCACTGGCGATGTCGTCGACCGACGCGGCCAAAATCGGAACAGCAATCGGCGACTTGCTAGGACGACTGCACACATGGGGTTACATCGCGCGCGTGATGAATGCCGACGCGATTCACGTCATGCACAGCGACGACGGCTATCGCGCGGAGTGGATCGACGCGACGTGGCTCGAACCGTCAAGCGCCAAGAACCGGCGAAATCAGTTGCGCAATCTCGTCGAGTTGGCGACCAGCGTCGGTCCAGAAAGTTGGACCGCGCTGAACACCGACGACGCCGTACTGCGTGCCTACGTGCGGCAATGGGAGATCGATCGCCCCGACATCGCGGAACTTGCCGCGGAATTGGCGCTCGTTGATCGACGCCGAAATTAGGACGAAACGGCCGTTGTTTCGACTGGAAGTTCCGTCGGCGTTTCACCGAGAATCTCAGAAACTGGCTGCATTTGCTGGCCGTCGTGAAAGCTGACGAGGTTTCGCCCGGCAGCCTTCGAGTGGTACAAGGCTTCGTCGGCACGCTCGAGCAACCGCTCTTCGCTTTCGCCGTCCATCGCCTCGGCAACGCCGCCGCTGACGGTGATCGCCAGGTTCGTCTCGACGAGCTTGCGCACGCGTTCGGAGAAGATGCAGGCTCCGTGCAATGCGGTCTGCGGCATGAGAATCACGAACTCTTCGCCGCCAAAACGCGTGACCAGGTCGGTCTCACGAGCTGCGTCGTCCATCAGCTTCGCAAACTTCTGCAACACCTGGTCGCCGACCAGGTGGCCGTGCTCGTCGTTGATTTGTTTGAAGTGGTCGATGTCGAACAGCACGATCGAGAAGTGCAGTTCGTAGCGCTGCTTCATCGCGATCCAGCTCTTGAGCGTGTCGTCGAGAGCGCGGCGATTGCTGACGCCGGTGAGCTGATCAGTGCGCGTCTCGGTGAACGTCATCAGTTGATGGCTTTGCTGACGAATTTCGTCGTAAGCCCGCGAGATGTGCATGCCGAGCTGAATCGTCGGCCCGAGAATCTCTTCGACCTCGTCGCACAGATCCTTCCAATCGCCTTCGTCGCCCGTGCTGCTCAGCTCGTGAACACGTGCCTTGAACCGCGCGATGCTCGAGTGGTGTTGCGCCAAGTGCCGGCGGAGCGTCGCAGCGATTGTCTCGAGATCTTTCGCGACCGCTTGAGCGCGCTTCATTTCGCGTCGCGCGTTCGACGACTCGGCCACGGCGAGTTGGACTCGGCGTCGATGGCCGATCACATAGCCCAATACCGCCACGAGCGCCAACGCAAAGGTCGTTGGCATCTGCGGCATGTACGACATCCAGTCGATGTTTGATAACACCGTATTGCTCTCTCAATCGTCGTGTCGAAATCTTTTCGGTCGAGCCAACGCTTCTACAGCCTTCCACGCGATGCGAACCCTCGCATGCAAAAGACGCCCCAAACCACCACCAGTACCAATACGATCAGCCACTGCCTGCTGTTCAGGTGGTCGAGACTGCGCATCGTCGAGTGATAAGCGCCCCAGAAGGTGCTTCCCACGCCTGCGATCACAACCGGTGGCATACCACGAGGCCCTGGTACATGACGTCCATCAGATCAACTGTAGGTCACAAACTAGACATTCCCCCATCGCGACTGCGAACTTATGTCGCGGTGCGGTGCGGGCGACTGTGACGGATATGACGGCGCGGGGCGTGTCGCGTCCGAATGGTCGTTAGCCGCGACGCGCCAGCGGATCGCGTCGGGGTGGATACCGGAGCGCGCTCCGCTGGCGCGTCGCGGCTAACCCCCGCAACAATCGCATGAAATGCGCTGCCGTTGACCGCCAACTTGCGGACCAACGGCGAGGCGATATAATCCGGGACTCACGCAAGTGAGGGGACGTAGCTCAATTGGTTAGAGCACTGGACTGTCGATCCAGAGGTTGCGGGTTCGATTCCCGTCGTCCTCGCTCGCCGCTTCGTAGTTTCGTTCGCTGAAGCCTTGGCACGACTGCCGAGGGCATTGGCACGGGTCGGCACAACTCGGTTTTAGCCCTGGAGATGACCGCATGTCGCGCCCCGGTGCAGTGACGTTCAAAGGCAACCCGCTCACACTGGCCGGCAAAGAGGTGAAGGCGGGGCAAGCGGCCCCGGCTTTCACGTTGCACCGCTTTGCCGACGGCAAGATGTCGACGATCACGCTCGACACCGTTCGCGGCAAGCCGACGATCATCAGCGTCGTGCCGTCGTTGGACACCCCCGTCTGCCAGATTCAAACGAAGAAATTCAACGAATCGCTGGGCTCGATGGGCGACAAGATCAACGCCATGACGGTCAGCCTCGATCTGCCGTTCGCGATGAACCGCTTCTGCGGCGCCGAGAAGATCACGAACCTTATCTCGGCCAGCGACTACATGGATCGTAGTTTCGGCGAGAACTGGGGCATGCTCATCGAAGAGCTGAAGATTTTGGCCCGAGGCACCTTCGTCCTCGACTCGCAAGGCAAGGTCGTTTATGCCGAGCAGGTCAAAGAAGTGGCCGAAGAACCGAACTACGACGCCGCCATGTCGGCTTTGAAGTCTCTGGTGAAGTAATCCCCAGTTCGACCATCGCACATCGGCAGCCGGGTAATTAAGATCGGGCGGCCCGTTCGATTCATTGTCGACCGTCGCGGTGCGCTTCAACCTTTGATACAGGAACCAGGGAATGACTCCTCAAGGCCGGACCTACGTTGCAGAGTTCGTCGGGACGTTTGCGCTCGTGTTCATCGGCACGGCTGTCGCCACGTTGCAAGGGGGCTTGTTCGCCTCGAAGTTCAATGGCGCCGAGTGGCTGGGCATCTCGTTCGCCTTCGGCGGAACGCTGATGGTCATGGTGTGGACGATCGGCCCCGTTTCGGGATGCCACCTGAACCCCGCCGTCAGCATTCCGATGGCGCTGGCCGGCCGACTGCAGAAGGACCGGCTGGTTGGCTACATCATCTCGCAGGTACTCGGCGCTCTCGCGGCTAGCGCCATGCTGCTCGCGTTGCTCAAGGGCATCCCCGAATATGCATTGGACACTCACGGCCTCGGCGCCAACGGCAACCCCACGAGCATGACGATCGGCAGCCTGTTCGGATGGGAAGTGGTTCTGACCGCGTTGTTCGTGCTCACGATCTTCACCGTCACGCATCGCAACGCTCCGATCGGTTTCGCGGGATTGGCGATCGGCGGGTTTCTGTTCGTCGCACATCTTGTTGGCGCGCCGCTCGGCGACTCGTCGCTGAACCCTGCTCGCAGCCTCGGGCCAGCCATCGTCGTTGGCGGCGACGCGCTGAAGATCGTGTGGGTGTTCGTCCTGGCCCCGATCGTGGGTGGCCTGCTCGGGTGGCTGGTCTTCAACGCCTTGCACGGCGAAAACCCGCCGAAGTAGGCTCGCGCCGCCTCGTTGTGGGGCATCGACATTGCGGCTAAAATCCGCTGTATTGGCGCGTTCTGACGCATGCGGGCGTCGTGCGCATCATTCGCCCTTGGGACACACGCGTCATGCACATGAGTCGAGCATTCGCCATCGCCTTCGGTTTTGCACTCACTTCGTTGATGACCTTCGTCGGCTGCGAGAAGGCTTCGACGCCTCCGAGCACTGCAACGAAGGAGGCAATCATTACAACCACGGCGACGACCGTGACGGGCGCCGACGCCAAAGACGTCGCCCCTGGCCCCGGCACCGAGAAACCGCCGGCCGAGACTGCTGCAACAACCGCCGCCACCGGTCAAAAGCAGAAGGTCAAGCTCATGGACCCGTCGCTAACGGCCGGCATCCCCGGCAGCGATCCGTTGACGATCGACGACATTCGCAAATGGCTCGACGATCCGAAGAACCACGAAGAGCTTGAAGTCGAACTGCCGATGGGCCTCGCCGCCGGGCAGAACGACATTAAGGGGCTCAAAGACAATCCGCTGACGCGCGCCAAGATCGAGCTGGGCCGTCAGCTTTATTTCGACACACGGTTGTCGAAGGACAACACCGTTAGCTGTGCGTCATGCCACTCGCCCGACACGGGCTTCGCCGCGCCGACACAGTTCGGAGTCGGTGTCGATCAGCAGGAAGGCAACCGCAACTCGCCGGTCAGCTACAACCGCATTCTCAGCGACCTGCAATTCTGGGATGGCCGCGAGCCTTCGCTCGAAGGGCAAGCGAAGGGGCCGATCGCCAATCCAATCGAGATGGCCAACACGCATGAAGAGGCCACGAGCACGATCAAGAACGTCGAAGGCTACGAGTTGCAGTTCCAGAAGATCTTCGGCCAGCTCAACATCCACACCGTCGCTCAGGCGGTGGCGTCGTTCGAGCGCGTGATCGTCACCGGCCCGTCGCCGTACGACTTCAACGAGCAGCTTCGAGCGTTCGCGGGCGCAGATCCCGAGTCGCTCAAGGCCGACGATCCCGAACTGTATCAGACCTATCTGAAGACCAAGGCCGATGCCGACACGCACCCGATGTCGGACTCAGCCAAGCGTGGCCGCGACCTCTTCTTCAGCGAAAAGGGTTCGTGTACCGCGTGTCACGTCGGGCCGAACCTCACCGACGAGAAGTATCACAACCTCGGTGTCGGCATGAACGCGGCTGAGCCGGACCTCGGTCGTTATGTCATCACGAAGGTCGAGACCGACAAGGGTGCGTTCAAGACGCCGACGGTCCGCAACGTCACACAATCGGCCCCGTACATGCACGACGGCTCGGTGAAGACGTTGGCCGAAGTGGTCGAGTTGTACGCCAAGGGGGGCGAAGCCAATCAGTGGCTCGACCCGAAGATCAAGAAGCTCGACTTGTCGGAGCAGGACAAGAAGGATCTCGTCGCGTTCATGGAAGCCTGCACCGGCGACTTCCCGCCGATCGAGCGCCAGCGCCTGCCGCAGTGATACAGGTTTCGTGCACAAAACAATTCGACCCCAAGCCCACGGACGGCCGTCCGTGGGCTTCTTTTTCAGGCGTCTATCGCCCAACCACCGCCCGTCACGTTTCCGAACTGCCCTTCTGTCGCGCGAGAGCATGCTGCTAGAATCTCGCCCCCACGGATTGCATTTCTCAGGAAACGGAGTTTCTCTCATGAAGCGGGCAATGATCGTTTGTTTGTTGTTTGCCGCCGCCGGTTGTGGCAAAGATGGGTTTCATGTTTCGGACCTCAAGTTGCCGGGCCACTCGAACGAGCCCGCTTGCGAGGAGTTCGAAGGCGTGATCGAATTGTTCGACGAGCCACTCAAGACACGCCGCCAGGTGAAGCTCGACGCCGCGGGCAACTACGTTCATCACGGCAAGGCGATTGCCTGGTACGAGAACGGCCAAAAGGCCGGTGAAATGACCTTCAAAGACGACAAGCCGGACGGCAAGACGTTCGCCTGGTACACGTCGGGCAAGAAGAAGATGCACGGTCAATCGGCCGACGGCATGGCGACCGGTGTTTGGACCGAGTGGCACGAAAGCGGCGCCAAGAAGTCGGAAGGCGAATACCTCGAAGGCGAGCGCCACGGCCAATGGAGCTTCTTCGACGACGGCGGCGAAGTGATCGAACTCGTTGAATATCGCGGCGGCAAGCGGATCGGCGTGGTCGAGAATCCGCAGAAGCCGTTGGCGCGCTAAATGTCCGAACCGCCGCGCTATGCGTTGGTCACGGGAGCCGCCAGTGGTTTAGGGCGTGCGCTCGCGGTGGCCTTGGCGCGGCAGCGTGGTTCGGCGAATGAACGTTGGCATGTCGCCATTTGCGATATCGACGCCTTCGGCAGCGACGAGACGCTCAAGCTCGTCGTGGCCGCCGGTGGGACCGGACAAGTCGAGCCGCTCGATGTCACCCGTGCCGAAGATTGGCAGGCGCTCGTCGCACGACTTTCGGCGACTTGGCCGAGCCTCGGTTTGCTCATCAACAACGCCGGCGTCGCCGTCTCGGGCGACGTCGGCCAGTTGAGCCTCGACGACTGGCGTTGGTCGCTCGAAGTCAACCTTCATGGCGTCATCAACGGCTGCCATGCTTGCGTCCCTTGGCTGAAGCGAAACCCACGCGGCGCGCACCTCGTCAACATCGCCTCGGCCGCGGCGTTCGCATCGGCCCCGACGATGGCCGCCTACAATGTCGCCAAGGCCGGCGTCGTCGCGCTCTCCGAAACCTTGTACGCCGAGCTATCATCGTCCAACGTCGGCGTGACGGTCGTTATGCCGGGCTTTTTCGCGACGAACTTGCTCACTCGCGGAAGGCTCGCCGAGGATTCGCATCGCGAGTTCGTCGCCAAGGCGATGGAGCGTGCCAGCTTCTCGGCTGAAGACGTTGCCGTTGCGACGTTGCGGGCCATGCAACGACGACAACTGTATGTCATGCTGCCACGCCGCGCACGCTGGCTGTGGCGGCTAAAGCGTTTGGTTCCGCAACCATTCATGCGGCTGGTGGCACGGATCTATCGTCTTGGAGACGACAAAGAGTCGGGGACTGACGTCGCTGCGCATTGACCGCTAAACTAGGGGCATGACTAGCGGTCCTTGCCTACTTCTCGACGCAGACAATGCTGCGGAGTACCTGCGGACGTCGGGTCGCGTCGGTGCCAGCGAGTCGATCGCCGTCAGCCGTCTCAGCGGCGGCGTGTCGAACGAGGTGATGTATGTCTCGCGGCCGGAAAGGCCGGGTGAGGACTTTGTCCTCAAGCAGGTGCGCCAGACAACTGCGCACGCCGCAGCCGTGGTTTTCGAGCGTCGAGCGCATCTGGCGCGAAGTCGACGTGATGCGCGTCTGCCAGGAAGTGCTCGACCGTGCTCACGACCCGCAACTCGTAGCCCAAACGCCAAGGCTGCTGTTCGAGGATCGCGAGAACTACGCCTTCGGCATGACGGCCGCCCCGCGCGAGCACCATGTTTGGAAGCGCGACCTGCTCGACGGCCTCACCGATCCGAATGTCGCCAGCCAGTGCGGACGTCTGCTTGGACGATTACATGCCGGCACCTGGCGTGACGAGGCGATCGAGAAGGAGCTCGGCGACCTGACGATTTTCGACGAGTTGCGGCTCGATCCGTATTACCGATCGATCGCCGCGGCGAGATCCGAATACGCGCTGTACGTCGAACGGCTCATCGCATCGACGCTCGAACATCGCCGATCGCTCACGCTTGCCGACTTCACGCCGAAGAATCTGCTGGTGTGGGACGGTGGGCTGATGATGGTCGACTTCGAGACCGGGCACTACGGTGATCCCGCGTTCGACCTCGGGCTGTTCGTCGCCCATCTCGTGCTCAAGACCGTGATGCGATGGAACGATCGCGATGCGTTCTTTGAACTCACCGATGAGTTTTGGAAGTCGTATCAATCGGTTGTTCAGCCGCTCGTTGGGCTCGGTGAATACGAAGCTCTGGTACGGCGAGGCTTGCAACACTTAGCAGGTTGCATGGCGGCGAGGCTCGACGGCAAAAGCCGCGTCGATTACCTCGACGATCCGCACGCTCAGGACGTCGTTCGTCAGTTGTGCCTCGCAATCTTCCAGCACCGCCCAGGGCGATGGGTGGCGGTCACCGACGAATTGAAATTGCTCATGGATCAGGCAAGAATTTCCACCCTATGACAGCGATCACAAAAGTCACTGCTTACGAGGTTCTCGATAGCCGCGGCGACCCGACCGTCGAGGTCGAGGTGCAATGTCGCTCGGCCGTCGGACGTGCGATCGTTCCTGCCGGCGCGAGCACCGGCGCTGCCGAAGCCTTCGAGCTTCGCGATGGCGATCCCGATCGTTACGACGGTCGCGGCGTGCTGAAGGCCGTGAAGAACGTCGTCGACATTCTCGGCCCGGCCATCATCGGCATGGATGCCGACGATCAAGTGACCATCGACGCACGACTGTGCGAGCTCGACCCGTCGCCGCACAAGACCAAGCTCGGCGCGAATGCGACGCTTGGCGTGTCGTTGGCCACGGCACATGCCGCCGCGGCCGCGGGTCGTGTTCCGCTGTATCAGCACATTCACCGACTTTGGCAGAGCGTTTTGGCGGGCAGTTCCGCAGCGTCGCAACCGCGCATCCCACTGCCGATGACGAACATGATTTCCGGCGGCGCGCACGCAGGCGGCAACATCGACTTCCAAGACTTTCTCATCATGCCCGTCGGGGCCGACAGTTACGCGGTCGGCCTCGAATGGATCGTTCGCGTCGCCCGGCGACTCGGCACGCTGCTGCGCGATGCGGGCTTCGAAGGCCGGCTTGTAGGCGATGAGGGTGGTTACGGCCCCCGGCTGAAAAGTAATCAGCAGGCAGCCGAGTTTGTCGTCCGCGCGATCGAGGCGGCACGTTTGCGGCCGGGCGAAGACGTGACGATCGCGATCGACGTGGCGAGCACGCAGTTCTACGACGGCTCGCATTATCGGATGGCCGCAACCGGCGGCGCACGGCTCACGAGCGCTCAGATGGTGCAGCAACTCGAAGCGCTCGTCGACGAATTTCCCGTGACGAGCATTGAAGATGGCCTGGCCGAAGAGGATTGGGACGGTTGGCAACTGCTGACCGAGCGCCTCGGCAACCGCGTGCGATTGATCGGCGACGATCTGTTCGCGACGCGCGAAGACCGTGTGCGTCGCGGCGTATCGCTACGTGCCGCCAATGGCGTGCTCATCAAGTACAACCAGGTCGGCACGCTATCAGAGACGATGCGCACGATGAAGCTCGCACAAACGTCGAACTACAGTCGCGTGGTCTCTGCACGCAGCGGCGAGACGGAAGACACAACGATCGCCGATCTGGCCGTGGGCACGATGACCAAGATCATCAAGATCGGGTCGATCCAGCGGAGCGAACGACTTGCGAAGTACAACCGCCTGCTGCGGATTGAGGAAGAGCTCGGCGCGGATCGCATCAACTGGTGATGTCGCTTAGCCGCCAGCTTTAGCTGGCGCTAGCGACACCTGAAGTGGCGGCCAATCGTGCGCGAAACTTTGCTGCCTGCACGATCTTTGCGCTTTCGGAGGACTTTTCAAGATGCACGGGTTTTTCGTCGATAAGTCCCAATGCAAGCACCTTCGCCCGTTCGAAGGCGTCGAGATGTTCACGACGACCGCCGAACGGATGACGTTGTCGCTGGTGGAGATGCAGCCCGGAGCGATCATTCCCGACCACAGTCACCCGCATGAACAGGTCGGCATGGCGCTCGAAGGGTCCGCAGAGTTCACCATCGGTGATGAAGTGCGTGTGATCGCACCCGGGACGATCTGGAAGATACCCGGTGGAGTGACCCATCGCGTTCGTGCCGGCGCCAACGGGCTGCGGGCGCTCGACGCGTTCCACCCGATCCGCGAGGACTACCGGTGACTGATTCCGGTTCATGGAAGAACCGCGCTCGACGCGAGGTCGAGTTCGTCTTCTCGACGATGTTAATGACCTTGGCAATGATGACGCTCGCCGGATGTCGCACGCCCGAGATGCAAAGCCGCGTGAAGCTCGACTCCGCTTCCGGCATCTTCGACTCGGCCGACGTTACGTACCGTCTCGACGCCGGCCGCATGGGCGAACCCATTGCCGTGTCGCGCGTTCAGGGACAGCTCGTCTCGTATGAAGACAAAGCCACGCCGCCCCAGGCCGCCGCATCGGTCGGCACGTTGACGGTCGAATATCCACATCCCGAAGGCATCGCCGGCATGGCGCGGTGCCGCGTGGTGCTCGAAACGCACAAAGCGGGGCGGCCTAAGTCCTCGACCGGAACCACGGCAGCGATCGCCAGCGCCGTTAGTGGAAGTGTCGACTGGATGACTTCGCCGTGGTCGAAAGATACCGCGACGTACGAGGCGTGGGTGCTCGACATTCCAAAGATCGAATTCGACCGCATCGTTGGTGGGCTCAACGACCAAGGTTACTTCAGCCCCGTCGCTTCGAAGACGAAGACGACGCCGGGTGTTGAGGTGACCGCCAAAATTGATGGCCGAAAGCTCAAACGTGAGTGGAAGCAGGTCGCGGAACTCGACGCGTTGATGCTGCACGTCCGCCAGTCGGGGCAACTCGAAACCTATCGGCGTCCTACAACAACAGCGAAGTCGCAACAGGCGTCGCCGACGAGCAGCGTCGCGGCCTATCGTGCGTTCCTCGCGTCCGAGAACGAAGCACAGCAGATGATCGCATCACGCGGCGAGCCGACCATCAATGTGCGAGCGCCCGAGGCGCCGCCGCAAATCGCAGCGGTGGCGCCGCAACCGGTCGCGCCGCCACAAGTTGCGCAGCAATGGATCGCGCAGCCAACGGCGCGGCCGCAAGTCGCTATGACCATGCCGCAGGCGCCCGCACAACCATACGTTCCGCCGGCGGCTTATGTGCCGTCGCAACCGGCGTACAGTTCCGCCGCCCATCGCGCAACCGACGATGCCTCCGCAAGTCGCGGTTGGTCAGCCGTACATGCCGCCGGCGTATGTGCCGCCTCCTGCCGCGCGACGGGCAGCGCCGCCGCAAGTGGCCGCGGTTCAGCCATATGTCCCACCGCAGGCCTACGTCCCGGCGCAAGCTGTAGTGACTGCGCAGCCCGTTCAGCCCGTTGCGCCGCCACAGGTCGTGGCGACATCACCGTATCCGACGACGCAGCCTTATCCGAGCATGCAGCCGTCTCTGCCTCCGCAAGTTGCGAGGTCGCCATATCCGACGACTCAGCCCACTGCGTCGCCACAAACGCCCGTGACGTCGCCGTATCCGACGACGCAACCTGTCGCGGTGCAGCAAGTGGCGATGACCACGCCGTACCCAACGACGCAACCCGTCGGAGTCGCGCAGGTGGCAAGATACGCGCCGTATCAAGGGGCGACGCCCGTGGCAGCGCCGCAAGCGGTTCAGCAACAAGCGGCGGCAGGATCGCCGTATGCGACGTATCAGCCCAGCGGGCTCTCGGCTCCGCCGCAAGCGCAGGTCGCGCCGCAGCCGCAAGTGCCGACTGCGCAGCGGTGGATGCAGTAGCAACAGTTACGCGCGAAACCGCAAGCGGCGAGGCAGCCTCGAAGACGAACTTCGACCGCGCTATGGCACGAAGAGATACCGTGTCAGATGGAAGAACACCGGCGCGGCGAAGCAGATCGAGTCGATGCGATCGAGCACGCCGCCGTGCCCTTGCACCAAGGTGCCGTAGTCTTTGACGCCGCGGTCACGCTTGATGGCCGACATCGTCAGGCCGCCGGCAAAGCCCATCACCGAGATGACGGCCGACATCAGGGCGGAATACGTCACGCCAAACGGTGTCGCCCACGACATGGCGATTCCAAACAGCGTCGCGCACGCCACGCCGCCTAACAGGCCTTCCCACGTGCGGTTCGCGTTAATCGCCGGCGCGATCGTATGTCGCCCGATCAACTTCTCGCACATGTATCCGAACGCGTCGCCAGCGACGACAACCAGGATGAAATAGAACAGCAACTTGCGGTTGTCATAACTCGACTGTGCGAACCGCAGGTGCAACAGCGCGGGAGCATGGCTGAGACAATAGACGCAAATCATCAGCCCCGCCTGAATCTTCGCGCAGGCGCTCGAGGTATCGCTTGAAATCGCCGGCCAACGCGATCCTCGCCGGAATGAAGAGGAAGCCGTACACCGGGATCGCGATGCTGTACAAGCTGTACTCGTTGCGGGCCACGAGCACGTACTGCAGCGGCGTGAAGCCGAAGAAGACCCAAAACAACGCGCGATGATCCGCCATGCGCGTCGGTGTAAGCGTGATGAACTCACGCAACGCCCAGAACGACAGTAGTCCGAACAGAATCTCGACCGCCAGGGTGCCGGGAAAAAAGAACGCGGCACACAGCACGGCACACAACACCCACCAGGCTCGAATCCGCGAGTTGAACTGCTCAACCGCCGCTGGGTCGAGGCCCGTCTCCGACTGATGCTTGAGCATCTGCCCAACACCGGTCGCAAGGCCCAAGAGGCCGAGCACCGTGCCGACGAGTCCGAGTGTGGTGACGTCGAGCATGGGCGGCTACTTATCCTTCAAGGCGAGCACGGCCTCGCGCGCCCGGTGCAGGAACTCGTTCTTAGGCTCACCGTCTTCGAGCCATATCGGCGTCCCAAAGCTGATGCAACTCAGCAGTGGCACGGGCAAAAACTCGCCACGCGGCAGCACGCGGTTCAGGTTGTCGATGTGCACGGGCACCAACTCGAGATCGGGACGTTTCTTGGCCAGGTAGTACAGTCCGCTCTTGAACTCGTCGACGTCAGCCTCCATGCTGCGGGTCCCCTCGGGAAAGTAAATCAACGAATGTTTTTCGCCCATCGCCTTGATCATGGCATCGATCGGACTCTGATGGACCTTGATGGCTTTACGGTCGATGAGCACGGCATCGAAAATGTGGCGCGACATGTACTGACGCACGACGCCGCGGTCCCAATAATCTTTGGCGGCCACCGGTCGCGTCACCCGTCTCACGTCCGGCGGCAACGACGACCAAAGGACCAGCGAATCGAGATGGCTCGTGTGGTTGGCAAAGTAGATGCGTTGGCAAGTGTCGGGCTGGCAATCGATCCACCGCACGCTCGATCCACTGAGGATCCGCGCGATCGCCGCAAGCGTGGTTCGAGCGAGCTCTTCCTTGTTCCACATCCGGAGGTCAACATCCCCAAGAAACTACGAAACGGCAATCGTACTCGCCGCCCCCCGCAGCCACAACGCGCCCCAACAACCGGCCTCGCCGCGCGTCGCAACGCTACTTCGGGCCGAGGGTTGGTCGCCGGGAGGACGTCACGCGTCACAGTGTTTTTAGCGACTGTGTTTTTGGCGATTCTGTTCCTGGCGGTTTTGCGATGAATCTGGTCGTTCTCGCCGTCGATCGCTTGCACCAAGGGTACCTTGGCCCTTACGGCAACGCTTGGGTCGGTACAACCGCTTTTAACCGACTCGCCGCCAAAGGGTTCACGTTCGATCACGCCGTTAGCGACATGCCCGAACTAGATGCTTTCTATCGAGCGTGCTGGGCTGGCGGCCAGGAATTGTCGAGCGATCGGACGCTTCCGAAGCTGTTGAGCGCCGCCGGCTTGCCGATGACGTTGCTCACGGACGAGCCGCTGCTCAACACCGGTTGGCATGGCGAGGCCATCGAACGTCTTGATCTTACGTTGCCCGACAACCCGCAATCGGCCGACACGGCGGAAGAGACGCATCTGGCCGAAGTCTTCGCGTCGAGCATCGCCTGGCTCTCCGAAGCGCGCGAGCCTTTCAGCCTGTGGATTCACACGCGAGGTTTAGGCAGCCCGTGGGACGCACCGCTGGAATATCGCGATCGCTACTCCGACGAAGAGGAAGCGCCACCACCGAGGTTTGTCGACGTGCCGCAGTTGGTGCTGCGAGACGATTACGATCCCGACGAGTTGCTCGGCTATTGTCAGGCCTACGCCGGACAAGTTCGCCTGCTCGACGAGTGCCTGGCTGGTCTGATGGAATGGCTCGACGAAGGTCCGGTCGGGCGCGACACCTTATTAGTCGTCGTCGGCGCACGAGGCATTGCCTTGGGCGAACACCGCCGCATTGGCGCGTGGGACAACGCGCTGCACGGCGAGACGATCCATCTACCGTGGCTGATGCGTTTTCCCGACCGCACGGGACAAGCCTGCCGCACGCAGTCGCTCGTGCAGCCGAGCGATCTGTTCGCGACATTGACCGACATCTTCAAGATTGACGCAGAAGCGTCGAACAGTGTCATGCCACTAAGCACGATGCCCCTCATTCGCGGTGAGGTTTCGACTTTGCGTGATCGAGCACTCGTGCGATCGAAGTCCGGCGAACGGGGCATTCGCACGCCGGCGTGGTATCTGCGGATGAACGAGGGTTCCGTCGATGGCGACCCGCTCGACGTGCGACGCCTTTTGTATGCGATGCCGGACGATCGTTGGGAGACGAACGACCTCGCGCGGCGGTGCCCCGACATCGTCGAGGCACTCGAAAATGCCGCAGCCGATTCGCTAGCATCGCTGCCGGAATCGCTCACAAGGACGATGCGGTAACGACTTAGATGCTCGATTAAAGTCGCGACATCCTCGCCATTTGCGATCCAATCGCTGTAGGTCGCTATCGACGGCGGGGGTATAATCCCGCCCCTCGAATTCTCGGGGCTATTCTCTGTAGAGTTCAGCACTTAGGAAAACTCGCCCGATGGCCGGACAGGGACGTCCGCATCGAACGCGCCCTCGGTTGGCGCGATGGCCTCACCACGCGATGCGCTGGTCGTTCGCGGCTGCGCTCGTGTTGCTCTTCGCGCAGTCGGTATACGCCGCCGGCGACGTCGTGCAGATGCGATTGCGCATCGAATGGGGCGGTGGCTCGCAACGTCGATGGCAAGGCACGATCGCCGTCGATGACGGACAACTGAGCGCGGCGACGCCGCTAGGCATCGAAGCCGACGAGTCGGGCACGATGTGGATCGATCAAGGACGGCTCGTCGTTCGCTCGCGAAGTCTGCGCGCTTACGACGGTGTCGACGTGCTTGTCACCGCGCCGTTGGAGTCGAAGCTCCGCGTGTCACTCACCGGCTCGCGTGCCGATGGACCTGCCAAAGGCGAAACCGACAAAGAGACTCTCGTCATCGCGCCCCTGAAACAGATCGTCGACGAGTTGTTCAGCGGCTCGCTCGACACCACCGGCAATCGGTTGCTCGCGCGTCGCACACCAGGCGACAAGTTGCGCGTGAGCATGGAGCGCGATTCGCTCGTATTCGGTCCTGGCGAAAAGTTCGACTTCAACGTGCAGCCATACTTCATCGGCCTCACGCAAGGCACGAAGTTACACGTCAATGCGCGGCTGATGAGCGTGCCGGCGGGACGTGTTTCGTGGACTGACGAACGCGAACTGACCGTGAACGATTCGTTCCAACCGCTGCCGCCCGAGCCGTTGTCGCTGCAGGTGCCCGAGCAGGAAGGCGTGTACGACCTGGTGCTCGTGGCGTCGCGTCGCAGTTTGACCGATCGCCTCGGTTGGCGAACGCTGACCGAGGAACGTCGCGTGCAATTGGCGGTCGTGGCGGGTGAGAGTCCCAATCCCGCGACTCCTCCGGTGCCGTTCGAGATGATCGTTGAGATCGACCCTGCGAACCCGGCATGGTGGGATCGTCTGAAGCAACTGCCGTTGTTGCCGGGCATGCGTCGCGGGCCTTTGGGCAACGGCGATGTCGCGCCCTGGCAGCACTCGCTGGGCCCGCTCGTGCAACTGGGCCCCGGCGGTCGCGAGCCCGACATCAGTTGGGAGGCTTATCCGTTGCCCGTCGGCAGGCCTGGGCAGCCGCACCTGCTCGAAATCGAATACCCGTCTGACGTCCCGCAGACGCTCGGCATCAGCATCATCGAACCCAACGCCGCCGGCGCGGTCGGTCCGATCGGCCTGGACTCGGGTTTCTTCATCCCTGCCGAGCAAGCGACTACCGGCGAGCCGAAGCTGCTCAAACATCGCCTCGTGTTCTGGCCTCACACGAGTTCACCGCTGGTGCTGATGACGAATCGTCAACATGGAACACGTGCCACCTATGGCAAGGTTCGGCTGTTGGGTCCGAAGGCGCCTTCGCTGAAGACGCTCGAGGGTTTGAGTCGCGAGTTGCCCGGCATCGGCCGTGAGATTCCCGGCTTGGGACGCGAACTACCCGGCCTGGCGCTCGACCCCCTGCCAGAAGCTCATCTGCCGCGCGCGTTTCCGCCCGACGCGAAGAGCCATCGACTGTTGGCTGCCTATTTCGATCGACCTCTGTTGGCGGAGAACTTCTCGGCCGAGCAATCGACCGACGGATGGAGCGGACAAAGTGGCCGCACGCTCGACGATTGGACGACGATGACGCAAGCGTCGTCGCGTCTGGCAGAGTATGTGAACTACGTCGGCTACAACGCGGCGGTCGTGTCGGTGCTCGCCGACGGCAGCACGCTATACCCCAGTTCGCTCGTCGAATCGACGCCGCGTTACGACGACGGCGCGTTGTTCGCCAACGGTCAAGATCCCGTGCGAAAAGACGTGCTCGAACTCATGCTGCGTGTCTTCGACCGCGAGCAATTACGACTCGTTCCCGCGATTGAATTCTCGGCGCCGCTTGCCGAGTTGGAGGCGATTCGTCGTCGCGGCGGGAGCGAAGCCGTCGGCATCGAGCTTATCGGCCGCGACGGCAGGCCGTGGCTCGCCAATCATCGGCCGCGTGACGAGTTGGCGCCGTACTACAACCCGCTCAACTCGCGCGTGCAGGAAGCGATGCTCGCCGTCATCAGCGAAGTGGTCGACCGCTGTGCGAAGCACTCATCGTTCGAAGGCATCGCGATCCAACTGGCCGCCGATGGTTACGCTCAGATGCCCGGCGCCGAGTGGGGCTACGACGAAGACACCCTTGCTCGCTTCGAACGCGAAACGCGCGTTGACCTTGGACCTTCGGGCGCCGACGAGTTGCCGCGACGCGTGGCCTTGCTTGCCGGACGATACCGCGACACGTGGCTCCAGTGGCGAGCGAAGACGCTCTCGAATTTCTATCGACGCGCTGCGGCCGAACTGTCGGCCGCGCGTCCCCAGGCCGTACTGTTTCTCGCGATGGCCGACGTCTTCCATCGCAACGACCTTGAAAGTCAACTTCGCCCGTCCTTGCCGCAAACGATCGCGCCCGAAGAACTGTTGCTGAACGTTGGCATCGACCCCAAAGAATATCGCGAGATTACGAACCTCGCGATACTTCGTCCGCGACGCTACGCCCCGATGACGTCGCTCGAAGGCCAGGCCGCGAATCTGCAACTCAATCAGTCGGCAGAGCTCGACGCCGTGCTGAGCAAGCAAGCGCATGGCGGCGCGATCTTCAAGCACGAACGTCAAGAAGCTCGACTGGCATCGTTCGATGCGAAGAGCCCGTTCCGCAAGACGCACGCGCGCTTGGTGTCGATCGTCAGCCCGTCGGGCGCGTCGAATCGCCAACGATTCACGCATGCCATGGCGACGGATGATTGCCAGACGCTCGTCGACGGTGGCTGGCTGTTGCCGATGGGTCAAGAAGATGATTTACGAGAGATGGTCACCGTCTTCCGCCAGTTGCCGGCCCAGCCGTTCGAAACGCTCGGCAGCCCTGGGCAGCCGGCGGTCGTGCGATGCTTGCGTCACGAAGGCCGCGCATGGTTGTACGCCGTGAACGACTCGCCGTGGAACACGACGGTGACGCTGCCGATCGGCATTCCCGATCGCTGCCGTCTCGAGCAACTCGGCACTCGCCGCGCGGTCACGATTCAAGGCGAAGGCGTTCAACGAGTCTGCACGATCGACCTTGGACCTTACGAGTTGGTTGGCGCCGTATTCTCGGATGAGAACGTGCAATTCGCTTCGCCGAAGATAAAGCTTCCCGGACAGATCGCCGAGAACCTTGAAGCACGCATTCGCGACCTCTGGTCGCGCACGGCCTCGCTCAAGAATCCGTCGCCATTCGAAGGCCTGGCCAACGCCGACTTCGAACAGCCCGCGCGCGCGAGGCCGCCGTCCCTTCCTGGGAACTTGGAGACGAGCCCGGCGCTCAAGCGCGTCTCGACGCACAGAGCGCGCGAAAGGCCGGTCACTGCGTTCGCTTCTCTGCCGATAGCCAAGGCGCAGAGATGGCGAGCAGCCCGTTCGCGAAGCCACGCAGCGGCCGATTGTCGGCTTCGATCTGGTTGCGCATTGGCGACTCGGCAATGCAGCCGACGTTGCGAGTCGGCATCGAATCGGCCGACGGCGAGACGTTCCATCGTTACGCCACCGTCGGCGCTGCAGGCGCACAGCAGCTTCAGTCGCATTGGGCTCAGTACATCTTCCCGGTGACGGACTTGCCCGGCGAGACCACGACTTCGCTGCGTTTACGTCTGGAACTGATCGGCAGCGGCGCGGTGTGGATCGACGATATTGAGCTGACCGACCTGGACTTCACTGACACCGAGCGGCTCGAGCTGTCGAAGGTGATCACGCTCGCCGAGTTCAAACGCAAGAACGAAGAGTACGGCGAATGTCTGCGAGTGTTGGAAGGTTATTGGCCGCGCTTCCTCATGGACAACGTCCCGTTGACGCAGCCGCTCGCGACGCGTCCGCCGGCGGCGGTCGACCCCATCGCTCCGACCGAAACGGAAGCACGTCCGGGCGTGATAGATCGGTTGCGCCGCGTTTGGCAGTGGCGATAACCCTCGCCCTTTTTGGGAGAGGGTGATTCGCCGGAGGCGAATCGGGTGAGGGGGCGAACCGTGTACCAGCCTCAACACCCCTCACCCCTGCCCCTCTCCCCAAGGGGGCGAGGGGTAAGATTTCTCACCCCGGCGGCCACGCGAGCGATCGTCCACCGAGCACGTGAATGTGCAAGTGATCGACCGATTGGCCGGCATCGGGGCCGCTATTGGCGACGACTCGGAAGCCGCCCGTGAGCTTGAGCTTTTCGGCAACCTGCCGAGCGACGTTGAAGAGATGCCCAACGAGAGGCTCGTCGGAATCGGTCATCGCCGCGATCGACGTGATTGCCCGCTTCGGAATCACGAGCACATGCGTAGGCGCCTGAGGACTGACGTCGCGAAAGGCGAGACACTGATCATCTTCGTACACGATGTCGGCCGGAATCTCGCGGTCGATGATGCGTTGGAAGATCGTCATGCGTTGCCCATCACAAAGGGTTCGACGGCGATCGACTCATCGACGAGCAGAATCGGAATGCCGTCGACGATCGGATAGAGCACTGTCCCATCGGCACGAAGCAGCCCGCCGTCGAGGGGTTTCGTCATTTTGTCGCCGCCGCGATTCTTCAGCCTTTCGGCCGCGATCGCTGAGTTGATCGCCGCGACCATGCGATCATCTGCAAGCGTCAACGGCGTGCGTGTCTCGGGACACTGCAAGATTTCGAGCAGTTCTTTGCTGACGAGGGGCATGGCGATGATTGGAGCGCTCGATGCTGTGAATGCGCCACGAAACGTGACACAAACCGCGTAAAAAACTCAAGTTGTCGATCCGTCACAACTCATGCAGTTATAAGGAACGTGCCGATACAGAACCAGGGTCCCCGTGCGTAACTTCGCAAGCAGGATGCTGCATGCACCGGGTGAAAGTTGTCGCCGTCGCGTTGCTGTCGAGCCTGGCAAGCCTTTCGGTTGCCTGGGCCGATGACGTTACGTACTTCGAGAAGGACGGCGTCACGTATCGCGAAACGCGCCGCAAAGTCACGCGTCCCGTGACCGAGTTGCAGTACCAAGACCGCCCACAAACCGTCTTGCGCGATCAAGTGAACTACGGCACACAGAACATGATCCGGACCTACCAGGTTCCGGTGACGGAGTATCAGCCAGTCACGCGCATGGTCGGACGTTGGAACCCGTTCATTCGTCAGCCTTACTACGAACAGCGCCAGGTTCCCGTCACGCGTTGGGAAACCCGGTCGGATACGGTGCAGGTGCCCGTCAGCACGCGGCAAACCGTCGCCGACACGGTGACCGCGAAGGTGCCGGTTTATTCGACACGCGTGGTCGAAGATGAAATCATCAGCCGTGTCGCCGTGGGCACACGGCCCGGCACGTCGGTTGCTTCGGCGCCTATAACGACCACGATTTCTCCGGCGCCGACAAGGTATTCGCCGTCATCGTCATCGCCGATGACGTCGTCGCTCGCGGCGTCGCCGACTACATCTTCGCCAACCACCTTTTCGCCAATGACATCGTCGGTGCCGAACGCGTCTCCGACCACGGCATCTTCACCGGCCGCGAATGCGCAGGTGCCGCGCGGCGTCACCATCGGTGGCGTGTCGAAACTCGACAGCGATCCGCCGCGCATGGGCAACAACGTGCAATGGCGGGCGGGAAGCGTGGCGCGCTGATCGATCGCGGTCCGACATTGATCGAACCGCGATATCAACGTTTTATGGCGATTCAGAGATCGCGACCAACGGTCGCGGCTTTATGATAACGGCGGCTGCGCTGGATCAATTCGCAACTGCGCGTCGGCCGGGGGCATTTGCCCGTCGGCAATGATTTGCGCCGCGGTGCGACGACGGCGGCGGGCGACCTTCGTATTCGTCCATTCCTTCGTCAGCGTCTCGAACACTTCGGGCGATTCGTACCGCACGACGTTTTTGCCCTCGGGCATCGGACCGACGAGGCCTTGGAACACCGGCTGACCTCGCAGGCCCAGGTCGGTGCTGCAATCGTCGACACCGATCTGCGTGTGCATCTTCAGCAGTGCGTCAGCCTTCGGGTAATCCTTGATGCGGATTTTGCCGTCGGTGCCACGCGTGACGACACGGAACGTATCTTTGGGCATTTGCGGTTCCTGCTCCTCGCGACTCTCAAGCCACAAAGCGACGGCCGACCCCCGCCGGGTCGTCGCTACCAGGTACATATCGAGCGCCAGAGTGCTAGCATCGCAAGCATTTTGCCCTTGGCCACACGTTGCGGCGATGCGCAACAACCGTCGCGCCCGTCCTTTGTGTGGTCCGATCGTGCGGAGAATCGCCGCTGGCGACAGTCACAATGGTGCCGATGCTGCACCCGATGCCGGGACTGCCGACCTTTCTTGCCCGATCCGATTAAGCCGGATACATTATCTACGCGTTTGGAGGGTAAGCGAATTGGCCAGCGGTCTGACTCGAAATCAGATGCCCAGCAATGGGTTGTGGGTTCGAATCCCATGCCCTCCGCTCGATCGAAGTCTTTAATTTGAAAATGGTTCTGGCAAATCACTGCCAGAACCCTTTTTCGCTTTCGAGGCCGAAAAACGGCAACTGTTACCTGAAATGTTCCCTGAATCGCGCCTCGGGCTTTCCAGAGCGTCGACTGTTCTTGTAAGCCTATTTTAATTAACGACTTAGGCATGCGAAACGAACTGAATCGCCGCATTTCGCGATGCGTGGCGGCTCTCCGATGCCTCGGTTTCATCGGTGCGATTCGGGCGTCGACGAGAGGGCGGGGAGTCTGCCTATGGAGTGACACCGCCGCAGTTTTGTGAGCAGGCCCCCCTCGCGGAATTGGGTTGCCTACGACACCTCTGGTGGAACGGCGGCGTGTTGCGACCATAGCTGATCGGCGATTTCGTCAGCGTCTTGATCGACGTAGTACTTCATGGTCGTTTCGATCGACTTGTGACGCATCAGCAGCTTGAGCGTCGCTGGCTTAACACGGTTGGCCCAACGCGTGCCAAACGAGCGTCGCAGGTCGTGGGCGCTGGCAAACTTACGGTCGGCAGAATTAACAATGACTCCTGCCTTTTCGCCAATATCCGAAACGATGAGCCCGACTCGCTTCACAGACAGTTGTTCACCTAGGTCGCTCTTCAGCTTGAAAACCAGCCCCTGTCGCTTCTTAGGCGAATCCTTCAGGAGAAACTCTGCGAAATCTGGCGTCATCGGCAGCAATCGATCTCGACGACCCTTTTCCGATTCTGCGTAAATGCGAAAGCGCGGCCTGCGTCCCGTAAAGTCGACGGCGAATGTTGCATCGTCGCCCCAAGAGACAATCGTTGACTCCGCAAGACGAAGTTCTGAGAGCCAAAGCCCCGTTAGATAGTGGCGCCAGACTTCGCTGTCGTTGGGACGAATCTGCGGAATTGCCGCAAGCATCGACTCAAACTCTTCGGCGGTGATCGGACGCCCGCGCATGAGCGTCGGTCCTCGTGAAGGACGAGGAACGTGTATTATCGGCGCGCTAACGAGAAAGCCCATGGTCACGGCCCAACGCAGCGCCGCGCGTAGATGCCGCAAGTGCGTCGCGATGGACGTTTCCTCGATACCGGTCTTTCGCAAGCCGGACTGAAAACGGCTGAGCGTTTCTGAATCGAGGATGAGAAGGTTCCTTGGATGAATGATCCGCTCCAAATGGTTGAAGACAGTCGCAGTCGACTTGGCGGTATGATCTGACAAGCTTGCGAGGCGTTCGTCTTCGTAGCGTTCGCGAAATTCATCCCAACTGATTTTGGATGGTCTGCGGTAACGACCTTCTCGGAGCTCCGCTTCCCATTTGGCTGCAGCTCGTTCGGCCTCTCGTCGATTGGTCGTCTTCGTGGACCTAGCCTTCTGCTTTCCGGTTTGCGGATCCACAAACCGCATGTGCAGGTACTTTCGATCCGGATATCGGACAACGGTTACTTTGATGTCTTCAAATGCCAAGGCATTGCTCTCGTTGGCGAGCACTTTAGGATTTGTGGGACTGCTCGGCGGCCCATGCCTCCAAGAAGCGGACGACATCGCGTCCGCGTACGAAGCGGCGTTTGCCAAAGCCGAGCAATCTCAGCCCTCGTAGTCGGGCGGAGCGAAGTGAGGAGTCGGTCCAACCCATGCGCTGCTTCAACTCGTCGAGTGTGTAAAGCTCGAAGGTCGAAATTACGCCATGGATCGAAGTTGACTTATCTGAACGCTGAACCCTCGACATTCGTCACCAGGCGCTCAAGGCAGTTGTGAAGCAGTGGCCGCTTCGAACGCTCGAGCATTGCCCAGCGACGCATTCAGCGCCGAGGGAAAGAGATCACTTGGGCTTTCCCAATTACCAGTTCGCGTGCTAGCTGACCAATCGGCTGCCGTTCGCGCCCTACCGATGCGGGCTGGAAACGCCTTTCGCTGAACTCGGCCGCGCCGTAGCTTTATGGCTATGTGCGACGCCGAACGAAACAACGCCGAAACAGCTGGAGCCGCTTGGCGGGAGTTCTCGGAAGCTTATCCGAGCGAGACCCGTGAACTTGGCGATGCCGTCTACGGACTTCCACGAGACTTGCTTGACGCCATCGAAGCCGAGGCCCCAGGTTTTTTCACGAATCGTGAGTACGAGTTCGAGACCGCCCTTTCGAATAGGCGTACAGGCTTTTTCTTGAAGCGCCCCTTTATCTACCCACCACTATCTTCCGATGTCGCAGACCCCGACGCGTTGGACCGCCAGGCTGACCTACTCAGCCGCATGTTGACGACCTTCTCGACGATGAAATGCGGATAGACGGATACAACGACGAGGAGATCAGAACGCTTCGTGCGAACGAAACGAGCGTTCGAGAGCGCGCATTCACTTTGCAGCTCGCATATGCGGGCTGGGTCGTTACGTACCCGCCATTCAGATACTCACGGGACAATTTCAAAGAGCAAGGGCAATCTTTTTTTGAGCAAGAATGGCTTGGTCCTGATTCGCAAACGGAACCACACGAGACAGCGGCTCCGAAACTGTCAGAGCATGAACTCGCGTACTCGAACCGAAAAATCGGATTCCTTCGAGAGTGGCAACTCGAGGAACTCGTCACTTGGGAACTCCCGCTACCGATGGGCGCCCGGTTGATCGACCGAGCACACTACGAGATGGATATCACCGAGAGTACGGGTGCGATTCTTTTTGTTCCGTGGTTCTTGCTGCGACGCAACGAGATTCGACTCGACGAAATTGCTTTACTGCAAATGCAGAGAGAAGCGCCACCTTATCTTGAGGCTTGGTTAAAGGGCGACGACAAGAATTGGGGGGTGGATCGACTCGCAATGATGTTCAGACTCCATGTTTACTACGTGCTCGCCTTGAAGGCACGGTATTCGAATCGGCTGCGCGGCAAGACTAAGCAGCTAGACCGGGCCTTTGCGCGTTTCCTTTACAAGCGTTCAGACGAACACGATCAAGTAACGGCTGCGGAGGACTCGATCAAAAAAATCCGGCAAGAGTTACTGAGGCGACTGTCGCTATCGATCACCGATTAAGCATTGTCGACCAGTTGCGGAGCAAGATCGCAAGAAGCGCGTGCTATACAGTGAGGTACGGACATCATCAACATGCCGCCGAATAATGTCCTCGCTGACAAGAGTTATTACCGTCACCACGGATTGGACTAAACCGCTTCGCGGTGGGCCAGCGGCCTGGTGAGTTGGCCGCGCGGTCTTGAGTTGGTGCGTTCGGTGGAAGACTGACCGGCGCTTTTCGCGGTCGAGCGAGCGGCATACTCGCACTCCGGCAATCACGATGGACGGGTTTCTACCCGTTTCGTGTCATTTCCGGAGATCTTCCCATGACTCCTCTGCGTCAGCAGATGATCGACGCGCTGGAACTGCGCGGCTGCTCACCGAAGACCGTAAAGCTCTACGTCGATTGCATCGCGCGGTTCGCACGCCATTTCAACGCCAGCCCCGAGAAGCTCGGATCCGACGAGGTGCGGACGTATCTGCTCTATCTGGTCCACGAGCGGAAGGTCGCTTGGGGAACCTACAAGCAGGCGCTGGCTGCGTTGCGGTTCCTCTATCGCTGGGTACTCCAGCGCGGTGAGGTGGTGCAAGACATCCGCGCGCCGCGGCCCGAACGCCACTTGCCGGTCGTGCTCAGCTTCGACGAGGTGCATCGTTTCTTCGCGGCGATTACGTCGTTCAAGCACCGCACGCTGCTGATGTTTTCGCCTATGCCGCAGGCCTGCGCGTGGCCGAGGCAACGCGCGTACGCGCGTCGGACATCGACAGCGAGCGGATGGTGATCCGCGTCGTGCAGGGGAAGCGGAAGAAGGACCGCTACACGGTCCTTTCGCCGCTGGCGCTGGAGATGCTCAGGCATTACTGGTGGGCAGCGCGGCCGAAGGACTACCTGTTCCCCAGTCGCGGCAATACGGGCCACGTCACCAATAGCACGGTGCAGCGCGCCTGCCTCGAAGCACAACAGATCGCAGGGCTGAGTAAAGAGATTACTCCGCACATGCTGCGTCACTCGTTTGCGACTCACTTGCTCGAAGCCGGAACCGACCTGCGCACGATCCAAGAACTCCTGGGCCATGCCAGCCCACGCACCACGGCAATCTACACGCACGTTTCGCCGCGGCTCATCAGCAAGGTCAAGACACCGCTGGAACTGCTCGTTGCTCATCACACCGAGCGCAGCGCAGCAGAGGCTTTCAACGAATCATGACTCAACCTCGGCTCAAAGTGGCCGAGGTCTTCCGAGAACATGAAGCCGAATACCTGGTAAAGCATGGCGCCACACGCGCCCAGCGCCAGGTGCTACGCGCCGTGCAGAACTGCCGCACGGCGGCCACGTGGAAGCCTGCGACCAGTGCGATCACCAGCGGATCGCCTATAACTCGTGCCGTAATCGGCACTGCCCGAAGTGCCAAGGACCGGCCTGCTCGCGATGGATGCAAGCCCGCGAAGCGGAGTTGCTGCCGGTGCCGTATTTTCACATGGTGTTCACGCTGCCAAGCGCGTTGGCGCCGCTGGCGCTGCAGAACCCGCGTGTCGTTTATGCCCTGCTGATGCAAGCCGCTGCGCAGACGATGATCGAAGTCGCCGTCGACCCCAAGCACCTGGGCGCCGAGATCGGCGTGCTCGCCGTCTTGCACACCTGGGGCCAGAACCTGCTGCACCATCCGACCAGTGGGCGTAGCCCTTCGGCGGCGGGCCAAGCCGTAGCGCGATCACCTGCGCCTCTTGCTTGCCGTCGAGAAGTTTCTCCACCGCCGGCTTTTCGCGAAGCTTGCCGTCGAGCGTTGCCTCAAAGCCCTCGGTTACCAACCGCTCGCGCAGCTTCTCGACCGTCCGGGTGCGGCTGTCGAACGCTTCGGCGATCCGTTCATCGGTCCAGGCCGGCCCGGCAATGTCCGCCTTCAACAGCATCTGCGCCCGCCGCACCTTTTGGCTCGATCCGTCGAGCTTCTTCACGATCTCACGCAGCGTTCGGCGTTCCTTCGCCGTCAACCGCACCACATACTTCTTGTTCATGGCACACCTCCGTGTTGCCAGAAGTCTCCCAAATTAACTCGGGCCAGCCAACCCGAACTTTTGAACGTGACACAGCACTAGTGCCAATTCATCACTGGGCTCTAAGAACGATGAAGCGACTGGGCCAGGTTGCGGCGTGTGTGTGGTTGTCGTGCACGGCGGCCGTGGCGGCGGACGTGAAGCCCAACGTCTTGTTTATCGTCGTCGATAACGTCGATTTCGCGCACATGGGGCAGTGTTACGACGGCGAGAGCTTTACGCCGCATCTCGACCGGATTGCGACGCGCGGCGTGACGTTCCGGCGGGCTTACGCCGCCACGCCACTGTGCGTGCCGAGTCGCTACACGTGTCTGACGGGCCGGTACGCCTCGCGGTGCCGCTCGTCCGCCGAACGGGCTCCGAACGACGGCGATGCCGACGAGAACGAAGAAGGCTGCGCGCTCGAAGCCGATCTATTCAACCTGCCTCGTGTCATGCAGCAGAACGGCTACGCGACTGGCTTCGTCGGCAAGTATCATCTCGAGCAGGAGAAGTACCCACGCTTCGAAGGCGCCGAGACTAGTGTCTTTAAGCCCGAAGCCGATGCCTGGCTCAAGAAGCGGCGTGACTGGCTGAGCACGCGAATTCGCGAACGCGGGTTCGGTTACGTTTTCAATCCCGCCGACTTCCGCAGGCGCAATTCCGCGGCATTGATTTCGAGGGGGCCAATCACAACATGGAAGCCGACGTGCTCGGCGCCCTTTCGTTCATTGAGCAGAACCGCAACGAGCCGTTCTTTCTCTATTTGTCGCCGCGGCTATTGCACCTGCCGATCGACCCGAAGTTGTTGCTACGCGACTACGATAAGTTTGGCCGCGTGACGGAAGGAGGCCTGCTCCACGAAGCGCCTCGCGTGCCCATGCCCCCACGCGAGCAAATTTACGCCACGGCCAAGAAGCACGGGGCCAAGACCGCGCAGCAGTTCGGCATGCAGTGGCTCGATTGCGGGCTGGGGGCGGTCATTAATCGGCTCGACGAGCTGCACTTGCTCGAGAACACGCTCGTGATCGTCTTCTCTGACAATAACCAGCGCGGCAAGGAGACACTCTACGAGGGCGGCGCACGCGTCCCTCTGTTGATGATGTGGCCCAAGCGCCTTCGGGCGGGCACGACCGATCGTCACCTGGTGTCGAACGTCGATTTCACCCCGACAATCTTTGACGCGTGCGGAATCAAGCCGCCGAAAGACATGACGCTCGACGGCCGCAGCATGCTGCCGGTGCTGCTCGATCCGCAAGCTTCGTGGCGCGAAGCATTGCTGTTGGAAAACGGTCAAACGCGCGCGGCAGTTGCCGATCGTTGGAAATACATCGCCGTCCGCTATCCCCCCGAGGTGCAGACAAAGATCGACGAGGTTGATCGCACCGGCGAGTATCCACGCATGACGCGGAAGGCAGAGTTATTCTTCGATAAGTTCAAAACGACGCTGACGCCCGAGCAATGGAAGTTCGCGCGGAATTCGTGGCGGTGACACACGCACGGGAATAACTACATGAAATCGATCGACGACTTTCCGTTCCAGTTCGACGCCGATCAGTTGTTCGCCATCGGCGACGACAAGCTGCCGCAGGATGTCGAAAATGTCGCCGACGATCCCGCCAACGTCGAGGTACTGGCCGACATGAAGCGGAAGCTCACCGACTTGCTGGCCCCGCTGGGTCAGCCCTTCGGCGAGTTCGGCCCTCCGTACCCGAAGCGTGGGCCAGACGAATCGCCGCGCAAACGAAAGAAGGCTTAGCCCGCCAGACGATCGGATTCGACTCGACCAGCCGCGACATCCCAAGGGGAATTCGGCAAAGCACGCTTTAGTCAGCGGCGCTATTCTGAGGCCGCGGAGTATTTCTATCTTGCATCGCACCACCGCAAGACGATGCAGAACGATCTCGAATAATAGAGTCATCTGGAGGCAGGCGCGTCGGCGCGACACGTCGTGCGCAGCCAGGCTCGCCAATCTGCTTCGAGCGGATGGCCATGTACCGCTCGATCACCGACGCGACGGTTTGCTCGCCGTCGTCGGCGTGCGGATTGTGGCGGGCGAGGTACTGAAGATTCTTGAGACGATCTTCTGCCGCCTTCTTGTTCTTCTTGCCTTCGGCGAGCGGAACGCGCTTGCCGTCGATCCATGCTGTCCACCAGCCGGTCCGTGCGTAGAACCACCGTTTTGCATTGCGAGCCATGTGACCCTCCCTTTTTGTTGGCCGGTAAGGACCAGGGAAGGTGTTGCTCGGGCTCCGCTCGATTGCAGTCAGGCGGAGCCTTTTCACTTTCATTCTGGCGCCCGTTCCCGGGCACCAGTTTTAAGTGTCAGTCGTAAGCCGTCGTTATTATACGGCTTACTGAAGTCGGGGCGACAGAACACCAATTGAACTTTTCCTTCACGGGCTGGCAAACTGGGAAGTGTCGGTTGGCCAGTTGCTAAACTAGCGATACGATTGCGCCAACTTGCTATGCGTACAAGGCCTTAATCAATGTCGCTAGCACGAGTTCGTATGAGTTCGAACTCTGTTATTGAGTCGGCATATCGCAAGCCTTCTCTGCTCCCCGCTCCTTCCAAACAGCAAACGCAGTGAGCAAGGCGAGGAGGAGAACGACAAAGGGAATTACAGGTGGCTTGATACCGAGAGGAAGAACGCCAGCAGGCACCTGAGGCTGCAGGTGGACATAAATTGCCACGCCCATCTGGGCAACGAGGATCGAACACGCGATCAGGAGGAGTTGATCTCTGCTTCTTGCGGCCAACGATCTTCGAAGCCACGGGAGCAAGAACAGGCACCCGACGACCATTTCCCCGAGTTTGCCCGCGAGAATCGCCTCGTGGGGTAGATGACTCTCTTGAATCTGGATGTCGAACCATCCTCGGAATGGCTGGAAGAATTTCAGGATTCCAAACATGAACATCAGAACTCCCAGGAATAGGGATAATGCCTTGCTTAGGCGACGAGACATTTTCTTTCTCCACTTTTGAAATTCTTCGACTTCCCAGCGTCAGCCCACGGGCCATCTTTCGGAACTGGCGCTGATCTAGGGTTTAATCCTCGGATTGAAACGCCTGATCCAATTCAGTCGGGGAGATGTGATCCAAATAGTTGCTCATTGCCTTGAGAGCCACACCGATCAGAACCTCGAGTACCTGATCCTTTTTTGTACCCGGCAGCGAGAAAATTCCCCGTGATATGTGCGCGCACATGTCCACGTTGAGACACGATCTCCTTTGTGAGGGCGATAATCGCTTCTAATTCGGATCGGGTAGCGAAGCGGTCTGCGGCAGCCGAATCGTTGCCTCGTCGGGATTCTGAATGGCTCAACCATAGCTACCACCCTTAACGAGAGGATGCTGCTGGATGGAACCGAATACTCGCAGGGGAAATACGACTGAGGTTGAGCGGAATTTTTTGACGTCCCTCTCGCGGCATCGAATTGAAGGTTTCGATCAAGGGCACTCGGAACCGTTCCACCGTGCGACCTAAGCTGTCTCAAGATCGGCGCGGACGAAGAAGCCTTCGGCCGACCAGGTGCGAAACCAGTTCTGTAAGTTGAGTGCCATGCCGGCGAAGTCGGCTTCGCTCAAGAGATCTGCGTTGGCAATCGCTTCGCCGATCGTCGCATTTGCAAGCAGAGCCGTTAGGATCTCGGCCGCACGCGGCGACAGAGGAATGTGTCGCACGACGTAGTTCCTCCGTGTGATGGCCAAGAACGTTTCTTGCCGATCTGGTGGAACGGCTTCTTCACTGTTGCGTAGCGACTGGTAGTAGTCATGCACGGGGAAGTCGAGGCGGATTACTCGCAGGCATGGCACGGGCACGAGTCGAGCGTCGATCCAGCGCTCGGGAGGGATTGCCAAGATCTGATCCGTGTCCAATAGCTGCATACCTTCGGCGCCGGGGCCATCGAACACCTCCGCAATATTCCATTCGAGGTGCGCCAAATCGACGAGAAAATCGAGCCACGACGCATCACCCTCGTCGTCGTCGGGGCGCGTTTCGGAAAGGTATTGCCGAAATCGCGAGCCCAAGTGGTCGAGCGTATAGCTTTGCGACGGAAATCGCTCTAGATATCCCAACGCAAATTGATCGAACAGGTCCTCGCCGACGGCCTTCACCACGATTGGAAACTCTGCTCGCAGGCATTCGAGCAGACGTGCGTAATACGCTCGAGCGTAGATTTCCAACCGCTCGACGCTGTTCTGATTTCTGGAAGGAGCAATGACTGACTCGATATCGATGGGATCAATACCGATGTGCGCTCGCGCTTCGTCGGTCTTCATTCCTTGGATGACTCCGCCGGGATGCATGAGAACCGACTGCATCCAGCCTTGGAGTTGCGACAGATCGTATTGTGGTTCGATCATGATTGCTTAGGCCTTGTCGGGCGCGGGCCCGGCTTTCTTGCCTTGCTTGGCCAGTAGCTCTTCGAACTTAGCTCGCGCCTTCGCCCAGGTATTGTCCTTCAACGGCACAGCGCAGGCACCTTGGCCCTTGCATTGATTTTGGCCTGGATGCTCGCCGCACCCGCCTTGGCCCTTGCACGCGTTTTGACCGTCGCAGGCATGTTTCGCGACCGTGGCGCAGTCTCCTTGTCCCGCACACTCGTTCGACTTCGTTTTGCCTTGGCTCTTGCAGAGATTCAGACCTCGACAAATGTGCGGATCGCCGACGAGGAGTAGGTTCTCGTCGAAATTGGCTTTCTTTTCCGTGGCTGTGGTCTCGGACTTTTCCTTTGGGCTCGCGCCACAGCCGACGATCACTCCAGTGAGTGTGCCGCCCAAGGTTGCGGCTACAAGTTTGTTGAAGTGACGCCGGGAAGTCAGATCTGACATGGTTTCGTGTTCCTCTCTGTTGCAAACATGTTTAATGGGGAGTGTCCGAGAGTCGTTGGTTTCGAGATTAAGGACTTGTCGCAGACGCGTTCTCTTGCGGGGTGAGCCCGAGTGCTGGTTCTAAACTTGCGCCTGGCGCGAACTTTTCCACCAAGTAGTCGACCGACCAAGCACCGGGGCCGAACAACAGCACCAGTACGCAAGTCAACAAATTGAGAAACGGTGGCGCCGTAACGAAGCTGTAGATGTCCGTTACCTCGTCAACATGCGCCGTTCGATAAGCGACGATCATCGTGACGATCAAAGGGACCGTGATGATTCGCGAACCTGCGCCAACGATCAACAAACTGCCGCAGACGCACTCTGTGATTCCTGCCATGACGGCGTTGAGTTGCGGCGCCGGTATATGCCAGTTCGCGAATCGCTCAGCGTAAAGGCCGAGGTTCGTCAGCTTGCCGTATCCAGCCTGAACAAAACTGGCACCCCAGTAGATGCGGCACAGCAGCAGGAAGGGGTGCTGTAACAGTGACACCCAGGAAACATATTGCGCGTACCAGCGGTGTAATCGGCTGAGGACCATAAACCTTGGTTCCTGTTTCTGATTCTCTTGCCAGCGTTAACCGGCGACTTCGACCACCGTATGAGCGATCGGGTGAAAGACGGTCTGTTCACCCACGGAAATAGGAGCGGCGCGCGGCGGAGCAACCGGCGGACCGACCAATTCGCTGTGCATGTAGTTCTTGGCTTTGAGCACTTCCGCATGAACGACTGGAAACTCTGGGATCTTGGCGTCCCATTCCAGCAGCGTCGACACTCCGCCCGTCAATTGATGGGCCAGGCGATAGAGTTCCCAAACTGGGTCAATCACTTCACCATCGTGCGTGTCGATGCGATAGGTCCCGCAGTCGGTGTGGCCGGCCAAGTGGCATTGCACCACGCGCTCGTGAGGCACCGACTGTACATACTCGAACGGATCGAAGTCGTGATTGACGCTCGAGACGTAGACGTTGTTCACGTCCAACAGCAAACCGCAATCGGCCTCCTCGGCCATGCGACTGATGAATTCCCATTCTGGCATCGTTGAATCGGCAAACGTGACATAGCTACTCGGGTTCTCCAATACGAGAGGGCGTTCGAGTACGTCTTGAACCGTGCGGATTCGTTGGACCACGTGCCGTAGCGTCTCTTCGTTGAGCGGCACCGGAAGCAAATCGTGCGTGTTCTTGCCCAGCACGCCGGTCCAGCAGAGATGATCCGAGATCCAGCGCGCGTCGACGACGTCGGCTAGCTGTTTGAGCTTTGCCAGATAGTCGAAATTCAACGGGTCGGTGCTGCCAATCGACATCGAGACACCATGCATGACCACTGGGTATCGCTCGGCGAATTGTTCGAGAACGTGCCGCGGTCGACCACCAGAGTTCATGAAGTTTTCGGAGATGATCTCGAACCAATCGACCTCCGGTTGGTGGCCAAGAATGTATGGAAAATGTACCGATCTCAGGCCAACCCCAAGCCCGAGGTTTGGATGACCTAAGCGCGGTGATGATGACGACATGGCGAATCCTTGCGTATCGAGATGGAACGCCTCGACGGGAGCCCGATTTGGAACCCGTCGAGGCGGAAGCCGAGGATGTGCACTCAACGACGCGCTTCTGCTAAGCCTTTTTCGGGGCGGGGCCGAATGGCTTGCCAGCCTTTTTCATGGCCGCCTCGAAATGAGCACGCGCTTTGGCCCAAGCTTCGTCCGAAAGCGGAACTGCGCAGCCACCCATTCCCTTGCAGGAATTCTCGCCGGGGTGTTCGCCACAGCCGCCCTGGCCCTTGCAGGCATTGTCGCCTTTGCATTCGTGCTTCTTGGCCGTCGCACAGGCGCCTTGCCCGGCACAAACATTTTTGCCGGCGGCCTCGCCGCATCCGCCCATGTTCTTGCACGTATTGAGACCGCGGCACACGTGCGGTTCTTCGAGCAACGATTTTGATTCTGCAAGGGCCAAGCGCGGAGCAGCAGCTCCGACGGCCAAGCCACCCAGAGCAGCCAGCGTCAGCCGCTGGAAGTCACGTCGATTGAGTCCGGACTTTTCCATCACGATTCTCCTGAATTGGGTCTAACGAGAAAAACTCTGCGGAGTAACCAACTGCATGCCCGTCTTCGTCCCGTTCACTATCGCTATGACCGAGGCTCTCGAGTCGCGGCAAGCGATTTGCTAACCGTGAGCGGTTCTCATCGTGACTGTCCCCTCAAAATGAGAAGCGATTTCCTCGGCATCGTTTAGCGAACCCCGTACCACGCGGATCGCAAAGCGTTCGCCAACGCGCAAGCAGCTTCGGCACAACCGTTTCGATCCTATGATCAAGCCGAGTCGATGCATGACGAACCAAATTGAGTCACGCGAGAGCTACGAAATGTCGTGGTGTCCCACGAACGTTCGTGGCTTGTGGGCAAATGACGCGGAAAAACGCGTGGCGCGAGACGAAGAGTGTCACTCACGACTCGGTCTTGCGAGACGGCAAAGCAGTTCTCTCACCGGTATGATGAGGTTGGCGTGGGGCACGCCGACGCTTCCTCAATCAGCTTCGAGGGTTGGCAAATGACGAACCTGCCGGTTCGAGCGAGCACCGCGCGCGATGAATCCGCGGCACGAACTTTTGTCGATTCCAATCCGATCACGGTCGGTTCGGCAGAGGGACACGACGAGCTGCGCATCCTTCGTTCCATCTTCGAAGGCACAGCTCGGAGCACGGGAGAAGAGTTTTTCCAAACGCTCGTGCGTCAGTTGGCGGCTTCGATCGATGTCTCCTTCGCCTTTGTCTCCGAATTCACAGAAGTGAACACGCGAGTACACACACTTGCATTTTGGTTCCGCGATCACATTCGCGATAACGTCGAATACGATTTGGCAGGAACCCCGTGCGAGGACGTAATTCGCACGGGGTTGTGCCATCATCCGAGCCGCATCAAAGAGAAGTTCCCAGACGACGCGGCGCTCTTCGATTGGGGAGTTGAGAGCTATCTCGGCGTTCCGCTTTGCGACGACCAAGGCAAGGTGCTGGGACATCTAGCGGTCTTCGACGGACGCCCGATGACCGCCGAACCTCGCCGGTTGTTTATCCTGCAAATCTTCGCCGCCCGCGCGGCCGCCGAGCTGGAACGCCTTCGTGCACAGCGAAGCTTGCTTGACAGCGAACAGCAGTATCGCGACCTGTATGACGAGGCGCCCATCGCTTACGTTGCAATCGGCACCGATGGACGAATGAGAAGTGTCAATAGCCGAGCAGCGCAGCTACTGGGTTATACCGTGGACCAACTGGTCGGCATGCCGCTGTTCGACCTGCTCGCGCAGACGTCGGCGGGGCAAGGGCGATTCAAGGAGGTGTTCGAAGGCTTCCTTGCGGGTCAAAGCGTGTCGGGAGTCGACTTGGAAATGCGAACGCGGGACGATCGTCCGTTGTGGATCAGCTTCTGGACGAAGCTCCAACGCGATCGTGACGGCACGGTACTTTCGTGCCGGTCGATGTGGATCGATGTTACAGCGCGAGTTTTGGCGGAAATCGAAAGCGCGCACCTTCGAGAGCAAACGATCTACCTGCAAGAGGAACTCAAGTCGGTCCATAACTTCGAAGAGATCATCGGACAGAGCCCGGCACTTCAGGAAGCATTGGGTAAGACACGTCAGGTGGCTCCGACCGAAACGTCGGTGCTCATTTGCGGCGAGACTGGCACCGGCAAAGAATTGATCGCCCGAGCGTTGCACTCAGCGAGCCTTCGACGCGGCCGGCCTCTTATTAAAGTCAACTGCGCCGCCCTTCCTACAGGCCTGGTGGAAAGTGAATTGTTTGGTCATGAGAAAGGCGCCTTTACCGGGGCGCTGACAAAACGCATCGGCCGCTTCGAGCTGGCTCATGGCGGGACGATCTTCCTCGACGAGATCGGCGAGCTTCCCGCGGATATACAGGCGAAGCTGCTCCGCGTGTTGCAGGAACGTGAATTCGAGCGCGTCGGCGGGTCGTCGTCGATCAAGGTCGACGTTCGCGTGATCGCTGCTACGAATCGTGATCTCTTGAAGGCCGTGCACGAGCGAACGTTTCGCGAAGATTTGTATTACCGCCTGAACGTCTTTCCGATCCAAATGCCGCCGCTGCGTGATCGATTCGGCGACGTTCCGCTTTTGACGCATTTTCTGATGGAGAAATTCGCGATGCGCATCGGCAAGCGAATTGAGCACGTCAGTCGAAAAACCATGGAACGCCTGTCGGCGTACCGATGGCCCGGGAACATTCGGGAACTCGAGAACGTCATCGAGCGGGCAGTCATCATGAGTGAAGGGCCCGTGCTCGAGATCGAACCCGAAATGTTTTCCGATTCCCGCAGCCCGCAGGTGTTGGGTCAAGGCGCGGATCTCGAGAGCATGGAACGAAATCACACGCTCCATATTCTTCAACAGACAGGGTGGGTGATCGAAGGGCCTAAAGGCGCAGCACTGATCCTAGGCCTTCATCCCAACACGCTTCGCAGTCGTATGAAGAAGCTCGGCATCTCACGATCGAGCCACGAATCTTCGTAGGAGCCACGGAATCTCGTGGGTTGTCGGTGCCACGAAGCGTTCAACAGTGCGTTCGGGAAATAGCCGTCGCGATCTCCGAAGTGCTTCCCCTGAATCTGCTTCGCACTCGATCTTGGGTCGTGAGACGCTATTTGGCATGAGGCTCGCAGGGAGTCGAGCGGCTCACAAAGAGGGCGACCAACGATGCTAAGGATTACGTCGGCCAGTCACCGCTCTACCGAAACTCTCAAGCTCGAAGGCAAGCTAGTCGCGCCGTGGGTTGCCGAGTTGCTACAGACATGTTCCCGCCTGCTCGAGCAAGGGCTACAGCTTCGATTGGATATGGCCGCCGTGTCGTTCATGGATTCCGAAGGGACGCAAGCGATGCACGACCTGATTCAGCGCGGTGTTGCGATCGGCCCGTGTTCGGGATTCGTGGCAGAACTGTTGAACCGCGATAAGGCGTCGTGATCGTGACCTGAGCGATCGTTAGTGTTGCATCGTGGGGATTCGAAGCAGTTTCTCAAATGCGAACATTCAGTAGCAGGACAAACGTGATTGTCGCACTCACGCTTACTCGAGCCTTTGTTGCGATCGTTTGTCTGTTCGTAAATGCATGTCTGGCGGCGGCAGCAGCACCCGACAAAGCTCAAAATGTGAACTCGCAAGTAAGCGAGATCGCGGATGCTCCTGGCCCGATTCTTTATCTGACGATTATGTTGACCCGCGATACGGCGGTTCAATCTGAGCTTGGCCTCAGCGCAGGCCAGATCGAGACGATTGAAAAGGCTGCGGCCGAGGTAGATTTACCTCTTTGGCAATTGCGAGACGTCTCGCCTCGGAATGCGTCCGATACCGCGGACTCGCTTCGCTCGAAATTCCAAGAGAGACTAACCGCAAGTCTCACCTCGGCTCAACAGGATCGACTGAACCAAATGGTCGTACAGGCCTCAGGACTCAAGGCATTCTCCTCTCGTGAAGTCGTTCAGAGGTTGGGCCTTTCGACCGCCAAAATCAAGCAGGTTCGGGACATCGCTCAGCAAGTAGAAAAGGATGTCGAGCGATCCAACAAGGACAACGGCGACAAGGCATTCGCTGAACGAGCGCGATTACGGGCCAAGTTACAGGCTACGGGACAGAAGAAGATTCTCGACGCGATGATCGTCGCGCAGCGATCCGAATACGCCAAACTCGTGGGTAAGCCATTCGATCTGAGTCGCGTTCGGCAGGTGGCCTGCATTGCGCCGGAATTGCGCGAGGTCGACGGTTGGATCAACACCGAATCGCTCACGCTTCGAGAACTCCGAGGCAAAGTGGTTGTCGTGCATTTTTGGGCCTTTGGCTGCATCAACTGCATCCGCAACCTACCGCACTACCAAGCTTGGTATGAGCGGTTCCCGCCGCAGCAAGTCACGATCGTGGGCATCCACACGCCGGAGACCGAGAGCGAACGGAGCCTCGACAACCTGCGCCGTAAAGTCGAAGAGTACAAAATCTCTTATCCTGTAGCGTTCGATGCTAAGTCCGAGAATTGGAAAGCCTGGGCCAATAGCATGTGGCCCAGCGTCTATCTAATCGATAAGCAAGGGCACGTCCGCCAATGGTGGTATGGCGAACTCAACTGGCAAGGCGCGAACGGTGAAGAGTCCATGCGCGGCAAAATCCAGGAATTGATCGACGAGAAGTAGCCGTCGTTGACAACGCGTCGAGCGCTGTAACCATTCCTTGTAGCAACGCATTAACGATTGTGGCGGCATTCGACTCGCCCCGTCAATTCGGTCTCGTAAAGAGCGCTCGTGAACGCGATTCATGTTTGCATCGCCTTCGGCGGCAGCTCAGTCTTCACCATTCAAAAGGCTATAAACCGGTAACCTCTATGAAACCTATTCATTTAGCGGCCGCCCTCGTGTTTGCGTTGTGCCTCGTGCCTGCCCTATTCGGCATTGCGCACGTGCTGGCCGCGCGTGGTAAGGCATCGAATGACGCCCAAACGGCCTCCTCAGGAGTAGACTCAACCATGGTTCACGTGCATGTATTCAATCGCAACGGCGAGCTCGTCGGCCCCGTAGCATCGCCCAAGCTCCTTTTGAGTGATCAGGAGTGGAAACAACGATTGACGTCCGAGCAATTTCAGGTGCTGCGCAGCAAGGGAACCGAGCGGCCCTTTTGTGGTCGTTTGCTCGATAACAAGCAGGCAGGCGTCTACAGCTGTGTTGGATGCGGGCTGCCGCTCTTCTCGTCCGACGCGAAGTTTCATTCAGGCACTGGGTGGCCGAGCTTCTTTCAGCCCATCGGCAAAGGCAATGTTGCCGAGCACGTCGATCGCAGTTACGGCATCTCGCGCACGGAGATTAATTGTGGAAGGTGCGATGGTCACTTGGGGCACGTTTTTGACGATGGGCCGCGGCCCACGGGCTTGCGGTTCTGCTTGAATTCGGAATCGTTGGCGTTCACGCCGAGTGACAAGCTCGCTTCGCTAGCCGACCCCGCCGCCGAGACATTGCACGGCGCCAACGCAGGGGCTCAAACGACCACGCACGACGCGATCGCCACGGCCGTATTCGCGGGCGGATGCTTTTGGTGCACCGAGGCAGCCTTCGAGCAACTCGACGGAGTGATTGACGTTGCCAGCGGCTATTCGGGTGGAAGCAAGGACACAGCGAACTACCGCAGTGTGTGCAACGGCAACACGGGACATGCCGAAGCGATTCGGATCACTTACGACCCGCGACGCATCAGCTACGATCGATTGCTCGACGTATTTTTCGATGCCCATGATCCGACGCAACTCAACGCCCAAGGCGCTGATCGCGGCACGCAATACCGGTCGGCAATCTTCGTCGCCAACCAGGAACAAAAGCATGACGCCGAATCCAAGATCAAGTCGCTTACAGACGTCAGAGCTTATTCGCGACCAATCGTCACAACGCTCGAACCGTTGCGCGAGTTCTTCCCCGCGGAAGAGTATCACCAAGATTACGCTCGCAATAACCCCGACCAGCCATACGTCATCTCGCAGGCCATGCCCAAGGTCTGCAAGATTCGCTCAAAGCACGCGGCCTTAGTCAAGAAGAGCGGTTAGAATCGGCAGGACGTTTTGGTTCCGATACAGCGTCTTGAATCCGTCGTTAGGACACACCGAAGCGTCCCGTTGGATCGAGGCAACCTGGAACTAACGACCTGCGCAGTCGGCCACGATAGGCGCGACGGGATTTGAACTCGGCAACCACCCGGAGGGTCAGCCCCCAATCGGGGATCGTGTCGAGCAGGAGACCCATGAGCGATACGCTGCAACCTTCACGCATCCGGCATTAACGTTCTGGCGCCGCATTTCCACGCCGCGACAGGAGCAACAAGTCGGCCGCTTCCTCGGCATCCCTGAGAAGCGTCTTGCGCGGCGTGCCTACCAGCGCACGCATTTTAAGCCCACGAGCAAAATCAATGAGCTGGCTTGCGCGGACGGCCACAGGAAAGTCGGACGGGATTTCTCCAGCGGTGATCCCGTCCCGGAAACGACCTTCCACCAGCACCACGACGCCATCGGTAGCGTTCTGCAGGAATTTCCGGACCTCAGCGTCGTCCACAAGCGGCGCGACGCACAAGAGAAGACATCCCCTAGCGGATCCTTTCTCCGTCGCAGTTGTTACGATGTGCCTCAGGAAGGCGGCGAGCGCGTCGCGAAGAGTGCGCGGCGAGAGGAGTGCCTTTGCAGCGAGAGCGCCTTTTGTCTCTGCGTACTCTCTAAGTACGCGTAAGAACAACGTCCGCTTGTCTCCGAAGACGGAATACAGGCTCGGCCGTCCCACGCCCATCCCGGCGACGAGATCGTCGATCGTCACTCCGTCGTAGCCCTTCGACCAGAATACCTGGGTCGCCTTTTCCAGCGCGTCCCTCTCGTCGAAGCTGCGCGGCCGTCCACGCGGCCTAACGGCATTGTGAATCATTTAGTTCAAAACTCCCATTGACAATGGCCATCGCTCCAACATATATAACCGAACAGTTCAAAATTAGCAAGCCGGCCCTGGCCTCGCGGGGCCTCACGACTCGACCTTCACCCTTCACCACGGAGACGCCCATGGAACATTCGATCGCGCTCGTCACCGGCACCACCTCCGGGCTCGGTTATGCGGCAGCCCGCACTCTTGCCGGAGAGGGCTGGCGCGAGATCATCGTCACCGGGCGCAGCCTGGCCCGGGTTCAAGAAACGGCCGCTCAACTCGCGGCTGAGACCAAGGCACAGGTTTTCACGCCGCTGGACCTGGATTTGGACACGCCGGCCAGCGTTCAGTCCACGCTCGCCGCGCTCGTCAAGCGAGGGCGGCCGATTGATTTCCTACTGCTCAATGCCGGGATGGTGCCAGGTAAGAAGCGCGTCATCACTGCGACGGGCGTCGAGGCGTCCCAGGCCCCGCTGATCGGCCATCATCAACTGACGGTCGGGTTGCTCCGTGCCGGCCTGCTGAGTCCCGACGCGCGGATTGTTATCGCCGGCGCGGAACCAGCCCGAGGGGGCGTCCCCATGTTCAAGTACACCGACATGCCAGCCTTCGCGACCAAACGCTTCCAAGGTGACAGGATCGCCGCTGTTGAAGCCCTGATTCACAACGGGCCGGACGTGAAATACGTGCCCAACAATGCGTATGCCGACGCGAAGCTCATTGTCGCTTGGTGGGTGGCGGCGCTGGCGCGCCGGCTGCCTTCCGGCATGGCCGTTTACGCTGTTTCGCCCGGTGCGGCGACCGCTACCAAGGTTTCGCGACAAGCTGGCCTGGCCGTGAAGTGGATATTTATCCCAATCGCGAACCTCATTCCCGGCATGAATCAGACGCCGGAGACGGCGGCGAGCCGGTATATCCAGGCCTCGAAGTTCGGAACCGACGTCTCGGGGCAGTTCTTCGCCTCGGCGCAAGGGAAATTCTCAGGCCCGATTGAGGCGCAGCGCCACCCGCACCTTCTCGATCGCGCCAGCCAGGAAGCGGCGTGGCAGGCCGTCGAGAAGGTCTCCGGCGTCGACTTCTCTTCCGCAGCAACTTGAGAGCGGCGACCTGAAGGAGAGCCCGATCGCGGCTGAGCTGATCCGGTAATGAATGACTCAAATGCGATTTACGAGGATCTGAAGGTCCTCAGTTTTGTTCGAGAGTTCGTGTTATCGAAAAGGAGTTTCGAAGATGACATCGAAAAGGTTTTTCCAGTCTGTTGCATGTTGTTTGACCATATCCACGCTTGCGAGCGGGTTCTGCTTGAATGCTGCCGCCCAGCAGCCTGAGGCGAACGATGCCATGCTGGTCATCGAAATGGTTGGCTTCACCGACACGGTCGGGAGCGCGATGATTTGTTTGCTGAACAACGAAGACGGATATAAGGCAACGGACCTGCGTAAAGACCGAAAAGAATTCCAGCAATTCGTTAAGGCCATACAGGACGTGAGAATTCAACGCAATGGAAACGCTAATACTGCTGCATGCAAGATTGATAATTTGAAGCCGGGCCGATACGCGGCTTTTATCGTTCATGATCGAAATCAAAACGGCAAGATGGACTCGAACTTCGTTGGCTATCCGCTCGAACCATTCGCCTTCTCAAACGACATTCGGCCCCAACTGTTGCCCTATCCGAAACATCCCAGTTGGACGGACACCGGGTTCGTCGTCAGACCTGGCGAGAATCGAATTCGTATCCATATCCCAGACTGAGCAATGACTGAGTGTTCGGTGGCAACCGATAGCACCTTACAACAGCACTTGATGCCGCTTGCGTTCGACGGTGGTCGTCGAATTTGAGCGACGTCCTTTTTTTGGAGAAGATCATGAAGTGGTTGACACTGTTCTGCGTTGCGCTTGCGCTGAATTCGGCACCGGCACGACTGTTTGCGGCGGACAACAGCTTAGATGGTGAATGGGCCGTAATGTCCTTTGAAAAAGACGGCAAGAAGGTGCCGGAAGAGAGCTTCAAGGGATTGAAGGTTCGTTTCACTTCCAGTCCGGCAACAGTCACAGTAATCAAAGGTGAAAAGACGCTGGCTGAAGGCGCGGTTGACGTCGATTCGGGCAAAGAGCCAAAAGCGATCAACGTGACCATTACCTCGGAAGGACCGAAGAAGGGGACAACTTCTCTCGGTATCTACCGGGTTGACGGCGACATTCTGACGCTATGCTTTTGGAATGCCCCGGATTTCTGTACCAGGGATTATGAGAGTATGGGTTGGGTAAACGAAACGGCAGTGTGCTGCTGGAGTGAGGGCTGAGGCGCAGCCGAAGCCCGAACGGAAGCAGCACACTGCCGTGCGAACTCCGCCGGGGTCTGGTAGCCAAGACTGCTGTGCGGTCGCTCCTGGTTGTGCTCGTGCAGCCGTCGCTGGGCGAACCAACGAGCCTCGGCCAGGTTCATGAACTCTTCCACGTTCAACAACTCGTCTCGTAGCCGACTGAAGAACGATTCGGCATAGCCGTTCTGCCACGGCGCACCAGGCTCGATGTACAACAGCTCCAGGCCCGCGCCGGGCATGTCCACGGATCGCCGTCGCGATGAACTCCGGGCCGTTGTCGCTGCGAACATGCTCGGGAACGCCACGTGTCAGGAACAGGTGCGTCAGAACGTCGAGCACCCGCTCGGCCGGCAGGCTCCGATCGACCTCCAACGCCAGGCATTCACGCGTGTATTCATCGGTGATCGCGAACCACTTCAGCGGTCGACCCCACGCCGTGCGATCGTGAATGAAGTCCCAGGTCCAAACGTGATCCTTCCGCTCGGCGCGACGCCGCACGCAACTGTTGGCGCTGTGCCCCAAACGGCGACGTTTCACGGTTCTTTTCGGCACTTTCAAGCCCTCACGCTGCCACAGACGGTACACCCGCTTGAAGTTCACGCGCCAGCCGCCCTGCCGCAGCTTGGCCGTCATCATTCGATAGCCGTAACGCGGATACCGCGCCGCCAACGCGTGCAGATCCTTCACCAGCCGCTGCTCTTCGACCGAGTCCTCGCGCGCACGGTAACGCTGCGTGCTCCGCGGCTGACCCAACGCCCGACATGCCCGACGCTCACTCACGCACTGCCGCTGCCGAACGTAGTCGACCGCAGCGCGTCGTCGCGCCGGGCTCAGTAGTTTCCCTCGAGCGCCTCTTTCAAGATCGCCTTGTCCAGTTCCGCCTCGGCCAGCAGCTTCTTCAAACGCTTGTTCTCACCCTCCAACTCTTTCAGTCGCTTCGCCTCTTCCGACTTCATTCCGCCATATTGATTCCGCCAGCGATGCAGTGTCTGCTCGCTGATCTCCAACGACTGCACCACCTGGCCAATCGTCTTGCCCGCCGCCAGCATCGTCTCCGCCTCGCGAAGCTTCTTGATGATCTGCTCCGCCGAATGCTTCTTGCCTTTCATCGAAAGTCCTCCTGCCCAAAATGGGCCAATGGACTCTCATACCACCCGGATCAAGATTTGGGGAGCATTCCAATTTGACGATACGGGCAAGGTGCGACCTACAGAATTTGCATCGACACCCGGAAGCGGATTTGACCTCCGACAATACAAACGCAGCATTCCCTAGAGAGTTACGATTTCGCCTTCGCGCTCTCGCAACCTCGTTGCTTGAGCAAGAGTTGCACGGGGAATCTTCCTTGTCGCGGCGGGAGGTACGGCGGCAATCCTTAACTTTGCGAGAGTCGGCGACGATCATGAGTGGCGTGTGGAAACCACATTGCCATTGATGATCGTCGCCACATTTGTTGATGTGAAACTGGAAACACTCCCAGGTGAGGCCGTCGTCACCAAAGAGGACGCGACTAACCGTATGCTTCATGGGAGAGATTGCGGACTAGCTTGGTCGTTGCCCAAACTGTCCGAATTAGATGAGTTCGGCGAATTGCCGTAGACCTGCGACCGTTTGCGGTAGTCCTTGCCGTTCCAGGCTCTCCAGATATTCGGCGACGGACATGGGTGGATTCTTGAGGCTTTCCCTCTGCCGCTTCGCCGCCGCACAAACGACGTTCGGCGCAAGGTCGAGCTGGCTGTTGAGAAAATCGTCCGGATGGACGGCTTCAATGCCATACGGCTTGAGGGCTTCTTCCGGAAAATGCTTGAGATTGAACGTCACGATCACGTCGGCGCCTCCCTTGATCGCCGCCGCCAGAACATGGCGGTCATCCGGATCGGGAAGCGCGAGCGCGGGAATCAACGGTTCGTAACCGCTGATCAGACAATCCCGGACGTTGGTGTTCATCAAGTCGCGGATACGCTCGACCTGAGCCTGGGTGATGTCGGGATAGTCCTCGCGCACGTTACGCATCCATTCGTTGTGAATGTCGTTCGTCCAGCGAGCGCGGAACAGGTCGGTCACGCCCAAGTACATCAAGAAGCTGCGCAGCGTGCTGGGATAAAGCACGCACGCATCGAGAAGAGACGTGAACTGATTCACGTCAGTGACTCAGCCCAAGCTCTTGGTCGAGTGCCGACAGTTCTTCCAAGGCTTTGAGGCGTCCCTGGTCCATCGAGTGCTTGTAATCCATCAAGTCCTTGAACAGGACGCGACGGTGCGCTCCGACCTTGCGGTGAGGGATAACGCCTTTCTCAAGCTGCTCGACCAGGAACGGCCGGGACACGTTCAGAATGTCGGCCGCCTGCTGCGTGGTGAGTTCAGCGTGGATAGGAATCAAGGTGACCGCGTTACCTTTGGCCATTTCGGTGAGGATGTCGTTCAAAAGCCGAAAGGCCGCAACGGGAATGGCAACGGATTCTTCCGGCTCGTCGTCCGGCTCGATGCGGACGCGAAGAGGCTTCTTATGCTTGGCGGCCAGGAAACGGGTCAGCCGCCGGCTCGACTCCTGGGCAAGCTGTGCATCGGCGGCCGAAGGAGTGACCGGTTCTTGGAAATCGCTGAGTAATGTGGACATCTTCGTTTCTCCCTTTGCCCTTAACTATGTCGGACAAACGAAGCAAAAGCAACAAAAGAAACAAACGAAACGCCCTGGCTCTGAACTAAGTGGAAACAGGTCACAAGCAGTATTCCCTGTTTCCGCAAGGACTTAAGCCGTATTGCTCCTTCGGCGGAACCTCTTTAGCGCCTCGGGCAACGCTATTATGGCTTGCGGGCGCCCGCGCTGGAGTCGCTTGCCGTAGCAGTATCTCCCGTCGGTCTAAGGAGAGATTTGACCTCCCGAACAATGGCGACCGGGAGACCGAGCGAGTCGATGTTCAACTCAGCAAGTTTCTTTAGGCCCCCCCTCGTCCATCAGGCTATCGTCGACGATGAACTCTGATAGCGCAATCGCCGTTGTTCTTGAAAGCCCGAGCCCCATCATCGATAGCTGTGTTTGTTGGGACGCACCGAATCCCAGCCACAAATTGACGTTCGGCATCTGCTCAGACAGGTCAGCTCGGTCGACTTGCTTTAGGTGGTGTTGCAGCACGTCGATGTCATCCATTACCGACCGGATGGTGCCTGCAAGGTCTGAGCCGATGATGCTGATAGTGCTCATGTGCCATGCTAGACATCTCACTTGCAAAAAACAAGTAATAATGCGCTTTTTACTTTCATCGTGCAAGTGATGCTAAGATTCAGTCATGAAGACGACGCGCAAAGAAAATCTTCGGTCCCATTGTGCAGTGAACTACGGCGTGGAGATCTTCGGCGACCGGTGGTCGCTCTTGATCATTCGCGACATCGTATTTGCCGGCAAGAAGACCTATGGCGAGTTCCTGAAATCGGAAGAGGGAATCGCGACCAACGTCCTTGCTTCCCGCATGGCCTTTCTTGAAGAGCAGGGAATTCTCTCGAAGTCGCCCAGCCCCGACGACCGGCGCAAAGACGTTTACACCCTGACCGAGAAGGGCTTGGATCTCATTCCCATCGCGCTCAGCATTGTCCTCTGGAGCGCGAAGCACGATTCGAAGTCGTACGCGCGGCGATCCAAGAAATTCCTTGCCCGATTAAGTCGAAACCCCGTGCTGACGAGCGAAGAGGTGAAGACGTTGGTCCGCAGCGGCGGAAGTGTCTTTCCTAGCAAAAACGTCTGAGCAAGATGGGCAAGCGTGCCCTGCCACCAAGTTGATGTTCACTGTATAGCACTGCTATAGACATTCACTGTAGCGGTGCTATAGTGTCCGCATGGGCACACGAGAGACGCTGGTGACGGCGGCGTTGAAAATCATCGAACGGGACGGGGCGGCGGAATTTTCGACGCGAGCGGTTTGCTCCCTCGCAAAGGTCACTGCCCCAACACTTTACCACCATTTCGGCAGCGCCGATGGCCTGCTGAGCGCCGCGATCGCCGAGGCGTTCGAGCAGTACCTCGCGGGCAAGAAGGTGGCCGACCGACAGCCCGACGGGGAGACGGCCCTCCGGGAGGGCTGGAACAACTACGTCCGCTTCGCTGCCAGCCGCCCGCGGCTGTACGCCGCCATGATCTCCCGCCTTCTGCTCGGTGCCAAGATTCCTGCCGCCGAGGAAGCGCGAGCGGTCTTCGCCGCACGGATTAAAGGCTTGGCAGCCGAGGGCATGTTGACCATGAAGCCTGAAGCCGCGGCCGATCTCGTCTGGTCGTCCTCGCACGCCGCCGCCGTCCTGTACGTGATGGCGGAAGGGCGGCGGACGCCCGACCCGCTCGTCATCGGCAGTCTGCGCGACCGGGCACTGGCGACCATTTTCAAACCTAAACCGAAGCGAAAACGCAAATGAACCTGTTCATTACCGGGGGTTCCGGCTTTCTCGGATCCCGGATGATTAAGCGACTCGCCGCCGACGGCCATACCGTGTTCGCGCTGGCCCGGTCCGAAGCGTCCGACGGGAAGATTCGCTCACTGGGGGCGACCCCGGTCAGGGGTGATCTCGAACATCCCGAGACGCTCACGCTGCCCGCGGTCGACGCTGTCGTTCACGCTGCGGCCTACTTCCGCTTCGCGGGGCCAAAAGCCCCTTACTTCCGCACGAACGTGACGGGCACCGAAGCGCTACTCAAGGCTGCAGAGCGGGCAGGCGTGAAGGCGTTCGTCTACGTGAGTGCGGCCGGGGTCATCATGGACGACCGGGGCTCGGCCGTCCGAAATGCCGACGAGACGGCCTCGACCTTTCCGAACAGCTTCTCGGGTTACATCGCCAGCAAGGCGCAGGGGGAGGCATTGGTGCTGGCGGCGAATCGGCCCGGGTTTCGCACAATCGCCCTAAGGCCGCCCTCGATCTGGGGCCCGGGCGACGCATTCAGCCGCGAACTGCCCCGCGCGATCCGGTCCGGCCAGTTCGCCTTCATCAACCGCGGCGACTACCCGGTCTCCACCTACCACGTCGACAACGTGATCGAGGCCGTGCAGTGCGCCCTTGAACGCGGCACCGGCGGCAGAGCTTACTTCGTGACCGACCGGGAGCCCACGACCTTCCGAGCGTTCGTCGCCGCGATCGCCGACGTGAACGGGCTGTCCATCGACCGGCTCTGGTCAGTACCCTACCGGCTGGCGTTCACGCTCGGCCGCATCATGGAGATCGTGGCCGCCGTCCGGTTCTCAAAAGTTGACCCGCCGATGTCACGGTCGCTGGCGCGGATGATCGGGCGAGAGTTCACCGGTCGATGACGGGGCCGCGCGTCGAGAAGTGGGGTATGTCGGCAAAACGTCGCGGGCAGAGGGAATGGCGACCTACACCTGACCCCACTCGCAGCTTCAATTTTTGGGCTCCGAGGCCCGGGCCAGTTCTTGCGTGTCGATATACTCCCGGATGTTCGTCACTTTGCCATTTCGAACCGTAATGGCGAAGACCCAATGGTCCTCGAACGTCCTATTCGTAGCTTTGATTCTCCCCGTGGCGGTGCCGATCATCGGTCGCCCTGCGCTACGAATTCGGGGGCCCTGGGTAGGAAGTTTCCACCGTTTCGTTAGCCTTCCGCAATACATTTTCCAACCCCGCGTGCCCGCGGTGCGTTCCGGCGAGCGGCCAGTCCTCGCCCGGAACGATCCACTCAATATCTTCGGCCACCAACGACAGCAGACGTTGCTTGTCGCGGCTGCCCATTGCTGCAAAAAAATCCTTCACAATCTGGACATTCTTTTCGATGCTCATTGGAATCTCCATTTCGGTTACATCGGACCGTGCCCGATCGAATCGGACGTTTTGGAATCGTACGTTCCGGGCCAAATCGCACGGTCGTAGATTGATTACTGCTGCCTCTTGAACAAATCCTGGAAGATGAGCGGCCCCCAAGTGCGGCCGCGTGCGTGCACCAGCGCGCCGCCCTCGTTGAGCTTTCCCAGCTTGACGGGCGCGAACCCGAGTTGTTTGGCCAAGTCCGCCACGGGAGCGATCGCGTCCTCGTCGTCGCTCGACAGAAAGACGACCCGGTGCGCCGCCCTCGACGAGCGGATCGGTCGCCAAGGCGGCAGCAGGCAGATGATTAAAACCTTTCACCAACTTGGCGCCTGTGATCGCCTTCGCGATGACGACGGAGGACGGGAGTCCGCTCAGCTCTTCAAGGGGAACTCCATACGCGTTCGTCGCGTCGATGACCGTCTTGCCTTCCCAACTCGGCAGGGCCTTCGCAACCTCGCGGTGCTCCCCGAACGGGATCGCCAAGATGATTGTGTCGGCCTCGAGTGCATCCCGCAGCGACTTGGCGACGACCGTGGGTCCAATCGCCAGAGCCTGCGGCGCCAACGCCTCGGGTGGGCGGCGGCTCGCGACGGTCACGTCGATGTTTTTACGGGCAAACGCTTTGGCAAGAGCCTGGACGATCTTGCCGAATCCGATAATTGCGTAGCTCATATATTATTCTTGGGTCTACCATCAAATGGAGTAACCGCGGTCGGCGTAGCGCATCAAAGTTGCGCTAGGCCACCGTCGACGGCGACTTCGCTGGCGGTCATGAAGCTGCTGTCCGACGACGCGAGAAAAGCGGCCACCGCTCCGATTTCCGCCGGATCGGCCATGCGCTGGAGCGGAGTCATCGCGGCGTAGGCCTTCTGGCCCTCCTCGCCTAGCGCCGCCTTCGCGAGTTCGGTCGCCGTCGCCCCCGGCGACAGCACGTTTACCCGGATGCCGGTCCCCTTCAGATCCTCCGCCCAGGTCCGCGCGAGGTTGCGCACTGCCGCCTTGCTCGCCCAAGATATCATTCGGATTGCACCTCACGCATCGGCGATGCGGGGCCAGAAGGCTACGATCTGAACGATTGCCGCGCGGCTCGCTAGTCCGTGGCGAGGCGTTGCAAAATCAGGCGGGGGAGGACAAACAGCGGGACGCTACGTCACCGCGCTTTCCCTGGTGATCTCAACTGCAGGCAGGGGGCAACATCTCTTTGACTATAGCGGGGTCGGCATGTTGAGGAAAGTATTATGTTGGCGGGGGATGGAAACGGCAGGCACCGGCGAAGCCGATATCTAAGAACGACCGAAGGAGGTGTCGGCCGGAAGTCGATGGCGCCGCCTGTCGGGGGTTGTCAGTGGCGAGCGTTGCCCCATGACTTTCCGAAGTGGAAGACGGTGTACACGATCTTCTGGCGTTGGCGGCAAGATGGTCTCTGGCAGCGTTTACACGAAGCACTTTGCCGACGAGTTCGTCAGCAAAGCGGTAAAAAGCCGACACCGAGCGTGGCGATCCTCGATAGCCAGTCGATTCGCCCCGCCGAAGGAGGCGAAGAACGAGGCTACGACGCAGGCAAGAAGATCACCGGCCGCAAGCGGCACATTGCCGTCGATACGGTGGGTCTGGTATGTGCCGTGGTGGTGCATGGAGCGTACTGGCAGGATCACGACGGGGCATGCTTCGTGTTGCAGAAGCTTACGGCATTCGGCGTTTGCGAGTCGTGTTCGCCGACAGTGCCTACGGCGGCAATGGCGGTCCGCATGACCTATCCCAGGGCCAAGATCAGAAAACTACGCACAAGCATCTTCAACTCAGGATGCCTTGGGCCACACGTCCTTTGGTATCGGTCAATCGCATCGCACGTCCAGCGTACTCGAACGTCAGCTTCTCGTGATCCAGGCCTAACAAGTGCAGGATCGTGGCGTGCCAGTCGTGGATGTGCATCTTGTCGACGACGGCCTCGTAGCCGAAATCATCGGTGGCGCCGTAGCGTATACCCGGTTTCACACCGCCGCCTGCCATCCAGGTCGTGTAGCCGGTGTGATTGTGGCCGCGGCCGTCGTCGCCTCCTTCGCTATAGGGAGTGCGACCAAACTCGCCCGACCAGACGACAAGCGTGTCTTCGAGCAGGCCGCGCTCGGCAAGGTCGACGAGCAGCCCGGCAATTGGCTTGTCGGTCGCTCCCGCATGTTTGCCGTGGTCTTCCTTGAGTTTGGTGTGCTGATCCCAACCGCCGTGACAGACTTCGACGAACCGTACTCCCGCTTCGAGCAACCGCCGCGCCATGAGGCACTGCCGCCCGAAGTCGTCGGTTGTCGGCGTGCCGATCCCATACAGCGCATGAACCGCTGCCGACTCTTGCGTCAGATCAAGGACCGTCGGTAATTCTCCTTGCATGCGATGGGCCAATTCATGGGCTTCGATCAAGCCGTCAACGAATGGATTGGCGGTGTCATGTTGCTTCGCAGTTTCGTTCAAGGTTCGCAAGAAACCGAGTTGTTGTTCCTGCTCCGCACCCGAACGAACTGGATTCTTCAAATTGGCGACCTGCGCGTTAACGACCGGTAGCCGGTTGGTGCCGATCCGCGTCCCTTGCAATGCCGCGGGCAGGAAGGCGCTGCCATAGTTCGCGGTGCCGCCGTTGTTGGGCGGTGCGCAGATCGTGACGAAGCCAGGCAGGTTGGCGTTCTCGGTTCCCAAACCATAGAGGGTCCAGGCGCCCAGCGACGGACGCGGTGAATTCGAAATGCCCGTATGTAGTTGAAGGAACGCTGCCGGATGGGCCGGAATGTCGGTCTGCATGCTGTTGATGATGCACAGCCGGTCGGCCTGCCCCGCCAGCTCAGGGAATAATTCCGAAATCCAAAGGCCACTTTGACCGCGCTGCTTAAAATCCCAAACCGGTGGCACGAGTAGCGCCGACGGATTAAGGCCCTTGCCGAGTGGCTTGCCAGCCTGACGGATCAGCTCTGGCTTGTAGTCGAACGAATCGACGTGAGACGGCCCCCCCTCCATGCAGAGGAACAGGACGCGCTTAGCTCGCGGCGTAAAGTGAGGCGACTTCGGCGCCAACGGCGACGCACTGGCGGTTGCAGGCTTCGCGTTGAGCGCCGCAAACGCCAGCGCCTCCGAATCCACTGCTGACGCTGCGCAGAAACGAGCGGCGTGACGCAGCGGTTGCAAAATGGTTGTACATCTTTGAATTCCTGTTTTCGTCGCGCGTGCAAATCGATGATTCAATTCCGTGCCAAGAACTCGGCGCTGGCCCAAAGACTCTGGCAGAATGTGGACCAAGCGGCCGTATCTGCCTTGTCGGAAGCTTGACCACTTTGCTCTGCGTCGGTGCGATACGCCTGCATAAACGCGCGAGCTGCTCGTCTTTCGGCATCCGTGGCTGCGCGACCGAACCAGCGCAGATAGGCCAGGTCGATGCGGCTATCGGCGTCGCTCCTTTCCTCCATCAATCGGATCGCGGCGGTCTCGGCAAGTTTCAGCAGATAAGGGCTATTCAGCAGGAACAGCGATTGCGTGGGGACCGTGGTTTCGGACCGTTCGCCCGCTATGCTGCTGCCGTCGACACCGTCGAATACGCCGAGCGACTCAAACACCCGTCCTCGTATTGTCGGCAAGTAAACCGACCGGCAAGTGAATCGCGACTCGACTAGTTGCCCGCCGCGCTCGATGCTGATCGTGCTACCTTCGCCGCCACGGGCGACGACCGAACCGACGGGCGGTTTCAGATCGAGCACGCCGGCGGTCGAAAGGATCGAATCGCGGATCGCCTCGGCGTCGAGTCGTCGCGGAGACATTCGCCAGACCAGAGCGTTGTCCGGATCACGCTGGAAATTCTTGGCACTATATTCCGTGCTCAGCCGATACGCGTGGCTGAGAACCAGCCGCCGAATCAGTCGCTTGGTTGACCAACCGTCATCCATAAAGCTCAAGGCCAGGTAGTCCAACAGTTCGGGGTGGCTTGGCGTTTGGCCCGACGCGCCGAAGTTATCGGTGGTCGCCACCAAACCGCGACCAAAGAGTTTCGACCAAATCCGGTTTACGTAGACACGAGCCGTCAGCGGATTGTCACGCGAGGCAATCCAATCGGCCAACTCCAAACGACCGCTGCCCGAACTAAAGCTTGGCGGTGACGGTTGGTTCCACAGCACCTGGACAAAGCCGCGCGGAACTTCTTGTGCGGGTTTCGCGACCTCGCCACGAACGTAAAGGGGAGAGTTTCTGGGGGATGCTCGATCGCGAACGCCCATTGCCCGCAGTAAAGGTGTCCCGTCGGCATGGTATGCCTCGAACTTGGATTTTGACGTGGCGAGGAGATTTGAAGTCTGCAAAAACCCTCCCGCCACTCCAAAGTTCTTTTCGCTAATCAGCTTCGTGCGCTTGGCGGTGAGATCATCGACTTGTTTCTTCAGCTTGGCCGATTCAGCTACTGATGTCGGGGGAATACCTGCCGGGAGTCGCGCATTCGCGGGCAACGAAAGCAGTTTCGAAGGATTGCCGTTCTGAGCCACCGGAATCGTGCCGTAACAGGTCTCCGTGCTGCGAAAGATTCCCGCCAGGGCGTAATAGTCCTCTTGAGAAACGGGGTCAAATTTGTGGTCGTGACAGCGGGCACAGGCGACCGTAAGGCCCATGAACGCCTGAGTGACTGTGTCGATCTGCTCGTCGACCAGATCCATCTCAAACTGCAACTTCTTCCGCTCGCCGTGCGATTTTGGCCCGAGCGCCAAAAAACCCGTGGCGATCATCCGTTCGGCGCGCTGTTCGTCATCCTCAGCGGGCAGCAAGTCGCCGGCGATCTGCTCGCGGATCCATTGGTCAAACGGCACATCGGCATTGAGCGAATCGATGATGTAATCGCGGTAGCGCCACGCCTGTGGATACGAAAAGTTTACTTCCTTACCGCTGCTCTCCGCATAGCGGACCACATCGAGCCAATGCCTCCCCCAGCGTTCACCGAATCGTGGCGAAGCAAGCAAGCGATCCGTGGTTTGTTCCAAGGCCTGTTGCGGATCGGCTTGCCAAAGGCCGACGAACGCTTCAACCTCTTCGGGCGTTGACGGCAGCCCTGTGAGGTCAAAATACAGCCTGCGGACCAGGGCGCGTGGATCTGCATCGCCGACCGGCGCAAGCCCTGCTTTCTCCAGCGCCACCGACAGAAAACGATCGACGTCGGTCAGCGCCCACGTCGAGCTTTTCATCGAAGGGACAGCGGTTTGTCGCGGCGGCTGAAAGGCCCAAAAGTCGCGGCCCTTGGTGGTGTCGCGCTGCTTCGGCGCCGTGGCCATGCGATCGCGCGGGTCTGGTGCGCCCATTTCGATCCATCGCACAACAGTCGCAATCTGCTGTTCCGTCAGCTTCTCTTTGGGCGGCATCTCTAAGCCGTCTTCATGCCGCAAGGCCGCGACAAGCAAGCTCGCTTCCACATTGCCAGGCACGACGGCAGGTCCGGATTCGCCGCCACGCCGCACGCCATCGCGGGTATCGAGTGTTAGTCCGCCCTTGAGTTCTTTGGCGTCGGCCGAATGGCACTCATAGCACTTCGAGATCAGAAGCGGCCGAATGTTTTTCTCAAAGAATGCGATGTCTCCCGCAGCGGTTGTCGTGGTCTTTTGGCTGGTCGCCGGCGGAACTTGCGGCGTGCCGGCTTTGGCCGGCTGAGCCGTCGGCTTCGATGGTTCAGCATTAGAGGTCGCCGACGCCGTCCCTCCCTTGAGATGCTTCGTGAACCACGCCAGTTCTAACTTCGTAGCCTCCTCGAATCCTTCGCCGTAGATGCCGTAATGGGAGATGCCCTTGATGACGTGGTACTCGACCGGTACGCCATTGGCTTTAAGGATCGCAGCGAACTTTTCACCGTTCTCCTTGATGTTCAAAAGCTCCTCGTTTTCCGCGTCGATGAAGATCATTGGCATGCGAATCCGGCCGACCAACTCGTTCTTCTCGCCGAACCCGACGTTGCGAGCCGGATTGCGCCGCATCTGGTCGTAGCGGGAGAGTTTACCGCCCAACTTGCCGGTCTCGATCGGAACCGGCTCGGTTTCGCCGCGGGCTTGTTGTCGGAGAAGGTCATATCCAAACTTGTCGGCTGCAGGGCTGATGCCGAGCCCGCCGACTTGCGCTGCCACGCACTTCACCCGGGGGTCGATAGCCGCCATCAGTGTCACTAGCCCACCGCCGTAGCTGCTGCCGAAGAGGCCGATTCGCTCGGGATCGACTTCCGGCTCTCCTTGCAAGAACGAAATTGCGGCGCGGATATCGAATGTTTGGTCCATCAAGTTCATCTGCCAGCGAATCGGCTTGCCGGTGACGGTGATCTCTCCGTTTGCGTCAGGCGCCGACATCGGTCCCGTCGGCAGCACGCGGGCTTCGCTCTCACCCCAGCCGCGATAGTCGAATCCCAGGCACACAAATCCAGCCCGAGCGAAAATCGGCCCAAGCCGAGTCGGTGTCCCTTTTTTCGTGCCGCCCGTGCCGGCGCAACACACGATGCCTGGCAGCTTTTCGCCCGGCTTGCGGTTCCTCGGAAGGTAAATGTCTCCGGCCATCCGCGTCCCGTCGCTCCAGATGACCACCGGCCGCTTCTCCACATCGTCGGGATTCGCTGCTGCCTGGGTCGGCTCCGCGGCCACCGGTCGCGCAAGCTCTCCCGTGTTCTTTTTGGGGCCACCCTGTTGCAACTTCCGCGGTGGATTCTTCGTGTAGTAATCTCGCAGCTCCGTTGGACTCGCAAAGCCGTCCTGATCAGTATCGACCTTCGAGAATAGCTCGGCGTTCCAGAACTCTGCGCGAGACAGCTTTCCGTCGCCGTCTTTATCCGCCTTCTTGAACCACGGCGCATCTTGAATCGCTCGCGCGCCGGTTGCCTGCTTCGGGGCGTCATCGGCAGCGTGAATTGCGGCGCAATGCGAACAGGCCATGATGGCGAGTGCAGCAGATACAATAGCAATTCTCATGAACATTGTGCGGGGCATGACCGGGTTCCTTGGTCTGTCGCAGTTGAATGATTCGGGGGGATTGCTATTTGGATGACTCAGCGGGTTGCGGAGTTATCCCCGGCCAGTGGCGCATGGCCTGTGGGCCGTAGAGCTTCGTCATGATTTCGATACGTTTCTCGGGGTTGTTCGTGCGGGAATAAATGACGGACGGCGATTCAAGCCGGCTTTCCAACTGATAACTACCGTCCGGTTGCGCTTCCATTCCTACCAGCGTGTAAGTCACGGTGACGATCTCACGCTGCTTGATCCAGCGGGTGACGATCGCCTTACGCAACACATTGGTCTCCGAATCAATCTCCAAGCGAGCCTCTTTGAGCCACGGCTGCCGTCGGCCTGGATTGCCGACGGCATGCACCACCTTCAGGCCTGGCAGCGCAGCGTCGTGATTCCAGGTCAACGTGAAGTCGCGCAACACCTCATCGAGCATGGTCTCCAATCGCATGCTGAGAATGTCACAACTGGTGTCGAGCCAGTCGGGAATTTCACCAGGTTCCAGTTTCAGTCCCGCGCGGGGACCATACGTTGTCCAGTACGTACCCGTCTCATCACGTCCCCAAGCCCAGCGATACTGCGTATTCGTTGACTCCAGAAAGAACTGGTCGCCGCGTGTCCACAGGCGATCGACGCGATTCACCGGGACACTCTCCACACCCGCATACGCGCGGCGTTGCACCTCGACCACATAACAGCGATCGACCGGCAAGGCGTGTATCTGCCGAGTTTCTCGCACGACCGCAGCGGCACTCTCTCGTTCTGTGGATCGTAATACAACTGCCACGAGCACGATCGCCGCCAACGATGCAGCGGCATATGCGAAGCGTCGCAACGTACGCGAACTCGCGACTTGCCCAAATCCGTCGAACGTGACACGAGTCACTTTCGAGTCGTTCGAGTTGGCAGAACCCCCAACGACAGGCTTAGGAAGTATTGCCGAATCAATCCCGGCGGCATCGCTATGAATCCGAGCCAGCAACGGCCGTGGATCGAGCGACTCGGCTCGTTGTTCCAAGTGCCTCAGCACCAGTGCATCAATTTCATCATCTGAAAAAGATGGAACTCCGTTCATGCCGACTCCTCCCCGTAAGTACGCTTCAAATAGTCTGCTACCGCACGTCGAGCGCGATGCACCAGGACGCCGGCATTGCTCTCGCTTACTTCCACGGCGTCCGCAATCTCGGCCAACGAGTAGCCCATGCTCTTCAGCTCCAAGGCCGCACGCTGCTCAACCGGCAGTCGGGCCAGCGCAAGCCCGACAGCGTCGACCAACTCACGCTGCTCAACAATCGCCGCTGGAGTTTCAGCTTTTCGGTCAATCATCATGTGATCGGTCTGATCCTCGTTGTCGCCACGATGAATGCTGACGGTTCGCTGCCCTTTGCGAGCTCGATCAATGCAAGCGTTGGTGATCGAGCGGTACAAGAGCTTCGTGCCATCACGCGCGAGGTCATAACGGCTGGACTTTTGCAACAATCGGCAGTAGCAATCATGTACGAGGTCTTCGGCATCCGACGAGTTGCTCAACAGCGACTGTGCGTACCGAACCGCACGCGGCAAGGTGTTCAGCACCCAGGCATCGAGCGGATGTCGTTCGGCTCGGTCATCGTTCTCAGGCAATTCGACCTCAACGGTCTCACCGCAATGGCGGATTCGGGACTGACAGAACCTCCTCCACCTAACTCCTACAACGAATCGCAGGGCGTTTCTTTACAAAGGCCGGCGATGATTCCTCGGCGATGATGGAGCAAGTAGGACTTGCTGACGGAGTCTCGCCTTCGCAAATATTGCTCAAGGAAAGAGATAGGAGCAAGCACGTCGCTTGGCGATTCGCTTCGTTGCATGCCATGAACACGACGCAATGGCAGCATGACCGATCGAACGCTCCGTCTGAATCATTCGGTTGCCACCGGCCATCCCCAGTGGTGCCCGCGCCGTTACCAGATCTCGTAATCCGTCCGGCCGTCGAGAAACATTCGCTTTCCCTGGAGGCGCGAACGACGGAAACCAAGCGATCTCCGCTGCGAGGACACAGCTCCGAAAAACTCATCACATCATTCAAGAGACCAAGAAGCCTCGGGAATTGCCATGAAGAAGGCCAGCGAGAGGTGATCACCGCGAGGATAGGTCGGCAGACGTTGGTGGACAAGCTCCGAGCAACCCAAGGCGCGTCGGTCACATCGCCCTAGGTGTGTCGCGCCGACGTGCGTAACTGCGCACCGATTGAGCGCAGTTGCAGTAGCGAGAATCAGTCGTGCGCTGCTACGGTCTTTCGCCCGCGAGAAGTCGACGCTCGATATCGTCGATGGCTGGCATCAAGTCCGCAACCGAGTCGACAACGTAATGCGCGCCCGCATCTGTAAGTCGGCGGCTCGACGTTGCGACTCGGGTTTGCCGTTCGTCGGGCGACAGCGCTTGGAACGCATCGTGCGACAGTCCAATCTCGTTGCCCGTGACGGCGATGGCCACCGTCCACATCGCTGCGTTCAAGCCGGCTTGAATGCCAACGCACGTGTCATCGACTACAACAATTGACTCGAGCGGATAGACACCTAGCCGCCGCGCATTTTCCAAATTCAGCCACGGCGCGGGGCGTCCTTGATCGATATCGCTTGCGCAGAGCATGGCGTCGGGGCGATAGCCTTGCTCGGCCGCCAACGGCATCAACACGTCCATCATCTCGCGCGTGTAGCCGGTGCTCGAACCGATCTTCATGCCTCGCGCTCGGCACGCGGCAACAACATCGGCGACGCCGGTCAAAACCTCGGCGTAATCCCGTAGACATCGAAGCTGCATGGGCATGAATGCTTCGTACAGCAAATCGACGTCGCCAGGACCAGGCAATCGCCCATGACGCTTCCGCCAACGTTCGGCCAGAGTTGGTGCGTGAAGCAACGTCTCAATGTGCGCGCGCTTGGCCATACCCATCGGACCGCGAGCCTCGGCCTCAGTGATCTCGACGCCATGCTCGGCAAAAACGCGAAGAAACACGGCTGTTGGCGCTCGCGAACCATGATCGATTACGGTACCCGCCCAATCGAACAGGACGGCTTTCACCGGGCCGCGATACCGCGACGTATGCGTCAGACCGTTCGTCATGTGGGTTGCACCTTTTCTGGCGTCGATGTTTTCTCAGTGGGTTTCGCTCTTGACTGCCAGAACTCGTCAGCGAGCCCGAACGCGAGCGTCATTCCTGCTCCGCCCGTGGCCGTTGAAACGACCACGCCGGGCTGCGGCTCGGCAGAAAAGATCGCCTGCGTTGGGTGCTTGGCGTAAATGCCGTGCCAGCGCGCGACGATCGTCCAATTGCTCAGGTCGATCAATTTATGCAACTCGGCGAGAATGAGCTCGTCGATCCGCTGCTTGTCAAACGGATTGATGTTCTGATCGTATTCGTGTGAGTCACCGAGTACGACCTCGCCCAGTTTATTCTGCGAGGCCATGACATGAATTCCATAGGCGTCGAGCTCCGGTGTTTCCGCAGCGATGCGACGCTTCAATGCTGCCAACGACGCGCATCGCTCAAAACTTGCGTAGTGCCTCAATGTGAGTCCACCCGCCAGATGAGGGCCCATTCGCCAGCCGTTGGGTTGCGCCACGGTGCGCATCATCTGCAGTTTGCAGCGACGCAGGCCGCTCGACAAAAAGATGTCAGGAAAGAGAGTTTCAAAGTCCGCGCCTCCACAGACGATGATTTTCTCCGCGCTCCATGTCTTACCGTCGCTCGATGTAAGCCGTGACGACTCGACGCGAGAGATCGTTGTTTGAGAGTGCATTTCGACGCCATGCATCTCGCATAGCCATCGAGGCAAAACGCTGAGGCATTCACGAGGATCGACACACAGTTCGGTCGGACTCCACAGAGCGCCGAACAGTCCGTCGCGACGCAACGCGGGCGAACGATCGCAGGCGGCGGAAGCCGAAAGGAGCTGACACGTGCAGTCCGAGCCGGCGGTGTCGGCGAATTCCTCGAGCACCACCAGTTCGTCTTCACGGAAGGCGGCATGTAGCGAGCCGCACTCGCTGGCCCAAAAGCCGGCGTTGCGAGCCGCCTCTAACCAAAGCTCGCGGCTGCGTATCGCGATTTGGTAGAGTGCGCCTGCAGGTTGGCCAATCGGCCAGATCATGCCGAAGTTGCGAATCGACGCGCCTTGGGCTGCTCGATCGCGTTCGAACAGCAAAACCTTCTTTCCGCGCTTTGCTGCCGCCCATGCGTGCGCCAAACCAACGATTCCTGCGCCCACGATGGCCACATCGGCGTGTTGTGCCATCGCTTAACCCGCGCTGACGGACCGTTGTGCTACGCGTTCGACGTACTTCAGAAAATGATCGAGCGGCGGCGTAGCGAGGCCAGCGACCTTGGCTGTGTCGTCCCAGACACGCAGGCGCACGGCGTCTTTCCATCGCGGCAATTGCTCGAATGCGGCAACCTCTTCGGCCGTCATCATCCCGCCTTGTAATCGAAGGCTCTGAATCGAGGGAGCGCTGAGCGCTTCGCGATACGCTGGATCGATCGCACACATGTAGCGCTTGGCCGCCACGTGGAGTCGGACCGGTTCAGTGACCGCATCGTCAAATGAACGCGCCAGCCAATGATGCCCAGCATTTTCATGGTGGTCGTCGATGCCCCGATCCGGCGCATCATAGGGCAAGTCGTGCAACAGATGCCCGACGTCGTGCAACAACGCCGCCGCGATCAACGACTCGCTGCTGCCTTCCTGCTCGGCCAGCCAAGCGGCTTGCAAGGCGTGCTCTTGTTCAGTCACGGCTTCGCCACCGTAGAGCGAGCCTCCGCGTCGGCGAAATAGGTCGGCGATCTCGTTGAGAATGTCCATCGATTACAATTACAATCCCCGTTGCATCATGACGGCATAAGCGTCGACGTCAAATGCGGCCCGTATTCTTGACTATCTGCATTTGAATTCAATGAGCAGGATGCCTTTTCATCAGCATCTAGTAAACTCCGGAGGTCTTTAGCCAGGTGTCGTCACCGGCGGTTCAAAATCTCACGTCTGAAGTCCCGCATTCCGCGGAAGCGTCGGCAGGCCTCATGGCGATCGCCCATCTACGAATCGGAACGAGTGGTCGCCTCGTCGAGGTTCCGAGCTGGATTTTCTCGCTATGGGCGATGACCGCAGCCTTTGGCGCCTATTTCTGCATCTACGGCTTTCGCAAGCCGTTTACCGCTGCCGGCTACCAGGACGCCGAGCTGTGGGGCATCGATTACAAGACGGTTCTCGTAGCGGCCCAGGTGATCGGCTACACGCTATCGAAGTTTCTAGGCGTGCGTGTCATTTCTGAGATCTCGACGCAGCGAAGTCGTTTCGGAATTCTCGCGCTCGTGGGGGTCGCAGAGTTGTCCCTGCTGGCCTTTGGTCTGACGCCGGCACCTTACAACATCATCTGGCTGTTCGCCAATGGGCTGCCATTAGGGATGGTGTTCGGAATGGTGCTGCGCGTGCTCGAAGGCCGCGTGCTGACGGAGGTTTTGACGGCCGGATTGTGCGCGAGCTTCATTCTTGCTGACGGCTTCACCAAGTCTGCCGGCGCCTGGTTGCTAGAAGCGGGAATTTCGGAAACCTGGATGCCATTTACGGCGGGTGCGCTTTTCTTGGCTCCGCTGCTGGCGTTTGTCGCCATGCTCGGTTGCGTGCCGCCGCCGGATCGACTCGACATCGCGTCCCGCACCGAGCGGCCACCGATGACTGCATTTGATCGGCGGCAACTTTTTATGCGATACGCTGTAGGGCTGACGGCATTGGTCGCAATGTATCTTGCCGTGACGATCTTGCGCAGCGTTCGTGCTGACTTCGCCCGCGAAATCTGGAACGGCTTGGGTTATTCGCACAGCCCCAGTGTGTTCACGCTCTCGGAAATCATCGTTAGCCTGAGCGTCATGCTGCTGACAGCGCTGAGCGTGTTGGTTCGCGATAACCGCCGTGCGTTCTTCGCAGCCATGTTCATGTCCCTCATCGGATTGGCGCTCATTCCCGTCGCCATCGTTGCTCGCGGTTACGAACTGAGCGGCTTTCTCTACATGGTGCTCATTGGGCTGGGGTTGTACCTGCCGTATGTAGCTGTGCATACCACGCTTTTCGAGCGACTAATTGCGATGACAGGTGACCGCGGCAATATTGGGTTTCTGATGTACATTGCCGACTCGTTCGGCTACCTGGGCTATATCGCTGTCATGCTCATGCACGCTGTGTTGAGTTTTCACGACGTCGCGCTCGTATCGAGCGGAAACTTCCTCGATTTCTTCGAGCCGTTGTGTTGGGTGATCAGTGGCACGGGGACGTTGTGCGTGATTGTGTGCTGGGTGTACTTTGTGCGCCGCAAGGCCGAGGCAACAAATCGACTTGAGATCGTTGTCCCATCTGCCAGTCCAGGTTGAGAGCACGGCGGACGCCGGGGCCGCTGTGCGAACGATGAGCAGCCCTTTCGCGGAGAAAAGTTACATGCCAATGGCTGCCGCGATGGTGTTTCACGGGCCCGGTCGACCGCTCGAGTTGGCGCGGATTCCGATTCCCGAGCTGCGCCCCGGCGAAGTGCTGGTCCGTGTCACGGCCTGCACGCTTTGCGGAAGCGACGTCCATACCTTTAGCGGACGTCGCACCACGCCTGTTCCGATCGTGTTGGGCCATGAGATGCTCGGAAGCATCGTAGATGTGGGCACTGATGCACCAACTCACGATCCCTCCGGCCATCCGCTGCGCATCGGCGATCGGGTTACGTGGTCCATCGTCGCCAATTGCGGAGCCTGTTTCTACTGCCAGCGTGGACTCCCCGCCAAGTGTGAACGCGGCATCAAGTTTGGACACGAACTACTTCGTACGGAATATCCGCTCACGGGAGGTTTGGCCGAGTATTGCGTCTTGCCCATCGGCGCGTCGATCTTCCGGCTGCCCGACGATCTTTCCGACGAAGTGGCATGTCCAGCCAACTGTGCCACGGCAACGACCGCGGCAGTTTTCGACGCTGCGGGATCTGTCGCTGGCCGAACTGTGTTGGTTCTTGGCGCAGGCATGCTCGGGCTAACGGCCTGTGTCATGGCACATCTCGCCGACGCCGCTGCCGTGATCTGTTCAGATGTCGCGGAGCAACGGCGGCAACGCGCCCTGGATTTTGGCGCGTCAGCGCTGGCGGCGCCCGAGAACCTATCTGCGGTAGTGGCCGATTTAACCTCGGGCTACGGTGTGGACGTTGTTCTGGAACTGTCGGGCTCGACCGATGCGCTGGAACACGCGCTTCCGCTCGTGCGGTTAGGCGGAATCGTCGTGCTGGCCGGTGCTGTATTTCCGTCTCGTGCCATGCAACTCGAACCCGAGCGCATCGTGCGCCGCAACTTGACACTGCATGGCGTGCATAACTACGCGCCGAGACATCTGGAAGCCGCGATTAACTTCCTAGTCGATGCAACTCGAAAGTATCCGCTGGCAACTCTGGTATCAGAATGGATGCCACTTGCCGCTGCCGAAAAGGCATTCGAACAAGCCCGCGGGGCTCAAACGTATAGGATCGGAATCCGCTGCTAAACGACATTGATAGGTCGTTGCTCCAATCTTCCTTTTCGCCTCACGGTCCAGAAGGTGCACTCATCATCAATGCGTACTATAGGCTACGGTCATTTTGGTCAGACGACGTTGGCGCCAGATTCGCGTGTGGATTCAATGGCTCCCGCGTTGCCGCTACTCCCTGTGCCAGTGGATGCCATCTCTGCAGAGCGGTATCGACACCGTCTTAAGGCGAACGAATCTTCGGAAGAATGTCTTCCGAAGAACATGCGTCGTCACGTGGATCAATGGCCGTCTCCGCACCTAATTGACTCGACCGCGATATCGGTTAACGTGCCGTGCTGTTACCTGGACTGTTACCTGAATCGGCCCGCGTCCTATGTTCGTGGCGAATACGAATGGTTGAAGAGTCGCAAAAGACAGGCAATTGGAGGTCAACGGAATGGTGACTAACCGGCTCGCTACGACTCGAAATCAAATGCCCAGTAATGGGTTGTGGGTTCGAATCTCACGCCCTCCGCTCGATCGAAGTCGTTCGCATGAAAAGGGTTCTGGCGATAACGGCCAAAACCCTTTTTCGCTTTCACCGTCTCAAGAATGAATACCACCCATTATGAGCTGTCATCATCTGGCCGCCGTTAATCCCGTGCCGCCTCATACTCTTGGGTGCGAAGAGTGCCTGAAGCTGGGGACGTCTTGGGTTCACCTGCGGCTTTGCCTGAACTGTGGTCACGTCGGCTGTTGCGATAGTTCGCCGGGGCGCCACGCGACGAAGCACTTCCGTCACACGACCCACCCCGTGATGGCATCCTTCGAGCCAGGCGAACGGTGGGCGTGGTGTTACGTCGACGAAGTGGAATTACCGGTGCCACCACCAGCCGTGCCATATCTGCGATAATGGCAGCTCGATTGAGCGCGTCGCGTTGGCTGTCAGTGACGGTCCAGCGTCAGTGCAATTCGTCCATGAGCACATGAAAGAACTGTGAATCGATGGGTCGGATCACGGCTACGGCACGAACGACGCAACACCGAGCATCGCAAGCTCAGCGGACCTTCCTCGTCGATGTGCTGGCCGGACTGCGGGCGACGCCGAAGCAATTACCGTGCAAGTATTTCTACGACTCGCGCGGTTCGGAGCTGTTCGATCGCATTTGTCATCTCGATGAGTACTATTTGACTCGGTCCGAGCTCGCCATCATGGACCGGTTCGCATCGGAGATGGGATTGCAGATCGGCTCCGGTGCGATGCTCGTCGAATATGGAAGCGGCAGCAGCGTAAAGACGCGTTATCTCTTGGACGCTCTTCCCGATGCGGCGGCGTATGTAGGAGTCGACGTTTCGGGGCAGCATTTGCAGCAGGCTGCGCTAGAACTCGCGCGTGATTATCCTCGGATTGAAATCCTCTCGGTTTGCGCCGACTTCACCGGAGATTTCGATCTGCCGATTCCGAAACGTCGTGCGACGCACACCGCGGTCTACTTTCCGGGCTCGACCATTGGCAACTTCGTGCCGGCTCAAGCCTCGGAACTGCTGACTCGAATTGCGCGGCTCTGCGGTCGGGATGGCGGATTGTTGATCGGGATCGATCTCAAAAAAGATCCCGCCACGATTGAAGCCGCGTACAACGATCGCGCGGGAGTGACGGCGCAGTTCAATCTCAACCTGCTCGACCGGATCAATCGCGAACTGGGAGCGGACTTCAATCTGAGCCTTTTTTCCCATCACGCCCGTTACAACCGCGACTTAGGACGCATCGAGATGTATCTGGTCAGCCGCTGTGCTCAAGTGGTGACCATCGGCGATGAGAAGATCGAGTTCGACGTTGGCGAAACGATCTGCACCGAGTATTCGCACAAATACTCGGTAAACGAGTTTGCCTCGATCGCCGCAGCCTCGGGCCTCGCGCTTCACCGAGAGTGGACCGATTCTAAACAGCACTTCGCGGTTTTGCACTTTGCAGTCGCGAACGAGTTTCAGTCGGGCAAATGAACTTCTGCCCCGCGCTTCAGGCCGCGCGGCGTGATCGCCCACTCGATCATGTCGATCAGCAACTGCAAAAGCAGAGCCAACAGGGCGGCAGGTATCGCGCCCGCCAAAATCAATGACATGTCGTTGAGCCGAATACCGCGCAGAATCGGCTGCCCCAAGCCCCCGGCGCCAATGATCGCGCCTAATGTAGCGAAGCCGACGTTTTGAATCGCCGCAGTGCGAATTCCGGCAAGCAGCGTCGGCATTGCGATCGGAAGTTCGATTTCGACCAGCCGCGCCGCGGGTTCGAGGCCCAAGACGGTGGCCGACTCGATCGTTCCGCGTTGGATGCCTTCGATGCCGGTGTAGGTATTTCGCACGATCGGCAATAAGCAGTAACAAAACAGCGCCGTCACGGCCGTCACCGAGCCTTCGCCAATGCTGCGAAAGCCGAGCGCAGCCACCAACGGCAGCAACAACACGAGCAGAGCGAGCGAAGGAATCGTTTGCAGCAATCCGACGAACGTTAACACGAGTCGGCCCGTTCGCGGAAGTCGCTGGCACAGGATTCCGAGCGCGACGCCGACGACGATGGCCGGCAACAGCGATCGCCGCACCAGATCGAGATGCTCCAGCACGTGCCGCGTAATCATGTTGGTTCGCGACTCGGATTGCACGTCGACCTGTAAACCGAGTCGCCGGTTAAGAAAGTCCGCTGCCGCCTGCGACTCCGTCATGCGCCCTGATTCCACCTCGTCGTTGAGCGACTGCATCGTCGCCTCGGATAACGTTCCTTCCATGCGGCGCATCGCAGTATCCAACTCCGGATAACGCGCGGCGGAGTCGAGGCGGTAAAGCCAGACAGCGTCGTAATGCGGAAAGAACGACTGGTCATCATCGAGCACCACCAGGTCGCCACGGCGGATCATGGCATCGGTCGAGTAAACGTCGATGACGTCAATCTCGCCGGACAAGAGTTGGCGATAGGCGACATCGTGGTCGACGCCGACGATTTGCTGATGTTGAAGATCGTAGCGGCGACTGAGCGCCGGCCAGCCATCGCCGCGATCGAGAAACTCGTGCGTCACTGCGAAACGCAGATCGGGAAATCGCTTGAGATCCGAAATGCGTGAGGCTCCAAGTTCTGCGGCCCGCTTGCGCGTTAGCGCCAGCGCGTAGGTATTGCTAAAACCCAGCGGGCGCGACATGCCGATCCCTTTCTCGCGCAACGCGTCACGCATCGCGCCTTCGTCGGGCACATTCTCGCCTGCGAAAATCTCGGCAACGATCGTGCCTGTGTACTCGGGATAGATGTCGACTTCGCCTGCGACCAGCGAGTCGAACAAGATACGCGTTCCGCCCAACTCGCGATAATGTGCCGCATCGAGCCCGGCGCCTTCGATCATCAGCCGCATCATTTCTCCGAGAATGACACTCTCGGTGAACTTCTTCGACCCGAGTCGCACTTGGGCGGCCCGATGCGGTATCGGCGCGAGGCCGGCAATCAGCAGCGCGAAGGTGAGCGCGACCAGTTTGACGAGCGATCGATTTCTCACGCGGTGACGACCTGCGAATTGACAAACTCGCGGACGAATCCGTCGGCTGGGTTTTCGAGGATCTCGGCGAACGCGCCCTGCTGAACAACGCGGCCTGCATTCATCACGCACACACGATCGGCAAGACGACTGGCTTCGACCAGATCGTGTGTGACCAACAGCACGCTCGTTCCGGTGCGCGCAAAGACCTGGCCAAGGTCGCGCTGCAATCCGGCACGGATCAACGGGTCGAGCGCGCCCAGCGGTTCGTCGAGCAACAGGATCCGCGGACTCATAAACAAGGCCCGCATCAAGCTGAGTCGTTGACGCTGCCCACCCGACAGTTCGTTTGGGTAACGGCTCAGTCCGCTCGTTGGAAACTGGGTCATCTCCAGCAGCTCGTTCAGCCGCTCTTCAATCCTCTGACGCGGCCAACCGTCGTGCTGTGCCATCAACGTCACGTTCGCAACCGCAGTCAAATGCGGAAACAAACCGCCTTCTTGAATCACGTAGCCAAGCTTGCGACGGACGTCGCTCATGGTCTGCGCGTTCAACGGAATCGAGTCGATGGAAATCTGACCGCTGGTTGGCAAAACGAGTCCAGCGACCATGCGCAAAATGGTCGTCTTGCCGCAGCCACTCGGGCCCAACAGAACGACCACCTCACCTGGCCCGACAACCAGATCGAGCGAATGGACCACCGTTACGCCGTTGAAGACTTTCGATACTTCGCGGAATTCAAGCATGACTGCGATCTTCCCGCCTGCGCCGAGGCTTTGACATCAACGCCCAGGTCGATGACGAATGCAACGCCGTCGCGCTATTCTTTTACGTCGCGCGCCAAACGGATACCCGCGAACTGCCATCGCGCATCGGGTGGAAAGAAGTTGCGATACGTCGCTCTCATGTGGCTCGAGGGCGTTACGCACGACCCGCCGCGCAGCACGTATTGGTTGCACATGAACTTGCCATTGTACTCACCCACGCGCCGGATGGCGCGACGTAACCCGGGTACGGCGTGTACGGACTCGCCGTCCATTGCCACACCTCGCCATACGTTTGCGCGACTCTAGCGTCGTCGCCGCTCGCCATCGTCGGGTGATAATGCTCACTCTCCAGGAAGCTCCCTTGCAGGTCGACGCCTGCCGCCGCGTGCTCCCATTCCGCTTCCGTCGGCAGCCGAGCGCCGGACCAGCGTGCGAAAGCGTCGGCTTCGAAATAGCTAACGTGGCAGACCGGCTCGTCCCGGTTCAACGGACGCAATCCGCCGAGCGAGAACTCATGCCACTGGCCATCGCTCTCAACCCAGTACAGCGGCGCCGCCCATTGTTGGTCTCGCATCGTCGACCAGCCCAGCGACAGCCACAACTCAGGCCGGCGGTAGCCAGCGTCGCTAACGAACTCGAGAAACTCGCCCGAGGTCACGAGCCGATTGTAGATTTCGAAGGGCTGCAAGAAGACTTTGTGTCGCGGGCGCTCATTGTCGAAAGTGAATGCACCTCCCGCGTGCCCGATATCGACGACGCCACCATCATCGCGCGACCAACTGCTCGCCACGGCGCCTGTCACAGGTGGGCACACTGACAATTGCCGGTACGCGGGCCATAGCGGATTGCACGAGAAAAGATGTTTGATGTCGGTGAGCATTAACTCTTGATGTTGCTGCTCGTGGTTGATTCCTAGTTCGACAACGCTCGCAGCCTGCTCAGCGTCGGCATCGACCAGGTTGTCGAGCAGCTTCGTCATTCGCTCGTCAACGACATGCCGATATTCGAACACTTCGGCGACGGTCGGCCGGGTCAAAAGTCCGCGCCGTGTACGCGGGAACGGCTCGCCGACACTGTTGTAGTACGAATTGAATAGGGATTGGTAACAGGGGTTGAACGGCCGATAGCCTGTCTCCCATTGAGCGAGCACAAACGTCTCGAAAAACCATGTGGTATGCGCCAAGTGCCAACGCGTGGGGCTAGCGTCGGGCATCGATTGAACGACGAAGTCCTCAACCGCGAGCGGCTCGCACAGGCGTTCCGTGCAATGGCGAGTTTGCGAATAGCGTTCAGTGAGATTCGCCAACATCCGCGCCCTCGATATGGTTGGCCCGCAATGAAAGTCTCGTGATGTGCGGATCAGGCCGCGAACTGAGTTATAGCACGACAGATCCGTCTGACCCGAGATCGTCCGCATGAACGATCATCCGATGCCGTGTTCGCCAACAACGCCGTCCCCACGGCGCACCGCACGTCCCGCGCCGCCACTATATCGCCGCGACCCCGCCGCGGTATGCAGACCGATTATCATTATGTCGCTCGTCAGAATATACTGGAGACCACGCAACAGAATGACTGGCGGGAGTGACGGACGTGCACGTTTATTGGCCTGCGACATTTCGCCACGCAACGCTTTACGTGTTGCCGGTAGCGATTTGGGGGGCCGTCACGGTGGTGGCTCGGGCGGAAGAGCGCGCATCGGTGAAAGCCAGTGCCGCGGCCCTGTCTGCGAGAATTGACTCTCTGTTGGCCGACGATTGGGCCAGCGGGCAAGTGACTCCCGCGCCACCGGCCACGGATGCCGAGTTCTTTCGCCGCGCGTCGCTCGATCTGTCGGGACGAATTCCCGCCGTGGCGGACGTGCGCAACTTCTTGTCTGACGGTTCGACGAACAAGCGTGAAGCCGCGATCGACCGCTGGCTGGCGTCTCCCGCCTATGTGCAGCACTCCGCGCGCGTTTGGCGGTCGGTGCTGCTCACACAGGCCAGCGCACAGGATCTCCGGTTCGCGGCCACACAACTCGAGTCATGGCTTCGGACGCAGCTGCGCGAGAACGTGCCCTACGATGTCATGGTGCGGGAGATTCTCACCACACCGCTGGGTGACCGAATTGCGGCAGTCGCATCGGACCGAGAGAACCCGACGCCGCTGGCCTTCTATCAGGCCAACGAGTTGAAGGCCGAGAATCTGGCGTCGGCGGCTTCGCGCGTTTTTCTGGGAGTGAACTTGGAATGTGCGCAATGCCACAACCATCCCTTCGCGAGCTGGAAGCAGGACCAGTTCTGGCAGTTCGCAGGTTTCTTCGCCGGCGTGCAGCGACTGCGCCCCGACAACGCTTTCGCACCCGCACCGGAGCTGCTGGATCGGCATTCGATGACGATTCCCGAGACCGATCGCACGGTCGAAGCGAGGTTTCTCGACGATGTCGAGCCGCAGTGGTCGTCAGGCGATTCTCCGCGCACGGTGCTGGCTCGCTGGATGACGGCCGTCGATAACCCTTACTTCGCGAGAGCCGCGGCCAATGGGATATGGTCGCAGTTCTTCGGACGCGGCATCGTCGATCCGCTCGACGAGCTTGGCGGCAATACGCAGCCCACCCACCCCGAGCTACTCGATGCATTGGCAGCCGAATTCGTGGCCTCGGGTTATGACATCAAGTTTCTGATTCGCGGCATCGTCGGCAGCCAGGCCTATCAGCGCAGCAGTCAGCTCACCGACCCGTCGCAGCGCGACCAAAGTTCGTTTGCTCGAGCGCTGCGCGCGGACTCACGCCCGAACAGTTTTTTGATAGTTTCGTCGTTGCGACGGGATGCGACGACACGCATCGCGCGGAGATGTTGACCAGATTTGCGAGCCTGGAGCGGCCTGTCGAAATGCAGCGGTCGATTTTACAGGCGCTCGCGATGATGAATGGTCAGCTTGTGTCAGAAGCGAGTTCGCCAATCGACAGCCGAACGCTCGCCGCGGTGGTCGAGGCGCCGTTCCTCGATCGCCAGGGCAAACTCGAAACTCTGTTCCTGGCGACACTTTCGCGCGAACCATCGTCCGCCGAGTTGCAACAATGTTCTTCGTATATCGAGCACACCGCGACAGCGTCGACCGCAGCGGGTCGCAGTGCTCAGGAGAGCGAAGCGCTCACCGATGTTTTTTGGGCGCTGCTGAACAGCGCCGAATTCACACTCAATCATTGACCTTCGAACAACTGCAAAACGAATGACGCGTCCTCATTTCAGATCACCACCATCGAAGCAGCCATCGCGTCGCGATTGGCTGCGCCTTAGTTCGCTGGGAATGCTCGGCGTATCCATGTCGGGCTGGCTCGGCACGTTGGCGGCCCAAGCGGCGACGCAATCGACGCCCGAGTCGACGTCGGCCAAGTCGTGCATCTTGTTATGGATGAACGGCGGCCCCAGCCAGATCGACACCTTCGATCCGAAACCCGAGCACGAGAATGGCGGACCGTTCCAACCAATCGCCACGAAAACGCCGGGCATCCACATCAGCGAGCACCTGCCTCAAGTCGCCGGCTGGACCGATCGCCTGGCCATCATTCGTTCGATGACCGGCAAAGAAGCCGATCACGGGCGGGCGTCGTACCTCGTGCGCACGGGACACGCGCCGGAGGCGGCGATTCAGTATCCAACGCTCGGGTCGTTGATGGCCAAGGAACTGGGCGACGAGTCCGCAGCGCTGCCGAACTTTGTGAGCATCGGTCCGTATCGAACGACGAACCTGGCCGCTTACAACCCTGGGTTTCTCGGGCCGATGTACGCACCGTTTCTGGTCGGAGACGTCACGCCGGCCCTGGCCCAACAACAGCTTGCCGACGGTTATCGCACCGCGTTGCAAGTTGCCGATTTGCAACCCGCGTCGGCGATCGCAAGTTCGCGCCAAGCGGAGCGCATCGAACTTTGGCGAAGCCTGGGGCAGTCATTCGTGGCAACTCGACCGGACGTGCCTGCGGAAAGTCATCGGGCCGCTTACGAGCGCGCCGTGCGGCTGATGAACCGTGACGCGGCCCAAGCGTTCGATTTAACGCAAGAACCCGACAAGCTGCGCGATGCGTATGGTCGCACGCTGTTCGGGCAGGGATGTCTGTTGGCTCGCCGATTAGTCGAACGCGGCGTGCCGTTTGTTGAAGTGTCGCTCGGCGGCGTGAACAGCGGCGGCATGGGTTGGGACACGCACGTTGGGAATTTCGAGACGGTGAAGCGACTCTCCACGGTGCTCGATGCCGGTTGGGCGACGCTGTTGCGCGACCTCAGCGAGCGAGGACTGCTCGATTCGACGCTCGTGGTTTGGATGGGAGAATTCGGCCGCACGCCGAAGATCAACGGCACGACTGGCCGCGACCACTACCCCTTGGCATGGAGCGCGGTCCTCGGCGGCGGCGGCATTCAAGGGTCGCAGGTCGTCGGCAAGACCAGCGACGATGGAACCACGGTGACCGAGCGGCCGATCGTCGTGCCCGAGCTTCTAGCAACCGTGTGCAAGGCACTTGCGATTGATCCGCACAAGACGAATCCGTCGAACGTCGGACGGCCGATCCATCTGATCGATTACGACGCGCAGCCGATCGAAGGAGTGGCGAGTTGAGTCGTTTCTCTTGGTCGCCGCTTCTGCTGCTTGCTCTCGTCGCACGCACCGTCGTCGCCGCCGAACAGACTGCTTCCGCGGATCATGTCGCCGAAGTGCTGACTCCCGCGGGCACTGCGCAATTGCCAGTCGAAGTGCGCGTGGGCGACAAGGAACTCCGACAGCGTTGGGAAGAGTGGTTTGCGCAATGGTTCGCTTGGCTTGATCGCAACCACGATCAACAACTTAGCGGTGAAGAGCTTCGGCGAGTCCCGCAACCGCGCGTGCTTCGCGCGATTTGGAACGGCGACTTTGACAATCTGTCCGCGAAGTTTGTACCCAGCGACGAATTGCTCGCCGGTGCGAAGTCGAACGACTACGTCACATCCGAAGAGTTATTCGCTTATTACTGCCGTCAAGCGCTCGTGCTGCCGCAGCTCAACGTAACCAAAAGCGAAGTGAGCGATCACCAGACGACGCGTTGGCTATTCTCGCGGCTTGCCGATGCTACGGGTTCTATCACCGTGCAAAGCCTGGCCGACGCGCATCGGTCGCTGGCCACAGCCGACGAGAACGATGACGAGCGGTGGACAATGGCAGAGTTGCAACTCGCCGCGAGCTTCGGCCGAAGCGTCGAACCCTTCAACGACTCGGCCCTAAGCGACCCCGCAGACACGTTTCGTCTGAGCGCTCCGGCCGACGTGGATGTTAACGCCCTCAACGTCAGCCAACGGCGCGTGATTCGCCTCAACCCGCTGACCATTCGCTTGGACGAGCCTGAGCGCGAGTCCGTCTATTCACTGCCGGGCGCCGTGATCCGAATGCAAACCCTTCGCGGGCAGGCAACACAGCAATTCGAGTTCGGCCGGCAGTCGTTGCTTCAACAGTTCGAGGGGGACGACATCAACCGCGACGGCACGCTCGACGGCAGCGAGATCAAACTGTCGTCGTCGTCCGAGGTTTACGCGAACTTATGCAAGCTCCTTTCGAACAATGACGAGACGCGTCTGCAACTCAAGGAACTGGAATCGTTTCTGTCGCTTCAAAAAGAGGCCGTGCGTTTGCAACTCGTCGTATCTGCTCAGGTCTACGGAAGACCGCTATTCAGCGCGCTCGATGCCAACGTCGACGGCGCGTTGTCGTTGCGCGAACTTCGCAACGGCTGGCCCCGCCTGAAGTCTTGGGACGTAAACGGAGACACGCGACTCGCGTGGAACGAAGTTCCCTTCGAGTACCGACTTGCCTGGAGTCCTGGCCGACCGATTACAACGACAAGTGTCGTGCCGACCTCCACGAAGCCGCAGATCGGTCCACGCTGGTTTACAAACATGGATCGCAACCGTGACGGCGACCTATCGCCGCGCGAGTTTCTGGGGCGATTCGATGACTTTCAGCGGCTCGATCGAGATCACGATGGCCTTATCTCGGCCGGCGAAGCGCAAGAAACTGAAGCGCAGGCCGCACCGCAGCCATGACGTGCGCCGCGACAGCGAGCGATTTATTTCGCGCTCGTGAGAAGCACACAGTTCACGCCTCGGTCGTCGCGGGTGTAAAGACGTCCGTCGGACACGGCAAAACTGATGATCGTTGGGTTGCAAACTTTGCTACGCGCGAGCTCGCGATATTCGTCGGCAGACGTGTCGAGCAGAATCAAGTCGCCGTGGACGTCGTCGAGCATCAACAGCCTGTCGTCGCCCGTCCGCACCATGTTGAGCTGATACAGTCCGATTTTCGGTCGTTGCCATAGCTCAGTGCCCGTCTTCGCGTCGATGCACGAGAGCGCGATTTCGGCCTGCGGAATGAGCGTTGCATTGACGGCGTATAGCCTGCTGTTTGGGCCGACAGTGTTCTGGGTGAAGTAGGTGGTCAGCTTCGGATTACGCCATACCTCCTTCGGTTTGAGCTTGCCGTCGTGATCTTCCAACTTGAAGGCAAACGTTCCGGTGAACATCGAGCAAGCGACGATCACGTCACCGACCACGGTCGGCGGCGGCAGCGTGCCAAGGGCGAGGTCAGCCAGCGGAAACTCCCACAACGCGCTGCCGTCCTGCGGATCGACGCCAATCAAGCCGCGCGTCGAGGTGTAAATGATATGCCGCACCGCTCCGCGGCCTTCGATCTTCGGAACAAACATGATGGGCGTCACCGACGTCGGCGGTTCACTGAGCGCCTTCCAAAGCACATCGCCGGTTTCGATATCGATTGCGGTGAGCGATGAACCACTTCCGCCGACGGCAAGGTAGATTCTGTTCCCCTCGATCAACGGACCCGACGAGGTGCCGAAGTTCATGATCGGCGCGTGGAACTGGTCGAGCAGATTCGTTTGCCACAACTGTTGGCCGGTCGCCGCGTCTAAACAGGTAAGCACGCCCGTGACACCCAGCGTATACACTCGGCCACGAACGATCGTCGGCGCTATGCGCGGGCCGTTTCCCACGTTGCTTTCGAACGCGGCGTGCGCGTAGGCGACGCGCCATTGTTGCTTGCCCGTGACCGCATCAAAGGCGAGGACTTCCTCTTCGTTTTTGTCCTTCACCTTAGAGTGGACGAACAGGCGGCCGTCGGCGATCGTCGGGCTGCTATAGCCTTCGCCCAGATCGAGATGCCAGGCTTCTTCGAGCGGCGCGGTCCACGGGACCACGATTTCCGGCGTCGAGTTGTTACGATAAGGGCCGAACCGCTGCGGCCAGTCGGCGGCCATTGCGACAGACGCCGTAACGAAGAACAACGCGATTGAATGGATTCTGAGCACGATAGATCCTACTGGCCTCCAACCGCACCACGCGACAACGAATCGCGTCGCACGTTCCGATCGAACCATCGTCGTTCATCGGTGGGCACTTCGCAACCAGAAGGGAGCGCAAGATGACCGGCACAAACCGATGCGTCTTCTTACGCCGAAGCGAACCGGCGAGAGCTGCGCGGTCATTTGTCGACGAAATGCATGAACGCGCCCATCGAGCCGCAGAGCACCGTCCCCCAGGCCATATCGGCCAACGTCAAACGGACGCTCCAGCTCTCGAGAGTCGCCCGGTTCGTGAGGTCGTAAACGCCGTACAGGATAGCGCCGTACAGAGCTGCACGCCCGAACGCGTACCACAGACTCACGGCAGTGCCAGGCAGCGGTCTTGCAAAAAGCACGAGTCCCGCGGGAATGAGAATGTACACCACCACGGCCGCGCCCCATCGCGGCGCAAGAGCACCGTCTTGTCGCCGCGCTAACTCACCGAGTTCGCGGGCGTAGAAGTCCTTCATGATGACACCCAGCCATAACAAATCGACGACCAACAAAACCGGCGTCACGATTAAAAACAGTTTCCAGGCTGGCATGTTATTTTCCGTTCTCGACCCGTGAAGCGGAATCGGTTGGCTGCGGCGCATCGGGCAGGCCAAACAACTCGGCAAGCCTGTCTCGACGGTATTGAAAGATCTTGTACAAGTCGCGGCGAACGAAAAGCATGTCGATCCAACGACCGCCGGCAACGCCATAGTGCACCACATCGTGGCAGAGCGTACCGCCGAGAATTTCTTCAAACGTGTGCTCGTGACGCCACCAACGGTAAGGGCCGCGCACTTGCTCATCCACGAATCGATATGGCGGCTCCCAAGCGCTAATCCGACTTCGCCACTTCAACGGAATTCCATGCAGCCGCAGTCGGTAATCAATGAGCGTTCCGGAGGTGATGTCGATCGGCCGCGGTGTCAGCACTTCGAATCTCAGCCACGGTGGGGTGATGGCTTCGAGTTGAAACGCGTCGGCGAAGAAGGCGAAGACGCGGTCGCGCGATTGCGGCAAGAACTGCGTCGCATCCAGCCGCATGCCTTGCGAAGATCGGTGGATCTCGAGCGACGGTTGAGCGAGCGATGTATGCCCTGAGGTCGCTGAGATCATTGTCAGAATCGCGAGTGGTTTATCTCTATCGGGCCTACCGACATCTAGCCTATCGACGGCCAACCTTCTTTGACTTCTTGACGCGCGCCGGTTGACGTTGCCGGCTCGATGAGGATCGTCTCGTGCGCTTCGAGCTTCGGATGAGCGTCGTGGCAAACGCTTCGAGGTGTTTCAAGGTGTCGCAATACGCGGAATAGGTGAGTTGTCGCCGCAACTCCTCGGTCAATGCCCGTCCCCCGACGACCAATGCCGTTTGCGACGTGGCGCAGGCCCGCGACAACCGGGCAAACTCCGTGACGAAATCGACGCCGTCGGCAATGTGCGACACGCTGAGCCAGAACAGCCTTGGCCGCAATTCCTCAACGGCCTTGATGAGCGACGAGAACGGGATGGCGCTGCCCAGCGACGTGGCGTGAAAGCCTGCGTCGCGCAACAGAAGTTCCGCCATCGCTGACGGCAACGTGTACGAGTCACCCTCAATGGTCCCGCCGATGGCCGTCCACGCGTGGTCGGGCGGCGATTGCATTCGACGCAATTCGTGAATGATCCGCATCACGATCTCGCAGCCGCGGCGCTCCTGATACACATCCGCTTCGTTGCAGGCCCAGCGCTCGCCAATCTCGCGGAAAGCACCGACAACGACCTCATCGCAGATCACGCTCATCGAGTGATTTGCCAGATAAAGATCGAATACAATCCGTCGCGCCAACTCTTCGTCGCCCGCGAGCAAGGCCTCGGCCAACCTTGGTCGCCCGCGGACTAAGCCCAACTCGGCCTTCTCGCTAGCTGCCGGCAGCCCGAGCACCTCGGGCGAAACCATCGGATGCTTCCTCTCGCGGACGAACCGCAGGAATTCAGCGGCCGGTAACTTTCGGTGGCCTCCGGCAGTCCGGACGGTCGCGATCAGTCCTCGGTCGCACCACCGCTTGAGCGATGACTCGCTGACGCCGATCGCGCGAGCGGCTTGTCGTGGAGACACGAGTTCTGGGGAGGTTTGCATAGCTGCTTCTATGAATGACTTGAACGAATTATTGTCTCGACCACGGAGAATGTCTACGACTTTCTACGATCTTTTAGGTTGCACTGCTGACAGTCCGGATTTACGATGTGAACGATATGAACGAATTTATTGACGCGTGTCGCGTTCCAAGGCGAGCACGATGAAGATTGCGATCATCGGCTCCGGCATCGCGGGACTCACGGCCGCGTATCGCTTGCACCCTCGCCACGACGTGACTGTCTTCGAGGCCGACGATCGTCTCGGCGGACATGCCCACAGCATCGAGATCGAAGCCGAGGGGCAGCCCGTGACGCTCGACACCGGCTTCATGGTTTTCAATGATCGCAACTATCCGAACTTCGTGCGATTGCTCGACGAGTTGGGCGTCGCCTCGCGGCCGACATTGATGAGCTTCAGCGTCAGCGATCCCTCCACGGGCCTTGAGTACAACGGACATTCGCTGGGCACGCTTTTTGCGCAGCGACATAATCTGTTGAGCCCCCGCTTCTACCGGATGCTCAGTGACATCTTCCGATTTAATCGCGAAGCTCGACGCCTCGCGGTCGACACTTGCGGGCACACCACGGTGGCCGAGTTTGTGTCGCGACGCCGGTACTCACGAGTCTTCACCGATTGCTATTTGCTTCCCATGGGTGCAGCCATCTGGTCGTGTCCTACCGGAACGTTCTCTCGGTTTCCGTTGCGCTTCGTCGCACAGTTTTTCAACAACCACGGGCTGCTGGACCTCGTCGGACGCCCGACCTGGCGCGTGATCGACGGCGGATCACAGATTTATGTGTGGGCGATTACGCGCGGCTTTCGCGACCGCATCCGTCTCAGCGCGCCGGTGGTCTCCGTTGGTCGAGATGTCGATCATGTCGCACTACGAGTGCGTGGCCGGCCGATCGAACGGTTCGACCACGTGATCTTCGCTTGCCACAGTGATCAGGCGTTGCAGATTCTCGGCCGGAATGCGACGGCGACCGAACGCGACGTGCTGTCCGCCCTTCCCTATCAGCGCAACACAGCCGTTCTGCACACCGACGTCTCGCTTCTGCCGCGATCGCGCCGGGCTTGGGCGAGTTGGAACGTGCGGCTCACGGGCGACGCGAAGGCCCCGACGGTCACGACCTACAACTTAAATCTCTTGCAAGGCATTCGTTCGAACAAAACGTACTGCGTGACGCTGAACGCTGACGCCGAAATCGCGCCGCGGCACGTCTTGAGGACAATGCAGTACGACCATCCCGTTTTCACGACTCGTCGTGACGCAGCCCAGGCTCGCCACGACGAACTCGTCAACGCGAATCGCACCTCTTTTTGCGGCGCTATTGGCGCAACGGCTTCCACGAGGACGGCGTTGTGAGTGCGCTGGCCGTCGTTCGAGCCCTTGAAACGACACCCTCGACCAATCGCGACGACGTCGCGCCCAAATGGGTTGTTCCTCGCAGCGCTGAGGTTGCGCCATGAACGGTCCAAGCTGCCTGTACGAAGGAGAAGTGCGGCATCGCCGTTTCGCGCCATTGCGGCACGAGTTCCGCTATCGCTTGTTCATGCTCTACGTGGACCTCGACGAGCTGCCGCATCTTTTTCGAGGGCGATGGCTGTGGTCGACGCGTCGCCCGAACATCGCCTGGTTTCGCCGTGCCGATTATTTGGGGTCGAATCGTCGTCCGCTGGCCGAATGCGTGCGAGATCTTGTGGCAGAGCGACTCGGCCGACGGCCAGGCGGCCCGGTTCGATTGCTCACGCACTTCCGTTACTTCGGCTTCGCCATGAACCCGATCAGCCTTTACTACTGCTTCGACGCCGACGATCGGCTCGACGCGGTCGTCGCCGAAGTAAGCAACACGCCATGGAACGAACGCCATTGCTATGTGCTTGATGCGTGTGAGCACGCGACTACCGTGCGTGCGCAAGCGACCAAAACATTGCACGTATCGCCGTTTCTCGACATGGACTACGACTACGCGTTCGAATTAACCGAACCCGCCGCGTCGCTGCGAGTGCGGGTCGCTAACCATCGGCGAAGCGAGACATCGTTGCGACCGGTGTTCGACGCGGAATTAGAACTCGAGCGACGTCCGCTCAGCGGCCGAGCTTTGGCGCGCATGCTGTGGCGGTACCCGTTGATGACGGCCCGTGTGTTCCTGGGCATCTATTGGCAGGCCTTGCGACTGTGGATGAAGGGCGTGCCGTTCGTCCCGCATCCCGATCGCGACGCGAACTCCGGCTCGCCGACGACGCACCGGAGACAATCGGCAATTCTCGACGAGGTGGTCCACACCGAGAGTCCTTCTGCCCGTGAGGTTTCTGCATGATTTGTGCGGAAACGCGACAAACGTCCGCTTCGAGCGTCGTCAGTTTCATCGATCGATTGGCGCGGCGCATCGTCGCAAATCGGCTGTCGACGTTAAGCCGCGGCGAGATTCGTTTAAGTGACGCCGGCGGGGCTGCGACATTCGGCCAGCAAGCCGATCTCCAAGCGACGCTGCGCGTTCATCGGTCGCGATTGTTTCGCCAGGCTGTCGTCGGCGGCACGCTTTCCGTGGCCGAAGCGTATGTGCGCGGCGACTGGGACTGCGACGATCTCACGGCCTTGTTTCGCATCTTCGTGCGTAACCGCGAATCGGCCGATCGTCTCGATCGCGGCGCCGCACGCATCGTGGGATTCGCGCATCAGTTGGTCCATCGGTTGCGATCGAACTCGCGCTCCGGAAGTCGTCGCAACATTGCCGCCCATTACGACCTGGGGAACGAGTTCTACCGGCTTTGGCTCGACGACACGCTGGCCTACTCGAGCGGAATCTTCCCTTCGCCCGGCGCATCGCTCGAAGCCGCCTCGGTCGAGAAGTTCGATCGCGTTTGCCGCAAACTCGACTTGCGCGGGAGACGAACTGCTCGAAATCGGCACTGGTTGGGGCGGCTTCGCACTGCATGCGGCATCGAACTACGACTGTCGCGTGACGACGACCACCATCTCCGACCAACAGTACCAAACGGCGCAAGAGCGCATTGATGCGGCCGGAGTGGCCGACCGCGTCACGCTCTTGCGCCGCGATTATCGCGATCTGCGCGGCCAGTTCGACAAGCTGGCTTCGATCGAAATGATCGAAGCAGTCGGTCGACGATATATCGACACGTTTTTTCGCCGTTGCAGCGAGTTGCTGCGCCCCGATGGCACGTTTGTCGTGCAAGCGATCGTGATGCCCGACCGCGGATACGATCAGTATTTGAAGTCGGTCGACTTCATTCAGCGTTACGTATTTCCGGGCGGGTGCCTGCCTTCTGTCGCGACGATGCTTGCTTCCGTCGGACGAGTGACCGACTTTCGCTTCGTGCATGCCGAGGATTTCGCCCCTCATTACGCCGAGACGCTGCGGCATTGGCGACGATCGTTCTTTGCGAAGATCGACGAGGTGCGGAGGTTGGGCTACACGGAAGAGTTCATCCGCCTGTGGAACTACTATCTCTGCTATTGCGAAGCAGCGTTCGAAGAGCGGTACGTCGGCGTCGTGCAAATGCAGTTCGACAAGCCGGAGTGTCGCCGCGACCCACTCGAACTCACTCGTTGGGCGGCCAAGCCGCACCCCGAGGCGGCCATCGAAACGTCTCGGAGTGCTCGAGGTCGTGTCTCCGCGCCGTGCGGAAGTTAGCGAATCGCCGTGTCCCCGCTTTTTGAAACGCTGCTCACGACCGGGATCGTCACGTCGAGCGCGTTGGTGTTGTTGTGGCTCGTCGCGACGTCGCGTCGTGATGTCAGCATCGTCGATGTGTACTGGGGAACAGGCTTCGCGATTATCGCGTGGATCGCGATCGGCCTGAATCGGCCAGTGTTGTTGCGTCCGTTACTGCTCGCGACGTTGACGACCGTTTGGGCAGCGCGGTTGTCGGTTCATCTCTGGCGACGGAAACGAGGCAGCAGCGAGGACCATCGCTATGCGGCGATGCGACAACACCACGGTCGACGGTTCTGGTGGATCAGCTTTTTCACGGTCTTCGTGCTGCAAGCGGCAATCCTGTGGTTCGTATCGTTGCCACTGCAAGTTGCCGCCGTGTACGGATCGAGCGCGCCGTTGGGAATGCTCGACGTGTTGGGCGTCGTCATCTGGATCATTGGGTTCGTCTTCGAAGCCGTCGGCGACCGGCAACTCGCGCGGTTTCAAGCCAACGCGCGAAACGAGAGGCGCGTGCTCGACCAAGGACTATGGCGTTACACGCGCCATCCCAATTACTTCGGCGACTTTTGCGTGTGGTGGGGCCTGTACGCCATCGCGGCGGCGGGTGGCGCTGGATGGACGGTCGCAAGCCCGCTTTTGATGTCGCTGTTGTTGATGAAGGTCTCGGGCGTCACGCTTCTCGAACAAACTATCACCGGCCGGCGTCCCGACTACGCCGCGTACCAAGCGCGAACGAACGCCTTCTTTCCGGGCCGGCCGAAGCCCTCCCGCTGAAGACGGCGCGAAGGCCACACAACTACTCGGTCTTACCCGTCAGCCGAAGCTCTTTCGTCGCGCCGAAGCCGAGGTTCGGCTTTGTCGTGCAGTGCAACTCATCGCCTGAACCCTTCAAGGTCACGCTGACCGTGAACGGTGTCTCGTAAAAACAAAGCTTCGCATTGAATGTGTCGCTCTCCGACCAGGCGCCGCTCGCGGCAACGGGCTGCTCGGGCAAATTGATCCACGCGAACTTGCCTTTCTGCCACTCATCGCGACCACAGACGATGCGTTGATCGGCACCCGCAATGCGCGCGACGAGCGTCGCTGGGCCGTCCTTGCCGTCGTGCTCGAGCATGATCGATTCCAACTGATGATCATTCGCCGCAAACAGGAACCGCTTGCCGACCCAACTGCCGGGCGTCCCCGTGCCTTCGGCCGGTTGCAAGGACAAACTCTTCAAGGCAACACGAAGTTTGCCAACAGCGTCGTCGTTGGGCGGCAGCGATGACGACTTCATGGCCGGCAATAGCTTTTCCCAAACCAAATCCAGCACGCCTTGCATGTCTTTCAGTCCGCTCGTGATGGCAATCACGGCGTCCTGTTCCGGAAGCACGACGCAGAACTGACCGAACGCGCCGTCGCCTCGGTACGCGCCGTGGCGGCAGCGCCAAAACTGATAGCCATAGCCTTGAGCCCAATCGCTTTTCGGGTCGCTGCCATTCGATGTCTGACGCGCGGTGGCCGCGTCGATCCAGGCCTCTGGCACAAGCTGCTTCCCCTGCCACTTGCCCTTTTGTAGGTACAGTTGGCCGAAACGAGCGATGTCTTCGGTGCGAATGCTAAGACCGTAGCCGCCCGTCGACACGCCTTGCGGACTCATTTCCCAAGTCGGATGCTCGATGCCCAGCGGATCGAACAAGCGGGGGCCGAGATAATCGAGCACGGTCATGCCTGTGGCCTTCTGCACGATGGCCGACACCATGTACGTGGCCGACGTGTTGTACAGAAAATGTGTACCCGGCTTGAACGGCACGGGATGCGCCAGAAACTCTTTGGTCCACACCTGGTCCGGTTCGCGCGCTGGTTGCGTCTCCTGCCCCGTCGACATCCGCAGCAGATCGCTGATGCGCATCGCCTTGAGATTCTTGCTCGGGTCGTCGGGCGCGTCGTCGGGGAAAAACTTCAACACCTCGTCGTCGACACTGAGCTTTCCTTCACCAATGGCAATGCCGACGGCCGTTGAGGTGAAGCTTTTGCTCAGCGAATACAACGAGTGACGCGATGCCGCGTCGTACGGCGACCACCATCCTTCGGCCACGACGTGCCCGTGGCGCAGCAGCATGAAGCTGTGCAGCGAATCGAGGTTCTTGTCCGCCGCCTCGATAAACGCCAAGACCTCCGACGCGGAAACTCCCTGAGCCTCCGAACTGCTGCGCGGCAGCTCGGCCCCCAAGCCAATGGTTGTGCCAACGAGAAGTATCACAACAGCGCTGACGGCTTTCACATGAACACCTATGGCGAATGGAGCGGTTGTAAATGGTGGCTGCGGCGGTCACATCGGACGGTAGATCGGCTTTGCCAAAGATAGCGTTTGTGCCGGTCGAGCGCCGACGCTCAATGTATATGGCCAAGCTATGGTTTGCAGTCTACTGCCCCCACAATCTGGCGGTTTTGCCCTCGATGCTTAGCGATTCGCGATTCACGAATAGGGCTCGTTTTGGCGCATTGCTTGTCGGTCTTGCGCTACCGTGCATCGCGTGCGCAGTGATCGTCGGCTGGATGACGCACACACCGGCTTTGGTGCAAGTGTTGCCCGCCGCGCCCGCCATGCGCTTCAACACGGCGACCTCTTTCTTCTGGCTGGGGATAGCGCTCGTTTTCTTGGTGAGTCACCGACTTTGGTTGCCGCGTTGCCTGGGGGCGGCCATCGCGATATTCGCAGCGCTAACTCTCAGCCAAGACTTATTTGCAATCGATTTGGGGATCGACAATCTGCTCTTCGTCGATTGGGGAGGCATCGGCCCCAACGCCAGCGGTCGCATGGCGACGATCACCTCGATCTGCTTCATCCTGTCGGGCATGTGCGTCGTTTCGCTCAGCTTTGTGCCCGGACGTCGCTTTCAACCATTGTTCGAGTGCCTGTTCGGCTCCATCGTGTTCGCCAACGGAGCCGTATCGGCATTCGGATACCTGCTGGGGCTTGAGTCGTCGTACGGATGGGGCGGAAGCCTCGGCATGGCCATCCATACCGCCACCTCGTTCACCTTCGTTGGTCTCGCGATCATCGGCCTGGCTTTGGTGCACGAGCGCTGTTGGTCGTCGAGTATCCCAACGTGGCTGCCGTTGCCGGTTTCGCTCTGTGCAGCGACGGCGGCGTTGGCGCTTTGTCAGGCGCTCTACCTCGACGAGAGCAAACAAACGAGTCAGACCACTCTAGCGCGCGGAAAAACTCGCCACGCAAATCTCGATGCGCTTGACGTCGCGAATTCAAAGCACGGAACGAATGGCCCATCGCTGGGCAACGGCCGGCCGACCCTTGCGAAAGTATTGGGGGGCAGACGCCGAGCAGTCGATGAAGCACTTCATTGATTTTCAGGCGATGGCTTGGATCGATCCCAACGAGCAGGTTGTTTGGCTGGTGCCGAGGTTTCAGTCATCGGGCCTCATTCATGGCGAAACCCTCCGCGAGAGCAGCAGCGTCAAAGCGCTGCGACTCGCATACGAAAGTCGCAAGACAACGATCACGCCCGCGAGCACGCAGGTTGCCAGTGGACCGGGCGCACAGATATTCTGCCCGATCTTTCGCGGCGACGAGTTCGAGGGTTACCTCTCGGCCACCTTTGGCGTTCAAGAACTTGTTGCCGACTTGGGGCGTGAGAGTTTGGCGGCTGGTTATCACGTGGCCATCGTCAACGAAACTCAAACCTTGTTCTGTACTTCGCCTGCGGAAGATGTGAAAGGCCGCTGGAGCGCATCACCACTCGAACGCGGCGGAATCCATTGGTACGTCAGCATGTGCCTCACGCCACAAGCGGCCGCCGCTCAACGCAGCCGTTTGCCGGTCGGTGTGCTCTGTTGCGGCGTGCTGTTCGCCATCGTGCTGGGGCTGGCGATTCACTACGCGCTGCGAGCGCAAGAGCGATCGCACGCAGCCGAACGCGCCTCGGTGGAACTCCGAACGAGTCAGGAGCGATTCGAGCTGGCCGTTCGCGGATCTTCCGACGGAATTTGGGACTGGAACCTCGAAAACGACGAGACGTATTATTCGCCGCGGTTCAAGCAGTTACTCGGCTTTCCCGAGTCCGCCTCGATCAACTGGAAGGACCTTCTCCATCCTGAAGACCGCGACAGCACGCTCGCTGCGCTGAAGTCTCATCTCGAAAACTCGACTCCTTTCGACGTCGCATGCCGACTACGGACGAGCGAGAACACGTCGCGATGGTTTCGTCTTCGCGGCGAGGCAACGCATTTGCAATCAGGTAACGCGAGACGAATGGCCGGCTCTCTGTCCGACATTACCGCGCTGAAGGAGGTCGAAGAGAAACTTGCAAGCGCGGCGCTCTTGGACAAGCTGACAAGTCTTCCGAATTGCGCGCTGCTTCTCGATCGCTTGCAACATTTGATGGCGCGCGCGTCGCGATCGGTCGACTACCACTATGCGGTGATGTTCATCGACTTCGATCGCTTCAAGATCATCAACGACAGCCTCGGGCACGACGTAGGCGACGCGTTGTTGCGCGAGATCGCCAATCGCTTGCGAAGCAGCATTCGTTCTGTCGATTCTGTCAGTCGCGTCGCGCTGGGCAATACAACGGCCCGGCTCGGCGGCGACGAATTCGTCATCCTGCTCGACGAGTTGGCCGACCCCGGCGACATCCATATTGTCGCACGTCGTTTGCTCGATGCGCTTGCGAAGCCGTATCAGTTAGGCGTCCATGAAGTCCACTCCACGGCAAGCGTTGGCATCGTGTGCGGAACTTCGGCCTACACCAACGCCGACGAAGTGCTACGCGACGCAGACACGGCGATGTACGAGGCCAAGCGCGCGGGCAAAGCTCGCTATGTCGTGTTCGACGAGTCGATGCGCCGGTGCATTCAGCGACGGCTAAAGTTGGAAAACGACTTGCGAAAGGCAATTGGAACCGAGCAGTTGTCGTTGGCTTTCCAGCCGATCGTTTCGCTTGCCCATCGCGAGATCTATGGCGTGGAAGCCTTGTTGCGATGGCATCATCCGATCGAAGGGATGATCGGGCCTGCCGAGTTCATTCCCGTCGCCGAAGAATGCGACCTCATTCACACATTGGGTGATTGGGTGCTCAGGACTGGGTGCCTGCAAATGGCAAAATGGATTGAGGCGTTTGGTTCGCAAGCGCCGGCGATGATCAGCATCAACTTGTCGCGAAAGCAGTTCTCGCGGGCGAGCCTTTACGCCGACATTCGGCAGGCTCTGATCGACACGGGCCTTCCGACCAATCACTTGCAACTCGAGATTACAGAAGTCGCGTTTAACAGCGACGCTGCGGCAGCCGTGACGACGATGCACGCCCTGCGCGAACTTGGCGTGCACCTGGCGGTCGATGACTTCGGCACCGGCGCCTCCACCTTCGCCGCTGTCCACGAGTTTCCGATCGACATGCTCAAGATCGATCGTTCGTTCCTCTCCGGGATCGAAGACTCACCGGATACGGTCGTCATGATCCAGGCGCTGAAAGCTCTGGCCGACAGCCTCGACATCACGATGGTTGCCGAAGGCGTAGAGACGCAATCTCAGGTTGCGTTGCTCGAGGAACTCGGTTGCCAATTCGCGCAGGGATACTACTTCGCGAAGCCGATGCCGGCAGCCGACTTTGAATCGTTCGTGAGCCAACGTCTTTGTGGATCGAGCGTTGCAAGTGCGACTTAGAAGGTGTTTCAGAACCTGCTTAGCCGGGTCGTCCACGACCCGGATTCCGCCCCATGGACGGGGCGGCTAAGCGAGAACCAGGTTCGGAAACAGCTTCTTAGCGGCCGCACCGAGTTGCGACGCGCCGCAAGTGTTATCGTCGGAACGTCAGCTTCTCGGCGTCGCCGATGGGTGCGAACGACAGCGTGTTGTCGTCCTTCAGAGCGATCTCGCTGATCATCGTGCCGCCGGTGTCGGGCTGCATCACGAGGTTGTTGCCGCGCACGGAATAGCGCCCGTCACCGACTGAGGCCTGCCATCTTGGACAAACTTCCAAGTGAAGGCGTCGTCGGCTCCAAGATTCAGATCGAATTCGCCGTCGGGTTGCTTGGCCGACCACGCGCCTTGCAGCTTTTCCATCGGCCAGGCGGGCTTCGCCAAGTCTGGCGGCGCGGCAGTTGTCGTCGATGCGACGGCTGATGCAGGAACCGCGGGCTCCGGACCGTACATCTTCAACAGTTCCGAGGAGAGTTGATCCTTCGGCTCGAGCTGAACGACCTGCGTGAGCATCTTGACGGCCGCGTCCTTTTGATCGCACGTCAGATACTGATAGGCCAACAGAAACCGGTCGTCGGCCGACTGCGGATCGGCCTTCACGGCGGTTTCGAGCTTGCGAAGCTGACCGGTATAGACGTCGGGATTCGAGTACAGGCTGCTCATCGTTGTCCAATCCCAACCGGGGCCCGCAGCAAGCACCGCGTGAATCGTCGCGGCGGCCTCGTTGTAGCGGCCGAGCGCGAACAAACACAGGCTGCGAAACTCGTTGATCGCCGCGTCGCTCGGAGCGATCGCCAACGCTTGATCGGTCAGTTGCAACGCCTGTTGGAACTGGTCGCTGTGGAAGGCCATGCGGGCCTGATCGAACGTTTGCGTCAACGGATCGGCGGCGCCGCCGATGGCAGCGACGTTGGCGGTTTCATAGTTCGGATCGCCGATGATCGGTTGATTGTAGGCGACGGGGTAACTCGCGCCGCCACCGTAGTACGGGTTGTAGTAATTGCCGACGCCCATCGTCCACGCGACGGCGTTAAGGCCCCACATCGTCGCGCCGAAGCCCATCGCGACAGGATACCGATTCCACAAGTAGTCCCAACGTCCGTTGCCCCAACAGGGTCCGTAGCCGTTGTACCAACCCCAATTGCGCGACCAATGACCGGCCGGGCCGCCAGCCCCCGCCCATCCATAAGCACCATTGGCACCGACGACGCCGCCATGTCCCCAGACGTTGCCGTTCGGCCCCCATCCGACGGTGTGACCATACGCGCCGTTGGCTCCGATGCCGGTGGTGTGTCCCCAATGTCCGCCGTCCGCGCCCACGCGCCGGTGTGCCCCCAATATCCATTCGGACCCCAGAAGCCGACATGATTGATTTGTCCGCCGTTGGGACCAGCCCACGAGTGCCAATCGCCGTTGCCCCAATTCTGATTCATCTGATCGAATTGATGGTTGAGGTTCTGATGACGATCGGGCACCGAGTTGGCAGGAAAACGAGTTCCCGCTGCACCCTCACCGGGACGCGTGTTCATGCCGGTAAGGCGCTCGCCCGCGCCGCCAGCGCCTGGCCGCAGTGCGGTGACCGGCGAACGTTCGCCCGCGCCGCCAGCACCGCCGGGGCCAAGATTGCCGAGACGATTCGCGCCAAGGCCCGGAAGATTCGCCGTGTTCGCGCCGGGATTCACTCCGCCACCGGGCAGATTCGGCCGAGCGTTGCCACCGGGTCGGAAGTCGCCAGCAGGCCGAAGCTCCTGCCGATTGCCTCCCGCCAACTCGGGACGCGTGATGCTACCCTCGGGATGAATCTGCGATCGTGCGCCCGTCTGAACGCCCCCGCCGCCAGCGCCAGGCATGTGAACGACGTTCGCTCTCTGGTCGCTGGCACCGAACGATCCACCGGTAGAACGATTGAACGACTGCGTTTGCGGTCTCTGGACTGCGGGCGCCGATCTTGCCTGTGGCTGAAAGCCACCGCCCGAAAGTCCGCCGCCGCCGCCCCGAGCGCCACCACCACCGCCCCCCATGCCGCCGCGACTCCAGGCGAGATTGGGGGCGCAAAGCGTCGCGATCAGTGCGAGCGCTGCACAAGCGCGAAACCGCAAGCGGAGTGTCATCATCGTCACCTGAGATTTGATTACTGGATTGATACGTCCACGCTCGCCGCGGGAGGTTGGCGAACCACGCGACTCGTGATCGATGGCAGCGTCACGCCGCCGCGAACGCGTTGATTTTGAGTGATCGTTAATGCGTCGTCATCGTGCGTGTACGACAACAACGTCGCGACGCGCGAACCTTCGGCATCGACGCCATGCAACGAGACGGACCACGAGCCGTCGTCATCGGCCGTCCACCAGCCGTCGGCGAACCCGCCCGTCGAATCGAAGATCCACGAACGGAACTGCTTCCGCTCGGCATCCCAACCGACACGATGTGAACCCGTCTTCGCGTCACCGCTCGGGTGGCGTGCGGTGAAGTGCGCGAGCAACGCTGTGCCGTCGTGGGTCCACTTCCACTCGGTGTTCACGACGCTGTCGGGGTTCTCCTCGCGCCAACGGCCGAGCAACCACGCCAACGATTTCAAGCGGTCATGGGCCGATACTGCCGGCTCCGACAACTCGCGCACGCTGGCCATCAGCCACGAGCCGTCCGGCTGCCGAAGATGAGTGGCCGTGTAACGCGTCTGCGTCGAGGCGTCGTCCTCGTTCGAGCGAAACGTCGAAACGCCATCCTCGACGACGAGCCCAGCCGCCACCGGACGGATCGACACCAACTCGATGGCGACCTTCCCAGGCGGACCTGCCGCGAACGTCGCGCTCAACTCGGCCTCGATGGCCGCGCGACCGTGAAACACCGTCCCGTCAGCGTTGACGTACTCGGCCTCAGCCGTAAAGAGTGCCGCGATGGCCTTGGCGTCTTGTTTTGCGAAGGCCTCGGCAAACTTGTCGGCTGACTGCGAAATGGCTGCCTGCAACGCGTCGGCGCTATCGGCGGCAAAAACCGTGTTCGCCATCAGCACTGCGCAAAACGTCACCGCGACCCACGATCTCCACGACATGAGAACGGCTCCATGAGAAGATGCATCACGAACGCGACGCGCCTCTGAGTATATCCGTTCGACAGCCGAACGCGAGAAAATCGTCCGCGAGCGGCCGACGCCATGTTGCAATCGCGTTAGCCTTAGCCTTCGAGCTCGGCCTGCAACTCGCACCAGCGGTTTTCGAGGTCGGCAAGTTGCGTAGTCAGGCTGACCACTTCGTTGTGCAAACGCAGTGCTTCGGTCGGATCGGAACATTGCAGCAACGCGTCGTTCGACTTCCGCTTCTGATCGTCGAGCGTGGCGATCGACCGTTCGACCGTTTTCAGTTCCTTCTGAACGTCGCGTTCACTGCGACGCGGCTTTTGCGGAGGCGTCTTCGAAGATTTGCCCGCCTTGGGATTGGCGGTCGCTTTCTTCGAAGCCTGTTCGCGCTCGCCGTCGTCGATCTCTTTGTTGACCGAATAGAGGTAAGCGTCGTAATCGCCGCGGTAATTGATCACACGCCCATCGCGGACTTCGACGATGCACGTGGCCACCTGCTTCATAAAGTGCCGATCGTGGCTGGTGAAGACCACCGTCCCTTGATATTCGAGCAAAGCGTCGGCCAGCGCCTCGACCGTATCGACGTCGAGATGATTTCCCGGTTCGTCGAGCACGAGGATGTTGTATTGACTCAGCAACAGGCCTGCGAGACACAACCTCGCGCGCTCGCCGCCAGAGAGAACCGCGACGCGCTTCTTCACCGCTTCGCCACGAAACAGCAACGCGCCAGCGAGATCGAGAATCGCCTGGTCCTTCGTTCCCGGCGCCGCCGTGTACTCGAGATATTCGAGCACTGTCTTCTGCTCGGGCAAGCTGGTGTATACGTGTTGAGCGTACACGCCAATATTGCAACCGTGGCCCCAACGCACCTGGCCGGCCTTCGGCTCGAGCGACTCGACGATCGTGCGCAGAAACGTCGTCTTGCCTTGACCGTTGTCGCCGACGATGGCGGCCCGCGAACCGTGATCGATCTCAAGGTCGATGCCGCTGGCGATGCTCCGCTCGGGATAACCAATCTCCAAATCGCGACAGCGCAGCGCAGGGCCCTTGCGAGGATCAACGATCGGCGCACGAATGCGGGCGGTCACTTCGTCGCCATCAACGTCGCTCACTTCGAGCCGTTCGAGCTGTTTGCTCTTCGACCGGGCACGCGTCGCGGTGCTGGCGCGGGCTTTGTTCTTGGCGATGAACTCTTCGAGCTGACGACGCTTGGCCAGAACGCTCGCGTTGCTTCGCTCGTCGGTTTCGCGCTTCTGTTTCTGGAATTCGAGGAAGCTGTCGACCTTGCCCGGGAACATCGTCAGCTTGCCGCGCGTCAGATCGAGCGTGTGGTCGCACGTCGCGCCGAGAAATGCCCGATCGTGCGAGACGATCAGACAGGCTTCTTTGAAACCGCGCAAAAAATGTTCGAGCAAAATCTGCGTGCGCAGATCGAGGAAGTTCGTTGGCTCGTCGAGCAGCAGCAGGTTCGGCTCGTGCAGCAGCAGCGCCGCCAACTTCACGCGCGTCTGCCAACCGCCCGAGAGTTTCGCTACCGGCCCTTCGAGATACGAGCCCTTCAGCTCGAATTGCCCCGCCACCTCGCCGCACTTCCAGTCGGGCTGACCGCTGTCGCGCATGAGAAAGTCGAGGCTTGTCTCGCCGGGCACAAACGGGTCGTGCTGACGCAGATAGCCGAGCCGCAGCTTCGGATGTCGGATCACTTCACCGGTGTCCAACTCCTCTTCGCCAAGCAACACGCGCAGCAGCGTGCTTTTGCCGGCCCCGTTGCGACCGACGAACCCAACCTTATAGTCGTCGGTGATCGTCGCTTCGGCGCTGTCGAGCAGCACCTGGTCGCCGTAACTCTTCGACGCGTTCTTGATTTGCAGCAATACAGCCATCGTTCACTTTTCTCGTTCGGCTATCGTAGGCGCGAAGCTCGCGATCGTAAACCCGTTTTGGGCGAGTCGAATCGCGCGTCGCGATAGCATCGCACCTCACCGACACGCCTCGCTTTCGCTATGATCGGGGGGTTGCGAGGCCGTGGTCGATCACACGTGAACGAGGCGCGATTGCGTTGTTGTTAGGCAGTCAGTCCATCAGTAAGTCGTTTGTGGCCGATCCGCTGTTCGAGGACATCTCGATTGAGGTGACCGACGGCGAACGTCTGGGATTGATCGGCCCGAACGGATCCGGCAAGAGCACGCTGCTTCGCATCCTCGCAGGAAGGATCGAACCCGATCATGGCGTCTGCACGCGTCGCCGCGGCGTCCGCGTCGGGTACCTTCCGCAGGAGGACACTTTCGATGCCGCCGCGACGGTCGAACAGGTGCTCCTTCAAGCCTTGAACGAGCACCACCTCGAAGATTACGAGCGTGCGACGCAAGTCGCGATCATGCTCGGCAAGTTTGGATTCACCGAACCTACGAAGCCGGCGGATGAACTCTCGGGCGGCTGGCGCAAACGGCTGGCACTAGCACGCGAGCTGATCCAAGAGCCCGACATCCTGCTGCTCGACGAGCCGACGAACCACCTCGATCTCGACGGCATCTTGTGGCTCGAAGGTCTGCTGTCGAACGCAACGTTCGCATTCGTGCTCGTCAGCCACGACCGTTATTTGCTCGAGAAGGTGACGAATCGTGTCGTCGAGTTGAACCGCGTTTATCCGCAGGGGTATTTTCGCGCCTCGGGCAACTACAGCGAGTTTCTCGTCAAGCGCGAAGACTTTCTACACAGCCAGGCTCGCGAACAAGAGACGCTCGCCAACCTCGTGCGGCGCGAAATCGAATGGCTGCGACGCGGTCCGCCGGCGCGCACCACGAAGAGTCAATCGCGCATCGACCGCGCGGGCGAAATGATCAGTAACCTCCGCGAACTCGGCGAGCGAAACTCGCAACTGCGGACGGTCGACATTCAGTTCGCCGAGACAGGTCGCAAGGCCAACAAGCTGCTCGTCGCGGAAAACCTGTCGTTCGCCTACGAAGGCCGCGAACTGTTTCACGACGTGGAGTTTCTTCTCGCCCCCGGCGACCGCCTCGGCCTGCTCGGCGCCAACGGAAGCGGCAAGACGACGCTCATGCGGCTCCTCTCCGGCGAGCTGCAACCCAAAACTGGCACGATCAAACAAGCACGCAACCTGTCGGTCGCCTGGTTCGATCAGAATCGCCAACAGCTCGATCGCGAGCAGACGCTGCGGCGAGCGCTCTGCGAACACGGCGAGTCGGTGCAATACCGTGGTCAGTCGGTACACGTCACCGCCTGGGCCAAGCGCTTCCTGTTTCGCGTCGAGCAACTCGACACGCAAGTCGGCCGACTGTCGGGTGGCGAGCAGGCACGCATCCTCATCGCGAACCTCATGCTCCGGCCCGCCGATATTCTTCTGCTCGACGAGCCGACGAACGACCTCGACATCGCTTCACTCGAAGTCCTTGAAGACAGCCTGTCGCAGTTTCCCGGCGCGATCGTGTTGATCACGCACGACCGGTTCATGCTTGATCGGCTGTCGACCGTGATTCTCGGATTCGACGCCGACGGAAGCGGACATCTCTACTCCGACTATCGCCAGTGGCTTGCCGCACAGGCCGAGCGATCGCCTGAACCGCCGGCAAGCGCGCCGAAAAAGCAACCAACGGCCGCCGCCGCGAAGCCCGTCAAGCTCTCGTACCAGCAGCAGCGCGAGCTGAGTCAAATCGAAGCGCGCATCGCCGAAGCGGAACAGGCCGTCACTCGACTTCACGAGTCACTCACCGCCTTAGCCGTCAGTGGCGACTACAAGCGTCTGACCGCCGAAGGCGCCGAGCTCGAAACCGCCACCGCCGCCGTCGAAGCGCTCTATCGCCGCTGGGAAGAGTTGGAAGCCCTACGCGGCGGCAAAGAAGCGTGAGACGCGAAAACGCGAGGAAACCGGTCGATAATCGCCCGACGGCGCTTATTTCTTGGCGCAAGTAGGCAGGCGCAGTAGATTCAAGTTCCCACCGCGACAAACATCTGAACTCAGCGTCGAACCGCGTCCACGTCGCCCCACGCCACAACTCCTGCAGGTGCATCCGACGATGCGGCTGCTTCGACCACGCTCCGCCAACCGTCAATCGTGGTTTGCACACGCGTGCGTGTCTGCAACTTTCGGCGTCATTGCCACGGTAGCGTCAGCCGAAGAACGGCCCGTCGATTTCGCGCGATGTCGCGCCGATTCTCGAAAAGCACTGCATCCGTTGTCATCAGCCGACACAGCGGCAAGGCGACCTGTCGTTGGCGACCGCGCACGATATGCTCGCCAGCGAATACGTCGTCGCGTCGAAGCCCGACGACAGTTACCTGCTCGACGTGGTGAAGCCCGCTCACGGCGAGCGACCGATGATGCCGAAGGAAGGCGCGGCGCTTTCCGAGAACGAGATCGCGCTGTTGCGAACTTGGATCGAGCAAGGCGCAATATGGCCCGAAGGCGTCGTCATCGCCGAGCGCTCGAAGGCCGACAAAAACTGGTGGTCGCTGCAACCGCTCGCCCACGTCGATCCCCCCTCGCTTCCTCCCGAAGACGCGCATCTCCACGGCGTCGACTGGTCCGCCAACCCCATCGACCGTTTCGTTCTCACCAAGTTACGCGAACAATCGCTTGCCTCTTCGCGGCCCGCCGATCGTGCCACCCTGCTCCGCCGTGCAACCTACGACCTCACCGGGCTCCCGCCGACGCCCGAAGAACTCGAAGCCTTCCTCTCCGACGAATCCCCCGACGCTTTCGAGCGCGTCATCGATCGCCTGCTCGAGTCGCCACACTACGGCGAGCGTTGGGGACGCCACTGGCTCGATGTCGTCCGATATGGCGAGAGTCGCGGATTCGAGCGCAACCGCATCACCGACAACATTTGGCCTTTCCGGGATTACGTCATCCGCTCGTTCAACGAGGACAAGCCGTTCGATCAATTCATGCGCGAACACCTCGCTGGCGACATCATCGGCCGCATGAAGCCGGAGATTGAGGTGGCGACGGCTTTTCTCGTCGCCGGCCCGTACGACGATGTGGGGAACGCTGACCCCGTGGCCGCCGCGCAGATTCGAGCCGACACGATCGACGAGATCATCCGGGCCACAAGCGAGGCGTTCTTGGGGATGACGGTCGGTTGCGCTCGCTGCCACAATCACAAGTTCGATCCGATCACGCAGCGCGACTACTACGCGCTCTATGCGACGTTCGCCAGCGTGCAACATGCCGAGCGCGAAGTCGCCACCGCCGCCGCTCGCGACGAGCGCACCGCAAAAGTGAAGCCCCTGGAAGACGAGAAGCGAACGCTTGCCTCTTCGCGGGAGGCCTTGAAAAAGGAACTCGACGAGCGTGCCGCTGCAAATGAAACCGAAGCGGCGCAGTCCTGGACCCGTCCTCGACATTCACACTTCGAAACCGTCGAAGCGTTCGCGCCCGTCGACGCTCGTTACGTGCGGCTACTCATCGAGGGGAACGACCTCGAAAGCGAAACCAGTCGCGAAGTGCGGATCGACGAGTTCGAGATTTGGACTGCCGAATCCGAGCCACGCAACGTCGCGCTCGCTTCGACAGGCGCCCGAGCCGAAGGCGCCGTCGCGCAAAGCGCCAAGGACTTCAAACGCGTTTACAACGTCGACGTAGTCAATGACGGCAAGTTCGATCAGCGTTGGTTCGTCGGCGGCGATCGACTGATGATCATCTTGCCGACTACCGAACGCATTGACCGCGTCGTCTTTTCGAGTGATCGCCTGCGGCTGCTCGCCGCCGATTCGCGGCAATCGACGTTCGTCGGCGACTATCGCATCGAAGTCTCGCAAGACGGCGACTCGTGGACCGAAGTCGCGAACTCCTACGACCGGCTTCCGCCGAGCAAGGTCGTCAAGCAACGACGACTCTTGAAGCTGGTCACGACCGCCGACGAGGCGAAACGGCTCACCGAGTTCGATGCTCAGATTGCCAAGATCGACAAGCGCCTTGCGGCCGTGCCGAAGCTGCCAAGCTGGTGGGTTGGCAAGTTCGCCAAGCCCGATGAGCATTATCGCATCTTCCGCGGCGGCGATCCGCAACGCAAAGGCGACACCGTTTCGGCCGCCAGTCTCGGCGTGCTAAATGAAGTCGTCGCCGGCTACTCGCTCGACGACTCAGCACGCGAGCCCGATCGGCGAGTCGCCCTCGCCGAGTGGCTCACGCGCAGCGATCATCCGCTCACAACGCGCGTGCTGGCGAACCGTGTTTGGCATTACCACTTCGGCCGCGGCATCGTCGATTCCCCGAGCGACTTCGGCTACATGGGCGCGAAGCCGACGCATCCCGAGTTGCTCGATTACCTGGCTGGCGAGATCGTCGCCGGCGGGTGGCGACTCAAGCCGCTGCATCGGCTGATCATGACGTCGCGAACGTATCAGCAGTCTTCGACCTGGAACGAGGACGCAAGCCGCGTCGATGGCGACAACCGGTTGCTGTGGCGATTTTCGCCTCGACGCCTTTCGGCCGAGGAATTACGCGACACGATGCTGACTGTCGCGGGAAAGCTCAACACGAAGATGGGTGGCCCGGGATTCAGACTCTACGACTATCAAAACGACAACGTTTCGACCTTTGTGCCGCTCGACCGGCACGGCCCCGAGACGTATCGGCGCGCCGTGTATCATCAGAACGCACGTTCGTCGAAGGTTGACCTCGTGAGCGATTTCGATGCTCCCGATTGTGCGCTGGCGATCGCTCGCCGCAGCGCGACGACCACACCTCTGCAAGCGCTCACGCTGCTGAACCACAGCTTCACACTCGACATGGCCGAGGCATGGGCCAAGCGACTTGAGCAAGAGCAACCTGATGACGTCGACGCGCAGATCGAACGCGCGTTCGAGCTTGCGTACGGTCGAAGCGCCGATCGCAAGGAGCTCGCGGAGTCGAAGCGCGTCGCGACGAAGTTCGGCCTGCGAGCGCTGTGTCGGGCATTGTTCAACACCAACGCGATGTTGTACGTGAGATAAGCATGGACCAACTGCTCGCATCGCTGACACGACGCCGGTTTTTGGGTGATGTTTCGTCGGCGCTCGGTGGCATTGGCCTGTTGCATCTACTTGCAGGCGAAGCGACGGCAGAGCCGTCGCCTTGGATGGCGGGACATGGCGCGACGCATTTCGCACCGCGGGCGAAGCGAGTGTTGCAGATCTTCTGTCCCGGCGGCGCGTCGCACATGGATCTGTGGGAGCACAAGCCGGCACTCGAAAAGCATCACGGCGAGCCATTGCCAGGCGAAGAGAACCTCGTTTCGTTCCAAGGCAAGAACGGCAATTTGATGCGCAGCCCTTGGCCGTTTGTGCGGACGGGAGAGTCGGGGAAGATGATTACGTCGATGCTGCCGCACATGGCCAAACACATCGACGACATCGCGTTCGTGCATTCGATGACGTCGAAGAGCAACACGCACGGGCCCGGTTGCGTGTTCATGAACACCGGCAACGTCGCGGAAGGATTTCCGTCGGCAGGCGCGTGGGTTAGTTATGCCCTCGGCTCGTCGAACGCGAATCTTCCGGCCTACGTGGCGATTCCTGACATTCGCGGCGAGCCGCCTAACGGCAAGGCGAATTGGACCAACGGCTTTCTTCCGACCGAGCAACAGGGCATCGAACTGGCCGCGCATCAACCGATCCGCAATCTCACGCTTCCCGGAGGCATCGGCGAGGCCGAGGATCGCGCAACGCGCAAGTTCTTGCTGTCGCTGGATCGTCGCGATGCGGCGACTCATCCTGGCGACAACGAGTTGCAAGCTCGCATCGCCGCTTACGAGTTGGCCGCGCGGATGCAACTCTCGGCGCCCGAGGTGACCGACTTCGCTTCCGAAACGGTCGAGACGCACAAGCTGTACGGCACCGATGACGCGAACGACTTGAAGGCCGCGTACGCTCGCAACTGTTTGCTCGCTCGAAGATTGCTCGAGCGCGACGTGCGTTACGTGCAGTTGTTCTGTTCATCGCGTGCTTCGGGGGCCGACGGCCTGCTCAACTGGGATGCTCATCGCACGCTCAAACCCGACTACGAACGCCATCTGCCGATCTTCGATCAACCGACGGCCGCGCTGCTCACCGACTTGAAACGTCGCGGATTGCTCGACGATACGCTCGTCGTGTGGACGACCGAGTTCGGACGCATGCCGACGCATCAAGAAGGCACGACTGGCCGCGATCACAACCCCGATGGGTTCACGTGTTGGATGATGGGGGCAGGCGTCAAGGGCGGCGTCGCGCATGGCGCGACCGACGCGTTCGGCCGCCGCGCCGTCGAGTCGCCGACGACCGTGTGGGATTTCTACGCGACCGTTTTGCACTTGCTTGGCTTCGATCACACGAAGCTCACGTGGTATCACAACGGCCTCGATCGCCGTCTCACGAACGTTCACGGCAACGTCATTCGCCAGGTGCTCGCGTGAATTTGATTCGCTACGCCGTCATCACGTTCTGCGTTGCGACGATCTCGATCGCACATGCGGAACCGGATGAGAATGCTCTCGGCAAGCGCGAAGGTTACCCAATCGGCACGATCCGGACCATCGGGGGCGATCGGTTCAAGGTCGGTGGTTTCTCGTCGACCGACAAATTCATTCCAACGCGCGTCGTCAAGCGAGGCAACGACGTTTGGCCTCTGAAGCCTACCAGTGGCGACGAGATCAAGTATCGCTTTCAAGGCGAGTCGCGCACGCTCGACAACTATCTCGATCGTCAACGCGTGACGGCGTTGCTCGTTCTCAAGGGCGACCAAATCATCGCCGAGCGCTATCGCTACGACCGCAACGAGCATCATCGGTTCCTGTCGTTCTCGGTTTCCAAGAGCGTGAACTCGGTGCTCATCGGCATCGCGGTCGACAAAGGCCTCATTAAATCATTGGACGATCCGGCCGAGCAGTACGTCCCCGAGCTCAAAGGGAGCGGCTACGGCCAGGCGACGATCCGCCAACTGCTCCGCATGAGTTCGGGCATCAAGTTCAGCGAGGAGTACAACGGCCGTGACGATATGTCGAAGCTCTCCAGTGCGTTCCGTGGCGAATCGTCCGAAAGTCCGCTGGAAGTGCTCGCATCGTTTCGCGAGCGTCGATGGCCTGCGGGCGAGAAGTTTGCTTATGCCTCTTCCGAAACGACCGTGCTTGGGCACGTGCTGTCTCGCGCGACGGGGAAGGACGTTAGCACATTGACCAGCGAGTGGTTGTGGCAACCGCTGGGCGCCGAGACCGACGCCGGATGGAACCTCGATGTTGCCGGAGCGGAAGGCGTGGCCGGTCGCTTCAATGCCACGCTTCGCGACTACGGCCGCTTCGGCCTGTTGTTGGCGAATGACGGTCGCCGTGACGAACGTCAGATCGTGCCGCGCGAGTATTTGCTCGACGCCACCGACGCCACGCGACAGCCCGAAGCGTTTCGCCCCTTGGTGGCAACGCCCAAAATGGGCTACGGATACCAATTCTGGTTGTTTCCGATGCGCACACGAACGTTCGCGTGCCTCGGCCTATATGGACAAACGATCTTCGTGCAGCCGCAAAGCAATTTGGTGATGGTGCAGGCCGCCGTTTACGCCGCGCCGCGCACCTCGCCCGAAGCGATGATCGAGCGTGAGGCCTTGTGGCGCGGCGTGTTGACGACATTCGGTGGTGATGCGGAGCCGCCACAATAGTCCTTCTCCTTTCGGGAGAAGGTGGCCGAAGGCCGGATGAGGGTGCGTCGTGGCTCGCGCGATGTCGCTTCCCTTACTCGGCTCGCTGAATCGCCACCGACCCGCCCGCCATCTACTCACAATCGGCGCGAATCCTACCGCCAGCCGCCCTCACCCGTCTCGCTCGCTATCGCGATCGAGCCACCCTCTCCCGGCGGGAGAGGAGTTCGGATCGACGAAGCCCCCCGCTCCACTTGCCCACACCGAACCCGGCCTGATACGTTGCGTCCTATCTCATAGGCGAGAAACGCATCGGGATGCACGGCACCCATGTTTGGATATCCCTCACTTGGACGCCCTTTGTAAAGGCGCCCCGTTCGCTCGCCGTCATTGCTGCGAAGGATCGTCATGCTCAAGGTCAAGCTCCCCGACGGAAGCGTTAAGGAATACTCCAAGCCCGTTCGCCCGATCGACGTCGCCGCGGAAATCGGCTCGCGGCTGGCCAAGGCCACTGTCGCTGCCGTCGTCGACGGCAAAACGGTCGACACCGTCACTCCGCTGCCGGCCGACGGCGAAGTCTCGCTGACGCTGCTCACCAAGAAAGATCCCGAGGCGCTGCGGATCATGCGCCATTCGTGCGCGCACATCATGGCCCGCGCCGTGATGCGGCTCTTCGGCGGCGTGCAGCTCGCGTTCGGGCCGACGATCGACAACGGCTTCTATTACGACATGGACCTCGAGCACAAGCTCACCGAAGAGGACTTCCCCGCCATCGAGGCCGAGATGCGCAAGCTCGTCAAACTCGACGAGCCGTTCGAGCGGATCGAAGTCCCGCGCGACGAAGCGGTCGACATCTGCCGCGAACTCAAGCAGACACTCAAGGTCGAGCACATCAACGAGGGGCTCCCCAACGAGAAATCGCTGTCGTTCTACCGCCAAGGCGAGTTCCTCGACCTCTGCCGTGGCCGGCACATCCCGAGCGCCGGGTTCATCGGCGATTTCAAGCTGCTCAGCGTCGCCGGCGCTATTGGAAAGGGGACGCCTCGCGTCAGCAGTTGCAACGCCTGTATGCGACTGCGTTTTTCAGCAAGGAAGAGCTCGACGAACACCTCAAGATGGTCGAAGAGGCCAAGCGCCGCGACCACCGTGTGCTCGGCAAGCAGCTCGAGCTGTTCGCTGTGAATCCCATCGTCGGCGCGGGGCTCATCCTTTGGCTACCGAAGGGGGCGATCGTCCGCAGCCTGCTCGAACAATGGGTGCGCGAAGAGCTGTTCAAACGCGGCTACGAGCCGGTCTACACGCCAAACATCGGCCGCGTCGAGCTGTACCAAATCTCGGGGCACTATCCGTACTACGCCGACAGCCAGTTCAAGCCGCTCGACATGGGCGACGGCGAGCGGTACCTGCTCAAGCCGATGAACTGCCCGCACCACATCATGATCTACCAGGCCAAGCCGCGCAGCTACCGCGACCTTCCGGTGCGACTCGCGGAGTTCGGCACCGTCTATCGCTACGAAAAATCCGGCGAGCTCGGCGGCCTCACGCGCGTTCGCGGCTTCACGCAGGACGACGCCCACCTGTTCTGCACCGAAGAGCAAGTCGCCGACGAGTTCCGCGGCTGCATCGAGATGACCATCCACGTTCTCAAAACACTCGGCCTCACCGACTACCGCGTGCGGCTCGGGTTTCGCGACCCGGCCAGCGACAAGTACGTCGGCAGCGCCGAAACCTGGGACCGTGCCGAGCGCGAGCTCGAAAACGTCTGTAAGAGCCTGGGCATCGAAGCCAAGGCCGAGAAAGGCGAGGCGGCGTTCTACGGTCCCAAGGCCGATTTCGTCGTCAACGATTGCATCGGCCGCGAGTGGCAGCTCGGCACCGTGCAGTTGGATTACAACTTGCCGAGCAAAGAACGGTTCGGGCTCGAATACGTCGGCGCCGACAACCTGCCGCATCGGCCCGTGATGATCCACCGCGCGCCGCTCGGCAGTCTCGAACGATTCATGGGCGTGCTGATCGAGCACTTCGCCGGCGCGTTCCCGTTGTGGCTCGCCCCCGAGCAAGCCCGCGTCGTCACCGTCAGCCAGAAGTCCGAAGAGTACGCGCGTCGCGTCGAAGCTCGTCTCAAGGAGGCCGGCCTACGCGTGACCGGCGACTACCGCCCCGAGAAGCTCGGCGGCAAAATCCGCGACGCGCAGCTGAAGTTGATCCCCTACATGTTCGTCGTCGGCGAGCGCGACGTCGAAGCCGGCACCGTCAGCGTTCGCGACCGCATCGACGGCGACCTCGGCGCCATGCCCCTCGAAACCGCCGTGCAGAAGTTGTTGGACGAAGTCGCCGCCAAAACCATCCGCCAAGTCATCAAGACCACCGCCGGCCTGACGGATAAGGGCGCGGTGAATGATTATTGACGACATTGCTGCAATCGGATTCCGAGTTCGGGTGCCACTGGCTGCTTGTCAGCCAGTGTAGTGGAGATTCTGATAAAGCTTAGGAACCGCCAACGCGACCATTCTGAATTATCTTGCGGACCCCCTGGGCACGACTGCCGCCCGGGCTTTTCATCTATGTTCGTATTCGCGATGTGTACTTGAGACTTAACTACTGGCGCGTAGGTATTGCTTCGGGGGGCACGCCCGCCGTCGGGCCACGGCTACGATACACACCGGCCTAGGCTCAGCAGCCGCCCCCCTTGGGCTCGCTGGCCCATCCCCGTCCAACTTCACAGCACATAACGAACGCATACACTGAGACTATTCCGTTCACTTGATAAGCGGAGAGTAAATATGTCCGCGACCGCAGCTTCGGGACAAAAAGGATTCAAGCGAAACGAGAAGAAGTGGACTCCAACCCTCATGAATGCCGGATGGTCCCTACTTCCAGATGTGTTCCTGGAACATCAGAAGGCTCTCGGTCTTGATCCAATCGATGTCAACATCATCCTCCACCTGGTTAGGCACTGGTGGTATCCGGGTGAACTCCCATTCCCGTCAAAAAGAACTATTGCAACATGCATGCAAATTGACGTGAGTACAGTCAGACGTCGGATCAAAAAGCTTGAAGTGGCCGGATACGTAAGACGAGTTCCCCGCCACGATCTGCGCTACGGGCAAAAATCGAATGAATATGATCTTTCGGGAATGATCGAGGCCTGCGCGACCATTCGCGGAGCAGATGTTGAAGGAACGCGAGGAGAACAAGGCTAAACGTTCACGAAGACGCGATCAACTTCGCGTCATTGCAGGGTAAAAGCGGGCCGTCACCCCATTTGTAACGGGGTGACGGCCTCAGCTTGGTTGGCGAGGCCCGCGTCACGGAGGCAGTTCCTTTGTATGGAACACCCGCGAGCGGGCTTCGTTCTTTTGATTATACGTCGGCTATCACAGATTTCGACTCCCGTTGCTTGCCTGGTGCCACTGGCTGCTTGTCAGCCAGTGCCTGGTGTTCGCGTTCCACTGCACTGGCTGACAAGCAGCCAGTGGCACCCAGCGACGCTTCATCACTTGATCGGCTCCCACGGAGTCGGACCGTTGTAGCTCTGATACGGAAAATTCCCTTTCATGCTCGGTACGACAAAAATCAACCACCCGTAGAGCATGAAAGTCCAGAACACGATCCACCAAGCGGAACGTCGCCACCACCGCCCTGTCGAAGACAGTTTATTTCGATGAGCGCTTATTCGGTTAAGAAGCCAAAACGCGTACAGTGTTAGCGGTGGGAACGTCGTCAGTCCAAAAACCGACGAATACATGGCACGAGCAGCAATATGATCGAAGACGTAATGGTCCGACGCGGGCTCCTCGACGCTGCTTGATAAGTCATCCGAGGTCTCTCCGGACTGATGACCGGTTGCCTCAGATGATCCTGCGACGAACGCTACAAGTGCGATCACCCATATCAGTAGTCCCGAAAGCCCAAATGTTGCGAGAATACAAGCGCCGCAGATCGAAATCAGTGCGGCGCGCATAGTTTCCGTAGAGATGGATTCGAGGACGCTTCCATAAACGTGATTTCGCGCCGATGCGGTTGCTAGGCCTAGGTCATGGTGATCGGGATCGCCACACTTCCAGCAAACTTGCCATCCCGGTTCGAGCGGTTCTCCGCACGTGGGGCAACGCGTTACGTCAGCGGAACCGTCATTCACGAACGTCAGAGCCTCGCGAGCGAGTTCCACATCGGAATGCTCGACTAAAAGTTTGAGGCCGCCCACAGCGTCACGAATCGGCCAGAACCAGCTGACGACGGTCGCGTTGTCGAGGAAACTGGGGATACCTTCATCCGCTAAGCGCTGTTGGGCAAACTGCGCGACCGGCAAATTATCGAACGAAGCTATGCGTACTTGGAGAACCATAGTTGCCCCGTGGACGAAAGTCGTTTTCGATTGTAACCGAACGCCATCGGAGGTCTGGCCTAACCCACGTGGAGATGGCTTTACATTCTCTTGCACCGTGGCTCACTTCTCTCGTTGAAGGTAAGCCGACATATCGTGTAACGTATTCGCGCCTCTTGGAGCGCGAAGATGGCTGCGATGCGTGAGATGAGGGAAGGATCGCGAGGTTGCGGGGCGGATGTCGAGTTTTTGTGCGGTGTGCAAAAAGTCGGCGGGAGGTGGGCAGAAAGTCGACTTATTGCACAAAACGTCCCGTTTCATGGGCCGGGGAATAAATCAGGATTCGGAGGGGCAGGATTCAGGAGTCGGGAGTCGGGAGTCAGTGGGCGGAGGGGAAAGCGTCGCCTGAATCCTGAGTCCCGACGCCTGAATCCTGCTCAAAAGAAAAAAGCCCCCGGCGCGCGGGCGCCGAGGGCTCGAAGGTGCGGTCGTTAGAAGACCGGGCCGCGTTAGCGGTTCTGGTTGTTGTAGACCTGGTCGGCCTGCTCGGGCTGGGTCCAGACGGTGCCGGTTTGGCCGTTGCGGTCGACTTGTATCGGCAAACGCTGATCGGGGTGCGACTGCGAAACGAGATGGATCACGTCCTGCTCGTGTCCGACCTGTTGGTTGTCGATCGAAACGATGCGATCGCCAGGCTGCAGACCAGCGCGCTGAGCGGGGCTGCCAGGAAGGACGTTCGTGATGCGGACCTCGTTCGGGCCGGTTTGCTGCATCGTGATGCCCAAGGCGGGACGTTCGCGATGGAAGCTGCCTTGGTTGCTGGCAAACTGGCCTTGTTGATTACCGTAGCCGAACTGACCACTAGTATTCGACGCGTTGCTATTCCAAGCGTTGCTGTTCCATGCGTTGCCGGTCCAGCTTTGGCCGCCGTTGTTGTTGACGGGGCCGTGCGGGACGAGCTGAGCTTGGACGTGTTGCACCTGGCCGTTGCGAAGAACGGTCAACTGCGTCGGGCCTTGGTTGTTGCCTTGATGCAGAACGCGGATGAGATCCTGGTTCGAGTAGATGTGTTGGCCGTTGACCGTCACGATCTGATCGCCAGGTTGCAGACCCGCGTGCTGGGCCGGCGTGTTCGGCGAGACTTCCGTCACCTGAACGCCGTGCGTCGGGTGAGCGGCAAGCGTGACGCCGAGCTGACCTTGGTTGTCGCGATCGTTTTGTCCGCCTTGGTACTGGCGGTTTTGATCGTTCCAACCTTGGTTCTGTCGGTTCTGGTCATTTCCGCCCTGGTTGTTGGCGAACTGACCTTGCTGGTTGCGGAAGTCCTGGTTGCGGGAATCCTGGTTCTGGGCGTTCTGGTTCTGACCGTTCTGACCTTGGCCGTTTTGATTCCAGCGCGTGTACTGTTGCTCGGAGGCGGGACTCTGTGAACCAGCCTGATAAGCGTTGTAGCCCTGGTTGTTGCCTTGCTGGTAGTAGCCCTGCTGGTTACGGAACTGGTCGTTCTGTTGGCCGTATTGATTTTGGCCGAACTGGTTTTGGCGGTTCTGATCGTATCCATTTTGGTTCTGTGGCCAGCCTTGGTTCTGCTGCCAAGTTTGCTGGTTCTGTTGCGAGCCTTGTTGACCGTACTGGTTCTGGCCGTATTGGTTTTGGCCATACTGATTCTGGTTGGGCTGCTGTTGCCAGTTGCCTTGGCTGTCTTGTCGCCAAGCCTGGTGCTGTTGCGGCTGACCCTGTTGGTTTTGTTGCCAACGTTGTTGGTCTTGCTGGTTGCCGAACTGCTGTTGGCCGTGCTGGTTCTGCTGCGAGCGTTGATCGTTTCGCTGATCGCGCGATTGCTGGTCACGGTTCGATTGATCGCGTGATTGCTGATCGCGTGATTGCTGATCGCGTGACTGCTGATCGCGTTGGCTGTTCTGCTGATCGCGAGACGATTGATCACGCTGCGAACGCTGACGATTTTGCTGGTCGCGGTTTTGTTGATCACGGCGTTGCTGATCGCGATCGCGCTGATCGGCATCTCGGCGATTCGAATCGGACGAATCCGAGTCGTCGTCGGAATCGAAGTCGTTGTCTGTTGAACTCGCACGATTGCGATTGTCATTGTTCGAGTTCGAGCTGTTGCTCTGCTGTGCCCAAGCCGTCGGAGCCAGTGCCAGCAGTGTTACGGCGAGGCCTGCAAGCGACCTGCGACGAAAGTCACCTAAAAAAGAACGGTGCGTCATGAGAGAACTCCTTCCCGCCTATTTTGAAAAATGGGGGGCGACCGTTAGCACGCGAATGGCTAGAGAGCGGCCGCTCTACCGAGTGCCGACACCGTCCGCATATTCGATGCCCGCGAAGGGTTATCCCTAAGCCGAGAGGAGCAACGATCTAATGAAAATCGCTGCCAATGGCATGAGGCTCAATGATGAACGCATGCGCGTCAACGTGGTTCGATGGATGCCATGCGAACGTGAGCGTGACGTGAGCAACCGTCACCAGCCCGCGCCGCGTGTGAGTGTTTTAATGCGGCAAAGGTACATGTCGGCCGTGATGTACAGCGTGCTGCCATCGTCGCCCCACGCGCAGTTGGCGGTGCGCTCGCCGGTGTCGATCGTGCCGAGATGCTTGCCATCGGGTGCGAAGACATGCACGCCGCCAGGCCCGGTGGCGAAGATGTTGCCGCCGCGCTCGACCTTCATACCATCGGGCAAACCAGGGCGGCCGGCTTTCGCCCACGCGGTAGCATCGAACAACACGCGGCCGGGGCCGAGCGTGCCGTCGGCCTTCACGTCGAACACTTTCCATAATGCCGCGTCGGGATCGGATTGCGCGACGTACAGCAGCTTCTCATCGGGCGAGAACGCAATGCCGTTGGGGCGCGTCATTTCTTTGGTGAGCAGCGTGAGCGTGCCATCGGGCGCGAGACGATACACGCCAAAAAAGTCGAGCTCGCGGCCGGGGTCCTTCTCGCGAAGTGGCAAGCCGTAGGGCGGGTCGGTGAAATAGAGATCGCCGTTCGATTTGTAGACGCCGTCGTTCGGGCTGTTGAGACGTTTACCTTCATAACGATCTGCTAGCGTCGTGAACGCGCCATCGGCTTCACGACGCGCAATGCGGCGATCGCCATGCTGGCAAAGCACGAGACGACCTTGAGGATCGCGAATCAAACCGTTGCTGCCGGGTTCGATACCCGTGAACGGAGCGCTGCCGGTGTAACCGCTGGGCGTGAAGAACAGCTTCGCGCCTTCGCCTTCCTTCCATCGCATGACGCTATTGCGCGGAATGTCGGAGAACTGCAGCGCCTTTTCATCGCGCAGCCAAAGTGGACCTTCGGACCATTCGAAGCCGTCGGCGAGCTTTTCGAGCTTGGCGTCGGTGGCGATCAACGAGTCGAAACGCGGATCGAGGCGATCGATCACGCCGAAACGAGGCCCAGGCGTTTGTGCGAAGGTGTCGATGGTTGACGTCATCATGAGAATCGAAACGGAAACCAACATGAGGAAAGCAACAACGAACGGACCGCGGCGCGACATGGCGAACTCCTCGAAAGCTGGGGCGATGACGACGGCCATCATCGTTCGGGCGGCGGCGATCGTCAAACTGCTGGCAATGACGTGCAGGCGCGTGTACGCTGATGGCCGATGCCGGCGGTCAACGGGTGTACCGCACGGCCGGCGGCCCGAGGCAGAGGGGAGATGCTCGCAGGCCATGGCTACCGTTTTGGTGGTGGACGATTCGGCGGTCGATCGCGTCCTTGCGGGTCGCCTGCTCCAAAAGAGCGGCTCGCTGCACGTGCTCTTCGCTTGCGATGGGCGTGAAGCCCTCGAAAAGATCGAGGCCGAGCATCCCGACATCGTCGTCACTGACTTGCAGATGCCGAACCTCAACGGCCTGCAACTCGTCGAGACGGTCCGCAGCCAGTATCCGCTGATACCGGTCATCTTGATGACCGCGCACGGCAGCGAAGACGTCGCCGTGCAGGCGCTTCTCTCAGGCGCCGCCAGCTATGTGCCGAAGACGGAACTCGCGCGCTACCTTCTCGATACCGTCGAAGGTGTGCTGAACGTCGCTCATACCGATCAACAGCATCGACGATTGATGGGATCGCTGTCGCAGCTGCGCGTCGCCTATGTGCTCGACAACGACACAGCGTTGATTCCGCCATTGGTCGATCAGGTGCAACAGCAACTTGCGAACATGCGCGTCATCGACGAAGCGGAACGCGTGCAGGTGGGCATCGCGTTGGAAGAAGCGCTTTACAACGCGCTTTATCATGGCAACTTGGAACTGACGACTGAGGACATCGAAGAGTCTCGATTGAGCTTGCTCGAACCAGGAGCACGCAACCCCGTGAGCGAGCGCTCGGCCGAGGCGCCGTATCGCGATCGCAAGCTGTTTTTCGAGATGGTCATCACGGACGACGAAGCGCGATTCATCATTCGCGACAGCGGCCGAGGCTTCGACCCTGCCAAAGTGCCCGACCTCAACGACCCCGCGACGCTGCACATGCAGAAGGGCCGCGGTCTAATACTGATGCGAACGCTGATGGACGATGTGATTCGCGATCGCACGGGGCACGAGGTCTGCCTCATCAAACGACGCCCGCGTCAGCAGCCGCAACCCGTCGCGGTGTGAGCCGACGCGTCAACGCTCCGCCTGCTCCTTGGCGTTCTTGCTATCCGACTTATCGTCGCTCTTGCCCTCTTTCTTATCGGTCGGCTTCTTACCAGCGGGCTTCTTGCCGTCCGGCTTTTTATCGTCGGGCTTGTCACCGGGCTTGCCGTCGCCTTCCTTCGGCGCTTCCGCTTTCTTCTTGATGGGGAGCGACGCCTCGTGCGATTTCGTCGGCATCGCTGCCAACATCTCGTCGAACGACGCGCGCAGCTTTCTCACTACGTCGATGTGATCGCCCGCGACGTTGTGCTGCTCTTTCGGATCTTTCTCCATGTCGAAGAGCAGCCAATCACCGTCACTGTCGCCAGTGAGAATGCCCGGCAACTTGTCAGTCGGGTACTGCTCGCGCGGCGCGAGGATTGTGAATCCGTCGGGGGCACGTGGATCTCGCGTCGGTACGCTTTTCTGAGCAGCAAGGAGATCTCGCGGGCCCGAGGCGGGGCCATGCAGCTTCCATTTTCCCGAGCGCACGGTGCACAGCGTTTCCCCCTTCATCGAAAAGATGTCCTTGTGCGGACTCTTCGCGTCGGACGTGAGCAACGGCATGATGTCCTTGCCGTCGATCGGGCGATCGGTCGGAATCGGTATCCCCGCCGCATTGAGCACCGTCGTGAATACGTCGAGAATGACAGCAGGTTCGTCGGAGACGTGACCTTCAGGAATGTGGCTTGGCCAACGTGCGATGAGCGGCACTCGCAGACCCCCTTCCCAAGTTTGGCCTTTCATGCCGCGCAGACCGCCGGTGCTTCCGCCGAACCAGGGGCCGTTGTCGCTGGAAAAAATGATGAGCGTTTGCTCGTCGAGATCGAGGTCCTTCAGCTTGTCGAGGATTTGCGACACGCTCCAATCAAGCTCGGCCATCACGTCGCCGTACAGGCCTGCGCCGCTCGCGCGATAGAAACGTTCCGACGCCGCCAACGGCTTGTGAGGCATCGCATGAGCGAGATAAAGGAAGAACGGCTTGCTTTTGTTCTCATCGATAATTTTTAACGCACGTTCTGTGTACATTTTCGTCAGCGTCGTCTGCACGACGAGTGTTCGTGTGAGTCGGTCGCCGTCGTACAGATGCACGGGCCGCATGTCGTTGCTGTACAAGATGCCGAGATATTCCTGATAGCCATGCTTGATGGGCATGAACTGCTTTTGATGGCCGAGATGCCATTTGCCGACGCACGCGGTGTAGTAACCTGCCGAGCGAAACAACTCGCCGAGCGTGATCTCGGAATTGGGGATGCCGTATTCGTTGGCCTCGGGCCCCGCGTCGGGCGCCGGGTTGTTGATCAACCCGCTGCGGAACTGGTAACGACCCGTTTGAAGGCCAACGCGTGACGGAGCGCAGTACGGGCAGCAACTCGTGAAGTTCGTCAGCCGAGCCCCTTGCTCGGCCATGCGGTCGATCGTCGGCGTCTTGAACTGTTCGTTGCCGTAGCAACCAAGGTCGCCCCAGCCCATGTCATCGCAATAAATGATGATGACGTTCGGCCGCTTGTCGGCGGCGTCCGCGTCGGCAACACACGGGCCAATGCAAGTGGCGAGCGAAGCCACGAGAACGATTGAAGCGTAGCGCAGCATCTCTGCGATTCCTTCTAAGGGCGTGTTCGGCAAACCGGCTTTCACCGATACCCCATTAAAACACGCCGATTGCCAATCGACGAGACATTCGCGCGCCCAGAGAAGCTAACCGCAGAATTCGCGGAGAGCGCAGAGATCAGAAGAAACAGAGGGACGACACGGTCGACCAGGAAGAATCGTTACGATCGATCCTTCTCTGCGCCCTCTGCGACCCCCGCGGTCAATAGATGTCCGCAATTACTTGGGCGCCAGAACGCACACGATGCGGCGACCTTGCTGGCTGGGCGGCGATTCGACCTTGCCGATGTCCTCGAGATTTTTGATCACCTGTTGAACAACGCGGTGACCTTCTTCGACGTGCGCCAGTTCGCGGCCTCGGAACACGACCGACACGATCACTTTGTCTTTGTGCGCGAGGAATTCGCGGGCGTGGTTCACCTTGACCGTGATGTCGTGCTCGTCGGTCTTCGGGCGAACGCGAATCTCTTTCAGCTTCGTTTGATGCGTGTGCGCTTTGTGCTGACGCTTCTTCTGCTGATACTTGAACTTACCGAAGTCCATGATGCGGCAGACAGGAGGCCTTTCCGTCGGAGCCACCTCGACCAGGTCAAGCTCCAATTCGCGCGCCCGACCCAGCGCTTCGTCCGTCGGCATGATTCCCAACTGACTGCCATCGGCTCCAATGACACGCACCGGACTGATACGGATCTGGTCGTTGATCCTCTGTGACTTGTCGATCGCCGTTTCCTCTCACTAGACAATGAAGTCGATAAATCCCCGATGGGGTAGTATGGGTCACGCTTCGGCATAGCGTCAAGCTGACCTCGAAACGAGTCACGTTTTGCGGTAGCCGTCGAGCAGCCGGCCTGGCGAACCCATGATGTTGTACCCGCCGTCGAGATGCAGAATCTCGCCGGTGATGCCGTCCGACATGCTCGACAGCAGAAATCCACCGGTGCGGCCGACTTCGTCGTGCGTGATGTTTCGGCCTAACGGGGCCATTTTTTCGTACAGGCTGAGCATGTCTTCAACGCCGGCGGCGCGGCCGGCAAGCGTCCGGACGGGGCCGGCGCTCACGGCGTTCACGCGAATGCCCTTGGGTCCGAGGTCGTACGCCAGGTAGCGAACCGAGGCATCCAGGGCCGCCTTGCAAATGCCCATCACGTTGTAGCCAGGCACTGCGCGCTCGCCGCCGAAGTACGTCATCGTCAGGATGCTCGACCCTGGATTCATGATCTCCTGAGCCGCGTTCGATACCGCGATCAGGCTGTAGGCGCTGATCTCCATCGCTTGCTTAAATCCGTCGCGGCTCGTGCGGACGGTGTCGACCTTCAGGTCTTCCAGCGGCGCGTAGGCGATCGAATGCAGCATGAAGTCGATCTTGCCAAATTCCTTGGCCGTGTGACTCATGACCGAGCGAATGTCGGCGTCGCTCGTGACTTCCATGGGAATCAGGAACTTCGCGTTCGGCGCTTCGTCCGTTAAAAGGGCGACGCGTCGGCGATTGCGCTGCCGTTCGTCGTCCGGACGGTCCGGCAGGTGGGTGAATCCGCAGACCGCTCCCTCGGCCATCACGAATTGCGCGATCGCCCACGCGATCGAATGATCGTTGGCGACTCCCAGGATGAGGCCTTTCTTTCCGTCGAACAAACCCATGACGGCGTCTCCTTTCGATGCCAGCGTCGATGCCTGCCTCGATGAGGCTGGTAGCGGAAGGCGCAAGAATACCGCCCAATCCGATTTGCCTCAACCTGCCCTCTGTCAGCGGGCGTTGTCAGTTCGATGCCAGCACAACACAATAACGGCAGGCTTTTTCATCAGAATGACCGCAGCCGGAGGCGCGTACTGTGCTAATGTTGATCGTAAGCGAATCAAATTGACACCCAAAGCGGCTTTCTGACATGCCCCCTGCCGACAGTTTCGGAATCTCGACCGCTGACGTCGCCAACGAAGCGGCAGACGTGGCCTGTCAGATTCTTTGGAATGGCTGTCAGGCGACCGATCCTCTCGTGTTAGCCCGGCAGGCGCTCGAGGCGTTATTGCCCACGACTCGAGCCGACTTTGCAGCGATCGCGACCCTCGGCAGTGGAAGGTGGATGCTGCTCGGCGAAGCTGGTGGACGGCACGCCTTGCCCGAGTCGTGGTTGAACGAAGTGCTCGATCGCGAAGAGCCGACGTCACGCGATGGATGGTTCGTCGTGCCTTTGCGGCTTCATGCGGCCGGAAGCGAAGTGCTCGCCTTGCATGGCCTGCCAACTGCTCGTCAGGAATTAGCCGTAGCAATCGCTCCAGCCATCGGGCAGGCGCTGGACAGCGTTCGCACACGCCTGCAAACACAGCGACAACTTCATCGTCTGCGTACGATTCTCGACATCGCGGCCCAATGGAACCAGACGCACGAAATGCAGCCGCTGTTGGTGCAAATGGCCGAGGCGGCGACCCGACTGCTTCGCGCCGATCGCGCGAGCATTTTTCTCTGGGATCGACCGAATCATTCGCTCGTCGGACGTCCGGCATTGGGCGTCGGTGGTGGCGAATTGCGAATCGCCGATAACGAAGGTGTCGTCGGCCAAGTGGTTCGCACCGGCCAACCCATTCGTGTCGACGCCGGTAGCGATCAGGCGATGATCAGTCGCCGCGTCGATGAACAACTCAAATACACCACGCGAACGCTTCTGTGCGTCCCCCTCCGAAGTCGCAAGGGGGACATCCTCGGTGTGTTCGAAGCGATCAACAAAAGCGATGGCAACTTCACGGCCGACGATGAATCCGCGCTCGTCGAGTTGGCGAGCCATGCGTCGATTGCGCTCGAAAACACCCAAGAGCGCTCACGGCTAATCGAATCGCGACGTCAGTTGACGGCCGATGCGGCCGAACGCGTGCAAATGATCGGCACCAGCGCCGTGATTGAAGCGCTTCGCTCGACCGTCCAGCGAGTCGCGCCCACGGAGTTGGCTGTGTTGGTGCTCGGCGAGAACGGCACCGGCAAAGAGGTCGTGAGTCGTTCGATCCATTATCTCAGCCCTCGCCGCGATCACCCGTTCATTGCCGTCAACTGCGCAGCCCTCACCGAGACGCTCCTTGAGAGCGAGCTATTCGGACACGAAAAGGGCGCGTTCACCGATGCTCACGAGTCGCGCCCCGGCAAGTTCGAACTCGCCAGTGGCGGCACCATCTTTCTTGACGAGATCGGCGACCTCAGTCCTGGCGGGCAGGCGAAGCTGCTGCGTGTGCTCGAAGAAAAAGTCGTCGTGCGTGTCGGCGGCTCGAAGAGCATTCACACCGACGCCCGCGTGATTGCGGCGACGAACCAGGATCTCGGCGCGATGGTGCGAGTGAAGCGATTCCGGCAGGATCTTTACTTCCGGCTGAATGTCGTTTCACTCGTCATTCCGCCGCTGCGCGAACGACCGGAAGACATTATCCCGTTGGCGACTTACTTTCTCGAACACTTTTGTCCGCAAGCTCGCCGTGCAGTCCTCGAAATTTCGCCGGCAGCTCGACAAAGTCTCGAATCGCACCCTTGGCCGGGCAACGTGCGTGAACTGCGAAACGTGATGGAACGTCTCGCGTACTTGCTGGGTTCAGACACGATTGAGCCCGATGACCTCGGGTTCATTCTCGCGCCGTCGAGTCAGGCGACGCCCAACATCGCGACCGATCTGCCCTTAAACGACGCTACGAATCGCTTTCAGTCCGAGTACATTCAACAGGCCATCTCGCACGCGCAAGGCAACATGAGCCAAGCGGCCGATCAACTTGGCCTGCACCGCTCAAATCTCTATCGCAAAATGCGGCAACTCGGCATGGCCGAGTAGTCGTCGCACCGCAAGCGCATGAAACGCTCGAACACCGATCGAGTTTTCGAAGTCGGCCGCCGGAGACTTCTCAAGGCGGCCACGGCGATTGCCTTCGGTGCGTGCTCTCGCGCCGATGCTGCCGAGATCACCGGTCAGGAGATGCCAAAGCTCGCGGCCTACGATGAGTTGATGTCCGACTTCATGGCGAAGTACAAACCGCCAGGCGCGGTGCTCGGAGTGAGTTATCACGGACGACTCGTTTACGCTCGTGGCTTCGGTCTTGCGAACGTAGAACGCCACGAACCTGTGAAGCCGGCGTCGCTGTTTCGCATCGCGAGCGTCAGCAAACCGTTCGCCTCGGCCGCAGTGATGCACCTGGTCGAGCGCGGCAAGCTCAAGCTCGACGACCAAGTGATGCCGCTGTTGAAGCTGCAGCCGTTTTTACCTTCGGGAGCGAAGCTCGATCCGCGCTGGCACGAGATCACCGTACTGCAGTGTTTGCAACACACGGCGGGCTTCGATCGCGACAAGTCGTTCGACCCCATCAGTGCGCGGACGGCTGAAGTGGTCGCCAAAGCGCTCGATGTACCGCTGCCGATTCATCCGAAGCAGATCATTCGCTACGTGATGGGTCGGCCGCTCGATTTCGATCCGGGCACGAAGTACGTCTATTCGAACTTCGGCTATTGCTTGCTCGGACGTGTGATCGAAGCCGTGTCGGGGCGATCGTACGGCGACTTTGTGACCCAACAGATTCTCCGACCGCTGGGCGTCAAGCACATGCAGCTTGGTAAGAATCTGTATCGCGACCGAGCACCGAACGAGGTCACATATTACGACAGCAAGAATCGCGAGGGCCGCGCCGTTGTTGGGCCGCGCATCGGCCAGGAGGTGCCGATACCGTACGGCTTCGAGAACATTGAGAACATGGACGCCAATGGCGGGTGGATCGCGTCGACCGTCGACCTGTTGCGTTTCGCGACGGCTCTCGACAATCCGAAGCAATGTCCGATCTTCAAGGAACAGACGATCCGCACGATGCTGGCCCCGCCTGCGGGCAGGATCGGTCATCGACCTAACGGCGAGCCGAAGGACGTGTACTATGCGTGTGGGTGGCAGGTTCGCCCTGCGGGATCGGGCAAGTACACCAAGTGGCACACGGGGATGCTCAGCGGAACTTCGACGCTGTTGGTTTGCCGCGCCGATGGCATCGATTGGGCCGTCCTCTTTAACAGCGACGCGACGAAAGAAGGCAAGCAGTTTGCGGGGCTTATCGACCCGTTGCTGCATCGCCCGGCCGACGAGATCACAAGTTGGCCCGACGTGGACCTATTCTCGCGATTCTGACGGTCTTAGTGAGAGGCGGCCGGAAACTGAGCCATTTCCCGCCGCTGCGCCGCGGTAGTGGCACGGCCAGAGGCTGTTTACAATGGACGCTTTCACGTCACGAGTCGAATGACTCTGTGACCCGTCGTCCGCCAATCTAACGCATTTGAAATGATTTCGAGCCCGATCACCGCCGCCCAGCATATTCTCGACCAACAGCGCCAGCATCGCCCTGGCGCGTCGGGTGATTTCTCTTGGCTTCTTTGCGGCATCACCCTGGCCGCGAAGATCGTGGCCGCCGAGGTGCGTCGTGCCGGGCTTGTCGACATTCTCGGCAGCACGTCGGATGTGAATCCACAAGGGGAAATTCAGCAAAAGCTCGACGTCTTCGCCAACCATGCGCTGCTCCACGCTCTCGGCAATCGCGGAAACGTCGGCGTGCTTGCCAGCGAAGAGAACGAAGAGCCGGTGGTCGTGCTCCAGAATCCAAAGCATGGCGAGTACATTGTCGTCTTCGATCCGCTCGACGGCTCGAGCAACATCGACCTCAACGTCGGCGTCGGGACGATCTTCTCGATTCTTCGCCGTGATCCCGACAATCACAGCGACGCAGCCACCGACGTGTTGCAGCAAGGCACGCGACAGATCGCCGCCGGCTACATCCTTTACGGACCGAGCACGATGCTCGTCTACACCACCGGCCATGGCGTGCACGGGTTTACGCTCGACATGTCGATTGGCGCCTTCGTGCTCAGCCATCCGAACATTCGCATGCCCGATCGCGGCAACTTGTACTCGGTAAACGAAGCGAACGCTGACAACTTCCCTTCTTACTGCAACCGCTTTCTGCACTGGTTGAAGTCTGGCGAGGGTGGCACGACGTATTCGTCGCGATACATTGGATCGCTTGTCGCCGATTTTCATCGCACGATGCTCAAGGGCGGCATTTTCATGTATCCTCCGACGGCCCACTATCCCGATGGAAAACTGCGCTTGATGTACGAGGCAAATCCCATCGCGATGTTGGCCGAGCAATCGGGCGGCATGGCCAGCAACGGCCACGGTCGCATCGTCGAGATCGTTCCCGAAGCGCTGCACCAGCGCACACCGCTGTTCGTCGGCAGCAAACACGAAATGCAACGATTGCACGCGATGGCCCGCCAAGGCACGCCAAAGTAGCGCGCTGGTCGCCTCGCGAGGTCATCACGGAATTCGAGGTCTGAAACTTGTCGTCCATCAAACGCATTCTCGTTACTGGCGGCGCCGGCTTTCTCGGTACGCACCTGTGCGAACGTCTCGTCGCGGCAGGCCACGACGTCCTCTGCCTCGACAACTTCTTCACCAGCCAGAAAACGAACGTCGCTCATCTGCTCGACAAGCAGAACTTCGAACTGTTGCGTCACGACATCACGCAACCGTTGTGGCTCGACGTCGACGAGATCTACAACCTCGCGTGCCCCGCTGCCCCGGGCCATTACCAGTTCAATCCGATCAAGACGATGAAGACCTCCGTGCTCGGGGCGATTCACGTCCTCGGCATGGCCAAGCGTTGCCGCGCGAAGGTATTCCAGGCCTCGACCAGCGAAGTCTATGGCGATCCCGAGGTCCATCCGCAAACGGAAGACTATCGCGGCAGCGTCAATTGCATCGGCCCACGTGCCTGCTACGACGAAGGCAAGCGTGCCGCCGAGACGTTGTTCATGGACTATCACCGCCACAACCGCGTGAACATTCGTGTCGTTCGCATCTTCAACACCTATGGCCCTGGGATGCATCCGTTCGATGGCCGCGTCGTGTCGAACTTCATCGTGCAAGCCCTCGAAGGCAAAGACCTGACGATCTACGGCGACGGCCAGCAGACGCGATCGTTCTGTTACCGCGACGATTTGATCGAAGGCATGATCCGCATGATGAATGGCCCCGACGATTTCATCGGCCCGGTGAACCTTGGAAACCCGGGTGAGTTCACGATCCTCGAGTTGGCGAATATGGTCATCGAGCTCAGCGGCTCGAAGAGCAAACTCGTCCGCAAGCCGCTGCCGGCCGATGACCCCACCCAGCGTAAGCCGAACATCGACCTGGCGAAGTCGAAGCTCGGCTGGGAACCGAAGATCGCCCTCCGCGAAGGCCTCAAGAAAACGATCGACTGGTTCCGCACAATCGACATCCATCGCTACCGCGCTCCGACGCCCAATTATTGAGCGCCCATTTCCTCCGCCTTTGGTCGCTGGCGACTAGCCGGGGCTGTGCGTTGCGTAAAGACACGCACGCCACTCCACGCAACGACGCCAACCAACAGCGCGTTGCGAACGATCAACATCCCACACGCGATTGGGTGCAACTCGCTCAACGTCACCGCGTTCGGTCCGCCGCTCCACGAAATATGCGGCAAGTAGTGATACGGATAGATCGCCGTCGTCAGCGCCGCCATCACGACGAGTAGCGTGGCGAGCACCGTGAACTCGCGTCCTCGGCAGACCTCGACGCCGAGCAAAAGCAGCACCGGCAGTTCCCAAATGAAGAACTGCGGCGAGAGCACTTTGCTGACGGCCGTCGCGGCGGCGATCGTCCATAGCGCCAAGCGATAAGCGGCGAACCGATCGCGGCGATATCGAGGCGACATCGCGCATGCGCTTGTCGCTCCCACAAGGGCGGCGATCAACCATGTCGACAACTTCGCCAGCCACGGCGACGCGCCGGTGATCAACTCCAACGATCGATGCGAGTCCTCGACGTACATCGGCACGCCGAACGGCTTCGTCATCATCAGTGCCGAGGCGTAGATCGATTCGAGTTGAATCCCGCGCTCGGCGTGATACGTGAAGACATCCGCGACACCCGAACCCGCGTGGGCATATTCCCAGGCAAACGGCGTGATGAGACAGATTGCGAACACCAGCGCCGCGAGCATCGCCGCACGACGGTCGTCGCGGACCTTCCATGCGAACAACACGGGGGCCATTACGACGGGCACGAGCTTATACGCTCCGCCAAGCCCCAACGCCGCCCAAGACGCGGCATGCCACCACCGCGCCCGACGCGGCTCGTCGTCCACCGTCCAACACCATGCCCACAGCATCACAAAGAACAGCAGCCCCGCGTCCATGCGTTCGAGCATCAAGTGCGCCAGACAGAACGTCATCGCCACGTACGTCCAAGCGCAGGCCGCGACGAGCTCTGGCCTTCTTCGCCGCGCGACGAGCAGCAACAGCGCGAAACTCGCCGCGTCGAAGGTCGCCATGATCGCCCGGTGCACGGGCAGATACTCGGCCAACAAGCGCTCGAACGTTTCTCGGCTCACGTCGTCCGAAGCCACGCGATCACTGGCGAACACGCGAGGCAGCGTCAACACGCGAAACCCGAGCGGCGGATACTCGAGCGGCAGTTCCTTGCTGTACGGCGTTTGACCCAAGTCGACGGCGTTCAAGGCCCACTGACAGTAAAAATCGGCGTCGCTTCCCAACGGCGAAAAGAACGCCAGAAGCCATACGCGCGTCGCCACGAACGCCAGAATCGCCGCAATCAGCGACCGATTCCACAGTGCGTGGCTTGGTGGCGATTTTTTCGTCATCGCGCTTTCATCTTCGCGTTTTCGTGATTCTTGTCGCATCGCTCGGCAACTGGCCTCTAGTCGCCGGTGTGCGACGGTTTCTATAATCGGTGCTTGCCCCGCAGCGTGCGAGCCAGGGTTTCGAACTACGAAAACCTAGCTCGCGCCGGGCCTCTTCATGACGAAAAAGGTGGTCTCGATGCCCGTCCAGATGGAATTGTCGCGAATCATCATCAGCGAGATCAACGATCAGCAGGTCATCTATCTCAAGGAAGTCGAAGGCAAGCGATCGTTCCCGATTCTGATCGGCATCTTCGAGGCCACGAGCATCGACCGCTGCGTGAAGGGGATCCCGCGGCCGCGTCCGTTGACGCACGACTTGTTGGTGAGCATCGCTGAGAATCTCGGCGCCGAGTTTCAAAGCGTCGTCATCAGCGAGCTCAAAGACCACACGTACTACGCCAAGCTGCAAATCCGTCACGAAGGCGAAACGATCGAAGTCGACGCACGCCCCAGCGACGCCATCGCCGTCGCCATGACCTGCGACCCGCCTCTGCCGATCTACGTGAGCGAAGAAGTGCTGAACGACGTTCTGGGCGAGTGACGTCAGAACCGTCAACAGCAACCAGCCTCCCGAATCCCGACTCCCGACCCCCGATTTATTCCCATACCCATGAGATCGGGGGTTTTGTGCAATAAGTCGCTTTTCTTGCTCGCGCACTCGCATTTCTTGCACAGCGCTCAAAAACGCCTGAATCGCCCACGTTCGTCGCTTCGATTCGATCGTCCGCATGCTTGCCTCTTCGCGGCGCGACGTGCATTCTCCCATCGCGTGAGAATTCTTCCGATTTTGTGATACGAAATCAACGGAACTTTCGTCATACCGGTGGAAGCACGATGACCACCAGCGGCGGAGCCATCTATGGCGGAGCATGCGTCACGCCACCTGAGTTGGGTCGCTTCGCTGGTTGCCGACTATGAGTCGCGGCTGACTCGCTACGCACAGCGGCTCACCGGCGATCTTGACTCGGCTCGCGACGTCGTCCAGTTCACATTCCTTCGGCTGTGCGACGAACGTCGCGAAACGATCGAAGACATCCGGTCGTGGCTGTACACGGTCTGCCATCATCGCGCGATCGACATTCGGCGCGAGGCGATTCGCGTTGTTTCGCTCGAAGGCACCTCCACAGGCGGGTCGCACGACGCGCGATCGCAGGTGTTCGGCCGAGAAATTGATCCTGCCGAGTCGGCCGAGTTGAAGGACGTCGCGCACGTGATCGAGCGGATTGTCGACTTGCTTCCCGAGAATCAGCGGCAAGTGATCAACCTGTGGGCTGAAGGTTTCAACTACCGCGAAATCGGCCAAATCACCGGCCGCAACGACGGCTACGTGCGCGTCCTCGCCCATCGTGGCTTTCAAGAGATGCGGCGTCATCCGCTAGCGCAGAAACTTCTGAACGATGAACAGACGAAGGCGAAATCCCCCTCGCCGACTTCCTGACTACTGACTCCCGAATCCTGAATCCCGATTCCTGGCCTCCGACCCCTGCTACTCCCATGAACGACGCCAACTTCACCGCCTATATTCTCGATCAACTCAGCGCTGCCGAGCGAGCCGCCGTCGAGGCTGCTTCTCGCGACGAGAACATCACGCGCTCGATGCACGAAACCGCGCAACTTTCGCGACTGCTGCGCGAACATCGCGCGGCTGAGCCGAAGCTCGAAGCGTCGCCAAGCTTGATTCAGGCCATTCAGATGCACGCCAGTCGATCGCAAGTTGTTGAGCCCTTGGCCAACGAAGCCGCTGAGGCGCCGCTCGCCTTGCGACGCACCTATTGGCGGAGCACGCTCGTGCCCGTCGCGCTGGCGGCGTCGGTGTTGCTGAACGTCGTGGCGCTCACGTATCTGCTGACAAAGGATAACGCCGTTGTGCAGGTCGTCGATCGGCCGCCGTTCGTGACTCAACAGGTCGAGATATCGATCTGCGACCAGCAAGTCGCCAGGTTGGCGGACAGCGTACTGAGTACTCAGTACTCACCGGAAAACGTACTCAGCACTCGGTACTCGTCGCCTGATTCGCTACCGCAAGAGCCGCCAATCACTCTCGACCCACGCGTCGCGGCGGCCATGGGGATCGACGCAGACGAGTCCTACGGGTTCATCGATCCTCTCGAACGACGACAACTAACCGTAGGTCGCACAACATCGATTATGGCGTTGGGGGGCAGTGTCGCGACAGCCGCAACCTCAGACCTAAAACTACGTGATAACGCGCCGCTCGCGGGCCCCCCGCTGGCGACATCATCGAGCGCACCCCGCGAGTCGGGAATGACCTATGGTCCTCCCGTCGTCGATCCTTTGCTTCATTCGCATGCCGATGAGTTTCTCTTCGCGTCTGACATTCCATCAATCGGTGGCGACGCGCTCGCAGGAATCCGCGTCGAACCGAAGCAATCGTCTCCACAACTGCAGATGCATCCGTCTAGTTTTGGAGTTCCATCTTTACCAAGCCGTTTTCAATACGATCCGAACACGACGGGTGAATTGCCGTCCGTCGATCTGGGAAGAATTCTCGCGAGAAATGCGACGGGTTCTTCGTTATCTTTCGCCCCGGGAAATACTGCCTGGAACTCATATTCTGATGGAGCCGTTGCATGTTTTGGAAATGGGGCAAAGGTAGTGACTCTGCACGGGATCAATGAGTACTCGGGGGTAACCGCGAACGCTCAACGTTCTTCATCACTCACGTTTTCAAAGGCAACCGGCGGCGGGTCGCGGAACTTTCGTAGCGAGTTGGGCATCACTCAACTCGACAGCGCCATTCAGGGCGGGCACCCATCCTCCACGATCTCATCGCTCACCAAGGTCGGAGCGGGAACGCTCACCTTGAGTGGTCAAAACGCATATACGGGAGGCACGACCATCTCGGCCGGGGCGGTTCGCGTTGCGACGGGCGTTCTCGCAGCTGATGCGAGCCCCGCGAACATAGCCAACAACCTCTCGCTTCAAGGCGGAACTATGCAGTTCAATTCGGCCGACGCGGGACGTAGCGTTCGACAATCGAAGGGAGGTGTGATGATTTCGGACTCGGGCACGATACTGGGTGCAGCGGCGGCAGCGCCTCAAGCGGCCAGCGCGCCGAGTCCCGCGGCAACGTCGAACGCCAATTTGTCGGGCGCTGTCTCCACGTACTCTGGCGGTACGCTCAAAACACAGCATGTCCAACTCGGAGTTACCGACAAGTTTCAGTATGCAGCACCGCACGAAGCGGCTCCAGGACTGCAAGTTCCGGCGCTAGCAAAGAACGAGATCAATACGCAATCCATCGTCGAGCAGCAGATTCTTCCGCTCATCACCCAAGAGCAATTACTCGTCGAATCGCTCGGTGAAGATCATCCGAAGGTGAAAGTTGTCCGCAAACAGATCAAAGCCCTTCAAGATCTTGTCTCCAGACCGCATGGGCCAAGCAACGAGGCCTATGAATCCATTCACGAAAACCCGTTCGAGAAGGTGACCGATGCGCCGCTGTCGACGTTCTCGATCGACGTCGATACCGCTTCGTACTCGAACATGCGGCGGTTCCTGACGCAGCGACAACTGCCGCCGGCCGACGCGGTGCGGATCGAGGAGCTGCTGAATTATTTCACGTACAACTATCCGCAGCCGACGGGTGATGTGCCGTTCTCGGTGACGACCGAAGTGGCCCGCTGCCCGTGGAACGCCAAGCATCAACTGGTTCGCATTGGTCTGAAAGGTCGCGAGATTGCGGCGGAAGATCGGCCGGCGAGCAATCTGGTATTTCTGCTCGACGTGTCGGGATCGATGGCGGACCAGAATAAGTTGCCGCTGGTGAAGCAAGGCATGCGGATGCTCGTGCGGCAACTCACGGAGCGCGACCGCGTGGCGATCGTCACCTATGCGGGGGCTTCGGGCTTGGCGTTGCCTTCGACGACGGGGGATCAAAAAGATGCGATCATCGACACGCTCGGGCGGTTGCAGTCGGGGGGCTCGACCAACGGCGGCTCCGGGCTGCAACTGGCGTACGACGTGGCCAGCGAGCACATGATTCGCGGCGGCATCAACCGCGTGATTCTTTGCACCGACGGGGACTTCAATGTCGGCATCACCGACCGCGACGAATTGGTTCGCATGATCGAAACGAAGGCCAAGAGCGGCGTGCAGCTCAGCGTGCTCGGCTTCGGCATGGGCAACTACAAGGACGCCACGCTCGAAAAGCTGGCCGACAAGGGAGACGGCAACTACGCGTACATCGACACCGAGTTGGAAGCCCGCAAGGTGTTGGTCGATCAACTTTCGGCGACGCTGATCACCATCGCCAAGGACGTGAAAATCCAGATTGAGTTCAATCCCGCACGAGTTGCGAGCTATCGGCTGCTCGGTTACGAGAATCGCATGATGGCCGCCGCGGATTTCAACAACGACAAGAAAGATGCCGGCGAAATCGGCGCGGGGCACACGGTGACGGCCTTGTATGAGGTGGTGACCGAAGGGGTCGCCGATCAAGGGCCGGGCGTCGATCCGCTGAAGTATCAACCTCGGCCGGCGCCGGTGAATGCCGACCTTTCGCAGGAAATGCTCACGCTCAAGCTGCGGTACAAGCTGCCAGGCGAGGACGCGAGCAAGCTGATTGAGACTCCGTTGAAGGACGCGGCAAGCGATTTCGCCGAGGCGTCGAAGGACTTCAAGTTCTCGGCATCGGTGGCTGCGTTCGGCATGTTGCTGCGACAGTCGCGACACGCCGGCGATGCGACGCTCGACACGGTTATCACATGGGCCACCGACGGCCGCGGCAGCGACTTGGATGGCTACCGCGAGGAGTTTTTGGACCTCGTGCGACGGGCGAAAGAGTTGAAGCGCTGATGTGTGTTGTTTAGCCGGCGAGCTCGCCCGCCACGTGGCGGGCCGGGACACGGCACGTAAAAGTGCCGGCTAAACGATCGTCTCCCGCCCTATCGCATCGCGTCGCCAAACGCCTTTTGCAAACACGCGAGGCCGGCGGCGCCTTTGTCGCCGTCGATGACGACGTTCACGCGCACTTCGCTGGTGTTGATCATCTCGACGTTGATTCCGACATCGGCGAGTGATTCGAACATGCGAATCGCGACGCCCGTGTGGCTGCGCATGCCGATGCCCGAGACGCTGAGTTTGGCCACGCGAGGCGAATGCGAGACGGAACCGCACTTGAGTTTTTTGGCGAGGCTTTGAGCGACCTCGACCGCCTTGGCCAGATCGGGACGCGGCACGGTGAAGCTCATGTTGGCCAGGCCGTCGATGCCGAAGCTTTGCACGATCATGTCGACGAACATCCCACCCGCGGCAACGCCTTCGAACACCGCAGCGGCGAGACCCGGCGTATCGGGCACATCGTTCACCGTCACACGGGCTTGCGTGTCGTCGAGCTGCACGTCGTCGATCGTGAGTTCTTCCATGCGTTGCAGGCGTTCGAGTCGCGCGACGACGGCGGCCGCGTCGCTGCGCTGCCCTGCCGGCAGCGGATGATTGCCGTTGGCCGTCGGCGGCTTGTCGAGCTGGAACTCGCGGTGCAACGTGCGAAGGGCTTGCAATCCCTGATCACGCGACACGAGCGCCGAGATTTTGATCTCGCTGGTCGTGATCATCAGGATGTTGATGCCTTCGGCCGCCAAGGCGCGGAACATCTTTTGGGCGACGCCGGTTTGCGTTGCCATACCGAGACCGACGACCGACACCTTCGAGACATCGTCGTCGTGCGTGAAGCCTTCGGCGCCGAGTTCGTCGGCCGCTTCCTGCACGGCCTTGAGCGTCACGCGCAGGTCGTCCTTAAGCACCGTGAACGAAACGTCGGCCTTGCTGTCGGCGCCGACGTTCTGCACGATCATGTCGACCGAGATGTTTTTCTCGGCGATCTTCGAAAAGATGCCGAGGCTGGTGCCCGGTCGATCGGGGACGCCGACGAGCGTCACGCGTGCTTCGTTCTTGACGAGCGTGGCGCCGCTGACCGCTTGCCCCGCGGCCTCGGGCTCGGCGACGATCATCGAGCCGGGAATGTCGGCGAAGCTGGAACGCACGTGGATCGGCACGTGAAACTTCTTGGCGAACTCGATGCTGCGGCTGTGCATGACGCCGGCACCGAGGCTGGCGAGTTCGAGCATTTCGTCGTAGCTGACGCGTCGCACCATGCGGGCCTCGGGGAGCACGCGCGGGTCGGTCGTGTAGACGCCGTCGACGTCGGTGTAGATCTCGCACGCATCGGCGCCCAACACCGCCGCTAGCGCCACGGCGGTCGTGTCGCTGCCGCCGCGGCCCAGCGTGGTGATGTTGTAGTCTTCGTCGATGCCTTGGAAGCCCGCGGCGATGACGATCTTGCCGGCATCGAGCGCCTTGCGCATGCGGTCGGTCGAGATCGAGTGGATGCGGGCCTTGGTGTGCGTGCTGTCGGTGCGAATGCCGATCTGAGCACCGGTCATGCTCACCGCTTCATATCCGAGCGAGTGAATGGCCATCGCCATGAGCGCGACGCTCACCTGCTCGCCGGTTGAGAGGAGCATGTCCATCTCGCGTGCCGGCGGGTTGTCGCTGATTTCCTTGGCCAGATCGACGAGCGCATCGGTGCTGTGCCCCATCGCGCTGACGACCATCACCACCTGGCTGCCATTCTGATGAGCGCGGACTGCCTTGCGCGCGGCCGCAAGAATCTTTTGGCTATCGGCGACGCTGGTGCCACCAAACTTTTGAACGATGAGGGTCATTAGGAGAACTTAGAGAATAGGTCGCAAAACAAATCTCCCTCGCCCCTTTGGGGAGAGGGCCGGGGTGAGGGGCCGTTGAGGCTTATTATGGAGTCGACTCGATATGTCGCAGAATCATCGTGACCACGGCATCTTCCTCGCGTAGTACATCGTCGTTGCCGAACCGCAATACCTTATAACCTGCCTGCTCCAAAGCGCGCTGTCGTCTTCGATCTTCGTCCGCTCTTCCAATGTGGCTGTCTCCATCAAGCTCGACAACGAGTTTGTGTTCTAGGTTCGCAAAGTCGACGACATAGTTAAGCAATTGAACTTGTCGGTGAAACTTCATTCCGGCAAGGCGTCGTCCGCGAACGAGCTGCCAGAGTTTACGTTCGGGCCCTGTGAGTTGTTTTCGCAGCGATCGTGCTCGGTCGCGCATCTCCTGATCTCTGGAACGTGCCGTCGTTCACCGCCCCTCACCCTAACCCTCTCCCCAAAGGGGCGAGGGGACTTGTCGGTCATGGTGCGTCGCCTCGGTAGACTTCGATACCGGCCTCGACCATCGCGAGGCGAATCTTCTTTTGTTCGTCCGCGATAAGACGGTCGTCGTGAGCACTCGAGCAACCGGCCAATGAAGCCATGCAAATCGTGAGTGCCACGCCCATGCATTCCAAACCGAATCGCATCAGCGACCTCGATCAATCTTTCAAGGGAACCAACTGCACGGCGTCGGCGGTCACGATGCCGTCGGTGCCGCGGTTGCTCAGTGTAATGAGAATCTCGCCGGCGGGCAGGTCATATCGCCCCACGCGCAGCGGCTTGCCGTCGCGGCGCGGCTTCTCGTCGATGGTGATGTCGGCAATCGTTCGCCCGTTGGCCACGACCGTCAGCGGCACGTTGCTCGCCCGATTGCCACCGCCAGAATAATAGAAGTTCAACGTGTAGCGGCCCGCCTTCGGCACCTTGGGTCGGAAGACGAGCTGCAAATCGCCTTTGTAACGGTCGCGATCTTGCAGATAGCCTTCGCCGATGAAGCCATCGGGGCCGCCGAGCCACCAAGCGCCGATGGCCAGCGCCTCGCGATCGTCGACGACGATGCCCGGCAGCGATCGCGGATCGATCGTGTCGTACTTAAGCTTGAGCGGCTCGTTCCATTCGACTACCAGGCCGTCCGATTCGAGTCGGCGACGTAAGTCGGCATACGAAACTTCCTGCACGGCGAGCGAGCCGTCCATCGCCATGATCGCGGCGGTGGCCGAAGCCTGCGCGATCATCATGAACACCGGTTCCATGCGAATCGAACCATACGCGGCGTGCGTCGCTGAGATGCAAACAGGCACGAGCAGATTGTCGCACTGGCCTCGCTTGGGGACGATCGATCGATACGAAACCGCCCACGGACCCGCGGGACCGCGGCCGATGTCCCCTTCGTTTTCAATGCGACCGTCGCGGAGCACGCGATTGCACTGATGCGAGTCGATGATGTACGACGCCAGGCTGACGCCGTCCGGTGCTTTGTCGAGGCCGCGGCAGTGGCGGTCAGTCATCACGTAATCGGCGACCATGCGGCGAGCTTCGCGAATGTACAACTGCGGCGACCATCCACCGGTTTCGGGAAATTCATCCTTCGTCAGGCCCCATGAGTTGACGGCTTCGCGATATTCGGCCGGCACGCGAGGATCGCTGCTGAGGAACCAGAACAGTCCGCGCGTGTAACGCTCGTGGGCACGCACAATCTCCTCGCGACGACGGTAGTCGGCGTTGGGGTAATCGTGATTGCCGCCGATCCAATCGGTTGAGAACGGCCCCGAGTTGTTCACATCGCTTTTGCGATTCGGCATCATCACCGGGCCAAAGAAGTCGAGCACTTCGAGCTTCTGCTTGGCGGCGACACGGGCGGCAATGAACCTAGCGGGCAGCTCGTAGTCGGCGGCTTCATAACCATCGGGCTTCGTCCATGGGCGCTTGTTTTCTGCAACCTGCGTCAGACACAAACGAAAGTTGTAGGCCTGGCACGATTGGTCCGCTTCGCCGACGGGCTTCAGCACGGCCGACGAGATGCCGGGGAGCAGACCGCTTTCGGCCTTGCCGATTTCGCGATAGGGATCGACCGGCAGATAGAACTGCCGCACAGGCGGATAGTACGGCCGCACGCCGTTGAACATCTCGCCGTACCGCGAGTTGCTCTCGCGTCCCCAGGTGTAATCGACGCCGGCAGCCGCCATCAGATCGCCTTCGTAACTCGCGTCGATGAACATCGCCGCCTCGTAAACGCGGCCGTCGTCCATGCGAACTTCGGCGAGCCGCGCCCCGTTCTTCTTCACCGACGCAATCCGCTGCTTGAAGCGAACGGTCAGCTTCGCGTCGGCGAGCATGCGACGCACGATGTCCATCGCCACGTGCGGCTCGAACGTCCACCGCGTCGAGCGACCGTTTTTCTGCGCGATCGGATCGGGAGTGTGCTCTTGCCCGGCGGCGGAAGGCGATTCGGCCGACTCGTATTTCCATGATTCAGATTTCGCGTAATGCGTCGCCACGTGTTCGTAAAACTCGCGTGCGATGCCACCCACGGTTTGCTTACGGCCGGTGTCAGTTGCTCCAAGGCCGCCGGTCGTGAGCCCGCCGAGATGCTTGCTCGGCTCGACGACAATCACGCGCTTGCCAAGCCGCGCGGCTTGAATGCCCGCGACGATGCCCGGTGCGTTGCCGCCATACACGAGCACATCGCAGCGCTCGGTCGCGGCTTGCAACTCGGCAACGTTCCACAGCGACGCTGACGCAACGACAATCGACAGCAGCAGCGTGGTCTTCATGCGCTTACTCCGCGGAGGGGCGTGGTCGGATCAGCCGAGAAAGTAACGCATCAGCTTCCAGCCCTCGGGAAACGCGAGCGCGGAAGCAGCGGCGGTGGGCTCGTCGTAGGTGAGGCCGGTATCCGTGCTCACTCCGCTTCCGCAGATGGCGACCGGCACAAGTCCGTGGCTGTGCGTCTTCGTGCGGAGCGGCGTCGGGTGGTCGGGCGAAACGAGGATACGATAGTCGCCGCGCTGTTTCAGCGCCGCGTGCAGTGGGCCGACGATGTGCTGGTCGATTTCTTCGAGCGCTTTTATTTTGGCCGCCGCGTTGCCTTCGTGCGATGCCTCGTCGGGCGCCTCGACGTGAACGCAAATGACGTCGGTCCCGTCGAGCGCGTCGATTGCATCAGCGCCCCATCGCGGCGTAGTCGGTGTCGTAATAACCCGTCGTGCCGGGAACCTCGATGCGATCCCAGCCGATCAACGCCGCGAGGCCGCGCAGCAGATCGACCTCGGTGATCATCTTGCCACGCTTGCCGTAACGCTGTGCGAACGGCTCAAGCGTCGGAGTCTTGCCGACACCCCACAGCCAAACGTTCGTCGCCGGCAACTTCCCAGCGGCGCGACGTGCAACATTCACCGGATGTTCAGCAAAAATCCCAGCGCTCTCGGCCATCAATCGATTGAGCAGGTCGCTGCCCGGGCCACGCGGGTAGTCGTCGAGCACCGACTTGTCGGTCAGGTCGTGAGGCGGCGTGGCGCGCGTATCGCGCGAGAATGGCGGCTTCGCACCCGCGCCTCGGTAGATAAGCAAGTTCCGATAGCTGACGCCCGGAATGAACTGCAACCTCTCGCCACCCAACACCTCTTGAGCCGCGGCGAGCAACTGCGTCGCCTCGGCCGTTGAGATGTGCCCTGCCGTGAAGTCGCGCATCGTCTGCTGCTCGACCGTCACAAGGTTGCAACGAATTGCCCAATCGTCGGGACCAAGCTCGATGCCTTGCGCCGCGGCCTCAAGCGGTGCGCGTCCGGTGAAGTGCGCGAGCGGGTCGTATCCCAACAAGCTGAGGTTCGCGACATCCGACCCCGGCGGCAGCGACGTCGGCACGTTGTTCGCGCGCGCCACGACTCCCGCCGCCGCGATCGCATCCATGTTCGGCAGATTCGCCGCCTGCAGAGGCGTCTTGCCGCCGAGCGATTCTTGCGGTTCGTCGGCGCAGCCGTCGGGGATAATGATCGCGTATTTCATTAGTCTCGAATTCTCATCCGCACGCTGCCCGAGCGCACGCATTGAAGAGCGTCGATCTCGGCCAACGCCCGTTGTGTCGCGCCTTCGGTCGTCACGTGCGTGATAATCACCAGCGGCACGACGGCCGTGTCGGGGGACGAAGGTTCGTGCTGAATCACCGACGCGATCGAAATGCCTTGCTCCCCAAGCGCGCCGGTGATTTCCGACAACACGCCGGGACGGTCATCGACGTGAAATCGCAAGTAATAGCGCGATCGCACCGTCGACGGATCGCGCAGCGGCACGCGATCGTCCTCGCGCTGCGACCAGAGTTCGAGTGTGCGAAAGGTAATCGCGGTGCGGCCGACGACGGTGTCGATCATGTCGGCAACGACGGCCGATGCGGTCGGCATCTGCCCTGCCCCAAGGCCATGAAAGAACAACGGCCCGACGGCGTCGCCCACGACGCGCACGGCGTTAAACGCGCCACGCACCTCGGCCAGCGGAGTGCCGATCTTCAGCAGCGTCGGCGACACGTGCAATTCGAGCCCCCCTTCGTCGAGCCTCGCGACGGCAAGCAACTTAATGCGATAACCAAGTTCGTTGGCGTAACGCAGGTCGGCGGCGTCGAGCGTGTCGATGCCGCGTCGCGGGATGTCGCTCCACGGAATGCGCGACCCAAACGCCAGGTGTGCAAGGATCGCCAACTTCTGCGCCGTGTCGGTGCCGTCGACGTCCATCGTCGGGTCGGCCTCGGCGTAGCCAAGCCGTTGGGCTTCGCGCACGGCGTCGTCGTAAGCCATGCCTGAGGCTTCCATGTGCGTGAGGATGAAGTTGCTCGTGCCGTTGAGAATCGCCGCCAGCGACTCGATCTGGTTGGCCGACAGGCATTGGCTGATGTTTGCGACGATCGGGATGCCGCCCGCGACGCTGGCCTCAAAGGCAATCGAGCGCCCCAACTCGCGAGCCCGGTCGAACAGTTCGGGACCATGCTCAGCCAACAGCGCCTTGTTCGCGGTGATCACGTCCTTGCCGCTTTCGAGCAGCTTAAGCATGATCGTCCGCGCGGGTTCCAAACCACCCAACAAGTGGGCGACCGCCTTGATCTCGGGATCGCGCGTGATGCGTGTCAGGTCGTCCGAAATGAGGCCGCTCGGCACCTCGCAGTCACGCTTCTTCTTCAGGTCGCGGACGACCACTTGTTCCAACCAAAGGACGCGTCCCGCATGACGCGCCGTGCGGTCGCCGTGATCGAGCAACAGACGTGCGACACCCGAGCCGACGGTGCCGAGCCCGACGATGGCAACCTTGGTTTTTTCCATGACTTACGTCCGCCCGAGCCGCTGGGAACACGAACTCTCAAAAGTACTCGCGGTGCGCAGGGGTCGTCAAGGCAGCGGTTCATGTCGTGGTTTGACGTGTTCACAACTGCGGAATAAGCTGCAACCATCCACGTCTCCAGGTGTGCCCATGATCTTCGAGCTCCCAGCTGACCTTGAGCAGTTTGTTCACGAATCTGTCGCGAAGGGGAACTTCGCAACCGAGGCTGCCCTCCTTGCCGAGGCGGTTCGTCTCCTCCAGCAGCGTGAGGATCTGCGTCGCGAGGTTCAGGCCGGAATCGATGAATTAGACCGAGGCGAAGGCATTCCGGCCGAGGTGGTTTTCGGCGAACTTGGCAAGCGGATGGCGGAACGAGAAGGGTCGTGACTCATTAGGTCATCTTCTCACCGCTTGCAAGGCGCGATCTAAAGGACATCTACGAGTACATCGCTTCGGAGAATCTTCGCGCAGCGCCGTACCATCGAGACGCTTGAAGAGACGTGTGGTCTGTTCGGCCATCATCCGGAAATCGGCCAACGCGAGACGGGATATTCCACCGAGATCCGTAGCTTCACCCGTGGAAGCTATGTTATTTTCTACCGCGTGACGGCCGAGCAGATCGACATTGTTCGCATTCTTCATGGGGCACGCGATCGAACTGGCTTGATCGAATAGCGACGCTCACCCCGCCTTCATCATCCCACCGCAACAAGGGCACGCAGACATGGACGAGGCCGCACTCGGTTTCTTCAAACGCATTCTTGAAACGCCGAGCCCGTCGGGCTTCGAACGGCCGGTGCAGGACCATGTTCGCGAATACATCAGCAAACATGCCGACAACGTTACCGGCGACCTGCACGGCAACCTGATTGCCGCGAAGAACCCCGATGCGCCGCTGCGTGTGATGTTCGCCGGGCATTGCGATCAGATCGGCATGCTCGTGCAGTACATCGACGGCGACGGCTTTATCTACGCCAACACCATCGGTGGCTGGGATCCGCAGGTGCTCCTCGGACAACGGATGACCGTGTGGGCGGCCGACGGGCCGATTGCCGGCATCATCGCTCGCAAGCCCATTCACTTGCTCACGGAAGAAGAACGCAAGCAGGTGCCGAAGCTCAAGGACTTGTGGATCGACATCGGCGTTCGCGATCAGGAGGAAGCACAGAAGCTGGTGAAGATCGGCGATCCGATCACGCTGCACCTCGGCTACCAGGCCATGCGCAATGGCTTCGCGTATTCGCCGGCGATGGACGACAAGAGCGGCCTATGGGTGGTGATGGAAGCGTTCCGTCGCGCGGCAGCGACGAAGCTCGAGTGCGGGCTGTTCGCGGTGAGCACCGTGCAAGAGGAGATCGGCCTTCGCGGCGCCACGACGAGTTCGTACACGGTGAACGCGCAAGTCGGCATCGCGATCGACGTGACGCACGCGACCGACTGCCCGACGATCGACAAAAAGACCGAAGGGGACGTGAAGCTCGGCGGCGGGCCGGTGATTTATCGTGGTCCGAACATGAACCCCGTCGTAGTCGAGCGGCTGATCAAGTGCGCGGTCGATGAGAAGATTCCGCATCAGTTGGCCGCCTCGGGCCGCGCGACGCCGACCGACGCCAACACGATGCAGCTCAGTCGTGGCGGCATGGCGACGGCGCTCGTGAGCATTCCGAATCGCTACATGCACAGCCCAGTCGAGATGATCTCGCTCGACGACATCGATCACGCCGCGAATTTGCTGGCCGCGTTCGCGAAGAGCGTGAAGGCGGATGACGATTTCAGGCCGTAGTTTAGCCGGCGAACTTGTTCGCCGTGAACGCCGCGGCACGGCGAGCAAGCTCGCCGGCTAAACGAGATCGTCAATCACACAACGCCGACGAGTTGCAATATCCGCAGCCCGTTGAGCGCGACAACGCGCGAGTTCGTCGTGCCGTACACGGGTTCTTCGATACCGGCGTAGCGGTGCTTGTGAAAGTACAGGCCCGAGAAACTGTACAGGCCTTGCAAACGACGCGCAAACAAGCGACTCCAGAATCGCGCGGCGGCGCTATTCGTCAGAGGATCGCGCTGGTCGACCGTCGCCAGCGGGCTGAAGCCGAGCGAAAGCACGCGTTTGCCTTCGGCGCGAAACTGTTCGATGGCCGTCGTCTTGATCAGGTCGAGTGTGCCGCCGGGCGCGTCGGGACGAGCACGGACGATGTTCGCGGTGTAGCCGATCACATCGCCGCGCTCGTAGAGCGGATCGAAGTGCACGTAGCCGAGAAGATGTCGGCCGTCGAACGCGTAGAACTTGCGAACGTCGCATTCATCGTCGATACGCGGAGGCCGCGTGAGGAAACGAAGCTCGCGGCGGCTGCATCGCTTGGTGCGCATCCACAATCGCGAGACTTGCGTCACCTCATCGGCGTCGATGTCATGGGCCAATTGTTCGACGACCGATACGCCTGCTCGACGGGCATGGTTCACGGTCTGGCGGAGGTTGCGTCGCGTCGATGTGTTGAGCGAGAAACTCGCAAGTTCGAGATGAATCTCCACACCGATGCGACCGACGAGATGCCCGAGATGACTGAGATATTGTGCGATAGGCGCCGAGACTTGCAGGAAGCAAACGCGACGATGCTCGGCGAGAAAATCGTCGATGAGATGAAACTGCTCGTTGGTTGCCGCCACAGGGTCCGCCAACGCGAATGTCATCGGCACCCTGCCCCAGAGTGTCGTCGGCGAACGCGCGAAGCGTTCAAAGGCGAGAAAGCCGGTCTCGTTTGGAAAGAACGCCTCGACGCCCGGCTGCAAACTGCTGTAGCTCGTTGTGCGCGAGCCGTGCTGTCGAATGCAGACCATTCGCCGAGCGAGTTCGGCGCTCGTAGCGATCTCGGTCGTGGTGGGCATGAAGCTAGCTTACACGGAGGCGATCAACGCTGCTTCGCTTGCCATAACAACTTCGTTGAGACTCGCCAGGTCGAAGAAAGCTGTCGGAAATGACTGCCAATTTGACATTGGTGTGGAGAGAGGCGGCCTAGGGCGTGGTGACTTAAGTCGCCACGCCACGGAGACTTAGCCATTCATCACTCGCTTCGGCACAGGCATTGCTTTACTACGCCGCACACCAAACTGCGCTACCGGTTTTGGCAGGGCCAGCCGGCTTGGCGACACAACGCACAACGAAACAAACGACCGCACTCGACCGCTTTAGGAGGACAATTACGGTGGCAAAACAGATGGTATTTGATGACGAAGCTCGGCAGCCGCTTCTGGCCGGCGTCTCGAAGCTCGCCAAGGCTGTCCGCAGCACGCTCGGCCCCCGCGGCCGCAATGCCGTGCTCGACAAGGGCTGGGGCTCGCCGAAAGTCACGAAGGACGGGGTCACCGTCGCCGAAGACGTCGAACTTGACGATCCGTTTGAAAACCTCGGTGCACAGCTCGTCAAGGAAGCCGCCAGCAAGACGAACGACATCGCTGGCGACGGCACGACGACCGCCACGGTGCTCGCCGAGGCCATCTTTCGCGAAGGCTTGAAGATGATCGCCGCCGGCGCCGATCCGATGGCGCTGGGTCGCGGCATTCAAAAGGCCACCGCAGCCGTTGTGGCCGCGATCGCCAAGGCCGCCACGCCCATCAACGAAAAGAACCGCACCGAGATCAAGCAGGTCGCGACCATCGCCGGCAACAACGACCCGACGATCGGCGACGTGTTGGCCGACGCCTTTATGAAGGTCGGCAAAGACGGCGTCATCACGGTCGAAGAAGGCAAGCAATCGGAAACGACCGTCGAGGTCGTCGAGGGCATGGAGTTCGATCGCGGATTCCTGTCGCCGCACTTCGTCACCAATCAAGACGAGCAGACCGTCGAGCTCGATGGCTGTTACGTGCTGCTCTACGAAGAGAAGATCTCGAACGCCAAGAACCTGGTGCCGCTGCTCGAGGCCGTGAGCAAGGCCGGCAAGCCGCTGCTGATTATCGCCGAAGACGTCGAAGGCGAAGCTCTGGCGACGCTCGTCGTCAACAAGATGCGTGGCATTCTGCAGGTGTGTGCCGTGAAGGCCCCCGGCTACGGCGACCGCCGCAAGGCGATGCTCGGCGACTTGGCTGTCCTCACCGGCGGCAAGGCGATCTTCAAGGATCTCGGCATTCAGCTCGAGGCCGTGAAGCTCACCGACCTCGGCCGCGCGAAGAAGATTCACATTTCGGCCGAGAACACGACCGTCGTCCAAGGCGCCGGCAAGAAGGAAGAGATCGAGGGGCGCGTCGAACAGATTCGCCGCGAGATCGAGAACACCGACAGCGATTACGATCGCGAGAAGCTGCAAGAGCGGCTGGCGAAGCTCGCCGGCGGCGTCGCGCAGATCAACTGCGGCGCTGCGACCGAAAGCGAGATGAAGGAGCGGAAGTATCTGCTCGAAGACGCCAAGGCCGCCACGCAGGCTGCTCTCGAAGAAGGCATCGTCCCCGGCGGTGGGATGGCCCTCATCCGCTGCGAGAAGGCGCTCGACAAGCTCGAACTTTCGGGCGACGAGGCCTTCGGTGTGAAGATCATCAAGAACGTGCTCGACTACCCGTTGCGTTGCATCGCCAACAACGCGGGCATGGACGGCGCCGTGGTCGTCAATCGCGTTCGCCAAATGAAAGGCAAGAACGACGGCTACGATGCTGACAAGGACGAGTACACCGACCTCGTCGCTCGTGGCATCATCGACCCGGCCAAGGTCGTTCGCATCGCGTTGCAAAACGCAGCGAGCGTCGCCGCGTTGCTGCTCACCACCGAGTCGCTCATCACCGAGATTCCCAAGGAAGAGGAAGAAGGCGGCGATCACGCCGGCCACGACCACGGAATGGGTGGTGGCGGCATGGGCGGAATGGACATGGGCGGAATGGGTGGCATGGGTGGCATGATGTAATTCATAAAGCCGCGACCGGTGGTCGCGTTCGGCGAATCTTCAATCAACATTCAATCTCAAAGGATATCAATCACATGGCCAAGGTTAACCTGCGTCCCCTAGACGATCGCGTCGTTGTCGAGCCCGCCGAGGCGGAAGAAATCACCGCCGGCGGCATCGTGCTGCCCGATAGCGCCAAGGAGAAGCCGCAACGCGGCAAGATTCTCTCGATCGGACCGGGCAAGTTGCTCGACAGCGGCGAACGCGGCAAGTTGTCGGTCACCGTCGGCGACGAAGTGCTGTACGGCAAATACAGCGGCACCGAGATCGAAGTCGAAGGTCGCGACCTGAAGATTCTCCGCGAGAGCGACATCCTGGCGAAGGTTGTCGGTTAATACGCAACGCGATAACGCACGACAACCCCAAGCCCACGGACGGCCGTCCGTGGGCTTCCAATCACGCAAACCAACACGTTCAAAGGACTCGATAACCGTGGCAAAGCAACTTCTCTTCGAAGACCAAGCCCGAGCCAAGATGCTCAAGGGCGTCGACAAGCTGGCCAACGCGGTCGCCATTACCATGGGACCGACCGGCCGCAATGTCATCATCAACAAATCGTTCGGTGGCCCGACCGTCACTAAGGACGGCGTCACCGTGAGCAAGGAAGTCGATCTCGAAGATCGCTTCGAGAACATGGGCGCGAAGCTCGTCAACGAAGTCGCGTCGAAGACTTCGGACATCGCCGGCGACGGCACGACGACCGCCACGGTGCTCGCTCGCGCGATCTTCAAGGAAGGCTCGCGCAACGTCGCCGCCGGAAGCAATCCGATGGCCGTCCGTCGCGGCATCGAGAAGGCCGTCGAAGCAGCCATCGAGCACCTGAAGACGATGGCCAAGCCCGTCAGCAGCAAGCAAGAAATCGCACAAGTCGGCGCCATCAGCGCCAACAACGATCACGAGATCGGCGATCTGTTGGCCGACGCGATGGAGAAGGTCGGCAAGGACGGCGTGATCACGGTCGAAGAAGGCAAAGGGACGAAGACCGAGGTCGAGTTCGTCGAAGGTATGCAGTTCGACAAAGGCTACCTGTCGCCGTACTTCATCAATCGTCCGGCCGAGATGGACTGCCAACTCCAGGACGCACTAATCCTCATTCACGAGAAGAAGATTGCGAACCTTCGCGATCTGATTCCGCTGCTGGAGAAGACCGCCCAGGCTGGCAAGCCGCTGTTGATCATTTCCGAGGACGTCGAAGGCGAAGCCCTCACGGCGCTCGTCGTCAACAAGCTCCGCGGCGTGCTGAACGTGTGCGCGGTCAAGGCCCCCGGCTTCGGCGATCGTCGCAAGGCAATGCTCGGCGATATCGCGGTCCTCACCGGCGGTACGCTCATCAGCGAGGACCTGGGCCTCAAGCTCGAGAATCTCGAGCTCGCTCAACTCGGCCGCGCGAAGCAAATCACGGTCGACAAGAACAACACGACGATCGTGCAAGGCGGCGGCAAGCCACAGGACCTGCAGGCTCGCATCCAGCAGATTCGCAACCAACGCGAACAAACCGAGAGCGAATACGACAAGGAGAAGTTCGACGAACGCCTTGCGAAGCTCACCGGCGGCGTCGCAGTCATCAGCGTCGGCGCGAGCAGCGAGGCCGACATGAAGCAGACCAAGGCCCGCGTCGAGGACGCTTTGCACGCAACCCGTGCAGCCGTCGAAGAAGGCATCCTGCCCGGCGGCGGCGTCGCTTTGCTGCGTTGTCGTGAGATCGTCGAGAAGACGCGCAGCTCGGCCAAGGGCGACGAGAAGATCGGTGTGAACATCATTCTCGGTTGCCTCGCCGCTCCGTTGAAGCAGATCGCCGACAACTGTGGCATCGACGGCTCGGTCATCGCCGACGAGGTCAGCCAGAAGTCGACCAACGTCGGCTACGACGCCTACAAAGGCGAGTACGTCGACATGTACAAGGCTGGCATCATCGACCCGCTCAAGGTCGTTCGCAGCGCGCTGTCGAACGCCGCGAGCATCGCCAGCCTCATGCTGACGACCGAGGCGCTCGTCACGAACCTTGAGAAGGACGACAAGAAGAAGAATCGCATCGAGGGAAGCGTCCGCTAAGGACGATGCCTTCGGGAGAATAGAAACACGGGCCACCTTTCGAATCGTTCGAGAGGTGGCCCGCTTTCAAATGACGAATGTCGAAAATCAAATGACGAATGAAGCACGAATGTCGAAGCTCGAACGAATGTTCGTCATTCGTGCTTCGGACTTCTTTCGACATTCGTCATTAGATCTTCGTCATTCCCGTAAGCCCTGGACCGCTGTCCTACGATTGAATTGATCCAATCCTGAAACGGCCTCGGCCATGGCGACTATGCCGGCGAAACGCGATTACTACGAAGTGCTCGGTGTCGAACGCACCACCACCGATGCTGAAATCTCGGCGTCCTATCGCAAGCTCGCCCTCAAGTACCACCCCGACAAGAACCCGGGTGACGAAGAGTGCGTGACTTTGTTCAAGGAATGTGCCGAGGCCTACGAGGTCCTCAGCGACAGCGATAAGCGATCGCGTTACGACCGCTACGGACACGCGGGCGTCGACGGCCCCGGCGGACGCGGCGCTCACTTCAACGACGTCAACGATATCTTCCAAGCCTTTGGCGATATCTTTGGCGACAGCATGTTCGGCGACATTTTCGGCGGAGGCCGCGGCCGAGGCGGTCGTCGCCAGGCGCGCGGGGCCGACATCCGTTGCGACGTCACGCTCGACCTGCTCGAAGCGGCCCGCGGCGTCACGAAGACTGTCACGTTCACGCACCATCGCAAGTGCAAGGAATGCGACGGCAGCGGCGCGCGGCCCGGCACCAAGCCCGAGAAGTGCAAGTACTGCGCGGGCCACGGCCAGGTCATCCAAAGCTCCGGTATCTTCCGCGTGCAAACGACGTGTCCCGCTTGTCACGGTGCGGGCTCCGTGATCAAAACGCCCTGCGTCGAATGCGACGGCAACGGCCTTGTCTCCGAGCGCGTCGAGCGTGAAGTCACGATTCCCGCCGGCGTTGATAGTCAAACACGCTTGCGGCTCAGCAACGAAGGCGACTCCAGCCCCCAAGGTGGCCAGCCAGGCGATGCCTACGTATTCATCGAGGTCCGCGAACATCCGCTCTTTCACCGCGACGGCCAGAACTTGATTTGCAGCATGCCGATCAGTTATTCACAGGCGTCGCTCGGCGCGACGGTCGAGGTCCCGACGCTCGACGGGCCCGAAGAAATGAAGATTCCCGCAGGCACGCAGCCAGGCGACGTGTTCAAGCTGCGCGGCCGAGGGATGCCCGACCCGCGCCGTCGCGGCACCGGCGACTTGCTAGTGCAGGTGCATCTCGAAGTGCCGAAGAACTTGACCCCACGGCAGCAAGAGTTGTTACGCGAGTTGGCCAAGGAAGAACACGCGAACGTCAGCCCACAGCAAAAGAGCTTCTTCGAGAAGCTCCGCGACTATTTTGTTCCCGATGAAACGGCGGCTGGCGACGAGAGTTGAATTATTTTCGAAACGACGCAGGTGACGCCATGAATGACGACGCACAATTCACTGATGACAATGTCACTAATGACAACGCTTCTGCCACCGACCACGGCGGCGAAGAATCCCTTGCGCAAGAGGTGCTTCGCTTGCGTGCGGAGCTTTCTGACTCGCGCGATCGCGCTCTGCGTACGCAGGCCGAGAGCGACAACATTCGCAAGCGCATGCGCCGCGAAATGGACGACGAACGCAAGTACGCAACCTTGCCGTTGCTCGGCGAGTTGCTGCCCGTCGTCGATAACGTCTCGCGCGCACTCGAGGCCGCCGAGAAGGTACACGCCGAGTCGCCCGTCGTCGAAGGGTTCAAAATGGTCGCCCAGCAGTTGAGCAACGTGCTCGAGCGCAACAACTGCGTTCGCATCCCCGCGCTGCATCAACCATTCAATCCACACTTGCACCAGGCGATCGCGCAGCAGCCATCGAACGAGTTCCCGCCGAACACCGTCGTCGGCGTCGCGCAAGAAGGCTACCAGGTGCACGATCGCGTGTTGCGTCCCGCACAGGTCCTCGTGAGCACCGCGGCCAGTTGAAATTGAACGTCGTTTAGCCGCGACGCGCAGCGAGCGCGTCGCAAGCGACGCGGCTAACCATTGCACTGAATCCTGAATCCCGACCCCCGAATCCCCTCCGCCAATGCCCACCTACGACTACGTCTGCGACAACTGTGGCCACACGTTCGAGCTGGTCCAGGCCATGAAGGACAATCCGAAGAAGACTTGCCCCGAGTGCAAGAAGCCCAAACTGCGACGGCTCATCGGCTCGGGCGCCGCGATCGTCTTCAAAGGCAGCGGCTTTTATAAGACCGACTATCGCAGCGACTCGTACAACAAAGCCGCTAAGGCCGACAAGCCGTCGGAATCGAAATCTGACTCGAAATCGGAACCCAAACCGAAGTCCGACACCAAGAGCGACAAAGGCTCGAAGTCCGACAGTTAAACCGACGTACCCGTCGCACAAATGATCTGCCCGATCTGCCATCGAATCTTCGAACTCAAGCAGTCGACTGCCCTTCCCTTCTGCAGCCCTCGCTGCCGGCAGATCGACCTCGGCCGCTGGCTGACCGAGGACTATGCCGTTCCCACCACGAGCGACGACGAAGAGGAAGGCGAAGAATCATCCCACGACGGTGACGATTTGGAGGAAAACTAACCTCCACTCGGTCACGATATAAGAAGCCTACCGGTTAGCCGCGACGCGCCAGCGGAGCGCTCCGCTGGCGCGTCGCGGCTAACCAGGCGAAAGCGATTGTCTACCTAACCCAGGTTGCAACGATTGCGCGTGTTGACCATAATGCCGACGCACGCTGGGTGGCTTGACGACGCAAAAAGGGGAAATGGTCCATGGCTTCCGGGCCCGGATCGGTTCAGACGTCGCACGAGACCCCGAATCCTGATGCTTGGTTCACTACACGTGATACCATCAGCGCACAGCGCTGGCGGTGGATGCGTTTGGTGAGAGCACTGCGCATCGCTCTCGAGGCTCGCATGCTCTTGCCCGCAGCCGCGGGCGTACTAATCACCGCCTTCGGCTGGTGGTTCTTTGCGTGGACGTTTAGCGGCAGCGACGATCCGTTGTTGCGCGTGTGGATGGCCGGCTATCAAAGCTGCCCGTTCAGCGCCCACGAAAATGATGTCTTGCTCGACGTCCCCGCGTCCGAGGCTACGGGTTTCGTCGTGGCGCGCTCGATTCCCGAAAATGGACTCTTTGCGCCGCCCGACCTCGCGCGGTTTCCGACCGTGCCACTCACCGACGCGTGGCATCAGCTCGACGCGCCGATCCGCCAACTCTTCGACATGAACGTCACGTACGTCGGCCTCGCCTTTTTACTTTTGTGCGGGCTATGGACCGTTGCGGTGTGGGCTTTGGTCGGCGGCGCTCTGACGCGGATGGCAACTTTTGAACTCGCGCGCGAAGAGCGTATCTCGTGGTCGCAAGCGTTTCGTCACTCGCTGGCGAAGTGGCATTCGTACTTCGCGGCGCCGCTGCTGCCGTTGCTCGGCGTGCTGTTGATGGCTGTGCCGATGGGCCTTCTCGGACTGCTCGGCCGCACGAACATTGGTCTGCTGGTGCTTGCCGTCATTTGGCCGTTGTTTCTCGCGGCCGGTTTGCTGATGGCGATCTTCCTCATCGGCCTGCTCTTCGGTTGGCCGTTGATGTGGGCGGCGATCGCGACCGAGTCGGGCGACAGCTTCGACGCTTTGAACCGTGCGTACTCGTACGTTTATCAACGAGCGCTTAAGTACGCGCTCTATGGACTGATCGCTGCCGTGCTGAGTGTGCTCGGCGGTTGGGTGGTGTGGATGTTCGCTTCGGCCGTCGTGCATCTCGCGCACTGGGGCGCCGCTTGGGGCAGCGGCGCCGGCGTGCCGCCCGATCAACTCACGACGCCCGGCAAATGGGCGGTGAACGTGTTGCGATTCTGGGACGGCCTCGTCCGCATCGTCGCCCTCGGTTTCGTCTACAGCAGCCTGTGGTCAACGGCGGCGGCGATTTATTTGCTGTTGCGCCAGGATGTGGACGGCACGCCGATCGACGACGTGCAGCTCGACGAGTCGCAAGAGGCGTACGGTCTGCCACCATTGAAGACCGACGAAGCGGGTGTCGCCGGTGTGGCTGATGAAACGGCCGAAGCGGAAGAGCCGAAGGCCGTCGAGCCGCCGCAACACGCCCCCCACAGCACCGGCCTGGCGTGAACGTCGCGCTCAGTCGTGCTTACGTTTAGCAGCGACGCGCCAGCGGAGCGCGTCGCAAGCGACGCGGCTAACCAACACACTGGCCATCACGTAAGAATGCCGCGAATCACTTCACCGGCGACGTCGGTCAATCGTTCTTCACGCCCATTATGCGTGAACGTCAACTCGCGATGATCGACCCCAAGCTGATGCAAAATCGTCGCGTGGATATCACGCACATGAACCTTGTTCTCGACGGCGTATAGCCCCACGTCGTCGGTCGCCCCGTACGCGATGCCGCCTCGCACGCCGCCACCGGCCAGCCACATCGTGAATCCATACGGATTGTGGTCGCGACCGTTGCCGCTCTCGCTCATCGGCGTGCGTCCGAATTCGCCACCCCACACGACGAGCGTCGAGTCGAGCAGGCCTCGCCGCTTTAGATCCTTCACCAGTCCGGCGATGGGGCGATCGCTCTCGCGACAGTAGCGGCCGTGGTTGCCTTCGACGTCCTTGTGAGCGTCCCATTTCGACCCCGAGCCGAAATACAACTGAACAAACCGCACGCCGCGCTCGACCAGGCGACGCGCTCGCAAGCAGTTGCGACCGTTGACGGCCGTCTCGGGATCGTCGATGCCGTAGAGATCGCGAGTCTCTTGCGTTTCGCCCTCAACGTCGACGGCCTCAGGCGCGGCGGCCTGCATGCGAAACGCCAACTCACTCGCCGCGATGCGGGCTTCGAGCCGCGCGTCGTCTTCACGTCCGTGGCGGTACGCGGCGTTCAGTTGTTGAATGTAATCGAGCTTCGCGCGTTGCAGCGCGGGCGTCGTTCCGGCAGGCGGCGATAGGTGCAAGATCGGTGACTTGCCCGCTCGCAATCGCGTGCCGTCGTAGACGCCGGGCATGAATCCGGAGCTCCAGTTGTGATAACCTCCGGGCGGCTCGGTGGCGTAATCCTGCAGCACGACGAACCCGGGCAGGTTCTCCGATTCGCTGCCGAGGCCGTAAAGGGCCCACGACCCGAGACTCGGGCGGCCGGCCAACATACTACCCGTGTTCATCTGCAACATGCTGCGCACATGGTTCAGCCCGTCGGCGGTGCAGCTGCGCACGATGGCGAGATCGTCGACGCACGTCGCAATTTCAGGCAGCCAGTCGCTCACCGACAATCCCGATTGGCCATGACGAGCAAACGTGCGTCGCGAGGCCAACAACGGCGTGTCGGCCGTGACACCCATCGCCGTCACGGGTTTCACGAAACTGTCGGGCAGCGGCGCACCGGCGAGTTTGCCGAGCGCCGGCTTGGGGTCGAACAAGTCGAGATGACTCGGCCCGCCGTCGAGGAAGCACCAGATGACGCTCTTCGCGCGCTGCGGCAACGGTGTGACCTTCGACACGCGTTCGGCTGCCGATGCGCGCGAGCCGAACATCGCCGCCATCGCCACGGCGCCGAAGCCGCAACCGGCGGTGCTCAGAAACTCGCGACGTGATCGGGGGAAACTAATCGACATACAGAAATTCATTGCTGTTCAGCAGCGCGTGACAAAAATCGGCGACGGGCGACTTGCTGCGAAGTTCCTGCATCCGGTCGATGAAACTCTCCGCGGCGTGCGACTCTTCGGAAGTGGGAACGCGCCCCAACGCTTCGATGTACGCGCGTCGCACGAGATCGGCCGCATTCGAGTCGCCGACTTCTTCGCGCAATCGTTCGGACCAACGCTGCGCACACTCCAGGCTGAACGGGCTGTTGAGCAGCACGAGGGCCTGTGACGGCGTGGTCGTTTCTTCGCGACGAGGGCAGCTCTCTTCGCGGCTGGGACTGTCGAAAGCCTCGAACATCGGAAAGCGCGTGTTGCGTTTGACGAAGACATAAATCGAACGACGGTTCTGGTCGGCGACGTTCTCGTCGGGCTCCCATCCGCCCGGGCCGATTTGCGCCGGCAACTCCGGCCGCGCGGGAGGGCCGAACATACGCGGGTTCAATTGTCCTGAAAGTTGCAGCAGCGCGTCGCGGATGACTTCGCCATCGAGCCGTCGACGCGGAGCATGCGAGAGGAATGCGTTGTCGGGATCGGAGCTCGATGCGTTGGAATCAGCGACGTGCGACGATTGCCGATAGGTCGCGGTCGTCAGGATCACGCGGTGCAGATGTTTCAGACTCCAACCGTGGTCGATCAACTCGACGGCAAGCCAATCGAGCAATTCGCGATTCGTTGCCGGCGAGCCCATGACGCCAAAGTCACTGGACGTGGCGACCAATCCGGTGCCGAAATGCTGCTGCCAAACGCGATTGGCGATCACACGTGCCGTCAGCGGATGACGGGCATCGGTCAACCATCGGGCCAGCGCCGTTCGCCGTCCGGTCGATTGCGACGACGGTGTGATTTTGATCGTCGTATCATCGACAAGGCGCGGAACGCCGGGCTGCATCGCGTCGAGTGGCCGTTCGATCATTCCGGCCGCGAGACAATACGTCGGCGGCGACTCGCGACCCGCATCGACGATGGTATCGGCCACGGGGAGAGGCTCGGGTTTCATTGCATCGAACGTGGCCAAGCGAGCGGCAAGCTCACGATACCGCTGACCGGCTTCGCCCGTTGGTTCGAGGCTTGTTTCGCGCGTCTTCCACTCCAGGTAGATATCCGCCTGAAACGCGATTTGCTTTTCGACTGATGTGCGCTCGTCGGCAGGCTTGTCGAGGACCGCACAAAACTCGGGGCCGAGAATCGCACGGGCTTCGTCGAGACGTTCGCGAAGGTACGGAGCGATGATCGTCGCCATCTCGGCGCGAATCCTGCTCGTCGCGGCTTCCCAGGCCGCTTGCTTTTCGTCGTGCTTCTTTTGATCTTCCGCGGAAGCAATCACGCGTTGCGACTGCATCATCGGCTGGAAGAACGCTGCGAGGTGGTAGTAATCGCTTTGCGGAATGTCGTCGTATTTATGGTCGTGACATTTCGCGCAGCCGACGGTCAGCCCCATGAAGGCCTGGCCGACGATCGCAACCGAATCGTCGATGATCTCTTGGCGGCGATGTCGCAGAAGGACCGCGTTGGTTTCTTCGGGGCCGAGCCTCAGCAGGCCGGTGGCGATTTGGGCGTCGAGGTTGTCGGGCTCGAGTTCGTCGCCGGCGAGTTGTTGACGAAGGAAGCGATCGTACGGGAGGTCGTTGTTGAACGCGCGAATGCAGTAGTCGCGATACGGGTGGGCGCCGGGACGGTAGCGGTCTTCGTTGAAACCGTCGCTGTCGGCGTAGTGGACGAGGTCGAGCCAGTGCTGGGCCATGCGCTCGCCATACCGCGAAGAGGCAAGCAGTTGGTCGACCACACGCTCGTAGGCGCCGGGTGAGGTTTCGGCGAGAAAGGCGGCCTGCTCTGCGGCGGTGGGCAGCAACCCGGTGAGATCGACCGTCACGCGACGCAACAACGTGCGACGGTCGGCCTCGGCGCTGTGCGTGAGTTTCTGTTGCTGCAATCGGTCGAGAATCAACGCGTCAACGGCGTTGACGATCCACGGGTCGTCGAGTTTCGGCGTCGCGGGTCGAGCGGGAGTATTGAACGGCCAGGGCTTCGACGACGTGGTGGGTGGTGACGGACGGCGCTCGGCTACGGCCAGTCGAACGACCGGCAGCACCAGCGACAGCGCCAGAATGAGCGTCACGCGCGCGGAAAGAGGCATGAAACCAGTATAGCCTCGCAGCCTTTGAATCCCGCACGTTTGCGAGCCGAAAGTGGCTGCGGATGCTGCCGATTATGACGTCATAATGCCGGGGCGTTCGGCCTGCAGCCAGCGAAGATGCGGGCGGTCGAGCACCTCGAACGGCGTCGCGACGGTCTTCCAACGCTCGCCAACTTGCTCGATGGAATGATCCGACAGCGGCCCCAGCCAGCCATCGGCGAGACTCAGATAACTCACGCGCGTCGGATCGAGGCCAATGATGCGGGCGCAGGTGGCGTCGACGGCTGTGGGGTTCGTGCCCACGACGATCAGTCCCATCGGCTTCGCGGTGCCCATAATCGGACCGTCACCTTCCATGCACACAACGCCGTCGACGATGGCGATCGACTTTGGCAGCGAGGCGCTGATGTCGACAACGGTTTGAGGAATGCCCGCGTGGTGCAGCACGTTCTTCGGCCAACCGTACTTGCAACCGGGGAGCGTCCCGTAAAGGTTCTTGAGCGACGCGGTGATGCCGACCCAGTGGTGCGTCTTCAGCTTGGGCATCGAGACGACGAGGTCGGCCTCGACCACGGCTTGCGGGAAGAAGAAGCCTTCGAGTGGTGAACGACGGCCGAGGTTCTTCACCCAACCGACGTCCTGGTAGTTGATGTCGGCGAACGGAATCTTGCCGTCGTCAAGTGCTTCGCCGAGACGCGACTCGTAGAGGGCCATCTCGGTGTCGCGCACGTGACCGGGGCCTTCGCCGACGGTGACGGTCGCGCCCCAGCGGCGAAAGACCTCGGCGGCGGCGAGCACCACGGCCGGGTGCGTGGTCATCTGCGGTGAATCGCGCGTGGGCTCGACCATGTTCGGCTTGAGCAACACGCGCTTGCCGCGAATCGAGTGCTCGTCGAAACCGGTGGCAAGCAGTCCGTCACGAATCGATTGCTCGAGCGGGCCGTCGTAGCGTTGGTTTCGTGCGATGAAAACACGCTGTTTTGTGCGGAAGCGGTCGATGATCGCCGAACCGCCGAAGTAGCCGAGAGCCGCCATCGATGTGCCGATGAGTAGCGCGCGGCGATCGAACTGCGCGTTGGAATTGGCCTCGGGCAGGGCTGCCGTGCTTTGCTTCGCAGCGTTGTCGTTGTGGTTGCTCATTGCGCCTTTCCTTCTTTGGGCAACGTGACGATCGGCGATCGCTGGCCCGCGGCGGCGAGCACGATCAGCGGCAGTCGGCCTTGATAACCGACGCGTCGCCGCGTGGCCTGGGCGGCGCCGGCGAGCCATGCGTTCGATTGCGCTGGAAACTTTCCGTGCGCGGCAAGCCCCATCAGTACGAAGGCCAACGACGCAGCAGTCGTGTTCGGCCCGATGTTCGTTTCCGCGTAAGTGATCGACTTTTGCAGCCTGCCCGATGGATCTTCTTCGCCGGCCAAGGCGGCAAGGACGACGCCGGTGGGCTCGAGGTGAGGACGCAACTTTTGACCGAGCACGAAGGTGTTGCCGTAATTCGCTCCCCCTTCGGGCAACAAGCGATCGATGAGCAGTCGCACGGCTTCGCGCGTGCGGGGATGATCGTGCTGCCCAGCCGCTTTGAGCGCGAGCACGCTGAAGGCCGTCGGCTCGCCCCACGAGTGCGTCCCTTCGACCCACGGCCAACCGATGAGCGTCGTGTCGTGCCCGAGATCTTCCGATTGCGCGGCGGGCTTGCCGCCGATGTCGTCGAGCCATCGTGTGGCGCGAACGATGTTCTCGGCGAATGGACGCGACGAACCTTTGACAGCGGCGCACCACGCCAACACCGCCAGCGCGGTCGGCCAGTGGGGAGCGGTCTGCAATCGCGTGATGCCCACGGTTCCGTCGGCGGCCTGCGAGTCGGCCAGCCATCGCGCGGCACGATCGGCAGAACCGTCACGACCGTGCGCTCGCAATGCCAGCGACGCCCACGCCGTTGGTTCCGATGCCGCCTCGCTATCGGTGCTGTACGGCCAGTGATCGGCCGCGTCGAGCTCGTCGAGAATCGGTTCGACAAACGCTGGCATCGACCGTGGCGCGTCGGAAACGCTAGCGGAAGAGCCCGTGTCATTCGGCGTTTCGTCGATCTGCGGCACGTCGTAAACCGGTGGCGAGTGAAGAGAAATCGCAGCTATCTAACACTACTTTACTGGGCTCGGCCGATTTCGACCATGTCTGTCAACCTTGCCGACGGTAACGCTTGTAGTCGGCGTAGCGATAGTACGCATTGCGCAAGTTTGCTTAAGTTTCCATCTATGCCGATCGAAGTAGCTCTAAGGGCAGAGGTATCAGGGGAGGCTTGGCTATTACTACGCTCATTTCTCGCACTGCCGAAGTGCTTCGCGCATTGCGCGGCTTGTGGATGGTTATTGCGGTCGTGGCTTTGATGGCCGCGGCGACTTCGACCGCGCATGCGCAGACGTATACCGTGAGCGTCAGCAACGACGACGGCACGGGCGGCACGATGAACACTTTGAGCTGGGCCATTCTGCAAGCCAACAACAATGGTAGCGGCACGATCGACGTGACGGTCGACACCACGTTGAGCGGTTCGCTTCTGGCGATCAATGACGCGGGAACCGTAACAATCTCCGGCAACAACCATATCGTTGACGCCGTGAGCAATCAGGCATTCACAGTTGCTCAGGGGACGGCGTTCATCAGCGACCTGACGGTAAAGAACGCACTCGCTCAAGGCGGCGCCGGCGGCAGCGGCAACGGTGGTGGCGGCGGTGGGCTTGGAGCCGGCGGAGCGTTGTATATCGGCGACAACAATGCGATGAACGTGGTCAACGTTACGATCAGCAACGTGACGTTTCAGAACAATCAAGCCCAGGGCGGCGCGGGCGGCACGGGCGACGGCACGAGCGCCAACGGTGGCAACGGCGGCGGGTACGACGCCAACGCGAACAGTCCGACCGCGGGCACAGGCGGCGCGACGGGTAGCACAGGCAGCGGCTTGGGGGGTGGCTACGGCGGCGGCGGTGCAGGCTCAGGAAGCAGTGGAACCGCAGGCGGCGCTGGCAACGGCGGCGGTGACGGCGGCGCACCGGGCGTCGGCGGCGGTGGTGGCTTGGCACTCGGTGGCGCCGTGTTCGTCGCCAATGGCTCGTCGCTCACGATCACTAATAGCACGAACGCCGACAACACGAATAGCGTCGTAGGAGGCGCCGGAGGCACTGGCGCCGCAGGGAACGGCACAACGGGTTCGCCCAACGGCGGCGCGGTATATGTCGGCATTGGTTCCACTGCTGTTTTCGACAACTCGGGAAGCAACGTCACGATCTCGGGAAACATCTACTCAAACGGTCAAATCACGATTTCCGGCACCGCGACCGGCGTGGTGTACTTCACGGGAAACACGACGAACAGCAGCCTGTCGACGGGCACGAATGTCGACAGCGGCACGCTGAGCGGCAACACGAACAGCCTTGAAGGCACGTTAACCAACAGCGGCACGATTATCTTCGATCAAAGCACCACGGGCACCTTCAACGGAAGCATCAACGGCAGCGGAAACGTTCGCCTCGTTGGCACAGGCCTGGTGATCTTCTCGGCGGCGAACTCCTACACCGGCGGAACGTCCGTCGAAGCAGGAACGTTGCAGGGCACGACCAGCAACATTCAGGGCAACATCGTCAACGACACGAACGTCACGTTCAACCAGAACTTCAGCGGCACCTACGCAGGCAACATTTCGGGCCCCGGAAGTCTGACCATCACGTCGTCGGGCACCGTGTTCATGACCGGCGTCAACTCGTCGACCGGACCCACGACCGTTTCGAGTGGCATCTACTCGCTCGACAGCACCACGTCGAGCGCGATCACCGTCAGCCAAAGCGCGACGCTCGCCGGTACAGGCGTGGTCAACAACAACGTCACCAACTTCGGCAACATCTCGCCGGGCAACTCCGGAATCGGCACGCTCACGATCAACGGCAACTATTCGGCCCAGTCGACGTCGACGTTTATCGTCGATATCAACAATGCCGGCACCACGCCGGGCGTGAACAACGACCTCGTGCAGGTCAACGGCAACGTGGCGCTCGGTGACGGGCAAGTGCAGGTTCACGGTGGAACAAGCACCTACACGACGGGCAGCCGCTACTACTTCCTTGAATACTCGGGCTCGCGCAACGGTACGTTCTCGTCGATCACCGACGACATGCCGTTCTTCGACACCTCGCTCGTTTATGGTTCGAACTACGTGGCGTTCGATATCTTTCGCAGCACGACGGCCTACGCCAGCATCGCGCAGAATTTCAATCAGCTTGGCGTCGCGACGTACCTCGATCAACAAGCCAACGGATCCATGGGCGCGTTCTCGTCCTTCTACGATCTGATCAATTCGCAAACGACGGCCGGCGCACAGAGCGCGTTCCAACAACTCGAAGGCGAAGTCAACGCGACGGCCGCTCAGTTGATGGTACAGGACACCGTGTACATGTACTTGCTGTTGCGTCGCGGAGCGAACGGGCAGCAGCCCATTGCTCGCGCGCCCACGCTGCGTGACACGGCCGACGAGTACGCATTGGCGCCGGCGGACGGCGAAGACGACATCATTCTGGTCAACACGCGTGCCACCCCCGCCATTGCGACTGACGGCGACGCGAAACTTCCTGAAGCCGTAGCGCAGGCGCGTCAACGGTTATTCCGCCGTGCGCCGCGTCGCCAGACGTACTGGACCGGCTGGACGACGGGCTACGGCGTCGGCGGCGATGCGTTCACCAACGGGAACGCGGGAGGCGCGACCTACGGCTTCGGCGGGTCAATTGTCGCGCTCGATCGCGCCGTCAGCGAAGTGCTGAAGTTCGGTATCTTCGGCGCTTACAATCATTTGGAACTGAAAGTCGCCAACCCTGCGCAATACAACCAGGCTAACGACGGCCAGTTCGGCACGTACCTGCGAGCGGCCGACGATGTGAAGCATTTCCTATTCGCGGGTAGCGTGGGCTTCGACACGTACAACTCACGTCGCACGCTCAACATTGGCACGTTCTCGAACAACGCCCTTGCGAACTACAACGGCTGGCAAGCCTCGAGCTACGGCGAGTTCGGCATCACGAAGTCGGGCTGGTTCACCGACTGGCAGCCGTTCGTGGGCATGCAGTACATCTACGTGCGACAGAACGCGTTCACCGAAACCGGGGCCGATCCGGTGAACTTGCAGGTCGCCGGCACCAACACGCACGCCTTGCGCAATCTGCTGGGGACGCGGGCCTCGTGGTCGTGTTACACCGATCGTTGCGGACGTATCGCTCCTGAGCTTCGTGCGATTTGGTTGCATGAGTATCTGAATCCCGAGACGTCGCTGAACTCGACGTTTGCAGGTGTCGGCGGCGCAGGCTTCGCCACGAAGGGGCTTAACTTTGGGCGCGACTGGGCGGTGCTCGGCGGCGGCATCACCTGCTTCGCCAACGAATGCACGTCGGTCGCCATCAATTACGACCTGCAAGTGAACGCCGTTCAGGCCTTCCACGTCGGCAGCGGGACGTACACCCGGCGCTGGTAAAAGCGTTTTCTTCCGCGCTTGCCATCGCTTTGCGTTGAATTCCTCTACGGCGCACCACCGCTTGCCTCTTCGCGGCGTCGTTTATTCCGATTGCGCCATCGTTTCGCCCTTCAAAGCGTCCTTTTTGAAAAAATTACACTCAAGAATTTGACTCCGGACGCATCCAACCTAGGGTTTCAGTGCCAAGACAAACATCCGACAAGGATGCGAGTTGCGGCGGGGTGGTTCCTGCGATCACCTCGCGATCTTTGACGTGAGACCGCCGCTGCGTGTGCCCGTGCGAACGGGTCCGCCGCAGTGAGCCGGCCTCGCGTCGGAGGCGCAAAGGCGCGACATGTAAAACCGAGCAACACGAGTGCAGCAGGCCGACGACGAATGTTTCGCCGCCGGCGCACTCGCAAGCTCGAAAACCTGAAACGATTCCTTTCATACGACAGTCCCCTTCTCGGCCAATACAGCTTGTCCGGCCATAGGGCTGCCACCAAAGACGGAGAGCAACCATGATTAGCTTTGCGAAGAAAGTTCAATGCTTCTTGAAGAGTGAAGACGGCCCCACGGCTGTCGAGTACGCGGTCATGCTCGCCTTGATCGTCATCGTCTGCTTGACGGCGATCCAGTCGATCGGCACGAACGCCAACAGCACCTTCCAGAAGGTCGCCACCCAACTGCAAACCTCGGCCAGCTAATCGCTGGTTCGATCTTGGCAGGATTCCATTGCAGTTCATCCGGCTTCCCTCGGTGCTCCCCACGGGCATCGAGGGAAGTTGCTTTTTAGGGTGCTCCCGATTCTCGGTTTGAGCGCCGCGACGTCCGCCACCGATGACGTCGAATTCCGCAGGTTAGCCGCGTCGCTTGCGACGCGCTCCGCTCCTCCACGCGTCGCAAGCGACGCGGCTAACAATCTCCGCCCGCCCCTCCGCGGCCATCTTGCCCAAAATCCCGCGCAAAATTCCTTGACGTGGAATCCCAGCCTTGATATTAAGTATTGAGATTGAGTATCACCATCAACTGTTCGCCCCAACCCCGCCCACCGTCTCGACCAACTCGCATCCCGCCACCATGGTCGTCGCGTACGAAGTTTTCGAGTCTGAAACGTCGATGTTCGTCGCCGATCCCTGCGCAATGGCAGGCTGCGGCGAAGAGCAACGCGTCATTTGCCGCTGTTTGCAGGTGACCGACACGAAGCTAAGCGAAGCTCACGCTCGCTGCCCGTTCGAGTGCCTCCGCGACATTGCTGTCGCCACCGGGGCCGGCACCGGTTGCACCGCGTGCCATCGGCATCTGCGGAAGTTCATCAGGCCGTAGGCCGATTAGTCCGGCGTCGCCAGGCGTTCGACTTCTGCGAGAATCGCCTCGCGCCCCACAACTGGCTCGCCGCAGGCAAAGTTCTCGCACGCATAAAACGTCGGCTGACCTTTGCGTGCCGCACGCCCTTCGAACAGCGCGTCGAGCGCCTTGCTCAGATGCGACGTCGGCCGGCGGGCTAACACTTTCTCCGGCCAGAATCGCTTCGCAATCGCATGCGCGAGAGTTGCCGCCTCGCTGTCGTCGTTCGGTGACACAAGCACCAGCTCATAAGTCGGCCCGACCCACAGATCCAGCGCTAACAGCATCTGCCCCGCTGCCGCCGGGGCGCGTTCCATCAACGGCGTGGCGATGGCGAGCCCTTTTGCCGCGGCGTCGAGATAATCCGACCGTCCACACAACTTGCCAAGCCGCAGCAGTGCGGTCACCGCCATCGCGTTGCCGCTGGGGATCGAACTGTCGAGCATGTCCTTCGGCCGTGCGATCAACTGTTCGTGATCGTTGGCCGTGAAGAAGAACCCGCCCCCCTTCTTGTCGGCGAAACGCGCGAGCATGTCGTCGGCCAAGCTCACGGCGGCGTCGATCCAGCGCTCATCGGCCGTCGCCTCGTAAAGCGACACCAACGAGTTCGCAAGCGTCGCGACGTCGTCGAGAAACGCGGCGCCTTTCGACTGCCCAGCTCGCCATGTGTGCAGCAGTTTGCCGTTGTTGTCGCGAACCTGATTCCAAAGGAAATCGGCCGCACGCGCCGCGGCGGCGGTGTAGCGCGAAGAGGCAAGCACCGTTCCGGCTTGCGCGAGTGCATCGATCATTAAGGCGTTCCAGCCGACAAGCACCTTGTCGTCGAGCCCCGGCTTCACGCGCTTGCCGCGCGCAGCGAGCAGTTTCCGCCGACTCTCGGTAAGTTCGATCTCCAGGCTTGCCTCTTCGCGGTGCAGCAACGCTGCCGATTGCTCGATCGTCTTCGACAAGTTCAGGATATTGCTGTGCTCGAAGTTGCCGGCGTCGGTGACGTCGTAGACGTGGCAGAACGTCTCGGCGGCGTCGGCGCCGAGCACGGCCTCGATCTCGGCCGGCGTCCAGACGTAGAACTTGCCTTCTTCCCCTTCGCTGTCAGCGTCCTCGGTGCTGTAGAAAGCGCCGCCGGCGTCGGTCATATCGCGAAGCACGTAGTCAGCCGTCTCGCGAACCACGCGTGCGAAACGCTCGTTGCCGGTGACCTGGTACGCTTCGAGATATGCCGGCAACAGCATCGCGTTGTCGTAGAGCATCTTCTCGAAGTGTGGCACCAGCCAACGTTCATCGACCGAGTAGCGATGGAATCCGCCGCCGAGATGATCATAGATTCCGCCGCTCGCCATCTTGTCGAGCGTCGTCGTTACGACCGACAGCAACTCCTCTCGCGGCGATCGTCGCCACACGCGAAGCAACAGCCGTAGCCCCAACGCGTGCGGAAACTTCGGTGCTCCGCCGAATCCGCCCCAACGCGCGTCGAAGGCTTTTTCGAGTTGAGCGGCCGCTTGAAGCAATGGTTCGAACGACATCGGCGTTTTCGCAGGCGGCGGCGCAGCGGCGCCTTCATCGACACCGTCGAGATGAGCCGTGAGTTGTCGCGATTGCTCGAGCACCTCGCCCCGTCGATCTCGCCACGCGGCGGCGACGCCTTGCAGCACCTGGTCGAAACCTGGCATGCCCATGCGCTGTTGCGGAGGCCAATACGTTCCGCCAAAGAATGGCTTGAGGTCGTGCGTCAGAAACACCGACATCGGCCAGCCGCCGCGACCGGTCATCAACTGCACGGCCTGCATGTAGATTTGATCGAGGTCGGGGCGCTCCTCGCGATCGACCTTGATGTTAATGAAGTTGTCGTTCATCAGCTTCGCGATGCCCACGCTTTCGAAGCTCTCGTGCTCCATCACATGGCACCAGTGACAGGCTGAGTAACCGATCGAAAGGAAAATCGGTTTGTCGGCCTTCTTCGCCGCGGCGATCGCCTCGGGTCCCCATGCATACCAATCGACGGGGTTGCCGGCGTGTTGAAGCAGATACGGACTCGTTTCGGATGCGAGACGGTTCATTTGAACGTCTGCTCCGGTCCGGGAAAGCGACGTTCGCGGACGTCGTCGCGAAAATCGGTGGCTGCCTTCACGATCGTCGTTTGCAGATCGGCATAGGCCTTAACGAAGCGAGGCACGTAACCACTTGTGAGGCCGAGCAAGTCGTTGATAACGAGCACCTGGCCATCGCAGGCAGAACCAGCCCCGATGCCGATGGTGGGGATCGCGAGTTCTGCCGTAATCTTCTTGGCGATCGTCTCGGGAATGCATTCGAGCACGATCGCGAACGCGCCGGCACGCTCGGCGGCGCGGGCGTCATTCAGCAGCCGAGCCTCGTCGCGCTGCACCTTGTAGCCACCCAAAACGTTCACACTTTGCGGCCGCAAGCCCACGTGCGCCATGACGGGAATGCCTGCCGTGACGAGCGCCGCGATCACGTCGGCCTGATCGGCGCCACCTTCGAGCTTCACTGCCTGGCAGCGAGTCTCCTTGAGGATGCGGCCGGCGTTCTCGATGGCTTTGTAAGTGCCCAACAAGTTGCTCGGGAACGGCATGTCGACGACGACCAGTGCGTGCTCGACGGCGCGGCCGACCATTTCGGCGTGATAGATGATTTCGTCGAGCGTGACAGGCAACGTGCTCGAGTGCCCCTGCACGACCATCGACATACTGTCGCCGACGAGGATGCCCTCAATGCCCGCCGAGTCGAGCAGTTTTGCCATGCCGTAGTCGTAGGCGGTCAGGATCGTGATTTTGCGACCGGCCGCCTTCAGGGCGGTGAATTTCGGCACGGTCATGCGTGCGTCGTCGTGTGCCATGCGCCTCATTGTCGCAACGCATGCCGTTGATGGCAACCGATGGGTGGGCGACGGCGAATGCACCTGTTAGGGTGTGTCGCACATGCCATTCATTTCCGGGAGCGCGATGCAACGTATTCAATCCGGCGACGAGGCCCCCGATTTCACGGCAACCACGCACGATGGCCGCACGGTCCGATTGTCCGACTATCGCGGGAAGCAGGCCGTCGTGCTGTACTTCTATCCGAGAGACGGCACGAGCGTTTGCACGCGGCAGGCGTGCAGCTTCCGCGATGCTTATGAGGATTTTCTCGACGCCGGCGCGGCGGTCATCGGCGTCAGCGGCGATTCGCTCGAGCGGCATCGCGAGTTTGCCGCCCAGCAGCGATTGCCGTTCGTGTTGCTCAGCGATGCCGACGGAAAAATTCGCGAAGCGTTCGGCGTCGGCAACACGCTGTTGGTGCTGCCGAGTCGGATCACATTCGTCATCGACCGCAAAGGAATCGTTCGCGAGATGTTCGACTCGCTGCTGTTTGCCGAGCGACATATCAAGCGAGCGCTTGAGGTCGTTCGCGGATTGCGTGACGAGTCGTAATTCGCCCCCAAGCCCACGGACGGCCGTCCGTGGGCTTCGCGCTGGGCGATTATTTCGCGAACACCGCCGTGTGCACCGGCTGCGCCGTCGCTTGTGCCTCCGCGACTGCGGGGCTCGTTGCAAAGCACGACAAGTTATCCGCCGCTCGCACCTCGACATGTGCCCCGTCGCGGAGTTGCGTCTTCTGCAACTCCGCTGTCTGCGACTGTGCGAAGAACTGGCGAGCGTCGTCGAGTGACGCCACCTTCGCTCCAGCGGTTTGATTCGTCGCCGCGTCGAGTGCATAGCTCTTCAACAGCTTCGGCCACAGCTTGCGAAACATCGGCGTCGACTCGAAAACGTCGGCCATCTCCATGCGACCGTTGATCGCCACGACCACGCCGACCACGTTCTCGTTGTTCGCGATCGCACGTTCCATCGCGTCCACGTAGGGCGCGAACGATTGCTGCACTTCGGGCTGCGTGAAGTTCGCGGTATAAGCGCTCGAACTCGACGCATTGCCTGCGCGGCCGTTGACGCTGCCGACGTCGTTCCACACCGTGCCTTGATCGGTGCCGCCGTTCACCTTTTGGCGAGCGGACTTGCTCAAGGGCGCACAGCTGATGACCAGCGAACCTTTCGTGGCTTGTTCGGCCAGGCGAGCCGCGACTTCCGGCGCGACGGCGGGATTGAGCGATGCCGCCAGGTTTTGCGTTTCTTGTGCGGTGCGAAGATACCAGCGGCCGTGCTCGACGCAGAAGACAGGCACCTCGTGCGGCTTCGCATCTGGTGCGATGACGAGCGATTCGGCGAGGCTGCGATCCTGCTTGCCGCCGAGAATCACTTCGCCAGACATCAGGTAGAGCGGCTTCGCGCTTTTGTTGACGACCACGAGGCGATTGACCGCGCCGCCGACGTTTGTCGTCTGAATCCGACGATTCGCAGTAACGGGCTGGGCCGTGCCGACTTCGGAGACCGTCACTTCGCCTGACAGTAAACCTTCGTCGAGCGTGATGTACTTGTCGCTGTGACGTCCGACGCGCGAAACGACGGGATAGATCGCGAGATTCTTGTATTCGACGGCGGGGGCGACGAAGAGGTCGTCGACGTTTTTCGCATCAGGCGACGGTGGAGACTCTTCTTCCGACCATGCGGCGCTTTGCCACATGCTGAGGCCGACGAGAAACAGAAGCGACGGAATGAGGAACCAAACGGCCTGGCGCATAAAGCCCTCCTTTGTGCCTCGTTGAGGCGGACATCCGAGCGATCGTGCCACCTGCGCGGAATCGCGCCCGGCGGGATCATCGCCTTGGATGCCGGAGGGAACTTCGTGGTTCCCGGAATTCTACGAACGTTTCCTCAAACCCTTCTCCCTTCGGGAGAAGGTGGCCGAAGGCCGGATGAGGGCGGGTTGAAGTGGTGATCGCAATCTACTTCAACCCGCCCTCACCCGGCGGCTGCGCCGCCACCCTCTCCCAAAGGGCGAGGGGTTCTTTGCGTGCACAACGCAAAAGCCCACGGACAGCTGTCCGTGGGCTTGAGCCGCGACATTCATTCGTTTGGCAATCGCGGAGTTTACGAACGCACGGGCTTGAACATCGACACCGACAACGGTGGGAGGATGATCTTCGCCGAGTACGGACGGCCGTGCCACGGAATCTCTTCCGCGTTCAGACCCATCGCGTTGCCGAGGTTGCTGCCGCCGTAGTATGCCGAGTCGCTGTTGAAGATCTCGCGGTGCCAGCACTTGTCGCTCAGACCGATGCGATGATCGAGGCGCGGCACCGGTGTGAAGTTGCAAGCAACGATCACTTTGTCGTCCGGGTTCTTTGCCTTACGCAGGTACATGAGGACGCTGTGATCGTAGTCGTGGCAATCGACCCACTCGAAACCGGTGTGATCGAAGTCGACCTCGTACAGTGCCGGCTCGCTGCGATACAGCTTGTTCAAGTCGGCCACGAATCGCTGAAGGCCCTGATGCGACTCCCACTGCAACAGATGCCATTGCAGACTGTGTTCGGCCTTCCACTCTTCCCATTGCCCGAACTCGCCCCCCATGAAGAGCAGCTTCTTGCCCGGGTGCGACCACATGTAGCCATACAGCATTCGCAGATTCGCGCACTTCTGCCACAAGTCGCCTGGCATCTGGTCCATGAGCGAACCCTTGCCGTGGACCACCTCGTCGTGCGACAGCGGCAGGCAGAAGTTCTCGTGGAACGCGTAGATCAGGCTGAACGTGAGCTCATCGTGGTGGTAACGGCGATGGATCGGCTCGTGGGCCATGTAACGACGCGTGTCGTTCATCCAACCCATGTTCCACTTCAGGCTGAAGCCGAGGCCGCCGAGATACGTCGGACGCGAGACGCCGGTGAAGGCGGTCGATTCCTCGGCGATCGTCAGCGTGCCCGGATACTGGGCGTGGGTCTGGATGTTGAGCTCTTTGAGCAGCGAGATCGCTTCGAGGTTCTCGCGGCCGCCGAACTCGTTCGGGATCCACTCGCCCGCCTCGCGGCTGTAGTCGAGGTAGATCATCGACGCGACGGCGTCCACGCGCAGCCCGTCGATGTGGTACTTGTCCATCCAGAACAAAGCGTTCGACAGCAGGAAGTTGCGGACTTCGTGACGTCCGTAGTTGAAGATCAGCGTGCCCCAGTCGCGGTGCTCGCCTTTGCGGGGGTCGGCATGTTCGTACAGGCAGGTGCCGTCGAACATCCGCAGGCCGTGCGAGTCGCGGGGGAAGTGGGCCGGAACCCAATCGAGCACGACGCCGATGCCGTTCTGATGGCAAGCATCGACAAAGAACATGAAATCTTCGGGCGAGCCGTAACGGCTGGTCGGCGCGAAGTAGCCGACGGGCTGGTAGCCCCAACTGCCCGAAAACGGATGTTCGTTGATCGGCAGCAGTTCGATGTGCGTGAAGCCCATCTCTTTGACGTAGTTGACCAGGTCGATGGCCAACTCGCGGTAGGTCATGTATCGGCTCGGGTCATCGCCCGGCCTGCGCCAGCTGCCGAGATGGACCTCGTAAAACGACTGAGGTTGGTCGAGTCCGTTCGTACGAACGCGATCGGTCATCCACTGGCCGTCTTGCCACTGGTGGCGCGCTGAGGTCGACGACCTTCGAGGCCGTCCGCGGCGGAACCTCGGCCGCGAAGCCATACGGGTCCGACTTCTCGACGACGTTGCCGCAGTGCTTGACGGCATATTTGTAAAGCGTCCCCTCACCGATTTCCGGGATGAACAACTCCCAGAAGCCGCTCGGGATGTGCTTGCTCATCGGGTGGCGACGTCCGTCCCACTCGTTGAAGTCGCCGATGACGCTCACGGCTTCGGCGTTCGGCGCCCAGACGGCGAAGTTCACGCCGGTCACGCCGTTGACGGTCCGCAAGTGGGCGCCCAGCCGTTCGTAGCTGGTCCAGTGCGTCCCTTCGTTGAGCAAGTGACGGTCGTAGTCGGTCAGCAGCGGCGGGAAAGCGTAGGGGTCGTGCATGGTTACCTGGTTGCCCCGCTCGTCGGCGAATTGGAGGCGATAGGAAGGAGACTGACCTGCCTCGTTGGGCAGGCAAATGGCTTCGAACAAGCCGGCCGGGTGGATGCGACGCATTGGGCGACGCTTGGCTTCGATCCGCTGTGCAGCTTTCTCACCACAAGCGGGACGTTCGTCGATGACCCAAGCCTGGGCCGAGTGCGGAGCGAAGGCTCGCACAGCCAGCGCTCGTTGGTCGTCGATCGTAACTTCGTGAGGTCCGAGCAGCTCGAACGGGTTCTCGTGATGACCATTGATGAGCTTACTTACACTGTTCAAACAGATTGGGGTGCTCAAAGGCTCCTCCTTGCCAAAGCGATGTAGATTGTGCAATCCGCAGGGCCGACAGTCTAGCGGTCGATTCCCGCGTCGAGATGATAGGGGCGTTTCACCGGTGGGGCCGCGTCGGGGTCGGACCGTTGATGAGGTCCATCGACGCGCCAGGTGCGAACTTCCACCCGGTGGTAAGTCATGGCGTGATCGACCCGCTTCCACAGGTCGCGATTCTTGACGGGCACGCGCTCGCCGAACGATTCCCAAGTCCACTCGTTATTCCGCCATTCTTCGAGGCCATAGGCCAGGCCGCGGCGGACGTAACGACTGCTGGTGACGAGCGTAACGTGCGAAGGTTGTTCGAGAGCTTCGAGACCGCGAATCACGCTAAGCAACTCAAGTCGCTCGCCTTGAAATTCGGGCTCGGGTTCACTAGCTTCGAGGGTCGCCGATCCATCGGCCGCTTTCAGGACGAAAGTCCATTCGTCCTGGTCATTCCTGCGACGGGCATCCGCCATCAGCAGGAAGTGCGGTTCAGGCACACTCATACTTTGTGGTGTTGTCCAGGTGATCGGTGGCGGTTCGGTTCTCGCGGACCCAAGAGCAATGGGAAGTTGCCGCTGAAATGTGATCGGCAACGGCAACGCAGTCACCGCAGTTTATCTATGCGACAGACTCTGCCACTTTCCCGCAATCGCACGTTGGCTTGTTAAGATGAGCCCGTCGTACGCGTGGTGCGGGATGTGATGGGCATCGAAAGAGCGAAAGCGAGGGACGGCGTATGGCCGGCAAGCGAATTCTGATGATCGTCGGCGACTTCGTGGAAGATTACGAAGTGATGGTTCCCTACCAGGCGCTCGTGATGGTGGGACACACGGTCGACGTCGTTTGCCCCGACAAAAAGGCCGGCGAGCAGGTCGCGACGGCAATTCACGACTTCGAGGGGCATCAAACTTACAGCGAGAAGCGTGGTCACAACTTTACGCTCAATGCCGCCTTTGCCGACGTCCACCCCAAGGCCTACGACGGGCTCATCCTGCCCGGCGGTCGGGCACCCGAGTATCTGCGGCTCGACGGCCGAGTGCGCGAGATGGTGCAGCACTTTGTCGCGGCCGGCAAGCCGATCGGCGCTCTTTGTCACGGCGCACAGTTGCTCGTCGACGATCATTCCCTCCGCGGCAAGGCGTGTTGTGCCTATCCCGCCGTGCGGCCCGAGATCGAAGCCTGCGGCGGCAAGTGGATCGCGCCGTCACCGGGGTTCGACAACGCGCACACCGACGGCAACCTCATAACCGCCCCAGCCTGGCCGGCACATCCCGCGTTCTTGCGGGCATTTTTGGCCGTTTTGGGTGCGCCGATCGAATGACCGTGGTTAGCCGCGACGCGCTCAGCGGAGCGCTCCGCTGGCGCGTCGCGGCTAACCAACGGACAGCGCAAAACGAAGGCCGAGGCGGCAGGATGGTACGTCCCACGCGCCTCGGCCCTTCGGTACCTGAACGCGTCGCTGGAGGAAACTTGCGGCGCCTTCAGTTCACTCTATACGAATCTTACGCAGCGACCCGCAAAACGGACACGTCGCCGGTGATGCCGACGATGAACTCCTCGAAAATCCGCAGGTCCAGGGCACTCGCGCTGTCGCTCTCCGGGTGGAACTGCGTCCCCATCGCGAACCAATCGCTGCGGACACTTTCGATTGCCTCGACCACGCCGTCCGGACAGCGGGCGGTGACGATGAAACCTTCGGCCACGTCGTCGACGGCCATGTGGTGGAAGCTGTTAACGCGAATTTCGCCTTCGCCGTACACACGCTCCATCAGCGTACCGGGCACCACTTCCAACGCGTGGCGATGGGCCGGGTCGATCGGATCCTGGTGCGGCAGCGACTTCGGCATGTCCTCGGGAATGTGGAGGAACAACGTGCCGCCTTCGTTAATGTTCAGCAATTGCATGCCGACGCCGACACCCATGAACGGCATGCGACGGTCGGCGACCATCTTCACCAACCGACGGTCGAAGTCCTCACGACGAGTTGCCATCGGACGAATCGACGGATGCAGCATGAAGCCGTCGCGTCGAGGATCCAGGTCGGCCCCGCCGATCATCACGAAACCGTCGAGCAAGTCGAGCACACGGTCGACATCCTCGTCCTCTTCCATCGGGGCGACGATGACAGGCACCCCTCCGGCCTTGACGATCGAGTCGTAGTACCCGGCGCTGAGGTAGCTGAACGCGGGCGCATCCTTCTTCGAGGCGCGATAATCCATGTTCAACCCGATCAATGGCTTCGTCTGCATTTTCCACTCCCTTGGCTGAGGGACACATCCTGGGTCCCGGTACAGTGTTGAAAAGGGAGCCGCTCGGCCACTGCGTGCGGGCGCAGTAGTCGAGCTGGCGGGCGCTTCCGCACCCTGAGGTTCGAGGCATGGCTTCGAGCGTCATCCCTGACATATCGCCATCCAGTTCGTCAGTCGCGTTCCCATCGCTGACGTGGCCCATCCAATAGGCCCTGCTTTGAGTCATCGCAACACGCGTCGCGACAACAAGGCGGTTTATACGGCAACTTTTCAGTATTGCAATGATTTCGCCGATTTAGCGGTCCGAGCGTTTGCTTGCACAACATCAGGTGCTATCGCCATGCCCCCCATCGCTTGCGGTTTCGCGCGTTCGCACTCTATGCTGGACCGCCATGCGCTATCAAAACGTCTGCATCGAGTCGTTCGGCTACACACTGCCCGAAGAAGTCGTCACGAGCGAGCAACTCGAGATCGCTTTACAGCCTGTTTATAAGCGTTTGCGGCTCCCCGAGGGCCGACTTGAGCTGATGACCGGCATCCGCGAACGACGGTTCTGGCCGAAGGGGACGCTCCCCAGCAGGCCGAGCGTTTCGAGCGCCGAACGGGCAATCGCCGACGCGGGAATCGACCGCAGCGAGATCGGCGCGCTGATTCACGCTTCCGTCTGTCGCGACCACCTCGAGCCCGCCACCGCGGCAACGGTGCACCATCGGCTTGGCCTCTTCGCGGATTGCTTGATCTACGACGTCTCGAACGCGTGCCTCGGCATCCTGAACGGCATGGTGCAACTCGCCAACATGATCGAGCTCGGCCAGATTCGCGCCGGACTCGTCGTCGGCACCGAGGACAGCCGCCCACTGGTCGAAACAACGATCGCCGAATTGAACTCGAACGAGTCGATGACGCGCGAACAAATGAAGCTCGCCATCGCGTCGCTCACGATCGGCTCGGCCAGTGCCGCGGTGTTGCTTGTCGATCGGCATCTCAGCCGCACGGGCAATCGGCTGACGACGGCCATCGCACGTGCTGAAACTTCAGGGCATCGTCTCTGCCACAGCAGCGGTGGCGACGAGGCGGCCGCCGACGGTATGCAACCGCTCATGCAAACCGACAGCGAACGTCTGATGCGCGAAGGCGTCGACGCCGCCCTGCCCGCCTTCCGCGCGCTGCTCGACGAAACTGGCTGGAACGCCCGCCAAATCGACAAGACGTTCTGTCACCAGGTCGGTGTCGCTCATCGCCGCTTGATGTTCGACAAGCTCGGCCTCGACCCGTCGATCGACTTCTCGACCGTCGAAACACTCGGCAACACCGGCTCGGCAGCGCTGCCAATCACGATGGCGATGGGCGTTGAGGCCGGCCATCTCAAAAAGAACGATCGCGTCGCAATGCTCGGCATCGGTTCCGGCATCAACGTGTTAATGCTCGGCGTCGAGTGGCAGAAATCACTCGTCGCGGGCTCCGTCTCGTCGCGCGTGCCCAACTCGCTTGCGGTTTAGCAGGTTGCCGTGAAACATCCTTCCGGGTCCAACGGCACGATCCGCGTCGTTCATCTAATGGGATGGATGATTGCGATGGCGATCCTGCTGACGATCATTCGCACCGACCGATTGAATCTCAGCGACGCTGTCCGCACTTCTCTGCTTTTGCTCTGGCTCGTTGCGACGAGCGTGGAGATAGGAGGTCTTGGTCTCTGGGCGTTTCGTCGATGGCGCTGCGAAAAGTATCCGACATCCGCCGGCGAAACACTCCTCACGATTAATGGGCTCAAATTCGTCGTCCGCGCCCCATGCTTTCTGCTCGAAGCAAATCGGACGTACACCGATTCTTGGGAGCATGTAATCAATGCAGTCCTGGTGGCCCTCATCCCCGGGATGCTTAGTTTGCTAGCCGCTCGCCGTGTGACGCCGACTTACTGGAAGGGCACAATTGGAATCAACGGACTCGTCCTGATCGGTTTCGGTGCCATGTACGCCGTTTACGGTGACCGCATTATGGACAGCGTCGCGCCCTGGCTTTGCGTCGGATGGGCGGTACTGCTGGCTGGTGCAGCGTTCATCGATTGGCGGATTCACCAGAAGCTCGCATGGACGCACTGGCTCGGTGTTGGTGCCGCTCTCGCAACCTCAACGGCAATTGCGACGATAGGAATCTACAATCGATTCGCTCCCCCTTGACGTTTAGGGCCGCATCGCGCGTTCGACGATCTCGCGGTCGAAGTAGTTCACCGCCATCCCGGCATCGACAACGATGTTCTGCGCGTTGATGCCGCTCGATCGCCGTGACAACAGAAACGCGGCGACATTCGCGACCTCTTCGGTCTGCACGGCTTTCTTGCGCAGCGTCACTTGCTCGGCGAAGAGATACGCTTCGACGTAACCGGGAATGCCCGCCGAGGCGGAGGTCTTGAGCAGTCCGGCGCGACGGCGTTGAATCGCACTCGCGAGAAGCGGCTGAACGCTTTGGCCAAGAACACCAGCGACGAATCGAGCGCGGCCTTCACGGGGGCCATGAACCCATAGTTCTCCGACGCCATGCGAGTCGTCGAGATTGAGATCGTCACGACCGATGCATCGGCATCGAAATGCTTCTCGAACGCCCGGCAAACCGCCATGAGCGAGTAACACGAAATGTCGATCGTCCGCAGAAACGCCGCCTTATCGGTGTGATGAAAAGGCTTCGGCCCCTCGGAGCCATAGTCCGCAAAGGCAATCGAGTGCACGAGGCCATGCACGACCGGATGCTTCGCGACAATTTCGTCACGCACACGCTCGATCTGCTCGGGAAACTCGACATCGCACACGTAAACATCCGTGTCGCCGACGAATTTCGCGACCGATTCCTTTCGTGCCACCGATCGCACGACGTATACGACCTTCGCACCCGCCGCGCGCAGCACCTCGCCGACGTGCCAGGCCACGCTTTTGCGATTGGCCAGGCCGAAGACGACGATCGTCTTGTCTTTGAGTTGAAGAAAGTCCACGTCTAAAAAGCCGCGACCGTTGGTCGCGGCATTAAGAAACCGCCAGAGTACAGGCAAACTCGAACCGCACCGCCACCCTACCCGCGCAGCTCACTTTGGCCTTCATGAAAAACGCATCGGCCAGACGTTCGGTCAACTCGACTTCGATGTCGAGCGTTTCGCCGGGCCGCACGATGTGCTTGAAGCGCACGTCGTTCATGCGCGTGACGACGGGCACCTTGCCTTCGGCCGCAGCCCCTTGCCCTGCAATCAACACGGCGCCCGCCTGCAGCGCCGTTTCGCACAGCAACACGCCGGGCGTGATGGGATGTCCGGGATAGTGACCGCCGTAGAAATCTTCATCGCCGCGGAACGTCTTGCGGCAGACGATGCGCGTCGGCGTGCGTTCAATGATCTCGTCGATCAGCAGGAATGGCGGACGATGAGGAATCGCCGCGAGAATTGCGTCGCGAGTCATGACGCGGCCGCCGCCTCGGATGCGGTCGAAGTCTTCATCAGGTAGCTGTCCACGTCGTTGGCGACGATCACACCGTAATTCACCGCGCCGAGCCAGCCGGACATGATGATCCCCACGCTGCCGGCATGATACAGACCTGGCACTTGCTGCGGGATCGCGCGGCTGACGGCCAGCCCCTCGAACTTCGTTCCAAAGCTCGCCCCCTCGAGATGCCGCGTGTAATGCTCGAACGTGCGCGGTGTCGAGGCTTCGACGTAATCGAGATTCGCGCGAATATCGGGCACGTAGGTTTCGATGGCCGCGAGCGTCGACTCAATGAGATCTTGCTTGCTCGCCTGGTATTCGTCCTCGGGCAAACTCGCCCAGTCGCGATAGTTGGCGTTCGTGCTCGACACGATCAGCGAGCGATCACTGCCCGGCCGCGTGCGGGGATAATAGAACGAGTACGTGCGGCTCGTGACGTCGCGACTCAGCAACGCTTCGGTGCGGAACAGCGGCGCCGTCGAACTGAACAGCAAGTCGCCGCAGCTTTCGTCGAGATGAACGCCGGGCTTCATGGCCATGTAAACCTGGCAACTCGAATTGTTCAGCCGCACGGCCTTCGCTTCGTCGACAAACGCGCGATCGAAGTGATCTTCGCCAACCAGATTGAAGATCGTGCTCTTGAGGTTCGCGTTCGAGACGACGACGCCCGCTTCGATGAACCGGCCATTCACGGTCACGCCCGACGCGCGGCCATGTGTCACGTGAATCTTCTGCACCTCGCAACGGATGCGGATGTCGACGCCGTTGCGTTGCATCTCGTCGCGCATCAGGCCAATCAGCCGGTCGGTGCCACCTTCGAACGTGAACACGCCTTTCGACATGAAGTTTGAGAAGACGATGCCGTAGCTGATTGCAGGGTCTTCGAGCGTCGAACCGTTGGCGTAGGTGATCGGCTCCATGAGCAGACGCAGCACGTCTTCGCGACCTGGAAAGAAACGCTCGAACAGTTGTCCGACACTCATGCCCTGGTCGTCATAGAAATTCATGCCGCGAGCCGCGTCGAAGAATGCCCCGACGCTCTCAGCCGTCACGCCAAAACGCTCGACGAGGAGACGCGTGAAGTCGTCGCGGTTGAATGTTGTCGTGAGCGAGAACATCGGGTTGTCGAACCGAATGTTCCGCAACTGCACGATGGATTCGGCAATCTCCGGCGTCCAATAACGGCGGCAACTCTTGACCATGCCGACCGGAAAGCCGTGCAGGGAGATGTCGAAGATGTGTCCGCCGCGACGTTTGAACCACGTGGCCATGCCGCCGAGCTGATAGTGATGCTCGAGCAGCAGCACGCTACGCCCCTGCTTGGCCAGTGTGTTCGCCGCCGTCAGGCCGGCAAGCCCGGCGCCGATCACGATCACGTCGTAACGAGGCTGCGCGTCTTTGAGAAAGTCTTTCATGCGTGCGGTTCAGTGTGCGATCAGGACGGGACGCTGGTGGTTTCGGGCTTCAGCAAGTGGGCGTTGGCCATGAGGATTCCGCTCATCATCGAGCCCACGATGCCGACAAGCCCTTGATCGGTGCCGCACACGAACAGGTTGTCCAAGTGTGTGCGGCCATCGGGATGTTTCTCCGCCGCACCGTATACGGCCCCGTTCAAGTGACCGGTGAAGCGGACAATCGTCTTGGGGGTGAACATATCGGTAGCGACGACGGACGAGCGGAAGTCGGGCACGAAACGCACGGCGGACGCGATCGTCGCATCGTACCAGTGCTGCTTCGCCTGTCGATAATCTTCTTCGCCCAGCGACATCCAATGATCGTGATTGGCGAGGGCCGTGATTCGCATCATGCCTTCGGCTTTTTTCGCGTCGCTGTGCTCGTCGTAATCGAAGTTGTTCGGCGAGCAGATGACACCACTGCGCACGTCCGCGAGTTCGTCGGGAACGGTCCAGTGAAAACGATCGCAGTCGTTGAAGAACACAATCGTGCGATCGCATCCGAGTTCGCGCGGTTGACGATCGAGCACGGAGATCGACTCGATGAACGACAGTTGTCCGACCGACTTCTTCTCGATCTGCGGCGCGTCGTCGCAGAGGCGCATCGTCTCGGCCCAGCCGGCACTGGAAAGAATCGTTCGCCCCTGGATGGTGGTTCCGTCATCGAGAACTAACTCGCCGACATTGCCATGCGAAATAGCGATGCGACTCACTCCGGCACGCAGCTTCAACTCGCCGCCAAGTTCTTTGAACTTCCGCACCAGCACCTTCAAGATGCGGCGGACACCTTCGACAGGCCGGGCGAAACCTTCGCAAAAGATGCTGCGAAACATGATGCAGAACTGCGGCCAGTCCATGTCGTGCTCGCGAGCGCTGCCGTAATACATCAGCGGGCAGAACAACATTTCGACCAACAGCGGATCGGTGATATACGATGCGACGATCGTCCGTGCTGATGGCATGTCGTCGCGATAGTTGAGGTCGTCGTAGTCGACGAGTTGTTCTTTCAGCTTGCGAAACCCGTCGATCTGACTCGGAAATGCGCGAGCAATCTCCGCTTCAAACAACGCGGGATCATTGGTGAAGTCGAGCGTCGCGCCGGGGAACGCGATGCGCGAGCCGATCTGCGGCACGAGAGCGAACTCGTCCCACGACAACTTCAGTTGCCGCAGCAAACGCGGCAGCGGACCTTTCGTCGCGCCTTTGGGGCGATAGTTGGTGACGGCATGCAGGCCGACGTCGTAGTTGCGACCTTCGAGGCGATAGAACGAGTTCAGACCGCCGATGGTCGTGTGACGTTCGAGAATGCAAACGCGCTTGCCGTAGTAGGCCAAGCGAATGCCCGCCGCGAGGCCCGACATTCCCGCGCCGATGATGATGGTGTCGTACATGCGCGGCGGGGATCGGGATTCAGGAGTCGGGATTCGGAGATGGACAGAACACCGAGAGAGTTGCTTCCCTGAATCCTGACTCCCGAATCCTGCACCCTGCTCTAGACCTTCTGCAAGTCTTTCATCCGCGGTTCGAGATACGTCACAGTGCTGCCCATTGAGGCTAGCTGCGGATAGTCCTCTTCAGGCACTTGCACTCGATAACGCTTGCGCAGCTCCATGACGATGTCGAGGAAATCCATGCTGTCCAGCTCGAGCTGCTCGCGGAACGATACGTCGTCCTTCAAATTGCTAAGGTCGGCGTCGGGGGCGATGTCGGTCAGGATGTCGAGGACGGCCTCTCGTATCTCGGCCGAGGTCATTCCGATAGTCTCCAGTGTCGCTCAGCAGTGTTCGTCGCCAGCGGTGGCGAATAGATGCGGTCGATTAAATGCGGCCAATTAGATGCGTCTGATGATAACAACCGAATTGATTCCCAACATGCCGAACGAATTGTTCAGAATGGTTTGCACGCCGCGAACTTCCTGCGGCTGATTGGCTACGAGTCCCGGCAGGGCACAGTTCGGGTCGAGCTCGTCGACGTTGATCGTCGCATGGCAGACGCGATCGTCAAAGGCAGGCAAATTCCCCGCCAATTCGAGTGCGCCCGCCGCGCCCATCGCGTGCCCGATGAAACTCTTCGCGTTGTTGAATCGAATGTTTTTGCGATCGCCGAAGACTCGCAGCAGCGCGTCGCATTCCTGGGTGTCGCCGGTCGCGGTGCCGGTGGCGTGCGTGCTCACAACGTCGATTTGGTCGGCGACCATGCCCGCGCTCGCGCAGCGCTTTGTTCACGCATTGGGCCTGGCGTTCGGGGTTCGGCAAAACGAAATCACTGGCGTCGCTGTTCATGGCGTAGCCGGCGAGTTCGCCGTAGACACGAGCCCCCCGGGCATGCGCGTCGCTCAAGCGTTCGAGCACGTACATGCAGCCCCCTTCGGCGACGACGATGCCGTTGCGATGCATGTCGAATGGCCGCGACGCCTTCGACGGATCGTTGTGCTCGGCCAAAGCACCTTGGCTCTTAAAGCTCGCGAAGATGCCGAACGTGTGGATGCTCTCCGACACGCCGCCGGCCAACGCGACATCGACTTCGCCGAGCCGCAGCATTTGAGCACCTTGAATCAGTCCGGCATTACCCGCGGCACATGCAGCGCCGATCGTGTAGTGCGGTCCGGTGATGCCCATGTTCAGCGAGACTTCGCCGGCCGGATTGTTGGCGACCGTGCGCGGGTTGTGGTGATGCGACCAGAATTTGGTGTCGTAGTCGAACCCCTTGAGCTCGTGAATCTCATTCTCGGTTTCGACGTTGCCGTGCTCGGTCACCCCTACGTAAATCCCGACCATCGACCTATCGACGTTCGGCCAATCGAGTCCCGAATCGCGGACGGCCTCTTGCGAACAATAGATGCCAATGCTGCCGGCTCGTGTGCCGCGTCGCAGGTCTTTTTTCGATTGATGGCGCAGCTCTTCGAAGTTGCAAACGCCGGCCAAAGTCTCGCCGACGTAACGGATTTCGTACTTGCTGACGCCGCTGCGACCGTCGAGCAGTGCGGAACGGAACTCGGGCAACGAGTTACCGTTAGGGGCAGTCAGGCCGATGCCGGTGATGACAATCCGTTGTGAATCGGGCCGTTCGGCCAGAGCGCCCGCGATCATCCGACGATCCTCAGTCCGAGCTAGGGAACTAACGAAGTTACCGCGTTCGGGACAGATTGACAAGCGGCGGGTCGCGGGAGACGAATGGCGCGAGGGGGCCTTGAGGCAAAGACTTTAGGGCATTTTCAACAGCAGGGGCAGCCGTAGGGCGTCGTGCGCGAAGCCCACGGACGGCCGTCCGTGGGCTTGGGGTTAACATCGGTTTAACCGAGGCCCCGCGACAGGCGCCGCATTCCCTCGTCAGTCGAAACGCTGGGGCGATACCCAAAATCGGAACAGGCACGGGCGATGTTGAACCAATGACTCGTGCCAAGCTGCGAGGCGAGGAACCGCGTCATGCGTGGCTCCTCGCGCCGACCAAAAAGGCGATGCGTCACCTCGAGTGCAGCCCCCGCGGCATAGGCAATCGGCAGCGGTATCGACTTCGCCACATTCGGAAGGCCGGCCAGCGCCAACAGCTCGTCGATCCACTGCCAGCAATTCACGGGCTCGCCCTGACTGATGAAGTAGGCGTGGCCGCCGACCGGCGAGTCGGGCGTGAGCGCAGCGGCGGCGAGTAAGTGGGCCTCGGCAGCGTTGTCGATATACGTAATGTCGATGCGGTTCTCCCCGGAGCCGACGCGTCGCAATTGCCCCGCTCGGCGCGATCAATCAGCCGCGGCACGAGATGGCGATCGCCGGGGCCCCAAATCAGATGTGGCCGCAGGGCGCACGTGAGCAATCGCGTGCCGTCGTTCGCGGCCAGCACACGTTGCTCTGCGAGCGCCTTGGTTTGCGGGTAGTGGGCGAGCCACCGCGCGGCATACGGCGCTCGCTCGTCGATGCCGTTCTGATCGTGGCCATCGAACGTGACGCTCGGGCTACTGGTGTAGACGAGTCGCCCAACATTGTGACTGCGACAAGCATCAATGACGTGCTGCGTGCCGAGCACGTTGGTGTCGTAGAAATCGCGCCATGGGCCCCAGATACCGGCGATCGCCCCGGCATGAAACACGACGTCCATGTCGCGACATGCACTCGACACAGCATCAGCGTCGCGAAGGTCGCCTTGGATCGCTTCGACACCGAGTGCGTTGAGTTCTGGATAATCCCCGCGAGCCAGCGAACGAACGTTATCGCCGCGAGCGACGAGTTGCTCGATGATCGCCCGGCCCAAAAAACCGCCGCCGCCGGTGACGAGGGCTTTCATGGCGTTGCTGCGGCGCGAACGTCGAGACACACAACATCGCCGACCGCGTTGCGACAGTAAATCCGCCCATTGGCAAGCGTCGGCACGGTCCAGCAACGGCCGTCGATTACCTGAGAGCGCGCGATTTCTTCGTACCGCTCGGTGTTCGTCGCAGCGATGACGAGATGGCCGTCATCGCTGAGAACGATCAACTTGCCGTCGGCCATCAGCACGCTTCCGCAACCGAAGCCGCGCTCCGACCACTTCACCGCCCCCGTCGCAAAGTCGAGACACACGAGCTTGCAGATACGGGCGTTGTGGCTGTTGCCGTCGATGCCATAGAGATGGCCGTCGCGCAGCACGCAGGTTGCCATGTGATTCGACATATTGCGGTTTTCGTACACCGTTTCGAGTCGGCCGCCGTTCTTGTGAAGCAACGAACAGCCGCGCTTGTAGCCGGTCGAAATGAAGACGTCATCGCCGACGACGATCGGTGTGGTGGAGCTGGTGTCGTAGTCGGTCTTCCACGGATGCGACGCGACGACGCGGCCATCCTTGCACCGCACGAGAATCAGCTCGTCGTTGTTGAGCACGGCGACGTGTTGGATGCCGTCGAAGATGCAAGGCGCCGGCGAGCCGTAACCGGGCTCGTAGCGTTCGCTTTTCCAGATCAGCCGGCCAGTTGTTTTGTCGAGCGCTAGCGTGCTTCCCGCTTCGACGATGAGCATTTCATCAACAAGCAATGGCGAGCACGAGAAGCCCCATTGCGGCATCGGCACGTCGGCTATGTCGCCAATATTGACGCGCCACACGACCTTCCCCGTCGCGATTTCGAAGCAGTGAAGTTGGCCGTCTTTGCTCACGGAGTAGACGAGATCGCCGTCGATGGTGGGAGTCGCGGCGGGGCCGCCTTCGTGCAGGTTGTCGACCAGTGGGGCTGGGTACTCGTAGTTCCATTGCATGACACCGGTTTCAGCATCGAAGCAGAACACCGTGTCGTGGTCGTCGCGATGCCCGGCGGTAAAACCTCGCCCGGCAGCGATGCTGATTGAGCTGAAGCCGGTGCCGACGTTAGCCGTCCACAGCTTCTTGGGCCCGTGTTCGCCCCAATCGCTGGACCAGCCGGTCTCGCGGCTGATGCCATCATGCTGTGGGCCGCGCCAATTCGGCCAATCTTCGGCGTGCGCCAGTAGTGGCGAGCCGAGCAGCAACGTCGCCGCCAGTGCGCGGCAGCAAATGTTCGCGACGCGTGGCATTTGGGCGGGATGCGGCCAAGAAATGAAAAAGCCGAAAGCGAGTCGCAATTGTGCGACCCGCCTTCGGCCAATGCAAGTTGCCCGTCGCGGGGGTTAGTAAGGTGTCGCGTACCCGAAGGTGCGAGGGCTGGCCATCACCGCACCATATCCGTAGGGCGAGCCTCCGTATGCCGCGCCTCCGTACGGCGCACCGTAGCCCGAGTTGCCATATGCGCCGGATTGCCGTACGCCGTCGGGACGCCATACCCGCCAGCGTAAGCGCTCGGATATCCGTAGCCCGACGGGTAGCCACCTCCGTAATAGGCCGAGATGCCGTTCGATGAAATCCCGATGCCGAAACCGCTGCCGCCAAAGCCGATGATCGGCGAGGCTGCAACATACGGGGCTGCGTACGGGCGAGGTCCGCAATAACCGCCGTGGTGATTTCCATACCAGGGAGCCGCTGTCGCCAGGTTCGCCATGCCCATGACAAGGACACCCGCGAGCAAACCAAACACAACGCGTCTCATGATTGTCGATCCTTTCGACTTAGAGCAGTTGTTGAACTTCGTTGGCTCACTTAAGCAGGTTGCGGACCAAATCGAAAAACACGCGATTCCGCCGACATTTATCGATGCTTGCATTGGCGCGCGTCGTCAGTCTGATGTCATGTGACAACAGAAAGCCGCGACGGTCGGGCGGCCGCTGTCACTGAAGGCGTTCGAGGTGCTACCACCATCGCCGCGCGAAGTAATAAGCTGTCAGCACATATCCAATCGTCACGACGATCGCGCGGACGATGTTGCGGTCCATGCGCTTGGCGGTGAGTGCACCGACGTATCCGCCCACGATGGCCGACACGGCCATGATGCTCGCAAGCGGCCAATCGATTTTGCCGGCGATGATGAAAATGAGGCAGGCGACGCCGTTGATGGTTGAACCCAAGAAGTTCTTGAGCCCATTCATGGCGTGAATGTCGGTGAGGCCCATGAGCGCCAGTGCGCGTAAGCATCAATATGCCGATGCCTGCGCCGAAGTACCCGCCGTAGATACCGACGAGAGTTTGGAAACATAGGATGCCGACCAGCGTGCTGGGCGCCGGGGCAGCGTGAGGCTTGCCGATTCCCGTCCACCGGGCGATGAGGGGCTGAAACGCGAACAGCGTCGCGGCTGTCAGGATCAGCCAGGGAACGAGAATCTCAAACGCTTCGGGCGGCAGACGGCTGAGCAACAGCGCCCCGATACAGCCTCCGACAAGGCTCGGCCCTACGAGCCACACGGCCCAGCGCCGGACTTGGCTCATTTCGCTTCGATACCCCCAAAACGAGGCAACTGCCCCCGGCATGAGGGCGATCGTACTCGTGGCATTAGCGATGACAGCAGCCTCGGCGACGGTCATGTCGCGTTTGCCGGCGACTGCCGCCGCCGTGAGCGCCGCCTGAAGGGCTGGGAACGTTAGCAATGTCCCCCCGCCGGCGACCGCGTTGATTGCACCCCCAAGGGTGGCCGCGACACAAAGAATCGTGAGTTCCAAGGGGGTCATTGTCGGCGGGTTTCCCATCACGGCAACCTACGGCCGCCGTTACGGAAATTTAATGGGCGTATCGGGATAAGATTCGCTGGATACACTATTCGGATGATTCTAGAATGACAATGACTTCAAGGGCAGTAACGTCGCGACTGGTTGGGCTCGCTCTCGCATCGCACCCTGCCAGCAGCACTAGCGCTCGACGAACGATCGCGGAGCGATTGAGCCGCGTATGGTTCGCTCGCGCTGTGGTTGTTTGCACTGCGTTAGGCGGCAGAGCACACCAATCGACAAGGAATCAGGGAATGAGTCCAAGGTCTGTCTGGCCACGGGTCGGACTTTTTGTCGGGGTCGCGATCGCGATCGCTGCAGTCGGCTCTGTGTTCGCCTTGCAAATGGTTCCAGGATGGAACAAGCCTAAGCCCGCGCCTAAACGCGCCGCTTCGATCGAACCGACCTCGCACGTCGAGCTGGTTGCTTCTACAAAGAATATGCTCGAAGTGCCGCACGACGTCGCAGGCGTGATGCAGTTGAAGACGATCGAAGTCGGCACCGCCCCGCCGCCGACGCCGCTGAAGCTCGAAGGCTCGCTGTTCCTCGATCCCAACCGACTGACGCACGTTCACACGCGCTTCCCGGGCGAAGTTGTCGAACTCGGCGCCATTGCTGAGTCGCCGATTGGCGAAGACACCGGACGACGCGACGAGCGCACGCTTCGATTCGGAGATCAGGTTGGCAAGGGTCAGCTTCTGGCAGTCGTTTGGAGCAAGGATCTCGGCGAGAAGAAAAGCGAAATGATCGACGCGCTCTCGCGCTTCAAGCTCGATCAGGAAACCCTGAAGCGGCTCGAAAAGCTGTTCCGTGAAGGCGCGTTGCCCGAGCGAAGCCTGCGCGAGCAAGAGCGCATTGTCGAGAGCGACGCGATCGCCGTTTCGCGCGCGAGCGTACGCTCCGCGCATGGCGTCTCAGCGACGAGGATCTGAAACTCATTCGCGACGAGGCCGAGCGAGTTCACGAGCGCCGAGGCCAATGGGACGGCGACGTTAAACAGTCGTGGGCGCGCGTCGAGGTGCGTGCCGCCATTGATGGCACGATCGTCGAGAAGAACATCGCCGTCGGCGACGTTGTCGACACGACGCTCGATTTGTTCAAAATTGCCAACCTCGAACAGCTCGACGTGTTGGCGCATATTTACGAAGAGGATCTGCCCATCCTCGAAGACCTCGCGGCCAGTCAGCGTCACTGGCGCATCCTTCTCAAGGGCGATCCCAACGCCGCGCCGCTTGAAGGTCGGTTCGATCAAATCGGTCGCATCATCGATCCGAACCAGCACACGGCTCTCGTGATGGGTTGGGTCGATAATCGGGGTGGTCGGCTGCGTGTCGGTCAGTTTGTGTCGGCTGTTGTCGACTTGCCGCCGTTTCCGAATGAAGTGGCCGTTCCGTCTTCGGCGTTAGTCGATGACGAAGGTGAAACGTATGTTTTCGTGCAAGATGATGCGTCGCAATCGCGATTCACGATGCGGCACGTGATTCCGGTTCGTCGTCGCGACAACAACGTTTACCTTGTCGCCAACCCTAACAGTCAGCAACTAGAAGCCGGTTATGAAGGTGTTCGTTCACGCGAGCGAGTCATCGTTTCCGGAAGTCTTGAACTCGCGCAAGCGCTTCGCGACCTTCAGTCGGCAGCGCAAGTGGCGCATAACTAGGCGCGTTAAGGCCGGTTCTTCATCGGCTAGGCGCGAAACTTCTCGATGATTGCCAAGCTGATTCAATGGGCGACTAACAGCCCGGTCGTTGTTCTGTTGCTCGTCACGGCCCTTGCGGTCGTCGGCGGCTACGCGTTCGTCAACGTCAACGTCGAAGCGTACCCCGACCCTGCGCCGGCGATCATCGAAGTCGTCGCACAATGGCCCGGAGCCAGCGCCGAAGAAGTCGAGCGCCAGGTCACGATTCCTATCGAGGTCGCGCTCGCTGGAATGCCAGGCCTGAAATACACGTGCGCCAAAAGCATGTTCGGGCTGGCGCATTTGCGCAATCAGTTCGAGTACGGAGTCGACTACGAACGGGCGAAGCAAGAAGTCATCAATCGTTTGCAGACCGCCAAGGATCAGCTGCCGAAGGAAGTTAACCCGTCGATCTCCCCTGCTTCGCCAATCGGCGAGATTTTGCGCTACACGCTGTCCAATCCGAAGGACGCGCTCGGGCGGCCGATCTACACGCTCAACGACCTGAAGGCGCTCAACGACTGGACGCTCGTGCGAGAGTTCCGCCGCGTGCCACGCGTGGCGGGTGTCGTCAGTTCCGGCGGCACGGTGAAGCGGTACGAGATTCAGCCCGACCCCGAGCGTCTGAAAGAATATGACATCACGCTCGACCAGTTGCAGGAAGCGATCTCGCAGAGCAACGCCAACGTCGGCGGCGATTACGTCGAGCAAGGCCCGAGCATTCAGGTCGTGCGCGGCATCGGCCTCATCGGCGGCGGCGAAGACCCGATGCAAAAAGCAATGCAGATGAAAACCGCCACCGAAGCGGCTGCGTATCTGCGCGCGGAAGAGCAGCGTCGACTGTACGAGATTCGGCGAGTCGTGGTCGCCTCGACGAACAACGTCCCAATCCGCGTCGAGCACGTCGTCGACGGAGGCCCCGTCCGCTATGGCGAAACACTCGGCTCACGCGGCGTGATCGTGGGCAATCAAACACGCCAAGGGCAGTTGGGCATCACGCGATTCAAAACCGAGAAGCATGACGACGAAGACGTCGAAGTTTTCGACGAGCACAACCATCGCATCGCCTACGACGAGGACGACAACGTCCAAGGGATCATCCTGCTGTACAAGGGCCAGCAGTCGATTCCCGCGCTGACGGACGTGGCCGCGAAGATCGAAGAGTTGAACACGCAACCCGGTCGGTTGTTGCCCGGAGTGCAGATCGAACCGTTCTACAATCGGTCGACGCTGATTGCCGTCACGACCGAAACGGTGCACGAGAACTTGCTGCACGGCATCGGTCTGGTGACGTTGGTGTTGCTGATGTTCCTCAGCAACGTTCGCGCGGCATTGATCGTGGCGATCAACATCCCGCTGGCGCTGATGTTCGCGTTCGCCGTGCTGTTTTTGCGAGGCAAAAGTGCCAACCTGCTTTCGATCGGGGCCGTCGACTTTGGCATCATCGTCGATAGTTCGGTCATCATGGTCGAGAACATTTATCGCCGCCTGAGCTCGGGCGAGAGCTCGGGCTTGAGCTTGCGCGAGCGCATCGTGCGCGCCAGCCGCGAAGTCGAGAAGAGCTTGTTCTTCTCGACGATCATCATGATTTGCGCGATGCTTCCGCTGTTCACGATGACCGGCCCTGAAGGTCAAATCTTCGGACCCATGGCCGACACCTATGCCTTCGCACTCGGCGGGGCGTTGTTGTTGGCGCTCACGGTGTCGCCGGTGCTGTGCATGCTGTTCTTCAAGAACCTGAAGCCGGCCAAGGACAATATCCTCGTTCGCAACTTGAAGCGAATGACGCTGTGGCAGCTGAACCTGGTTTTGCGACATCGCATGATGGCGGTAGTGGCGTTCGTCGTGTTGGCCATTGGAACCGCGGCAGCGCTCCCTTTCCTGGGCCGCGAGTTCATGCCCGAGCTCGAAGAAGGGAACATGGTTGTCCGCGGGACGTTCCCAGTGAATGTGTCGCTCAAGGAAGCCGCCTCGAAGGCTCGCATCGCGCGGCACATCATGGCGCAGTTCGGAGAAGTTCGTCTCGTAACCTCGCAGGTCGGCCGTCCCGACGATGGAACCGACCCGATCGGTTACTACAACGTCGAGTGCTTCGTCCCGCTCAAGCAGCCTGACGAGTGGGCGATTCCCGAAGGGCACACGCACAAGCGCGGCAAGGCTGAATTGATTCGCGACATGAACAACGCGCTGTCTCGCGACCTGGTCGGCATCAACTGGGACTTCTCGCAGATGATTCGCGACAACGTGCTCGAATCGCTGTCAGGCGTGAAGGGCGAAAACTCCGTGAAGATTATTGGCCCCGATCTCGAGGAGTTGGAACGGCTCGCGGTGAAGGTAAACGCGGCGATCTCGCATGTCCCGGGCATTTCGGACCCCGGTATCTTCCACATCCGCGGTCAGTCGAACATGGCGTTCCCAGTCGATCGCGATAAATGCGCGCTGTGGAGCGTGAGCGTCGCTGACCTGGAAGACGTCATTCAGACGGCCGTCGGCGGGAAGCCGTTCACCGACATGATCGAAGGCGAGAAGCGCTTTGACGTCACTCTGCGCTGGCCGCCCGAGTTGCGCGAAAACGTCGACGAGATTCTCAAAATCCCGGTGGACGTTGTGAAGAACACCGTGACCAGTGGTCCTGTAGCGAGCCTTGCCGGCACGCCAACGACCGGCGCGAGCACGGGCCTTTCGTCGACAGGCACGAGCATGGCCATGCCGAGCCTCACGGGCAATATGTTCAACGCTACGCCGAACAACGTGGCACGCGTGCCGCGTCGTCGATTGCTTGACCTGGTAACACCCGTGAACGAGCAAGGCCAACCCGACCCCAAAGGCAGCTTTGTGCGGCCTGGCGCCTCGACCATCTCACGCGAGCAGGGCAACCGATTGATTGCGGTGAAGTTCGGCGTTCGAGGACGCGACCTGGCAAGCACCGTCGCCGAAGCTCAAGAGGTGACTGCACCGATCTTCGAAGGAACGCCGTACCGAACCACGTGGAGCGGCGAATTCCAGCAGATGCAGGAAGCTGAGCATCGCATGGCGTCGATTGTCCTGCTGTCGCTGGTGCTCATCATGATTCTGTTGTATTTGGCATTCGGCTCGTTGCTGGACGCCCTGGTCGTATTTGCCAACGTCGCCGTGATGTCGATGGGTGGCGTGTGGACGTTGTTCCTCACCGGCGTGAATTTCAATGTCTCGGCGGCGGTTGGGTTCATCTCCATTCTCGGTGTGGCGGTGATGAACGGCCTGCTGCTGGTTTCGTCGTTCAATCAGTTGCGTGCTCACGGTAACCCGCTCCAAAAGGCGCTCGAGCAAGGCGCGACGCATCGCATCCGACCGCTGACCATGACCGCGCTGACTGCGATTCTCGGTCTGTTGCCGGCAGCCTTGAGCACGAAGATCGGGGCTCAGTCGCAACGGCCGTTGGCGATCGTCGTCGTGGGTGGCATGATCACGACGCTCGTGATGTTTAACCTGGTCCCGCTGCTTTACAGCTTTTACGGACATCGCGAACCCCCCGAAGGCTCCGGCGACTTCGCCGAGTAAGGCGACGTTCTTCTACCAGGACTTGCCGGGCGGCGCTGCCAGCACCGCTACGCAAGCGGCACAGTCACCTGCGACCCGTTCTCCATCGCTTGCCTCGTCGCGGCGATCCCCCCAGCATCCGCCATCGGGCGACACTCCATCGCGCGCCGGAATATTTTCACTGGTCTGCGCAATCGCTACGACCGATACAACTGGCACGAACGTGCGCAGACGTTATGTCCGCTACGATCGGAAATGCTCGACGATTGAGTTCTTCGCAACTTTTCCGGGACTGCGAGCACTGCTGACGTGGTTTTGACCGTTGCCAAGCATCGCTTGATCGTCGCAGTTTTCGCCGTCGCGTGCTTGGGCACGGGTGCAGCGAGCGGATTGCATGCGCAGCAAGCTGCGGGACCGCGGTACGGTGCGCCTGCACCGGTGACCAACGCGTCCGATCCGTTGACGAGTTCACCTGTTCCGACGCTGCGAATCACGGCCGGCGAGCCGCAAGAGATGCCGTTGCCGGCTGCGTCGACTCCGACTCTCGAGGCGCCGCAATCTGCCGTCTCGCCGAGTGCCGCATCGTCGCGACTTTCGGCCTTTCAATTGAATCCGCCGTCTCAGTCCGAAGCGTTGGCCGACTCGGATGCCGAACCGGCGATGCAGCGCGGGCTTCGCATTCCAGCCGAACTGCCCGGAGCCAATGCGCCTCCGCTGCGTTTGCCTCCTTACGATCCCGCGAGTCCGCAGCGCCGGCTGTCAGCGATCGAACAGTTGTTTCCGAACTTGCCGCCGCTGCCGCCGAACATGATGCCGCCGCCGTCCCCCGATGGCCGCCGCATGGGGCTTATCGAGCTCGAGAATTTGGCGCTCGCCAACAGTCCGCTCGTACAGCAAGCCGTCGCTCAAATCACGGCCGAACGCGGCGGTGCGATTCAAGCGGGCACGCATCCGAACCCGACTGTCGGCTTCGAGTGCGACACCGTGGGCTCGCAACGCACGGCAAACTATCAAGGCGGTTACTTCGATCAGACGTTCATCACGGCCGGAAAGCTGCGACTGGCCCAAGCTGCTCAAACCATCGACATTCGTATCGCCGAACTAGCGTTGCGGAAGATGCGCATTCAGGTCATCACGGATGTTCAATCTCGATATTACGCGGTGCTTGTCGCAGAAGAAGCTGTGCGTGCGACACATGCGTTGGCTGCCTTCACGGACGAAATCTATCGCATCCAAACCGAACAACTGCGTGGCGGCGAGGCCGCTGCGTACGAGCCGATGCAGCTGCGCGTCATGGCCAACCAGGCACGCGGCGCCCTGTTGCAAGCCCGCAACCGCTACTATTCGGCATGGAAGCAGTTGGCCGCAGCCGTAAGCATTCCCGACTTGCCGCCGACACAACTCGCAGGAAGTTTGAACGTCGAAGTGCCGCAAATCCGCTTCGACGTGGCGCTCAGCCGCGCCCTCGAGTATCACACCGATATTCTCACGGCACGCAATACCGAGCAACAGGCTCGCATCAACGTGCGTCTCAACGAACGCAAACCGATTCCGAACTTCCAACTCTACTCAGCCGTGCAGAAGGACTACACCGGTCCGCCGTTCGGCACGACGTTCAACATTCAGGCTGGCCTGCCCATGCCGTTCTACGACCGTAACGTCGGCGGCATCATGGAAAGCCGGGGCTTGCTGATTCGCGCTGGGCAAGAATCAACTCGAGCGCGCAACGACATCATCACGCAAGCCGCCGACGCCTTCGAGCGGTACGAAAACAATCGCGGCCTGCTCGAATACTACCGCAACGAAATGCTGCCCGATCAGTCGCGCGTTTACCGTGGCGTGTACGAACGCCATCAGCAACAGCCCGATCGCGTGTCGTTCGGCGACGTGATTGTCGCGCAGCAGCAACTGGCCACGATCATCACCAGCTACATCACCGTGTTGGGCGCGCAGTGGATCGCAGTCGCGGACCTGTTGAACGTGTTTCAAGTTGAAGATCTGCCCGAGCTTCAACAGTTAGGAATGCCGTCTGTGGGCGAGCCCAGCGGTGCCCCACCGCCGCCGGACTTTGCGCAGGTTCAAGGGCAGTAGCCCACCGCTTACGCGGGCAGTTCGATCACTTTCGCCGTGTTGATCTTCACGGGCGTCGTTGGTCGGTCTTGGCTGCCTGTCTTCGTCTCGCCGATCTTCTTCACGACGGCAAGGCTGGCGGCATCGGCGGTGCGGCCGAACGCCGTGTATTGCTTATCGAGATGCGGCACGCGTTCGAGGCAGATGAAGAACTGCGAACCTGCCGAGTTCGGATCGCTCGTGCGAGCCATCGAAAGCACACCTGGCTCATGGGACATCGAGTTAAACTCCGCGGGAATCGTGTAACCGGGACCACCCGTTCCGGTGCCTTGCGGACATCCACCTTGAATCATGAACCCTTTGATCACGCGATGAAACGATCCGTTGTCATAGAAACCGATCTTCGCCAGCGCGAGCATATTCTTGCAATGCCCGGGCGCAACATCGGTCGCCATATCGAGCGTGATCGTGCCCACCGATGTATCGAGCTCTATCTGATACTTATGCTTCGTGAAATCGAGGGACTTCTGGGCGGCTTCCACCTCGGCCTTGCGACTCGCCATGCAACACTCCTTGGTACGTTTGTTGGTCCCGCGCCAACGATGCACGACAAGCGACGAAAAAGCAAGGGGGCCTTCTCATCGTTTCGCGACTAACGATTTTTGATTAGCGCTTCGCATCGCGAGCCGGAGGAATCTCGCGGCCATGCGGATCGATGTCAGGCGCGCGGAGGTCGGCCGCCAGAGTTTCTTGCAACTGCGGACCGATGAAGTGTTCAACGCGCTCGGCAGGCGCGTGAACGTGATCGAGCGGAAGTTGAAAGTGCTCGATGAGAAATGCTTCCCACAAACGATGCGACCGCACGAGCGACTCGGCGAGGCGCCGCCCATCGGCCGTAAGGCATAGCTCTCCGCGTGTGTATTGAATCGCCCCGTTACGCCAAAGTTTGGGGAGCGTGAGCCATGCTAACATTCCCCCTCCAACGGCATGTACGCACTGCGCGATCGTCAGCTTTTGCGGCGTTTTGAATCCCGACTTGCCGGCTAGCTCTTCGGCGCGATAGAGGAATGCCACGACGTCTTCGCTTTCGATTCGCAGCGAGAGCATCAGGTTGTTCCACGCTTTGCCAAGCACGCCGTAACGCGGAGACAACAATACTGCAGCTGCGAACTGGCCGCCGGCCGCGACGCCAATCATGCCCGCGACTGTCGTGTCCCACTCCACGGCGCCCCAATAGCCGAGCAGCGACGCGAGCACCGCAACGAGCACCGCGAGGCCCATCATGCGGCCGAGTCGATCGGTCAACAAATGTGCCGTCGCGCCGGGCACGATGAGCATCGCGATGACGATGATCGAGCCAACGGCCTCGAACGCCGCGACGGTCACGAGCGCGACCATCGCCATCAGCAGATAGTGCATCACCGTGGCGCTGATGCCGATTGCCGACGCCAAGGCCGGATCGAACGAAGAAATCTTGAGTTCCTTCCAGAACGCGGCGACGAACGCGAGCGTGAGCAAAAGTGCTGCGCCTAGCGGGCCGACCGTTCGCGGCACCTCGATGCCGAACCAATTCACCGAATCGAGGGGGGCGGCCTCGATTAGGCCGTACAGCACGCAGCTAGGGTCGAGGTCGACGTAGCGAGCGAAGTTGGTGAGCAGGAACACGCCGAGCGCGAACAGCGATGTGAAGACGATGCCCATGCTCGAATCCTCGGGCACTCGGGCAAACGTGGTGAGCGATTGGGTGAGGAACGCCGCGAGCAGTCCCATGATGACAGCCCCCACGAACATGGGGCCACTGGCCATCCTGTTCGACCACACGAAGGCGATCACGATCCCTGGCAGCACCGAGTGGCTGATCGCGTCGCCCATGAGGCTCGTGCGTCTCAGCACCAGGTAAGTGCCGAGGATGGCGCACGAGATGTTCGCCAAAAGCGCGATGACGATCGTCCAGATCGACAGCTCGTGATCGGCCAAAAAACTGAGCACGTGACTCACGTCGCCACCTCCGGCGGCGGCAGCGCCGACGGCCAACGCCCTTCGCTCCACAACTTGGCTTCGAGTTCGCGAATCGTCTCGGCGGGGAGCAACTCATCGACGCTCTCGGCGTCGAGATCGGCATAGCTGCCTGCCAGCTCTGGGTACTCCGTGAGAAACACTTCCCACAGCCGATAGCCTCGCAACGTTCTCGCAGCCGCGGAGTGCCCGGCCGACGTGAGCAGATACCGATCCGCGCCACGAAAGGCGACCAACCCCTCGACGAGGAGCGCGTCGAGCACGTTCGCGTGACGCTTCTCTCGCCAGCGTCGCGCAATGTCGGCGAGCGACAGTGGCGCATCTGGCACTCGAGCTTGCTGCGCCAACTCGGCGAAGGTGCGAAGAAGTTTCTGACGCGCGAGCCTGCGGCGAAAGCCCGCGGCGGCAATCGCGCGAGCGATCATTCCGCGTCGCGGCGCCAACAGCATCGACGCACAAAACAGTGTCGAGGCCACCAAGACGATCACAGGCCCCGCCGGAGAAAAGCTGAACTGTGCGCTGAGCGACGTCCCCGTAGCGGCAACGACCGCGCCGAAGATGCTCGACAAGAACAGCATTCGTCCGAGACTGTCCGTCCAGAAACGCGCGGAAATCGCCGGCACAATGAGCATTGCCGTGATCAATAATCCGCCAACGGCAGGTAGCCCGACAACGACCGCCAGTGCGACCATCCCTGTGAGCAGAAAGTCGAGCGCTAACGCCGGCCACCCTTGAGCGCGGGCGAATCCGGGATCGAACGCAATTGCCTTGAATTCCTTGTAGAGAAGCAGCAGCACCACGAGGCACGCGCCAGAAACGCCGCCGATCAGCATCACATCTTGCGCGATCATGCCGGCCGTCTTGCCAAGAATGAACGAGTCGAGCCCGGCTTTGCTTCCGGTCGCTGTGCGGTCCTGAATCAGTCGGAGCAGCACGAAGCCAATGGCCGACGACACGCCGAGCACGATGCCGATGGCGGCGTCCTCCTTCGTGCGCGTGCTCTGCCGCAAGAGTGCCACGACGGCCACGCCAAGAATGCCAGTGCCGAGCGCACCTAACAAAAGCACGGGCATACTGCGCTCGCCCCAGATGAGAAAGGCGATGGCGACGCCCGGCAGCGCAGCGTGCGCCAGCGCGTCGCCCATCAACGCGCGACGCCTGAGCACGGCAAAACATCCCACGAGTCCCGAGCTAGCGCCGAACAGGCTCGTGCCTGCCAACACGATCCACGTGTTGTATGTGAGCCAGTCGCTCAAGCGCTTCGCTCCTGGGTTCGCATGGCCTCGCCCGCCGCGTCGAGAATCGCGAGACGTCCACCATACGTCTTGTGCAGATTCTCGGTTGTAAAAGTCGTGGCCGTCTGCCCGGCGGCCACGAGTCGCATGTTCAACATGATCACGGTCTCGAAATACTTCGGGACGGTTCGCAAATCATGATGAACTACGAGAACTGTTTTGCCTTGTCGCCGCAGTTGATCGAGCAGTGAGAACACGACCTGCTCGGTCGCGGCATCGACGCCCGCCAGCGGCTCGTCCATCAGATAGAAGTCCGCCCGCTGCGCGAGTGCGCGGGCCAGAAAGGTTCGCTGTTGTTGACCGCCCGAGAGCTGACCAATCTGCCGCGAGGCTAAATCGCCGAGGCCCACCTGCTCCAGGCAAGCGTGAGCCCATTGCCGGTCGGCTGCCTTCGGACGACGAAACCACCCGAGCCTGCCGTAGGTACCCATCAGCACCACGTCGAGCACGCTGACAGGAAACTCCCAATCGACGCTTTCCCGCTGCGGCACGTAACCAATCAGGCGACGCTGCGAATCGACGGGCTGTCCGAAGACGCTCACCGAGCCGCTGGCCAAAGGCACGAGGCCTAGCACGGCCTTAATGAACGTGCTCTTGCCCGCGCCGTTGGGTCCGATGATGCCCGCAAGCGTTGGTCGTTCGATCGTCAGGTCGATGTCCCACAAGACCGGCTTGCGATGGTACGCGACGGTCACGTCGTGAACGTCGAGCACCGGTGCGATCTTGGTGTCGTTCGGTGATGGGACTTCGTTCATGCGAAACAATCAATTCATCAACGACTTCTACTCTAATGATCGCGCGATCGTCTCGACGTTATGGCGGACCATGCCGGCGTACGTGCCTTCGGGCGTTCCGGGGCGGCCCATGGCGTCGGAGAACAGTTCGCCACCGACCGTGACGTGATGACCTCGCGCCTCGCAACCTTCGACGAGTGCGCGGATGTTGCGCTCGCTGACGCTCGACTCGACGAACACGGCTTTGACGCCCCGCTCGACCATGAACGCGACGAGTTGATTGATTTCGCGGACGCCCGCCTCGCTTTCGGTGCTGATCCCTTGAATCGCGCGCACCTCGAAGTCGTAGGCGCGGGCGAAGTAGCTGAACGCATCGTGCGCGGTGACCAAGACTCGACGATTCGTCGGGATCGCACCGAGCCGCTCGTGGCACCAGGCGTTCAGTTTCTCAAGCTCTTCGGTGTACTTCTGACCTCGCGCCCGGTAGTCGGCTTCGTGTTCGGGATCGCGGGCGACGAGTGCTTCGACGACGGGCGGTATCGTTCGATTCCACAAAGCGACGTCGAACCAAACGTGCGGATCGTAATGACCCGGCGCGGTTTCGAGCAGCCGCTTCTCCCCAATACCTGAAGTCACGTTGCCTGAAGTGACGATGCCCGACGTGACAGCCACCGTCGGCCGACGGCGAGCCATGCGCTCGAAGATGTCGGCCATCTTCCCTTCAAGGTGCAGGCCGGAATAAAAGATCACGTCGGCCGATTCGAGGCGGGCGATATCGCCGGTCGAGGCCTTGTACAAGTGCGGATCGACCCCCTCACCCATGAGTTGCACGACATTCACGCGATCGCCGCCGACATTCCGCACGACGTCGGCCACCATGCCGGTCGTGCAGACCGCCAGGATGGCTCGTCCGCCCCTTCGGTTCGCCACGCCGTCATCGCCATGCGTCGACGTTCCGCAGCCGGCTAGCACGCATGCCAGCAGCGCCACGGCCTCACAGCAGGCACGTCGGCTTTGTCCCATGAACTCCCCCGAAAGACTCGCGAGATATTTGGCGACTCGCACATCAAGATTTTGACCACTCAAAACCTATCATATCTTCCGCGATCCGCCTGCGTCAAGGCGACGGGATTTTCTAACGTGGTCGTTTGGCGGGGCAGCGGAACGTTCCACTGGCGCGTCGCGGCTAACCGGGGGCGAAATCGACGGCCAACACCGGCGTTGACCCGCACCGCGCGATCGCCCTATGCTTCGCACCCATGCGCATCCTCGACCGCTACATGCTGCGCCAATATGTACAGGTGTTCTTCATCTGCTGGTGCAGCCTGACCGGGCTGTACGTGGTCTTCGACGCGTTCAACTATCTCGACGAGTTCATGCGTTTCGCCGAGGGGCACGGCAGCCTGCTCGAAATCATGGGCCGGTTCTACATCTTCCGATCGATCTCGTTTTTCGATCGCGTGAGCGCCGTGCTGGCCGTCATCTCGGCCATCTTCACGGTCACGTGGATCCAGCGACACAACGAACTGACGGCCATGATGGCCGCGGGAATCTCGCGCCGACGCGTGGTGTTTCCCGTTGTCGTGGCCAGCGCCGCGGTGAGTTTGCTGGCAGCGGCCAACCGCGAGTTCGTCATTCCGAACATTGCCGACGAGCTGACGCGCGACCCCGCCGACCTTAGCGGTGAAAGCGGCCGCGACTTCCGGCCGCGATACGACCACCAGAACGAGTTTCTGTTCCGCGCGAAGCAGACAGTGATCGCCGAGCAACGGCTCGACGAGCCGAACTTCCTGCTTCGCCCGTCGCTCGACGCTCAAGGCCGGCAGATCGTCGCCGAGCACTGTTACTATCGCCCGGCCGAAGGTGATCATCCCAGCGGGTATCTGTTCAAGGCGGTCACGCAGCCGCGCGAGATGCTGACCGAGCCGACGCTGACGCTCGACGGCAGGCCGGTCGTGATTACACCTGTCAGTGCCGGCGGATGGTTGGAGCCGGACGAGCTGTTCGTCGTGAGTGAGGTCGATTTCGAACAGTTGGCCGGCGGCACCAAGTGGCGACAGTTTTCGTCGGTCCGCGAGTTGACGACGAGCCTGTCGAACAGCGCCCTCGACTTCGGCGCCGACGTGCGCGTGGCGATTCATAGCCGCATTTTGCAGCCGATTCTCGATGTGACGTTGCTGTTCCTGGGCCTTCCGATGGTGCTCCGTCGCGAGCGCGGAAATATCTTCATCGCGATCGGACTATGTGGCGCATTGATTGCCGGCTTTATGATGGTATCGACAGGGTGCCAGTACCTCGGGTCGAGCTACCTCGTGCAGCCGGCGCTGGCGGCGTGGCTTCCGCTGATGATGTTCGTGCCCGCCGCCGCCGTGTTGTACGATCGCGTCGACCGCTAAAAAGAAATCGCCGTTAGAAGGAATCGCCGCTAGAGGAAGCTGGCCGCCAGGTCGCCGCATCCGTATCGGATCGCATTTGCATCGCACGGGGGGACGCATCGATGTCGCAGCCGTCGCACGCGGCAGCGCCGCCAGATGAATTGGCCACGCCTTGGGTCGACGGGCTGACGATCGGCCAAGCCTTAGCGCGAACGGCCCAACGTCACCCCGATACCGAAGCGGCCGTGTTCATGGCCAGCGGCTTCCGCGCGACATGGGCGGAATTCTTGGCGCAGGTCGACGAAGTCGCTTGCGGGCTGTTGGCCCTGGGCATTCGCAAAGGCGAGCACGTTGCCGTTTGGGCGACGAGCGTGCCGCAGTGGGTGCTGCTGCAGTTCGCTACGGCGCGAATCGGCGCGGTGATGGTCACGATCAACCCTGCCTATCGGGCACACGAGCTGAAGTTTGTGCTTCGCCAGAGCGACGCGGTCGCGTTGTTTCTAATCGACCATTTCAAGACGTCTGACTACTTCGCCATGCTCGCCGAGGTTTGCCCGCAGTTGGCGAACTCCTCGCTGGGCGAGCCGCATCTCACCGACTTCCCCGCCCTGCGATGGGTCGTCTCGCTGCGAGGCGAAACGCCCGCTGGGGCGATCTCGTGGGAGTACCTGCTCGGCCGCGGCCGCACGTTCGAGGCCGATATCGAGGCGATCGGCGCGACGCTCAAACCGACCGAGCCGATCAACATCCAATACACTTCCGGCACGACGGGCTTCCCAAAGGCGGCGACGCTCAGCCATCGCAACCTGCTGCTCAACGCCTACTACATCGGCATGTGCCAGCGCATGGCGTCGACGGACCGCATGTGCATTCCGGTGCCGTTCTACCATTGCTTCGGGTGCGTGCTCGGTACGCTGTGCTCGTCGGTGTATGGCGCGACAATGGTCATCCCGGCCGACTCGTTCCAGCCGACGGCGACGCTCGAAGCGATCGAGCGATACAAGGCGACGGTCATCTACGGCGTGCCGACGATGTTCATCGCCCAGTTGCAGGATCCATCGTTCGATTCGCGCGACCTTTCTTCGCTTCGCACGGGGATCATGTCGGGAAGCCCGTGCCCGATCGAAGTCATGCGGCAAGTCGTCAGCCGGATGAACGCTCGCGAGATCACGATTGCCTACGGCCAGACCGAGGCCTCGCCCGTGATCACACAAACCCGCGCCGACGACCCCATCGAGTTGCGTGTCGAAACGGTCGGTCGGCCGCTGCCGCACGTCGAGGTGAAGCTCGTCGATCCCTCCACCGGCGAGGAAGTCGGCGACAACCAACAAGGCGAACTGTGCGCCCGCGGGCACGTCGTCATGCTCGGTTACTACCGCAATCCCGAGGCGACTGCCGCGGCGATCGACGACGAAGGTTGGCTGCACACTGGCGATTTGGCCGTGCGGCGTGCCGACGGGTACTACCACATCACCGGACGCATCAAAGACCTGGTGATTCGCGGCGGCGAGAACATCTACCCGCGCGAGATCGAGGAGTTCCTCTTTACGCACCCGTGCGTCGAGCAGGCGGCCGTTGTCGGATTACCCGACGCCAAGTACGGCGAAGAGCTTTGCGCGTGGATCAAGCTGAAATCCGGCAGCGAATGCACGGCGGAGCAAGTTCGCGAGTATTGCAAGGCGAAGCTCGCGCACTACAAGGTGCCGAAGTATGTGCGATTCGTTGACAACTTCCCCCAGACCGTCACCGGCAAAATCCAGAAATTTCGGATTCGAGAGCAGATGGTGGCCGAGCTGGGGCTCGACGAACAGAAGACGGCCTGACGCGAAAACGAAAAAAGCCGAACCTCCACAAGGGAGATTCGGCTTTTGCTTAGGTCGCCAAACTTACGACCGACGTCAGCCCACAGGGCGGAACATCGGTCGGTCGTATGTTCGATAGGCGATTTAGGCCTTGGGGGCCGGCGGCGGTCCCGGGGGAGCCGGAGCCGGAGCGGCCGGGGCCGGAGCGGCACAAGCCGGAGCAGCGGCCGGAGCCGGTGCACAGCAGGTCGGAGCGACCGGGGCCGGGGCACAAGCCGGAGCGCAAGCGGGGGCACAGTCAGCCGGAGCACAGCAAGCCGGCTCGCAGCACTTGTGGTGCTTGTGCTTGAGGCGGTGGAACAGACCCTTACGACCACCGCAGCCACAGCATTCAGCCGGGGCGGGAGCCGCACAACCACCATCGCAACCGCCGTCGCCAGCGCAACCATGGCAACCATGGCCGGCCATCGCGACGTTGTTCTCACCACCCAACAAAGCAATACCGACCACCGCGAAGAAGATCGCGATGCCAAAAACCAATGCACGATTCATCCGAATTCCTCCAAAACAGAACAGGTACCGTACCGTACGGGGACGCACTTTCCGTCGTTTGCATCGCTGCCCGAGACTGTGACGGCCCAGTCACGGACATATACCTACTGCGGTGTGCCGATTGCTTAAATCGCTTAAGTTGCCCTGTAAAAACAAACTCTTACGATTACCGCGTAAAGCACAGTTACACAGGCTAGGTTGCCTAAGGTATCACTGCGGGTCGCGTTGTCAAGTACCGCCCAGATAACGTGTGCCGGTTGGGTTGAACCGGGACTCTGGGTTGACTGACGTAGCGAATTTCGTGCAAGTGTAGAACAAAATCAACGGTCAGGCAGACCTAGCGCGCAAAAAAAGAGCCGGCATTGCTGCCGGCTCTTCGTCATAAACGTCCTAGATTATCGCGCTCGTGCATTCGGGCCGCTTATCGACCCATTCGCACATTTCAATCCGCAGAAGCGGCATCAGCTATTTAAGCTGTGACTGTCCCTCAACTTGGGCGCGATTGGCAGTATCGGCACCCGGCAGCGGACTTCCGCTACGACGCGCCATCTCCTGCTCGGTTTGCTGCTGCTTGCGGATCATGTCCTCGGGATCCTCAAAATTCAGGACCAGCGGAGGCATGTCGTCGAAAACCTTGGTCGCCAAGCCCGAAATGCGCCACCCCTGTGGGCACATCTTGAGCAGCCAGACCACCGTGTCGGTATGTTTTTGGCCATCCGGACCGACGTCGGTCCACGTGCTAGCAACCTGGGCTTCCTGCGGAGAAACGATTTCCATCTCGCCGACCGAGTACGAAGCCGTCTCGCTGCCTGGCGGCGAAACCACTAAGTCCATTTCGGTCGTCTTCTGTCGCGCGAGATCGGTCAACAGGCCCGCGGCCTTCTCGTCGTTGCCTATCTTCACCGACTGCAGGAACTCGCGAATCGTCGCGTCCGGCGGCGCGACGCTCGCCCCGCCACCGCCTCCTGCTCCGCAGCCGACGAGCGTCACCGTGAGCAGCGTCGTCGCTATTGCCCGAATTCCAACTCGCATCGCCGGCCTCCTTGTTGACCCTTGCTGGGTTGACCCGTGCTACATTCACCCTTGCTAGCATCCCGCGCCTATGAAGGGCCGGGAGTCTCGCAAGATCGGCCAAACCGGTCAAGGCGAGTCGGACGCATCGTCGCCGCTCTGTGCCCGCTGTTTACCGGCACGCGCGGCCGCGTGACAGTCGTGAATGCGTCGCTGCACCTCGGCAACCAGCGCGGCATCATCGAGCTTCGCGACTTCTTCGGGGCTCATTGGCTTGCCGAAGTCGATGTGAATGCACGCACGGCGCGGCAGCTTGTGCGTGCGGGGCCACGCATCAAACGCGCCGTCGATCGCCATCGGCAACAGCACCGCTCCGCTGCGTCGCGCCAGGCGCAGAACCCGGGCTTGAGCGGCGCCACCTCGCCGTCGCTGGAGCGTCGCCCTTCGGGAAAGACGAGGACCGCCTCGCCGCGCTTCAATCGTCGCAGCGTCTCCCTGAGCCCTGCCAGTCCCGAACCCTCTCGATCGATCGGGATCGAATCCAGCGATTCGATAATCCACCGGAGCGGTACGGATTTGAATAATGTATCGCGGGCAAGAAAGTTGAGCCGTCGGTCGCAGCAAAGCCCGACCAAGATGGGATCGAAGTGGCTTTGATGATTCGAAAGGACGAGCAGCGCCCCTTCAGCCGGAACGTGATGCCGGCCTTCCCAGCGAACCTGAAATAGGCCAGCGCCGAGCAGTCGGCAGGCGACGCGAATGAAGTCGTACCAAATACGTTTGGCGAGCGAGCGTTGAGCCATGCGTGCCCAGGGAAACAATCAGCGTGGCGCGATATGCGATCGTACAACTTGTTCGAGCCGATCGACAACTTCCTGCGGCGACAAGCCGTCGGTATTCACCTCGATGGCATCCGAAGCGCGAATCAGCGGACCAACCAGGCGTCGGCGGTCGCGCTCGTCGCGCAGGTCTTGCTGCCGCAAAACCTCGTCAAAAGGCAGAATCTCGCCGCGGGCTTCGAGGTCGCGGATGCGGCGGCGTGCCCGCTCCTCGTTCGTCGCGGTGAGAAATATCTTGCAGTCGGCATCGGGAAACACGACCGTCCCTTGGTCACGTCCCTCGCTGACGACGTCGTGCCCAGCCGCGGCCTCGCGCTGCAGCTCGACCAATCTCGCCCGCACGCCTGGGTTGTCGGCAGCGTTGTGCGTGAGCGACGTGATTTCGAGGCTGCGTATCTCGCGGGTCACGTCCTCGCCGTTCAGGAAAACCTGATCGTTGCGAAGGTCGATCGTGACGTCGTTGGCGACGTCGACAATCTGCTGCGGATCGTCCCAAGAGATGCCGCGATGCAAGGCCGCCAACGTCACCGCCCGGTACATCGCCCCCGTGTCGAGAAAACGAAAGCCCAGCCGCCGCGCGAGCGCTCGCGCCGCGCTGCTCTTCCCTGCACCAGCGGGTCCGTCAATGGCGATGATCATGGGCGGCAGAGGGGCTGGGGACTCGAGACTTGGGGCTGGGGACGAGAATTTCCGATCCCTAACCCCCAATCCCAAGCCCCTAGCCCTCATTAAAACATCACTTCAATTTCAATCCACTCATAGGCGACGAGATCCACGCCCACGCGGTCCTCTTCAACCGGCAGCTCGACGAGCGTTTGACCGCGAAAATCGATCTGCCGGGCCGACTGCGGCGATTTGAAAGCACGGAGCGCGGCGCGTCCAGCCCTCCCCTGCGTTTCGAGCAGCCGCACGCGAAAACCTTGCGTTGACCCCTCCACGATCGGCCGCCAATGCGTCGCCAACACGCTGCGGGCGTCGACGTGAAACAACCATCCCGACCCGTTCTGTGCCGAAGCCAGTGCCACGTCATCCAGCGCGACCACCGGGGCCAAAAGGTCGGCCGACTCATGTGCCGGCCGCGCGGTATCCACGCCAATCGCCATACGGAACTTGCGCCGGCTCTCACCGCGAACGACCAGCAGCGTGTCGAGCATGCGATCGCTGGTTCGGCGATGATACGGCAACCCGCCGAAGAACAGCGTGGTGCTCGTGCGCTCGCTGCGAATGTCGAGAAACTCGGGGGCTTCGATGCGACGCGCCGTCGTTTGTTGCGCCGTCGAACTGACGCTTCGCCAAAGCTCGGCCGACTCGTCCGACCAGGCGAAACGCGACGCATAATACGAGTTCCACGCATCAGCACGCGGAAGCTCGGCGATGTCGAGCTCCACTTCCATCTCCAGCCGGCTGGAACCTCGCGGCAGCCGCAACGTCTGCGTGTATCCCGCCAGCCGATTGCCTTCAGCACTCATGAGGCGGCCGCGCGTGACGATTTCGCCAAAGGCCGGCCCCGGCGAGGTCACTTCCATCGAGTCGAGGCACATCACGCTGTAGACGGCGTCTTCGTCGGGGTCTCGCCACAGCGTACCGACAGGCTGACGAATCGGCGGCAACCGGAAGGCGAGCTGCTGCGAGACGCGATTGCCACGTCCGCTGGCCGCGTGAATCGAACGGATTCCCCCCGTCGTTTGATGCACCGTCACTTCGAACAACTCGTTCCGCAGCAGGTTGTCCTCAGCCATCGGCTTGCGCGCTTCACGCCACGAACCGGCGTGCGCGTCGGCCCTGCCGTGAGCCAAGCGAAACCGCAGGCGGGAACTTCGACGACCGCCCACTTCGCGCCGCTCGTTTCTTGCACCGCGGTCACGGGGCCTTCAACGTCGGGCACGTTGGCCAGTCGCGACACATCGACGAGCGCTGTTCGGCCGAAGCTGTGCCCATTGGCGACAAACATACCCCGCGCCTTGCCGCCACGGCGAACGACCTGAGCAAGCCGTTCGATCGGAGCCGAATCTGAGTTTGCTTCGCTGAGGTCGGCGCCCGTCGCCAGTGCCGCCATCGTCGTGAGCGCTTCGTTCTGTGTCTTCACATGCGCCGTCTCAAATTCGACACAGTGTCGCGATAGCGCGTCGGTCTGCTGCTTGATGATCGCTTGTTGCAAATAGGGGCCGCGATACTTGTCGAGTTTGAACTTCGACAACTCACCGGGGCTGTCGGTCGAAGAGAAGTATTCTTCGAGCGTGATGAACCGGCCCAGCGGCGTGCCGTATGCTGCCGTGCGCCGCAAGTCGTCATAGAACGGGCTGACCTGCCCCGGCCAATGCGCGAAGACGACCGTCGCCACGTGATCGCCGTCCATCGACTCGCCCATCGTGCTCGAAAAGCTGAGCATCGTCTCGTGCGCGGCAGCATCGAGCGGCACGCGACACAGCGCGTCGATCGTTGCCATGTCGATTCCTTCCCAACGGGTCTTGGCTTGCGGCCCGTGCGGGAATTGGCCGTCGTCGAGCGTGAAGTGCAACGCCGCGTTGAAGTCCATGCGACTCAGGATTAGCGGCAAGATCGGGGTGAGACCGAAGCGTCGACGCCCGAAGACAGTCGGCCTCTGCCCGACGATGTGCTCGTAGGTTTCGATGCCTCGCTCGAGGTTCGCAATCACGGCTTCGCGCGGCAGCAACGGAAGTTCGCTCTCTTCGTACTCGCCACCGACGAGCGACACACGTTTGTGATCGAGCGCGAGTTTCAGCGATTCGATCGTCGCGGGTTCACGCTTAGCACATTCTTCCAACACCGACGCACTCATGAGCACGTTCGTCGGCGTGTCGCCGTTCAGGTCGTCACGCAGCGATTGTCCGAGCGTCGTCGAGGCTACGAGCGTCAAGTCGATGAGGTAGCAATTCACCGGATAAAATCGGTCTCGCGCCTCGGCCAACACCTCGAAGGCCGTGCCGAGATGTCGCCGAGTTTCTTCGGCATCGCCGGCCACGCACGCATTCGCAGCATCGACCGTGGCCCGCTTGAGCTGAATCTCATCCAGGTTGCTCATGTAACGCATCTGTCGCGTGAGCAACTCAACCAAGAGATAGCCGGTGCCGAGCGCGAAAAAGTCGCGAACGAGTTCCTGATCGAGCGAATCGGGGGATAGCCCCTGCTCAGGCTTATCGAGTGCCACGAGCGCGGCGTCGATCAAGTCCTGCCGTCGCTGCAGCTTTCGCAGTACGAGAGCACCTTCATCCTTGGCTCGCGTCGTCCAACCCGTGAGTAGCAGCGATTCGCTCGCCTCGGGGACGACGATCAGACGATCGCCGAGTTCGTCCGGCGGCGCATCGGCACGAAACCAGATTGGCAGGTTTTGCGCCGACGCGAGCAACGCTGGATGCCACAGCGCCGACCACGCAGCCAACAGCCCTTCGGCCTCGGCCCCCTGATGATGAATCGGGAAGTCTTCGAGACTATGACAGGGCAGCAGAACGATGAGTTCGGAGAACTTCATTGATTGCGGATTGTGGATTTCGGAGTGCGAATTGGAGCGAGCATGGTGCGAGTTCTGCCTTCCGTCAATCCGCAATTCGCAATCCGAAATCTGCAATCACGCCTTGAGCTGCTCATCATGACGCATGCCGCTCGGCGGTTGATCGGCGCGATGCACGTTGGCCAGCGCCGCCTTCGCGCCCGCGTGCTGCTCGACGTCGTTGTCTTCCCACTCGATGCTCACCGCGCCCGAATAACCGGCACGATTTAGCTCGACGAACAACTCTTCCACCGGCGTCGCATCGCGGGCGGTGCCAGCCGTCACGAAGTTCCAGCCGTTGTGCTTTTCGCCCATCGGCCGATGACCGCCGAGTAGGCCGTTGCGCGTGTAGCCGTCAATCACCTGCACCCCCTTGATGTGGGCGCAGTGAATGCGATCGCCGTAGGTGCGAATGAATTCGACACCCGACACGCCCTGCCACTCCATGTGAGAGCAGTCGAAATTGAACCCCGCAGCCTTCGAGAAGCCAGCCTTGTCCATCGCGGCGAGATAATCGCTGGCGCTCGCGATGTCCCCCATCGCCCGCTCGCTCGGATGGCATTCGAGGTCGTAGGTCGTGCCATAGTTCAGGCACGCCTGCATCACAGGGCCAAAGCGTTCGACGAGCAAATCGAGGCTGACTTGGAATACGTCGGGAATGTCGTGGCCGCCGAGCGATTTGGGCAACGGTGGGAATAGGAACCAATGACTCCAGCAGTTGGCCGGCGACCCAACGAAGCCCGACACAGGCACCGTGCGGTCCTGCAACTTTCCGACGTAGTGCGCCAACCTCACGGCAGCCACCAAGGCGTCGCTCGCTTGCTTCCGTGCAATCTCGGCCACTTCGGGAGGCACGAAGTACGGATCGGTGCGTGGCGGCGCGTTTCCCGCCGATCGCCACTTCTTATAGGCCTCGACCGCGTCGCCTCCGAGAAACTGCAACGTCTTCGCGCTCGGCTCGTCGCCCAGCGCCTGCCCTTGCAAATGTGCGGCGATCGAAAAGATTTCGAGGCCGCGCGACTTCGCCTTGCCGACACGCTCCTCGGCATACTTCTTGGCGCCGTCGTCGGTCGCACATGCCGCCAGATTCAGCTCCCAACTGGCTTCTTCCCAGCCGTCGAAGCCAGTCTTGGCGATCCAGTCGAGCCACTGGTCTTCGGGCACGTTGCCGAATTGTCCACGCACCAACCCGATTTGATGGTGCGACTGCTTGCCCGCGCGATGCTGCTTCGTCTGATGATGACCCACTGGCGGCGTGCCTCCGACATTGCGATTGTTTGGTGAACGAACATTCTAAAGTCGTTGCAGCCAAGTAGGTAGCGTCCGATTCCGGAACCGCGACAATCGACGCCGAAAGCTGGCGTTGACCCGGTCTCGCGTCCCACTAAAATGTTGCGTCTCTTCGGGTTAAACCGTGACCGTGACGATGAACGATACTCCAAGCCAAGAATCCAGCGAGGGCGAAGGCCCAGGCGTGCACGAAGCTGCGCACCGCGAGAAGCTGCGCAAGATCGTCGAGCTTGGCCACGATCCGTGGGGTTCGCGATTCGACAATCATCAAGCCATCGGCTCGATCCGCAGTCGCGAAAGCGAGATCACGACCACGACAAACGCCGAGGGTCGCAACGAGTCGCATGGCCCCAAGGTTCGCGCTGCCGGCCGCATCGTGCTGCAGCGGAAGAAGGGGAAGCTGATCTTCGTCGACATCCGCGATTGGACGGGGCAGATTCAACTGTTCATCGGCCGCAACCAGGTCGGCGACGACAACTGGGCGCTGGCCGAGTGCTTCGACCTTGGCGACATCGTCGGCGTCGACGGCGAACTCAAGAGAACGAACACCGGCGAGCTCACGATCTTCGCCGAGAAGCTGACGTTCCTCACCAAAAGCGTCGTCGCGCATCCGGAAAAACATCACGGCTTGGCCGACCCCGAATTGCGGCAACGCATGCGCTACCTGGACCTCGTCTACACCGACGGGGTACAGGATCGGTTTCTCAAGCGCACGAAGATCGTGCAATCGATTCGCAACACGCTCGGCGGCGAAGGCTTTGTCGAGATCGAGGGACCAACGCTGCACTCGATCGCTGGCGGCGCAGCAGCACGCCCGTTCAAGACGCATCACAACGCGCTCGATATGCCGTTGTTCATGCGCATCGCGCTCGAGCTGCACCTGAAGAGGCTGCTTGTCGGCGGCATGGAGCGCGTGTACGAGTTGGGCCGCGTTTATCGCAATGAAGGCATCAGCCCACGGCACAACCCCGAGTTCACGATGCTCGAGGTGTACCAAGCGTATGGCGATTACTGCTCGATGATGGACCTGACCGAGAAGCTCATCGTCGACGCCATTCGCGCGACCGGGCAGCCGCTGCAACTGCAATGGGGTGAGCGGACCGTCGACTTCACGCCTCCCTTTGCGCAAAACGTACGACGAGCTGTTCGCTCAGCAAACGGGCGTCGATCCGAACGATCATGCCGCGGTGAAGAAGTTGGCCGAGAAGATCGGCTTCGAAACGGCGAACATGCACCCCGACGTCATCAAGAGTCACGTCTTCGAAGAGAACGTCGAGGATGCACTCGCGGGGCCCGTGTTCGTGATGGACTATCCAGCGAGCATCTGCCCGTTGACGAAGCGCAAGACAAGCGACCCGCGGGTTGCTGAGCGGTTCGAGCTGTTCATCGCCGGCATGGAAGTCGCCAACGCTTACACCGAGCTGAACGATCCTGACTTGCAAGAAGAGCTGTTCCGCACGCAGTTGCAGGGTCAGAAGGAAGAAGACTCGATGGCCAAGATGGACCACGACTTCATCCGCGCCCTGCGCCACGGCATGCCCCCGGCCGGCGGCCTCGGCATCGGCATCGACCGGCTGGTGATGCTGCTGACGAACAGTCAGACGATCCGCGATGTGATTTTGTTTCCGTTGTTGAGGCATGAAGCCAAGTAAGTAACCACAGATGCACACGGATGAACACAGATAAGCGGCGGATGAGGCGATCCATCTATTGCCTCATCTGTGGAAATCTGTGTCCATCTGTGGTTCCATTCCGCAGTTCGAATTAAATCTGGCAAAGGATTGCCGATGTACAAGTTTCTTCTCTGCTGGCGGTATCTGCGGACGCGATGGATCGCGCTGGCGTCGATCGTGAGCGTGACGCTCGGCGTGGCGACGATGATTGTCGTCAACAGCGTCATGGCGGGCTTCGCGCACGAAATGCGCGATCGATTGCACGCTATCTTGTCTGACGTCGTGTTCGAGGCGCATGGTCTCGAGGGCTTCCCCGACCCCGAGTGGCACATGCAGCAGATTCGCAATGTGGTGCCCGACGCCATCGAAGGCATGACGCCAACCGTGCAAGTGCCGGCGATGCTCAGCTTTCAATACGGCGGCAATTGGGTCACGCGGCCCGTGCAGTTGGTGGGCATCGACGAGCAGACGCAGCACCAGGCCGGCGACTTTGGGAAGTACTTGCAACATGGCGAGAACCGCCGCGCGATGAGTTTCGACCTTCGCGACCGGGGTTACGAAGCGATGAGTCCGCTGGCGGGGCCCAATGATCGGCCGCGGCTTCCGCTGGAGGCCGCTGGCTGGGCCTACCGACGACAGGTGGTGCAGCGACAGCGGGCACTTTCGAGCGAATCGCGTCATTCAGGGCAGGAAGTCATGCCTGCCAATCCGTTCGACATTTCAGAACAAAACGGCGATCCGGCCGCGGCGAAAGATGTCAAAGACATCGACATCTTTGCAGCCCACGAGAAGCAAGGCGACGTGTTCGACGCGATGAAGGAGCAGCACACAGGCGTCGTGCTCGGCATCGCGCTAGCCACGTATCGCGATCAAACGGGCGAGGACCGCTTCCTTGTGATGCCTGGCGACGATGTGAAGCTGACCTTTCCGACCGCGGGCACCCCGCCGCGAGCGGTCGACGACGCGTTCACGGTCGTGGACCTCTACGAGTCGCGCATGAGCGAGTACGACTCGACGCTGGTGTTCGTGCCGATCAAGCGTCTGCAAGAGTTGCGCGGAATGTTCGACCCCAAGAGCGGCCTGCGTTACGCGACCAGCATTCAGATCAAGCTGAAGCCCGGTGTCGACGGCGAGGCCATTCGCGACAAGCTGCGTGCTTCGTTTCCCCCCGAGTTGTTCTCCGTCAGCACCTGGCAAGACAAGCAAGGCCCGCTGTTGGCCGCCGTGCAAATGGAAACGGCGATCCTCAACGTGCTGCTGTTCATGATCATCGCCGTTGCCGGCTTCGGCATCCTTGCGATCTTCTACATGATCGTGGTCGAGAAGACCCGCGACATCGGTGTCCTCAAGTCGCTCGGCGCCAGCGGGCGCGGCATCATGGGCATCTTCCTCGGCTACGGGCTGTCGCTCGGCGCCGTGGGCGGCGGGGCTGGCATGGTGATTGGCCTGCTGTTCGTGTGGAACATCAATGGCATCGCGAGCTTGCTCAGCCTCGCGACGGGACATGAGGTGTTCGACCCGTCGATTTACTACTTCTATCAAATCCCGACGATTGTCCACCCCGCCACGGTCGCGTGGATCGTCATGGGCGCGCTTGCCATCGCCGTGCTGGCCAGCGTTCTGCCTGCTCGCCGTGCCGCACGACTCCACCCGGTCGAGGCTTTGCGCTATGAATAATTACACCACGCCAACAATGTCAGTTAGTTCGCCGAAAGTGCCGCTCGTTATCGCGAGTAAAAGCGCGAAACCGCAAGCGAATAAGGCGCCGCTGCAGCTTGAGGCTCGCGCACTTTATAAGAGCTATCGCAAAGCGCAGGTCGAGATACCTGTGCTCCGCGGGACCGATCTCGAAGTGCGCCGCGGCGAGTTCTTGTCGATCATTGGCTCCAGCGGCTCGGGTAAGAGCACGCTGCTGCATCTGCTGGCAACGCTCGACAATCCCGACGGCGGCGAGGTGATGTACGACGGCAAGCGCATCGACAATCGCCCGGCGTCCGAGCGTGACGCGCTGCGCAACCAGCAGTTCGGCATGATCTTTCAGTTCTATCATCTCCTGCCGGAACTCACGGCGCTCGAAAATGTCCTTTCGCCGCTGATGATCGCGCAGAGCACGCTGACTTATCTGCGAAACAAGTCGCGACATGTCGCCGAGGCGACGCGATTGATCGACACGGTCGGCCTCAGCCATCGCATGAAGCATCGGCCGCGCGAGATGTCGGGCGGCGAGATGCAGCGCACCGCCATCGCTCGCGCGTTGATCGCCAAGCCGACCGTGTTGTTCGCCGACGAACCTACGGGAAATCTCGATCGAACGACCGGCCAGGAGATTCTCAAAATCCTGCGAACCTTGAACAGCCAGGAGAGTCTCACTATAGTCATGGTGACACACGACCTTGCGATCGCCGACCAGGCCGATCGCATCGTTCGCCTGGTCGAAGGCCAGGTCGAAATCGCATAACCCATCCCAGCGCGCTTAAGCACGAAGACGCGCGACATCCGGCCCTCTCACGTCGGCCGCACCGTCTTATGGCGCTGAAGATTTGGATCAACGGTCAACTGTTCGATAAGCAAGACGCGAAGATCAGCGTCTACGATCACGGCCTACTCTACGGCGACGGCGTGTTCGAAGGCCTCCGCAGCTACAACGGCCGCGTGTTTCGGCTCGACGAACACTTGCGAAGGCTATGGGAATCGGCCAAGGCGATCTGGCTCGAGATACCGTACTCGCGCGAGAAAGTGGCCGAGGCTGTCAACTCCACGCTCGCCGCCAACGGCATTCGCGATGGCTATGTTCGTCTCATCGTCACTCGCGGCGCGGGAACCCTCGGTCTCGATCCCAATCGGACCAGCGACCCCCAGGTGATCGTCATCACCGATCACATCGCGCTCTACCCGAAAGAGATGTACGAGAACGGTCTGGAGATCGTCACGGTCAGCGTGGCCCGCAACCACCCTGCCTCGCTGAGCCCGCGCATCAAGTCGCTCAATTACCTGAACAACATTCTCGCGAAAATCGAAGGCCTCAAAGCCGGCTGCAGCGAAGCGCTGATGCTCAACACGCGCGGCGAAGTAGCTGAGTGCACGGGCGACAACATTTTCCTGGTGCGAGACAATAACTTGCTCACGCCGCCCATCGACGCAGGCATTCTCGAAGGCATCACCCGTAACGCCGTGATGGAGCTGGCGGCCGCCAAGGACATGAACGTGAGCGAGATCGTGCTCACGAAGCATGACGTCTACATCGCTGACGAATGCTTTTTGACCGGCACCGCCGCCGAGGTGATCCCCGTCGTCAAAGTCGACAACCGCGCCATCGGCACCGGCAAGCCTGGGATGGTGACTCGCGACCTGATCAAACGTTTTCATGAGTTGGTCAATCGTCATTAGTCAGTTGTCAGTGGTAAAAACCTTGCGGCTTTTCAACTGACTACGGACAACTGACCACTGACATGCTTCTGCTGATCGATAACTACGACTCGTTTACTTACAACCTCGTCCAACGCTTGGGCGAGATCGACCCGGACGTCGAGCTCGAAGTGCATCGCAACGATCAGATCACGCTCGACGAGATAGCCGCGAAGAAGCCGTCACGAATCATCGTCTCGCCCGGCCCCTGCACGCCGCGCGAGGCCGGCATCTCTGTCGAGTGCATCAAGCGGTTCGCACCGAAGGTGCCGATCCTTGGTGTTTGCCTCGGTCATCAATCGATCGGCGCCGCGTTCGGGGCAGACATCGTGCGTGCCGATCGGCTCATGCACGGCAAGACCGACATGATTCATCACGACAATCGAGGCCTGTATAAGGGGCTCGAAAATCCCTTTCAGGCGACGCGTTATCACAGCCTCGTGATTCGTCCGGGAACATTAAGCGATGACTTCGACGTGTGCGCCTGGGCGATCGCTCCCGATGGTTCGCGCGAGATCATGGGCGTTCGGCACAAACGTTGGCCGCTGCAAGGCGTGCAGTTTCATCCCGAGAGCTTTCTGACCTTGCAAGGCACCGAGCTGCTGCGCCGATTCTTGGTCGACGGCTGATGTTGCCGATCGGTCCGCTTTACGGCTTGCCGATCATCGCGCTTGCGGCGGCTTGGAACGCAATGCGAACGTCCGAGCCGTCCGAGTTTGGCATCCCCGTGCGCTGAATGAGCATGATATAGATCGCGCGACGAACGGGGTCGACCCACGCTTGAGTGCCGAAGGCGCCGCCGTGACCGAACGTGCCAGGGGATAGGACCGCGGTCGCGCCGACGGGTTCGCGGACGATGCCCCAACCGAGTCCCCATTGACTACCGGGACGTGAAACCTGCCGCGAGTTCACCGGTCTGTGGACTGGTCATCTGTTTGACGGCGGCCGTCGAAAGAATGCGCAGTCCCTTCGAGTTCGCCGCCGTTGAGCACCATCTGCAGAAAGCGAAAGTAGTCGCCCGCGGTCGAGGCCAATCCGCCGGTTGGATTCGCCATCTTGCGCGGGCCGCTCGGATCGACGTTTGCGAAGGCGACGCTCGTCACTGGCTTGAGCTGTTTCAACGACTCTTCAAATGACTCGTCCCGTGAATAGATCGTCGCCAATTGGGCTCGCTGTGTCGGCGTCGGATCGAACGTCGTGTCGTTCATCTTCAGCGGTCGAAGCACGCGTTCTGCCACGAACTGCCCGAAGTCTTGACCCGAGGCAACTTCAATCACGCGGCCGGTGACGACGATTCCGTTGCCGTATTTCCACTGCGAGCCGGGCTCGAATTGAAGCGGCTGCTTCGCAATCGACGCAACGGTTTCAGCGAGCGTTGGCGTCAACGACGAAAGGCCCTTCGGATTCGTCACGCCTGCGGTGTGCGTCATCAGATCGCGAATCGTGACCGCCCTGGCGGGTGATCCGCCGCCAGCAACGGTCGCGTCTTTGAACTCGGGAATGTACTTGCTCGCGGGATCGTCGAGCGACACCTTGCCTTCATCGACGAGGATCATGAGTGACGTCGCGACGATCGGCTTCGTCATCGACGCGATCCAAAAAAGTGTGTCCTTCGTCATCGGCCGTTTGGATTCAACGTCCGCGAGGCCGACCGTCTCGAAACTACGGACTTGACCGTCGACGGCCACGAGCGTCACCGCGCCAGCGATCGTGCCATCATCGGCAAAGCGCTCCATCGCCTGACCAACCGAATCGTGCTCCGCGGCCAAAAGCGTGTTGCAACACAGCGATGTCGAAACGACGAAAGCGAGCGCGAAACGGATGCTCATGTGCGACTCCACGGGCAGCGAAAGTGATGGATGCGAAAGAGTCGGCATTATGACGACGGCTAAGTGCCATCACAATCAGCGACGCCGAAGGGCAATTACTTGCCCTGCATCATCGGGAACATCTCGCGGACCATCGTGATGGCGGCGGGGCCGACGAGCACGACAAAGATGCCTGGGAAAATGAAGATCACTAGCGGGAAGATGAGCTTCACCGCGGTTTTGGCCGCACGCTCTTCGGCCAGTTGCTTGCGGCGCGTTCGCATCGAGTCGCTTTGCACGCGAAGGGCCTGAGCGACGCTCGAGCCGAATTTATCGGCCTGAATGAGGATCGACGCCAGCGAACGCAAGTCCTCGACGCCCGACCGGATGCCCAACTCATGCAACACCTCGGCACGCGCGCACCGACCTGCATCTGGAAGTTCGACAGGCTGAACTCGTCGGAGATCACGGGGTACGTCGTGCGCATTTCTTCGGCGACTTTGCGCATCGCCTGATCGAGACCAAGACCGGCCTCGACGCAGACGACCATCAAGTCGAGGGCGTCGGGCAAACCGAGGAACAGTTGTTCCTTGCGTCGCTTGGTGATGAAGTAGAGAACGATTTCAGGAACGTAGAACATCACGCCGCCGAAGGCCAATGCCTTCAAAACGGCCTGTTGATTGAACTGCTGCAAAGCGACGAGCGTGACGCCGCTGGTCATCAGGCCGCCGATCAGGCCGAGCAGCTTCATGCCAAGGAAGATCGTCGGGGCCGTTTCGCCACGGAAGCCCGCGGTGGCCAAACGCAGCTTGAGCTTGTTCGCTTCGAGCTCGGTCTTGGGCTGCAACGGCTTGGCAAACGCTGGTGAGGCCTTCGCCAACACGCGAGTCACCGCGTCGGCGCGTTTGCCGGAGGTTTCATCCTCCATGCGGCGCCGTTTCCGCAAGTTTGGATTGCGGATTTCATCGAGACGTTCGGCAGCGCGCGGCTTCGCGGCAGAGAGCCAGTTGAGCAACGCCCAAGCACCAGCGGCAATCATGCCGAACACGGCGTATGGGACGAGCTTGGCGAAATCTAATGGTATGCCGTTCATCGACGCCGACTCACACCTTGATGTTCACGATTTTGCGAATGACCAATGCGCCCAGAATCTGCATCACGATCGCTCCGGCGAGCATCTTGGTTCCCATCGGATCGTTGAAGAGCATCATGATGTATTCAGGGTTCAACCTGTACACGACGAGGAACAGCACGGGCGGAAGTGCCAAGAGCACGATGCCCGACAGTCGTCCTTCACCCGTCAGAGCTTGCACTTGTCCGTAAACGCGGAAGCGTTCGCGTACGAGATGGCCGATCTTGTCGAGAATTTCGGCCAAGTCGCCACCGGTGGTGCGTTGCAACACGACGGCGGTGCAGAAAAACTTCAGGTCCAGGCTGGGAATGCGATCGGTGAGTCCTTCCAGCGCGTCTTCCATTGCGATGCCGAGGTTCTGCTCTTCGAAGACGCGGCCGAACTCGACGCTGATTGGCGGTTGCTGTTGGTGCTGCACGAGGTCGAAGCCCGCGGCGAGGCTGTGCCCCGCGCAGTGCACGCGAAATAAGTTCGAGACTTTCCGGTAGCTGCGTCGTGAATTTCTTAAGACGGCGACTGCGTTTCGACAGCAGCCACATCAGCGGCAGAAGAGCCGACGTGATGCCTATGAGCGGCACCAAACCGAAATGTAGTCCCCCGAAGGCGGCGCCTACGAGCCCTACTACGCCGAATCCGGCGCAAAGCATTCCGAAGTGCGAAGGCGCCATCGAGACGTCGGCCTGCTGAAACAGCAATCGCGACTTGCCGAATCGCGCGAGAATGGCGTCGACGAAGCCGGGCGCCGTGTCGAGCGGCTGCGAGAGAACGCTCTGCGACTGCTCTTTAGGGAACGCCCCTGCGCCGCCGTTACCCGTGAGGATCTCGAGCCGACCCTCGATCTTGTTGTTGTCCGAATCGCCACGAAACATCATCCCCAAGCCCGCAATGAGCGAGCTCACGGCGACGAATGCGGCGATCGAGACTAGGAGAGGGCTGAGTTCCATGGCGAATCAGGTTTTTGGGCTAAAGCACATTACAAATCGTCGATCTATTTACCTGCGGGACTCTCTCCCGCGCGGGCCGCAAGCGACGCGGCCAACTTAGCACTGCATCATCACGCGCTGACGGAAGGCACTGGCGGGTAAACGCACGCCGGCCGACTCGAGGCGGTCCATGAACTTCGGTCGGATGCCCGTCGACTCGAAACGGCCGTATGACTTGCCGTTTTCGTCGATGCCTTCCTGAACGAAGCGGTAGATGTCCTGCATGATGATCGTGTCTTGTTCCATGCCGCAGATTTCGGTGATGTAGGTGATCTTTCGCGGTCCGCCTTGCAGACGGCTGGCCTGAATGATCAGGTTCACGGCGCTGGCGACTTGCTGACGCATGGCCTTCAGCGGCAGCTCGAAGCCGGTCATCGTGATCATGGTTTCCATACGAGCCAGCGCGTCGCGCGGTGTATTGGCGTGCAGCGTGGTCATCGACCCTTCGTGACCGGTGTTCATGGCCTGCAACATGTCGAGCGTTTCGCCACCACGGCATTCGCCGATGATGATGCGTTCGGGACGCATACGCAGGGCGTTGCGAACAAGGTCGGTCGCCGTGATGGCGCCCTTGCCTTCGATGTTCGCTGGCCGCGTTTCGAGCCGCACGACGTGCTCTTGCTGCAGTTGCAATTCGGCGGCGTCTTCGATCGTTACGATACGCTCGCTGTTCGAGATGAAGCTCGACAGCGTGTTGAGCAGAGTCGTTTTACCGGAGCCCGTACCGCCGGAGATGATGATGTTCAGTCGCGCCTTGATCGCGCCTTCGAGAAGCATAACCATCTCGGGCGTGAAGGCTTTGTAGTTCAGCAGGTCTTCGAGCTTGAGCGGGTTGCTGCCGAAGCGACGAATCGAGACCGCGGCGCCGTCGAGCGCCAAAGGCGGAATGATCGCGTTCACACGCGAGCCGTCTTGCAGGCGAGCGTCGACCATCGGACAAACTTCGTCGACACGACGGCCGACCTTCGACACGATGCGGTCGATGATCTGCAGCAGGTGGGCGTTGTCGCGGAAGGTGACGTTCGTCTTTTCGATCTTGCCGCTACGCTCGACGTACACGCTGCGCGGACCATTGATCATGATGTCGCTGATCGATTGGTCCTTGAGCAGCATCTCCAACGGGCCGAGGCCAAACGTCTCGTCGAGCACTTCGTCGACCAGTCGATCGCGCTCGGCACGGTTGAGCAGCGTGTCTTCGGCATCGCTGAGGTGTTCGACGACCAAACGAATTTCGCGGCGAAGCACGTCACCTTCCAGGTCACCGACGCGAGCCAAGTCGAGCTTGTCGACGAGCTTGCTGTGAATGCGGCGCTTCAGCTCTTCGAAGTCACCTTCGGCGGACTTTTCTCCAGGGCGGCCACCAATGGGCAACGGTTTCGGCTTAGGAAGCGGGGGCATCGTAGTTCATCCTCGGAATACAAGCGGCAACCACACATCGGTGCGCGGAATCAACATCCTGTGATGCGAAAACTCGCCACCTAGGCAAGCCTAGCTTAGGAATTAGGCGCACCAGCCTTGTGAGGAAGGCGGTTTGTGGGCCGTCGCGACGCTATGCAGGCGACGGATGAGAATTCGGCAGGCGGAAGCGCGGTAGGCGGAAGCGCGACCACCGGTCGCGGCTTTATGCGTGGACGTTATTTGCGGTTCGTGAAGATGCCGAACAGGCTCTTCGTGCCGGTTTTGCCGCCCTTGGCCGGCTCTTCTGTCCCTTCGGCCTTTTGCACGCCCGAGAGCATGTCGCCGAGGTTGATGATCGCCTGCGTGATCGGCGCCTTCGGGGCTTGCTCGATCAGTGGCACACCGTTGTTGCGGACCTCGACCATCGTGCGATAGTCGTTCGGCAACTGGCAGTAGATGTCGCGTCCGATCGTCTCTTGAGCCTTCTTCAAGCTGATTGTGCCGTCGTGCAGACCGACGCGGTTGCAAACGATCTTCACCTTGTCGGCAACGTCCTTCATCTCGCCGAATGACATCATCAGCCGCACGACGTTGCGCAGACACGGCAGATCGAGCTGGGTGACGAGCAGAACGTGATTGGCCATCTGCAACGCGAGCATGTCGAGCGCGCTGTAGCCCTTCGACAAGTCGAGCACCAAATGCGTGAAGCTCGCCTTGAGCAGGCCGATCACGCGCTGCAGGTCGTCGACCGTGATCAGAGACATGTCTTCCATCTGCACGGGTCGCGGCAGAAGGAACAGGCCCGAGTTGTGTTTCGTCAGCGATCGCTTGAGCAACGTGAAGTCGAGTCGCGAGACGTTTTGAGCGACGTCGACCAGCGAGTAGTCGGGGATCGTGTCGAGGAACACGTCGGCGTCGCCGAGGCAAAGGTCCAAGTCGACCAGCACGACCGAGTTCTTCGGATCGCGGGCGAGGATGCAGCCGAGGTTCACGGCAAGGCTCGTCGTTCCCACGCCTCCGGTGGCGCCGCAAATGGCGATGACCGAACACCCGCGCGATTTCGTCTCGCCGCGGCCGAAGCGTCGCTCGGCAATACGACCGAGCGCGTCGACCAGGTCTTGCAACTTGAGCGGCTGGGTAAGGAACTCCTTCGCCCCAGCGCGCATCGCCCGCAGAATCAATCGCCCGTCGGTCGAAGCGCTGACGACGAGGATGTTGCACTCAGGCGACGTCTCGTTCAGCCTTGCGACCAGATCCAACGCCTTGTCCGGGTCGGAGTCGATCGCCACAAGTCCGATGTCGGGATGCGTTTGCCCCACGACGTCGGCGAAGAACTCGTAGCGCGAGCACTCGGCGTCGAGCCAAACAGTGTCCATGCCCAGGAGCATGGATTTCAATGCGTCTCGCGTGGAGTCGTTCGGATCGACGACGGCCAGGCGTAGAACGTTACTCATGGTCTGACGATTCCAGTCTTCGGCTACGGCCACCCGCCGCCCGCGGGGCCGAAATACGGCTCGATGAACTCACTACACACTAGGTCCCAACCAGCGATCTGGCGGAACTTTCATGTCACTTTATTTCATCGTAGCCCACGGAACCTTGCAGCCCCGGCAATGACGGATCTTTCAGGGGTTGGCCCGAGGCGGGCACTGCCATCCGAATCTGCAAACTCGGTGCAGGTCCACCGACACGAATAGAACCGACCACCGGCGGAGCTGCCGCGTTCGTCGGTGACGAAGGCATCCCGACGGTCGAAGGTCCGTTGGTAGCGGATGTACCGCCTGCCGTGATCGTGCGTGATGCGCGACCGTCGGCTTCGATCGCCGGCAGCGTTGCAAGGCGCACCGGATTCGGCGTCGGCACGACCGGTGTGACGGGGCCGACAATCGTCGGACGAGCCGACGGCAGCGCTGTGGGCGGCGCGGCAACCCGTGGCGCGGCAACCGGCGGCAATGCCATCAGCCCTCGCGACGCCGCGTCCGGCATCGAAGCGGCGATGGGTGCGGTCGGAGGAGGAGCCATGCCGACACGCGGGGCAGCGGCAGCGGGCGGAGCCACCTGCTGAATCGACGTCGGATTCGGCATCATCGAGACAACGGGGGGAGCCGCAACCGGCGGAGCAACGATTGTCACAGGGTTCGCGACGGTCACAGGGTTCGCAACCGGGGCCGGGGCCGGACTCGCAGCGGGGAGTGCTGCAACCTGCGACGGATTCACCGTCATCGAAATCACCGGCGTCGTGGTTACCGCCGTCGGAGCGGGCGGCACCTGCATGACGATCGTCGGATTGGGCGTCGGCTGTCCGACGAACGTCGGCGTGCTGCTCGCAGGCTCGACCGCGGCACGTTGCTGCGGCGGCGCCAAGCGAGGCAGGTTCGATTGCTTCTCGTCACGCTTCGGATCGGGGGGCGGCGGTGGCTCGGACGGTGATTGCGGCGCCACCCCCTGCTGAAGTTGCATCGACGGCTGCTGCTGCGTCATCGGCTGCGACTGCACCGCGGGCTGCGCTTGCGTCGTTGGTTGACCGGACACCATCGGCTGGGTCGCACTCGGCACGGCAGCAGCATCGGACGACGGCGGATTGACCGGCTCTCCGAGAGGCATCATGTTCGGAGCAGCTCCCGTGTCATTGCCATCCATAGCGGGCACCAGCTTCGGCACTTCGATGTGCATCTTCATGTGCAACTGCAGATCGGTCGGCGATTGCGTGTCCATGCCCGGTCCGCACGGCGGAACCTGGTTCGGGTCCATCGCCTCGGCAATATTCGGCGTCACGAGGATCAGAAGCTCCACTTCATTGCTGGTTTCGTGAGTGCGGCTGAATAGCGGCCCGATATATGGCAGATCGCTGAAGAATGGCAGACCGCGTCGCTGCGCGTCGATGCGGTTTTGCACTAAACCGGCGATGGCGAGCGTCTGACCGGGACGCATTTCGACACCCGTGTCGATTTCGCGCACGCGGAGCGCGGGGACGCTAATGTTGTTGAGGGTGACGCTTCGCGACGGATCGATTTCGCTCACGCGCGGCTTCACCTCGAGGCGGATCCAACCATTGCCCAGCACGATGGGTACGAAGTCCACCTGCGTGCCGTACGGACGATACTGGATCGACACCGTGCCAAGGCTCTGCGGGACGAGGATCGGGAATTCACCGCCCGAGTTGAAGTACGCAGGGCGTCCGCTGTTGGTAACGAGAATCGGCTCGGCCAAGATCTTCGCCAGATCGTCCTGACGCAAGGCTTCGAGGAAGCCGATAAACGCCTGGCTCGAGTCGATGATGCCGAAAGAAAAGTTCTGTCCGCCCGAGCTGGCGATCGCACCGGGAACCTGAACGACGCCCGTTGGCTGACCGGTCAACGCCGACGTCACCACTTGGTTTGTCGGCAACAAACCGTTAGGGCGCAACATACCTGAAGTGTTGCTGCCGACGAAGCTGCCCGATTGGGCAGCCAATTCGCCGAAGTCGATGCCAAGCGTGCGCAGCTTGCTTCGCGAAACTTCCATGACCTGCACCTTGAGCATCACTTGCTGCACGCCGCCGACGCGGATGCTGTCGATCACTTGCGGGTGATACTGCTGAGCGATCGCAATGATCAGGCTCACATCGCGCGGATCGTCGACGTAGCCGGTCACCATCACCGAGTTCGGAAACGGAATGACCTTCAGCGCCGCGTTGGGAAACTGACGTTCGAGCTGCGCGGTCAATTCACGCGCGTCGGCATCGACGATGACTTCGATCGTGTAGATCTGCTGGCTTTCGTTCCACAGATTGATCTGTGTGACGCCCGCGCGTTTGGCGTACACCTGCAACTGTGTCGGCGACAGCGGCGTGACCTCGACGATTTCGGGGTTGTTCACCTGCGCCTGGGGAATTCGCTGCTCGAGCACGAGGATGCGGCTCGAGTTGGCAATCATGTTCAGCCGCTCGCTGGCGCCTTGCACCTTATGCACGACAGGCTGAGGCCCGACCTGCTGTGATCGTGCGCTGCGCGGCGAAACGCCGAGGGCCAATGTCGCGAAAGCTGCCAGTACCATCAGGCGCGTCGCGTGTCGCGAAGCCGACCGGTAGTGCGTGATGAGCATCCTTAACCTTCCGTGGTTCTTTGGAGTGACGCCAACCCTTCGAGGCCGAAATCTTACGGCTTCAGCGGCGGCGGTTCCTCGTCTGGCGGACTCGTCGGCAGAATCGCGCCTCCCGACGGCGGCGCTCCTTGTGCCGCCATGTCGGACGGCACTCCATCCTGAAACTCAATGGACCGAGCGGTCGGTCCTTCGAACAGCAACATCTTCCATTGATCTTTTTGCGCCACCATCGGTTCAGGCTGCGCTCGCTGGCTGTTGAGCAGCCCGAGCAGGCCCGCGCCCGAATCGTTCGGCTTCTCTTCGGCCGCGGGTGGCGTCGCGCCATCTTCGCCCGTCGTTCCGAACAGGTGCTGTGCTTGCGCGCCTTGCGTTTCGGCTACCGCCTCATCATCGCTGCCACGCATGACGAGTCGCACGGTTCCCAATTCCGAAGCAAGCGTGACGAGCTCCGCCTGGGCAGGCGTCACGACGAGCGAGATTGTTTTGGCGGCGACCGCCTGTTCGCCGTCGTTGTCGCGGCGGAAAATATCGTCGATCGCAAATACCTTCACATTCTGAAGGAACGTCTGCGTCGTGGTCTTCACGATGCCCATCGACGGGTTCTCGCGCATATGCACGAGCACGTCGACGCGATCGCCTGGCTTGATCAGGCCCGCGACGCCGCTCACGGCGTCGACACGCACCGGAACGATGCGGAAACCTTTGGGAACGAGCGTCGTCACGTCTTCGCCGTTCTCGCCCTTGGCCAACAGCCAGCCATCGACGATCGGCATTCCGGGCAAAATCTTCTGCCGAGCGCGACGCCCCTTGAGGTCGTCGATGTTCGTCACGGCGCCCGGCGGGGTCTTGTCGGCCGGGAACTCTTCCATGCGCACCATCTCAGGTTTGACGATGTCGCCGAGATTGATCTGTTGCTTAGCGATAAACACGCCGGTCATTTCGCCGGTCGCGGTGACCACCACGTTGCGAGCGGCCAGCATCTGATTGATGCCGATCGAGGCAACGAGGCCACACGCCAAAGCAATACCTAACAGGAAGACTGATTTCGAACGCATTGGGCACCTTGGCTGCCGTCACACGTGACATGCGCGTCATGCGCGGCGGAACAGTTACAGACGCTACGATCCTTGTATGGTGATTGGCTATTCCTGACCCATTCCTTGATGCAGGTCGTTTTTGCCGGCAATGGTTACGCGACGTGCAAACTCTGCCGCGGCGTATGCTTCATACGCAGCCGGCAAAGTTTGACATCAAGTTTTGCAAGAACAGCTACCACCGCTTCCGTTCAACTCAGACAAGCATGCCTGTCCAGGCAAAATACAGAATCGTTCCCAGCGCGATCGGAATCCCATACGGCAGAAGCATCATCGTCGGCTTCCGCTCGGCAGCGATGTCCGCTAGCAGCTTGGGGTCGCGAATCGTTACGACCTCGGCAAAGATGGCGACAAACTGATCGCGGTGCTTCTTCCACACGCCGCGACACACCACCATCGCTACTGCCAGGATGCCGCCAACGATAGCCGTCGAGCAGAAAGCGAAGAACGTCACCGTGCTTCCCATCCACGCGCCGACGCCTGCCAGCAACTTGACGTCGCCAGCACCCATACCGCCGATGGCATACGCCGGCAGCAGCAGCGCCAAGCCGACGCCCGTCGCCAACAAGCTATAGCCGAGACCCGACCAACCGCCGAGCACGAGCGCGAAGACCCAACCGCTGACGATCATCGGGAACGTCAGCCAGTTCGGAACCTTCAACATCATGCCATCGATGACGGCGGCCACGATGAGCACGACCGTGACCAGCCACGCTTCCCAGTGTCCGCCAATCGCGGAAAAAAGATCGAAGTTACTCATAGGTTTTCCAGATCCAGTTCATCAGCTTCAGTTCATCACGCATCAACTTCAATGGAAGGCGAGCCCGACTTAGGCACGCCATCCAAAAGCGAAATGCACAAACATCGTCATCAGCGCGAAGAAGGCCATCACCAACTGCGCCGCGCCGGCGAACGACTCGAATGGTAGAAAGGGGTACATGATCAATTACCTTGCAGGTGAATCTACGAAAGCACGCTGAGACGCACTCTCTATCGAAAAACTAGGTCACAACTGGCCGGAGAGAAGTCGCAGAAGCGAAAAAATCGGAGAGTTTTGCCTCAGCCTTTGTGTTCGTCCGAGATGTTCTCTTCGCACAGGTCCGGATATGACGGTTGTCGCGAAACGACCGACGAGCGCGGTGGCGTGTTGACGAAAAGCAACGTACCTTACGAAGTCGCGTTGAACGCTTTGGTCGTCGACGCGACTTATTGAGCGCAACGACACGCGATCCTCTGAGTTCCCCTTCATGGTTCGTTACGCCATCACGATCTTCTTCGGCGCGTTCCTGCTGTTTCAGGTTCAGCCGCTCATCGGCAAATACATTCTGCCGTGGTTCGGCGGCACGCCGGCGGTGTGGACCACGTGCATGTTGTTCTTCCAGTGGTTGCTGCTGGCGGGATACGCGTACGCACACTTCGTCGGCGATCGACTTTCGCCGCGTCGACAGGCGGCCTTGCACATCACATTGCTCGTCGTGTCGCTCGCCTTTTTGCCGATCGTGCCCAACGCGGCATGGCGACCGCTCGAAGCCGAGTTCCCCATCGCGCGCATTCTCGCGCTGCTGCTGTTCACGATCGGCGTGCCGTACTTCCTGCTCTCGACCACAGGCCCGTTGTTGCAGCGCTGGTTCAGCGGCACGTCGCCCGACAAAAGCCCTTACCGACTGTATGCGTTGTCGAACGCTGGTTCGCTGCTGGCCCTCGTCACGTATCCGTTTGTTTTTGAGCCGGCCTTAACGCTCGGCGATCAAGCGCGACTTTGGTCGGTGGCGTATGTGGTCTTTGCAGCGTGCTGCGGATGGTGCGCATGGCAATTGGCCAAACAGGGTGAAAGTGTCGAGAAGGCTTGGCGCGCGGCAAAGATCGAAGCACCGAGCGATGGCGAAACATCGCCACAAAAGTTGCCGGTGTTTTACTGGCTCGCGCTGTCGGCGACGGGTTCGATCCTGTTGCTCGCCACGACGAATCAGATGTGCCAGGAAGTCGCCGTCGTTCCCTTCTTGTGGATTCTGCCGCTCGCGCTCTATCTCCTCTCGTTCGTCATCTGCTTCGATAGCCCTCGCTGGTATTGGCGAAGCGTCTTCGGGCCAGCACTCGCCGTCGGCATCATCGTGTCGTGCCTGGCGATGGAAGCCGGGCCGACGATTCCGCTTTGGCAGCAGATCGGCGCTTATGCGCTGTTGGTGTTTGCCGGATGCATGACGTGCCACGGCGAGCTGGTTCGCGCACGCCCCGACCCGCGGCATTTGACGCTGTTTTATCTCGTCATCGCCATCGGTGGCGCGCTGGGCGGCATGGTCGTCGCCGTCATCGCCCCTGCCCTGTTCAAAGGGTACTGGGAATTCCATCTCGCGCTGTTCGCCACGGCCGTGCTCGCGCTCGTCGGTTACAGCCGCGATCGACAGAGCGTCCTCTACGGCACGCGACCGATCCTCGTGTGGCTGGGGCTTTGGGCCGCGGTGTTCGTGTTGGCCGTTTACCTCGGCAAAAACATCTACGCCGTCGAGTCCGACAGTCTCGCAACGGCGAGGAACTTTTATGGCGTGCTACGCGTGCGCAATTACACCGACGACGACGTCCAGCCGCCGCGCGTCGTGCGAGCACTCGTACATGGGCGCATCATGCACGGCCAACAGTTTCTCGAAGGCCAGCTGCGCTTTCGCCCGACATCGTACTACGGCCCAGACAGCGGCGTCGGCATTGCAATTAACGAACACCCACGACGAGTGGAAGCTCACAAGACTGGTCCCGAGTTCCGCATCGGCGTCATCGGCCTCGGCGCCGGCACGCTGGCCGCGCATGCACAGTCCGACGAATCGATCACCTTCTACGAGATCAATCCTGAAGTGGTGACGATGGCCAACGATTGGTACACGTACCTCAAAGACTGCCCTGCCGACAAAGAAATAGTCCTTGGCGATGCTCGCACGCAGATGGAGCAGCAGCTACGCGAAGATCAGCTACAAAAATTCGACGTCCTCGCTGTCGACGCTTTCTCCAGCGATGCGATTCCGATGCACCTGCTGACGACCGAGGCTTTCGACATCTACCGCAAACACCTCCGCGACGACGGACTGCTGGTATTGCACGTCTCGAGTCATCACGTGAACCTGAACCCCGTCGTTCTCGGCCTCGCCAAGCATCTCGGCTGGGAGGTGGTCATCATCGACGGCGAGGAGAATCCCGAGCGCGGCGAGAATCGCTCGGAATGGCTCATCGTCACGCAGAATCGCGCGTTTCTCGATCTGCCTGTCGTCCAGCTCTCGGCGACGCCGTGGCCTGATGATGTAAAGCCGATCGTGTGGACCGACGACTTCGCGAGCCTGTGGCAAGTCCTCGGCAAGTAGCCCCCTGCCCCGCAGCTATCGCGTTACTTCTCGCCGACGATCCGCACGTTCGTCGACAAGTAATACGGCAAGCCATCGGTCGCGAACACGCACTCGCCGAACATCGCTTGATAGCCCGAAGCCGGTCGCGACATCGTCAACCTGTAGCCGTCGTCGCCGCGTTTCACGGTTTTTGAAGACCAAACGGCATCACGGAAATCGCGCGTCTTCGAGACCGCCGTCCACATCGCCACGCTTTCGGGCTGAACGTTCGACGTGATGCGCAAATGCACTTCGGTGTCGTTCTCGCTGTAGTCCCATTTCATCTCGGCAAGTTTCAGCTCGCCCATCGTCTGCCGATGCAGCGCCGCAATAGAGCCGACGACCCGGGCAATGTCCCGAATGCTGTGACCTTGGTTCGGCGCGTACATGATGTATTTCGGACTGCTCAGGCCGTCCCAATACAAGTTCAACGCGTCGAGTGGCCAGTAGCGATCGTTGGTGCCGAGAATGATGAGCTTCGGCTGCGTGATCTTCTCGCGATAGGAATATGGATCGATGACGCGCGTGAGCTTCATTCCGCTCGGCGTGTACATGAGGGCTTGCAGCCCTCGCGCCGTGTAGTCGCCAATCGAGTCGGAGAACTTGCCCCACGTCGCCACTTGATGGGCCATCTGCGGACCCATGTTCAACGTGTCGATGACCATCGGGGCCAGTGCATCCACGCGCGGATCGACCGCCGCCGTCAGCCACGTCGTCCAGCCACGTTTCGAGGCCCCCGTGACGGTGAACGATTTCACGTCCAGCGACCACTCTTGTTTGGCAAATTCCTGCACGGCATCCATGCCACGCACGGCGCTCTTCACCATCGGCAGCAGCAAAGGCCACGTGTCGTCGCCTGTGCGGAGGTAGCGCTCGAAGGTGTACGAAATCAATCCGTCCTCGAGCAGTCCGTCGAACAACGGCTGCTGCGGGACTTGCAACACCACGGCGACAGGGGTGCCGAGCTGTTCGACGGCCTCGGCCAGTGCTGCCGCTTGCGAGGGCAACTTCTCGTTCGGGTCGGCAGGCTCGCTGAGCTTGTCGTTCCACAAGCCTCCGCTGATCATTAGCAGCGCCCGCGAGCCGTCACGCACCTTCGACGGCTTGAACAGATAAAGTTGATGCTTCCAAGGAATCGATTGCCACGTTTGCGACGTGAGCGTCAACTCCACCCACGACGTAACGCCACGCGTCCCTTCACGACGCTTGGTCCACGCGAAACTTTCGTCCGACGTAGCGACATAACGTGCAAGCGGCCCCGCTTCCTCGGCCCGCGCCGCCATCGGAGCGAGCAACCAAGCAATCGCAATCAGGGCCAACGTCTTGCGTCCGTTCATGACGATCCTTTCCGCGAAAACTTCGAAACAATCTCTCGCCACCGCCACGCCCCAGGCTCGATTACTCGCACGAGCCACAGCACAGCCATGCTACGCAATACCCATCCGCAAAGGAACAACTGGTGATAAAACTCCGCCGAAGCCGCGGCGTCGGAGGCGATTGCATATCTCAGCTTCAGCCAATCGTGCAGATAGCCACCGCTCATGGTGCCAGCAGCGTACACGGCCCCCGTGAGTCCGGTGTAGATGCCGACGTAGGCCGCGGTTTGTCCCAGCGGCGCGAGCTTGAGCAACAAGTTTGGGACACAAATGTTGATGCCAGCGAATGCCGACCAAGCGATCCATGCGCCCCACAGCCATCCGCTGTCGCCAGGCGCGGCGAGCACGAAGAACAAGAGACCGCTTGCTTGCACAAGCTGACTGACAATGAGTACCGGACGATTCCCGTAGCGATCGCTGAACGGGCCAGCCCACAAACTGTACATCGCTTGTCCGAGTCGCATGATCGTGACGAATGCCGCTTGCTCGGTCAGACCAATCGCGAGCACTTGCTTGGGATAAATGTTCTGAGCGCTTTGCGTCAGACCATTCACAAACGAGAACATGAGACCAAACCACAACACGCGACGAAACGTGGTCGCGGTGAGCGGTGCGAGCAGTTGACGCCAATCAGTGAGTCGTGGTTGAGCACGCTCGCGCCGACCGTTGCCAATGCGCTCCGGCATGAACCACAGCGGCACAATCGACGCCAAAAGAAATGCCGCGCCAACGGCAGTGACCATCGCGTAGCCCGCGAGTTTCCAGTCGGGATGCGCGCGTTTCCACATATCGACGAACCAGCCGCTGGCCCACACGGTCGGAATTAGCGCCGCGAGTTGCAGCGTGTTGCGTCGTCCGAAGTAGCGGCCACGGATGGGTAGCGGAACGAGGTTCGACCACCACGTCCACATTGCCACCGTGCCAAACTGTTCCAGCAATTGATGAACGCACAACAGCACGACGAGCGTCGTCACCGGCGGCAGCATTCGCAGTGGCGAGCCGGTCAGCGTCGTCACCGGCAACAGCATGATCAGCGCGTAACTGGCCAGCGTGAGTGCCAAGCACGCGCGTCGCGCGCTTCCGGCCATCGCCACCGTCGTCGGCGACAGAATGCGCAGCGCGCCGACCATCGATTGGATGGCCAATACCATGCTCACGCCGACACCCTCGGCGCCAAGATCGATCGCGAGATATGTGATCAGCGAGCCACTCGTCAGCCCATTGCCAATCGACCACAGCACGCCATTGGCGTAGCCAAGGCGGAATGCGCGGCGTCGCGTGTCGACGGATCGGCCGTTGACGGTGCGATTGCCATCAATAGGCATGTCGCGAGTTGAACGTGGTTCAACTTCCATAACGCCGCCCCGACGGAATGGTTTTCTACGTCGCTTACTTCTTGCTCGCCGAGTGCGCGAGCTTGACCACCGTATCGAACTCCGGCTTCGTCACCGGTTGCACCGACAGTCGAGATCCGCGCTTGAGCAACTCCATCCCCTTGAGCGCCGCCACGCCGCGCAATCGCTCGAGCGTCACAGGCTCGTCGAAGATCTCACTCAGCTTCAGGTCGACCATGTCCCAGATCGGATTCTCGGGCGACGCTTTGGGATCGTAGTGATGGTCCTTCGGATCCCACGCCGTCACGTCGGGGTACGCGAGCTTCACGACTTTCACCGTGCCGACGACGGCTGGCGGATCGACGCTCGAATGATAAAAGAGCACGTCGTCGCCCACGCGCATCGCGCGCATGAAGTTGCGAGCCTGATAATTACGAACGCCGTCCCAGCACGTCGTCTGCTTCGGGCTCTTCGCCAAATCTTCGATCGAGAACGACGTCGGCTCCGTCTTCACCAGCCAATACTGCTTTGCCATGATTGATCTCGCTGCGTTCAAGCGAACACGTATATACACATACCTGAACGTTTGTACAATACGCAAAGGTGCGAACAATTTGTTCACGAAGATGACTGATGGACGCGTTCAAATCCACCGCCAAACGGCGCGGAGCCGACGACAATCCGCCGAATCGTTTCGAGTCGGTCCACTGCCAGCCCGACTTCGAACATCTCGAACACGAGCCACCATCCGACGAGCCACGCGTCGTTCCCACGCAGTTTTTGGCCGACACCACGCGCACGCTCATCACGAGCAATGACAGTCCCGACGTCGGCTTCAAATGGAGCATCAACGCCTATCGCGGGTGCGAACACGGTTGCGCGTACTGCTACGCCCGGCCGTCGCACGAAGTCTTTGGCATGGGAGCGGGGCTGGACTTCGAAACGAAGATCCTCGTGAAACACGATGCGCCCAAGCTGCTGCGCGACGAACTTTGCCGTCCAAAGTGGACTGGCGAATTGATCGTGATGTCCGGCGTGACCGACTGTTATCAGCCTGCCGAGCGGCGTTTCCGACTCACGCGCGGGCTGCTCGAAGTGATGCTCGAAGCGCGCCAACCGGTTGCGATCATCACCAAAAACTCGCTTGTTCTGCGCGACATCGACATTCTCTCGGAACTCGCGAAGCTGCGGCTCGTGCACGTGAACATCAGTCTGACAACGCTCGACGCAACGTTATCGCGAACGATGGAGCCGCGGACGTCGCTGCCCGAGGCGCGATTGCGAGCGGTTCACGAGCTGACCGCTGCGGGCGTGCCGGTGCGCGTGATGACGGCGCCGATGGTGCCGGGTCTGAACGATGTCGAGATCCCGACGCTATTAAAGGCGGCCGCCGAAGCTGGGCGCTCGATGCCAGCTATGTCATGCTTCGGCTGCCCCTGGCGGTGCTGCCGATTTTTGAGGCGTGGCTCGAGAGGCACTATCCGCTCAAAAAGGACCACGTCTTCGAACTCATTCGATCGGCACGCGGCGGCAAGAAAAGCGACAGCCAATTCGGTCGACGTATGGTCGGCCAAGGGCCTTACGCCGAACAGATTAGCGCGACATTTCGAGTCTTCAAACATAAGTACGGTTTGAAGGAAACTCCGCCGTTTGATTACACGCTGTTTCGACCGCCGGTGGCCGGAAGCGGGCAGTTGTCATTGTTCTAAATACGCGGTCTGAGACGACGTTTCATCGCGTTCTTTCTTGTCCCGCTACCAATTCGGCAACTATACTTGCATTACGATGATCGGAAGTCACTCAACGTCGATGCTGCGTGTCCTCGCGATGGCGTTCGCCGCGATCGTGGTGCTAAAGCACAGTCACTGCATCGCGACGGCAGCTCCTGGCGCTGCCAACAATGTTGCTCGCATCGAGCGCACAATCGCAGGCGAAGACGGGATCGATCAAGGCCCGTCGCCGCGCTGCGAGAACGAATCGTCGTGCATCTGCCGCGGCGCAACGCTTGTGGTTGCTGCGCCACAGCCGCAAATCGACTTGTCGGCCTCTTCGCCATTGCCGACGTTCGGCACCGACATGATTGCATCGAGCTTGGCCGACAACAGTTCGGCCCTCGATGCAAGGTTCGAATCGACAGGACGCTCGGCGCCAATTTCCGGAAGGATACTGCGCGCTCATCTCGCGTCTCTGTTGAACTGACCGCCGTTTCTTGACGCTCTGCGGCCTGGCGCAATTCGTGCGGCCCGGCCACTCGCGGTTCGTGCCTCGTCAAGGGACCCTCGATCGTGTTGAAGACAGCCACCCTCTCGTCAGATATCACCAATCCGAAGTCGAAGCGCCGTTTGGGCGTCGGCCATCGGTGGAAGGCGACGATCGCCATCGCGCTGGTCGGCGTCGTGATCGCGCTCGGCGCTTGGCTCGCCTTCGGTTGGATGCGCACGCGTTCAGCTGCGCAATCCGAGCCCGTGCGCCCACCCGTCGAACTCACACCGATCGTTCGCATGACTCCCGCGAAGGTCGCCGCTGCGGGAATCCACGCCATCGAGATACAGCCGGGCGAAATCCAGGCCACGCGCCGCGTGCCGGGCAAGATCACGTACAACGCGCCGCGTCGTTTGGAGATGCGGCTTCCGGCCAGTGGCGTCGTCAAGCAACTCGTCGTGCGGCTCGGGCAAGAGGTGAAGAAAGGCGACGCGCTGCTGATCATTTCGAGCCTCGAAGTCGGTCTTGCACGCGATGAAATGAACAAGGCCGAGGCTGACGTTCATCTCGCGAAGCACGACGCCGATTGGAATCGTCAAATCGCCGAGAACCTGACCGGCCTGCTTTCGATGCTCAACACACGCCCTGCGGTGTCGGAAGTTGAGTCGCGATATAAGGACCGCATTCTCGGTGACCATCGCGAGACCATCTTCGGCGCGTATTCAAAAATGCTGTTCGCCGATCGAGTTTGGGCCAGCACCGAAGGGCTGCTCGCCAACGGCGCCGTCAGCGAACGACTCGTTCAAGAACGGCAGAGCCAACGCGAGGTGAGCACGGCACATTTCGAGAGCGTGCGCGAGCAAGCAAAGTTTGACGCTCACCACAAGGAAGTCGAAACGCGGGCCGCCTTGGAGCATGCCGAGCGCTTGTTGGCCGTGAGTCGTCAGAAGCTCGAAATCTTGCTCGGCCCGTTTGCAGAGATCGCTCCGTCGGAGGATTCCACGCTGTGCGAGTTGATCGTTCGAGCACCGTTTGACGGCGTGATCGAAGAGCGCTTCGTGAGCAACGGCATGCAGCTCGTCGCGTCGCAGCGTCTCTTCACCGTAACGAACACCGACACGCTCGGCGTGTCAGCGCAAATCTACGAGCGCGAATGGGCCGCTCTGGCGGGCAGCGACATCACCGAAGTTCGCGTCGAGTCCCCCGCCCTGCCCGGCGAGATCATTTCGGCGAGCGTGCAATCGACGGGCGTGGGCATTTCGCCCGATACGCATGCCGTGTCGCTGATGGCTGAGTTTCCGAATACCAATAAACACTTTAAGCCCGGCATGTTCGCGTGGATTGAAATTCCGCTGAGCAACAAGCAATCGGGGCTTGTGATTCCCACGGCGGCCGTGATGCGGCACGAGAACGACACGTTTGTCTTCGTCGAGCGCGAGCCAGGCGTTTACGAGAAAACGAACGTCACGCCCGGCGTCGAAAACGCCGACCGCACGTTGATAACGTCAGGACTCAAGGCCGGCGATCGCGTCATCGACCGAGGCGCATTCATCTTGAAGAGCCAAATGCTGCTCGAAGGCTCGGGGGACGATTAACGTGCTCTCGGCAATCATCAACACTTGCCTCGAAAATCGGTTCCTCGTCTTGGCGTTCGTCGCCTTGATGGCGATCGGCGGCCTGGTCGCGGCGGTCAATCTGCCGATCGACGCCGTGCCCGACATGACGAACGTGCAGGTGCAAGTCATCACCAAGGCGGGATCGCTGTCGCCGCTCGAAGTCGAACGCTACGTGACCTACCCCGTCGAAGCGACGATGAACGGCCTGCCAAAGGTCGAGCAGATTCGCAGCATCTCGAAGTTCGGCCTGTCGCTGGTGACGATTGTGTTCCGCGAGGGAACCGACATCTACCGTTCGCGTCAACTGGTCGACGAACGTCTCGAAGATGCACGTCAACGGATCGTGAACAACTACGGTAGTCCGAGCCTCGGCGTGCTCACCACCGCGCTCGGCGAGGTGCTACAGTTCGAGGTCAAGGGCGCGGGCTACACGCCGATGGAACTGCGAACGCTGTTGGAGTGGGACATTGCTCCGCGGATGCGGCAAGTGCCCGGCGTCACCGAGATCAATTCGCAGGGTGGTTACTACAAGACGTTCGAAATCACGGTCGACCCCGATCGACTCGCTTCGCAGGGTCTGGCGTTGAGCGACCTCTTCGCCGCGATCGAGCGTAACAATTCAAGTGCCGGCGGCGGATACATCGTTCATAGCGGCGAGCAGCGTTACATCCGTGGCCAAGCATTGTTGAAATCGGTCGACGACATTCGCCGCGTCGTTGTGCGTAACACGCCAAACCAAGTGCCTTTGACGGTCGGAGACGTTGCGCAAGTGTCGATCGCTCCGATGGTGCGCCAAGGAGCCGTCACGCGCGACGGTCGAGGCGAAGCCGTCACTGGGATGGTGATGATGCTCTTGGGCGAGAACTCGCGGAATGTGGTGCACGAAGCGAAGGCGCGGCTCGACGAGATCGGTCGCACGTTGCCGCCCGGCGTCTCGCTCGAAGTGATCTACGATCGCGCCCATCTGATCGAACGCACGCTGCATACGGTGCTCAAGAACCTTGCGGAAGGCGGCGCGCTGGTTGTCGTGGTGTTGCTGTTTCTACTCGGCAGCGTGCGAGCGGGTATCATCGTGGCGATGGCGATTCCGCTGGCGATGCTCTTTGCGACCAACGTCATGGCCGCGACCGGTATTACCGCCAGCCTGATGAGTCTCGGCGCGATCGACTTCGGCCTGATCGTCGACAGTTCGGTCATCATGATCGAGAACTGCATGCGCCGGCTGGGCGAAAATCATGGCCGGCGCTCGCACCTCGAGGTGATCCGCGATGCAGCGATCGAAGTGCGCAAGCCGACAATGTTCGGCGAGCTGATCATCGCCGTTGTCTACGTGCCGGTGCTCGCGTTGCATGGCACTGAAGGCAAGCTGTTCCGCCCGATGGCGCTCACGGTGCTCTTCGCTCTCGCCGGTTCGCTGGTCTTGTCGCTGACGCTGATGCCGGTCCTCGCGAGCATGTTCTTGCCCAAGAACACCGAAGAACGCGAGGTCTGGCTGATTCGCAAGATCAAAAGCCTTTACGAACCGCTCGTCACAGCGACGATCGCGCGCCCGGGGATTACGATTGCGATCGCGATCGGAATGTTGGTCCTGAGCATTCCTGTCGCGCTGGGACTTGGCGCGCAGTTCATGCCCAAGCTCGACGAAGGCGACTTGTTGATCGAGGCCGTTCGTCTGCCGAGCGCGACGCTTGAAGATTCGATTGCCATGTCGACGCAGATCGAACGGTTGTTGAAACCTTTGCCGGAAGTGAAGACCGTTTTCTGCAAGACGGGACGACCCGAAATTGCCAACGACGTGATGGGCGTGCATCAGACCGACGTGTGGGTGATTCTCAAGCCGGTCGAGGATTGGCCTCAACACAAGTCGCACGAAGAGTTGATCGAGGAGATATCGACACTGCTCAACGACGATGTGCCCGGCGTGAAGTTCGGCTTCAGTCAGCCGATCGAGATGCGCGTCAACGAACTCGTCGCGGGAGTGAAGGCCGATGTCGCGGTGCTGTTATACGGCGACGATCTCGACATCCTCGCTCGCAAAGGGAAAGAGATCGAGCAACTGTTGCGCGAGATTCCTGGCGCGCAGGACGTGCGTGCCGACGTGCAGGCGTCGATCCCGACGCTGCGCATCGAGGCGAAGCCGGAACGCCTGGCGGCCTACGGCATCGACGCGGCCGAAGTGATGAACACCGTGGCGACCGCCGGCGGACACGACGTCGGACAAGTGCTCGAAGGCCGAGCGCGTTTTCCAATCATCGTGCGTTGGCCTCAGCAGTGGCGCGAGGATGGTTATTTGCTCGAACAGATTCCGGTGTCGGAAACCGGCGGACGTCAGGTTCCGCTGGGCGAGTTGGCCGATGTCATTCTCGAGCAATCGCCACCGTCGATCGAACACGAAGGAGGACGTCGCCGCACGTATGTATCAGCCAACATTCGTGGTCGCGATGTGGCGAGTTTCGTTCATGAGGCTCGCAGCAGAATCGCGGCGACCGTCGACCTTCCGCCTGGTTACGACCTGCGCTTCGGCGGCGAATTCGAGCATTTGCAAACGGCGAGCCTGCGATTGTCGATCATCACGCCGATCGTGCTCGCCGTGATCTTTTTGTTGCTGTACACGACATTCCATTCGGGCAAGCTCGCGCTGCTCGTGTTTCTCGCCGTGCCGATCGCCGCCTCGGGAGGCATCTACGCACTCGCGTTGCGAGGGATGCCGTTCAGCATCTCGGCCGGCGTCGGGTTCATCGCGCTTTTTGGAGTCGCGGTTCTCAACGGCCTCGTGTGGGTCAGCGCGGCCGAGAACCTTCGCCTTGCCGGGATGTCGGCGAAGGACGCGGCTCATGAGGCCGCCATGGGCCGGCTTCGTCCGATTCTGATGACCGCGCTCGTGGCGGCGTTCGGCTTCATGCCCATGGCGCTGGCGACCACGGCCGGCGCCGAGATTCAACGTCCGCTGGCAACCGTCGTCATTGGCGGCCTGCTAACCGCGACGTTACTCACCACGCTCGTCGTGCCGACAATCTATCCGTGGTTTGCGCCCGGCCATGAGGACGGCGAGATTCCTCAACCCGAATGACTCACGGTTCTCGATCGCCGCTTGCGGTTTCGCGCTCATCGACGAGGCGTCACGACAGCGATCATGCGAAAGCGCGAAACCGCAAGCGGCGACGTCACGTTTCCTCTGAAAGAACCTCGCGCAGCACTGATGGCTACAGTGACACGTAGCGGAACTACTTTCCGAGGTCGCGCAAGAAGTCGGACAAGCCGTCATCCTCTGACGCGTCGGCCGGCGAGGCTTCGGGCGTGGGGAACTCCGCATCGCCCGCGGGAGGCTCCTCGGAAAACATGATGCCGTCTTCAGCCATCGAAGCCGCTTCTTCGACAGGTGCTTTGGTATCGTCGAGGAAGCTCAAGAAGTCATCGTCCGATTCCTGCGACCCGTTGATCGCGACCTCGTTGGTGAACTCTGGCTCGACCTCTTCTATCGCAGCCAACTCGGGTTCGTGAGCGTCCACAACGTCCGCGATCGCGGGCTCGGCGAACATCGGCTCGTCGAATGTCATCTCGTCGTCGACGGACGGCGCGAACTCTTCTGCCGCACTCGATTCGACTGGAGGTTCGGCAACTTCGTCGAAGTCGAGGACGGGGACCGATTCGTCGCTCCACATGACCGTGGCATCGATACCTTCTGCTTCCGACGACGGCTCGCCATCAATCGGTGCCGCGTCGAACGATAGCGCTTCGACTGGCTCTTCGGGCAATGCCACCGCTCCGGCTTCGGAATCGGAGGGCTCGTCGAGGAACATCAATTCATCGCCGGGAGTTTCCGGAGCGGAATCTTCTGTGAACTCGACGGCGGGCGTCGCTTCGACAAAGAGCTGATCGGCCATGAGGCCCGCCACGTTCTCGACATGGCCGGTGCTCTCAACATCCTCAATTGCCGCGCTCTCCAGCGCTTCGACTTCCGCAACAGGCTGCACCGGCGGCACGGTCTCAATCGGTGGGAACATAACGTCGAGCGTGTCCAACTCGCCGCTGGGCCCGGCTGCGATGTTGACGCGTCGTTTGTTGATCGCGGTTGTTGCTGCAACGCTTGCCGCGGCGATGCTCGAAGCAGCGGCAACGTTCATTGCGGTCGAAGCCATGAAATGCGGTGCTGCCGACGGCGTTTCGATGTCGGCACTTTCGGGCTCGACGGGAATCGCGGGCAGCGGACGTCTCACGTTGACGGCCGACGCTGCAGGTTCGGGCTCACGCGGTTTGGGCTCTTCGAGCGATTTACGACCGAACGGCCACCAACCGCGCTTCTTCGGCTCGTCCGACGCCGGCGATGGTTCCGGGGCACGCGCGACCGGCGCCGCCGTCATCGGGGGAGGCGCCAAGTCGAATCCGCCATCCGCTTCCGCAGTTTCAACCGGCGAGGAGATGTCGGCTTGCGACGCGAACGGGTTGTCCGGATCAAATGCGATGGTTTCAGACAATCCCGCAGTCGAGGCTTCGTCGGCGAAACCGAACGCGCCCATCGACTCCGACTCAACGTCGTTCATCGGTGGCGTTTCATGGTCGGCGACCGACTCGCCATTCGTGAACGATTCGCCGTTGGCCAGCGAGAACCCGCCGCCGTCGTGCGGTGATGCGAGCGATTCCTCGTTGTCGGAGATGATCTCAGCGGCCGGTTCGCCCCACTGCGGTTCAGGAGCCCATAGCGTTTCATCGGGTTCCGACTCGGGGTCGTCGAATTCGAGAACGGGCGGCTCGCCAGCTTCGTCTTCCATCAACGCATCGAACGAGAGTTCCTCTTCAACCGACGTATCGAGCGGCGATGGCGCCGTGTCGGGAGCGCCCTCGGTCGACAAGCCAAGCTCTGCGAATATATCTTCCGCGTCGGACGAAAGCTCGAGCTCGGGAATCGCCGCGTCTTCTGAGGACGTTTCCTGCGACTGCGAAAGTTCGGGCGACGACAGAAGCTCGGGGGCGGCCGGCACCGTTTCAGGCGGCGTTCCTTCGGTCACGAAGTCCCAAGCAATTCCTTCGGCCTGGTCTTCCTCCGATTCCGGCAGAGCACCGTCGTCGGGCATCGAGAGGTCGGCTTCGGCGGCGAAGATGAGTTCGTCGTCAACGATTGCAGCCTCGATCTCAGACTCGGCCGCGGCTTCGGCGAGATCGGAGTTCAAATCGAAGCTAATTGCCTCGACCTTCTCAGGCTCCGATGCGGCTTCGGCGAGAAAATTGAAGGGATCGGCGGCAACCGGCTCTTCTTCGAGCGGGGTCGCTTCGGCTATCAATGCTTCGGCCGGTATTTCGTCGATCGGAGCGAACGCAGTTTCGGCAGGCGTCTCGTTCGACGCGTTCGGCTGCGCTTCGGGCTCGCCAAGCCAGGCGGCGAAGGCATCTTCGTCGTCGATCGATTCGATCGTCGCAGGCTCTTGGGTTGTCGGTGTTTCTGCATCAGGCGTTTCGACAACGTCGTTGAAGGCAAGCTCTTCGACTTCGCTCACTTCGGCATGATCGGTGAATTCCGCTGCCGAGGGGAGTTCAGCGATGGGCTCTTCCGATGGCGACTCGACAAGCTCATCGAATGACAGTGCTTCGACGTCGTCAACCGTTTGAGCTAATTCGACCTCGGCGATTGGTTCCGGCTCGGCTGGCAATGGCTCGGCTTCGTTGAGCCACGCCGCGAAGGCGTCGTCTTCCGCTACAGGCTCGGCTGCAACGGGCTCGGCAACCTCTGGGGTCGCTTCCAGGGGGGCTTCGCTGACGTCTTCAAACGACAGCGCTTCGATTTCCTGCGTCTCGGCCAGCGGTGGTTCGAAAGCCTCAGCATCCTCGGACTCCGGCGACGCGGACGGCTCATTGAGCCATGTGGCAAAAGCATCGTCCTCGGCCACAGGCTCGGCGGGCATTACAGGCTCCGCGGGAACCGGCGTCTCGGCGATCGGCGTCTCGACCGGGGCCGCATCGACAAGTTCGTCGAACGAAAGTTCGTCGATTTCGTCGACAATCAGTTCGTCGACGGTTTGCATCATCTCGGGTTCTGCGGCGACTTCCGATTCGGCAACGACCTCGGGTTCGGGTTCGGCAATAGCCTTCGGTTCGGCCGTCGCTTCGGGCTGAGATTCGCTTAGCCATGTGGCGAAAGGATCTTCCTCCGCGACCGGCTCTGCTGGCATCGCCGCCGCTTCGGCCACTTCGTCGAAGGAAAGCTCCTCGACTTCCTCGCCAAGGTTCAACGCCTCGGGCGCTGCTTCGGCTTCAGCGCCGTCCGGTTCGGCTGTTTCCGGTGCATCGCTCAGCCATGCGGCGAACGCGTCCTCTTCGGCCGCCGGGGGCGACGAAGCGATCGGCTCCTGCTGAGCATCGTCGAAGTTGAATTGCGGAACTTGGTCGATCGTTTCTTTGCCTGCGACGGAATCGAAGATCGCCGGCTCTTCGGGCTGCTCGATCGTTTGACCGATCTCGTCCCAAGCAACCGCTTCGCTGTCTTCGGCTCCGCTCTCTTCGGCGGCCTCGGGCGGTGAGACTGCGTCGTCGGCTACCGCGGGCTCGTCCGATGCGAGGCTCGCAAAGAAGTCGTCCATCGCTTCGCCTTCAGCGGGCGCGGCGGGACTGTCGTCGAACAGGCCTTCGATCGGATCAGCTTCGACTCCGGCATCGGCTTCGTCAGCGTCGAAGAACAACGTCTCTTCGATGGCGCTCTCGACCTTGGGAGCGGCCTTCGGCTTCTCGGGTGGTTTGGAAGGAGCTTTGGCTTCCTGAGTTTTGGACTTCGCGGCAGGCGCTTTCGACTCGTCTTTCTTGTCGACTTTCTTCTTGTCGGCCGCTTTCTTGTCGACCGTGTCGGTAACCTTACGCGTTTTGAGTTGCGCAGTTTCCTTCTTTCCACCCAAGACGGGGAACGCGCCGTTGTGCGCGTACATCGCACGGAACGTGAGCGGTCCGATGGTCAACTCGTCGCCGGGCTTGACGATTGCTTCTTCGACGCGCTCGGTTCCGAGATACGTGCCGTTGGTCGATCCGAGATCACGAATCACCAAAGCACCGTCGAGTTCGTAAATCTCGCAGTGTCGCCGACTCACCGAAGGGTGCACGATTCGCACGCCCGCCTCTTTTGCGCGGCCGACGACGGCGGGCAACTTCAGCACGATTTCACTCGTGGTAGCTTTGCCGGCACTGACGAGTAACTTGGCTTGCATCGGTGAGATAAGAAAAGCCCCGGGGCGCTTCGTCGAGCGGATCGATGTCGACGAAGGGATTACTGTGGATGGAACAGCGCGGCGTGATCGAGCCCGAATGTTTACCGGACCCAACTTTCTACTATAACTACGAATGAGCGTGTCGCAACGATTCCGGCGTCGCAGAATGGTCTCGAAACTGCCGATATGACTCGACTTGTCGACGGTCAATTGCCCTTGCAAGCCCCCTGCTTGCTTCTATAATCCTGGATTCCAGTCTCCCCCCAAGCGTCTATTTGGCCTTAAAGCCGATGGCGCTGGCGCGGCAAGGTGCAGTGTTTGCGGGTGTAGCTCAGTTGGTAGAGCACGACGTTGCCAACGTCGTTGTCGTGGGTTCGAATCCCATCACCCGCTCTTGCAACTTACTACCCTGCCGCGACTCGGCGCAAATGGAATTACGCACCGCGACAGAAGCACGCTATCTCGAAGCAGCACCGTCTTAAAGCAGCATCGTCTTAAAGCAGCCCTGTGAAAGTAGCGCACCATGGCCCAAACTCGTAACGCTGACGCTGAATCTGCCGATGTCGAGGCCGCCGACGGCGCTGAAGAGCCCGTCAAGCTCGACCTCGACGTCAAAATCGACCGCAAGAGTGCCTGCGAACGGCATGTGACGGTCACCATTCCGCGTGCCGACGTGGAACGCTACATCGGCAACGCCTTCAACGAGTTGGTGCCCAAGGCCGAGGTGCCCGGGTTCCGCCAAGGCCGTGCCCCGCGCAAGTTGGTCGAGGTGCGTTTCCGCAAGGAAGTGGCCGACCAAATCAAAAGCTCGCTGCTGGTCGACAGCATGACGCAGATGTCGGAAGAAAATCAACTGACGCCGATCAGCGAGCCGGACTTCGATCCCGCGTCGATCGTGGTGCCCGACGACGGCCCGATGACGTTCGAGTTCGACATTGAGGTGCGTCCCGAGTTCGACATGCCTCAGTGGAAAGGCTTGGCGATCGAGCGGCCGGTGCGCGAGTTTGGCGAGGCCGACGTCGATGCCGAGTTGCAAAAGATTCTAGCGCGACACGGCAAGCTCATTCCCCACGATGGACCCGCCAAGCCGGGCGATTACATCGTCGCGAATGTCACGTTCAAGGATGGCGACGAAACTGTCTCGGAATTGAAAGAGCAGACGATTCGTCTGCGACCAGCGCTTAGCTTCCGCGATGGCAGGGTCGAAGGCTTCGACAAGCTGATGACGGGCGTGAAGGCTGGCGACACCAAGACCGGCGAAGCAAATCTTTCGGAAGATGCCCCGAATGAAGCGCTGCGCGGCAAGTCGATCAAGGCTGAGTTCGAGGTGCTTGAAGTCAAGAAGCTCGAACTTCCAGAAATGACGGCAGCGTTCCTCGAAGAGATGGGCGGGTTTGCTAGCGAAGAAGAGCTACGCAAGGCAATCGCCGAGAACCTTGACCGACGTCTAAAATACGAACAGCAGCAACGAGCGCGTCAGCAGGTCTTGGCGTCGCTCACGGTTGCTGCCGATTGGGATTTGCCCCCTTCGCTGCTGAAGCGCCAGGCCAGTCGTGAGCTCGAGCGTAGCATTCTTGAGCTTCGACGCAGCGGATTCAGCGACGACGAAATCCGTGGACACATCAACGAGATTTCGCAGAACAGCAAGGCTGCGACCGCGAAATCGCTGAAAGAACACTTCATCCTCGAGCGCATTGCCGAGGAAGAGAAAATTGAGGACACGGCCGAGGATTATGAAACCGAAGTGGATCTGATTGCCTCGCAGAGTGGCCAAAGCCCGCGACGTGTTCGAGCGCAGCTCGAAAAGCGTGGCCTGATGGACGCCCTCCGCAATCAAATCATCGAACGCAAGGCGATTGAGTTGATCCTCGCGTCGGCCAAGTTCAAAGACGTTCCGTACAAGATGGAAGCCCAAGAGGCCGAAGCCCTCGACGAAGCTGCTGGCGGCGAAAGCGAACCTGACGCAGGCGGCGAGAGTCAATGAAGTTAACGCCAAAGAACTTCAAAGCGAACGGCGGCTTTCACCAAAGCGATCAAGGAAACTCGATGACGAATATCTCTCGACCGTCGCCGGTCGATCCATTCGCCAACTACCGCGACTATCAACGTCAGCGGCAGATGACGCTTGGTGACCTGCTTTTGGAGAATCGAATCATCTTTCTCCAAGGTGAGATCTTCGACGGCAATGCCAACGAAGTCGTGATGAAGCTGCTGTACTTGCAAAGCGAGAACCGCCGCAAGGACATCCACTTCTACATCAACTCGCCCGGCGGCAGCGTCAGCGCGACGCTCGCCATGTACGACACGATGCAAATCCTCAGCTGCCCGGTCGCCACGTATTGCGTGGGCCTCGCAGCCAGCGGCGCCGCGGTGCTGTTGGCGGGCGGCACGAAGGGCAAACGGCTGATGCTTCCGCACGCGAAGGTGATGATTCATCAACCTTATGGACAAGTCGGCGGACAAGTGTCGGACATCACCATTCAGGCCGATGAAATCCTCCGCGAGCGCGACCGCTTGAATAAGATTCTGGCGGACCACTGCGGCCAGCCCATCGAGCGCATTGCTCGCGACACTGACCGCGACTTCTACATGCACGCCGAGCAGGCGAAGACCTACGGGATCGTCGACGACGTGCTCACGAAGCCGCCGGTCGTCGGCAACGAAGAAGGGAAGGACGATTAACCGATGCCGCTAATTCCATACGTCATCGAGAAGAGCGGCCGCGAAGAGCGGGCTATGGATATCTATAGCCGGCTGCTGAAGGACCGCATCGTTTTTCTCGGCACGCAGGTGAACGATGAAGTCGCCAACGCGATCGTCGCCCAACTGCTGTTTTTGCAGTCGGACGACCCGAAGGCGGACATCCACCTGTATATCAACTCGCCGGGCGGCAGCGTCACCGCTGGAATGGCAATCTACGACACGATGCAGTTCGTCACGTGCGACGTGGCGACCTACTGCATTGGTCAGGCGGCCTCGATGGGCGCCGTGCTGCTCACCGCCGGCGCCAGCGGCAAGCGTCACGCTCTGCCGAATGCCCGCATCATGATCCATCAACCTTTGGCTGGCATGGAAGGCACGGCCGAAGAGATCATGATTCACGCCAAGGAATTTCAGAAGATCAAGCAGAAGCTGAACAACATCCTGTTGAAACACACAGGACATCCGCTGGACAAGATCGAGAAGGATACCGATCGCGATCGTTTCATGTCGGCCGATGAGGCGATGGAATATCACCTCATCGACCGTGTCGTGGATCGGATCGACCGAGCGCCGCCGCCGGTGGTGAGTTAGTGCCAGTGAGTTAGTGACTTGGCTGCCAGGTTTGGCTGGCGGTTGAGCGGCGTCAAGACGACGCTGGTTGAGGCGGGTTTGAAGGGATTCAATAGGGGGGCGGGTCGCTAAGGATAGCGAGGCCGCCATGAAAACTGTCACGTCTGCAGGCGCAATGCTCATGGCATTGCTCGTCGGCTGTCGCAGTCACTCTGCGCAGGAACTCCTGGAGCGCGATCTGCGCCGCCAGGAAGATGTCATCTATAGCCTGCAAGGTCAGGTCGATCAGCAATGCGCGATGGTGCAAGCGCTCGAGCAGGAAAACGCTGCGCTGCGTTCGAGCACAGCAGCGGTGACTGCGCCTTCCACGCCGTCGACGTTGACGACTCCGCGAGGCGCGCCACGCAGCAACAGCAACACGATCCCTGGCACGACGATTCCGCTCGCGCCGCCGTCGATCGAGCTTCCGACCGAGCAAGCGCCGCCGTTCCGAGCGCCGCCCGAGATTCAGCCGTTTGATCCCAGTATTCCCGAGGGCGTTCTGCCGAAGCAGACGTCGGCGCCATTGCAGCCCGCGCCGCTGCACTCCGCCGCGCTGCAGGTGTTGCCATCGGAAGGAGAACTCAAACTCGACGCTCCCGACAACGCGCCGGCCGAGGTTACGACGATTGTCCTGAATCCGCGAATCACCGGCGGCTACGCTGCGGACGACAAGCCCGGCGACGACGGTGTGACCGTGTTTGTCGAGCCGCGCGCCGCTGACGGAAAGCCGGTCGAGCGGCCGGGGCAGATAACGATTGTCGTCTTGGACCCCGCGATCGACGGTCCCAAGAGTCGCATCGCCCGATGGGACTTTGTCGAAACGGATGTGGCGTCACGTTGGCGAGCGACGCCGGACGGCAAGGGATGGCGATTCGACCTGCATTGGCCTTCAGGCCCGCCGACGCACAACGCCTTGACCGTACACACGCGTTACACCACGCCGAGCGGCGGCAAGCTCGATGCTCAGGCACAGATCGCCATTCAACTCGCGAGCACCGCGCCGACCGTCGAGCGCACACCGTTCACGCCACGCAGTCAGCAGTGGACACGCTCGTCGCGTCCATTGCAGCAACTTCTCTCGCCGCAGATGCCGACACGGCCAATGCCCCAGGCGATGCCGATCAATCCTCCCGACGATGCCGCCAACACCGCCGCCCGCGGCTGGTCGCCGTATCGGTAACCGGTTTTCGCTACAGCGATTCGCTTCACCGAACGTTGGAACGAAAAAACACCGCTTGCGATTTCGCGCGCGTGACAAGTGAACGCGCGAAACCGCAAGCGGGTATTGCGGGCGGATAGAGGCGCCAATCTCGCGAGATTTCGCCCCGATTACTTCATCATCATCTGCATCACATCGACACAGCGATTCGAGTAACCCCACTCGTTGTCGTACCAGCTCACGAGCTTGAAGAAGCGGTCGTTCAACTCGATGCCACTGCCGGCGTCGAAGATGCTCGAATGGGCGTCGTGAATGAAGTCGCTCGAAACGACTTCTTCGCCGGTGTAGGCGAGAATGCCCTTTAAGTAAGTCTCGCTCGCCTTCTTCATGGCGGCGCAAATTTCTTTGTAGCTCGTCGGCTTCACGGTCTTCACCGTCAGGTCGACAACACTCACCGTCGGCGTGGGCACGCGGAACGCCATGCCGGTGATCTTTCCCTTCACTTCGGGAATCGCCAGGCCCACGGCCTTCGCCGCGCCGGTGCTCGACGGAATGATGTTGATCGCCGCGCTGCGGCCACCCTTCCAGTCCTTCTTCGACGGACCGTCGACGGTCTTTTGGGTCGCGGTGTAGCTGTGGATGGTCGTCATCAAACCTTCTTCGATGCCGAACCCTTCCTTGAGCAATACGTGCACCACGGGCGCGAGACAGTTAGTCGTACAGCTCGCGTTCGAGACGATCGTGTGCTTCGATGCGTCGTACTTATCGCAGTTCACGCCGCGCACGATCGTGATGTCTTCGCCTTTGCCGGGAGCAGAGATCAGCACCTTCTTCGCGCCGGCGGTGATGTGACCTTTGCACTTCTCGGCCTCGGTGAACAGGCCCGTCGATTCGAGAACCAAATCGACTTCCATCGCCTTCCAAGGAAGTGCCGTCGGACCTTCTTTGACCGCAAGACACTTAATCTTGTGTCCGTTGACGACGAGCATGTCGTCCTCGGCCACTGACGGGCTCGATTTCTCGCTATGCACCTCGCCTTTGAAACGACCTTGCGTCGAATCGTACTTCAGCAGATACGCGAGGTTGTCGGCCGGCACCAGATCGTTGACCGCCACGACGTCGAACGTTTTGCCGAGCAGTCCCTGATCGCACAGGGCGCAAAGACGAGCCGGCCGATGCGGCCGAAGCCATTGATGGCAACGCGAATAGACACAAACATCTCCTTGAATAGGGTGCATCGACAGCGGCGACAAGCTGCGGCTGTCAGTGGCGCAGGTCGGTACAGTCAAGCTGTGGCGCGCGACGGGAGCGCGGATTATAGCGAATCCGCGCTCCCGTCAGCAACCGACTGCGAATGATGCGACGCGTGAGAATGATTTCGCGTTCTTATGGCGTCAGATGCAGGGCCTTGCGCTCGGCCCGCTCATAGAACTTCAGATTGCCGTAATTTCGACTGCTTCCGGGGTACGTGTTTTGCCAACCCGGATAGTTCGACCAGACCTTGCTCGGGTTGTAACCGCCCGAGTAGCTGTAACTTCGCCGTCCCGACTGTTGTGCGTTGGCGACTTGAACGGCGCCCACGACCAACAACACCGCGACGACGATTTTGAAAAAGCGACGTGGCATGATGCAACTCCTTCGGAAAAGTGAAACTCTTAAGAAATTATCGGAGTGTTCACTAGTCGCGGACAAGAGAAGCACGCCACCAATGGATTACAACGACGTTACTTTCGCTAGGATCGCTTTCCGGCGAACGCATGGTCGGATTATGCAGGCGTCCAATCGTCGCCGACCGTAAAGAAAATGCTACGAGGCTTCTGGCCGTCGGCGTTTACAGTTGCCAAGCATTGTCGAGTTCGACAGCCGGCCGTATCCTGGGCCGTATGGTCAACGACGCCGACAAGCTGCAAGAGAAGCTCACGGAACTACACGAGCAGCTTCGCACCTCGCAAGAACTGCCGCCCAAGACGCGGGCGATGCTCGTCGAGATTGTGGCTGACATCGAGCGCGTGCTTTCCGGCGAAAAGAAAATCGGTGGCTCGATTGCTCACCGACTGAACGCGGTCGTCAGCGATTTTGAGGGTCAGCACCCGACGCTGTCCGGCACCGTCGGCAGCATTATCGACGCGCTGAGCCGGATGGGAATCTAGCGCTTCGCGTCTTGAAGTATCGCATTAGAGACTGCGGCGCGTCGGCACCACACGGGCGGCCGGAGACGTCGCGAAATGCGGTGCGACGATCGGTGACGATCGCGATGCCCCCGGTGCTTCCGTAGCCATAGGCGCCGCGATCGGCGTTGAATCGTCGAGCCGCAGCACGCTGCCGGTCGTCGAGCGAATGCCCAGCGTGCCCGACCACGTCTCGTACGGGCGTCCGCCGCGTTCGTCGCCTTGGAAGAAGGCCGTCAGGCCCATCGCTTCGCAGCCGATGAACTCGCATCGTCCGGGGGCAGCCATCGTCGGCCGCATCATGCGTCGCCAGGTTCCGGTGTTGAAGTAAACCTGGTTGAGCACAAACCCGTCGGCAAAGCTCGCATCGAGCGGTACCGTTTCGGCCATATGCGTGTGCCCATAAACGATCGCCTTCGCACGGCGATTGCGATAATCCGGCTCGCGCAGGGCATGTGCCGCGAACGAACCGTGCTGACTGGCCATGTCCAATGCCGCCGCGCGGCTCGTTGCATGGCTCGACGTCCCGATGCGCATCGCGTGACGCAAATCGCGCGTATGGTCCGCGCCGTGCCAGGCTTGATACTGCTGTGCCACGGGAAGCTCGAACATTCGATCGACCATGCGATTCCAAATCTGCTTCACACGGCGACACAGCTGTGGTTGCGTGCAAGTGCGATCCAACAGCGATTCGATCCAACTCGGCAACATCAGCAGCGGCCGAACGTGATGAAGGTCGACGAGCCCCGCGGCGGTCGCCCTCGGCAAGCTCTCTTTCAACTCGATCACGATCTGGCTGGCGAATGGCGTGAGTAGCTCGATCGCGATCGCATCGGCGAGGCTGCTCGTGTCGCGCTGGCCGTGGTAGCACAGCGGATCGAAAATGTCTCCATGTCGCGCGAGCAGCCGATAGCGACGCAGCGTATCGAGCAGCATCTCGTCGTCGGCAATGTCGTGCGGGAACGGAGCGTTGGCTTTCTGGGCCAGTCCGAGATGCTTGATCACCATGGCGCGCAGATTGTCGTAGGCCGGCGAGTTCACGTGCAGGAACCAGTCGTGCTCCCCCACCATGTAATGAATCGACAGCGGCACGGGCATCGGCGGTGTGTCGTGTACCGGTCGGCCACGCAAATCGGCAGGCGGAATCGCCAGTGCTCCGTCATCGGTCAGCGAGCGAAGCGTTTCGAGCGAATGTTGGTTGTGGCGAAGGATGTCGCCGGCGACGCGCGTGACCAATTCGACCAGCGCGGGGCGATCGATCGCGTCCCACGGACGCACGTCGTTCCGCTGCGTCCAATGCGACGATCGCGTCAGGTCGAGCATGTCGCCCAGCAGCAGCAGATCGACTCGTTCCAGAGGCCGATACCGGCCGTCGGTCCGCCACGAGGCGCTCTCGGTCATCGACCGCAGTTGGTCGGCAAACAGCTCGAATGCCTGCGGGGCGATGCTCGGCCCGGTGGTTCCGTCGGTCAGGTGCAGATCGCTAATGATGACGAGCATCGCAACGTCCTTGTTGCTGTAAATCGCTGCAGGATATAAACGAAGCGTGCAGCGTCATCCGGTCTTATCGGCAACGCTGCAGTCGTTATGGAACCTTTTCACGGGATAGGCCGAACACCCCTGGTTCGACGCAAGTTTTCCAGGAGCGTGCCGCAGACAGCCTTTTGGCCCTCCGACGCTTGCAAATTCTCTTTCACTTTGCCAGGACCGTGGTTACGCTAGATTCGTTCGATTCGTTGGGGTGAACCATCCTTCTCGTCTCGCGGGGTTCTCAAGCAATGGCACGAGCTGATCGACTTGTCGCTGGCATCGTGGGTCTGCTGCTGGCATCGGGCATGGTAGCTTCGGCTGCTGACCCTGCGTCGCGACTCCTCAAACGAGGCGAATACAACCCCGCGAACAAGACCGTCGACATGTTCGAAGCCATCGACGACGGCAGCTTGGACGTCAAGCTCGTTCCAAAGGACTCGACGCAAGCCAAGGTGGTGATCACCAACAAGACGAATCAACCGTTGAACGTCAAACTGCCCGACGCGTTTGCCGGCGTACATGTGCTCGCGCAAATCGGCGGCATGGGCGGTGGTGGCGGCGGCATGTCGGGCCAAGGTCAATCGATGGGCGGCGGCATGGGTGGCGGCGGTGGTATGGGAGGCGGCGGTGGTGGCGGCGGTGGCATGTTCAATGTGCCGGCTGAAAAGATGGGCGAGTTCAGCGTCACCTGCGCGTGCCTCGAACACGGAAAGCCCGAGCCGCGATCGACGATGAAGTACGAAGTTCGTCCGTTGAAGAACGTGACCGATAAGCCCGGCGTCGCCGAAGTGTGCCGCATGTTGGGCACCGGCAAGCTCGATCAACGCGTGGCTCAAGCGGCCTTGTGGCACTTGAACAACGACATGACCTGGCAAGAACTGGCGGCCAAAGAGATCAAGCCGCTCATCGGCGATCCGTATCCGTATTTCCAGCCGGCAGAACTTCAGATGGCTGTCGCGCTGGCGCAACATGCGATCGACGTCGCTCCGCAACAGCCCGAGAAGACCACGAGCCCCGGCGAGCTTTCGACGACCGTGTCGGACAGCAAAACCGGCACGAAGAAGTAACGCTCTCGCCTTACGGCGCTGATCTTACACAGCTCGCACTCAACCTCTTCTCGCACGTCGCCTCACCGCTTGCGGTTTCGCGCGTTATGCTCGCCTTACCGCGACTGACTCTCCAGCTCGTTCAGCTTCTTCCGCAGCCCCTCGATCTGGTCGAGGTACGGCTTCAAATCCTTTGAAGCCACCTTGCCGGTTGCAGCCTTGATACGTAGCCGCTGCACGGCGTGCTGGGCCGATTGCAGCTCGGTCTGCAAAGCGGTGAGCGTCTGCGTAGCAGCAGCGACGTCGCCAACCTCGGGCGCCCCGCCATGAATGATCAGACCGCCGGCGCCGAGCACGAGTTGCCCGTTGTTCATCGCGCCCATAAGTTTTCCGGCCGTGTGCTTTTCATATAGCTCGAAAGCCTGAGGGTCTTTCACCTTGAGTTCTGCCGCGTCTTTCGCCTCGATGGTTCGCGTTTGATCTTTGCCGTCCACTCGCTCGGTAATCGTCATCGTAATGCCGCCTTCGGTGTCATCCTTGATGTCGACCGATTTGTCATTGTCGCGAGCGTGGATGCTTCGCTGCCCCTTACCGCCGAAGGCCTGGAATTCGACCACCTGGCCGTTCACGTCACCGACATTGATCTGTAGTTTTCCGCCTCCGATCACGACGCCGCCCATCGGGAACCCGCCCCGTCCTGCGAACGCTGGCGCCGCAGGCAGCGTCGTCCGCGACGCGCCGGGCGCTTGGATAAGGCTGCCGGCCTTCGTCGCGATGGCCTTATTCTCAGACGTCGCCAGCCTTCGCAACGCTTCGGTCGCCGCAGCACGCGTGGCTACCGTCGGCGCATCGAGCAAGTCCTTCAAAACATTGAGCACGCGCATCGACACTTCGAGGTTGCCTTGCGAGGCGGCTTCGGCCAGTGGCCCGACCACGGTTTCGGGATTCGACGTCGCGCTGCCGGCTTTGACTAACTCGTCCTGTGCTCGTTGGCGGGTTTCGAATCGATCAGCATCGAGTTCCTTCACCCATTGCTGAACGGACGACTCCGAGAACTGCGATGTCGTCGCCTCACCAGCCCGCGTTGAACCCACCAAGGCCGAGGCGAGCAAAGCGAACGAAACAATCGAGGCGAAGATGGCTGCAATTCTCATGACAAGCTCGTGCGATTAGGGCCGACAGACGGGGCCGAAGGGCTGCCCTTTCAGAATAAGCCTGGGGGCGAAGGTTGTCGACCGATTTGAGGCTGCATCACCGCTGTTTTCAGTGATCGCTCAGCAGTTCGCGTTCACCTGGTTCACGTTTGCTTCGTCATTTCGCTGGCGTCGTGTGGTCGAAGTTGCCTTCGCGGAACGCTGCCGCAATGGCCATCGGAACTTCGGCCTCGGCCGTCACCACGCGGGCGCGGTTCTCGGCCGTTTTGGCTCGCATCTCTTGCTCACGAGCCACTGCCATCGCCTTGCGCTCTTCGGCCCTGGCACGGGCCACGCGCGTGTCGGCCTCGGCCTGGTCGGCCTGCAAGCGGGCGCCGATGTTCTCGCCGACATCGATATCGGCAATGTCGATCGAAACGATCTCGAACGCCGTCTGCGCGTCCAGGCCTCGGTCGAGCACGGCCTTGCTGATGACGTTCGGGTTCTCCATCACTAAGAGATGCGTCTCGCTCGAGCCGATGGCCGTGATAATGCCTTCGCCAACGCGGGCGATCACGGTCTCCTCGGTCGCGCCGCCAATCAACTGCGTCAGGTTCGTTCGCACGGTAACTCGCGCCCGAATCTTGAGCTCGACACCGTTTTTCGCAATGGCGCTGAGAGTCGACTTTGCCGACTTCTGCTCGGGGCAATCGATCACCTTCGGATACACGCTCGTCTGAACCGCTTCCAGTACGTCGCGCCCGGCAAGGTCGATCGCCGCCGCGCGGTCGAAGTCCAAGTCGATCTCCGCGCGATGTGCAGCGATGATCGCTCGAATGACGCCCGGCACGTTGCCGCCGGCCAGATAGTGCGCTTCCAAACGTCGCGTCGTCACGCCGGCGGTCGGATCGTCGCCGACGCCTGCCTGCATCGCCATGATCTTCGACCGAACGATGACACGCGCGTCGACCTGGCGAAGCGTCATGCCGATCAGACTCAGCAGACTGACCCTGGCCTTCGACATGTACGCCTGAAACCACAGGCTTCCGTACACGAGAAAGACAAACGCGAAAACGATCGCCAGGACCAGCAATATCATGAAGCCAACGACGAACAACGCGTTGTTCTGGGCCAACTGTTGCCAGGGCATGTTCGCTTGCTCGTTCATTCGGGTTCCAAAGCGGGATGTCTGTCGGCAGCGCGACCCCGCGCCCCGACGAAGAATTGATCGATAACATATCCGATGGATATAGCGGTCGCCACCGTCGGACAACGGCGAAGTCAGCCTCGGCACACCTCGGCTACGGCTCTGGCGACTCGAATTCCCCCGCCGGATGGAGTATGTTGTAGGTTGAGGCTTTGCTTCGCACGTCCAGCCATCTCAGAAGTACGGCCGTTCAGCCCTCCTTCCGCAGCCTTCAGTTTCGTACCATGCCTCTTTCGTATCATGCCTCCACCGAACTCTGAACCCTCGGCGCAAAAGCGAACCGGCTTTCCTACGGTGCGCATGCGGCGTCTGCGCTCGAACCCGTTGACGCGCCACCTGGTGCAGGAAACGCACCTGCACACCCGCGATCTCATTCTGCCGATGTTTGTCCGATCGGGCGTGAACTTGCGCCAACCGATCGCGTCGATGCCCGGCCAATTCCAATTCTCGCTCGACGCATTCGAACAAGAGCTGCGTTCGCCGGTCTTCGCGCGTCTGGGCGGAATCATCCTGTTCGGCGTGCCAGCCTACAAAGACACCTCCTGCAAAGAGGCATTCAACGACGAAGGACTCATTCAGCGTGCCATCCGCATCGCGAAACAGAAGGTGCCACATCTGCTCGTGATCAGCGACGTCTGCTTGTGCGAGTACATGGAGCACGGGCATTGCGGCGTGGTGAACAAGGTTTCGGGCCGCGTCGACGTCGATAACGATGCCACGCTCGAATTGTTGGCGCGCCAAGCGGTGAGCCACGCCAAGGCGGGCGCCGACATGGTCGCCCCGAGCGCCATGATGGACGGCATGGTCGGGTCGATTCGCACGGCGCTCGACGGTGCGAATTATCAGCACGTGCCGATCATGAGCTACGCCGCCAAATATGCCAGCGCCTTTTACGGGCCGTTTCGCGAGGCGGCCAACAACACGCCGCAGTTCGGCGATCGCCGCAGCTATCAGATGGACCCGGCCGGCAAGGCCGCCGAGGCGCTGCGCGAAGTTGAGCTCGACATCGCCGAAGGCGCGGACCTGATCATGGTCAAGCCTGCGATGGCGTACCTCGACATTATCCATCGCGTGGCGAAGAAGTTCCCTGAGATGCCGCTTGCCGCCTACAACGTGTCGGGCGAATACAGCATGGTGAAGGCCGCGGCAGCACAAGGTTGGATCGACGAGCGTGCAATGGTTCTCGAATCGCTCACGGCCATCCGTCGCGCTGGCGCGAACATCATCGTCACGTATTGGGCCGGCGATGTCGTCCGCTGGACATCGTGAGCCGCAGTGTGCGTTGGCTATTTGATCCTCGGATGACTGATTCAATCTTTAGTCGCGCACATCACCGCTTGCGGTTTCGCGCGTTTCTTGGCGTCATGCGCGAAACCGCAAGCGGCGATGGCCGGCGGAACGACCAGTTCACTCGATAGTCTTTGTCTGAGGATCACTAGAAGTGTCGCGTTCACGAAGTCAAAAAGCGTTCGCCCGCGCCCGACAACTCATCCCCGGCGGAGTGAATAGCCCGGCACGCGCGTTCGGCGCCGTCGGCGGCGAGCCGCTGTTCATCGCACGTGGCGAAGGCGCGTACCTCGAAGACATCGACGGCAATCGTTACGTCGATTACATCGGCTCGTGGGGTCCGATGATTCTCGGTCATGCGCATCCGGCCGTCACCGAGGCGCTGCGAGGGGCGATCGAGCGCGGCACCAGTTTCGGCGCCCCGACCGAGGCCGAAAGCGAACTCGCCGAGCTGATCATTCAAGCCGTTCCGTCGGTTGAGAAAGTGCGACTCGTCAACTCGGGAACCGAGGCGACGATGAGCGCCATTCGGCTGGCGCACGGTTTCACCGGCCGCGACGTGATCGTGAAATTCGCCGGCAACTATCACGGGCATGTCGACTCGCTGCTCGTAGCTGCCGGCAGCTCGGCGGCGACGCTCGCGGTGCCGAACTCGCCCGGCGTCACTGCCGGCACGACGGCCGACACGCTCGTGCTGCAATACAATGACGTCGCGGGGGTTCACGAGGCTTTCGCGAAACTCGGCGACAAAATCGCCGGCATCATTCTCGAGCCCATCGTCGGCAACATGGGCTGCGTTGTTCCGACGCCTGAGTTTCTGCAAGCGCTTCGCATCGAGACGCAAAAGCACGGAGCGCTGCTGATTTTCGACGAGGTGATGACCGGCTTCCGCGTGGCTTATGGCGGCGCGCAATCGTTGCTTCGCATCGAGCCCGACCTCACAACACTTGGCAAGATCGTCGGCGGCGGCCTTCCGGTCGGCGCGTATGGCGGACGGGCCGACATCATGGATCATGTGCTTCCGCAGGGGAAGGTGTTCCAAGCCGGCACGCTGTCGGGCAACCCGCTTGCCACTGCGGCCGGCATCGCAACGCTCAAGCAACTTCGCGATCATTCGCCGTATGAGCGGCTGGATGATCTTGGCGCTCGGCTGGGCGCCGGACTCGTCGAGGCGGCGCAGAAGGCCGATGTGCCGCATTCCGTCGTCGGCGTCGGCAGCATGCTTACGTTCTTCTTTAACCCGGGGCCTGTCATCGATTGGCCGACCGCGAGTCGTAGCGACACCGCTCGCTTCGCGCGTTTCTTCTGGGGGCTGATCGATCGCGGCATCTATTTCCCGTGCAGTCAGTACGAGGCGCTTTTCATCTCGGCCGCGCACACCGAAGACGACATCGATCGCACGGTCGACGCCGCGAGCGAAGTGTTGGCCGAGATCGCTCGCGCGTAAGGTCTCGCTCTCTTACGCGATGGCTGTCTGCATCGCCAGCGATGCCAGCATCCGCATCGACTGCCGAATTTCTCTGAGGCAGCCGCCTTCCGAAAGCCGAAATACTGCTAGGACCGGAAAAGTCAAGCTCGTTTGCGCACGCCTTACGGCGGACGCCGCGAGTGATTGCCACGGTCGACGAATTTGGCGGATCGGGAACGGGGGGGATTGCATGCAGGCGCAATACCGCGCGCTGGCAGTGCTGACGGTCATCGGCTTACTTGCGGCGCCACGAGGCCCATTGCCTGCGGCGCAGCCAGCTGCCGGAACGACCTCGCGTCAGGCCCGAGACGAGGCCACGCGTGCCATGCCGCTGTCGAAGATTCCAGCTCCGAAGCGATCGCAAGTCGCGACGATCGTCAACGGCTCGACGCTTTTCCGTCGTATGCCTACGCAGGTGATCGAGTGCGATCCTAGCTTCTATACCTTCATGGTCGAGAATCCCGACGTCATCGTCAGCGTCTGGCGAGCGCTCGGCATCAGCGAGGTCAAGCTGAATCGCATGGCCGACGACACGCTGCAGGCCGATGACGGCGCGGGCACAGTCGGCAAGATTGAAATGGTCTATCACGACCACGAAACGCACGTGTACCTTGCCGAAGGTGTCTACGACGGCCCCGTGTTGGCTAGCCCTTTGCGAGGCCGATGCGTGATGCTGCTGCGAAGCGCATTCGTCCGCGAAACCAACGGACGCTATTACATCACGTGCCGCTGCGACTCGTTCGTGCAGTTGGACAACGCGACGCTCGAAGTTTTGGCGAGAGTCATCCAACCGCTCGTCGGTCAGGTGGCCGACCACAACTTCCGCGAGACGGCGCTCTTCATCGGCGGCTTGAACGAGGCAGCCGAAAAGAACCTCACCGGCGTGCAAGATCTGGCGACGAAACTCCGCGAAGTCACTCCCGAGAAGCGCAAAGAATTTGCCGCGCTGAGCGAGAAAGCAGCCATCAACGCCGCCATGGTGCGATCCGATTCTTCGACGCGCTCCGCCGCGCGACCCACGCGACGGCCACGCTAGCCATTGCGGCGTCACGCCGTTTGAATGTCGCGGGCGTGTGTCATGTCGTGGCTCGTCACCGGCCGGACATGGTCGGTGGGTATCGTCGCCACCGATTTCGTGTGACCATCGAGCGCAACGAACTCGACTTCGTAGGCCTTGCCGTCCGCATAAATGTGAACGACGGTGCCGACATCGCCAGCCACTAGCCCTTCCTTCGCGACCGGCGCCGTGAGGACAATTCGATCGTGCTCCTTAATCATCGGTCGCCTCACTTCTCTTCGGGCCCCTAGGCCGATCCGTGGTCAAAAGTATAGCATTCCCTGTGGGGCGTCGATGTGACGCCTTGGGTTCAGGGAATCGTTCATGACTGACACAGGCGGTATCGCAACGCTGACCGTGCCGCAGCGCGAGGCCGTGCAGCATGTCGACGGCCCGCTGCTGGTGCTGGCCGGCCCCGGCAGCGGCAAGACTCGCGTCATCACCCATCGCATCGCGAACCTGCTTCGCACAGGCGTGCCCGCCCGTCAGATTCTCGCGCTAACGTTCACGAACAAGGCGGCCGACGAGATGAAGGCCCGCGTCGCCGCGCTGCGCCCGACCGGCCTGTGTGGATTAGCACCTTCCATCGTTTCTGTGCTCGCCTGCTGCGCGAACACGCGGCGATGGTCGGCCTTGGCGAAAACTTCACGATTTACGACACGTCCGATTCGCAGTCGTCGCTCAAGCGGGCGATCGAAGCCCTCGACTTCGACCCGACGCACTACACGCCGCAACGTATCGCGTCGGCCATCAGTTGGGCTAAGAACAACCTGGTGCTGCCCGATCAATACGAAGGGCGCGCCGGCAGTCCGCTGGCCTCGATCGTCGCGCGGGTTTATCCCGCCTATCAGGCCGAGTTGTTGAAGAGCAACGCCGTCGATTTCGACGACTTGTTGCTGCACTCGGCGACGTTGCTCAGAGACAATCCCGAAATTCGCGCGTCGCTCGATGCTCGCTATCGCTACATCATGGTCGACGAGTATCAGGACACGAACCTCTCGCAATACACGATCGTCCGCGCTTTGTCGCTCGATTATCCGAACCTGGCCGTCACGGGCGATCCCGACCAATCGATTTACGGTTGGCGAGGCGCGAACCTCGGGAACATTCTCGATTTCGAACGCGACTATCCCGATGTCACGGTCGTTTTCCTCGAGCAGAACTATCGAAGCACCAAGCGAATCCTACGCATCGCCGATCAGCTCATCAGCCACAACAAGCTACGCAAGCCCAAGGATCTTTTCACCGAAAACAGTGAAGGCTCGTCCGTTCGTCTCGTAACTTACGCGACGCAGAAAGACGAAGCCGACGCGATCGCTGAGCGGATTCTGCATTTGATCGAGACGGAGAAATATGAGCCGCGCGACATTGCGATCTTTTATCGCGTGAACGCGTTGTCGCGATCGCTGGAATTCTCGCTCCGAGCGCATGGCATTCCATACCAGATGGTGCGCGGCGTGGAGTTTTATCAGCGCAAAGAGATCAAGGACGTGCTCGCGTATTTGCAGCTCGTCAACAACCCGCGCGACGCCACTGCCCTGCTGCGTGTGATCAACACGCCGCCGCGCGGCATCGGCAAAGGAACGATCACGCGACTCCTTCAGCATGCCGATCGCTATCGTGTATCGCTGTTGGACGCCGCCCGCGAGAGCGGCCTGATCGAAGGGCTGGCGAAAAAATCGGCGGTGGCCGTCGCGAAGTTCGTCTCGTTTTTCGATCGCCTCGCGTTGCTCAACGACGCACCGATCGAGGAAATCCTCGGGCATGTGCTCGAAGAATCGGGCTACCACGATCTGCTCAAGGCATCGGAGGAAGAAGAAGACCAGGAACGACTCGCGAACATCGAAGAGTTGCTGACGGCTGCGCGTGAGTTCGACGAGCGCAATCCAGGCCGTGGGCATCTCGAGGAATTTCTCGAACAAGCGAGCCTCGTCAACGACACCGACGATCTCGACGCGGTGCAGAATCGCGTGACGATGATGACGCTGCACGCGTCGAAAGGGCTGGAGTTCCCCGTCGTATTCATCGCCGCGGTCGAAGAGGGGCTGATCCCTCACGAGCGTGCGCGCGACAACCCGAACGAGCTCGAAGAAGAACGCCGGTTGCTGTTCGTGGGCATCACGCGTGCCGAGCGCGAGTTGCAACTCAGCCGCGCCGTGTATCGCGCCTTCCGCGGTCGTTCGATGATGAGTGTGCCAAGCCTGTTTCTGATGGAATTGCCGCTCGAAGAAATGGAAGTGCTCGAAGTCGGACTCAACGCGTGGCCGAACACGGACTGGTTGCGGGACGACGATCGGCAAGTGGACCACGCCCCCGTTGCGACGGAAAATCACCAAGATGAAGGAGGTGAGGACTTCGATATCTCGTTCGACCCTTCGACCTTCGAGCAGTCCCCTACCACGAAAACGGCTCCCTCGAAGCCGGCACTCACGACGGCGGCTGAACTCGCGGCCGGAGGCGCGAACATGCTGCCGCCGGTATCGCCCGAAGAGTTCTTCGCCGGCATGGTCGTGCGGCATCCCGAGTACGGTCTGGGCAAAATCATCGCACTTTCCGGCGGTCGCGGGGCGCGAAAGGCGACGGTCGCATTCACCTCGGGGGCTGGGCAGCGTACATTCGTGTTAGCCCAAAGTCCGCTGCGTCCCGTGAAGTAACCCGCCCTTTGCGTCGCTTGCCACGATGAGTTACCCCAAGATCGCGCAACTGAAAGACCTCGCTGCCTTGCGAGGCCGATTGGCGGAACTCGGCCTCGAGCTGCCGATCGACGATCGCATTCTGACGGCCGCCGAAGGTTCGCCACTGGCCGAGCCGATCGTCATCGGTGGTTTCAAGGTCGGCAATCGCTGGTGCATCCATCCCATGGAAGGTTGGGACGCCAACCGCGATGGCTCGCCGTCGGAGCACACGCTTCGCCGTTGGCGGCACTTCGGCCTTAGCGGCGCGAAGTTCATCTGGGGTGGCGAAGCCGCTGCCGTGCAGCCCGATGGCCGCGCCAACCCAAACCAAACGCTCGCCACGCCTGAGAATTGCGCGGGACTCAAGGCGTTGCTCGACGAGTTGCTTCGCGCGCATCGCGAGCACATCGGCTCGACCGACGATCTGCTCGTCGGGTTGCAACTGACGCACTCGGGTCGGTTCTCACGCCCGAACAGCAAGCAGCTCGAGCCGCGGATCGCGTATCACCACCCGCTGTTGGACGAGAAGTTCGGCATCGATCCGAACAACACCGCGATCGTGTGGACAGACGACGAACTGGAGCGGCTCATCGACCGCTACGTCGCCGCTGCTGGTCTGGCGCGTGACGTCGGCTATCAGTTCGTCGACGTGAAGTCGTGTCACGGCTACTTGCTGCACGAGTTCCTCAGCGCTCGCGTTCGCCCCGGCAAGTTCGGTGGCGATTTCGACGGACGGACCCGCGTGCTCCGCACCATCATCGGCCGCATTCGCAGCGAATATCCTGATCTCATGGTCGTCGTGCGACTGAGCGCCTTTGATACGCTGCCATACGTGACGAGCCGCGAGATTGGGCGGCCGATGGATTATGAGAACCTGCTGCCGTATCGCTTCGGGTTCGGGGTCGACGAGGCCGACCCACGCGAGATGGACCTCGCCGAGACGATTCAGCTGCTGAAAACGCTCGAAGCCGAGGGCGTGGCGAGCGTGAACATCTCGTGCGGCAGCCCGTACTACAACCCGCACATTCAGCGGCCGGCCATCTTTCCGCCCAGCGACGGTTATCTGCCGCCGGAAGATCCGCTGGTTGGCGTGATACGGCAGATCGATGCCACGCGACGCTGCAAACAAGCGGTGCCGAACCTGCCGCTCGTCGGCACGGGTTACTCGTACTTGCAGGACTACTTGCCGCAGGTGGCGCAGGCAGTCGTTCGCGAGAAGTGGGTCGACATGGTCGGCCTCGGGCGAATGCTGCTCTCGTATCCCGAGATGCCGCAGGACTGTCAAACGACCGGTCGGCTAACGCGCAAGAAGATTTGCCGCACGTTCAGTGATTGCACGACCGCGCCTCGCAACGCGCTCGTGTCGGGCTGCTACCCACTCGATCCGTATTACAAGCAACTGCCCGAGAACGAACAGATGCGCGAGATCAAGCAAGCGCTCAAACAAGATTGAATTTATCGCAACGCGCTCGGCGCGGGTCTCCAGACCCCGCCGACCGCCGAACGGCGGGGTCAGAGACCCGCGCCGAGCGCAGACAGGATTGACGATGAAGCGTTCGCTCTCGGGACAGACGATGTACATGGCCGCGGTCGGCCTCGTGTGTCTCGCCGTGTTGGGATACATCGTGTTCGAAAGTTCGCTCGACGCCCAACAAGCTCGCACGTCGCTGCGGCTCGATCAGATTCCGTTCAACGGGGCGCAGGCGTACAAGTATCTGCAGCAGCTTTGTCAGCTAGGCCCGCGACCCAGTGGGTCAGCCGCGATGACGAAGCAGCAGCAGTTTCTCACCGAGCATTTCACCGCGCAAGGCGCGACGGTCGAGCGTCAAACGTTTCAAGTGCGGCACCCCCTCACGGGCGCTGCGGTGACGATGACGAATCTCATCGTGCATTGGCATCCCGATCGCAAGGAGCGCATTCTGCTTTGCGCTCATTACGACACGCGGCCTTTTCCCGATCGCGACCCGCGCAATCCACGCGGCACGTTCATCGGCGCGAACGACGGCGCGAGCGGAACGGTCGTGCTCATGGAGTTGGGCCGCTCGATGCCGAAGCTGGAAGGAACGCTCGGCGTCGATTTCGTGCTGTTCGACGGCGAAGAGTTGGTCTATCGCGAGCCGCCCGATGAGTTCTTCATCGGCTCGAAGCATTTCGCGCGAGTACATCAACCATCGCCCGCCGTACCAGTACAAGCTTGGCGTGTTGCTCGACATGGTCGGCGACACCGAGTTGCAACTGTACGTGGAACGCAAGAGTGCTCAATTCGCGCCGCAGTTGGTGAAGGAACTTTGGACGACGGCGGCGAAGCTCGGAGTTCGAGAGTTTGTGTACCAACCGAACCACGACCTGAGCGACGATCACATTCCGCTGAACGAAATTGCCCGCATTCCGACGGTCGATATCATCGACTTCGACTTTCCGTACTGGCACACCGAGCAGGACGCTCCGCCGCGGTGCTCGCCGCTGAGCCTCGCCAAAGTGGGTTGGGTTGTGCAGGAATGGCTGAAAGTAGCGGTGCGGTGAGCATCGCGCTCGGCGCGGCTAACCCCTTATGAATTCGCGCTGCCCGGAGTTTTGACAATCGCTCGGGGCCTGAGCATACTGGAACCATCGTCATCCCTGGGGCGTTTCAGTCCCGTTCTGTGCGTCGGCGGAGCCGATCGTGGCCGCGTTGGAGGCTCGCATGAAAGGCTCAATGATGCGCTTCGCGTTTTGTCTGTTGTCGAGTGCTGGTCTTCTGCTGTTCCCGATCGCCGCGGCACCAGCCCAAGAGATCAGCAAGCCGTTTGAAGAGGCGGAAGTCGCAACGACTGACGCCCCGGCCGAAGCGCTCTCGGCAGCTCAGGTGACGAAGGTCGGCAAGCCGACGCCTCTGGAACTCGACCCGTCGTTGGAGTTGCTCGATCCGCGAACGTATCGCCTGCGCGTGGGCGTGAAGATCGAAGCCCCCGATGGCGCGGCGAAGGAAGTCGTCGCGATCTTTCCCATCCCGATCGAGTGGCCTGAGCAGCGGCTGCGCATCCTTAGCGAACGCGCGAGCAGCGGAATGCGGGTGACCGAGACGGTGCTCAAAGGTCAGTGCGGCATGATGAAGGTGCAGTTGCCGGTCCTCGCCAAAGGGGGCTCGGCGACCTTCGAACGTCTGTACGAAATCACGCGCTACCGCACCGAGTTCAAACTTCCACCCGATGAGATGGCACTGCCGAAGCAGCCGCCGGCGGGCCTTCGCGAACAACTGACGAAGGCGGCCCCGGGCATCGAAACCGAGAGCCAAGAGATTTCGACGTTAGCGCGCGATCTTGGCCATCAAAGCAAGACGGCTGACGGTTGGGACAAGGTGCGCGCGTTCTGGAGTTGGACGCGCGACAATGTGAAGTTTCAGAACGGCGACTTCCGCGGAGCGCTATATGCGGTCGAACACAAGTGCGGCGACTGCGAAGAAATGAGCGCGTTGTTCATCGGCCTGTGCCGGCTCAACGGCGGCCTGGCACGCACGGTGTGGGTCGAAGGGCACGATTATCCCGAGTTTTACATGCTCGACAAGCAAGGCAAGGGGCATTGGATACCGGCCCAGGTCGTTGGCCCGCCTTGGTTCGGCGAAATCACCGAGTATCGTCCTATCTTTCAGAAGGGCGACCGTTTCTACGATCCGTTCCAGAAGCAGTACGTCCGCTACGCACCGCAAACCGTTCGGGCCGACGGCGGCGGCGCTCCTCCGAAGCTGACCGTCATCCACGACATCCTCGCCGACAGCGATATCAATGGGCCCACGTACGAGAACCCGCATTAGAACCCTCGCCCCCGTGGGAAGAGGGTGGTTCGCTGTAAGCGAACCGGGTGAGGGGCGGGCGGCGCTAGCGACGAAGCAAAACGCAGAGCGGGGCGGCGCACCCTCATCCGGCCTTCGGTCACCTTCTCCCGAAGGGAGAAGGGCGTGGGCGACGTTGCTTGTCTTGATTCTCATCACCTCGTCGCTGCAAGCCGCTGACAGCGAGACGGAACTCATCGAACGCCGGCAAGCGCGCGTGGCGACACTAGCGCGTCCCACCGAGCCACCGAAGGTCGATGGTGTAATGCATTTCATCGACTCTTTCATCGTCGGCAAGCTCACGAGCGACGAGCGGGCTGCGATCGCGCTGTGCGACGATGCCACGTTCTTGCGTCGCGTGTATCTCGACGTGATCGGCTACATTCCGACCGTCATCGAGCTGAACCGCTTTCTCTCCGACTCGTCCAGCGACAAGCGAACGAAGGCGATCGATCAGCTGTTAGCGCAGGGCCGATTACGCCGCGCATTGGGCGCCCTTTTGGGAAGACGCGCTCGCCAGCCAGAACGTGCTCACGCAGGGGGGCATTCCCACGCACGGGAATTATCGGACTTGGATTCAAAGCAGCTTCGAGGCGAACCGGCCGTTCGACGTGATGGTCGCCGAGTTGCTCGATCCCACGATGCCGCGCCGCAAGCGGGCCGACGCTCAGGAGATTCTCGGGGCAACGTACTCGATCGAGTACGTTCGCAACGACACACACGCCGACACGGTCGAGACAGCGGCCAACGTCGCCCAGGTGTTTTTGGGCACGAGCATGAAGTGCGCGAGTTGTCACGATCACTTCGAGAACGCCGAGTGGCCGCAAAGAAGGTTCCTCGCGTTCGCGGGACTCTTCGCTGCTCACGACCTCGAGCAGATTCGCTGCGACGTGCGATCGGGCAAAACCGTGCCATCGCAGTTTCCATTCGAGATACCCGGTGATTCGGCGGAGGTTCCGAGCGAGTTACACGCACGATTGCATCGCGTGGCGCAAGATGTCGTCGATCCGGCAAATCCACGCTTCGCGAAGACGTTCGTCAACCGACTGTGGAAGCGCTACCTAGGCTTAGGTCTTTTCGAACCGGTTGACGATTATCGGTTGGATGTTACGGTCAGCCATCCCGAGTTGCTGGACTGGCTTGCTTATGACTTTGTCGCGCACGGCTGCGATGTCCAGCACACGATGCGATTGATCCTGACAAGCGGCACGTACCAGTCGCGATACAACGCGTCGCTCGAAGACCGTTTCGACGCGAACAATCCCGCCGAGCCGCGGAAGTTTCGCTCCCCTACCCTGCGGCGTCTCACCTGCGAACAGTTCCTCGACAGCGTTCGCATTGCCACGACCGATCGGCTGGGGACCGAAGAACGCGCGTATCTCGACGCACGATCGACGCCGCTGACGCGAGCGCTCGGTCGTCCGGCCTCGCGGAATCAGATCAGCACGAGCCGCCCGGACGACGTGGCAGTCGTGCAGTCGCTTGAATTGATGAATGGCAAAGAGCTACAGGATTTGATCGATCGTGCGACGCTGCTCGAGAAGCCGATCCGCAAGACCGACTTCCCGCGCGTGGTCGATCGCGTTTATCGCTCGGTGTTAAGCCGCCCGCCGACCAATGAAGAGAAGCGGCTCGCGCAGGCGTTTCTGACGGCCGCGGTGGTGCCGGCCGAAGGTGTGAAAGATTTGATGTGGACGCTTTTGTGCAGCCCGGAGTTCCAGTACCTGCGATGAACAGGGCTGGTTGATCAACATGGATCGTCGCGACTTTCTGAGGGCCAGTCTCGCCAGCGCCACATTGTCGGCGTGTGGTTCGTCGTTGCGCGCGACGGAAGGCCTTGCACAGCGACAGCGGGCGACGGCCGATTCGGTGATCTTCATTTGGTTGCCCGGCGGAGTGTGTCAGCAAGACACGTGGGACAAGAAGGAACACACGCCGTTCGAGAAGGGCATGCGCGGCAGCCAACTGCTCAGCACGTGCCCGTCGATTCCCACGTCGGTCGATGGCCTGAGCTTCGGCCAAGGGCTCGAAAATCTCGCATCGGTCATGCACAAGGGAACGCTCGTTCGCAGCCTAACGAGCGCGACGAAGTTCGGCGCCGTGCATCTGAAGGCGCAGTATCTGGCGATGACGGGCTTTCTGTTCCCGCAAGGCGTGCGCGTGCCGAGCATCGGAGCCGCGATCGGTAGAACTCTTGGTCCCGTCGATCCGCGCGTGCCGCCGTACATCTACATCGGCCGCGACATTGACACCAGCGACACCGAAAAGCAGTTCATCAGCGACTACATCGGCCCCGGCTTCTACGGCGTCAAACATGCCCCGTTCATGATTCCCGAGGCTGACCGCGGCATGGTGACACTCGAAGCCTCGGCCGACACGTCGCTCGACCGTATCGATCGACGGCTTGCGTTCCTTAAGGCGGCGACCGGACTGACCGCCGAGCCGCTTCGTGCGAGCGGCAAAGTCGAAGATTATTTGAGCACGATGGAAAAGGCTCGCGCGATGATGGACTCGCCGATCAAGCGAGCATTCAACTATCGCAAAGAAGAAAAGCCCGAGGTGCTCGCGGCTTACGAACCGAAGATTGCCGCCAGCGAGTTGCTCGACAAACGATATTTCTTCGGCAACCGTTTTGGGCATGGTCTGCTGTTGGCGAGGCGGTTGGTCGAATCGGGCGCGCGGTTCGTGCAAGTCGAATATCAATACGGGCCATTCCGAGGCTTCGACACGCACGACGACGGCGCCACGCGGATCGCCGAGATGAAGAAACAAATTGACGGCCCCATCGCGCAACTGATTCGCGACCTCGATCAGCGCGGACTGCTCGAACGTACGCTGGTCGTCATCGGCACCGAGTTCGGCCGCACGATCGCCAATCAACCGAAGGCAGGCATCGAGCCGGTGGGATTCGCCGAAGGGCAGTCAGGCGAAGAGCTCGTGATTGAAGAGCCGAAGATGTACGGCCATCACGGCCATTTCTCGAGCACGAACTCGATGCTCTTCTTCGGCGGCGGGTTCAAGCAAGGCCTGGTCTACGGACGCACGGCCGATCGGCATCCGATGTTGCCCGTCGAGAATCCCGTGACGATCACCGACCTGCACGCGACGATCTACAAGGCGCTCGGCGTTCCTCCCGACACGTACTTCACCAGCGAAGGTCGTCCGGTGCACGTGACGAAAGACGGCAAAGGCCGAGCGGTCGACGCACTGTTGGCGTGATGATGTAGCGCGAACGGTTGGCCACGTCGCTCGCGACGCGCTTGAAGCGCATTGTGGATAAACACAAAGCAGGCGTCGTCCGGGGAGGTTTCGGGACATGCCCTCCCCGGAGCGAACGCCTAGCTATGTTGAGTCGGCTAGTTTGCCGTCTGCGAGCGGCTGTACGAGTTCATGTTGTCCATGAGGCACGTACCATCCGGAGCAAAACATCCGACATATTTTGCGGGGAAGTAACTGGTGGACGTCGTTGAGGTGACGCTGGGGCCGGGAACCATGAACACGAGCAGTCCGCGTGCGTAGTACTGGCCTGGCTTGGCGGACGAGAACAAAGGCGTCTCTTGCGCTGTATTTCGCTTGAGCCCTGCCTCGTTGCCAAAGCCGACGACCACGAAGTTGTTGCTCCACTCCGCCGTGTATGGCTGAATGGAAAATGCCTTGTCGGAGAACAGGACGTTGTGGCCATACGTGTCAAAATTGGCGGCCGTCACGGACGTCGGAAGCTGCAACATCGCCACCGTGGCATCGGCCGCGATCGATTGATAGGTTCGGCCGCTGTCGCTCGGGTAGCCGGTCCAACTTTCATCTTGGAAATGTAAGCCGGTCAGACCCGAAATCGTCAGACTGTATGCCTGTGTCGCGCTCAACGTTCCTGGCGCAATGATCGTTCCTGCAGCATCAAGCTGAGTTGTCAAAGCGGGGTGCAGCTTGCTGTAGTAAGTACCCGTGGCGTTGAGTACTCCGTCCCAAGCAGACGGAATGAATCCTTTCTGTGCTTCGTATTGCCCTTCAGCCGTGTTGATTCCTTGGAGAATCGTCGCGTTGGCGGCCGTCCCAGCCTGTGACGCCACGTCGGTAATGCGCGGGATGATGATCGCCGCGAGAACGGCGAGCACGGCGACGACGACCACCAACTCAATCAGCGTCAACCCGCGTTGACGCATCCTTCGATTACGTTGCATGAATAGCTCCAGCATTGAAAAATTGAAATGTCGAGTAGGTAAGTAACTGAACCGCACAATGGCGCGGCGGCGGCGCGACGGCGATCCGTTCGGATCGTCATGGATCATCCTTGGTGAGCCGAACCGTGAGTGTGCAGCACCGTCAGCCGCACGATTCCACTTGCCAGCGACGTCGCGAACGACTCACGCTAGAGGCGCGGTTTCGTGGTGGCTTTGCGGTGAATGAGCGCACTCCGGTCGGTAAAGCTCCCGGCTCGCCAAAGAGACAACATTTGCTAACGCAAGATGTACGAACGCGCTAGCCGACTCGCGGCGGTGGCGACGGCGGTTCGTAGGCCGGAGAAGCCGGCAAGAAAGTGGAACGTATGTCGACGACTTCGACACACGCTTCGAATGTTACGGCAAGCGGTCGCGGTGGTGAGACGGACCAGGCGACGCCGGTCCAATCGGCGCTGCCGGCGAGGCATTTCTGAGCTTCGAAGAACGACACCCAACGCGTGGTCGGCTTCGCTTGAGCGACGTTCTTAACGGGCTTTTGCGATGCGTCATCGTGCTTCGCGGAACAACAATGCGAGCACTTCGGCTTCGGTGTGCGCAACTTCACGAGTTGCGCCATGATGTTATCGGGAGGCGTGACACCGTTTTCGCGAGCCCACTCCAGCCGCTGCTCGGGCGTCATGCAGCAGCACGATCGCCAACATTGCTCGGCCGTGTTGCAGCCGCAGTTGTGGTGCTGACAGGGGAAGGGCTTACCGCCTATGGGCAACGCGGGCAGCGGAACGGTCACGCCGGTGCAGAGAAGCGCGTACTGCATCAGTGCAACCAAGGCGAAACCTTGGCGACTTCGGCGAAAACGCGCTCGGCCGTGACGGCTAAACATCATCCCATCGTCCCCCACTGCCGCCGCATGATAACGGCAACGGTGGCCGCGTGGGAAGCATTTCCGCTAAATGATGCCGTGCAGCGGCCCGCCGCGGGCGGCGAGAGCATCGACGCGGCGTGTGATTTCGGGGTCTTCTTCGAGCGGCGGGGCATGATGCGGCTTGAGGCGGGCGTCGATGACCAACGACCCGCGGCAACCCCAATGTTTGTGCACGGTGAACGATTCGATGCCGTAAATGTCGACGGCCGGGTTGCTACGCGTGAACGTCACCCACAGGAAGTTCGCCAACGTGCGAGCGGTGAATTCGCTGTCGTCGCATAGAACGACGAGCGGAAATTGGTTGATCGCATCGCTGGCACGGAAGGCGTCACAAAAGGTCTGCGCGAAACCGCAAGCGGTGAGGCAGAGGACGCCGGGAAGCGCGACCCGCGGGGAGGTGGAGCCGTCGGGAAGGCGTAAATCGCTGTTGATCGACGTCGGCAGCGAGCGGCGCACGGGGCCGGCGGCGGCGATGACGACCTTCGAGCCCTCGTTCAGTCCAGTGCCCGAGTAGTCGAGCGTGTCGATCGTTGTGTTCGTTTGGAAGTGCAGATCGCAACTCCAATCGACACGCTGGAGCACGTGATAGAAAAACGCTTGCACGTCGTGAAGGTCCAATCGCGGATCGTCTTCGTGGGCAGCGATCCACAAATACTTGGCCAGCGACATCTGCCCTTGGCCGAGAATCGCGTTGGCTTGCGTGAGCAATTCCTGCGGTCGTCGCTCGGTGGCATACGGCACGTAACGTTCGCTGCCGAGCGCGAGCAAAAGTGGATGCACACCGGCCGCGTCGACGGCATGCACTCCACGCACGCCGGGGATGAGCGTCGGCACGATCGGCCCGGTCAACTCGTGGATGAATTGACCGAAGCTCGTGTCCTCTTGCGGCGGACGGCCGACGGTCGTGAACGGCCATACCGCTCCGGGGCGATGATACACCCGGTGCACATCCATCACTGGATACTCGTGGGCCAACGAGTAGTAGCCGAGGTGATCGCCGAACGGGCCTTCGAGTTTCAATCGATCGGCCTCGATCTCGCCGACGATGCAGAAGTCGGCCTCGGCATGAATGCCCGACGAGCCCCACTGCGAAATGAGCGGCATGCGATGACCGGCCAATGCTCCGGCGAACGATAGCTCGCTCAGACCTTCGGGCAACGGCATCACCGCGGCGACCGCGAGTGCCGGCGGCCCTCCAATCCAAATGCTCACGGGCAACGTCTCGCCGCGACGAATCGCTGCCGCGTGATGCACGCCAATGCCGCGATGAATCTGATAGTGCATCCCGACTTCGCGGTCCTTGTCGTACTCGCCGCCGCTAATCTGCACTCGGTACATGCCGAGGTTCGAGCGTCGCCAGCCCGGGTTGTCGGGATCTTCGGTGTACACCTCGGGCAACGTGATGAACGCCCCGCCGTCTCGCGGCCAACTTTGGAGCTGCGGCAACTGGCTGAGCGTGGCCGTGTGCTTGAGAATCGGTCCGCTCTTCACCTGTCGCGGCAGCATGTGCATCGCCGCCGGCAGCGCCTTGCGATACTTCCACGGATGCCGCATCGCTTGCGTCGGATCGATCTTCAACTCGACAAGTTGTTGCACGGCCTGCAAGGTGTCGCGAAAGATGAACCGCAATCGTTCGATTGTGCCAAACAGATTGCCGACCATCGGGAATTGGCAACCCCGCACGTTGGCGAAGTAAACGGCCGGCCCCCCTGCCGCACACACGCGACGCTGGATCTGCGCCGCCTCGAGACACGGATCGACCGGTTGTTCGATCGTGACCATCTGCCCCGTGCGGGTGAGATCGTCGAGGCAGACGCGAAGGGTGCGGTACAAGGGAAGTCAGAAGTCAGAAAGATGAATTGAGAAGTCGGCAAACACAGTGTAGTTGCCACGCTTCCTTGGGGGCTAGTGGCGAGAAGGCTTCCTGTGTAACGTGAGGCGTCGGCATCGTACTTCTGCATTCATCATTCTGACTTCCAACTTCTCCGCCATGCCCTGGATCACCGAACGCGCGAAGCACATCTCGTGGGACCGCATCGAACAACTGATGAAGCAAACGGCCGACGAGGCGCGCAAGCGGCTGTGCTCGAAGCCGAAACGCGTGCTGCTGCTGCCGCCCGACATCACGCGGGCGCACTCGGGTGTCGGCCCGATGACGGAGATGCTGTATCGCGATTTCAGCCGCGAGGCCGAGGTTCACGTCATCCCCACGCTCGGCCAACACGTGCCCCATACGCGGGCTGAGAACGTGCGGATGTTCGGCTCGATTCCTGAGGAACGCATTCACGCCCACGACTGGCGCGGCGGATGCGTGAAGGTCGGCGAGCTGTCGGCCGAGGAAATGCATGAGGTTTCGGGAGGTGTCGCCGATTGGCCGATGCCGATCACGCTTAACACGATGCTCATGGAAGAGCCGTGGGATCTGATCATCAACGTCGGCCACGTCGTGCCGCACGAAGTGCTCGGCTTCGCCAACCATAACAAGAACTACTTCATCGGCCTCGGCGGCAAGGATCTGATCTGCGCCGCTCACATGATGGCGGCCTGCTGCGGCATCGAGAACAACCTCGGCAATCTGATCACGCCGACGCGGCGGACGTTCAACATCGCCGAGGATCGCTTCCTGAGTAAATTGCCCGACCTGTACGTGCAGGTGGTGCTGGCCCGTGACGCCAACGACGACCTGGTGCACACCGGCGTGTATGTCGGCGACGATCTCGAAACGTATCTCGGCGCCGCACGACAATCTCGCGAAGAGAACATCACGCTGTTCGACAAGCCGATCGACAAGATCGTGTGCGTGATGCAGGAAGACGAGTTCGTAAGCACCTGGGTGGCGAACAAGGCAGTCTATCGCACGCGGATGGCGATGGCAGACGGCGGCGAGCTGTTGATCATCGCGCCGGGCCTGAAACGGTTCGGCGAACAAGAAGACGTCGACGCGATCATCCGCAAGTACGGCTACTCGGGCACCGACAACGTGATGCGCGAGTATCGCGTGCAGCCCGACATGCAGGACCTCGCGCATGCGACCGCGCACTTGCTGCACGGCTCGTCGGAAGGCCGGTTCAAGATCACCTACGCCCCGGGGCACATGACGCGCGAGGAAATCGAGGGGGTGAACTTCGGCTACGCCGACCTCAAGCAAGTGCTAGCTCGCTACCAGCCCGAGACGCGAAAAGAAGGCTGGAACACAACGCCCGACGGCGAGCGGTTCTTCTTCATTCCCACGCCATCGGCTGGCCTTTGGGCGACTCGCGACAAGTTGTACAATCGCGCCAGCGGTTTCGGGGCCGAGGTTTAGCCGGCGAACTTGTTCGCCGCGGCGCGGCGGCGCTGTAGGGAACGCCCTCCGTGGCGTTCCGCGAATATCGGATTCATGCACCATCGCGCTTCACGGAACGCTACAGACGAAATTCGACCGAAGGCAAGGACGCCTATGATCATCATCACCGGCGGAGCCGGTTTCATCGGCAGCGCGGCTCTGTGGAAGCTCAACACGTTGGGCGAAGACCGTGTGCTCGTCGTCGACGAGTTGGGTACGGACGAGAAGTGGCAGAACCTCAACCACCTCGCGTTCGACGACTATCTGCACAAGGACGAGTTCCTGCGACGCATCGAGTCGTCTCCCGCCACGCTGCCGCGGCCGACGGCCGTCGTGCATCTCGGCGCGTGCTCGAGCACCACGCAGCGCGACGCCGACTATCTGCATCGCAACAACTACGCCTACACGCGCACCGTGGCCGAGTGGTGCCTCTCGCGGGATGTACGGTTCATTTACGCCAGTAGTGCCGCCACCTACGGCGACGGCAGCCAAGGCTACTCCGACGACGACGCGGTGACGCCAACGTTGCGGCCGCTGAACGCATATGGTTGGTCGAAGCAGTTGTTCGATCTGTGGGCCCTGCGCAGTGGCGCGATCCGCAAGATGACAGGCCTCAAGTTCTTCAACGTCTTCGGACCGAACGAGTACCACAAAGGCGACATGGCGAGCGTCGTCTTCAAAGCCGTCGGACAAATCGAGTCCGAAGGCTTCGTGCGACTGTTCAAATCGTACCTTCCGAAGTATTCCGATGGCGGGCAACTGCGCGACTTCATCTACGTGAAGGACTGCGTCGACGTCATCGATTGGCTGATGCACCGTCCCGTGCATGGCGTGTTCAATCTCGGCTGCGGTCGAGCGCGTACGTGGAACGATCTCGTGAAGGCGGTGTTCGCGGCGATGGGACGTCCGCCACGCATCGAGATGATCGAGATGCCTGAGGCGTTGCGTGGCAAGTATCAATACTTCACCCAGGCCGAGATGAGCAAACTGACCGCCGCCGGTTGCCCGGTGAAGTTCCACACGCTGGAAGAGGCCGTGAGCGATTACGTGCGGAACTATCTGCTCGCGCCGACGCGGTATCTGACGGCGTCGGCGACGAGTGAACATTCGCAACGCCGAGCGGCGTGATTTCCGAGCGCTCTGTAGGGAACGCCCTCCGTGGCGTTCCGTCGTGTGAGTGGACGCGTCAGTCCCGCTTCACGGAACGCCACAGAGGGCGTTCCCTACAGCGAATAATCGTGCATGGCTTAAACGCGCGTAGCATGACAGGTGTTGATGCGTACAATGCGCGCGTGGTCGCCCTCAAACGGCAGCAGATATCTTCTGCGACATCGCAGAAAACTCACCGAGTTTATTGGCGCGAATCCCCTGGGGACCCCCAGAGGGTGACCAAAAAACGCGAAACGTTTTTTGGTGTGAAACGACGCGCGAAACCGCAAGCGGTGAGGCGGCGCGAGAGAGAAGATGAACGTCGTCGCGGCTACTGAGCGAAGATCGTTGTTGTCTCTTGCGACGAGATCGGTGACGGGCTGTTGGCGCTGGTCACGTTGGCGCTGATCTGCGCGGTGCCGGCCTGCACGGCACGGGCGGGAACCCGATAGGTCAACGTCGTGCCGGCGGCGAGCGAGGCGACGGGGGCGAACGTCACCACGTTGCCGTCGATGCGATAGTTCGACGGTCCCGCGATGCCGGTGGCGAGCGGACTCATCTGCGGGCCGAGCGTCACGGCTAACTGAACGTTCGAGTCGGCCGTCGCGCCGGGATTCGAAACGTTGATCTGATACGTCGTGTCGTTGCCGAGTTGCACAGGATCGGTTTGATCGCTGATGCTCACTTGCAGCGGCGTGTTCGAGCCTTGAATCGACAGGCACGTTTGCGCGTCGGCGCGAGCGCCTTCTTGGCAAGTGACCGTCACGCGATTGCACGAGTTGTCGCTGCGAGCGACGCATCGGCAAACGACTTGGAAGCGCATCGTCTTGCCCGGCGGCAACGTGTCGACCATCCACACCAGGTCGTCGCCGACGAAGGCATGGCCGTCGGTCGCGCTGGTCGGGTCGAGCGTCAGGTCGTAGTTGTCGGCGACTTTGAGCATCGTCGCGGGGACGTTGCTCGTGTTCGTGATCTCGATCTCGAAGGTCGCCGTGTCACCGACGTTCTTGCTCGTTGGTCCGGTCTTGCGAGCGGTGAGCGTTGGCTTCGGGCCGGCCGCGGGTTGCGACGGCGTGACCGGCGGGGCCACCACGGGCGGAGCGACTCCACCGGCTGAGGGAACGGCCGTCACGCATGCTTGTCCACTGGCTCGAATGCCGGCCTGGCCCGTCACCTCGACGTTGGTGCATTGCTGGCCGGGGGCGGTGATCGTGAAAGTGCTCGTGATGTCGCGCGATTGGCCCGGCGCGAGATCGCCGAGGTCGGCCTCGATCGGGTTTGCCGCGGCTTGATGTCGCAATCCCGAGTCGTAGCGCTCGACGATGACGAGGCCGCGAGCATAATCGCCGCTGCGGTTGGTGACTTTCGCGACGAAGGTGGCTTGCTGGCCAACCATCGCCTGTTCGGGCGTGACGGTGACGACGACATCGATCGACGGGCCGCCGACCGTTGTGGCGACGCAATCCTGGGCAGTCGCGCCGTCGGCAGTGCGAACGGTCGCGCAGTTATTGATCGTTCCGAAGCGGTCGGCTCGCAGGCCGATGTCGACGCGGCGGCTTTCACCGGCGCTCAAGTCGCCGAAGTTCCAGGTGAGCGTCGAACCCGACGGCGTGGCAGGCGGACTCGAGCTGACAAGCGCGGTGCCGGGCGGCAGGGCTTCGGTCAGAATCACCCCACGTGCGGTTTGCGACGACGCGTTGCGGACTTCGACCGTGTAGAGCATCGTGGAACCGACGCTGGCTTGCGAGGGGCCGGTCTTGCGAACGTACAGTTCCGACGAACCCCAGGTGTGCTCGGTCGCGCCGGTGGCGACGACCAAGCGGGTGTTGTCGTGGCTTAGCTCGCCGGGGCGGATCACTTGCACGGAGAGATGCGACGTGCCCGGCGAGGGAGTGGTTTGGAAAATATCGACGCTGGCCTGGCCGTTGGCGTCGGTGGGGACCTCGATGATGCGTGCGCCTTGCGACTGGTAGTTGGCTGTCTCGCTGCCGTAGCCGACGGTTCGCGCGCCGCTTGGGGCCAGGCTGGCATCGGGACCGTCGAGAAGTTCGTATCGCACGCGCCAGCCAGGGACGGCGCAGCCGCTCGTTTGCCGGCAGACGCAGGTGGTGAACGTGTGTCGCGTGCCGGCCGGGTTGATCGCCGGCGGCGGGAAGTTCCAATTGGCGTCGACCCAGTAGACGGTCGCCGTTTGCTGACGTTGGTCCCAGCCGTAGACGTTCGGGGCGAGTGCCGTGACCTTGCTCGCGCCTTCGAGCGGCGAAGTGACGGTGACCCAGGCTTGGCCTTTGATGACGGGGACGTCGTCACCGCGATCGGGCGTTCCGCGGTTGAGGCAGACGTATTTCGACGACGTCGAGTTGACGACGTAGGTGCTCGTGATTTTTTCGGGCGTCGTGGCGCCGAGCAGCGTGTCGTACCACGGACGATCGCCGAGCGCAATGAACTGGCCGACGCCGCCAGGGGCAAGCATCCATTCGATTTTTTCGTTCGCGGTCGTCATGCCCTTTTGATCGCAGACGGCCGCTTTGAGCACGACCTCGGCGCCGACGGGGGCGACGATACGTTGTGGCGTCACGCACAGGCCGGTGGGCTGATGATGACCGATGGGGCCGGGTTCGGTATTGCACATTACCGGCTTGGGTGGGTGCTGGAAGTGCTTGTGACCGGTCTTGCATCCGGTCGCGCACGATGACGTGCCGGTGTGCGTGAGGCATGATGGCCCGCCCGACAACGAGCCCGTCAAGCACGAGCCGTTTGGTGCTTGAAGATGCGTTCGCCGGTCGGATCGATGCAGCTCGAGAAGTTGAACGTCGACAGGTTCGCGCATCCGGACGAGCCGAGAAGCGCAAACGTAATCGCAGCAACAACTGCGTGACGTACTCGAACTGTTGACCGTGCCATGGTCGTCCCGCCCCGCGAGTCCGTGGGGGCAATTCCGTTCGTTGAGACGCGCGGCAACCACACCGCTTCGAGCCACGAAGGCTTGCCTCGATGCAACCGTAGCACACGGTTAGCGGGCACTCGGGCGAAGAACGATCGCCGCGCGATGAAAACCGCGCGAGGAGATGCCGAGTTTGACGATTAGAGAGATGGAACGTTAAGCCCAAGGACGGCCGTCCGTGGGCTTCGCGAACATGAGGAACGATCGTCTACCGGAAAACGATGAGCCGCGACGCGGCGGCAAAACGCACGCAGCGCGTCGCGGCTCAACCGGGGGGACGACTTACAGACCTTCCGGTGACGCGAACGGCATCGGGGCCTGAGGTTGGTTCTGATACGACGATCCGTTGGGCCCTGGTACGCCGAAGTCTGGCACCGCCATGTTGTTCGAAGCGGCATTGGCCCAGGCAGCGCCAGTCCAATACGCCCAAGCGCCAGTCGGGTAGCCATACCACCAGCGAGCGCCGTCCCAACGATATGGGGTGTTCGCCCAATTGCGGTTTGCGGCAGCCAGATCGTTGCGACCGACCGCATTGCGAGCCACGTCGTCACGAGCGACATTGCCAGCCACACCGTCACGGCCAACGCCGTCACGACCGTAAGCTCCGGCACCCACGCCGCGATCGCCGACACCGGCATCGCCGTATCCGCGGCCACCGTAGGAGTACGAGCGTCCGCCGGCTGCGCCGCCGTAACCGCCACGCATGCCGCCGCCCATGCCACCACGGCCACCGCCGCCGCCACGGGCCTCGGCCGACGTTTCGAACGCCACGATCATGGCGGCAACCGCCGCAGCGGCCACGACAATTGTCAAAAGACGTGATTTCATAGTTCGGTTCTCCGCGATCTTGCGGGCTTAAGACGAGGTTCGTGCGGCGGCCTTGCCCGGGGTCGGACCGCCCGCAGGTGAAACCTAGTTCAAACTCGCTCATGCGGTCGGATGGAGAGTTTGGAGCACTGCCAATTCGGCAGAACCGGGCATTGGCGAATTCGAGTCGCCGAACCGCGGTCGCATCGCAAATCCATACAAGCTCGTCCCTTGCGGTGTGACGTCGATCTTGGCGCGCGGATTGCTTTAACAGTCCCGCGCGCCTGGAATAGGCGCACGATGTGGCAGTCCCGCGCTTGGACGCCGCAAAACACGATCAACCCGAACCATTGAGTTCAGTCAATTCTGGAGGCCCGCCGCACATGTCAGTCGCAGTCAAGGACAAGAAGAAATCGAAGGCACCCACCAAGCTTCAACCGCTCGGCGATCGCGTCGTCATCGAGCGTGAGGCGTCGGAAGCTGTGACCGCCGGCGGCATCGTGCTGCCCGACTCGGCCAAGAACAAGCCCGCCCGCGGCAAGGTCGTCAGTGTTGGCGACGGCAAGATGACCGACAGCGGCAAGCGCGTAGAGTTGCAGGTCAAGGTCGGCAACCGCGTGCTGTTCAGCTCTTACGCCGGCGACGAGTTCAAGATCGGCGACGACGAACTCATTCTCATGCGCGAAGACGACATCCTCGCGATCATCGAAGGTTAATCATTCATGTTTAGCCGGCTCGCTTGCGAGCCGCGGACGCGCCGGGCAAGCCCGGCGGCTAAACGACCTCAATTCAATCAACATCACACGGAGATTCATTTCCAATGGCTAAGACCATGGCATTCGATCAAGAGGCCCGCGAGGCGATTCGCCGCGGCGTCTCGAAACTGGCCCGAGCTGTGAAGGTCACGCTCGGACCCAAGGGCCGCAACGTCATCCTTCAGAAGAGCTTTGGCTCGCCGACCGTCACCAAGGACGGCGTCACCGTCGCCAAGGAAGTCGACCTTGAAGACGTGTACGAGAACATGGGCGCTCGCATGGTTCGCGAAGTCGCCAGCAAGACGAGCGACATCGCCGGCGACGGCACGACGACCGCCACGGTTTTGGCCGAAGCGATCTTCAACGAAGGCCTGAAGGCCGTCGTCGCGGGCGTCAATCCGCTGCAGCTCAAGCAAGGCATGGAGAAGGCTGTCTCCGACATCACCGACAAGCTCAAGAGCATCTCGATCACGATCAAGAGCAAGAAGGAAATGGCTCAGGTCGGCACCGTCGCCGCGAACAACGACTCCGAAATCGGCGAGCTGTTGGCCGAGGCCATGGACAAGGTCGGCAAGGACGGCGTGATCACGGTCGACGAAGGCAAGAGCCTGAAGACCGAGGTCGAATGGGTCGAAGGCATGCAGTTCGACCGCGGCTACCTGTCGCCGTACTTCGTCAGCGATCCGACCAAGATGGAGTGCGTGCTCGACGATCCTTACATTCTCGTCTACGAGAAGAAGATCACGAACGTTAAGGAGTTGGTGCCGGTTCTCGAGGCCGTCGTCAACGCGGGCCGTCCGCTGTTGATCATCGCCGAGGACTTGGAAGGCGAAGCTCTCGCGACGCTCGTCATCAACAAGCTGCGTGGCACGTTCAAGTGCTGTGCTGTGAAGGCCCCGGGCTACGGCGATCGCCGCAAGGCCATGCTCGAAGACATCGGCATTCTGACCGGTGGTCAGCCGGTGTTCGAAAGCCTCGGCATCAAGCTTGAAAGCCTGAAGCTCACGGACCTCGGCCGCGCGAAGAAGGTCATCGTCGACAAGGACAACACGACGATCATCGAAGGCAGTGGCAAGAGCGCCGAGATCAAGGCTCGCATCGAGCAGATTCGACGCGAGATCAGTAGCAGCACCAGCGACTACGATAAGGAGAAGCTCGAAGAGCGTCTCGCGAAGCTCGCCGGTGGTGTGGCGAAGATCAACGTCGGCGCCGCGACCGAGAGCGAGATGAAGGAGAAGAAGGCCCGTGTCGAAGACGCTCTGCACGCCACGCGTGCGGCCGTCGAAGAAGGCATCCTGCCTGGCGGCGGCGTCGCACTATTGCGTGCCACGGCCGGTCTGAAGCCGGACGGCCTCAGCCACGACACCGAGGTCGGCTACAACATCGTGCGTCGCGCCTGCCGCGCTCCGATCACGATGATCTCCAACAACGCCGGCCAAGACGGCTCGATCGTCTGCGAGAAGGTTCTCGAAGGCAAAGGCAACTTCGGCTACAACGCCGCGACCGACGCCTACGAAGACCTCGTCAAGGCGGGCATTATCGACCCGACCAAGGTCACGCGCAGCGCTCTGCAGAATGCCGCGAGCGTCGCCGTCCTGTTGCTCACCAGCGATGCCCTCATCGCCGAGAAGCCGAAGGACGAAAAGAAGGGCGGCCACGGCGGCGGCGAGGATATGTACTAAGCGATCTTTTTGAATCGGCCAATCCGAACCCGCACCGCCTCACCGCTTGCGGTTTCGCAGGTCCGACTAAATCTTAAGCCCGACGGTTCACCACGAGCCGTCGGGCTTTTTCATTTTTACAGTCACCGCAATCAGACAGTTTCAGAGCTAAGCGTGCGTGGACAGTTTGCTGGCGTGAAGGGATTAAAGATCGAGCAATATCCGCACGCGATCTTCGACCGCCTCAACAGTCGCAGGCGACGCGACTCCCCAACGTCGCGCGAGCCTGCCCTTTGATATCGACCGGATGTCCTCGCATTTCACGAAGCTTCGCGTTTTCACGCCACCTTCCGGCGGAAGCAACTCGACGTGGAAAGGGATTTGCTTGTCCTTGCTGGTGACTGGCAACACCACGACGAGATCGGCCGGACCATCGTTGAACCGATTGGTGGAGAGAATCATTGCTGGCCGACGGCCCGCTTGCTCGCGGCCTCGAACAGGATCGAGATCGACGAGCCAGATTTCTCCTCGTTGAGGCTCAGGCATCAACGATCTCCTTCAAGATCGTCGCCGACCGTGCGATCCCAAACAGCGCGTTCCGCCTCTTCTTCCGTCCAGGCTTTCTTGTCGCTCCGCAATCGCTCGAACGCGAGGTTGCTCGCCTCAAGAAACTTTTGACGCCGGTAGGCTTCGACAGCCTTTTCCAGAACGACCGGCATAGGGTCGCCTGATCGGTCGGATAAGGCTTTGAGCTTTGCATGCGTCTCGGGGCGTATACGGACCGCGTCACTGGCCATATCGAGTCCTCACGAGTGTTTGATCTAGTATACAATTGCGTTCACGAAAATGTAAACGTTGCGGCGATCCTAACCCTGCCTCCTGACACATTGGCACCGGCAGCAGCATTAGGTATCATCCGGCCCGTTTTTCGCATTATCCGCACAAAGTGCTAGCCATGGACGGCGACTCATTAATTGCAACTGCATCGTCGCGCCCGTCGGGCGGCGACGCGTTCAGTCTGCAAACATGGCAACGGCTGGCGTGGGCGTTCATCGGCATCGGCGTGTTCGTGCGCCTCGTGCGCTACTTGCTCGTCTTCCCGCTGTGGGGCGACGAGTGCATGTTGGCCGAGAACTTTCTCACTCGCGACTATCTCACGCTGCTCAAGCCGCTCGATTACTGCCAGATCGCTCCGCCGTTGTATCTGTGGATGGAACTGGCGGTCGTCAAGCTGCTCGGGTTCTCGGAACTTTCGCTGCGTCTCGTCGCGATCGTCGGTGGCGTGGCGAGTCTGCTACTCTTCCGTCACGTCGCCTCGCGGCTGTTGTCGGGAGCAAGCTACGCAATGGCGGTCGCGTTTCTGGCCGTCGCTTACTTTCCGATGCGGCACAGTGCCGAAGTGAAGCCGTACGCCACCGACTTGCTCGCGGCGGTCGTGCTATTCACCGTCGCCGTCGAGTGGTGGACCCATCGCGAAAATCGTCGTTGGTACTGGTTGCTGCTGGCAGCGACACCGTTGATGCTCTTCCTGTCGTTCCCCGCGGTGTTCATCGCCGGCGGCATCGGCGCGACGATGTTCATCGAGGCGCTGCGAACGAAGAGCGTCGCGATGTGGAAGGCGTGCGTTGGCTACGGCGCCGTCCTGGCCGCATCTTTTTTGATCGTGCTCGCCACGTCGGCCTCGGGGCAAAACGATCAATGGGGCGGCTCGATGCGCACGTTCTGGCTCGAAAGTTTTCCGCCCGCGATCACGCAGCCGTGGGCTCTGTTGAAGTGGCTGGTCGCCATGCACACAGGCTCGTTGTTCGCTTATCCGATCGGTTCCAAAGGTGGCGGAAGCATCGTCACGGCGATGTGTTGCCTCAGCGGCGTGGTAATGCTCGCACGCCGTCGCGCCTGGTGGTTGCCGATGGTCCTTGTGCCCTTCGGTCTGGCGTTTATCGCCGCAGCGTTGTCGCGATATCCGTACGGGGACTGCGAACGCTTAACACAATATTTGGGCCCGCCCGTTTGTCTGCTCGCAGGCCTCGGCGCTGCTAATGCGATTGCTTACTTACGAACCCATCGCGCACGACGAACGTTCGCGGCGGTTGCCTGCACGGTCTTGGGAATGATCGCGATCGCGCAAATGGCTCGCGATCTCTCGCATCCCTACAAGAACGAGTGGGACCGCAATCACCGCGGCTTCTGCTGCTGGCTTTGGAACCCGAATGAAGGCGGGAAGAATCTAGCTGTCATTCCAGTTGAACTGAATCGCAAGCTGTATCCCGAGCCCGACTATCCGACGTGCTTCTGTTACCGCGAGATTTGTGCGGAGCAGCCCATACCGCTTTGCTCAGGGTCGGACAACAACGTGAAACCCGATGCGCCGCTCGATTGCGTCGTTTTTCACGGCGAGCATGTCGCCGTCGACGAGCGCGAAATGTCGGCGTGGCTCGAACGGATGCAAGCGACACATCAATTGAAGGGTACGACGAGCTATCGCGTGAAAATCGAAGGCCCGAACTACTTCGGCTATTACGACGTCTATCACTTCGAGCCGCGCAAAGGCGCGTCGAAGGACGACATCGCTCGCGATCCCAAGGCTTCGCCGACCCGCTAAGTCGCGTGTCGTCGCTTAATACCCGAAGCCCGCATTCGACCGGACAGGTCGCGGATGATGATTCACGATGCCGCGTGGCACGGCCAGCGGCGCGACAGCGTTCATGAAGTTCGGCCACCCGCCGCCCATCGAGCGATAGACCTCGACCAACGCCAGCGCAATCGTGCCCTGCGTGTTGGCGAGTTGATCTTGCTGCTGCACGAGGGCCGTCTGAGTGTTGTACACACGGTTGAAGTCGGTCACGCCCCCTTCGAATTGCAGCATGACCAACTCGACCGAACGCTGTGCTTCGGCGACGCCGGCTTCGAGGAACCGAGCTTGTCGATGCGAGGCGATGTACTGAATCAGCGCGTCCTCGACTTCGCGGCCTGCCGTCAGCACCGTCTGCTGGTAGTCGAGCGCTACCGCTTCGAGGCGGGCATCTTGCGTGCGAATGTTGTTCAATACACGGCCATAGTTAAGGATTTGCCAACTGGCCGTCGGTAAGATGAAGCCTGTGAAACTATCCTGCGTGAACAGGTCGGAGATGTCGTTGGCTACGTATCCGACGAAACCATTCAAAGCCAGGCGTGGATAAAGATCGGAAGTCGCGACGCCAATCTGCGCGCTCTGCGCGGCGACGGCACGCTCTGCGCGACGCACGTCTGGCCGACGCCGCATGAGGTCGGCAGGAACGCCGATCGCCAACTGCGGCGGAGTTACCGGGATCTTCGCCGCCGGTAGTTGCGAGCTCAGGTCATACACCGGAATGCCGAGCAGAATGCACAGCCGGTTGGCAGCCTGGCGACGCCCAAGCTCCAGCGGCGGGATGAGCGCTTCGGTCTGCGCGACGTTGAGCCTCGCCTGGCGAACGTCGAGCTCTGTCGCCGTGCCGCGCGAGAATCGCATATTGGCAAGCTCTGCCGAGCCCTTCTGGATCGTGGCGTTCGAGCGTGCGTATTCGAGCCGTTGCTCGAACGTGCGAAGTTGGACATAGTTCCTCGCCACTTCGGACAGCAACATCACAAGCGCTTCGCCGTATCGATTGACCGAAGCATCGAGGTTCGCGTCGGCAGTTTCCACCGATCGGCGATAACGACCCCAGAAGTCGAGCTCCCAGGAACCGTTCAAGCCGTCTGCGAAAATGCTCGTGCTCGGCGGGAATGGAAGGCCAAGATTGCGGCTGACCTGCAAGCGACCGTAATCGCTGACGGCTGTCTGCGTTTGCGGAAACAAGTTGCCTGCGGCGATGGCCCGCTGGGCGCGCGCTTCGAGAATCCGCATCGCGGCCGATCGAACGGTCAGATTCTGGCGATACGCGGCATCAATCAGTTGATTGAGCGTCGCGTCGTTGAAGACCGTCCACCACGCGAAATCCTGAACCGGATCAACATTGAAGTGCGGATCGTTCGCATCGATCCATTGGCACGAAGTCGACACGCACGGCTCAACGTAGTTCGGACCTACCTTGAACCCCTGCCGCATCCACTGCCCCGGGCTCGTGCATCCCGTCGAAGCAATCACGAGGAGCGTCCATACGACGCTCAGCACCAACGGCCGTCCCGATCGACTTCGTTTTTCGACAGCCATACGCCCGCATCGCCACGCGTGAACGCTTACCGAGCAATGTGTTCCTACATCTGGTTTCGGCAGAGTGCGAAACCGCGAATCAACAGAACCGATGTGCACTTCTCGGCGCGAGCGCGAGGCTTTAACGTCTGCGTCCCCTGCTCCAGCTAGCAGTCGCCGACCTTAACCCATGCGATGACGAAACAGCCACGTCGCGCTTGATAGCGTCACGGTTCCGATGACCGCCATTGGCCACAAGTTCTCGAAGACGACGGCCGGCCCGATGTTCTTCAGAAACAATCCCTTCACGATCACGATGAAGTAGCGAATCGGGTTGCCCAACGACACGGTCTGCAACCAGTCGGGCATGTTCTCGACCGGGCTGGCGAAGCCCGACAGCAGAATCGCAGGGACCATGAACGCGAAGCCGCCGAGAATCGCCTGCTGCTGGGTCATCGCCAACGAAGAGATGAACAGCCCGATGCCGACCACCGCGACGAGGTAAACGATCATGCTCGCGTAGAGCAACGGCAACGAACCATGAAAAGGAACACGAAACAGGAACACGCCGACGAGAATCATGCCGCTCGCCTCGCCGATACCGATGAGCACCGCGGGAATCGTCTTTCCAAGGATGATTTCACCCGGCCGCAGCGGAGAAATGAGCAGTTGCTCGAATGTGCCGAGTTCGCGTTCGCGTGCCACGGAAAGCGCGGTGATCATCAGGCCCATAAGCGTCGTGAGCACCGCGACCAGGCTCGGCACCGTGTTCCACGTGATCGTCTGGTTCGGATTGAACCACATGCGATCAACCACGACGCTCGGAGCCGGGACGCTACGGCGAGAATCGCGAGCCACCTCGCCGCCATAAGACGCAACGATTGACGACGAATAACCTGCCGCGATCTGTGCCGCCGTCGAACGCCTTCCATCGAGCAACAACTGCACGCTCGCAGGCTCGCCCGCAGCAACGCGGCGCGAGAAATCGGATTGCAGATGCACCACCATCAGCGCGCTTCGCGAGTCGATTGCCTCGGCAATCTCGCCATGATTACGCAGGAACGTAACTTTCGAGAAGTTCGGCGAACCCTCGAAACGGGCAATCAAGTCTCGCGAGGCCGTGCCCCAATCGTCGTTGAGCACGGCGATGCGCACATTCTTCACTTCTTGCGTCGCGGCGAAGGCGAAGATCGTCAGCTGGATGAGTGGCGGCAGAAACAGGATCGTGCGGCTCTTGGGATCGCGCCAAATCGCCAGAATCTCTTTGATGATGAGCGTTCTGATGCGCTGCCACATGCCGCTCTACTCCAGCCTCGTTCGAGTAAGGCGCACCAAAGCGATCAGCAACAGGATCGCCATCGCTGCGACGATCAACGTATTGGGGATGATGACAATCGCGACGTCGCCGGCAAGGAATAGCGTCTGCAAGGTCGAGACGAACCATCGCGCCGGCAGGATGTACGTCACCGCGCGAATAGGGGCCGGCATCGCGTCGATCTCGAAAATGAATCCTGAAAGGTCGAACGCCGGCAGGAACGCGCCCATCAACGCCGCCTGACTCGCTGCGAACTGATTGCGCGTGAGCGTCGAGATCAACAGCCCTTGAAAGAGCATCGCACACAGGTAAATAGCTGACGTGAGCACTAACACCCACACCGACCCGCGAAAAGGCACGTCGAACAGAAACACGGCGGCCGTCGTCGACAGCGCCATCGCCACCATGCCGAGAATGAAGTAAGGAATCGTTTTCCCAAGCAGGAAGTCGCTGACTTTAATGGGCGTCGCGAGCAGCGCCTCGATTGTGCCGCGCTCCCACTCACGAGCGATCACGAGCGCCGTGAGCATCATGCCGATGACGGTGATGATCACACCAATCGCGCCGGGAATCAGAAAGTTCTGACTGCGTATCTCTTGGTTGAACCAGTAGCGTGGCTCGACCTGGATCGGCACGTTCATCAAATGTCGAGAAACCAGGTTGCTGCGCTCGAGCTGTTCTTGCTCGAGCCAATTCGCCCACACGCCTTGCGCATAAACGGCCACCAAACCCGCCGCGTTCGGATCGCTACCGTCGACAAGGATCTGCACCGGCGCCGTCTCATCGCGAGCCAGTCGTTCGGAGAAGTCGGCCGCCACGACGATCACGCCGCGCACGCGCCCCGCAACCAGTTCGTCCTCGACCTTGCGACGGTCATGCGTTCGATGCACCTCGAAATACCGCGAGTTCCGAAACGACGCGAACAGACTCTCAGCCTCGGGCGTCGATTGTTCGATCACCACCGCGACCGGAATACGCCGCAAGTCGAGCGACACCCCGTAGCCGAAGATGAACAACAGCATCAACGGCAGCACTCCGGCGATCAGATAACTGCTCGGATCGCGCACGACTTGCAGCAGTTCCTTGCGCACGAGCCCCGCGATCCGCCGCAGTCGCACCGTCGGCCCTGTCGAGAAGTCCGTCATGCAACCTCCCGTTGCCGGTCATACGACTCGACCAACTCGATGAACGCATCCTCCAGCGTCGGCTCCGAGCGTTCGTGCGTCGCGACCGATTCTTTCAACTCGTCGGGCGAACCTTCGGCAATGATGTGCCCTTGGTAAACGAGGCCGATGCGATCGCAGTATTCCGCTTCGTCGAGAAAATGCGTGGTGACCATCACCGTCACTCCGCGTTCGACCATGCCGTTGATGTGTGACCAGAACTCGCGGCGTGTCAGCGGGTCGACACCCGACGTCGGCTCATCAAGGAATAGCACTGGCGGCTCGTGCATGATTGCCGACGCGAGCGACAAGCGTTGTTTGAACCCCAGCGGCAGTTGGCCAGAATCCTGATCGAGATACCCTTGGAGTCCGAAGATCTCGACCATCCGCGAGGTCATCTCTCGCTTACGTTGGCGTGACAGTCCGTACACACCGGCGAAGAAGTCGAGATTCTGCCGCACGCTCAAGTCGCCGTAGAGCGAGAACTTCTGAGCCATGTAGCCCAGGCTCTGACGCGCCGCCGGGCCGGCGCGATACAGATCGACGCCTGCGACCGTGGCCGAGCCCGCCGTCGGTCGAAGCAGGCCGCACATCATTTTGAACGTTGTCGACTTACCGGCGCCGTTGGGCCCCAACAAACCGAAGATCTCGCCACGGTCGATGCGGAACGAGATACTCTCCGCCGCCACGAATTCGCCGAAGCGTTTCGTAAGATTGTTTGCGATGACGACCGCTTCATCGGTGTGCGACGCAATCGGCGGACCATCAGCCAACGCAGAATGACTCGCCGCTTTGCCACCAAGCAGATCAACGAAGGCGTCTTCAAAACGTGGCGGCGTTGGTTGGATGTCTTCGCGACGGACATCCAGGGCCTTCGCGTCGGGCGCATCGGCATCGCTGTCCATCACCAGCCGCACGCTCGAACCCTGGATGACGCCGTCTATAACGTCGGGCTGTTCGAGCGCCGCCGTGAGCACTTTGCGGCGATCTTCGCCGAGGTTCGTGACGATAAAAGTGCGGCCCTCGGCACGACGCGTGAGTTCGGCAGGCGGACCGCTGTACAACGGTCGGCCCTCGTGCATCAGCAGCACTTCGGCGCAGCGTTGAGCTTCGTCAAGATAGGCCGTGCTCCACACGACGCCGATGCCTTCGTCGACAAGCTCGTAGACCATCTGCCACAACTCGCGGCGCGAGATCGGATCGACGCCGACGCTCGGCTCATCGAGCAGTAGCAACTTCGGGCGCACCAGCAACGCGCAAGCCAAGCCGAGCTTCTGCTTCATTCCGCCCGACAGCCGCCCCGCCAATCGCGACGTGAAAGGCGCGAGCCCCGTGAAGTCCATGAGCCGCCCGAAACGTTCTTGCCGGGCAGGGCCGATCAGCCCTCGCAAATCGGCGTACAGGTCGAGGTTCTCTTGAACCGTGAGATCTTCGTACAAGCCGAAACGCTGCGGCATGTAGCTCGTCCATTGACGGATGCCCGCGACCTCGGTGACCGTATCGAATCCGCACACCGTGATGCGTCCCGTGTTCGGTATGAGCAATCCCGCCAGCAGCCGCAACAGTGTTGTCTTCCCTGCCCCGTCCGGTCCGACAAGCCCCGTCACCTGTGCTGCGGCGATCGTCAGCGAGAGGTCCGCGATCGCAGGCGTCGTTTGGCCGGCGAACTGCTTCGTCACATGATCCATTTCGGCCAGCGATTCCGCCAAGACGTTGCTTCCTCTCCAGCGGCGTGCGTGAGTGATCTCGCCTTCTGTATACCATCATTCGCCCAGGAATTGTTGGCGCGGTACGCGTGGCTGGCCTTGTCATTAACGGCGCAACGTCGTTCAATGAGCGGCCAGCGTCAGGAGCGACGCGACGTATGATGCCGAGCGCATGCGGGCAGGGACATGAACCCTCTTTCATTCATCGTGGTGTTCGCGCTGATCATCGCGGTTCCCGTGATGATCTTCATGCTCGTCGAGCAAGGACGCCGCCTTCGCGACTTAGAGCGCAAGGTGACGGAGTTAAGCCGCGGTTCCGTATCGCTCGATCCCGCGCTGATCGCGCCCCACCCGACGATTAAGCCGCCAGAGTTGCCTGTCGTCGAGGAACATGCACTCACCGAGCAAGTGAGGAGTTCACACCACACGACCTCGGAATCACTGGAACAGCGCATCGGTCAACGTGCGCTCGGATGGGTGGCGGTCGTCGTACTGTTGTTTGCGATGGCCTTCTTCGTCCGATATGCGTTCCAGAACCAGTGGGTCGGACCTCTCGGACGCGTGACGATCGGCATCGTCGTCGGTCTAGCGCTCGTCGTGCGGGGGCGAAGCTATTGGCGTCGCGGATGGCATGTCTTCTCGCAGATGCTCACCGCGGCCGGCGTCGTCCTTCTTTACCTTTCGACGTTCAGCGCGTTCGGGTTCTATCATCTGCTGCCTCAACGCGTGGCCGGCGTGTTTCTGATGGCCCTGGTCGCCGAATCTGCTCTGCTCGCCGACCGTTACCGAGCCCCCGCGATCGCACTGATAACGATCATCGGTGGTTTGCTGACTCCAATGCTGATGCACTCGGAGCACGACCAATACCAGTCGCTGTTCGTGTACTTGGCGGTCCTCAACGCAGGCACGATTGCCCTGCTCTCGCGACATCCATGGCCCGGCATCGGCACGGTCGCGCTCGTCGGCACGCAAGTGCTGTTTTGGATGTGGCACGACGAGAACATGCACCCCGAGAAACTGCTCGCGGCATCAGCCTTTCAATTCGTGATGTTCGCGATGTACCTGGCACACGCGGCGATCCTGCAGGCCCGTGGTAGACCGCGAGTCCGCTGGGAAGACGCCATGCGGCTGGTGCTCAATGCGGGCTTTGGGTATTGGGCGGTGTGGCAACTATTGGCCGACGAATATCGCACGTGGATGGGATCGCTGGCGATGGTAATGGCGGTCATCTACGTCGCCTTTGCACAGTGGTCGTGGCGAGCGAGGAATCGCGATCCGCGGCTCGTGCTCGCCGCGATCACGACCGCCGTCGCATTCATCGCGATCACGGCCGCGCTCGAAGCAGACATGCCATGGATCGGTTTGGCCTGGGCTGCCGAGGCAAGCGTTCTGTGGTGGTTCGGACTGCGAGTCGCCGCGAAGCCACTGCGTGTGATGGCCGCAATTCTCAGCGTCATGGCATTGATATACGTCGTGTATATCAATGCCGAATACGATTCGCGGCCGCAGTTATTGCTGAATCGATATGCACTGTCATCGCTGGCTACGATCGGATGTTTCGTCGCATCGCTGCTCGCGTCACGAATTCGATTGCGCCAACTCCTGGGAACGGACCGCCTGCTGTTGGCGATCAAGGTCGTCGCGTGCATCGTGCTCATTTGGTTTGTCGTGTCGGTCGATTTGTACGACCATTTCATGACCGTCGGCAGCGAAACGTTCCACCAACTCGATACGTTTCGTCTCGCGCAAATGGCGCTCTCCGCCTGGTGGTCGATTTATGCAGGCTGCGTGCTCGCGGTGGGATTCAAACTTCGCGAGGCTCTGCTTCGCTGGACGGCGCTGGCCATTTTCGCAGCGACCGTCGGCAAGGCCTTTTTCGTCGACCTGGCTGGGCTCGACCAGTTGTATCGCATCGTCGCTTTCTTCGTTCTCGCCATGCTGCTGGGAGCGGCCGCGTGGGCATATCAACGTTTCAACCCGAGTGAATAGCGAATGAGGATGGCCAAGATGAGATTCGTCAATCCGCTGGCTCGAACGCTCTGCATCGCCGTGATGGTCGCGAGTTGCGGCGGACTGTCGGCTGCCGAAGATGGCGCGACGTCGACCGATGGCGCATGCCAGGCTTGGGAGTTCTTCGAAGAGATCGAGTTGCCGGCAGAAAAGCCGACCGCTAAATGGCTCGATTTCCTCGTAACGCCGCCCGTTTTCGCGAAGTCTCGTTTCGACCTTGGCGATCTGCGGCTTTACGACGCCGTGGGAGTCGAGGTGCCTTACGCTCTGCGCGTGCTCAACGATCAGCAGACGGAACAAGCGGTGACCGCGCAATCGTTCGATCGCTCGAAAACGCTGGATGGCGCGAGTGAGTTGTCGCTCGATCTTGGTGAAGAGCCGATCGAGCATGACGCCGTCGAACTTCAGTTGCCGGGCAGCGACTACCGTCGTTCGGCCGAGTTGGAAGGCAGCCCAGACGGCCAGGCGTGGCGACTGCTCGTGAAGAAGAACGTGATCGACTTTCGCGCCGGCGGCAATTCATTGACTGATCGACGCCTGCCCTATCCGTCCAGCCGCTTTCGTTACCTTCGCGTTCGTGTGCAGCGCGATCCGGCCACCGACACGGAGCCGTTCGAGATCGCTGGCGCCAGCGTGATGCGACAGGTTTCGCTTCCCGGAGAATTCGTCGAGTATGTTGCGAAGGTCGAGCCGCGCGAGCCAGTCCGTTATCGTGGGAACCCGTCATCGCGATGGCTTCTCACACTGCCCGCCGACCAGTTGCCGGTGTCGCGATTACAGACGCAAGCTACAGACGCCGAGTTCTCGCGAGATTTCAACTTGGAAGCCAGCAACCTATCCGATCAGTTCGACGTTCCGTGGCAATATGTCGACGCCTGGACGTGGCAGCGAACGACCGGGCAACGTTCGAAACCCAACGTCGAGAACTTTTCCGAAACACGCTGTGGCCGGATGCGACTGACGGTGACCGATTATCTCAACCCGCCGCTGCATCTCGAAACCGTGACCGCCATCGGCGCGGCACGCGAGATTGTTTTCGCCAATGTCGAATCACTGCAAGGCCCGCTGCGGCTTTACTACGGCAATCCGATCGCTGAGTTACCGCACTACGATCTCGAACGCAACTTGCCGCCGCAGCTCGAACCGAAGCCCGTGCGTTTAACGCCAGGCGAAGAACAAAAGAACCCTGCGTTCATCCCTCCGCCGCTGGCGCTGGCCGAGCGATGGCCGTGGGCGATCCATCTTGTGCTCGCCTCGGCTTGCATCGTGTTGGCGGCGCTGATCGTGAATCTCGGACGCACCGCGATCGCCGAACACGATCAGCGTGAGGCGCAGGCGGCGAAAGCGTGAACTAATCGCTGTCTGTGAGATCGACGACGACGGTCACGGGCATGCCCTGCCGCAACCCGGCGTCGGGATTGTCGACAACGACACGCAGCCGATAGACAAGGTCGGTCCGCAACGCGCGTGTCTCGACAGTCTTGGGTGTGAATTCGGCAGTCGGCGAGATGAAACCGATTTGCCCCGTGTAAACGTGGTCACTCGAGTCGGTGTGCACCTTTACTTGCATGCCGGGATGAATCTTGCCAAGGTCGGGCTCATCGACATACGTGCGCACCCACACCGGCGATGTGAGCGTCAGTGCGAAGATCGTTTCACCGCCAGCGACGATGGCGCCGCGTTCGCGAGCGCGCGTGAGAATCGTTCCCGCCCCGGGAGAGACGAGCCGGCTGTCGGCCAGTCGCAACTCGTACTGCATCACCGTCGCGTCTTCGGCGCTCAGCTGCGCCCTCGCGGCGTCGATGTCCTCCTTCCGCGGGCCAATCTCGACGAGTTGCAAGCTTTCGTCAGCGCCTCTCTACGCGCTTCGGCCTCGTCGAGGGCCGCCTTCGCCTGATCGAACGTTTCCTTGCTCACGGCTCCGCTATTCACGAGCGACTTGGCGCGTTCGAAGTCCTGTCGAGCGCGGGCTTGCGCGGCAGCGGCCTCGGCCACCTTGGCTCGCGATTCAGCAATCTCTTCTGGGCGCGAACCATTTTCGAGCCTCGCCAGGTTCGCCGCTGTTGAGTCGCGACGGGCTCGTGCGAGTCGCAAATCGTCCTCGAAATAGCGCTGATCGAGCGTCGCGAGCACCTGACCCGGTTCGACCGTGTCTCCTTCGTCGACGGCTAGTTCGACGATGCGCCCCTCAACTTTGAACGCCAGGTTCACCTGACGGACGTCGATATTGCCGGCGAGTTCGAGTCGCTCCTTCGCGAGTTGCTGCTCGTGCGAGCGGTAGAAGTAGCCCGCGACGGAGCCACCGATGGCAAGCAATACGACGATCGCCGCGATCCAACGCATCGGATGCGATTGCGGCGGTGGCGGCGACGCTCGCTTCGGCGGATCAGGCGATCCGCCTCTTGGCGACTTCGCCGAACTCGCTGGCTGCGGCGAATCCTTCGCACGCGCCTCGGGATCGGTTTTCACGTTCGCCATGAACTACGTTGTCTCCTGCCCGACACGCCAACGCAAGAACGCGTCGAGGAACCCTTGCAGGTTGCCGTCGAGCACACTTTGGAAGTTGCCAACCAGGTAACCTGTGCGGGCGTCCTTCACCCGTTGGTCGGGATGCAGAAAGTAGTTGCGAATCTGTGAGCCGAAGCCAGTCTTCGCCTGCGATTGATACTTGGCGGCTTGCTCGGCCTCGCGCTTCTCTTCTTCGACGCGAGCCAATCGTGCACGAAGCATCTTGATCGCTAAGGCGCGATTCTTGTGTTGGCTGCGCTCGTTCTGACATTGCACGGCGATGCCGGTCGGCAGATGCGTGAGCCGGATGGCGCTCGACGTCTTGTTGACGTGCTGTCCACCGGCGCCGGATGCTCGAAAAACATCTTCGCGGATGTCTTCGTCGCGCAGTTCGATCTCGACGTTGTCGCTAATCTCAGGCGACACATCGACTGCGGCGAAGCTTGTCTGCCGTTTGCCTTCGGCATTGAACGGGCTGATACGCACGAGGCGATGCATGCCGGTCTCGCCTTTGAGGTATCCGTAGGCGAATGGCCCGCGAATCGCAATCGCGGCGTGCGAGATGCCTGCCTCTTCGTTGTCCTGTCGGTCAAGAAGCTCGACTTCGTAGCCGTTCTTCTGCGCCCATTGGATGTACATGCGCAGCAGCATCTCGGCCCAATCGTTGGCGTCGACACCTCCGTCGCGCGCGTTGATGGTGAGAATCGCGCCTGCGGCGTCGTGAGGCCCGTTGAGCAAGGCGCTCAGTTCCGCCTGTTCGAGCAATCCTTCGAGACGTTCGAGCTCGCCGGGAACTTCGCTGGCGAACGATTCGTCCTCGTCGGCCATTTCGAGCATCGCTTCAACGTCGTCGATGCCCTTGAACAGCTCCCGGATCGGCTTGACGGTCGTCGTCAACGCCTTACGTTCGGCCATCACTTCCTGCGAGCGCTGCGGATTGTTCCAGAAATCTGGCTCGGTGATTTCCTTCTCGATGGCGTCGAGTCGCTGGTCCTTGGTGGCCAGGTCAAAGAGAGTCCCGCAGTTGAAGCAGGCGCTGACGAATCCGTTGTGCACGATCGGTAACTTCACGTTCCATGGAAACTCTCCGGCTGCTGGCTTAGGGACATGGAAGTATATCGGCGAAGTGTGAAACCGCACAGCTTGCATGCGACATAAGGCGGAAACGTTACTGCGGACAGTCGCGAGGGGGGAAGACTGGGCAATAATCCACGCTATCGACCCGACAAGAACCTCGACAAACTGCTTTAAGTCAAGGCGACTAGCCGTCGTAACCGATACGTTCGATACAACCCTCTCGAGAGCGCAAAACTGCAGGGGGAAACGGCCCGTGTGGCGGAAGTGCTTGCAAACGTTTCGATCCATGCTGCGCGGAGGCTGCCAGCGTCGCGACGTCGCGCTTGGGCTGTGGCTTGGCCTGATGGCAGGGCTGGCTGGCGGCTGCAATCTGACGGTCGCCGCTCTCGTTGCCGTGGCGGCGCTGCTAAACGTTTCGACCATCGCATGGCTCAGTGCCAGCGTTGTTGGCGGACTGCTGTGCTGGCAAGCTTCGACGTGGACACGCGCGTTGGGCATGTTGCTGCTCGACGAGTTGCCGTTAGGTGAGGTCGTGGCAGCGTTGGGTGATGGACCGATCGTCGCCCTTTTCGGCTTTGACGAGTACCGCGTCGTCGGTGGTCTGGCGATTGGTCTGGTGCTTTCCGTCCCGGCGGCGAAGGCGGTTTATATCTTCCGTCCTCGTTGCCCGGACGAGGTTGCATCGAGCGGTCGATGGCTGCGCCGCGGATTCTGGCTCTCGGCTCCCGCGATGCTCGCGCTGACCTGCATCGTCACTTGGCATCGCGCGACGCAAAGTGCAACGACACAACTGCTCAGCGAACTCTCACGACTCAATGGCCATGCAGTCACAGCAGGCCAATTCACGCTGTCGCTTTGGAACGGTTCGCTGCGTATCGACGACTTGAACGTACCGATCGAGGGCGGCGCCGAGGCTGCATGCTTGTGCATCGGAAAAGTCACGGCCGAGTTTCATGCTGGCCAACTCGTTCGTGGTCGCTTTCATGCCGATCGCGTGTCGCTCGAGGACATTACTGCTCCGTCGATCGGCTCGCCGTCGAACTCGCCTGAGATGCCGCGAGTGGTCGCCTTTGAAACGGATCCCGAATCGAACGGTCGCGCGAACGAAACACTCCTTGAAGTGCAAAAGTACGTGGCGGGTTGGACGCGCTTCGGCGAGCGGGCCGAATGGCTTCGCCGAGTGATCGTCGCCTGTGAATCGGTGATGCAGGTCGACGCGCCACGCCTGAAGCTCGATGCCTTGTCCGATGGACTTCCGACGCAACGCAGCGCGCTGGGGAGTGCCGAGCCGAAAATCGTGATCGAGACACTTGAAGTCGAGCGGCTAGACTCGACTTGGGGACTTGGCCCGAAGGCGAAGCTCTCGATCTCGCAGCTTGCGAGCAATGCCGCCTCAGCCGATCAGCACGCACAGTGCCGCGTGATCTTGCCGGAACAATCGGCCGAGATCGTTGCGGAACTCGACGGCCAGCCGACAGACCGTCGACATCGCGTTCGATTCACAGCCTACGAGTTGCCCATCGAGCGGCTGATTGACGTGCGTTGCACAACGCTCAACGCCCGTGGCGGCCAAGTGTCGCTGACAGGCGACGGATGGGCGACGAGTAACGAGTTCGAGGTCCAAGTTCACTGCGAAGCGCGTGATCTCGACGCCTCGCTCGAAGGCAGCGACACCCTGGCCGGACTGTCTCCAACGTTGTGGACTCGCGGCCTGGCGAGCCTTGGCACGGTTCGCGCCGACGGGGTGCTCGTGGGTCCGTGGAAGTCGCCACGGCTACAGGTTCCGGCGACGGAACTCGTCACACAGTTTCGTCATCAATTGCGTTCCGCCGGCGAGCATGAGCTGGCGGCCATGATCGATGCCGAACGCGATGGCTCGCTCCGTCAAGCGATCGCGACGGAACGTGATCCGTTCGCAGAGGCCGTTGCCGCGACGGCACAACCGCAGACAACGGAATCGAAGCCGATCGCTCCGCGGATCGAGCCGTTGCCGCCGGTTGATGTCGCACCGCGCATGGCGCAAGCTCCGGCGCCACCGGTAGCCCCTGAAGCCGAGCCCGCGCCGCAAGAGACGCATTCGAAAGTCCCGCGAGTCGCGGCGACTTCGCCAGCCACGCGAAGCAGAGATCCGTATGTGACATCGGCAGGTGCGTCGCCGCTCTATGCCGCGATGCCAGTGAAACCCGCCAGTGTCGAGGCGCCGGCTGCCGCTTCGCCACCGTCCGAGGTTTACTACAGCCCGAGTTACCCGGCCCCCGGTTCATTGTTCGGCGCGCCACCTATCGTCACCGACGAGCGCCCGCACGTTCCGGCGACGCCCCCTGTTGCGCCGCAACCGAAGATCGAACATCCCAATGTTGCCAGTGCTCCGGCGAGCGAGGACACAAGCACGATCGGTGAGTCAATCGACAAGCCGTCGCTTTGGACGCGTTTCGCCACGAGCTTAAAGATCGAACCACAGCCCGAGGTCCTCACGCCTGAGGATAAGAAGGCGATCGAACAAGCCCTGGTTGCCAGCTCGAAGGCAAACGGCGCCATCGGCACGACCGATGATCCGGCCGTCAAGCCGTCGCTCTGGACACGTTTCGTCACGAGCGTCAAAGTTGAACCACAGCCCGAGGTCCTGTCGCCTGAAGACAGGAAGGCGATCGACGATGCCGCCATTGCCAGCCTAATGGCAGAACGCGAAAACGGCGTATCCAATGATCCGGCCGTCAAGCCATCGATCTGGACGCGTTTCGCCACGGGCTTCAAAGCCGATCCACAGCCCGAGGCCCTCTCGCCAGCTGATAGGAAGGCTATTGAATCGGTTCCGGCGATGCGTGAAGAAACGACGGTCCCGACGCCAGCCGCCAAGGCGTCAAGCATTCGTTGGCCGTGGAGTTCGAAGCCGGTCGTAGCTCCGTAGAACGGGCGATCGACTCGGCAGGTTGTCGATATACTGGCGGACGATGTTCGATCCGCTTCGTTTATCTGTCGCACTTGTCCCACTGGCGGCATACGCGCTCGTGCTGGGCGTGTTGAATCTCGGACGTCGCACGACGGTCGTCTCGGGCGGTCGCGATCTCGCAGCCTTGGCGGTCGGCGTGTCGGGCCTGGTATTGGTCGGGCCGATCGAGCTGCTCATGCCGCGCACGGCCCTCACGGTGTACGGAATGTACGCCTGGCCGATGGTGCTGATTATATACAGCCTCTGCGTTTCACTGACGTCGCTGCTGTTGAAGCCACGGCTAGTGCTTTACAACGCGTGCTCGCTGGTGCAACTGCGTCGCACGATGGCAGCCGTGGTAAAGGACCTCGACGTCGATGCTCGCTGGGCCGGCAGCACCGTGTCGATGCCGCGTCTTCACGTCGAGCTAGTCATCGAAGGGCACCGTCTGCTAAGGACGATCTCGCTCACCGCAACGCATGACCGGCAAAGCATCGCAGGCTGGCAAATGCTGCATGCCGCGCTCGCCAAGCGTCTGCCGATTCCGGCCCGCCGGTCGAGCGTGTGGGGCATGGCGTTTGTCCTCGCGTCGCTCGCCGCCGTAGCCGTCATCGGCTGGCAAATGTTCGGACGTCCGCACGAAGTCGCGCAGTCGCTGGGCGACTTACTGCGGTGGTGACGTGTCCTTGGCCGTGCTCTTCGCCAAATAGGCGCGCAACTCGCCGAGTTCGCGATCGAAACCGCCCGAGAGAATCGGGAAGCGGCACCACGTTTTCGGATCGAGGTTCTCGTCGTCGACATGAAAAGACGGTGCGTAGCGCTCGCGCTTCCATTGATTGCGGCACCAAAGGCGAAAGAACCGCTCGATCCACACGCCCAAATCTTGTGACGAGTACTGAGGCAGTTGCGAGCGCATTCGCAAAAAGACTTCCAGCGGCATCAACTTGTCGCGAATCGCCGCTCGCTCGACAGCGTCGAGCAACTCATACGGCATCAAGTCGGCTTCGTCGGTTTGACCGCTCTCGGCCGGTCGCAGCTCCGCGGTCGGAGCCTGCACGTTGATGGCTGACAGCGCGGGGATCGGTCCCAGACCGTCTGGGCCTGTCGTTTCGAGCCAACGCAGCCAACGTCGCAGGAATGCCTTGTCGATGCCCGCGATCGGGCTGAGCCCGCCCGAAGTATCGCCGTCCATCGTCGCGTAACCGACCGCCGCCTCCGATCGATTGCTCGTCGACAAGAGCAACGCATTTCGCAAGTTCGTCAACATCCACACGCCTGGCGATCGCGCTCGCGCCTGGATGTTCTGCAAGGCGATGTCGTCGCGATCCCACGTCAGCTCGCGACCGATGCCCTTCGCCACCATCGCGATGTAATCCTTGACGATCCGATCGACATCGAACTCGATGAACTCGGCGCCGATCGCGGTAGCGACTGCTCTTGCCGCCTCGCGCGTTGTCGTTGAGCTGTTTTCGGTCGACTGATACACGCAGGCCAACAGTGCGCGGACCATCGAAGTAACGTTGGCCGCTTCCTTCAATGATGCGATGTACGGCGCCTTCGCGATGAACCGTTCTCGCCCGAGTTCCTTAACTCCGAACGAAACCAACAGCGCGACCAGACACGATACCGCCGCCGAATCGGCGCCACCGCTGATCGACACCACGAACCCCGACGATTGGCTTTTGCGCATGTAGTCGAACAACGCGAGGCTCACGGCGCGGGCGAATTCCTCTTGCTTGAGGTTCGGCCCCCGCTCCCAGGCAGGCAACGAGACGGGTTCTGCCTCCGGCTCTTGATAGGGATAATCGAACGGTACGCGGATGCAGGTCGGCTCGCCGTCGATGTTCGCTCGCACCGTTCCGCTGCGAGACCGGCGCATGCGCGTGTCGTCCAAGTCGATTTGGGCGCTCGTCACTTGAACGTCGGCGTATGAAAACCGCGAACCCTCGGCACGAATCTGCCCCGCTGCCGCGATCAACGCTCCACCGTCGTAGATCGCGCGGCCGCTCTCATTGCCGAGCAGGTTGCTGTAGACGTAACTGACGCCGAAAGCTCGCGAGCCTTCGAGCACGAAGCGATGCCGGACCTCGTACTTGCCAAAGGCGAAGTGGCTGGCGCTAGGATTCAGAATGATGTCGATGCCGCGGGCGGCGAGCCGGCTTCCCGGGCGGTCGGCCACCCACGCATCTTCGCAAATCTCGAAGCCGATCCGCACACCGCCGCAATCGAAGAACAAATCGCCGAGCGGATAGCGCTCGCCGCCGACTGCCACCTCGACACTCTGCCCGGTGGGCCAAGGCTTGAACCATCGCGGCTCGTAGTGAATGCCGTCGCTCGCCAGGTACCGCTTGCCGACGAAGCCCGCGATCTTCCCTTCCACCGCAAGGCACGCGACGTTGAACAGTCCGTGCTGCACGGCCAACGGAAGTCCGAGCGACACGATCATTCCGCGCGTCGCCGGCAGGATCTCGCGCAGAACATCGACGGCCGTGCGCTGCACGCCGGGGCTGAGGAACATGTCCTCGCAACCGTAGCCGGAGATGCAAAGCTCAGGCAGACACAACAAGCTCGCGCCTTGATGGCGTGCTTCGTCGATGGCCGCGATGATGCGATCGCGATTGCCGCTCCAATCGAGCGGCGTCTGGTTCAAAACGGCGGCTGCGACTCTAATCAAGTGCATGGTACTTCAAGTTTAGCAGGAAGTGCCGCAGCGAGCCTGAACTCCTCAACGCCTTCGCGGATCATGGGATGCACGTCTTATTGGCGACGGTTGGAAGTTCGGGCGACGTCCATCCGTTCGTCGGTTTGGGACGGGCCCTGATCGCACGCGGCCATCGTGCGACGTTGATCACCAACGGATACTTCGAGTCGCTGGCTCGCGGGGCAGGCTTGGAATTCATCGATTCTGCGCCAGAGACGAACTTCCGATCGCTGCTCGACGATCCCCGGCTGTGGCACCCGCTCCGCGGCCCAGGGTTCATCATGCGTCACGCCGTCGCGCCGATGATCCGGCCCATCTGCCAGATTGTTCGCGACGAATACGTTTCTGGCGAAACGGTGGTCGTCGCATCGACGTTAGCCTTTGGAGCTCGCGTAGCCCAAGATCGCTGGGACATTCCGACTGCGACGATGCACTTGTCGCCGTCGATCTTCCGCAGCGATTATGCGCAACCTCGGCTTCCTGGCGCCTTCCTACCCGATTGGTTGCCGACGCCGCTGAAACGGTTCCAGTATTGGATCGCCGACCGACTCGTCATCGACCGACTCTTGGGCCCCGAGTTGAATGGCTTACGACGCGAACTCGGGCTTCACCCCGTCAAGCGTGTGCTTTTTGAATGGGCTCATTCACCGCAGCTCGTGTTGGCGGCCTTCCCCGACTGGTTCGCGCCGCGACAGCCCGACTGGCCGCGACAAACGGTGCTCACGGGCTTTCCTTTGTATGACGAGGCCGATGTCGTCACGCCGTCGCCCGAAGTGCAGCGATTCGTCGACTCGCCCGAACCGTTTGTCGCGTTCACACCCGGCTCGGCGAACGTGCATGGCCGCGAGTTTTTCGAGGCCGCGATCGACGCATGTTCGCGCCTCGGCGTTCGGGCGATGTTGCTGACGCGGTTCCCCGAGCAGTTGCCGCCACGAATGCCTGCGCATGCGAGTCACTTCGACTTCGTCCCCTTTCGATGGTTGCTGCCTCATGCGGAGGCGGTGGTGCATCACGGAGGCATCGGCAGCACGTCGCAAGGCCTGGCCGCCGGCATTCCGCAGCTTCTGATGCCGCTGGCCTTCGATCAATTCGACAACGCCGTCCGACTTCGGAAGATGAACGTCGGCGATTGGCTCGGCTCGCGGCACTTCACCGGACCGCGTGTGGCGGCAGCATTGCGAAGCTTGCTCGATTCTGCGGAAGTTACACAGGCATGTCGCGAAGCCGCCGCCCGGTCACAAGAACAGCACGGTTTCGATATGATGGTGGACGCGCTCGAACGGCTGCACGCTGATCCGTCGCCCGCATCGAATCTTTTACGAAAGGAGTCGCACGCTTGAGTACGCAATCACCTGCCGAAACGCCGGCAAGCAGCGAACGTCGTTGGCAACCCATTCCTTCCGCCCAGCGACGGGTGCTCGGCGTGTTGCTCGAAAAAGCCAAGACGACGCCCGAGGCGTATCCGATGACGATCAACGCCATACGAGTCGGCTCGAACCAGAAGAACAATCGCGCGCCGCTGACGAGCTTCGAAGAAGACGACGTGCAAGACGCCCTCGACGGCCTGCGGCAGAAAGGCGCTGTCGCCGAGGTGCAGGGGACCAGCCGAGTCGCCAAGTATCGGCACTATTTCTATGAGTGGCTGGGCGTCGACAAGGTCGAGTCGGCTGTCATGGCCGAGCTTCTGCTTCGCGGACCACAAACCGAGGGCGAGCTGCGCACGCGGGCCTCGCGCATGGAGCCGATTGCCGACCTCGACACGCTGCGCAATGTGTTGCGTTCGCTGAAAAGTAGAGATCTGGTGATCTCGCTGAATGCAGAAGGTCGCGGACATGTCATTACGCACGGCCTGTATCCCGAGCAGGAACTGGAGAAAGTCCGTAGGCAATTTGCGCAAGGCGCTCCCCCCGTCAGCGACGACGAGAACACCGCGCCCGCAAAATCGGAAACTTCGCGAGGCGGCTCGCCTGACGAAATTGCCGAGCTGCGCGGCGAAATCGCTGCATTGCGTCGCGAAATCGCCGAGTTACGGTCCCTTGTCGAAACCAATTGACGCGGGGCCGGCTGCGTATAATGGGCTGTAGCATCGCAGCCCCCGGTTCGCACGCGTCATGGCATCACACGTCGTTTCCGCCCACTCGCCGCAGGGCAGTGAGTCGGACGTTTGGCCCGTCGAGGTCGCGGGCCAATCGTTTCGATTGTTCTGTTCGACCGGTCCGCTCATCGAGTCGATGCTCGACGACATTGCGTCGGCCGAGCATCGTGTGTGGATCGAGTCGTATATTTTCGCCGACGACGACGCAGGCCGCGCAGTCGCCGAAGCGCTGATGTCGCGCGCTCGAGCCGGTGTGGATGTTCACTTCCTCTACGACGGATGGGGCTCGCTGCGGTTTCCGCATTGGTTGCTGAATGACCTCGTGGCGGCCGGCGTTCACGTGCGGGCGTTTCATCCGCTCGATGAAATCATCAGCCATCCCAACTTTTTCACGCTCGTCAATCGCCGAAACCATCGCAAGCTGCTCGTCATCGACGAAAACGTCGCATACTTCGGCGGTATGAACATCGTCGACACGGCGGGCATGCACACCGTTGAAGAGGCTCGCGAACGCCATCTGCCGGCAAGCGCCGGCTGGCGCGACGTTCATGCCCGAGTCGCAGGACCGATGGCGGCTGACATCGCTGCTGCGCATGAGCGATTGTGGGACCGTTTGCATCGTCGTCGCGTCCGTTGGCCGCGCTGGCCGTTGGACAAGATGCTCCATTCGACCGGCGAAGGGGCGTATCTGTTCGACTGCTTGCCCAGCAAGAAGTTGCGACATGCGCGGCGAGTGATGTGTCCGCTTCTACGACAGGCGCGAACGAGCATCACGCTTTCGATGGCGTACTTTCTGCCGATGGGCCCCGTGTTGCGCGAGTTGCTGAACGCCCGAAAGCGAGGCGTTCGGGTGCGGGTCATCGTCCCTGGCCTCAGCGACGTGCCGCTCGTGCAGTGGGCGGCGCGTCACTTCTACGCATGGCTAATGAAGCGTGGGATCGCGATCTACGAACGCTGCGACATGATGCTGCACAGCAAGGTGATGGTCATCGACGACGAGTGGACCGTCATCGGATCGTGCAACCTTGACCCGCGAAGTTTGCAGCTCAACCTCGAGTTGATTGGCGTGATTCGTGGCCGCGCGATGGCGGAAACCGTCGGGCGGATCTGTGCCGACGAGATGCGGCAGAGCCGTCGTATGACCATGGCCGACTGGCGGCGCCGCAGCTGGTGGCAACGGTGGCGCGACCGGCTCGCGTGGAGCCTGCGGCGTTGGTTGTGACCGCGCCCGACCTGACCCAAAGGGCCCCGGCTACATTTAACGCGTCAGAATGTTAGGCATCGACCGTCGCGAGTTCGCGATCTTCCTCGGCCGAAAGTCCCGACATTTCCGCACGTTGTCCTGGTTCGCACGTCGCGTGCTCGACAACATCGAGCATCGTCGGCTTACCGCTGCTGTTGAAGAACATGCCTTCGCACTCAACGACGTGCTCGGCGTATTCGACGTTGTGCTCAAGCAACAGCTTATGGAGCTTGTGCAGGTTGTAGTGCGGAACGGCCGGGTACAGGTGGTGCGTCAGGTGCACATCCTGGCCGTAGATGAACATCGCCCAGCGGATGATCGGATTGCAGAAGATCACGCGGCTGTTCGTCAGCTTGCCGTCGTCGGCATTGGCGTGCTGATACAAGTCGCGAAGAAGCATGAGGTATGGGAAGCTCGTGAAGAGCGGCAGCACCCAGAACAACCACACGTAAACGCCCCACTCGGTGCCCGTCTTGAACTTCGCCCAAGCCAGGCCGGTCTCGAGGAGCAACAACGAGGTCAAACGCAGGATGCTCGTCGTCTTGGCCGAAATGATCGGCTTGAGATCCGACATGAAGTACCAGTCATCCGGCAGCGACTTGACGACCGCGACCGCACCGAGCCAAAAGATCACCGGCGTGACCGCCATCTGCAGGGTGGTGCCAAAATGGCTGAGGTAGCCCATGACACCGCAGAACGCGGCGAACCACACGACACCCAGGATGCTCGTAAGCCGCAGCTTGCCGACCATCGCCTTCGGGTTCGTCTTAACGTGCTTGTCGTACGGATGAACGCCGTTGCCGAGTGTCGTCACATAAATGTTGTCCCACACATAGCGGAGCAACGCGGGCGGCCAAAAGATGCGAACGTAAAACCGATAGATGAATTCCCACTTTGTCATGGGGAATTTATCCATCATTCGCGTCTTGCCCAAATTCAACAACTCGGGATCATGATCCCAGTCGTTTGTATATTCGTGGTGACCGAGGTGGATCAGGCGATATTGCGCCGTGGTCGAGAACAAGGGGAACATGCAGAGCACGTCCGAAACGAGTTCGTTCCAGAACGTGTTCTTCAGCAGAATGTAATGGGCCCCTTCATGGGCCAGACCGGCGAAACGGTGCTGGACGGCTCCCACGAGCATGACGGCGGCACCAACGACCGGGATCAACCACGGCCACGAATAGCCCCATTCGGCTCGCATGTGGCAAAACGCAATGGCCGGCACCAGAATGGCCGCCAAAGTCAGGTATTCGACGGCCAGATAAATCAGGTTCGTGTGGTTATCACGGTACCTGAGGGGGTGGATCAGCGCGTTGATTTCGCGGCTGTTCAGCGTTTTACCGAGTTGTCTTGCTCGCATTTTTTTCGCTCAGACCGAAACAGCAGAGGCCTGCGCTCCTGCTCGAACGCATGAAAACAGAATTCGGGCGTTCGCGAGGCAGTTCAACAGGTTTCGCGTGGAGGGAGCGTTTGGAATGGCTGCAACGCCCGCAACGTGGGCTCGTTTCCTAGTCACCCGACGAGCCCGGCTTCGATTCGGCCTTCGGAACGTCGCACCTGTAGGCTGATCGGAAGGACGCCGCCCGCAAATCCTTCCCACACAGCACAGTTTAACAGAGGCTAAACACCGGCTCTCGCAACGTCAAGCATCTGCCCCATGCCGGGGGATCACGGTAAGAATCGGCCGGCGGTCGTGCTTGAGCTGTCGTAAGTTACAATCAGGGACGTCGTCGCCCCGCACCGCTCGGCCACCAACCCTGATACAGAGGACACGCCCATGCACGGTCGATCGAAAACCATCGTCGTCGCGATCACTCTTTTGCTGTCGCTCGCTGCTCGAACAGCTTTGGCCGAGGACACCTACGAGGGCAAGATCGCCGAGGCCGCCGGAACGAAACTGCTCGTGCTCAGCCGTAGCGGCGAGACGGTCGAGTTTGCGATCTCCGGCGATTGCAAGATCACGCGAAACGGCAAGAAGGCGAGCGTCGACGACCTCGTTGTCGGCGACAGCGTAAAGGTCGAAGCGAGCCGCAGCGGCGAGAGCCTGACCGCGAAATCGATCGACGCCGTCGCGGCCGAGTAGCGAAGCTCGGCCCGCCCCCTTTCGCATCGCAGCGGCGCCGCTAAGAATGAGGCGCAATGCCAAACGTCCGCGCCCGTCGAGTGCATCCACGCCGGCGCAGTCATATTCGAGCGCTGGAGATCTGGAGTCCCACACTTCGGGAGTTGAGCCATGTCGGTCACCACTTCGAGCCTTGCCCCCTGGTTGCATACCCTGTTAGGCGACGATCCGACGGCGAAAAGCCGCTCGCTGCAGGAATATCTCGACGGCATCCCACGCCTCGACACCCTGGCCGATGTGCCGAGCGGAACGCCCGTGCTCGTCCGCGGCGACGTTGACGTCAAGCCCGGCCCCAAGGTCGGCGACGGTGATATCCGGCTGCGATCGATGGTCGAGACGCTCAAGTACGGACGCGAGCATGGCTGGAAACAGATCATCTTCGGGCACGTTGGACGCAAACCCGAGGGAAGCCTCAAAGCGGTCGCCAAGCGGCTCGGCGAGTTGCTCGGCATCGAGGTGCCGCTCATCGCCGATTGGTACGACGAAGCCACAGGGACGGTGAAGCCGGCGGTGACCGAACAAATTGCCAAGGCCGCGCCCGGCAGCATCCTGATGCTCGAGAACACGCGCAAGTACGCGATCGAGCGCGTGCTGTGGGACGCGAAGCCTGAAGATGCCGAGAAAGTCGCCGACAAGCTGGCGAAGTTCGCGCAGCAGATGGCTGACCGCGTGGCCCGCATCTACGTGAACGAGGCGCTCTCGGCCGGCAGTCTCGATACCTCGACGACCGTCGTCCCGGCGGCCATGGATCGCGTCGCGCTCGGCAAGTACGTCGCCGGAGAATTCGACGGACCGATGCGAGCCTGCCTGCAAACGCAACTCGTCATCTTTAGTGGTCTGAAGATCGACAAGCTCGACGACCTGGAAGCGATGATCGCACGCGGAACGATTCGCTGGGTGCTGACGGCCGGGTCGCTCGCGATGGCGCTCAAGAAGGCCGACGCGGAAGTTTCCGGCGGCGACTTCTGCCTCGGCGTGGCCGAAGCCAAGGGGCACGAGGAGAAGCCTTACTTCATCGAGCCGTCGCGTGTCGAGCAGGCGAAAAAGATGCTCACCGACGGCCGCCGCAAGGGCATCGAATTCGTGATGCCGTGCGACTTCGTGCTCCAAGACGGACGCGTCTCGGAGACGATCGGCCCGGAAGATCAGCAGTTCGACGTCGGTCCCAAGACCAGCGACCTCTTCCATCACGTCGTTGGCCGATTTCTCGAAGGTCAACGCGTTGCCGAAAGTTCGGGACACGCGCGAGCCGTGGTCTTCCACAATGGTGTGTTCGGCATGTTCGAAGACCCGCGCTTCGAAGGCGGCACGAAGCGGTTCATTCCCGAGCTCAAACGCCTCAAAGACGGCGGCGCTCAGGTTTACATCGGCGGCGGCGAAGGGGGCGCGGCGCTCGATAAGTACGGCAAAGAAGATTGGGTGACGCACGTCTTTACCGCCGGCGGCACGGTGCTTAACGCACTGGGTTCGTCGCCGGTGCCGTATCTCGTGGCGCTTTACATGGCCAACGAGAAATAATGTCACGAAATAACGTTTAGCCGGCGAGCTTGCTCGCCGCGACGCGGCTGATTCCGACCCCCTCTCCCCTTGCGGGAGAGGGCCGGGGTGAGGGGTAGGAGGCGTGTACTCGCATCGCCCCCTCACCCGGTTCGTCTGCGACGAACCACCCTCTCCCGCGATGGGGAGAGGGTTGAACCTTAGGCGGCGTCAATCGCTGCCCTTGCGCTTTTTGCCGGGTGGCGCGGGAATCGGGCCCGCCATGGGCGGCGTTTCATAGAACTTACCGTTGTCGACGACGCGCGGGTCGCCGGTCGTGCGTAGTTCGTCCATCAAACGTTTGTCGAGTTGCGCCTTGATCGACGCGTACTTGGCATCCGCAGCCACGTTCTTCACTTCGTCACGATCGTCGGCCAACACGTACAGTTCTTCGCGTGGACGCTTGCCGAAGGCCATCTCGTAGTACGACGCGTAATTCGGATCATTGCGATGCTCGACGACCCACGCCTTCGTCGGCCCCGAGTCGCAATCAGCCAACGTGAGCCGCGTGTTCTCGGTCAATTGCTCGGTCGTCGGCCCTGCTCCGCTGTCGAGCATCCGCGGATCGCCCATCGGCCAACGCTCGGGATGGAAGTTCACGATGTACAAGTAATCCTTCGTGCGAACGGCGCGCATCGGATACGGCAATTCGCCTTCGCGGGCATCATCGACGTGGCGCTCGCGACCGACGAATACCGCGTCGCGCTTCGGCTCGACCTGTCCCGACTTGTCGCTCTTGAGAATTCCAACCAGGCTGCGGCCGGTCATTGAGTCCGGCGGCGTCACACCGCCGAGTTCAAGAAACGTCGGCGCGAGGTCCGGCAGCGTGATCAAGTCGTCGACGACGCGGCCACCGTTGGCCCCGCCCCATCGAGCCACGAGCGACACGCCGACACCGAAGTCGTACAAGTTGCACTTACCATGCGGAAAGCCAGGACCGCCATGATCGCCGCTGGCAACGATGAGCGTGTTGTCGAGTTCGCCGATTTCTTCGAGCCGCTTCATCATCACGCCAATGCATGCGTCGAAGGCCTGGACCTCGCCGAAGTAGTCGGCCAAGTCCTCGCGTACCTCGGGCACATCAGGCAGAAACTTCGGCATCTTGCCCTTCAAGTCGTCGGGGTTGAGGCCCCAGAGTGCTTTGCCGGAACCTTTGACCCATTTGCGGTGAACGTTTGTGGGACCGTACCAAAAGCAGAACGGCTGCCCCGGCTTGCGGTCGGCCAAAAAGTTGTCGAAGTTCTCGCGGATCTGGTCGTACAGCTCTTGCTTCGCCTTCTCGACCGGCGTTCCTTTCGACACGGCATTGGTCACATACTCAGAGAATTGATTGACCGCTTTGCCCGCCTTCTCGTAGGCGTTCTTTTGTTCGCCGTAGGGCGCATCCGCCGGACTGCCGGGGCTCCAAACCTTGAATGACTTGCCGATGTGATAGCCGGCGTTCTGCAGCAATAGCGGATAGGCGGGGTTCGTCCCGTCCCAAATCGCGCCGCTGAGAATCGAGCCGCGACCGGTGCGCCAGAAATGCTGGCCCGAGAGCAACGCACTGCGGCAAGGCGTGCATGACGGAGCCGACACGAAGGCGCTGCGGAACAGTACGCCTTCTTTTGCGAGGCGATCGAAGTTCGGCGTCGAGATGACGTCGTTGCACGTGCCTGGGCCGTCGAGCTTGGCGTAAGCGCTCGTGTGGCGCCCCCAGTCGTCGGCGAAGGCGAACAGAATGTTCGGCCGCTTTTGGTCGGCGGCGAAAACGGTCGAGGCTCCGAGCGCGGCCATCACCGCGATCATCAGAAGTCGCTTCATCACACTCTCCAGGCTTGCGTTACTTTTTTTTGGCCGGCTCGCGCGGCTTTGGGTCGAGGGCAGCGGGCTCGAACATGGCGAGGTCCGGCGACGCGGTTTGCACGCCCTCGGAAGGAACTTCGCGATGCGCGGTCCACACGATGCCGTTGAGAATCAACTTCCGCAGGTCGTCGCACGTCCAATTGCGGTACGTGTGTGGCATGACAACGCCTATGCCGCGGCCGCCGTCGCTGCGATCCACGGCCCACGCGACCACCTCGCGTTTCGGATCTTCCGGCGGCAGCATCGACGTGGCCAGCACCGTCACGCCGGGCGCCGGGCCGCCGCGTCCGAAATAGTTGTTGTAGTACGGCTCGTCGTTGAGCGTGAATTCATGCCAGCCGCGCGAGACGGGATGTCTCGCATCGCCCGGCGTGATGGTCGCGGTCATCATCCGCGCGACCGATTGATGATGTTTGCACTTCGTGGCGAAGTAGCCACCCATCCATCGCAACAACGGATGGTCTCCGTCTTCGGCCACGTCCTCGGCACGCAAGCCCGTTGCGTAGTGAATGCAAACAAGGCCGCACCCGCGATTCATCATCGCGCCGAGTTCGCTCATCACCTTTGCCGAGTCGGGAAGTCGAGCGGGCGGGAACGTGTCGCCGAGGAACACGATCGTGGCCGCGCGATCGCGCGCAGCCGCGTCCTGCGGCCACTCATAAAACACGTCGGCCTCGACGTCTTTGACCTTGTCTGCGTGCTCAAGGCACTGCTTCACCAAGCGTCCGCCGGCGGCTACCTCGTGCGACCCCGGCGGGTGCGTGCTGGGGCCGACGACGATGAGAACGCGCGTCGGTTCATCTGCCGCCTTAAGGGCGGAAAACGAGGCGTTGATCGATAGAATTGCCGCCACAATCAGGGCGGAAAGCAGTGGGCGATGCATGTTCGCCATCATCGCCGCGGATCGCGAGCGATGCAACCTGCGACATGAATTCGCGGGGTGCGTGGAGGGGCGCGACGCACAATGGAGCGCTCCGCTGGCGCGTCGCGGCTAACCAAGACATTTAAAACAGCGTGATTACGCGGCTTCGCTTTCGCCCTTGCGACGCGATGTCCAGGCGAACAAATGCAGCGCGCTCACTGCATCGGGGTCGGACAGGATCGCCTTGCGGCTGTCGACCGACACACGGTGCGGACCGCCGACGAGCAACTGCTTCTCCGCGTTGGCGAGTTCCCGCGGTGAAACCTTCACCGCAGCGCTGGTGGCTGTGAGGATACAGCGATGCAACGCGACGAAGGCCGGGTCGGCCAACAAACGACGGAACATGCCGCGGTAGTCGGACAATTCCTTTGGCGGAGCGAGCGCCAGCAAGTGGCGATGACGCTTCAGCACCTTGGGAACCGTCGTTTCTTCGGGCGTGAGCAACAGGCCATAGTCGGCGGCGGTGCGACCGAGCGTGACGCTGCTGAGCATCATGCACAGCGGCACAGCGAGGATTAAGCCCGTGAAAACCGGCACCAGCCACGGGAAGATCGACGGAGCGAGATACCACGTCGCCACGGCACCGACGAGGCCCGCGACGGTTTGTCGCCAATGCGTTGTGATCGCGCCTCGCAACGATTGAGCGCCTTCTCCACGTGTCTGGGCGTTCCACTGAACCTTGCGGCCAAGGAATGTGGAAATGACGAACGTCGAGTGGAACAACATCATCACAGGCGAAATGAGCACAGAGATGAGAATCTCGATGAGCATGCTCGCGCCGGCCTTGAATACCCCGCCGCAGGCGTTCACGCCTTCGCGATTGCGACACAGCAGCAGATAGCCCCAAAACTTGGGCAACAACAGCAAGGCCATGGTCGCGCCGAACACGATGCCCGACCACGGCACGGGGGCCAACCCGTCAGGGCCATGCGCCGTCGTATCGCCCGCCCATTGCTTGTAAGCGACCGAGGCCACGCCAAGCAGCAGGAAGATCAACCACAACGGCGAGGCTAAATACGACATCGCGCCCATGCCGAAGTGCAACCGGCTAATCGGGTGCATGCCGCGGCTAAAGGCGAGACGAATATGTTGCATGTTCCCTTGGCACCAACGCTGATCGCGGATTGCGTAGTCGATGAGCGTCGGGGGCGGTTCTTCGTAACTGCCGCCGAGGTCCTGAGCCAGGCAAACCTTGTAGCCGGCGCGACGCATGAGCGCCGCCTCGACAAAGTCGTGGCTGAGCACTTCACCGCCGAGCGGCGCGGCGCCGGGCAGCTTCGACAGGCCGCACGAGCTGGTAAACGCCTCGACGCGGATGATGGCGTTGTGGCCCCAGTAGTTGCCGTCGATGTGCGACCACCAGGCGAAGCCTTCGATGAAGACCGGGCCGTAGACGCGAGCGGAGAACTGCTGGCAACGGGCGAACAGCGACACCCGGTTCACGGGGATCGGCGGAGCTTGCAGGATGCCCAACTCGGGATCCTGATCCATGCGGCGGACCATTTCAACGATCGACTCGCCGCTCATGACGCTGTCGGCGTCGAGAATGATCATGTACTCGTAGCCAGCACCCCAACGCTCGCAGAAGTCGGCAATGTTGCCGGCCTTGCGACCGATGTTCTTCGTGCGATGGCGGTAGTACACGTTGCTTGGTCCGACGACGCTTTGGACGAGTCTCGCCCAGGCGAGCTCTTCGGCCAGCCAAAGGTCCGGATCGGTTGTATCGCTGAGCAAGAAGAAATCGAACGTCGCGCCGTGCCCTGTTGCTTGCAGCGACTCATACATCGCCCGAAGCCCAGCCAGCACCCGGTGCGGCTCTTCGTTATAGATAGGCATCAACAGCGCGGTTCGACCGACCGGCGCCGCGTTGGTGCGAGTTCCGGAGTAGAGCGACGCTTTCGGTCGCCACATCAGCCGTAGGAACCCGGCAGTCGCCATCCAAAACGACATGGCGACCCAGACGAACAAAGCGGTGAACATCGCCATCAACACAAAGTCGAGTGGCGACCAACCGTCGGCCTCGAGCGTGTGGGCGAACGTCCAAAGGCCGAGCACCGTCGTGGCGACGGTGAGGACCGCGAGCATTGCTCGTCGCAACGCAACTGAGGGGGCGGACGATGAATCGGGCATTATGACCGCTTCGCTCGACCCAATCGAAAGATTCGCGAGACCACGCCAGCGGTGCCGGAGATCGCGCGAATCCAGAACGGTGTGTGTTCGTCGACGAGCGGTTGCTCGTGCATCGGTGTTCGTTGCGATGGCGGGACGATCGGCCTGGCGGCGCGTTGCAAGTGCTGTGCGAGCCAGTCGGGCAGTTCGTCGTAGCGAAGCAAGAATTCGGGATACTTATCGAGCACAGCCTGAAGCTCGATCGCGAGCAGTCCGCGGCGACAAGCCGGATCGTTTGGAGCGACCGTAGCGGCTAAATGATCGAGCCATTGGTCGATATCGGTTGTCGCTCCGGCCACGGCCGAGCGATACAGAACATCGAGTGACTCGCCCGGATTCGGCTCGGTTTCAGCGTTTCCGACCCAACGACGGCACGCCGCCGCGACCATGGAAGGATCGCGAAGCCCCCAGCCACGAAGGTATTCGGCCATGAGGCGCTCAGCACGGGCACGGGGCTGGATTCCGATGCCGATCGGCTTAATTGGCGCTTCGAGCGTTGATCGATCCGTCATAAACGGCGTCTACATCCTCGGTATTAACCGGTCTAATTTGCCTGCCCCGCCGCTGGCGGTTTCCTTAAAGCAGACACCCATTGTTATCGACTCGCGGAGAAGTGCAAGGCGCGTGCCGGAGCACGTTTTCAGTCTGTATCGACGGTAACCACCCGGAACGAAGCATAGTTTCTGTGGCAGTGGCTGCTGAGAAAACAGGCAGTTTTGGGCGATGAGGGGGTCGCAAAGTACCGGCCATAATCGGTAGCGTATAGTCCCCAGGAGGATTACCGCCAGATGCTTAACCGATTCCTAGCGTTCTCGTTCGTCCTTGCGTTTAGCTCTACGGTGTTGCCGAGCGGTTTGATCGCGCAACAGCCGCCTACCGGCGACAAGTCGGAGGCCTTTAGTTTTAGCACACTCAAAGAGCACGCGCGCAAGCTGGCTGCGGCGCCTTATCAAGCGCCGAAAGATAAGCTGCCCGACCCGATCGCGCATCTGACGTGGGATCAGATGCAGGCGATCAAATTCAAATCCGATCACACAATTTGGCAAGACTTCGACTCGCCGTTCCGACTGCGTTTCTTTCACCTCGGCCTTTACAACAAAGTGCCGGTGAAGATGTTCGAAGTCGTCGACGGGCGATCAAAGTCGATCGACTACGATCGCGCGCTGTTTGACTACGGCAATAGCGGTGTCGACGGGCGATTGCTTCCGACCGATCTCGGCTTCGCGGGATTCCAACTCGCGGCCGCGCCCGATTGGGGAACCGACATCGCTGCCTTTCAAGGCGCGAGCTACTTCCGCGCCATCGGCATCGAGCGGCAGTACGGCTTATCAGCCCGTGGCCTGGCGATTGATTGCGGCCTGCCGCGAGCCGAAGAGTTTCCGATCTTCACCGAGTTCTACTTCGAGCGTCCTTCGTCGGATGCCGAGCGTTTGACTGTTTATGCATTGCTCGACTCGCCGAGTGTGTCGGGAGCGTATCGCTTCGTGATTACGCCTGACGACACGTTGATGATGGACATCGACGCCGCGCTGTATCCGCGCACAACGATCGAACGACTTGGTCTCGCGCCGCTCACGAGCATGTTTCAATGCGGTGAGAACGATCGACGCGTCGGCCAGGACTTCCGTCCCGAGATTCACGACACCGACGGACTATCGCTGTGGACGGGCACGGGACAATGGGTTTGGCGACCCCTCGTGAACCCGACCGGCGTGCGCGTGAATTCGTTCATCGACGAAAATCCTCGCGGCTTCGGACTGCTTCAGCGCGACACGAACTTCGACCACTACCAGGACGACGGCGTGTTTTACGATCGCCGACCGAGCTTGTGGGTCGAACCGCGACCAGGCGCTGATGGAAGAGGGTGGGGCAAAGGCGCCGTGCAACTCGTCGAGATTCCGACGATCGACGAAACGTTTGACAACATCGTCGCATTCTGGAATCCGGCCGAGCCGCCGAAGCCGGGCCAAGAAATGGCGTTCGCGTATCGCCTTTACTGGGGACGCAACTATCCGAACCCCGCGCCGCTGGCAACCGTGGATGCTTCGCGAACCGGTATTGGCGGTGTGATCGGTCAGAAGCGCCAACACTACTCTCGCCGTTTCGCCATTGATTTCGTCGGCGGCGAGTTGGATTCGATGCCTGCCGGCTCGATCAAGCCGATCATCAAGCTCTCCCGCGGCGAAATCGAGATTCCGTCGGCTCGCCCGCTGCATCCGATCGAAGGTTGGCGCGTGATCTTCGACGTGAAGCCGACGGACGACAGCGTCGAGCCTATCGACATGCGCGTTTATCTGGAATCGGACGGCCGCGTGTTGAGCGAGACGTGGTTGTACCAATGGACGCCGCCTCCGCCGGCAGAGCGGACGTTTTAACTCGCATGAAGTTGCGTCTCGTTTACGGTTTCGCACCAAGCGTGTAAACTCGGGCACTCGCGAGCGGTCGTCGGAGCACGATCGCCGCGAGGCCCACCATGCACGTCTCATCGCACGTTTCATCGACCGAACTGCACGAGCATATCCCAGCTGAGGCGCGCACGCGTCGTTACAGCACGGCTATCGTCGTGGTAGCCGTCGACTACGCCGTCTATGTATTCGCAGTGACTGCGGCGTGCATCGCGCCGACATGGTGGCTGAAACTGCTCGCCGCGTTCCTGGCATCGGGAATGATTGGCGCCCTTTTCGTTGTTGGCCACGACGCGGCCCACGAGGTGTTTGTCCCTTCGCGACGCGGCAATCGGTGGATCGCACGCTGGGCGTTCTTTCCGTCGTTCACTCCTCTGGCGTCGTGGGTGCACACGCACAACAAGATGCATCATCGCCATCTGCGCGTGCGTGGCTACGACATGGTTTGGCAGCCGTGGAGCTATGAGGAATACGAAGCACAGTCACGATCGCGGCAGGCGTTCTATCGATTCTTGCGAACTCCACTCGGGTTGTCGTTCTATTGGACGTTGCAAAATTGGTTGCCTTTGCACCTTTTCCCTCGTCGCGAGACGTTGGGGCGCCGCTGGCCAAGTTTCCGTTTCGATCGCTGGTCTGTCGTCGCTTATGCGATTGGGATGTTCGTCGGACTCAATCTGGTGACGAACGTCGCTCACTCATGGAGTTGGGCCGAGCCGACAAGTCCGCTGGGCGTTTTCTTGTGGGCGCTGGTGCTGCCGTACTTCATGTGGTCGTTTGTAATCGGTTTCGTCGATCTGGTGCAGCACACACATCCACGGTCAATTTGGTTCGCCGACTCGAGCGAGTGGGATTACGCGACCGCAAATCTGCGAAGCACAACGCACGTCATCCTTCCGTTTCAGCTCAATCGTTTGTGGCACAACATCCTCGTTCATGCGGCTCATCACGTCGATCCGCGCGTGCCGCTGTATCACCTTCGCGAGGCCCAAGGACGGCTCGAGCAGGCGTACCCGGACGACGTCATCGTCGAACGATTCACGCCGGGATTTCTCATGCGGTTGTTCCGAGTGTGTAGACTGTACGACTTCGACGCTCGCCAATGGCTCGACTACGACGGTACACCCACCGCTCCGGCTCAACGCACTTCGTCGAAGAAAGATGACCACGGAAGTACGGAGACTCGGAGAAATGTACTGAGTGTGCAGTGAAAAGTTAAACTGAAGATGAAGTCCACTCCTCTCCTGCTTCTTGTATTCGTCTCCGTGTCTCCGTGACTCCGTGGTTTCTCCGCCCGAATAGCTCACTGGATCTGATGCAACAACTCTTCTCGCGACTCTTCAATTCGCTGGTGGTCGCACGATGCGTCATTCTGGCGGCGATCGCGCTGGTGCCGGTGATGAGTTGGGCCTCGATTGGCGCGATTCGCTCGAACCACAACGAGCCGCACGACTGGATTCCCGACGAGTTTCCGGAGAGCCGGCACTATCGCTGGTTCCTTGAGCACTTCCCAGGCGACGACGTGCTCGTCGCCAGTTGGGACGGCTGCACGCTCGACGACCCGCGGCTGGATCGCTTGGCCGAGGAACTTCGCGACCCGGAAAACTCGGGAAGCACGCTATTTCGTGAGGTACACACGGGACGCAGCCTGCTGAAGCAGCTCACCGGCGAGCCATTAAAACTCTCACGCGATGACGCCATCGAACGGCTGAAAGGCTGGCTCGTCGGCCCCGACGGAACGACGAGTTGCGCCCTACTTCTCATTAGCCATCCAGGCGCGATGGACCGCCATGCCGTCGTCGATGCCGCTTACTTAGCCGCCAAGGACGCATGCGGAATCGATGCCGACGCGTTTTACCTCGCAGGCCCAACGACCGACAGCGTCGCCATCGATCGCGAGAGCACCGAGTCGCTGTTCCTGCTCACTTCGCTGTGCGGCGCGGTGGGCATGTTCCTTTGCTGGCGATTTCTCAAGAGCCTGCGCTACGTTGCACTCGTGTTCGTGACGGCCATGCTGTGCCTAGGCTGGAGTCTCGCAGCCGTTTACTTCAGCGGCCAGAACATGGACTCCGTGCTCATCATGATGCCGGGCCTCGTCTACACGCTGGCCATTTCGGGCTGCATTCATCAACTGAACTATTACGAAGACGAGGTCGTCGAACGCGGCCTCGCCGGCGCACCGATGCGTGCGGTCGCTCGCAGTTGGCAGCCTGCGCTTTTAGCCAACACGACGACCATTCTCGGGCTGCTTTCGCTGTGCGTCAGCACGATCGTGCCTGTGAAGAAGTTCGGCGCGTTCGCGGCGCTCGGCGTGTGCTTGAGCATGCTCATCACGATCGCCGTGCTTCCGGCAGCGCTGCAGCTTTGGCCCGTCGGCTCACGACGACGCCATCGCGCGGAAGACGAAGGCCCCGCCAGCGACACCCTCAATCTGCGAATCGCCGGCGCCAGTGCGAAGTATCACGCTTGGGTCTTAGGCGGGTTTGCCATCGTTGCGGCGATCCTGGGTTACGGAGTCATGAACGTTCGCACGTCGGTGAGAATGAATGAGATGTTCTCACCGCAGGCGACGGTCATTCGCAACTACGGCTGGATCGAGACACACATCGGGCCGCTGGTGCCGATCGAGACGGTGTTGCGGTTTCCGAAGAACGGTGGGCCCGACATCCTCGAACGTCTGCGCATCGTGCGTCACATGCAGCAGAATCTCGCTGACTTTCACGATGTCGGCGGCACCATTTCGATCGCGGGTTTTCTTCCGCCGGTGCCCGAGGGAAGCTCGGCTCGCGACGCCGCCCGACGCAGCGTCATTCGGCGACGTTTCGAATCCGATCTATCGAACCTGATCAACACCGGCTATCTCGCCGAGACGGAAGATGAACAGCTTTGGAGGATCACGGCTCGCGTGGGCGCGCTGGCGAACGTCGACTACGGCAACTTCATTAAGGAACTTCGCGCGGAGTTCGAGCCGTTGCTCGCCGAAGAGGCCAAGCGCACCAACACCGCGATTCCCGTCGAGTTCACAGGCGGGCTGCCGCTGTTTGCGACCGTTCAAGCGCAGTTGATGGACGACATGCGTTCCAGCTTCGGCGGAGCGTTTATGATGATCGCCCTGGTGATGGTCGTGACCTTACGGAGCCTACTGGCCGGTGCGGTCACGATGTTGCCGAATGTGTTCCCACCGCTAGTGGTTTTCGGCGCGATGGGATGGTTGAATATCACGGTCGATTTCGGGTCCATGATGACCATCAGCACAGCGTTGGGCATGTCGGTCGATAACGAGTTGCATTTCTTCGCCTGGCTACGACAGTACCTGCAGCGCGGCATGTCTCGGCACGATGCTCTGATGGCCGCCTACGCCCACTGCGGCAACGCGATGGAACACACTGCCGTCATTTGCGCCGCCGGCATGTTGATGTTCGCTTTGAGCCCGTTTGTTCCGGTAGCCCATTTCGGATGGATCATGTTCGTCCTTATCATGATCGCAGTGGTTTGCGACATGGTGCTCCTGCCAGCCTTAGTCGCGAGCCCGATCGGCAGCGGTTTTGGTCGAGCGAAGGCCGTGTCGATTGCGAGCACTTCAGTTCTCGACTTGCAGCAGGAAGCGGTAACCACGGAGACACGGAGGCACGGAGAAACGCACGAAGGACACGTTTGAGAAGCAAGCGGCATCGCGAGCATCCATTGAAATCAATCATTCTCTTCAACTCCGTGCATCATCTCCGAGTCTCCGTGCCTCCGTGGTTTCTTCCCCTTGGAGTCGCGTGAATGTGCGGAATCGCTGGGATCGTCGATCTCGCTCATGAACGGACTGCCGACGTGCCGGCGCTCGAGCGCATGGCGGCGGCGATCACGCATCGCGGACCTGATGAAGAAGGCTTCTTCGTTCAGCCGGGCCTCGCCTTGGCGTCGCGACGTTTGAGCATCGTCGGTCTCGAAGATGGCCAGCAGCCGGTCTTCAACGAGACCCGAACGGTCGTGGCCGTCTACAACGGCGAGTTGTTCGACTATCCCGAATTGCAGCAGCGGCTCATCGCCCGCGGCCACAAACTTCGCAGCCACTGCGACTCAGAACTGCTTGTTCACCTGTGGGAAGAATACGGCGAAGGGATGTTCGACCATCTGCGTGGTCAGTTCGCCTTTGCACTGGCCGACCTCGAGCGCCGTGTATTGATTCTGTGCCGCGACCGGACCGGCATTTGCCCGCTGTACTGGTCGCAGCAAGACGACTGGCTGTTGTTCGGGTCCGAGATCAAGGCGCTGCTCGCGTCGGAGTTGATCGAAGCGGCCCCCGACCTCCACGGGCTCGACAACGTTTTCACGTTTTTCTCGATGCCCGGACGTCGCACGGCGTTTCGTGGCATTAACGGCGTGTTGCCGGGGCATTATCTGCGCGTGCATTTCGGCAAAGGAACCTCGCCGGACATCAGCGAACGGTGCTATTGGGACTTCGACTTTCCCGACCGCGGCGACGAGGAAGACCCCTCGCAGAAGCCTGAGCTGATCGACGAGTTCGACGCCACGCTAGACGAAGCGGTGCGGATTCGTTTGCGGGCCGACGTTCCGGTCGCGGCGTATCTCAGTGGCGGTGTCGATTCGTCGGTGATCGTGGCGAAATCTCGAAAGCTTTATGGCGGCAAGCTCTCGACGTTTACCGCCCGCATCGGCGACAGCCGGCTCGACGAAAGCTCGGTTGCGGCGCGTTTTGCCGCCGACATGGGATGCGAACATCACACCGTCCGCTGCGACCAACAGGCGCTCTCGTCAGTGTATCCCCGCATTGTCGCCGCGGCCGATTGCCCGGTCGTCGACACCAATGCCGGGTCGCTGTACGAACTTTCACGGGCAGTACGCGAAGCGGGTTTTAAGGTTGCGTTGACCGGTGAGGGGGCTGATGAGGCGCTTGCCGGCTACGTATGGCTGAAGATCCACAAAGCAATGCGGGTAGTCGGCTGGCGGGGGTTCCAGCCCATTGCATGGGGCTTGGAGCGGCTTTATCATTTTGAGTTCCCCCAGGCCCCACGGGGCGAGTTCCGCCGCATCAACCGCGTCCTGGGGGGCCTACACGCCCAAACGCTTGTCTACCATGGCACGAGCACATCGCGGTGGTGGCTCCTGCGAGATGAAGTTCGCGACCAGATTCAGGACGAAACCGCGTTCGATCAGCTCGAATTACCCGAGCGGCTCCAGCGCTGGCATCCTCTCAATCAGTCGCTGTACGTCGGTTACAAAACTCAGCTGCCCGGATTGCTCCTGAACCACCGGGGCGACAGGACCGCGATGGCCAATAGCGTCGAGACTCGCTATCCGTTCCTTGATGAACGTTTCATGCAGTTCTGCGCACGCATCCATCCCAGTTGGAAATTGCGGCGCATCAGAGGCGACAAGCATCTGCTGCGGCAGGCTGCCACGCGATTCCTTCCGCGCAAACTCGCGCTGCGTCCCAAGGCCATGTTTCGTGCGCCGTTCGCCGGCACGCTTCTCACTGGCAACGTTCCCTACGTCGATCAACTGCTCAGCCGCGAATCGCTCGAGCGCACACCCTACTTCGAGCCCGAGCGCGTCGCCGGCTTGCTCGATCGTTTCCGTCGCGGTGCTTACTTTCGTCCACTCCGCATGTTTTTAGAGATGGGCTTGTGCGCCGTCGTCGGCACACAGCTCTGGCATCATTTGTATTTCGGTGGCGGTCTTTGCGATTTGCCAACCTGGCAACCGACGAGTCCCGCGGAGAGTAAAAACGTCAATGTCTGATTCCGACGTCGCCGCTACGATGCTCGAACTGCTCGAGCTACGCGCGGCCCGCGACGCCGACACCTGCGGCTACACCTTCAACAGCGATGACGGCCAGCAAACGACGCTCGCGGCCGACGCGCTGTGGATGCGCGCCGCGCCATCGCGGCCGAGTTGCAGAAGACCGCTCAACCGGGCGACCGCGCATTATTGGTCTACCCCGCCGGACTTGAGTTCATCTCCGCGTTCTTCGGGTGCATTCTGGCTGGCGTCATGCCAGTGCCGGCGACCTATCCGAAGCCGCGACGACCGATGCCGCGGCTCTCGGCCATCCATGCCGATTGCGGCGCGACGCTCGCGCTAACAACCGCACAAACGCTCGAAACGCTCGATCTGGCGCAAACCGCTCCCGACCTTTTGCCGTTGCGATGGATCGCCACCGACGCCGTGGCCGCCGACGCCGAAGATTGGAAGCGGCCATCACTCGAACCCAGCGACGTCGCGTTTCTGCAATACACGTCCGGCTCGACGAGTCAGCCGAAGGGCGTCGCCGTCACGCATCGCAACTTGCTGCACAACTTGGAGTTGATTCGCCTCGGCTTCGACGTGCCTGGCATTCATGCCGATGGCCGCAAGCCGGTCGGTGTTTCGTGGCTGCCGCTGTATCACGACATGGGGCTTATCGGCGGTGTCTTCAACACCCTGTACAACGCCTTTCACACTTACCTGCTAACTCCCACGTCGTTCCTGCAGCGGCCGATCGTGTGGCTCGAAGCGATTACGAAGTATGGCGGCACCATCACCGGCGCCCCGAACTTTGCCTACGACCTTTGTGTCGCCAAAGTTGCACCAGCCGATCGTGTGGGACTCGACTTGAGCAGCGTCCGACTGTCGCTGTGTGCGGCCGAACCGATTCGCGCTCGCACGCTCAAGCGCTTCGCCGAGGCGTTCGGTGAATGCGGCTTCCGCGAGGACGCTTTCTATCCGTGCTACGGCTTGGCCGAATCGACGCTGCTCGCCGCAGGCCCGCGAGGCCCTGCTCGGCCGCTCGTCAAAAATGTATGCCGCGTCGCGCTCGAGAAACACGAGATCGTCCCTGCCGCCGAGACCGACGCGCAGTCGCAACAACTCGTCGCATGCGGCGGCAACATCGACGGTCAGCGAGTCATCATCGTCGATCCGCAAACGCGACGTCCGCTGAGCAGCGACAAGGTCGGCGAGATTTGGATCGGCGGCCCCAGCGTCGCCCGCGGCTACTGGAATCGTCCGGAAGAAACCGGCCAGGTGTTTGGCGCACGCGTCGACGGCGACGACGAGACAAACTACCTACGAAGCGGCGATCTTGGTTTTCTCAGCGACGATCGGCTGTATGTCACCGGCCGTCTGAAGGACATGATCATCGTCCGTGGCCGCAACCACTACCCGCAGGACATCGAGCAGACGGCTTGCTCATCGCACGATGCGTTGCAGCCGAACGGCGCGGCGGCGTTCGCGGTCGAAGTTGACGATCAAGAAGGCTTGGTCGTCGTGGCCGAAGTGAAGCGACCTCAGCGCGACGCGAACTTCGATGAGGTGTTGCGAGCCATCCGCGCTGCCGTCACGCGCGATCACGAAGTCGACGCTCACTCGATCGTGCTCATTCGTCCTGCGAGCTTACCGCGTACCACGAGTGGAAAGATTCAACGCTCGTTGTGTCGCAAGAAATTGCTCGAAGGCGATTTGAAAATCGTCGCTCGATGGACGGCCACGCCGCCGCGACCTTCGACCGCACCGACACCTTCCATCAACGGCAGCCTCCAACCGTCGCCCAACGCTACGCCGCTTTCAGCCGCCGAGGTCGATCGCCTTGCGGAACGTGTCGAGGCGCGTTTGCTCACATGGTTGGCCGAGCGCACCGGCGCGAGCATGGACGACGTCGACCCGCATAAGCCGTTGGCCGAGTACGGGCTCGACTCGCTGGCGGTCGTCGAGATGAGCCACGAGCTTGAAAGCTGGCTTCACATCCGCATTCCTGTCATCGCGGCATGGAATTACCCGACGCCGTCATTATTGGCGAGATTTCTTGCTCAACAGACCTCCGGCAGCGATGCTGAGGTGAATGTTGACGTTTCCCAATCAACGGTCTCGCATTCGCAAAGCGAGTTCGAACAATTGCTCGCCGAGATCGAGCGTCTTGATGACGACGAGGTGCAAGCGGCACTCGACGATCGCGATGTTAAACCTTGACGGCTGTCGTCAAGCTCACAACCCCTTCGCGACAACCTTTCCTTGCTTGATTCCAAGCTTGCATTAGAATCCGACGAGACAGGCGACGTTTGCATTGCGGTCAACGGCGTGTCCGCACCCTCATTCGGCACATTGACCGGGAACAACATGAACGACGTCTCGCAGCGCTTGGCCCGATTGTCGCCCGAGAAACTTCAGCTCCTCGAACGACGCCTCGGCCAAGGGGATGCCGTCGAACCGATTGCCATCGTCGGCATGGCCTGCCGACTGCCCGGCGCCCGAATCTCGACGCCTATTGGCGCGTCATTTCCGAAGGCATCCACGCTGTCGCCGAAGTCCCGAAAGATCGTTGGGATCTCGACCAGTTGTACGATCCGACGGGCGAGCAGGCGGGCAAGATGTCGGTCCGTCACATCGGATCGATCAAGGACGTTGACCAGTTCGATGCGCTGTTCTTTGGCATCGCGCCTCGTGAAGCCGCGCGCATGGACCCGCAGCAACGTTTGCTTCTCGAAGTCGCATGGGAAGCGTTGGAAGTCGCAGGCCTGTCGCCCGAGGCGATGAGTGGGCAATCGACCGGTGTGTTCGTCGGCATCGGCGCCGCCGACTACGCCAAGGTTTTCATGCACTATGAGAACTATTACCGTTGCATCGATGCACACGTCGGCACAGGCAACGCGCTGAGCATCGCCGCCAACCGTGTGTCGTATGTCCTCGACTTGCGCGGACCGAGCATCGCCGTCGACACCGCATGCTCGTCCAGCACGGTCGCCATCCACTCAGCCATACAAAGCCTTCGCAACCGCGAATGCAACGCGGCGATCGCCGGCGGCGTGAATCTGATCCTCACACCCGAAACGACCATTGCCTTCTCGAAAGCGCACATGCTTTCGACCGACGGACATTGCCGGCCTTTCGACTCGGGCGCCAACGGATACGTCCGCGGTGAGGGCTGCGGGCTGCTTGTGCTCAAGCGGCTGACCGATGCCACGCGCGATCGAGACAACATTCTCGGCATTATCCGCGCAAGTGCCGTGAACCAGGATGGCCGCACCTCGGGCATCACGGCGCCCAACGCGCGATCGCAACAAGCGGTGATTCGCGCCGCGCTCGCCCAAGCACGTTGGATGCCCGACCGTGTCGAGTACATCGAAGCCCACGGCACCGGCACGCCTCTCGGCGATCCGATCGAAATGGAATCGCTGACGCGCATCTTCCGTCGCAACCATGCCGATGACGCGCCTTGCTACGTCAGCTCTGTGAAAGCGAACATCGGCCACACCGAGACGGTGTCAGGCGTGGCTGGAATCATCAAAGTGTTGCTGATGATGCAGCACGGCCAAATCCCGGCGCAGTTGCACTTTCAGCAGCTCAACTCGCATATCTCGCTCGAAGGGACGCGGCTCGAAATACCGTCATCGAATCGCGAGTGGCATCGCAACGGAACGCCACGAACTGCCGGTGTTAGCTCGTTTGGCTTCGGCGGCACGAACACGCATATCCTGCTCGAAGAGTCGGTCGCGGCGCCGATGCCGATCGTCGAACGCGATCGCCCGCAGCATCTGCTCACACTCTCGGCAAAGACCGAAACAGCGCTCGATGCCATCCTGCAAAGTTACGGCACGTATTTGAGCGATCACCCTAAGGTGCAGCTCGCCGACATTTGTCACACCGCCAACGTAGGTCGCTCGCACTTCAATCATCGTCTCGCCGTCACGGCCGTAGATACCGCCGAGATGCGTGACAAGCTCGCGCAACTCACGGAAGGCAAAAAGCCAACAGGCACCTGGCGACGACAGACTAAAGCCGCGGCATCGCCAAAGGTGGCGTTCGTCTTCACCGGCCAAGGTTCGCAATACGTGCAGATGGGCCGTGAGCTATACGACACCCAGCCCACCTTTCGCCGCACGCTTGAACAATGTGAAGACATCTTGCGTCCGTGGCTCGAACGACCTTTGCTGTCGGTGCTGTTTCCGAAAGACGGCGAGGCGTCACCGCTCGACGAAACCGCGTACACGCAGCCGGCGCTATTCGCCCTTGAATATTCGCTCGCAAAATTGTGGATGTCATGGGGCATTCAGCCGGCTCTCGTGCTGGGTCACAGCGTCGGCGAGTATGTTGCCGCGTGCATTGCTGGAGTATTCAGTCTCGAACACGGCCTGCAGCTTATCGCTCAACGTGCACGACTGATGCAACAGTTGCCGCGCGATGGCATGATGGCTGTCGTCTTCGCGCCTAGCGCGCGTGTCGAAGCGGCGCTGGCAACGTGTTCCGATCGCGTCGCGATCGCCGCGTTCAACGGTCCCGACAACACGGTCATCTCCGGTGACATAGACACTGTCCGCGATTTACTCGACGCCTTCGCACTCGAAGGCATCCGCACGCAAGCGTTGACGGTCTCGCATGCGTTCCACTCGCCGCTCATGGATCCGATGCTCGACGAGTTCGAGGCGTTCGCCGCGACGCTCGACTACGCGGCGCCCAAAATTCCGCTCGTGTCGAATCTCACGGGCACGTTGATGGGCAAAGAGCCGCCGAGTGCCGATTACTGGCGTCGGCACGTTCGCAATCCCGTTCGCTTTGCCGAAGGTATCGAACTGCTGAAGTCGCACGAGATCGCGGCCGTGTTGGAGGTCGGACCAACGAGCAGCCTGCTCGGCATGGCTCGCCGCTGCTTGCCCGAGTTCAAGGCCGCATGGCTGCCGTCGCTGCGCAAGGGACAAGACGATTGGTCGAGCATGCTGGCCAGCCTTGCAGAGATGTACATGCTCGGTACGAAGGTCTCATGGTCGGGCTTCGATGCTGAATGGCCGCGCCGACGCATGATTCTACCGACGTATCCGTTCCAACGCAGTCGACATTGGCTCGATCCGACGACGCCCGAACGAAGCCTCACCAGTGGCAGCAGCGGTCCGTCACTGCACCCTTTGCTGGGTCATCATGTGCCGACGGCACTCGACTCCGAGCTGTTTGAGAATCGCATCAGCAGTCATTGGCCCACCTATCTCGTCGATCATCAGGTGCAGGGATCGCCGGTGTTGCCGGCCGCGGCGTATGTCGAACAGGCGCTGGCGGCTGCCGCCCAGGCATTCGGCCCCGGCAATCACCACCTCCTCGACGTCGAGTTTCAACAGGCGATGTTTCTGCCGCAGCGCGTCAGTCGCACCGTGCAACTGTCCGTAGCTCCGGAGCAGTCGAGCGCGAGACCATTCGAGACATTTAGTGTCGCGGTCGATGCTGATCCGTCAACAAAATGGACGCTGCACGCTGCTGGACGTTTGCAGCATGCCAATGTGTCGAATGGTAAACGCCCACAACCGATCGATCTCGATAGCATACGAAACCGCACCTCGGATTGCACGGCGCAGCAGCATTTCTACGACGAAATGCGCGAGCGCACGCTCGACTACGGTCCGAACTTCCAGATGCTCGACAGCCTCGCGCGTCTCGATGGCGAAGCGATCGCCGAGGTGCATCTGCCCGAATCCATCAAGCGTGAGATGTCGCAATATCACATTCATCCCGTGCTCGGCGACGCGCTCTTCCAATCGATGGCAGGCCTGGTGCCCCGCGAGTCCGACGGCTCGCTGAGTTCGTACACGTACATGCCCGTCGCGGTGCGGCGAGTGCAGTTCTTCGCAACGCTGACCGAGACGATGCTCGTCCATGCCGTGCGAACATCGAAGGTCGAACAAGCGAGCCCCGAAACGGTCGAAGGCGATGTATCGCTCGTCGACGAACAAGGGCAAGTGCTGGTGCAGTTCCTCGGCGTGCGTGTGCAGCGTGTCGCGCGGGCGTCCCAAGGTTCGTCGTCGACCGACGTTCGCGATTGGTTGTACCGCGTCTCGTGGCGACCAGCGGCGCTCGAAGCAACGACAACCGTTCCGTCGCGATGGCTGATTTTTTGCGACGACTCTGGCATTGGGGCCGAGTTGGCCGAACAGGCGCGACGCCAAGGCGGCGAGGCGCTGCTGGTGCGGCCCGGCGAGACGTTCGGCAAGCTGCCGGTGCACAACGGCGACGTCCCTGGCTACGTGATTGATCCCGCGAATGAGGATCACTATCGCAGCCTGCTCGAACAGGCGATTGGCTCATCACCCGATGCGGTCATCGCGCATCTTTGGAGCTTGGACCTCGACGATCCCTCCGAATCGCCCGAACAATCCCTCGCCGATTCGCGAGCGCTCGGCTGCCACAGCGTCTTGCATCTCGTTCGGCAACTTGCGCGGCGCAACACTGGCCGTCCGCCGCGACTGGCCCTCGTCACGCGCGGCGCTCAGTCGATCGACGAAACCACTGCGGAAATCGCCGTCGCGCAATCTCCGCTATGGGGTCTTGGCCGGGTCGTCGCGATGGAGAACCCCGAACTACGGTCGCGATTGATCGATCTCGATCCGAAGCAAGACGCTGTCGTTGCCGCCTCGCAACTTTGGCAGGAACTCGCGGCAGTCAACCACGAAGAGCAAATCGCGTTTCGCAACGATAGCCGCCTCATCGCTCGGCTCGAAGCGGCGCCGCACGCGCTGCCAACCGAAGAATCCACGAACGGCGGTGACAACGAAACCAGCGTCCCCACGGGACGACCATTCCGCTTGCGATTCAACAAGGCCGGAAGTTTCGACACGCTCCGCTACGAGGCCATGCAGCGAGGCACGCCCGCCGAAGGACAAGTCGAACTCGCGGTTCACGCCGCCGGCATCAACTTCAGCGACATCCTCAAGGTGATGGGGCTGTACCCTGGCATTACCGATCCCGTGGTGCCGTTGGGTATCGAGGCCGCCGGCATTGTGACGGCCGTTGGGCCGGGCGTGACGCGATTCCGTGTCGGCGACGAAGTGCTCGGCGTCGTGCCGTTCAGCCTCGCCTCGCATGCGAGGACCGCCGAGTACGCGCTCGTGCCGATGCCGCGTAACATCAACTTCCGCCAAGCGGCAACCATACCGATCACTTTCCTCACGGCGCACTACGCGCTATGCAAACTCGCGCAGCTCGATCGCGGCGAAAGGGTGCTCATTCACGCAGCCGCCGGCGGCGTCGGTCTCGCCGCCATTCAGATCGCTCAACACCTGGGCGCTGAAGTCTTCGCGACGGCTGGTAGCGATGAGAAGCGCGACGTACTGCGACGTCTCGGCGTCAAGCATGTGTTCAGCTCGCGCTCGCTCGACTTCGCCGAGCAGATCATGGAGGTCACCGGTCGCGAAGGCGTCGACGTTGTGCTCAACTCGCTGCCAGGCGAAGCCATCGCCAGCAGCCTCGGAGTGCTGCGTGCCTACGGACGCTTCCTCGAAATCGGCAAGACCGACATTTATCAGAATCGCAAGATCGGCCTGCTGCCGTTCCAGGACAACCTTTCGTATTTCGCCATCGACCTCGATCGACTGCTTCGACAGCGCCCCGCCACTGTCACATCGTTATTCGCCGAGGTGATGCAACTTTTTGAGAACGGGGTCTATCAACCCCTGCCGTTGACTGAGTTTCCGGCCCGCAACGTCGCCGGCGCGTTCCGCTACATGGCGCAGCGCAAAAACATTGGCAAGGTCGTCGTGTCGATCGACGCCGTCACCGGCAGCGACGAGGACGCATCTTCGCCGTCGCAAGGGCATGCAAGCTCGGGCACCTATCTGATCACCGGCGGGCTTGTGCGCTGGGATTGCAAGTCGCCCAAAGATTGGCAACCAACGGCCTGCGGCATCTCGCATTGCTTTCGCGCAGCGAGCCAACTGACGAGAGCAAGAAGAAGCTCTCGCCGCTTGTCGCCGCCGGTGTGAAGGTCGTCATGCTTCAAGGCGACGTTGCCGATGCGGCTTCACTTCGCGCCGCGCTCGAGCAACTCCCGGAAGGCTTTCCACCTTTGCGAGGCGTGTATCACGCAGCAGGCGTTCTCGACGATGGCGTGCTGTTCGATATGACCGTTGAGCGGTTCGATCGCGTGCTCGCTCCGAAGATCAGCGGTGCTTGGAACCTTCACGCCGCGACGCTCGACCTGCCGCTCGATGCGTTCGTCCTGTTCTCGTCGGTCGCGTGCATCCTCGGCTCGCCCGGACAAGGCAACTACGCCGCAGGTAATGCGTTTTTAGACTCGCTCGCCGAGTACCGACGACATCGCGGGCTGCCCGCGACGAGCGTGAACTGGGGGCCTTGGGCCGGCGCCGGCATGGCCGCTCGTTCGAATCTCAACGAATCGCCCAAAGCTCGCGGCATCGCACCGATCGACCCCACACAAGCGCTCGACGTTCTCGACGGCGTGGTTGATGCCGGGCCGGCCAACGTGACGGTCGCCGATGTTCGTTGGCCCGAACTGCTTCGCATGATGCCGGGGCGTCGTCCGTCGCTGCTCGCCGATATTACGGTTGAGGACGGGCAACCGGCGGCAAAGGACCAGCAAAGCAGCTTGGACGTCGTGTTCCGTCGCCAGTTGGCCGAGGCGAATCTCGACGAGCGGCAGACGATGCTTCGCGATTGCCTGGCCGGCGAGCTCGCCCGCATCATGGCGATCGACGCCGCGAATCTCGACCTCGAGCAACCTCTCAACGCGCTCGGCCTCGACTCGCTCATGGCCATGGAACTGAAGGCGGTCGTCGAGTCGCGGCTCGGCTTCAGCCTGCCGATGGCTCGCTTCTTTGAGAACCCGAGCGTGGCGTCGCTCGCAGCCGATGCCGCGAATTTGATTGCGGCAGACGGCACGAATGCTCGGGGTGCTTCGGCATCATCGTCGAATAACGGTCGAGGCGGAGACGTCTCGCGCGGTTCGTGGTCGCCGATCTTGCCGCTCGAAACACGCGGCAGCTTGCCACCGTTGTTCCTGCTGCATCCATTCGGCGGCGACGTTCGCTGCTACTTCGAGTTGTCGCGACATCTCGGCAACGAGCGACCGATCTACGCCATCACCGCTCGTGGACTCAACAGTTTGCTGCCTCCCCATGAAACGATGGACGCGATGCTCGCCGACTACGCCTCGGCCATTCATGACGTATGCCCGCGCGGGCCGTACCATCTCGCAGGGTGGTCGACCGGCGGGATCTATGCCTACGCGCTTGCTGACCGAATGTTGCGAGGCGGCGAGCGCGTCGGCCTGCTTGCGATGTTCGACACGCCGATGCCGTCACTGCTCGATGCGACCGACTTCGAAGACCCGGCGCGGTTCATGTGCCAATATGTCGATTTCTGCAATCGGCTTCTCGGCGCGAAGATGCAAGTGTCGTACGAGCAAATGAAGACGCTCAGTGCCGATGAAGTGTTCGAAGTGGCGCTTGCCGAAGCTCGACGACATGAAATGGTTCCGGCCGATGCCTCGGTCGAGTTCTTGCGCCGCTTTGTGCAGATTGGGCAGTACAATGCCCGCATTATCAAGCACTACACGCCGCCGGCGATCGACTTGCCCTTGCACCTGTTTATGCCAGCGCAGACCGAAGCCCTCGCAGAATTGACGGGCAAGACATTCGCTGCTGACCACGGATGGGGGTCGAAGCTCGGCTGCCAGATCACCTTGCACCAGACGCCAGGCGATCATTTCAGCATGCTCACAGGCGACGACGCTTCGGACTTGGCCGAGTCGCTTTCGGAATGTCTGCACGCAGCCGATGGCGACGCCCCGTCACGGGCGATACCGACTCTCGCGGCTCGCTGAAAGGCACTCGATGGATCGTAGCTCGACCTTCGCGAACGAAGCAGCGACACCGCAGCAGGTGACACCGTCCGAGGTGATGTCCGAGAGCGCTCAACGCTCAGAGGCCGCCACGCTGATTCGTGAAGTGCAAAGTCAGGTTCGCGATCTGCTGCGTCCGAATGCGCCGCTGTTTTGGTTCGACTTCCTACTGACGTCGGCGATTTTCTATGGGTCGCTGGCCGTTTGCTTCACGGCGACGAACTTCTCGTGGCTACAGATTGCATCGGTGATCGTCGGCGGTCTCGCCGCTTATCGATCGGCCGTGTTCACGCACGAGATTGCACACCGCCCTGCCGGTTCGTTCCGAGGCTTCACGCTCGCGTGGAACGTGTTGTGCGGCATCCCGCTGTTCATGCCGTCGTTCTTGTATGGCGATCATAAAGGGCATCACACCAACCACGCCTACGGCACGGAAGACGACCCCGAGTATCTGTTCCTCGTGCGCGGCCGTCACATGGCCGTCGTGTTCCTGCTCTTGGCGTTCGTGTACCCGGTGTTCGGCTTCTTGCGATTCTTTCTACTCACGCCGCTGGCACTGTTGGTGCCCGCGATCGATCGACTCGTGTGGACGTTCACTTCGTCGCTGTACGTGATGAATATGTGGTATCGACGCCCGTACGACGAAGAGGCCCGTTCGTGGCAGCGATGGACTCTGGAACTCGCGTGCGCAGCGTGGGCTTGGACGATCGTCGTGTTGACCGCCACGCACGTCATTGCAGGGCCTGGCCTGCTGAAGATGTACGTCGTGATGTTCTTTTGGATCGCCGTGAATCAGGTTCGCACGCTCGCCGCCCACCGATATTCTAGCGATGGTGATGCGATGCACTACGTCCACCAACTGCTCGACACCCATACGTTCCCGCGTGGTTTTCTGGCCGAGTTGTGGGCGCCGCTGGGGCTGCGGTATCACGCGCTGCATCATCTTGTGCCGTCGCTGCCGTATCACGCGATGGGCGAAGCGCATCGACGATTGATGCGCCATCTCCCCGAGGGTTCGCCGTACCATCGGACGGTGCGAAACTCGCTGACGCCCGTGATCGCAGCGATGGTGTTCAAGCCCACGGTCAGCGATCGGTCGGCACGCACCGGCGCCTCGTAACAACGATCACACGACCGATTCGTTCGCGGCCCGCGGCACCGCAGGCGGCTGGTACGGCTTGTACTCAACCAGTCTCACTCGACGCTGCCCATCGAGACGATAGTCGACGCCTCGCCACGTTGTGCGGCGTGCAAACTCCGCCGCGATCAGCCAATAGAACTGCATCAACTGCGTGAGCACGGGCACAAACAGAAACTTCCACGTATAAAGCATCGGAGGAATTGCGTCGCCGCGTGCCGCGAGAAAGTATCGAACGCGGCTTTCAAGAACGAACAGTCCTGGCAACTGGCAGGCGAAGTACATAGCCAGCGCTCCACCAAACCACGCGATCCAACTCGCTTGCGGCTTAGCGATGCCCGCGATGATAAACGCAACGCAAATCGCCACCGCCAACAACATGCTCACATTCGCCGCGAGCATCCTCGGCCACGACCGCAGGTCCATTCGCGGACACAGCAACTGTCGCTTGATGAATCGGCTGCAACTCGGCAAATCGATCGCCTCTTGATTGACCATCGTCAACTGCGGCAGGAATCGCACGTCGTAGCCGCGCTTGACGACCAGATCGCCGACGCCCGAATCGTCGCAAAAGCACGTCTTCCACTCGGCGATGAACTCGGGGTCTCGCAACAACTTCGCACGCACGGCCAGCGATCCGCCCCAGGGATGATTGAACGCGTACATCTGCGTCTGCGATGCCGAGTTCCACAGATGTCGCACGAGCGCCCCCACGTGTCTCGCGGCGGCGCATACCAGCGAATGCCCGTCGACGCTCCGACCTTGGGATCGTTCAAAGCCGTCACGAGGGTTCGCAACCAATTCCGCGGCGCGAGTGCGTCGGCGTCGATGAGCGCGGCAATCTCGAACTCATCGCCCAACTGTTCGACCGCTTGGGCGTGAGCGCTCAGCTTCAGGCTGCACGTCGCGCAATGCTCCTTAAGCACCGTAACTTTCACGTCGACGCCGGCGTGCTTCTCGTCGCTCAGAATGTCTTGCACGAGATGCCAGGCCGGATCGCCGGGGCTATCGACAACGATATGCAAGGCGTAGTTCGGGTAGTCCTGCCTGAGAAGCTGATGAAGCCCTTGCCGCAGGTGCGGATCGGTCCCTCGCAGCGGCAGCAGGATGCAAGCCCGCGGGAGCGCTGCGTCGTCAACAACCGGCAGGACGGGAGGCCGAAGGTAGAGCGCGATGAATCGCCAATTCCACCAAATGGGAACCGCAAAACTCGCGACGACAAAGCACCAAACCGCTACTACCCACACCATCCATCAAACCCCGTCATGCCGCGATGCCCGATCAACGCAGCCCCAAGATGAACGACCGCTCTCAGGGACGCAAGGGCCGTTGCCGGTTGCGGCTTGTCCACACAACGTACAAGCCATCTACCCCACACTGGTGGCGCTGCACGATATACTAGCTCCATGAATTCCGATCCGTCTGAGAAACGCGACCGGTCGCAATCGTGGCAGGGCAAGCAAGCAGCCGCGAAGAAGCCCACGCGCGGACGCATTTGGGAAGGCACCGGCCTCGAAGATTCGCAGCGCGTCGCGCGCCGCAACTTCATGCGCCGCGTGCGCGCCACGGGCATGGTGCTCTTGGCGATCGGTCTGATCGCCTCTGCCATCTGGCTGCTCATTCCGCGCGAAGTCGCGACGCCGTTGGTCGCGTGGGCGGTGACGGAATACAGCGACCCTGTGCCCGTCAACGCGTGGGCGCAGGAAGACCTCGAAGGCTTTGAACGATTGTGGGGACGCGCCGGCCCCGGCGGCCGATCGCTGCTCCCCGGCACGTCGTACAACCTGGTGCTCTCGAATCAATCGCGCGCCTGGAGCCGCCCCGACTGGAACGAGTCCGTCGCTGCCCTTCGCGAACAGCTCAAGAAGGTCAAACCCGGCGGACCACTCAAGAACGTTGTCGTCTTCTACATCAGCGCTCACGGCCTTCTCGACGACCAAGGCCGCCCGTGTCTGCTGCCCGCGAGCGTTTCCGGGGCCGACGCCAGCGACCCGGCCGTCTATCTCGACACCTCGCGATGGATGCCTGTAGCGACGCTGCTGAGTGAAATCCACAAAACGCTCCCCGAGCGTGTTCACAAAGTGGTGATGATCGACGCCATGCGCTTCGACAGCGCGTGGCGACTCGGCGCCCTCTACAACGGCTTCGCCGATCGCGTGGCGACGGCCGTGCGAGAGTCCGGCGCGACGAATCTGAGCGTGATCAGCGCCGCCGGGCCGGGCCAAAAGAGTTGGAGCTCCGCGCGTCTGCGAGGTTCCGCCTTCGGCTACTTCACGCAGCGAGCATTCAACGGCAAAGACGCGGACCACAACGACGACGACAAGGTGACGCTCGACGAGCTATTTCAATATCTCAAGACAAACGTGGCGACATGGGTGCTGAGCAACTGTTACGACGACCAAGCGCCGACGTTGTTCAGCACCGGCGAGCCACGCGACGTGCAGGTTGCGTGGGTTCGCAAAGCGCAAACCAGTGCGCCGCCGAAGTCCGACACAGCGACGCCGTCTTCGCAGTCCGATTGGGACGCATGTTTCGAGCTTTGGAAACAGCTCGATCATCTCAGCCCATCGCGCGACGATTCGGCGGTGTCGAGCGTCGACGTTCTGGCCTGGGAAAGTCTGCGTCAGCAGCTTCTTCGGCTCGAACAGTGCCTTCACGCCGGCCAGGCCTACTCGGCCGAAGCTTCGCGACTTCTCGCCCGGGCCACGGCGCTGGCCAAGCAACTGCAAAAGCCCGACGAGCGCATGACGGCGTCGATTGTCGACGTGAATACCGCGAAGGGTCAAGGCTTGGTGACGTTCGACGACGTTGAGCTCTCGGCGATGATCGAGCAGTGGATGCGTCCCGAGCCGGCGGCCGGCGGCGCTCCGCTGGCATCACAAGAGCCGTACAACGGTGAACCGCTCGTGCCCGTGGCGGCGGCGTGGCGATGGGCGATCTCGCAATTCGATCCGCGCGAATTGCCTCGCATTCTCGCGCAGCTCGATAAGTCGCAAAGTTTGCGACCTCAAGAGCCAGTCGAGCAGCGATTCTTACGAATGCTGCAAACCATTCCCAATTCGGTGCGCAACGAACCCGACGTCGTCACGGTGGCGGTCGGTTTGCGGCAACGCGCCGATGAGGAGTCGGCATGCAGTGGTGACTTTCGCGTGCATTACTTCGTGCGCCCGATGCTCGACCGAGCCGACGGACAACGTCGACTGGCCGAGGATGCGATGTTCGTCGGCGCCGCCAAGAATCTCGACGACGCACGTCACTCGTGGGATCAAGCGGGTCAAGTCTACGACGCGGCACGCGGTCGAAGCTCGAAGCTTCGTCATGCGCTGCAAGTGCGTGATCAGGTGTGGGCCGATCTGCCGTATCTCGCGCGATGGCTCGCGCGGCGTGGCTACCACGAACGAGGCGTCGCCACCGATCAGCTTGCCGGCGACATGCAACATTGCGCAGCCATCTTCGCCGCCAATCGCGATCTCGCCTCACAGCTCGAAGAGTTGAGCGGCCAGCAATACGCGCCGACGTTCGATAGTTCACGTTTCGGGGCGATGCTAACGAAGGTCGATCAGTTGGCTTCGCAACAGCAGTCCGACTTGTCGCAACTGCGTGCGACGTTCGACGCCGTGGTCGCCGAGACGGTCGACAACACCGCCCATGTCCGCAACTGGCGCGAAAACGCCGACTTGTTGGAGACGCCGCTGTTGTCGCCGAGGTTGCGTGAACGATTGCGTCGACAGTTCCAAGCAGTCGAGATGTCGCAAAGCCTCGATTCCGACGGCGATGGCCGCAGCGATGCAGTTTCGGCATGGATTCCGCCGCTCAAAGGCGACGCACATCCAGCACTCGCACTGTTGCCGGCGACGCTCTTCTCGCTCGAAAATACACGTCTCGAAGCGCCACGCGACGACGCCTCGCAGGACCAGCATCCCGACCGGCAGCGGCAACTCGACCAACTCGCGAGCACCTGCAAAGTGCTTCGAGATCGGTTACGTGCCGTGCTGCCGCAAGTGCATCGTTGGCTTGTCGATCAACCCGAACAAGGCGCCGATACGTCGTCGGCACGCTCCCCACTGAGCACGGCCGATCAACTCGCTCGCGCGGCGATGTCCCTTGTGCCTGCGTCGACGCTATACGATCGCGAAAACGCACCGACAGCGCTTCGCGAGTACGACACGCAGCGTTATCTGGTTTGGCAGGGGTCGCGGATACTCGACGATTTTTGGGGGCCGGAAGAAAACAACCCCGTGGCCGACCCATACTTCGTCGGCACGGCGAGGAAAGTGCTCGACTCGGCAGGCGCGTTTGGCCGACGCGTGGGTTCCGAATATCGCCAACAAGCGACGCGACTCGAGCAACTCACGACGGCGGCCCGAGCGCCGATCACCATCGAACCCGAGAAACGCCGCGCCGGTCGCACCGAGGCCGACCTGGTGCAGGAATACCGACTCGACGTCGCACAGGACATTCCGCTCGGCGTGGCGGCGATGACTGTCGCCGATCCATCGCAACGCGCGGTGATGGTCGGAAGTTCGAGCGACGATCTCAGTCAACGCGCCGGTTGCGATCTGCACTCACCTAAGGGGCAGCTCTACGCGCATCGCGAACCTGACGCTAACGGAGCGTTCGCGGACACGCTATCGCTCGACGTTTGGTATCGCGCGCATCGCGCGAGCAAGCCATTCCATATTCCGCGCGGCACGTCGGACGAAATCGTCACGATCAAGCCTCCGTATGTCGAGCCGCGCGTGACGGTTGTCGGCGATTCTCTGCGGGCTGGGTCGATCGCGTTCGTGCTCGACTGCTCGGGCAGCATGGCGAAGCAAGACGCCGGAACGACGGCCGATCGCATCACGCAGGCGAAAAACGAATTGAAGAACGTGCTCGGGCAACTCGCGCCGGCGGGCACCTATCGCGTGTCGCTGTGGTTCTATGGCCACCGCGTCGGCGTCGATCGCAATCACCGCGTCGTTCGCAACGAGCAGTGGCCTGAGCCGATCAGTCCCGACATCCTGCCCAGCGATGACATCGAACTGGTGTGGAACGGCACGCTCACTTCCGACAGCAAAGAAGAGGCCTTCCGGTGGGTCGATCGTGCCCGGGCTTGGGGCTACACGCCGCTTTATTATGCGATGCAGCGCGTCATCCGCGAGGATCTCGCCAATCAGCCGAACGACTTGCCGCGACGCTTGATCGTTATCACCGACGGTGAGAACAACACCAAGAACACCGGCGACACCTACGAAGAACGCCGAGGCACGACGCCCTCGGCCGGCGATGTCGTACAAGCCATCTCCACGTCGTCCACCGCTCGCGATCAGCATGTGAAACTGACGCTCATCGGCCTTGGTCCCGAATTCAGCGCCATCCACGCACGGCCATTCGTCCAAGCGAATCTCGGGATCGCGTTCTATTCGGTCGCCAACGCGACCCAGCTCATCGAGTCGATGCGGCGGACGTTGCAACTTTATCAGTTCGGCGTTTTCAATCTCGACGAGAACGACCGCCAGCTCGGTGCTTGGACGCCACTGAATCAAGTGCTGCGTCTCGACGGCCATCCTCCCGGACAGCGGCGGCATTACGAAGTGCGTCTGGCCGGCGTGCCGGCCACGGCACGCATGGTGTGCGAAGGGGGCGAACTGTGCGAGTTTCATCTCGTTTCGTCCACGAGCTCTTCGCAGTTGGCGACCTCGCGATTCAACTTCGACGGCGAGTTCCTTCGCGGCCTGTCCGAACAGTCGAACGTCCCGAACCCTCACGCCGACCCGAAACATCCCGAGCAATCGCCCGCGCAGTTCTACGTCGTCGCGCGGCGGCCCGAAATCGATGCCGATCGCAGCGGCGCGACGGTCACGTTCTCACTGTCGATGCAAAACCAGGCGGCCGACCTGTTCAGCCCGAGGCCGGCAGAAGCGTGGATCGAGATCGTGCCGCTCGTCGAAAAGCGCAGCGGTGAAACCGAGGCTGTCGAAGGACGTCGTTACCTGTTCTACGACCTTGCGTTCGAGAACCTCCGCCCTGCCCCAGTGCTCGCCCTGCACGCCTCGCGGTGGCCCGCTCAAGCCAACGCCGCAGACGTCCAGTTGTGGTTCAAAATGGCGGGGTTCGAAACTCGGGCGGGCGTTGTACGAACGATCGGCGAATTGTTGCGGCCTGGCAATGATGACGGCGTCGAAGTGACCGTCGCGCCACAGAACATCAAACTCAATATTCATGTCGACGTCGAACCTGCTCCCGGCGGCGGCACGCAGGTCGTCGTCCAAGAACGTCGCGATGCCGACTCGGGGCGCGACGTGAAGGTTGCAGTGCTCGATCGCCGTCTGCGAACAGCGGACGTGATTCGTCACACTTCGTCCGAGGGGCGACTCGTGCAACACACGTTCGAGTTCCGCAATGCTTCGGAGGCCGACGTTCGCGAGTTCGAGTTGCGCATCACCTCGGCCGACGAAATGAAACGCGAGGCCGTGACGCTGCGCGAACGTCCGCTGCGTGTGCGCATTCCGGGGCGATAGCGCGAGCCGCTACGACCAATCGATCTCGTACAGCAGATGGCCGCTCGGGTGTAGGCCCAAGCGCTCGTAGGTGCTGATCGCCGACGCGTTGTGGCGTTCGACGTAAAGACGCAGCCCCCGCGCGTCGGGCGACGAGCGTGCCAGGCGATCGACGTGTTCGAACAGCGAACGGAACACACCGCGCCCACGGGCGTCGGGCATCACGTACACGCTTTGAATCCACCAGAACACGCCGTCGCGCCAATCGGTCAGCTCGTAAGTGATCATCGTTTGGCCGACGACCGTGCCTGCTTCCTCGGCGACGAAGTACCGGCCCAGTGCGGTGTTGTTCAGCGCTCGTCGCACTCCCCGCTCGACGGTGGTCGGGTCGAGCCGCTTGTCCTCCGATTCCCTCGCCAAACGAAGGTTAAAATCGACGATCGTCGGCAGGTCGTCATTCCGGGCATCGCGGACAATCATGCGGCCTCCTCACGGTCTCAAAGCCAGCCAGAATTATGTCTTTCCGGGCGACTCTCGGCTATAATGGCCGGACGCCCTCCGCCTGCTCCCACCCCGCCCTTTCGTCCCGCCATCGCCGTCTGAGGTAAGCGTCCATGCATCTGTGGCTACGTTGTTTCTGCGCATCAGCCGTGTTCACCGTTGCCTTTGCGGCGACACTTTCGGCAATGGCTGCAGACGGCGATGCCTCGAAGGTGCAAAGCCCGTTATCGCCAGCTGATGCAATCAAGCATTTCGTGTCGCCGGACGGCTATCGCGTTGAGATCGTAGCCTCAGAACCCGACATCGCCGACCCGGTGGCAGCCCGCTTCGACGAGGACGGCCGCTTGTGGGTCGCAGAGATGCGCGACTATCCGGACGGTTGGCCCGACGGACCGCCGCCGAAGTCGCGGATCATTATGCTCGAGGACCGCGACGACGACGGTCGTTACGAGACGTCGCATGTGTTCGCCGACAAGCTGCCGTTCGCGACGGGTGTTCAGCCGTGGAAGGGTGGCGTGATCGTCACCGCCGCCGGCAAGGTCATGTACATGAAGGACACGAACGGCGACGGCCGCACCGACGTGCAAGAGACCTGGTACTCCGGCTTCGCAGAAGACAACCCGCAGCACCGGGTCAACCATCCACGCTTCGCGCTCGACAACCGCATCTATGTGGCCGTCGGTTCGCGCGGCGCCGCCATAAAATCCTCGCGCACACCTAACGCCGAGCCGCTGAACGTCAGTGGTCGGGACTTCCGCTTCGACCCTAACGGCACGGCGGCCGAAGCCGTAACCGGTCCCGGCCAATTCGGGGTGACGTTCGACGACTTCGGCAATCGTTTCGAAGTCAGCAACCGCAATCCGATGTATCACCTCGTGCTGGCCGAGCGTTACCTCACTCGCAATCCACTGTTGACGATTAGCGACGTGAAACAAGACGTCGCCGCGTCAGGCGAGGCATCGCACGTCTTTCCGATCAGCCAGAGCTGGACGACGTCGATCCTGCATGCTGGGCAATTCACCGCCGCGTGCGGCGTCGACGTTTACCGCGGCGACGCACTTCGCGATTGTTATGGCAACGGCTTCACCTGCGAGCCAACAGGCAACCTCGTCCATCGCGAGATCGTGTCGTCGACGGGCGGTAGTTTCACCGCCAAGCCAGCCTACGAAGGCAAAGAGTTCCTGGCCTCGGACGACGCTTGGTTTCGCCCCGTGAATATCGACGGTGGCCCCGACGGCGCTTTGTATGTCGTCGACATGTATCGCTGTGTGATCGAACACCCCCAGTACATGCCCGCAGAACTCAAGCAGCGGCCCGACCTCCGCTACGGCGAAGACAAGGGCCGCGTGTGGCGTGTCACCTCGGCCGAGAAGACGAAGCGGGAAAAGCCGAAGCTGTCGCAATCATCGACGGCCGAGCTCGTGAAACTGTTCGAGCATCCGAGCGGCTGGTGGCGCGACACGGCGAGTCGTTTGATCTACGAGCGCCAGGACCGCTCGATCGCTCCTGACTTGGTGAAGATGGCACAATCGGGAGCGACTCCAGTCGCGCGAGTTCTCGCCTTGTGGGCGTTAAACGGCCTGGGGCTGACTGACGACAAGCAACTCACGGCATCGCTTGCCGATGCAAGCCCCCGCGTGCGTGAACAAGCAATCGTTCTTGCCGAGCCGCTGGCCGAGCGCCCGATCGAATTTCAACGAGCGGTTCAAAAACTGAGCGGCGACGGCGATGCTCGACTTCGCTTCCAAGTGGCATTGAGTCTCGGATCGAGCAAACTCGACAACACCGCCGAAGCCTTGGCAGCGATCGCCTTGGTCGGCAGCGGCGATATTTGGACGCGCCGAGCCGTCGCGACCGCGACGCCCGATCTCGTGGCGGCAGCGTTGTCGCTTGTGCTTGCGCGATTAAGCGCTCCATCGACCTCCGGCGGCGACAACGACCTCGCACTCGTTGACGAACTCGCACGCATTGTCGGCGCTTCTCGCGACACAAAATGGATCTCAACGCAGTTGCGGTCGATCGATCCCAATTCGGGACGCAAGGCGCCCGAAGGCTTGGCGCTTGCGCTTGTAAATGGCTTGGCTCAAGGCGCTCGCAGCCGCGGCACGACGGTCGTCGATCTCGTCGCGGCCGATAGCGCTGACGGTAACGATTTGAAGCGCATCGTCGAGCATTGGTTCGCACGGTCCGCCGACATTGTAGCCGACGCCTCGCGTGAGGCCGCTGATCGCAACGAGGCTTGCAACTTGCTGGCGTATGCACCGTTCGAGTTGGCGTCGCCGACGCTGCTGAAATTGCTCGACACCGACCCGTCGCAAGACGTGCGCCGCCGCGCGTTGTCTGCACTAGCATCGCAGCGCGACCCGCGTGTTGGACCTCTGGTGATCGAGCGCATGGGCACGGCAACTCCCGGGCTGCGTTCGGCGATGTTGGACGCGTTGCTCTTGGACACGACGCGCTGCAACTTGCTGCTCGACGAAATCGCCGCCGGTCGGATCAAGGCGGGCGAACTCGGCGTTCTTCGTGCCGGTCGAATCGTTAAACATCGCGATAAGGACGTGCAGAAGCGCGGCAACGAGTTGCTCGCCTCGGCGATGCCGGCCGATCGTGCGAAGGCGCTGACCGACTATCAAGAAGTGCTTGCGATTACCGCCGACGCCGCCCACGGCAAAGAAGTATTCCGCAAGAATTGCAGCACCTGCCATCGCATTGGCGACGTCGGCGTCGATGTCGGACCGAGCATCGCCGACAGCCGCGTCAAGACGCCCGATCAGTTGCTCGTGGACATTCTGCAACCAAGCAAAGCCATCGATAACAACTTCATGAGTTACTCGGTGACGACCGTCGACGGCCAAGGCTATACCGGCGTGATCGTCGCAGAAACGGCGACGTCGGTGACCATGAAGCTGCCTGAGGCGAAAACGGTTGCCCTTCTGCGAAGCGACATCGACGAATTGCGGCCGAACGGCATTTCGCTGATGCCCGACGGACTTGAAAAGAACATTTCGAAGCAGGATATGGCCGACGTGATCGCGTTTGTGAAGAATTGGCGGTATCTGACGTCAGGCGTGCCGGCGTCGACAGTTCCCTCGCCGACAACGTCGACAACCAACTAGGACAACGCACGTGCAGCACGGAAGAATTCTGCGAAACTGGATCGGGCGCCTGGCGTGGATCGTCGCAATTGTAAATGGCTTCGCAGGTGTTGCGCGCTGCGAAGAAAAGGCTCCTGCCGCGAAGGTCGATCCCGAGCAGGAAGCATTCTTCGAGAAGCGCATTCGCCCGATGCTCGTGACCAACTGCGTGAGTTGCCACGGGCCCGAGGCACAGGAAGGCGGCCTCCGGCTCGACGCTCGCGACTTTTTCATGAAGGGCATGGACGGACATCCCGTCGCCGTGGCGGGGCAACCTGACAAAAGTCGACTGATTGAAGTGACGCGCTATGACGGCAGCGTGCAAATGCCGCCCGACGGTAAGCTTTCGAACGATGACTTCGACGCACTGGTGAAATGGGTGCGGATGGGGCTGCCTTGGCCGCAACATGGCGAACCCGAGCCGGCGACTGCTGCACCTTCGGCCGACCCGACAGTGCGTTATCCCGAAGTTCGCGCGACACATTGGGCGTTTCAACCGATCCGCCACGCACAGCCGCCCAAAGTTGCGAACACCGATTGGGCGAAAACGCCGATCGACCAGTTTATTCTTGCGACGCTCGAAGAACACGGGCTCACACCTTCGGCCGCGGCCGATCGTCGCACTCTGCTGCGACGGGTTACGGTCGATCTCACGGGGTTGCCGCCAACTCCGGAGGAGATGGAAGCGTTCGTTGCCGACAAGTCGTCTGACGCTTATCGCAAGGTTGTCGAACGGCTGTTGGCCTCGCCGAGTTACGGCGAGCGCTGGGGCCGCCATTGGCTCGACATCGCTCGCTACGCCGACACGAAGGGCTACGTGTTCACTGACGAACGTCGTTATCCGTACGCCTACACGTACCGCGATTATGTTGTTCGGGCCTTTAATGACGATTTGCCGTTCAATCAGTTCGTGCTCGAGCAACTCGCAGCCGATCAACTCCCCCAAACGCAAGGCGAGAACGGCGATAAGCGACGCCTGGCGGCGATGGGTTTTCTGACGGTCGGACGCCGATTCGGCAACAACGCGACCGAGATCATTGACGACCGCATCGACGTCGTCACCCGCGGTCTCATGGGGCTGACCGTCGGTTGTGCGCGCTGTCACGATCACAAGTACGATCCGATCCCGACTGCCGACTACTACTCACTGTACGGCGTATTCGCCAGCTCCAACGAGCCGGAAGACCTGCCAGAGATCGGCAAGCCGGAAGACGAAAACGCTTATCGAGAATATCTGGATGAGCTAGCCCAGCGGCAGCAGAAGGTGGCTGACTATCGTGCGAAGGAACTCACCGACCTCCAGGAAGAACTGCGAACGCACGTCGGCGACTATCTGGCGCAGGTATTGATCGACAAATCGAAGAAGAAAGGCAAAGACGACGCCGAAGGCTTCGACTACTCGTACGATTTCGCGCAAGGCGAGCCACGCCCGCCGATCGTCAAACGTTGGGGTGAGTTCCTCTCGCGTCACTCGCGTGTGACCGACCCGGTTTTCTCCGTATGGCAACGATTCGCCGCATTGCCGCCTGGCGGCGAAGCCTTCGCCGAGGGAGCGAAGAAAGTCCTCAAAGAGATCGAGAACAACAAGGATCCGAAGAAGGCCGTGAATCGGCTGGTGCGCGAAGCATTCGCCGCCAGGCCTCCCGAGTCGATGCTCGACGTCGTGAAGCTTTACGACCAGTTGTTCCACTCGGCCCTCGAGCAATGGACCGCGGCGATCGCCGAGAACAAAGAACTCAAACAGCTCGCCGACGCCGATGCCGAACAGCTGCGTCAGGTGCTTTTCGGCGCCGAGTCGCCGGCCGCGATTGCCGACAAAGACATCGAAGGCCTGTTCGATCGCAAGGCGCGCGACGGCCTTCGCAAATTGGAGTCGAGCATCGAGGCACTGCGAGTCACATCTGCCGGCGCACCGCCGCGGGCGATGGTGATGGTCGATTCCGAGAAGCCGACGCAGCCCTTTGTGTTCATTCGCGGCAACCCTGGGCGTCGCGGCAAGCAAGTGCCGCGTCAGTTCCTCGAAGTCGTCGCCGGCCCCGAGCGCAAACCGTTCGAGCATGGCAGCGGCCGTATGGACTTGGCCCGCGCGATCATCGCTCCGGACAATCCACTGACCTCGCGTGTGATCGTTAATCGCGTGTGGATGCATCACTTCGGCGTCGGGTTGGTTCGCACGCCCAGCGACTTCGGCTCGCGCAGCGACGCGCCGTCGCATCCCGAACTGCTCGACTGGCTCGCTTCGACGTTCATGGCCGAAGGCTGGTCGATGAAGAACCTGCATCGTCAGATTGTTCTGTCGAACGTTTATCAACAGGCGAGCATCGACGACGCGGCCAAGCGCGCCATCGACCCCGAGAATCAATGGCTGTGGCGAATGAATTCGCGTCGCTTGGAATTCGAAGCGCTGCGCGACTCGATGCTCGCCGTCGCCGGTCGTCTCGACACGAAGTTGGGCGGCCGCCCGGTTGATGTCGCCTCGCCGCCGTGGTCGAACCGACGCACGATCTATGGCAAGATCGATCGTCAGGACATGCCCGGCATCTATCAAATTTTCGACTTCGCCAGCCCCGACGTAAGCACCGGCGAACGCCCCCGCACGACGGTGCCTCAGCAGGCGCTCTTCGTCATGAACTCGCCGTTTGCATTCGAGCAGGCTCGTGCGATCATTGCTCGCGAGGAAATGCGAAAGCTGCAAGATCCCGACGCTCGGCTGAACGTCCTGTTCGGCACCGTGCTCGGACGAAAGCCGACGCTCGACGATCGCCGCGCTGCGAAGGCGTTTCTGGCCGAGGCGAAGAACTTGTCGTCGCAAAAACCGATGTGGCAATACGGCGTCGGCACGGTCGAAGACAAGCAGAAAAAGCTTACGAAGTTCAAGCCACTGGAGCATTGGACCGGTACGCGATGGCAGCCTTCGGCCGAGTTGCCCGACGCCCACACCAACTTCGGTTATCTCAATATCGAAGCCAAGGGCGGGAACCCGAGCAATCGCGTTGAGGATGCGAGCGTCATCCGCTGGACCGCCCCAACGGATGTGGTCGTCAAGATCGACGGGCGGCTGAACCATCCGAGCGACAAAGGCGACGGCGTGCGTGCCCGAGTTTTCACTTCGACGGGCGGGCAGTTGGGCAGTTGGACCGTGACGCACAAGAAGGTGACGACGAAGGTTGATCGCGTCGAGTTAAAGGCAGGGCAATGGATCGACTTTGTCGTCGATTGCCGCGAGAGCCCGAGTTACGACTCGTACGAGTGGACGCCGACGATCGAGTTGCTCGACGCTTCGAACCCGCACACGTGGAGCGCCGAGGGCGAGTTCCGCGGCCCGCGACTCAAGCCATGGGAAGCCCTCGCGCAGGTGTTGATGCTGACAAACGAATTCATGTTTGTGGATTGAGGACATACGAATGACTGCGTGTCAGCATGGTTCGCAACTTTATTCGCGGCGCGAGATGCTCACGCGCTCGGGCATGGGCCTCGGCATGCTCGCTTTGGCCGATTTGCTGAAAGGCTCTTCGAGTGCCGCGGCCGCCGAGTCGGGATACACGAACCCGATGATGCCGCGTGCGCCGCATTTCGCCGCCAAGGCCAAGCACATCATCCATCTGTTTATGAACGGCGGGCCCAGCCACATCGACACGTTTGACCCGAAGCCGATCCTTGAGAAATATGCGGGCAAGGAACTGCCGACGGGCAATCTTCGCACCGAACGCAAGACCGGCGCGGCGATGCCTTCGCCGTTCAAGTTTCAGAAGTACGGGCAAAGCGGCATCGAGGTCAGCGAACTATTCGAGAAGACGGCCGCCTGCATCGACGACATCGCCGTCATCCGTTCGATGCATGCCGACGTGCCGAATCACGAACCATCGTTGATGCTCATGAATTCCGGAGATGGTCGTCTCACGCGGCCGACCATGGGCTCGTGGCTCACGTATGGCCTAGGCACAGAGAATCAGAACCTTCCCGCGTACATCTCGATGTGCCCCGGCGGTTATCCGACGAAAGGGACCGAGAACTGGCGATCCGGTTTTCTGCCGGGCGTGTACCAAGGCACGTACATCGACACCGAGCACACCGCGATCGACAAGCTGATTCAGAACATTCGCAACGATGGCCTGAGTGCTGACGCTCAGCGCGCACAACTCGACCTGCTCGACAACTTCAACCGTCGCCATCTCGCCGCGCATCCGAACGACACGGCGCTTGAGTCGCGCATCCACTCGTTCGAGCTGGCGTATCGCATGCAAAGCGAAGCGGCCGAGGCGTTCGACGTCACGCGCGAACCACAGCACGTGCTCGATATGTACGGACCCGGCGTGCAGGCGCGGCAGATACTCATCGCGCGTCGCTTGGTTGAGCGCGGCGTCCGCTACGTTCAGGTTTGGCACGGCGAAGGTCAGCCGTGGGACTCGCACGACGATCTCGAGAAGAATCACCGCCGCTTAGCCGGGCAGTGCGATCAGGCGATCGCAGCCCTCTTGGTCGATTTGAAACAGCGAGGGCTTCTGGACGATACGCTCGTGATTTGGGGCGGTGAGTTCGGCCGCACGCCGACTGTCGAGTTGCCTTCGCCCGGGAACAACGGCGGAAAGGTGAATGGACGAGACCACAATCACTATGGGTTCACGACATGGCTGGCCGGCGGCGGCGTAAAGGGCGGCCAGGTTTACGGCGCGACCGATGAATGCGGCTTCCAGGCCGTCGAGAACCGCGTGCACGTCCACGACTTGCATGCCACCGTGTTGCACCTGATGGGCTTCGACCACACGAAGCTGACCTACCGCTACGCTGGCCGCGACTTCCGACTGACCGACGTTCACGGCCAGGTCGTGCACGGCCTTCTCGCGTAGTTCGAGCGACACGCACGAACCGATCCGGGTCTGTCAGTTATATCTCCAAAGTGCACTAGGCACTTTGCATTTCCCGCCCGCGCGGTATGTTTGACGGTTTGTCTTAATACTGTGAGGGCGTTCAATGCTTTGCCGAGGGGTGCGCGGCGCGACGACGGTCGAGGCCAACACGCGCGAGGATATCCTCGCCGCGACGCGCCAGTTGTTGGCCCTCATGATTCGTCAGAACGAGATCGACCCGCACGACGTCGGCAGCGCCATCTTCACGGTAACCTCCGATCTGAACGCGGAGTTCCCGGCGCTGGCGGCTCGACAGCTTGGTTGGCTCGAGGTGCCGCTACTCTGCACCTATGAACTCGACGTGCCGGGCTCGCTCGGCAAGTGCATTCGCATCCTCTTGCACTGGAACACGACTCGCGACCCGTCGGAGATTGTCCACGTCTACATCAAGGGCGCGCAAAAGCTGCGTCCCGATCTGTCGAAGCTGCCTCCCGTCGATTGGGACGAGCTCGAAGCCTGGATCGAAGCGGAGTTGGCGAAGAAGAATTAGCGCCTAGCGAATTCTTTAGCCGAACATGGCGAACCCCAGCCCGGCCAACATCAACGCCACCGAAAGCAGTAACGCGGCGTGGTAGGCGTAGCAGGTGCGGCTTTGGTTGTCGTCGAGCGTCTCGAAGCGCAGGATTTCGAAGTACGGAACTGGCGCTCGACGGAACCAGCCGATCGCGCGGACGTCGTGTCCTTGCAACTTGCCGGCCTTCAACAAGCCGTAAAGAAAGTTCCAGATGTTGAGCGGTTGTTGATAGTTGAGGAACAAGATGCCGCTCGGGTCGCGAATCACGAAGTTGTTGCTGTAGATCAGTCCCGGCACGCCCTTCCCGATGATCTTGCCCGTCACCGTCGCTGGGACCGGGCGGACGGGCGAGACCTTAACGTGTCCCATCAGCGCGGCCACATTCATCTGCGGGAAGATTTTGCCCCGGTACTTGGCGAGCGTTTTGACGAGCATGCCCGCTCCGAGCAACGCCAGGAACGCCGCGATGCCGAACTTCTGTGGCTGGTTGGCCGCGATGCAGGCGCCCCAGACGCCCAACCCCAATAACATTCCGACGTACGGCAGCATCCAAATCGAAACATCGATCGCGAAGTCATCCCAATACGACTCTGGTTTCGCACGATCGAAGACGACGGCCGGCTTCTGCCCGAGCGCGGACGCCTGATCCGACAGGTATTCGAGCCGTTTCGCGACGAGCGGATGTGTCGAGTTCATTTCGTACAAACCAGCCCACGGGTTCCAAAGATCCCACTGCATCGCGCTCTTCACGCGTTCCATGTCCATCGTAGGGGCGACCTTTTCGTCTGCGGTGGCGGTCGATGCCGACGACATGACGAGGCCGACCGCGCCGCGGCGATCGAAGATGTTTAATGCCGCCAGCGCGCCGGTGCCAGCCGGCGCGTGATGAGCTACCTTCTTTTCTTTATCACCTTCGCCGGCCTCCGCCGCTTCGGAGTCGTGGCTATCCTGCGCCGCCAGGCCGTAGGCGATCTTCACCAGAGCCATCGCCAGCGCGTTGGGATTGCCTGTCGCCGCGCCGGCGAAGCGATCGGCGTGGTACTCGCGCGTGCGGCTGAACCACAGCACGAGATATTCACTGACGATGTACAGAATGTAAGCGCCAATGGCGACCGCCCACGCGGGAGCTTTTGTCTTCTCCCCCTTGCCTGCCGCTACCCGCAGGCCGACGCGGTAGGCATAGAACAGAAGCAACGGCACGAGGTTCGCCAGCGTCATGAGCGCCATGTCCCAGTGATAGGCGTGACCAAGCTCGTGCGCGACGACGGCGTCAAGCTCCGCCGGCTCGAGCATTTCCATCAAGCCACGGCTGATGACGACGCGCGCGTTGTTCGGGTGGTGTCCGTAAGTGAAAGCCTGCGGAGCGCCGTCGTCGATAATGCCGAAGCTCGGAAACTTCATCTTGTGTTGATCGCACACACGCTGCACAAAGTCGCGAAGGCGCGGCGGCAGCTCGTCGGGCGTGACCCAGCGCATCGTGTACAGCCATCGCAGGCTGAGGTCCATGATCCATGGGCCGACGACGAACTGCAGCACCGCGAGGCCGACGCCGATCACCAATGCCATTGACGGGGTGGCGAAACCTGCCTCGACGACCGTGATCAGCAGCAGCGACAACATGCCATACAACAGCGTGAGGGTCGCGACCGATCGCACGACGAGGTTCGGCAGCGCCAGCGCACCGATCGCCAGCGCTTGCTGACGCTGCTCCTTCATGGCACGCACGTTGGGATCGTACTGCGGGGACTGTTCGTCGAAGGTCGAAGACATGATCGAGACTCGCTTGCCCAAGAGAGTGACGTGTACAGGAACGGAACTTCCAAATAAGTCTAGCTCTTACGAAGGGCGCCGCCCAGCAAAGGCCGAAGTGTAAAACACGCTTCTTTGCAATGGAATCGTGCGTTATTCTGGGCCTTCATGACTGCTGACGACATTCCACTGGGATCCGCCGACCAAGGCCAGATTACAGACTCTCCGTACTACAGTGCCGACATGGCGCCGACGTCGGCCGCCGAGCGGCGTTGGGGGATGAAGGACATCGCCGTCCTATGGGTCTCGATGTCAGCGTGCATCCCGACCTACATGCTTGCCTCGTCGTTGATCGCCGAGGGGATGAATTGGTGGCAGGCGGTCGTCACGATCTTCTTGGGCAACACGATCGTGCTCGTGCCGATGATCTTGAACGCGCACGCCGGAACGAAGTACGGCATTCCGTTTCCGGTGTATTGCCGTGCGTCGTTCGGCATTCTGGGGGCGAACGTTCCCGCGCTGCTGAGAGCGCTCGTCGCCTGCGGATGGTTCGGCATTCAATGCTGGATTGGCGGCGGCGCGATCTACACGATTCTCGCCGTGTTCTTCCCAGGGTGGAGCAATTATAAACCGCTGCCGATGATTGAAATCACCGCGCCCCAACTCGCGTGTTTCCTATTCTTCTGGGCGGTCAACATGTTCGTGATCTGGCGCGGCATCGATTCGATCCGCGTGCTGCTGAACATCAAGGCGCCGCTGTTGATCGCGCTAGGACTCGCACTGTTGGCTTGGGCGTATGAGCGGGCGGGCGGCTTCGGCACGATGCTCTCACAGCCGTCGCAGTTCGAGCCCGGCGGACCGAAGGCTGGCCAGTTCTGGGGGTTTTTCGTCTCAGCGCTGACGGCGAACATCGGCTTCTGGGCGACGCTGTCGCTCAATATTCCCGACTTCAGTAGATACGTTCGCACGCAGCGCGATCAAATCCTCGGCCAAGCGATTGGTTTGCCGACCACGATGGGGCTGTACTCATTCATCGGCGTGGCCGTCACGTCCGCGGCGCTGGTGATCTATCCCGACGCCAATCCCGACAAACTATGGGACCCGGTGTATCTCTTGTCGTTGTTCAAGAATCCACTGGTTCTGGCGGTGGCGATGGTGTCGCTATGTTTGGCGACGCTGGCGACGAACATCGCGGCCAACGTGGTGAGTCCGGCAAATGATTTCGCGCATCTGTGGCCACAGAAGATCAGCTTTCGCACCGGTGGGCTGATCACCGGGCTCATCGGCATCGTGATTCAACCGTGGCGGTTGGTTGCCGATCCGACGGGCTTCATCTTCCAGTGGCTCGTCGCGTACTCGGCGTTGCTCGGAGCGGTCGGAGGAGTGCTGATTGCCGACTACTTCATCCTGCGACGCACGCAGTTGAGTCTGGAAGGTCTTTACACGAAGGGCGGCCCGTACTGGTACACCGGCGGCTTCAACCTGCGAGCGATGGTGGCCCTCGTCGTTGGAATTCTTCCTTGCATCCCCGGATTCTTGGGAACGCTCGGCTATGCCGACGTGCCGCACCTGTGGATCGAGCTGTACCACTACGCGTGGTTTATTAGCTTCGGTGTGTCGCTGGCGCTTTATGTCGCGCTGATGAAGGTGTCGAAGGCGTAAGCGCGAAACCGCAAGCGGTAAGGCATCGCGTGCGGTGCTTACTTCGCTAGAAGTAGTCGCCCGGGCGCTTGGAGCTTCGCCTTTACGTCGTTCAAGAACCGCGCGGCGGTGGCGCCGTCGATGAGGCGATGATCGTACGATAGACTCAGCGGCATCATCAGGCGCGGCACGACGCGCTCTTCGACCACCACGGGCAAACTGCGGCTGCGGCCGACGAGCAGAATCGCCAACTGCGGCGGATTGATGATCGGCGTCGAATACGTGCCGCCGATCGCGCCGAGGTTGCTGATCGTGAACGTGCCGCCCGATTGGTCGTCGGGAGCGAACTTGAACGTGCGGGCCTTCGCAGCGACTTCGTTCAATGCGAACGCGAGCTGTGGAATGCTCAGTTGGTCGACGGCTCGCACGACGGGAACGACTAGCCCCTTCTCGGTGTCGACGGCGATGCCGAGGTTGAAGTAGTCGTGATAGACGATCTCGCCGCTCTCCATGTCGAGCGAAGCGTTCATCAGCGGGTGCATTTGCAACGATTGCGCGATCGCCTTCATGAGGAACGGCATCATCGTCAGCTTCACGTCGCTGTCGGCGTAGTCAGCCTGGCTTTGCTTGCGAAGCCTTTCCAGTTCCGTGATGTCGGCATCATCGAAGTTCGTGACGTGTGGAATCGTCGTTGACGAATTGACCATGTTGGCCGCGATCGTCTTGCGAATGCGTGTGAGCGGTTGGCGACGCACGACGCCCCAGTTGTCGCTCGACTCGACGCCGTCGGGCAGCGGCGCCCGCGATGAAGTCGACTGCGCGGCAGAAGCATGCGAGGCGGCATTGCGCACGGCGGCGACAACGTCTTCGCGCATGATCCGTCCACCGGGGCCGTTGCCTCGCACACGGGCGAGCTCGACACCCAACTCGCGAGCCAATCGACGCACCGATGGCCCGGCCGGCGCCACATCGGCCATCTCGTCGGCGGGTTCGGGCTCCGGGGCCGGCTTCGGCGGCGGAGCGGTCGGCTTTGGGCCATTGCTGGAAGCGGCCGGCGTGGGCTTCGGTGCTTCGGGAACAGGAACAGGTTTGGCTTTCGCGGGCTCGGGGGCCTTCGGTGCGGCGGCTTGCGGGGCGGACTTCTTGGGCGCGGCGACTGAAGTCGCCGCACCATCCTTCGCGTCAACCGTCACTAACGTTCCACCGACGGGAACGCTTTGGCCAACCTTCACATGAACCTTGCTCACCTTGCCCGCATACGGGCAGGGAATCTCGACGGTTGCTTTGCCGGTCTCGACTTCGACGACCGCTTGATTCGCTTGAATCTCGTCCCCTTCCTTGACGAGCACGTTGGTGACATCGCCAGCGTCGATATTCTCGCCAAGGTTAGGAAGTTTGAAATCGACAGCCATCCCGCGCTCTCCCCTCTAGAAAAACTTGCGACGCCCCGCCGCACTTGAACCGACCGTTAAACCTACGCCACGAACGGATCGACCTTTTCGGGGTCGATGCCGAGCGTCGAGACGACTTTCTTAAGTTCCGTGCGTGGGAACTTGTCGCGACGTGCCAACTGCGTGAGCGCCGCCAACGTGATGCATTCGGCGTCGACCTCGAAGTGACGTCGCAGATGCGCTCGCAGCTCACTGCGTCCGAGGCCATCGGTGCCCAAAGCGTACAGGCCGCCCGGAATCCACGGATCGATCTGCTCGGCGACAAGCCGCACATTGTCGGAACTGGCGATGAACGGTCCTTCGCGCCCTTCCAACAGCGTTTCGACGTATGCCTTGCGCGGCTTTTCGCCGGGATGCAGCATGTTCCAGCGCTCGGTCGCTTGGGCGTCGCGCCGAAGCTCCTTGTAACTCGTGACGCTCCAAACGTCGCTCGAAACCTGGTACTTCTCGGCGAGAATCTTCTGCGCTCGCAGCGCCTCGCGAAGAATGGCGCCGGAACCGAACAACTGCACGCGCGGCTTGCCCGAGCCTGCGTCGACGTTGCTGCAGTGGTACATGCCACGGACGATGCCGTCGGCCGAGCCTTCTGGCATGGCAGGCATCGTGTAATTTTCGTTGTGCAGCGTGATGTAATACATGGCCTCGACGCCCTGCTCATACATCTCGCGTAAGCCGTGCATGACGATGACGGCTGTCTCGTAGGCGTAGGCCGGGTCGTAGGTGCGAATGCTCGGGAAGGCGGTGGCGATCAGGTGGCTGTGGCCATCCTGATGTTGCAGACCTTCGCCGTTGAGCGTCGTGCGTCCGGCGGTGCCACCTAAGAGGAAGCCCTTGCAGCGCATGTCCATAGCGGCCCAAATCAGGTCGCCGATGCGCTGGAAGCCGAACATCGAGTAGTAAATGAAGAACGGCATCATGTTGATGCCGTGCGTGGCGTACGAAGTGCCTGCCGCGATGAACGACGACATCGAACCAGCTTCGGTGATTCCCTCTTCGAGAATCTGTCCGTCTTTGGCTTCGCGATAGTACAGGAAGTTGTTGCTATCGACGGGCTCGTACAACTGCCCAGTGTGGGCATAGATGCCGCACTGACGGAACAACGACTCCATGCCGAACGTGCGCGATTCATCGGGACAGATGGGAACGATGTACTTGCCGATGTTCTTGTCTTTGAGAAGTCGGCCGAAGTGCTTGACGAAGGCCATCGTCGTCGAGACTTCGCGATCGCCACTGCTCGTGAGCGAATCGTTGAAGTCGTCAAGCGGCGGAATGATGCTGGTCGGCGCGGTCGTGATACGCTTGGGGATTGCGCCGCCGAGCTTCTCGCGACGCTCCCGAAGATATTGCATCTCGGCGCTATCTTCTGCCGGCTTGTAGAATGGCGCTTTGACGACGTCATCGTCGGAGATCGGAATGTTGAAGCGAGTGCGGAACTCGCGCAACTCGGCTTCATTCACTTTCTTCTGATTGTGGGTCGTGTTGCGCCCTTCGCCCGCTTCGCCGAGGCCGTAGCCTTTGATCGTCTTGGCGAGAATCACCGTGGGACGACCGTTGTGGTTCTCGGTCGCGAATTTGTAGGCTGCGTAGACCTTCTCGGGGTCGTGGCCGCCACGCTTCAGCGAGCGGAGCTTCTCGTCGGACATGTGGCTGACGAGTTCAAGCAACTCGGGGTATTTGCCGAAGAAATGCTCGCGGATGTAGCTGCCGGGCATGACGGTGTACTTCTGGTACTCGCCGTCGACAACTTCACTCATGCGTTGGACGAGCAGCCCTGTCTTGTCTTTTTCGAGCAGCGTGTCCCAATCTTCGCCCCAAATGACTTTGACGACATTCCAACCCGCACCGCGGAAGGCGCCTTCCAACTCCTGAATGATTTTGCCGTTGCCGCGCACGGGCCCGTCGAGGCGTTGCAGGTTGCAGTTGATTACGAAAATCAAGTTGTCGAGCTTCTCACGGCTGCCGAGCGTGATGGCGCCGAGTGTCTCGGGCTCGTCGCATTCGCCGTCGCCGAGGAATGCCCACACGTGCTGACCGGAGGTGTCTTTGATGCCACGATCGGTCAGGTACTTGTTGAACCGTGCCTGGTAGATGGCCATGATCGGCCCGAGGCCCATCGACACCGTCGGGAATTCCCAGAACTCGGGCATCAGCCACGGGTGCGGATAGCTCGACAGTCCGCCACCCTTGGCCAACTCCTGACGGAAGTTGACGAGGTTCTGTTCCGTCAAACGATCTTCGACGAACGCGCGAGCATAAATGCCCGGCGCGGCATGACCTTGGAAATACACTTGGTCGCCGGAGTAATCGTCGCCCTTGCCGCGGAAGAAGTGGTTATACGCCACCTCGTACAAGGTCGCGGCCGAGGCGAACGTGCTGATGTGCCCGCCAATGCCGTCGTGCGCCTTGTTGGCGCGCGTGACCATCGCCATCGCGTTCCAACGGATGATGCTCTTGATCCGCCGTTCGATATCCCGGTTGCCCGGAAACATCGGCTGTTGGCTAGGGGCGATCGTGTTGACGTACGGCGTATTCAGCGCGAACGGCAGCTCGACGCCCTGCCGACTGGCAGCTTCGTCGAGAACCGATAGCAGATAGCGCACGCGCTCGGGGCCTTTGGCCTGCAGAACGTATTGCAGCGACTCGAGCCATTCCTTCGTTTCCGACGGATCGACATCGCCGGTCGTAGGTGTTTGATCGGTGTCTACTTGGGCCATCAACAGCTCCGGGCCAGTTCGGCGGTCACGCCCCTAAGAAAACGTATGCGGCGGCGAGCATGGCTATTATTTCGCCCCCGCAAGCCTACGTAAAGCCCGGACATCGAAGGCCGGATTTCGCGGGGAATTGCGAGGTCCGACACCCCTTCAAGTCCCCGGCCGGCGGTTCTCGACCCGAACTCGCGAAAGAACGGCTAATGATTTCGCTTGGGCTTGTAGATCTCGGTCGCGGTGCCGAAGTACATCTCGCTGGCGAACGCTAAGGTTTCGCCCAGCGTCGGGTGCTGATGGATCGTGTGAGCGATGTCACCAACCTCGCAGCCCATTTCGATGGCCAACACCCCCTCGGCAATCAGATCACCGGCACTCACGCCGACAATTCCGACGCCGAGCACGCGCTCGGTTTCAGGATCGACGACAATCTTCGTCATGCCTTCGGTGCGACCGAGCGCCTGGGCGCGACCACTGGCGGCCCACGGGTAGCGAACGATTTCGACTTCGCGGCCTTGCTGAGTGGCCTGCGCTTCGGTCAGCCCGGCCCATGCGATTTCAGGATCGGTAAAGACGACGGCGGGAATCGCCTTGGCGTCGAAAACCGTCGGCTCGCCGTGCAGGACTTCGACCGCGACGCGACCTTCGTGCGATGCCTTGTGCGCGAGCATCGGCTCGCCAGCGATGTCACCGATCGCCAGAATATGCTCGTCGGCTGTGCGTTGCTGTTTGTCGATTCCGACAAAGCCACGCTTATCGACTTCGACCTTCGTGTTCTCCAGGCCAATGCCCACGCTGTTCGGCTTGCGGCCGACGGACACCAGAACGTTGCTGAACTTCTCTGAACGCTTGCCTTCGGCGCTTTCGAAAGTGACCTCGATTGCATCGCCCTTGTCGGCAATCGAAACGACTTTCGTGCTGAGATAGATGTTCGCGTACAGCTTCGACAGTCTTTGATGCAATGGTTTCACAAGGTCGCGGTCGGCGCCGGGCAACAGACCGTCGGTCATTTCGACGACGCTGACCTTTGTGCCCAACTCGGCGTAAACCGTCCCCATCTCAAGACCGATGTAGCCGCCGCCGACGACGAGCATGCTTTCAGGCAGCTCTCGCAGTTCCAGCGCGCCCGTCGAGTCGAACACGCGCGGCGAGCCGATGTTCATCGAGGGGATCATCGTCGGAATGCTGCCGGTCGCAAGGATGCAGTGGTCGAACGTCAGCCGGTCGCCATCCGAGTAAGTCGCTTTGTCGCCCCCTTCAAGGCGTAATGTTGTCGAATTCTCGAAGACGCCCTTGGCGTGAATGACGCGGACCTTGCGTTGCTTGGCCAGTTGCTTCAGTCCGCCCGTGAGCGTGCTGATGACCTTCTCTTTACGGGCGCGCAGCGAGTCGATTTTGATTTGCGATCGCGAGAGCTCGACGCCCCAATCAGCCATCTCGCGTGCCTCTTCAAGCACTCGAGCGACGTGGAGCAGGGCCTTCGAGGGTATGCACCCCCGTAGCAAGCACGTTCCGCCCAACCGTGGATCGGACTCGACAATCGTGACCTCCATGCCGAGGTCGGCAGCCAGAAATGCCGCCGTATATCCGCCGGGGCCGCCTCCAAGAACTACCAGCTTACTGTGCATTAGCGAGGTCACTCGACACGTGTGGGACAAAGACTTGCTATTTTACGTCCGCGAGACAAGAGGCGAAAGCCTCGCAATGGCCTCGCCAGGAGGACTGCAAAGTCGACGAGAAGCGCCGTAACTCGAAGAACATTGGTAAAGGCTGGTAAAGGCTTGCCTCTTTGGGGCGGCACATGCGTGCATGAGCGTCGACTTTGCAGTTCGCCTGCAACGGCTCGATTGGCTTGTCAGGACGCCTGAGGCCGCTAATCTGGAGTGCAACCGCGTTGAAACGGGCTCCGTCGCGAGCTCCTGGATGGGTGGCTGAGCGGTTTAAGGCACCGGTCTTGAAAACCGGCGTAGGCGAAAGCCTATCGTGGGTTCGAATCCCACCCCATCCGCTTCTCGATTACCTCCTGCAAGAATCGGTTGGTATCTCACGCTTTGGCATAATCGATAGGATCGTCAAGAGCGGCGTTGCGTTGAATTCCTGGAAGTCTCAACTACTGTAGCAATAGAGGGCAATCGCTCGCGGCAACACGGACGCCACCGTCATTCGCTCACCATGGGAGGCGTCCGTGATTCAACGATTCGCGTGTTTCGCCGTGTCAACTCTGCTGCTGGCCACGCCGCTCACGGCCCAAACGTTCAATCAGCAGGAAGGCAAAGGGCCACGGCTAGGCCGCGACATGACGCAGATGCTTCGCGTCGGCGTCGTGGTGGTGGCCGAGGGGGGACCGTGCCGAGGTCTCGTCGCAACAACGCTTGCGCCGGCCGAATGGCCTGAGCAGCATGTCGAAGAGGCGTCGCGTAACGTCTCGCCGTCGGTAACTGAAGTGAGCTTTCGCGATGTCGGCACCGTGCGCCAGATGGTCGTGGGCATGCCGTTCGTCGCAAGCGGCGACGAGTGTGGCGCGGCGATGGTCTTCGAGTTGAAGCGTCGCGCCGTTCTGCCCCCGGCGGACACAAGCATCTTCGTGCTGCCGAACACCAAGAAGTTGAAAGTCGACACGCGCGTTTTCTTGGCTCCGAGTATGAACATCGAAAGCACGAACCAGCGCGTCAAGTTGCTGGCCAAGGACGTCATCAAGTCGAAGACGACGGCCTGGGAAAAAGTCGAAGCCTTGTACGACAACGTTCGAGAGCGCGTGCGGTTCCTGAGCGGGCCGCTGAAGTCGACGACGCAGACGCTCAAGGACGGCACCGGCGACAGCGAAGAGATGAGCTCATTGTTCGTGGCCTTCTGCCGCGCTTGCGACATTCCTGCTCGGCTGGTTTTTCTGGCATGCCCGGGCCACGCCTATGCCGAGTTCTATCTCGAAGACGACGAAGGCCAAGGCTATTGGTTTCCGTGCCGACCGGCAGGAGTTCGCGAGTTCGGCGGCATCGAAGAGTTCCGCCCGATCATTCAGAAGGGCGACAGCTTCACGCCGCCCGATCGGCCTCGCGAACGGATGCGCTACATCAGCGAGTTTCTCACCGGCAACGGCGGCAGCCCGCGCGTGAAGTTTATCCGCGAGATTGCGACGCAGTAGAACTTTCCGCCCCGCGATCGGCCTTCAGTTGAGCACGAAACGACGGCCAGGCATCGTAAAGGTACAGCCCGAACGGAATCCACCAGATTAAGTCGTTTGGAATCGCGAGCACGAGCGCAGCCGTCGGCCATTGGCCCGTCCACATCAGCTGCGCCTGACCGATGGGACCGAGGATTTTACCGGTAAGCCCGACGGCCGCCAGCAACCAGCCGTGCTCGGGCACACGTGCCACTTCGAGATAGAGCACGCCGTAAAGGCCGATGACCATTCCCAGGCACCCGAAGATTTCGGGGTAGTTCTGCAACGGCATTCCCGCGAAGCGAAACATCCATTGCGGATCGGCAATGGTCATCGCACCCCAGGCGAGGTTGTAACACCCCGCAGCGATGAATACGCCTCGATGCCATCGACGTCGAGGAATCACGGATGCCTCATGGTAGTGGGGGTGAGTCATCGGAATCGACCACCCTACACTTGCCCTCATACTGTGCGATCAGCCCCACGATCGGCGCGTGAATCGACACGAACACGTCGACGCCTTGACCATCCACGTTGGACTTCTCTGTTGCGGTGCAAGCGGCGAGGCCGATGGGCGGCAATGGCAGGCGAAGACCGAACGTCCGCAGCGCCAAGTGGCGAACATGATAAATCAACGCGCCATCGACCACCTCGAAATCCATCCCGAATTCCATCGGCCCCATGCGCTCGACTAATCTACCGCGGCTGCCCAAGCGCTGAACGCTTTCGAGAATAAGGTCATCGAACCGACGTCGCCATCGCTCCGTACCGTCGGACGCTGTGATCTTCAGTTCGAGAACGACGTTCTCACCTGCCGCAGGAAGCCCGATCCATCGCGCGAGCAGGTTCGCAATCCAGTTCGAACCACGCGTGACACGGAAGTTACCGACGGCCCGAACGGCGCCTTGATGTAACGCTCGAATCGGCTCAGCGAGTCGATCCCAATCTTCGCCGAGGACTTGAGCGTAGAGTGGCGTCACTTCTTCGTGCCCGCGGACGGCAGCTCCAGCACAGCCTGTTGCTCGCGGAGCTTCGTCCGCAAGGCCTCGACGTTGATCTCTTGTACGGCCGTACCCTTTGCAATCGCCGCCGACGCCGCGAGCCCGGCAGCATGCCCCATCATCATGTACTGCGGCTCCATGCGAATCGAACAGTACGCGATATGCGACGCCGACATACATACCGGCACGAGCAGGTTCGCACACTGCTCGGCTTTGGGAGTCAACGTGCGATACGGGATCGCGTAGGGCTTCGACGGCGTATCGGGAAACGCCCCCTCGTCGACGACCGTGCCATCCTCGCCCACGATGCGCCGAACGATGTGGCAATCGATGAGGAACGAGCCCATCGCGATGCTGTCAGACTTCGTGACTTCGTCGGTGAGGTCGTTCTGCACGAGCACATAGGGCCCAACCATGCGCCGCGCTTCACGAACATAGAGTTGATAAGGCCAATGGCCGTTATCAACGAACTCATCACGACAAAGCCCCCACTCGCTTGCCTCTTCGCGGAGCGCCTTCGGCAGCCGCTCGTCATTCGCGATGAACCACAGCAGCCCTTGATTGAAGTTGATGTGGTCGCGAAGCATGCGCTCTCTCGCCAAGTCATCACCATCGGGCCACTCCGTGTTTGCACCGGAATAGTCGGTCGAAAACAAACCTTGGGAGTTGAGATCGAACTTGCCGTTAGCAACCGAACCGAGGTGAAACAGCCGCCCGAAGCGAATCTCTGGAAACGCTTGCACGAGCCGCAGCAGCAACTCGTAACGCGTCGCGTCGTAATTCGCAGGCTTCGGCCACGGCACACGATTGCTCGGATCGCGCGTCACGACGATGCGAAAGTTGTAGGCTTGCGTTCGATTGTCGGCATCGCCGGGCTTCAAACCTTGCGGAGCACGCTCGACGCCGAAGATGGGATTGCCAGCGGTATCGAGCGCCGAAATCGCCGCCGGGGTGCCGTGTACATAATGTTTGCCCATGCCGCCGATGCAGGAACAGACTGATGACATTTCCTCTGCCGTGTGCGGACGAATGGGCATCGGATAGTAGCCCGCCAGCGATTCGCCATACTTCGCACGAGACTCACGCCCGACGATGTAATCGACCCCGGCGGCGGCCATCAGGTCGCCTTCGTACGAAGCGTCGATGAACATTTTGCCGTGAAGCGTTCGTCCTTGCAGCGTGCGAATCGAAGCGATGCGATTGCCCGACTTTTTCACACCGTCGCGTCGGTCGAGCGATTCGCCAAGGATCACGGTCACTCCCGCATCACGAAGCATTTCGTTGAACGTCTGCTCGGCGACGTGAGGCTCGCTGTAGAACTTGTCCTTGCTCTTGATGCGGTCGTCGCCGTATTTGGCCGCGGCGCGTTCAAAGAATTCCGTCGCCAGACCGCCGATGACTTTCGCGTTACCAACGTCGGTGCGCGCTAGCCCGCCAGTTGTCATCCCGCCAACGTGCTTCGACGGCTCGACGACTGCAACCGATCGCTTCTCGCGCCCGGCAGCAACCGCCGCCACGATGCCGCCTGGCGTCGCGCCGTAAACAACGACGTCGTAGTCTTCAGTGGATTGTGCGCGTGCGTCAGGAACTTGTGATACGAGGATCACCGCCAGGGCAAGTATCGACATCACTCGCCGCGAAGCGCTCATGCATTCACTCAAGGCCATCGTTCACTCCGCCGCAGCGGCCTTTTGGGCCGCGGCAGGCAAATACTCGGTAACGTAGTCAACCACCGCGTCGGCTAAATCGCGACCTGACTGTTCAGCCTTCGATCGCGGCACCCGATATTCGCGACCGAATTCGAATTGAATCGCGTCGATGCCAGCCGCCTGATGACTCCCGTAGCTTTTGACAGTGAAGCCTCCCGCATAGCGTTCAGGCTCCTTATCCATAGTGTCGATCGGCGGCAGAACCGCGTAGCCTCGCTTCTCCATCAGGCCAAGCAAGCTGCTTTTTCCGAGATAGGCTTCGGCTCCCTGACGTTCGACGAGCCGCGTCACCGTGCGACCGTTGTTCGTGCCGCGAATAAGCTTGTCGGGGTAGGTCGACTGCCCATGAATGTCTAAGAGCAAACCACCGTGCCACCGATCGAGCACCTTGCGGCACGCGGCCTCGATTGCGGCGTGGTAAGCGTCGTATTGCGCTTTGGCAGCCAGCGATTCGTACGCGTCCTTTGCCTCGCGATTGACGTCGCAATATTTTCGACTGAACTTCGCGCGAATCACAAACGGCTTGTGCTCCAACCGCTTCGCAAGTTCATCGGCCAGCGTATCGGCCAAGTCGCCGGAGTTTTCGTCGGGCACAGCGACAAACCGATACAGTCCGTCGCCACCCTTGCGAGGCGGCGCGTCGGGAATCGCTTCGCGTCCTCCGTGCGGCGACGTGATGACGATCGGAATATCGCCTTGTTGAACAAAGACCAGCGACGCCGCCTTGGTCGGCTCTTTGGTCTTTGTTTGTGCATCGATGGCGACGACAAAGTGCGCCCAAGCCGCGAGCGCGAACCACAAAGTCTGTGACCTGATCATCGACAGGGAACCTTCATCTAGAAACAAGTGCCCACGCACGCGACAATGAGTCGCTTCGGAAGTTGTTCGAGTATCACCCAGGCCGTTCCGCATCGCAATGCAAGGCTTTCTGAATATCAACAAGCCGTCGGGCATCTCGTCGCGAGCTGCGGTCGATCGCGTCTTGCGTCTGGTTCCGCGCGGTTTGAAGGTCGGCCATGCCGGGACGCTCGACCCGCTTGCTTCGGGGGTACTCGTGGTCGCCATAGGCTCGGCAACGCGATTGATCGACCGCGTTCAGCAAATGACAAAGCGCTATCGCGCCACGTTCCAACTTGGTCAATCGAGTCCGACCGAGGACACCGAAGGCGAGATCACCCTGCTCGACGACGCCCCGCAGCCGAGCGACGAGCAACTTGCCGCAGCCGCCAAGACATTCGTCGGCGACATCCTGCAGCGGCCACCGATCTTCAGCGCTCTCAAAGTCGGCGGCCGTCGCGCCTACGCACTGGCCCGCAAAGGGGCGGAGGTTGAACTCGAACCGCGGCCGATCACTGTACATCGGCTCGACGTGGTCGAGTACCGCTATCCGCAGGTGGTGCTCGATATCGAGTGCAGCAGCGGAACGTATGTGCGATCGCTCGGCCGCGATCTCGCCGAACATCTCGGCAGCGCGGCGGTGATGTCGGCCTTGGTGCGCACCGGCATCGGCACGTTTCATTTGGAAGATGCTTGGCTCATTCACGAAGCGTGCGCGTCAGAACTAGCCGCGAGGCTTGAGCCTCCTGAACGGGCTCTTGGAAAACTGCCAAGGATCATTCTGACGCAGCTAGAACACGAAGCGATTGTTCACGGTCGTGCAATCGTTCGCGACACGGCTCCGAGTGGGGTCGAAATCGCTGCCTTTGACGCGCGCGACGTGTTGATCGCAATCCTCACTCCCCACGACGCCCAGCAATTAAAACCTGTGCGTGTGTTCGTTGCATAAAGTGCCGTTTCGTAATGCAACGGTAAAATGTGGACAAACGCAGACGTTCCAGAGCTCAGAATCAGCGTGTGGATTTGAACTTGCTGATGTCTAAAACAGTACTGCCAGGCACTTGGCTTTCACCTTTTGTTAGAACGCGACGAATTGACTCGCCTAGCACTTCATTGGCTGCCGTCGACACGGCATCACAGGGAATCGATGTTGAACCCGTTCCAAAGTAACGATCGACGGCTTTACTTATATTCTCTTGATGGCGAACCCGTGCTTGCGCGGTTGCATCCAATAATGCTCTATCGAGACAGGCGATTTTAGACCGTTGTAGGTTCCCCTCTGCCGCTTGATCTGAGTTGTGCGTAATCTGAACTCGTGCCGTCACGTCTAGGATTGCATTGCTTGAACTCAGGTTTGCAGTGGGCCCAATTTGGCCGCGTAAAGTTTCACGAATGTTTAGCGCGGCACGAACTCGTGCCCGTGCATCCAAGGCGTCGGGGTAGTCTGGCTGCAATCGAACTGTCTCGTTCAGATCGGCCAGAGCACCTTCGTATTCCTTTGTCCAACATCGAATTGCCGCGCGAACATAATGCGATTCGGGGTCGAACGAATTAAATTGTATCGCGAGTGTCGCGTCGTCGTTCGCTCCGGATAGACTCCGGAGCATGAGACGGGCCTTTGCTCGAATGAGATATGCTTCGGCGCACTGAGGATCGCGTTTGATGGCATCGTCTGCGTCGCGAATTGCAAGGTCCGCGTGCTCGAACTTCAACTTCAGCGCAGCACGCGCCACAAGGTAGTCAGGATTGTTCGGTGCCAGGCGAATCGCTCGATCGGCGTCCGCAACAGCTCCCGCGTAGTCACCTAGACGCATGCGAAGATGCAATCGGGTTCCGAATCCGCGAGGATCGTCGGGCGCGAGTTCGATCCCCTTCTCGACTTCGGCACTTGCACGTCCCCAGTTCTCTTCACGAGCGTAAAGACGAGAAAGTAGAAAATGCGCGTCGGCATAATGTGGCGCAAGACGGAGCGACTCGTGCACTTCGGCAAACGCGTCGGTCAGCCGACCCGACTCAAAGATGGCCTGCCCCAGGTCTCTGCGAAGTTCCGCATCTTCTGGCGCCAGTTCGCAGGCTCGCTTCAGGTCGGCCTCGGCATTTTTGAAGTCGAACATCGACCGGTGCGCAAGCGCTCGCCATCGATAGTTGTTGGCACCTTTTTCGTTCTGCTCGAGTACCTCGGTCAGATCGCGAACCGAAGCCTCGTACTCGCGCAACCAGTAAAGGCAGTAGCCGCGAGTCTGCCGTGCCAGGGTCAGTCTAGGGTCGAGCCTTAGCGCAACGTCCAAATCCGCGATTGCATCGCGATGGCAACCTAGCTCGGCATAGCAGCGGCCGCGACCTCCGTACGATCGAGCGTCGACCGCGTCGCGAAGAATCGCCTGACTGAAGTCCTCGATCGCATTAACATTATCAGAGACGAGATATCGCGCGCTGCCTCGCCAATAGTACGGCTCCGCTCGCGTTGGATCGCGCTCGATCGCCTTCGTCAAAAGCTCGATGCCGTTGGCGAGCGGCACGAGAATGGGCACATCGAACCAACCGTCGATCTCATCCAAGCGAACACGACCGTCATCGATCTCGGCAATCGTGATAACGTCGCCTGGCATGAGGTTTTCGCGTGCGCCGTCGGCATCCGCGATTTCCTCTTTGAGTACATAGAACTCGCCAACCTCGACAGCTTTGGCGAATGAAGCACACGAACAGATTGCGACTAGCGCCGCCGCGATGCGATCCATGGCTGATATCCCTCCGTGTCAGCCGAGAAGCGAGCCCCTTACTGCCGGACAAGATGGTTCATGCCGCTTTAATCGTCAAGTTCAACCTGCGACGGTACGCGTCCGCTGTCGCCGCGAAAGGCACATATCCCGCATCGGAACCGAGGTAAAGTTTACGCAGACGGTACGGCCGTCATTGCGATTCGCTTTTTCTGCGTTTGCTCGACGTGTTTCGCAGGACGTTAGAACGGCATCGGGTAGAGTTACTTTGTAGCTCGACGCGCACGGACACGCTCGTCATGTCGGACGTGCTTCTTCGCACGATTGAGCCACAGGATGCCATTGGCGAGAAGATCCCGCTGACGTAGAGATCAACGCCGCGCTGAAGATTTTTCAGACGCGCGGCCCATCTCGGTCGATGGACACACACTACCGACGGACAGCGACGCTTGAGTGGGCACGGACGCGCCCCGCACAGCCATGTCACGCCAACACAGCGTGACGTCTGACGAGTTGCGTTCGAAATGCTAACTGCTCGCAATCGCAAGCACGACCTGATCGCGCTGGTCCTCTTGGCTGCCTCGGCATTCTTCGCCTTGGCGCTGGCGACCTACGACCCGGCCGACCCACCGTCGGCGTTGGTGCATCCGCCTCGCGCACTTGCACACAACATTTGCGGGCGTGCCGGCGCGATCGCTGCGTTCCTGTTCTTCGAAGGCTTCGGCCTCGCAGCATGGTACGTCGTTGGGTCGATGGCGGCCGTCGCCGTGCTGTTGCTGAAGGGTCGCGAAATCAGCGATCGCCGACTACGCGCGCTCGGTTGGGTGTTGTCGCTCATCGGGATGACGACGCTCGTGGCGATGGCGATGCCGGGCATGTCGCCGGGGCCCGTGATCGGCTCAGGCGGATATGTCGGCGCAGTCGGGCGTGGCTTGCTGCACATGAACGTCGCCACCACGGGCGCGTATCTGCTCGGCACGAGCGTGCTCGTCGCGGGGTTGCTGCTTTGCACCGATTACTGGATCGTGCATGGACTTGGCCGCGTCCTTGCCTTCACCTGGCAGTTGCGAAACAAACCGGGCCTCACTCGCGTGACCGATTGCGACGTGCTGCCGGTGGAAGGTCCGTCGATTCGCATTGGCGGCAAGCAGCTGAACGAAGAGAAGGCCGCGGCAGTTGAAGAGGAGGAAGAAGAGGAAGAAACCGACGAAGAGGAAGAAGAAGCGGAAGAAACGATCGAAGCCGCCGCCACCGCCGAAGTGCCCGCCAAACCTGCCGCGCCGGCAACGCCTGCCGCGGAGCTGCGTGTGAAGAAGCACGGTCTGGCGCCGCGCGACGAGCGCAAAGAGGTGATGCACGCACTCGACGCCGCCGCAAGCCGCGAGGCCGACGCCAGCGACTACCAGTTGCCGTCGCTCGATATGCTGCTGCCGAACGAGCAGATGCACTTCGAGGAGCAAGAGAAGGAAGTCCGCCGCAAGGCGAAGGTGCTCGAAAAGACGTTCGCCAGCTTCGGCTTCAACGTCAAGGTTGTGGAGATCGAAACCGGGCCAGTCATCGCACAGTTCGAACTCGAACTCGAGACGGGCTTGCGACTCGCGAAAATCACGAGCCTTGCTGACGACGTTGCGATCGCGCTGCGCGTGCCGAGCGTGCGTATCGTGGCGCCGATTCCTGGCAAGAACACCGTAGGCATCGAAGTGCCGAATGAGACGCGTCAGCTTGTCCGCCTTCGCGAAGTGATCGAAGAAGGGAGCGACAAAGCGGCGAAGATGAAAATCCCGATCTACCTGGGCAAAGACGTCGCCGGCAATCCGATGATCGCCGACCTCGCCAGCTTGCCGCACTTGCTCATCGCGGGCCGCACCGGCACGGGCAAGAGCGTCTGTCTCAACACGATTTTGATGTCGTTAATGATGACCCGCCGGCCCGACGAAGTGCGCATGCTGCTCATTGACCCGAAGATGGTCGAACTCAGCCCGTACAAGACGTTGCCGCACTTGATGCACCCGGTCGTCACCGACATGAAGAAGGCAGAGGCCTTGCTCGCGTGGGCCGTGGACAAGATGGAAGAACGTTACGCACTGCTCGCCCGGGCGGGTGTGCGTCACATCGCGGGTTACAATCAGCTCGGCGAAGAAGAGTTGATGGAGCGCCTGCAGCCGGAAACCGACGATGAGCGCAAGGCGATTCCGACACACCTGCCGTACATTGTCATCGTTGCCGACGAAATGGCCGACTTGATGATGACCGCCGCGAAGGAAGTCGAAACGCACATCATCCGCTTGGCGCAGAAAAGCCGTGCGGTCGGCATTCACCTTGTGCTCGCCACACAGAAGCCGACCGTCGACGTCATCACAGGCCTCATCAAGAGCAACCTGCCGGCACGCATCGCCTTCCAAGTCGCGAGCCGCACGGATAGCCGCGTCGTGCTCGACGAGATGGGAGCCGACAAGCTGCTCGGCAACGGCGACATGCTCTTCTTGTGGCCTGGCACGAGCACACTGATCCGTGGTCAAGGCACCTACGTCAGCGACGAAGAGATCAACAAGGTCGTCGAGTTCGTCGGCACGAGTGAGCCGGACTTCGTGCAGGAGCTGGTGCAGCTCAAGCCCGCCGACGCTGGCGAGCAAGGGCCCGACCGCTTCAAGAAACGCGACGAGTTGTACGAGGCCGCCATCGACGTCATCGTCCGGGAAGGACGTGGCAGCGTGTCGCTGTTGCAGCGTGCCTTGGGCGTGGGCTATGGCCGCGGTGCTCGCTTGATCGACTTCATGGCCGAGGACGGCATCGTCGGTCCGTACAACGGCTCGCAAGCCCGCGAGGTGCTCGTGACCGTCGAACAATGGGCCGCCATGAGCGGTCAAAGTGCCGAAGCCGTCGCCCCCACCGCTGCGCCGCCTCCGTCGAGGCACTCGAACCGTATACAGATGACACACGAGGAGGACGTCGAGGAAGAGGTCGATGACGACGATGAGATCATCGATGAGGACGGTGAAGAAGAGTCCGATGATGGCGACGAGGATTCCGAGGGCGTCGAAGAAGAGGACGAAGAGGTTTGGTCACCGAGGTGAGGCACGTTAGCCCCGGGCCAATGGCCGGGAGGCCTTCTGGGAAGCGCCGACAGATACAATCAGTCCGATGCATCGGTCCGGTCGTGCCCGATATCCGAGTGCAATTGGTATTTGCTAAAATGCCCTCAGCAAAACCAACCTCTCGGGGGTGCTATTCGTGGGAAGCGAACGAGTGGCTGATGCGCTGCGGAAGGCGGAGGCGGTCTTCGGCCCTATAACTGCTCAATGCCTCACGGAATTGGCCAGGAATCGTGATGCCAATGAGCGCTTACTTGCGTTGGCGCTGATGCGGCGCGAGATTAATCGCGGCGTTGACCCGGCCAGCTTCACTGCGATGGCCGTCGAGATGGTCTCGGATCCGGACAACGACTGCCGGTGGCAGGCACTTATTGTGGTCGGTGAAGCATTGCCGACCCATCCCGAGATAGTATGGGTTGTCATCCGCGATCACGGCCATAGCGACGATGCCGACATGCGGACGGGTGTGGCAACCGTTCTTCTCGAACACCTCCTTGAAGACCACTTCGACGAGTATTTTCCGCGACTACGTACCGAGACTTTATGCGGCTCACCACAATTCGCTGAAACCTTGGCGGGCTGTTGGTTCGACGGTCGCGAGGGGCCGAACTATCGTCGTGTGCAACAGTTATTGAGAAACGCTGCTCGTGGCGGATTCAAACAATCAAAAGGTTGACAGACGAAATGTCGGCGCGGTTCAATGACGTCTTGGCCTAAACCGCTTGAACGTCCCGCCTTTGGCCGAGCACACGTCGATGGACTCCTCGATCTTTGTTCCCTCGCGTCGCGATCTTCTGCGGCAGGCCGGTTGCGGTCTCGGCTCGCTCGCCTTGTCTACGATGTTGTGGGAAGACTCCACGCTTCGTGCCGCCACTTCCGGCGCGCCTGCCGGTCCGCACTTCAAGCCGCGGGCCAAGCGCGTCATCTTCCTCTTCATGCACGGCGGGCCAAGTCACGTCGATCTGTTCGACCCGAAGCCCGATCTGATTAAGTACGCCGGCAAACCTTTGCCCGACAGCTACGGCATGGTGATGACGCGACGCAAAGTTGCGGCGAACCCGTTGCTTCCGCCTGTGCATCCGTTTCATGCGCGTGGCGAGTCGGGAATCGAAGTCAGCGAGTTCCTGCCGGAGATTGCCGCGTGCGCCGACGACTTGTGCGTCATTCGTAGTTGCCACGGCGACAGTGTGAACCATCCGCAGTCGGTGTATCAAATGAACACCGGCACGATTCTGATGGGCAAACCCAGCCTCGGCAGTTGGGTGAGCTACGGCCTGGGCAGCGAGAATCGCGACATGCCGTCGTTCGTTGTCATGCCCGACCCGGCAGGCGGACTCAAGGGAGGACCGGCCGCGTGGGGCAACGGCTTTCTGCCGGCAGTGCATCAAGGAACTCCACTTCGCGCCGGCGCGAGCCCGATCCTGAACTTGCGTCCGCAAGCATCAATCACTCCCGCGCAGCAGCGCGAGATTCTCGATTTCATTCGCGCACGCAACGCAGAGCATCTTGCCGCAAGAGAAAACGACGACGAACTCGCCGCACGCACGAAGGCGTACGAGTTGGCCTTCCGCATGCAAGCCGCCGCGCCGGAGTTGGTCGATCTGTCGAAGGAATCGGCCGAGACGAAGGCCCTTTACGGCATCGGCGAGAAAGACACCGACGAGTTCGGCACACGTTGCCTCCTGGCACGGCGCATGGTCGAGCATGGCGTGAGGTTCGTGCAGTTGTATTCCGGCGACACGAACGGGTGGGACGCACACACCGATGTCGCGAAGAACCACGAGTTGTACTGTCGCCGCACCGATAAGCCCGTGGCCGGTCTGCTGCGCGACCTCAAGCGACGCGGCCTGTGGGACGACACGCTCGTCATTTGGGGCGGCGAGTTCGGCCGCATGCCGATGAGCGAAGGCAACGGCGGCCGCGACCATAACCCTTGGGGCTACACAATGTGGCTGGCCGGCGGCGGCGTTCGCGGAGGCATGACCTATGGCGCGACCGATCCGCTCGGCCTTCGCGCGATCGAGAACAAAGTACACGTACACGACCTGCACGCCACGATCCTGCACTTGCTCGGCCTGAATCACGAAGAGCTGACCTTCTACCACAACGGCCGCGAAGAGCGTCTAACCGACGTCGCGGGCCGAGTGGTCAAGGAGGTGTTGGCGTGAGGCTGGCTTTCTCGCGATGTTGCGTTGCTTTTGCTATCGTGTTGGCCGTTGAGTTTGCGGGCATCGCAACGCTTCGCGCCGCCGATCCCGATCAAGCCGAGGCCTCGGCCGACGAGCCAACGCCGAAAGCCGCAATCTCGGCGGAAGACTTGGCGCTGCACGAAGAGCCACTCACCGACTACGACCGCGAGCATTGGTCGTTCAAACCTTTGGTGCGGCCCGCCGTGCCGAAGGTCGCCGACAAGAAATGGATCAAGAACGACATCGATCGTTTCATTCTCGCCCGCCTCGAAAGCGAACAGCTCTCGCCGCAGCCCGAGGCCGATAAACGAACGTTGCTCCGGCGCGTGAAGTTCGACCTGACAGGGCTGCCGCCTACGCCCGACGAGATCGCAGCATTCGTCGCCGACGACTCATCCAAGGCGTATGAGCGCGTCGTCGATCGGCTGCTGAAGTCGCATGCGTACGGCGAGCGCCGGGCGCAGCATTGGCTCGACCTGGTGCGATTCGCCGAGACCGACGGCTTCGAACACGACAAGGTCCGCAAGGACGCGTGGCGATATCGCGATTGGGTCATCGACGCACTCAACTCTGATATGCCGCTCGATCAGTTCATCCAATGGCAGATCGCCGGCGACGAACTTGCCCCCGACGAACCTCTGGCTGCCATTGCAACCGGCTTCCTTCTCGCCGGCCCGGACATGCCCGACCTGAATTTGAAAGACGAGCGCCGGCATATGGTGCTCAACGAGATTACGTCAACCGTCGGAGCCGTCTTTCTCGGACTTCAAGTCGGCTGCGCAGTGTCACGATCACAAGTACGACCCGATCAGCCAGGCCGACTTCTATCGTTTGCGTGCCGTGTTCGAACCGGCCGAGTTGTTCGATAAAACTCTGGACCATCGAGTCGTTCGCGAAAGCGGCAAGACGCCGGAGAGTCATCTCATGGTGCGTGGCGACTTCCGCCGCCCCGGTGCGATAGTCGACGCCGCCTTTCCGCGCATCGCCAATGCGTCGAATGTCACGATCGAAGAGTCGACGGACGAGAAATCTAGCGGTCGCCGGTCGGCCCTGGCACGTTGGCTAACAACGGACAAGCAACCTCTCACGACGCGCGTGCTGGCGAACTGGATATGGCAGCAACACTTCGGAGCTGGCTTGAGCCGGTCGCCGGGTGACTTCGGAGTCATGGGCGAATCGCCGAGCCATCCCCAGCTACTCGACTGGCTCGCGACGACGCTGCAACGGAACGATTGGAGCCTGAGACGATTCCATCGCCTGCTCGTCACCTCCAGCACGTATCGCCAAAGCAGTTTGCCGAGCCATCGTTCGCACTGGGACGAGGCCGTTAAGGTCGATCCTGAAAACCGATTGCTGGCCCGCATGAATCGGCGACGCCTCGAAGGCGAAGCCATTCGCGATGCAATGCTCGCCAGCGCCGATCGTCTGAGTGAGAATCGCGGCGGGCCCGGCATCATGGCGCCGCTGCCGCAGGAGTTATTAGCGACGCTGCTCACAGGACAATGGAAGGTTTCAGACAACGCGGAAGACCATCGCCGCCGCAGCATCTATCTCTTCGTACGACGCAACCTGCGCTACCCGTTGTTCGAAGCCTTCGACCGCCCCGACACAAACGCAAGCTGCCCGCGTCGCAACGTTTCGACGACCGCCCCACAGGCTCTCGTGCTGCTCAACTCGGAATTCTCGATCGCTGCCGCGGGCGACCTTGCCGATTACGTCACGCTCCACGCCGGCGACGACCTGACGTCGCACATCACGCTTCTCTACGAACGCACGCTGGGCCGACGACCGTCTTCAGCCGAGATCGAAGCCGCGACGCCTTTCGCGTCCGAAGATCGTTGGCTCGACCTGTGTCTTGCGATGTTCAATCTGAACGAGTTCATCTATCTCGATTGATCGCTTTGCCCCCTGCGTAATCGCGACGGGCCAAAGGTACAATGGATAGATGCCCGATCGTTCGATCTACATGGACAATCACGCCACGACACGCGTCGACCCGCGCGTGGTCGAGGCGATGCTGCCGTACTTCAGCGCGGTGTACGGCAACCCGGGAAGCGTGAATCACGCGTTTGGTTGGGAAGCCAAGGACGCCGTCGACCGGTCGCGAGAGACGATCGCGGCGGCGATCGGCGCTAGCGCGCGTGAAATCATTTTCACCAGCGGGGCCACGGAAAGTTGCAATCTCGCCCTGCGTGGCGTTGCCGAGCGACACCGTCGTCGCGGTAATCACCTGATCAGCGTCGCGACCGAACATCGCGCAGTGCTCGACCCTTTGGAACGACTCGCCAAGCGTGACTATCGAGTCACGCTGCTCGACGTCGAACGGGTCGGCAGCGAACGGTGCGGATGGCTCGACCCACAACGAGTGGCCGAGGCGATCGGCGACGAGACGATCCTTGTCTCCGTGATGCTCGCGAACAACGAGATTGGCGTTATCCAGCCGATCGCCGAGATCGCGCGAATCTGTCGAGAGCGCAACGTCCTGATACACTGCGACGCCACACAGGCAGTCGGGAAGGTTCCCCTCAATGTCGCCGAGGTTGGCGTCGACCTGATGAGCTTCACGGCGCACAAGCTTTATGGTCCGAAAGGCGTCGGAGCGCTCTACGTGCGACGAAGCGTGCGGCTGACTTCGCAAATCGACGGCGGCGGCCAAGAGCACGGCCTGCGAAGTGGCACGCTCAATGTGTCGGGCATCGTCGGATTCGCCAAGGCGATCGAGCTTTGCCAAGCTGAGATGGCTCAAGAAAGCGAACGACTCGCTATGCTGCGTGATCGACTATTCGCAAGGTTGCGCAAAGCGATTGATGGCGTGACATTGAATGGCCCGTCGCTCGACGAGCCAAACCTGCGGCTACCGAACAATCTCAATGTGAGTTTCGCCGATGTCGACGGCGAAGCGTTGATGATGGCCATGAAGACACTGGCCGTCAGTTCAGGGAGCGCCTGTACGAGCGCGAATCCTGAACCGAGTCATGTGCTCCGAGCGATTGGCCTTGGTGATGACCTAACTCGCGCGAGTCTGCGTTTCGGCCTGGGGCGGTTCAATACGAATGACGAGATCGACGAGGCCGTCGCGATGGTAAGCGATGCGGTGTCCCGATTGCGGCAGTTGTTGTGACGTTCACCCGCGACGCGGCAAGCAAGCTCGTCGGCTATTGATCTTCAGGTTGCTCATCGAACGACGACTCCTTTTTCTCCCTCTCCCCTTGCGGGAGAGGGCCGGGGTGAGGGGTAGCTGAAGCGTGTACTCGCCTCAACCCCTCACCCGGTTCGCCTTCGGCGAACCACCCTCTCCCGCAAGGGGAGAAGGTATAAGTCATGCCGCTGTCGGTTCGATTGACAACCTGAACACCAATAAACATCGTCACTTCTTTTCGTTCCAATAGATTCGCACGTTCTTCGTCGCACGGCCCGAGGCGACGATGTCAATGCGGCCGTCGCTGTTGAGGTCGGTTGCGGCGAGGTCTTCGATCGCGACGCCCCCGGCGTCAAACAAGTGTCGCGTCCATCGCAGGCCGGCGGCGTCTTGCGGATCGTAGATGCGCAAGCCGCTGAGGACTTCCTTACTCTTGTTGTCACGCACGCCGACGATGAGCTCTTCGTCCGCGTCGTCGTCGAGATTCGCGCACCATACGGCATGCCCCCATTGAAGCTCGTCGTCGAGCACGTGCCGCGTCCAGAGAGTATCGGCGGCTGATTCCGGACGCGTGTACACAACGACTTCAAAGCCGTGCCAAGGTTCGATCGTTGCGATGTAATCAGAGCCACTGGCCAGGCGGCCTCGCTTCACTTCGCTCGCGCCGCGATTGGGACTCGACGTTTGATTGCCGCTGCCGATGAGTTCGCGCGTCCAACGTCCGCTGTCGCCGCGAGTGAGCAAATTCACTCCTTCAAAGCTCGTAACGAGAATCTCGGGTTGGCCATCGCCGGTCATGTCGGTCGGCCAAAAGTTGTGCGTCACGTGCATCGAATCGTCGAGCACGTCGAGCTTCCAACGATCGGCGAGCGGATTTGCTGGTATTGAGAAGGCGAGGACACGCACTCCCGTCTCGGCGAAGTCGGGCTTCGTCGAATCCCGGCCGAACAGCGGGAGCACGACGAGTTCAGGCTTCCCGTCGGCGTTGACGTCGATCCAACGCATGCGATGCACCGTCGGTTCCTCGGCGATCGCGCGCAGTTCCCACGGGCCGTCGCCCGACGGCTGTCGCAGCCATTGGATCGTGCCGCCGGTCTTCGTGTCTGCAGGCCGCCAGTCAGCGCCAAGCGCGAAGTCCAGACGTCCGTCGCCGTCGATATCGAAAGGGGCGATGCACACATTGTCGGGCTTCGTCTGGCCGTCGATGACGGTGTGCACCTTCCATGTCGGATTCTCGTACCAAATGACGCGGCGGCTATCGACCACGACGATATCGGTCTTGCCGTCGGCGTTGACGTCGCAGAGGTTCACGGCGTAGCCGACGGTGAGGTCGTCGGCGATTTGCTCGGGGCGGAAGGCGAATTCGGCGGCGGGGACGCGCGAAACCGCAAGCGAGATCGAGGCCGCGAAGAAGACTGAAGCGACGATGCGAGAGAATGACATCACTGACGCGGCGCGAGGGCCGTCTCCGTTGTTCCGATGGCGTAGAGCGCGTCGAAGGTTCGCAAGTAAATGCGACCGTTGGCGATGGCTGGCGATGACGAGATCGCTTCGCCGAGCTCATTCGTCGCGAGGACTTTGAACTCACGGCCCGGTTGCACAACCGTCACCACGCCGTCACGCGCTGTGAGAAATAGCTTGCCGTCAGCGAGCACGGGCGAGGCGCGATGCCGCTGCGAGTGGGTTCGTTCCTGGTAGTACTCTTCGCCGGTCTTCGCATCGACGCAGATCAGCACTCCATTCTCGCGACACAAATAAACGAGGCCATCGTAGATCAGCGGGGACGGAACGTCGGGCGTGTTCTGGTCGCGCCGCCATATATGGCCAGCCTGAGTGTCGGTGATGTCGCCAGAAGCGTCGGGCTTGAGGGCCAACACGGGGCCGTTCTTTGCCGAAGGGACAATGATGAGTCCCGGAATGCAAACAGGCGAGGCGACCAATCGAAGTGTGACGTTGTACTTGCCCGGCGGATTCAAGCCGCCACATCGCCACAGTTCTTCGCCGTCGGCCAGGCGATGGGCCGTGATGTAATCCGCTCCATGTGCGAGCAGAAACTCTTGGTGATCGTCGCGGTACAGCATCGGCGAAGCATACGAATGCAGACACTCGTTGCGGGCGTCGCTGGGTGCGTATGCACCCACACGTTTTGGCCCGACATGGCATCGAGCGCAACCACCAGAGCAGCGTCGGTGTGAAGCAGCTGCAGATACAGTCGGCCGCGATCGAGCACAGGCGTCGAGCTCATGCCGAACGCGATGTTCAAATTGCCGAAGCGATCGGCGACGTTGAACTTCCAAACTTCGTCGCCGTCGATCGTGAAACAGGCCAAGTCGCCGGTTCCCATGAAGATCCACACATGCTTGCCGTCGGTCGAAGGACTCGGCGAAGCCATGTTTCCTTCGTCGCCACGCACAGGCTCATCGCCGGTGCCGACCGTGCGCTCCCACAGCACTTTGCCCGAGGTGTCGAGGCACAGCAGCACCAGATCTTGCCCCTTCGCGCTCGACACGAAGATACGATCGCCGAAAACGACGGGCGTCGCGCCGGCTGGCCCGGGCAGCGGCGTGCGCCACAGCACGTTTTCCTTCGAACTCCACGTCGTCGGCAATGGCGTCTCACGGGTAACGCCGTTGTTGTCGGGGCCGCGCCATTGGGCCCAGTTCTCGGCGCGAGCAGCGCTACCCTCGCTGATCGCAACGATTGCTAACAAGCTCGCTGCGACGAGTCGCCCGCAGCGCGGAAAGAGGGACATCGCAACGAAGCTCCGAAGGGGTGGCGGAGAAAGGCGGGTGACCTCTACTTTCGCCGACCGAACAGAGACGGTCAAGAATTACGAGAACGACAGCAGCGAGGATGCTGCGCGAAATTCGCAAAATCCAGAAAAAGTTGTGAACCCATTTCGATTTGCAACGAGAACGAAGTCAACGCGTCGGGCCGATCAACAGAACAAACCACGCGGTTGGGGCCAGGGCCTCTGCGACGACGACGCGCCAGCAGGGGCGCGTGGTGCTCGTCGTGCGAAACGGTGGACGGACATGGGTGCGCGCCCAGGAATGTTCAACGACGCACGGCGAGCTCCACGATTGACCCCTTCGCGATGCCGCGAGAGAATGCCGGACGTCGACATCCATTCTCTCACGGAAGCGAATTCATGAACGCACGCGAAGCCATCCGCCTGTCGATCGACGGGGCCAACATGATCTCGACGGCCTATCTGACCGATCTTTCCGACAAGGAATTCATGCACCGCCCGTGCCCCGGCTGCAATCACATCAACTGGCAAATCGGGCATCTGGTTGTGGCTGAGCACAAGATGATCGATCAGGCCATGCCGGGCTCGATGCCCGCTCTGCCCGATGGTTTCGAAGCTCGCTACACCAAGGAAACTGCCGCGGTAGACGACCCGAAGAAGTTCTGCACCAAGGACGAGTTGATGCGGGTTTACGAGCAGCAACGCAAGGGGACCCTGGCGGCCCTCGATAAGCTGAACGATGCCGATCTCGATAAGGCGACGGGGATCGAATACGCCCCGACCGTCGGCTCGCTGTTCTCCATCCAAGGCGGGCACTGGATGATGCACGCCGGCCAATGGGTCGTGGTGCGTCGACAACTTGGCCGCAAGCCATTGTTTTAGTGGCCTAAGTTTAAGTAAGCATCGCTTGGACGGAAGGCGACTGACGGCCGATCGCAGGTTTCGCATTCGTCATTTCACCCCACTTGCGAAGGGGTTCGCCGCTCATGAGAATGTAACACTGCGTCGCCCCACCCGCCTTGAGTCTCACTTAAGGACGTTGAACATGCGTCTGCCGTATCACCGGCGTGCGGGATTCACCGTACTCGAAGCCATCATCGCGCTCATTGTCACGGTCGTCGTCGTCATCGTGGCGATTCCGCTGGTTTATCGCGGGACGCAATCGCTGAAGCGCAACGGATGCTCGTTCAACCTGCGCAATCTCGGTCAGGCGCTCGACTCGTATCAGACCGCTCATCATGGGACGCTTCCAAGCGGCGCTCGGTATCAGATGTCGCCTGAATCGCCTTGGGGACCAAGCTGGTGGGTCGAGATGTTGCCGTACACCGAGGCGGTCGGCAAAGAGTTCCGCTGGAACCATCAAGTCGCCAGCAGCGGCGACTTTGCCGGAGCGGTTCCGAATCCGAATCTCGGCGCTGTCGATGGACTGCTGCCGCGCGTAATGCGATGTCCCGCGAGCCCGCTGCCTGAATTCGGTACCTCGCGCAGCACAATCTCCGAGGCGAATGCCAAGGCGCTGGGGCACGCACCTCGCGGCATCGCAATGCCGAATTACGTTGCCATCTCGGGATCGGCCCCGGACATGATGGGAGTGTCACCGACGCAATCCGTCGCAGCCGTGCATGGTCGCACGACGCGCGATGGGCAGTACGGCATCCTTTCGGCGTCGGGCGCCTTTCCGCCCAATCAAGCGCTCAAACATGCGGGCCTTCGTGATGGAATCGGCCATGTGATCATCATCGGCGAGCAGTCGACGTGGGGTTACGACGACTACTTCGACCCTCCGCTGACCTTCGATTTGCAAAGCTGCTGGCCGGGCGGAGCGTATAAGGGCGCTGGCGGCAACTACGGCAATATCAACCCGCATGCCGAAGGCATCAACGGAAGCGGCGACGAGCGCTGCTTCAACATCACGACGATTCGGTATCCGATCAACACGATCCTCATCGACACCGAGAAGCCGAAGGCCGGCATCGTCGCGCATCCGACCGGGCCAATTCCCGAGCCGCCCGAAGGAAAACCGCCGAAGAAGGCGCCGCCACATCCTCCTGGGCCGGGGCACAATCACGGCATCTTTTCAGCACACCCCGGCGGCGCTCACGTGCTGTATGGCGATGGCCACGTCGAGTTCAAAACCGATGAGATGGACCTGCCGACGTTGCAAATGCTCGTGACGCGCGACGACGGGAATATCGTGAACGAGTGACGATGGCGACGTCTCAGCGTGCAGCGTCGCGCGTTACGGCGGCGATAGCGCTTTGCGAAGTTTGCGCAGCGCCAACTGCATGCGCGTGAGCACGGTGCCGAGAGGCAACCCGAGTTCGGTCGCGATCTGCACGAACTTCTTTTCTTCGTACATGCGCATCTGCACCACGCGACGCTGCTCGGCGGGAAGTTTATCGATTGCGTGGCGAACCTCGGCAATCGTCTCGCCACGCAGCGTGGGCAAGTCGGGCGCTGATGGCGTGCGAGGGTCCATAGCCGCCAAGGCGTCGGTCGCGCGGTGATGCACCGCCTGGCGGCGACGCACGACGATCGCCTCGTTGTATGCGACGCGAAACAGCCAGCCCTTCAGCGACTCCTCTCGGGCCGTGTGTCCAAGCTCGATCGCTTTGACGAACGTCACCTGCAGCACGTCGTTCGCTTGCTCAGCATTCCGCAACACGCCGACCAAGAATCGACGCAACTCGTCCGCATGTTTCACGAACAGCGCAGCAACGATCGTTGGATCGAGGCGTGGCGGATCGAAGCTCCGCGGATCGTCTGTGGGACAGGTCAGCGTTTCGTGCTGACCGGCGCGCGAGTCGGACAACGTCGGCTCCATCGATTGGCGTGCGGGGCGTTGGAGGGCGTGCGATAAATCGATTGGCCAGCCCAAAGGCCGGAGGGCGATTTTCCATCATAACTACCCGTGGCGAAAAGGGCCATTTTTCGTTCGCGACCGCCAGGGCGGATTCTGCCACGCTGCGAGCTAGCTAAACAGGGCGAGCCACCGGCAGACCGGCCAGCAGCTGCTCGAGCCCCTCGATGCTGGTCGGCTTGACGAGGTGCTCGTTGAATCCGGCGGCCAACGCCTCGCGACGGTCCTGCTCCTGGCCGTATCCGGTGAGCGCGACGAGGGCGATTCCGTTGCTGGGGTGCATCTGTCGAATGCGACGTGCGACCTCGTAGCCGTTCATGCCGGGCATTGCGATATCGAGAAATACGACGTCAAATTGCGACGAGGCGAGTGCCTCAAGGGCGCCGGCGCCGTCGAACCGCACCTCGACGTTTTGGCCGATCGATCGCAACATCATTGCGAGCGTTTTGGCCGACGCGCTCACGTCGTCGACCACCAATACCCGCCGTGACGGCAGCGCCATGCCGATTCGAGCCGAGTGTACCGGATGCGACTGGAACGTTGGGGCCTCGGTACGCAGCACGGGCAAGCTAACCACGAACTCGCTGCCGAGGCCGGGGCCGTCGCTGTGCGCGACGACCGTTCCGCCGTGCAATTCGACAAGCGTCTTCACCAACGTCAAGCCAATGCCAAGCCCACCGTGGGCGCGGTCAAGCGTTTGATCGACTTGAGTGAACATCTCGAAGATCTTCGAAAGCATGTCGACCGGAATGCCAGGGCCATTGTCGCGAATACGAACGACAGCTTGCTCGCCGTAACCGTCGATGAGCACGTCGATCACGCCATTCGGACCGGAATACTTCGCGGCATTGTGAAGGATGTTGCCGAACACCTGCACCAGACGCGCGACATCGCCTTCGACCAGAATCGGTTCTGAAGGCGGTGTGACCGTGAGCTTGTGCCCACAACGATCGATGAACGGGCCGATCGCTTCGACCGCGCCCTGCACGAGCGTCATCAGCTCGACGCGCTGTCGGCGAAGCTGAATCTTGCCACGCGTGATGCGTGACAGATCGAGCAAGTCGTCGATCAGCCGAATCATCTGATGGACCTGCCGCTCCATGATCTCGCGCAGCTGGTCCATTTGCTCGTGGTCGTGGCCCAGTGCATGCCACAGCTGCAACGCGTTGCTGAGGGGAGCTAGCGGGTTGCGAAGCTCGTGCGCGAGCATTGCCAGAAACTGATCCTTTCGCACGTCGGCGGCACGTAACGATTCTTCAGCCTGCACCAGGTCGTCAATGTCGATGCACACGCCAAGCCAGCGCTTCGCAGGCCGCGTATCGTCTTGCACGGCCGACCGGTGCAGGAACCAGCGATACGTTCCATCGGCCGAGCGGACCCGCATTTTGAGCTCTTGCGGCGATCCTGAAGTTGTCGTCGTTTCGATGACGTGCTGCACTCGCGACGCGTCGTCGGGATGCACGACAGCCATCAAGTCGGCGAGCGTCCCCAAGCTCGGGTCGAGCCCCGTGTACTCGAAAAACCATCGATTCATGAACTCGATCGTGCCTGCGGCCTCGACCGTGTAAAGAATTCCGGGCACAGTCTCGGCCATCGCGCGGAATCGCGCGTTGCTTTCGCGAAGCGAAGTCTCGGCCTGCTTGCGCTCGGCAATGTCGCGAAACACGAGGACCACGCCGATGATGTTGCCATTGTCGTCGCGGATGGGGGCGCCGCTGTCGTCGATCGCGCTTTCAGTGCCATCGCGTGCAATGAGAATCGTGTGATTCGCCAGGCCCACGATTTTGCCTTCACGCAGCACCTTGGTGACGGGGCTTTCGACAGTCGTGCGCGTCGACTCGTTGACGATGTTGAAGACTTCTTCAAGAGGCCGACCGATCGCGTCCGCGTTCCATCGGGTTAACTGCCGCGCGACGGTATTCATCATCGCCACACGTCCGCGATCGTCGGTGACGATGACCGCGTCGCCGATGCTCGTGAGCGTCGTGAGCAGCTTCTCGCGTTCGTCGTAAGCGAGCTCTTCTGCCTTGCGCCGCGCCTCGAACTCTGTCGAAAGGGCTCGCCAGGCGAACATAATCACGCCGACCGTGAGCAGAAGCGCCATCGAGTTCGCCGCGACGGCAACGTGATAGGCAGTCGACGCATCGTCGGCGCGGAGACGCACGAGGTCTTGCTCTTCCCCCTCGGCAGCGGCGGTGAGAACGCGCATGGCTTCGACGCGTGCGACAGCACGAAGTGTCAACGCAGGGTCGATTGGCTCGTTGGGACTTGAGGCGGTGTTTTCGACGATCGTCCGCAACTCCTTGAGTTCCGGGTCGAACAACGCGAACCGTTCTTTCTGGTTTTCGTTGTCCTGCATCATATCGTGCGCGACGGCAAGCTCTCGCTCGAGTGCTCGAACCGCGCTGCGAAAGTCGGTAAGGAACACCTCGTCGCGGGTGTTGAGATAGCGGCGAGCGTTGGACTCAACGTCTTTGAGAATCACACGAACATTGGCAACTTTTGCAATCACCTCATACGTGTGGGCGACCCAAAGATCGGTCTCGTGCAAGGCGCGCGTGTTCCAAAACGACACGAACGCATCCGCGGCGATCGCGAGCAACACACAGAGAAAGCCGAGGGCTGGCCCCTTGCCAATCGTCCAACTCATGTAGCGCGTTCAGAGAGATTAACGGCGGATGTTTGGGGGAGAAGCGCTCATTTCCTGCGCGCCCAAACGATCTCGCTCATGCGGCTCCAGGCGTGTGCTTGAACTTTCGCGGGCGTCCGTAATCGAGCCATTCGATGACGTACAGGTCACCGCGCGAATCGACCGTCAACGCGTGAGGCGTGGCAAACTTGTCGGGCGGAAGCTGATCTTTCGGCACGCCTTGACCGTCACCCAGGCGGGCCACAATCTTGTCGTTGCCGTCGAGAATCGAAACGCGCGCCCAAGCTCGGGCACATAGATGTGCCCGTCGTGTTCGTAAAAACAGCACGGCAGCCGCACGTCTTCAATGGTTCGAACGTATTCGAGCTCGGGAGAATACACCTCGATGCGATTGTTTTTGCGGTCGGCGATGTACACCTCGGGGTCGCGCCCCTGCGTGCGAACCCACACGCCGTGGCACGTCTCGAACAGACCATGCGTTGTTCCACGGCCACCCATCGTTTTGAGATGTTTGAAGTTCTTGTCGAAGCGATGCACCAACTGGCTGCCATAGCCGTCGACGATGTAGATGTCACCGTTGGGCGCGACCGCAACGTCGGTGGGATTGTCGAACTGGAACTTCTGCGACGTCGAACTTTCCTTCGCCACATTGCCCAGTTCGTACAGCACCTTGCCGTCGAGCGTGGTCTTATAAACTCGGCGACCTGACCCATTATCGACCGCGTCCTTGCCTGGCTTGTTCTCGGTGAAGTAAAGGAACTCTTCGTTGCCCTCGCGGCTCCAATACAGTCCGTGCGCAGTCTTCGCCACGGTATCGGTCGAGTAGCCGACTTTTTGTGCGAAGTCGTTACTCCACGTTTCCAGCAGTGCGCCGTCGCGATCGAAGATGGCGATGCATGGATCCGTCGAACGCGACGTCACGATCACTCGGTCCTTGCCGTCGACCACGATGGCGCAGCCGAAGCCGTACTTCATCCCAGCGGGCAATCGTCCCCAGTTCTCGTCGAGGGTGTACGTCCATTGGCCCGAGCCGATCGTCACGGGCTTTGCGCTGCTCGGGTCCGCCCAGGCGTTTCGTCCTATCGCGGCCGCGGCGCCAGTAGCGAGCGTTGCGGTGAGAAAATCGCGACGCGTCAATCGATGCGGGAAGAGGAACGTATCGGACATGGCGAGGATGCTCCCGGCAGTGAGGCGAATCGGCAGCGACGACGAAGCAACGTCGTCATTCGCTCGATCATCATAATTTAATCACCCGCACTCGCTAACGGCAAATCATTGGTAATCGGCTAAGGCTGGACGGCCACCTTGAGGACGACTTTGCGGACCGGCTCAGTTCCCGCCAAGGGTGCGTGAGCATCGCTGGGCCAGAGAATCGCGAATGAGCCGGTGGGGACGGTGAACCAACTGGTCGGACGATCGGTAAAGAACGCAATATCCCGCTTTGCGTCATAGGGCATTTCGACGTGTGAACAATCCGCAAGCGGCCGCCAGCCCATCGTCTCTTCGCCTTCGATAACGAACTGTATGTCGAGATACTCGCGATGCGCTTCGAGCTTCGCCCCGGAGCGGCCGCGGCCGTCGTCACGCGCCGCGATTGCGAACAGCCGATCGCCGTCGATCGTGTGCTTGCCAACCGGCAGAGCTTTCAAGTCGGTCTCGAGCAGATACGCGAACGCCCGCGCAAAGAGCGGGTTCAGCGACTCGTAAATCAACGCACCGTCGAAGCAATCGAGAATCATCCGTGGTTCTCTTTCAATGGTGAGATGGGCGACACGCGCGATTACAGCCCGTGAATCACGACGGTCTTGATCTCCGTCATCTCGTGAATCGCATACTTCGGGCCTTCCTTGCCGAACCCACTGTCTTTCAGCCCGCCGTAGGGCATCAAGTCGGCTCGCCACGCGGGGCCCCAGTTGATGTGAAGATTGCCCGACTCGACCTCGCGGGCAAACTTCATCGCCGAGTTCAGGTTCTGCGTGAACAAGCCAGCGCCGAGACCGTACGGCGTATCGTTTGCCATCTTGATCGCCTCGTCGACGTCTGCGGCTCGGCTGACTCCCACCGCGGGGCCGAACAGTTCGTCGCAGCTGATGCGCATCGCCGGTTCGACGTCGACCAACAACGTCGGCGCGAACAACGCTCCCTCGCGCTTGCCGCCGGCGAGCACACGCGCCCCCGACGCGACCGCCTCGTCGATCCACTTGCCGACGCGCACGGCATCTGACTCGCGGACCATAGGGCCCATCTGCGTTTTCTCGTCGAGCTGATTGCCGTAGACGATGCTCTCAATTCGCTTCGGAAGCACGTCGAGCAACGCGTCGTAGGCCTTGCCGACACCGATCAATCGCTGCGTCGAAATGCACACCTGGCCGGCATTGCCATACCCCGTGGCGACGGTTGCCTCGGCAACTTTGTTCATGTCGGCATCGGGCAGAACGATGAGCGGGCTGTTCGACCCGAGTTCCATCGTGATGCGTTTGAGGCCGGCCGTGCGGCAGAGATGTTCGCCGATATCGCGGCTGCCCGTGAAGCTGATCTTGCGAATGCGCGGGTCTCGCACCAGCGCGTCGCCAATGACGCTCCCCGAGCCGGTGATGCAGGCGATGGCCATCGGCGGCAGACCGGCTTCCAGCAATATCTCGACAAGTCGCAGTGCGGTGAGTGGCGTGTCGGTCGCCGGCTTGAGCACGACGGAGTTGCCGGCCGCCAGCGCTGGACCGACCTTGTGACAAACGAGATTGAGCGGAAAATTGAACGGCGTGATGGCCGCGATGACACCGCATGGCACACGCAGCGTGAACCCGAACTTCCCAGCGCCGCCCGGTGCGCCGTCGAGCGGCAACACTTCGCTGCCTTGCCGCTTTGCTTCTTCGGCCGACAGTTGAATCGTTTCGCTTGACCGGATCACTTCGAAGCGACCCTCGGCCAGCGTCTTGCCCTCTTCCATGCTGATGAGGCGGCCAAGATCCTGGTGCGCTCGGCCATTAAGTCGGCGGCTTTGTGCAGGATTTGGTATCGGTCGTAACCGCTCATGCGTCGCATGATCGCGGCGCCTTCGACGGCACCAGCCAACGCCGCATCGACATCTTTGGCCTCGGCCTTGGGAACCGTGTCGATGACCGTTGCGTCGTACGGATTGCGAACTTCAATCTGGGCGTCGCGCTCCTGCCATCGGCCGGCGTAGAACATGCGCATGCAACGTGTCTCCTCGTGGCGTGACTCTTCGGGGTGCCTTAATGCATCATTCTCCCGCATCGTCGACCGCTGGGCAACGGGGGGTCGCAACATGGGAATGTAGATCAACGCAGGACGATGCGGTGCAGAGTCAGTCGCCTGGCGGCGACAACTTCGGATGCCGAAATAATGCTTCGAGCGTCACGACCGACGCCGGCTTGACCAGGTGCTCGTCGAATCCGGCGTTACTGCTGGATTCGCGGTCCTTTTCCTGTCCGTATCCCGTGAGGCTCACGAACAACGTTTCGGCGAAAGCGCCGCCATCGCGCAATTGGCGAACGACTTCGTACCCGGACAGTCCGGGCAGGCCGATGTCGAGGATCACGACCTCCGGACGGTCGCGACGTGCGATCTCAAGCGCCGATGGGCCATCGTGCGCCACTTGCACCTGATGCTTCCAGAACTGCGAAAGCATGCGAGCGAGGATCGTCGCGGCGCCGCGGTTGTCGTCGACCACCAACACTCGTCGAGGCGTGACTTCGGCAGGCTGCCAGGGTTCGGCGTGCGACGATGCCGTTTGCTCCATCATCGGCAGTCGAACGATGAACTCGCTGCCTCGGCCAAGGCCCGCGCTGTATGCAGTCACGGCGCCTCCGTGCAACTCAACCAAGCGTCGCACCAGCGTCAGTCCGATTCCCAAACCGCCTTGCGAGCGCTCGATCGTCCGCGCGGATTGAGTAAACAAATCGAAGATCGTAGGCAGCGTCTCGGCCGAGATGCCAATACCCGTATCACGCACGCTAATGACGGCCGTGTGGGCATCGCGAGACGTGGCGATCCAAATCTTGCCGCCATCCTCGGTATACTTCGCCGCGTTGTTCAAAAGATTCGCGACAATTTGAGCCAACCGTGTCGGATCGCCCATGACCCATAGATCCTCGGAGCACTCGACAATCAACTCATGTCGATGCGCGGTGATTTCGTCGCGCGCTTCCTCGATTCCATGGCGCAGCACGTCGGACAACTCGACTTGCTCCTTGCGTAGCTCGATGCGTCCGCGAACGATGCGCGAGACATCGAGCAGGTCGTCCACGAGTCGCACGAGGTGTTGAATCTGTCGGCCCATGATGTCGCGGGCCATCTCCGAGGATTCACCGTGCGGATCCATCCGTAGCAATTCAAGCGCACTGCGAATCGGCGCGAGTGGATTACGCAACTCGTGCGCGAGCATCGCCAGAAACTCATCTTTACGCTGATCGGCGTCACGCAGCGCTTGCTCCGTGCGTTGGCGCTCGGCCAAAGAGGCGCGAAGTTGGTACTGACGACGCCGGCTGCGAAGCGCCATGCCAACGGCACTCACGAGCGTAACGACGCCAACCGGGCTTTCGAGCAGCACAACATTGCCGAGATTCTCGAACGCTTTGGGCGCTAAAGGCGAATCGCTTCCGCCACGCATCAGCACGATTACTGGCAAATCAGACCACGTTGGTTGTGTTCGCAGATGCTCGGCCAGGCATCCTTCGTGATCGGCGACCACTTGTTCCGAGGTGAGAAGCACGAGCCCAGCCCCGTGCTCGATCTGCTCACATAGTTCTTTAAGGTCGGAACATGCGTGACACGCGATGCCGGCCCGCAGCAACGCATCTTCGTATCGACCGGCCTCATTGTCAGAGGCGGCCAAGATAAGAATGCGCTCTTCGATTTCGTCGAAATCGTGTCCCATCGCGGCCCTGCGCGGCAGAGTTTTGTTCTTCACAACTCACGTGTTGCCGAAGAGCAAACCTCGTACCGCTTCGATCCCGCATGTTACGCCGATCAGCGCGAAGTCGCGCCGAACTTTCACGTCCGAGCCGTTTTGCTTCAGAAACGATCATTGCGTCAAGCGAAGCATTGGTCGTCAAAAGAGCGCGCCGACCGACTTGGATAGCAACCGGCGTCAACCCGACGGCGATGCTCATCGTGTGTTCTGCGAGCGTAGCACTTGTCGAGGCTTGTCCGAACCACAGCAGCACCCCCGACGCGAAGGACTCGGCTGCCAGCGATGCGAGCGAGAACCATTGAGGCATGATGAAGCTCCTGACTTCAAGACCGACGGGTCTCTTCGAAGGTTCACTTCGTCCCGCGGCCAGTGATCAAAGCAATTCACGAAATGCAATTGCGGTGCCAATGAGTCCATCGCGCATTGAAACGCCGGAGGGCACGATCGCCGCGTATTAGCTCGTGTGACGCCTGTGCGTTTCGTGCGAATCGTCGATCGTCAGGCGCCCAACGGACGCCGAGTTATTGCGCGGCCTATGGACTAGGGGGTTGTGCGCAATAACACGGATGCTTTCTGGTATTGACGTCGACTCCTCGCAGGTCGCGAAGCGCAGCGAGTCGCGCGAAGAGCAGCACGTCAAGCGCTCATGGCTTCGGCGAGCGGCAGCTCAGCGCACCAAGCGCTCGGCACGGGTCTCCGACCCCGCCGCTCTGCCTGACCGCAGGTCTCCTCCCGCCATCGCGTACCGCGTCGCATGACTCATCACGACCGTTGCGCAACGGAGCACATCAGACCGCGCCTTCGGCGCAGGTCTTTACAAATCCCATTTTGTGACCGTGTTTCGGGAGACCTTCGGTCACAACTCGGCAGGGTCAGAGACCCGCGCCGAGCGCGAGTAATTCAGAATGTCCCCGTTTCTGCTTCAGCCTTTCGATGAGCAAGGATTTTCGTGAGGAGGACACTCCTCTCGCCGGTGCGCATGCCACGATTCAACGGCGCGTGTGAAGCAGGTATCGGCGCCGCGAAGCGGCGCACCGAGTATCTGGCTGTTCGCAACGGTCGCATGCTGGACTGGTCCGCCGACGACTTGCATGCAGCGCAGCAGTGGGCGAATGAAGAACACTATCCTAGAGGCTTCGCCGCCGGGACGGCGGCGGGCCGCTTCGCGGCCCGTCGAACGATCACCGCGCTGGAACGTGGCACCTTCCGCGCGACCGTCGTACAATGCGCGCACGAACTCCATGATCGCGCTTGCCATGAAGGCCATGCCGTGACGAACACGTTGGAAGTCGTTTATCACCGTCGAGCCGTACGTCGGGCTCTCGTTGAGCTCGGGTACCTCGACATCACTCGGAGGTTCATTCCTCAACCAATTCGTTCCGCCAAATGCGCAAGAATTAAGTGAGGGGCACACCGTATCGAAATCTCTTGAAGGATATTCAGGACAAAATACGTGAGGGCAAGACGCGCGGCGCATTTCCCATCGATCCTGGCGAAAACGGTACCTTGAACACGTATTTCGAGATGGGAGGATTCTTTTACCACTGGAAGCTTGTCGGCCAAAAAACGGAGAGTAAAGCTAACGTCGAGATCTCCATTGACGACAAATATGTTTTCGGCGTTCACAAGGCAGCGACGATTAAACACACATTTGACACGACCTATAACGGCGTCCCGCTACGGATAACAATGGTCGTTGACATTAACGACACAGTCATTAAGGAAATGGGCGTCGCATTAGGTGCGAAAGAGTTCGACCGAAAGCAAAGTTGGATCCATGAAGTAGATCTGAAGTGATCTTAAACATAGTTCGTTGCGATGAAATGTAACACGCGGCGAGATATTGGTCCATGTTTACTGTATTCAATAACTGTGCAGCGAGATATCGCGGTAAGTGGCGCTGGTTTGCGACCGGCCTATTTATATTTGCTGGCGGGTGCGCCATCACGGCGCGAGTTCTGCATACGCGATGGCGATCGCTCGAGATTATCGTTGAAAGTTCCATTCATGATGGAGTTGGTGATGAGCTCGTATGTTATGTTAAGCCATACGATATAGGCCGGCAGCACCTTTCGTTAGATCGCTTGATATCAGAAGTGACTTGGCAGCTAAACGGAGTTGGCATTACGCTCGACGCAGCTCTAACACAATTCGCTCATCCAGACCAAAGGGTCACAGATATTGAGCGATTGGCGAATGACCAACATAATGCATCGAGACCACCGGGAAACGGTTTTGAAGAAATTGTGATAGTTATCGAAGTGCGACGTTTCGAAGGAGGGGCCGTCGCAGACTCCGTTCGGGGGAACATGATAATCGGCGGAACTGCCCGTCAGGAAATCTACCTTAATAGCGTGATGCCGTAGTGGACAGAAATAAGGGGACATTCTACTTATTCACTGATAAAGTAGAATGCCCCCTTTTCCGCCCCCGATTCAGACTGGTCCTTAAAGCGACCGGAGCGATCTTATCGTCTCAGATCGCTTATTGCACTTCGCGAGAGCATCGCCGGAGCCACAGGATGACCAGTCGCCTTACGCGAACATTGCACGCATGCATTTATGCATATGCGACATTGGCGACCGGTTGTCAACGATTCGATCCAACATTTGCGAAAAGCGACAAGGTAATGCCAAAAGACGGGTGGACCGTCGCTATGGACGGCACCGTAATCGACGAAACGCTGTTCGAGCTGCCTCTTACCGTCCAAGAAAGTCAAGGCCGACGGGTTCTCGTTGGTCATGCTCGAAAAGGTTGGGTGGATAGCCGGCAGCTGTTGTCGCTCGACGAGGCGCCGCCATACTACACTGATCTTATCAATAACAAGCCAGATTATGCTTGGGCGTACGCATGTCGCGCGATCGCTTGGCAGTATGCCGGCAATTTAGATCGAGCGTTGACAGATGCTGAGGAAAGATTGCGACTCGAGCCTGATGCCGCTGCATACAACAGTCGAGGTTCGTTCTACCTTCGGAAAAATGAATACGAAAAGGCTCTCGACGACTTCAATCAAGCAATCCGACTTCATCCAAATTTTTCCGCTGCATATAACCATCGAGGTCTTCTTCATTCCTTTCGCCGCGATTACGACCGAGCCATTTCCGATTACACAATAGCCATCGGTATCGACCCGCTCAACGCGATCGCATTCAACAACCGATCTTTGGCCTGGTGTCACAAGCAGGATTACGCAAGAGCAATTGATGATGCCACTGCAGCTATTCAGCTCGACTCAAAATATGTTGCCGCTTTTGAGGCACGGGGAGTAGCGAGGTGCGCAAATGACGAGTACAGACAAGCCATTGTCGATTTTGAAGCCGCCATTCGAATCGACTCGAAAGCTGCGCCTATTTACAATCGACTAGCTTGGCTGTTGGCCACGTGCCCGGATAATCAGTTTCGCGATGGTAGACGTGCTATTGAAATCGCGACGACTGCCTGCCGATTGACTGACTGGGCGGACCCTTATTCTGTCGGAACGCTCGCCGCATCATACGCTGAAACTGGCAACTTCGAACTGGCGAAGAAGTATCAACAAGAATCCATTAAGTTGGCCAACGACGACGTTTTCAAAGAGAATGGTAGGGAGCATATGAAGCTGTATGACGCAGGCAGGCCTTACCGCGAGAATGCAAACGTATCATCGCCATAGGGCAGCGTTATAAAGGTAAAGTGCGCGGCGCCTTAAAGGTGGGCTGGCGAGTATTACCGGAACTTCTAGGGAATATGTGAATGCGTAGCGATGCGTCAATACTGCTTTGTCTATGCAGCGTCATGTTGTTGTTGCTGGGATTCGGCTGCCAGGACACAACGTCAATGCCGTCGCATATGTCGAAGGCGTTTACCTCTCTTGTTTATGATAAAATCACCATTGTCGGCGATGCAATGTTTATTGACCAAGTAAAACGGGCATTGGATCTGATCAGAGGCCAAGCGCCCGACGAGTACGAAGAGATCGTAACGTATTTAAAGCGAATTGAATGGAGCACGCGGTCGGGAATGGCTGCATATGAAGACCCTCCCACATTCTATCTCGCAAACGCGACTGCATTTGCGTCAATTACATGGTGCGCCGGAAGCATTGCACACGATGCCTATCACTCAAAGCTTTATCATGAATTTCTGGTGACAAACGGAAACCTTTCGGTGCCCGACTACATTTGGACGGGAAAGGGCCCCGAAATGAAGTGCATTGAATTCCAATTAATAGTTATGAACAAAATCGATGCACCGAAGAACGAGCGCGATTATCTAGCTTCGCAGGATGGCATGCACTTTGATTGCGACGCAAATGGCATCTACGATTGGAGAGATTATCAGAGGCAAAACTGGTAGTTGTGTTTAGATGGTAGCTTCATTGGTGACAACAGACAGCGTGCTGTTTACCACGCTCACGTATCCGAATGGTTGCGTTGTCAGCTACACATACGCCAGCGACGATGACATCGCGTTAAGTCGCGTGCATCACTTGTCGTGGCCGCGGCCCGACAACGCTTGTCGGTTCCACGTACGTCGATGTCATCACCTTCCACAAAAGAACGTAAGGTCGAATGCCACGAAGTTAAGCGTAACGTTGGCTGGGCACGAACGTTGGACATGCTAGCGTGAGGGATTCTAAGGGGACATTCTACTTTTACATCAATAATGTGGAATGTCCCCTTTGATTGCCCCCCCGCAGCGCAACGAAACGCGCCGCGTCGTCGCAAGTGATTGTGGGGGCAAACAAAAACACCCTTTGTCATTCGCTGTCAAAGGGTGTTCACAAGAGCGGGCGAAGGGACTCGAACCCTCGACATCCAGCTTGGGAAGCTAGCGCTCTACCAACTGAGCTACGCCCGCATCGAGCGGTCAGAACCGCTGCTAATCGCAGTCTATCGTCGCGTGAAGAGCGTGGCAAATCGCCCGTGGAACTCGGCAAAGAATCGTTGCTTGGCGCCGGCGTGAGCACGACAATCGAAGCGCAGCGTGCGTGTTTCGTGTCTTTCGAGATTTGGCGAGACAATGATCACCGTCGCTTTGGCTGTGCTGATCTGGGCAATTGCAGCTGACACTGGCGACGATTCCTCCGTATCGACCGAAACAATGCGGGGGGCCGTCGAGCGGAGCTTGCCCTATCTCGCCCGCGTCGGCGCCGAATGGATCGCCGAGAAGAAATGCAATTCGTGCCACGTCGTTCCGTTGCTTGTTTGGAGCCACAACGAGGCGCTCGCGCGTGGATTCGACGTCGATCGGAAGAAGTTGTCTGAGTGGAGCAATTGGGCCGTCGACGACGCTCTGAAGACGACGAAACCGAGCGAGCGGAGCGGGGCCGATGCACTGGCGCTGATCCTTCTCGGAAGACGTAGCGAAAACGAACCGACGGCCGATAACGACAATCAAAAGGTGCGTTCACTACTGCTCGATTGGCAAGAACCGGACGGATCGTGGCACGCGCAAAAGCAGTTCAAAGGCCTGCGATGGACCGATGTCGAGATGCATGAAGCCACGACGATGTGGTGTTTGCTCGCGCTCATGCAAGACGATGCAAGCGACGAGCGCACCGTCGTTCGTCGGGAACGCGCGTTGTCGTTTCTTCGCAAAGAATCCGAAGCGAAAACCGTCGCGTCAGTCGCGTTGCCGTTGTTGCTCGCGCATCGACTCGGCGACGCGGGACGTGTCCGTGCAATATCCCGAGAGTTAATCAGCCGTCAGAATGACGACGGCGGATGGGGCTGGATGCGAGAAAGTGAGAGTGAGGCGTTCTCGACGGGCCAGGCGTTGTATGCGTTGACGATCGTTGAGCCCGACAATCGTGACGTGTCCGAGAGAGCGCTGCGGTTTCTCCTAACGACGCAGCAAGAGGACGGGAGTTGGCACGTCGAATCGCTCGGTCGTGAGCCGACGAATCTCAACGTCTATCCGTATTGGGGCACCGCCTGGGCGACGATCGCCATACTGCAATCGCTGCCAACGTATGACGCGCAGCCTTAGGCAGTTGAAATGCCGACGCGCTTGAGCGCACGGCCAAGTTGTTCAAGCGTTTTCGCGTGCAGCCGGCTGGCCCAGGCCTTGCTGATGCCGAGACGTTGGCCGGCTTCTTGGAGCGTCAACTCTTCGAAGTAAACCATCTTTACAAGCGACGATGCATCGTCGGGCAGCGTCTCGAGAAGTTTGCGAACGACCTCGCCAGTTTCGCTGGCGCTCACTTGTTCGTCGGGGGCCTGGGCAGGATCGTCCTCGGCGATCGAGTCGAGATCGCCTTCGCCGGACATCAAGTAGACGGTGGCCAGACTGGTCGCGACCTTCGACAACCAACTCACTTCGCCGTCGACGGTGGTCTTGCTCGCATCGCGATCCTCGGCGTCGACGCGTAACAAATCGTTGTTCGCCCGTTCCTTGAGCAAGCTGCGGCGCTGCGCCCGCGTGTGACACGACATCTTGCCGAGGCCGTCGAAGATCGCGCCGCGGATGCGGTAATGCGCGAACGTGCTGAACTGATTGCCCCGCGAGGGGTCGTAATCGCGAGCGGCTTCGGCGAGCCCGACCTGCCCGTAGGCGAGCAAGTCGTCGATGTCGATGTTCCGCGGCAACGTGCGATGAATATTCCACGCCAAGGAACGGACCATTCCTTGGTGTTCGGAAATCAGACGTTGCGATTCGGCGGTCGAGAGCGACATCGGAGGTGCGTGCCTACTTCTCGGCGTGATTCAGTTCTGCCCACAACGCGGCCAAACGTTCGTTGGCCACCGGATCGTCGAACAACGTGCGGGCCAGGTCGTTGATCATGGCCTGGATTTGCTTCGACTTGCCAGCCAATTGCCGAAACGCCTCCGGGAGCACCGCCTCGACCAACGACGTGACGACTGGCGACAGGCAGAACGCATGGCCGTTGAGCCGTTTGGCGACGTCCATCACCGCGCGACGTTCGTCGTCTGGCAGGTTGCTCAGGTCGCCGCTGCGTGTTTGCTCGACAATGTGAGCAAGTAGTTCACGGTCGAGCCGCGAGTTGCGAAGCATGTCGGTCGACGTGATGTGCTTCGCGCCGCGATCGTCTTTGCCCTGCGGCGCGTCATTCGACGATGGCGTCATGATGAGCCCCTCAGCAGCCAACGCTGCATTGCCTCATTTCCAGTAAAACATCGCGGCCAGCGCGACGACCATCGCAATACTCAGCGCGATGGCCAGGTACATGCCGGTCATGAACATCCCGTTACGACGCAGCGCCGCGTCGGTCCACTGTAATTCGCCTTGCTGCTCGGGCAATAGATCGAACACGCTCTTCACATAAGCCTGTCGATCCTCGGCATCGCCCGTCGCGCCGAAGTAGCAGCCCGAGAACAGCGGTCCGTCGGGCAAAGACTCGCCATCGGGGCCGAGCAGCCCTTGCTTGAGGACGCGCGCGAGCTTCGGCTGCACGTGGACACGAATGTGGCAGAGCAGCGAGTACAGCGGACGATTGCCGGGATTGTCGACGGCCCCCTTTTGACCATACAGGTTGTAAATGAACCCTTCGAACGCGCCGCACGCGCAATCGCAGAGTTGATCGAGATACTGCGGCGTGAGTTTGCCCCACAGGTCGTAGCCTTTGCCGAAACGTCGGTGCAATGCCGCCTCGCGCCCCAAGCGGCTTACCAACTCGTTGAAGCCCGTCTCCGATTCCAAGTTCACGACGAGCACACCCAGTGGAAAGCGAAGCATCAGCGTGTCGAGCATCGCTTTGACGTCGGCCGAGAACGCGCTCGAAACGAGCTTCGCCTCGTCGTCATTGAAGGTCATCAAATCGCTGGGCAACAACGCGAGTGCGCCATTGATGGGGCACAAGGGCATGCGGCCGCGAAGCAGCAGCCGACACAAATGTTGCAACCGCCGGCGCTGACGATCGGCTTCTTCGGCCGAGAGAATCACGGTCGGTTGTCGCGCCTTGCTCGCCTTTTCTTCGCCCGGAATCCACTGCGTCTTGAGCAAGTCGGCGACCATCATCGTTCCGCGCAGATCGTCCATGCGGTCGGGTCCGGCGGCCTTCGTCGGTGCAGGCGCGGAAGCAGTCGACGCTACGGCGTCGGCGAGTTGCACCGTGTGTCGCAACGGAGCCGATTCCGCCGGATTCATCTCGCTGCGGCCTTCATACTGCCGCGACGCGAGCTCATCGGCCGTGCGTGCGGCTGCGGCAGAAAGGGCGCTCATTTGGCCGACGTTCGTCAGCGACAGATAGATCGCTTCGTCGCTGGCGTACCAGTGCAACGCGCTCTTCGAGCCGCTCGGGGCACCGGGCACGACCAGTCGCAGCCTCGCGGCACGCAGCACGTTGTGCTCGTGGCGTTCGCCCTGCGAACCGAAGAGAAGAAAGATCGGCGTGCGGCCGATGTCGATGCCGTTCTTCTGGAGCGCTGCGATGCCGGCCTTCCATGCGGCGTCGATGTCCTCGAACTCCGAGACATCTTCTTCCAGCCAGATCGCCACGGCGTAGTACGTGACGATCGGAATCAGCACGAGCAGCAGAATGACGAACGGCAACGCCTGCCACCAAGGGAGCAGCCATCCAGGCTCGGTCGAGTACACAGTCAGCAGCAGCGCGACCGCGAACACGACGATCAAGAACAACGCCACGACGAGCGCGACGCCCATCGGAAGCGACATGCTGAACATGCGCCGCGGAAGGTTGACGATCGCTTGAAAGAGGCTGCGGATCATTGCGGGCGTTGGCGTAAGGGATCAGCGTCGAGAATCAGCGGAGGTCGATCAGGCGGTCCAGGCCATGCGCAACAGCAACACGACAAACACAGCCGCCGCGAGGATTGCCGCGACGGATGAGGCGGTGAACATTTTTGAAACGCCGGTCAGTGGCGGCGCGGTGCTGCGCTCCTCCAGCGGCGGATCGGGCGGAACGCGCTTGCGGACGCTCAACGATGTGGCCGTGCGGCGGACCCAGTCATCGAGCGTCACAGGCAAATCGAGATGTTCGGCGATGGTAGCGATGGCATTCTCATCGCGATAAATGCCGCGAAAACCCAACACGACGCACAGGTAATACACTTCGAGCGCATTGCGCAGGTTCGGCGACGACCGAGCGCGCTCGGCATCGCTGAAGAACAACGTTGCGCCTTCGTTGGTGCCCAACAGTTCGAACTCCAGAATATGGTCGGCCCACCACGACGCATGAGGCCACGAGGCGTCGATCAGCACTTCGTCGATCCAGTAGACCAGTGCCCGCCGCCCGAGTTGACCATCGTCGCTGCCGGCCTTCGCTTCCATATCGCTCAACAGCGAGTGCAACTTTTGTCGCTCGAAGTCGGGCTCCGGCGTCTGCCCTTGCTCGATGCGTTCGAGCAGCTTGAGCACGTGCAAAAAGACCGGATCGACGACACGCGAGAACTCTGGCGTCATGCACTAGCCCTCACGGCGAACAGTGCAAACTCCAAGTCGACGTGCCGGCCTTTGAAGTTCACGACGAGCTGACGACTGCCGGGCAGCTTGGCCGCGTTCTCGATCGACGTTTCTTTGAACCGCATGGCAAGCGTCTTCGTGAGTTGAACGTCTTTCCAAGCGGTCCCTTCGCGGCTCACCTCGTAGTAGCTCCATCCGCCGCGGGCTGGCAGCGCGCGAGGCGTGACCTTCAATGGGCTGAGACTCAAACCGGGAAGGCGATGTTCGAACAGTGTGTCGACTTGCGTCTTGCTGCCGAGCTTCCAGTGCAACGTGTCTTTTTCCAACAGGTCGCGGCACTCGTCGTCGCTGGTGTTTTCATGAAGCACGCCGACGTACCACCGCCAATCCGAGCTGAACCACTTGGCCTCGAGGGCGACCTGCATGCCGCGCCCCATGCCGAGAAATGGCCGCGTTTCGTATTGATCGGTCGGACGACCAGAGAGCAGCAAGTCGATCTGGTCCTTGATCCACTTGAAGATGCGGGCAAGGTCGTCGTGATCGTAGCGCGGGATATCGGGGCAGCGACGATCGGGGCCAAAAATCGACAATTCCCCGACAATTCGGGCAAGTTCCGAGTACGCCATGAGCGGATGAATGCCGCGGGCCATCGTCAGGATGCCCAGTGTCGCATAGGCGGCGTTGAGTCGCGAGAGCATCAACACGCGCTCGAGATCGCCGGGCTGATCGACGACAAGCCCCTCGCCGCGATACACCACTTCGCCCGAGAGCGTTTCGACATGCTTGCCGATCGTGTCGTAAATCACGCGGACGATGTCGCGCGCCAAGGGCGGCCAAGCGTCGATTGCCAGCGTGGGCGGAATGTAGCTCGTATCGAGACGCGGCGTGGCATCGGGGCCACCGGCCCGTTCGATTTGCGCGATCGGCAGGACTTCGTAGCCCGACAGGTCGTCAGTGCTGAGAAGCAATCGCACATTCAGCAACTTCAAACGCACTTCCTGATCGTTGCCGCCGTTGCTCTCGTCTTGAAGTTGTTGTGCGATCTCCGAGTAACGGTGCTTTCCGGCCGACCCGTTCTGCGAGACGTTCGGAACTCCGAGCTTCAGTTTCGGAATGCCGAGATAGACGCGCACCGAAGTTTGTGACTCGAAGCTGTCCTTGAGATCGGTTTTGACCGTTGCCGCCTGAGCAATGGCGTCGCGAAGGTCGAGACGGTCGGGCTCGTTGCCGGACTCGAGCACGACAAGCGTGCCGTCCTTGCATCGCGCGTGACAGACGTTCACCTGGAAGGTGAAATTCGCCAAGGCCTCGTCGCTGAATTCGAGGCGGCGGATGCCGTAGTTGTACGTGTGGTCCCACTGCTCCGAGACCTGCAGGATCTCAGCCCAGCTACGTTCCGCAGCCTGAAAGTGCTGCGGGCGCAGGAACATTCCTTCGCACCAGTGGACCGGAGGATTCCGCATCGTTTCGACGAGCTCCTCGAAACCGGTTGTGAGCGCGACCCGCCAAACCGCGACCGTTGCGCGAGGCCCGCCCTGGGCATCGGGCGAAGTCGCTGCTGGGCCACATCCCAGAAGAGTCTGCCGCGACCGTGCATGATACTCGCCGGCCTGATTCTCTTACAGTACAGCCGAGGCGAGGTTTTTGATCGTTGAGTCTTTCGCGACATGGCGTTACGCGGATCACGACGCAGCCCGTGTTAATCGATAGGAGCATCAAAACCGGAACTCACGCTGATGCTCGGCGGTCGTCCGACTCCGATCGAGGCGGGTGATCGGCAATTCACCTCAAACGCGCCGTCGTTAACCCTTCTAGTCATCAATCCGGAATAGATCGTCCCTCGTCGGCATCAATCGTCCTGCAGTAAGGTGCCAAGCCACGGGATTAAGATTTGAGTCGCTACTAGCCGAGACGCCAGGCTCGCCGCCATTGGCAGCGACTAACCGATTGCGAGGCAATACATTGCGACCCTCGGCAGTGGGCGAAGAGCTCTCCCCGCCGCGAAGTGGTAATTCTTGAGGTGGGGTATACTTGGGCGGACCGTCCGTGGAGGCATGGCGTCGTTGCCGAATCGTGACCGGTCTCGGGAACGAGGCCTCGTCGCCGGCCGCCTCGGATCGGGTCTAAATGCTTTACCCGCACAAGCCAGCAACTATACTGAAACCCAACGCACAGCGGCACTTTCGATCGGTGTGAGTGTCGCTTGGCGGTTGCAATCACGAGGGCATGATGGTCGATGCAGTGTCGGACATCGATGTGCTGTTGACTCCCATCAACAGCGACAATCCGTCCGGCGACGATCTGCGCTTCAGCCCGATCTTCGATCAGATTCGCGTAGCCCGTCCGCAGGGTGACCGCGACATCTTTGAACCCGACGGTGACGCGTCGCCGGCCAGCGATTGGTCGGAAGTCGTCGACTTGGCAACTGACTCGCTTGCCACGCAGTCGAAGGATTTGCGCATTGCCGCCTGGCTGGTCGAGGGGCTCGTCCATCAACACGGCTTCGCCGGGTTGCGTGACGGTCTGCGGGTCGTCAACGGCTTGCTCGAAAACTATTGGGACTCGCTGCACCCGCGGCTCGACGAACAAGAGCCCGACCTTGAAGTGCGGCTCGCTCCGTTGCTTTATCTCACATCGAGCGACTCGGGCGCACTGTTGCCGAACTATTTGCGCAATGCGCCGCTCACGCCGCCGAACGCCGAGGGGCGCGGATACTCGCTTGCCTTTTACGAGTCGCGCCAAATGCGCGGTGCGCCGTCGCCCGACGAATCGGTCAACGCCGAACGACAGGCCGAAGCGACCGCCAAGGCCGAAGCCTTCGACGGCGCCGTGGCTGCGGCCCCCTATCAATTCTTCGTCGGCTTGCAGCAGACGATCACCGAAGCACACGATGAGCTCAAGCGGTTCGACAAGCTGCTCGACGATCGTTTCGGTCGCGAAGCGCCAAGCCTAAGCCCGTTCCGTCAAATCTTCGAACAGGTTTCGATGCTCGTCGCGCGTTTCGTTCGCGACAAGCAGCCGGCTGCTGAAACCAACGGCGAAGTGATCGACGGACAACCCGGCGTCGCCGGAGCCGCAAGGACCGCGGGCATTGGTGGTCCGATCAACTCGCGCGATCAGGCGCTCAAGCAACTCACCGAAGTCGCCAACTATTTGCGCCGCGCCGAGCCGCAAAGCCCGATCCCGTATCTCCTCGATCGTGCCGTGATTTGGGCCCGCAAGCCGTTACATCTGCTGTTGCCCGAGCTGACACAGATTTTTCAGATTCTCGCTCAGAACGAACCGGAGACGGATTCAACCACCGGCTAACGACTGAGCATGGCCGGCCTCGTCTGACATTCGAAGAGCACGACATTCTCGTCCACCAACCTTAGGAGTCTTCCGCCATGGCCAAAGAGAGCACACAAAAGAAAGTCGGCCGCGTCCGCGCCCGCGCGTTCAGATCGAATACGAAGTCGAAATCGACGGCGCGATGGTGCTCAAGGAGCTGCCTTTCGTTGTCGGCGTGATGGGCGACTTCTCGGGCAAGCCCGACCAACCGCTGGCGGCTCTCAAGGATCGCAAGTTTGTCGAAATCGATCGCGACAACTTCGACAAGGTGTTGGCCGGCTCGAAGCCGCGCCTGGCCTTCCGCGTCGACGACAAGCTCTCGGGCAAGGCCGACTCGCAACTCAACGTCGAGTTGAAGTTCAACAGCCTCGAAGACTTCGAGCCTGCGAATGTTGCCAAGCAAGTCGAGCCGCTGCGCAAGCTGCTCGAGACGCGCGACAAGTTGAAGAATTTGCTGAACAAGATGGAAGGCAACGACAAGGCGGTCGAGATGTTCGACGACATCCTCAAGAACAGCGACACCCGCGACAAGTTGGCCAAGGAACTCGGCGTCGATAAGTCGCCGGAGAAGTCGTAACTCACCCTGACGGCGCGACGGCCCGGAGCCCGCGTCGCTGGTTCGCATATTTCGATCTGCCGTTTTCGCAAAGGAACGATTGAATGAGTACCGCCAAGCAAACCAAGGCTGACGCCGCTGCCGCACCTGCCGCAGGCGAAACCAGCCTGCTGGACAGCGTCGTTGACGCCACGCTCAAGCCGGGCTCGACCGACGACGCCCGCAGCCGCATTCGCGACGAGGTCCAGGCCTTTGTCGAACAGTTGATCGATCCGTCGTTCGTAGTCGCCAAAGACACCGAAAAGACGATCAGCCTCCGCATTGCCGAGATCGATCGGCTGCTTTCAGCGCAGCTGAATGAGATCATGCACAACGACGAGTTTCAAAAGCTCGAAGGTTCGTGGCGAGGGCTGCATTACCTCGTCGATCAGACCGAAACGAGCACGTCGCTGAAGATTCGCATGCTCAACGTCTCGAAGAAGGACCTGCTCAAGGACCTCGAGCGCGCCAGCGAGTTCGACCAAAGCGCGCTGTTCAAGAAGGTGTACGAAGACGAATACGGCACCTTCGGCGGAGCGCCGTTCGGAACGCTCATCGGCGATTTCGAGTTCGGCAAGCACCCGCAGGACATGGCGTTACTCGAACGCATCTCGAACGTCGCCGCGGCGGCTCACGCACCGTTCATTTCGGCGTCGAGTGCCGAGCTGTTCGGCATGAAGAATTTCACCGAGCTCGCCGGCCCGCGCGACCTGGCGAAGATCTTCGACACGAACGAGTACGTGAAGTGGAAGAGCTTCCGCGAATCGGAAGACTCGCGATACGTCGGGCTCACGATGCCGCACATCCTTGGCCGTCTGCCTTACGGCCAGGCGACTGTCCCCGTCGAGTCCTTCAATTACGAAGAAGACGTCGACGGCAAGGAACACAACAAGTATCTGTGGACGAACGCCGCTTACGCGATGGGTGCTCGAATCACCAACGCGTTCTCGAAGTACGGCTGGCTGGCGGCCATTCGTGGCGTCGAAGGCGGCGGTTTGGTCGAGGGCTTGCCCGCCCACACTTTCCCGACCGACGACGGCGAAATCGCGCTCAAGTGCCCGACCGAAATCGCCATTACCGACCGTCGCGAAAAGGAATTGGCCGATCTTGGCTTCATTCCGTTGCTGCACTGCAAAGGGACCGACTACGCCGCCTTCATTGGCGCAGAGCGTTCAGAAGCCCAAGCTGTACAACAAGGACGCCGCCAACGCCAACGCGAAGCTTTCGACGATGTTGCAGTACATGCTCTGCATCTCGCGTTTCGCGCACTACTTGAAGGCGATGGCTCGCGACAAGATCGGATCGTTCATGGAACGCAGCGATTGCGAGCGTTGGCTGAACGAATGGATCAACACCTACACGCTGGCGAATCCTGAAAACGCCGGGCAAGACATGAAGGCCCGTTATCCCCTGCGGGAAGCCAGAATCGAAGTGCGCGAGGTGAAGGGCAAGCCCGGCCGTTACGAGGCCGTGGCCTTTCTGCGTCCGCACCTGCAGTTGGAGGAACTCGGCGTTTCGCTGCGATTGGTCGCAGAATTGCCGCAGTCGAAGGGTGGTTAACCAGCTGAAACGGCCCGTTTGCGGGCCGCATTCGGTATGCGAGATTATTTTCGCAGAATCGACGCAACCTTTTGGACAACGGAACGAAAATCTGGTCATACAAGGGCATGACACACAAGTGACCAGCCCAAAGGTTTCAACGTCCTCCACATTTTTGCATAAGGGGAATGATCATGGCTCAGGTTGATTACTTTCTGAAGTTGGATGGCATCGACGGGGAATCGGCTGCGAAGGGACACGAAAAGGAATTGGAGCTCGAAAGCTGGAGCTGGGGCGAAAGCAATTCAACCAGCGGCACCGGCACCGGCGGTCATGGTGCAGGCAAGGTTTCGGTGCAAGACATTCACTTTGTCACCAAGATCAGTGCCGCCTCGGCCAAGCTGATGTTGGCCTGTGCCTCGGGCGAGCACATCAAGAAAGCGGTCCTCACCTGCCGCAAGGCTGGCAAGGATCAGCAAGAGTTCATGAAGGTCACCTTGAGCGACGTGCTCATCTCGTCGTATCAAACCGGCGGGTCGGCCCACGGCGACGTGGTTCCGCTCGACCAGGTCAGCTTGGCCTTCATGAAGATCGAGTTCGAGTACAAGCCGCAGAAGGCGGACGGTACGCTCGGCTCGTCGGTCAAGGCCGGCTGGGATTTGCCGAAGAACACTAAGATCTAACCGACCGAGTACCGGGTCAATTCCAAGGGCGCTCGGCAAGTTGGCCGAGTGCCCTTTTTTTCTCGCGCCTTTTCTGTCGGCATCAATCGAGGACTCGCGATGGACGCAACGCAACTGTTTCGCTCAGGCGATCTGTCGGGCGCCATTGCGGCGCAGATCGAAGTCGTCAAAGGCAAGCCGACCGACGCATCAGCTCGAACATTTTTGTTCGAGCTGTTTTGCTTTGCAGGCGAGCTCGATCGTGCAGAGAAGCAGCTCGAGGTGATCGGCCATCAAAGCGTCGAGGCGCAGTGGCCCGCGCAGGTGTATGGCAACTTGCTGCATGCCGAGCGTGCGCGACGGCGCGTGTTCGACGATGGCGTTGCTCCGCAGTTTCTGATCGATCCGCCCGAATACGTCACCCGGCACGTTGAGGCTGCGGCCGCACTCGCGAAGAACAACGTCTCGCAAGCGGTCGAACTGCTCGAAAGCGCCGCGGAACACACGCCCACCGTCGGCGGCACGCTCGAAGAACGTTCGTTCAAAAGCATCGCCGATAGCGACGATTTGTTGGCGCCCGTGTTGGAAGTGATGCTCCAACGCGACTATGCCTGGATTCCCTGGTCGCAAATTCGCGAGCTGGAGGTTGCAAAACCCGAGCGTCCGCGCGACCTCGTTTGGACACCGGGCCGCGTCGTCTTAACGGATGGCAAGCAGCAGCGCGTTTATCTTCCGATGCAATACGTTGGATCGCACAAGTCCGAAGATGACCGCCTTCGTCTCGGACGCATGACCGATTGGTTCGTGCTCGACGACGGCCCCGCTCGCGGTCTCGGGCAGCACACGCTGTTGATCGACGACGAAGAGGTCGGGTTACTCTCGTGTCGGAACCTGGTACTCAGTACTTAGTACCCCGTACTTAGCATTCACTCAAGCAAACGCCCATGGCTCGACCGTCGCCGCAATCCGAAACGCAGCCGTCGATCCTCGATCGGCTCATCGACAACGAGCCCGACGTTTCGAGCGAGCCAGCCTGGCAGCGCTCGCAAGGCTTGCGGCAGTTCAAAGAGTCGGTGCGACGCGATCTCGAACACCTGTTCAACACGCGGTCTCCGCCGGCCGATTCTCGCTACCAAGGCGAGCACACGTCGAAGTCGATCTACAACTTCGGCGTTCCCGAGGTTACGAACGTCAACACGACGCATCCCGATGATCAGAACTGGCTGTGCGACACGGTGGCCGACGCGATTCGCACCTACGAGCCACGCCTGGCGAACGTTCGCGTGTCGATGCGGCCGCCTCAGGACAATAACTCTCGCGAGCTTTGGCTGGCCGTCGAAGCCGACTTGCTCGTCGATCCATATCCTGAGGCCGTGGTGTTCGACACGATCGTCGAGCCGACGAGCGGCCGATGCCGCATCGAGGAATCTCGCTGATGCCTGATTTCTTCGAAGTGCTCTACGAGAACGAGCTGGCGCACATCCGCAAGCAAGGAGCCGACTTCGCGCGTCGTCGGCCGAAAATTGCCGACCGCCTGCGGATGGATCACGACACCGGTGTCGCGGCCGACCCGCACGTCGAACGGCTCATCGAGGCCTTCGCCTTTCTCACGGCCCGCACTCGGCTGAAACTCGAGGACGAGTTTCCCGAGCTGACACAGGCTCTGCTCACGACGCTATACCCGCACTACTTGGCGCCGATTCCGTCGTTCGGCATCGCGCATTTCGACGTCGATCCTCAACGAGCGCGGCTGCCGCAAGGCCACACGATTCCGCGGCACAGTAAGCTGATCGCTCCCGAAGTTCGCGGACTTGGGTGCACGTTCCGCACGGCGTATCCCGTGACACTGTGGCCGTTGGAAGTTGCCAGCGCCGGTTACCAAACACCGCCGTTCGATCGCGAAGTGCCGTCGCCGAGCCCTGCCGTCGGCCGCGTGCGTTCGATGATTCGCATCCGGCTCAACGTTGGCGCTGGCATGTCGCTCAAAGAACTGGAACTCGACAAGCTGCGGTTCTTTCTCAACGGCGACGATCCGATCGTTCACAAGCTGTACGAGCTGATTTTCAATCATGCCGTGCAGGTCACGGTCAGCACGGGTTCATCGCCACAAACGCCTCCGCTCGTGTTGCGACCCGACAACCTGAAAACCGTCGGCTTCGATCGCGAAGATGGCCTGTTGCCGTACTCGCCGCGTTCATTCATCGGCTATCGGTTGTTGACCGAGTACTTCGCCTTCCCGTCGAAGTTCCTGTTCTTCGACGTCACGGGACTCGAACGCCTCGTTCGGAACGAATTGTCCGATCACCTCGAGATTTTCATCTACCTGAATCGTGCGGTGCCGAATCTCGAGCCGCAAGTCACGAGCGAAACGTTTCGGCTCGGTTGCACGCCGATCGTCAACTTGTTCGAGCAGTCGGCCGACCCAATTCGTGTCACGCAAACCGATGTCGAGTATCTCGTCATTCCCGACGTCCGCCATCACGACGCGATGGAGGTTTACTCGGTCGATGCCGTGCAGAGCACGGACATGAACACGCAAGAGACGATCGACTATCAGCCGTTCTACGCACTGCGGCATGCGGAAGATGCTACGTCGCCGCTGGCGTATTGGGTCGCATCGCGGCGAGCCTCGGCGCGTGGCGAAGAGTTCGGCAGCGATGTGTTCTTGTCGCTCGTCGACATGTCATTCAAACCCACGGCGCCGCCGGCCGACGTGTTGACGCTCCGCGTGACGTGCACGAATCGCGATCTTCCCGAACAGTTGCAGACGGCAGGCGGCGAAAAGTGGCAATTTCAGTTCGAAGGGCAAGCCCCCGTGAACGCCATCTGGCCGCTCGTGGGTCCAACGGCGACGCGTCGCCTTCCCGAACAGCAATGGCGATGGCGATTGCTGTCGCATTTGTCGCTGAATCACTTATCGATCGTCGACGGCGAAGATGCAGCCCAGGCGCTACGCGAGTTGCTGCGCGTTTATGATTTCGTTGCCACGCGCGTCACGGCGCAGCACATCGACGGCATCATGAGTGTCAATAGCCGACGCAAAGTCGTGCGCGTTCCCGGCGGACAAGGACAAGGGTTCTGCCGCGGCCTTGAAATCGACGTGACGTTCGATGAGGAAAAGTACGCAGGCAGCGGAGCGTTCCTGCTCGCCGCGGTGTTGGAACGTTTTCTAGGCATGTACGCGACGATCAACTCAGCTACGAGCATGGTGGCCGTTTCCAGTCAGCGCGGAGAGAGATTTAAGCAATGGCCGTTTCGGGTGGGCGACCGGATGACGCTGTGAGCCCGAGCGATCGGGTCACTTCGGTTCCCGGCGAGGCAACTGCCGACGCCGCAGCCGAAGTTCGCCGCCCAGGTCGTCGCCGCCATGCGAACTCGACATCCCGCTCGGCGATCAGTTGTTCGCCGACCCTTCGCGTTTCGGCTTCTTTCAGGCCGTGCGGCTGCTGCAAGGTTTGTATCCTCGCCGTCGGCCGGTCGGTGGCGACAACGCGCCGCGCGATGAAGCAGTGCATTTCCGCTCGCGGGAGTCGCTGTCGTTTCCGCCCAGCCAGATCGCGCAACTGCGCGAGCCTGGTGTCGATAAACCTACGGAAATGGTTGTCAACTTCTTCGGCCTGCTCGGCCCGGCCGGCGCCCTGCCACGCCATTACACCGAGTTGGTCATGCAGCGCGTGCGGGCGAAGGACTTCACGCTTCGCGATTTCCTCGGGTTGTTCGAACATCGGCTGATCTCGCTGTTCTTTCGAGCTTGGGAGAAGTACCGCTTTTGGCTCGGATTCGAGCGGGCCGAAACACGATCGAAAATCGTTGCCGAGCGCGGCCCCGAGGCGAGTCGCGCGTTCGAACTCGACGAACGTCCGCGACTCGATCCTTTCTCGCAACACTTGTTGGATCTCGCGGGGTTGGGCGAGCCGGCGCTGCGCTATCGTCTTGGCGAACGTCGTTCACTGGCGTTGCGTCATGCGGTCGAAGACGCCACATGCCGGCATTACGCCGGAATCTTCGCACAAACACATCGCTCGGCCGTGGCGCTGGAGCAAATGCTCGCCGATTTCTTCTCGCTGCCGGTGACGATCGAACAGTTTCACGGTCAATGGCTCACGTTGGCCGAAGCCGACCAAACACGCCTCATCCCGCAACTTGGCAACACGCAACTGGGCACAAGCGTCGTCATCGGCGAACGTGTGTGGGACGTGCAAGGCATGTTCCGTGTGCGACTGGGGCCGCTCACGTATGCCCAGTTCCGTCGCTTCGTGCCGGCTGGCGAATCGTTCCGGCCGTTGAAAGATCTCACGCGGCTGTATGCTGGGCAACAATTCGAGTTCGACGTTCAGCTCGAATTGCTCGCCAACGAGGTGCCGCCGTGTCAGCTGCCTGGCGGAGGGAACGAAGGCGTGCGACTTGGCTGGGATTCGTGGGTGAGAAATCGACCGATGCCGCGTAACGTCGACGATGCCGTCTTTGGCGGTCAACCGAACTGAACACTTTGGCGCCCGTGCCACCACTTGAGTAACACAAACTTCTCGCATCGAAGGGGAACGCAGCCGTGGAAGTCAATCTTCGCTCACTCATCGGCAAGTTGAACGGCCCGACGCGGCAGGCACTCGAGAACGCCGCAGGGCTTTGCCTGTCGCGCACGAATTACAGCGTCGAGCCCGAGCACTGGCTGATCAAGCTGATGGACATCGCCGATGGCGACATGGTTCGCCTCGTGCGTTATTCCGACCTGCAACAAGAACGATTCGAGCAGGCGTTGGTCCGCGCCATCGACAAACTCAAGACCGGCAATAGTCGGGCGCCGGGGTTGAGCCCGAAGGTCGTCGATCTCATTCGCCAGTCGTGGGTTGTCTGCTCGGTCGAGTACGGAGCGGCGGCAATTCGTAGCGGCCACGTGCTCTTGGCTCTTCTGGCCGACGCCGACTTGGCGCGCATCGCGCGCGAGATTATGCCCGAGTTGGGACAGATCAAAGTCGAAAGCCTCAAGCAAGCGATGGCCGATGTCACGAGCGGTTCGAGCGAAGACGTACCGGCCTCGACGGCCACGGGCGAGCCGGCAGGCGACGGACGACCGACAGGCGGGCTGAGCAAAACACCAGGACTCGACCAGTTCACGGTCGATCTGACACTTCGCGCACGACAAGGAAAGATTGACCCGGTGCTGGGGCGCGATTTCGAGATTCGCCAGGTGATCGACATTCTCATGCGTCGCCGGCAGAACAATCCGATCCTCACCGGCGAGGCGGGAGTCGGTAAGACGGCCGTCGTCGAAGGTTTCGCCTTGCGGATCGCGGCAGGCGATGTGCCGCCGCCGCTGCGGAATGTCTCGGTGCGGACTCTGGACCTGGCGTTGCTGCAGGCGGGCGCCGGTGTGAAAGGCGAGTTCGAGAACCGCCTCAAGTCGGTGCTGCAAGAAGTCAAAGCATCGCCGTCGTCGATCATCATGTTCATCGACGAAGCTCACACGCTCATCGGCGCGGGCGGACAGGCCGGTCAAGGCGACGCCGCCAACTTGCTCAAACCGGCGCTCGCGCGTGGCGAGTTGCGTACCATCGCCGCGACGACATGGAGCGAATACAAACGCTACTTCGAGAAAGACGCCGCGCTCGCGCGACGATTCCAAGTCGTCAAAGTCGAAGAGCCGACCGAAGCGCAGGCCGTCATTATGATTCGCGGCTTCGCAGCGACGCTCGAAAAGCATCACAACCTTCGCATTCTCGACGAGGCCATCGAAGACGCCGTGCGGCTGTCGCATCGCTACATCACCGGGCGGCAACTTCCCGACAAAGCTGTGAGTTTGCTCGATACCGCCTGCGCCCGTGTCGCAATTGGCCACAGTGCTACGCCCGCGGCGATCGAAGACTTGCAGCGTACGATCGATCAGCTCGACGTGCAGCTCGGCATCTTGCGACGCGAATCGGCGGTCGGAAAGGATCACGCGACGCGGATCGCGGAGAAGACCGCTCTCAAGGACGAGGCAGCCAAGGAATTCCGCGACCTGCAAGAACGTTGGGAGAAAGAGTCGGGCATGATCACCAAGATTCGCGAAATGCGTGGTCGGCTCGAAGATCACGTGATGAAGCCAGCGAAAGCCGCAACCGACAAAAAAGGTGACGACGAGAAAGCCGAAGCTGAATTGAAGCCCATGACTGAGGCGGATGTTACGAAGCTGCGAACGGAGCTCTCGAAGGCCGAGAAAGAATTGCAGACCCTCCAAGGCGAGAAGCCCATGGCCCAGGTGTGCGTCGAGCCTCAAACCATTGCCGAAGTCGTCTCGGCATGGACGGGCATTCCGGTTGGCAAGATGATGGCCGACGAAATCCGCACGGTCATGCAGCTACGCGAACGCATGGAGCAGCGGATCATCGGGCAGAGTCACGCCTTGGAACTCATCGCGCAGCGCATTCGCACGGCACGCGCGAACCTGGTCGACCCGCGTCGGCCGATTGGCGTGTTCATGCTCGTCGGTCCTAGCGGTGTCGGAAAGACGGAAACCGCCGTCACGCTCGCCGACATTCTCTACGGCGGCGAGAAGAACATGGTCACGATCAACATGTCGGAGTATCAGGAGGGGCATACGGTGTCGGGCCTCAAAGGTTCGCCGCCGGGATACGTCGGTTACGGCGAAGGTGGCGTGTTGACCGAGGCCGTGCGACGGCGGCCGTACAGCGTTGTGCTGCTCGACGAGATTGAGAAGGCCCATGAAGACGTGATCGAGCTGTTCTACCAGGTGTTCGACAAAGGTTCGCTCGAAGACGGCGAAGGTCGCGAGATCGACTTCCGCAACACGGTGATCCTGCTGACATCGAACGTCGGCACCGATACAGTGATGAAGCTGTGCGCGGATCCCGAGCTGAAACCCGATTCGATGGCATTGGCCGAGGCCTTGCGTCCCGACCTGCTCAAGGCGTTCAAGCCCGCGTTCCTGGGGCGCATGCAGATCGTTCCGTATTATCCGCTGAACGACGACATGGTGAAGAACATCACGCGTCTGCAGCTCGGCCGCATCGCGGATCGGCTCAAGGCAAACTACGGCGCCAAGTTCACGTATGACGATAGTCTGCTGAAAGAGGTTGGCGCCCGATGCCGCGAGGTCGAAAGCGGCGCTCGCAACATCGACCACATTCTCACGCGGACGTTGCTGCCCGAGTTGTCGGGCGAGTTCCTGTCGCGCATGGCCGATGAAAGGCCGGTGGCCAAGGTACACGTGGGCGTGGACGAGGCGGGCAAATTCAAGTACGAAATCACCTAGAAATATGAGGGCGGATTTCGAGCAACTTTCTCGCTTTTCGTCCGAAAACTAGGTGTGACATGCGGGAGAGCCACAACTTCCGCAGAGTTTCTCAGGGGCAGTCCGTTGAAATCGTACCTAGCAGCGCACGTTTGATACTCGGGTGACGATTATGGCAACACGCGCAATCTTCGATGGATCATTCGCGGACGACGTCCTCCACTACTCGGCGTTCCCGTCCGAGCCGACGGTCAAGCCAGATGGGTTCTTCGACGTCCAGTTGCCCATCGACAATGCCGACAAACTCAATCCCATGACCTTGGTCGCGTTGTTGACGCGCATGAAAGGCCTTCCGTCGGCCGAAAAGAAGCTGCTTGTTATCTGTCACGGGTCGAACGAAGGCTTGGGAATTCCGTTGACGCAGGGATCGACCAATCGGGCGACCCGCGACGTCTTGCACATTCTGCTGGTCCTCGGCAATGCGACGAAGCGTGCGCAAGAAATCAGCGCCTTGCCTTCGACTACACAACAAGCCGAGTGGCAGAAGTTGCTCAACGGCATGAAATACGTCGACGGGACGCAGATGTTTCCGACGATCGACGGCGATTCGGCGGCAGCGTGCCAGCGGTTCTTTAACTACTTTCTCGATCGGACAACCGGCCAGAAATCGAAGTTTCCTGAAGGTGACGATGTCCAAGTGCTCACCTCGCCGCGGAGCAAATTTAAGATTCAATTTTCACGAAACGGGCCGACGACAAGCGAGATCCAACCGACCGCGACGGGATCGGACGTTCAAAGCGCGCTTGAAGCGCCAAACATGGGCATCGGCAAGGGAAACATCATTGTCACGGGCCCGGCCGGTGGTCCCTGGACCTGCGTGTTCGTTGGCGCCCAAGGCGGCAAGGCACAGCCAGACCTATTTATTGGCGGAAACGGCTCGAATCATAAGGGCAGGGTTACCGAAGCCATGTTCGCGGGCGTCCAAACGCTGTCGGGTGTAGCTTCTCGACAAGATTTGACGAATTTGTTGTCGCTTTGCAATGACGTACGCGGACGCTTCGATCGCATTGACTTTCGCAGTTGCAACACTGGCCGAAACAAACCGGCCCTCGAAAAGGTCCGTGAGTTCTTTGGCTGCAAGCAAGTCTGCCGCCCCGATGTCGTCTCGTTCTCGTTCAACATGCCGGTGACCCTCTCACCGGATTTCGACAAGAAGCTCGAGAAGAACATCGACGACGAAACGAACAAGAAAATCAAAGCGGGACGCGCGCCGGTCAAGCTCGACCCCGGCACTCAATTCGACGTGACGATCCCCGTTCGCGACATGCCTAAGACTCGGCGATTCGACTCCGACAAAACGCGATCCGGAGACGAGGTTTTCATCCGCATTTGGGCCATAAGAATTCACCCGACAGGCCAAGGCTTCGGGCATCAGTTCGGCGGATTTCTTGACGCGATTGCAGTCAACCATGTCGAGCAGTTCGCCAAAGACAAGATCGATCCCGACATATCGCTTTGGAAAACTCGCACGACCGTTCCAATGTTCGGTCTTTGGCTCATCGACGACTCGAATCAACCTATCTCCGGCCCATCGATCTCCCCCGCACCGACGGGCGATCCGCTGGCCGGGCTCAATGATGATATTTTTTCGTCTACTCCCGCTTCGTCGCTGCCAGCTTTCGCTCTGCCACGCGATCCCGAGTACGCCAAACACCTGGTCTGTGTCCCTTAAACCATTCGACCTTTTCCATCCCTAGGAAAGCCGTTGCCGCCATGGCCGAAAACTTCACACAAGCCAACTCCCCAATGAAGCTGACGACCCCGCTGGGGCCGGACAATCTGCTGCTGACGGGACTGACGGTTCGCGAAGGGATGTCGCAGCTGTTCCAAATCCAGGTCGACGCCGTCGCCCCGAACAAGCAGGACATCGCGTTCGACAAGCTGCTGGGACAGAAGGCGAGCATCGAAGTCGCCTTGCCGCAGAGCAAGAAGCGATTCTTCAACGGTGTGGTGGCACGCGTCGGCCAGGGCGGACGCGACGAGACGTTTACCACGTATCGCCTGGAGTTAGTCCCGCAGTTCTGGCTTTTGACGCGCCGCTGGCAGAGCCGCATCTTTCAACAGATGAGCGCGCCCGACATCCTCAAGAAGGTGCTCACCGGCTTCGACGTCACCTACGAGATTCAAGGCACCTTCGAGAAGCGCGATTACTGCGTGCAATATCGCGAATCGGACTTCAATTTCGCCAGCCGGCTCATGGAAGAGGAAGGCATCTACTACTTCTACAAGCACACGCAAGACGGCCACAAGATGGTGCTGGCCAACACGCCGCAAAGCAACTCCGACATGCCAGACCAAAGCACGGTCATCTTCGATGAGCTTGCCGGCGGCAATCGCGAAGAGATGCGTGCTTTTTCGTGGGGCAAGCTCCAGGAGCTGCGCTCAGGCAAGTACACGCTCTTCGATCACTCGTTCGAACTGCCGCACAAGCATCTCGACGCCGACAAGACGATCGCGGACAGCGTTCAGGTCGGTACGGTAACGCACAAGCTAAAGGTCGGCGGCAACGACAAGATGGAAATCTACGACTATCCAGGGGAATATGCCCAGCGCTTCGACGGCATCAACCCGAGCGGGGGCGAGCAGGCCGATCGGCTGCAAAAGATCTTCGAAGACAACAAACGTACGGTCGCCATTCGCATGGAACAGGAGACGGCTCCCGGAATCATCATCCAAGGAGCGAGCAACTGCCGTAACTTTTCGACCGGCTTCAAGTTCACGCTCGACAAGCATTTCAACGCAAACGGCCCGTATCTGCTCACCGCCGTGACTCACGTGGCACGCCAAGGCAACTTCCGAAGCAACGAGAACAACACGTTCGAGTATTCGAACAACTTCGTCTGCATCCCCTTCGCAACACCATTTCGGCCGCAACGGACGAGCCTCAAGCCGGTCATTCAAGGCACCCAAACTGCCGTCGTCGTAGGACCGCCCAACGAGGAAATCTTCACCGACAAATACGGACGCGTGAAGGTGCAGTTTCACTGGGATCGCGAAGGCAAGAACGACGCCAACAGCTCGTGTTGGCTGCGCGTGGCGACGCCCTGGGCTGGACAGAACTGGGGCATGATCCACATTCCTCGTGTCGGACAGGAAGTCGTCGTTATCTTTGAGGAAGGAGACCCCGATCAACCTCTCATTATCGGCAGTGTTTATAACCCCAACGAAATGCCGCCGTACAAGCTGCCCGATCACAAGACGCAAAGCGGCGTGAAGAGTCGCAGCACGCTCAAGGGGACGCCCGACAACTTCAACGAACTTCGGTTCGAGGACAAGAAAGGCTCGGAGGACATTTACTTTCACGCCGAGAAAGATTTCCATCGCGTTGTCGAGAACAACGATTTCGTCGATATCGGAGCACAGAAGCACGGCGAAGGTAATCAGACAATCAACATCGCCAACAACCAGTTACTCTCGATCGGCGTGCCCGCTGGCGATGGCGCAAACCCCGCCTTGGGCTCGCAGATTATCGAAATCTGGAACAATCGCGAGATCACGATAGGTGCCGGAAAAGGCCAGTGCGCTGACGGCAGCGAACTGGTCGCCATTTGGAAGAATCAAGAAATCAAGATCGGCGCTGGGGAAGGCGCCAGTGGCGACGGTAGCCAGATCGTCGAAATCTACAAAGATCGAAACGTGACGCTCGATACGGGCAACGACAACCTTGTGATCAAGATGGGCAATCAAACGACAAAGCTTAATCTTGGCGCTAGCTCAACCGAAGCCCTGCAATCGATCGAACTCAAGGTCGGCCAAAGCAGCATCAAGATCGATCAGACCGGCGTGTCGATTCAAGGCCTGATGGTGAACATCAACGGCCAGGTGCAGACGAACATCAAGGGTGTCATGACGTCGGTTCAGGGCACTGGGATGCTTGCCATGCAGGGCGGCATCACGATGATCAACTAACGATACAGGGCGCCGCTAACCATGATCATCGCAGCCTTACCAAAAGTTACCGCTCGAACGGCCGCCGAGTTGTTGACCGACCTCGACATCGAGGCGCCCGCTCGCGGCTTGCTCCGCAACGGTGCGACACCGCCTCAGTATCTGCAGGCGCTCGTCGAGAAATCGATGACCGACGACGCCGTCAAATTTCTCGCGCGAGCATTGCCGAAGCGAGAGGCGATCTGGTGGGGATGTCAATGCGCGAAGGCGGTCGTTGACAACACGTCGTCGCCGGCCGAGCAGGCTGCTCTTCGCGCCGCCGAGAAATGGGTGCAAGACCCGTCGGAAGAAAATCGTCGTGCCGCGATGACCGCCGCCGACGCCAGCACGGGCGGCCCTGGCAAGTTTGTCGCTTGCGCCGTTTTCTTCTCGGGTGGAAGTTTAGCGCCGGCCAACTGCCCAGTCGTCGTGCCGCCGGAGAACATCACCGGCAAGTTCGTCGCCGGTGCGATCGTGCTTTCCGCCGTGATGCGCGAGCCGCATAAGAAAGCAGAGCGGATCGCCAAGTTCGTCACTCAAGGCGTCGAGATCGGCAACGGCCGAGGCCTCTGGAAGTAACGGGCCTCTAGAAATAAAAAGGAGTCGAGTCATGGGAATGCCTGCAGCACGCGTCGGAGACATGCACGTCTGCCCGATGATTACGGTCCTCGTTCCACACGTCGGCGGGCCGGTGTTGCCGCCCGGCGGAATCACGACGCTCATTGGCGGCATGCCGGCCGCACGTGTCGGCGATATGTGCGTTTGTGTCGGCCCGCCCGACGTGGTCGCCTTGGGCAGCTTCACGACCATCATCAACGGCATGCCCGCCGCACAGATGGGAAGCCTGACGGCTCACGGCGGCACGATTGTCGCCTGTTGCCCGACCGTGTTGATCGGCTGACGTAAGCGTGGGACGAATGTGCCGTTCGCCCTAGCGAATGATTAACTCGACGGGCAACAACTCCGCGCCGTCGAGCGTGAACGTCTGCGAGCCTTCGCGGATGACGTTGGCAATGATCGTCTTGCACTTTACGGTGTAGGAGCCCGCAGCGAGATTCTTGAACAAGAAATCGCCGTTGGCGTTGGTCGTCACCGACTGCGCACCGCCGGGGCCTTCGAGTGTCACCTTCGTGTTGCCAACAGCACGGCTCAAGCAAGTCACGTGTCCCTGAACGTTTTGCGGCTTTGGTGCGGCACGCGACGCGTCACCCGTCGCCGATACCGAGGTCATGGCCGGCGCTGGCGTCGTGGCAATCACGCCTGGCAACCGTCCCGCGATGGCATCGTCGAGGCACGCGACCAGGTCGTTGCCGTCGATCGCTTTGCGGAAGCTGCCCCCGCCGTTGTCGGCAATCAACCGCAGTTCCGTCTCGCCTTGACGGCTCAGGTTGCTGCCAGGCACGACGAGAAAATGAATCGGAATCGCCTTTTGTTCGAGCGTGTCGAGCACCCGGTCGTGCTCCGTCTTGAACTTGCAATAACCTTGGTGATTGCCGCCATCGGTGACGACGATGATCGACCGCTGCGACGTCGAATTGCGTTCGAACGTGTCGAGGGCCTTCACCAGCGCCAGATACAGCGGATCTTCGCCCCACGCCTGGACGCTGTTCAACTTCATGTCGATGCCCGGCAAGTCGCGGCGATCCAACCGCGTCAGCGGTCGCATCAACTCGACATCGTCGCCGGGCAGCAAATCGCTGAGCACATTGAACCCGAGCGTCTGCTCGAGATACGCGGTCTGCTCCTGCAAGCCAGGCTCGCTGCTGCCGGTCTCCCAGGCCAGGCGATGGCCGAACAGCCAAATCGCGACGCGGTATTTGCCTTCCTCAGCCAGGCTGCTCAATGTCGATTGCACGACGTCGAGGGCCAGGTCCATGCGCGTCTCGCCCTCAGCGATGCCTTTGTCGTTAACGACAGGCTCGCCCATGCTTCGCGAGCAATCGACCACGATCGCCACGCTCTTCATGCCGCCGTAGTCGGCACTTTTGCACAGCGACGCACTCACACACACGCCGATGGCCACGAGTGTCACGATCCATTCAAAGCGTCGCATGGCGAGGTTCCTGGCGGGTTCGAGCTTGCTAGTGTGCATGGTCCTAGAATCCCGTCTCATCATCGGCCATCATTGCGTGCCGTCTGAATCGATTCTGACGCTTGCAACGCTGTGCTTGCGGCAGGCGGCTGGTGGTTGCTGGCGATAGCACGCGGTATCATGGACCCGGACATGCTTTCGCCAGGCGCGAGCAGGGGTGCGTTGAAACTTGTATGCCGGCCAATCCTTCTTCCTCGCTCAGCTGGCAAGATTCTTGGCGCGCCCAAGGCAACAAGCGAAGCTCATCGTCGCGAAAGGCGCGACGCTTCTTCCTCAGTGCCGCCGCGGTTCTGTTGCTCGGCGCGTTCTCGGCCCTGTTGGCGTTCTACCTTTGGCCGTATCCGAAGTTGCGCGTCATCGCGCTTTCCGTCGGCGACTACGACGCCCTGCAAGCGCCGCCATTGCTGTTCGCGACCGAAGCCGTCGAGCGACTCACCGCGCTGTCGAGTGATCGCGTCGATGCCGATCGTTCGCAGAGCGTGGGAAACCTGACGGTCGATTCCCTACGGACGAGCATTCGCGAGCAACTGCCGACGATTCGATCGAGCGATTGCCTAGTGATGTTCGTCGCCGCGCACGGCATCCAAGCCCCGGAACCTGGTGGGGCAGAAACGTCAGCGGCGCCGTATTTGTTGTGTGCCGAATACCAGGCCGCCTCCCGGCGAGGTGTGTTTCGTGTGGATGATGTGCTCGATGCGCTCGAGCGACAGCCGGCGAGACTCAAGCTACTCGCACTCGACTGCGGCGGAATGCAGTCTGATCCGCGCGTAGGCATGCTCGTGAACGAATTTGCGCGTGTGCTTGGCGAAGCCCTGCAAAAGCGCAAGGATCCGCGACTGTGGGTGTTGCTGTCGAATGGAATGTTCGAGCGCTCGCACGTATCGTCGGCGTCGAAGGTGACCGCCTTTTCGCACTTCCTTACTCTGGGCCTCGCCGGAGCCGCCGACGGAGCGACCGCGCGGACGCCGAATCGCGAGATCGAGCTCGACGAGCTGACGCACTACGTGCAAAAGAACGTCGGGCGGTGGGTGTGGGAAGTCAGCCGCAAGACGCAGTCGCAAGCCCCGGTGTTGCTGCACGCTCGAGAAGGCACGATCGCCGATTGGCGGAATGTGCCAGCCACGTTTGTCGCGCTCGCTCCTAAGCCAGACACGCAACCGCAACACGCAGCACTTCCGAAGCCGACGCATGTCGCGGGCTTCGGCCTGTTCGATTTGCCTTCTCTTTTCGCGTTTCAGACAGCGACGCCCGAGCCGACAAAGACTCCGGAAGCCGCCCCAGCGTCGGCGACCAAAGCTCCGGAATCGGCGCAGCCCGCCCCCGCTGCTGAAGTCAAACCGGTCCGCAAGTCGGTGCTCGAGCAAATGACGGAGGCGGCCACCGTCGTCGCGCGGCGTGCTTCGGCGGGCTCGTGGACGCCGGTGGATTATGCCCCATCGCTGTGGCGTGCCTATCTCGACTTGCTCGCAGCGTATCGCGATCGCTCGGCCGGAGGTTTGCACTTCACCAGTGGCGCGGGAGCGCAAGAGTTAGAAGATCAAATCCGCGCGCTCGATCAAATCGATCAAGCCCGCCGCCAGTCGCTCGAACAATTCGATCGTGGGCCGGCCCGCGAGAGCTACGATGCCTTCCCTTCGGTCGCTGCGGCGATCCGTCTTCGCGACGACGTCTTGTTCCGCTGTCCTGACTTGCTCTACGGAAGCCCGAACGGCTGGTTGGGCGATGGCCGTGAACCTCGCGCCGCCGGCGAAGATTGCCGCCACCTCTCCGAGGCACTCGCGCAACTTCAGCGCCTCGTGGCTACGCTCGAAGATGCGCCTGAGAACCTCGGACAAGATTCCGATTTGAAAGCGGGTCAATGGGGCAAACAAATCGATGCGTCGCGGCGAGAACTGGAGCGACTCATCAAGCCCAGCGACTTGCGCATTGATCCGACGATCGCAGCCACGCCCGCCATGTGGAGCGCGAAGCTCGAAGTGATGGGCGACGAGGTGCTGCCGCAGAATCTCACCGCGGCCCAGTCGCAAGCCATCATCGCTCGCGTGAATTGCGAACTCGCCCTCGTACAAATGATCGATCGCGAAAAGCAGGACGGATACAAGCAACTTCAGGCAGCGCTCAAAGTCCTTGAGTCAACAAGCAGCGACGACACGGCACACTTTTGCGAGGCGGCACGCGCATGTGGCGCGGCACTTCGCGCGTTTCTATCAGGATTTGCCGAATCGCATCTCGGAACTACGACGAGACAACGCAACCAAAAGTTGGCGAGCGGCCGAGACCGCGATGCGGATGCTGTTGGCTCGCGACGCACAGCGCGTGAACGAGCTTCTGCGACAGCCCACCGCATCGGGACGTCGCAACCCCATGACCGACGTGCCGATGCTCGCCGCCGCCACGCGCATCGAACTGGCAGGGCCCGACAACGCGCGGTCCGGTGGACCGCAAGGCCCCGTGGCTCTTGGGCTCGACGCCTCGACGTACTCGTGGGAGCTTCGCAGCACGCGCTCGCTTGGCGACGGCGTGCAGTACACGGTCGATTACGACACCGCGTTGCTCGACGTGAAAGATCGCACCAAGCAGACGGTCGTGCCGCGCACGGCCCGGCAACTCGCCGTCGGCGCCGGCGCGCGATCGACGACGATCTCGTTGCTCATCGCGGGTCGCGGCGAGTCGCAAGGTCCGGTTGCCTTGACGCTCGAAGCAACGATGGGAGGCGTGAAATCGCGGTCCGTGACCCAGTTCGCGCTTCCCGAGCAAACGCATCTTGAATTGACGGTCGTAGGCGGCGAAGGGACGTGGCAACGGCTCTCGCCAACCGCCACCGTCGCCGATCGCTATCTGCTGCGACCGTTCGTGCTCGGCGCGGGCCGCTCGACCGATTATTCGTTGCAGATCAAAGACAGTTCGGGACGTGGCGCCACGATTGGCTATCAATTACTTGCGATCAGTCGTGAAGAACTCGCCACCGGCCTGCCGGCGATCGGTCAGTTGCTCGACCCACGTGTGAAACCATCGACCGCTTGGACCGCGATCGCGAAGGTGCCGGAGATGGCCGTCCCCGCCGGCGGAACCGCGGCATCGCTCGCAGCCGCAACGCCCAAGGCCGAAGCACCCGGCGCACCACCTGCAACTGTGGCGGCGCCGCAAGCGATTCGCGACGCTGGAGCACTCGTGTTCGTCGCCGAATACGCGCAGGCCGACGGCAAGGCGAAGCGATACGTCTCGTGGCTCGATCTGCAATGCCGCCATCCTGAAACGTATCTGCAAGATCCCGACGTGAACTTCAACGATCGCGACAGCATGATTCATGCTCTGGAGCGATCGAAGGACGGCCAAGTATTGCCCCTTGGCGGGGCGCGTGTCGCCATCGAGTCGCCTGACAAGCGCGTGCAACTCGTGCGTCCGCGATTGAACGTGCAACAAGGGGGCGACTCGGTCGAGCTGTTGGCCAGTGTGCCGCGCGATCCGCAAGCGACCGTCACCTTGTGGGTCAATGCCGACGCCTGGCCCCGCGCGTTCATCTACAAAGACGTTCATTGCTGGTTGAGCCAAAAGGCCGATCGCACCAGTCTGCAACTCAACGAGATCGCGAACATTTCAGCCGTCGGTCGAGCGGGCGACAAGCCCGTGCAGCCACTTCCGTATGGTGGACGCGGCGGCGACGACCAGGGTTGGCTGTTCCCGCGCCTCGAACGACTCGCGCTCGCGGCTCAAGTCGATATGCCCCCGGACAGCGCGGGTGAAGAATACCGCTGTCGGTTTTCGATCGCGCGGCAAGGAAGTGGTGCCGAAGGAAGCCGATTGCTCACAGAGTTTCGCTCCGATCGCGCGCGACGTGTGAACCTGTTGCCGACGGCGTCGCCTGGGAGTTTGCAACTCGAGGCCGAGGCGACCGACCTAAGCCTCGACATCGATCCGCAAGATTACGCCAACACGCCATCGCGGCTCGACGTGGAAATCATGGCGCTCACTTCGGAACGTTCGCCCGAGCGACGACGCGTCGTGAGCCGCAATTTGCTCATCGATACGCAGCCGCCGGAAGTGCGACTGCAGGATCAAAATCGTCAAACGCTCGAGGCCGTGCAGGATCAACCGTTCGCGGTGATGTTGACTGCCATCGATCGAGCGAATGGTGGCGTGGCGCGCGTCGAGCTTTCGTTTCAACGTGAGAACAACGCGCTGGTGAATCCAGTTCAAGCCTTTGCCATTCGCGAAGGCAGCGACACGTATCAGGCGACGGTGCCGACGAAAGACCGGCCGCCCGGCGCACATCACGAGCTTTGGTATCAGGCCGTCGATCGTGTCGGCAATGTGAGCTTGCCGGCCTCGGTCAGCGTGTTTATCAAGCCGCCGAAGCCCGTGAATCCCAACACCGCGACGACGAACTCGATTCGTGGCGTCGTGCGTCGCGGCGGTCGTGGCATGGCGGGCATCAAAGTCGACCTTTCGGGTCAGGCTGCGCAGAGCACGACCTCCGCGGCCGATGGTAGCTTCGCCTTCACCGGCCTCAAACCGGGCGCGTATTCGCTGTCGGCGCGTGGCTTCATTGCTGGCACTGCATTCAAGTCATCCGACACGCCAGCAACCGTTGCGGCGCCTCCTGCCGAGCCCGCTTTCGTAGCGCTCGAGCTTCAATAGCCGCCAAACGCGGGGATTCTTCAGCAAGCATGTGTGGCAGTGCGCGAAGCTTTGAGGGTTAGGGCACTCTGCGCACGACATGCGAGATGTGAAGAGTATGTGGGCGGTGCGGACGCCGCCTCGATTGGTGGATTATGGCCCAGATTCGCCCCGATGAAGCGATTGAAGCAGTGCGACTGCTACACGTGTTTCACGCGTTGAGTTGATTGCACGCGGTGTTCGAGTTGCCAGCATTGCATTCGGTAAGTCCGCTAGACGGATTCCGACTGAGATAAGGAATTGGACATGGCAAGAGGCATGTGGAAGGCAAGTTGCTGTGCGTTGATCGCTGCGACGCAGCTCGGCATTGTCGAGCGGCTTCCAGCACAAGCGCCTGTAGCGGCAGCGCCGGCTCCGACGACCTTGTGGAACTTCCTGGGCATTCCTCAGGGAATCAACAAGATCAAGGACGCCACGAGCAATCCGTTCGGCAACCACCCGGCCCTCGAACGCAAGCCTCCGCTCAAGCGAATTGGCGACCCCGCGAACTTGGCGTCGAAGAACCCGGCCATCGCAGCGGCAGCGCAGATCAAGCAAGAAGAAGATCTCGCACAGCAGAAGATCAAGGCGATCAAATACCTCGCGACCATCGGTTGCGGTTGCTACGACAAGAAGATCGATCCGCCGGTGAAGGTGGCGCTCATGGCCGCCTTGGACGATTGCACCGAGCGCGTGCGATTCGAAGCCGCCAAGGCGATCGCCGAAGCTGCCGCGACAAAGTGCAGCGTTTGCGGACAGAACTGCTGCTGCGACGAAGACATGGCCAAGAAGTTGGCCGAAGTGGCCTTCGAGCGCGACGAACACGGCTGCTGCCTTGAGGCATCGGAACGCGTGCGCAACGCGGCTCGCGAAGCGCTGATGATCTGCTGCCGAAGCCGCCAGGCTCCGTACGATGCGATGCCCGTCGGACCGACCGAGAGCGTGCCCGACCAACCTCGCGACGTGCTGCCGCAACCCGAGCAGCGCGACATGCTGCCCGAGGCGCCGATGCCGGTGCCGCAAGTGCGTCGTCCGAACCCGCCCGCCCTGCGAATGCCTCAGCAACAGGTCAGCCAAAACAACCAAGGACAACCGTTCGCCCCTCCAGGATATGCAGGTCAGCGCAACACGCGACCGGTGCAACGCGCCGTCGCCGCGGGGCCGGTGCGAGCGTTGACGGCCCCCGCTCGGAGCAATATCCCGCAGAACCACTTCGCGCAGAATCATCCCGTCCAAAACAACGTCGCTCCTACGGCGCCGCAAAAGCTGTCGGTCGCGAAGTCGGTTGAAACTATGAGGCCGGCCATCGTCGAAGCGAAGCCCGTCATTGCGGCCCCTCGCCAAATGGCGATGCGTGAGCCAGTTGTCGTCGTTAGCGATCCGGAGTTGGTCGTCGAGGCCGAGGCGTCGATTCAGGAGCCTGCCGAGTTTGCTGATCAAGACGTCGCGCCGATCGACATCAACACGAGTGTGTCGAAGCAAGAAGCCACGATCGAAACCGAAACGACGATCGATGAAACCATTGCCGAGTCGATTCCGAGCGAACCGATCGCTTCGACGAAGAGCGAAACTCACGAAAGCGAGCCGGCTGTCGACGACACCACGTCGTACGAGCCAGTGAGCTCGCCGCTACTGCGGGTGACGGTCGCCGCGAAGCCCATCATCAAGGAGGCCCCGGTAGCCGCGCCAATCGTCGCACGCAAACCGGTGGCGACGACCGTCGCGCCACCCGCGATCGCTCCCATTGCAACGACGACGAAGCCGGGCACGATCAAGCTCGACGCACGCATTGTTGCCAAGACGACGAAGCCGCAGAGTTCTGGCGTCGCCGCTCCTGCCAAGCCCGCCGTCGTCACGACGACCGAGGACGAAGATCGCGCCGCGGCCGTTCGATTGGCCGTGCGTACGATTATTCCGGCCGAGACGTTGAAGACCTCGCCGCCTCAGCCGCTGAAGAAAGCGGTCGAGGTATCGACGCCTGTCGAGCAGCCGAAGGGCGAGGCTCCGGTCGCGTCGATCAAGCTGGCCCTCTCGCCGAGGCCTGCGGCACCCAAGACCGTCGCCACCCCCTCGGGCGCGACGCCGCTGAACGCCCGGATCGTCGCCCCTGCCGAACCGAAGAAGGAGATTCGGCAGATCCAGTGGTTGAACGACTAGGCTGAACGATTCAATCGAGCCGCGCGACATCGGTACTACCCCCGCAACCGGTGTCGCGCGGCCGTGGGAACGGAAGCTGCCCGGCGGCGATGTGAGCAGCGATTTTTCATTCGCCGCAACTCATTAGCTCGAAACATCTTGCGCATTTGACGCAATTCTTGCCTTTTTCAGGCAACCTTTCTTTAGCGGCCACGATAATAGAGGTGCTGGCACACCTTTGACCGTTCAGCAACGGTCGCCTCGGCTGCGGGAGATCGGTCTGATGAAAACGTTTCGCGTCACGCTCGTCACTTTGACGTTGGCCCTCACGGCAGTTCCCGCGTGGCCGGCCGCGGCCGCCGCCCCGACGTTCCGCGATCTCGTTCGCAAATACGTCGCCGAGCAAGAAGTCGGCATGGCCCCGACGAAACTGCCTGGCCTGCCCGCCGACGTGCAAGAAGTGATGGCCCTCGAATACACCGTGCTGCTGCGTCGCGATGGACGTGACGAACCTGTCGATGCGTCGAAGTACGAGTTCGACATCGGCGATCAGATTCGCGTCCGCATCAAGCCGCTCAGCCAGGTTTATATCTACATCTTCCACGAAGGCGCGAGTGGCAAGCAAGTTTGCCTGCTGCCGACCGATCGCGAGACGCCGCCTTTGGCGAAGCGCGACCAACCGCTCGACCTGCCCAGCGACGGCAGCGTGTTCGAGTTTTCGCCACCGGCGGGGACCGAGAAGCTGATCGTCGTTGCGACCGAACAACCCAGCGATGACCTCGCGTCACTTGCTCACGTCGTCTTCAAGAAGCCAGGCGACGAACTGACGCCGGCCGAACAACAGATTCAAGACGAGCTAAAAGCCCGTAGCGAGAAGACGCTCAAGTCGATTCGCGAGCGGCAAGCCCAAGGCACGAAGTATCGCGGGCTGTTCAGCGACGATGCCGTGGCGGGTGTCGCTCAGCAGATGAACCAGAACAACACGACACGGGCGGTTCTCGAAGAGCCGCCCACGAAGGATCAGCAGAGCACGTTCGCTATGTCGGCCGCCCGCAAGGGAAGTGGCCCGCTCGAATTGCTCGTGACGATTCCGCTCAAGTCGAGCCCCGCGAAGCTGAGCTTGTGGCTGAAGCAACAGAAGCTGACTTCCGCAGCGCGATAGTCCAGCCTCTCAGTGAGCTCTCTGCCATGCATCGCGCCGGCGAAATATCACTGCGATCGATCGGCGCGTTGTTACTGATCGTTGCGACCGCAAGCATCACGGTCGCTCAGCCGGTCGCTCCGCTGAACGTTGTGCAGCAAGTAGACAACGCGCAGCAACCGCCGTGGCTGGCGCTCAACGTTCCAGGCCACACGGCCGACGTGCGAGCGATCGCCTTCACACCCGACTCCAAGCGATTGTGCACGGCGGGGCTCGACAAGCTCGTGCAAGTCTGGAACACGTCGGCCGCCGTCCGCGATCTGCAGCGATCGTGGTTGTTGGAGCGTTCGATTCGTTGGCAAGTCGGGCGTGGATTGCGTGGCAGCATCTACAGCCTCGCGGTGTCGCCGAGCGACGGAACGCTTGCCTTGGCCGGCTACGGCGCGACCGGGGCCTTGGGTGAGATTCTGCTCGTCGATCCCATCCAGGGAACATTCGAGCGTGTGCTCAAAGGTCATCGGCAAACCATCTGTTCGCTGGCCTATTCATCCGACGGGCAGTGGCTTGCGTCGCTCGACGTTGCCGGCCAAGCATTGCTCTGGAAACATGGCGAGTGGACCCCGATCACCGTCTACGAATCGGATGCAAAGACCTATCCTGCGGCAACGGCGACCGTCATCGAACAGCAGCCGAACCTGCGACCGCTGACGTTCGTTGGCAATACGCATCTCATCGTCCCCGTGTGCATGGGCGTCGGCAACGATCGTCGTCCGACGTGGAAACTGCAACAGATTGAATTGGCGAACCGTCGCAATGTGCGCACGTTCGATACGTCACACGCGGGAATGGTGGCCGCGGTGGCGGTGAGTCGCGATGGCCGTTGGTTGGCGTCGAGCGATCTCGGTGGCAACGTCTATCTCGGCGCTCTTGGTCAACCTGCGCAACGACTGGCAAGCGATGGCGTGGCCTTGTCGTTGGCCTTCGATCCGCAAGCCGCAACACTCGTCGTCGGCACTGCTGTGTTGCCACGCGATGATAAAGCGCATCTACAGTTATGGGACGTTGCAACGCGCACGCGCCGCAGCGAACTACTGGCTTCCGACAATATCAACGCATGTGCCGTCAGCCCCGACGGTCGATGGCTCGCGTACACCGGCGGCGCTCAACATGCCGTGTTCCTCGGCAAGTTCGACAGCCCCGCGACTGCCGTCGCTTTGAAAAGCACCGCACGCAGTGTGGCCAAGGTCGCCTTCGCGGCGGAAGAACCGATCTACCGCGTGGCCTTTGGCAACACGCTCGAACGAGGTGAGTTCAATCGCTACGGAGCGCTCGAACGGAGTTTCGATACGACGTCGCTCGAGCTCGATGCGCACGATTTGATGCAAGGGCAGTGGATCGACGTCGCCGGGTCGCAAGGACGATGGCGGGCGGAGCGTCGCCCCGATGGCGGGTTGCAACTCTATCGCGATAACGTTGCCAAAGGATTCGTGAAGTTCGATTCTCGCTTCGAAGGGGCGGTGCGTTGTTACTGCTGGTTGGGCCCGCGCGGAGGCGAACCCGGCGCGATCGCCGTCGGCACCGATGTGCAGAATAGCATCTATCTCGTCGCGTTGGCCGAGCAAGGCCCCTGCCCCGTGTTGCGACATTTTCGCGGGCACAACGACTACGTCACATCGCTCGGCATTTCACGCGACCTGCGGTATCTCATCTCTGGCTCGGCCGACGGAACGGTTCGCGTTTGGAGTCTTTCGAAGTTCGCCGACGGCCGCTTGCCCATGGGCCGCTGGGGTGCGCGAGTGGCCGTCGAAAAGAATGAGCTGAAGGTCGTCGAGATCGACCCGGCCGGCCCGCTGTATTTCAAGGGCGTTCGCGCAGGTGATGTGATCACGAGTATTGGCTGGCCTGCCGATGGTCAGCCCGCCAGCGAGCGTCGAGCTGACGCGATGCTCAAGCAGTTGACCGATCTGCCTTGGGCGACGCAGCTGGTTTTCGAAACACGCCGAGAGGCCGCGGCACAACCGGCGTTTCAGTTGTTGCCCGCGTGGCAGCCGCTGGCGAATCTGTTCGTCACGTCCGATCGTGAATGGGCCTTTTGGACGCCGGAAGGTTACTACGATGCTTCCGCGAACGGTCACACGCTGTTCGGTTGGCTGGTGAACCACGGACTCGACGCGCTGCCCGAGTTCTTTCGCGCCGATCAGTTTCGAAAAAAGCTCGAACGGCCCGACGTTCTCGATAAGTTGCTGCCGAGCGGTAGCCTCGAAGCGGCGATGCGGCTGGCGGCACTTGAGCCACCCAAACACGGCGACGAAGCGGTCACGAAGCAGATCGCCGGCACGCCGCGCGTGAACATTCTGACGCCGCGAGCAGGCACGACCGTGGATCAGAATACCGCCACCGTGCGCGTGCGCGTTCGAGTGCCCACGACCGAGAAGCTGGCCCGCGTGAAGTTGTTCGCCAACGGAGTCGTCGCGCCGCAGTCGCGCGTCGTCGATGAACAGCAAATCGGCGACGTCACGGAAGTCACGTACGAGTGGAACGCTCCGCTACCCAGCGAGCAGCGCAATTTGATTCAGGTGTATGCAAACACGAACAGCGACATCACGGGTTTCAACAAGACGCTCATCGAACGTGCCGCAGTCGCGCCGGCCAAACAGCTACCGAAGCTGTACATCCTCGCCTTAGGCATCGATGCGTATCAAGATCCGTCGATTCAACCGCTGGCGTGGTCGGTGGCTGATGCGAAGTCGGTCGTCGAATTGCTCAAAACTCGCGCGGCGGGGCTGTATTCCATCGACGACGTTGAGCTACTCGTCAACGAACAAGTAACGCGATCGAGTTGGAAAGACGCGTTGGGCCGGTTGACGACGAAGTTGCGAAGCACCGCCGGGCCGGACGATCTGCTGGTGATCTTCATGGCCGGGCACGGGTTCGTCGATCCAGGCACCGACCGTTACTACTACGCAGGTCATGATCTGACGCGAGAACAGTTCGAGGCGCGAGATTTTTCGTCGTCGATCTCGTGGGACGATTTCTCGCAGCTCGCGGACATTCCGTGTCGCAAGCTGTCGCTGCTCGACACGTGTCACAGCGGCGCCATTCAGCCTTTGCGTGGCCGCGACCTAAAGGCGGCGGTACGAACGTTCCAGGAAGACGTGATCTTCACGCTCACGGCCTCGGCCGGCAACGAGCGTTCGGAAGAGAACGAAGAGTGGCGGCACGGAGCCTTCACGAAGTCGCTGCTCGAAGCGCTCAGCGGCGACGCTAGCGGCGCGAGCGGGCCGCAAGTCGTGATGCTCGATGACGTCGTTCGCTACGTGCGCGCGAGTGTGCCGAAACTTACCGAGGGGCGTCAGAACCCGACGGCGGCGCCCGAAGAGTTGCTTCCGTTTATCTCGATGAGGCTGACCAGTCCGCAGCGGCAAGCTGCGACAGGCTCTAACGGCGATGCTATCGCAGGCGCACCGTAACGCTCGGGCGCTCTTGGTGAAGTGTGCGGACGGTTCGTCGTCGACTTCGCCTCGCGATGAGAAGGCGTGACGTCTCGGCAAACTCTGATGCCGACAGCGATGGTGCGGCGCGGAAGCTAAACAACGATGCTTCCTTCGCGGTGTGGCGCAAAGAAACGCTGCAACCCCCGTCTGTGGTGGTCGAAAAGCCATATATCACACTTCGCGGGGATGTCCCGCGAGTGCGTGCGTTAACCAGTCTCTCGGTCCTCCGGCCTGACAGGTGTGTGATGCATACAAGCATGCGATGGGCGGTCGCGGTTATGTTGCTGGCGGCATCCTCCACAACCCACGCACAGTATACTCCTGTAGCTGAAACCGAAGAGGTTGTCGCGCAGGAAGCCGATGCAATCGCGACGACTACTGACTCGAACGCCGCGAACGTCGAGCCGGTCGGGTACGGCTGCTCATCGTGCGGACGTCGATGCAACAACTGTCCGTGCCCGTGCCAATGCTCGCCGTGTCAGTCGGGCGCTGCGCAAGCTCCGTCCGAAGCGACGCCGGGCATGCCGAGCCCGATCCAAGAGCCCGCGACCGAATCGCCTGCGGTGACTCCGAACCAGAACATGTTCGCCAACAATAACTACAACAACTACGGCGCCGCCCGCGGCCCGCAGTCGTACGCTCCGAATATGTTCGGCGACTTCATCATCGGCAACAGTTTCCAGGGTGTGACGACGCTGACCGGCGGCATTCCGTCGATCTCTTCTCAATACAGCCACGGCGCGACGAGCGTGCCGATTGCTTCGCACATCTTCAAGCATTCGGACAACGAAAGCCCGTGGCCGCGGACGCGCGTCATCGTCGCTTCGAACTACTACAACAACGTGGGTAGCCAGACCGGCATCACGCGTGAAATGTTCGGCTTCGAGCGGCTGGTTGGCGATGGCCTGTCATCGGTCGCCGTGCGAATGCCGATCTACACCGTCGCGTCGGGGTTCAACAGCAACGGCTCGGGACAAAGCTGGAGCACGTTCAACGGTGAAATGACAACGCAAACCAGCGTCGGCGATCTGGTCTTCACCTTCAAGCGCGCGCTCGCCTACAACCTGCGAACCGGCAACGTCTTGTCGGCAGGTGTCGCGGTCGTCGCTCCGACCGGGCCGGCCACGATCGGCGGTGGCACGCAACTGTTCACGGTTGACGGCGTGCAACACGCGGGCAGCATTCAGCCGTACGCGTCGTTCTTCCGCTCGCTGAGCCGCACGCCTCGCCAAGGGCTGTTCATGCAAGGCTTCTTGGCCAGCGACACACCGTTCTATTATCGCGACTCGACGTTCGTCTACAGCGACCTCGGTTTGGGTTACATCATTCGCCGCAACCAACGCTCGCGCGTTACCGCGGTCGTGCCGATGTTCGAAGTTCACGGCGACTTCGCCATGAACAAGCAATCCCGGAATGTGACCGCGACGGCGGCCTTGCCGGCCTTCACGGGCGGCTACACAAGCATGATTGGTTCGGTTAGCTACTACGACCAGGTGAACGTGACGGGCGGTACCTCATTTGTCCTCAACAACCAATCAACGTTGTCGCTGGCGTGCGGAGTGCCGGTGAGCAATCCGCAGCCGTTCAACTACGAGTTGATCGTGCAGTTCAACCGGTACTTCGGACCGGGCGTCCCGCCGTACTTGGCTCGATAATCGCCGAACGCGTGATGCGTGATTGTCGATCGCGTTGCGAGGTTAGCCGCGACGCGCCAGCGGAGTGCTCCCGCGTGGACACCGTCAGCGCTCCCCTTGCGGGTCGCGGCTAACCGAGATGAAAATGGCGCTAAACAGGCGCTACGGCGACAAGTGATACGCCTTGCGGGCAGCGAAGAGCTGCTGAAGCGCGCGATAGTCCTTCTTCGCGTCGGCGTCACCCGTGAGATCGATCGCTTGCTTGATGCGCTGACTCGCCGCGTCGAAGTCGCCAGATTCGGCCAACGCGTCGGCAAGCACCTCGAGCAAGCCGGCGTTCGTCCAGTCGGCGAGATCGCAAGCGCGCGTTGCGAGTTCGACGGCTCGCTTACCGTCGCGAATGCTCGCCACCGGAGCGGTCGCTAGTAAGCGTGCGGCGTCGCCCAGTAAATACGGATCGTCGCCGTCGCGGGATAGCGCAGCGTTGAAGTCGGCCAGGGCTTCCTTCCATTGCCGACGATTAAAATACAACGACGCTCGCGATGCATAGCCATCGGCCGACGTCGGATCGAGCTTGATTGCCTGGTTCATATCAGAAATCGCTGCGTCATCGCTGCCGGCACTCCAATACGCGCGGCCGCGTCCGATGTAGTCGCGTGCATCGGGATCGATTTCGATCGCGCGCGTGAAATCGGCGATTGCGCCAACGTGGTTTCCTTGTCGCAAGTATGCCGTGGCTCGTCGGCTGTAACTGCGAAAATCTCGGTTATCCAAAGTGATTGCCATCGTGAGATCGGCAATCGCTTTCCTGTAGTCGGCCTTCTCGAGATAAATCGTGCCTCTCAGCAGAAAGGCCTCTGCATTCGGCGTTGCCGTCATGTACGGATTGAGTAGCGCCAAAGCCTGATCGAATTCCTGATGGTTGAACAAATCGGTTGCGAGTTTGAGCGTGTCGGGCGTCGTGGTTGATGGTTTGGTGTCAGGCGGATTGTCCGGCGGATTCACCGTCATCGGCGGCGTTTGCTCTTTGGTCGCAACAACGACGTCCGAGGTGGAAGTCGTCATCGCAGGCGGAGTCGGCTCGATGGGAGCGACATCCGGAACAGGCGGCGTATCGACCTTTGGCAAATCGACCATCGGTGTCTCGGGCGTTGATGGCGTCGTCGCCACGGTCTTGGTCGAACTGTCGACGCGCATCGCTTGCAACGTCGGCCACAGATACCACCCGCCAAGCGCAGCCGTCACGAGCGTCGCTACGAGCACCATCGCGAGTGCTTTTTTCGCGTCGCGCTTCCGTTGCTTCAACGGTAGCGATGGCGACTCGACGGCGCGCCGCAGCGCATGCACCATTTCCATCGAGCTCGGCCAACGATCGAACGGATCGAGAGCCGTCGCTCGGCGAATCGCTTCCTGCTCAGCCTCGGGTAATCGGCTGAGGTCGAGTTGCCCCTTGAGCACGGCGTTCACTACCTCGGGTAGTTTCTCGCTGCGGTAGGGCAGCGAACCCGTGCGAAGCTCGACATACGTCACCGCAAGTGAGTATTGATCAGTGGCGAGGCTGGGCTCGCAGTTCGACAAGCACTCGGGCGACACGTAGGCGACCGTTCCCGCCGCCGTTGCCGTCTTGCGAACGTCACCCAACATGCGAGCCAGACCAAAGTCGCACACCTGCGCAGCATCGCCGACGATCATGATGTTGAACGGCTTGATGTCGCAGTGCTGCACCGCGACGCCTTCGGCGCCGTAGCTGGTACGCGGGCGATTGAGATAGTCGATCGCGCGGGCCGAATCTTCCATATAGCCGAGCAACTCTTTCACAGGGATGCCCTGCTGACCTTCGGCGCGACATTCTTCGAGCCGGCGGCCGAGATCCTTTTCGCCCAACCCCATGGCGATCACGAGTTCAACCGGGCGCGGGCTTTGCTGAATCTCGGCAACCATCGTCGCGACGAGTTCCGAGACTTCCGACGCCTTCTTCTCGAGGTCTTCCAGGGCCAATGCGTCATCGAGGCAGTTGCCACTCGCGTCTTTCAGCCAAAACGCGACGATGGGCACGAGGTTCGGGTGCCGGATGCGCTTGACGAGTCCCAGGGCGCGGAACTCTTTGAGCCCCTGCTTGCCGCTGAGGCTGATGATCTTGAGCGCCGTCTCGGTGCCGCCGGGGGCGTTCGCTTGCCACACCTGACCGAACGCGCCTTGGCCCAAAAAGCGGACGAGGCGGTAGCCCGGCACAGGCTCGGAACCGATCTCGTACTTGCCCGTCATGCGTTGCGAACGCGCGGTGGCGCACCTCGTTGATTTCAGCCCATTCTACGGCACAGCCCAAAGTGCCGAAAGAAAGCCTGCAATCAACTCTATGCCCGCAGCGATGAATTGCCGCGGTTCATCTGTCGCGCATGCGACCTGGCACGATCAATCCGGCCCGGCCACCATGCCGGGGTTGTCGATCTCGGCAATTCGGCGGGCGTGACGACCACCGGCGAATGGCGTGTCGAGCCAAATCTTGACGATTTCTTCGGCCAACTCGGGCGTCAACATGCGCTCGCCCAAAGACAAGCAATTCGAATCGTTGTGCTCGCGGCCGAGACGTGCTGTGTCGTGACTCCAGCACAAGGTGCAACGCACGCCCGGAAGACGATTGGCGACGATCGCCTCGCCATTGCCCGACCCGCCGAGCACGATGGCGCGATCGGCCTGTCCGTTCGAGACGGCCTGCGCCGCGGGGCGAATGAACAACGGATAATCGACCGGGTCGACGCTGTGCGTGCCGAAGTCGATGGTCTCGTGGCCGAGGCTTTCCAGCAGTTTCTTCAACTGCTCTTTGTAGGGATAGCCGGCGTGGTCGGTGCCTAAGGCGATCTTCATGGTCAAAATCTCAGATGTAATACATCGATTCGGTCTGTCGACGCACGCGCTCCAGCAACTCGGCAAACGTCAGTTTTCGAAGCAACTTCTGCTCCAAAGCAGAGACCTCTTGCCAGCAATCGTGAAGCACTCGCGTTGCCGGCGAATCCGCGGAGTCTCCGGTCGTCACTACTTCGCCAGGGCCTTCGATGACCTGCAACACCTCGGCCAAGGTGATTTGGTCGGGTGCACGAACGAGTTCATAACCACCCGAGGCGCCGCGCGTGCTGTTAACGTAACCCGCGCCCTTGAGTTGAAGCAAGATTTGCACGAGAAAACGCGACGGAATGCCGTGTCGCTCGGCAATCTTGCGTATTTGCACAGGCTCGCCGGAACCGAAGCTGGCGGTCAGCTCCAGCATCGCGATACAGGCGTACTCAGCCTTGGCGGAAACACGCATGGAGAGGAATTATGAACGATGAACGCGAAACGATGAACCACAGAAATCCGGGAGTTCATCGCTCATCGTTTGCGTTTTAGCTTGCCGTTCACTGCGTGTGCAGGCCGCACTCGGTCTTGGCCGAGCCGCTCCATCGACCAGCCCGTTCGTCTTCGCCGAACTTGACCGACCGCGTGCATGGGAAGCAGCCGATGCTCGTGTAACCCTGGTCGTGCAGCGGATTGTACGGGATGTCCTCTTTCGTGACGAGCTTCCAAACGTCTTGCTTCGTCCAATTGGCAAGAGGGCTGATCTTCACGAGCCCGAACTTCTTGTCCCACCCGACAATCGGACTGCCGGCTCGATTGTCGCTCTGATCGCGGCGAATGCCGCTCATCCAACCCCGCATGCCTTGCGCGGCCTGATGCAACACGCGAATCTTGCGATCGAAGCAGCATTGGTCGGGATTCGATTTGTAGACCGGCCCTCCGTGAGCCGCCTCGTACTGTTCGACCGTCATTTCGGGCCGCTTCAACTCGACCTCGATGCCATAGCGTCGGGCAATGCGGTCTCGTAGTTCGAGCGTCTCGCGGAACTGGTAGCCGGTATCGAGGTTGAACACCGGCACTCGCGGCTCGACCTCGGCCAGATAGTGAATGATCACGCAACCTTCGGGGCCGAAAGCGGTCGCCATCGTTAGTTGCGGAAAGAAGTGCTCGACCGCCCAGGCGATGATGTCGCGGGGGGGTGCCGTCTCGAGCTTCGTGCTTTCCGAGGCGAGCCATGCCGGATCGATACCTGCCGACTCCATCGTCCTCGGAGCCGCCACGGCATCACGAGCGGCTGGCTGCGGGGCCAGCACGGTCAGCGGAACGTCGGAGGCTGTAATGCTCGCGGACATGATGAAGTTCAGCTCCATAGCCGGTATCCCTCGAAACCCGGCCTATAGGCCAAATGCTATCAATGTTACTCATGAAAGTCAACTATCGACCGCTATCCTCAATTATCGACCAAGAATTGACGGTTCTGCAGTCTGTAACGCCTTTCCCGAAGTCCTTTGTTTCACGACACAAAGTGCTTTTTCCTTGTCGCGAAAACCGTCATAATGACCGCAAAGCACCGCTTCGCTCGATTTTCGACGCCGCCATCGCGAAAGGTCTCCATGTTGTCGGTCACATTGCGCGCTCGCTGCCTGCAAGGCTTACGCCTTCGATGGGTTGCTCTGTCGGTAGTGCTTATAGCCACAAGAGGGGCATCGGCCACCCCACCGACCGACGTCCCCGACCTTGCAAAGCTCGCCGGTCAGACGGTGACGATCGTTTTGAAGGTCGGCAGGCAACTCAAAGAGGTCGAGGTGACGAAGGTCACGACCGCGACCGACGGCTCGGTGAAATCGCTGACCGTCAAGGTGCCGCCCAATCGCACGCAAACCGTCATGGCGATGACGGTCAAAGAGATCTACATCGAAGACGAGCCGCTGGACGTCGTCTTTATCGCCAAGACGCAAAGTCTGTCGCACTCAGCCGAAAGGCGAGCGGCTCGCATCGAAAAGCGCGAGCGCATGTTGGCGCAACTCAAGGCCAAACGCGCCGTCGAGTGGAAGGAATACACGACCGAGCAACAAGAGAAATTCATCGCGCAGCAAAAGGAGTTTCTCGACAAAGTCGGCGAAGCGTTCTCAGGCATGACCGTTTACGAGACAGAGTTCTTTCTCGTTTGTACCGACATGCCCGCGGATCAGATCACCACCTACATCAAGATGCTCGACAGCATGTACAAGCATCTCGGCAAGGCGTTCTCGGTGCCCGAAGGCAAGAACGTTTGGAAAGGCAAGTGCGTCGTTGTCGTGTTCATCGAGGCGCCCAACTTTCACAAGTTCGAGCGCGATATTATGAACAACTCCGACAGCCAAGGCGCTCAAGGACTGCACCACGGCTATGGCGACGGCAAGGTCATCGTGAGCTGTTATCGCGGCAGCGACCCGTTGTTCTTCGGTTCGCTCCTCGTTCACGAAACCTCGCACGGGTTCTTGCATCGTTATAAATCGTCGGTCCATGTGCGCTCTTGGATCAACGAAGGCATCGCTGAGTGGACGGCCGGAGCGGTCGTCACGGCCTGCAAGGAGACAGGTCGTCGACAGCGCATGGCTGCCGAGCAAGCCAAGGCGAAAGGCACTCTGGGAGGCAACTTCTTCGACGAGGCGAATATCGACGGCTGGCAGTATGGCGTGGCGTCGACCATCGTGGATATGCTGTTGAAGGTCGACGGTTCCAAATATCGTCAGATGATCGACGACATTAAAGACGGCGTCGATTGGGAAGACAGCTTACAGAACGCCTTCGGAATGACGACGACCGAACTCGTCTCGCGCTACGGCCAATACATCGGTGTCCCGCACTTGCAACCGTAGCGACCGTTCGTCGAACCGACCCGTGTCAACTGATCGACGAATCCACGCAATCGCATCTCGAGCACATAGGCAACATGGCTGAAAAGGCGTATCTAGCGGTCGATCTCGGCGCATCGGGCGGACGCGTCTTCGCGGGGCTTTTCGACGGACAGACGTTACGCCTCGAGCCTTGTCATCGCTTCGAGCACGGCGCAGTCCTGGCCGGAGGCGTCTTGCAGTGGGACTTGCTCGCGCTTTGGCGGCAAGTTGTCGAAGGCCTACGCTCCGCGCACACGACGTTCGGCGACCGTATTCATAGCATTGGCGTCGACACGTGGGGCGTCGACTTCGCACTGTTGGGACGCGGCGACACACTGCTCAGTAATCCGGTCTCCTATCGTGATCGCCGCACCGATGGCGTGATGGATCGCGTGCTCAAGAGCGTCGGTCGCACGAACGTCTTCGACGCCACCGGCATTCAATTCATGCCGATCAACACGCTTTATCAGCTCGTGGCAATGCGCGAACAGAACTCGCCGCTGTTGCAAATGGCCGAGACGATGCTGCTCATGCCCGACGTCTTCAACTGGTTGCTGACGGGGCAGAAGTGCAACGAGTTCACCAACGCAACGACGACACAGTGCTTCGACCCGCGCCGTCACACATGGGCAACAGAGTTGTTCGAGCGGCTGCATTTGCCGACGCATATCTTCGCGCCGCTCGTTGAGCCAGGCACGGTAATCGGCCCGTTGCGCCCCGAGGTTGGCCGCGAAACGGGATTGAAGAACGTGAACGTCGTCGCTCCCGGAACACACGACACGGCCAGCGCCGTGCTCGCCGTTCCCACGATGTCGACGGCCACGCGTCCCGATTGGTGCTACATCAGCTCGGGCACCTGGTCGCTGATGGGCGTCGAGCTGCACGAGCCGGTGATCAACGAACAGTCACTGCTCCACAACTTCACGAACGAAGGAGGCGTCGGCGGCACGATTCGTTTGCTCAAGAACATTACAGGCCTTTGGCTGGTGCAAGAGTGCCGTCGCGCGTGGCAGCAAATCGGGCGCAACGAGTCATGGGAATCGTTGAATCGCATGACGGCTGCCGCAACGCCGCTGACGGCGGTCATCGATCCCGACGCACCGCAGTTTCAAGCGCCCTGCGACATGCCCGAAGAGATTCGTGCTTTCTGCCGCGAGACGGGACAACAAGTGCCAACCGACGACGGCACGGTGCTGCGCGTGTGTCTCGAAAGCCTGGCGCTTCGCTGCCGGTACGTGTTGACGGCGCTCGAAGAGCTCGTCGGCGGCAGGCTCGAAACGATTCACATCGTCGGTGGCGGAACGCAGAACGAACAGCTCTGCCAGGCGACGGCCGACGCTTGCCAGCGCCGCGTGACGGCAGGCCCGATCGAGGCCACTGTGATCGGCAACGTGCTCGTCCAGATGCTCGCCGACGGTTCGCTGGGGTCGATCGCCGAGGCCCGCGACCTCGTGCGGCGTAGCTTCCCGGTGCGGCAGTACGAGCCGCGCGATGCCGCCCGTTGGGACGAGGCCTACGGCCGATTCCTGAAGGTCTGCGGCTAACCAACGTGTGTCCTCAAAACGCCCGAATATTCGGCCTTTCTGGCAAAATGGCGCGATCGTGCGGGTCGTGCCACAATGCTTGCACGATAGCATCCCCACTCACTGGCGATTCACTCTTGTAGGTCGTGAGAGGCTTGTTAAAGTCGAACTCTGAGGACGCCAAAGCCGCACCGTGACGCACCGCTGAGACTCCTTCGATGTCCGAATTGCACGCGCCGAAACCTGACGAAGTCGAGCACCTTCTCCGCAATGCCGAGTTGCGCGACGAGCTCGAACCATTTCTCGATGAGTCGATCAGCGCACTCGACGTGCACCAGGTTCCGACGCCGGTCGAGAACGAGTTTCTGGCCAGCATGCTCGAGTGGGAACGCGCTCCGATCCTGCCCATCGCGCAGTGGTTCGAGCCGCCGTTGTTGTTGCCGTCGCCCGAAACGCTCAGCGATTCGGAAGTGCGCGAGTTGGTCTGGGACGCCGTCCGCCGGCTGTTCGACAAGCGCATCGTCCTGGACTTCACCGATCACTTGTCGGATCGACAACTGTACTGCCTGGTCTATCGCGACATTCTTCCGTCGCGCGAAAAGAAGATCGACAATCCGAACAACTATCTGCATTGGGACTGTGCGGGCGTGAGCGAAGACGCCGAGACGTGGCTGCGTTACTACGCATCGGAGCAGGATCGCCAGGATTGGTCCGAGCAGTTTCCCGAAGACATGCTCCCCGAACGCGAGACGCCGCCGTATCCGCGACGCATTCCGCGACGACCGCTGTAGCGTTGCGTCGCAGCAGAGTTGCAATGTTGTCGTCGGCGCGTGAGGCTGTTCTCGTATGAGTGAGCAGCTAAGCGAGTTCGTCCGCCAGATTCACGACGCGCATCGGCCGATTGCACTTGTTGTCACCGGCGGAGGCAGCGGCGCGATATCTGCCTTGCTCGAGCAACCTGGCGCTTCGCGCACGGTGCTCGAAGCGACGGTCCCATATTCTCCGGCGGCGCTCGCGACCTATCTCGGTGCAACGCCCGAGCAGTTCTGTTCGCCGCGCACGGCGCGGGCGATGGCGATGGCTGCCTATCAACGAGCGCTGCGATACGCGCCTTCTGAAGTTGAGAAGTCATCGCTCGCCGGTGTCGCATGCACGGCAAGTCTCGTGAGCGATCGCCCGAAGCATGGCGAACATCGCGTTCACGTGGCATTACAAACGTCCGCGGAAACATGGTGCTGGTCGCTGACACTTCTCAAAGGCGCTCGTGATCGTTCCGGCGAAGAAGACGTCGCGACGCGGCTGATTCTCGACGCGATCGGACGTCACGCCGGCCTCGATCGCTTGGCTGATTCTCACTTACTCGAAGGCGAAAGCGTTGAGCACTTGAAGGCAAACTCGCCAGAAAGTTGGCAGCGCCTGCTGGATGGTTCGCTGATGGCGATCCCCGCGACAACGTCAGCCGAAAAGTCGAAGCCTAAGGCGATCATCGCCGGCGCGTTCAATCCGCTGCACGTTGCTCATCGCAAGATGGCGGACATTGCGAAGCAAAAAGTCGGCGGCGAGGCAGCCTTTGAGATTTCGGTGATCAACGTCGACAAACCGCCACTCGACTTCATCGAGATGCGGACACGCGCCGAGCAATTCGCCGACGCGCCGCTGTGGTTCACGCGAGCACCGACATTCGTCGAGAAGGCGGCAAACTTTCCTGGCGCGATCTTCGTCGTCGGCGCCGACACGATACGCCGCATCGCCGAGCCGCGCTACTACGGCGACAACGTGGCCGCTCGCGATCACGCGTTGGAAACGATCGCATCGCACGGTTGCCGCTTCCTCGTCTTCGCACGTCGCAACGAAGACTCGATAGAGACGCTCAACTCACTGACCTTGCCAGACCGATTGCGCAAGATTTGCGATGAAGTCGCCGCAGATGAATTCCTATTCGACGTGTCATCGACGGAACTTCGTCGAGCTGCTCGGGGGAAGATTTAACCACAGATGAACACAGATTTACACGGATGAGATAAGACAAGTAAGCATGTCTTATCTGTGTTCATCCGTGTGCATCTGTGGTTTCTTCTCTACTTCCTGCGGTAGATCGAGCGATTGCCAATAATCCGGCAGCGGCGCACAGATGGAAAGTTGCTCGTCGGTCATCGGATGACGCAGCTCGAGACGGTGGCCGTGCAGTGCGATGACCTGGTCGCGTTGATCGTCGAACGACGGACCGAAAGGCACGATCGATCCGTACATCGTATCGCCCAGCACTGCGTAGCCGCGCGACGACGCCTGCACGCGGATTTGATGGTTGCGACCGGTGACGAGCTCGATCTCCAGCCACGAGCCCCAATCGAACACGCCCAAGCGGCGATAACGCAGCACGGCCTTCTGCCCCTCGGAGCTCGCCGGCGGCACGACCATCGCTCGCGGCTGACCCACGATCTTCAAAATCATGTCGGTCCACGTGTCTTCGGCCGGTTCGACGACACACGAGACGCAGGCCCAATAAACTTTGCGGACGGTTCGCAGTTCGAACTGTCGCGACAGCCGGCGGGCGGCGCGTTCGTGGCGGGCAAAGGCCATCACGCCCGAAACCGGGCGGTCGAGGCGATGCGGCACGCCGAGGTAGATGTTGCCCGACTTGCCTTCGCGGGCACGCAGCCAGTTTTTGATGCGCGCTTCCATGCTGTCGATGCCCGGCGGCGCTTGCGTGAGCAAGCCCGCAGGTTTCAGCACCACGATGCACGGGCCGGAGTGATAAAGAAGCGTGACGCCGAATTGCTCCGGCGTCACGCTCTTGGTTTCCGGTTGATGATCGGCCTCCGGCGATTCGCCGGGGGCTAAAGGGTCGACGTTCACACCTGGCCAGCAGCGGGGACGACGAACGGCGCTCGGTAGTCGCGCGTGAGCATCGTGTCGGCCTGCTTGTTGTTGATGAACGTTTCAGTCTTCGGATCGAACGCCAACGTCGGTCCGAATTGCACTTCGGCAGCATCGTCGACGTTGTTGTCCTTCAAGTTTTGCGCGAACCGGGCGAGCGTCTCTGAGGCCTCGGCGTCTTGCAACTTCGCCTTGGCGTCGCCCATCGAAATGCGCGAGCCTAGACGGTACGAGATGTTGCCCAAGTGGCACAGTGCGCTCGACAAGTGACCTTCGAGGATGTCGGCATTCAGGTCCGACGACTTACGGCTACGAACGCCCGTGAGGAAGTTATCGAAGTGAATGTTGTCGGTTTCCTTGCCGCTGGTGAACTCTTGAATCATCTTGCCCGACGGGTCGAACGCGGCGCCCGTCGTATAGCTGGTCAACACGACGTAGCCATCCGTGCCTTCGAAGATCACGCCAACCTTGGCGCCCTTCAAAGCATCGGTCTTCAGGCCACGCACTTCGAAGATCAACGAGCGATCGCCGTAGTCGCAAGCAACAACCTGCGTGTTGGCGGTTTCGCCGGCGTCTTCGTAGCCATAACGACCGCCGTAGCTGTAAACGCCTTTGCACAGTTCGTTGACGCCGAGGCCCCAACGGGCGACGTCCATCTGATGGATGCCTTGGTTGCCGAGGTCGCCGTTGCCGCATTCCCACTGCCAATGCCAGTCGTAGTGGAACTTCGGGCGAGTCAGCGGGCTCATCGGGGCCGGACCTGCCCACAGGTTGTAATCAACGCTGGCCGGCACTTCGTACGTTCCGCGCGGGCCGATCGAGCCACGCGACTTATAGCACAGACCTCGCGCGACACTGACCTTTCCAATCTTCCCGGAGCGTACATAGTCGATGGCGGCAATCGAGCCAGGCGTCGAGCGGCACTGCGTTCCGGTCTGACAAATCTTGTTGTACTTGCGAGCGGCCTCGACGGCCCGGCGGCCTTCGCTGACGTTGTGGCTGACCGGCTTCTCGACGTAGACGTCTTTGCCGGCTTGCATGGCCCAGATCGCGCACAGCGAGTGCCAATGGTTCGGCGTCGCGGTGCTCACGATGTCGATGTCCTTGTCATCGAACACCTGGCGCATGTCTTTGACGTACTTCGGCTTCAGGCCCTGTTTCTTCGCCATGTCGTCGCAGCGCTTTTGACCGACCGACTCGTCGGCGTCGCAGATGACGGTCACGATCGCGCCGTTGCGGTTGCCGAAGCCCTTCAAGTGGCTTTGACCACGGCCGTTCACGCCGATCACGGCGACGCGCAGCTTATCGTTTGGCGAGTCGCTGGCCTTCGGTTCATCCTTGGCCTTCTTCGCTGCGAAAACGTCGCTGGCGGCGCCAGTAACCACAGCGGCTGTGGCGGCGAGCATCGACTCTTCCAAAAAACGACGCCGTGACTGATCGTGCATGACAAGCTCTCCCAAGAGATGTGGGTGCGGGTGGGCGGGGTGTTTCGATCGGGGCGGGGCTGCCCCCGAGATGAATGCAGTTTCACAGCGTACCACCGTAGGCCCATTCTTCGCAAGCAATTTGGCCTTATCGGCGAGCAACTTGCGGCCAAGAGCGGAGTATAATGGCCAGGTGTCTCGTCGCGGCTGAAACTTCGCCGCTGGAACCTCGTCACAGACTCATTTCTCGCGCGGGCTATGGGAATTCGATTCGCCTGCCAGTCGTGCGGGCACGTCATGAACGTGAAGGAGCACTTCGCCGGTAAGCGCGGCATTTGCGCGAGCTGCCAGGCGAAGGTCGATATTCCTTTGCAGTCGACGGTTGAGAAGAGGAAGAAAACGAGGCGAGGAACATCGAATTCTCCGGGATTTGAAAGCGCGAAACCGCAAGCGGAGGGGATGACCCTAGGTGGCGGAACAACGGTGCTCACGGTGCCCGTGGCCGATCCGATCGCCGAGGCCCCGCATCTGCAATGGCACGTTTTGCCGCCGGGTGGTCAGACCCCCTATGGCCCGGCGGCTGCCGACGTTTTCCTCGAATGGATCGGGCAAGGGCGCGTGAGCCCCGACGCGATGGTCTGGCGACAGGACTGGCCCGGTTGGCAGCGCGCGGGCGATGTGCTGCCGCGTCACCTTAATGTGGCGCCTCGCCAAGCCATGTTTCCGCCCGAACCACCGATCGCCGTGGCCCCGATTGCGGCGGCAGTCATCCCGGCCGCAGTGCCTGTCGCCTCTCCAATCGCGGCGGCGGCTCCGTCGTTCGAGATGCCAACTGCCGTTCGCGAGACAAGTTCCGCTGACCTGGCGGCTTGGAACGTCCGGCAACAGCGCGAGAAGCACAAGACCGCCACGCGGGTAGCCATTGTCATCCTGTCGCTCATTATTCTGACCCTCGTTCCACTGGTTTACGTGGTCCTGAACCGGTAGGAGTCGCGATCCGACGGGTTGCGCAAGGTGTGAGGGCCGACTAGAATGGCCGGCGAATACGAAGCTAGACTTCGTTGGACCTTCGCCATTACCCCCGCGAGTTCCCCATGACCAACGTTCGCCACGTAATACGTCGCCGCGTCGCGAGGCTTTTCATCCTGCCGTTGTTGTTTGCCGGCGCGTCGATCGGCACGGCCAAGGCCGACGGCGACACGAAGTTCACGATCGGCGACGGCGCTTATCAGATGACCGCCCCGGCCGGTTGGGTTCGCAAACAGCCGCGGACGAAGATCGTCGAGCACGAGTTCGAGATTCCGCCAGCAACGGGCGACGAGAACCCCGGCCGCGCGACCGTCATGGGAGCCGGCGGAAGCATCGACGACAACATCGATCGCTGGGCCGGCCAGTTCACGCAGCCCGACGGTTCGGGCACCCGCGAGAAGCACACGAAAACGAAGAAGTTCACCATCGCCGGACAGGATGTCACGGTCGTCGAGATCGACGGCACGTACGAAGACAAGCCGATCCCATTCGCCCCTGGCCCCGGCACGCCGCGTCCCGACTACCGCATGCTCTCGGCCATCGTGCAGACGAAGAAGGCCGGCAACTACTTCATCAAGTTCTACGGCCCTGCCAAGACGGTCGCCGCCAGCGAAGCGGGCTTCATGAAGATGCTCGAAGGGCTCGAGGCCAAGTGACCTCACACCGACGCCCACACGCATGAAGATCCAACAATTCCTCGAGCATCACGGCATCGCGGCGAACCCGTTCGTCGAGGAGGATGCGCAGACCGATCCGGTGTTCAAAGAGCACTGCATCGCGAGCACGTACCATCCGACGTGGGACAAGGTCTACGGCGACCCACGCGATCCGAGCACTTCGATCGTTTTCGGCGAAAAGGGGGCGGGCAAGACGGCGCTGCGTCTGCAAATCGCTCAGCATATCGCGCGCTACAACGCCGCGAACCCAAACCAGCGCGTCTACGTCATTGAGTACGACGACTTCAATCCGTTCCTCGATCGTTTCCGCGACACGCTGTCGAAGCGCAAGCGACGTGTCGATCGGGTGCTAAGCGAGTGGAAGCTGTGGGATCACATGGATGCGATCCTCGCGCTGGGCGTGACACAACTCGTCGACGCGCTCGTCGAAACGCCGAAGCCCGACGACGGCACGAAGACTCGCAGCTACGAAGCGGCCAGCAGCGTAGGACGGTTAGAACCCGCGTTATTGAACCGCCACCAAGCTCGCGATTTGCTACTTTTAGCGGCTTGCTACGACCAATCGACGTCCGAGACGTTTCGGCAGCGGTGGCATCGCCTGAGGCGCGTGCTGCGCTTCGGCACATTCAAAACGCGCTGGCCATGGGCGCTGGGCATTCTTGTTCCCGTCGCCATCGCGATCATCGTCATCTGGCAACAAAAGTGGGACTGGCTTGCGACGCCGTGGCCGTACCTGATGGCGGTCGCGGCCTGGCTGCCGTGGCTGTGGAAGGCGACGCGACACGGCTTTCGGGCCGTCGGCATCTCGCGACATCTGCACGTGCTCAATCGGCCAGCGAATCCGATTCGCCAGGTGCTCATGCACTTCACGACCGACGAGTTGTCGGGGCAACCGCTCCCGAATCGCGAGCGGACGGACGATCGCTTCGAGCTGCTCGGCAAGTTTCAAGGCGTGCTGACGACACTGGGGTTTAGCGGCATCTTGGTGCTCGTCGATCGCGTGGACGAACCGCACCTGGTCAACGGCTCGCCGGAGCAGATGAAGACGCTGCTGTGGTCGATGCTCGACAATAAGTTCCTCAAGCATCCCGGCATTGGGTTCAAGCTGCTGCTGCCGATCGAGCTGTCGTACTTCATCGACCGCGAAGACCGCGACTTTTATCAGCGGGCGCGGCTCGACAAGCAGAACATGATTCCTTCGCTCGAATGGACCGGCGAAGCGCTGTACGACGTCGCCAACGCGCGATTGCAGGCCTGTGCCGCCAACGGCAAGAAGCCGAGTTTCCGCGAGCTGTTCGATCCGTCAGTCAGCGATCGCCGGCTGATCGACGCCTTGCGGCTGCTGCGTGTTCCGCGGCATCTGTTCAAGTTCCTGTATCGCGCCTTCGTCGCCCATTGCAACAGCCACACCGACGAAGATCCCGTGTGGCAAATCGACAGCGCGACATTTGAGTCGATTCTTGCGCTCTATCAGCGCGATCAGGACGCCTTCGAGCGCGGCCTGGCGCAGGGTGATTGGCGCGAAGCCCACGGACGGCCGTCCGTGGGCTTGAGGTTCAATCTTCTTGATGTTCGCCCCCTGGTCGATTGCCCACCGCCACCTCATGCATTAGACTTGAACCTCTCTTGAACGCGCGAGTGGCGGAATTGGCAGACGCACCAGCTTGAGGGGCTGGCGGGAGCAATCCCGTGCAGGTTCAACTCCTGTCTCGCGCATTTTCTCTCTCAGGCCACGTACTCTTTCAGGCCTCCAGGCGGCATCGTGGTTGAGCAGGCGACCAACGACGAAGCTGCGCCCGAGCCCCCCTCCGGCATCCCGCTCGACATGATCGGGCTGTTCCTCGGGCCGATCGTCATGATCGCCTGGCTGCTGCTCGTGCATCCGAGCGCTCCCGACGCGCCGCATCCCCTGACGCCCGAAGCCTGTCGCCTGTCAGGCGTCATGCTGCTGACGATCATTTGGTGGCTCACCGAGCCGATTCCAATCGCGGCCACCGGACTGTTGGCGGTCGTGCTCGCGGTGGTGATGGGCGCTGTTCCAAACGATGGCGGCTCGGCGTTTCAGCCGGCACGCATCGCGTTGGCGCCGTTTGGCGATCCGACGTTGTTCTTTCTGATGGGCGGCATGTTCCTTGGACGTGCGATGACGCGCCACGGCCTCGATCGCCGCATCGCGCTGTCGATTCTGTGCATGCGCTGGGCGGGACGTTCGCCGAGCACGCTGATGTTGGCCGTCGGCTTGTCGGTGGCGCTGGTGTCGATGTGGATCAGCAACACCGCAGCCACCGCGATGATTTATCCCGTAACGATGGGCATCATCGGCGTGTTGGCCACCGGGGGCGGACACGAGTATTCCACGTTCGCACGCTCGCCGTATGCGAACATGCTGTTGTTGATGACCGCCTACGCGTCGAGCGTCGGCGGAATCTCGACGCCGATCGGCACGACGACGAACGTGGTGGCGATGGGTTTCTTCCGTCGCCCGGAGTTCCTCGGCCAATCAGTCGACTTTCTGCGATGGACCGTCGTCGGCGTGCCACTGATGCTTTGCATCTTCGCGGGCTTGTTTCTTTGGCTGCGATGGCAAGCCCCCGCTCAGCACCTCGACATGCCGAGGCTTCGCGAGTATCTGCACAATCAGCGTAAATCACTGACAAGTTGGAACCGCGGCGAGATCAACACGCTCGTCGTGTTTCTGACGGTCGTGGGCATGTGGATCATGCCGGGACTGTTGGCCTTCGCACCGAATGCCGATTGGCAGCAATTTGCGAATGAACACTTTCCGGAAGAGATCACGGCGCTGATGATTCCCGTGCTGTTGTTTCTGTTGCCGGTCGATTGGCGACGCCGCAAGTTCTCGCTCGAGCTGTCGGACTTCGGGCGTATCGACTGGAGCACGTTGCTGCTGTTCGGCTCGGGACTCGCCATCGGCAATTTAATGGTGCGAACGAAGCTGACCGAAGTGCTCGGGCACGCCGTGCTCGAAACGGCCGGGACCGAGGACGTGTGGGTCGTCACCGCGCTTGCGATCGCGGGCGGCATTATCCTGAGCGACTTCACGAGCAACGCCGCTGCGGCCGCCACGTTGATTCCCGTCGTGTGGTCGATTTGCCAGAGCGCGTCGATCGAACCGCTGCCACCGCTGATGGGCGTGACGTTCGGCGCGAGTTTCGGCTCGGCCCTTCCCGTCTCGACGCCGCCGAACGCGATCGTCTACGGTTCGGGGCTGATTCCTTCGCGACGCATGATCATCTCGGGTTTTGGACTCGACCTACTGTGTGGCGTTGTCATCTGGTGCGGCCTACGCGTGGCGTTTATGCTCGGCTGGTCGCCGGTGTCGGGTACGTAAACGTCACGCGAAATTAGCCGCACGCGGCGAGCAAGCTCGCCGGCTAAACATAAGATGCATCAATCCCCAACGCATTCGGCATCGGTTCCCGCGCGGGGTTGGATCGTTGTCGCGGCCGGCACGGCGGTCAACCTGTGCCTGGGCATCCTTTATGCCTGGAGCGTGTGGAAAGGGGCGTTGATCGGCACGCCCGATCACCCGGCCGGCAGCGGAATGTCGGGCCTCGACGCGGGTTGGACCTATCTGACCGACGCGCAGGCCACCTGGGCGTATGCCGTGTGCGGCCTGACGTTCGCGGTCTTCATGATCCCCGGCGGTATCGTGCAAGATCGCCTCGGCCCTCGCTTGGGGGCGACGCTCAGCGGCGTTTGCCTCGGCGCGGGTTGTGTCGTCGCGGGACTGTTAAAGAGCTATGTCGGCCTGATGGTTGGCTTCGGCCTGCTCGGCGGTATCGGCATGGGCCTTGGTTACGCTGCCGCCACGCCGGCCGCGCTCAAGTGGTTTCCCGCACATAAGAGAGGCTTGATCGTCGGCATCGTCGTCGGCGGCTACGGCGGCGCGGCGATCTACATATCACCGCTGGCGAAGTATCTCATCCACGAACACGGCATCTCGGGCAGCTTCATTGGTCTCGGCGTGCTGTTCGCCACGGTGATCGTCGTGTCGGCGCAATTCTTGAAGTCGCCATCTGTCGACTACCTGCCCCCTGCTCCGCCGCCGAGTGCCGCGAGCAGCAACAAAGCAGGCATGACGTCGATCAATTGGCCGGTCTCGTCGATGTTGCGAACGTGGCAGTTCTTCGCGCTGGTGCTGTTGTTCATCGGCTCGGCGCAGTCGGGATTACTCGTCATCGCCAACGCGACGCCGATGCTCAACAAGACCGCGCAGTCGAGCGCCTTCCTTACGGCGAACGCCTGGCTGCTCGCCTCCTACGGTGGACTGGTGAACGCGGCCGGGCGTATCGTCACCGGGATCTATTCCGATAAGATCGGTCGAGCGAACGCATATTTCATCAACGGCATCGTGTCGGCTGCGTGCCTGTTCATGTTGCCGAAGATCATGCAGTCGGAAAGCCCCGCCCTGCTGTTCCTCGCCGTCGGCATCGCCTATTGGCAGTACGGCGGCGGGCTGTCGATCATGCCTGCGATGACGGCCGACTTTTTCGGCGCGACGAACCTCGGCCTCAAGTACGGCCTGGTGTTCATGGGCTGGGGCATCGCGTTCTTCGTGCCGCAATTGGCCGGCTACATCAAGGATGTGACGGGCAGCCTCGACGGAGCGTTCTACCTGTCGGGTGGCCTGCTCGTCGCGGCACTCGTCGTCAGCCGCTTCGCGCATCGGCCGATGAGCAGCGAGGAATGATTGGGGGGTTAGCCGTTTACTTCTTCGACTTCTCTTCTTCGGCCTTGTGCAAGCGCTGTCGCTCGACCGCCGCCGCGACTTCGGCCGTCGCCGCGCTCGCCTTGTCCCAGCCATGCGTGACGATCGTGACGCCTTCGAGCTGCTTGTACGTCGCGAAGAAGTGCTCAACTTCGCGGAGGAAGTGCGCCTCGACGTCTTCGAGCTCTTGGTACTCGGCGAAGAGCGGATCGAAGTGCGGCACGCCGAGCACCTTGTAGTCGTTGGCGCCGCGGTCGGTCATGCGGAACAAGCCCACGACCCGGGCTTCGATCAAACAGCCGCTGAACGTCGGCTCGTTGACCATCACGAGGATGTCCAACGCGTCGCCATCCTCGGCCAGCGTCTGCGGAATGAAACCGTAGTCGCCGGGGTAATGACTGGACGAGTACAGATAACGATCGAGCCGAATCAGGCCGGTGGCCTTGTCGACTTCGAATTTGCTTCGTCGCCCCTTGGGAATCTCGACGATGGCATTGACGACGCGTGGAAGATGCGTGCCCGGCGGCACGTTCTTGAACGATGGTTGATGGTCGAGCATGGCGACAAGCTTAACGAGCCCACGAAAATGCCGCTAGGTGTAAGCACAAATAGGGCAAATTCCAATTGGTCTCGTTTATTGATCCTCAGATTATTCGTGGAACATCACTACCACGTGCCATCGCCGCTTGCGGTTTCGCGCGTCTCCTAGGAAGGAAGCGCGAAACCGCAAGCGGCAATGGAGCGTGATCGCGACAGTTAAGGCAACAATCTGAGGAAAATACCCGATGATCTCGTACGCCTCACACACCCCCGAGCGCCAACTCCCGCTCCTCGAAAGGACTAGACGCTCCGCGATCGAGCACCTCGCGGCGCAGAATGCGGACGTGCGGCGGAGCACTGAGGCCGAGTTTCACGACCGAACCGTTGATTTCGAGCACTCGCAGAAAAATGTGCTCATCGATGATGATCTCTTCACCAACGCGACGACTGAGAACCAACATGGGCCACCTCCTTGCGTTTCGTGAGTACCTTCGGAAGTCGCAAAGACGCAGCAGCATTCTAGCCAGCCCCCGTTAGCCGTTGATGAGGGACGCATGCGTTTCAAGTGCGACAGAATTGCGCTGTCCGCACGGCGAACGGGTGTAAAATGCAGGTGTAAGATGAAACTAAGAACCGACTTCTCTCCTTTCGCACGCACCCAAGAGATGTCGCCATGTCACAGAATTTGCCTCGCCGAAGGTTTCTGACCGCGGCCTCGACCACGGCGGCGCTCGGGCAACTCGTCGATCTGAACTTCCTCGGCCGGCTGCCAAGCGTCAGCGCCGACCAAGCGAGTGGCGTTAGTAACGCTGTCCATCTCGACGCCTCGATCGAACCGCTCGTGCGGCTGATCGAAGAGACGCCGCGCGACGAGTTGTTGGAACGCATCGCTGGTGAAATTCACTCCGGGGCTTCGTATCGCGAGATCGTGGCGGGCTTGATGCTCGCGGGAGTTCGCAACGTCAAGCCGAGGCCCGACGTTGGGTTCAAGTTTCACTCGGTGCTCGTTGTGAACTCCGCGTTGTTGGCGAGTCTGTCGGGGCCGGACGAACATCGATGGCTGCCGATTTTCTGGGCGCTCGATTACTTCAAGGAAGCCCAGGCCGACCAGCGACGCAAAGAATCGTGGGTGATGCAGTCGATCGACGACTCGAAGTTGCCCGCGGCGCCCGAAGCGTCGAAAGCGTTCTGCGCTGCGATGGACAACTGGGACGAGCAGGCGGCCGACGCTGCGACGGCGGCGCTGTCGCGCTCGTCGGGACTTCAGCAGACGTACGAGCTGTTCTATCGCTATGCCGCGCGCGATTATCGCTCGATTGGTCACAAGGCGATCTTCGTCGCCAACAGCCGACGCACGCTCGACTGCATCGGCGCCGAACATTCCGAGCCCGTGCTGCGTTCGCTGGCGTTCGCGATGCTCGCCCACGAAGGCGAAAACCCCGCGATGCGCGACGCCGCCGCCGACCATGCGTGGCGCGCCAATGTGCCGCGAGCCTCGCAACTGCGCAGCGATTGGCTTGTCGGTAAGGTCGATCGTTCGGTGACGGCGGAGCTTCTGACGATGTTGAGAACGGCATCGCCCGACGAGGCATCGACCGCCGTCGTCGAGATCATCAATCGCGGCAACAGTCCGCAGGTCGTGTGGGACGCCGTGTTCCTCGCCGCGGCTGAGTTGCTCATGCGGCAACCGGCGATCGTGCCGTTGCACGCGGTGACGACGTCGAACGCGCTCCAATATCTGTGGCGATCGAGCGCCGACGACCAGACGCGAAGGATGCTACTGTTGCAAGCCGCCGCATTCATTCCGCATTTCCGCGAGTCGTCGACCGGACGTGGCAAACTCGCCGCGTGGAAGATCGACGAGATGGAACCCGCCCCCCTGCCCTCGACAGGCTTTCGCGCCATCAGCGAGGCGCTCGGTGAATTGAGCAACGACCCCTACTCTGCCGCGGGCAAGATTCTCGCCTGGCTCAACGCGAACAAACAACCGCAAGAGTTCATCGACGCTGCCCGCGTGCTCGTTTTTCTCAAGGGCAACGACGCGCACGACTACAAGTTCAGCACCGCCGTGCTCGAAGACTGGCAGCACATTTCGCCCGCGTGGCGAGACCGTTACTTGGCCGCAAGTGTCTTCAAACTCTGCAGCAGCAGCGAGCGCGACAATCCGCTCGTCAAACGCACGCGCGCGGCATTGAGCGTGTCGTAGTCCGCATGTCGTAGGCCGCTAGAGGGACCGACATTTCGTCACGCGTTTCGCATCAGTGCGCGTTCGATGCGCCCACGAAACGCCTCTCTTTTTCGGGCGACATTCCGACGCAGTCGGCCTTATGCGCTTGATGCCGATTCATGCCGCGACAGAGTGTCGAGATGTCGACGCATTCGGCAAGATCTGAATCTCGTTTCGTAGCATGTCGTAGTTGTGTCGCACTCAGTCGCGCAGGAAGGAGGTTACGATTTTTTAGAGGCGCTCGCGAAGCGCCGATTGCGTTCATTGCGGGAGAGCGATCATGCACAGGCGGGAGAGGCGTAGCACGGAAAAGGAGCGACGTGGCGCGGTGTTGGTGTTGGTCGCGGTGTGCATGATTCCGCTGATCGCTTGCGTCGCGCTGGCGATTGACCTCGGACTCATGATGTCAGCCCGCACGCAGGCCTCGGCCGTGGCCGATCTCGCCGCGATGGCAGGAGCACGTGCGCTCAATGGCAACACGAGCAATGGCGCCAACAACAATTACTCGTCGGTGCTTCCTACGGCTCAGAGCGTGACGGCACTGAACACAGTTCTCGGAACGCCCGTCGCCGCGTCGCAGGTATCGGTAAACATCGGCCGGTACACGTACAACAATTCCACGCAGCAGTTTGAAGGCCAATTTCCCGGCCCTTCGACCGAGAATTGGAGCATGGTGCAATCGACGGTGAATGTGCCGATCGCTGACAAGCTCGGCTTTTCGAAGATCTTCAACTTCACCGCGCCGAACGTGAAGGCCACAGCCACGGCGATCCACCGCCCGCGCGATGTCGTCGTGGTACTCGACTATTCAGGATCGATGCGTTTCGGCAGCCTGTTGGCCATGCCGTTCTCGGGCAACCGAACGGACAGCAACAATCAGGATCCGCTGGTTCCGACGTTCGGGGCTTATTCGAGCGTGAGCGCGGCTGGTCTGCAGGGTTCGCCGGCCAGTCCGCCGTACAACGATTGCAATGTCTCGTTCACCACCAGCGACGGACGTCCGCCGATCGTGAGCGATTTCTATCAGAGCGCGAGCGGAACGTTGGCTTTTCAGCCGGCATCGTCGTCTTAGGCAAGCACGCCCGGCGGCGACAACTGCCTGAAAACGAATAAGAACAAGGGGACGAGTTACACGCAAACGCTGGCCGGTGCGCTCAACGTTACCAGTCCCAAAACCAATACTCGCGATGCGACGTTCGAGTCGAGCGGCTACACGGCCTACGGCATGAACTCGCAGTTCTACGGGTACACGACCGGCCCAGGCTATTGGGGCAAGACGTTCTTTCTCTGGCCGCCCGATCCGCGCGATGCGAACGACTGGCGTCAGAAGTTCTTCTACAAATACGGCACCACCACGCCGTGCGACGACAACTCGCTACTTTGGGATAGCTCGGGCAACTGGAAGGCGCCGGGCAGCGGCAACTACACGATCAACTACACGGCGATCCTCAGTTGGTTGAAGTCCACGGGCCCGAATCCGTTTCCGTCGCGGCTACAGTCGGGACGCATTCTGTACTACTCCTCGATTCCGAGCACGATCAATACCAACAGTTGGCCTCCGAGCGACTTGGATCAGCGCTTTTGGAAAGACTACATCGACTACGCGCTCGGCGTGATGCAAACGGGCAGCAATAGCTGGACCGTGCTCAACAACGGCTCGACTGCGTACACCGGCTACGGTCCCGACTTCCGATGGGGCACGGTGCAAATCACGGCCAACAGCAAACTCACCGGCAGTCCGAAGCCGTACATGCATTACGGCGACAACCCGTTGCGACCGAACACGAAGTTTTGGTTCGGTCCGCTGACGATGGTCGACTTTCTCGGCAATTACAACCTTTGGTACGCCAACGGCGTGAGTCCTTCGTGCTCGCGATTCTGTTGGATGCCTGGCACCTGCCACGAGTCTCCGATGTACGCCTGCAAGCTGGGCATTCAGGCGGCGCTGACGGATATTCAATCGAACCATCCGAACGACGCTGTGTCGACGATCATGTTCAGCGTGCCGCGTGACAGCGCCAACGATGTTTCCGATGACCGGTTCAATCGCGTTCGCGTGGGGCTGGGGCGCTCGTACTCGAACATGATCGAGTCGCTGTGGTATCCGCCGGCGACCATCGGCAACGCAAGTGCAACGGTTTCGCCTTACGACACGAACAACATCGAAGTGCCTCGGGCTACGGGAGGAACGTGCTACTCGTATGCGCTGATGTTGGCGTACAACCAATTCAGTTGCAGTTCATCGCTGACGAACTACAGCTCGGGCCAGCCCGCAGGCGACGCCGGCGGCAACGGACGCAAGGGCGCGCAGAAGGTCATCATCTTCGAAACCGACGGGGCGCCGAACTTCACCGCCAGTGCCGCGTTCGTCAACGGCGGCGCTTACAACTCGTACTACAAGATTCGTTACAACTACGGCAGCCCGTCGGGCAGCGAGTATCCGACGAGCGTGAACCAGTACGGCGACAACGACTCGTCGGTCACAAGTCAGATCTACAGTTTGTGCCAGCAGATCTGCGCCCGCGACAACGCGTCGTCGCCCGGCTACGCGACGGCCAACAAGCCGGTGAAAATTCACTGCATCGGCTTCGGCCCTGCGTTCAGCCCTTCGAGCAGCAGTGCAGCGACCAACAAGGCCACCCTGCAAAAGATGCAATCGTACGGCAGCGTGACCGACGGCATGCCCAGCTACAAGATCATCTACGGCAGCGAGAGCGAAGTGATCGCCGACTTGCAAACCGCCTTTCGAACGATCATGGCCGATGGGATTCAAATCACGCTGATTCAGTAGTGATTTAGTCGGCCTTTGACGCGGCGTCTCGCGCCCGGTACAAAGGACGGACCTACACTTGCCGTGTCGGCCGCAGATGAGAGGCCCCCCAATGGGGACCTGTGAACCTGGTCAGGGGAGAAATCCAGCAGCCATAAGCAGTAAGCCCTGTGTGCGGCGGGTCTCTCATCCGCGGCCGACGCCCATCGTGACGCTTCGGTCGAACAAGTCCGCATGAACCCCTTGTCTCCGACTATGACTGGGCCGACCGCTTCCACTTCGACGTCACCGGCCACGGCCGATAGCCGCAGCCCGTATGTCGTCGTCGCTCGCCGGTATCGCCCGCAAATGTTCGCCGACCTCGTCGGACAAGAACACATTGGCGAGGCCTTGGCCGGGGCGATCCGCTCGAACCGCATTGGGCACGCCTATCTGTTCACCGGCGCCCGCGGTGTCGGCAAGACGTCGGCCGCCCGCATCTTCGCCAAGGCGTTGAACTGCGAGCACGGCCCCGCCCCGGAACCCTGCAACCACTGCAATATTTGCGAAGACATCACGGCCGGCAGCGATTTGGATGTGATCGAGATCGACGCTGCAAGCAACCGCGGCATCGAGGAAATCCGCGTTCTGCGTGAGAACGTCGGCAAAGGCGCCGCTCGCGACCGCTTCAAGATCTACATCATCGACGAAGTTCACATGCTGACGCGCGAGGCGTTCAACGCCTTGCTTAAGACGCTCGAAGAGCCGCCGCGGCACGTGAAGTTCCTCTTCTGCACGACCGAGCCCGAGAAGATTCCGATCACGATCCTCTCGCGATGCCAGCGGTTCGACTTCGCGGGCATCCAGACGGGTTCGATCGTCGAACGCCTGCGGCAAATCGTCGCCAGCGAGGGGGTCGAGGCCGACCCCGAGGCGCTCGAACGCATCGCCCGTCGAGCGGCGGGCTCGATGCGCGACAGCCAATCGATCCTCGAACAACTGCTCGCCTCGGCCGGCGAAAAGCTCACCACCGACGACGTGAATCGGCTGCTGGGAACCGCCGATGAACAGCGACTGGCGGAACTCGTCGAGCACCTGTTCGCGGGTGACGCGGCGGCAGCGCTGGCCGATCTCGATGCCGCGATCAAAGAGGGGAGCGACGTCGGTCAGTTGATGGATCAGTTGCTCGGTTATTTCCGCGACGTGATGGCCGCCGCGGTGGGCTGTTCGGCCGAATCGTTTCAATACGTCCTGCCGTCCGAAGCGAGCACGGTGTCGACGCTCGCGGGACAGTTGGGCGTCGAGACAGTATTGGCGGCGATGCAGGTCATCGACTCCGCGCTCGGGCGAATGCGTTACACCACGCGCGGTCGCACCCTGGCGGAGTTGGCGCTCGTGCGAATTTGCCGGTTGGGCAATCTCGATGAGCTCAGCGACCTCATTGCACAGGTGAAATCCGGGGTTGCGCTACCCGAAATCACCGCCGTCGCCTCCAAGCCGTCGCCCGTGGCGACGGTTCGGCCTGCCACCTCATCCGACGTCGCAAAAAAAAAAGTCGTTGAGCCTGAGACGCGCGAAACCGCAAGCGGTGTAATTCAACCGATCGAGGACGCGGCGGAAAAGCCCGAAGGGGTCGCGGTCACAGAGGAGAATGTTGCCCAGATTTGGCAACAGGCGGTGTCTCAGCAGACGGATGTGACGCGCGAGTATGCGTCGAAGGCGGCTGGCGCTGCAATTCTTGCGCCCAATCGACTGGTCGTTCAATTCCCAGCGCAGTATACTTTCTGCAAGTCGTACTGCGAGCGGCCAGAACAGGTCGCCCGGTTCGAGCAAGCCCTGGAGGCGACGACGGGGCAGCGTGTGCGGGTCGAATTCGTGCTTTTACCCGGGGAAACCCGGCCAGCGGCACCCACCAACCCCGCGGCGCGGCCGGCCTCGTCCCACCAGCGCATGCTCGCCAAGGCCGAGCACCCGCTCGTCCGCCGGGCCACCGAACTGTTCGACGCCCATCCGGTGCGACTGGAAGAACCGGGGACGATCAACTAGGCAACATCTGGTCGATCGTCCGCCATTCGGCAATAGCGCCGGGAGACGATCAACGGATGTTCGGGAACCTCGGAAATCTCGGCAACATTCTGCAACGCGCCCGTCAACTTGGCGGGCAAGTCGACGAGATCACCCGCGACTTGAAACAGCGTCGTACGGTCGGCTCGGCCGGCGGCGGAATGGTCGAAATCGAGGTCAACGGCGTACAGGAAGTGATCGGCTGCCGCATCGACCCGTCGCTACTCGCCCAGAACGACGCCGAGTTTCTCGAAGACCTGATCGTCGGGGCAACCAACCAGGCGATGGTCCGCTCGCGAGAAATGCAACTCGAAGCCATGAAGTCGCTGACCGGAGGCATGGATATGTCGTCGCTGCGTGAGGCCATGAACAAGATTGTTCCCGGCGCCATGGGCGACGACCCCGAGCCAACCCCCCAAGGGCCTCGCGGCTAAGAACGTGGAGTGGTGAACGTGACAGGCGTTTCCGAATCGGTAACTCGACTGATCGAAGAGTTTGCCCGCTTGCCGGGCATCGGAAAGAAGACTGCCGAGCGCCTCACTTATCACGTGCTGCGAACGCGCGAGGCCGAGGCGCTTGCGTTAGCCGAAGCGATTCGTGCGGTGAAATTGAACGTTCGCTCGTGCAAAATTTGCTTCAATCTGGCCGAAGGCGAGTTGTGCGCCGTGTGCAGCGATCCTCGCCGCGATCAGGCGCTGCTTTGCATCGTCGAACAACCACGCGACCTGATCGCGCTCGAGCAGACCGGCACGTTCAAAGGCGTGTATCACGTGCTGATGGGGCGGATTGCGCCGTTGGAAGGCATGGGGCCCGATCAGTTGACGATCGATCCGCTTGTCGAGCGCGTGCGTCACGGCACTTTCAGCGAAGTGATCATGGGCACGAACCCAACGCTCGAAGGCGACGGGACGGCGCTCTACATCAGCAACAGACTCGCCGAGTTTCCCGTCGAGATTACCCGCCTGGCACGCGGCATCACGACGGGCAGTGTCCTAGAGTTCGCTAACCGGGAAATCCTTGCCGACGCGTTGGCAGGCAGACAGAAGTTTTGATGTTTAGCCGGCGAGCTTGCTCGCCGCGAGCGGGCCGAAGGGGCCAACGATTCACACCCACTATCAAGAACGACTGAACTCCTATGAGACTCTCCTTTGGACAAGAGATGCGGCTGGTGCAAAAGCAAGTGCTTGCACCGCGCATGATCCAGTCGATGGAAATTTTGCAGCTGCCGATCATGGCGTTGCAAGAACGGATCGAGCAGGAGTTGCAAGAGAACCCAGTCCTCGAAATGTCCGAAGAGGATCCCGACCTGCCGGACGAACAGGCCGAGACCGATAACCCCGACGCGCCGACCTCCGAGGAACGCGAGCTGGTTGTCGACGAGAAGAAACAGGAAGCCGACTTCGAGCGATTGCTGAATCTCGATGGCGACGAGTGGCCTGACTACGAAGAGCGCCCCGCATGTCGAGCTCACGGCTCGAAGAGGAAGGCGATCGCAAACACGACGCGATGGCCAACATGCTCGCGCGTCCGCAGTCGCTGCAAGATTACCTGCGCGATCAACTTGGCTGGTGGGAGCCAGATGAGAACGTTCGAGCAGCCGCCGAGCGGATCATCTACAACCTCGACACGAATGGCTATCTGCAGGGGCGACTCGAAGATCTCGTCGACCCCGAATGGGGGCCCGATGGTCTCGAACGCTTGCAGAAAGCGCTGACGTTGGTGCAAAAGCTCGACCCGCCAGGAGTCGGCGCTCGCAATCTTCGCGAGTGCCTGCTGTTGCAACTGATGCCCGGCATGCACTGCTACGACCAACTGCGAACGCTGATCGCCGGCCATCTCGAAGATCTCGAGCACAACCGTTTGCCTGTCATTCAGCGCAAGACCGGTTACTCACTCGAGCTGATCCAAGAATCGCTCGGCGAGTTGCGGAAGTTGAACCCGAAGCCGGGCGCGGACTTCACCGAGGTTCATGCTCCGACCGTCACGCCTGACGTGTTTCTCGATGTCGTCGAAGGAGGCCAGTACAAGGTCCGTCTCGAAGATGGCCGCACGCCTGGCCTATTCGTGAGCCCGTACTATCGCAAGCTCATTCAGCAGGGGACCGCGACCGACGCCGAGAAGGATTGGATCAAGCGGAAGCTGAACTCGGCCCAGTGGCTCATCGAGTCGATCGAGCAGCGCCGCAACACGCTGACGCGCGTCGCCCAGGCGATCGTCGACCATCAGACCGAGTTTTTGAACAAAGGTCCTGAGGCGATCGAGCCGCTGAAGATGCAGCAGATTGCCGACAAGGTGGGCGTACACGTCACGACGGTCAGCCGAGCTGTCGACGATAAGTGGATTCAAACGCCGCGCGGCATTTTCCCGCTCAAGCGTTTCTTCGGCGGCGGCACGACGAGCGCTGATGGTGATGAAGTCGCGTGGGACACGGTGCGTTTGAAGTTGCAGGACATCATCGACCACGAAGACAAGCATCGTCCGTTCAGCGACGACGAGCTCGTCAAGGAAGTGGAGAAGCACGGCCTCAAGGTCGCGCGTCGCACCGTAACGAAGTACCGCAAGGCGATGAAGATTCCAAGTTCGCGCCAGCGACGGGCGTGGACCTGATCAATCACGTTTAGCCGGCGATCTTGATCGCCGCGGTTGACGTTCCAGCGATTATCCCACCGCACGCGGCGTGCAAGCACGCCGGCTAAACGTCGGAATCACGTCGAGTGCCCATCCACGTCGCCGACATTCCCCTCGACGCGCAAACTGCGGCGACGGCGCTGCACGAGGCGCACCTCGTCGAACTGACGACCGACGACGGTAACATCGTCGATTCCCAGTAGGAATAATTTGGGGTCGTTACGGTCGGTCGAATCGATGCGGATCGTGCCGACGCCGGTGAGTCGCTCGATGGGCGACTGTTGAACCTCGATGTCTTCGATGTCGATTACGTCCATGCGGTGGCTCGTGCGGGCGAGCAGTCCCGTTTTGTGTTCGAACCAAAGGTTCGTGAGACGGTACTCGATGCTGATGCGTCGATATGCGAAACGCATCCCCAGCACGAGCCAAACGATGGGGATCCCACCCAATGCCAGCCACGTCGTCTCCGACCGCCGCACGACGATAGCAACGATCAACAGCGCCACCGACACAAGGCCGGCGGCAATCGCCGAACCGACGATCGCCTTAGGCGAGTAACGACCGCGCCAAACTTCGCGCTCCGGGTCGTGGCCGATTGACCCCATCGGCGACTTGGCGTCCTCGACGGATGGTCGGCCGCATTGCGGACAAAACTTCGCGGTCGGCGGCAGCGCGGCGCCGCAGGCGGAACATTGCATGACAGCATTGCCCTCGAACAAATCTGATTACTAAGTTGCGATACTCTACGCAGATTGTATCGTCGAGCCTATAGTGGCAGTATGAACTGTCCGTTCTGCCGCGTTGACAATGATCGAGTGATCGACTCCCGTGCGAGTCAGGACGGATTCGCCATTCGCCGACGACGCGAGTGCCTGAACTGCAAGCGTCGCTACACGACCTACGAACGCATCGAAGAAACCGCGATCAAGGTCATCAAAAAAGATGGCACGCGCGTGCCGTTCGAGCGCGACAAGATCAAGCGCGGCCTCGAAAAGGCGTGCTGGAAGCGCCCCGTCGGCGACGACCAAATCGAGCGCATCGTCTCGGCCGTCGAGGCCGACATCTACGCGAACTTCGACAGCGAAGTGCACAGCGAGTACCTCGGCGAGATGGTGATGCGGCATCTGCGGCATCTTGACCAGGTGGCGTTTGTGCGATTCGCCAGTGTGTATCGCGAGTTCAAGGACGTGCGCGACTTCGTCGAGGAGCTCGAACCGATGCTCGACGAGGCGCAAGGCGAGCCAGGCGCGTAGCCGCGAAGAGGCAAGCGAAGTTGACGCGCCGAGCCACCGCTTGCGGTTTCGCGCTTGTTCCAACGTTTGGGAACCCCGCGAAAAAACCCGCGAGGCCTAAAGCCGCCGGCGAGATTGCCGGGCGGCTTGAGGGAGAGAGCTGCGACGCCGTATCGCAGAAAAAACAGCACGGCGGTCCGAAGGCTGCTCTTCGGACCCGCCGTGCGGGAGAGCTTATCGTCACCGCGGGGGTCTGCCGCGGTGCACGGTGAGCGAGAAACCGGCGAGTCAAACGCTAGTCACTGGCGGCTAACTAGCGAACCAACTCCTTACGAGCCCCAATCAGCGTTCGCAGACGTTCAGCCAACAGAGCGGCGTCGAACGGCTTCTTGAACGTTTCGTTGATGCTCGAACGATCGAAGCTCGTCGTGTTGCCGTCGTCCGGCAGCAAGGCGATCAGAATCGTCTCGGCGTACTCGGTGTTGCGACGCAGATTTTGGCAAATCTGCAACGCTTCGGTACGGCCGATCGAGAAGTCCACGATGATGCAGTCCGGATGAAAGCTTTCGGCTTGGATGCCGGCTTCGAAGCCGCTGGCGGCTACGGCGACCTTGAACGATCGCTCCATCGGAAGCTCACGCTTCAGATTCTCGATGAGCACCTGGTCCTGGCCGACGATGAGCACCTTGGCCATCGCTTCGTCTTCCAGGTCGCCCAGGGGCATACCATGTTCTTTGAGGAAACGGATTAAGTATTCGCGTGGAATGCGCCGGTCTTGCGATCCCGGGATGCGGTATCCCTTGAGACGACCGGAGTCGAACCACTTACTGACGGTGCGCGGGGCCACCTTACAGATCTTCGCGACCTGACCGGTTGTGAAAACCTTCATTGCAGGCTCTCCCATTCAATTCGCTTGGTTTGAACTTTCGTCTGTCGCGTCAATCGGCGCTATTGACTCGGTCAGACGTTCTCGTCCCCTGACTTGCGCGGGTGTGGCCGCTTTGCGGTCCATCGAGCGGGCTGTAGGCACGCAGGCCACCAGCAAGTCTCTGGGTCGGGAACGATGTGGTTGTTGTCGTTTCTGCACTCGGCTGTGGTTCAGCTCCCTCTGATCCTTGCCCTTACTGTCTTCTTCGGCAGGTTCGCATTCGGAAGTCAGTGAAAATCCGTAACGTAGGGAAGCAAGCTCCCAACGGCTTTTCACAGACCGCGAGGACCAATCGGAACAGGTCCTCGCCAAACGCGTCCCAAACCTAGGGGCTCAGTGCGGACGTGCAGAGACATCGGCAAGCCGTCGACCGAAGTCGACGCCGCAATGCGCTCAAAAGAGTGAGCCCCGACGGGGCCCCTCAGCAGATCCCCCCTGCGGCTTGTCGCGATCAACCAGCACACCTTGCGGCATGTGGCTCGCTCGCGCAAGCCTCCCCAAAGTTAGTTTCGCCTTGAGCGAGGGGTGGACTTTAGAAACTTTTAACGTCCCTAGGGGACGTGCCTGTCGCAAGGCAACCGCCGAATGGTGCGCGCAGGCCTAAAACGCCGTGCCTTGCGGGTTTTGCGCGACGTAACGGGGCGAAACCCTCCGCCGCGTGATGCGATGGCGGATTAGAAGGAGTTTCAGACCCCGCTTAGCCGGGTCGTCCACGACCCGGATTCCGACACTCGTGTACGGCGACGCGCCCGATGATAGCAACGATCCGCACTACGCCGCTTGCGTCTCGTCGTCGTCGCGCTCGGCCGTGGGGCGAATGTGCCCGTCGTCGCTGATGTCGTCGAAACGCACGGCCACGCGCTTGCTGATGCCGGATTCTTGCATCGTCACGCCATACAGCGTGCTGGCGCAGGTCATCGTTTTCTTGGAGTGCGTGACAACGATGAACTGCGTCCACTCCAAGAACTCTTCCAACACGCCGGCGAAGCGCTCGATATTCGCTTCGTCGAGCGCGGCATCAACTTCGTCAAGCACGCAGAACGGACTCGGCCGGTACTGGAAGATCGACAGCAGCAGCGCGACGCATGTGAGCGTCTTCTCGCCGCCACTCAGCAGCGAGATGCTTCGCGGCTCTTTGCCCGGCGGGCGAGCGACAATCTCGATGCCGCAGTCGAGCACGTCGACTTCGTTCTCAAGCACGATGTCAGCCTGCCCGCCGCCGAACAGTTTGCGGAACAGCGTCTGAAAGTTCTTGCGAACCTGCTCCAACGTGTCGGCGAACAACGTGCGACTATCGACATTGATCTTCTCGATCACTTCCACAAGCAGCCGTTTCGCCTTGTCGAGATCCTCGTGCTGCGCGCGAAGCGTGGCATGCCGCGATTCCAGGTCGTCCAACTCACCAAGCGAGTCGAGGTTCACGTTGCCTAGCTGATTGAGCTTGCGACGCAGGTCGGCGATTTCTTGCTCGACCACTTCGCGCTCGTGAAGTTGCTCGTCGCTTTCGGTCTCCACCTGCTCAGCAAGCTCGATGGCGTAATCTTCTCGCAGTCGTTGGGCCAACGTGGCACGCTCGTGCCGCACCTGGTTGGCTTGCAACTGCGTGGCATGGTGCGACTCTTCGGCCGCGTGCGCTGATGCCCGAGACTTCTGTGCATGGGCGGCATGTTGCGATCGGGCGCGATGATGCACGTCGCGCTGTCCCGCGTGTTGCCGGGCCTCGGCGAGGAGTCGTTCTTTCGCGAGATACAACAGCGCGAGTTGCGACTCCGCATCGAGAATCGCGCGCTGACTTTGCTCGTAGCGCTGATGGGCTGCCGTCAGATGTTCTCGCGACTCGCCGAGCGTGCGCTGTCGTTCTTGCTGTTCGAGCTCGAACTGCGTGCGGCGCGCTCGCAGGCCGGCCAACCGCTCGTGGCTCTTGGCGAGTTCGACTTTCGCCAACGTTGCCTGTCGTTCGCACTCCACGCGATCGTCCGAAAGAGCAGCCAACTGCGACGCAGTACTCGCCGCGGCGGCCTCGGCATCGACGATCCATCGCAGCACTTGTTCGCGCTGACCGGCAAGGTCGGCCAACGACAACTGCGCCGACGCTTGCTCATCTCGAAGGCTCGCGATCTCGTCGTCCAACGACTCGCGCTGCTCGTCGAGTTGCGTAGCTCGTGACTCCAGGCCGGTAATTTCGACTCGCAACTCGCTCGACGCGGCCGTTGCCTGAGCGCGCTCGTCGGTGAGAATCGCGATGCGCTGATCTTCAGCCGCGATTTGATTCTCGAACTGCGTGCATTCTTTCCGCGTGGCCGCGATTTGGGCATCGAGTTCCGCGATCAACTGCTTGAGCGCGCGAAGCTCGCTGCGGCGAGAGATGAGTCCGCCGGCCGACGTCTTCGGTCCGGCCGAAATCGCGCCGTCGCTCGACAAGCGTTGTCCCGCCGTGGTGATGAACGTTTGCCCGCGACCGGCATCAGTCGCCAAGCGACAGGCGTCGGCAAGCGTCTCGACAATCCACGTCGTCGCCAACAGCCGACGACATAGCGGCGCCATTTCGGCATCGACCTCGACAAAGCGGTCTGCGCGGCCAAGCACGCCTGGTCCACTCAGGTCGACGATCTTCGTGTCGTGCGCTGCCAGCGTTGAATCGACCGCAACAAAGCCGACGCGTCCCTTGAATCGTTGAGCGATGTCGTCAAGAACCTGCAGCACGTCACCATCCTGCGGCATAACGACGTGTTGGGCCTTCTCGCCGAGGGCGATATCAATGAGCGCCGCCGCCTCGACATTCACACGCAGCAGATCGGCGACCAAACCACGCACGCCACGCAAAGGACCGTCGTCGCTGTGTCGTGCCGCCAGAATGACTTCGCGCACGCCGGCGTCGAGCCCCTCGAAACGGTTCTCAAGTTCTTCGAGCACCGACGCCCGCTCGCTCGCGCGGCTCTGCTTCTGTTCAAGCTGGTTCAAATCAGCGACTTGTCCGGCCAGACCCTTGCGCAGGCTCGAGCAGTCGCGCATGAGCGCGTGATAGTTCGGCCTGGCGCTGGTTAATCGTGCGGGCCAACGCCTCTTGCTGCTGCCGCAGCGTTGAGACCTCCGCGGCAATGTGCTCGCGCACCGTGGCGATCTCCGCAATGCGTTGAACGTGACGGTCGACGAGCGATCGCATCTGGGCGAAGCGGCTATCGAGGGCGTTGATCTCGCTTTCAATCGCCGCCGCCGTCCGCAAATGATCGAGATGTTCGGCTCGACGCCGCTCGTCATCCGCACGAAGTTGTTCGAGCTGCGTGGCCAGCGAAGCGAGTTGTCGTTCGCGGTCTTTGACATCAGCGTCGATTTGACGATGCGCGCGATCGGCGGCATCGGCCTCGGCTGAGGTATCGTGCAGCTGTTGACGCACGTCGCCGGCGCGCGTGCCGAGCGACGCGAGTTGTCGACGCAGCCGTTGTTCTTCCTCGGCGGCCTCGGCAGAGCGCGAATGTTCGTGGGTGATCGTCGCTTCGAGCGACGCGATGCGTTGCAGATTCGTTGCCGAAAGCTGCTGACTGTCGCGAACGCGCTCGTCGATCGACGTCAACGCGCGCTCGATGTTCGCGATCTCGGCATCGTGGTCGCCAGCCGTCGCAAAATGCTGATCGCGTTCGACGCTCAGCGCAGCGATCTGCTCTTCGTATCTCGCGAGGTCATTCGACAATTTGCGCCAATCGGCCTGACCCACCTGCGTGCGAAGCGATTGCAATCGCGTTGCGTGCTCCTGGTAGCGCCGCGCTTTCGAAGCCTGTTGACGCACACTCTTCAGGCGGCTTTCGACTTCGGAGACAATGTCCGACAATCGCAAAACGTTTTGCTCGACGCGCTCCAGCCGACGCAGCGACTCGAGCTTCTTGGCTTTGAAGCGGCTTATGCCCGCGGCTTCCTCGAAAATCAGCCTGCGATCGCGCGGCGACGATTGCAGCAGGACGTCGACCTTGCCTTGTTCGATGACGCTGTAGGCCTCGGTCGTGATACCGGTGCCGGAGAACAGATCGCGAATGTCTCGCAATCGTGACGGCTGTTGGTTGATGAGATACTCGCTCTCACCGCTGCGATAGACGCGGCGCGTGATGGCGACTTCGGGCGCGTCGCAGGCGAGTTTTCGCTCGGCGTTGTCGAACGTGAGCGTCGTCTCGGCAAAGTTCAGCGGCGGACGGCTGGCCGAGCCGTTGAAGATGCAGTCGGCCATCTCCTTGCCGCGCAGACTTTTGACGCTCTGCTCGCCGAGCACCCATTTGATAGCATCGACGACATTGCTTTTGCCCGAGCCGTTCGGGCCGACGATGGCGGTGATGCCGCGCGGGAACTCGAACCGCGTTTTGTCGGCGAAGCTTTTGAAGCCGACGAGTTCGAGCGCCTTGAGCATGAATGCGAGGTTGGTCGACGGGCACACCGGCCGCCGCGCGGCGGGCAAGCCCGCCGGCTAAACGATCGATTTCGGGATCGGTTCGTCACAAGCCGTTGCGGGTCAACGTCCCGTTATTCTACCAAGAAACCCCTTCTTGGTACGGCTTTTTTCGTCGTCCGACTTGCTGCTCGACTCACTTTTGCGGTTCGCGCGCTTGTCGTCGGCCGTGCCTCGCGGCGTGAACAAATCGGGCAGCGGATTGGCCACCACGACGTCCGGGCCAGCGGCTTCCTCGGAATTGGCCTCGTCCTTGCGTCGGTACTGACGGCCACCTTGCGGCAATGCGTCGATTTGGAACCGACTGGCCAGTGCTCCGCTGCTCTTGGATTGCTGCAGTGCTTGCACCACGTCGGGGTACGAACCCCCGAGATCGACAATCGCACGAATCACGTCGTCTACGCGCGTCGACACGACTCGCTTTTGATCGGGTTCGTTGAGCACGAAGCGGCTGACGGTGACATGCTCGTCGTCGAGTGTGGTGATGACGATGTCTTTGCCTGCTTCGAGAAGCAGTGGAGTTTTGAAACATTGATCGTCGCCAAAGAGGACGACTTCCGGGCGATGGCTGCGCGTGACGTGAACCATCGGCGGACCTTGCACATGCAGGACGTGATAGCCGAAGCGATCGCTGAGCGCTTCGCCTCGAATGAGCGGATCGCGCGCGTTCATGGCCCACAGCGAACGGAAAGCGCCGTAACGTGTCTCAGCACTTGCCACCTTCAATAGATCGCGAAGCGCTTCGTAGGCCGCGAGATCATCCATCGCGCTGAGCGCGGCGAGTGCGTAGGCGCGGAAGGCGGGAACATCACGGGCGAGCTGTCCAAGAATCGGCGCCGCGGCCGAATCGTCGAGATACGCCAGCGCCTCGGCAGCGTAGAAACGCACTTCGTCTTCCGGAGAATCGAGACCTTTGCGGAGGATTTCGATGCCGGGCTTGCCGATCGCTTCGAGCCGCATGGCCGCCGTGGCTGTGGTGATCGGATCCAGCAACTGGCGTTCGAGCATCTGCGTGCGGGCTTGTTGTTGTGCAGGACTTTCGCGCAGCGGTAACGACCGCAGCACGCGCATGTAGCGTTCGATGTTGTCTTTGTAGCGCGGGTGCAGCTTGATCAGGATGTACTCGTCCGTTTTCGGCACCGCGACGCCGACCTTGATGCCATGTTCGAACGTGTGGAACCGGCGGTTGATGGCCGTGCCGATCTGAGCACTCAGCAACACGTTGCGCTCCGACGACTTGATGACCAGCCCGAGTTCGCGGCTCGTCACCGATGTGCCGCCGCCGAGCACGCGACCGCGCGTCTTGCCAATCTTGTCTTCATCCGTCGCCGAAGGATCGACGAGAATGGCGCCTTCACCGTGCGCCAGAACCGTGCCCTCGTGCAAGGCGTTATCGAGCAGCGCGGTTTCGCGCAGGCGACAATCCATCAACCAACCGTCTCGCAGGCTCTTGCATTCGCTGCGTGAAAGAGCACGCACCTCGATGTCGAAGCGATCGCCCTTTTGGATGCCAGGGCGCAAGAAGCCGCGCACGACTACGAGTTCGGTGTTCGGCGAGGCGAGAATCTGGTTCGGGTCTTTGATGCCGCGAGCATTCATGTCGGAGAGAATCGCAGCCCGTTGCGGCGACGGCGGCGGATCGCTGCCCGTGCCCGGCAAGCCGGTGACGAGCGCCACGGCCTCGATCGGAATGTAATTCATGCCGAACGGCGTCGCGGTGTCGCCGACGAGCTGCACCTGCGAACTGAGCACCTCGATCGGGTCTTCCGGGCTCTGCGATCGCACGTTCATCGCGCTGCATCCGCAGCCGAAGACGACAATCGCGCAACCGAACAAAATCCATGAGCGCAAGGGCGCGCGGAAATGCTTCATAACGAGAGCACTCGAGACGGAGGCCGGTAGGATTGCGGCCGAGGTGGGAACAAGGCAGGAGGGGGATTCGCGGCGGGACGATACCCGGCGCGAGGCGCGCGGTCAACGGCAGTTGCGACGATGGTGAGGTTATTGATCCTCAGAAAACAAAGCTAATCGCGATTATGCCATCCATCACCGCTTGCGGTTTCGCGCGTACCGCCCGTGAGACGCGCGAAACCGCAAGCGGTGATTCTACGCGTGTGATCTGGTTCAAGCGGTTTTCTGAGAACCAATAACCCGCTTGCGTCGCTGGCACCGGGCGCGATAATGCGACGCACACATTCACCCGGGGAGAACATGTCATGCCAGAACTGACAGTCGATGGTGTTGGGAAGTTCGAAGTGCCGGCCGGCAAGCGACTCGTGCTTGCACTGACGGAGGATGCAGGCGTCGATCAACTGCACGCCTGTGGCGGCAAAGCGAAGTGTACGACGTGCCGCGTCGAGTTCCTCGCCGGCGAGCCGGAGAAGATCACCGTGGCCGAAAAGCAGGTGCTCGCCGCCAAGGGCGTGACCGGCGTGCGGCTGAGCTGCCAGATTCTTTGCGACCACGACATGACCGTGAAGGCGATCAGCCGCTTTGCCGGCAGCGGTCGCAAGGACGCGGGTTCACCCGTCGCCGCCCAGATGGAACCTCCGCCGGAGTGGACGACGAAGTAAGCAGAGGTTTCACCGCGGAGGGCGCCGAGAGCGCGGAGGCTGACATGCCGCTGACGGTCACGTGGTACGACATCAGCTTGCGATTGGCGCTGACGGTGTTCGCAGGCGCCGTTGTGGGACTCAATCGCGGCGAGCATGGACGCCCCGCGGGGCTGCGCACCACGATCCTGGTGAGCCTGGCCGCCGCGGTGTCGATGATTCAGGCCAACTTGCTGCTCATCACGTTGGGCAAAGACGACAGCTCATTCGCCACGATGGATGTGCTCCGCTTGCCGTTGGGAATCTTGTCGGGCATGGGTTTCATCGGCGGCGGCGCGATCCTGAGACGCGGCAACATGATCGTCGGCGTGACGACGGCCGCCACGCTGTGGTACGTCACGGTGATGGGCCTCTGCTTTGGCGGCGGACAGCTCGAGCTTGGAGTCGCAATGCTCGCGCTCGCGATCTTCGTGCTCTTGGTATTGAAGCAGCTCGAAGTTCGGCTGAAAGTCGACCGACGCGCGTCGATGATGATCGAGGTCGCGCCCGATGGTCCGTCGCCGAATCAACTGCGCGACGTGCTCACTGCCGCAGGACTGAAAGTTCAGAAGTGGGGCGCGAGCTACTCGCGTGGCGGGCAGTTGCACCACGTGCGATGCACCGTCAAATGGCGCGGATGCGAAAGTGAATCGGAACCGACCGACAGCGTCGAACGCCTGGCGAAAACGCCAGGGATCGCCAAACTGCACTGGAAGCCAACGTAGCAACGTTGCAGAGTCCTTCTCCCTCCGGGAGAAGGTGCCGCGAAGCGGCGGATGAGGGCGGGTCGAATCATCGTCGGGGCGAAATCGTAATTCAGCCCACCCTCACCCGGCGGCTGCGCCGCCACCCTCTCCCAAAGGGAGAGGGGTTTGTCCGCGCAACAACGATTAGAGTTCCTTGATCTTGATGTTCCGCCAGCTCACGTGCAGCGGCGTCTCGCTCTTCGTGCTGTGCACCTGCAGCGAAATGAAGCCTTTCGGCGTCATCGAGTCTGTCAGATCGACCGCTGGGACGCCGTTGATCCAGGTCTTGATTGAGTCCCCTTTGCACTCGATGCGGAATAGATTCCATTCGTTGTGCTTAAACGCCTCGCGTGCGGCCTTGTTGTCGCTGAGATCCTGTAAGAACTTGCCACGGCGTCCTTCGTCATAGATCGCACCGCTAAACGCACGGTCCGACGGGTCGATTTCGACCTGGTATCCATGCACGCGGCCAGCGGGAATCTTCTTCGCTTTTCCATCGACTTCGATGTTTTGATCCTCGTCGTTGCACAAGCTGCGAATCTGAATGCCCGAGTTCAGTCCGTCGTCGACTTTGAATTCCACTTCGAGAATGAAGTCGCCGTAGTCGCGATCGGTGCAGAGGAAGCTGTTCGGCTCCTTGATGACGGTCGTGCCTTTGATCGTGCCGTCGACAACCTCGTACTTCGCCTTGCCGCCGCGCTGAATCCAACCGTTCAGCGTTTTGCCATCGAATAACGAGACGAAGTCCTTGTCGGCGCCGATGGCCGGGGCGGCGATGGCCAGCGCGAGAAGCGATACGACGAACGACGAACGCAAATGCATCGGTGGGTTCCTTGGCGGGCGTGGGCGGGCGAGAAAATGAGTCCACCCATCATAACCTCGCGGAAATCGCGCCGCGAGCGTCCACTTCCAGCCCCTCGCTGTCGAGCGTCATGCTGCTTATCATGCCCTCGAAATAGTTCGCAAATGCGGAGTTTGACGCCTATGAACGTCGGCATCGTCGGCATCGGTTTTATGGGGATGATCCATTACCTCGCGTGGCAAAAAGTCCGCGGGGCCAAAGTGTCGGCCATCGCCACGCGAAACCAGAAGCGACTGGCTGGCAACTGGCGCGGCATCCAGGGCAACTTCGGCCCGGCCGGAACGATGATGGATCTCAAGGGCGTTACGCCGTACGAGCGTTGGGAAGACATGCTCGCTGACGATCGTATTGATCTCGTCGACGTTTGCTTGCCGCCGAAGCTGCACGCTCCGGTAACCCTTGCAGCCCTCAAAGCCGGCAAGCACGTTCTCGTCGAAAAGCCGATCGCCCTCAACGAACGCGAAGCTCGCCGCATGACCGACGCCGCCCAAAAAGCGGGACGTCAACTCCTTATAGGTCACGTGTTGCCGTTCTTTACCGTGTACAGTTTCGCCCGCAAACTCATCACGAGCGGCAAGCACGGCAAATTGCTCGGCGGACATTTCAAGCGCACGATCGCGGAGCCCTCTTGGGCGAAGGACTTTTTCGATCCTGCCGAGGTTGGCGGCCCGCTCGTTGACCTGCACATTCACGACGCGCATTTCATTCGCATGATCTGCGGCATGCCGTGCGCGGTGTTTAGCTCCGGCCGGTTGCGTGGCGACGTGGTCGAGTTCTACGAGACGCAGTTCTTGTTCGAGGACAAGGAACTTTCCGTCACCGCAAGTGGCGGCGTCATTCGTCAGCAGGGACGTTCGTTCACGCACGGATTCGAGATTCACCTCGAACGTGCGACGCTCGTGTACGACTTTGCCGTTGTCGACGGAAAACCCGTCACCAACATCCCGCTCACGGTGCTCGGGCCGAAGGGAAAAGTGTCGCAGCCGTCGCTTCCGGAGGGGGACGCATTCGTTGCTGAGATGACCGAAGCGACACGCTCCATCACGCGCGGCGAACCGTCGCCGATTCTGTCTGCCGAGCTAGCGCTCGATGCGTTGCTGCTATGCGAACGCGAAGCACAATCGGTGCGGAGCGGCAAGATTGTAAGAGTTTGAAACGCTGTGTAAGTCCGGCATAGCCGTTACGTTCGCCGATCCCGCGCCTGGTCGAACCAACCATCTCCGCCGCCCGTAGCGGATGGTGCGTTAGGTACGACGGAACATTGCGAATCTTCGGCCACGTTTTTGACCAGCGTAAAACCATGACCTATACTCCCCTGTGGCCTATGGCTCGGACGGAACTTGGCCCGATCCCCAGGCTGTTCGCGCATGCCCTCGACGTGAAGGAACCGTCGCATCTTTGCCCGCCTCGCACGCCTCGACGGGGGTTTCGCTCGGCCGTGTCAACGGTCCGCCGCTGGCCCTTTCGCAGTGCGTCGCCGCTGTCGCGATTCCTAGCTCACTTGAAGGTCACTCTTAAAATGCATCGAGCTTGTCGCAGTCTGGCCACGTTGTTGTTCGTGGCCGTATGTCTCGCGTGTACCTCGGCCGCCCAGGCGCAGGTGTCGTTCGTCAAGCCGACGGCGCCGGCCGCGAGCGGCGTGCCGACGGTCATCGAGCGCGGTCTGAAGCTCGAGACCGACCGTCGTTGGGGCGAAGCGCTCACGCTGTACGAAGAAGCGCTGCGAAACCATCCGAACGATGCGACCGTCGAGCAGCGATTCAGCTTTGCTCGCGCCCACTACGACCTGGCCCGTCGCTACAGCGATGCGAGCTTCGTCGAGTCGCTCAATAAAATGTCCGCCAGCGACGCACTCGAGTTGTATGCCGAGGTGCTGCTCAAGGTGCAGTCGCACTATGTGAACGCCCCGGATTGGAATTTCCTGGTCGATCACGGTACGGCGAACTTCGAGCTCGCGCTAGCCGACCCGGTCTACATCGCTCAGAACTTGCCGAAGCACTCGGCTGCTCAAATCGAGCGCTTCCGTCGCGAGCTACGCATGCGACTCGCCTCGGCGATGGGCAACGTGAAAGTCGAGAATCGTCAAGCGGCTCGCTTGATGGCTGCCAACGCAGGCAAGCTCGCTCACGAACAACTCGGCCTGAACGACTCGGCCGTCATCCTTGAGTATGTCTGCGGCGCGACGAACGCTCTCGACCCATACTCAACCTTTCTGACGACCGGTCAGTTGAACGAGGTCTACTCGCAAATCGAAGGCAACTTTGTCGGCCTCGGCGTCGAACTGAAGGCCAGCGAAAGCAGCCTGCTGATCGTGAAGGTCATCAATGGCAGCCCGGCCCAACGTGGCGGCATCGTGGCGGGCGATCGCATCATCGCCGTCGACGGACGCACGACCCAAGAGCTGTCGACCGATCAGGCCGCCAACATGCTGCAAGGCAAGGAAGGCACGGTTGTCCAAGTGACCGCCCTGTCGCCTGGCGCCAAGCCCCGCAATTTGTTCATTCGCCGCGAGCAGGTCGATGTGCCCAGCGTCGATGACGCCCAAATCGTCGATCGCACTTACGGCGTCGGTTACCTCAAGCTTACCTGCTTCCAAAAGACGACGTCGCGTGACCTCGATGCCGCTCTTTGGAAGCTGCACCGCGACGGCATGAAGAGCCTGATCATCGACCTTCGCGGCAACCCAGGTGGCCTTCTGACCACGAGTGTCGAAGTCGTCGACAAGTTCGTCGACCGCGGCGTGATCGTCTCGACCAAGGGCCGCAGCGCCCAAGAAGATTACGTCTACTCGGCCCACGAGGCCGGCACGTGGCATGTGCCGCTCATCGTGCTCATCGACGGCGAGAGCGCTAGTGCCAGCGAGATCTTCGCCGGAGCCATTCGCGATCATCGCCGCGGCACGATCATTGGCACTCGCAGCTACGGCAAAGGTTCGGTCCAGGGAATCTTCCCGCTCAACGCCGCCAGCTCGGGTTTGCGTCTGACGACTGCCCGCTTCTACTCGCCGAACGGTCAGCCATACAGCCAGGTCGGCGTGAGCCCTGACATGCAAGTGCAGCAGGCCGCTCGTCCGATCGACGGCACCGACGGCCAGCAAGTCGCCGCCTCGGCCGATGCGGTGCTCGACGCCGCGATGGGCGTTGCCCGTCGGCAGGTTGCACGTCGGTAATCGACGAGTAATAGTTGACGACCCTCAAGCCCACGGATGGCCATCCGTGGGCTTCGCGCATCGCGCCTTTCGATCACCCACCTCGCTTGCGGTTTCGCGCGTTCCCGTGTGCCGCCGAGCGCGACCACCGGTCGCGGCTTTATGACGGAAGCGCGTTGCCGTACAATGGTCGCGTGACCTCACGCCCCACCTCGCGCCTCCTCGAACCCGCCATCTTCGGATCGATTTGCGGGATCGTCTCGGCGGCGATTTATACGTGCTCGAACATCTGCCTGCGGGCGGTTTCGCATTGCGATCCGTTTTGGGTCGCATGCATGAAGGCGATACCCACGGTCGCCGTCGCGTCAGTCATCGTTGCCCTCGGCGTCACCCGCGGCAAGCCACTGCGATTGTCGGGCAAGATATTGCTCGTGCTCATCGTGAATGGCCTGCTCGGTCACATTGTCGGCAACGTCGGCTTTCAGTTTTCGCTGCACGCCATCGGGCTGGCACTGGCGGTGCCGCTCACGTTGGGATCGATCATTACGTGCGGCGCGGTGTTGGGGCGGTTCTGGCTCGGCGAGGCCGTAACGTCGCGAACCGTGTGGGCGATGATCGTCTTAATCATCGCGGTGCCGATTCTCACCTTCGGCGCCGAGAAAGCCGCGACCGCGCCGCCGACGGAAGAGATCGCCGAAGCGTGGTTCGTCGCTTTGGGTGTGCTCGCAGCGTTAATGGCGGGCATCGCTTACGCGATTCAAAGCTGCGTGCTGCGACTGATGGCGACAAGTCACACGCCGCACTCGGTCACGCTGCTCGTACTGAGCGGCACCGGCTCGATCACGCTCGGCATGTTGAGTCTCGAACGTCTCGGCTGGCAGGGTCTTCTCGCGACCAGTCAGGTTGATTTTCTGACGATGATCGGCGCGGGACTGTTCAACGCGGCGGGCTTCTTTCTGCTCATCAAGGCATTGCAACTCGTCTCGGTCGTGCAGGTCAACGCGATCAACGCCTCACAAGCGGCGATGGCCGCCGTGGCGGGCATCTTTTTCTTCCACGAGAGAGTGACGGTGTGGCTCGTCTCGGGCGTCGTGCTGACGATCGTCGGGTTGTTGCTCATCGATCGCGCCAAGCAGGCGGTGGCCATTGAAGAAGTCTGATGCGACAGCCGCCGACGATCCCACGACATGGCGGCGCGAATTCCATCGCCGCCTGCGACACTGGTATCGCGGTAATGCCCGCGACTTGCCATGGCGACGGACTCGCGACCCTTACGCGATTTGGGTCAGCGAGATCATGCTGCAGCAAACGCAGGTCGCGACGGTGATCGGCTACTTCGATCGCTTTCTTGCCGAGTTCCCCGACATCGCAAGTTTGGCCGCGGCGACGGAAGAAAAAGTGTTACGCCTCTGGGAAGGGCTGGGCTATTACCGGCGCGCTCGACAAATGAATCACGCTGCGCAGGTCATCGTCGAACAACACGGCGGCGTGTTCCCGAGCGATGCGCTCACCGTGCGCGCACTGCCCGGCATCGGACGGTACACGTCGGGGGCGATTCTCTCGATCGCTTTCGACGCACGCGAGCCGATTCTCGAAGCGAACACCATTCGATTGCTCGCCAGATTGTCCGTGTATCGCGGCGACCCGACGAGCACCGACGGCCAACAACGATTATGGGCGCTGGCCGAAGAATTGCTGCCGCAGCGCGGGGCGGGCGAGGTAAATCAGGCGTTAATGGAACTTGGCAGTCAGGTTTGCACACCCCGCGCGCCGCGATGTTCCGAATGTCCGGTGAGCTCGCTGTGTCGCGCCTTCGCGCGCGGCCTGCAGGATCGCATTCCCGCGATGCGAAAAAAGCCAACCGCCGAAGCAATGCGCGAGGCGGCGGTCGTCGTGCGGCGCGGCGATCAGGTGCTGCTCATGCGCCGACCAGGGCATGGCCGCTGGGGCGGCCTGTGGAACTTCCCGCGATTTGCCATCGCGGCAGACGATGCGTCGATCGAAAAGACCTTAGCCGCCGAGATGAAACAACTGGCCGGCGTGCGACTGCGCGCGATCGAGAAGTGGTTAACCTATAAACATACGGTGACGCGCTTTCGCATCACGCTCGAATGCTTTGCCGCGACTCATACCGGCGGCGAACCGCGTAGCGCCGACGCGACCGAACTGCAATGGTTCGACGTCGCGGAGCTGACGCGTCTTCCGATGCCCGTGACGGCGCGGAAACTGTGCGGGGAGGTGCTCAAACGTTTCCCCCTTTCCCATTGTGGGAAACCGGCTAGGCGTGAGGGGAAATGAGGCGTGTAATCGCGCCCCCTCACCCGGTCCGCCTTTGGCGAACCACCCTCTCCCGCAAGGGGCTAATCATTGCCCACAAGATGCGTGAGTTGGTTGGGCGGTTGAGCGGCGGCGAGCCAGCCGAGGGTGATGTTGGTGAGTGCATCGAGGCCACGCCAGACGGTTTTCAGTCCTGGGGATCCGTCGGCCTTGCGACCGAGATGACCGCCGAGTCGGCCGATCCAGCGGAGGGCTTCGGTTATCGTCGGCGGAGCCTTCGGCTGGGGCCAGCGTTTGCCACGATGCGTGACGGCGTACAAGGCTTGCCATTCGGCGGCGCTGAGCACCACGGTGCACGGCGCGCTGGGTGTCTCGCGGGCTGCACTGACCAGCCACAGCACGCGCCAAGCGGCGACACTCAGCACGGCCACCACACGCTCGACGTTGTCGAAGCAACCCAACTGCTGCTGTTCGACGAGGTATCCGCTCTTGAGCGTGTAGTGGAATCGCTCGATCCGCCAACGCCACACGTAGTATTGAATCAAACGCGACGCATCTTCGAGGCTCGTGACCGGCAGCGTGGTCGCCAGGCACCAGCGGATCGGCGACTCGCCCGACGGACAGTCGGCTTCTTCGGCCAGCACGAAGCGCAGCGTGACCGGCGGGTCCCGGCGCTGGCCCGGCGCCTTGCACGTCAGCTCCTGCCAACGCACGTCGAGCTTCGCCTGGCGTGGCGCGCGTGTGCCGCTGCGGGGCACCTCGACGTGAATTCGGCCACCCACCTCGGCCGACTCGAGCGCCTTGCCCAACAACCGCTCGGGATGCTCGACACGTCGCTGCTGGCGGCAAACGCGCACGAGCAAGTGCACGTGGGGCCGACGCGCCGCGGCGAACAGATCGTAAAAGTCGCTCTCGCGGTCGCCGATGACGATCGCTTGCGGATGATCGCCCAGCGCCTTCTCCACCGCCCGCAGGCCCTCAATCCAGCGCTGGCTCTCCTTGTCGTGCGTGGCACGCTGGTGACGGCGATGACGCTTGTCCAACTCGTCGATCGGACGGGTCCAACGCTGCTGATCGATCACTCCCAGCGGCACGCCGCCCGCCGAAATCGCCAGCGCCGTATGCACCAACAGGCCACGGCACTTGACGCTCGCCAAATATCCCAAGCCTGCGGTCGACCGGTGGCTGCTCAGGTTGATCTCCGTCGTGTCCTGGGCCACGAGCACCGTCGCGTGCTGCTGGCATCGACCGACGGTGCTGGCCGCATGCGCCGCGAGAATGGCCTGCGGATCGACTGCGTCGTTCTCGAAAAAGCGATAGGCCGCTTTGACTTCGGCGCTGCTATCGAACACTGCCGGCAGACTCCGCTCGGGATGCATCGCCAGCGAATGCACGATGCGCATCAGTCTCAACTCCCGCCGCACATCCCCCAAATCCACACGCGACAACTCTTCGCCAGACCAATCGATCGCCGTGCACTCCTCATCAAGACTCGCCCCAACCCCATGCCTATCCTAGCGCCCAAGCACCCCAAGTGAAGATTGTGGGCAACGATTAGCCCGCAAGGGGCGAGGGTTTGTTTTAGATAAACCCGCAGTAGTCGATCATCCGTGCAATCTCGCTCTTGAGATCGCGACGCTCGACGATGCGGTCGATGAAGCCGTGCTCAAGCAGGAACTCGCTCGTTTGAAAGCCCTTGGGCAACTCGACGCGAATCGTGGCTTGGATCGTTCGCGGACCGGCAAAGCCGATCAACGCTCGCGGCTCGGCAAAGATCACGTCGCCCAACGAGGCGAAACTCGCGGCAACGCCGCCCATCGTCGGGTCGGTGAGAACCGAGATGAACAACCCGCCAGCCCGATCGTAGCGAGCCAAGGCCGCCGACACTTTCGCCATTTGCATCAGCGAAAGAATGCCCTCGTGCATGCGTGCTCCACCGCCTGAGCCGCTGACGATGATTACTGGTGTTCGCTGTTCGGTGGCGCGTTCGACGAGTCGCGTGAGTTTTTCGCCGACGACCGAGCCCATGCTGCCCATGATGAACGCCGAGTCGGTCACGCCGACCGCGACGCGACGGGCTCGAATCATGCCCGTGCCCGTGATGACGGCGTCCTTGAGTCCCGTGCGGGCTTGCTCGGCCTTCAGACGCTGGGCGTAGCCCTTCTTGTCGACAAACGTGAGTGGGTCGGTCGGTTCGAGGTTGGCATCGCATTCCTCGAACGTGCCTTCGTCGAGCAACTGCGCGATGCGTGTGCTGGCCGAGACGTACCAGTGGTAGCCGCACTCGGGGCAGGTGTTGAGGCGTTTCTCGGCCTCGCGACGGAAGATCGTGGCCTGACAGCCGGGACAGCGCTTCCACAGCCCCTCGGGAACGCCGCGCTTGGCCTTCGGCGGGGCCGCGGGAGCGGTCGCCTGTATATCGGCCGTTCGCGGGTCAGCTATTTCGGATTTGCCGCCTGGCATGACCGTCGATCCCGAGGCTGTAGGTGTGTGGCCCACGGCATGAGTTGCCGCGGCGGGCAATGTGGTCACTGAGTGAATGAATCCGGCACTGTGCGGCGCGGGGCTGTGCGACGCGGGTCCGTGAGGGGCACTAGCCATCGATCGCAACTCCGCGTTGAACGTGAGGAATTTCGGCCATCGGATCGACTTCCACCACGTCCCAAGGGCCGCGCTGGTCCCCCGCATGCCACAGGTCGCCCAAGTTTCCAAGTCCCAGCGCCGCTCGCACGATGCTGTTCAGCGGTTCGGGAAACACCATAGCGATCACGCCGCCATGCTTGTATTTGCGCAACGTCTTGGCCAACACGGTCTCGACGCGATGTCGCGCCTCGGCCACCGTTTCGCCCTCCGGCGGGCAGACGCTCTCGGGTTGTTCCGACCATTGGCGATACACCTTCGGCTGCTTGTGCTTCACCTCGTCGATCACAAGCCCCTGCCAAAGGCCGTGATTCAGGTTGCACATGCCGTCGAGCTTCTTCAGCTTGACGTCCAGGGCTTCCGACAGAATGCGGCCCGTCTCAACGGCAGGTTCGCACCCAGAACAGTAAATAACCTCAATCCCCTGGCTTCTCAATGGCGAAATCAGTTTCTCGACGTCGCGAATGCCTCGCGCGTTGAGTGGAATATCGAGACTTCCCTGGATGCGGCCCTGATCATCGTAATCAGTGGCGCCAGGACGAATAAGCACAATCCGTAACATGAGTTGTGGCTCTTAATGAGCTCTAATGGGTGGAAACAAGACGCATGAGTTCGCGGGTGCTGGCGGTGTAATCTTCGTTGCCGAAGATGGCCGATCCGACGACGAGTAATTGTGCCCCTGCCTCGGTGCACTTGGCGATGTTCGACGTCTTCACGCCTCCGTCGACCTCCAACAGCACGTCGGGGCCGACGATCTTTTTCAGCGCTGCAAGTTTCTCGAGCGCAACCGGATCGAACTTCTGCCCACCGAAGCCCGGCATCACGCTCATCACGAGCACCAGGTCGCAAGCATCGAGCAAAGGTTCGATGGCTGAAAGCGGCGTGGGGGGATTGAGGGCCAATCCCGCCGCGGCGCCCGATTGGCGAATCTCTTCGAGCACGGGCCGCGCATCGCCAACGGCCTCGACGTGAATCGTCATCGAGTCGGCGCCCGCTTCGCGATAGCGGCCAACGTAATCGGCCGGGTTATCGATCATCAGGTGAACGTCGATCGTGAGTTTCGTCAGGCGGCGGAAGGTTTCGACCATCAGCAGCCCGTACGAAAGGTTCGGCACAAAGTGGCCATCCATCACGTCCAGGTGGAGTGCTTGCACACCGGCATCTTCGAGCTTGCGCACCTCGTCTTCGAGGCGGCCGAAGTCGCACATCAACATCGACGGCAGCACGGCGGGCAGCGCCGAGCGCAGGCGAGCAAGTTGTAGCGTCGATGCCATGCTGGCAGATGGAGGGAACTGCCGCTCGGCGACACGTGTCCCAATGCATCGAACGAATCGCGCATCGGTGTCGCCAGGCGGGACGAAGGCGGCTTCGATTCTAACAGACTGCTAAGATTGAGTCAGCGCGTCCCTGGGGAACGTCGGAACTTATTGCGATGACGCCGTTTGCGCCCCGTTTAGCCGGCGAGCTTGCTCGTCGCGCGAAGGTTGCGACGCCGCTACATCCGCCTCGCGGCGAGCAAGCTCGCCGGCTAAACAACGACCGCATTCGACATCACAGCGCTTTCAGCGCCTCGATTACCGCCTCGTCGTGGCCGTCGACTTGCACCTTCTTCCACACGCGACGCACGACGCCTTCGCCGTCGATCAGGAACGTCGAGCGCTGAATGCCCATCGACACTTTGCCATACATGTTCTTCTCGCGCCATGCGCCGAACTTCTCGGCGATCTTGTGATCGGTGTCGACCAACAGCGGAAAATTCAGCTCGAATTTGTCGCGAAACTTCACGTGACTCGCCTCGTCATCATCGCTGACGCCAAGCACCTTCGCGCCGAGCTTTTTCAACTCGGCACTGCGATCGCGAAACGCGCACGCCTCTTTCGTGCACCCTGGCGTATCGTCGCGCGGATAGAAGTACAGCACGACCGGCTGCCCCTTCAGCCCCTTCAAACTCACCTTTTGGCCCCGATCGTCGCCGAGCGTGAAGTCCGGCGCCTTCTGACCTTCTTCAACCCAATCACTCATAATTCTCTCCCTATTCCCCAGCCCCCAAGCCCTAGCCCCCGCGCATCCCCACCGACCCTGCCGGGAATACCGGCAACGCTCGGCACGGCCTCTGCAGAATCCGTGGAAACCGCCTGCCGCGCGAACCGATGCGGTGGCATACGCATCTTTGGGCAGGTAGAATACTGATGTCAACGCCTGAACTCACAGGAAAGGAGCCTCATTGGCGATTTCGACTCTCGGCCATTCGGTCTCGGAAGCCCGTTCGGATCGGGCCCTGGAGCGAGCCTTGGCCGCAGCACGAACCGCGGCTGAAAATCGAGGCCGCGACATCATCATCCTCGACCTACGCGAGCTGACCAGCGAGTTCGACTATTTTGTCATCGCGACCGGAACCAGCCGGCGACAGCTCCACGCTATCAGCGACGAAATTAGTCGCGTCCTTCGCAAGGATTGGCACGACCAACGCCTTGGCAGCGAAGGCTACACCGACAGTCGCTGGATTTTGCAAGACTACGGCGATATCGTGGTCCATCTGTTCGAGCCCGACGCTCGACAGTACTACGCCTTGGACGACCTGTGGGCGACGGCACGCCGCGTCCCCTTCACGCCGCCCGAGCCTAGCGAGCCGCCGGACGTCCGCCTGCACAAGGAATGACAAGTCGGACGTCGGAGTTTCTTCCTTCCGACGCTGATTGGCATTCATGAATCCATTGGCCGAGTTACGACGCCGGTTCTCAACGGCGCTCGCGGGCGTCGCTTCCGACGCTGAGTTGCCTGCTCTGGTCGAGCTGATTCGCCCGGCCCAGGACGCCAAGTTCGGCGACTACCAGGCGAACTTCGCGATGCCGCTGGGCAAGCGCCTCGGTATGAATCCTCGCAACGTCGCCCAGCAAGTTGTGCGTTCGCTGGAGGTGAGCGACCTGTGCGAGCCGCCGGAGGTTGCGGGGCCGGGGTTCATCAACCTGCGGCTACGCGACGACTGGGTGAAGGCCCAACTCCAGGCGGCGACACAGGACGATCGGCTCGGCGTTTTGCCGGACGAGCACCCTCGCACGTACGTCGTGGATTTTTCCGCTCCGAACGTCGCGAAGCCCATGCACGTCGGGCACATTCGCTCGACGGTCATCGGCGACAGCATCTGCCGCACGTTGCGGTTCCTCGGCCATCGCGTCGTCAGCGACAACCATCTCGGCGACTGGGGCACGCAGTTCGGGATGATTCTGTTCGGCTACAAGCACTTTCTCGACGAGGCAGCGTATCGCAGCCGTCCGCTCGATGAGCTGGCCCGGCAGTATCGGCTCGTGAATCGGTTGGTCGATTACCACGAGACGCGCGAGCGGCTGCCGCAGCTCAAGAAAGAGTTGGCTGACGCCGAGACGGCGCTAGCCGCAGAACGCGCGAAGCCGGCGGCGGATGCGGACGCCGCAAAGAAGCAAGCGAAAGCGCTGCGAAAGAGCGAGGCGAGCGTCGCCGGAATGCGTGACGAGATTGAGTCGCTCGAAGCGAAGCTGGCAGCGGTCGAGACGGATGAAGAACTCGCGCACCAGGCATGGCAATATCCGAACATCGGCCAGGACGTGCTTGCTGAGACGGCGAAGTTGCACTCCGGCGACGAAGAAAACCTTCGCCTGTGGCACGAGTTCCTCCCCCCCTGCCTCGAAGCGATCAACGAGGTTTATCGCCGCCTGAACGTGACGTTCGACGTGACTCTCGGCGAAAGTTTCTACCACGATCAACTTGCCGCGACGGTCGACGATCTGGTCGAGAAGAGAATCGCCAAAGAAAGCGACGGTGCTCTTTGCGTCTTCTTCGAAGATCACGCCGCCCCGCTCATCGTGCGCAAAAAGATGGCGCGTTCCTCTACGCCACGACCGATCTGGCAACCATCAAGTACCGCATCGAGCGCTGGCATCCCGACGCGATTCTCTACGTCGTCGACCATCGCCAGAGTTTGCACTTCGAGCAAGTTTTCACCACCGCACGTCGTTGGGGCAACGCGGCGAAAGAGATGGTGCACGTCAGCTTCGGCACCGTGTTGGGCGACGACGGGCGGCCGTTCAAGACGCGATCTGGCGACACGGTTGGCTTGTCGAGTTTGCTCGACGAGGCAGTCGCACGGGCACACAAGGTGGTTTCCGAGAAAGACAATGCAAATCCAGGCGGTTCAGTGCTTTCGCCAGAAGAGCGACAGCAAATCGCCGAGACTGTCGGTATCGCAGCACTCAAGTACGCGGACTTGTCGCAGAATCGCACAAGCGACTACTCGTTCAGCTACGACAAGATGCTCGCGATGAACGGAAACACCGCCACCTACATGCAATTTGCGTATGTCCGGGTGCGAAGCATCTTCCGCCGCGGCGGCATCGACGTTGAAGCGCTGCGATGCTCAGACGCAAAGATCGTTCTCGGCCACGATGCCGAGCGCTCACTCGCTCGCAATCTGTTGCGATTCAGCGAAGCACTCGACTCCGCGATGACCGACTATCGCCCGCACTTGCTCACGGCCTACTTGTTCGAATTGGCCGAGAGCTACTCAGCTTTCTTTGAGCAGTGCCCGGTCCTCAAGGCCGATACGCCCGAGCAACGCGACAGCCGATTGCTCCTTTGCGATCTCACCGCCCGCACGATTCATAAAGGCCTGGAACTGCTCGGCATCAGCGTGGTTGAGCAGATGTGAGAGCGCAACCACGGATGACGTTTCATCATCTCCTCCGGCGACAGCCTTACGATTTGGCCATCTTCCCAAACAATGATTCCAGTTTGAGTCCGAATCGCGCGCTCAACGACATCAACCATAACAAGCAGGAAGGCGGCGTCTGCCTTCTGCCTTAACGACTCACAGAGTGCTCTTTGCTCAGGAGTTAGGCTCATTTATCGTCTCGCGAACAATCTCGCATACTCGCGGCGGGCGTAGCGATCGGTCATGCCGGCCACGTAGTCGCCGACGGCCAGCGAAACGCCGCTCGTTCTGATTCGCGACTGTGAACCTTCGGGCATCAAATCGGGCCGGGCGCGATAGCCGTCGAACATCTCGGTGAGCTCGCCCTGCACCTGACGGCGGAGGCGGAGCACCTGCGGATGACGGTAGACCCGCTCGTACAAGAATCGCTCGAGTTCGGCCTTCTTCGCGGCGAGCTCAGCGGGAGGTTCGATCACGAGCGGGGCTTGACGGACGTCGGCGGCGCTCCCGATGCGATGCTCCGTCAAACGGCGGTCGGCCTCGGCAAGTAGCTCGGTGACTTGCCAGTCGATGAGTTCGTGCAGCACGGCGCGTCGCAGCGGCGCTCCATCGAGCGACGCGTAACGACGGCGAACACGTTGGGCCGCCTCGCGCCACAGCGGGATTTCCAGCAACTCGTCGAGCGTCAGCAATTCGAGGTGCATTGCGTCGTCGGCGTCGTGCGTGTCGTAAGCGATACTGTCGGCTGCGTCGACGACTTGCACTTCGAGCAGCGGCCGCACGGAAGTGCTGTCGTGCGTGATGCGCGTCTCTTGGCCGGCGAGCACTTCGAAGCTGAGATTGAGGCCCGGGAACTCGGAATACCGCTGCTCGATCTCTTCGACAATGCGCAACGCCTGACGATTGTGCGAGAAACCACCCACGTCGCTCAGGCACGCATGCAACACTTCTTCGCCGGCATGACCGAAAGGCGGATGCCCCAGATCGTGCATCAGCGCCAGCGCCTCGACGAGATCTTCGTTCAGACGTAGCGCTCGGGCCAGCGTGCGGGCAATCGACGAAACTTCGAGCGTGTGCGTCAGGCGCGTGCGATGGTAGTCGCCGACCTCGCCGGTGAAGACTTGTGTCTTGCCGCTCAAACGTCGATACGCGGCGCTATGTACGATGCGGTCGCGATCGCGCTGAAACGGGGCACGGTACGCATGCGACGGCTCGGCATGTTTGCGCCCTGCCGATTCGACACTATGCATCGCGTACGGAGCGAGAAGAATCGCCTCACGCACTTCGACGGTCAGCGGGTCAGCCATCGGCTTGCCCCTCGGCGAGCGCCGGGCTCAGCAGCTCCCACACGGCATCGAGTGATTGCGACACGATGCGCGTGTCGGCCGCGACGGGCATGAAGTTCGAATCCCCCTGCCATCGCGGCACCAGATGCCAGTGCAGATGTCCCGGCACCCCCGCACCGGCGACCTGACCGAGGTTCAGGCCAATGTTGAACCCCTGGGCGTGCATGAGCCGCTCGATCGCCTGCGACGCACGCGTGAGCTGGGCGATCGCTTCGGTATGCACTTCGGCGGCGATCTCGTCGAGTCGGCCGCGATGCTCGAGCGGCGCGACAAGCAAGTGGCCGTTGTTGTACGGGTAACGGTTCAGGATGACGAGCGTGTGCCGGCCTCGGGCGACGACGAGGTTTTCACGATCCTTCGTGTGGGCATCGTTCGTGTCGGTATCCTTCGTATCGGCTGCCGCGCGACACATGAAGCAGTTGGCGTCAGCGCCGGGTAGGAACTTCAGCTCGGTCGCAGGCGTGCCGGTCGCGCGATCGCCGCCGCCGATGTAGGCCATGCGCCACGGAGCCCAAAGCCGGTCTTGCGTCACCTTCTGCTTCTCCTCGTGCATGTATCGCCGAGATGCGAGTGTCGTCGAGGGAAGTCTAAGCGTCCGGCCTGTCGAGGAACAAGTAGGCAGGCTGCCCTGTCGGGAGTTAGTCGATCGACTACAATGCGGTGATGCCTTTTCGCGTCGCACTCGCCGACTACCGCGGACCGATGGACTTGCTGCTCTACCTGGTGCGGAAGCACGAGTTAGACATCGTGCAGCTTCCGGTCGCGCTCATCACCGAGCAGTTTCTCGAACATCTCGCGGTGCTCGAAAAGCTCGATCTCGACGCCGTCGGCGATTTCGTCGAGATGGCCAGCACGCTGACGGAAATCAAGTCGCGGATGGTGCTGCCTCACGGCGACGAGGTGGACGAGGAATTGCCCGATCCGCGGGCGGAATTGGTGCGGCAACTGCTCGAGTACAAGCGCTTCAAAGACGCGGCGAGCATGCTCGACGAGCGAGGGCGCGCGTGGCAGGAGCGGTTCCCGCGCATGGCTGGGGCCACGTCGCTTCCCGAGGTCGATCCGGCCGACGAGCCGATCCGCGAAGTCGAGCTGTGGGACTTAGTGAGCGCGTTTGGCCGCATCATGCGAACGCACGAGGGGCTGCCGAGCACGAACATCATTTACGACGACACGCCGATCCACGTGTTCATGACGCGAATTCGCAGTCGTCTGGGTGAGCAACAGCGGCTGCCGGTCGGCGACTTGTTCAGGCCCGGCATGCACAAGTCGACGCTCGTGGGCATCGTGCTAGCGATTCTTGAGTTGGTGCGCGATCGCACCGTGCATGCCGAGCAGAGTGCATTGTTCGGCGAGATTTGGCTCACGCCTTCGATTGAGTCCGCCGCGGTGGGGCCTAGCGACGCGACATGATTCACAACGTTCCGGTCAAGTCGCTGGTCCACAAAGACCTGACGATTGAAGGCTATTCTCGTGCAGCCGTGCAGACGTACTGGCGCGTTCCGGAGCTAAAGCTCGGCTTCGACCTTGGTGCGCATCCTTGGGACTTCATGGGCACAGGCCTGTGGTTCCTGTCGCACACGCATCTCGACCATGTGGCGGCGCTGCCGGTGTATGTCGCGCGTCGCCGCATGATGAAGATGGAGCCGCCGACGATCTACATGCCCGAGATGGCCATCGACACGGTCGATCGCATTCTCAAACTGTTCACGCGACTCGACCGAGGACGCATGCCGTGCCATTTATTGCCGGCGAAACCTGGCGACGAGATCGAGATTTCGCGCGAGCATGTCGTGACCGTCGCCGCCACGAAGCATACGATCCCTTCGCTGAGTTACATCGTGTGGGAACGCCGACGCAAGCTGAAGCCGGAGTTTCAAAACCTTGCGGGCCACGAGATTCGCGACCTGCGCTTGGCCGGCACCGAAGTGACCGAAGAACGCCGCATGCCGCGCGTGGCGTATCTCGGCGACAGTTCGCCCGAGGGACTCGACAACTGCCCCGCACTGTACGAAGCGCAGGTGCTCATCACCGAAATGACGTTCGTGGCGCCGGGACATCGCAAGGAAAAGATTCACAAGTTCGGGCACATCCATCTCGATGACCTGATTGAGCGCCGCGACCGGTTTCGCAACGAGTTGATCATCGCTTCGCATTTCAGCACGCGCTACAATGCGAAACAGATTCGCCAACACGTCGAGCGTTCGATGCCCGACATGCTCGACGGACGTTTGCACTTGTGGCTGTGATGAGCATGCAGTCATCCCATTCGGCGCGCCGCGTCGCTTCCGGCTGGTCGAAACCCAACGCGGCCTATGTGCACGTTCCGTTTTGCGCTCATCGGTGCGGCTACTGCAACTTCACGTTGGTTGCCGGGCGCGATGATTTGATCGAGCGCTATTTGCTCGCAATCGAGCGTGAACTTTCGTGGCTTGGCGAGCCGCGAAGGGTGAAGACCTTGTTCATTGGCGGGGGTACGCCGACGCATCTGAAGCCGAAAGACTTAGAGCGGCTGCTGACGTCGGTCCGGCAATGGTTTCCGCTGGCCGAGGGGGGCGAGTTCTCGGTCGAGGCGAATCCGATCGACATCGACGCCGAGCGCGTCGCCGTGTTGCGCGACTTCGGCGTTAATCGCATCAGCCTGGGCGCCCAATCCTTCGCCGCGGCGAAGTTGCGTGTCCTGGAACGCGATCACACGGCCGAGCACATCGCTTGCGCGTTTTCGCTGCTGCGGCCGGTAGTTCGATCCGTGTCGCTCGACCTCATCTTCGGCGCACCTGGCGAAACGTTGGAAGGTTGGAAGGCCGACGTCGATGCGGCGATGGCGCTCGAACCGGATCATCTTTCCGTCTACGGACTGACGTTCGAGCGCGGCACGACTTTTTGGAGCCGTCGATCGCACGGAGATCTCACGCAGATCGACGAGACGATCGAGGCGACCATGTACGAAACGGCGATCGATCGATTGAGCGGTGCGGGCTACGAGCACTATGAAGTCTCGAACTTCGCGAAATCTGGGCACCGTTGCCGTCACAATGAAGTCTACTGGGCGGCCGAGAGCTATTGGGCCGTCGGCCCCGGAGCGGCACGCTATGTCGACGGTCGCCGCGAAGTGAACCATCGCAGCACGACGACGTATCTGGCACGCGTGTTGGCCAACGAATCGCCGGTCGCGGACGCCGAAGAACTCGGCAGCGAAGATCGGGCGCGCGAAGCGCTCGTGATCGGCATGCGCCGGCTCGAAGGCGTCGATCGCGCAGCGTTCGCGGAGCGGTTCGGATTCAGCGTCGACGAACTCGGCGGCCAAGACCTTCGACGGTTTGTCGCCGAAGGTCTGCTTATCGACGACGGCGACCGCGTGCGGTTAACGCGACGCGGGCTGTTGGTGAGCGACGCGATTTGGCCGACGCTGCTTCGAGTGTGATGAACACCGCGCAGGCGCGAACCGAGCCCAAAAAGCTCGGCCCTGCAACCTGAACCGGCACCCACAGGGCCCGGCCCTGCAACCTGAACCGGGCCCAAAGGGCCCACTATACGCAGCGTTAGCGCTGCGTGCGTTGCGTGTTGTCGAGGGCTTGCTCGCCTTTTTGGAAGAAATCGGCGCCGGCCTTCGCGGCCTGCTGCTCGACTTCCTGCAGGCGATCGTGATCGACCGTAATGTTAATCGAGTTGCCGTTCTTCTGAAAATGCAACACGCCGGCAACAGCCAGGCCGACAATGACAACCGCAAGCAAAAACAGCATTCGCATGATTCGATCCTCTCGTTCGAAGTCTCGTTGAGCCGCGAAATGTAGCGCGTCGGGCCGATCGCGTCAATTGCGATTCATTTCGGCCGCAGGCAACGCTGGCACGCAAGATGCAACTGCCGCGCAAGAAAAAGGCCACGCTTGCACGTGGCCTGAAGGTGGAGGCGATGGGAGTTGAACCCACGACCTTCGCATTGCGAACGCGACGCTCTCCCAACTGAGCTACGCCCCCAAACTTTTCGGTGAATCATCATTGTAGAAACGAGGGCGAGGGGCCGCAAGCGAGGGGTGGCACGGCGTGCAATGGTTCGTGCGCCGCGAAGAGGCAAGCGAGGTACGACGTCCTTTGGGATGGAAAGACTTTTGGGCACCGTCTAGTTTTGGGCAGAGTCTAGCGGCCGCGAGGAATCTGCCACAGCAGCGGCCCCATCAAATCGTTCGGAACACCATAGACCCCGGTGCCAAGATTGATCATCTGCCGCGCCTGTTCCCAGCGCTTGGTGTCGATCAACACTTGCACCAGGCCAACAATCGCCTCGTTGAGCAAACGGCGCACGAGCGGGTGGTCGGCAGCGAGATTGCGACGCGCGGTGGCGGGATCGACATGAATCACCGGAGCGCCAGGCGCCATCACGTTGAAGAGCATTTGCAGGCGATCCCACGCTTCGGGCCAATCGCTTTTCAACACGAGCGCCTGCAGGATGTGCCGCGCCGCGTCTTCGGCACGCTGTTGCTGCATCATCGTGATGCCGAGGTTGAAATAGACGTCGGCCGACATCGGCTCGAGGCGTCGCATATCTTTGAAGGCCTGGACCGCTTCGTCGAAGCGACGCAACCGCAGATAGGCGACGCCCAGGTTCTGGTAGATGCGGTAGTTGCCCACGTCCATGATGTCGTCCGTCGACACGCCACGCTCGAGCCGTGACACGCGCGAGGCGGAGTTCACGGCGCGGTCCATATCGCGCGCTCGTTCGAGCGCTTCGGCCGAACTCGCATACGCTTGCATCGCGTCGGGCGGGACGTTGGCCATCGCCGGATCGACACGCCGGGTGAGCGTGTCCCCTTTGTTCAGATAGTAGCGCGCAATGTCCTGGAACACGCCGTTCGGCATGTCGGTGTAAGGCAGCATCGGCTCGCGATCGAGGATTTTGCGACCCATCTCGCAAACACGGATCGCCTGGTTGAGGACGTCGATCTCGTCCGATTCCTTGGTCAGACCGAGCAACTCAAGTCGTTCTGGCTCGGTCTGCTCGATGTTCACGCCGGCAATCGCGCCGGCGAGGCCTTTGTAGACCTTGAAACTGTCGGGGCAGGCGTCGGTCGCGCTCGTCCACAGGCTGATTTCGTCCATCCAGTCGTAGTTGCGGTAGTAAGAACGCGTGCCCAGCGCCACGACGGCAACGCACGTCGCGGCCAAAGCTACCCATCGCAAGCGCTCGTAGGCCACGCCACTTACGCGACTGACAAAGGCGACGAACACCGGCATCACCGCGGCCAGCGAGCCCACGGCGCCGACCATCGGCAGATAGACAAAGCGTTCGCCCATGATGCTGCCGATGTCGATCATCAGGTTCGCCGTGAGGAAGAACCCGCTGCCGATCCAGAAGAACGACAAGAAGAAAAACAACGCCTTGTTCGTCCAATACGAACGCACCATCACGACGGCAGACAGAATGCACCCCAACAGCCCCAGCCAACAGTCGATGTCGTTCGGATCGGTGAATGTCCAGCGAAACAGCGGAATCTGGTCGTAAGAATAATCGCACGAAAGCACGCGAGGCCACACGAACAATGCCGCGTAGTAGCCAATGACCTTCACGGCCGTCATGCGCTTGGTCACCCAGGCGGCTGCACTTTGAACCATCGGATTGTCGGAAACGTGAGGCGTGAATGCCTGAGCGCATGCGATGGGGTTGTCCGCGCCGATCTGCCCGAACACCGGCGAGTTGGCGAGCATGATGTACCGCGCGACCAGCAGTGCAATCACGGCCGGAACGATCGCGACGTAACTTTGCCAGCCATAGCGCAAGAACTGCTCACCGCTTCTCAATCCTTCCGGATCTTTGCGCCAGTTGTAACCGATGAGAAACATGCCGCACGGAATGACAACCAACATCGGCAGCAGGATCAAACACTCTTTCGGAAGTCCCAAAAGCGGCACCAAGGCCGTCGGCAGCAGAATAAAGGCCACGACGTAGCCGACGACATTCATCGGGAAAAAGCTCGACGAACGGAACAACTTCCAAAGAGAGCCGACCAAATCGTGGAACGACATGTCGTACAACCACAGCGCGAACACAATGACGACCGCGCTCTCTTTACAGAACACCCCCGCGAGTGCGAGCAATCCGAGCAGCAAGCGGTTGATGAGACTCGCCAGTGGCGTAGCGCCGTAGCTGCGCCGGTGCAGATGCAAGCCGCCCAACACGCAAAACGCGACCAACAAGTCGGCACGGCCGACAATGTTCGTTACCGACTCGGTGTTCAACGGATGGACCGCGAAAATAGCGGCTGCCGCCAGAGCCGTCCAATTACGTCGCACGGTAGCGAGCACCAGCCCGTAAAACATCAACGTGTTGGCGGTGTGCAATAGCAGGTTGACGATGTGATACCCTCGCGGGTCGCGCTCGTTGCCGAGCACCGCATAGTTCACCATGTACGAAAACGTGGTGAGCGGGCGAAACAGGTCGCTTTCCCAGGTGGGCCACCAATAGCCGCGGCTGAAGATCAGCTTGACGTTGTCCCACGTGGCGGCCTTCAGGCGCGTGTCCTCACCGACGATGAGATAGTTGTCGAGCACCAGCCCGCAATCGAACGAGTTGGCGTAGGTGAGCATCGTGACCACGGCCAGCAACACAGCCGCCACGAGCAATCCCGGTTCGCGGACGGTGCCCAAAAGGCGATACATCAGCGGCTCGGACGGCAGCGGAGCCTCGACGACCTGCGTCGACTTATTCGGTGGAGACGGCGGCCTGGCGCAGAACCTGCGCGCTTGACGGGAGTGCGACGCATCCGACGGACTGGCTCCTGAATCAAAACTCGTGATCGTTCTTCACCAAGCTCGACGTCGCGGTTTCCCGCCAGTGGGGCCAGCCTAGCCCTCGCCAAGATCTTGGCGACTTGCTCATCCCCGAGCGGGCCGCCAGGGGCAGCGTCGAGCATCTCCTCGATCTTAACAGGGGGCGTCAGATCGAGATATGGTGTGAGATAGATTCTCGCAACCCAATCGCATAGCCGTTTGTCCGGGTCGTTGCCTGTCACGGTCGGGTCCTTCGTCACCTAAGGTATGTCGTAGCCGCGCTTTCGAAGTTCCTTCCGCAAGGCCGCGTAGGCGCGACTGCGGTAAACGCGTACATGCGCCTGGGGAATCCTTAACACCTGCGCAAGATATTCATTCGATGCGACCCCATCACCGGCGGCGGCATCGGCCAGCACAATCGCGCACTGTTCCCGCGACAGCCGACTTAGCGCGTCCTCGACATCCGCGGCCTTCTTCGAGGTCGCGACGTCATCGGGGCCGGTTTTTGACGGCGTCTCCTCACGGTTGTCCTCGGCATTGGCCTCAATCCAGTCATGGCCGTCGGCACGCTCAAGGCTTCGCGCTTTGTGCCAACCGTGTCTCAATACGTCCTTTGCGGCGTTGTCGGCGATGCAATAGAACCAGGCTCGAAGCGATTGCTTGTTTTGATCGTATGACGATCGCGATTCCCAAACTCGGCGCAGCGCGATCGACACGACGTCTTCGATGTCTTCGTATCGCAAAACGCCAAGCCGCTTGGTGTATTTCACATTGAGAACCTCGATCACCGCTGCGCCGTCAGGAGCGCAGAATCTCTTCGAGTGCCTCTTCACGATGCTCGCGAAGGGCGGCGGCGAGGCGTTGATCTCGTTCCTCGGCGGATTCGCCAGCTTTCATCCTTCACCGGTGATCTCTGACGCAGGGGCCGACATCACCTCATACGAGCAGGCGTAACAGATGAACAAAGAATGCTCCGCCAACGGCTCGCACTCGATGCCTAGTTTACCGGCCCGCCGCGGAAATAAGTCGCGACCACGCCCAGCGGCGAATCGAACAGAAGCTCGAACGGGTCGGTCGCCGGATGCTCCGGAATCGAGACGACAGCCAGATTCGCGTCCTTCCCGGGCTCGAGCGATCCGATGGTTTTTTGGCAACCGAGAGTACGGGCTCCGTACAGCGTTCCAAGTCGTAAAACTTCGTTCGGTGGCAGAGCCGGAAAGTTACGTGCGATGTGACGCATTTCGTCGAGGATGCTCAGGTCGGGATTCGAGGCGCGGCTGTCGGTGCCGAGCGCGACGGTGCAACCTGCGGCGAGCATCTGTTCGAGTGGGTGGCGCGAGTGATTGAAGTAAGCGTGCGTGCGCGGGCAGTAGACGACCGCCATCGTGTCGCGATTCTCGGCGAGCAAGCCGATATCGTCAGTCGAGAGATAGTTGCCGTGCACGACGAGAGCGCGAGGCGCTGTTGAAAGCACTTCGAGATAATCGCGGTAGCGGGTCGAAGCGACCTTTGTGCGATCGATGCCCATCGCGGCGAACATCTCGGCGAACGGGCCGCGACCGGTTGCGAGGAATTCCGTTTCCTGAGGCGATTCGGCGAGATGCATGGCGACCGGCAGGCCGTGGCGCCTGGCGATCGTGATGACCTCGGCTGTGGTGTCGAGATCAACCGTGTACGGGGCGTGCGGACTGAGGCCACGACGATAGTTCTGAGTGTCGCCGCTTGCGAATCTTTCGGCCGCGGCGAGAGCTTCCGCGCGGCGCTGCTCGGTGATGGCGATGACCTCGTGAAAGACGGTCACGTCGATCGGTGGCCGCAACGACGGCGACCATCGCCCCGGAGTCTCAATCTCCGCCAATGTCGTCACGCCCGCGGCAACGCTTTCGCCCAATCCTTGCTTGATCGCATCTTCATTCGACGCTGGTTCACCGCGACGATGTTCGACGACGCTGCGTATCCAACTGGGCAGCGCCGTTCCCTGCGAACCTAACGGCGAGTCGAGATCGCTAAACTCTAGATGCGTGTGCGCGTTCACGAAGCCCGGCAGAATCGCGACATTGCCGAGGTCCTGAGCCGGGCGACCTGACGCGTTCTCGCCGACCGCGACGATCTCCTCACCCGCGATCGTCACACACGCATCGCGCAGCACCTCACCACTCACGGTGAAAACGTAGCGGCCTCGGACCGCGAACGGTCGACTCGATTCGTTGTCGGAAGGTGTCACCGCAGGGTTCGCAGAGGACGCGGAGGAACGGAATATTTTATATCGTCCATTCTACCTCTGGCGCATCTCCGCGAACTCTGCGTCCTCCGCGGTCAAATCTCTTCGCCCGGTATCAGGAAACCTCAAGCCCAAGAATGAACTCATCCAACTCGCGGCGCTTCTGATCGATTTGGCCCTGCAACTCGGCCATCTTCGTGCGAAGTTGTTCGACCTGCGTTTCCTGATCGGTGAACTTCGTGACGTAGCGGCGATAGAGGTCCGACATGCGATCGAGCTGTTCCATGTTTTGCCGGATACGCATTTGCTCTTGGCTGATGGCGTCGATCTGCTGCTGAGCCTGTTTCAGCGACGTCGTGAGATCGTTCAGTTGTCGCTTGCGATCGACGATTTCGCCGAGCGCCACCTTCACGTCGTCGCTGACGTTCTTGGCCTTCTGATAAATCAGGATCGTCCGGTCGTCGAAGTTGTTGGCCGCGACCTGCTCTTCGACCACATGCTCTTCTTTCACTTCGAACTTCACTGTCTTGCCGGCGGTGGCATCGACGTTGAAGCGGTACAAGTCGCGAGTCTTCTCGTCGGCCTTCTTGGGTTCGACGAGCGTCCGGCCGGTTTCGTAAGGCGTCTCGACGAGCAACGTCTTATCGGCCTTGCCCGAGTTCTTGATCGTGAACGTTTGCGTACGGTCGTACTTTTCCTTGATGATGACGACCCCCTTGGCGATGCGGACGCTGACGAGTTTCGCGTCGCTCCCCTCGGTTTCCTGCGTCACCTCGGTGTCGAGGTCCATCGCATAGCTGGCCAAGCGTTCGCCGCCGGGAGCCAGGTCCTCGATGCGTGCATCGCCAGCGTAGGCGTTGTCGTCGAACACGGTGATGGGGCCTTGCATCAGGTGCATGCCCGTGGTGTTCGTGATGCGGATGCCGTTGAGCGGATGCTTCGCGTGCACGCCACGATTGTAGATCGAGACTTTCTTCGCCTTGATCTCGCCCTGCACGATCGGCAACATCGCTGACTGCTGGCGCGGCAAGGTGACGGGAGAGTCGATGATGTATTGGAAGAGCTCGCCAAGGTCACTGGCATTAGCGGTTGAGGCGACGCCGGACGCTAGGTTGAGTTGAAAGTCGGTTGGCGCCGTCGATCCCCCCAAACCACCGCCCACGCCACCGAAGCCATTCTGAAGAAACGGCTTTTCGAAGGCAGCAGCTGGGGCAGCAGGCGCCACCGTCGCTCGATTGAAGACAGCCCGTGCCTTCTCCGCGTCGGCTCCGCCCTTCCGCGCCGCTAAATCCTGCCCATACACCTGCGGGCGGAGCGAGGCGAACAGATCAAGCTGCACCACCGGCCGCGCGATGTACAGCGGCTCGTAGAGGTTCATCACGAACGAAATCGGCCGCCCACTGACGAGCGTGAGCTTGATGTTGCTCCAGTCGCGTTCGCTGGTGTTCTCGACGAGCGCCCAACCTTGAATCATCGGCTCACGTTTGTCGTCGAGCACCAGGCGATAGCTCGTCTTCCAGATCGGCGATTGCTGAACATAGCCGACGCGGACACGGCGTTTGCCTTCGCCGTCGAACTTCAGCGATACCGTCTTCTTTTCGTTGGCATGGCCGAGCGTCAACGTCATCAGCGCCTGACGCAACTCGCGATCCAACGCCTCGTTCAGCAACTTCACGCTGACCACGTCATTCAAACCAAAGCTGCGTAGCCCGTCGTCGGTCAGCAGATTGAGATACTCGACGTCGATCGTTTCCTTGTCGCCGACTCGCTCTTTGCGCTTTTCGAGGCCGACGATCACGCCGACCACCCCCTTCGAACCGACCAACTGAATCTCGATCTTTTCGCCGCGCACCTGTCGCAGCAGATCGGCGAGCGTGGGGTTCGTGGTCAGATCGATCGCGAAAGTCTTGAGCGTTTTGGTGATCGGGTCGCGCGAAGCGTAGGTGACGTTCGAGACTTTGCCGCCGTCGAAATCTTGCAGCACCATGCTCTTGAGCAGGTCGTTCACGTCGTCGACACTGAACTTTAAGTCGATCTGCTGCTGGCCGTCGATTTGGGCGTTGTGCTCGAAGAATCCGACGCCCGAGTTGTAGAGAATGATCGATGTGAGCGGCAGCGCCTCGGGCTGCTTGGCCGCTGCATCATCGACGCGCATTTGAGCAATGGCCGACGATCCACCCCCCGCCTCGATCAGCAACGACGCAACCGCGATGAGAAGAACCGGACGTAACGAAGATGACATGGGAGAGCCCCCAAAGGATGAGTGTTCGGTCAACGCCTACCGGCCTCGCGACCACGAGTCTACCGGTGTGACGTTCGCGGGATGTGAAAAGTTTCAGAATTTATGACGCCGCCCACTTAGGGCCTGGCCGCTCGCCAATCGCTAACCGCTTTGCTACGATCACCATCGAGCGACGCCAACCTTGCCAGAGGAGATGTTCATGGTCCGCACCGCCAGCACGATGATGCCCCTGGGGACAGAAGCCCCCGATTTCAAGCTGCCCAACATCGACGGCAAGCTCGTCAGCCGCAGCGACTTCGCCGGCTCGCCTGCCCTGCTGGTGATGTTCATTTGCAACCATTGTCCGTTCGTCAAGCACATTGCCGCTGGACTGGCGAAGCTTGGAGCCGATTATCAGCCGCGCGGGGTCGCGATCGTTGGGATCAACTCGAACGACACGATCACCTATCCCGACGACGCACCGGACAAGATGGTGGCCGAGGCCAAAGCGCGAGGTTACACCTTCCCGTATCTGTACGACGACTCGCAAGCGGTCGCCAAGGCTTACCGAGCCGCGTGCACGCCTGACTTCTTCTTGTTCGATAAGAGCCACAAGCTCGTCTACCGCGGTCAGCTCGACTCGAGCCGCCCCGACAGCGGCATTCCCGTCACCGGCGTCGACCTGCGTGCCGCGCTCGACGCCCTACTCGCCGGCAAGCCCCTGCCCGTCGAGCAGAAGCCCAGCATCGGCTGCAATATCAAATGGAAGGCCGGGAACGAGCCGGAGTATTTCAAGTAGGGTTCGCGAGCAGGCGGACCGTGCTCGATATGCGAAGCTAGTTCAGGTTGAGCGCCGTCTTTAAGCAGGCGTCGAGCCGTTTCAGCATGGCGCTCGATAGAGACCCGAGCACATGGGCGACCGTATCTTTGTAAACGGTCACCAAAATTAGGTATGAGACGACCGAGTCGCGAACGAGGCCGGTCGCCTTCCCGTCGGGTGTTTGGATGTCGATGAAAAGGCAAGCGGGATCGTTGGCCATTGTTGTGTTCTTGGTGACCTCAGCGACAACGAGCGTGCCGAGGACGCCAGCGTAGTTGTCCGCTTGAACGACCACCGCGGGTCGCTTCTTGCCTCGCAAGCCCGACGGGTGCGGGAACCGCACCTAGACGACATCGCCGCGCTTCATGGCGATTGAATATCGTCAACAGGATTGAACTCTTCCCAATCGTTCGCATCATCGTTCGCACCGATGGCGTTCCAAGCGACGGCTTGAATCTCTTCGCGGGTCCATGGGCTGTCATCGTACTCGGCGAGCATCCGTTGGTACTCGTCCTCATGCAGCAGCACGAACGACTCATTCGTCCGCGGATTCACGACACGAGGCGGACTTGTCGCTGAGACGTTCAGTTCGTCGAGCTGTTGTTGCGTCAGTTCAATCATCAAGAATTCTCCCCTGAATCGCACCGATTCATTCTACCGCCTGCAGCAATCCTTCACACGATCCCGAACTTTTCATCGATCGGCCGTTGATAGTCGCGTACCGTGCCGTCGAGCACGTCGCGCACGGCGATGCGTCGTCCGGCGTGAGCAGATTCGAGTATTGCGTACGCGGCGGCGAGGTCGGCGAGTCCTTCGCGTCCGCTGGTTTCAGGCTGACGGTGCGTGCGGATCGCTTCGAGCCAATCGAGCTGCGCGAGCGCGAAGCTGTCGTCGAGGCCGAGCGGAAAGTCGCGAGCTTGGCGGTCGGCCGTCGCTTGCTTGCGATAGAGTTCGTCGAGGCCTGCCGAGGTGTCGTCAAACGTAACGCGCGAGCCCGTCACTCGCGCGCGATCGCCGTAGTACACGCTCCCCGCGCCGACGAGCGTCTCGCCGCCATGCCCCGCCCAACTCGCGGAGAGCTGGCCAACGACGCCGCTTTCGGTGTCGAAGTGTGCAAAGAACGTGTCGTCGGCATCGCAGTCGATGCGCTCCGTGACGTTGCCGCTGGAATCGACCGTCACGCGTCGCGGCTCGAGAATCGCCGTCGATGCCGAGACGCTGCGGATCTCGCCCGCCACGTGACGAATCTGATCGAACAGATGCACGCCCATGTCGACTGCCACGCCCCCGGCCTCATCGCGCCGATGTCGCCACGGCGTTCCCGCGACGATGCGATCGGGCGCCCACCACGCGCCGATGTATCCCATCAGCACCATCTGCAATCGTCCGCCGACGTCGGAGTCGAACAGCCATCGCAACTGCCGCGTCTCGAGTGTGTGGCGAAAGTTTTCGAACACGCCGAACACGCGATCGCGCGCTTCGGCCATTTCGCACATGCGACGCGCCGCGGCGAGCGTGACGGCCAGCGGCTTCTGACTGAGCAGATGCTTGTCGTGGTCGAACGCACACTCGGCGATCTGATGATGCAGTGAGTGGGCCGTGAAATCGTTCACCGCGTCGATCGGCCCACGAGCGATCATCTCGCGATAGTCGGTGAAGATCGCAGGTTCGACGTCGTTCTGGAAGTCGGAGAGAAATTCGTCGTCGATCGCCAGTGGATCGCCGGCGATGGTGCTGACGGCAGCTCGTTGCGGCGGACCTTCGCCGCGCTGCACATACATGAGCGCGTCTTCATGTCGTCGCGCACATAGCGCCGTGATGCGAAAGGTGTCGACTCCCGCCTCGCGCAGCAGCCGATATCCACGCAGATGGGCGGCCAGGATGCGACCGCAGCCCACTATTCCAATTCGAATCATGGGCCGATGGGGGGGCTACTCTTGCGTCACCCGAGGATTGCAAACGTCAAGGAAGGGGCACTTCTTTCGCAGACGTCCGTCATTCATACTTCAAAAGACTGGCGAACAATAGGCAATGAGTCTTAAGGAATCATGCGTACGTTGAAACGGGTTGTTGACAAGATCCTTACGTCCACGGGTCTTCAGTATTGGCCCGTGACGGTGAAAGGGGGCATGGCCGCGGGAGCACGCTGGACGCTTTACCCAGGGTCGGCATACTGGCGTGGTACCTTCGAGTCGAAACTCCAATCGGCGATCCTTCGGTTCGGCCCTGTCGAGGGAGAATGCTGCTGGGATCTTGGTGCTCATTTCGGCCTCTTCACGATTGGTTTTGCCAAGGCGGTCGGCCCTAGCGGTCAGGTCGGATCCTTCGAGCCGGATCCCGTGTCGAGCGCTCGTTGTCAGCGACACATACGCATGAACGGCACGTCGTGGGTGCGGCATTGGACCGCGGCCGTGAGCGAGTTCGATGGCGAGCAAGAGCTGATTCTGTCGCAAGGCAAAGGGGCAACGACGTCACATTTGGCGTACGAAGGCGAGTACAACACGCCATTCGCGACGGTTCAAGTGAAGAAAGTTCGACTCGATGACCTTGTTTCGAACGGCGAACTGCGACTGCCTCGCCTGGTGAAGGTCGACGTCGAGGGGCACGCTGCACCCGCGCTGCGCGGCGCGCGAAGCGATTGCCACGGCTCGACCGACACTGTTCATCAGCTTCCACAGCCCGCAAGAGATTGCCGGCACACGCGATGTTCTCGAATCGCTTGGCTACACGGCCGCTTGGTTGGATGGCAGACGCTGCGCGTGGGACGACATCCAATGCGGATCGGAACAGATCTTCACGGTGTCATAATTTTTTCGGTCATGAGCTCATCGGCTGAATTACTGATCACTCGTATCTCAAGAGGCTGAAAGTCTCGCGCGGCCGAAGACGTGCCGCCCCCTTCAAGCCTGTCAGTTCGACGACGAACGCACAGCCGGCCACGACGCCTCCGGCCCGTTCGGTCAGCCGGCAACACGCTTCCATCGTTCCGCCCGTCGCCAGCAGGTCGTCGACGAGCAGTACGCGTTGCCCCGGCGAGAAGCCGTCGACGTGCACCTCGAGCGAATCGGTGCCATATTCCAACTCGTAGCGAAATGAATGCGTGTCGAATGGCAACTTGCCGGGCTTGCGTAGAGGCACAAAGCCGACGTTCATCTCGAGCGCCAACGGCGAAGCAAAAATGAACCCGCGAGCTTCGGCTGCCGCGACGACGTCGATACGAAAGGTACGAAAGTGATCGGCCAGGCTTTGCACGGCCGTCCGCAAAGCGTCGGGAGACGACAACAGCGGCGTGATGTCGCGAAACAGGATGCCGGGCTTCGGAAAGTCGGGGACCGAACGAACATATTTGGCCAACTCAACAGGCATGACGCAAACTCACTTGTGTCTCAAACGAATCGCCGTGCAGTTTAATCCATAGACGGCGATTACGGAACGACGGCAACCTAACGCTGCGGCTCGTTAGCGATACGTCTTGTCGTCGAACCGCGAGACGTCCATGTCGTCGGAGAGTTCGGCCAACGTGACGATGGCGAATGTGAAGACGTGCGTGTCGGGTTCGAGGTGTCCGCCCAACGCGCCTTCGGCCTGGGCCAACGTCATGTGTGCGTGCACTCGACCGCCAATCACGGTTCCGTTGATGCTCACGATGTCGGCCGGCGTGTCGGTGTCGCGGGTGTAGATGTTCTTCGACGGAAAGATGCGATTGCTCACGGCATGAATGTGATAGTCACGCACCGAGCCGATTCCGCTGAGAATCACGGCGTTGTTGATGTGATGCTGACGCACGAGCGCCTCGATGCCGGCGAGCAGGTCGGTTTGATACTTGAAACGGAACACGAACACGCGCTTAAACGATCCGACCGACGCGACGCCCTCTGGAACCTCGGAGCTATTCGCTTTCGCATCGTCGGCGGGAGTCGTGGCGCGCGTGACCTCGGTTCGCGTGCGTTCGGCATGCACGGCAACATTCAGCATCACCGAGGCAATAAGCAGCGAGAGAAGAATCGTTCCGCGTGTTTTCATCGATCGTGACCCTCAGCGTGAAAGAACGTCCATACGATACGGTCGGTCGGCAACTGATCCACAGAAAACCGCGTGAACCAGGTCCTACGCGTACTATCCCCGCTTGCGGTTTCGCGCGTCTCATGGTCGGCACGCGCGAAACCGCAAGCGGTGATGGATGGCATCATCGCGATTAACTTTGTTTTCTGAGGATCAATAATGCCGAAACCAATATCGTCAGCGACCTATGCCGAGGCAACAAACAGCGATCGCCATTGCGGCCAATTACTCGGCGGGGGCTTCGACCTTGCGGCGGGAGAGATTCGACAGCTCTTCGAGCGAACGCAGAGCGTTGATGCGTTCCTCGTGATAAGCGAGCAGTGCGTCGCTCTTTTCGCCTTTGACCCAATCGCGCAGGGCGCGCGATTGCTTGACGACCGACATCAAGCCGGTATTGAGCAGGTTGAAGGTCTGTCGATGGGCGTCGGTCTTGTCGGATTGATCTCGCAGCATCCGCAAGGTGACGGCCACATTCTTGGCGGTGCTCTCCGTTTGCCGAATGGAGTCGAGCACCACGCGCGAGGATTTGGGATCGCTCTCGTACAACTTTTGGGCCAGCCCGAGGTTGCGGTTCGTCGAGGCCAGCAAGTTCATGGCGAGGTCTTCGACGGCGAGGTCGGTGGCGTCCGAGGCCGCGACGCACGGCGAGGCGGCGGCCGCGAGGCCGATAAGGACCAACAACCATTCATGGCGGAATCGCATTGCGGTGTCTCCGAAACAAAAGGGCGCCGAGGAGCGCCGACCGGGACGTTACAGGAGCCGTAACGGTGAAAAGTGTCCCAAACGTCCGCAACAATTGCGCCGAAGGCGCCCGCTACGCGACGTGCTTCGCCTCGGTCACAGGCTGCGGCGCGACGTGGGTCATCGGGGCAACCAAGCTCAGCAACGTCTGACCGGGCACAGGATTCAGCGGTTCTCCACCCACGACGGGGTCGAGATTGCCGTCGGCCGTGATGCGGAAGAGGGGCAGCGCGGCATCGCCATACAGTGCGGTGAAATCGGCGAATTTGAAGTTTTCGGTTAGCGGGGTTCGCTTGATAACGTGGCCGGCCGCGACGCGGGATTTGAGTTCCTCGAACGTCGTGCCGTCGCGAAAGAGTTGGCGACCTTGCAGCTCGACGGCGACCTTTTCTTTGCGGCCCGCGTGCCCCGTGTCGGGCGCCAACTGATAAACCTGCTCGTGGCCGAAAATGCGCGCGAAGCGCACGGCTGCCAGCGCGTTGACCTCTTCGTTGGGGGTCATGGCCAGCAAGCGACCAATGCCCGTGAGTTCGATTTGTTCTTGAACGAACTGCGACAACACGCTGCCGTAGAGCACAGGCAAGCCGAGCAGCCGAGCTTTCGCGACCACGTCGTAGCGCGACTCGACGAGCAACACGCTTTGCCCCTCGGCCTGCAATGCTGAGGCAACGGCGAGCGAGACCGGGTTCGCGCCGGCGATGAGGAAGCCCGGCCGCTCGGCGGAGATCGCCAGCCGCCGCGACAACCGTGAAGCCGTGAGTCCATAGACGATCACGGTACCGACGATCACGGTGAACACGACGGGAACGAGCTCGGCACTTCCTTCGTAATTTGTCTCGCTCAGCCGCAAGGCGAACAGCGATGCGACCGACGCCGCCACGATGCCTCGCGGGGCCATCCACCCGAGAAAGACGCGTTCGCGCCAATTCAATTTCGAGCGGATGGTCGAAACCGCCACAGCCAACGGACGCGCGACGAGAATCAACACGGCCGTGAATGCGATCGCCGGCAAACCTGTGGAGCGCACCTGCTCGATATCCAGCCGCGATGACAGAACGATGAACAGCCCGCTGACGAGCATGATCGACAGGTTTTCTTTGAACTCGGCGATGTGGGCGAGCTTTAGGCGATGCTGATTGCCGAGCACGATACCCATGATCGTCACGGTCAGCAGCCCCGATTCCGACGCGAGGACGTTCGACAACGCGAACCCGCCGACGACGGTCATGAGCGTGATCGCGTTCTGCAAATAGTCGGGGGCCGCATGATGTCGCAGCGCCCAACTGAGCGCCATCGCGGCGCCGACGCCGACAATCACGCCAACGGCCACGATTTGGATCAAGCCGCCGAGCACAACGACCCACGTGTCACGGCCGCCGTCGTATTGAATCGCCTCGAACACGAGGACCGTGAGCATCGCGCCCAACGGGTCGATGACGATGCCTTCCCATTTCAGGATCGGCCCGGTGTGACCGATCGGGCGCACATGACGTAGCAGCGGGCCGATCACGGTTGGCCCCGTAACGCTGAGAATCGAACCGAGCAGCCAGGCTAGCGGCCACGGCATGCCCAACAGCCAATGTGCCGCGACGGCCGACACGGCGCAGGTGATCGCCGCCCCGACGGTGACAAGCATCACGATCACGCCGCCCGCGTGCTTGAGCTGCGAGAAATTCAGGCTCAAGCCGCCTTCGAACAACACGACCGCCACCGCCAGCGAAACCAGCGGAGGCAGCAAGTCGCCGAAGAGCGCTTCGGGATCGATCAGCTTGTCGCGGCCGAGCCACTGCATTCCGGGGCCAACGACGAACCCCGTGAGCAGGAGCAAAAGGATGGCGGGCATTTTCACTCGCCACGCCAGCCATTGTGCGCCGATGCCCAGCACGAGCAGGCCGGCGACTTGAAGCAGGATCGATTCGCTCACGTGAGGCGGCTTCCGAAGGCGGGCGTCGAGACATCAGCCGACGCGCAATGGATCATAAAAGAATAGGTCGGGCTAACGACCCGAGGCATGCCGCCTCGCCAAAGCAGTTTGCGCACCGCAAGGCGACGATCGGCCTATTTGGCGTAGATCCTATTTATCGTCGATGCCGAAGAAGCGGCGAATCGAGCCAAGCAGGACGCTGCTTTGTAGCGCTGACGGCTCGGCGATATCGCTGGCGATGGGGGCGCGTGACCGGCGGTCGGCAATCACATCGCTGATCTTTTGCATCAAGACGGGCGATTCGGCCAGGATCGGCGCGAGCGCTTCCTTGTCGATCACGAGGCACTCCGTCGGCTCGACGGCAATCACCGATGCCGTTCGTGGTTCGCCGGTGAGCAGACACATCTCGCCGATCACGGCCGGCGCGGTCAATTCAGCCACTTCGACATCGCGATCGCCGCTCTTCTTCATCACCTTTACCGTGCCAACGGTGAGCACGAACAACTCGCTCGTCCGGTCGCCTTCGCGAATCAGATATTGTCCGCGGCCATAAAGGTGCGTCGTCCCCTTTGAGGCCAGGTGTTCGAGCGCTGTGTCGGTCATCTCGCGCAAAAAATCGACCTCGGCCAAGGCAGTAAAGCGGCGTCGCTCGGAGAGTTGATGCTCTTGCTCGATATGCCGGCGCGATTCGACGCGAATCTCTTGCTGCAAGCCAGGCATCGGGATGCCATTGCGTTGCAAGGCGTACCAGATGCGATCGCGGGCATCGCCGTCGATGCGATCGCGAACCTGGAGATTCGTGATGAAGAATCGCAACCAGTATTCAACACCGCGGTCGTTGTAGTTATAGGTGACAACGCTCGGCGCGGGCTCGGGAGACATCATCGGCATATCGCGAAGGGCGTCGAGCACGATCTGCTGCACCAACTGCGGCGAGGCCGCGTAGGGCGCCGTGAAATAAATATTGCGTCGACTGATGCCTGTAGGCTTCGTAAAGACGACGAAGGCCGTTTGCACGAGCATGCCGTTGGGGATCGTGATCAGCGCTTCGTCGAGCGTGATGATCTTCGTTGATCGCCAGTTGGTGCCGACGACGCGGCCAATGTGCGCCTTGTCGGCGTCGTATTGAATCCAGTCGCCGACTTCGAATGCCCCTTCGGCCTGAATCGTCAGACCCGAGAACAAATTGGCGAGTGTGTCTTTCATGACGAAGCCGAGCGCGGCCGTCAAAACCGCGGAGCTGGCGACAAGGCTGTTCAGCGCGACGCCGGCGGCTCGCAGCATCATCAGCAAGGCCGCAAGCAGGAACAACGCCTGCACGAGTTCGAGCATGATGACTGGCACACGCCGGAACAGTTGCCCCAGCGGACGAGCGATAAAGATCAGCAGAAAGCTGACCCGCGCGAGCGCGCAAAGCACGAGAAAAAACGACAGATAAATGAAGAAGTCGAGCTCGACGTCGCTATAGTCTTCGAGCTTGGCAATCGCATAGGTCACGACTGATGCGCCCAGAAGCACATAGCCGCTGATCATGCGGCGACGATTTGCCCGATCGAGCAGTATCGTAGCCAGCGCCGATAACGCGAGACAAACCCACAAAAGGCGATGCGTGTTGGCAGCAAGTTGTTCCGGCGACATTCGTGACCTCGGTGTGCACTCGGTGCGGCCGACGTTTCTGCCCGACGCATGTCAGGGCCGCAAAACGCGGCCATTCTGAATGCACTCATTTCGCCGGTCAAGCCGACCTGAGACGGACGCAACTGAATCGCGACCTAGACTTGAGGGCCCGTCGCGGGCAGTCAACGAACATTCACAGCAAGGGCCTCGGTCATGAAGTTGTGCAGCATCGCGGGTCTGATGGTCGCGTTTTTGATGGCGAGTGTCGTCTGCGGCGAAGAGCTCAATCACGACATGCGGACGCTGGAAGGGACTTGGATCATGGTCGGCGGCGAAAAGGATGGGATGCCGATCAGCTACGACGACGTTCGCGATTCGAGCCTTCAGGTCGAAGGGGACGAACACGAAGTGAAGGTCGGCACGATGTATCTGAAGGGGACGCACACGATGCGAATGACCACGACGCCCAAAGAGATCGACGCTCACGACATCGCCGGCCCCACCAAGGGCGAGAATCATGGTATTTATGAGTTCATCGGCGACAATCAGTTTCGCGTGAGCTTCTCGCCAACCGGCAAGGACCGCCCGACCGACTTCGTGACAAAGCGCGGCACGGGGCAGTTCACGCATCTGTGGAAGCGCATCGCCATCGAGTAAACCGAGACCTCGCAAACCGACAAATCGACACGATGCATGGGGGGTGTTCAATCGCAAGGTCGAACGCCCTTCTTTTTTTGCGCCCCATCCGTCGCTAGGTTATGATGACGCTCGACGCGAAATCTCATCGCTTGCGGTTTCGCGCGTCACTTGCTCGCCGCTCTTTCAAACGGATTCGTCGCCGCCATGAACCACAGTCTCGCGCCGTTGATCGCGCTGCTTGTGTGGACCTCCACCATTGCCGGTGCCGAGAGACCGAACATCGTTTACATCCTTTGCGATGATCTCGGCTACGGCGACGTGAGGTGTCTGAACCCTGATGGCAAGATCGCGACGCCGCGCATGGATCGCCTCGCGGCCGGCGGAATGAAGTTCACCGACGCGCACACGGGCTCGTCCGTTTGTACGCCGACGCGCTATGGTGTGATGACCGGCCGCTACGCATGGCGGACACCGTTGCAGAAGGCGGTGCTCGGCGGGCTGAGCCCGCATCTGATCGAGCCGGAGCGCATGACCGTCGCGTCGCTGCTCAAGCAAAACGGCTATCACACGGCGTGCATCGGCAAGTGGCACCTTGGCATGGATTGGGTCACTCTGCCCGGCAAAGACGTGTCGCCGCTGAGTGTTGAGACGCCCGAGCAAGTGTGGAACGTCGACTTCACGAAGCCGCTGAAGAACGGCCCAACGTCGGTCGGCTTCGATTCGTACTTCGGCATCGCGGCGTCGCTCGACATGGTTCCGTACACGTACATCGAGAACGATCGCGTCGCGGCGATCCCCAGCGTCGAGCGGCAGTTTCTCATGGTGCCCGGCAATGAACAGAAGAAGACTCGCAGCGGGCCTGGCACGGAGGACTTCGACATCACCGAAGTGCTGCCGACGCTGACGAAGAAAGTCGTCACGTACATCGACGCCCAGGCTGCGGCGGCCAAACGAGGCGAACCGTTCTTCGTGTACGTTCCGCTGGCGTCGCCGCACACGCCGATCGCCCCGAGCAAGCAGTGGCAAGGCAAGAGCGGCATCAACGGCTACGCCGACTTCGTGATGCAGACAGACGACGGGATCGGCAAGATTCTCGACGCGCTCGAACGCAACGGACTGACCGAGAACACGCTGGTCGTCGTCACGAGCGACAACGGTTGTTCGCCGTCTGCCAATTTCGACGAGCTTGCGTCGTTCGGCCACGACCCGAGTTATGTCTTCCGCGGACACAAGGCCGACATCTTCGACGGCGGACATCGCGTGCCGTTCATCGTGCGATGGCCGGCGAAGGTGAAGGCCGGCGGCGAGAGCAAACAACTGCTTTGCCTGACCGATTTGATGGCAACCTGCGCCGACGTTCTCGATGTCAAACTGCCCGATGTGGCCGGCGTCGACAGCGTGAGTTTTCTTCCATTGCTGCTGGCCAAGAGCGACGCCCCGCCGCGCGAGGCCATTGTTCACCACTCGGCCAACGGTTCGTTCGCGATTCGGCGTGGCCCGTGGAAGCTCGAACTGTGTCCCGGGTCCGGTGGTTGGAGCGAGCCGAAGCCCGGCCAGGACGACACGTCGCGAATGCCGCTCGTGCAGCTTTACAACCTGGACGACGACATCGCCGAGACGCGGAACGTGCAGGCCGAACATCCCGAGATCGTTTCCGAGTTGACGCATTTGCTCGAATCGTATGTCGCCAACGGTCGCAGCACCGCGGGCGAGCCGCAGAAGAACGCGGTCGACGTCGACATTTGGAAGGCCGGCCGTGAGGCGCACGTTCCGTTGTCGGCAAAGAAGAAGGGCAAGAAAGCCTGAGATTTCTGTACACGGCGAGGCCCAGTCTTGAGTATCTGGGGTTCCATCTTGCGATGTCTTCACTGCCGAGGTGACATGATGCAACGATTCGCCGCGTGGGTAATTGTCTCCTTCGCGACAACGCAAGCGGCGATCGCTCAGCAGGTTCCCGATGCAGACTTTCGCGCCAAGGTCGACAAGCCGGCCTACGTCGAGCAGCATCCCAAGGTGCTTTTCGACGAAGCGCATCTGAACGTTCATACGACTGCGGGAACGTACCAGGCATTCGTCGGTTTGATGACGAGCGACGGCTATCTGGTGACGGTCAATTCGAAGCCGTTCTCGCCAGAGACGCTGGCGGGAAATGACGTGCTTATCATTTCGAACGCGCGGGGCGAGGCGCGACGCAGCGAGAAGCCCGCGTTCACCCAGGCCGAATGCGACGCCGTGTGCGAATGGGTGCGTGGCGGCGGAGGCTTGCTGTTCGTCGTCGACCATTATCCGACCGGTCACGCCGCCGAGATGCTCGCGAAGTCGCTCGGCGTCGACCTCGGCAAAGGTCGCACGGCCGATGCGGCCAATTCACCGATCGGAATGCAGGGGGCGATCATTTTCGACCGCGCCAAGAACGGCATCGGCGATCACGCCATCACGCGCGGCCGAGGCCCCGAAGAGCAAATCAATCGCGTCGGCACTTTTACCGGCGAATCGCTCAAGGGACCAGATGGAAGCGTGTCGCTCCTGATCTTGTCGGATTCGGCAGTCGACTTTTTCCCGTCGGATGCCGCGGACGACGGCACACAAGGCAATCGTCCCAACGCGCAGCGACGTCGCAACGTCGCCGTCGGCAGCGAGCCGCAGTCGTCAGCCGCCGGCCGATCACAAGGCGTCGCGTTCTCACTCGGCAAGGGACGCGTCGTCGTGCTCGGCGAAGCGAGCGAGCTGTCGGCGCAGCGCGCCGGCCCTGGCCAGCGGCCGATGGGCATGAACTATCCTGGCATCGACAACCGACAATGGGCGATCAACATCGTCCACTGGCTGTCGCGATTGATCGACTAGCGTGGCCTGCTTAGCCGTCGCGTCCATGCGGCGGCTTCCGGGTTGTGGACAACCCGGCTAAGCGGTTTTGAAAAATCGCCTTAGCTGCGATTGAACGTCGTGACGCTCGCGAACCATTCGGAGAAGTTCGTCATCGGGCCACGGTAGCGGGCGCGACGGCGACCTGCCTCGGCCGACGAGACGAACGCTCCCAACACCATCGCCGCCAACAGTCCGAGCACGATCATTTTCGAGCGCATAGCACAACCCTTTCACAAACAGAAACGAAGTGACAGGGCGTGCGAGCCGAGTCCAAGTGTGCGCGATTTTAGCGAAACTGGGCGAGGATGCAATCGGCCGCGAAGAAGCAAGCGTGGGGCAACGTTGGTGAAGTGGCAACGCTTGTCGGCGGAGGTGCGAATCCCGCGCTGTGTCGATCACCCTCCGCGTGCTGCTCGCCGGCGTGCGCGTCCGACGCCGTCGTAGGTTCCGCCGAGGCTGAGGATCAGCTCGTTCATCAGCAGATCGTGGTTGGCGGTCCCTTGATAAACGGGGAGCCCGCTGAGCGACGACCACGCAACTTTGTCGGTCAGTTCGAGATAGACCGGCCCCCAAAGCACGACGCGCACGCCGCACTCGACGCCGACAGTCCAACCGCCGAGCCGCCACCAACCGTGATCGCGGCCGATGATGTTGTCCCAACTCTTGACGCCCAGGTCGAGCTGATGGCCGAGGACGTTGTCCTCCGTGTGCGGCAGCATCGCGCCGCGCCAATCTTGCCGATGCCCGCGACGCTGAACTTCTGATTCAGTTCGCCACGCAGTGGCACGCGATGCACGTAGTTGCACATCGCGTGGTTGGCGCCGTTGTGCAACTCGTAGTCGAACACGTTCTGGTAAAGCACCATCTTTTCATTGACCGGCTGGCCGTTGATCGTGCCTGTCACGAGCGCCGTCTGGCCGATGGTTGACGAATACTTGGTGTGATCGAGGCTGAACTCGAGCCCGTGCCGCCGTTTCTCGCCGAAGAATCGACCAATACGAACGTTGTACTGCGAGCCGAACAGGCCACCCTTCCAGTCGGGCTCGTCGTGTCCCTGCACATCGTGAACGGTGAAGTTGTTGTTCAAAGACGGCTGCGAGATGTGAATGTCGGTCGGGTTCCAGAAGTCGCGGCTTTCGCCCCACGAGAAGTACCACTCGCCGTCACGAAAAAACGAGAACCGCCTCGGCGGCGACGGTGTCGCTAAAGGCTCGGTGAAGGGACTCGCGTCGAGCAGACTCTGCGACAGTGTTTGCGAGTCGAGCGTCGGCCCCGACGGTGGTTCGAGCATGAGATACTCGACGGGCGCGATGCTACACAGCACCACGTTCGGATCGCTTGGCGTGATGACGAGTGGCGCGACGAACGACGTTGGCGCTGCAATCGCGACGGGGGGCAGGCGCTCGATCTGCGACGTCGGAACCAACGCTTGCGCGTTGCTCGACGTTGGTTCGCCGAAGGCCAGCAACGCTGCCACGGCAAGCATGTGCAGTGGCGTTGAAAGCATTCACACGACCCGACGAGCGTATGCGAAAGCCCCAAGAATTGCGGCCGCAAAGTGCTTGCAACGAGCCGCCGGGATAGACCCTCAAAAAGTGTATCGACGGTTCCGTTTGTAACGTTTAACGGAACGTGACCGGCGACATCAGTGACAGCTTACTCGATGAGTTTAAGCACGCGATTGTTGTAGCTGTCGACGATGAATAGCACGCCATCACGGTCGACAAGCACGCCATGTGGCTCGTTCATTTCGAGCGACTCGGGCGGGCCTCCGACGCCGCGCGACCCTTTTTGCCCTGTGCCGGCGACACGCACGATCTTGCCAGTCTTCGGCAGATATTTGCGGATGACGTGATTCGCGGTGTCGGCGATCACGACGTTGTCGTCGAGGTCGCAGCACAGAAACTTCGGACCCTTGAGCGTTGCCGCGAGCGCGTCGCCGCCGTCGCCTGTGAGGCCCGCCTTGCCCGTGCCGGCCACGGTGCGAATCTTGCCGTCGCGATCGACAACGCGCAGCGCGTTGCCGCTGCGCTCGAGAATATAAACCAGCCCTTGCGAATCGACGGCCACCGCACGCGGATCGACCAACGGCGACTCGGCAGCGATCGCGCCGTCCTTCGGCACCGCGCGCTCGCCGTTGCCCGCGACGTTGGTGACGATGCCGGTCTTCAAGTCAATCATGCGAACGCGACGGTTTTCGAGGTCGGCGAAATACAAACGCTCGCCTCGCGGATCGATCGAAGCGCAGAAAATGTCGCGACATTGAGCCGCGGATGCCGGGCCGCCGTCGCCTCCGTAACCTTTCGTCTGCGAGCCGATGACGGTCGTGATCAGACCGCTATTCAAATCGATCTTGCGAACACAACTGTTCCATGTGTCGGCGACATATAACGTTTGATCGCCGACGATCGCCACGCTGTGCATGCCGTTGAACTGCGCGTCGATCGCAGGAACGCCATCAACGGCGGGCCCCTTCTCGCCCGTCCCTGCGATCCGCGTGAGCGTTCCGGCCGTGTCGATCTTCAGCACGCGATGGCCTGAGATTTCGATCACATACATCTGCCCGGCACTGTCCTTCACGATGCCGAACGGCCCATCGAGCTTGCTCTCCGTCGCCGGCAGCGCCGCGACGGGACTTTCACCGCCGGCAACGAGCACGACCTCGCCGGCCTGTATTGAGGATGTACCCTCAAGACACATCGCCATGAGAACCGCGGACAACATTTTGCTTCGCACGGTCGTGACGTTCATCCTGTCCCCTTTCGATGGTCGATGCGTACTTTCTAGCGCCGCGACGAGGATAAACCAGCAAAGTATCGCGGGCTAGACGCTGTGTTTCGCCACAACGTCCGACAATCGCCGGCAACAGGCCTCGCCAGCCGGCGGGCAACGTGCTATACTTGCGTGCACTTCATTCCTTTCGGCTGCTGCCATTGGATTGCTGCCAGGTCCAATGGCTTCTTGAGAACGCGACGCGTTCAGCTTTTTCGGTCCTGGGTTCCTACTAGGACCAACGAATGACGTTTTCCGATCTCGGCTTGTCTCCCGCCCTTTTGCGCGGTGACGAGCGAAGGGTACACCGTACCCACACCCATCCAACTCCAAGCCATTCCGCACGCTGCCGAAGGACGCGACGTCCTCGGCTGTGCTCAGACCGGAACTGGCAAGACTGCCGCCTTCGCTCTGCCGATTCTGCATCGACTGATGCAGTCCGAAATCCCCCGCGATCGACGTAGCCGTGCTCGTGTGCTCGTCCTGTCGCCAACGCGTGAGCTGGCCTCGCAAATCGGGCAGAGCTTTCAGACCTACGGTCGCCACACCGGCCTGCGACACACCGTGATTTTCGGTGGTGTCGGACAGATGCCGCAAGTGAAGGCGCTGCGAAACGGGCTCGACATCATTGTCGCCACGCCAGGCCGATTGCTCGACCTGATGAACCAAGGGTTCGTCGACCTGAACAGCATCGAAATGTTCGTGCTCGACGAGGCCGACCGCATGTTCGACATGGGCTTTCTGCCCGACCTGCGCCGCATCATCGACAAGCTGCCGAAGAAGCGACAGACGCTCATGTTCTCGGCCACGATGCCAGGTCCGATCGAGCAACTGGCCGTCGCGATTTTGCGTGACCCGGTCTACGTGCGCGTCGCGGCCGTGCAAGCCACGACTGAACTGATCGATCAATCGGTCTGCTTTGTCGCCAAGGCCGACAAGCCGAAGCTGCTGGTGAAGCACCTGCAAGAGCCGAAAGTCGAGCAAGCGATCGTCTTCACGCGCACCAAGCATGGCGCCGACCGTGTGACGCGCACGCTCAACGCGGCCGACATCAGTGCCGAAGCGATTCACGGAAACAAGAGCCAAAGCGCGCGCCAACGCACGCTTGCCGGCTTCAAGGCCCACCGCATCCAGGTGCTAGTCGCAACCGACCTGGCCGCGCGAGGCATCGACGTCGACGGCATCACGCATGTGTTCAACTTCGACGTGCCGCACGAGCCCGAGACGTATGTGCATCGCATCGGCCGTACCGGCCGTGCAGGCTTGACCGGCATCGCCATCGCTTACTGCGATTACGATGAACGCAACATGCTGCGTGCGATTGAGCGCCTGACTCGCAAGCCGATTCGAGTGAACGCCGATTCGCAATCGAACGGCGACAATCGTCAGCAACCTGCCGGCGATCGGCCCTCGCGTCAGAATGTACCCAACGGCAAGCCGAATCAGCGATATCGCGATCAATCGCAAGGCAACGGCGCACCGAAGCGTCGCAAGCCCCACAGTGGCGCATCGAAAAGTGGCGCGCCCAAGAACGGCACACCGAAGAACGGTTCGCGCCAGCACGGAGCTCAAGGCGAAGCCGCTCACAACGGCAATGGTAGCCAAAAGCCGCCCGCCAGCGCCAGCCAAGGCCGGTCGCATCGTCGCAAGAAGCGCACCGTCATCGGCGGTCGCGGCTAGACGATCCACTCGAGTATTGCATCGCGTGGCCTCGGACAGTTTTCTGTCTGGGGCCGCGCGCCGCCATGGCTTTCGTAGGGATGTAATGCCGAAGTTCTACAAGATTTCCTACTTGAAAACAGAGTTTTGATTGATCTTCACACTGCATGCGATAGAATGATCCCAAGCTATAAAAGGAAATAGCTTCTCGAACATTGAACAGCGTGACGGAAAGCTTTCGCCCGGCGAAAGTACACCCTTTCTTCTTCCGGCGCTGACGACTACGAGGTTGACGAATACGAGTTCGTCGTAACGTCTTTCTATTTCGCTCGCGTTGGCCTCTAGCGCCCTCGTGCGGCGACTGTCGAGATCTCTACAAAGACAATGGCACAGGCATGATGCCAAATTTGTGGCAAGCATCAGCCACAGTGTGCTTTTGATCGCCGGGTCTTTGACCGGCGCGCTTTTGTTCGTCGCAAGCCTTTTGGGGCACCCTAAGGAACTTCGTGATACTCAGGAATTCAGCGGATTATCGCACGGTATTGTGGGTTTTTGCGACGGCGGCGATCGCCGTGGTGCAATACCTCTGGCCCACGACGATCATCTACGCGTTGCCCTTTAGTTGTTACCTGGGCATCGCCTGCGGCGTGATCGCGCACAACCACAATCATCGGCCGACGTTCGTCAGCCGGCAAGCCAACAACGCCTTTGGGCATGTGCTAACTCTGTTTTATGGTTACCCGACGTTGATGTGGATACCCACACACAACCTCAATCATCATCGCTTCGCTAACCGCGAGGGTGACGCGACCATCACGTGGCGATACACCAATAAACACAATCTGTTTGTGGCCGCGAGTTACTTCTTTGTCTCCGCGTACTTTCAATCGGAACCGATCCAGCGCTATATCCGCCGCGCGAAGATCACCAATCGAAGTCTCTATGGCCGGATCATGTTTCAATATACATGGTGGATTGGTTACCTAGTGACAACGCTAGCGATTGCGATCGCGCTGCACCATTCGCCGCCGCGGGTCGGCATCGCCGTGTGGTTCTTCGCGACGATCGTCCCAGGCATTTGCTCGCTGACGACGATCATGTTTTTCAACTACACGCAGCATGTACACGCCGACGCGACGTCGAAGTACGATCACTCGCGCAACTTCACGGGGAAGTGGTTCAATTACCTGTTCTTCAACAACGGGTACCACACCGCGCACCACGACCATCCCGGTCTGCACTGGAGCGTGCTGCGGGCCGAGCACGCCAAGATCGCGAACCTGATCGATCCACGCTTGCAGGAGCGCAACCTCGTTTTTTATCTGTTCCGACAGTACTTCATGGCGCCGTTCAGTCCGCGATTCTCCACGCATCAGATCGGGCCCGAGCCGCATCATGTCGCGGCACTTGAGACGGCAAATCGCTAGAGGCAGTCTTCTCTGCGACTGAGATTCGCCGCGCCCGGCTCCTGCCAGCCGAGCCCCATCAGGACGGCGACAACTGATCTCAGTCGTCTTCTGTGTCGACTGCCAGCACCTTGCCCGTCACCGCGTCGATTTCAACTTCCGTGACCTTTTCGCCAACCAAAAACGCGACGTACATCTTCGGCTCCCCGTCGTCGAGCTCGACCGATGCCTCGAACGGCTTCCCCTTTTTGACCTTCTTGATGGCGGTGGCTATGGCCTCGGCTAACGTAATCTTTGATGCCTTCAGCGCCTTTTTCACTTCCGGCAAGTCGTCGATTTCGTCGTCTTCATTTTCCTCGACCTTCGACACTTCACCGGTGACGACATCGACTTCAACCTCTGTCACCGACTTGCCGACCAAAAGAAACACCTCGAACAGCGGCTTGTCGTCCTCGATCTCGGTGACCGCGTAAAGCGCCTTGCCCTTCGGAACGCGCGCTTCGGCGACGCTTAGGGCCTTCGACAGATCGATCGTCGCCTTCCCGAGAACTTTTTGCGTAACCTTCCGATCGTCGTCGTCATCGGCGTTTGCTTGTCCTACGAGCGCGATGCCGAGACACAACAGAGACGCCATCGCGATAGGTGCGAGTCGCATACCTTCTCCTTGTTCCAGTGATGCACGATGCGGCCCCGCAAAGAGAATGACGGACTTCGCCGGTTCTGACAACCATCGCAGCGGCGCAGATCGCGAAGCGATCACGAATGGTTCGCAACGGGCGAAGGGAAGCATCACCCTCACAATGCGGTATCCGTCCGCTGCAACCCGCACAACACGCCTCACCGTCGGCGTTTCGTGGCGTTTCTCATGGGTGTGCTAGACTTGCACAGAAGTCTCATTCCGCGAGTACCTCGTATGCGATGCGTTGCTGGACTCGTGTTGTGCGGAGCGCTTTGCTTTGGCGGCATTCATGGGCTTTCAGCCGTCGCTGCCGCGCGCTATGCGGCAAACAATTCTGGCGTCTCTCGGCACTCAGCCCAAGCCGCCGGCTGGAAGGTCGCCGAGAAGTATCACGCCGTGGTTTACGTTGCAGCCGGCGTCATCAGCCTCGCTGCCTGCGCTCTGCCCAGCCTGCTTTCGAAAGGCAATGTCTTCAACGAGCAGGACGAGTGGCGACGCATGAGCGGCGCCGGACGAGGTTAAGGCGACGCAGTTTCACGACGTCGCTTCTTGCAGATTTCGCAGCCCCAAGGCTTTGCGTCGTTGTGTGAAAAAGTTGCGGAACTCACGCAATCTTCTCGGCTTTCGAACGAGAACAGAGTTAATAGCGAGCAAGCATCCAGACCGTCGAGGTGAACCGTGGGCCTTTACAACCGCATGAACGCCATCCGATACGCCAGCCGATGGGCGTTGTCGCGAAACCCCGACTACCCGAACTACAGCGGCCACGGCGGTGGCGGCGATTGCACGAACTTCATCTCGCAGTGCCTGTTCGCCGGCGGTTGGTCGCACATCCTGGGCGGCAAAGGAGACGGCGACGCGTGGTGGGCGAACAATGGAGCCAACACCAAAACCTGGAGCTCGGCCGCGTGGTTCTATGATTTTCTCGACGACAGCCCACGCGTCTCACGTTGCCAGGAAGATGACCTGGACCTCGGCGACGTAGTCATGATGCAGGGCGTCGACTTCGGTCATCCCGATCATGCGATGATGGTCACGCACATCACCTGGCTGAGCACGCCCGACGGCCAAGAACGGCAAGTCAGCCTCTCGTATCACTCGACCGACACGCTGAACAACCCGCTTCGCGAGATTAAGTCGCGTTACGCCGCCGACACGAAGTATTTCTTCTTCAAAGTCGCGAACACCTTCGCCGACCCGCCGATGCGCGACATTTTTTACTAACGGTTGCCGTACTGAGTACACAGTACGTAGTACTCGGTACTGATCAGCCCGGCGGTTCGTCATCTCGCGGTGGGACGGTTTCTTGCACCGCCCGGCGATACAACTCTGGCGTCTGCCCCGTCACACGCTCGACAATCTCCCACACCTGGGCTGACCACGTCGGCCGTTTACCCAGCGTCTTCACGCCGCCGCGTGGCATGACCATCGAGCGAATGAACGCGACCGTCAGCTTGCGAATCTCCGTCCCTTCGCGAAACAACTCCGCGAAGCGATCCTTGTCGAGATACTCACGGTCATATGCCGCACACAGATGCGACTGCGTTTCGTCGAGACTGCCCAGTGCGTAGCCAAGAAACGTGATGAACTCCGCCTGCGTGCCGCGTCCGAAACCTTCAGCCATGTTGGACCATGACAGATTCGGAAGAGTCGTTGATTTGTACGACGAGTCGTTGGTCACGTGTGAACTTCGACTTTTGCGTCTCGTGGAAAATTACCTTCGACCACTGTCTAGCGCGTTGCCAGAACTTTAGTTCGGTGAACGATCGAGCCGCGGGCATGAGGTCACCTCGTACTGAGTACTTAGTACGGTGTACTTACAATGCGTGAGATTATTTCGCAGCGGCGACCTCACCGCAACCGCCATGCAAGCCCCAAAAGCAGGCCACGTTATTGCGCACTACCCCCGTTCCTATAGGGTGCGCAATAACTCCCGCTCACTTCGCGACAGAGGTGCGTAGATCGAACGCATACAACTTGGCAATGTCGCTGGGCGACTTTGTGAGAAAGCTCGTGAAGCGGCGGTAGAGAGATTTCACATCACGCACACCGAGACTGGCGAGAAGGTGAAACTTGTGTGAGAGCAAACGGTCGAGATTGCCGCTGGTGTTGCGGGCGTGACCTTCGGGATACATGACGAGGCCGGAGGAGAGTTGGCCGAGCGTGGCGTGTTCGATGTCGAGCGACGTGGGAATGCCGTCGGGGTAACGGCGATCGTAGTCGTGTCCGCCGTGTTGGAAGTCGATGCGGGTGATGAGTGAGCGCGTGAGTGGATGATGCAAAGCTGCGTCGTCGTAATCGGCGGGCATCAGCATGAGGTCGGACCACGCGGTCTTCTTCGACTCGAACGCCTTGCGCAGCAGCGTGGCGATGATGTAGACCATCGAGTGGTCGGCGCTTTGGCGCGTGCGTGGGTCGCGTTTGGCGGGGTCGCCGATGATGTGGTAGGCGGGCTCGTAGATCGTGATGCGAATCTTCTCGAGCGCGTCGGGCGATTCGAGCAGTTGCGGGTTGCGCTCGAGCAAATCGACGAGGCCTTGGATCGCGCCGGCGGATTGGTGCTCGTATAGGCCGAGTTTGAAGTGCATTCCCATCACGGCGAAGTCGTCGCCCGCCATCGCCAGCGGCAACTCGAACGGGCTGGTGCCGGAAACCTTCGGCTTCTCGAAGAGGCAGAAGACCGCCTCGGCGTTGCGGAAGATATCGGCCGGCCCGACGAAGCCACGCATCGCGCGACGCATGCTGAGAACGGCGACCTCGGTGCTGATGGCGGCGCTCGCACCCTTGGAATCGGAAAGCTGCTTGCCGTGACGGATCGCCCGGAACGGAACGTAATGGGCAACGACCAGCCCGATCGCGGATTCGATCTGATCGACGGTAGCGCCAAGGACCGCGCCATACACGGCGGCCGAGGCGATGGCACCGTGCAGGACGTGGTCGATTTTGTAGTCCTTGAGGGCGAATACTTCGGCCAGGCGGCCACGGATTTCGTCGATGGCGATCATGGCCAGCAGCGTGCCGCGACCGTCGAGCCCGGCGAGTTGTGCAGCGGCGACGGCGACGGGATAGAAGTCGTTGTGGCCGAACTCGCCACGTGTGTGGCCGCGCTTGGGGTCGTAGCCAAAGTTGGTGCCGTTGGAGTCCCATTCGCGCACGGCCGACGAGTTGGCGAGGACCGCCTTCTCGGGCATCACAGGAATGGTGCTGCCGAGACATGGCACGCCTTGCTTCGGATCGCTCGTGCGATACTCCAGCGCCTCGGCACGCAGCACGTTCGGCGCGTTGGCCCCCAAGGCGAGAGCCGAGACGCCGCAGGCGATGCTGTCGAGATGGAACCGCTCGACCATGCGAAAGACGGCGTCGGAAGGGTCGCCCGACTTCATGAAGTCGATCGCATACTGGGCGATGCCGCGTGCCTGGTTCGAATCGGGCGGAAGCGTGATGACGGTGTCGGTCATGTGGGGGCAGTGGTTCCGGATGATGATGAATGGGCGCGTCGATCAGAAGCGATGACGCGCGAAACCGCAAGCGGTGATGGTTTGCGGCAGTGACAGTCTAGCGTTGCGGCAGGCGAGCGCGCAGGTCGAAGGCGTCGCCGGGCGACAAAAGTAGATAAGGTTCGTCGTCGCTGTTCATGGCAGCGTTGTAGATCGCGACGCGACTGGAGCCGATGACGCGCAGCTGGTCGCCGTGGACGACAACGGCGGTGTTCTCGTCGATTCCGATGCCCAGCAGCTTGGGATGTCGCTCGATCACCTTGAGCAGATCGCCCTCGCGGCCACGGACGAGCACATGCTGGTCGATGGCCGAATGCCGTACAAAACCGAAGCCTTCCTGGTAGTCGGGCGAGATGACGATGCGGTTGCCGCGCGGATCGCCACGCACCAAGAACGACGCTTGAATGCTCGCCCCGGCCGAGCTGCCGCCGATGACGCCGCCACGATCGAGCACGCCACGCAGCGCTGCCTCGGTGCGCGTGCCGAGATACGCGTCGACGAGCCGCCACTGACGACCGCCGCTGATCCACACGGCATGCGCTTTCTTCAGCGGTTCGACAAAGCTCTCACTGTCAGCGACGTGGCGATCGCGAGTGTGCAGAACCTTCAGATGTTCGGCGCCGGCGTCGCGAAGCGTTTGGACTTGCTTCGAGTCGTGGCCGAAGTGATCGCCTTCGGTGGCGGTGGGGATGACGACGATCGTCGTTTCGGGACCGCCGGCGAGTTTGACGAAGTCACGCATCAGCGCGTCAGCGAGGTGGCCACCGCCGATGAACAGCGTGCCGTGCGCGGGACCGACGGTCGGTGCATCTTCCGCGAAGAGGGCAAGCGGGCTCGTCGCAAATAACAGTGCGAGCGCGGTAATGATGCGTGTGCAGGGCATAGGAAAGAATAGGAGCGCGAAACGGCGGGCGAGGTGCAAAGTTGAGCGTCGAAAAGGGTCGAGGTGAGCGGACATTGTAGCGTGGAAGGACCGGTGGGACGGGGATAGGATGGGGTGATGCCTGCTCCGGAACAACTGGGACCGTATCGCATCGGTGAACCGCTGGGTCGCGGCGGCATGGGGACCGTCTACTCGGCCACCGACACGACCACCGGCGAGACGGTCGCGGTGAAAGTGCTAATGGCGGCGCTCGGGCGTGAAGAGGGTTTTCGCGAACGCTGGGCGGCGGAGATCGAAAGCCTTCGGAAGCTGCGGCATCGCAACATCGTCCGGCTGCTCGGGTACGGCACGGAAGACGACTACCACTACTTCGCGATGGAATTGGTCACCGGCCGCAGCCTTGAAGACGTGCTGCGCGGCGGCCGGAAGTTTGAGTGGACCGAGGCGATGGAACTCGGCGTGCAGATTTGTCAGGCGCTCAAACACGCACACGATCGCGGCATCATCCATCGCGACATCAAGCCCGGCAATTTGCTGATGGGCGACGACGGATGCGTGAAGCTCTCGGACTTCGGCATTGCCAAACTGTTCGGCAATGTCGGTGTGACAAGTGCTGGCGGCGTGATCGGCACGGCGGAGTATATGTCGCCGGAGCAGGCGGATGGCCGGCCGGTCACGCATCGCTGCGACTTGTACAGCCTGGGCGGCGTGCTCTACACGCTGATGGCGGGGCGACCGCCGTTTCGTGCCAAATCGCTTCCCGAGCTGTTGCAGTTGCAACGCTACGCGGAACCCGATCCGCTGCGGATGTACGTCGCCGGCTTGCCGAAAGAAGTCGAAGAGATCGTGCTTTCGTTATTGCAGAAAGATCCGGAACGACGGATACCGACGGCGCTCGTGCTTTCGCGAAGATTGGAGGCGACGCGTCATGGTTTGGCCCAACGACAGTTAGCTGCGGACGAGCCGAAGACTGACGACGTGGCGATTCCGGTCGAGGTTGTGCCATCGCCACATGCGACAAACGTGGGTGAGAAGACCACGGGCGATGTTGCCGTCGATGACGGATCGATCAAAGCGGCTCCGGTCGCAAACACACCCGCATCACCGACAGAAGTTGCCGCGATGGTGAACGTCGTCGCTGCTGACGAGGCGTTGCAGCTCGAAGCCATGCCACGGCGCAAGTTCACTGCGGTGGGTGAGCATGAACATGCCGATGAAGCCCGGTCTGCCGATGCTGGCGCCGACAAGGTTTGGCCACAGACGTTGGCGTTGACGGCCGTGCTTGCCGGCGTGGCGGCGGTGATTTGGTATGTATGGCAGCCGCCGAGCGCCGACCGCATGTACGAAAAAATCTCGACCGTTGCCGGCGATGGCACGATCGAAGCGCTCAGCGATATCGACGACGATATCGATCAGTTTCTGGAGCTTTATCCGGACGACGAACGTGCGGGCGAGGTGGCGGAGTATCAGCGCCAGGTCGAAGAGAACCGCCTCGAACGACGCTACGCGCGGCGCGTGCGCATGGGAGAACGCAACACGGCTGCGTCGGCGATCGAGCGCGCGTACTTCGACGCCATGGCGCACAAGGATCTCGACCCCGCAGCATGCCGGCGAAAGCTGCAGGCGCTCGTCGACCTGTATCAAGGCGAGGCCGATGGCACATTGCCTTCCGCCGTGGCTGAATGCCTGACGATGGCGCGGCGACAACTCGACCGCCTCGCGCAGCAGAGCAATCAACACACCGAAGGCGACCTGCAACTATTGCGCAGGCAGCTCAAGCGCACTCGGGGGTTGAGTCGCAACGACCCCGCTGGCGCTCGCGTCATTTGGCAAGCGATTGTCGAATTGTACGGCGACCAGCGCTGGGCTGAGCCGCTGGTGGACGAAGCGCGGCGCGAGTTCGCGGCTAGCGCCGGCGGTGTTGTCGAAAAGACGTCCGGTCGCTGACGATTTGGACTCGTCAGCAACGCCTCTCAACAACACGCGGCCAAGCCGCGACGGTCGGACACGCAATAGGTGTGGCTTCATGGCGGGTATCGCTCGTTAGCGAGTGCGAGTCCGCGCATGGCCGAGTTCAGGATGGGCTCGGCCACGAGCGCGACACGCTGACTCGGTTAGCGAACGGGGCCCGGAATGTACGTGCCGCCACCGTCGATGACTGGCGCTGCAGCCGGGGCGCCCATATACATGTCGCCGCCGCCGGAACCGCACGAGTTGCACGGCTGACCGCGATTGAACAGCGAGCACCCAACGCCGGAGGCAGTGAGCACCGCCACGACCGTCAAAATCAAAAACGTCTTCATGACTTGCATCTCCGTTTGCATTTGCCTCATCTCGTTAACTTCTGATTTGAGGCCTGGGAACCATACCTCACGCCCTGTGATGTGCAAACGCAACGGAAGATTTTTCGCAACACGCACGTTTTCATTTTTCAACGCGTCGACTCGAACTGTGGGGTAAACTTTGATGCGCGACGCCTCACGCTGGGGCGCCGTCACGGAAGCACTCTCGCCCCGCCGCGCGCCATGCCACGTATGTCATTTGCCATCTCGCGATATTGGATTGCGCTGGCAATGGGTGCGCTTGGAGCCGTCGCATCGTCGACGGCCAGTGCGGAATCCGACGCCGTTGATCTGTCGATCAGCAACTCCGCCGCGGTGGCTGACTCGCAACAGGTATGGCTATTCAGCACGCGACGCATCGGCGGCAACTGCCCTCGTAGTGGCGTGGTGCCGACCGTGTGGCAGTACCAATGCGGCGCGGGTTGGATTGCGTCGTCGCAGGATGAGTTTCTTGCCACCGACGATCCGACCACGACGACCGTCGTGTTCGTTCACGGCAATCGCATCGATACTCAAGAGGCCCGTGAGTTGGGGCTCACCACCTACCGGCGTGTCGCATACTCGGCTTGTGGGCCGAACGTTCGCTTCGTGATTTGGTCCTGGCCCAGCGACCCCGTGCATGGCACGTTGGTGCATGATGCCGAAGTCAAAATGGCACGAACAGACGCCGAGGCCTATTACCTGGCCAGCGCGTTGAACCGGATTCGCGGTGACGTTCCATTGAGCCTGATCGGGTTCAGCTTCGGAGGACGTATTGCCGCCGGCGCGCTCCATTTCTTAGGCGGCGGAACCGTATCGGGCCGCGGCATCGAACTGTCGTCGGGGCATCCGCTGCAAGAGCGAACGGCTCCGTCACGGGCCATGCTCATCGCCGCCGCGATGGACTGCGATTGGCTCATGCCGGGACGTCGCTACGGAAACGCCATCGGGCAAGTCGACCGGTTGTACGTGACCTGCAATAGCCAGGACATCGTCCTCAAGCATTACCCGCGAGTCACGAATCGCCGCGGCGTCGATGCGATTGGCCTGACCGGAGTAGCCGGCACAGCATCTCTCGGCGAAGATCGCGCGAAGATCGACCAGCGCAGCATCACGAACATCGTTGGCCACCGTCATGGATGGCCAACGTATCTCGATTCGCCCGGGCTGATGGCCTGGTTGCGACGCGCGCTTTTCGCTCCGTGGCCGACATCGGTCGCGACGGTCGAAGAAGAAACTCGCTAGTTCGCGCGCTTTCGCTTGAACGCTTTCGAACGGTCTTTAGAATGGACCATTCACCGATCAAATCTGATCGTCCGCACCAGGAGTATTGTCATCTATGTCAGGCCCGATCATTCGTTCAGGCGCTAGCGCTCAGTATTCGGAGAATTGGGGAAGCATCTTCAGCGGCGGAAGGAAAAAGAAGTCGGCTGCCAAGCCAGCTCCCGCAGCGAAGACCGCACCCAAGAAATCTGCAAAGAAGAAGACCGCCAAGAGCAAGAAGAAGTAAGGCGTTTATTGATTCTGCCAGAAAACGGCGTGAACCAAGGCATACGCGTCGTATCACCGCTTGTGGTTTCGCGCGTCTCACGGGCGGTATGCGCGAAACCGCAAGCGGTGATGGCACGTGGTAGTGATGTTCAAGCGAATCATCTGACGATCAATAAACATCGTCTTGCACTCAACCGCCTAGGGACGATGGCGGGTCGATCACCTCGGGCATGATACCGACCACCGGCGATGGCGAACGTTTCACCTCGCCAGTGCCGGGCACAATCTGCGGGCTAGGCGAATTCTCTTCGACGATCTGCCGCAACTCGTCGGCGTCGATCACTTCGCGCTCGATGAGCCTTTGCGCTAGGGCTTCGAGTGCCGGACGTCGCGCGGCGAGGATTCGCTGCACGCGATCGAGCGCCGTATTGACGATCGACGCGATTTCCTGGTCGATCTCACGGGCCGTCTGCTCGCTGTGGCTGCGCTCGCGCGGGGCATCGCTGCCGGCCAAGAACGGGCTGCGCCCGCTCTCGCGGAAGTTCACGCGTCCCATGCGGCTCATGCCGTAATCCATCACCATGCTGCGAGCGATTTCGCTGGCGCGTTCGAGGTCGTTCTGCGCGCCGGTCGACACATCGTCGAACGTCATCTCTTCAGCCATCGTGCCGGCCAGCAGCACTTGAATGCGACTCTCCAACTCGCCTTGGGTCATCAAGTACCGATCCCCCTCAGGGCGCTGCATCATGTAACCCAGCGCGCCCATGCCACGCGGAATAATCGATATCTTGTGCACGGGGTCGGTGTTAGGGAGGCTGTAGGCAACGAGTGCATGACCGCTTTCGTGATAGGCGACGCGTTGCTTCTCGTCTTGATGAATGATGCGGGTTTTCTTCTCAAGACCTGCTGTAACTCGCTCGACGCCGTCGTTGAACTCTTCCATGCCGACGGCAGTCTTCCCCTTGCGCAGCCAACAGTGCCGCCTCGTTCACCAGGTTGCCGAGATCGGCGCCGACGAAGCCCGACGTGATGCGTGCCACCTCTTTCAAACTGACCGAGGTATCGAGCTTCACGTTTTGCACATGAACCTCGAGGATTTTCTCTCGTCCTCGGACGTCGGGACGATCGACAAGCACGTGACGATCGAAACGACCGGGTCGCAGCAAGGCGGGATCGAGCGTTTCAGGGCGGTTCGTGGCGGCAAGAACGATCACGCCGTTGTTGCTCGCGAAACCGTCCATCTCGACGAGTAGCGCATTAAGCGTCTGCTCGCGCTCATCGTGACCACCGACGACGCTCGAGCCGCGCGTTTTGCCTAACGCGTCGAGTTCGTCGATGAAAATGATGCACGGCGACTTCGCCTCGGCCTGTTGGAACATATCGCGAACGCGGGCGGCGCCGACGCCCACGAACATCTCCACAAAATCGGAACCCGAAAGGCTAAAGAACGGCACGCTCGCTTCGCCGGCAATCGCTTTGGCCAGCAATGTCTTTCCAGTGCCTGGAGGCCCGACGAGCAGCACTCCCTTGGGAATCCGACCGCCAAGCGTCTGGAACTTCTCAGGACTTCTCAGAAACTCGACAACCTCACGTAGCTCGTCAACCGCCTCGTCGATGCCGGCCACGTCCTCGAATGTCACGCCGATATCTTCCTGGGCGTACATCTTCGCGCGGCTGCGGCCGAACGCCATCGGCGAACCCGCGCCCCCCATGCGTCGCAGAAACATCCACAGCATGAGGACCATGAAGCCGGTGAAGATCAACATCGGCGCGTAAGTCGACAGAGTGCTCGGCTTCTCTTCGCCGCGGAAGTCGCTGAATCCGTTCTTTCGAAGCAGCGATTCGAGCGAACCGCTGTCGAACTCGAACCCGCGACGACCGGTGCGGAACGTCACCTGAGCTTTCGGCTCGAGAGGTCCGGCAACGGTCTCCTGAGCCGAGTCAGAAGTCGACCGGCTCACGACCTCGCGATCAACTTTGCCCAGGATTTCCTCGGGGCCGATCTTGAGGTCTGACAGATGGCTGTAGGTGTAGGTTGCGGGAAGCCCGTCGTGCAGCCCGTCGACGCGTATCGAAGCGTCGGGATGGGTCGATGGAGCGCCCTGCTCGATGAGTTCGATCAGTTTGCCGTAGGGAAGGTCGAGCTCCTGCCTGAGGGGCACAGCGAACACGACCAGCAACACCACGGCCGCAACCGCCGTCAGTAGCCAAACAAGGTTGTTCCCCAGCGGCTGCCGCTTATCGCGACCCTTGCGAGGCGTCGCTTCTTTATCGCTGTTCGGATCCATGGGTCACTCCGGGTGCTCGTCGGCCGCTCGATCGAGCGGTCATTCCATCGTAGAACGCGGCCTCCATTGGTTCAATCAAGCTCACGGATGGCCGTCCGTGGGTTTAACCCCCGCAAAGCCAAGCCCGAAGTCTCGCAGCGTACCGCAGTTGTGGATTCGAGGGGCTTCGCACTAGAATGACGTCGCCGACACCGAAAGTCGCAGTCAGCCCAAGGGTTAGCTGCTTCGAGCGGTACTTCTACCGAACTTCGAATCACTTCTCGCATCGAATCGCACCCGCCGATGACCCAGCGCGCAACGAACGTGGCGGTGCTGGGCTCGACAGGGAGCATCGGTTGCAACGCGCTGGAAGTCATCGCCTCGGCCGGGTCGCGGCTTCGGGCGACGGGATTAGCGGCGTGTACTAGCACCCAGCTATTGGCCGATCAGGCTCGGACGGCGCGACCGGACTGGATTGTGGTCGCCGACGCCGCTGCCGCCGCGGAGCAGGACTGGTCGGAACTTCCCCCAAGTGTCGAGCGGCTCACCGGCGGCGAAGCCTTGGAACGCGCCGTCCAACGCGCGGATGTCGACGTCGTGCTCTCGGCGATCGTCGGCAGCGCTGGCCTACGCAGCACCTGGGCGGCAGTCGAAGCCGGTAAGACCGTAGCGCTGGCGAACAAGGAGACGCTCGTCGTCGCCGGCGGGTTGGTCAGCGAACTCGCCGCGCGTCGCGGGGCGAAGATCCTGCCCGTCGACAGCGAGCACAGTGCCATCTTCCAGGCGATGCAGGCCGGCCGTCGCGAAGAGGTTCGCCGCATCATCCTGACGGCCAGTGGCGGACCGTTCCGCACGTACTCGGCCGATCGACTCGAACAGGTCACCGTCGACGAGGCGCTCGCACATCCTAACTGGCGTATGGGCCGGAAGATCACGATCGACTCGGCCACGATGATGAACAAGGCGCTCGAGATCATCGAAGCCCGATGGTTGTTCGGCCTCGAAGTCGACCAGATCAGCGTCGTCGTTCATCCGCAGTCGGTCGTGCATTCGATGGTCGAGTTCGTCGACGGCTCGGTGATCGCGCAGCTTAGCCCCCCCGACATGAAGCTGCCGATTCAGTACGCCTTGACCTATCCAGACCGCGTGCCAGGCGTGGCCGCGAAGATGGATTGGACGCAAATGCAGCGGCTCGATTTCGAGCCCCCCGACCTGAATCGCTTCCCTGCCCTGCAGCTTGGGCTGGACGCCGCCCGCGCAGGCGGTACAGCCGGCGCCGTCCTCAATGCGGCAAACGAGGCCGCGGTGGCCGGCTTCTTGTCCGGCGAGCTACGATTCACAGACATCGTTCCGACTTGTCGGAACATTTTGGAACAGCATCACTTCGAGCCCGCTCCGACGTTGGACCGGCTCATCGCACTCGATCGTTGGGCCCGCCAGGAGGTTGAGCGTTGGGTATGCACTTGATTGCAGCATCGTGGCTCGAATGGCTTTCGCAGCCCGCCAACTGGTTGGTCATCGCCGAAGTGGCGGCCGGTCTCGGCTTCGTCATCTTCGTCCACGAACTCGGACACTTCCTCGTCGCCAAAGCGTGCGGCGTGAAGTGCGAGAAGTTCTATCTCGGCTTCGACATCTACGGCATCAAGCTGTTGAAGTTCCAAGCCGGCGAAACGGAATACGGCATCGGCATCCTGCCACTCGGCGGCTACGTGAAGATGCTGGGCCAAGACGATAACCCCTCGGCGCAGATGCGCGAGAATGAACGTTCGCGAGCCGGCGGGCAAGCCGAACATCACGCGCTGCCGCACGGCGACCTTCCGGCCGAGCCAACGCTCGAAGCACCGATCGAACACGACCCGCGCAGCTACCTGGCCAAGAGCGTGCCGCAACGCATGGCGATCATTTCGGCCGGCGTCATTATGAACGTGATCTTCGCGTTCCTGATGGCGATCGTTGCTTACAACATCGGCGTGAAGGAAGTCCCGTGCGTCGTTGGCAGCACCGTCCCCGGCGGAGCCGCGTGGTGCGCGGGCTTGCGAACCGGCGACGAGATCATCCAACTCGGCGACGTGAAGCACCCGACGTTCAACGACCTGCGACAAGACGTCCCGGTCAGCAACTTGGAAAAGGGGATCAAGGTTCTCGTCAAGCGACCCGGCGTTGCCGAGCCGATCGCCAAGACGCTGTTCCCGAGCAGCGAGTTGGGCGTTCCGATGATCGGCCTGTCGTCGGCCTCGGACTTGACGCTCATCTCGTCGAAGCCGGTGCGGAAGTATTCGGCCGCCTCGCAAGCCGAACCGCCGTTGGATGGCAGCGACCACATCGTCGCCGTCGACGGCCAGCCGATTTCGGAGAGCTACGAGCTGTACCGCCCGATGATCGCCAAGGCCGGCGAGCCGCTGAAATTGACGGTGGAACGCGGCGGCGAAGGTGAAGAGAAACCCAAGGCCGCCGAGAAGCAACGCGTCGATGTCACCATCCCGCCGAGCCCGATGAAGACGCTCGGCATGGTGATGAAGATCGGCCCGATCACCGGCATTCAAGCGGATAGCCCCGCCTCGGAAGCCGGCCTGACACTCGGCGATGAGCTGCTCGCCATCGACGGCCAACCCGTCGGCGATCCGATCGCCCTGCCCCACGAAGTTCACAAGCAGATGGGCAAGAAGGTTCAACTCACGGTTGCCCGCGACGAACAAGGCAAGCGCACCGAGAAAAAGATCGACGTCACGTTCCGCAACGTCGATTGGTACGAACGACCGATTGGTCCCGGCCAACCGATCTCGATTCCCGAGTTGGGCATCGCCTACACGGTGCTCAACGAGGTGGTCGATGTCGTCGCCGGCGGTCCTGCGGCAAAACAAGGAATTCGCAAAGGCGACCGCATCCTTTCGGCGCTGATGTTGCCGACCGAGGAAGAGAAGAAGCTCGGCGAGACCGCGGACCCGATCAGCTTCGAGAAGCGTCCGAACTGGGTTGTCTTCGCCTCGGAGGTGCTGCAAATCGCGCCGGGCACGGTGCGACTCGAGGTCCAATCCGGTGACGAGAAGCGTCCCGTCGATTTGCAACCCGTCGACGCTGTCGGCCTGTTCGACATCGAACGCGGCTTGAACCTCGAGCCGAAAGAGTTCATCTTTCACGCCAGTAGCATGGGCGAGGCGGTTCGCCTCGGCGGACGCAAGACGGTCGGCTCGCTGATGCTGGTGTATCGCTTTCTGCAAAAGCTCGGTGGTCAGATCCCTGTGACCGCCGTCGGTGGCCCTGTCGCGATTGCTGGCGAGGCGGCACGACAAGCGAAAGAAGGACTCGGCACGTTCCTGTTGTTCCTGACGATGCTCAGTGCGAATCTCGCCGTGATTAACTTCCTGCCGATCCCCGTGCTCGATGGCGGCCACATGGTGTTCCTCGCCATTGAGGGCATCCGCCGCAAGCCGGTCAGCGAACGCATCGTTCTGGCGTTCCATTACGCGGGCTTCCTATTCCTGGTTAGTTTGATGCTCTTCGTCCTCGGGCTCGACCTGGGACTGATTTCGCGGTTCGCCCAATGATGGCAACACTAGCGAAAAAGACCGCAGCGCATCACCCGCGACTCGACAAGTCGATCAAGGCGGTGATGTTCGACGCCGTCGGCACGCTGATGGTGCCCGAGCCGTCGGTGGCGCGCGCCTACTTCGAGGCCGGCAAACAATTCGGATCGCAACTCGACGAAGCCACGCTCGCCGCCCGCTTCCGCACGGCCATGGCTCTCGAAGACCGCAAGGATGGCGAGCGATTCGGGGGCCGCACCGACCAATGTCGCGAGTACGGCCGGTGGGTGCGCATTGTCGACCGTGTGTTCGACGATGTGAGTGAAACTGAAGAACTCTTCGCCGTGCTGTGGGACCACTTCGCGTCGGCAGCGAACTGGCGGCTTCGTCCCGACGTTGCCGCATTATGGACCGCGCTTCGCAAGCGAAAACTGATCGTGGGTGTCGCGTCGAACTTCGACGACCGTCTGGTCGCAATCTGCTCGCATCTCGCGCCCCTCGACAAAGAGACGCATATTTTCGCTTCGTCGCAGCTCGGATGGCGAAAGCCGGCGGTCGGATTTTTCCGCGAAATTGAAAGTCGCTTGGGTCTCGCCCCCGAACAACTGCTGCTCGTCGGCGACGACATGCTTCACGACTACACCGCCGCCCGTGAGGCCGGCTGGCACGCGATGTTGCTCGATCCGCAAGGCGAATGTGCCGGCGTGCCGCACCTCCGTGCGTTGAGCGAGCTGACGACTATAATAGAGGCATGACCACTCTCACCGCGTCGGCCAGCACTCCGTCGCTGCCGCTGGCTCCGTACAAGTCGCTCGACAACGTCTCGCTTCGCGACCGCATCCAGGCCGTCCGCGACTCGATGGGCAAACGGCTGCTCATCCTCGGCCATCACTATCAGCAAGACGAAGTCATCGAGCTGTCCGACCTTCGTGGCGACAGCTACCAGCTCAGCCAAATGGCGGCCGCGAGCACCGACTGTCGCGCCATCGCCTTCTGCGGCGTGCACTTCATGGCCGAGACCGCCGACATCTTGGCGAACCGGCCCGAGCGGGTCGCGTCCCGCCACGGTGAGCGCGTGACGGTGGTGCTTCCCGACATGGCGGCGGGCTGCTCGATGGCCGACATGGCGATGATCGACCAGGTCGAGAATTGCTGGGACGAGCTCGGCGAAGTGATCGACACGTCCGACGTCACGCCGGTCACGTACATCAACTCGGCCGCAAGCCTCAAGGCATTCTGCGGCAAGAACGGCGGCATCGTCTGCACGTCGAGCAACGCGGCCGCAGTGTTGAAGTGGGCGTTCGAGCGTCGCAAGCGAGTACTGTTCTTCCCCGATCAGCACCTCGGCCGCAACACGGCACTGGCGATGGGCATTCCGATCGAGCAGATGCCGGTATGGAACCCGCATGCGGAAGAACTGGGGGAAGCACACTCGATCAACTCAAGAATAGTCGCGTGCTGCTGTGGCAAGGCCACTGCAGCGTCCATGCAATGTTCCGTCCTGAACACGTCGATCAGTTCCGTGCGAAGCATCCCGGCATCAAGGTGCTCGTGCATCCTGAATGCCCGCGCGAAGTCGTCGAGAAAGCCGACGTTTACGGCTCGACGGGTAAGATCATTCGCGAAGTCGAACAAGCTCCCGCCGGCACGCAGTGGGCGATCGGCACTGAACTACACCTCGTGAATCGTCTCAAGCACGAACATCCCGAGCAGCAGATTCACTTCCTCTCGCCGATCGTTTGCATGTGCGCGACGATGTATCGCATCGACCTGTCGCACCTGTGCTGGAGTCTCGAGAACCTCGCCGCCGGCACTCCCGTGAACATCATCCGCGTCGACGACGAAACCTCCCGCTGGGCGTTGACGGCGCTGGAGCGCATGCTCCAGGTGAAATAGCTCCTTCTCCCTTCGGGAGAAGCTGGTCCGCGCATGCGGACCGGATGAGGGCGCGTCGAAGCGTCATGTGCCTCGATTCCATCACCCCGCCCGCCCTGTTTGATTGCCCGTCTGGCGAGGGGCAGGTAGCATACGGCTGTTGGAAATCTAACAGTTGGCTCTCATCGTTGGCTGGGAGATATCCCGATGCTGCGAAACGCGCGCGGAGGTTTGTCGTACTGGTTGCGAGGCGCGCTCTATGGTGCGTTCATTCGTCGTGCTTCAGGCCGGAGCGCTCATCAAGGAATTCCAGCGGCCACCTCTGTTCAGGTGGAAAACCGGCGATGAGACCGTCGCTCATCGGCGAAGAGTGGCTCTCTATGTAGTACCCGTGGCCTGCGTGGCCAGGCTGTGTGTAGCGGAGCATTTCTGGACCGCGAATCGCCGAGTCGATGAAGCGTGACACGTGCCTGTCTTTCGCAGCGGAAGCGGAAACGGGAAAGGCGGCATGATTCGTTTCGCGACATACACAAATTCAACAACGGTTCCTGCCGCCTTTCCCTCCCCCACCTTTTCCGCCCCTCGTTCGCATGCGCAATTCGAAGATAAAACGAGGCATTCAAGCAAAGCCGGGGCAAGGGCGCAACACCGCGGCAAAAGCACGGCCTCGCTGGGCCGTGCTGACGGTGGCGGGTGGACTACTGGTGACCTACTTTTTGTTGGCCATCAGCGCTGCCGCGACAAAAAGCGCGACGTTCGACGAACAGTTTCATCTGACGAGCGGGTACGCCTACTGGACGCTCGGCGACTTCCGGATGCAACCGGAGAACGGCAATCTCACACAACGATGGGAGGCGCTGCCTCTGGTGTTCGGAGGCTACAAATTTCCCTCTCTCGAGCAAGAGGCGTGGCGACGCTCGTCTTTGTTTGACATGTCGGAGCAGTTCTTTTTCGAAGCGAACCAGAGCGCCGCAAGCATGTTGCTGGCAGGTCGCATCATGGTTGCGCTGCTTGGCGTGGCCCTCGGAGCGTTGATCTTTCTTTGGGCGAAACGACTAGGCGGGACTGCGTGCGCGCTATTAAGCCTGACATTGTACGCATTCTCGCCCGCCACGCTTGCCAACGGGGCCGTTGCCACCTCGGATATGGCGGCATCGTTGTTCTTTATGGTCGCCATCGGGGCTATCTGGAAGGTCCTGAATACCGTTTCTGTGAAAAACGTCCTGCTCAGCTCGATGCTTTGCAGTGGCCTGCTGCTGACGAAGTTTTCGGGGCCCATTATCGCTCCCATCGTCATCCTTCTGATGGCGATCCAGCTCATCTCGAAACGCCCGATGATCGTTTCGTGGAGAAATCGAATATGGTCCGTGTTGCCACGTTTGCAAAGGCTGCTGGTTCAGACGGCAGTCATTGCAGTTCACGCGATCGTGATCTACGTCGCCATCTGGGCGGCCTACAACTTTCGGTTCAGCATGTTCGCGACAGCAGGTCCCCATGAACCGATGGTTCCGTGGACCGTATTGCAGGGAGGGGCGGACGCGCCGAAAGAGAGTAATGCCGTTCGCGACCAGCTTCCACAACCTTTGGCGGAGCGCGGCACGATTGTCGAGCTGATCGAATTCGCCCGACGATATCGGCTGCTGCCGGAAGCCTATCTATACGGTTTCGCACATACCTGGCGCTTCGCACAGGTCCGCAACGCTTTCTTTAATGGCGAATATGGAATGTCGGGCTGGGCGACGTTTTTTCCGTACTGCTTCCTGGTAAAGACACCGTTGACGTTTTTCGCGCTTTTGGGGATGGCGATTGCCACACTTTTCAGGGCTGCGCGCTCAGATCGCCGCGACATCCTGTATCGAACGGCGCCGTTGATCGTGCTGTTTCTCGTCTACTGGGGCATGGCCATCACCAGCAAATTAAACATCGGGCATCGACACATTCTTGTCACGTACATGCCTCTATTCATTTTGGCGGGAGGCTCGACGCGTTGGCTTTTCGGAAAGTCTCGCATTGCGCAAGCCGTCGTTTGGGGATGCATCGTTCTCTACGCCGGCGAAGCGGCACTTGCGTGGCCAAACTATCTGGCATATTTCAATCCGCTGATTGGTCGCTCAAGCAACGCCTACCGGCACCTGGTCGACAGTTCGCTCGATTGGGGTCAGGATCTTCCAGCCCTGAAGGCCTGGCTCGACCGAGAAAGACTCGAGACCGTGAGCGGCTTGAAGACTTATCTCTCGTATTTCGGGACGTCGAGCCCAGAGTACTACGGCATCAAGGCGGCCGTTTTGCCCGGATTTGTCCAGCGGCCCCATGCGGTCGAAGCTTTAAGCCCAGGGGTGTACTGCATCAGTGCGACGATGTTACAGGGCGTCTACAACCTATCCGCGCCAGGTAATTGGTGCGACGATTACGAACGGCTTTACCGTGACGCGTGTGGCAAGTACGAGCGATTGGTTACCATGCCCCCACAGGCGCGGCAGCGTTTATTCGACGAAGAGCCCGAGGTCATACACGTCTTGCTTCGCGAGTTCGATGGCTTACGTTTTGGGCGGCTATGTGCATTCTTGAAAAACCGCGAGCCTGACGCCGAGATTAATTACTCGATTCTAGTTTATCGGCTTACCGTAACCGACCTGGAACAAGCACTCTTCGGGTCCGTAGACAGACCCGAATAAGGAACACGGCTGTCAGGAACCGATTCGTTCGATAACAAAAATGGGGCATAATGGTGACGAGCTTCGTGGGGCAGCGATGAATCTTCGATGCGGTAAGCCTCGGGTGCGCATCGCGACTGCGAGGAACCGATGTCAATGCCGGAAAGCGCCGCCATTATTGCGCACAAACCCCTATCCCATAGGCTGCGCAATAACTCGCTCGCTCGTTCAGCGTCGAAGCCTCGCTCGACGCGACGCCCAACAACGCCGTCAAACAGTCCGCAATGATCGCGGTGCTGCACGAGTATGGCATTGAGAGAGCATCCGATCGGGGGCTGAGTTAGAATGCGTTGCGAATGTCAGACTACGAGGTCCGCAGCTTGAAAATCACCGTCATTGGATCGCTATGAAACACATCGCCGTATTTTGCATGGTCCTCGCGCTTCCCTCCATCTGCGTTGCGACCTCGATTCCCAGCGCGCCGCTGGCGGAGAAAGGGGACGTAATCCTCTCCGATGACTTCGAACGCTCGGACCTCGGCGAGTGGAAGTCGCTGATTCCGACGTTCACTGTTGAGGACGGCGCGCTCAAGGGCGTGCAAACGCGTGACGATCACGGCGCGGTCGGACGGCTGTATCGGCCGATGAAGGACGTCATTGTTGAGTTCAAGTTCAAGCTCGATGGATCGCCGACGTTCAATGCGGTGTTCGACGACCAGAAGTACAAAGGGACGCATGCCGGCCACATCTGCCGCGTGATGTTCTCGCCGAAGCTGGTGCGCATCAACGACGACAAGGAAGGTTTGATGCGCAACGACATCTACGAAATGCGCAAAGACCCCGCACGCAAGGCGGAGGCCGAGCAGCTGGTCGCCGGCGCCGCGTCGACCGCCGAGGTGAAGATCGAGCCAAAGAAGTGGCACACCGCGACGGTCGAGGTCGTGGGCGACCAGATGCGCGTCAGCGTCGACGGCGAACCCGTCGGCTATCTCAAATCATCCGGCATCGCCCACGACACCAAGACCAGCTTCCACTTCACCGTGCCCGGCAAGGGTGTGCTCTTCGATGATGTGAAGATTTGGAAGGCACGATAGTTGGTCCCGCGATGATGCACGCACAGACACTGAATTCCGTTCGTCGGACATGTGAAAAGATGGATGTTCCGATGAGTCGAATTCATTGCTTCATCATGGCTATCTTGCTGGCTACTTCGGCGAGCGCGCAAGACAAAACGGTCGCTTTCTATTACCAGCGCGAATTCATCTCGGTCACGCCTGAGCAGCACAACCAGCTGGATACGGTACAAGACGAATACCGTCAACAGATTTTCCGGCTGGAGGACGAGCTCGACGCTGACAAACGTAACGTCGAGCGGAGTATTGAAGATATTCGACGGGGAATTCGCGACCTTGAGTTGGCGCGCGATGCAAAGATTGAAAGCCTATTCACCGTCGAGCAGCGACGGCAGTTTCGCGCCGCTCGACTCGAAACGCTCCGAAAGACCGTCGATCGCGACGCCGATTTCTTGCAGCGTTTCGCCGCGGTCGCAAAACACATTGCAAATGCAGATTCAGTGATCGTGTATGAAGGGCTGCCTCGGCTCGACGAAGCAGGCATCGAACGCGAAAAGCGCGAGAACGAAACCTTTCAGATGGACGGCTTCGACTTTTACGCGAAGCCGATCGCTCTAGAACAAGAGATTATCGACGCGTTGCAGAGACACGTCGCCGACTACCGTTCGTTCATACCGTATGGCGGCCCGAAGTTTTGCGGCGGTTACCATCCCGACCTTTGTCTCGAATGGCATACATCGGGGCAGGTTTATCGGGCATTTTTTTGCTTCGGTTGTCACGAAGGCCGCTTCATGGGGCCGGACACAAAGTTCATGGTCGATGTAGACCACAACGCGTATGAAGTGCTTTATGATCTCTCGAAGACGTTTCTTCGTCAGGGGCATCTGCCGGCTGCGCTTGAGCCGTAACGCGTGAAGCCATGAAATTCACGGGGCGCTATGACGGATTTTTGCGAGTAGCGGTCGGCCCGCTATAATCCTGATATGACCACCGAACAATTTCGTGCGACCTTGCACCTTCAGCCGTTTCGACCGTTCACCATTCGGATGGCGGACGGCAGGCACTTCGATGTAGCACATCCCGATTTCGTCGCCCAATCTCAATCGGGGCGAACGGTCATTGTTTTTCAGCCGGACGAGAGCTATAGCGTTCTCGACCTTCTGTTGATGTCCGAGTTGGAGGTCCATTCCTCCAATGGCCACTCGGTTTGATCGTGCATTGCCGCCACGCGGCGAGTCCGCCATTGGCGGACCGGCTAAACGTTGGGCGCGACCAGGTCGTCGCGCTTACGGGCCGATGCTCGGCGGGTTCGGATTGAGGAAGTCGCGCGGGCCGCGGGTCGTGTAGTACGGGTAGGACACCTGACCCACGGCGGGGCCTTGATACTGCTCGGCGGGGACGGGCGGTGCACGCCTCTTTCCTAAGCAGCACATGCCGTTGGCGCATCCGGCTCCGTCCATGCATCCAGGCTCGGCGCCGCAGCCAGCGCCAAAGCCACCCTCGGGTCCGCCGGCCGCAAGGCTCGCGTTGTATCCGCCGTTGGAAGCACAGCCACAGCCACCCGTTGTGCAACCGCCTCCCATACAGCCGCCGGTCGCGCATCCGCCCGACATGCAACCGCCGGTGGAGCAACCGCCTGCACATCCGTCGTTGCAATAGCCCGTACACGAGCCGGGGCCCGGCATCGGGTAGCAGCGTCGAGCACAGCACAGGCGATCGAACAAGCAGCATCCGCTGCTAGCGCCGACCGTCGCGACAACCAAGGCGAGAAGACACAAGCGTTTCATTGGCCGAACCCCCGTTCGAACTTCGCTGAGGCCGGAACGAGACGATCCGGTACAGGTCATATCGTCGGATCGATCGACAAAATTAAGAGAATCGGCACAAACGCTATCACCGCTCCGTCGAGAACGAGCGAGCGCGTCACGAAAGCGGACACGTCGCGCGCGAGTGGGACAATTGCCGATATTGGCCCGCTTTGGGCAATCTGATAAAACGGCGACCCGACCTGATGGACTCGCATCTCGTTTGGCTGCGTCGCGTCGCGGCTGAACAGCGTCATGGATGACATCGCCAGCATGAAAGACTTCGGCCGAGCGCTGGCATTGGCGCTTCGTTATCGCTGGACATTCGGGGCCTCCGTCGTGTGTGCCCTGATGATCGCCGTCCTGTGGGGCGGCAACATCGCGACAATCTATCCGTTCGTCGAAGTCGCGTTGCAGCGCAAGTCGCTCGACGATTGGGCCGACGAGAAAATCGCCGGAGCAAAAGAACGCCTGTCGAAAGCCGAAGCGGAAATCGCTCGCATCGACGCACAGATGCCGACAGCCGATGAACCGAGCGCCGCCGCGCTCCGTTCGCGGCGCAAGACTGCCGTGAATCAGCAGTCGCACCAGGAATACATGTTGCGGCTGTATCAGGGATTGCAAGAACACGTCATTCGGAAGTATCTGCCGAACGACGCGTTTAAGAACTTTGTCCTCGTGGTCGCCATTTTGTTGATCGGCACCACGATCAAAGGCGTTTTCCTCGTCGCGCACTCGATTCTCTGCGATCGACTTTCGCAGTTGGCGGCTTTCCGGCTACGCAAGGATTTCTATCGCCGCACGATCCGCATGGACCTGGCTCGCTTCAATAACGAAGGCACCAGCGACCTGATGAATCGGTTCACCAGCGATATGGAAAGTCTCGTCGGCGGGCTGAACGAACTGTTCGGCAAGTTGATCCGCGAACCGCTCAAGATGATCGCCTGCCTTGCCGGCGCGGCGTTCGTTAGTTGGCGGCTGCTATTGTTCTCGCTGGTGTTGGCGCCGATCACGGCACTCTCGATCCGCTGGCTCGCCAAGAGCCTGAAGCGCGCCAACCGCCGCGCCATGGAAGAGATGTCGCAGATCTACAACATCCTCGACGAGACCTTCCAAGGCATTAAGGTCGTCAAGGCTTTCACGATGGAGCGGGCCGAGCGCCGCCGGTTCCACCATGTCAGCAAGAACTATTATTTCAAAACGATGCGGATCGCCTACTTCGATTCGCTCACCCGGCCTGTCACTGAGATGCTAGGCGTGATGACGATCGGCATCGCCATGGTCGCCGGCGCCTATCTGACGATCAATCAAGAGACGCATCTGTTCACGATGCGCATGAGCGACGAAGCGCTCGAGCTCCCCATGTTAGTGCTGTTTTATGGTCTGCTCGCGGGAGTGGCCGATCCGTGCGCGCAAATTATCGGAAGTCTTCAGCCGCATCCAACGTGGCGGCGCGGCGGCACACCGCATTTTTCAACTGCTCGATCGCGAGCCGACGGTCGTCGAACCACTGAAGCCGACGCGTATCGGCCGACATGAGCGTGACATCGTGTTCGACAACGTCCGCTTTAGCTACGGCTCGAACAACCTCGTACTCGATGGCATCAACCTGCGGATTCCCTTTGGCGAAACCCTCGCCATCGTTGGCCCCAACGGCTGCGGCAAGAGCACGCTCGCCAACCTCATCCCGCGTTTCTATGACCCGACCTCGGGCGTCGTCCGACTCGACGGAACCGACGTCCGCAGCGTTCGGTTACGCAATCTGCGTCAGCAGATCGGCCTCGTCACGCAAGAAACGCTGCTATTTGACGACACCGTTTACAACAACATCCGCTACGGCGCCCCGCACGCTCGGCGCGACGAGGTGATTGCGGCCGCCCGGCAAGCACATGCTCACCGCTTCATCGAAGAACGACTAGCCGACGGGTACGACACGTTCGTTGGCCCGCGCGGGTCGATGCTCTCTGGCGGCGAACGTCAGCGCATCGCCCTGGCCCGGGCGATCCTGCGCGACCCCAGTCTGCTCATCCTCGACGAGGCGACGAGCCAAATCGACCTCGAAAGTGAGCAGCTCATTCACAAGGTGCTCGAACAGTTCATGCGGGATCGCACGACGATCATGATCACGCACCGCCTGAACGTGCTGGCTTTGGCCGATCGTATTGTCGTGATGAGCAACGGCCACATCCTCGACGTTGGCCGACACGACGAGTTGCTCCGTCGTTGTGAGTTCTATGGCCGGCTGCACGACATCCAATTCAAGCAGATTGCTTGAACCGATGTGTCGGCTCGCAACAATCGGCGTTTCTGTGACGTCGTTGCTATCTAAGGCACGACGTTTGCCTTACAAGCGGGCCGCAGTCGTTAGTTTCGCACAGGACAGGGCCGGAACAGCTTGTCCTGTGCGGGGCTGACGAGGCTCTGATTCAGACGCCAAACTGCGATTCGACGCTATCTTTTCCCGCGATTTGAGGCATTGCGGTCAAATGAGGCGAAAGGGCTGGGGGAGTCAACGTTGCAACGTCTCATCAGGCCGGCAAAAAAATGCGGCCGACAGGGTGTTGCAAATCGCTACAGCAGAATTGAGCATATGTATTGGGAAGATACATTGCCAGTGACGCCTGTTTTGGGTGGTCATCGAAGGAAGCTCCAGCGACGGAAATCGTGCCCGCAGCAGTGGTTTTCGCTTTGTATTCCGCAAAAACGCCTTTAAGATAACGCTCACGAACCACGCAGTTTGCCCACGCACCGACGCCCACCGGAAAAGGATTTGTTCATGACCCGGTTTTTCAGCCGCACTCTCCGTCTAGCCACTCGTCATTGCATGCTATCGGGCATGGTGATGTTGGTGGGCGGTCTGTACCTCGCAGGCGGTAGTGCTGCCACTCGTCTCGACGCGGCCGAAGCGAAGCTCGGCTCGAGCGTGTCGTCGAGCGGTACGAGTTCCGAAACCGGCATCATCGACTTCATCAACGCCGAGATTCGCAAGGGATGGGCCGACGGCGGTTTCACTCCTTCGCCGAAAGCTGGCGACAACGAATGGTGTCGCCGCGTGTTTCTCGATGTGATTGGCCGCATCCCCACGGTCGGTGAGTTGAATGCCTTCCTTGCCGAGCCATCCAACACGCGTAAGACGAAGCTGCTTGACCGCTTGCTCACCAGCGATGAATACGCCGAAGAGTACGCGAACTATTGGGCGAGTGTGTGGACGAATCTGTTGATCGGCCGTCCGCCGGCTCGTCGCGAAAACCGCAGCATGATCAATCGCGAAGGGATGCATCAGTACCTTCGCGTCAGTTTCCTGCGCGACAAGCCGTACGACCAAATGGTGTACGAACTCGTGAGCGCCACGGGCGCCACCAGCCCCGACAGCAAGGAATACAACGGCGCGACGAACTTCCTCGTCAACATGCTTTTGGAGAACGCAACCCAAGCGACTTCGAAGACCGCCAAGCTGTTCCTTGGCCTGCAGGTGCAATGCACGCAGTGCCACAACCATCCGTTCAACGATTGGAAGCAGGACCAGTTCTGGAGCATGAACGCCTTCTTCCGTCAGACGAAGGCGTCGCCGCTCGAGCGCGCTGGCCGCGATATTGAATCGGCATTGCTCGAAAACCGCGACTTCCACGGCGAAGGCTCGACCCCGAGCGAGGCCGAAATTTACTACGAACTGCGCAACGGTACGATGGCCGTCGCGTATCCCACGTTCGTCGATGGCACGAAGATCAACCCGTCGGGCTACGTCGACCAAGTGAACCGCCGCGCCGAACTGGGCAAGTTGATTACCAAGAGCGAGTATCTCGGCAAAGCGATTTCGAACCGCATGTGGGGCCACTTCCTCGGCTATGGCTTCACCAAGCCGGTCGACGACATGGGCCCGCACAATCCCCCGTCGCATCCCGAGTTGATCGAACGCCTGGGTTCGGAGTTCACCGCCCAAGGCAACGACATCAAGAAGCTGATCCGCTGGATCACGCTGAGCGAAGCCTATGGCCTGTCGAGCCGCGTTGGCCCGAAGAACAAGAAGGATGACCCGTCGCTGGGCGAGAAGCCGAAGTTCAGCCGCTTCTATCTGCGTCAGATGCAGCCCGAGCAGTTGTACGAGTCGCTGCAGGTCATCAAGTTCCTGCCCAAGGAAGACCGCAAGCTGAAGGGCACCTTGGACGAGCGGTTCAAGGAACGCAACACATGGCTGATGCAGTTCACCGTCAACGTGAACAACGACGAAGGTGAAGACCTGACCACGTTCAACGGCACGATCCCGCAGATATTGATGATGATGAACGGTCCCCTCATCAAGGAAGTCACGAGCACCGAAAGCGGCAGTCTGCTGACAAAGTTGGCCGCTGCCGGTATGAAGCCGCACGAAATGATCGAATATCTGTTCCTTGCAGCGTTCGCGCGAACGCCGAGCAGCTCGGACGTCGGCATGTGCCAGGCCGCTTTGTCGGCCCACGGCGCGGCGATGGGCTACCAGGACATCTGGTGGGCACTGCTGAACAGCAACGAGTTCATCTTCGTTCACTAGCGGCTACCGGCTTCCGCCCCCTACCAAACTACCTACTACACACCAAATCACGCTTCGAGCACCCACGGAGAATCGGCAAATGTCTGTGAAGACACCCAACGGCATGACACGTCGTCATTTCATGGAGCACATGGCAGCCGCCACCGCATTGACGGCGCCAACGGCTGGCTTGTTTGCCAACGCCATGCGTGCGAACGCAGCCGACCTGCGAAAGCGCAACAAGGCCTGCATCCTGCTGTTCATGAACGGTGGTCCGCCGACCATCGACATTTGGGACATGAAACCCGGCCAACCGACCGGTGGCCCGTTCAAGCCGATCTCGACGGCCGGCAACGTGCAGATCAACGAGAATCTGCCGAAGATGGCCAAGCTCATGAACCGTGCGGCGATCGTCCGCTCGATGAGCACGCGTGAAGCCGACCACACTCGCGGTCGTTACTACATGCACACCGGCTACGTGCCGAACCCGAACGTCGACTATCCCAGCTACGGCGCGGTCATCGCTCACGAGTTGGCGGAGCAGTCGAAGTACATGAACCTGGAAATTCCGCCGTTCGTCTCAATCGGCGGCGGCAGCGTTGGGCCAGGCTTTTTGGGCATGAGCTACGCCCCGTTCGTTGTCGACACCAACGGCGATGTCCGCAACCTCGACGTCACCATGGATCGCGGCCGTCTGGCCGACCGCATGACGATGTTGGCCAAGCTCGAGAAGAGCTTCGCCGGCGCTAGTCGAGCGCGAACTCGCTCGCGGCGAGCCCGCCTACGATCACGGCAAGGTTCTGCAAAGCACGGTCAACCTGATGACCAGCAAGCAGATGGATGCCTTCAAGGTCGACAAGGAGCCGAAGTCGGTTCAAGAGTTGTACGGCATTGGTGCCGCGGGCGGCGGCGGTATGGCCGCTCGTCAAAGCGGTTTTGCCAAGGGATGCTTGATGGCTCGCCGCTTGGTCGAGACCGGCGTCCCGTTTGTCGAAGTCGACATGGGCGGCTGGGACTTGCACGACAATCTGCAGCAACGCCTCAAAGACAACCTCGCCGTGCTCGACACCGCCATGAGCGGTTTGATCATGGACCTTGATCAACGTGGCATGTTGCAAGACACGTCGATCGTATGGATGGGTGACTTCGGCCGCACGCCGCGCCTCAACAGCCGCGGTGGCCGCGATCACTGGGCTCGCAGTTGGAGCACGGTCGTCGCCGGAGGTTCGTTCAAGCACGGCATCGCGGTTGGCGAAACCAGCGCCGACGGCACCTCCGTCGAGAGCGACGCCTATTCATCGCAAGACCTCATGGCCTCGGTCCTCAAGAGCATGGGCGTCTCGCTGGAAACCGTGTTCACGAGCAAGAACAACCGCCCGATGAAGATCGCCAACAGCGGTCGCGTCATCAAGGAACTGTTCGCCTAACCAAACGACGGTCCGTACCGTTTAGCATGCCGGTCGAGGGTTCGACAACGAACGCTCGACCGGCTTTTTTTATGCCCACACATTACAATCGTGCTGTTTAGCCGGCGGACTTGTCCGCCGCGCGAGGCGGAACGCGGCCCGCAGACGGTCCGGCTAAACGTCCGATGCAATGTCGAAACACGGACTCAACGCCCACGGAACCACGGATGATCCTCTACCTCGTTCGACACGGCGAAACGACCTTCAACGCCGAAGGTCGCGTGCAAGGGCAACTCGATACGCCGCTCTCCGCGCTTGGCCAGCGGCAAGGCCACGCCGTTGTCAGCGCCTTTCGCGACGTCCCGATCGACGCCGTCTATGCCAGCCCATTGTCACGTGCTCGTGATACTGCCCAAGCCGCCGCCGATCTTCTTCGACTACCGTTGGTAACCGACGATCGGTTGATGGAAGTCAACGCGGGCGTCTTTCAGGGACACACATGGCCGGAGATCACCGCCCAATGGCCCGATGCAGCCATCGCATGGAAGGCGCAAGACCCAGACTTCTGCATTCCCCAAGGTGAGTCTCGCCGCGCGCTCATGCGTCGTGCGAAAGATGTCTTCGAGCACATCCACCAGCAGCCGTTTCAGCACGTTCTCGTTATCGCGCACGGCGGCGTGCTCACCGCCGCGCTCAAGGCGCTGATCAACGTGCCTGCCGAGCGCAATCCATTCAGCCTTTACAACGGCTCGATCAGTATGGTCGATTGGACCTCACAATTCCGCCTGCTCACGCTCAACCAACTCGACCACCTCCGCGCCGAAGGCCTCGAGCTACGCTCACGCACCGGCGACCTCTAGTTCAGAAAGAGAATGAACCACAGATGCACACGGATTTACACGGAGAGTAGAAAGGTAGAAGAAACTTTTCCCCATTTTCTTCTTCTCATCTGTGTTTATCTGTGTGCATCTGTGGTTCATTCTCTTCCGCTTCTCCGTGCTCTCTGTGGTTCCTCCTGCCGTTTGCATCACGGCAGTTGTTCAATCTCAAAGATCGCCTCGATCTCGACGGCCATGCCCATCGGCAACGATGTCATACCGACGGCGCTGCGAGCGCCGACACCCGCATCGGCGCCGAACACTTTCGCGAATAGCTCGCTGCAACCATTGATGACGGCCGGATGCTGCGTGAACTCGGGCGTGCATTGCACCATGCCGAGCACCTTGATCACGCGCTTCACGCGATCGAGGCTGCCTAGACCTGCGCAACGATGCAAGAATCGCGAGCCCCGTTTGTCGCGCGGCATCGTAGCCGGCTTGTTGATCGAGGCCCGCGCCGATCCTCCCCATGATGAGCGTGCCGTCGCTACGCAGCGGACCATGCCCCGAAACATACGCGACGTTGCCCACAGCGATCACGGGCTTGTAGACGCCCGCCGGCTTCGGGGCGGGGGGCAATTCCAGCTTCAGTTCCTGCAATCGTTCCTCAGCATTCATGCTGCAAGTGTCCTTCCTTTAGCGAGCTTCGACCGCGACGCCGTACAGTTTCACATCGTCAAAATCGCCAATGTCATCGAACGAACCCAGCCCGATGCGTCCCCAGGTAAACGTCTTATCGACGGCCGTCATGACGGGCGTCTCGAAGTCGTCATAGTAAATCTCGATCGTGCCATCCTCGACGCGCCGTACGATACGCACGTCGTGCCATTGGTCGTCCCAGTTCGTGCCGTCCGTCGTCTTCGTCGAGATCTTCACGCGAGGCGCATCGTTGACGATGAAAATCTGATTCGCGTGGTCGTCGGTTTTCTTGCCGAGATGCACGTAATAGAAGTGCGCCGAGTTCTGATAGCCGAAGATCAAGCACATATCGCGGTGATTGTAGTCAGGCTTCGTGCTAAGCACGCGCACATCGAGCACGAAGTCGCCGACGGTCACATCCTCGAGCAGCGAGATGTTGAACGGACTACGATGCGGCGGCTTGTACTTGCTTTGCTTGAACAGGCTATACACATGCCCGTCGCTGGAAGTCGCGACCTTCCAAGCTTCGGCATCGGTAGGCTCCCACCGGTCGGCCCCATGTTCAAAGTCTTCCTGCACGAGCAACGGCAACGCGGGCGTTTGTGGCGCGGCAAGCGCGATGGCCGCCATCACGAATGACGCAATGCACGTGAGCGCGATGTTTCTCAAGACGGTTTCTCCGATGGATGTTGTGCGGTCGGTTTTCGATAGACCTCGGCAGGTTCGAAGACCTTCACGCCGACGTTGCGAATGCCGTCGGACGACACTTCGCGGAAAAAGCAGCTGCGGTGGCCGGTGTGACACGCCGCCCCGCCCCGCTGTTCGACTTTCAGCAGGATGGTGTCGGCATCGCAATCGACGAGCACCGCTCGGACGTGCTGCTCGTGTCCGCTCTCTTCGCCTTTGCGCCAAAGCCGATTGCGACTGCGGCTGAAGTACACAGCTCGGCCGGTCGCCAAGGTTTCGGCAAAGCTCTCGGCGTTCATCCAAGCGAGCATGAGAACTTCGCCCGACGCGGCGTCTTGCGCGATGGCAGGGAGCAACCCCCCAGCCGTTGTGAAGTCGGGCACGCTCTCCGATTCTGCGGTCACGTCGCGATGCTCCTCGAAGTCGCGGCATACGGACCGGTCCGAAGATGCACCGGATGTCGTCTCTGCCGCTCTTGCTCAAGGATACTCATCCGGCCTTCGGGGTGCGAGCCGCCGCGCCGGATGTGACGACCCACGAACCGTTACAAGGCGTTTGCCGGGTCTTGCCGCCACGCTCGTCAGATTGCTTGAAGTCGTATTTGTTTTGTGCCGTTTCACGTTCGCCATTTCCGCCAGCCGAGGTGCAAGGATGAGCGACGTGCCCGCTTTGAGAACGGCGGCATCTCGCGATCAGTCCCGACCTTTGCAGGAGCCTGTGTGTGAGTTTCAAACTCAGCGTTGTGCTGCCGGTCTTCAATGCCCATGCAACTCTTGGCCGGTTGGTGTGGGAGATGATCGAACTGCTGCCGGAGGTCGCGTCGCCGTTCGAATTGTTCATCGTCGACGACGGCTCGACTGACACGACGGCCGACGTTCTCAAAGACCAAGCGATCAGCTATCCGCAGGTTCGCTTCATTCGTCGCCCGCTCCGATCGGGTACCGCGGCAGCGATGCACAGCGCGCTCGAATTCGTGCGCGGAGACGACATTTTATTTTGCGCCGACGGATGTCCAGCTTCGGCTGAAAGTATTCCGAAGATTTGGAACGCGTTAGACCGTTACGACGCGGCGGTCGGCCACCTGAGCGCGGTGCCGCCTCGACGCCGCTTTCGCTGGCCAGGCTCGAGAATCTCAGCCGATCGCCTCGACTGGGCGATGTTGGTCACGTCGCGAAGTATCGCCCTCGATTGGTCGCGTGCCTCGGCCCGCGAAAACCTGCTCGAGTGGATCGAGCGCAAAGGCTTGGGCCTGAACGAAGTTCGGTTGCGTAAGCGCGAGGATCTCAGCACCTCATTGCGTGCCAGCGGCAGTTCTATGGAACGCATTACGGAGCTTCGTCGCATCGATTCGACTCCGCAGGTCGATGACCTCATGGACATCAACTCGCCGAATTTCCTCGACCACATCAAAACATTCGCGTCGAACGAATAGCCGATCGTCGTCCGGCGAATCGCTGCTGGCGGGATGGCAGCTATGAGGATTCGGCTGCTCGATGCTTGCCGGAACCTGAGCGGTGCGCTATCATGAAGCGCAGTTGAGACGCACGAGGTTCCTCGTAGCTCAACAGGTTGACAAGAAGAGGTCGACCATTCCGGTGGCAATTGGCTCGCCGTTCAGGTGAGTGACGAAGGTTCCAACTCCAAGGCACGTCTGCGTTTTAGGGATGCTGCGCACTGGCATCGGGGGTCTCTTGAACCTCGTTCGGCGCAGGTCTTGCGTATTGATTACCAAGTCTGTTGATCAGTTGAACTCACTTTCGCGAGACAATCGAGCGCCGTATGAGCTTTGCGCATCAAAACCTATCATCTGAGACGACATCGAACGTTCCTGCGACGAGCACGCCCCAACCGGCCGCGCCTAAGAAGCTCCATCGCCTGAAAGAAGTGCGACGCGAGCAAGGCATCACCGCTCGCCGCATGTCTCAGCATCTGCGGGTTGATGTCGACGAAGTTGCTCGTCAAGAAGATGAGCGAACCGACCTCACGCTGAGCGAACTTTATGCATGGCAGCACATTCTCGAGGTGCCGGTCGCGGATCTGCTCGAAGATTCGGACTGTGCGTTGTCAGCGCCGGTTATGGAGCGTGCGCGGTTGGTGCGATTGATGAAAACCGCCGCCGCCATCCTCGAACGTGCGGACACGTCGAGCATGCGACGACTAGCTGAGACGCTCATCGGTCAACTCACCGAGATCATGCCTGAATTGGAAGGCATCACACCGTGGAACCGTGAGAGTCACCGGTCACAGCGAGGGTCGACGCACTATGAGCCGCGTCACGTGATGCAAAGCGAAGGCTGGCAAGAAGTTTAACTGGCGAACGAGCATCTACGCTCGCAGTTCCGCCTTCAACGCGTCGCGACTCGCCGCGACGATAGCATCGCGAAGTCCATCCGCTTGCTCGCTCGTCAAAGTTCCGTGCGCATCGCGGAACTTCACCGACAGCAGGATGCTCTTCTTTCCCGCTCCCAATCGTTCGACGTCACGATAGGTGTCGCGATACACGAGCGTTTCGAGCAGTTCACCCGCCGCATGACGCACCACGCGCTCAAGCTCAGTCCAGCGCACCTCTTCATCAACCACCAGGTTCAGATCGCGCGCGATGGATGGAAACGGCGATTGCGGGACATATTGCGGCACGAGCACCGCGCGCTCGATGAGTGCATTGAGCCGCAGCTCGGCAACGGTCGACGAGTTACGCAACTCGAACTGCGCAAGACCTTCAGAACTCACGGCGCCAAGCACGCCAAACAACTCGCCATCATCGAAAAACAAGCGACACGATTGCCCCGCATCGAGTAGCGGCAGATGTGCTTCAACAACCTGCAATTCAATTGTCGGATTTACCCTCGCCACGAGCGATTCGACGACCCCCTTGAGGGCCGCGAAATCGTCCGAGCTGGTCATCGCCAATAACAAATCCTCGCGCGGCAGTTTTCCGGCGTCGGGAAGATACGCTTTGGCAATCTCGAATAGTTCAATGACCGGATTGGCCAGCGACTCGTTCGTGCGTCGTGCTCCGAGCAGGCTAGGGATCAGGCTGCGGCGCAGGCAATCGGCCCGACGCAGAATGGGTGTCGACAACTTGAGCGCTGGCGCATCGGTCCACGGACTGAACGCTTCGGACCACGCCTCTTCGACGACCGAGATCGTGAGCGCTTCGTCGAAGCCCGCCGCCGTCAGCCCCTGCCGCACGCGGTCGAGCACTCGGTCGTCCGCCGTTCGCGACGACGTCGCCATCGGCACGCTCACGTCCTCGGGAATCTTTTCATAGCCGTAGATGCGCGCGACTTCTTCGACCAGATCGATCTCACGTTCCAGGTCGCGCCGCCAGCTTGGCGGAATGAACTCCGCAGACGTTTTCGTATCCGCTTTCCCCGCTTGTTCGACACCAAGCCGCTTCAGAATGTCGAACACTGCGTCTATCGGAATGTCGATGCCAATGATTCGCTTGAGCTGCGAAAAACGAAGCACGACCGGCGCAGCCTGCTTGGGTTGAACGCCCACATCAACGGCGCCGGCAGCCAAGTCGCCGCCTGCGGTTTCGAGAATCAGCTCGCAAGCCCGACGACTCGCCCAGTCGACGCCTTCGGGATCGATGCCGCGTTCGAAGCGATAAGACGAATCGCTGTGCAGGTTCAACCGTCGCGCGGCGGCTCGAATGGCCGAAGGATCGAACACCGCGCTTTCGATGAGTACGTCGCGTGTCGTCGCAGAGACTTCGCTGCCCGCTCCGCCCATGATGCCCGCGATTCCCAGTGGCCGCGTCGCGTCGGCGATGACGCACGTGCTGGCGTCGAGCGGATACGTGCGGTGGTTGATCGCTTCGAGCGTCTCGCCGCTACGACCGCCACGGACGATGATCTGCGCTCCGCCGACGTTCGCCAGGTCGAAAGCATGAAGCGGTTGCCCGCACTCCATCAGCACATAGTTTGTCACGTCGACAATGTTATTGATCGTCGCGATGCCAATCGTCGCCAGTCGATCCGCGAGCCATTTGGGACTCGACTTCACCTGAACATTGCGAACGACCCTAGCGTTGTACCGCGAACACAGCGCCGGAGTTTCGATCGCCACCTTGATGAAGTCGCCGACTCGCGACTTCCCTTCGGGTGGCGTCGCCTTCGGCAGCTTGAGCTCGGTGCGAAACAGGACGCTCATCTCGCGCGCGATACCGAGATGTCCGAGGCAGTCGGGACGATTGCTCGTCACCTCCAGGTCGATCGCGAGATCGTCACCGACCGGCGTCGTGCTCTCGTGATTCAGGCCAGCCATCATCAGCCGCCGCTCGACTTCTGCCGGCGGCAGATCGATCGCGACATACGACTTCAGCCATTTCCAAGAGACGATCATGGGGGATGAGTGCGTAAGTGAGAGGTAAGTAGGTGAGTTCTCGTGGGTGCGTGTCGAGTGATGGAATCCCAATCACTTACTCACTACTCACTTACTCACTCCTAAAACTGCTCCAGGAAACGGACGTCGTTCTTGTAGAACTCGCGGATGTCGGTGACGTTGTGACGTCGGGCACAGACGCGCTCGACGCCCAGGCCAAAGGCGAAGCCCGAGTACTCGTCGGGATCGTAGCCGACGGCTCGCAGCACGTTCGGGTCGACCATTCCGGCGCCGCCCATCTCGATCCACGTGTCGTTCCAACTCATGTCCACCTCGACACTCGGCTCGGTGAATGGGAAGAACGACGGACGAAAACGAATGTGCACATCCCCGCCGAAGTAACTCATCGCGAACAGCCGCAGCACGCTCTTCAAATCGGCCATCGTCACGTGACGATCGACAAGCAGCCCTTCGATCTGATGAAACATCGGGTAATGCGTTGCGTCGGCAGTGTCGGGGCGATAGACGCGACCGAGCGAGATGACGCGCACCGGCGGCTTCGTGTGTTCCATCACGCGAATCTGCACGGTGCTCGTCTGACTTCGCAACAGCAACGGCCCACCAGCGGCGCGCTCGGCGGTGGCAAGGTAGAAGTTCTCGAGCGGGTCGCGTGCAGGATGTGAGGCGGGAATGTTCAGCGCCTCGAAGTTATGCCACTCGTCTTCGATCTCGGGGCCGTGTGCGACGCTGAACCCGAGGCGACCCATGATCTCTTTCAGATCTTCGATCGTTTGGGTGATCGGATGCAGATGACCCCATCGTGGCCGCCGCCCGGGCAGAGTCACGTCGACTCTTGGACCGCTCTTGGCCGCGGCTCCCGATTTCAGACGCGTCTCGGCCGACTCAAATGCCGCTTCGATTGCCGACTTCACTTCATTGAAGCGTTTGCCGGCGGCAGGCTTGTCGGCCCTATCGACCTGGCCGAGGGCCTTTTGCACCGACTTCAGGCGGCCGCTTTTCGCGCCGAGGAATTCGATGCGCGCGGCTTCGAGAGCCGGCGAGTCGTGCGAGGCGCTGAACGCGCGCTCGGCCGAGGCCAGAAGTTCGTCGAGCTCGGCGGCAAAGTCGGTCAGTGCCATGCGATGGAATGCACGCGACCCGTCGCTCGCGCTCCAGTCACGTGTGCCTGCGCCACAGTTAGGCGGCTTCCAAAGCCTTCTTCACTTGCTCGACCACGGCGGCGAAACCGGCGGGATCGGCCACGGCCATTTCGGCCAATGACTTGCGATCCAGCTCGATGCCCGCCTTCTCCAGCCCGTAAATGAACTGGCTGTAGCGGAGCCCCGCCTCGCGCACGGCTGCGTTGATGCGGATGATCCACAGACGGCGGAAGTCACGCTTCCGCACGCGGCGATCGCGGAACGCGTACACGCCGGCTCGCACCAACGCCTCTTTGGCGGTGCGGTACAGGCGGCGTTGCCCGCCGACGAAGCCCTTGGTCTTTTTGAACAGCCGTCGCTTGGCCTTGGTGCGGGCGGCGCCCTTTGTCGTTCGCATCGTTGAAGTTCCAGTGTCGAATCAACCCAGGGCAGGCATGCCGTGGGCCTATGGTTAGTAGCTGTAATCGCCCAAGAGGATGCGGATCTTCTTGGCTTCGAGCTCGGGCAGCGTTTTGGTGCCGCGAAGATTGCGTCGTTGCTTCTTCGTCAGATGCGAATTCAAGTGGCTCGTCCCGGCACAGCGGTGCTTCGCCTTGCCGGTGGCCGTCAGTCGATATCGCTTCTTGGTCGCCTTGTGCGTCTTCTGCTTGGGCATGGTGCAGCCAGCTCCGAAGTGGTTCGAATCGGCCATTATAGGGAAATTCCGCAGCGCAAAGAGGGACCATCAAAGAACAAAGTCAACGAAATGCCGTGTTTTCTGCCCAGTTGCGATTTGTCGGGTTATGATAAGGGCCAATCCACCCACCGGTATCCGAGGCACACGGTCAAATGATGACTCCGAGCGGCGCTCACATTTGGGCCGCCATGCTTCTGTTTTTCCCTACGTTCTTTGCGACCATTGCGCCCGCGAGCGCCGAGCCGAATTGGCCACGTTGGCGAGGCCCACACCAGGACGGCCAAAGCACCGACACGGATGTCCCCGTGAAATGGGATAGCGGCTCGGTAACTTGGAAGACCGATTTGCCGGGCAAGGGGCAGTCGTCGCCGGTCATCTGGGGCGATCGCATCTATCTCACCTCCGCGCTCGACAAGGGTCGCGAGCGTGTGGTCCTGTGCGTCGATCGCAACGACGGCAAAATTCTCTGGCAGCAGACTGCCTGGACCGGCGAACCCGAGCACACCCATGTGATGAACGGCTGGGCGTCGCCGACCTGTGTTACCGACGGCGATGTCGTCGTCGCGTTCTTCGGCATCGGCGGACTGCACGCCTACACGATGGATGGCAAGCCGCTGTGGTCGCAAGATCTCGGCAAGTTTGAAAGCCCCTGGGGTGTCGCGGCGTGCCCGGTCATCGTTGGCGATCTTGTCATTCAAAATGGCGACGCCGACCTGGACGCCTTCATCGCCGCGTACGATAAGCGCACCGGCAAGCAAGTCTGGCGCACCAAGCGGCCGGACGACCGCGGGTGGAGCACACCGATCATCGTGCACATCGGCGATCACGACGAATTGGTGATTAACAGCCATACCGGAGTGCGCGGTTATGATCCCGCGACCGGAACGGAGCTTTGGTTCTGCAAAAGCTTCAACGGCCGCGGCGAGCCAACTGTGACGCCCGCCGGCGAAGTGCTGTGCGTCGTCAACGGACTGCCTGGCGATTTCTATGCAGTGCGACCCGGCGGCGCCGGCGACGTGACCGACTCGCACATGGCATGGCATACGCCTCGCAAAGGCGGCCGCGATTGCCCGTCGCCGATCGTCGTCGGCAACTTCGTCATTGTCTGCGACATGAAGGGCGTCGCCACTTGCTACCAAACCACCGATGGTCGCGAGTTCTGGAAAGAACGGCTCGGCGGCAACTACTCCGCATCGCCGATCGCCGCCGGCGGCCTGGTCTATTTCATCAACGAAGCGGGAACGACGATCGTCATTCGACCAGGGCCGACGCTCGACATCGTGGCCGAGAATGCGTTATCGCCGGCCGACGATGAAATCTTCCGCGCATCGTTCGCTCCCAGCGAGGGGCAGCTTTTCACACGGTCCGATCGCGTGCTGTACTGCATCGGTCGACGCAAAAAACCCTCGACCTAGCACCGGGCTCGTCACTTTTTCGGCGTCGACTGAAGCATTATCGCGCGGGCCGCAACATTTAAGATCGGCTCCGGAAGATGGTTCGCACTGCACCAACGGATTGTTCGATCTATGTTTTCATCCTTGCCGCTCGCGTCGCGCCATCTTCAGCCGGAGATCATGGATCAACCCGATCTCGACGAGTCGCGCCACGTCGAGGCGCTCGAGGCGTTGCGACGGATCAACTATTGCAGCCGTAGCGCAGGCATTCTTTGGCCGGCGATTGCCCGATTGGCCCATGAGCTCAAGACGGACTGTCTCTCGGTTCTCGATGTGGCCTGCGGCGGTGGCGACGTACCGACGCGATTATGGCGTACTGCGCGGCGGGCGAACATCACCCTCAACATCGTCGGCATTGATATTAGTCCGGTTGCAATCGCTCACGCTCAACGCCGCGCGTCCGCTGCGAATGCCGATATCGAGTTCACCGTCGCCGACATCTTCGATGCTCCGGTGCTGCAAACGTTCGACGTCGTGTGCAGTTCACTATTCCTGCATCATCTCGACGAACAGATGTCGCTCGACCTGCTCGATGCGATGAAACAACGCGCTGACCATTTGGTGCTCGTTAATGATCTCGTGCGCTCTCGTGCGGGATGGATGCTCGCGCGGCTCGGCACGCAACTGCTCTCAAAATCCGACGTGGCACGCGTTGACGGACCACGTTCGGTCGAGGGTGCGTTCCGGCGCAATGAAGTTCGATCACTCGCCGAGCGCGGGATTGAACGGGGCTCAAGTCGCGCGACGATGGCCATGCCGTTACCTGCTTTCGTGGCGGAGGACGCCATGATCGATCAACATACTCATCAGAGCTTCGACGCGATCGTGATTGGTGGCGGTCCAGCAGGCGCGACCGCCGCAGCGCTGCTCGCGCGAGCCGGTTTGTCGGTCGTTGTCGTCGAGCGAAAAGCATTTCCGCGTCGCAAAGTGTGCGGGGAATATCTGTCGGCAACGAACTGGCCGCTGCTCGAGCAACTCGGCTTTGCCGACGCATTCGAGGCCGCAGCCGGGCCGGAAGTGAAGCGAGTTGGCCTCATTGCCGGCGAAACCTCTCTCGTCGCCGATCTGCCGCAACGCCGGAGCGACACGCGCCGCTGGGGTCGGGCCCTCAAGCGCGATACGCTTGACGCGCAACTCTTGACCGATGCCGCGAACGCGGGCGCACAGATACTGCAACCCTATCGCGCCACGAAGCTTGTCGACAACGGCGACCACTTTCGTTGCGAAGCCAAATCGCAAGACACCGACGAACACTTGTCGCTTCGCGGAACTGTCGTCATTGCGGCACATGGCTCCTGGGACGCAGGTCCACTGCCAACCGAACTACCGCGTCGCCCACCTCGCAAGAGCGACCTACTCGCGTTCAAAGCGCACTTCAGCGGCTCCGCCCTGCCGAGCGATCTGATGCCGCTGCTGAGTTTCCCCGGCGGATATGGCGGCATGGTCAACACCGACAACGGGAACACGAGTTTGTCGTGTTGCGTTCGGCGCGAAGTCGTCGAGTCGCTCGATCGTCGCGATGGCGAGAGCGCGGGGGATGCGGTGATCGCTTACATTCGCACGACGTCGCCAGCCATCAACGAGTTTCTTATCCCGAGCGCGATCGTCGAAGGGCGCTGGCTCTCGGCAGGGCCGATTCGTCCCGGCATTCGGCCACCCTACGTTGACGGCGTTTACCGTGTCGGCAACGCCGCCGGTGAAGCGCACCCTGCCGTCGCTGAAGGTATTTCGATGGCGATGCAGTCGTCGGCGTTGCTCGTCGAACGTCTCGTCGCGGCGCGGGACCGCATCGATGATAGACAGGTGCGCGACGAGATTGCAGAAGATTATCGACGCGTATGGCGTGCGAGCTTTGCACCGCGGATTCGCGCTGCGGCCGCCGTCGCACATTGGGCGATGAGTCCGTCAGCCGTCGGTGCGAGCCTGCCTATCTTTAGAAGGCTTCCGAAGATGTTGACGTGGGGCGCGCGATGGAGTGGCAAGGCAACTGAGGTTGTTTCTTAAGTGGGCTCATTCGGCGAAACCGGAGTAACGATTCGATGCAAATGACGATCTTTGGGCTGGGAACGGCGCATCCGCCTCATCGTATGACGCAGGCGCAAGCACTGGACCTTGCAACCCAAGCCTCCGGCGCCGACGAGCAACAAGCACGACTGCTGAAAGCGCTCTATCGTCGATCAGGCGTGCAGACACGCTACACATGTCTGCCGTACGAGTTGGGATACGATTGGTTTCAGGTCGGCAAAGGTGAATCTCATGGCGGCACCAGCGTCGCCACACTCGGCCCGTCAACGTTCGAGCGCATGGAGCACTACCGCGAGCACGCGCCGATCTTGGCCGTCGCTGCCGCAAGCGAAGCACTCGAGCGCTCCGAGACGCAGCCGCGAGCGATCACGCATCTCGTCACGGCCTCGTGTACCGGCTTCGCCGCGCCGGGTGTTGATATCGAGCTTATCATGCGCCTCGGCCTGCCGGCGACAACGCAACGCGTGAACGTCGGCTTCATGGGCTGTCACGGTTCGATCAATGCCATGCGCGTCGCGCGCGGATTGGCAGCGGCGGATCAAGACGCACGCATTCTTCTCTGTGCGGTCGAGCTTTGCAGTTTGCATTGCCGCTTCGACGGCGAGGCAGATGAATTGGTGTCTCGCGCGATCTTCTCCGACGGCGCGGGCGCGTTGGTCGGCGGCGTCAATCCGATCGAAGGTGAATGGAAGCTCGCCGACTGCGCGAGCTGTCTGCTTCCCGATTCGACCGACGCCATGGGATGGCTGGTCGGCGACAACGGTTTCGAGATGTCGCTGTCAGCCAAATTGCCCGACATTATCAGCGAAAACTTGCGGCCGTTCCTTACATCGTGGCTCGCCAAACACGGGCTGACCGTCGAGACTGTTGGTTCGTGGGCGGTGCATCCCGGCGGGCCTCGCGTGCTTAGCAGCGTCGAAGCGGCCCTCGACTTGCCGGCATCGGCAACGGCCGTGTCGCGCGAGGTGCTCGCCGAACATGGCAACATGTCGAGCGCGACGGTGATGTTCGTGCTCGATCGATTCCGTCAGAGCGGAGCGCCCAGGCCGTGCGTTGCGCTCGGTTTCGGCCCTGGCTTGATGGCCGAGGCCGCGCTGTTTGTCTAGCCGCGATCGCTTTCGTTCTTGCCGAGGAGTCCGACGACGAAACCGAGCAAGTCGCCGCGCTCGCGGCAGATCTCGCTGAGCGCGTCGAATCGCCCAGCGGACTGGGCTAACTCAAGCAAACTCGGAGCAAAGCCGCCGGCGCGCGCCGGTGAAGGCAACAAGCGGGCAGCGGCGCGCATCGCGTCTTCATTGCGTCCTAGCCGAGCCAACAAGCTGATGTACGCCTCGGCCGGCCCGCTGCCGATCTCGTCGACCGATTGCTCTTCGGCCTTGGCGGCGAAATACGCGACTGCGTCCTCGACGTCCTCGCCCAGCAGCGCTCGAACGAACCGCGCTGAGGTCGGATACATATCGTCGAACGGTGGGTCGCCATTGAACTGAAACTGCCCGCTCAAACGTCGGCCGTACTCGCACAGGTCCAGCGCCAGCCGCAGCACTTCGGGATCATCCACGATGAGCGCGAAACGCATCACCGAGTTCAAGTGCGTCGTGTCGACGTGATAGTTATCGTTGGTGAAGAGCCAATCGCGATCGCGAATCATGTCGGCGATCGTCGTCTCGACAGGATCGCTCCCCTGCTGTCGCTTGATATCGCTACGCAGCGAGGCCAGCAACTCGTCGTGGATGAACCGCACCAACGCGGCGGCCACCTCTTGCTTCTCGGCGCGCGAGCGATGCGCCATTTGCCCTTCGAACAGCGAGATCGCGTTGCAGAGGCCGTAGTGCTGAAGGACCACGTCGAAGCCGAACTTCGGGGCGATCCCTTCGTAAATCGCTAGCTCGACCATTGTCTCGTAATTGTCGTCGGTCGGCGTCTTTTCGAGAGCCACACGCATCGCTTCCTTGTCGCCCACGGGACGCAGATAGACCCATGCGTCGCGCAGTCGGCCGGCGTCCAACAGCAGTAGACCCACCTCGCGACATGCGTCGAGATACGCTCGCTCCATTTCGCTACGCAGCGGCTCGGACAGCTCGTCAAGGCTTTGTGTCGAAACCAGCGGCAAAGCGTGGCGATGACGAGCTTGCGTCAGCCGGAGGTCGAATAGCTCGTGGTATTTGCCCTCTTCCTTGAAGTGCTGAACGAGCGTTTCGATCGCCTCGCTCGCGCCACGGGTTGCTAGGGTTGTTTCGAATTGATCGAACGATTTGTCGAGTGTTGCAGGCATGCTTTGATGGTAGCACACGCGAGGGGGACGGCGAAGCAAGTTGCGTGAAACGGCGGCCAGCGCGAAACCGCAAGCGGGGATGGATGGCGGTATAAGCTGCCAAGCGGAAGCCAACGGGCCGAAGGACGAAACCCTTCCGACGGTTACGGCAGTGCGTTAGCATGGGCGGCATGTCTACCGAAAGTTTTGCGGGTTTGCGGGTTGCCGCGTTCGAGAGCCGTCGGGCTACGGAGATGACGCGGCTCATCGAACGTCATGGCGGTATGCCGTTCGTTAGCCCTTCACTGCGCGAAGTGCCATTCGACGAAAACCCGGCGGCGGTCGATTTCGCCCAGCGCCTCATTGGAGGCCAGGTCGACATTGTCATTTTGCTGACAGGCGTTGGCACACGGCACCTCGTCGCGCAGGTCGAACGTCATGTCGATCGCGAACGTTTTCTCGCCGCCTTGTCGGACGTGACGACCGTGGTGCGTGGTCCCAAACCGGTGGCGGCCCTCAAAGAACTCGGCATCACGCCGACGCTGCGGGCGCCAGAACCCAACACTTGGCGCGAGGTGTTGAGAACGCTCGACACGCATGCGCCGGTCGCCGGACACGCGGTCGCCGTGCAAGAGTACGGCATGCCGAACGTCAGCCTGATCGCTGGACTCGAAGCGCGCGGCGCTCGTGTCGAGACGATCAAGGTCTACCGATGGGATCTACCCGAAGATGTCGCGCCGCTCGAGGCGAACATCCGGAGGATCACCGACGGCCAGATCGATGTCGTCATGTTCACGTCGGCGCACCAGGTCGCCAATCTGCTCCGCACTGCCGAAAGACTTGGACTAGGTGGCAAGCTGGTCGACAGCTTGCAGCGAATCGTCGTGGCGTCGATCGGTCCCACGACGAGCGAGATGCTTCATGAGCATGATCTGCCGGTCGATCTGGAGCCTGAGCATTCAAAGATGGGGCAGTTCGCCGCGGCAGCCGCAGAGAGAAGTGGTCGCATTCTTGCCGCGAAGAGGAACGGCGGTAGCAAGCCGACGATCGTGACACCAGCCTCGGAATTGGTGAAGCCGAAAGAACTGTGGCGCGATAGCCCGTTTATGAAGGCCTGCCGTCGCGAACCAGTCGATCGACAGCCGGTATGGTTGATGCGCCAGGCAGGGCGATACATGCGCGAATACCGAGAAGTTCGCGCGCAGACGACGTTTCTCGAACTGTGCAAGAACCCGCAACTGTGCGCTGACGTGATGCTCACTGCCGTCGAGCGACTCGGCGTCGATGCGGCCATCATCTTCTCCGATTTGTTGCCAATGCTCGAGCCGATGGGCATCGAACTGGAGTTTGCCCACGGCGAAGGGCCGGTCATCCATAATCCCGTGCGAACGGTGGCCGACGTCGATCGGGTTGAAGAACTCGAAGATCTCAGCGCTCTTGAGTTCGTGTTCGAGACGGTGCGTCTCACGCGTCGCGGTTTGAGTAATCAATTGCCCGTTATCGGCTTTGCGGGGGCGCCGTTCACGCTCGCCAGTTATGTCGTCGAAGGGGGCGCGAGCCGCAGCTACGTGCAGACCAAGTCGCTCATGTACGGCGACAGCGGAGCGTGGCACGCGTTGATGGGTCGCCTCTCACGCACAATCGGTCGATATCTCAACGCGCAGATCGCCGCAGGCGCGCAGGCAGTGCAGATCTTCGACAGTTGGGTGGGATGCTTGAGTCCCGAGGACTACAGGCAATATGTGTTGCCGCATACGCGGTCGGTGCTCGAAGCGTTGCCGAAGGACGTGCCGTCGATTCACTTCGCGACTGGAAATCCTGCGCTCCTGCCGCTACTCGTCGAGGCCGGGGGCAGCGTGATTGGCATCGACTGGCGTGTCCGTTTGGCCGATGCGTGGAAGACGGTCGGTTACGACCGCGCCGTGCAGGGGAATCTCGATCCGGCGATCTTGTTGGCCGAACCTACGGAGATTCGACGTCGCGCTCTTGATGTTCTGCGGCAAGCAGCGGGGAGACCGGGACACATTTTCAATCTCGGTCACGGTGTGCTGCCGTCGACGCCGGTCGAGAATGTGATCGCGTTGGTGGAGATGGTGCACGAAATGGGCCCGCAAGGCGGTCAGTGACGTGCGTTGGCGCGGCGCAGAGGAGCGCGACCACCGGTCGCGGCCTTATGCGAAGCGCTCCAGCCAGCAGCGTAGGATCAGCACGCAACTCGGGCCGTGTGTGATCTCACCCGACTTCACGCGTTCCAGTGCCTCGGCAATCGGCATCGTGATATGCCGAATCTGCTCAGTCGCGTCGGGTGAGGTTTCGCCGAATTTCAGATCTTCGGCGAGGAATAGCGCGGTCGGAGAAACGACGACCGACGTGAACGGGTCAATGACCGAGAGCGGCGTCCATCGCGCGGCCTCGATGCCCAGTTCCTCGCGCAATTCCCGACGGGCGCAATCTAGCGGCGACTCGGGCGGGTCGATGCCTCCACTGACGACTTCGAGGCCGACTCGCCCCGTCGCGTAATGAAATTCTTCGGTGAGATGCACCCGGTTTTGCTCGTCGAGGGCCAGCACCGACACGCCTGGCTTGAGACTGACGATACAGTGTGTTCCAGGCTGACCGTCAGGCCGCCGAACGTCGTCCTTGCGAACGGCGATCCACGGGTCGCGATAGACCTCGGTCGAGCGTTCAATCCACCACGGCCCGTACTGCGGCATGTCGCCTCGACGAAACCCTTACAAGGTTCGGCACGAGGTCGCGATTCTAAACCAAGTCGTAGCTGTCGGTCACGCCCTCGGCACCGGCCGTAACGATGGTCAGGTTCACCGTACGCATGGGTTCAAGCCCTCGCGAGTCGCCGGCCTGCTCCGCCAGGCGATTGAGCAAGTGTGGCAGCAGCTCCGATAGTCGGACCGGGCCCGCTTTCGCCTCGATCGAGCCAGGTTCTGGTGCATTGTCGTAAAAGGCGATCATCGCAAAAGCCTCCTGAAACGCGAGTCAACCCGAATAAGTGTCACTTTATACACTACTGTACGCGTGTCAACTCACTTTGTTCGCCAAATTGCACGCAGCTTTGGGAAGGCTGGGAAGATGAGGCAGGCGCGATTTCTTCGTCACAAGCCGACTGATTGATTCATCCGAGAATTGCCATAGGGGCCCTTTGTATCGCCAGCCGGCCCAACAGACTGCGACGTCCGAAAGCGTGATCCGATGAAGGTCGCTCCGTCCTCCGACAGTGTCCGTACGATCGTGCATCGCACGATGTCTGAACTTTCGGGCAAAATCATCGAGCCCGACTTGCTTGGCGAGTCTGTTCTCATTGCCGACGGCAAATATCGCGGACGTTCCTATCGCGGCGACGAGCACACGGCCATGTGGTTCGTCGACCTCGGACTCGTGCAGTTCTACGACGAAGAGGGGAATCTGGTGCTCTCGATCAATCTGTTCGAAGAGCAAGCCATTACCCGTCGCGCGGCGTAGCCGAGTCGATCGCTCGTTTTGTCGTTGCTTTTTCGCTAATTCAGCAGCGTGGCGACCCTCCGCAAGGCGGTCATTGCCTTGGTATCATGATCGCGGCGAGGTTCGGTACCGCGAACCGTTGCCCTCTGGCCGCGGTCTAGTCTGCGGCGAAGTGTTACCGCCCTGATCGACCCGATTCACGTGAGGATCGCTGCATGCCCCCGGTGTTGAACAAGTACAGCTCGCACATCACACAGCCCAAATCGCAAGGGGCCAGCCAGGCCATGCTCTACGGCACGGGCATGACTGAAGAGGACATGCAGAAGCCGCAGATCGGCATCGCCAGCATGTGGTACGAGGGGAACACCTGCAACATGCACCTCAACACGTTGGCCGCCCGCGTCAAAGAAGGCGTGACGGCCAGCGGCATGGTCGGTATGCGTTTCAACACCATCGGCGTCAGCGACGGCATTTCGATGGGCACTGAGGGGATGAGTTACTCGCTGCCGTCGCGCGACCTGATTGCCGACAGCATCGAGACGGTGATGCACGCGCAGTGGTACGACGCAAACGTCTCGATTCCCGGCTGCGATAAGAACATGCCGGGATGCCTGATGGCGATGGGGCGATTGAACCGCCCGTCGCTGATGGTGTACGGCGGCACGATCAAGCCGGGACATGTCAACGGCGAGACGCTCGATGTGGTGTCGGCGTTTCAGTGTTATGGGGCGTATCTCGCCGGCTCGATGAGCGAGGAGACTCGCAAGAAGGTCGTGCGTTGCAGCATCCCGGGGGCCGGCGCCTGCGGAGGAATGTATACGGCAAACACCATGGCCTCGGCAATTGAAGCGCTCGGTATGTCGCTGCCGTACAGCGCGTCGATTCCGGCCGAAGACCCCGGGAAACTCGACGAGTGTTTTCGAGCCGGGGCGGCGATTCGCAAGCTGCTCGAACTAGACCTCAAGCCGCGCGACATCATGACCCGCGCCGCCTTTGAGAATGCGATGGTGATCGTCATGGCGCTTGGCGGCTCGACGAACGCCGTGCTGCACCTGATCGCGATGGCCCGCGCTGTCGACGTGCCGCTGACGATCGATGACTTCGATCGCACGAGCAAGCGCATTCCCTACCTGGCCGACTTGAAGCCGAGCGGCCGCTTCGTGCAGGAAGATCTGCACAAAGTCGGCGGCACGCCAGCCGTGATGAAGTATCTGCTCGAACACGATCTGCTCAATGGCGATTGCATGACATGCACGGGCAAGACACTCGCGCAGAATCTTGCCGAGTTGCCAGGCCTCAAGCCGGGGCAAGAAATCATTCACCCGCTCGAAAAGCCGATCAAGCCGACGGGGCACATTCAGATTCTTCGCGGCAATCTCGCCCCCGGCGGCGCCGTGGCGAAGATCACCGGCAAGGAAGGCGAGCTGTTCAGTGGCCCCGCCAAGGTGTACGACGCCGAAGAAGACATGTTGCACGCGCTCGAGCGGAAGGAGATCGTCAAAGGCGATGTCGTGATTATCCGCTACGAAGGCCCGAAGGGCGGGCCCGGCATGCCGGAGATGCTTACGCCGACTTCGGCCATCATGGGCGCGGGACTTGGCAAGGACGTGGCATTGTTGACCGACGGACGATTCTCCGGCGGGTCGCACGGCTTCATTGTCGGCCACATCACGCCCGAGGCCCAAGAAGGCGGTCCCGTTGCGCTCGTAAAGACCGGCGATCGCGTGACGATCGATGCTTCGCGCAATGCAATCGAGGTGGAAGTGAGCGACGCCGAGATGACGAAACGCCGCGCCGCGTGGAAGGCCCCGGCCTACAAAGTCACGCGCGGCGTGCTCTACAAATACATCCAACGCGTGAAAAGCGCCAGCGAAGGATGCGTGACGGATGAATAAATGCCTGTGCGTCGCACTGTGTTTCGCAATCGCAGCGACAGTCGCGCTGGCCGACGAGCCTGCTCGCGACACCGGTCCGTGGGACATGCAGGCGCTCAAGCAGGTTCCACAGCACACGATCGACGGCGCTCGGTTCGGCGGATTGGACATGTACTTCAATGGTGAGCCGTATCGTGGCAAACCCACGCGCGTGTATTCCTTCTACATGACGCCGCCTGGCAAAGGCCCGTTCCCCGCCGTGCTGCTCGTCGACTCATGGTCCGTCGATGAGAATGGTGTCGAAGAATGGACCAAACAGGGTTACGCAGTATTGGGAGTCGACATCGAGGGCCGCGAGCCTGAAGGACCTCGGATCGACAGCGGCCCAAGCTCGCTGGACGATCGCAAGACAAACAAGTGGACGGAGAAGGACATCGTCAACACGAAGGCGTATCACGGTGTGGCGGCCGTCGTGCGCGGCCATTCGTTACTGGCATCGTTCGAGGACGTTGATCCGAAGCGTGTCACGATCGTTGGCGACGGCTACACCGTGTGCGTTGCGGCGGCAATCGACGACCGCTTTCGCGCGGCTGTCGCCAAGGGAACGTGTGACTATTTTCATGAAGGCTCGCCAGGGTATGAACGTCATTTACGGCTCGACGTGAAGTCTCGCGACGTTTTGAACCAGGCGCTCGAAGCGACTCGATATCTCCCGCAGGTTCGCTGCCCGATGCTCTTTTGCACGAAGGCAAGCGAAAGCGGAACGCCGTTGGACGTCTTTCAGCGATGCTATAGCGCGGCGCCCGCCGAGAAGCGAACGCTGTCAATCGGCATCAAATCGCCGCCGAATCAGCGCGTGCAAGAACTCGACGTTGAACAACTCCTTCTCTTGAAGAGCGTTCTTGACGATGGCAAGCCACTCGCGAGATTGGAGCCGATGCAGCGATCGAGCTCGACGGTTCAATCGCGTTTCGAATCTGCTGCACCCATAACCGATGCTCGGCTGAATTACACATATTCTCCCGGCCCGTGGCTCAAGCGCATTTGGAAAACGACGGTAGCGGTAATCGACGGTAGCACTGTTCGCGCGGAGTTGCCGCCGCAACGTCCCTTGGCATACTTTCTGACCATCGCCGACGACCGCGGTGCGACGGTGAGCACTCCGCATGCGATTCTGGCCAAAGACGAATAGCGGCGACGAACCTTCTGCAAAGTCCCCCGCACGTCGCTACTCGTGCCGCAGCGCTTCGATTGGATCCATCTGCGCTGCACGGCGGGCGGGGTAGAGGCCGAAGACGACGCCGACGCCGACAGAGATGAAGAACGCGGCGAAGATCGACCAAGGTGCGATCCGCGGTTCGAGCTGGCTGATGTTCGGCGGAAGCGACTTCATCACGTCGGGCAGAAACTTTGCCATCGCCCACTTGGTGCGATCGACGGCCGGGTAACATCCGAAGCCGAACAACACGCCGAGCAACCCGCCTGTCGCGGAAAGGACGATCGTCTCGGTGAGGAACTGCTCGACGATGTCGCGTTGCTTGGCGCCAAGGGCGCGGCGAATGCCGATCTCGCGCGTGCGCTCGGTGACGGTGGCGAGCATGATGTTCATGATGCCGATGCCGCCGACCAACAAGGCAATCCCCGCGATGAGAATCAGCAGCACGTTGAACATGATGCGCGTCACCTCGGCCTGCCGAAGCAGCTCCTTCGGCACGACGACGGCGTAATCGACCTGACGATGATTGCGTTCGAGAAGTGAACGAATCGCGTCGGAAGTGCCGTCGACTTCGTCGATATCGCCGACGGTCACGGTGATCTGGCTGAGCTGAACGTTCTCGCCTTCGCGCGACCCGCCGCGACTGTTGATCACTTGGTCGCCGATGCGCGTGCGAAGCGTGGCCAGCGGAATGTACACGTCCTTGTTGAAGTCTTGCGCCGACAGACTGCCACCGATGCCGGCCGTCGCTTCACGGGAACGCGTTCGTCCGATAACGACGTAAAAATCTCGCTCGATTTGGACACTCTTGCCGATCGGGTCTTCATACGGAAAGAGCATCTCAGCCGTCTGATCGGCCAGCACGCAGACGTTGTCGCGACGATTGTCGTCACGATCGCTGAGGAAGCGCCCCTTATCCATGTGCAGATTGTTCATGGCGAGGTATTGGCTGGTGCAGCCCACGAGCCGAATATCACACGTGAACTCTTGGTAGCGCGCTTCCCGAGTCAGCTCGCGCAGAGGAACGGCCTGACGGACCGTCGGAACATTCTCGACGATGCGATCGAAATCTTCGCGAAGCAGACCATAGTCGATGATCATGCTGTTCGACGAACGCGATGCGTCCATCGGCGGTTTGACGCTGCGAATGATGATGTTCTTCGCGCCGAGCTCCTTGATTTGCTCCTGCGCCTGATGGCTGACGCCTTCGCCCATCGCAACAAGCCAAATGACGGCCGTCACGCCGATGAGGATGCCGAGCACCGCCAGCCCCGAGCGCAGCTTGTGCAGCAGCAGGCTTTTGAGACCGAGGCGAAAGGTTTGCAGAAAGCGAACGAGCAAGGAAGGCCTATGAATCGCTGATGACTAATGGCTTGCTGATGACTAATGGCTTCTGGTCTCCCTCTCCCCTTGCGGGAGAGGGCCGGCGTGAGGGGTGGGAGGCTTGTACATGCGCCGCCCCCTCACCGCAAACCCTCTCCCGCAAGGGGAGAGGGAACCGGAAAATGACTAGCGGACTCCGTCGGCGGGGGGCGCTCCTGGTCCCGCGCCGCCTTGGGCGCTTTGCAGTTTCGCCTTGAGCGCGGCGAGTTCGCGCGCATCGACGAAGCCATCCTTGTTTGCGTCGACCATGCCGAAGTTCTCGCGCATGCGTTCAGGGGCTTCGTCTTGACTGATCTTTCCGTCTTTGTCTTTGTCGAGCGACGACAGATCCATACCACCCTTGCTGGCCGGAGCTTTCGACGAACCCGACGTTGCCGGCGGCGACTTGCCTGGAGCCTCGTAGCTTGCCGGGCGCACACCTGCCGTTGTCGCTTGTGCTTTCGTCTTGCCGAACTTCTTGCCAACGTCGACCAAGTCTTTTTGAGCGACGTCCTCTCGTGCGGCGGGCACGATGGTGCGCGGATTGAGCACGACGAGTTCATCCTGAGCAACGCCGTCCTTAACTTCGATCCGTGTGTTGTTCGTCACGCCGATCAACACCGGGCGACGTTCCAAGCTGCCGTCTTTGCGAACCCACACATAGAACTTGCCGCCGATCTCGACGACCGCCTGAACGGGGACGCTGAGCACGTTCTTCAGGTCGGCCATCAGGATTTCGACTTCAGCGGTCATGCCGGGCTTCAGGCCTTCGGGGGCGCCGTCGATGCGGACATACGTGGCGTATTCCTTGACGCTCGACGAAAAGAAGCTCGTCGGTTCGGGCTGGTTGCCGATCGCCTTCACTTCGCCCTGGAATTCGCGGTCCTGAATGTGAATGCGGGCTCGCATGCCGGGGGCGAGGCCGTCGACTTTCGACTCGTGCACCAGCGTCTTCACTTGCATCTGAGTCAGGTCGGGTAAACGCAAGATGGTTTGCTGATCGCGAACCAAGGCGCCTTCTTCGATCTTCACACCGCTCGTTCCACTACGATTGCTCCCCATGTCGTTTGCGTACACGACCATGCCATCCTGCGGAGCCGTGATCGTGCACTGCTCCATCTGTGTCATAAGCCGCTTGAGACGCGTCTGCTCCAAGTCGCAGGCCGCCTGCTCGCTACGCATTCGCGCCTCGGTCGTATCGCGTCTCGTTTCGAGATCTTCGAGAATCTTCACGCGGGTGAACTTTTCGAGCACGCTCTTGGCGATTTCGGCTGTTTGCAGGTCGAGCTTCGCACGTTCGACGGCAAACTTCTGGGCGTCGAGCTGCAGCGGCGTCACATAACCTTTGCGAGCCAGGCGCGATGTGTGTTCGAGCGAGTTCTCTGAGCTGCGAAGGTTCTCCATCGCGATCGTGATCAACGCCTCCGTCGCCTGAAGCTCCTTCAGGTATGTACCTTCGGCGTACTCCTGCACCGCGATCTTCGACGCCGAGAATTCCTTCTCCGCTTGGATGCGCGCCGCAACCGCACGCTCGTAGATGATGCGTTGAGAGTTGATCTGGTCTTCGATCGTCGAGCTTTCGAGCCTGACGAGAATGTCACCCTTCTCGACGATCGTGCCATCCGGGACGATCCAGAGAATGGTGCTTCCGCCGGCCACGTGACTCTTGATGTCGATGTTGCTCGCGCTTTCGACGTTGCCGTCCTCGGTCACCGTGACAAGCATTTGTCCGCTGGTCACCTTGTCCGCCAGAATATCGACGGCCACGGGCGCCTTGACGAACAACTGCATGCCGGCCATCGCGCCCCACGCTGTCGCGCCGCCGAGAACGACCAGCGTTAGCAGCGTGACGATCCAACGGCGCAATCGTGAGCGACGTTTCGGACTGGCAGGAGCAGGACTAGCCATGCGTTAATCTCTCGTGAGCCACACAAAGTTCATCAGTTCAAAGGTCAGCAACGACGCCGTCAGCAATCTCGACGACTTGGACAACCTCAATCGATTGCCATCACGTACGCAACTGCCGCGTACTATCCGTCCTTAGTATTAACGTCGCTCGGGCCTGATTAGTTCCGCGGAGGAGGCCGACGGTGCAGGTAGGAGGCGTGTGGGGGAAGCATGTCCGAAGGGCCGGACGCGCCTTGCTACTATTGTCCCGGCCGAGCAGTGTGAATTCAAGAGCAATGACGTCGTAAATGCCCACCATGTCTTACTTAACCGACAGCTTCGCGCCATGCAGAGGCAGATCGTAACGTCGACGCGCGACGCACGTCATAACGCGACGCACAGAGGGCGTCAAAATGTCACCGGCCGATGCACCACAACCCCTCTGCGGTGCGGAGATACAAACGGCCATCGAGCGCCGCCGGCGACGCGAGGATCGGCGACTGTAGGTCGTTCTCGGCCAGCACCTCGAACGCCTCGCCTGCCTTCAGCACATACGTGACGCCTTCCTCGCTTGCGCAGTAAAGTCGTCCTTCGCTTTCGATCGGCGACGCCGAGAACTTGCCACGCACGCGAGCTTGCCACAGCAGATTGCCATCCGAGCAATCGAGGCACGTGGCAATGCCGGTGTCGTTCACCGTGTAGATCCGACCTTCGTAGAGAACCGGGCTCGGCACGTGCGGACCGCCACGAGGTGTGCGCCACAAGAGATGCGTCTCGGTCACGTCGCCAGTTCCGCCGGGCTGTAGTGCGAGTGTCGGCCCCTGGCGTCCCGAGGCCGAATACACGACGTGGCGATCGTTGAGCAGCGTCGGCACCACTTCGTTCGTCGGACCTTTCAGCGACCACAGCTCTTTGCCCGTCGCGGGGTCGTAGCCTCGCACGGTCTCGCCGCCTGCGTAGAGCATTTCGTCGTGATCGCCGACGCGAACGACGAGCGGCGTCGACCAGCCCATTGCCTTGTCGCGCGGATGTTCCCATCGCACTTCGCCGGTCCGCTTATCCAAGGCGAGCATGAAACTGTCGGCCTTGTTCTGATCGTGAACCAGAATGACGAGGTCCTTGTAAAGGATTGGGCTCGCGCCGGTCCCCCAGGTTGTGTTGAACACCGGGAGCGGGTGATGCCATTTCTGATTGCCGTCGAGGTCGTAACACACGATGCCGCCCGCTCCGAGGAACGCGATGACCCGCTCGCCATCGGTCACCGGCGTGGCAGACGCGAATCCGTTCTTCTCGCGAACGTTCGGTTCGACCTCGTGCTCGGGCACGGTGCGCGTCCACAGCAAACTGCCGTTCGTGCGGTCGACGCACAACACGCTACGGTTTTTGCCTTCCTCGCCGGCGGAGGTCAGGAAGATGCGGTCGTTCCAAATGATCGGCGAAGAGTTGCCGCTGCCTTCGAGCGTCGTGTGCCAGACGACGTTTTCGGTGGTGCTCCATGTGAGCGGCAGGCCCGTCGTGTGCGTGATGCCCTGCCCTTCCGGCCCACGGAAGCATGGCCACTGTCGCTCCGCGCCAGGCGATGGAAGCACAACCGTCAGGTCGATCGCCTTCGGTCCTTGGCTGGTGAGTTTGTTGCCTGCTTTCTCGGCTTCGACACCCGTGTCGAAAGGAGCGGGCTTTTTGTATCGCGCGTAGCCGGCACGCATGATGTCGAGGAATTTGTCGCGAATCGCCACACGACGCTCATACGCCGCTCGCAATTCGGCGTCGGCCATCACCTTCTCTTTGCCGCCATGTTTTTCGAGAAAGCTGGCGGCCGTGTCGCCACTCTCGACGCGCTGCCATTCGGCATTCAGGTCGGTCACCAGCATCTGGTCGACGAGTTTCCGCCATGCGGGATTGTCGACATCCGCAGCCAGTACACGGAGTTGCTCGCCAAGGGGATACTTCTTGTCGATTTGCTGGTGTGCGGGCTGCTGGTCTGCTGACTGCTGGGCTGCGGGCGGATCGGCGACTGCGGTAGTCGCGAGGAGAACAAAAGCGCAAAGAGCGACGCAATGGGCTCGCATCGGCGGGGGGTTCCGTAGCGGAAAGCGAAGGCGAGAATAAGAATCGAACGCGGACTTTCAGTGTAATGGACGCCCGCTGACTGCGACACCGAATATCGGCACCATCTTTGCTAGACAGCTTGCTGTTCGCCAGCCACAATTTTCATAGGGCAATCGCGACAAAGGGGGCGTGCGTGCGTGCAACGGGAATCATGATGGCCGGCCGGATCGCGATCCTCGTGTGCCCGATCCTCGTGTGGTTGACGACTTCTGTCGCTTTCGCCGGCGATTCGTATGGCCTCAGCGCGGGCATCATCCGACATTTGCCTCGCACCGATGCCGAGATGAAAGTCGCGCACGACCGCGCCGACTCGGAAGCCTGCGAGCCCGTTCCTGCCGGTCAGCCGCTCGAAGTTCCAGGCTTCCGCCTGAAGGTGCCTTACAAGGTCACGGGCGTCGGGACTGACGGAAACCCTGTTCCGCAGACGATCGAGTTCGAGGCCGGCCGTCGCGCGGTGATCAGCGCCGGCGCCGAAATGACCGCCGGCGATCAAGGGGCATTGCCGATGATCAGCGGCAACAAGATTCTCGACTGCGTGAACAATTTTTACATCGCCGTCGAGGTCCGCGTCCATCGTTACGGTCCCGACGGAGTGCCGCATTTGTTCCACCGTCCGCTGGGTGTGGTCGGTTCGTACACCGATTCGACAAAGACGCAAGACTTCGTCGATCTCGTGCGTTCGTCGGTGCGCGACTTCCGTAGCATCGGCCTGTTGCTCAAACCCGATGAACCGGCCTCGGCCGAGTCGCTGCGAACGCTGGTGCTCGTCAACCGAAACAATATCGTCGATAGCCACGGCGCGCGTCCGCGTCCGAACTATGAGTTCGTAAGCATTCGAGCGCGGCCAGGCGCTACGCCCGACGGGTTGCAGCTTTACACGTTCATCACGTCGGGCAAGCGAACCAAGCTGCACTGGGTGCCGCCTTTCGTTCCACCGAAATCGCTGGGAGATTGCGTGATTCGCAGCACCGTGTTCTTCACCGAGTTTGGTTTCGCCAACGTCTTTCCGACAGCGCGGGCTTCGCGCTCAACGCTCATCAAGAGCCAAGGCGTGTGGCCGATCGCCACGCTCGACGACTTTGCGAAGACACAAGGCATGCATGGCGACGCACTGAGCAATCTCACCGAAGTGCTCGACGCAGTCATTGATGGCCGAATTGCGATGCCGGCCGACCCCGCGCTGGGCGCGCGTTGATGCGATTCGTTCAGCAGCGCCATCGCCCGCCTGCGGAACTTGACCGACCTCGCGAGTTGGTCGTCGCCTGTGCCCCGATGCGAAGCAACGTCAACCTGTCTCGAATCGTTCGCACTGCGGGATGTTGCGGCGTGCGTCAACTGCTGTGCTGTGGCAATGCGAAGATCATTGCCAAGATCGCCCGCGATAGCCGCGCGGATGACGACGAGGACGCCGCCGAGTTGGGCGTGACGGTGCATGTGCATCGCACGCTCGCCCATCCGCTCATAGAACTAAAAGCCGAGGGCTATCGCCTCGTCGGGCTGGAGCAGACGACCAATTCACAGAACCTCCATAGCTATGCGTTTGATCGACGTAGCGTGCTGGTGATCGGCAATGAGCGGCACGGCATCGACGACGAAATCCTCGCGGTTCTCGACGACGTCGTGGAAATCCCCGTGTGGGGATCGCCAGATGCGTATAACGCGGCGACGGCCGCCGCTTTGGCGATGTATGAGTACTGCCGGCAGTTTCCGCGGGGGTGATGTTTAGCCGGCAGGCTTGCGGGCCGCGTCGGAGCGCCGCCACACGCGGCGGGCAAGCCCGCCGGCTAAACGACGACCCTTGTTCCACGCCTCGCGGCTTCTTACACTAACACCCGTTCATGTCCATTCGGACGCGTCGAATTCATTGAGGCGGTCGTGCCGGGAACTTGCGTCATCGGTTTGCAGTGGGGAGACGAGGCCAAGGGCAAGATCGTAGACCTGCTGACCCAGCGGCACGACATCGTCGTCCGCTATCAAGGCGGAGCGAACGCGGGTCACACGATCGTCGCAGGCGACCAAACCTATAAATTGTCGCTCATCCCGAGTGGCATATTGCGATCAGGCGTCCAGTGTGTCGTTACCGGCGGCGTGGTGCTAAACCCGCCGAGCATTCTCGGTGAAATCGATGGCCTCATCGCGCGAGGCGTCGCAGTCGGCAAGAACCTGATGATCAGCGACCGCGCACACGTCATCTTCCCGTGGCATTTGGAAGAAGATCGCCTCAGCGAAGCTCGCGCCGGCGGCGGCAAAGCGATCGGCACCACGCAGCGCGGCATCGGCCCTTGCTATCGCGACAAGGTCGGACGCACGTATGCGATTCGCCTCGGCGATCTGTGTCGGCCTGAGTTTCGCGATAAGGTGAAACACGTCGTCAGCGAGAAGAACATTCTGCTGGCCACCCTCGGAGCCGACGCGGCGACGCTCGATGCCGATCGCATCATTGCCGACTACGAAGGCTATGCCGAACGCCTTCGCCCGCACATCGCCGACACCACCGAATACCTTCTCAACTCGCTGGAAGACAATCGCCGTGTGCTCTTCGAAGGCGCACAAGGCGCGCTGCTCGACGTCGATCATGGCACGTTCCCGTACGTCACCAGCAGCAACAGCTCGGGCGTCGGCATTTCGGCCGGTGCAGGCGTGCCGGGGCGGTATTTGCAAAAGATCATCGGTGTGGTGAAAGCCTATGGCACGCGCGTCGGCGGAGGACCGTTTCCGACCGAGCAAGACAACGCGACCGGCCAACACCTTCGCGATCGCGGCAACGAATACGGCACCGTCACTCGCCGTCCGCGTCGCTGCGGTTGGTTCGACGCCGTCGCCGCTCGCTACACCGCGCGGCTCAGCGGCGTCGACACGCTTTCGGTCATGTTGCTCGACGTGCTCAGCGAGCTGAAGGAAATCCATATCTGCACGGCCTACGAAATCAACGGCCGACAGGTGACGACATTTCCCAGCCATGTCGACGACGTCGCGCTGGCGAAGCCCGTTTACGAGACGGTGCCCGGCTGGCAATGCGACGTTTCGAACGTGCGTCGCTATTCCGACCTTCCGGTCGAGGCGCGTCGCTACGTCGAACGGCTGAGCAAGCTCGTCGGCCCGCAGGTCGGCATCGTGTCGGTTGGCCCGGATCGCGACCAGACGATCTTTGTGAACGGCGATTGGGGATTGGGGCTCGGGGGATGATCGATGGCGAGCTCACACGAGATCTATCCCGCTCCGCAGCCGTTGGACGGCATTCCACATGCCGCGCTGCCGCGACACGTCGCCATCATCATGGACGGCAACGGCCGATGGGCGCAGCGCCAAGGCCTTCCGCGGATTGAAGGCCATCGCCGCGGCGTGGCCAGCGTGCGTCGCACCACCGAAGAGTGCGCACGTCTGGGCATCGGGCAACTCACGCTGTTTTGCCTGAGCAGCGAGAATTGGAAGCGGCCGCAACACGAGCTCGACTTCCTCATGCATCTGCTCGAGCAGTACATGATCGAGGAGCGTCACACGCTGATCGACGAGAACATCCGACTCGAAATGATCGGCCGTCGCGAAGGGATTCCCGACGAAGTGCTGCACGAGATCGACAAGACGATGGCGATGACGCGCGACTTCAAGCGCATGACTCTTTGCCTTGCAATCAACTACGGCGCTCGTGCCGAAATTGCCGACGCGATGCGATCGATCGCCCAAGAAGTTCGCGACGGCAAGCTCGACGCCTCGAAAATCACCGAAGAGACGATCGCCGACCATCTTTACACCTCGGGCATGCCCGAGCCCGACCTGCTCATTCGCACGGCCGGACAACTGCGCATCAGCAACTTCCTTCTCTGGCAGATCAGTTACTCGGAGTTGTGGATCACCGACCGTTGCTGGCCCGAGTTCGACGAGCCCACTCTGCACGCCTCCTTGCGCGATTACGCCACCCGCGACCGCCGCTTCGGCGGGCTCAGCCTCAACCTTTGATGAAGAATCAATGCGGAGGGATTAACCGCGGGGGTCGCAGAGGACGCAGAGAAAGGGCCGAGGGATGCGGGGAACCGAGGAACAGCGCGAGACGCTGAATCGATTTAGTGGTCAGATCGTCGATGCGGCGATTAAGGTTCACAAGACGCTGGGGCCAGGACTCCTCGAGTCGGCGTATGAAGCGTGCTTACTTTTTGAACTTCATCGCAGAGGCCTGAAGGTACTAGCCCAGGTGCCTCAGCCGATTCGATATGAGACCGTACAAATCGATGCCGGCTACAGGCTTGATCTTGTAGTCGAGGATGCCGTGATCGTAGAACTGAAAGCGATCGATGCGATCGCGCCAGTTCACAAGGCGCAATTGCTTTCCTATCTCAAGCTCAGCGGCAAGAAGCTCGGTCTTCTCATCAACTTTCACTCCGAACGCCTCATCGACGGCATTACGCGCATCGTCAATGATTTCTAGTCTTTCTCTCCGTTCTCTCTGCGTCCGCTGCGACCTCCGCGGTTAATTTCTCGATGTTGCGTTGGCGATTAACGTTGGGGGCGGTGTTCATCGCGGCGATGGTCGCGATCTGCTGGATGGATGCGCGCGGCGACGCCTGGAGCGTGGCTGATTCCGCTGGCGATGGTCGTTGCAGTGTTGGGAACGCAAGAGATGCTGGGCATGATGCGCTCGGCCGACCTACGTCCCGCGGCGGCGGTTGTGTATGTGTTCAACGTGCTCATTGTTTTCGCCTCGTGGCGCACAAATGGCGCGGGAGCGGCGTTGACCGTCTTCTCGCTTGGCCTCATCGCGGCGTTCGTTGCCGAGATGCGTCGCTACACCGGACCAGGCGGCGTCACTCAGCGACTCGCGGCCTCGGCGCTCGTGATGGCCTACGTCGGGGTGCTACTGGCGATGGTCGTGCAAGTGCGATTGATCTCGCTCGCCGCGCTGGCGGCGCTGGTGATCGTCGTGAAACTTTGCGACATCGGCGCTTACACGGTCGGACGACTCATCGGTCGCCACAAGATGACGCCCATCCTCAGCCCCGGCAAGACGTGGGAAGGCGCAGTCGGTGGCGTCGCGTTCGGATGCGTCGGCGCTTGGCTGTCGCTCGTGGTCTTGGGACCATCGTTGGGCGCGCCGTCAACGATGAAGGTTGTCCAATGGTTGTCGTTTGGAATCGTCGTTAGCATCGCGGGAATCATCGGCGACTTGGCCGAGTCGCTGCTCAAGCGCGACCTGGGCCACAAAGACTCAAGCGCATGGATGCCGGGGTTCGGGGGGGTGCTCGATATCATCGATTCGATCCTCGTCGCCGCGCCTGTCGCCTTTTTCTGGTGGCAGCTATTTGAGAATCTCTAACGTCGAAGTGCATGCAACGCCAGCACTTCCAGCGTCATCCGAATGTCGGTGTTTCCTCGGCCGACGCGTGGGGTAGAATAGCTAGTCGACGGATTGTGAACCTTTAAGCCCCTGTCTGTTGGTCCGCCGCACACGATACGTGCGGTGGTCAACTCGATGTCGGAAGCGAACATCTCGGTGGTCGATTCTCGGGCGTTGCTGACATTGTTCGGCACCCGGGATCAGCATCTGCGCCAGATTCGCGATGCCCTGGGCGTGAAAATCTCCGCCCGCGACGATCAAGTTCATATCGAGGGGGCAAGTGAAGCCGTCGCTCAGGCGACTCAAGTGATCGAGCAGTTGAAAACGATTGCGCAGCGGAACGGGGCAATCGCGCCCGATGAAGTGACCCGCGCACTCGAAGTCGCCACCGGTAAGCAGGCGACGGCCGACGTGCCGACGATCGATCTGCATAACGCTGCCCGCAAGATTCAACCTCGCACGCCCGGCCAGGCCCGCTACGTCAAAACCATCGCCGAGCACGACCTCGTGTTCTGCGTCGGCCCTGCAGGAACAGGCAAGACCTATCTGGCAGTCGCGATGGCGGTCGCGGCGCTCAAACAAGAGAAGATTCGCAAGATCGTCCTCGTGCGCCCCGCGGTCGAAGCCGGCGAAAGTCTCGGCTACCTACCCGGCGATCTCGCAGCCAAGATCAACCCCTACTTGCGGCCGCTGCTCGACGCGCTTCGCGAGATGATCGACTACGATCAGATGAAGCGATTCACCGAACAGGATGTTATCGAGGTCGCGCCGCTTGCGTACATGCGCGGCCGCACGCTCAACGAGGCATTCATCATCCTCGACGAGGCGCAGAACACGACTGTCGCGCAGATGAAGATGTTTTTGACCCGCATGGGTCGTGGCTCGAAAATTGTTGTCTCTGGCGACACGACGCAAGTCGATCTGCCGCCGCACACGACAAGCGGGCTGACCGACGCCATTCGCCGCCTGCAGGGCATCGAAGGCCTGGGCTGCGTCACGCTGACTAACGCCGACATCGTGCGCCATCGGTTGGTGCAAGAGATCGTGCGCGCTTACGAAGAAGGACCGCCGCGGCCTTAGATAGCCGCGTACCCTCATGTCCACCGGTGGACGCAAGAAAACTGTTCGTTCGACACGCGTGACGGCGCTAGAGTTGCCGCCGGGTCGTTTTGAGCAAACGCTCGACACGCTCAAGCACGGAAACGTGCTGCTGCGCTTAGGGCTGTGCGTCGCCGTCGCCGTGGTGATGTGGGGCGTGACGCTCGGATGGGCGCCGCCGTTCAGCTACCGCGAAGGCTTTGTGCCGAACCGCGACGTCACCGCGCGATTGCCTTTTAAGCAGGCTGACCCACTCGCCACGCAAGAGGCCAAACGTCGTGCGGCCAGTCGCGAACCGGTCGTCTACAAGCAAGACGCGAAGGGGCTGCAGCTGCTTCGCGCGGGTTTGCAACATGCGCTGGCTGAGATCGCCGCGGCGAATTCACTGTCGGACCTGAATCCCGAAGTGCGCCGACAGTTCTTCGGACCTGGCGGCGTGTTAGCCGTTGCCGCGCCTCCCGATGCGCCAGCACCTGACAACGATCGCCAGGAAGAAGAATTCCAGGCCTTTCGCGGCACGCTCGGCGGGGCGATGGGGCTGACCGCCATCGATCAAGGTCTCGCCACGGCGCTCGCGCGTTTCGAACAGTACGGCGTGCTCGAAAAACTTCCCGACGAGCACGGCGAAGGCAATCGCCAAGAGATCGCCGTCTATCCGCTTGGTCGTCCGAACGAGCGCTTCCTCGTTCCGGTTGCCGAGGTGCTGGTCGGCGAAGCCACGGTGCTCGAACGACGGCTGAAAGAGAATCTTCCGCCAGACCTTGTTGGCCCTGTCTTTCGATGGTTGCGACCACGCATCAAGAGTTCGCTTGAGTTCGACGAGAACGCGACGCAGCAAGCCCGCGAGAAGTCGATCGCCAACGTCCCCGAACAGTACAAGTACTTCGAGCCGCGACAGGTGCTCGCCCCTGCCGGCGAACCACTCGACGCCACGACGCTGCCGATCCTCGTGCTCGAACATCAGGCGTATGTGCATCATCTCGGATGGACGCAATACGCCGAACGTTCGCTCGCGGTGTTCGGTCTGCTTGCGACGGTGTTCGGCCTTTGCGGCTATTACCTCTCGCTGCACGAGCGTCGGATCGCGACCGATTTGTTCCGGTTGGTGATGGTGCTCGCTTCGGCATTGGCGGCGGTGTTGTTAGTGCAATGGACCAGTTCCGACCCGTGGCGAGCGGAGCTGATTCCCCTGCTGTTGTTCGGCATGACGATGGCCATCGCCTACCATCGTGACATCGCGCTCATTCTGTCGGTTGGGCTGGCGCTGATCCTCGTGACCGCGACCGGGCATGGGCTCGGCGAGTTCATGATCATGATGAGCGTCGTGGCGTCGGCCATCGTGCAGCTCAGCCACATTCGCAATCGCAGCAAGCTGATCAAAGTCGGATCTATTTCGGCGGTCGTCGCATTGGCGTGCTCGCTGGGTGTCGGCCTATTAGACGAACAACCGATGAGCTGGCCGCTCGTGAGTTATGCCGCCCGCAACGCGTTGTGGACTTTGGCCGCTGGCTTCTTGCTCACGGGCCTGTTGCCAATGATCGAGAAGATGTTCGGCGTGCTCACCGAAATCAGCTTGCTCGAATGGAGCGACATCTCGCACCCGCTGCTGCAAGAGCTCGTGCGTCGCGCTCCCGGCACCTACAACCACTCGATCAATGTCGCCTCGATCGCCGAAGCCGCGGCCGAGAGCATTGGCGCGTGCGGATTGCTCGTTCGCGTCGGCGCGTACTTTCACGACATCGGCAAGATGCTCAAGCCGCACTACTTCACCGAGAATCAATCGCAAGGCGGCAACAAGCACGACACGCTGATGCCAGCGATGAGTACACTGATCATCATCGCGCACGTGAAGGACGGCGCCGACCTGGCGCGACAACACGACTTGCCGCAGCCGGTCATTGATTTTATCGAGCAGCATCACGGCACCACGTTGGTCGAATACTTCTTCCATCGCGCGAGCGAAAAGAAGGAGGCCGATCCCAACGGCGGCGAGGTCGAAGAAAGCTCGTATCGCTATCCGGGGCCGAAGCCACAGACCGTCGAGGCTGCAGTAATGATGCTTGCCGACGCGGTCGAGAGCGCCAGCCGCGCGCTGGTCGAGCCCACGCCGGCCCGCATTGAAAGCCTCGTCGAAGAGATCGGCATGAAGCGCTTGCTCGACGGCCAATTCGACGAGTGCAATCTGACGCTCGAACAACTTCGCACGGTCGAAGACAGCCTCGCCAAGTCGCTCACCGCCGTCTATCACGGCCGCGTAAAGTATCCGAGCCAGGCTTCTGCCTGATAATTGGAGCGCTCGAAGTCTCGGCGCACAAAAAAACCCAGGGCCCGCAGGCCCTGGGCTTGGTGCATTCCCCAGAGTTCGAGTGATCAGCGCCGATCCTCGAATTATCCGTCGAACCCACCCTGGAAGACGAACGTGTTCGCAAGGACCGTTGGCCACCTTTAATTTCTGAACTCGACGCCGATGAACGCACCATTGTAAAAGACCGTGTTCGAGCTGGTCGTCGCACCCGCAATCGTACGAGAAGCAGGGTCAATAGGTTCGGCACCTGATTCGAAGGCGTCGCGACGCCGTCGAGCCATAACAATTCGTAAGTTGCTCGAGCGGAACGGTTGCGGCAGATCGCGTAGCGCGTTGTCAAGCCGCACTCATGAAGGCCGTCTGACCACGCGACAACGGTCAATGTTCAGGACTGTTAGTGGCGGTACTCGAAGCCGACAAAGGCACCCTGGTAAAAGATCGTGTTCGTCGTCACGAAGAGGCTGGTGGGGTTGGCGACGGTGCCGTTGAAGCCCAGCTCGTTGACAGCAGCCACGCCGTCGAGCCACAGCAATTCGTACGTGGCACGCAGGGCCAAGCAATTGCTAAGCGCGTAGCGGGTCGTCAATCCAATCTCGCCGACGAATGCCGTTTGGGCGCGTGTGCCCGTTAGAGGTGCTATGAGCACCGACGTCAATCTGCCGTCGGCTGCGTTGCCATAGATGCCGGCCTTGCCGATGGCATCGACGCCCAGCCGTCCGCGCTGAAAGATCGCTGCATCGGCGCCGATTTGACCACCGAACAGTCGGTTGAAAGTGAACGCGTTCAACCCGCCGATACCAACGGCCGGCGGAACTACCAAACTCAACGTGTCATCCAGTTCGATCCAGCGAAAGCCTGCCAGCAACTGAAGCCACGACGCCGTGCGTCGGCGAACGTTGAGCTCGGCGCTCTGCAACTGTGACTCCATCGTGAGGGGAAGCGGCACCGTACCGTCCGGCCCACCACCAATATTCGTGCGTGCGTGCCAGCCGTACAGACCGAAGTAGCGAGCCTCGACAGCGGTGCATGAGCAGCCAAGGTTACGAATCACGTCGATCTCGTAGCCCGAACCGGTCCCCATGCTCAAGCCGTCTTGCCCGTGCTCACGTTGCAAAAAGATCGCGCCGAACCGCGCCGTCCACAACGGCGGACAGCAACAGCAAGGCTTGCAGCAACCACAGCACGGCTGACAACACGATCCGTAGACGCTCGAGTCGTCCAACGTGCCGCTGCCAATCGGTTCGGGCGTGGCCATCGGATCGCTCGGCGAAATAACTTCATCCGCTGCGACTGCAATGACGTCTCCTTCGGTACCGTCCGCGGCCGCGAGCGGCTCGGGTATGGCGTACGTCCGCGGCCGGGCGGCCGATGCCGGCTGGGCAAGTAAGGACGTCATCGCCGCGATTGCAACGAGGCCCAGTGTTAAGCCAGTGTTCTTACGCATCTGATGAGTCCCCATTCACTTGCGTTTCGATACGATCCTCAACGTCACCTGTCCCGCATCGAGCACAACCGGTGCGCTCGATACAGATGTGAGATTCGTATCGTCCGGAATCTCCGTTAGAGGAAGAAAAACCGTACGTCCCGTTACAAACCGCCCATCCGTCAGCGTCGCAGCGGCTTCCATCGCACGACCACCTTTGTCAGAGTTAAAGCTCACCGCCGATATCATGGTGTCGTAACCAGTGAGGTCCGTTAATGACGACACTCGAAGCCGACAAAGGCGCCTTGGTAGAAGATGGTATTTGTCGTCGCCGAGACGGCAGTCAAGTTCGGATTAAGCGAGAGCTCGTTGACGGCCGCCACTCCGTCGAGCCACAACAACTCGTAAGTGGCCCGTAGGGCAAGGCTGTTCGTAATCGCATAGCGGCCGGTCAATCCAACTTCGCCGACGAACGCCGTCCGACCACGACTTGTCGCTAGGTTAAGGGTCCCAGGGATATTGAGTTGCCCGTCGATGGCGTTGCCGTAGATGCCCGCCTTGCCGATGGCGTCGAAGCTGAGCCGGTTGTATTGCCAGATCGAGACATCGGCGCCGACCTGACAGCCGAATAACCGATTGAACGTTTTGGCGCTGGCGAGATTTGCAAGATTGAACGTGTCGTCCAACTCGACCCAGCGAAAGCCTGCGAGCAGTTGAAGCCATGATGCCGTGGTCCGACGAATATTGACCTCAGCGCTCTGCAACTGCGATTGCAGGGTGAACGGAAGCGACACGGTTGCATCGCCGAGGTCCACCTTTCCGCTCCAGCCATACAGGCCGAAATACCGCGCTTCGACAGCGGTGCATGAGCAGTCAATGCGACGAATGGCGCTAATGTCGTAACCCGATCCGGTGCCCATGCTGATGTCGTCTTGTCGATGCTCGCGCTGCAAGAAGATCGCGCCGCCACGCAGCGTCCACGTCGGTGGACAACACGTGTAGCAACACGCGCTAGGGCAACACGTCGAACAGCAGGGCGAGCCATCGAACTCGTACGGAGTTACGACACCAGGCTCTTGCTGTCCCGCCACAATCTCTTCGGGAATGCCCGTGGGATTGGGTGGCTGCAGTACTTCGTCCGCTGCGGACGTTGGTACGGCAACGATCTGTTCACCCGCCTCCGCACGAAAAGGAACGCGCGTGGCGAAGGTCCGTGGCTCAGCCGCTGATGCTTGTTGCACAAGGCTCGACGACACGGCGAGAAAGCTGACAATCCCGACGACGATCGAACGATTGGTATTCATGACGAAGTTTGCCCCTTCTGTCGCGATGGTGTCGGCGAACACCGACACATGTGGTCATTACTGCTTGAATTCGAGTCCGATGAATGCACCGGTATAAAACACCGTGTTGATGCTGACGGCCGAAGCGCCGAGCCCGCGCGGTAACTGGTTCGGAACCTGGTCCGATGCGGTCGCGACACCGTCGATCCACAACAACTCGTAAGTCGTGCGAAGCGCGATGTTGTTGGTGATGCAATACTTGCCCGTGATGCCGATTTCGCTCACAAAGGCGGTCTGGCCACGCGTGCCGGTAGGCAGCAAGGCCGAAACGCTCCGCCCACCGACGATCATGTTGGACACCAAGAAGCTGCTGGTCGCGGCGTTGCCGAACACGCCCACCTTGCCGATGGCGTCGAGGCTCAAGCGATTGCGCTGCCAAATCGCAGCATCCGCACCCACTTGTCCGCCGAACAAACGATTGATCGTGTTAATGCTGCCGGTGGTCGTGACGCGTGTGAACGCAAGGTTCTGCGACAGCGTGTCGTCGAGCTCAATCCAGCGAAAGCCAGCAAGCAATTGCAACCACGACGCCGTTTGCCGCCGCAGATTCATTTCCACGTTCTGCAACTGCGACGTGTAGGTTGCCCGCACGGTCGTCGGCCCGCCGATGCCGAACGGCGTGGCGTACAGCGCGTCGACGTTGTTCGCCGTCACCGGCCCAGACGATGCGTTGAAACCATAGATGCCGAAGTAACGAATCTCGGCGTCAGTGCAACAATCGAAGATGCCGTGACGAATGGCGTCGACTTCGTAGCCCCAACCGGTGCCGAGTCCGAGTTGATTGGCATTGAGCACGGGTCGCGTGACGCCGTCGACCGTCGAGGCCGCGAGGTTCAAGCTGCTTGGATTGCCGCGATACAGAAAGATCGTGCCGCCGCGGAATGTCCACTTCGGCCCGCAGCAGCATCGACTCGGGCAACAGCCATAACAAGAGCCGCAGCAGGAATCGAACACACCGCTCGTAACGTTCTCAGATGGAATGACACCGGTCGGGTCCGACATGCCGTCAGGCGCCGGTGCGAGCACCGGTTCATCGGCGGCCGATGCGAATTGGATCGGCGCCGGCGCGCCTTGCTCGGCCGCCAACGGCTCGGGTATGGCATACGTGCGAGGATACTTCGCCAGCGCGGCACTCGACGCAACGACCGACGTCAGCCCCAACGCGATGAGAGACATCGCAACGCAACGCAGTTTACGCATCGAACGATCCTCCCTGACTTGAAATGAGCATCCGTCATGGACGCCGTTGGCCCCGCGCACTTTTCCGACCGATGGTCGGCGTCGCACCTTGGCGGCGGAATAATCCGTACGCACAATACGAGCGTGAAATTCAGATCGACCCGTTCAACCGTCATTGCAAGAAAATCCGCTTTGGCTGATACATCCGGCACAATCGGCAAAGTCGATCGCGTGTACGTGGGCTCGAAAACTTCGCTAACCGGCAAGGTCGCATGATCCAGGTTGCTGTCGCTCATCAGTCGCGATTGCCAGCAGTCGACCCCGCGAAGGTGCGCGCAGCTGTCGAGCTTGTGCTGCGAAACGCTGGCATCGAAACGGCGACTGTCAGCATTGCTGTCGTCGACGACGCGGAGATGCGAGAACTGAACGCCCGCTATCTCAATCACGATTGGCCGACCGACGTGCTGAGCTTCGTCCTAGACGCTTCGGACGAATCGATCGACGGCGAGGTCATTGTCAGCGCCGAGACCGCACAGTCAGCCTCGGCCGAGCACGGCACGACTCCCGTTGAGGAGTTCTTGCTCTACGTCGTCCACGGCACGTTGCACCTTGTCGGCCACGACGACCAGGACGACGCCTCCGCCGCCGAAATGCGCCACCTCGAACAGCTCATTCTCTCTCAACTCAACCTTGCCGGTTAACGTCACCGCTCCGCTTGCGGTTTCGCGCGTCCGCCTTTTCGCCCCCTCTTCTCTATAATTCCTCCATGTCCGAAAAGGCCTCAGCCCTTGTCATTCGCGTCATCGATTTCAGCGAGACCAGCACCGTCGTTACATTGTTCACGCGTGAGTTCGGCAAGGTGCATGCGCTGGCCAAGGGCTCGCGCCGGCCGAAGGGTCCGTTCGAGTCTGCCCTTGACCTTCTGAGCCTGTGTCGGATAGTGTTCCTCGCCAAATCATCCGATGCCCTCGATCTCCTCACCGAAGCAAAGCTTGAGCGGCGGTTCAGGGCGGCAAATCGTAGCCTGTCTCGTCTGTATGCAGGTTACTATGTCGCCGAATTGTTGCACGAGCTGACGCACGACCGCGATCCCCACCCCGAGTTGTTCGACTCCGCTTGCAATACGCTACATGCACTTGGCACTGGCCAACAGAACGTGGCTGCGCTGACCATGCGCTTCGAAGCGACCGCACTGCGCGTGCTCGGACACTTGCCGGAGCTCGATCAATGCGTCGAGTGCGGGAGGACGGTCGGCGGCGAAGGACGAGTGGCGTTCGGCATGATTGCGGGCGGCGTGCTGTGCGCAGCATGTCGTCCGGGAAAGAAGCAAGTGGTCTCGCTCAGCGGGGCGGCTCGCAATACTTTGCGCCGTTTGGCTGATGTCAGTGATACGAATGAGTCGATCGAAGGACTCGATCGACGCGTCGTTGGAGAATTACGAGGTGTGTTGAACCAGTATCTGTCGCATTTATTGGGGCATAAGCCTCGCATGCACAGCTATCTGACAACGCTTGGCGACTGAAACGCGAACGCGCGCGGTTACGAACACAAGGACGTGGTCGATGCCAGCCCAGCCGAACGCCCAGCCGAAGGCTTGGACGATTGCGATGCTCGGCTGCGCACTGGCGGCCGTCATCGGTTGCTCGGGCAGCGCGAAGAAGCTGCGCAACCCGTTCGCCAAGAAAGAAACGCCGCCTGCAACGCAAACGGCGGCGGCGAATGCTCCGGGCTCGAGCATCACGCAGGCCGGCTTCGAGCAATCGTCGGCCCCGCCGGGCTCCGAGTACACGCCACCCGGCGCGTCGCTCGAAGGCGCCGACAAGCAGGAAGACGACAGAGAAACGTGGCGTAAAGTTGCCGACAGTTTTAAGTCGGAAAACATCGCCAAGAACTATAAGAAGATGGTCGGCCGCGCCCCGGATGAAGCCGTCGCGAAGAAAGCGTTCGCCGAAGGCGAAGCGCTGTTCAAGGAGAAGCGATACCTCGAAGCCGCCAAGCAATTTCACATCGCTTCCGACCGGTGGCCCGACTCGATTCTTGAAGAAGACGCGCTGTTCATGGAAGGCGAAAGCTGGTTCTTCGGCGACCGGTACTCGAAAGCGTCGGACTGCTACTCGGCGCTCACGAAGAAGTACGAGAACTCGCGATACCTCGACCGTATCACGCATCGAGCTTTCGCGCTCGGACAGTATTGGGACGAACTAGCCAAGGATCACTGGGCCTACGCGCCGAACTTCTACGACAAGACGCGGCCGATGTTCGATGCTCACGCTCATGCCATGTCGCAGTATGAGAGCATTCGCCTGAATGACCCGACTGGGCCGTTGGCCGACGACGCGACCTTCGCTGCAGGCGTCTCGAACTTCCTGCATCACCACTACGAAGAAGCCGACCAGCACTTTGAAACTCTCCGCAAAGAGTATCCGCGTAGCGAACATCAGCCCGACGCGCATCTGCTCGGTATTCGCGCCAAGCTGCGCAACTATCAGGGCGCGGAGTACGACGAGCGGCCGATCCTAGAGGCCGACAAACTTATCGACTCCACGATCCGGCAATTCGGGCGCGAGATGCCCGACGAGCGCGAACGGCTACTGCGTGCTCAGCGAGCCATTCGCGCGCAACGTGCCGAGCGCGAGTATGTGAACGCCGAGTATTACTACAATCGCAAGGCTTATGGCGCAGCCCGTTTCTACTACGGTAATCTTGTGAAGCAGTGGCCCGAGACACAGCACGCGCACATGGCCCAGGAACGCTTGGCCGAGATCAAGGACTTCCCCGCCGATCCGCCGAACTACTGGGGTTGGCTCGGCAAGATCTTTGGCGAAAGCAAGAAAAACAGCTATCGATGATCGACGTAAGCGGATCGATGAACAATAGAAGAAAACGGGGGAAGCGAATTCTGCCGCAGTTCATCGTTCATCCTTCATCGTTCATCCTTCTGCTGCTCTGCTCCGGCTGCGCTCGCTACATGGTCGGCAATCGGTCGCTGTATCCGCCCGATATTCAGACGGTCTACGTGCCGATGTTCGAGTCGAACAGCTACCGCCGCAACCTCGGCGAGGAACTAACCGAGCAGGTTGTCAAGGAAATCGAGACGCGCACTCCGTATAAAGTCGTCAACACGCCCGACGCCGACAGCGTTCTGACCGGACGCATTTTGTTCGACAACAAGGGCATCATGGTCAAACCGCCGACCGACGAGCAACGACTCGTGCAATACACGATGCGGCTCGAAGTGAGTTGGCTCGATCGCCGCGGCAGCCAAATTGCACAGACGCAATCGATCCCCATGCCCGAGTCGCTCGTCCTGGTCGACTCGACGAGCAACTACGTACCGGAAGACGGCCAATCGATCAGCACCGCCCAGGCAACGACGATTCAGCGTCTCGCTCAACAGGTCGTTTCGCTGATGGAAGCGCCGTGGTAGGGTTGAAGGAGTCGGGAGTCAGGAGTCAGGATTCGGTGTTGTGACTCTGAAACCCGAATCCTGAATCCCGACCCCTGCTATGCACCGCGCCACTTCCTGGCAGCTTCGCACGCGGCGACTCGATTTTCCGCGCCGTCCGTTGCTGATGGGCATCCTGAACGTCACGCCCGATAGCTTTTCCGATGGCGGCCGGTTCTTCGAGCCCGACATCGCCATTGAGCACGGCCTGCGGATGGCTGCCGCAGGCGCCGACATGATCGATATCGGTGGCGAAAGCACGCGCCCGTACTCGGAACCCATCGACGCCGCCGAAGAACTGAAGCGCGTGCTGCCCGTCGTGCGCGAACTTTCGCAACGCACGACGGCGATCATTTCGATCGACACCTCGAAGGCCGAGGTGGCTGCCGCGGCGATCGAAGCGGGGGCCGAGATCATCAACGACGTGACGGCCCTTAGCCACGACGAGGCGATGTTGCCACTGGCCGTTGAGTCGAAGGCGGGCGTGTGCGCGATGCACATGCTCGGCACGCCGCAGACGATGCAGGACGACCCGCAGTACGACGATGTGGTAGCCGAAGTGCTGGCGTGGCTGTGCGAACGGCGCGACTTGCTGTTGGCCGCGGGCATCGAGCCGTCGCGACTCTGCCTCGATCCCGGTATCGGGTTCGGCAAATCGCATCAGCACAATCTGACTTTGTTGGCCAACTGCTGGCGGTTTCACACGCTCGGCTGCCCGCTGCTCGTCGGCCATTCGCGCAAGGGATTCATCGCTCACGTGATTGCCGACAAGCAGGCCGACCGCACCCCTGGCACAATTGGCGTCGCGATCGCGCTGGCCAACCAAGGTGTCCAAATCCTTCGCGTCCACGACGTTGCCCCCATCCGCCAGGCGTTACTTCTGTATGAGGCCGCTGGCGGCCTTCGCTCGAACTAACCATCCCTGCTTGCGGTTTCGCGCTTACCACGAAGTGCGCTCTCCCAACTCGCGTTGACTCAACCTCTTCTCCGTACAATACTTGCCTATCATGGCCGTCGCCGATCAAAACAACCTGGCCGCTTACTGCCTCGACGTCGCCCAACGCGCCGCGTCAGCAGCGTCGGAACTGGCAGCGATCAGCGGCGCTCGCAAGCAAGAGTGGCTGCACGCATCTGCAAGGCTGTTGCGTGAGCGACAGAAGGAACTCTCGGCCGCCAACGCCCTCGACCTCGCAGCCGCGCCGGGCTACGGCCTGACCGACGCCGCGATCGATCGTCTGCGATTGACGCCGAAAGTCGTCGAGTCGATGGCTTCGGCCATGGAAGAGATCGCCGCCTTGGCCGACCCGTGTGGCGAGATCATCGAATCAACCGTGCGACCCAACGGCCTCGAGGTGCAGAAGGTTCGCGTGCCGCTGGGCGTCGTGCTGTTCATTTACGAATCGCGACCGAATGTCACTGCCGACGCCGCGGCGATCTGCGTGAAGAGTGGCAACGCCGTCATCCTGCGCGGCGGCAAAGAAGCGGCTCACTCGAACCAGGCCATCGTGCAACTCCTCGCCGAGGCCGCCGTCGAAACGGGTTTGCCCGCCGATGCCGTACAAATGGTATCGACCACCGATCGCGAGGCCGTCGGCCACTTGCTGAAGCTCAACCAATACATCGACCTGTGCATCCCGCGCGGTGGCGAGGGGCTGATTCGCCGTGTTGCCGCCGAGGCCCGCATGCCCGTGATCAAGCACTTCACCGGCAACTGCCACGTCTATGTCGACGCCTCAGCCAATCTCGACATGGCCGAGAGCATCACCGTCAACGCGAAGTGCCAACGCATGGGCGTTTGCAACGCCGCCGAGTCGCTGCTCGTGCATCGCGACGTCGCGGCGACGTTTCTGCCCTGCATCGGCAAAGCGCTCACGTCGCGAGGCGTCGAGATTCGTGGCGACGCCGACGTTCGCAAGCTCATTACCGAAGCGCGTGAAGCGACGGCCGAAGATTGGGACGCCGAGTATCTCGGGCCGATCATCTCGGCCGCCGTCGTCGACTCGCTCGACGATGCGATCGCGCACATCAATCAACATGGTTCGCACCACACCGACGCCATCGTCACGACCAATCTCGACGCGGCTCGGCAATTCGCCACGCGCGTCGATAGCGCCGCCGTGATCGTGAACGCCAGCACACGATTCAACGACGGTGGCGAGTTCGGCCTCGGAGCCGAGATCGGCATTAGCACCGACAAATTCCACGCCCGCGGCCCCTGTGGCCTGAAAGAAATCACCACCTACAAGTGGGTCGTCTACGGAAGCGGGCAAGTGCGGCAGTAACACAACTCGGCGGTCACGCGGCCAGCAACGGTCGCCTCGATTCTCTCAGGCAAGGATGCCACGATGATCGACAAGGAAGCTCTCAGTCCCGCGGAAATCGAAAGCCTGATGGCAGGCGCGAAGAGCGCGCCGTCGACAGAAGCTCGCCCGACGCCGAAGGCTGAAGCCGACATTCTCCGGCAGCGGCTGGTCGCAATGAATAGCATCGAAAGTGCGACGAGGCCTCGCGATACCGCGCAAGTCGTTGAATGTCTCGCCCGTGCTGTGAGCGATGATTTCGCGCGGTCGATGTCGCAATCGCTGCGCAGCTCGATCACGGTCACCACCGCCAGCGTCGCGCGGCTCACCTACGGGCAGTTCTCAGGCGGTCTTGCTGCTCCGCGCTGCGTGTGCCTCGCTGGCGACGTTGCGTCCGGCGAGAAGTTTGTCGTCGACCTGAGTATGTCGATTTTGTTTCCGATGATCGATCGCATGCTCGGCGGTAGAGGCGACTCGGGACCGCCGATGCGTCGACCGCTCACCGAGATTGAACAACGGCTGGCCGCCCGTGTCGTTGGCACGCTGCTCACGTCGCTGGAGCGAACGACTCGCGGCGACGCTCCACTCACTTCGCGGTTACAACGTGTCGAAAGCGATCCTCGTCGCCTTGACGCCATGCCCAGCGACGCTGCTATTCTGCTCGTGACGTTCGAGGTGGTTCTCGGCGCATCGCGTGGCACGATCGACGTGGCCTTGCCGACTTCTCTCGTCGAACGGTTCGACGGCATTGGCCCCGGGGCTTCGGAACTGATCGTTTATCTTGCCGAGATGAAAATGCCTGTCGAACAAGCTCGCAACCTCGCCGTCGGCGACGTGATCACAACGAATCAGTCGATCGACGCACCGCTGACGGCGCGCGTCGACGGACGTTCGGCGATGCACGTTCGCCCCGGATCGATTAACGGTCGCAAGGCCATTCGCGTCGCATAATGCCGCGACCGTTGGTCGCGCCGGTCACATCGCATTACGCTTCACGTCGTCTATAACCTCGCGCAAGATCGCCAGCGCCCGCTCGACTTCGTCGGCCGTCACACACAGCGGCGGGCAGAATCTTAGTCCCGCGCGGCCACATCCGAGCAACAACAGTCCTCGATGGAACGCGCTCATAATCGCCGCTTTCACGCGCCGGCGATCGAGATCGTCGTCGCCGACAAAATCGACCGCTCGCATCAGTCCGAGACCGCGCGGCCTTGCGAGAATCGGGAACTCCGCGACGAGACGCTCGAGCCCTTCGTGCAACTGTGCGCCGCGTTCCATGGCGTTAGCCAAGTACTCGCGCTCGATAAGATCGAGCGTTGCCAGCGCTGCTCGACAACTCACGGGGTTGCCGCCGAACGTCGACGCGTGCGCTCCCGGTGGCCAATCCATCTGATCGGCCCGCGTGACGAGCGCCCCCAGCGGCAGCCCGCTCGCAATGCCTTTGGCGAGACAGATCATATCGGGCACGACGTTCCAATGCTCGACGGCGAACATGCGCCCCGTGCGACCCATGCCAGCCTGAATCTCATCGGCCACGAGAACGATTCCGTGCTGATCGCAGACCGATCGCAACATTGGCAGGAACTCCGGCGAAGGCACGCGATAGCCGCCTTCGCCTTGGATCGGCTCGACGAAGATCGCCGCGACTTCTTCCGGCGGCGCGACCGTCGAAAATAGCTCGTCGAGTTCCGCACGCGTGCAATTGAAGTGGGCACGATACACGCCGCCCAGGGCCGGTCCGAATCCGCGCTGATGCACTACCTTCGATCCGCCCAACGAAAGCGCTCCATAGGTGCGACCATGAAACGCGCCGAAAAAGCTAATGACTCGCTGTCGCCGTGTATGAAACCTCGCCAGCTTCAGCGCCGCTTCGATCGTCTCGGCGCCGCTGTTGGCGAAGAACACACGTTTGGGCTGATTGCCCGGCGCGAGCTTAGCCAGTCGTTCGGCCAACTCGATCTCCGGGGCGTAATAGAAGTCAGTCCCCGACATGTGGATCAACTTCGAGGCTTGGTCGGTAATTGCCGCGACCACCTCGGGATGCGCGTGCCCTGTCGCCGCCACGGCGATGCCTGCCGTGAAATCGAGAAACAAATTGCCATCGACGTCCTCGATCGTCGAACCCCATCCACGCTCTGCAACCAGCGGATAATCACGCGTGTACGACGGGCTGACGACTTGCTCGTCGCGAGCGATCCACGCCGCCGCCTTCGGTCCCGGCAGCGCGGTGATCAAATGCGGGGCGGCGATGGTTTTCGCGGTGGTCATGGTGTCGAACCCCTCTCCGCTTGGGAGAGGGTGGCGGCGCAGCCGCCGGGTGAGGGCGGGCTGCATCGCGATTTGGGCTCGTCGATGATTCGACCCACCCTCATCCGATCCGCCTTCGGCGGACCACCTTCTCCCGGAGGGAGAAGGACCCGAATCGCAAGCTGAATCGCAATACACATCACTTTTTCTCTACCTTCGCGCTCATGCCCTGGGCCATCGTGATGCCGCGCTCGTGGTTCACCGTGAACGAAATCTTGTGCGTCACCGCGTCGACCAGCGCTGCGGCCGAGGGTTGCCCGTTGCCGCTCCGCTTCACGCCGCCGAACGGCAGATGTACCTCGGCGCCGATGCACGGCAGGTTGACGTATCCCATGCCGTAATCGCATTCATCGCGAAACAGCCGCCAACGTCGGTAGTCCTCGGTGATGACTGCCATCGACAGTCCGTATGGCGTGTCGTTGTAAATCGCGATGGCTGCGTCATCGCTTTCAAACGGCACAATAGCGACGTGCGGGCCGAACACTTCTTCGCGTATCGTCCGCACACCGGGCTTGTGCTCTTGTTGATAGACGAAAGGCGACATGAAGTTGCCTGCCGCATGCGTTCCATCCATGCGACCACCGTCGAGCAGCACTTTCGCCTTCTCCTGTTTCGCAAGATCGTTGTAGCGCAAAACCTTTTCGACCGATGCAGCATTGATGAGCGGCCCCGCAAATGCGCCCGACTCGAACGGGTCGGCGAACTTGAGACGTTTCACGCGCTCGACGAATTCCTCGGAGAAACGGTCGAGCAACTTGCGATGCACGAGAATGCGGCCCGCCGACACGCAACGCTGCCCGGTGGTCTTGAAGCCGCTCAGCACGGCGGCGTTCACGGCGAGGTCGAGGTTCGCGTCTTCACAGACGATGACGGCACTCTTCGATCCCATCTCACAAGCGGCCGTTTTGTGATCGCTTTCGGCGGCCAGCTTGCGAATGTGCGAGCCGACGTCGTAGCTGCCGGTGAAGCAAACGACATCGACATCGGCATGTCGCGCCAGCGCGTCGCCCGCTTCTTCGCCGAGGCCGTGCACGAGGTTGATCGTGCCGTCGGGAAAGCCCGCCTCGACGAACAACTGCGTGAGCCGTTGGCCAATCTCGGGCGTTTCTTCGGAAGGTTTGAAGACCGCGGTGTTCCCTTCGAGCAAGCTCGGCGCGAGCATCCACAGCGGCACGGCGAACGGGAAGTTCCACGGCGTAATGACCCCCACGACGCCGCGCGGCTTACGACGCACGTACAAATCCTTCGCGGCAATCTCCGACTCGACGACCTGTCCCGTCGGCTGCCGAGCGGTGCCGTAGACGTACTGCACCATGTGCAAGCCTTCGATCACCTCGGCCCGCGCCTCGTCAATGACTTTGCCGCTTTCGCGGGCCAACACCGACGCGAGCTCATCGACGCGCGATTCGATCAGCGACGCCAATTTGCCGAACAAGTCGCCGCGCTTGATGCGGCTGGTGCGCCGCCACGCGGGCTGCGCTTTTCTTGCTGCCTGCACGGCCCGATCGACATCGGCCTTGCCCGCTCGCGGATACGTGCCGAGCACCTGGTCGTTGCGGGCGGGATTCAGGTTCTGAAACGGCTCGCCATCGTGGCCGCTCGACCACTCGCCTCCGATGAGCATGCGTCCTTGCCACGGACCGCCTACGGCTGCGCTCGTCATACGCCGCCTCCTATGCCACACGCGTGCGAAACGCCTTACCAATCATACGAATGCGGCCGTCAGCCGGACAGTGCGACGGCGACAGCGGTAGTACGCCACGGCCTCGAGCGCTATAATTCGACGCGTTGAAACGCAGTTATCGCAGAACCGCTATCGCAACGAGATGCACGGAAGCTTTTGAGGACACGTGACGTGATTGAAAAGGTGGTCATTATCGGAAGTGGGCCGGCGTCGTGGTCGGCCGCTATTTACGCAGCTCGCGCTCAGCTCACGCCGCTGGTGTTCGAAGGCGCGATTACCGAGCAGAACCGGCTCAACGGAACGCTGCCACTGGGACAGCTCGCGCTGACGACCGAGGTCGAAAACTATGCGGGCTTCCCGGTCGGCAACCTCGAAGGCTATCTCGACGACGCGATCGCAAAAGATCGCCGGCAGTTCATGGCCCCGCACCATCACAAGGGGGTCAGCGGTCCTGAGCTGATGGAGTTGATGCGGCAGCAGGCTTCGAATTTCGGCACGCGCATCATCACCGAGGATGTCGTTAAGGTTGACCTGAAGAAGAAGCCGTTCGCTATCACGACCAGCGACGATCGCGAGACGAAAGCGCACACGATCATTGTGGCTACCGGCGCCCGAGCGAATTACCTGGGCCTGCCAAGCGAAGAGGCCTACAAGAATCGTGGCGTGAGCGCATGCGCCGTGTGCGATGGCGCGTTGCCGCGCTTTCGCAACAAGCCGTTGGTCGTCGTTGGCGGCGGCGACTCGGCCGTCGAAGAAGCAACCTATTTAACGAAGTTCGCCAATTGCGTGTACATGGTCATTCGACGCGACGAGCTGCGGGCGTCGAAGATCATGGCCGAGCGTGCGAAGAGCAATCCGAAGATCGAGTTCGTGTGGAACAGCCAACTGGACGAGGTGCTCGGCGACGACAAGCAAGGCGTGACGGGCGTTCGCGTTCGTGGCACGACGAGCAAAAAGACGAACGACCTACCCGCCAGCGGCGTGTTTCTCGCCATCGGGCACACACCGAACGTCGCGTTCCTCGACGGGCAGCTTGAGTTGACGCCCAAGGGCTACATCAAGTTCGTCGAGCATTTCCGCACCAAGACCAGCGTGCCCGGCGTGTTTGCCGCCGGCGACGTGGCCGACGACTATTATCGCCAGGCGATCACCAGCGCCGGCACCGGTTGCATGGCCGCGCTCGACGCCGAGCGCTGGCTGGCGGAACACGAGTAAGACCGTTCGTCAGTTGCATGACGGCACGCATCGCGTGCAAGCACGTCGGCTACTGATCCTCAGAAAACAAAGTTAATCGCGATCATGCTATCCATCATCGCTTACGGTTTCGCGCGTACCGCCCGTGAGACGCGCGAAACCGCAAGCGGTGATACTACGCGTATGCCCTGGTTCACGCGATTTTCTGAGGATCAATAAACGAAGGAAAATGACATGGAAGTGATTTCGGTTCTACAGGCCCGGGATGCGGCGAGCGCGGGCGCGAGGTGCGGCTGCGCGGCTGGATTCGCACGCGGCGCGACAGTAAAGGCGGCTTCAGCTTTTTGGAGATCAACGACGGCAGTTGCCTCGGCAACCTGCAGGTCGTCGCCGACGGCAAGCTCGCGAACTACGAAAGCGAAATCAAAAAACTCGGCACCGGCGCGAGCGTGACGGTCGAGGGGTTGCTCAAGGCATCGCCGGCGAAGGGGCAAGCGACCGAGTTGCAAGCCGCGTTTGTCGAAGTGCACGGATTCGCCGATCCTGACACCTATGTGCTGCAAAAGAAGCAGCACTCGTTCGAATTCCTGCGGACGATCGCCCATCTACGTCCGCGAACAAACACGTTCGGAGCGATCGCGCGCATCCGCAATCAGGTCTGCCGATCGATTCACGACTTCTTCCAGGAGCGTGGTTTCTTCTATATCCATCCGCCGATCATCACGGCCAGCGATTGCGAAGGCGCGGGCGAGATGTTCAAGGTCACGACGATGGACCTGGCGAAGGTGCCGAAGGTTGAGGGCAAGGTCGATTTCACGCAAGACTTCTTCAACAAACCGGCATATCTGACGGTCAGCGGCCAACTGCAGGCCGAGATCTTCGCGTGCTCACTGGGTAAGGTCTACACGTTCGGGCCGACGTTTCGCGCCGAGAACTCGAACACCTCGCGACATCTCGCCGAGTTCTGGATGGTCGAACCTGAGATGGCGTTCTTCGATCTGAAAGACAACATGGATCTGGCCGAGGCCTTCCTGAAACGGATCTTCGGCGACGTCCTCGCGAAGTGCCAGGAAGACCTCGAGCTGTTCAACTCGCGCATCGACGACACGGTCATCAAAACACTCGAGTCGATCGTGGGCAGCGAGTTCGTTCGCGTGTCGTACACCGAGGCGGTCGCGGCACTCGAAACCTCGGGACAGCAGTTCGAGTACCCAGTCGCCTGGGGGCGCGACCTTCAGGCCGAGCATGAACGCTGGCTGACCGAGAAAAAGTTCGGACGCCCGACGATTCTTTACGACTACCCGCGGACGCTCAAGCCGTTCTACATGCGCGTCAACGACGACGGGAAGACGGTGCGGGCGATGGACATCCTCGTGCCGAAAGTCGGCGAGATTATCGGCGGCAGTCAGCGCGAGGAACGGCTCGACGTGCTTGAGACTCGCATGGCGGAGCAGGGGCTGAACCCGGCCGATTACTGGTGGTACGTCGACCTGCGACGTTACGGAACGGTGCCACATTCGGGGTTTGGGTTGGGGCTGGAGCGGGTGATACAATTCATCACGGGCATGACGAACATCCGCGACGTGATACCCTTCCCACGCACACCCGGCAGTGCTGAATTTTAACCGCCGAGTTCTAACCCCCATGAAGACTTCGCTCACTGCGATCGCGCTGGTTTGCATGAGCGCGACGCTCGCCCGCGCGGCCGATCGGCCCAATGTTTTGTTCATCATGGCCGATCAGCATCGGCACGATTGCATCGGCGCCGCTGGCAACTCAATCATCCGCACGCCGTCGCTCGACAAGCTGGCTGCAGGCTCGGCGATGTTCACACACGCGTTCGTGCAAGCGCCGGTGTGCGTGCCATCGCGCGCGAGTTTTTTCACCGGCCGGTATCCGCACTCGCACAAGAACCGTGTCAATTACACGCCGATCGCCCAAAGCGAACGGTTGATGCCCGCCATCTTTCGTTCGGCCGGATATGCGACGGCGCTCGTCGGCAAGACGCACATCTTCTACGAATACCCGCCCACGACCGACGCAGCGCGCGACACCGGGTTCGACATCGTTGAACTGCACGACGGCGTCCCCGACACCGACCGCTACTCTGCCTACGCGGCATGGCGAAACCAAAACGATCCGACCGCGGCGACAGCGAAGAACTATCGCATGTATGCGAAGAACGTCGAGCCGGGCAAGAACCCGTTTCGCGCGGTCATCGAAGACGCGTACACCGACACGACGTGGGTGGGTGAAACCACGCGGCGACACATGCAAGCGATGGCTGCCGACGATCGGCCGTTCTTTATCTTTTGCTCGTTTTGGAAGCCGCATTCACCCTACGAAGTGCCGGTGCCGTACGACCGCATGTACGACGACGTGCAGATTCCGCTCCCCGAGCGTGTGACGCTCGACGACATTCGCAAGCTCCCCGAGCCGCTGCAGAAACTCATCCTGCGTGGCAAGCCCGAGTACGAAACGAGCCGCGAAGAGCTCGAATGGATCTACCGCAGTTACTACGCATCGGTCAGCCACGTCGATCGCGAGATCGGTCGCATCCTCGATCTGCTCGAAAAGCTCGGCAAGGCCGACGACACGATCATCGTCTACAGCTCTGACCACGGCGATCAACTTCTTGAGCATGGCCTGCAAGGAAAGAACACGTTCTTCGAGGCGTCGGTCCGCGTGCCGCTGATGTTCCGGTACAAAGGCAAATTCAAGGCGGCTCATCACGACGATCTGGTCGAAGCCGTCGACGTGCTGCCGACGTTGCTCGAGGCGTGTCGCATCGAAACACCGAAGGGCGTGCAGGGGCAAAGCCTGGTGCCTCTCATCGGAACGAGCGATCGCAAGTACGAGCCGCGCGAGGCCGTATTCAGTGAGAACGTCATTCCCGAAGTGATCACCGCCGGCCGTACCGACATGCCGTACGTGAAAGGCGAAGGCGTCGCGGGCATTCGGCATCCCGACGCGAAGATGGTTCGCACGAAACGGTGGAAGTTTAACTGGTACGGCAACGGCCAGTTGGAACTCTACGATCTGCGGGACGATCCGGGTGAGAACACGAATCTGGCGTATGAGTCTGCGCACGCGCCGGTGGTTGCGGAGATGAAAGATCGACTGCTACGGTTTCTCGTCGTCGCGGATGAGGAAGATCAGATCGCGCCGCGATGGTGGCGGCCGTGAGCGACGTTTAGAAACGCGCGAAACCGCAAGCGGTGTCGCATCGCCGCTTGCGGTTTCGCGCTTTCTCGATGATTGCCCGGCGATCACGGTCCGGCGATCACGATGACATGCCAATGCCCTGGGCCGTGAACGCCCGTCGTCAGGCGCAGTTCCAGGTCGCCGGTCTTGCTGGGGCCGGTGATGAAGGTGACGTTGCTGGCGATGTTCGTAGCCCCATTTGCGTCGAGCTTCGCGAAGACATCGAACAGGTCGTTGACGATTTGCGAGCGCTCGACGATCGCAATATGCACCGGCGGCAGAAGGCTCGCCAGTCGCGGAGTGGTCGGACTAGAGCAAACGGCAATCGATCCGGTTTCGGCGACCGCAAAATCTGCGCTCGTGATGCCGATGTCGGCCGCGAACATCTGACGACGTTGTTCTTCTTGCGGAAGAGGCGACAATGAATCGTAGTTGAGCGTTGCGATGTTCGAAGCACTCAATACTTCGCCAAGCTGCAAGCGTTCAAGTAATGGATGTTGCCAACAGAGCGCCGAACGCGGCTTGTAGTGCGTGAGCAGGTCGCGCAGGGCCGCGAGCGCTTGCTCGTCGTTGTCGACGCGTTGCGCCTGCCCGCCGACGGTGTTGATCTCAGCCACGAAACGCGCGATGGGGTCGTCCCCCGCGCCTTGGTAACCGTAATTCTGCACGCGAGGATCGACGTGTACGCGATACGCGCGCCCCTGATGTGCCGCCTCGCGCACCTTGGCAAGAAATGCATCGCGATTCATATCTTGCCCTCGCTGTCCCACCAATCGCGAAAGCGCTCGGAAGCCGGGGCCGGGAAATCGCGCGACGACGTCCAACCGTTGAGTTGGCCGGGCAATCGTCGCAGCCAACGACTCGGCGTCATGCGCCCAACGACACGCGTCGCGAACCAGGTCGCCAGGCGATACAGCCGCGGGCGTCGCATCGTCCATGCCCAGCTGCGATACGCGAGCGATTCGAGCCGGCCGCTGGTCGCAGGTTGATGGTGCAGTTGATCGCGGAGTTGAATCAGCAGCTCGGGAATCGCAATCTTCACGGGGCACGCTGCCTGGCAGGCGCCGCACAAACTCGATGCGTGTGGTAGATGCCGATTGGCCGTCAGACCGTCGTACAGCGGCGTGAGCACCGCGCCGATCGGCCCCGAATAGACGCCGCCGTAGGCGTGGCCGCCGACGTTGCGATAAATCGGACATGCATTGAGGCACGCCCCGCAACGAATGCAGAACAAGCTCTCGCGCAGCGGGCCGCCGAGAATCCGCGATCGGCCGTTATCAAGAATGACGAGATGGAACTCGTCCGCCCCGTCGAGCTCACCCGGTTGTCGCGGCCCGGTGATCATCGACGTGTAGATCGACATTTTTTGGCCGGTGGCCGCGCGGGCAAGCACCTTCAGAAAGACGGGCAGATCGGCCAGCTTCGGGATCACCTTCTCCATACCCATGATGGCGATATGCACTCGCGGCAGGCTTGTCGTCAGGCGGGCATTGCCTTCGTTGGAGATGATGACGACGGTGCCGGTTTCGGCCACGGCGAAGTTTGCGCCTGAAATGCCTACCTCAGCGGCGGCGAATCCGGCGCAAACGCTCGCGAGCATAGTGGGCCAGGTCCTCGGCGACGGCGGGGAGTTCGCGTCCTGCATCGCGGCTGAGGATCTCTTGCGCATCCTCGACGCGCAGGTGCATCGCCGGCGCGACGATGTGCGACGGTCGATGGCCGGCGAGTTGGATCATGAACTCGCCGAAGTCGGTTTCAATCACTTCGATGCCTGCCGCCTCGAGCGCGGGATTCAGATGAATCTCTTCGCTCGTCATCGTTTTCGACTTCACGACTCGCGTGGCGCCGGCAGCGCGAATGATGCCGAGAATTGCCTCGCGCGCTTCCGCGCCGTCAGCGGCGTAATGCACGTGTCCGCCACGGCGGGTGATGCTGTCGTCGAGGGTTGCCAGGTGCACGTCGAGCTCGGCGAGTGTGGCGTCCTTGATTGCGCAAGCGCGCTGCCGCATCAGGTCGCTGTGAGGCAGCGCTGCGTAGGCATCGCGATTGCGCTGCCCCATCGTGTCGCCGAGGTTCATCAACGCCAGTTGCAGATTGGCGTCGGCCAGCGCTTCGCCGCTTGCGGTGAGAAACTCGTGATGCTCGTGACGCGCGTAGTCGGTGCTGCTCAAACGAGCCCTCACGTTTTGAACGGAAACAGTGCGGCCGACCACGCCACCATCACCACAAGCGCCGCGAAGGCCAGCACGCCGATCGGGGGCGGCACACGACGCAATTTCCACACGACTGGCAGCAGCACGACCGACGCCGTCGCCGCTATCAACGCCCCGAAAAGCATGAACCCCGCCAGCACTGGAAGCAGTTCGACGGTCTCGAACCAGCGGCCCAATAACCTCGCGACGGCAGCTACAACCTCGCATGAGAATGCCGTTAAAACGCTTAGCATCCACATGATCGTTACTGAGTCGGCCGCCCGCGTCTCGCCCGTAGACATGCTAGAATTGTCCCTGAAACGAAATTCCTCGTCGAGTCGCCAGTCTGGCGCGAGCATTGCTCTTGGGTTCGGGGCCGGGTCGGGTTGGCTGATTGATTTCCCCTGGGCGTTTTCTACCATGGTAGGGAGCATCGCGGGTCGGAAGGAATCGCTCGAAAACCATTGCATCAAGGGAACAGCATCATGAATTTGCGAATTGCTCTTGGCAGCGTGATCACCGTTGCCGCTCTGACTTCGGTGGCTGCCGCACAGTGTGCGTGCAACACACCGTCTGTCGCGGCCTACGCGCCTGTGACTTCGTATTACGCTCCCGCAGCTCCGATCACCACCACCTACTATGCACCGGCGGCTCCGGTGACGACGGCTTACTACGCACCGACGACTGTCTGCTCGGCCGGTGGATGCTCAACCTGCGCGGCGCCGTGCTCAACGTGCCCGACGGGCGGCTGCGCACCGGCCCCCGCGGTGACCTACTCGCCAGTGACGGCATACACTCCCGTGACCACGTACACACCGGTCACCACCTATCGCCCGGTTGTCGCCTATCCACCGGTAACGACCTACTACGCACCGGCCTCGGTCGTCGCGTATAGCCCGGTGGTTGCCTACGCGCCCGTGGCGACGACGACCGTCGTGCCCGGCGTGTGGGTCGGCCCGCGTTACATTCCTGGCGAGCCGGTTCGCAACGCGTTGCGTGCGGTCATTCGTTAGACCGAACCAACCGGAAGCGCCGAGCGTAATACATAACGGACTATGTTCGAGCGCGTGCCAAAACCTGTGAAGGTCGTGCTGGGCTCACTTCTCGTGGGCGTCGGCGTGATCGGCCTGTTGGTGCCGATCATGCCCGGCTGGGCGTTGATCATTCCCGGTGCGCTGCTGTTAGGATTCGATGTCGCCGTCATCGCCCGCTATCTGAAACATAGCGAGAAGCGATGGCCTCGCTGGCGGCCGTGGAGTGAGAAGCTCCGGGGCATGTTGCCAGCCGAGAAGACGGAATCTTCAGAGCGTGTCTGAGCGGTAGAGACGATCGCGGTGCCGTGATGCTAGACCGCGGGTATTGGCCGTGGTAGCCTCAGAAACGTTCGTCCCGCCGCGCTCGAGCGCGCCATCTATCCTTCCAGGAGTTCGCACACTATGCGACGCATCGTTTCGTTGGCCGCGCTGGTCGCGGTTCTCGGCATGTCGGCAAATGTCTTCGCCGCGGAGTTGAAAGTTGGTGACATGGCCCCCAACTTTTCGCTGAAGGGCAGCGACGGCAAGACCTACAACCTTAGCGACTTCAAAGGCAAAGAAGCCGTCGTCATCGCCTGGTTCCCGAAGGCTTTCACCGGCGGCTGCACGGCCGAATGCAAGAACATGGCGGCCGAAGGAGCCAAGCTGAAGTCGTTCAAAGTGGCGTACTTCACAGCCAGCGTCGACGATGAAAAGCTGAATGCCGATTTTGCGAAGTCGCTCAGCCTCAACTATCCGATCCTCAGCGACCCTAGCCGTAAGACGGCCGAAGCCTACGGCTTGCTGAAGGCTCCGGGAGGCGTGACGAATCGCTACACCGTGTACGTCGGTAAGGACGGTAAGATTCTGATGATCGACAAAGAGGTGAAACCGGCCAGCACCGTGACCGACATCGTCGCCAACCTGGAAAAGCTGGGCGTCGAGAAGAAGTCGTAAGCCATCTGCTTCCTTTGCGGAATGAATAACCGCAGAGGGCGCGGAGAACGCAGAGAGAAGACAGGACTTTTTGCTCCTCGTTTTCTCTGCGACCTCCGCGTTCTCTGCGGTTTATTTTTTTGTGTCGTCCACAATGAGCGACGTGAACTCCGCCTCCGTTAGCACGGTGATGCCGAGTTCGCGGGCCTTGTCGAGCTTGCTGCCCGCATTCTCGCCTGCGACGAGGTAGTTGGTCTTCTTCGAAACGCTCGATGCCGCGCGGCCACCGAGGCTCTTGATGAGGTCTTCGATCTCGTCGCGTTTGTAAGTCGCCAACGTGCCGGTGACGACGATTGTTTTGCCGGCCAGTGGCTGTGGCAGCTTCGGCTTCTTAGGAGCCGTCATGTCCACACCATGCTTGAGTAATTGCTCGATTACCTCGTGGCCGATCGCGCTGTGCGTGTACTCGTGAACGCTGGCGGCGATGACGGGGCCAATCTCGAGCACGTCCGACAACGTCTCGACGTCGGCCTGTTGAATCTCGTCTATGGAACCGAAATGTTCGGCCAACACTGAGGCCACACGTGCACCGACGTGGCGGATCGCCAACGCGTTCAGCAGCCTCGCCAGTCCTCGTTTCTTGCTCGCCTCGATGCCTTCGAGCAATTTCTCCGACGATTTCTCCCCCATGCGTTCAAGAGTCATCAACCGCTCTTGCGTCAGCTCATAAAGGTCGCCGTAGCTGGCGACCAAACCTTCGCCGACGAGTTGATCGACCAGCTTGTCGCCGAGGCCTTCGATGTCCATCGCGTTGCGGCTCGCGAAGTAGCGAAGGCGTTCGCGCCACTGGGCCGGGCAACGCGGGTTCGGGCAGCGAATGTAAACGCCCCCCTCGTCTTTGACCAACGTTGTTTCGCACTCGGGGCACTTCGTGGGGAATTCGAAGCGGCGAGCGTTCTCGTCACGCAGGTGCTTCTCGACGCGCACGATGTGCGGGATCACCTTGCCGGCCTTCTCGACAATCACCGTGTCGCCGATATAGATGTCCTTGCGCTCGATTTCGTCAGCGTTGTGCAGACTGGCGCGACTGACGACGGTGCCGGCGAGTTCGATCGGCTCCAAGTCGGCGACCGGTGTCACCGCGCCCGTCTTGCCGACTTGCACGCGAATGTCGTTCACGCGCGTTGGCCCCTCGAACTTCTCGAACTTGTACGCGACCAGCCATCGCGGCGCTTTGCTCGTCACACCGAGACGTTCGCGCTGCGCGAAGTCGTTAACCTTGAGCACCAGGCCGTCGATTTCGAAGTCCAACTCGTGCAACCGTCCGATCAAGTCTTCGCAATGCTCGATGGCGTGGTCGATCGACTTGAACGATTCGACCATAGGTGTGGCAGGCAGACCATAACCGCGAAGCTCGGCGAGAAACTCCATGTGCGTCTTGGCTTTCAACCCTTCGACGTATCCAACGCCGTGGCAGAACATTCGCAAGCGACGTTTCGCAGCCAACCGAGAATCGAGCAACCGAATGCTGCCGGCCACGACATTGCGAGTGTTCGCGTATGGCTCCTCACCTTCTCGAGTTTGCTCTTCGTTGAGCCGCACGAGATCGCGGTTCGTCATGTAGATTTCGCCGCGAACTTCGAGCACGTCCGGCACCGCCTTGCCTTCGAGCCGTAGCGGTAGATTGACGATCGTGCGAGCATTGTGCGTCACATCGTCGCCGACGCGGCCGTTGCCTCGCGTCACGGCACGCACGAATCGCCCTTTCTCGTACAGCAGCGACACCGCCACGCCGTCGATTTTCAGTTCGACGACCCACTCGACCGGTTCATCGCCGAGTCGCTTGGCGACGCGGTGGCCGAATTCGCGCAATTCGTCGATGCTGTACGTGTTTTCGATCGACAACATCGGCACGCGATGCTCGACCTGTTCGAGGCCTTCGACTGGTTCGTCGCCGAGGCGTTGCGTGGGACTGTTGGGCGTGCGAAGCTCGGGGTGCTCGGCCTCAAGCGTCTGCAAACGCTGCATCAATCGGTCGTAGTCGAGGTCCGAAATCTCGGGCTTGGCCTCGAGATAGTAGAGCCGATTGTGGCGCTCGATTTCCTGCTGCAAACGCGCGATTTCGTGAGCTGGCGTCGCCATCGTTGCCCTATTTTCAAGTCACGTCATCCGAGCGGCGGTCGTCGTGACGTTTACGATACCCGTCCAGCGCGATCGCGGCGACTGTGGCGATGCCAAGGATGAGAAGTTCGCCGGCGAGCAATGTTCCGCCGTGTTGCTCCATGAACTGCATCAATCCCGAAGCAGGTTCGGCGACATCGCTGCCTCGCAACGTCCGAAAGGTCATTACGGCATAGGCGCACGCGGTGACCGAAAAGATGATGCCCGCGATGACGAGTACCACGTAGAACGGATTGGTGGATTCCTTGACGCGCGACATTGGCGACACGAGCGATGAGGAAAGTTTGCACGCATTATAGTTCGACGCGCAATAAAAAACCTCGAGTGAACGACTCCCAGCGCCGCCGGGCTCTCCGCCAAGGAAAGCCAACAGCCGTCGTCCTCGAGGTCTTGCTCGCGGTTGCGAGCGCCGAAGCGCCGCACGCGCCAGCAACGACAACTGTATCGAACCGACAAAGTTCTGGCAATAGTTTTCGGCGCGTCTTGCACGTCGCGCGCGACAATCACTCATCGCAACGATGCTTCAAAGTTTTAACGAGCTCGACGAAGTGTTCGCCACGGTGCGCGAAGTCGCGATACTGATCGAAGCTCGCGCACGCAGGCGACAACAGAATCACGTCACCGTTTCGACTCCGTTGCCAACACCAGTCGAACGCTTCGCGCAGCGATGTGTATCGAGCGGCGTCTAACGACGGCGCGACTTCGCGTGTGCAACGGAACATTGCATCGCCCGATTCGCCGAAGAAGGCGACACCGCGCGTGCGAGACGATCGCCGCCGCCAACGTCGCGTGATCGGCGGCTTTCGCGCGTCCACCGGCAATCAACCAAACATCCGGTGCGTAGTTTCGGAGAGCCGCAATCGTGGCTGCCGGCGTCGTGGATTTAGAATCGTTGACGAATCGTCGACCTTGCACGTTGGCGACGAGTTGCAGCCGATGCGGGAGGCCGAGAAAGGTGCGAAGCCCCGCGGAAATTGCGTCGAAATCGCATCCCCACGCCGCGGCCGCCGCCGCTGCCAACGCCGCGTTCGCCCGTTGATGTTGCCCCTCGACGCTCAGGTTGGGCAATTCTAAATCAGGTGCCGGCGAAACGGTCTCTCGGCGGGTCGTTTCCATCCAATCGCCCACGATCGGACCGTGTCTGTCGAGCACCGCGATGCCGTGTTCCGGCAAGTTGTCGAGTAGGCGACGCTTCGCCGCGGCGTAATGTGTCATCGTTCCGTGCCAATCAAGATGATTGGGCTGGCAATTCGTGACGACGGCCATCTGAGGCCATCGCACGCTCGCCGGTAACCAATGAAGTTGGAAGCTACTCATCTCAAGCACGACCACATCGTCGGATTGCATCTCGTCGACGCGGTCGACTAAACTGCCTCCAAGGTTGCCGCCAAGCCACGTGCGCTGGCCAGCGGCCTCAAAGATTCCAGCGATCATCGTCGCGGTGGAACTTTTGCCGACGGTGCCGGTCACGCCGATGACGCGAGATGGACAAGCATCGAGCAGCAATCCCAACTCGGTCGTGATCTTCGCGCCGGCACGCCGAGCCACGTCGATCAACGGATGCTCAGGACGCACGGCGGGATTGACGACAATCACGTCCGCGTTGCGAAAGTCCGCTTCATCGTGCCCGCCGAGGCGATAACGCTCGACGCTGACATCTGACAATGATTCGAGCGACGGCCGCAACGACTGCTCACCTGCGGCATCGGTGACGGTCACGCGAGCGCCCTGACGGGAGAGAAAACGAACGGCGCCGACCGCACCGCCATGGAGGCCCAGGCCCATCACGGTCACGCGTTTGCCGGTCGATCCGCTCAATCCAACCTCCGTGTCGATTGAGACCAGCGTCGTCGCGGGCTGGCGTCAGTTCATCTCGGCGATCATTCGCTTTGCATTGCGAACGAACGGTGCGATGGCCTCGGCTTCGTCGTCGTCGCAGTTACACAAGTACTGCGCGAACTGTTCGGCCGCCCGCTTCGGGTCGCCAAGGCGGAGCTGAATTAGCCCGAGGTCGCGGCCTTCGCTCGTTACCTCGGGCAGCAACATCGCGAGACGCTGTTGCACTTTGAGCGCTTCGGGCCAGTCGTTCGTGGCGGCGTAGACGGCCTTAAGATTGCGGAGAACGCGGGCGGCGATGTCGCGGTGTGTCGCCGCGCGGAAGTCGCTCTTGGTCAGGATGCCGGGTTGGCCGAGGCGCGTCTCGATCACGTCGCGGCACTGTCTCCAGTTGAGCACCGCGCCGGCATCGAAGGCGTCGACATACAATCTGCGGTCACGTTCGCCGCAGCCGAGAACGAAATGTCCCGGCGTGCCGACGCCATACATCGCAATGCCCGCCCGCGCTGCGACCGCACGGTAGACGATGCACAAGGTGATCGGAATGCCGGTCCGACGCGTGAGGACTTCGTTCAGATAGCTGTTGCGTGGGTCGTAATACTGCTCGTCGTTGCCATGGAAGCCCTCCTCGCGGCAGAGAATCTCGCTGACGCGATCGAGGCGGTGGCGCAACGTGCTGCGGCTTGGCATCGACTCGACCGCTTCACGGGCGCGCTCGCCTAGCCGGTCAAGCTCGGCGTTGCACACGGAACGATCGAGCTGAGGATAAGCGTCGGCGGCAAACTCGAGCATTAACTCGATGAGATCGACGTCGTCGCGGCCTGCGACCAGCTTGTCGAATTGCGGATTATGGTCGAATAGATCGGTCACGCCTCACACCCCCGGCAAGATTCTAGCGCCAAACACGCTTCCCTGGCAATCGAGGTGGTCATCGATCCCAGGAGGATTGTGTAAAGTCGACGAGAAGCGCCGTAACTCGAAGAACGATGGTAAAGGCTTGCCTCTTCTCGGCGGCACTTGCGTGCATAACCGTCGACTTTGCAGTCCTCCTCGTCATCGATCCGCGGGCACGCGACAGGCATCGACCGACGCGGCGACGCTCGGGCGAGTATAATCGTTGCTTTCATCCAAGCCTGGGACAATTCGTTGTGAGCGAACTGCAGCAGTTTCTATCCGTCGGTGAACAAGCAGCCCGGTCGGGTGGCGATGTGCTGCTCGATTGGATGGGACGGTTCAAGGTTCACGAGAAGGGGCCGGCCGACCTTGTGACCGAGGCGGACGTCGCGTCGCAAGAGGCGGTGCGAAGCGTGCTGCTCGGCGCGTTTCCCGATCATGGGATGCTGTCGGAGGAAAACCTTTCGACGCCGCCGTCGCCCGAAGGTTACCGTTGGATCGTCGACCCGCTCGATGGAACGACGAACTACGTGCATACGATACCGCACTTCGCCGTGTCGATCGCGCTCGAGCAGCGTGGCCGACTTATCGCCGGCGTCATCTATGATCCGATCGGCGACGAGTGCTTCAGCGCGGTCGTTGGTGGCGGCGCGACGTTGAACGGTCGTCCGTTACACGTTAGCAAGGTGACCGACGTCGATCAGGCAGTCGCGGCAATGAGTTTTCCGCCGCGCATTGATAGACACGCTGCCGAGCTAAAAGAGTTCGCCACGATCACGGTCTTGGCGCAGTCGATGCGACGGATGGGCTCGTCGGCGCTCAATATGTGTTATGTCGCGGCAGGTCGATTCGACGCCTTCTGGTCGGCCAGCGCGAAGGCGTGGGACGTCGCGGCCGGCGTATTACTGGTGACCGAGGCCGGCGGAATCGTTACATCCCGCACCGGCGGACCATTTCGGCTCGACGAGCCGAACCTGATGGCGGCCTCGACGCCGCAACTGCATGCGCAACTGCAACGAGTGCTGGCCGATGCGTCGGCCGACGGCAAATAATGCTTTAAGGCCCATCGGGGGTTGGGTAAACTGGAGCATTGAGCGACAAGCGGCGCTCGCCCCTCTCGTTTGGCTTGGCGGCAACTGCTTCTGTTGCCGCGATCTCGGCCTTCCAAGTTGCCGTTGTGAGATAGCTGGCTCCTGTGCGACTCGGTCATTGTTCGCTTGCGTTGGTTTGTGCCTGGCTCGTCGGCTTGCCCGACGTGGCCGCACAACCCGTTGCGCCGGCCGCATCGCCCGCAGCCTCGCCGTCGGAAGGCGTGCAAGAGGCCAAGCCCGACCTGTTCTATCTGAAGGATAAGGACGGCAAGCTGGAGCCGGTGCTGGGCTTCACGCTCGAAGACTTCGAACGCTTGATGTCGTTGGGAGCCGCCCGAGACGCCGTGGCGACGAAGCCGCCATATCGGCTGGACCGGATCTCCGCCTCAGGCAAAGCCGTGAACGATCGCGTCGAACTGACCGTCGACGTGTCGATTTGGGTCGAGGTCGACGATTGGGTCCGCGTTCCGTTGCGAATGAACGAGGCCGTGCTGCGCGGCGACGTACGCTATGACGGCGGCGGGACGCACCAGCTCGAATACGACGACGATGACGAACAATATGTCGTCTGGCTGCGAGGAAAGAGCGACAAGCCGCACCAACTCTCGATCGACGTGTTGCTTCCGCTGACGACCATTGCCGGCGAAACGCGATTGAAGCTGAACATGCCTCGCGCGGTGTCGTCGGAGTTGAATCTCTTCGTCCCGGTCGCTGGAGCGGTTGCGCAAACGACGCCCCCCGCGGTGGTTGCCGAGACGAAGAGCGAAGGCGACGGAACGCGATTCCGCGTACTCGGGCTCAGCGGCGATTTTTCGTTGGCGTATCGTCAAGGAGCGGCTCGCGGAGTCTCGCTGCCGACGGTGCTCGAAGCGACGGGGGCGATGTTAGTGCGTCTCGATGGCCGCAGTGTGCAAACCCAGGCTCAGCTTACCGTGCGAAGTTACGGCGGACCGTTCGAGTCGTTTCGTGTGCGTCTGCCGAGTGGCGCGATCCTGATCTCCGGCGATCAGCCCGACTACACCGTCAAACTGGTGAGCGATGCCGACGCGCAGGCTGAAACACGCGACGCGCCGATCGTCGAGGTTCGTCTGCGCAATCCCACAGTCGGCCCGATCAATGTTCGCCTCAGTACCGCGCAGCGTTTCGATACCGTCGACGTCGCCGGCAACACGAACGAACGCAATCTTGATGAAAAAACGCCGCCGGCTGCCGAACGACGTTCACAAGGCTCCGCCGTCGAGCTCGGAGGGTTCGAAATCGTCGGCGCTGTGCGTCAATGGGGACACATTGCTGTCCAGGTTGTCGGCGATTGGCAAGTCACCTGGGCTCGCCGGCACCTGGTTCGGCAAATCGAGGATGTGCCGACCGAACTGTGGCGAGAAGATTTGCTCGCCAGCTTTGAGTATTTCGCACAGCCATTCTCGCTCGAAGCGCGCGTGCAGCCTCGTCCGACCCGCATGAGCGCCGAGGCCCATTATGTGGCACAGGTCGAAAGCCATCGCATCGATCTCGACGCGAATCTGACGTATCGCGTCAGCGGCTCGAAGGCATTCGCGGTTGCAATCGACCTGGCCGGCTGGGAGTACGACGAGGCTTCGCCGAACTCGGCCATCAAGCTCGACGAAGTCGCCACGACGGACGGAGTGCTCACCTTGCCACTGGCACAACCCACCACGGGCGACATTGACCTGGTCGTGCGTCTGCATCGGAATCTTCCCGCCGATAACGAGCACCTTGAGTTCGCATTACCACGTCTCCGCGGCGCGACACTCGATCCTGGATCGCTCGTCGTACAGCCTGCCGACAATGTGGACCTGGTTCCCGAGAGCGACGCTCTGCAAGGACTGTTGTCCCAAGTGGGCCGACCGACGCTCGAACTTCCGAAACACCATCAACGAGCGTTGGTCTATAGCACGTCGAGTTCCGACGCCCGCTTCGTCGCCGCGATGCGCGTGTTTCAGCGCCACGTGAGCGTAACGCAAGCGACGATCGTGAAGGTCGGCCGCAGCAGTTATCACGTTCACGAGCAGATGGATTACGACGTGGCTCGCGAGCCGCTGGAACGTGTGTCGCTCGACGTGCCGTCGCGGGTACTCGATGCCGGTGATCTCAGCATCATGCTGGGTGATCTACCGTTAACGTGGTCGACCGTTGGCAAGCCCAATGCTGCCGCGGAAACTGTGTCCGTTGAGGCCGTGCTACCTCGCCCACGCATCGGACGATTCTCGGTCGCTGCCGGTTGGACGCTCGAAGAACCACCCGTCGAACCGCGTTCGACCGCATCGCTCACCGTGCCTCTGATCATGCCGACAAATGTCGACGAGTCCACACAGTCGGCGACGATCGAGCCCGAGCAAGACCTTCGCGTGCAGGTGCTCGACTCGTTGTGGGAAACGCGACGAAAAGAGGACTCGCCGCGGCAAGTGCATCTGGTTTCGACCGGAGCGCGGACGGAAATCGAACTCGGCGTGAGTTTGAAGGAGAACCGTGCCAGTGTTGCGCCGGTCGTCGATCGTGCGTGGATTCAGTCGTGGCTGGGCGAGCATTCGCGTCAGGACCGAGCGGTGTATCGCGTTGTTGGCGGCGCCGGGCGTTTGAGCATGTCGCTGCCACAAGGCGTCACGGCCGTCGAGGTTCTGGTTGATGGCGTGCGCGTAGCTCCCGAGGACGGATCGTCACTCGATCAATTGAGCATCGCGATTCCGACGGCCGAGAGCCCGCAAGACACGTCGATCGTCGAGTTGCGTTACCGGTTCAGCGAACGCAAGGCCCGCACCAACAGTGGCGCGGCCGTACTTCACGGCCCCACGCTCGAAAAGCGCGGCGCCGCAACGACTCTTTTGGCAAATCGTTCTTCCAAGCGACGAGCACCTGTGGGCGACACCTCGCGGGTTCACTTCCGAGAATCGTGTCGCGTGGAATTCGGTGGTATCGGATAGTCAACCTACCTTGTCGCAATCGGAACTCGAGGCATGGACCGGCGCGACGCACGAGAGCGACCTTCCGCCGGCGACGCGGCAGTATCTGTTTAGCACGACTGGGGGCGAACACGCGCTCGAGGTTCATCTCGTTCGGCGTAGCGTGCTGGTGTTGATCAGTTCGGGCCTCGTGCTCGTCGTAGGGCTGGGATTGCTGTATTGGCCCGCAGTGCGACACCCCGCGATGGTGTTGGTGACAGCCGTCGCGATTGCGGCAACGGCGGCGCTGTGGCCATACACGGCGGTGCTCTGTGCGCAGACAGCGGCGCTCGGCCTGCTGCTCGTGCTCCTCGCGATCGCGCTACACCACTGGCTCGGATCGCGTCGCGCACTAATCCGCGTGCCGCGAAGCGGGGCAAGTTCGATCATGGAGCGCGGTTCGACGCGAACGCAGCCTCACATTCGTGGTGCAGTGGCGGGATCGTTGTCGACGACGAGCGCCGCAAAGCTATCCATGCCCGTCTCCGAATCGGAAGCCCGGCCGTGAAACGCTGCAAACGGCTTCCAATCACACTCGTGGCTGTCGTTGCAACCCTCTTGGGCGTCTGCGAAAGCGCGCCAGCTGCCGACACGGACGCCGCGACGCCGAGCCCGCTGCGCTATCGCCGCATCCTCGCCCCCGCTGATTCCATCGCCGAATGGCCTCGTGGCAACGGGCGCTATCTTCCCGTTGAACCTGCAGAGTTCGACGAACTGATTCGAGAAGCGCAACGAGGCTCTGGGGTGTCGCCGTTGGCTCCACGGTCGACGATTGCCTCGGTCAGACTTCAAGCGCAACTCGTCGATGAACAAACTCTGGGTGGAACGGCAACGCTCGACATCGCGGCCGCGTCCGAAGAGAAGCCTATTGGTGTGACGCTGACGCCATGCAATCTGGCTGTCGAATCGTTGCGATGGCAGGAGGAGGACGGCGATGTCGCTATGTCAGGCAATCGCGACAGCAATTCGATGCTCATTGCACCCGGGTCTGGCATCGCGAACATGTCCTGGTCATTGGCCGGCACTCGCGAGACGACCGGCGCCGTGCAATTCAACTTCATTTTGCCGCCCTCCGCTCAGCACAAACTCACACTCGATCTGCCGGAGGCGCTTGTCCTCTCAGCCAGCAGCGGTTTAGTGACGGAAGAACCGGCCGTTGAGGGGCAGACGCGTAGGTGGCGAATCGATCTCGGCGGGACAACGCGCACCGCCATACGACTTTCCTCGCGTCAGACGGATCGTGCGAATACGCCGATCGCTCTGGTGCGTACGAATACCACGTACGAGCTCTCGCAGCGTGGAATCGATATCGCTGCGCAGTGGAAGCTCGACCTTCAGCAAGACGCGCTTCGGCAAGCCGACATCACGATGGACCCGATGGTCCGCCTCGTCAGCGTCAAAGTTGGCGATGTGCCATGCGCGTGGACGGTGGTCGAGGCCGACGTGCATCAAAGGCGTGTCGTCGTCGAATTGCCGGAACACGCCCGGGGGACGCAGCGCACTCTGCGACTGTCGGCGCTGTCGCCGCTGTCGGCCGACGAGTTCTTCGACCTTCCACACATCATGCCCGGCGGTTCGCTCGCATGGCAGGAAGGAACGTTGTCGTTAATCGTTCCGTCAACGTACGTTCTCAAGCACCTGATGCCGAGCCATTGCCGGCAATCGAAGGCGAGCCAACTCACGGCGCCGCTGCTCGGGCAGTCGTTGGAGTTTCAGACTTACGCCCCCGACGCCTCAGCGCGGTTGCTCGTTGCGCGACTACGAGAGCGACCGCGCATGGCTATGGGCACGGCCATCACGGTCGGCGATGCGGGTTGTTCGGCTCGTGTGACGGCTGATTTCGAACTGCTGACGGGCGACCGTTTCAATCTGCACGCACGTGTCGGCCCCGGCTGGATGATCGAAGCCGTTGAAACGTCGCCGTCCCACGCGATTGGCGATTGGAAGGTCGAAGCCGCGGAATCCGGACCGTCGAAACTCGACGTTCGCCTTGCGAAAGCGCTCACGCCTTCGCGTCCAATGCGTATGGTTGTCACCGCGCGTCGATGGTGGCCGGACGACGCACGACGCCTCGGCCCCGAAGAATCACTCGTCGTTCGTTTTGACGACTGCACGTCGATCAGCGATCTGCTCTCGCTGGCGGCAGAGTCACCGAAACGCGTCAGAATCCAAGGCGTCGACAACACGCTTCTGCTCGACGCCAAGCAGCTCTCGCAAACACAGCGCGAGCTGTTGGGCGATGAACCTTCCGACGGAATTCTGGACCGCTCGCGAATCGAAACCGTCTGGCGAGCTTCGATGGTTAAGGAGCCGCCTCAGTTCACGAGCACGTCACTGGTCGAGGCAATCGTCGCCGACGGATCGCTGACAGAACGATACGTGATTGGAATCACGCCGGAATCACGCCCCGTCGATCGTGTGCGAGTCCGCCTCACACAGCCACGCGACGGTACCGTGTATTGGAAGACGAACGTGCGCGGGGCGATGCTCACCGCTCGTCGCGTGTCTCATGCGAGCGCGGCGAAAGCCGACCCTTCATTCGTCGGCGAGGTTTGGGAACTGCGATTTGGCACTCCGCAGGCTGAACCGTTCGAGCTGATCGGTCAACGGGTGACCGCCAATCCTTCCGATACTCCGGTTAGCCTCGCGGCGGTCGAGCGTGCAACGCAGCAAGATGGTCGCGTCGTCGTGCTACGTCAAGGAATGTCGAACGTCGTTGTCGACAACCGTGGCTTGTCAGAAACCTGGCCCGATGCGAACGCAACAGCCGACGCGAAGACGCCCGATGAAGTCTTGGCTTCGTTTCATTACGAGCCGCTACGTGAAGTGGCCAGGTCTGCCAGCGAAGGGCTGCGCCTCACGTTTCCGGAAGACTCGGCTCCTCAGCCTGGCGCCGTCGTGCAGTTCGCGACGATCGATTCGCGCTATGAAGCCTCCGGGCGATCAACGCATCGCGCGCGGTTCGGCATTCACAATCGTGGCCTCGATCGTTTGACGCTCGCCGTACCGGAAGGCGCGTCGCTCACGGGATGTTGGCTCAACGGCGATTTCGTGAAGCTTGAAGCAGCACAGTTGTCGCTGCCTGCTGATGAAGAGTTCTGTGATGTCCTCGTGGAACTGTTGTCGCACGACGACCCGTTGGGCACGCTGTCGCATCGAACGCCGGTGACCGTGGGTGTTTCCATTCCCGTGATGGAAGAACGTCGCACCTGTTCTTTGCCTCCAGACTACGAGCTCTTGCGACCGACGAGCGATCCCGTCACCCCGATCGCAAAGCGGCTATTCGGGTTTCTTGCCCGCGATGGCAGCAGTCGGCCTTTCGACCCCATGTCTTCAACGGCCTGGGCGCAGCTCATCGACACCGAAGGGTCGCCGTCGAGTTTGGATCGTGACGTCGAGTCGCGAGGTTGGACGACCTATTCGATCTCATTCCCGACAGATGCGTCGCAGAGCGTCTCGATTGTCGCGAGCAGCAGCGTGCGCGCATGGAGCGGGGCTGCGGCGCTGCTTTGTTTAGGCGTGATGCTCTGGCTCGGCAAGCAGCGAGTCGGCTTATGCGTGTGGCTTTGCTGCGGGGCGCTGCTAATCACGCTTGCCGCTCCTACTTGGCTCACACCTTTCACGTCTGCCTTATTCGTCGGCTCGCTGTTCGGATGCGTTGCCGTCGTCGTGAGCTGCGTGTGGTCGAACGGTCATTCGGCAGAAACGACGCTTGAGCCGCGATCGCAGCTTGTACAAGAACCTTTGCGACTCGGCCTCGTTCTTCTCGCGATCGCCACGCTCGAGGCCGGTCTCGCGTTCGCCGACGACGACGAAACGCCTCAGGAGGCTGCGAAAACCGAATATCGTGTCTTCATCCCCTGCGATGACCAAGGCAAGCCAACGGGCGGTCGATATTCGGTGCCCGAAGACTTTTACAACGCGCTCGTCGAGCGTGCCGGCAGCGCCCACGGAACTTCGCCGGCTTGGGCACTACGTGCGGCGAATTATCGCGCCTTGCTTTCCGATAACGTCGCAGGGCGCGGATTGGAAGTCTCGGAACTGATCGCAACGTTCGACATCGCAGTCGAACGCGTCGGCGTGAAAGTTCTTCTGCCGCTGCGACGCGAGGCGATGAGCAACGCCGAAAACAGCATCAAGCTCGACGGCCAACCCATCGATGCGGTCTGGGACGACGCGTCGACGATGTCGTTCGAAGCGCCGACGCATGGACTCGCGCGACTCGAAGTCGTGTTGCGTCCGAGCGTGCAGGTATTTGCCGACGGAACCGGATTCGATCTCGCGGTTCCTACGCTTCCCAATTCGAAGTTGCACGCCGTCGTTCCTGCGGACCGCGAGATCGAGGTCACTTCGGCTCTCGGCGTCACGCGCTGGTCGGGTGACAAATCGTCACTCGAAGCAAGTTTGGGCGATAGCCGTCATCTTGCGATGCGATGGCGAGATGGGCCTCGCGCTGCAGCGACTTCGACCGAAGTCGACGAATTGCTGTGGCTGAAGGTGCGCCCTGGTTCGGTCGTGCTCGATGCCCGCTTGAATGTGCGCGTGACGCCCGGGGCGAGTGTTCGAGAAATACAACTCGCGATCGATCAGCGCCTGCGGCTTCTCCCATCCAGCACGCCGTCGATAAAAATCACCGAGGCGCCGTCAACGAGCGACGCCACGGACACTCGCAAGGTCCTAGTGACGTTTGCACAGCCAATCACGGATTCGATCTCGGTCCCCGTCTCGATGCTCCTGTCCGAATCCAGCGGTCTGGGGCGATTTCGTCTTCCGAAGTTCTCGGTGACGGGCGTCTCGACGAGGCGTCGCTGTTTGGCAGTCACGGTCGATCCGACGCTCGAGTTTCAGACGCACGACGACGCTTCAGTCGATCTGATGAACGCAGCGCAATTCGCCACGTTATGGCCTGGTATCGTGCCCACGCCCCAGCTCGCCTACGAATTGTCCGGCGTCGAAACATCGTGGCGGCTTGATACTCGTCCGACGTTGCCGCAGACGACGGGACGACAGTCGCTGGTTTTGAACGCCGGCGCTACGCGGCTCGACATCGGCTACGAAGCGCAACTGTCGACGGGGTCGGGCTACGTCTTTCAACATCGCTTGCGTCTGCCGCCTGGGGTCGAGGTGGAAAGCGTCTCGCTGTTGGAGGACGGCGCCGAGCGGGCTCAACATTGGGCGTTCGACGAACAAGGGACGTTCACCGTGTTCCTTAGCGATGCCGTCACGGGCTCGCAGTCGCTCAGCGTAAGGGCCTCGATGCCGTTGTCGGCCGACGCGCCGTCGCCGCTGCCTCTCATCGGTTTGAACGCGGTGCCGCTTGCCGGGATGACGGTCACGCTGCTGAGGCAAAATAACATCAGCGCTTCGCTTGAAAACGTCATCGAGCTTGCCGAAGTGCCGCAATCGACCACGAACGATACACCTGTCGAACGCGGCCGCCTTGTAGGTAAGTGGACGGTTGCCAGCGATCGCGCGTCGGCGACGCTCAAGGTCACCGACGATCCGTTGCGTGTCGAGGCGGAACAGATCGTGACGTTGGCTCGCGAAGAGCAAAGCTGGACTGCCGAGGCCGCGTTATCGTGGCGAGTCAGCTCGGGCGTGCTCGATGTTTTGCGGTTCGAGATTCCTTCGAGCTGGCGAGGACCGTTTCGCATCACGCCTGCTGCGACCAGTGAAGTGATCGAGCTGCCAGGTCAGAATCGTTCGATCCTTGTCATCTATCCGGCCGCGCCGGTGCGCGACGAGTTGCGGCTCACGATCTCGGGCCCGCTGAACAGCGCGGCAGGACAAAACGTGGTCGCGCCTGCGATCGTTCCGCTCGACGTGGCCCGCTCGAAGCGGTTCGTGCGATTGCCCGTGCAAATGGGCCTCCAACATGCCGTGTGGGAAACGGTCAGCATGCGCCACGTCGAACCGAGCAACAAGGTTGACGTCGATCGAGCCTCGGCTGTCTATGAGTGGTACGAGGAGCTTGGCAACCAACCGGTGGCGACGCTGCGAAGCCTTCAGAGAGTCGCGGCCATCGCGCGATGCTATTTGGCCGATGTTTCGGTCACCTGCGGCGAAGACGACTTGTGTCGCGGCACCGTGACGTTTGATGTCGAGCTTGCCGACGCCGCGACGTGCAGTCTCGCGCTGCCCAACGGCGTCGAACTGCTGCAGGTCGTCGTGAACTCACGCCTGATGACGATCTCACCACCTGAAGCTCAGCACGTGACGGTCCCGGTCATTCGCACGACGCTGCCGCAGCGCCTCGAAGTTTCGTTCTCCGCGCCGATGCAGCGCAGCTGGGCTTGGCAATCGCCGACGATCGACGCCCCGACGATTGCTGAGCTTCCGGCGGAACGGACGCTGTGGACGATCCATCTGCCGTCCGGTTATTCGAAACCGACGATGAACGCCGCCAAACCCGTTTTGGCGGTTGCCCAGGACCTCGTGCGGCTCCAGGCAATCGCCGAGGTCGCGAATCGCCCCAACGATGAAGCCTCGTCGCTTGCGGCCGATGAAATCGCTCGATGGGCGGAAACATGGCAACACAGCTGGCTCGAGGTCAGGCAACGCATCGCACGTGAATCGTTGACCGCGCATACCGGCAACCAGGTGCCGAATCTGGCAAGCAAGCTCGCGGCGCTCGATCGCACTTGGACGACGTTGTCCGACCGACTTGGCGTCTCGAACGAAGAGAAGTCGCTCACGACGCCTCATGCGCCGACGCCTGCGTGGATGACCACCGCTGCGACGTTGCATCCGACGGCCCGCCTGGCCGTGCAAGGCGCGTTGTCTCACGTCACCGTTACGTCGCATCGGCTGCAGATCGACGACATCGCGCGCCGTGCGTTGGCCGTTGGGATACTCGGCCTCGCCGTCGTTGTAATAGCGACGCGACGGCTGTGGTCCGAGGCGGTGTGGCTCGACGCGCTGCGACGCTGGCCGCAGCTTTGGATCGCCTTGATCGGCGTCGCGTGGTGGCTGTGGCTGGAGCCGAGCGTTATCGGCCTACTTGTGGTCGCCGGTTGCGCCGCGAGTAGTGCTGCAAGCATGCTGCGAGCCACGAAACACACGGCAGAACCGACGGTTCGCATCGTAAAGTCTTGAGCCATCGCTCGAAGGCCAAGGTCTAACGCAACACATCGCCTCAGATCGTCTTGGCACGATCGGGGGCTTTTGTTACGGTACGCCCACTTGTCACATACGGCTCGCATGCTAGCCGCTCGACAGTGTATCGGCCGACATGGAAGGAGGCCTACATGGTCCCGCAGCAGTCTCATACAACTCGCGTTCAAATTCGCTGGATGATCCGGCGCGACTTACCGGAGTCGCTCGACATCGAGAGCGGCAGCTTTGAATTTCCTTGGTCCGAAGAGGAGTTCATTCGCTGTTTGCGCCAGCGGAATTGCATCGGCATGGTCGCCGACCTCGAAGACAAGGTCGTCGGCTTCATGATCTACGAACTGCACAAGACGCGGCTGCACGTGCTCAATTTCTGCGTCGCGCCCGAATTCCGACGCCGTGGCGTCGGCACGCGCATGATTCAGAAGCTCGTCGGCAAACTGTCGACGCAGCGTCGCACGCGGATCATGCTCGAAGTGCGCGAAACGAACCTGGCAGCGCAGCTGTTCTTCCGCTCGCAGGGGTTCCGTGCCGTCAACGTGCTGCACGACTTCTACGAAGACACGACGGAAGACGCGTACCTGATGCAGTATCGTTATCGCATGGCTGCGCAAAACGCGATGGGCGAATCGAACATTCGTCTCGCGGGGTAGCGATCGTTTGTGGAGATGTTGTTGTAGTTAGCTGCGTCGCTTGCGACGCGCTCCGCTGGCGCGTCGCGGCTAACCGCAATCATACGGTGACGATCGTCACGGCGATGTTCGGCAACTCGACGAGCGCGATCGTGTGTGTTCTCGCGCGATAAAGCGCTCCGGGATTCAGCACCAGCGTGCGACCACGCTGCTGCTGCGTCACTTGATGCGTGTGGCCGTGGCAGACCAGATCGTATTCGCCTGCGGCGATCGTCGCTTCCAGACGGGTAAAGTCGTCGCCGTGCAACGCGGCAATTCGAAGGCCCGCCAGCGGTAAGTCAGCGAACCGGCCGTGAAACGTCAGGCCACACTTCTCGATCGCGGCACGTAGCGGCGCCTCGGGAAAGTCGACGTTTCCGAGAACAAAGTGTGTCGGCCATCGCGCGAAGAGCGGCGGAATCTCGGTCGTGCCGATGTCGCCACAATGAATGACGGCATCGACGTTCAGACTTTCCAGCATCCGCACGGCGTCGAGCGTGTTGCCGACGTGACCATGCGTATCGCTGACAACGCCTAATCGCACGTTGGCGGCCGTCTCGTAACGACTTACGACGTTCGCAGCGGTGTTGGGTGGCTCGCTCATCGGGCTATTACAGACTATAGTTTTCGCGGCGGACTGGGTTTTCAACCGCCGGCAATACCGGAGTCCGCCGAGGTAGCGGATCGTTTTTCATGCTGTCGCCGCAGGGGATAAGCGTTTTGGCCGTCGCGGTCTTGGCCGGCCTGCTCATCGCGCTCGTTGCGTGGGTGGTCCAAGTTTACCGCCGATCGCCGTACACGCTGGCCCAATTCCCGTTGTACATGCTGAATCTCGCGCTGGTGCGCGTGCTGTGGCGAGCCGATATCATTGGTCGCGTCCCCTTCGGCCCCGGCGAAGGCGCGGTGATTGTGTGCAATCACATTGGGCCGATCGACCCGGGCTTCGTGGCGCTGGCTTGCGGAAGGCCGGTGCATTGGATGGTCGCTCGTGAGTATTTCGAAGCACCGATTTTCGGCGCTGGACTGAGAGCGCTGCAAGCGATTCCCGTCAATCGAGGTGGCGTCGACACGGCCTCGACAAAACTGGCGGTGCGGTACGCGAAGGAAGGCGAACTCGTTGGGCTGTTCCCGGAGGGGCGCATTAACGAAACCTGCGACTTTTTGCTCCCTGGTCGACCCGGCGCGGCACTCATCGCGCTTAAGGCGCGAGTTCCCGTTGTTCCGTGCTACATCGAGAACAGCCCGTACGACGGCACCGTATGGGGGTTCTTTTTCATCTCGACCAAGACGCGGCTCACGATCGGCAAGCCGATCGACCTATCGCAATACTACGAGCGTGACGAACAGTCTCGCGAGGTTCTGCAAGATCTGACGCTGCGCTTCCTGCGCGAGATCGCCGCGCTCGCCGGCCGGCCTGACTATGAGCCGCGCGTCGCTGGCAAACATTGGAAGCAAGTCGAAGTGAGCGTTTAATCGCGCTTCGTTCGTTTGCTGTGATGACGCGAGCCCTTCTCTTCGGCTCGACGATGCGCTTCCTCGACGGAGTGCGACTCGGTAATCTTCGCGTCTTTCTGCGCGAGTTTCGCCAGCTCGCAATAATGCCCGTGCAGGACGTCGATTTCTTGCTCGCTGAAGTTCTCGGCATTAATGAGCCGGTTGCTCGCCCCCTCGAGCGCCGCGACGATCTCGTTCAGCTTCAACTGAATCGCACGCGAGTCCTTGTTTTGAGCCCGCTGAATCAGGAACACCATGAGAAACGTGACGATCGTCGTTCCGGTGTTGATGACCAACTGCCAGGTGTCGGAGTAGCCGAACAGTGGCCCGGAAACGATCCAAATCGCGATCGTCGACACAGCCAACAGAAAGGCGATCGAGCTGCCGGTCCAAGCCGTGAGACGTTCGGCAATGCGTTCGAACAGCTGTGGACGAGATGGAGGGGGCATACGGTCCTTTTGCTTGAGGGGATCGCCCCTTTCATTCTAAGCAAACATGGCATCGATCATGCGAAGCTTACGTTGTAGCGCTCGAACAACGAGCGAACGGCCCGCCGCTCCCCGCCGTCGCTGGGCGTTAGGAGCGTTACGATGGGATGGCCCCGCTCGATCTTGGTGCCCGCATATGGAATGTCGGCAACACCAGGCAGGGCCGACGACGCAACCATGTCGAGCAGCTGCGATGTCAGTTGTTCATCGACGGTGAATGGGCAGCTCGCGAACAGGATGCGTTTTTCATAGACACCACATGCTCGGGGTGATGTCGAGGGAAGGCGGCCGTCAAGGCACGCGTCGCGATGCAAGCCGACGGCCGAGAAGTCGCACGACCGTTCGAGCACTTCCATGCTCGCCGTGTAACGAGGGTTCACCTCGATCGGCCGCACACGTCGACCGTCGAGGACGAAATCGACACCGACCAATCCGACGAGTTCAAACCGCTCAGCAAGAAACTCGCCGAGACGCGTCACCTCATCGAGAGCCGCCGCTTCGAGTTCGATAGGTCCGACTGACCCGAGATAGCAAAACCCTTCCTTACTGTCGCCGTCGGTGCGACCAACGAGTTGTCGCGTTATGCCGAGCAGCGCCGCCCTACCCTCGGCCATCACGTATGCCGCCGAAGCTGGCAGGCCTTCGACAAACGCCTGCCAATAGTGTCGCTGCGCCTCGGCAGGAAGCATCCGACGTTCGTCCCAACGTCGCACATGTTCACCGCCACTGCGATCGCGCCGCTTGACGAGCCACGTGCCGTCACGCGGCAAACCATCAGGCGAGGCGGCAACGTCGGGCACGTCGAACCCGGCCCCGCACAATGCGCGAGTCAACAGGATCGGGTCGCGTACCTTGTCTAAACATTTCGAGTTGTTTCCCAATAATCGTCGCCGCGACGAGAGTCTCGCGACTTGCTTGGGATAATTCTCCAACCCGCCGGTGTACATCCACGGCGCGTCGGACATGCGATCGGCCGCGGTCAGCAACTCGTCCGGGTAGTCACGAACCGCCACCGTCTCGCATCGCGCCGCAAGATCGGCGTCGGCAAACAGGTCGACGCACCGTGGCGTCATTCCCGCACGCAGCGCCGAGAACGCCGCCGCGCGTACGCTCGCGCCGATGATCAAAAGGGGTTCGGTCATGATTGTGTGCCAGTTTTATTGATCCTCAGAAAACAAAGTTAATCGCGATGATGCTATCCATCACCGCTTGCGGTTTCGCGCGTATTGCCCGTGAGACGCGCGAAACCGCAAGCGGTGATTCTACGCGTATGAACTGGTTCACACGGCTTTCTGACGATCAATAGCCGGCGATCTTGTTCGCCGCGTCTGGTCGCCGCCACGTACATCGGGCGGGTTGCATTTGACCCGCAACCCGGATATTGTTGCGAGTCTTCTGGGCAGCGCGTGCGCAGCCCCGTGAGTGCGGGTCTCGATGCCCACCACTCAGATCAAAATCGAAGGCAAGGGAAGATTCTCATGTCGATGTTCATCGGAGAGGCACTGGCAGGCGAAGGCAACGAGATCGCGCATATTGACCTGTTGATTGGCGAAAAGACAGGCCCCGTCGGCAACGCGTTTGCCAACGCCTTGGCGCGTCAGAGTGAAGGACACAGCAACCTGCTGGCCGTCCTCACGCCCAATCTCGCCGTCAAGCCGGCAACTGTCCTCATCACCAAGGTCACCATCAAGGGCGCGAAGCAGGCCGTGCAAATGTTCGGTCCCGCCCAGGCCGCCGTGGCCAAGGCAGTTGCCGACTCGGTGGCCGCCGACGTCATTCCGAAGAAGAAGGCCGAAGACTACGTGATCGTCTGCGGCGTGTTCATTCACTGGTTGGCTGAAGACGACAAGAAGATCTATCAGTACAACTACGAAGCCACGAAGATGGCCATTGCCAACGCCATGGCAAGCAAGCCGAGTGTCGAAGAGATGATCGCCGGCAAGGAATCGGCCCACCATCCTTTCCGCGGCTTCTAAGAGGCCCATTGACGTTATCCCATTTGCGACGCCACAACACCGCTTGCGGTTTCGCGCGTGTAGGGAACTAGCCGATGGACCGTGAACGAATCCTGTTGCAGTTCGATACCGACGATCAGCCCAGCGTCTTCGACAGCATTGTGGCGATCGACTCGGGCGACGTTCAACGTTTGCTGCGTCACAGCAATGTGACGCAGCACAACGTGCGTTCGCTCGTGCATGGCGCGATGTTCACGCGAGGGCCCGACGAGTTGGGCCGCACGGCGATTTTCATCGGCGGCACCGATGTCGCCGCGGCAGAGGCCGTGCTACAGGAAGTCATTCGCACGTTCTTCGGCCCTCTGCGGGTGTCGGTGATGATCGACCCCAGCGGATCGAACACGACGGCCGCCGCCGCCGTTCGTGCTGCCACCATGCACATGGAACTCGCCGGTGTCACCGCCCTCGTGTTGGCTGGCACGGGTCCGGTTGGGCAGCGTGTTTCGCGATTGCTGGCCCGCGAAGGGGCGAACGTTCGCATCGCTTCGAGATCGGTTGAGCGTTCGAAGGCCGTCGCTGCGAATGTTGGCTCGCATGTCGAGGGAGCCAAGCTCACGCCGGTTTCGACGGCGAGCACCGAAGAACTGGTCGAGGCGCTCAAGGATGTACAGCTCGTCGTTTCTGCCGGGGCGCCGGGCGTCGAGTTGCTTCCGACGACGCAGCGTGAAGAGTGCGCGAGCCTGCAGGTTGCCATCGACTTGAACGCGGTGCCACCGCTGGGAATCGGCGGTGTGCAGGTTTCCGATCGCGGGACCGACCGTGCCGGCGTGATGTGCTATGGCGCTTTGGGCGTCGGTGGCATCAAGATGCGGCTGCACAAACTCGCGATTCGGTTGCTCTTCGATCGTCGCGATCAGGTGTTCGACGCTGAAGAGCTGTACGAAATTGGCCGTGGGCTGTAGCGCTACTCGCTTTCGCCTCGCGCCACCGCGACCGGGTCGGGCAGCGTGACCGCGAACACCTGCCCCGACCGCTCAATCGTCAACGGAACCGGCCCGTTCATTGCCGCGACGCGTTCGACGAATTGATTGCCGTCGGCGAACGGTCCGCCATCAATCGCGTAGATCCGATCGCCGGATTTCAACTCGGCGATATCCGCAGGCGAGCCGGGCACGACTTGCACGATCACTAACGTTCCAGGCTCACCGTGGTCCTCGCGCCACGAAACGCCCAATCGCAACGGGCTATCCGGAAGCTGTAAAGTAACATCGATGTTCTGGCCGTTGCGATCCAAACTAGCGGCGACCGGACTCGAAGACGCCAACACCAACGGGCGCAGGTCGGCCTTCGGTGTGATCGTCAGGTTGTTGAACTTCACAAGGCGGTCGCCCACGCGGATGCCCGCCTTTTCGGCCGCAGAGTTCCGATCAACCCGGACGACGCGCACGCCAGGTCCGCTGGAATCGCCGTCGTCCCATCTGATGCCCAAACGTCCCGGCGGGTTTGGCAGCGATCGCTCCAACGCCGCACGATCGCTTTGACTTTCCTGCCGCGACTGACCACGAAACTTCGGCCGCGCATCGGCGTCAGCCATCCCATAAGCCGTGCGGAAGACCATCCGCGTGACGCTCCGCATGCCGTCGTAGTTGAGTTTTTCGGGATCGTCGCTGGGGCGGTGGTAGTCGCCGTGCAGGCCGGTGTGAATGAACAGGATCGGAATGCCACCGCTGTAGAACGAGTAGTGGTCGCTGTTGCGAGTGATCTCCCACTGAAAGTCGATGAGGACCTCGGTGTCGTTGCCTTCGGAGACTGCGCGTCGAAGACCGGCGGCCGATCGCGACCCGACGACTTCGAGATGCTTATTGCGAAGACGTCCGACCATGTCGAGATTGAACGCCAGGTCGACGCTCGATTTGGGCACCGTGGGCTGACTCATCCAGTGCCGCGAGCCATTGAGTTCGTTTTCCTCGCAGTCCCAAAAGGCGAACAAGATCGATCGCTTCGGCCTAGCTTGCATCACATTGAACGCCTCGATCACCTCGAGCAGCGCCGCATCGCCGCTGGCATTGTCGTCGGCCCCGTTATGGATGAAGCCGACCGGGCCGTTGCTGTTGCGCGAGTTTCCGTAGCCGACATGATCGAAGTGAGCGCCGATGATGACGTATTGGTTCTTCAGCTCGGGGTCGCTGCCTTCGAGAACGCCCAACAGGTTCTGATAGCCCGAGCCGAAGGGCTGGTAGTAGCTGCTGCCACCAGTGCCGCCCGGCTTGAGGCCAAGTCGCTTGAACTGTTGCACCAGGTAAACTGCCGCCGCGCGGCCTCCGCGAGTTCCGGCGGCACGCCCCTCGAACGTGTCGTTGGCCAAAACCTCGACGTACTGCTTCAACTCTTTCGAAGTGATCGAGTCGAGCGCCGCCGTCATGGCGTTCGATTCAGCGGCGTAAATGCTCGAGGTGTAACTGCTCCACGTGCCGCCAAGCCCTGCAATCGCGCACGCGAAAACGGCAAGAATGAGGCTGAAGTTCGAGCGCGGAACTAGCGAGTGACCAGGGAGTTGGCACATGGTGCAGTATCTAGGTTGTGGCGAAATGCGATGCCCCGCCAGCGAATGTGGCTCGCGAACTTTATCAACATATCCGATGTCTATATCCATTGCGCTGGAAAACTTGTCTTGCGATGAAATGGCTAGCGCTTAAAATTCCCTTGGTCTTTTATCGGCATCCCGTGTCGGAAAGACCCTTAGGAGAGGTGGCTGAGTGGTCGAAAGCGTCGGTTTGCTAAACCGATGTACGGGTCAAACCGTACCGCAGGTTCGAATCCTGTCCTCTCCGCTCTGTCTTTTGTCCGATGCGCTAATGCACGCGAAGCTCGTGCCTTAGCGCATTATTCTCGCCCTGCGGACGCTGCCTGGTGCACAGTTGGTGCACGAACCGTGCACCAGGAGGCACGGCATGCGGCGAGTTTCGAAATCCCCGAAGGGCAAGCGCCGTCGGATCGGGGACGTCTCGGTTTATCCCCATCATGGTGCCTGGCACATCTATTATCGGGACGGGGCGCGGCAAGTCCGCCGCAAGGCGGGCGAAACCGAAGACGAGGCGGCTCGCGTGGCCGCCCAAGTCAACGCGCAACTGGCCCTCGCGGCCCCCACGTTGTTCTCGTTCACGCCGGTAGCCATCGCCGACCTGCGGCAGCGCTGGCTCGATCACCACGAACACGTGCTGCGTTCATCCTTGTCCACGATCGCCCGTTATCGCGCCGCGACCCAACACCTCCAGAACTTTGCGAATGAGCAGGGAGCTGGCAGGCCAGCCCATGAGCTCGATAGCGAGCAGTTCGTCCGCCACCTGCGAAGGATCCGGGTCGCGCCCAATGGCCACGAACGTTCTGTCCGCCGCCCGCTGCGCGACAAGGGGGTGCGGTTCATCCTTGAGACGTGCCGTGCGCTTTACGGGTATGCGGCAAAGAAGCGCCACCTCCCCCCCTATGCGGACAATCCGTTTGCCGGCCTCGGGGGAAAACGGTTCAGGATCGAAGACGCCAAGCCGATCTTCGTGTTCGATGAAGTCTCGGAGCTCGCTTTTCTGAAGGCTGCCGGGCCGTGGGAGTTCGCGATCCATTTCACCTTGGCGAAGACCGGGATGCGCCCCGGAGAACTGGCGCATTTGCTGATTGAAGACATCGACCTGAAACAAGGCTGGTTGTACGTGCGCAACAAGCCCGATCTAGGTTGGAGGATTAAGACCGGGCGCGACCGCGCCATTCCGCTCGTTGAGGAATTGGTGGCCATGCTGCGACATGTTATCGGTGCGCGGATCGCCGGCCCGCTATTCCAACGCAAGAAGTTCGCTGCGCACAGCGCTGCGGCGAGTTCTACGCGGGCCGCTCTTGGACAGATCATCGCTCAGCGGATCGATCGGCAAGAACGAGAGCGCGGGGAATGTTTATCTCGAGAAGAACGTGAGCACGCAGCCCATCGTGTCTGGCATGAAGCCGGTGCATTACGCCTCGACGAGGTTCGGCTCAGCTTTGTTCGCACCGCGGCTGCCGCTGGATTGAACGAGGCAAGCTGCCCCAAGAGCTGGCGGCATACCGTCGCTACGCTCATGCAGGACGCCAATGTTGACGTGCTCGTCCGGCAGATCACGCTCGGACACGCGCCCGTCAGCGGTGGCGGGGCGCTGGGAATGACCGCCGTGTACACCCACACGCGCCGCGAGACGCAACGGCGTGAGTTTTTTCGGCGCGACAGCTCTGGCCTGACTCGCTACGCCTCGGCGCGAGCGGTTTGCGTGATAACTGACCTCAATCTTGGAGGGAAAGAACTTTAAGAACCTTTACCTTCAGCGGAGGGTTCTGCGCATCCAGACTCCAGTGATCGGCCGCCCGCGCTTCCGACGCTTACGTCCAGCCGTCGTCGGTCGCGGCAGCTTGGTCACGGAGGCGCAGAAGCTTGAAAAAGGACTTGAATCGGCGTGGCAAGCTTCCGCGTATCCGCGTCCGCTGGGTCCGCAGGGTGATCGCGATCCCGAAAGGTCGCAAGCTGCGGGTGCTGATCTATGCTCGGTATAGCACGAGTGAACAGCGACGGCGCTCGATCAAAGCCCAGATCGAATACTGCAAAGCTTTTCTTGAGCAACTCAACATCACCAACGTCGAATTCACTGTCTTTTTTGACGAGAAGCTGTCAGGTGAACTTCGTAGCCGACCGGGGATCGATCAGGTCTGGGAGGGGACCAAGGGCCGTTGTTGGGACTTGCTACTCGTCGAGGACTGCAGCCGACTCTATCGCGATGACATCTGGTGCGTGGAGCTGGTGAGACTAGCCGTCGACCAAGCCATTCGTGTGATCTGCATCAGCGACGAAGTGGACACGGCCGACGAGGGTTGGGAACCACGGCTGAAGGAAGCGGCGCAACATCACGCTTTGCACAACAAGTACTGCTCGAAGCGAATCAAGCGTGCCCATGAAGAGCTTTGGTACGCCCTTGCTGCGCTGGGGCTGCTCCGGCCGGGGTACCGGCGCCGTCCGTCAATTTTGGCGACGGACGAACATCCTGAAGAAGGCCCTTACTTTGATGAGATCGACGATCGCTGGGCGCCCATCATCCTAGAGACCTTCGAACGAGTCGCCGCGCGGGAGCCAATGTGGTCCATTGCCGAATGGCTGACTTTGCAGGGGCTCCCCAAATGCAACAATTGCAAGTCTTCGCGGTGGACGGAAAAGAACGTCAAGGACCTCATCCGTCGTACGATTTACCGAGGCTTCGAAACGTATCGCGATCACATTTCAAAAAAGGAAAACGTAACCGGGAAGCACAAGCCAGAAGCGAACGACGATGACGAAGTGCTCACGCGTGAAATGCCCCATCTTCGGATCGTCAGTGACGTGCTGTGGCACATGGCGAACAAGGTGATCGACGACCGCGCCCTGATGTCGGATTCCCGCAAGGGCGCGAGCATCCCAACTACGGAATTCCTCGCGACTCTCACGGTCCTCTCTCGAAGGTGGCGTTCTGTGTCTGTGGCGCAAAGATTCACAAGGCCGGACGCATCGAAGGAGGATACCGATGTCGCCGTGCAAAGAGTGGAGACTGTTGGAACCGGGCAACAGCCCTTTGTGAGTTCACCCACGTCGAGCTCCGCGATTGCATCGTGAAGGCGCTTTGGGGACTCGACGGCCAGATTGACGGCTTGCGTGATTCAGCGGCTGCAATGCTTGACGACGCTGGTCACCGCCAGGAGCGCAAACGCTCGCTCATTGAGGAGCAACAGGGGCAGAAAGCAGGTTTGATGCGATTGGGCAACGCAATTCAACTGGACGAGTCGCCGGACGACGCCCTCTCTACGCTCGTAGCGCGCATCAAGCAGCTCGAACACCGTGTCGCTGAAATCGACCACGAACTCGACCGGATCAAGTGCGACGCCGACCAACACATGCCGCCAACGAGGAATGAGATTGAACACCGAATCGAAAATCTCATCCAGGACATTACTCCGATGACACGGTCGTCGCGGGACAGTCTGAAGGCAATTGTTGGCCGGATCATCTTTGTCCCACATCTGCAATTTCGAACACGCAAAGTGGTGCTCCGCCGCGCTTCGCAATTCAGCTATTCATGCTGCTGCCGGTCCGAACGCGACAAGCACTTGAAGCTCTTGGCGTTTCGAAAGAGTCGTTCCAACAGATCGAACTTCAGGTGAACCTCTTCAAGCCCACCACTGGCCCTGCGTATGGACTGGCCGCCGTGGCGGCGAAGAAGCGGGGACTTACGTTTACGGCGATTGGTCAAGAACTCAAGATCGGAAAGAGAAGGGCCCACATTGCGTTCCAATACGGCGAAGACATGATTGCGGCTGGTCTGGCGGATCCGTTCATCGAACTCACGGATCGGCCTTCGGCTGCCAGTCGGTGGGGTAGACGTCGACCCTCATCGGGGCAGTAGACCAAACAGTGCAATGAAAGCGTGCACTTTGTCTGAGGCTGCTCTTACTGACCCCAGCACCGCGGATGAGCTGTAGAGATTGGTAGCTCTCTGGCCTCGAAGAAAGTGGTTAGGAGGAGAGGCTGGAAGTCGATGTCGTCGATGGCCTCGGAGACGGCATCGAAAAGTGATCGTCATCGTCGGGCACGAAGTTGGCCAGGGTGATGTATTTGGCATAACAACGGATTGAGGTCGGGGCATAGGCCGCAGCCATTCGACATCCAGCGTGGGGGCGTCGCGCTGGTGCAGGCGGACGACTGAGCGCTGAATGTTCAGCCGATCGAGGACGACGATCTACGGATCGCCGTGATGACGATGCAACTGGCGCAAGTAACGCAACACGTCGGGCATGCGAACGTTGCGCTCATGGGTCGTGAATGCGATCGCAGCCGCCGTCGCGCCGGAGAGAGGCTCAGGCTGCCGATCATGCCCAGCCGATCGTGACGTTGCGAGACCGCCTGGCGCGGACGGGACGCCGAAGTGTTGCTCGAACATCTCGGCCACACGTCGACACGTCCAGAGGTCGGTGGTGAAGTGCATGAGCGGTTCGAACGTTTGAATGCCGTTATTGTTCTGTTCAATCATGAGTTGACGGCTCTAACGCTGAACCAATCCGGCATTGGGCTCACGGCCATCGGCAAGCAGCTCGGTATCACGAAGCGGAGGGCCAATCTCGCGGTGAATTACGGTCGAGCGATGCGCAATGCTGGTCAGACCGATCCCTTCACCGAGCTGACCGCGCGGCCCGCCAACGCCAGCCGCTGGCGGAAGGGACGTTACAAGGCCGACGGCGATCAGCCGCAAGCCAGCGACGAAGCGGCGTAGTGCAGTTCGGGCTGTGTCTTTTTCACGCAAACAACAGTGTGCGTGCCTTCCCTCGGCGGACACTCCGCACCATCGAGCCCGCCATAGGCGGCGCTCCTTTCTATCACTGCAATTGCGTTCTCCACTGAACGCGATCGCCCATCAAGATTTCTCTAAAGAAGGAGACAACCATTGTCTGCATTGACGATTCCTATTGTCCCGAAAGACCCCACCGGCAATCTCCAGGTAGTCGCTATCGGCCGCGTATCGACCATTCACCAGAACGTCGAGAACATCGCGGCATCGCACCGCTACGTCCAGGAATACCTCACACAGTTGTATCGCGGACCGATGGATGTTCGCATGCTCGGCGAACAGGCCAGCGGCATGCTCACCGATCGCGCCACGATCCGCGAGGCAGAAGCGCTCGTCGCGACCGGCCAGATTGATTTGGTGATCGCCGAAGACCTTGCGCGAATCTATCGAAATCCGCGATTTCAGTACGACTTTGTCCAGAACGCCGTCGATGCCGGCACGCGTGTGATCTGCATCGGCGACAATCTCGACACAGCCGACGAGAATTGGGAAGTCACCATGGGGGCCGCCGCCTTGCGGCACGGGCTACACATTCCGGACACGCGTCGTCGCGTTCGGCGAACTGCGACACATTCGTTCCACACCGGTGGAATGGTGCAGAAGGTGCGGTTTGGCTACCGCAAGCTCACGGCTGAGGAAGCCGCCACCGGTCAGTTCGGCCCAAAGGGCCTGCGAATCACTAAGCGGCCTGAGTGCACGCCGGTGATCCGCGAGATGATGGCGCGGGTTCTGGCGGGGCAAAGCTATTCGACGGTTGCCGATTGGCTTAACGACGCGGGCGTCGAACCCGGAGCATACGCCACCAGCGGCCGGTGGTCGGCGCGTCGCGTGATGAGCCTGCTCTCATGCGCGATCTTGAGTGGCACCAGGACGTTTCGTGTCACGATCTGCCGACCGGTGTTTCGCACCGGCCGGCACCTCCGCGAGAAGAACGCTGCCCCTGAAACAGAACATTATCCGGACCTCGCCCATATCACGCGCGAGGAACACGCCGCGCTGCGCGAAACGATATCGCGACGCGTTCAGGCGCACCGTGCAAAGCATCCGAAAGGTTCGCCACGGCGGCTAGTCCCACGCAGCCGTTCGTTGTGGCCAGGGCAGGCCGCCACGTGCGCGATTTGCGGGAGCTTGATGTACTACGCCGGCGCTCATCTGAGATGCAGCCGCTCGATCGTCCGCGGAGTACGGCGGTGCTGGAATCATGTTCAACTGCCGGCCCTGCTTGCCCGTGAGCGGCTCGTAGCATGGCTGGCCGCCCGCGCGGATCAGGACGCGGGCTTTCGTGCTTTACTGGTCGAGTCAATTTCAGGGGCGTGTGGCTTTGATCGGGCCGCTGGTGAAGATGTCGATCGCTCCGGTCGGCGCATCGCAAAGCTCGAGCGGCAAGCCGAAAATCTCGCGGCTGCGATTGCCGCGGGCGGACGTATGCGTCTCTTACTTCAGAAGCTAAAGCAGGTCGAGACAGACCTTGTGCAGGCTCGAGCCCAACTTCTCAAAGCCGTACCGAAACGCGATGCAACGGACTACATCAGCTCCAAAGCTGAATTCGCGGGTCATCTGCGCGAAGGAATGCTCGGCCTTGCATGCAACTCGTTTGATTTCGCTGATTGGCTGCGACGACTCGTTGTCGGATTCCGCGTTCAGCCGGTTCAGGCGCTCGACACGCCACTCGTCCGACCGCGCGGGTATCTCGAATTGGACTTACAGCGTGTCTTCAGTCCGACTGATTACGCGCAACTGCCTCAACAGCGCCTCGAGGTCGTGCTTGATTTATTTGATCCGGCAAAACCTATCGCGGCGATCGGCGCTTGCGCAACTGTGCGTGAGGAGCATCCGAGTTGGTCACTAGCAGCAATCGCAAGTCATCTACAGCTTAACAAGATGACCGTAAAGCGAGCGTTTGACTACGCTCGCCGCATGCAGCACGAAGGATACGAGACGGCATATCGTGAACTCACGGCCATGCCACTGCACGCCTCTCGCTGGAAAAGGCGATGTCGACGAGAGCTGGCTGTGGGGCAATCGCCGCCGACATCGCACGAGCTGGTACGGCGTGCAGTCGGTAGCTAAAGAATCGCGGGTTTTGCGTCATAACAAGCAGAGGTACGTGATGCGCTATCAGACATTGGCAGTTCGCGCGACGACAAACGGGAGCCGCCGCATGAAGGTGTTGAGCGCGTTCAACGCGAGGTGAAAGTCAGATGACACAGTTCACTCTCGAAGCGCTGCCTAGCACGGCGAAACGATAGTACGTCGATTGGCTCTTTCAAGACATTGTCATCCAACAATTGCGAAAGGAGATCACGAGCAACAGTCTTTTGCGCATGAACGACAGACCGTTTACCCATGCAGCGTGCAGTTACTCAACGCCGCTTCACCTGGACCAGATTCCACTGTCTCCCCAAACGAGATTCCTCGCCGAACGCATAGCGGCGCAATACGTCGACGGTCGTCATCCAAGGGCCATGATCCGTTGAATGGCACATCGCGGAAATCTCTTCGCGGGTCGTCATTAACTCATTTCTGACGCGCCCTTTCGAGGGGCAGTCGGCGTCACTTCGTTTCTACAGTCCGGCGATTTCTGTCGCCGTACCCACCGCAACGATCTCAATATTCCTAGAGGTCTGCAACGTCAGCATGTTCAACCATGGCCGCGCACAACGTCACAGCGTGTTCGACCCATCCGTCGACAACAGAAATGATGCACGTATCACGATGTTCCGCCCAAGCGAGCGCGCTTGCTACCGACGCTTGACGAGCAGCGCGAACGTGCCGCAGTGGCTTCGTCCACGACCAAGTCCGAGACGTCGCGTCGTAACTCACGCCGATAGGCGTCGAGCAGTTTTCTGCGCTAGCGATGCGAAGCGGCGTTTTCGACTCCAAACGATCGCGGCGCTTACACCACGACACGTGGAATCCGAAACTCTTGCGAACATGGCTTTAGTGCACCTGTCGTGACATGTCGTTTCGATTCGTAGTTTGAATTGCCTCGCAACGTTGCGGGGCGGTTGTGTTTCACCACACGACCGCCCCGCAGGGGGCGGTCTCTTTCCAAGGAGATAGTCCCATGATCGCCTTTGCGGGAGCCACTCAGAAACAGACGCTCAGCACACAAGAGGTGTTCTTAGCCATGTTGCCGACGATGAAAGAAATCGCCCGCTATGCATTCCGTGCACACCGCGCTGAAATGCGAGAGGAGCTGATCCAAGAGGTCATCGCCAACGCCTACCTCGCTTACGCACGCCTGGTCGCCTTCGGCAAACAAAACGTCGCTTATCCGACACCATTGGCGCGCTATGCCATTCGCCAAGTGTGCTCCGGTCGACGCGTCGGCAGTCGGCTCAACGTACGCGACGTCCTGTCACCTGCTGCTCGAGGTCGCGTCACGCTCGAGCGGCTCGACCAGTTTGATCGGGAAGGCGAGTGGAAAGAAGCGATCGTCGAGGACCGCAAAGCCGGTCCTGCGGAAACGGCGGCGGCGCGGATCGACATGGCCGCTTGGCTGCAGTCGTTGCCGCGCCGGGCGCGCCAAATCGCCCGTATGTTGGCCAACGGGGAGTCGACCAGCGGTGCAGCGAAGAACTTCGACGTGACGCTCGGGCACATCAGCCAATACCGCCGTGAGCTGGAAACCTCGTGGCGCCAATTTCAAGGCGAAGCGGCAGTCCAGGGCTGAACGCCATATGCTTCGCGAGTTTGTTCAACTAAGCGCGCCGAGCGCATTGGGCACGGCTTCCGATTCACTATTCCCCTAACGGGTGCTGCATTCGTGCTCCGATTCCGAAAGGAGTCGGAGCACGAAGCGCATCCGAGCCGCTGAAAGCCCATCAGCGAATGACCTCTTTGTTAGCTATCCAGGGCCCAGCAGTAATTGAATCTGCAGAAATCAGCTGACGAGCGCTAGCTCGCGGTTTCTCCGAAGAACCAGACGCTAGCGCGTTCTGGCTGATGACACTGAGTAGCCCTGGTTAGCTATCCCTTTCGATTGCAAAACTGGTCGCGTTTCGGCCACAATGACACGTCTGTCATCCCAGTTATGAAATTCGACCATGCCACATCCCATTCCCGAAGCGGATTGGAAAGTCTTCCGTCAGCTACGCGAAGTCGCGCTGCAGCGGTTCTGCGAACGCGTGCTCGCGGAGGCCCACCGGATCTCTGGGTCGAGTACGAGCAGCGCCCATGAGCGCTACCTGGAGTTGTACCGCTTCATCGACGAGCGAGACGATGAGTTGGCCAGGGCGTTCAACGACGCGCGCCGCTCGGCGGCGCTTCTTCAACTGTGCGCGATCGTATCGCAAGACCTACTGACATCCGAAGAGATCGCTCGCTTCAGTGTTGCCACGCGGAAATCGGTGGCCGCCGTTCGCGAGATCATGAAGAGTTAGCGGCGCTGCGGTTCTGAACCGAATTGCGACGCATAGCTGATGGCGTCGAGCGGGCTGCGCACGCCACACGGACCGCGAGCAAGGACATGCGTGTAGATCATCGTGGTTTCCACGTTTTTATGGCCGAGGAGCGCCTGGACTGTGCGGATATCGGCGCCCGCGTCGAGGAGATGCGTCGCGAAAGAATGTCTCAGCGTGTGGCAAGAAATGCGTTTGCGCAAATCAGCTGCATCGGCCGCATGCTTCACGGCGCGATCCAAAACGCCGTAATGCATGTACCAGCGGAGCCACCGTTGCGTTTGATGATCACGCCGCGCCACGGCTGAAGGAAAAACAAACTGCCAGCGTAACTCGCGTGAGGCGCCCGGCCGCTTGTGCTCAAGGCTCACATCGACCGGTGCATACCCGCCTCCGCGTTTCAAGTCACGTTCATGGCGCATTCGTACGCGCTGAATCTGATGCCTCAATCGCTCCGCGAGCACATGCGGCAGCATCGTCGCACGGTCCTTCTTCCCCTTGGCCGCACGAATGACAATCTGCATGCGATCGAAGTCGACGTCGAGCACTCGGAGTCGGCAGCACTCCGAAACCCGCATTCCACTGCCATACATGAGCTCAATGGCTAGCCGATAGATGCCGCCTTCCGGCAGTGCGGCCAGGAGCCGCCCCATTTCGACCTGTGACAAGACGGTCGGCAGCCGTTTGGGTCGGGTCGCTCGCAGTGCATTCAGGTCCCCTAGCTCATGGCGCAGCACGTCCCGATAAAGGAACAACACGGCAGACATCGCCTGGTTCTGTGTGCTCTCGGCAACCCGGCGATTGACGGCCAGGTGCGTCAGGAAGCCTTCAATGTCGTGGGGGCCGAGCTCCCGGGGGTGCCGCCAGCGTCCTGTTTTGGCGTGCTCGAAGCGGAGGAACATCTCGATCCATCGCAGGTAGGCTCGGGCCGTTTGCGGCGCGAAATGGCGACGCTGGCACGCCTGTCGGCATTGTTCCAGCAGCTTCATGGCACGCAATTTCACGCGCAACAATTGCTTTGTCAATTATCACGCGGCTAGAAATCCCTAGCTGTTTACGGGGCAAGGACTTAAGTCATTGACGCGCGTTTCGGCAGCGCCTACATTATCATGCGGAAGGTAATGATAACCACTCGTTAGCCGCCGAGGAATCATGGGCCCAACCTGCGAGGTCGTTCTTGAGTCAAGCGCCCTGAGGCTCTCGACGCAATCGATTCACTCCTCGCATCATTAGCCACTCCAGTCGAACGCACTCGCGAGGGAGCCGTTCGGGAAATTTGGATTCGCGGCCGCCCCGTACAAGTGAGTATCAAAGTACGTCCCGTCGCAACTTTGTCCGCTGGTTGCAATGACGAGGTTGACTACGCCGTCCTTCGTGAACTTTCAGCCGCAATCATTGCAACCGTCGGTGGTAGCGCATCCGAGCCCGAGAAGTAGCGGCTAACCATTCGCTGCAGTTGACCCGCAGTCGCTTGGCGCGTTTGGCTCGCTCACTTCGGTCACGTTAGAATGCCCTTCTACCCGTTGACTTCCGGCGGGCAACTGAGCTTTTTCGTTAGCCGGTGAAAAGTGTGTAGCCTGTAATGCAACTGCGCCTGAAATACGAGCCAACGCCGGACAACGCACCGCTGTTCGCAGCGGACATTGCGACATCGACGGCCGACATCACCGGCACCGCCCTCGATTTTTCGCCTGGAAGCCTGAAGGTGGTAGACGACATAATTGATGGCTTCCGCCGTGAAGGTTGCAATTCGGATCAAGTCGCCGAGACGCTTTTCGGCTTTGGCTGCTACGTTGGCGAGGTGTTAGTTCGGAATGCTCGTGGACAATGGCGTAACACGGGCGACACAAAAATGGCAAACCTCGCTGGCTTTCCGCTCGTGGTCGAACTGCCCAACGACGCGATTTGCAATCCGATTGGTAAAGCCTTCAAACGCATCGAGAACGGTGAAGAAGATAGTTTGCCATATTTCTACCAAGTCTTCGCACAGGCTCGCCCAGAACCGGCTAACCAGTCGCTGCAGTTGACCCGCGGCTTCTGGGCGCGTCTCGCTCGTTTTCTTCGTTTGCGATAAAATCCCTTCGACCCGTTGACGTTCAGCGGGCAACTGAGCTTATTCGTTAGGCGATACGGTGCGTCTGTCGCAGGTCATTTACGAACTCTTTGACTCAGACGTCGCAGTACTCGATGCGACGCCATCATCGAACTGGCACATAATCGATCGAGAGATACGACTTGTCGGCGACGGTGACGAATCTCTGTTTATCAGTTGGACTGACAAGCCAGTTCAACATTCCGTCGCGATTGCTAACGCGCCATTTTTTAATCGACCCTCTCCTGCGACGCGCGACATGACGACGTCACCGATATGGTCCGGTCTAATCGGTCGCGTAATCTCGATACAATTTCTGGACGACGAACATCAAGTCCTGGAAATTGCCTCAGAACCGACGACGGTTTACATTGCCTCGCTAGAAGGCAGTCGGTGGGGCGCCGATGTAGTTCGCGTATCGTCAACGCACCCCGGTTTGCCGAACCTCGCCTAACTTCTTAAGGATTGCAGCCCGCGCAGCCGGGCCTGCAATCCTTGGTTCAAGAAGCCCGGTGAACAATGAAGCGGGCTGTATCTTAGGGTAACGGTTCGCCCACGCGGGGCGCGGGAATCGCTACTGAGACGCGTCCGCGACCCTCTTGGCTGGCGAGTGGATGCTCGCGCGCGTGAAGCGCTGGCTCGTGTCGGGGCGGTGGCGGCGATGCGGTGACGGTTTGGCGCCTCGGATGGGGCGAGCGACGGGAGCCAGGGGCGAAGCTTGTCCCCACTTCGGCCTGGCAGGTCGAAACCAGCGGAGCGGCGGCGGGATCGAAACGGTTCATGTGTCAGCTCGTGTCGTAATAATCCGGCACGCGAGCCGGCAGAACAAGCGCGACGCGCAGGGCGCCGCCACATTCGGCACAGCGGATTCGTGGACGTGGGACCTCTTGCTCGCTCGGCTTGGGCAACAGTGCGAACCGCTCGCCGTTGTGGAGCGTCACCAGCCAACGCACGGCTTCGACCGACCGCTTGCTCGCGGAACTCAAGAAGCCGTAGTGCCGCACCTTCTGAAAGCCGCTGGGCAAGACGTGCTGCAAGAAGCGGCGGAGGAACTCCAGGGCGTCGAGCGTCATCCGCCGCCCCTGGCTGGTACCGCTCTTGCGATAGGTGAACGTGACCCGGCCCTCGTCGTAGGACACGATCCGCCGATCGCTGATTGCCACGCGAAACACGTAGGGCGCGAGATATTGCAAGCTGGCGCGGCCATCGCCCACGGCCTGCGAGTGGACCACCCAATCCTGTCGCCAGACCGCGGGATCGACCTGGTCTAATAAGCCCGCGCGCCGAGGATGTCGCGGAACCTGGCCCGAAAGATCAGGGACAGGGCTTTGACCGGCACAAAGAAGTCGGCCCGTGAGGGGAGCCAGCGCGCGTCGTCCTGGCTGACCGCGCCGCCGGGCACGACGTAATGCACGTGGGGATGGTACTGGAGCGTGCGGCCCCACGTGTGGAGCACGCCGAAGAAGCCAACGCGTGGCGAGCCGAGGTACTTCGGATCGGCCGCCAAGGTCTGGATCGACGAGCTCGACGCCTCGAACAACGCCGCGTAAGCGATGCGTTGCTGCGCGCGCACGAAGGCGCGCAGCGCTTCGGGCAACGTGAAAGTGAGCAGGAAGTAGGGACAGGGCAGCAGGCGGGCGGTTTGTATCTCCAGCCAACGGCGGGTCTTGTTCTGCTGGCAAGTCGGACAGTGACGATTGCCGCACGAGCGACCGATGCTGTGGGTTCGTCCGCACTTCGAGCAGGTGTAGACCACCGTTCCCAACTGGCCGGTGCGGCAAGCCACGATCGCCGCGAGCGCCTTGCGGTGCTCGGCGGGCATCGCCGTGCCGAACCGCTGGAGATACGTTCCGCCGTACCGCCGCAGCACGTCGGCGACGGTGGGCATTGGCGGCTACTCCATCAGCCGCTCGATCGTGGCTCGGGCCTGCTCCTGGCCCTGGGTGGTCAGGTGCAGGTAGACCATCGTGGTCTGCAGCGAGCTGTGGCCGAGGTACTGTTGGATCAGCCGCAAGTTGACGCCGGCCTCCAAGAGGTGCGTGGCGTAACTGTGTCTGAGCGTGTGCATGTGGACGCGCTTGAGGAGCTTGAGTTCCACGACCACGCGCCGCAGCGCGCCTTGCACGCTGCCGATCGCCATGGGTTGGGTGGCGGTGGCGCCTTGCTGACCATCGCGGCCGGTGGCGGGAAAGAGCCAGCAGGAATTGCGGTGCGTCTTCCAATAGTCGCGGAGCATCGTGAGCGTCTTGGGGGGCAGCGGCACGTAGCGGTCCTTGGCCCCTTTGCCGCGATGCACGTGGACGAGCATCCGCTGACTGTCAATGTCGCCCAGGTGCAGGTTGAGACCTTCCTGCAAGCGCAGGCCGAGCGAGTAGACCGTCCAGAAGTAAGCCTTGTTGTGCGGCGTGCGCACGGCGTCGATCAGTCGCCGCACCTCGTCGATCGTGAGCACGTCGGGCAGCGCCTTCTGCCGGGGGACGCGGAGCTTGAGCAGCGTGGACCACGCGCGTGGCGCGGTATGGGTATAGAAGAACTTGATGCCGCTGAATGCGATCTTCAGCGCTGCCACCGAGAAACGTTTCTCGTTCTTGATGAACAGGAAGTACTCTCGGAGCTGCGCTTCGGTCAATTGGTCGGGTGGTCGGCGAAAGTGGGCGGCCAGGTGCCGCACGGCGCGCACGTAGGCCTCCTGGGTGCGCTCGCTCAACCCCGCGAGCTGGAGGTCGTGGATCAACTGTTGGCGCAGCGTCGTCGTGGCAGCCATGGGCAACTCCTTTCCAATGAGCGGGTGGAAAAGAGTTCACGCTACGCCCAAGACGCTCTAGAATCACGTCACCGCCAGGCGCCCACAATCCCTGCCGCGCAGCGGCTTACTTGAACCATTCGCTGCAGTTGACCCGCAGGTTCTTGGCGAGTTTGGCTTGATCACTTCGGTCACGGTAGAATGGCCTTCGACCCGTTGACGTTCAGCGGGCAACTGAGCTTTTTCGTTAGGCCCAGTCGTTGGGCGGGCATATGGTTGTCCATTTCTCGCAGATTTATATCCAGCCCGGCGCGACGTTTCCGTTCTCGCACCATTTTCAGCGTCGCTTCTCAGACGAGGTGACTGAGCGTGTTTCGCCGTCGCCACGGTTCATCGCGACGTTCGGTGCAGACTGGGATCTGATCTTTCGAATCAGTGCAAAAGGGACCATTCTCGAAAATGAGATTCGAGGGCCAACTGTTTTCAAAAAGGACAAGCAGGTCGAATACACAGTGTTTCTACCTTTCGACGCTGTGGTTCAGCACACAGATGTCAGTCAATCTGCGCTGAGGTTTTTGATCGATGGGTGCTGTTCCGTATTCGCGCAGCTCGAAATCGATTCAGAACCTCTGAAAAAGTCCGTGGACGAGTTGATCGCGTCCATATGCGCAAATCCCGACATGTTCCGTGCAACGGCCTAACCATTCGCTGCAGCGGCTGTGTTGATTTTCAAGAGGTTTGAAGGACAACTTCGTCGCGATTTTCTGGGCATGATGTTCTCCAAGGTTCGTTGTTGCGGATGATGGTGTTGAGGATCACGAGCAGCTTGCGCATGCAGGCGGTCATCATCACTTTGAAGGGCTTGCCGGCAGCGCTCAGGCGCTGGGCCATGGCGCGAATCGTCGGGTTCCACGTGCGCGCGGTGAGCGTGGCCATGTAGAGCGCGTTGCGGACGCTCTGCCGACCACCGATGATGTGCCGTTGGCCACGCTGCTTGCCGCTGTCGCGATTGATCGGCGCGACACCAACGAGTGCGGCGATGCACTGCCGGTTGAGCTTTCCTAACTCAGGCAGTTCGGCGATGAGCGCGGTGGCTGTGGCCTGGCCGACACCGGGCACGCTGATGAGCAGTCGATAGCGCTGCCGCCAGTCGTCATCGCGTTCGATCAGTTCGAGCATCTGCGCTTCGACTTGCGACAACTGCTTGTCGAGCGCCTTGAGCGAATACTGAATCTGTCGGCGGAGCTTCATGTGCATGGCCTGCTCCAGCCGCTGCTTCTCCATGGTGATCATCGCCACGAGCTGACGACGCCGGGCCACCAGCTCATCGAGAAAGAGCTGGTTTTCCGAGGGCCTTTCGCTGGCGCGTGGTCCGATCACGGCGCCGAAGTGCGCGAGGATGCGAGCATCGATCATGTCGGTCTTGGCCAGTTGACCGGTGCTCTTGGCGAAGTCGCGTGGCTGACGCGGATTGACGATCGCCACCTCGAATCCGGCGTCCATTAAGGCAGTGGCCACACGACGTTCGTAGCGACCAGTCGCTTCGATCACGACCAGACGCACGACGTGTTGAGCCAAGCGCTCGACCAGCGCGTCGATGCCGGCCGGAGTGTTGTCGAAGGTGAAAGCCTTGTGCTCGGGCCACAGGTGGACGTCGAACTTGTCCTTGGCCACGTCGATACCCACGAACACTTCGGGCGAGGCGCTGCTGTGCATGGCGAAGTCCCTTTCTTGCGAATGCGACCTCGCCCTGAGCTTGGTCGAGGGACGGGTCGAGTGGCTGTTCGGTCTCGTGCCACGCACAACAGCGGCGCGAGCGCGGCGATCCGGCTGCAGCACGGCGTCGGTTGCGCCGAGTTGACAACGATCTACCGCGCCCGCCCCGAGTGAGTCGGCCGCTGCGTTGCCGCCCAACTCGCTACGCTCGTCGTGCGGCAACGCAGCCGCTAACATGACGATTGACGCGTGTTTCACCGAGTTGCTTTGTGGCAGGCACAGTGGAAGTATCGGTGGTGCGTTGATCGGCTAGGAGTCGGTTCGCGCTGGCGGCATCGATCACAGGCGCTCACGAGCGCTGCGTCGCGCCAAACACTTATGGAGGGTCGAACCTGGCGCGCTTGCGCACACCACCTTTGTCGGCGATGAGCATTCGCTCAAGTCGTGGCTCCGACGCCCTAGAATCTCCTCCGTGCCCCCGGCAGAGTCTCTGCAGACTCCGTCTGTCCGGCGCTTTCAAATCAGCGGGCTCGATCGTTCCGCAGAATGACCGTCCAGTTAGTTCGCGCTCGGCCGAGGGGCGACACACACGCATCACTGCTTCCAGGTCCTCATGGGTTCAAGGCCGGACCGACGCGCCGCCCAATCCATTCGTCGGGCTCACGAACATGCGCGGCGCCAGTTAGGTTCTGAGTCGGCGCGTCGGCAATCCGGCTACTTCAAGAACTGTGCGGCATCGAACGCCTCCTTGCGCTTCAGCATCCAGTAGACCGTGCGGGCGATCCGCGCCGCCAAGATCGACAGCGCCTTGGCCTTGCCGGCTTCTTGGTCACGCGTTCGACGTAGCGCTTGGCCTCGGGCAGCTCGCGGAGCATGATGCAGGCCGCTTCGCCGAAGGCCCAGCGCAGATGCGCGTTGCCGATCTTCTTGCTGGCTTTGGCCGGTGTCTTCTTGCCGTTGCTCTCATGCACGCAGCGCACCAGCCGACAGTAGCTGACGAACTGACCGACCTTCGCAAAGCGCTCGACCTGGTGCATCTCGTACAACAGCACGAGCGCCAACATCGGACCAATGCCTGGCACCGTCTGCAGCAGCTCATAGCTCTGCGGGTCGTCGATCCGTGCGTGTCGCTTCAGGTACAACTCGATCGCCTTCCGCTGCTCATCGAGATGATCGGCCAGCGCCAGGTCGCTGACGATCATCTGCTGCACGCTCTCGTCGCAGCCTGCGAACAGCTCTGCGACGCCTTCGCGGTTGGCGGCATAGCTGAGCTTCTTCTCCAAGGCAGGCAGGTTGTACTGGCTGGCCGTGTTGGTGACGTGCGCGATCGACTCGGCCCGCAGGTGCACCAACTGCATCCGGCGCCGCAGGAGATCGCGCGTGGCGCGCATCTTCGCCGGGTAGGCATACGCCAGTGGGAAGTTGCCGCCGCGCACGAGCCGCGCGATCTTCTCGCTGTCGATGCGGTCGTTCTTCGTCTTGCCGCCGTGGATCGCCTTCATGTACAGCGCGTGACCCAGCACGAAGGCGAGTCCTTCGGCCACGCACAGGTCCGCCAGCCAGTACCAGGCGAACATGCACTCGCAGGCGATGACCACGTCTTGTCGGTACGGACGGACCAGCGCCAGGAACCGCTGGGGCTCGGCCGCGATGTTCTGATGCACGAGCTTCTTCCCGGCCTGGTTGACGATGCAGACGTGCAAACTTCTGGCGTGCAGATCGACCCCGCAATAAAATGCGTGCTCTCGTAGATACAATCTTCTCATCATGTGCCTCCGTGGGATGGAGCGTCGTGGAGCCCGTCGAAATCCGAATCGACTGCACGACAGTCGACGGTTAGCGAGCCTTCGGGCTACGCCGCTTTACTTGGGAACGCGGCCTCCTGAACCGGAGGCCATGATGAGTATCCAGTCGCTGCAGTTGACCCGCAGTCTCTTGACGCGTTTGGCTTGTCACCTTCGGCTGCGGTACAATCTTCTTCAACCCGTTGACTTCCAGCGGGCAACTGAGCTTTTTCGTTAGGCGATTAGGACGCGTAATGCCATGTCCAACAAAGAATCGCGGCTTCCGTCCCATCACGGTAGGTACATCAAGTTATGCCGCAAATCATCCGATGCGCTTTCTTCAATTCCTGCTTGGTGTGACCATTGCGATCTCTGCGAGCTGCAGCAAAGACATGACCGCGAACCATGACAACGGCACCGAAGTAGACTCCGATCTTGACCTGTGCGACCACACGTACGCACAGATGATAAAACACTACGGCGACGACCTTGATGTCTCGAAGTGCAAAGAGAGCGATCAGCCGGTCCTACTTGTTTGGCATGCAGCCGGGATTATCGACAACGGCGGCTTTCAATATCTGTTCGAGGGCACGTTCAAAGGCGACCCGTACTTTGCAAGAACAGCGCAGGCGTTCAAAACGATTAAGGCAATGAAGTGTGCTGCGGCGTTCGACAACGCGTTGCGTCTTTTTCCGGACTCGAAGCCGCCGACCGACATCGAGAAGCGCTTGCAAGTTTATCAATCGGTAGTTCAAACGGAGCGCGAAGCCATCGACATCGATTTCTTCCGTGAAAGTTCTCGACTGAAGACGTTGCTTGCCGCTTACATCCGTGATCACCAAGATGCGATTACTCATTAGCTCAGCCGGAAGTCGGCCTAACCACTCGCTGCAGTTGACCCGCAGGTGCTAGGCGCATTTGGCTCGCTCGCTTCGGTCGCGGTACAATGCCTTCAGCCCGTTGACGTTCAGCGGGCAACTGAGCTTTTTCGTGAAGCCGTGGGTGGGTCAACCAGTGTGTTGACCTTTTTTCACTCGAAGGAAGTTCGGCGTTGCGGTGGTGTGAGGGTTGGGTCTTTCAATCGACTATTCGAGCTCACGGGCTTAACTGCGTTGACCTGGGCTCGGGCTCACGAGTTCAAATACGCCACGTCGCTCCTTCGTTAGGACGCTCTTTTCGAGCCCAAAAAGCTACGAGCTGACGCGGACGAACCCTTCCTCAACCAAGCGAAACACCTTCCTCCTTCTCTCCAAGAATCTCTTCTACTGATCTCTGAGCGCTAGGCGGTCGTCGGTTCCTGCCACGGCACGCCGTCACGCATCATGGCCCATAGACGCACCAGTAGCTTCCGCGCGAGCGCTACGAGCGCCTGCCTGGTGCGCGTCCGCTGCCCCTTGGTCAGTCGCATGAAGGTGCGCTTGGCCCAGTCGTTGTAGCGGAGCATGACCCAGGCCGCTTCGACCAACATCTTGCGCAGCAGCTTGAGTCCACGGCGCGTAATGCGGCCGAAGCGATTCGTCAGTCCCGACTGATACTGTCTCGGCACCAGCCCGGCGTAGGCCGACACCTGCCGCGCGTTCTTGAAGCGCTTGGGGCGATCGACGTAGGCGGCCACGACCTCGGCCGTGCGCGGGCCGATGCCCGGTGCGCTGCGCGCGATCTGCGTGGCCGGATCGCTCGCGGCGATCACGTCGAGCTTCGCTTCGATGTCGGCGATGCGCTCGACGACCGAGCGATAGAGCGTCAGCGCCACGTGCAACTGACCTCGCCACAGTTCGGTGCTCGCGCACGGCTCCAGCGCTCGCGCTAGTTCATTCCAAAAGGCCATGCCCGCTTCGGTCCACGCGCGATGACCGCTTGGCGCCGCGATGCCTTGCGCCACGAGCACCGCGCAGGTGATTCTGCAACTGCACACGCTGACTGACCAGCAACTGACGGAACGTGACCAGCGCTCGACGCTCACGCACCTCGGGCGTCGGCAACTCGACCGTGGGCAGATCACCGCGATGGGCCAACTGCGCCAACTTCAGCGCATCGTCACGATCGGTCTTGCGCTTGACGTTCTTCCACTTCCAAGCCTCGCCGTTGGTGTTGGCCACCAGCACCTTCAGGCCCATCTCCCGGCACAGCTGCGCGACCCAACCCGCCTGGCTGCAGGCCTCGATCACGACCACGTCCGGTCGCTCGCGCTCGAAGAGCTGCCGCAGGTGCATGGCCGTCGTCGGAAGCTTCGCGAACCGCACCTCGCCGTCACGCGGGAAAAACGTGCAGGCTACGCTGTTGTACTTGCCGAGGTCCAATCCGATAATCGTGGTCATTGCCGTGGGCTCCGTGTAAACCGTGTTGATCCGTCTCACTAACGATCAATCTGTTGCACGAGACCCACTCGTGCAACAGGCCCACGGCTTACATGAATTCTTTAGCCCATTGTGGACACTGCTACTCCATCATCATTGCCGGAGGTCGACTCACTAGAGATTGTCGACCTGCGCGCTGTGGACGCGAATCGAGCCGACGAGTACATCCTGGCGAACAGATGCGATGCCATACTCCTCCGTTCGGCTTTCGCTTCTACTCCGCCGGTAGGCTCGTGTCCGAGGCATCGATCCGCTGGCTGTGTAACAATCTCTTCGGCACGTTCGAAAATCGACATCTGTTCTTCACGTTTGATTCGTCACATTCGGCGGCGCAGGATTTACTCGCCGAGGCGCAGCGAGTTACCGGCATTCAAGTCGCGGGCTAAGCGTGTCATACAAATGCAAATCCGAACCGCGATTGCCGTCGACGTGATTCGCATGATGACATCGCTCGGCCCTTGGATCTCGGGATGATTAACGGTTTCGTAGCGATCATCGTGAGTTCTGTGAATGCCAAAGAGAGAATCGGCTACCTCTGCAACGCTCGTGCCTAAGCGATTCGCTCAACCCTCTGCATCGCGCGGCATTCTCGTTGCAGAGCGGCCCCCACCAGCAGCAACCCCTCCTCGTTTCAAAGGAGCACGAGTCGATGGCTAAGTATGGAAAAAAGGCGAGCACCGAAGTGAAGCGCGCGGTGAAGAAAACGAAGAAAGGTACGCAGCGGAGCGGCACAAAAGCGAAGGCGAAGAGCAAGAAGCAGGCAATCGCGATCGGTCTGAGCAAAGCGCGGAAGAAGGGCGTCAACGTACCCAAGAAGAAAAAGTCGTAGGGCAATTCGGCGCGAGACGCGACCGCTCGCAGCACGTGAGGTGCATGAAAGCCAAAATCATCAAGTCGTAGAAGGTTGCGAAGCCTGCCGCAATCGAGCCATCGTTTCGAGTTTATTGACTGCCAAAATCGGATCGCATCGCAGCGTCGCGTGCTCGGACGAAGAGCGGTCAGACGCAGGCTGCTTGGTTGCAATCGGCTGTCGATGAGCAATTAGCGATCTTGCGTGACGAGTTGCATGCGGTCTTCGGCGTCTCGCGTGTTGGTCCAAAAGGCCCGTACAGGTTGCCGATGAGCGATGCGAGTCTTGCAGCGTTGAAAACAGCCGCGAAGGTCACTGGCATTCCCGCTAGTCGCTTGTTGGAGTTGTGCGTCAGGAGGGGCGACGGAGCCGCAGCCGAGCAAACGGAAGCGGAAGGCCCGCTGATCTGATGGGTGAGACGACGGCCCCGGCGCTTGCACACGTAGGGCCGTCGCTCTATCCGAGCCAGAGTTCGCGGCTCGATTAACCAATCTTGTGGATTAGGTGCAGGACGATTTGTCTGACCGAGCCGATCCTCGTGTCTAGAGTGTTCGGCACGTAGCTTGCCGTCCCGCTATTCCACGTTTCGAATGCTCTATTGGGAAACTCCCGTTTGAACACACTGGTGACAATGTCGCGGGCTTCGTCCAGTGCCGTCGACAATCCCGCTTCCAATAGCTGCGTGGCGATAAGGGTAGACTTGTCAACCATCATACTGGCGGCTGGTTGATTCTCGCCTCCCGTTCGCTGCCCCCTGGAAGAGTAGTGCGCATCCGAATGGTTTGTTTGTAGGAAAATCCGCAAGACAGCGTCGCAAAGGAGAGTCCAGTTCCCTTAGCGACGGTGGTGCCCTGCAAGTGCACCGACCCGTAACCATAGCTCGAATTGCCGCGATAAGACCGGGCTAATGGAGCAGGCATTTCACCCCCGACCAGCTCTCTTGCCCTTTGCGCGTGAACGGGCGCACAGACAAGCGGTCGGACGTGCGGAAAGCGCGATACGGTGTAGCGTCTTTTGCAGGGGGGAAGGGGTCTCAAAAGCACACGGCTGTTTTCAAGCTAAAACGAAGTTCGCTCGGTGAATCGCGAGACGAGATGCACGTTAGGCGCGCCGACCGAAACACGTGCAAACCGGTGCAAACTGGCACGTTCGATTGTCATTGACAACCGCTGTCGATAACTCGGACGACGAAGAACACCGCAGCCGCCGCTCATCAATCGCCTCTGCGGCGCGTCGCGAACGCGGTGGCGCTGCTACGAAGGCGTGGGGCAGAGCCCCAGTAGTGCTCGCATTCACAGTTAATAGAATCGTCGCATCACCGCTCAGGAGTCGGTCCGAGGGTGAAGCCATCGCAAGCGCCGCTTTACATTCGGAGACGTTATGGGAGGCCGAGCGATGGCTGAACGCTTTAAGCACACGCGAACATTGGTCGCAACATCCAAGGACGGGAAGCAGTTTACCGTTTACGAATACACGCACGTGACGAAAGATCGTGCGAGCAACAGCATCGCGGGCCGGCTGAAGAATGCAAAAATGCTTCTGACGGCGGATGGGCGCTCGCTGCGCTCCGTAGGCCGCGACCGGTTCGAAATTGAAGGCGAGGGGACGACCGTGACGATCTCGCCTATGTTGACGTAAATCAATCGTGTCGTCTGTTGGCTTAATACAAGTTGGTGAGCCGCCTCCAGCCGGAGGCGAAAATCCGAACTCGTATTGCCGCGGCTTCTGCCGACTTCTTCGAGTGCGACGCGATCTCTTTCTCGTAGATCGAAACCACGCGAGCCCCGTGCCGCGAGGGCCGCGTCCGCTGTTGAAGCTTGGCGGCTCGACGAGTTGCGCAGCTCCGTAGCGGACGACCTTCACACGATTCTCGATCGCGTGTTCGATTTGATCCGGAACACCCGCAACGCAACCGGCCATCCCGCAGGCAAGCGAATCGAGCTCGAAGTTTTTCGCGCCAACTTCATTCTGTTTTCGATCTACTGTCGACGCGTGGACGACCTGATCAATCGCTTCAAGGAACGGGTCCCGTCCAAGCCATGATCACGCCAGGAGAACTACTGTTGCGACATCCGCACGAGTTCTTTCGAACGCTCGACCAGGCGCGGGCGGTTCGCGACCGATTGGCGCATACCTTCATTCGCGTAGCACATCAGCCATGATCGTCCGCACGTTAGATGTGCTCGGGATGCCAAAACTGCGAACGCTATTCGTGCGGAGCATCTGCGAGAACCGCCGGCGGTGAGTTCGTTCGACTGCGGAATAGACCGAATCGGCGGATAGCGGGGAGCATCTTCCTCATCAGTTCGGGATAGTCATCGCATTGCATCTTCCTCAAGATGTTCGCGCGATGCTTCTCGGACGTCTTGGGGCTGATTTCCAGAGTTTTGGCGATGGTCTTGTTAGAGTGAACTTCTAAGAACAACCTCATCACCTCATACTCGCGGTCGGACAATTCAGCAAGGCCGCTTGTGATGTCGTTGAACTGCGCGTGATCGTCGGTAGCATCTCGGACCACTTGGATCAGATTACCGATCGCGACGGACCTTTCGAGAAGTTCAAAGGCTCCTGCCTTCACCAAGCTGACGGCCTCGCGCATGCTCAGCGCCTTGTACAACACGATGACTGGCATGGCGCTTGATTGTGCCGCCAGGCTGGCGAGGATGTCGGTCGCGCTCACGTCGGGAGACGACAGGGAAACGATCACGCAAGCCGATAGTGCGTGAGAAAACGCGGTCAAGAATCTCTCGCTGGATGCAAATTCGCGAGTCCGAAACCCGGAGACGGCGAGTTCTCCACTGAGCGAATCGCGCGACTTCCTGTCGGCTTCGATGACGAAGACGGTCGGCACCGAAGCATCCAATTGAACTCGCTTCATGCGACGTTCACTTTCTCTGGGGGCATTGAGAGACCCAGTCAGTGAATCGGCAGGAACGGCTCATCGCCAGCGCCGTCACCGATTCTGCGAAGGACGGATTATAGAAATCGACGTCGCCAGACGCCACAGAATCGCCCCGATCCCGCCCGACTCATCGAAGCGCGTCGAGTTCATCCTTGACGACGAAACGCTGTACGGCGGGAAGTTTGTTGGCGAGTATGTGCTTAAGATCAGCACCGTGAGATTCAGGATCTCCAAGACGTGGTCGCAATTCCAACGGATACGCTAGCATTTCCTACCAGCCCGTTATTGAAGTGCCAATTATAACTGATGTCAGATTGGGGGCTAACGCCTAAAGGCAGGTACGCCAGTGGCTGCGGTCAAAGTGCTCATCGTCGATGACGAACCGGATAACGCCAGGACGCTATCGACGCTTTTCCGGGCTCACGGATACGACGCCGACTTTTGTACGGAACCCTGGGACTGCCTAGCGAAAATCGAGAAAATGCGGCCCGAAGTCGTAATCCTCGATATTCAGATGCCGAAGGTACACGGTCTACGCATCGCGGAAGAGTTGCGGGAGCATCCCGACCTTCGCCCGAAGTTACTCATTGCCGTTACTGGCTATGGCATGGAAGCCGACAGACAACAAACGGCAGAAGCGGGTTTCGACGCCCATTTCTTAAAACCTGTCCGATGGTCTGATCTACAGAAAGCAATCCACGATTGCATTAAATAGAATTAAAGATCGCACGATCGGATGATCCGCCGCAGCAAGCCCGGCGGTCCGAACCTCGCCGAGGCTTTCTGTTCATCGACGGCCGGAGGATGCATGGCAGGAAAATCCGACCGGTTAAGCCGCGCTCTAATAGTCTGTAGTGCGTTCGCTGTGACTGTCGTGACGACGCTGGAAACCAGATTGGCCGCGTGGATCTGTTCCATGCGGCCTTTTTCGTGCGCTGATCGCCGACGGTGGCCAACGCGAAACGGCAGGCGCCCCGGCATCGCATTAACGGAGGCCCTCGGGCGGTCTTAGACGCTGAAGTCGGGGGCCGTGCGCACGTCGTTTACACAACTACTCCAGAGGCAGTTGCTTATGGATGTCACCGCGAAGTTGCAATAGCCGCCGGTGCTGGTCGGTACTGGTTGGTATTCCCACTTGGTCGTTACACCTGTCGAGGGGCCACGGGTTCAATTCCCGCCGCCTCCACCTGGGCCACTTTGCGGTTCGTCCGTGTCATTCGGCGCGTTGATTCGGTTCTCCCGCACATTTGGTGAAGCGTGCTGCTAGCAGTAATAATGATCACGGACGACGAGCACATTCGGTGGCCGAGCCCATGCTGGGCGGGAGGCCACGGTGCATGCCAAGACCCTGGTGCCGGATGCGAAGCATCTGCGTTGCGACGGAGTTCAATGGAATGGTTCCCAGGTAATGATCCGGGTCAGCTGCGTTGCCGTGACGGCGACGTGTCCGACGTGCGGCCATGTATCTAATCGCGTCCACAGCCGGTACGAACGGCGCCTTCAAGATCTGCCGTGGCAGGGGCTCCGGGTGATGGTGCTATGGACCAGCCGCCGTTGGTTCTGTGATCAAGACGAGTGCCCCCATCGGATCTTCACCGAGCGGTTGCCGGAAGTGGGGGCGCCGCATGCCCGAAAAACACAACGTCTCGTCACAATTCTAAGAGCCGTGGCGATGGCCTGTGGTGGAGAGGCTGGCGCCGAACTCGCTCGACGGCTGGAGATGCCGACCAGCCCTGATACGCTGCTCCGCGAGCTTCGCCGTGGCGCTGACGAACCGCAGGGCCGAGTTCGTGTTGTGGGGGTGGATGATTGGGCGCTGCGTCGAGGGCAGCGATATGGCACGATTTTGGTCGACTTGGAGGCTCATCGTGTCGTTGATCTGCTGCCCGAACGATCTTCGGAATCAGTAGCCGCATGGCTGAGGCAACACCCCGAAGTTGAAGTCGTCAGCCGCGATCGGGGCGAGTACTACATCAAAGGCGCGACGCTTGGCGCGCCTCAAGCGATTCAAGTTGCCGATCGCTGGAACCTGCTGCACAACCTTCACGAGACGTTAATCCGCGTAATCGATCGCAATTTAGGCGAATTACGGCAAGCCGCACGATGCTTGGCACACGATGAGTTGGCGCCGAGACGTACGTCGACTTCACTGCCACCGGCTCCTACACCTGAACCAGAACTCGCTGGCACACCACGACGTCTCCACTTGCAGGAGAAATACCAAAGATTGGTCGAACTGCGCAAGCACAAGCACTCGATGCGAGCGATTGCTCGAGAGCTTGAACTCGATCGAGGCACGGTGCGCCGATGGATCAACATGAAGTGCTTACCGCCTATAGGAAGGCGAGGTCCGCATAGTCGCCCCGGTGCTTATCTGTCGTATCTCGAATCGCGATGGAACGCAGGTTGTCGGAATGCCGCAGCGCTGGCAAGCGAACTGCGCGATCGTGGATATCAAGGATCTTACGACAGTGTGCGTCGACTGCTAGGCAAATGGAGGAAGCTTAAAGCCTCGGAAAGAAGTAAAGCTGTACGTCACACGTCGCAGCCGTCAGCCAAAGCGATTGCCTGGTGGTTGTTGAAGCCACTCACTGGCCGCACCCCGGAACAACAACGCTTGGTCGAGCTATTTCGTGCGACATGTCCTGCAGTTGAGCGAGCGGCGTCCCTGAGCGATGAATTCACGCGAGTCGTCAGAGAGCGCCTCGCTGGCGCCCTTGAGCCGTGGATTGAAGAGGCGCTCGCACCGGAAAGCCCGATCGACCTGCGGCGTTTCGCCAAGGGCCTGCGCGATGACCTGGCGGCTGTCACCGCTGCACTGACGATGTCATGGAGTAACGGTCAGACCGAAGGACAAGTCAATCGGCTCAAATTAATCAAGCGTCAAATGTTCGGCCGTGCAAAGTTCGATTTATTGCGCCGGCGCGTGTTGAATCGACAAGTGTGAAATAACAAGTCACGTTGACCACCATCGACGCGGCCATGTCCGGCCCTCGCGAAGTGGTCCAATGCGACGATCTGAAACGGTCGGCGACGCTGTTGGCGAAGGTATGCATTACCTTCACCAAATGTGCGGGAGAACCGAGTTACGCGCCGACTGACAGTGGCTGCGGCGCGGATCGATCACGTAACAGGTTTCGCACCGGGCGACGAAGGCGTGCAGCCACGCCCTGCGGTCCCCCACCGCCAGCCCGTCTCGTCGGGCGCGACCTCCGACGCGCACGCAGCTCCACACGCAACTGTTCGTAAGCGGGAGCACAATGCGCTACCATCCGCAGCGTCGAGCGGACGCTCGTGGCTCGGGCCACGCGCAGCTCCGAACAATGCCTCAGGGAGCTTCACGCACTTGCCGTGCGACAAGCCCAAGTCTTTGTTGAGAATCGTCAGCAAGCGTGCAGGTTCGGGCCCAACCGACTGGCTGCCGCTCCCGCGCCGTCGAAGTCTGCAACTCGTGACGCCCTTCGACTCTGTGGCCGCACTTTCCGCGCGTGAGCGATGTCAACGCGTGGTCCTTGGCCAGGTACTAAATAGCTCCCCAACCGAGCGACAGTGATCTACGCCGCTCGGGCATTATCGTAAAGCGAAGTTTCGACGCCAAAGCACGATGCGGCGTTCAGCCACCCAAAGACCAGGTCGAGCAGTTCGTCAATGTTGGCACAGCGATGATTGCGGGTGATTTCTTCGTGCAGATGCCACCAGACTCGTTCGATCGGATTGGTGTCCGGGGAGTAAGTCGGCAGGAAGTGCAGCACGAGGCGGTGTCCCCACCGGGCCAAGTACTGCTGCACCGCCCGGCACCGCTCGGGGTTGTGAAAGATGGCATTGTCGCAGATGACGTGGATGCGTCGGTAACGGCGGAGGCGAAACCGCAGATCGTCCAGGTGCGCCAGGAACAGTTCGGCATTGCGCCTCGGCCCAGCTTCGCTCAGCAAGACTTCTCCGGTGCGCCAGTTCAGCGAACCGGCAAGATAGAGTTTGGTGTTCGTGCCCGGCGTCACCACTTCGGCCTGTTGGCCCTTGCGCATCCACATCGAGCCGATCTTGGGGTTGGTGTTGATGTCCACTTCGTCCTCGAACACGGCCACCTCGTCGGCAGGCAAGTTCCGCAGCAACGCTCGGATTTTGCGCAGCTTCGTCGCTCGCTCGGGATCCTTCGGCCCCAACACCGGTCGAGGTCGACGCCAGACCAGGTCGTCTTCGTGCAGTCGGCGGCGAATCGTTTCCCGGCTCACCTGCACGTGGTAATCGTCGGCCAACAACGTCACGATCGTGCCGCAGGTCCAGCGACTGCGATAGAAGCCGAAGTCCCGAGGCGACCGCAGCGTCACCCACTCGATCATCAGCACCGCCCACCACTGCCAACGTCTTCGTCGAGGACGTGCCGAATCCAAGACCGCCATCACTCCGCCCGCCAGGTAGCGATGTCGCCAACGGTTGATCGTGCTCGTGCTGGTAAACAGCACACTCTCGATCACGTTCCACTGCCAACCATCGCTCAGCAGCACCAGCAGATGGGCCCGCAGTCGTCGCTCGGGATCGGTTCCTCGTCGTACTTCCTGCAACAACACATTGCGTCCATGAGCTGAAAGCCGGATATTGCCGTCCATGGCTTGACCTCCAGGATTGGTTGGTGTGAGAACCCCAACCCTGGCTCAAGCCATACTTTTTTTACAAGACCAACTTCACTGTCGTTCGACGGTGGAGCTATTTAGCTCAGAAGTAAGTGGGTCGCACAGCACGCCGGCCTTCGGGGAGGTGGAAGACGTCGTCATCTGCCGGTGTTTTGTGGGAACGGCGCGACAACGCACATAGTAATGACTGACATGGCATGAGCAACTCAGCTGACGACTGCCCGTAACTCGTTTCGAGCGCGTGCGGTGCCATCCTTGGCCCTTTTGCGGTAGCGTCCATCGCGGTTGGGATATAGCAGTCTCTACCCTTCGACCAAAGGCGAAACAACGGCTCCTGTACGCATTGTTTAGCATTGGCGAAAACAGGAAAATGCCGGGGGTCAACCCCGCCCACGAAGCGGCCCCAACGAGACCTGCTACGGACGCCCCTCTCGCATCGCACGATGACCAGATCTTCGCCCTTTGTAACCAGCCGCGATCGTGACGCCTACGCGTCGATTCGAGGTTTCGTCTACCAGATCGACCTCACGATTTTGCGGTGGTTAGATATCGACCCATTGCAGCACCTAGAACTCGAATGCGGTGAGGACATCGACATTGTCGCGCGTGCATGCTTGGAAGGTTCCAGTGAGGAGAGATACCGTACACTTCAACAGGTTAAGTTTCGTTCTTCGTCCATAACGCTTCGCACGCCGTCGGCAGTCGAGTCGCTTGTCAATGCTGTCGAGCATTTTGCATCGAATCCAGAGTTGCGGCTGAGTGTTTGCTTTATCTCAAATGCAAAAAGCTCACGCGAACGCCCGTGCCCGCTTCCCTCCGGCATGTCGGGGATTCAGGTTTGGGAATCCATTCGTCGGGACGCACTAGCGAACTCCGATACCGCACTTCGATTGCAGCAGCTTCGGCAAATCCTCCGCTCCGTGTCGAAGCCTATAGATTTGTCCGACGAGCGCTGGCAAGCGTTCGTTCAATTTGTCAGTACTTCATCCGATGAATCTCTGCTCGAACTTGTACGACATTTTGAGTGGAACCTCAATTCGCCTTCCGCCGAAGCTTTGACCGAACAGGTTCTTGCCGCGATTGCAGCTCGTCAATCATCGCCTGCGAGTACGCAGGATCTTTACGAACGGCTGTTCTTGTCGGTAGCGAAGCTTCTGTGTTTGCCTGGTATCAAGCGGCTCACAAAAGAGAAGCTCGAACTGGAACTGACTGCCCCACGTCTCTCGACGGATGACCTACGGCACTTGTCGCACGTGCGAGAGGCGCTGAGCGCTTTGAGTAGCCGCGTCGAGGACTTGGAGGCCCTGATTACGGATATTGGGCGGCGAGTTGTATCGCTATCAGAGCAACAGGGCCTAAGCAATCTAGCCCCGGCGGCTTACGACTTTCAAACGCTTACCATTCAACCATTGGTACAGTGTGGCAGCTTCCGTGCGGACACTGTGGCCTCGCTGATTGCAGCTTTGGATGATTGCACATGGCTACATATCTTTGGAACCGCAGATACCGGTAAGTCGCAGCTAGCCGCGCTTCTTGCTAACCACGCTACTCGTTGTCCGGCGTGGATTCGACTCCACTACGATATGCCGCCGCTTCAAGTGCAAGACGTGGTCCGAGACGCATTGCAACGCGCTTCCGGTATCCTTCAGCCGATGGATCTTCCAATATGGCTACAGGCAGTCTGCGCACGTTTTGGACCTGGTTCGCTAGTGGTACTCGATGATCTTCCACTGTTGTCGTCGGATGCGTCGGAACTGGATACTTTGCAATTCTTAGCCACGGCGTGCCGTCTTGGAATCGTCAAGCTGGCTTCAACGAGCAGATACCAGTTGCCTAATCGATTGCTGGACATCTCGGGCTCGTCAATTCGCGAGTTACCAGTCCCAATGTTCGTGCCAGCCGAGATAGAGGAGGTGCTCACAGCGCGTGGAGCACCCGCGTCGTGCAGCGAACAACGGATGCATGAGAAGCTAATGATCGTCACACGCGGTCATCCTCTGTTAGTGTCCCTCGCCATAAAGTATTTGAGTGGGCATGGGTGGAACGCAGATGGCGACTGGTTCGAGGCACTTCAGCGAGGAGATCATGACGCATCAGCCCTTGACGACGTTCTGCGACGAATTGCTAGTTCGTTGACTTCCGCCCAGTCGGCATTGTTAGCCAGATTGTCGCTTGCTGTCACCCCGGTGAGCGACTCAGTCGCTAAACACCTTGCGGACGTATCGCCGCGAATTGGTAGTGCGCGAGATAGTATCGCGCTGTTGATAGGCGATTGGATACAACGGGACGCAGATGGCCAAATCGTCGTGTCACCCCTTGCTGCGAAGGCGTGCGCAGCAACGCTCGAAGCTGATATAGCACACCTTTGTCATTCAGTGCTCGCCGAGTCCATTCTCTCGCAAACAATGACGGTATGGGATGCCCAGATTGCAATCGCTCATCTTGTAAACGCTGCTCAATATAATAAAGCTGGGGTAATAACGTTAATTGCTCATCAACGCGCCCGAAAAGGACGGCGTATTGAAGTGCACGTCGTGTGCGCTCTATGGCTGACGACGCGTCTTCCTGAGGCGATGTCTCTACATCTGCGTCTAATGATCCGAGCGATGCAGTTGTGGACAGTCTCCGAAGACACGCGGCCGTCGGCATTCCTCTTAGATGACATAGACGCTCTGCTTATGAAGGCCAGTGCAGGCGACGCGCATGCCGCATTTACCGTGGCGCAAATTGCCGCCCTTTTTCTCACTAGGCATACGTGCGTTAGAGCGCTGTCGTATATAAGCCGCGCCTTAGAACTAACTCGATCCACTACGGCGACGGGTTTAGAGTTGCCTGGGTTGGGCGATCGCTCACCGCCGGAACTTCTTTGGACAGTAATCGTACATGTCAATGATATGCCATCGCTTCGAGCATGGTTGACCGCTGTCGAGAAGTTGCCGCCTGAAGAACAGGCGGTCGTGCACCGCTCGATTGATGCGAAACTGGGCGGTATCGTGCTTGCCGATCGCCTGCTGATTGTCGAGGCAGACAAGCCTTCAGAATTGCGTGATTGGCAAACTATATTAGCGCAAATCGATTGGCTTCTTGTCGAGGCAATTAAGCAAGAGTGGGTGTGGTTAGCAGCATGTGCATGGAAGGCAAAGATAGATATTCATGGACATTGGTTGCGAGATGCAGACACCATTGTACAGAGCGCCGAATCATTCCTCGCTACATATGGGCAAGATGAGCAGGTCGCAGCGCTTGTGGCAGGAATGTTAGGACGTGTCTTAACTGTGGCGCAGAATTATGGCGCGGCGATACCCTGGCTGGAACGTGCGCTTACGGTACGTCTCGCAAGGCTTGACTGGGACCAAACACTCGTATTCCTCGCAGCCGCACAGGCGTTTGGCGTCTTCGATCGGCAACGCGCGGTTGAATTAACAAACGCCGCCGTGAAGATCGCGACCACGAGTTCTGATATACCGGACTTCGAGACAGCAAAGACATTGGCAGAGGCTGCAATCGCTCAATACCAATGCTACCAGGGTCCCGAAGGGGCTCGGCATGCTTTCATAAATTGGTCCGCGGCAGCGGAGCGACTCTTTCGCATCTCAAATCGTCACGAAGAATGGAAAGAAGCATTTGTTCTGTTCGCCCACGTCACCAGCTTTTTGACATCAATTGCGGTCACCGGTGTCCCACCGAGTGAAACGACGGATGGAGGTCCATTCGCTGAACCATTTCAGAGTATGTTCTTCACAACAAAACGCGAGCGGCTGGAGTGGTTTAGAGAGAACTCGGTTGCCCCCGTGCTATGGATGTTGTCGCAGTACGCATGGGCGGTCGGCGATAACAAAGCTTACGGCGAATGGCTAGATCGAGCAATTCTTGAACTGGCTGGCAGACCACTGACGGGATTTGATGGTTTGGTGCTACGTGAGCAAATTGCGTCGCTGCTTCTTCAGGATCGCTTCGACGAGGCAATCAATGCGGGTATGCGCACCGGCCAGGCAATGGCAATCTCGCGTTCAGAAATCGCTCAGCAGTCGGAACGCAAGGAGATACTGGGGAACCCTATCGATGAAGTGTTTCCACAATTAACGGCAGAGGAGCGGCAAAATGCAGCACGCCTCGCGATTACTTGTGCGCTACTTCCCTGCTTCTACCGCCTAGCGACGGAGTGTATCGCTGACGAAGAACTTGGGCGAGAGCACGCGCGACAAGTTTCGGAGCTATGCTCTTCAATTGCGTCGGAGCCGAATGCTGACGATAGGTGGAGCATTGCTGCAAGTCTCTTCAACTACCTCGCTGAATCGATCGCTGAGCCTAAGTTCGTGCTCGACCAAGTAAACGCGTTAGAAGAGGGGCGATATGCAGAATTGAAAATACTTGGCTACTTGATCGCCGCACAGCTAGGGAACGCCGACGTCGCGCTACACGCGCAGTTAGCGGTGTTGCCGCTCGCCGTGCAGTGGTCGCCGCCGGAGGACCGTCAATACGAACTCGTTTTCATGCCGTACATCCAAGCGTTTTGGGAACACAGATTTTCGACGATGAGATTCGCGTTTCGGGCACCGCAAGTCGTGGAAACATCGCTTCGAGACGCGATTGCGAGTCCTGTTGTCGGAAAGTTACGCAGAATACTGCGGGCAGTTCACGAGGGCTTGCCAATTCGAGGCTTGACCGAATCCATAGCATGGCTGATGCGTGAAGATTAGCTCTGGGACCGAACCGGAAAAACAATGGATCCCGCATACCGGTTGGGTCAAATCCCCCGTCGCCTAGTCCCTCAATCTCGCTGAGGGGGGAGTCCCTATACTCAGGCTTCTCCGTGAACTGGCAACTACCGACGCGTCAATACGCTAACCCAGAAGCTGCCACATCGCGACGGCGATGACGCCGAGAACCAAGCCCCATTGAAACGCCATTGAGCGGCTATGAGGCGATTGCGCTGGCAATGCTGCTATCACCGTTGGCAAGTCGGTGCCGGCTGCGAGGTGCAGTTCGAGTTCAGTGATGTCGAGTTCGTCCATACGTGAAATATAGCCTAGATCCGTTTGGACATCTTTTCGGCATACCCCCTCACGCCAAGCAAGGTCGAAGGAAATTGTATCCTGGCCTAAACTATCCAAACGAGAAATTGCGAGGCGACTTCGATGAAGGATACCGCCGATCGGAACGAAAAGTCAGCAGCGAAACATTATTGGAGCAAGAACGGTCATAACTTCGTCGCGTGTCGAATAACGTTCTTGCTTTAGGTCACCTAGCACTTGGCGCAACAGCTGGGCATCTTCGTGCTTTATCTTCGTAGCCTTGTCGAGCGAGCCGTATCTCATCAGCTCGAATCTAAGAATGTCATCCATCGGTAATTTCCAGTGGCCATCAATGTGAATAAAACGAGTGCCGACGCCCACTTGTCCTTTCGGGAAGACGATCGCCATATTGTCACGGAGTTCTACCTTAGCGTCATCCCCTGGCACGATCGGCACCCTTGGGATGGCTCCGAATCTTGCATCAAGTGCCTCCTCCAACGACCAGTATGCTAAGGCGAGTTCGCGCTTGGCGACAAACAATGCTCGCTCGTCTTTTGTCGCAACGTAATAAGCCGCGGTTCGCGCGGTGTCATCATGCCATTTTTCAGCAAGCTGGGCAGAGGCATACGCAGCTGTCGGGCTCGTCCGGTTGCACTCGATCGAATGGCCGCCATCGATATTGGCACACAAGGAAAAGGAAAGCACCACGAATAGAGAGTGTTTAAGTGATGCCATGTTGCTTCCCCTCCGAGTTGGATCCATTAGATTGTCGTCTATGCGTGAAGACTCACGGCAAAGCCCTATGTCTACTTATGCGAAGCGTTATAAAAGCGCTTGTACCTTCCGAAGCAAACCGGGCGGATCGCCATAGGCTAGACGCCACGTGAGCAGCCGTTTCACGTTTTGCGTTGGATAGCGAGAGCTACCGCCCCGAGTCCGCCGATGGCTGCAAGGACGTAGCCAAAGGCAACGAGCCACTGCTGAGTTGACATTAACCACTGTATCGGAGCGCCGATGGCCGGAAGCAATGTCGTCCATTGATGCGCCCCACATTCGCCATTCGCCAGCCCTGCCCGCAATGAGGCCGACCGCCATGAGCGCTGCCGCGAATGCGAGGATAGCCAGGAACCAAAGGCCGTTCCGTCGCCAGTGAAGGAATGCCGCGAGGCTAAGTATTAGCAAAACGATCGGAATGCCTAGCCATGTCACGTCACGTAGCGAGGCGTTCATCGAAGATGTGACGACTTGATTGCCGTCGGGGTCGGTCATTGTCACGTCGTATTGGCGACACCCCACAACTGCGCACGTTAGAAACGCCGCAATTACGCCGAGTCGGAACATTGGATGTGTCCTAGCCAAAGGGGAGTCATCAACAGAAATCCGCAAGCCCAGCATTCATAGAGGGGTGCGTCAGGTATACGTTTGGAGCAGGGAGCCGAGGGTTGCGGCGGATGAACGTCCATGCAGGCAGACCGCCGACACCATAGCCAGCCAACGTCGGCCCGCCCCTAGCATCAATAGGGCGGCGAATTATTGTCCCATATCGCGTAACGGATAAGCTCAGTTGCCCGCTGAACGTCAGCAGGGATAACGCTGATTGTACCGTGACCAAAGTGAGCAAGCAAAACGCGCCAAAAAACGTACGGGTCAACTGCAGCGATTGATTAGGACTTCCAACCGCCACCCGTCACGATCAAGTGCGGAAGGCGCGACAACTCCGGTTCATCTTCAAGTATGGTTAAGGTAAGGATATACAATGCTTCGTGGTAAAAAATAACTACCCCACCCTTCGCAAGGTTTTACAATTAGTCGCTCGTTATATTGCTCTCTACCTCGCCGATAATAAAACGACTCTCGACTTTTCCCACCACTATAGCATCGCACCCAATTGTCAAGCCGTGCTTCTTCAAGGATGACCACTTGATTGTCAGTGGTTTCCACTCGAAGCCGAACCCTAGCAGGATGAATTGGCCTGATACGCTCGGTATTGAGTTGCAACTCGGTTACTTCAAGGCCAACAGTAAAGCGAACATTGGGTAGTCCCGTAAGACGAAATGTGTGTGTCGCTTGTTTTGTGAGATCAACTGGCCCCAGGTCGAGCCTAAACCTATCTACAGCAGCTTTAACGCGATCGTCGAATTGACCATCACCGGCGTATCCCTCGAACTGCCTTGGATTAAGCATTTCGTCAAGGGTGCGAGCGACAGTTTCGGCTTCGTCGGCGGATCAGGGCAATCGCATCTAACGGTTGGTCCAAGTATTGCCATGAGCTGACGGTGGGCAAGCGGTCTCGAAGGAGGGCTCGCTGAACACGGTCTTTCATGGAGGGTGCGTCATGGCTTCGTCGGGCATCGCTGCAATTGTTACACACTTTGAAACGCTTACCGATCCGCGGATCGAGCGGACACGTCAGCACTGCTTGCTGGACATGATCGTGATCGCGCTGTGCGCGACAATCGCTGGAGCGGACGGCTGGGCCGACGTGGAACGCTTTGGCAAGGCGAAGCGCGCGTGGTTCGCACGGTTCCTGGAATTGCCCCACGGGATTCCCTCGCACGACACGTTCGGCCGCGTGTTCGCGCGGCTCGATACACCGGCCTTCCTGGCTTGTCTGATGGATTGGCTGCGATCGTGGCACTCGGCCTTGGCGGGCGAAGGAATTGCCATCGACGGCAAGACGTTGCGGCGGAGCTTCGATGCCGGCAGCGGTCGCGCCGCGTTGCACCTGGTCAGCGCCTGGGCTTGCGATCTGCGCCTGTCACTGGGCCAGGTGGCTGTGGACGACAAGAGCAACGAGATCACCGCCGTCCCCAAGCTGTTGGAACTGCTGGAACTCAGCGGCGCGGTGGTGACGCTCGATGCGATGCACTGTCAGCGGGAGACGGCCCAGGCCATCCGCGCTCGCGGTGCCGACTACGTGCTCACCGTCAAACGCAATCAGCCGGGATTGTGGAACGAACTCGGTGACTTGTTCATCGCCTATGGCGAGCACGACTACCAGGCGCCGGAACTGCGCCGCCATACCAAGACCGAACGCAACCGCGGCCGCCGCGAACGTCGCGACTGCTTCGTGGCTCCCGCACCCGAGTCACCGCGCCGCCGAGGCGAATGGGCCGACGTGCAAAGTGTGGGCATGATCTACCGTTGTTGTGAAGATCAGGGACGCATGCGCGAAGAGACGACGTTCTTCATCAGCAGTCTGCCGCCCAAAGTGCAGCGCCTGGCGAAACTCGTGCGCGGACACTGGAGCATCGAGAACTCACTGCACTGGGTCTTGGATGTAACTTTTTCAGAGGACCAGTCGCGAATCCGACAAGGCAACGCTCCGGAAATCGCCGGCGTCTTCCGTCGCCTCGCCTTGTCCATCTTGCAACAGGACACTTCTCTGAAAAGTAGTATCCGCGGCAAACGACTCCAGGCAGGCTGGAATAACGACGCCCTCGAAGCCATCCTTCGCGGCTTCCAAGCGAAATAAGATGCGATTGCCCTGGTCGGCGGATAACGGTTCTTCCGCCGAGGTCGGCATCACGAGAAACCCCAGCGAGAGGATGCAAATAAAGGTTCGCACACTGTTTTTCCAATTGCAAAGTCCTAACGTAAAAGGTTCAGCTGCCCGTTGAACGTCAACATGATTGTATCGTGACCGAAATGTGTGAGCCAAATGCGCCAAGAACGTGCGTCCTAACCATAGCGATCGTTTAGGCGCGTGGAGCGAGAAGGAAACTTCTGACTGCCTAGTTGATTTACGAAGAACTCACCAGTTGCGTAGACCAGGAGCGATACCCAGGAAAACAGAAATCCCCAAGCAAGGCTACCGAGGACGATGACAGTTGGGCTCGCCTTGGCTTTGATCCAGAGCATGTCTTCGCCTCTTTGGACGAGCATGTCATGGTTAACAAAGCGAATGAAGACTAGGGTGAACATGAATAAAAGGATTATCCATAACCGAAGATAAGACCACATTCTTGACACCTAACGAAAACTCGCAGTTGGCCGCTGAACGTCAACGGGTTAAAGGGCATTCTAACGTGGCCGAAGTGAACGAGCCAAATGCGCCTAGAACCTGCGGTTCAACTGCAGCAGCTGGCAAACGGCTAAGGCTTGGCATGACCCGCGAGCTGATCCCTTAGCGTCTGAAGCTGCTTTTCAAGGCTAGCTAACCGGACTTTTGAAGATGGCGTTGCGGATTCCTTAAGTTCGGCGGCCTTGACTGTAGCCCGCTCAATCAAGCCTTGAGCCTCACCATACTCTCTAAGAGCGAAGTGACATTCAACGGCATGTACCATCGCCCAGGTCCATCCACCCCATTCTGGTCCTTGATTGTCGATCGCAATCAATTCCTCGAACAACTTCAGGGCCTCGCGATGCTCGCCGATTTGCTTCAGTTCGGTCGCTAGAGTGTATGTTGCTTGCAGCCAATCCTGCGTGCCGCCGGCGGTCGCTGCACGCCACGCGCGGCAAGCGGCGATAGCTAGCTCCGGATGTTGGCGATCGCGAAGCATCTCCGCTTTTGTTCTGAGTAGCCCGCAGTACTTTTTTGGATCGTCTTGGACCGCGGCGATTTGGCGATCATATTGAACGGCGGCCTCTTCAACCCGGCCGCTGTTGACCAGGTTGAACGCTTCACGATCATGCAGTTCCTCCCGATCTTCGGCGCTGATGTCAGGAGTGTTCAACAACCGCCGCGCATTGGCCAGCGCTTCGTCGAATTGGCTGTCCCATTCAAGACGCACCTGCCGCGACCATTCAAGTCGCCAGCGGATGTCGGCGTCCGAGGCCTGCTTGATCTGCTCGTCAAGGTAAGCGATTGCCGCCTTGTTGTCGGTTTCAGGATTGAACTCCTTCAACTTGGCGAAGACCGATTCGCGTAAAACCCACGCGTCGCGTTTCTTCTGCAGGGCCAGATACTGCTCACGAATTGCGCTGTTTTCCGAGTCCGTTTTCAGAATGTCCTCGACGGCGGAGCGATAGAAAAATAGGATCGGGTCTTCGCGTCGATCGGCTTCCAGCCGATCCGCCACGGCCTGAAGCCCTCGGTGCAGATGCGCGGCGCGGTCCGCCCCGGATGCTATTTTGGCAGTTTGAAAATATCGGTCGCGCTCGCGTCTGGCCGTTTGAGCCGAGCGCATTCGCTCAATTAACCCGTCGATTTTCTCTGCATTGCTTCCTTCATCGTCATAGCCAGTCATAATCGTATAGGGCACGCCGTCAGCGTCGGATAGAACGACTGTCGGAACTCCGACGACCAAGTACTTTTCGGCAATCGCCTTGAAGCGACTTTTTTCTCCATCCTCCTCAGGAGTATCGCCACGCGGCGACATGAATTCTACAAGGACATGTGTTTTCAGCGCTTCCTCAATGAATCGCGGCTGCTTCAGCACTTCACGGTCGAAGAGTGAACAGGCATGGCACCACTCGGTTCCGGTGAACACCAAGAACAAGTCTTTCTTCGTAGCGTTAGCCTCCTTTTTCCCAACGTCAATGTTGTTGATCCAACGGGTCCCCTCCTGCGCAGAGCACAGTGGCACCAGATATACGAAGCCGGAAGCTGCGATCAATAAGGCTGTGCACGTTATGTGACTACGCCACGAAAGGGTGATGCCGGCTGACATGCTTGCCACTCGCCGTCTAATGAGAAAAGCTCAGTTCTCCGCGAAAAACGTCACGAAGGCTGAAGGCTAGTATGCCGTTGCCCACCGAGACGATCCAAACGCGCCGCGAATCTGCGGGTCAATTGCAGCCATTGATTATGCGACCCCTCTGAACCCAAAACAATCATTGGCCGCCGCCATCTTTGTTCGTCAGCAGTTTAATGCGTAAGTTTTCGATGCGTTTTTCCAAGTCCGCAGCGGTCTCCTTGTCGGAGTAGCGATTCGAGATCGCAAGAGCTTTCGCTTGGGCTTGCGCTTCGTCTAGCAAAGCAGCAGCCTGACGTCTCTCGCCGAGCGCAGCATGGCTTTCCGCGGCATTCAGAAGAACATTAGCAAGTCTTTCAACGTCAAGGTCAGGGCAATCGCACGTTAAATGGCTGAAAAGCCGGCATAAATATTGTTGAGGACGGTCTCATCCCATCCTGCGCGGAGTCGTTTGCCGCGAATGTTCTCTTTGAGGGTAGTGTCCCGTTGCAGGATGTTCAGCGCCATGCGGCGCAGGGCCGCAGAGATTTCTGGCGTCGAGCCTTTGCGGATGCGGCTCTTGTCCTCTGCAAAAGTTACATCCAACACCCAATGCTGGCGGTTTTCGATTCCCCAGTGCCCACGAATGTGCTTGGCCAATCGCTTCACGTTCGGCAGATGACTGCTGATCACGAACATCGTTTCTTCGTGACACGTCTGGGCCTCTTCGCGGCAGCGATAGATCATGCCGATCGAACGGATACCGGGCCAACGCTGGAGCAGTTCACTGTCGGGCGCCGCGATGAAGGAGTACTCACGCCGTTCTTTTCGACCGTGCGACTTTTCGACCGTCTTATGTCGCCGAAGCCCGGGCACTTCATAGTTGGCTTCACCGTGCTGAATGAACTGATCCAGCAGAAAGTTATAGAGCCCGTCTTGATTGCCTTTGACCGTCAAGATGTAGTCGGCCTCGGCCGCCAGAATGGCGCGTGCCGTGTCGATCTGGCAATGCATGGCATCGAGTGTCACGGTGGCGCCGCTGAGCTCCATCAGCTTCAACAACTCCGGCACGGCGGGAATCTCGTTGCTCTTCTCGTCGACCGACATCTGCCGCAGACACAACCGCGTGTCGCAAGCGAACGCTGTAATGGTATGCAGCGCCGACTTGCCGGCTGCGGAATCGAACGAGCCGCGCAAGGTCTTTCCGTCGATGGCGATCCCCTGGCCTCGTAGCGAGCCGGCGAAGGCGTCGACCCATGCGTGCATAGCGGTCAAGAATTCACCGGTGTCGAGGACCGCAAAGATGCGGCCGAACGTGTCGTGGCTGGGAATGCCCTGGCTCAAACGGAGGAAGCGACGGAACCATGCGCGTTTGCTCTTATTGACCCTTGCCTGGCGAACTGACTCTCACAGTCGGAGATGAATGCGTTGGAAGAATCCTTTGAGCAGGTCGGGTTTGAAGTATTGATCGTTGAGCGACTCAGCGACAAGGTCCCACAGATGGGAGACGTCGTCGGGCACACGGTTGGGTAGCTGCGAGTACTTGGCGTAGTTCCAGACAGCTTCGACCGGGTTGAGGTCCGGCGCGTACGCCGACAGCCAATGGACCTTGAGCCAGTCGGCGCCTTGGTCACGCAACTGGCGAACGGCGGAGCGGTGTACGTTGAGTCGATCGCACACCAACTCAATCGGCCGGCGCGTGTCGCGGCGCAGTTGACGAACGAAGTCCAAGAACTGAGGCGTGCGAATGTTGTCGTCGTGGATTGCAAACGACAGACTCAACCGCCTTGATCGCGGTCGCCACACCAGCGCGGCGATCACGCTGAGCCGATCGTGCCGATCCCAGGCATACTGCACTGGCGTTTGGCCGCGCGCGCCCAGGTGCGTCGATTCAGCGGCTGGAGCAGGAAGCCGCTTTCATCGACAAACACGATGACAGCTTTGCGTCGCCGCCCCTTTTTTGATGGCGGGCCAGCGGACCTTGCGCCAGTGGGTGATCGCCGCCTCGTCGCGCTCGCGCGCCCGACGCTCCGGCTTCTGGCACGACCAGCCGAGCTTCTGAAGAAGTTTCCAGACGTGCGCCGGATGGTAGGCGATGCCGAACCGCCTCTCGATTACCTGCGCCACGCGTGGACAGGTCCACAGGTCCGAGTCGAAACCTGCTTGGTGTGCGCCGGCACGCAGCGTCTTCTCCAACCGTACCAGGTCGTCGTCCGACAGATTGGGCGTCGGGCCAGGATGCGGCCTCGCGGCCAAGCCTGCTACGCCATGTTCACGCCACGCGCGCTTCCAGTGCTTCACCGCCGCAACAGTCACGCCGCACGCCGCTGCAACTTCCGGATGCGTCTTCTTCAACGCAAACATCCGAGCCGCCACGAGCCGACGTGCTTCCAATTGCTCTGCAGTTCCAGGAGGTCTCATCCCCTTCTTACGAAACTCGACGCGATAGCAGCTGAGAGATAATTCACCAAGCAGGAATCAATAGCGAAGCGTTCCACGTCGGCCCAACCCTGGGCTCCGCAGATCGTCGCGGTCAACGCCAGGAAGATCATTTCGATCAGATTGTGATTCCGGCCGCGATTGATCCGCGGATCGGTAAGATTTTCAAAGTGTTTGTAAACTACCGCAGCCGGACTGGCCTGCTATTGAAAATCTGATCCAGTTGTTATGAAGGTCTTCAGCCCTTGATGGGCAAGGAGACTTTTGATGACGACGAAGCGACGGAAGCGGCACAGTCCTGAGCAGATCATCGCGAAGCTGCGGGATGCGGACGCGATGTTGAATGCGGGGAAGGACCTGGCAGTCGTGTTGCAGACTTTGGAGACGAACGAGAGCACCTACGAGCGTTGGCGAGCGCAGTACGGCGGGATGAAGGCCGAGGAGGCGAAGCGTCTGCGAGAGCTGGAAGACGAGAATCGGCGTTTGAAGCGTCTGGTGGCGGATCTTTCGCTCGACAATCAGATGCTGAAGCACATCAACTCGGGAAACTGGTAAGCCCTTCGCGGAAGCGTGCGGCGGTCGGCGAGCTGCGTGAGCAGTTCGTCGTCAGCGAGCGAAGGGCGTGTCGGGTGTTGGATCAGCCGCGGAGCAGTCAGCGTTATACGTGCCGTCCTCGGAGCGACGAGCCGGCATTGTGCAAGCGGATGTTGGCGTTGGTGCGTTCTCGGCCACGCTTCGGTTATCGGCGGATTAGCAGGTTGCTGCAGGCCGAAGGTTGGCGAGTCGGAATGAGTCGTGTGTTTCGGCTGTGGCGGAAGGAGGGCTTGAAAGTGCCTCAGAAGAAGCGAAAACGACGGCGCCTTGGGACGACGGCGAACGCCTGCCATCGTCGCCTGGCTGAGCATCGCGACGACGTATGGTGCTGGGACTTCGTGTTCGATCGCACAGCTACGGGTAGTGCGCTGAAGTGGCTGAGCATTGTCGATGAGCATACTCGCGAGTGTCTGGCGTTGAAGGTGGATCGCAGCATCACGAGCGAGGATGTGATCGACACGCTGGCCGAGCTGTTTGCGATGCGCGGTGTGCCGCGGCATATCCGCAGCGACAACGGTCCGGAGTTCGTGGCGGTGAACGTGCGTCGCTGGTTGGCGCAGGTAGGCGTGGACACGTTGTACATCGAGCCTGGAAGCCCTTGGGAAAATGGCTATGCCGAGAGCTTCCACAGCCGACTGCGCGATGAGTTCTTAGCGTTGGAAGTGTTCGAGAACCTGCCGGCAGCCCGAGCGCTGACGGCGTTGTGGAGAGATGATTACAACCAAGCGAGGCCCCATAGCTCGCTGGGGTACGTGACCCCGGTAGAGTTCGCGGCCCGCTGTGCTGCTTCCGCTTCGAAGTTGGCTTCGGCTACGCCTCAGCCAACTTCTACACTCCAACAGCACAGCGGCTTTACCCAACCGATACCTTCATAGCACCTGGTACAGAAAATCAGAGCCGGTCAGGACCTGTAACCATTCGACACCTCCGTGCCAGAAAATGCTGTCGCCCACGCGACCGCTTGACTGAAACGGACTCCATGCAATCGTTAGACCATAACACCGACGTGCGATTGCCCTGCACGAATACCGTAGAGGTCTCGCAAGCGCATCAAGCGCAAGGCCTCGCGTTGGGTAACGATGCTCGAGAGAATGCCGCCAGCGGAATGCCAGGCCGTGCTCGACGCGATCGCCGCGGCTGGCCCTCGCAATGTATGACCCAGCTGCCGGTCCGCCTCGCCGTGTATGGCGATGTCGCGAGAAGGGGACCGTGTCAGCCAGGCATGGCATGCCTCTCGCATCCGGCCGACGAAGTCCGCGGCTTCCTTCTTCCGAGGAGTGTCGAATGCGGGAATGAGCGCGCGGCTTGACGACTTCGTGGAATCATCGCGGTATTGCCGATCGGTGTCGCGCGCGTATCGACGTGTTGACGGTCGTCGCGTTTTGTCAGCGCGTCGCCAGTACTTTCGGAGTCAACTTCAAGTCGCCTAAAGTTGGTTAGGCGAAGCATGCCTAATCCCGATCGCAACAGCAAGCGAAGTCCTCGTGACAAAACAATAAAGCCGGCATTATTGCGTCAAAACCATCGTCCCATTGACAGCTAGCGTTTCTGTCGTCCCACGTGCGTTGAGACATGCATGGTGTTACGCCGGCCTGCCTCGCCTTAGCGATTCCAATCTTGGCAGTACTAACACAATTCGCAGCTGAAACAATGCGCGCATCAGAATCACCATTCCTTTCACGATAATTCTTGCCCTATCGTTGGTACATCGTCCTGTTTGTTCGTGACGACATCGACCATGCGAAGAAGTCCGTTCGCGGGGGCGGCATTTTGGTACGCATCAAGAAGAAGCCGAATGATCTCATTTATCTCATCCCTCACGTCGGCGTCTTGCGACGACAGCCGGTAAGCCCCATAGGCAAGACGATTCCAGAACGAGTCATGTGGTTTGGATTGCAGTTCAAAAGACCGCTGGAGGAAGGATTTCAAATATGCGAGCCAATAGGTTTGCCCTTCGCGAGCCAATATATCAGCCGACGCAAGCCAGACTTTTTCCTCGCTTCCTTCGGCGAGCACGTCTTCCACGGACTGATCCAGATGGTTATCGCTCCATGCGAAGACCCCAGGTGGAAGATGTTCGAGCATCGCCACTCTGTTCTCAGAAGGAATTTGCGTATTCCGGAGTTCCGGCAGTGTCAAAGGTGCCATGCCGTCTGTCATTGCGGTATGCAAGGCATGGAGAGTAATCCCGCTCGCGACGCCGCGTTTGCAACGTTGCAAAAGCGACGGTTTCGGCACGTCGAACAATAATAATTGTGACCGCATCTCTTCAATTGGCGATTCATTATTATTGAAAACGGGTCGCCTTCGCTTACTAAGGGCCTGCTTGGCAAGCTGTACCAGCGCTTCGTCCTGTCTTTCTTCCGCTGCTTGTTGGACGAGAGTGCGCTGATGACACACTGGACAGAGCGAACGGTCGTCTGTCCGAATTGCAACCGGCCGGATGGGCAGGTGAAACAGCCTGACAAAACGACCGCCGAGACGATGCTGAAACGCCTCTTCACATGACAAAGTGAGCCTGCTCAGAAGGACTGCCGCGGAGACGGTCAATCCACCGGCTTCCCTGGCGAGAATCGTTAGCTCGTCAAGCACGCAGCCGTGCCCGGAAGCGGAGTCAAGAACTAAAACGTTCTTGCCCGCAATGCGTTGGCGAACATTATCCGTGATTCTCCAAAATGCGTGGCGTCGTTGCGCGAGAACTACGTCAACAGATTGTGACTTCAATTGTCCCGCCAGCGACTCAACGAGTTTTGAAGCCAACAATCGCGCACGCGACCGATCAGGCACTAGGATAACGCGCGGTAACGGCGCGTCTTTTACTAGTAGGTCGATCAAGGAACGTACAAGTGAAGGGCCAACGGTGGGATGGGCGATCATTTGCGCCGTATTCACAAACGCAAGGTAATGCGTGTTGCCTTCGATGCGATGGTGTTCGTACGCCTGCGCTGTGTTCACTGCCTCCCAAAACGTGACCGCTTCTGGAAATTCTTGCAGGAATTGCGTTGGACTGCGTGGAACGAGTTTCTTCACCGTCATTTGGGATGAAATGGGATTGAATACGAGTTTCCGTAAGGTTGCGCATCGCGGACACTGGTCGTGGGCCGGATCATTCAACATCATGTCTATGACCGCCAGGGAACGGACGTTGTCGTAGTCGGCGGCCGAAGGAGAAGATGGACGAACGATGCAACCCGCAGCGATGACTGCGGCGCCGTATTGATGAATGCGATTCCTCAAACGCGCGGACAACTGACCTGTTATGGAAACGTCGATCAATACAAGTACCTTCGCATTCGGAAGGATATCCTCGGTGAACGACGGCGTTGAATAGCCTTCCGTAACCACGACGCGAATGTGGGTATCGGAACGAGCCGATCGCTCGCGGGCGAGACGCCTCGCGATCATTCCTGTCGCCCAGCCACTGCAGACCACAGTGTCGAACACAACGTCATCAAACAGAGAATCGAATAACCGCGCAATTTCGCGGAGTCCCTCTTCCGATCGGCAGAGCTTTCCGGTGTTGACGTATGTATCGCAATGGTACCCGGATGGCAAAACGTAATCGTAGTCCCTTTCAATGACGTCGAGGTCCGCGAGCAATTCAAGAACGGTCAGTTCATTCTGGGTTCTCAAACGTAGGCTGGAATGCTTTTGAAAAGCTTCTTCTAATGCGCCTGCATCGGCTGAAAGATTGCAAGTTGTTGTCTTGGTGTTTGCAGCGAGCTGGTCGAGTAGGGTCTTGCCGAACGCATCAAGTCGTTCTTGACCGGTACTCGTTGACCAAGGCTGCGATTCTGTAAACAGGTGCTCGATGTGCGCAGTGCAGGTTGGACAGACCGCCAAGTGGGCGTCAATGGCGTCTTCATCGGCCGAATTCAAAGCACCCATCGTGTATCGAATACACTCGTCGTCGGTGAGATGAGTGCCGACTGGTGCTTCGCGGGAAGTGCGAAAGGCGTCCAACAGTTCGTCGATGTAGTGAATTTGGTTATTCATGGATCGCATCATGTTCGGAGACCGTTGGGATGCTCGCGATGACGACGTCAATCAGCCCGAACTCTAGAATCAGTCGGTTCAGTCGAAGCGTCGCAATGGAGCCTAGTTGTCGTTTCTTCAGCAGTGCGTTCGCCGCATCCGGGAAGTGCGGCTCCGTACTCAGCGCGTTCAAAAGTTTTTTTGGCCATAGATCGGGCCGACGCAAAAGGCCGTTGAGGGACGACACGAGCACGTCGATATCTTCTGTCGAAATCTTGGCTCCCGGTGCCGCGAGCCGTCTGACGCGGAGTTGGAGCGGACCGTCGAAGCCGGACCAAAGCACCCCGGGTACCGTAGGGCGGTGCGCGTCGGCCGACATGATCTCGCAGAAACGCCGCCAATCGCGGACATGACGACCATCGAGCAAGGAGCAAGATTCCCAACGAACGAGTTCGGCGAGATCATGTCGGCCGCGATGCAGGACGACCTTGGCATTTTGCCGGCTGATACCGAGCATCTTGGCGACGTCGTCGATGGACTTTTGCTGAAGGTACCGCAGTTCGAGTGCTTGCCAGGTGCGCGGGGCGAGGTCGCGCTGCGCGCGTTGCATTCGAGTCCACAGGTCATCGCCGTCCGGCTCGGGGCTGCCGCTCATGTCGAGCTGAGGGACTGCAATCGCTAGAGCATCGTGGAAAGGTTCCTGACGCGCCGCGCGCTGCCGGAGCTTTCGCCCTTGCCGCCAGCACTCATTGCGCAGCGCCGTACGGAAGTACGTCCAAAAGCTCGTATCCGGAGCGGGTTCGAAGCATCGGCAGACGTTGTCCAACGATTTCAGCAGGAATTCCTGAAGCACCTCCTCGGCGTCCGCTCCGACGGTGCGCGAACCTAGGTTATCCAGGCAAAACAGCAAGAGGTACTCGCGACGCCGGCCAGACAATACCCAGCGGGCGGCATCGATGGCGTCTTGGGGGACGAACGCCCGCGACTCGGCTTCCAGATTGAAATAGCATTGCCTGGGCCTACCCATCCGTGCCTCCGGAGCGGTCCGCGCACCGGTAAATAGTCTATCAATCCCGCGTTGGTTACAGTTCGCCGCGATTTATTTTCCGGGCAACTTCCTGAGTGCCGGGCGTAACTTTGAGCGCGCGGCCCGACTATTCACTTGTAGAGCAGCAAGACGAGGCGGGACGCCGGCCGCGGTCGGAGCCCATCTGGTCCAACTGCAACACCAAGTTCAGCACGCGGTGATTGACGTCGTCGACCAGCGCGTGGCATTGTTGTACCCCTACTATTTTCCGAGGAACAAGTTATGCCCAAGTCGGAACACGAAGAAGGTCCCCAGTTCATCCCGATCAAGATCGGCACCAAGGAGTACAAGGCGCCGAAGACGCCAATGACGGCAGAGGAACTGCGAAAGCTGGCCGACCCGGACATCGGTCCCGAGTTGGACTTGTGGCTGACGGTGCCGGGCCCGAAGGACGACGAACTGATCAAAGACGGGGCGTCCGTCGACCTCCAGCCCGGGATGCATTTCTACACCGCGCCGCGCACGATCAATCCGGGAGCGAAGCATGCAGCTTCCTGAGAGCGACGAGGACTACCTTCGGGCGAAGGGCTATCAATACGAGCTCGTCGCCGTCGGCGACGAAGGTCTCCTCGTTATCAAAGACTATCCGGTCTCCGGAGACATCTATAACTGCGCGTCGACCAACCTGATGATCCGCATCCCGGCGCAGTACAACAACGCCGCGCTCGACATGTTCTACTGCGAACCAGAGCTCCGGCTGAAGGCGAACAATACCTACCCGGAGGCCGCCGGTCACTTCGAGGAACACGCCGGCCGGCGATGGCAGCGGTTCTCGCGTCATTTCCCGACCCCGTGGCGGCCCGGCGTCGACGGCCTGCCGACGCTCCTCACGTTCGTCTATCGCGAGCTCCAGCACGGCCGCTGAACCTATGCGCTACACTTTGACAATCACCGAAAAGGATTACGACCGGCTGCGGGCGATAGTCTGTGCGGATCCGGCGCGGGAGGGCGCCGCGTACCTGCTGTGCGGCCGGAGCAATCCCGACGGGGAACTGCGGCTGCTCGTCCGCGAGATTATTCCGGTTGTCGAGGCCGACTACCTGGTGCGTGAACGCGACCGAATGAGCATCGCGTCGCGCTCGTACGTGGCCGCGGCGAAGCAGGCAGCCGCCATGCGCGCGTCGATGGTCTTCGTACACTCTCACCCTGCCGGCTTCGAGGATTTTTCGAGACAAGATGATATCGAAGAACCGAAACTGATGACGTTCTTCGGCGAGCGGCTGCCCGATACGCAGCATGGCTCGATGCTCGTACTGGCCGATGGACGGATTCGTGGCCGGGCGTGGGTGGACGGCGCATGGCGCCGGATGGATCGTCTTCGGGTCATCGGCACCCGGTTTCGCTTCTTCGATGAGGCAACTGCTGTACCGGCCATTCCCCCCTTCTTCGATCGCCAAGTCCGCGCCTTTGGTCCTGATGTTCAGCGGCTGCTGAGCACGCTGCACGTTGGCATTGTCGGCGTGGGCGGAACGGGATCGGCGGTCTTCGAAGAACTGGTCCGTCTCGGCGTCGGTACGATTTCGGTCTTCGACGGCGAGGCGTTCGATGCGAGCAACGTCAACCGCGTGTATGGATCACGGCTGTCGGATGCAGGAGCCTCGAAGGTCAACCTTTCCCAGCGGACGGTGACCGACGTCGGGGTTGGAACGAAGCTGATTACGTACCCGTCGCATATTACGGACGAGGCGACCGCCAAAGCCTTGCGCTTGTGCGACATCGTCTATGGCTGCACCGACAAGCACGCCCCGCGCGGCATTCTGGTTCGGCTGGCGCTATGGTATTTCATCCCGGTAATCGACGTGGGCGTCAAGATCGACGCGCCTGGCGGCGTTCTGCGCGGCGTCGACGGCCGGGTGACGACACTCCTGCCGGGTGAAGCATGCCTGTTCTGCCGACAGCGCATTTCGTCGACCATCATCATGTTGGAATCGCTCACCCCGGAGGAATGGGCGGCGCGTGCAGATGAAGACTATGCCCCGGAACTCGATACGAACGCGCCGGCGGTCATTCCGTACACAACGGCCGTTGCTGCACAAGGTGTCTCAGAGTTACTGCATCGGCTGACCGGCTTCATGGGACCGGATCGCGTGTCGAGCGAGACACTTCTCCTATTTCACGAGCCGTCGATTAAGACGAACCGCGTGAAGTCGGAGGCCGACTGCCTATGCGCGCATCGGGACAACTGGGGCCGCGGCGATCGGCGATCATTCCTCGACCTCATGTGGCGCTCGGCGAGCGCTTAAACCCACTGGATGCGATTCTTGCGGATCCAGAAATGGGCACCGCATGTGGTCGAGTCGACCGATGGGTTAACCGTCAACGTTCCGTCTTCGTGGAGCCGGACAGTCCAATGAGGCCGCTTGCTAGTCATGAGATTGAGGGCAATTTCTTCACCACAGGAACAAGGACAAGCAAACCGAAGCCACTTCGGTTTCTCGGGAGCACCAATCAAGACGAGCTTGTGGCGACGAATTTCGCGTGCAGGGTCGCCAAAGGAATCGACGACGGAGACGCCAGAGAATTGATGCCGTCGTCGTGCCGGTCGCCACCAACGCCAAAGTGCGCGGAAAGGATATCCGAGCCAAGACATTAGTAAAAGAAGGTTGTTCATGCGGATGGCAACCCGGACAAGATGATCGTCGATCGCATTCTATTCCATGCAGAGCCGAAGCTGAAATAAGCCGAACAGAGACCCTTGGGCAAGTACGATAGGCGTCCAGCCCATGGTCGCGGTCGCGCTACAGTCCGTCAGCAAATCCAGCTGAACGTTGCAGGCGCAACATTATCCGCAAAATGCAAACCGCGAGCAGCGCGTTCATCTCTGATCCCCTATGGCTTGGGACAGCGGCAACGAGGAGTCCGAGCATTCGACAAAGCCAGGACATTGGCTAAAGGACGTTATGGGTGTGCCGAGAGAATCGACAGACGCGCGGTGGATCGTCGAGCGATCCGGAACACATTCGACAGAAACTGCACGTTGAGCTAGCGGACTATGAGACTGGCGTCGCTACGTTGACTCAGACGACAACCGTATCGGCATTTGTGCAACCGGTCACCTGATTGTCGCGTCGCGAACGTTCCCAGCGTCTGGACCAAGTATCTTCGTCATCGTCGGCCGGGCCATCGGTGCCGCACGTGGCTGATGCGGCAAGTCGGATTGTCACAAACAACTCGATGCCGCTCCCGTCAGGCCGTTGCAACACCTTTCCGAACAGTGTCGCGCACTTCATCGCCTTCGTGCCAGTCATAGCAAACTCCTTCAGTTGTTGTTGAACAGCACGATCCGCGCGCGAAGACACCAATGACGGATGCAATGGCTGAAGGTTCGCCATGCCTACTACGAAGAGCAGGTCGAACTCATCAATCAATGGATCGAGGCAGACCGGGGAGGGTGGTGGTACATCGATCGCATCATCGGCGTTCGTTGCGATGGCACGGGTGGCACAGACGTCGCCCCGAACGAAATGCTACGCACGAAAAACCGGTCTCCCGATGGGCGAGGAAAGCTTCTTCCAGTTCACGTTGCAGAGCAAAATCACGCTCTATATGAACTTTGAAGCGGCTCTCTTCCGCGACGCTGGCGACCCGCTACGATTTAGCTACCCTGCGGATCATCCTTTGGCTGCGCAGTTCGAGGAGCAAATGGTTGCGCTGGTTCGCGAGTATAAGGGTCAGGGCGAGATGCTTTCGATTCATCATCCCGACGAGCAGGGAGCGAAGGACGACGCACCGGACGCGACGGCGTTGATGCTGCTTGGGGCGGTTGGCGGATCGATGGCGAGATTTGGTCGGATGAAGCACGGAGGCGACAGATGACGGCCTTAACTTTCGAGGGCGAAATCGAACCAGATGAGTACGTTGTCGCCCCGCTCTCGGTTCGAGCGATCGCTCCAGACAAGAACAAGATCACTGATCTTCGCTTGCTCGACGAGATCGAGTGCGCCGGAGTCATCGATACGGCCTCGCCGCATTGCTTCATTAACAAGGGTGTCCTCTCGGATGCGTTTTTCGGTCCCGAGCCAATATTCGCAACGGTCAATGACTCGTTTGGGCGACCCCATGACTGTCGTGGAACCGAGTTGCTGATCTGTTTTGAGAAAGACTATTTCTATTGCGCTTTACGAGTACCGGTATTTGAGATGACTATCGGCCTCTTCAAGCCTGATTGGCGATTCATGCTCATCGGTCGGCCGATTCTGAATCTCGGCATTTTCATTTACGACGGTCCTGCAAAGAAGTGGAGTCTTACTTTTGAGAAGGAAGCCGGTGAAGTCATCGTCAAAGACCCACGACAAATTCGACGTTGAGAAGACCATTCCACAATCGAGCCAACGATGACGCGAGATGAATTTGATCAGTGGTTCCGCGACCCAATCACTGCAATGAACGCTGAACCGCACGGCGGTTTCGCCGTGATGATGGTAACGATCCCACTTGCTGAACGCCTCTGCCGAATACGAAGCGGAATAGCCGATCAGGATTTCCGCGAGGGAAGAGGCGACCTTTTCAACCGAGCATTCTCTGACTTGTTTCCCTGCATCGACATCGCCAGTGTTGCCGATTTCCGGAGTGTGTATCGCAACGGATTGTTGAATCAGGCAACGTTCAATTCTGCAACCAGGCGAGGCCGGATTTGCCCGTCCGGTTGGATTTCAGGCGACCATCACTTCAAACCAGAAACGATCAGTTACAACAGCGACGAAAATTCTTTCACGGTCCATCCAGCCCGTTTCTCGGCAACCGTATTAAAAGCTATCGACGCCTCGTTCGATCTCTTCTGCGGTTCGCCACAACATCCGATCCGGATGCCAGTTGTTGAAGCGGCTCAACCACCCAGCGATTCCGCATTTCATCAGTTTCACGACTTGCCAATGCGTAGTGGCGTTCCACCTGAACGAAGCGACGTATTCCCAAACCCTCCGAACGAGTAGCCGTCATGTAGAATAAGTCCGCATGGCCTTCCCCGAGTCGTTCGACTCCATCGGCTACGGTACTAGCGGCCAGCAGGACGCCTTCTTGCGTTCTACAAAGCGCCGAAAGATGTGGACGCCGCAGAGTTCGTGGGAGAGCAGCTTGTCGCCTTCGTTGAGCGAGATGGTCGCCCGCCCGTATCGTGGCAGCCAGTCCTTTCGACCAATGTGCGTATCGTTTGCACATTCGCGTGCATGTCGAAGAGTAATTGGCCCGAAACGGAATTGTAAAACGTCTCGCGCACCTCCGGATATGCGTCGAGCAAAGCCTCCAATGCTTCCCATGTGACGACCTCAATGGAAAAGAGTCCGGCAGCCTGGTGGGCGCGGTTGAGCTCAATTACCTTATCGTCTACCGTTTTCGTCTTCTTCGCAGTGGAAAGCATGGCGTATCGCCCGAGCGGAGGAGAAAACGTCTTCGCCTTGTCGACCTCGCCGCACACTTCGTACGTCGTGAGCGCCTTACGCGAATTATGAAGTTTGCACTGTGCGGCCGTGAGCGGATCGTTTGCTCCCATATCGATGATGTCGACGCCGTGTTGCTTTTCGCCACGGTGCGCATACAGCTCGAGCCTCGGCAATGACCAGTGCCGTCGAAGTAGCGCAAGGCAGAGCCGCTCGAAATCTGCTTCATTTGCTGGCGGTGGGTAGCTGAATCGCATGTATTGTTTCGGTTCTCGGTTCGTGATTAGTCCGACCCACGTCGAACGAATCGGAATCGCGGCAAGGAATATCGACTTGATTTCTCCTTCCGGAAGTTAACGTTAGTGGATGCCTCGCGCCCGACAACTCCTCTCTGCCCGGACGACTCGGAAAGTTCATTGTCCTCGAACAGAGACGGTCATAAGGCGGCGGACCGGCAACATTGTGGGATCAAGGTCGGCACGCCGGCACTTGCCAAGTCGCGGAGCGCCGGCAGCCTTACGAGCTTCACGATGTCGTCGCATACTCGCCGACGACGAGCGTTACGAGCATGTCCGCCATGAACACTCCCAGGGGCAACGATGCGCGAATCCAATGCTGTGCATCGACCAGAAGCCGCCCGCGAGAAGTTGCAGCGTGATCGTCACGGTTTCGGATCGGCTGGTTTTGCTCGCATTGGTATTGCCCAGACGAAATCGGTTTGCAGGTTCAGCAGCTTGGTGCGTTGGCCGCTATTTTCAAAAAACCAGCTTGGGTTCGGCATGCCATTGTAAGTTTGCGCTTTCCCTGCTTCGGATACGAGCGGCAGCGAGAGCTGCTCGCCAAAAATGGGGAACGATGAAGCGCCATCACTCGTAACGGCCGCTCTTGCATGGCAGGTGATGCATGACGCCGTTTGAACAAAGCCCTTTTCCGTGACCGAGTTTCCCAGGAGCAATGGCCGCCCGCCTGCATCGATGAAGTCGATTTGCGACCCCTTCAGGCGATAGTTTTTCCATTGCTTGCCCCAATCCGCATCATCATTCATTCCTTCTCGCTCAAACAGCTTGAGCAAGTCTTGGGTGAGTGCTTCGATTGGATATGGCAAATCTGGCGCGTCAGTTCGCGATGGCGTGTGCGCCGGGTAGGCGCCGAAGCTGTCGTGTATGCCAATGAAGTCGCCGCGGCCTGGGTTGTCTTTGTGCTCAAAGGTGAACCATGTCCAATTTGGCAGGTCCTTGCTAATGATGTGCATCGCAGTCAGACCCATGAGCAGGACTTTTGCCGGCTTGTCTTCGCTCTTGGGGTTGTAAGCGTAGTTCCAGTGATAGTTCGACTTGTCGGCATCTGTGATGATTTTCCAGTTGGCCTTAACCTCGATCGTGCCTTTGGGGAAAGCTACAGCGGCGGCGGTAAAGGCCACGTCGTCGTCAACCACTTGTGACGCCTTGGCAAAAAACTCCGCGATGCCCTCGCGATACCAGAGATTGTTATGAATGATGTAATCGAAGGCGATTTGGTTGCGATGCACTTCTTCGCTGGTGTTGGGGTCGCCCTCTCCGGGCGGTGGCGGCGCTTTTAGCCTGCCACCTTCCGCTTCGTGAGCCGGCTTGGGCGCCTGAGGCTGTATCGCGCGAGGCTGTAACTGCTTGAGTTGTGGCTTACCGGACACCGCGGGCCAGACTGGCGGACTGTTGGGATTTGGTTTCCTCGGAAACGTCGTGGCGTCGTCAGCCCACGACTCCCAAAGAGCATCATTGGTTTGAGGATTGGCCGGATCGCCACCGACTGGCCGTTGCTGCGATGCCTTTTGATTAACTTGAACGAAGAGCATCCAGGCGAACTTGTCGGGATAACTTGCCGGCAAAGAATCGGAGTTTCCACCGGTATCATCATGCGAAACCACAGCGCCGGACGGCACCGAGACCGCTCCGGGCGAGAGGTTCTGGGCGAAGGCGACCGCCGCAGTTACCAACCATGCGATGCCGCCAAGTAATACCCGAGACATTGATACACCTCATTCATCGAGTTCCAATTCCGATGCGCGGTCATTAGAGCAGGGGCACATTTTCTGGCAAGCAAACGGGCAAAGTGGGGAAGTAACGTCACCACGTTGCGCTAAGAAGGCAACTACAACGGCACTGTCGCCCATCGGGCCAACTTTTGCCCGATGAACTGGTGAATGGGCCGATAAATGCGAATGTCACTGGACTAGCATGGATTCTCCAACTGCATCCATCGATCGACTGCACTGTGCGACGGAAGACGAATTGCAAAGTCGAATCGCGTACCGTTCGGTTTTTTCGAGCAACTCAGCGGTTCGGACACGGAGAATGCATGCCTTCAAGCGTAGATTCAGCACGGAAATGTTGCGATCCCCGCGCGCGCGACTGCCGATGGCTGTCGATGATTGCCACGCTCGGCGTCGGCTGCTTGCCACTCCGCTGGCGGACTCGTCGGCAAATCGCTTCGTGCAGCCGCTGCCAGATGCCGTCTCGACGCCAGCGCCAGAAGATCGTGTAAACGGTCTTCCACTTTGGGAAGGCGTGGGGCAACGCCCGCCACTGGCAGCCCATTCGATTGACGTACAACACCGAATTGATCATCCACCGACGACAGATCGGTCAGCGACCTTGCTTCGGCAGCAGACCTCGAAACACTTGCCATTGTCCATCCGTCACATCACTCGGATAATGTGCGCTCATCGTTACGGCCCCGTCTTCCTTGACGTAAGACACCGAGAAGCGGAGTCGTAACGATTCTTATCCGTTCATGCAATTTGACGACACGTTCTACGAGGCTATTGGCCATGAAGCCAATTCATAAGTTCATCGCCTGTGCCGTACTAATCATGGTCAGCGTAGGCTGCGGCCGAAGCACCAATACAGTGGGCCCTGTTTTACCAGAATTGGAAAAACACCTCGTCGCCATTGGCCTTTTGGATCCGCAGGAGGCGGTTCTCGGCTTTACCACGAATCACAATGACGAGGAGGCCAGAGCGTTTTTTACAAATAAGCGGATCGCATGGTATTGGCTGAACGAGAAGGATACGACTCAAAACTCGAAGCACTCTGCCTATTACCCAGAGATTTCAACGGCGTCGCTTACGTTATCCAACCGATGGGATGACGCGCACTTTATTACGATAAAAACAATCGGCGCGAACGAATTCAATGCGTACCTGGGCGGATCAAAGGAATTCGCTCAGTCCTTCTTTGATGAATTCGAGAGAGAGAGAAAAGCAAAGGCGATTGGACGCTAATACAACAGCGCTAGTCCCCATTCCATCGGCAGCGAGGCAGGCCGCTGATTTGAATGCCAAGGGCATGTAGTTTTTGCACGGTGGTTTTAGCGTGGCTTCGACGCGCCGCGGCGTTGCGTCGCTGGTAGTAAGCGATCTGCGCGGCGGCGGCTGAGATCAGCACGCGCGTGGCTATCGTGCCCAGCGACCACGAGCGAACGAGCGCTGCGGCGGCCAGGCGCACCTGGCACACGGTGAGTTCGGGATTTTGTCCCCGTAGTTGCTGCTGCACCTGCGCTAGAAACAGATGGCCGACTGCGGTCACATACGGTTGTTCGCGCGCCGCGAGTTCCCGCAGAAACTCGGGCTTCGAGCCATAGCCTTCGTCGAACGTCAGGTATCGACGCGCTGCTCGATGTGTCGCTGATCGAGGCGGCAACGAACATCGTTCCGGTGGCGCGGACTGCGGCAGAATCTGTCGAACGCTTGCGCACCTGGGCCAATGGCCGTTGTTTGTCCGCTGACGTGCTGGGTATCTTCTCGCGCGGTGGTGGTACAGAGCACAAGCCCGCGCGTAAGGTCAGCCGGGACGCGTCTAAGAGACTGTTTTCAAATTCATTTCGGCCGCATTTTTCGGAGGTCGCAACCGGTCGACCACGTTGCTTCTCCCGAGAAATCTTGCTGCCAATGCCGGCGTGCATCGCACTCGACTCACGGATGAATGAATTTGAAGACAGTCTCTAAGAGCGTGTCTTTAGATTCGGTTTGCGGCTGCCAAGCGTCGTGACATGAGGGCGATCATGGTCAGATAGATCATCGCTTCGCTCGACTCGGTAGTTCGTTCGTAATCCTTGCTGTGTCGTCGGCAGCGAGCCAGCCACGCAAAGGTGCGTTCGACGATCCAACGCTTGGGTAGAACGATGAAGCCCGCCGCTTCGGCAGGTCGCAGAACGGTCTGCAACAACCACCCGAAGGTTTGCTTGACCCAACTCGGAAGGTCGTTGCGGCCGTAGGCGCTGTCGGCGAACAACACTCGCAGACGCCCGAACGATTTAAGCTTCTGCAACACGAACACGGCTCCATCGTGATCCTGCCAGTACGCTCCAGCCCGATCGGAGTTTGCGTCTGCCGCCCAACCACGATGCACGATAACGACTGGCCGCCCAGGCGGCAAATTGGCATCCGTACCGACCTGAATCGGGTCGAGCATTGGTGCGACACCTCGACCAATCTTCGCCTGGCCGTGGCCACGAATGATCTCTCGAGCAAGCCGCGCGAGGTGCTCACGATCTACTAACAACGTTGGAGCATCGAAGTGCTGTTCAAAGGTCTGCGGATGCTCGGCTTTGGCGCTTACCAGTTGCAACACCGGAACGGAACCCGTCCCCAGCAGCAGCTGGTGTACCCGCTCGCTGCCGAAACGCGGATACCACTCGCACCCTCGACGCAGCTCGTCGATTAACCGGCGATCGTCGTCCGGCTTCCGACGACAGTAACGCTGTGTCGAACCAGACTGCCCCAGCACGCGACAAATCCGTCGTTCCGACACTCGTTGCGGCCCCAAGCGACTGCGAACCGTCTCCACAGTTCGACGTCGACGCTCGGGGCTTACCAGTTTGGGCGGGCGGCCTCGCGAAGAATCTGGTTGTTCAATGCCTGGTCCGCCACCAGACACTTCAACCGCGCGTTCTCCTTCTGAAGCTCCTGCAGCTGACGCGCCATCTGCGGATCCATCCCGCCGCACTTCGTCCGCCAACGATAGTACGTCTGTTCGCTATTCCCAGTTGCTTACAGACCTCGGGGACATTCTGACCCTTGCCCAACGCCACGTCCGCTTGACACAGCAATCCAACGATTTGCTCCGCACTGTGCCGCTTCTTCATAAAGAATCCTTTCCGGCCCTCCGGGCCGAACGGATTCTGTCACATCGACCGGATCAGTTTTCCGAGAGGGGGTCACATCAATGTTACCTTTCGTCAATGTCGAAAGTGACACCTTCTAACCGCACATTAGTCTCCGCGTCATCGCGCTTTAGCTTTAACCTAATACGCATTTCAAACCGCCCCGGAAGCAATTGCACAAACTCACGCAAGTCTACACGCCATTCCCTACTTCGTCCCGCCGCGATCTTGAGCCATCCAATTCCACCTGGTCCAAAAATTGATTGTTTGCCAATCAGATTTGTACCTTTGGTCGTGTATGGTATCAGTGTCTTGTTGTCGCGATCGATAATCTCAACACGACAGTCTGGAAGATACCCACGATCTAACAAATAGATATCGGTGGATCCCAAATTGTCTATTGATATCACACAGTGGCAATGTTCATTGGTCGAAGCGGTAGGGCTGATCCCGACGCATATCGTCATGTCGTCAAAGTTAAACACTTTGCGACGCCATGGACTAATAGCAACATTGTCAACAGTGCATAACGAGTACGCGACTGCACAACTAAATAGTGTGGCTATGGCGCCGCCGATGAGGGATCGCATCGTTGGTCCTTCGAAACTTTGAGGCTAATTGGCGAGTCAAACTGACCCGTCCAGAATCTTTTTTGCCCACACACTAGATTACCGGTGCCTTGCTAACGTTCAGCGGGCAACTGAGCTTTGTCGACTATGAAGCCGTGGGTAGATCAACGGTGTGTTGACCGTTTTTCACTCGAAGGAAGTTCAGCGTTGCGGTGGTGTGAGGGTCGGGTCTTGGAATCGAGTATTCGAGCTCACGGGCTTAGCGACGTTGACTTAGGCCCGGGCTCACGAGTTCACATACGCCGCGTCGCTCCTTCGTTAGGGCGCTCTTCTCGAGCCCAAAAAGCTACGAGCTGACGCGGAGGAAACCTTCCTCAACACGCGAAACACCGTGGTCCTTATCTCCAAGAATCTCTGCTGCTGATCTCGTGATCGTTAGGCGATCGTCTCTGGCTCGTTCCACGGCACGCCGTCGCGCATCATGGCCCCACAACCCTACGAGCAGCTTCCGCGCGAGCGCCACGAGCGCCTGCTTGGTGCGCGTACGCTTCCCCTTGGTCGGTCGCATGAAGGTGCGCTTGGTCCAGTCGTTGTAGCGGAGCATGGCCCAGGCGGCTTCGACTAGCATCTTGCGCAGCAGGCGCGGACCGCGACGCGTGATGTGGCCGAATCGCTTGGTGTGGCCCGATAGGTACTGTCGCGGCACCAGTCCCGCATAGGCCGACACCTGGCGCGCTCTTGAAGCGCTGAGGGCGATCGACTTAGGCGGCCACGACCTCGGCCGTGCGTGGGCCAATGCCGGTGCGCTGCGCCGAATCAGCTTGGCCGGATCGCTTGTGGCGATCACGTCGAGCTTCGCTTCGTCGCGCATAAAGAACGTGCAGGCCGCGCTGTTGTACTTGCCAAGGTCCAATCCGATAATCGTGCTCATTGCCGTGGGCTCCCTGTTAACCGTGTTGATTCGTCCGAACAACGATCAACCTGTTGCACGAGCATCCAATCGTGCAACAGGCCCACGGCTTACATCGATTCTTTAGCTGGAAACATGGCGACTACCTTTGAAGCTAAGTCGACTGTGCTGCTCGTGACCGGGACGGCACTTTTCGGTCTCGTGCTTGGTGCATTGTTCGGTGCCGCCGCGGGCATTCTCGCTCCAACATTCTTCCAACGCATTATGCCGTGGGAGACTATCGAGCCGCTCGGCTTTGCCATCGTCATGGGAGCCACCGGTGGCGTCCTATGCGGTGGATCGCTTGGAATCTTCGCGGTCACCGTACAGTTAGTCGTCCATCTATTCAACCGCAATCGCACCCGAGCTAGCTAATCCTCATATGGCCTCTGCCTGTCAAAAGCGCACCGAGATTGGTCTTCGAGCGTTTTAAGCAGATGCGTTGCCGATCTTCTGCTAGTCCTCGCCGGGATCGTCTTGCGTTCGCTTTCGTGTGCGCAGCGAACGAGTCGACAGTAGCTCACGGACTGCCCGACCTTCGCGAATCGCCACACGTCATGCATCTCGTACAACAGCACCAATGCCAACATCGGTCCGTTTCCCGGCACCGCTGCATGCTCATAGCTGTACGGGTCGTCGATATGTGAGCCAAACACGCCAAAACGCCGAACGCTACGTGCAGCGATGGTCGGACGGCGGGCTGCAACCTTGGAGCGGAGAGGTCCACATTCGAAAGAGAGCTTTAGCGCAGACCACGGAAACCGCGATCCCACAGAAGATGAAAATAGGAACCAGCCTTTTAGAAATTGGAAACACTTTGATCAGTCGAGCCACAAAGCAATGCCGATGCCGGGGGCCAGGGAGATCAGCACGACAGCTATGAAGCGAAATGCGACGAGCAAATAAAGCAGCAGGCATTTTGATCGTCGCATGCTTGGATCGTCTCCAGTCATAGCGCCGAACGCACGACGGCTCCGAAACTGCTTCTATGTATCGAGCTGGAAAAAATATAACGTACGCGCTTCGTCATCATAGATAGCAAGCGTGAAATTAAGGCTCGGCCGTTTATACCATGGATCGCGAGAATGCCTGTCTGGATGTAACATCTGACGATCGACAAAAAGGTAGTATCCATGCTGTAGGTCAATCGGCAGGAGTGTTTTCATCCCCACGAAATGTAAATAATCCCTACCTTCACTGATTTCCTCGGGTAGCGGCATCCTCTTCCACGACGAATCACGGCTAAGAAGTAAGCTGTGATCGATTTGACTTACAATGTCCTTATTATCCTCTTCAGACAACTGGAACGCGACGCAAATATATCCATCGCTCATGCCACCCGGAACGGGCACACTCACACCATAGGAATTATTTAACTCCAATACTCGAGCCGTTGACGGCACTGTCACCAATAGAGTTTTAGAAATATTTTCATGTACTGTGCTCGCCGAGTGCTCACTCCGACAGCCCAAGCATGCCAGAACGACTACACCGCCAACAAGGTGGTTATTATTAATCATCCCGGAGCCTTTCGTTGGCGGTCGTAGAAAGCATGGTTGTGCCCCTCACTTAATTCTTGCGCATTTGGCGGAACGAATTGGTTGAGGAATGAACCTCCGAGTGATGTCGAGGTACCCGAGCTCAACGAGAGCCCGACGTACGGCTCGACGGTGATAAACGACTTCCAACGTGTTCGTCACGGCATGGCCTTCATGGCAAGCGCGATCATGGAGTTCGTGCGCGCATTGTACGACGGTCGCGCGGAAGGTGCCACGTGCCACGCCAACCGCGAAGACGTCGCAGAGCTGTTCACCGGCTGCGACGAGAGCGTGCGGCAGATGATCGTCAGCGACCTGGCGCTGGCCGATCATCTCGACACGCAGCGCAAGACGATAGAGTTGTACCTGAAGCGACACGCCCGCATCGACGATCCCGTTGGCTACGAGCGGCTGCAGACGGTGCCGGGCATGGGCCGATGTTGGCGCTGGTGCTGTGGTACGAGATACACCAGGTCGAGCGCTTCGCGAAGGTCGGTCAGTTCGTGAGCTACTGTCGGCCGCCAGGCACGCGAAAAGTACGAATCAACGCGACACGCCGTTACACGTCTTCACGACGCAACGATCGCACTACGCGCCGACCGGATCACGACACCACAAGAAACAAACTTTACTTACCATCCTTGACAGCGGCGGGATCATAGAAGGCGGTGCTATCTCGGTTCTGTCGAACTGCAAGAATGATTGCTCCCACGCCACCAACGCCCGCCAGTACAAAACCGATTGCAACAAACCACTGTTGTACGGACATCAGCCACTGTATTGGAGCGCGGCTGCCAGAAATGATCTCGTCGACCGGCGCACCCAACATTCGCCATTCGCCGAGCCTCCCCGCGACAACTCCTACGACCATTGCTAGTGCGGACGATGTGAGAGCAGCCAAACACCAATAGCCCGTTCGCCGCCAGTGAAGAAATGCGCCGAGGCCGAGCACAAGCAAGACGCTTGGAACGCCGAACAAGGCGATGTCGTGAATTGCTGCATTTGTATCGTGCAAAACGACACGATTACCATCGGGATCGGTCGTCCATTTCTCATACTGACGACAGCCAACGATGGCGCACGTCAAAAACACGATGATCACCCCAGCCCGAAGCATGGATTTTACGCCTAACGAAAAAGCTAAGTTGCCCGCTGGAAGTGGGCGGGTCGATGGGCATTCTACCGTGACCGAAGCGAACGAGCCAAACGCGCCGAGAACCTGCGGGTCCACTGCAGCGACTCGAGGCGCAGCGGCGGTGATTATGCGCCTGTCGACGTGAACCTCGAGCACAAGCGGCCGGGCGCCTCACGCGAGTTACGCTGGCAGTTTGTTTTTCCTTCAGCCGTTGTGCGGCGTGATCATCAAACGCAAAGGTGGCTCCGCTGGTACATGCACTACGGCGTTTTGGACCGTACCGTGAAACATGCTGCCGATGCAGCTGATTTGCGCAAACGCATTTCTTGCCACACGCTGAGACATTTCTTCGCGACGCATCTCCTCGACTCGGGAGCCGATAACCGCACGGTCCAGGCACTGCTCCGGCATAAAAACGTGGAAACCACGATGATCTACACGCATGTCCTTGCTCGGGGTCCGTGCGGTGTGCGCAGCCCGCTCGACGCCATTAGCTACGCGTCGCAATTCAGTTCAGAATCGCTGCGCCGCTAACTCTCCATGATTTCTCGAACAGCGGCGACCGCCTTCTGCGTGGCGTCACTGAAGCGAGCGATCTCTTCGGATGTCAGCAGGTCTTGCGATACGATCGCGCACATTTGAAGAACCGCCGCCGAGCGGCGCGCATCGTTGAACGCCCTGGCCAACTCATCGTCTCGCTCGTCCATGAGGCGGTACAACTCCAAGTAGCGCTCGTGGGCACTGCTCGAACTCGACGCAGAGATCCGGTGAGCCTCCGCGAGCACGCGATCGCAGAACCGCTGCAGCGCGACTTCGCGTAGTTGACGGAAGACTTTCCAATCCGCTTCGGGAATGGGATGTGGCATGGTCGAATTCCATAACTGGGATAACGGAAGCGTCATTGTCGCCGAAACGCGACCAGATTTGCAATCGAAGGGATAGCTAACCAAGAGGCAGTTCGCTGATGGGTTCTCAGCGGTGTGGGATGCGCTTCGTGCTCCGACTCCTTTCGGAATCGGAGCACGAATGCAGCACCCGTTAGGGGAATAGTGAATCGGAAGCCGTGCCCAATGCGCTCGGCGCGCTTAGTTGAACAAACTCGCGAAGCATATGGCGTTCAACTCTGGACTGCCGCTTCACCTTGAAATTGCCGCCACGAGGTTTCCAGCTCACGGCGGTATTGGCTGATGCGCCCGAGCGTCACGCCGAAGTTCTTCGCTGCACCGCTGGTCGACTCGCCGTTGGCCAACACACGGGCAATGCGGCGCGCCCGGCGCGGCAAGGACCGCAGCCAGTCGGCCATGTCGATCCGCGCCGCCGCCGTTTCCGCGGGACCGGCTTTGCGGTCCTCGACGATTGCTTCTTTCCACACGCCTTCCCCATTGAGTTGGTCAAGTCGCTCGAGTGTAACGCGGCCTCTAGCAGAAGGCGACAGCACGTCGCGGACGTTGAGCCGACCGCCGACACGGCGACCGGAGCATACCTGGCGAATGGCATAGCGCGCCAGTGGCGTCGGATAAGCCACGTTCTGCTTTCCGAGCGCGACCAAGCGTGTGTAAGCAATGTAGGCATTCGCGATGACCTCTTGGATCAACTCCTCGCGCATTTCAGCCCGGCGTGCTCGGAACGCATAGCGGGCTATCTCCTTAATCGTCGGCAGCATGGCCAGGAAAACCTCCTGTCTACTAAGCGCCTGTTTCTGAGTGGCTCGCGCAAAAGCGATCATGGGACAATCTCCTTGGAAAGAGACCGCCCCCTGCGGGGCGGTCGTGTGGTGGAACACAACCGCCCCGCAACATTGCGAGGCAATTCAAACTACGAATCGAAACGACATGTCATGACAGGAGCACAAAAGCTAGCGCGGCATCTCCTGAGTTAAACAAGACAAGAAAGGCAACTCGGCACGAAGTGTCAGCGTGCCGGGCGAAATCGAGTGTTGTAGAAATCAAACGCCGTCGTACTCGTGCACCCGCACAGATCGCGCACCGGTGAGTCGACCGCGATTACTTGGCGCTTGTGTAGCGACGAGACATTAACGCGACCGAGCCTGCGGTCGCAGACTGCGATCGGTAGTGACGCCTTGGAACGCCGCGGGAAGTACGGATGACGATTGCAGCGCTCCAAAAAACGCTCAAGCGTTAGCGCCAAGAGCATGATCTCGTATTGTTCAGGATCTAGTCGCGGGCCGACACCGCCAGTGACGGGAGAGAGGCGCAGGTCCTTGTCAAATCGCGACAGCTCGGGCCCGCCGAAGACGAGACCCTCGTTGGCCATCCTTCCGCTCACGCCGACTAAGCGCGTGATGATCTGATTGCTGCTCGATTGTTCGTCGTAAATTGCGACGAGCGTTAGCTTGCGCAGGTCGACGGCATCGCGGATGGTCCCGACGCCGCGTATGAAGTAACTGATCACGGCGTAAGGGCGCGGTCCCACGGCCTCGCGCCGCCGGTTCTGCGCGGCGATTTGTTTTCGCCATTGCTGCATGAGCGCGGTAATGGCCGGTTCACAACGAGCTTGATGCACGGTAGCTCCTTATTTAAGAGATGAGAAACCCGTCACTTCTGAGCACAGTGAAAAAGAAGGCGGGGGCGCTGAGCGGCTCCCTGTCGGACACACGCCGAGTGAATGAGCGGAGTGATCGTCCGGATGTGGAAACGCTGGCTCGCATCGCCAGCGCGAAAATGCTCAACGCCTATTGGCGTGATTTACGACGCGACGTTTTGGACTTGGTCGTGGACGAAGTCATTGCGACATTTTCGCGTTGCTCGTCCACCCAGCGCTTAGCCATCAAACGTGCAACGCAGTCGAGAAACGCCTGAAGCCGTTTTTCGGTCGCTGCAGGGGATTCCGGTTTGTTCTGAATAGTCATCGATGTGCCTCCTCGGTCATCGCGCCGACGCAGTGCTGAATGATCCCAACCAGCGCGAACCAACCCGGATTCGCGCATAAAAAAGGGCACCCATGCCTCATCAGCATGGGTGCCCATCAGTAAACTCGTGAATACGATGATGACCTAAGATGGCGGTCGCCTTACGCCTCCCGACCGTCCCCGGCCGTCTTCATCTCATCGCGGATTCGATAGACGGTGCTCTTCCCGCAGCCAACCTTCGTCGCGATGTCGGGGACCTTCTTGCCGGCACGCAGTTGCTTGCGGACTTCATTGATTTTATCGATCCCTATTCGAGAGTAACGACCTCGCTTGGGCCTTGTCCCGCTCTCTGCCGCTTTACGGGCAGCGTCGGGGCGCCCAGCGTCGTACGCTCGCCGCACAACTGCCTCGGAGACATCGAAGTCTGACGCAATTTGCTTCATGGGCATGTTCTTGACGTCTCGCATCTCGACAACCTCGGATATGATGTCCTTGTATTCAATCCGCTTAGGTCTTCCCTTTCCGGTTCGCTTTCCAGCACGCCACTTTGGTCGCTTGCCGGTCTCGGCAAACTCGATGATCAACTCGGCGTCTTGCCGGGACATATTGTGCGAGGATGCGATCACCTCGGGGCTCGCGCCATCATCGTGTAACTTCTTGAATTTAGGTGCGAGTTTTTCGTACTTGGGAATCTTCTCCAGTGGTATCTCGATGGACTGGACCTCCGGCGTGAAGTCGGTGGCTTGAAATGATGCATCACTTCGGTCTCGTCCGAGGTGGCAAAGCACACGGAACAAGTTCGGACTGAACGTTGCGATCCAACGAGCACCCGTCTTCCGTCCGGGAATGGGCTCCTGTCGAATCTTGATCGGTCCGGTGAGCTGGCGGATAGCCTCAGCAGCAGCTGGTATTTCCTGGCTCAACGTCTCCCGAAAACCCGCGACGTATTGCTTGACCGCGTCCAGCGTGATTGGCTTGGCGGGCTGTCCGTGCCGCGGTCCGGCATCGTGGATTTTCTTCTGAAGAGTGATGACGTCCGCATTGAGTTCAGCAATGCGCTTGTCATAAGCGTCGCAGACCGCTTCATTGGTCGTTCGTTCGACACGAACGACGAGCTTGGCCATGGCTGTCTTTTTCTGCTTCACCTCCGCTTTCCAGGCGGAAGTGTCGACCCGTGGCTTGCTGGCCTCCGCCCGAACATGCAAGTTGGTGTTGTCGACAAGACTCTTGATCTGCGCGTCATCGAGTAGGACGTCGGCGATGTAGCTCAGAAGGCACTGCTCGATCACGCGGACGCTCTTCGACGACGACAACTTGCAGCCGTGTGTGCCACGGCAACCATTCGGGCATCCCATCTGCTTGTACTTCGACGTCGATCGATTTAAGGTCAATTCATGACTGCAGTACTCGCAAAACAGGGTACCGCTGAAGAGCGTCGTGGCCGAGGTTTGGTTGCGGCTTTGTTTGCGGCCCGTCAAGGGGCTGGCGCCTCGCATGGCGGCGAGCTTGCGCCGCGCGATCCGCCATGTCTCCATAGGCACGATCGCCAACTCCGGCTTGTACAAGACAATCCACTCCTTATGTGGGTTCCTTTTTTTGACCCATTCTTCAGCGTTAAGATCGAACTCGCGGCTCGTCTTGTTCCAGATGAAGACGCCAATCGACGCTTCGCTCCATAGAAGCTTCCTGATCCCGCCCTCCAGCCAACCATCCCAGCCATCGATCAGAAGCGCGCTAAAATGCTTAGAGATCTGTCCAGGGGACCAGTTCTTCACACAGAAGAGCTCGTAAGCCATTCGACGATCCGCAGACGTCTGGGGATCATGGCATGGCTCATAGACGGGAAGGCCCTCGCCATCGGTACGGACGTTGCCATTCTGATCACGGCTCTGACGCTTGGTGAAGCCCAAGCCAAGCTTGCCCAAGCAAGTGCCACGACGCGCTGCGCCACGCATGCCGCGCTTGACCTTTTCTCGCAGCCCCTTGATGAGAAGGCGCGATACGAGGCTGTACATGCCGATAATAAGTTCGCAGTTCTCATGATTGAGGTCGAACCCATCGGAAGCGCCAATCAAACGCTTCTTGTGGCGTTTTGAGAGCGACGCGAGTTTCCACCACTCCAACTCTTCGCGCGAAGCCCGCGTGAAGTCGTCGATGTACGTGGTCTCAATCAGATGGTCCTCATCCTGGAGCACCGCCTTGTACGACGTGTACCCTTGCCGCGACGAGTCCAGCCCGCTTACGGAATAGTCGGCGAAGACATATTGCCAGGGAATGAATCTGTCTTCGCTCCGGGCCTTGTCCAGCGCGTTGACCATCTGGTCCAGCGCGGAGTTGGGGCTGCTGTTATCGCAAGAAAACCGGTTGTAATTCCCCGCCAGCAATTTGCAGAACTTCAAGAAGATGCGCAGCCCATCAACGTCAACGGATGCAGTCCGGTGGCGCGCCTTGAAGTCTTCGACCATCTCCTTCAGGATGTCCGGCGCCGGCTCGGGGATGAAGCCAGCCTGGACGATCGCGGGCCAATGCCTGCGCTGACGTTCAAGATAAGCAGTTGCCAGCCGGGTCAGCTCTTCATCGGGTGGCAAGCCACGGTCTGCTTTGTCACGTCGCTTACGACGCTTGGGACGGGGCAAGGGCTCGTCGGCGGACACGATGATTGCCGGGGCAACGCGTTGCATAAGTACACCTCACATAAATGAGGCGTCAGCAAGGCTGCCGGCGTTTGTCCCACTGGGACAAACGAACTGACAACAGGTGAGAGGACGTGACAAGACCTGATTACGTCTGACCAAGCGCAAGCTATTGCGATAGAATCAGTTGCAATCGGAAAGCGATGTGAGGAAGCAAGTTGAGAAAAGGCGTCGAACGACTCCTGTCCTCTCCGCTTCATCTGAACCGTGTCCTCGTAAGGCATTGCAGGTCAATGCTTCGCGAAGGTTCGAGTTCATTGGCACAGGCTACTGTGCCAAATCAGGCTCGCGGCGAGTCATGCTTGAACCCGACTCATGGTCAGGCTTCTACGCGAAGCGCCGCACTGCGTGATGATGACCACTTCTCTCAGACTGTTCCTCGTCTTGGGACCACTCTGGTAAATTGTCTCGCGCTACAATGCGCGAGACTCGATTACGGACTTAAGTTTCGCCATCTGTCGATGGTGACCGGCTCTGAATTTTCTGTACCAGCCCTTATGAAGGTATCGGTTGGGTAAGGCCGCTGTGCTGCTGGAGCGCAGGCTGAGGCGTAGCCGAAGCCGAAGCGACAGCAGCACAGCGGGCCGCGAACTGTGCCGGGGTCACGTACCCCAGCGAACTGTGAAGTCGATGATGGTTGTAATCGTCTCTCCAAAGGGCTGTCAGCTTCCGCGCTGCCGGCAGGTTCTCGAACACTTCCAACGCTAGAAACTCATCCCGCAGCCGGCTGTGGAAGCTCTCGGCGTAGCCGTTCTCCCACGGACTCCCCGGCTCGATGTACAGCGTGCCGACGCCTACCTGCTCGAGCCAACGCTCGTACGTGCTCTCGCTCGTCTCCAGCGTCTGCAACACCACCGCCAGATCCTTCCCAGCGTTCAGCATCGCGTCCGCGTCCCGCAGCTTCGCAATGATCTGCTCAGGACTATGCCGCTTCCGTCGTCTCGTCGTCATCGAAGATCTCCTTGCCCTTCGGGCTCAAGACCTTCATAACGCCTGGTGCAGATTTTCAATAGCAGGCCAGACATCTATGCTCCCGCTGGAAGGGCCAGTCTGCTGCAGAAGTTTATCGACGTGAGCAAACTACTAGCACTGCTTTCGCTGCTTGTTCGAGCCAAATCGAGTGGCGGCTTTGAAAGAAGTTGCGGTTACGGCCTAATACCTTCTCAGGCTTGGAGTTGGGTTAATAAAGCGGGCCCCGCTAGCATTCGTAATTGCGCTTTATCGAAACGCCCAAATGGATTTGGTGCTTTCGCCGTTGCAGCGGTGAGTCAACGCTGGAATACTGCTGCCCCCTTGTCGAAAGCATCTGCCCTGTCCGTAGCGGGCAAACGCAGCCATAGCGGTCCGTCGAGAAACAACACTCTGCGGGAATACGCTCGTTCAAGCGCGAAGTTGGCGCGGCGTCGTGAGGAATGTCGGTTATGTATAAGCCAGTCTTCGTTGTTCGAGGGCGTCGAGTCGTTAGATCCTTACTGACGAGTGTCTCACTTGTCCTGTGTACGATGACTTCGTCGGTGATGGCGTCGGACCCACCAGCGGCGCCGACGATCGTGGCAATCCCGGCAAACGCGTCGGCGATTGTGCCGCTCCCGCCGGCTGGTGAAGTCGTCGAAGTGCCGCCAGCCGAACCCCCAGCTGTGCCGGGGTTTGATCTTCAACAAATGCAGATCGCGTCTGTGGATCTGGCCGCCGTGATGCAGTTGGCTGGCGTGCAGAATCCAGACCTGCTCATTGCCCGTCAACGCGTGGTTGAAGCAGCAGCCATCCGCCAGTTCGCCGCCGCGCAGCTCTTGCCGAACTTGAACGGCGGCATGAACTATGACGATCACACGGGCGCACTGCAGCAATCGAGCGGCAACATTCTCGGCCTCCAACGACAAGCCTTGTATGTCGGCGCGGGAGCCAACGCAGTTGCCGCGGGCACCGTCAATATTCCCGGTGTGCAGTACAACCTCAATGTCTCGCAATCGATCTTCTCTTTTCTCACGACGCGTCAAGCGCTGCGAACACAGCAGTTCAACACGTTGGCGACGCGCAACGATGTGCTCTTGCGTGTCGGCAATGCCTATGTCGAATTGCTCCAGACGGAATGCGCAAGGGCAATTGCTATTCAAGTTCGAGACGAAGCCGGTGAAGTTGCACGTCTGACGGCCAACTACGCGAAGACCGGCGAAGGTCGTCACTCGGATGCCGATCGTGCAGCCACGGAGTTCAGCAGACGCCAGGCCGACATTCTGCAGGCGGAAGGTCAGGTGCTGGTGGCATCGGCCCGGTTATCACAATTGCTCAATCTCGATCCTTCAATTCGACTTCACTGTACCGACGGTTGGGTCGTCCCGACCCCCATCGTGCCCGATCCGATTCCCATGTCGGAACTGATTGCGATCGCCCTGTTGCGTCGTCCGGAACTGGAAGCTCGACGCTCGGCGATTCAAGAAGCCTTGCTCAACCTTCGTGGGGCAAAGGTGCTGCCGTTTTCACCGCAGGTAATGCTCGGCTTCAGCGCGGGTGGCTTCGGCGGCGGCAGCAACAAGCAAGACCTCGGCGTGCCATCGAGTTTCAGCCCCTTAGCTTCTCGTACCGACACCGATGTGGTGATGTATTGGACCCTGCAGAACATGGGATTCGGCAATCGTGCGATGATTGAGACGATGCGCGCGCGCGTCGGCATCAACAACTACGAACAACTCCGCGTGCTCGACCAGGTTCGATTTGACGTAGCGAGCGCCTATGCTCGGATCCATTCACGATTCGCCCAGCTCGCGATTGCGGAACAGGCGGTGCAGTCAGGACGCATGTCGTTTAGCGAAGATTTGAACCGCATCCGTGCTCGCGAAGGATTGCCGATCGAGGTGCTCGACAGCCTGCGACTGGTCGCGCGCGCCCGCACCGAATACTTGAATGCCATCAGCGATTACAACCGAGCGCATTTTCAGATGTATGTCGCCTTGGGACAGCCGCCAGCCGACATGCTCGCGCGACCGATTCCCGATGCCCTCGTAAAGCCGGGCGGCGAGCCCAACCCGCCGCTGACGGGTAGCGAGACGAATCGAGAATGAACGACGGTAGGGGCGAAATAGGAACGATCGCGTTGTTTATAAGCCGCCTTATCGTTGAAAAAGACTGCTGGCGTTGGCTGGTGTCCGGCGCTCTGGGACTTCTAATCGCTGCATCGAGCAGCGCCGGCGAGGACGTGATCGTGCCGCTGCCGCCGACGGCCAGAATCGTTGAGCGCATTTCCTCCGACAGATAACGGCGGCGCGGTCACGCCTGCCGAGAAAGTCCGCTTCGTCTCTCCAGGCGTCGTGCAAGCTTCAGCGACGGTCGCGACGTCCGAGATGCCGCCGCCTCCAGACTCGCCCAATAGCAACTCAAACAACAACGCCTCGCTTAACGGCAGCGACAACGCGCTTGCCTACGAACGTGTCATCCCGCTCGATGGCCAGCCTCAAGTGATCGATCTCGAGGCCGCGTGGCGGCTTGCCGGCGTACAGAACCCGACGATCAACCGCGCTCGCATGGCCATTCGCGAAGCGCAGGCGATGCAACGTCAGGCTCAGTTGGTTTGGGTGCCCAACTTCACCGGCGGCACGAACTACCGCAACCACCTCGGCGCTTTGCAGTCTTCGTTCGGCCAAATCCGTAATGTCGATTTGAACTCCGCCTACGTCGGCGCTGGAGCCCGAACGCTTGCCGCCGAGTCGGTCGCGTATCCTGGCATCCGATTGTTCACGCAGCTTGCCGACGCGCTTTACGATCCGCTTGCCGCCCGTCAACGCATGGTCGCGCGACAATACGAAGGGTCAGCAACAAACAACGATATGCTGCTTGAGACTACCGTCGCCTATCTCCAATTGATGGCTGCCGAAGCGCGCCTTGAAGCGATGCAGGCAACTTTCGTCAATATGGATGAAGTTGTGCAAACCACCGTCTCGTATGCCGCCGTCGGCCAAGGCCGCGAAGGCGATGCTGAGCGGCGCGAGCCGAGGGGCTGCTAACCTTGCGCGAAGTCCGCGCCGCCGAGGAAGAAGTCGTCGTCGCGTCGTCGGAATTGGCGAGGCTTCTACACCTCGACCCGACCGTTCAGTTGCGAACGCCCGGTGGCGATCTGAGGATGTACGACCTCATCGACATCAGCCAGCCGATGGCGAATCTCGTGAATGTCGCCGAGCGATACCGCCCAGAAATCTCCGCGCGTTCCATGGAGGTCGCCATCGGACGAACGCGCGTGCGACAGGAACAAATGCGTCCGCTGCTGCCGCTAATCAACGTCGGCTATAGCGCGGGAGGCTTTGGTGGCACTGGGAATTTCTTTCCTACGATCGGACCATTCGCTTCCTTGAATGCTCGCACCGATTTCGACGTTTGGTGCGTGTGGACATTGCAGAACATGGGTGCCGGCAATATCGCGATGGCCAACCGTCGCCGCGGCGAGTTGGGGATCGCTGAGGGCGAGCGATTGCGAATGATCAACCAGGTGCGCGAACAAGTGGTTTCAGAGTATTCCAGGGCTTGGTCGCGTCGTCGTCAGCTCTTCTTCGCGCGAAAACAACTCGAACAGGCCGAGGCGGCATTTCGCGAAGATTATGCACGACTGCGTGCTGCCGAGGCGTTGCCGCTCGAGGTGCTCATAAGCGCGCGACTGCTCGCCGACGCTCGAAGGGATCTCATCGCTGTGTTCGTTCGCGACAACGAGGCGCAGTTCCGGCTCTTCGTCGCGATGGGGCAGCCGCCTTTCCGCGCAGCAAGCGAGTATCACGACTCAAAGTTCGTCGATCCCGTGCCGCGAGCGCCGCTGGAACAAGTGCCGACGCCGCCCGCCGAGTAGCTGCGATCCGTCGTTTGTCAGCCACACAGCCTCATCGATGACGTAAGTCCCGGCTGCGACATAATTTCGCACCATTCGTGCAGCGAAGCGGGTTGTCGCCCGCAGCAAGGGGCGTAAAGTTACTACTAGCTCCAAGTTTGCGCGTTTCCGGAGTCTAGTTCGCTCGCCGCGCGGATTCTTAAACCTTCGCAAGGTAATGCCTTAACGCTTTCAATACCCGATAGTTTCAGTAGTCTTAAGTATGCCCTACCCTCGCACCGCCCTCGATATCTACCGTCCATCAGCTGGGCACGCTATCACAAGTCGTTGCAGCCGGTCGATGGTGCGCGTCTCATGGAGTCGCATCGCATGACGCATGTTCCTCGCCCGTTTTGGATAGGACTGGCCACGATTGCCATCCTTGGAACAGCGGCGACTTGGTTCTCACAATCGCACCATGCATTTTCTTCGGAGCCCGTCCCGCATTCGAGTCGACAATCGGACATCGAGCGCGTTGAAGTGGTGCAACCGACACGCGGTGGAATTGCCCGCGTGACGGTGCAACCCGGGTCGGCGCACCCGTTCGAGGCGGCATCTTTGTTCGCACGCGTCTCCGGCTATCTCAAGTCGCAGTGCGTCGACATTGGCAGCCGTGTGAAGCAAGGTGAAGTGCTTGCGCAGCTCGACATCCCTGAGCTCGAACAAGAGTTGAATCGTGAACGTGCTCATCTGTCCCAGACACAAGCCGAAGTGGTTCAGGCGACCGCACGCGTAAAGTCCGCCCAGGCCGATTTGAATGCTTCGCAAGCCGCGATAGCGCAGTCCGAGGCGGAGCTCAAGCGATATGAATCAGAGCGCGACTTTCGCATTAAGCAACACAAGCGCATCAGCGATCTGTTTGAATTGCACAGCATCGAAGAGCGTTTGGTCGATGAGAAACTCGAGCAAATGCATTCGGCCGAAGCCGCCTACAGCTCGGGCCTTGCGGCAGTGTGGACGGCAAAGCAGCAGGCGTCTGCCGCGATGGCTCGTGTCGATCAGGCCCAATCCGATGTGCTGGTCGCCAAATCGAAAGCCGAGGTTGCCCAGGCGGAAGTCGCGAAGACCGCCGTCATGGTTAGCTATGGCCAAATCGTGTCGCCGTACGAGGGAGTCGTGACCCAGCGTAACTTTCATCGCGGCGACTTCATTCGCGATGCTGATCACGGACAGGAGTTACCGCTATTCGAGGTGCAGCGAACCGATCTGATGCGCGTCGTGGTGATGGTGCCCGATCGGGACGTTCCCTATGTGAACCCGGGAGACACGGTTACTGTGCGATTTGACGCACTGCCGACGCATCCGTTCAATGCAAAAGTCGCTCGTATCGCTTCGGAGGAAGTTCCGGAATCACGCAGCATGCGAGTCGAGGTCGACATTCCGAATTCCGATGGCCTAATCAGCGCTGGCATGTATGGACGCGCAGAGATCCTTCTCGAGCCGGCTACCGACAACGTGACGATTCCTTCGGCTTGCCTTGTCGGTAATAGCGCGAGTCATGGAGACGGCAAAGTGTTTGTCGTTCGCGACAACACGGCCCATCTCGTTGCCATCCCGCTGGGCAAGGACAATGGATCGCGCGTCGAGGTGCTATCGGGCCTTTCATCCAACGATCAGGTTATTGTGTCGCCGCCCAGTACGCTCACGAGCGGCACCCATGTCGAGGCGATCCCCGCTTCCGTCGCTCAGAACTCAAGTCATTAGGCGCTGTTCAGCGCCACGACTAACGATGCGACACCGCCTGATGGTTGAAACTGATTCGTATCGCAGTGGAGCCGTTTGTCGATGAATGGGCTAATTCGCGCGTCGTTGAATAATCCGTATGCCGTGACGGTTATGGGCTTGGCCATGATTCTCATGGGCGTGCTTACCGTTCAGCGAATCCCGATCGACATTCTTCCTGTCTTTCTTAGCCCGGCCGTGCAGACGTTGACGTTCTACGGTGGCATGCCTGCCGAGAACATCGAGAAGGCCATCACCAACCGCATGGAGCGCGGCACGGCACAGGCTTCGGGTGGAGCGCGATCAGAGTCACGATCGATTGTCGGCGTGAGCGTCGTGCGGAACTACTTCCAACCTGATGCCGATCCCAACGGCGCGCTCACGCAAGTCAACTCGCTTGCAACGCAGCAGATGCCGTCGCTGCCGCCGGGTACGCTGCCGCCGGTGATTCTGCCCTTCGACCCAACAGGAACAGTCCCCGTCTGTCTCGTCGCGCTCGACAGCAAGAAAGAAACCGAAGAAGTGCTGTACGACGTGGGGCGTTACGAAGTGCGGAACATGGTCATGAGCAATCCCGGCGCCGTGGCGCCGGTGGTCTTCGGCGGCAAGATTCGTGCGGTCATGTTGTATCTGAATCGCATCGCTATGCAGGCACGACATCTTTCACCAACTGACGTCATGCAGGCGATGGACAACTACAACGTCTTTCTGCCGAACGGAGACGTGAAGCTCGGCAACACCGACTATGCCGTCAACTCGAACTCGATGTTTGACTTCGTCGACCAGATGGGCGACATGCCGCTGCGCAACGTGTACGGCAATTCAGCGTTCATGCGCGACGTCGCCACGCCGACCGACGCCGCATTCATTCAATCATCTGTCGTGCGCGTCAATGGACGCCGTCAGGTTTACATCCCGGTCTATCGTCAAGGCGGCGCGAGCACGCTGAGCGTCGTCGACACGCTCAAGAAATCGCTTCCCGACATGCAGGCGCGCTTGAGCAAGGACGACATCGAGCTCAAGGCGGTGATGGATCAATCGGTTTATGTCCGCAGTTCGATCTTCGCATTGGTGCAAGAAGGGGTGCTCGGTGCATTGCTGTGTTCGCTCGTCATTCTGCTGTTCCTAGGCGAATGGCGGATGACGATGATTGCCGTCCTCACGATTCCGTTGGCTGTGTTGTCGGCCGTCACGTGTTTGTATGTCACTGGACAGACGATCAACGTAATGACGCTTGCCGGTTTGGCGCTTGCAATTGGACCGCTCGTCGATAGCGCGATCATCTGCCTCGAAAACACGCACCGGCACTTGGGCATGGGTGTCGAACCCAAAGAAGCCTCGTTCCTTGGGGCGAGCGAAGTCGCGATGCCTGAGTTGGTGTCGACGCTGTGTACGTTCCTTGTGCTCACGCCGCTATTGCTCGTCCCGGGTATGGGACGCTTTTTGTTCAAGCCGATGGCGATGGCGGTGGCCTTCGCGATGATCTCGGCTTACTTTCTCTCGCGAACTTTGGTCCCCTCGTTCAGCGCGCTTCTACTGAAGGCACATGATACACATGGTCACCAAAAAACACGCAATCCACTGAAGATCGCCTTTGCGAAGTGGGAAGCGCTGATTGACCTGGCCATTGCCGGCTACGTCAAGATATTGAACCTGACGCTTCGCTGGCGTTGGACGACGATCACGGCGGGGTTCGCGCTTTTGGGTGTCGGATTGGTTGTGATCGGGCCGCAGCTGCGACGTGAATTCTTCCCCGAAGTCGATGCCGGCGCATTCGAGATCGCTGTCCGTGCCCCTACGGGCACGCGCATTGAAATGACGGAAGATCGCATTTCCGAAGTTGAGAAAGCCATCCGCGAAACGGTCGATCACCACGACTTGGAAGTTATCATCTCGGAGATGGGCGTGACGCCCGACTGGTCGGCTGCGTACACTCCGAACGCAGGTCCCATGGACGGCGTCGTCAAGGTCCAACTCCATGAGCACCGCCATCACTCAGCTCAGGATTATGTTTCCGAGTTGCGCGAAAGGTTCGCCAGCGATCCGAAGTTTGCCGATCTCGAGTTCTCGTTCGATTCGGGCGGCATGGTCCGTGGCGCCTTGAACGAGGGCAAATCTTCGCCGTTGACGGTGCGCGTCGTCGGCAAGAATCAGGAGAAGTGCTACCAGGTTGCCGAGGCGATTCGCCGCGACGTAGCCAATATCAATGGCATTGTCGACGGCCGCATTATCCAACGCATGAACTACCCGCAACTGGTCATCAGCGTCGATCGCACGAAGTCGGCCGATCTAGGGCTGACGCAGGAAGTTGTCATGCGTAACGTCGTCGCCGCATGTAATTCAAGCATCTCATTCAACAAACGAAATTTCTGGATCGATCCGGTCAGTCACAACCAGTACTTCGTCGGCGTGCAGTATCCGGAACAGGATATCCAGTCGCTCGACACGTTGTTGGATATTCCGATCACCAGTCCTGGTCAGGAACACTCGGTCCCCTTGCGTTCGATCGCCACGATCACGCGAAGCAACGTTCCATCGGAAGTCACGCACTACAACATTCAGGCGACGATCGAATTAACGATGAACACTGAGGGTCGCGACCTCGGACACATCGCCGATGAGGTGGCATTGCGCCTCGCGAAGTTTGGTGAGTATCAGCCCGACACCGGTGTATGGCAGCCGTTTGAACCGGGCTCGAAAGACCACAAGCTGATGAGCGGGTCGAAGATCGTGCTCAGCGGCGAGTACGCCAAGATGCAACAAACGTTTCACAGCCTTGGATGGGGGCTGTTGCTCGCTTCGCTGCTCATGTATTTCCTGATGGTCGGCCTCGACAAGTCGTTCGTCGTCCCGCTGACGGTCATGCTCGTAGTCCCGATCTCATTGGGCGGCGTACTGCCGATGCTGTATTTCACGGGCACGGCGCTGAACGTTCAATCACTGTTGGGCATCATCTTTGTCGTCGGCATCAAAGTGGCGAACACCGTGTTGATGACCGACTTCGCCCAAGAGTTGCGGCACAAGGAAGGCCTGACGCCGACCGAGGCGATTCGCAAGGCCGCCTCGGTGCGTGTCCGCCCCATCACGATGACCGCTTTGGCGGCGTTTTTCGCAATGATTCCCGCAGCTCTGGCAATCGAACGAGGCAGCGAAGCCAACGCCCCACTGGCCCGAGCGATTCTCGGTGGCCTGCTGGCTGGCGAACCCGCGACGCTCTTCGTGTTGCCGGCGCTTTACTCGCTCATGGTTCGCGACAAGAAGCACGGCCACGACCCGCGAGCTCACGTTCACGTCGAGACACCTATCGAGCCGGCTCAAAACGAACATGTTTATGATCAGGCCGGTCTGGCCGACGATCATGGGCAACCGACCGACGAAGCAGCCGAGTCGCATGACGACGTCGAGGACAACCATCCCGATCAGCAGACCTAGCACGAGATATCGACGATGAGTCGGGCAGAACCTGAACGTCGCAAGATGGTGGTTGCTATTAGCGGTGCCGGCGGCGCGGTGGGATACGGTCTCGTGTTCCGTATCGCTGCAGGCGGCATGTTCGGTGCTGATTGCGTGGTGTCGCTCCGGTTACTCGAACATCCGCAGCGCATGCAACGCCTCAACGCGACGGCGATGGAACTTTTCGATTGCGCCTTTCCGCTGTTAGACTCATTCCATGTCTCCGACGATCCGCGAGAAGCATTCTCAGGCGCCGAGTGGATCATATTGCTGGCCGACTTGCCGCGCGAGATAGCGCACATTTCGCGCGAAGAACAGATCCGCCGCAACGGCGAGTTGTATGCCGAACACGGTCGTGCGATCAACGCGGCGGCTCCTTCGGCGCGAATTCTCGTCGTCGCCAGCCCGTCGAACATTCAGTGCTCGATCGCGATGAAGTACGCACCGAACGTTCCACAAGAACATTGGTTTGCCTTGAACCGGCTCGATCGACTGCGCGCCGTCGCTCTGATTGCACAAAAGGCAAACGTGCCCGTTTCGAAAGTTACACGTGTCAACGTGTGGGGCAATCACAGCGATCTGATGTACATCGACTTTCATAATGCGTTCATCGACGACAAGCCCGCTTACGAAATCATTCGTGATGAGGAGTGGGCCGAAACGACGTTGCAAGAACTCGTGCACCATCGGGCGAAGGAGATCTTCAAACTCCGCGGATCTTCGGCCGTCGCGACTGCAACACAGGCCATCCTTGGAACGGTCAACAGCATCGTCACCCCGACGCCATACGGTTTTCGATTTGGCGCAGCCGTCGTATCCGACGGCAGTTATAGCGTTCCGGAAGGCCTGATCTTTGGCTTTCCGTTATGCACGGAAGACGGCCGCGACTGGTCGATCGTGAACGACCTTTTTCTCACCGACTTCGCCGAAGATCGCATTGCCGCGAATGTCGCTCAGATCGAACAAGAAATGGTGTTCGCCGAGAGTCTCTTTGGCTAGTTCAATTTATTGGTACTACAGCGGCCATGCGGCAAGCGCGGGAAAGCGGTCAAGAGTCTCAACGCAACTTCACGCTCGATCGCGCAACTCGATGAGCTGAACGTTGGCCCGACATACACCGTCGCGACAGCGGCGGGGCCAGTTTCTGGGCGTGCAGGCATGATCAAAACCCTTTGCTTGGGACCATTCGTTCATCGAAACGTTGTCTGCGACGAGTCTCCAATCAGCATCCTGGGACTTTCTTACTTATCTCGATATACGGTGACCTTCGATTTTCCCAAGTCACGATTGTTTCTGGAGCCTAACCGCAACTTTGAGCGACATGAGTTTCGAGGAACAAGGGACTTGCTCTCGTAAAGGTTGAAGGCAAATTACTTGTGTCGAAAGTTAAACGTTATGGTCCGGCCGCAGCGGCAGGCGTCCAAACCGGCGACGAGATATTGGCAATCAACGGACACCAATCTGGCGAAACTGACATGTTTTTCGCCAAGCAGATTCTCACATCGACGCCAGGCGAGCTGGTCAGAATTCAAGCGCGACGATCTGGGCAGCAGTTCGAGGCGCAATGGACGGTAAGCGATCGATTTAATCGCTAGTCGTCGAATTAGACGAAACCACTGCTGGGATCGAGCGGAGCTTCTTCGTCGCCGTGAGCATGCGCGGCGGCCGACGGCTTTTTGTCGTGCACCATCAACGAATATAGCGCCGGAAGGACGAAGAGCGTCGCAGGTTCGCCGGCCAGCAATCCGCCCAAGATCGCACGGGCCAGAGGCGCATTGGCTTCGCTGCCACGCTCGAAAGCGATGGCCGCCGGAATCATGGCGAAAAATGCCGCCAAGGCAGTCATCGTCACGGGGCGCACACGAATCGAGGCCGCCTTTCGAATAGCTTCGGTTGGCGAAAGGCCTTCGTGCCGTCGCAGCTCTTGCGCGAAGTCGGTCATGAGCACGGTGTTGGCTACCTTGATGCCGACGACGAAGATGATACCCAGCATCGACTGTACGTTGATGGCCGTGCCGGTGAAGTAGAGCATCGGCAACACACCGCCGATCGAAATCGGCACGACGAGCATGACCGTCATCGGGACGATCCACGAACGATCGAGGCCAACCATCAGGCAGTACATCAAGATCGCCGCCAACACCAGCCCGACGCCCAAACTCTTAAAAGTTTCCTGCATACGTGCGTATTCGCCGCTAAGAACGATCTTCGAACCGCTCAACGTCTTGGCGCCGTCGCCCTTCGGATCGAACGGAGCCCAAAAGCCAGCGACATTGCGTGCGCCGTGTTTGTCAAGCAGCTTGGCGACGTCGTCGGAAACGTGTCCGAGACTGCGTCGCTCGATGTTCATCGTCAGCTCGATCGTCGGCTGAATGTTGTAGTGTGTGATTTCTGAAGGAACCGTATTGCGCGAAAGGGTGGCAACTGATCGCAACGGCACGGGCTGCAGTTGTGCAGGACCTGTCACCGGAATGTCCAACAGGTTGTCGATCGATTGAATATCCTTTTCTGGATACTGCACACCGACGAAGTACTGATTGTGGGAAGCTGGATCGATCCAGAAATTTGTTTTGTTGAACGAAATGCTCGAATTCGAAGCGGCAACCACGTTTCGCATGATGTCCGCTTGCGACAGGCCGAGGTCCGCGGCCTTCGTACGATCGACATTAATGACGAACTGCGGGTAGTCCATGCGTTGGATGATGCGAGCATCGACGACGCCGTCGACTCCGGTCACGTCGCGCTTGATGTTCTCGGCGATCTGGTAACAAGTTTTCTGGTCCTTGCCGACGACACGAATCGTCAGCGGCGACGACTTGCCTTCATTGAGCGCTCCGCGGACCATGCCGCCGGCATCGAAGGAGAAATCGAGGTCGCCGAACTTCGGATTCGTCGCCAATCCCGCACGAATCATGGCCACGTATTCCTGGGCCGAGTGTCTACGGTGCTCGACGAGTTGGACCTTGATCACGCCATCCATCGGTCCGGCATTTGGTGTGTAGGCGGCAGACCAGTCGGGCGTGACGCCGATTTCCGAGACAAGCAAATCGAGGTCGTGTCCATGAATTGTCTCGCGAATGAACTTCTCGACGTCGGCGACGCGCTCCTCGGTGACTTCGATCCGTGTGCCCGTCGGTGCCCGCACGGCGAGCTCGAATGCACCAGCGTCGACTTCGGGGAAGAATTCTCGCCGCAGTTGAGGCGCGAGTAAAATGATCGTACCGACGAGCAATCCGAAACCCGCTCCAACTGTTAGCCAGCGATGAACGAGAACCCAATCGAGGCCACGAACGTACCAGGCAATCGCGCGGTCGATGAGCGCCTCCCAGCGGGCAAAGGCGCGCTGCATCGGGCCGGCCTTCGCGGCGTGTTCGCTGCTGTGAGGCTTCAGCAAGAGCGCACTGTATGCGGGCACCAGCGTTCGCGAGAGGAAGTACGCGGCAATCATGGCGAACGCCACGCCCATCGCCATGGGCTGAAACAGGAACTTGCCCATGCCTGGAACGAGGATCAGCGGCGTGAGCACCAAGAAGGTGCATAGTGTCGACACCAGCTCTGGCATCGCGACTTCACTGGCGCCGAGGAATGCCGCCTCTTCAGGTTCTACGCCCATGCTCAGATGCCGATGCGTGTTCTCAAGACAGATGATCGCGCTATCGACGAGCGGTCCGATGGCTAAGGCCAAGCCGGCAAGCGTCATCACGTTGATCGTTTGACCAGTTGCGTAAAGGCAGACAATGGCTGTGAGCACGGACAGTGGGATCGTGAGCACGGCAATGGCCGTCATTCGCAGCTGGCCGAGAAACAGCAGGATCACCAGCGAGCACAACAATGCGCCGAGCACGCCTTCTTGAGCTAGCGCGAAAATCGAGTTTCGCACGTAGACCGACTGGTCCATGACAATCTTCAAGTCGATGTCGGGCTTGCTCAGTCGCGACTTGATGTCGGGAATCGAATCGCGGAGCGTGTTCACCACGTCCAGCGTGCTCGTGCCGGCTTGCCGATACACGGGAACATACACCTGCCGCCGACCGTTTACTCGCACGACGTTTGTTTGAATGAACGATGAATCTTTGGGCGTGGCGACGTCTCGTAGGAAAGCTGAGTTCTCCGACCGGTTACGCAGCGGAATGTCGCCCATGTTGTCGACCATCTCGAATAACGAGTTCGACGCCACGGCGTAGTCGTAGTCGCCGAGCTTGATGCTTCCGTTGGGCAGGAACACGTTGAAGGCGTTTGTCGCGTTCATCACGTCGGTCGGCGCCAATTGCCGGGCTTGCATGCGAATGCGATCCATATACAACATGATCGAGCGGATTTTGCCGCCGAACACCACCGGTGCGATCGCGCCAGGATTGCTCATGACCATCGGGCGGACGTCATAGCGAGCGACGTCGTACAGTGCTTGCTCCGACTGGCTCGGGCTGTCGAGCGCCACGAGACAGACAGGAACCGTTCCCGTGGGGTCGAACGGCATAATGACCGGCGGCAGCGTCCCGGGCGGCAGCGTTGGCACTTCGAGCGTGGCCAAAGCATTGACCTGCGTCAGGGCTTCGCTGCGTTCGCTGTCGGGTTGAAAGTAGCTGCGAATGACACTCACGCCTTGAATGGATCGCGACTCGAGCCTCGCCGTTCCCGAAGCCTGGGCCGTGCCACGTTCCATGCGGTTCGTGATCGACTTTTCCAAGTCTTCGGCCGGCATGCCGCGATAGAACGTCAGCGTCTGCGTCGCGGGACTTTTGAACACCGGCAAAATATCGATCGGAATGCGCGTGAGCGTCAGTCCTCCCAAGAGGAGCAACGCGAAGCCCATCACGGTCACTGCGTACGGGTTCTTTAATGAGGCCCGAATCAAACCATTCATGGTTGCAATACCTCGAAACTACGAACCAAACCGAAACGAGGCCGTGTCCGTATCGACATGACTCGTCGCCGTCGAAAGGGCCGGTAGGACGATCGCGTGGTCAGGCGATCAATGCCCTGAACTCTTCGTCGGAGCGGCAACAGCGTTGACGGTCATGCCCGCCGCCAGTGCACTCGGAGGCTTCACGACAATCTGTTGCGATGTGTTCAAACCAGAGAGTATTTCAATCTTGGCGCCGGTATCCTTGCCGGTTTGAACATCGACAAGGCGAGCCTTGGCATCGTCGACAATGTAGACCTTCGCGTTTCCGCCGGTCACGTTGCCAAAGATGCACGCCGATGGAATCGTCACGCCAGGCGAGGCGCCTTCCAGTTCAATCTCGACCTGACCGTACATTCCATCGCGAATGATGCCGTTGGTGTTCGGTACGTCGATCTCGACCCGCATGGTGCGCGAGTCTGGATCCTCGGTAGCTGAAACGCGCGCGACCACCCCTTTGAACGGTGTCGCCGGGAGGGCATCAAAAACTACTCGGCTCGGATCGCCGGGCTGCGTGAAAGGAACGTCACGATCGGGCACGCGGACGACCACACGCATCTGGTCAATGCGATCGACAGCTAACAGGGCCTTGTGCTGGCCTTGATCGGCTGAGCGAATGAATGCGCCGGGATGGTAGTTGCGCTCGGTGATCACTCCGTCATACGGTGAAGTGATGTGCGTGTACGACAACAGAACCTGTGTCCGCGCCACGTGGGAACGCATGATGTCGACCCTCGCCTCGGCCACGCGAAGGTCGGCCTTGGCGCGAAGAATGCGCGAGTCGGCCGCGGCGACTTGTTCTTTCGCGGTAATGACGGCGCTTCGGGCAGCAAGTTCTGCTGCCTGTGACGCATTCCATTCATCGAGTCGTTCGTCGACGAGTCGCTCTTCGATACCATCCAAAGCGTGTAGATCGCGAGTGCGCTGGTACTGCCGCTCACGGAAACTGCGGTCCGATTCGGCGCGCTTTACGTGGGCCTCGGCCTGAGCGATGGTTGCCTGCGTCGCGTTGCGCTCTGAAATCGCGCTGGCGACCTGTGCGTGGGCCAAAGCGACCTCGGCCTCGGCTTGCCGCAAGTCGGCCTTCGATCGCTCCAGGTCCTCGACAAGTTCCGGGACATCGATCTCGGCCAACACGTCGCCCTTCTTCACGAAGGAACCGATGTCGACATTTTGCGATTTTAGAAAGCCCGAAACCTTCGCGTACAGCTCAGCAGACTGAAACGAGTGAGCGCTTCCGGGTTGAACCGTTGTCCGAACGATTCCTCCCTCAGTCGGATGAACCACTTCGACGCGAAGTCCGGTCTGCTGCGGAGCCGAGGAGGGCCCCGCAGCCGCGGCATGTACCCGCGCCGACGAGTGATTACGAGTTATGACGATGCCTACGACGACGAGCGTGGTTAGAACGCCGCCAAGCCACCATAAGTTCTTTTGTTGTCGTACCATAGAGCAAATCTATTGGGCAAGTTCCCATCCAGGCTACTTAGGAATGATTCGCAAAGAGAGTGAATTATTCTAACAATTCCCTAACATTTGCCGCAGCGAATAATCAGGCACTGCCAATTTCTTGTCACGAACTTCCTCTGACGACCGATCGGAGTTGGCCGAACGGAAGCGGGTCTCGCGACCGCGTCGCGGTCATCGATCCTCAATTCCGCCCCTTTGCCGGCACCGTCAGGTGCCCCGCAGATTCGCCGCTAGCGAAAGATGCGCAAAGTTTGCTGGTTGGGTGAAACCTTAAGCCCGGTTCATCGCAGAACCCTCGCTTTCGCTCGGCTCTGACTATGAGTTTTGTTCCGGATATCCCGATTTTAACGATGGTGCGGCGGTTCCGGTGCCGCGCGCTTATCCAACGGATTGCGTATTCCTCATCGAGTGCAGTTCCTCGTGAAGCGTGTCATCACAAGCCTATTCTGGTTCCTATTGAGTGCTCCGATTGGATTCCTCTGGGCCGATGCGTCGACCTCGCAGAAGGTGGGGACCGCCGTTTACGAGAGCCCGCTTTCCGACGACGTCACGCGGCACGATGGTATTCGGCAGGCGTTAGCGCGCCTTGAGTTTGCAGCTGCGAACCCCGTGAACGCGCGCCAGGTCGCGTTCGACTCGGCGGACGACGACACGCTGGGTGAGGAAACGAGCAATCACGAAGCGCGCATCTCACAGCTCGAATCGGCTTATGACAAGTTCGAAGAGCAACTGACCTTCGAAAAGCCCGGCAAGTTCCCGTCGGCCCGCATCACGGGTTTCACGCAACTCGATGACTACAGCCTGTATCAGACGGCGCAGAACGAAGCCATCGTTGGTTATGGACAGAATGGCGTCGGCTTCCGCCGTGCGCGACTTGCAGTGCTCGGTAATGTCGCGATGTTCACCAGCTATATTCTCGAAGTGGACTTTGCGACGGCGGGGCGCCCCAGCTTCTTCGACGTCTGGGCTGAGCAAGAGCAGATACCGATCTTCAACTCTGTCCGCATCGGTCAGTTCTTGCAGCCATTCAGTGTCGACGCCATGAGTGGCTTCCGACACCTGCCGTTTCTGGAGCGCTCGCTTCCGTTTAACTGCTTCGTTCCGTTCCGACGCGTCGGCGCCATGTCGTCGGTCAACACAGAAGACAAGATGACCTATTGGGCATCGAGCGTCTTCAGGACGGGCGGTTTCAACAATGGCCCGATCGGCGACAGCCGTTTCGCGACCGACATCGGCAACCAAAACGGCTACTCATTTTCGACGCGTGTCACGCACTTACTTTGGTACGACGAACCTGCTGACGGCCGCTATCTCTGGCACATCGGCGGAGGATACGACTATAGCGCCATGACCGCCGACCCCGGATCTACAGCCGGTTCGAGTTCCGTGCCCTTTTATCAAGCGCGTACAGGACCGGAATTTGGGCCGATCGGAGCCGGCATCGACACCTCATCGCCTCAGTTCGGTCCCGTCGCATATGCCGCGTCGAACATTACGCCACCGGTTTTTATCGACACCGGTCGTTATCGCGCCAGCGGTTTCAACCTGTACGGGCTAGAAACCGTGGCACAATCTGGCGCGATGAGCCTTCAGGCCGAGTTCATGGCAACTCAGGTGTTCAGTCCGGTCGGCCCGATCTGGTACACCGGCGGCTACGGCGAAGTCATGTATCGCTTGACCGGCGAGCATCGCCGCTACGATCGCCGTCTGGGCGCGTTCTATAATCCGATCCCATTCACCGATTTCATTTCGTTGCGACAGCCCGGTCGCGTTATAGGTTGGGGCTGCTGGGAAGTTTCAGCGAGGCTGTCATACGTTGACCTGCGAAACCCGCAGTCGCTGAACGGTTACTATTTGGCAGGCACCAACAATTCCGGAAACGGTACTCTCACCGACTCAACGTTGGGCGTAACGTGGATGCTGAACGCGCATTCCAAAATGCAGCTTAACTGGATCCATGCGATGCTCAATAACACGTCGACCGTCGCCGGAACCGCCCGCGGTTACAGTGTCGCCGACTTTATCGTTAGCCGATTGCAGATTGATTTCTAGCTTCAACCCGGCGATGCGGTTCGCTTGTAACGAACGGTGAACGCGCTTGCTTCTTTTCTGGGGGCTAGCGACACAATCTGGGGGCGGCCTGGGTTGACCGGGAACGACCGGCAGCTTCGGGAACGGTGGTCGTTCGCCGGAAAGGGTGCTGTTGCCGACGAACACTCCGAGCTGCCGTCATTTCACTTTGTACGGCGTCTAGATTCTGTGGATTCGCGTTAGATCGTCGAAAAGGAATGTCAGCGATTAAAGAAGATTTAACGATTGGTAAAACGTGACTAGCACGAAATCTGCGGTCACAATGTTGCTAGGGTAATGTCACGAGTCGTCGCGCTGGCCTCAGCTCTGGAGCTGTCCCATGAATATGGTCATTCGGGTTGCCTGTTGCGCGGCTGTCCTCCAATTTGTCGTCGCTGAATCGCTAGCCATCGCCGATCCTGCCAATGCCGCGTCCAAGCCTCGGTCTGCGGCCAAAGGTGTCCAATCACAGCCAGCTACAAATCAACGGACCACGGAAAGTGCCGTTGCCGAACGCCCCGATGCGTGTCGTTACCGGTATGACGGCCACTTGTGGTGGTACTACGCGGCAAACAATCGATGGATCTATTGGAATGGGACGTCATGGCAGCCCATTCCAAGCGTTCCTAGCCGTGTGGTGAATGATGGAATTGGGACCGAAACAGCGACTGCGGTGGACGATCTTCTACCGGGCGGATCGATCCGTAGCCAACTTGTTCCGCAACGGACAGTAGACCCCTATACCGGCAGCGTCACCGAAACGTACCGATATCAAAAAGGTACGAATCGTATCGGCCAGAACAATTAGAAACGGGCGCCAAGCGATCTCCCGGCTACGGACAGCCGAGGTGCAATCTACTTCAAAGCGGCAAGACGGCTCAAACTCCGCTGCAAACGGATTGTTGCTGACATCCGTTGGACCGAAGCTGTTCGCGTGCAAGTGCTCGGCCACTAGATGCCTTTTTGCCGGCAACTATCACGGTGAATTCCGAGTGTCGCGCATTTCGACCAGGATCGGCGTCTACATGACTTCGTCAATGAGGTCAATTCAAGCATCGGGGCACTCGAATTACGGCGCAGAGTTCGACCGCTCGCGGCCTCGAAAATGGCCGGCAGATTGAAGTGTCATTGCCGGCAAGGTTGGATTCCTCGGTACGATGTGACTGACGCGACATGAATGATCCGTGCCGCGACGTGATCGGTAAAGCCGCGAAACTGGGCGATGATCGCTAACCATCCGATCGAATCGACGCGTTCGACAATTGAATCGGCCAGCCGAGTGCGCGTTGCAGGCGGAATTGCGCCGTGTTGTAGTCAACGAGCGAGCGAAGGTATTCGCGCCGCGCTTGATCGAGAGCTTGAATGGACTGCAGCGTCTCGATCGGTAGACCCTTCAATTCGCGAATGCGACTCAGGTTTCGACCAAACGAGGCGGTCGCCCGCTCAACGGCGCGTTGCGAGATCGCGATCTGGCGATGTCGCGCTTGCACTTGGGCATGGGCTTCGACGATCTCACGGCCGACCAAGTTAATGAGCCGCACCTGCTCAAAGCGCGTTTGATCGTAACGGGCACGGGCCTCGCGGCGCGCAGCATACTCGCCAACTCCCATCCCGCACTTGCCAATAGGCGATCGCGTCGAGATCAAAACGACCAGCAGTATTGTCGATCTGGCTACCTGTGCCACCGCCAAATCCTGCGTAGCTCGTGCCCATAAGTACGTTTGGCATCCAAGGCGACATCTTTTCAGAGCGGTAGCGATGTACAGCCTCGCCTACGAGGTGTTGCGCCTCGGCAAGTTCCGGTCGTTTGGTGAGGCCGGTCGGAAGCAAGGAATCGATGGGGGTATCGAGCGGCACAAGTTCTACGGGTGCGATGGCTGGCTCCATCGGACGTAAGACGTAGCGAGGGTTTTCATTGAGCAGTTGCACGAGTTGAGCCGATGCGACCTGCATCTCCTCTTCGGCGCGTACGACTTCGTTTTGACGAATGGCCAACTCAGTCGCAGCGCGATCGGCATCGGCCTCGGTGCCTGCGCCGGCACGCGCGAAATCGGCTGTTGTCTTGGCCAATTCCTCGGCGTGGTACTGAATATCCAAGGTGATTGCATGCAGCTGATGCGCTCGCAACAAGTTCAAGTAAGCGAGAGCTGTATCGAGCAAAAGGTCGTTGATCGTCGTTTGAACGGCGGCATCGCGCGCGGCGGCGGCGCGGTTGGCGATGCGAGGCTGAAAGATCGCGTCGGCAGCGTGAAAGTTCGCAAACAAACCGGGCACGACGGGCGAGCCCGCGCCGATCGTCTGGACACCAAGACCGGCAGTGAGTGAACTGCGATTGATGTTCTGCACAAGGCCGTTGGTGTTCTGGATCGGGCCAGCGTGATTGTTCCAACCGACGCCCGAATTGATCGAGGGCAGCCACAACACACGTGCCGCGATGAGCCGGGCGTAGGCCTCGGCATAACGTTGCGTTGCAAAGGCGACTTGCGGATTACGCCCCGCAACGGACGCCAAAATGTTCGCCATCGTGATGTCGCGAACGTCGCCGCTTGACGGCGAGTGTGCGCTGCCAGACGAGACGATTTCGGGCGGATCGATAGGATTCGGCGGAAGTGGCGCTGCCGAAGGCTCCTGCGGGAGCGTTGTTGGCAACGGTTCGATCGCGCTGTTGTTGCTAACCGTTTGGACAATGAATGGCGCCGCGACTGCGGCGACCGGTGGGCCGGCGAAGATGACCGTCGGCGGTGTTGACGCCGCTTCGAGTTTGATCACCGGAGTCTGAGTGATTGTCGGCGCGTGAGTGATTACCGGCGGCGATTCGGGTCGCTGTTCGGCGGCTGTCGGTGGAGCGTTCGCAATCGCGGGGGGCGGTACCGTCATGCGCTCCGGTGTCGTGGAGCAGCCACAGACGCTGACCATCAGCGCAGCGGCAATGGCCAGTCGTTGGAACTGCGATCGGTGCATGAAACGCGAAGGCCCACCTCAAAGCATGCGAACTTGCTAGCAACGCTCGGGGAAAGCTGAGCCCCCGTATCGATTGCATCGGCGTAGCGACTTTGACGGATGCAACGAATCTGCGGGCTAATGGCGAGACGGGGGGTACCACTTAGTGCTTGCAGGGCCATCAAAGCCCCGTCGTCTTCGTCGCGCAACCGCTTGCCCACCGACGCCTTGCGAAGCGACACAAACTAGCCGGTTCTCATGTTCCGAGAATTGCAGCGAAGCCAAGTTCAGACGAGGATTGAGGTTGCCCACCTCGAGCGTCACGCATCCTCGCCCCCTTGTCCTAGAACGTCGAGTCAGCATGCACTTCGTCATTACGACGGCGATGCGTCGTCCGTTGACCGTTATGGTCATCGTGCTGGCAGTCGCGCTCGGCAGCTTCATGGCCGTTGGCCGCTCGGTGTGCGAGCAACTTGGGCTTTCGTATCCGCAAGGGCTTCCTCGGGGCATGGAAGTCGACATCTTCCCGAGCCTGAACCTTCCCGTCATCTATGTCTGCCAGCCCTATGGCGGCATGGACCCGGCGCAGATGGAAGGCTTTCTCACGAACTACTACGAGTACCACTTCCTCTACATCAGCGGAATTCACCACGTCGAATCGCGCAACGTGCAGGGCACCGCCTTGATGAAGTTGTACTTTCATCCGGGCACGAACATGCCGCAGGCGATGGCCGAGACGATCAATTACGTCAATCGGTCGCAGGCCTTCATGCCTCCTGGTACGGTCTCGCCGTTCGTGATGCGCTTCGATACCGGAAGCGTGCCGGTCGGTTACCTGGTGATGTCGAGCGAGACGCGGACGATCGCCGAGATCCAGGACATCGCGTTATTCCGAGTGCGGCCGATGTTCGCTGCGCTTCCCGGCGTGTCGGCGCCTCCGCCGTTCGGCGGCAGTGCGCGCACGATCGTCGTCACCGTTGATCCGCAACGATTGCTCGCTTATGGCATGTCTCCCGACGAAGTTGTTACTGCGCTCACTAAGGGCAACTCGATTAGTCCGTCAGGCAATTTGGTGGTCGACGACAAGTATCCGATCGTCGCCGTCAACGCAGTGGTCAAAGATCCTCAGCAATTGCTGACCATCCCGGTACGCACCGGGCCATCGCCGGTTTACATCCGCGACATCGGCTACGTGAACGACTCGGCCGACGCACCCGCCGGGTATGCGCTCGTCAATGGTCGGCGAGCCGTGTACATCCTGGCCACGAAGCGCTCCGATGCCTCGACGATGAGCGTGATCGCGAACATCAAGAAGGCGTTGCCCGAAATGCAGGCGGTCTTACCGTCCGATATCAAGGTAAGCTTCGAGTTCGACCAGTCGCCATACGTGACACGCGCCGTCGAGTCGGTCGTCGTCGAAGGTGCGTTGGGGGCGCTACTTGTCGGCGTCGTCGTGCTCGTGTTCCTCCGCGATTGGCGCAGCTCGCTGGTCGTCGTTCTGAACATACCGTTGGCGCTGTGCTGTTCGATTCTCGCGCTCTGGCTGACGGGCGAAACGATCAACGTGATGACGCTCGGCGGGCTGGCGCTGGCGATTGGCATCCTTGTCGATGAATCGACCGTTGAAGTCGAGAACATCCATTCGCAAATGGCGCGCACCGATTCCGTCGCGCTGGCCGTGCGACTCGGCAATGCGCAAACGGCTCTGCCTCGCTTGCTCGCCATGCTTTGCATCCTTGCGGTCTTCATTCCCGCGGTCTTCATGCAAGGCGCGGCCCAGCGATTGTTCGCTCCGCTGGCAATGGCGGTGGGTTTCGCCATGATCGGCTCGTACTTGCTGTCAAGCACGTTCGTGCCCGTACTCAGCGTTTGGTTGCTGCGTCACTTTCGTTACCGCGAGGCCGACACGTCGCTCTTTGGTCGGTTCCGAAGGCTGTACGAGCGGCTGTTATCAAAGCTCGTCGCAGCGCGGTGGCTGATAGTCCCTGCTTATTTGATCGCCGCCGGATTCGTCATCGCTGCAAACGGGCCGCTCTTGGGCCGCGAGATTTTTCCGGTCGTCGACGCCAGTCAATTTCGGCTTCGCATTCGAGCGCCCGATGGCACGCAAATCGCGCGCACCGAACGCTACGCGCTCGACATGCTCGATCTCGTCAAGCAAGAAGTTGGTGCCGATAACGTCGCGCTCACGTTGGGCTACGCCGGGATGATTCATTCGAACTTCCCGGTGAACGCAGTGTATCAATGGTCGCGCGGCCCCGAAGAAGCCATTCTCTACGTCGATCTTCGCGAAGGCAGCAACATACTTGTCGAAGAGCTGAAAGAGCGTCTTCGACATCGTGTCGCCGAGAAAATGCCCGAACTACGCGTGTCCTTTGAGCCGTCAGACATTGTCAACGAAGTGATGAGCTTCGGATCGCCGACGCCGATCGAGATCGCTGTTTCGAGCCCGAGCCTTCCCGACAGCCGCGCCTTCGCTGAGAAAGTTCGCACGGAACTGGCCAAGATTCCGGCCCTGCGCGACATTCAATACGGTCAATCGATGGATTATCCGACGATTGAAATCCAAATCGACCGCGAGAAGGCTGGCCTGGCGGGACTGACGCAATTCGATATCTCCCGCGCTCTGACGATGGCGACGTCGTCGAGCCGTTTTGTGTTGCCCAACTACTGGGCCGACCCGAAGTCGGGCATCGCGTATCAGGTGCAAGTCGAGGTGCCACGACCAGTTCTCCGTACGCCCGACGATCGCGTGCAAACCGTGAAGTCGGCCGAAGATCTTGGGCGACTTCCAGTCGGACGAACTGAGGACGGGCAGGTACTTGTGCGAGACGTCGCGAGTCTTCAGACCGGAACGATGCCGGGCCAGTACGATCGGTACAACATGCGTCGCCAAGTCACCATCACCGCCAACATATATCACGAAGACCTGGGCGGAGTCGCAAGCGAAGTACAAGCTGCGATCAAGCGAGCGGGTGAGCCGCCGTCGGGAGTGAAGACGGAGATTCGCGGTCAGATCGTTCCTATGAACGAGATGATGAGTGGGCTGTCGATTGGCTTTGCGGTCGCCTTTCTTGTTGTGTTCTTGGTGCTGACGGCCAACTTCCAGTCGGTGCGATTGGCCGTCGCGGCGGTCTCGACGATTCCGGCCGTGGTTGTCGGCGTGTCGTTGATGCTCTTGGCGACGCGCACCACGCTCAACATTCAATCGTTCATCGGCGCCATCATGGCGATCGGTGTGGCCATGGCCAATGCCATTCTTCTCGTAACGTTTGCGGAGAACGCGCGCCGAGAAGGTAAAGATCGTCGCGAGGCGGCGGTCTTAGGCGCAGGCAGCCGCTTACGAGCCGTGTCGATGACCAGCTTCGCGATGATCGCAGGCATGTTGCCGATGGCGATGGGGCTAGGCGAGGCCGGCCAACAGAACGCGCCTCTCGGTCGTGCAGTGATCGGCGGGCTGCTCGCCGCAACTGTGGCAACGCTTTTTATACTGCCGTCCATCTTCGCCATCGTTCAACGGCGAGCTTCACTGGCGTCTGCCTCGCTCGATCCCGCTGACCCGCACAGTGCTTACTTCACGCCATCGGCCGCTGACCGCTTAGCCGACACAGGAACCTCGCTATGATTCTGCGCTTCTTAGGATTGCCTTTACCAGTTGCGATGGCGATCTCAATGATCTCGACGTGCGGCTGCGGACAGCGAGCTCCTTCTGCGACGAGCATGCCCGAGGCTGCGATCCCTCAAGTCGTAGCCGACAGGCCGCAGCGCAAGACGCTCAGGTTAACAACCACGCAACCCGGTCAGATCGCAGCCTTTGAACAGACCCCATTGTTCGCGAAGGTGTCGGGTTACGTCGAAGCGGTACTCGTCGACATCGGCGACGCGGTGAAAAAGGGTCAGACGCTCATCAAGCTCTCGATTCCCGAAATGCTCGATGATCTGACGCAAAAGGAAGCGATGATCGCGCAGACCGAGGCCGAGGCAAAGCAAGCGGAGTCGATGATTCAAGCATCGGAGGCTGCCGCTGAAACCGCTCATGCGAAGATTGCCGAGGCCGAAGCAGGCATCGGCCGCGCCAACGCGGAACTCGAACGCTGGAAATCCGAGCACGCGCGCATGAAGGAATTGACGGCGACGGGCTCCGTCACGAAAAGGCTCGAAGACGAAACGCTCAATCAGTTCCACGCAGCCGAGGCGTCAACGCGCGAGGCCGCCGCCAAAGTCAAATCGGCGAGGGCGGCATACGCGGAAGCGAAGGCCAACGTGCTGAAAGCCAAAGCGGACCGCGAAGCTTTTGCAGCTCGATTGAACGTGGCTAAGGCTGACTTGGCTCGCACGAAGACAATGACCGGCTATCTCGAAATCAAGGCGCCGTACGATGGGACGATCACACGGCGACTTGTGGACACAGGCCAGTACGTCTATCCAGCCAATGGAAACACGCACCAGTCGTTGATGACGATCGCGCGGAGCGATGTCGTGCGCATCTTTGTCGATGTACCAGAGTTGGAAGCCGGGCGGGTTGATGCAGGCGACCAAGCCACGATTCGCGTTCAAGCGGTCGAGTCGAAACCCTTCGAGGCGAAAGTAACTCGCACGAGTTGGTCGCTACTCGATACCAATCACTCGTTACGTGCGGAAATCGACCTGCCGAACCCTCAAGGAACGCTGCGCCCCGGCATGTACGCGACGGCAACAATCTTGCTCGGCGAGCGCAAGGACGTCATCACGCTGCCAATGACTGCCATCGTACGCGAAGGTCAGGACGCCTACTGCATGTGTGTCGAATCGGACCACCTTAAACGCAAACCCATCGAATTAGGACTTCGCAGCGGCGGCGAGTTCGAGATCGTTTCGGGACTTACCGGAACCGAGATGGTAGTCCTCAAGCAACCTGAAGTCTTTCCATCGGGACAGCAGGTTCTCGTCGCCTCGCCAACGAAATGATCCATCGGTGATGATGTGACCGAAGCAAATTAGGAATGGTGCTGCGCTGGCAACCATATTGGCGGCTGCCAGCAAAAAGTCGTGCATTCGGAGGTGGCGACAAGCACGACGATTCAGGTATGTGCCATGACGGCGCGGCATTTGATGGATGACAGACGGTAAGCCGCCGGTTCCACGATGTTCGATCTTGCATCGCCCGCCGTGTGAACGTCGCGACGCTTCCGAGCAAGTCTCGTTGCGAATGATCCGGTTTCGCACTTCGAAATGAATTCGTCGTAATTATAGCGATGTCCACGACAACCGGATGGCTCTACTCGGCCTATGAACCACAGAATGAAAATGGGGCGCGTCTTGCCTTGCTGCGTGTTGTCGACGGCGCTTGCGGCGATAAATGCAGAAGGGTCCGAGGAGTACCTGCGAGGGGCAATGTGCATCGTCGTTGATGTGTGCATCAACAGTGTCTTGTCTAATAGCTAAAAAAGTCCACGAGCCGCCTTACGGCCGACTCGTGGATTCGAGGCAGCTGCGACGAGAGACCTTATTGCGCATAGCTCTCTGTTAAGCGTAACCGTTCACGGATCGTCGGGTAACGAGGTAGCGAAACCGGGCTTCGCGCAGGGACGGAAATCGGCGACATCTGTGGCATGTCGCAGAAGCCGTTGATTTCCGAGGACGTGATTGCCCGGCAGCCGCCGGAGGCTCAGGCCATCATTCGGATTCTGATGGCGAAGATCGCCGAACTCGAATCACGGCTGAACCAGTCGCCACGCAATTCGTCGTTGCCGCCCAGCAGCGAGCATCCGCACGCCAAACCGGCGCTGCAACGAGAGAGGAGTGGCAAAAAGCCCGGCGGCCAGCCGGGCCATGCCAAGCACGAGCGGGCGTTGATTCCCACCGCAGACTGCGAACAGGTCGTACTGCTGAAGCCGACGGAGTGTCGTCGCTGCGGCACGAAACTCTCGGGCCGCGATTCCCAGCCGCTGCGGCATCAGGTCTGGGAGATTCCCGAAATCCGGCCGATCGTCACCGAATATCAGCGGCACCGACTCCGGTGTCCCTGCTGCGGCGAGTCGACTTGCGGCGCGCTGCCAGCCGGTGTGCCGCACAGTCAAGCCGGCCCGCGATTGGTCGCGCTCGCGGCGTTGCTGATGGGTTGCTTCAAACAGAGCAAGCGGTGCGCGGCGTTGTTCCTGGAACAGGTCTTGAATCACCCCTGCTCGCCGAGTTGGGTCGTCAAGCTGCAGGATCAGGCAACGGTCGCGCTGGCGCCGACCTACGACGCCTTGGCGGCGCAATTGCCGAGCGAAGGGGTCTTGGGCATCGACGAATCTCTGACGAAGCAAGCCCGGCTCAAGGCGTGGCTGTGGACGTTCGTCGCGCGCTCGTACACGGTCTTTGCGTTGCGGACGAGCCGTGCCGCCACGGTGCTTCACGAGTTGCTCACCGACACCTTCCCCGGCGTGGTGAACTGCGATCGGGCCAAGATGTATTGGAAGGTCGGCAGGCCCCAGTGGTGCTGGGCGCATCTGAAGCGGGATTTTCAAGCGCTCATCGATCATCCGGACCACCAGGTCAAACGTCTCGGACGCGACCTGATGCGTCCCACACGCGAGCTGTTTCGACACTGGGCGCGCTGCCGCGACGGGACGATCACTCGCACGGGAATGCTGCGTCTGCTGCGGCCGATCCGTCAGGAGATCGACGGCTTGTTGCTGCGCGGTTGTTTCGCTATGCGGGACACGCGCCCGATCATCCGCGCAACCGCGCGTTCGCGGCGCGTTGGAAGATTCGCTAAGAAGCTTAGCCTCCCCGTCCACTGGGCGGAATCCGGGTCGTGGACGACCCGGCTAAGCGGATTCTGAAAAAACCTTCTAAGCCATCCGCGACATGGACGATCCGTCACGGTGGCGTTCATCAACGCCGTTTTGGGGGGGCAGTAATCTCCAGTCGTCTCGTCTGAATTGGTGCAATCGCGTGAATCGCTCCGCGGATTGTGGACGCAACGGTTCTGCGACCGTAAAAGCCTCGACGAATTCCGAATACGTGTCACAACCGCGACGCGGCTCTGGGCATTTCTCTACCACGCCGCTGTGCGTGAACAGAAACTATTGAATCCTTAAGGTGAACGCCATTCTGCCGGAGTGGCTGCATGAAACTCAATCATTCGAGGACATCCTTCATGGACGCCGCAAGCCGCACAGGCAACACATCGGACGAAGGCGACGTGAATCCGTCTGAGACGACGGTCCGCGAGATCGTTCACGAGTTCAACAATCTGCTGCAAACCATTTGTGGCTACACGAACTACGCCCTGATGGACCTGCCTGCTGACAGCCTCGTGCGCAAAGACCTCGACGAGGTGATGATTGCCGGCAAGCGTGCGATTGTGCTGACCCAGCGCCTTGATGCGTGGCGGCGCAAGGCCGAAAGCGCAGCAAGCCTCGAACCGGTCGCGACGAACGCCAGTATGTGCGCCTGTGGATAACGAACCCTTTCTTTCTATTTGTGGGGACCAACGCTGTGGCAGATCGATACCGAGTGTTATTGGCCGACGATGATACGCAAGTTCGACAGCTCGTGGCGCGTGCGCTGGAGCGCCGAAAGCTGCTTTGCGATCAAGCCGAGGACGGACTGCGCGCATTGGAGCTGGTTGCGGAAGGTGAATACGATGTCGTGATCACCGATCTGCGCATGCCGCATTTGCAGGGGTCGACATTGGTCGCTTCGTTGCTCAACCTGGAAGATCGGCCGGCGATCGTCGTGATGACCGGCGTCACGCAGAAGCAAGAGCTTCAGGCTCTTCGCAATCGCGACATTGAAGGCGTTTTCTCAAAGCCGATCGATCCGGAAGCCCTGGCTGCCGAAGTCAAAGCCATCGCCGACCGTCGGCAAGCGCTTTGGCATCGCAAAGAATTGCTCAGCCGATAACGCGTCGCACATGGTCGAAATCGCGAGGCGTTCGTAGCCGGTCATTCGGCGTCGAGCACCTCGCGTACTTTCGCGGCGAAGTCGAGGGGCAAGAACGGCTTTCGCAGGAAGTGGACGCCGAGTTCCATGATGCCCTGCTTCAGGATCGCGTCGTCGGTGTATCCCGAGATGAAGAACATCTTCACCTTCGGGTTAATTGCCCGCAGCTGTTCGATCAGCACGCGGCCGCTCATTTGCGGCATCACGACGTCGGTCACCACGAGGTCGATCGTGGTGTCGGTGTACTGGTAGATCGTGATGGCCTCGAGCCCGTTGCACGCTTCGAGCACTTCGTAACCCAGCTTGCGGAGCGTGCGAGCCAGCAGCTTGCGGACGTTGTCTTCGTCTTCGACGAGCAACACGGTTTCACGTCCGCCGGCGACGTCGGTTGCGCTCTGATTCTCGGCCAGCGTTTGGTGAGCGCCGCGCACGCTGGGCAGGTAGATCGTGAACGTCGTCCCGCGGCCTGGGGCGCTGTCGACCGCGACGTGCCCCATGCTCTGCTTGACGATACCATAGACGAACGCCAACCCGAGGCCCGTGCCTTTGCCGGGTTCTTTCGTCGTAAAGAACGGCTCGAAAATGTGCGACATGGTGCTCGGATCCATGCCGTGACCGGTATCGTGAGCGGCGAGCTTCACGTACAGCCCGGCAAGTAGCTCGGCCGGCTTCGCAGGATCGGTTCGCGCGAATTCGACGTTGTCGGTCTCGATCGTCACGCTTCCACCTTGCGGCATGGCGTCGCGGGCGTTCACAACGAGGTTGAGAATCACCTGCTCCATCTGACTTGGGTCGACCTTCACCGGCCACAGTGTTGATTGCAGATTGGTCTTGAGCTCAATGTCTTCGCCGATCGTGCGACGGCACATCTTCTCCATCTCGGTGACGATGCTATTCAGGTTGAGCACCTTGGGCTCGAGCACTTCCTTGCGGCTAAAGGCGAGTAGCTTGCGCGTGAGTGCGGCGGCTCGCTGTGCCGCGGCATGGATTTCGTCGACCGACTCCTTTTCATCCGAGTCGAGATGCGTCGACGTGCGCAAGGCATCGCTGTAGCCAAGGATGACCGCGAGCATATTGTTGAAATCGTGCGCGACGCCGCCAGCAAGTTGGCCTACCGCTTCCATCTTCTGCGCTTGACGAAATTGATCTTCGAGCGTGCGACGCGTGGTGACGTCGTTTTGCACGCCTACGAAGTGAATCAGACGTCCATCGGTGTCGGTGACGGGTGAGATCGACAGCTCGTTCCAGAACTCGCTTCCATCCTTACGGTAGTTGATGAGTTGCGCCGTGCACGATCGGCCATTGCGAACGGCGTCACGTATCTGCGAGACGGTGTCCGGGTCGCTCTTTGGCCCCTGCAAGAATCGGCAGTTCCGTCCGACCACTTCGTCGGCCGAGTAGCCGGTGAGTCGTTCGAATCCATGGTTCACAAACGTGATGGGGTTGTCGGGCTGCCGTGGGTCGGTGATGAGAATGCCTTGACTGACGGCCTGAATCGCGCGATCTCGAATGCGCAATTCCTCGGCGGCTTGCTTACGCCCGGTAATGTCGTGCGAGACGCTCATGATGCCCGTCGCCTGCCCGCGAGCATTGGTGATGCGCGTCACCCGCGTCTCGATCCAGATGCGTGAGCCGTCTTTTCGAGAGGCGAACCATTCGCCGATCCACTCGCCTTGCTCGACGATCAGTTGCATCATCTCGGTCACGCGCTGCTGTTCCGACTCGGAGACTCGACCAACGATCGGACGCCCGAGCATTTCATCGGCCGTCCAACCGAAGAGGTGCGTTGCGCCTTCGTTCCAATACGTGACGACGCCCGAGATATCGCTGACGATGACCGCGTCGCGAACGTTGCCCAAGAGTAAAGCATCGCGGGCGAGGCGTTCCTCGATGCGCTTTTGTTTGGAAATATCGCGAAAGACCGCGACCCCACCGCGCAGGGAGCCAGCGTCGTCGTGCATCGGTCTAGCGGTCACGCTGATCCAGCGTCCCTCGGGAACGCGGTGGTGATTGATATACATCTCCACCTGATCGACGTGAGTTCCGTCGATGGCGGCCCGCACCAGCGGAAGATCGGTCGTCCGATACAGGGTGTCGCCGTCGGGCTGATAGAGCTGATACTGTTCCGCCCACTGCTCAGGCTTCGTATCGGAAACGCCGAAGCGGAGGATTTCTTCAGCCGCCGGATTAAACAACAGAAACTTGCCCTTCTCGTCGGCGACAACCACGCCGTCGCCCATGCTGTCGAGCGTCGACTTCATGATGCGCGTCTGTTGCCGAAGCGCATCCTCGGCACGCCAGCGATCTGTGATATCGAGAAAGTACGCGACTCCCAAGTCTTGACCGGTAAGCCACGTAGCACCAAGGGATACAGAAATGCGCGTCCCGTCGAGTCTTTCGAATTCCTTTTCGTAAGGCTCGCAGCGTCCCGTGCGCTCGATCTCCAGCAATGCGTGCTCGTCGCGCTCGCGGTACTCGACGGGGGTGATGTCCCGCCAGCGCACACGACCGGCCTTCAGGTCTTTCCTCGTGTGACCGGTAATGCGCAGCAACGCGTTGTTGCCATCGACAAACGCGCCTTCCTTGTTCCAGAATGCGATCGCGATCAGATCCGACTCGACCACGGCACGGAAGCGTTCTTCACTGCGCGCAAGGCCGCCTCGGCACGCTTCCGGCCGCTGATGTCACGCGCAATGCGTGATAAGCCGATGATCGTCCCTGCCGTGTCGTACATCGGCGACACGGTCAATGCGACATCGATCTGCTTGCCATCCTTCCGCAGGCGCGTCGTCTCGAAGGTGTCGACGCGGGCGTCGTTGAGAAGACGGGCCTTGTTCTCTTGCAGGGCGTCGAAATCCCCCGACGGGAGAATCAAGGCGATTGGTTGCCCGACGGCCTCTTTCATCGTCCAGCCGAACAGACGCTCGGCCGCTGGATTCCAACTGGTGATGACTCCGTCCAAGGTCGTGGAGATGATCGCTTCGCTGGATGCCTGAACGATGGCCGCTAGATGGCGAGTCACCTGCTCGGCGTCGCGCAAAGCCCGGCGACTCTGTGCCTCGCGGATTTCGCGCTGCACGGCAGGCACCAATCGCGCTAACTTCTGCTTCGAGAGATAGTCGCCGACTCCAAAGCGCATGATCATCACCGCGGCCTCTTCATCGATCGTTCCCGTAACGACGATGAAGGGAATATCCAGGCAGCGGTTTTTGACGATCTTGAGCGCGGCAGCGGCACAGAAGTCGGGCAACGTGTGGTCGGCGAGAATCACATCCCACTGCTCACGGTCGAGTGCCTCTTCCATTTCGGCCGCAGTTTCGACCCGTGTACACGACACATGATAGTCGCCGCGTTGCAAGGCGAGGCGCAACAGCTCAACGTCGTCCGGATTGTCCTCGACGCATAGAACCCGCAAAGGTGTTGGCATTCCATTCACTTCAAGGGCGGCGGCTCATTGATCACCAGCCAATACATCTGGAGCTGGCGCACGGCATCGACGAAGTCGCGAAAGTCGACAGGTTTGCGAACATAACTGTTCGCGCCCTCGTTGTACCCTCGAAGCAGATCCTCTTCGGCCTTTGACGACGTCAGAATCACCACGGGGAGACGTCGCGTGCGCTCGTTGGCACGAATGTGGCGAAGCACTTCGAGCCCATCGACCTTCGGCAGTTTCAAATCGAGGAGGACCAACTGCGGCATGTCCTCGATCTTGCGGTCCGAGTATTTTCCCTTGGCAAACACATAGTCGAGCGCCTCGGCGCCGTCACGAGCGACGACGACCTCGTTGGCGATGTTTCCCTTGGTCAGAGCGAGTAAAGCAAGCTCCTCGTCGTCCTGATTGTCTTCGACGAGCAAGATGATCTTCTGGCTCACGACTTTTGATCTCCTCGCGGCAACGTGAAGTAAAACGACGCGCCTTTCCCCTCAGCCCCTTCGGCCCACACTTCGCCGCCGTGACGTCGAATGATGCGATGCACCGTGGCCAGGCCGATCCCCGTGCCCGGAAACTCGCGATCCGAGTGTAGCCGTTGGAACGCGCCGAAGAGCTTCGCCTTGTACTTGGAGTCGAACCCAGCGCCATCGTCGCGGACAACGAAGGCCGATTTGCCTTCGACATCGGCCGAGGCAAATTCGATGTGGGCGGTAGATTTCTTGCTCGTGAATTTCCACGCATTACGCAGCAAGTTCTCCAACACAATCTGTGCGAGATGCGCGTCGCACGAGGCGGTCAGGCTAGGCTCGATCGAGAACTCAATGTCGCGCTGAGGCTGTTCCTGCCGAAGCTCAGCAGCGACCTTTTCTGCGGCCATCGATAGGTCCATTTGCTCGCGACGCATTTCGGTGCGTGTCACTCGCGATAGCGTGAGCAGGTCATCGATGAGCTGCCCCATGCGTTGCGTTCCCGATCGAATACGGCGCAAATAGTGCTGGCCTTGCTCGTCAAATTTGTCGCAGTACGATTCGAGCAAAGCGTGACTGAAACCGTCGATGGCGCGTAGCGGCGTGCGAAGATCGTGGCTCACGGAGTAACAAAAGGCTTCGAGTTCACGATTCAGCGCGGCCAATTCCAGCACCGCATCGTTCAAATTCAGATGGCTGACACGCAGCTCGTCGTTGCGATGGGAGATGATTCCTTGCAGGTCGGCGTTGATTTGTTTGATCGCGACTTCTGCTTGCCAACGAGCCGTATCATCCTCGATGGCCAGCAATGTGATCGAAGCGCCGTCATCGCGCAGCAAACGACGCCCGTTGAGGATAAACATTCGACGTCCAATGCCCGGGAGTTCGCGCACGATCTCAAAGCCTGCGAACTGTCCGAGGGCCGGCACGACGTTTCTTAAAATTCTTCGCATCTCATCCGCATCCCATACGCCGCCGGCGACTTCAAAGAACGAGCAACCTAGCGTTTCGGCCGCGGTTGTTTTGAACGCTTCGTAGTAGGCCGTGTTCACGGCGGCGATCCTCTCGCGTTCATCCAGCACAGCGAGCGGATGCCGCACGGTATCGATGATGCTTTGCGCGAAGACCTCCACAGTCATTTGTTCCTTCAACTGGATTATGGTCCTCAAGGTCCTGAAGTGCGGGCCCCGGCTATCGCTCCCCGGGACGAATCGACGAAGTCCGCAGCCAATGCGATCTCCCGAACAACTCGCGACACGACCTTGCGGGTCGCGCGTATTTCTTAGCACCCCCCAGGGGCTAACTGGAAGAGCAGCGTTTTACGCACAGCGATGGCAGGCCCCCCAAAGGCCATCAAGCGGCTGGCAGCCGGTTAAAGCATCGAACCCCTAAAGAGAGCGTCGCATGAGGAATTTGATACCAACGTATCCCCCAATGGCCACAACACTTATGCGCTTTCATTCCCTTCCGACGGTGTATGTTTCTTCGAACGCCGAATAGCTCCCACTGAGAACAGGAAGGAAATGCCATGGACCAGGGATTTCACGCCCGAGCGCTGGTGGTCGAAGACGAGGCGTCCATGCGGAAGCTCGTCGTTCGCGTGCTCACCCGCTCCGGATTTCAATGTGACGGTGCAATTGACGGATGGGATGCAGAGCAGCACCTCGCGGCGGCTCACTACGATCTCGTTGTCACCGACCTCAAAATGCCAAACCGTCACGGGCATTTGCTCGCCATTCACGTGCTCAGCCTCAAGCCGCGCCCGGTTCTGATGATTCACACCGGCGTGGTTGAACCGCAGTTGGCCGACGAGCTAATCGCCAGCGGTGTGGACGAGATTCTGACCAAACCGATCGACCTCAACATTCTCGCCGCCAAAGCGGTGGCACTCGTCGAACGACGAACCGCAGCGACCTAACGACGGCTCATAGTGGGTGTTACCCCCTAGGCAGGAGGACTGCAAAGTCGACGAGAAGCGTCGTAGCTCGAAGAACGATGGTAAAGGCTTGCCTCTTCGCGGCGGCATTTGCCTGAATAACCGTCGACTTTGCAGTTCGCCTGTCCCCATAGGGCGGCACCTGTTGCGCGCCAATGCCGCCGCGCCTTCACTGCTCTGCCTTGGGATTGTCGCGACGAACGATCGTCAGCTTTCCGCCTTCGCCATCACGCACCGTCCATTGCTCTCCATCCACCGCACGGGTTTCAGCAATGCTGGTTCCATCGGCCGACGTGAGCCGAACGATCGCCGGTCGGCTCGTGCAGCGCTCGTGTGTGATCGCGGCGTTCATCACGAGCGTGTAAGGCATGTCGTCGACTTGATAGGACACCGTTTGTGACGATTCGTTGATGAGCGTGAACCGCGTTGTCTGCGACCTCGGCCGGCCAAAGTTCTGCACGGCGTAGTACTTGCCCGTTGCTGCTTCGACCGCGACGCCGACGCCAATATCGACCACGTCAGGGTCGAGCATGTTTTTGAGATGTTCGGGCGACTGTCGCCAGCCTTCCATCATTTTCGCCGCTAACTCGTCGGTCGTCGGCGCGGGGATGCGGATCAGATAGTTAATGTTCTCGCGGACCTGGCAATACTCGTAGCCCGCCGCCACGGCGCGATCCCACGGCTGACGGCCATCGACCGCATGACCGTACAGGCCGGACTTCGCCATGTAATCGGCGAAGTAAATCGCCGCGGCTTCGAGCTTCTCGTTCGTCGCCAACGGCTCGAGCTTGTTCTCCCGACGCAGGGCGTTCGTCGCGTTGAGAATCTGCGTCTTCGCCGCCGCGAGATCTGCGTCTGCCCGTGCGATTGCAACGGCCGCGCACCAGGCAGCGAGACTCAAGGCCGCGACGCGTGCAATCATGGATGCGGACTCGTGTGCCTGCGACGAACCGGAGTTATCATGTTTCGCATGCCCCTCGTCCGCAAGTCTCGGAGCTACCGCGTGTCGCATCGCACCGCGGCCCAACGTGCTGTTCATCATCGCTGATGAGATTGACCGCGGAGGACGCAGAAATCGCAGAGGCGGCAAGGAAATAAACCACAGATGAACACAGATTTGCACAGATCAGAAAGGAGAAAGGGATGATGATTTTGACCTTCCCCAGGTTTGGAACTCTCCCCTCTCCTCTCACTTCTTATCTGACTTCTTTGCTTATCTGTGTTCATCCGTGTGCATCTGTGGTTCAACTCCCTCCGTCTCCGCGGCCTCTGCGCACTCTGCGGTTAACCCTCCGACGTCAATTGAATTCCCAGCGTTGCGGCCTTTTGCCGGTCGAGCCGAGCTGAATCCAATCGAGTTCCACGGGCGACTTTTGCGCGGGAAGATACACGCGCAAATGAGCGAGCGATCCGGCGACCGGCAACTCGACGGAGGTCTCGGCCCAGGCGTCGCCGGCGGGAAGCGTGAAATCGACCGTCTGCCCCTTGTTGGGGAACGTCTCCTGATTGGACATGCGCCATTGCAACTTGCCGACGCCGCCGCCCGAGCGACTTCGCAGCTTCACGGTCACCGGACCGTCGCTCTTCAGACTTGAGATGCCGAGAAACGCCCCGCCGTTCTTGCCGCCGCTGACGGTCAGCGTTCCGCCGTTCATCGTTGTTTCCGTGAAGCGCGAGACCCAACCGTCGTAGCGATCTTCGCGTTCGGTCGGCTTCGCCTTGTTCGCCGTCGCCGTGTTGTAGGCCGGGTTCGGCTTCGGCATCAAAGCGCCCGTATCCTTCAGAAAGCCATCGATCAACCCGTCAAGCTCAGCCACGCGATCGGGCATCTTCGCCGCGAGATTGGTCGATTCGCTCAAATCGTCGCGCAAGTTGTATAGCTCGCGCACGTCGGGATAGTACGAGCTTGTCTCGAACCAGCGGATCAGCTTCCAATCGCCTTTGCGCACCGATACGCCAGGCGGCTTCGTCGGGCCGCCATGCGGGAAGAATGTAAAGATCGCCTCGCGTTTCACGTCGCCGGTCTTCTTGAGCGCCGGAGTGAAGCTCACGCCGTCCATGACTTGCTTCGGATTGCGATCGATGCCGAGCGCGTCGAGTAGCGTGGGATATAAATCGACGGCATGCACGACGGCGGAACTTGTCGAACCCCCTTCGACGACGCCGGGCCACAGCACCATCAACGGCACGCGCACACCCCCTTCGTACATCGTGCCTTTGCCGTCGCGCAGCGGCGTGTTGTTCGTCGGCGGTTGAAAGCCTGCGTACTTCCGCCACTCGGCCATCATCTCGCTCTGCTTCTTCTCGCGGTTCTTCTGCGCCGATTCTTCCTTCGTGTTGCTGTGCGAGTTGCCGCCGTTGTCGGAGAAGAAAATGATGATCGTGTTGTCGGCGAGTTTCAGCTCGTCGAGCTTCGCGACGATGCGGTCGAGGCTCTCGTCGACGCTCTGGATCATCGAGGCCATGATCGGGTTGCCTTGCTGCCCGCGCGGGTCCTTCTTGTCGATGTACTTGTCGGCATATTCCTTCTTGAAGCCCCACGGCCCATGAAGGCTGTGCTGCCAGAAGTTCACAAAGAACGGTTCGTCGCTGTTGGCTTCGATGAACTTGATGACTTCGTCCGTGAGCCGGTCGGTGATGTACTCGCCTGGCGGGCCGTCGGGAAACGTCTGCGAAGTGCGGTAGTAGCCCGGCGAGAAATAGCTGTTCGGCCCCGGGTCCGGCGTGCCGTGCAAGGCGACCTCGAACCCTTGCCGCTCGGGCCAATACTCCTCGGCCAGCCCCAGGTGCCATTTGCCGAAGTGTCCCGTTCGCCATCCAGCGTCGCGTAGCGCCTCGGCCAACGTGTATTGCGACGGCTCGAGGTAGTTCTTGCTCTCGGGATAGATCATCGCCTTGTTCGGTGACGCCGATGTCGGCAAGTAGTTGTGCCCCGGCGGTTGCGGCGGCTGATGCCCCGACGCGGTCGTGATGCCGTGCCGGGCCGAGTATTGGCTGGTCAGAATGCTCGCACGCGTCGGCGAGCAGAGCGGGCAGGCGTAGGCGTCGGTGAATCGCATCGCCCGACTCGCGAACCGCTGCATGGCCGGCGTTTCGTAATAGGTCGAGCCGTAGGGGGTGCAATCCATCCAGCCCATATCGTCGACGAGAAACAGGATGACGTTTGGCTTCTTCGCGGCGGCGGCGTCGGCAATGCCAGTGATCGAAATGAAAACAGCGACGAGCGAAAGCAGGATGCGGAGCATGGCGTACTCGAAGAGGGAATCGGACACGTGCTATCGACCAGGATTCTGTAGGGAACGCCCTCCGTGGCGTTCCGTGAACACATGAGACGGTTTGCTCTAGCTCACGGAACGCCACGGAGGGCGTTCCCTACAAACGCAGTCATTACCATAGTCCATGACGTCCATCGCGGCCGACTTATCGTGCCGGAATCGATGTCGCCTTCCCGCCCCCCACTCGACCGCACGCCTATAATAACCGTCGGTGGATGGAACGTGGTTTTTCCTCGTAGAGTACGGCTGACTCGCACATGACAACACGCGCGATTGCGATACGTTTTGCCCGGCATTACTCGCATGCCGGTTTTTGGTCGAAGTTGGCGAAGCAGGCAGTCACGGCCGGTCGGGCCGCGTGCCACAAGGCGCTCTGCCTGTATTACGCCTCACTGTCGCCCGATACGCCGACCTGGGCGAAGGCCACGATTGCCGGGGCGTTGGGGTACTTCATCCTGCCGATCGATTCGATCCCGGATATCATCCCGGTCCTCGGATACACCGACGACCTGACGGCCCTGGCCTTCGCCACGGCCACGGTTGCCGCGCACATCACGCCCGAGCACGTCGAGAAGGCGGACGATACGCTGGCTCGCTGGTTCGACGGCGCGGAACCACAGCCGGAGTAGGCCGGGTTCATTGCGAAGGTTAGCCGCGACGCGCCAGCGGAGCGCTCCGCTGGCGCGTCGCGGCTAATCGAAACACCATCACGCGACGCGATCTACGATACCGCGCGCTGAATCTGCACCGCGAATCGTTGCAAGGTGTCGACGATGTCGTTGCACAGCGACCGATTCGCCTTCAAACATACGAACGACAGGAAGCCGAGAAGCATGGCCTGCGTCGTCGTCGAAAGGCCGTCTTCGGATTGAAACAATCGCTTAATGAATGTCATGACCATTGAGTCGTTGTCGCTCACGGTGGGTTGATCTTGTTGCCGACGTTCGGTCTCAAAGCTTAGGACACGCTACGTACCAGACAAGTGGCGGTTTCGCCTACTCCAACGTGACTGGCGCAATCGTCATGGTCGGCAGAAGCGGAACCTTGACGCGTCGCTACGACCGAAGCACGATGCATCGCATAGGAGAAACACGCCATGCGACGCCTTACGCTTTGGACCTTCACCGTTTCGATCGCAATCGCGGCCACGTTCCCCGTCGCGGCACAAAAGCCGAGCGAGCCGAAGGATCGCGCACCCGCCAAACGCAAAGAGAGCAAATTCGGCGAGAACCCGACACATGCCGACGTGCAATACGGGCCGGCCAAGCGGAACGTGCTCGACGTATGGTTGGCCGAGTCGGATAAGCCGACACCGCTACTGATCTCGATCCATGGAGGCGGATTTCACGGAGGCGACAAGAGCGTCGGCAAGCCTTTACTGCGTGAGTGCCTCGCCAACGGCATCTCCGTGGCCGCCATCACCTATCGCTTCAGCAACGAGGCGATTGCACCCGCGCAACATCTCGACGCCGCGCGGGCGGTGCAGTTCCTTCGCTCGAAAGCCACAGAATGGAACCTCGACCCGACACGCGTGGCAGCCACGGGTAGTTCAGCCGGAGCAGGGTTGTCGCTTTGGCTGGGGTTCCACGATGACCTCGCGGACCCGGACAATCCCGATCCCGTGCTGAGACAATCGACTCGACTGTCGGGCATGTTCGTCTACAACGGTCAATCGTCATACGACCCGCGTGTGATCCGCGCGATGTTTCCCGACTCCAACACGTATCAGCATCCGGCGCTGGCAGAGTTGTTCGATGCCGATCTGACGCAACTCGACACGCTGGCCAAAGAGAAATACAAGCTGTTCGAGGAGGTCAGCGCACTGCCGCACCTGACCAAGGACGATCCGCCGGTGATGCTCATCTACACGCGGACGTTCGATGCGCCCGTCACCGATCTCGGCGCCGGCATCCACCATCCGAAGTTCGGTGTGATGCTCAAGGAGCAAATGGACAAGCTCGACATCCCCTGCGAAGTCGACGCCGATGGCCAACGCCTCGGCGGCGGAACGCCGACCGAGCCGATCGACTTCTTGCGCGACGTCTTCAAGATGCCGAAGTCGTGAGCCCAGGCACCTTGTCGATCCTCAGATGATTGGCCTAAACGTCGACCTCACATGCCATCACCGCTTGCGGTTTCGCGCTTTCTTTTTAGGAACACGCGCGAAACCGCAAGCGAACATGGAACCTCGCACGACACGTTCACCGCGTTCTCTGAGGATCAATAGTCGTTAACCTCGGCACGGGGGATGCACACGGAGGGAGTATTCCCCTGCATCCACCCATCGAGGATTTCATCATGCTCCGCCGCAACTTGATGCTCGCAGCCGCTTTTGCCGCACTTTTCATCCAAGGTTGTTCGCTGGCCTACCGCGAACAGCTCGTCGGGACGTGGCGCGACGCGGACGGCGATACCGTCACGCTGCTCAACGACGGCACGTTCTCAGGCAACTGGAAAACGGGCTTTTGGGGCATCATTGTCCCCAGCGATGCCGCCGTGAGTGGCACATGGACGGTCAGTGACAAAAACCTCGTGATCAAGGTCACGAACTCAACCTTCGATCCCGACAAGATGGTGGGCATGCAAATCACCGAGACGATCGTCGCGCTCGACAAGAACACCTTGCGAACGACCGACACCGCCGGGACGCAGCACGTCTACACGCGGCTGACGCCGTAAATCTGCAGCGCGGCGCGATCTCGACAAATCCACGCAACTTCTCCGCGCTCGACGCGATAACGATGTTGTCGCGAGCAAAGGCTCGCTCAAACTTCGAAACATCGCGAACGTGAGCGAGGAGAAATCGCATGTCGGAAACCGTCTCAGAAGGGTCGACAACGCGGCCGGCTCAAAACTGGCGTCAAACGTTGACCCTGGGCTTGTCGATCGGCATCGGGATGGCCGTCGCTCGCAGCGTTCAGAACAGTCTCGAAGCCTCGGCTGGCCAAGGCATCGCCATTACGGTTGCGACATTAGCAGCCGGTATCGTCGGTGGCTGCGTCGCGCTCGTTGTTGCATGGATCGCAAAGCGCCGTGAAAGCGCAAGCGCGTAAGGCCAGGCTGTCGTTTTAAGAATGACATCCGTGACGATGCCCTGCTCTCAAATCACCATGAGAACAAACGGTAGCACCTGAAGAACGAAGAACCACCACACCAGCTTGTTTGCGAACTTTCGCGCAGGCTGCTCGATCCACGGTGGCTGGAAGAATGCCCAGACTGCCGCGAGACCACTCACGACCGCCAATGCGCCGAGGAACTCGATGATCACAAAAAGCATCGCCCAGGCTTTCCAACCCGGGGCCCGGGCCAACTCGGGCAGCAGCGAGCACAGCAATCCAACGCTCAATGCTCCTAGCGGCAACGCGAGCAGCACCAACGCCGCGCGCTGAAACATTCCACGCGGTAGAAAGTTGTCCGTTGCTGCTTGAAAGCCGAACCCAACCGCTCGTCGCGCCATCGGCGATCCCTCCAGAACGCCCGCCTACGCTCAGCCTACCGGGCATGGGTCAGGCCGTCATTCACTTTTTTGCGGCAGCAAGTCAACGGACGAAACAAACCAGAGTTATTGCGCACGAAGCCTTGTCTATAGGGTGCGCAAGAACTCTGGCTCATTTGTGGACAAACAGGCGGGCACTTCCGCGGTCGCCACCGCCGGCCAGACGGTGCTTTCCACGAGCGGGTTCGCTATAATCAACGTCCCGCCTTGTGTTTCTCGCCTGTGGGAGGTCGGTCCATGCATTGGCTCGCGGCGCCTTGTGGTGCGCTGATCGTCTTCTGCTTCGCCTTCGACACCACGACTTCGGCTGCGCCCCCCAAGCGTGGCGGCGACTTCTTCGAGAACCGCATTCGCCCGATGTTGGTCGAGCGGTGCGTTGAATGCCATGGCCCGTCGAAGCAGGAATCGGGGCTGCGGCTCGACTCACGCGATGCGATGCTCAAAGGTGGCGACAGCGGGCCGGCGATCGTCGTCGGCAAGCCCGAGGACAGTTTGTTGATCGAGGCCGTTCGTCGCGAGCGGCTCGAGATGCCCCCCGACGAGGAGTTGCCCGTCGAGGAAGTCGCTGCCCTGGAGCAGTGGATTCGCACCGGCGCCGTGTGGCCCGGCGGAGCGATGCCTTCGGCCGAGATCGCGCTCGGCGATCAGACGCGACTATTCCGCGAAGCAAAGACGCACTGGGCGTTTCAACCCGTCAAGCAACCTCCGCTGCCTGAGGTGACCCACACCGATTGGGTTCGCACCCACATCGATCGATTCATTCTCGAAAAGCTCGAAGCGCAAGGCATCGAGCCGGGCCCGTTGGCCGATCGACGCACGCTGATCCGCCGGCTGTCGTTCGATCTGATCGGTCTGCCGCCGAGCGAGCAAGAGGTGCTCGACTTTCAACACGACGCGTCGTCCGATGCCGTTGCGAAGGTCGTCGATCGATTGTTGGCGTCGCCGCACTATGGCGAGCGATGGGGGCGTCATTGGTTGGACGTGGCTCGCTATGCCGACATGCGCGACTTCATCGCCGCCGGCAACGATCGCCGTTATCCGTACGCCTACACCTATCGCGATTGGGTGATCAAGGCCTTCAACGACGACATGCCTTACGATGAATTCGTCCGACAGCAATTGGCTGCCGACTTCTATGCCACCGATCCGCACTCGCCACAGCTTGCCGCGTTGGGCCTGCTGATGGTTGGTCCGCGATTCATTCAAAACACCAACGAGCTGATTGCCGACCGCATCGACGTCGTCGGTCGAGGCTTCTTGGGCTTGGCCGTCACGTGTGCGCGATGTCACGATCACAAATACGATCCGATTCCGACGGCCGACTATTACGCGCTCTACGGCGTATTCGCCAGTTGTGAAGAGCCGAAGGAGTTGCCGACGCTCGCCGGCATGAGTCCACCACCGGAAAAGGTGGCCGAATACGAGGCGGCCATGCGCGAGAAGCAGGCCGAACTCGACAAGTACGGCGAGGAGTTGCGTGACCGCGGGCTGGCTGACTTCCGCAAGCGGCCGATCGACTATCTCGTCAGCTATTACGAGATGAACGTCGAGAAAAGCGATTCGATTCGCGGCGTGATCGACAAGCGCAAAGTCGACGAGTGCGCGATGACGCCGCTCGTGGACAACCTCGATCGATACCGCCGCGATGCTACGTGGCACTCCGATCCTGTGTGGGGGCCGCTGCTGTCGCTATTGCCCCCCGTCGACAAGAGCTTCAACCCGCGTCTGAATCTCATGATCAAGACCGGCATGGTCGGGGTGAAGGATCAGCAACCGATCAACGAGGTTCTACTCGCCGCGCTTCGCGATAGTCGCCCTGCGGACAAGCGCTCGTTGTTGGAGATGTACGGCCGTGTGTTCGAGCTTGCCGAGAAGGCATGGCAAAAGGCTATCAAGGAGTCAAAAGGCAAAAAGCCTCAGGCGCTGAAAGACGCCGCCTTGGAACAGTTGAGACAAGCGCTGTACGCCAATGATGGCCCGCTTGCGTTCACGCCGACTCAGGCGATCGATGGATCGCGGCTGTTCGGCGATGCTCGTAGGAAGTTGGGAAAATATGAAGGCGCCCTGAAAGAGGTCGAGAGCACGCATCCCGGCGCTCCCGCCCGAGCGTTCATGCTCGTCGACAAGGAGAAGCCCGTCGAACCGTCGATCTTCATTCGCGGCGATCAGTCGCGCAAGGGCGATCGCGTGACGCGGCACTTCCTGAGCGTGCTCGATCCCGAGCATCGCGCGTTCACTAAGGGAAGTGGCCGCCAAGAGCTTGCTGAAGACATCGCCGATGCGAAGAACCCTCTCACCGCTCGCGTGTTCGTCAATCGCGTGTGGATGCACCACTTTGGTGTTGGCCTGGTCGATACGCCCGGGGACTTCGGTTTCCGCAGCAACCCGCCGAGTCATCCCGAGTTGCTCGACTGGCTCGCCGCGAAGTTCATAGAGAACGGATGGTCGATCAAGAAGCTACACCGGATGATCGTGCTGTCGAGCGCTTACCGCCAGCAGAGTCGTTACGTCGCGGCGTATGCTGAGAAAGATCCCGAAAATCGGCTGTTGTGGAGCGCCCATCGCCGGAGGCTCGACTTCGAGGCGATGCGTGACGCGATGCTCGCCGTGACGGGACAACTCGACGAGACGCTCGGCGGGCGTGCCGTGGCGCTCTCGGATCAGCCGTTCACCAAGCGGCGCACCGTATACGGCCTCGTCGATCGATTGAACCTCGATCCGATCTTTTCGATCTTCGACTTCGCGTCTCCCGATGTCAGCACGCCCGAGCGCGCCGAAACGACGATACCGCAGCAGGCGCTGTTCGGAATGAATCATCCGTTCGTCATCGAGCAAGCGCGGGCCATGTGTTCGCTGCCGGAGATTGCAGCCGCAAAGGATGATGGCGACAGGTTGCGCGTCTTGTACGGTCGGGTCTATCGGCGCAAGCCGTCGCCTGTCGAGATGAAGGTCGCACGGACGTTCCTCGTGGAGGCGGAAAAGAAGCAGCGCGAGTCGCACGTCCAGCCGACGTGGCAGTACGGCTACGGCCCGGCCGACCCGTCGGTTCCGGCCGACGAGCGCTTCGAGCCGTTGATGGTCTTCGACGCTGCCAGTTATCAAGTGTCGGAAGTCTATCCCGACCCGAAGGCAGGGCACGTTCGCCTGAACAAGAACGGCGGGCACCCCGGTCGCAGCCTGGCCAATGCCGTCATTCGACGTTGGTGCGCTCCGCACGACGGTTTCGTCGAGATCACCGGTACGCTGCAACATCTCAGCGATAAGGGAGATGGCGTCCGTGCGCGGATCATGGGTCCAGGCAATCGCGTGCTCGGCGAATGGACGGCCCTCAACGAGAAGGTCGACACGCACGTCAAGCGCGTTCGTGTGACTCGCGGGCAGACGATCGACTTCATCGTCGATCCGATCAAGACCAACGTATCGGACGGCTTTAACTGGGCGCCACGACTGGCGGCCATTGCCGCGCCCGACGGCGCAGCCTCAACCGGCGACGCATGGGACGCTCGCAACGACTTCGCCGGGCCACCGCCCCCGCCGCTCGGCCCGTGGGAGCAACTCGCCCAAGCGCTGCTGCTCACCAACGAATTCATGTTCCTCGACTAACGAACCGCAGAATATTGTGACACCCTCAAGCCCAGGGCCTGCCGGCCCTGGGTCGAACCGCCAAGAGATCCCCCAACATGTTGCCCTTCTCACGACGTCAGGCCCTCCAACGACTCGGCATGGGCATGGGCTCGATCGCTCTTAGCTCACTGCTGGTCGACCTCGGCTTCGCCGCCAACGAAGCCACCGACGTCGGCAGCAATACGGATGTCGGCGTCAATGTCGACGAAGGCCCTGGCTCGACGCTCGCCCCCAAGCGACCGCATTTCGCCCCGAAGGCCAAACGCATCATCCATTTGTTCGCCAATGGCGGGCCGTCGCAAGTCGACACGTTCGACCCGAAGCCTGCACTGGAGAAGTATCACGGCAAGTTGCTGTCGCAGGAGCTCAAGGGAGACAAGCGCGTCGGCGGGGCAGGCTACGCTTCGCCGTTCAAGTTCAAGAAGCATGGGCAAAGCGGTCTCGACGTCAGCGAGTTGTTCCCGAAGCTGGCCGAGCACGTCGACGATATGTGCGTCATCCGTTCGATGGTGACGAACATTCCGAACCACGAACCCGGCTTCCTGATGATGAACTGCGGCGACGTCAGCCAGCCGAAGCCCAGCGTCGGCTCGTGGGTGCTGTATGGCTTGGGCTCTGAGAACCAAAGCCTGCCTGGTTACGTGGTGATGTGCCCCGCCGGCATGCCGACGGCGCAGGGCAGCAATTGGCGCAGCGCGTTTCTGCCGGGCATTTACCAAGGGACGTACATCGACTCGCAAGAATCGAGCCCCGACAAGCTCGTCGCCAACATTCGCAACGAGTTGCTCGTGCCGGCCCAACAGCGTCGCCAGCTCGATTACATTCAGCAACTCAACGAGTTGCACCGTCATCAACGCGAAGACGACTCACAGCTCGACTCGCGCATCGCGTCGTTGGAGTTGGCGTTCCGCATGCAGCGCGAGGCCGGCGACGCGTTCGACATCAACCAAGAACCGAAGCACATTCGCGAAATGTACGGCGACAGCACACAAGGCCGTCAGATTCTCATCGCCCGCCGACTGGTCGAGCGCGGTGTGCGTTACGTGCAGGTGTATCACGGCGCCGGGCAACCGTGGGACTCGCATTCGAAGCTCGAGGAATCGCATCGCCGACTCGCGAAAGAATGCGATCAGCCGATCGCCGCGCTGTTGGCGGACTTGAAGCAACGCGGCCTGTTGGAAGACACGCTTGTCATTTGGGGCGGCGAGATGGGTCGCACGCCGACCGTGCAGCTACCTGTCATCAAAGACAAGATCGGCCGCGACCATCACCATCAAGGTTTTACCGTGTGGCTGGCCGGCGGCGGCGTGCGCGGCGGCTACGCTCACGGCAAGACGACGGAGTTGGGGCTCGACGTGGCTGAGAACCCCGTGCACGTGCACGATCTGCACGCGACGATCCTGCACCTGCTCGGCTTCGACCACGAGAAGCTGACGTTCCGCTACGCCGGCCGGGACTTCCGTCTGACCGACGTGCACGGCCGCGTCGTGAAAGAAATCATCGCGTGAAGCCCAGGGCCTGCTGGCCCTGGGTCATTGTGCGTCACTCCGCGTTCTTCCCCCGTCCCTTCTTCGGCGACGGCGACCCTTCGTCCCCCTGCTTCGCGTACTCGGCGTCGAGCTGACTCCAAATCGCCGCGAGCTTCGCAACCTTTTCAGGTTTCTTCGAAGCGAGGTTCGTCGTCTCCGTGCGATCGCGACTCAGGTCGTACAGTTCCCACGGTTCGTCGTCGCCTGAGGCCACGATCTTCCAGTCATCGAGCCGCAGCCCGCGATTGTGCTGATGCTTGAAGAAGAACGGCTCGTGTGCCGGGCGTGCATCAGCCTTGAAACACTCGACAAGACTGTTGCCCGGCAACTTCGGTCGCTTCGCGCCGTTGAAGACCGCCGGCGTCTGCGAACTCGACACCTCAAGTAGCGTCGGCACAATATCGACGAAGTGCCCCGGCGCGTGACGCAACTCGCCGCGAGCGGAAATGCCGTTGGCCCAACACACGACCAACGGCGTGGCGATGCCCCCTTCGTGGGTCCACGACTTGTGCTTTCGCATCGGCGTGTTCGCGACGGTCGACCAACCTGGGCCGAGGCCGAGGAACGTTTTGGCCGAGCCGATCGGTGCGTTGGGATCGTGGCCGTCAGCGCGAATGATTTGCTCGGCGCTCGCCCCGTTGTCGGAAGCGAAAAAGATCAGCGTGTCGTCCGCCACGTTCATCCGCTTGAGTTGATCGAGCACGCGGCCCACTTCTTGGTCCATGCGGTCGACCATCGCGGCATGCACTTCCATCTTCGCCGCCTGAAACTTCTTCTGCTCGTCGGACAGTGAATCCCAAGGTACGGCGTGCGCCACCTCGCCGGGACCGACACGTTGCGCGAGTTCGCGTTCGCTGAGGTTCCATGCCGGCACGACATCAGGCTCGGGGCGTGAAAGTGACGATTCGCACAACCGCATTTGCTCGATGCGCTTCCAGCGGGCGTCACGCACCTGATCCCAACCTTCGTGATAACGGTCGCGATAATGTGCGATGTCCTCCTCAGGCGCTTGCAGCGGAAAGTGCGGCGACGTGAACGCGATGTAGAGGAAGAACGGCTCGCCGCGATGCTGATCATTGTGCTCGCCGAGCCATCGGATCGCGTAATTCGCGATTTCAGTCGTCTCGTAGTATTTCTCACCCGGCTTGGGGCCAGGAATGTTCTTGTCGTCGAGTTCGCGCTTCTGCGGGGAGAAGAATCGATTCTGATCGGTCGTGTGATACGACCGCTCGAAGCCGCCGGCCAACACCGGGCCATCAACGTGCCACTTGCCGGAATGATACGAGTGATAACCCGCCTCCTTCAGCAACTGCGGCGCAAGCGCGCCCCACGGCGGTCGCGTGCCTTGCGGGTCACGGTTCACTTGCTGGGCGTAATAACCGGTAAGCAGCGCTGCCCGCGACGGCCAACACCGCGCCGTGTTATAGAACTGCGTGAACCGCAGCCCGTTCGCCGCCAGACGATCGACGTTCGGCGTCGCGATTTCGCCTCCGTAGCAGCCGAGGTCGCTCCAGCCGAGATCGTCCGCGAGAATGAAGACGATGTTCGGACGCTTCGGGCTCGCCACTAATAAATCGGCTTCCGCAAACGCAAACGCGATCGCGCCGACCAACATCAAACAACGTATCGCGATACCGACACTAGAAAACATCGATAACTCCCGAAAATGTATCACTCGTAGCCGGGACGGATCGTCCCGTCCTTGGCTATGAGCGGCTGCGGATTGGAGACGCGGCCGATGGGTCGAACGCTAGGGCCGATGCTTTTATTGCCGAGGTCGGAATCCATCGCTTCGGCCAACTCGCGAAGCTCGCGCACGACATCGGGGTTTTGCTTGGCGACGTCGCTGGCCTCGCCGATGTCGCGGCCGAGATGGTATAGCTCGCCGCTGGCAAGGTGCAGTTTCCAATCGCCTTTGCGCACCGCCTCGAGTTTCAGCCCGTGGAAGTAGTGCATCGTGTCGCGAGGCGGCGTGCCTTTCTCGCCCAAAAGCACCGACGATTGATCAACGCCGTCGATCTTGGCCTTCGGCAACTCGGCGTCTGCGAGATGTGCGAACGTCGGCAGCACGTCCATCATCGACGTGATGGCAGCAGTCGAAGAATCGGCAGGCACCTTGCCAGGCCACCATGCGAGCGTACACACACGCATGCCCCCTTCGAGTGTCGTTCCTTTCGAGCCTCGAAGCGGCGCGTTGCTCACTTCCTTAGATTTTGTCGGCCCGCCGTTGTCGCTCGTAAAGATGACGAGCGTGTTCTTGTCGAGGCCCAACGAACGAAGCGTGTCGAGCACCTGACCAACGCTCCAATCGATCTCCAACGTCCAATCGTCGTACAGCCCGCCGCCCGACTTGCCGACGTATTCCGGTGACGGATACAGCGGAAAGTGAACGGCGCTGTGGGGCAGATAAAGGAAGAACGGTTCCTTCTGATGATCGCGGATGAACTTCACGGCGCGCTCAGTGTATTGGCGCGTGAAACGTTGCTGGCCAACGGCGTCGACACGCGCGATGACCTTGTGGTTGTCGACCATCGGAAGCGGCGGCTGATCGTTGCCGCGAATGCCGACGTCATCAGAATCCTCCTCGAATGGCTTGGTGGTTGTCTCCTTGCGCTTCGGCAGTGGATCGCCGAGGCTGCTCTTTGAACCATCTTCGATCGTGCCCATGTCGTTCGAGTACGGAATGCCGAAGTATTCGTCAAAGCCTTGGTTCGTCGGCAGAAACTCGGGCTGATCGCCGAGGTGCCACTTGCCGATGCACGCCGTCGCGTAGCCGGCACTCTTGAGCACCTCCGCCACGGTGACTTCGTCGGGGCTTACGCCGACGGCGGCCGACGGAAAGAGCACACCGCCGATGGGCAGTACCCGCTTCGGATAGCAGCCGGTCATCAAAGCCGCCCGGGACGGTGAGCAGACGGGAGCCGCGTAGTGGCTGGTCAGCTTCATTCCCTCGCGAGCCATGCGGTCGAGATGTGGCGTCGCCTGCGTGCTGCCGTAGGGACCGATTTCGGCGTAACCGAGGTCGTCGATATTGATGACGACGAAGTTCGGCTTGGGGGAAGCGGCGAAAAGGGAAGTTCCGATGCAGACGACCAACGTGGCGGAAACGCTTAGCTTCATTTCGACGACTCTCGCGATAGACGTGTGATTACCGAGGCGGCGGCGGGACCGGAGCATGCTCGGGCGTCGGCTTTTGTGTCAGAAGATCCAGGAGTTCTCGCAACAGTTCGACGCCTGGCTTCGGTGGAATATCGTCAGGATGCGTCGCGGCCCACTCGGGGGCAAGGATCAGCGGCACCCAGCGTTCGAGCAGGTGCTCGCCGGACGGCATCTGCCAACGCGCGACCGCGTTGAACACCGGCAGCGGAATGTTGACGCGTTGCACCGTCTCGGCCGTCGGATGCGAACAGTTCTCGGGCGGCGAAACGACAAGGTATTCACGGCAGGTGATCGGGCGCTCGTTGTAGATTGAGCATGATTCGTCCTCGAGCAGCGGACAAGCGATTTGCAACGCGAAGTACTCAGTACACAGTACTAAGTACTCGTCGTCGGTCAGGCGGTCACGATCCTGAAGCCGCGAAAGTAGGCCCGACTGTTCGAGTCGCTGTCGTGCAGCGGCGAAACGCTCGCGAACGACAGATCGTCGCGACTCGGGCATCGAGTGGATGACAGCGGCGATGCGGCGAGCCTCGACCTCGGAGATCGCCACGAGGTTGCGGCAGCATGCCCCGCAGCCGGCCTTGCATGAGATCGCCGCGCCGGTGCTTTCGACGGCGTTCACCGTGGCCGCGACGACCGAGTCGGACAGCGTGCGAGCGAGCGGTAGGAGATCGTCGAGCGTGGACGGCCTAGTTGGCACCGTCACCGTGCACTGCAACTTCCACGCTTCGCAGTCGAGCGTGAGCTCGCCCGTCACTGTGCCCAGATCATCGGAACTCGCGGCCATCGCATTCCCCTCCAGCACATGGGCTGAAAGGATGATCGTACCCGACGGCCGTGGCACGTTCGAGCGATTGCTATCTCGCATCGTGCGGTCGAGCGTTAGCGCGTCGCGTTAGCGCGCTGGCGTTCGGTGGTGAGCGGTTCGCGCACGGGGACTGCGGCATTGGGAAGCATTAACTCGGTGCCGGGGGCGAGGTAATCGATGTCGCTGCCCAGCCGGTGACGGTTCAGTTCGTAGATCTCCGACCATCGCGAGGCTTTGCCCAACTCGTTCCGCGCAATGTCGAACAACGTGTCGCCTTGCTCGACGACGTAGACCTTGCCGCCGGGTATTCCGTGCGAGCCGGCCGACGTCAGAAGTGACTGCGAAGTCGCAGCCGGCACAGCGCGGCGTTTAGGGCACAGGTCGGGGTACTTCTCTTCGAGCACTTCGATGCGCGGCGTATTGATGACATCGCCGACCCGCATGCGATCCGAGTACGGCACGCGTTGGCGGTTGTGCTCTTCAAGGGCTTTGAAGTAGCTGCCGCTTCCGTAGACGCGCTCCGAGATGGCATAGAAACTGTCGTTGGGCCGGATTGTGTACTCTTCCGATCCGCTATGGGCATGGTGCGGCATGCCCGGAATCATTCGCTCGAGTTCTGGCTCGTAGCGGTCTTCGACCGCCGAGTATTGATGCGACGGTTGGTGAGTTCCGGGCGTCGGATACTGATGATTAGCCGGCGGCGGATCGGCCTCGACAGGCACGTCGCGACCGTAGATGTCGTAGTGGGGAGCCGGCGGATTCTGTGCCGGAGCGCCATAGCGCGAGCCCATGTTCGACGGCGCCGCGGCCCCCGGGTTGCCGTTGTGCCCCGGGGCGTAGGGATCCGGTGCGGGTTGCGTGGTGGCGCATGCGTATGGGATTGAATGAAGTTTGAGGCGGACGGAACCGCGTGCTGGACGTTGCCCGAGTGCGTCCCTTCGTGCGAGGCTTGAAGCGCCGGTTCCGACTCAACGGCGAGCAATCCATGAGCGGGACTCGCCTCGTGCGAATGCATGTGTGATGCCGCGGGCGCCATGATTTCCGACGCCGCTGCCTGCGGTGGCATGTGCTCATGTAGAGGTGTCGGCTCGGCCAACGGCATCGGCTCGCCGAGACTGGCCGCGTGAAACGGATCGGCCGAATGACGTGCAACGTCTGCCGCCGGCTCTTCGATCGGCGTCGTCGCCGATACGGGCTGCGCTGGTTCGTTGGGTGTCGACTCGACCGCAGCTAACTCAGCCATGGCCGGCATCGCGTAACGATCGCCAACCGTTTGCGGAGGCTGTTCGGCCAAAGCTCGCGGCTCTTCGTAACGCGATGGCGTGCGTTCTTCGCTCGTCGTCGTAGGCGACGCCATCGGCTCCGCGGCGAGACGATTGAGCAACTTGCTCGGCTTGTACGGTGCGTGCGTCTCCGCGACGGAATCCGGCGCATCTCGCAATGCCGAGGCAACATCATCGCGCGCCATGCTCATTCGCATCGCCACCGTGCCGGCGAGCGTCATCATCAGGCCGCCGAGCACCGACAGGCCAATCGTCTTTTCCTTGCTCATGCCTCTGCCTCCTGCAAACGGAACGTGGTTCGTTGGGCAACGCGCATCTTGGCGCTGCGAGCACGCGGGTTGCGAGCGACCTCCGCATCGGTCGGACGCAGCGGCTTTTTCGTTAACGCGTGATAGCGTGGGTCGTCGCGGAATGTCTCTTTGACACGCCGATCCTCGAGTGAGTGAAAGCTGATGATCGCCAATCGCCCGTCGGGCCGCAGGCAGTCGGCAAACGATTTGAGCGATCGGTCGAGACTGCCCAACTCATCGTTCACCGCGATCCGCAGCGCTTGAAACGTCCGCGTCGCCGGATCGATGCGATCACCACGAGCCGCCCGCGGATAACACGAGCGCACGATGTCGGCCAGTCGATGCGCCGTCGCGATCGGCGCGTTACGCCGTTCGTCGACGATCTTTCTGGCAATGCGGCGGCTCAAGCGTTCTTCTCCGAATTGATAAATGACGTCGGCTAGGTCATCGGCCGAAAGGTAATTGATGAGGTTGCTGGCGGGCTTTCCGGTCGTGGGATCGAATCGCAGGTCGAGAGGTCCGTCGGCATCGAAGCTAAATCCGCGTTCCGTGTCGGCCAGTTGATCGCTCGATAAACCAAGGTCGAGCACAATCCCGTCGACGGCCTTGATCTCCAACTGAGCGAGCACCTCGGGTAGTTCGGAAAAGTTTGCCTCGGCGAGTTTGACATTCATTCCTTTGAGGGTTCGTTCGGCGCGAGCCAGCGCATCGGGATCGCGATCGAACGCCAGCACGAAACCGTCCGGTCCCACAAGCTCGGCCAAGGCGCGAGTGTGTCCGGCGCCGCCGAGCGTCCCGTCTACGATGACTGCGCCGCTCGTGGGAGCGAGCCACTGGACGACCTCGTCCAGCATCACGGGCACATGCTGCGAAACGGCTTCGGACAATGGATCGCGCCGATTTCGGCCGAATAAGGGCGGGTACTATAGAAACGGCCCGCCTCGGAGGACAGACCAATCGCACCATCGTCTGCTATCGCGTTCCCTTACGATAGCCCGCCACACTACCGCTTGCGGTTTCGCGCGATTTCCGCCCTGTGGCAACCACCCCAGACTCAAGCGCCCCACCTCGGACAGCTTCCGTACCATCCAAGTGGGGTGGGCGCTCGCAGTCAGCCCATTTCCCGGTTCGGGAAAGGCGACACTAGCGTTCGCAACCAAGACGAGCATCTTGCAGTCCGGTCCGTAGAGGCTGTCCATCGGACGAGATGGACGAGAAGCGACAGTTGGTGGCCGCAAACTGTCACCCAGGCCTCGACGCGTGGCGAACAACGTACGATCGGCGAACCCGATGGGTGCAATGCCCTCGAATTCGCAACCTTATTTTGCGTCAACTCCTTTGATAAACGCCCGCTCAGCGAGCTGATCGAACTGTGCGGATTGCCTGGCGGCGTACTCTTCCCACCGCTCACGATTCCAAAGTTCCAAGTGGTCGTACACACCGAGAAGGACGACGTCCTTGCCCAGCTTGGCGTCATCGGCCAGCGACGGCGGAATGCGAATCCTGCCTTGTGAATCCACTTCCGCAGGCTCGGCAGACGCATAGAAAAGCCGGTTGAATGCACGGACATCTTCACCCGCTGGCGATACCGACTTACGATCGCCGGCAAGCGTCGCCAAAGCATCCTCCGTGTAGATGGCCAACGATTTTTCCTGTCCGAGAACAATGTACAGAACCGCACTCTCAGCCAGCCGCAAGGCGTCTCGAATCCGTTTGGGAATGGCGATTCGGTGTTTGTCATCGATCGCACGCGGGAATGTCCCGGTCAGAAGCATCTAAGCCACCACTGCCTCCCACTGGCCCCCACACCGGGCCAAGATTAACCACTCAGCGCCAGCCGTCAAGAAACTTCTCCACGCGATGCGCGCTCCGACGAATTGTCCCTGCGCATCGTCCGATGAGTAGGCGACTTCGAGCGATGCAGACGCTTGGAAAAAATTTTCGATTTCGACATCTTCGCGCTATCAAGGCTGTCTCATGCGACGACGCGAATGACAGCAGGCAATTCAAGTTGTTTAACCTCAACATGTTGCGGCGAATGTCTCGACGGAAGTTAGCATCGCCGCGTATGATTTTGCTTCCGCAGCAACCATTGCGGTGCTGATTCCACGAACGAGCGACCTGCCTCATGAGCGAACTGTCGGACTACGACTACGATCTGCCCGAGGGACGCATTGCGCAGCACCCCCTGCCGCTGCGGTCGGACGCTCGGTTGATGCTCGTCGACCGATGTGCGGGCACCCTGGCCCACCACCATGTTCGCGACCTGCCGGAGTTGCTCGAACCGGGTGATTGCGTCGTGCTGAACGATACGCGCGTGGTCCCCGCCCGTTTGCTGGGGACGCGCGTACTCACGGGCGGCGCGTGGGAAGGATTGTTCCTTGAGTCCGACGCTCATGGGGCATGGCAGATTCTTGGCAAAACCCGCGGCAAGATCGCCGAGGGTGAGTCGGTGATGCTCATGGATAACCGCGCTCAACCGAGCGTCGAGCTGAAACTTGTCGAAAAGCTGCCTGGAGGCGTTTGGATCGCCAAGCCGCAGACCGACGCGCCCACGTATGAATTGCTCGATCGCGTGGGACGCATTCCGTTGCCGCATTACATCCGCGGCGGCGAAATGGTGCCCAGCGATCGCCAGAACTATCAAACCGTGTTCGCGCGAACACCGGGGTCGGTCGCGGCGCCAACGGCCGGACTGCATCTGACGCACGAAGTGCTCAACCGATTGATCGACCGCGACGTCGCTATTTGTCGTGTCACCTTGCACATCGGCCTCGACACGTTCAGACCAATCAAAACCGAGATCGTCGCCGAACATCCGATGCACCATGAGCGTGGAACGATCGACGCTGCGACCGTCGAGCGCATTCAACAATGCCGCGCTCGCGGAGGCCGCGTCGTCGCCGTCGGCACGTCGACCGTGCGTCTGCTGGAGACCGCTGCGCAGTCGGGTGAACTCAAACCATGGTCGGGTGAGACGGACTTGTTCATTCGAGCCGGTTATCGATTCCGCGCCATCGACGCGATGATGACGAATTTTCATTTGCCGCGCACGACGCTGCTCGTGCTCGTTCGCACCTTTGGCGGAGATGAGCTCATCATGCGCGCCTACGCCGAAGCGATTGCCGAGAAGTACCGCTTTTACAGCTACGGCGATTGCATGCTCATCGTTTGACGTGTCGGCGTTCTCCGCGCGGCCGGTATTCAATTGCGCTCGCCGTCGCTATGCTATCACTCTCACAATCAGTGGCTCGATCACGCCGGAGACACGCTGACGATGGTTTTCGACGTTCGCACGGAATGTGTCATGGTGGTGCCGACCGCGGTGTTCCATGACGTAGGACATTTCCAAGGGTTTAGTGCTGACGTTCAGCGTTACCTCGTACCGCTGTTGCGACCCGAGAACATCAGCTACCGCCCACGTTCCGAGGTCGAAGGCGATCCCAGCTTCAAGCAGCTCATTCCCTACGTGATTTTCCGTTACGGGCAAGGCGCGAACACGCAATTGTTCCAATACACGCGTGGCACCGGGCAAGGCGAAGGCCGTCTGCACCGCAAACGCAGTGTCGGCATCGGCGGGCACATTTCGAGTGATGACGGCGACGTCGAACGCGCCACGCACGCCTACGAAGAAGGCATGCGACGCGAACTGGACGAGGAAGTCATCATCGGCACGCCGTACAGCCAGCGGCTTGTCGGCATGATCAACGACGACGAAACCGACGTGGGTCGCGTGCACCTGGGCATCGTGCACATCTGCGACGTCGAACGACCGGACGTAGAGCCACGCGAGGCCGAGATGGTCGATTGCGGCTTTCGCAACGTCGACGCCTTGCTGCGCGAGTGCGACGCATTCGAGACATGGTCGCAGATTTGCCTGAAGGCGCTGTTCGCGTAGCGCTCAGTCGATGTGCAACCACTCGGGCACGCGTTGCACCTGACCTTCGCGGTTCACACAGGCCAATGTGCTCGAACCGTCGCAGATGAGTTCTTCGCCGCGAAACATCTGGTACTCGTGTTCTATCTTTGCGGCCGTCACGCGCGACGTTCGCGTCTTGAGCCGAAGCACGTCGTCATAACGTGCGGGGCGTCGGTAGCGGCATTCCATGCGAACGACGACCATGAAGACGCCGCCCGCCTCGACGTCGCGGTAGTTCATGCCGTTGGCACGCAGCAGCTCGGTGCGTCCGACCTCGAAATAGGTCAGATAGTTGGCGTGGTGCAGGACGCCCATCGCGTCGGTTTCCTGATACCGAACGCGAATCTCGATCTCGTGTTCTTTTAGCATCGGGCCATTGTATCGCGTGTGTCGAAATCGTTGACCGCTTCGGCGGCTTCCCCTATAAACGGGTGCATGAGTATCGGTGATAGCACAGGGACTGGCTACGCCACCGCCCGCGGGCGGGGTTACCCGTCCATTCGTCAGTTCACCGTGTTCCTTGAGAACCGCGTCGGGCAACTGCTCGAAGTGGTCCGCCGGTTCGAAGGAAGTCGCGTCAAAATCGTCGCGCTCTCGATCGCCGATTCGGCCGAGTGCGCCTTCTGCCGCTTTTTGCTCAGCCATCCCGAGCAAGGTCGCGAGATTCTGGAGCGTGCGGGATTGGCGCTCATCGAAAGCGATCTGATCGGAGTCGAGTTGCCCGAAGGGCCTCAACCGCTATTGCGAGTGTGCACCGCATTGCTGCAGGCCGAGGTCAACATCGTGCAGGCCTACCCGCTGCTCACACGTCCTCGCGGCCGCCCGGCCGTCGCCTTGATGGTCGACAACATCGACATGGGCCTCGAGACGCTCGCGAGCAAGGGCTTCGCGATGATCAGCGAGGCCGACCTCGCCGACGACGAGGAATAGCGTTGGCCGCGTCGCTTGCGACGCGATTTGTCACTGTCTAATCGTGAAATCCGTGTCGCCTCGTGAAATCCGCGCCGAAAGCGCGTCGCAAGCGACGCGGCTAACTACGGAATATCGAACACGCCTTCGGGTATCTCTTCGAGACCGCGGACGGCCATGTGCGTGATCGACTTCCACGACACGACGGCCACCGTGAACGTGCCATCCGACTCGCGGACGAGGAACACGCCTTCGTCGTTGCGTGACAGTTCGGCGGCGTAGCCATCGGGAATGAGCATCGTGCCGCCTTCGAGATACAACTCGATCGTCGCCCCGCGCGCCTTGTAGCTCCACAGGTTCGCGAAAAACTCGCCGCGCGAACGCTCGACCGGTTCCTCGTCGCCGTGGTTGTCGAGACGGAAACCGAACGACTGCTCCGGCTCGTCGATCTCGGACGGTTCGTGCAGCTCGTCTTCGGTGGGAACCAAAAACTTCACGCCGCACTCAGGGCACGTGCCCGGTTCGCCTCCGAGCTCGCTGCCGCCACGCAGATGATGCCCGTTCGGACAAAGGAACGAAATCTCGTCTTCGCCGAGTTGGTCCTCTTCGTCATAGCGGCTGATGGGATTGTCGACCGAAGGCTCGGCAGACGCCGACGCGACCGGAACGACCGATGCCGAGCCTGGCCCTGCCGCCGAGGCAGTGACCACCGGGACGGGCGTGGCCATCGGGCCCGAGCCGTTGCCATTCGACGAGCTACCGCTCGCGGCGAGGTCACCGATGTCAATCGTCCCTGAGCCGCTGACTTCGGGGACGCGGAAGATCGCTCCACAGTGCGGACACTTCCCTCGCTTGCCTGCCTGAGATTCAGGACAAAGCAGCTTGTGCCCGTTCGGACAAAGCAACGCGATGGTCATACGATGCGCCGGTGCCGTGCCAAGGTTCGCGCCGAGAAAAAAGGCCTGAGACCGATCGGTCCAGGTTCGTCTCCTTCATAGTACCGACCGTCCGACCGATCACCAAATCCGCCGATCATGAGCTTCGTCACACCCACGGTGGGATCGCGTCGATTGTGACGGAACGACCGACCGCGCCGGCCGTACTTGACGGCGCTCGACATGCATCCAACACTAGGAACAGAGTCGGCCACTGGCCCCGTCTGAGATGTCGCATGCCGATTCAGGTCACGTGCCCCGGTTGTAAAGCAACGTTTACCGTCAGCGATAAGTTTGCGGGAAAACAAGGCCCCTGCCCTAAGTGCAAGTCGCCGATTACGATCCCCAAGCCTCAGGCTGAGGTGACGATCCACGCCCCGACGGACGCACCCGCCACGGCGAAGGTTTCGTCCGCCGGGAAGAACCTGGTCCCGAAGCCGATCAAGCGGCAGGAAACCAAGGTCACGCCGACTCGCATCGCGGCCATCGCGGTCGTGGTCGTCGCGGCACTCGCCACCGCCTGGTTCGGCGGGTCGTTCTTCCGCGGCGCCGATATGACGGCGCTCGGCGCACGAGTCGCCGCCTTGTTCGTGATGTCGATCCCCATCACGATGGCGACCTACGCCATCCTGCGTGACGACGAGCTCGAGCCCTACCGCGGGCGGTCGCTTCTGTTGCGATCGCTGATCTGTGGAACGGCGTACACGGCGATGTGGGTTGTATTCCACTTCATTCCACCCGATGCGACGCGATCGATCTACAGCTATGTGATCGTCGCGCCGCCGTTCTTCTTGGTCGGGGCCGGTATCGCGCTGGCTTGCTACGACCTCGACTTCGGGTCAGGCTTTTTCCACTACAGCTCGTACGTGCTGTTGACGCTCGGCCTCGGGTACTTGGCCGGCTTGCCGATGCCGTGGACGGGCGTCACGGTGTAGAAGCGCCTCATGAAATGGTTAGCCGCGTCGCTTGCGACGCGCTCCACTGGCGCGTCGCGGCTAACCGGGCAACACAGATTCACCGCGCGGCCGGTTCGGCGTTCGACACACGATCGTAGGCACGAAACTTGTCGCTCATCTCGCGACGAATGCGCGCGTACATCTGCGACGTCATCAGGTTCGAGTGATCCTTGTCGGGGACGATCTCGATCTTGGCGTCGCTGCGAAGGTCGGCGAGCGTGGCGGCCAACTTCTTGGCGGCGCCTTCAAGATAGAACGTGTCGCGGGCGCCCATGATCACGTGCAACTTGCCGCGAAGTTTCGGCCCCAGCGTCGGCCACTCTTGCTCAAGTTTCAAGCGGATGTCATACGGTTTCCACGACTCGGCAATCGTCGCGTCGACGGCGCCGGTCTTTCGATCCCACAATCGCATCGGCTCGCCATCGGGACCCTTCGGGCTAAACACCGCCTCGAACGATCGCAGTTGCCCGCCGCGTTTGATCACGTCGTCCATCTTGGCGAACGAGTCGTACCACAACACAGGCTCGTTGCCACGGCGCGCGATGGGGCGTCGTTGAGCACGTGCGTCGCGATACATGTTCGACGGCGGCACGCGGTACAGGTCGATCTGTTGAAAGTCGCGAAAGTCGACGGGATCGGGCGCGGTGCTCCACACGCCGTCAAAGAACTCGGGATGGTTCACTTGCACCCACAGGCTCGACCATCCACCCGAGCTGTGCCCCGTCAGGAACCGCCCGCGAGGCTCGTCGACCGTGCGGAATGTCTGATCGAGATACGGAATCAACTCGTCGATAAGGGCCTGCCCGCGCGGGCCATTCGTCGCGCTATCGGCAAAACAATGGTGACCCCACAGGCAATCGCCGGACAACATCACGCGAATGAACTCGACTTCGCCGGTCTCCGCGACGGGGGCGGCATCGGCGTGCCGCAAGGCGTCGCGATGCGTTCCGCCGAAGCCCGGTATCGAGTAGATAACCGGATAGCGACGAGCCGTATTCGTCAGATAGCTTGCCGGCAACACGACTCCGGCGCGATGATAGACATCAAAGCCATGAAACTTCGACAACAGCGGGCTCAGCAGCACAACCTCGCGCAGCCAGCCGACCACCGGAAACGATTCGTCGGGCACGACGCTGTCGAGCTCGAGCGCGATGTGTGCGTTCGATGACTGCTGGTCGTGGAGGACACGAACGACGGAACTATAGAAGTTGCCGGGAGCGCGACCTCGCCGGGCGGAGTCGCGTTGATGGTCGAGCAACGCTTGCGCGTGGTAAGTTCCCGGAGGGAGCTTGTCGAGCGTTGTCGGGAAACCGTCGGCCGAGGCGTCGATGCGACGCGTGCTGCCGGGCTGCATGTCGACCACGTCGATGGCGAAAAACGGCTCGGGCTTGAACCAGTTTGGCCCCAGCCGCGGCTCGGGCTGCCGATTCGCCGACAGAAAGACAAACAACCGCCCCGAGACCGGAACCTCGGCAAACTCGTCGCCAAGCGTGACCTCAAACTCGACGGCACGGCATGTCTGGACGAGCGATGTGAAGACGAGGACGCCCAACACCGTCCATCCACCGATGCGTCTCCGCCCGCCGCCGGAGCCGCCTGACAACGATCTCGTCTGTCTCACGAAATTCCGCCTGGGAACGGTGCCTGATCTCAACGACAATCTACCAGACGCCGCGGTCCAATGGGGCGTCGAGTTGACCAACGAACTCTCGAAACGGTGAACTCGCGAAAAGGTTTCGGAATCATACGCGTGAGTGGCATCGCGGACATTGCTGAAGTTGCGGCATTAAATGCCTCGCGGGCGATGGTCCGCATCGCTCCCGAGCTGGATGTGCCGCTGACTCCGCGCGTGAGGCGGCTGATCGACGCTGCCGAGTTCCGCCGGCTGTCGGGCATCTCGCAGTTGGGCCTCGTCGCGCTCGTGTACCCGGGCGCGGTTCACACGCGGTTCGAGCACTCGCTGGGCGTCTATCGGCTGGCGTTGCTGTTCCTGAGACAGATGGCTCAGGACGATCGGTTTTGTGCAGCGGTCACGCCGGCGGAAGGCGAGCTGTTCCTCGTGGCGACCTTGCTGCACGATGTTGGACACTTTCCGTACTGCCATCCGATCGAAGACATCCGGCTGCCGAACGTCCTCGATCACGAACGCGCCGCCGAGCCACTGCTCACACAAGGTGAATTGGCCAACGCTTTACGAACCGATTGGAACATCGAACCGGCCGACGTCGCATCGTTGCTGGCCGACAAGCCGGCGACGACGGGGCTTTCGATTCTCGCCAGCATGCTTTCGGGTCCGATCGACGTCGACAAGATGGACTATCTGGCCCGCGACAGTTTGCATGCTGGAGTGCCGTATGGTCGCAACTTCGATCAGAGCCGTCTCATCGGCAGCTTGTGCCTGAACGAACGCGGCGACTCGCTGGCGATTACCGACAAAGGCAAGACAGCCGCCGAGATGATGGTCTTCGCGCGGTATGTGATGTTCAGCGAAGTGTACTGGCATCACGGCGTGCGCGCGGCGACGGCCATGCTACAGCGAGCGTTCTATCTGCTGCGCGACCGTGTGAATCTGACGCCGCTGTATCGCGCAGCCGATCCTGCGATGGCTGCGGCCCTGCGCGAAATCGCAAGCGGTACTCCTGCGTTGGAACTCGTCGATGGCTTGTTCGGCCCCTCGCGACGTCTCTATAAGCGCGTCGTGCAGTTCAGTTGGTTCGAAGAGCGAGGCGGTTTTCAACGCTTGGCGCGGCGACCGTATGCTGAGCTCGTCGCCTGTGCAGAACGTTTCGCCGAGCTTGCCTCTTCGCGGCTCGGCAAGCCCATCGCCGCTCACGAGGTGCTCTTCGACGCGCCTCCGCCGCAGCGCGAGATTGAATTCAACGTCGAGGTGTATTTCGCGAAGGAGCGAAGGTATCGCCCTCTTGGCGAAGTTTCGCCCGTGGTGCGAACGCTGGCCCGCGAACAGTTCGATGATTACGTGAAGCGCGTGCGGTTGTTCGCACACCCGCGCGTGGCTGACGACCTGAAAACGTGCCCAGACCTGCTCGACCTAGTACACCGTGCGATCGAAAGCGTCTGAAGCCGCAACATCATTTGGAGACTCTTATGTTTGTCCTCTGCCGCTGGCGCCTGTTGTGCATCACGCTCATCGCTTTGGCGCCGTTGGCTGCAATCGCGGCCGACGACAAGAAGCCGATCTCGCTGTTCGACGGCAAGACGCTCGCAGGTTGGACGGCCACCGACTTTGGCGGCGAGGGAAAGGTGCGCGTCGAGGATGGCCGCATTCTCATGGAGCGCGGCGAGCCAGCGACCGGCATTACCATTACGGACGACGCGTTCAAGAAGCTGCCGAAGATCGACTACGAAATCACGCTCGAAGCCATGCGCGTCGACGGCGGCGACTTCTTCTGTGGTTTGACGTTCCCCGTGAATGACGATCCTTGCAGCCTGATTGTCGGCGGCTGGGGCGGTGGGGTTGTGGGTCTGTCGAGCCTCAACGGCTCCGATGCTTCGGAGAACGAAACGACGACATTTCGAACATTCGACAACAACAAGTGGTATCGCATTCGGCTGCGCGTCAGTAAGGACGCGATTGACGGATGGATCGACGACGAGAAGCAGTTCCACGTCAATCTCGACGAAGTGAGCGTGTCGATTCGCTTCGAGGTCGAACCGTCGCGACCGCTAGGCTTCTCGTGTTGGAACACCACCGCGGCGCTGAAGAATATCGTCGTGAAGCCGCTCGACTAGGAATGCGAACTATCTCGACAATGTGTTAGCGCATAAAAAAGCCCGGGGCCGAAAGGCCCCAGGCCCATGCGTTGATTCTGACGTTCCGTGGCGATTAAGCCTGGAACGAGCTGCCGCAGCCGCAGCTCTTGACGGCGTTCGGGTTCTCGAACGTGAAGCCGCGCTTCTCGAGGCCTTCGTAGAAGTCGACCGTCGTGCCGTCGAGGAACAAGTAGCTCTTCTTGTCGACCACGACCGTCACGCCGTGCGACTCGTACTTGCTGTCGGCCTTGTCGTCGAACTTGTTGTCGAAGCCGAGGTTGTATTGGAAGCCGCTGCATCCACCGCCGGCCACGCCGACGCGCAAGACCATCGTCTCGTCGAGCTTCTGGTCCTGCATGATGCGCTTCACTTCACTGGCGGCCTTTTCACTCAGGAGCACTGCCATTTCATCACCGCTTTCTGGGTTCGCTGATCCGGATAGTCTTCGTACGTCACTGGCTCGCGTACGCACGTCTGCGTACTCGATTCGTTCGCAACGCCTGAATTATATATCGACCACTTTCCAAAGGCGAGTCCATGCCCGCCCATGTCGGAGGCAAATGCAGGCCTACTCGGGCTTTCCGACCGGTAGCGGCACGTCGCGAAAGACGATTTCCATGTCTTTCTGCGCTCGCAGCTTGGGATAACTGAGCCGCAAGCGTGCAGGCACCGCGTCGGCCGACTCACCGACGAACGTCAGTTTACTTCGTGAGCCGGTGTCGGTGGCGCTGTTGGTTTGCCCCTGTTTGCGGAATGGGCGGCCCTGCTCGTCGAACAGCTCCAGCTCATTCTCCTGGAAGATGATCTCGTGCGGATCGGGCATCATCAGATCGCGGTTGATGACGATCGACATCTCGCAACGACCGCCGGGAGTCACCTGGGCGCTCTCGACGATCAGCTCAACGTCGTCTTGATAGTGCGGATCGGTCGATTGCCAGTTCGTCACGTCCAGCGACGCCATATCGCCGACGGCCATCAGGCCCCATTTGAGTTTCAACGTGTCGAGCTTTCGCGCGGTCGTCGCCGGCGGATGCACGCGAAGGCTCATTGTCAGTTGCCGCGTGCCCGAGCCGGCCACGTTCCAGCCGGTCCCCGCGACCTGGCTGGCCGACAGCTCGATGCCGGTATCGGTGACGGCCGAGAGCAACTCCGGCTGCGATCGATACGCCACCAAACGGAACCGGTCTTCCCAGGTCATTTGCAGCGTGAGTTGGAACGTGTGCGTCTTCTCCGAGTCGAGATCTTCGTAATCGAGCTCTTCGGTGAACACGCGGCGAGCACTCGTCACTTGCGCACGCACGGGACCGCAATAGGCGAGTGGAAACTTCGCCGGCACACCAGCCACGACGACCAACCCCGGCTGACGCGCGTCGTAGTGCGCACGCACGCGGTTGCCGCTCTTGCGACAAACGTCGTCCATCAACTCCCAAAACGTGGCGAGCGGACGGTCGAACTCGATTTCTTCGTCGTGAAAGTTTCCGTACTGATCGCCCAACAGCACGCGATTGCCGCTCTGGTCAGCCATCGCCGCCAACACCGTAGCTGCCGAGACCTTGCCCGTCGGCGGGTCAACCTTGGCGGCCGCCCACAGATCGCGCGCTTTCAGACGTGTTAAAAGTTCCGAAGCGCGCAACCGCGTTTCGGGGTCGTTATTGAGCGATGCCAATTCCAGTGCGACACGCGCATCGGGGCCGAGGTCGGCCAAGGCCTGGCTCGCATACGTTCGTGCCGAGAACGAATCGCTGCCGAGTTCGCTGATCAAGCGAGCCACGCGAGGCTCGCCGTCGCGGGCGGCATCGGACGAATTGACTTCGTCGGAACGAGAAGTTCCGACCCAGGTAAATTGGGATACCGCAAAGAGGATGACCGTTCCGCCAAACCGATGCGCCCACTCCGCGATCTTTCCCATACGCACGTGTCTCCGGAGACTTCAATGTCCGCGGCGCGCGGGGCGATTTAACGACGTCGTCCCGTGTCGTTTCGGTCACAACAGCACCAAACGTGCCACATCGCCCCGGCATAGGGGAAAAGTTGGCACCCTGGCGATGCTCGTTATCGCTTGTTAGAACCGTGGCGGGCTGGATGCGGCCTGTCGCTGGGTTCAAAGAGAACCAGGGCAAAAGGCGACGAAATCTAGGCGATACAGGAAATTGCGTCAATATCGCATCCAGCCACTCCGCCCCGTTGCCACGCCGAAACGACGCACCAATCCTCAATCAAAGATGCACGCTGCCGATTCGAACCTTTCCGTTCAGTGCGTCAGTGTCGGGCTGCTCGTTGCCGATCATTTGTGCACGCCGATAGCACGACTGCCCGAGGCAGGGCAGTTGGTGTTGAGTGATCGTTTGCCGCTCACGGTCGGCGGATGCGCCTGCAACGCCGCCATGGATTTGGCTCGCGTCGGGGTCAACGTCGCTGCCGTCGGATGTGTCGGCAGCGACATTTTTGGTCAGTTCATTATCGATACGCTCGATCACGCCGGCGTCGGCTGCGAAGGCATTCGACGCCTATCGGATGTCGAGACGTCGCAGACGTTGATCATCAACGTGAAGGGGCAGGACCGACGTTTCATCCACTCGGTCGGCGCAAATGCCAGGTTGTCGCCGGACGATATCCCGATGGAGCTCGTGCTGAAGTCGCGCGTGTTCTATGTCGGCGGCTATCTCATTCTACCGTCGCTTGAACCAACGCGACTCGCCGAGCAGTTTCGAGCAGCACGCGCGGCAGGCGTGCGCACGGTGCTCGACGTCGTGCATCCGGGAACTGGCGATCACCGCGAGGGGCTGGAGATTCTGCTGCCCGAGACCGACGTCTTTCTGCCGAACACCGATGAGGCGGCGCTGCTCACTGGCGAGAGCGACGCGAAGAAACAAGCGCTGCACTTTCGCGACATGGGGGCTGAAACCGTCGTCATCACCTGCGGCGGCGAAGGGACCGTGGCCGTCACACGTGACGAGCGATTGTGGGCTGCGGCTCACAAGGTCGAATACGTCGGCGGCACCGGAGCCGGCGACGCCTTCGACGCCGGGTTCATCGCGGCGCTCATCAACGGCGGCGATCTCAAGCAGTGTCTCGCATGGGGGAGCGCTCTCGGGGCGAGCTGCGTCCGCAGCATCTCGGCAACCGAAAGCGTCTTCACACGCCCCGAAGCCGAAGAGTTCATGCGAGCCAATCCGCTGGCGATCCGAACCTGGTAGCGAGTTACAGGCTCTAGTTTTTGATAGGCCGGTTAGCCGCGACGCGCCAGCGGAGCGCTCCGCTGGCGCGTCGCGGCTAACCACCCCTGGCGACGCTTAGACGCAGGGGTATACTGCGTCGAGATTTTCGCCACTTTCCACTTCACCGAATCCTCACATGGTTCGCGTCGCCGTCCTCGGTGCCACTGGCTACTCAGCCCTCGAGCTGTTCAAGATTCTGCTTCGGCATCCCGAGGTCGAGATCACCGTCGCGACGAGTCGTCAGGAAGGCAATCTGCCCGTCTCGTCGGTGCATCCGTTCCTGGCGGGACGCACCGATCTGCGCCTCGAAGATCCGACGCCCGAGACGATCGCCTCGCGTGCGGATTGCGTCTTCAGTTGTTTGCCTCATGGCGTCGTCACGGCCACCGCGCCGAAGCTGCTCGCCGGCGGCTGCAAGGTGATCGACCTGAGCGCCGATTATCGGCTGCACGATCCCGAGGTTTACGCCCACTGGTACAACGAAAAGCACGGCGACCCCGAACGCCTGGCGATGGCGGTCTACGGTCTGCCCGAGTTGTTCCGCGAAGCCGTGATCGGCGCCCGACTGATCGCCAACCCCGGCTGCTACCCAACGTCGGCGATCCTCGCGCTCGCACCGTTCCTCAAGCTCGGCCTGATCGAGCCCGAAGGAATCATCGTCGATTCGAAGAGCGGCATTTCCGGCGCAGGTCGCACGCCGAAGCTCACGACACTCTTCCCCGAGTGCAACGAAAGCCTGAGCGCGTACAACGTCGGTCGGCATCGCCACACGCCCGAGATCAATCAGATTCTCAGCACGGCCAGTGGACTCGACGTGAGCGTGATCTTTACGCCGCATCTGATTCCGATGGACCGCGGCATTCTGTCGACCGCGTACTCGGTGCCTCGCCCGGGACTGACGGAACAGAAGGCGCTCGACGCGCTGCGCGAGTTTTATGCCGACGAACCGTTCGTGCGCGTCGTCGATCATCTGCCGGGCACGAAGGATTCCGCGAACAGCAACTTCTGCGACATCACGGCACGGCTCGTCCAGAATCGGCTCATCACGATTAGTTGCCTCGACAATCTGATCAAGGGGGCCAGCGGCGCGGCGGTGCAGAATTTCAACCTGATGTACGGCTTTCCCGAGACGACTGCACTGCCATGAGTGACGAGCAACACATCTCGATGCCTCGCGGCTATCGAATGGCCGGCGCGTATTGCTGCATTAAGCGCAACACGAGCAAGCTGGATTGCAGCCTGATCGTGTCCGATCGCCCCGCCGCGGCGGCTGGCGTGTACACGCAGAACCTCGTGTTCGCAGCGCCCGTGGGATGGGACCGATCGCATACGCCGAGCGACGCCATTCGCGGCGTCGTCATCAACTCGGGCAATGCGAACGCCTGCACCGGGGAGCGCGGTGACGCCGATGTTCGGCGCATGGCGGAGCTGGCGGCCACGGCCGTCGGAGCGACCGCTGAGCAAATGCTCGTCTTGTCGACCGGCGTGATCGGTGAGTTCCTGCCGATGGAGAAGATCGAAGTCGGCATTCGCGCCGCGTCGACGCAACTCGCTGACGGCGAAGATTCACTCGTGGCCGCTGCCCGTGGCATGTTGACGACCGACACGCGGCATAAACTTGCGGCACGAACGTTGAAGGTCGGCGGCGCTGAAGTACAGATCACGGGCATGGCCAAAGGCGCGGCGATGATCGGCCCGAATATGGCCACGATGCTCGGCGTGATCGTGACCGACGCCACGCTCGACTCGGCGACCGCGCAGAAGTTGCTGAGCGCGGCGGTCAGCGACAGCTTCAACTGCATCAGCGTCGACGGTCACATGAGCACCAACGACACGGTGCTGTTCCTGGCCAACGGGGCCGCAGGAGCGCCGAGGCTCGCGGGCCACGACCTCAAGACGTTTTCGGCCGCGCTCGACGATGTGTGCCAAGAACTCGCCAAGGCGATTCCCGCCGATGGCGAAGGCGCGACGCACCTCGTGACGATCGACATCGTGGGATTCGCGAATCGCACTGGGGCATGGAAGATCGCCAAGACGGTTGCGGAAAGCCCGCTGGTGAAAACCGCCATCGCGGGTGGCGATCCTAACTGGGGTCGCATCGTGTCGGCCGCCGGCTATGCGAATGTTCCGTTCGACCCGATGAAGGTCACGCTGCATCTCAACGGCGCGTTGCTGTACGAGCACGGCGCGCCGATTGATTTTGACGAAGCGGAAGTGAGCCGCTCGATCGGTGAGAATCGTGACACGTCGATCGTGCTTGATTTTCACTCGGGCGATGAGCGCGTACGTTTTTGGACGACCGACCTGACGGCAGAATATGTGCGACTGAACGCGGACTATCGGACGTAAATACATTGGGTTAGCCGCGACGCGCCAGCGGAGCGCTCCGCTGGCGCGTCGCGGCTAACCAATTCAACTGCTAGCGTCGCCGTCAATGTGCGGCGAAACCTGCATTGCCACGTCCGGCGGCTTCACTAGAATGTGCCGCTCCCCAAGCAAGACGCGACACGGACGTCGGATCATGCAAGCTTTCCCGGATCGAGGCGCAACGGCGCCCGCCAACTCAACTATTTCGCTTGCCGCTGCGCCGACCGATCATGACCTGACCGTGCTCGTTCCGGCATTTAACGAGCAGTCGCGGCTTGGCCCGACACTTCACGGTCTCGAAACGTTCCTCGATCGCACCGCCATCGACTATCGCGTGGTGGTTTGCGATGACGGCAGCACCGACAACACGCCGCGACTGACCGACACCATGGGGCGTCGTTTTTCGACGCACTCGCTTCGCAAGAATCAAGGTAAAGGCGCCGCCGTTCGTGCTGGAATGCTCGCTGCCACCGGGGCCGTTGTCGCCTTCACCGATGCCGACTTGCCGTACGACCTGCACGCGCTCGTCGAAGGCTATTCGCAGATTCGTCTCGGGAAATGCGAGATCATCTTCGGCGCTCGCGACATGCGCGGGGCGACGATGCAAGCGCCGCGTCGCCTTTCGCGACGTCTCGCGACGGCCACGTTCAGCCATATTGTTGCGACACTCATTTCACGCAAAGTGACTGACACGCAATGCGGACTGAAAGTGTTCAGCCGGCAAGCGGCGGTCGAAATCTTCTCGCGAACGACGATCGACGGCTTCGCCTTCGATGCCGAGGTCGTCTACTTGTCGCGACGGATGGGAATTCCGTTCGAGCGTATTCCCGTCACGTTGATCAACGAGTATTCGTCGACGCTGTCGCTGACGCGTCATGCGTTGCCGATGTTGGCCGACGTGGCACGCATTCGCTATCGCCATGCGTCGCTGCCGCGATACCGACGTGTCGCCGCCGAAAGTGAAGTTCGCAAGGCGGCGTAAATGGCCGTCATCGATCGCGAGCCCTCGTCGGACCACTGTTCGTCGGACCACTGTTCGTCGATCGTGTTTCACGCCGACGACCTGGGAATGTCGGACGCCGTCGACCGCGGCATCGTCCAGGCCTTCACGCACGGTGTGCTCACCAGCACCTCGGTCCTCGCCAACGGTCCAACCGCGGCCAAAGGAATTGCCGCGGTGCAAGCGATCGCGCCGTTTAAGAATCACGCCGACTTTCCAAGCGCCCAACGTCGACGAGAGCTGCGCGACGAGCCTGCGGCATTCGATCTCGGCGTGCATTTCAACCTGACGCAGGGCCAGCCACTCACCGGGAGTCGTTATCCGCGCGAACTGCTCGACGAGCGTGGTTGCTTTCTCGGCCCCGGTCGATTGTTGGCCGCGGCGATGCGATGGCGCGAATCGTTCGACGCGGCCGTTCGCAACGAGCTTGACGAGCAGATCAAGTTCGTTCGCGATCATGGAGTGGAGCCGACACACGCCAACGGCCATCAGTACGTTGAGATGTTTCCACGCATTGGGCCGATTCTCGTCGACGTGCTCGCAAAGAACTCGATTCCTGTCGTGCGATGGGCTCATGAGCGCCATTTAGCAGTAACGACGTTGCGAACGAGAAGACCATCGGCGTGGTTCGTCGCACAAATCAAGCGACAATTCGCTCGACGCATCTTGCCGCACCTTCAAGCCTCGCATCTTGCGCATCCCGACGAATACTTTGGAACCGCGCACGCGGGGCGAATCACGCTGCCTGTTCTGAGCGCGTGGTTGGATCGTGTTGCGGGTAATCGCTCGCTCGAAGTCGGCATTCATCCGGCGTGCGCCGCCGACGAAACTTCACCGCCGCTGGGTTGGAGCGATCCACTCGCTGCGCTTCGGCCCTCTGAACTTGCGATGCTGTGCTCCGATTCGCTCGTCGCGGCGCTACGAGAGCGTCATCTGCAGCTAGGGCGTCTCTCGTCGCTCTGCAACGACCGATAGTTCGCGACAAATACTTTCCTGCGGTCGGGAATAAATGGCTGCCGGGAGTCCTCATCCTTCTCAGAGGACCGGCGGGAACTTTCTTGCCGGGACGAACTAAGTTATTCAGCAGAAAGGGCTTCCTATGCGCACGTTATTGGCATTGGCGGTGTCATTGTCGCTGTGCTCGATCGGTATGGTCGGCTGCAATAAGACCGATACGGCTGCGAAAGAGACGAAGACCATGACGACCGACGGCGGCAGCAAGACGACGACGACCTCGGTCGAAACTTCGACCAAGGGCGACAATCCTCCGCAGTAGATCGACGCCATTGTCTCGACGCCATTGTCTCGACAATGTCGTGAAGAGAACGTCGACAATTTTTTACGGGAAGGTGTTGATCACGCCTTCCCGTTTTTTTTGCGCGATGAGCGAATCGAACGTTGCGCAAGATCGCAATGCACCATCACGCGCTCCGTGCACGTGATGTGATGCGCATGTGACGCGTGTGAATGACCAGCATCGCGCTGCATCAGCGTGCGGTCGCAATGCACAACGCGTACCCCGATGCGAAAATGTTCTTGCAGAATTTCCATGAATCAGTACGATACTTCGCAAGTTCGAGATGCGAGGTGCTCTTGCAAAGCGCGTCGCAGCGCTCGAACGATTTCAGAAAAGTTCGCGACGAACGCATCCGCGAAAACAAAAACAGATGCGACTCGCAGCGAACTGAAAATGGGGTGACCGAGAGTTGAACTGCTCGTCCCAGCCCGAGACGTTGACTCGCGACACCCAACACATCTGTTAGGAGGACGAAACGTGGCCAAGAAGAAGGCAATGAAGAAGGCGACCAAGAAGGCTACGAAGAAGAAGGGCGCCAAGAAGAAGAAGAAGTAGCGCTGTCGGAGCCTCGCGCTCCGATGTGTCGCTCAGAGGTTGATACACCGAGACAGGAGCGCCTGGCCAACGTGGCCAGGCGTTTCTATTTGATGGACGTCGTTTTTGATGGACGTCGTTTTTGATGGACGTCGTTTTTGATGGACGTCGTTTTTGATGGACGTCGTTTCGCGAGATCGAGCGTTCCCATGCCACGCCGCCCGGCCGACCTCGGTTGACGCTGACGGTTGGCAGTGTTAGAAAGCGGCGAACTCGACCAATCATTCTGGAGACGCATCGTGGGCGGAATCAGCGATCGAATGCAGGAAATCAAGCGTCGCCGCAAGCGCCGCGAGAAACTCAAGAAGATTTCCAAGCGGGTCAAGAAGGCGACCGTGTCGGAAAAGACCGTAATCGCCGAGAAAATTCGCCGAATGACGGTCGGCGCCGAAACGGTCATTGCCAACATGCAGCTGGTCAAGTCTGACCGCTAACGCAGTCTTCAGCCCCTGGCAATTCGTCGGGGGTCGTCCGATTTAGCCCCGGCACGGTTCGCCAGGGGGCCGACGCGAGTCGCAGGCGGCGATAGAATCACGTCCACGTTACCACGTGGAGTCTTGTCCGCCATGAGCCAGGTCTATCAAGTCGAGCACAGTCTCGTTCAGCACTTCCTCACGTGTCTGCGCGATCGAAGCACGGGCGCGGTCGAGTTCCGCGCCACGGTGCGTCAACTTTCGGTGCTTCTGGCTTACGAGGCGACGAAGAAACTCGCGACGCGCCCGGTTGCCATCGAAACGCCTCTCGCGACGACCGAAGGCCGCCGGCTTGCTGAGCGCATTAGCCTGGTGCCGATTCTGCGCGCAGGTCTTGGCATGGTCGACGCGGTGCTCGACCTGTTGCCTGAGGCCGAGGTGCGGCATCTAGGGTTCTATCGCGATGAGCGGACGTTGCAGGCGGTCGAGTATTACAAGAAGTTGCCGCCGTCGAATCCGGCAGATGTCGCGCTCGTGATGGATCCGATGTTGGCCACCGGCGGATCAGCCGTCGCCGCGCTCGACGCCATGAAGCAGTGGGGCGTTCCGCAGGTGAAGTTGCTGTCGATTCTTGCCGTGCCCGAAGGCATCGCGCGTGTGACCGCAGCATTTCCGAACACGGAGATCTACGTCTGCGCGATCGATGAACGGCTGAACGACGTCGGCTACATCGTCCCCGGCCTCGGCGACGCCGGCGATCGCATCTTCAACGCCCGTGCGTAGTCGCTACCAAGCGACGCGGCTACTTCTTTCGCGTCGACCCGTTCCCGCCTTTGCCTTTTTTCGGCATCGAATCGAGTGAGACGATGAGCAACGGTTCGACGATCATCCACGAATCGTCTTCTGCGCCGACGATGACGCGACGCGGCGTGAGTGCCACAAACTCGCGATGGGGCACGGGCAATTGTCGTCCGTCCGCGAGCCGAATGAGAAACGGCTCGAATGGCTGCAGGTTGAGCGCCTCACGAACACCCGCAATGTCCATGTTCGAAGCTCCTTCGCGAAAAACCCCGTGGCCGCACTTGGCGACCACGGGGCTTTCGAGTGGCGGGGACAGGATTCGAACCTGTGACCTCGAGGTTATGAGCCTCGCGAGCTACCGGGCTGCTCCACCCCGCGTCATGTTTTGAGGTGGCGACGGAGGGCCGCGTGGCCGCTCGACGTCGCGCTCGTCATTCTACCGCACGGGGGCTGCAAGGCTAGGGGCATCGTTGACATAACCATCGTCGACTCTCGCGAAGATTCCGAAAGGGCCGATGGTACGCACAACGACCGTCCCCGAGGCGTCGGTTTCGTTATAAATCGCGTCACCATATGCACTTTTCTTGCGCTCTGTTTTGAGACGACTACACTTTGGAGTAGCGCACTCATCCTCCACAGCGCGACGAAAAGTCGGCGCAGCCTAACGCGGTTCGGCGTCGATTCGGGACTACGGAACAGACCAGATACGGCGGAGTCGTTGATTCATGGTGGGCCCCAATCCCCGCCAATCCGCAGAAGGTGCGCCCCCATTGCCCGCTAGCGGTGCGCCCGCACGTCCGCTTCCGGTTCCCAAGCCCGTCCCGATTCCAGCGCCACCGGCGCAGCCCACTGCCGCGCCGCCGACTGCCCCACCGTCGCCTGTTGCTCAGCCGCCCGCACCGCCTCGGCCACTTCCCGCAACGCCGCGGCCAGCGCCATTGCCCGCCGCCAAAAGTCCACCACCGACTCCACTACAGCCGTCACGCACAAGCAGCGCAGCTCCACGTCCGGTGGCTGTTCCAAGTGGTGCGGCGCCACGCGCTGTCGCGAAAGGCGGTGTTCCCGGGTCGCCGTCGATTCGCGTGCAGCGCGAAGAAGAAGAGACGACCGAAGAACGGTTCAAAACGTTCGCGTCGCGATTCTCGACGCCGGTTCTCACCAGCGCGGCCGTGCACATGGTGCTGATCATTTTGCTCGGGCTTCTGGCCGCTGGCGCCGCAGTCGACAAGAGCGTCGTTACACTCAACGCAACTTACTCGGAAAATCTCGGCCAGCAACTGATCGATCCGAGCGTCAGTTCGCCGATCGAAGGTCCGCAAGCTGATGCCGCTGCGATGACGGCGACATTGCCGGCAGTGAACGATCCGTTCGCCGAAGCGCCGAGCCTTCAGGTCGATTCGATCTTCGGCGGTTACGTGGGGGGCGGATCGGCGACGAGCATTAGTCCGCTGCCGATCGCGCTCGCCGGTCGCGATCATGGCATGAAGAGCATGCTGCTCGGCCGCTACGGCGGAAGCAACAAGTCGGAAGACGCGGTGACGATGGGCCTCGAGTGGCTGGTGAAGCAGCAGTTGAAGAATGGTTCGTGGAGCCTTAAGGGGCCCTACACTGGCGGCGCGACGTTCGAGAACAACGAAGCTGCGACGGCCATGGCGCTGTTGGCGTTCCAGGGAGCTGGCAACACGCACCAGAGCGGCAAGTACAAGGCGAACGTCGCGGGCGGACTCAAGGCGTTGCTCCGATCTCAAGATCGCGAGGGCAATTTCTTTCACGGCAATCAGCGTGACGAAACCCTATACACCCACGCGCAATGCACGATCGCCGTCTGTGAGCTCTTTGCGATGTCGAAAGACTCGGCTCTACGCAACCCGGCGCGGGCGGCAGTACAGTATTGTCTCGACGCCCAGGACCCTGAAAGAGGAGGCTGGCGCTACACGCCGCGTCAAGACAGCGATACGTCGGTCACCGGTTGGATGATGATGGCGTTGCAAAGCGCGAAGATGGGTGGCATCGAAGTGCCGCAAGAGTCGCTGGACCGCATCGGCAAATATCTCGATCGCGCGAGTCCTACAGGCGGCAGCACGTACACGTATCTGGCCGATCAGGATAAGACGAACGCGACACGATCGATGACGGCCGAGGGCCTGCTGTGTCGGCAGTATTTGGGTTGGCAGCAGGATGATCCACGCATGGTGCGCGGCATTCAGATTTTATTGAACCCCGAGAACAATGGCGTTCCCGATTGGACCGATCGCGATCACTACTACTGGTACTATGCAACGCAAGTCATGCATCACATGGAGGGCGAGTACTGGACGAAGTGGAACAGCGTCTATCGCGACATGGTCGTCCAGCACCAAGAACACGCAGGCAAAGAGCGCGGCAGTTGGGAGCCGCTGGGGCGCGACCCCGACATCTGGTGCCAGCGCGGACAAGGCGGCCGACTGTATTGCACGTGCCTGTCGCTGTACACGCTCGAAGTTTACTACCGCCATTTGCCGCTGTACTCGTCGCTGAAGAAGCAGCTTGAAGGCGCGCGGTAGAGCGCATTTCACGACGTTGTCGTCGAGGGTTAGCCGCGACGCGCCAGCGGAGCGCGTCCCCCCCTGGTGCGTTAGGTCTTGCTAAGCCGCAAGCGCGTAGTTTGGTCCGCAGGAAGGCGATACCGTCGATGGGTTGACGGTCCGTGGCCTGAAATTGCGTCGAGTGCGACGCGTTCATCATTCGACAAAACGAGTTCGCCTTCGCAGCCCTGCGGAAGCGAGATCGACAGATCACGAGCTCCACGACGATAGTTGGCCTCGAAGCGAATTGGCCCTTGCGGCGTGTACGCCGTCAGCGCGAGTTGCTCCAGATCGGCCAACTGGGGGCGAATCTCGACACGCTTAAACCCAGGTTCGATAGCGCGAATTCCGGCAAGTTCCTCGTAGGTGATGTACAGCGGGGCAACCGCACAGTGACTCCATTGGTTCGAACTGTCGGCCCGCGTTTTCCAACCTTCTTGGAGCGTATTGTTCAACTTCACAGAGTCCATCGTGGCCCACCGCTCGCGAAGTTCACGAACAACAACATCTGCCCTGCCCGCCTTCGCTAGCGCTCGCAGTCGCCAACCGGCATTCGCGGGGTAAGACAGCCCCATCTCACGCGGGCGATCGGCCAGCGCATTGACGGCCGCGCTGATGTCGTTCTCCGGGCACTGGTCGAAAAGAATCGCGGTCGCCAAGGATCGGTCGCAAAGGCGAATCTGATTCTCCTCGTCGAGCCACGGCAGATTGTTCACGAACATGCGCCGCTCGGCGCTCCAATATCGCCGCACGGTCGCCACCTCGAGCGACTTCGCCAGGCGCTCGAAGGACTCCGCCTTTGGCGCATCGCCCATCGCGCAGCACAGCGGCGCGAGCGCGTGTTTGAACATCGCGGCCGTGTACAGATTGAACGCGCATTGCTTGTGGCGTTGCGTCTCGTGCGGCATGCGGCCCGATTGCCCGTAGGCCTGATAGTCGAGCCACACGCACGGAATGCCGAGCCCTTCGACCGGCAGCAACCCGTCGTGGCCGATGATCCCCTGCAAGTATTCGGCGAATCGAAGCAGGCGCGGGTAAGGCTCGCGGATGGCGTCGAGGTTGCCGGTGTCGAGGTAATGCCGCCAGCAATCGAAGTTGAGTTGCACGCCGTGGTCGAGAATCGGGCCCAGATGGAACAGGCCCAGCTCTCGCTCGACGATACGTGCCAGTCGGTCGTACGCGGGCCAGCAGTCAAGAAAGTAACCGTCGACCGTGATGCCTTGGCTATACGTCGAAAGAAAACGTGCCGGAGAGCGGGTTTCGCCCATCACCAGCCGGATCGCCGAAAGCTGATGACCGCAGTCGCCGCTGTACTGTTGCCGCTCGCGCCCCATGCCATCGACGATCACGTCCTGCGCACAGTTGTTGAGCGTATTGATGGAGGCATCGAAAAGTCGCTGCAAGGCCGGTTCGTTCGTGCGAATCTGCGGCGATTGAGGCCAGGGATAAACACGCCGCCGGACGCCGACATTGCGGATCGTCACCGGGCCGTCGCAATTGCGAACATGAAGCTGCAACCAGCGCAGACTCTCGTAGTCGAAGCATTCGAATCGATTCAGTCCTGCGCGGCAGGTGAAGCGCGTCCAACTGTTTCGGCCTGTGTCGAGCAAGGCCGCTCCACCGACCTCGTGCCCTTCTTGCACGAGCAGTTCGACGACCGTTCCTTCGGACGCTTCGATCGAGAAGTACGGGAAGCCGACAAGTTGTTCGTCGAATTCGAACGTCAGGGCAGCGCCTAATTTGGGATCGCCTTCTACACGCCACGAGCCTGCGTCGATTTGCGTTGCCGCGGGGCGTCGCTCGACTTCGAAGCTCTTTGGCGGGGCGCATTCGAAGTATTCTTCTGGTGGCCGTAGCCATTTGATCCAACACGACTCGGCAAGCTGCTCGGCAGGCACTTCCGATTCGTTCAGCAGCGGGATGCTTCGGGGACGCATCGTTGTGTCGATCGCACCGCCGCGGACGTCGAACGCATAGTCGCTGAACGTCGTCGCCAGCGACGGCTTGTTCGGCGAGCCGGCGAGCGGCATCGCGTTCAGCCAATCGTCATCTGGATTGAAGGCCGCGGTGGTCCAACCGCGCGGATACTCGCGTGCGTCGAAGTCTTCTTGCAGCGAGCGGAGAAACCAACGCTTGTACTGTCCCGGCTTCCAGGCTCGGCAAAGATGCGACTGCCACTGGGCGTTCGAAACCACGATGTCTTTCCGGCCATCGGAGTGTTCGACGTCGAGCCAAAACAAGAAGCCCGGCTTGCCAATCGGCCACGTGCCATCGCCGTGCCCGTAGTACAAGACCGTAGCGGCAAGAACGTTCTCGCCCTCGACGAGCATGTTGGTCAGATCGAGCGGGTCAGCTTCGGGCCAACGCGGATCGCTCGGCGCAGGGCCCCACTGAACTCGCTGGCCATTTACTTCGAATCGGTAGCGGCTGTCGGCGACAATCCAACCCGTCGCACGACGCGGCTTCGCGTTCACCTTCAACGTCCGACGAAACAAGACGAACGTGTTTGCCAGGCAGCGAGTCGAGGGGTACCAAATCCACTGTGCCGGTGAGAGGTCCGGCAGAGCAGAGGGCGAATTCGTTGCGACGTTCGATGATCCGTGCGGTGAGTGCGCAGGGGGTCCGGGTTCCGCCGCGACTGCCAGCGACTCCACAACTAGGAACGAGCCACCACCGGCAGCAGATGCTTTGATGAAATCTCGACGATTCACGCGTTATTCCCCACCGGCGCGACGCGGCACGGATGCGACACGGATTTAGTGTACGCTGCCGCTCTCGGCCCGGGGAATCGTGTGTTCCAACCGACTCAGAACGTTAACGGACGACGGAGGACCCGGCGTCGATGGCGTTCAACGTGCCCGGAGCGATCGGCGCCGCGGCGTTGCCGGTGTCCACCTGATCGCGCCACTGGCCTTCACGGAAAGCGACGAGAAGGCGTTTGGCCAATGCGGGCTCGGAGCCGAAGCGGGCGACCGAGAAGTCTTTGCCAAAGAAATCGTGAAAGCCCGTCAGCGCCTCAGGCTTAAAGCGATCGGCATTGTAGAAGCCCATGCTCCAATCTTCGAAGACGCGCTTATCGACGGGCAACTTTGCCAAGAGCGCCATGTGATCGTGTCGCGGATCCTTGGCGATACGATCGTACAGCGGCTCGATCGCTCGCAAACGTCCTTCAAGGATTTGCAGGAATTGTCCACGGTCGTGCACCAACATCCCGGTCACGCCGAGGCGCGTGTTCTTGATCCGCGAACGCGACAAGAGATCGGCGAGTTCATCCAGGGTGAAAGGGCAGGCGGCCCGGCTGGTGTAAATCAGTTGCGACAACATCGACGATGGCCTCGAAGTCGAAAGAGAAGCGTTCGGACGCTGCAAAAATATACTTCACGTTGAAACGGAACCGTGGTGGGTAAAACCACCATGACGGGCGGGCTGGGACTCAGTGCCGTTTAAAGTATTGCACCGCGCGTTCGTGCTCTTCGGCCTTCGCGCGCGTTTCGAAAGTGCCGAGGTTTCGGCGCTTGCCGGTCTTGGGATTCTTTTTGCGCGAGTACAGACGGTACTCGCCGCTCTTGAGCTTGCGAATCATGGGTGACGCCTCGCCGCACGAATGAGTGATGAGAACACACGATAAGAAAGCGTGTGCATCGTGCGTGCCGAAACCCACGGACGGCAGTCCGTGGGCTTGGGGCGAATGTTCGTGCGATCAGCGCTGTTTAACCCAGCGCTTCGGCCAGGCGGCGTAGGGCCTCGGTCTCGATTTGTCTCACGCGTTCGCGGGTGAGGCCCAATTGTTCGCCGATCTCTTTCAAGGTGCGAGGCTCATTGTCGTCCAGGCCGAAGCGCATCCGCAGAATGGTCGCTTCACGGGTGTCCATCGTCTCGAGAAGTCGCATCACGTGCGTTAGGTCGTCGCCCTCAACCATCTCAACTTCCGGACTCTTCACCCGGTCGTCCATGACCATCTCGCCCAGCGACCAACCGGCTTCTGCCTGATCGGTCTGCGGAGTCGAATTGTAGATTTTGATGGCTTTCTTGATGATCGGCAGCTTCTTCCGTGGCAGTCCGAGCACGCGGGCCACCTCTTCAGGCGTGGGCGTGCGGCCCAATTCCTCCGTCAGTCGGCTGGTGGCGCGACGCCACTTGCTTAATAGCTCGACCATGTAGGCAGGAATGCGGATGGTTTTGCCCGTGTTAATCAGGGCCCGCTTGATCGACTGCTTGATCCAGTAGCTTGCGTAGGTGCTGAAGCGCGTGCCCATGGCCGGGTCAAAGCCTTCAACGGCGCGGAGCAGCCCCAGGTTGCCTTCTTCGATCAAGTCTTGAAGGCCCAGGCCTTTGCCGGTGTAGCCGCGGGCAATGTTTACCACTAGCCGTAAATTGGCGCGGACCATGCGGTCACGCGATTGGACGTCTCCGCGGGCGATGCCATCGGCAAGGTGACGTTCGTCGTCGGCCGAAAGTAATGCCGTTTCGTTAATCTCGCGCAGGTAGGTTTCCAGCGGAGACTGAACAGCGGCCGAGCTCTTGCGTCGTATGGCTTTCATCGTCCTCGTTCGATCCGTTGCACTGGGCAAGTAATACTGGACGTGACAAGGAGACTATCGTCGCAGGGCGCTCGTAATCTCCATCGGTTGCCAGCACTTGAGGAGGTACGCGGCTTGTGCGCGAACTTCGGGCGGTGACGAATGTCGAGCGCGCAACGAAAAAGCCCAGGGCCGTATAGCCGTGGGCTTGTATGCGATGACGGTTGTAACGGATCGTCTGTACTTACTCGATCAACCGCCGGTTTCGTCGGCCGGCTCGGGCGCGAACGTGACGCGCTCGTAGACCTCGGCCAGCGGAAGTTCCGTCTCGATCTCGGGAAGCGGGATGACGGCCTGAAGCCCTTGATGCACTTCGCGAACGAAACCTTGCTCGGTGCGGCGAAAGACTGTTATGGACGCGGACTCTTGCTCGACCAGCAGATACGTCCGCAGCGATGGGATCGCTAAATACGCATCTCGCTTCTCGCCTTCATCCACGCGGCGAGTCGAGCGAGACAAGACCTCAGCGACCAAAACCGGCTCGTCCTGAAAGACGTCGTCCATCGGATTTGAGCGACAGACAACCTGCACGTCGGGATAATAGAACCGTTCTTGCGTCGGAAGGACGACGTGAACCTTCGTGTCCGAATTGAACGCTTGACATTGCTTGCCGCGCAGCCGAAAGCCAAGCGCCACGGTAATGTTGGTCGCGATAACATTATGACGGATGCGTGCCCCGGACATCATGTAAATGTGTCCTCCGACATACTCGCGCTTGACGGGAGACTCGAGCTCCGTCGCGAGGTACTCGGCGACGGAAATGAGCGTTCCTGGCGCAAGAGGCGACACCGTCACGGGCGGGACGTGCAACTCCGAGGACCGTGTGTGCTCGACGGTGGTCATACCATCACTCTACTACCGTCGAACACACTCAGCAAATTGCCGCTACTTGATCAGCGGACCACTGCCGCCGCCGACGCCGCCCTTGAGCTCGGTCGCCGCGGGGACGGTCTGCTTGTGCGGCGACGGAGGGCCGTCGCCGGTCTCGGGCTCGTTTTCGGTTTCGAGGTCGTCGTTGTCCCAATCAACGCGCTTGCGCGATAGGCCGATCTTGCGCTCGTCGGTGTCGACACGCAGAACCTTCACCTCGATCTCGTCGCCAACCTTCACCACGTCCTCGGGGTTCTCGACCTTGTGGTCGGCCAACTCCGAAATGTGCAGCAAACCTTCCAAACCGTTCTCGAGGCCCACGAACACACCGAAGTTGGTGATCTTCGTGACGTTGCCTTTGACGATCTGGCCGGGCTTGTACTTCGATGGAATGTCGGTCGCCCACGGGTCGTCGTGCAGTTGCTTGAGGCCGAGCGCGATGCGGCGGCGTTGTTGGTCAACACTTAGCACGCGGCACTCGATCTTCTGGCCCTTCTCGACCACTTCGCTCGGATGGCTAATCTTTCGCGTCCACGACATATCGCTGACGTGCAGCAGGCCATCGATGCCTTCTTCGATTTCGATGAAGGCGCCGTAGTTCGTCAGGTTGCGGACGGTGCCAACGACCGGCGTTCCGGGCGGATAGCGCTCGGCAACCTTGTCCCACGGGTTCTCCTGGGTCTGCTTCATGCCCAGCGAGATTTCTTGCTTCTCTTTGTTGATGCCTAGGACAACGACGTTGATCTCGTCGCCAATGTGCACCAACTCGTTCGGATGGCTGATGCGCTTGGTCCACGACATCTCGCTGATGTGCACGAGACCTTCGATGCCCTCTTCGAGCTTCACGAACGCACCGTAGCTCATCACGTTGACGACTTCGCCCTTGACGTTGCTGCCAACCGGATACTTCTCGGGTACGTGCTCCCACGGGCTGGCCGTCTTCTGCTTCAGGCCGAGGGCGATCTTTTCGCGATCGCGGTCGATGTGCAGGATTTGGACTTCGATCTCTTCGTCGATGTGCACCATCTCGCTGGGATGGCCGATGCGTCCCCAGCTCATGTCGGTGATGTGCAGCAGGCCGTCGATGCCGCCCAGGTCGACAAACGCGCCGAACTCAGCGATGTTCTTGACCACGCCCTTGCGCAATTGGCCGACTTCGAGCTCGGCCATCAGCTTGGCCTTCTTCTCGGCGCGCTCGTTCTCAATCAGCGAACGACGGCTGACAACAATGTTGCGTCGCGCTTCGTCGATCTTGAGGACGAGGCATTGAATCGTGCGGCCGATGTAGTCGCCAATGTCCGGCGGACGGCGAATATCGACCTGGCTGGCTGGCAAGAACACGTTGACGCCGTTGACGTCGACGAGCAGGCCGCCTTTGATCTTGCGCGACACCGAACCGGTGACGACGTCCCCCTCGTGCACACTCTCCATCACGCGACGCCAGTTCTCGATCTTCTCAGCCTTCCGCTTGCTGAGAACGATCATGCCGGCGTCTTCCATGCCGGGCGTCGTGTCTTCGATCTCTTCGACCAGCACCTTGACGGTCTGCCCCGCTTCGGGCGGCTCGTCTTCCGGCCCCCATTCGTTTAGCGGGATCGTCCCCTCGCTCTTGTACCCGACGTCGACCAGAACAAGATCGCCTTCGACGCGTAGGATGCGTCCCTCGACGATTTGATTCAGGGTGATGTCTTCGGCACCCCAATCGATATCGGAGGTTTCGCCTTCTTCGAGACCGGCGAGCATTTCGCGCTCCCAGTCTTGTTCCTTGAGATCGAGGCCGTGGATGAGGTTTCGATTGACCATGAAGTTTTGTTGTTACCCGAGGCGCCGTCCTCGCGCGAGGTCGGACATCCGCCCATGTAAAAGGTGTGCGATTTCCGCCGAATGGCCCCCGCGTGGGGGCCTAAACCGGTTCGGCAAGAACTCGTATTTATAGCGAATCTTACGGAAGCGGACAATCTGCGTATGCCCGAGGAGTGCTATCTGCTTTTCACTCTGTCGGACAAGGATTTAGCAACCCGTCTCGCGCCGCGCTCGGCGCGGGTCTCCGACCCCGCCGTGATTGACTGCCGCGCTCGGCGCGGGTCTCCGACCCCGCCGCCCCGCCGCAAGGACTTAGCAAGCCTTCCGATTGACCGGAATCTCTCTGACAGTGCCTGTCGCGAGGCGCTTGGGTACAATGCCGTGACGCCCGCCCCCGGTTGGAGCCCCCCATGATTGGACGCTCAATAGCTCGCTCGTACTTCCGCCTTTTCGTCATCGCGATCGCCGGCTGCTTGCTGACCACGTTCGGTTGCGCCGAGAAGATCGCTCCCAACGTCGTCCAGGCTGTTGAACCCGAGCGCAAGGCGAAAGCGCCCGACTTGCACGACAACCCGTTCCACAACCGCGTCAAGGCGCCGGGCTTCGCAGGAGGCGTCGCGTGGATCAACACGGCCGGGCCGCTTGAGCTCGAGCAGTTACGTGGCAAGTTCGTGCTCCTCGACTTCTGGACCTACTGCTGCATCAACTGCATGCACATCCTGCCCGAACTCAAGAAGGTCGAGCACAAGTACGCCAACGAACTCGTCGTCATCGGCGTCCACTCGGCCAAGTTCGAGGCCGAAGAGGACAGCGCCAACATCACCGAGGCCGTGCAGCGTTACGAGATTCAACACCCCGTCGTCAACGACGCTCGCCACGCCATCTGGGATCGCTTCAGCGTCAACAGTTGGCCGACGATGTACCTCATCGATCCCGAAGGTTATGTGATTTGGGGCACCAGCGGCGAGACGACGTTCAACACGATTGACGCCGTGATGACGAAGGCGCTGGCCTACTATCGCCGCAAGGGACTCGTCGACGAGACGCCACTGCATTTCGACTTGGCCTCGTCGAAAGCCACCGACACGCCGCTGCGTTATCCTGGCAAGGTGCTCGCAGACGAAGCGAGCGGTCGACTTTTCATCGCCGACAGCAATCACAATCGCATCGTCATCACGAAGCTCGACGGCACGCTGATCGACATCATCGGCAACGGTCAGATTGGCACGGCCGATGGCGACTTCGCGATGTCAACGTTCAACCATCCACAAGGCATGGCGGTCGACGGACAGACGCTGTACGTCGCTGACACCGAGAACCATCTGCTTCGCAAGGTCGATCTCGCGGCAAAGACCGTGAAGACGATCGCCGGCCGCGGCGTTCAAGCGCGTCCGAGCATGCATGAACTTCAACTCGCGGCGCAACATCGCAAGCCCAAGCTCGCGGCACTCAATAGCCCGTGGGATCTTTGGATTCACAACAAGAACCTCTACATCGCGATGGCGGGCCCGCATCAGATCTGGAAGATGCCGCTCGACGAATCGGAGATCGCCCCCTATGCCGGCAACGGTCGCGAGGACATCGTCGACGGACCACTGCTTTCGCACACGCCTTACGAGATGGGCTTCTCAAGCTTCGCACAGCCCAGCGGCCTGACGAGCGACGGCACGTGGTTGTACGTGGCCGACAGCGAGGGGAGCAGCATCCGCGCGGTGCCGTTCGACCCACGTGGCAAAGTGAAAACAATCGTCGGCACAGCGGGCCAACACCAGGCGCGACTCTTCACGTTTGGCGACATCGACGGCCGTGGTGACCGCGTGCGATTGCAGCATCCGCTGGGCGTCGCCTGGTACGGCGACAAGCTCTACGTTGCCGACACGTACAACAGTCGCGTCAAGGAACTCGACGTGAACGAGGCAACCTCGACGGCCATCGCAGGCAAACGTGAAACCGGCCATCAAGACGCCGCCGACGGTCTACAGGCGACCTTCGACGAACCCGCCGGCATCAGCGTCGCCGCGGGCAAGCTGTATCTTGCCGACACGAACAATCACCTCATTCGCACGATCGACATCGCTGCGCCGCACGCAGTGCGAACCATCGAAATCCCCGGTCTCGCGGCGCCCAAGCCCGTCGAAGCCGAAGCGACGTCACCACCACCCGCCAATCTCACGAAGTTGCCCCCTGCGACGCTTCGTGCGACCGACGGAGCATTCGAGTTGGCCGTCGCGGTGGAACTTCCCGCAGGCTGGAAGATCAACCCTTTGGCTCCGATGCGATACAAAGTCGAGCCGATCACGAAAGCAGGCGTCGTCAATCGCAAAGCCATTGGCAAGTTTGCGAAGGTGGAACCGCCATCGCCGCGATTCACAGTACGGTTGCCCGTCACCTCGAACACTGGCGACGATCTTCTGCGTGTGACCTTGCAGTATTACCACTGCCAGGAAGGCAATGAGGGGCTTTGCAAAGCGTCGAGCATCGCCTGGGAGCTGCCGCTAAAACTCGCCGCTGACGCCGACAGCAATACAACGACGCTCACCGTCGAAGCGAAGTGATTCTTGGCGAGCGTCGAGGCGTAAGCCCGACGTTTGTTCGCGCTCGGCGCGGGTCTCTGACCCCGCCGTCACGCCGACCGCAGGTCTCCCGCTCCCAATCACGGCGGGGTCAGAGACCCGCGCCGAGCGCGTTCGAGAGAACTTACTGCGTTCGCAACTCACCCATGTACCGGCGAAAGTGCGCTTCCAACAGCGCGATGTCGCCAAACACGCCGCTAAAATCCTTCACACGCTGCGCCGAGGTGTACGGCTCGAACACGGGCCGCTTGGCTACGAGCTTCAGATATTCGCCATACCGCTGCGGCTGCGTCTCGCACAGGAAGAACGTCAACGCCCACGCCAAGGCGTAGGCCCGATCGACGTCGGTCTCGAACATGCGATCGTTGCTGATGAGCTGCAGAATCTCGCCCGACTTGGGATTCGATTCGAGTTGCCGGTAACTGGCAAGTCGTCCCGGATTCAGTCGGTCGATTTGCTTTTCATACTGACGCGAGCTCCACACGCCTCGCGCTTCGAACATCGTTCCCAACCCCTCGACCAGCCAACGCGGGTTGTCGGCGAAGCGGCGATGCAGCCCGGTGTTGAACGCGGTTTGATGCGTGGCCTCGTGAATGATCACGTCGGCATTCTGTTGCCACGCCTTGCCGCTTCCGCCTCCGCTGGTGTCGTACAGCGTGATGCGATTGGTCTTCGGCGAATAGAAGCCCAGCACGTTGTTGCTGATCTTCACACCGCTTTGTGCCGCGTAGCGCAGAAAGTCGGCATGGCTGGGCCAGATGATGGCCACGAGCGGAAACTCAGGCTCCTTCAGCGGGATGCCCCGCAGCGTGAAGTAATGCACCAGCGATCGATACAAGTCTTCGAACCGCGCGGCCCACACGTCGCGCTGACCCTTCGGGTGCGCGACCAGATAATGTCCGGTGCCGCTGACCTCGAACGTCGGGCCGAGTTCCTTCGCCAACTGCGATCGCACCTCGGCCGACGTGTACCCGCGAAAGGTGCTTCCGGCCTTGCGTGCATTCTTGGCAGCGTTCGGTGAAAATTCGAGAAGCTGCCCGTCTCGCGACAGCAGTTGAACCTGGCTCTTCGACGAGTAGATCGGAAACCCTTCGACATGGTTTCCGGCCAAGTCGAGCGCCAACGTCCAACGCGACGCGTCGGCCGCCGAGACGCCGCGAGCGCAACACGCCAACAGCACGAAAGCAAGGAACCGTCGCATGACCGATCGCGTCCAAAGTAGGGAACATTCGCATTACGCAGCTCAAATGTAGGCCACGAAGGTTGGCGGCGCGGCGCGATCGGTCCTAAAATAGATCAACGCCCATCAGCACTTAAGCATCGTTTGCCGATCTCTTCGGAGCCCGATTGTGATTCACGCCGCATTGATCGCCGTTTGCTTGATAGGCCAAGGCGTGGCCGATTCAGGCGAACTGACGATCCGCGTGACCACACTCGTGCAGCAACTCGACGCTCCCGAAAAGGCAAGTCGCGACGAGGCCGAGCGAGCACTCGCGGCACTCGGCCCGTCGATCTTGGATCTTCTGCCGCAGGCGAATGTCGCGGCGAGCGCCGAGGTTCGTTTGAGAATTGCGCGCATTCGCGCGCAGCTCGAACGAGCGCTGGCCGAGTCGGTTAGCCAGGCCAGCAAGATCACTCTGCATTGCGACGGACTTCCACTGGCCGACGTGCTGACATCGATCGAAAAGCAGACCGGCAATCAACTCATCGATTACCGGCGTCAATTCGGCGATGCGGCGCACGACGTCAAACTCACGCTCGCGCTCGACGACGTGCCGTTCTGGATGGCAGTCGATCAGATTCTCGATCAGGGTCGACTGACGCTTTACAACTACGGAAGCGACAACGCGCTGGCGATCGTGAGCCGACCGCTGTCGCAACCGCCGCGCTACGATCACGCCACTTATGTCGGCGCCTTCCGCATCGCACCAACCGGGCTAACCTCGCACATCGACCTGCTCGACCCCTCGCGGCGCACGTTGCAGCTCAACGTCGAAATCGCGTGGGAACCGCGCGTGGCGCCGATCTTGATGACGCTCGCGGGGCAGCAACTAACCGGACGCGACGACCTCGGCGGAGCTCTCAAGCTCGAAGCGGCTGGCCGCGACGTGGAACTCGACATCACGCCCGGCTCGGCAACGGTCAATATGCCGATTCAACTCGAACTCCCGCCACGCGATGCACGACGCATCACGACGCTCTCGGGAGTGATTGGCGCCGTGATCCCCGGCAAAGTCGAAGAGTTCCGCTTCGCTGATCCTGCGAAAGCCAAGAAAGTCGAGCAGCGGCACGGCAGCGTCGTGGTTACGCTGGATGAAGCTCATCGCAACAAGTCGCTGTGGGAAGTAAGCGTCCGCGCTTCGTATGCCGAGGCCGGTCAAGCCTTGGAGTCGCATCGCAACTGGGTCTTCAACAACGCGGCATGGCTCGAATCGCCGACGGGCGAGAAGATCGAGTTCGGCGGCATGGAGACCACGCGACAAACCGAACGCGAAGTCGGCGTCGCCTATCTGTTCGCCGCTCCCGAAAACCTCGAAGGTTACACCTTTGTTTATCGCACGCCGTCCGCCATCGTTAGCACGCCCATCGCCTTCGAGCTTCGCGACATCGAACTCCCCTGAGCTACAGGCATCCATGAAGTTTTCGCACGCCGTGCCGGTTGTGGGACTGTTTTTCATGACGTTCCTCAACGTAGTAAACGCTCAAGCTCCGACGCGCGCCGTCTCGCCGAACGTGAACTCGCCGATGGCCGGCGTCGATCCCGAGACCGTCGCGGCCCGTGTCGACGGTCAGCCGATCCGCGCCGGCGACGTGCAGCGCGTCGTCCTCGCGGCTTTGGCGGGGACGCAAGTCGCCCCCGATGCGCGCGCGTTTTTCCAAGCGCAGGCGCTCGAGCAACTCATCGGCCAACGCCTTGTCAGCGCGTTTCTGGCGAAGAACAACATTCGCCCCGCTCCGGAAGACATTCAAGTGGCCGTGGCGAACGTCGAGTCTCAGGCGGCGGCGCGAGGCATGAAGGTCGACGACCTGTTGGCCGAGCGCGGTCTGACGATGGAATCGCTGCGAGAGCAACTGACGTGGGATGCGTCGTGGAACAAGTACGCCCACACTCAAGTCAGCGACGATCAGTTGCAGAAGTTTTTCGACGCTCACCGCCGCGATTACGACGGCACCGAGGTTCGTGCTCGGCACATCTTGCTCAGGCCCGCCGGCGCGAGCACGCCGGCTGCGCTCGACGCGTTGGTCAAACGCGCCCAACAGCTTCGCGAGGAAATCTCGTCGGGCAAGATTTCCTTTGACGACGCCGCGAAAAGGTTCTCCGCGGGCCCCAGTCGTCTGCAAGGCGGCGACGTCGGCTACTTTCCGCGACACGATCGCATGGTCGAAGCGTTCTCCACGGCCGCGTTCGCACTCGAGCCCGGCCAGATCAGTCAACCCGTGGTCACGTATTTCGGCGTCCATTTGATCGAGGTGACTGATGTGCGGGCCGGGACCAAAACTTGGAAGGACGCAAAGAACGAGCTGCTCGTTCCTGCCGCGAAGGACGTGTTCGCGAAGATGTCGACGAGCCTGCGATCGCAGGCGAAGGTCGAGTACACCGGCGCGATGCCGTACCTCGATCCGGCAAGCAAGCGGGTCGTTGTGCCGCAAGCGCCGTTCACCGGTGCGCCGAAACGTCCTTAGAAACCGTTACGCTCGCCACGATTCGAGCAACGGCCGCACGCTCAGCGGATCGCTGGCGTCCCATGCGAGCAACTGTTCGCCAACCGCGATCGCCGTCGCGACTTGCCCGAGTTGATGCAGCGCGATTGCCAGGCTCTTTGCCGAGTCGTGAACCATGCGGTTGGCGCAGAGGGCGTATGGCAACGCGTCGCCTTTGGCCGCCGCTGGCATCGCTTTGCGAACGAGGTCGTAGACGTATCCGAAATGACCACGCGCCAGGGCCGTGTCGCCGGCATCGAGCGCGATCTGCCCGAGCATCTGATGTGCCTCGAGAAAGTCGGGGCATTCCCGCAGCAGATATCGCAGCTCTTCTCGCGCGAGTTCCGTTTCACCAGCCTCGATCATGTCGTGAACTTCGAGCATGTCGTCAGCGCGTTCGAGAGCGCAGCGCGACGGGACAAGCTCCCAGCCATCTTGGGCGCGGCGAACGCTTAGGCCGCCCGGTTTCGTTGTAGGTGTTTTGCGTTTCGACGACACGATGTATTTGTGCTGAACTTTTGATTGACGTTCGGAGCGATATCCGCATCCTTCTCCCTCCGGGAGAAGGTAGCCGAAGGCCGGATGAGGGCGGCTTGAGTTAGTAACCGCGCTCTACTTCAACTCGCCCTCACCCGGCGGCTGCGCCGCCACCCTCTCCCGAAGGGAGAGGGGGTTGTCGGCCGAGACATCATAACAAGTCCGACGCCAGCGTCAGAACTCGTACTCGGCCAGATCGCGGCCAAGCTCGGTGCGCGGAAAGATGCGTCGCGCCGTCTCGATGCCCACCGGGTCGTCAACGTTCGGCCTCGGCCAAACGTGCACCAACACTAGGCGCCCCACGTCCGCGGCGGCGGCGACCTCGGCAACCGGCGTGATGTGGCTGTGCCCGGTGATCGTGGCCAATTCGACTTCGGAATCTGGGAAGTAGCACTCGTGCAACAGAAGGTCGACGCCCCGGATCTTGTCGACGTACGGCGCGTCGGGCGAAGCAATGGTGTCGGTCACGTACGCCATCGAACGGTCGGGCCAGTCGAGTCGAAACCCGACCGTGCCTCCCGGATGCTCGACGGGAAACCACGTCAGCTTGCCTCCGTGCGGCAGCTTCACGGGCCCGGTCAGAGGTTTGTATTCGCAGGGAAGGCCGACGGGGAACAATAGCGGCGAAAGCAGGTGCTCTTGAATCGCGGCCAGTTTGTCCGCCTCGCCATGTACGGTCACACGCTGCATCGGATGCGTGCCCACCATGTCGTGCAGAAACGTCAGCCCCATCGTGTGATCGAGATGGGCGTGCGTGATGAAAATGTCGAGCTCGTCGGTCACCAGGCGATCGGCAACGCGGTACATGCCGGTCCCCGCGTCGAGAACGACGCCGATCTCAGGCAGCATGAAACAAGCCGTCTGCCGAAGGTCGTTCGGATGGTATCCCGTCGAGCCGAGCAGCACGAGCTTCATGAATCGGACCTTACTCGAGGCCGCAACGCGACCGACAACACGCCAGCGTCAAACCATGATCGCACGCCGAACGTGTCGCTGCCCGAGACTCGTCGCCGCGTCGCTCACCACCTAGTTTTATCATGCGGCGGAGGGTTTATTCATGCAATGGCGGCGTGTGCCGTTATTTTCGCACGCCCGGCGCTGGGCCCATCAGTCCGTTCAGGCCGTTGTTCAAGCCGTTGCGAATCGCGGATTCGGCCGCGCCTTGGGTCGATTGACGGATGAACTGCGACGACAGTCGCGCCAACTCGGTGCGATCGACCTGCGGATGACTCACCGTGCCACCGATCGGCACCTGGATGGTTTGCCCCTGCATCGACTGCATGCCCGGCACGTTGCCCAGCGCCTGTGTCGGCATGGGCATCTCGACGAGCATCGACAGGGTTTCGTCCGTTCCGACCGAGCCTTTGGTGTGAATGGCGAAGCCCGGCAGTTGCAGCTCGAGGCCATCGTGATAGATGCGCCCCTGAACCATGCGGAAGCTGATCTCGGTGTTCTCACGCACCCGCGCGACGTCACCATGATTGAACAGCGAACCGATCTCGTTCAAGAACGGGCCCGCCGTCACTTCCAGCGAGTGAATGGTCACGTGGCCTACGGCGTCGGCCATCTTCGGGTTCGACATCGGCACGCGGCAGCCGTCGACATACAGCGAAAGACTGCCTTGAGCTTTCAACACGCCGGCAAATGCAGGTGCGATGAACCGCAAATTCTGATTGCACATCTCGGGCGTGATGGCGACATGATCGAGCACTTGCCCAGGAACGATCTGCATCTCCATCGGCTGCGGCGACACGCGCAGCTGCGGCGAGATCATCAACTTGCCACTTCCAACGGCGAGATTCAGCGGCACCGTCGTCGCCACGCCGTTGCGTAACTCGCACTGCAACGTCCCTGCTCCCAGCGGTACGCCGTGGATGTTGATCGCATCCCAACCGAAGTCGGCGCGACCGGCGAATTGCTGCAACCAGGTGTCGGTAACGGCGGCGGCCGCGACACCCGTCGGCGCAATCAGCGGCGCCGAGAACGAGAACGCCTTCGACTGACGTCCGACGACTTGCACGCCGTTGCCGATGTACGGCTGCAGCATCTGCTGCAACTTCGACAGGTCGTAGTTGAGTTGACCGTCGAGCTGCGCAGTGCGTCGGGACTTGGCGTCGCCGATGTGCCCCTTTGCCTGCACTTGCACGGCTTGCGAAGCCAACGTCATCGATTGAATCGTGGTTTGATCGCTCGCGCGATCGTACTCAGCATTGCCGGTGAGACGAATGGCGGGCTCCATCCACGGCGGAGTCGTCGCGGTGGCGATGACAAAGTTCGCAATCGACGCATCGACGCTGGCGTTCGGCCGGCCGGCGGTCTCGGCAATCGTGGCACGTCCCGAGAGGGCGCCACGCAACTGCGCGGTCAGCGGCTGCGACGGATCGCTGACCCAGCGTTGCAGTCGAGTCATATCGCCGCTGAAGGCGATCGCCCCGCGCATCGGTTGCGACGGCGAGCTGCCGATGATGGTATCGCGGGCTTGTAGCGCGATCGCCTGAGTTTCCACATCGAACTCGGTGACTTCGAGCTGACTCGTGTCGGATTTCCAGTTGCCAACGAAGTGTACGCGCCCGGCCGGTTCGTCAATGAACAAGCCGCTGCCGTGAACGCGCATTGGCTGCATGACCAGGTCAGATCGTTCGATGCTCACGCCATTGACGCCGCACGTGGCGAAGGTCGACCACTGCGTTTGACCGTCGACATCGATGTCGGGCAGCCCCATCCACGACAAACGTTTGAACCATCGCGCGGCTTGCCCCTGCACTTCGATTTCGACGGGCCAAGCCGTCGTCGTGTTGATGTTCGTGAGCCCCTGCCGCAGCTTCAAAGTCATCTGATCATCGGCGGCGACGACCGCACATTGCGCGGTGTCGACTTGCTTGAGCATGCGATCGGCATTCATCACGCCGTCGGCGGCGGCGGTGAGCGTCAGTTGCGGCTCGGTCCACGGCTTGCCGCCGATCGCCGTCAGCTCGAACTGCGCCAGCTGCATCTGCGCGCCGGCGTGAAACGCGCCGTCGTCCTGACGCTTCCAACTGGCGTTCATGGTGCCCTGCCCTGAAAGGCGAACATCGTCGAGATTGATGATCTTCCCCGCTTCGGTTGCCAATCGGCCAAGGTCGAGCATTCCGTTGAGCTGCGCGGCATCGGCAGTGCCCGAGCCGGCGAGTTGCATGAAGACCGACTGGCATGCGAGCCGATCGACGGAGATACCCTTGTCGTCGTGTCGGCCGAGGAACGTGATCGACAGCGGACTGTCCCAAGCCAGCTCGCGGCCTTCGAGATTCGCCACGATCCGCGAAGCCTCGACGCGCCCCTGCCACACGGCGCCGGGGCCGTTCGTTTGGCTGGTGATTTGCATGTTCAACGCGCCAGAGGTGATCTGGCCGCCGCTGCGGATGTGCAGCGTGTTCGGCAACAACTGTGCGAGTTTCGCCAGGTCGATCTGCCCGGTGATTTGTGCGTTGCCTCCGCCGATGACCGACGCGATGGCCGACGGCGCACACGAATCGAGCAGTTTGAGCGGGTCGCCAATCGTACCTTGGCACGTCACTTTGCCAACGTCGCAGGCCAACTCGAATTGATCGATGCTCAGCTGCTCGCCTTCCCAAGCGACGTGGCAAGGGATGCCGAGCGCCGCGAGGCGCAACGGTTCGCCGCCCGACCAGTTCCCCGCCATCGCCAGTTGTTCGATGCCGATGCGGCCGTCGAGCGTGCGACGCATCTTGTGGTTTTGCATTTGCCATTGGCACGTCAGGTCGGCCTGCAACCGGCCATCGAGCAACGTACCGGGCATTGAGCGACGCGCGATGCTTTGAGTCAGCGCGAGTGGGAAGTTCTGCGTCTTGACGACGAACCGGTCGCCTTGCAACTTGCACGAGAACGGAGCTGCGGCTGTGTTGTCGACGATCGAGCCTTCGGCAACGCATTCGACTGACGCATCGTTGTTCGGAAGGATGACGTTCGCCGCGAGTTGCTGGACTTCCCACCGCTTTTGGGCCGGAACGTCGTTGACGACGACGGTCGCGTCGGTCACTTCGATCATGCCGCCAATCTTCAATGACGACGGCTGCGAAGAACCGGTGCGATAGTTGGCAAAGATGTCTTCGAAATTACTGGAGCCTTCGCGCAACTCAATCTCGACGTGCGGCTGCGCAACTTGCACGCGGCCGAAGTGCAGCGGCCATCCGACGAGGCCGAGCAACGCTTTGTCGCCGATGATCCGCGGCGCGCTGAGGACGGTTTTGCCGTGCTCGTCGAGGACGGCGAAGTTTTTGACTTCGAGAGGCGTGATCCAGCCGAAGGCGATCTCGTCCATCGTGACCGTGCCGTGCATCGATGCCGTCACGGCCGACAGGAATCGTTCGCGGAGCGGTGTTTCGAGCAACACGGTCGGCGCGGCGGCTAATGCGGCAGCGAACAATAGCCCGAAGAACAGGAAGAGCTTTAACATCCAGCGACTGCGCCGAGGTTGAATCGCAGGCGGTTTGAAGCGCGGCGCTTCGTAATCGTCGTCGATGGGTCGCTTCCGTGTCGACTTCGCCATGTCGTCTTCCTGACGGCTTTGGGTCGAGAAATGGGGGCGGCATTGTAGCCATCCCCCCGTTGCCGACCTAGACGACTGTGATGGTCCATGTCGCACGCGGTCGGTGGCGGCTTCAATCACCTGCAGGGAACGCCCTCCGTGGCGTTCCGTGAAGCTGCGATAGCGCGTCCACTAGCTCAGCGGAACGCCACGGAGGGCGTTCCCTACAGTCACAAGCAAGCAATCTGCTATCGCCGCTACTACTCGAGCCGCCCCGAGCGAGTCATGTGCTTCGGCTCGATCTTTTCGATCGTTCCCTCGGCCAGCATGGTTTGATACTGGTTCCAATTCATGGGCGGCTTGCCGGTCGGCACTTCTTTCATCGTGATGCAGCCTTCGACCGGGCAGGCCAGCGCGCACATATTGCAGCCGACGCAGTTGTCTTTCACGGTGAACACGTCGACCGTCGCGCCAGCACTCAGTTTGAGCGTCGGAGCCCCTTCGCCACGCAACTTCCGCGGCTCGCCGAAGCGGGCGATGTACGGCTCGCTGGCCATTTTCTCCCAGCCGATCGCCTGATAGCAGCCGTCTTCGCAGCACGCGTAGCAAATGCCGCAGTGGATGCAGGTGCTCTCGTTGATCTCGGCGACAACCTTGTAGTTGAGGTCCAGCTCGCCCCAGTTGCGGATGCGTCGTGTGGATAATCCACGAAAATCGTCAATCCGCTCGTAGCCGCGGTTGGTCATCCAATCGTTCAGGCCACGTGTCATGCCAGCAACAACGCCGAAGCCGCGGTGCATGACGGCCGTGCAGACTTGCAGTGTCGAGGCGCCGAGCAGCAGGAACTCGACGCAGTCGGACCAGTTCTTAATGCCGCCGATGCCGCTGATCGGCACTTGGGTCTCTTCGCACGTGGCGATGGCGGAGACCATATTGAGCGCGATGGGTTTGACCGCGGGGCCACAATATCCGCCGTGACTGCCGAACCCGCCGACGGCCGGCTTCGGGGCGAACGAATTCAGATCGACGCCCATGATCGAGTTGATCGTGTTGATCAGGCTGATGCCATCGGCTCCGCCCTTCACCGCCGCCGCCCCGACGACGGCGACGTTCGTGACGTTCGGCGTGAGCTTTACAAGCACGGGGATCGTCGAGACTTCTTTGACCCATGATGTGATCATTTCGGCGTATTCGGGCACCTGGCCAACGGCGGAGCCCATGCCGCGCTCGCTCATGCCGTGCGGACAACCGAAGTTCAGCTCGAAGCCGTCGATTCCGATGTCCTGCGTGCGCTTGATGATTTCGTGCCACGTCTCGCGCTTCGACTCGACCATCACGCTGGCGATCACGGCATGATTGGGGAACTCGCGCTTGCACTCCGCCATCTCGCGGAGGTTGTCTTCGAGCGGGCGGTCGCTGATGAGCTCGATGTTGTTGAGCCCCATCAGTTTCTGATTGCCGAGGTTGATGCCGCCGTAACGGCTCGCGACGTTCACGATGGGGTCGTGCGTGATCGTCTTCCACACCGCGCCGCCCCAACCGGCTTCGAACGCGTTGCACACCTGGTAGGCGGTATTCGTCGGCGGGCCGCTGCCGAGCCAGAATGGATTCGGCGAGCGAATGCCGCACATGTTTGTGGATAAATCTGCCATCGACTCCCCCGGCGAAAATGTCGAATGACGAATCACGAATGTCTAATGACGCTGTGCAAACGCACATACATTCGTCATTCGACATTCGTGATTCGTCATTCCCCCTTATCCGTGCGTCGGCGTGTCGCGAGAAACTTCCCCTGCCCTTCGGGGCCAACGAACTTGCCGTCGCGAACCATGACGCGTCCCCGCAAGGTCACGACGCTCGGGCGGCCCCGAATCTCGAACCCTTCGAAGGCATTGTAATCGACGGCCGACTGCTGCGTGCGATGCGAAAGCTTGCCGCGATACTCGGGATCGTAGATCACGAGGTCGGCATCGCTGCCGGGTTGAATCGTCCCCTTCTTCGGGAACAGGCCAAAGATGCGAGCCACGTTCGTGCTGGCCGCCTCGACAAAGCGATGCAGATCGATGCGTCCCGCGACGACTCCGTGCGTGTAGAAAAGATTCACCCGCTCTTCGACCGAAGGAATGCCGTTCGGGATGCGCGTGAAGTTATCGCGACCCATCGGCTTTTGTGTTGCAAAGTCGAAGGGGGCGTGATCGGTAGCGACCGTGTCGACGGCGCCCGAGCGGATGGCGTGCCACAGAATCTCTTGGTTCGATTTGTCTCGTAGCGGCGGGCTCATCACGTACTTCGCCCCCTCGAAGTTCGGCTTCTCGGCCCACGTTTTGTCGAGCACGAGGTACTGAATGAGCGTTTCGACCCACACGTTCACGCCGCGGTAACGAGCCGCCATCGCCGCTCGCAGTGCTTCGTCGCAACTGAGGTGCACAATGTACACGTGAGCCCCGGTCAGCTCGGCGAACGTGGTGAGATGGTGCACGCCTTCGGCCTCGACCAACGGCGGACGGCTGGCTTCGTGCCACTCGGGGCCGGTTTTGCCCTCGGCGATGAGCCGTGCCTGCGCCTGGGCGATGGCCTCGGCGTTCTCGCAGTGCGCGGTGGTGATGACGCCGAGTTGTTTGGCGAGCGTCAGTGTTTGATAGAGCGCGGTGTCGTCGACGTCGAGCGCCCCCTTATAGGCGAGAAACACTTTGAACGACGCGACGCCAGCGGCGACGATCTCGCGCATTGCGCAGCCACGCGATCGTCCCAGTGCGTGACGGCCATGTGATACGTCCAATCGCACGAGCTTTTGCCGCGCGAGTGCTCGTTCCACAGATTGAACGCGTCGAGCGGGTCTTGATCGCGGTTCGGGATGCACATGTCGAAGATCGTCGTCGTGCCGCCCACGAGCGCCGCCCGACTCGCCGACTCGTAGGTGTCCTTGGCGAACGTCCCCATGAACGGCAGATAGATGTGCGTGTGCGGATCGATGAAGCCTGGGAAGACGAACTTGCCGCGGGCGTCGATGACTTCGGCGCCGGCCGGGACCGCGACGTTCGTGCCGATTTCGGTGATCGTCTCGCCGTCGCAGCGAATGTCGGCCGTGTAGCGCTCCGAGGCCGTCACGATGTCCGCGTTCTTAATCACCAGCGCCATCACGCACCTGCCTCAATCAACGAACAATGGGACGGGCTGAAACGTCTCGACGTCGAACAACCCTTCGGGCCCCAATTTTAACGCCGGTATGACCAGCAACGCCATGAACGACAGCGTCATGAACGGCGCGGCGAGTGTCGAGCCCAGCCCCTTCGCTGCCGCGTCGAGGCGTGCGTATTGTCCAGCCACCGCGTAACCGTCATCGTTACTCATTAACCCTGCGACAGGCAGCGGCTGCGCCAACTCGACGTCGGGCCCAACGGCCGCCAACCCGCCACGTTCTTCAATCACCAGGTTCACCGCTCGCGCCAGCGACTCGTCGTCGACGCCTACCGCAACGATGTTGTGCGAATCGTGCGACACACTCGACGCGATCGCGCCTTGCTTCAGGCCAAAGCCTTTGATGATCGCCACGGCGGGCGGGACGTCGGAGTAGCGGTCGACCAAAGCGATCTTGAGCAGGTCGTGCTCGACGTCGGCGACCACCTCGACATCGCGAATCTTCACAGGCAACACCAAGCCGCGCGTGACGAGTTGCCCGTCGAGCGCCTCGATCACACGCGCACGCTTGCCGGTGGCGGCGATCAGGAACTCTCCCGGCCGTTTGAGAAGGGCCTCGAACTGGTTGATCGGTTCCGTCTCAAGGTGCAGCAGCAACGGCTCGCCGCGCTCGGCGACGAGTTTGCCGTCGATCCAGGTGCGAACGACCCGCACGTCGTCGAGATCGTTGAGCTCGATGAAATCGGCCGGATCGCCCTCGCGAAGCAGGCCGACATTCAGGCCATAGTGCTCGACGGGGTTCAACGAGGCCGCACGCCAAACGTCGAACCGATCGATGCCGAGTTCGATCGAACGCCGCACCAGTTCATTGAGGTGCCCCTCGACCAAATCGTTCGGGTGCTTGTCGTCGCTGCACAACATGCACGATCGCGGGGCCTCGGCCAGCAGCGGCCACAGCGCCTCGAAGTTCTTCGCGGCCGACCCCTCGCGAATGAGAATCTTCATCCCGAGCGTCAGCTTCTCACGAGCTTCCTCGATCGTGGTGCATTCGTGGTCGGTCGTGATCCCGGCCGTCACGTAGGTGACGAGGTCCGATCCGCTCAATCGCGGCGCGTGGCCGTCGATGGGTTTGCCCGCCTCTTTGGCAGCGGCGATCTTCGCCATCACCTCCGGGTCGCCGTGCACGACGCCCGGGTAGTTCATCATCTCGCTGAGATACGCGATCTCGGGCTTCGCCAACAGCGACGCCACTTCCGCCGGCCCAAGATGGGCGCCGGCATGATCGAACGACGTCGCCGGCACGCACGACGGCGCTCCAAAGGCGACCTTTAACGGCGACCGAGCCGCGTCGGCCAACATGAAGTCGACCCCCGCGACGCCCAGCACGTTGGCGATCTCGTGCGGATCGGAGACCGTCGCCACGGTGCCGTGCACCGTCGCCAGCCGCGCGAACTCGCTGGGCACGAGCATCGAGCTTTCGATGTGAACGTGAGCGTCGACGAACCCCGGCGCGAGCCACGTCTCAAACGGCCCCGCCGCTCCGGCGATTATTTCGGTGATCTTTGCGATCCGTCCGTCGACGACGGTCACCGTGCCTGGAAAGATTCTTCGCCGATGAATGTCGACGATGTTGCCCGAAACCTGAAACGACGAGTCAGCCATGCCACAAACTTAGCAGACGGAAGGCGAGCGTCGAGGCGTTAGCCCGACGTGTTTTCACCTTGGCGAATATTCCCACGTCGGGCTGACGCCTCGACGCTCGCCGAAGGCGCATGTTATGCTCAACGGCATGCTGCACTTGATGGGGCACATCGAAGAAACGGTCGCGGTCATTCGCCGCCGGTACACCACGAAGTCGCGGGTAGGCATCATCCTCGGCAGCGGCCTGGGCGGGCTGGCCGACGAGGTCGAAAAGCCGACAGTCTTCGAATACGCCGACCTGCCGCACTTCCCGCGTTCGACGGCCATCGGACACAAAGGCCGTCTCGTCTGCGGCGAGCTCGCCGGTGTCGAAGTCGTCGCCATGCAGGGTCGTTTCCACAGCTACGAAGGCTACTCGCAGCAGCAGACGACCTTCCCCGTGCGGGTGATGAAAGCCCTCGGGGCCGATGTGCTGTTCGTGTCGAACGCGTCTGGGGGGGTGAACCCGTATTTCAAGGCCGGCGACGTGATGCTGATCGACGATCACATCAATCTGATGGCCGACAACCCGCTGATCGGCGTGAACGACGATCGCCTGGGGCCGCGGTTCCCCGACATGTCGCAGCCTTACTGTCGAAAGCTACAAGAAAAGGCGATGGCGATTGCGCGGCGGGCGGACTTCGTCCTCCATCGCGGCGTCTACCTGGCCGTGAAGGGGCCAAACTACGAGCCGCGGGCCGAGTATCGTTTCTATCGCCAGATCGGCGCCGACGTGATCGGCATGTCGACCGTGCCCGAGGTGATCGTCGCCATTCACAGCAGCATGCGCGTGATGGGATTGTCGGTGGTGAGCAACGTCTGCTCGCCCGACGCCTTGGGCGAAGTGACCGGTGACGACGTGGTGAAAGTCGCCGCCGAGGCGGGAAGCAAGTTGAAGACGATCGTGCTGGGAGTGTTGGAAGAAATGGATTGAACGTTCGTGAGCAATCCTTCTCCCTCCGGGAGAAGGTGGTCCGCGCACGCGGACCGGATGAGGGTGCGTCGCCGCGCGATGTGCAACCCACCCTCACCCGGCTCACTGCGTGAGCCACCCTCTCCCAAAGGGAGAGGAGTTTTTCAGAAGCGGAGCAAAGAAAATGACATTCGACGCCAAACTCGCTGCCATGCTCGACCACACGGTGCTCAAAGCCGACGCCGTGGCCGACGACATTCGCAAGGCATGTGCCGAAGCTCGCGAACATGGCTTCGCGACGGTGTGCGTCAACGGCTGGTTCATCCCGTTGGTGGCCGAGTTGCTCGCGGGGTCGAAAACCAAACCGATCGCCGTCGTCGGATTTCCCCTCGGAGCCGGGACGTCGAAGGCCAAGGCGTTCGAAGCCCAGGATGCCGTGTCGAATGGGGCGAAGGAAATCGACATGGTGCTCAACGTCGGCGCGATGAAGGCGGGCGACACGAAGCTGGTCCGCGATGATATTCGCGCCGTGGTCGACGCGGTCAAACCGATCCCCGTGAAGGTGATCCTCGAAACCGCGCTCCTCACGAACGACGAAAAAGTCGCAGCCTGCAAACTCGCGAAAGAGGCCGGAGCCGCATTCGTGAAAACCTCGACGGGCTTCGGCCCCTCGGGTGCGACCGTCGAAGACGTAAAACTGATGCGCGAGACGGTCGGCCCCGCGATGGGTGTGAAGGCCAGTGGCGGCATTCGATCGCACGAAACCGCGCAGCAAATGATCGCCGCCGGCGCGTCGCGCTTGGGCACCAGCGCGAGCGTCGCGATTGCCACCGGAGGCGCGAAGTCGCCGGGGAGTTACTAATCCGCCGCCCTCGCCCCTTGCGGGCATGAAGCCTTCTCCCCTTGCGGGAGAAGGTGGCTCGACGGCTGCAGGCCGTCGAGACGGATGAGGGGGCGGCGCGTGTACACGTCCGAGAGCACGTCCGCACGTCGCCCCCTCACCCGTCCGCCTTTGGCGGACTGCCCTCTCCCGCCAGGGGCGAGGGCGGCGGCATGACCAAACCACCTTCTCCCCCGAGGGGCGAAGGTTAGGATAAGCACGATGAACTCACCTACACCCGCCGCCGATCGCGTCCTGCTCATCGTGCTCGATGGCTGCGGTTGCGGCGAAGCTCCCGACGCCGCGGAGTATGGCGACGTCGGCGCGAACACACTCGGCCACGTCGCAAAAGCCTACCCGCAACTGAAGCTGCCGAATCTCGCACGTTGGGGGCTCGGCCACACAACGCCGATGGCGAACGTCCCGGCACTCGATACGAAGCAATGCGTCGCGAGTTTCGGCCGCTGCCGCGAACGGTCGATCGGCAAGGACACCACCAGCGGCCATTGGGAAATGGCGGGCGTCGTGGTCGAGAAGCCGTTCGCGACATTTCCCGAAGGCTTCCCACAGCACATCGTCGATCGTTGGGTCGCGGAAGCCAAGCTCCCCGGCGTGCTCGGCAACTGCGCCGCCTCGGGCACTGAGATCATCAAGCGGCTCGGCGAAGAGCACGTCCGCACCGGCAAGCCGATTCTCTACACGTCGGCCGATTCGGTGTGGCAGGTCGCGGCGCACGAAGACTCGTTCGGCCTCGAACATCTGTACGACATTTGCCAAATCGCGCGAGGCATCGCCGACGAGTTGCAACTCGGGCGCGTCATCGCCCGACCGTTCGTCGGCACTTCCGCCGTCGATTTCCATCGCACGCACCATCGTCGCGATTTCTCACAGACGCCGCCTCGAAAGACGGTAATGCAGTACGTGGCCGAGCTGGGGCTGCCGACCGTCGGACTCGGCAAGATTTGGAACATCTTTAACGGTGCGGGCTTGCAGTACAGCGTCGAGACAGACGACAACGCCGACGGCCTTCGCGCAATCGTCGCCGCCTTGGACGAGTATTCGAAGGGGCTCATCTTCGTCAACCTTGTCGACTTCGACATGTACTACGGACATCGCCGCGATGTGCCCGGCTTCGCCCGCGCGCTCGAAGAGTTCGACGCGTTTCTGCCGACGCTCGAAGCGCATCTCACGCCGCGCGATCTGGTCGTGATCTCGGCCGACCACGGCATCGACCCGACGTATCGAGGCACCGACCACACGCGAGAGTTCGTGCCGCTGCTGGCCTACATGCCAGGCGTGCCAGCGTGCGACCTCGGCACACGCGACACCTACGCCGACATCGGCCAGACGGTGATGCACGCGCTGAGCGGAAAACCGTCGGCGATGAACGTTGGTCATACCTTCTTGCCGCAGATGCTCAAACGATGAAACACAACCCGGTCGAAATCATCCGCAAGAAACGCGACGGCGAGACACTGACCGTCGACGAGCTGTCGGAGTTCATCGGCGGCATCGTTCGCGGCGACGTTGCGGACTACCAGGCCAGCGCGTTTTTGATGGCAGTCTACTTTCGCGGCATGGAGGCCTCGGAGGCGGCGGAACTCACGCGGCAGATGTTGCTGTCGGGCTCGCAAATGCGGTGGGACGACGATGGTCGCCCGTGCGTCGACAAGCACTCGACAGGCGGCGTCGGCGATAAAATCTCGTTGCCGCTCGCGCCGATGCTCGCCGCTTGCGACCTTCGTGTGCCCATGATCTCCGGCCGAGGCCTGGGCGCGACGGGGGGCACGCTCGACAAGCTCGAAGCGATCGCAGGCTTCCGTTCCGATCTGTCGGAGCAAGAGTTTCACGACGTGTGCAATCGTGTCGGTTGCGTGATTGCCGGAGCCACAAAAACGCTGGTCCCCGCCGATCGCAAACTTTACGCCTTGCGCGACGTGACGGCCACCGTGCCGAGCATCCCGCTCATCACGGCAAGCATCATGAGCAAGAAGCTCGCCGAGGGGCTCGACGCCTTGGTGCTCGACGTGAAGTGGGGAAGCGGCGCGTTCATGAAACGTCTCGACGACGCGCGGTTGCTTGCTCGGGCGATGGTCGACGTCGGAGCGCAGATGGAGTTGCCGGTGACGGCGCTCGTGACCGACATGAATCAGCCGTTGGGGCGGATGGTCGGCCATGCGGTCGAGATCGAAGAGTCGCTCGACATTCTGCGCGGCGAAGGGCCTGCCGACGTGCGTGAGTTGACGCTCGCGCTGGGGGCGGAACTCGTCGCGGCCACAGGTGTCGAGGTCGATCTCGCGGCAGCACGATGGCGGCTCGAGCAGACGATCAGCTCGGGCAAAGCGATGGAGAAGTTTGCGGAGATGATCTCGGCCCAGGGTGGCGATCTCGACGCGCCGAGGCCCGTCGCGCCGGAACTCGTCGTCGCGGCGTCGCGCGGTGGTTACGTGACGGCGATCGATTGCGAACGATTGGGGCTTGCAGTCGCGGAACTCGGTGGCGCTCGCAGAAAAGTTGGCGACGCGATCGACTTCAGCGTGGGGCTGGAAATGCTCGTCCGACTGGGGGACGCTGTAGAGGCTGGCCAACCCCTCGTGCGGATGTTCGCCAACGCCAAGGGTCGCGAAGCCGCACACGCCATGATCGAACGCGCGATTACCATTGGCGACGAACCAGTCGGGCAACACGATTTGGTCGTCGACCGCATCCATTGACAACGCATTTTGAAAGAGCAGCGAGACTCGCATGTGGGATGACCTGATCGACGCCGCGTTGGAAGTCCGGAAACGTGCGTATGCTCGGTACTCGGGCTATCATGTCGGAGCGGCACTCCGCAGCGCCTCGGGAAAAATCTACGTTGGCTGCAACGTCGAGAACGCCTCGTATGGGCTCACGCAGTGCGCCGAGCGCTCGGCCGTAACGGCGGCCGTCGCTGCGGGAGAGCGCGAGTTTACGGCCTTGGCTCTTGCGGTTCCTGCGGGGGGCACGCCATGCGGCGCGTGCCGACAGGTGTTGGCCGAATTCTGCGATGCGTTGCCGATCGTTGTCGTGAATGCGGATGATCGGACGGAGCGCGTTGAGATGAACCTGCGCGAGTTGCTGCCGGGGCGATTCACGCTGTGACTCGCCTCACAACTCCTCTCCCTTCGGGAGAGGGTGGCGGCGCAGCCGCCGGGTGAGGGCGGGTTGAAGTAGAAGGCGGTTGCCAATTCAACCCGCCCTCATCCGCCGCTTCGCGGCACCTTCTCCCGAAGGGAGAAGGGTCGTTGAGTCCACCATTTCGCTCGCTTGTTTGATTGGTTAGCGTGGTTCACAATGCCTCGATCCATGGAATCCGCGCAGGAACCTGAAACGCCGCCGACTTTCGATCCCACGCCTCTTTCATGGCGTGTAGCGATCCTCTCGGGCGTGGTCGTGGCTGGGGCGATCGTGTATTTCGGACGCGATGCCATCAACCATCACGTTCGCGCCCTGATCGGCGTCGTTTGCTTCATCGCCATCGTCGCGGCGTTCTCGATGAATCTGCGTGCGGTGCGATGGCGGACGATCGGATGGGGCGTCGGCCTGCAACTCGCGCTTGCGGTGTTCATCATCAAGACCTCCCTCGGCGCGAGTGTCTTTCACGTGATCGGCAGCATCGTCGAGAAGTTCTTGTCGTTCACCTACTCGGGTTCGTCGTTTGTCTTCGGCAAGCTGGTCGATGGCAAGACGCTTGAGAAGGTGTTCGGCGAAGGCAACGGGTTTATCTTCGCGTTTGCGGCGTTGCCGACGATCATCTTCGTGTCGTCGTTCTTTACGGTGCTGTATTACTTCGGCATCCTGCAATTCATTGTTCGCTTGATGGCCAAAGCGATGATGTACGTGCTGGCCACCAGCGGCGCCGAGTCGCTGTCGGCCGCGGCCAACGTCTTCATGGGGCAGACCGAGGCGCCGCTGATTGTGAAGCCGTATGTGCCTCGCATGACGCGCAGCGAACTGCTGGCGATGATGGTCGGCGGCATGGCGACGATTTCCGGCGGCGTGATGGCGATCTACATTCAGATGGGCGCCGACCCGGTGGCCATTCTCGCCACAAGCGTCATGGCGGCGCCGTGCGGGTTGTACCTTTCGAAGTTGATGCTGCCTGAGACGCAGGTGCCCGAGACGCACGGCCGAGCGCAAATCGCCAGCGAGAAGTTGCACGCGAACGCCATCGACGCGGCCGCCGCCGGAGCCAGCGACGGATTGCACCTCGCGCTGAACGTGGCGGCGATGATCATCGCGTTCCTGGCGTTCATTGCTTTGATCGACGCGCTGCTTGGCGTCGTCTCCACGCAACTGAAGTTGCCAACCCCGTTGTCGCTGACGACGATCTTCTCCACGCTGTTTTATCCGGTCGCGCTACTGATGGGCGCCGAGACGGCCGACGCGAGTAAGTTGGCCGACCTGTTGGGCATCAAACTCGTGGCCAACGAGTTCGTTGCTTACGCCAAGTTGACCGAGCCGGCCATCGACGGTGGATACGCGCCTTTCAAGAATGCTGAGGGGGTTCTCACGTATTCCAGCGACGTCATGAGCCATCATGGACTGATCCTCGCGACCTACGCGCTTACAGGGTTTGCGAACATCGCGTCGATCGGGATTCAGCTCGGCGGCATCGGCTCGCTCGCACCGACTCGTCGTGCCGATTTGGCGGCGCTCGGCGGGCGTGCGCTGCTGTGCGGCTTCATTGCGACGCTGATCAATGCCTCGATCGCGGGCATTCTGATGGGTGGCTGAGACGCGAAATGCAACGTCATTTTGCGGCCATTTGCGACCTTCGAGAAGGAAAATGATGATCATTATTGCGCACAAACCCTAGTCCATAGGGTGCGCAATAACGCGTGAGGTATTTTTGAGTTCGAAGACGCCACGAGGTTGTCTGCGGCGCGAATTGGTGGCGCTTCGACCGGTTGCCGGAATTCATTCACCGTGTATCTTCATCGTTCATGACTCACTCTCAATCGACCGAATCGAAATACGACGTCATCGTCGTCGGAACGGGCCCTGGCGGCGAAGGGGCTGCGATGCAGGCGGCCAAGCTCGGCAAGAGCGTCGTCGTCGTCGAGCGCGGCGAAAAGATCGGCGGCGGCTGCACGCATCTCGGGACCATCCCCAGCAAGGCGCTGCGGTTCGCGATCCATCAGATGACCGAGGCCAACCATAACCCGCTCTTTCGACGAGCCGGCGTTGCGGTGCATCTGACCTTCCCCGAGCTGCGACGTTCGGCGGCGGGCGTCATCGAACGCCAGGTCGACATGCGCCGCGGGTTCTACGATCGCAACGACGTGCCCGTCATCAACGGCCAGGCGCGGCTCGTCGATCCGCACACGATTTGCGTCGAAGAGCCAAGCGGTGCGAAACAGACGCTCAAGGCCGACAAGTTCATCCTCGCGCCGGGGGCGAGGCCGTATCGCCCGCCCGACGTCGACTTCACGCATCCGCGCATCTTCGACAGCGACACGATCCTGGGCATGGGGCACACGCCGCACAGCATCACCATTTACGGCGCGGGCGTGACGGGTTGCGAGTACACGATGATGTTTCGCAACTTGGAGAGTAAGGTCAACCTGATCAACACGCGCGCCAAGCTGCTGGAGTTTCTCGACGACGAGATTATCGACGCGCTGGCCTATCACATGCGCGATCGCGGCGTGCTGCTGCGCCACGGCGAACAGTGCGAGCGTGTCGAAGCGCGCGACGACGGCGTGATCGTCTACATGAAGAGTGGCAAGCAACTTAAGACCGACGTGCTGCTGTGGGCGAACGGCCGCACCGGCAACACCGACAATATGGGGCTCGAAGCGGTCGGCATTCAGCCCGACGCGCGCGGTTACATTGCCGTGAACGCTGACTTTCAGACTTCGCATCCGCATATCTACGCTGTCGGCGACGTGATTGGGTTTCCGTCGCTGGCGAGTGCCGCTTATGTACAAGGGCGGTTCGCGGCGACGCATGCGCTCACCGGGCACGGCGATCACGCAATGGTCCGCGACATTCCGACCGGCATTTACACCAGTCCTGAGATCAGCTCGCTAGGTCGCACGGAGCGCGAACTCACGGCCGACAACGTGCCGTATGAAATCGGTCACGCGCTGTTCAAGAGCCTCGCCCGCGCCCAAATTACGGGTCAGACGGTGGGGATGCTCAAGCTGTTATTCCATCGTGAGACGCTGGAGATACTGGGTATTCACTGCTTTGGGGCGAATGCCTCGGAAATCATCCACATCGGCCAGGCGATCATGTCGCAGACGGGCTCGGCGAACACGCTGCTGTACTTCATCAGTACGACGTTCAATTATCCGACGATGGCCGAGGCGTACCGCGTGGCGGCGCTGAACGGGTACAACCGGCTGTTCTAATCGGCGCGTTCTCGCGCATCCTGCCATCAAATGCGTCGCGCTCCGCTAGCGCGTCGCGGCTAACCGCGGCCGGTGGCGCGAGCGCGGTCAGACATGGCTTGCCTCTTCGCGGATGCATGCTCGCGTCGCGCACAGCGCCAGCGGCGTTAAGAACCTCGGAATCGTTAAACCCGGCGCAGCTTAACGTCGATAACGACGACGCCGTATCGGTGTGGTCCCTTACGGAACGTCACCTGCGAGTTGTTATAGTGCGGAACACTCGACGACCAATCAGTTTACTGATGTTTGCTGCCGTGGCTGCGATTGCAGTGGCAGTGGGCTGTACGCGCGCCAAGTATCGCGTGCAAGCAGACCGTGAGGTTCGTGAACTGGTTGACGAGAAGAACACCGATGCGCGGTGGCTCGTCAACAATATGAACCTGAACATCGATCCACGAAGCCGCTACTACGACCCGTTCGATCCCGATAGGAGCCCGATGCCGCAGGACGACCCGACGGCGCATCAGTACATGCACTACGTCGCGGGTAAGCGGGGCTACAAGCTCTGGCATCGCTGGGGCGAAAGGCCGGATCTGCAGAACACGGGTTGGAGACAGATGATCGGCCAGTACCTGCCGATCACGAAGGACGGCAACATCAAGCTCGATCTCGACGGCGCGGTGCAGTTGGGACAAATCCACTCGCCAGACTTTCGAACGCAGATCGAAACGCTGTACCTTTCGGCGCTCGACGTGAGTACGGAACGATTCCGCTTCGTGACGCAGTTCTTCGGTGGTATCGGACCGACATATACGGCGATCGGGCCAACCCTGGCCGGAAGTCCGACGGGGACATCGTCGCTGACCGTGGGAACGAACCCCGCCGCAACGAATCAGAACTTTGGCATCGCCAGCGCGAATACCGGCACGCAACCTCCGAACTGGCGGTTCAGCCGCAACTTTGCAACCGGCGGCCAAGCGATGGTCGGGTTCGCGAACTCGTTTCTGTTCAACTTTGCCGGCGGACAGTCGGACTTCGCGGCAGGGCTGCTGAATTTCAACTTCATTCAGCCGTTGCTTCGTGCCGGCGGACGTGCGGTATCGCTCGAGCAGTTGACGATCGTTGAACGAACGCTGTTGGCAAACTTGCGCCATGACGCGTTATCGTCAGGGGTTCTTCACCAACATCGCGGTCGGCGACTTCAGCGGCATCACAGGCCCGCAGCGCGTCGGTGGTTTCAGCGGCGGCACGGGTTTGACGGGCTTCAGCGGCCAGGGCAACGGTGGTTTGGGTGGCGTCGGTACGGCGACGAACTTCGGCCGTGCCGGCTTTGGCGCCGCGACAAACCAGGCAGGCGCCGCGGCAGTGGGCGCTGGTTTCGCAGGTGGTGGCGCCGGTCAAATCGGCGGGTTCGTTGGCCTTCTGCAGCAGCTTCAGCAGATTCGCAACACCGAAGACAGCCTAAACCTACAGCTTCGCACGCTCGCCCTGCTCGAGGCCAACCTTGCGGCAGGCGTGATCGACATCACACAGGTTGACACCTTCCGCCAGAACATTGAAACCGAGCGCGCCAACCTTCTTGGTGGGCAAATCAACCTTGAGAACGCGCTCGACACGTTCAAGCGTCAGTTGCTCGGCCTCGCGCCCGATCTGCCTATCGAGCTTGACGACACGATGATTCAGCAGTTCCGACTCATCGATCCCGACACTCGCAGCGTTGAGTACGCGATCGGCGATTTTGTCGAAGAGCTTGGTCGAGGCGATTCCGATCCGACGGTAGAAACGATCGAGGCTGCCTTCGACAAGTTTGCTGCGTTGCGTCCGCAGGTCGCCGCAAGCTTTGCGGAGGTGCGCGATGACCTGACGAAGCTCGACCAGTCGTTGCCGTCGCGATTCCGCCTTATGGAACTCAACGAGCGGTCGCTGTTGCAAACTGAACGCAAGCAACTGGAAACGGTACTCGGCGAACTGGAGGCTCGTTTCGAGGCAAGCGCGGGAGATGCCGACGCGATTCGCATCGACTTGAACGACTCGACACGGGGTAAAACCACCGACGCGCTCGTCGCACTCGGGGTTAAGCTACAACGCCTTGTCGCCGAGTTATCGTTGGTTCAAGCCCGAGCCCGGCTGGAAAGCGTCGTCATCGAACCGATCGACTTAACCAGCGAACGCGCGCTTGAGATCGCGCGCATTGCGCGACTCGACTGGATGAACAACCGCGCCACGGTCGTAAACACCTGGCGACTGATCACCTTTAACGCCAATGCCCTGCGATCGAACCTGACGGTTCAACTGTCGGGCAATTTGGGAACCGTTCGCAACAATATCGTTTCGTTCGACCCGAACGACGGCAACATGACGGCCAGCTTGCGTTTCGATCCGCCGTTTACGCGATTGCTCGAACGCAATAATTATCGACAGTCGCTGATCAACTACCAGCAAGACCGCCGGACGCTGATTCAGTTCGAGGACAGCATCAATCAAACACTTCGTCAGGATCTGCGTACACTTCGCCAATTGCGATTGAATCTTGAAATCCAGCGGCGAGCCGTCGCGATTGCCGTTCGTCGTGTCGACAAAACGCTCGAAGATTTGAACCAACCGCCGGAACCCGTAGCGCCGGGAGCTGCCGCGCCACAGTTACGCGCCGACGTCGGCGCTGAACCTGCTGACAGCCATCTCCGACCTGCGAAACGCTCAGAACAATTTCATGAGCGTGTGGATCAACTATTACTCGGAGCGCATGCAGCTCCAGCGCGATTTGGGCGTCATGCAGATCGACGACCGCGGCATGTGGGTCGATCTGCCGCTCGATGACGTCGTCGCGATGGTCTTGCAGATGAGCGGCAGCTGCTGCCCGGATCCGATCCCGCCGCCTGTGCCCGATCAGTGGCTCCGCGACGCGGATGTGAAGCCGGACCTCGAAATCCGAGAGGAGATCGATACTCGACCGGAGCCGCTGAATGCGGAAGAGATGACGCTACCCGAGCCGACGTCGCCACCGCCTCCTCCGCCTGCCGGTGTGGGCGCAACATCCGCTACGCCCATGATCGAACAATCATCCGACATCGGTCGGCCTCGGTTTTTGGGCAGTGCCGCTCCATCATCGCGACGCACACAGCCGCCACGTGTCTTCCGTCCTACGGCCGAGCCGGCCGAGATTCAAGCAAGTGCGACCTCCGAGGTTGAATCCAGCGGGCCGTCGCTTCGCTGGAAGGTCAACTAACGAACGCGATCCCAGCTGGCCGAGCACTACTCGTTGCGTTCGATCACACGCGGCGCGAGATAATACTCGAGCAAGGCCACGAACTCGACGCGATGCGAGTCGGTCGGCACATAGATGGCCGTGACCGGCGAGCCGGGCCGCAAGGTTGCGACGAGCCTGACGCCGCGACGCCCGATCTGCGCGTGGCGAATGCTCTGCCAAGGAAGCCTTCGCTCGCGGCCGAATACGTGCTGCGTGATGCCCATCGCGCTGACGTCGAAACCGATGGGCACCCACAATCGCCAGGCCGTTAGCGCCAAAACGACGAGCGCCAACATCGCAAGATCCCAGCGTCCCGTCGTCATAACGACTGCCACCACCACGGCGATTCCAACGCCCGCGGAGACGAACACGCCCGACGGTGTCGGCTCCATCAGCGGCCAGCTTCGCCAACTCAGCGGAGGCGGCGCGCCGCCGCGTATCGGCAAAACGATCGACGGCGTACTCTCGGGAGTCGTCACGACGCAGCTCCACTTCGATCGGAGCTCGATGCGCGCGACGTCGCCATGCCGCGAACGATGAACGCAAGAAATGCGACCATGAACGTCGCAATGGCGACCGAAGTCACAACGATCGCTGCGAAGTGATCGCGGAAGAGCGTGAGCGCGGGTGGCTCGTCGGTCGTAGGCACTCGGCGAGTCACGGGGCGCCATTCGTTTGCCGCGTAGCGTCTTTCCATTGGCGCCATTCGGCAATCGCTTCGGGACGACTCAGCTCATCGAGCACTCTAGTGCGCGCGTACGAAAGTCCGCCAATCACAGAGACGATGACTACGAGATAAGCGGCGAGCAGAAGCAACACCCAGGATCGCATGTCACGCGGCCTTCCGAAGGATGCGATCAGGGCTTCGCGCTCGTCGTCGTCGGCAAAAGGTCGAGCGCCGCCGCGACCATCGCCGTTACCCCTGTTTCAATCGATGCTTCCGGATCGGGATAGTACAGTGGCGAGTGCAACGAAGGAGCCGTTTGCCCAGGTCGACTGAAGCCCGCCAATCGCTGAGCGTCGATCGTGCCCAGTTGAAACATAAAGACGGGCACGCCAGCGAGTCCATATTGACTGAAATCTTCGCCGCCCATCGACGGGTCGGTGCCCACCACGTTCGCATCGCCCAAGACTCGCTTGAAGACCGGAACCACACGATCCACGAGCTCGGCGTCGTTCTTCAAAGCGTCGGCGCCTTCGACGATCGTGATCTTCGGTTCGGGCGCGTTGGCGCTCGCGGCGACGGCCTTAGCTTTGCGCTCGATGGCGCGCCGCAGTTGTGCGCGGACTTCGTCGGTGTAGCTGCGAGCCGTCAATTGTAAGTGACAGGTGTCGCCGATGATGTTGTGCTTCGTGCCTGCATGAATCGAACCTACCGTCACCACGGCCGGCTCGATCGGCTTCACTTCGCGGCTCACGATTGTTTGTAGATCCATGATCAAGTGCGCGGCCTCGACGATTGGATCGACGGTCGCGTGTGGATACGCTCCGTGACCGCCTTTGCCGTACAGCGTGATGTCGATACTGTCGACGTTCGCCAGGGCATAGCCGCTGCGATATCCGACCTTGCCCGCGGCAATGACCGCCGAACAATGCAGGGCCAGCGCAAAGTCGGGCTTCGGAAACTTCTCGAACAATCCGTCATCGAGCATGCGACGAGCGCCCGAGCCGGCTTCCTCGGCAGGCTGGCCGATGAACATCAACGTGCCACGCCACTGGTCCTTGTGCCCGGCAAGGTAGCGGGCGGCGCCGATGAAGCAGGTCATGTGCATGTCGTGGCCACAGGCGTGCATCGTTCCCGATTCGACACCGTGCTTGTCTTTGACGCGATTCTTCGAGGCGTAAACAAGGCCGGTCTGTTCGGTGACAGGAAGGCCATCGAGATCGGTGCGGATCATGAGTCGCGGGCCGTCGCCGTTGGCGAGGATGCCGACAACGCCGTAACCGCCGAGACGCGGTCCGACCTCGAAGCCAGCCGCTTTGAGCTCGTCCGCGATTCGCTGCGAAGTTTCCTTCTCCTCGAGCGACACTTCTGGGTACTGATGCAAGTGCTTGTAGAGTTTCACCAGGTTGTCGACATTGGCCTTTGCCCAAGCCGACGGAGTATTGTCATCCCCGAACGCGAAAGCGCCCGACAACGCGAACGCGAAGCACGTTACCCAGATGCGAACGAAGATCGGCATATCCAACTCGTTGAGAAGCCACGATGCAAAGGCAGCGTACTAGTATGGGCTCGCGACGGCTCAACCGGAACCCGCGACCAGGCGTTCGAGCTCGAACATGATCTTACGCATCGCGCGGGCACGGTGACTGAGGCAAGCTTTAACGGCAGGCGCGAGCTGACCGAACGTCATGTGGTATTCGACGATCTCGAACAGCGGGTCGTATCCGAAGCCCTCGGAACCATGTTCCGCTTCGAGGATGCGTCCGCGGCAGACGTCTTCCGCCTCGGCCACGATCGTCCCCTGCGGATCGCACAGCGTGATGTGGCAGACATAGTGTGCCGTGCGACGGTCGGTCGGCACGCTTTTCAGGGCTTCGAGCAGGCGGCGATTGTTTGCTTCGTCAGAGGCTTTAAACCCCGCGTAATGAGCCGAATTCACGCCGGGCTCCCCCTTGAGCGCGTCGACCGCCAAGCCGCTGTCGTCGGCAAGTACCCATTGGCCGACTTGTTTCGCGTAACCGATCGCCTTGAGCCGGGCATTCGCGGTGAACGTGTCTCCGGTCTCGTCGACTTCAACGACGCCCGGGAACGCAGCAAGCGAAGCGACTTTCAATCCCAGCGGGGCCAAGAGCTGCGAAAGCTCGATCTCCTTCTTTCGATTGAACGAGCCAACGACGAGCGAATCGATCTTGGTCATGACACGAACCATAGCCGAGAGCCGGGTCGTGTGTCAGTGCCCTAAATTGCCCAAAAAAGTTGCTTCCCGTGCTTAACAAAGTGACGAATCCGGGGAGTGCGTCGTCGCCCGAAAGGATTCATTGTTCGGGAAGCTCTGGGGGCGCTTCGCGTTGATCCGCCTTGAAAGTCTCACAAAAACGCAACTTATTGATAGCCAAAGTTGGGGAAGCTTCGCCTCACGGTGAAGCATTTTTTCGCCCGCGGCCGACTTCGGCACATGCGTTGCTTTCACAGGTCGAAATCCTTGCGCGGCGACCGGCTATCGGAGCGCTTTGCATCGGGCAACTGAGTGACTTTGATGGTCGCGTAAGTTGCCTCGACGGCAAAGACCGTGACGGCACGACGTGCGGGGGCGAGCAATAGGCGGCTCGGGTGATGACATCTAGGCGGGATCGACGGTTTCCCCTGTCTGCACCCTTGTCGCCGGGTTTCAACATTACCTAGGCACAAGGGGGAAATCTGTCCATGGCACACATCGTCGCGCGCACTAGGGTGCGCCATCGGTGCCCGTCGCCACGTGGCGACATCATGACATAAACACACACTGCAGGTTCTTTCTGGCTTCCGCCTAGCCAGAAGAGCCCCAACGGCTTGGGTGGGCAGTTCGCTGTCCACCTAAGCCGGGGTTAATTTGACCGCGTCGATGCAGGCGGCGTCGCGCGGTGCGGGCTCGAGCGGGTGCTTGGAGTAGCCCGTTGTGAATGGTTTTATTTCCACGGAAGATTTTCATCCTGTTTTGACTGCGGGGAATTAAACGATGATGACACGACGCTTGTTTTTGGCCTTGCTCACCGCAGGCCTGATTTTCGGACCGTCCGTAATCGGACGCGCTCAAGAACCGACGCCGACCCCGGACCCAGCGGCCGTCGTGGCTGCGGAAGAGGCCAAGGTCGAACCGCCGGCTCCGGTGGTGGTGGAACCCTGGAAGTTTGCCGCCGACACGATGTGGGTGATGATCACCGGCTTCTTGGTGTTCTTCATGAACCTGGGCTTCGGCTGCGTTGAAGCCGGCTTCTGTCGCGCGAAGAACTGCGTGAACATTCTGTCGAAGAACTTCATCGTCTTCGCAGTTTCAACGCTCGGATATTGGTTGGTCGGCTTCGGCTTGATGTTCGGTGACGGCAGCGAATGGATTGGCAAAGAAGGCCTGTGGATGGTCAGTGGTAATCCCGGCGTTCCGATGACGACCGGCGACACCAGCGGCGACTACGACGCACTAGGCTGGACCTGCGTTCCGTTGGCTGCGAAGTTCTTCTTCCAACTCGTATTTGCCGGCACCGCCGCGACGATCGTCTCGGGTGCCGTTGCTGAACGCATTAAGTACCACTCGTTCATCGTCTTCAGCTTTCTGATGGCGATCTTCATTTATCCGGTGGTGGGTCACTGGGTATGGGGTGGCGGCATTCTCGCGGCAAAGTACAACTTCTTCGACTTTGCAGGCTCTACACAGGTCCACTCGATCGGTGGCTGGTCGGCACTGACGGGCATTTTGTTCCTCGGCCCGCGTATTGGTAAGTACAGCGCCGAGGGCAAGGTCAATGCCATTCCTGGTCACAGCATGATGGCCGCCTTTATCGGCTGCTTCGTTCTGTGGTTTGGCTGGTTCGGGTTCAACCCGGGCAGCACCATGGCGGCCGACGGCATCGCCATCGCCGACGTGGCGTTGACGACCAACCTGGCTGGCGCAGTCGCCACGCTTACGGCGACGGCAACCGCGTGGATTCTGTTGGGCAAGCCGGATATCGGCATGACGCTCAACGGCTGTCTCGCGGGTTTGGTGGCCATTACCGCTCCGTGGCGCGTTCGTCACTCCGATGGCGAGCGTCATCATCGGCGCTATCGCCGGTGTGCTAGTGGTGTTCGCCGTGTTGGGCTTCGACAAAGCGAAGATCGACGATCCGGTCGGCGCCACTTCGGTGCACTTGGTCAACGGTGTCTTCGGCACTCTGTGCGTTGGTCTGTTCGCCGATCCCGCCATCGTCGCCTTGCGTCTCGGAAAGTCCGTTGACGAAGCTTGGGGCGGTTTGTTCTACGGCAAAGGCCCAGATCAGCTCATCGGTCAGTTGGTCGGTGTCGGCATGACGGCTGGTTACGTCGTCGTGGTTTCGTCGATCTGCTGGATCGCGATCAAGGCCACGATGGGTCTACGTGTTGCGACCGAAGAAGAAGTCGGCGGTCTCGACCACAGCGAACATGGCAACGAGTCGTACCACGGCTTTGTCATGATCAAGTCCGAGACCTAATCGTTCCGTCGACAATGGAAATTTGTTCTTGAAGCGCTTGGGCGGTCGCAAGGCCGCCCAAGCCTTTTTTCTGTCGGTCGTGAGTACGTGCCGAACGTTCCAGCGGCATAAGTATTTGCGATGCGAAGCGGTGGCACGGAACGCCGCGCCGCGAAGCAGACCATTGATTGGCAAACTCTCGCAACCTACATTGGTCCGACATGATTGCGGCCTTTAGTGCGAAGTGGTACGCCTGCTCCGCATACTCGAATGCCTGTGCGACAACCGTCGCAACTTCTTCGGCTTGGCATAAGCCGCCGAATGGGACGAAGTCCTTCGATCTCGTCGATCGCACGATGACGCCCGCCTCTTGGGAGCCCCCACGCGCCGTCGGCCTCGGCTGATGCGCCATACTTATGACCATCGGTAAAGTGAACGAAGACACGGGCAAGACACGTGAAGTTCCCGATCCGGCCCATGTGCCAATACCTGGCGAAAAGCCGCTGCCGCTCGACGATCTGGCAACGAATCTCGACGTCGAAGCGCCCGAGGTCGATGGCGAGAGCATTCCCGATCGCATCAAGACGATGCTCATCGGCAAGCCTCGCGATCTGCACGACACCACGATCTTTCACCACGTCACGCTGGTCGCGTTCCTTGCGTGGGTCGGGCTCGGCGCCGACGGACTAAGCTCGTCATGCTACGGACCCGAAGAAGCGTTCAAGCATCTCGGCTCGCACAATTACTTAGCCGTCTTTCTGTCGCTGGCGACGATCATCACCGTCTTCGTCATCTCGGCGTGTTACAGCCATATCATCGAAGAGTTTCCCTCGGGCGGCGGCGGTTATCTCGCGGCGTCGAAGCTGCTGGGAGCGCGCGTCGGCGTTGTCTCGGGATGCGCGCTGTTGGTCGACTATGTGCTGACGATCACCGTGTCCGTGGCGGCTGCTGGCGACGCTCTCTTCGGTCTGCTCAGCGAACGCCTGCGGCACTTGAAGCTTCCCGGCGAGATCGCGGCAATCATCCTTCTCATCTTCTTGAACCTGCGCGGCGTCAAAGAATCGATCAAGGTTCTGCTGCCCGTCTTTCTCTTGTTCCTTGTCATGCACGCCGTGCTCATCTTCGGAACGATCGGCTTGCATGTGAGCGACACCGGAATGGTCGCGGAAAAAGTGGTGCATGAAGTTACGACGAGCGTCGAAGACCCCAACTTCGGTTTCTGGGCGATGATCGCGCTGCTGCTGCATGCCTACTCGATGGGCGCGGGCACGTACACGGGTATCGAGGCCGTGAGCAACAGCATGGCGGTCATGCGCGAGCCGCGCGTCGCCACTGCCAAGCGAACCATGATCTACATGGCCATTTCGCTCGCCGTCACCGCCGGTGGTTTGATGCTCGCGTATCTTTTGCTCGACATCAAAGTCTCCGAAAGCAATCAAACCATGAATCAGACGCTCACCGAGAGTTTCATGGATTCGATCGGACTGGGCGGCACGACGGCAGGCGGCATCTTCGTGCTCGTGACGATGCTCACTGAAGGCGCCTTGCTCATCGTCGCGGCGCAGGCCGGCTTCATCGGCGGTCCCCGAGGCCTGGCCAACATGGCCCAGGACTCGTGGGTGCCTCACTGGTTCGCGAACCTCTCCGAGCGACTTGCCACGCACAACGGCATTCTCATCATGGGCATTTCGGCGCTCGCCGCCCTGCTCTACACCGGCGGCAACACCGAAAAACTCGTCATCATGTATTCGATCAACGTGTTCCTCACGTTCTCGCTTTCGATGATCGGCATGTGGCGGCACTGGTGGCTTGTGCGGCACACGCATCCCATGGCGCGGCGACGTTTGGCCCTCTTCGGCCTCGGCGGCGTGATGTGCGTGAGCATTCTTTGCGTCACGACGTACGAAAAATTTGGCGAAGGGGGCTGGGTCACGCTCGGTGTCACGGGCGCGCTCATCGCACTCTGTTTCAGCATCAACTGGCACTATCGCAACGTGGTAGTTCGGCTACGAAAGTTGGACGACACGCTCAACGCGCTGCCATCGTACGGCACGCCCATCACAACAGCGCCCGACCCATCGCAACCCACGGCCGCGATTCTCGTCGGCGGCTACGGCGGGCTTGGTGTGCACACGATGCTCGGCGCGATTCGTTTCGCCCCCGGGCACTTCAAGAACCTTGTGTTCCTTTCGGCCGGCGTCGTCGACAGCGGAAACTTCAAAGGCGCGGGGGCGGTCGAAGATCTCACGAATTTCTGCAAGTCGTCGCTCGACCAGTATGTCGATCTCGCAAATCGTCTCGGCATGCCGGCCAAGGCGTATTTCTCGCTAGGCACCGATGCCGTCGAAGCGCTCGAGCATTTGTGTCTTGAGATTCAGAAAGAGTTCCCGAAGTCGATTTTCTTCGCTGGCAAACTCGTCTTCCAAAAAGACACGTTCTTTCAACGGCTGTTGCACAACCAAACCGCCCAATCGCTCCAACGCCGTCTGCAATGGTCCGGTCTACCGATGGTCATTCTGCCCACACGAGTTCGATAATCACCCTCATTACCGAGTCCCATCGCCGCTTGCGGTTTCGCGCTTAAACTCTTCTTCGTTTTTCCTCGTCTCCCCCCGAAGGCAATTCGTCCCGCAAAACCTATAATTCCGGCATGGAAGTCAAACGGGTCTGGGGCGTGTCGATTGCCGAGCTCGAACGCGCATTGCGCGAAGCTGAGCCGGCCGCGCTATTGGTGCCGGGGCGTATCCTTCGACGCGTTATCAAGCAAGATGCTGGTATCCCCGGCGCTGGCCTTCGAGTACCGCATCGCAAAACGTATGTGGTCGATAGCGAGCGGCTGCTCGCGCTGGCGGATGCAGATGAGTTGTACCTCGACCCGAACCGTTATCTGCCTCGCCAGGTACTGCTGATCGTCAGGCCCGAGGCCGAGAAGCTCGCCGCCATGACGCGCTCGCGGGCGCTCGTCAAATACTGGCGGCTACTGTTTCACGCACGCATCGACGCCGCGTTAAAGAATGCCGTTGCAGAGGGTCGCTTCCCACCGATCGAGATTCGACGCCGCATCCAGCGCATCGGCCAAGATCGCTTTGCCGAAATCTCAATCGTCCTCAAAAGTGACGAATGGCTGCTGCCTCCCGAAGACGATCGCACGGTCTATCTTGAGTTCATCGCGCTCTACTACGAACTGAAGTTCTTTGCGCCGCGCCTAATCTCCGACTACTTCCCCAGCCTTGATGTCGAAGCGATCGATGAAGTGCTCGCCGCCGACATAGAAGCTGCAAAACTATACGAGCAGACGCGCCTCGATGGCGCCCCAGAGCCCAGCGAAGCGAGTCCGATCGAGGACGAAGAGTCGCTATCGCCTCGGAAGTTCGACCTGCAGGCGATCCATCCTCGCAAACAATCGGAGCGGCTGTATTGCAAGCTCATGGATCGCGCCGATCGCGCTCGATCGCGCGGCAACGATGTCCGATCAGCCATGCTTCGCACGAAGGCGGCACTCGCCATCGGTCCGAAGCTAGCCGTTCCGACGCGCGCGGAAGGCCGTGCGGACCTCACCCGTTTAGCTCATCGTCTGCAAGAAGCTCTCGGGCTCGACGAGGCTGAAACCGCTCAATGGGCCGAAGCGCTAGCCGATTTGTTGTCGAACGCCATTCGCGCGCTTTGGACTCCTGAGGCGCGGCTGTTGTACGACGTGCAGAAGGTTTGCATCGACCACGAACGCGATGTCTACACGCTGGATCTCGTCAGTTGGGCCATCAGTCTTGGCCGCCGTCCGATTCGCCGTCAGTTGCCCGCGCAGCGTGAAGTGCTCATGTCGAAGCACCTTCATGCCGCCGCGGGACGTTTGCGCACCGCACGACTTCCGCCCGACCGCCGACGTCGGCTGTCGCATCTCCTCAACTCGGCGGTCCATCATTCCGAGCGAAAGTTGCGCGACACTCTTCGTCCGCGCATTGCCGAAGCGTTGGACGACGTCGAACTTCGGCCGACGAACGTTCCTGAAATCGTCGCTCGCAGGAAGCTCATCGAAGAACTGCTCGACTCGATCGTCGATCACGGCTTCCTCACGATCGGCGAAGTTCGCGATGCTGTGGCTCGCAACAACCTCAAGATTCGCGACGTGACCGTCGCCCGAGGTTTGCTCGGCGACCAGATTCTCGAAGCCGACGGACGGCTTGCCGTGCTGCTCGACGGCGTCTATCGCCGCGCTGAAGTGTATCTTCGACTGCCGCAGGTGCTCAGTGCTTTTGCGTTTGGCACCGCGAAGGGTCGCTTTCTCACGCGGTACGTCTTCGTTCCGTTCGGCGGAGCGTTCCTGGCAATTGAGTTCCTTCGGCACATCAGCCATTCGGTTCAACATTATCTGGTACGCACAACCGTCGATCACACCGTGTCGAACGGCTCGCTGTTGCTGCAGATCACACAGGTGCTCGTGCTTGGCGTCTTTCTGCTCGGACTGCTGCACCGACCTGCATTTCGCGAGACGGTGAAGACCTTCTTATGGCGTGTTTGGCGCGGGGCCCGTGCCGTCGTGATTGACCTGCCTGCGAAAGCGCTGGAGTGGCCGCCGCTACGCCGCTTCATCGACAGCAACACGTTCAAGCTCATCAAACGCTTTGTCGTTAAGCCGCTGTTCTTTACCGTCCTATTGCTGGGCGCGATGCGATTGCTCACGCAACATCCCGGGCATTGGGGCTCGCGCGCGACGATCTTCGTGGCAATCAATCTGCTGCTCAATTCGCGCATTGGGCGGAACGTCGATGAGTTAGTGACCGACTGGGCCGTACGCGGCTGGCATCAGTTGCGCATTCGCGTGTTTGCGGCGATCTTTCGCTTTATCGTCGACACGTTCAGCCAACTACTCGAAGGCCTGGAGCGTCTGCTGTATGCGGTCGACGAGTGGCTGCGATTCCGCAGCGGCGACCTTCGCATCGCCACGGCGACCAAAGCGGTGCTGGGCGTCGTTTGGTTCTTCGTCGCCTATGTGATTCGCTTTTGCGTCACGCTGCTCATCGAGCCGCAAATCAATCCGATCAAGCATTTCCCCGTCGTGACGGTATCGCACAAGATCATTCTGCCGTTTAGTCCCGTGCTCGCGCGCGTGCTCGAATCGCAGCTCGGCTTCGGCACGGTAAAGGCCAACACCATCGCCGGTGCGATCATCGTTTGCATTCCAGGCATCTTTGGCTTCCTGGTGTGGGAGCTGAAAGAGAATTGGCGTGTGTTCGCTGCCAATCGTCCCGAGACGTTACGCCCCGTGATGGTCGGCAGAAAAGGCGAGACGATGGTCCGCCTGCTGCGATCCGGCTTTCACTCCGGCACTGTGCCGAAGTTACTAACCCGACTGCGACGCGCTGATCGCAAGGCTTACGCTACCGGTGAATGGACGGCGCCGCGGAAGTTTCGCGACAAGCTGCTTCACGTTCGGCAGGAAGTTCACAACTTTGTCGACCGCGAGCTGATCGCGATTTTGGAGTTGAGCGGGCAATGGCGGCACGGGCAGCTCGGCATTAGCCGCGTTCATCTCGGACTGTCGCAGGTAACGGTCGAGTTAGTGAATCACGCGGAGGCCGAACGGCGCGGGCATGAATCGGCCGAAGATGTGATGCAGTTGGAGTTCACCGACCTGGCCGGTTGGATGGTCGCGCGAGCCACGACGCCCGCCTGGCTGCTGCGAGCAACGCCGGAGCAAGCGCAGTCCTTCGCAACCGCGCTGGCGGGGCTGTATAAGTTGAGCGGTGTCGACCTCGTTGCCGAACAAGTTCGCTCGGCGCTCGGCCCCGTCGACGGCGGGTATCGCGTGATCGATGTGGGGTTGCAGCTTTGGCCGATCGCGGATCGTGATGTCCAAGCAATCTACTCGCTTCGACAAGAACGACCGCTGATTGTGCCCGTCGGCGACCGCGAGGCCGTGGCAAGGCTTCACCCCGTCGAACGCCAACAACTGATGTTCAGCGTTACCGAAATCACATGGGCCAAATGGGTCGCGACATGGCAGCAGTATGCTGTGGCGTCGACATCTTCGTCGCAAGACTTGCGCGAAGAAGCCACGACGGGCTGAGCCGCATCCGGCTGATCATGTTGGAAAGCGAAACAGGCGTCGCGCGTTCTCGGTTGTCTCGGCAATGAACTGCTGGAGCGGCACTCCGCGTACTTCGGCCAGGCAAGAGGCCGTGTGCGTCAGATGAGCAGGCTCGTTGCGCTTTCCGCGCAGTGGATGCGGCGATAGGTACGGACTATCGGTTTCGATCAGGATCCGATCGGCGGGAATCTGTTTCGCGACGTCGCGCAGCGCTTGCGACTTCTTGAACGTGACCATTCCAGCGAAGCTGATGAATAGCCCCATCTCCATGCACTCGACGGCGGTTTCAATCGTACCTGTGAACGAATGCATCACGCCCCGCAACAGACCGCGCTGACGTGCCTCGCGCAACATGGCGAGCACCTCGGCGTCGCTCTCGCGTGTGTGCACGATGAACGGCAAGTCGGTTGTTTGAGATAATCGCAAATGTCGATCGAAGTAATCTCGCTGCATATTGAGCGGCGCATAATCCCAATAGCGGTCGAGGCCTGTTTCGCCGAGGGCAACGACTCGCCCTGCTCGACTCAGTTCGACGACGCGATCCCAATCCTCGGGGGCCGCCTGCGCCGTGTAGTTGGGCTGAATGCCGACCGCTGCGAACACGGACGGATACCGCGCGGCGATCTCGGCGCATTTCGCACTTGTGGGGGCGGTTGTTCCTACGGCGATCATCGTTTCGACGCCCGCCGCCAGGGCACGTTCGATGACGGCGTCGCGATCGGGGTCGAACTGTTCGTCGTCGAGATGCGCGTGAGTGTCGATCATGATCGCGTTGTGAAGACAGCGATGCGAATGCTCACTACGCGTCGCGGCTAAACGGCCTGCCGCAGCGCTTCGAGATGCGCACGCTCGGAGCCGAGAACCTCTTGTGCCAACTCGCACGCGGCGGGGTCGTCACGTAGCAATTCGACCAGGCGTTCGATGCGTTGGATGTCCAACTGCTGGGTGCGAATCAACTCGCGAATGAGATAATCGAGCCCCAAGTCGTGCGTGTCGGTGAATTCCATCGGATACGCGCCGAAATTCAGCGTGCCGCCGCGGTCTTGGATGACCTCCGCGATGCGAGCGACCATATCGCGCTTGTCGGCCACGATGTTTGCGAGCGTCTCGGCGGCCTTCTCGTCCCCGGGTCGTCGCCAAGGACAAGCGTCGGCCAGATACATCGGCAGCGAACGATGCTCGACGGCCAACAGGCGATTCAGCATTTGCACAGAGTCGACGTTCGACCGACGCATCACACCAAGCCTCGTCATGAGAGCACCGTCTGCGCTGCCACCTGCGCCCAGCGATTGAGCGAATCCCATGCGATGCCTAGCACGACAACGGGAATCGTCACGAGCACCACATACACGCCCTCAGGCGAAATGAGCGAAAAGTGCACGGGCAATCGGTCGGCCGGCTCGGGGTCGAGCGTCATCACTTTCACGACGCGAAGGTAATAGAACAAGCTCACGACGGTGTTCAAACCACCGATCACGAGCAATGTCATCAACAGCGGGTACTCGCTAGGCTTCGCGGCCAGCGGCGCGAAAATCGCGAATTTCGCGGCGAAGCCGGCCAACGGCGGAAGCCCGAGCAGGCTGATCATGATGATCGACAGGCAGATTACGACACCTGGTGCTTGGCGGATCAGTCCAGCATAGTCGTCGATCTCTTCGCTTCGCATCGCATTGCGGAGAAAGGCAATGATCGCGAAGGCGCCGAGGTTCATGAACAGATAAACGCCAATGTACATGCACAGCCCGGCCAGCGACGCCTCGGCCAACTTCGGCTCGCTGGATGAGAATTGCACCGCCGCGACGACGGGCATCATCATGTAACCGGCGTGCGCGATGGTGGAGTATGCCAGCAGTCGCTTGATGTTCGTTTGACCGTAGGCGGCTAGGTTGCCGAACGTGCAGGTGATCGCTGAGATCAAAGCAAGCAGCCCGACGATGTATTGCCGCGCGGAGTTCATCGCGGTCGATTCCGCTTCTTCTTTCACGACTTCATCGGCAACCGTCGTTGCGACAACCGGTTGCACCTGTGCTGTCGGAGCGGCTTCCGTAGGCACATGCCCAAGTCCAACAGCGACGCGCACCAAAAGAGCCAGCGCCGCGGCCTTCGATGCCACCGAGAGAAACGCGTCGACCTCGGCGCTCGCGCCTTCGAACACGTCGGGACACCAGAAATGAAATGGAACCGCCGAAAGCTTGAATGCCAAACCGACCATCAGCATCAATCCACCCAGCACGAGCACCGTCTGCCGCTCGGCCAACACGTAATCGGGCATCGAGGCCAATTGGGCGACCATCGTCGGCAAGTGCAGCGAGCCGAGTGCCCCGGCCAACAAGCTGATGCCGTAGAGCATCACGCCAGCCGTGCCGGCGCCGTAGACGGAGTATTTGAGAGCCGCCTCGCTGCTCACGCGGCGACCTTTCAACATGCCAGCCAATGCGTATGACGGAACGCTTGCCATCTCGACGCCGAGAAAGACGATGAACAGATGGTTGGCCGACGCCATGAGACACATGCCGACCGTCGCCCCCAATACGAGCGAATAGAAATCGGGGCTGTCTTCGCGATCGGGAATGCCAGACAACCACGTGAATACGAGAAACAAGGCGACAAAAATCAGCAGTACGCTGCGAAAGTACACCGTGAACGTGTCGTAGGTGAGCATGCCGTCGAACAATGAGCTGCCGAGCAGTGGGTCATGCACCGCCAAATCGGATGACAGGTTGTTCCACGGGGCGGCGAAGTACAGCGCGACAAGCGTGCCAGGCAGCGCGAGCCAAAAGGCGTGAACTCGCCATCCCCAGCGCGGCATACGCGCCAACAGCAGCACGACGATCGTGACGCACAGCGCCAACTCGGGACGAAAGCCCGGCAGCGACACGTGCAGCGTGTCGTGAACGAGTCGCGCGACCAGATCGTAGATGTTGTCAGACTGCATCGTTAGTTTCGCGCCGCCATGTCGCTTGCAGTTTCGCGAGGTTGCGCTGCCGTCGGATCCAGCGGAAGGAAGTTCTTCGCGATGCGCGGATCCTTCACGTCTCGCGTCCAATCGGCGAGATCCTGCACTTGTTGATTCACCGTGGGCGTTACATATCGCAACAACAGATTCGGAAACACGCCGAAGAGAATCGCAAACGCCAACAACGGCGAGGCAATGGCCAACTCGCGCGGCGTGATCGGCGACAAGTGATCGCCGTGCGGGCCTTTGTATTCGGGGCCGAGATAGACGCGCTGCAGCGTCCACAAGATATACGCAGCCGTGAGGATGACCGTGGCGGCTGAGACGACCGCGAGCACCTGGCTGTACGGCCACACGCTGAGCGTGACGAGCACTTCGCCAATGAATCCGCACAACCCGGGCAGGCCGAGGCCGGCGAAGAAAATGCCGAAGGCGAGGCCACTGTACAGCGGCATGCGTGCAAACAGCCCGCCAAACTCGTCGAGATTGCGGTGATGCACGCGGTCGTAGATGACGCCGACCATGAAGAACATGCCGGCCGAGCTGATGCCGTGCGCGAGCATCTGGAACATCGCGCCGTTGACGCCCATCGACCAGTAATCGGGATTGAACTCAGTGCCAGCAATCGCGCTCCACACGCCGAGGCCGAGCACCACGTATCCCATGTGACTGACCGAGCTGTAGGCGACGAGTCGCTTGAAGTCTTTTTGGGCCAAAGCGGCAAAGGCGCCGTAGACCATGCTCAGCACGCCGATGAACGTGACGACGTAGGCGAGGTCGTAACCAGCGTCGGGACAAATCGGATAGCAGATGCGAATAATGCCGTAGCCGCCCATTTTCAGAAGCACCCCGGCCAGAATCATCGAGATTGGTGTAGGCGCTTCGACGTGCGCATCGGGCAGCCACGTATGCACTGGCACGCCGGGGACTTTGATCAAGAAGCCGATGAACAGCAGTACGAATGCCCACCATTGCAGGCTCTTGCCCCACAGGAGCTCGAGATCGAACGGCGAGTCTTTCATCTGGCCGATCTGTTGCAACGCGAGAATGTTGAACGTGTGCATCGGCTCGGCCGAATCGCGGATGACCCGAATGGCCGCCTGCTGCATCGTGGCGTCGCCTGGAGCGACGACATGTGTCGCGATGAGTTGCTCGTCGCTCAAGGCGCGAAGGTCGCTGTTGAAGTACAGCATCAGAATCGCGATCAACATGAACACGCTGCCGAGCAACGTGTACAGGAAGAACTTGATCGCGGCATATTCGCGTCGCGGACCGCCCCAGACACCGATGAGGAAGTACATCGGCAGCAGCATCACTTCCCAGAACACGTAGAACAGGAAGAAATCGAGGGCGAGGAACACGCCGAGCATACCCGTTTCCAAGAGCAGGAACAGGATGCAGTAGGCCTTCACGTGTTTGTTGATCGGCCAGCTTGCGCCCATCGCCAACATGCTGGTGAAGGACGTGAGCACGAGCAGCGGGAAGCTGATGCCGTCCATGCCCATCATGTAGTAGATGTTGAACGACGGTATCCAAGGAACCGAGAACGTGTCTTGCATCTCGGTGACGCCGAGTTGGAACTGCGCGTTGGTGCCGGTGCCGGGAACAGCGAGCCAGGCGGTGACGAGGAAGACGATGACCGTTGTCGCCAGGCTAAAGAGCTTCATGGCATCGGTGCTGCCGCGCGGGAAGAACGCGAGCACGAGCGCCGCCGCGGCGGGGAGGAAGACGATCCAACTTAGCCAGAAAACGTAATGCGATTCCATGTCAGCTTATCGATTCAAATTGAGCGTCGTTAATACCCAGGGCCGGCAGGCCGTGGGCTTGGAGTGTTATCCACCTGCTGCCGCGCGCCACTGCAGAATCACCGTGAGCGCGACCGTCGCAATCACAATCAACAACACGTACTGCCGCAACTTGCCGGTCTGCACCGCGCGCAGCGAGCGGCCGATCGAGAAGGTCCAATGCGCCGTGAGGTTCACGAGCCCATCGATGAAGTAACGATCGAACAAGTCGTCGAGCCGCGCGAAGCCCTTCACCACACCAGCGATGCCGTCGATGAAGCGATCGATGACGCGCTTGTCGAAGTTTGCCAGTCTGTTCGAAATGAATAGCGTCGGCCGCACGAAGATCGTTTGGTACAGTTCGTCGAAGTACCACTTATGCAGCAGAAAGTTGTAGATCGGCGAGAACTGCTGACGGACGTCGGCCGGATTGAGCAGCCGCCATGCGTAGACGATTGTCGCCAATAGGAACCCGCCCAAGGCCGTGGCACTGGCAACGAGCGTCGCCGTCCAGTGCCAAAGTTCGTGTCCCATGTGTTCGTCGGGATGTTGTAGGCTGGGGATGAGCACGCCGGCCGGGTACTCGCCTGCGGGACGCGCCTGATCCAGCAATCTGTCAACGCCGAAAATCGGCCACGCTACCGCTATTGCAAAGATCGAAAGCACCAACAGTGGCCGCACCATGATCGGTGGCGACTCGTGGGCGTGATCGTAGATGTGCTGCACGCGCGGCTCACCAGCGAACGTCATGTACCACAGTCGAAACATGTAGAAGGCCGTGAGGCCGGCGCCGATCGCGACCGCCCAGAACAAAATCGCGTGCCGAGGATTCGTGTCGGCGAAGTACAACGCCTGCGCGATGATAGCGTCTTTCGAGAAGAAGCCGCTGAAGAACGGCGCGCCGGCGATCGCGAGGCAACCGACGAGCATGGTGCCGGCGGTGTAAGGCATCTTCTTGCGAAGCCCGCCCATCTGCGGCATCTCGTTCGTGTGGCAGGCGTGGATCACGCTGCCCGAGCACATGAACAACAAGCTCTTGAAGAAGGCGTGCGTCATGAGATGAAACATGCCGGCCAGCCAGCCGCCAACGCCGAGCGACAACATCATGAAGCCGAGTTGACTGACCGTTGAATACGCGAGCACACGCTTGATGTCGGTCGCCGTGAGGGCGATCGTCGCCGCGAGGAAGAGCGTGATCGCGCCGACATATCCAATGGTCAGCAGCACTTCGGGGGCGAACGCCGGGTAGAAACGTCCGACGAGGTACACGCCCGCCGCGACCATCGTCGCCGAATGAACAAGGGCCGACACGGGAGTCGGGCCTTCCATGGCGTCGGGCAGCCAGACATGCAGCGGGAACTGAGCACTCTTTCCCACGCATCCGCAGAAGATGCCTAGGCCCGCAACGACGAGCAGCCAGTAGCCGTAGTGCTTAGGGTCGGCGAGCGGGTTGCCGTTGGCGTCCTCGATCGGGATGCCGTTCTTGTCGCGACGCTCGGCCTTGCCATCGCGCCACGCAGGCAACTCAGCGGCGATCTCGGCATCAGCCCGCTTCAAATCGTAGCCGTGATCGCGAACAATCTCGGCGACGCGATTCTTCGTCGCGAGTCGTACCATGCCTTCGGGCACGACGAGGTTGTAGTTGTTCTCCGGCGAGCGAAGCTGCGAGAACATTCCCGGCTGCACAGTGCCGTCGGCGTTCTTCACATCACCGAACGAAAACGTGCCAAGCGCGGCCCACAGAGACATGAGGCCGATGAGCATGCCGAAGTCGCCGACGCGATTGACGATGAACGCCTTGTTGGCCGCGTTGCTCGCGCTCTTCCGCTCAAAATAGAAGCCGATGAGGAAGTACGAGCAGATGCCGACGAGCTCCCAGAAGACGAATACCATCGCCATGTTTCCGGCGACGACGACGCCCAACATGCTGAAGCAAAACAGCGACAGATATTGGAAGAAGCGATGGAACCGGCCCGGTCGCTTGAGGAATTCCTTGCCCGGTGGGAGTGATGGATGATCGACGTCGGCATGAGCATGGCCGTGATCGCCTTCGTCAGCGTAAAGTTCGGTCGGGGCGGCGGGCGCGTGGGCATGGACGTCGGATTCGTGCGGCGCCTCGTGACCGTCGGGATGACCATGCTGATGTGGCCGCGATTTCGAGACAACGACTTCGTGATCGACGACGTCGTGAAGCTCGTCGTGCATGTAGCCGATGGCGTAGAAATGGATGCACGACGCGATGAGCGTGATCATCGTGAACATGCCGATGGTCAACGCGTCGATGTAGTAGCTGATCGTCAGCCGTAGCTTGCCGAATTGGCCGAGCAAATACCAATCGCCGCTGACGTAGCGCGGCGGCACGGGCGTATGACCGTGGCCGTCGTCGTGCGCTGCATGTTCCCCTGTTGCGTGAGCATTAGCCGATGCAGCGGGCGGAGCATCGTGCAATGGCTTGATCTTCGACTCGCCGAAGTTCCAGACGAGCAGCGCCGCGAACGAGAGAATGAAACCGGAGACGATCGCGCCCGTGGCTACGTAACTGGCTTGTTCGCCGGCGCGGCCCATGCGCGGGCCGAAGAACACGATGAGCGCAAACGACGCCAACGGCAGGAGCCAGGCGGCTCCCAAAAGCATCGGTAGTAGGCTGTCGGCGTCCATGGCGTGGATTGCGAGCGTTAGCCGCGTAGTTCGTCGGCGCGGTCAACGTCGACGGTGGCGTGGTTGTTGTAAAAGTTCAAGGTAATGGCAAGTGCGACGGCGGCCTCGGCTGCGGCGAGCACAATGACGAACAGCGCGACGAACTGACCGTCGAGGCCGATCTTGTACATCGTGTCAGTGCGAAGGAAGTCGCTGCTCAGGGCGACAAAGTTCACATTCGCGCCGTTGAGCACCAGCTCGACACCCATCAACACGCCGAGGGCGTTTCGCTTTGTCGCCATGCACACGGCGCCGGCGACGAAAAGGACCGCGCCGACGACCATCATGTGCGAGGCGCCGATGGGTTGGGTGAGCAGATTCATAGGTCTGTGCGATGGAAAGTAAAGCGCGAAACCGCAAGCGGTATATCAAGGCTCCAGAGGAACGAGGCCCGTGCGACGTTTTTTGGTGCGAGCAAGATACGCGGCCCCGATCAAAACGACCAACAAGTGCACCGAGACGATTTCGAACGGAAGTAGATAGCCCGACATGCCTGCGGTCTTCGAAGCGTCGAGCTTGTCGACACGAGCGCCGAGCAGGCCCATGCCCAAAGGGGCGGAAGTCGCCAGGCGAGATTCGTCGATGGCGATGGCTTGCTCGACGGGCTCGTCGATGTTCCGCCATCCGCCAATGCTGAACGATGCCGGCACGAGCAACGCCAACAGGCCGCCCGACACGAGCGCCGCAAGAATCCAATCGCCGCCGCGAGTTTTCATCGACACGAACGGCCCTTGGGCGGTGAGCATCACGCCGAAGACCAACAACACCAACGTTCCGCCGACGTAGATCATCAACTGCATCGCTGCGACGAAATCGGCCCCGGCCAGAAAGAACAAACCCGCCGTCGAGCCCAGCGACAGAATGAGATACAGCGCCATGCGGACGATGTTGCTCGACAGCACCACCGCGACTGCAAAGATGCACGCCACGGCCGCGAACACGAGAAAGAAGAACGAATGCCAGTTGATCGGATCCACCGTTAACGTCCCTCGCCGACACGAAGGGCAAAACTTTCACGTGATCCGCGAGCGTCGGCGACCGGAGTCTTCACGTCCGCGTCGGCGTCTTCTTTCTCAAGTTTCAGGTCCGGCAATGGTCGTTCATAGTTCGCGTAGGGCTTCGAACGAAGCCCCAGGAGCCCACCGGGCAGACAATACGTCCATGTAATCGCGCCTAAGAACATGACCGCGGCGATGGGCGTGCAGTACTTCAGGCACACACGCATTACCTGGTCGATGCGCAGACGCGGCAATGTCCAACGAGCCCACATCATTACCGTCACACCGACGACGCATTTGAACAAGAAGTTCAACATGCCGAGAAAATTGCCGAAGTAAGCCGCCACAGGGCCGGTGTCCGTCGTGAGGCCGAACCACTCGGCAAGAGGCAGCGGGCCATTCCATCCTCCGAAGAACAAAATCGCCGCGATGCCGCTGACGGCGAACATCGAGCCGTATTCGGCCATAAAAAAGAAGCTCCACCGCAGGCCCGAATACTCGGTGTGGAAACCAGCGACGAGTTCGCTTTCGGCCTCGGCCAAGTCGAACGGCGCGCGGTTCACACTCGCCAAGGCACAGGTGAAGTACACCCATGCCGTGATGAACGTGAACGGGTCGTGAAAGATAAGCCAGTTGGTGACGAAGCCTTCCTGCATGCGGCCGATCTGCACCAGGTCCATCGTCCCGGTAATCAGCACCGGCACCACGACGCACATGCCCATCGGCACTTCGTAGCTGACGACCTGGGCGGCCTCGCGCATCGCGCCGAACAGCGCCCACTTCGAGGCCGACGCGTACCCGGCAAGGATGACGCCGAACACTTCGAGCCCCAGCACGGCGAGGATGAAAAACACGCCGGCGTTCAGCTCGAGTGCCACCCAACCATCGCTAAACGGTAATGCGAGATACGCACAGAACGAGGCGCAGAAGCTGACGTACGGCGCCATGCGAAACAGCATGCCGTCGGCCCCCTTGGGCATCAGATCCTCTTTGGTGATGAGTTTCAGGCCGTCGGCCAGCGTTTGCAGCCAGCCGAACTTGCCGCCGACGCGGGTTGGGCCGAGGCGATCTTGAATGCGGCCTGAAACCTTGCGTTCGAGCCAGATGAAGATCAACGCGCCGACAGCGACGACGTTGATGATGAGAAACGCATGCACCAGCGCCGTAAATACGTACGCCAGCGCAGTGTTTAGCGAATCGGGCAGCCACCCAAAGAAGAACCAATTGGGCAAGTGCGTTGCGAGGTATTCAGCCACCGCGATGCGTCCCGAATGTCAATCGTGAGCGGTGGGGCGAATGGCCCCCAGAAGGCCTGTGAAATATGGCACAAGCGTCCGATGGCTACAAGACCCTGGCCGCGAGTTCCGAATCTGGCCGACGACGGCCTCGCGGAAGCCCCGAATCGTTCACTTCAATTCGGGCCAGCCACCGACGTCGTCCTGCGAGCGAATCACGCCTCCGAACCGTCCGCGGAGCACGTCCTGCACAATCCGCAAGTCGACGGCATCGCGAGACGGTCCGCAGCCCGCCTCCTCTAACACGCGCCTATACGCCACATCCGCCGGTTCGATCGCGACGCGCATCGGCGCCGCGAACAAAGGCTTGCCGACCATTGGCTTGTTGACGACTTGCCGACGCACGGCCTTTTCGGCGCGAGCGATGGGCGTGTTCTTATCGACGAAGATACCCGCGACCTGCGATTCGTCGTCTGACCGTTGCTTCGAGCCAATCTTCCCGACGATCAACGCATTGCCAGCCGAGTAAACCTTCAATCGATCGATGACGCCGTGGCGTGTCACCGCTTCGATTGGCGGTCGATCGGCATCGTCACTGACATAGGTGTTGTTGATGAACTGAAAACGGAACGCGACGCCGTCGGCCTCGTCGGGGTTGTTCTCGATGCCGGTCGTGTAACGCGATCCTGATCGCTCGTAGTCGAACATCACGTTGTTGATGGCTTCCATTTCAACGTCGTAATCTTGCCCGCGATGGACATCGTTGGCCTCAAACTGCGGGCCGCGCATCACATAGTGAGCGATGAGGCAGTGGTGCAGCGAAAGCGTACTCGCGCTCAGATTCAAGCCGAACGCATGGCGGTCGCCGTAGGGGTGCAATCGCGGGTTAGCTAACGGCTCAGAGATGATGCACCACTGAATCGTCACGTTCTGGCAGCCGACGATGCCAAAGATCTCATCGCAACTCCACGACAGCGAGCAATGGTCGAAGAGAATGTTCTGCGACCGATTGGCCGACACGGTGTCGAGCCCGGACGAGCCGCGGGGACGTTCCAATCCTTTTGACTCCACCTCGGCGAGCGTCGTGCGATCTCCGCGCCGCAAGCGCAGATGACGAACAATCACATCGTGAGTGTCATTGATCGAAAGTCCGTAATCGCACAGACACACGCCGCCGGGTGAATCGAGTCCGTCAATCGTCAGATACGGCTCACTGACCACGAGCGGGGCCTTGAGTCGGATGTTCCCAACGACATCAAACCGCACAACTCGCGGCCCCTTTTGCTCGACCGCCCATCGCAGCGAACCCTTGGGCGGATCGTCGGCCTTGTCGTCGAGCGTCGTGACCTTCAACACCCGGCCGCGGGCGCCTCCGCGCGAGATCGCCCCGAATCCTTGTGCGCCTTTGAAGGCCACGACATCATCGGCGGAGCACATTTCCGGCGCGAGCAGCGCCAGGATCAACGCTCTAAACGCCGCAACGCGAAGCGAGAAAATTCTCGCCGAGGTTCGAGCGACCATTCGACTACTGATCTTCGTACCTTTGTCGATGTTGTTGCTTGAGTCGGACATACTTCGCATGCTCGCGTGCCGTGACGTATCGATCATAGAAGATCGCCGCGGCCGGCGCCTTCGTTTCGTCCTCACCGCGATGCAATTCTTTGCCGGTTTTCTTGTCGTATTTTCGGCCGCACTGGTGGTTGGCGTATCGACGAGCGCGAGTCCAACCCATTTGCAAGAACTTCCGCGCCATATCCGCGCCCACGAAGTCGTCCGCCTTCAGATAGGCCAGAAACATCTTGTAGATCTTGGCCGAAGACCGCTTCGCCTCAGCGACTGTTTTGAACCGCCAGTGCGGCAGAATCTCGCTCTTATAAGGCTCGACGAGCAGCACCCCCTGCTCGCCTTTGCCGATGCGATACAAGTCAGGACGCTCGCGAAAGTCGATCGTCGCGAAGTCGAGCGAGTAATCGAACAACGGGAATCGAGGCGTCAGGCTGCAGCGCTCGCTTCTAAAGGTTCTATGCGCTCGACAAGAACGAGCCCCACCATCTCCATGTGCTCGATGAGATCGGTCGTGCCGCTGCGATACGAATACAGATGCAAAGCCGATCGGCCGACTTTTACCATCTCCGGATGCCTGATGTCGTATGTCCGACCGCTGACAAGACAGATCCGGAACGGACTGAACGGCGCTTGCGCAACCAAAAAAGTACATCATCAGGGCGCATGACGATTCCTCCTGCCACAAATTATACGTCGCGTGTTCAGCATCGCAAAATCATCGGTCGATCTCGCCCATGACGATGTCGAGCGAGCCGACGATGGCGGGGACGTCGGCGATGAGACAGCCGCGGCAGAGCTCATGCGTCACGGAGAGGTTGCAGAAGCAACTGCTGCGAGCGCGGGCGCGCCAGGGAATCGCGGAGCCGTCGCTGACGATGTAGAAGCCCATCTGGCCGCGCGGGGCTTCGGTCTCGAGATAGGCTTCGCCCTTCGGTAGCTTTTCGTTCAGCTTGAGCGGAACTTGGAATGAGCCCTTGGCCGTGCTGTAACGGTCGATCGCCTGACGCACGAGGTCGATCGACTGCACGACTTCGAGCATCCGCACGTAAAAGCGATGCCAACAGTCGCCAAGGATCGCGCTGCCGGGGACGGCGGGATATTCGTGATCCTTCGGGTAATGGCCATTCTTCTCGACGATGACCTCGAAGGCGTAGCCGTCATACATGGCGGTATACCAACTCTCGCCGTCGCGACGCAGGTCCCAATCGACGCCGCTGCCGCGCAGCACGGGGCCGGTGCAGCCGTAGTCGATTGCCATCTCGGGCGTGAGCAAGCCGATGCCCGCGCAACGACGCACGAAGATCGCGTTGGTCGTCAGCAGTGCGTGACACTCGGCGATAACGGGCCAAAACTGTACGAGGAACTCTTCGCACTTTTTCAGCCAGCCGGGCGGAAGGTCGTGCGTCGCGCCGCCGGGCGTGAGGTAGCTGTACGTGAGTCGCGCGCCGCAGGCCATCTCGAAGAGGTCGAGAATCTTTTCACGCTCGCGGAAGGCGTAGAGGAACGGGCTGAACGTTCCCAAGTCGAGGCCGTACGCGCCCATGCCGACGAGGTGACTGGCGATGCGGTTCATCTCGGCAATGATCACGCGCAGATGCCGCGCCTTCTCGGGAAGTTCGAGCTTCATCAGCTTCTCGACTGTCATGCTCCAGCCGAGATTCATGTTCATCCCGGCCAGATAATCCATCCGGTCGGTGTACGGAATCCACTGCTTCGGCGTCAGGTTCTCGCCAATCTTTTCGGCGCAGCGGTGCAGATAGCCGATGTGCGGCGTGACCTCGCTGACGATTTCGCCATCGGTGCGCAGCACGAGCCGCAACACGCCGTGCGTGCTGGGGTGCTGCGGCCCCATGTTCACCAACATTTCATCGGTGCGGACGTCAAACTCAATAATGCGTGGATCGTCGAGCGAGGTGGCCATGCGATTGTGGCGTGAGCGGTGATTAGTTTTGTGGTGAGTGATCTGACGAGAAGGTATTTCGACACCGCTTAGCCGGGTCGTCCACGACCCGGAAAGCCGCCGCGCGGATGCGACGGCTAAGCGACTCGCTCCGGACTTGAAACAACTTCTATCTTCCCCGAATTCCGTGATATTCCAGCGGCATTTCGTAATCGCGACGGAGCGGATGTCCGACCCAATCCTCGGGACAAAGGATGCGTCGCAAGCTCGGGTGGCCGAGGAACCGCACGCCCGATAGGTCGTACACTTCGCGCTCGTGCCAGTCGGCCGTGCTCCATACTCCGCTAACAGTCGGAACCTCGGGAATCTCGCCTTCGACGCCGTCCTTCCAGCGCGGAAGAATGACCTTCACCACGAGGCTGACCTTGTTCGGCAGGCTCCACAGGTGATACACGAGTTCGAGGTGCGGCTCCCAACCGGTCTTCGCCGCCTTCTTCGGATCGGGCTCGAAATAGTCGACGCCGCTGATGCAGTTCAGGAAGTTGAACTTCAGTGATGGTTCGTCTCGCAGGTAGGTCATCACCTCGACAAGCCCGTCGGGCGAAACCTCGATCCAAGGATCGATCGCCGTGAGGTTCGAGCCGGTGACCTTGTCGCCGAACTTCTTCTTGAGCTGGTCGAGAAACGTGGGGCCGGTGGGCATGGGTGCGAGTAGGCAGTAGACAGAGGGCAGTAGGCAGAATAAAGCCGCTAGCCGACCAACGCCGTGTCGCGTTCGACCAAGAGTTCGGGCCCCGGCGAGACGGCGCGCTCGGCGCTGACTGCGCGAACCCAATCCAGATCGCCGCGCCGCCACACGTATGCGAAGCCGACCATCAACACGGCAAAGAACACAAGAATGTCACCGATCGACATGGCCGCCAGCGACTGGGCGGTCGCGCGAATCTGCTGATCGGCGCCGAGCGTGTCGAGCCCCGTCGTCGGCAGCCCAGGGTTCGGCACGCCAAGGTTGCTCAACACGTTCGCGGCCGGCGCGCTAATATCGGTGATGGTTTTACCGTCGATTTCGACCGACGTAGTCATCGCGACGTTCGGATCCATCAGCTGCGTCGCCTTTCCGAAGACGACCGCCCACGGAAAGAAGAACGCCACTTCGACGTCGAAGATGATGAACAGCAGCGCGACCACGTAGAACCGCAAGTCGAACTGCACGAAGCTTGAGCCGATCGTGGGCTCGCCGCATTCATAGATTTCGAGCTTCTCGAAGTTCGGCGACCGCGGCCGCAGCAACCATCCGATGACGAGGTTGCTAAATAGAAACACGAACCCCACGAGCGTGAACAGCGCCAGATAGCCGACGATGATCGTGGGTGACATGCCGACGATTGTAGCGCCGAGGTGAGACGGATTGCAAGAGACGACGCGACGTGTTCGGTCACGGCAGCCAGAAACCGCGACGCACGTCCGCTAGAACATGCCTGACCCACCACCGGCTTTCACCGGCACATGAAGCACATCCTTCGTTGTCCGCTCCGAAACGTCGCCCGGCAGATCAACAACCCGTCCGGCGAAGAGAATCAACCCGCTCCGGCGGTCGCGAATCACGAATAGAAACGGATGATCGGCCACGAAACTCGGTCTCGGCGGCGGCCCACCGAAGCTTCCGCCTCCCATCGTTGCCGCCGACGCGGTCGCGCCCTCTTCGTCGATCTCGAGCCGGACTTCGTGAATGCAAGTCGAGAGGAATATCTTCTGATTGGCGGAGACGCCTCGGAAGTCCGCCTCACCGGCGTCGAAGGCCTGAGTCGCTCCAAGGGACTTGAGAATCTGCCTCAGATCGCTACGCGCGGCAATCTTGAACTTGGGCAGCGATAAATCGACCGTCTGATTCTTGCACGCGGCGATCCAACGACGTAGCGAGGCCGGCATCAGCGCTCGCTCGGCTTCCGTCAACGCGCTCAGTTCCTGCTGAAAACCAACGGAATCGCCGCTGGGCAATAGAAACATCATCGACAAATCGCCACCCAACATCGGCTTGTCGATGATCTGCATCCCGTCAATCTCGGCGTAAGGAAGCCGCTCGGCCATCGACATCATGGGAACACTGATCTTCTTTTCACCGACGAAAAAGGCCCGTGTCTTCGTCGCCCGTTTTGAAAACTGGTTCTGCCACTTTCCCGAGAAGTGCAAGGCGGTGGCCACGACGAGTGCCGTGTCTGAGCTGAACGGATCGGCGATGAGCTGTTCGATCGCACCGTCTGTGCCATCTGCGAACCAACGGTTGATCATGTCTCGCGCGATGTGACGGTCGCCGGGAAGCTGCTTCACTTCGGCGGCAAACGTTTCGGCCGATTCAAGGAAAGCTGGCTCGGGGACCAAGTCATTTCGCAGCCACAACGATGATGCCGCCCGTAGCTTGTTAACGCCGTCGACAGCCGTCAGTTGGCGTTGGACGTTGCCGAAAGTGGAGGCGAGGCCTTGAGCGATTGACGGCAAGCGAAGCGCATCGAACAGCTCGCGCTGCGTCGTCCCGTGAGCGGCCACGGCCAAAGGCGCGACCGCCGCCATGATGTTCCACGGGGCGAACAGCGCATTGGTTTCGATGCGGTCGTGCGCTCGAATCAAGTCGCAGGTGAACGCGCATTGCGCCTTTTCGAGCACGTCGGGCAGCGGTGGAAGCGCGGTGTCGGGTTGTTCCTTGATATCGGGCGACGAAGGTTTCGGATTTTCTGCAGCCGCCGACACATGGGCTCGCAAAGTTTCGAGCAATGCATCCACCTGGCGATGGACCTCCCACGTTTGCGAGAAGATGAGAAGGGTTGTATCTTTGCCCTTATAACTCTTCAACGAGCCCGGACCGCCGACATCGGACCATGTGGTCGGTGCGACCGTCGACATGATGATTTCCTTCAACGATTCAACATCGCCGTCGATGACTAAATCCGAAACATCAAAAACACGCGTTTCGAGATACGTGTCAGCTGAAGTGCGCGTCGTAATCCATAATACGCCCTTGCGAGGCACGAGCTGCAAGTCGATGGTGTGCAACGCCAGTACCATGGATTCGTGCAGTGACAATTCCTCAATGTTGCAATTAATCCTGATCGGAGTTGAAAGTTCGATGGCCGCCTGTTCTAAAGCCCTGTAATCGACGTTCACAGGAATCTTGTAGTTGCGTCGAATCAGCGGCGCGACGTCACCGAGCGTGAGGTTGTCGAACGAGAATCGGATGGACGCATCGAGCGCTGCCTCCATGCGCTCTTCCAAGCTCGCTGGGTCCGCTTCCTCTGTGGTCGCGGTTTCGGAAGTCTCAGCACTGCGGACTGGGGCAATCACCGAAGCGAATGCCAAGAACGTCACGAATGTCGAAACCGCAATCGAACGCGACATAGAAAAGCTCCGCTTGAGAAGAGATGAAACGAGAGCGTCGCTGTTGACGATTCTAAGGCGCGTTCGCATTGGCTGCGCACAAAAAACCCAGGGACAGCCGTCCCTGGGCTTGGTGTGAACTTTGTATCGGCGGTCTCTTCGAACTACTCCGGGAACAGCTTCGTCGACAGGTATCGCTCGCCGATATCGGGCAGCACGACGACGATCATCTTGCCGGCGTTCTCGGGCTTGGCGGCGAGTTGGGCGGCGGCCCAGGCGGCGGCGCCGCAGCTGATGCCACACATGAGGCCTTCGAGCTTGGCAAGGTTGCGGGCGGTTTCCATGGCGTCGTCGTCGGAAACGAGGATGACTTCGTCGATGATGTCGATGTTCAGCACGTCGGGGATGAAACCCGCGCCGATGCCCTGGATCGTGTGACGGCCGGGCTTCAACGGCTCGCCGGCGCGACGCTGCGTGATGACGGGGCTGTTTACAGGCTCGACGGCGATGATCTTCACGCCTGGCTTGCGTTGCTTGAGAATTTCACCGACACCCGTGATCGTGCCTCCGGTGCCAACGCCCGACACAAAGATGTCGACTTGCCCTTCGGTATCGCGCCAAATCTCCTCGGCCGTTGTCTTGCGATGAATCTCGGGGTTCGCCGGGTTCTTGAACTGTTGCGGGATGAAATAGTTCTTGTTCTGCGTGACCAACTCTTCGGCTTTGCGCACGGCGCCGGGCATGCCTTCGGCCGCCGGAGTCAGAATCAACTCGGCACCCATCGCCTTCAGTAGTCGACGACGTTCGAGGCTCATGCTCTCGGGCATCGTCACGGCCAATTTATAGCCGCGTGCCGCACAGACAAACGCCAGGCCGATGCCTGTGTTGCCGCTCGTGGGCTCGATGATGACCGTGTCGCTCTTGATCTTTCCGTCGCGCTCGGCGGCGTCGATCATCGCGCGGGCGATGCGATCCTTCACGCTCCACAACGGGTTGGCGCTTTCAACCTTGCCGACGATCGTGGCCTTGGCTCCGGGGGCGTACCGCCGCAACTTGACGAGCGGCGTGTTTCCGATGCACTGCGTGATGTCTTCGTTGATACCGGAAGCCTGAGCCGTAGCCATGGTGACCCTTTCAATGGGCGCGCCGAATGTCGGTAAGAGCAGCACGGAGTATAGCGGAGCGAGAAACAGGGGGTCAACGTAGTGAACTTTGACCGTCGGGCGGATTAGGAACCCTGACGTGACGCAGATTTTTCGCTTAGAATCGCAGTGAAACGTCCTCGATCGACCATGGCCTACGGGAGTGCGTGCATGAGATGTGTTAGCGTCATGCTCGTGATGTTGCTCGGCATGACACCCAATGCGCGAGCGGCTAATATCCCGAAAAGCCTCGCTACACTGAAGGCCGTCGATCGCGAGGGAAAGGGCAACGACGATGCCCGCGCCGCGTGGGCCGACCTGGCGACGGCAGACGTGAGCGATCTGCCACTGCTTCTGGCCTCTCTCGACGACGCGAGTCCGCTAGCGGCCAATTGGATTCGGGCGGCAATCGACACGATCGTGGAACGTCAGTTGAACAGCGATGGCGCGCTCCCCGTCGCGAAGCTCGAACAATTTCTGCTCGATCGTTCGAATGGCGTCCGTGGACGACGGCTTGCATTCGATCTGCTCGCGAAGGTCGATCCGAAGGCCGAAGACCGTTTCATCCCGGGTTTCGTCGACGACCCGGCCCTCGAGCTTCGCTACGACGCCGTGGCCCGTCTGCTGACCGAAGGCGAAGCGCTCGCCAAGTCGCCCGACGATCCGGCCAAAAAGCAGCAAGCGATCGCCGTGTTGCGGAAGGCTCTCGACGGTGCTCGCGACATCGCGCAGATCGACGCGGCCGCCAAGGCGCTCGATCAGCTTGGCGAAAAAGTCTCGCTCGTCGAACACTTCGGTTTCGTGACCGACTGGAAGCTCGCCGGGCCTTTCGACAACCGCGGCGGCATTGGCTTCAACACGGCATATCCGCCGGAGAGCACGCTCGACGACCCGACCCGAGAGTTGGCGACCGTCTACACCGGCAAGGACAATCGCCCCGTGCGTTGGACTGATTACCAGAGCGAAGACCCGAAAGGCATGATCGACATCAACAAGGGGCTCGGCCAAGAGAGCGGTGTCGTCGCTTATGCCGCCGCGCCTTTCTTCGCCAAGCACGAGATGCCCGTCGACATTCGTGTCAGTTGCATTTGTGCGTGCAAGGTGTGGCTCAACGGCAAGCTGATCGCCTCGCACGAGATTTACCATTCAGGCTCGCCGCCCGACCAGTACATCAGCAAGGCGGTGCTACGGCCGGGACGTAACTCGATCGTCGTGAAAGTCTTACAGAACGAGCAGACCGAGAAATGGGCCCAAGAATGGCAGTTTCAACTCCGCGTCTGCGACGCGATCGGCACGGCGATTCACTCAGAACCATGAAGCACTTCGTCATTCATTCGTTGTTAGCGCTATTGCCGTTTCTCTTGGCGGCCGACTGGCCCGAGTTCCGTGGCGCCGACGGTTCGAGCGTCGCGCAAGGCCCGACGCCGCCGACGGATTTCGACCTCGCCACGGGTCGCAACATTGCGTGGTCGGTCGATTTGCCGGGACGCGCCGCGTCCGGAGCGATCGTCGTCGCAGGGCGAGTGTTCGTGACGGCAAGCAGCGGGGCCAACCAGGATCGCTTGCATGTGTTCGCCTTCGATGCCGCAACGGGCGACAAACTGTGGGAACGCCGGTTCTGGGCAACCGGCCGAACGTTCTGTCATCCGACAAGCGCGATCGCCGCCCCGACGCCTGCCAGCGACGGCAAGCGGATCTTCGCTTTCTACTCGTCGAACGACATGGTGTGCCTCGATCTCGATGGCAATTTGCAGTGGCTTCGTGGGCTGACATACGACTATCCGACGGCCGCCAACGATGTGGGCATGGCGAGTTCGCCGATCGTCGTCGGCGATCTCGTCATCGTGCAGGTCGAGAATGTCGGCGAATCATTCGCGGCCGGCATCGATACCTCGAACGGCGTCACGCGATGGCGCATCGATCGCACAAAGCAAATGAATTGGAGTTCGCCGACGCTGCTGCACGATAACGGTCGCAACTTGCTAGTGCTTCAAGCCCCCAATGGACTCGCGGCCTACGAGCCCGACAGCGGCAACCTAGTGTGGAACCTCGCTCGCAAGTGCGAAGGGATTCCATCGCCGCTATGCGTGGGCAGTGAGATTTTCATTCCATCCGAAGGCGTGACGGCTCTCAAGGCCGTCGGCGTGCAAGAGCCGACCGTGCTATGGTCGGAGAATAAGTTGGCTATCGGCAACGGCAGCCCCGTCGAACATGACGGCAAGCTGTACATTCTCAATCGCGCCGGTGCGATCTCGTGCGCTGACGCCAAGACGGGCGAGGTTGGCTGGCGTCTTCGCGTGAAGGGCACCTACTGGGCGACTCCGATCATCATCGGCAACACGATGTACGTCGCGAACTACGATGGCCTGGTCACGTCGATCAAGCTCGGCGACAAAGGCGAAATCATCGCCGAGAACAGCCTCGGCGAGCCTATTCTCGGTTCTCCGGCCATCGCGGATGGCGCGATGTACCTTCGCAGCGACAAACATCTGTGGAAGATCGCTCATTGATCTTACGCCGGAAGATTAACCACAGAGGACACGGAGAGCACGGAGGACAGACAGGAGAAACTGAAGAGATTTAATTTGAGACTCTAAATTGATTCATTTCCTCTCTTCCTCTTCTCTGTGATCTCCGTGTCCTCCGTGGTTCAATTCCCCCTGCTTTTCCGAGTGACACGTTGAAAGAAGAGATCGCCATCCAGACAAGCGGACCGGTGCGGGGCACGGTGCAGCCACCGGGATCGAAGAGCATCACGAACCGCGCGCTCGTGTGCGCGGCGCTGGCGAAAGGAACGAGCACGCTCAGTGGAGCGCTCGATAGCGACGATACCCGGGTGATGATCGAGGCGCTGCGAAGCCTCGGCATCAGTGTCGAGGCGAACGATGACGGAACCCGGCTGAAAGTCGTTGGCTGTGGAGGCAGAATTCCGAACGCCGATGCGAAGCTGTTCGTCAGCAATAGCGGCACGACGGTGCGGTTTCTCGCGGCGATGCTCGCGCTAGGGCACGGCAGTTATCGACTCGAAGGGACGCCGCGCATGCACGAGCGGCCCATCGCCGACCTGATCGCGGCGTTGCTCGATCTTGGCGTCGACATTCGCAGCGAGCGCGAGAATGGTTGCCCGCCCGTTGTTATCGATGCTCGTGGCCTGCCCGGCGGTCGTGCGACCGTGAAGGGAGACGTGTCGAGCCAGTTTCTCAGCGGGCTGCTCATGGCCTGCCCGTATGCGAAGGAGCCGACGACGCTCGTTGTTGCCGGAACACTTGTCTCGCAACCCTACGTGCACATGACGCTCGCCGTGATGCGGGCGTTCGGCATCGACGTTTCGGACAAAAACCTCGCGCGCTTCGAACTTCCGCAGGCTGTGTATCGCGCGATCGATTACGCCATCGAGCCAGACGCCTCGGCGGCAAGTTATTTCTACGCCGCGGCCGCAATCACCGGCGGCACGGTTACCGTTGAAGGTCTCACGCGCAAGAGTTTGCAAGGCGACGTCGCGTTCGTCGACGTGTTGGCAAAGATGGGTTGCCTGGTTATCGAGAACGAGAACTCGATTACCGTTACCGGCGCTCCGCTCCACGGTGCCGATGTCGATATGAACGCGATTAGCGACACGGTGCAAACGCTCGGAGCGGTCGCGCTCTTCGCCGCGGGCCCGACAACGATTCGCGGCGTCGGCCACATACGCCACAAGGAGACCGATCGCATCGGCGACCTCGCTCGCGAACTGCGCAACTCGGCGCGACGGTCGACGAATCGGCCGATGGGATGACCATCACGCCGGGTACTCTAAAGGCCGCAACGCTCGACACGTACGACGACCACCGTATGGCGATGAGTCTCGCCTTGGCCGGGCTTCGCATTCCAGGCGTCGTGATTCGCGACCCCGAGTGCACGCGGAAGACGTATCCCGGGTACTTCCGAGATCTGGCGACGATCGTTCGCGGGTAATGTTGGCGTGGCGGACCGTGGTACTAAGTACTGGGTACTCAGTACCGCGTACCTCTCACTCCCAACCGTCACAATCCGAACAATCGCGTCCCCGCTTTGCCGGCGAGCAAAGTCAACTATCATGAAGACATGGCCGACTCGCACACGCTCGCCGTTGTCATTCCGATCTACAACGAGCAAGAGAACCTTCCGGAACTCTTTCGGAGGCTGCGCGAGACGTTCGCGAAGATGCCGGACATCTTGCCGACGGTGATCTACGTCAACGACGGTGGACGCGACGACTCGTTGCGGATCATGCTTGAGCAGCATCGCGAAGATCCGCGATTCACCGTCGTCGAACTATCGCGCAACTTCGGACATCAATCGGCAATCACGGCGGGACTCGCCTCCGCCAATGCCGACGCCGTCGTGATGATGGACGGCGATCTACAAGACCCGCCCGAGTTGATACCCGAATTGGTCGCTTGCTGGAAAGACGGCGCCGAGGTCGTGCGGGCCGTGCGTCGCCAGCGGGCCGAACGCGGCCTGCGTCGCATCGGTTTCGAGATGTTCTACAAGCTGATGGACTGGATCAGCGACTTCCCGATCCCGAACCAGGTTGGCATCTTTGGCCTCTTGGATCGCGTGGCGCTCGACGAGCTGAACCGGCTACCCGAACGTAACCGCTTTCTGCCCGGCTTGAGGGCGTGGATCGGTTTCGATCAACGGACGGTCGTCTACGAACGTCAAGAACGCGCCGCCGGCGAGCCGAAGCAGACGCTTTGGCACCTTGCACGCTACGCAATGGACGGGTTCCTGAGCTTCTCGTACAAGCCGTTGAGGTTGATGGTCGGCGTTGGCCTGGTCATCAGTTTGTCGGGTTTCGTGCTCGCTGCGTCGTTCATCGTGCGTCGATTGATCGGGGCCGAACCGTCGCAAACCGGCTTTACGACGTTGGTGACTTTGGTGCTTTTTCTGGGGGGCGTGCAATTGATGGCGTTAGGACTCCTGGGCGAATACCTCGGCCGCATTTACGATGAGGTAAAGCAACGCCCGTTGTACATCGTGAAGCGGCACCATCGCAGCCCGTCCTAAAGTCTCGGACGGCGTCACTTCACGGCGGGGCGGGCAGGCACGCATACCATGGCCTATCGAAGTCGCGAAGTTACCACGTCGCTGCGCTCGAAACGTCCGCAGGCGGCAGCGCCCACCGCGCCATCGACCTCACAGCTTCGTAGGCTGATGTACATCGCGGTCGCGGCGATTTTGGCATGGTACTGGGGTTCGGCCGTCACGGCGATCGTCGACAAAAGCACGACGTTCGATGAGCTGTTCCATCTGACGGCGGGCTACAGCTATTGGACGCTCGGCGACTATCGCATGCAGCCCGAGAACGGCAACTTGCCGCAGCGCTGGGCGGCAATCCCGCTGCTGTTCGGCAAGACGCAATTTCCGTCGACCGGGCAAGAAGCTTGGCGCGGCTCGATGATGGGCATGATCGGCGACCAATTCTTCTACGATCGCGACAAGGTTGGCAACGATGCCGACGTGATGCTGTTGCGCGGGCGGGCGATGATCGCTTTATTCGGCGTGGCGCTGGGCGCCGTGATCTTCTTCTGGACGCGAAGCCTGCTCGGCGCCGGAGCCGGCTTCTTCAGCCTCGTGCTCTTCGCGTTCTGCCCGACGATGCTGACGAACGGTGCGCTCGTCACCAGCGACATGTGTGCGGGGCTGTTCTTCGTGGCGTCGATGGGTTGTATCTGGCGGGTGCTGCATCGCCTCACATGGCAAACCCTCGCCGTTAGTTCGCTGGTCATGGCCGGCCTGTTCGTCGCGAAGTTTTCGGCGTCGATGATCGTGCCGATGGGCTTGTTGCTGATGCTCATCCAACTCATTTCACGCCAGCCGACCGTCATCGTGTGGAAAGACAAAGTTTGGGAGGTGCAACTGCGGCGCTGGCGATTGCCTGTGCAACTGGCGACCATCGCCGCGCATGTGGTCGTGGTGTGGGTTGTGATTTGGGCGTTCTACGGCTTCCGCTACGATATGTTCGCCAGCACTACGACGGCCGTCGATCAGCAGGGGAATACGGTCGTCGTCGATCGCCCGGCGGTGCCGTGGGAATCGCTGCTCAAGAACGACAGCTTCGTCGATCACGCCATCGTGGCGATGCGCGAGGCGCGATTCTTGCCCGAGTCGTACCTGTATGGGTTCGCACACACGTGGAGCTTCGCCCAGAAGCGAAGCGCGTTCCTGAACGGCAAATACAGTATCGAAGGCTGGCCGCAGTTCTTTCCGTATTGCCTGATGGTAAAGACGCCGCTGACGTTGTTCGCGTTGATGGGGCTGGCAGCGGCGGCGATCGCTCGTAATTGGTATTTAGCCGGCGCCACTTGGCGACCCCGCGCACGCGCGATGTTCACGTCGCTGTATCGCACGTCGCCGATCTGGGTGCTGTTCGTCGTGTACTGGGCGTTTGCCATCCCCAGCCACTTGAACATCGGGCATCGTCACATTCTGCCGACGTATCCAGCAATGCTCATGTTCGCGGGCGCGTCGACGTTGTGGCTCGCCAAGCGAGAGCGAAGCGCCGAACGCGAAGAGGGTAAACAACGATCAAAAAAACGCAAAGAGACGCAATCTCTCGAAGCCTTCCGCTACGAGATTCCTTCGCACGAGAAGCCGCAATCGCTCAAGGAAGGCGTCAAGCTGCGGCCGCCTCGGTGGATTGTCTCACGGCGATGGCCGGTGCAGGCGGTGGTTGTCCTACTACTCATTCTGTTGTTCGTAACGGAGTCGGTCCTCTGTTGGCCAAACTACTTGCCATACTTCAACCAGCTGATCGGCAGCCGCTCAAACGCTTTCCGGCACTTAGTCGATAGCTCGCTCGATTGGGGACAAGATCTGCCTGGGCTCAAGGCATGGCTCGTCAAGGAAGGGCTCGACAGTTCGCTGACTGAGAAGGTTTACCTCTCTTACTTCGGCACCGGCAGCCCGGAGTACTACGGGATCAAGGCGACACTGCTCCCCTGCTTCGCTGACCGCACGCCATCGCGGATTCCTGACCCATTGCTTCAAGGCACGTACTGCATCAGCGCGACGATGCTCGAAAACGTCTACACCATGTTCCCTGGTCCTTGGACGCGAACGTACGAAGCTCACTACCAACAGCTGCTTTCCAACATGCGTGCCTTCGACGCGACACCAAGTGGAAGTGAAGCGCGTAGCCGCCTCGTCGCACAAGGGGGGCAGCAGAACTGGATTAACGCCTTCCGCCAGTACGAGCATGCTCGGCTCGCCAGGTTGACGAGCGTGCTACGAGGTCGCGAGCCCGACGCCGAGATCAATTACTCGATCCTCGTCTACCGACTCACGAACAGCGAACTCAGCCGCGCGCTCGAAGGACCGCCGGTCGAAATCGAGGAACCGAAATCGGAGTCGACCGCGCAGCAGTAACCGCAGTGCGGACGCGATGGAGTTCGTGCGATTTTTGGCGGCGTGAGGTCGAACGGCGTGCGAGGCGGTTCAACAGACGCGACGCGTTGTTATCGCGGTCGCCACCGGCGGTGCTCAGCCATGTCGAGTAACTCGTCGACGCGTTGTAGCACCTCGACGGGCGCAGCCTCAGGCACGGGGCCAGCCGTAGCACCGTCGTGAGCCATCAATCGGCCCCGACAGTGTTGGCAAATGACCTCGCGTCCGAGATATTCGACGCGGATTTGGAGCGATCTCCCGCAGGTAGGACATTCCTGCAGAAAATATGTGGACTCCGACATGGCGGTAACTCCTTCTACCGGGTCAGCGATGGCATAAGCCGAAATCGCGGATGTTGATGCTACGAGAACGCTTCAGAAGTTACCAGCAAAATCTGGCCGGAATCGCCATCGCGAAGGGCACATTTTACCATGATGAGCAGTTTGGGAAGATGGGGCTATTCCCTACCTATGGGGATAAATGAGTGCCGAGTCTTTCGGCGTCCTTAACGCAACTCAATGTCCTCTATCCCGTTGGCGACGAGCCATTCGAGAAGAGCCTCATGCTCCTCGCTAAGTTCGATCTCCGTCTTCTTTTCGCCGTCCAAAGGCGAGACGAGATAGAACACCCCGTCGTCCAGCCAGCGCTTCGCCTCGTCCGCTCGAACGCGATAACGGCCGGGCGGCAATGCAGGCTGCCCTGGGTCGTCGGGCAGGCTCATAAAATAGGTAATCTCGTGTCGCAGTCGGTCCGAAACCGCTAGCGGTGCGATTTCGGGGTGCGAGATGGCGTGTATGTGCGTCGTCATATGCCGATAAATCCGATAGGGGCGGCCAGGGGCTTGGACAGCGTACCACGGCAGTGCCGCCGTCGCATCACGCGGTAGAGTTGACGGGGCGCATCCGATTTCTCGAGCCGGATCAACTTCGGAGTGACGGGCATGCGAATCGAAGCGTTTGCGTGGTCGGTCGTCGTTTTCACGTGTAGCGCGGTTGTTGCCGCGCCGTCTGGAAGCCTCGTGGCGCCGGCCGAGAATGGCCTCGTCGCCCCCGTGCCGGGTCGCACCGACCAGATTCCGCCGGACGACCAATCGCTGTCGATCGACGAACTAGTTGCAAAGCAGCTCTCGAAGACGCCCGGCTACCGTCCTGGCGATCTGATTTGGCAAAGCCAGGTTATGCCCATTCTCAAAGAGATGGTCCGCCGCGGATGGGATTCGAAAAAGCTCAACGCGATCTACGGGCGCGTCCTTCCCGACTCGTCGTTGATGGTCCGCGAAGCGAAGACGCCGAAAGGCATCGAGTTTCTGCGACAATCGGCCCGTTACCAAATGGGCTACGATCGCGTCGATCGCCTGGCAAACTTGTCGGACGGCCCCGTCGTGCTGTGGCGACTGATCAACGGCGCCGATGGCTACAAGCTGATCCAATACATGGCCACCGCGCCGGGCGGTCGTGAGTTGGGCGTCATGCTCTCGCGCGATCCGAAGGCAGGCAACTTTAACGCCCCGACCGGACGCATCTACACCGGCGAGCAACTGGCCGCCGAGTTGGAACTCATCGAGCCGTAGGACGTTTAGCCGCGACCGGATACCCGTTCACGGGTGGCGAGCGCGTCGCAAGCGACGCGGCAAACACAACTATCCCTCGACGGTCGATCAGCGCAACCGCCGCGCCGATTCGATGACGACCGTCTGCATGGGTAGATTCGGAAATCCGCCCTTATCCTGCACCGGGACCGCCGCGATGCGCTGCAGCACGTCAAGCCCGTCTGCGACCTCGCCGAACACGCAATAACCGAATTCGGCGGGCGCGTCGCCGTGATGGTCGAGCGACGGGTTGTCTTCCAAATTGATAATGAACTGGCAGGTGGCGCTGTCGATTTCGTCGCTGCGGCGAGCCATGGCCACGGTGCCTCGCAGGTTCTTGCGCCCGTTGGTCGCCTCGTTGCGAATCGGGTAACGACCCGGCCGCTCAGCTAACTCGGGCGTGTATCCGCCTCCGAGAGCGGCGTAACCCCGTTCGACTTGATGGAAAATCGTGCCGTTGTAGTGGCCGCTGGTCACGTAGCTGATGAAGTTGTGTACCGTCTCGGGAGCGGCGTCGGCATCGAGCTTGAGGGTGATCGCGCCCATCGAGGTTCGCAGCTCGACGACGGGGAACTTCTCTTCGGGCCCCGTCGTGCCCAGCCGCGCCACAGGTTCGCCGCTATCGGTGTTCGAAGCCGCCGCGGTCGTCGAATCTGTCGCCTTGCTGCAGCCGAGTGCGAGCATCGCCAAGAGGATCAAAACGCCTACGAGGTCCATCCATGCCGCGTAACGCCTGATCGTAACCATTGCCGTCATCTCCGTATGACTGTGCCGCCGAATCGCCTGGCTATCATCCTTGTCCGAGAAGGGACGGCATTTTCAGCCGAATTTGCAAAAGATGCAAGCTCGAATTCGATAGAAGTGACTCCTACCGCTAAGGCCTGCATCTCGATGAAGAGTGCCAATTCGTGCAGGGCAACTTGCCGGTTTCTGTTAAGATGTTCGTAGCGTCGGCGAGTGTTACGCGCTGTCGTGCTACGAATCTGCTGACGCGAGCAAGTCGAGCGGTCGTGAGAACATGACCAGTCGCTGGTTCAACGTGACGGTCGTCATCTTCTGGCTGACGACGATGGGATGGCTGGTGCAGGAAAAAATCCTGCCGACGCTGACCGTCGGGAATCCCCCGTCGTACCGCACGTTGGTCGAGGACGCCGCAGCCAACACCGCCCCCGTGGGCTGGACGATTTCGTTGAACGATCGCCGCATGGGTTGGGCGATCTCGCGAGTGCAAAAGTTCCCCGAAGGCGGTCACGAATTCCGCAGTCGCGTTCGGTTGTCGCGCATCCCGCTCACGTCGATGACCCCCAACTGGGTCAGCAGCTTTCTCCGCATGCTTCAGCGGGCGAACGACATGCCCGACCTACGGCTCGAAGTGGACGCCAACACGACGCTCGTCGTTGACCCTCTCGGGCGACCACTGGTGCTCAACTCGCTAGCGACGATCGGTTACGCAACGGGCGGCACCGTGCGACCCGGCGACATGTTCAACATCCGCATGGACGGCAAGATCGAAGGGCAATATCTGCATCTCACCGTCAAGAGCGGCGAGCTTGCGTACAACACGACGGCGTATTTGCCCGTAGATTCGCTGATGGGGGACGCACTATCGCCGCAAGCGAGGCTGCCGAACTTGCGTGTCGGGCAGCAATGGACGACGCCGATCTACAGCCCGTTTCGTTCACCATCGAGCCCGCTCGAAATTCTGCAGGCGAAGGTGCAGCGACGCGACGACATTACGTGGCACGATGAAATGGTGCCGACGTTGGTCGTCGAATACCTGCGCGACGTCGGCGGCGAGTTGAGCAGCCGCGAACCTGAAGGTCATGCTTGGGTCGCCACCGATGGCCGCGTGCTGCGACAAGAGCTGATGCTCGGGCAGTCGCGCATTTCCTTCGAGCGTGTCGCCGCGCCGGGACCGCCCGAGCCGACCGAACGCAAAACGACCGACATCGCGGTGCTGCGACCCTGGTGGTCGGAAACGCTCACGGCTCCGCTCGTTCGTCCCTCCGCGGAACCACACCCCGAATGATTGAACTCAAAGACGTCACGCGTTCTTACGGACCGAAGCTCGCGGTGGCAGGCATCACACTCACCGTGCCGCGTGGTGAATTGTTCGCGCTGCTCGGCGCCAACGGGGCCGGAAAGACAACGACCATCAAAATGATGGTCGGCCTGCTGCGACCGACCTCGGGACAGGTGCGCATCTGCGGCCACGATATGACGACCGACGGTCGCGCCGCGTGCCAGCACATTGGCTACGTTCCCGATGAACCGTATTTGTACGAGAAGCTCTCGGGCCGCGAATTCTTGCACTTCATCGCGGGAATGTACGGGCTGCCTCAGCGCGAACGACCGGAGATTGTCGACCGCGCCGTTCAAGATCTCGATTTGTCGGCGTTCGTCGACGATTTGTGCGAGACGTACTCGCACGGCATGAAACAACGTGTCGTCTTCGCTGCCGCGTTGCTCCACGAGCCGGCCGTGCTGGTGATTGACGAACCGATGGTCGGCCTCGATCCGCGCAGCGCTCGCATCGTCAAAGACTTACTCCGAGCGCGGGTCGCGGCGGGTACAACGATTCTCACGTCGACCCATTCGCTGGCGATGGCCGAGGAAGTCGCCGACCGCATTGGCATCGTCGCTCACGGCGAGCTGAAATGTCTCGGCACTTTGGCCGAATTGAAGGCCGATGCTCGCGGCGAATCGCTTGAGCAGTTGTTCTTGAACATTACGGCCGACGGCGTCGCCGCGCCGCGCCAAGATCACGCGACCATCGAGCCTGCTCCCCGATGAACTCCGACGGATTTGCAATCGGCATCGGTCATCAAGCGCCGGCGGCGCTCGATGCGTCGGCCTGCCCATCGGGCCGGCTCATCAGCGTCGCGGAAGAAGCATTGCTGTTCCGTCGCATGCGACGTCGCGTGCTAGCGAACCTCGTCACCGGCTCTCTCGAACAGTCGCGACTTCGTATCGGTTTGGTCGTGATGCTCACGTCGCTCCTTTGGGCGGTGTTGTTCCTGGTCTTTTCCGACGCGTTTCGCTTCATCGCGGTTTCACTTGAAGACAGCGTCATGCGCGATGAAACAATCCGCGCGTTGATGAGCCTGTTCTTTGCATCGCTGGCCGTGATGCTCACCATCTCGACCGGCATTCTGCTGTACGGCAATTTGTACCGCAGCGACGAGGTGCGATTCCTTCTGACGTCCCCGGTGCGCGACGAGCGCATTTTCCTGCACAAGTTCGAAGAGGCGATCTTCTTCAGCACATGGGCGTTTCTGCTCATGGGCAGCCCGATGCTCGTCGCCTACGGCGTGGCCGAAGGCGCGGGGTGGTGGTACTTCGCCGCGTTGATTCCCTACACCGCTTGCTTCGCGTACATCCCCGGATGCGTCGGCGCGATCGCTTGCCTGTTGATCGTGCGCTTCATGCCCGCCCGAAAGATCAAGCTGTTTGCTGCCATTGCGATGATTGTCGGCGCGATCGCTTTCGCCGCCTTGTGGGCCACTGCCTCGCAGCTCGAACCTCGTTGGCTGACGCCCCGCTGGTTCGAGGAAATGCTCACGCGCATGCGGATGGCCGAGTATCGACTGCTGCCGAATTGGTGGCTGAGTTCCGGCCTTCTCGAAGCCGCCGACGGAACGCTCGTGAGCCCCTTAGGGCAGCGAGCGCTTCGCGAGTGCCTGCTCTTTCTGGCCCTGCTCACGTCGAACGCGCTCATCTTTCATTTACTCGCCGTCGCCTGTGCCGGGCTGGTGTTTCGCACCGGCTACTCGGCATTGCACGGCGATCGTCAGTCCGAAAAGCGCGTCTCCGCGCAGAGCGCCGCACGCTGGGGTTCCAGCGGATCGAAGCTCATCCCCGAGTCGTTGACGTTGCTGGTGCTAAAAGACGTCAAGTTGTTCCGTCGCGACTCGGTGCAGTGGTCGCAGTTCATTATCTTCTTGTCGCTGCTCAGTCTGTACTTCTTCAACACTCGCAAGCTCGGATTCAACGTCGACTACTCAGCCTGGATCAACATGGTCAGCTTTCTGAACCTGGCGATCATTGGCCTGATTCTCTCAACCTTCACCACGCGTTTCATCTTCCCGCTCATTAGTCTCGAAGGACGACGCTTCTGGATTCTCGGCCTACTGCCCGTGCGTCGCGACATCATCCTGTGGGGCAAGTTCTTGTTCGCGACTGTCGGGTCGCTGTTGCCGTGTACGCTTCTCGCCCTGTTGAGCGACTTCATGCTCGGCGTGAGCTCCGATCTGCTGCTGGTGCATCTTTACATTTGCATATTGTTGAGCATGGGGTTGTCGGGTATCGCGGTCGGGCTCGGCGCACGCTTCCCGAACTTCAAGCACGATTCGCCTGCTCGCATCGCGGCCGGCTTTGGAGGTACGCTCACGCTGATCCTCAGCACTTCCTACATCATGGCGGTCGTGCTGCTAGCGGCCGTGCCGTGTCATTTCTACTCGGCGCTGGCGGGTGCCGGCGAACCCGAGCTCTTTGGCTTCACGTCGCTGACGTTCTGGTGGGTGGTGTGTCTCGGCTCGAGCTTGCTGCTTGGCATGATCGTTACCGCCGTGCCAATGTGGATTGGCCTGCGCTGGTTCCGCCGCATCGAGATTTAAGCCCACGGAGACTATCCGTGGGCGCTGCGCCGACCACCACATTCATCCCCGAGGCCCCTTGTGTTACAATATGGGTACACAAGGAACCTCGATGAAACCTCACGAGCCGGTTCGCGTCGGAGCGGTCAATTACCTCAACACCAAGCCGCTGATTTACGGCCTCGAACGGCTTGCGCCGACATTCAGTTGGTGCTCGATTACCCGAGCAAACTCGCCGACCGCCTGGCCTCCGGCGAACTCGACGTCGCATTGATTCCGTCGATCGAGTTCTTCCAAGATTCGTCCTACACGATCGTTTCCGACGCCTGCATCGGCTGCCGCGGCCCCGTGCTGAGCGTGAAACTGTTTAGCCGCGTGCCGGTCGAAAACATCCGCACCCTGGCGCTCGATGAAGGCTCGCGCACCAGCGTCGCTATGCTTCGCGTGCTGCTGAGCGAGCGTTACGGCCTCGAGCCGCAGCTCGAACCGCTTCCAATAGGCGCCACGCTTGCCGACACGTCAGCCGACGCCGCTCTGCTCATCGGCGACCGCGCCATCCGCACGGCGGTGCCATGTGTCGAGATTTGGGACCTCGGCGACGAATGGTGCCGCTGGGCCGAGCTGCCTTTCGTCTTTGCGATGTGGACCGCCCGCGCCGGCAGCGACCTTCGCATGATCGAACAAGCACTGTCCGAGGCACGCGACGCGGGCCTGGCGCATCTCGACGAAATCGCAAAGCGTGAGGCCGCGCCGCTCGGCCTCACGCAACCCGAGTGCGTTTCGTATCTGCGCGACAACTTGCACTTCTTCCTGGGCCGCAAAGAACTCGAAGGTCTCGACCTGTTCTATCGTATGGCCCGTAAGCTCAACCTCGCCCCGCCGGGAGTCGACCTTGGTTTGTCAGGTTGCCAAAGTTCTCGATAAGGCCGTCGCCGGCGAACGTCTGTCGCCACACGAAGGTCTTGCGCTGTTGGAGTCGCACGACCTCAACGCGTTGTCGCGCGCGGCGGATGCCGTCACGCGACGCCTGCATCCCGAGCCGTATCGCACGTACAACATCGATCGCAATATCAACTACACGAACGTCTGCTCCGCAGTCTGCGATTTCTGCGCGTTCTACCGACCACCAAAGTCGCCCGAAGGTTACGTCCTCGAACGCGCCGAGATTCTGAAGAAGATTCAAGAGACAGTCGACCTCGGCGGCGACCAGATTCTGATGCAAGGCGGCATGAACCCTTATCTGCCCATCGAGTGGTACGAGGATTTGCTCCGCGACATCAAGCAACACTTTCCGCAGGTGAACATTCACGCCTTCAGCCCGCCCGAAATTCACGCGCTGGTGAAGGTTGCGAAGCTGCCGCTCGAAACAGTGTTGCAGCGATTGAAAGACGCGGGGCTCGGCAGCTTGCCCGGCGGCGGAGCGGAGATTCTCGTCGACCGCGTCCGTGATGTGCTCACGCGCGGCAAGGTGATGACCGACGATTGGCTGAACGTCTGCCGTGTGTGGCATCGCATGGGAGGCCGAGGTTCGGCAACCATGATGTTCGGACACGTCGAGACGCTGGCCGAGCGGATCGAGCACCTCGAACGATTGCGCCAGTTGCAGGACGAGACGTCCGGATTTACGGCCTTTATCTGCTGGACGTTTCAGCCCGATCGTACCGACATGGCGCATCTCGGCCGCACGGGGGCGTGGGAGTATCTGAAGACGCAGGCCGTGGCTCGGCTGTACCTCGACAACATCCCGAACATCCAGTCCAGTTGGGTCACGCAGGGGCTGAAAATCGGGCAGTTATCGCTCCTCTACGGGGCCAACGACATGGGCAGCCTGATGATCGAGGAAAACGTCGTCGCATCGGCCGGCACGGTGCATCATCTGACGCTTGAAGAGATTCGTGGGGCAATTCGCGAGGCAGGATATATCCCGCGACAGCGCAACGTCTTCTATCAACTGATCGACGCCGACCCGGCGACAGCGTGCTAGACTTCATGGCCGTTCGAGCCACTTGTGGCGAATTGGCAACATCGGCCGTTTAGCCGGCTCGCTTGCGAGCTGCGTCCCGCGGCAGAACGTCGCAACTTGATCGAGCGCTCATGATTCACGTCCGCCACCTCGCGAAGGACTACGCCGACCTGCGGCGCGGACGCTTCGTGGCGCTTTCGGGCATCAGTTTCGACGCCGTGCCGGGCGCGATTTACGGCCTGCTCGGTCCTAACGGCGCGGGTAAGACCACCGCTCTTCGCATTCTCAGCACGGTGCTGCGTCCCACGTCGGGCTCGGCAACCGTCAACGGATACGATGTGCTCACGCAGCCGTCGATGGTGCGTCATCAACTCGGCTTCATGTCCGCCAACACTGGCGTGTACGACCGCATGACCGCCTGGGAAATGGTCGAGTACTTCGGCCGCCTGTATGGTCTCGCCGACGATCCGCTTCGCGAACGGATGGAAATCCTGTTCGAGCGGCTCCAGATGAACGACATTCGCGACGTGCTCGGCGCGAAGATGTCGACCGGCATGAAGCAGAAGGTTTCGATCGCGCGGGCCGTGGTCCACGATCCGCCGGTGCTGATTTTCGACGAAGCCACCTCGGGGCTCGACGTGCTCGTCGCGCGAGCGCTGCTTCGCACCGTGCAAGAGCTTCGCGATCAAGGCAAGTGCATCGTCTTTTCGACGCACATCATGCGCGAAGCCGAGAAGCTGTGCGATCGCATCGCGATCATGCACCGCGGCAGTATTTTGGCAGAAGGCACGCTCGAGGAGTTGCGAGCGCTGCACCACGAACACGATCTCGAAGAACTGTTCTTCCATCTGATTTCGCAACATGACGCGCGACGCGAAGTGACTGTGATATGACACTTGAGAAATGAATTGATTCCTGGAACCCTCTGAGATTTCGGTTTCCTCTCCCCTTCGGGGAGAGGGGGGAAAGATGCGGCAACGCAGAGCATGAACTGGAAGCACGTCAAACTGATCTTCCGACGCGAGGTGCGCGACCAACTGCGCGACCGTCGCACATTGTTCATGATCGCGGTTTTGCCGCTGCTGCTGTATCCGCTGTTGGGAATGAGCCTGTTCCAAGTGGCTCAGTTCGTTCGCGAACAAGCGACGCGCGTGCTGATCATTGGCGCGACGAGCTTGCCGGCCGAACCCGCCCTGGTCGATGAGGACCACTTCGACTCGCGATGGTTCAGCAATCCCGGCAAAACAAACCTTCTCGAGCTGCATTACAGCACCGAGCCAACCGACAACAAGTCACATTCCTCGAAAGAGGCTATGGAGCAGGCGCGTCGCCTGGTCGAGAGTGGGCAATACGCGGCCGTCGTTTTTGTGCCGCCCGATTTTGCGAAGCGGCTCGATGCATTTCGCGCCCGGCTAAGCGATTCAGCGCGTGAAGAGGCCGCCGAGAAGCCGCACGCCCGCGAAGCGACAGTCCCCAGCCCGATCGTCTTCTACAGCACGGCGAAAGAAAAATCGCAGCTCGCGTATCTGCGTGTATCGCAGGTCATCGACCGATGGATGGAAGAGATCGGCCGCGAGAATCTCGAGACGTCGCGCTTGCCCGCAACTGCCGCCAGGCCGTTCGATTTGAGCGGACACGACGTCGCCGATGTCGATCAACGACACGCGGCGATGTGGAGCAAGATCCTGCCGTTCATGCTTCTCATTTGGGCGCTGACCGGCGCGTTCTACCCGGCCATCGACCTTTGCGCCGGCGAAAAGGAACGCGGCACGCTCGAAACGCTGCTCAGCAGCCCGGCCGAACGCCAGGACATCGTGTGGGGCAAGTTGATGACCGTCATGGTGTTCAGCATGGCCACCGCGGTGCTGAACCTGCTGAGCCTCGGCGTGACTGGCTCAATGGTGATGAGCGAGTTCCCCGAACTCGGTGCCCCGCCGCCGTGGGCGGGCGTTTGGTTGGCGATGGCGCTGGTGCCGATGTCGGCGTTCTTCAGCTCGTTGTGCCTGGCGCTGGCCGCGATGGCCCGCAGCACCAAGGAAGGGCAATACTATCTGATGCCGCTCATCCTCGTGATGATGCCGCTCATGATGTTACCGATGGCGCCGGGCGTCGAGTTGACGCTCGGCAACAGCCTCATCCCCGTCACGGGCGTCGTGCTGCTGCTTCGCAACATGCTCGAAGGCAATTACCTGCAGGCAGCGCCGTTCATCGCGCCTGTGGGGCTGATGACGATCATCTGCTGCTTGCTGTCGGCACGATGGGCCGCCGACCAGTTCAACAGTGAGTCGGTGCTGTTCCGCGAGAGCGAACGCCTCGACTTTGGTCTGCGTTTGAAAAACCTGATGCGTCATCGCGGCGACACGCCATCTGCCCCCGCAGCTGTGTTCTGCGGAGTGCTGATTCTGACCGTCAACTTCTTCATGAGCTTCGCGCTGCGTGACAAAGTCGCCGCTCAGAATCCTGTGGTGCTCGCGCTCATCACGCAGCTTGTCGTCATCGGCACGCCCGCGCTATTGATGACGATCATGCTCACGCGTAGCCCGCGCAAGACGCTGCTCCTTCGGCTGCCGCCGTTCGGCTCGATTGCCGCCGCCGTGCTGCTCGCGGTTTCGGTGCATCCGCTTGTGAATGCACTGAATGTCGTCGTGCAGCAGCTCTATCCGGTGAACGAGTCGCTCGAACAACTGATCAAACAACTCGTCGAGCAATCGCCAAGTCGCGCACATTTGCTGCTCGCGATCGCGGTCGCGCCAGCGATTTTCGAAGAGCTCGCCTTCCGTGGGTTTATTCTGTCGGGGCTTCGTCATCTCGGACACAAGTGGCAAGCGATCGCGGTCAGCAGTATTTTCTTCGGCGTCGCTCACGGCGTGTTTCAGCAATCGATCGTCGCGAGCATCGTCGGCCTGCTGATCGGCTACCTCGCGATCCAAACCGGCAGCCTTCTGCCGTGCATCGCGTATCACTTCGTACACAATTCGCTGGCTCTTTTGACGGCCGAGTGGACGAAGACCTATGCGACGTCGCACTCCGTCATGCGGTGGCTCGTCTCGGACGGCAGCCACGGGTTCACCTTCACATGGCTGGCGATGATTGTCGGCGGCATCATGGCGGCCGGCATCCTCCTTTGGTTCCACGCCTTGCCGTATCGCCGCAGTGCAGAAGAAGTTCTGCAAGACGCGATCGATCACCAGGTGGTCCGCGCAGTCTGATTGCAACGCGTGATTGTTCAAAACGCGTGTGCTTGCACCCGTCGCTGCTCTTTCCGCCAGCGTGCCTTCCATCGTAGAATGGAGGCATGATTCAACAGAGGATTGCGGTCGTCGGAGACCTTCATTACGAGGTCTGTAACGACGAAGTGTACGCGGCTGCGGCACGACAGATTGCCCATCAACGACCCGCCGCGGTTTTTCAACTCGGCGACCAAGGCGGCTACAGCCACTGCGGCACGTGGACGTCGTTCGAAGAAGGTCGCGATTTTCTCGATCGCATCGGCCAACCGGCCTACACGCTGATCGGCAACCATGATCTCGAAGGCCCTGACTTCGAAACCGATCAAGACTCCGTCGCCGCGTGGTGCCGTGCGTTCGGCGTCAAGCGTCCGTATCGAACGGTCGAGCTCGGCAACGCGCTGGGAATTTGCCTGTCGTCGACCGGCTTTCGCGACAACGCGTATTGCAGTCACGAAGTGCGGATCGACCGCCAGCAAATGGATTGGTTTCGCGCGACGCTCGAAACCAATCGCGATCGGCCGACGTTTGTGTTCGCCCACGCGCCGGTCATTGGCACCGGGCTACGCGTGTTGCAGAGCGTGCATCTGCGCTGCCCGAACGCTTGGATCAACCATCGCCACGATCCGGGCTCGATGCTCGACATTCTCCGCGACCATCCGCAGATCAAGCTCTGGTTCTCGGGACACGATCACTTATCGCACGACTATGCCGACTCGATTGCGGTGCTCGGTAATTGCGTGGCGGTGCATGTCGGCGTGATCGGCCCCGTGACGCGCGACAACATGCGACAAAGCCGACTGCTCGATTTTGACGCGAACGGTTGGACCCTGTCGACGCTCGATCACACGACTGGTCGTCGCCGGGCAGACGCGAGTCATGACTACGCGTCGGACGTCACGCAACGTCTTGCGACACCTGTCGCTCCCAAGGAACTCGACCACTTCGCGCCATTGCCGATGCCGACGTCGGCCGAACGATTGCAAATCGACGACACGGTGTTCGCTATCCATCGCGGTATGATCGTCGAGTACGACGTTTCGCTGTCGGCGCCGATTGGCGTGCTTTGCGAAGGCCTGACGAATGAGCGCATTCAAGTGCATGGCGGCGAGTTACACGTCGTCTCGCGTGGCGAGAAGACGCGCGTCTTCACACCCGACGGCAGTGGCCGTTACGGCGCGATCTTCGCTCCGAACACATGGCTTGGCCGGTTGCGTTCGGCGTAGTGAGCGTACTGGGTACTCAGTACCAAGTACTTGGTACTTCAGTGCACGAACGCCGCGACCACCTCGAACGCGATCAGCAGAATCACGATCCATTCGAGAGTCTCTGATCGGTTCGTGTCCGACTCGTCGGACAACACTTGATATGTACCCTCGACGATCGACAGCGATCGTTCGATGCTGCGTTGCCATTCAGGCAAGTGAAATCGCGCTGAAAGCATGTGATACACGCGCGCAGATACTGATCGCCGACGAGTTTGAGCGCATCACCGGTTCGCTCGTAAATCGAATGTGCTTCGATGCGTAGCTCGCCGAGCACACGAAGGCGGCGGCCAACGCGCGTAAGAAACGGTATCCATCGGCGCTGATGCGGATGAATCAGCTTGTATGCAGCGCTGAGCTGTTGATCAAGACGCGTGTCGAGATAGCGGAACTCAAGGAGCTGCAAATTCGCGAACTCGATCGTCTGAAGCGTCTCGTCGCACGATTGATCCATCAAAAGCGCTGCCGACCACTCGGCAATCAGCAGGTCGTCGGGCGTGTAACTTAGGCGTTGGCGCACGGCTTCGGCGATTTCACCGTCGCTGAGCGGTTCGTCTTCAAGCCGCACAAGACCGGCAACCCATGCGGAGTGTCGTTCCACGAGAGCCGAGGGACCGGGCAGCGACGCATGCGGCAGAAACTGGAAGACGAAATACTCTTCCGTCAAATCACTCCACGCGGGTTGATCGATCGCCGGAAGCAACTTCTCGTACAGAGGCCCCAGGGCCTCGCGAGCCGCTTGAACGATGCGATCGGGTTCTGATAAGAGTCCAGCGAACTCGCGGGCCTCATCGGTTCGCAGTTCGAGCGGGACACGCATCGACAGGCTCACGGCGGCGAAGTCGAACACCGTCAGCTCGCCGGTCGCTTCGAGCCGAGGCGGCGCCGGTTCGGGTAGTTCGAGAGGAATGGTTCCAAGCCTGAATCGCAACGGCGCCGGGCGATAGTCGACGCTCGCCGGGGTGCGCGATCGACGATTGAGCGTCTTCAGCTCCGCCGGCGCAAGCGCCGCCGCCCGCGCCAGATCGATCTCATTACCCCAGTCGAACGCCACGTAGATGTGCAGCGTCAGCGAGATCGTGTCGGGCAACTCTTGCGAAGGATCGCGTGCATCCATGCGGAATCCACCGTTTGCGGAATCCACCGTTTGTCTACGGCGCCGCGACTCGCTTGATCACTTTGCCCGACGACGTGAACGCGATGCCGAGGTTCGACGACGTGTTGATCATCACCGCCTCGACCACCGGACTGATGACGCCACGCTCGGATTGCCACTGCACGATGAAATTCGCTCCCGCGCCGCCGGCCGTGTTCGCCTTCTCGATGACGATGTTGACGGTTTCGAGCGGTTTGAGCTTGCGCGGCTCAGGCACGTACTTCTTGAGAAGCTTGCCTTGCGTGTCGTAGTAATCGGCGCAAAAGAGTAATGCCGCCCCCTTCGTTGACGTTGTGAATCGAGAGCGTCGCAGCCATCTCAATCGTCCGGCGTGCGTCGTCGTAATAGATGTTCGAATAAATCGGCACGTAAATCGTTTCGCCCATCGCCGAGTTCACGTCGCCTGAATCAGCCGCGTGAGAGGTGGCAACGAACATGGCGAGCAACAGAACGAAAACCATCGGCGATCGCATCATCACATCACTCCCAACGCAACGCGCACCAAGCCCGACGAACTAGCGGAAGAACACGAACGTCGTGATCACGAACAACGGAATCAGAATACCTATCGAGTAGAGCATATATCCGAAGAAGCCGGGCATTTTGACTCCGTTTTCTTCCGCGATCGCCTTGACCATGAAGTTCGGGCCGTTGCCGATGTACGTGTTTGCACCCATGAAAACGGCACCGCAGGAAATCGCTGCAAGCAGCGCGGGGGCGATGCCACCTTTGGCCAAAAAGTCGGCGAGGTAACGACCTTCGGTGGGCACGTGCTCCATGCCGGCCGCGGTCGCCGCGAATGTCAGGTACGTCGGAGCGTTGTCGAGAAAGCTCGACAACACGCCGGAAGCCCAGAAAAAGTGCCATTGCTGATTCTTGTCGAGCCCGAGATGTTCGCCGCGCACGTTCAAAATCTCGAGGGCCGGAACCATCGTGATGAAGATCCCCGCGAAGAGCACCGCAACTTCGATGATCGGCCCGAAGCTAAATTTATTCTTCTCGCGGTTCGACCGTGACGTGGTGACGTATGCAGCCGCGGCGAACCCGAACATCAGCACTTCCTTAAGGCCTGGATAGCGCTCGTGACCGTGATCGTCGACCATCGGTGCAACGAAGATGATGGTCGCCAAGATTCCCATCAAGAACAGGATGTTATGCAATCCAAGTACGCGCAGCGGTTCGTGATGCATAACCTCTTCATATTGGTCGCCGGGCCGTTCGCGTTCCTCGCGATTGAGCACGATCTGATCCCAGATGTTGAAGATCACTAACAGCACACCATTCACAAGCAGCCACTGCGGCCACAGCTTTAGCGTCCACGAGAACGGCACGCCGCGTAAGAATCCGAGAAACAACGGCGGGTCGCCGAGCGGAGTGAGCAAGCCGCCGCAGTTGGAAACCACGAAAATGAAAAAGACGACGACATGCGCCTTGTTCACACGCGACTGATTCGCTCGAAGCAGCGGGCGAATGAGAAGCACCGAGGCGCCGGTCGTGCCGACGAAGTTCGCGAGGATGGCGCCAAACGCGAGCACGAACGTGTTCACCAGCGGCGTGCCGGAGAGCGAACCTTGCACGTAGATGCCGCCACTGATGATGAACAGCGAACCTAGCAGAGCGATGAACGAAATATATTCGTGCACCGATTCGAGTAATCGATTGAAGCCGTGCGCGCTCGGATGCTCACTGAAGTTCACGATGAGATAGAGCGCCAGCGGCGCCGACAGAATCGCGGCAATGATGCCTTTGTTTTTGTTGTGCTCCCACCAGTGCGGCGCAGCCAATGGGAAGACAGCAATGCACAGCAGCAACGCGGCGAAGGGAAGCATCGTCCACATCGGCAGCAGTTCGCCGAGTTTAGGCCCGGCCTCATGTTCCGCGGCCGAGGCCACCGTCGTTCCCAAAAGAACAAGCACGCACGTCAGCGCGCCGATGAAGCGAGATACCAGATTTGGCACAAGCAAGAGTCCGTGGTAGATGAAAGATTGATTGTCTGCATCGTGGTGTGGCGTGCGATACAGAACAATTCGCGAGCGATGCCGCTACAGGCTGGGGACATCCAACAGATGAGTAAGCTGCAGCGTCGTGATCACCGCAAAGGTAATGAAGAACAGCCCTGCCGAAACGAGCGCGATGCGAATGAACCAGTTCGGCCGCAACTCGCGCGGCAACAACAGGGTATTCACCGCGAGCACGTGCCAGCAACTGATTCCGAAGGCGTAAATGTACATATTCCCGGCCCAGTCCATCAGCCATCCGCCGTCCCAAAAGCAGAGATTGAACAGTCCGAGCGTCACAAACCCGCAAAGGACGCCGAAGTACAGATAGCGCACTCGGCTGGCATCCCACTTCTTGAGGGCAGGCAAGCCGGTCCACACCAGGTCGACCCAGCGACGCATCGCGCCGTCGGCGGTGGTGATCATGCTTGTCGAGAGCACGAGGAACCCGCACAGCAGGGTCAAATACCAGAAGAAGTTGCCAAACCCGGCGAACGACGCCTCGACAGCGTCGCCGACCCCCTTGGCCGTCATGCCTGCGGCGGTCCAACCTTTGGCCTCGGTGCCACGCGGCAGAAACTGCACCGACAACATGCTCGGCAGCGCCAGCCCGAAGAAGCACGCGGGCATCCACACGATGAGCTGCTCGCGCATCACGTGCCGATACCATCGCCGCCAACGAGGCAGCGTTTCGGCGTTCGGCGTGAACACGCAGCCGACGTGCGAGAGCTTGATGTTTTGCCCGCCGACGACGCTGGGAATGGCGCCGACCTGGCATCCCATGCCCCACCCCTGCTCTCGCGTGTAGGCGCTGATGTTGCTGTTCGTAAGTCCGCCCGATCCGCTGATCGCCACCATCAGCGCGATCGCGCCGATCATCGTCAGGTCGATCTTCGGTAGGGGGCGACCCTCGGCAATCGCGGTGAAAACGTTGTCGACGTTGCTTCCGGGGACCATCGTCCCGTCGGCTTCGCGCTGGGCGGCGATTGGCACCGAGCCGAAACGCACGAAGCCGCTGAAGATCTCACCCCACGTCTCGCCCTTCGAAAACATTCCTGCGAGCAGCAACAAGAAGCCGAGCACGACAATGAGCTTGATCGACATCACCCAGCGCAGCGAGTTATAGACCTTGCCGCCAAAGATAAGCGGCGTGACGCACATCAAAAAGATGCCGCAGCCGAGGGCCTTGAGCATCAGCCGATGCGACGGGTCGTCGAGGTCGGGCACATCGTTGAGAATCACCATCGCCAGAGGCGTCGCAGCGCTGCTGGCCAAATACGGCAGAAACGACCCGAGATCGACAAGTAGATACAGCCACACCCACACCAGCGGCCCGGGAGGCACACGAAATTTGCCGGTGAAGATCGGCTCGCCCGAATACAGCGTGTAACGGCTGATCTCAAGGTTGTAGACGACCTGGCTGAGGATGCTGATCGTCGCTAGCCACAAGAGCGCCCCGCCGTAACGCGCCGTGACGAGCGGGCCTGCGAGCCATTCGCCGCCGCCGATCGACGCGGCCCCCATCACCAGACCTGGCCCCACGAGCGACGTCCAGTTGCGCCATCGAAACAACGGCGCGTCGACGAGTGGACCGAGATCCCATCGCGGCATGACGTGCGAGCCCGGATACGGGCCTTGGCCACGGCGGATGTTCGAGGATTCTTCGTCGGTCGTCGCGCGCGGCGCAACGGCCAAGTCGGTGGTGACCATGGCGATGGATCGTTTCGATGCGGGGCTTGCGTGCAACTCAAGCAGGAACGATGAGCATGGCAGCGGCGCAGGCGCGTTTCAAGTCCCGCCGGGGAATTTGTCATCCACCCATTAGCCCCCGGCAAGCGGGGAAGGAAAGATGTGCGCGATGTAACACTCGAGCCGATCCGGACGGGATCGGATCGAGCGCGTTACGGCGACATATACGCGGCGCTGATCGTGGCCTTCGGCACTTCGACCGGCATGGGCTGCACGTCGAACTTGGCTCCGATCGAGTCCATCTTCTTCGGGCCACCGACCACCGGCGCTTGGCCTGGGACGATCTTCTTGTCGGCCCCGAAGGTCGACATGATCAGATGGATTTGCGGATTGATCTCGATCTTGCCGTCCGCGCGTGGCGAGCCGACCGAGTCGAAATGTCCGACCGTGACGATGCTCGAGTGACGATCGTGGAACTCGTAGGCTTCGTAGCCTTTGGCTCGCAAAGCGTCGCAAAGACGGTGAGCCTTCTCGGCGGCCTCTTCGAGCGTTCCTTCGACGCACTTCAAGGCGTCGGCTTCTTTCTTCTTGTCGTGGCCGATGATCGGAATCGCCGGCGGAGTGTAGGTGGCCACACGCACCGTGTACTTGCCGGGGCAATTCAACAAGCTGTGCTTGAGCGGCTTGTTCATGTCGAGAACCATCTTGTCGATCCCCTTCGGCTTGTAGTAGTCGTCAGGAATCTGCGGGTTCGACACGAGGAACGCATACGACATCGGCCCCAACTGTTGACTGCTCGGATCGTTCTTCAAAGCCTGATCGAGCGCACGCCATCCCTTGACCGAGCGTTCTTTTTCCCACGCTTCGGGCGAAGTGCGATCTTTGCTCAACACCTGACTCGGTAAACGGCGCACGCGTTCGAGCGTCTTCTTCGCTAGGGGATCATCGATCGTCGGAAAGTCGCCGACGAGCACCGCCACCTCTTGGCTTTTGGTGACGCGATATTTCATCTTGCGAGCCCCGCCGTAGCGGTCGACTCCCTTGCCTTGTGTGCCGGCTTGAAAGTCGAACATCATCTCGTGCATGTAGGCGGGCAACTTGTGAACGGTGCGAAGTTCCTGCACCAACGCGCGAGCGTCGTCGTGGGCGGTCTCGCCCGAGAAGGTGTAGGCCATGATCAGCCACGGACCTTGGTTCTCGGTCAGCTCGAACGACTGGTTCGGGCTGGTCTCGACCTTCTTGAATAACGTCATGCGCTGCCACGGCATCTCAGCCGACGCCGGCAGAGCGGTGACAACAAATAGCGCGATAGCGCACAGCGACCGCAATGCGGAGCAGAGCGACATTCGGGGAGTCCGGTGAAGGTGGGGACGACGCGACCGGGCAGGCGGGCAGGGGCGGAAGTGTATCAGGACGTCCTGTTGCGTGCTAGGGCGAGATTGCGATGACGTAACAGCATGCCGGGAAACGGTTTGCCGCGTTTGTTTAGCCGGTTCGTTTGCGAACCGCGTCCCCCGGCACACGGCGGGCAAGCCCGCCGGCTAAACACGCCCCTGAACGCGACCCGCGACGGTCGGACCCGCGGTGACCTCAACGAGGTTGCCGTACTCGGCAGCCCCGGCGGGCACCTCGACCGTCGCGTATCGACACGCGGTTCCCAGCAACCAACCGGGGCGTTTCTCGTGGGACGGCTCGACGAGCACCTGCAATCGTCGCCCTTCGAGCGAGCGATAGTACCCGTCTCGCAATTCGATCTCGAGCGCTTCGAGGCGTTCGACGCGCTGGCGGCGAATGCGTGGGTCGATCTGGTTCGTCATCGCGGCGGCTGGCGTGCCGCGGCGAGCACTGAATGGAAAGATGTGAATCTTCGAGAAGCCGACCTCGCGGCAAACATCGAGTGTCTCGTCGAACTCGGCATCAGTCTCGCCGGGAAAGCCGACAATGACATCGGTCGTGAGCGCCGGTTGATCGAGCATCTCGCAAACGAGCCGGCAACGGTCGACAAACCGTCGCGCTCCCCACCGACGGCGCATCCGCCGCAACACCGACTCGGAACCGCTCTGCATCGAGATGTGCAGATGTGGACAGACGCAGTCCACACGATCGCGCATCACCGACAACAGATCGCGAGTCACCTCGGTCGCCTCGATGCTCGACAAGCGGATGCGGAACTCGCCAGACAATGCCGCGATGCGCTCGACGAGTTGCGCAAGCCGTAGCCATTCGCTTCTCGGGCGGCCACGATTGAAATCGACGCCGTAGTGGCCGAGATGAATACCGGTCAGCACGATCTCGCGATAACCGTTGTCGACTAGCCTTCGCACTTCGTCGAGAATGTGCTCGAGCGGGCGACTCGCCAGATTCGGTCGCACGTGCGGAATGATGCAGAAGCTACACCGGAGCATGCAGCCATCCTGCACCTTCACGTAAGCGCGTCGGCGATGACGAAACGTCGAAATGCCCGTCGGAATGTCGATCACGCCGAACCGCCCAAGTAAATCTGGCAATTCGCGTTTGTCGGTGACGACCTCGACCACGCCTGGCAGCGCGGCAACCTCATCAGGAGCGCGCGTCGCGTAACATCCCATGACAACGATGCGTGTACCTGGATTGCGATCCGCTAACTGCCGTATCGTCTGGCGACTCTTCGCGTCCCCTTCATGCGTGACGGTGCAGGTGTTGACAATGCAAAGGTCGGCTCGCTCGCCACGTTCAGCATCGCGATAGCCGATACTCGTCAGGCCTTGGCGGACAAACTCCGTTTCGTACTGGTTCACCTTGCAGCCAAGCGTAACGGTGCGAAGGACTGCGGATTGTTGATTTCGGATTGCGGATTGATGAGGTGTGTCGACGAGTTCTTCCATGAATCCGCAATCCCCAATCCGAAATCCGCAATTCACTCGACCGCTTCGAGCGTCGCTTTCATCGAACCTTTGCAACCGGCGACGAGCGTGTCCTTGCCGTAGGCGTGCACTTGATCGCGCTTGAGTTCTGCGTGCTCGCGCGTCGTCGTCAGGATAATCGCTCGGCCATTCGTGTCGACTTGCTTGGCGAGTTGATAGCCACGCTCTGTCTCGTGGCCGAACAGTTCGAGCAGCATGAGGATCACATAGGCGTAGGTGTGGTCCTCGTCGTTCCAGAGAATGACGTTGTACCGCGGCTGACGCTTGGGCTTGTCGCGCCGCTCGACTTGCTTCTCTTCGACAACTTCGGGTTCAGCCGTTGCAACCGCAGCTTCCGCCATTCGCCCACCCTTTTTCGACGTGACAGTCGTAGTCCCGTGCGAGACTTCTCATTATATTGAGCGCCGCATCCTTCCGGGAAGCAGGCAGCCACCACGCCCAGCAATCGGCCCAAAATGCCCTCTTTTGAAACCTACCTCCGCGACTCGGCCTCGAAGTTCGAGGACGACCTGTGCGATCTGTTGCGGATTCCCAGCGTAAGCGCCGACCCCGCCCATCGCCAGGACATTCGACGGGCCGCCGAGTGGGTCGACGCGCAGTTTGCCGCGATGGGAATGCGGCACGAAATCGTCGAAACCGCGGGGCATCCGATCGTTTATGCCGAGTCGCTAGGAGTGCCTGGCGCACCGACGGTGCTCGTTTACGGTCATTACGACGTTCAGCCGCCCGACCCCTTGAACGAGTGGGTGACGCCGCCATTCGAGCCGACGCGACGCAATGGGAATCTTTACGCCCGTGGCGCGACCGACGACAAGGGGCAAATGCTCACGCACCTCAAGAGTGCCGAGGCGTGGATCCGAACCGAGGGCCGCCTGCCGCTGAACGTGAAGTACGTGATCGAGGGCGAAGAGGAAATCAGCAGCACGAATCTCGAAGGATTTCTCGTCAGCCGCAAGAAGCAGCTTGCCGCCGATGTCGCCGTGATCAGCGACACCTGCCAGTTCGGGCAAGGGCAGCCGGCAATCACTTACGGGCTGAAGGGCATCACCTACTTCGAGTTGTTTCTCACCGGCCCGAAGCAAGACCTGCACTCGGGGACCTTCGGCGGTTCGGTCGTCAACCCCGCCAATGCCTTGGTGAAGATGTTGGGGCAACTCGTCGACGAGTGCGGCCGCGTGCAAGTGCCGGGCTTTTACGACGACGTGGTCGAAATGTCGCCGCGCAAGCGCCAGCAGATTGCGGCTCTCGACTTTACCGATGCACGTTACATGAAGCAGTTGGGCGTGAAAGCGCTTGGCGGCGAAGAAGGCTACACAACGCTCAAGCGCCGCTGGGCGCGTCCGACTTGCGACATCAACGGCCTGACGAGCGGTTACCAAGGCGTCGGCGCGAAGACGGTGCTCCCCGCCAAGGCGGGTGCGAAGTTCAGCTTCCGCCTCGTGCCGGACCAGGAGCCGTCGAAGATCCAAGCCGGCCTGCGCGAGATGCTCACAAAGCTCTGTCCGCCGGGCATCGAGATGGATCTCGTCGCGCATCACGGGGCTCGCGCTGTCGTGGTGCCGCTCGAGAGTCCGTACATGGATGCCGCGGCAAGGGCGGTAGAAAAGGGCTTCGGCAAGGCGCCGGTCTACATTCGCGAGGGAGGCTCGATTCCCGTCGTCTCGTCTTTCAAAGAGATTTTGGGGGTCGATACCCTGTTGCTCGGCTGGGGGCTGGATGACGACAATACACACAGCCCGAACGAAAAATTTTGCCTGGCCGACTTTCATCGCGGCATTCGCGCCAGCGCCTATCTTTGGGACGAACTAAGCCGCCTTTCACCGGGCACTTGAGGAGACAACGCAGATGCATCGCACGACGTGGTTGGTGATGGTCGTTCTGCTCGGCGCGGCGACTTTAGTCGCTGCAAAAGACCAGCAAATGGTCCCGCTTTTCGACGGCGTGAGCATCGAAGGTTGGAAATCTCGCGGCGGCAAGGCGACCTACACCGTCGAAGACGGCGCGATCCTCGGCAAGACAGTCGACGGAAGCCCGAACACGTTCCTCTGCCCGCCCAAGGAATACGGCGACTTCGAGCTCGAGTTCGACACGAAGTGCGACCCATCGCTGAACTCGGGCTGCCAGATTCGCAGTCATGTGCACGAGAAGGAATTTCACATGACCACGTCCGAGGGGAAGAAGCGAACCTTCGAACCCGGCGATGTGTACGGCTATCAGTGCGAAGTGTGCAATCAGCAAAAGGGCCTGTGCGGCGATTTCTGGGACGAAGGCCGTCGTTGCATGTGGCTCGGCAATGTGACCGACACGCCGGCGACGCGTGGCGCGTTCAAGCTCGGCGAGTGGAACCATTACCGCATCGTCGCTCAAGGTGATCACATTCGTTCGTGGGTCAACGGCGTGCCGTTGGCCGACTTTCATGACAAGATGGACGCTACGGGCTTCATCGGCCTGCAAGTCCACGGCATCAAGGCCGGCAGTGGCCCCTACGAAGTCCGCTGGAAGAACCTCAAGATTCGCGAGCTCAGCCCCGGCGACACGGTTGAGTAGGCTGCCACAGGTTTCGAAGGCTGGCACAAGCTATGGCTCTAAAACTAACGGACGAGCAACGCGAGGCGCTGGATCAGAGTGATGGCCCAGTGCCGGTCGAAGACGAAGTCACACAACGTGTGTATTTTCTCGTCGATTCCGCGACTTTGGAGACGCTTCGAAAACAAGAAGACCTCGCGGCGATTCGCGAAGGCCTTGTAGACATCGAAGCGGGAAGAGTGATGACGCTCAACGAGCTCGATAACCGCCTTCGCGCGCGGCTCGGGCTTCCCGCGAAATAATGCCGTACACGGTCATTATCACCCAGCGCGCGGCACTGGAGCTCGACGCGATTGTAGACTGGTGGAAGCTCCATCGGTCCGAAGAGCAGGCCGTTCGATGGATATGACAAGATCCTCGAAGCAGTCGCGGATCTTGCAGTAATGCCCGAACGATTCCCGCTTGCAGAGGAGAACGGGCAGTTTTCCGATGAGATCCGAGAAATGCTCTTCGGCGTAAGTCGACGTAAGACCCACCGAGTCATTTTCAAAATCGCGGGTGATCATGTCTACGTCGCCTCGGTTCGTCATACTGCCCAGGATCGGTTGACCGGCGGCGACCTCCCGTAATCACAGACATCGCCGCCGCGGATTGCCCCGCACGCGGGTCTACGGGTACGATTCACGCCGTAAGGCATCGTTTCTTGCTTAATCATCATGGATGGCCGTCATGCTCGATCGGAAGTTCATTGTCGAGAACGCCGCAAAGGTAAAGGAAAACTGCGCGGCTCGCGGCGTGAAAGCTGACGTCGATCGGTTCGTCGAGTTAGACACCACGCGGCGGCAGTCGCAGGCCAAAATCGAAGAGCTGAATCGGCAATCGAACGAAGTGGCCAAGGGCATCGGCAAGGCCAAGGATCCGGCCGAGCGCGAGGCGAAGAAGGAAGAAGGGCGTCAGCTTCGCGAGCTGATCGGCGCGATCGAGCAGGAACTCACGGCGCTGGCCGAACAGATGGACGCCATTCAGCGCGGCATCCCAAACATGACGCATCCCGAGGCCCCGCGCGGGGCCGGCGACGATGCGAACATCGAAGTCGCAAAGGGCAAAACGCCGCTGCCGAAGTTCGACTTCACGCCGGTCGATCACGTCGCGCTTGCCGAGAAGCTCGACCTCGTAGACTTCGAAGGCGGAGCGAAAGTCACGGGTCATGGCTTTTACTTCCTCAAAAACGAAGCGGTGTTGCTGGAGTTGGCGCTGCAGCGTTACGCAATCGACCTGCTGATGGGCGAAGGGTTCACACCCACAATCACGCCCGACCTAGCTCGCAACGAGGTGCTGCACGGCACCGGCTACATCCCGCGCGGCCCCGAGACGCAAATCTACAGCATCGCCGACAGCGATCTGAGTCTCGTCGCGACGGCGGAGATTACGTTGGGCGGATTGTTGAGCGAGCAGATTCTGGAGGCCGAGGAGTTGCCGCTCAAATACTGCGGCATCAGTCACTGCTACCGCACCGAGGCCGGCGCTGGTGGTCGGGCGTCGCGAGGCCTGTACCGCGTGCATCAGTTCACGAAAGTCGAGATGTTCGCATTCACGTTGCCCGATCAAAGCGACGCGATGCTCGAAACAATCCGTGCGCTCGAATGTCGCATCTTCGACGGCCTGGGCATTCCGTATCGCGTGATCGACACGTGCATCGGCGACCTCGGCGGCCCCGCGTATCGCAAGTACGACCTCGAAGCCTGGATGCCCGGCCGCGGCGAACGTGGCGAGTACGGCGAAGTGACGAGCACGAGCAACTGCACCGACTACCAGGCGCGTCGTCTGAACATCCGCTTCCGCCGCAAGGGTGAAAAGGGGACGCAGTTCGTGCACACGCTGAACGGCACCGCAGTGGCCATCAGCCGCGCGATCGTCGCGATTCTTGAGAACTATCAGCAGGCCGACGGCAGCGTCCTCGTGCCTGAAGTGCTTCGTAAGTGGGTTGGCAAGGACCGCATCGGCGGTTGATGTGATAGAATTGCAGGTGAACCGCTCCGGGGAGTTCAGATGAGCACAATCGCATATCCACACATTTCGATCGATTCGGCAGTTTGCGACGGAGCCCCTTGCATTGCCGGTCACCGCGTCCGCGTTGTTGACATTGCCCTTGAGCACGAACGAGGGAAGTCTCCGACAGAAATACGCGATTCGTTTGCCTCGCGCCTCAGCTTGGCGGAGGTGTATGCGGCGCTCACGTATTTCTATGATCACCCCGATATGATTCAGAAACATCGAGAGGCTGATGACGCGGCTATTGCTGAGTTTCGTCGCAAGCCCGGCAACCGGATCAGCTAAGGATGTTGCCGCTCTTGGCGGACGAGCACGTCCACGCCGCAATCTTGGTGGGATTGCGAAGTCGAGGCATCGATGCTCAATCGGTTCAAGAGATCGGGCTGACTGGCCAGGACGACGAAGTCGTTCTCATTCGCTCGACCGAACTCGGCCGCGTCCTGGTAACGAACGACCGAGGCTTCTTGCGACGTGATGCCACATGGCGCGCCGATGGCCGCAGACATTCGGGAGTCGTCTTTTGGCAATTGGGAAAGCTTTCGATCGGCGAAGCCATAGAAGGTCTGATGGCGGTATGCGGCGCCTGCTCATCGGAAGAGGCTTCGGGCACGGTTATCTACCTTTGAGTCGAGTGATCTCCAGCGTCACGCGCGCCTCCTCATGGCACGTAAAAACTCTGAACGGCACCGCAGTGGCCATCAGCCGCGCGATCGTCGCGATTCTTGAGAACTATCAGCAGGCCGACGGCAGCGTCCTCGTGCCTGAAGTGCTTCGCAAGTGGGTTGGCCGCGACAAACTCGGCGGTTAATTCCACGCTTCTCTTGCGGTTCCTCTAGCGGAGTCGGCAACGATCGCCGGTGCCGCATGTTCAGCCTTTTCCGGGCTGCCGGCTCGCGCGCGTTGATCGACGCTCGAACTCGCGAGGAGGAAGCAAATGAAGATCGTAATTCCTGGTGGCCACGGACAGATTGGCGGCGTGCTGGCCCGCGCCTTCTTTGCCGACGGTCACGACGTGGTGGTGCTCAGCCGCCGAAGAGTTGAAGCTCCATGGAGCGTAGTCGCGTGGGATGGCGAGACGCTGGGCGACTGGGCACGCGAAATCGACGGCGCCGATGTGGTCATCAACTTGGCGGGCCGTAGCGTCAACTGCCGCTACCGCGAAAAGAATCGTCGTGAGATTCTGAAGTCGCGCATCGCCTCGACGCGCGTCGTCGGCCAGGCGATTGCCCAGGCTTTGCAACCGCCTCGGGTGTGGTTGCAGGCGAGCACGGCGACGATCTACGCCCATCGCTATGATGCGCCGAACGACGAGAAGACTGGCATTCTCGGCGTCGGCGAGCTCGATGCTCCGAACACTTGGAACTTCAGCATCGATGTCGCCAACGCATGGGAGCAAGCCGCCAACGAAGTGTCCTTAACAGACACGCGTCTGGTGCTCCTTCGGTCGGCGATGACGATGAGCCCCGATGCCGGCGGCGTGTTCGACACATTGCTTGGCCTGACGCGATGGGGCCTCGGCGGACGATGCGGCGACGGCCGGCAATATGTTTCATGGATTCACGATCACGATTTCGTCCGCGCCTGCTATTGGCTGATGAATCACGACGAGCTGAGTGGCCCGGTGAACGTCTCTTCACCGAACCCACTGCCGCACGCCGATTTCATGCGGGCGTTGCGATGCGCGTGGGGAGTGCGCCTCGGGCTGCCTGCGTCGAAATGGATGCTCGAAATCGGCGTGATGCTGATGCGGAGCGAGAGCGAACTGATTCTGAAGAGCCGACGCGTAATTCCTACTCGACTGCTCGAATCCGGTTTCCATTTCGAGTTCCCGCGTTGGCCCGATGCTGCCGAGGATCTCTGCCGTCGTTGGCGGGAACGAAATCAGCGCAGCGCTCATCAAACGCCGGAATGCGTCAGCGCTGCGACATAACCTTTGCCGCCTCGTCGCACAGGCGTTGCGCCTCGGCGGCGGTTGCGGCCTCGGCGATGGCACGAACGATCGGCTCGGTGTTGCTCGCGCGGACGAGGAGCCATTTACCAGGCCAATCGAAGCGCAGGCCGTCCATCGCGTCGGTCGTCGCGTCGGTGAAGTGACGCTTCAATACTTTGAGCGCCGCGGGAATCTTCGAGGCGTCGATCGTGATCTTTGTTTTCACGATCTCGTAGTGCGGCAGCTCGTCGGCCAGAGCGCTCACGGGCTCGTCGCGCTCGGCCATTGCGTCGAGCACCAGTGCCATGCCAACGAAGCTGTCACGAACGAGGCCGACGCGCGGATCGATCACGCCGCCGTTGCCTTCGCCGCCCAATACTGCTTCGTGCTTTTCCATCACTTCGACGACGTTCGCCTCGCCGACGGGAGAACGGAAGAACGGCACGCCGTAACGTTCGGCCAAATCTTCGGTCACACGGCTGGTCGAGCAGTTGGTGACGATCGGCCCCTGAGCGTGTCGCAGCACATGATCGACACACAACGCGAGCGTGGTTTCCTCGCCAAGGTAACGACCGTTCTCGTCGATGATCGCGAGGCGGTCAGCGTCGGGATCCTGACAGAACCCGATATCAGCTCCGACTCGCCGAATTTCTCCGAACACGCTCTTGAGATTCTCGGCGGTCGGTTCGGGCGGATGCTCGAACTGACCATCGGGCGTTTCGCCGAGCACGGTCACATCGCAGCCCAGCTCTTCGAGCATCAACACGCCAAGCACGCTACCCGAGCCGCGATTGGCGTCGAGCACTACTTTGTAATTTCGCGCGGCGATGCGATCGACGTTGATCGTTTCGCGAATGAGTTGCCAATGTGCTTCGGCCGATGCGACGACCGTTGACAATCGTCCCACGTGTGCGTGGTCGACCCACTGCGGCTCGGCGGTCTGGTAACGTTCGAGCACTTCGCGGCCATCAACGGCGGTGAGCACGCGCCCCTCGGCGTTGAAGAGTTTGAGTCCGTTGTACTCGGACGGGTTGTGACTTGCGGAAACTTGAATGCCGCCCGCGGCGCCGACCTGTCGCACGAGCACACCGATCGTGGGTGTCGCGGCGACGTCGGCGTCGATGCACGTGCGGCCGACGCCTCGCAGCGCGGTGCTCACGGCATCGGCCAACATCCGCCCCGTCGCGCGGCCATCACGGCCGATGACGATCGCCCCCGGCGGCAACGTCGAAGCGAACGCGGCCACATAACGCATAGCAACCACCGGGGTCAGGCCTCGCCCGACGATTCCGCGTAACCCGGACACGCTGATGATTGGATCGGTCATGACGCGAGAGTATACGCCGCCGCGGGGCGATTCGGGAGCGGGAAGGCTCCCACGGCCGGCGGTCGTTGATTACGATCGCTTCCTATGACGATTACGAATCTCGAAAAACTGCTGGCCGACGTCACCGCCGCGGTGCAGGCAGGCAAATTGACGCCCCCCGCGGGCGAGAACATCCGGACATGGCTGACGCAGCCCCACTTCGCGGGTTTTTCGGCCCAGTTGGTCGAACATCTTGCGGCCGGCCAATGGGCGGCACTCGACGACGTGTTTTGGACCACGATCCCCTTCGGCACGGGCGGGCGTCGCGGCCGGATGTACCCGATTGGCACCGCGGCGATCAACGACCGCACGATCGGCGAGAGCGCTCAGGGCTTGGCCGATTACGTCAAACGACTCGGCGGAAAACATCCCGGCAATGGCGGCAACCTTTCGTGCGCCATCGCCTACGACACGCGGCATCGTTCGCGCGAGTTCGCCGAGCTGTGCAGCGAAATCATGGCAGGCAACGGTTTCAAGGTGTGGTTTCTCGACGGATATCGCAGCACGCCCGAACTGTCGACGGCGGTGCGACTCAAGAACTGTTCGTGCGGGCTGATGATCACGGCCAGCCACAACCCGCCGAGCGACAACGCGGTGAAGGTCTATTGGTCGGACGGGGCGCAACTGCTGCCGCCGCACGACAAGGGCGTGATCGACTGCGTGATGAACACCACAACTATCACGCGTCAGCCGTGGGCCGAGGCTGTCGCCGCCGGCAAGATCGAAATGTGCGAAAAGGAGATCGACGCCGCATTCCAAAGGGCGGTCGTCTCGCAAAGCCTGCCAGGGCCGCGAAAGCTCAAAATACTGTACTCGCCGATGCACGGCGTGGGCGCGGCGAGTGTGCTGCCGGTGCTGACTGCGGCCGGTTTCGACGACGTGGAGTTGTTCGCTCCGCATGCCGACGCGAATGGCGACTTTCCGAACGTGCCCGGTCACGTGGCCAATCCCGAGAACCCGGCCACGTTCACCGCGATCGTCGAGCACGCGCAAAAGACCGGCGCCGATCTTGTGCTGTCGAGCGATCCCGACGCCGATCGCCTCGGCTGTGCCACCCCCGACGACGACGGACATTGGCAGATCCTCACAGGCAATCAGATCGGAGCGTTGCTGACCGATTATGTCCTCGAACAACGACGACTACTGCGGACGCTTAATGCGAAGAGCTATGTCGTCAAAACGCTGGTGACGAGCGAGATGATTCGCCGCATTGCCGAAAGTTACGGCGTCGCGTGTCACGGTGACTTGCCGGTGGGCTTCAAATACATCGCAGCGAAGATCGACGAGGTGGGCCCCGAAGGTTTCGTGCTTGGCACGGAAGAATCGCACGGTTATCTCGCCGGTACTCATGCGCGCGATAAGGACGCCACGGTTGCGGCATTGCTGGTGGCAGAGCTTGCGGCCAAGGTGAAGTCGGCCGGCCTGTCGCTCCCGGCAAAGCTCGATGCCCTGTTCTGGCAACACGGCTGTCACCTCGAGCAGCAGATCTCGCGAACTCTGCCGGGATCGGAAGGCATGGAAACCATGCGGCGAATGATGGAACTATTGCGAAGTTCGCCCCCCGCTGAACTCGGCGGCCTTCGCGTCCTTCGTTCGCGCGATTATCTGAATGGGCGGCAGGTTTCCGCCGACGGCGAAGCCTCGCCTCTGGCGGGCCCGAAGACCGACATGGTGATGCTCGACCTCGAGTGCGACGGCAACTATGTCGCGATCCGCCCCAGCGGCACCGAGCCGAAGCTCAAGGTGTACCTGTTCGCCTACGAGCCGCCGGAGTTGATCGGCGACCTGGAGATCACCAAGACCGAGTTGGGGGATCGTCTGGCGAAAATCGCCGCGGATCTGCAAAGTCTGAGCGTCTAAACGCCTTTGCTGCCGCGATAGCGCGGCGCCGTCAGCAAGTCCACGGCCAACGTCAGCACAACCATAATCGCGAGCACAAAGAGGGGGGACATAAAGTTTGACTCAGTCTTCCGGCTTCCGACGACAGGCCGCTCACGCGAATTACGCGAGTCGCCTGCACACGGTTCGTTGCCGAAGGAGGCAGGCCAGTCACAAAAAATCGCAAGTTGCAGCGATGCTTAGCGGTTACGGCCACGATGCCACTCGAACCCGCAACCGCAGTAACGCTTGACGGTGACGACCTTCGGGCCAATGATGTCTGCGACGGATAGACCGCAAGAGGCGCTATGACATCCGAACCGACACCCGGCGACAGTCCCGACGACAATCCGGACGACAATCCGGACGATGACGACGCCGGCCCCCCAGCCGACGGCACGGGCCAAAACGTCCAACATGCTCCGATCAGCGCGCGGATTCCGCCCGAGGTGGGCCGCGGTGTGTTTAGCACGGGCGTGGTCGTGTTCAACGGCCCGTCGGAGTGCATTCTCGATTTCGTCGTGCGGCTAGGCTCGCCCCATATGGTCGTCGCGAGGGTCGTAATCTCGCCGATGGTCCTCGGGCAATTCATTGCCGCTCTGCGCGAGAACTTGTCGATGTATGCCGGGCGATTCGGGCCGCCCCCTGCCCTGCCGACCATTCCCGGGCAGCGCAGCGACTCGATCGAGGATCTTTACGGCGAGCTCAAGTTGCCCGACTCGTTATTGAGCGGTGTTTACGCCAACGCGGTGATGATTGGCCACACGCCCGCCGAGTTCTGGTTCGACTTCATCACGAACTTCTATCCGCGATCGGCCGTGTCGTGCCGTGTGTACCTGACGGCCCAGCAAGTGCCGGGCGTGCTCGAAACGCTAACAACGTCGTTCCAGGCCTGGCAGAAACGCATGGGTCAGGAACCCGGCGACGAGACGATTTAGAGCGCGTTTCGCTAACTGGCGCTGACTCGCGCTTTTTCCAGTCGATGCCCGACATCGACGTTAGCGCCAACTCCAACGCGTGCGTGCCGCTGCGGGCGTGACCTTGCGAGGCGAGCGCGATGTAAAGCTGGTGCGCCAGGGCGAGGCCGGGCATCGCGAGGCCCATGCGGCGCGACTCGGAGAGCGCGATCGTCATGTCCTTGATGAAGTGCTCGACGAAGAAGCCAGGATCGAAATTCCCGGCGATGATTCGCGGTCCCAAGTTCGATAGCGACCAGCTTCCCGCGGCCCCCGAGGCGACGGACTTCATCACAGTTTCCAGGTCGAGCCCCGAACGGTAACCGTAGAGCAACGCCTCGCAAACGCCGATCATGTTGCTTGCGATCAGAATTTGATTGACCATCTTCGTGTGCTGGCCGGCGCCTGGCGGACCTTGGTGGACGATGGTCTTGCCCATGACTTCGAAGCAGGGCATGAGCGCGTCGACGACTTCCTTCTTGCCGCCAACCATGATCGACAGGCGGGCTTCCTTCGCTCCGACATCGCCGCCTGAAACCGGCGCATCGACGCTATGAACGCCCTTCATCTCGGCTTCCTCGGCAATCTCCTGCGCCAGCGACGGCTCGCTGGTCGTCATGTCACAAAGGATCGTGCCCGATTTCGCGCCTGCCAGCGAACCCTCTTTGCCGAGCGTCACCGCACGCACGTCTGCCGGAAAGCCGACGATCGAGAACACCACGTCCGAGGCTTCGGCGACTTGTTTGGGCGTGTCGGCCCACTTCGCGCCTTTGGCGAGCAGCGCTTCGGCGCGGTTGCGCGAGCGGTTGTAAACGGTCATCGCATAGCCGCGATCGATGAGGTGCGAGCACATGCTCGAGCCCATCACGCCGGTGCCGATCCATCCGAGTCGCGTCTTGCCGGGGGCGATGGTGGGAATTGTCATGGAGATTCTTCCTTGTCGAAGTTAACAGTGATTGGGATGGGCAAACATTTTTGTTCGCCATGGCGGATATGTGAGGAAGCAAACAAGAATGTTTGCCCCACCTGTTACCAGCGGCCTACGGGCCGCGTGAGGATTTCGTTAAGGACGATCGCGTCGCGAATCGAGTCGGGATTGGATAATAAGAGCGCGATGCTTTCGGCCGGTGATCGGTCGCTCGCTGAAGGCGCGACAGCGGCGGCGTTCGGGTCTGGCGGATCGGAAATCCCCGTTACGGGTGCAAGGCTGCCGACCGGTCGACGAAACGATCCCGCAAGCTGGGATTCGAATTCTTGTTCGTGCGCCTCAACGCTCGTGACACGCGAATCGAGTTTCTTCGATGACGAGACGTGATCTTCGAATTGCGATTTGAGGTGCCGTTGTTCTAGCGGCGTCTCGGGTGCAGGAGCCGGCTTCGGCTGCGGGGCTGGCTTCTTCGGACGTCGCCGCTGCGGTTGCTGTGCCTGCGAAGGGACTTTGCCGATCGGGTACATCGGCGACGGTGACTTCGGCGGGTCGACACCGGGCCGAACACGGGGCGGCATTTCGGTCGTTCCGCGCGCTGCGCCGCACGGCGAAGGAACTCTTGCACCTCGTCCTGCAGTTGCTGTTGCGCGTTGCCAACGGGCGGCTGAGGATTCGCTCCCGCGGGCGGCGGAGGCGGAAGGTTCGGAGCTCCGCGAGCGGCTTTTCGTATCGCGGAGAAAAGTGAGTTGAACAGCGAGAAGCCGATGACGACGAGAAAGATGACGACCTTGATGATCAGTTCGAGGTCGGCAGCCCAGAGAACCACGATCATGACACGGGGCTCCGCTGACCGTTGCGTCCTGGTGAAGCGATGGCGATACGCATGTCGGTATCAGCCTGCACGTTTCGCAGCTTGTAGTATTCCATAATACTGAGCTTTGACGAACGGAACGCTTCGGCGATGGCTTGCGGCACTTCGGCCTCGGCCTCGACAAGCTTCGCGCGGCTTTCCTCGATGTGCGACATCATCTCTTGTTCTTGGGCTACCGCCATCGCACGACGACCTTCGGCCCGGGCGCGAGCGACACGCATATCAGCCTCGGCTTGATCGGCCTGCAAGCGGGCACCGATGTTCTCGCCCACGTCGATGTCGGCGATGTCGATCGACACAATCTCGAACGCGGTCTGAGAATCGAGCCGACGCGCGAGCACCGCCTTCGAGATACGGTCCGGATTCTCCAACACGTCGGCATGCGAATCGGACGAACCGATGGCGCTGACGATGCCTTCGCCGACGCGCGCAATGATCGTCTCTTCGGTGGCTCCACCGATGAGTTGATTCAAGTTCGCGCGGACCGTGACTCGTGCCCGCACCTTAAGTTGGATGCCATTCTTTGCCACCGCGTCGAGCGACTCGCGACCGGAAGATTTGCCCGGGCAGTCGATGACCTTCGGATAGACGCTAGTCTGGACGGCTTCGAGCACGTTGCGTCCTGCGAGGTCGATCGCCGTCGCGAGGCGAAAGTCGAGGTCGATCGTTTTCGCCTTCTTCGCAGCGATGATCGCACGGATCACGAGCGGAACGTTGCCGCCGGCAAGATAGTGCGCTTCGAGGGCCTTGCTCGTGATGCCCGTCTCGTCGCCCAAGCCAGCCTGCACGGCCATGATCTTGCTGCGGACGATGATCGCGGGGTTCACCTTGCGGAACGTCATGCCGAGCAGGTCGAGGATCCCGATGTGGGCGTTCGTCGTGACCGACTGAATCCAGAATCTGAAATATCGCGTGAAGATCGCGAACGCGACCAACAGCGCGATGATAACGACGCACAAGATGACAATCGTGACGCCGCCTGGAAGTTGAGCAATCAAGGTGTGAGTCCGTGGGCGATGGGAGCGCGCGGCGAAGGCCTCGCGTGCCTGGAATCGTCGTCTGCGCAGGGTGTTGTCAAGCGAAGGGTATGAAGCCAAACAAACTCCTCTCCGTTTGGGAGAGGGTGTCTCGATCATCGAAGATGATCGAGACGGGTGAGGGCGGGTGGTGGCTAGTTCGGTGTTGCTTCGTCATCGTCTTGGTGGTTGGCGATGGAGTTGACCAACCGCCCTCATCCGCCGCTTCGCGGCACCTTCTCCCGGAGGGAGAAGGGTTTGAATCAAAACGTGACGATCAAATGAACTCGCGCAAGTTACGTCGTGGGTTCATCCGCGAACGGATCGACGCCCAGCGATTCGATCGGCTGCGACAGCGGATCGGACGGGTCGATCGGCGACGGCGTTTGAGTGCTCGGCCGCACGACCACGCGACTGCCACGCACTTCGACCACGCGAATCGCCTGGCCGGGCTCGATCACGACACCCTCGCTCACGGCGTCGATCACGTGACCATCCACTTGCACGGCGCCACTGGGCATCATCAGTGTCTTAGCCACGCCAACGCGGCCGAGAAGTGCCTTGAGCGATCGACGCGCGTCGCTGTCGGGCAGAATATCCTCCGCCTTCGGCGTGTCGAGCAGCAAGCGGCGGCCCATCGACGTCTCGGGCCAGATGCGAACGGCCACGCTCAACATCATCGGCAGACCAATGATGACGACGGCGATGACGCCCAGCCCGGTCCACGAGCCGTGCTGGAAACCCATCCACACCGCGCCGCCAAGTGCGGCAATCGAGAGCAGGCCGATGATGCCTCCCGACGGGAGGAACATTTCGAGCACCGCCAGCGCCATACCCGCAGCCAGCAGAAGCATCGCCCAGACGATCGGGTCCATGCATGAAGTATACGGTGTTTTGCGGCCGTCATATAGCAGGGCCGTCTCGGTCACATGAGGACTTCAAAGCCGACGAGAAGCGCCGTAACTCGAAGAACGATGGTAAATGCTTGCCTCTTCGCGGCGGCACTTGCGTGCATGACCGTCGACTTTGCAGTTCGCCTGGTCTCGGTCACGCCTATTACACAAGGTTACGTGACTTCACGCACCAGCACGCGATTGGCACGGGCTTGGACGACGACGACCGCCTTGCCGCGATCGATGAACTCGCCGTCGGCAAGCACGTCGACCAGTTGTTCGCCAAAGCGAGCTTTGCCGCCGGGCAACAGCGGCGTAATCGTCGTGCCTTGCTGGCCGAGAAGATGTTCGAAACTCGCGAGCGCCTCGCGCGCGGCGATTTGCGACATTTCTTCTTGCGACGGCGGCGCGAGCAACATGCGATTAAACATCGGCGCATGCGGCAACAATCGGTTCATCACCACCGCTGCGGCAATCGCAGCCACGGCCGCCCCGACAACGACGCTCAACGTCGTGCGCAACTGCGCAATCTGATATTCGTTGTGCGGCAGCACGAACGTCTGGCTCGCCAACACCAGCGACGCCACGACGAGCAACCCGCCGCTGAGGCCGAACACCGTCACGCCCGGGAACAGAAAGATCTCCATCAGCAGGCAGATGATGCCTGTGACGAACAGCAACACCTCGAGCCAGCCGGCCGTACCGCCGAGATACGCGCTCCAAAAGTACAGCAAGAAGCACAACGAACCGACGATGCCGCCCAGGCCGATGCCCGGCGATTGCAACTCGGCGTAGAGCGCTGCCCCGCCGAGGAACAAAAGAAACCAACTCACGCCCGGCGTGTTGAGCGCGTCGATCAGCGTCGTTGCCCAACTGGGCTCGATAAGCTTCGGATCGCGATCGAGGCCGTACAGCGATTTGAACTCGGTGAAGTTATCGACAACCGCGCTGGCGAGGCCCAATTCCTCGGCCTCGTGTCCATCGACACGGAAGTGCTGCCCGGGATGCGTGACTTGCTCGTCCTTGCGCCACAGATCGGGCTGTGCCTCTTTGCGCTGCCGCTCGGCGAATTGGTCGTCGGTCATGTAATCGACCAAACCGTCGGTTTTGCGCACACAGCGATAGACGGCCAGGTTCGGATCGACCATGGCGGCTGCGAGCGACGGGTTGCGCGACTTCTGGCGGCAGATCTCGCCCAGAGGCGTGATGACATTGGCCACATCCTGAGGAGGAATGTCGCCAGCGCCGGCGCCACCCAGCGTCGCCCCGGGGTGCATGACGATCTGGTCGCAGGCCAGTGCGATGAATGCGGCGTCGCCACGCGCGGCGCTTGGGATGTACGCGACCGTCCGCTGTTTGGTGCTGTCGAGCGAAGCCAGAAAGCTCGCGAGATTCATGCTGTCGGCCGGGGCGCCGCCAGGACTATCGATCCATAGACAGAGGAAGTTGATCGGCTCGTCGCGGAGTTGCGTGCGAATCAGATTCTCCAGCCGTCCGGCCGACTCGGAGGTGATCGGCCCCTTGACGTAAAACCTCGCCGCTCGCCATTCGCCGTCGAGCGACGGGTCGTCTTGCAGCGATTCACGTGGCAACTTCCAAATCTTCGCGACATCGGCACGATCGCTGGCCAGGTAACTGACGAAGCCCAACTCACGTCCGCGACGGCCTGTGAACAAGCCGACCTGTCCGGCGGGTTTCACGACTTTCGACGACTGAAACGATTTCTCCTTGCGCAACTCGACGAGACGAGCGGCGGTGACGAACTCGCGGCTCACGTCGGTTTCCACCTCGACCACTTCCACCGCGGGGTCGAGCATGCCGAGCGCCAGGTCGGCGGGAATCGTCTTCCGGCGGTTCGCGATCTCGACGTAGACGTTACGCATCGGATCGGTGATGGCCGACTCGTTCTTGCCGGCGTCGCCGATCTCGGCGTCTTCGCGCATGATGATCTCGTCGCAGGCCATCGCCACGAGAACATTGTGGCCGGTGACCGACTCGGGGAGCCAGGCGACGGTGGTCGCGCCGTTGAGAGCTTCGCTCGACAGGAACCTGGCGAGATCATACGCCTGGCCGAACTCGGTGCGACCGGTGCCAATTTCGATCACAAACACCGGCCACTCGCCTTGGCGCTTGGCCTCGGCGACCGTCGAGTCGACGGCACGACGAATGCGCTGATCGATCTTGTCGGTGACGGGGCCGGGAATGCGAAGCAGACGCCCCATGCGAGGCTTGGCCTCGTCGCTAGCGGCTGCGGGGCGATCGGCCTCAGAGCGCGCACTGCCGGGCAACGTGAGGCTGGCCAGTATCGCGAGCCACACGAGCGATAGCATCCATTGCCGCGTCCGACTCGAGGAGTCGAGCGAGCTCAGTCGCGACCGAAAGGGCATCGTCCTTTAGCCTTGCGCCCGAGTGCGTAAGTGCATAGCTTCGTTGGTCTTTCGACCGTGTTGATTATAGAGGTGCATCCGCGCGAGTCAAATTATGACGTTGTGACGGTGGACTTGTCCGTCGAGTATGCGCGAAACCGCAAGCGGATAGGCAATGCGGATAAACTGGAGAAACGTGCTACCGCCGGGGCGGCAGCGTCAGCGGACGTTCCGCCTGTGCCGGAGCGCCTGGCTGCGCCGGCGCCTCGGCCACGTTTTGCGCTGCCGGATCCTCGACGACACGCTTCCAGCCGAATGGCGTCGGCGGGGCGACAAAGTTGCCCGTCACGAAATCGCGGAACCGGTCGATCATCGCGTTCTTTTTGATCTCGCGCAAGGCGTACGAGTCACGCACCTTAAACGCATCTTCGATGTCGTTTGGCTTTACGACTTCAAGCGCCATCGGCGTCAGGTCTTTGTCGGTCAGAATGACCTTCAGCTTACGGAAGTTCTCGGCATCGCGGGCATGCTTCGGGAAGGCCTCGAGCCAAACGTATCCCTTCACTTTCTCAGGCGTGATGATCCGCATCCAGTAACGCTGCTTCATCTTCTCGGCCTCGACGCCAAAGACGAACGGCATCGGCCCGTCGGAAATCGCCTTGCCCTGCAACTGAGGCGGAAGACGATATTCCTTCACCGTCTTGGTGCGATATTCCTTCGCGTAGATTGCCTTGCCGTCGCAGACCCAATGTTCGCCTTCCTCGGCGATTTTGCCGTCCATGTGCGTGATGCGATACAGCCCCTTGTCGGGCTTCGCGAACTTCAGCTCGCCGAGGCACACGTGAATCGGGTCCGGCGGCTTATTCGGATCAGCAGAGGGTTTGGCCCACGTGGCGTCGTATTCGAATTTGGTGAATTCGGCGGCAAACGTTTGAATCTGACTACTCTGCTGCTCCCACGCCTTCAAAAGAGTGTCGACTTCGGCCTGTTGCTTGGCGTCGAGAACGAACGGCACTTGCGGCGCCGTTGGCACCTGGACCGCCGGCGCACCGCCAGGCGGCACAACGCCAGGCGCCCAAGGTTGAGCGACGGCTACAGTTGGCAAAGCAAACAGAATCGTCGAGAAAATCAGTCGCAGACGCGGCTGCATTCTGTGACTCCGCGAGAAGTGGGGGTGCCCAGGAGGGTCGCGGATTGTAACAGCGACCCCTTCAAGGCCCTAGGCCAGATTTGATAGCAACTCAAGCCCACGGACGGCCGTCCGTGGGCTTGAGTTGCACACTCATTGCTTGCGACCGGCCAACACATCACGCTATCTTCCCTCGATGAAGCCGATTCTCCGCGTTGCCAGTTGCCAGTTCGATGTCGAAGCCGACATCGCACACAACCTGGCCGAGATTCTCAGGCTCATCGGCGAGGCGGCGGCCGACGGCGCCCGCGTCGCCCACTTCTGCGAGACCGCCCTCTCGGGCTACGCCGGGTTCGACATTCCCGATACGCGTGCTCTCGATTGGAACGCCTTGCACGAGGCAACCTCGGTCATCTGCAACGCCGCGCGCCAGGCGAACCTGTGGGTGCTGCTCGGTTCGACACACCGCCTCAGCGGCGACCATCTACCGCACAACTCGGTCTACGTCATCAGCGACGAAGGCCACCTCGTCGACCGTTATGACAAACGGTTTTGCACCGGTGTCGATGGCGACGGCGACCCAAGTCTCGACCATCAGTTCTACACGCCGGGCAATCACGCCACGGTGTTCGACGTTGACGGTTACCGCTGTGGCATTGCCATCTGTTACGACTACCGCTTTCCCGAGTTGTACCGCGACCTCAAGCGTCGCGGCGTCGAGGTATTGTTCCAATCGTTTCACAACGCGCGCCGCGACTATCGCACGTACCACTATCGCAACTTGTGGCGTGAACTGGTTCCTGCAACGATGGTCACACACGCCGCCACGAACTTCTTCTGGACCAGTGCCGTCAACAGCACGACAAAGTATTCGCTTTGGGGCAGTTTCTTCGTTCGTCCCGATGGCCGCATCATCGCCAAGTTACCGCCGCACAAGCCCGGCCTCCTTCTGAGCGACGTCGACGCCAACTTAGAACTGTGGGACGCATCGGCCCCGTGGCGACAACGCGCCATGGAAGGCGAGTTGCACAGCGGGCAACTCATCGACGATCCGCGAAGTGAAGACCGAACGTGTTTTTGACAACAACCCTTCTCCCTCCGGGAGAAGGTGCCGCGAAGCGGCGGATGAGGGCGGTTGGTCAACTCCATCGCCAACCACCAAGACGATGACGAAGCAACACCGAACTAGCCACCACCCGCCCTCACCCGTCTCGATCATCTTCGACGATCAAGCCACCCTCTCCCAAAGGGAGAGGAGTTTGTAGTTGCCATGCCCGAAACCGCGCAATTCCTCAGCACGCTGGCGATGGTACTCTGCGTCGCGGCAGCGGCGACGGTGGTCTTCCAGCGTCTGCACCAGCCGGTGGTGTTCGGGTACATCGTGGCGGGGATGATCGTCGGGCCGTACATTCCCATCCCACTGACGGCCGACGAGCACATCGTCCACCAATTGGCCGAGCTCGGCGTCGTGCTGCTCATGTTCTCGGTCGGCCTCGAGTTCACGCTCGGCAAGGTGCTCGCCGTCGGGCCGACCGCTGCGCTCGTCGCCGTCGCGCAAAGCAGCTTCATGATGTGGCTCGGTTATATCTGCGCGCGCCTGTTCGGCTGGAGCGTGCTCGAATGCCTGTACGCCGGCGCGATCGTCGCCATTCCCAGCACGACGATTGTCGTGAAGGCCTTTGCCGAGGAACGCGTGACGGGCAAGCTCGTCGATATGGTCGTCGGCATTCTGCTTGTTGAAGACCTGATCGCGATCTTCCTTCTCGCAATTCTGACGACGCTGTCCACGGGGGGCGAACTCTCGGCATCCGCGATCGCGGCGACTGCGGGCCGATTGGTCGCATTTCTGACGGCACTGCTCGTCGTCGGAATGCTCACCGTGCCTCGACTGATGCGCGTCGTGATGCGGCTCAACCGCCCCGAAACCACCGTCGTCGCCAGCGTCGGCATCTCGTTCGCCTTCGCTCTGGTGGCGATGTACTTCGGCTACTCCGTCGCGCTCGGTGCGTTCATCGCCGGCACGCTTGTCGCCGAGAGCGGCCACCCGCGCATCGTCGAACATGCCATCCAAGGCGTCCGCGACCTCTTCGCAGCCGTCTTCTTCGTCGCCGTCGGCATGATGATCGCCCCGGCCGTCGTCGCCGAGCACTGGGTCGCCGTCGTCGCGTTCACGCTGCTCGTCATTATCGGCGAGGTGTTTGCCGTCTCCGTCAGCGCCTTTTTGATGGGCTATCCCATCCGCACCGCGATCAAGGCCGGCATGAGCCTCGCGCAGATCGGTGAGTTCTCGTTCATCATTGCCGGCGTGGGCGTCGCGGCCGGCGTTGTCGGCGACTATCTCTACCCGATTGCCGTGGCTGTCTCCGCGATCACCACGCTTACCACACCGTATCTCATCCGTTCCAGCGACACGGTCGCCGCGTGGGTCGATCGCAAGTTGCCGCGACCGCTGCAAACGTTTGGAGCGCTCTACACATCATGGATCGAGCAGATTCGCATCGCCCCGCACGACACCAGCGAAACGGCTGAGTTGCGACGTTGGGTGCGCATGCTGCTGATTGATTTCGTCGTGATCGGAGCGATTGTCATCGGTGTCTCCGTGAAAGCCCAACGACTGACGATGCTGATCGAAGAGCATCTCGGCTTCAGTGTGCGAGTGAGCACACTGCTCATGCTGCTCGCGGCGTCGGCATTGGCGATGCCGTTTTTCATCGGCGTCGTCCGCAACGCTCGCGGGCTCGGCCAGGCCTTGGCTCTTCGCGTCTTACCAACGCGCGAAGGAACGCTCGATCTTGGCCTCGCGCCGCGGCGGGCACTCGTGGTCACGCTGCAACTGGCGATCGTGCTGCTGCTGGGGGCGCCGCTGGTCGCCATCACGCAACCGTTCCTCGCGCCGTTTCAAGGAGCCGCGATTCTCGCCTGCGTGCTGATGCTGTTGGGCCTGAACTTCTGGCACAGCGCGACCGAGCTGCAAGGCCACGCGCGTGCCGCGCGCAAACGATCGTCGAGCTTCTCGCCAGCCAGGCTCGTCCGACATCGCCAACAACCGAGGCTGCGCTCAACATCCACGAACTGCTTCCCGGCCTCGGCGACCCGATTCCCGTCACGATCGACGCCTCCAGCCCCGTCGTTGGCAAAACACTGGCAGAAATCAACCTTCGCGGCCTCACATCCGCCACCGTGTTAGCCATCACCCGCGGCAACGACCGCATCGTCGTCCCCAGCGGAAACGAGCGTCTCTTCGCCAACGACATCCTCGCCCTCGCCGGCAGTCAAGAAGCCATCGCCGCCGCGCAGGTTCTTCTCGAAGGAACACACGCGGACGCGTGAGCAATCGCCTGCCGTTCGCCCGGGAGCTCACGGCCAAGGGGCTGATCGCTTATAAAAGGGCTTCATCTCGATCGAGAAACAAAGATGTTGCTACCCAACGCCGAGCAAGCGTTTGTCAACATTGAGAAGCTGACGCGGTACTGCCTCGATTCCGATCATCCTCGCGGCAAGCACAAGGCCCGCGTTTTTGCCGCGGCGCTTGGAATGACGGCGGACGACGGACCAACGTTACGCGGCATGTTGCTTGAAGCCGCCAAGACGCAACCCGCCGTTGAAGGCCAGATTGATGCATATGGATGCCGCTACATGGTAGAATTGGCTGTCGAGACGAGCGACCGACAAGTTGTCATTCGGAGTTTTTGGATCGTGCGGTCAGGCGAACACTTTGCCCGATTGACGAGTTGTTACGTTGTTTAAGAGGAAGGTCCGACATGCGACCAAGTATTGAGCTTCTTGACGTCGTGGCGCTGACGGAGGACGTACCTCAAGCAGGACTGATTCGCGGTCAGGTCGGCACCGTTGTCGAATTGCTTGAGCCGGACGCGTTTGAAGTCGAATTCTGCGATAACTCGGGACACACCTACGCCACACTTGCCCTCAGATCAGAGCAGTTGCTCAGGCTTCATCACGAGCCTTCGAAATCCGCGTAGGGCGATTCCGCTACTGGCGATCATCGGTTCCTCGCTCTTGTTCTAGCGCGAGCACAAGCCATCGAACCTTTCACTTGAAAGTACGCCAGGCGTTTGAGTATCTTTCGACGCGATCGAAATCGTAGTCGCTTGTGGGATTTCGGAGCGACGGGGACTTTTTGATCAATTGCCGCGCGTGCAATAAGTCCTCGCTGGCGGCGTAAGAACGGGGACTTATTGCACAAAACCCCCTGTCTCATGGATAGGGGAATAAGTCGCCTTGGAATGAACCCATGAACCGAACACAAACCATCGCCACTTGCGGTTTCGCGCGTTCCGAATCCCGCATGAATCCGTCTCGGCCGCATGTTATAAATGGCAGTTCTGTCGGTAATCGAACCGCATCGCCCGTCCGCACCCGCGTCGCCAGAAGTCACTTGAGGTCGCATCCATGAGTCAGGAATCAGGCGGAATCGTCAACGTCATGCAGGAGACGCGGCTCTTCCCGCCTCCCCGGGAGTTTGCCGATAAGGCATGCATTCCGTCGCTGGCGGCCTACGAGAAGATGTGGGAAGAAGCGGCCGGCGATATCGAGGCTTTTTGGGGCAAAATGGCTGACGAACTGCACTGGTTCGAGCCTTTCAAGAAGGTGCTCGAGTGGAACGAGCCGTTCGCCAAGTGGTTCGTCGGCGGCAAGACGAACGTCTCGTACAACTGCCTCGACAAGCACCTCGGCACATCGCGACAGAACAAGGCAGCCATCATTTGGGAAGGCGAGCCCGGCGAAACGCGCAGTCTTCACGTATCAAATGCTGCAGCACGAGGTGAGCAAGTTCGCCAACGTGCTGAAGAAACTCGGCGTTAACGAAGGCGACGTCGTGTCGATCTACATGCCGATGATCCCCGAGCTGGCGATCGCGATGCTCGCCTGTTCCCGCATCGGCGCGGTGCACTCCGTCATCTTCGGCGGGTTTTCGAGCGAAGCGATTGCCGATCGCAACAACGACGCCAAGGCGAAGCTGCAAATCACGGCCGACGCCGGTTGGCGACGCGGAACGTTGTTGCCGCTGAAGCAGAATGTCGACGTGGCGCTGCAGAAAAGCCCGACGGTTGAGCAGTGCGTTGTCGTGCGTCGTTGCGGCAACGAAGTGCACATGCGCGAAGGCCGCGATCATTGGTGGGAAGACCTGATGCGTGAAGCGTCGGCCGACTGTCCTGCCACGCCGCTCGACAGCGAAGCGCCGCTGTTCATCCTTTACACCAGCGGCTCGACCGGGAAGCCGAAAGGGATCAAGCACACGACCGCCGGCTACAACCTGTACACGAAGAAGACGACCGAGTGGGTCTTCGACCTTCGCGATGAAGACGTGTATTGGTGCACGGCTGACTGCGGTTGGATCACCGGGCACAGCTATATCGTCTACGGCCCGCTCGCTGCCGGGGCGACCGTCGTGATGTACGAGGGCGCACCGAACTGGCCGGAAGAGGACCGCTTCTGGCAGATCATCGAGAAGTACCGCGTGTCGATCTTCTACACCGCGCCGACGGCGATTCGCGCGTTCATCAAGTGGGGTGATCATCACGTCGACAAGCACGACCTGTCGAGCCTGCGGTTGTTGGGCACGGTGGGCGAAGGGATCAATCCCGAGGCTTGGATGTGGTATCACCGCAAGATCGGCGGCGAGCGCTGCCCCATTGTTGACACATGGTGGCAGACGGAGACCGGCGGCATCATGATGAGCCCGCTGCCAGGCGCGGTCGCCACGAAGCCGGGAAGTTGCACGAAGCCGCTGCCGGGCATCATCCCTGAAATTCTCACGGAAAAAGGCAAACCTGTGCCGACGGGCGCCGGTGGTTGGCTCGTGATGGCGAAGCCGTGGCCCGGGATGCTGCGAGGTATTTGGGGGGACGACGAACGGTACAAGGAACAGTACTGGAGCAAGATCCCGCACAAGTACCTGGCTGGCGACAACGCTCGCAAGGATGAAGACGGCTACTACTGGATCATGGGGCGCATCGACGACGTGCTGAACGTCTCTGGGCATCGCTTGAGCACGATCGAAATCGAGAGCGCACTCGTCAGCCATCCCGCCGTCGCCGAGGCCGCCGCTGTTGGTCGCCCCGACGAGTTGAAGGGGGAAGCGGTCGCGGTGTTCGTGACGCTCAAGAGCGGAACGCCAAACGAAGCGCTCAAAAAGGAGCTTAAGGCCCACGTTCGCAAGGAAATCGGCGCACTGGCGCAGCCCGACGATGTGCGTTTCACCGGCGCGCTGCCGAAGACGCGCAGCGGCAAGATCATGCGACGGCTGCTGCGCGACATTGCCGCCGGCAAAGAATCAGCCGGCGACACCTCGACGCTCGAAGATTACAGCGTGCTGGCGAAGTTACGCAGCGATGATGATTGATAACAGCGGGTGATCTCGCATGTTGGCGGACGGCCATCAGTGGGTTTATTGTTCTTCCCATACTGACCGATACGCCCCGATTTGCTCGAAGTGTTCGAGCATTCGAGCGTAGAACGGATGCGAGGCGAGCGTCGCGCTGTCGCCGATGACGATGAGCTTTCTTCGAGCGCGAGTCAAAGCGACGTTGGTGCGGCGAACCTCGCTGAGAAAGCCAACCTCGCCGTTAGCGTTCGAGCGAACCATCGAGATGACGACGGCCTCTTTTTCGCGGCCTTGAAAGCCGTCGATCGTGTCGACTTCGAGGCCGGTAATCTCAAGCATCTCGCGGAGCAAACGCACCTGGGCCGCATACGGCGCGATGACCGCAATATCGACCGGCGAGATACCTGCGGCGATCAGCGCACGTACCTTGCGCTCGACGAGTTCGGCTTCTTGCGGATTGCGGCGGCTTTCGCCTTCGGGTTCAAGCTGTTCGTCGTACCCGGCGCCGGCGGTGTCGATGAACTCGACAGGAGATTCGGTGAGCGGCGAGGTTTCAACGTTCGACATATCGCATAGCCGGTGCGATGCGACGGACGCATCGGCGATCAGCGCGCCATCGTAAAACTCGCGCGACGAGAACGTCATGATCTGTTCGTGCATGCGGTACTGCGTGCCTAGCCGAATGCTTGCCTCTTCGCGGTAAACGTTTATCAGCCTCTCGAACATGCTCACGCCGAAGCCCGCCGAGGCCGCCTCCGTCGAGACAACGGTCGGCGGCAACTGGCAGTGATCGCCCGCAAGTACCAGCCGCGTCGCACGCATCACAGGCAGCCAGCAGCCCGGCTCCGTGCTCTGACACGCCTCGTCGATCACCGCCAGATCAAACGTTCGATCAGCGAGCACATCGGCATCGAGACCCGTCGTCGTTGCGCACAGCACGTCGGCCGAGTCGAGCAGATGATCGACGACCGCCTGCTCGATACGCCGAGCATCGGTCAGCAATTGCCTCGCTTGCATACGCATGTCGCTTTTGGCGCCCGCTTCCGGCCTCGCTCGTGTGAATCGGCCAGCCTTGCGGAACAGAGCACGGGCGTCTTTCACGAGCTTGCGAGCGAGATGCACGTCGGGATGGGCGTCGACCATCAAATCGAGCGTGTGCTCTCGCAATTCGGGCAACACACGCGCTGGATGGCCGAGTCGAACGGCGCGAAGCTTTTTGGCGAGGAACTTTTCCAAAAGGTTATCGACGGCCAAGTTACTCGTGCGCAGGCAAGCACCTTGTCGCCGCGTGCAACGGCCATGCGAACCAACTCGGCCACGGTCGTCGTCTTGCCAGTACCTGGTGGCCCCTGAATGAGGGCTACATCCTCGGCCTTCAGTGCGAGCATCACTGCGGCCTGTTGAGTCTCGTTGAGCGTGGCGTCGATCGTCGGCAGTTTTTGCGGCTCGCGGAATACCGGCTTCTTTCGACCGAGCAGTACCTCGCGCAACTGAAACAGTCGGCCACGTTCCGTTCGGTCGAGCGTTTTGAGAGCCGCCCGCTGCCGTTGAATCGCGATTTCGTCGGTCGAAACATCGACCCTCCACGCGTCGAATTCCTCCTGATCATCGAGTCCCGTGTTCAGAGCGACGTGGAGTTCGCGGTCGTTGCGCTCGACCACGACGGCACGCAGACCAGGGTGCTTCACCTCACCCATCGGCGAAAGAACGACGGGAGTGCCTGGCCCGAGTCGGTTCCAGGGCATTGCCAGCGAGCGGTTCCGCTTCACGAGCGTCACAATCGTTCGGCCGCCCAGCCCAGTGTCTTCGTCGACGATGGCCAAGTCGACGAGGCTATTGCCCGTTCGCTCCGCGGCAGCCGGCGAACGCCGACGACCTTGCTCGAGCGCGCGTCGCGCTTCGGCGGACGATTCGAGTTCGAGCAATCGCAAAAGCGCGGTAAAGTGGTCGTGCATCGCAGCCCTTTGGAACCAATCGTAACTTCTCGCTCGCGGTTCGCGCAGGAGACAGCATGAAATTTACGGGCCTCGCCATTATTGTCAGCGGCGGCGCCTCGGGGCTCGGCGAAGCAACCGTACGACGCTTTGTCGATGCTGGGGCGAAGGTCGTCGTGGCCGATCGCGACGAGTCACGCGGCAAATCCTTAGCAGGAGAACTCGGCGCGTCGGTCGCCTTCGCACAAACCGACGTAACGGACGAGCCGAGCGTTGCTAAGGCGATCGAGGTCGCAGAAACGCGATGGGGCGGGCTGCACGGATTGGTTCACTGCGCGGGAATCGTCGCGGGTGAGCGCGTGCTCGGCAAGAACGGGCCACACGAACTCGCGTCGTTTGCCCGCGTCGTTCAGGTGAACCTTATCGGCACGTTCAACGTCGTGCGTCTCGCGGCGGCGGCCATCGCCAAAGCGCCTGCAGATGACGAAGGCCAGCGTGGGGTCATCGTGACCACGTCAAGCATCGCGGCGTTCGACGGCCAAATCGGTCAAGCCGCGTATGCCGCTTCGAAAGGAGGCGTTGCCGCGATGACGCTTCCGTTGGCACGCGATCTGGCGAGGCATGGCATCCGCGTCGTTTCGATTGCGCCGGGCATCTTCGACACACCAATGATGGCAGGCATGAGCGAAGAGGTTCGCGAGTCGCTCGCCTCGCAAATACCGTTTCCACCGCGTTTCGGCAGGCCAGAGGAATTCGCGTCGCTCGTCGAGCACATCTTCAGCAACCCGATGCTCAATGGCGAGGTAATTCGCCTGGACGGCGCGGTACGGATGGGGCCGAAGTAAATCTAGCGATGCAGCCTCACCGCATAATCGCGCGCTTGCGACGCAAAATCGAGTCCGACTTCGGTTGTTAGCGCCTCTCGCAAACGCCTCGAAATCTGCCCAACGCGCCCATCGCCCACAGGCCGGCCTTCGAAGGAGCGAGCATGCAAGATCCCGATGCTCGTCGAGGTGACGAAGATCTCATCGGCATTCTGCGCATCTGCAGGACTCAGATTCTGTTCGCGACATGCGATGCCCAGACGGTCGGCCAACTCGAGGATAACACCTCGCGTAACGCCCGGCAGAACGTTCCTCAACTCGGGAGTGAGCAGTTGTCCGTCACGCACGAGAAACACGTTCGCACTGGTACACTCGGTCAGAAAACCGTCAGGATCAACCATGATGGCCAGCGAGCCGGCCTGCTTTGCCGCCGCTTGAAGGGTGGCCAACTGATAGTGCACGCGACTACGTGTCTTGATCGAGGCGTCGAGCAACGAGGTTGGAATTGCCCGCTGCGCCGGAATGACAAGATCGACACCTGTGTCGTAGGCCGTTGCTAGTGCCGCCAACTTCCACGTCAGCGGATAGCAACTAATCGTAATTGTTGGTCGTCGCTGCTCTGGCGCGAAACTGGTGAGAAAGTCTCGGGCTGGGCCGCGCGAGACGTTGTGAATAATGTTCCAATCGACTGAAGTGACTTCTGTCGGCAAGTTGCGGGCGAGGGTCTCAAGCGTAATCGCTTCGAGTTCGTCGAGCGTCAGCCCCGGGTCGATCTGTAACACAGCGAGCGTGTGTGCCAGCCGCTCGAGGTGATATCGAAGTCGAAAAGGTCGATGATGAAACGTCCGTGTCACCTCGAAGGCGGCGTCGCCCATGATCGAGGCCGAGTCGTAGATCGAGATTCGCGCTTCATCTTCCGCTACGAACTGGCCGTTGAGATAGACGACTCGCTGGCTCATGCTCAACAAGGCTCAGCTTGTGAAAGCATTTGCTTGAGCTCGGCGAGATTATCGTCGAGAACCTTCACTTGCCGCGCAGCGCCTGCCGCGTTTTGCGAACGTGATCGATAATGTTGTCGCTGTTTTTGCGAATGGTCTCGCTCCAGCCGTTGATCTTGTCAAGCTCGTCGGATCGCTTGTTGATCTCGAGCACGGCGGCGTCGAGCTCGCTGAAGTCGGCTGCTTGAGCGGCCTTTTGATGATGCGTACGCAGACACAACGCCTTCGCGAGCGTCAGAGCGGAGCGGAAGAAAATATCGCTCTGCGTGTCCTCGGCATCCCAGATTGCGATCACGTCGTTGCCGTATCTCGCGAGCGGTTCAAGTCCAGTCGGGGCGGTCTTTTTCGAGAATAGGAACACGCCGACTTGCGCATCGCGATTCTTGCGGGCCTGGTCGATTTCTTCAATCGCTGACCTTAGATCGTATTTTTGCTTTTCCTTCGCTTCGATGACGATGCGGGCCCCTGGCGCGGCCGTGTCTGGCCCGAGCGTGAGCACGCAATCGCCGATCTTGCAATTCTTGATTAATCCGGTGGTGTCGCCCGTCGCTTCGGCGATATCTCCCGCTTGTTGCGCAAGTCGATCGAGATACTCGAATGCAGCCGCTTCGAAGTCATTGCCATGCTGCGTCGAACGAGCGGCCTCGGCGCGACGTACGTTCATTGACGCAAGCGTGACCTTGACCTCTTCCTGAAATTCCTGGCTGCTCTTGAATTGCGCATCGAGCAATGTGACCACTTCGCGTTTCAGCCTCGCGAGCGACGAGTTTTCGTCGTCGAGCGTCAGGTTGCCACGGATGGCCTGCTCCGCCTTTTCGATGGTTCGCTTGAAACGCGACAAGGCGGAAGCGTCGTCGTCGAGCGAAAACTCCTTGGCCATTTGCGCGATACGATCTTGAAGGTTGCGCGATAGCACGCCTTGATTATCAGCCAACTGTCGTCCGAAACGCGACAATGCACTTTGCTCGTCGTTGAGCGAGAACTCTTTGAGCACCGCCTCGCGTTGCTCATTGAGTTGACGCACGAGAGTGGTGCTCAATGTGCCGAGAAGACCTTGCGACTCGGTCGGGCTGAGCACTTTCATCAGTGGGCTGGTCGCGCCGACGTGCGACGTCAGCGTTTTGCAAAGCACCGAATCTTCGGCACCGAGCTGGCGACGTAGAACTTGCTCAAGTTCGCCGTCGCGCGCGATCAGTCGATTGACGCGCTCTTGAAAGCGACCGGTGGTTGGGTCGAAGTACTCCTGCAACGAGCCCGCGAGACGATGGTTCAATTGCATCGCGTGCTCGGCCAGTTGCTTGTCGAGCGTCCGCAACATGCGCTCGCACTCGCGTTGGACAAGGCCGGCGTCGAGTTGGCCGGTGGCTTGGCGTAGAGCCAGCACGCCGATTCGCAGCGCCGCCATGGCGAATTCCTGGCGATCTGCCGGGTCGCGATAGTTCGTGAGAGCGGCAAGAATCTCGGGATCCTCGATCCGCAGCGTCAGCGTCATCGCCCCGAAGGTGTCGTCCGCGTCGTTGCCAAAGGCAAATTCCTCGTCGGGACGCTCGATCGATAGCTCGTCGATATCGGCCATGGCCGGGTACTCCTTTTCGGCCGCCCGTGTCGCGACCAAGACGTCGCGATGCGTGGGCAAATGTTCAGAGCGCAATATCGCACGTCGACCGCCGACGTTCAACCGGCAGTGGTCAATCGCCGTGCTTTAGCGCGTGGATTTGACTGACAAGATCGCTCCAATCGAGCAACTTTGCGCAGTCTATTGGGACCGCTTCGCTCGATGGGTTGTCGCGCTCGGTAAGGGCGAGATCGGCCTCGATCTCGAGGGTCGCCAACCAATCGGGAACTTCAAGCCCGGAACCCGTGGGATGCTCGGTCGACGAGTTGATCTCTTGTTCCAGCATCTCGAACGCTGTCGTGGCTTCGCCTTGTCGAGCCTGATCGATGGCCGGCTTGATCAAGGCACGCATTCGATCGGTCGCGAGCGTTCGCACGAATCGTTCGTGCATACGATCCATGACACTTGGTAACCGGACGCCGTATTGCTTAATCAGCTCTTCGAGTCGGCGAACATGCCAATCGGCGACCTCACTGGTGCGTTGCGTGATCGTTTGTCGCCATAGCTCCGCGGCACTAACCTGTCCGCGACGCACGAGTACTTCGTGTGCAAGATGGATGGGCTTGATCGTCCAAGCGTAACGTTCGTAGCTTGCCTTGAGACGAAGGAAGTCAAGGAGCACATACAGTAAGTCGCCGCGATCCGATTGCGTCGTCGTGCTGTTGAAGTCTTTGTACTCGGAGTAGTTTTCGACGACGGCTTCCATCGCGATGGATAGCATTTCGACTGCGCACGGCCGCGAGATTTTGTCGTCCAATTCGGCCACGAGTTTCCACGTTGAGTCGCCACTGTTCTCGAGCTGTTCAAGATAGATGCCGACGCCCTGATGCAGGATTGCTCGCAGGTTGCCAATGTTGAGAAACCGCGGGACAAAAATATCACGGCCGTAGCGCTCGATAAAATCGACGAGCTTTTGCCACTTCTCGCGGTTGGTCGTCTTTTCGAGCACCGAAAGTCGCAGCGACTTACTGTGTGAAGCCCAACGCTGCAGCAAAACGTCGGTGAGTTGCTCGAGTACCTCGACAAGCTGTTGCTCGCGGTCGACGGACGCGGGCATTGCATCAACAAGTGTTTCGACGATGGAGACGTAAGCGGTCTCGAATACACGATCGAACTCACTCACTGAGCCTTCGGCCCCGAGACGGTGGCGTTCCATCGCCTCAGCAGTTTCGATAAGCCGACACGTTTCGGCGATCAATCCAGCACGTGGCAATAAGCGTCCGAGTTCGTGCAGCAGGTGCAGAGTGTTTTGCGCCATGACGATGCGTCGCGGATCGCCCCGACGCGCCAGCGGAGCGTACAGCACGGGCGTGGCGTCGAGCCGTGCTTGCAAGGCGGGAAACAGCTCAAGCGCGTGAGACGCATCACATTTCATCAATGTGCGCAAGACACTCGCAGCAAGACCTGTGAACGAGTCTTCGCCTTCGCAATGAGCCCGCGAGGCACGCTCGGCGCCGAGGGCTGCCAACAGCGATCGCCGAGCGGCGGCCATCTCGCCGCATGTGAGAATTACCTTCGTCAGCAGCGATTCCTTCACGAGACGACAGCGATCATATTCGACCATCGACTCCTGCGTTCCGATCGGCTCGGGCAGGCGTTGAGCCGACAAGGAATCGACAAGCGACATGAGCTGCGATTCGTTATGCGTCGCCCGCTCGAACCATGCGCATAGCGCGTCATCGCACGACGTAGCGGCCGTTCTCGATGCCACGGAAGCGGCCTTCCGCCACAAACGCGCCACGGTCACGAGGAACGACAGACGCTCAGCGATCCGCGGTGCTTCGCCTTCGAGCGCGAAGTCGCTTTCGGGGCGACCACCTTCCATGGTCGGGCCTTCGACTCCGTCGGCCGTCGTATCGCGGTAGGTAACGTCGTCGTACGCAGCGCCGTAGACATCGTCGACTTCGTCTGCGTCAGAATCATCGCCATCGTCAATGTGTCGCACGTCGTTCGCCACCATCGGCGACGAGAGCTGGGGAACCTCCCACAGCACGTCGGCATTGGCTTCGAGATGGTCGAAGAACTTCACGACAACCGCCCAATTTGGGCCCGCATCGGCAGTGATCGTGGCCATCCACTGGCGCGCCAAGTCGTGAAACGAGTTAGCTCCGTCGGCCAGCGGAACGCGATCGGCCTGGCCGAGCCAGTGCATTAGCAGAGCGCGCGACGCGATCATGTCGCGACGTTCGAGCAAGGCTTTGATCACGAGCGTGTACGGCTTCGGTGAGTCGAAGCTCTCGACGTGTCCGCGCCAGAATGCAATGTCACCTGCAGCCTCGCCAGCGGCACGCCACGCGGCAAGGGCGGCCGACAGTCGACGACTCGACTCGACCGCTTCATGCCCTGAAACGTGATCGATGCCCGCGACCTCGACGCTCGCAAATCTGTCCCACCATTCAGCGAGTTGAACCAGACGATCGGCCACGACATCTTGCGTTTGCACATGCCCCGAGGCAGCGGCTTCGCCGACTAAACGCACGCTCAAATCGAAAACCTGCCGCATGACATGGATCAACACGTCGACGCGGTGGTCGCGAACACTGTTCTCCACGGCCGGAAAGAGGCTGAACTGTCCCTGGAAACCGAGAATGTTCCACGGGTCGACGAGGGCGCCGCACTCGATTCCACGATGCAGGAGGTCATCGATCGTTGCGACCGTTTGAACGGCTTCGTCGATTTGCCCGCGGTCGGCGAGCTGATGTCCGATGGTGAGTTGGCTGCTGATATCGCACAGAATCCGAGCACTCGAAACAGGAACGACGCAACTTTGGCGAGTGCTCGCCTCGGGATAGCCCATGCGGGCATACAGCAGCGCCAAGTGCACGTGCTCGAGTTGCTTGGCACGCAACCTCGCAAGACGTTGATTGAGGTGCTGCCTCGCAGCTCCGAGCGGCTGACGCAATCGCGTTGCTTCTTCTTGAAGCCGATCGGCGTGTGGGCCGCTCAGGCGTGCGAGCAGACGCTCATAGAAAGCGTCACGCAAAGCCGCGATCGTCGGGACGAGCGTCGACAGCGTGGTGTTCGAATCATAAGCGTCGGGACCACTGCCACATACCGCCGACGCCATGAGCATCGTGCCTGCGAGCAATGCTGAAGCCTCGAACAGCCGTTCATCGGCAGTAAGCGGGCTCGACGTGGAGTTCGACTCGACAAGCCGTTGTGAGATTGCCTCGAGCGTCACGCCTTGGAGCACGAAGCGTCGATATCGCCCTTGCCGATCGATGCGGTGCGGATCCCATTGGCCGAAGTGATAGTTCGGACGCTTATTGACGGGGTGATCGAAGTCATACGCACGTGGGTCGAGCGCAAGCTCGTCGAGCAAGGAAAGGTCGAACGACGCTTGGCGCAGGACGTCTTCGTCGGTTTGACGCAGAATGTCTAAAGCCCCTGCGATCAAATCGTGATACGGACCATGCGCGACCCCCACACCCGACAGGTACAGCGGCAGCGGACACACCCACTCGTGGCGATACGGCTCGATGCGTGGCCGGCTGCGGAGCACCGCCACAGGGCGATACCCTATAAAGTCGTCGAGCCTCGCGATTGCTTCATCCAAGATGCGATCGGTCTCGTCCCACGGCCCGCCGACGCTGAGGACCGCCTCGCACGCCTTGGCCACGAAAAACGGCTGAATCAGGCTCCGGTCGGACTGATGGTAAAGGACGTCGCGATGAAATCGACGGTAGGACTCGAACAAGCGGCGAAAGACGATGTCGATGATCGCTTCGGCCTGGCGAGCGTCGGCAAAAGCACTGCCGGTGGGCGGCGACGCACTCAATTGGGCGGCCCGAGCCACCAAAAGGTGATGCATCTCCCGCCACGGCTCGCCCTGGGGCTCCAGGACTCGGTCGAGGTGGTAATACAGTTCGTCGCAATGCTTTCGGAACCGCACGTCGGCGGCACCCGACGACAGGTTGAGATAACCCAACATCTCGTCCAAGGCGAGCCGCTCGGCCGGCGATAGGCGATCAGGTTCCATCGGCAGCGGATCCGAGTTCAGTAACCGCTATCCACACCAGCAGGCGAGAATTCTGTCGAGTCGTGGGCTACCGCGATTATCATAGAACTCATGTCTCCGGCCCGGAAGGAGTCACTTCGGCCGCTTTCCTCAAACGAGCGAAATATCGATGCCATTTATGCTTAAGAGCATCCCGGCGTATGCCTTGGTCCTGGTTTTCGCGACGACCGCCGTCGCGCAATCCTCACGCGAAATCATCAGCGAAGCCACCGTCAGCCAATTCGGGCTGCATCGGGCATGGTACACGCGTGCCCAGGCTTCGCCCGGCGTCGGCGCGGTCGAGAGCATCGTGCTGGACGGTAGCCTGCTGCTTGTGCAGACCCGCATGGGGAGGCTACAGGCGATTGATGCCGAGACGGGGCGGACGCTCTGGACAACATCGATCGGTAAGATCTCGCAACCTTCGATGCCCCCTGCTGCGAACTCCGATTTCGTCGCCATGACGAACGGAACTACGCTTTACGTTTTGCGTCGGGCAACGGGCGAAGTCATTTGGCAAGTACGGCTGGGCAGCTCGCCAAGCGCCGGCTGCGCGGTTGGGCCAACCCATGTCTTTGTGCCGCTAGTGAACGGAAAGGTCGAGGCCTTCCTGCTCAAACGCACGAATCCCGTCGAGGCTGCTGCGATTCTCCACTCAGGTTACGGAGCGGCACAGGCGGCGCCGGTCATCGGCGACAGTCGAGTCTATTGGACGACCAACAAAGGCGACTTATATGCCGATGGGTTCGATTCGCCGATGAATCGATTCCGTTTTCGTGCGGGGGGGCCGATTAGCTCGCCGCCAGCAGTCTGGTCGCCACGAGCGTTCGTCACGTCGCAGGATGGTTTCTGCTATGCGATCAACGACACGACGGGCGCCTTGCAATGGCATTTCTCTGCGGGGGCACCGATCTTCACGCAGCCTGCCCCCATCCGCGACGCCGTGTACGTGACTTCCGATCGTCGGCAACTGTGGAGACTCAATGCGGAAACGGGTCTGGCCGAGTGGGCCACGGCGGGAATTACCAAGTTTCTCGCTGCGGGGGCTTCACGGGTTTACGCCGTCGATTACGTCGGCCGCCTTGCCGTTCTCGACGCGAAAACCGGCAATCGGTTGGGCACGATGTCGACAGAATCGCTGCCGTTGACGGTGACGAACATCAAGACCGATCGCGTGTATCTCGGTTCCGAGGCCGGTTTGATCGTGTGCCTTCGCGAGCAGGAACTCACATCGCCGTTGGCTTACGTTCCGAATGCTCCCGAAGTGAAGCCGGCCAAGCCGACCACGAAACCAGCCGACGCTCCGCCCACGACACCTACGGAACCCGCGCCGGACAACCCGTTTGGTTCGCCGTTCGGCATGTGAAGCTCACAACGCGAGAGCTCTGCTCACGATAATGCCGGCCGTCGCGACGACTTCCCGACCACGGTGGGGCGGATATATTGTGAGTCTTTGTCCGCCAGGTATCGGTCGTCGTCATGCAGTCTCCACGTATTCAGCGCGCTCTGATCAGCGTCAGCGATAAGACAGGCTTGGCGGAATTCGCCCAAGCTCTCGTTTCCGCAGGAGTGCAGCTCTACAGCACAGGCGGCACTCGCGCCCTACTCGAACGCAATGGGCTGCCGGTCATCGACGTCGCCGCGTACACCGGCATGCCCGAGATGATGGACGGCCGGGTTAAGACGCTGCATCCGAAGATTCATGGCGGCATTCTCGGCCGCCGCGATCATCCGGAAGATCTCGATGCTATGGAGAAATATGGCATCGTCCCGTTCGAGCTCGTCGTCGTGAACTTGTATCCCTTCGCGCGGACGATTGCCGACCCGAACGTGAGTGATGCCGACGCGATCGAACAGATCGACATTGGTGGGCCGTCACTCGTCCGCGGCGCCGCGAAAAATCATGCATTCGTGACGGTGGTCACCGACGCAAAACAGTTTCCCGAAGTGCTCGAAGCAATCAAAACCGATGGCGCGACGACGCTCGAACTTCGTCGGCGATTGGCCGGCGAGGCCTACGCACACACCGGGGCTTACGACACCGCCATCGCGGCGTGGTTCGCTCGAAAGCAAGACGGCAACGCCTTCCCGCCTCAGATCACGCTCAATCTCACGCGTCGCGAAATGCTGCGGTACGGCGAGAATCCCCACCAGCAGGCGGCGTTGTACGCCGAAGCGTCGCCGCCCAGCGACAGTCTCGTGAACGCTCGCCAACTGCACGGCAAAGAATTGTCGTACAACAATCTGCTCGATCTCGACAGCGCGCTGGCGATCGCACGTTCGCTCGCCGGACCGGCTGTTTCGGTCGTCAAGCATAACAACCCTTGTGGCGCTGCCGAGGCCGATGAACTAGCCGTCGCCACGCGTCGCGCTCTCGATGGCGATCCGGTCAGCGCCTTTGGGGCGGTGCTTGGCTTCAATCGCCCAGTCGATGCCGCGTCTGCCGAAGTGCTCGCCGAGCCGGGCCGCTTTATCGAGGCGATCGTCGCGCCTGATTTCGATCCCGTAGCAGTCGAGATTCTGACCTCGCGTCCAAAATGGAAGGCGAACGTCCGCCTGCTCGCCACGGGGCCGTTGAACGCGCCGTCGTCGATGATCGAGTACCGACGCGTCACGGGAGGTATGCTCGTGCAATCGGCCGACAACCTTCCCGACGACGAAAGCCAGTGGAAGGTTGTCACGCGCACCGAGCCGACCCAGCAGCAGTGGGCAGACTTGCGAATCGCGTGGGCGATTGTGCGGCATGTGAAGTCGAATGCGATCGACGTCGTTCGTAATCGCATGCTGTGTGGAACGGGCGCGGGTCAGATGAGCCGTGTCGATTCGGTGAAAATCGCCTTGGAGAAGTCCGGAGATCGCGCTCGCGGTGCGGCCCTGGGCTCCGACGCGTTCTTTCCGTTTCCCGACTCCATTCCGTTGGCCGCGCTCGCCGGCATTACGACGATTATTCAGCCGGGTGGGTCGCGAAACGATGAAGACGTGATCGCCGCCTGCAACGAGGCCGGTATCGCGATGGTCTTCACCGGCCATCGTCACTTCAAGCATTAGCATAAAGCCGCGACCGTCGGTCGCGCCTTCTCGAACCATCAACGGCGTCGACTTCCTTGCCAACCATCCTCGACAAGATCGTCGCCACGAAGCGTGAGGAAATCGCGGCTGCCAAGGCGCGCGTTTCGGCGCAGAGTTGCAGCGTCGACTCGTCGACGCTCCCCCACCGCGCAACTTCTTCGCACCGCTGGCTGCTCCAGGCCCCATTCGCCTCATCGCTGAGGTAAAGAAGGCGAGCCCGTCGAAGGGTGTCATCCGCGACGACTTCGATCCGGTCGCAATTGCGAAAATGTACGAGGCGCACGGCGCTTCGTGCATCAGCGTGCTTACCGATGAGCAGTATTTTCAAGGCAGCCTGACCTACCTCGTGGACATACGTGCCGCGGTGAGGGTGCCCGTGCTTCGCAAGGATTTCATCCTCGACCCGTACCAACTTCTCGAAGCTCGCGTCGCCGGCGCGGATGCCGTGCTGCTGATCGCCGAGTGTCTCGATGATTGCAACCTGCGTGCGTTGTTTCGCGAGACGATTGACCTTGGAATGACGCCGCTCGTGGAGCTTTACGAACCGGCGAACTTGAGCCGTGTGTTTGACGCGGGGGCCACGCTCATCGGCATCAACAATCGCAATCTGCACACGTTTGAAGTCGACTTGAACCACACAATCGCCCTACGTCGGCAAATCCCTGACGAATGTGTCGTTGTCGGCGAAAGTGGCATCGCCACGCGTGCCGATGTCCTTCGCCTCCAAGATGCCGGCGTCGATGCGATGCTGGTCGGCGAGACGCTCATGCGGGAAAACGATCCCGGTGCAGCCATCGACACCCTGCTTGGCCGTTAATCATTGATCTGCGGCTGTCGTGCATCCAGAATGATCTTCCGGTCGTTTTGATTAACGTTCACCAGTCTTCTCGGAGGCGGCCATGCACACGCGTTCCAGTCGGCGACGCTTTCTCGCGCAATCGACGCTGATCCCCGCTTGCCTCTTCGCGGGTGGTAATCTCACATCGTCGGCACTGGCGGCACTCAATCCCGTACGACGTGTCGGTGGACCTCACATCAAGGTCGCACTCAACGCTTATTCGTTCAGCAAAGTGCTGAACAGCAAAAGCCGTGACTCAGGCTTCGGCCTGCTCGAGCTTGTCGATTACTGCGCTCAACAAGGCTTTGAAGGCTTAGACGCGACAGGATACTTCTTCCCCGACTATCCGAAGGTTCCGCCCGATCGCTTCGTTTACGAACTCAAGCGCCGCGCCTTTGACTGCGGCGTCGGCATTAGCGGCACCGGCGTTCGCAATAATTTCACCACCGCCGATCGCGAGGTTCGCGCCGCCGGCGTGCAGCATGTGAAGGAGTGGGTCGAAGTCGCCGCGAAGCTAGGTGCACCGGTGGTGCGGGTGTTCGCCGATACGCAGATGCGATCGCAGACATGGCAAACCGTTGCGCCGGGTGCGTCGCGTGACGAGGTCGAAAACTGGATTGCCGACGATCTACGCCAATGTGCCGAACATGGCGAGCGTTTCGGCGTCATCATCGGCGTGCAGAATCACGGCGACTTCCTCAAGACGAGCGACGAGCATTTGAGCCTGGTGCGTCGCGTCGATTCGCCGTGGTGCGGACCGATCGTCGACACGGGCTACTACAAGACCGATGATCCGTATCAAGACATCGCCGCCGTACGCGCCGTACGCGGTGAACTGGCAAATCAAAGAAAGCCCCATCGCCGCGGGAAACCCCGTCCGCACCGATCTGAATCGGTTGATGACGATCGTTCGACTTGCCGGTTACCGTGGCTATCTTCCGATCGAAACGCTCTCGTCTTCGGGAAGCACGTACGATCCGTTCGAAGTCGTGCCGCAATTCCTAGCCGAAGTACGCGAGGCAATGGATACAACGGCATCGGTTTCGCCGCCGCCGACAAGTGCCCCCGTCCGGCCGGCCGTAATTAGTGTCGAACCGGTCACCGACGCGCGTCCGCCACGCAAGCCGCCGAACCGCAATAAGACCCGTTCGACGACGAACTGACGTTTCGTTGCTACACACCGCGGTAGGTGACGAGGATTTCGCCGTCTCGCTTCAGGCGGACGGTGACCGACACGCCACAGCACCAATCGTAGGTGATGACTTCCTTGGCGAGAATCGCGTCGCGGGCCGACACCTGGGGGCAGTCTGCGCAGCAGCCCGGCAAACAGACCGGGATGCACATCTGGCAGCAGGTGCAAGGATCGGTATACGTCAAGCAGGTCTTGATCGGCGGCAGGCAGCACTTCACGTGTCGCAGGCCGGCGTAGCGGTACGAGATGCAAGGCGGAACGATCATCGGCGTCGCTTCCGGCATCGGCATCGTCTCTTGATATGAGCCGGCCATGTACGGCGACGTGGGCGCCATCATCGCAGGGGCGATCGTATCGGACGGTGACAGCGTGAGCATCGGACCTTGAGTCTGCGTTTTGAAAGCAGTGGCTAAGATCGACGGCTTTTTCGCACTCGCTTCGACTTCGTCGGTCTTCTTGTCTTCCGTGATTCGACGAAACAGCAACCCGGCTTCGCTTGAGTCAGCGACCATACTGAAGATGAGACCAACCACGATGACCGACACGGTTCGAATTGCGATCGTTTTCATTTCGGTTCTCCTTGACTCTTCAGCGTTGCCTACGGTCAGCAACTGTCGCCAGAACTACTGCAAACATGAATGAACCCGCGGCCACCCGCAACCCCTCCAATCGAACATTCCGTCGGGAGGGGCGTTCACTTCCAAGCATAGGTTCTTGTTACGACAATGAACGAGCTGGACACCGCAAGAATTGAGCCCGAATGAAGTGAAATTGTCGCACGGAACTGGATTCGTGAGCGAATCATTTGCTTCGAGGTGCAGTATGACGTAGTTTTCAGACGCGCCTTGATTGCCACGGCGCACCTCGTCTGGCTTCGTACACCGCGATAGTGTCCCTCGTTCGAGGGTGCAGAGAACGTGCAGATTCGCCCGCCTACTCCTGCGTTGTCGCAGGTCTCGGAGACATTGCGCGACGGGCTCGCGCAACTCCGGGACGCCGGACAATCGTTCGACGAGTTCGTGAGCAGCGAACTCGAGCGACTCGACGCCTTGCGCCTCGGGCTCGAAGAGCGCGATCGTGCGCTCGCGATGCGCGAGTGGGAGCACACGCGTGACAAGGAGTCACTCGACGTTCAGCGTCAACGGCTCGAGCAGCTGCGAATGGCGGCCGAGCATAGTGCTCGGCAGGTGCAGCAAGAAGCCCGACGCCTGCGCGAATCAGATGACGCGGCCAGCGGCGACTCAGCTCGCCGTTTAGAGCATCAACCATTGCAACCCGGCGAGCTCAGTTGGGCGAGACAACGTCGCCGATTAGTGGCGCAGCTCGATACCGCTCGGCAGCGCATCGCACAGATGTCGACATTGGCGATCGACCTCGCGAAGTCGAATCGCGAGTTGGCCGAAGCACAAAAGAAGATTGCGAAGCTCCAGCACCGACTGGCGCAGCAGAAGGGTCACTTTGAACCGATGATGCGGCAGCGACTCGATCTGCTCGAGTCAGAACGCGAGAACCTTCTGGTCGAGTTGCAGCGAGCGCAGGCGGAACTCGACCGCTTGCGCAACGAGCGCGATACCGATTGGCTCGCAGAGCTTGCACGGGTGCGTTCTCTCTTCGAGCGGAAACTGGCAGTCATCACCGCCAGTGGCGACGGCGATTCAAGCGACGGGTCGGGCGTCGATTCGCTCGACGGGCTGATCGAACAACTGATCGACTTGCAGGCCGAGCTCGACTGCACTGCCATGCCGTCAAAAGAACACGGTGACCGTGCTCAGCCACAGCTCAACGGCCGGCGCCCATCATCTGACGAAAGCGATTGAACAGGTACTCGCTATCGTGCGGGCCGGCTGACGCTTCGGGATGATACTGCACGCTGAAGGCAGGCAACTTCGTGTGCTTGATGCCTTCGATCGTGCCATCGTTCAGATTGCGGTGCGTAACCTCGACGTCTGCTGGCAGCGAATCTTCCTCGACCGCAAAGCCGTGATTCTGCGAGGTGATTTCGACCTGGCCGGTCTCTTCGTTCATCACGGGCTGATTGGCGCCGCGATGGCCGAACTTGAGCTTAAATGTCTTCGCACCCAGCGCCAGCGACAGCAGCTGATGGCCCAAGCAGATGCCGAACACCGGCTTCTGCCCCAACACGCCACGAATCGTCTCGACCGCGTAGTCGAGCGGTTCCGGATCGCCCGGCCCGTTCGAGAGGAACACCCCATCGGGGTTGAGGGCGAGAATCTCTTCGCTCGTCGCCGTCCCCGGAACGACGGTGACCTGGCAGCCCATCTCAGCCAGATAGCGTGGGATGTTCCACTTCATTCCGTAATCGATAGCCACAACGTGCGGTTTAGCGGCCGTCCCGAAATCCTCGCCGCAGGCTTTGACGTTGCTACCCACCATCGGATGCAATGCCTCAGTCCACGCACGCTGTGCAGACGGCATGACCTCGCTGACCACGTCACGTCCCACAAGCCCCGGGCTCGCTTTCGCCTTGGTCACCAGGCTCGCGTCATTCAGGTCGACCGTCGAGAGCACGCCTTTCATTGCCCCTTGGCTGCGGATGCGTCGCACCAGTGCGCGCGTGTCGATTCCTTCGATACCGACGATTCCCGCCGACTTTAAGTAATCATCGAGCGAACCCGATGCGCGGAAATTGCTCACGCGACGGCTCAACTCGCGAATGATGAAACCCGCCAAATGCGGCTTGCTGCTTTCGACGTCTTCGGTATTCACGCCGTAGTTGCCGATCTCGGGATACGTCATCGCGACGATCTGCCCGCGATAGCTCGGATCGGTGAGGATTTCTTGATAACCTGTCATCGAAGTGTTGAAGCACACTTCGCCGTCGACCTCACCGTCGGCGCCAAACGCAGTTCCGGTGTAGACGGTGCCGTCTTCCAGAGCCAACTTCGCCAGTCGTTTTTCCATGAATCTCAAATCGTGGGTGAGAAACTGTACCGATGTTTCGCGTCGCGCACCGGACACCGACGCCCTTCATCGTCGCTGACGGATCAGCGATTAAAGTCCGAACTTCGCGAAGCCCGATAGCAAGTAACGGCTGTGGGTCACCGGTGCACACTTAGCTCCCGCTCTGTGTGCCTCGGGCAGCCAAGCGAAAGGGCCCTCGCCCCGGCGAGCGAGGGCCCTCTTTTTTTGCGCCAACCGATTATATCGGGCACCGCGTGCAGCGCGTAGCGGCCGCGCGAGTTACGACTACGAAAGCTCAGCCGGCGCCACCACTTCGGGTTGCGACGCGACCGCCGGCTCGGTGTTCAAGCATCGGCCGATGTTCCGCACCGCCTGACGCAGGCGATTCTCGTTTTCGACGAGCGCCAATCGCAGATACCCCTCGCCGGCGACGCCAAATCCGGTGCCCGGGCTGACGGCCACGTCCGCCTCGTCGAGCAATTTCATTGCGAAATCGATGGAAGACATTTGCGAGGCCCACGGTTCGGGGATTTTTGCCCACACGAACATGCCTGCCCGCGGCGTGTCCATCGTCCAGCCAATGCGTCGCAATCCTTCGCACAGCACGTCGCGACGTCGCTGATACAGCGCCGCTTGCGCCTCGACCGCCGCCTCGGTGTGCCGCAACGCCATGATCGCCGCGATCTGCACGGCCTGGAACATACCGTAATCGTAGTACGCCTTGATCGTGCCAAGGCCGCGAACAATCTCGGCGTTGCCGGCGCAGAAACCGACACGCCAGCCGGCCATGTTGTAGCCCTTGCTCATCGTCGTGAATTCGACACCGACATCGCGAGCACCGGGGGCGGCCAAAAAGCTCGGCGGCACGTAACCGTCGAACGCCACGTCGGCATACGCCATGTCGCTGATGACCATGAAGCCGTACTTCTTCGCCAGCTTCACCACATCGACATAGAACTCGGGATCGACGGTCACGGTCGACGGGTTGTGCGGGAAGTTGAGCACCAGCAGTTTTGGCCGCGGTGTCATGTATTGGCAGGTATACGCGACGTTCGACAGAAACTTCTGCGGGTCAGCGATGTCGAGCGTGACGCAATTGCCCGAGGCCAGCGTGACTGCATAAACGTGTGCGGGAAAGTAAGGCGCCGGGACGATCGCCGTGTCACCCGGGCCCATCAGCACCAGGCAGAGATGGCTAAAGCCTTCCTTCGAGCCGAGCGTGGCGATCACTTCGCGTTCGGGGTCAAGCCGCACGCCGTACTTGCGATAGTATTTGCCGGCGACCTCGCGACGCAGGTTGAGGATGCCGATCGACTGGCTGTACCCGTGATTGCGCGGATCGCGGGCTGCCTCGACGAGCTTCTCGATGACGAGATCCTGCGGCGGCTCGGACGGGTTGCCCATGCCCATGTCGATGACGTCGTCGCCGGCCCGCCGCTTCTGCAGCAGCAGCGCGTTGATGCGTCCGAAAAGGTACGGTGGAAGCCGCTCCATCCGCTCGGCAAACCGAATTTTGAAGGGTTCGGTCGAACCTTCGCTGCCGACGCCTTGCGAATGACTCATGCTGTGTTCGCGATCCAAAGTGCAGGAAACGACCCCTTCGCTCGCGGAACTCCCACAAGCGACGCCACTTAAGAATAACTCGCGGCTCGTGGCACGCCAACCGCCAACCCCCGCGTTCCCGCTCCCCTCGAAAACGCTCGACTTTTTCCCATATCTATGGGGCCCCAGGTTTTGTGCAATAAGTCCCCGCCTCCGGCGTGACGACGGCGACTTTTTGAACACCCGGCGACCGTGCAAAAAATGCCTACCGGCGTTGCGTCGCTGCATGGCAACCCGGCTCGGCATGTGAATACAGAAGTCCGACATGCAGCGGACGGTACCGGAAGGCGCGGCCTACTTTCAACCGAAAACACGCTGCGGTCGACACGCGCGCGGCTTTTTGCGCTCAACGGCGCATTATGCAGGGAGCGTCCTTGTCGCAACTGCCGCGCTCAGTCGTATAACGTGCACAGCGAATTGTCTGTCATCGTGGAACCCGAAGACCATTTGCCAGTTAGCGCCGGACCGGCTAATCGGGGGCCGCGTGTTATACTTCAGCCGTCCGTATAAAAATCGGTTAGGTGCATATCGTCGCTTCGCTTGCGAGACGATCGTTCCGAGCAACGACTTGGGGTAATCGTGAAGCGGATTTGTCCATGACGGTTCCGGTCAACCCTAGAGTCCGTGGAGTTGGCTATGCGATTCTCGCGCTAATGGTCGTTGCGTTCGTCGGCGTGACCTACTGGGTTTACCGAGATCTTGAATACAAACGATCCAAGGCATCCTGCGAGAGCAACCTCCAAGCGCTCGGCCGAGCGCTTTTAGCATACGAGCAGAAGCACCGCTCGCTGCCTGCGGCATATGTGCAGGGGAAGGACGGCAAGCCCGCTTACAGTTGGCGGGTGCAAATCCTGCCATTTCTGGGGCGACAGGATTTATACGACGCCTACGATTTCGACGAGCCTTGGGATAGCCCCAACAACCGCCTTCTTATCGACCAAATGCCCGATGTCTTCGCCTGCCCGTGCGGCGCCGGCCGAGCGACAGGCAAGACCAGCTACGTCGCCGTCGTGGGATCGCAAACGGTTTGGCCGGGCGCTCGGGCGATGCGTTCGGATTACCTCGCAGGTAGAGACGGACTCTCGAACACAATCCTGCTCATCGAGATCGCCAACTCCGACATTGGCTGGACGGAACCGCGCGACGTGCGACTGAACGAAATCGTTCCGCCCGATGGCGATGACGTCGGTACACGATTCACCAGTGGGCACAGCGGGATCGTCAACATTCTCTACTGTGACACCCGAGTCTTTTCGTTCCCGACTTCACCGCCGGTCGAAGGCGCTCGTAAGGTCCTGTTCACCCTTCTGACTGCTGCGCGCGGAAGGCCTTACAAGGGTGAATGGCTGCCTGGTGAAGAGGTAGTTCCCGCTGCGGACGATTTTCCCGCAGAGAAAAATGCCGACGCGCTCCACGCGACCGACGTCACGCCGCACTTGGCCGATCCCATACGGACCGATCGAAATTACATCTATTGTGCGACGTTTCAAATGGCATGGGATGATTTCCGTGGACTCGTGGGCGTCGATCCACAGCTGATTGGTCGACCATCTCTTGTCACCGGATTGAACGGACCGGCCTTTCCGCGCTCATCGCTTTCGCCTGCTTCATATGTGGCCCGGATTGGCTCGGTCGGCATACGTGACACGATCATCGCAGAGATGCGCGAGAAGTTTCCAAGTGTCATGCCTGTACTGCGTGACCCCGAACCACTCGAGTTCATCGCGTATGCGTACTTGCAAAAGAATCTGCCGTTCGACGCGCGATTTGATCGCATTTCGGAACCACTGGTGTTTCACGGCGGGACGGGAGACGCAAAAGTCGCAAGCTTTGGCTTCAAGGAGTTGGCAGGCGCTTCGAGCGACACCACCAAGCTCGAGCAACAAGTTGAAGTGTTGCATTACGCATCGGACGCTGAGTTCATCCTTCGCTTGCAGCCGAAAACCGATGAAATCGTGTTGGCCAAGATTCGTCCTAGTGTGACGCTTGGCGAGACGCTGCGGACCGTGCAAACACTCATTCAAACGCCGCCGAAACGGGTCGATCGGCCACGTTTAGATAACAGGGACAAGCTTGTCGTCCCTTGCATGGCTTTCAATGTCATGCGCCGTTACGGCGAGTTGATCGGCACGCGTCTTGAGAATTCTGGCAAGGAGCTATGGAACATCGTAGACGCTAAACAAGCGGTACGGTTCCTGATCAACGAAAATGGGGCCAGGCTCGAGTCCGAGGCTGTGCTGGACGCCGTCTGGTTAGCCGGCGGCGACCCACCACCTCCGCCGCCACCACGCCACTTCGTCTTGGACCGGCCATTTCTGATCTACATCAAAGAACAGAGAGCCGAACGACCCTATCTGGTCATGTGGATTGCGAACGCGGAGTTAATGGAGCGGCGTGAGTGAGGAATGCCAGGGGCGAGAAAAGGGGACGCGGCGACTCGGCTCAATTCGCCGGGTGTCGGCTGCCACCTGCTGTCAGCCAGCGCCAAACCACTCGCGCAGACTTGCCGACAAGCAGCCAGTTACACTCAGATCGATGCTAAACGGCTTTTGTCGACTTCGAAGTCATGCCGGGTCAAGGCAAACAAGTATAAGATTGTTTGCCCCACCATTGATTAAATCGCACGTTTCGGCAACGTGATTTACTGTCGGTCGGTGTCGACGCTGGCGGCGGCGGTGCGGGCGGATTTGGAGCCGCCGAAACCGGGGGCGGCGATGGAGTCGATGCTCTGGCCCTTGGTCGGCGACTTCGAGGTGCCGGCGTAGAAATTGTCGATTTGAGCCTGCTCCTGAATCGACGCGAACTCCTTGGCCATCTCCCGGCGTAACTTCTTTTCGTACACGTCGTCGTAAATCTCGCCGCGAACTTCTTCGAACGTCGGCGCCTTGTCCTGACGATTCAGATCGCCTTCGCAGAACAGAATCACCCACTTGTCGGCCAGTTGGAACACGCCTGACAGCTCGCCTGCTTTCAACTGGAACGCTTCCTTCTCCAGAATCGGCTGACCGCCATGACGCGGGATCGGCGGCACCTCGCCACGCAACACGCGACTGCTCGCCTCGACGGAATACTCCTCAGCCAGGTCGCCGAAGTTCTCGATCGTGGGCTTCGTGCGGGCCATGTCCCAAACTTCCTGGGCGCGGCGCTGTTGGTTGGCGTTGAACACGATCGCGCGGCATTGTTTGCATTGGCCCCAGTTGGCGTCGTAACCGCGCCGCAAGTCTTCGACCGTCACATCCACGCGCGCAGCGACGAGCTTCTTGAGCACCACGCTCGGCCAAACGGCGTCGCGGCGATAAAGCTCGATCGTCGTGTGCTGCTCTTGCTGGACTTCTTGCAGCCACGTCTCGACGTCGACCGTGCCGTCGGATTTGAAGCGGCCCATTTGTTCGGCAGCATGCGCGATCTCTTCGTCGATGTCCTGCTCGGCGACTTCGATCTTTCCGACGCGGGCCGCCTGCTCGATGAGTTTGCGATTGATGGTTCCTTCGAGCGAAGGTTGGCCGTGCCGCTCGATGCACTCCTCGGACAGGTCGAGCATCGTGACGCGTTTGCCGTTGATGATGACGGCCACGCCCGGCATCTGCTCACGCTTCACGGGGTCGCGAAAGATGTTCTCGACCGTCGACGCTGCCTGAAGTTCCTTGAAGATCTCGGCGCCGGCGACGCGCATTTTCTTGTCGCGGCAGGCGTCTTCGAGAAGTTTTCGCACGCTAGCGAGTTCCACGCCACGCGCGGGCAACTGCTTCTCGCAGCGCACGAACGCGTAGTCGGAACCGACGGCGACGATCTCCGACACCTGCCCCGGCTGCAGCGCGAACGCGATGCGTTCGATGTTCGGATCGCCGGTGTGTCGACGGATGGGTTGAATCAGTCCCTTGGCGCTGGCGCTGCTGGTGTCGTCGGAATACTGCTTGGCGAGATTGCCGAAGTCCTCGGGCGTTTTGATGGCCATCTCGTGAATCTTGCGCGCCTTGTCGAGTGCCGAACAGACGATGAGCCGCACCTGGACGGCGGGACCGAACTGCGTGTCGTAGGCTTCTTGAATCTCTTGCTCGGTCGGATGAACGCGATCGGCCGCCAACTTGCGCAGCGCGATGGTCGGCCAAATGATGTCGCGCGCGTACTGCTGTGGCGAGATGCCGCGCTCTTCCTTCAACATCTTGAGCCATTGATCGGTCGCCACGCCGAAACGCTCGGACATGCGGTCGATTTCGTTGCTCACTTCTTCTTGCGTCACTTGAACGTTGCGTTGTTTGCAGCCTTCGAGAATCAGATGCTTATTGACGAGCATCTCGAGCACTTCGTCGCCGTAGTGCAGCAGCGCTTCGGCGGCGAGGTCGTTTCGCGTGATCTTTTCGCCGTTCACGATGGCGACGATCTGAGGCTTGGCTTGGTTGGCCGCCTCGGATTCTTTTGCTTCGGCAGCTACTTTGGCGGACGGCTTGGTCGTGAACAGCTTGACCGGCGAGCCTGCCTCGGCCGCGTCGGGTTCGGTCGTGCTTATCCGCACGGCGGCGCAAAGGGCGATGACGGCCAATCCGCCGGCGATACACTGAAGCCGACGAGTGAGCGGTCCACGAGACTTGAAGGGCCGCAACGCCTGGGTCATGGCGAATCTCCTGCACATCATGCGCGTTCTTGCGTCGCCCGAGGTTCCATCCTGCGGACATCGACGCACGGTCCAATCCGGCTCGCGGGTTTGAGCCGAAATGGGTCGGAAGTATAGGTGGCATCTTCGGATGGGGTCAACGCCACTTGGCGCGGGCGGCAAGTCGCGTGCGGTAGCTGCGTGCGATCGGGGTGGGAGCGCTAGGCCCGCGGCGAGCGATCCGCTGGCGCGTCGCGGCTAACCGGGAGTCGATCGATGCAATCGAAACTGGACCGTCAGTGCATGCGTTGCATACGATACCGGAATGAAAACCAACACATCACCGACGCCCGACGGAACCCCGCCGTCCGCGTCGTCGCCCCTTTCTGCGTCGTCTTCCACATCGCCACCGTCGCCCAACGCAAGCGGGCCGAACTTCTTCGAGCGCACCTGGCCGAAGGTGAAGCCGTATGTCGATCGCACGTGGCTAGTGCTGCGAGCGTGGGTGCCGTTTTTCGCGACGCCTGACTTTCGTGCCAGGCAAGTCATTTACGCCGCCAAGGACAGCCGGAACGCTGAGGTGTGGACGATCGCGCTACCGAAGATGTGCTTGCAGTGCGGGCGTGATGAAGTGACGGTCTCGCGGCAGTTCCTTCACGATGTTCGCAACTTCGAGACGCCGACGCCGATTCTCGGTGCGATTGCCGGGCTGTTCGTGTTCTTCATGCTGCTGTGGCTATGGCTGGGGTACAGCCAGTTGTTTCTGCTGTCGCAGGCCATTTTGTTGGGCGGCGCCGTGTTGATGTACGTGAAGAGTTGGAAGGAAGAGGTCGAGATCGCAGGTTGGGCCTGCGCCGATCATTCCGCGACGGCCGGTCCCGACATCGTGCCGCAGGAGGACGTGCTGCACGTGATCGTGGCAAACACCCGCCTGGCCGAAGCCGCGCGAGCCGATGTGCTAGCGCTGCGAAAAGCTCGCCAAGGTTACGCCGGCCCGCCGCCCTCCACTTCCAATGCCGCGCCGCCCCCGGCGCGACCGACCGTTCGTCCCGGCGACGCACCGCCGCGCCCCGAAGCAGCGTCGTATCGACGAGAAGAGTTGCCGCCGATTAAGTTGGACGAGTAGTTTTGTCACCGCCGTTGCAATAGCGAGGCGTGAATGGAATCACCCAAGCACATATTCCGGCTGAGAACATGGCCACGCTCCGTGAGCATTCGTACAGTTCTCGTGCTTCAAGTCGCCATCGCACTTTGTGCGTTTCGCGTCGCGTACACGGCGCGAGAGCAGCAACGAATCGTTAAGGCGATTCAAACAGCGGGCGGATGCGTCCATCGCGACGAACCAGAAGCCCCATTCAACTACGGGTATCCTAGCCCCGATCCTCGTGACATATGGTGGCGGCGATGGATTCGGACTTATGCAGGTGACGATTTCCTTTGGAACGTCAACGTTGTCGGAATCACGAGCGATACCGACCTAAACCATTTTCCGTGGAACGAACTGAGTCGACTACCGCGCCTAGTTAGGGTAATGATGTACTTGACTCATCATACGGTTAGCCAACGCTGGCGGCCTTGTCCAATATTTGCTGCTTCGCGCGATCCTCGATCTGAGATCGGAAGCGAAGGAAGGCCGCTTCAAGTTGGCCCGGCTGGATGACCATGCCGCTGTTGAACTCGCGCTCGATCTCTTCTTGCGTGATTCGGCATACGATCTTCTTGCCGTCAACGATTGCCGGGAAGGTTACCACGTCGACCTCGAACGGGACGTTTTGCATGTGCGGGAACGTAATCTCGGGCATTGGACGGCCCTCCTTGGGAAGCTGTAGCGGCATATGTCTCGAAGACGGAGCGAAGGAGATCACTTTTCGGGCTTACGCCGTTTCTTCTTATCGCGTAACCTCTTCCGCATTTTCTTGTACTTAGCCTCTTCCGCGTCCACTTCTGCTTTTGGCACCGCCACGAGCCTGCGGATCAGGTCCTCGAATGGCCGACTTTCAATTGACATATGATCTGCCATTTGCGTCACGAACGGTAAATCTGCACCGGGGTCCCCGGTGCAACTTCGAGTGATTTCTGTTAAGTTGTTGCGCCGCTTGCCGTTAGGTGTATACTTTAGTTACGGGATTGAATCTCAGGCGATTGTGGTGGTTGGGCTTCCGGTCCGATAGCATGGTACGCGCATGATTCGCACCCCTCCCGCGGTCGAGATCGGACCGGAATGTGCCAGCCAGAATGGCCACAAATATGGGTTTGTATCCGCAAGCATCGAAAGGCGACTGCGGAAACATTCCACAATGGTAAGGCGAAAGACTGGTCCTATCGGCATGAATCGGAGTCGCAGTATCACCCCCTTGCGTTTTCAACAGACGACGCTGTTCGCGAAATTGAGATGCGGTGCATTGGACAGGGAACTACGATCAGAGTTGGTGAGCGGCGGCGTACTTTTTATCTCGATATCACGCCAGCGAAGGCTGGATATTGTTGTGGAACGTTGACGAGCATCGTATTCGCAGAATGGATCATATCAGGCGAAATTCACGGACGCCCGATTTGTCGCAAGTGTTTAGATAAAAAAGTAAGGTGAGCCATGATTCGAAGGCCGTTCGTTCCGAGCAATCTTAACTGCGATGTGCTTGGATATCTCTACACGTCGGGAGACGTTGATGACCTTGGTCAAACAATGATCGAGGTATCTACTCCTAATGGGATTTTGATTAACTGTGGCTGGACTCCCGAAGGCGATCCTCGTGGCAATTATCAAATCACTGTTACGCAGGGGTTTCGGACTCTAATGTCTCCGATTTCAACACGCGACATTGATCAGGCATCAATCGAGATAGAAAGGCTTGTCAGACTCTTCTGCTCAGGCGAGACCATGATTCGATCCACTTCTCAGACATTCGAAGTAAACGCTTACAACCCGTTCGAAGAGACAGAATTCGAAGAGTCGGCATTGGTCAGCACTCCTGGCGAAGTCGTATACGCGTGAATCTATGGCTAGCCCAATCTATATGGTCTGCTGCGAGTCGCTGTCCGAGGACAGGACTACTGGACTGTGCAGCTTGTTTAACGTTATCGAGAAGATGACGTTTTCCGTAACTCCGAAGAACACGATGCCCAAGCGGTGCGATTGTGTCCTTGTCGCGTTTTCGGCGCAAGAGCCGAGCGACGAAGATGTCGCAATGGAATGTGAATTTGCCATCTTTAGTCCGGTGAAACAGAATGAGACGGTTATGGCGCATTTCGAATTTGTGTGCCCCAAGGGCAAGCGCACATTTCGTTTGAATTTGCGAATGCAGGGCCTTCCTACGCCGGATGGTTCTGGAACTCTTCTGTTTGAAAATCGAATCAGAAAAAAAGGCGAGCCAAGTTGGCGTACACAGCGGTATCCGATTCAGGTCGAAATGGTCATTCCCGATCCTGCCGCAACAGGAATAGCCTCAGCTAAAAACTAACTGGCTGTTAGTTGATCGTAGGTTAGTCGCTTTCCGACGACCGAATGCAGGGCTTCTAGGAAGCGGCTCTTATCGCTTCCCTTCCGCTTGTTGAATCGAAAGGCCTGCTCGTCGACATATCGCGACAGGTGACGCGGCGCGACGGCCACATAGGTTCCCTTCAGGCCGCGCTTCAGTAATGCCCAAAAGTTCTCGATGCCGTTCGTGTGGACACGGCCCTCGACGTACTTAATCGCATGGTCGATGAATGCGTGGTTGTAATCGGAGTCGAGCCCTCTGTAGCCCGCAGCCGCGTCGGTATAAAACGCAGCGCCAGGTTCTACGTTGGCCCGCACGTTTCCTTGGATCGTTGCCTTGAGCGTGTTCGGGAGAACCTTGCAGCGAACCTCTCCGCCTCGCTTCAGCACGCCCTGCACAATCGTCTTGCCGGTAGAGCCGGTGCCTTGCGGCTTCGCCAATCGCTTCCGTTTGTGCATGTTCTTGTAGAGGCCGCCGATCATCGTCTCATCACCCTCGACTTCGCCATCGAGCTTGTGAAAGCTCTTGGTTTGCATCGCAAGGCGAATCCGGTGAAGCATGTGCCACGCGCTCTTTTGCGTGATACCTAGCGCCCGCCCTAGCTCGTGACTGCTGATTCCGTTCTTGGCATTGACGATGCACCATACGGCAACAAACCATTTATCGAGGCCAAGCGGCGAGTCCTCGAAAACTGTGTTGACCTTCGTGCTAAACTGCTTCCGGCACTCTTTGTTCTTGCACTGGAACATGCGGCGGCTTTTGATTTCGCCGACGTGATCCCCGCCGCACTTTGGGCAGGCGACCTTGCCATCAGGCCACTTGATTTGGACCATGTATGCATGGCACACGTCCAAGTCCGAGTAATAGCGGACGGCTTCAAGAAGAGTTTTCGGAGCGTCTTTGATCGTGTTCATGCCGTAATTCTACAGGAAAATCACGATGAGTCAAGTATATCATTACCCTAGTTAGCGTCCAAGTTAAGTGCCCTCAGTTTTCTGATGCTGATCTTCGCGAGCTTTGTCGGCAGGAACGGATCTTGTCGGTTTTTCTTGGGGAAACATTAGTAACCGACGCAGGCCTATCGTCATTGCGTCAACTAGAAAACCTCGCCGACCTGTGGCTTTGCGAGAACGCAAGGATTACGCACCGAGCGTTTGACCAAGTTTCGCAACTCGATGGGCTGAAGAGTCTGTCGTTAACCGGATTCCAGAAGAATTCACAGGGATTCGGGAAGCTGAGCCGGTGCCGGAAGCTGGTCGATCTCTATTCCGACGCTGCGCCAGGCATCGAAGAGATTTCGCAGTTCGTCGGTCATCCCGCACTCAAAAGCGTCTCATTAGCGTGGGATAAAGTGCCTGCGGACGTAGAATCGTTGATCAACCAACATTGGCCAATACCCAAAATCGTCATGTGCGGCTTCGAAGGGACGGAATAGGTTTCAGCCTCGGCGATCGCGCTTTCGCTGCTGACCGTTGGACCAGCCTCACTTACTTGATGAATGGCGAAACCTTAGTGGCTGCGCGGCGTTACATGGGTGCGGACCATCACGCAACCATTTCGACCGGAGCGGCCAATGTCACGCGTTTACAACGCTTTTCTGTTGATGCTTCTCATACCTGGCGGAACGGCGTCGGCACTCGATGTCGAGGCAGTCGTCAAGTCGGTCGATGCGACGCAGCGTCGACTGGTCGTCAGAGCTGGTCAGCAAGAGCGCACGCTTACTGTGCCCGGCGACGTGAGGGTGCTGGACGCGGCAGGCGTGTCGATCGCCGAAGGGCTCGGGTCGCAACAGATTCGAGAGGGGGCGAAGGTTTCGCTGGAAGTGGAGCAAAAATCGGGTCGGCCCGTGCTCAAGTCGATCCGCCTCGGCAGTGGAGCGCAGCCTGACCGTCCTACGCCGGCGACCTCAGGATCTCCGCCAAAGCAAGACACCTCGGCATTGGTGCCGCTCGTTGATCTCGCGGAGCGCGAATATCTCGGTTTCGGCGGTGGCCTGTATCCCCAGGGTAAGAACACGAGGCCCGACGCTCATGAGGCGGCGGGCGTCGCACTCGCTCGAACGATTCAACCGCTCGACGCTCGCGGACAGCGCAGCTCCGACGGAAAGATCGTGCTGCTGGGGATCGGATTCAGCAACACCGTGCAAGCCTTCGATGGGTTCATGCAAGTGGCCCGCGACGATAAGGATTTGAACCCGCAGCTTGTCCTGGTGAACGGCGCCGTCGGCGGCATGTCGGCGGCCAAAATCCAAAATGCCGACGACAACGGCGTCGGCACGCGCTATTGGGCTACCGTTGATGAACGCCTGGTGGCGGCGGGCGTCACACGAGCCCAGGTGCAGGCGATTTGGATCAAGGAAACCGATCCGGCCCCGCACGACGGCGGCTTTCCGCGATACGTCGAGACGCTTGAACAAGAATTGACGAAGATCGTGCAAATTCTGCCCGCTCGTTTTCCAAACGCGAAGCTCGTCTACTTTTCGAGCCGCACCTACGGTGGCTGGGCGAAGGGACGGCCCGACGGTCGCGGACCTGGCAACTCCGAGCCGTTTTCGTATGAATCGGGCTTCGCCTACAAATGGCTGATCGAAAAGCAGATCAACGGCGACGCAACGCTGAACTTCGACCCAACGAAGGGATCGGTCCACTCGCCGTGGCTCAGTTGGAGCGCGTACTTATGGACGAATGGCTCCGAGCCGCGCAACACAGATGGCGTGTTTTTCAGCTACGACGACTTCCGCGAAAACGATCGCATGCACGAATCGCCCGCCGGGCAGATCAAGGTCGGCAAGCTGTTGCTGCAATTCTTCAAGAACGACACGACGACCCGGCCGTGGTTTGTGCGGTCGTAGGCCGCGATGACGGCGAGCGTGGGCTAAGCCGCAAGCGTGGAGCGGGCGTCGTAAGCGGTTCGTTGGTGGCTAGCCGGGATGCGTTGGTGGGCCGATGATGAAGAGCACGAGCATGCTGAGGGCCACGAGGATCGCGGCGAGCGCGAGCAGGCCCCAGCGGCGCTCGCGACGCAGGACGGCGACCATGCTTGTAAGGAGCCCGAGAACCAGGCTCGAAGCGATGCCAATCATGCAGCCGTGCGCCTCCGGGCGATCATGGAAGAAGACCAATCCCAGGGCCGAGAGCGCGGCGGCGATGCCGACACCAGCCGTGAATCCGCTGAAGATCGGCTTGCGCGTGATCGGGTCCGATGCGGGACCGTCGGGTATCACGGGAATGAACAGCGGAATCTCGGATGAGGCGGCTTCGGCGGCCTGCTGCAGCGGACGCGCGGCGCGGCGGAGAAACGCTTGCCGCGTGGCCGGATCTTTGATGGCCGTGGCCGCTTGAACGATGGCGCGCTGTGCGCGTTCGAAGAACGATCTCGCCAATTCCGGCGATTCGCCAGCGGCGAGCCGTTGCGTGGTCATCGCCAACACCTGCGACTGATCGACGTCGGACAGATAATGCCGGTACGTGCGGAGCAGGGCCTCGCACTGCTCGGCAATTGCTTCGACCGGCTTCGTTTCGAGTTGCAACTTCGCGACCGTGCACTGCCAATCGCGCCGCGAGGCGCTTTGGGCGCGATGTTGCAGTGCATCGAGTTCGGCCGTCACATCGCCGCCGAGCAGTTGCCGATGCGTTTGCCGCAACAGGTCGAGATAAAACTGGACCTCGGGCGTTTGAGGCATTTGCGATGCCGCCGCGTCGAGGCGCTCGCCGGCGTCGGGCGCGTTGTCCTCGATCGCCATCAAAGCCCGCGCGTAAGCGCGCGCGTAAATAAAAATCCCCGGCATTGCCATGCGGTCGTCGCAGCCGGTCGCGTCGCAGACGTCGAGTGTCGCGTTGGCTGAAACGGTATCGCCTAACGCGATCTGTAACACGGCTGCGTGGATGCGGTAGTACGCGACGCCAGTCTGATGACCCAACCCGGAAAGCAAGTCGGCCATCGCGAGCAGACTTGTCAATCGATGTCCGTAGCTAGTTATTCGAATCGAACCGTAACGGACTAAATCGATCAGCAGTCGCGCGTCGTTGGCCAAGCGTACGCCACCACGCTCGACCGTGAAGGGAACGACCGAGGACAACGAAAGGACGGCCGATACAAAGATCCACGCGAGAAGCACCACCGATTCCAAGCCGCAATACCAGGCCAGCAGACCGCCGAGGAGCCCGAAGATGCTAGCCAGCGGCCCGCCGATGATGAACCAGATCGTCGCCGTCCGGTGGGGGCGAAACGTTTCGATTCCGGAAACGGTCAAGCCGAGGCTCATCGGGCGGCCGAAGTAGACGTATGTGTTGCCAAAGCGCCTACTCCAGCGCGGACGGGCGATGCCGATGCCTGCGGCAAATATCTGAAACCCGACGCAGCGGCCGGCAATGACGTGTCCCGCTTCATGCAGGGCGAGGTGCAGCAAATTGGCTGGCCAACACGCCACGACGAAGATTAACAGCGGTTCGATTTCGTCGAGCATGAATGGTTGCGGGTGCTAAGCCGCAAGCGGTGGGTTAGCGCTTGTGAAAGGGCCAGTTGTCGTAGGGTGTGATGTAGGCCCAATGTTGGCGCGGCAAAGCGATCTTGGTGGGGTTGTCGGCGACGTATTGAATGACCTCACGGACGCGCTTCGGGGACGATAAGAATGCGTGCCATCCTTTCAGCGTCCACACGGGATGATCGGGCGGAATGAACGTCGCGGTGCTAAGCCGTAAGCGAGTGGCGGCCTGAAGGTGGTCGATCATGGTTTCTGCCAGGTCACGGTGCTTGCGAATGACGAGGTGAACGTGATCGGGCATGATCGCGCAGGCGTAGCAGCTGTAGGCGTATTCGCGGATGGCGTCGCCGAGCGCATCGGCGACGAGCGGGAATTGTGGTTCGTTAAAACGAATGACAGGATGTACGAGTCGCGGTTCGGCGCGTTCGTAAAATGTGCGAATCGTTTTGGACGCAGGCTGAACGCGCTTACGGCCTAAGTGCGTTTCACCCAATTCCGCAAGCCATGGCGACACGACGTTGTGTGAACCGCTGCCGCGCGGATCGTTCGGCAGCCAGGTGCCGTAGACGGTCCAGATCAGGTGGTACGCGATGACCGGCGGGCGCCGTGGGCCGGAAATTTTCATAGTTCCTCCTCGGGGTAGGAGCAACGCTTGCGGCTTAGCATCGCGGCGCATGCGCTAAGCCACAAGCGTTGGATGAGCGCGCAATAAAAAACCCGTCCGGGTTGGCTCCCCCGGACGGGTTCTTATCTCGACTATTTCGGTAGTTGTTCGATGCGAACATCGAACGCGATCCCAAGCCCAAACACAATCTGTCTCCACAATTCTTAGATTCCGAACCTGCCGAAGCGAGTTCGAAACCTTTTCCGCCGAATGCCACAGCGATGAAGCTGCAACACTCGATGGTTCTAAGAATCCTTAGAAAGGAGGTGATCCAGCCGCAGGTTCCCCTACGGCTACCTTGTTACGACTTAGTCCCAATCGCGGAGTCTATCTTAGGCGCTTAGATCCTTGCGGTTACATCGGCGACTTCGGATATCCCCCACTTTCGTGGCTTGACGGGCGGTGTGTACAAGGCTCAGGAACACATTCACCGCGGTATGCTGACCCGCGATTACTAGCGATTCCGGCTTCATGCAGGCGAGTTGCAGCCTGCAATCCGAACTGGGGCCTGTTTTTTGGGATTTGCTGGCTCTCGCGAGTTTGCATCCCTTTGTGCAGGCCATTGTAGGACGTGTGCAGCCCTAGTCATAAGGGCCATGAGGACTTGACGTCATCCCCACCTTCCTCCGGCTTAACGCCGGCAGTCTCCTTAGAGTCCCCGCCATAACGCGCTGGCAACTAAGGACAAGGGTTTCGCTCGTTAAGGGACTTAACCCGACATCTCACGACACGAGCTGACGACAGCCATGCAGCACCTGTGCACGTTGTACCCGAAGGCCTGGCTCCTCTTTCAAGGAGTTAATCCGTGCATGTCAAGACTAGGATAAGGTTCTTCGCGTAGCCTCGAATTAAGCCACATCCTCCACCGCTTGTGTGAGCCCCCGTCAATTTCTTTGAGTTTCAGCCTTGCGACCATACTCCCCAGGCGGAGCACTTAACACTTTCGCTGCGACTGAAAGGCTATGGAGGACCCTTCAATCCAGTGCTCATGGTTTACGGCTAGGACTACCGGGGTATCTAATCCCGTTCGCTACCCTAGCTTTCGTGCCTCAGCGTCAGAAGAGATCCAGTGAGCCGCTTTCGCCACGGGTGTTCCTTAGGATATCAACGCATTTCACCGCTCCACCCTAAGTTCCGCTCACCTCTATCTCCCTCAAGCACAGTAGTTTTGGGCGCAGTTCCTCGGTTGAGCCGAGGTATTTCACACCCAACTTTCTGCGCAGCCTACGCACCCTTTAAGCCCAGTAATTCCGAATAACGTTTGGATGGTTCGTCTTACCGCGGCTGCTGGCACGAACTTAGCCCATCCTTCCTCTGCGGATAGATCAATGATGAGAGAGTACCCTCACCAATTTTCTCCCCACTGACAGCGGTTTACAACCCGAAGGCCTTCATCCCGCACGCGGCGTCGCTCGGTCAGGCTTGCGCCCATTGCCGAAGATCCTCGACTGCAGCCACCCGTAGGTGTCTGGGCAGTGTCTCAGTCCCAGTGACGCAGGTCGTGCTCTCACACCTGCTACCCATCATTGCCTTGGTACGCCGTTACCGCACCAACTAGCTAATAGGACGCAGACCCATCCTCCGGCCGATTCACACGTTTGGTCCGGAGACTTTATTCGGTATTAATTGCAGTTTCCCGCAGCTATCCCGATCCAGAGGGTAGGTGGTCTACGTATTCCTGTCCCTTACGCCGCTTTCCCGTATTGCTACGGTACACGCGCGACTTGCATGCCTAATCCACGCCGCCAACGTTCATTCTGAGCCAGAATCAAACCCTTCAATTGGTTTTATTGTATGACTCGACGTCATTCGCCTCGTTGCCAAGGTCGACTGCCGCCAAGGTCAATTGCCGTTCGAAGCTGTTTGAAACAGTTTTTTGGTCCGAGGCACGTCCCGAAGAACGCAACCCCAAACCGGTCACAGACTTGTGCTGGAAAAATTAACTTGGGATCACTACCAAATTGTCAAAGAACGCTTCCCCGCCGAGGCCTCAGCTTTCGCTGCCGTCCTCAGTGGAGACTCGACATTCTATCGGTGTGGCTAATCCTGTCAAGCAATACGCAAATACCTTTTTCAAGACTTTTTTGCGGCCACGGGCGGCACGTCGAAACCGCGTGAAAGTCGCGGAAAACGCACCATTTTCACGCTGGCCCCGTCACTCGTGACGCGCTCCGCGGGCGCGTCGCGGCTAACCGAAGGCAAATAAACTTTTCGCCGTCGCGATTAGAGACCTAACACCACGCGAATACCGATCGCGGCCTTGCTGCCGACGCCCGGATGACGCTCCCAAACCTTGCACTGGTCGGGCGTCGAGCTGAACTGACCGCCGCGAAAGATGCGCTCTTTGCCCGTGGTCGGTCCGGTCGGATCTTCCGGCGGCGATTGCGTGTAGAACGTCGTGCTGTCCCAATCGCTGCACCATTCCGACACGTTGCCGATCACGTCGAACAAGCCCGCAGCGTTCGGACGCAGTAGCCCCACAGGCTCGGCCTCTTGCTGAGCAATGCAAGCATAAGAAGGCAGCGCGCTCGGATCGTCGCCGAACGGATAACTCGCCGTCGACCCGGCTCGTGCTGCGTATTCCCACTCGGCCTCGGTCGGAAGGCGTGCGGTGTAAGGTGCGAACGCTTGCACCGCATTCAGACGCTGGCAGAACGCGTCGGCCGATGTCCAGCCTATCTTCGTGGCGTCGCCCGATGAATACGGCAGTTGCGAATCGAACGCCGACGCGCTGATGCCCATAATCGCGTTGTACTGCGCCTGCGTTACTTCGGTGGCCGACATGTAGAAGGGGCGCGTGATCTTCACGGGATGCGGGTTCACGCCCTTGGTTTTCGAGTCCGGCGAGCCCATCACGAACTCGCCGGCGGGAATGAGCCGAAAGCGCATCAACAAGCCCGGAGCCAGCGGCAAGTCGATCGTCGATGGCAGCGATTGGGCGTCGCTCGCGCGCAACTTGGCGATTCCGGCGAGGCGTTCTTCAACGTGCTTTTTCGCCTCGGGCGTCAGCGCGCCTTTGACCGCGATGCGATACCAGAACCTCGCACCCAGCGCCATCTCGAGCTGTCGCTTACTGTTCGATTCGCCGGCGCCCCACCATACGTCGCCCATCTTCATCGCCGCTTCGGCATCGTATGGCGTCTTGAGGCTTTGCGAGGCAAGGTCGGCCAACACCTTGTCGCTTCCGCGAGCAAGATGCGAAAACCCGGCCGGCCAGTCGTTGTGATTGAAGCTCAAATTTCGACCGAGCTCGTAGTTCGCCTCGGCATTGTTCGGATCGCTTTGCAGCGTGACGGCCGCCTTGGCGAGCGCTTCGAAACTCTGGCGATCGCCGGCGAAACGCTTCGATCGCTCGGTGACGAACTTAATGAAGTTCGGGTCCTGCGCCTTCGCGCGGCGGCGACTGCGAGTTCCATCATGTGCTTCGCGTCGTCATAGCGATCGGCTGTCGCAAGCCGGTCGGCCAACGAGATCGCGCTGTCAGCAAAGTCGCGGCTCGGTTGCGGCCCACGAAGCTTGGAGGTCAACTTCGGCCACAACTCGACTTGCATGTCCAGGCCGTTGACTTGAAACGCTTCGGCCGTCGCGTCGATCGTTCGCTCGACGAGCGGTATGTCTCCCAAATCGACTGCCATGTCGCGAGCTTCGCTGAGTAGCGCGAATTTCGTCGCTAAATTCGTCGCCTTCAAGGAAGCCGCGTACATCTTGCGTGCGAGCGCCAGCTTTTCGGCCGGTTGCTTGGCCTTGGCGATGTCGGCGCGGAATTGCTCGCGTGCCGTCGGGCGGGCTTCTTTCTGCGCGTTCTCGTCGGGAAGCGGCGCTCGTCGATCGGGGGGCAGATGCTTCGAAAACAGCGTCGCGGCTCCTGCAACCGTCTCCTCGTTCAATGGCACGAGGTCGTAACGCGTGAAGCGGCACGAGTCGTACGTGCCGAGATAAAGTTGCGTGCGTTCGGGAACTCGCAACTCGGGCGCGACGCCAAGCCGGCGAACGGGGCTGGTGTATTCCGAAAGCAAATTGCCATCGGCAAAAAGTTGCACATGACCGCCGCGGACGACGGCGACAATCGTGTGACGCAATTTGTCTCGAAAGACGTCGACCGATTTTGCACGTGTCGCCGCGTCGGCGTTCTTGCCATCAAGCGTTTGCATGCCCGCCCGGCGATTGAAGTCGGGCGTGACACCGGTCTGCACGCCGTTGACGATCAGACCGATGACGAAACCCGTTTTGCCCAGGCGCTCGGCCTCGACCACGATGGCGTAATCGGTTGGTGGATCGATGGGGATTTGCAGTCGCGCGCCTGGCTCCTCGGGCGAGACTAATCCCGTTGCATCGCTTTGCCATTGGCCGGCGACGGTGTCTTTGGAAAGGTCGATGGCTGACAGCAAATCGATCGCGCGGCCAGGCACGAACGTTGGCGTGAGTCGTGGCGGCGTCGGCTTCGGTTGCTCGGGATGGTTGCTCTTAGACGGAGTCAGCAATTCCATCTTCGAGATACGAAATCCTGAGCCCGCTGCGACCTTGAGGCCCAACCCTGGCAGGAACTCCGGCGGGTCTTTCTTTGCAGAGATCAAGTGCTTGCTGTCGCCAGCCCAATCGACGAGCAATACATCGTCGCGCGAAACTCGAATGTGACCTCGCGAGACATGAAACAGAAACGTACTCGGCCCCGCGTCGACGAAGGCCGGCACGTTGCGGCCCGCGGAGTTCCGCTCGTATTCCATGTAATCAATGGGCTCCAGCCCGTTGACTTGATTGTTCGAGGCGCCGAGCACCGCCATCGTCTCGACACGCCCGACTCGCAACACGACGCCGAGTCCGCCGTCACCGGACGTTCGTTCGGCAACGACGGTCAGGAAATAATCTTCGCCCACACCGACGGGGATGCGAACTTTGGCGCCCTGCTCTGGCTGAATCGTGAGTTGCTCGCCTTCGCGCTTGCACGAGCCGTCGATGAGATCGCGCGCGAGGTCAACGCTCTTGAGAACATCTACCGAGTTGCCGGGCGAAGGCGCGGCGATGACCGTGGTTGCCGGAGGTTTGACAGGCGCCGTCGGTGCGGCAGCGGAGGTGGGCGTCGTCGTTCCTTTGCGTGCCGCAACAACCGATGACACGCTTTCCGACGACAGGCCGTGAATGACCATGCAATTCGGCAGACCGATCATCAAAGTCGCCACGCCTTCGGGCGTCATGCCGGATTCGCTGACGTTCACGTGCGTGAGCGACTTCAGCGATACGATGCTCGACGCCGACGCGTCTGTAACCTTCGCGAGTCCGATCAATTCGAGACGCTGCAGCTTGGGAAACGCCGAGAGCTTCGCGACGCCAGCGTCGGTGACTGCCGTGCTCGTGAGCGAAAGGTTCGTGATTCCCGAGGCGCTAACGAGATCGCCGATGCCTGCATCATTGACGCCAGTGTCGCCGAAGTCCGCGGTTTCGAGTTGCTTGAGAGCCGAAAGCGGCGTGAGACGTCCGTCGGCGATTTTTCCTTGCTCGTTGATCGATACGCCGACGACCGTGACTGGTCCGTCGGGCAACTGTCCGCCGGGTTCGATCTTCGTAGTCTTCGTTGATCCCTCGGGACGCACGACGACTTCGCCTTGCTGCGACAGAACCCATCCGACGGCGCGTGCTTCGGGCGTCGCATTCGTTTGATCGTTCACCTTGGTGTTGGTTGCAACAATATCAGCTTTTGCGACCTGCTCGCTTGGCGATTGAAATCGCACGACAGCGAAGGCGATCGACGCGACAAGCACCAACGCCGACGAAGCAACCGCGATCAACGGCATCGTCAAGTTTTCAGGCTGGTCGCTAGCGTCGCCGCGCTGGCCAACGTCGGTAGCCTCGTGGGCTGCTCGCAAACGCATCGTGTCTGAATTGGACAACGACGTGTGCGATGGCGAAGAGTTCGAAGGCGAGTTAGCAGCGCGACGCTTCATGTCGCGCAGCGGATCGATGCTGCTGTCTTGCGTGACCGAAGCCACGGCGACACCGCTGCCTTGTTTCGACAGCTCGCCGTAGACGCTGTTCACTTGCCGCGAGTGACGAGCTTGCGCTTGACCAGTTCTTGTGCCACGCCGGCAATGTCAGCGCGCTTCTCGACCGGCAGTGACTGAATAGCCTTCGTCACTTCGTCGGCAGAGATCTGCGGCAGTTGGCCGATGGCCTGGAGAAAATCGACAAGCGAGACGGTCATGGATGCGCGCGCCTCGGGATACACACGACCGAGTATCAAACTATCGTACCGACCTGCGTTCCGCCAGCATAAAGCACCGGTTAGCCGCGACGCGCCAGCGGAGCGCTCCGCCACCCGCAAGCGGATACCCGGTCGCGGCTAACCAACGCAATGATGCCGCGCTAATCAGCGCTCTCTGCGAGACGCACACGCACGTCCGTCTCGCGGCCCTCGCGAACGACGGTGAGCGTCACGTCTTGCCCCGGCTGCTTGCTCTCGATCATCGAAAGAAACTCGTCTGCGGTCGTGAGTGCTTTGCCGTCGACGGCCACAATCATGTCGGCGGCAGTCCGGTCGAGCGACTGCGTTTCGTACGAAAACGGCCCCTGTCGGCGACGTTCACGCACAATGCGCGGCCCGCGAAGGCCGGCCTTTTCCGCAGGGCCGTTCGGCACAAGCGTCGCAATTTGCAGGCCACGCTCGGTCTGATAAACGCGTGCGATTCCGACTTCCGGACGCACCACGCGACCGCGATCGATCAACTGCGGCACCACGCGCGCGATACCGCTCACAGGGATGGCGAATCCCACGCCGGTGCTCTGCCCCGTGCGGCTTGCGATCGCGGTGTTCATGCCAATCAACCGACCTCGACTGTCGAGCAGAGGACCGCCCGAATTGCCAGGGTTGATCGCGGCATCGATTTGAATGATCGACTTCATCGTGCGGTTATTACGCGTTGGCAGCGAACGATTGAGGCTCGAAATGACGCCCGTGGTCAACGTGCGTTCGAGCCCGAACGGGTTGCCGATTGCGTACACGCGCTGACCAACGCGCAGATGATTCGAATCGCCAAGCGTGACGGGAACAAGCGACGCTGCCGGAGCATTGATCTTGATGACGGCCACATCGGTCAGCGCGTCTTCGCCGACCAATTCCGCCTGATACGCCTTGCCGTCGAAGAGCGTGACTTGAATCTCGCGAGCGCCTTCGATGACGTGATAGTTCGTGAGGATGTGGCCTTGCGTGTCGAGCACCGAGCCCGAGCCGGCGCCCTCGGTCGGGATTTCGATGAAAAAGACTTCGCCTCGAACGCCCTTGGTGTTGATGTTCACCACGCTGCGGTTGACGTTGTCGTAGACCGCGATGTTGACGCGCTCTTCGGGCGTCAGGTCGTCTTCGGGGTTGGCCGATACGCGGCTCGATGGCATTTGGAATTGAAAAGGTTTCGACCCTTGGGGAGCGACTCCGTCTGGGCCGGGACGGGGATCGTTCTGTTGCGCCACGGCCGAGAACGGAGGCAGATCGGCAGCCCAACTGGCGGCGATCGCCCCAGCGACAGCAGAAACGAGACACAGCAACAGCGACTTCTTCATCGTTGCTTCCTTCGTGCGATTCGCATGCGTCCAAGCCGGCATTCGCCGGGCAGACTTCTCAGGTTATGCGATGGCTGGCGGTTACGCCAAGACTGCCGCCACCGTTGCAATCGTCAGCCCTTCGCTGGGCGGTGCATTCGCTGAACGCCGTGCCGTTACATTCAACGACAGCTATCTACAGTCCCCAGGCGTCAAGTTCCGATACGTCTTGCCAGTGCCGGACTGCAAGCGTCGCTGCGACGACCGCAGGACGTATCAATTCGATTCGCAGGCGGAACTCAGGGTAAGGAGACCGTGGGATGAAGCAGTCGCGTACCGCATTGGCTTTGTTCCTTGCCGTTTTTGCGGGGTTGCTCTCAGCCGTCGAGCTGACGGGCCCCGTCTCCATCGCCTCGGAAGGCAAGCCGTCGCCGAAAAGCGCCTCGGCCTGTCCTTACTTGCCCGGCTGCGACACACTGTGGTCGCTCGGTTACTGCGAATACGCCTACGACGCGGCTCCCAAGGCCGCGGCGTCGAAATTGCCGCGATACTGGGACATCGAAGAAGAAGACTGTGCCTTCGATTGCGAGGCGTATGGCCTCGACGTCTACGATCGCGGGCAATCGCGGGAGCGTGCGTCGACCCGCCCCGAAATGTTCTGGGCGCCGGAATGCCCGGATGAAATCGACTCGATCGAACCGATTGTCGTCCCGGTGCGCTCGGCAGCCAAGCCGGCCCCCAAGGCTGCGGACCAGGCATACCTCTGCGTCGCTGGCGGAGCGTTGCCTCCGGCCCAGATGTGGATGAACGGCTCGGGTTATTCGATCGCTTCGCAGGCTTGGGCCAATAGCTTGGGCCCCGACGCTTGCGACCTGTCGTTCCTGCCACCCACGGTGGCCCCGTCGCCTTGGATGGTCGCCCGTGGCCGCTCGCCGATCGTGATTGGCCTCGAAGCCGCTGCGAGCATGGCCAAGAATTTCGCGGTCGCCTACACCGAAGCGACGATTGCGACGAGCGAGCGGGTTCTTTCCGCCACGAAGAACACGTACGTCGCTGCCAAGGCCCGGTCGGTCCAGCGTCGCGGCCGCACCACCCAGCGTGCCCCGGCCGCCCAGCGTAGCCGCTAATCGCCCCTGGCGGGGCGCGTTGCGGTCACACGCAGTATCAAACGTTTAGTCGGCGAGAAAACTCGCCGCGTAGCGGCAGGGCGCGGCCTCCAAGCAGGCCGGCTAAACGACGAGTTGATGGTCAATGGCCCGGCGCATTGCGACCCCGCCACCCTCGCAACGCCGCATGTCGCACGTCGAACTACCCGTCCAATCGGCGCAAACCGAAGGGTGGGGCACATTTCGACTTCTTTTTCCTTGGCAGGTTGCGGCCCTACTGAATAGACTGTAAGCGCTTGAAGGTGCTCATCTCGGCGCGTCTGGCCGATGCAACTATTCTCATTGGCTGATGTGCGCGGCTGGCACCGACCAGGCCCGGAACAATCTCTTCTCTCGCCGGAGTGGACGTTTATGTCGCTCACCAGGTGCTTTGCATCGTTCGCATGCTCGTTGGGCTTGCTCGCTTCCACATCTCCGTGCCGCTTCGCGCACGCCGCGGATGCTCAAGCCACGGATACTCGAACCATTGAGGCCGAGTCTTTCACCTCCAGCGATGGAAGCACGTATTACGCGTTGCCGCTGACACCACAGATCGCGAAACCCGAGGCCGGTGCGCATGACATCTTGGTCATGCTCGACACGTCGGCCAGCCAGGCGGGCGAGTTTCGCGACAAGGCCATCGAAACGCTCGAAGTGTTGTTGGGCGCGCTGGGACCGGATGATCGCGTTCAACTGAACGCTGTCGACTTGCAGATGGTTCCGCTCACAACCGAGTTCGTCGCCCCGGCGAGCGCCGAGATGCAAACGGCCATCAACGGTCTGCGATCGCGTGTGCCGCTCGGATCGACCGACATGGACTCCGCGCTCGACGCAGCCGCCAACGGTTTCGCGTCGGCTGATGCCGGTCGTGCACGTTCGGTCGTTTATATCGGCGACGGCATGAGCACCGCGCAACTCATCGGCACCACGCAACTGCAACGGATCGTCGATCGCTTGGTTGATCAACGCGCCGCGTTTTCCGCTTATGCCATTGGCCCGCGCACCGACGCCGTGTTGCTCGGCGCGCTTGCCAGCGATACAGGCGGTGTGCTCGCCGTCGATCGGCAAGATGTTGTTGATGCTCAATCGGGTCGTACGGTCGACGCTGGCATTCCCGCGCGTTCATTCGGCTTGTTCTTGGCGGGCGCCGTGAAGTTGCCCGTCGCGTGGCCCAGCGATATGCAGGCCGATGCTTCGTTCGGCGAGGTGTATCCGCGTCGGTTGCCGCCGTTGCGTTTTGATCGCGAGACGGTGCTCATCGGCAAATCAGAACGTGCGCCCTCGGGCGACGTGACAGCGACGTTCGACGTGAATGGCGCGCCGACGACGATGCAGTGGTCGGTGACTGCCAAGCCGAACGAAGACAATGCTTATCTTGTCGAAGTGGCATCGCTTGCTTCGCGCGACGGTGGACTGAGCTTGCCGCTTGTGGGACTCGCCGGTCTTCGCGAAGTTCGCAGCATGATCAACGTGCAAGCACAGTCGATGGCCCGCCTTGGTCAGCAGGCCGTCGCCACAGGAAATGCCGAGCAAGCCCAGCGTTTGGCGGGCGAGGCGTTGCGTTTGGACGCTTCGAATCCCGAAGCTCAGGCGATCAATGCCGCAGCCACGCGGATGCAAGCTGGTGGCGGCACGCGCGAGCTCAAACTGGTGAACTTCTTCCAAGGCACGGACGAGACCGTCCCCGCTGGTGGGCGCGAACGTTTGCCCGGCGAAGGCGAGTTCTTGAACGAGGTGGAACAGCAACGCGCCGTCATTGCCGGCCAGGTGCAGGCCGAGGTCAGTGCCACGATCAATCGTGCACGCTCGACGATGCGAACCGATCCGGACGCGGCGACCAACGATTTGAAACTCGAACTTGAAGGCATCCGCAGTGCTCCGGAACTTGGGCCCGGCGTGAAGTTGCAACTTGTCGATCAATTGCAATCGGCACTGCGTGAAGCCAGCCGTCAGGCGCAAGTCAAGGCCGAGCGCGATGTCCGCAACGCTGCCGTCGCGGCCGAGGCCGAGCAACTCGCGCAGATGAATCGCGAGCTCATCGACAATCAGAATCGCAAGACACAGTTGACCGATCGGTTCGACGCTTTGATGGAAGAGAAGCGTTATGCCGACGCCCGAGAAGTGGCCAACGTCATCAACCAGAGCGAGCCCGCGTTGCCGCCGCATCTGACGGCCACTCAGCTTACGGCCACTCAGACGAGGGCTACGACCGAGTCGCAATACATCAACTTCGCACAGTGGCGCAGTTACAACGAAATGGCGCTGAGCACGCAACAGGCGGGCGTGTTTCAGTCGGATCAGGTTCCGGTCCTCTATCCTGACGCCGAGGCCTGGCGATTGCTGACCGAGCGACGCAAGAAGTATCGCAACGTCGACTTGGCGCGTAACAACCCGGCCGAGGTGAAGATCATTCGCGCGTTGGATGACCCGACCGAGTTGGAGTTCATCGAGACGCCGTTGCAGGATGTCATCGAGTTCCTCAAGACGCGTCACAATATCGAGATCCAACTCGACAAGAAGGCGCTCGAAGAAGCGGCCATCGCAACCGATACGCCGATCACCCGCAACCTGAAGGGCGTCACGCTGCGATCGGCCTTGCGTTTGATGCTTCGCGAATTCGACCTCACGTACGTGATTCGCGACGAAGTGCTGCAGATCACGACTCGCACTGCCGCTGATACTTTGCTGACCACGAAGGTGTATCCAGTTGCTGACCTCGTCATTCCCATCAAGGTCACGAACCCGCTTGCGGGCGGACTTGGCGGCGGAACGGGTGGCGGCATCGGCGGAAGCGGCGGCGGCATGGGTGGCGGCATGGGTGGCATGGGCGGTGGTGGCATGGGCGGTGGCGGTGGTGGCGGCGGTGGCATGTTTGCCGTCAAAGACGACCTGAAGCTCTCGGCCAAGAAACCTGCCGAAGCCAAGCCGCAGACGCCTCCCGTTGCGGAAGCGGCCAAAATGGCTCCGATTACGGCTCAACCGACGTCCCCGCCGAAGGCGATTGAAATCGTCATTCCACAGGGCGGCAATGTCGACGAGGCCTGGAACGAGCACTTCGCCAGCCACGACGAACCGCCAGCCAACGTCCGTGAGTCGGTCCGCCGCGCCATGCACCAGGGTCATCCTGAGCAGGTCATCGCGATCATCAACGGCGCCCTTCGTCACAAGCAGGCGCAGCCGTGGATGTACGAAGCTCTCGGCCTTGCAATGTTGGCCAACGGCGCGGCGCCGGCCGATATCGAACGAGCGTTGATGTCCGCTGTCGACTTCGGCGCGAAGCCGGCCGATTTGTTTGCAGTCGCCGAATACATGACCAAATCGTTTCCAGGCAATCGGCCGATCGAACTGCGGGCGCTCAAGTTGTACCGACAGGTCGCGGCTCTCGAGCCCATGCGTCCCGAACCGCTCGTGCAAGGCCTTGCACTGGCTCAGCGGTTGAACGACCTCGAAGGCATCAAGTGGACGACGACCGGTATCATCGCGCAGGCTTGGCCTCGCAATCAGCAAGAGATCGCGATCGTGGCCGAGCGCGTCGCCGCAGCGGCGTATCAGCAACTTCTCAGCGAAGGAAAGAAGGACCAGGCCGCAGACTTCAAGAAGGCGATCGACGACGCACACACACGTGATGCTGTGGTCGTCGTCACATGGACCGGCGAGGCTGACATCGACCTGCTAGTCGAAGAGCCGTCGGGCGCGATTTGCTCGTTCCGTAACCCACGCACCAGCGGAGGCGGCGTGATGCTCGGCGACGCGTCGACTGCCGTCGATGAACGCGAACAAGGCAGCTCTTCGGAAACGTACGTCTGCTCGCAAGGTTTCGACGGCACTTACAAAATGTTGCTGCGTCGCGTGTGGGGCAAGCCTTCGGTCGATCGCGTGACGGTCGACTACTACGTGCATCGCGGCACGCCGAAGGAAAAGCGCTTCCGCAAGCAGATCGCCCTGGACGATGGTGAAGCGACTGTCGCGTTTGAACTGCAAAACGGCCGCCGCGCCGAACCTTTGGCCGAGGAACAACTCGCCAATGCCGTCGCAAGCCAGTTGGCTGTCGGCAAGGCGATTCTCGCTCAACAGTTGAATCGACAGCTCTCGAACGTGAACGATACTGGAGCGCTGGGCGACTTCTTTTCAGGCGGCAACCGGTTCGCCGGCCGAGGCGCCGTCGGCTATCAGCCCGTGATCATCACATTGTCCGAAGGCGCCAACTTCTCGGCAACTGCGGTTGTTTCGGCCGATCGCCGCTACGTCCGCTGCACGACCGTGCCGTTCTTCTCGACCATTCCGAAGGTCAACACGTTCAACTACTCAGCCGGTTCGAGCGGTTCGAGTTCGAGCTAAGAAGTCGCTGCGAACAACGAGTCACTGCGAAAAATATCGATGCTTTATCGGGCGGACATTCGTGTCCGCCCTTTTTTATCGCACCAGCCCGGGCACGATATCCAAGTCGAGCGGCTCGACAAGCCCGGCGCGGTAACGCTCCCAGGCGATCGCGCCCATCACGGCATTGTCGGTGCAAAGCTCGCGTGGAGCCAGGTGCAGTCGAAAGCCGTCCGTCTCGGCCGCTTCGCTCAAGGCCGTGCGTAAAGCCGTATTCGCTGCCACGCCGCCGCCGACGCACAGCGTTCGATACCCCGTCGCCTTCAACGCGTGCCTTGCCTTGGTGACGATGACATCCACGACGGCCGCTTGGAAGCTCGCGGCCAGATCGGCCACCATCTTTGGATCGCTCGGTGCAGTAAGCGTCTCATCAGGCGACGCGATCGCGTAGCGCACCGCCGTTTTGAGGCCGCTGAAGCTGAACTCCAACCGCTGCGGTTCGTGGATGAACGACCGCGGGAAGCGAAACGCACGCGGATTGCCGTCGCGTGCCACGCGTTCGATCACAGGTCCGCCGGGATACGGCAGCCCCAGCATCGCGGCCACCTTGTCGAACGACTCTCCCACGGCGTCGTCGATCGTGCCGCCCAACAGCGTGAAATCCAGTGGGCCGTCGCAGCGGTACAGACTTGTGTGGCCTCCGCTGACGATCAGCCCCACGCACGGGAACACGTCTTCGCCGCTCGCCAGACGACATGCGTAAACGTGGGCGAACAAATGATTGATGGCGACAAGCGGGATGTCGAGCGCCACCGCGAGACTCTTTGCCGCCGCCAACCCGACCAGCAGCGACCCCGCAAGCCCCGGCGTGTTGGCGACCGCGACGCACGACAAGTCGGTTGGCCGCAGCCCGGCTTTTCGCAACGCCTCGTCGATCACGGGAATGATCCGTTCGACATGGGCCCGCGAGGCCAACTCCGGCACCACGCCGCGAAACCGCTCGTGCAGCTTGTCCTGCGAGGCGACAGCCGAGCCCATCACGTGCAGATCGTCGCGAATCACCGCGGCCGCGGTTTCATCGCACGTGGTCTCAAGGCTCAGCAGGTATTTCGCCGAACCGATCGTCACTTGGCCGACGCGGTCTTCCCCAGCTCGGTCGAAAGATAGTCGACCGCTTTTTGCAGCTGGCGATCAACGAACACCGGCTTCTTGGTCGCGGCGGGCTTATCGCTCGGCTCGGCGTCGGTGCCAATGGCGTCCGCTTTCATCGGCGGCGTCGCTGACTTCCCGGCATCGTCGTCCTTCGCCTTCGCGGGGACGGCGCTCTTGCCGTCCGACGATTCGTTCGACGAATCATTCGATGCTGGTTCGCTTTTGCCGTCCTTGTCGTCCTTGGCCTTCTCTTCCTTGCTGTCGGCCTTCTTGGTGATTTCCTGGTAGTGATTCACCAGCAGAATGTCGCGATCGCGGCGGTCGCGCTGCAAGGCAGACATCTCATTGTCGGCCAAGCGAACTTCGAAACCTTCATTGGGCTTCACGCCCCACTCGTCGGTTTCCTTGGCGTCGGGGAAGCGGTGAATGTTCCGCCCGCTCGGACGCCAGTAGCTTGCCGTCGTCAGCTTCAGGGCGCTCTTACCGTCCTCCAAATCGATGACGTTCTGCACGCTTCCTTTGCCCCAGGTGCGCTCGCCGATGACGATCGCCCGGTCATGGTCCTGCAGACAGGCCGAGACGATTTCGCTGGCGCTGGCGCTATAGCGGTTCACGAGCACCACCATCGGAAAACCGTCAAAAGTGCCTGCTTTATGGGCTCGAATCTCACGCGGAGCCGTGTTCCGGCCCACGGTTTTGACAATCAAACCGTCGGAAACGAACAGGTCCGCGATCTCGGTCGCCGACTTCAACAATCCGCCAGGATTAAAGCGCAGATCGAGAATGAGCCCGCGAACGTGCTGGTCGCGAAGCTCCTTCAGGGCCTCTTCGAGGTCATGGCTCGTCTCGCGGCTGAAGGCCGTCACGCGGATGTAGCCGATCTTCTGGTCGCCTTCGAGCATGAAGTTCCACGAGTCGTCGTCCTTGCGGCGATCGCCCATGACAGTTTCGATGTGGATCATCTCGCGCTTGATTTTGACCGTTTCTTTACCGCCGCCGCGCGGGTGCATCACGGTCAACTTCACGCTGCTCCCGACTTCGCCCTTAAGCAATTTGATGGCGTCGTCGATCAGCAGCCCCTCGGTGTTTTTGCCGTTGATGTCGATGATGATGTCGCCGGCCTGCATCCCGGCCCGATAAGCGGGGCTGCCCACCAGCGGGCTCAGCACTTTCAACTGGCTCGAATCACTCGTGATCTGAATGCCAATCCCGCCGAACTGGTTCTCGACGCTCGTTTTGAACGAGTTGATCTCAGACGGCCCGATGTAGTTCGAGTACGGATCGAGCTTCTCGAGCACGCCGTGAATGGCGGCTTCCATTAACTCGCGGCGATCGATGTCCTTCACATAGTTCTGCTCGACCTGGAACATCGTATCGGCCAGGACTTTGTAAAGTTCGTAGTACTCTGCCTCGGCTTCCTGGCGGGCGTGTTCGTCGGCCTTCGCGTTGGGTTTGGAGGAATCGGTGGCAGGGGGTTTGGCGACCTTCGGTTCGGCCTCAAGCCGCGAACCGCAGCAAATCATGGCGCCAAGGGTCACGGAGATGATCGCGAAACGCGACGCCATAGAAGACGGCCTCCTCGCCGATTCGAACTATTAGGCCGCCAAAAGAAGTGCGGCACTTAGAAACTCGATTATAAATACAGGATCACGGTCCTACAACAAATCGTCGCGCGGTAAATACACAATCCGTGGTTAGCCGCGACGCGCCAGCGGAGCGCTCCGCTGGCGCGTCGCGGCTAACCGGGCGTTGCTAACCCCAGACGTGATGAACCCAGGCGGGGGGAAAGTTCGCCCACACCCATTGCCGCCGCACCCGCCGACGGGCGAACACCTGCCCCAACGCCCGGCTAATTCCGCGTAACCGTTGCCGTTGTTGCCGACTGCCCACCACACATCGAGCGTTACGAACGGCGATATATTCGAAGAACGACAACGTGCCTCTCGGGGCCAATAGCCGCCCCAGCGTCGCAAGAATCGCCTCGACGTCGGCCACCGAGAAGTTATTCAGCGGCAGTCCCGAAACGATCAGGTCGAACGGTCGCTCCGCGTCGAGATTCTCAAGCCGATCGTGTACGATCCGCGTCTTGTCGGCGACCTTTGCGAAACACGGTTCGCTGGCGAAACGTTCTTGCAGATGCGTGACGAACGACTCGTTTAGTTCCACGAGGGTCAACTGATCGGCAGGGGCGAGCCGTTCGACCAGCCAACGTGTCACCGCCCCAGTACCGGGGCCGACTTCGAGAATCGTGCGTGGCTTGCCGTCCGGCGGCGTCTCGGCCACGTAACGCGTCAGCTCCGAGGCCAGGAACCGACTGCTCGGTAACACCGAGCCGGTCGTGTGAAAGTTCCGGACGAATTCTTGCAGAAATACGCGATGCTGCGAGGGCATGTGCCCCGGGCTCCTTCGCTATGGCAACGGTCGGCGGCAGTGTAGCACGGCCCCGCCGAGCGCAGTAGGGTAAGGGCTCTCGTGTCTGTCTGTCGTGTCCGGTTTGCCGAACCCGCGGAGCGTTTGCGATGGTGCTGCTCGAATTCAGTCTCGCGCCCATGGATAAAGGACAAAGCGTCAGCCCCTACGTCGCGCGATGTCTGAGCATCATCGACTCCAGCGGCCTCGACTACCGGCTGCACGCGATGGGCACCATCATCGAAGGCGAATTGGAAGAAGTGCTCGACGTCTTCAAGCGATGCGTCGAGGCGCTCGGCGAAGACTGCGACCGCATCACCGGCTCGGCGAAACTCGACTTCCGCCGCGGCTACCGTGGTCGGCTCGAAACCAAGGTCGACAGCGTCGAGCAGCATCTAGGCAAACGGCTGAAGACGATTTGAGCCCTAAGCCACGATGCGCGCTCGCGGCATATTTAAGCGGTGCAAAACTCCCTCTCCCCTTTGCGGGAGAGGGCTGGGGTGAGGGGTGTGGGAAGCGTGTACCAGCGCCAACCCCTCACCCGGCTCGCTCGCCTTTGGCGAACTCGCCACCCTCTCCCGCAAGGGGAGAGGGGGCTACAATACGTGCCAACACGTTCATGTCGCTGACCCATATTTCATAGAATCGCCGCATGACAAGCTCCACCTTGCCGCGAGCCCTGGGCATGATTCCCAGCGGCCTGTTTATTCTCACCGCCCGAAGCGGCTCGGCTCAAACCGGCATGCTCGTCAGTTGGGTGATGCAGGCCGGTTTCGAGCCGCCGATGGTTTCGTTGGCGCTGCGGCAGGGCCGATACCTCGTCGACTGGCTCCAGCCCGAGACGCCAATCGTGCTCAATCATCTGGGCGTCGAACAGAAGCAACTTCTGTCGCATTTCGGCCGAGGTTTCGACGAAGGCCAGCCGGCATTCGAAGGGCTGAAAACCACGACCTGGCAGGAAGTCCCGGTGATTGTCGACGCCGCCGCTCATCTCGAATGTGTCGTTCGCGGCCATGCCGATTCCGGCGACCATCGCATCTTTTTGGCCGAGGTGATTGGTGGCGAGACGCACAATGACGTTGAGCCATGGGTCCACATTCGCAAAAACGGCCTTCGTTATTAACTTCGCAGGCTTTTCCCTCCGATCGCTTCGCGAACTATAATCCAGTTTTGCACGCCCTGCCCCTTCGAGTCTCTCGTCGCTTTGTCGATTGCAGCTCCCACACCCGCCCTCGCTCATCAGCTTCGCGCGATCGTCGGCAACGACGGCGTGTTGTCGGCGCACAGCGAGATGATGGTCTACGAGTGCGACGGCTTCACGATCGAGAAGAACTGCCCGGACGTCGTTGTTTTTCCGAAGACGACGAAGCACGTCCAGCAAATCGTGCAGGCGTGCATCGAGCACAACGTCTCGGTGCTGCCGCGAGGCGCAGGCACGAGCCTGGCCGGTGGCTGCTTGCCGGTCGGCGGCGGTGTGATGGTCGTCCTTACGCGCATGCGTGAGATCGTCGAGGTGAACCTTCGCGATCGCTTCGCCGTCGTGCAGCCGGGCGTCGTGAATGTTTGGCTGAACCAGCGGCTCAAGGGAACCGGCTTTCATTACGCTCCAGACCCATCGAGCCAGGGCGCGTGCACGATCGGTGGCAACGTCGCCACGAATTCCGGCGGGCCTCACACGCTCAAATACGGCGTCACGGTCAATCATGTGCTAGGCGTCGAAGCCGTGATGGCTGACGGCAGCGTCGTCGAGTTTGGCGGCCCGGTCGAAGATCCCGCGGGGCTCGACATGACCGGCGTGCTCGTCGGCAGCGAAGGAACGCTCGCGATCGTCACCAAGATTTGGGTCCGTATCACACGCGATCCGCAAGGTGTGCGCACGATGCTCGGGGTGTTCGATTCTTGCGACGACGCCACTGAAGCGATCAGCGACATCATCGGCGCCGGCATCATTCCGGCCGCGCTGGAGATGATGGACCACGGCATCATCGCCGCCGTCGAGGGCGCGTTTCACTTCGGCTTTCCGCTCGACGCGCAGGCGGTGCTGCTGATCGAAGTCGACGGGCTCGAGGCCGGTCTCGACGCGCAGCGCGATCGTATTGTCGAGATTTGCCACGCTCACAAGGCTCGCGAAGTGCGTCAAGCCGCCGACGCCAAACAACGTCTGCTGCTGTGGAAGAGCCGCAAGCAGGCGTTCGGCGCGATCGGCCGCCTCAGCCCGAGTTACTGCACGCAGGACGGCGTCGTCCCGCGCACGAAGTTGCCGCACATCCTCAAACGCATCAACGAGATCGCCAGGAAATACGACGTGCGGGCCGTGAACGTGTTTCACGCCGGCGATGGCAACATCCATCCGATTCTGCTGTTCGACGAGCGCGACCCGGCACAGATCGAACGCGTGCTGGCTGCCAGCGGCGAGATTCTCGAAGAGTGCATCGCCTGCGGCGGGAGCATCACCGGCGAGCACGGCATTGGTGTCGAGAAGATCAGCTTCATGAACAAGCTCTTCACCGACGACGACCTGGCCGTCATGTCGCGCATGCGAGATGCGATGAACCCCCACAACCGGCTCAGTCCTGGCAAGATGCTGCCGACGTCGGGCGCGTGCGGTCACGAACGTAAACATCCCGGCCGCCGCGCCGCCATTTGACAACCGGCCATTGAACCACGGGCAAGCTGAAACGTTGACGATGAGCACCGAAGCGTCGATCGAACAATCCGGCATCGTCGAAACCATCCGCGAGGCGGTGGCTGCCGGGCACGCGATCTATCCGCTCGGCGGCAGGACGGCTGCGGGTTTCGGCTTGCCGCCAAAAATGCCCGGCCACGAGCTACCCACGGCGGGGCTCGATCGCGTGATCGATTACCCGTCGCGCGACATGACGATCACGGTCGAGTCGGGCGTCACGCTGCAAACACTGTCCGAACTGCTCGCGACCGAAGGGCAGCGGCTTCCAATCGATGCCGCCGACGCCGAACGTGCAACGCTCGGCGGCTTGATTGCCACGAACTTCAGCGGGCCGCGACGCTACGGATGCGGCACGATTCGCGACTACGTGATCGGCGTCAGCGCGGTTGATGGCCGTGGCACGCTGTTCAAGGCCGGCGGCCGCGTCGTCAAGAACGTCGCCGGTTACGACTTCTGCAAGTTGCTCACCGGCAGCCTCGGCACCTTGGCCGTCCTCACACAGGTGACGTTAAAACTCAAGCCGATCCCCGAGGCCGACGCACTGCTCGCTTGCCGCGTGTCGAGTTTCGAGCAGGCCGAGCGACTTCTCGCGGCACTTGGGACCTCGGCGACGACACCCACGGCGATCGAGCTGCTCGTCGGACAAAGCGCCTTTCTGTGGCCCGCAGAGACCGGCGTCGCGGAACTCGTCGTCGGCTTCGAGGGAACGCGCAACGAAGTCGATTGGATGATCGAGACGTTAACCAACGAGTGGTACGCCCAGGATGTCGAAAGCGTGCTGGTACTCGACGATCCGACGCAGACGCCAGACGTGTGGCAACGCCTCACCGCACTCGCGGCCGGCGACGATGACGCGCCTCTCGTCATCAAAGCGAACATGCGACCCAGCGCCGTGTGTGGCTTTATCGACACCGTGAAGCTCGCCGCGCCGCGCAGTCGCATTCAGGCCCACGCCGGAAGCGGTGCCGTCGTGGTCGTCGTCGACGAAGTTCCGGCCGTGGGGGCGTCGAAGTTCGTTATCCAGCACCTTCGCCCGGCGGCGCAGCATGGCGGAGGGCACGCCGTCGTGTGGTCCAGCTCGGCCGACGATCTGACGCGGCAGGCGATTTGGGGTCCGTCGCCGTCAGGCTTCGCCGCGATGCAAGCCGTCAAACGACAGTTCGATCCGCAAGGATTGCTCAATCCGGGACGCTATTACTTCGCATGAGTGACGAAATCGCAGTCGAACCGTCGGCCGACATGACGACAACGCCCGATGCCACGCCCACGCCGGCAACACCCGGCGACGCCGGCACCGGTTCGTCGATCGACTATCAGTTGTTTCTCGACTGCGTCCACTGCGGCCTCTGCACGGCTGCGTGCCCGACCTATTTGGAACTCGGCGACGAGAACGACAGTCCGCGCGGCCGCATCTACCTGATGCGGGCGGTCACCGATGGCCGCCTCGAGTTGAAGGACGAAGTGCGGCATCACTTGGATTTGTGCCTCGATTGCCGAGCGTGCGAGACGGCGTGCCCGTCGGGCGTGCAGTACGGCAAGCTCATCGAGCCGTTCCGCGTCGCAATGGAACAGCAGACGGAAGGCCCGAAAAAGTACGACGATTGGTTCCATCGCTGGATTCTGTTCGGCCTGTTCACGCGTCCCGACCGCATGCGCAAGATTCTCGGCCCGACGCGATTCGTGCAGCGAATGGGTGTAATCGATGCGATGAATCGCATCGGCCTGACGCGCTTGTTGCCGGGTCGGTTGCGGCAAATGGCGAACATGCTTCCGCCGCTCGAACGGCCGCAGCCGCAGTTGCCCGAATTGATCCCGGCCATCGGTCGACGACGCGCTCGTGTCGCACTTTTCACCGGTTGCGTGGCCGATGCGATGTTCCGCTCGACACACTGGGCAACCGCTCGTGTGCTTGCCGCGAACGGTTGCGACGTGCTCGTGCCGCGCAGCCAGCAGTGCTGCGGAGCGATTCACTTTCACGCCGGCAGCAGCGAACCCGCGCGTCAGTTGGCCGACGCGAACGTTAGCGCGTTCGACGCGCTCGACGTCGATGCAGTGATCGTGAACGTCGCCGGTTGCGGGGCGATGATGAAAGACTACGGGCATCACTGGCACGATGCCGCTCAGCCTGGCCGCGAACGTCTCGCCGAGCGCACTCGCGATGTTCACGAGTTTCTCGACGACCTCGGCCTCATCCCGCCCGAAGGTCCGCTCCACATCACGGCGACCTATCACGACGCTTGCCATCTCGGCCACGCTCAAAAGATTCGCGAAGCGCCGAGGCGGTTGCTGGCGATGATTCCAGGACTCGAGCTACGTGAGCTGCCCGAAACAGAAATCTGCTGCGGAGCGGCCGGAACTTACAATATTACGCAGCCCGAGATGTCCGCGCGGCTGAGTCGTCGCAAGGTCGACAACGTCGAAAAGACCGGGCGCAGTGGCTACTCACAGCCAATGCCGGATGCCTGCTACAAATCGAACGTGGCCTGCGGCAACGTGGTCTCAACATGCGTGTCGCACATCCGATGGATGTGCTCGACATGAGCTATCGCGGCGTAGCGCCGAGTTAGCTTTTCAATCGCTCGCGCTCTGCGCGGGCCTCTAGACCCCGCCGCCATTGGAAACGCCATCGCGGCGGGGTCAGAGACCCGCGCCGAGCGCGCGTTGAGCGGTTGTTACCACCCCCAACGGCCGCGGCCGCCAACGCTCGGCGAACATCTCGACCTCCGCCCGCATCAACGTCGCAATCACCTCAGTCGGCGATTGCGGCCGACGCAGCGGCTCCTTCGCGAGCATGTTGTCGACCAGTTCGTAGACATCCTTCGGCAGCGACGGCACAAGCTGCTGCAACGGGCGAGCGCGTCCGTGCCGATGTTGGCGCACCACCGCCGCAACGTCCGCCGCCTCGAATGGCTTCCGGCCGCTCAGCATCTCGTACAACATCACCCCCAGGCTGTACAAGTCGCTGCGAATGTCGGGTCGCAGTGCCGAGGTAATCGACTCGGGGGCGATGTACTGCGGCGTGCCCCATCCACAGCGATGCGACGACTTCGGGTCCGCAGGTTGTCGAGCGAAGCCGAGATCGATCAGCGTCGCGTGCCCCTCGCCGGAGATGATCACGTTCGCAGGTTTCACGTCGCCGTGCATCCAACCAGCGACATGCAGCGCTTCGAGCGCCTCGGCAACCTGCCGCGCGTACCAAAAGGCTGCCGACTTCGGCAACGCCTCGATCTTCAACAACTGCGACAATGTGACGCCATCCAGCCACGGCATCACCGTCCAGCACACGTCGGCTTCGCTCTCGAGCGACAGGACGGCAACCAACGATGGGTGTCGCACCGCGGCGCTGGCCTCGAACTCGCGCCGCAGTGTCGCCTCGGCCGCGGCTTCGCCCTGCCACACCGGCTTGAGCACCTTGACGGCGTAGGGCGCCGCCTGCCGCGCGCTCTCCGCGGGGCGTGCTCGGTACACCTCGGTCATCGCGCCTGCAGCCTCGAGCGTCACGAGCTGCCAGCGACCGAGTTGCAATGGCCGCGAGCGCTCTGATTCCGTGAGGGCCGCGTCGCGCGTGTGTTGCATGCACGTCCGATGTCGAGGTGAATCGTTCGACCGTTGCTAGTGCATCGTCCATGCGGAGCGTTGAAGTTGAGCCGTTCGCTTGCTGCCCGTGGTCGTGGCTCTTAGAATTCGTTTCCAAGTACAGCTCATCCATGCACTTCGGCTCCGCATCGCACGAATGCCCTTGCATCACATCGCCTCGCGTCTGCTTTTGGCGACGATAACCATCGCGACCGCGATTACCGGATGCGCCAAGCAAGAGGGCCCGCCGCCCAAGCGCATCATCCTGCTCACCAACGGCGACTCGCCGTACTGGGACGCGTGCCGTCAGGGACTTCAGGCCGCCGCCGTCGATCTCAAGATGCGCGAGGCCGGCTTCACGGTGCTCATGGAAGTGAATAGCCGCGCCGAGCAAGGGCAGATTGACATGCTTCGGCAGTACGGCAGTCAAAGCGATGTCGCTGCCGTCGGCATTTCGGTCTACAACGCCAGCAATGCCGCCGTTGCCGATGAGATGCGCAAGCTCCGCGAAAAAGGCGTGCAAGTGCTCGCCGTCGATAATGATCTCGACCGCACCAAGTTTCGCGATGCTCGTGTCGCGTTTATTGGCACCGATAATCTCGAAGCTGGTAGTGAACTCGGCGTCGCGATCCGCAACTTGCGACCTGGCGGCGGCGCGATCGTTTCGTTCGTCGGTTCGCCGGGAGCACAGAACGCGCTCGATCGCGTGCGCGGCGTCGAGCAAGGCGCTGGCGAAGATTACAAGCTCGTCGACAACATGGGCGATCAATTCGATCGATCCAAATCGCGTGAAAACGTCCGCAACGCGCTCACCAACCATCCTGAAGTGAACGTGCTGGTCGGCATTTATTCGTACAACGGCCCCGATATCGCCGACGTCGTCCGCCGCCTCGACCGTCGCAAGGACTTCACGATCGTCACCTTCGACGCCGAGCCGACGACCATTCGCGACATGAGCAACGGCGACATCGATTGCATGATCGTTCAAGATCCTTACAAGATCGGCTACGAGAGCGTGCGGCTGATGAAGGCTTTGGTCGAGAACGACGAAGCCACGCTCCATGAAATGCTCCCGAAGAAGGGGGAACCCGACGGAGACATCATCGGCACGGGCCTCAAGATCGTGGTCCGTAGTAGCGAATCGAAGCTCAATGCCGAAATGTTCCAGCCTTCCACGTCATTCATGACGCTCGACCTCTTTAAGCGCTGGCTAGCCGAGTATAGGCTCAAGGGGTCATAACGTTGCGACCGTGGGTCGCGCCTTTGGGATGCGCGTGTGACTGCGATGCACGGTAATGTCACCAGGCGGGCGCGACCAACGGTCGCGGCTTTATGGGCTCCTCGATCTTTCGAAGCGTCGAAGTGGGGTTGTTGTTGGCGATCGCGGTCGTCATCGGCCTAGCAATCGCACTCGACCCATTGCAGACATATCGCGTCAATCCGTACGACAGCGCGGTCGAAATCGTGCGTCAGACCGCGATGCTCGGCATCTTCGCCCTCGGCTCGGCCATCGTCATCATCGCCGGCGGCATCGACTTGTCGGTCGGATCGATGATCGCCTTTAGTGGGTCGATATGCGCCGCGATATTACTGTTGCTGTCTTCGAACGAATTCGGCGAGGAACAGCCGCTCGGTTACGGTGTCATTGCCGTGGCGATTGCCGGCGCACTTGTCGCCGGGTTTCTCGTCGGCAGTCTGCACGCGTGGCTCATCACGGTCGTCGGTTTGCCGCCTTTCATTGCGACGCTCGCCACCCTCGTGGGTCTGCGAAGCTTGAGCCGTGCGCTGGTCGAGGGAGTCACGGCCGAGGTCTACGGCGGAGCCAAAGCCCAGATCGAGATCCACGACGAGCGCTTTCGCTACCTCGCAACAAGTGTGTGGATTCCCGTCGTGCTGTTTCTACTGCTTGCCGCCGTCGCGTGGCTGCTGATGAGCCGCACCGTCGTGGGCCGCCATCTTTACGCCCTCGGCGGGAACGAAGCTGCCACGCGGTTGAGCGGTATTCGCACCGAACGACTCAAATGGCTCGCGTACTGCATCGGGGCGATGGCTTCGAGCATTGCGGGCGTTCTGTACGTCGGCGAGCAAAGCGTCGCCGCGCCACAAACGCTCGGCCGAGGTTACGAACTCAACGCCATCGCCGCGGCTGTTGTTGGCGGATGCAGTCTGCAAGGCGGCTTCGGCAGCATTCCCGGCGTCGTGCTCGGCTGCCTGTTTCTTCGCGTCGTGATCGACGGCATCGCCAAGATCATCAAGACCGGAGCCGACGTGTACGAAGGACTCATCGTCGGCATCGTGGTTGTCTTCGCGGTGGCCTTCAATCAATTGCGATCGACAAGCACCGGCGAACGACGTGTCTTCTCGGGAGCGCTGGGCGTCGTGACGATCGTCAATCTGGCGATTCTCACAGCGGCGATGGCGGCTCTCGTTGCAGGCAAAGCCACCGCGGGAGTCGCAGGAGTCAGTGCTCTCGTATTGTTCTCGATCGTGAAGGTCATTGAGATGCGCCGCACGGCGAGTTAATTACCGCGATGCCTTTCGCCACCACACCACACGTCGAGCTACGTCACATCACGAAGCGATTTGGCGGCGTGACGGCTTTGGACGACGTCACGCTAGCGATCGACGCCGGTCGGCTACACGCCGTGTGCGGAGAAAACGGCGCCGGCAAAAGCACGCTCATGAAGATCGTCGCTGGCGTTCTGCCCGATTTCGACGGCGAGCTGCTCGTCCGCGGCAACCGTCAGCGCTTCAGCGGCCCGCGCGATGCCGAACATGCCGGCATCAGCATCATTCATCAGGAACTGAACCTCGTCGAACAACTCTCAGCCGCCGCGAACATCTTCCTCGGTCGCGAACGTCGCACCTCGCTGGGGTTTCTAGACACTGCGGCCATGAATCGCGAGGCGGCCGCAATCCTCGACGAGCTCGAATGCCGCATCGATCCGCGGGCTCCGGTCGCTTCGCTGCGCGTCGGCGACCAGCAACTCGTCGAGATCGCCAAGGCGCTCGTCATCCATAGTGACTTGCTCATTATGGACGAGCCAACCAGCGCCTTGACCGAGGCAGAATCCGCCCGGCTGTTTCGCATCATCGATCGCTTGCGCAATCGCGGCGTGACGATCCTCTACATCTCGCACAAAATGGACGAGATTTTTCGGCTGGCCGATGTGATCACCGTGCTTCGCGACGGTCGGCTGGTGCGAACGATGCCGCGCACTGAAACCGATCCGCGACAGGTCACGCATCTGATGGTGGGTCGCGAGCTTGAAGCGACGCAAGTCTCGCCGCGATCAATCGGCGACACGATTCTCGAAGTCGAGAACCTCCGCCTGCCGTCGCCCGGCCATGCTCGTCCGTGGCGGTTGCACGACATCAGTTTCAAGCTGCATCGAGGCGAAATCCTGGGCATCGCGGGACTCATGGGCGCCGGCCGCACGGAACTTCTCGAATGCCTGTTTGGGGCTAGCACGCACCGTCCGCACGGGCGCGTCGTGCTCGAAGGTCGCGAGGTCGCATTTCGCCATCCTTGCGACGCGAAGCAAGCGGGTGTTGCACTCGTGACGGAAGATCGCAAGCGACTCGGGCTGTTCGATCGCATGTCCGTCCGCGAGAACATCACGCTCTGCGAGTTACAGCGAGCGGCAACGGCGGGCATCGTTCGACCGCGCGACGAGCGTCAGCTCGCCCAAGGTACGATCGACCGATTGCGCGTGAAGACCGACGGCACCGACGCGCCGATTACGAGTCTCAGCGGCGGCAATCAACAGAAGACGATCATCGGGCGTTGGTTGCTCACGCATCCTCGTGTGTTGTTGCTCGACGATCCGACACGTGGCATCGACGTCGCCGCGAAGGCCGAGCTGTACCGGCTGTTTGATCAGCTCTGCCGTGACGGACTTGGCATCATCGTCACGTCGAGCGAGCTGCCCGAGTTGCTCGCGATTTCCGATCGCATTCTCGTGCTGTGCGAAGGCCGTCTGACGGCTGAGTTCTCGCGCACGAAGCCACCGAGCAACGCATCATGGAAGCGGCCACGCAACGTCAGCCGCAAGCGACCGCGTAGTGCGACGTCAGTTGCCGATATAGCGTGCGTACACGCTTCGCGCCTCGGCCGGGTCGTCGGTGCCGCTGATGATCGCGCGGCCGTCGGGGAACACCGTCAGCACGTAACGGTCGATGGTCGCTCGCAAAAGAAAGGCGTTGCGCGTCACCCGCCCTGCCGGCGACAACCGCCGCTCCAGATCATCCAGCGTTACACAATCGCCACGACGCACGCTGATTTGCACCGCATTGCGGCCGCAAAGAACGACTGCGTCACCACCACGCTCGCCCGACAACCACGGGAACTCTCGGCGATGACACGTCGGACAATCCGCTCGCTTTCGCAATGTATCGAGATGGATGCGTTGCGTTCGGTTTTGCCAAAGGTCGATCACGAACATATCGGGCTGAATCGCTTCACGATGCCCGGAAAGAATCTTCATCGCCTCTTGCGATTGGATCGACGCGATGACGCCGATAATGGGCGCGAGAATGCCCGCGGTGTCGCAAGTCGGCATCGTTCCCGCCGCCGGGGGCTCGGGAAGGACGCAGCGCAGACACGCTGTCGCGCCGGGTACGATCGTCATCGTCTGCCCTTCGCTGCCGATGCACCCGCCGAAGATCCAGGGGATGCCGTGTTTGATGGCAACATCGTTGAGTAGAAACCGCGTCTCGAAGTTATCGGTGCCGTCGACGATCACATCGACGCCTTCGCATAAGGTCTCGATGTTTTGATACGACACGTCGGCGACGACTGGGTCGATTTCGATCGTTGAATTGATGCGTCGCAGCTTGCTCGCCGCGGCGATGGCCTTCGGCAACCCCGCAGCCACGTCCTCTTCATCGAACAGCGTTTGACGTTGCAGGTTTGTCAACTCGACGAAATCGCGGTCGACGATGCGCAGCCTGCCGACGCCTGCTCGCGCCAACGTCGATGCGATCGCACTTCCAAGTGCCCCACAGCCACAAACGAGCGCCGTCGACTGCATCAACCGACGTTGCCCCTCCTCGCCCAGCGGCGCGTAGCGCACTTGCCGCGCATAGCGTGCAAGTGCGGGTTGATCGTCGTCGTGGTCGCTCACGTCGTCGTTTCTTTCGGTTGAAGAATCACGTAGCCTGCGAACTCGCCCTTGCCTGCTAAGTCACGCTGCAACCGGTCGCACTCAGCTCGGGTTTGCTCAAGACTCAGAATAGAATCCGCTCGACGGCAAGCGATCGCCGGCGAGTCGCACAACGAAACACGTCCTGCAAAGTCATCCGCCCCGACGACCTCGGCCGCAACGAAGTGCCCCCAAGACGGAAGTTCGAGGACTTCGTGATCGTCGAATGACTGACCCAACAAAACGTTCGGCGCAAGCGCTACAGCGTTTGTTTCCGTAGCCGTTTCGCCGCTCAGTATCGCAAGACCAACGGCTGGCCATCGTGCTAATCGCGACAAGTCGGCAACATCGGTGACTTCAGCGGCGACGAGAACGCCTTCAGGCGACAGCTCTTCGAGCAATTCATCGCTCGGAGATCGCAACCAGCACGAAAGTTCCTGCCGGCGCCAAGCGGACCAGTCCTCGCGATCGCTCGCTGGTTGAGCACCACGGAAAACCCAGTTTCGAGCGGCCCATAGAAACCGCCTTGCATGTACACCCAGCGGACGAATGCCGAGCCATCGCTGGAGTTTCAACGGCGGCGAGTCTGCGATCGAACACTCGATGTCGAAGCGATAGAGCATCGGTAACTCGGGCGTCCAAAAACACGGATCGGGCACAACGGCCTCGGCCAACAATGTTTCGCCTGGCAAGACTGCCAGCGGAATCGATGCGGGCAACGTGCGACTGTGCCGACAGAACGGTCCGATCACGCGACCTGTGAATCGCAAGTCGGCGACTGCGCGCGGCAGTCGTGCGTACAGATGCGAAGCCGCGTTGCTTGTCGCGCCGAAGAAGGTCTGCAAATTGTCGAGAATGTTCATCGCGCTAGCGGCCATCACCCGCCGCGATCGGTTCGCGATCTTCGGCCAAGGCGCGGGCGAGATACTGGCCGGTAATCGAGTCGGCCACTCTCGCGACCATCTCCGGCGGGCCTTGCGCGATTACCTGCCCACCATCTTCCGCGGCTCCGGGACCAAGATCGATCACGTAGTCGGCCGATCGAATGAGGCTGAGGTTGTGTTCGACGACAATCAGCGAATGTCCGACGGCCAACAGCGCCTCGAAGCAATCGAGCAACTGCACGATGTCGGCGAAGTGCAGGCCCGTCGTCGGTTCGTCGAGCAGAAACAGCGTGCGACTCCGTTTCGTTGCCGACATGTGCGCGGCGAGCTTCAGGCGTTGCGATTCGCCGCCGCTGAGCGTGTTCGCCGGTTGACCGAGCCGCAGATAGTCGAGGCCGACGTAGATCAGCCGCTTCAGCCGAGCTTGCGCCTTCGGTAGGCCGCGAAAGAACGTGAACGCTTCACGCACAGTCATGTCGAGCACATCGGCGATGTTGCGTCCGCGGTACGTGACGGCGAGAATTTCGCGACGAAAGCGGCGGCCTTGGCAGGCGGTACACTTCATGAACACGTCGGCCAAGAACTGCATATCGATTTGCAGATAGCCGGCGCCTTCACAGACTTCGCAACGGCCACCTTCGACGTTGAAGCTGAAATGACTTGCCGTGTAGTTGTGCGTGCGGGCCTCGACCGTGTCGGCGAACACGGCGCGAATCTCATCGAAGGCCTTGATGTACGTGACAGGATTCGATCGCGGTGAACGACCAATCGGCGACTGGTCGACCATTTGCACGTCATTGATCTGACCGTCGCCATAAACGTCGTCGTAGGCCGCTGGTCGCGGAGCGTCCTTGTTCAAGCGACGACACAGGGCGGGGTACAGCGTGTCCTCAACGAGCGTGCTTTTGCCCGAGCCGCTAACGCCGGTGACGACGCAGAGCATGCCGAGCGGGAACTCGACGGTGACGTTTTTCAGATTGTTGCCGTGAGCGCCAGTGAGACGAATCCACCCGTGGTTGGGAACGCGGCGACGTTCGGGCGTGTGAATGCCACGACGACCGGCGAGATAGTCGCCCGTAAGGCTCGTCGTCGAGTGCAACATCTCTTCAGGCGTCCCCTGAAACACGACGCAGCCACCGCGCTCGCCGGCTCCGGGCCCGATTTCGACCACCTGATCGGCCGCACGAATCGTCGCTTCGTCGTGCTCGACAACGACGACCGTGTTCTGCCGATTGCGTAGCTGCTGGATCGCCTCGATGAGTCGTGCGGTGTCGCGAGGATGCAGCCCTGCGGTCGGTTCATCGAGCACGTAGAGCATATTCACCAAGCTGGAACCGAGCGCCGAGGTGAGCGAGACACGTTGCGCTTCGCCGCCGCTGAGCGTGCGTAGCGTGCGATCGAGCGTCAGATAATCGAGGCCGACGACCGACAGGAACTTGAGTCGCCAGGCGATTTGCTCGAGCATCGTGCGGGCCACGCGACGCTCATGGTCGACGAGATCGAGATTCGCAAAAAGCTCGATGGCCTGACGAACTTCTAGAGCCGTTATCTCCGCAATGTTCTTTCCCGCGATCCGGACGGCGAGCGCCTCGGGCTTCAGTCGCTGCCCGTTACACAACGGGCAAGGCCGATAGCTCCGCCACCGGCTCAAGAACACACGGATGTGCATCTTGTACTTGCGCTTCTCAAGCCATCGGAAGAACCCGCGCAGGCCGCCGAACTTTCGCTTCGGCACGCCTTCGACAATGATTTTGCGTTGGGCCTCCGTGAGCTCGGCGAAGGGGACGTTCACCGGTAGGTCGTAATCGTCAGCAAGCTCCATGAGTTCCACGAGCTCGTGGGCGTAGGCCGGCGAATTCCATGGCGCGATGGCACCGTCGCGAATCGACTTGCCAGGGTTCGGCACGACGAGGTCGAGGTCGACATCGAACACGCTGCCAAAACCTTCGCACTCGGGACATGCACCAAGCGGGCTGTTAAAGCTGAACAGTCGTGGCTCGGGCTGCGGATAGTGGCGGTCGCAATCGGCGCAGTGGAAGCGGCCGCTGAAGGCTAGACGTCGCCACTCAACACCGTCGATGGTGCAGGTGGAGCCCGTGAGGCCGAGCGATGTTTCTGCGCCACTCGGGACAAAGATTGCGCATCGTCCGTCGCCGTGACGCATCGCGGTTTCGAGCGAGTCGATCAGGCGGCGATCGTTGGCATCGGTCGCGGTGAGGCGATCGACGACGACGTAGAGTGAATCACCTTGCAACTCGTTCGACGGCGGTAAGTCGATCATATGACCGTTGCCGATTACCCGGCCGAAACCCTCCTCGCGCAACATTTCGGACAATTGCGCCATCGTGAGCTGCTCGGACGCGCGACGCTCGAACGCGATCAACATGCGCGTGCCCGGCGCCAGGCGAGCGAGAAGTTCGGCAACGCTCTGCGGCGATTCGCGACGCACCTCGCGGCCACAGCTGATGCAAAAGACGTGGCCGATCTTGGCGAAGAGCAGCCGCAGGTAGTCGTAAACCTCGGTGGCCGTCGCGACGGTGGAACGACTCGACCGCGTCGCGCTCTTGCCGGCGATGGCAATGGCGGGGGGGATGCCGTCGATGCGGTCAGCCGCTGGCTTTTCGAGGCGTTCGAGAAACTGCCGCGTGTAGGCGGAGAAGCTTTCGATGTAGCGCCGCTGGCCTTCGGCGTAGAGCGTGTCGAAGGCGAGGCTGCTTTTGCCGCTGCCGCTGAGGCCGCAAAAGACGATCAACTTGCGATGAGGCAAGTCGAGATCGACGTGCTTGAGGTTGTGCACCTCCACGCCACGGAGTGTGATGAAGCGGTCGCTCACACGGAGATTATATCAACGAAGGCTAGACGCCGCCCGCGAGCGGTGGGGTCTGAGACCCGCGCCGAGCGCGACCCCACAAACCCAGGGCCAGCAGGCCCTGGGCTTGGGCGACGTTCTGTTTAGTTCGGTGGAAATTTCAGGTCGCGGCCGTTGCCGTCGCTGCACTCGACCAGCAAGTGCTCGGGCGAGAGGTCTTCGCGACTGAGGATCTGCACGCTGATCTTGTTTTCATCCTCGAGCTTGGTCAGCTCGCGACGCTTCTTGTTGTTGAGATAGGTCGCGACTTCCTCGCAAACCGTAACCGTGATGCGCGACAGGCCCGGCTGGTGGCTGGCAAGAATCAGCAGCCGCACGGCCTCGATTGCCATGCTTTCGGCCGTCTTCACGACGCCCGTACCCGAGCAACATGCGCAGTCGCGATAGACGCTGCGTTTGAGGCTGGGCCGGATACGCTGACGCGTCATCTCGATCAGGCCGAACGGACTGGTGCGAAGAATCTTCGTGCGAGCACGGTCGCGGTGCATGGCATCGCGGAGCGCGCGTTCCACGCCACGCCGATGTCGTTCGCGCCGCATGTCGATGAAGTCGTTGACGATGACGCCGCCGAGATCGCGCAAACGCAGTTGTCTCGCAATCTCGCGCGCGGCAAGCAGATTCATCTGATATGCGGTTTCTTCGGCTGAGTCCTCGGCGCGGAAGTTTCCGCTGTTCACGTCGATGGCGACGAGCGCTTCGGTCTGATCGATGACGATGCTGCCGCCTTGACGTAGGGGGACCGATCGCTGGTGGATGCGGCTAATCTCTTCGTCGAGACGGTATTTGTGAAACAGCGGCTCCTTGCCTTCGTACAACTGCAGCCGATGCACATAGCGCGGCATTACGATCTGCAGAAATTCTTTCGCACGCTCATATGCCGTCGGCTCGTCGATATAGATGGAATCGACGTCGGCAGTGAAGATGTCGCGGATCGTGCGGATAATCATGTCGCTTTCTTCGTAGATGCCGATCGGCGCGGGATACTTCTTCACGCGCCGCACGATCACCTTCCAAAGACGCAACAAATACGCCAGGTCGCGAGACAGCTCTTTCTTCGTTCGATCGACGCCAGCCGTGCGAACGACGAAGCCGATGCCCTTGGGCGGCGCGAGCTCGATCATGATGTCGCGCAGCTTGCGGCGAGCATCTTCGTCTTCGATCTTGCGCGAGACGCCGACGCGGCCGAGTGCGGGCATCAGCACCAGGTATCGGCCTGGGATGCTGATGTACGTCGAAAGCGTCGGACCTTTGGTGCCGATGCCTTCTTTAATGACCTGCACGATGACTTCGTCGCCGCGCCGCAGGATTTCTTGAATCGGCGGCTTCACACGAGGCCGAGCGCCAGGCCTGACCGTCCGCTTGCGAGTGCGAGCTCGGCCGCCCGAGTCTTCTGACTCGTCATCGTCGTCGTGCTCGTCGTCATGTCCGGCGGCGCCGTTGCCGCCGCGTTGTCCGCCGCTTGCCTCGATCGGGCGCGACGGGTCGTATCCGCCTTGGCGGAAGTATTGAGGCTCGATGTCGCTGATGTGAAGGAACCCATTGCGACCAACGCCGAAATCGACGAAGGCGGCCTGAATGCTGGGTTCGATGTTGACGACGCGGCCTTTGTAGATGTTTCCTACGTAGTTGTCCTGGCTGGTCCGCTCAATGTAGAGCTCTTCCAGCACGTTGTCCTCGACGATCGCAATCCGACATTCCTCGGGTTGCGAGACATTGATCAGCATCTCCTGCTTCATGGTGTAGCTTTCTTGGCCGGCAAGTTCGATCAGGTCGCGCGAGGTTCGCCAGGCACAAGAAGCCATGAGTTCGGGCATCGAGTGTGCGAGTTTGGCCGGAAGCGTGCAATGCACGGCCGACCGCGCCGCGGCTAAGCCAGAGACTGGATCGGATTCGAACTGAGCGCCCGGCAACAGTCGACGAAACTTGCGTCGTCGGCCTCCGGACGAAACCGTCTCGCGTGAGATCGCGACAACGGGCGAAGCGACGGCGGCGCGAAGGGCTCGGCGTGCGCACCGTGGTGCACGCAGTCACGAAGACCTCGACGATCGCCTCACTTGGCATTTCTGCGAATCCTCCGAGCTCTCGCAAAAGCCCTGAGCCTTTGCCGTCTCGATTTCCCTGGCGAACCATCGGTCGATCTGAGTTGACTGAGATTTCGAGTGCCGTACCCAAAACTCAGGTTACAGACGATGAACGATGAACGCGGGACAACGCTTCCAGAATCTTTTGCGATGTTCCGCTATCACCGTCCGTCGTCGCCGACGTTCTCCCTAGCGGCACCTGAAGGCGTCGGCTAAGGGACTCAGACCGTGATGCGATCGAAATGAACCTTCTTGAGTTCCTCCTTCAGAAGACTCTTGATCTCACGTGCGCTTTCCAGGGTCAGCACCTTGGCCGCGACGGCCTCGCACTGCGGAATCGTGACGCTTCGGGTTAGTCGCTTGATTTCGGGCACCGCGTTGGGCGGAACGCTGAGCTGGCGAAGGCCGAGACCGAGCAAGAGCATCGTGTAAATGCCGTTGGCGCTCATCTGCCCGCACAAACTCACCGAAACTCCCGACCGGTTCGCGGCCTTCACCGCGATATCGATCAACTTGATGACCGCCGGGTCGCTCGCCGTGTACAAGCTCGCGACATCCTTGTTGCTGCGGTCGACCGCCAAAGTGTACTGGATCAGGTCGTTCGTGCCGATGCTCAGGAAGTCGACCTCTTCGACAAAGTGATCGATCATCATCACGGCGGCCGGTACCTCGACCATCATGCCGACGGGCAAATCACGGTTAAACGGCACGCCATGCTCTTCGAGATCTTCCATCACGTCGCCGAGAATCATCTTCGCCTGGCGAAGCTCGAGCACGGTCGAGATGAGCGGGAACATGACGCGCACGTCGCCCACGGCACTGGCCCGCAGGATTGCGCGTAGCTGCGTGCGGAACAGCGGCAGGTTTTGCAGCGACAGCCGGATGCTTCGCAACCCGAGGAACGGATTGCGGTCGTCGTCGGTGTTTGTTTTAAGCACCTTGTCGGCGCCGAGATCGAGCGTGCGAATCGTCACAGGACGACCGCCCATTTGCTGCGCGACCTGTGCGTAGGCCTGGTAGTGTGCTTCTTCGTCGGGGATGATTTCGGCCCCGAGGTACAGAAATTCGGTGCGATACAGGCCGATGCCGTCGCCGCCGTGTTCCAGGCAGTGTGTCACTTCGTGCGGGAACTCGATATTGCCGCAAAGCTGTACGCGGACGCCGTCAGCAGTGATTGCCGGCAAATCACGTATCGTTTGCAGATGAACGGCGCGTGAACGGTTGTCTTCGACTTCCTGACGATAGCGCGCGAGCGTTTCCTCGTCGGGCTGCAGAATCACGAAGCCGTGATCGCCATCGATGATGACGACTTCGCCGCCGGAAACCTCGGTCAAGAATGTCCCCGTTCCGACAACGGCGGGAATGCCCATGCCTTCGGCAACGATGGCCGTGTGGCTGCCGGGCCCGCCGACCTCGGTGACAAAACCGCGGACGAACTTTCGGTCGAGGGTGGCCGTCTCGCTGGGCGTGAGATTGTGGGCGAGAATCAACACCGGCGACGTGAGCTGCGAAAACTCTTCGCGACGTCGTCCAAGCAGATTTCGCAGCAGGCGCTTTTCGATGTCAAAGATATCGCTGGCGCGCTCAGCCCATTGGCTGTTGTCGAGCGATTGAAAGACCTTCGCATACCGGCGCAGGGCGCGGCTGACGGCATACTCAGGCGTGTAATGACGATCTCGAATGAGCAGCTCGAGTTCGGCGCGCAGTTGCACGTCGCGGAGCATTTGCAGGTGCGCCTCGAAGATCGCACCGTAGCCTTTGCCTAGCTCGGTCGAGACGGTGTCGCGGTTCTTCTCGATCTCAAGGGCTGAGGCTTCGAGCGCGAGATGCAGGCGTTCGAGCTCGGAATCGACGGCATCGCGCGTGAGGAAGCGGCGAGGGATGCGAAATCCCTCGTTGTCCATCACCAGCGCCTCGCCGATGGCGACTCCAGGCGAGACAGCGATTCCCTGCAGCTTTTGCATCGATTTCCTTCACGCTTCGGCCAACCCGCTCAACCACGATCGCCGTCACGTCGTCCGAAACAATTCTCTATTCGAATTCGTCCTCGAACGAACTCGACAGCAGCGCGGCCACGGCGTCGAGCGCCTGTTGAGCATCGCTGCCTTCGGTTTCAACCGTTAGCTCGGTCCCCTTCATCGCGGCGAGCGTCAGAATTCCCAAGATGCTTTTGGCGTCAACGCGCTCGGAGCCCTTGATGATCGCAACGCTGGCCTTGAATTTGTTCGCTGTCTTGCAAAGCAGATCGGCCGGCCGAGCGTGCAAGCCGTTCGGATTGGCTACGACCACCGACTTCCTAAGTTTCGTATCACCCATCGCCAAGAACTGTGCATCCGCGCGCAATCGTGCTCGGCCGAGTTGCGCGGCCGACGCTACCGCTCATCAACTGAATTGCCCGTCAAGAACTGAATTGATTGTTGTCGGCCTCGTCGAGCAAGAGGAGCACGTCCTCGGTCGTACGGGCCTTCTTCAGGAACTTGCAGAACTGATCGTTCCGCAATTGGCGCGAGACGTTCTCGAGCGCGCGAAGATGATCGCCCGGTCGATCGGGGGGCGAAATGAGCAGGAACAGCAGATTCACCTTCTCGCCATCGAGACTGTTGAAATCGACTCCCTGCTCGCTCACTCCGACGGCGCCCACGAGGCGGCTGACGCTCGGATGCTTCGTGTGAGGCACCGCGACCCCGCGGCCGATACCCGTGCTACCGAGCTCCTCGCGCTTCAGGATCGCCTTGATGATGCTTTCGTACTGCTCTTCTTCGATTTGGTTGGCGTCGAGCAGCGTCTGCACAAGCTCGCGAATGACCCCTTCTTTGGTGTCCGCCGTGAGATCTGCTTTGACCGCTTCTCGGGTCACGAAGTCCGCAAACTTCATGCACCCACTCCTTTCTCGTGTACTTCATGCCGACTGGGCAATCGCGGCACGGCTGGTCTCGCCGAGCGAAACCTGTCGATAGCGCGATTGAAATTCACGTCGGCTCAGTTGATCGGTTTAGGGTTCAGGCTGTACCGCGGCGCTTTGTTGGCGAAGGCCGGGACCGCGATGCTCCTGGACCTTGTCTTTGTACTTACGCAGTTGCTGTTCAATCTTATGCAATGCCCCATCGACCGAAGCCATCAAGTCGCCCGATCGCTCGGTCGCAACGAAGTCGTGCTTGTGCTCGGCGGAAACCCGGAGGTCGACCGTCGGGTGGTCACGATCCTCAAGATCGGCGGTCAGCTCGATGGCAGTCAGCCGATCGAAAAGACGCGACATCTTGTTGAGCTTCGTTGTGATTTTTTCCTGGGTGGCTTCGCTGAGATGACCGTGTCGAGCCGAGATGTTGATCACCACGCTATTCAGCTCCTCAAAGTCGTCGTGGCTACCAGCGGGGGCGTCGAAGGCCTTAAGAAGCCGCTCATTGTACTGCGACCCCTACAGACCGACAAACGCAAACGAGACCCCAGTGGCGGGACTGACTAATTCGACCAGCCAAGTGACCGGTCCCCAAGGGCCTGATGCCCGACTCCATTCTACGCTACGCCCCCATTGAAGGTTTCCCGTTCATGGCGAGGTAGGCATTTTCGGGGCTAATTGTCCGGAGTCTAAACGCTGCTTCCACTTGAGGATGTACTGCTGACGACGAGCGGCAGGGTATTCGGGCCGGTAAAAGTGCGTTGCACCGTTTGTAAGACGAGTAAGCGCCGCAAACGACAATACCCGGTATTCCAAGTCCTCCGAATCGAGAAACTTAATCAACTGCGCCCCGGCCGAGGCGTTGATCTGGTCGCCTGTGTAGCCCCAGAGCATTCGGTACAACTCGGAACCTCGCGCTCCGTAATGGCGCTCAAACGCCCCGCGAACCGATGCCGCCGTCTCGGGGCTGCGTGCGATGGCCAAGCGGAGCGCTTCGACTTCCTCGTTCCACGCCGCCTTCTGATTCGGGTCTTTCAATGCCGTCACGAGCGTGTCGAAATCGCCGATTTGTGCCAAACATTGAATCGCGAGCAGGCTGGTTTCGATCTTTCGGTCGCCAGCGAGTTCTTTGAGGCCGAGCGTCACGGGACGATCGGTCGGCAACGCCTTGACGAGTTCGGCGCCGGCAAGCTTCTGCGATTGTCGACGCTCGTCGATCGTGGTAACCCAGGATGGAAAGCTGGGCGGATCACTCCCGGGCATCGGCGCGCCGCCGACAAGCGAACGTCGTGCAGGGGCGGGAATCGTTTCCGGCTGTGCGGCATTGGCGTCGAACCAGTCGACCTTGCCGGTGGTCACGAATAACTCGACTTCCGCTATCGAAGGCTCTTTCTCGGGATTCGTGCCTTCGAGTCGACGATGCCGCACCTCGAGCGCGGCACTGGCATTGGTGTCGTTGAAGACGAGAACGCCTTTGCGTCCGCCCGCGGCGATGGCGACCGCGGCCGTTGGAGCGCCGGCGCTCAGCAAGACCACACGTCCCTCGACGACCTCGACGATTGGCACGCCTTGAGCATCGGCCGGTCCGAGCAATACCTGTGTTCCGCCAAGCAAGTCGACGTTCATTCCAGAAGCCAGCGTCAGTGCACATCGGTAAGTCGGCAACGACGTAACGCGGTCGTTGTCGAAGACGGTCGCCCGCATCGGGACGCGATGCCACAGCCCATCGGACATCGTGAAACGCAGCAATAGATCGCCTTCCATGAACCGCCCGACGCCTTCAGGCGGTTTCGCCGTCGTAGTCGCCATAGATGCAGGGCCCGGAGTTGGAGCACCCGGTCCGGGCATGGTCGAACCCGGCATTGCAGGCCCCGGCATCGGGCCACTTGGCATGGTTGGCCCTGCAGGCCCTGGCCCTGGAACATTGGCGACGCCTGGTGGGGTCGACGCGGAACCGGGCATCGTTGGCATCGCGGATTGCGGACCCGGCATGGCTCCGCCGGGCATCACGCCGCCTGCCGGCGGGACTTCGCCACCCGGCCCAGGTCCAGGGACGCTACCGATGGCCCCCGGTCCAGGCATGGCTGGCCCAGGTGACGGACTCCCGGTGTCGCCCGGCATCGGCGGCAAGCCCGCAGGAGCCGCGACCTGTCCAGGGGCAGCGCCTTCAGGCGACGTTTGTGACGGCATCGGTGCTGCGTCGCCCGAGGTTGTCGCCACAGCAGCAGCGGCCCCGGCTATAGGCGTCGCCGATGTCGGCTGCTCGAGTTGAGCCGGCGTCGAATCGGCCGGCTTCCCCTCGTCTTTTGGCTGCTTCGCGGCTGAATTGTTTTCAGCCGTTCGTCGCTCTCCTCGCTGGATACCGAGTTTGTCGCTCAGCCGATCGAAGTTCAGCACCGCGACCACGCCGGCCCCAACGACCGCCATCAACAGCACCGCCACGAGCATCCGCCCGCCCGAACCCTTCACCACCGGCGGCTCGCGAAGATAATCGGGCACCTCCGGCTTTTGACGCGGCGACTTTGCCGACTCGGCGGCGGCTGCCGCAGCAGGAGCGGTCGAGACTGTTTTCGTCGATACCGTCTTCGTTGGCGGAGACTGAGTTGCCGAGGGCGTCGCCCGGCTCGGAGTGGGCGTTCGCGAAGGTGACGGCGTGTCGGACGGCTTGGCCGGGGCGATCACGCTCCCCGTCCCGTTTTCGACCGACACCGATCCGACTGCGTACATCCGCTCGCGAAGACCAGGTTCAATCTCGGCCGGCTCACCGAGCACGAGTGTCAAAATCTGGTGGGCCGACGCAACCTCGGCCAGGTGCATGTCCGATTCGAGGCAGATCTTCTCGAACTCGGGCACACGTTCGGAAACGAGCGTGTTATCGAGATATTCAGCCACCGTGTTGGCATCGAGCGCCATGCCGCGGCCGTCGAGCTTCGGTGCTCCCAGGCGAAGCCGCCGCGTGACGTCACGCATCCGGTGCATCAGGTTGGTGGCAAACTCGCTCTCTTCGACCTTCTTGGCAATTTCCTGAGCGTCGGCCGGCTCGAGGATGTTGTCGATGTATGCCAGCAACGTTCGCAAAGTCAGCCGCATCGGGGTCATTCCTCGGGCATTAACGGATCAGGTGGGCATGGAGCGCATGCCGTCTCCTCGTTAGTGACATCGAGCGTCGCAATCCGTACAGAATTCTTCGCTGGCGGCAAAAAATCGCTGGGACACCAATGGGGCGACGGCTCAGGAGCGGCGGGACTCGGCGCCGTCGAGCGCTAGCATCGCTAACAGACTGCCGAGCACCTGAAGGCTGGCCACCACCGCGGGATGCAACGGCGGGTGATAGACGACTCGCGGCCTCAATCCGGTGCGCGAAGGATCGTCGATAGCAGCAGCGCGATCGACGATGATGACGGTGCCCAGCGTCCAACTCGCAGCAAACGCGAGAATAAATCTACGGACGCTTTTCGACGTGGGCACGATAAGCGAGCCTTCTGCTTTGAGAAGAGAACGACACACAGGTGCGTTTCACAGCGACTTCGTGCCGTGACAAGATGGCGTGATCGCAACGGGCGCGCCGGGGAACCTATGGGGCGGCGTCAGCGTCAAAGAACACGACGCCGTACAGACTTGCTGCGTAGCGCGACAATCGCCGTGCGTACGGCGGTGTTGCCGTCATGCAACATCGTGTGGCAATTTGTCACCAACGCGCGTCAACGACCTCACGGCGACGTACCGAAACCAAGCGACCTCGACGGCAACGCCGGTTGTCGTCTCTAGTGAGACTTTTTCTGCCGATCTGAGTTGCGCGTGTCCGAATACAAATTCGTAACGAGAATGAGCCTGTCGGCATTTGGGCTTGGCAGCATTCAAAGGTAAAATAACAATACGTGAGTTGAGGCTCCGGCCGCGCCGGGGAGGCACTACGCGTGTCCACGACAAATCGAATCCGCTGCCAACGACTGCTGCGTGAAGCTGAGGGTTACCTCGAGCTCGGGCTAGGTCAGTCTGCGCTCGACGCGCTCTCCCGCATGAAGGATCCCGGTAGCTTCCGCGGTCACCAGTGCTTTTTGCGTGGCGAAGCGCTTCGTTCGATGAAGCGATTCGGCGAAGCCTCGGAATCTCTCGAGCAAGCATCCGACCTCATTCCGAGCAACATTCATGTGTGGCTCGCGCTCGGCTGGTGCCTCAAGCGATCGGGCCGCATCGAGAAGGCGATCGACGCGCTCGAGCAAGCTCGAGAAGTCGAACCGACCGAAGCCGTGATTCACTACAACCTCGCGTGCTATCAAAGCCTTGCCGGCAATCGACATGACGCGATCGCCAACCTCATGCGGGCCATCGAGCTGAAGCCCGACTTCCGCGACATGGTCGGCAGCGAAAGCGACTTCGATCCGATTCGCTCGGATCCCGAGTTTCAGGCGATCACGAGCATCATCGTTTGATCTGTCGTGTGAGGTCGCGGCTAACCCATTACGCCGGCGCCACGCCCAAACTCTTTCCGCCGTCGATCGCGATCGCGGTGCCTGTGACCATCGCGGAGGCGTCGCTCGCCAGGTAGAGAATCGCCTCGGCGACTTCGAGCGGTGTGATCATGCGATCGTACGCTTTTGCCAACGGACTGGCGTCGATGAACTTCTGCGCCGTCGCTGTCGGATCGACGGCCGCCGCTAGATCGGCATTCATCATCCCGGTGTCGCCGACGGGGCCTGGACACACGGCGTTCACGCGAATGCGGTCGCGTGCATGACAGAGCGCCAGGCTCTTGGTGAACGCGATGAGCGCGCCCTTGCTGATCGAATACACCGGATCGTGAGCGCGAGGCAGCAGACCCGCATTGCTCGAAACGTTGACAATCGATCCGCCGCCACGAGCGGTCATCAACGGAATGGCATGTTTCGATGCGAGAAAGGCTGACTTGAAATTCGTATCGAGCACGGCGTCCCATTCTGCTTCGCTGACATCGGGGATTTGCTTGACCAACCCGATGCCGGCGTTGTTGACCAGCACCGCCAACGGCGCAGAGCGGTTCGCCATCTCGACAAGCTCGCGAAGGTCGGTCTCACGGCGGACATCGCACTTACGCTCGACGATACCTAACCGCTCGAACTCGGCGCGATTTTCCGGCTTCGGCTGAAAGTCGCCGACGAAAACCTTCGCACCGTGTTGTGCGAGCAGCATCGCTGTAGCACGGCCAATGCCGCTCGAGCCACCGGTGACGACCGCTGAGCAACCCGCGAAGGTTGTCGATCTCGCGGCTTTTGAGGTCGCGCTTTCTGGCGTCATGTTTTCTAAGGCTCGGGCGCTCGCGTCTAGTGTCCGACCCCAGGCCACGACCACAGATACCACGCGCGCGGCGATGCCAACTCGACCAACGACTTCACATCCAAAGCGTTGATGTCGAATCCGCGTTGCGCCTTCGCCGAAGCGAGCACGCCTTCGAACAGGCTGAACGGCTTCTTGTACTTCACGGCCTTCGTCTTGCTCTTGTCGAGCTTGGCCAGGTCGGCAGCGCGATCGATCGCGTCTTCCAAGTAGCCTTCCTTGTCGACGAGCCCGTTATCGATTGACTGCTTGGTGGTAAAGACCTGGCCGGTCGCCACCTTGTCGAGAGCCGTCGGGTCTTTCTTGAACCCAGGCCGGCCGCCTTCGACGATCCCCTTGAATCGCGAGAAGCTGTCGTCGACCAGTTGCTGAAAGATCTCGCGTTCCTTGTCAGTCATGGGCCGCAACATGCTGCCCATCTGCTTCAGCGGTCCGCTCTTGATCGCGTCCTCGTGAATGTCGAGCTTGTCGACCAAACCCGAGAAATCGTAGTGCGGAATAATCACGCCGATCGAGCCGATCCAACTCGTCGGCTCGGCGAAGATGATGTTCTCCTCCGGCGTGCAGGCCATCGAGACGTAGTAACCGCCGCTGGCGGCGAGGCCGCCCATGCTGACGACCACCGGCAGCTTGCGCTCGAGTCGCAGTTTTTTCAGATAGTGGTAAATGAAGTCGCTCCCCGTGACCGTCCCGCCAGGCGAATCGACGCGGAGCACGATGGCCTTCACGTGCTCGTCTTCGCGTGCGTGGTCGATCTGCCGTTTGACGAAACCGTCGCCTTCCATGATCGTCCCCTCGACGGTGATGATCGCGATCTTGTCGGTTCCGTTTTTGTCGAGAGCATAGTACTTCTCGTCGACGTGCGAGTCGGAGCCACTCGAGGCTGCAATCGCCCCGACGATGCCGACGAGCATCATCAAGGCAAGCCCTGCAAGCACCACCGGAACCACGATCACGGCGAGGATTTTCCACCAACCTCGCGATGGTCGACGCTCATAATTCGGCCCACCGGCGCTGGACCCGGGATAGTTCACGGGATCTTGCATGGGCGGACGCTCCTGTTTGAGAGAATTGGCACACCGCGGACGACGGCGGATACCGTCGGCGGAGCATCATTCTAGTTTTCTGCCGCCCTTCGGCAATGAGCGGGGGATTCACTGATCCCCGAGGCCGTTGCTCCGGAGGCACTGTTGCCAGGTCCGGCACCGAGGTAGTAAGCTACGCGGTCGCAATCGTCCGAAAGGCCAAAGGAGTGCCTGAGCGTGTTTGTCGCCGCCTCAACGGAGTGTTTTCCCGACCTGTCGCTCGACCAGGCGTTGTCGCGCCTCGTCGATCTCGAGTATTCGCACGTCGAGATCGACATGTTCGAGAACGGCGGGCACTTCAAGCCGTCCGAAGTTCACTCGAACGTCGACACCGCCATTCGCAAGTTCCGCGACACCCACCGCCTGACGCCGACGTCGTACTTCATCGACATCCAGGCTGAGGGGCCGCTGTACTACGAGCAGTTCGCGAGTTGCTGCAAGCTCGCGAAAGCCACGAAAGTAGTCGCCTTGACCGTCCGCAGCGGCGAGCTCGGCACCCCGTTCAACGCCGAGGTCGAACGCCTGCGCGAGTTGGTCAAGATCGCGACGCTCGAAAGTGTGGTCGTCGGCCTCAAGACCGAGGTCGGGCACATGACGCAGGATCCCGCCACGGCGACCGTGCTGTGCGACAACGTAAGGGGCTTAGGCATCACGCTCGATCCCAGCCACTACACGTACGGTCCCTTCGCGGGGGCCGACTACGACAATCTGCTCAAGCACGTCTGTCACGTGCAGCTACGCGACACGAGCAAGAGCAAGCTGCAAGTTCGCATCGGACAAGGCGAGATCGAGTATGGCCGACTCGTCACGCAATTAGCCAAATTCAAGTACAAGCGGGCGTTGTGCGTGAACATCATCGACCAGCACGACCCGGATATCGACCACTCGGCGGAAATGCGCAAGCTCCGTTTGCTGCTCGATAGCTTGCTGTAGTCGCCGCTCGCATGTGCCGCATCTTCTGTCCATAATAGGACGCGTTGCGCGCACCCTGCCCCTCACTTGGACTCCGCCATGTTCCGATGTCTCATGCTTGCTGTGGTTTGTTCATTCGCGACCTCATCGCTCTCGGCTGAAATCATCTCCTTCAAGAAGACGACGCTCGACACGAAGTTTCGTAGCGAAGGCGTCGCCGTCGGTGACTTCAATCACGATGGCAAAATGGACATCGCGGCCGGGCAAGTCTATTACGCCGCTCCCGATTGGAAGATGCACGTCATTCGCGAGAACGCGCAAGAATACGATCCGCTCAAGTACAGTCTGAGTTTCAACAACTTCGCCGAAGATTTGAACGGCGACGGCTGGACCGACCTGATTGTCGTCGAGTACCCGGGCAAAGAGACCGCGTGGTACGAGAACCCGAAGGGTGTCGAACGCATGTGGGAGCGCCATGTCTGCGTTCCCGTGAGCAACAATGAGAGCCCGCAGTATCGCGACGTCGATGGCGACGGCAAGCGCGAGCTGATCATGGGCTACTCGCCCGACCCGAAGCAATTCGACGGTCCGCAACGGCAGGTGATTATCGCCAAGCCGGCCAAGGATCCGACCGCGCCGTGGACGATTCAAACCATCTCCGAGCTCGGCGTCGAGTCGGGACGTCGCTTCACGCACGGCCTCGGCGTTGGCGACGTGAACGCCGATGGCCGCAACGACGTGATGACGATTCTCGGCTGGTGGGAAGCCCCGTCGGAGACGCGGCAATCGCCGTGGACGTTCCACGAGGCCAACTTCGGCGAGAAGTGTGCCGATATGTTCGCTTACGATTTCGACGGCGACGGCGACAACGACGTGCTGTCGTCCGCTGCCCACGACATTGGGATTTGGTGGCACGAGCAAACGCCCGAGGGTTGGAAGACGCACGAGATCGACCGCAGTTTCTCGCAGACACATGCGTTATGTCTCGTCGACATCAACCAAGACGGTTTGCCCGACTTTGTGACGGGCAAGCGTTACTGGGCGCATGGTCCCGACAAGGACGTGAACCCCGGTGACCCGGCCGTGATGTACTGGTTCGAGTTCGGCGCGAAAACGGTAAGCCGACGTGGAAACCTCACAAGTTCGACGACGACAGTGGCGTTGGCACGCAGTTCGAGGTGTCCGACGTCAATGGCGACGGACGCCTCGACGTCGTGACGTCGAACAAAAAGGGAACGTATTACTTCGAGCAAGTGCGAAGCCGTTAACAAGAACCCCAAGCCCACGGACGGCCGTCCGTGGGCTTCGCGCCGCCCCTGCCGCACGCCCTCCACCGCACGCCTCTCCATCGCACTGTATCTCTACTGCACTCTCCGCATGTACGCCGTTCGCATCGAAGGACTCACGAAGGAATACCACCTCGGTGGCGAGATCGTGCGCGCCCTCGCCGGCGTGTCGCTCGAAATCCCGCAAGGCGACTACGTCGCCGTGATGGGCCCGTCAGGCTCGGGCAAGAGCACGCTGCTGAACATGCTCGGATGCCTCGATCGCCCGAGTGGCGGACATTTCTTTCTCGGCGAGGACGACGTCGCGCAGCTCGATGACGATCAACTCTCCGAAATACGGGCCTCGCGCATCGGCTTCGTCTTTCAGTCATACAACCTGATCGCGCAGCTCACGGTGCTCGAGAACATCGAAGTGCCGCTCTATTATCGTGGGCAACTCACGAAAGAAGATCGTCAGCGCTGTCGCGATCTGGCGACGATGGTCGGCTTGGGACATCGGCTCGAACATCGGCCGACGCAGCTTTCCGGTGGTCAGCAGCAGCGTGCCGGCATCGCTCGCAGCCTGATCAACGATCCGTACTTCATCCTCGCCGACGAGCCGACGGGAAACCTCGACACCGCGACGACCGACGAAATCCTCGGCCTGTTCGATCAGTTGAACATTGCTGGCAAGACGATCATCATCGTCACGCACGAAGAGGAAGTCGCTCGCCGCGCCAAACGCATCGTGCGGTTACGCGACGGGCTGGTGCAATCCGACGTGCGGCACGTTGCCGTCGAAGATCCGCCGCCGGGGCCCGAAGCCGACTAGCTACGGCGATCCGAGCGCGTCGAGGAGTTGAGCGATCATCCCGTCGTCGTGTCCGTAACTCAGACTGAGGCGCAGCAGCGATCGCCCTTCGGGCACCGAAGGCGGACGAATCGCCGGCACGAAGCAGTCGCGCTCGAGCAGCTTCCCCCCGAGAGCCACCGCCTTTTGCGGCTCACCGACGATGATCGGAACGATCTGGCTCGTCGAATTGCCCGTGTCCCAGCCGCGTTCGTTCAACGCTTCTCTCAGCGAGGATGCACGCACGAGTAGCTGTTCGCGCCGAAACGGTTCATGCTCGACAATGTCGATGGCTGCCAGAGCGGCGGCACAGGTCGCGCCGGGTGAAGCGGTCGAAAAGACGTAAGATCGTGCTCGATTCGACATCCAATCGATCAGCTTCTGCGAACCAGCGACGAACCCGCCGACGCTGCCGAGCGCTTTGCTCAACGTGCCCATGTGGACGTCAATCCGGTCGGCCACGTTCAGCGCTTCAGCCACACCGCGGCCGAGGGTGCCGAACACGCCGGTCGCGTGCGCTTCATCGACCATCAACATCGCGTCATGACGACGCGCGAGGTCGGTCAACTCCATGAGCGGCGCGATATCGCCTTCCATGCTGAACAGCGAGTCGGTGACGATTAGACGCCGACGATAACCGCCGGCCTGACCCAGCAGACGTTCGAGATGCTCGACATCACGGTGCCGGTAGATTCGCAACTCGGCCCGCGACAGTCGGCAGCCATCGACGATGCTGGCGTGATTCAGCTCGTCGCTGAAGATCACATCTCCGCGCTCGGCCAACGCCGGGATCGTTCCTTGGTTCGCCGCGAAGCCGGTCGGAAACAAGAGCGCCGCCTCCGTGCCTTCAAAGGCCGCTAGCGTCGCTTCGAGCCGCGCATGCCAATCGCCACGGCCAAGCACGAGCGCACTTGCGCCGCTTCCCCAGCCTTCGGTCTGCGATGCCTCAGCCGCGGCCGCACTCAGCCGTGGATCGCCCGCCAAGGCCAGGTAGTCGTTCGACCCGAAATTGCTCACACTGCGGCCGGCGATCGAAACCTTCGCCGCCTGGCCACCCCCGCGCTGGCGGAGGCTTCGCCGCAGACCGCGATCGGCCAAGTCGCCCAAAGCGTTGTCGAGCCAATCCAAGGGGTCCGTCATTCGCAGTTGCTCGTAAGGGGAACGCGACTTCGCTTGATAATGCTAGCAATGTCGCCGCTGGCAATATCGCCGACTAGCCAACGGAATTGTTGAGGCATAGAATCGTATGTGGACAGGCGTTCAGATACCAAGCCGGAGCGTGATTCCTTGGTCACCACTTCGTTCGCGGGTGAAAACGAGTTTATCGCACGGACGCTCGAAGAGGTCGCACGATCGATCGATTCGCGACACGGCAACGCGCATCGCATTGCGGCCTACCGACGAGCAGCACAGCGAATTCGTGAGCTTCACGAAAACGTGGCCGAAGTTTGTGCACATTGTGGCAACACGGGATTGCAGCAGATGCTGGGCGTCGGCGAATCGCTGGCGGAAACAATTGCATCGTTGGTGCGAACGGGTCGTTTGCCCGAATCGAAGGGTTTGAACCCAACGCGAGCTCAGAGCCAAAGTCGCTGATCACGATCCGCCAAGATGGGCGCGAATCTGCGCGATGTCGTTCTGGTTCGCTTGGTCCATCGGTCTCAATTGCGCCGCGATTTCGAACTCACGCAGTGCACCGACAAAATCGCCTTGTTGCGTGAGCGCGCGTCCCAAGCGACGGTGCCCTTCGGCGTCGGACGGTTGCAGGGCCGAGCCCTGGCGAATGAGCGCGACCGACGCTGCCGTCGCATCGGGAGACACCGAGCCATCGGGTTGTCGCCCTTGTTCGATGCGCATTTGAGCCAGATTGTAGAACGGCAACGGATCGGAGCGGTCGACCTGCATCGCCTTGCGAAAGCTCGGCTCCGCCTCGGCATATCGCCCCTGACGCGCGAGCAGGATTCCCAGGCAGTTGTAGGCCTTCGCTGATTCGGGCTCGAGCTGGATCGCTTTTTGTGCCTCCGCCATCGCCTCGGCAACTTCGCCAATATCGACGAGCGCTAGGGCGAGGTTCACGTGCAAGACCGCGCGTTCGGGCCAGGCGGCGACGGCATCGCGACCGTGCTGGACAGCCTTCGCGGGTTGGCCAATCTGTTGATAGAGAACACAGAGGTTCGTGTTGCTCTCCGAATTGCCGGGGTCGATTTTGAGTGCCTGATCGAAATGTTCGAGCGCGCCCTTCGTGTCGCCCGAGGCCAGCAGCGCGTTGGCGAGATTCGATTGCGCCATACCGCTGTTCGGCGACTCTTCAGCCGTCGCGGTCCACAGCACCAGCGCACTCTCGTATTGATCGAGCCGCGCATGACTCAACTTGGCCAAGCCAAAAATCGCCAACATCGAAACAGCGATTGCTAAACCACTCGACACGCGTGGCGCGCTCGGCATCAGACGAAGCAACAACGCATATCCGCCCAGCAGCGCGATCGCGATCACGGAAAGGAGCGGAAGATACATGCGGCGCTCGGCCACGAACTCCGTGGCGATCGGCATCACGCTCGACGTCGGTGCGAGGATCAGAAAGAACCAGGCGCCAAGCCAGCCCCACCATCGTCGCAGCCAAAGACCGACGCCGGTCGCCGTCAGCAGCGCGACGATCATGAGTCCTTGCAGCCACACGTCGCCAATACTCGTCGACTTCTTCCAGTCGTAAGCCAGAATCAACGGCTGCGGCCAGAATGCCAACCGCAGATACCGAGCGATCGCACGAGCCTGCGTCAGCAAGTATTCCCACGATGTGATGCTGAGCTTTCCGTGCAGGCCCGTCGTCGGGTTCGACGGCCCCATCGCGATGAATGCGATGAGCAGAATCCACGTGCCTGCGAGGGCCGCGTACAGCTTCGCGCGACGAACGAAGGAATCCTTCCACGATGCGGCGAAGAATGTGGCATCATAAGCGATCACCAGCAGCGGGGCGGCGACCATGTCCTCTTTGCTTCCCATGCCGAGCGCACAGCACGCCACGGCCATCACTTGCCATCGCGCGGAATGCGGCGACGTCCACGAGCGTGCGGCACCGTAGAGTGTCGCGAGCATGAACATGCCCATCAAAAGGGTCGTCCGCTGCGTGATGTATTCGACGGCTTCGGTCTGCAGCGGATGCACCGACCAAAGAAGTGCGATGAGCGTTGCCAGCCAGGCAGCCGCCGGACGAATGCGTTCGTCGACGTTGGGCGATTGCAACGTGCGACGCACTAATCCCCACAGCAACAGGGTAGAGATGAGGTGAATCGCGAGGTTGACGACGTGGTAGCCAAAAACGTTCAACTGCCCGAAGTGGAAGTTGACGACGAAGGTTGCGGCCGAGACGGGGCGGCTGGTGAGCGTGGAATGCGGCGTGCCAAACGCCGCGCCCCAGATGCCGCCCAGCGAGCGAACGTGCGTATTGATGCGAATCGTGTATTCATCATCGAAGATGAGCGGCCCGTAGAGACTATCGCGGTAGACGAACGCCGCGACCAACACCGGCACGAGCGCCATGCCCCACAGTTTCCAGGGCGCGCAGCTTGTTTCGGCCTAACGGCAGACGCCGCGGGACGTGGCGATTGCGTGGGCCGTTTCTTGGTGCGGGGCGGTCGAGGCATACGTCCGAATATGCTCCGCCGCGATCATGCTGACAAGGCGACGAATCAGGATGCGGCGGCCGTTGCCTTGCCTTCCACGACGACTTTCAGGCGACCGGTGTCGACGTCGTACATCCAGCCATGAATGCGGGGCAGTTCGCCGGCGTCGTGCAAATTGCGAATGAACGACAGCTTCGACAGATGCGCGATCTGCAGCTTGACGTTCTCTTCGGCCAACAGATTCAACTTTTGCTCGGGCGAAAGACCAAGCTCTTTGGCCTTTTGATTGGTGCGTTCCTTGGCGCCACCGGCGATGAGCAGCCAATCGGAAATGTAGTTCTCACGCACGCCTTCTTCGATGGCTCGGATACCGCCGCAGCGCGTGTGGCCACAAACGATGATGTCGGGAATCTTGAGGTACGTGACGGCATATTCGAGAAGAGCCGCCACATTGACGTCGTTGAACGAGACAATGTTCGCCACGTTGCGGTGAACGAACATCGTGCCGGGCCGACTGTTCGTGATGACGTCTTCTGACACGCGGGAGTCGGAGCAGCCAATCCACAGCACTTGCGGCGATTGGGCGGCCGCGATGGATTTGTAGTAATCCAGGTTGCGCTGAAATTCCTCGTTCACGAATCGTTGATTGCCGGTCAGAAGCTCGTCGATCATCGTATGATTCTCTCGTTGCGTGAAACGGATCCACCACTGGCGGCGATGGCATGAAGGAATGCACGAGCGGCGGCGCGCGTTCTCCCTGCACGGTCGTGCCCGGCACACGTGACCGATAAGCTACTCGACCGTCACGCTCTTGGCGAGATTGCGCGGCTTATCGACGTCGCAGCCTCGCAGGACGGCGATGTGGTAGGCGAGCAATTGCAACGGAATCGACGTCACAATCGGCTGGGCAAAGTCGGCGACGCTTGGAATCAGGATGACGTCGTCGGCCAGTTCGGCGGCACGCGACCCGCCTTCGCAGGTGATGGCAATCACGGGCCCGCCGCGGGCTTTGATCTCTTCCATGTTCGAGATCACTTTGTCGTAAACGCTGCCGTGCGGAATCAAGAAAACGCTCGGCGTGCGTTCGTCGACCAACGCGATCGGCCCGTGCTTCATCTCGGCTGCGGGATAACCCTCGGCGTGGATGTAGCTGATTTCCTTGAGCTTCAGCGCACCTTCGAGCGCGGTCGGAAAGTTGAATTGCCGACCGAGGTAGAGGAACGTGCTGCACTGATAGTATTTTTCGGCAATGCGGCGGATGTGGTCGTTGCACTCGAGCGCTTTGGCGACCTTGTCGGGCAGTGCCTGCAATTGTTCGATGATGCGAATACCGGCGGCGTGCGTGAGATGCCGCATCCGCCCGAAATACAATGCCAACATCATCAGCACCATGCACTGAGCGGTGAAGGCTTTGGTGCTGGCGACGCCGATCTCGGTTCCTGCGCGGAGGTAAATGCCGCCGTCCGATTCTTTGGCGATCGTGCTGCCAACGACGTTGCAGATCGCAAGTGCCGGATGTCCCAACCGCTTCATTTCGCGTAGTGCGGCGAGGGTATCGGCCGTCTCACCGCTCTGGGTGATGGCAAACACGAGCGTGTTGTTGTCGATCGGCGGATTACGGTATCGCAGCTCGCTTGCGTATTCCACTTCGACCGGAATGCGGGCGAATTCCTCGATGAGATACTCGCCGACCAAAGCCGCGTGCCAACTGGTGCCGCATGCCGTGAGCAGAATGCGATTGACGCCCCGCAGTTGCTGCGGCGTGAGGTTCAACCCGCCGAAGTGCGCCGTCGCATCGTCGAGTTTGAGGCGACCGAGCATCGTGTTGCGCAGTGTCTCGGGCTGCTCGAAGATTTCCTTGAGCATGTAATGCTCGTAGCCATCGAGCGCGACGTCCGACAACTGCAATTCGAGAATCTGCACGGAGGCCGTCACGGGGCCTTGATCGCGATGAATAAGTTTGAGCGAATCGGGCGTCAGCACCGCGAGTTCGTTATCGGCGAGATAAACGATCTTGTCGGTGTACCCGATCAGCGCCGAGGCGTCGCTAGCGATAAAGTGCTCGTGATCGCCGACGCCCACGACCAAAGGACTGCCGAGACGCGCGGCGATCAACAGGTCGGGATGTCCGCTGAAAGCGATCGCCAGGCCGTATGTCCCCTGCAACATTGCCAGCGCTTTTTGCACAGCGCGGATGAAAGGAGCATGTTCGTCGGCGTCGTCCTTGCCATTGGAGCCGAGCTCTTTTTCGAGCATGTGCGCGATCAAATGCGCGACGACCTCCGTGTCGGTGAGCGAGCGGAAGCGGTAGCCCTGCGTCTCGAGCCATTCCTTAAGCGGGCGATAGTTCTCGATGACGCCGTTGTGCGCGAGCGCCAGCACTTCGTTGCCGCCGACATGCGGGTGAGCATTTGCGTCGGTCGCCGGACCGTGCGTTGCCCAACGCGTGTGACCAATGCCGATCGTATCGGTCGTCGGCGACGTCGCGACCTTCGCGCTGAGGCGGTCGATCCGCCCGGCCGCCTTTTTGAGATTCAGCACGCCATCGCCGTGAACGGTCACGACGCCTGCACTGTCGTAGCCTCGATATTCGAGACGACGCAGCCCTTGCAGCAAGAAATCCTGACAAGGCTTTAGCCCGACATAACCAACAATGCCACACATGGATGGAACCGCTCTGGAGAGAATTGCTCTCGTAAGACTAGCTCATATCAACCAGCCAACCTGCCCCGTGGAGCGCGATGCATCTTTGCCGTTGGCCGCCGCGGCTCGGGTGCCAGTCTAACGAAAGACCCGAGCCGAACAATCGCGACCCCATCAGTTTAGCGCATCCAAGCTGAGGTTTTGAGCTCACATGCGACAACGCGTCGCAGTTGACTTGTCCAATGATACACACCGTATCGCCCCCCATCCATTCGGCCATGACCACCGCCCCAAAATGGCGGCTATTTTAGTTGAACGCCCTTGACACTTTATTTAAGTTGTCAGGGATTCGCATCGCTATCACTGGGGATTGGTGCCCCCTGAGGGTTCATGTCACGCGTCGCCACCGCGTGAACGTTATTGGAGATACTCTGCGATGCGTCGACCGGTGATGTCGGTTCTCGTGTTCTGTCTTGCGATCGGCGTGTTCAATTCGCTTCGCGCGGAATACCGCGTGTGGACGGCGAAAACCGGCGGCTTCACGATCGAGGCGGAATTTGGCGGGCTGCGGGATCCCGCGACCGTCATTCTCAAACTGAAGCAAGGTGGCGCGAAGGATGTGCCTCTGGACCGTCTTTGTGAAGCCGACGTCAAGTACGTTCGGGCTCAATCCGAGAACCCATTCGCGGATGCTCCGACCAAGGCAGCCACGATCGCGAGTGACCCGGTAGTCGATGGCAATAAGCCGCCCACGTCCGGCAAGGTTGGTGCAATCGAAAAAGAGGCGGCACTGTCTGCCACCGCTCGCGAAGCGGCCGACATCTATCGCGTGTTCCTCGAAGACTATTCCGTGTCGGCTCTCGACCGTGCTATTGCCAAAGCACGACTCGAGTACTGGGAATCGCTCGCCGCGAGAAAGTTGGCTCGGCTGGGTCAGAAATGGGTGTCGTCCGAGGAAGTCGCTGCGGCTCGCACGAAAGCCATCAACCTGTTTTACCAGGGCGTCGAACTTGTCCGGCTAAGTCAGGACAAGCTTGCCCACGAGAAATTGCTCGAGGCAAGCAAAACCAATCCGAATTCGATCGAAGCGGACTTCTTGATGTCGTTGGTGTATGCCCTCGCGGTGAGGAATTACACCAAGGCCGAGGAGCATCTCAATATTTGTCTCCGCCGCGATCCCGACAACGTGGCGGTGCTGAACAATCTTGCTCTGGTGGAAATCAAGCTCGGCCAATCGACCGAGGCCACCAACCACTGGAAGGCCGCGCTCGCAAGCTCACCGACGCAAGAAGTCGGTCAGAATATTGGACGTCTGATCGACCAGTCTGGCAAAGGCCGCATCAACAACGTGCCTAAGACGATTATCGCCAAGGCGAGCGCGATGTACGGAGAACTGCTCGTCGCAAAGACGATCCAAGGCGTGGATAAGCGGAAGGGCTGGATGTACATGCTCATCCCGTTCACGCCGCCCGAAGACCAACAGCCGTCGGACCAGCCCAAAGCCGACTCACTTCAGGTCGATCCGAACCTGAACGATTTGCCGGGCGTGATCGCCGGAACGGGAACAGGCTTTGTTGTCTATCCTCAGCACATCCTCACGAACAAACACGTCGCCGAGAAAGCGGCCGCGTTCGAGATTCAAGACCCCACGACGGGCAATCAATCGCGCCATGTCGCCAAGCTGAAAGCGCTTTGCGACAACGCGGATTTGGCCTTGTTGCATTGTCCGACACTTCAGGCGCAGCCCGTAACGATCGACGCGGAGATCCCGCGTCGTGGCACCGACATCATGCTGTTGGGATATCCAGCCAGCGACGTGCTTGGCACCGGCCTGAAGGCGACGCGTGGATCGATCGTATCGCTGCCCAGTCCGCAACTCGAAAACATGATGCTCTACGACGCCGTCAGCAACGGCGGCAACAGCGGCGGCCCCGTATGCTCCAATCGCGGCGCTGTCGTCGCCATACATTGTGCGAGTTATCGCACGGCGACGCGCTACGCTGCGGGAATCGCGATGAACAATGCCGTCGCGTTCATCAAGCAGACGATTCCAGAGTTCGAACAAAAAGCCGTTGAGCCGGTCGAACTTCCTTGGCCCGATGTCGATGAACGTGTCAGTAAATCGACAGTGCTTGTCGTCGTCCGCTCGAAGCGACAAGACATCGGACTTGAGAACCGCATCGGCAATGGCTTTCTCGAAGATCGAACGTGCAATCTCTGCGGTGGCGACGGAAAGGTTTCTTGCTCGGCTCGCGGATGCACGAGGGGTACTGTGCTAACGACCCGAAACACCGTCGTCGGGCGTAGCGTCGAATCGGAACAAGTTCGTGTCCCATGCAATTCTTGCGGTGGCTCGGGCGCGGCGCCATGCAGAGCCTGCGGCGGGTCTGGCCGCGATCGTGAACTGCAATAGGTTCCCGTCGTCGAATGACGCCGTTGCGACTTCGATCGGTCAGCGAGTAGATTGCACGCTCGCATGGCCACCAGCTACATCGTCATCCCGGCCCGATACGCAAGCACGCGGCTGCCGCGGAAGCTGTTGCTGCGCGAGACGGGCAAAACGCTGATTCAGCATACATTCGAAGCCGCGCGTCGTGCGGGTCGGCCGCAGGGCATTTGCATCGCGACCGATCACGACGACATTCTCCGTGAGGTGCAGGCCTTCGGCGGCCATGCGGAAATGACCGATCCGAACGCCCCGAGCGGAACCGACCGCGTGGCCGAGATCGCCCGGCGGCATCCGGAGGTCGACATCTTCTGTAACGTGCAAGGCGATGAGCCAGAAATCGCCGGCGATGCCATCGACCTGGCGATCGGGCTGCTCGAAACACATCCCGACGTTCCGATGGCGACGCTCGCAACGCCGATTCGCATGCGCGAAAACTTGCTCGACCCCGCATGTGTGAAGGTCGTGTTCGACGGCAGCGGGCGAGCGTTGTATTTCAGCCGGGCGCCGATCCCGTTCGCTCGCGAATGGGACGATCGACTGCTCGTCGCGGAGCCCGCGTCGTTCTACCAGCACATTGGCCTGTACGCTTATCGTCGCGATTTTCTGCTGCAACTCGCGACGCTGCCGCAGTCCGACACCGAGCGCATCGAAAAGCTCGAACAGCTTCGCGTCTTGCACGCCGGCCATTCAATCCTCGTCGGTGTCGTCGACCATGCCACGCGCGGCATCGACACGCCCGACGATTACGCGGCGTTTGTCGAGCGCTATCGTGGAAGGTAAAATTCAAAATGTGCCTTGATTCTAGTGCCTGTGCGTTGACGTTATGACAAGTCCACTACAAGATGAACTCCTCGGCCAGTTTGGTAGGCTTTCGGACGACTGCCAAAAGCTTGTCGTCGAGTTCGCAAAATCACTACAAGCGCCACGGAAGTTACCTCCGGGGGCGATGGCCAGCGATCTTAAAAAAGTCTTCGGCGTCATTAGTAGTGACGATGCCCGGCAAATGAGGCAAGCAATTGCCGACGGCTGCGAGCAGATCAGCGATGACTGATCGGTATTTGCTCGACACAAACATCGCCATCGCCATTCTCGAAGGTGAACTATCCGTTCGCAATCACCTCGATGGATCACAAACAGTCTACTTGCCCTGCATCGCACTCGGCGAACTGCTTTACGGTGCCCTCCATTCTGCACGTGTTGATGAAAACATCGCCCGCCTTCAGCAACTCGCAAGAATCACCACCACCTTGCAAGTCGATGACTCGACAGCGAAGAACTACGGAACGTTGAAGCATCTTCAGAGAATGCGTGGTCGGCCGTTACCGGACAACGATCTTTGGATTGCAGCGCTCGCTCAGCAATTCGATCTTACGCTGGTAACGAGAGATTCGCACTTTGCGCAGATCGAAGATCTTTCTGTCGTGCGATGGTAACGCTCCGTTTGTCAGTTTCTTGCTAGCACGATAAACTGACATTGTCGCCGCGATCAGCCCCTTTACGTCGCTGTTCTCAAGTCAAGGACGACCTGCACCGCTCTATGGCCAAGCATATCTTCGTTACCGGTGGCGTCGTGAGTTCGTTGGGCAAAGGCCTGACGAGCGCGAGCGTCGGCATGCTTCTCGAGCAGCGCGGAATGCGCGTTCGTATGCAGAAGCTCGATCCGTACATCAACGTCGACCCCGGGACGATGAGCCCGTATCAGCACGGCGAGGTCTACGTTCTCGACGACGGCAGCGAAACGGATCTCGATCTAGGCCATTACGAGCGGTTCACGAACAGCCCGCTCACCCGCGACTCGAACTACACCACGGGCCAGATTTACCTGTCGGTCATCACCAAGGAACGTCGCGGCGAGTTCCTTGGGAAAACCGTGCAGGTGATTCCGCACATCACCAACGAGATCAAGGCGTGCATCGCTCGGCTAGCCCGCGATGACGTCGATGTCGTGATTACCGAGATCGGTGGCACGACGGGCGATATCGAAAGCCAACCGTTTCTCGAGGCGATCCGCCAGTTCTCGCTCGATGTGGGACGCGAGAACTGCCTTTACATTCATCTCACGCTGGTGCCCTACCTCAAAGCGGCCGGCGAGTTGAAGACCAAACCGACGCAGCATTCGGTCGGTCAGATGCGACAGATCGGCATTCAGCCCGACATTCTCATCTGTCGCACCGAACGCTCGCTGAGCCACGACGACCGTCAGAAGATTGCGTTGTTCTGCAACGTGCCCATTGAGGCGGTCATCGAAGAGAAGGACAAGGATTTCTCGATTTACGAAGTACCGCTCAGCCTCGTCGACAATCGATTAGACGAGTTGATCGTCAAACGCCTCAACTTGCCGGCCGGTCCGCTCGAAATGGACGAGTGGCGTGACCTGCTGCATCGGCTTCGCAATCCAGAGTTCGAAATCAGCATCGCCGTCGTCGGCAAATATGCCGAGCACCGCGACGCGTATAAGTCGATCTACGAAGCGCTCGATCACGCCGGAATGGCTCACCGAGCGCAGGTTCGCGTGCAGCGCATTCAGGCCGAGTTGATTGAACAAGAAGGACCTGAGCGGATTCTGACGGGATTCGACGGAATCCTTGTCCCCGGCGGGTTCGGCGAGCGCGGCATCGAGGGCAAGGTCGAAGCGATTCGCTTTGCCCGTGAACGCGAGATTCCGTTCCTCGGCATTTGCCTGGGGATGCAATGTGCCGCGATTGAGTTCGCCCGCAATGTCATCGGCCTGGCGGGTGCGCATTCGACGGAGTTCAGCAAAGACACGCCGCACCCGGTCATTTGCCTGCTCGACGAGCAGAAGTCGATCACCGACAAGGGCGGCACCATGCGGCTAGGTGCGCAGACCGCGTACCTCGACCCCGCAAGCCGTAGCACGACGTGCTACTCAAGCGAGGTGATTTCCGAGCGGCATCGCCATCGTTACGAGTTCAACAATGCTTATCGCCAACAGTTTGGGGCGAACGGGATCATGTTTGCTGGCACGAGTCCGGACGGGGCGCTAGTCGAAATCATCGAATTGCCGAGCCATCCGTGGTTCGTGGCCGTGCAATTTCATCCCGAATTCAAATCGAAGCCGACGCGGGCGCAACCGCTGTTTTCCGGCTTCATCAACGCAGCGATCGAACGTCACGCTCTGCGTGGCGACCGGGCCGGGACGCCATAGGCGGCAAAATCCGGCCTTGAGGCGGTTTGCGCAGTTTTCTACAGTTGGCCTTCGTAAAGTTAGCCGCCCCACGCCCGGCAACCGTGTCGGCCAATCGATTCCAGCGCTTGCGCCCTCGGAACGTGCCGTGCCTCGCTTCGAACCAAAACGCGATCCGATCGTGATCACCGGCATCGGCCTGATCACATCGCTCGGCAATGATCGCGAGAGCGTATGGCGTGGCGTGTGTGCGGGGCGCAGCGGCGTGCGACGCTTGGATGGTTTGCCAGGCATTCCCGACGGGCTGATGATCGGGGCGCCAGTTCAAATCGAGCGACCGCTTCCCACACCGCTCAAAGTCATCGCCCTTGCCGAGCACGCGGCGGCCGAAGCTCTCGACGACTCGGCCATCGACTTGGATATGGTCGATCGCGATCGTTTCGGTTGCGCGGTGGCCGGCCACATGGGCGATACCGGCTTTGTCGATGAGTCACTGAAGCATTCGATCAACCCGCGTATGGTTCGCTGGTGGAAGCAATGGCTGCCGAACACGGGATGTTGGCACCTCGCTCGCCGCTTCGGTTTGCACGGACCGCGCATCTGCCACTCGACCGCCTGCGCCAGTGGCCTGATCGAAGTGCTCGCCGCGATGCGAGCGATCGAAGACGATCAATGCGACATGGCGCTCGCCGGAAGCGCCGAAGGTTTCCATCCGTTGTTCGCCGCCGGTTTTCGCGCGATGCGAGTGCTGGCCGATGGCGACGATCCGCAGCAGGCGTGTCGGCCGTTCGATCGACAACGTAAAGGCTTCGTCATGGGCGAAGGGGCGGCGATGTTCGTCCTCGAACGCCTGAGCCACGCCAAGGCCCGCGGGGCCAAGATCTACGCGGAGCTACTGGGCGGACGGATGCTCGCCGAGGCGCATCACGTGACCGATCTCGACGAGCAAGGCGCCGCGCTGGCCCAACTCATTGGCGATACGCTCCACCGTTCGCAGTTGGAGCCGAGCGATGTGCAATACATCAACGCCCACGGCACGGGGACGCTTCAGAACGACGTCGTCGAGATACGCGGCATTCGTCAGGCTCTCGGGGCAGATGCGGAGAACGCCTGCGTGAGTTCGAGCAAGTCGATGCTCGGCCATCTCGTGAACGCGGCCGGAAGCGTCGAGTTGGCGATCACGGCGCTCGCATTGCGTGACGGCTTCGCTCCGCCGACGATTAACCTGACCGATCCCGACCCGGAGTGCGATTTGGACTGCATTCCCTTGTTTGGTCGGCGAGGAAAGTTCGATACGGCCCTCAAAATCTCGGTCGCCTTTGGCGGTCACCTGGCGGCGGTCGCGCTGCGACGTGGCCCGAACATCGCCGCGAACTCCGTGGGTCGCCTGGTAGGCAACGAGCGTCGTCGGGCCGCGTGACGCTTTCGTCGCGTATTGCCGCGCGTTACGATCATTGGTGTCGGCCATTCGGTTGTCGTGCCCCTTTGTGGGCCGCCCGCAGCCGCCACGCGGCGAGCAAGCTCGCCGGCTAAACAAGCTTACTTCATGGAAACGCACGCATGCACAAGGTTTTGATCGTCGTTGGCGACGCCACGGAGACTGTCGATACGCTGTACCCGTTCTTTCGCGTGCAGGAAGAAGGCTGGCAGGCCATCGTCGCCGCCCCTGAGAAGAGGCCGTACCAGATGGTTATGCACCAAGTGAAGCCGGGCTGGACGATCACCAAGGAGTGGGAAGGCTACGCGATCGACGCCGATATTGCGTTCAAGGACATTCGTCCCGAGCAGTACATCGGCATCTTTTTCTCCGGTGGTCGCGCTCCCGAGTACATCCGCGAGGACGAAGACTTGCTGCGAATCACGCGCTACTTCTTCGAGAAGAAGCTGCCGATCGCGAGTGTCTGCCACGGTGTCGAGATTCCCGCCCGCGCCGGCTGCGTCAAGGGTCGCCGCATGGCGACGGTCGCCAAGTGCAAGTTCGACCTCGAGGTTTGCGGCGGCATCTACGTCAACGAGCCATGCGTCATCGACGGCAACCTGATCAGTGGTCGCACGTATCACGATCACGGCGCGTACATTGGCCCGTGGATCAAGCTGCTGCGCGAAGAGGCCGCGAAGCGCGGTTGAAGCATGTTTCGCGAGGTTAGCCGCGACGCGCCAGCGGAGCGCTCCGCTGGCGCGTCGCGGCTAACCAATCAAATCGCTAATCAGGTCGAGTTGACGAGTTGCACCTCATCGGCGCGGTCGATTTCGACCTGGCATTGACCGTTGCGCAGCGTGATCACGCCGGTGACGCGCACCTTCTTGCCGCGCAGTTCCTTGGCGGGGTCTTCGATCCCGCGGCCGGCAAAGTCCTTAATCGCGCTCTGCCGTAGAACCGCCGTGAAGTTTTCCTTGTTGCGGAAGTCCGACATCGAGTTGAGAAAGCACAGGTTGCGACCTTCGAGCATCGATCCGCCGTTGACGGCGAATTCGATCGTGCAGCGCTGATTCAAATGCTGCGACGCCTCTTTCGCTCCGATGACGCCCTCATTGACGGTGATCACCGGCTTCGGCACCGTGCGATGCCCGGCTGCGAGCGTGGGGAGTGCCGCTTTGGCATTCACCTTCAAATTCACCGATGTCCAAACCGGGCGATGGTCCGAGCTGAATGTGCTCTCCTCGACGACGGCTGGCTTGAACGACGACACCTGCGGCCCGACGACGTAAATATTGTCGATCGGCGTCCCAGGCATGCCGGGATACGTGGGCTTCGTTGTATGCAAAACAACGTTGCTCATCCGCAATCCGCCCACGATGCCGTCGGCGAATATGGCGTGTGTATCGTCGTAGCCGTCATTGGCTGGGCCGTCGGTGTCGTGAAAAAGATCGTGGCCGTTTTTGCCTTTGTCGGAATGGCCGACGTTGAAATCCCCCCCGACGATGCAGTTGTACTCGCGCCAGAACTGGCGATCGTCGAGCACACCGACTGCCACCGCGGCGGCGACGAACTCGCGTTTGCGAGCGTTCTCGAAATCGTCGGGGCCGGCCGACCCACGTGACGACTTGAGGTGTACGACGCTCACGGTCAACTTCACCGCGTCGATGCGAGCCCACAAATAGCCGCGAACGTCGCCGGGCGGTTTGCGGACGCCCAGTTTCAGTTCCGGATTGAGAACTTCTTCGGTGTTGAGCCCTGCCTCGGTCGTCGCGTCCGGCGACGGGTCGTACTCGATCACCTGGTTGAGCGGCCAACGGCTGATGATGCCGACCTCAAAGTCCGAGAAATCCGGCTTGTCTTCGGGGGAGAAATCGGAGCAGGCGACATGGAAGCCGCGAAGCCCCATCGCGTCGCGTACCGCTTCGAGCACCGCCAGCGAGGTGATCTCTTCGACGAGCAGCACGTCGGGCTTGATCGCCAAGGCGCATTCGCGGAGATCGTCGGCGCGCTTTTGAATTCCCTCAACCGAGAAACCTTCGCGTACGTTCCAAGTGGCGATGCGGACTTCGTCGGCAGCGGCGATCGAGTTGAAGACGCCGAGCGTCAGCGCACCCGCAAAGGCCAGTTGTATAAGGCGGCGATGCAACATTCCCAACACCTCACGAACTTGGGGAAAATATCCCCTCAATCTTACCCACCCTTGCGCAAACGCACACCGACCCAAACTCGAAAAGTACGCCACGAATGCTGCCCGAGCCCATGAGCCCCCGCAATTTGACGTCGCCAAAAACGCGTATGGGCGAAGGAATCACTTGGACAGAACCGATGATCTCTCATCTTTTTTGGCGAACATCGCGACGTTCGTCACCGAGCGCTGCCGCAGCGTGCACGGGGCTTCGTGGTTCTTGCGCGTGCCGCTAGATTCGAAACGCGCGGTGGCCTAACATACGTTGGGTCGCTCGCCAAACGGTCATCGCATGCATCGAGAGGGGTCGCCTGATGACGAACGTGATGACGCTGGTCCTCGGAGGTGGACGAGGCACCAGGCTCAATCCGCTGACGAAGTTCCGCGCCAAGCCTGCCGTACCGCTCGCGGGCAAGTACCGGCTCATCGACATCCCAATCTCGAACTGCCTGAACAGCGGTCTCAACCACATTTACGTGTTGACGCAGTTCTTGTCGGTCAGTCTGCATCGGCATATTCGTCGCACTTACATCTTCGACGCGTTCGATGGCGGGTTCGTCGAACTGCTCGCTGCGCAACAAACGAATGAGAACACCGACTGGTATCAAGGCACTGCCGACGCCGTGCGCCAGAACTTGCGATACATCCAGCAGCCGGGCGTCGAGTACGTGCTGATCTTGTCAGGCGATCAACTGTATCGCATGGACTACAACGAAATGATCGAGTCGCACAAGGCCTCGGGCGCCGACGTGACGATCGCGGCGTTGTTGGTCGATCGCAAGGACGCCGCCGACTTCGGCATCATGCGCATCAACGATGAAGGCCGCGTCGAAGGGTTTCTCGAGAAGCCGAAGACCGAGGAGGAGCTGAAGCACGTTCGCACCGACCCGGCGTGGCTAGAAGCGCGCGGCATTAAGAGCAAAGGCCGCGACTGCCTCGCCAGCATGGGCATCTACCTGTTCAATCGCAGCCGACTGGTCGACGTGCTGACGAAAACCGACTATCACGACTTCGGCAAAGAGATCTTTCCCGCGTCGATTCGCACGCATCGTGTGCAAGTACACGTGTTCGACGGCTACTGGGAAGACATTGGCACGATTAAGGCATTTTACCAGGCGAACATCGACCTTTGCCGCCGCGATCCGTCGTTCGACCTCAGCTCAGCCAGTGCACCGCTCTACACGCGTGCCCGTTTTCTCGCGCCGTCGCGTGTCGACGGCGCCACGATTCGCGGCAGCCTGATTAGCGACGGCTGCACAATCGACGAGGGAGCGGTGATCGAAAACAGCATCATCGGCTTGCGATGCCACATCAGCCGCAACGTCACCATTCGCGACTCGGTGATCATGGGTAACGATTACTACGAAAGTCCCGAGGAACTCGCATCGGATGCGGCGTCGGGAACTCCGCGCATGGGGATCGGCGAAGGCTCGCTCATTGTCAAAGCAATCGTCGATAAAAACTGCCGCATCGGTAAGAACGTGCGACTCGTCAACGACAAGGACGTGCAGGATACGCCCGATGAAGGCACGGCGATGATTCGTGACGGAATCATCTGCGTGCCGAAAGAAGTGACGCTGCCCGATAACTGGCGGATGTGAAAAATTGCGTTGATCGTTTAGCCGCGACCGGGTACCCGCTTGCGGGTGGCGGAGCGCTCCGCTGGCGCGTCGCGGCTAACCGAACGTCACGGGTTTCTCGATCGCCACCGCTAAGCGCGAAAGAAACGCATTCCTTGTGATCGCCACACACCCCAGCGTGCTGCTGTGTGGCGTCCATTGCTGAATGTCGATCAGCTCGTAGCCGCGCTCGCGTAGATGCTGCATCAGCGCTGCGAGCGCTACCTTCGACGCGTCAGGAACACGGTAAAACATCGATTCGGCAGCGAACATTCCACCCAACGCAACTCCATACACTCCCCCGGCCAATCGACCGTCGCACCACGTCTCGATGCTATGGGCAATTCCTTCGGCGTGTAGTTTGCAATATGCCTCGACAATCTCGGGCGTGATCCACGTGCGGCCAAGACGACCGTCGGCTGTCGCGCAGCTCGTGATGACTCGACGAAACGCGCGGTCGAGCGTGATTTCAAACTTGCCGCTCTGTATTGACCTGCGCAGGCTTCGTGAGACATGAAACGAGTCGAACTCGAAGATCGCACGAACCGGCGGGCAGCACCACTCGACCGACCCCATCCAGTTGGGCCAAGGGAAGATTCCGTGGCCGTATGCGTCGATCAGCCGCTCGCTCGTCAGCTCGCCACCGCGCGCGATGATTCCATAATCGTCGGCCGTTTCGACCGCAGGGAAGTATCGCGATGGCGAGAATTGAAGCACGGCAAGAAGCGACAGGACATTCCGGTGCCGAAAACGCCCCCATATAATAGAGCGTCGCCCACCCGCTCGGCAAATCGGAGATGACGATGGATTCCTACTCGCCATATTCTCCGACTCCTCTTCAGCCGCGGCCCGCTCCGCCGCCCGGAAGTCGTTGGCAAACGCTGGTCGCAATGCTCGTGATCCTGGTCCTCGTGATGGTTGCCCCATACATGGCCGAGGAAATCGGCTTTGCCCTAACCCGCGGCCAACTGCGAGCCAAATCCGAGGCCGCGGCGGCCGACCTCAAGGAGCTGGGAAAGAACGCTGAATTGGTGAAGTTATCCGACACGTCTCGAGCCTTCCGGGACGTGGCCCAACTCGTTTCGCCCAGCGTCGTTCATATCGATACGGAGCAAATCGATCGCGTACGGGGCGGCCGCTCGATGTTCGACGAGTTTCTGGGCGGCGGTCGCGAACAGGTCTATCGCTCGGTAGGCCAAGGCTCGGGCATCATTATCGACAAGTCGGGCTACGTGCTGACGAATTACCACGTGATCCAAAACGCCCAGTCGATTGTAGTGAAGTTGACCGACGGCCGAGCCATCGCCGACGTTAAGCTCGTTGGACACGATGTCTACACCGACCTGGCCGTCCTTAAGATTCGTGCCAACGACCTGATCGCGGCCTCATGGGGCGACAGCGACGATTTGGAAGTCGGCGATTGGGTGCTGGCCGTCGGCAATCCTTACGGGCTCGACCGCTCAGTGACGTTCGGCATCCTCAGCGCCAAGGAACGTCACGCGCTCGGCGAGAACAACGCGTATCAGGACTTTTTGCAGACCGACGCAGCCGTGAACCCCGGCAACAGCGGTGGTCCGCTGCTCAACATCCAAGGCCAGGTCGTCGGCATCACGACGGCGATTGTCGGCCGGTCGTACCAAGGAATTAGCTTCGCCATCCCCAGCCGCATCGCGCAGAACGTCTATCAGCACCTGATCGAGAAAGGACGCGTGCCGCGTGGCTACCTCGGCGTCGGCCTGCAAGATCTGACACCCGAGCTTGCGCAACAGTTCAAGGTGGCCGACACCAGCGGCGCGGTCATCGCCGGTGTGCAGAAAGGTTCGCCCGCGGAGAAGGCCGGCCTCGAGGCAGGCGACGTCATTGTCGAGTGGGCAGGCAAAAAGATCACCGACTCCGATGAGTTGCGTCTTCAAGTGGCGGGCACCGCGATCGGCGCCAACGTCACCATCAAAATCATACGCGACGGGCAGCCGCAGACGCTGCAAGTCGTCGTCGGCGAGCGCGACGGCTGACGCGACGCGAAGCGGATTTCGCGATCTCGGTCAACTCCGAAAATGCCGCGATTTTCCGCATGAAATCGCGGTTTTCGGCACTCGCCCTTTGGGTTTGACCCACTAGAATGACAGACATATAATCGCCGCGCAACTTAGGGCTCGACACTAGGCGCAGGCGTCACGGATGGCGTCGCCACGCGGGTTCGCGACGGATCGTGCAGGATGCACACATGCCGGGTTTGTGTGAGATGCCGGGACTCTATGAGACTTCGACATCGCGTGAGTTAGCGCTCGGCAATTGGCAGGAGGCGTCGGTGACTCCAGGCATAGCGGCTGGCGGCATGTCGAACGATGCCAAGGAACAGGTGCGCCAAGCGACCGACATTGTCGAGTTGGTCGGCAGCTACCTGCCGCTGCGTCGCGAAGGCCGCGCCTTCAAAGCTCTTTGCCCCTGGCACGACGATTCGCGTCCAAGCCTGCAAGTAAATCCCGAGCGGCAGTCGTATCGCTGCTGGGTCTGCAATGTCGGCGGCGACGTCTTCAGCTTCATGATGAAGATGGAAAGCATCACGTTCCCCGAAGCGCTCGCCATGTTGGCCGAACGCGCGGGAGTCACGCTCACGTCGTCCGGCACACCGAGCGATGCCGACGCGAAGCGATTGCTTTATCAGGCAATGGCCTGGGCCGAGCAGCAGTACCACGACTGCCTCGTGAAAGACCCGAGCGCGAGCACCGCACGAGCGTACCTCGCCGAACGTGGCATCACCGATCAAACCATCAACTCGTTCCATCTCGGCTTCGCACCCGACGATTGGAACTGGTTGCAGAACCGCGCCCGCGACACGCGCTTCAATTCCAAAGTGCTCTCGTCGGTCGGCTTGCTTGTCGCCAAAGACACCGGCGGCCATTACGACCGTTTTCGCGGCCGCGTGCTGTTCTCGATCCGCGACCCACAGGGGCGGCCGGTCGGCCTCGGCGGACGCATCATGCCGGGCGTGATCGACAAGGCCAAGTACGTCAACAGCCCCGAGACGGCGCTGTTCAGCAAGAGCAACCTGCTCTATGGTCTCGACGCCGCCAAGGACGCGATGACCAAATCGCGCACCGTGGTCGTCATGGAAGGTTACACCGACTGCCTCGCCGCGCATCAAAGCGGCTTCAAGAACGCCGTTGCTGTGCTGGGGACCGCCCTGGGCCAGCGGCACATCGCCCTTTTGCGACGATTTGTTGACACGATCGTCCTCGTGCTCGACGGCGACGAGGCTGGCCGCCGACGCACGGACGAGATTCTCGAGCTTTTCGTCGCCGAGCAGGTGGACGTCCGTATCGTGACGCCCCCCGATGGCCTCGATCCCGCGGATTTTCTCGCCGAACAGGGCCCCGAAGCGTTCGAGGCCCTGCTGGCCGATGGCGTCGACGCCCTGGAACACAAGTTCCGCACGGTGACGGCGGGGCTTTCGGCCACGAGTGGCATGCAGGCCATGATGCAGACGGTCGAAAGCGTATTGGCGACCATCGCCCGTGCGCCGCGGCTGCAGGCCGGTACCACGGGCGCCATGCGCCTTCGCGAAGATCAGGTGCTGCACCGTCTTGCTCAACGCAGCGGCCTGCGCGAGGAACGTCTCCGCGACCGTCTGACCGAGCTGCGCCGCGACTCAGGCAATCGCCGCACTGTCGCCATGGATCGCACAGGCGCTAAGGCGAATCCCGCATCCGCAAAGTCATTGGGCGAAAAGTCCCTGGTGGTCGAAGTGCCGCGCATGACATTGGCCGAACGCTGGCTGCTCCAGATATTGATCGAGCAGCCTGAGCTTCTCGCCGAAGTGCGCGAGTGTGTCGAAACAGAACAATTTAGTTGTCCGCATCGCCGCGCTTTGTATGACCTGGCGTGCCGCTTGGCGGACCGAGAAATCATGCCGTCGTTCGAGAAACTCATGCTCGAGCTCGAGGATCAGGAGCTGAAAAGCCTGCTGGTCGAGCTCGACGAAGAGCGCCAAGTGATGAGTCGCTCGAACGTGGCAAGCGAACTTCGTGATTTGTTGACCGTGTTTGTCGAGCACCGAAGCGAGCGACGCGCCGAGTTGGCCGATCGCTCGACCCCGCCGGCCACGTCCCCAGCGGACGAAGGCCAGGTGCTCAGCGAGCTGGTGAACAAGCTTCGGAGCCGGCAAGGTATTTCCGTGCCCACGGATGGGTAGGGATGCCGTTTGTCGGTTGGTCGTGTTTGGCAGCTTTCGAAACTTGATTCGAGCCGCTAGCTGACCATAATCAACGGTTGTCTGGACGCGCCGTCTTCAATCGCGGTGCCGGAGGGAAGACAAGTGGATCTCGCCGACAAGGATTTGCACGAGCTCGTGACGACAGGGAAGTCGCAGGGCTATTTGACCTTCGATCAGGTCAATGAATATCTACCCGACGAAGCGGTGAACCCCGACAAGCTCGACAATCTTCTGATGGCCTTGGAGGACCAAGGCATCGAGATCGTCAACGAAGCGCCCGAGCCCGAGTTCGCCGACCCGCCGCAAATGATGGCGGAGAATAACGATCGCGAAGTCACGCTCGGCGAAGCGATGGAAAGCGAAGAGCAGGCCGACGGTCCGCGACTTCACATTCCCGACGACTCGAAGTGGAGCGACGACCCCGTCAGAATGTATCTGACGCAGATGGCGGAGATTCCGCTGCTGTCGCGCGACGAAGAGATCGCGCTTGCCAAGAAAATCGAGATCACGCGCAAGCGATTCCGACGCACGCTGCTGTCGTGTGACTTCGCGATGCGTGTGACGGTCGAAACACTCACGAAGGTTCACCTCGGCGCGCTGCCGTTCGATCGCACGATCAAGGTGTCGCTGACCGAGCAACTGACAAAGGAACAGATCACTGCTCGTATGCCGCACAATCTGCGGACGCTCGAGCATTTGCTCAAGGCGAACAAGCGCGACTTCCGCGTGATGACCAGCCGTAGCAGCACGCGTGACGAGCGGTTGGCCGCCCGAGCGCGGTTCCTCGGGCGACGTCGCAAATCGTTGACGCTCGTCGAAGAGCTTAGCCTGCGCATGCGCCGCGTGCAGCCGATGATGAAGCAATTGGAAGACGCCGCACGGCGGATGGAAGTTCTGAAGCAGCGAATGGCGATGATCGAGAACGATAGCGCCGCCAAGGATGATCGCGCGAACCTCCGCAAGGAGCTGCGTGATCTAATGCTGATGACGCAGGAAAGCTCGACGACGCTGCGTCGACGTTGCGTGAAGATGCGTGCTCAGTATCAAGACTATGAGCACGCGAAGCGCGAGTTATCGGGCGGCAACCTGCGGCTCGTTGTTTCGATCGCCAAGAAGTATCGCAACCGCGGGCTGAGCTTCCTGGATCTGATTCAGGAAGGCAACACCGGCCTCATGCGGGCTGTCGACAAGTACGAGTACCGTCGCGGCTACAAGTTCTCTACGTACGCAACCTGGTGGATTCGCCAGGCGATCACCCGCGCGATTGCCGACCAGGCGCGGACCATCCGCATCCCGGTGCACATGATCGACGTTCTGTCGAAGCTGCGCAACGTGTCGAAGATGCTTCTGCAGGAACTTGGCCGCGAGCCGACGACCGAAGAGACGGCAATCGCCGCCGACCTGACGGTCGAAGAAACGCGCCGCGTGCTGAACATCGGCCGTCACCCGGTGAGCCTTGATCGCCCGGTCGGCGAGAGCGAGGACACCTCGTTCGGCGAATTTATCGAGGATTCCGGCTCGCAAAGCCCAATGAGCGCTGCGACGCAGGGCATGCTTCGCGACAAGATCGATAACCTGCTGAAGACGCTGACGTTCCGCGAACGCGAGATCATTAAGCTGCGTTATGGTCTCGGGGACGGATACACGTATACTTTAGAAGAGGTTGGCCGAATCTTTAAGGTGACGCGTGAGCGAGTGCGGCAAATCGAGGCGAAGGCAGTTCGAAAGCTGCAACACCCGGTCCGTAGCAAACAGCTCGAAGGTTTCCTCGAAGGATTGGCTAGTTAGCTCGCGGCGGCTAAATTAAAACCGCTGGCCCGCAAAGGCCAGCGGTTTTTTTATTGGACCAAGGTCGTTGCGACACGAACGAAAACACCACGAGGAGTCGTAATGACCGCAACGGCAAGCCTACTTCGCGAACTGCACCGCATCCACCAGCAGCTCAGTGATCTGCACGAGCGCATGGAGCGCGGGCCGAAGCAGGTAAAGGCCCGAGAGGCGAATGTCGCTCGGCTCGACGCCGAGCTGGCGCAAGCTAAGGCGAACGTCAAAGCAGCGAAGATCGCCGTCGATCAGAAGCAACTGCAACTGAAAACCGGCGAGGGCAAAATCGCCGACATCCAGGTGAAGCTCAACCAGGCCAAGAGCAACCGCGAGTACCAGTCGTTCAAAGACCAGATCGCCGCCGACGAGATGGCCATCAGCGTGTTGGCCGACGAGATTCTCGAAGGCATGGAAAAGACCGAAGGCCTGCAAAAGGAAGCCACCGAAGCCGAGGGGCGTGTCGCCAAGGCCAAAGAAGAGCTGACCAAGGCACAGGCCGCCGTTCGCGGGCAGGAAGAACTCATTGCCGGCGACATCAAGCGGCTCGACGCCGAGCTGAAAGAGGCCGAGAAGGGACTGCCGCCCGATTTCGCCCAAGCGTACCATCGCATGGTCCGCGGCCGCGGCGCCGATGCACTCGCCGTCCTCGAGGGCGAGAACTGCGGCGGCTGCTACCAGGTCATCACGCCCAACATGATTAACAACTTGCTCCTCGGCAAGATGGTCGTGCTTTGCACGAGTTGCGGGCGCATGTTGTATCTTCCCGAGGATCGGACTCCCGGACGTTAATCCGGTCGGGACCGCGCCAGGAGTTGCGGTCGCCGACGAATCGTAACTTCGTATCGCATGGTGAGGTCGAGAGCCAATGGATTTCATACCGATGAGCCGCACCGGCTACGAAAAGCTGATGGCGGATCTGAAGCAACTTGATGAAGTCGAAATGCCAAAGGTGTCGCAGCGCGTTGCCGATGCTCGCGGCGAAGGGGATTTAAGCGAGAACGCTGAATACCACGGCGCTCGCGAATCGCAAGGCATGCTGCAGGCCAAGATCAATCTGTTGCGCGACAAGCTCGGTCGGGCTCAAATTATCGATACGTCGACGCTGCCGAAAGACGAGGTCAGCTTCGGCTCGACGGTCGTGGTGAAGGATCTCGACTTCGGCGACAACGAAACGTTCACACTCGTTGGAGCGGGCGATGAAGACTACGACACCGGCAAAATTCTGATCACGAGCCCGTTGGGGCAGGGACTCGTTGGTAAGAAAGTCGGCGAGAAGGTCGAGATTCCCGTGCCGGCCGGCACGACGCGATTCCAGATTCTCGAAATCCGCTTCGAGGAATAAAACCCTTCGATCGACTACCCATCAACGCTTGCGGTGACGGTGCGCGATTGCTGAGTTCATGTGGAATTGTCCAATCCTTCAAACAGCGCCGAACCCACACGCACGATGGTCGCGCCTTCTTCGATCGCGACCTCGTAGTCGCCACTCATGCCCATCGACAGTTCGCTCCGCGACAGCGACGCCGGACTGCTTCAGCGCCAGGCGATCGCGCAATTCTCTGAGACTGGCAAACTGACGACGGGTTTCGTCAGCATCCGCTTCGCGGCCGGCCATTGTCATCAAACCGCGGACGTCGAGCGCCTTGAACTTCGACAATGCGTCGAGCGATTGCTGGACTTCGTCGGGAGCGAAGCCATGTTTCGCCGCGTCGCCCGAAACGTTTACTTCGATCAACACCGACAGCCTTTGTGAGGTCGCCACGCACGCAGCATTGATCGCTTCGAGCAGTCGCAGACTGTCGCCAGAGTGCAACAAGGCGAGGTGCGGGAGTGTACGCTCAAGCTTGTTTCGCTGAAGATGGCCGATCATGTGCCATTCGATCGGCAGGCTGGAGAGTTCCGCCGCCTTCTGCCACAGCGATTGCGGACGACTTTCGCCGAGACTCGAACAGCCGAGCTCAACAAGCGCCCGAGTCGTTCGCACGTCGACGTACTTCGTCACGGCGACCAGTTTCACGCTCGAGACGTCGCGACCGCTGCGAGCCGCCGCGGCGGCGATGCGTTTGCGAACTTCCGCGAGGTTTGAACTCAGGAGATGGCGCTGGGCGTCCGTGAGTTCCGGCGGCGTGAATTCCGGAAGCATAGCGATGCGCGAGGTTACTCGATCTCGATCAGTGACTCGACGGTTCCTTCGCTGGAGAACCGACCGACGAGGAACTCCGAGAACAGATGGTGCCCGAGGACGGTGCGGCTGCGCCCTTCTTGCAACGAACGGAACACGAGCCATTGAGACTTGCCGACTTGTGCGCGATAACCCACGGCGACGTCGGGCCCCGCAATGGCGCGTTCTTCACCAACCGTCAATCGTCGCCAGGTGCGACGCTTTTCGAATCGTCGTGACCGCAGATCGAAAAACAGCGGAGCAAACAATGATCGCGATTTGCTCACGCTCTGCACGACTTCGAGCTTTCCGTCGGAGACGTGCAATGTCCCTCGCGGATCGGTGCGCCACTCAGGCATCGCAAGCGGCATGACGAGCGCGCGTCGCTTCTTGCCGACGAGAAACCCTTCCCGCGATTCAGCGGCGCCTTCGAAATGGATGCCGGCAGCCAAGGGATACGAAGCTCGGTATTCGATCTCGCCGGGCTCGACGCCGAGCACCGCGTCGGCCATCACTAGGATTTCGTCGCTACGCGAGAGCATGAATTGACGCTGCATGTGCATGCCTTGCGGGAGCGTGGTTTGCAGCTCCAGGTAGTCGACCTCTTCGTCGCTCTCCCAACAAACCTCTTCCCAATCGCTCTGCGGCTCGAGCACTTGGCCATTGAATTGAACCTCGAACGTCCAGTCGCCGGCGAAGATGAGTTCGCCGGCAGCGTCGAGTTCCGCTCGGATGCGGCGACCGCTGTAATCGACCGCCAGCCGATGGGCGCGACGCGTCCAATCGGTTCGCAGCGTGGCGACCTCCGACCATTCCGAGTGATCGGCCGGCGAAGGCGATTTCGACGGCACCTTGCCATGATGCCGGAGCACGAACGCGGCCAAACGTTTTGACTTGCCCGTGCCGAATTCATCGGCGGCTTCTTCGATCCAACGGAGCCGCGACCTTGACGGTGCGTTATCTGCACCGAGCACTTGCGACCCATCGCGTCGCGTGAGGCGAAGCAGATGCGTTGTCGCCGCCGACATCTCTTTGCGCATTTCATCGGTCCAGTCCGCGCGCTCCAGCCAACGCGACATCACGGCGACACGCGACCAGCACGCGATCAGTGGCCGAAAGTCGTTGAGATGACCGACATGCGGCAGGCCTTGGCCATCGAGAAGCTCGGCCATCGAAGCGCGCACATGTTCGATCGCTCCGGGCACGAGCCAGCGCGTGTTGTCGAACTCTGGCAAGACGTGAGCCAACGTGATCGGCAACTCGGCGAGCAACAACTGCCCAGCGACGACATCATGTTGCCAATCCTGCGACTCGGCCCAGAGTCGCATGTTCAGAAGATGCTCGACCGTGCGCCACCAAAGGCGTGCCGATACGCGAGCGGACAACTTGGGAAGTTCACGCGCGACGGCAAGCCACTGCTCGGCTTGTTCGCGCAACACAGGACTCGTCGCTTCTTCGAGGCACGCGGTCAGCGTCGCGTCCGAAGGATCGTCGTCGAGCGGCGATTTAGGCAGATCGTAGTGCTTGAACACCCGAGCAAGCGCCTTCGGCCCGTCGCGTCGCGAAAGATGCTTCGCCCACAACTTCCAGCCTTCGCTGTCGTTGTCCCAAGTGCCTGCGGCGGCGACGCTCTCGGGCGCTGACGAGTGCCAACGCAGTCCACCCTGCAACGGGGCAAATTCGCCGCTCGATTCGCTCATCACTTCGTTGTCAATCGTGCTCGACATTCTTCACGGCTTCCTGTTCGGTGTCGAATGGACGCGGTATCTTAACAACATCAAGCTGCTTTGTCCCGATAGTCGTTCGCGGTGGAATGAACGCATGAAGAAGCTCGCCGTTTTCGCTGTGCTGCTGATCGCAAATGCTGTGCAGCCCTGTGTCGGGCAACAGGCTGATAAGGCCCCGTCGGCGAAGGATTTGGAAGCCTCCGGTTTGTCGCGGTTGTCGCCGAGATTCCCAGTGTGGCTCGATGCGAAGAATAAGCGTGTCGTGATGGTGGGGCGTATCTGTTTGCGTGAGGGGCAGATGGAAATGTTCGCTTGCCCGTCGCGAACGAAAGAGCACGAGTCGATCGTCGCGGTGCCGACGCAGGTGTACATCGTTCACGCGGCTCTCATTGCCGCGGAGGGTGAGCCCGGAAATCCCGCGCGGTTCGTGCCTGAATACACGCCCGCTCGCGGCACCGAAGTCGAGATCACGCTGTTCTGGACCGATGAAAAAGGCAAACGTCAGAAGGCACGAGCACAGGACTGGCTTCATAACCTCAAAACCGACAAGCCGATGACCGAGCCGTGGGTCTTTGGCGGTAGCGGCTTTTGGGTCGACCCGGCGACCGGGCAGCGGCATTACCAGGCCGAGGACGGAGACTTCATCTGCGTGTCGAACTTCGCCAGCGCGATGCTCGACATTCCGGTCGAGAGTTCGGCGTCGAACAGCGCCCTTCTTTACGAAGCGGCGACCGACAAGATTCCGCCTATGGGCACACAAGTGACCGTGGTGCTCACGCCGAAGCTCAAGAATCTGCCGGCCGATCGTGGCGACGATCCGAAGACGGACCTCATACAGTTGCCGAAGGATGAGGATCCGATACCTGCCGAGTAAGCAGGGGCACCGATACTCGAGCCGGCACAATCGTATCAGTCCGTAGCATCACTTCATTGAGATGTACGAATGTTAGGTGGCTAATTAACGACTAGCTACGCGCTTGTCGATGGTTGGGCGATTCGCGGCGAGAAAGTGCTATCCCGCGAAATCTCGCGGCAACGCAGCGTCACTTCACTGCGGCTCCAAATGCTTGACATGCCCGAAAAACGCATGTGAAATGAGGGAAATTCAACCTAAAATTAGCGTAGAACTGACCAGTGCGCGTTTTGCACCGCCAACTTGGAGCCCATTGAAATGCAACGTCTACTAGCCCTCGCCGTCTTGACTGCGGCGAATGTCGCGTTGGGCGAAGCAGGTGCGGCTGCCCCCGACGCGCCCGCCACTACTGTGCAAGCCGCTGTGCCTGCCGTGACGCCGGCGGTTGACGCGGCGAAGGCCACGATGCCAGTCAAAGCTGCTAAGAAATCTACGAAGACTTTGTCGGAAAGCCAAAAAGCGGCCGCGAAGTCTGTGGCTGGTCGTCCCGATGGCTGGCGCTATCGTTGGGACGGGCAAATGTGGTGGTATTACACACCGGCAAACCGCTGGTCGTATTGGAACGGCAAGATTTGGCAGCCGATTCCCCGCATTCCCACGGCCAATGATCAGTATGCCGGCATCGCCATGTACGAAGAAGACGATGCTCCTGAATCAGACGAGCTAATACCGCAGCAGAGCATTGACCCGGTAACGGGAGCAGTGGCTGAGCAGTATCGGTTCCAGGAAGGAACCGACCGCATCGGTGAGAATAACTGAGCTGTGGTCATCGATTGTTAGTTCATTTGAAAGGCCCGCCGAGACAATCTCGACGGGCTTTTCCTTGGCTAGCCGCCGTCGGAGTGAAACGCCACGCGGTCGGCCAACAGTCTAAAAAATAGGATGTTTGCGTAGACTGTATCGTTCGTAGCGATCTGAACGAAGTTACTTGATGTGCGGGTTCGATAGGCTCTACGTGGGTAATCGTGTCGAACGATACTCGAACGTGGGGCAAAAATGGGCACGCCTCGACTTTGCGAGCGGCTTATCGCTCGGCCACTCCTGCTGCTTGCTTTGGGTGGCTCTTTCAGCCAAACAGCCGCTACGCTCGCGCAAGCTCCGGCCGCTTCGCCCTATGCAAATGTTGCTGCTCAGTCTCCGCAGGCAGTTGCGCCGCTAATCGCGTTGCCCCCGGTAGTTGCAACACAGCCTAATGCTCCCTACGTTGTTCCGGCTGCCGCTGTTCCAATAGCCGTCGCAGTGCCCACTCTTGCCGCTCCAACAACGGCACCGTTGACTACGGTGTCACCCTTCACAAGTCCTGTCCCGAGATCGGAACTCCATCAGTCGCTCGGAACTGCCGACGGATCCGGTGCAGTTCAAACCGCGTTTCAAGCTCCGCCGCCTGGCTTTCCGGCCGAAAGCCCGTTTGTGCCGCCGCCAGGGCCTCCACCGGGTCAATCACCCTTATCGCCGCCGCCAGGGCCGCCGACTGGTGAATCCCCTTTGGTGCCGCCGCCTGGACCACCAACCGAAGATTCGATCGTGGGCCGCCTCGAACGTGAGCTGTCCGACTTTCGAAAGGCGTACGACAAAGACAAAGGCGCGCTGCCGCGCATCAAGGTGAACGCGGTCTTTCAGGCCGACCAAGGTTGGTTCAACCAAGGCGACAACAGCAAGCGGACGTTCTCCAACCCGTTATTCCCCGGCGATACGACGCCCCCGCAAGTGCCCGGTGGCACGATTCAAGACGGTGCCGACTTCCGCCGCGCACGTTTGGCCGCCAGCGGTCAGGTCACCGAGAACATGAACGGCTTTTTCCAAATGGACTTCGCGTTCTTTGGACGGCCGACGTTTACGGACGTGTGGGGCGAGTACGTCAACCTGCCATTGCTCGGCGCGGTGCGCGTCGGCCAATGGAAGCAACCGTTCAGCTTGGAAGTCGTGAGCAGCTTCCGTTACACGACCTTTGCCGAACGATCGCTGCTGTTCCAGGCGTTCGTTCCCTTTCGTCACTTGGGCGTTGGGTTCTACCGGCCTTGGGGCGATGACTTCAACGGCACCGTTGCCGCCTCGTTGATCAAGACAGGCCAAGACCAGTACGGCGACTCGTTAAGCACCATCGGCGGCAATGGCGTCGTCGGCCGCGGGACGTGGCTACCGTATTACGACGTTCCGGCAAATGGGCGCTATTACTTGCACCTCGGCGCGGCGTACTCGTTCTTCGATCCCTCGAACAATCTGGCTCGATTCCGTACGTCGCCGGAAATCTATATCGGCGAAGTTTCGGCAGCGGTGGTCGGAACCAGCGGCCAGAATGTGAATGGATTAGCTAACGGCACACCGTTCTTCGTCGACACAGGCAACATTCGCACGCGTGGCTACAACATCTTCGGAACCGAACTGCTCGGAGTCTGGGGCCCGCTATCTCTGCAGAACGAAGTCATGGCGGTTAATGTGAGCCAGACTGCCGGAGCGCCGTTGAACTACTGGGGCGAGTACACAACCCTCGCGTACTTCCTCACCGGCGAGCATCGCCCGTACGATCGCAAACTCGGCGTCATCGACCGCGTGATTCCGTTCGAAGATTTCTTCCGCTTGCGTGGGCCGAATCGTTCGATGTTCCGCGGCAAAGGCGCCTGGGAAGTCGCCACACGATGGTCGCACATCGACTTGAATAGCGGCCCAATTGCCAATGTCGGCCAACCCAACTACAACCCGACCGTCGGCGGCGGCAAGGTCAACGACGTGACCTTCGGCGTGAACTGGTACTTGAACCCGTACTCAAAAGTCCAGTTCAACTACATCCGCGCGATGCTGACCAACAACACCTACGGCTACAGCAACACGAACATTTTCGATCTTCGCTACCAGATGGACTTCTAAACACCTAAGGGGTGACCGAGCTAAGAATGGCTTTAGTCTCGGTTCGGGTAGACGTCGTTGCGGTTCTGGTAGATCGGGTCGTCGTGGGGCACGTCCTTGTCACTTGGGCTGCTTCGGCAACCCGTGCACGCTAGCGATAGCGTCGCCGCGACCAGGAGAAGACATGCCCATTGAATGCCGCGCATGCTAAGTCCTTTCAGCACAGCGATTGACGGTGGGACGCCACGATAATCGTTACAGGCGTCAATCTTTGCCCGTCTTACCAATCGGCATCCGCCGGGCGCGAAATGAGGACTTCGCGGAAATTTAACGAGGAATACCGCGACTGTTACACGTCGTTGTTCACGGCTGAGAGCTACGCGACCTAGCTGCCGCGTACGTTGCAACGCTCGAGCATTTCGCGCGGCGACACGACGAAGCTCGTATAGAAAGGCCCGAACTCGGCGTATCGGGCGCTGGCCTCATCGAAGCGCATCTTGTAGACGATCTCTTTGAGGAACTCGGGACGACGGGCCCAAAGTGTCACGCCCCATTCCCAATCGTCGAGCCCGACCGAAACCGTAATCAATTGCGTCACGCGGCCGCCGAATTTCATGCCGCTGCGGCCATGCTCGGCCATCATGCGGTTACGGTCCTCGAACGGCATGAGGAACCAGTTCTCGCCGACCTTCCGCTTCTTGTTCATGGGGTAGAAGCAGGTGTTCGGCCAAGGCGGCAAGTCGGGCGTGAGCCGCTGCTTGCGCATCATCTCTTCGCGAGACTCATACGCCTTGAGCTTCGCACGGTAGGCAGGCCCCTCGGGATTCTCGCCTTCTTCGACCAGCCGTTTGCCATACTGCTCGACACTCGGCACGTACTCCGAGACTTCGGTGAGCGAGACGAACGAGTACGTTGACACGATCGCCGGCCCCAGCGGCCCCGACATCAACCGCTGATGCACCGAGTCGAGCTTGAGCGGATCGGGGTCGAGCATCATCAGGCCGAAGTCAGCCTTATGACCGCACACGAGTGACGTTTGCAGCCGGGCCGGGGCGTCTGCCGACTCGGGGTTCAACACCTCAGCGACGGCCTCGACGCCTTTGACGACGTCGCTGCCCAGCTTTTGCAGCACCCCACGATCGAAGCGATAGAAGAAATGTTGGCAGTGCCAACCTTCCGCGGGTTGCAGTGATGTTTCGGTCGACGGCGCTTCGTGATGGGCGTGGTTCATGGCGGCCATCATAACACGCCACCAGCATGACGCGCAAGCGCGTGTCCGCGCTCGGCGCGAGTCTCCGACCCCGCCGATCTCGGGAGACCTTCGGTCGGTCAAGCGGCGGGGTCAGAGACCCGCGCCGAGCGCGCACTTTCAGTCGGTTAACCCGCGGCGGCCGAGAAATCTCGCACGAGGCGCAAGAAAACCTCGCGTGTCACCTGGGCCAGAATCACCTGCCGGCCCGCTCCAACATCCACGGCATAGCGAACGAGGCTCAACTCGCCACCTTTGCGGACAAGCAGCTCATAGTAGCTCGTGCGGTCGTCGGTCTTCGTGGGCGGCACCGAGCGCATCTGCACCGTGCACTGCTGCGAGTCGATCTCGATCGGCTGGATCGGCTCGAGCAGATACGTGAGCCGCTTCGACAGATCGTCAGCAACAGCTTTCAAGGCGACCACGTCGACGCTTCGCAACTTGTCGGCATGAAGCGCAAAGCGCTCGAACGCGCAGCCGATCGAGTCCAAGGCCGCCAGGTCACACTCGAACCGCTGTCCCGCATCGGCTTCGTCGATGCGCATCGGCCCGGTGTTCGGACACGGTAGCGCTGCGAGTGCCGTTTGAACTTGCTGAGCGACGGACATGAAATCGTTTCTACCTCGCAGCCTCAGCGGCTGATCGACGCGATGTGCGTCTGTTCTTGCGAGTGTTCCGAACCATCGTACGACAACACCGTTCGCACGCCGTCGAACTCGGTTTCGATATGCACCGGGCGCATCCACAAGCGATGCAAATTCGTCAACGTATCGCGAGCATAGGCAAACTGCAGCTCGGTATCGCTGTGGATGTGTTCGAGATACAGCTCGCCACGATTCTTATAGTTGGCGTCGCGAATTCGGATGATCGGCAATCCGCGATTCGTCAGGTTGAACAGCAGCCGTTGCTTGATCTTGGGGAACTCGCGACTCTCAATCTCGTATTGATCGGCGCCTGGGTTGTAGCCGAACGAAAACAGCTTGTGCCGTCGGCAGAAGTCGAGCGTCAGGAACTCATCGATGAACGTCAGATCGTTGTGAATCTTGCGTACTTCGAAGATTTTTTGACGGCCGAGATTCGCGTTCGTGTTCCAATCGCGCTTCGCCACGAGATCGTCGCAGTCCTCGTAGTCTTTGCCAAATTGGCCGCGATTCCATCGTTCCTCGACATCGCGGAACAATTCGATGCCGAGTTTGTAGGGGTTCAAGCGATTTTGGCTCGTCGCCATCGTGCCCGAGTGGTGGTCGGCATAGTTGACGATGTCGGCCGACGTGAGCCCCTGGCGCGTCATGATCGTCGAGTGCCAATAGCTGGCCCAGCCTTCGTTCATGATCTTTGTTTGACCCTGTGGCGCGAAGTAATACGCTTCGTCGCGCAGGATCGACAAAACATCCAACTGCCACGGCTTGAGCGGCGCGTGCTCGAGAATGAACAACATCACATCGCGCTGCGGATGCTCGGGGAACGTCGGCGTCGACTCATCCTGCTTGCGGCGACGCTCGGCCTCGGCGGCCATGGCTGCGGGAGGATTGATGTAATGATCCATGTAGCTCTTGGCGTCGAAGCGAGCCGGGCCATGATCCGTTTCACCCATTTCTTCGTCAGCCAATGCTCGCTTGCGTTCGGTCTGCGCACTCGGCCGTTTGATAAACGGTGAATGGATGTCGATCAGATCTTCGATGCTGAGACACGCATCGATGAATGTTTCTACTTCGTCAACTCCAAAGCGATCCATGTAACGACGGATGCGATTGCCATTGTTGGCCATCTGATCCATCATCTTGCGATTCGTTTGGCTGAACCAGAAGTTGTTTTTGAAGAAGTCGCAGTGGCCATAGACGTGCGCCATGACCATCTTTTGGTCGGTGAGCGCGTTGCAACTCATCAAGTAGGCGTAGCACGGATCGTTATTGATCACGAGCTCGTAGATCTTCTGCAGTCCGTAGGCGTAGCCCTTCGAAAGCTGTTCGTACTCCATGCCGAAGCGCCAGTGCGGATAGCGCGTCGGGAAGCCGCCGAAGGCCGCGACGGCGTTCAACTGGTCGTAGTCGACGACTTCGAAGACGGTCGGAAAGAAGTCGAGTCCGTAGCCGGCCGCGTACTCTTGCATCCGGCCTTGGACATCCGACAACTCGGTCGGCAACGCTTTTGGGCTATGGATCGTCATGATGATAGCGCATGAAAGTCACGCCGCGCGGGCGATTACTTTCCCTTTCCTAGAAACAACTTGATCGACTCGTAGATTCCATTGCGGTCGCGAATTTCGGAGAGGACCAGCTTCTCGGACTCCGAAGACATTCGCTCACGCAAGGCGCAGATACTCGCCGCTTCCGTAAGGGCTTTCGACTTGCCCGTAGCAGAAGAGGTTCACGTTCGGAAGGATTTCATCCTTCAACATCGCGAGACTCGCCTGGTTGTCTTCGCCCCAGTTGTCGCCGTCAGAGAATTGGAAACAGTACACATTCCAATCGCTGACGGGGTACTCGTCTTTCATGACTTCGATGCAGGCCTTATAGGCCGAGCTGATGCGCGTGCCACCGCTCTCGCGGGTGTGATAGAACGTCTGCTCGTCGACCACCTTGGCGGCCGCGTCGTGAATGATGTATTTCACCGCAACGCCGCCGTATTGGCTCTTGAGCCAGGTGTCGATCCAGAACGCCTCGGTGCGGACGATCTGTTTCTGCTCGTCGGTCATCGAGCCAGAAACATCCATCATGTAGATGATGGCTGCGTTGGCCTCGGGATGGCTGACCGTCGTCCACGACCGGTAGCGTTTGTCCTCGCGAATCGGGACGATCTTAGGCTGTTCGCTGTTGTAGGTCTTCGACGAGATCTGACGTCGCAACGCTTCCATGTAGGTGCGGCGAAAGTGTCGTAGCGACTCGGGGCCGCTGCGGCGAATGCTCGTGTACTTGGCTTTTTCCTGCACGATGTTCGCGGTGCCGCGCGGTTCAATCCGCGGAAGCTGTAACTCGTCGGCCATGATGCCGGCCAGTTCTTCGAGCGAGACTTCGACTTCGAGAACGTGAGCGCCGGGATCGCTGCCGGCCTGCCCTCCGCCGCCGCCTTTGTCGCCACCGGCTCCCACGGGCGTGCCTTCGTCGCCGTCGCCTTGGCCGACGCCTCCGCCACCGTTTTTGCCGTAACGGAAGTGGGGCACATCGAGTTGCGGGATCGGAATGCTGACCAGGTCGTTCCCCTTGCGACCGATCATTTCGCCGTGCGTCACGTACTTGCGAAGATTCTCGCGAATTCTGCCGCGAACAATCTCCTTGAATCGCGAACGATCGCGATCGATTTTCATCACCATGGCGGTCCCTCAGCTCCCGCAGAACTCACGTAACGCGATGCTCAGCAGCCTTTGTCGCCTAACCCTGTTTGGTGTCTCCACGGGCGAAAATGCTCGCGACGTAATGCAATACGTCGGTCGCGCTTTCGTCGTTGTATCCGTAGTCGCGCACCAACCGGGATTTGACGACGTCGATCTTTGCTTGCGTGTCGGCATCGACCACCTTCGATACCAAACTCGTCAGCTTGATCGTGTCCTTCTGATCCTCAAACAGTTTCAATTCAAGCGCTTTGTACAAACGCTCGTTGGTCTTGTAGTCGAATGTCTTGCCATCGATCGACAGTGCGCCGATGTAATTCATGATCTCGCGACGGAAATCGTCCTTGCGACTCTCGGGAATGTCGATCTTCACCTCGATTGATCGCATCAGACGTTCGTCCGGCTCGTCGTATTGACCGGTGAATTTGTTCTTCACCTTTTCGCGTTGCGTGTAGGCCTTCACGTTGTCGATGTAGTTGCCGCACAGACGCTTGAGTGCATCCTCATCGGCCGCGATCGCACGTTGAACTTCGTTCTTCACGATGTTCTCGTACTCTTCTTTCACCACGCCGAGCAACTCACGGTAGTGATTGCGGGTTTCTTCGGCCGTGATGAGACTGTGATGCTTGAGGCCTGATTCGAGTTCGTTGAGCACCATAAACGGGTTGATGCTGTCCGCGTCGGGATGGGCAACGAGTGCGTTCGAGATTTTGTCCTGCACATAGCGGGGCGAAATACCGATCAAGCCTTCATTTGTAACGTGCTCACGCAACTCGTTGACGTTCTCCTCGGTGAACCCAGGCAACGTCTTTCCATTGTAGAGCTTGAGCTTCTGCAGCAAGGAAAGACCTGCGTTCTTCGGCTGCTCCAAACGCGTAAGGACGGCCCACATGGCGGCCATCTCGATCGTGTGCGGCGCAATATGTTTGCCCTGCACTTTGCGACGGTTGTAGTCCTTTTCGTAGATATGTATTTCGTCGGACAACGTGGTCACGTAAGGCACGTCGATCTTTACCGTGCGATCACGGAGCGCTTCCATGAACTCGTTGTTCTGCAAGCGGCGATACTCGGGCTCGTTCGTGTGACCGATGATCACTTCGTCGATGTCGGTCTGCGCGAACTTCTTCGGCTTGACCTTGTGCTCTTGACTGGCGCCGAGCAGATCGTAAAGAAATGCCACGTCCAACTTGAGCACTTCGACGAACTCGATGATGCCGCGGTTGGCGACGTTGAATTCGCCGTCGAAGTTGAACGCTCGCGGGTCGCTATCGCTACCGTACTCGGCAATCTTGCGATAGTTGATGTCGCCGGTGAGTTCGGTCGAATCCTGGTTTTTCTCGTCCTTCGGTTGGAACGTGCCGATGCCTACGCGATCCTTCTCGCTCAGGATGAGTCGCTTGACGCGCACGTCTTCCACGACGCGCGTCCAATCGCCGCCATAGCGGGCCAATCGTTCGCTATACACATAGCGGCAGAAGGGGCAAAGCTCGCCGTTGATGCGCACCTTGTACGCGTCGTCGGCCTTATTTGCGTTGAGCCGCGTGACAACGTCCTCGCGGAAACGATGCGGAATGAGGTGCAACGGCTCTTCGTGCATCGGGCACCAGTGCACACTCGACGCGTCTTCCAGGTCGACCCATCCGAGCGTGAACAACGCGCCTTCGTCGGTGCCGCTGTAACGCTCAAGCCCTTTCTTGAGCAGACGAGCGATCGTGCTTTTGCTGCTGCCGACCGGCCCATGAAGCAGAAGGACTCGCTTCTCGATACCGTAACCCTTCGCCGCACTTTTGAGCGCGTTGACCAGCGCCGCCAGTGAGTTGTCGAGACCGAAGACGGCGTCTTGCCCATCCTGCATCGGGTCGTCGAAGAACTTGTAGCGCAAATGTCGTTCGCCGCGTGATCGCTCGACGTTCTCGGTGCCGGCCGACACGATCATGTCGTACAGGCGTTCGAAGGCATTGCGGGTGACCTTCGGGGTCGCGTGAACGAGATCGATGTACTCTTCGAACGAGCCGGTCCAGTTCTTTTTGCGGAACTGTTCGAGGTCTTGTCGTTGGGCAACGATCGAGATGATGGAGCGTCCTTCACTCATTGCACACGTTCTCCAGTCGAAACGACATGATGTCGCGAATTCTCGCGTGTTACGTCACGCTCGACGGAGGTGCTCGAATGAGCAAGCAGCGCGCCGCCGAAGCCCGCTACGCCGTACACCAATTCCCTCTAGTCCACGCTGAATTCCTGGGATTACGCCGATTCTGCGGCGCGTGCCGCCTTCGGTGCCTCGACGAACGCTCCTCCGATGAGGTGACCGTTCAGACGCCGAATTCGAGGCGTAGTAACAGACGGCCGTGTCGACAGAAGAACCAAGTTCTTCGGACGGCGGTGCCTGTCCGACCAGGAAAAGAACTTGGAAAAGAGCAGTGTGACGGTTGCGAATCGAGCTCAGGAGGCGGGCTGATGCGTCTTCGTTCGTTCCGCCGAACGTAGCCGCCGACCGTCGTTAAGGCGGCCGGACCGCGCCATTGCGTCGGCTACTATCGATAAGTATTGCCTCGATCGATTTTTACGGCAATACCGAGTCTGGGCCGCAAGGCCAATCTCCAGTCGAGAATGGCGAGCACCGAGCGGGGCCAAACCCTCAACGCATACTGGCTTTAGACAGGCTCCGTGCATCCGCGAAAAGAAAGTACGCATTTTCCGTAGAAGGTGTGTTCGCCGAGTGCTCAAAGGCATTCGCGACAACACTTCGCCACCGCGTTGAACTCTAGAAACGACGTTCGTTTACGTCGCGAGTAACTTACCAACGCTGTCGATCAGCCGGTCCATCGCGAACGGCTTGCGAATGTAATCATCCACGCCCAGCATCTCAGCGTAGACCTTGTGTCGGCTGCCTTCGTTGGCCGTGATCATGATCACACGCACCGGTATGGGACGCGTCCGACGCAGCTTTTCGAGCACCAAAAAGCCGCTCCGCTTGGGCATCATCATGTCCAAGATCAAAAGATCGGGGTCTTCCCGCTCGGCGAGCGCCAGCCCCTGATTGCCGTCGCGGGCCACGAGGATTTGATACCCCTTGGCCTCGAGCGCCATCCGCATCGACTCGACGATTTCGTGGTCGTCGTCGACCAGCAGAATGCGCTTTTGGGCGACGCCGTCTTTGGCCGGTGCTTTGGCTTCCGCAGTTTTCTCTTCCGCCATAATTCACTCCGCCGCTTACGACGGTCCTTTGTCACTACAAGTACTGGACAGACCTGTCGCTTGCAACGGTCAAGCGCTCGGAATCATGGCCAAGCCGCTGGCAATAATCGCTGTAAGCGCGCTCTCAAGCTCACCAGACACCTGGGAATCGGTCTCAATTGCTCGCCGCGCTATCAACGCTGCCTGGGCTTTCACATCACGAAATTTACCTAACGCCCAAGCGCTAGCGCCACGAACGAGCGGCTCGGCGTCGTTCAAACCGGCAACCAGTGCATCGATTGCCTTCTCGTCGGGCCCGTTTCCCAGAATGATGGCCGCGTTGCGAAGGATTCCGCGTCGGCGAGGCCGCCACAGCGGTGTGTCCTTGAATCGCTGCCGAAAAGCGTCCTCGTCGAGAAAGAACAGCTCGGCCAGTTCCACGGGATTCATCCCCTCGCGAGGATGGAGGTCGCGGTTCTCCGTCACCGGCGCCTTGTTGTTCCACGGGCAAACATCCTGGCAGACATCGCATCCGAGCAGCCAATCGCCGATGCCGGGGCGAAGCTCCGCAGGAATGGGGTCGCGCAACTCGATCGTGAGATAGCTAATGCAGCGGCGGCTATCGAGCACATAAGGCGCGACGAACGCCTTGGTTGGGCAGGCGTCGAGGCACGCGTGGCACGTTCCGCAATGATCGGTTGCCTGTTCCGCGTCGTATTCCAATTCGACGTCCGTCAGCAACGTCGCCAGAAAGAACCAACTCCCCTCGCTTCGATTCAGCAGCAGCGTGTTCTTACCGATCCAACCGAGGCCGGCCAACTGCGCGAATTCTCGTTCCAACAAGGGCGCCGTATCGATCACGCCCCGAACGGTCGCGCCTGGGCTTTCCGATCGAAAATAGTCGGAAAGTTCGTTGAGTCGGTCGCGGATAAGATGGTGGTAGTCGACGCCCCAGGCGTATCGCGATACTCGCCCTTGGCCGGGCTCCGTCGCGTCCGGTTCGACGGTGCGATACGGAAAGCCAAGCATCAACAGACTTCGCACGCCCGGCAGAACATGGTCGGGATGCGCGTATGCCTCCGCCCGCGTCGAAAGATATGTCATCTCTCCCGCGTAACCCGCCGCGAGCCAATCGTGGAACCGCGACAGCCCGGTTGGCTCTACGGCCCGACAGACGCCCGAGAGCGAAAAGCCGAGTTTCGCGGCTTCGGCCTTCAGGCGGGTGGTGAGTTCGGCTGCTGTCATGTCATCAGCATGATGCGACGACGGCGGTCATTTCAAGAGCAAACGCTGAATGTCGTCAGTGACGATGAACTGCTCGCGCGGCACGACGCTGAAATCGAAGTCGTGAATCAGTTCCTTCGCAGCGATGGGCGAGTTCGTGGGTCGCAATCGACACGACCACGCCAAGAACCCAACCATCTGCTCGGCCGTGCACCCGACATCGCGGAACGTGGCGAGACGCGTATCACCGTGACGTTTCGCCAATCGCCGGCCGTCGGGACCGACCACCAACGGCACATGCGACATTATTGGCGGCGGCCATCCGAAGAAGGCGTACAGTTCGAGTTGGCGGAAGGCGCTGGGAATCAGGTCGTCACCGCGCACGACTTCGCTGACGCCCATCGCGTGATCGTCGACCACGACCGCCAACTGATAAGCCGGCGTCCCGTCCCCCTTGGCCACAACGAAATCGCCAAGCTCGTCGGCGGCGGTGCATTCGATTCGTCCCACGAAGCGATCGTTGAGAACGCGACGTTCATTCGACGCACGGAATCGCCAAACGTATGGGCGGTCGAGCGCCGCGGCGTCGGCTGACGTGCGGCCGGCACAGGTGCCGGGATAGCGAGGCGATTCCTGTCCCGCATGGGGCGCACTTGTGGCGTCGGCGACGTCCGATCGCGTACACGTACACGGATAAACTCGTTCGGCCTTGCGAAGTTCTTCAAGTGCTGCAGCGTACAACTCTCTTCGCTGCGTCTGCACATACGGAGCGTGCGGCCCGCCGACGTCGGGGCCATCGTCCCAATCGAGTCCCAGCCAGTGCAGATCGTCGATCGCCTGCTGTGCGGCCCCGACCTTCACGCGGGGCGAGTCGATGTCTTCGATGCGTAACACGACGCGGCCACCTTGCGACCGTACGGAAAGCCAGGCCAGCAGATACGTTCGCGCGTTGCCGAGGTGCTGCGCCCCGGTAGGCGACGGAGCCAGACGCCCGACGACTTGGCTTGCGGTGTAGGCGTCCAAAGTTCGTTGATCAGTCCGTGTTGATCTGACGTGTTCTCTGTCCGGTTGGTGTCGATTGTACCGGTCGGGCAACGATCGCGGACGTCGACACAACGGCGAATTTAGCGACCATGCACCGTTTGCCGAAACGCCTATGCGGTCACTGGACGAGGTCGCGCAGCATCGAGTCTTTTTGCTCTCGCCGCAATGCAAGCATGCCGATTTAGCCCAATGAGCGCTGGCCGACGCCAGCACGAGCAACAACATGGAAGGTAGGCTCGCGATGCTAATCAAGACGACCAGGTTCGGTGCGTTGGAGGTCAACGCTGCCGACATGATCCGCTTCCCCAGTGGCGTGTTGGGTCTGGACGACTGTAAGCATTGGGTGCTGTTGGCCGACGCACAGAACCAATCCTTGGGATGGCTGCAATGCACCACGCGTCCCGAGGTTGCATTGGCCGTGGTCAGTCCGCGGCGGTTTGTGCCCGACTATCAGTTCCGCATCTTTCGCAGCGAGTTGGAAGCACTGCGGCTTGGCGGCATTGAAGACGCGCAAGTGCTCGTGATCGTCGGCAAAGGCGTCAACGGCGCGACGCTGAACCTGAAGGCCCCGGTCGTCATCAACGTTGCGGAACGTTTGGCGCGCCAGGTCATCGCCAACGGCGACTTGCCCCTGCAATACGAATTAACACACACGTCGGCGTTGCTGAAGAAGTCGGCCTAACTGCCGCTCGCGCCCCCACCCTTAAGGAGTTTGCGATGCTAGTGTTGTCGAGACAACGCGATGAGAGCATCATCATTGGCGACAACATCGTCATCACGATCGTCGACATTCGCGGCGACAAGGTGCGGCTGGGGATCAATGCGCCGACGGAGATCCCCGTCCATCGTCGCGAAGTGTACGAGGCGATTCAGCGCGAAAACCTGAAGGCCAGCAACCTCGATCCTCGCGACGCGCGCTCGGTCGGCAAAGGCCCGGGGCCACGACCCGCGCCAGGCGAGAAGAAGTAACATCTCCCCAAGCCGCCGGCTCTGCCGGCGGAACGACACCACAAGGCGCCGGCCCACGCGCCGATTGACCGCGCCCCTGCTCCGCGCCAAACTTGAGTTTTCGCGACCTCCGAAACTCAAGACGATTGGCTCACTCCGTGACGGCAACGAAGCAGCTCATCCGCGTCGGGCATAGCCCCGACCCCGACGACGCGTTCATGTTCCACGCGCTCGCGAACGACAAGATCGACACCGGCGACTTTGAATTTCGTCACGAGCTGGTCGACATCGAAACGCTTAACCGCCGCGCGACCACCGGCGAGCTCGAGCTCACGGCCGTCAGCCTGCACGGGTATGCGTATCTGACCGACATTTACGCTCTGTGCCCCTGCGGAGCGAGCATGGGGGATGGCTATGGGCCGATGGTCGTCGGCGCGAGCCGATGAGCCTCGAAGCGCTCAAAAACAAAACGATCGCCGTCCCGGGAACCCGCACGACAGCATACCTCGCATTGCGATTGTGTCTGGGCGTCGACTTCAAATATGTCGTGGTGCCGTTCGACCAGATTCTCGACGCTGTCGAGAAGGGCCAATACGAAGGCAAGCCCATCGACGCTGGCCTCATCATTCACGAGGGGCAGCTCACTTACAGCTCACAGAACTTGTCGTTGATCGTCGACACCGGCAAGTGGTGGCTAGAAAAGACCGGGCTGCCGCTTCCGCTCGGCGCCAACGCCATTCGCAAGGATCTCGGCGCGAAGGCGATGCACGAGGTCAATCGCCTGCTCAAGGAAAGTATCCGCTACGGTCTGGAGCATCGGCAGGAAGCGCTCGATTACGCCCTGCGCTACGGCCGCGATTTGGATCGCTCGCAGGCCGACGAGTTCGTGGGCATGTACGTGAACGACTGGACGCTCGACTTTGGCCCGCGTGGGCGCGAGGCGGTGCGACTGTTGCTTGAGCACGGCTACAAGGCCGGTGTGATCCCGACACGCGTCGAGCCCGAATTCATCGATTAAAGGCCGCCGGCTTTTCGCGTAGTGAGCGCGGCCGGCACGCATCTATGGCTGTGCCGGAACCATTACGCCCGCCGGAGCCTGTGAAGCCGCGAGGCTCGTTGTTGCCGATCGCGCTAGCGGGGATGCTCGCGATTATCGTCTGCACGGTGCTCTTCTTTTTGACGCTCGGCGGCTTCGGCGCGGTAATGGTGGTCGCCGCCGGCGTGTTCCTCGTCGGAGCGTTTCACTACGTGGTGTGGGGATGGTGGCTGAGCGCCGCCATCCGCGAAGACGTCGAGGCGGATGAACGCGACTAAGGTTAGCCGCGTCGCTTGCGACGCGCTTGATGCGCATCGCGACTAAACAACGTTCGCATGTCACCCGTTACGAGCAGCGTTTCTCGATCTCGGTGATCTTCTCGACACGCCGAGCATGACGGCCACCTTCGAAATCGGTCTTCAACCAAATCTCGACCATGCGGTCGATGAGTCGTTCGCCGAGCATGTCGGACGATAGGCACAACACGTTCAGGTCGTTGTGCCGACGGCTCATTTCGGCCGACAGATCGTCGTGACACGGCGCCGCACGCACGCCGGGGAACTTGTTGGCGGTGATGCACATGCCGATGCCGGTGCCGCAAATGAGAATGCCGCGATCGACCTCGTGACGGCTGACCATTTGCGCAACGACCGAGCCGATGTCGGGGTAGTCGACGCTTTCGCAATCGTGCGTTCCCACGTCGACGCCTTCCTGCTGCAACCGGCGCAGCAGGTCGAGAATGCGTTCTTTGACTGTGAAGCCCCGGTGGTCGCTGCCGACGGCAATTCGCATAGTTGCGTTCCTTACGTTCACTCGCCTTTCGACGTGTTTGCCCCGCCAATACCTAAATAGTCGAGCCAGCCATCGAGTTCACCGCGAATTTGCGTCGCACATCGGCGGTACAACTCGGCCGGCCCGCCGACGGGGTCGCCGACATCGGAACCCGACTGAGACAGCAGCTTCGTGCGTCCCGCAGCTTCGGGCCACTCCGACAAAATCGCCTGGCGATGCGATCGCGTCATCGTCAGCACCAGATCGGCATGATGCACGAGCGCTTCGGTGAGCGGTTGACTCTCATGCGTAGAAATATCGATGCCCATTTCACGCAGCACCACGACTGACTCGGTGCTTGCGCGGCCACCGGTCATCGCGGCCAGTCCTGCCGAGACGACGATTAACCCGTGATCTTCGACTTCGTCGGCGCGACAACCGATCCGATCAGCGGCGGCACGTCGGAACATGCCCTCAGCCATCGGGCTACGGCAGGTGTTACCGGTGCAAACGAAGAGCACGATCGTGCTCGCCAAACGTTTCAAGGCCTGCGGCGATACGACGCCGACACGCATCATTTCGTAGCGGTTGTCGTCGACGCGGACGACGCTCGAAGGCTGGCCGAAACGACTGCGGCCGTCATCGAGGACCAGTTTGATGTGATTCGACGACGCCTCGATCACCTCTTGCGCAGTGATGGCGTCGTGAAAGTCCTTGCGCGGAGCGTTGGCCATCACGACGGGACCGGCGAGCAATCGCAAAACGTCGTGCAAGGCTTTGTGTGCCGGCACGCCGAGACCGATGTGCCCCTCGGGCGCGATCGCCTTTTGAACGGCGGGCGAAAGCTGCCGCAGTAGGCTGTCGGGATGATGGTCCTCAGCGACCAACGTGAGCGGACCTGGCCAGCAACGGCGGCCGAGACGTTGGCCCATCGAGCAGAGGTCGGGAACGTAATCGAGCGCTTCGTCGGCACTACGGATCGCCAGCGACATCGGATTCCGACCGTGGCCGTGCGCGGCCGCGGCATGGTGAGCGATGCCGGCCAAACGTTGGATGGCGGGCTCACTCAAAGCACTGGCAGCCAGCACGTAGACCGTCTCAGTCGGAAAGGCGACGACTTCCCCCTCGGCAAGTGCCTGGACGGCACGATGCACCACATCGCGCGAGTCTTCCGCGCTTCGGACATCGATAACGTGTGGAGGCATGGGAGAAGACGAAACGGCGACAGGTCTGGCGGGACCAGCATCTTCGCACGCCGGGCGCCGTTTCTTACGCTGGGCGTTTGCGGAGTGCTGTTGCCCGCGTCGATAAGGTTCGAGTTCGTGGGGCCCGACCAGCCAGCAGTGCAGGCGGGACGGAGGTGTCGGAAGCGAAGATGGGCACCTCGCCTATCCGAAACGTAATGGATTACTATACAGGTGCTTACGCAGAATCGTCAAGTGGATAAACCACCCAAACAGAGGGGTATTCACGATCAGAAATGAGCATAGCTAGCGCTCTAAGTGCTTATCTTATGGTGCGCTCCGCTACACTGATGTCGTTCGTTCGCAACGGGAGCTTGTCACTTGGCACGTGTTGTTGTCGCAATGTCGGGGGGAGTGGACAGTAGTGTCGCCGCGCACCTGCTGCGGACCGAGGGACACGACATCGTTGGATTGTTCATGCGGCATGGTCAGGCGGCTCCCGGTGCTTGCGCCACCGGTGCCAGTCCAGCGGCGCTTCCGATCGTGACCCCTGCGGCTCACAAGCAAGGCTGCTGCAGCGCCAGCGATGCCGACGACGCACGACATGTGGCCGACCGACTCGATATTCCATTCTACGCCCTGAATTTCGAGCAGGAGTTCGGGCGGATCATCGACTACTTCGTCGACGAGTACACCTCGGGCCGAACGCCGAACCCGTGCGTGATGTGCAATAACTGGCTGAAGTTCGGCAAGTTGTTCGATTACGCCGACCAGATCGGGGCTGATCTCGTCGCGACGGGGCACTACGCCCAAATCGGTCGTGGCGCGGCGGGCGAGACGACACTGTTGCGCGGCATGGATGCCAGTAAGGACCAATCGTACGTGCTGTTTGGCATCGAGCGGCGCAACCTCGACCGCGTGTTGTTCCCCATCGGCGGATATCAGAAGGCCGACATTCGCGCGATGGCCAAGGACCTGGGTCTGCGCGTCGCCGACAAAAAGGACAGCCAAGAGATTTGCTTCGTGCCTGACGGCGACTACGCGAAGTTCGTCGAGACGCGTTTGGGCGACGACTTCGAGAGCGCTGGTGAGTTAGTCACGGTCGAAGGGGACGTTGTCGGTCATCACGCCGGCGTACAGCATTACACGATCGGGCAGCGTAAGGGCTTGGGCGTCGCCTTCGGCGAGCCGCGCTACGTCGTGCGCCTTGAACCCGTGGAGCGACGCGTCGTGATCGGAACGCGCGAACAGTTAGCCCGCAACGAGTTCACCGCAAGCGCCGTGAATTGGCTCATCGACGAACCGCCCGCCGCGTTCGAGTGCGACGTGAAGATTCGCTATCTCAGCAAGCCAACCGCGGCAACGATCACGCCGCTGTCCGAACGCCGCATGCGTGTCGCGTTGCACGAGCCGCGTGACGGCGTAGCCCCCGGCCAGGCCGCTGTGTGTTACGACGGCGACCGCGTGTTGGGCGGCGGGTGGATTGAGTGAAGATGGAGAGAAATTCCAATACGTAGAATGTCCCGTTGTCGACCCCTAGTGACGCGGAAACAAGAACGTTCTATTGACCATTCACTACCTCATCCGCATCCTCGACGGATTTGAATTCGCGAACGATCTCTATGTCTTCGACTGGAAACCAATATGTCATCTCCGGAACTTCCTCGGCAGCGCCGGGAAGATTGATGGACTCACCCACTAGAAAGGCGCGACCAGCGATCCGCTTGATCCGGGGATTTTGAACAACCGCACCGCTGATCGGAAGCGGAACCTGCACCCCTACGAGTTTCTGTGTGAAAATCGTGTCGTCTGAACTAGCCGTCGACGAGTCGTGCTTCTTAGCGGACACTAATCCCACTGCGACAATCGCTACTGCAAAGGTCAGAGCACCCGTCTTAAGATTCATACGCTGACTCCCTTCGTATTCTACAACGACCACCCAAAGAATCCGTATAAGCCGTGGGGCTGTTGCACGAGTGGATGCTCGTGAAAGAGATTGATTGTTGTGTGGACGAATCAACACGGTTACACAGGGCCCACGACCTTGAAGACGATTATCGGTTTAGACCTCAGCAAGTACAACGGTGTGGCGTGCACGTTCTTCACGCAGGAAGCACTCGATGAGTTCAGCCCGTCATCTAAGGATCAATAGCCGGCGAGGCTCACGCTTGAAAGTAGGCCATCGCAGGCCGTATGTTGGCCGACTCGCGATGTCGCGATTGTGGTGATTCCGGGCGGCGATGGATCGCAGAAAACTCGGGAGGTTTCTAGCGCAACCCCCCTGGGAACCCTCAGGAATCGGGACGAAAAACGCGGGGAGTTTTTTGCGATGAAAATGGTTAGCCGCGGCGCGCGGCGGAGCGCGGGTGTGGTAAGTGATGCCGTTGGGCGATGGGGCGCACAATCGCGCTCCGCTGGCGCGTCGCGGCTAACCGACGCAACCAATTTGAATGTGATTTATTCGCGTAATTCGATGCGCAGGTAGCGCGACCTGGGGGCGGCAGGCGATCGGACGCTAATGCGTCGAGGCGTACCATGCGATGGTTGCGATAGTTGCCAGGGCGGCCAGGGCGACGGTGGTGATCTTAGCCCAACTGTCAGGGCGCGAACCGGAGATTTCGCCGGTGCGGGCGTTGACCAGAATGCGATACGTCTGGTCGTGGTAACGATAGATCGCCAGCCAAATGGGCAGCAGCACGTGTTTGAACGTCACGCCTACGTGTTGCGTGTTGACTGTCGCGAGTTGTTGATGGTCGCCGCCGATGTCACGGCAACAAAGCTTGCGGATCTCGACATCCACGGCCTGTTGTGCCAAGGCGAAACCATCTCCTAGGCCGACGGTGTAGCGCTCGGTCTTAAAGCCAGAAAGAAACTCTGGCTGGAACGGCGTGAGGCTGTTCAAGTCCCACGGCTCAAGCGTCGCGACCATGTCAGAAGGCAAGCTGTGCGAGGCGCAAACCAAAACGTCGTCGAAGAAGTGATCAACCTCTCCGGACGCGCTGCTCCATTCTGTACGCGTCACCTGTCGGGTCTTCGTTTCGGCGATTCCTTGCGAATTGGTTTCTGTATAGGTTTGGGTTTCGGTGTAGTCATCACCGCGCTGACCCGTGTAGTGCGTGTACGTCATCGAGTCGAACGTCCAAAACGGCACGTAGACTCCGGAGAGCTGTCCAAGGTTAGCAAACTGCTTCAGCGAGTTCGGCGCAAACCATAGGCCAGCGATCCAACGGTTGAACGCTTCGACTCCTTTCCGCTGGCTCACGGCGAACGGCAGCAACGATTCGGGCGCAATCATCGCCTCGGCCGTGTGCGGCGCGTTGTGGAGCGGCGCCGCGCAGAAAGGGCAATGATCGGTTACGACTTTGTCTTCGAGCAGCACCACCGCCCCACACCCACCGCATCGGACCTCAGTGGATCGCCCGTCGAGTGTCGTTTCGTTGGTGGCCTGCTTCTCTAAGTACGTCTCGAAGTCGCGCTCTTCGATGGCTTGAGTCTGGGGCGCGATCGGTTCAACGTAGCCGCAATACGGGCACTTGAGAGCGCGCGACGTTGGATCGAACGAGAGCTTCGCCCCGCATCGTTTGCAAGGAAACTTGCGACCCTCGGGAGGCAAGCTATCGACCTTCGGCGTCGGCGCTAAGTTCATGCAAAGGAAACCACAACGAACGCAGATTGCTGGGGATCACGGACGATCCGACCCACGAGTTCGGTGGTTACTTCGGCAACGGCGGCGGAATGGCGCCCAACAGGCTTTGCAGTTCAGGCAGTGTGCCGGCCGCGACCCATGCGGCCATTCCCTGTCGCCATACGAGCGATTCACACGTGAGCGCGCCCTCGCTGGCTTTTGCGGAGAGTTCGGCCGGATTGAATGGGCCAGCCTGCTGTCCGTTGATCGCCACGTAGAACACTTGCGAACTTAAGGGTGGCGGTCCACCAGCAGCTGTCGCGGGGTTTACGGCTGCGCCCAGTTGGTTGGCCATTTGCTGCCCGATCGCGACTCCTGCACCAAGCCCAACCCCGGCACCAGCGACGCCGCCAGGGTTCTTGGCTGCGTCGCCGATGGCCGTAGCCGTCTGATAGCGCGTGTACTGATTCATGTCGCCGAGCACGCCCATTTTGGTGCGAGTGTCGAGCGCTTGTTCGACTTCCTCCGGCAGCGAGATGTTCTCGATATAGAAAAGCGTGAGCGCCAAACCCAGCATCGCCAGATCAGGCCGAATCGTTTCCATCGCTAAGTTGCTGATCTTGTCGTAGTTGCCCGCCAGATCGAGGACCGGAATCTTTGCGTGTCCCATCACGTCGACAAACCGCGCGACGATGGTGTTGCGCAGCTGATTCGAGATTTCGTACGACTCGAACGATGGATCGGTAACGACGAGCTGTCGCAGAAAGACCGCGGGGTCGGCGACGTGCATGGCGTAAGTGCCGTACGCGCGAATGCGAACGGGTCCGAATTCCGGATCGCGGAGCATGATCGGATTCTGGGTACCCCATTTCTGGTCGGTCCACTGCCGCATCGAGATGAAGTACACTTCGGCCTTGAACGGCGAGTTGAAACCATACTTCCATCCGCGCAATGTCGCCAAGATTGGCATGTTTTGGGTGTTGAGCGTGTAGGTGCCTGGCGTGAACACGTCGGCCAACTGACCTTCGTTGACGAACACGGCAGTCTGTCCCTCGCGCACGATGAGCTTCGCACCCATCTTGATTTCGTTCTGGTAGCGCGGAAACCGGTAGGCCAACACGTCGTTTTGCGACGGCTCGGTCCACTCGATGATGTCGACCAACTCAGCCCGAAGTTTGTCCATGAGTCCCATGAGCTACTCCTGCGTTTTGCGAACTAGCAACACGTAGTTCGTATGTGAGGTCACGGCCTACAACCGATTTTCGATTACCGAGAAGTCTGAGCGGGTGCATCATCTCATTAGCGTGAAACGAAAACAACGATTTCGAGCCGACGGAATTTTGTCGCGCCGGCGGAGCGCGTCGCAAGCGACGCGGCTAACCTACTCGCGTAATACGATACGCAGGTAGCGCTGCGTGCGGTCGGCGTCGTGGGGGCGACCGGCGCTGCGGAAGTCGTCGGCGAGATTGCGAAGCATGCGGGCGAGCGAGTCGCGCGGCGTGGCGGGGGTGAGGTGCGTCGCGTGGTCGAAACCGAAGCCGAGGCCGGCGACGACGTCTTCGAGTTCGTCGAAGGTATAGATCTTTCCGGCGGCGTAAGGATCGATGACCATCTCGTCTTCGGCGTGACCGCGCGGGGCGTCGTACTTGACCATGTAACGGCCGGGGATCGGGAGGCCGCGAAGGGGCAAGCCGTGGCGGCGCCCGACGGCGATCATGACGTGCGAGAGCATGATCGGGAGGCCCTTGCGCGTGGCGAGGACCTGTTCGAGGGAGCTGTTCGCGGGATCGTCGTAGTTGGCGGCGTTGCCGGTGAAGCCTTCTTGGACGAAGAGCGCGTCGCATAGGGCTTCGACGGCTTCGCGAGCGGGCAGCTCGCTCAGTTTTCGGGCGCGACGAGATCGCCGACACGCTCGGCTAACTCGTCGAGTGACTTCAACAATTCGGGTGAACGGATTAGAGGGTTACCGATGCGGGCGACGAGCACCATGCCGCGTTCGAGGTCGAGCTTTTCGTCCGACGCGATCGCCAGTGCTTCGAACTCACCGACGAGCAGCTCGTCCTGAATCGCCTGCGAGATGCGGCGTGCTCGTGAACGAACCTCGGCCGAGGGGCTGTCGAGGATCTGATCGAGGGTTGGCAGAGCCGCGACGCCGGCCTGTCGCAACGTGCGTTCGGCGGCCTGGCGATCGGCGAAGCTGTCGCTGTCGAGCTGTGCTGCGAGGCGCTCAAAGTCGAGCGGCGGCTCGGCGGCTTTTGAAGGCTGCCGACTTGGCAGCAGAAGCGTCAGAACGATGACCATCGCGGTGCGTCGCATGATCGCGCAGTGTAAGCGATCGCCATGCAACGCGCGCAAAGAAAAACGGCGGGCCAACCCTCTTGGTTGACCCGCCGTCTTTATGACAACCAGGCCCTCTTCACATGCGTCGAAGAGGCGTGACGTTTTAACTAACTACTGGCCACAGCAAGGCGACGAGCACGGAGCAGGGCAGCAGCAAGTCGGAACCGGGCAGCAAACGCAGACCGGAACTTGCTTGCAGACAACCCGCGGGCAGCAGCGAGTGACCGTGTAGGCCACTTGCTTGGGCACGCAGCGAGTGCAGTTCACCGTCTTGGTGTAATGCACCGGCTTGCAGACCGTGTACGCAACCTGCTTGGTGCACTTCTCGGGCACCATGGTGCAGACCGTGTACGGGCACTGCATGCTCTTGCACTCGGCAACCATCTTGCAGCACGTGTAGGTGCACGTCTTGGTGCGTTGCTCGGGGACCATACGGCACACCGTGTAAGTGCACGTCTTGTGGCACTGTTCGGGGACCATGTGGCAGACCGTGTACGAGCAGGTCTTGGTGCGCTGTTCGGGCACCATGTGGCAGACCGTGTACGTGCAAGTCTTGACGCACTGTTCGGGAACCATCTTGCAGACCTTATACGTGCAGGTCTTGGTGCGTTGTTCGGGCACCATGTGGCAGACCGTGTACGTGCAAGTCTTCGTGCGGCACTCGGGCACCATGCGGCAGGTGGTGTACGTGCAGGTCTTGTGGCAGACCTCGGGAACCATCTTGCAGCAGGTGTAGGTGCAGGTCTTCTTGCAGACCTCGGGCACCATGTGGCAGACCTTGTAGGTGCAGGTCTTGTGGCACACTTCCGGCACCATCTTGCAGCAGGTGTAGGTGCAAGTCTTGTGGCAGACTTCGGGCACCATCTTGCAGCAGGTGTAAGTGCAGGTCTTGTGGCAGACCTCTGGAACCATCTTGCAGACGGTCCAGGTGCAGGTCTTCGTGCGCTGCTCGGGCACCATCTTGCAGACGGTGTACGGGACGCGCTTCTCGTGGCATTCCTTGACCATATGGCAAACGGTGTAGCAGCAGGTCTTCTTGCAGACCTCGGGAACCATCGTGCACACCGTGTACGGGCACTGCTTGACGCAGGTTTCGGCAACCATCTTGCAGCAGTTAATGGTCTGCTGCTTGACTTCCGGAACCCACACTTGCTTGCAGCACTTGATCGACGGGCACTGGCATTGAACCGTGCGGCACGGTCCGGCCTTGTACACGCAGCGGCAGCAGCAAGGATCCCACACCCAACAACCCGGGTCTTGCACGCAACGAGTGACTACCGGGCCTGGCTTTTCGCAAACTTGCGTTTCCCAGTGACCGCAGCAGACGTTGATCGTCTTGGTGAAGTGGACGGGCTTGCAGACCGTGTAGCAGACGTCGCGAGTCTTCGTCTCATACACGGGCTTGCAGACGGTGTAGCAAATTTCCTTGGTCTTGGTCTCGTACACCGGCTTGCAGGTGGTGTAGTGGCAGACCTTTTCGCGAGTCTCGTAGACCGGCTTGCAGACGGTGTAGCAAATGTCTTTACTGCACGTCTCGTAGACGGGCTTGCAGACCGTATAGCAAATGTCCTTGGTCTTCGTTTCGTAGACCGGCTTGCAGACCGTGTAGCAGATATCCTTGGTCTTGGTCTCGTAGACCGGCTTGCAGACCGTGTAGCAGATATCCTTGGTCTTCGTCTCCCACACCGGCTTGCAGACCGTGTAGCAGATGTCCTTGGTCTTCGTTTCGTAGACCGGCTTGCAGACGGTGTAGCAAATGTCCTTGGAGTGAGTCTCGTACACCGGCTTGCACACCGTGTACGGGATTTCCTTGGTGCGGGTCTCGTAGACCGGCTTGCAGACCGTGTAGCAAATGTCCTTTGAGAACGTCTCCCACACTGGCTTGCACACCGTGTAGCAGATGTTCTTGGTCTTCGTTTCGTAGACCGGCTTGCACACGGTGTAGCAAATGTTCTTGGTCTTTGTTTCGTAGACCGGTTTGCAGACCGTGTAGCAGATGTCCTTGGTCTTCGTCTCGTAGACCGGCTTGCAGACCGTGTAGCAGATGTCCTTGCTGAACGTCTCGTACACCGGCTTGCAGACCGTGTAGTTCACCGTGCGGTATTTGGTCTCGTAGACCGGTTTGCAAACGGTGTACTCACAGGTCTTGTAGCACGTCTCGGCGACGTACTTCACGCAATCGATCGTCTTCGGCTCGCAGACCGTCTCGTAGCAGGTCTTGTAGCAGGTATAGTTCTGCTGCTCGTAGACCACTTCACGACAGGTCTTCATGACTGTGTGGCATTGCTGCCGGCAACATGCGTAGCTGGCCGTATCGCAGCACGCCGATGCACAACACTTGTAACGGGCTGCACCGCACCATGCGGCGTCAGCTGATGCTGCCGACATGACCGTCAATACGACGGCGAATATCGGCACCCCCAACAGAGATTTCATAGTTGTTGCCTCCTCCAAGACATCGCAGTTCACCGGGCCTGGTTGGAACGGGCGCGTGGGCCCGCTCTTACTAATGAGGTCGTCTTATGCATATGTCGTGCATTAGCCAGCTTGCCCAAGTACCTCATCCATGAAGAACCTGTTAACGGTTCGGGGCATGTGCAAGCTGTGCATATTGACGCCTCTTATCGAATGCTATCGGACCGCCTGGGCAGCTAGCTTAAGGTGGGAAGCATGCATAAATTGAAGATGATCGTGCTCACCAGGTAAGCCAGGCATAGTGCGCTCGCTCATGCCGCGAGTTACGATCCCGCCACGTAAGCCATGAGCGCCGGTGCCGATGGCCTACGCCCCCCGTTGCACTCGAAGCGATTGTGTCGAATGTGCGGCTTCTAACGGCGAACTTCCGTCGCTTGTCGTGCGAATGCAAATCTTGGCAGGCCTCGCGTTTGACAGCGCCAACGACGTGACCTACGTACCTTAGCGGGGATTCGTAGCGATCCCGTGTTCGCCCCACTGACCGTCACGGCCAACGGCCGGTCAGTTCGGTCCCAGGCAGGCGTTGCAAACAGAGCCACACAAAAACGAAGGGTCCGTGCAATGAGTCAGCGTAAAAAGCGCAATGCAGGTTTCACGTTGGTCGAAGTGCTGATCGTGGTCGTCATCATGGCGATCCTGGCCGCGACCGTTATTCCGCAGTTCTCGAACTCGACGAACGATGCGAAGAGCAGCACCGCGAAGTTCAACCTGAACACGCTGCGTTCGCAGGTCGAACTCTACAAGTCGCAGCACAACGGTTCGCTGCCCAGCCAGACGCTCGTCGAGCTCACCAGCCAGACGAACGCGACGGGCACCACCGGAACGGGAACGAACTTCCCCTACGGCCCGTACGTGCAGACGATCCCGGTCAACCCGTACACCAGCAGCAACACTGTTGTCGCGGCCGGCGCGAACCCGCCGACATCGACGATCAGCGGCGCCGGTTGGTTGTTTGACCTCGGCAGCGGAAAGATCTGGATTAACGACACGACCACGCCGTTCGCCTCGCAATGAGGCTTCGAGCTAGCACTGTCTGATCCTGGACCGATCATCGAAGGCCCTGGCACGAAGCGATTCGCGTCAGGGCCTTTTCGTGCGCGCTTCGGAAACGCGGGCACATGTACATAAAGCCGCGACCGGTGGTCGCGCTCCGCGGGCGACGCTCAACGACAAATCGCCATTTCGCATGGAATCTGGGGAACATCACACGCGGAGCGCGACCACCGGTCGCGGCTTTATGGCACGGCACCCTTCCCTTGTCGTTGTAAGCACAGCCGCGTAAAGTGTTACCGATCACTCCCAGGGGCGGCAGACGGTCTCGCGCCGCCACGGCAGGCCGCGACGCGGAACATGGGCGAAGCCAAAGACAAAACCGACGGTCCGTCTCCCGAGCCTGCGGTCCCCAAAGCGGTTGTCAGCCGCCTCAGCCTTTATCTCCGCGAGCTTCAGCACTTGGTTCGCGATGGTCACGACACGACCAGCAGCAGCCAACTCGGCCGAGTCCTCGGCTTCACCGATGCCCAGGTCCGCAAGGATCTCGCCTATTTCGGGCACTTCGGCTACCCAGGCATCGGCTATCGCTGCGAAGAGTTGATTGCTGCCGTGAAACGCATCCTCGGTACCGACCAGCAATGGCCGGCGGCACTCATCGGGGTCGGCAACCTCGGCCGCGCGCTTTTGGGCTATAAGGGCTTCCAGCAGCGCGGATTTCGCATCGTGGCGGCGTTCGACCTCGATCCCTCACGCATTGACACGGAAATCGACGGCGTCCATGTGTACCACCTCGACCGCCTTCAGGAACTCGCAGAAGTCCACACGATTCGGCTCGCGATGCTTGCCGTTCCTTCCGTCGCGGCACAATCGGTGGCCGACCGGCTGGTGAGCGTCGGTGTCGAAGGGATTCTCAACTTCGCCCCCGTGACGATCTCGCTGCCAGAAAGCGTGAGCTTGATCGGCGTCGACCTCGCCATCGAACTCGAGCAATTGGCGTTCTCCGTCGCCAAACGCTCGACGCCTCGCCCGATGACGTAGCGTATTCCATCGTAACCGCCACAATTGCTTGCCTCGTCGCGGGTGCCCAACTACGTTGAATCTCCCGCCATGCATCCCGCTTATCCACGGACGCAGCTTATGTCGTGTTCCTCGCACTTAACTCGCGTTTTCGCGAGCATCGCGCTGTTTGTAGTCGCGCCTGCACTGTCGTTCGCTCAAGCTACGAACAAACAGGCGACCGATTCGAAGTATCTCGATGTCGTCCGCCGCTCGGCTGACGCGCTTCTTCGCAATGCGCTCGACACGCAAGGCAAGCAAACGTCGGGCATGATTCTGTCGGTGCTCGATCGCAAGACCGCAATGCCGCTGACGAAGCTTCCGAATCCGCCGTCAGGCGTTCGGCGAGACGATCGCTGTGTTCCCGGCGGCTCGAACATGAACCTTCAACAGGATCTGTGTCGAACGCTGATGCACCTGAGTCGGCTGACGGGTGATCCGCGTTACGACAAGGCTGCTCGCGCCGCAATGCTTGATTGCCTGCGTGTGACGCAAAACGAAGTCACCGGCTTCCCCGCATGGGGCGAACACATGTGTTGGAACTGCGTCGACGACCGGCCGGACACCTTCATCACCGACCGCAAGATTCACGAACCGAAGCGAAAGTTGCTGTTCTTTGATCTGTGGTACGACAACGAGCCACAGCGCACGCTTGCCTTCAGCAAAGGACTGTGGGAGCACCAGATTTACGACCACGAAACGGGCAACTTCTGCCGTCACGCGACCTACGACAAGCACGGGCCTCGCAAGGATCACGACTTCGAAAAAGAGGCGAGCTACTTCATCGATTGCTGGTCGTGCGCTTACGAGAAGACGAAGGATCCCGTCTATCAGCAGGCGATCACGGTGCTGGCCAATCGCTACATCAACAAGGCCGACCCGAAGACGTTGCTCGTCGAAATCGATTGCTCAGGCGAAGCTGGCCGCGAGAATATGTGCACGACGCTGTGGCTGATTTCGATGGCCATGGAGGCCGGTCCCGCAGCCGCGAGAATCGATTCCTCTACTCGCGAGATTCTCGAGCAGCTTGCCGCACGGCACGACAAGGCGTTCCTGTCACTCAAGCATGAAGCGGCCAACCCAGAGCTTGGATTCGTCTGCTACGCCCATCTCGATTCGGGCAAGCCGTATGCCTGGGAGCGAAAGAAGTCGAACGGCTACTCGCGTCATTGGGTCATGGGCTACGGCATCAATCCGACCTCGATGTTCGGTTTACTCAGCTACGGCCGCCAGTCGCAACTGACCGACGAGCGAGCCGCTGCCTATCGACAACTCGTGACGCAAGCCGCGGACGTCTATTGCACGGCGCCTCCCGAGCCCAAAAAGGAAGACATCTGGGCCGGAGAATACGGCATGGCGATCTCGGTTGAGCTCGCGGCCTTCCGCCTCACTGGCGATGCGAAGTATCTGGACCGAGCGCGTCAGTTGGCCGACGACTCGATTGCCGTGCTTTGGGACAACGGCGCCGTATTGCCGCGGGCGAGCTCGAAGACGAGCCATTACGAATGCATTTCGTACCCCGACATCCTGCTGCTTTCGCTTTTGGCGCTGCACGAACACACCAACGAGATCGAACCTCTGGTCGAGATCAGCACTCTCAATCGATGAGGTCGCAGACGTCGGATAGGCTAGCCAGGCCGCACGAGCCATCGCTAGAATGCCCGTCGGATACCCGGTGGTGTAATGGTAACACTGGAGATTTTGGCTCTCCCATTCAAGGTTCGAGTCCTTGCCGGGTAGTTTGTCTTTGAGAGAACGAGATTCTCGCGAACGCGGAATCGCATGCTGAAGATCGAGATCGACCAGGAAGACGACGGCCGTTGGATCGCCGAGATTCCCGATCTACCGGGCGTCATGGGCTACGGCAAAACACGCCAAGAGGCGATCGACCGAGTCCAAGCGTTGTCGTTGCGAGTCATGGCAGATCGGCTCGAGCACGGCGAAGCGATTCCAGAAATAACCGGTGTGTTCGCGGTCGCTCCATGACATCATGGCGTTCGACGAAAGCGCGACAAGTTCTCGCGGCGCTTCTGCGAATCGGATGGTCTGTGAACGTCAATCGGGATCGCATCGAACACTCGAACGCGATGGTTGGCCGAATTACGTGTTTGCGTTTCACGACAACGAAGAACTCGGCCCGCGGATTCTTGCCCGAATCGCGAAGCGAACTGGTTTAATGCCCGACGACGTGTAACCGCCGGACCCACCCAAGGAACTCTTGTCATGCAAGTCGCGTGCTTCGCGAAAAGCTTTCAGGACATGCCGTTCGACGCGTTTTGTCGCGCGGCGTATGAGATCGGCTTCGAGGGGATCGATCTCACGGTCCGCAAGGGCGGCGTTATCGAGCCAGCCAACGTCGCGACCGAGTTGCCCGGCGCTGCCGACACGATTCACAAGGCCGGCCTGAAGTTCTTCTTCCTCACGACAGACCTCACCGAGGCTGATGACACAGCCGACCGTGTGCTCGGAGCAGCGGCGCAGCTCGGCGTCGATCGCGTGAAACTCGGTTATTATCGCTATGTGCCCTTCGGGACATTGAAGAAGCAACTGGCCGACGCGCGTCCTAAGATCGCCGGCGTCGCGAAGCTCGCGAAGAAGCATGGCATTCTGCCCTGCGTTCACACCCATTCGGGCACCTATTTGTCGTCACACGGTACGCTGCTTTACGAGCTCATCAAGGACATGCCGCCGGACGAAGTCGGCGCGTACGTCGACCCGTATCACATGACGCTCGAAGGCGGAAACGCCGGCTGGCAACAAGGGCTCGATCTACTCGCGCCGTGGATCGCTCTCGTCGCGGTGAAGAACTTTGCCTGGGTGCAAGGCGAACGCGACAAGACCGGCCAACAGCGGTGGCACACGCAGACGGTGCCGGTCGCCGACGGCGTGGCGCCGTTGCCGAACTTCTTCGCGATGCTCAAGAAGATTGGCTACGATGGAACGTACTCGCTGCACAGCGAGTACAAAGGCTCGCACACGTTCAAGGACTTGTCGACGGACGAGTGCCTGAAACAAACGGCCACCGACCTCAAGTACTTCCACTCCATCGTTTGATTGCCACTCGTGTTTCGCATCAAGATTTGCGGCATAACAACGGTTTCCGATGCTCGCTCGGCCGTCGAAGCAGGTGCCGACGCGATCGGCCTGAACTTCTTCCGTGGCAGCCCGCGCTATGTGACGTTCGACGTAGCTCGCGAGATCGCCGCGGCGCTGCCCCCGGGCGTGGCGAAGGTTGGGTTGTTTGTGAACGCCTCGCCGGCCGAAATCCGCAGCGTGGCCGAAGCGCTCGAGCTCGATTACGTCCAACTCCACGGCGACGAACCGCCAGAGCATCTTGCGGCCCTCACGGGATTAGCCGTCATGCGAGCGTTCCGCTTGGGCCCCGACGGCCTGACCAGCGTGTCGCTCTATCTGCGAACCTGCGGCGAACTTGGCGCGTTGCCACAATATGTCCTTCTCGATGCCATGAAGCCCGGACAATACGGTGGCACCGGGGCGACTTTCGATTGGCAACGAGCAATCGATTATCTCGGCTTGCCGAACGTTCCACCGCTCGTTCTCGCCGGCGGACTCACCCACCAGAACGTGGCCGACGCGATCGCTATCGTTCGGCCGTCGGCAGTCGACACGGCCAGTGGAGTAGAGTCGTCACCCGGCCGCAAGGATGTGGCTCGCATGATGCGATTCGTCGCCATGGCTCGCTCGGCATTCGAGGCGTGTGAAACGGCAGCGAATCGGACCTAGCACCCCGTCGCTGCCCCATTGCCAGCCGAAGCGGGTAGGCCTATCATCTTTTCCGTCGTCCCAGAGGGATCGGCACCTGGCCCGCAGAGCCTCTCGCCGCCGAGAATCGTTTTCTTTCCAACGAGGAGTTTACACAGGTGGCACAAGTCGAAACGAAACTGCCGTACAAAGTCGCCGACCTCTCGCTGGCCGACTGGGGCCGCAAAGAGATCATGCTGGCCGAAAACGAGATGCCAGGCCTCATGGCCTTGCGTCGCAAGTACGGGCCGCAGAAGCCGTTACAAGGCGCGCGCATCGCTGGCTGCCTGCACATGACGATCCAAACGGCCGTGCTCATCGAGACGCTGCAAGAGCTCGGTGCCCAGGTCACCTGGAGCAGCTGCAACATCTTCTCGACGCAGGACCACGCGGCCGCCGCGATGGCCAAGGCTGGCGTCCCCGTTTACGCCTGGAAGGGTCAGAACAACGAAGAATTCGACTGGTGCATCGAGCAAACGCTCTTCTTCCCCGACGGCCAGCCGCTGAACATGATTCTCGACGACGGTGGCGACCTGACCAACATGGTCCACGACAAGTATCCCGAGCTGCTCACCGGCATTCGTGGCCTGTCGGAGGAGACGACCACCGGCGTTCACCGCCTCTATCAACGCCTGCAACAGGGGACGCTCAAGGTTCCCGCCATCAACGTCAACGACTCGGTCACGAAGAGCAAGTTCGACAACCTTTACGGCTGTCGCGAGTCGCTGGCCGACGGCATCAAGCGCGCGACCGACGTGATGATTGCCGGCAAGGTGGCGGTCGTCGCTGGCTACGGCGATGTCGGCAAGGGATGCGCTCACTCGCTGCAACGGTACGGCGCACGCGTCATCATCACCGAGGTCGATCCGATCATCGCGCTGCAAGCGGCGATGGAAGGCTTCCAAGTGATGACGATGGAAGACGCCGCGCCGCTCGGCAACATTTTCGTCACCACGACCGGTTGCTGTGACATCATCCGCGGCGATCACTTGTTGGCGATGAAGAACGATGCCATCGTCTGCAACATCGGCCACTTCGATATCGAGATCGACGTTGCATGGCTCGACGGCCAGGTGAAGTCGGGGAAGGCGAAGAAGACGGTCATCAAGCCGCAAGTCGATCGCTACACGCTCTCGACCGGCCGCAGCATTCTGCTGCTCGCCGAAGGTCGTCTCGTGAACCTCGGCTGCGCGACGGGCCATCCGTCGTTCGTCATGAGCAACTCGTTCACCAACCAGGTCATGGCGCAGATCGCGCTGTGGACCGAGACCGACAAGTTCGATCTCGGCGTGCACATGTTGCCCAAGAAGCTCGACGAGGAAGTGGCTCGGCTGCACCTGGACCAGCTCGGCGTGAAGCTCACAAAGCTGACGCCGAAGCAGTCGCAATACCTCGGAATCTCTCCCGAAGGTCCGTACAAGCCCGAGCACTATCGGTACTAGCCACTAAGATTCGGGGTTGTCGAGCAGTCCCTGCAACCGCTCAGCTAGCGCCGGCGGGAAGCGCGGTGGCCAGGTGTCGTCGATCAAACCGATCTCGATCATGTCGAGCAGGTGCATTCGATCTTTGGTCCGAAACGAGTTCAGCTTCATACGCACCAGCGCTTCCAGGGCGGCAATCCGAAAGTGAACGTCGCGCACCGACTCGTCGACATCGGGAGATGGGATTTCGTAGTCCTTGTGCACTTTCTCGTTCGCAAAGACGAGGTGCACCGAATGACGCGGGTGCGCATCCTGCCCGTCGAGAAATGCCTCAATTCCAAGAATCTGGGCGTGAATAAATCCGGCTGCGACTAGCGCGGTCTTGGCACGTTCAAAATCCTCGCGCCGGATGAGAATGTCCACATCCTGAGTATTGCGGACCGCTGCTACGTCAACTCGTGCCACCCATGCCGCCACGGCATTGCCGCCGACCACGGCATACGGAACCCCCGACTGTTCGAGAGCAGCCGAAGCGCCAACAGGCGCTCGCGGACTTTCTCCACGGCGCGAACCATCCTTTCCAGGGAGAACGGCTGAAGCGGAATCATCGCTTACAAGTATACCATCCAGCCTCGTTCCGCTCCTGGATTTGACAACTCCGCAAGCCTGCGCGATAACACCCTCAACGCCTAATAAATCGCCCCTGCAGCAAGTCGACCATGCCCGATATTCAAGCCTTTCGCGGACTTCGCTACGACCTGAAGCACGTCGGGTCGCTGAGCGATGTCATCTGTCCGCCGTACGATGTCATTGGTCCCGAGTTCCAAGAGTCGCTGTACAAGCGACATCCCGCGAACATCGTTCGCCTCGAGCTGAACCGAGACGAACCCGGCGACGACGAATCGAACAGCCGCTACACCCGGGCGGCCCGCTTCCTTCGCAACTGGCGACAGGAAGGTGTTCTCAAGACCGACGCCGAGCCCACGCTTTACGTCTACCACCAGGTCTTCGAGCACGATGGCGTCACGCACACTCGGCGCGGATTCATGTCGCGTTGCCGGCTCGAGCGATTCGGCGAAGGCAACATCTACCCGCACGAGGAGACGCTCGCTGGACCGAAGGCCGACCGTTTGCAACTGATGCGGGCCTGCAAGGCGAATCTCAGCCAAATCTTCGGCCTGTATCCCGACGCTTCGAACCAGGTGCAAGATCAGCTCGAAGCCGCAAAGGACGCCGCGTCGCTCGTCGAGGCGACCGATCATCTTGGCGTCATTCATCGCATGTGGACCGTTCGCGACAAGGTGGTCATTTCGAAGGTCGCAAGTCTGATGGGGCCAAAGGCGGTGTTCATTGCCGATGGCCACCATCGCTACGAGACGGCCTGTAACTACCGCGACGAGTTAGCGGCGAAGGAAAAGCTCGGCGCCGATCATCCCGCCAACTTCGTGCTGATGATGTGCATCGGCATGACCGACCCCGGCCTGCTCGTGCTGCCCACGCATCGCCTGTTCCGAGGCCTTCCCCCTATGACCGCTGGCGAACTCGCGCTGCGGTTGGAGCCCTGCTTTACTTCCAAGCATGCCGGCGACGGCCCTGCCCTGGCGCCCAACGTTTGGGCGGAGATCGAGGCCGAAGGCGACCAAGGGACGTTGGGCCTGTACACGCACAAGGACCAGCACTGGACGATCGCCCGCATTACACCCGAGGGCCGCTCGCGGATGGCGAAGATCGCGACCGATCACGGCCGCGACTGGCAGGGCCTCAGCGTGGCAATCCTTCACCGCCTGCTCATCGAGACACTGCTCGAGGCGAAGGATCTGCCCAAGCCGCTCTATGTACACTCGGCCGAGGAAGTCGCCACTGCCCTGGCCCGCGGCGACGTCGGCGGACGCGACGCCACGGGCGTCATGAGCTCCGGTGGGCAGTTCGAGCTCGCCGCCCTCGTGATGCCCGCCACCGTCGACCACATCCGCGTTATCAGCGAACGTGCCGAGCGAATGCCCGCCAAGAGCACCTACTTCTACCCGAAGCTACTCAGCGGCTTCGTCATCAATCCGCTCGAATAACGGTTGAACGCCACCTTCGGTGTTCGCGCCGCCGAACCGCTTGCGGTTTCGCGTGACCATTTCTGCCTCGCCGCCGCACTCTGGATAATCTGGCGAGTTCCACGTGAAACAGAATTGCATGATGTGGGGTTCGCGCCGAGTAACGCCTTCAGGCAAGATGGGTGTTCCACGTGAAACCGGGTGAACGTTGATTGGCGAGGCGACCAGCGCGACCACCGGTCGCGGCTTTATGACATTCCGCAATTGGTCGCCACGTCCCCCGCTGTTACAATCCCGCCCCCGAACGTCACGCCAGGGAGGGTCGTCTGCCGGTGGCTCGTATTCTTTGTGTCGCCAATCAGAAAGGCGGCGTCGGAAAGACAACGACGGCCGTCAACCTCGCCACCGCCTTGGCTAAGAGCGGTAATCGCACGTTGCTGGTCGATCTCGACCCGCAATGCAATGCGACCAGCGGCCTCGGCCAATCTCCGGCCGCCCGGCATCCGCTCGTTTCACGTGAACCGCTCCGCGAAGCGCTGAAGCCCACGGCGATCCCAGGTCTCGAGGTGCTTCCCGGCTGCCGCCGGTTTGCCGATGTCGAAACCCTCGCGACTTCGTCCGAACCCGAGGCGACGCTCCGCCAACACATGGAAAGCGGCCTGGCCGACTACGACTTCGTGCTCATCGACTGCCCGCCGTCGCTCGGGCAACTGACTCGCACGGCCCTGGCGAGTTCGACCGAGGTGCTGATGCCGATCCAGTGCGAGTATTTCGCCATGGAAGGCCTCGCGCAAATGATCGAGGTCATTCGCCAGGTGATGAGCGCTCCGCCGGCGCGGCTGAAGTTCGGCGGCATCGTGCTCACGATGTACGACGAGACGTTGGAGCTCACGCACGAAGTCGATCACGAAGTGCGCGAGTTCTTCGGTGACGTCGTTTTCAACACGGCAATCCCGCGCGATGTCGCCGTGGCCGAGGCTCCGAGCCATGGAATGAGCGTCTTAGATTTTGCTCCCCGTTCGCGCGGCACTCGCGCGTATGTTGAACTGTGCATGGAGGTCCTCGAACGTGACTAAAGAACGACGCCTTGGACGTGGACTCGAAGCACTTCTCGGCCGCTTGCCCGACGGCTATGCCGACGACACGAACGCGGCGGCGCCCTCTGCGACGGGCGGGCAGACGCCGCAGGCCGCGGGTTCGCCGATGGAAATCAGCGTTTACGAGGTCGACGGCAATCCGTTCCAACCACGTCGTGACTTCGAAGAGCCGGAGCTCGCCGCACTGGCCGACAGTCTGAAGCAGCACGGTCTGCTACAGCCCATCGCCGTGCGCAAGGTGGGCGATCGCTATCAACTCATCGCCGGCGAGCGACGCCTGCGCGCCGCAATCAAGGCCGGCTGGCAGCGCAGTTCCCGCGCATCTCATCGAGGCCGACGATCGCCAGGTCGCCGAGTTGGCGATCATCGAGAACTTGCAGCGGCAAGACCTCAACCCGTTGGAAAAAGCAGCGTCGTTCCAGCAGTATCTCGAGCGCTACGGCTGCACCCAGGAAGAACTCGCCGGCCGTTTGCAGCTCGATCGCTCGACGGTTTCCAATCTGATCCGACTGCTCGAACTTCCCGATGCCGTGCAGCAAGCCGTTCGTCGCGGGGCGATCTCGCAAGGTCACGCCCGTGCTCTCCTCTCGCTAGGCGACGAGCGTGAGCAGACGGAGCTTTGCCAACGAATTCAGACCGAAGGCCTGAGCGTGCGTGCGATCGAGTCGATCGTGCAACATGCCGTCAGCCAAAGTGAGCGTGAAGAGCTTGGCATCGCCTCAGAGGATGACACCGACTCGACTGAGGCATCATCACGGCCGAAGCGCAAGCCCAGCGCCGAGTTGACGGTACTCGAGCAAGAACTTCGCGGCGCCCTTGGCACGAAAGTCGAGATTCGCACTGGGGCGCGAGGTCGTGGCAAGATCATCGTGCATTTCACCAGTCACGACGAGTTCGAACGCCTTCGCAGTCACATGCACGGTTCGTCGTCGCGATCTCGTAAGGCCGGGTAACGATTGCCGGTGACTCGTCGCGCCGATACGATGGGTCCACAAACGCCTTCGGGGCGTAGCTCAGCCTGGCTAGAGCGTCTGGTTTGGGACCAGAAGGTCGCAGGTTCGAATCCTGTCGCCCCGACTTTTCACCCGGTCGTCGTCGCGCGATTTTTCATGCGGTGACTGCCCGCCAGATTGCGTCGAGATATGCCTGCGTCTTCAGCGACGCATCGATGTAGGCTGTCCGGTGCTGTGCATTTCTCGATGCCGCGAGTTCCGCAAAGTCCTCGATCATCAAGACTTCCTGCGGTGTCGAAGTGGGCGTCGCTAGGAACTCCCAATCTTTGCGCGTCGCCATTTTCGTGCGAACGGCGTAGCCTACTTCAACACTCGGATCGTTGAACGCGAAGCTGCCGTTCCAGTCGAGAACGAAGTCGTCCATTTCGATGACGCCGGTCGTTCCAAGCAGCTGCAGGTCCATGAGAACCGTGTCGGCGGTGTATCCAACGTCGTACGTCGAAACCTCACCGCTCTCGAAAGCGATCAGTCCCGACGCGCGAATGATCGCATTGGTCTCAGGATCTCGCTCTGGCACGGTCATCGCATTGTTGACCCTGCCCGCAGGACGTAGATATTCGACGATGGCGCGCATCGAATACCAGGCCATGTCTCCGAGCGCGGTCATCGGCTCCTGCTTCGGGTCGAAGCGAATGTTGTTGCGATCGGAAAAGGGAAAGTAGAACGCCGTGTGCAGCGAACGCGGCTGCCCGATCTTTTCGGCGGTAGCCGCCTGCACGGACTTCGTGCGAGGGTGATGCACAAAATGGGTCGCGTCCATGAACACGACTCCTTTAGCCGCTGCGGCGTTGGTCATTCGCCGTAGGGAGCTAGAGTCGGCAAACGGCTTGTCGACGAGCACGTGCTTCCCGGCCGCAATCGCCGCGAGCGTGATTTGCTCTTTGGCGACGGTCGGCGTTGCGACGTAGATGGCGTCGACATCGGGTCGAGCCAGTAAAGCATCGACGCCTTCGACCGGTGTCACGCCTTCGCGGCCGGCCACGAAACCTCGGGCGTTGTCGATGCGCCGGCTTGAGACCGCAATCAGCTTGGCGTTTTTCGATTTCGCGATCGCATCGGCAACGACGCCCGCGATCATCCCCGGTCCAACAATGCCGAATCCCAATGGAGGCATGTGCTACTTCCTGTGCGTTGAACGATGAATGTAGCGGGCCATTCTACGAATAAATCGTTTCCAGCATCATCCTCTTCGGACGCGGCTGGGACTTGACCAGATGTCTGTTACAACATACAGTTAGGCATGGCGCGCAACCGAACGCAAGGGCTGGCAGAGGAGATCGGAAAGAAGTCGGCATTCCTCTGCGCCGAGCAAGAGGTTTACCTCAATCTGGTGCGAACCGCGGAAAAGCTGTCGAGCGATTTCGCAAAGCTGTTCAAGACCCACGGCCTTTCGGACTCGCAGTACAACGCTTTGCGAATCCTTCGTGGCGAAGACAAGCCGATGCAGGTCTACCAGGTCGCCGAACGCATGGTGACGCCGCATCCCGACATCCCGCGACTCATCGATCGGCTTGAGGCGGCTGGCTTTGTACGGCGCGAGAAGTGTGCCGAGGATCGCCGCGTCGTTTGGGTGACGCTCACGCCGCGAGGCGCAGCGGTCCTCAAGAAGCTGGATCGACCCGTCGTCGAGCTACATCAGTCACAACTCGGCCATCTTGGCCGGCGCGATCTGGCGTCGCTGAACCAACTTCTGTCCCAAGCACGCAGCAGATCCTAGCTTAATTAACTCTCCGCGTCGAACCATTTGAGATGACATACGTACATATATCTGTTACAACAGACGTTTAAGAAAGGGTGCTGCGATGATTACCATCCGAAGAAGCCACGAGCGTGGACATGCCGACCATGGTTGGCTCAATTCGTATCACACGTTTTCGTTCGCTGGATACCACGATCCGCGGCACATGGGATTCCGCGCGCTGCGCGTGATCAACGAAGATCGAGTCGCACCGGAGCAAGGTTTTGGCGAACACCCACATCGCGACATGGAGATTATCTCTTACGTGCTTGAGGGTGCGCTCGAGCACAAGGACAGCATGGGCAATGGTTCGATCCTTCGACCGGGCGAATTTCAACGCATGTCGGCCGGCACGGGGGTGTTGCACAGTGAGTTCAACCCGTCCAGTAGCGAGCCCGCGCATTTCTACCAGATTTGGCTGCAGCCGAATCGACGTGGAGTGCGCCCGAGCTACGACCAACGCGACTATCCGCTCGCGGAGAAGCACAATCGTCTGCGACTCGTCGCATCCAACGACGGACACCATGATTCGTTCACGATTCAGCAAAATGCGTCGGTCTACCTCGCAACTCTCGACAAGGATGTCACCGTTGAACACACGCTGACGGCCAATCGCCACGCGTGGGTGCAGGTGATGCGCGGCGCCGTTCGCATTGGTGAGGTGGAACTTGACACCGGTGACGCTGCGGCAATCAGCAATGAAACGGACGTGAAGATCACAGCGTCGAAGGATGCCGAGATCATGCTGTTCGATTTGGAGTGATCGCCGCTCACGACGACCTCATTTGCCGCTGCCTCGAGCCTTCACTTGAATGTGAGGCTCGGGCTCGGCGTTGAGTAGCGCTCGAAGTTGCTCGACGACCTTCGGCTGGTCAGTGGCCTGGTTTCGCGTCTCGTCCGGATCGGCCACATAGTCGTAGAGTTCGAGTTCTGCCGTATCCGCTGGCGCGCCGGACTTTTTCCATTCCACGAGTCGATATCTCGGCGTTCGCACGGCGCGGCCGAGCAGTCCGTTGCGCGGATAAACATGAATGACCGCCTCGCGATGAGGTGTCGCTGGATCATTCAAGACAACGGCAAAGCTGCGGCCATCAACTCCAGCCGGCAGTGATTCGTCGGCCAGTTCACACAACGTCGGATAAATGTCCACCGTTTCGACGAGGGCTTCGGTATGTGCGACCGATCGAGGTCGCCGTGGATCGACGACGATCAATGGAATGTGCGTTGCTTGTTCGTAGTTGGTGTGCTTACACCACATGCCATGGTCGCCGAGGTGCCATCCGTGATCGCCCCAAAGCACGACAATCGTGTTCGCCGCGAGCCCTGTCTCATCCAACGTGTCGAGCACCTTGCCGATTTGCGCATCCATGTAACTCACGGCAGCGTGATAACCATGAATAAGCGTTCGTTGCAGTTCGGGCTTTAACGGTCCCGATTCGGGAATGGCGGCATACTGTCGCAACTCGCCGCCAAACTGCGGAGCGTAGCTCGGTGCTCCATCAGGTGGCGTTTGCCTCGGCGCGGGTTTGAAGGACGACCGGTCATAGAGATCCCAATAGCGCTTCGGTGCACAGAACGGAAGGTGCGGCTTTACGAAACCTACCGCGAGCAAGAATGGCTCGTCCGGTTTCGCCGCGGCTGACTTCAAACGTCGCCCGGCCTCCTCGGCGATGCGGCCATCGGGATACGCATCGTCGTCGACATCGGCGGCTTCGTAAGCTGCGCCGCGTGGCAACCCCTTCGCCGATTTGTTGGCGAACAGCGCTTCCTCGCGCGTCAATTCACCTTCGTGACCTTGTGGAAGGGCATAGGCGACGACATCCCCTTTCCATGACGGAACCGTCCACGACGCATCGTCATCGTGATTGCCGTGTCCGACATGGAACACCTTGCCGATAGATTCGGTGCGGTAGCCATGCCGCATGAATTGCTGCGGTAGGGTTACGACTTCGGGCCGCGCGACGCGAAAGTTCGTGCCGAGATCGTAGATGCCCAAAGTCTGTGGGCGCAACGCCGTGAGCAACGCATTGCGCGACGGCGCACAAACTGCCTGGTTGCAGTACGCTCGGTCGAACACGATGCCACGCGACGCGAGACGATCGATGTTCGGCGACTTCACGGTCTTGTCGCCGTAGCATCCCAATAAAGGTTTCAGATCGTCGACGCATATCAGCAAAACGTTCGGTCGATTCGCCGCTTGCGATTCAGCGTGTAGCGCCATCGCCACCGCGACGAACGCTGCGAGAACCCAACAACAGAATTGACGACTACTGGTCGCCTTGAATGAGCTGAGCATTGAGCGACTTCAACGTCTCGGGTTCGATTTTGATCACGCGTCGATCGTAGGTCATGAACCCGTTCACCTCGCCTTCGACGTCGGTTGTCTGCGTGTAAACGGCGGCCGATAGCCCGAGGTTGCGATGCATCGGCACCAGCGCCTCGACCTTCTTGGTCAATGCAGCGACATAGGCTTCACGATCGTGATACGTCTGATAGCCCCAATTGCGCGTCGCGGGATCCCAGAGACGACCGTCGATCGGCCAACCGACGCCGCCGTACTCGCCGATGACGATGGCGCGGTCGGGCTTCGCCATCGGCGCCAGCGGCAGCTCTTGATAGGTGTGAATGTCGTAGACGTCGCCAAGGTTTTCGTCGAGCCAACCCGACGTGGCATTCACCCATCGCGATGGATCGATCGACTTGAGCCACGGTGTAAGCGAGGCCGTTTCGTATTGACCCCACCCTTCGTTGTGGAGCACCCACATCACGATGCTCGGATGGTTGTAGAGCCTCGCCACCATCCGTCGCAGTTCGAGTTCATGTTGCTCGCGACTTCCCGAATGACGAATCGCCTCGCCGCTGGCTTCGCGGCCGACGCCCGTTCCGCGGCGGAATCCCGACGGCATGTCCTGCCACACGAGCAGGCCGAGGCGATCGCAATGGTAGTAATACCGGTCGGGCTCAACCTTGATGTGCTTGCGAAGCATGTTGAAGCCCGCGTTCTTCAGCCACTCAAGCTCCCAAACCATTGCGGCATCGGACGGCGGAGTGAGCAGTCCGTCGGGCCACCAACCTTGGTCGAGCGGGCCATGCTGAAACACCGCGCGGCCGTTCAGCAGCAACACCGGTTGCTGTTCCACCGACGACGGGCCAAGCGTGAGCTCGCGCATGGCGAAGTACGAGGTCACCGAGTCGAGCGGTTGGCCGACGACCTTCGCCTTGGCATACGCGGCACGTTCCACCTCGCCGAAGGCCGGAAGCGGTTTTGCCCCTTTCGTCGCCGGCTTCCGGGGGTTCTCGACGTTCACGAGTTCGGCCGTCAGATCGTAGAGAAACGGATCGTCGGGTGACCACAGATGCGGCTCGGAAATGTCGAGCCATCCTTTACGATTGACGCGAACGATGGTCGTCGCCACCGGCTTCCCGTCGTGACGGGCGGTCAATCGAACGGCAAGGCGATCGTCGGGCGTCGACTCGTTGACGAACGCTTCGACAAGAAGTCGCTTACGCGGCACGTCGGGAGTCAGTCGCAACTCGGCAAGGTGCATCGCCTTCGGCACTGGTTCGAGCCACACCGTTTGCCAGATGCCCGAGACGGGCGTGTACCAAATGCCTTGCGGCTTCAGTTGCTGCTTGCCGCGAGGCTGTTCCCCCATGTCGGTCGGATCGACCACTGACACGATGAGTGTGTTCTCGCCGTCGCGAAGATACGCCGTCACGTCGAACGTGAACGCGTCATTGCCACCTTGATGCGAACCGACGAGCGCATTGTTCACGAACACCGTGCATTCATAGTCGACGCCGCCGAAATGCAGCAGCACCCTTTGATCGTTCCACTCCTTCGGAATGCTGAACGTGCGGCGATACCAAAGGCGATCGTCGGGCGTGAACGTCTTACCCACGCCCGACAACGCCGATTCAACCGCGAATGGCACGAGTATCTTGTCGTCGAACTTCGTCGGCGCGGCACTCGTCTTCGGAAGGATGGCGTAGTCCCACAGGCCGTTGAGATTCTGCCAGCCCTGTCGCACGAATTGCGGCCGCGGATACTCCGTCCATGCGTTCTCCGGTCGCACGGCCTCGCCCCACTCGGTCATTAACCGCGGGTTCGCGGGATGCCACGTCTCGTCGGCTCGAACAAAGGTAGAGACGCAAAGCAGAACCGAAACGACGACGGCAAATAACGAACGTTCACGGGCCATGGGCGAGCTCTCGCGGCGTGAGTGATGCTGACGCCGAGTGTAATCGAGCCACGACCGCGGCGACAGCGTTCAATCGCCGAGCGTCGATTTCCGCCGCAGGATGTGGTGATAGTGCTGCGCGAAGCGATGGGCCTCATCTCTCACGTATTGCAGCAATCGGAGCGCGTACGAATGCCGGCTCAGGCGCAGAGGTTCCGAAACACCGGCGATGAAGATCTCTTCCTCGCGCTTGGCCAGCGAAATGACCGTAGGTGGTTGCAGCTCCAACTCGCGAAACGCCGCCAGCCCTGCGTTAAGCTGCCCCTTGCCGCCGTCGATCAGCAGGATGTCGGGCTTCGGATCGCCGTCATCGCTTAACCGTTTGAACCTTCGCGCCACCACTTCGTGAATGCTCGCAAAGTCGTCGATCCCTTCGACGCCGCGAATCTTGTAACGCTTGTAGCCCGGTTTGAACGGCACGCCGTCGATGAACTGCACGAGGCTCGCGACCGTCTCGCCACCACCCAGGTGCGCAATGTCGACACCTTCGATCGTCCGCGGCGTCTCGTCGAGTTGCAGCACCTTCTTCAATCCCGCCAGCCCGCGCTTCGGGTCGATGTAGAACACCTCAGGCTGAGCGTGCGTCGACAGTTCGCCGCGTCGATCGAGCGTTTCGAGCATCTGAATCTCGTCGCGCAGTCGGGCGGCCTTCTCGAACCGTCGCCCCTCGGCCGCTTTCTTCATTTCGCGACGCATGCTGTTCAGCAGCCGATCTTTCTTCCCCTCGAGCACCATGCGCAGCTTGGCGATGTCGCGGCGATAGTCCTCTTTCGAGATCCGCATGTTGCATGGCGCGGTGCACTGGTCGATGCTCGCGAGCAAACAGGGGCGAAACCATCGCCAACGGTCGTCCCCTTCCTCGATGTCCAGCGAGCACGTGCGGAACTTGAAGATCTTCTGCAGCACCTGGATCGCCCCGCGAAGGCTGCCGGCACTTGTGAACGGCCCGTACAGTTTCGTCCCGCGAGTCTCCGGCTTTCGGGTGAACTCGATACGTGGGAAATCCTCGCGCGTCGTCAGCTGCAGATAGGGGAACGTCTTGTTGTCTTTCAGCTCCTGATTGAACTTCGGCTGAATGTCCTTGATCAACCGCGCCTCGGCCAACAGAGCGTCGACTTCGCTGTCGCAGGCCAGAAAATCGATATCGGCGATCTCGCGCGTCAGCTCGGCCGTGCGTCGTTCTTCGGCGGCGGCTTTCAGGAAGTAACTCCCCGCACGGCTGCGCAGGTTCGTTGCCTTGCCGATGTAAATGACCGTCCCCGCGGCGTCCTTCATCAGATACACGCCTGGCGTGGTCGGAAACTCGCGCACCTTCGCCGCTGCGGCACGAAACGCCTCGCGGCGCGTGCTCAAATAGGTCGCCTCGACGGCGGGCGCCGCTGGCTCGGGCGGCGGAGCTTCTTCCTCCGTAACCTCGGCAACTTCCTCGAATTCGTCGCTAAATTCGTCGCCGTCAATCATGCTGCTTTCCTGGCGCCACGCATCTTGGGCCCTACGCGGCGTTCCTGGCAATCCGTTGGGTCCGTAGCTATTGTATCTGCAAAGGGGAAGTGCCGGTCTTTACGCTTGCATGCCGAACCATTTATCCGGGAAACCATTCATGCCCACGCCGCTATCACGTCGTCATTTCCTCAAAGCAGCCACCGCCACCGGCGTCGCCCTGATCGGTGCTCGCCACGCCTCCGCTGCCTTCGCCGCACCGGCCTACAAAGTCGGCATCCAGATGTACTCGCTCCGCGGCTACCCGGTCGACGTGGCCCTCAAGCACGCTCATGACCTCGGCTTCGAAGTCATCGAAATGTATCCCGTACAGTTCCCGATCAAGTCCGACGACGAACAAATCGCCGCGACGAAGAAGAAGTTCGCCGAGCTGAACCTCAAATGCCTCGGCCACGGCGTGAACCGTTTTACCGCCGACGCCGAAGCCAACCGCCGCATCTTCGAGTTCGCCAAGAAGGCCGGCATTCGCAATCTGACGGCCGACCCCGATCCCGCCGCGTTCGACAACCTCGACAAGCTCGTCGAGGAGTTCGACATCCGCATCGCGATCCACAATCACGGCCCGTCGCACCGCTACAACAAGGTGACCGACGTCCTCAACGCCGTTCGCGATCATCACACCCACATCGGCGCCTGTGCCGACCTCGGCCACTACATCCGCAGCGGCGAAGACCCGGTCGAGGTGATCCGTTCGCTCAAGGGCCGCTTGTACGGCGTCCACCTCAAGGACTTCGCCGAGCAGAAGGAGAAGACCGAAGGCGTGATCCTTGGCAAAGGCCATCTCGACGTCCCCGCCGTCTTCCGCGCTCTGCGTCAGGTCGAGTTCCCCGCCGACGGCAGCTTGTCTCTCGAATACGAAGAGCACAAAGACAACCCGTTGGCCGACATCCGCGAGTGCCTCGCCATCGCCAACTCCGCCGCCCAATCGGCCTAGCGCGACACCGATCGAACGCCTCACCGCATCCAAAACCGCCTCGCATTATTGCGCACCCTATAGACACGGGTTTATGCGCAATAATTCGGGGTGCGGATAGTTCCTGCGCTCAGAAGTCAATGGATGAAGAGGCCGTTGCACAAGGCGATCGCGCTCGTCGATCCGCAGGATCTTGACTGTTTTGGCTCGTTCGCTTCGATCACGGTAGAATGGCCATTAACTTTGCTAACGGTGAGCGGGTATCTGAGCTTCTTTTTTTCATTAGGTCCAACTCCGCGAAGTGTGTCCGCATGTCGGAGCGTATCGAACCCCATAGAGCCGCTTCTTGGCCCTCGCAATTCAGTGTAAGGGCGCTGCTCCTGTTTGTTGGAGTCGTTTGTGTCTTGGCCGCAAGCTTAACTTGGGCTAAACGCCTCCTTGATGAATTGGATGAATTGGGCGAGGCAATGGTCCTTGGTGCGACAGGCCCCGTGGAGACAGAAAGCGCTTACCAGATGCGCTCAAGCCACTTATTCGCGGCGAGATCGGTCTAAAGCTCGACGGAAAGACGTTGTCCGTTCAATGTTTGCAATCCGGATGGGATGCGGAATACGTTTGTAAATTTGCAGCCAATGAACAACTGCGCAACAAGATCATCACACAATTTGGGTTATCGCCCGTAACAATTCCTCCCCAATGGAGTCTATTCGTCCGTCACTTCCCCCTCACGAGATCGCAGACACCGCCTTGGCAGATTCCGAAAGCGACCCAGTGCGACGCTTACTGTGCATCCGATGGTTTCATGAATCACGAACCGAACGATCGATTTGAGATGCTGTATAAAGCTGATACTGGCGTTATCTATCTGCACCATTATTACGATTTCTGAGACATCATCGAACAACCCGATTGACCGCAGAATCCACGACTACATTTGAGTTGCACTTGTTCGCGCAATTGGCATATTCGCTTGGGCCTTTACGAATACTTGGTGCGATTGGATGCTCGACGAGCGATTATAGTAGGCAATGGTTTTTTCGGCCTTCTTTGGCTGTTGATAACCGGCTACGGATTGGCCTCCTTCTTTTCGCGTGATGTCCATGGCCTTGGAAAGATCGTCTGGATCGCGGGGAGTTTTTGGCTGGGAATCCTTCTCTCTATTGCACTACTGGTTGTCGCTCATCGACGAAGCGTGGCATGGCACATTGGGGCATGCATTCCGGCAATCGTTTCCGTCTGCGTTCTCGCCCTCGCGTTTGCGGTAAATCCTCCGGTGCAAGAAGCCGCCCAGGTCGCCTTCAACAGCGCCGAGTGGAAGGGCAAGAAAGAAACCCGAAACGCAATGGTAAGCGACCTCATTGCACACCACCTTTCTACGGCAATGACTTCCGCCGACGTAGAGACCCTACTTGGTAGGCCGACCGAGTCCTATCGCTCCGAAGAACTGTTAAATCCATACCCGCGAGAATCGACGTTCTTTTTATTCTACGAGATGAAGCCGTGCGAAGGATGTCTTGATTACAGCAGAATCGTAGTGTCGTTCGGCCCAGACGGCCGGTACCGCTTCGCAGAAGTACAAAACAAGTAGCCCTTAAGGTTAGGACGTACGGGAGGGTAGAGGGTACAAGGGGACAGTCTACGTTATTGGGAATAAGTAGAATGTCCCTATTCTGTCCTCCTATTCTGTCCTCAATCGCTGCCGTGGAACCGCAGCTACTTGGCGCGTTTTGATCGTTGACTTCGGCAGCGTTACAATCAGCCTTAACCCTGCTGATGTCGAGCGGGCAACTAATTTTCCTCGTAAGGCGAATGAAGTCGTGACGGACGAAACCGCGGGCCGGTGCGTTGTTTGTGGTGCACCGGGAAAGGTTCATTGCACGTCGGCAGACGCAAGAAGTTGTGCGTCATCGAGTCAATCGTTCTGCCTCGAACACTTCCCTGTCGAAATGCGCGACAAGCTGCCATTTGGGCCGCACAAGACTGCCGCTGAGGAGGTAGCGCTGCTTCGTAACAAACTCGCCGCGCTCGATTCACGAGCTATCGACGCTACCCTGCGAGACGAAATTCGCACTGAGTTGGAGCAAATCATCGCCGACATTGAGGCCGGTAGACGACGCCTAAGCGATCTCGCCTAACAAGACGCAGCGGTTAACCCGCAACTTCTTGGCGCGTTTGGCTCGTTCGCTTCGGCTGCGGTACAATCAGCTTCAACCCTGCTCAACGTGGGCGGGCAACTGAGCCTTTTCGGTAGGCCGATGATGCCGAGGCCAAGATTCACGCTCTCACAGTTTCTTTTAATCGCGACATGGTGCGCTATCTCGGCCATGATCACTGTCCGGTATTTTGCAGCGAGACCGTACGCCGGAGAATTCCCGGACATTCAAGAAGCGACGTATCCCAGTTCCGGACTCGATCGAGACTGGTCGACAACAATTACTCCCGATGTCATTGCACGCTTACCAACTTGGCATCCAGCAGATCAGAATCCACCGGTTAGTGCATATTCCGCCCTTTCGATTGCGAATCGCTACCGACGCGACCATCTTCGTGATCGAAACGATTGGAAATGGATTCTTGAATCGATCGCGCTCATTCCAATTGACGGCAAAAACAACAAGTGGTGCTGGTCGGTCAGTTTTGCAGCGTACCCTGAAAGTGGAGGATCAAGTGGCTGTCCCACGCTCTCGGTTTTCGTGAGAATGGACGGAACAGTCATCGAGCCCACTTCTGAAGCGCAGCATGCTAGGGTCGACATGGGGATTCTTGAGACACACGTCATCGGGCACAGGAACTAACGCCGTCCTAACCGTTCGCTCCAGTTGACCGCAGGTTCTTGGCGCGTTTGGCTCGTTCCCTTCAGTCACGGTACAATCGGCTTCAACCCTGCTGACGGTCAGCGGCAACTGAGTCTTTTTGTTAGGTCTATGTGGTGTCGTATCAAACGACTTGCCTTTCCCGCTCTTTGCTGGATTGTCACGTTCGTGTCTGCGATCGGCGTGTGGCTCTTCGGTGCAGCGATTTTGAACGTTATCGCTGCAAGATCATGGCCAGCGTGTGAGTGCTTGATAAAGAACGCTGCAATCGAAACGCAGCGAGGCAATAGTCGCGTCAAGGTCGAGTACGAGTACATCGTCGGACAGACCACGTATACGTCTTCTCGCTATAAATTCCTTCACGGCTACACAAGCTGGCGAAAAGTCCTTCCGGCAGGCTTGGTTTCTGGCGCACGTGCTAAGTGCTTTGTCGACCCCGGCAATCCAAACAGTGCGGTCATCGAGCGCGGCATGACCTGGGATATGCTCTTCGGCCTTATTCCCTTGCTCCTCTTCATTATTTGTGGCCCAGCTGCGGTAGCGACCATTTTCGCGCGAAGCGACCTATCTAATCGCTGAAAGTTGCTCCGCAGGTTCTCGGGCATTTGGTTCGTTCGCTTCGGTCACGCTACAATCAGCTTCAACCCTGCTGGCGTGCAGCGAGCAACTGGGCCTTTTCGTTAGGCATATGAACGAGCTTATCGCGCTGATCGATGATGCGTTTGATAAGCGACCTCGCCCAGACGATTGGGATATCACGCACTGCACCTACGACAAGAAATACGGAGGTTCCTTTAACGGGCCTTGCGGCGAGTGCGCCAGGATGTCCGCTTTTTTCAAAGGGAAATCCTGGCGACATCTTACGGGCAAAGAGTTGCATCGCGAGGGTCAGTCGGCCGGTCTCTTTACAGTTCCGGCATACTGCTATTTTCTTCCTGCATTTTTAATCGCGGCAATACGGGAACGCGAAGACGCCGACGTTTGCGTTGACCATCTCGCGTATACTTTTGGTCCTAAAAGCGACAACAAATGGGCTACGGACCGGGCAGCACACATCTTCGCGCAACTGAGTGTCGAAGAGCGAGAGGCAACTTTAGCGTACTTTCGCTTGGCTCTATCTGGTGACGGAGACTTTGACGGTTATTGTGAGCGCGCTATCCGCACGCTTAGCGCGTAACCGTTCTCTGGCTCTCAAGAACAAAGGCGGTTCGTGATTCGCTGTCGACAACACTGGAATGCCCCGGATTTCTGTACCAGGGATTATGAGAGTATGGGTTGGGTAAACGAAACGGCAGTGTGCTGCTGGAGTGAGGGCTGAGGCGCAGCCGAAGCCCGAACGGAAGCAGCACACTGCCGTGCGAACTCCGCCGGGGTCTGGTAGCCAAGACTGCTGTGCGGTCGCTCCTGGTTGTGCTCGTGCAGCCGTCGCTGGGCGAACCAACGAGCCTCGGCCAGGTTCATGAACTCTTCCACGTTCAACAACTCGTCTCGCAGCCGACTGAAGAACGATTCGGCATAGCCGTTCTGCCACGGCGCACCAGGCTCGATGTACAACTGGAATGCCCCGGATTTCTGTACCAGGGATTATGAGAGTATGGGTTGGGTAAACGAAACGGCAGTGTGCTGCTGGAGTGAGGGCTGAGGCGCAGCCGAAGCCCGAACGGAAGCAGCACACTGCCGTGCGAACTCCGCCGGGGTCTGGTAGCCAAGACTGCTGTGCGGTCGCTCCTGGTTGTGCTCGTGCAGCCGTCGCTGGGCGAACCAACGAGCCTCGGCCAGGTTCATGAACTCTTCCACGTTCAACAACTCGTCTCGCAGCCGACTGAAGAACGATTCGGCATAGCCGTTCTGCCACGGCGCACCAGGCTCGATGTACAACAGCTCCAGGCCCGCGCCGGGCATGTCCACGGATCGCCGTCGCGATGAACTCCGGGCCGTTGTCGCTGCGAACATGCTCGGGAACGCCACGTGTCAGGAACAGGTGCGTCAGAACGTCGAGCACCCGCTCGGCCGGCAGGCTCCGATCGACCTCCAACGCCAGGCATTCACGCGTGTATTCATCGGTGATCGCGAACCACTTCAGCGGTCGACCCGACGCCGTACGATCGTGAATGAAGTCCCAAGTCCAAACGTGATCCTTCCGCTCTGCACGACGCCGCACACAGCTGTTGGCACTGTGCCCCAAACGACGGCGTTTCACGGTTCTTTTCGGCACTTTCAAGCCCTCACGCTGCCACAGACGGTACACCCGCTTGAAGTTCACACGCCACCCCGCTTGTCGCAACTTCGCCGTCATCATCCGATAGCCGTAACGCGGATACCGCGCCGCCAACGCGTGCAGATCCTTCACCAGCCGCTGCTCTTCGAGCGAGTCTTCGTTCGCTCGATATCGTTGCGTGCTACGCGGCTGACCCAACGCCTGACATGCCCGACGCTCACTCACGCACTGCCGCTGCCGAACGTAGTCGACCGCAGCGCATCGTCGCGCCGGGCTCAGTAGTTTCCCTCAAGCGCCTCTTTCAAGATCGCCTTGTCCAGTTCCGCCTCGGCCAGCAGCTTCTTCAAACGCTTGTTCTCACCCTCCAACTCTTTCAGTCGCTTCGCCTCTTCCGACTTCATTCCGCCATATTGATTCCGCCAGCGATGCAGTGTCTGCTCGCTGATCTCCAACGACTGCACCACCTGGCCAATCGTCTTGCCCGCCGCCAGCATCGTCTCCGCCTCGCGAAGCTTCTTGATGATCTGCTCCGCCGAATGCTTCTTGCCTTTCATCGAAAGTCCTCCTGCCCAAAATGGGCCAATGGACTCTCATACCACCCGGATCAAGATTTGGGGAGCATTCCAACACTCGCTGCAACCGATCCCTGCCCGGCGGCCGCCGATGCTTCTCGTCGTGTTTACGGTGATGCTGACAGCATTGCCGAGTTGTGAATGCGATTCGCTAAAAACTCAAATCGCTTGGGTTCACGCTACAAAGACGCCTCGAGAGTTATCCGAACGGACGAGCGCGTTATATGAAACCGCAAGTCCAAGTCGGCTGCGAGCTCTTGAAGCGGCGAAGGAAACCGACATCGCCTTGTCGGCATCGTGGGAATCGGTGCGACGAATTTCGATCCTCGCCGGCGGCAATGAGCAGGAGGCCTTCAACGCGAAAGCGATCTCTTCCTTTCTAAGCATCGTGGAACGTCGCACCGGTACTCCCTTGCCGCTGTTCTGGCGATCCGTCTTGAAAACGGCTCGCTTCAATAATCGAAGGATGACGCATTTTGCGGAGCCGAGTGACTACGAGCTTTTCGCTGCCATTGCCGATTCCGTTCGTGACTCACCACGCCAAGAAACTTGGCGCAAAGCGTTCTCTTCAACACCGATGGGCGGAAAACTCGCCATGACGACCGCCAGTGGCGTTGTCTACATCTCGCTTTACCAAGACCGGCCGCACAAGCACCCACTTTATGCTGTTGATGAAGCAACGGGGCGACTCCTTTGGGAGTCGACGGTGTGGTCAGAGTGGGTTGGGGTTAGCCATTCGGGGCCAACATGGACATGCGAATTGCTAACCGTCCGGCCGTCAGATGAGTTGACCGTGTTCGGGATCTCGGGTTCGTTGTTCTTTGTCGAGTCGTTTGACGCCAGAACCGGGGTCAATCTGGGGCGATTCTGCACGGCCTTCGTTGAGTACAACCTCTAAACGTTTCCCGATTGTCTAGCGCACTGGCAATTCGGAGCGTTCATATCCTTTTGTCCGTCGCCGCGGTTAACCATAGGTTCTTGACGCGTTTGGCTCGCTCACTTCGGATGCGTTAGAATGACCTCCAATCCCTAACGACGGTCAGCGGGCAACCGAGCTCAGGCGACATCATGCTTCGCGGACGGACTAGAATTGTCGAAAACTGTTACTGGGTAAGCACAAGCGAGAGTGGCGGAATTGGCAGACGCGCTGGACTTAGGATCCAGTGCCGCAAGGCGTCCGGGTTCGACTCCCGGCTCTCGCATTCTCTTTCATGGCGTCGGCCGGATTCGCAAACTCGTCGAGGAAACTGTGAAAGTCATCCAAACGGCCTTCCTCGTCCTAATCTGCCTGTGCTCGTCAGACGTGGGCAGAGCTGCCCAGCGCAATTACGACGAGGTACAACGCGAACTCGAATACGCCCGAGCGGTGCTGGCGAAAACCACCATTGATTTGTCCAAAGCCATTGTGATTGCGCAGGAGAAAGTGCCAACGGGCAAACCGATCTACGCCATCACCGAAAAGGGGCATGGCAAGCTCATGTATGAAGTGTTCTTTCTCGTCGGTGATTTGGTGACTGAAGTCAAAGTCGACGCGATCACGAGCGAAATCGTGAAGATCGAAAAAGACGAAGGCGACGACATCGATCACCTGTCAGATGCAAAGAAAGGGCTAGGCCTCTCGAAGATCAGCTTCACTGAGGCGATTGCAACAGCGCTTGACAAGGTTGAAGGCGGAAAGCCGTTCAAAGTTGAGTTTGAAGCGAAAGACGGCACGATCGCCATCGAGGTCGAACTCGTCGCCGGCGACAAAACCGTGATGGTTGAGATTGACCCGGCAACTGGCACGGTGTCGATGGTCGAAGAGAAGGACTAAATTCGACAAGGCTGCAGCTCGCGGCTACTTGCCTTCGGCGACGCGCTGAATGCGTAACGCGGCTTTTGCGACTTCGGTGCGCATCATGAAGCGAAGGCCGGAGGAGTCGAGGTCGTCGTAGTGGACCTTGACGCGAACGAGCATCACGGTGTTTTTGTCGTTCGTCGGTTCGGGATAAATCTCGACGTGGGTTTCCCACAGCTTGAGCGGACCGTCGCCGTCGAGCAGCGCCCCTTCGAAGGTGATGAGGCCGTCGGAGTCTTGCCCGCGCTGGCGCTTGATGCGGTAGTTGTAGCCGTCGATCTCGATCGCAAAAACCTCCGCACGTGGCTCGTTGTCGACGACGACGCCCGTCGATTCGATGACCTTGAGAAAGTGCTGCTCGAAGGTCTCGGCCACTTTCGCCAGTGGGGCGTCGATTGTCTTGCTTTGTTCAACGACGCACGAACCGGCGAAGACCTGCGGCGCAAGAAGCAGCATCGCCGTGACGACGCAAGCGGGGACTTTGATCATGAGGGGCTCGCTCGTCGGTATTTGCGGTTGTCGTTTCGATGCCGATGAGCTTCATTAGACCGTTTGCTATGTGCCTCCGCCTTCGAATTCGCCGTCGGTATTTTCGGATGTGATCAACGGCGCACCGGCACAACCCGCACATTCCGCACGACCGTTACACAGAGGGGCGAGAACTTTGGTCGACGAAGGGGATTTACTCGAAACCGCGCCGATCGATTCAAGTTCACCGCGAAGAGTGAGCGACCGTTTCGGGGCTGAATTTGAGGGCTAATGGCCTCATAAATGGAATCTTGCGTATCGTTGGCACGCGGCTTGCCTTTTCAAATCCAGGATTCAGACTTGCTCACAAGCGTCGCGTTGACGCCTGCGGTGAGTTTGACAAAGAGTGAGGCAAAGTTATGCGTCGTTTTGTCCCGTTGCTTGTCATCCTTGGCCTGGTGATTTCGAGTGTTGGCAGTGCTGAAGCTGCTTGGACGGTTGCCATCCCCGGCAGCCCGAAGGCCCAGCAGATCCGCTCGATGGACATCCACAGCCGACCGAATCGTCCGCTGCACGTCTACGGAAACGCGGTTCGCGCACGCAGCCGATAAGCGATTTTTCCCCTTCTCCCTCTGGGAGAAGGTGGTCCGCCGAAGGCGGATCGGATGAGGGCGGGCCGAGCTGTGAACGGGGCGAATCGCGGTGCAACCCGCCCTCACCCGGCGGCTGCGCCGCCACCCTCTCCCGAAGGGAGAGGAGTTAGCGGGCACGCAGCCGATAAACCCGCCCTTCGATCATGGTCCTTGCGGATCGAGCGACGCGTCGGCTGTAATGCAACGGTGACCAATACCGTGCATGCCGCCGTGCTAGTCGTTGACGCTCAGCATCCGCAGGCCGAGGTCATCGCGCGAGCCGCCGAGGTTTTACGCTCGGGCAAGCTCGTCGCGTTTCCGACCGAGACGGTTTACGGCCTCGGAGCCCATGCGCTCGATCGCGCCGCGGTCGCGCGCATCTTCGAGGCCAAAGGCCGTCCCGCGACCAATCCGCTGATCGTGCATGTTTCAGATGCCGCGGCGGCGCGCGAGCTGGTCACGCAATGGCCCGAGGCGGCCGAACGATTGACGCGGGAGTTTTGGCCAGGTCCGCTCACGATTGTGCTGCCGAAGCGCGCAATCGTTCCCGACATCGCGACGGCAGGGGGTTCGACCGTTGCGATTCGTTCCCCCGCGCATCCGGTGGCGAGAGCGCTCATCATCGCTGCCGGGTTTCCGATCGCGGCGCCCAGCGCCAACACCTCGAACCGAGTTTCGTCCACGACGGCCGAGCATGTGCGAAAGATGCTGGGCGACCGCATCGAGATGATCCTCGACGGAGGTCCGTGCTCGGGCGGACTTGAATCGACGGTGATCGACTTGTCGGGCGAACAACCAACGCTGCTACGGCCGGGACTGATCGATGTCGCCGCGTTGGAGGCCGTCTTAGGAACCAAGGTCGCTCTGCCCGATCGAGGTGCGACGGATTCCGTGCTGCGATCGCCAGGCATGTTGGAGCGGCATTACGCTCCGACGGTGCCGCTCGAATGCGTCGATGCCGGAAGCAATCTTCGGCGTATCGGCAGTTTAGCCGAGACTTGTATAGGCACGCTCACGTTCGGGCCGCGTGGCGACCTTCCGCCGGGGCCGACGATCGCGATGCCGACAGACGTGACGGGCTACAGCGCGCTGCTGTACGACGCCTTGCATCGCATGGAACAATCCGATGTCTCGCGGATCATTGTCTCTCGGATCATCGTGGAATTGCCGCCGGATGAGCCGGCATGGCAAGCGGTGCGCGATCGATTGCGACGCGCTAGTTGGCGCTAGCCGGGCGCGGCGTGTTGGTGTCGGCCGCCGCGAGAATGCGATCGGCGAACCAGCAATTCTTCAACTCACGCACCGCGGCGACGAACTTGTCGATGTTGACCGGCTTCGTCATATAGTGCTCGACCTGCAGCGATTGGCTGCGCGAGCGGAGCAACTCGTCGGGGCTGGCCGTGAGAATCACAACGGGAATCTCGCGCAGGTCGAAATGCCCACGCAACTCGGCAAGCAGATCGAGGCCGTTCTTCTTCGGCAGATGCAGGTCGAGCAAGATGAGGTCCGGCCGCGGGGCGCTGGCGAACTTCCCTTTGCGGAACAGAAACTCGTGGGCTTCCTCGCCGTCACGCATCAGCGTCAGGCGATGTTTCACCTGTGCGTGTCGCAGGGCGCCCATCGTGGCACTGGCATCGACGAGGCTATCCTCGACGAGCAGAATCTCCATCATCCGCCCAAACATCTCGCGAGCCATCGATCCGATCCTCGGCATTGCGATCTTCGGCGTTCTACTTTCCACGTTTCCACGCTCACCGCATCACCTCGTTTCATTATTCCCTGCCGTGACGCAAAATGTACAGCGCGATCTGTGTCGCACCCCCTCATAACTACGGACCGAATTGCCCGTGCAAACCGTACATCACGTCCGCGACGCCATGGCGACACGGTTCGAGGTGTGGCTCGTGGGCGATGACGGCGAACATCTCGACGCGGTCGCTACTGCTGCCCTTGATGAGGTTTCGCGTCTCGAGCAGTTGCTATCACGCTTCGACGCGCGGAGCGAAATCTCGCGGATCAATCGCAACGCCCATCGCGAGGCGGTGCTTGTCGATTATGAAGTGTTAGGAATCTTGCAGTCGTGCCTCGAATGGTCGAAGGCCACGGGTGGACACTTCGATATCGCCGCTCGGCCCGGTGTTTTGAGCAACATGAACGACGTCTCGCTTGATGCGGCGAGTCGCACGATACGACTGTTACGACCTGACGTGCGGCTCGACCTCGGCGGTTATGGCAAGGGTTACGCGCTCGATTGCACGGCCGACGTGTTGCGAGCGAATGGTGTCACCCGAGCGCTGTTGCACGGCGGGACGAGTTCGGTTCTCGCGCTCGGTAGCGACGCGGACGGCCAACCGTGGACAGTTGGGTTACGCGGCCCCGCAGGTGGCGAGGCTGCCGGCGTCGTGCTGGAACAAGTGACGCTGGTCGATCGGGCGATATCGACGTCATCGGTGTTTGCCGCGGTGGGACAGGCGTCGGATATCGTCGATCCCCACAGTGGAAATCGCCTCACCGACCCCGCCAGTTGCACCGTCATCGCGCTTTCGGCGGCGACGGCAGAAGTGCTGAGCACCGCCTTGCTCAGCATGGGCAGGCAGCGCGCGGCGACTTATACTGAAAGCTCCCACCTCGCGGAGCTGTCGGTCGCTTGGATCGACGCCGGCGGCGATGACAATGGTCCCCGACTCACGTGGTTCAGGCGGTGATGCGATGTCGAAGCAGCACATAGCGCAGACGCTGACAGCGCAGAAGCTCAACTGGACACGATCGACACGACGCGACTTTTTGGGCGTCGCCGCCGGGACAGCGATCTCGGCCACCGCTCAAGCGCTCGAAGCCGCCGATAAGCCGGAGCCCGTGACCGTCGCGGTGATTGGCACCGGCGGGCGCGGCTCGGACCTGGTGCGAGCTTTGTCGACGATCACGAGCGCGCGAATTGTCGGCGTGTGCGACGATTATGCCCCGCATCTCGAACGCGGCGCGAAGTACGCGGGCCCCGAGGCGCAGACGTTCGACGACTATCACAAGATGATCGAGACGCTTCGCCCGCAGGCGATCGTCATCGCCGTGCCGCTGGTGTTGCACTCGAAGGTTGCCAACGACGCGCTCGACGCCGGCTGCGATGTGTTCTGCGAAAAGACGATGTGCTACAGCGTCGACGAAGCCCGCAAGCTCGTCGAGAAAGTCGAGAGCAGCGGTCGCGTCTTCCAGGTTGGCCTGCAACGACGCGCAAATCCGATCTACCAACAGGCCGCCGCGATGGTGCAGGCCGGCGTGCTTGGGCAGATCACCGCGATCAAAAGCCAGTGGCATCGCAACAACAACTGGCGACGCCCCGTTCCCGTGCCGCGCACCGATGCCGAGTGGGCCAAGCTGGAACGTCGATTGAATTGGCGGCTTTATCGCGAAGCGTCGGGCGGGTTGATGACGGAACTGGGCAGCCATCAGATGGATGTCGCGAATTGGGTGCTCGGCAGCACGCCAACGCGCGTGATGGCCAGCGGCGGAGTCGATTACTGGCGCGATGGCCGCGACGTGAAGGACAACGTCTTTTGCATTTACGAATACGAGTTGCCGCCGTCGAAGTTCGGCGCCGCGCCGAATCCTCAGAGCGCTGAGCCCGCCAGTCCGTACACGGTGCGCGTGACGTACTCATCGCTGTGCAACAACGCCTACGAAGGGGCGTCGGAACTCGTCATGGGGACGCGCGGGTCGCTGTTTCTGACGAGCGATAAGGGGCTGCTCTTCCGCGAAGGCGCCGCGGCCGACGTCGGCTGGGCGAAAAGCCGCTCGAGCACGAAGGAAATCGACGCCGACGCCGCGGTCATCACGTCGGGCAAGACGCTCAAGCTGTCGAACAGCCCTTGGGCTCATCGCGGCCAGCCGATCGAGATCGACAACATGGACGGCGACGACACACGCGACGAGCTTGTGTCGTTTGTCGATCACGTACGTCGCCGTGACACTCGCACCATTTGCGACGTGCACGAAGGCTTGCGCGACACCTGCACCGTGCTGATAGCGAACATCGCCATGGACCGCGGAACGACGGTCGATTGGCCGCTCTGAGTTTTCAGTGGCCTATCGACCACCTCTAGTGCGGGTGCATCGAGGCACGCGAGCGCTGCTTCGCCGGACGCTCTTCGAGATTGTCGGACAGCCGACTGAGATATCCGGCAAGTCTGGAAAGGCCGACGACGAACGTGAACACGTGATAGTGTGACAAGCAGCGAATGCAGAAGATCGGCAGCACCAGCGGCGACGCAATCCAGTCGCCGGTCGACATGTCGTCCACGTGGGCTTCGCGAGAAAGGCAGTTGCAGCAACGCATGATTCAAAACCTTGAGTGGGTGGCTCACGAATTGCTCGCATATCGTGTGCCAACTTGTTTCTCTTCCGCGGCTTGCGTCTGCTAAAGTGGTCGTTTGACGCTTCATTCACCGTGCTTCAAGCACATCGTTTAACCGAGAACAACCCATGGCTGAGATTTCGGGCACCACCGTGGTGGGGATTTTTGACAACACACACGCGGCCGCTGAGGCTGTTCGTGAACTTCGCGCGGCCGGCTTTGGCGAGGACGGAATCGGCGTGGTCGCCCGTCAATCGGACAATTCCGACGACGACCCATCGCCCGAGGACCTCGAAATGCTCGCGGCCGAAGAAAACGTTGTGAAAGGTGTCTCGGCCGGCGCGATGACGGGCGCAGGCATCGGAACGCTGTGGGCCCTGGGCGCCGCGAGCGGATTCTTGCCCGTTGTCGGCCCCTTCGTGGCCGCGGGGATTCTCACGACTCTCGCCGCAGGCGCGGCCGGTGGAGCGCTCGCGGGCGGATTTATCGGAGCTTTGGTAGGCCTCGGAATTCCCGAGCACGATGCCGCGCGCTACGAAGAAGCCTTCCACGCCGGCCAGGTAATCGTCACCGTGAGCGCTCCGGATCGCCAACTCGAGGCCGTCGAGATTCTCAATCGTCACGGTGCGGTGAACGTCGGCCCACCATTGCCCGGCACACCGTCGACCGACTCCCACGGACGCACGCCGCACGTCGACCTGAGTCCCGAGCACCGGCTAGAGCGAGACGATACACTCTCGGCGGGTGGGTTCACCTCGACGGGCGGCTTCGGCTCGCTGTCTCAGTCTCACGACTCGACAAAACATTTCCATCTTCCCGGCGAAGACCCAGAGCAATCGGCCGAGTAGCGACGTTCTGTCGCTTTGTTTGTCGCCCGGCCATTGAGGCGTCGGTCAGCATTTGACCACACTCACATTCGGTTGATCGCACGTTGACCAAGTGGCATCGGCCACGAACGACGGGTACGATAACACGTCTCCCCGATCCTTCTCCCGCCCCAGGTCAGCATCCCATGCAACGCCGCGACTTTTTGGCCTCTTTGGGCTTTAGTGGTTACAGCCTGATCGTTCTCGCTGACGGCGAGTCAGCCGTCGAAGCCGCCGAGGTTTCGACCGAGCAAATGCGGAAGGAGTTTGCCAAGTTGGCGCCTCCCGACGGAGCCCGCCAATCGACGCCTCGCGAGCCGCACATGGCGCAGGTCGATCTGGAATGCGATCTGTTCGTCGCCGGCGGCGGCATGGCCGGCGTCTGTGCCGCGGTCGCCGCAGCCCGCAATGGCGCGAAGGTCGTCCTCGTGCAAGACCGCTCGCGCTTGGGCGGGAACGCAAGCAGCGAAGTCAAAATGCACATTGTTGGCGCGAACCATCACAAAGGCCGTCCCGGCTGGCGCGAAGGCGGCCTGATCGAAGAGTTCCGGCTCGAAGATGCGGTCAACAATCCGCAGCGCTGTTGGGAGCTTTGGGACTTGCTGCTCTACGACAAGTGCGTGAGCGAGCCGAACATCACGCTGCTGCTCGACACGACGTTGTTTGCAATCGAAATGGACGGCGACAAGATCGCGACCGCTTACGCGCGTTGCGACAAGAGCGAGCACGTTTATCGCATCAAGTCGAAGATCTACATGGACGCGACCGGCGACAGCCGCTTGGCGCTCGAGGCCGGCGCCGAGATGCGTTACGGGCGCGAGTCGCGAGCCGATTATGGCGAGCCGTTGGCGCCTGTTGAAAAAGACAAGGAGACGATGGGTTCGAGCATCCTTTTCACTTCGCGGAAACACGATAAGCCGATGCCCTTCACGCCGCCGAAGTGGGCTCGCAACGTGAAGAAGGAGCATCTCGTCAAGCGCTCGATCCGCTCGTGGGAGTACGGCTACTGGTGGATCGAGTGGGGCGGTCAGCTCAACACGATTCACGACAACGAGCGCATTCGCTTCGAGCTGTTGTCGATCGTCATGGGCGTATGGAACTATATCAAGAACAGTGGCAACCATCCCGACGCCGCGAATTGGGCGCTCGACTGGGTCGGCATGATTCCCGGCAAACGCGAGAGCCGCCGGGTGATCGGAGATCACGTGCTCACGCAATTCGACTTGATGAGCGGCGGCAGCAGCTTCGACGATTCGGTGTGCATCGGTGGTTGGCCGATGGACGATCATCCGCCGGGCGGTTTCGACGCGGTCGAGCTCCCTCCGACGGTGATGGTCAAGACGCCGATCTACAACATTCCGCTGCGCACGATGTACAGCAGCAGCGTGAAGAACCTGATGATGGCCGGCCGCAACATCAGTGCGACGCACTCGGCATTCAGCTCGACGCGCGTGATGGCCACGTGCGCTGTCGTGGGCCAGGCCGCTGGCACCGCCGCTGCGCTGTGTACCCGCTACGGCATGTCGCCGGCCCAGTTGTATGCCGACAAGCAGAAGCTCGTCGACTTACAACAGACGCTGTTGCGCGACGATCAAACCATCGCAGGCGTAATCAACGAGGACGTCCGCGATCTCGCCCGTTCGGCAAAGTTGTCGGCTTCCGCGGAAACGGCCGACGCACCGGTAAAGAACATCACCAACGGCACGACACGCGATATTCCGAACGAATCGATCAACCGCTGGAGTGCGGACCTCGGTGCCGACGGCGCGTGGCTGGAACTCGCATGGCCGAAGCCGCAAAAGATCGGCCAGGTGCAACTCACGTTCGACAGCGGCTTCCAACGTGAGCTGACGTTATCGTCCAGCGATGGCACGACGAAGGGAATCATTCGCGCCGCACAGCCCGAGACCGTGCGCGAATACACGCTCGAATATCGCGCCGAAAAGGACGGCGAGTGGAAGACGCTCGCCACGGTCAACGGCAACTATCAGCGCGTCGTGCGTCACACGTTCTCGCCCGTCGAAGCGCAGTCGCTTCGACTGAAGATCACCGCCACGAATGGCGACAAGCTCGCGCGCGTGTTCGAAGTGCGCTGCTATGCATAGTTCACGCAGCCAAACCCTTCTCCCTCCGGGAGAAGGTGGCCGAAGGCCGGATGAGGGCGGGTCGAAGTAGAATGCGACCGCTACTGCAACCCGCCCTCACCCGGCGGCTGCGCCGCCACCCTCTCCCAAAGGGAGAGGGGTTCGATCCAACCACTTAATTAACTCCATCCCACAGAAGACAACTCACTAGGAATCAGATCATGCAACGACGCGACTTCTTGGCGTCGCTCGGATTTGGCGGCTACAGCCTTCTTGTGTTCGCCGACGACGGACCTTCTGCCGTCGACGCCGCCGAAATCCCGAAGGACCAAATGCTTCGCGAGTTCGCGAGCATCGCGCCTCCCGACGGTAAGCGCATCGCGGCGCCGCACGAGCCGCACATGGCGCAGGTCGATCTGACGTGCGATGTGTTCATCGCCGGCGGCGGTATGGCAGGCGTGTGTGCCGCGGTCGCCGCTGCCCGCAACGGCGCCAAGGTCGTGCTCGTGCAAGATCGCTCGCGCTTGGGCGGCAACGCGAGCAGCGAAGTCAAAATGCACATCGTCGGCGCGAACTCGCGCAACCCTGGATGGCGCGAAGGCGGCCTGATCGAAGAATTCCGTCTCGACGACGCGGCCAACAATCCGCAGCGCTGCTGGGAGCTGTGGGATCTGCTGCTGTACGACAAGTGTGTGAGCGAGCCGAACATTACGCTGCTGCTCGATACGGTGCTCTTCGCAGTCGACAAGAAGGACGACGCGATCACCGCCGCCTACGCGCGTTGCGACAAGAGCGAACATATCTATCGAATCACGTCGAAAATCTACATGGACGCGACGGGCGATAGCCGCCTGGCGTTGGAAGCCGGCGCCGAGATGCGTTACGGCCGCGAGTCGCGCAGCGAGTTCGGTGAGCCGCTGGCTCCTGTCGAAAAAGACAAGGAGACGATGGGCTCGAGCATCCTTTTCACGTCGCGCGATTACGGCAAGCCGATGCCTTTCACGCCGCCGAAGTGGGCTCGCAAGGTGACCAAGGAACATCTGCACAAGCGCAGCACCAAGTCGTGGGAGTACGGCTACTGGTGGATCGAATGGGGCGGGCAGCTCAACACCGTCCGCGACAACGAACGCATTCGCTTCGAGTTGTTGTCGATCGTGATGGGCGTGTGGGATTACATCAAAAACAGCGGCGATCATCCCGACAGTGCGAACTGGGCGCTCGATTGGGTCGGCATGATTCCCGGCAAGCGCGAGAGTCATCGCCTGATCGGCGACCATCTGCTCACGCAGTTCGACCTCATGGCTGGCGGCGCCAGCTTCGACGACGCGGTCTGCATCGGCGGTTGGCCGCTCGACGATCATCCTCCGGGTGGTTTCGACGCCAGCGACATTCCGCCGAACGTGGCGATCACCGTCCCGCCGTTCAACATGCCGCTGCGCTCGATGTACAGCCGGAACGTTAAGAACCTGATGATGGCCGGCCGCAACATTAGTGCGACGCACGCGGCCTTTAGCTCGACCCGCGTGATGGCGACTTGCGCGGTCGTCGGCCAGGGGGCGGGCACCGCGGCCGCGTTCTGCGCACGGTACGGCGTGTCGCCGCGCGAGTTGGCTGCGGACAAGAAAAAGGTCGCTGAGCTGCAACAGACGCTCGTGCGCGACGATCAGAACGATCCTCAATGTCGTCAACGACGACACTCTCGACCTCGCTCGCGAGGCGAAAGTTACCGCGTCGGCCGAGGAAAGCGAATCGCCTGCCGCGAACATGATCAACGGCGTGACGCGCGACATTCCGAAAGTTTCGATCAATCGCTGGAGCACCGAGCTGACCGGCGAAGGAGCGTGGCTGGCATTGGAGTGGAAGAAGCCACAAAAGATCGGCCAGGTACAACTGACGTTCGACACCGGCCTCGGTCGGTTCCTCACGCTCACGTCGCAGGACAATTACAACAGCCGCATGATTCGCGGCGTGCAACCCGAGACCGTGCGCGACTACACGCTTGAGTATCGCACCGAAAGGGACGGCGACTGGAAGACGCTCGCCACCGTCAACGGCAACTACCAGCGCATGGTGCGTCACACATTCGAGCCCGTGAAGGCGCAGGCCATGCGCCTGAACATCACGGCGACCAACGGCGACAAGCTGGCCCGCGTGTTTGAAGTGCGCTGCTATCCATCGTCGTAGTGAGCACAATTCCGCTCCGCTCCGCGGAACGGTCAAGCACATATCAATGTAGACGCAGGAGGACTGCAAAGTCGACGAGAAGCGTCGTAACTCGAAGAACGATGGTAAAGGCTTGCCTCTTCGCGGCGGCACTTGTGAGCACGACCGTCGGCTTTGCAGTCCACCTGCAATGTAGAAGCGTGATTGCCGCGATCGACCGCCGCATTGGCTACAATGTTTGACATGTCGGAGCGCCCAACCGGAATCGAGCGAGGCATCGAGGCTGCACGGCGCAACCGGCTACCGACGTGGGTGCTGTTGCTGCTTCTGGCGCTGTCGATCGCGCTGGGCGCCTTGTTCGCCGGCATACGTGGCGGTTCGATCATTCTGCCCGAGACGGCTGCGAACGCGGCGAGGCTCGCGATCTTCTGGACTTTGATTGTCTCGGTGTTTGTCGCCTGGCGCCGACGCATCACGCTCGGCGAGATGCTGGTCATTGTCGCCGGCTACGCGATTGCGATGGGCATCGCGAGATGACCGTGGCTTCGTGCTTCTGTTCCTGCGCGTCGCGTCGCAGTAAGCTGACGAATCATTCGAGCGCCCGTAGCTCAACTGGATAGAGCAGCGGACTTCTAATCCGCAGGTTACAGGTTCGATTCCTGTCGGGCGTAATGAGTTACGTCGATTGATAATGGTCGACAGTAAATAAACCGTCCATCGCCATCAGCCTGAGGCGGTTTTCAGGAACTCGGGAACGTACACCTGATCGGCGCTCTTCTTCATCTTGTCCGCCAGCCCGATGTAACGCAGCGTTGTCGTGAACGACTTGTGCCGCATCTTCTTCTGCAGGACGGCCGCGGGCAGCCGCTCGGCGTTCAGCGTCGCATAGCCCCGCCTGAGGGCATGGAAGCCATAGTAATCGCAAGCGTCCGTGCATTCGTGCTCGCGGGCACGTTGGCACACCAACTTGACGCCGGCCGCTTTCTGGATTCGCTTGAACTCGTCCCATAGCAGGCGGTCGTTGTGCGGCCACTCAAATACGAACGTGCCAAAGCCGGCCACCAACTTGACCAGCTCTAGCGCCGCGGGCGGCAGATAGTCCATGTCGTCCCGACTGCCCTTGTTATCGGCAGCGCGTGTCGTGATGGCGCCGGTCGTTCGGTCGAAGTCATCTCGTCGAAATGAGAGAATCTCGTCGATGCGCCAGCCCGTGGTAATAGCGAACGTCAGCAGCCCCCGCCACCAGTCGCCATGAGCGCACGCCAGCCCGCGGGGCATCGTCGCGTTGTCGCACGCCTCATAGATCGCCTGGAAGTGCTCAGGCGTAATGACGGCACCGATGCGCTGGTCCTCGCGGAGCTTTCGCAACTTCGGCACCACGGGCAAGTAGCCCCATTCGTGCGCAATGCGCAGGATCGACTTCAGATGTCGCAGCTCTCGGTTGATCGTCGCTGGCGAAACCTTCGACTTCGGTTTCTTGCCATCCTCGGTCTGGCGCACGGCAACGTAGTTGTCGATGTCTTGAGTGCGGATCGTGCCCGCCTTGGCTGGCTTCACGATGCGCTCGAAGTGCTCAATCGCAGACTCGGTCACGCGCTGCGTCCGCGGTGCTTGTCGAGGGAGAATCTTCGCTTTGTATTCGATGACGAAGTCCGCCCACGACTTCCGACACACCGACTGATATGAGCCGGCCGCTAGTTCGCCCTCGACCTTGCGTTGAAACTTCTCGGCCATGCTACGCGAGCCCACGCGCTTGGTCGTCTTGCGCCCTGTTGGCTCAAACCACCCGACGGACCACGCGGCCTTGTCGCCGAGCTTCTGCTTCTGCTTGTGATCTTGGAATAACCATGCCTTGCTCATTGGCTGCTGCCTTTCGTGCTGAGAACTGAAAACCGAACTCGTAGAACGCACCAGAATCGCCCCGCGACGCCTCGAACGTGTCTGAATACGTCCGAGGCGCGAGGGGCTTAAATCGCGTCTCACGCGTTTCGCCCGTAGGCCCCGAAGCAACGGCCTGACACTACCCAGGCCGTCACCCCGAGGCTTTCGCAACGGCCCGGTTCACACGGGTCGTCACGTCGGGCGCTACGCTCTCACCTCTCTCTTGTGCTGTTGCTGACCGATCGCCAATGCCAAGCACTTCATCCCGCACTCATCGCGAACGCTTTGGAGTTCCATCGTCTTGCAATCGTCGTCGACGAAACCAGCGATATAGGTCAGGTAAAGCTCGTCGGGCGCGTTCTCCGCGATGACAAGTACGCGGTTGCGCTTGCATTCGACCTTCATGCAGCACCGCCTTTCGTGACGTTCAGCGTGGGAAGACGATCAGCAGCGGTCGCCCGCGTGATCTTCGTCCGGTCGATGTAATGCCGGCGTGTTACGGCGGTCGACGTGTGACCCATTGCCTCGGCAGCAGCATCGTCGCCAGCCGCAACCGCGATCGCCGTGCAGACCGTTTTGCGGATCGTGTGAAAGCGCCCGTAGTCGGGAACCTCGGCACGCTTGATGCAATCGCCGAGCACGGCGTTCAGTTGCTTCCACTGGCGAGCCCCACGATCGAATGGCCAATCGCCGAACAGGTGCTCACGCTCGCCCCATATCTTCTGAACGGCTCGGATCGCTTGCGGCGACAACTTCGCGGTGCGTTCCTCGGACGTCTTCGTTTCGATCGACGAGACGAATCCCGAACGCATCGAAACGTGATCGCACCGCAGACGCATGACGGTCGAGATGCGCCAGCCGGTGGACCAGCAGACCAGCAGCAGCGCCGTAAACCACTCGCTACGCTTCCACGGCCCGATCTGGCCGGTCAATCCATCGGCAGCCCACAGCACGCGCTCGAACTCGGCCAGATGCCACGCACGCGGCTGCAATCGCGTAGCCTTTGGCCGAGGTATCTCGTCGATGTCGACGGTGGTGAGCTTTCGACGCTTGGCCAGCGAGAGCACGGCACAGATAGACCGCCGATGGGCTAGAGCCGTGACCAGCTTCGAACCACCACCCGTGAGCCACACGAAGTATTGGCCCATCGTCTCCGGCGTCACATTGTCGAACGTGTCGGCCTTGCCGGCGAGCAGGCAGAACATCCTGAACTTATGCAGCGCACTTGCGTAGGTTTCGCACGTGGCCGGAGTGAGCATGCGCACCGAACAGTAGACCTGCTGGAAGAACGCCATCAGCCCTTTGCTCGGGTCGAATGAATCTGCGGCCGTCGGCGCGAGCTTCACCGCGATCGCTTTCATCCATTCGCGATCTTCAAGGGCTTTCGAAACCGCCGCTTGCTTGGCGCGTGCAACGGATGTTCGCCAGAGTGCTGAATGCCGTCGCCGGTCGTCGTGCAGTGCGCTCGCGGATATGCCGAGTGCATCGGCTGCGGATTTCAGTGTGCCACCTGCACCGAGCACCGCGGCTGCGACCTTGATGCGATTAGCGACTCGTGGTGACGGCTGGCGACACTTTCGCTGTCTCGGAGTGGGGTGCTTTCTCATGCGTCGCCCCCTTTCAACTCGGGCAGCACGTCGCTGGCCTGCGTCTTCACCGCGATGGTCGGGTCGATGTAGTTGCGAACCGTGATGCTACGGCTCGTGTGCTGCAGCGCGTCGGTCGCGTTGTGGCCGGCGGCTTCGAGGTAGCTGGCGAAGGAACGTCGGATGCACTGCGGTTTCCAGCGAGGGCCTGTCGGAAGCCCCGAGGCTTCGAGCAAGCGGTTGTATCGGTTGTAAAACGTCCAGACCGTCCACGGGAAAATGCAATCGCGCCGAGGCGATTGAATCTGTCGAATGGATTCGATCGTCGAGGGCTTTAGGCTATACGTCGCCGCTTTCCATGCCTTTCGGGCACTCGCCGGAACGACGAGCCAACCGTCTTTCAAGTCGAGCCATTCCCACTTGAGCGCCAACAACGCGCCTGTACGCTCTCCGCTGTCCCAGGCAACCAGATGAAAGGCGTAGAGAGCGGCAGCGTCCGAGACGCCGTTCGTCATGCCCGCAAAACTTTTGCACGCCTTGAGCAGCGTTTCGAGTTGGGCCACGCGCCAACACCGCGGCGTATCGAGCGGAGCACGCATCAATTTGATCGTCGGGAAGTGCTCGATCAGTCGTTTCTTCGCCGCATAGGTCGCCATCGCGCAAAGGCGATTGCGCTCACTGTTGATCGTGTGCCGTGACAACCCGCGACCGAGCGCCATGGCCATGTGCTCGCGGATTCGATCGTCGGTCAGGTCCGACAGATGCGGTGGCCTGCATAGCGAACGCCCCAGGTTTCGAATCGTAACGCGATACAACCTGTCGTTCGACTTGCTCTTCCCAAAGAGCGCGTTGGGCTGATAGTCGCTCTCGAACCACGCGAACAAGCTGACTTCGCCCGGCGGCACTTGAGCCGTTGCGAACGGATACCGACGACCGACGTTGCGCCGCGGCGGCACAGGGATGGCGAGGTCGCTCTCGGCTGCGCGAAACCAGACGTGCCGCACCGCCTTGTAGACGTTCTCCCTTTGATGCGCGGTGCTCTTAGCGTTTTTGATCGTGTCGACGAGCGCCAGCGTCAGATCGCTCAACAGCGCCTCGCGGCCCAGCCACTTGCCGAGATGCCGCAGATACGACCGCGTGTTAGTTGCAACGCGTCGACGCATGTTTCGTGCGACGCGCTTGTTGAAGTATTCGATCAGCGTGATCGAACTTGGCTGCTGGCTCATGATGGAGCCTTTCCTGCACTCGCGAGGTGCGAGTGCAAATGATAGAGCCCATGCCCACGGTGGCGCTACTTAGGCGGTAGTGGGCCGCCTCGCACACGGTCACCCGTTCGCGCACGCTTTTGACGCGCGCACATGCACACCCTCGTGGGCACGGACTCTGTGATTCCACTTTCGTTCAAGTAATGCTGGTGTGCGGCCAATGCCGCTCGAATCCACTACACGCCCGCCAGCAGGCGCTTTAAGTGCCCGCATTCTGAGGCGCGGAGAGTGTCGGGTCAATAAGAATCTGGGGGAGCGATCCTACTCGCGTCGAGGCGTGGCCGGCCGGTTGCACGTCGATGGTCGGTGCGTCAAGATTTCTGCCGATGAACAAGATGACCGCCGCCCCCATGCGACTCTACCGCTCCGCAACTCTCGACAGCATCTCCGTCGACCTACGCCCATCGCGCGGCAGCTGCTTCGCTTCGCCTTGGTCGCGGCATCTGCTGCTGTACGTGACTCGTGAGGAGGAAGTGCAGACGCTCGTCCTGCGCGACGCGTCCAAGCTGCGGGCAAAGGTGGAAGCGGCCGGCGTGCGAGCTACAATCCGTTCGATGGTCGCGTACGAGCTTGCAACGGAAACCGTCAACGCAGGGGTCCGCGGGTGGGCGAAGGCGGACGTTGAGCGGTTGATGGCCGAGGTAGCGTTGCCCGCTGGAGATGCAGGTGGCTAGGTTCCCCGTCGAGAAGATTCCAGCGAGCTGAAGAGACGATCATGTGCGGGCGCTTTACCTTACGCACCAAACTGAATCAGGTGCTGCAAGAGTTCTCGGCCATCGCTCGTGACGTCGAGTGGGAGCCGCGGTTCAACATCGCGCCGACGCAGCAGGTGCTGACCATTACGCTCGATGGCGGGCAGCGTATCGCGTCGAAGCGTCGTTGGGGGCTCATTCCCTCGTGGGCCACCGACATGAAGATCGGCAACTCGCTCATCAACGCACGCGCTGAAGGCGTGGCCGACAAGCCGTCGTTTCGTTCAGCGTTCAAGCGCGGCCGCTGCCTCGTGATCGCTGACGGCTTCTACGAATGGCGGAAGCTCGACGCGAAGACGAAGCAGCCGTATCACATTCGCATGAAGGATGGCCGACCGTTTGCATTCGCCGGCCTGACTGAGCGTTGGTCGAAAGGCGAGAAGCCAATTGACTCAGCTACGATCATCACGACCGAGGCCAATCCGCTGATGGCGACGATTCACGATCGCATGCCGGTGATCTTACCGAGCGAGGTGTACGACGTGTGGATCGATCCCGAGTTCAAGGGCAAAGAGCCGTTGCTGGCTCTATTGAAGCCTTATCCGCAAGAACTGATGGAAGCCATTCCCGTCAGCACGCTCGTCAATAGCCCGCGGAACGAAGACCCATGTTGCGTGAACCCGCTGTGATGTCCGAGCAAGTCGCGGCTATTCAAATCGCACTCGACGAATGACGATCAATGTCCCCGAGGGATTAACATCGGACACGAAGTTGGCGGGACGTTTTCCATTGACGTAACACCAACGGAAGGTGTCTCCATCGAACTCATAGATGACCTCGGCCCACGTCGCTGCGCGGTCCTCCCAGTTGGCGATGATATCCATTTCCTTGGGGGACTTTGATGCATCTACCTTTACTGTGTAATAACTTGGCCGCCGATCGGTTGGCATGACCTTCATGACAGCGCCTTCGAACGAATAGTCGCATGGCCCCTCATGCGCTTCGATTCCGTTGCATTTGTGCGAAACGAGTTCCCACAGCCCTTGAAGCGCCTCCAGGTCTCGCTCGTTGGCAAGGCGATCGTTAGGTGATTTCGCCTCCTGCACCTTCGTGACGAGCTCCAAAGACTCGGAGTTGGACGGATGACGCACGCAGCCTGCAAGCAGCGCAAGAACTGCAGCGAACGTTCGGATGGGACTTATCACGGGTCGCGATTCGTCCGTCGGTTTCGTTTTCGGGAGGGTTGGCAACTCTATGCTCACTTTCACGCATCTTGTCGAAGCCGCACCATCTGGCGAGCCGTCATCAAAACGGCTGCAACTCTCGAACTGCCGACGAGTCGTCGACCTTGAACGCTTCAGGCTGCCACTCGACGAGCAGTAGCGCCAGGGCGATGACCTTGGCGGCGATCGAGACGAGCGTGACGGCGGCTTGCAATCGGCTCATGCGATGATTCTAGTCGAGCAATGCGAGACGAGCATCGCTTCAAACTTCGCTTCGGACCCTACCGCGTTCCACGATATCGTGTCGGCCGCGTCGTGTCGGATGAATGGCGCGGCGACGTTCAAGTTACCGGCGTGAGCGACGGCCGCCTCGCGTGGCCGATCGGGAAGAAGAAAGGTTGCCGACCGAATCTCATCCTGTGCGGCGATCTCGTTCGAGCAGTGAAGCGCGAATCACGCATCGCCGTCATGCACTGGTGGGGCGCGACGAGCTACACCGTTGATCGATGGCGCCGCGAGCTGAACGTCGAGCTGTCGAACGAAGGGACGCACGAGCTGCGGTTAGGACTCGCTCAAGAGCCGTGGGCGAAGAAGGCACGACGCAAGGCGGTGTCGAAGGCACAGGATCCTGAGCGGCGCGAGAAGATCGCGTCAGCGAAGCGCGGGAAGCCGAGGCCGGCTCACGTCATTGAGGCCATGGCGAAGGCGCGGACCGGGATGAAGCACAGCGCCGAGTCGCGGAAGAAGATGAGCGAGAGCCAGAAGCGGCGACGTGCGGCGGAAGGCTGAGCGGCTTGACGCCAGCCAAGGCCGAGCGCAAGGAACTTAAAGCGATAATGGACGCCGAGCGCGAGCTACGTGACGGCAAGAGAGAGCCGCGGGCGCTGTGAGCAAGGGCGGTCAATTCCTTGAGCACCTCAATCTCGTCGTTCTGAATGCGCTCAAGGTCTGTCGGGCGACGGAGGGCAGGCGTGGCGAAGTAGCCCAGGGCGAGGCCGAGGATGAACGAGACGCTGGCAATTGAGGCGGTGCGGGAGTGATGGTCACCAAATGTTGCTGTTTGTCCCCTTTGGTGCGCTTTTGTACGCAGAGAGTACACCGTAACTGCAAGTTACGCATAATCTTGCGTAATGATATGTCTCTCTAAGTTCCGACAGCGCAAGATGATGCACCGCAAGGATTTACGCTTGACTTTTTATCGTGGCAGACCGATACTTTTCGTGGACAGCCGCTTAAGCGGTGGTCGCCTCAAGCCCTCGGTCAAACGGGGGCTTGTTTCATTTTATGAGGCATTGTCCGCACCCGCGTATGCGCCCATCTGTCGGGTGAGTGTCGTACTTACCGCGAATTGCCGCGACACCCAATCATCGGCGGAGTTCGAAAATCCATTCTGCCGGCCCTCGGCGATGAGTACATCAGCCATGGCTGTATGCGCAAGAAGATCCGAAAGCTGAAGACCGGGCACGTTTGCCGCCTTATTTCTGAAATTCAAATTCTCATCGGACAATAGCTGCTTGATTCGATCCGGACGAAGGTATCCCGTTCCTCTAGAGATGAATCGCTCCCACTCGGTAGCAAGAAGGCGATCTTCTTTCTTACCGCGAGATTCCACGAACACGTCCCCGTGGCCGCCACGGGCCTTTAGGAAGAAGCAGTAACGCTCAAGTAAGCACTCAACGCAGTAATGGTACGGATGTTTTCGGGCATCGTCACGTCGCTTAGCGTGCTCGCTCTTATCGATCACGACACAAATCAGCCTAAACTCCGACGTCTTGTAAAAAGTCACGATCCGCTTATTGAATCGCAGGCGGTGGTCGGTGTCTTCAAGAGTGCAAAAAACACCTGAGCGTTTCACCAAGTCTTCGCGATGAAGAATCACGGGCGTGTCCGGATCATCCGAGAAGAACTCGCGTTTAATTTGAATCAGTTCGGGAATGAGAGTCTGCCGGTAAAGGGCTTGCTCAATAATGCATCCAAGAATGCCAAGATAGCGGTTGCTGTCGCCTGTGCTGGCATGATGATTACCCGATTCATCCATGTAGAGTCGATATCGCTTCGGCTCTGGTTCTAGGTCGCCCATGTTAGTCACCCAATCCCTGCCCCAGCCCTGGCATGCGCTCTCCAGTTACGGTTCACAACGCGCCGCGCTTCAGAGACATGTGTGGCTGCTCGGGCGTTGGTCGCGTGAGCGGTTTTATGATCCGCGCTAGCCTACAGCAATGCGCCGTTGGATTCGATTCCCCGACCTATAAGCAGTCGCGATCGGGGCCTCGCCCCGCACGGTTCGCGACGCCGGCGGGCCCTGCCCGGTAGGCAAAGTCGACTCGACGCGGATCGTCCGCAATAGATAGGCTCCGCGCTTCAGGACATCGCTGCCCCCGGACGCGACGCAAGTGGCTGGAATCTCGAAGCTGCTCAAGTGCAAGGTCGTAGCCAATCCGCTCTGCGACGAGCCAGCGGTGTGCGGCGAAGACTACGCCGGCACCATTTTCTCGCTGTTCGTGCCGCGCGAGCTGCTGATTCTTTCCGCGGAAAACTTCACCGACGACGAATGCGAGGCCCGACTAAAGGTGTCCGTCATCGACGAGAGCGGCGATCTCGTTTTGATTCGACTTCCCGCGCGGCGCGGCAATGCTGCCCACACGGTGACCGTCCACAGTTCGCAGCTCGAATCGACGCCATGCGGCACCTTCGTTCGGTAACAGCTTGATCGCTGTCGCCCCGACGACGCCGGCCACGATGAACAGGATGATCGGCCAGTTGTCGACGATCATGAAGTACGCCAGACGCGCCGTTTGGTAGGCGACGTCCTGCCAGTGAATGCTGTCGAGAAGCTGAACCTTCGGTCGCTCAAACATCCGATGCCCTTCAGCAGATCGTGCGTTTGAGGTCCGCCAGGGTAACGGCTCGCAACGTCGTCGTCCATTGCTGCCAGTGGAATCGCTGCACTTCGGACAACGACAGTCACATTCGACGCCGGTGACACCTGTGTGTCACACACTTGCAACGGCTTTCGGGATCGCACACTCTTCGACTTTCGGTCGTAGTGTGTTCGCTTCGGAGCACTGCCGTTAATCCCAGCGAGCGTAGTTTTATGGCGACGTACAAGTACGACAAATATCTCACGATCTTCAACGATGCCATGTTCGACGAGACACACAACCCGGACGATCGCGTATCGTTCTCCGGAATATATCGTTGCGAAGGGTGCGGCAAAGAGATTCCGCACAATGCATATGTGTCTTTACCTGCTCAGAACCATCATCTGCATGATCCTTCGCAGGGCGTCATTCTCTGGCGATTGGTTGTTTGCGCGTGTACGACGTGAATGCCGCGACGTCGCTTCGCAGCCACTCTACGCTCACCGCCTCGGGAGTTCGCGACGCTCCCGAGGCGCGTCGTCACGCTTGAGCGCTGTTGCGCAGTCGTTCGAGCTCTGTCTCGTAGCGATGGCGGATTTCCGACGCCAGCCGCGGGTTCTCGGCCTCAAGTGCCGCGAACTCCTTTTCGAGTTGTTCCAGCTTGATGGTTCGGAACATCTCAGTGCACGACGGAGAACCTGGCTTACGCGTCGCTCCACTGAAGATCGCGTCGAGCACGGGAAGGAGTGCTTTCCGTTCAGCCTGAGAATTCAGAGTGAAGAAGTAAAACTCTTCCAGATCAAAGTCAAATTCCGGATCCCATTCGTCGGACATAGAACGCCTTCCACATGCAGCCGCGCCCGCGATCAGTCTAGCCGGTTGGACGCGGCGAAGGCGTTGAAGGTTCACGCAGAACGCTTTGCCTACGGCATCGCGGCGCCGTTGCCCCCGGGGATCGCCACTCCCCGAGGGCACATCGTCAGTAACCGAATTGTCAAGGAACGCTCGCCGCACCTATGCCCGTAGCTCGGCGATCAGCTTCTCCGTCGCGGCGGTGTCGAGGGGAACGGCCGCGTACAACTCGTCGTCGCTGAACACGAGCGCTGTCCCCGGCGCCGCACTTGCCAGTCGGGCCGCTTCTCCCAGGCCACGAGCCAACAGGGCAACCGAGTCGGCGCAGCGCTTCAGGACGTCGCCATTGTCGGCCGAGGCGAACCAACGACGGTCGTGCTGTTGGAACGAGCGCATCACGTCGAGGATCAAGTGCGCGTCGATGCCGGGAGTCAGCGGAACGAACGTTCGGGGGACCGTAGTGTCGATGGTCGAGGCGGTTGTTGTCGTCATGTCGTTGCTTGTGCCGAGGGTTCAACGCGGTGGAACACAACGTCGTTGGGGTCAACGCCAGCACTGGCCAGAACGTCGCAGGCCTCGGCTTTCGAGCACTGGCACAGCGCGAGAATTTTCCCGCTTGCGAAGTGATGCACGACTCGCCAGTTGTTCGACCGCAGGTGCAGAAAGATTGCCTTGGCTCGTTGGAAGTCCGCAATGTTTTCGTCGAACATCGCCTCGTCGACGGCCACTGGCATTCGGTACTTGTGCGGGTTTTCTTTGATGCGCTTGGCGCGGGCGGCGAACAGGTTGATTTCAACCTGCAGGTGTTGGCCGGCGACTTCGGGAATCTCGACGGGTTCAAAGACTTCCTCGCCGTTGGGGCACACTTCGACTTCGCGGCGCTCCACCCCCGCGGCTTCGAGCATGGCGGCGGTTTCGTTCTCGTAACAATCGGCGAAGAAGTTCAGCTTGCCGAACTTCGGCGCGTAAAGGACGTCCCAGCCGTATCGTTGTAATAGCTCTTCTCCGATCGCTGCGGCTCGGTTCATGCGTTCAGCTTGGCGTCGAATCGACTGCGGATCGAACGACATACCCACGTCCTCGCTCATGCCCCAGGTGATTGGTAGGCGATCGTCGCCCCACAGATCGAATGACACTGCCGTCCACGGCTTCGGCGGATGAACGGGGTGGGGCGCTTGCGATCCGTCGTCGGGCATGGGCACAATGTCGGGGTGGTTGGCTTCGCTCATGCAATCCTCTTTCGATGGTGGTGGCCATGCGATTCTTGAAAGCGTTCCTCGCTCATGCGCTGACCGCGTGCATCACGTTCGCTGCGGTGCTGGTGTATTTGCAAAGCGGGTATGCATGGCTCAACGTCGCGAATGTGCGGGTGTGCGGGATGCAAGGCGAAGCACCCGGAGCTGGCGTCGAGATCAATCACGGAGGGATGGAAATTAGAGACGGCAAAGCAGCCGTTTGGATCGTGCATCAGAACTATTGGGGCGGAAAAGATATCGGTCCACATATCTACTTTGATGACGGGCATGGTGTTCAGCGCTTCGTGTGTGCCAGCATGAAAGACCAACAGTTTGTTGAACAGCAGCCAAAGCAGCAGGCACAAGTCAAGATTCAAGGCTTGTGACGGCTGCCTGGCTCCCTTCAACAATTACCGCGTGCCAATCGTTGTCGCGCTGCCGTAGCTCGCCGGAACGTCCTGCGGCCTCAACAACGGGTCGCTTAACAACTCGTCGCGAATTTCGTCTTCGGTTCTGGGTCGCGTGTAGTCGGCAGGAAGATGGGTGTAGTGCTTGCGCCACCACTTCTCGACAGAGCGCGGATCGATCTTGTATCCCTGTGAAATTTGCTGAAATGCTTTTAGGTTCTCCGCTTTGTTACGCAGGAAAGCGTTTGGCAACCAGCCTCCGGCATTCATGCTGGAACCTTGCCATAACTTTGTCAGATAGTCATTTACTGCATCGCTCAGATTTCCGCCCTTACTGCCCTCAATCGCTGCCAGCTCCAAGCGACGTTGGGGGTCTTCAACGCCGGCAGCAGCCGCAGGATCGAGCTCGGCTAATCGTGCCTTCTGTGCGCCGACCGTTCGGATCGCATCGCCCTGAGCGCGATTGAAGTCCGCGTTCGATCGCGACTCTTCGAGCTTCGCCAATGCGAGCGGACTGCCTTGTTCCAGCTTCGCGAGTTCAACTTCGCGCTGGTGGCGACGCTCGTCGGCGGCAGCACCTACAGCGGCCTCGGCTTGCAGTTTTGCCGCTTCGGGGTTCATGCGCCACGCGAGCATGCTTGGCATGCCCGACGTGTCCCCCCTTGAAAACGCTGCGAACTGTGCGGCGAGCGGTTCCTCGCCAGCGTCGAGCAACTGGTCGCGACGACGGTAACCTTGGGAGTTGGCGAGCCATTGCTGAAACTTTGGATCGGCCGCACGCTGGGCTTCGATCGCCGCCTGCCGGTCGCGCGTGCCTTGGGCGATTGTTTTCAGGTCGGGAGCGGACGATCCCATCTTGTCGGCGTGGTACTGAACAGTCGGCAAATTGACCTGCTGGTCGACCGGCAGCGTCGAGTTCAATCGCTGGGCCTCGGCGAGTTGCCCCGCCCATGGCTGTTGCATCAAGCCACCAGCCGTTCCACCTTGAGGTGCGTAGGTGCCGTAGTTCAAGTTGCCGTTCTGCCCGACATGCTGGCCAAGCTGATTGGTCAGCTCGTTCACACGCTGCAGCGCCGCGGGGTCTACAGTGGATGCCGGTGCCGCCTGTTGTTGGCTGTCAACGGCGCCCAGTCGCTGCATGCGGGGGCCGATGCCGGTCATATCCGCGTACGCGCCGTATGTCGAAGGGTGGCTCAGCAGTGCCTCGCCGGGACTCATCAACAGTGGGTCGGGTGCTCGTTCAAGTAGCGGGTCCGTCGAGGTTCGCTCCGCCGCGGGCAGTGGCGCCTCGACAGAAGTCGCACGAGCCGCTGCAGGGGTTCCGCCGGGCAAGGCAGGTGTACCGAAGCCCATCGAGGCGCGGTTGCGGTTGAAGGCCTCGGCGGCGTTTCTGCGCGTCGTGAGAGGGTCAGCAACTTCGACGTCAGTGAGAGCAGCATCGAGGTCCGCACCGAGTTTTGCTTCAAGTGAGAGGGGTCGTACTTTAGCCATGGTTCATACTCCGTTCATGAGGTGGTTGGCGGCTGCGTTGGGAAAGTTTCAAGGCGAAAAAATGTGAGGGGAGTACGTGACTGATAACGCGACACGATGGGGGCCTACCGGGGTAGTGTCTGCCCTCGGGCTGAGGCATTTTCTTGTGTTCGTGGACGGTGCATGGAGTGTTCGTCTCGGTGCATTGACGTAACAGGCTGGCGGCGCTGGCGTTGTGCGGTGTGGCCATGGGATTGATGATCCGCTGGTGGTTGGTCGGGCCCATTACCTGCGCAGGCGGCGTCGACGCAAGCCGCTGGGGGCCAATGGTTTGGGGGTAGTACACACGGATGTCTTTTTGCGGGACTGATGATGGCGAGAAGCGGTAAGCATCTTGCTCATTTGTGTCTGCGGTGAAGGATGGTGAAGGGTTTGCCATATAACTTGTATGCGCGCCTGCGCGTGACGTTTAACCTGTAGACCCTTCACTACCCTTCACTCGTGGCCAATAAACCGATGCTTTCGTAGCCCATTCGCCCCTTGTTCGGACCACTCGTAATGCGTGTGTTGTGATGTCCGTGCCCCTTCTCCATCTGCATGGCGAAGCGCTTGGCGTTCATGCCTTCGTCGCCGGTGAACTCTCGGTAGGCGTTGAGCAGCACTGTCGAGCCCACAGACGCGTTCTCGGACAGAACGCAGCACGCGGCCAGAAAGCGGCCTAGCTGGTCCTCAGATTGGCGATAACGTTCGGTTGCGGCCAGCACCTCTTCCGGCTCGCCGAGGCCGTGCCACTGCCACATGAGGCAACCTTCGACACACCACCGCAGGATTCCCGGTAGCTCGGCGAGCAGCTTGTCGGGCATGGCCTTGTCGCATTCGTCCTTGGGAATAACCACGTCGAAGGGAACGAGCCGCAGACGTCGCCAGATGGCGTGATCGGTGCCGCGAACCTCGGGCCGATGATTTGTTGCCAGGATGATCTTGTGCGTCGGCGTGAACTCCCAGAAGTCCTCACGCATCCGCCGGGCCGTGATGGTGTCGCTGCCGCTCAGGTCTTTGACAAGCGACTCATTCAGCCGCCGGCCTTGGTCGCTCTCGTTGTCGAAGATGAACCGCTTCGCAAAGAGCGCGGCCTTTTCGGTGGGATGCGACTCGCCACGCTTCTGCATGAGCAGATTCGGCGGTGCCTTTGTTCCGTAGTCGCCGAGCATGCCGAGCAGCACGTTCAACATCGTACTTTTGCCGTTGCTTCCCTCGCCGTGAAAGATCGGCAAGATTTGCTCGGTCGTGCGGCCGGTCAGGCAGTAGCCGAGCAACCGCTGCAAGAACTCGATCAACGACACCTTGCCGCCGAAGATGCGATCGAGGAATGCTGTCCACGTTGGGCACTCGGCTTCGTTGGCGTGCAGATACTCGACGGGCGCGAGTTGTGTGATCAGGTCTTCGCGCCGATGCTCCCGTATCTCGCCGGTACGCAAGTCGATCGTGCCGTTGTTGACATTCAGCAGCCACGGGCCGGTGTCGAGCTTCGACGGGATGATGGGCACGCCTGGCTCACTTCGAAGCATGGTCAGTGCGTCACGAACACCGCCGGCCGAGTTGCTTCGCCGCGCCCAGTTGATGATCGCCGTGAGCGTGTCCTCATCGGTGCCGTCCTTGCCGGCCATGACCGCTGTTTTCCATTGCTCCGCGGCCACGGTCTTGGCGTGGGCTTCGCCGCCGCGTTCCTTGTCTGCACACCAGCGCTTGCCGTCCCAGGTGAGGAATGATTGCCACGGATCACACCAATGGATGTCGCCACCGAAGCGCGACATGATGCGCTTGGCATTGGATGCGTCTGTCCTTCCCGATGCGTCGCGCAGATTGAGCGATAGCGTCTCTCCGATCGCTGCGCGGTTTCTGCGGCGATGACGCCGAACGGGCTGACCGTCTCGCTGCGATGAGTTCTTGTCGGCCGCCGCTGATTCGTTTTCATTGGCGCCCGCGGCTCGCTGGCTTCGATCTACGGGGCTTTCCTTCGACACTGCGTCGGTGCCTGGCAATCGCCGCTCTGCGGCGCACGCCCTGGCCGAGGCGAGCGTTTCCGCGACGTAGCGCCGTGCATCGTCGCCGCGCAGGATCGTGGGCTTGAGTCCGGCGGCAAGCAGATCGTCGAGACCTTTATGCATGATGCCGTTGGCGTTGTTGTGTTCAGTCACTTCCATGCTGCAACCTCAACTTGGAAACCGTTGTTGCTTAGGTGCTCGTGTGCGTCGTGCAGTGCGAGCGCGACGTGTTCGTTGCTTTTCGCGTCGGCGTCAAAGGCCAGAATCACCTGCCGCGCACCGATCGCTTTGAGGGGCTTGATGCATTGACGCCACGACGAGACGCCTGGCACACTGGCCGCACGCGTGCCCGTCAATGACGTGATGACATCCGCCTTGAGCTCGCCCTCGGTCAGATAGACGGATGCAGAGCAAGCGGCATCGTGCAACGCGACATGACAGTGGACGCCCGACCCAGCGCCGCCTGTTTTTGTACTGCTGACCCATAAGTATTTAGGTCCATCGCCGGCATCATCGCGACGCACACGCAACGCGACGATTCGGCCGTCGACATCGCGACAAGCGATCAACATTCCAGTCGATCCGAAGCCGGAACTTGAGAAGCCAGGGATCGCCACCGCGAGCTTGTCGTACTTCGCCATCAGCCGCACCGCTGCTGCGTGTCTTCCTTTGGCATCGAGGGTGCGATACTGGTTCTGGTCGATCTCTGCATCGTCGAGCCCGCGGGAACGCAGTGATTCACGGTGTCCTGTCGAGAGCGTTAGCGAGTCGAGAACGAGCCGGTAAGCCTCGTCGCGAGTCGCAATGTCTGCACGCTCAACCGTCGGCCTCGCTTCGGCAACACGAGCGGAAATCGTGTGTGAGTGGTCGTTGCCGTTCACGTTTCTGAACACATAAAATGGAACGTGATTGCGATCCTCGCCGGCGTAATCACAACCATCGCTCACCCGCTGACACTTCGTCGCGCTGCCGTCAGTAGCTCGCGAGCACCAGTTGTCACTGCCGCAGGCCACGCAAGGTTCGTCCCTCGTGACCGGCACCCACCTCGTCGACGCTCTTGTAGCGGTGCTCATGCGACCACCTCGTCGCCCACTGGCGGATAAAACGAGTTGGTTTCGATAGCGTTGACCGCATTCGGCGAGCGCTTCTGTCGAGGTTCGGTGTCCGTCTCTTCGCCCTGTTCGATGTCGGCCAAAAGTCCGCGAAGCTCGCGCCAGCGACGACGCACAGACATAAACAACAACCGGGCTGCAAACTGTTCTGCCGCCTCACGATCGTTGGCGAAATGAAACGCGACGCCCTGCTCCATCCATGAAGTAATCGAGCCAATCACCGACTTCGGCAATACCCTGGATCGCCACTGACCGGCTTCAATCGCGTGCCATGGTGCTTCGACAACGACGATGCGAGTCCTGAACGCAAGCAAGCGCTCAATCTCGCGCTCAAACCTCGGCCGATCGTGCGTGCAGCAGTTGAGAAAATCATTCAACTCCTTTCGCTCGACAACAATCTGGTTGCCCTCGACGTGCTTCGGCTGGTAGTCGCCGGTTTGTAGTGCCGCCTTCTCCATCCGTAGCCCGAATCGCGTCAAGCTCCAGGGATGCTGCTCGTTGCCGGCGTAACGAATTGTGACATCGGAAGGTTGCGGCTCAGCCGGCAGTGTGAAGTGCTTAGCCATCGACGGCCTCCTCGGCCAAACGCCGCTCAAAATGAGCCAAGTTGTCGACGATTCCGAAAAGCATCTCCGCCATCGACTCGGCCGGCAGGCGGATTTCATGCTTGTCGAAGGAAAGTCGGAGCGGCCCAAGCCCGATGTCACCGAGCACACACGCGAGGTCGCGCATCGGCCGTTCCGCCTGTTCGAAGGCGCTGATAAGTCGCAGTCGAAGTGCTTCGCGCTCGCGATCAGTCGGCGCCCACGAAGGCGCGGGTTCAGAGTCGCCGAAGCTGAGTTCGTCGTCGGTGTTGTTCACTCGCCACCTCCATCGACGCGAACGAGGCATGCACCGGATTCGTGGACAAGTGCCAAGTGTCGATGTCGTCGCTTTACCTTGGCCATCGCACCGTTGGTGTCGTAGTCAGTGCGAAAGCCGTCGAGGGTTTCAATGTCGAGCGTCGCGCACTCACCGTCGCACAGTTGGGCAATCAGAACGTCGCCACGGTGAACGTTTGTTTCTGCAATCGCCATGAGATAACGCACGAGCGCGGCACCCTCGTAGCGAGTGCATGTCCATTCGTCGATGAAGAATGCCGTACTCATTGTGCTAACCTCACGATGAAGTTCCCGTCTTCATGCGTGACGGCTAAATACCTGCCGGTCGGTTCGATGTCGTCGAAGTCGCCGTCACCGTTGAACCGCGACAGAAACGCTCCCACGCTCATGCGTTCGTGTGCGACCACTTCGCTTTCATAGGTGTGCGCCACCGCGACGATGCCTTTTGCGGTGACTGTCTCCGCCAGGTCGACCAGCGCCGGCACCAGCCCTTTGCCGATGCTCTTGCCGGTTTCGTACCACTCGTATTCGCTCGCGATATGTCGCTGTCCGCGGTGCTCATCGGCGATGGCGCCGTAATGTAGAATCAACTCGATGGCATCGGCCCGATCCTCATCGACGCCGAAAAAATGCTCCAGCGTCGTTTCCGCGCCGGCCAAGAAGTAGGGAATGCCCCCGCGACTCGCGACCGCGGCATCAGCTTCAACACAACAGGCCGACAGCACCGTGAGGATGTCGAGTACGTCCAACTCGCCATCGACCAGCGCCTGCATACGGTCGCGCCAAGTCGGCAGTCGAACGTCGTGCAGTTGCTCGTGTCGGGCGATCAATTCTTGGGCGTGTTCGGTAAGTGGCATGGGCTTCACGATGCACCTCGCAGTCCCGCGGCAATCCGCGATGCGAGATTGTGTAGCTCGGCCACGACCTGCCGGCATCGCTCGTCATCGTCGCCGATGAACGCTGTTGCCTTGGTGTGCATGTCGTTGATGAATTCACCGACTGGACGCTCGCGTCGAGGCGAAGTAGCTTGCCGCCGCGCTCGACCACGCGCAATCACCGCCCGTTGCTCATCGGCCGGCTTGCCACGCAATGCGATCACGTCCTTGATGCACGGGCCACGGCCGGCGAGGATCGTCGCCTTGACATCTGGGCCGAGATTCTGCTCGATCTCGTCGACAGCCTCGGCGAACTGACCGTCGCGATAGAGCTGCCGTTCAGAGATGCCCAACTCGGCTGCGATCTCGGCGGCTAGACTTCCACGTCGACGCTCGCTTGTTTCGACTGACACGGTGGCAGTTGAACTCACTGGCCACCTCCGAAAATCACGGAGCGCGCGGTCGTCCAAGCTTCGTCGGTTCGCAGTTCTGGTCGGCGAGCTTGACGGCCAACGAGATGCTTCAGTCGAGCCTTTATGATTTCATATCGACGCCAATCTCCACGACGACCGAGGCGCCATCGCCGTCCTTCGCGTGCGAGTTCTTCGAGCTCCGACTCGAATGTGACAAGCTGTTGCCACGTCGTCGGACGTGAGTGTCGAGGCGGAAGAGTTGCCGGTAGATTGCCGGCGATCGCCTCGGGAGTACAAAACTGTGTGGCGTTTGCTAGAATCACTTCGCTTGCTCCTGAATTACGCCCCGGTCGAGTTGACCGCTCGGCCGGGGCCTAGGAGCCTCGGCGCTACCGGAGCTGGGTTGGGAAAAACTCTGCTTCCTTCTCTCCTATGCGTCTCTCTTGGCGAGCCACTTGAGCAGTTCATCGCGCGAGTAAATGGTCTGCTTTCCGGCCTTTTTGCCCGACAGTTCGCCCCGCAGTCGACAATCGCGCAAAACGTGTGGGCGAAGGCCCAACAGTCCGGCCGCTTCCGGTTCTGGAAACGCGAGCCGACCATCGGGGACTTTCGCCTCAGCACCTCGCGACGCCTCGACAGCTTCGCGGGCAATCGCTGCCAACAGCGGCCTCAGACTATCGATGTCGGACGGCTCGATGCGCACGATTTACGCCCCCACGCCCAAGCTATCGACGTAGCGCTGGAGCTCGGCCATCGCAATCCGACGGCCGCGTTTACCGAACGGTATCGACTTCAATTTGCCGTCACTGACGAGGTACTGAATCGTCCGCGTTGAACAATCAAGTAGACGTGCGGCCCCGGTGTACGAAACGCAGAGCATTGCGAGCACCTCCCTCTGTGGATTACAGAACGAATAACATTGAGCGTTTCGATGCGCGATTTGTGACACGCGAGCGGCAACTTTTTTCGTGCATCTGCGTTTTCGTGCGGTTGCTCGCCGCAGAACATTAAGTAGTTGGCTCGCTGGAATTCTCACGCGCTGAGCGAACTATTTTTGCGTGCGGTTGCAACCTTCCACGGCAGCACGGTTTGCGACGCGCAGCTTTTTGGATAAATCCGAAAAGATTTTTCGCGAATCGACGTAAGTCGTTGAGCTCGCGCGCACGACGCACGACAACACTGCGATGAGCATCCGCTCGAAGAAGCGGTGCAGCGGCGCGCTCAAAGTGAACGTGCGGCTCGACGGCAAAGCGCGGCCATGGCGCGCTCAGCACTCACGGTGACATGAATGCGACAGAGGGCGTTCGCAACAGGCCCTCGACACGGCGTTTTCGATCCAGCGGGCATCGGAAGCCACCATGGCGAGGTGTCGAAGGGTTCGTGGGCGGCGGTCCCCAGCCGTTTTCCCAGCCGATTAAACCGTCGGCTCCAGCGACACCTGCGATGGCAAGCGGGATCGCGGATAAGGTTCGAACCGTGCGGGAGTTGATAGAGCGGGCTGCGGTGTAAATCGCCGAGTTGCCGCTACAATGAAAAAGCCACCGGGTGAGATCGGTGGCTTTTCAAACTTGAGCCGCGAGGCCCAGACCGCATGAACTACGGTCATGGTACGCCTCTCGGCTTTTTTCGTCAAACCGAGAGGTGCGAACATGGTGGAGGATGACGACCAGTTTGTAGTTACATATCCCGCCTACGTCATAGTCGGCGACTACGTGGACACCGGTAATGGAACATTTCAAGCAAGTGGCCCGCTGTCGATTCAGATTGAAGAATGCGACTGCATTGCGATTTTCACTGACGACGACTCAGCTAGGCGATTTGTGCGAATCAACCAGATTGTTCCCAACGGGATGCACATGATCGCTTCTGAAACACCCGCGCAGCTCGCTGGCAATCTTGAGAGAATTCGTGCCTCTGGGTCACGGTCCACACATGTCGCATTCGACCCAGGGTCTCGCGGTGGGGCGGTAACATTTAGGGAACTAGGCGTGTTCATCGCGCAGCTTCGTGGGATGCTTTAATGAGCAAGGGAACTTTCACAAAAGTCATCGGTTTCGCTCGCGTTACCTGGCTTGGAACAAGCGAGATCACCGGGAAACTAGCGCCGGACGCTGCTTGCGACTTCCGAGATGGCGGCGTTTCGACACAAGAAAAACCTACCGAAACGCGGCCCTTGAATCCAAGTGACGAATCGCCGCGCTCGCGACCTTAAGACACTGCCTAGGTGCGCCATCGCCAAAGACATTAGTCATCCAGCACTGTCACAATGCGATGATGGCCAACCATCGGCCGGTAAGATCGAGCGCCGCAAGCGGAGTGTTTGTCGGACGTGGGTGTCGAGGAGAATCTGCTCGACCGTCCATAGGACCGTCCACGCGCAGGCTACCGCGATGCTATTCACCCGACGACGACCGGAACGCGAATAGCGCCTTCTTCGAGAAAGACGCTGCTCCGCGCCGGCCTATCATCGGATGGCACACTGTTGCGTAGGCATCCCTCGGACTTCTAATCCGCAGGTTACAGGTTCGATTCCTGTCGGGCGTGTTTCTAATTCCTTATTTGACATCCGGTTTCGTCTCCGGGGGGTGTGCTGCTTCGGCCTTTTCCTGGCTGGTGTCACGTGAAGTGTCACGTACTTGCGAGTTCTTGTGGGCATCTCTGACGACACGCGATGTACGCTTGGCGTCCTCGCCAACATAGTACCTCATGGTCGTTTGAATGCTCTCGTGCCGCATGAGTTCCTTAAGAACGACCGGCGTGAGAAGCAGGGCCCAACGTTCGCCGAAAGAACGTCGCAGGTCATGAGCCGAAGCGTATTTCATCTTCGCATTGTCGACCACGATCCCGGCGGCTTTCCCGATGGCCGATACGATCCTCGTCACCCGGTCAGTGGTCAATCGTTCGCCATGAACCTTCAGAGCTTTCAGCTTGAACACTCGGCCGACCCGTTCTTCCGGTGGCGTTCGTTCGAGAAATGCGACGAAGTCTGGTGCCAACGCCAGTAGCCTGTCTTTGTGTCCTTTTTCCAAGTCTGCCGGAATCCGTAGCAGAGTATCGCCATCGACGTAGACGACACGCAGCTTACTGTCATCGTCCCAGAACAGTTCGAGCGATTCGCCGATACGTAGCCCGGACAGCCAAAGGCCGTCTATGAAATGGCGCCATGAAGGAGCCGCCTCCTTACCGACGATTTCATCGACGTGCTCAAGCAAACGCCGGAACTCGGTCGCAGTGAGCCGATCCGTCACAGCTTTTCCGCGGTGCTCAATGACGACATCCTTCAGACGCGTCAGCAAGTCCGACATACGCCCTTCCCAAGTCGATTTCCCGTCCATCCATATCGTCAGGGCCTCGACAACCGGGTTTCGCTCGACTTCATCCCACAGGTGTGAATCGCAGACTTGCAGGCATTGGCTCTCTAGGGCGAGTCCTTCGAGCACATTCATAATGGCGTTCAATTCTCTGTCCCAAATGACGATGCCGATCTTCTTGGCTTCCGAGGACAGCCACGCCCGTACTCGCCTGGACCGGAGAACACGACGCCGCGGCGAATGTTCTCCCGGGAACTCAATGAACGTGCGTTCAAACTCATCGCATGAAAGAGTGACGCCGGATTGGAGGACGTGGTCAATGACCGATGAGCATATCTGCCGTGCATTCAGCTGCTCAGTGTCTCGACGGCGCTGATCAGACCCAAGAACCGGTGCAGCCTCGGTGTCACGCGAACTGTCACGTAAATCGTTGCCGACTCGGCCATCCTTGGTTGAAATGGCGGGATCGGCACTCGCACAAGGCCGGTCCTCGAAGGATGCTCGAAGGGCAGCCGAAGAGTCGGCTTGCACTTCTAATCCGCAGGTTGCAGGTTCGATTCCTGCCGGGCGTATTGCCACCGCGAACGCGCAAGCCCGGGCCAGACTGCGCCGTCCCTTGAACGCAGTTTGCACGTTCGATTCGCGCCGGGACATGCACTTCTCTTATCGACGACCGCTCGCGTCACTACACAAATCGGCGCGTAAATGCGAGAGATATCTACGCGATTCGAGGTTTTTTTGATCGCGTGAAAGCTGCCATGTTCCCCAGAGCCACCCCACCCAAAAGCTAGGCAATCGGGCAATTCACCGCCTATTGTAACCCCCTGCTGGTACGAGTTCGCAACACGCTTTGAACTCTGGCCAGCAACACGCCACGACTAGCTGCTGCAATCTGCCCGACGTCCGCCTACCGACCGCCTGCCGAGCTTTGACCTGACCGTCACTTGCCCCTGCATGGAATCGCTTGCGACCGACCGCCGAGTGCCCTGCTAAACCACGTTCGCACCCACACTGCTTTTGATCTCCATCGCGCGCTGAAGAGAACGAGGTGCGTTTCGATCGCCAGGACCGTCTTGGCGATGGAACGCAAACAGGAGCGGGCTTAACAGAAGCCTTCGACTAACGGGACTGAGGAGTTGACGATCCATGTTTGAACAAGAAACCGTTGCGTTGCCGGACCACGAAGCCGTTGCGACACTCGACCGCGCGATTCACAAGAAAGTCACCAAGCTCAAGCAACCGGCGGCAGTGCCGGTACACGTGGCGCCAGACGGCAACCGTGCGTGGATTTATCAATCGCTGAAGCGATCGATCGATATCGCCGGCGCGCTTGTAGCGCTGATTCTTTTCTCGCCCATCATGCTCGTCAGCTTTGCGATCTTGATGGTGACGACCAAAGGCCGACCGATCTTCGTGCAACAGCGCGTTGGTCTGTGCGGAAAGCTGTTCAATATGTACAAGTTTCGCACGATGTGCCTTGATGCACACTCGAAGCTGCACACGGTGAACAACGAGATGAGCGGGCCGGTCTTCAAGAATCGTCGCGATCCGCGTATCACGCGCGTCGGAGGTTTTCTGCGCAAGTGCAGCATTGACGAGATGCCGCAACTGTTTAACGTGCTGTTCGGCGACATGGCACTCGTTGGGCCTCGCCCGCCGATCATGTCGGAAGTGGTCCGCTATGAGCCGTGGCAGCGACGTCGGCTGTCGGTCAAGCCGGGCCTCACGTGCCTGTGGCAGGTTAGCGGTCGCAACGAGATCGGCTTCGAAGACTGGGTTCGCATGGACATCTGGTACGTCGAGAACCAGAACCTGCGTACCGACATCAAGCTGCTCGTGAAGACTCCGATGTCGGTGCTCAGCCGTCGCGGCGCGTTCTAGCTCTCTTGCTCACATCAATTCAATGTTGACCGACGGCGCCGACCGACGGCGGCTCGCTTACATTAGCGTGCCACCGGCGGGCTGTACATGATGCCCGACGACACGGCGCCCGTATTCGCGTCCATAATCATCGTGCTCAAACGCAGCACGCGAAGCGTAAAGTCTTCGAACTCGTCGCGTCCGTGTGGAAGCACCCACACATAGCAATCGCAGCCGCAGTGGCGGTAGTGCCCGACGTAGCAGGCGTCTTTCGGCACGTCGTGTTTGCGACCCATGCCCAGCCAACCTGGATGAACGTCGAGAAGGTAGTTATTCAGCGCCAACACCTGGCGACGAACCTCAGCGGCAAACGGCGTCGCCACATAGACACGAGGCGCGCTCTCGCCGGGACCGACAGTTTGAATGCCGTGAATCAGCACGGGCGCGATCACGAGGTTTTCACCACTGAGAATCTCGCCTTCTTGAACGATGCGTTCGCTGCTGGTCGCGATGATGTCGCCAGTGTCTTTCTGCCAGAGCTGCACGGCCGGGTCGTCGCCCGAGAACCCCGGCGACAGATCGCCCTTCCATCCGGCGCGATCGAGCAACTGCGGCAGCGCCGGACCGCGGGCGAACATATGTGCGTTCTCAAGCGCCATGTCGGGCGTCGTCGCCATTTGAACTTTGAGGCGATGCGCGACACGGTTCGCGAAGTCGTCGGTGTACAGATCGTCGGCGAAACCGAGGCTGCGGCGATACGCGATGCGCAACAGACGCAATGTCGTCTCGTCCGTGACGGGCGCGGTGTTCCACTGCAACACGTTCGCGCGGCCGAATCCGAGGATGCCGCCGATACCACCGGTGACGTACTCGATCGTTCCTGAACTCGAGTCGGCAACCTGAGCCGTGCCGTTGCGCAAGTTCACTTGCGACGGAATTGCATACGGGTTGCACGCGAAGGCCGCCAAGTTATTCAACACGATCTGATGATGCAGATCGGTGACGGTCCGGGTTTGATGCAGCGTGTCGCGGCGCAACTGACTGGCAGTGCATCCGCCTGCAGCAATCACGATCATCAACAGAGGCACGAACCTCATATCCGGCTCCGGTTGAATCTTGGCAACAATGAAGCGAGTCGCTGCTTGTGTTCCTAACGCTTGCATGTGCTTCTTCGACACGAACCGATTTATCAGTTGCATTGCTAGCATAGAAATGCTTGCTGTGCCGGTAGTGTCACGTCTGTCGTAAGTGAAGGGCGAAACGAAAATGACGATTTGCCAGACGGCTACCGCGGCATTTTCAGCACGACACGCGCCGCCGGCATTCGAGGGTGTGATTCGAGCCAGCGCAGACGATTCGACCAGTACAGGGGGTCGGGCGAGGGCATACCGCCCCAACCTCTGCGACTGTCGTTATCTGCAGTGTGTGAAAAAAGTGTGCATTCGATTGCAACCAAATGAGGTTTTGGATTACCCAAAACTTCGCGTCCTGCGATTGCCGCACGGAACGTGAATCCGTTCCTGGTGCTGGGGAAGGACTTCGGAAGAACGCTCCCCACTGCTTCCCTGTTAACTCCCTCGAGCGCCACTTGTAAGGGGTTGGTAGCCCAACGATCTTAGGTTTCGTCCCTTAGCCCTCCCCCCGCATCTTGCCTCAGCGAGCCCTAGCCATGCACCGTCCCCTAGAGCGTCCATTTTTCCCGGCTGAGGCAGTTTACGTACTTCTCCGACACCGTTGGAAGGTTCTCATTTGGTGCGTTGGCGTTATCGGGCTCACTTATTCAGCGATCATCTTGCTTCCGAAAAAGTACGAATCGGAAGCCAAACTTTTTGTTCGGCTTGGTCGCGAAAGCGTGTCGCTCGATCCGACCGCAACCACGGGGGCAACCAACAACGTTCAAGAGTCGCGCGAGAACCAAATCAACTCGACGCGCGACATGTTGAAGAGCCGCGTCATCTTGGAGAGCGTCGTCGCAAAGATGGGGACCGAAATGATTCTCAACGGCCCGCCAAGCGAGGAACAACCGAGCGGCCCCAATCCGCTGTCGGTCGTCAAGAACGCACTTAAGAGCGTCATGGGCGTGATCACTTCTCCGTTGAAGTTTTCGCCGCCTGTCAGCGAACAAGAGCAAGCCGTCGATTCGCTCTCGAAGGCGATTAATGTTTCGCTCGGCCGTAACTCGAGCGTGATCGACGTTCAATGCGTCGCAAAAACTCCGGCGCTCGCCAAGGACATGCTCGACGCTTATCTCGCGTCGTTCCGTGAGCACCACGTCGCCGCCAATCGCACGGAAGGATCGCTTGAGTTCTTCAGCGAGCAAGCAGCCCAGCTGAAGTCGCAACTCGACAATGCAATGTGCAAAGTGCGCGATGCGAAGAACGAATCGGGCCTGGTCACCATCGCGACCGAGCAGGAAGCTCTGCAATCGCAGCTTGGCTCGATCAAGACGCTCTCGGTAGAAGCTGAGGTTTCGCTCGCCGCCGCTCAAGCCCAAATCATCGAACTGCGAAAGTCCGTTGACGCGCTTCCCGAACAAGTCACCACGGCGCAGACGGCGGGCTTTCCGAACGCGGCCACAGACAACATCCGTCAAGAGTTCTTCCGCTTGTTGGTCCAGGCCAATGAGCTCGAATCAAAGCTAGGCACAGACCACCCGCTCGTGAAGGTCCGCCTCAAGCAGATCGAAAAAATGGAAGAAATCGTCGAGGTCCAAGAGCGCGAACGCGTGCAGACCACCATGGGCATCAACGATACGCGCCGTAATCTCGAGTTGGAATTGATGCGAGCCGAGGCCGAAGCCGCTTCCCTGACGGCGCGAAGCCAATCGCTCAAGACGCAATATGCCGGACTGCTCGAACGGCTTCGCGAGGTCAATGGCTACGAAGTAAAGATCAGCGAACTCGAGCGCGACGCCTCGATCGCCGAGGTCAACTACCGCGCTTATGTCGACCATTTGGAAGAAGCACGCATCGGCGACGCCATCGAGGCTAGCCGCATCTGCAACGTGAACGTCGTGCAACCGCCGTCGTTTATCGAAGCGCCCATCAGCCCGCGGCCGTCGTTCATCCTCGGCCTCGGTTTCCTCGCCGTGATGGCGGGAGTCGTTGCCGTGCCGCTTGCTTGGGAATACTACCTCCATTCGTTCCGCCATGCAGGAGCCCTGGACGCCACACTAATGGTGCCGGCGGCGCCTGCCAATGGCCACGCTCGCAACGCACAGCCCTCGCACACCATCTGATCTGCCTTTCCGTTCGCGTGCAGGCTGTGCCGGGGCGCGGTCCATTAACTACTCACAATTCTGTGGCTTCTACTCTCTCGGCTCGTAACGTGACGCACTTCCCGGAAACGGGGCAGTGTCAACGATCGAACTATTCGCACGAGTCGACCTTGGCGACTGACATCATGAAGATATACGTCATCCCAGCAACGCAATTGACCGCGGATCACATCGCCGCCTGGTCTCGCATCCAGTTGGGCAACCCCGGCCTGATCAACCCGTTCTTTCGACCTGAGTTCACGTCGGCCGTCGCTGCCGAGCGTGAGGGTGTCGATGTTGCGGTGTGGGAACAGGGCGGCGAGCCTGTCGGCTTTCTTCCGTTTGAACGGATGAAAGGTCGAACCGGCCGCGCCGTCGGTTACTACATCAATCAGTTTCAGGGCGCGATCACAAGGCCCGAGGCACGTTGGTCGCCGCGCGACGTGGTGCGAGCCGCCGGGCTGCGACGTCTGACGTTCGACCACCTGGCCGCCGCGCAACCAGCGTTTTCCCAATATCAATACGTTCAAACGCCGTCGCACTACCTCGATCTCGCGCAAGGTTTCGACCATTACAAGTCCTCGCGCGGCAAGTCGGCCAAGACGTTCGTTTCGCACGTGCAACAGAAGGATCGCAAAGCCAGCCGCGACGTTGGCGAAGTGCGAGTCGAGTCGAACACCCTGGATCGGGCCGCCTTCACGAAGCTGCTCGAGTGGAAGATCGATCAATCGAAGAAAACGCACATTCCGTGCGTCTACGACCTCGATTGGGTCATGCGCCTACACGAGCGCTTGCTCGATGCGAACTCGGAACACTTCTCGGGAATGCTTTTCAGTCTGTACATGGGCGATCGGCATGCCGGCGGGTTCTTCTGCCTGCGTTCGGGCGGTGTGCTTCAAGGCAGCATCCTCGGTTACGACCGCGAACTCAGCCCGTATGCACCCGGTTTGGTGCTGTTGATGCGGGTTGCGCAGATGTGCCCGGAACTTGGCATCACGCGCATCGACATGGGCGCCGGCGACGAGTTCTACAAAGAAAAGATCAGCTCCGGCTTCGAGAACGTGTCGGAAGGCAACGTCTGTTCACAGTCGATGCTCGCGCCGATGTATCGCCACATGTATCAGGTGAAGGATCGTCTGCGCGGCACGAAATTGCGTGGCCCCGTGCGTGCCATGCGTGCCTGGATGCTCACCGTTCGTATTCGAATGGGGTTCACCGATTAGCACCGCATCCCAACAACTCGATTTGAAGACCGTGATTCTGCCAACGCCAGAAACTTGCAGTCCCGCGACCGACATCGAGATGATCTCGCTGCCGCGCGAAGCATTCATGCCGCCGGTGGGCGTCAATCGTCCGTGGGTGATCGCGGCGAAAGAGTTCAGCAAGCGGTGCGTCGCTGCTTTCGGATGCGGCCTCAACGGCTTGTTTGAGCATCGTTCGACATCGACCGTCGGCATCTTGATGTACCACCGTGTTGCCAACCCGGTGCCGGGCATTGAGAAGCCGACGTACAACGTTTCGCCCGCTGCGTTCCGCGCCCAAATGGAAGGCCTGCTGAGCCGCGGCTTCACGCCGATTGCCTTGCGGCAGCTAATCAGCGGCCGCTGCGAAATGCAGCCAGGCTCGAAGTATTTCGTCGTCACCTTCGACGACGGCCACGAGTCGGTTCACAAGTACGCCTGGCCGGTGCTCAAGGAACTGCGCATCCCCGCCACCATCTTCTTGGCGACGGCTTACCTCGACAGCAACCAGCCCATGCCGTTCGACGATTGGTCGGCTGCGGGTTCGAAGCTCGTGCCTGCCGAGTCGTGGCGGGCTCTCACCACCAATCAGTGCCGCGAGATGGCCGCCGACGGCCTGATCGAGCTCGGCGCCCACACGCACACGCATCAGAATTTTTGCGGTCGCCTCGGCGAGTTCACACGCGACATCGCTGCCAGCGCCGAGGTGCTTCGCAATCGTTTCGACATCCACAACGCCACGTTCGCCTTTCCGTTCGGTTTTTGCACCAACGAAATGATGGACGTGATTCGTGAAGAGGGTTTGACCTGCGGGCTGACGACCGTCGCCATGCCTGCAGATCCGCGATCTACGCCGTTCGGTTGGGGCAGGTTCGATGTCGAACGGTGGGACACGGTGAGAACCTTGGCGGCCAAGTTGCAAGGCTGGTACAGCTGGGCACCGCAAATGTTCCGAAGGCTGAGGAATCGTCCACGTCTCGATGGAGTCTTGCGCTAACCCATGCAAGCTTCGAGGCGGCAAAGGATCCGTTGGTTGGGTGAGTTTGTTTGATAATAGGAATTAGCGATGCACAGTGATTTGTCCAACCCGCCTCAGCAGCGCCCTCGGCTGTTGATGATCGCCTACATGTGCAGTCCGTACTACGGCTCGGAACCCGGTGCTGGCTGGAATCGCGCGATCGAAGAGTCGAAGTACTGCGACACCTGGGTCATCTGCGAAGGCTACCAGTTCCGTGCCGATATCGAGAAGTATCTCGCCGAACATGGGCCCATCCCCGGGCTTCATTTCGTCTACGTCGATACGACGAAACTGGAACGCAAAGTCGGCCTGCTGCCGCTGATCAACTACCTCGGTTACTACTACTCGTACAACCTTTGGCATCGACGCGCGCTCAAGCTGAGCCGTCAGCTGCACGAGGAATTCAAGTTCGACGTTGTGCATCAATCGACGATGTGCGGCTTCCGCGAACCGGGCTACGGATGGAAGCTCGGCATTCCGTTCGTCTGGGGACCGATCGGCGGAACGCAGAACTTCCCGTGGCGTTTCTGGCTCATGTCGGGTCCGAAGACCGTGGTCTTCGAGACGTTCCGCACCGTGGCGAATTGGTTTCAGCTTCACACCAGCCTTCGCGTCCGTCGCGCGGCGCGTGCAGCCTATGCCCTGCTGTCGGCAAACACGACGACAGCCCGGCACCTGCTGCAGGCACACGGCATCCCGTCGACCGTGATCTCCGACGTCGGAATCCAAGTGCTCAAGGAGCCTAAGAAAGTCGCCCGTGAAGCCGGCCCGCTGCGCATGCTGTGGTGCGGCCTGCTCGCGCCGCGCAAAGCGCTCGGTGTGTTGCTCGAAGCGCTCGGACAAATCAAGGACGACGTCGACTTCTCGCTCTCGGTTCTTGGCAAAGGCGAATGCGCGACAAAGTGGCGACGTCGCGCCAAGGAACTGGGGATCGACGATCGCATCCAATGGCTCGGCCATCTGCCGCACGACGAAGCTGTCAAGCAGTTCGAGCAGGCCGACGTCTTTGTGTTCACCAGCCTGCGCGACACGACGGGCACGGTGGTCGTCGAGGCACTTGCCGCCGGACTGCCGGTCGTTGCGTTCGATCATCAAGGTGTTGGCGATGTGGTGAACGAGTCGTGCGGCATTAAGGTCGCCGTGGGGAATCCCAAGCAAGCGATCAACGATTGGGCTCGCGCCGTTCGTCGTCTTGCCGAGGATCCGGCGTTGGTCGAAGAACTGAGTCGCGGCGCGTATCGGCGAGCGCACGACTACTTGTGGTCGACGGCCGGTCAGCGCACCGCGGAGATTCTGTATCGAGCCGCCGGCTTCGACGAGCGTGTCGTTCGCCACGGCACGTCGAGCGCCGCTCGATCGAGCGGTGAAGAATCAATCAAAGCCAAGAGCAAATTCTCGCATCCTCACGAAACCGAAGGACAGCTTGTCTGTGTCGGTCAGCGGCGTCCCGCTGCGACAGCGCCTGCGAGCAGACCACGCACGCCGATCCTGCAAAGGATTCGTCAGACGCTGGGCGCCTTTCTTCCCGAGACCCCGTCACGATAACACGCGTCATGCTGCCCGAAGTCGAAACCGAACTGGAGATCGCGATCGATCCGTGGCTCAAACGAGCCGCGGCCAAGGCACTGCGCGTCTGGAACCCTACGACGGGTCGCGCGGTGTTGGCCGTCGGCGATCAGGCCGTCGTCAGCGGCACGCGCTTTCTCACGACCGCTCTCATTGGCCGCGTGTGTGGCCCGACCGAACTTGGCAATTATGCCCTCGCATTCACGCTCTACAGCTTGACTGCCTGCCTGCAAGAATCGTTAGTGACGTTGCCGTTCACCGTGTTCGGCAACCGTTTGGAAGGCGACGAACGACGACGCTTCGCGGGCAGCTCGTTGTCGCATTACGCGATGTTATCGACCACGTTGGCGACGATCCTCGTTTTGGTCGCGCTCGGATGGGGCTTGAGTGGCGGGGCATCGGGATTGACGCCCGTGCTCGGCATGCTCGGCGCCACGTTGCCGGCCGCATGTCTGATTGAGTTTGCGCGTCGCTATTGCCTGGCGCGTCTCGACCTTCGCGCCGTGTTGAGCGTCGACGTGACCATGTCGGTCTGTCAAATCAGCGGTCTCGCGCTGCTTGCTTCGCTGGGATGGCTTTCGACGGTGACCGCGTATGCGGCCATCGCCGTGGCCGCGCTCATCACGGGCAGCATTTGGCTCACGCGGATGCGTGGCGATTTCATCGTCGATCGCTCGCGCGTCATGTCCGACGCCGCGCACAACTGGAAGTTCAGCCATTGGATCGTCGTCAGCCAGGTGGTGTTTATCTCGCGCGGGCGCTGGTGCCTTGGCTGCTCGCCGCCATCCTGGGTCGCACCGCGGCTGGAACCTACGCTGCCTGCGAAACGATCGTTCTCCTGGCGAACCCGTTGCTTCTTGCCGCGCATAGTATGTTGTCGCCGATGACCTCGCGGGCGTTCGCCTCGGGTGGTGTTCGCGAGGTTCGACACATCGTGTCGCATTGGACGACGGTCATCACGATTGCCGTCGGCATTTTGGCCGCCGCATTCATCGTCGCTTCCGAACCAATGCTGGTCGTGTTCTTCGGCGGCACCTACGCCGGGCACCGCATCGTATTGACTCTCATGGCGCTGGCGATCGTGGTCGAAGGCTTCGGTATTCCCGCCATCGCCGGGCTGTGGGCGATCGTTCAGCCACGAGCGAACCTGATTTCCACCTTCTCGGGAACGTTCACGGCTTTGGCATTGGCGGCGGTTTTGTCGCCGTGGATGGGAATCAGCGGCGCCGCGGTCGGAGCTTTGATTGGTCGAACAATGACGTCGGTGATGATGTTTGCCTTTTTCTGGCAAATCTCGCGGCGGCTGGTGGCACAGGAGGCGACGCCGTGAGCTCGAACATTTCAGGACTCAACCCGACTGGCTCGATCCTCTTCGGTCGTGCCCGTCCTCGTGCGACGACCATGAGCGTCGCCAATCAAGATCACAAGCGGTTCTTCTGGATGGCCGTTTTGATTGTCAACATCGCGTTCTTCGCCGTGAAGTTCGAGGTGCTCTCGACGTTCAACTATCAGTTCAACTCGGCAGAAGTCGAGCTCGAAGGCGCCGAACAAGGTTCGCGTGTCATCACTCGCGGGTTGTCGATTGTCTCCCTAGGTTTCTTCGGAGCGTGGGCCTTCTTCAAGGCGATGAAGATCTCGCCGCCGATGAACAGCATTCTCTTTCCATTGAGCTACGCGTTCCTCGCGTGGACGATTATCAGCATCCTTTGGAGCGATGAGCCGAAGACGACATTTTTGCGTTGGATTCAGATGGCCTCCTGCATCATCGGAGGCATCGGCATCGGCCGGCGCATGCGCACCGGCGACCTGATGAAGCTGACACTCTACGTGTCGGCGGCCTACATGCTCTTTGGAGCGTTTGGAGAGATGGCCTTCGGGGCATTTCGTCCTTGGGCAAGCGGATACCGCTTCGCAGGCGGAGTTCACCCCAATGCTCAAGGTCAGTATTGCAGCATGGCTTGCCTGGCCGCGATCGCGCTTATCGGCGAGTGGTCGGTGAAGCGCTGCATGATGTTCTTCGTCCCCGGCTTCATTCTGCTTGTTCTCACGGGCTCGCGAACCTCGTGCGCCGCAACATTACTGTCGATGCTCCTGTATTGGTCGTTCTTCATGCAGGCGCGCACACGTTGGCTGGTGAGCATCGGCCTGGCGTTCCTCGTGTGCTTCGGCATGCTGATGAAGCCGTCGGGCGATTCCGGCGGCGGTGGTGGCGGCGAAGCGGGCGGCGGCTCGCGTTTGATGTCCGCCGGCGAAGATGTCACCTCGTTCACGGGGCGACTTCCGCTGTGGCAAGAGCTGATGTCGTACGTCTGGGAGAAGCCCGTCACCGGCTTCGGCTATGGCGCCTTCTTCACCGTTCAGCACAAAGAAGAACTCTTCGATCGCGTCTACTGGATTCCGCCGAGTGCGCACAATGCCTTTCTCGAAGCCATTCTACAAATCGGTTTCGTGGGCTTCTTTTTGATGGTGTGGGTTTCGTTTTACGCGTGGTATCGCAGCTGGGTCTGTTTCCGCCTCACACATGAACCGGAATACGCGTTCATCTTCGCTCTCTTCTTGCTTTGTTTCATCGGCTGCGTTTTCGAATCGCTGCTGCTGTGTCCCGCGCTGATCTCGTTCATCTGCGGGCTCGGCGTGATTCGTGTTGCCGCCGATGTGCGCCGACGTGGCGCGCCGCCGCGTGCTGCTTTGCGTCGTCAACCGCTTCTTACACCGCGCTAGTTCAAGGACGCCTCGTATGTCTGAAGTCACCGTCTTAATGACCGTCTACAACGGATTGCCGTACATCGTCGAAGCTGTCGATTCGATTCGACGTCAAACGATGACCGATTGGAAAATGGTCATCGTCGACGACGGCTCGAAAGACGGCACGCCTGCGTGGCTCGATGGGTTGAACGATCCGCGCATCCGTGTGATCCATCAGGCCAACGCTGGCGCGCCGGCTGCTTCGAATCAAGGCCTGAAAATCGTTGATACACCGCTCGTCGCGCGGCTCGACGCCGACGACGTCGCTAATCCTCGCCGCCTCGAAATGCAGGTTGCGTTCATGAAGGCGCACCCTGAGGTTGGCCTCGCCGGCTCGCAAGTCGCGCCGCTGGGCACCGTGCGGTTGGGCAAAGGTTTGTCGCTGCCGCAAACGCACGAAGCAATCATGAAAGCCCTGATGAATGGACTGCACGGCATGGCCCATTCGTCGGTCATCGTGCGAACCGACATCCTCAAGAAAATCGGCGGCTATTGGGAACGCGGAGTCGCCGAAGACGTCGACATGTTCGTTCGTGTCGCCGAGCATGCCGAACTCGCGAACCTGCCCGAGCAATTGCTGAACTTCCGCATTCTCTCCGGCAGTCTGCAAAGCCTGCACATGGCCGAGGTGCACACGCGGTTCTTGTACATCGCCGAGAAGGCCCGCCGTCGCTCGACGGGTGAAGGGTTCATCACCTACGAAGATTTCGCCGCCACACGGGCCGCAAGGCCGTGGTGGCAGCGAGCCGCCGAATCGATGGAGATTCACGCCATGACGCAGTACCGCAAGGCGCAGGCTGAGTTCCTGGGAACTCGCCCAGCGATGGGCTACGTGCGACTGGCGTGGGCGGCCGCTTGCTCTCCGCAACGAACGTTTCATCGCATCGGTCGCGTGATGCGGCACTCCTTCGTCGGCGCTCGCTGATGTCGCTAGTAGAAGACGCTCGAACCATGAACACCACCTTGACCGCAGAACCGACCGCCACGCCCGACGCTTCTTCGCACGACACCGCCTCGTCCGACGCCGCCGCGACGGATGCAGCCGTGCCGGAGCACTGTCTTGATCTTCGCCCTGGCGAGTGGGTCGAGGTGCTCAGCGCCGCGGAGATTCTGGCCACGCTCGACGACAACGGCACGCTCGAAGGCCTGCTATTCATGCCCGAGATGCTGGCTCACTGTGGTCGGCGATATCAGGTCTACAAGCGTGCCGATCGCACCTGCGACGCGGCGACTCCGGGAGCCGGCTTCTACCGACGCATGGAACGCGTGGTGCATCTCGACATGCTCCGCTGCGACGGCTCGGCACATGGCGGATGTCAGGCCGGTTGTTTGATGTTCTGGAAAGAGGCCTGGCTGCGACGCACCGACGAGCGTGGCCCGACGGCGCGCTTTTCCAACGAGCCGCAGGTCTACGAAATCGGCACAACCTTGCAGCAGTTCACGCAGGCGGCGCCATCGACAGAAGGTCAAACCCGCTGGCGCTGCCAGGCCACCGACGTAAGCAAGGCGAGTTGCCCGCTCACGTGGTGGAAGCCGACGCAGTACGTGCGTGATGTCAAGGACAACCACGTCCCCGTGTCGCAAGTCGTGCGTGTCTTCACGAACATGTTCCGCAACAAGCTGATGCAGAAGCTCACGGGCCGTCCGTTTCCGTACGTGTTCGGCAAGCTGAAGCGCACGCCTGTCGAGTCGCTCGACTTGAAGCCCGGCGAATGGGTCGTCGTCAAAAGTCGCGAAGAGATCATGGAGACGCTCGACACGGCCGGACGCAATCGTGGCATGACGTTCGAGTCGGAAATGATTCCCTACTGCGGCAAGCCGTTCCGCGTGCTTCGTCGTGTCGAACGGATCATTCAAGAGGCCACGGGGCAGATGACCGAGTTGGCCGGAGTCGCGCTGATTCTGGAGAACGTGATCTGCGCGTCGGCCTACCGTCGTCCGTGCGCACGGTCTGCGTATCTGTATTGGCGAGAGATCTGGCTGCGTCGCGCCGACGCGTCGGAAATTGCAAATCAACTTGAGAGTAGCACTTCGAAGGATACATGATGATCAAAGCTGCCATTGAAACGGACGCCGAAGAAGAGACCGCCGCAACGTCGCGCGCGACCGCATGGCCTTCGAAGCACGAGGTATTCGGCGTGCCGATTAGCGCCGTGACGTGCGATGAGGCGTGCCACGCCATTATCGATGCCGCCAAGCAGCGAACGTCGGCTGTCGTTTCGGCCTTTTCGGTTCACGCGCTCATCGAAGCAGCGAAGCCAAAGTTCATTCAACACGCCAAGCGATTCGACATCATCACTCCCGACGGCCAACCAGTCCGGTGGGCGCTCAATTGGCTGTACGGCGCAAAGCTCCAGAGCAACGTCCGCGGGTCAGAACTGACCTGGCGGCTATGCGAACGGGCGGCCGAAGACGGCGTTTCGATCTACCTCTACGGCAGCTCTCCCCAAACGCTGAAATCGCTCGAAACCAACCTGCTCGCAGCCTTCCCGAAGCTCAAGATCGCCGGGGCGGAATCCCCCCCGTTTCGGCCGCTTTCGCCCGAAGAAGACGCTGCAATGGTCGAACGGGTGAATTCCAGTGGCGCCGGTTTGATGTTTCTTGGCCTGGGTTGCCCGAAACAGGATCATTTCGCCGCCGAACATGTCGATAGAATCCTGCGCAGTCCTACTTTGTGTAGGTGCGGCATTCGATTTTCATGCAGGAACCAAGGCAACGGCGCCTGAATGGATGCAACGCCGTGGATTAGAATGGGTGTTCCGCCTCGTCCAAGAGCCGCGCCGATTATGGAAGCGGTATCTCGTCACCAATACGCAGTTCGTCGTCAAGCTGGCAAACCAACTCGTTCGCCAGAAGTTCAACAGTGTCATTCGCCCAATGGGCGAATTCACCATCGCGCAAAAAGTTCACCCGACTCACTCGTCAGTCATGGTCCGCCGCGTCCGCATCAGCGCCAAATTACTTAGCCGTTCAACTCGTCGCAAGCGAAGCCAGCTCCGCGACGTGATACTCGAAGCGAAAGGTCTCTCATGAAGCGTGCACTCATCACAGGAGTTACTGGCCAGGACGGCGCTTATTTGGCCGAACTGCTCCTGGAAAAAGGATATGAGGTCCACGGCATCAAGCGTCGGTCGTCGTCGTTCAACACGGCACGCATCGACCACTTGTATCAGGACCCGCACGCGATCGATCGCAAGATGATCCTGCACTACGGCGACCTCACCGACTCGACGAACCTGATTCGTATCGTGCAACAAGTGCAGCCCGACGAAATCTACAACCTGGGCGCGCAAAGCCACGTGGCCGTCTCGTTCGAGACCCCGGAATACACGGCCGACACCGACGGCCTCGGTGTGCTGCGTCTGCTCGAAGCCATCCGCATTCTTAAGCTCGAAGAAAAAACACGGTTCTACCAAGCATCGACCTCCGAGCTGTTCGGCGACGTGCGCGAGATTCCGCAGCGCGAGACGACGCCGTTCTATCCGCGTTCGCCGTACGGCGTGGCGAAGCTGTACGGCTATTGGATCACGGTGAACTACCGTGAAGCCTACGGCATGTACGCCTGCAACGGCATCCTGTTCAACCACGAGTCGCCGCTGCGTGGCGAAACATTCGTCACTCGCAAGATCACGCGCTCACTGGCTCGCATCAAGCTCGAGCTGCAGGATTGCCTGTACCTCGGCAACATGGACGCGTTGCGCGATTGGGGCCATGCCCGTGATTACGTCGAGATGCAGTGGATGATGCTGCAACAGAGCCAGCCCGAAGATTTCGTCATTGCGACCGGTGTGCAGCACTCGGTGCGTGAGTTCGTCGAGCTCACCGCCAAGCACTTGGGCATCGAGTTGCGTTGGGAAGGTTCGGGAGTGGAAGAGAAGGCATACGACGCCGAAAGCGGAAAGTGCATCGTCGCCGTCGATCCGCGTTACTTCCGTGCCTCGGAAGTCGAAACCCTGTTGGGCGATCCCAGCAAGGCCGAGCGGCTGCTGGGTTGGAAGCCGCGTGTCAGCTTCGAAGAGCTCGTTCGCGAGATGGCTGAGGCCGACCTCCGACTCGCGAAACAAGATCAGTTGATGGCCGAGGCTGGCTACTACACCGAATCGTACGGGGACTAACAGCGATGATGCAGAAGACTGACAAGATTTACGTTGCTGGTCATCGCGGCCTCGTCGGCTCGGCCATCGTGCGCCATTTGCAGGCCGAAGGGTACACGAACATCGTCGTGCGAACGCGCGCCGAGTTAAACCTCACGGATCGCGGCGAAGTCGAAACGTTCTTCCAACACGAACAGCCCGACTACGTGTTCCTCGCAGCCGCGATGGTCGGCGGCATCTACGCGAACAAGACGTACCCGGCCGACTTCATCCGCAACAACCTGCAGATCGAGTTGAACGTCGTCGACGTCGCTTATCGCAACGGCGTGAAGAAGCTGCAGTTCCTTGGTTCGTCGTGCATCTATCCAAAGCTCGCGCCGCAGCCGTTGGCTGAGTCGTCGCTTTTGACGGGGACACTCGAACCGACGAACCAGTGGTACGCGGTCGCGAAGATTGCGGGCATTCTGCTCTGCCAGGCCTACACCGAGCAGTACAAGTTCAACGCCATGTCGCTCATGCCGACGAATTTGTACGGGCCCGGCGACAACTTCCATCCTCAAAACTCACACGTCCTCCCTGCCCTGCTCCGTCGCTTTCACGAAGCGAAGGTCGCCGGCGCCGACGAGGTCGTCGTGTGGGGCACCGGTTCGCCGTTGCGTGAGTTCTTATTTGTCGACGACCTGGCCGACGCGGCCGTGTTCCTGATGCAGAACTATCACAGCTCGGAGATCATCAACGTCGGCTCGGGAACGGACGTTTCGATCCGCGAGTTGGCCGAGTTGTTGAAGTCGGTCGTCGGCTTTGAAGGCAAACTCACTTTTGACGAATCGAAGCCCGACGGCACGCCGCGTAAGCTGCTCGACGTCTCGAAGCTCAACGCCTTGGGTTGGCGGCCGAAGATGGCGCTTCGCGAAGGTCTTGCGGCGACGTATCGCTGGTTTCTCGAAAACCAGTTCGATTTGCGCGGCGTGAAAACGCGCGAGACGCACGTCGGCGTGTGAACGCATCACGCGACCGCCCATGATGGTTAGCCGCGACGCGCTCCCATGCGCACCGAACCAATACGCTTAAGCCTCTACGCTTAAGCCTCATTGCGAGCTGCGCTGCTTCTCGAACTTCGCGAGCGGTGCGGCGGCGCGGGCTTCCGAAGTTTGGATGCCACGTATCGCACGCCGAGAAGAAACGTCGGGTAGTAGTACTTCGTCAAGCAGCGCTCGCAGCGCATTGGAACGGCTAATGGAGTGAGCAGCCATTGCTGACGACGAATCTGTCGTACTTCGGCCGCGTTCGACATGCAGTGAGCACAGTGCATGAGATGGTAGGTTGAGAGAACGGTGGGGATGCCAGCAGCTAACCCTTATCGTTTCCTAACGCCGCCCAAACGTCAAGCTAATACCCCAACACAGAGGGGGATAAAATGACGACCTCGCCACAAAATGATCGTCGGCGTTACGACTTAACGCTTGCCGATCAGACTGCCAGCACCCAAGGTCGCCAACACTCGCAGGGCGGCCGTCGCCTCGCCCATGTCGATTTTCGACGTGCCGTTCACGCGGTCGACGAAGGTGATCGGGGTTTCGTCGATGCGGCAGCCCAGTTGTTTCAGTCGCCATAGCAGCTCTTCCTGAAACGAATAGCCCCGCGACAGCATCTTGTCGAAGTCGAGCCTCGCCAGTCGCGACGTCCGGTAACAGCGAAAGCCGCCGCTGCAATCCCTCGTGCGAAGCCGTAACAGCGTGCGAGCATAGACGTTAATCGCACGGCTCATAAAATGTCGCTTCAGAGGCCACCCCTCGATCCGCCCGCCGGGGATATAGCGTGAGCCGACCATGACGTCGACGCTCCCCTGCCCTTCGCGGTTCATACCATCGATCAGATCCGGCAAATACCGTGGGTGATGGCTGAAGTCGGCGTCCATGGTCACGACGAACTCGTAACCCTTCTCGAGGGCGTACTTTAACCCGGCGACAATGGCCGTGCCGAGGCCGAGCTTCCCCGAGCGGTGGATGCAGTGGAGTCGCGGCTCGGCGGCCGCTCGCGTGTCGCACCACTGGCCGGTGCCGTCGGGGCTGCCGTCATCGATGACAAGCATGTCGACCTGCGGGACACTCGTGAAAATCTCGTCGACCAGCGTCGGAAGATTCTCGATCTCGTTGTACGTGGCGATCGTGACGAGCGTCTTTCCCGACTCGGCCATCGCGGTCTCTCGCAGCACAAATGAAGGGGAACCGGCGGAATTCTAGCAATGAACGGGCAGTTTGGGCAGACGAATGCGATTACGGCGACAACGCCGACACCGCGAGCAGGAGGACTGCAAAGTCGACGAGAAGCGCCGTAACTCGAAGAACGATGGTAAAGGCTTGCCTCTTCGCGGCGGCACTTGAGTGCATGACCGTCGACTTTGAAGTCCGCTTGACATCGCCGTCTGACATCGCGCGAACCCATCGTGCCCCATACGACTCAACTGTCTATAATCACTCGCTCACCCCCGCTCGGCTTGTCCCGCCTCCATGAGTGTTGCCCCGTTACCGACTCGCGTTCGCTCGACTCGCCGCCTAGGCCGTGTCGCGCGTGGGGCCGCCGTGCCGAAAGAGCACGCCAGCGCGTTCGGGGCGCCGTTCTGGTACACCTACGCCGCCAACACGGCGATGATGGTCGCCGTCAGCTTGCTCTACCGATATGCCGACTTCGTGCGCGGCATTGGCGGCGACGAGCTGCAACTTGGGCTGATCGTCGGCGCGGGAATGGTTGGCAGCCTGGCGATGCGCTCGATGCAAGGTGTCGGCATCGACGTTTACGGCGCACGCAAAATGTGGATCGGCTCCGCAGCGCTCACCGTCGTCTGTTGCCTGGGACATCTGCTGATCACCACGGCCTACGGCCCCGCGATCTTCATCCTGCGCATTGCGTTGCAAACAGGCATCGCGGGTTTCTTTGGGGCTTCGATCTCTTACGTCTCCGCGCGAGCGCCAGTCGCCAACGTGGTCGAAATCGTGGCGACGCTTGGCACTTCGGGCTTCGTTGGCACGATTCTTGGCACCGTCATGGGCGACTTGATGATCGGCGCCGGCAATGATTCGATCCATCTGTTCATGCTCGCCGCGGCGATCTGCGGCGCGGCGCTGGTGTTCGGTTGGCTTGCCACCGATGGTCAAACACGACCATTGCAAAGGCGACGACGACCACCGATTGCGTGGCTGGTGCGACGTTATCACCCAGGACCGCTGTTGATTATGGGGGTCGCCGCCGGCTTCGGCCTCGGCATCCCGACGGTCTACGTCCGGCCGTTCGCTGAAGAGTTGGGCATCGACGGCATGAGCTGGTTCTTCTTTCCGTACATGCTCGTGGCGTTCGCGGCCCGCATCACGATGCGACGTCTGCCAGCCCTGATCGGCATGCGACCGGTGGTAACCGTCGGCGCCGTGACGATCGCCTTAGGAATGTTGTCGTTCAACGTCGTGACGACGGGTTGGCACATGCTCGTGCCGGCCGTGTTCATGGGCCTGGCTCACGCGATCATGTTTCCGACGGTCGTCGCCGGAGGCAGCACCGCCTTTCCGCCCCGCTACCGCGGGCTGGGCACCACATTCATGCTCGCGATGTTCGATCTTGGCAACTTCATCGCCTTTGTGAGTGTCGGAGCCATGATCGTCGCCGCGAAACACGTCGGTTTGCCGGCGTATGAGACGATGTTTGTTGTCGTCTCGATATTATTGGCGGCCGCCGGCGTTGCGTATTTCGTCGCGAGTCGTGAGCCAGCGGAGCGCTCTGCTGGCACGTCGCGGCTAAACTAAATGAGGATGCAACCCGCGACGGTCGCGCCGGCCTGACGTAACCGCGAGGCGATGCGTTTGCCAGTGCGCTCGTCGATGCGGCCGAAACCCACGGCGACGCATGTCGTATCGCAACTCGCGGCCAAGGCGAGGCTTTCCGACCGCTGCACCTGGCCGACGCTTACGATCGTGTATCCGAACCGCTCGGGAGCCGCCTTCCACAGCGCTCGCAGAGCCTGCCGTTCCCAAGAGCTCTTGGCGTCGCGATGAAGGCAAGCGGCGTTCACCAGCGGAACGGTCGTCGGATGAATCGCGTCATCCCACGAAGCTCCGCCGAGCACGTCGCCAACGGAGGTCGCGTGCAGGCGTTCCATGCGACTGCCTGCGCTACCGCGATCAGCCGTCACACACAGCACCGGTAGACGTTGCACGTCGGCCAACGCGGCGCTCAACAGGCCCGCAATCTCAGCGGCGTCGCCATCAACATCGCACGTCACAACCGCGATCGATCGAAAGCCCGTGGTGGCCAAGTTGCGGGCAAGTTGCCGAGCGATGCCGCGATACGTCTCGGTCAGATGCGTATCGTGAAAAAGGTCGGCCGGGGTGCGTCGCGTGGTCCGATTCGTCTCGACAGGAACGTCATCAATCGCGGCAGATCGGGACGCAACTGTTGGGGGCACCGACACAAGCGGGACGTTCGACGCGCCAGGGGCGCTGCCGCGCAAGGCGCCTTCGGCTTCGAGCTGCTGAATCGCAGCCAGCAATCGCGTCATGGTCACGTCTCCCTACGTTCCATGCCGCTCGGGCGCTCGTGAAGCGTCGGCTCACTCGCGGCGAAGCGACGCAAACAACTGACGATACTCGTGATGGCGCACCGGCTTGGCGCCGTTGGTGCTCGGCGCTTGCAGGTCGTCTTCGATGATGATCATGTCGCGATCCGTGTCGTGCGACTCGATGCGGATGGTCGCCGACTCTTCGTGGCAGTGGCCGCCGCAGTGGTTCGACTCGCAACTTCCTGAATCGCACTGCTTCGCACGCGCCGCGGCCTCGTGACGCACTGGCTCACGCTGCTGCGTTTCCATCGCATGAGCGGCGATTGGCTGCAAGAACGGTTCGAGCATGGCTGACAGCGCGCCCCCTCGGCGCTGTAAACCCGCCCGCGTCCCGCCATGCCGACGTCGCACGATGCATAGCGATCGAAGATGACTTCTTCGTCGGCAAAGTGCTCGGCAAATGGATTCGACTTATCCTTGATAAACATCGGTGCCTCGTGAGTTCGCTCGAGTGCGGGGCGCACGACGTCGGTGGGTTCGACACGTGCGGCGACGGTAGTTTGTGGGCGAAGGATCTGCTGCGGCTTCGCGATCGGATCGATCATGACCGGCTCGTTCGGCACATCCTCTTCGTCCATGGTTACGTCAAGCTCGTCCGACAGCGAGCCGAACTCGACGACGTCGTCTGCCCGCTCGGTTGCCGACGCCAGGGCTTCGTGCTTCGACGCCTCGTTCCATGGCGCGGGCAGTCGTTGCAAATCGGCCCATGCCTCCTCGATCGCCGCCGCGTCGAGCATCGCTTGCTCGGCGTGGAACGTTTGCAGCAACGCGTGATCGCAGAGCTGGTTGATAAGCCTCGGGACGCCGTCGGTGGCGCGGTGAATGGCCTTGAGGGCCTCGTCCGTGAAAAGCGCTTTGGCACTCGCACCGACGGCGTCCAATTGTGCACACACGTAACCCATCGTTTCCGACTCGTTCAACGATTGCAGATAGCAGCGCGCCGAAAGTCGCTGCGACATCGAAGCCAACTTCGGTCTCGCGAGATGCTCTTCCAACGTCGGACCGCCTGCCATCACCAGCCGAGCGCACGGTTGGCCGTCGCGCACGACGTTCGTGATCATGCGCACTTCTTCCATCAGTCGAAGCGGCAGCGCATGGGCCTCGTCGATCAGAAGCAGCAATCCGTCCGGAACGTCGGGGCGAGGCGTCAGGCGATCGATCAGCGCCAGCCGCAATTCACCTTCCTCCATGCCGCGGTACGGCATGCCGAGCTCGAACATGATTGCCTGCAACAGCGCGCGACGTGTCGTGAGGTGGCTGTTGCTCAGCAGCACGACATCCATACGGTCGCGGAACTGTTCGGCCAACAGTTGCATGACGAGCGTCTTGCCGGTGCCCGACGGGCCGATGAGCATCGCGGCACCTTCGGCGCGATCGATGCAACGGGCGAGTGTCTGGCGGCTGTTCTCGATCGACGCGGCTGGATAGTACCGATCCACCAGCGGGGCGGCGAGAAACGGACGCTTCGACAGACCAAAGAACGCTTCGTACATTCAGCACGCTCCAAGCATCGTTCGTAGCCGGTGACCGGTGCGCACCGGCCCCAACCCCGCACCAGGCGAGTTCACGAACACGTTCATTTACATTCGGCAAATCTTGGCTGGCCTCTCCAGGCGGAATGCTCGCCTTTGACTGCCTCGTCTTCGTCAAAGGACTTAGCGGCAGAGTTGATTGCAGCGGCGTTAGATTGAGCCCAACACAGGCGCGCCAAAGGTGCGTTCGACTTCGGCAGCGTTGACCAACATGACGGGACGCACACGAACGAGCGACGCTGCCAGCGCTCCGCAGGTCAGCGACAGCACGACAATGAATGTGATCGCGACATATTGGGCTTCCTCTGCCGCCGCGGGGCCCGACGCCGCCGACAGCAACTGCTGCGAATGCGTCGACTTCGCCGTCGCGAGGCGTGCTTGTGCGTCATTCTCATTCTTGGTTGCCGCGTGCAGCCGAGTCATGGCCGTTTCGACCGCCTCGGATGGCGCTCGCACCGTGGCGCTGGCGTTATTCCTCGACGAAGTCAGCCCTTGCACGCGTTCGCTGCGACGCAATCGCTGCTCGAGCCGGTCGATCTCGCCGACGACGGCGATCACCTCGGGATGCTCGGGCATCCGCGTTTCGAGCAGAAGATCGCGCTGAGCGCGAAGCGTGACCAATTGTGCCTGCACGTCGTCACGATCCGACGGAATCCGAGGCTCGGGTAAGTCTTGCGTCGCGTTGAAGGTCATCTCGGTGGCCAGTAGCGGGGTCACCACCCCGTTGAAGTCTTTCCACGTTCTCGCCAGTTCGGCGCGAGCGACCTCGGCCGAGGCGTGATGTTTCTCATATTCCTGAGCCGCGGCGGCCAGTTCTTCGCGCCGCATCTGCTCGGCGTAAAGCAACACGAGCTGATCGAGCACGGCGGATGTTTGCGCTCGGTTCAGTCCGTCGATCGGAAGGGCCGAAAGGCGAACGAGATGCACACCGCGATCGTTTTGCACGTCGACATGGAGCCGGCCGGCCCACGCGGCACATGCGACCTCGGAATCTCCCGAAGAAACGCCGGCTGCGCGAATCGCCTGGTATATGGTCTCGGGAGCCGACACCACATCGAGCACTTCCGCCGCCTCGCCAGCATCCGCAGTCCAAGGGGCGCTGCATGCCAACGTCGCATGCGGCGCGGCCAGAGGGCTCGTCAAATCGACGACCCAGCGGTTCATCGCACTCGTGGCGATCACGCCCACGACGGCAGCCGTCACAGCGAAGGCCAACCAGCGGGTCCACGACGGAAGTCCGCGTCGCGTATCGAACTGCGAGATCGGTGACATGGCCGCGGCGTCCCTGCGCGAGAAGATGATTTGTCGCGTCGTTTATCGACGGAATCTGACGATTGCTTGACGAATATCCGACCATTTTTGCCTGCGGTTAGCCGCGACGCGCCAGCGGAGCGCTCCGCTGGCGCGTCGCGGCTAACCAACCACCATTTTCCAAACATTTCTCGCATTTGTTCGGCGATTGACCATCCGAGCGTAACCCGGTACAAATGAGGGGCTTTCAGCCTTTGAACGATCGAAGGCGACGGCCTTCGGGCTCGACTGCATCGCGTGACGCTGGACCGGCTGTGGTGTTGGCAAGTGATGCCACCGACAGCACGTGCGTCCGGCACGCCTATTGAATCAGGAGCGACTTTTGGCGACCGTACTTGTCAAGCAACTCATCGAAGCGGGTGTCCACTTCGGCCATCGTGCCAGCCGCTGGAACCCGAAGATGCGTCCGTACATTTACGGACGCCGCAACCTCATCCACATCATCGACGTTCGCGAAACCGTCCGCGGCGTCATCCGTGCCCGCAAGTACCTATCGCAGGTATCTTCGCAAGGCGGACAGATTCTGTTCGTCGGCACCAAGCGTCAGGCCACCGAAACCATCCAGCGCGAGGCTGACCGTTGCGGCATGCCGTACGTCAACGATCGCTGGCTCGGCGGTACGCTGACGAACTTCCGCACCATCCGCAGCCGACTGACTCGTCTCGAACAGCTCGAGCAAATCCGCTCGACCGACGAGTTGGCCAAGTACTCGAAGAAGATGCAGTCGGCCCTCAATCGCGAATATCGCAAGATGTATCGCAACCTGAACGGCATCCGTTCGATGAGCCGATTGCCTGAGTGCATGGTCGTCATCGACCCGCGCAAGGAAAAGAACGCGATCATCGAAGCTCGCAAGCAAGGTGTGACGACGGTCGCGTTGATCGACACCGATTGCGATCCGGACCTGGTCGATCTGCCGATTCCGGGCAACGACGACAGCATCCGCTCGATCGAAATCGTGTTGCAGCAGCTCGCCACCGCGATCATTGACGGCAAGGCGAACACAAAGGACATGATGCCCGCCGAGCACACGCCGGCGTACACCACGCCCGAGCCGGATAAAGACGCGGAATAATAATTGTCGCTCTCGTTGGGCCTCCAAGCCCAGGGCCTGCCGGCCCTGGGTCTATTGTGCTCAACCACCGAGCCATCAACCGCACACAGGCGATCGACCTCACCCGTGGGGTCGTCATTTCGAATTTTCGTTTCGGGGAGTCCGAGCATGGCAGAAGTCACCGCCGCCGCCGTCAAGGCGCTACGTGAGAAGACCGGTCTACCGATGATGGAGTGCAAAGCCGCTTTGCAAGAGGCCGGCGGCGATGAGGAAAAAGCCGTCCAAACGCTCCGTCAAAAGGGGAAGAAAACCCAAGAGACTCGCCTCGGCCGCGAAACGTCGGAAGGCCGCGTCGGTTTATACACCGACCAAAAAGTCGGCGCAATGATCGAGCTTCTTTGCGAAAGCGCGCCAGTCGCCACCAGCGCCGAGTTCAAGCAGTTCGCCAACGAACTCGCCAAGCAATATGCGATCTCAGGCGTGAATACTGCCGAGGAATTGCTGAAGCTGCCATCGGAGTCGAAGCCCGGCAGCACGCTCGGCGACATCAAGGACGACATGTTCAACCGCATTCGCGAGGTCTTCGCCGTCGGTCGGCTCGTGCGGTTCGAAGGCACGAGCACCGGCTACGTTCACGCCACCGGCGACCTTGCGGCTTTGGTGCAATACGAAGGGGGCGACGCTGCGACCGCTCGCGAAATCGCGATGCAAATCGTCGCCTCGAACCCCGAAGCCGCATCGAAGGAAGAGCTCGACCCGGCCGGTGTCGCTCACGAGCGCGAGATTTTGACCGAGCAAGCTCGCAAAGAAGGCAAGCCTGACAATATCATTCAGAAGATGATCGAAGGGCGAATGAAGAACTTCTACGCAGCGAAAGTCCTCACCGAGCAACCCTTTATCAAGGACACCGCCAAGACTGTCGGTGACGTTTTGAAGGGCGCGAAGATGAAGGTCATCAAGTTCGTGAACTGGAAGCTCGGCAAATAGCAAACTAAGCTTGGGCACGTTAAGCTAGTGAGGACCACTGCGGTCGCCGCTCTTTACGATTCGCCGTTCGACACGACGGCCAACATGGAAACGGGGACGACATGGCAGGTAAAGGTGCTGCATATAGCCGCGTAGTGCTCAAGCTGTCGGGCGAGAGCTTCTGTTCACAGGGTCAGCGGGGCATCAGCATGGATGCCGTGCTGCACATCGCCCAGCAGACGCATCGCGCGTCGCTGTCGGGCACGCAAATCGCCATCGTCATCGGCGGCGGGAACATCCTGCGTGGCGCGCAGTTCACGGCGGTGAACTCGGCCGTGCAAGAAGCCACCGCCCACTACATGGGCATGCTCGCCACCGTCATTAACGGCCTCGCTCTGCAAGACGCGCTTGAATCGCTCGGCTGCGAAACGCGACTATCGACGGCCATCCGCATGGACGGCGTCGCCGAGCCGTACATTCGTCGCCGCGCTCGACGGCACCTCGAGAAAGGTCGCATCGTCATTCTCGCTTGCGGCACCGGCAGCCCGTTCGTCACCACCGACACCGCCGCCGCCCAACGAGCGCTCGAGCTTGAGGCCGACATTCTGATGAAGGCCACACGTGTCGACGGCGTGTACAGCGACGACCCCGAGAAGAACCCGCACGCGGTCCTCTACAGCGACCTCACGTTTGCCGAGGTCCGCGATAAGAATCTGCGCGTCATGGACTCGACTGCCATCTCGCAGTGCATGGAACACGATATGCCGATCCTCGTTTTCAATTACAAGAAGGACGGCAATATCGAGCGCGCCGTCAGCGGCGATCGCATTGGCACACGCATCGCCAGCACCGTGACGGCCTTGGCCTGATCGCGGCTGCCGACGTAAGCGAACATCAGAATCTCGACGCATCGCAAAAGGCTCGCAACTCATGCCCGCCGACGACATTCTTCTCGAAGTAGAAGAACACATGGAAAAGGCCACCGAAGTGCTCAAGCGAGCGCTCTCGGGCATCCGCACCGGCCGCGCGAATCCCGGCCTCGTCGATTCGCTGCGTGTCGAAGTTTACGGCTCGCCAACGCCGATCAAGCAACTGGCGAGCATCGGCGCACCCGAGCCGACGCAGATCGTCATTCGCCCTTTCGACCCCGGCACGATCAAGGACATCGAGAAGGCGGTGCAAGCCAGTGGCCTCGGCTTCACGCCGATGAGCGACGGCCGCGTGATTCGTCTGAACGTGCCGCCGCTGTCGACCGAGATGCGTCGCAAGCTGGTCGGTCGCATCAAGGAATTGAGCGAGGAATCGAAGGTCGCGATCCGCAACGTTCGCCGCGACGGGAACAAGCAGGCCGACCAGGAACAAAAAGACAAGGCGATGTCCGAGGACGACTGCAAGAAGGTCAAGGAAGACATCCAAGAACTGACAAAGAAATACGAAGCCCGCGCCAACGATCTCGCTGCGGCGAAAGAGACCGAGGTCATGGAGGATTAGGCGTGTCGATTGTGACGCGATGGTGTTGACTTGAAAAATGTTTCCCTCTCCCCTTTGGGGAGAGGGTTAGGGTGAGGGGCGAAGCGGGTACACGCATCCCGGCACCCCTCACCCCGGCCCTCTCCCCAAAGGGGCGAGGGAGTTGCAAACGGCGTCGCTTGCGACGTCTAGTTCATGGAACCCGCTCACCGCTCGCCGTTTCTCGCTCATTCTTTCCCGCTCATCATTGCGCATCGTGGCGACAGCAAAGTCGCGCCGGAAAACACGCTGCCGGCATTCGCCTCGGCCATGGACGCGGGCGCCGATTGCATCGAACTCGACACGCACGCTTCGGCCAGCGGCACGCCCGTCGTCATTCACGACGAGACACTCGACCGCACAACGAATGCGAAAACGCTTTGGCGTGGCGAGCAAATCACGGTTCTCTCGAAAACCGTCGAAGAACTCAGCCAACTCGACGCCGGCACTTGGTTCGATCCCAAGTTCGCCGCGGCGAAAGTCCCGACGCTCGAAGCCGCGATCGACCTGATTCTGCCGCGATGTCTGTTGATGGTCGAGCGCAAAAGCGGCAGCGTCGACGACATGCTCAAGGTGCTCCGCGCCAAGAAGGCCATCGACCGCGTGACGTTGCAGGCCTTCGATTGGGACTTCATTGCCGAGGCCCATCGTAAAGAGCCGAGGCTGGTGCTCGGGGCACTCGGCGATAAGGAGTTTGATCCCGAGAAAGTGACGGAGGCTGCCTCGATCGGGGCCTCGATCGTCAACTGGAACGCCAAGTATCTCACGCGCGAAGCGATTGCCACGATCCACGAAAACGGCCTTCAGGCGTGGACATGGACCGTCGACGATCGCGACTTGGCGACGCGGCTGATCGCCGCCAAGATCGACGCGATCACAACGAATGTGCCCCGGTTGATGCGTCAGTGGGTATTGCCGCCGCGATAAACGATCGGGCCGCTGGAGTTACCCCCCACGGTTTGTTACGTTGTTGCTCGTCATATCTTTGACAGCGCATCGACCACGCCACCCATCGAGCTTCGATGATGAAACAGGCCATCGCAGGTGTCTCTCCGAGCGAACTGGGCGAAGTGACGATCACCACCCTTTGGCCGAGCATGGCGGGCAGCGCGATCGGTCAGTTGCTCGGGCGGCTGTATTCGATTCGCTTCGGCCTCGGCCCGGTGCTCACCATCGGCAACCTGTTGGCGCTGGCGTTCATTCCGCTGACGCTGCCGTTGTACTTCGTCAAGGTGCTCCCGTTGATCGGGCAGCGCTATCGGTTGACGAACCGTCGCGTGTTGGTCGATCGCTCGAGCACATCGGAGGTCCTCAAATCCGTGTCGCTCGACGACTTCGACACAATCGACATCGTCGTCCATCCGGGCCAGGAGTGGTATCCGGCCGGCGACTTGATCTTCCGCAAGGGAACGATCGAAACGTTCCGCCTCACCGGCGTTCAACGTCCCGAAGGTTTTCGACAGATTTGCATGAAAGCTCAGCGCTCTCACGCCGGCGTGCAACGCGTGATGGCCGCGCAGGGCGCGTGACGCGATTCGAGCCCTTCTCCCTTCGGGAGAAGGTGCCGCGAAGCGGCGGATGAGGGCGGGCTGCATTGGCAACCGCCTTCTACTGCAACCCGCCCTCACTCGGCGGCTACGCCGCCACCCGCTCCCGAAGGGAGAAGGGGTTCACCGCGAATCTGTCGTCGGATGAATCGGAATCGGGCTTTGCGGCAACGACGCCTTGAACCGTACCGATCGCGCGGGCCCCGGAAACACGTCGACCGGCGGCAAGCGCTCGAGTCGCCGTTCCAACGATGCCCCTTCGATCGGCGCTCGTAAGGTCGATGGAGCCTCGGGCGCTGCAGCGGCTCGGGCAGGGCCGCGCAGCGCTCGAGGGCTGACGATTCGCACGGTCGGGCGGCCGCTGCTGATCGTCTCAAACTCCATCGTCGTGGGTTGGTTCTGGTCGCTCGTGCCGGAAGTCGACGTCGATCTCGCCGTGAACGGATCGCCGCCGGCCGGCACTCCAAAACCACCCAAATACGGACTTGAATCGTTACGCGGCGCTTGTGGCGTCGCCATCGCCTGGCTCTTCACGCCGAGCGGTCGTCGCTGCGCGGCTGCGTCGCCGCCGTTGCGCGGCTTCACCTCGGGCAAAGGCATCGGCGTGCCGCAGCCGATGGCCGTCATGATCGCGCGCTTGTTGGCGACGAACACTTCCTCCGCCGTCGCGCGAGGCGGCAAGCCGAGGCGGACCGTGGGGATGCCGCGGTCTTCGCCGGTGAGCATCAGCAACGAGCCCGCGAGTTGGTCGCCGTCGCGAGGCACGAGTGTCCCCTCGGCCTCGAGCGTTAACTGTCGCGACAAATCCTCGGCGGGCCCCGCATACAGCACCGTCGGCTTCGGCGATGCCGTCCCCAGCAACACGACGCGATCCGGCTGCAAATCTTCCAACAGCTGCGCAATCGCCTGCGACTCCGGTTCGCTCAACGGAGTGCGGCCTGACAACAGCTTCGGACCTTGCACAACCTTTCGCCAGCGGGCGGTTGGGAAGTTGCGATCGAGAATGACGCCGTTCGCGTTGGCGGCCGCACGCCTGGCGTGGCCGTCGGGGTTCGGGTTGCGAACGATCGTGACCGTCACGTTCTCGATGCGTCGCGGAAACCGCGCGAGATTCGCAGCCAACACTTCCGCGGCGGCGACGCCTTCGGGTTCATCGCCTGCCAGCGATCCGACGACGAGCACTTGTCGTGCTCCGGCGCCGAATTGGGCGAACTCAATCGCGCGGCCTTCAACGCTCTTTCCCAACAACTCCCATCGCACTTGCGGGGCTTGCGTCACGTTCAGCGGCGAGTTCGTCGCACGGCCCGTCGTCGCAAGTGAGGCGCCCGCGACTTCGCGTGCTGCCGTGTGCAGACGATAGGGGGGCAGGCCCGTCTCGGCCAGCGCACCATCCTGTGGAACCAGGCACATGGCGCCGAGCGCATAGGCTGGTAGAAAACGCCGCATCGCACACATCCTTGTTACTGCCGCTACGGCATGGTGCCGTCACGGGAGGTCGCAGCCGTCACGTGAACCGCATCCTTTGCGGTCCACCTTGGGAGTCGCGAAACCATAGCTCACGCATAGTGCGCGGTCAAACGAACGCGGAGAGATTTCCAGATCGAAATTCTCACCGCTGGTCGGCAACGTCAGCGCACGGAGCGCACACGGAATAAACACGACTACCGCCCTACGACGTGCGGCAGGCCAAGCGCGTGCGACAGGTTTACGAAGTGCGACACGCATCAATGAGAGGCGTTGCCCCTTGCGCTCGCAGCAACTTGGCAGCGTGACGGCCCAGCTCGACGGCGTCGGTGACGGGGCCTTTGACGTTCGTCGCCAGCCGCTGAGAGCCATCGCCGCTGAGCACGACGACATCGAGATGCAGCAGGCCGTCGGCCTCAACACGGCCCCAGGCGCCGATCGGAGCGAGACATCCCCCGCCGATGGCGAACAGCATCGCGCGCTCGGCGAGCACCGCGGCATGTGTGGTCGAATCGTCGAGCGCCTTCAACGCCTCAAGCGTCGCACGATCGTCACCACGCGCCTCGATGCCCAATGCTCCTTGTCCTACTGCCGGCAGCATGATCGACTTCGGCAACACCTCGGCAGGCGCGTCGAGGCCCAAACGCTCGATCCCCGCCTCGGCCAGGCAGATGGCATCGTACGCGCCGTCGGCGAGCTTGCGGAGGCGAGTGTCGACGTTGCCGCGAATCTCGGCCATCTTCAAATCGGGCCGGGCATGCCACAGTTGCGCACGACGTCGCAAGCTGCCGGTGCCGACGGTTGCGCCTTTGGCGAGCGTATCGAGTCCGCCACCGCCGCGAACAATGATCACGTCGCCGGTGGGGCCTCGCTGCGGCACGGTGGCCAGTGTGAGTCCGTCGACCGGCGCGGTCGGAAGATCCTTCAGGCTGTGCACAGCGATGTCGATCTCGTTGGCGAGCAAGGCGCGTTGCAGTTCTTTGGTGAACACGCCGTCGCCGCCAGCGATCGCTGCAATGGGTCCCGATTGCATGCGGTCGCCGCGCGTGGAGATCGGAATCAACTCGACGTTGTGCGCGTTCTCGCGCAGGCGGCCGGCGACGAACTCGGCCTGCCACCGCGCCAATGGACTGCCACGTGTACCGATGCGTAATTTCATGCGGATATTATAACCCCTCGCCCTTTGGGAGAGGGTGGCGGCGCAGCCGCCGGGCGAGGGCAGACTGCATCGCGATTCGGGCCGTTTCATCGTTCAGCCCGCCCTCATCCGCCGCTTCGCGGCACCTTCTCCCAGGGGGAGAAGGGTTCAAATCACGTCATAACTTCCCCTGTGCTCGTGCCACGACGAGGACATTCACCGTCACCGCCCCGGCCCTCTTCACCACCGCGGCAATTTCGCTGCACGTCGCGCCGGTCGTCAGGATGTCGTCGACCAACAGAACATTCGCGCCACGCCAATCGCTGCCTCGCGCGACACAAAAAGCATCGCGAACATTGCGTCGTCGCTGCCCCGGCGACAGACTCGCCTGCGGCTTCGTCGCCCTGCGGCGTCGCAATACCCGTCGTGAATACGGAACTCGCAAATCTGCGGCCACCGTCTGGGCAACAATCTCCGCGCTGTTCGTCACACGCATGAAACGTCGTCGCCAATGCATCGGCACCGGCACGATCACGTCGATCGGCATTTTCACGAGCTCGGCATGAAGTCGCTCGACCAGCAACTCCGCGATCGCGGTCGACAGATTCTCTTTCCGCCAACGCTTCATTTGCAGCACTGCCTGCCGCAGCGATTCGTCGTAGCTGCCGAGCGTCACCACGCGATCGAACTTAAGGCGCGCATCACGACACAACACACAACCATCATCGCCCGTCGTCGCCAAGCCAACACGCGCCGCGCAACGCGAACAGCGCTCAACGCTAGCCGGCGTGAGCGACTCATGGCACTCGCCGCAGAGAAAAGGTCGCGTGGCGGGAGCGGTCAACGTATCGCCGCACAATGCACACGAAGGCGGGATGAGCAAATCAACGATCGCGTTGCCAGCCCCCTTCAACCATCCCGCAACGTCGACAGTCTTCCGAGATACGAGGCTCACTCGTGACTCCCGAACAGCGACAACTGCCCTTCGGAAAGTCCGCGACGGCGCCTCGACCACTTCGGTCGGCCGCGATCGTCGTGATGATCCTTTTCGAGCCGCGCGAGGATTTGCTTCGAGCGCTCGACCACGTCGCGCGGAACGCCGGCCAACTGCGCGACGTGAATGCCGTAGCTCTTGTCGGCCGGGCCGGGGACGATCTTGTGCAAAAAGACGAGGTCGTCATTCCACTCGCGCACGGCGACGTTGAAGTTCCGCACCCTCGCAAGCGTGTGCTCGAGTTCCGTCAGCTCGTGATAGTGAGTCGCAAACAGCGTGCGGCACTCGATGCAATCGTGCAGGTATTCAACCACGGACCACGCCAGCGACACGCCATCGTAGGTGCTCGTGCCGCGGCCGATCTCGTCGAGGATGACAAGGCTGCGCGCCGTTGCGGTGTTGAGGATGCGTGCCGTCTCGGTCATTTCGACCATGAACGTGCTTTGGCCGCGGGAGAGTTCGTCACTCGCCCCGACGCGAGCGAAAATCCGATCGGCGATGCCCACGGTTGCCGACTCGGCGGGCACAAAACTGCCGAGCTGCGCCATGAGCGTGATGAGCGCGACCTGCCGGATGTACGTGCTTTTGCCGGCCATGTTCGGCCCGGTGATGAGCAGCACCATCCCCTGCTCTGGCCCGGCGTGCACATCGTTCGGCACGAACGAACCGTCGAGGCCGATCGCATCGAGCACCGGATGCCGCCCGGCGACGATTTCCAACTCCGGTTCGATCGTCAGTTTCGGCCGACAGTAGCCGCGCTGCCGCGCCAACTCCGCCAACGCGGCGAGCACGTCAAGTTCCGCCAGAATCGCGGCGGTCGATCGCAAACGTCGTCCGGCCGCCGCCACGAGATCGCGCAATTCGACGAAGACGTTGTACTCCAGCTCCTTCGCCTTTTCGTCGGCCGAGAGAACACGCTCCTCGTATTCCTTCAACTCGGGCGTGATGTAGCGCTCGGCATTCTTCACCGTCTGCTTGCGAATGTAATGCGTTGGGACCTTGTCGCGATGCGTGTTTGTGACCTCGAGGAAATAGCCGAACACAGAATTGAACCCGACCTTCAGGCTCGTGATGCCGGTGCGCGTCGCTTCGTCGGCCTGATATTGCGCGATCCACTGCTTGCCGCCTGCGGCAAGTGATCGCAGATTATCAAGTTCCGCACTGTAGCCGGCGCGAACGAATCCGCCGTCGCGAGTCGCCAGCGGGCAGTCCTCTTCCAAGGCGGCGTCGAGCTTGCCGCGCAAATCGGGGCAGAGGTCCAACTCGCCTTCGAGTCGGTTGAGCAATGCACTGCGTCGTGCCGTGAGCTTCGCCTTCAATGTCGGCAGCGCTCGCAGTGTGCGCGTGACTCCCGCAAGATCGCGCGGCGAAGCGCGCCCCGTCGCCACGCGGGCCACAAGTCGTTCGACATCTTGAATGCGACGCAAACTGTCGCGCAACTCACGAGCGAGAACCGGTGAACCGACGAGCTCTTCGACGGCATCGAGGCGAGCGTTAATCGCGGCGAGGTTCGTCAGCGGCGAGGCGAGCCACTCCGACAGAAGCCGAGCACCCATCGGGTTCGTTGTTTGATCGAGCACGTCGAGCAGCGAGCCTTCGCGGCGTCCGTGACGAATGGTGGAAGTGATTTCGAGGCTGCGACGTGTCGACTCATCGATTTCGACGGCGCTTCCGGTGCGGTAGGCCACCAACTGATCGAGATGCGCGAGAGAGCACTTCTGCGTCTCGGAGAGGTAATCGAGGACGGCTCCGGCGGCGGCAACGGCGGCATCGTCCTCGTCATCGAAACCGAAGCCTTCGAGCGTGACGACACCGAAGTGCTTGGTCAGATTTTGCCGCGAGGCGTGCGGCGAGAACGCCCACGCTGGCCGGCGAGTAACGGCCATGCGATCGTCAACGATCACCGGCAGCTCGCCGACGGCATCACTCACGAGACATTCGACGGGGCCGATGCGGGCGAGTTCGTCGGCCAAGCGCTTGCGATCGAGTTGCGACGCGAAGAACCGGCCGGTCGACAGTTCCACCCAAGCGAGCCCCACCGAAGCGTCGTCATCACCAAGAGACAGCGCCGCCAGGTAGTTGCTCGTCCGCGGGTCGAGGAGCGCGTCGTCAGTCAAAGTTCCCGAAGAAACAATGCGCGTGACTTCGCGCTTCACGATTCCCTTGGCTTGGCGTGGGTCTTCGACCTGGTCGCAAATCGCGGCTCGCAGCCCTGCGGCGATCAGCTTGGCGAGGTAGTTTTCGAGCTGATGATACGGAAAGCCCGCCATCGGCGTCGAGTCGGCGCCTTTGTCCTTGTCGCGACTCGTGAGCGTCAGATTCAACACGCAAGCGGCCGTTCGCGCGTCGTCGTTGAACATCTCGTAGAAATCGCCCATGCGGAACAGCAGCACGGCGTCGGGACATGCCGCCTTGGCGTCGAGGTACTGCTGCATCATGGGGCTGACAGGCATGGTGCCCCATGCTAGCAAATCAGCCGGCGCGCGAAAGGCGGTCTCTGCCGCCGGTCGACCGACGTTCGACGAACGATTGCTCGATCGTGTCAAGAATTTCCGGTTCGATCGGCTGTAAGTCGGCGATTCGCAGGATGACGTTGTGTCGTTGCGTCGTCGGCAACTTTCGCAGTACCGCCAGCGCGAGGCCGCGCGGAAGCTGCGCCAGCACGGCTGCCATCACTTGCGGATGTTCTTCACCGAGCAGCACATGCAATTCGCCGGGCTCGATGCCTTCGAGAAAGTTCGATGGTTTGGGCGTGCGATTACCGGTCGCCTGACCGAGAGCTTTGATCAAGGCGACACATTCGGCTGGCTCGATCGCATCGAGCTTGGCGACGGCGGACTTTACGATCGCGGCACTCGCAGGATCGAGGTGTGCCAGCAGCGATTGGGCTTCCGCCTCGGGCAAGGTCGATAGCAACAGCGCGGCTCGGCGGAGATCGGCATTCATGGCAGGCAAGCCAATCGGTTGCCGACGACCGATGACTTGAGGATTTCGCCTCTGATGAGATCAGGAGATCTCGCAGATCGCCCATTGCCCGTCGCATTCGTCGACTTCGATTTGAATGCGTTGCAGGCGCGTGCCCGTGCGGGTGGCAAGCTCGTCGAGCACGCGATGGCCAATATGACGGGCTAGCAATTCGGCCGTGGTGTTGGCGATTGGCAGCAGCACGCAGTCGGCAAGCGGGAACTCCCAGCGGCGATCTTCGAATCGCGCCTCGACGGACTTGTCGTCGGCCGTCACATGGATCGTGGGGTGTTGTGTCGGCAGCAGGACGTGGTGGTCAAGCTCGTTGCAGACCGTTTGCAGCGCGTCGCGTAGCGCGATGAAATCGACGACGTAGGAGTTCTCGTCCAAGGGACCCGAGACTTCGGCGGCGACGTGATAATTGTGGCCGTGCAGCCGTTCGCAGATGTTGCCGGCGAAGGTGATGAAGTGCGCGGCGCTGAACACCATGCCGGGCTTGGCGACGCGAACGCGATAGGTTTCGGTCATAACTGCCTACGATGCGGTATGTCTTAATTCCCTCTCCCCTTGCGGGAAAAGGTGGTTCGCTGAATGGCGAACCGGGTGAGGGGTTGAGGCGAGTACACGCTTCCGTACCCCTCACCCCGGCCCTCTCCCGCAAGGGGAGAGGGAGAAAAAGGAGTCGTCGTTCGATGAGCAACCTGAAGATCAAAACACATTAAAAGAAACGTGCGGGCCACTTGATTATGTTCTGCCGCAAGGCAGCAAACAAACCGGCTGCGATGAGGTCGGCCGTGGTGCCTGGATTGCGGCGATGATCGTCCGAGCGGAGCCAGAAGTCGAAGTCGGCCAGTGCTCCGTGATAATTCTCGTCGCCCGGCTCGCCAGCGCTCAAAACCTGTCCTGCATACGCGGCAGATTCCTCTGCGACCTCGTGACCGCATTTTCTGGCGATCAAACTGTCGGGATGCGCGTGCATCATCTCAAGATGCGTGCGGACGATTGTGTCGTTTACGGTCCAGCCGCGAGTCAGTCCGGATGCAAGCCTCGGCACGACCAAGCCGAGCACCTCGCTGAACCCGTTCACGTACTGCCGGGCGACGAGATCACGATCGGCGGCCGATCGCATCGCGGCACGAAGGTCGGCGGGGGCGGGGCCTGCAATGTCGGCTTGCTCGACGCGTCCCATGCCTCCCGGGCAAGCGAGGCGAATCGCCTCGTAAACTAGTCGCGAATCGACGATATCGAGATCGCCCAAAACGTCGCGCACACCGTCTTCGAGCGACACGCCTTCTGACACCAGTGCCAACGGCCCCATAAGCAGCATCATGCCGAGATTCGTGTTCGTGCGAACGACTTGCCGCGTGGCCTTGATCGCCTCAAGAACGAGCGGCCCCAAACGTTTGTAGCCGGCATCAAAGCTCGGACCGATGGCGACAGCGCTCACGACAAAGTCACCGAACGTCAGATCCTCGAAATCCGCGCCGCGATGCACGTTGCCGGGCTTCGAGGCGGTGACCTCTAGCAGGCAGGCAAGCGTCGCGAGTTGGCCGTTCGTCATCGTGCAAAAGCTGCTAGTGGATGCTCGGCGAGAAACTTTTCAACCAACGGCACGATGCGCTCATGTGCGTCTTCAACAACCCAATGCCCCGCGTCGTCGAAGCGGTGCACTTCGGCGTCGGGAAAGAACTCAAGGAACCGACCGAGGAAGTGAGGCGAGAAACACCAATCGCGCATGCCCCAGATCAGTTGCATCGGTAGCGATCGCAAACGATCGAGACGTTGCTCGATCTGCTCGAGCGTTGCGTAACTCGGATGCTCGGGATTCAGTGGAATGTCTTCGACGAATCGTTGAATGGCGATGCGATGCGCCCATGAATCGTAGGGGACGAGAATGCCTGCACGGACGGCCGACGTCATGCGTTCGCGCTTCTCGACGGCCATGTGCAGCGCTGCACGACAGAAGGCGTTGAACCCACGAACGGCCAACGGCCCCAACAACGGCGTGCGGCAAACGCGAATTCGCAACGGTATTTTCGTCGAGAGATAGGCCGCCGTGTTCATCAGAATCAGCCGCCCGAAACGTTCGGGCTGCTCGACCGCGACGCCCATGCCGATCGCGCCGCCCCAATCGTGCCCGACGAGGGTGACGCCTCGCAGATCAAGAGTGTCGACCAAGTGGCGAAGGTTAGCAATGTGTTGCGAAAGTCGGTACGAGTAGTCGGCTGGCTTATCGGACAGGCCGCAACCGATGTGGTCGACGGCGATGATGCGGTAACGTTGACGCAGTGCAGTGATGAGGTTGCGCCAATAGAACGACCACGTCGGGTTGCCGTGCACCATCAGCAACACTTCTCCCGCGCCCTCGTCGAGATAGTGGTAGCGCAGCCCATCGATTCGCAGCTCGTGCGAAGCAAACGGATACAGCGCTTTCCAATCGTGGTCGAGGGGCATGGGCGTGCGGATCGCAATATAGCGGTGGTGCGTACGCGCCGACAGTATCGGCCACGGCGGTCACGTGGGCCGGTTGCAATGCGTTGTAACAGCTTCCGCATCAAATAATACCTTCACTACCGTCATTCTTTACCGCACAATGTCATGGGGCCTTCAGGCGAGGGGGCCATTTTTCCAAAGTGCCCACGTGTGCGGATGTTAGAAGTGACCGAACAATATTTTCAGGCAGAACATTTCATCAACCGCGAGCTGAGCTGGTTGCAGTTCAACGCGCGCGTGCTCGAAGAGGCGGAAGACCCCACAACTCCGCTGCTGGAGCGCGTCAAGTTTCTGAGCATCTTCAGTTCGAACCTCGACGAGTTCTTCATGGTGCGCATCGCGGGTTTGCGCGAGCAGGCATTCGAAGACGGCGCGCCACAAGACTACGCGCCGGACGGTTTGCGTCCGCTCGTGCAGTTGCAGCGTGTTGCCAATCGCACCAAGGAGTTGGTCGCGGCGCAGTACCGATGCTGGAACGATTGGGTGCGGCCGCAGTTGGCGGAGCAGCGCATCCGCATCCTTTCGCAGAATCAATTGACCGGCGAACAGCGCGACGTGCTCGACAAGTTCTTCATGCACCGCGCCTTTCCAATTCTCACGCCGATGGCGATCGACCCGGCGCATCCGAGTCCGCGGTTTCACAATCGCGCGATCTATATCGCGGCGATGCTCCGCCGGCATCAGGGCCTCGGGCCGAAGACGATGTTCGCGGTCGTGCAACTGCCGCAAGTGTTGCCGCGGTTGGTGCATGTCGGCCCGGCCGATAACGCAAACTTCGTGCTGTTGGAAGACGTGATCGCCGAACGCCTGACCGAGCTCTTCGGCGGTTTCGAAGTGATGGGGCACACCTGCTTTCGCGTCACGCGAGACAGCGACATCGAGCTGCTCGAGCAAGAGTCGGACGACATGCTCCGCACAATCGAGGATCGCTTGAAAGCCCGACAGCGCGGCCAGGCCGTGCGTCTCGAAGTCGCTGCCGACGGCAACGAAGAGCTAACTCGCGAGATTATCGAGGCCGAGCACATTCGCGTCGGTGATGAGGCGGCGCCAGATGCGTACAGCGAGGTCTATCGCGTTCCCGGCCCGATCGACATGACGTCGCTGATGGAGTTGCTCAAGTTCCCGGGCAACGAGCTACTGCGCGACCCATCGTTCACGCCGCAGCCGATACGCGGGCGTGGACAGCGTGGAAAGGAAGACCTTTTCACCGCGATTCGCCGGCATGACATGCTGATGCACCATCCTTACGACTCGTTCGACTCGGTCGTCGAGTTCGTCAGCCGAGCGGCCAAAGACCCGAACGTTTTGGCCATCAAACAGACGCTATATCGCACCAGCGGCGACTCGCCGATCGTGCGGGCGCTGATCCAGGCGGCCGAGAACGGCAAGCACGTCACGGCCCTGGTGGAGTTGAAAGCTCGGTTCGATGAAGAGAACAACGTCAGTTGGGCGCGGCAGCTCGAACGAGCGGGCGTGCACGTGGTCTTCGGCTTCCTCGACCTGAAGACGCACTGCAAGTTGTCGCTCGTGGTGCGGCAAGAAGGTGGCGGCGTGCGAAGGTACGTCCATCTCGGCACCGGCAACTACAATCCGAACACGGCGCTGCTGTACACCGACGTTGGCTTGTTCACGGCCGACGAAGACATCGCGGCCGACGCTTCGGCATTGTTCAACTTGCTGACCGGTTACTCGCAAGGTCACGCATGGCGACGTTTGATCGTTGCGCCGGTCGATTTGCATCGACGCACGATCGAGATGATCGACAATCAGGCGCAGCGTGCCCGCGAAGGCCGATCCGCACGCATCTTTGCGAAGCTCAACTCGCTGGTCGATTATCGCGTGATCGAGTCGCTGTATCGCGCCAGTCAGGCGGGGGTGCCGATTGATCTGGTCATTCGCGGCATCTGCGGTTTGAAACCGGGGCTGCCGGGAATTTCCGAGAACATTCGCGTTCGCAGCATCGTCGATCGGTTCCTTGAACACAGCCGCATCTACGTGTTCAACACCGACGCCGCGGCCGAGGTCTATCTCGCCAGCGCCGACTGGATGCCCCGCAACTTCTATCGCCGCGTCGAGGTGATGTTTCCGGTGCTTGCGCCGGAGTTGCGCGACCGCGTCCTCAACGAGATCATCCCGCGATATCTCGACGATAACGTGAAGACGCGAATCCTTCAGCCCGACGGCACCGATCGACGCATCACGCCCGCCCCGGGCGAGCCGCGTCACCGTGTGCAGGAAGAGTTGCTCGCGATCCGCCCCGGGTTGAAGAGTGCGGTCGATGCGACCGATGCCGCGATGAGTAACGGCGACGGGTTTGTTGAGGCGGAAGAACACCTGCCCGCGGGCAGTCCGTAAATTGGCAGCTCGGTTCTACAGGTGGCAGCGCTAAGCCCACGGACGGCCGTTCGTGGGCTTGGGGGTAGCGCTCGAATCCCGCGTTCTATCTCCATCAGCGCAACTATTTGGTGTTCAGGTTTTGTCAATCAAACCGACAACGGCATGCCCTGTACCCTCTCCCCTTGCGGGAGAGGGTGGTTCGCCGAAGGCGAACCGGGTGAGGGGTTGAGGCGAGTACACGCTTCACTACCCCTCACCCCGGCCCTCTCCCGCAAGAGGAGAGGGAGCAATCTGAGTCGTCGTTCGATGAACAACCTGAAGATCAATAAAAGGCCATCGCCCCGCCCCTTTCGGGCCGAAGCGATGGCCGGCGTTGTCGACTCAGGAAGTCGCTGTTACTGGAACAGCTTCAGCTTTGTCACTTCGCGCTGGTTCTCGTTCGTCGGGAAGAGATCCCACATATTGTCGACCATGTTCACGCCCACCTGCACCGTGCCGCTGGTGTAGGTCGACTTGGTCGTGTAGTCGCTGCCATTGCCGCGGTCGTAGCCGACGAACAGCGGGTAGTTTCCGCTGAGCGCCTTCGTACCGTGGGCCGGGGCAGTCATGTTCTGACCCTGGAAGATGAAGTTGAACTCATTGGGATTTTGCGAGTTGTCGATGACCACGTCGAATCGCTCGCGAAACAGTTGCCAGCCGTTATCGGTCGGCGTGAACCTGAACGTGCCCGGCGACAGGGTGTAAACCTCTTTGCCGAACTTCTGGCCGCGATCGTATTCAATCACCCAGTTGCCGGCGGGAATACGCTGCGCCATGCCTGGCTCCATCACGTAATGGTTGCCGTTGATGTTGTAGTTCACCGTGGCGTGGTTCTTGGTCGGGTTGAGCAGAACAATGCCGTCGGTGGCCGGTTGACCTTCGGCGTCTTGCAGCGGGCTGCCCGTCACGAGCGGCAGACCGAGCGCCTCGGCGGCGCTGCCTTGCTTAATCGCCAGCGGGCCGTGGCCTTGGTTGCCGATGATGACGGCGCTGTGGCCGCAAATGATCACGGTCCCGACGGGCAGTTCGGGATTGAAGATCAAAGGCACCTTGCCAGCCGGAAGCTTGGCGACCGGACCGTTTTCAGGGATCGCATTCTCGATGAGCTTGCGAACCTCGCCCCATGTCTTCAACGCCTTCACGCGACCAGCGACATCAGCCATCGCCGGAGTCGACGAAACGACTTTCGCCACGGCGTCGTCGAGTTCGACGAGGTCTTGCGTGATCGGAGCGCTGTTCTTCACGTCTTGTTCGAGCTTCAGCACGCCGCGACGCACGTCGACCTGACGGGCGACAATCTGCGCGCCGGCCGTGTCTTGCGGGTTGCCGCGAGCCCATGCTTCGTACACGGCGGCCGGATCACCGGCTCGAAACGCGACGAGCAGAGCGTTCTGATTCTCTGGGGTCCATCCGGTCGTCTTGGCCAACACGGAAAGTTCGTCGGGCAGTGCCTGGCGAACTTGTTCCTTCAGGGCGACGATTTCTTCGGCGACGTGACGATCGACGCCTTGAATCGCTGTCTCGCGTTCGCTGGCCGAGAGCGGAATCGGCTGAATGACTTTGTTCGGCATGGTGACAGCTTTCGTAGGTTCGAAGCTGTTCTTGCGGATACCCTCGTTTCCATACGATGGTTCGGCGCCGTTCTTCGGAGGCGCGCCAATCTGGGCTTGAGCGGTGACGCTCATCGCCGAGACCAAGGCGGCCAAGGCCACGGTTCGGTACAACATGGTGGAATCTCCGACAACGTAGGTGGGCGTCGACTTTTTGACCGCGACGCGAGGGTTTTTCTCTTTGCTAGCGGAGACGCAAAGGCCGTACCGTCGAACAAAAGCGGCCAATTCGCGACGCAACCACTTACGATCAAACGCAAAACCGCAGGTTCCCCACGTAGCGATGAGCAAAACTCTGCCGGCATTTCTGCAAGCAAGCTGTAAGCGGAAAGCTCAATCGGCGTTGGCTTGGTCCATCCGCGCTCGCCACCACTGCTCGGCTACAGCGTCTGCGCCGAATTTGAGGGCCCGCTCTTCGAGCCATTTCAGGAAGAACTCGCACGCGCTGCGAGTGATGCGCGGCGTCTCGTCGGGCCCCTCGACATACCAAGGCCCGGTCGATGCGAACCGGTAGGTCCCCTTTGCCTCGGTCACGACGCGCACGAGGAACCAACCCGGCTTGTCGATCTTCACCGCCGGAAAGTGCCCCGTCTTCGCCCAATCTTCAAGGCGGATGCTCTCGGCAAGCTGGCCGTTGCGAATGACCTCCATGTACCGCACCGGATCGCGGATCGTCATGTTCATCGCGATGTCGACTTGCATCGCCTCACCTTCGGCAAGGCGGAACACGTGCCCCGGCAGGCGGCCGTTGGCCAAAGGGCGAATCAGCGGGCCGTTGGTGACCGTCACGCGGCCACGCTTGAAACCGTCCCACCAACTCGCGTAGTCGAACGAATCCTTGTCGACCCACACGTACATGCGGTTGTAACCGAGCGAGTTCGCCGACTCGCCGGTGCCGCTGCCGGCCGAAGGCGGTATCTGCAAGCCCGCATCGAGCACGTTGTAGTAAATGCGCTGCGACCACTGACCCCAATCGTTGTCGGTCTTCGTGCCACGAGTGTCGGGGGCGCGTCCCAAAGGCGGTTGCTTTGTCAGTCGTTCGCGGCCGAACTGTTCGTGCACAACACCAATCGAATCGATCCCGCCCGCCGCAAGCCACAACGGCAAATCCCACGCATACGGGCTCGGTGCGTCGACCCACGCCTCGGGTTGTTCGTGCGCCAGCGCGATCATCTCGGTTGTCGAGGGCGCAGTGTCTTTCGACGGCGGAACGTCGAGCGGCTTCGACAGACGGAAGAACAGCAGCGTGCCGCTGTCGCGTCGGTCCTCGCCGGCCGTGTAGTCGAAGTACCGGTCGCCGTCGAACCGCACGAGCGGTGGGTTCGGTATCTTCTGGTCGCTTGGCTTCTTGTCGGTTTTGTTTGACCACACGATCACGGGGGCGACGTGCAGATCATCAGCCAGCATGATCGCTTCCATATCGCGGGCCGGCCGACGCACGTGCAGATCGCCCGACCACCAGCTCTCGTCGCTCATCTTCACGGCGCGCTTCATCGCGATCGTCTTCTGATCTTTCGCGAAGCCTTGCATGATGAAGTAGCCCGAGTGGTCGGCATACTCCGGCCCGCGTTCGATGAGCAGCGTGTAGTTCCCCTTCGGAAGCACGAACTCCACTTCGCCGGGGCAGGCGAAATGATCGCTCCAAAACGGCATGGCATGCACCTTGCGCGGCACGCCCGTCTGGTTCTTCACATGCACACGACATGGCACGTGCGGACCGTTCTCGCCGTCGGTGATGATCAGGTCCAACTTGCCTTCGCTGGGCTTTTGCGCCGAAGCGCCGCCGCACAACGCGAGAATGCCGAACATCGCAAGTAACATCGGACGTCGCATTACCGACCTTCTAATCCGTACCGTCGTTAGATTCGACCACCTGCTCGAGCCTGCGAAAAAGTGTAGCTTTTCTCTAGTGCGTCGCTGGCGGCGTCATTCTCCCGATCGCAACCCTATCACCGCCGTCACCACCGCTTGCCTCTTCGCGGTGTACCTTGTAGCCCCTTGTCACGCGGCGCTACAATGACTGGAACAAATCACGCGTGGGACGATAAGGCGATTGCGGTGTCCGAAGACTATTACCAAACGCTCGGCGTGAGTCGCACCGCCAGCGACGAGGAAATCCAAAAGGCGTACCGTGCCCTGGCGCGGAAGTATCACCCGGACCTCAACCCCGACGACAAGACCGCAACCCAGAAGTTCCAAGAGGTGCAGCGGGCGTTCGACGTTTTGAGCGACTCGAGTAAGCGCGAGCTTTACGACCGCTACGGCAGTTCGTTCGAAAACGCTGGCGCCGGCGGCGGGCCACGCCCCGGCGCAGGCGGTGGCACGTGGTCGCCTCAAGGCGGACCCGACGCCGAAGGTTTCGACTTCTCGCAAATCTTCGGCGATCAATTCGGCGGCGGCGGCGGCGGGTTCGCCGACATCTTCAACCAGTTTCGCGGCGCTCGCAGCGCCGGCACACGACCAGGCCGTCGCGGACGTGGCTCGTCACGCGCTCGTGGCAACGACGTCGAAAGCGAAACCGAAATCCCCTTCAACCTCGCGGTCACCGGCGGCGAGTTGCATCTGCAACTCACGCGCAACGGCAAACCCGAGACGTTGACCGTCAAAGTGCCCGCCGGTGTCGACGAAGGGAGCAAGATTCGCCTCCGCGGACAAGGCGAGCCCGGCACCGAAGAAGAACCGGCTGGCGACTTGCTGCTGAAGATTCATGTCGCGCCGCATCCGTACTTCACGCGCCGCGATGCGAACCTGCACGTGCGATTGCCGGTCACCGTGCGCGAAGCGATCGAAGGCGCGCAGGTCGACGTGCCGACACCGAAAGGCACAGTATCGCTCAAGGTGCCGCCCGGCACATCGAGCGGGGCGAAGCTGCGCGTACGTGGACATGGCGTGGCAGTGAAGAACAAGCCGGCTGGCGATCTGCTGGCCGAGGTGATGATCGTACTGCCGCCGTCGATTGACGACAAAGGCCGCGAGCTCGTGCGTCAGTTCGACGCCGAATGCCCGACGCCAAATCCACGCGACAAACTGCGATGGTAAGCCTCGTTGGCGTGTTACTCGCATTGCAAGAGCACGACCCCGCCGCGACGCAACCTTGGTTGAGCCGCGAAGCACTGCTGGCGGTGCTGGTCGCCGGCGTGCTTGTGATCGGCGGAGGGCTATTCGTGTTCATTCATCTGACGGGCAGCTACACGCGCCGCCGTTTGCGATCGCCGACCTCGCGCAGCAAGCAAGGCCCCGACAACTGGGCCGCCAAGCGATATCTCAACGTTTCGACCGGAACGACGCCACCGCAGCCACCGACCCAAGAACGTCCGCCCGATAGCGAGTAGTTTGTGACACGCCCACGCGCCGACAAGGCGAATTCTACTGAGCGACTGCGTCCCGCGGATCGCATTCGTTCGACGACCGACTTTCGCCGCGTTTATCAGAGCGGCCGCTCGGCCAGCGACGGAATCATGGTCGTCTACGTCTTCCCGAACGAACTCGGCCGCACGCGGCTGGGGCTCAGCGTTTCGCGGAAGGTCGGCGGCGCGGTCGAGCGCAATCGCTGGAAGCGACGCATGCGCGAAGCGTTTCGATTGAATCGCAAATCGCTGCCTGAGGGACTCGACGTGATCGCTGTCGCGCGAACGACGTTCGACAACCTTGCTCACGCCGGCAGCGAGCTCGTGGCACTTGTCGGCCGCGCCGCCAATAAACTCTCGCGCGCCCCGTGAACGCCTCTTTGAATGCCTCGATGCACGCTTTGCTGAAGTTGCCGAGCTTGGCGCTGATCGCCGCCGCACGACTGTATCAACTCACGATCAGTCCGATGTTGGGCAATCGCTGTCGTTTCGAACCCAGCTGCAGCCGCTACTTCATTGCATCGATCGAGAAGTACGGAGCGGTACGCGGAGCCTCGCGCGGGATCGCTCGCGTGTGCCATTGCCACCCGTGGCATCCCGGTGGATACGATCCACCGTGATCGCGACCTTGGTTAGCCGCGACGCGCCAGCGGAGCGCATGTGCCCGATTCCCGCGCTCCGCTGGCGCGTCGCGGCTAACCAAATGCCATTTAGATGATCGAGCGATAGTAATCGATCGACCTACGCAGCCCTTCGTCGAACCCGATCTGCGGCTCGTAGCCGAGCACGCTACGCGCCCGCGTGATGTCGGCCATGCTCTCGCGCACGTCGCCAGGACGCGGCGGCTCATGATTGGGCACCACGTCAGTGCCGAGCAAACGATTGAGCGCGTCGATCAGTTGCAACAAGCTCTGCGAACGCCCGTCGCCGACGTTGAAGACTTGGCCTGCGGCGTCCTTCGCGTCGGAAGCTCGCAAGTTCGCTTGCACGACGTTGCCGATGTATGTGAAGTCGCGCGACTGCAAACCGTCGCCGTACACGGTCGGCTGCTTTCCGGCGAGGATCGTGGTGATGAATCGTGGAATGACGGCTGAGTACGCGCTGTTGGGATCTTGCCGCGGGCCGAAGACGTTGAAGTATCGCAAGGCGACGCACTCCAAACCCATCGCGGCGCTGAAGGCCTGGCAGTACATCTCGCCGGCGAGCTTCGCGGCTGCGTAAGGCGAGATCGGCGAAGGGACGTCGCTCTCGAACTTCGGGCTCGAGGGGACGTCACCGTAGGCGCTGCTGCTGGCTGCGTACACGACACGTCGCACACCGGCGCGTTGCGCGGCATCCAACACGACAACCGTTCCCGTCGCGCAGGCCGCGTGCGACGCCAACGGCTGCTCGATGCTCATCGGCACCGAGGCCAGCGCCGCCTCGTGAAACACACCTTCGACGCCGTCGACCGCTCGAGCGACAGCCGACGGATCGGTCACGTCCCCTTCGATGAATTCAATCTTCGCACGAACGCGCTGGAGGTTCGCCAGCTTGCCGCTGCTGAGATTATCGAGCACGCGAACGCTGTCGCCGCGATCGACCAGAGCGTCGACAATATGCGACCCGATGAAACCTGCTCCGCCGGTGACCAAGAACCTACGCATCTTCGCTGCTCTCCCTGGCCTGCTCTCCCTGGAACCGAATGCTGGCACGCCCAGCGACCTTCGTAAACTTAGCATGCTCCGACGCCGCGCCGGTTCTGACGTTTACACCGACCGCGACTCGGCTTAATCTCCGCGATTGCGGGGCGGCAACGATTCTCGCAAGCTCGCACACGACAGGAAGTCATTCTATGCGACTGGCCACAGGCACGCTGATTTGCGAGGCCACATTGATATGGGCGGCATTGGGCGCGGCGCTTGGGCAGAAGACTTTCGCGTCGAGAGCAAAGTCTATGTCGGCAAGGAAGTGACGACGAGCGTGGCCGTGTTCAACTCTGGCCGCGTCTACGACTTCATTTCCGACCCCGACGAGGTGACGATCTTCGACCCGCCGGGACAGAAGTTCGTGATCCTCAATGCCTCGCGGCATGTGAAGACCGAAGTCTCGCTGGCTGACGTCGACCAATTCGCACAAAAGATCAAAACCGAAGCGACGGCGCGACCCGTGCCGCTGCTAGTGTTTCTCGCTGCTCCAACGTTCGAAGAGTCGTTCGACGAAGCGACAGGCATGCTCACGCTGACCAGCGAGTGGATGGACTACGAAGTGAAAACCGCCAAGCCGCGACACGCCGGGGCGGCCTCGATGTATGCCGACTTCAGCAACTGGCAAACAAAGCTCAACGCGATGATGAACCCCGGGTCGTTGCCGCCGTTCGCGAGGCTGTCGCTGAATGCGGCGCTCGATCGCCAGCAGCGCCTGCCCACCGAAGTCTTGCTCACGCGCTATGCCCAAAGTGCGGGGAACCGGCAGGTTAGCATCCGTGCCGAGCACCATGTGACCTGGCGTCTCGACGACTCGGATTTCAAGCGTATTGACGCTGCTGGCGACGAGCTGGTGACCGCGCGAGCTGTGGGCCTGGCCGAGTATCGCGCCTCGGTCGCCACGGCGGCCACGAAGTAGCCGCCCTTTCGATACCGACACTATTTCGATTTGGACGGTGTTTCGATTCGATTGCGATAGTGGCTCTCGGCTTGGCCAGTGATTAGACTGCCTCGTGCGACTTTTATCTCTCGCCGAGGAACTCCGCGCCATGCCATCCGCGTCTCGATCCGTCGTTCGTTTTGCGTTCGCCGCTGTGGTTATATGCTTCGCCACGTGCTTCATTGCCGATTACGTTGCTGCTGCGGAGTTCACGGTCGAGCAAAGTGACCGCGGCGTGACGGTCAATCTCGACGGCAAGCTGTTCACGGAATATCTGATCGCAAGCGGACCGCGGCCGTATCTGTGGCCGATCATCGGGCCCACCGGCGAGCCAATGACGCGCGCGTTTCCGATGAAAGACATCGAAGGCGAGGTGAAGGATCACTATCACCATCGCTCGTTGTGGTTCGCCCATCGCGAGGTGAACGGCGTCGACTTTTGGTCCGAGCCGGAAAGCTTCAAAGCCGGCAAAATCAAGCCCGATCACGTGTTTGGCAAGATCGTGCACCGTGAGTTCAAAAAGGTCGGCGCCGATGGCAAGACCGCCTCGCTGACGGCCGTCAACGACTGGATCGACGCCAACGGCAAGAAGCATTGCGAAGACGAGCGCACGGTCACGTTCCGCACGTCAGCCGACAAACGGATCATCGACTTCGACATCGTCGTGCGCGCCGTGGACATTCCTGTAACCTTCGGCGACGACAAGGACGGCACGCTTGCGGTGCGCGTCGCGTCGAGCATGGACGTGAAAGGTGGCGATGGCCACTTCGTGAATGCCGAAGGCATGAAGGATGAGAAGCAAGCGTGGGGCAAGCCTTCGCGCTGGGTCGACTACTATGGTCCGGTGAAGGATCAGATCGTCGGCATCGCGATTCTCAATCATCCTTCGAGCCTGCGTCATCCCACGCCGTGGCACGTTCGCGACTATGGCCTGTTCGGATCGAATCCGTTTGGCCTCGCGCAGTTCGATCCGAAGGCGGGCAAGAGCGGTGAGCTCACACTCAAGCCAGGCGAGTCGTTCACGATGAAGCACCGCATCATCTTCCATGCCGGCGACGCAGCCTCGGCCGACATCGCGGGTGCTTACGAAGAGTACTCGCGCTAAGTCGCCAATCGCTGGCGACGCGGCTTCGGGATTGATGCCCCGTCCGGCGCAACGAAGTATGTGCAGAATTCACTAATTCGCGCGCTAATTCCTCCTGCGCGCTTGCCGATACTTCTCAGTGTTAGCAGTTAGCCCATCTTCGCTAACTGGAATTCTGTGTGCCGCTGCCTGTCGCAGCGTGCGGAACCCCGGCACCCGGAGCTCTTTTAGAACAATGCAAGTCGAACGCATCGGCTCAATCGACGCGCTACGGCATTACGTGAACGAAACACTGTGTAAACGGGAGCAACTAGAACTCGGAGCGTTTCCTTTCAAGGAAAAGTTGTTGGTGCGAGGCGATCGGCCCTGCGGACTGATGTTCAGCGTTTGGGGTCCTCGTTCGTTGCTGATCTCCGCCATCTGGGAGACGGAGCGGAATCTGATTCTGTTCTATGACGCTGTGGGCGAACGGTTTCAGACGACGCGTCTTGCGATCGCGCCGAGCTTGGCGTGATTTTGCTTGACAGGCGTACACGCACAATATACAAATTTACACTATCGGTCGGTGACAAAAACTCACGGAGGGGTTTTCGATGTTGGTTCTTTCCCGCCGCGCGAATGAAAGCATCAAACTCGGCGAATCGATCGTGATCACGGTCGTCCGGGTGGTTGGCGACAAAGTGCGTATTGGCATCGAGGCACCATCGGACATGGTTGTGCTTCGCAACGAGCTCGAGCCGCATGAGCGCGAGTTGGTCGCCTCGCCCGACGCGCCAGCATTGCTGCCACGTATTGCCGGTTAGGCAAACATTGACGTTGGGTGATAGCGACGTTGGGTGATCGCCCGCCGGCACGTCGCGGCTAACCAACGACGTCACGTTTTCGCGTTACAAAGGCCCGTCCTGAACTTTCAGGCGGGCTTTTTTCGTTTTGCCGATTCCGAAAAAACTGCACCCCGATCGCCTGAAAAGGTTTGACAGCAATACTGACAAACCGTTAATCTGCTGTCAGAACTGCCCCGCATTCTTCAAGCGGCCGTTTGGAAGACGATAATTCCAAGGTCGCTTGCCCGCCTGTAACGTTTTGGTTCACGTCGTCACGATCTCAAAGGAGCATCGGACGAACCGACCGACGTAAAGAAAGTTTGACAGTAGTTCGCTTGCAGCTTTAAGCTGTGACAGAAAGTCGTGTCCCACCTTGGCTCGACTCGCATCGAGCTAAAACGCCATCCCACCCACGGTTGTCAGGGAGTAACGGAATGAACTCGCTCAGACCTAATCGTCGCGGCTTTCTCACGGTAGGCGCCTTAGCGGGCGTCGGAATTTCTCTGGCCGATTACTTCCGTGTGCGCGAAGCGCAAGCGGGACAAAAGAATTACGACTTTCTCGAGGCCAAAGCCAAGAGCGTCATTCATATCTATCTGCCTGGTGGATGTGCGCATCAAGAGACGTGGGATCCGAAGCCATTCGCTCCGCTTGAATATCGCGGCGAGCTGCGTGCGATTCCGACCAAGAGCGGAACACACTTCTCTGAATTGCTGCCGAAGACGGCTGCTATCTCCGACAAGATCACCGTCATTCGCTCGATGACGCATGGCGAAGCGGCGCACGAGCGCGGCACGCACAACATGTTCACCGGCTACAAGCCGAGCCCCGCGCTCACGTACCCGAGCATGGGCAGCGTCGTCAGTCACGAGTACGGCGCTCGCGCCAACTTGCCGCCGTACGTCTGCATTCCGAACGTCCCGAATGAGTTTGCCAGCGCGGGCTATCTTAGCTCATCGTTCGCGCCGTTCAGTCTCGGCTCGGATCCTGCTAAGCAAGATTTCACCGTTCGCGATTTGAGCTTGCCGTCGAGCGTTGATGAGAACCGTTTCACGCGTCGACGCTCGGCGCTTGATGCGGTGAACGATTACTTCGCGAGCAAAGAAAAGTCCGACGCTCTCAAGAGCATGGATTCGTTCTACGAGAGTGCCTACAACCTCGTCAGCTCGAAGGAAGCGCGTGACGCGTTCCGCATCGACGCTGAATCGGACAAGGTGCGCGATGCCTACGGTCGCAATCAGGCTGGCCAGCGCATGCTGATGGCTCGCCGACTCGTCGGGGCCGGCGTGCGATTCGTGTCGCTCACCTACGCCGGGTGGGACATGCACGACAGCATCACCCGCAAAATGAATCAGAACCTGCCGGACTTCGATCGCGCTTATTCGGCGCTGATCAACGACCTCGACAGCCGCGGCTTGCTTGACGAGACGCTCGTCATGGTGTCGTCCGAGTTCGGCCGCACGCCAAAGATCAATCGCACCGCGGGCCGCGACCACTGGGCGCGCGTGTTCAGCGTGGCGCTGGCCGGTGGCGGCATCAAGCGCGGCATGGTCTATGGCTCGTCGAACGCGACGGCCAGCGAACCAGAAGACAACCCGATGAGCCCTGCCGATCTGGCCACGACCGTCTACCACCAGCTCGGCATCGTCGCCGACAAAGAGCTGATGGCGCCGGGTGACCGTCCGATCGAGATCTGCGACGGCGGCAAGGTTTGCAAAGAGATTCTGGCCTAGGCCGTCGCAGCACCGGGAACCTCGAACTACCGGAGGCCTTGAAGTACCGGAGACAATGCTGGTCGTGTGCCGTCGCTGCTGGGGCGGCGCACTGAGAGTGACAACCTGATGACGGCCCGCTCCAGGGGGAGCGTCTTTCGGCGCGGGCGCTAGTGGGTATGTGCACGACGATCTGCGATACTGGCACAATGACAGTACCGTTTGAGATGACAGGGTCGTGCACGCACGCGCATATGCGAGGCTAAAGGGTACGCCTCGCCGCACGCCTTCTGAGACACAACCCTCACGCGGGTATCCGCCGTGCGCTGCTAACGCCGAAGCAGCGTGGCTATGACCTTCCAAACGGCAACCTACCGACGGCAATCCTTCCCGCAAAAACGCAATCGAGAATCGCCATGCTTCGATCGACTATCGACGCTCGTCGTCCTTTGATCGGCCTGTTGTGCACGGGAACTTTACTCATCGCTGCGGCGACCATCGTCGCTGCAGAACCCGAAGCTCGCTCGATACGACCTGCCGGTGGAGCACGCGGCGGCGAGGTGGATGTGGTTGTCTACGGCAACCGACTCAAGGACGCCCAAGGGCTGTTGTTCTACGACCCTGGCCTGGCTGTGAAGTCGGTCGGCGACACGACCGACACGTCGTGCAAAATGATCGTGAGCATCACCGAGGATTGTCCACTCGGCCTACACCCGGTGCGCGTCCGCACAGCCACGGGCCTCAGCCCGCTGTTGCTGTTTAGCGTCGGAACGATGCCCGAGCTTCCCGAGAAGGAGCCGAACGACACGACCGCCAAGCCACAGAACATCGACCTCGACCGCACGATCAACGGCACGACCTTCAACGAGGAAATCGACATTTACGCCGTCGAGGCTCGCAAGGGCCAACGCCTCACGGCCGAAGTCGAAGCCATTCGACTCGGGAATTCGTTGTTCGATCCTTACGTCGCGATTCTTGATCGCAATCAGCAAGAACTCGCCGCTTCGGACGACGATTCATTGGCCCATGCCGATCCGGTGGCGTCGATCGTGGTTCCTGAAGACGGCAAGTATTTCGTCGTCGTTCGCGACTGCACGTTCAACGCACCGCGCGACGCCATGTACCGTCTGCACGTCGGCACGTATCCTCAGCCGCGCATCGTCTTTCCTTGCGGCGGAAAGCTGGGCGAAACGGTCAAGCTGAAGTTGATCGGCGACATCGCAGGCGATTCGGAGATGAGCGTCACGTTGCCGAAGGAGCCGAACTCTCGTTACGCCGTCTACGCGAAGGACAAGAACGGCACGGCCGCGTGCGGCAACCCGTTCATTCTGAGCACGCTCAGCGGCGTGATCGAAGCCGAGCCGAACGACACCAACGCGCAAGCAACAGCATTCAATGCGCCCGCGGCACTCGACGGCATTCTGTCGAAGCCCGGCGATGTCGACTCCTACGTCTTCACCGCGAAGAAGGGACAACAGTTCGAAGTTCGCGTCCACGGTCGCCACATCCGCTCGCCAATCGACTCGGTGATTACCGTCTTCAAGGCGAGCGGCGGCAGCGTGGCCGGCAGCGACGACTCGGGCAACAACCCCGACAGCGCTCTGCGGTTCACGGCCCCGGAAGATGGCAAGTACACGATCGTCATCAAAGACATGCTCGGCCAAGGCGGCCCGAACTACGTCTATCGCATCGACGTTGCCTTGGCCGATCCCGAGATTACGGCGAGCCTGCCCGAGCTGCGTCGTTACACCGACGTGCTCGCCGTGGTGCCCAAGGGCAATCGCATGGCGGTGATGATGAACGTCAACCGCCGCGACGTGAACGGCGATGTGGTTCTCGATCTACAAAACCTGCCCGAAGGCGTGACGGCCCAAGCGGTCCCTGTCGCGGCCAGCCAATCGTCGGTGCCGGTTCTGCTCACGGCGGCCGACGACGCCCCGCTCGGCGGTTCGGCCGTCAATGTGATTCCCCGCTCGAAAGTGAAGCGCGGCGACACCGAAGTGGCCGTGGCCGGCGGCTTCGAGCAGAGGTCGCTGATGCTGCGTGTCATGGTCAATCGCTCGTTGTACTCGTGGTACAATGATCGGATGTCCACGGCCGTGACCGAGCGCGTTCCGTTCAAGATCGAGCTTATCGAGCCCAAGGCCCCGCTGGTCCGTAACGGCGCGATGGAGTTGCACGTGCGAGCGATCCGCGATGAAGGGTTCAAGGGCCCTATCCGGATGCGGATGGCCTTCAATCCGCCGGGCGTCAGTTCGTCGGGTTCGGTGACGATTGAAGAAGGCAAAGACGAAGGCATCATGCCTCTCACGGCCAACAAAGATGCTGAGATCGGCGATTGGCAAATCACCATCGTCGGCACGATCAGCGGCGAATCGGGTTCGCTCGAAGCCGCCACGCAGTTGGTTAAGCTCCGTGTCGCTGATTCGTTCTTCGCGCTAACGGCCAAACCTGCTGCGATCGAGCAAGGCAAGGAAGGCCTGATGACGTTCGACATCGATCAGCTCAATGCATTCCAAGGCAAGGCGAAGCTCGAGCTCGTTGGCCTTCCGCATGAGGCGACCGCTGAGCCCGCCGAGTTCGATTCGAACGACGAGCATGTGAAGGTGAAGATTCGCGCGTCGGCCAAGACGCCTGTCGGTCGACACAAGGCCGTCATGCTTCGCGTGACCGCGTTCGAGAACGGCGAGCCGGTCGTTCACATGCAGGGGCCCGCCGAGTTGCGCGTCGATGCACCGCTGGTGAAGAAGCCCGCCAAGTCGAGCAAGCCGAATGAACCCGCAAAAAAGTAATCGCGTCGCAATATCAGCCAGGAGACACGCTGTGAAAACTTACGGACGAGTGCTGATCGTGGCTGTGGCTGCGCTGGCGAGCACGCCGTTGACGGTTCTCGCTGCGAAGGCGAAGTCCGATCCTGTCGACCAACCGGCGGCAAAGTCGGCCAAGGCTGTCGTCAAGCTCGAAGTCTTTCCGCCCGAGGTGAATCTGACGACTTCAGGCGATCGGCAAGCGGTGATCGCCGTCGCCACGCGGAACGATGAAATCACGCTCGACGTCACGGCCAAGGCCGAGTTCAAGGTCGCCAACGGCGCGATCGCCAAGCTCGACAAAGGGTCGCTGCATCCGCTGGCCGACGGCGCGACAAAGCTGATCGTTACTTACGGCGAACACAAGGTCGAAGTCCCCGTCACGGTGAAAGACGCCAAGATCGCGCGGCCGGTGAGCTTTAACCTCGACGTGATGCCCGTCATCACCCGAGCCGGTTGCAACGTGGGGAGCTGCCACGGCGCGGCCCGCGGCAAAGACGGCTTTAACCTTTCGCTGTTCGGCTTCGATCCCGGCGGCGACCACTACCGCATTACACGCGAGCTCGGCTTCCGCCGCGTCAATCTCGCAGTGCCCGAGGAAAGCATGTTCGTCGAGAAGGCGAACGGCCGCGTGCCGCACACGGGTGGCAAACGCTTCGAGCCCGATAGCTCGTACTGCCACACCGTCACTGAATGGATTGCCGCAAACGTTCCGAACGACACAGGCAAGGTGCCGACCGTTGTTCGCGTGGACCTTTATCCCGAGCAGGTCGTGCTGGAAGGCGAAGGCGCGAAGCAACAGTTCATTGCCCGCGCCGTCTACAGCGACGGCAGCGATCGCGACGTGACCGACCTCGCCGTGTTCATGTCGAATAACGAAAACTCGGCGACGATGACGCCCGACGGTTTGGTCACGGCCGCCAATCGTGGCGAGGCGTTCGTCATGGCGCGCTTCGATACGGTTACCGTTGGTGCACAAGTGCTCGTGCTGCCGAAGGGGCTGAAGTACGTCGCTCCGAAAACGCAGCCGAACAACTACATCGACGAGTTGGTCAACAACAAGCTCGAAAAGCTCCGCATTCTGCCAAGCGACGTTTGCGACGATCGCACCTTTCTTCGCCGCGCCACGATCGACCTCATCGGGCTGCTGCCGACCGAGGGAGAATACAACGACTTCATGAACGACAAGAGCGCGGACAAGCGGGCGAAGCTCGTCGATCGCTTGATCGATCGTCCCGAGTTCTCCGAGATTTGGGCGCTCAAGTGGGCCGAGATTCTGCTGGTGCGAACGATCAACAATCGCGTCGATCGCAAGGGCGCGTATTTGTACTCGAAGTGGCTGACCGATCAGATTCGCGAGAACGTGCCGTTCGATAAGGTCGTCAAGGAATTGCTCGCCACAAGCGGCGGCAACTTCCGCAAGCCGGCGACCAACTACTACCAAACGCAGCCCGACGCGCTGAAGACGGCAGAGAACACCGCCCAGGTGTTCATGGGCATTCGCACCCAATGCGCTCAATGCCACAACCATCCGTTCGATCGTTGGACGATGGACGACTACTACAGCTTTGCGTCGTTCTTCTCGCAGGTTGGCCGCAAGCAAGGCGAAGATCCGCGCGAGACGATCATCTACAACCGCGGCTCGGGCGGACTCAACCACCCGGTAAAGAAGGCGAGCCTGCCGCCGAAGTATCTCGGCGGTCCCGCTCCCGAAACCGAAGGCAAGGATCGCCGCGAAGTGTTGGCCACCTGGCTGGCGTCGGCCGACAACCCGTTCTTCGCAACGAGCGTCGCCAACCGCGTGTGGGATCACTTCTTCGGCATGGGCATCGTTCAGCCTGTCGACGATATCCGTGTCAGCAACCCACCGAGCAATCCCGAGTTGTTCGAGGCGCTCGGCGAACACTTCACGCAATATGACTACAACCTGCGTCAGTTGGTTCGCGACATCTGCAACTCGCAAACATATCAACGCTCGACCGAGCGCAACGCCAGCAACGAAGACGACGAGAAGAACTTCGCGCACGGCAACGTTCGCCGCATCCGCGCCGAGTCGCTACTCGATTGCATCAACGAAGTGACGCAGTCGACCGAGAAGTTCACAAGCCTGCCCAGCGGCGCCCATGCGGTGCAAATTGCCGATGGTGCAATCTCGACGTACTTTTTATCGACGTTCGGTCGCTCGACCCGCGAGACCGTGTGCGCAGGGGACGTGAAGACCGACCCGACGCTTTCGCAGTCGTTGCATTTGCTCAACGGCGTGACGATCGAAGGCAAGGTCAGCGGTGGTGGCCTCGTCAAGCGATTGCTCGATCAGAAGCGATCGCCGGAGCAGATCATTAGCACTTTGTATCTGCGATGCCTTTCGCGCAAGCCGTCGGAAGAAGAGATGTCGAAGCTGTTGGCGGTCGTCGACGCCGAGAAGGACAAGCAAAAGGCGTTCGAGGACATTTTCTGGGCGGTGCTGAACTCACGCGAGTTCGTCTTCAATCACTAATCCTTCCTGGCGGACCTCCCTTGATCATCAGGCGCGTTCTTTCTTTCTTCGCTGTCGTTGCGGCTTGCGGTTTCTCGCTTTCTGCGACTTGCCTCGTTGCCGAAGAAGCGAAGCCAGCGACGAAAAAGGTCACCTATGTCGACGACATTCAGCCGATCTTCCGCGAGCACTGCTTTAGCTGTCACAACCAGGACGAGGCCAAAAGCGACCTGGACCTGCACAACTACAGCATGACGATGCGCGGCGGAGCGGGTGGCGAGGTGGTGTTCCCTGGTGACTTGGAAAGCTCACGGCTGTGGGCGCTCGTCTCGCACAAAGAGACGCCGAAGATGCCCCCCGAGCAGGACAAATTGGCCGATGCGAAGCTGAGCCTGATCAAGCAATGGATTCTCGACGGCGCGCTCGAAAGCGCAAACTCGAAACCGAAGGTCGCTAAGAAGTCGAGCCTCGACATCGCGCCTTCAACCGGCTCGCAAAAGCCCGACGGCCCACCGCCGATGCCCGAAGGGCTGTTCCGTCAGCCTTATGTGGTGACGAAGCGCGGAGCCGCGATCACGGCGATGGCTTCGAGTCCCTGGGCGCCGCTGGTTGCCGTGGCAGGGCAGAAGCAAATCCTGCTCTACAACTCTGACACCGCCGAGTTGCTGGGCATCGTGCCGTTTCCCGAAGGTATACCGCAGGTCCTCAAGTTCAGTCGCAATGGCAAGCTGCTGCTCTGTGGCGGCGGGCACAACGGTCAGTCGGGTCGCGTCGTGTTGTTCGATGTTCGCACCGGTCAACGGGTGGCTGAGATCGGTGATGAAGTCGATACCGTGCTGGCGGCCGACATCAGCCCCGACCTCAAGCTCGTCGCGCTCGGCGGCCCTCGCAAGGTGATGCGAGTCTATTCTGTCGAAGACGGCGAGATGGAATACGAGAGCCGCAAGCACACCGATTGGGTCTACGCGGCAGCGTTCAGCCCCGACGGCAAGTACCTCGCCACCAGCGACCGAAGCGGCGGTCTGTTCCTGTGGGAAGCCGAGACCGGCCGCGAGTATCAAAACCTCACAGGCCACAGCGGCGGCGTCACCGACGTCAGTTGGCGAGCCGACAGCAAGGTGCTGCTCAGCGCCAGTGAAGACGGCTCGATCAAGCTATGGGAAGCCGACGCCGGCAAGATGCTCAAGAGCTGGACGGCCGACGGTAGCGGCGTGCTGTCGGCAAAATTCGGCCGCAACGGTGAGATCGTTTCGTCGGGTCGCGGCAAAGATGCCAAGCTGTGGGATGGCCAGGGCAAGGAGCTGCGCAGCTTCAAAGGACTCACCGAGCAGGCGATGGAGGTCGTGTTCACGCATGACGACGCCCGCGTGCTGGCAGGCGATTGGACTGGCGACATCCGCATGTGGAAGACGGCCGACGGTCAGCAGATAGCGCAGTTGCTCCAGAATCCGCCAACGCTCGAAACTCGCATCAGCAACCAAACGGCTCACGTGGCGTCGATCGAGAGCGAAGCCAAAAAGGCCGCCGCCGAGTTCGAGGCCGTGCGTAAAGCCGCCGAAGCTCAAAACGCCGCCGCCAAGGCCGCTAGCGACAAACTCGCGGCGGTCACCGCCTCGATCAAGCGTTTCGAGTTGGAGCTCGCCAGTGCCGAGCAGGCATTGAAGACCGCCAACGATGCGGCCAAGCCGACGCTCGACGAGTATCTCCGCACCAAGGCCGCCGTCGAGCAGGTCAAGGCGAAGCACGACAAGGAAGAGGACAAGGACCGCCGGAAGACGCTCGAGGCCGAACTCGCCAAGGCCCGAGAGGTCCGCGAACGGGCCGAATCGCTTAATAAGGTCGCCCAGTCGTTCGTGACTGCCTTCACCAAGGCTCGCAACGACAAGGCCGACGGACTGAAGCGGTCCAAGGCGGAACTCCCCGGCATCACCGCCGAGGCCGAGAAGCAGGCGAAGGCCAAGGCGTCATCGGATAAGACGATGGCCGAAAAGGACGCCACTGCCAAGGCCGTCGCCAAGCGTCTAACCGACGCCAAGGCCCACCTCGAGCACGCCCAGGCCGAGAAGGCCGCCTACGACAAGTCTCGCAACGAGCAGGCCAGCGTCGCCCGTTAGGGTGCGTCGTTCGTTAGAGCACATTGCCGTTAAGGGCATTCTGAACGGCATGTTTGCTGTCAGCCGCTGCAATGACAGCGAGCGGTCGCTTGACGGCGACACCAGCATGGTAAACATGGCTGGTATGCGCAAACATTTCCTGTCCCATCAGTCGGGTGGACTTGCGCGATCTTAACGATTGCTCAAAGTTTCCGGTCACGGAGTCCGATAACTTCGCTACCGCTGATTTCCCGTGGGTGAAATTGCGCCGGTGCCAGCCAAGGCATCTAGCAATCGCTCGGGGAATCGAGGTGAGTCGACTTCGACGCTAGCACTGGCCGGATGCCAGTCGGTGCGAGGCCGCTCGGCGACGATAGCCCCCTTCGTCCCTCTGTTGCAGGAAGCGCGGACACATGAGACGGCGAGAACTCCGACGATTGGCCCTGTCGATCTGCTTGATAGCGGCCGTGACCGGCTGCGGACCATCGCGTCCGCTGTACCTACTCGACGATCACGACATGTCGCACTACCGCGGCATAGCGACGCAAATCGAGTATCCCGACGTCGATACCCCGCGACTTGCGGACGTCGAGCAGGCGCTCGCGCCGCTGACGTTGGCCAATACCGAAGCCAAAGAGATTTGGGACCTGACGCTGGAAGAGGCGGTGCAAGTTGCCGTCACCAACAGCAAGGTCATGCGATCGCTCGGTGCGCAGGCCTTCGTGCCTAGCACGTTTGCCGGCGGCGCCCGATTCGGCGACCCGCAACGTCTCGTGAGCACGCCGACCGTCGTGCCGACCGCGTTTGCGCCGTCGGTCGTCGAAAGCGATCCGCGCACCGGTGTCGAGGCTGCATTGTCGCAGTTCGACGCGCAATTCAGCACCAGCACGTTCTGGTACAAGAACCACTATCCGCAGAACATCTTCATCCCGACCGGTACCGGTCAATCCAGCTTCTACGCCTTCGACCTCATTCAAGATCAGGCGCTCAACACGTCGCAGTTGTCGAAGCGGTCGGTCACCGGTGGTCAGTTCTTCGTCCGCAATCACAACAACTACGTCTTCAACAACAACAACTCGAACCGCTTTGCAGCCGTCTACCAACCCGATATCGAGTTGGAATTCTTGCACCCCTTGTTGCAAGGTGCAGGCGCCCAGTTCAACCGCATCGCAGGTCCGACGAACACCACGACCGGTGGCAACCCGGTGCCGGGTATTTACAACGGTGTGGCCATCGCCCGCATCAATCACGACATCGCATTGGCCGACTTGGAAGTCGGTGTGCGTAACCTCGTGAACGAAGTCGAAGCCACTTACTGGCGTCTGTACTTCAACTATCGCGATCTCGATGCCAAGGTCGTCGGCCGCGACAGCGCCCTAGTGACGTGGCGTAAGATTCACGCCTTGTTCCAAGAAGGCGCCCGTGGTGGTGAAGCCGAGAAGGAAGCCCAAGCTCGTCAACAATACTTCCAGTTCCGCAGCCAGGTCGAGGCCTCGCTCAGCGACTTGTACACGACCGAGAACCAACTGCGATACATCATGGGTATCGCGACGACCGATGGCCGGCTGATTCGTCCGGGCGATGAACCGACGACGGCCCACGTGGAGTTCGCCTGGTGCGAAATCAACACCGAGGCCCTGGCCCGTAGTGCCGAGCTTCGTCAGCAGAAGTGGCGCATCAAGCAGCACGAGTTGCAGTTGATCGCCGCGAAGAACTACCTGTTGCCAACCTTGAACGTTGACGCTTTGTACCGGTTCCGCGGCTTCGGCACCAACTTGTTCGCCGACGACCGATTCGCGACCGATCGGCAAGGCCTGCCGACCGACTTCAACAGTGCCTACGGAACGTTGTACAGCGGTCGTTACCAGGAATGGCAGATGGGCTTCAACTTTGCGATGCCGTTGGGCTTCCGCCAAGGTATGGCCGCTGTCCGCAACGAACAGTTGCAGTTGGCCCGCGAACGTTCGATCCTGCAAGACCAGGAGCTCGAGTTGTCGCACCAGCTCGCCAATGCCATCCGCAACCTCGATCGCTTCTACGCCCTCAGCCAAACGAACTTCAATCGTCGCGTCGCCGCCGAGAAGGAAGTCACCGCCGTCCGTGCCGCTTACGACACGGGCACCGTCACGCTCGACCTGTTGTTGCAAGCTCAACAACGCCTCGCCGACGCCGAAAGCGCGTACTACGATTCGCTGTCGCTGTACAACCTCGCGATCTGCCAGGTCCACTTGCGAAAAGGCTCGCTGCTCGAATACAGCGGCGTGTACCTCGCCGAAGGCCCGTGGGCCGACAAGGCGTACTTCGACGCTGCCAAGCGTGCTCGCGAACGTGACGCCGGCATGTTCATCAACTACGGCTTCTCGCGTCCGAACGTCTTCAGCCGCGGGCCGATCAAACAGAAATGGGGCACGCCGACCGGTGCTCCGGGCGAGGCCCAGGAGAATCAACCCGCCGGTGGCCAGCAAGGCGGCGAGATGATTCCCACGCCGGCTCCTACGCGTGAAGAGTCGGCCAGTCATGCACAGCCGGCTGGCGGCGACCAAGCCGCCGCCGCGACCGAGATGCCGCAGTGGCTCGCGTTCGATAGCAACGGCACTTACACTGCCGATGCTGCCGAGGCGACCACGCTGACGGCGGCGATCGAGGCCTCGCTCGGCGACACGTCGTCGCAAGCCCAGGCCATGCGAAAGGCAGCGCATGAAGATCTCGCGGATCACTCGGCTACTCGAAGTGATTACGCTGTTGCAGGCTGGGCATGGGCAGAACGCCAGTTCGCTTGCGACCGAGTGCGGCGTCAGTCGTAGAACGATCTTTCGCGACCTCGACGTCCTTCGGCTTGCTGGTGTTCCGCTTCAGTTCGACGAAGAACATCAGCGCTACCGCATCGTCGGCCCGGTCCTTCTTCCGCCGACGAACTTCACGCCACGAGAAGCGCTGGCGATGATGGTCGTCTCGCACGAGCTTGGACAACAAGGCGGACTTCCCCTGTACGGCGCCGCTCGCACCGCGGCCGCCAAGCTCGAAAGCAGCCTGCCCAACCGGTTGCGTTCTTATGTCCGCGAAACTTCCGGCTCGGTGCACATCCGCTTCGATGCCGTTAATCGACTCGCCACACACGAGAACACCTACGAGCAGTTGCTCGCAGCCGTCACGCAACGCCGCAATGTTCGCATACGATACAACAGCCTGATGGATCAGGAGCAGATCGGCACGAAGATCAGTCCGTACCGACTGCTGTTCAATCGGCGAAGTTGGTACGTCGTCGGACGTTCTAGCCTTCACCGTGCGGTGCGCACGTTCAACATCGGTCGCATCCTGACGCTCGAGCCGTTGGACGAGCGATTCAAGGTGCCGCGTGGCTTCAAGCTGGAGCGCATCCTCCGCAACGCTTGGAACCTGATGGCCGAGCCAGGCCCCGACCAAGAGGTGACCATCCGCTTTAGCAAGATGGTGGCCCAGAACGTCGCCGAGGTGATGTGGCATAATACGCAGCGCATCGAGCAACGCGCCGACGGCTCGATCGACTATCACGTCACCGTGTCAGGCCTCACCGAGATTTCGTGGTGGGTGCTCGGCTACGGCGACCAGGCCGTCGTCATCAGCCCGAAGAAACTGAGGGACATCATCGTCCATCGCTGCCGCGCCTTGTTGCAGCACTACGACGTGCTGAACTCCACTAACGGCGACGGGGCCTGCTGACGCGGTTCTTTTCGCGTAGAATGCGGGCATGTTCCTTTCGTTCGATGGTGTTGACGGCGCAGGCAAGACGACGCAGCTCGACTTGTTCTGCGCGTGGCTTGCTGATCGCGGCCGAAACGTCGTCCGCTGCCGCGACCCGGGGACGACGCAGCTCGGCGAAACCATTCGCAACCTGCTGCTCGATCGTAAGTCGATCACCATCGACTCGAGGGCCGAGATGTTGCTGTACATGGCATCGCGAGCGCAGTTGGTCGACGAAATGATTCGGCCAGCGCTGGCGGCGGGAAAGGCAGTCGTCTCCGACCGCTATCTCCTCGCGAATGTGGTTTACCAGGGGCATGCGTTGGGGCTCGATCCCGCGACGATCTGGGATGTCGGCCGTATCGCGACCGGTGGACTGCGGCCCGATCTGACCATCGTGCTCGATCTGTCGCCCGAGGCGGCCGAGGCCCGTCGTCGCCGACCCTTGGACGATATCGAGAGTCGCGGCGCGGCATACAATGCCGCCGTGCGCGAGGGCTTTCTTCGCGAGGCCGCATGCGATCCCGACGCAATCGCGGTGATTGATTCCGGCCGAGCGGTCGAGGCGATTCAAGCGGACATTATCGCGGCCGTGCGGCGCAAGTTTCCGGAGTTGTGACGACCGGTCATGTGGCAAGGCATCGAAGGTCACGATGAAGTCGTCGAGCAGTTCCGCCGCATCCTTGCGCAGCCGACTCGCAAGCACGTACCTGTTCGTGGGACCGACAGGCGTCGGCAAGCGAACGTTCGCGCTCAAGCTGGCTCAGTGCCTGCTCTGCCGCGTCAATCCGCCCGAGGCGATGAACCCTTGCGGCCGATGCGAGGCCTGTGTGCAAATGCTGGCCGGCACGCATCCCGACTTGCTACAAGTCCGCAAGCCCATCGACAAGAACGAGATTCCGATCGACGCCCTCGTCGGCCCGCGCGAACGGCGAATGCAAGAAGGTCTCTGTCACGATCTGTGGCAGAAGCCGCAGCAGGGGAGTCGGCGCATCGCGATCATCGACGATGCCGATGCGTTGAACGAGGAAAGCGCGAACTGTCTGCTCAAGACCCTTGAAGAGCCGCCTCCGCGTGCGGTCATTGTCCTGATCGGCACGTCGCCTCAACGGCAGTTGCCCACCATTCGCTCGCGATCGCAGATCGTTCGCTTCTCGCCGCTGGAACGTGAAACCATCGCTCGATTGCTTGCATCGCAGCAGACTGTCGAAACGCCGGCAGAAGCCGAACGCATCGCCGCGCACAGTCACGGCAGTCTCGCCCGAGCGACTGAACTGCTCGACGTTGAATACTGGACGTTCCGCGAAGCGTGGCTGCAGCGACTTTCGGCGTCAAACTTCGACAGTCTCGCCGCAGCGGCGGCACTGATCGCACTGGCCGAAGCGGCAGGAAAAGAATCATCGGCGCGTCGCGGCCGCATCCGCCAGGCGATCGAACTGACGGTCGACTTCTATTCCGTTCTCGCGAAAGCGATCGCCGGCTCCGAGCTTCAAGAAGACGACGACGTGGCCAAGGCAGTTGCGTTGCGGAGCGCGACGTGGCGGGGCGGCGAGGATGTCGCCATCGATGCGACCGAGCGGTCACTCGACGCACGCGAACAGCTCGATCGTTACGGGCACCAGGCGACGGTCGTCGAGTGCTGGTTGGATGACCTGGCTCGCATTCACGAGTTGGCGTTTCGAGGCTAGGAAATCGCCGATGCGTTTCGTCGTTCTGCGACACGAGATGCCGCCCGACGCAAAGCGCTCCTCGCATTGGGACTTCATGCTCGAAGTCGATGGTCGACTGCGCACGTGGGCGCTCGAACAAGAACCGCGGACCGGCAGCACCATTCAGGCGTTGAGATTACCCGACCACCGCCTCGATTATCTCACGATCGAAGGGCCGATCTCTGGCAATCGTGGCTCCGTCACGCGAATCGATCGCGGCGAGTTCACGACGCTCGATGAAAACGAAAACGCCCTGCGTGTCGTTCTCGACGGACAGAGGCTGCGAGGCGAAGTACGAATCGAGCGCGATCCGAACGACGCTCAGCGCTGGACGTTCGTGTTTGCGTCCGGCTGACGACTCGCGGTTGGTGCAGCGGCGCGCGGCGTTGGTCGGCCGGAAGCGGTGCGGCCAGCGAGATAGATCGCCCCGTCACGCAACTCGAGCGACTCGAGTTCAAAGCCCGCCTTATCGCCTCCGAGCGCCGACAACGGAATCAACGCGACAGGCTGCCCCTTCGCCTTGGTCCATCGCAGCGGCCACTCGGCGCTCGTTGCCACTTGGCTGAGGCCGTCGAGAATCGTGCCCAGCGGAAGCGGAATCGCGCCGGCCCGCATGTCACACAGCCGTAACGCCAGCGTCGACGGGTCGGCCATGTAGGCTTCCAGCTCGATCGACACCACGGTTGCCGTGTTGCCTTCGTTGTAGCGGCACGCGATCGTCGCTCGGCCGGGCCCCAGATGAATTCGCGGCTGCGAAATCTCGGGCGGCAAAAGGGCTGGATAGTTTTCGGGCAAGTCGACGGCCAACCAGCCGTTGATTTGATCGTCGGTGAACGACGCGCTCCATTGATCTTGCTTCTGCGCCGCGCTTGCCAAGGCAGCCGCTTGCGAGAGCATCTCGTCGCTTGCTTCGCGTTGCTCGTTATCGTCGACAACGATCGCTTCGCGGTAGAAGGCTGGCTCGTACCGCCAAGCCCAAGCGGCGACGCCTGCAAGGCCAGCCAACGTGAGCAACAAGCCCGCTGCCACGAGGATCGCAACTCGTCGTTTTGTGCTCACAACCAAAGCTCGCGAGTGCCGGGAAATCGAGCAAATCCTAGGCCTGCACCGGCGAAGGGTCAATGCAGGTTTGCGTCGAGCAATGCAGCAAGCGTCGCGAGCATTGCATCCGATCGGCCGCGAATCCTAGCGAAATCGCAGCAACGCGTATTTCTTTTTGCCGGTTCGCAGGACGGTCATCGTTTCGCTGGCGAGGTCGGCAGTCGTGAGGCGGCGATCGATGGAATCGACACGGCGATTGTTCACATACGCGCCACCTTGTTCGATCGTGCGACGCGCTTCGCCGTTCGACTTTGCGAGTCCCGCCTTCACCAGCGCGTCGATCATGCCCAACCCCGGAGACTCGAGCGCCGTCGTGGGCAACTCTTGGCTGGGCACATCGGCGAAAATCTCGTTGAGTTCGCGGTCGCTCAGCGCCGAAATCTCCGCGCCGAACAGAACCTCGGTTGCCTTCTTCACTCGCGCCAGCGCATCGTCGCCGTGAACCAGCCGGGTGATTTCTTCCGCGAGTCGACGTTGGCTCTCGCGTGCCGAGGCGTTCTCGATGCGTGCTTTGTCGAGCAATTCGATTTCTTCCCGACTCAAGTCGGTGAAGTAACGCAGGCACTTGCCACAGTCGGCGTCGTCGACGTTCATCCAGTATTGATAAAACTGGAACGGACTCGTCTTCTCCGGCGACAGCCACAATGCGCCCGATTCGGTCTTTCCCATCTTCGTGCCGTCGCTCTTCGTGAGCAGCGGACATGTCATGCCGTACAACTGTGCGCCGTGCATCCGCCGCGCGAGGTCGATGCCAGCCGTGATGTTCCCCCATTGGTCGCTGCCACCAACCTGCAGTTCGCAAGCATGATGCTTGTAGAGGTATGCGAAGTCGTAGGCTTGCAGCAGCATGTAGCTGAACTCGGTAAAGCTCAAGCCGCTATCGGTGCGTTCGAGACGGCTGCGCACCGAGTCTTTTGTCAGCATGACGTTGACGGGAAAGTTCTTCCCCACGTCGCGCAGGAAATCGAGATAGCTGAACTTGCTCATCCAGTCGTAGTTGTTCAGCAGCTTGGCGTCACTCGCGCCGCTGCCGAAGTCGAGCAGACGCTGCATCTGCTGCTCCATCTTGGCAACGTTGGAGCGGAGTGCGTCGAGCGAAAGCAGATTGCGCTCTTCGCTCTTACCGCTCGGATCGCCGATCATCCCTGTCGCGCCGCCGACGATCGCAATCGGCCGGTGCCCCGCGCGCTGGAAGCGGCGCAAGATCATGAGCGCGACGAGATGTCCGACGTGCAAACTGTCAGCCGTCGGGTCGAAGCCGGCGTACAACGTCCGCGGCAACGCAAGCCACTCGGGCAGCCGTGAGTCGTCGGTCGTCTGATGTATCAGCCCGCGCCAGTGAAGTTCTTCGAAGATGGACATTTCAAGGCGGGGGTCGGGATTCGGGAGTCAGGATTCGGGGGCTGATGGGTTTGCCCTGAATCCCGAATCCTGACTCCCGAATCCCTTCTTACCTCCACATATTGTCGTCGGCGAAAGGATGAGCGGGTCCGTCGAATTTCGGCTTGGGCATCGCCTTGAGCGCTTGTTCGGCGAGCCGCATGTCTTCCTGCGTGGTGAGCTTGATGTTGATCGGCGAGCCCATGACGACCGTCACCTTGCGGCCGATGCGTTCGACGAGTTGTGCGTCGTCGGTGGCGACAAATCCGCCGCGTCGTGCGTAGGCATCAATCAGCAGTTGGCGACGAAAGACCTGCGGCGTCTGCGCTTCCCACAAACCTTCGCGGCTCACGGTCTCGATGATGGTGTTGTCGTTGCCCACCCGTTTGAGCGTCGAGCCAACGGGGACTCCGAGAATGGCAGCATCGGTGCGCACGGCGGCATCGAACACGCGCGTGATCCATTCGTCGGCGATCAGCGGCCTCGCGGCATCGTGTACGGCGACAAAGTCGATGTCTTCTTTGACTCGCGTCAGTGCATTCTGAATCGAGTCCGCTCGTTCGGCCCCGCCGGCAACCACGTCGATGCCGAGAATCATCACGTTCGCGGCGAACCGTGAATTGAAATCCTCACGATCCTCGGGCGAGACGACGATCATCACCTGCTTGACGTCGCTGCGATTGAGAAAACGCTCGGCCGAATGCAGCCACACGGCGCGGTTCGCCAAAGGCGCGAACGGTTTCTTGTAGTGCTTGTCGCGAAAGCGGCTGCTCTTACCGGCGGCAGGCAAAATAACGGCAAACGTTGGCACGCGACGATCCGCAGAAAGGTGCGATGAATTCCCCTCAACGCCGCTCATTGTGTTGTTTCATCACAGAGCGTCAACTGGCACGTCTTTCGCTGTTGAGGTGGTTTGACGTCACGCGGCGCAGCTTGAGTAAATTCTTTCGTCCTCGCGACGATTTGCGTCGTAGAATTGGAAGGCAAAAACAGGCTGCTGCAAAATCGTGATGGTTTCACCGCAGTCGTGCTCAACGTCGGACCGATGTTAATCTCGCCCGGCAGGGGGCATATCAAACCTTTACGAACAAGCCTCTCGCTTTGAATTCCGTCGGAGGTGCCAACCCAGAACGCGTGGGCCTGGATCGACCAAACGGCTGTGCATAGCACCGCCCAGATCTCGCCCTTTTCGCAGCGACTCCACCGTCGCAATCAACGAGGGGTTTGATACAACAGGCCGCGGCGTGCTCGAAAGGGCATGCCGCGGTCTTGTTTTTTGCGCAGCGGTTATTGATCCTCAGAAAACCTTGCGAATCAGGTCATACGCATAATATCACCGCTTGCGGTTTCGCGCGTCTCATAGACGGTATGCGCGAAACCGCAAGCGGTGATGGATAGCACAATCGCGATCAACTTTGTCTTCTGAGGATCAATACACAACCGCCATCACGACAAGAAACGCGATCCACAGAACCACGGCGGCGGAGGCGGCGACGAACATCGCCATTTGTGGGCGGGTCATCATGGGGCGATGCCTCAACCCGTGGGAGGCTTCGGACGTTCGACGGGCGGCTTGATCTCGAAGCTGTCGCGCAGACCAACCTCGAAATCGAAAACGTCGTCGAAGTCTTCGCGGCGGTCGCTGTCGGTTTTTCGCATCTCGCCGGCCCGGATCAGATTGAACACAATCTCACCGAAGTCGCCGGTGTTGCGGACGCCCCAGCTGTCCAGCACCGATCTCGCCATAAAGCCGTACTGCTCGAGCGCGTATTGGCGGATGCCTTCGCACAGTTCTTGACCGGTGAGATGGCGCTCCGTCGCCGGTTCCTTTGAACCGCGGCCGCTGGCTTCCGTCGACTTGGTGTGCTCCGCCTTACCGCCGCCACCCATGCCGAGCACTTCGTGCGCATAACGCAGGGCCTCGAATACGAAGGCGTACGCCTCGATCTTGTAACGTTTGTCTTGGCGTAAAACTTGTGCGATCGACAATCGAGATTCGGTCATGGCCATAGAATGCACGCGGTTCCTTCACGGGAGCAAACAACGCAAGAGTCGGGAGGTCAGCGGCCGAGCACCGAGAGCACTTCGGCCGCAGGAATGAGCACGCGTCGGTGATCCTCCATCTCCACAAGGATTTGGCTGGCAAGAATTTCGTGGGCGAGTACGCGTCCGTTGCCATTGCCGGTCACGATGCGCGCGCCCACCGGAGGCAATGCCTTTTGCAGATCTTCGTAGGTGTCGTATTCATAACGTAGGCAGCACTTCAATCTTCCGCAACGCCCTGAAATTTTCGTCGGATCGAGCGTCGCTTTTTGCAGCTTCGCCATCTTCATCGACACCGGCGGCATCTCGCCCAGATGCGTGTTGCAACACACCGGCTTGCCGCAGTCGCCGTAGTCGGCAAGCAGCTTGGCCTCGTCGCGCACGCCAATTTGCCTCATCTCGATACGTGTCTGAAACTGCGTCGCGAGCACCTTCACCAGCTCGCGAAAATCGATGCGATTCTCCGACAGATAATAAACGACGATCCGCTCGCCGCCGAAGATGTGCTCGACATCGACGATCTCCATCACCATGCCGAGCTCGGCGATCTTCTGCTTGCAGACTTCGAATTCTTCGCGCTGCTTGGCGATGAGTTTTAGCGCTTCCTGTTGATCTTCGCTGGTGACGATCCGCAGGATTTGTCCGCGGCGGGGGTCAGCGATCTGCGCGACCGCGGTTTCGGTGGCTTCGCACAGGACTTCGCCGATTTCGAGTCCCCGTTCGGTGCGGGCGACCACGCGTGTGCCGCGCGGCAACGATTCGGACGCGCTTGTGCCGAAGGCTCCCAGCGAGCGAGTCACTCCAAATCGAACAACGTACTTCGGCATGGCGACGACGTCGGGAGTGGCTAGCGCAGCAGAGTCGCTGAGGGATGGGGAATAAGCGGCCAGCAGTATAGCGAATTCCCGCAAGGCGAGGATAGCGCGTGCTGGCAAACGAAATCGCTCAGCGACCCGAGGTGAACAAAAGTGCCGTAGCCTCCAATTCGGCCACGCGCTGCGGCCGTCGTTGTCGCAACTCGGCCAGTGCCGTCTTCGCTTCCGCAGTCGGACAAACCAGTAGAAAGCCGACGATCGCGCGTTGGATGGCGGCGTCCTCGTAGCCTTGGCGATCGAACAGCGTCGCAATCGACGATACCGCGTCCCAGTCTTCCCAGCGGCCGAGGTCGACGATCACCGCCGCCGCGAACTCCGGGCGGTCGAGAAGCGGCCGAACGGCGCGCGCAGGCGCGGCACGGAGATGTCGTGGCCGTATTCGGCGTAGAACCGCAACGACGTGAGGAAGTGAAACACATCGCCGCGCGGGGCCTGGGCGTTTGCGACATAGCGGCGTTCAAGCTGTTGCAGGGCTCGCTTGCCTTCGAGCAGCAGGTAGCCGCCGAGCACGCCGTCGAACCCGGCTCGGAAGTCGCTCGACGGCGCAGCGATGATTGTTTCGAGCACCTCGGCATTCGCGCGACGATCGTCCGGATCCGTTGCTAAGCCGGCGAGTAAGCCGTAGAGCCCTTTGCGACTTTGCGGCACGCGATCATCGGCTAACCAAGCGCGGACCGAGGACATCGGGACTTGTCCGACGACCTGACGCACGGTTTCTAGCGGCGCGCGGCCGAACTCCGCGTATGCATCGTCGGCAATCAGGTTGTCGGGATGCTCCAAATAGTGTGCGAAGTACGGCAGGCGTTGGGCCTCAGGCAACTTTGTTGACGGCGCACGAGCGACGTAGATCGCCGAGGTTTCATCGACGGGCACGATGGTCGTCAGGTTTTCGCCCTTGGCGTCTGTCGTTTGGAACACGAGCACAAGCTGCCCCGCCGAGAGATCGCTGAGGTCGACATTTCGCGCCAATTGAGCCGAGTCCGGCACCGGTCCCCTGAGAGCGCGATGAACCCGCAACCTGGACTTCTCGTCGCCTTCGCGAATAACTTCCGCCAGCAGCACGACGTCGGCGGAGTCGCGGCGCTCGGCGAGGCTCGGCTGCGGAGCGCTGCAGAACGGGCAAGCCGCCGCGGCCACGAGCATCGCGATGGCGGTCGTCTGCAGCATGAAAGTCACTCGACTAAAAAGCTTTGTTACCCGCTGAAGGTCAGAAAGGTTGACAATGCTTTTTATGACCGAACAAGTAAGCCAAACGCGCCAAGACCCTGCGAGTCAACGAGAGCGAACGGCTAAATCTCCGAGGTGGATTTTGCCGAAAGATACTGCCCCAATGCTTTCAGTCGTCTCTTCGTTTCCCATCGAAATGCCGTCGCCATGATTGGGTGCAACAGCCAACGCAACCACCGCGGCCTTGCGCTAAAGCTGTACTTGTATTCTAGCGACGATGAACCATCAGACAGATCATTGTGCCGAATCGTGGCAGCGAAACTGTCGAAAAAGAGCGGGCGATTCAACATCTTTACTGCCGCAACCTTCGGCGGCGCAAACGAAATATATTCGGTCTTCAGTGCTATGCCGCCCAAGTACCAACGGCCTGTGCAGACCGTAACGGCGTGAAGTTGCGATTCTTTCCAGCCATCGCACAATCGCGCGTCCCGCAATAAGGTATCCCACTTCAAGCGTTGCGTGTAATCGTGCAGCACTTGAAACGTCACGGCGCTTGGCGCTGGAATTGTCTGTGCTACTAGGCCGTGAGGCATCGTATCGGGATTACTTTCTTGCCTAGCTTCATTCGACTGCGTCGCCGTCGAGATGGTAGATCGCCAACGTGTTGCCGTCGGGATCAAGAAACTCGCGGATCGTGAAATCGCCGGTTACGGCGACAGGTCGCACGGTGAAGTTCGTGCTTTTTCCAGGCTTCATCTCGACCACGACACAGTCGAAGAGGGCCGCCCCGGGGCCGAAGCAGCACTCCATATTGTCGCGCACCAAGATAAAGTTTGTGATGCCGTTCTGCTGAAAGCTCGGGAAGATGTACCCACGAAGGCGAACCTTCTCGCCATCGAGCTTGTTGATCGCGGGCGTCAACATCTCCCGCTTGAACTTGTCCGTCTTCTCCATCGGAAACTTGATCGTGTCGAACGTGATGTCGGTCTTGCCGTTGGCCGGGGCATCGGCCGCAGTCGCGACGGCGGTCAACATCAGCACGATCAGTAATTTGCTGCAGTGATTCATTGCAAGTAATCCGCGTCCAAGCGATAAAGCACGTTCTGTCCTTCGGTCGCTGCGCCGGGCTCGACGTGAAACGTTCCGGCGACCTTGCACACGCCCGTCGTGTAATTCAGCCGCAGCGGGTCCTTCAACGTGACGGCGACCATGTGCGTTGTCGTCGGAGTCGCGCCGAAGCAGCAGTCGCCGCTGTTCCACACCAGAATGAAATCCTTGATGCCGCTCGATTGTCGACCCGGAAGTACGAAGCCCTTCATGAACACGCGTTGACCGTCCATCGCCGCGGCCGAGGGCGGAACCAGAGGCTCCGATCGTGGCGACTCGGGTTGTAACTCTTCAAAGGTCAGCCTTTGGTATCCCTCAGGCACTTCGGTCGCATACTCGTAGGTGAGCCGCGTCCAGCCGGTGCTCCAAAAGACGAGGCTCATGGCGATCCCCGCCTTGGCCAACGCCTTGCCAGTTAGTGCATCGGCATTGCGATCGATCGTTCGCCAGGCGCGAACGCCGGCCAAGATGCCCGCCAGCGGCACGACGGCCATCGACCAATCCAGCCAAGCCGTTGCCGACAGCAGTCCCAGGAGCAAGCTCACGACCGCCAGCGAACTGACCGCACGGTAGCCGATCGGGGCCGCCTCCGACCAAGCCATAGGACGACCGGCGGCGGGGCTCGAGCCTTCGCGAGAGGCGCTCAAGGTTTCGTTCGTCGATCGGATCATGCCACGAACCACCACTAAGCGCTACGCGGGGCGCCTCCGCGCAAAATGAACATCATCACGACAAACAGTGCGGCGATCGTTCCCAACGAGATGGGAATCACGAGGCCCAGGCCCAGCTCCGTCTCGTTGCCTGGCGGAACGATCGGGTTCGCGCCGTCGGGCATCGGCACCGGCGTCGCGATCTGCACTTCTTCCTCGGACTTGTTCAATTCGGCCTTGGGAATCTCCGGAACTTCGTCTTTCGATTCAGAGTTCTCAGCGACGAGATAACGCACGAATGGGTCGTCGGCGTTCGAAGCATCCAAGTTCGCGTCTTCGTTCACCGCAGGCTCGTCTTTGTTGACTGCTTCGGCCGACGGAGACTCGGCATCCTCCGTCGCCTTTTCTTCTTTCTTTTCGTCCTTCGGTCGCACGGCCCCCTTGGGCGGTGTGGCGGCCGAGCCGAGCGGGAAGAAGTTGCTCGCTCGCTTCACCGCGTCGGGGTCGATCTTCGCGAGTTCCTCGATCTGCGCCTTCGCCTCGGGCAGCGGGCATGCACGCAGATAGTTGATCACAGGCACGCGGACCCAAATCGATTCGTCGTTCGCCGTCTTGAACAGCTCGACAAGCCGATCGACGACCGTCCAATCTTCCCATCGCGCCAGATCAGGAATCACGAGGTCGGCCAACTGCGGACGATCGAGCATCAACCGCAGCGAGGCCGACAGGCGGTCGCGGGGAATGACGGTCGTCTCTTGACCATGGAACCGCAAAGCCATGATCGTCGCATAGGTGTCGGTGTATTCGGCCTTGGCGTTCTTGAGGAATAACTCTTCGACCAACGGCAAACCGTCAGCGCCGCGCAAGTTCAGATAACACGCAATCAACGCATCGAGTGCTGAGCGAAGCTGACGATCGTCGTTGCGAATCATCCCTTCGAGTTCGACCACGTCGTCCTGCGTGCCGCACACGCCCAGCAACGTCAGATACAAGCGGCGACGACTAGTCGATACGTCGGGCGACTTGATCCAGCGAACGAGCTTGTCGTGATCGAGCCGGTCCTTGAGGAGTTGAATCTCGGGATACGGCGCCTTGGCGAACTCGTCATATGCGTCGCCTGCCAACAGTGGATCCTTGTCCTCGAAATACTTCTCGAAGAACGTCAGACGGTCAGCCCCCGTATCGGGCAACTTGACCAACTCGGTGACATACTTCGAAGCTCGCGGGCTGAGCGCGGTCGGCGTGCCCCAGGCAAGGTCTTTTGGATCGGTGCCGATGATCAGGAAGTCGGTCTTCGGATCGTCGTCGCCAAAGTAAAGGACCTCGATCTGTCCCTTGTCGCCCAATAGATCCTTGCCTTTGAGCACTTCGACGATTTTGAACTTCGTTTGATTGTCGGCTCCGGGGGCGGAGGACACTTCGGCCGGCGCACCCTTGGCGGGGTCGGCGAGCTTGGCGATGATTGCCGCGTCAGAGCCTTTGATTTCTTCACTGAGCGTTTGTTGGACCGCACTGCAGAAAGGGCAGGCCCAAGCCCGGGCGGCGAACAGCCCGACTGCGATACCTATGATCGGGAGACTTACGAACGCAAGTGCAACGCTGCCACGTGCGATGCGAGGATGCGAGATGCGACGTTGCACGGCATTTCTCCGACGGAGGCTTTCATCCCGACAACGCTTTGGCGACGTCGGTGCGGTAGGCGGCGATCGCAGGCAAGAAGCCCGCCACCGCAGCGGCGAGGATCAGACCCGGTACTAACACCAATTCTAACGGCACTTTGACTTGCAACCACTGAGGAACCGCCAAGCCGACATCCTGTTTCAAGTTCCCTAAATCATACATCGGGAACTCCCCCGAGCTGATGGTTACACCCGTTTCAGTCTCGATTATCGGCGACAAGACGCCCACCGCGCCATGTCCCAACACTAAACCCAGCACGCCCCCCCCCAGTGACAACAGCACGGATTCGAGCAGCACGATAGTGAATACAGTTTTTCGCCCCGCCCCCAACGACCGCATGACGGCCAGCTCGCGTTTCCGATCGTTCATCGAATTATAGATGCTCACCATGACGCCGATGCTCGCTACGACGATGGCCAATGCGCCCATCACAATCAAGATCGTTCGCACATTGCCGACAAGTCCTTGCATCAGGGTGTAAACCACCTTAATCGGCGCGACGGCCTGACCTTCAGCCCCGTTGTTGACCGACCGCTCGATGCCAGGGTTGAAGAGCGGGTTCGTCGTGCGAATCAAGATCGCCGACACCGCGCGCTGATCTTCGGGCAGGGGGTCGTGGCTGTGATGATGGTGATGGTCGTGATCGTGATCGTGCGCATGACCTTCCTTATCGGCCTGCGCGCCCGCTTGCGGTTTCGCGCTTTCCACGTCGGCGGCCGATGTCGCAACCTTCGTGTCAGCTGCCTTCTTCTCGCCGTGCCCTTCCTCCGCATGCCCCTCGAGCAAATAGAACCCTTCGATATTCACGAAGATCGCGCGATCATTCGGTGTTCCCGTCGGCGCGAGAATTCCGACAACGTGAAACGGATCATGCTTGTGCCCGTCGCTGCCGACACCGTGCGTGGGCTCGAACGGACTGCCGACTCGTAGGCCGGTGTGATACGCGACCTGCGATCCGATCACCGCGTTGAAGAAGTGGTTCTGTTGAAAGTTCTTCCCCGCCGCGAAGCGATACTTCTCGCCTTGCGCGTACTCGATGTCGAATAACTCCGGCACCGTGCCGACGACGCGATAGCCTTCGAAGTTGTCGCCGACGCAGTACGGAATCGCCACCGACACCTGCGAGCCATACTTGCCGCCGGGCTTGAACTCTTTGTAGTAGCTCCACGGCATCTTGCCGACCGACGTGCCGAGGTGGAACACCGTGTTGAGCACCAACTCCAGCCGGCCACCCTTGGGACCGACAATCAAGTCGAAGCCCTGTGCGCCTTTGCCGAACGACTTGTTGATCCCGCCATACATCACCAGCACCGCGACCACCAGCGCGACGCCCAACGCCATCGACAGCGCCGTGAGCGCCGACGCGAGTGCTCGCCACTGAATGCTTCGCCAGGCGATCTTCCACAAACTCATGTCAGAACTTTCGTGCGATGCGTGCTTCGAACTTACACGCCGACCACTTGATTGATCTGTTCCAGATGCTCGACGCGGTCGAACTGCTTGGCGACTTCGTCGGCATGCGTGACCATTAGTAATGCCACGTCTTCCTCGCGGCAAGTTTCGCGAATCAGGTCGACGATCTGCTGCTGATGTCGCGCGTCGACGCTGGCCGTTGGCTCATCGGCCAACAGCAACTTCGGACGATTCGCCAGCGCCCTCGCCACCGCGACGCGTTGCTGCTCGCCGACCGAGAGCATCGAAGGCTTGTGCTTCGTGCGCTTGCCGAGGCCGACGCGGTCGAGCAGCAATCGAGCCCGCGAGACGTCGCTCGACTGACCGCTAAAACTCATCGCCAGCAGCACGTTCTCCAAGGCCGAAAAGCCCGGCAGCAGATGGAACGTTTGATAGATGTACCCGAGGTTCAGCGCGCGAAACCGGTCTCGCTGCGGCTCGCCAAGCACGCCGAGATTCTGCCCCGCAATCTGCACCGTGCCCCGATCCGGCCGCATCAACCCCGCGATGATTTGCAGCAGCGTGCTCTTACCCGACCCACTTCGTCCCATGAGCAGCACCTGCTCGCCCGCGCCAACATGGAACTCCGCGACATCAAGGATCGGCAGCACGCCACCCTCAGGATCCGGAAACGACTTTTTGACATCACGCAGTTGCAGCATGAGGGAATGATAGCGGCTCGTGGAATCGCGGTGAACGGGGATCGCACGCTTTGTCCCGCTTACGCTATCGGTACGCAGGAGGGGTGCTGCTCTTCAAGGAATTCAGTTATCGCGGTAGCATCTGACGGGCGCTGAACGAAGTCGTTGCCTACCACGAGGTGTCAGGATGAATCCTTGCGGCGCGTACGTCGTTATCTTCACGGCGACTATTTTCACTGCGGCTGCCTCGTCGGCAAACGCCATCGAAATCGGCGATACGGTGGTTGTCGTTCGCGACACACATTCCATGCTCGACGGGCAAAAGGTCGAGGAGTTTTTTGCTGGGAGCATCGCCAATGTTTTCGCGATTGACGGCGACCGGCTCCAGGTTGGCGAAAAGAAACTGCTCGGCTGGCTTAATCTCCACGATGTGACTCCAATCGACGAGGCAGTGGACTATTTCACCGCAGCCATCGCACGCGACCCTAACGATTCTTTGGCCCTGAGCGCCCGTGGTAATGCGCTGGCCGAAACGAAAGATTTCGATAGGGCCTGCGATGATTTCGCAAGATCGATTGGCATTGATCCAAACAATGCGCGAACCTTCATTCGTCGCGCAAAAGTGTGGGGAAAGAAGAAAGACTACGATCGCGAACTCGCTGATTACGACGAAGCAATTCGTCTGAGGCCAACAGCGGGAGAGTACTATCGATTTCGCGGGATCATTTGCAACGACAAGGGAAACGTTGACCGCGCTATCAGTGATTTTACGAAGGCCATCGAACTCGATCCTGAGGATGGCTTAGCGTATCAATGGCGAGCCAAGGCGTGGAGGGACAAGCACGAGTACAACAAGGTCGAGGCTGATTGCAGCGCTGCATTAAACATCGACCCAAGCAGCGAGTGGACACTTATCGAACGAGCGGCCTCCCGTCAGGAACGTCGTGAATATGACATGGCATTAGCCGATTACTCAGAAGCGATTCGACTTGCACCGACAAGAGGGGATCTCTACCGGCGCCGAGGTTATGTTTGGAATTTGAAAGGCGACGCCAATCGTGCGATTGACGATTTCAACAAGGCAATCGAACAGAACCCCAACGACGACCTCGCGTTTCACCGACGAGCGATGCGCTGGTCGGAAAAGCACGAGTTCGAGCGTGCTGAAGCAGACTTCAACGAGGCAATACGCCTCAACCCGTCCGATTCATTGATTTATCACAATCGCGCGGCGATGTGGCTTGAGGCAGGCGACTTCGATAAGGCAATCGCTGACTTTAACGACGCGATTCGATTGAGTCCCAATGCGGTCAACTCACTCTCCGGTCTCAGTTACGCGCACGAAAAAAACGGGAACCTCGATCTCGCGATCGACGATCTGACGAAAGCCTTGGCTGATGACCCGACATTGGTCGATGCCGCCGAGAGACGAGCGGAACTTCTCGTCGAAAAAGGCAGATTCGACGAAGCTATTTCAGAGTTCAGTCGCGTGCTCGACGCGGAGCCAAAGAACGTAAAAGCCCGGTCCTTCCGTGCAGCGATGCGAGGTAATCGCGGCGAATACGCATTAGCCATAACCGATCTAGACGTGGCTTTGCAAATATCGCCACGCGACGAAGGCAATCTAACAAACCGGGGCATCGCATATTTGGCGCTTGGCGATTTGGACAAAGCGCTCGCGGATTTCGACAAGGCCGTCGAGATCGAACCAAGCTCAGCGGAGGCTTATGCGGGTCGATGCCTCGTGTTGGTGGGCAAGCACGAGGTGGAACGAGCATTCTCCGACGGAGAACAAGCCGTAAGACTTGCACCGGAATTGTCCGCTGCGTATCTGGCACACGGCTCTGCCTGGGACGCTAAAAACCAATATGAAAAAGCGATCGCGGACTTCGATACAGCAATTCGGCTCGACCCGACTAATTTCATGGCATTCCATAAGCGCGGTTTGTCGCAGAAACATCGCGGGGAAAACGACCTGGCCCTAGCGGACTTCAATGAATCGATACGGCTGAACCCGAAGGATCATGTCGTGTGGAACAACCGCGCGCTCATATGGAAGGAGAAGAAAGAGTTCGATCATGCGCTCGAAGACTTGAACGAGTCTATTCGACTCAACCCGAACTACGCGATTGCTTTTCGAAACCGGGCATCCGTCTGGTTCGAAAAGGGAAACAAGCGTCGCGCCCACGAGGACGCCGAGGAGGCCATGCGATTAAACCCCGCCTATCGCCTGCTCGACGAGGTCTACTGATCGCGAACGCTTCGCCTACCCTCGTCGCATCGCGCGGCTGATGTCGCGCTTCATGTCGTCCTTTTTCATCTTGTCGCGCTTGTCGTGAAGCTGGCGGCCGCGGCAGAGGCCGAGGAGCAGCTTCGCGCGGCCTTTGTCGAAGTACATCTTGAGCGGCACCAGGGTCAGGCCTTTCTCTTTGGCGCGCATGGCGAACTTGCTGATCTCGCCGCGGTGCAAGAGCAGCTTGCGGTGACGCTTGGGCTCGTGATTGAACTGGTTGGCTTGCGTGTATTCGGGAATGTCGCAGCCGATGAGCCACACCTCGCTCGACTTCACGCGGGCGTGCGCTTCTTCGAGCGAGACTTTGCCGTTGCGCAGGCTTTTCACTTCGCTGCCGACGAGCACGATGCCGCATTCCAAAGTGTCGAGCACTTCGTACTCGTGACGCGCGCGGCGGTTCTGAGCGATCAACCGTTGGTTGTCGTGCTGCTTGTCGGGCGCTTCGTTGGCTTTTTTCTTCGCCATGTTTGGTCGCGAGCGGCAGGCGGACGTTCGACCTTTCCCACCCTTTGCGGGCGTGATAGAGTACAAACGACGGCTCGCCTCGGCGGTTCGCCGGACGTTGTACTCCGCTGCGAGAACCGACTCAAGTCGAGCGTCGCCCAGTTTCGCTGTGCCATGATACTTCGCTGTTTCATGATACCCACTGCATGATACCTCCATCGACGGCCTCTGGTTCGGCGAACGAAAGCTCGCCATCGCCCGCGGTGGTTTGCCACCTGCTGGGGCTCGTCGATTTCGATTCGTGCGTGGCGCTGCAACGTCGACTGGTGTACGAAGCCTCGGGCAACTGCAACGGCCAAATCACCGTGCTGATGTGCGAACACCCGGCGATGATCACCATCGGCCGACAGGGCTCGCGGGCCGACGTGCATTGGGATAGTGCCGACCTCGCGCAGCGACGCATCGAGATAAAGTGGGTGAATCGCGGCGGCGGCGCGATCGTTCATGCACCTGGACAGTTAGCGGTCTACCCGATCGTGCCGCTCGAACATTACGGACTCAGCGTGGGTCGGTATGTCGATCGCCTGCAACAGGCGATTGGTTCGGCTCTGGGCGAAGAAGGTTTTCAACCGTCGTTGACGACGTCGCCTCGTGGAGTCGCCGGTCGCACCGGGCCGCTTGCGGCGGTGGGCGTGGCGGTGCGAAATTGGGTCACGTACTTCGGTGCGTATATCAACGTCGCGCCGCCGATGCAGATGGTGCGTCGCGTCGAAATTGGGGGCGGACGCCACGGCGCGATGAGTTGTCTCGCGGCCGAGCGACAACAACCGGCGAGAATTCAGGGCGTGCGCGAGCGGATTGCACGTCACGTCTCGGGCATCTTCGATTGCAATCGCTATCACGTCTATACGGGCCATCCACTGTTGATGCCGACGCGGTCCTTGCCCACGAGAGTCGCCCGTGCCGGATAGCTTTTTGCCGATCGTCACGCTCGACGACATCGCAACCGACAAGGGTGGCTGCGGCGGTGGTGATCATCATCACGGCGGCATGGATGAAACGTCGTCACTCACGTGGCAGCGTCAACGTCTTCCCAAGTGGTTGAAGCGCAACGTGCCACTGGGCAACGGCAACTTTTTCACCGACAAGCTGCTCAGCGAGTTGCGGCTCGAAACCGTGTGCGAAGAGGCCAAGTGCCCCAACCGCATGGAGTGCTGGTCGCAACGCACCGCGACGTTCATGATCCTCGGCAACGTCTGTACGCGGCCGTGCGGGTTCTGCTCGGTAGCGAAAGGCAAGACGACTGCCGTCGAACTCGACGAGCCAGAGCGGTTGGCCGAAGCGAGCCGTCGACTTGGGTTGAAACATGTCGTCATCACTTCGGTGACGCGCGACGATCTGGCGGATGGCGGCGCGGAGCATTTTTATCGTTGCGTGTTGGCCGTTCGCGCGGCGACAGGCGCAGCGGTTGAAGTGTTGACACCTGATTTCCTGGGCAAGCTCGGCGCCATCGAGCGCGTTGTCGAAGCGGTTCCCGAGGTGTTCAATCACAATACCGAGACCGTGCCGCGGTTGTATCGCGAAGTGCGAGGCCGCAAGAGCGACTATCGTTGGACGCTCGCGTTGCTCAAGCGTGTGAAAGAACTCGACCCGCGCATTCGCGTGAAAAGCGGATTGATGCTTGGCCTCGGCGAGACGCGCGACGAATTGCTCGAAACGCTTGTTGACCTGCGCGGCGTTGGCGTCGAGATGCTCACGCTTGGGCAGTACCTGCAGCCGACGCCCGAGCATCTGCCGGTAGTGCGTTACGTTCCGCCCGATGAGTTCGATGAGCTCGGTCGGATGGCGCGTTCCATCGGGTTCTCGCAAGTCGCCAGCGGACCTTTCGTCCGTTCGAGCTACCATGCTCGCGAAATGGCCGAGGCCGTATAGGGCCGCCATGCGTCACGAGTTGATACTGCCGGACCTGGGCGTCGACGAAGTCGCGGTGAGCCTATGGCTCGTCGAGTCCGGCGCCGAGGTCGTCCAAGGCGATCGGCTGATCGAAGTCGTCGCCGACGGCGTGACAGTCGACCTTCCCGCCCCCGCCAGCGGCGTGCTCATCGAGACGCTCGTGGCGGAAGACGACCCCCTGGCGGTTGGCCAGGTGCTGGGTGTCGTCGAATCGCGTTAATAGTTAGCCGCGACGCGCCAGCGGAGCGCTCCGCTGGCGCGTCGCGGCTAACCCGATGGAGCGATGCCGAAATGACGCCCGAAGGGTCGCAATCTACGGCCTTTCCGCTCACGCGCGAGACGCCAGCAATGCTATCTTTTACGGGCTGGGATTAACATTTCTAACCGGACGATTGACGTTCAGTAATCTCTCTAATACCATGATCTTCCTTTAGCCGAATACAGCGGCCACGTCCTATTTGTAAGTTTAATGTCGCCTATGGCAGTGCACCTTAAAGCCTTGAAGATCTTCTGCGACGTCGTCCGCCAGCGGAGTTTCTCGCGAGCAGCTGACGAAAACGACATCTCGCAGTCGGGAGCCAGCCAAGTCGTCCACCAATTGGAGGAAGGTTTAGGCGTAAAGCTCATCGACCGCTCGAAGCGCCCGTTCGTGCTCACGCCCGAAGGCGAGGCGTACTACGACGGTTGCCGCTCAGTGGTCGAACGGTACTTCGCGCTCGAAGACCGTGTGCGAACGCTGCACCAAGAAGTGGTCGGCCGGGTGCGTGTCGCGTCGATCTATTCGGTCGGCCTACATCACATGAACCGCTACCTCCAAGAGTTCCTGACGCACCACCCCAAGGCCAACGTGCGGCTGGAATATTTGCATCCCGACCGCGTGTATCAAAGCGTCGAAGACGACGTCGCCGACATCGGCCTGATCAGCTACCCGAAAGCTTCGCGAACGTTGCAAGCGATTCACTGGCGCGAAGAGCCGATGATGCTCGTCACCGCGCCAACGCATCGCCTGGCCGGTCGAACGCAGGTCGGTCTGCGCGAGTTGCACGGAGCGCGCGTCATCGGCTTCGATCGCGAGTTAACCATTCGCAACGAGATCGACCGCGTGTTGAATCTGCATCGCGTCGAGGTTTCGGTGGCAATGGAGTTCGACAACATCGAAACCATCAAACGCGCGATCGAAATCGATGCCGGCATCGGACTGCTGCCCGAGCCGACCGTAATGCGCGAAGTTCAAGCCGGCACACTCGCTGCGATCCCACTCGATACCGACGAACTTGTGCGGCCGCTCGGCATCATTCACCGACGCGGCAAAGAACTTTCCAGCACTGCCGAGCGATTCATCGAGCTCTTGCAGCGCGAAGGCAAGAATCTCGATACGACTGTCCCCGGGAGCGATAGGATTCAGCTCGGCGACAATGATCCGACCGCTGCTCGAGGGCACAGCAACGGGGCGGCCGCCAACGGAGCCGAACGTCACGTCGACCACGACACGGAGCAGCGCGCCGCAAGTGCGGTCGCTGCAGCACGAGGCCATCGCACAGCCGCCGTCTGAAACTACCACTACCCCGTAGTGGCGTGGCAAGAACGTCGCGTTCTTCGCCTGCGTCACCACGCATGACACCGGTGTGATCATGACCGATAATTTGCAACGGAACGCAACGGACGAAGAACAAGGCCTGTACGATCCGGCCAACGAACACGACGCTTGCGGCGTCGGTTTCGTGGTCGACATGCATGGCCGCGCGAGCCACGAGATCGTGCGCTCGGGCCTCAAAATCCTCGTTAACCTCGCCCACCGCGGCGCCTGCGGATGCGACCCCTACACTGGCGACGGCGCCGGCATCCTCACACAGATTCCGCACGACTTCTTCGTCGCCAAGTGCAAAGAGCTCGACATCACGTTGCCCGAGCGCGGCGACTACGGTATGGGCTTTCTGTTCCTTCCGCAAGACGGTGGCGAGCGCGCGTTTTGCATGCGCCGCTTCGAGCAGTTGGTCGCGGAAGAAGGGATGGAGTTCCTCGGCTGGCGGCAACCTCCCGTCGATAAGGCTCACTTGGGCCGCATCGCCAAGGAAGTCGAGCCGTTCATGCTCCAGGCGTTCGTCGCCCGCGGCAAAGTCACGCGCGAGCTGTTCGATTGGAAGTTGTTCGTCGTCCGCGAGCGGTTGGAACTCGACGTCGAGCGCAGCCAGTTCCGCCAAAAGAAATTCTTCTACATCCCGACGCTGTCGTCGAAGCTCGTCGCCTACAAAGGGCTGATGCTCGCCGATCAGGTCGAGTCGTTCTTTCTCGACTTGGCCGACGAACGATTCGTGTCGTCGTTAGCGCTCGTCCATCAGCGCTACAGCACGAACACGTTCCCGACGTGGGAGCTCGCCCACCCGTTCCGGTTCATGGCGCACAACGGCGAAATCAATACGCTCCGCGGCAACCGCAACTGGATGCACGCGCGGCAGTCGATGCTCGACAGCCCCATCTACGGCCCCGACCTCAAGAAGATTGGCGAGATTTGCACTCCCGGCGCCAGCGACTCGGCCACGTTCGACAACGTGCTCGAATTGCTAGTGCTCACGGGGCGCTCGTTGCCGCAGGCGATGAGCATGCTCATCCCCGAGCCGTGGGCGGGTCACGAGTCGATGTCGGACGAAAAGAAGGCCTACTACGAATACCAGGCGTGCCTCATGGAACCGTGGGACGGCCCCGCGGCGATGGCCTTCACCGACGGCACGATGATGGGCGCGACGCTCGACCGCAACGGTCTGCGTCCTTGCCGCTACTGGGTGACGAAAGAAGGCTGGGTCATCATGGCCTCCGAGGCCGGCGTGCTCCAAATTCCGCCCGACCAGATCGAACGCAAAGGCCGTCTGCGTCCCGGTCGCATGTTCTTAGTCGACACGAAGCAAGGCCGCATCCTCGGCGATACCGAAGTCAAGAACGGCCTCGCCGCGCGGCATCCCTATCGCCAGTGGCTGCGCGACAATCAAGTAATGCTCGCCGACTTGGCCGAGCCGCCGGCAGTCGACGGACACCAAGCCCAGGGCCAGCCGGCCCTGGGTCTGAGCGGCTCCAACGGACACTCTCATCACGGCAACGGCAACGGTCACAGCAAAACGTTGCTCAAACAGCAACGCGCGTTCGGCTACACGCTCGAAGACCTGAAGGTCATTCTCGCCCCGATGGCCACCGACGGTTCCGAGGCCATTGGCTCGATGGGCAACGACACGCCGCTGGCCGTGCTCTCCGATCGTCCGCAGCCGTTGTACAGCTACTTCAAGCAGCTTTTCGCGCAGGTCACGAACCCACCGCTCGATGCGATCCGCGAAGAGATCGTGACGTCACTGATTACGACGATCGGCTCGGAAGGCAATCTGTTGGTCGAAACGCCCGAGCAATGTCGGTTGCTCCGGCTTGAGACGCCGATTCTCACCGACCACGACCTTGCGAAGATCAAAGCCGTCGATCGTCCAGGACTTCGCGCTCGCACGTTGAGCACGCTTTTCCCTGGGGCCGAAGGCCCCGAAGGGATGCGACGTCGCCTTGAGGCGTTGCGAGTCGAGGCGTCGCAGGCGATCGCCGACGGCATCACGCTCATCGTACTGAGCGACCGCGGCGTGAATGCCGAAATGGTGCCGATCCCGGCGCTGTTGGCGTGCAGCGGCGTGCATCACCATCTCATTCGCGAAGCCTCACGTACTCGCTGCGGCCTGATCATCGAAAGCGGCGAGCCACGCGAGGTCCATCACTTCGCATTGCTCACCGGCTACGGTGCCGGCGCCATCAATCCGTATCTCGCGCTGGCGACGATCCGCGACATGAAGGAGCACGGCTTCTTCGCCGAAGACGCCAAGATCGAGAAGCTCGAAAAGAACTACGTGAAAGCCGTCGGCAAGGGCCTGCTCAAGGTTATGTCGAAGATGGGCATCTCGACGCAACAAAGCTACCGCGGCGCGCAAATCTTTGAAGCGGTCGGCCTCAACAAGCCATTCGTCGAAGAGTATTTCACCTGGACGCAGACGCGTATCGCCGGCGTGGGCATCGAAACCGTCGCAGAAGAGTCGATGCGCTGGCACGAGCACGCGTGGCCTAAGAACGAAGTACCGAGCACGCTCGAACTCGACGTCGGCGGGCAGTACGCGTGGCGACGCAAAGGCGAAGCGCACCTCTTCAATCCCGAGGTGGTCGCACGCCTTCAAAATGCCACCAAGATCAACAGCAAGGCCGAGTTCAAACGCTTCTGCGATCTGGTCGATCACCAGGAGCGCCAACTCCTCACGCTCCGCGGCTTGCTTGAATTCAAGACGTGGCCGACACCGGTGCCGCTCGAGGAAGTCGAGTCGGCCACGGATATCGTCAAGCGCTTCGCCACGGGCGCGATGTCGTACGGGTCGATCTCGAAGGAGGCTCACGAGTCGCTGGCAGTCGCGATGAATCGCATCGGCGGTCGTAGCAACACCGGCGAAGGCGGCGAAGACCCGGTCCGTTACGTTCCCGATCCTAACGGCGACAGTCGCTCGAGCGCGATCAAGCAGGTGGCCAGTGGCCGGTTCGGCGTGACGAGCGAATATCTAGTCAACGCGAAGGAATTGCAGATCAAGATGGCTCAGGGCGCGAAGCCCGGCGAAGGCGGACAGTTGCCCGGCCACAAGGTCGATGCTGAGATCGCTCGCATTCGACACAGCACGCCCGGTGTCGGCCTCATCTCGCCGCCGCCGCATCACGACATCTATTCGATCGAAGACCTGGCTCAGCTGATCCACGACCTGAAGAACTCGAACCGCGACGCGCGAATCAACGTCAAGCTCGTCGCCGAAGTCGGTGTCGGCACGGTCGCGGCGGGTGTATCGAAGGGCAAGGCCGACGTCGTGCTCATCAGTGGCTACGACGGTGGCACTGGCGCCAGTCCGATGACGTCGATCATGCACGCCGGCATCCCGTGGGAGCTTGGCCTCGCCGAGACGCACCAGGTGCTCGTGAAGAACGACCTGCGTGGGCGAATCACCGTGCAAACCGACGGCCAATTACGAACACCGCGCGATATCGCGATTGCCACGTTGCTGGGCGCCGAAGAGTGGGGCATTGCCACAGGCGCGCTCGTCACGATCGGTTGCATCATGATGCGTAAGTGCCATCTGAACACTTGCCCGGTCGGCATCGCGACGCAAGACCCCGTGCTTCGCGCCAAGTTCGATGGCAAACCTGAACACGTCGTCAACTATTTCTTTCTCGTCGCCGAGGGGCTTCGCGAGATCATGGCGCAGCTCGGCTTCCGCACGATCAACGAGATGGTCGGCCGCGTCGACATGCTCGACACCAAGAAGGCGATCAGCCATTGGAAGGCGAAGGGCCTCGACTTCACCAAGTTGTTGTACAAACCCGATGCGCCGCCATACGTGAAGACGTACTGTGCCGAGAAGCAGGATCACGGCATCAACGAAGCCATGGACATGACAACCTTGGTGCCTGCGTGCCAAAAGGCGATCGACGATGGCGAGCCGATCACGCTCGACCTGCCGATTCGCAATATCAATCGCACGGTCGGCACCGTCCTGTCCAGCGAGGTGACGAAGCGGCACGGCGCTCGCGGACTCGAAGAAGATACGATCCAACTCAACTTCCGAGGCACGGCCGGTCAAAGCCTCATGGCCTTCGGTGTCCGTGGCGTCACGGTTCGCGTCGAAGGCGATGTGAACGACTATCTGGGCAAAGGCCTTTCGGGCGGCAAGGTGATTGTCTATCCCGATCGCGACAGCACCTTCAAGGCCGAAGAGAACATCATCGCGGGCAACGTAGTCCTCTACGGCGCAACGGCTGGCGAGGTGTATATCCGCGGCATCGCTGGCGAACGGTTTTGCGTGCGTAATTCCGGCGCGATGGCCGTCGTCGAAGGCGTCGGCGATCACGGTTGCGAGTACATGACGAGCGGCATCGCCGTCATCCTCGGCGAGACGGGCGCAACTTCGCGGCCGGCATGAGTGGCGGCATCGCCTACGTGCTCGACGAAGAAGGCAAGTTCCCGATCCTGGTGAACAAAGAAATGGTCGTGCTCGAAGACATGAGCGATGAGTCCGACCAGCAGAAGGTGCTCGACCTCGTGAAGAAACACGTTCAATACACAGATAGTCCCCGAGGCCAATACGTGCTCGACAATTGGCCGCAGATCGCATCGAAATTCGTCAAAGTTATGCCTCTCGATTACAAGCGCGCCCTGGCGGCGATGCACAAGACGCACGAAGCTTCCGGCAAGCCGGCCGCCGAGTTGCAAGGAGCTGCCCGTGGGTGATGTGCGTGGATTCATGAAGTACCCGCGGGCTCATCACGGCAACGAGCCCGCCGCCGAGCGAGTGCAACACTACCACGAGTTCATGAAGGTGCTGCCCGAGACCGAGCTGCGCAAGCAAGGCGCCCGCTGTATGGACTGCGGCGTCCCCTTCTGCCACACCGGCTGTCCGCTGGGGAACATTATTCCCGACTGGAACGACCTCGTCTCGCGCGGCCAATGGCGCGAAGCGCTCGATCGCTTGCACGCGACAAACAATTTCCCCGAGTTCACCGGGCGCATCTGCCCTGCCCCGTGCGAGAGCGCGTGCGTGCTCGGCATCACCGACGACCCAGTCGCGATCAAAGAAATTGAGATGACGATTGCCGATCGCGGCTTCGACGAAGGTTGGATCACGTCCGACCCGCCGCTCACGCGCACCGGCCGTCGCGTCGCCGTGGTAGGCAGCGGACCTGCCGGCCTCGCCGCGGCGCAACAACTCAATCGTGCTGGCCACGAAGTCACCGTCTTCGAACGCGATGACCGCCCCGGCGGGTTACTGATGTACGGCATTCCCGACTTCAAGCTCGAGAAGTCTCGCGTGTGGCGACGTATCAAGCAGATGGAAGAGGAAGGCATCACGTTCCGTTGCAACGCAAACGTCGGCGTGAACGTTCCCACGTCCGAGCTGCGCAACCGTTTCGATGCCATCCTGCTCTGCGGAGGCGCGACCGCGCCGCGCGACCTGCCGATCCCCGGTCGGCAACTCAAGGGCGTCCATTACGCGATGGAGTTCCTGCCGCAGCAGAACAAGCGCAACCAAGGCGATACGATCGACGCGGCGAAGTCGATTTCCGCTGAAGGCAAGGACGTGATCATTATTGGCGGCGGCGACACCGGCAGCGACTGCACCGGCACCAGCAACCGCCAGAAAGCCAAGAGCGTCACGCAATTCGAATTGCTCGTCAAGCCGCCCGATCTCGGCGCCTTCCCGCGCCGCGGCGATCGCCCCGAGCACACGCCTTGGCCGTATTGGACGATGATGTTGCGCACCAGCAGCTCGCACGAAGAAGGTTGCGATCGTCACTGGAGCGTGCTCACGAAAGAGTTCCGCAGCGACGCCGACGGCAACGTCGAGAGTCTCGTCACGTGCACGATCGAGTGGTTCAACGATGCACAGGGACGTCAGCAGTTCAAAGAAGTGCCGGGCACTGAAAAGGTGTGGCCTGCGCAACTCGTGTTGTTGGCGATGGGATTTCTCGGCCCCGAGAAGCGCGGCGCGATCGCCGACCTCGGACTGGAGCTTGATCCGCGCGGCAACATCAAGTGCGACGCACAGTATCGTTCGAGCGTCGAAGGCGTGTTCGCCGCCGGCGACACGCGTCGTGGCCAATCGCTCGTCGTGTGGGCGATTCACGAAGGTCGCGAGGCCGCCCGCTCGGTCGACAAGTATCTGATGGGCGTCACGCATCTGCCCAGCGCGGCGGCGGGCGAATTCGCCTGGCGGTAACGGCGTCGCCCGATAATTGTTGATCTGGCCTGCGTGTATAATGGTGACAACCAGACAGGTGACCCATGACGCACTCAGGACGAATCCACAATGGGGCGATCGTTCCCGATGAACCGCTGGCTCTCCCGGAAGGCGCCGCAGTGACGTTCACGGTCTTGCCGCATTCCGAGACGTTGTCGGAAGAAGCTCGGCCGCTTTCGGAGCGACTCGCAGGTGTCCTCGGCGTGACCAACGAACTTCCTGACGACGCCGCCACGAATCTCATGCACTATCTCTACGGTCAAGCGAAGCAATGACGACCGTCTTCGCCGACGCGTCGTTCTACATTGCTGTTCTAAGCCGCCGCGACTCACTGCATCCGGCCGCGCGTGCATTTTCCGAGCGGTACGTAGGACGCGTTGTGACGACGGAATATGTGCTATTGGAGGTCGCAAACTATTTGGGCAGTGCGGGTTTACGAGACGCCTTCATCTAACTCATCGCAGCCCTGCAGACCGATTCGCTTGTTGAAATCGCACCATCCTCGCCGCAACTATGGCGGCAAGGATTGAATCTATATGCCAGCCGACCGGACAAACACTGGTCGCTGACGGACTGTACGTCTTTTGTCGTGATGAAGCAGCGCAATATCACCGAAGCGCTGACTTCCGATCGGCACTTTGAGCAGGCCGGTTTCAAAATGCTGCTGTAATTAGAAAATTCCCGCGCCGAAGCCGTCGCCGCGCTTGGGCTTGTTGTCGGCGGGTTTTTGCATGGGAGCCGAGGCCGACGCGGCCGAACGCTGCTTGTGGGCGGCGGGCGCGATGTGCGGCGCTCGGGGCCCTTGCTCGGCCGGCTCGACTTTCGCTTCGTGAGACGGCGCATGTCGCCGAGTGTTGGTGTGCGGCGTCGCGACCAGATCCTCGTCGAAGTCGTCGTAGCTGGACACGTATCCTGGCTGCTTCGACCGCACGAGTTCCTCTTGGTAGGCCTTGATCACGCGGTCTTGAATCATCTCGCGGCATGATGAGTTAATCGGATGCGCGATGTCGGCGTACAGCTTCGCGCGGCCGTCGTCGTCTTTCGGCACGCGATCGTCCTTCAATCGCAGCCCGCATTGGTTGCAGTGGCAAGCCCTCAGGTGGTTCTTGCAGCCGCACTGCGGACAGTGGGCGGTCAGCTTGCGGCTGGGCATGGCGACAAACGCGCCGCTGGTGCCTTCGATGATTTTCAAGTCGCGGATCACGAAGCAGTGGTCAAACGTGATCGAGCAAAAGGCCTGAAGACGTTCGCCGGCGTCTTCCATGAGCTTGATGCGAACCTCGGTGATCTCCACGGCCGTCCTCCTTGTTCGAGCAGAAATCAACAGATGTTACCGACGGCGAAGACACGTCCTACTTGTCGGCTGCGCAATTGCGTGGCGATGCGTCGTGCGTGGCGAGCGCTGCGACAGATTCCGAAGTAACTGGTCCCGCTGCCGCTCATCTGATGAGCGACGCAGTCGAGTCGCGCGAACTCGAACTTCAAGCGGTCAATCCATTGCGAAAGTTGTTCGGCGGCTTGCTGCAAGCGATTCTTCAGACAGCGAGCGATGTCGGCCCATCTTCCGGCGCGAAGCGCTTCGATGAGTGGATACACATCGTGCGGCGTCTCGCTGGGTTTGCACGTGCGATAGACGCTGGCGGTCGAAAGTCCTTCGGGCGGCGCGGCGACGACGAAGTGCAGTTGCCCGAGTCCCGTGACGGGGTCGATCTGTTCACCGCGGCCGCGGCAAACGGCGGCGCCATTGTGCAAAAAGAACGGGATATCGCTGCCGAGTTCCGCCGCGACGGAGGCAAGCCGATTCCGCGACCAATCGAGATTCCATGACTCGTTGCCGAGCAGCAGTGCGGCTGCCGCATCGCTCGAACCACCGGCCAACCCGGCAGCCATCGGAATGCGCTTTACCAGAGAGACGTTCGCACCGCGCTCGACACCGGCTCTTTGGCGTAGTCGCTCGAGCGCGCGAACGACAAGGTTCTCGGCGCCCAAAGGTGTCTGATCAGCCGTGTTCTGCCAACCGTCGTGAACGGTGAGTTCGATCGCTGGAGAACTTGTCGCGGCGATCGAAAGCGTGTCGTACAGCGAGACGGGGAGCATCAGAGTTTCAATGTTATGAAACCCATCGTCTCGCTTTCCAAGAACCTCGAGAAAGAGGTTGAGTTTGGCCGGAGCCGCGACCTCGTGGCCCAGCGCCGTCCGGCGAACGACCATCGTAACCGTCCCTGGAGTCGCCTTGACACGAATTAAGGCAGTCCGCCTGCATTCCGCGGCATTGTAGGCGCTCGTTTTCGAACGCGTCAATGCGGAACGGCCGTTATTGGGGTGTCATGTTCGTCATGCTGGTGTGAATACACACCAGCCTCGTCTTTGATGTTGTCCCTAACGCGGTCCCAGTTGAACCGCGTCGAGCGACAACAGCAGATCAAGTATCCAAGGGTGAACCCACGGGTTCCACGTTGGATAGGCAACCGAGAGAGCGCTGAATCCGACCATCACGATCGCGATTCCTTGCAGCCATCGACGATTTGCCATGCGGTCGAGCGCTGGCAGCATGGCGATCAGCCACAGCGGCGCCATCCAAAAGGCCCAGCGCATGCCGCTCGTCATGCCGCCATAGTTGCGGTTGGGCATCGCCTGCAAAATGTAGAAAGCCAGACAGACCAGCGATACCGCCAACATGCCGAGGCCGACCCACCGCATCGCGCCTGGCCTCGCAACAAACATCGCCATGCCGACGAAGCTGAGCAGCCAAATCGGCGTGAGTGAGAAGATGCCGTGATGCCCGACGAGCACGTGGAACGCATACACACCGGGGTCGGGTTCACCGCGATCGATCGCCCCCATGCTCTCGGGCTTGATCCAGTAGCTGTCGATCACCTTCGAGCCGCGACGATACTGATAGTTGTACCAACCCTGTTCGTCGAGTCGCTGCGAGTACGGCGGCATGAAGGTGCGATGCGCGGCATAGTTCGTGCCGAAGAAAGCCGCGGCCACCACGAGGGAGGCGGGAGCGAAAGCGATGATCGTCTGCCGCGGCGCGACCCACAGCACGCTAACGCTCAGCGCTCCGGCGAATGCCGCCGCGGGCAAATCGTTCGTGACGGCAAACGCCGCGAACAGTCCCGCGATCGCGAAAAGTTTTAAATCGCGACGACCGTCGACGAGAATTAATAAGCCTGCGTCGAGAGCGATTGCCACGCTGACCGCGGCCGGCTGATGATTGTTGAGCACTACGGCGAACGTCGTCAGGAATGTGCAGAACACCGCCGAGGCGACGACAAAGATGCGCGCCCAATCGGTTCGGCCATAACGCTCGGCCATTCGCGCAATGCACACGAACATCACGATCATCGGCAGCACGTTGAACGTGATGAGCATGAACCGCCCGACGGCGTAAGGGTGCGTGGCGAGCGTCGCGCCGGTGAGACGGTTGATCACCCAATACTCGCCGGCGAGAATCGTCGCCAACAGCGGCGGTTTGCTCGAGTAGAGATGTCCTTCATCGGGACCGGGGGCGGGGTTGCCGTCGTCGTCATGTTTGACCATGTCGATCGTGTCCCAACCCGGCTGCGACACGACGTCGTCGATCTTGTAGGTGCCAAATTCGACGAGCGAGCGAATCGTGTCCCACCGGCTGCGATCGTTGCTGCTTAAGAACGGCCGCTGTTGCTGCCAGTCGGGACGCTTGAGCACGTCGCGCAGATACTTCTCGATCGAGATGCGATCGACGGCGTTGACGGCCAGGATGCGGCCGGTCGTCGCGCCGACACCGATGGCGATGAGAATTGCATAGATGCCCCATCGCAAGCCCGCCGTTGATTGCGACTCGCCGACGCTCATGCGTGCGTGACCGGCATGGAACGCGGCTCCGCCTCTTTGCGAACATCACTCGTCCGCTCAGCGACCGAGTACGTGTCGGATTCGCGTCCGTGGAAGGCGGTGATCAACTCGGCGAGAAAACCGATCGAGAGCAACTGCCCGCCGAGCAGCAACAGGCCGACGGAATAGATGACCGCGGGACGTTGGTGCAGCTTCGGGTCGATGCCCTGCATCGTGTAGAAAAGCCAATACAGCGACAAGTACAACAACTCGACGCCACCGAGGAAGAAGAAGATCAGCCCGAGCGTGCCGAGAATGTGCTGCGGGCGATGACCGAAGCCGGTGAGAAACTTCACCGTGAGCAGGTCGAGAAAGCCCTTCACGAAGCGACGCACTCCGTACTTCGAGTGTCCATAACGGCGTGCGCGGTGAGCGATGGCAATCTCGCCGACCTTAAAACCCCGCGAAGAGGCAAGCACGGGCACGAACCGATGAAGTTCGCCATACAAACGCACTTCGCCAACGACCTCGCGGCGGTAACACTTCATGCCGCAGTTGTGATCGTGCAAAGGCACGCCGGTGATGGTGCTCACGAGCCAGTTGAACACGCGCGACGGGCCGACTTTGTGCCACGGATCGTGTCGCACTTTTTTCCAACCACTGACGACGTCGAGTTCGCGATCGTCGAGCGTCGCAAGGAACCGCGGGATCTCGTGCGGATCGTCTTGCAAGTCGGCGTCGAGCGTCATGATCACGTCGCCGCGTGCCGCTTTGAACCCTGCGCTCAGTGCCGCCGCCTTGCCGAAGTTGCGACGAAAGCGAATACCGTGTACGCGAGGATCGGTCGTTGCCAGTTGTTCGATGACCGACCATGAACCGTCGTTCGAGCCGTCGTCGATGAAAATGATGTCGAGGTCGTAGCCGTGTTCGCGTGCCACCTCGTCCAACTCGCCATGAAGCGGCGAGAGGCTTTCGGCCTCGTTGTACACGGGAATGACGATGGACAGCATGAGAGGCGTCAAGGCGGGGGGCGGCGATCGCGGGCGGCGCCAATTCGAGCGGATACATACAGAATAACTGAAATCGCAAGCTCCGCCACTAGCGACACCAATCGAGCCACCAAGGCCGATACGACCGCAGCAATTTGCCCGAAGTACGGCGGCAGCAGCGCGATCAGCACTGCCTCGCGAACAACCGCGCCGCCGGGAATCAACGAGAGAAAGCCCGCTACAACCGACAACGCTCCGGCAATCGTGCAAAGCAACAGCTTCTCGCCGACCTCGGGGGTGATCTCGAAACCGGAGGCGCCGATGACCAGGTACAAACTGAGTCCATTGAGGCACCAGCCGATCGCGATGCCGAGCCAGCCGAGCACGAGCAAGCGGAAGCTGATTTGTCCGAATCGCGTGAGCACTGCGGGATCGATGCGTCGGCCGGCGGCGATGGCGACGATGCGACGAAAGATCGGCGGCAACGTCGGTAGTCCCGAGACGAGCATCATGCCGATCGCGACCAGCATCAACCACGTTTGATGTCGGAACCAAATCGCTAGCGCCCCACCGCCCACGAACGAGCCAACGGCCATCATCGTCAGCGTCTCATAAAAAATGCTTGCCGCCGCGACGGCGGTGTCGACCTGAGGTCCACGAACGAGTCCAGTTCGCAGCACAACGACCAGCGCTTTGCCGGGGACATACTTTCCGAGATGACCGATGTAGTAGGCGCGAATGGTCTGCATCAGACGCGGCTGCTGGCCGAGGGCTCGCAACACGCCGTGCCAGAACAGGGCCGAGGGAAACAACGAGGCGAGGTACAGCAGCCCCGCCGCGACGAGCCAACCGAACTTCAACCGGCTCGGCGACCACTCGTGATTGGCCAGCTCGGCCAGCGCCGTGTTGACCGTCCGATGTACGCCCCACACCAATGCGGCCACGACGGCAATCTTGGCCGCGAGGATGGCGATACGGCGAGGCGTTAAGCGTGCGTCTTTCAAGCGTCCCAGCTTCGGCGAAGGGCGTGAGAATATCAATGCGTCGGCCGTGAGAACCGAGGGGGTTGTGGCGAGAAAGCGCCTCCGCGAAGAGGCAAGCGGTGGGGGCCGTTGGTCAAAGTTCGTCTCTGGACAGCGAGATCACCGAGCAGGATCACGGATTAGCCGACGATCCACTCAATCCGCTACAATAATCGCGATTCCGTCCCGACGTCACCGGTGCCTGGCCGCATGCAACGTATTGTTTCGTTCCTCGTGCTGATCGGCATTGCCGGGGTCGTCGGCTTTCTCGCGTTGAAAGTGCTGTCAGGATTTCTCCTGCCGCTGTTCATCGCCGTGCTGCTGGTGGTGATGTTCCGACCCGTGCAGCAGTGGATGGCTCGTCATAACGGCGGGCGTGAGCGTCTTGCGGCTGGCATCACCACGTTGTGCGTCGTTTTGATCTTCCTGCTTCCGATGATGTGGTTCATTAGCCGAGCCGCGACGGACACGCTGGCGCTGGTCAGCGAGTTCGATCCGCAAAGTATCGCGCGTGGCGCGTCGAGGTTGCGGACGCGGTTCGAATTGGAGGCGCCGCCGGCGCGAATCGAGAAGGCACTTGCAAATGTGGATGGTGTGCTTGATCGACTTCGCGATGCGGCAAGCGCCAACGCCGATTTTGCTAACGAGGGGCCGCTCAGGCGTGACGAGTTGAGCCAGTTAGGTTCGTCAACGACCACGCTCATGCGTGAGCTGTACTCGAAAGGCGCTGACAACGCGAATTCGGAACCGGAGGATCGCGTTACGACGAGTTTTGACAAGCTCCAGGATGCGGTGCCCGTGCTCAATCAGTCAGTCGACGATCAAACGGCACTGGCCGCTAAAGTTCGCGAAGCGCGTGGCGACGTCGCGCAAATTCGCGAGGCGCTGTACGGCGGCCCAATCAAGACGTGGCTGCGCGGTCTGTTCAAGTTCGACGAAACGCAGTTGGCCGAGTGGCATGGCGAGTTGCAAGCGGTCGCGCGGCCGCTGGCTTTGGGAACGACGCAGTTTCTCGGCAGCTTCTTGGTGCAGATGTTGGTGGGCATCGGTGTGATGGTGGTCGCGCTGTACTACTTCCTGGCCGACGGTCCGGAGATGATCGATCAGCTTCGCAAGCTGACGCCGCTCGATAACCGTTACGAGGCGCAGCTGCTCGACGAGTTCGGCCAACTCACACGTGCGATTCTCGTTGCGATGCTTTTGTCGGCATTTGCGCAAGGCGGCGCTAGCGTCGATCGGCTATGCACTGGCCGGGTTCGACAGCATCTTTCTGCTTTCGGTGCTGACGATGGTGTTCGCCATCGTGCCGTTCATCGGCGCGATTCCGATTTGGGGCTCGTGTGCTGCATGGCTGGTGTTGCACGAAGGTCGACCCCAGGCGGCGATCGCGCTGGCGGTTTACGGCATCGTGCTGGGCACGGTCGGCGACAACCTGATCAAACCTTGGGTCTTGCACGGTCGCTCGAATTTACATCCGTTACTTGGCCTGTTGAGCGTGCTCGGCGGCGTGCAGGCCTTGGGCATGATCGGCATCGTCGTCGGACCGATGGCCGTGGCGATTCTACAAACACTGCTCGTCATGGTTCGTACCGAACTGACGGCCATGGAAAGCCATCCCGACACCGCGCCATCGCCCACGACATTGACGATCGACAACCCTTCGCTTGATTCGGGACAGCGCGCCGCGACAGGCGAGTCGCTCGTTTCGACCTGACACGTTTCCTTCGAGAGGAGCTCGATGAACGCGATTCCCCTGTTGATAGCCCTGTCGGCCACCGGCATCGACTTTGGCTGGGAGCCCGTCGTCGGCGGCGGCATCCATTACATCGTGCAGATCGATCCGAAGATGCTCGACGCGATGAAGGAAGGAACGATCGTCAGCAGCGACTTGCCCGAAGTGCCTGGCGGCATTCGTCGTTATCAGATCGTGGTGGGAACCGGCCCGCTGCCGCATCAAGGCGAGCCGCTGCCACAAATGCCTCCGCCGACGGCCGCACCACCGGTCACGCCGCCGCCCGCAACGCCGCCGGTAATCACTGATCCGCCCGCAGCAGCGCAGCCAGCCGCCGCCCCGCCGTACATTCAGCCGCCGGCAGTCCAGCCTCCCGCAGTGCAGCCGCCTCCAACGAATGCTCCCACGACGCAACCGTCGACACCCGCGCCTGAGCCAACATTGACGCACGAGTCGCCCGTCGTGACAACCTCGCCGCCGGGGACGACCTCTCCGCCGGGGACGATCCAGACGCCGCGTTTCTCGTCGCCGGCGACGTTCGCTCCGAACCGATCCACCGATCCGGCGCCCACGCCTCAGCCGGCGATCGATCACTCAGTGATGTCACAACCCGCCGAACCTGCGGCGGAAGAGAAACCCTGGACGGCGCTGATGTTGACGCTTATGGGACTGTTCGCATCGCTGGGCGGCAACGTTTTCTTAGGCATGGTCGCTTGGAGTCAACGCGTGCGCTTCGACGAGTTGGCGGCGAGGCTGAAGCGCGGGCTTGCCTAGCCCGGCGCGCTGACTGCTATTGATCCTGAGATCATTCAGATGATTCGCTGAACATTGCTACCATCTGCCATCGCCGCTTGCGGTTTCGTGCTTCCTTACAGAAGACGCGCGAATCCGCATGCGACGTGGATCATCAAGCCTGACGATGTGCCTACGACTATTCGTTCTTCGTCGTCGCAGCACCGGCTCGCTTGCGTTGGCGTTTCGAGCCGTCGAAAACGGGCGTAATCAGCTCGGCGTTCCACGCATTGAGCGCGGCGCGTAGCTCCGACAAGGTCTCAGGATGCTGCGCTGCGATGTCTTTGGTTTCGCCGACGTCGGCGTCGAGGTCGAACAATTGCTCGCCCTGTTTTTCGAGTCGAACGAGCTTGTACTTTCCCTGCCGCACCGCGAACGCCGCACCTCCGCCGGTTCGCCAGAATAAGTTTTTACGATCCAGCGACGCTGTTTTGCCTGACAAGGCAGGCATGATGTTCAAGCCATCGAGCTTGTGCGACTCGGGAACCTCGGCGCCGCTCAAGGAAGCCGCAGTGGCGAACACGTCGAGCGAACAGACCGGCTCGTCGAACGTTGAGCCGGCGGGAATCTGCTTGGGCCAACGGACGACGAACGGCACCCGCACGCCCCCTTCGAGCACTGTGCCTTTCGTTCCACTCAACGGACTGTTATCGCTGTGGTTTGCCCAGGGGGGTCCGCCGTTGTCGCTGAAGAAAAACACCAGCGTGTTCTCTTCCTGCCCCGAGCGTCGCAACGCCTCGCGCACCAGGCCCACCGCGTCATCCATGCCATAGATCAACCCGGCATAGTCTCGACGCATGGGGTTGTCGATGTGCTTTGCCCGCTTGGCGAGAGCTTCGGTCACCTGGAGCGGCGTGTGCGGTGAATTGAACGCCAGATAAAGGAACCAAGGACTGCCCCGGTGCTTGTCGATAAACTTGGCCGCCTCGCCTCCCAAAACCTCGGTCATGTAACCTTCGAGCGGCTCCGGCTTGCCGTTGCGATCGAGTGGAATCTGATACTCGGGGCCCCCCTTCTCTCCGGCCAGATACACGTGCCCGCCGCCAAGGAAGCCGAAGTACTCATCGAACCCGCGACGATTGGGATGAAACGATGGATGCGCCCCGAGGTGCCACTTGCCCACGCAACCCGTCGCATAGCCCGCGCCGCGAAGTACATCAGCGATGGTGACTTGCGATGTCGGCAGACCAACCGTCGCGTCGTCCGGCACATAAGCCGGATTGAACTCGTGACCGAACCGCTGTTGATACCGCCCCGTCAACAGTCCTGCTCGCGTCGGGCTGCAGAACGGATGTGTCACGTAGCCGCTCGTGCATCGCACTCCGCTGGCAGCCAACGCGTCCAAGTTCGGTGTCGCGATGTCTTTGCACCCGTGGAAGCCCACGTCGGCGTAACCGAGATCATCCGCAAGAATCACGAGAATATTCGGTCGAACGCCCTTCGTTGCGTCGGCGCAGTGCGCGAGGTTCGCGCTCACCAAGGTGGACAGCAATGCAACGACGACAAGGAAAAGCGAACGCGCGAGGGACATGGCCAGGCCTCGTGGCGAGCGAGCGAGAAGCGAAGTAATCGCCACTATGGGTGCCGATGTCCTGCCGGTCAACACGCGCGTTTAGGGAGCAGCTTTACGCTCGGTCGCCACCGGCTTGATGATGGGCGACGCATCGGCCGGCGCATTAGGCTCAAGCGATCCGGGCCCTGTCGTCGCTGAAGCGTCGTCGAGCTTCTTCGAGGCAGCCGACGTGGCCGGGCTTTCGAACGTCGCGGGCGTAAAAGTCGCATCGTTCTTGGCCGGCGCTGGCGCTGCAACCTTCACAATCTCGCGACGCATCACGTAGTTCATCTGATCGCCGGGGCGCTGACTTTTCGACTTCTCGGCCGTCTTTCGCCACGACCATGGCGCCTCGGTCAGATAGATCTCGTTGTAATCGAGCACCGAGTTCTTCTCGTAGTGCACGTTCTTCACCGCCAATGCATACTCGACCAACGAACGATAGAAGTGTGCGTCGGAGTCGGCCAACCGCAGTTGCGCGTACAGCAAGGCTTCGACCGTCGCCTTGTCCGCCTCAAACTCGGCCTGGACGACGGCCATGTGCTGACGGGCCGCGGCGCGACGATTGAAATTCGTCTCGGCCACCACGTAGGCACGATCCAAATCGCCGATCGCGTTGCTCAGGTTGTGTACAATGTCGCGCTCTTGCTCGAGCAGCACCGCGTGCTCGCGCGACAGCGCAATCTCGGCATTGCGGACGAGCATGTGCCCTTTGCGATAGCCTAGCGGCGCCGAGAACTGCAGGCCGGTGTTCCAACCTTCAAGGTTCTGCGTGAAGAGCGCTTGATATGCGTTGTCGAAATCTCCCTCGCTGCCGTTGCCGAACAACTTGTTGCCGAAGCCTTGGAAGTGATAGCCGCCGGTGAGATTCAACGTGGGGAGCAGGAAGTTTTTGTAGGCCGACAGTTCCATTTCACGACGCTTGATCAGCATTCGTTGCCGTCGCAACTCGGGACGTCGCGCCAGCGCTTCGCACAGAATCTCGTCCCAATCGAATTGAATCTTGCTCATTTGCGGCTCGTCGATCGGCCGGAGCACCTGGCAATCGGTAATCTGCAATCCGAGCAACAACCGCAGTCGCCGCTCTGCCGTGTACACTCCGCCCGTGCCGCGGAACGTCCCGCCGCTCGAGCCGTTGTTCACTTGCGTGCCGCCGAGTTGTAGCCCCGTGAGCGCGTTCTGCACTTCCTCTTGGAAGGCGAAGTATTGCTCGCGCGCTTGCGATTCCTTCTCCGCTTCGCCTCCGCGACGGCCCGACTCGTAGAGCGCGTGGACGCGCCGCCACGTTTCGAGCGCCGCATCGCGTGCGGCGATCTTCGCGTCGAGGTTGCGATACGCGTAGTACAAGTCCCAATACGCGTTCTCGACTTCGCTGATCAGCGTCGGCACATGCGTTTCGAAGTCGGCCAAGGCGATATCGGTATTCACTCGCGCCAACAGCACGCCATTCAACAGGCCTGGCGTGCCGTTCGGGCCGGCGATGCGGTTGTAGTCGACGCCGCCAGCGCAAGAGCGGATGGTTGAATTCGGCATCAATGTACGTGTTCCACGCGCTCGGGAACGCGTTGGCGGGCGCATTGTTGAGCGTGTAATCGGTGTTGTGCGACAGCGTGAACTGCGTGCCGTCGGCCGTCGTCTTGGCGATTTGTCGTTGGAACGTCGCGTTGTCGGTGTCGAGCAACCGCGTGCCGCCGCCGAGGAACGCATTGTTCAGCGCCTGCCGATTCTTGCTCAATGTCGTGTTCGCGGCGAGCGTGGCATCGAACGCGCTCAAGGCGTTGTCGACACCAAAGCGCGGATCGGTTTCGACAAGGCCTGGCCCGTAGATGGTGTGAACGTTGACGGGCGATTGCAGCAACGCTCCACCGAGGTCGCGAATCACCGTCGAATGCGTCAGTGCTAAACGCACCGCATCGTGCAATGTGATGTCGCGATACTCGATCGCCCCTGGATTGACGATCGTCCGCGGGGCCGCAGTGCCGGCGAGGGCCGTGTGTGCCGGGCCGCCGTCTTGCAGATAGTTCGTCTTTTCGATGATCGTCTTGTAGTGCGCGTCGTCGTCGAGCAGAAAGCTGGAATAACGCGTGCGTTGCGCAGCCGCACACGACGAGGCTCAACATGGTGATCCATGCCGTAGCCCAACGTCCGACCGAGCGGAACGTGGCGTAGTTTGCAGCCAATGACGTTACTTCTTGTTGCCTGCCCTTGCTAGCAGCGCTCGGCTTAGAGCGCACTTCGTCGTTCCATTGGTCGGCAACAGCGTCGCTGGAGCATGACGTTAATTTCTGCTTAACCGGCAAAATCAATCAGTCCTTCCCATCTTTCCTTCGCTGGTCCAGCTAGCTCGCCAGGTTTCACTCAACTTCTCTCGGTGCTTGCACGCGAAGGCGACCTTATACTCGGCAGATATGCCTCCCGAATTCCCAAGCTGGCCTGCATCGACACCGTCCCCCGCGGCGGACCTTGAGGCCGCCGTCGACCGGCTGTCCGAGTTGGCGCAATCGCAGACGTCGCGCGGCGACTTTTATCGCGAGCTGCTCACGGCGACGGCCCGGCAGCTCGCGCCCTTGGGAGCAGCGGTGTGGCTGCGGACCACGAGCGACGCTTTGCGGCGTGCCTTCGAGCTGAGCGCCACCGCGACGGTCTGGGCCGAGGCAGAACATCCGTGGCATCGCCAGCTACTCATGCGGGCGATGACAGGGCCGTCACCGTTTGCGGCTCCCTCGGAAGATGCATCTGACTCCGGGACGAATACCCTGGTCCTCGCGTCGATCGGCGAAGGCGCCGAAGCCGCCGGCGTGCTCGAAATCGTGCTACCCGCCGGCCGCGACGATAACGACGGGCAAGACGTTCGGCTCGTGGGGTTGCTTGCCGAACTTGCCGCCGACTTTGAGCGTCATCGACAGCGCCGCGAGCTACTGCAACGCGAAGCATTGTGGGAACAGCTCGAGCAATTCGTGCGACGCGTGCATGTGCACCGCGATGTCGACCGCATTGCCTACGAAATCGCCAACGAAGGGCGACTGCTTATCGGTTGCGACCGCCTTAGCGTCTTCACCCGCGACGACGATGCATGTCGGCTGCGAGCCGCCAGCGGACTCGAAACGTTCGATCACCGGGCGACCGCCGTCCAAACGGCTGAACATCTGATCGAGACCGTATTGTCGGTCGGCATCACGCAATGGTGGACGCCCGACGACGAGGAGTTGTCGCCGCAACTGGCGCAAGCTCTCGAAGCTCACGTCGAACAATCACACGTCGTTCGGCTGGGAATCGTGCCTTTGCAGACTTCCGGACACAGTGCATCCGATGACGATCGTGACGCCGAACGTCCGCTGGGCGCGCTATTGATCGAACAATTCGCCGACGGAGCAGTTGACGACATTTGCCGTCTGCGTGCCGAAGCGGTCGCCGAGCATAGCGCCCTGGCGCTCGATCATTCGCTGGCTCAAGAACGCATGCCGCTGGCGCGGCTTTCGCGATGGCTCGACCGACGCCGAATTCACGGTAAGCGAGCCAGGAAAAAAGCGACGATCGCAGCCGCCGTCGCAGCGGTGATCGTAATGGCCCTGTGCGTGATTCCGGCCGAATTCGTCGTCGAAGCACGCGGCACGCTCGAACCCGCCGAGCAGCGCGAGGTGTTCTCTTCAGCCGACGCGATCGTCGACCGCATCGCCGTCGAGCATGGCGATCGTGTGGCCGAAGGCGCGACCCTTATCGAGTTGCGTCGCCCGCAGCTCGACTTCGAGTTCAGTCGTGTCGCAGGCGAGCTGCAAACCGCGCGCAAACGTTTGGCATCGCTGCAAGCCCGTCGCCTCGCGGCGAACCCCATCGGTGTATCTGAGCAGGAGCGCTACAACGAGCTGACCGGCGAGGGAGAAGAATTGAAGGAAATGCTGCGAAGCCTCGAGCAGCAAGATCAACTCTTGCGCACGCAGCAAGCGGAGCTCACGCTCCGAAGTCCCGTGAGAGGCCAGGTTCTTACGTGGGACGTCGAAACACTGTTGGCTGCCCGTCCCGTGCAGCGAGGCCAGGTGCTTCTCACCGTCGCGCGGACCGAAGGCCCATGGATTCTCAAGCTCGCCGTCCCCGACGACCAGGCCGGCTATCTGCCCGAGATCGATCACAACGCCACCGATCGACCGACAGTTTCGTTCGTGCTCACCGCGCATCCGCAGCAGGTTCACGTGGGCCACGTTCGCGAGATGGCCATGGCGACCGACCTCGATGACGAAGACCGACCGATCGTCACGGTCACGGTCGATGTCAATCGCGACGAGCTGTCGCCGCTTCGTCCGCGAGCCACGGTCCTTGGCAAGATTCATTGCGGACGCAAGCCACTCGGATACGTGTGGTTCCATTCCTTGTGGCGCGCCGTCCGCACCGCCTTATTCTTCTAACGATGACCGCGCGTATGAAATCGACCTTCACTCGACGTGTAGCGATGGCCCTCGCTTGCCTCTTCGCGGCGACCACTGAAACACGCGCGACGGAGCCCGTCCGTGTCGACTCGGTGATGCTGACCCTCATCGAGCAAGTCGACGTTCCCGCAGCAGACGCCGGAGTCTTAACGTCGATCGCCGTCACCGAAGGGCAGGCGATCACCGAGCGGACGCTGTTAGCGAAACTCGAAGATGGCGACGCTCAGCAGCTCGTTCAGCGTGCGAAGCTGGAACTCGACATCTCGCGGCTCGAAGCGGCCAACGAGCTCAAGATCCGCTATGCCCGCAAAACGCACGAGGTCGCGCAGGCAGAGCTCAAGCGCGCGACCGATTCCATCGAGAAGTATCGCAATAGCGTGTCACAGTCGGAGCTCGACGCTTTGCGTCTGGCTGCCGACGGCGCTGCACTCGAGGTTCAACAGGCAGAACACGATCTGGCCGTCGCGCAGATTACGAGTCAACTGAAGGAAAACGAGCTGGAGTTGGCGACGAACCGACTCGAGCGTCGGCATCTGCTCGCGCCGATCTCGGGCGTCGTCGTGCAGATCAAGCGACATCGCGGCGAATGGGTGCAGCCGGGCGAGTCGGTCGTGCGGCTCGTGCGTATCGACCGGCTGCGGGCTGAGGGTTTTCTCTCCGCTCGCGAATCGCTCGAAGAACTCGCGGGACGCAAGGTCACTCTTTCCCTCGACTTGCCGGGCAAACCTGGCGCGAAGTTTCCGGGGAAGATCGTGTTCGTGAGTCCGGAAGTGAACCCCGTGAACGGGCAGGCGAGGTTTTGGGCGGAGATTGAGAATGTGGGCCTCGCTCTCAAGCCGGGTTTGCACGCTTCGTTAACGATTGAAGCCGGGACGATCGAAACCGGGACGATCGAAGCGGCGAAAGTCGACGAACGGTCCGCTGTCACAGCTCAGGAGCCGTAAGTGACGGCAGCGATCGCCATCGGTGAGCGGGACAAAAGTTGGCGTCCGCGCATGCGTCCGGACCTCGTGCTGTATTGTTTGCGCGGCATCAAGCGACGCACGTGGGGCGTAAAAGATCCGCTCTCGCTGCGCTATTATCAGCTGGCCGAGGCTGAGTATTTCATTCTTCGCAACCTCGACGGTCAAACGACGCTTAACCAGTTACGCGAACGGTTCGAGCGTCAGCATCGGCCAAATACGCTGAGCGCCGACGAGTTGTTCGCGTTCGTTCGCAACCTCCACAGCCAAGGTTTGATCACCGCCGAAACGACCGGGCAAGCTTCGGTGCTTTTTGCACGTCGCGAGGAATCGCAACGACGCAAGATTCTCGGGGCGCTGGCCAATCCGCTGGCGATTCGTTTTCGCGGCGTCGATCCCGACCGCTTTCTTGCTTGGCTGGCCCCGCGAACGCGATGGCTTTTCTCGCCGTGGTTCTTGTCGGGTTGTTGCCTGCTGATGATCGCGGCGCTATTGCTCGTCGCCATGAGATTCGATGACGTGCGGTCGCGGTTTCCTGCTCTTTCACAGGTTTGGAGATCGAGCAACCTCGTGTGGCTTGCGCTCGCAGTGGCGGCGACGAAGATCGTGCACGAGATGGCGCACGCGCTGGCGTGCAAACATTTCGGCGGCGAGTGCCACGAGATGGGCGTGATGTTGCTGGCGTTCACGCCTTGCTTGTATTGCAACGTCAGCGACGTTTGGACGCTCGCGAGTGTGCGTCAACGCGTGGTCGTCAGCGCAGCCGGTATGTTTGCCGAATGCACGTTGGCCGCTGTGTGTGCGTTCATGTGGTGGGCGAGCGAGCCCGGGCTGCTGCACGACCTTTGCCTGAATCTGATGCTCGTCGCCTCAGTGAGCACGTTGGTCTTCAACGGCAATCCCCTGCTCCGCTACGACGGCTACTACATCCTGTCCGACTTACTCTCTGTGCCGAATCTCGCCCAGCGCGGCATTAGCCCTGCGAGCCAGCTTCGCCCACGCGATGTTCGGCATCCGTTTGCCGGAACAGCCGGTGTCTTCGCGCGCAACAAGGGCTGATCCTCTATGCGATCGCGTCGTTCGCGTACCGCATGTTGGTCATCGGTGTGTTCGCATGGTGCGTCATTCAATGGGGAAAATCGAACGGTGTCGAAGTGCTCGGGCGCGGTGCGAGTGTCGTGTTGGTCGGGATGATGGCTTGGCCAATCGTCGCCACGGCGCGGGTCGTCTCGCACCCCGTCATCTCGACCCAGATCGATTGGCGTCGTTTCGCAACACGCGGCACGGGGGTCGCGATCGTCGGGGCGGCGTTGTTTCTCGTACCGCTTCCGCATCGCGTGCGAGTTCCCGCAATCGTCGAGGCCAGCGATGCTCGACGCCTGTACGTTTCAGTCCCCGGAACGTTGGTCGAAGCTCTCAAGCCGGGAACCACGGTCGAGGCAGGACAAACGGTCGCGAAACTCAAGAATCTCGAACTGTCGCTCGAAGTGGAACGACTTCGTGGGCGACGAAACGAGCAGCGCATGCAAGTGAAAAGCCTCACAACGCGACGTGTCAGCGATGCGCAAGCGGCCGCTTTGCTCCCGGCAGCGGAAGAATCGCTCGCCGACGTCGAACAACGGCTGCAACAGCGTTTAAGCGACGAGGCAAGGCTCACGCTTATCGCTCCCGTGGCCGGCACCGTATTGCCGCCGCGAGCGGAGCACGCACATCCGCAACCAGGAGTGTTAGCCAACTGGTCGGGCACGCCGCTCGATGAAGAGAATCGACGCGCGTACCTCGACACCGGCACGCTCGTGTGTCTCGTCGGCGATCCGACTCGGTTACAGGCGTCGCTGCTCATCGACCAGGCCGACATCGAGTTCGTCGAGGTTGGTCAGGGCGTGAAGCTGCAACTCGACGAATTGCCCGGCGAGTTTCTTGAAGGAACGATCGACCGCGTGGCCGAAACCGACTCGCATGTCGTCTCACGTGAACTGGTCATCGCCGGTCAAACGCCCGCGACCCTCGATGCCGATGGTCACGTCCGACCGCAAAGCACGTCGTACCATGCGCGCGTGCAGCTCGATCCGCACGACGCTCGTTTGCTGCTAGGAACGACCGGCGAAGCGAAGATCCGCGTGCACCATCTCTCGCTTGGCTCGCGCATTTATCGCTATCTCAGCCGCACGTTTCGCTTCGATCTGTGAAACGTTGAAACGTTTCGAGAAGCAAAGCGCATCGCGCGTTTACGGGACGAGCAGCCCCGTCGTCACGACAGCTGACTGCGCGCTGCCTGCGCCGAGTCGCAGAAGCGGATGCTTTCTCAAGAACGGACTCGGCGAACAGTATTGCGTCGAACCTTTGCACAACAGCGACCGAGGCGGATGGACGGCCATCTTCCACGGAAACAACGCGACGTTGCCGTAGAAGTGCAATCCCGAAACGACCGGCTGCAACAGCGGGCCCGAAGTGCGGCCATAGCGCTCGACACCCGGCTCTTCGAAGTACAACGGGTTGTGACAGATGTTCGACGCTGGCCAGCCGTACATATAACGCAGCGGTCGCGTGTGGCGGCGCTGGCCCTCGAAGCTCGACGGCATTTGCTGCTCAGCCGTCGCCGCGACGTTGGCCGGCATGTCGCCTTTGCCCGGCGTGATGTTCAACCCGACGGCGCCGATCGGTTTGCGATCCTCGGTCACCCATGCCTTCTCGGCACGGTCGAGTGGTTCGGTTGAGAGCGGCGACGGAATCTGTTCGCCACCTGGAGCGGGTTGAACGAACACCGCGACATCGTTCGACCGATCACGTTCGCCGCGCGTTGCGGGTACTAATTGAAGGTGCGTGACCAAAGATTCGTTCGATTCGCACGACTTGATCGACCCGGTGACGATTGCGATGCTCGACTCGTCGGCCCGCGCGAGATTGAACGTGGTTGCTCCCACGCACCCGGCCGCCATCGCGACTCGTAGCGCATCGCCGACAAACTCGCCCCATGAACCCCGGCGCATTCGCAACTCCCTCATCGCGCTTGCCTCAGTCGTCGTTATCGCCTGCCCAACCCGGCACGAAGCCGCCGTCATAATCTCTTCGACCGTCAGGACCCGAAAAATTCGCACTGCTTTGCCCGCTTGCCAAGAATCCGGCCGCTTAGCGCTGCCAGCGTCGCAAAGACAGCACCCATATATTGTTTGACGGCCTCGCCCCCCCACCTGATAATGCGAATCTGCGAGAAAACACGTCTCACGCAGCCCAGCCTCGCACGCCGCGATAGGTCGGGCTGAACAATCGGCGGTAAGTTCGTCGCCTTTTTCGCCCCGCGCTCACGCCTCGGGCAGGGTCTAGAAATATGCCGTTACCGTCGTGGGCCGCGCTGCTGCTGTCGTCGCGCCGACGGCAACCTTCGGACACCCCGACTCGCGGCACCGACGTTCGGTTGCACCTCACGCATCTTGAAGACCGCCGGGTGCTCAACGGCGCCCCGATGGTGGTTGCGGCAGGCGTCGGTGGCGACCATCACGCAAGCACGGTCGACGTGGTGCTCAAAGGCAGCCAACTCGAAGTGTTCGTCGACGCGACGCTCGTGCGTTCCGAATCGCTCGATGGAGTTTCGAGCCTCGAAATCGACGGCGACCCGGATGGCACGAAGGTGACGCTCGATTTTTCGGGCGGAGACCCGACGCCCAGCGGCGGCATCGACTTCAAGGGGGCTGGCGACTCGGCGGACGAGAACACGTTGCAACTCAAGCCGGGCGCCGACACGTCGATCTTCGGTAGTGTTGCGTACGTCGTCAGCGGCGCGGGCGTCAGCTCGATCAGCTTGTCGCACGCCGGCAATGCAACCACTTCGACGATCACCGTCAGCGGTGTCGCCAATGTTCAAGACTCTCTCGTGGCCGACCATCGCAGTTTCGACGTCTCAGGCGGCGCGATCGACACGACACTTACCGCATCGTCGAGCAGCGGCTCGTCGTTCTCGCAGTTGATCACGACGTTCGGCTCGTCGGTGATGTTCGACAATCCGAACAGCTCGCTCACGATCACGGCCACAGGCACATCTGCCGCCGGCACAGACTCGACGCTGCATCTCGCCGGCGTAGGTTCCAACTTCAATGCCGACCTCTCGGTGTCGGGGTTCGGCTCGGTGCAGGTCGACACGGCGACGGACGTCGGTGCCGGACAAATCGCGATCTCGGCCAACGAAATCGACATTTTCGCGGCGCTGCGTTCGACGGGTCCAGCGGCGGAGCTGGTCGCGCAGCAGTTGATCACGATCAGTTCGAGCGGGTCGGTGGCCGTCGGCAATGGCGGCAGCATTGGGTTGAACGCTCCGAACATCGACGACGCCGGCCTGTTGAGTGCTCTCGGCGGAAATGTGATGCTCGACGCCTCCGGTGGTGCAGCGTCAACGAGCGGCACGCTCTGGGTCAGCGGCGTCATCGACGCTTCCGATCTTCGCACGGGCGCGACCGGCGGCAATGTCGAGTTGCTTGGCGACTACATCGGCGTTCTCGACGGTGCGCGGATTGACACCAGCGGCGATGCCGGAGGCGGCGTGCTGTTGGTCGGCGGCGATCTGTATGGCCAGGGCAGCTTGCACACTTCAACGCGAACCTACATCGACCCCGGCGCGACGCTTCGGGCTGATGCGATCCATTCCGGCACCGGCGGCGAAGTCGTCGTGTGGTCGAACGAGGCCACGTACTTCTACGGCTCGATCTCCGCTCGCGGCGGCGACTTGTCGGGAGGCGGCGGCTATGTCGAGGTGTCGAGCCACGACTATCTCGACTTCCACGGAGCGGTCGATCTCACCGCCCAGGCAGGTCCCGGCGGCAATCTGCTCCTCGATCCCGACAATATCGTCATCTCAAATGGCCCCGAGAACCCGTCGTTCGGTGGGCTACTGTCGCCGTTCAGTTACTTGTTCGGCACGAATCCCGGTGGCACAACAACGCTCGACGTGACGCCGCTCATCGGCAGCTTTGCCGCAGTGACGAACAACGCCACCATTACGCTCGAAGCCCAAACCAACATCACCGTCTCGAACGCTTTCAATGTATCGACGGCCACAGGCGCGGCGAACGTCAGCCTCGTGCTGCACTCACACGGAACGATCACGATTAACGCACCGGTCACGACGGCCGCCGCGATGACACTGCAAACCGACGGACTGACGGCCGGCCTCATCTCGATCAACAGTGCGTTGCAGGCCGGCGGCACGCTGACGATTACAGGCCAAGGCGTGACGGACGCCGCCGGCGCGACCATCATCGGCAACATCGTTGCGATCGACGCGGGCGCTCAAGCGGTCGATCTGCAAAGCACCGTGACCTCGACCGGCGCCACGACCATTCACGATGCGTCGACCGTGAAGCTCAGCGGCGTCTCGGCCAATACGTTCAACCTCGGTAGCAGCCAGGACATCACCGCAGCAGTCACGCAATACGCGGCAACCGCACTCGGCGTCACAACATTAAACATTAGCACCGCCGGCAGCGTGACTCTGACGAATAGCGGCAATCAAATCGGCACGCTTGGCCCAGCGACAACGAGCGGCTCGCTGTCGATCGTCGACTCAACGGCGTTGACAGTCACCGGCCCGACGAGCTCCGGTGCGAATGCGACCTCGATCACCGCCGGTGGCCTGTTAACGGTTAATGGCAACGTCGCCGTGACCGGCAACAACACGGTTTCGCTGAATGGAGTCGGGATCACGCAGAACGCGACTTCGACGGTCAGCTCCGGTTCGGGAGCAATCACCCTCAACGGTGGCGCGGCGGCGATCGCGCTGTCAGGCGGTGTGAGCACGACCGGCAACGTGACCGTTCAGCACGCGACAACGGTGGGCGTGAGCAACATCTCCGCCGGCACGCTTACGTTGGGCGTCACGCAGGACGTTACGGGAAGTGTGACGCAGAACGCCTCGACGGCTCTGACGGTGACAAACCTCATCGTAAGCACCGCCGGCGCGGTCACGCTGGCCAACAGCGGCAACCAAATCGGAGCGATCGGTAGTGCGACGACAAGCGGCGCGCTATCAATCGTCGACTCAACGGCGCTCACGATCACCGGCCCAACAAACTCCGGCGCGAATGCAACGTCGATCACCGCTGGTGGCCTGCTGACGGTCAATGGCAACGTGACCGTGACCGGCAATAACACTGTTTCGCTGACCGGCGTCGGCATCACGCAGGGCGCGGCCTCGACGGTCAGCTCAGGCTCGGGAACGATCACGCTCGATGGCGGCGCGGCCGCGATGGCGCTCTCGGGCGGCGTGGGCACGACGGGAAATGCGTCGATTCATCACGCGACAACCGTTGGCTTAGGCAACGTTACCGCGAACACTCTCAATCTCGGCAGCGCTCTCGATGTGACGGGAGTTGTAACGCAGACGGCGTCGACCGCGTTGAGCGTATCGACCTTGGTCATTAGCGCCGCTGCCGGAGTGACGTTGACCAACACGACGAATCAGATCGGGGCGCTCGGAGCGGCAACGAGCGGCGCTCTGTCAGTTGTCGACTCGACGGCGTTGACCGTTACGGGGCCGACGAACTCCGGCGCGAATGCCACATCGATCACCGCTGGTGGATTGCTGACAGTCAACGGCAACGTTTCCGTCACAGGCAACAACACGGTGACACTCACTGGCGTCGGCATCACTCAAGGCGCAGCATCGACGGTCAGCTCTGGTTCAGGAACGATCACAATCGACGGCGGCGCGGGGGCGATGGCCTTGAGTGGCGGCGTGAGCACGACGGGCAACGTATCGATTCATCATGCGACGACCGTTGCTTTGGGCAACGTGACAGCGAACACCTTTAATCTCGGTAGCGCTCTCGACGTGACGGGCGCCGTGACGCAGAACGCATCGACCGCGATCAATGTCTCGACCTTGGTTGTAAGCACCGCGGGAGCCGTGACATTGACGGGCACGACGAATCAGATCGGAGGGCTTGGATCGATAACGAGCGGCGCTCTGTCAGTCGTCGACTCCACCGCATTGATGATCACGGGACCGACGAACTCCGGCGCGAATGCGACGTCAATCACCGCAGGAGGCTTGCTCACCGTCAATGGCAATGTCGTCGCAACCGGCAATAACACGGTGACTCTCAGCGGCATCGGCATCACGCAAGGCTCGGCGTCGACGGTTAGCTCTGGCTCGGGAACGATCACGCTCGACGGCGGCGCGGCTGCGATCGCTTTGAGTGGCGGTGTGAGCACGACGGGCAACGTGGCGATTCATCATGCGACAACCGTGGGCCTAGGCAACGTCACAGCGAACACGTTGAATCTCGGCAGTGCTCTCGACGTGACAGGCGCTGTGACGCAAAACGCATCGACCGCGCTGAGCGTATCGTCGTTGGTCATTAGCGCCGCTGCCGGAGTGACGTTGACCAACACGACGAATCAGATCGGAGCGCTCGGAGCGGCAACGAGCGGCGCTCTGTCAGTTGTCGACTCGACGGCGTTGACGGTTACCGGGCCGACGAACTCCGGCGCGAACGCGACGTCGATCACCGCTGGAGGCTTGCTCACCATCAACGGCAACGTCGCCGTCACAGGCAACAACACGGTGACTCTCACCGGCGTTGGCATGACACAAGGTGCGGCCTCAACCATCAGTTCTGGCTCGGGAACGATTACCGTCGATGGCGGCGCGGCGGCCATTTCGCTCGCCGGCGGCGTAAGCACCACTGGCAACGCCTCGATTCATCATGCGACGACGGTGGCCCTCGGCAATCTCTCGGCGAACGCATTCAACCTCGGCAGCAGTCAGGATGTTACCGGCGCTGTCACTCAAAATGCCGCGACGGCACTCAACATCTCGACGTTGATCGTCAGCACCGCAGGCGCTGTGACGCTGACCAACACGACGAACCAAATCGGAACGCTTGGCTCGGCGACAACCAGCGGCGCACTCTCGATTGTCGACTCGACGGCGTTGACGATTACGGGGCCGACGAGCTCCGGCGCGAACGCGACGTCAATCACCGCCGGTGGTTTGCTGACGGTCAACGGCAACCTCACTGTTACCGGAAACAATACGATCGATCTGACGGGTGTCGGCATCACGCAAGACGCCGCTTCAACGATTGGGTCTGGTTCCGGAACGATCACGCTTGACGGCGGCGCGGCCGCGATCGCCTTGAGTGGCGGCGTAAGCACGACGGGCGATTTGTCGATTCATCACGCAACAAGCGTGGGCCTAGGAAACGTCGCCGCCGCCACCCTCACGCTCGGTGTTACTCAAGACATCACCTCTGCCGTTACGCAAAACGCGTCGACAGCGTTGATGATTACCAACCTCGCGGTGAGCGCTGCTGGCGCGGTTACGCTGAACAATACCGGCAACCAGATCGCAAACTTCGGTTCGTCGACGACCGGCGGCGCACTATCGGTTATCGACTCGACGGCATTGACGATCACCGGCCCGACCAACTCCGGGGCAAATGCGACCTCGATCACGGCCGCAGGCCTACTGACGATCAACGGCAACGTAACGGTCACGGGTAACAATGCGGTGACACTGACCGGCGTTGGCGTCACTCAAGGCGCAGCCTCGACCATCAGCTCGGGTTCGGGAACGATCACGATCGATGGCGGCGCCTCGACGATCGCACTTTCTGGCGGCGTGAGCACGACAGGCAACGTATCGATCCATCATGCAACGACCGTTGGCCTGGGCAATCTCACGGCGAATACGTTCAATCTCGGCAGCAGCCAGGACATCACCGGCGCTGTCACACAAAATGCATCGACATCGCTGAACGTCTCAACCCTCGTCGTCAGCACTGCTGGTTCCGTCGCGCTCACGCAAACCGCGAATCAAATCGCAACGCTCGGCAGCGCGACGACTGGCGGCGCGCTCTCCGTTGTCGACTCGACGGCCTTGATCGTCACGGGACCGACGAGCTCCGGCGCGAATTCAACGACGATCACCGCAAGCGGGTTGCTGACGGTTAATGGCAATGTCTCGGTCACGGGCAACAATACGATTGACCTCACCGGCATCGGCATCACTCAAGGCGCCGCCTCGACGGTTAGCTCTGGCTCGGGGGTGATTACCCTCGACGGTGGGGCATCGGCGATCGCGTTGTCCGGTGGCGTGAGCACCACGGGTAACGCGTCGATCCATCATGCGACGACGGTGGCGCTAGGCAACCTTTCGGCCAATGCGTTCAACCTCGGCGCGAGTCAGGACATCACGGGGGCTGTCACGCAGAATGCTTTAACCGCGCTGACCGTTTCGACGCTGGTCGTCAGCACGGCCGGCGCGGTGACGTTGACCAAAACGACGAATCAGATCGCAGCGCTCGGAGCGGCGACGACGGGGGGAGCGCTATCGATCATCGACTCTACGGCATTGACGATCACCGGGCCGACGAGTTCTGGAGCTAGCGCGACGTCGATCACGGCCGGTGGACTGCTCACCGTCAACGGCAACGTCGCCGTCACGGGGAACAACACGATCGACCTGACGGGCGTCGGCATCACGCAGGGCGCGGCATCGACGATTAGCTCGGGCTCAGGCACGATCACGCTCGACGGCGGGGCTGCGGCGATCGCACTGTCGGGCGGCGTCACTTCCACGGGCGTCCTCACGATCCACGATGCCACAACCGTTGCGCTCGGAAACGAGTCAGCGGGAATGTTGAATCTCGGAACGTCGCAAGACATCACAGGGGCTGTCACGCAGAATGCGGCAACGGCAATCACCGCGACGACATTGGTTGTGAGCACCGCTGGCGCGATGACGCTCGATAGCGCCACCAATCAGATTGCGGCACTCGGGGCCGCGACGACTGGCGGCGCGCTTTCGATCGTCACATCAACCGCACTCACCGTAACGGGGCCAACAAGTGCCGGTGCTCACGCCACGGCAATCACCTCAGGCGGATTGCTAACCGTCAACGGCAACGTCGCGGTCACAGGGAATAACACGATTGATCTGACTGGCGTCGGTATCACGCAAGGAGCGGCGTCGACCATTAGCTCCGGGGCGGGAATGATCACGCTCGACGGCGGCGCGGCGGCAATCGCGCTCTCGGGCGGCATTACGACGACGGGCAATGTCACGATCCATCACGCGACGACTGTTGCGGTGGGCAATGTCTCGGGCAACTTGTTAACGCTCGGCACGACCCAAGACATCAGCGGCGCAGTGACACAAAACGCCGCAACCGCGCTGACCGTTTCCAATCTGATCGTGAGCACCGCCGACTCAGTGACGCTGAACAATAACGGCAATCAGATCACGATGCTTGGCTCCGCAACGACCGGTGGTGCGTTGTCGATCGTCGATTCCATTGCTCTGACGGTCACCGGCCCAACGAACTCCGGCGCGAATGCGACGTCGATTGCCGCGGGTGGTCTGTTGACGGTCAACGGCAACGTGACCGTCAACGGCAACAACACCGTGACGTTGACCGGCGTCGGCATCACGCAAGGCACGGCCTCAACCGTCAGCTCCGGCTCGGGGGTCACTACTCTCGACGGCGGCGCGTCGGCGATCGCACTCTCCGGCGGCGTGAGCACGACTGGCAACGTCACGATTCATCATGCGACGACCGCGGCGCTCGGCAATATTTCGGCCAACACGTTGAACCTTGGCAGCGCTCAAGACATCACGGGCACCGTGACGCAGAACGCATCGACGTCGCTGAACGTTTCGACATTGGTCGTCAGCACCGCCGGCGCGGTAACACTGAACGGGGCCGCGAATCAGATCGCAGCGTTAGGAAGTGCGACGACAAGTGGTGCACTCTCGCTGGTCGACTCGACGGCGTTGACGGTTACGGGACCGACCAACTCCGGCGCGAATGCGACCGCCATCACCGCAGGCGGCTTGCTCACGGTAAATGGCAACGTCACCGTGACGGGGAACAACACGATCGATCTGACTGGCGTGGGAATCACGCAGGGGGTCGCATCGACCGTCAGCTCTGGTTCGGGCGTGATCACGCTCGACGGCGGCGCTGCGGCGATCGCACTGTCGGGCGGAGTGAACACCACAGGCGGCGTCACGATTCACGATGCGACCACCATCGCCCTCGGCAATGTGTCTGCTGGAACGTTGGGTCTGGGAATATCGCAAGATGTCACCGACGCCGTCACGCAGAACTCGGGCACGGCGATCACAGCGACGACGTTGATCGTCAGCACCGCCGGCGCAGTCACGCTGACGAAGGCAAGCAATCAAATTGCGACGCTCGGCGCGGCAACGACCGATGGCGCGATGTCGATTGTCACGTCGACGGCGCTGGCAGTCACCGGCCCGACAACATCGAGAGCGCATGCCACGGCGATCACTGCCGGCGGCCTGCTCACCGTCAACGGCAACGTCGCCGTCATGGGCAATAACACGATCAATCTGACGGGCGTCGGCATCACGCAAGCCGCGACGTCGACGATCACTTCCGGCTCGGGCGTCATCACGCTCGACGGCGGCGCTGCAGCGATCGCGCTGTCGGGCGGCGTCAGCACGACGGGCGATGCGACCATCCACGACGCGACGACGCTCGCCGTGGGCAACGTCTCCGCCAACTCATTGAACCTCGGCAGCAGCCAAGACATCACCGCTGCCGTCACGCAAAACGCATCGACGTCGCTGAACGTTTCGACCTTGGTCATCAGTACCGCCGGCACGGTGACACTCACCGAGACGACAAATCAAATCGGGACGCTGGATGCAGCGACGACGGGCGGCGCGCTGTCGATCATCGATTCCACCGCGCTCACGATCACGGGTCCGACGAACTCCGGCGCTCATGCGACGTCGATCACGGCCGGCGGATTGCTCGCCGTCAATGGCAACGTCACCGTGACCGGGAACAACACGATCGATCTGACTGGCGTCGGCATGACGCAAGCCGCGACGTCGACGATCAGCTCCGGCTTGGGCGCTATCACGCTTGATGGCAATGCCGCAGCGGTGGCGCTGTCGGGAGCGATCTCCACGACCGGCGTCGTCACCATTCACGATGCCACAACGCTCGCGCTCGGCAACATCACGGCGGGAACGTTCGATCTGGGCAGCACGCAGGACGTCACGGGCGCGGTTTCGCAGACCACGGGGACGGCGATCTCTGCCGCCTCGCTTGTCATCAGCACCGCTGGCTCCGTCACGTTGGCCCATGCCACGAACGCGATCACCACGCTTGGCGCGACGACAACTGCCGGAACGCTCAACGTTCGCAGCTCGACGGCCATGGCGGTCAACGGACCCGTGAGTGTCGGCGACCACACAATCCAATTCACGAGCGGCGGATTGCTTTCGGTGAACACGGGGCTGTCGACCACGTCGAGCGACATCACGCTCAACGGCGTCGGCGTCTCGCAACTCGCGGCGACGGCGATCAACGCAGGAACAGGGTCGATCGCGATCGACGGCGGCGGCGGAGCGATCGCCTTGGCCGGCAGTCTCACGACAACGTCGAGCACCTCAGCCGTGACGATTCACGACGCCGCCGGTGTCACATTCAATGCTGTGCAAACTGCGGGCAATCTCGTCCTCGGCCTGAACCAGGACATTACCGGCATTGTCATGCAGACCGCCGCGTTACAGGCCAACGCACTCGATCTATCGGGAGTTGCGACCTTCACGCTCACCAACCCGAGCAATCAATTCAACACGCTGGCCGCGAACGTCACGGGCAACGTCACCGTGGTCGATAGCGTCGGCGTAACGCTCGGCAGCGCGGTGTCGACGAACGTCGCAATCGACGGCGACTTCGCGCTGACCGCCGGCGGCGACATCACACAAACGGCTCAACTCGGCGTGTCGGGCACCACGCAACTGCAACTGTCGACGGCGAACTCCAACATCGCGCTTGCCTCGCAGCCGAATGATCTGCAAGGGCTCGTCACGGTCGTCAACAACGGCAACGCTCACGACGTCAGCTTGCGGAACACGAACGCCCTGGCCGTTTATCCCAGCCTGCCCACGTCGCTGCACGATCTCACGCTCGTATTCGATGCGGCTGGCGTCACGCTGCCAACGGCCGTGCTGTCGGGCAATCTGACGTTGAACGTGAATGGCGCCGTCACACAAGTCGCCGCGACATCGCTCACCGTCACGGGCACGACGAACGTTTCGGCGGGCGCGGCGGCGATTACGCTCGCCAACGTCGCCAACAGCTTCCAAGGCGCTGTCGCTGGCCAACAGCGGCGCTCACGACGTCAACGTTTGGAATACAACGGCCCTCACGCTTGGGCAAGTCAACGTCGGCACCGGGTCGCTCACGCTCCGCGGCATCGGCGTGTCCGAAACCATCGCCATCGTGCAACCTGCTGGCGCTGCTGGGGTGAACATCACGTCGCCCGGCGGGGCGATCGCTCTCGGACTGGCCAACGACTTCACCGGCTTGGTGTCGCTGGCCAATAGCGGCGCGTTCGGTATCACGCTCGCCGATGTGAACGGTCTCGCGCTGGGCACGGTGCAGGCCGACGTCGGCAACATCAATGTGACCGCTGGCGGCAACGTGACGTTGCAAACGGCAAACATCACGACAACGACCGGCAACGTCAATCTCACATCCTCGGGCGGCGCGTTGAACATGGGCTCGTCGGGGGTGATTCACACCACGACCGGCGGCATTCAACTCGCGGGGGCCAACGGCGTCACGCTCGGTACGCTCTTCACGACGTCTAACGCGTCGGTCGATTCGATCTTTGGCAGCATCGTCGACGGCGGCGCGGCGGGGCCAGCCATCACGGCCGCCGGCACAGCCTTGCACGCCACGACGGGCATCGGCGTCAGCAACCCGTTGCGCACCTCCGTGAATGCGTTGGCCGCGAGCACCGCATCCGGCGTGTTGCAAGTATCGAACGATAACGGTGGTTCGCCGCTCACCATCGGCAACGTCGGAAGCATGTCCGGAGTGCAATCCGCCGGCAGCCAAATCTCGATCGTCAATCAAGGGTCGCTCGTCGTCGACACCGGCGTGTTCAGCACCGGCGGCGGCAGCGTGACGCTGTTAGCCAACGGGTCGGCGGCAAGCGACTTGGCAATCCATCAACCCGTTCGCGCGACTGGTGGCAGCGGCAGCGTCAATCTTTCCGCCGCAGGCGACGTGATCATGTCGAACCCGTCGGGCGCCAACCCGCTGATTCAAGTCACCGGCAGCGGACAGATCCTGGTCTCGGCCGGCGGCACTTACGCGGTCGGTCCGAACGTGGTGCTGCAAAGCGGCACTGGCAAAGCGACCGCTCCCGCGCCAACCATCACGAACATCGTCATCCCACAGATCACGTCGTTCGGCATCGCGATGGTCACCGCGCTCTTCGGCCCCGACGGCGAGTCGAACGTGTCGCTCACCGTCGATTGGAGCGACGGCGCCACGAGCACGGCCACCGTCGCCACGCTCGCCAACGTGCTGTTCGAGCATCAGTATCTCGGCCATCCCGACGGCAAGTCCGACTCCGCCGCCCCGATCTCAATTACCATCACGGCGCACAACGATCCGAACATTATCTTCGCCGGCGCGAATCAAATCATCGTTCAAACTCAGGCTGCGACGCCGGGCACGGGGCTGGCCGTGTTCTTTATCAGCCTGACTCCCGAGCCTCCGCCGCTCAACACGTTCATCTATCGCGTCGATGCCGCGCCTCAAACCATGATCAGCTCGCCGGTATCGGCGCCGACTACCGAAGTCGTCACCGCGCCGAGTGAAGTGAAGGTGATCGAGGTGCGGCAGTTGGTGTTGAACGTGATCGCGCCCGATGGAACCGTGCAGCCGGTGCCGATGTCGATCGAGGTGCTCAACGATTTGCCTTCGCTATTCAAACAACTTCCCGACGGGCGTTATCGTTTGCAGTTGACCGAGCCGGGCTCGTCGCAGCAACGCGTCGTAATCGACGTTGAACTTCGCGACGGTCGACCCTTCGATCCGGCCGACGATTCCGAAGACATGCAAGACCGTCCGCCGTCGAGCGACACCGATGCTGCACCGGCGCCCGCGGCGACCCCGCCAACGACCGTCCCCTTGGGATGGTTGGAATCGACGATCGTTGGTGGTGTCGGAATCACCATTGCGGCGGCGAATTGCGAGATGCGGCGGACCGAGACTTCGTCGCAAGCTCGAGGGCGCTGGGCCGAGGCGCCCGGCTGCTGCGACGATGGGGGATCGCCCGCGAGGAATGCAATATCGAGCAACCCGCGGGCATGAGCAGTTAAAGTAGAAAGAGTCGCAAAAGAGCGTCGAGTCATGGCCAATTGTCCTTTCTGTCGAGTCGAGCTGGCTGAGACCGCCTTGTCGGGCGGTCGCTGCACGTCGTGCGGTCGCATGATCGACACGACGCAGACGCTCGTGCTCAAGCTCGACGACTTGCCGGGGCTGGTCGCGCGGCTCGGCGATGACGTGCCACGCGAGGCGGCCGACGCGATTGCTCGGACGCTCGACATTCAGGCGAATCTCAAGAAGATCATCGAGCGCGCCGCAGATAAAGCTGACGACGCTTCCGAGTCGCCATCTTCCCCGAAGGCGACGCCGACCGACGACGCCGCAGGCATGACGATCGACCAATCGGCAATGGCGAAGCCGCCGGCCGCCAAGCCGCGCATGCTCGACACAAGCATGATGGTCACGCAGGATTTCGGGGCCGAACATCCCGCCGATCCGACCATCGAATCGGCAGGCATGATCATCCCGCTCGTCAGTCCGGCGATGAATGTGACGAGTGAGCTGCCGAACATCGATGACCTCAACATCGACGATCTCGACGCGTTGAGCGAAGAAAAGACGGTCGAGCTCGGCGGCGCTGGTCCGCCCACCGTGCGCCCGGCCTTGGTGACGATGGAGCACTCGGGCCTGACGGCTCGCGATTCGCACCTCGTCATCAAGCAACGCGTCTTCACACAAACCAAACCGACGAAGACGGCCGAACCCGGCACGCCCGACTATCAACTGCTCAGCGTGCTGGGCAAAGGCGGCATGGGCGTCGTGTACTCCGCGCGCCAAACGTCGATCGATCGCACCGTCGCGGTGAAGATGCTGCATCGCGAGACGGCGAGCAATCCGGGCAATCGCGACAAATTCTTGTCCGAGGCCGTCGTGACAGGCGACCTCGACCATCCGAACATCGTCGCCATCTACGAACTCGGCGCGAACGATGAAGGCGCATTGTTCTACTCGATGAAATGCGTGCAAGGCACGCCGTGGATCAAGGTCATCGACCAGAAGTCGTTGTCCGAGAACCTTGAGATTTGGATGAAGGTGGCCGACGCCGTGGGCTTCGCGCATTCGCGCGGCGTCGTGCATCGCGACATCAAGCCCGAGAACGTGATGCTCGGCGAATTCGGCGAAGTGCTGCTCATGGACTGGGGCATGGCACTCGCGACGCCGCTGTTTCGCAAGTCCGAGAGCATTTCGGCCACGACGACCATGGGCGGCACGCCGGCGTACATGGCGCCGGAGATGACGGTCGGGCCGATGGACCAGGTCGGGCCGGCCAGCGACATCTATCTACTCGGCGCGTCGCTGTTCCAAGTCATCACCGGCGATCCGCCGCACACCGGGACGACGGTCACCGAATGTCTGCGCGCCGCGATGCGCAACGACATTCGCCCCACTCAACGAAGCGGCGAACTGCTCGACATTGCGCACATTGCGATGGCGACGAAGCCCCGAGATCGTTATCCCAGCGTGCGAGCGCTGCAAGAAGCCATTCGCGTCGCGCTGTCGCACTCGGAAAGCATCGTCCTCACGACGAAGGCCCGCGAGCATTTGGCTCTGGCCGAGCAGTCGGGCGATTATCAAGCATACTCCCGCGCCTTGTTTGGTTTTCAAGAAGCCGTCGCGCTGTGGGAAGGCAACGAGCCGGCCCGCCTGGAATTGGTCGGCGCAAAGCTTGCCTACGGCGAACACGCGCTGAGCAAAGGGGACTTCGATCTCGCGGCCTCGCTGCTCGATCCCGACGAACTGCAACACTCCGACGCGCTGGCGCGGCTCGCAATCGCACGCGCTCACCGCAAGGCGCGTGACCGCCGCCTGAAAAACGTCAAGCGATTGGCCATCGGCCTGGCAGCGTCGATCTTCATCTTGGGCAGTGTCGCGTATTATCAAATTCGCACCCAACGCGACCGCGCAGGTGGCCGAGGTGCAAGCTCGCGACGACCGCGACAAGGCGATCGTCTCCGAAGGCAAAGCCACGCACGCCGAGAAACTCGCGCTCGCCTCTGCCGATCAGGCTCGCGAGGCCGCCCGACGCGCAGAGGATTCGGCACTCAAGGAGAAGGAATCGGCCGAGCAGGCGCGACGTGCCAAAGAAGCCGAAGAGTACGAGGCGTATGTAGCACGCATCGGCCTGGCGGCTGCAAAGATCGACGAGAACGCATTCGAGCAGGCTGCACAACTCCTCGCCGATTGTCAGCCGCATTTCCGTCACTGGGAATGGGGGCGGCTGGCGCATCTTTGTCGGCAAAGCGTACACAGTTTCGGCGTCGACAAGCCCGTGAACTCGATCGACGTTTCGACCGACGGCAAGGTCTTGGCCACCGGAAGTTGGGACGGCGCGGCGAGGTTGTGGACCTTACCGGACGGCGACCTGCTGCGATCGATCGAATACGGCGCAACGTACGTCAACGCGGTCGCGATCTCACCCGACGGCAAACGTCTGGCGACGGGCGGCAGCGATCACAATGGATATCTGAAACTGTGGGACGTCGAAAATGGTGCGTTGTTGCGATCGTTCGCTGGTCACACCGATGCGGTCGTGAGCGTCGCCTTCTCGAAAGAGGGCAACCGACTGCTCACGGCCTCATACGACAAGACGGCCCGCCTGTGGGACGCGAACACTGGCAAATTGTTGCAAACGTTCGTCGGTCACACGTGGTGGGTGTGGAGCGCCGCGTTCTCGCCCGACGAGCGAAGCATCGTCACGGCCGGTCAAGATCGCACCGTCCGCGTGTGGAACATCGCCACAGGTCAATCGGGTCCGCCCTTCACCGGACATTCCGGCCCTGTGTACGCGGCCATCTTTTCACCCGATGGCAAGTCGATTGCCACCGGCGGATACGACCATCAGATTCTCGTGTTTGAGCCCGGCGTTTTACGAGCGTTCGACTTTGAAAAGCTCAGCACTGGCAATGCCGCGCCGCGCAAACGTTCCGCACATTCAAAGGTCACACCGCTCCCGTGCGTGCTGTCCGTTTCTCGCCCGACGCGTCGCGACTTCTGACGGGCAGCGACGATCACACCGTTCGCATCTGGGACTCAGCAAGTGGCGATCTGCTCAAGACGTTGCGAGGGCACGCGGGCTGGGTTCGCTCGTGTGCCTTCTCGCCCGACGGCCGCTGGGTGCTCTCGGGAAGTCACGATCACACGGCCAAGCTGTGGAGCATCGCCGGGTACGAAGAGGTTCGCATCGCGCAGGCCCGCGTCTTCCAAGGTCACGGCGACGCGATCCTTTCGGCATGTTTCTCGCCCGATGGTCACCAAATCGCCACAGCCAGCCGCGATCGCACGGCACGGTTGTGGGACTTGTCGCTTGCCAAGGCCGAACGCACGTTCGAAGAAGGCCACCAATACCTCGCGACGAATGCCATGTTCTTCCCCGACGGCAAAAAACTCGTCACCTCCGCCGGCGACAACACGGCCGTCGTGTGGGACACCGCCAGCGGCACGCAGATTCTGCGGCTCGAACCGACCGGCCGCAGCGCAGCGGTCGCGCTCGATTACGACGGCAAGCACATCCTCACCGGCGGCGACGATCACACCGCCAAATTGTGGGACGCGCAATCAGGTGACTTGCTGCGAACACTTCGCGCGCATGCGAACGAGGTGACCGCCGTCGCCTGTTCGCCGCGCGGCGAAGTTATCGCGACTGGCGACGCGAACGGGTCGTGTCTGGTGTGGGATAAGAAGAACGATCAACCATTGCACGCGCTGCGTGGACATTCCGGCCGCATCACGTCGCTCGCCTTCTTGCCCGACGGCAACCGACTGCTTTCCGCGAGCGACGACAACACCGTCGGACAATGGGACGTGGCAACCGGTCAGGAAATCAAGCAGCTTGTGCTCAAACATCCGAAGGCCGTTACATCGATGGCGGTGGCAAGCGACGGACGCATCGCGCTCACGAGTTGCGAAGACGGCATCGTGCGACGATGGGATCTCGTGACGGCGCGTGCATTATCGACGCTCGTCGATCCCGGCGGCGCGTTGAGTTCGGTCGCCATGAGCGGCGATGGCCGCTATGCGCTGGCGATTTCGACGCACGATCGCGCGATGCGGCTTTGGGATTTGACCACCGGCAAACGAATCGACGCCCACGATCGCGGCCCGCTGTTCTCCGGACAAGCCGGCGCCGTGTGGTCGGCGACGTTCTCGCCCGTTGGTCCGCAGCTCGTCACCGTGGCTGGCGCCGGCGCACGACTTTGGGACATGACCAGCGGAGCCGAGCTGATGTCGTTCAGCCCGAACGGGGCCGTCGCCGCGGTGCAATTTTCACCTGACGGTAAACGGCTTGTCACCGGAGGCTGGGACGGCACGGCCCGCGTTTGGGACGCAGCCACTGGACATGCCGAGCTCAAACTTCGCAGCGAGCGTCGCGTCAACGCGGTCGCTTACTCGCCCGACGGCAAGCTGCTGCTGATGGGCACAGACGAACCGGCAGCGAAGCTCTGTGACGCGACCACCGGCGAAGTCGTTCGTGCATTCGAAGGCCACTCCGCTCGCATCGCATGTGTCGCGTTTTCAACCGACGGCACGCGAGCCCTGACGGGTTCCGACGATCACACCGCGCGGCTGTGGGACGTCACGACCGGCAAATCGCTCGTCGAGTTCCGTGGCCATCGACAAGCGATCACGTGTGCGGCCATCTCGCTCGACGGCAGCAAGGTGCTCACAGGCAGCGAGGATAAAACGGCTGTCCTTTGGGATGTGGCCACCGACGCGATGCTTCTCACGCTCGAAGGTCACACGGCGGGCGTCACGTCGGTTGCCATCGCCCCCGACGGCCGACGAGCGCTGACCGCCAGCCTCGACGCGACGGCGAAGCTATGGGACATCGATCACTCGCAATCCGGATCCGCGACGGCGAGTAATCATGCCGTCAACAATCATGTCGACGGAAAGGGCAAAGAGCTTCTCTCGCTCAAAGCACACACACAGCCGCTCACGAGCGTCAGCTTCTCGCCCAACGGTTTGTTGGCGCTCACGGCTAGCCGCGATGGCACGGCGATCTTGTGGCTTGCGGCCGATTGGCATGAAATGACGCCGCAAGGTCAGCGGACGTCGGCTCGCTGGATTCTTCACGCTCGACCGTGATCGCAGTAGACTTCGTGCAGACGCCCCTGTCTCTTCGCGGAGTTTTCTCATGGCACGTATCGTTCGCTTTCATCGCATCGGCGGTCCCGAAGTTCTGCAGATCGACACGATCGACGTACCACCACCCGCCGCCGGTGAGGTGCGAATCAACGTGAAAGCCCTGGGGCTGAATCGTGCCGAGTCGATGTTTCGCTCGGATCAGTATCTCGAACATCCGACGCTGCCATCGCGATTAGGTTACGAGGCGGCCGGCGTTGTCGACGCGGTAGGTCCAGGTGTCGAAGGACTGAAGCCAGGCGACGCCGTCAGCACCATTCCCGCGTTTTCGCAGCGGGAATACGGAGTCTACGGCGATGTCGCGACCGTACCCGCAGCAGCCGTCGCCAAGCATCCAGCGTCGCTGTCGTGGACCGAGGCAGCCGCGATTTGGATGCAATATGTCACGGCCTACGGCGCACTCATCGACATTGCGAAGCTCGGCAACGGCGACTTCGTGATGATCCCGGCGGCTTCGAGCAGCGTGGGCATCGCCGCCATTCAGATCGCCAATCTCGTCGGCGCCACAGCGATCGCCATGACACGCAAGAACAACAAACGCGACATCCTTCTCGAACTCGGCGCAAAGCTCGTCATTGCAACCGAAGAGCAAGACCTCGTCGCGGAGGTGCAAAAGATCACCGAAGGCAAAGGCGCCCGTGTCGTGTTCGATCCCGTGGGTGGGCCGACGATCGAGAAACTAACGGCGGCGATGTCGCACGAAGGCATTCTTTTTGAGTACGGCGCTCTGAGTCCCGAACCGACGCCGCTGCCGTTGTTCGACGTGCTCGGCAAATCGCTCACGATCCGAGGCTACATCATGTTCGAAATCAGTTCCAATCCGGCGAGGCTCGACAAGGCGAAGAAGTTCATCTTCGACGGCCTCGCTTCAGGCAAGCTGAAACCGATCATCGCCAAGACGTTCCCGATGAACGAAATAGTCGAGGCGCATCGTTACCTCGAATCGAATCAGCAGATTGGCAAGGTCGTGGTTACGGTCTGAATCGACTTGCCGCCCGGGTGGTCTGCAAGCAGACCGCGATCGATGGCCGTCATGAACGACGATATTCCTTGCAACCGCGCGCACGATCGGTTCAAACTGAAGTCAGCGGCGGTTGCGGCTTTTGAACCATTTGAGGACCAAAGCCATGCGTCGTACCATTCTTCTCTCGCTTTTCGCGTTGGGCGCGGTCTCGGCGGTCTTTCTCGGCGGATCACGTCTTCGGTCGCAAGATCCCGTGGGTGCTGAAGACAATCCGTTCGGAAACCCTGCGGCTCAGCAACAGCAGCAACCTCCTGCCCAGCCGGCTGGTGGCGATCCCACCGGCGGCTTGCAGCAGATAGTGCAGCAGGGCAACGTTCATCATGAACCTGTGAAAACGCCCGAGCCCGTCGCGCTGTCGGAGAAAGAGCACCATGCCAAGGGATGGCAACTCAGTTTCCCAGGCAAGCGTCCCTTAGCGACGCCCGCCGTCGTCGATGGCAAGGTGTTCGTCGGCGGAGGATTCGGCAGTCACGAGTTCTATGCATTCGATGGAACAACGGGGAAGCTCGCGTGGCAATACGTGACTAAAGATGACGGCCCGACCGCAGCCGTCGTCGATGACGGATATGTCGTCTTCAACACCGAGAGCTGTGAGCTCGAAGTGCTCACCATCGACGGCAAGCCAGTTTGGAAGCGATGGCTGGGCGATCCGCTGATGAGCATGCCGGCCATCGCGGACGGCAAGGTCTACATGTGCTATCCCGACAGCCGGGGCGACCACGAGCACTATCTAGCATGCTTCGAGCTCAAGTCGGGTAAAGAGCTCTGGAAGCAGGCGATTGCGGGGGAAGTGATCACCGCGCCCGTCGTAGCGGAGAAGCACGTTTATCTGGCCAGCCTGGAAGGAACCGCCTATTGCTTCGATCAGCGAAGCGGCGAGCGGGTATGGCAAGAGCCGCGAAATGTCACGTCGTCGCCAGTAGTCTGGAATGGCGAGTGCTTCTTTAGCCGCCGCGCTGAAATGGCCGTCGAAGAGAAGGGAAGCAAAGTCCTACAGCAGATGGAAAGTATCGCTCGGCGCAAAGTTGCCAAGAGCGAAACGGTAACAGACATCGAGGTCACGCGGCGCAAGGCGGATTATCTCGATTTCAGCAAGCGGCAGCTAGGATCAGCACTCGAAGCGAGACAGCAAAGCGCGGACGCAAGCGTCGGTTTCGGCGGCGCGATGAAGGGAAGCGCGAAGATTTCGCAGGCAATCGGCAACCTTGGCAAAGGAAGCGTGTGCGCCGTCTGGTCGTATCAAGGCTCGAAGCCGATCATCCATGAAGGCCGCCTGTATGCCGCAATGGGCGACACCCTCGAGTGCATCGATCCCGCGACGAACAAAGTGCTTTGGAAACAGGCGTTGCACGATCCGTCGGCAAAGCAGCACAGCGAACTACTCGATACCATCCTGACGCCTCCAGCGATCGTCAACGGCAAGCTGTTTCTTGGCACTGCATACGGCGACGTCGTTGTGTTGGATGCCGATACCGGCAAAGAACTGCGACGCGTGAAACTTGGCGAAACGATTCTCTTTCAGCCCGCCGTCGTTGCCGGAAGGATCTACGTTTCGAGTAATCACGGCACACTGTACTGCATCGAAACCGACGACGCGCGTGACGACGGCTGGAAGATGTGGGGAGCCACCGCGGCGCACAACGGAATATGATCGTCGCGCTTAGTCGAAGTGCTCGTCGTTGATCACGGCGCTCGGCAGATTGGCGAGACCCGGGGAGCGACGCATCCACGCGCTGGTTTGCCAGTTGTCGACGGGCGGTTTCGAAGGCGTGAACGGCGGCAATGTCCATTCGAGTTGGTTCGCCAGGCCGTTGACGAACGGCTCGTAGAGTTCGCGCAGCGCGACCAGCGCCGTATAAACGGCCGGGCCATCGCGCATTGGCAGCCCTGCGCTTCGCAGTAACTCCCGAAGCCGGTCGAAGTCGGCCTCGGGCAAGCGATCTTGCGATGGCGACGTCGGATGTATCTGCGTCACCAATCCCAGGTCGACCGCGGCGTGACGCGCCATGGCGAAGGTCAGGTGCGCTTGGTAGCCGTCGTCGCAGTCAACTCCCGCGACGATCACTGCCGAGGTGTCGAGTATCGTCGTCAAGGCGGCGACCCACGATTGGTTGTCGTGTTGCGATCGATAGAAACGAAGCACCGGATACGACAGATGACTCTCGAGCAACTCGGCCGCCCACCGCTCCCATTCCAACAGCAACGGCTTCACACTCGCCACGCTTCCCGCCTCGGCCATTCGTTTCAGCAACTCGCCGGCCGAAGGTGGCGAGCCCGCGCGAGCGTCGAGCAGCGAGATCGTGATCTCACGCCGCGAAAACGCCTGATACAGAATCGGCAGATAACTGATAATCACCGCCAAAAAACACAGGCCTATGCCGGCTTCGGTGACGCTCAACGCGCGGCCCCATACGGTCTTCGGCACGACGTCGCCGTAGCCGAGCGTGAAGAACGTGGTGCCGCTGAAGTACACGTACGTAAAGAAGCTGTCGTCGGCATGCACGGGATAGTCGAGCTCCGTGCCGATCGACCAATTCAACAGCGCGAAACCGACGATCAGTGAGCCGGCCCAAATCGCCAGCAGGCCGAACAACGATAGAGGACCGAACCCGCCGAAGAACCCGTTGCGCCAACGGCCCATGGGCAAACGATTCGCGATCGCACGCCACAGCATCCACGCCGAGATGTAGTACACCCGCGCAAGGCGATAGCGATGTGCGATGCGTCGCGGCAGGATTAGCGCCTCGAACGAGTCGACGAGCACGACGACGATCAGCGCTATCGCCGCCGCCGCTCCGATCCACGCCATCGACGACCTCTACAACGAAGATTCAGCTCGCGAGTGTAACGGCACCTCCACACTATAACTGGCGCATGAACGCGCCGAGCCATTCTTTCTCGTCGTCTGCCAGATTCAGTCCGAGGACCAGGTTAAAGAACTCCACCGTGTCTTCGAGCGTCAACAGTCGGCCGTCGTGCAAGAACGGCGGCGATTCCTTGATGCCACGCAGTGTGAACGTTTTGATCGGCCCTTGCGTGGTCGCCACCAGGCCGTTGATCGTTTGCGTCTTGTAGAACCGCTCGACCATCAGGTCGTGCATCGAGTTGTCGGTGTAGTACGGCGCGGGATGACATTCGCCGCAGCGAGCCTTGCCGAAAAACAACGCCTGCCCCTTCATCTCCGGCGAATCGGCCTTGAACTTCTTGGGGTCCAGCTTGCCATCCCATCCCAACCCCGGCGCGGGCGGAAAGTCGAGCAACTCCTGCAGCTCGGCCATAAAGTGCACCTGGCTGCCGCGCTCCAGCGGGTTCACGCCCTTGGCCGAGGCTGAAACCTGATCGCCGTCAAAGTACGCGCCGCGCTGTTCGAACTCCGTGAAGTCTTCGACGGTCTTCAGCGCTCGCTGCGAGCCGAACAACCGTTGAACATTCACGCCGCGCAAGCTCGTCGTGTCGATGCGCCGGCGGTGCGATTGCGGACGAATGTCGCCCGCCAAGTGCGTTGCTGCCGAAGTGTGGCCGTTCACATGACAATCGAAACATGCCACGCCTTGCATGCCCGCCGGCGCCTCGACTTTGCGGTCAAGCGTGGCGTTGAACTGTTGCTGCGGAAACTGCGTAACGAGCAGCCGCAGGCCTTCGAGATCCTTCGAATTCAGGATGCCTTGGAATAGGTCCTGAAAATTCTCGACGGTCACCATCTGCCCTTGTGACACATCGCCAAGCTCTTTGCGCGTGGTGAGAAAGATCGCGGGCGGAAACTCGGGCAAGAAGTGCTCGGGGATGTCAAAGTCGACGTCGAACCGTTCGAGTCGCGCGAGCTTTTTGATCTCCATTTGTGGAAAGACCATGCCGCCGGCCTCGTGCTTGGGATGCGGCAGCGGTAGGAACCCCTTCGGAAACGCGCCTTGATCGCGGATGTCTTCGGGCGACATTTGCGCCAGCGACTTCCACGTCGCGCCGTCGCCGAGCCGTACCGTGGGCCCCACCTGCACCGGCTTGCCGCGCGTCATGCGAAGCGTCGCATCGGGGTGCGGCGTCAAATCGTAGCGCTCTTCGAGCAACTTCTGCTGCCGCGCCATGACGCCCGGCCTATCAGCCTTGTCTTTCGCCATCACCGCCTGCGGCGTCTCTTTGCCGAGCAGGACGGGAGCGATCTGATCGTAGCTCGACGCGCCAACATCCTTCTTCGTCTGCGAGATGGCGACACCCATCGGCGCGGCAACTAACAACAAGCTGAGAATCAACAACAACCGTCGGCGATGCGGAGAATTCATGCCCGGCACTCCCTGAGAGAGATGACGTCAAGAGACTATTCGACGAGCATCGAGTGATTGGGCCGACCGCAGTGCGCTCCCCACGGCGCTTGCGATGACGCCACTATGCCGGCGACAAAAAGGTCGCTGATTTCTTGGCGACGAGCCGTTAGCTCGCCCAATCATCGAGCAGGCCAACGGAATCGTACTTCGATGACGCGATCGATGCTAGCGCCCGCTCGTAGGCGAGGGCATAGAGATGTTGATAGGTCGCCGTGCGAGTGCTTAGCGCCGCTGCCAACCATCGCAACGACGCGGCGCTCGACTGCCGTCTCTTTTCGATCTCCCCAAATCGATTGGTTGATTGGAAGTAACGAGCAATTCTGTTATGCGCCATGATGGATGTCACTCGCTTCACACTTACACATTCGTGCAGTAGTTCGATCGTCATTCTTATGATCGGATAACGTGCGTATTGTGAATCAACAAGCGATGCTAGCAAACGCACGTCCTACCTCACTGCTAGCGGCTACGCTAACAGGAAACTTCGTTGCATCACGCATATCTTGTGGTAGATTCGCAGCGTCTATCTGGAACTGCTAAGCGGCGTTGAAGACGTTGCTTTTGCAAGGACGCGTACTGACTGGACTACCGGAAGTACGCGCCGAATCTCTGGTCTGGATCGCTCAAAAAGGATTACGAGGGTGGCCGCGCGTGCGTCTGCCGGCGATCTGATCACAAAGGAGTGAGAGATGTTGAGCGCGATGATGATGATGGAACGAGGCATGACCATGCCTTCCGGAATGTCCGGACCTTCGATGGGCGCCATGCCCGCCGCCATGCCAGGAATGAACGGCATGACCATGTTGCCACGATGCACGATCCGCATGGAGAAGTGCGCGGGCGGCATGAAGATGTGGTGCTCGTGTGAAGATGAAGTCGCCTGCGGCGCCTTGCAGAATCTTTGCAAGATGCTCGAAGGCGGGATGTGCAGTTGCTTTTGCACGATGAACGGCATGACCATGTGCTCGTGCAACATGTGCTGCGGCCGATGCACCTGCGAGATGACCAAGGACGGATGCTGCATCACCTGCGTGTCGGGTGACAAGGCATGCGCCGCGATGATCCAGGCCTGCTGCGAGTGCATGATGACTTGCATGGAATCGGGCTGCATGTGCTGCGTTTGCATGGGCGGTACGCCGATCTGCTGCGGCACTTGCTAAACCGGCATAACCGGTAGACTGCAAAATCTGCAAGCTGCAAAATCGGTAGACTACGAAGAATTGAAAGGCTCTCGGCGAATGTTCGTCGGGAGCCTTTTTCTTTTGCGCAGGCGGATTAGCCGCCATTAAAATCTCGATTACTACCGCTAACCTGGCACTGACAAAGAATTTGCTTGCCCAGCGCAAATCGCGGGCCATAATAGTTTATGACTATTACCGTCTTAGTAATCATTCTGAGTCGCATATGTTTGCTCCCAACAACCGAATCACGAACTTCTGGCCCGTGGGCATCCCTACGCAAAGTCACGCGACGAATGCAGGATACGTGCTAGCACGAGTGGCTGAGGGGACGCAGCAGCTCTACGCAATCGCCTTCGAACGCGCGAGGGCCGAAGTCCATGGCCGTCGTCAGCGCGTTTTTGAACGCACGGTGAGCGAGTGCATGACGCGCTGGAATTGACTCGATCCGATCGATTAAGCGCTTTCAATCGCCGCGGCCAAATCGTTCTGCAAGTCGGCCACGTCTTCGATCCCCACGCTCAAACGAATCAGCGCGTCATCAACACCGCGCTTGTGACGCAGCTCCGCTGGGATGCTCGCATGTGTCATCGTTGCCGGATGGCAGACGAGCGATTCCACGCCGCCAAGACTCTCGGCAAGGCTGAACAATCGCGTACGCGAAACGGCCGATAACGCCGCAGATTTGCCGCCTTTCAATCGCACACTGATCATGCCGCCGAAGGAGCACATCTGTCGCTTGGCGATTTCGTGACCGGGGTGTGTCGGCAGGCCAGGATAGTAGACGTGCTCGACGCGAGGATGCCGCGCAAGCCACGCCGCCAACTGCGCGGCGTTCTCGCTGTGACGATCCATCCGCACCGCCAACGTTTTGATGCCCCGCAACGTGAGCCAGGCATCGAACGGCCCGGGGACACCGCCGATTGCGTTCTGATGAAAGTAGATCGGCTCGAGCAATTGGCTTCGGCCGATCGCTGCGCCACCCACGACGTCGGAATGGCCACCGAGGTATTTCGTCGTGCTATGCACCACGAGATCGGCGCCCAGTTTGAGCGGCTGTTGCAGATACGGCGATGCGAATGTGTTGTCGACGACGAGCAAGGCGCCGATGCGCTGCGTCTCATGTGCAATCGCGGCGATGTCGACGATCTGCAGCAGCGGGTTGGTCGGAGTTTCGACCCACACCAATCGCGTTCCCGGCGAGAGGACGCTGCGAAACCCGGCCGCGGACACGTCATCGGTGTAACGCGCGTTGACGCCCCACGGCTTGAACAATCGTTCGAGCAGCCGATACGTTCCCCCGTAGAGATCGGCAGCCGCAACGACTTCGTCGCCGGGCTTGAGATGTGAGATCAGCACCGCGTGCGTTGCCGCGAGGCCCGACGAAAACGCTGCTGCTGCTTCGGCGCCTTCGAGGGCCGCCAGGCATTGCTCGAGCGCGGTGCGAGTGGGATTGCCAGTCCGCGAGTACTCGTAGCCGTTATGGTCGCCCGGAGTGCGCTGCGTGTAAGTGCTCGTGGCATAGATCGGCACGATCGTCGCGCCGGTCGTCGGATCGGCCGGCTGACCTGCATGAATCGCGAGCGTGTCGAATCCCTGCAATAGCGGCGTATGAGGCAAGTGCATTCGAATGACCTCCTGTCAAACGTTGCGAGTGATCAGAGTTCGACGAACGAAAGATTGCTATGCTGCTGAACGATGCGCGACGGCAGCGACGCGAAGTTGTTCGCTCCAGAATCGCACCAGATCGATGCGGGTCACGATATCGACGACTCGGTCGCGCTTCGTGACAAGTACGCCTGTGTTGCCAGCCATGAGCAATCGATACGCCTCGTCGACTTGCGTGGCGGAATCGAGTTGCGGCAGCGGACGCGCCATGACGTCTTCCACCAGCGTCTCCGGCGAACGCAACCGATCGTGCAGCAACCGCGCGAGTGTCACTTCGTGGATCGACCCAACGGCGACGCCATCGCGCAACACCGGCAATTGGGAGATGCCGTGCTCGTAGGCTAGTTCGATCGCGCGACTGATCGTCGTCTCCGGGCCGATAATGATCAGCTCACGCCGACCGCGAGCATCGAGCACCTCGTGCAATGTTTCATTGCGACTTTGGCGGGCAGCGAGGCCGTTCTTTTCGAGCCATTCATCGTCGAACATCTTGCTGAGATAGTTACGGCCCGTGTCGGGGCAGATCGCAACGACGACGTCGTCTGCCGAAAGACGCCGCGCGAATTGCAACGCGGCGGCGACCGCCGTTCCACTGGAGCCGCCTACGAGTAAACCCTCGCGGCGGGCCAACACTCGCGCCGTGGCGAACGATTCGGCATCGCCGACGCGAATCCACTCGTCGACCGCTTGGCCGTTGAGTGTCTGAGGAACAAAGTCCTCGCCGATGCCTTCGACCTTCCACGGACGCGGCGAATCGCCGGAGAGCACGGAACCTTCAGGATCGGCGCCGACGATTACGATTCGCGGATTCCGTTCTTTCAAGTACCGGCCGACGCCCGACAGCGTGCCGCCCGTTCCCGCGCCGGCGACAACCACGGTGACGCGCCCCTCGGTTTGATCCCAAATCTCGGGACCGGTTGTGCGATAGTGAACGTCGGGGTTCGCAAGGTTGTGGAACTGATTCGGTCGCCAAGCTCCGGGGATCTCTTTGGCCAGTCGATCGGCAACGCCGTTGTAGCTTTCAGGCGAATCGGGCGCGACGGCGGTCGGTGTGATGACAACCTCGGCGCCGTAGGCTTGCAGCAGACGAACCTTCTCACTGCTCATCTTGTCGGGCAGCACGAAGATCGAGCGATAGCCTTTCACCGCGGCGGCCATGGCCAGGCCAACGCCTGTGTTGCCGGCAGTCGCTTCGACGATCGTCCCGCCTGGTTTCAGCCAACCTTGGCGTTCGGCTTCGTCGACCATTGCGAGCGCGACGCGGTCCTTGATGCTGCCGCCCGGATTGCTCGCCTCGAGCTTGACGCACACCTGCGCCGTGACGCCTTCAGCGACGCGTTGCAATCGCACGAGCGGCGTCCGTCCAACCGCCGAGAGCACATTTGGGAACACGCTGGAGAACATCGAGTGACTCCTTCACATCGAACTGCTTCGATTCATAACACCCGCATCATGCGCGAAAGAACTCGAACCACTGCTCCTGAAGTTCATCAGGTACATCGACGCCGTCCTTTGCAGAGTGGTCACTCGCAGCGCGATCAGTCGAAGCACGATCGTCACGGTTGGGATCCGAGAACTTGACGACGTCCAATTCGTCGACGACTTCGAAAACACCCGGAACGCGGACCGAGAGCGTGCGTGCCAGTTGCTTTTCGTAGAACGTGGCGACATGGCCACGAAGCACGATCGCGCCGGCATGCGCGATCGGCCGCACCGACCGAAGACCAGGAACTTGCGGCCTCCTCAGCGCGTCGCGGACGCGCTTTTCAAGTTCCTCATCGAAGTCAATGCGCGATGCATTCAGAGAAGGCGAAACCATTTGAAAGACTCCCGTTCATGTGATGAGTTGCAGTGACGACGCGAGTTTCTAGCGACAACAGCAACAACAGCACATCGAACGGCTCCTTCACGGTTTCCTTAGGAAAATGATTCGCCAACTTAAGCGCCGAGTCGCAGCCGCTCGGTCTTCTCAATCTGCACGGCGATCCCGTCGTGAACGACGATCGTCACCATGCCAAAACGCACGTCTTGCAAGAACGTCCGAACATGGGCGAGCGCGCGCTCCCGACGACTTTCGTCCGTGGCGTCGTTATCCGCTGAGCCCGCTCCCTGCTCGGCCATGACCCATCTCCACCGATATACAAGCAACCTAGCTCATTACATCGGTATGTTAATCATGTTTGTGAACATTTTCAACAGATTTCGTATAAATCACGCTATACAAAACAGTTGCGTTCACTCCGCGGCTTCGACGGTGATGGAGAAAACGATCGGTGCGGTGTCGTCGGAGCCTTTGATAAGCTCAATCTCTCGCACTGCGGTTTTGCGGGCCGGTTTGACGGCGAGATATCGCAACTGCTGATTTCGCAACAGGAAAGCGAGTTCCGAACCTGGCACGTCGATGTGCCGAATGTAGTCGGCAAAGTGCTCGCCGTTTCGCAGCGGATGGTCTTCGGTCACGCCGTCCTGGTAATGCAACCGAACAATCATCGACACCGACCCCTTGGTCCCCAGCGGGTAGCCCCAACCGCTGACGCCCGAAAGAAAGTGAATCGCCGAAGTCGGCATGTTGCACGCGATGCGAACCGAGCGCGGCATTCGCGGCGGCAGCGTGCCGTGTGTGCTGTGAAGCAGGACAGCGTTGGGCACTGCCGTTCCGCGCGGGTCAATCAACGAGAACGGCACACCTTGGAACGTCTTGGCGTCCCAGTTGTCAAAAATGAGCCGATCAGGACCATCGGGTGCCGTGTGAAACATGCTGCGCGTCGTGACGACGTTGGCCACGCGATGCAGCGGAAGCGGGACATACTTCCCACGCGTCGTCAGGAATTCGAGTAAGTCGCGAGTGTCGTCCGGCGACATCTGCTTCTCGAACCCTTCGGGCATCATTGACCGCGAAGAGGCAAGCATCTGGTCGATCTGATCGCGATCGATGGCGATCTTCTTGCCTTCAACGTCGATGAGTTCGATTGATGTTTTGCTCTCCGAAGCGAGCAGCCCGGTGAACACGCGGCCGTCGTCAGTGGCGACACTGTAGGCGCGATAGTTTCCTTCGACGCTGCGGCTGGGATCGATGATGTGCATCAGCAACTCAGCCTTCGGATGCACAGCCATGCCCGTGAGTTCGGGACCGATCTTGTTGCCGATCGTGCCGTGCAGATGACATTTCGCGCATTGCTTGACGAAGACCTCTTTGCCGTGATCGGCGCTCCCCTTCTGTTGAGCAAGCGGCAACAAATCGTCGAGCACTTTTTGGCGATCGGCTTCGGGAAGTGCTCCGCCACTGGCGAGTAGCGCTTTCGCGCGCTGGGCGATCGGCTTGCGAGGATGCGAGGCGAGCGCCTGTTGTTGATCGAGCGACAGCTCGTTCCATTGCACTTGTCGGCGTTCAAGTCGATCGAGTAGGGCGCGTGTCCAATCGGCCCGGCCAAGCAACACGCGAATCGCAGCGGCTCGCGCGGGTGGCGTGAGTTCTGATAGTCGATCGGCCAGTGAACCGCCGACGCTCAACACGTCACTGGCCGACAGTGATTCGACAAGCCCGGCGGCGAATTCGGACGAAGTGCGCGGCGACACGAGTTGAAGCACGGATTCCGCCACCTCGGCATCGCTGGCGCGGAACTGCACGACTTGCTTTGCGGCCGCGATGCGATCGGCGTCGGACGCGTGATCGTCGTTCACCGTCGTCAGCAAAGAACGCGTGATCTCGGCCGCCTTGCTGCTGAGGGCGTCGCTGCCGAGGCGTTCAAGAAGTTGAATGAGTTGCCCCTGCCCTGTCGGCGGCAGTCGTCCAAACAAACCAACGGCAGATTGCTCGGCCTTCGCGGAGATTTTGCCTTCGCTATTCTTAGGAGCGCCCTTCGCCAATCCTGCGATGATCGCCGACGTCGCTTCAGGCCGCGCTTTGCCGAACGTCGTCAACAAATCGCAAATCTCAGGCGCACGGCTACCTCTCGCAAAATGCTCCGCGACGATCGTCGCCACGCCTAAAAACTTCTCAGCGGCATCACCGCCCGATTGCGGTTTTGCGCTCACCGCCGCCAGAAACGCCACATCGTTCCTCGCCGCCGCGATCATTGCTGCATCGACGATCCAGCGGTCACCGTAGTTCTCCGGCTTCTCAAACAATCGAACAATCGCCTCGGCGACGTCTTTCTTCGCGGGCATCTCTGCGATCGTTAACAACACCGCCAGCCGCACCTGGGCATCGACATCATCCAGCAGGCGTGCCTCGTCGATTGCTCGAAGGGACCATTCGTTTTTCGGTAACACCATGACCGCGTTGCGACGCACGCCAGCCGACGCATGACGCAATCCCGTTAGCAATGACCGTCGAACTTGTGTGTCGTCTTGTGTCGTTGCGTCCAGACCTTCCAATGCCCACAAGGCGTGAATGGCGCCAACGTCGAGACCGATTTCGTCGACCGCACTGCGTTCAATGAGTGCGACCAGCTTCGGCACAACATCGCGCTCTCCACGTTCCACTAGAAGGCGCTGCGCGTGCAACCGCCAGAACATATTCGGGTGCGCGAGCGCCGCGACAAGCTCGTCGGGCGACACGCCGTGCAGCGTCATGCGCTTCGACGGCGGAGCCTTCTCGTGAACCACGCGATAGACTCGTCCGTGCTTCTTGTCGCGCAGGTCGGTGATGTACGCATTGCCCGGACCGTTCTCGAAGCCGAGCGGAGTCGGGTTGTGCTGCACGATGTAGTTGTACCAGTCGATGACCCACACGTGGCCGTCGGGACCGACCTCGGCCATGATCGGTGCACACCATTCGTCATTCGAGCCGAGCAGGTTGAAGGGGTTGGTCGAATGGAAGTCGCTACCATCCGGCGTCAGCACGAACGTGCCGACGAGATGCCCCGTGGGTTCGGCGACGAACGCGGTGCGGTTCCAGTATTCCTTCGGATACGTGCGGGCGGTGTACAGAGCGTGACCCGCCCCGGCGGTGTAGCCTCCGTGGTGATCGACCTGGCGGATCTTCTCCGTCGGGGCTTGGAACAGGTACGTGTCCGAAATCATGCCGAGCACATCGGCGCTGCGGCCACGAACCGACTCGTAGTACCGATTCGCGATGGGCAAGTACATGCTTGGGTTGCGATTTGCGGTCGAACCGAAGACAAAGCCCTCTTCGCTGAAGCCGAGGCCCCAAGTGTTGTTGCTTGTCGAGCGCAGGAACTCGAGCTTCGACGCGTCGGGACGAAAGCGGTGAAAGCCTTGCTTGAAGGTGAGTCGTTCGCCGCCGATGGTGCCGTCGAAACCTGAATAGCCGTGCGTGCCCCAGAACCAGTTGTCGAGGCCGTACCGCATGTTGTTCGGCCCCGAGTGCGTGTCGCGCGTGATCCAACCTTCGAACAGCACGCGGCGCTCGTCGGCGACATCGTCACCGTTGTTGTCCTTGAGGAACAAGGTCTGCGGCGGCTGATGAACGATCACACCGCCGTTGCTGAAGGCGATGCTTGTCGGAATGCTCAACTGCTCGGCGAAGATCGTGAACTTGTCCGCGCGGCCGTCACCGTCGGTGTCTTCGCAGATGCGGATGCGGTCGCGCCCCTTGCCGGAAGGTTGCAACTCGTTGGGATAATCGACCGTTTCGGCCAGCCACAGCCGACCACGTTCGTCCCAGGCCATCGTGATGGGTTTGCCGATGTCGGGCTCGGCCGCGAACAACTCGACGCGAAACCCTTCGGGAACGATGAGGTGCTTCATCGATTCGGCGGCATCGAGCGGCAGTTGCATCTGATTCCAACTGCCGTCGCCGCGCCGCTCGGGCCCTGGCGGATAGAAAGCAATCTTGGCGGGCTGGTACTCGAATGGCTTCGCGTCCTTCGACGGTCCGACGAGCCGCGGAATCGGAAAGCTCTCGTCGGCTAATTCGTCTTCGGAAGATCGGGCGACCGAAGGGTCGCGGCCAGACGCCCAAAGAATGCCACGCTCAACCAGGTTCAGAAAACCGGGATTCCGCCAACAACGATGATCATGCCCGCTGGCGGTATAGAACACGCGGCCGCGCCCTTGCGTGCGAACCCACGTCCACGGCTCTTCGTGATCGCCATCGTCGCGAACCATGAGAACATCGCGATCGTCGCTCAGTCGGTCGTGCACATAGGTTTCGTCCCAAGCCTCGAAGGGCTCGAACCCGACCATCGCTGGGTGATCGGGCTTAACGACGCGCGCTGTGAATTCGCCGGTCTTGTGGCTCTTGAAGTGTCCGCCGACAAGCGCGACGTATTTCGGTCGATCGGCGAAGCAAAAGCTCGCGCAGTGCAGCGGAACAAAACCGTGTCCTTTCTCGACCCACTCGATGAGCGCCTGCTCGTGGTCGTCGGTCATCGTGCGATAGTTGGCATACACGATGAGCGTGTCGTAGGCGCAAGAGTCTGAGCGTTTAGGTCGTCGAGACGATCGGTGTAGGTGATGTCGATGCCGTGTGATTGCATTGCCGGAACGAGAATCGCAGCGAACTCGGCCGGCACGTGATGGCCGTTGTCGCCGAGGAATAAGACTCGCACGCGCGGCAGCTCTGCGTAAGCAGTTGCCGCAAATATCGACCACGCGATGACAATCGCGGTGAAAGTCCGCATGCGGAATACTTGTGTCATTACTTCTTCCCTTCGAGCGTGAAACCGGGGAGCGGAATGATGGTGCCGCCTTGCATCGCCGATTCGTGTGCGAGGATGCCGACGCAGGTCCAGTTGGCCGATTGAACGGCGTTGGGGAATGGATCGCGATCTTCGAGCAATGCGGTGATGAACGCATGGACGAGATGCGGATGCGAACCGCCGTGGCCGGCCCCTTGCGTGAACGATAGGTGCTGATGTTCGTCGACGTCGTAAACGCCACGCGTCGTGAACGGCCGAATCGGCTCGGGCAACAGATGCGCGAAGTCCGGCACCGTCACGCGCGCGGGAATCTCCGGCTCGGGACGCTTTGCCGTGTGAACGACGGGCTGTTCGCCTTCAACGAGCGGCCACTCGAATGACTTCTTCGAACCGAAGACCTCAAAGCTTTCGCGATACTGCCGCGCGGTGTCGAACAGCGATCGGTAGATACGCGCCGTGAGATCGGAATTGCGAAGCTTGACATGCGCCGTTTCAATCGCGAACGGCGAGTTGTATTTCGAGATCAGCTCTTCGCGGATGCGGCCCGAGCCAAAGCACGAGACATATTCGGCCTCGCTGCGGGTCAGCGCCAGACAAGGACCGACGCAATGCGTGGCGTAGTGCATCGGCGGCAGCCCTGGCCAGTAGCCGGGCCAACCATCCATGTCTTGCTGATGACTCGCCTGTAGAAACTGCACCTTCCCAAGCTCGCCGCGTTCGTACATCTCGCGGACGAACAGAAACTCGCGCGCGTACACAACCGTTTCCATCATCATGTACTTGAGTTTCTTGCGAGCGGCGAGTTCGACGATCTTGCGGCAATCGTCGACCGACGTCGCCATCGGCACGGTGCAGGCGACGTGCTTGCCAGCCTCGAGCGCCATCAACGTTTGCCGCGCGTGATCGGGGATCGGCGTGTTGATGTGAACAGCGTCGATCGAAGGGTCGGCGAGCAGTTGCTCGAAGCTCGTGTAACGCTTCTCGATCTTGAACGCGTCGGCAAGCTCGTTGAGCTTTGCTTCGTTTCGCTGACAGATCGCCGCGAGATGCGCGTCCGGATGGCGTTGGTAGATCGGGATGAATTCAGCCCCGAAGCCGAGGCCGACAATGGCGACGTTGACGTTCTTCTTCATGGCGTATCGAGCCTCGATGCGTGGCGTGGTTCAATCGACCGCTCACCCGAATCTAGAGACGCTCGATGCGTAATTCCATGACAATTGGCGCAAATCATTTGAGATTTTTCACCACACTACTCAAACGAGCAATCTCGAGAGCATATGCTAAGTGGATCCCTCGATGCGTTGCCGTCGGAGTCTTCTGATGCCACGTCGCCCGAACGTCGCGCTGTTAGTCGAAACCTCGAATGCCTATGCGCGAGGCTTGTTACATGGCATTCGCGCTTTCGTACGCGAACACGGACCTTGGTCGATTTATCTCGGCGAGCAGCGGCGAGGCGAAGAAGCGCCAAGTTGGCTGCGAAGCTGGACCGGGGACGGAGTCATCGCTCGCATCGAGAATCGTCAGATTGCCCGGGTGCTCCGCGCGGTGAAGGTTCCGATAGTCGACGTCAGCGCCGGACGACATCTGCCCACTGTTCCCTACGTCGAAACCGACGACCGTGCGATTGCCGAGCTTGCCGCAATGCATCTGCTCGATCGTGGCTTCCGGCACTTTGCATTTTTCGGCGACAACCGATTCCGATGGTCGAAGCTTCGCCAGACTGCATTCGTCGATACCCTCGCCGAGCGCGGGCTCACTTGCGAAGTGTTCTCACCGCCGAATTCCCAGCCGGGCGCGGTCGCATGGGAGCAAGAGAAGCGAGCGATCGGTCGTTGGATCGTATCGCTGCCGAAGCCTGCCGGCGTGATGGCGGCTTACGATATTCGTGGCCGACAATTCTTGGACATTTGCCGCGAGGCCGGTGTCGCGGTTCCCGATGAACTCGCGGTGATCGGCGTCGACAACGACGAGTTGTTGTGCGACTTATCCGATCCGCCATTGTCGAGCGTCACGCCCGACGCACATCGAACAGGCTACGAGGCCGCAATGTTGCTCGACCGAATGATGACACACCTTGGAAAACGCAGCCACGACGTTCGGCTCATCGCTCCGCAAGGCGTGGTGACACGACAGTCGACAGACGTGCTGGCTTTGGACGACCGTGAAATCGCCACAGCGCTGCGATTTATTCGCGAACATGCCACACAGTCGATCAAGGTTGGTGACGTGCTTCGCGTAGTGCCGCTATCTCGTCGAATCTTCGAGTCGCGCTTTGAGCGTGCGGTAGGACGCACGCCGCACGAGGAGATTGTTCGTGTTCAACTCGACCGCGTGAAGCAATTGTTGTTGGAAACCGACTTGCCTATTTCCGTCGTCGCTCAGCGCTCCGGTTACAAGCACATTGAATACATGACGGTAGCGTTTACGCGATCGTTCGGCATCTCACCGAGCCGCTGGCGACGCGAACATCGCATCTCTGGTGGGGCACGATCGAGCGCGGCAATGAGGGAGAAGGGGATTCGAAGAAAGCGTTCCTAAGAGATGCTGCCTATTCTTCCACGACAGCTTTCGACGTTGATCGGCCACGCGGCGCGGCCTTGCTTCGACGCGATTGGGCCTGGGACCTTTCGACTGCCTTTTGTTCGTTGATTTGACTCTTCACGATTGGTGAAGTGGCTAGGGCCATCGCAAGCGTGCCGAGGACAAGCATCGGCCGACGCGTGATGTAACTCGCCGCGGCAAGTCCGCCGACGAGTGTCATGAGACGGTTCGCGGGCGTGAGCGGGCATTGATGATTTTCGCCGTGTGGATCGTGGGCATTTTGCAAGGCCGGAATATCGGCTGAGTCGTGAACCTCGAGACGGTGTTCGACGTCTTTGACACCGGGAGTCGCGGCAACGCAGCGGGTGGCGGCTCGTTCTTCGTTGCGAAGTACCGGCCCCTTGAGCGTTATGCGACCATCGCGAGCGGTGATTTCGAGGGCCTTTGGGTGCTTTACGACGTGTCCGAGCCGCGAACGGACGCGGTCGACAATCGCTTCATCGGAATCGTCACGATCGGGTCTTGGGAGAATGAATGATGTTAGCCCTGCGGTGCGGTTGTGCAGGTCGCGTACAGCCATGTCCCATTGGTCGCAAACGACATGAGAGAGGTGGCGGAATTGGTCTTCGCACGCTCGGCGACGCCGCTGTCCGGACGCGGGATCGAAGAAATACATGGTTGCTGCACCCAAGGCTGCGCCGTCCAAAAGATTGCGTAAACTCATGGCTCATTGCTCCTTCCGAGAGTCCGACGCGTTTTCGCCGTCGAACTACTGTGGTTTGTTTCTGCCCGAATCTGTGCAACTGACGTACCCCAGTCTGACTTCTGCCCTCGCGAGGCGTAGATTGGTAGAATGGTGATCGCCGCTGTGCCTCGGCCGCGTCGCATCGACCGACAGACAGCGTTCTCCTCCGCCGGTAAAAACCCCTAACCCTTCTGCTTTCCATGCCCACCGCTTCGTCGTCCAGTACGCCCTTGTCCAGCACGTCGCAGCCACGCACGTTGTTCGAAAAGATTTGGGACGCCCACGTCGTCCACGAAGAACCCGGGAAGCAAGCGATTCTGTACATCGACTTGCACCTCGTTCACGAGGTCACCAGCCCGCAGGCGTTCGAGGGGTTGCGACTCGCGGGCCGCAAGGTCCGCCGCCCCGAGCGAACCGTCGCGACGCCCGATCACAACATTCCCACGACCGACCGCCGCTTGCCGATCGCCGACCCCATCAGCAAGCAGCAGATCGACACTTTGCGGCAGAACTGTAAAGAGTTCGGCGTGATGCTGTATGACCTCGACAATCCGCTCCAGGGCATCGTCCACGTCATCGGCCCCGAGCTCGGACGCACGCAGCCAGGCATGACGATCGTCTGCGGCGACAGTCATACCGCGACGCACGGCGCGTTCGGCGCCTTGGCATTCGGTATCGGCACCAGCGAAGTCGAGCACGTCCTCGCCACGCAGACGCTGCTGCAGTACAGGCCCAAGACGATGGAGATTCGCGTCGACGGCACGCTCAAGCCCGGCGTGACGGCGAAGGACCTGATCCTTTACATCATCGGCCAGATCACGACCGACGGCGGCACGGGGTACTGCATCGAGTACACCGGCGAAGCGATTCGCTCTCTCGGCATGGAAGAACGCATGACGGTGTGCAACATGTCGATCGAGGCCGGCGCGCGAGCAGGCATGATCGCCCCGGACGAGAAGACCTTCGCGTACCTTAAGGGCCGGCCGTTTGTGCCGAAGGATTTCGACGCTGCCGTCGAACGATGGAAGCAACTGCCGAGCGATCCCGGCGCGAAGTACGATCGCGTGCTGGTGTTCAAGGCCGCCGACGTCATGCCACAGGTGACGTGGGGCACGAACCCAGGGCAAGTCGCTCCGATCGACGCGAGCGTGCCCGATCCCAACGCCATGGCCGACGAAAACGAGCGCAAATCCGCGGCGCAGGCGCTAGCATACATGGGCCTTCAACCGGGCACGCCGCTGACGAACCTGAAGCTCGATCGCGTGTTCATCGGGTCGTGTACCAACAGCCGCATCGAAGACCTGCGAGCCGCGGCGAACGTCGTTCGTGGCTATCACGTCGATCAAGGCGTGCACGCGATGGTGGTCCCTGGCAGCGGACAGGTGAAGAAGCAAGCAGAGTCCGAAGGGCTCGACCGCGTGTTTCGCGATGCCGGTTTTGAATGGCGCGAGGCCGGTTGCAGCATGTGCCTGGGCATGAACCCCGACACGCTTTCGCCCGGCCAACGCTGTGCGAGTACGAGCAATCGCAACTTCGAGGGTCGCCAAGGCAAAGGCGGCCGCACGCATCTCGTGAGCCCCGCCATGGCCGCCGCCGCAGCGATCCGCGGCCACTTCGTCGACATCCGTCAGTGGAAATTCAATTAGTGGAAGTTCAACTAGCCGAGCCCGCGATCATGTCGATTCAGTCTCGCCCGATGACCGCCGACGAGTTGTTCCTCTTACCGAGCGACAACCTGCGTCATGAGCTGGTGAAGGGAGAACTCATCACGATGACCCCTGCAAGTTCCGAACATGGACGAATCGGTATGCGAATTGCGCTGCGAGTTACGCGCGTTTATCGAGAAACACCGATTGGGAGAAACGTTCAATTCGGACACTGGCTTTATCATTTCCCGAGATCCAGACACCGTTCGCGCTCCCGACTTTGCATTTGTAACGCGCGGACGCATGTCTCAAGAGAAGGATTCAAAGCGTTTTTTTCCGAGCGCGCCGATCTGGCCGTGGAAGTCGTGTCGCCAAGCGACAGCTTCAGTGATGTCGTCGCCAAAGCTCATGAATATCTGGCTGCAGGATGTCGTGAGGTCTGGGTCGCCGATCCGCGAACTCGAACCATTACGATTTATCATTCGGCTGGCAATGTCATTGTTCGTTCCGAAAAGGATGCGCTCGATTGCAGCGAATTGCTGCCTGGCTTTTCATGCACGGTTGCCGAATTATTCTCGGTTGGTTCTTAATCATCACAACTAGCCCCTCTCCATGCGACCATTCACCACGCACACAGGTCTCGTCGTTGCGATGGATCGACCGAACGTCGATACCGATCAAATCATCCCGAAGCAGTTTCTGAAACGCATTGAGCGGACAGGCTTCGGGCAGTTCTTGTTCTTTGATTGGCGGTTCCATGAAGACGGAACCGACAACCCGACGTTCGAGCTAAATCGCCCCGAGGCCAAAGGCGCGACCATTCTGTTGGCGCGTCGGAACTTCGGTTGCGGAAGCAGTCGCGAGCATGCGCCCTGGCGCTTGAAGACTACGGCTTCCGCGCAGTCATCGCACCCAGTTTCGCCGATATCTTTTACAGCAACTGCTTCAAGAACGGTTTGCTTCCCGTGCGGCTCGATGAAGCAATGGTTGACGATATCTTCAAGCGCGTCGCGGCTCATCCAGGCTATAAGCTCAAGGTCGATTTGAACGAGTGCATCGTGCGGGACGATTACGGGTTGAGCCTGCCGTTCGACGTCGAGCCGTTCCGCCGGCAATGCCTTTTGAACGGGCTGGACGACATTGCGCTAACGCTCGAACATGAGCATCGCATAACGGCATATGAGGCGGCGCAACCCATCTGAACTCACGGCCAGCAGGCCCTGGGCTTGGCGGCGTCACATCATTTCTTGGCAAACCCTGTGAAGTGGTGGTACGCTTAGGATTGTTCCGGCCGGGCCGAGCCTTCCGATTTCTGCGCTACCGCGGGCAGCTGATACGCCAGATTCCAGGTCGTCCCGCCCCAAGGACCGATCGTCGGCGTTTGAAATCACTGCGATAGGTCGCGGCCAACCGCGACGTTGCTGCCTGCCGTAAGAGTTCCCGTGGACCATTCCGTCTTCATCCGCTGCGCACTCGCGAGTGGCCTGCTGACCCAGGCTGAGATCGATGAAGCCATCGCCGACCTCACGCGCGAGAAGCCGGGCCGCAAGCAACCGTTCAGCGATGAGAAGATCGCGACGAAACTCGTCGAAATGTGCCGGCTCAATCGTTGGCAGGCCGAGCAACTCCGCGCGGGACGCACGAAGTTCCACCTCGGCCCGTATCAAATCATCGACTCGATCGGCCAAGGCGGCATGGGCCAGGTCTTCAAGGCCGAGCACACCATCATGGGCCGCGTTGTCGCCGTGAAAGTGTTGCCGCGGGCGCGCTCGACGGCCGACGCCATCGTCAACTTCACGCGTGAGATTCGCGCCCGAGCGCAGCTCGATCACGAGAATCTCGTGCGCGCGTACGATGCTGGCCACGACGGCAACGTGCATTTTCTCGTCACCGAGTATGTCCCCGGCACCGACCTGCGCCGCTTGATTCGCACGCAAGGTCGGCAGAGCATGAATTCTGCCGCGTCGATCATCTCGCAAGCGGCACGTGGATTGGATCACGCGCATGGCCGCGGCCTGATCCATCGCGACGTGAAGCCCGGCAACGTGCTCGTAACGCCCGACGGCCGCACGAAGGTCTCCGACCTTGGACTTGCCGGATACTTCAACGAGTCGGAACAGACCGACGTCTTCGGCGGCAAAGTGGTCGGCACCGCCGATTATCTCGCGCCCGAGCAGATCACCAGCCCCGACAAACTTTCGCCGACGAGCGACGTCTATTCGCTCGGCTGCACGTTGTATTACGCGGTCACGGGCAAGGTGCCATTCCCCGGCGGATCGCCACGCGAGAAGGCCCGAGCCCACTGCACGCTGCCGCCGCTCGATCCGCGGCGATTGAACCCCGATTTGAGCGACGACTTTGTCGAAGTGATTGCCGACATGATGGCGAAGAAGCCCGAGCATCGCGTGCAAAACGGGCCGGACGTCGCCGATCGTCTTGCCCCTTGGGTGAACGCCGCCCTGCCCGCCTCCGCTGGCGACGCTCCTCTGACCGCTCCGTTGCCGCCGCACCTTGCCGGTGGACGCGGTCACGGCGGATCGAATGTCGCGGATACCGAGCCTTACTTTTTGGTGCAGCCTGCGGAAGACCCCAGTCAAACTGAAAGCCCCAGCCAACTTTCGCTCGGCACGAACCCCATCTCGGCTGCCGGTGATGAAACGCTGCCTGGTTTCCACCCGAACGACTCGCGATCTTCACCGCATTTGTCTCGCGTTCGGACTTCGTCTCACCCGCTCTATGTGCGCTGGGAACGCCTTCCCGCACGCACGCGCACTTGCCTTCTCGCCGGCGCTTCCGCCTTGGCTGGCGGCATTGTCGCCCTCACGTTGCACGCACTGGTCGTCGGGTAGCGCCACGGCATCCGCCTTTCGCAAACGACGCTGTCATACGCTGGTTGACAACGCATTCGGGCGCAACGTACCATGCCGGGTCTATCCTGGTTGGGTAGCTCAGTTGGTAGAGCAATGGACTGAAAATCCATGTGTCGCCGGTTCGATCCCGGCCCCAACCACTGCGGAAACGTGCTGGTCGTCGTCGCTCGAGCCCACCGTTGTCGGCGGCGTCCCGCCCTTTCAAAAGGCCAAGTCTCGCGGGCTCGTGGTCACCTGCTAGCGATTCGACAATCTCGTTCGTTGGGGCAGGCTACTTTGCTGTGGCCTTCGCCTGCTTCAACACGAATTCGATCAACTCGCCGTTCGCGAAGAACGCCGGCGACACTCTGTGGCCTTCGCCAGCGATAAGCTTCACGTCGATCGGGCCGCCGCCGGCTTCATAGCGATCCTTCAAGATGAGCGTGTTCTCCTGATACGGTACTGCGGCGTCGGCGTCGCCATGCACGATGAACATCGGCACCTTTTTCTTTGACAGTCCGTTGAGATTGTCGAGAGGATTGAACTCTGAAAGTCTGGCGCGGAGTTCGGCCTGGGTCAGGTTGAAATCTGCAAGTGTGACCTCCAGGTTCTTCAGCCCCCAGGTTCCCAGGTTGCACACAGGATATATCCCGACGAACGCCTGCGTCTTGTCGGGATGGCGCATCGCCCAGGCGAGCATCATCAGACCGCCGCGACTTTGGCCGAGTAGGATCGGCTTGGGCGACCAACCGCGTTTGACCATCTCGTCGTAGAAGAGCGTGAACTGCGCCGTGCTCTGGGGCGAGCCACGTACTTCGCCAAGATCGAACCCCGCGACGCTGATGCCGGCATTCAGGAAAGCCTCGAAATACGCCTTCCGCTGCACGAGTGAGATGCCCTTCAACGTCGGCGCGTACCAGACCCAGGGCTTGGCCTTTGCGGGTTTCGGCGCGGCATAGAGGTAGGCCGTGTGGCCTTCGACCTCGAACTTTTCGGCTGTCTTGGGCAAAGCGTCTTCTGCGGATGCCGTCCCCGCGAAAAGCGACAGGACCAACAGGTTGATGACTCGCGCCATGGTGGAACTCCTCATCGGATGGTGGGTCGACCGACGAGGACCTCCGCTGCCCGCCCGCGTCGACCAGAATTGAACACAGCCTAAGCGGGGTGCGGTAGGCTAACAACGTTCGACTGGCGCTTGCCGTGCGACTTGCTCACTTATTTGCCGGGATGCCGCTTCTGTTCTACTTCCGTAGGCATCGCGTCGCCTTGAAAATGCTATCGTGGAAGGTGCAGCGCGTCGCAGAAGATAGCGGCCGCGCAGGGAAAAGATCGAGCGAGGTCCAACCGTGGTGAACTACAAGGTGTGGGCGGTGGCGATCATCGTCGCAACGGCAACGGTGGCGCAGGGCGAAACGGCATCGAAGAACGCAGCCTTTTTGCAGCAGGTCCAGTTGCACTTCAGCCACTGGGACACAAATCGCGACGGCACGCTTTCGCGAGAAGAGCTGACCGCGGCGGCTACGAATCACTCCGTGAGAGGCGCCGAGGCAGCGGCTGTGTCGGCGTTAGAACGCGCCAGCCGCAGCAAGAAGTACGACCTGCCAACGCTCACGCCGGCGGGCATTGAGAAGCTCGTCGAAACCAAGAAATCGTCGACTCGGCCTGACCTCGGGGGCATGTACGCATCAGGCTTAGAGCGGATTGAGAACTCCAACCATGCGCTATTCGCCTCGAAGAAGCCAAGGCTCGACACCATTCACCAAGGCAAGCTCGGCAATTGCTTTTGCCTGGCGCCGCTTGCGGCTGTGTTGAGTAGCACGCCCGACCGCGTAACGGGGATGTTCCACCCGCGCTCAAATGGCGAATACCTGGTGACGTTCGGACCGCGCAAGATCGTCGTCACTGCCCCGACCGACGCCGAGATCGCACAGACCTCGTCGAATGAGAATGACGGGATGTGGATCAACCTCTACGAGAAGGCGATCGGCCAAAGCCGTTTGATGGATAAGGACGAAGACGAGCGGCAAGGTTCCGCGATCGACGCCATGGCTCGTGGCGGGTCGGCCGGCACCATGTTGGCTTACATCACAGGGCACAAGATTCAACGGTTCTCGTGCGCGTTCGCCAAGGACGATAAGCATTCGGCCCATGATCGCGACGAGATCATGAACCAAATGCGGCAATACCTGACGACAGCGGTAAAGCAACATAGGCCGATGACCTGCGGGACGCTATCGACCACGACGCCCGGCATCACGCCGAATCACGCCTACGCCGTATTGAGCTACGACGCCAAGAGCGATCGCGTTTTGTTGTGGAACCCGCACGGCACGAACTACACACCCAAGGGGCCTGAAGGCCTGGAGCATGGGTACGCCCGAGAAAACGGCGTGTTCGCAATACCGCTGGAGCACTTTGTGCAGCAGTTTGCTGGCGTGGCCGTCGAGACCGACCAGGCGGTTGACCATGAAACCGAACTGCCGAAGCTGCCGCGGACGAATCGATAGCGATTCTTGCAAACCGTCCGCCATCGCGACGATGGCAGCGCAACTGTGAGCCACGGCACATTGGCAAACGATGTTGATGTTACGGTGCAGCCGTTAACTCGCGTCGGCCTTCGAGAATATCCTCGACTGCGCCGATCTGTGCTCCACACTCGGCACAAACGTAGGTGCCCGTGCGCACGTCGTGAAACCTTTCCGTCACGACCCGCGGATGCTCACAGTGTTGCCCATTCCAACTCGCGCGAAGCTGTATCACTCGTTCGTGTTCCATTGGTCCGCCTACTGACAATGGCCGCATTAGTGAAATAGCAGAACCGCTATCTTATCCTCAGCGCATCCGGGGACCAAAGCCTTATCCTCTCAGAGTCGCTGAGAGTTTTTCACTTGCCGGAACGTCTGTACCGGCTGTGTCAGCGGTAGCGGCGCGCGTGGCTGCCGACCGCCTGGGCGAGCGTAAAGCCCACGATTGTCGAGTCGTATTGTCCAGTTGCGATATGTCTGTTTCGTGCCTTGTCCCGAGACGCATTCCCCCACATAACCGGGCTTGGCCGGCATATGCGTCACGTCTGACAATCCGCGGCAACGCGACTGCGAGCAAAGACGTCGGCGAATGGTAGTAAAGTTACCCGTGGGCCAATGTCCAGGATCGGTGTTGGCATTGCTGGTTGTCACACTCCCGAACGATTCAAGCTAGGGTTGAGTAATCGACCCCCGCAGGTGCAGGCACTCGGTATGACAACCTCAACGGAAGTAGCGCCCCAACGCACGATGACACCTTACTTGTGCAACGTCATCGCTTGGATGGGCGTGGGATGTATCGGCGCTGCTTTCGGAACGTTTGTCGACGAACAATGGCACGCCCTGATTTTGCAGACAGGCGTCGTGGGGGTGCTCGCGGCGCTGGGGTTGAGCAAGGCCGATCGTTATCGTCGCGCCGCGTTGGCCGAGCGCAAGCGCAACGCCGACGAGGCTGTCGTCGAGAAGCGGTTGAGCGCTCAAGTCGTCGCGCTCGTGCCAAGGGAAGAAGCGTCGCAGGCTGTCGATCGCATTCTCGACGACGTTCGCAAGCAAGACGGGCTGCCCGGCGATCGGCGAACCAACGACCGCACCGCCACGGCCCGCCGGCTGCTCACGATCACCACCATGGATCCGCGCAGCAAGGGGCAGACGATCAGCGCGTGCCTCAAAGACATGTCGGGCTGGGGGCTGGGCTTCGTGCATCAAGACGAGTTGCCGCTCGGCCCGGCCGCGGTCACGTTCGTCATCAACGGCGAACCGCTGTCGCTCGAAGTCGACATTCGCTGGTCGCAGAAGATCTCGAAGAAGTGGTTCAACAGCGGCGGCTACTTCATCGGGGCCCGTCAAACGCAAGAGACGATCGACGAAATCTGCGAACAGCACGCGATGGCCGGCGACGGCGACGACTCGGCGACTTGCGACGACGAGCACGCACACGCAGCGACTTCGTCGAACGGATACTCGACGAAGTAGCCTCCCGCCGGCGACTTTCTTCTCGTGACATACACGTTCGCCCCGGGTTCGCGGGTTACAATCCGAGGTGATGGCTACCGCCTCTGAACCTCTGTTGACTCCGCAACTTCTCGCGCAGCTCGAACGCTTGGAGCTGGTGAGCCGCAAAATCTTTCGCGGGCGGCTCAAGGGCGAGCGCCGCAGCAAACGCAAGGGGCAGAGCGTCGAGTTCGCCGACTTCCGTTCCTACGTGCCCGGCGACGACTTGCGATTCGTCGATTGGAACGGCTTCGCGCGCCTCGACCGCTTGTTCCTCAAGTTATTCCTCGAGGAAGAAGACCTTCGCTTCTACGTGCTGCTCGACACGAGCGCGTCCATGGACTTCGGCGAGCCGTCCAAGGCGTTCTATGCGAAGCAGCTCGCGGCCTCGCTCGGGTTCATCGCGCTGGCCCGCGGAGATCAGATGCGCGTCGAGTCGCTGGGGCAATCCGCGCGAGAACGCAGTCCGGTGTTCCGTGGCCGCCATAGCGTGTGGCGCATGGTCGATCGCCTTGAGAAACTCGTAACCGACAACGAAGTCTCTCTCGCCACCGGCACGCGCAACTTCTGCCTCCGCAACACCGGCAAAGGCGTGGTCGTGTTGATCAGCGATCTTATGGACAAGAGCGGCTATACCGACGCATTGCGTTGGCTCGTAGCACAACAGATGGACGCCTATGTCATCCACGTACTCGCGCAAGAAGAACTGACGCCCGACGTTGCCGGCGATTTGAGCCTGGTCGATTGCGAAGACAACGACATCGCCGAGATCAGCGTGAGCAGTGCGCTGTTGAAGCGCTATCAACAAAACCTCGCATCGTTCATCGAGGGTGCGAGAAGCTTCTGCACGCGGCGAGGCATGACCTATCTGATGACGTCGACACAACTCCCCGTCGAAGAGCTCGTGAGCAACTATCTGCGCAAAGGCGGACTCGTACGCTAATGGGCATCGAGTGGGCAAACAGTCTGAGCCTCGCGCAGTGGGCAGTGCTGGCCGCGATCCCCGCCGCCATCGTTGCACTGTACTTCCTTAAGTTGAAACGCCGCCGCGTCGTCGTGCCGAGCACGTATCTGTGGCGCAAGTCGATCGAAGACTTGCACGTCAACAGCCTGTGGCAACGGCTGCGCCGCAGTCTGTTGTTGTTACTACAACTGTTGCTCGTTGCGCTGCTCATCTTAGCGCTCGCGAATCCGTCGTGGCAGCAATCACGTCAAACGACCGGGCGCAGCGTGCTGCTGATCGACAACTCGGCGAGCATGGGAGCAACCGATGTCGAAATGAACCGGTTGGCGGAAGCCAAGCGACGCGCGCTCGATATCATCGACGCGCTCGCTGGCGACGACACCGCAATGGTGATCAGCTTCAACGACTCTGCGCAGATCGTGCAGTCGTTCACGAACAATCGACAACAACTGCGGCGCGCCCTCGACTCGATCCGACTCAGCGACTCGGCGACCAATCTGGACGAGGCGATTCGCATGGCAAGCGGGCTGGCAACACCGCGCCGCGACGAGAACACAACGGATGAAGCCGCCAAGGAAGACCCGTCGAAGAGCGAAACGCCGACCTCGCGGTTGTTAATCTTCAGCGACGGCGAGTTTCCCGAGCCGAGTGAAAGTTCGCTCGCGACTCTGGAAGGCGCGAACCTCTCGACCGAACTTGTCGCCATCGGAACGACCGAGCCGGCCAATGTTGGCATCATCTCGGCCGGTCTCGATCGCGGTCGTCCGTCGTCATCAAGATCGTCGCGATCGAAACAGCGGCTCTTCGCGCGACTCGAAAACTTCGGCCCGCGGCCGACGACGGCAACCATGTCGCTGTTGCTCGATGGCGAGTTGATCGACGCGTCGACCGTCGCATTGCCTGCGCATCAATCGAGCGGTGTCGCATTCGAACTGTCGGACACGACCGAGGGCGTGCTCGAGTTGCGGGCCGAGGTTCCCGCTGAGTTCGACCAACTGGCGATCGACAATCGCGCATGGGTGCCGATCAATCCGCCCCGGCGTGCCCGCGTGCTCGTCGTCACCGCAGGCGACGAGCCTCTGCTGGCGGCGATGAGAACCGAACGCGCCAACGAGTTAGCGGAAGTGACGACCATCAATCCCGATGAACTCGCCGGCGAAAGCTACCGAACGCAAGCAACATCAGGTGCGTATGACCTCATAGTCTACGATCGCTGTCAGCCTCCCGAGATGCCGCAGGCCAATACGTTGTTTCTTGGTTCGTTGCCCAAGGCAGGTTGGACAGCGGAGGCAGAAGTTTCCGCGCCGCAGATCATCGACGTCGACATCGCGCATCCGCTGATGCATCTGGTCGAAATGAGCGACGTGTTGATCGCATCAGCTCAGCCGCTCAAGCCACCCAAGGCGTCGACGACATTGATCGACAGCAACGACGGCCCGCTGTTGGCGATCGCGCCTCGCGATGAATTCGAAGATACCGTGCTCGGACTCGCTGTGGCCGGCGGCGGGCGCGCTCAAACGAACTGGCCGCTACGGCTGAGCTTTCCCGTGTTCGTACTCAACGTGTTGGAATACTTCGGCCCATCGACCGATGCGCTGTCGACGGGCATCGTGGCGCCGGGCGCGACGGTGACGCTGCAGTCCGACAACATCGGCAAGACCGTTCAGGTCCGCGGTCCGGAAGGAAACGACGTCGACGCCACCGGCGATCGTCGTCACGCGATTTCATTCATCGCTCCGAAGGTCGGCGTCTACGAAGTGTCCACCGCTGGACAAGTCACAGGTCGCGTGGCTGCCGACCTTCTGAACCCGGCTGAGAGCCGCATCGCGCGGCAAGAGATCGAGTCACTTGGTAACAGTCAGGTAAAACTATCCGCGGGCAACTCTTGGGAGGTGACACGTCGTGAGGGTTGGAAGCTACTCGTCGTTGCTGCGCTGGCAATTCTGCTGATCGAGTGGTATATCTTCAATCGACGCGCGTTCATCTAGGTAAACATCCATGCTCTCCGACCTGCTGCCGAATTCGCACAAAAAGCCGCCGCATCGTCGCGAAAAAGCGGGCCGGAAGGTGCTGAACCTCGTCGAGAACGACCTGATTCGTCGCGTCAGTTACGAAGAGTACCGCGACAAAGTGCAGGACGTTTACGGCGGGCCTCAAGGGGCGTTGCTGGCCACGTGTAGCGCAATCTCGCTGCACATGCCGCTCGGCGAGCGGTTGTTCCGGCGGCGGATGTTCGACCTCCGCGGGATGAAGAACATCCTCGACATCGGCAGCGGCGCCGGGCAGATCGCTCAGCATCTCATCCGCTACGGCGACGTCGACGCGACGATCACCTGCACCGACTTGTCGGCCTCGATGTTGCGTCGGGCTCGACATCGCCTGGCGCGACGGAACTTGCCACTGGGGTCGGTGCGATTTTTGTCCGCTGACCTGGCGGCATTGCCCTTCGAGACGGCCAGCTTCGATTGCGTGACGTGCGGTTACGTGCTCGAGCACTTGCCGGACCCGCGTCCCGGCCTGGCCGAGATTGCCCGCATCTTACGCCCCGGTGGCCGATTGCTGTTGCTCACCACTGAAGACAGCCTGGCCGGCGCGTGGACGAGCCGCCTGTGGTGTTGCCGGACGTACAATCGCAAGGATCTGCGACGCAATTGCCGCGAATTAGGCCTCGCATGGCGGCGAGAGCTGTGGTTCACGAAGATGCACAAGGTCCTTAAGGCCGGCGGCATCTGCGTGGATATCGAACGAATTTAACGGCAAAGCGCGAAACCGCAAGCGGTGTGGCGATCGTCGAAAAAACCTGTACGCCGCGATTAGATTAAGAGAGCTTCCGCTCGCGCCAGTTGTATGCCCGCTGCAATGCAGCACGCACGCTGTCGATAATCCGCTGCCGGGTTACAGGCTTGCGAAGGACGTCGAACGCCTGGGCCTGAAGCGCCTGTTGAATCAGCCGCTCGTCGGCCTCGGCCGAAAGGAGAATGCACGGCAGCAGCGTGTTCATTCGCTTGACGCGTTCGATCGTCTCAAGTCCCGTCAGCCGGGGCATGTGCATGTCGAGCAGTAACAGGTGTACGTTTTGCCGCTGCACGATCTCGAGCGCTTCCTGCCCGTCGCCAGCCAACAGGGTGTTGAATCCATGCGGCGCGATCACTTCTCGCAATGTCTCGCGAAACGAGACATCGTCGTCGGTAATCAAGATGGAGAGGGGATCGGCGATCATGGCGATGCGAAAGCGTCTAATCTCGCCTGCCAAAACGGGATGCGAACGGTTAGCGATTCATTTAGCAAGCATTGCACGTGCCAAAGGCATCGGCGGGCATTACTGGGAATCGACTTTCAGAGCCATAACTCATTACAGCGATGGGGTTTTTTAACAGAACACCTGTATCGACCCAAGATGAGTCGGACATTCCGTCGCCCATCATTACATCGCGGATCGCCTGCCGAACAGGCAGCGTAACGGCAGAAATGGGCCGAACTTACGCGAGTTGTCTGGGCCGCTTGTCAGCGAGGGTGCCACCCGTATACTAGCGGTGAACCGCACGACCTGCCCGGCCTCTGTGCCGGCTTCCAGTCCGTTGGCCCGAGATGTCCCGGGGGATCGTCTCGGACAGGTCGTGCCGGCTTCAGGGACAAGGAAGCTCTTACGGTGGATAACCTTCCGTCGGCGTCGTTCTTTTCAAGGCACGAGTTTCTCATCCGACGCTTACATTCGCTCTCGGGACTTGTCCCGGTCGGAGCGTACATGTGCGTCCATCTGATCACCAATGCCAGCACGCTCGGCGGGGCCGACGTCTTTCAAAAAAACGTCGACACCATCCACTCGCTGGGGCCGTTGCTGCCGCTGGTCGAGTGGACGTTCATCTTCCTGCCGATCATCTTCCACGCCGCCGTCGGAGTGGTGATCGTCCGCAGCGGCTCGCAGAACACAACCGCCTATCCGTACCGAGGCAACGTCCGCTACTTCTTGCAACGCGCCACGGCCTGGATCGCGCTGTTCTTTATCTTCTGGCACGTGTTCCACATGCACGGCTGGTTTCACAACGAATGGTGGCACGATAATTTGGCCGCGCCGCTCAGTGGCGCATCGTTCGATGCCGAACGCGCAACCAGTTCCGCAAAACACGCGTTGCAACCCTTCACGTTCAAGGTGCTGTACTTCATCGGCGTGATGTCGTGCGTCTATCACCTCGCAAACGGTCTGTGGACGTCGGGTATCACCTGGGGACTGTGGACGACGCGCGATGCCCAGCGACGCGCCGACTACGTCTGCACCGCGTTCGGCATCCTGATGGCCATCGTCGGTTGCGGCGCCCTTGTCGGTGTTACGACAGCCGACGAGGCCGATGCCTTGGCCGTCGAGCAGATTCATCTCGAACGCAAACTGTCTGAGTTGAAGGTCGAGTATCAGCTAGCGCCCAGCCCACGTCTCGAAGAGGAACTGAAGCACACGGAAGGCGAACTCGGCAAAATTCGCGAAGAGCAAGAGAAACTCAAGGCTTCGAGCCCCGGCAAAACCGCCTCCAAAGACACGCATACCGCCGCAGTCCCTTAACGTCGATTGTAGAATGAACCGCGGAGGACGCAGAGATCGCAGAGATCGACGATAGAATTGTTGAAGAGACGAATTCGATCGCGGCAATTTTCTCCTCAATTCTCCGCGCCCTCCGCGACCCCTGCGGTTAGCAAACCAATTCACCAGGTGTTTGAAGCATGGCAACGCAGCGCGTGATGATCGTCGGCGGGGGGCTTGCGGGGTTGGCGGCGGCGATGAAACTGGCCGAGGCCGGCATCAACGTCGACCTGATGAGCCTGACGCCCGTCAAGCGGTCGCACAGCGTCTGCGCCGAAGGGGGCATCAACAGCGTCAACAATCAGACGCGGCAGCTCGGCGACAACGAGTATCTGCACTTCGACGACACCGTCTACGGCGGCGACTTTCTGCAGCACCAGCCGCCGGTCAAGGAAATGACCGCCTGGGGGCCGAAGATCATCGACCTCATGGATCGCCTCGGCGTGCCGTTCAATCGCACCAGCGAGGGCAATCGCGATCAGCGTCGCTTCGGCGGCACACTGTTCAAGCGCACCGCCTTCGCCGGCGCCACGACGGGGCAACAACTGCTCTACGCGCTCGACGAACAGGTGCGTCGTTGGGAAGTCGAAGGTCGCATGAAGAAGTACGAGTTCTGGGACTACCTCGGCCCGATTCTCGATGACAGCGGAATCTGTCGTGGCTGCGTGGGCCAAGACATGGTGACGATGGAGATCCGCGCGTTTCCTGCCGATGCCGTGATTCTTGGCGTCGGTGGATGCGGGCTCATCTATGGTCGGTCGACGATGTCGATGGCCTGCACCGGCAGCGCCGCGAGCCGCACCTTCCAAGCGGGCGCGAAGTACGGCAACGGCGAGTTCATTCAGGTCCATCCGACCGCCATCCCCGGCGCCGACAAGTTACGACTCATGAGCGAGAGCGCTCGTGGCGAAGGGGGCCGCGTGTGGGTACCGCGCAAGCCGATGGACCCTCGCGATCCGAAGCAGATTCCCGAGAGCGAGCGTTACTACTTTCTCGAAGAGCGGTATCCGAAGTACGGCAACCTGGTGCCGCGCGACATCGCGACTCGCGAGATTTTTAGCATCTGCACCAAAGAAGGTCTTAGCGTCGAGCGCGACCGCCTCTGCGTATATCTCGATCTGACGCACATTCCCAAAGCCACGCTCGACGTGAAGCTTGGCGGCATTCTCGACATCTACGAAAAGTTTCAGGGTGTCGATCCGCGCGAAGTGCCGATGAAAATCTTCCCCGCCGTCCATTACTCGATGGGTGGCTTGTGGGTCGATTACGAACGCACGGCCGACGGCGGTCTGCTCATGGGTTCGCCGAAGAACCAGGTCACCAACCTCCCCGGCCTCTACGCGATCGGCGAGTGCGACTATCAGTATCACGGCGCGAACCGCCTGGGCGCGAACTCGTTGCTCAGTTGCATCTTCAGCGGGTTGATCGTCGCGCCTTCGGTGCAAAGCTGGATGAAAGCGATTCCCGGCGGCGCGGCGGCCGATCAACCGAGCTCGCTGTACGACCGGGCTCGCAAAAAGCATCAAGCCGATCACGACGCGCTATTGCATCGGGCCGGCGGCGGCGAGAACCCATACTTGCTGCACCAGGAACTCGGCAACATCATGACGCGCACCGCCACCGTCGTGCGAGTGAATGCCGACTTGGACGATGCTTATAAGAAGGTGTGCGACATGGCCGAGCGCGTCGAACGTTGCTCATTGTCGGACACCGGCCAATGGACCAATCAGAACGTCGTCTTCACCAAGGCGCTGCGCGACATGTTCCCGCTGGCGAAGGTGATTCTTTTGGGCGCGTTGCAACGCGACGAGTCGCGCGGGGCACACTTCAAGCCCGAGTTCACGATGCCACATCTCGCAGCCACCACACCGGCCGAGCGTCGCCGCGAGGCGGAGCAGTGGTGCGATCGCTTCCAGGAAAACACCCGCAAGTGGCTCAAGTCGACGATCGCCACGTGGTCGCCCGATGGTCAGCCGAAGCTCACGTATGAAGACGTCGACACGTCGCTCATTCCGCCTCGACCGCGATTGTATGGCCTCGTCGGTGGCGAGGTGATCGAAGAAGTGTGGAAGTCGCGGCAGGCTTCGCACGCGCACGACGGCAATGGGCAGATCGGCGGTTCGCCGGCGAAGGTGGCGGCCGGTTCGCACTAACGCACAGACATTTCGAGTCACGAAGGACGTTGCTCGCACATGGATCATCACGCGTCAGGTCATGAGACGAACGGTCACGCCAAGCCCCGCAGCTTCGCGGTGCGTGTTCTGAGGCAAGACGCTCCGGGTGAGCCGAGCTACTGGCAGCGGTACACCGTCGAGCGCGAGAACGACATGAACGTGATCAGCGTTCTGCAGCGCATCGCCGCGAGGCCGACGACGACCGACGGCGAAAAGGTGGCGCCCGTCGCTTGGGATTGCAACTGCCTCGAAGAAGTCTGCGGCGCCTGCACGATGGTCATTAACGGCCGCGTTCGTCAGGCCTGCAGCGCCTTGGTCGATCGTTTGCTCGACGATCATCCCGAAGAGATCGAACTGCGCCCGATGACGAAGTTCCCCGTCGTGCGCGATCTGATGGTCGACCGCTCGCGGATGTTCGACACGCTCAAGAAGGTGAAGGCCTGGATTCCCGTCGATGGTTATTACGACGCGGGCCCGGGGCCTCGGCAGTCGACCGAAGAGCAGCAGATGCGCTATCCTCTGTCGGAGTGCATGTCGTGCGGCTGCTGTCTCGAAGCCTGCCCGCAGTACCAGAAGATCGAACTCACGCAACGCCCCAACGAAAGCGCAGCCGACTTCGAGGCACGAAAGAAGGCGTCGCACGAGGCGGGCTTCGTCGGCGCGGCGGCGATCAGCCAGGTGATTCTGTTCAACTCGCATCCGACCGGAAAGATGGATGCCGGCGAGCGCATCGACAAGTTGATGGAGCCCGGCGGCGTGCAAGTTTGCGGCAACGCGCAGAACTGCGTGGTCATTTGTCCGAAGAAGATTCCGCTCGTCGATTCGATCGGCCGCGCCGGCCGCGCGGCGACGGTGCGAACGTTCACGCGGTGGTTCGGGGGTAGTTAAGAACCCCCTCTCCCTTTGGGAGAGGGTGGCGGCGCAGCCGCCGGGTGAGGGCGGGTCGTATCGCGATAGAGGCCTGTCGATGTTTCGACCCGCCCTCATCCGATCCGCCTTCGGCGGACCACCTTCTCCCGGAAGGAGAAGGGTTTGAATCGCAAAGAATCCCGCGTGCTATATCGTTCCTATGCGAATCCTTGCCATCGGCGATATTCACGGCTGCCTCAAGGCGTTCGACGCCGTGCTCGCGGCGGCTGAGGTCACGCCGGCCGATTGGATCGTCACGCTGGGCGACTACGTCGATCGCGGACCCAACTCGCGCGGCGTGCTCGACCGTATCATCGAGCTTCGCAAAGGGGGCAAGCTCGTTGCGCTCCGCGGCAATCACGAAGAGATGATGCTCGATGCCCGCGAAGACCTCGGGCTGCTCAGCACCTGGTTGCAATACGGTGGACAGGAGACGCTCGACAGCTACGCGCCGGCCGATCATGCCGCCTCGTTTGAAGACATTCCCGACGAGCACTGGGCGTTTCTCGAACATCACTGCGTCGATTGGTTCGAAAGCCAAAAACATTTCTTCGTTCACGCCAACGCCGACCCGCGGCGGCACCTGCCCGATCAGGACGGCATGACGCTGCGATGGTCGAAGTTCGATGCGACGAAGCCGCACCGCTCGGGCAAGATTATGATCTGCGGCCACACCTGCCAGGATTCAGGTTGGCCGATGAACGTCGGCTTCGCTATCTGCATCGACACCTGCGTTTACAACGGCAAGTGGCTGACGTGTCTGGACGTCACGAGCGGCAAGTTCTGGCAAGCCAACGAACGCGGCGAGACGCGCGAAGGGGAGATCGCCGACCATCTCGGTGGCCTCAAAGAACCGAACGCCGGTCGCGATAAGGGGAATAAGTAGCGGTGAGATCGTTTCAATCTCGAGGCGGAGAATTGAAGATGTATCGGAGAATCACGGTCGCGCTGGTCGTTGTCATCGTTGCGTTGCCGGCGTTTGCCGCGCCGCCTTCAAATACTGCGACGAAGGCGGGCGCTAGCCAGGTCCCGTTGCACGTGCAAGCGGCACAACAACTCGTCGCCGACGTCGCCTTGAGCGATACCACCTACGACCACGGCAAAGGCGTTGTGCATTGGAAAGGCCGCGATGGCGCGACGAAGTCGGAGTGTCACACCGATTGCAGTGGTCTGCTCAACAATCTTCTCGAAGCCGCGTATGGCGTGACCGAGTCCGATCGCCGCGAGTGGCTAGGCACTGGCCGACCGACGGCGAAGGTCTATCACGACGCGATCGCCGCCCAAAACCGGTTTGAGCGCATCACAAACGTCTCGCAACTTCTGCCGGGCGATGTATTGGCCGCGAAGTACGTCAACGGCGAGAACACGGGGCACGTAATGATCGTCGCCGGCGCCCGCAGTTGCGCCAGCCTTCGGCCCCCATTGTTCCTAACACGCAGCAGTGGGAACTCGTCATCATCGACTCGAGCATGTCGGGCCACGGCAACACCGACACTCGCCACCTGCCCAACGGCAAATACGCCAGCGGTCTCGGCCGCGGCGTCCTCCGTCTCTACAGCGACTCGCAAGGCAACCTCGCCGGCTACAGTTGGAGCACCGGCAGCGCGTCGGACTTCTACAGCCTGAGCGATCGTCATCTCGAAATGGGTCGGTTGGTGTCGAAGTAAGGATGTCGGTCACAGCATCGAGTAAACAGTGAGTATCAAGAAATCGCCGTGGCTCTGGATTGCTGTAGCGCTCATCGCAACGGCGTTGATCGCGTTCATCCTAATACCCGCCGTGACAAATACGGGCCATCACCATGGATACAGGCAGCTAATTTGCGCATCTCAGGCACGGCAACTCGTCCAGGCGATTGCTCAATACGACTTAGAACACGGTGTGTTGCCACCGGCGTATGAGGTGCGTAACGGCCATATGCACAGCTGGCGTATCTTGCTACTTCCACAACTCGAATTGAAAGCCCTCTACGATGAGTATCGGTTCGACGAACCTTGGAATGGGCCAAACAATTCTAAACTCGCAGATCAAATGCCGATGATCTATCGTTGCCCAACCGATCCGTTTCTGAACTCGAATGATCACGCCACGAACTATTTCGTCATCACTGGTCGCGGAACGGTCTTAGATCGCGATGAGAGTGTGTCGTTACAATCGATTTTGGATCACGACAGCAAGGCGAATACGTTGATACTCGTTGAAGCGGTCAATACAGGCGTTCACTGGATGGAACCGCGAGACTTGTCAATTGATGACATCGACAAAGCATTCGACGTGAATGCCGGTAAGTTCATGTCGAGTTATCACTCTGGCGGCGCGAACGTAGTTTACGCGGACAGCCGCGCAGTTTTCATGTTGGACACGATCGACCGCACTGTCCTACGCGCGCTATTTACCTACAAAGGCGGCGAAGTATTGAGTGACCCCGATTTGCCGTGAACACGTGACAAACGGGCGGCGTCCGAAGTGCGCCTCACGCAACGCGAAACTAGCTGCCCGTCGTGTGACTTGCGTTGGCGGCTTGCTCTTGGTCTTCGCGTTGCTTCTGGGCGAGCATCGCGTAGAGGGCGGGGCTGGTGGTGCCGCGGACGGAGGCGAGGCAGGGGACGCCGGTGCCCATGCCCTTCAGTGGGTTATGCCACATCTGCTTGCCGGTGAGCGTGTCGAGGCAGTAGGTGTAGCCTTGCACCGAGGCGATCAGCCGGTCGCCGTCGAGAAGCACGGAGACGAACCCGCTGCCGGCCGTGCTCTTCCAGGTCCACACGACTTCGCCGGTGTCGCGATCGAGCGCGGCGATGCGCGAGTTGAAACCGATGAAGACGAGGCGTGAGATGTCGTCGTACGGTTGAGCGTCCGTGGACATGTCCGTTAGCCGCGGGGGTTGCCCCCGCGTTCAAATACGCTGCGTCACACGCGAGTCGAACGCGTCGCAAGCGACGCGGCTAACGATGTCGCGATTTGCTTAGCGGCGAACTACTTCGCACCCACGAGCTGTTGCTTCTTCTTCTCGGCGACGACGGCTTCTTGAATGCTCGCGGGCACACGGCGGTACTTGGCGAACTCCATCGTGAAGGTGCCCTGCCCTTGCGTCATGCTGCGCAGATCGGTCGAGTAGCCGAACGTCTCGGCAAGCGGCACCTCGGCCTCGATCTTGGCGATGTTGCCTTGCATGTCGGTCGAGAGAATCATACCGCGGCGGCTGTTGAGCTCGCCGACGACCTGACCTTGGAACTGCGTCGGCACTTCGACTTCGAGCTTCATGATCGGCTCGAGCAATGCGGGCTTCATTCGCATGAAGTATTCGCGGAAGCACTCTTGGGCAGTCAACTGGAACGCCATGTCCGAGCTGTCGACGTCGTGATACGAACCGTCCTTGAGGACGACCTTGAGGCCGACGAGCGGGAACCCGGCGACGGGGCCCTTGGCCATGCAGGCCTTGAATCCCTTTTCGACGGACGGAATGTATTCGTTCGGGATGCGGCCGCCGATGACTTCGTCCTCGAAGATGAAGTTCTCTTCGGCATCGTCGGGCAACACTTCGAGCGAACCCTTGATGTGACCGTACTGGCCCGAGCCACCGGTTTGCTTCTTGCGCTTGTGATCGAAATCGACGTTCTGCGTCGGGGCTTCGCGGTAGCTGACCTTCGGCGCGCCGACTTCGACGTCGACCTTGTACTCGCGGCGTATGCGTTCGACGTAAATCTCCAAGTGCAACTCGCCCATGCCGGCAATCAACGTCTCGGCCGTTTCTTCGTCGGTGTTGACGCGGAACGTCGGGTCTTCCTTCGTGAAGCGTTGCAACGCTTTGCCCAAACGGTCGGCGCCGTCGCGGCTCAGCGGCGTGACCGCCATCTTGATGACCGGCTCGGGGACGAACATATTTTCGAGCGTGCAATAGCGTGGCTCGGAAGCGTAGGTGTCGCCGCTCGCGCAGTCGATGCCCATGATCGCGACGATGTCGCCGGCGCTGGCGCTGTCGACTTCCTCGCGCTTGTCAGCGTGCATGCGAACGATGCGGCTAATGCGAGTCTTCTGACCCGTGCGCTGGTTGTAGTGGGTGTCGCCTTTGGTGACGGTCCCCTGATAAATGCGGACGAACGTCAACTGGCCATACGGATCTTCAACGATCTTGAACGCCATGCCGACGAACGGCTTGGCCGGATCGGGCGAGAGCGGGAACTTTTCGTCGCTCTTGCCATGGACCTTGGCCTCGACCGTGCGCTCGAGCGGCGACGGCAAGTAACGCAACACGGCGTCGAGCAAAGGCTGCACGCCTTTGTTGCGGAACGCCGTGCCCATGAACACGGGGGTCAAATCCTGGCTCGTCACGCCGGCCTTGATGATCGAGTGAATTAGCTCTTGCGGGATCTCTTCTTCGGCAAGCATCAGCTCCATCAGCGCGTCGCTGTACATCGACAGCGATTCGAGCATCTGTTGACGGGCTTCCTTGACGGTTTCGACCATGTCGGCCGGGACCGCTTCGATGCGTACGTCTTCGCCGTTGGGGCCGTCGAAATAGATCGCCTGCTGGGTGATCAGGTCGATCACGCCTTCGAAGTTTTCTTCCTTGCCGATCGGCAGTTGCATCAGCACGGCATCGCAGTCGAGCTTCTCTTTAAGCTGCGAGACGACGCGTACGTGGTTGGCGCCCATGCGGTCCATCTTGTTGATGAACGCAAGACGCGGCACGTGGTAGCGCTTCATCTGACGATCGACGGTCATCGACTGGCTTTGCACGCCACCGACGGCGCACAGCACGAGCACGGCGCCGTCGAGCACGCGCAAGCTGCGTTCGACTTCGACGGTGAAATCGACGTGGCCTGGGGTATCGATCAGGTTGATTTGGTGCGGGTTGTCGCTCTCGTCGTTCCACTGAACGGTCGTGGCGGCGCTGGTGATCGTGATGCCGCGTTCACGCTCGAGGTCCATGTAGTCCATCGTGGCGCCGTCGCCGGTGTTGCCCTTCACCTCGTTGATACGGTGAATGCGACCCGCGTAGAACAAGATTCGCTCGCTGAGCGTGGTCTTGCCCGAATCGATGTGCGCCGAGATACCAATGTTCCGCAGACGTGACAGTTCCATGACACACAACCTTTTACCGAGCCGTGAGAGACCTCAATGTCTGTAAACTCTGCACCGGGGGCCCGGCGTTGGCGGTTTCCCCGCGACCTTGTGGCCGTCTAGGGTGCTAGACCGGCGGGTCGCTCGGGTAGATTTCGCCGACGTCGGAGCCGAGGGCAGTCAGCTCCATCAATCCGCGTGCCGTCGCCTGAAAACCTGCCGCAGAAAAGTCGTCCAAGACTTCCCACAGAGTTGGCGTGCGAGCAGTAGCCGCTGGGGCTGAGTCACCATCGTAGCTAGTTTCGCCCGCAGGCATAGGCCAATTTGCGCTGTCGACAGACCCTAACGCTTTTTGAACTGAGTGGTTAGGGCGAGACGGCGGACGCAAGCTGTCGCCGCGTGGCGACAATGTCCAACACAGACTGCTGTTAAGCCTTTACGATTCAGCGATTTACGGCAGGTGCGGTGGCTTTGCCGCGAGCACTCGTCGGAGACGGCGCAGCCATGCGGTAGGGCTTCGCCTGTTGATACAGCTTCAAGCGTGTGGCAGGCATCGGCCCCAGAGCGACACCTTGGGAGGTTAGGCCGTCAGCAATCGCGATGGCCTCGCGCTGCATGTCGGCGGCGGCATCGAACTCTCCGGCGCTGGCCAACGCCGCCGCGAGTGTTTCGAGCAATAGATAATCGTTCGCGTCGCCCAATTCGATCGCCTTACGAGCCGAATCGACGGCGAGTTGCTTGTCGCGGAAGTTCGGGTCGGGGCACGTCGCCAACAGCCAGGCGGCGCCACGAAAGGCGGCCGCGTTCTTCGGTTCGAGCCGCAACACGGTGCGATAATCGTCGGCCGCGGCACCCCAATGACCCATCGTCACATGCTGATCGGCGCGATTCAGGAAAATGACGGGGCGAGGATCGAGCGTCAGGGATTCGTCGTAGTCAGCGAGTGCCGCGACGGCTGAGCCTGGATTGCTCGCGCGGAGCGCGGCCCGCTTCGCCAACGCCCAAGCGCGAAGCTGATTGCTGTACTCGCGGTCGTCGTCCGTCGCGTCCTTGCCAAGCGCTTTGTCGCAAGCGTCGATGACATCGGTCAGCCCCTTCTCGCCTTGGGCGGTCTTTGAACGCTCGTAAAGCTTCTGCAACACCCGAGACGTGGCGGAAGGCTTGGGGTCGGCAGCGTGAGCCAGCGACGATGTGAGGCTTACTGGTGCGAGAATTGCCGACGCGAAAATCAGCGCCGTGACGAGTGCGATGCGTGTCTTCATGCTCGGCCTCCATGCCAAAAGCGGCGACTGCAAATTCCGTCTAATGCGGCTCGGTCATGCTCCATGGATCGAGCGCCTTGTTCAACTCTTCCGGCGGAAGAATCTTCTGCTCGATGCACAACTCGCGAATCGTCTTCCCGGTTTTGAAAGCTTCCTTCGCCAGCGCCGCCGCACGGTCGTAACCGATGTACGGGTTCAAGCTCGTGACCATCGACAAACTCTTTTCGACGCCGGCCTCGCACGCTTCGGGATTCGCTTCCATTTCTTCGGCACAGAAGTCGACGAACGCGTTGGTCGCCTTCGTCAGCAGCATGATGCTCTCGAGCGTCGTCTGCCCCATCACCGGCATCATGATGTTGAGCTGAAACTGCCCGCCGGCCGCGCCGCTAATGGCGATCGTCTGGTCGTTGCCCATCACGCGAGCGCAAACTTGCATCATGCTCTCGCACATCACAGGGTTCACCTTGCCTGGCATGATCGAGCTGCCTGGCTGCCGGTCCGGCAACTTCACTTCGTAGAAGCTGCACCGCGGCCCACTGCCCAGCCAGCGAATGTTGTTTGAAACGTTGAACAGCGTGACGGCAATTGTTCGCAACAACCCGTGACACTCGACGAGGGCGTCGCGCTGGGCGTTGGCTTCGAAGTGGTTCTCGGCTTCCGAGAATGGAATACCCGTGTCATCCGCGAGTGCCTTCGCAACTCGGCTGCCGAATTCGGGATGCGTGTTGATACCGGTTCCAACCGCGGTGCCGCCACACGGCAGTTCCAATATGGATGTGATACCTTTAACTGCTCTTACCATCGAAAGTTCGATTTGACGCGCAAGACCGCTAATCTCCTGGCCGAGCCGCAACGGTGTTGCATCCGCCAGATGTGTTCGACCGATTTTGATGAACCGATCCCATTCAAGCGCCTTGCGATGCAACACCTCTGACAGCTTCGTGAGCGCCGGAGCAAGCCGCTTCGTGATCTCTACAGCCACGGCCACGTGAATCGCCGTGGGGAACATGTCGTTCGTGCTTTGCCCCATGTTCACGTGGTCGTTGGGATGCACGACCTTTTCTTTGGCAAAGCGATCGCCGCCGGCCAACTCGGTGGCGCGGTTGGCGATCACCTCGTTGGCGTTCATGTTGCTGCTGGTGCCCGAGCCCGTCTGAAAGACGTCGATCGGGAACTGATCGTCGAACTTCCCTTCGGCCACCTCGCGGCAAGCGTCGAGCAGGCATTGCACCTGCTTGTCGTCGAGGCGGTTCTTGCCGCTCTTCGTGAGCTTGCCGAGATCGCGATTCGCCACCGCGGCGGCGTACTTCACGAGTCCCAGGGCATGAATCAGCGGCGCAGGCAGCGGCCAGCCCGAGATAGGGAAGTTCTCGACCGCACGGACCGTTTGCGCCCCGTAGTAGGCCTTGGCCGGAACTCGAACCTCACCCATCGAATCGCGTTCGATGCGAAACTCAGACATGTCGAACTTTCAAAGTTGCCGAGAATGAATGGTTCGCCCCCGGTGCATCATAGTATCGCGACCCGCCCATTTCGTCCTTCTCCCTTCGGGAGAAGGTGCCCGGAGGGCGGATGAGGGTGCGCTGCGCCAGACATTGCGTTGCTTCGTCTGCGACGAGGCGCACAGTGTAACGCCCATCAATAGGCAACCCACCCTCACCCGTCTCGCCTTCGGCGAGCCACCCTCACCCGAAGGGAGAGGAGTTGTAAAGGTCACTTCACCTTCACGTGAAAACCCGCGTCGTTCAGCGCTTTCACCAGGTCGTGGGCCGAGAAGTCGCCTTCGACGACGAACGTCGACTGCTTCGGCACGAGGTTGTCGCTCTTCACGCCTGGCACCGACTGCATCGCAGCTTGCGCCGCCTTGGTGCACTTGCCGCAGCAGTTGTGAATGCCGGTCAGTTCCAGCCGCTTGACGTTGCCGCTCGGGGCGCCGCTGTCGTCTTTCATGGCGAGCGTCGCGTGGTTGCTCTTGCCGAAGTAGCCAGCTGCGGCGATCGCGGAAATCGCTTTTTGGGCAGCCATCGCGTTGTCGGCCACGATGGTCGTCGTCTCGGTCCCTTGGTCGGCGGTCACTTTGACGCCAGGCATTCCCTTAACCGCGACGTCGATCGCCTTCACACATCCGCCGCAGCAGATGTGCATGTTCGACAGCTCGACGGTGACCGCGGCCGAAGCGGTCGTCGCTAGCAGTGCGGCCGATACTCCAACGACGAACGTGCAAAGCAACTTCATAGGACCTCTCCTGGTTCGGTGGGACGGGCGGTTCGGTAGGCGCGCTCACTTTGCCGGTCGTAGCGACCGAAGTCAATGCAGAAGTGATTGGCGACCGCCTACAAACGGCATGATGGTTAGCCGCGTCGCTTGCGACGCGCTCCTTTGGCGCGTCGCGCAACCCGGCCGCGCTTAGCACAACATCTTTGCCGCATGTTCGTTAGGGCGACATTTGGCATTGCCGAAACTTGACCGTCTGCCGATAATGGTCACTGACCTCGCGAAGCCTCCCGGACCTCGCATTGGGCCGGGCGGCTCTTCTTTCAGAGCCCACGGCGCAGCCCACCGCTGCCGCACGTCAGTGTTCCGTCCGGGGTTCTCACCGCCTCCCCAACGATCCGGACCCAGCGTATGTTGACCGCAAAAAAGCCAGTGAACCACGAAGCTAACTCCCAACGCCGCAGCGACATCCGCAACCTGGCGATCATCGCCCACGTCGACCATGGCAAAACGACACTGGTCGACTGCCTGTTGAAGGAAAGCGGCGAGTTCCGTCCCAGCGAGTTGGCTGCCACGTGCATCCTCGACTCCAACGACTTGGAGCGGGAACGCGGTATTACGATCCTGGCCAAAAATTGCGCCATGCACTACGGCGGCGTGAAGATCAACCTGATCGACACCCCAGGCCACGCCGATTTCGGTGGCGAGGTCGAACGCGTCCTCCGCATGGCCGACGGTGCGCTCGTGCTCGTCGACTCGTCGGAAGGCCCGATGCCGCAGACCCGCTTCGTGCTGGCTAAGGCCATCGAATACGGGCTGAAGCCCATTGTCGTAGTCAACAAAATCGACCGCAGCGACGCCCGACCGCAAGAGGTGCTCAACGAGGTGTTCGAGTTGTTCCTCGAACTCGGGGCCGACGACGAGTTGGCCGACTTCCCGTACATATTTGCCTGCGGCCGCGACGGCTATGCCACGCACGACACCGACAAGCCCGGCGACACGATCCGCCCGCTGTTGGACATGGTGCTCGAACACATCCCGGGCCCCAAGGTTGCCACCGAAGCCCCGTTGCAAATGCTCGTGACGACGCTCGACTGGAGCGAATACGTCGGCCGCATCGCGATCGGACGCATTCACTCAGGCAGCGTCCGCAAAGGTCAGCGCGTCGCTCTGATGCAGGCGAACGATCAAACCAAACCTGCCAAGATTAGCCAGATTCAGGCCTTCGAGAAGCTCGGGCGAGCCGAAATCGAAGAAGCCACCGCTGGCGATATCGTCGCGATCGTCGGCCTCGAAAACGTCGAAATCGGCGACACCGTTGCCGACATCGAGCAACCGGTCGCCTTGGAGCGTTTGAGCGTCGATCTGCCGACGCTCGAAATGCGGTTCAGCATTAACTCGTCGCCGTTCGTCGGCCGTGTCGGCAAGTACGTCACGACGCGCAACCTCCGCGAACGGTTGATGAAAGAGCTCGAACGCAACGTCGCCTTGCGCGTTCGGCCGATCGAAGGAACCGACGCTTTCGCTGTCGCCGGCCGCGGTCTGCTGCACTTGTCGGTGCTCATCGAGACCATGCGTCGCGAAGGTTACGAGTTGTCGGTCGGCAAGCCGCACGTCATCACGCGCACCGTTGAAGGCATCGTCGAAGAGCCGTTTGAATCGCTTGTGGTCGAAGTGCCGCCCGAGAAGATGGGGCCCGTGATGGAGCTTGTCGGCGCCCGCCGCGGCCAGATGCAAGAGATGCACACTCGCGGCACAACCGCTCATCTTCGCTTCTCGATTCCCGCTCGCGGGCTGATCGGCCTCCGCACCCGGCTGCTCAACGCAACCCAGGGCATGGCCATCATGCATCATCGTTTCGAGGCCTATCGACCCATCGAGGGCGAAATCCCTGGTCGTCAAAACGGCGTGCTCATTTCGATGGTTTCGGGCAAGGCAGTGGGTTACGCCCTGAATACCTTGCAGGAACGGTCGGAGTTGTTCGTCGCCCCAGGCGATGAGATCTACGAGGGGATGATCGTCGGCGAAAACGCCCGTTCGGACGACATGCCGGTCAATCCGACCAAAGAGAAGAAACTCACGAACATGCGTGCCTCGGGGAGCGACGAGAACATCATTCTCAAGCCGCCGCGGCCCATGTCGCTCGAGGCTGCCTTGGAGTACATCGAAGACGACGAACTCGTCGAGGTTACCCCCTCGAACGTTCGCCTTCGCAAGATGCTGCTTTCCGAGGCGGACCGCCGAAGGGCCGGGCGGAAGGCCAACTAGCCGGCCTCGCTTTCAGCGCGTCAATTTCTTGTGCAACCAGCCCGAAGCATGAGCGACGGAGCGATTGCACTTGTCGAAAAGCGAGAGCTCGACGGTGCGCGCTCGCGGTGTCGCCTAAATTTATTAGCGGCCAAAACGTCAGCCCGCCCATTTAGGCGGCAAAGTCGGCACAACGCTGCGCGGGCGACACGGCTAGAAGTCGTCCTAATCATCCGATTTCAAACAATCTGCATTTAGAATGACCGCGTCACGCAATCGTCTCGTTGACACCTTTTCATAAGCCATTTACAGTAAATGGCTTGAGCGGTCGATCGAGGCGTGAGGTCGCAGCGTGACAGCAAAGGCATGGCAAGGCGTCTTCCGTGAGTCGACAGACAACCGCGTCGAGCGCTTTACACAGAGCATAGACGTTGACCGCCGCCTTTATGCGCAGGACATCGACTGCTCCATCGCTCATGCGCAGATGCTTGCGAAGGTTGGCCTGATCACTGACGACGAAAGTCGCCAAATTGCGCAGGCCTTGAACAGCATCCGCGAGGAAATCGAGCAAGGCCGCTTCGAGTATCGTATTGAACTCGAAGACATTCACATGCACATCGAACGGGCACTCATCGAGCGCCTTGGCGATGTCGGCCGCAAACTACACACCGCACGCAGCCGCAACGATCAGGTGATTACCGACGTTCGCGTCTGGGTGCGTCAAGCCATCGATAAAGTCGACGCATCGCTTTTGGATCTCCAGCGAGCGTTCTTCAGCCGCTGCCAACGTGACGCCACGGTAATCTTGCCGGGGTATACACACCTCCAACGCGCACAACCTGTGCTCGCGCCGCACTATTGGTTGGCATATTGCGAGAAGTTCGAGCGCGACCGGGGTCGGCTGGCCGACTGCCGCAAGCGAACGAACGTGCTGAGCCTGGGTGCTGCCGCGCTGGCGGGCACGACGCTGCCTATCGATCGGGAAGACGTCGCGCGCCGGTTGGGCTTCGACTCGGTTGCCGCCAACAGCCTCGACGTTTCGAGCGATCGCGACTTTGTCGTCGAGTTCGCGTTCGTGCTGACCATGATCGCCGAGCACCTGAGCACATGGGCCGAAGAGTGGATTCTGTGGAGCACCACCGAGTTCAATTTCCTGAAGCTGCCGCAGCAGTTTTGCACCGGTAGCTCGATCATGCCGCAGAAGATTAATCCCGACGTGCTCGAACTCACGCGTGGCAAAACGGCCCGCGTTGTCGGCAACCTCACGCGACTGCTGGTGCTCATCAAGGGTTTGCCGCTCGCTTACAACCGCGACTTGCAAGAAGACAAAGAGCCGCTGTTCGACTCGGTCGACACGGTGCTAGCGTGCCTGGAAGTGGCGGCCCCCATGGTTGCCGAGGCCGATCTCAACCGCACCGCCATCGACGAACGTCTCGACCGCGGGTTCCTCGACGCAACAACGCTCATGGAATGGCTCATTCGTCGCAACGTGCCGCAACGCACCGCACATGAGTTAGTTGGCAAGCTTGTCGCCTTGGCGACCGAGCGCGGCGTGCGACTCGCCGATCTTCCGCTGGCCGACTTGCAAGCGGCACATTCGACCATCGACGCAACGATCTACGAACACCTCGGTGTCGCCAACGCGATCAAAGCGTTTGTGAGTTACGGTTCGACCGCCCCCTCGCAAGTTGCCAAGCAGGTGGCCGCGTGGGAAGCGAAGCTTAAGATGAACGAAGCTCAAGATGAACGATGACAAGCGGAGGGCAGCCCATGGTTAGCCTCGCGAGGGTGTTGCTTCGGTGCGCTCTGGTGTTCCTGCTTTCGACGAGCATCGCCCGTGCGCAAGCGCCTGCCGATCCGATCGTTCGCGACCTGTTGGCGACCAATCCCACGTCGCCAGCGAATATCTTGCGAGTCGTGAAGTCGTTGATTGATCTGCGCGAGTCAGCCGCCGCGAAGCCGCTGATGACGAAACTCAACGACATGCCGCTCGAGGACGGTCAACTCGTTGTGTTGTTCAACGAACACGGCTCGGCCACGTTCTTGCAACTCGCGGCACAGTCGGCACTGGCGCCGCAGGGCAAAGAGTTCGCCGGCAAAGTGTTCGCCGCAGTCACGAAGCTCGCGCGCGATCCCGAGAACTTGAACGCGATGATCTCGAAGCTCAACGACCCTCGTCCGAATCTGCGAGCCGACGCGGTCGCACGTTTACGCTGGGGCGGCGACGTGGCGATCAAAGCTCTCGTGGACGCTTTGAGCGACGACTCTCGTCAGGCGGAATATCCCGGCATCGAAGACGCGCTCGTGGCGCTCAACGACGCCTCGCTCGAAGCGCTGGCGCAAGCCGTTGCAAATGGCAACTCGCCCGTCGCGCCGAGGGCCGCGAGAGTTCTCGGCCGCCTACCGGTTGCCGACGCCGAGTTGTATCTCTTCGCTCCCGCGATGGCCGCTGAATCGCCGGTTACGTTGCAACGCGCAGCCCACGCGGCACTCGTCGAACGCGGTTCGCATGACAATGCCGCGATTGCGGCTGCGAAACTCTACGCGCGAGCAGGCAAGCGCGATCGCACGAGCGACGATCTGCAGAAGGCCGTGCGATTCACGAGCGACGCGCTGGCGATCTTTCCGAACAACGCAGACGTGCGGAGGCTGTATCTCAGTGCCGCGATCGAAGCAGCCGGCGATGCGGCCGCCGAAGTTTTGAGCAAGCGTTCGATCGATGACGTTGAGGATCTGTTGGCCGATGCCCTCGAAAAGAACGCTGTCCCCGTGGCCGTGGCGGCAGCGCGACATCTCGGACAAAGCGGCGCGGTCGAGCGCTTGTACCTGCGAGCCCCGCAGCGAGCGGTGCTTGTCGGCGCGGTCGTTCATCCCGACCGACGCATCCGTATCGCGGCCATCGAAGCGATCGGCAACTTGAAAGCTTTGCCGCCTTACCCAGGCAGCAGCTACGTCGTCGACGCGGTCGATTACTTCGTGCGCGCAAGTGGCACGCCGCGAGCGATCGTCGCCGACATTCGCTCCGAACGAGCACGCACCCGCGCCGGCATGTTGGCCGCGCATGGCTACGAAGCCGAAATCGCAGGCGACGAGCATTCGCTGGAGATTCTGGCAACGACGATGCCCGACTGCGAGTTGATCCTGATCGACATGTCGATCGCGCACGAGGCCTCGGGCAAGATCGTCGCTTCACTTCGCCGCGATGTTCGCACGGCGTTGATTCCGATTGGCATCACGGCGACCACGACGAGTTTCGACCGCGCCCAGTGGCTGGCGATGCAGTATCCACGAGTGCGGGCGTTCATCGACGCACCAACCGAGGAAGCGGCGCAGATTCTGGTGACCGAGCTCGCTGCCGTCGGCGCCGACGTTCTCGTCCCCGGCGAGATGCGGCTCGCTCAGGCACAGCAAGCCTTGGCGTGGCTGGCCTCGCGTGGCGAAACGAGTGATCAGATCGAAACGCTTCGCCATCTCGAACCCGCGCTCAACGAAGCATTCTTCGTGTCGCCGTCGAAGGACGCGGTCATCGCACTCCTTCCGACCGAAGGCACGCCCAGCAGCCAGCGACTGCTGGTCGATCTGGTCAGCAACGCCATGCTTCCGACCGAGCGACGTAAGGCCGCGGCCGACGCCTTCGGACGAAGCGTGAAGCGGTTCGGCACCATGCTCACAACTGGGCAAATCGTGATGCAGTACGACCGTTACAACGCCAGCCAAGGCCAAGATCGCGAAACGCAGCAACTCTTAGGATCCATTCTCGACCACATCGAAGCACGCGCAGCCTGGGCCAATCGGTCAGCGCCAGCGGTGGAGATCGTCGAGCCGAAGGAGCGGACACTTGAATAACGCATCACCGATTCGCGCCGCTGGCGTCGCTACCTTCACATCGAGGTGGTCGTCATGAGTCGCACGCCGTACCGCCCGCCGCAATCGACCAGTGGCCCGCCGATCACAGGCATCATCGGCTCGGGGCCCGCGATGGAGAAGGTCTACGCACTCACGCGCCGCGTCGCCAAGAGCAACGCCACCGTGCTGCTGTACGGCGAAACGGGCACCGGCAAGGAAATGATCGCCAAGAGCGTACACCAGCTCAGTCCGCGCGGCAGCGGCCCGTTCGTTCGCGTCAACTGCGGCGCATTGGCTGAAAGCCTGCTCGAAAGCGAGTTGTTCGGCCACGTTCGCGGAGCCTTCACCGGCGCGCACGACAACCGCACCGGACGTTTCGAGGCAGCCCACACGGGGACCGTGTTTCTCGACGAGATCAACTCGACGACGCCGAAACTGCAGGTGAAGCTGCTGCGCGTGCTGCAAGAACGCGAGTTCGAACGTGTCGGCGACACGCAAACCATTCGTGTCGACACGCGCGTCATCGCAGCGACGAACCGCGACTTGCTGGAAGAAGTCGAAAACGAGCGGTTCCGCGAAGACTTGTATTATCGACTCAACGTCGTGCCGATTCATTTGCCGCCGCTGCGCGAACGTCGCGAAGACATCGCCGAATTGGTCGGCCACTTCCTGAACATCTACAACGAGAAGAACGACCGCTACGTCGTGCACATCGAACGTAGCGCGATGGAGGCGCTCGAGGATTATCACTGGCCCGGCAACGTTCGCGAGTTGCAGAACTACATCGAACGCGCGGTCGTGATGGCCGAGGGGGACGAACTGACGCTCGAAGTGCTGCCCGAGGCGATCACCAGCCCCACGCGGCCACGGAGCACGCGATTCCGCGAGCCCGACCTGGAAACGCTCACCTATGAACTGGTGCAGCAGGGGCTCGCCACCGCCGGGCCGAACGAAGACAACCTGCACATGAAGATCGTCAATCGTGTGGAGCGCGAGCTGATTGCCCAGGTGCTGACGTCGTGCTCGAGTGTCCAAATCAAGGCCGCCGCGAAGCTCGGCATCAATCGCAACACGCTCCACAAGAAGCTCAAGGAATACGGCCTCGACAACGAAGAGGCTGTTCCCGCATAGAATGACGAATGTCGAATGCAGCGATTCGTCATTCGACATTGGTCATTCGTCCTTCACTCGCATCGTCGCCCCGCCCTGCCCGTATCCCGTCCGATGCTCTCCGGAATCAGCATCACCTGTTTTGCCGCCAGCTACGCCGTCGCGTGGCTGTTGGAGCTCACGCGCCTGCTCTTCCGCAGCGGTGTGCGTGGCGCGTTAATGCTCGGCTTCACCGCGGCGGGATTGTTCGCACAAACGCTGTTCCTGGGATACCGCGCCGCCACGGCTAATGGCACCGCGCCGTTGTCGAGTGAGTTCGACTGGTATCTGATCGCGGCATGGTTGCTGGCGGCGACGTCGCTGTACTTAACCTTCTACCATCCGCGCACGGCCTTCGGCCTTTACGTGTTGCCGGTGGTGCTTGCGCTGATTGGCATCGCGTCGCGCTTCGCCGATCGCACGCCTTTTCCGCGTTCGCAAGCAGCGCAGTTCTGGGGAATGGCGCACGGGTTGTTCTTGCTGCTCGGCACGGTCGCCGTCGCGGTCGGCTTCGCGGGGGGGCTGATGTGCCTGGCCCAAGCGTATCGCATGAAGCACAAGATCGCGCCGAAGCCGGGGCTGCGGCTGCCGAGCCTCGAATGGCTCGAACGCTTGAATGTTCGCGCGATGATGGTCGCCGTGATCACGCTCGGGATCGGGTTTCTGTCGGGCATCGTGCTCAACCTGGTGAACGAACGATTGCAAGTCGCGCATCTACCGTGGAGTGACCCCATCGTCTGGAGCTCCGCATTGCTGCTCGCGTGGCTGGTCATCGCATCCGGTTTCACCTGGCTGTACAAGCCAGCTCGCCAGGGCGCAAGGTCGCATACCTCACGCTGGCGAGCTTCGCGTTTTTGGTGCTCGCCGTTGTCGTGCGCGTCGCGCTGCCAACGCAACACACGAGCGAAAAGCTCAGCCATGAAAAGGGGACCGTCGAGCCCGCCGCCGTCGAGGCCACGTCGCTTGAGGCGTCCGATCACGCGACTCCCGGGAGGCCGGGACGATGAAAGTGCAGATGATCGGCTGCAGCCATCACAACTCGACCGTCGAGCAGCGCGGACGCTTGGCATTCAGCGAACGTCAGGCGGCCGACGCACTCGAATCGTTGCGGCGTCGGTTCCCGCGCAGCGAGGCGGTGCTGCTGTCGACGTGCAATCGGATCGAGGTTTACACGGCCAGCGACGAGCCCGACGTGGGGCCGTCGCATCAGGATGTGGCCGAGTTCCTGGCCGACTTCCATGGTCTCAACGTTTACGAGATCTTCGACGACCTGTTCGAGCGGACGGGCGAAGATGCCGTGCGGCATTTGTTCACCGTCGCGTCGAGCCTCGACAGCATGGTCGTCGGCGAGCCGCAAATCCTCGCGCAGGTGAAGCAGGCTTACGAACTCGCGGCCGCGCGGCAGAGCGTGGGTCCGCTGACGCATCAGATCTTTCAAGCGGCACTGCGAGTAGCGAAGCGTGTCGCGACCGAGACGTCGATCAACGAGAAGCGCGTGAGCGTTGCGAGCGTTGCCGTGGCGGACTTCGCGCGAAGTATCTTCGAGCGATTCGACGACAAGAAGATTCTCGTCATCGGCGCCGGCGAAACGGGCGAAGAGACGCTGCGATATTTACAGTCCGAAGGAGCGCGCGACGTTACGGTCGTCAATCGCAGCTTCGAGCGCGCTCGCACGGTGGCCGCGGCCTGGAACGGGCACGCGAAATCTTGGGACGAACTGCCGAACGCGCTCGTCGAGGCCGATCTCGTCATCAGCAGCACGGGAGCCGAACTGCCGATCGTAACGCTCGACATGTACCGCGCGATCGAATCGCAGCGCTATCAGCGTGACTTGTTCGTGCTTGATTTAGCGGTGCCGCGGGATTTCGACCCTGCCATCGGTGATCGCCTGAACGTTTACCTCTACACGATCGACGACTTGCGTGCTGCGTGCGATCGCAATCGCCAGGATCGCGATGCCGAATGGCCTCGGGCGATGGCGATCATCGAGCACGAGACCGCTCGCTACATGGCCGAGTTGAACCATCGCGCGACGGCCCCGATCATCAAGCGGCTTCGCGAGGGGTGGCAGCAGCTAAAGGATGACGAGTTGCGACGGCTGTTCCGGAAGTCGCCGAACATCGACGCGGCAGTGCGGGCTGACATCGAGCAATCGTTCGATCGTTTGATCAACAAGCTGCTGCACCCGCCACTCGAGTCACTGCGCGACGAAGCGAAAAAGGGGGTTCCACATCAGTTGCTCGAGGCGTTCAAGCAGTTGTTCAAGCTCAAAGACTAAAACACCACACGGAGTTTCACGATGCAACGACTGATCATGGTTTGCGCGACACTCGGCGGCCTGACAGCAATCCTCGCCGGCGCGGCGACCGCCGCCGACACCTCGTCGAAGGTGCTACGCCACGTCGTGATGTACAAGTTCCGCGACGATGCCACGCCCGCGCAGGTGCAGAAGGTCATCGACACGTTCGCGGGGTTGCCGAAGCAGGTCGACACAATCGTCGGCTTCGAGCATGGGCCGAATGTCAGCCAAGAGGGCAAATCAGAAGGATTCACCCATTGCTTTGTCGTGACGTTTCGCGACGAGGCAGGGCTGAAGAAGTATATCGACCACCCTGCGCACGCGGCCTACGTTGAAGTCGTGAAGCCGGTGCGCGAGAAGGTGATCGTGTTTGATTATTGGCACGCCGGGACGTGAGCGAACGCGTGAGGCGAGCCGACGATCGTTCAAAAGATTGATGCCGTGACGACCGACGACCCACAATGCCCCCGGTGTGTTCACCGGGGGCTAACGGGATGAAGATTTAGGCTTCTTCTTCCCACTCCTCTTCTTCTTCATCGTCGTCATCGTCTTCGTCTTCATCTTCGTCCCACTCGTCGTCTTCGTCCTCTTCTTCGTCCCACTCTTCATCTTCGTCGTCGACTTCTTCCCAGTCTTCATCATCGAAGTCGTCGTCGAAATCTTCGTCCTCTTCTTCTTCCTCGTCGTCGTCTTCGACGTCATCGTCTGTATCGTCGTCGTCATCTTCGAGGTCGTCGTCTTCGTCCTCGTCTTCATCGACGGCGATCAACTGGCGACGCGTGAGCAGGTCAAGCTGTTCATCGATGGAGGTCGTACCCTGCTCTTCGAAAATGGCGGCTGTCACGGATGGCTCCTCTTGCAGATGTTGAATAGAAACTGTTTTGTCATGCCGACCGAGGTCGGACGAGTGTTCGGTTGATGGGGTTTGAAGGTCGCCGGGGCTGTCGCTTCGCATCTCGGCCGCACGCGGTAGATCGTCGATCTCGCGAAGTCCGAAGGCCTGCAAAAACCGCTGAGTGGTTCCGTATAAGTAGGGGCGTCCCAATTCCTCGCTGCGAGCGACAATTTTGAGCAGGTCGCGCTCCATGAGTTGCCGCAGCATCTCGCCGCACTGAACGCCACGAATCGCTTCCACCGCTCCGCGGGAAATCGGCTGACGATAAGCGACCACGGCCAGCGTCTCCAACGCGGGGCTCGAGAGCCGAGCCTCGACGGGCGTTTGGTGCAATCGGCGAAGCCAACCCCCAAACTTTCGTCGAGATCGCAGCTGGTATCCGCCGGCGACTTCTTCGGCCCGGAACGCACTGCCAGCCTGATCGTAAAACTGGTTCAGACGGCGGACCAATGTACGTGCTTCGGTCGCGTCCGCCAAGCTAGCAAGTCGGCCAATCTTGGCCGCGTTCATCGGCTCGCTGGCGAGGAACAATACCGCCTCGACGCGGGCCATGCGAGCGTCCCGAAAGTGTGGGCCCTTGGCGGGGGCGGCGGCAGGCGGCGTCGCTTCTTCGGTCCGCAACCAAGACTGCCGCGGCGCACTCGCGACCGCCAGCGGATGACGATAGCGCGTCGAAACGCTCAGTGCCTGAAGTGATGAATTACGACGTGATCGTTGCATGCGAGCGGTGCAGTTGTGTGCGTACCTCGACACACGTTCCGCATTCCCCACAGCGGACGGGTGGCCGAGGTCCATAAAGCTAGACAGCGCCGCGGTTTTTGACAAGTAGCCGTCGCAGGAGATGCGGCGGAAGAAAAGCGGGCGTTTTCGCAGGGCGGAGAGCGCTCGCTACGCGTCGCGGCTAAACGGGCATCAAACGATCAAGCCCGCGCGTTATCGCGTGGAGCGCCAGGCCTCGACTTCGCGAAGGACCGACTCCATCGCCCGGGCGGGTTCGGCGTCGGTTGCTTCGAAGTGACGCGTGTAGTCGGGATTGCCGGCGATCGCCACTTTGCAGTGGAACCGGTACAATTCACCGCGACGTCCCCAGCTTTCCAACAGGTAATACGTCGCTCCCAGCTCACGCAGCCTTTGCTGCGAACTGGTGAACCAATCTCCTAGCCCAGCGACGGCGGATGTCTGAGCGACGGAAGAAGGCGTGGCCCCCGATTCGTCGGCCATCGCAAGGTAGTTTGCGGGGATGGCGGCGTCTGGCATGGCTGAGGCCGTGGCCGGATTGGCCACTGGCGGACGTTGGCGCTGTGGGATACCTCGACTTCCATTGCGAGCCGGCAGCGTGCGTCCTGGCGCGGCGGCGGGCATTGAAGGTGGCGTTGGCGCCACGGCGGGCGGCGGCGCTGAAGGGCTTACTGCGAAAGGCGTTGGAGCTGCCGTCGCCGCTGAATTTGGTTGCGGCTGACGCTGATCGACCGGCAGCGAAGCGGGGCCGAATCCCGCCGCGGCGAACGAGCCGTCAGAGCGTGGCTGTTGCATCGCCCCGGCAACGCGCAGGGGTTGCCGAGCATGGGTCTTTTTTGAGTTGCCGAAATCCAGCCATGACGTGCCGAAAATCGCGAACACAGGAAGGACGACCATGCATCCAAACATGACCGCGATCCGAACTGCCATGACACTCGAGGATTGCATACGAAGCTTCGTCCAGAGAAGCCGGGCGGGGGCGACGAATATACGAACCGTTTGCGGTCGCGGCAACGGCAATCGACCCCGCGATGCAAGCACCAACTGTCCAGCGATGAAGGGAAATCCGATTTTGAATGTAAAGTGTTTCTATGAAAGGATTATGGACGGGTGGACTCATTCGGTAAGATGAAGGTATCATTAGCCGCCGTTTTGATCCCCCTGCGGTTCTCTGTGTGGTTTGCGGCATGAAGTCGATCAACCGTCACATAAACGTTGCAGTGCTGATCGCCACCGCGATCGTCGGTGTTCGCGTGGCTGGTGCTGAGGCTCCGTCGTCGTCGATCGCCAGCGCGTCGAATGAAAACGCGTCGAATGAAAACGCGTCGGCCAACGACGTCTTCATGAACGAAGTCGAGCCGCTCCTCTCGAAGTACTGTGCAACGTGTCACGGCCAAGAGAAGCCCGAGGCCGACCTTAATCTGACGAAGACGAAGGACCTGCCTGGCGTATTGCGTCAGCGCGAGCTGTGGCAAGGGGTGCTCGAACAGTTGCGAAACTACTCGATGCCGCCAGAAGGCAAGCCGCAGCCATCGAGCGTCGAGCGGCAAAAGGTCGTCGAGGTTCTCGAAACCGAGTTCGCCCGCGCCGACCACAGTCGCCGTGGCCCCGGCCGCGTAACGATGCGCCGGCTGAACCGCACGGAATACGACAACACCGTTCGCGATCTGCTCGGCATCGACTTCCACGCCTCGGACGATTTCCCGTCGGACGACGTCGGCTACGGGTTCGACAACATCGGCGACGTCCTTTCGCTGCCGCCGATGTTGATGGAGAAATACCTGACCGCTAGCGAGAAGATCGCGCTCACGGCGGTCATCGCCCCGGAAACCGCCAAGCCGCTGGTGACGCGCGTCGAGGCGAAGGATCTGTCGAGCACCGTCGGCGATCAACGCGGCGGATACCTCTACACCAACGGCCAGGTCTACGCGACGCTCAAGGGCGCCGCCTCGGGCGAGTACACGCTGCGCGTCCGGGTGTGGGGCCAACCTGCCGGCGACGCGTTGCCGCATTTGGTCATGAAGGTCGATGAGACGCCGCTCAAGGCGTACGACGTCGCGGCAACGAAGGACTCGCCGCAGGAATGTTGCGTGACGTTCCAGGCCGAGCCCGGCGAGCACAAGATTGCCGTCGAGTTCACCAACGACTACTACGAGAAGCAAGAAGGCATGAAGCCGCTGGACCGCAACCTGACGGTCGATTGGATCGAGGTTACGGCCCCCGTGTCGATGGACCCCGCCTCGCTGCCCGATTCGCATCGGCGCATCGTGACGTGTCGCCCGACGTCTGAATCCGACCGGTTCGACTGTTCGCGGCAAGTGATCGAGCCATTGGCTTCGCGAGCGTTCCGCCGCCCGGTGAGCGACGACGAGACGGCTCGCCTGACACGCCTCGTCGGTATGGTGATGGATCAGGGCGACAGCTTCGAGCGCGGTGTGCAGTTGGCGCTGCAGGCAATCCTCGTGTCGCCTTACTTCTTGTTCCGTGTCGAAGAAGAGCCGACGGCGGCGCACGGCACGTATGAACTGAACGACTATGAGCTCGCGTCGCGGCTGTCGTATTTCTTGTGGAGCAGCATGCCTGACGACGAGTTGTTCTCGCTCGCCTCGGCCGGCAAACTTCGCGACCCGAACGTGTTGGCTGAGCAGGCGCGACGCATGTTGGCCGACCCGCGCAGCCAATCGCTCGTGGCGAACTTTTCGAGCCAATGGTTGCAGACACGAAACCTAAGTGTCGTGACACCGGGCACGATCGAATACAGCGACTACGATCCCGCCTTGGCCGACGCCATGCGGATCGAAACGGAAATGTTCTTTGCGACTGTGATGCGCGAGAACATGAGCCTCACAACGTTCCTCGACGCCGACTTCACTTTCGTGAATCAAAGGCTGGCGCGGCATTATGGAATGGAAGGTGTCGAAGGGCCTGAGTTCCGCCGCGTAACCGTTGGCGACGGAAAGCGCGGCGGCATTCTCACGCTCGGCAGTGTGCTCACGGTGACGTCGAATCCGACGCGGACCTCGCCGGTTAAGCGAGGTAAATGGATTCTCGAGAATATCTTGGGCACTTCACCCCCGCCACCGCCGCCCGATGTTCCGGAATTGAGCGAAGATCCGGTTCTTGTGAACGCCGGCACGTTGCGGCAACGGCTCGAGTCTCATCGCAGCAATGCTGCGTGCGCGAGTTGTCACTCTCGGATGGACCCGTTGGGATTTGGCCTGGAGAACTACGACGGCATCGGCGCTTGGCGCGATCGGGACTCAAACTTTCCGGTCGACGCCTCGGGTGTCCTGCCCGACGGCGAGAGCTTCAACGGCCCCGGCGAGTTGAAGAACTTGCTCAAACACAGGCTGCACGACTTCGCCACGTGCATGACAGAAAAGATGATGACCTATGCCCTCGGGCGCGGTCTGGAATATACTGATAAGTACACGGTCGACGAGATCGTGTCAGCGGTAGGCAAGGATGACTACCGCTTCTCGACGCTTGTGGTCGAGATTGTTCGCAGCGAGGCATTCGTTAAGTGCGCAAGTGCAGGAAGCAGACTATGAAGCCAATCTCTCGTCGTACAGTTTTGCGTGGCATCGGCACCGCTCTCACTCTGCCGTTATTGGACGCCATGTTGCCGAAGGTGGCGCGGGCGGCGGAATTCGGCGGCGCAGGCAACGGCCCGCTGCGCATGGGCTTCATTATGATTCCCAACGGCGCGACGATGTCCGAATGGACGCCGGCCAGCGAAGGCGCTGCGTATGAATTGCCGCGCATCTTGAAGCCATTGGCTTCGGTGAAAGACGACATCCTCGTGCTCAGCGGCCTAGCCCAGGAAAACGCGGCTGCCCACGGCGATGGCGGTGGCGATCACGCCCGCTCGGCGGCATGTTTTCTCACCGGCGCGCACCCACGAAAGACCAGCGGCGTCGACATTCGCGCCGGTGTGTCGGTCGATCAGGTGGCTGCCCGCAAGCTCGGTCTCGAAACGCGCTTCCGCTCGATGGAAATCGGCATCGATCGCGGCGGCAACGCCGGCAGTTGCGACACCGGCTACAGCTGCGCCTATTCGTCGAACGTATCGTGGCGATCGGATTCGATGCCGTCGTCGAAAGAAGTCAACCCGCGGCTCGTCTTCGAGCGTATGTTCGCCTCGGGCAACAGCGCCGTTGCCGGCGAGAGCTACGAGAAGCGTCGCCGCTACAAGCAAAGCGTCTTGGATTTCGTGGCCGACGATGCCGCGCGTTTGCGGACGCGCCTTGGCGGCACCGATCAGCAGAAGCTCGACGAGTACCTGACCGGCGTGCGCGAAGTCGAAACGCGGCTACAGCACGTTGAGTCAGCCTCGATGCGCGAGCCCGATGGTTTCCAAAAGCCCGCTGGCATTCCGAGCGACTACAAGGATCATCTGCGGTTGATGGCCGACCTGATGGTCCTGGCCTTCCAAGGCGATCTGACTCGTGTGTCGACGTTCATGTTCGCCAACGAGGGAAGCAACCGCAGCTACCCGTTCCTCGACATTTCCGAGGGGCATCACGAACTATCGCATCACGGCGGCAATCTCGAAAAGCAAGAGAAGATCGCGAAGATCAACCGCTTTCACATGGAGCAGTTCGCGTATTTGCTCGAACGCTTGAAGGGAGTGAAGGAAGGCGACGCGACGCTGCTGGACAACTGCATGATCGTCTACGGCAGCGGCATCAGCGACGGCAACCGCCACAACCACCACAACCTTCCGATCATCCTCGCCGGCCGCGGCGGCGGCGCTTTCAAGACCGGCCGACACGTTGCGTACCCCGAACGCACGCCGCTGAACAATCTGTATCTGTCGATGCTCGATCGCGTCGGCACGCCGATCGAACACCTCGGCGACAGCACCGGGCGATTGAACAAGCTCACCGACATCAACGTCTGAGACGCGTGCGGTAGACATTCGTGTCTGCCTGTCGTCGAGTTAGCGAAAATAAACGATGTGGTCGAGCATTCAACTTGCGGGCCACGTTTGCGACACGTTCGAGCCAACTCGGCCGAGCGAGCACCACTACGTTGTCGTCTATCTGCACGGCGTTCATCAAACGGGGCTGACGTCGAACGCCGTCTACACCGCGCTCTTCGAACGCCACGGGCTGCGCGTCATTGCGCCGCGCACGGGCCGCAGTTGGTGGACCGATCGCATCTGCCCTGAGTTCGACGAGACGATCACGGCCGAACGTTTCGTGCGGTCGAACGTCATGCACTGGATCGCCGAGCATTGGCACGCGCAGCCGCCGCGCGTCGCGCTCTTGGGCACGAGCATGGGAGGGCAGGGGGCGTTGCGGATGGCGTTCAAGTATCCGAACGTCTTTCCGATCGCGGCTGCGTTGGCCCCGGCGATCGACTATCAGATTCGCTTCGACGAGTTCGACGAAGAGACGCTCCCCGCGATGTACGACGACGCCGAAGCGGTGCGGCAAGACACGGCGACGCTGCACGTGCATCCACTGAACTGGCCACGGAACCTGTGGTTCGCGTGCGATCCGTCAGACGCACGATGGCACGAGAGCGCTGAGCGATTGCGCGGCAAGCTTGCGGCGCTGGGGATCCCGCACGACGTCGATCTCGAAACCCGCGCCGGCGGCCACTCGTGGGATTACTACAACCACATGGCCGAGCGCGCTGTGGGATTCATCGTCGCGCGTTTGGAACGCGAACGGTTGCGCGTACCGTGATGATTATTGATTGATCTTCAGCGTGCCGAACAAACCCCTCTCCCTTTGGGAGAGGGTGGTGGCGCAGCCGCCGGGTGAGGGCGGGCTGAAGTAGTCGGCGGGTGCCATTTCAACCCGCCCTCATCCGATCCGCCTTCGGCGGACCACCTTCTCCCGGAGGGAGAAGGGTTCGAATCGCGATTACCGATTCGACGCACGCCACATGACGTTATTGTCCGGCGACGTCGCGGTCGTGGCCGACTCGCTTGCCGTCGAACCGTTGTCCCACACGAGGCTCGTGTACTGCGCGGTCGAGTGCATCGGCCGAGTGGTCACACGGCTTTCCGGATCAATCAGCCGCGGCTGGCTGCCCGGCAAATCTTGCTTCACGCCCGCATCGGGAATCGGCTTGAGGCCCGAGCTCGGCGTCGCACCGTCGCGGGGCGCGTCGTCACGGAACGTCGACGGCGGCGTCGTGCTGTTGGGCGTCGAATTCGGAGTCGAATAATAGTTCGGAGCGGTCGGCGTCGTGCCTTGAGTGGCCGGCAACTGAGTTCCCGGCTGCGTGGATGTATTTGGCTGCGAGTTCGGCTGCACCGGCGTCGTCGGCCGAATCATCGGTTGAGTCGACGGAGCGTACGGCGACGCAGGCTGCGACGGAGTTGGTTGATAGGTGGTCGACGGCTGATAGGTCGTCGAAGGAACGTATTGCGTCGAGGGCTGGTAGGTCGTCGTCGGTTGATACGTGGTGCTCGGCATGTAGCTCGCGCCCACGACTGGCGACAGCGACGGGGCAGGCATCGCGCCCCCCGCGTAGCTCACGCCACCCGTTGCACACGACGAACATCCCGACGGCGCCGCGACGGCAGCCATCGGCATCGCGGGAGCGAACATGCTTCGCGCCGCGACGGGCTGTCCGCATCCGACGGTGCAGGGGTTGTTGTACACGAGTCGATAGCTGGTGTACGGCACCATGCGAGTCTGTTGCACGTAGCTGGTGCAAGGGCTGTAGGCCGTGCGAGCGCAGCCGGTGCAGGGGTCCGCAGTCACGACCGGTCGATAGGTCGTCACCGGCACGCGCACAGTCTGCGCCCGGTAGCACGTCTGCGGCATGTATTGAACCGTTTGCTGAGCGCACGGCTGGCACGTCGCGTTCAACGGTTGCTGAGCGGTCCAGCTGTGAAACAGTTGAGCCTCGGCACGCGGCGCACCGACGGCCACGCCAAGCATGCCCAGCGCCACACAAGCGATTCGTCCCAGGGCCGATTTCATACTCAACTCCCCTGCGTCATTGCGAACTTGCTTCAACAACATCTCTGCGACAGTACCTTCTCTATACACGCCGCACCCACAGTGCTTCAACGAGCGCCTTGAGTCGAAGTGTTATTTGGCGACGGATTACGAACGTAGCGGTCATAGCGACGACGCGCGACTTTGCTGCCGCGCGAGTGTTTACGGACGCTCGTTCCTCGAGCTTCGACCGACCGTACTCACGGCAAATCAACACTCGACGGAAAAACGTAGGTCGGGCTCAAGAAAAGTCGAGCCAACCTACCGACTCGACCGTCGTCGCCTCGCCTCGTACAAGTCGTACAACCCGAACAGCGTCTCCCGCATGTCGCCGCAATGCTGCGCATACAACGCTTCTACGTCAGCTGTCGCGATTCGGTTGTCGTCGGCAGGAAAGAGAGTCGCAAAAAGTTCGAGAGCGACCGCAAGCGACGGTTTCGTCTCATGCAGCAACGGCAGCATGCAAGCACGATGTGTGGTGATGAGCAGTCCGAATCGCCGTCGTGCGCAACGACGTCGAAGCCGCCACGCGTTCCAACGATTGAGCTGTTCGTAGCCGTCAACGATCACCACGAGCGGTTGCGATCGCGAGCCGTTCGGCAGCGCCTGTGGCAACCGTCGCTCGCCGGCATGTAGCGTGACTTCCATCACGTCATAACCGCGACATTTCAGCACCGGAACCAACGTCGCGACAAGCGTGCTCTTGCCGCTGCCGTGAGGACCGACGATCTGACCACGCAGTCCATGCGCCTCGAAGCGGTCGATCAGTTGCTCGGCGTTCTCGCAGTTGCTCACCGGGTCGTTGCGAAATCGATACTCGATCGCGCCCGGTCGCACGTGGCGCGTCGAGAACGGATTCGCCTGCGGCAGCGTCAGCATTGTACTCACGACGCGGCGCCCTCGAGTTCCGGCAACACCGAGGCAGGCACGTTGCCGAGCCTGAACTGTTCGTCGACGACAATCTCTTTGCCGTGCGCGAGAAACACTCGCACGCGCACCGTCCAATAGATCCGCACCAAGATGCCGTCGTAACTCAGCGGGCTGTTCGGCAGCAGGGTGCTGAAACATTGCGGGCCACGCAAGCTGCGGTCCCCTTCGGCCGAAAACCGCTGAAAATGATGCACCGCGAGATCTTCGTCCCCCTGCCCCTCGGTGTACCACAGCACCGAAAGCTCGACGGCCTGGGCGTCGGCGACCAGCAGCGGGTCCATCTCGAAATGTCCCGCCAACGGCTCGCCGCTTTGGTACAAGCGTCGATCGTCGTCGAAGTGAATCACGATCTCAGGCTCTCTCATGCGCTGCCGCTCCTGGCGACTTGCCGGCCAGCGATCATGCGTGGAACTTCGAGCGGATAGACACTCAACGAATAAACCCGCTCGAAGTCGGCGCCTTCGCTGGGCTTGCCTTGCACCAATAGCTTCCACACCACGCGGTTGTGATCGCTGTAGAACGAATGCATCGCGGCGGCAGGTACTTCGACCGTGAAATGCGATTCGTAAGGCTCGCCTCGCTGGATGGAAACATTCGCGACATCGAGCAGCACTACCTCCTGCACGCGCTGCCGAGCTGTTCGCAGATTGGTGCCTTGCAGATAACGGGCCTCTTCGTCGCACGCCAACACCACGCGCAGTTGCTTCAGATTGCGACGCCCCGCCTGTGACAGAAACAGTCGATAGCGTCCGCCGGGGTAGAGAGGATGGTGATCGATTTCGAGAATCGTCGATCCAACATCGGCAGCCACGACGAAGCGGCGCACCGTCAACACGATCCACGCGATGCCGATGCCGAGAAACAGCACCATCAACGTCGTGAACGCCCAGTCAGCGCGATCCTGCAAGTGACGCCGTATCGCGACGCCCAACAGAAAGATGACCACGGCGTTCCACACCAGCGAGGCGCCCAGCAAACCAAACAACGTCCAACTCGGGCCCGACAGCGGCAACCGATAGCGCAGCTTCGTGCCTGGGCTGTCGATGAGCCTCGTATGTCCTGGCACGGTCGGAAAGAGTTGATTGGCCCCGGAGATCGACTCCAGCGGATCGAGTCTCGCCGCAGTCCGTGCCCACACCGTGCGCCGCTCGGTCGACTTGTTCCAATTCAACAGCGTGTACACGAGGCCGCCGGCCCCGATCGCCAGAAACGACGCAGGCAACACTAGCGGCAACCACGCGAACCAGTTGTGTCCGCGAATAAGAACCGCGTGCTCGGGCTCGTGCGGGTCGTACCAGCAAGGGTACTGCTTCCCCACATCGAACTGCTCGATCGCCTGTTGGCAGAATGCTTCGTCGCTCGTGTACGGCCGCGCCACGTCGTACGTCCACACTTTGTACTGAGTACCCGCAACCGTGTACTCGATCAGGAACTCAGGCCGACAGCGGACGGCAGTCCCTTCGGGATATTGGTCGATGCGCTTGTCGACGACCGTGCACGTCGTGGGATAAAAGGCGAAATTCGCCCGCCAGTCGGGAATCGTCCGATCGCGCAGAATGAGCGCCAACGACGCGCATCCGAACAGAAAGAAGACGGCGAAGAACAGCCCCAAGCTCGCGCCGCCGAGCTTGTCGGAGCGCATGTTGCGGCTGCCGCGCTTCTTTCCGAAGAATCGCTTAACGACGACTTGAGACACGGCCAAACAGGCTCCGGGACCGATGGCGACACTAGCACGCAGTGCCAGCGTCCAGTCTTATCCCGCCTGCGTGAGCGTGGCAAGCGCCGACGGTTTTCGGCGCTTTGGTCCGCGTGTATCCCGTTTACTGATCTTCAGGTTGCTCATCGAACGACGACGCAGTTTGCCCCCTCTCCCCTTGCGGGAGAGGGCCGGGGTGAGAGGTAGCTGAAGCGTGTACTCGTCTCACCCCATCACCCGGTTCGCCTTCGGCGAACCACCCTCTCCCGCAAGGGGAGAGGGTATAAGGCATACCACAGTCGGTTCGATTGACAACCTGAACACCAATAGCCGCGACGCGCAGCGAGCGCGTCGGCACGCGACGCGGCTAAATTCGGTTCATCCCGCCCGCAGAATCTGCTCGCGATCGCGGCGGAAGAACCCGATTCCTTCAAGCGACTTGTAAACCTCTTCGAGCGTCTTCTCACCGAAGTTCGAGATGCTCAGCAAGTCCTCGCGCGTGCATTGCAGCAGGTCGCTGACGGTGAAGATGCCGCGCTCTTCGAGGCAGTTGGTCGTGCGGACCGACAGCCCCATCTCGGCAGTGCTCATTTCCAAACGGTTCGAAAGGTCGCGAGCTCTCTCGTCGGCCATGCTCAAACGAACGCGTGTCATAGCATCCCTCCTTGGATAGTTGAGCTAAGAAACGACACATCCCTGTGTGGTCGCTGAGGCGAGTATAGACAAAACGCCGCGATTTTTGCGAGCATTTTTTGCCTTGTTTTTCCGAGCCAAATGCTAGCGATGCTGTCGGCCCATTCAAGAATCAGCGGGGGCAATTGAACCACAGAGGACACGGAGGACACAGAGACGAAGAAGGAGAGGATTTTGTGTTGATAATTGAAGCCCCGTTACACTCGCTGATTTCTGAAACCAAACATCTCTAATCTCTTTCTCTGCATTCTTCTCGGTGCTCTCTGTGTCCTCTGTGGTTCAATTCCCCCCGCTGAGTATTGAGTGGCCTACTTCCATCGTTTGATTGTGACCAGGGATTCGATAGTCTCTTGCGTCCGAAGCTACGCGCGCCAGGAGCGTCGAGCGGATGAGCGAGGCCACACAACGGTTCTTGTGCGACGTGCAAAAACTTGCGATGGCCGGGCAAGAAGTGCGACTTATTGCACAAAACGTCCCGTATCTAGGACCGGGGAAAAAGTCGCCAGGCGAAGCGAGCCATAAGTCGCGAGCGACGAACCGAATCGCGAGCCTACAGGCGGCAGTTCGTGATTGCCGTTTCGAGGATCGCGCTGGCGCCGATCGCTTCGAGCCGTTCCATGATGCCGATCACTTCGCCGCGACGCACCATGACACGCACCGCACACCACGCGGGATCTTCCAGCCCGCTGACGGTCGGCGAGTTGAACCCGGGCGTGACCTTTTCGGCTTCGGGAAGTTTCGATCGCTGGATGTTGTACTCCAGCAGCGAGTAACTGCGGGCGATCACGACGCCTTCCAAACGTCGCACGACGCGATCAGCCACTTCGCTGTGCCGCTTGTACTTGTTTTGGATCAACACCGTCTCGTAACGGCCAATGTCGGTGAGGATGCGCAGTCGATTGGCGGCCAACGTGCTGCCGGTTTCCACCAGGTCGACGATGGCGTCGGCCACGCCCAAGGCGATCATCACCTCGACGCTGCCCGAAAGTTGCACGAGGTGCACTTGAGCGCCGTGGCCATTCAGATACTGCTGCGTGACGTACGGGAAGCTCGTCGCGATGCGAGCTCCGTTCAGTTGAGCGGGGTTCTGGATCACACTGTCGTCGGGAACACAAATCGCCAGCCGGCATTGGCCTACGCCGAGGTCGAGACGCGAAAGGACTTCGGCGCCGCTTTCGGCAATCAGGTCGCTGCCGGTCACGCCCATGTCGATCGCCCCTTCGGCGCACAGCACGGGGATGTCGTCGGTGCGAAGGAACGTCACGTCGACGGGCATTTCGCGGCAACGAGCGAACAGACTTCGCTCCTGGCGGCGGAAACTCAGGCCCGCTTCCTTGAGAAGCTCGGCCGCCAGTTCAGCCAGCCGGCCCTTGCTCGGAACGCCGATTCGAAGGTTTTCAGACATATGCGTGAATTACGGTTGGGTGTTCGGGTTAGCCGCGTCGCTTGCGACGCGCTTGGCCTTCTCTTCAAGCCCCGACATGTGAAAGCGACGCGCGAGCTCCGCTTCGACATCATCGAGCGTGATCTCGCGATGAGCCAACAGCACGAACAAGTGGTAGATCACGTCGGCCGCCTCGCGAATGGTGTGCTGTCGGCCATCCTCGCCGGGCTCGCCGGCTGCTTCGACCACCTCGGCCGCTTCCTCGGTGATCTTGCCGCCGATCTTCGCCACGCCGCCGGCCAAAAGCGTCGTCGTGTACGACTTCTCGCTCGGCTTGGCCTTGCGATCGCTGATGATCGACATCAGTTGGTGCAAGATGTTCTGATCGCGAGTCACAGTCGACTTTGCCTTGGAACTCGAAGCGTGGACAATGTGCGGGAAGCCTTGTACTGTAAGTCGCGTCGATTCCCCGGGCAATCGCAAGCTCGGCGACGCCTCCATTTAGTGTACCGCACGCAAATCAATGTGAGCTCCGACGACTCGGTCCGCCAGCGGATCGTCAGCGAGAGCTGGTTTCTCACGGGCCCCACGGCGAGCGGGAAGTCGCGCGTCGCCATCGAATTGGCCTCGCGTCTCGGAGGCGAGATCGTATCGCTCGATTCGATGGCCGTCTATCGAGGCCTCGACATCGGCACCGCGAAACCATCGTCCGATGATCGGCAGCGCGTGCCGCACCATCTGCTCGACATTGTCGACATCGACGAAGAGTTCAGCCTGGCGCAGTACGTCGAGCAGGCGACAACGACAGCGCTCGACATTCTCGATCGCGGACGCGCCGTCGTGTTCGTCGGCGGCACTCCACTGTACTTGAAAGCGATGCTGCGCGGCATCTTCGAGGGACCACCGGCAGATTGGGACTTGCGACATCGATGGCAATTCGAGTCGCAACAGCATGACGACGATTGGCTGCACGCGAAGGTCGCCGAGATCGATCCGGCCAGCGCACGCAAACTCCATGCTCGCGACACCCGGCGATTGATTCGTGTGCTGGAAGTCTTCGCGAAGACAGGCCGGCCGATGAGCGAGCTTCAGCAGCAGTTCGATCGAGCGCGATCAGCGAGCGATTGTCGCGTGTTCGTGCTCGATTGGCCGCGCGAGGTGCTATTCCGTCGGATCGACGAACGCGTCGATCGCATGTTCGCCGACGGGCTGGTTGACGAAGTGCGCGGCGTGCTTGCCACAGGTCGCACGTTCGGCCGCACGGCGGGTCAGGCGGTCGGCTATCGCGAAGTGCTCAAACATTTCGCCAGCGCTCGCGACCTTGCGGCGACGATCGAATTGGTAAAGACACGGACGCGGCAACTCGCCAAGCGGCAACTCACGTGGTTCCGCAGCTTGAGCGAATGCACGCCGATATCCATGACGGGGCAGGGGAGTGACGCGGTCATTCACACGATGCTTGCGAAGTCGAGATGACCAATGGCGAACCTCCGTGGGCTTTGTGGTCCCTTTGCGATAGATGCCGATCGGTCTAGAATGCCGCCATTCTTTGCAAAATTCATTCGAAGTTAGCGAGGCGGTCCGTGCTGCGAACGCACACTTGTGGTCAGTTGCGAGCTGAAAACGCCAGCGAGGAAGCGACCCTCTGCGGTTGGGTCGACAGCTTTCGCGATCATCGCGGGCTGTTCTTCATCGATCTGCGCGACCGCTACGGCAAAACTCAGGTGACGTTCGATCCAGGCAGCGGGGCTGAGGTGCTCGAGTTGGCCCGCTCGGTGAAGAGCGAATGGGTGATTGCCGTTACCGGTCGCGTGATGCAGCGGCCTGAAGGGATGCACAACCCGAAGCTGCCGACCGGCGACATCGAGCTACAGGCGACGCAGCTCAAGATTCTCAATAAGTGCCAGCCGCTACCGTTCCTGCCGACGATCGCTGATCTGCCGAACGAGGAGCTACGCCTCAAGTACCGTTACATCGACCTGCGTCGGCCGCGGCTGCAAGAGTTGACGTTCTATCGCCATCGGCTGACGAAGCTGATTCGCGACTATTTCGATCGTAACGACTTTTTGGAGATCGAGACGCCCGTGCTCGGCCGCAGCACGCCGGAAGGGGCACGCGACTATTTGGTGCCGAGCCGTGTGCATCCCGGGCACTTCTACGCGTTGCCGCAGTCGCCACAGATATATAAGCAGATTCTGATGGTGTCGGGCTTCGATCGGTACATGCAGATCGCCCGATGCTTCCGCGACGAAGACCTGCGGGCCGATCGTCAGCCGGAGTTCACGCAGGTTGACGTCGAAATGGCCTTCGTCGAGCGCGAAGACATTCTGACAACGATCGACGGGCTGATCGCGTTCATCATGCACGAGCTGCGTGGCGTCGATGTCACGCTGCCGATCCCGCGACTCAGCTATCGCGATGCGATGGAGAAGTACGGATCGGACAAGCCCGACCTCCGCTACGGAATGCAGCTTGTCGATATCGGCGACCTCGCGAGTGAATGCGGCTTTTCGGTGTTCAAGAACACGATCGCCAGTGGCGGGCGGGTGCGCGGCCTTAACGCGGTCGGCGCGGCGGCGAAGTACAGTCGCAAGAACATCGACGAGCTGACCGCCTTCGTTGCCGATTATAAGGCGAAGGGTTTAGCGTTCTTCCGCGTCACGGAAACCGGGCTCGATTCGCCGATCGCCAAGTTCTTCTCGGCCGACGAGCAGAAAGAGATCATGCGCCGCTTCGACGCGAAGGCCGGCGACTTGCTGTTCTTTGTGGCCGATACGAACAAGGTGACGTCAGCGGCGCTCGGTGCGTTGCGATCGCGGCTTGGCAAGGAACTCGGCTTGTTCAATCCCGAGACGATGCACTTCGCGTGGGTGCTCGACTTCCCACTGTTCACGTACAACGACGAAGAAAAGCGTTGGGACGCCGAGCATCACCCATTCTGCGATCCGGTACCGGAAGATGTGCCGTACTTCGACACCGACCCGGGCAAGATTCGTGCGCAGTCGTATGACCTTGTGATCAACGGTAGCGAAGCGGCCAGCGGCAGCGTTCGTATTCACGACGCCGCAGTGCAACAGAAGGTATTCGATTTGCTCGGCATCAAGCGTGAAGAAGCGGAACATCGCTTCGGCTGCTTGTTGGAGGCCTTGCGTTATGGCGCTCCGCCGCACGCCGGCATCGCATTGGGATTGGATCGTTGGGTGATGTTGCTCACCGGGTGCGACAACATCCGCGATGTCATCGCCTTTCCGAAGACGCAACGCGCGTCAGATCAGATGACCGGCGCGCCGAGCGACGTTGATGCTCGACAGCTTCGCGATTTGCATATCAAAGTGGCGAAGCCGGAGTGATCGTTCACTTTTCATTCAATCGTCAGCTTATTCGCTCGTCGGCGGCGGCGCTAAGAATTGCGTGAATCGCGATGACTCGATTTCGCGCAGTTCGTCGCCGTCGGCAATCGTGATCATCACGGCAAGCTCGGGCCGATCTTCGACGAACTTCAAACCACGCACGGGGCCGAGGACGGAGACGGCCGTGGCTACGCTGTCGGCGGTGATGCATTCTTTCGCGACGACGGTGGCGGAGATTCGCGACGTGAGCCCGAGGCCGGTGTGCGGGTCGACGATGTGCGAGTAGCGATGGCCGTCGAGTTCGACGAACTGATAGGCGTCACCGGAGGTTGTGACCGCGGCGTTGGCAATCAGCAGATAGCGCGTCGGTTCGCCGCTTTGGCCATCGGGGATGACGCCAAGCCGCCAACCGTCCTTGCCCGGTGGTGGATCGCTGACGCCAACGTCGCCGCTGGCGTTGACGAGCGCGCTTGTAATACCACGCTCGCGCAATGCCTTGAGCGCCTCATCGACGGCGTAACCCGCCGCGATCCCGCCGAGGTCGAGCCGCATGCCGGGTTTCAGAAGTTGCGCGGTGTGAGCCGTTTCGTCGAGGACGAGCGACCGATACCCGACGGCGGCCAGGGCTTCGGCAAGCCGCGGGGCAGGGGGGAACTCCTTGCTTCGCCGGGCTCGACGCCAGAGCTTCACGATCGGCCCGACCGTGACGTCGAATGCCCCGTCCGTTTGCTCCGCCAAACGCTGTGCTCGCCATAGGACAAACCACAAATCCTCGCTAATCGGAACCGCCTTGCCAGTGCCGGCCGTCGCGCTCAGTCGGGAGAGTTCGCTGTTTGGGTCGTAGTCGCTCAGAACGCTGTTGAGCTGTCGAAATCGGTCGAAAGCCGCCACGGCAGCATTGTTTGCGGCGTGCTCGTCGGCTGCATACAATACGACTTCTACGAGCATTCCCATGTGGGGCTGCTCGAAGCGGTAACGCGAGAGCGACGGCTCGGCAGCGGCCGCGACGATGGCTCCGCAGAACAATCCCGCCCACCCAACGCAGCTCGTCAACGGTTTGTGCATCGCCCTTGGCCGCGCTTCCATACCCCCGGCCTACCTAAGAGGATTTCGATCGACATGTTCAGCCTAGTTCGCCGTTCGGTGTTGTCGCAAGTATTGCGGACGAGCGCCGTGTTATTCGGAATCGTTGGCGCGCTATCGTTGCAATCAGTCATGGCGGCAACGCCGTCGTTGAAAGTCGACGGCGCCGATGCCGCGAGCGAAGCCGAAATGAAGCCGTACACCGACGTGTTGGAGAACACGCAGGTTCAGTTCGAGATGGTGCCGATCCCGGGGGGCAAGTACACGATGGGCAGCCCCGACAGCGAAGCCGGCCGCAGCGACGACGAAGGCCCGCAGCACGAAGTCGAGATTTCGCCGTTCTGGATGGGCAAACACGAAGTGACCTGGGACGAGTATGAGATCTTCATGTTTCAGCTCGACATCGCCCAACGAAAGCTGACGAGCGCCGAGTCGACGCCGCTGGAGAAGGCGGCTGACGCGCTGCTGCGTCCCACGAAGCCGTATACCGACATGACGTTTGGCATGGGCAAAGAAAAGTTCCCCGCGATCTGCATGACGCAATTCGCCGCGAAGAAGTATTGCCAATGGCTGAGCGCGAAGACGGGCCGCTTCTATCGTCTGCCGACCGAGGCCGAGTGGGAGTACGCATGCCGTGCCGGAACGAAGACCGCGTTCTCGTTTGGCGACGATGCGTCGAAGCTCGGCGACTATGCGTGGTTCTACGAGAACAGCGACGAGGCGTATCATCCGGTCGGCCAGAAGAAGCCGAACCCGTGGGGACTGTTCGATATTCACGGCAATGTCAGCGAGTGGTGCGCCGACGGATATGTTGCCGATTACTACGCTTCGCAAGCCGGAAAGCTGACAAAGGATCCGTTCAACGTGCCGACCGACGTCGAACCGTGTACGGTTCGCGGCGGTTCGTGGGATGACGACCCCGAGCGGCTGCGTAGTGCCGCGCGTCGTCCGTCGCACTTGGATTGGAAGCAACAAGACCCACAGATTCCTCAGAGCATTTGGTACTACACCGACGCGTTGTTCAACGGCTTCCGCATTGTGCGTCCGTTGAAGGAACCGCCGGAAGAAATGAAGTCGCAATACGGATTCGAAGATACTTCGCGGTAACCACGGGGCGCGGCCTCTTACCCTCATACGTCGTCGTTCAGCATTCATCGTCTATCAGGAGCAACGCACATGGATCAGTCATCTTCGCTGCCGTCTCGGCGCGATTTCGTGAAACTCTCAACCGCTGCCGCGGGACTCGTGGGTTCGTTGAGCGTCGCTCGTAGCGCCCACGCCGCCAGCAGCGACATCATTAAGATCGGCCTCATCGGCTGCGGTGGTCGTGGGTCGGGCGCTGCGAAGAACGCTCTCGATGCCGATCCGAATGTGAAGTTGGTCGCCATTGGCGATGCCTTTCAAGATCAAGTCGACAAGTCGGTCAATGCGCTGTCGAAGCTCGGCGACCGCGTCGCCGTGCCGAAGGACAAGCAGTTCGTCGGGTTCGACGCTTACAAGCAAGTGATCGCATCGGATGTTGACCTCGTCATTCTCGCGACGCCGCCGGGCTTCCGTCCGATTCACTTCGCCGCCGCGGTTGAAGCTGGCAAGCACGTGTTCATGGAAAAGCCCGTCGCCGTCGATGCTCCGGGCGTTCGCGCGGTGATCGAGACGGCGAAGAAGGCCAAGCAAAAGAACCTGGGCGTCGGAGTTGGTCTGCAGCGCCGTCACCAGGCCTCGTACATCGATGCGGTTAAGCGGATCCAAGACGGTGCCATCGGCGATGTCATCGCACAGCGCGTGTATTGGAACTCGGCCGGCGTGTGGGAACCGCGCAAGAATCGCGAGGACTGCAAGAGCGACATGGAGTACCAGATGCGCAATTGGTACTACTACAACTGGTTGTGTGGCGATCACATCGTCGAGCAGCACATTCATAACCTCGACGTCGGCTGCTGGGTGAAAGATGCTTGGCCCGTCGCAGCCGAGGGCATGGGTGGCCGCCAGGTGCGCGTCGATCCGAAGTACGGCGAGATCTACGATCACCACGCCGTAGAGTTTGAATTCGGTGACGGCACGCGAATGTTCAGCTTCTGTCGCCATATTCCGCGCAACTGGAATAGCGTCAGCGAGCACATGCACGGAGCCAAAGGCACAGCCAACCTGAACGGCAGCGGCTCGGGCAGCGCCACGATCGCGACGAAGGAAGGCGAGTGGAAGTTCAGCGGCGAGTCGATCGATCCGTATAAAGTCGAGCATGCCGCGTTGTTCTCAAGCATTCGTTCGGGCACGCCGAACAACGAAGGCGAACGTGGCGCGAAGAGCACGATGGTTGCGATTCTCGGCCGGTACTGCACCTACTCGGGTCGCATGATCACGTGGGACGAAGCGATCAATTCGAACGTGAGCTTGGCCCCGACCGAATACTCGTGGGACGTCATGCCGCCGGCCCCGAGTGTCGCGATGCCTGGTTTCACCGACATTCTCGGCACCGGTCTGGCTCAAAGCTCGCAGAACGAGAAGAAGAGCCGCAGCCAGCGGAAGAAGTAATTGACGATTATCGAAGTAAGTAGCGCGGACCGCGTGCTCGATTAGAGCCGCGGTCCGCGATTTTTGATGCACCACACAGGGAGTTACTCATGAAGGTCGCGCGCGTCATGCTGTTCGTGTTGATTGGTGTTTCGTTGGTGTATGCAGCAGATGCGCCGGCGAAGAAATCAGCCGATGAGCCCGCAAAAAAGGGTGCGACCGCGCCGACGAAGAAAGCCCGCGCTCCGAGCCCTTCGCTACAGCCGATCAAGGACGAACCGGGCCTGCCGCGCGTGTTGCTCATCGGCGACTCGATCTCGATGGGCTACACGCTCGCCGTGCGCGAGCAACTTGCCGGGAAGGCGAACGTTCATCGCATTCCAACTAACGGCGGTCCGACAATCAAGGGGCTTGAAGCGATTGATAGTTGGCTGGGCGATTCGAAGTGGGACGTCATTCACTTCAACTGGGGTTTGCACGACTTGAAGATGATGGACACCGGCATGCAGCAGGTGCCGCTGCCCGAGTACGAAGCGAACCTCAAGAAGCTCGTCGCGCGCATGAAGCAAACGGGCGCGAAGCTCATCTGGTGCACGACGACGCCGTTTCCCAAAGGTGGCCTAACGCCCACGCGCAAATATGAAGATCTGCTCGCCTACAACGCCGTGGCGTTGAAGGTGATGAAGGCCAACGACGTGGCGATCGACGATTTGTGCGCCTTCGCCGAGCCGCAACTCGACAAGATTCAGATCCCGGAGAACGTTCACTTCACCGGCGAAGGCTCGGCTGTGCTCGCGCAACAGGTGTCGCGCAGCATCCTCGACGCGCTCGGTAAGAACTAACTACCTTCGGGAATTAACTACTGCCTGGGTCCCGCCCATCCATTTTCGTAGAGTGGCGAACGCCCACCTGCGGTAATATCCGGCCCATACGCGGGGCCCGTGAAGCGCGGAGCGTACCCGTACGGCCGCCAGTAGCGATACTCGGGATATCCGCTTCCGTAGCCGTAGTAGAACGGCTTGTAGCCGTAACCGTAGTTCGGACGGTAGTTGTAGAACCGGCTGAGGCAGCCCGTATACGGCGGTTCGTTGCACTCGGCATTGCTGCGCTGCGGCGTGCACTTGCCTTGGTCGCACCTGCCCTGGCTGCACGGGTTTTGGTTATTCTGCGCGTCGACGGTAGCGACAGCACCGAACATTCCTACCAGCACCGCCAGAACCATGAACGTCTGTTTCATTGGATTCTCCTGGTGGTAGTGATCGACCGACTACGCCGGTGCTGTCGCACTCAATTCTTGGCGCATCGGACGTAAAGACAGGCTGATTCTCGCGCCGCCGTAACGTTGTTCGTGTCGTAACGGTTGTACCGCTGGCGCAGGATTGACCGCGAAACGTCATACGTTTCACGTAACGTGCGACATGTGGCCGATTCTGGGCAAAGCAGCGAACTGTGAGCCACGTTAGTCACGGAGGAGCCATGGCCAAATTCCGACGCCCCGCCCCGCCGAAAGTCCGTGCAACGCTCTATCTGCCGTTGGACGTGCTCGACGAAGCGCGGGATGCCGCCGTGCATCTGGCCGGGTTCCCCGCTCGGTTGACACTCACCGGGCTGGCCGAGAACGCTTTGCGTGCTGAATTGCAACGATTGAAGGATCGCTACAACGGCGGGATGGACTTTCCGCGACGCAACGAAGACCTCAGGGGCGGCCGCCCCATCGCGGCCTAGCATATGCGCATCCCAACGGGGACCAACGCCGGTAGCCATCGTCCCGAACTCGACAAGCTCCGCCAGGAGTTGCTTCGTCGCATCCTCGAAAGCGAACAGCGCCGTAAGCATCAAAGCGGCACCCATGCCAAATGATCGCCGGCTGCTGCTGTTGCTGCTGATCTGGATCGGACTGGTCCGCGACGGTTTTGGGCAGGTTGAGCGTTACTCACTCGTTCCTGCCGCAAGATCGATTCGGTCACGCGCCGTTACCGCCTCCGACGAAAGGCCGCACCCTGCCGTCGTGCGCGTAATTGCACCCGAACGCGATGGCACCGCTGCGTACGGCTCGGGAACACTTGTCGACGTCAACGACGCCGTGGGCTTGGTCATTACCAACTGGCACGTCGTCCGCGACGCCACCGGCAGCGTGACGGTCGTGTTCCCCGATGGATTTCGCACCGCCGCACAAATTGCAAAGACCGACAAGGATTGGGATCTCGCGGCACTCGTCTGCGCGAAACCCAACGTCGCGCCCGTCGCGTTGGCGAAAGCGGCGCCGCGACCAGGCGAGATGCTTACCATCGCTGGTTACGGATCAGGCGACTATCGCACGGCGACAGGGCGATGCACGCAGTACCTCGCGCCAGGGCCGAAGTTCCCGAGCGAGATCGTTGAACTCGAAGCCGACGCACGGCAAGGCGACTCGGGTGGCCCGATCTTCAACGCTCGCGGCGAACTCGCCGGCGTGCTCTTCGGTGAGGCCGGAGGCATGACGGCCGGCAGCTATTGCGGTCGCGTCGATCAATTTCTGAAAACGGCATTCATGCCCTCGACGGCGCCCAGCGGCGGAGCTTCGTCGATGAGAACGCAATCGCAGCCGTCGATGGCGATGCGGCCCATCGATCGACATCGCGCGATGACTCAACCATCGCAGCAAAGCGTCGACGATCATCCTGCCGACGTTGCTTGGGGACCGCTCGAGCCGGTCTACGACATCGCGCCCACTTCAACGTCGCCATCATCGTCAGGTTTCGACTGGGCGATGATCTTCGGACGAACGCCGCTCGAAGCGGTGAAGACGTTCCTCGCAATTGTCGGACTGCTGACGCTGATGAAGCTGCTGCTTCGCCCGTCCATGCATAAGCCCGAGCCGATGCCGAGCGACTGAATCGCTCAGCAAACTCGGCAGTGGCTACTCGGCAGAAGTGAGCTACTCGGCCGATCGACCGCTCGAGGGGCCACCACCGCTGCTGCTTTCGGCAACGAGCGGCAAACGGCCCGCGAAACCCGCTTCTAATTCGTGCCAGTGAAGCACCTCGGGCTCGCCTAGCTTCCAGCACAGATACACCTCGCGTCCGTCCATGATCGACGGAAAGTCGACGAGACCGTCGGGCCCGCTCTTGGGTTCGACACCCAAGCTGCGCAGCTCGGTGATGTATTCCTGCAACTGCTCGGCGTCGCGTTCCAGCTCTTGTTCGACTTGGCTGAGCTCTTGCGAGTACACGTCCGAACCTTGCGATCCGCGACCAGCCATCAACTCCGAAACGCGTTGGCGACGTTCGATGACTTCGCGCGAGAGCTCGACAAGGTCCTTGACGATGGACCTCACAAGCGGAAGCACCTGATTCGCTTGCTCAACGGTGAACAGCTTACGATCGTTCGAAGACTTGTCGGGCATTCGTGGGGACCTATCTCAAAAGCACGTCAACGGTTTGTTTGTTGTACGCGCTGCCAAGGAAGTTCGTCTACTGGTTGGGACCACCGTGGACGGGATCGGTAATAACTTTCGAGCCCGAGACGGCCGTCGGATTGAGCGTCGCGCGCCCCCACGCGATCTCGACCGGCAAACGTGAGAAGTCGACGATGCATCCGTCGCGGCTGTAACAACTGAGGTCGTGCGTCGCGCCCATGAAGATGCAATCGACCGGGCACGGATCGACACACAACGCACAGAACATGCACTTCGTGTAGTCAATCGTAAAGCCAGTGATCTTGAAACCCTTGCCGTGCGTCACGCGCTCTTTGCCGATGTAGATGCAGTCGACCGGGCAAGCCTTCGCGCACTGATCACATGCGATGCACGTGGTCAGGTCGTAACGGTGAAAGCCTCGGTAGCGCGGCGCCACGGGCACCGGCAACTCGGGGTATTCGAAATGATGCGTGAAGGTCTGACGCTCGGGGTTGTACGTCTTCAACCAGTAACGCATTGTGACCCACAGGCCGTGGAGCACCGTGAAGACCGCATCGAAGACGTCCTTGAACCACTGCAGCATTGAACAGCGTCCCTACATAGCGTCCGAGAGGTCGAGCGAAGTTGCCCAGCGCCAACCGCAGCCACAGCATTCCAGACACGCAACTCGCATCATGCGTGTTCTCGACGAGAGCGTCGCTGATGATTATAGACCTACGCGCCGAGCCCGCAATCGCGCGGTGTATTCGAAAAAGCGGCAATGCCTCGCGATGAACGTCATACGATGCTGCTGTTCAGCGCCGCGACGTCGCGAGTTGGCTTCTAACTCGCGAGCTTTTATCTTCCGGGTCGGTGGTCTTCGCAGCGCCACTGCCCCGCCAAACCGTTCGCCGTCACACGGCGTGACGACCTGTTCCATCTGCACGACAGTCCGAGCGAACGGGGTCGCCGAAATTGCCGCATAAGCGGTAGGTGTTCGCCCCTCCGAGCTAAGAGAAGGACGATACCGGTCATCCGATTCGTCGCCGACCGCCGGCATGACGACTGCTAAGTCGCAAGCCATTACCCCGTAAGTGATTAGCACAACCACCCACGCTAGCATGCAGCGGCAGACCGGTCGTGTTGCATCTACCGGGTAGGGTAATCGCCCATTCGTATCTTCCCTAGACGGTGTTCCGTGCAGCCCCGGCGTTCCTTGACTCACCACTATTACCACGTACAGTGAAGTGAGAGATTTTGTTCGCTCGATGCCGGCGTAAGGCCCTTACTGGGTTCTTATTTACGAACAGCCGACCGTGTGGAACCAAGTCGATTCGCCGTGTGTAAAAGTCCAGGCAGGACGTCCTCCACGCGAGGAACTTCAAGTCACGAAGCAAGGAATTGGCGATGCTGGTTTTATCTCGCAAGAAGAACGAAAGTATTGTCATCAACAATGACATTACGATCGTGGTGGTCGAAATCCGTGGCGATAAGGTGAGACTCGGCGTCGAAGCGCCGAAGGAAGTTCCGGTTCATCGCCGCGAAGTGTACGAAGCGATTCACCGCGCGAACGCCGAAGGTGGAAACGCCGCTAGCACCGAGGCAGGTCAGGCCGACGCAGCCAGCGAAGCCTAGACTCGAGGCCCGAACTCGTGCCGTTCGACAACGCAGCGATCTCCCTCCGAATTCGTTTCTTCTTTCTCTGACCGCGGCACGTTTTCGATTGCCTATCGCGGTCGCTTCCCTTCGCAAGGCCGGTGCTGAAAACGCTCAGCCACTTGACGAAGCGCCACCGCGCCGGTTATATCACCTTCGCGACACTTGCCCTGCGGCCCCGTCGTCTAGCCAGGTCTAGGACACAGGCCTTTCACGCCTGCAACACGGGTTCGAATCCCGTCGGGGTCACTTCGTCTTTTCATGCCAGCGCACGTCGCCGCGGGGTTGCTCAGTTCAGGGTCGCGAAGATTGCCCAACAGCAAATCTTGCGCGGTAGCCCAATCCTTGGTTCACGTCGCCATCAGCCGTGGTAATCTGAATCTAGGGCGACGTGTCTAAACCGTTGCTCGTCTCACAGCTCGGGACTTCGGGATGAGTGCATCAGGGCCGTCGCGCTTTGATTCCTTGGTGATCGTGTCTTTCGGCGGGCCGGAGCGCGCCGAAGATGTGATTCCGTTCCTTGAGAACGTCCTGCGTGGCAGAAACGTGCCGCGCGAACGCATGCTCGCTGTGGCGGAGCATTATTACGAGATGGGCGGCGCGAGCCCCATCAACGCTCAGAATCGCGAACTGGCGAAGGCGATCGAGGCCCTACTCGATCGCAGCGGACCGCGACTTCCCGTCTATTTTGGCAACCGAAACTGGCATCCGTTTCTTTCGGACACACTCGCCATGATGGCGGCCGACGGTCGTCGCCGCGCGTTGGCCCTCGTCACCTCCGCGTACAGCTCCTACTCAGGATGCCGTCAGTATCTTGAGAACATTACCGAGGCACGGCGGACCGTCGGTCCGAGCGCTCCGGAAATCGAGAAACTCCGGGTTTTTTATAATCATCCCGCATTCGTCGAGGCGATCGTGAGCCGTACGCGCGACGCCCTTGCGCAAGTCGATCCATCGCGACGGTCGGCGACTTCTTTGCTATTCACCGCGCACAGTCTGCCGCAGTCGATGGCAACGAACTGCCGTTACGTGACGGAGTTGGAAGAAACGAGTCGCCTTGTCGCCAATGCTCTCGAACTGCCGTCGTGGCGATTGGCGTTCCAAAGTCGCAGCGGTCCCCCCTCGCAACCGTGGCTTGAGCCGGACGTCTCCATCGCGTTGCGTAAGCTGACGGAGCAAGGCGAGCGGGATGTCGTCATCGTGCCCGTCGGGTTTCTCTCCGATCACGTTGAAGTGCTCTTCGATCTCGACGTCGAGGCGCGTCGCGAAGCGGACTCGCTTGGCATCAATATGGTGCGGGCCAAGACGGTGGGCACGCACCCCGCCATGATCGCGATGATTCGAGAGTTGATTCTCGAGCGCATCGATTCGGCGCAACCGCCACGAGCGCTGGGCTGCTTCGGCCCTTCGCCGAATGTTTGCCCTGTCGATTGCTGCTTGCCACGCGGCTGAGCAGATTATTGCTGAGTCGGCTATTCGCGCTCGACGATCATGGCAACCGCGTTTCCGCCGCCGAGACACAAGGCCGCCAGGCCGCGTTTCAATCCGCGAGCTTGAAGCGCATACAGCAACGTCACGAGCACACGCGCTCCGCTTGCGCCAATGGGATGTCCCAGGGCGATGGCGCCACCGTTCGCATTCAATTTTGCGATGTCGAAGTGCAGGAGACTATGACACGCCAGCACCTGCGCGGCGAACGCCTCGTTGAGTTCGATGAGGTCGATGTCGTCGAGGCGCAGCTTCGCCTTGGCCAACACCTTCTCGATGGCGTCAACCGGGGCGATAAACACATCCTTGGGCTTCACGCCACTGGTCGCTGTCGCGACGATGCGGGCCTTGATCGGGTCGTGACATTCGCTCGCGAGGGCTTCGTCGACGACGACCACTGCCGCAGCGCCGTCGCTCAGCTGCGAGGCGTTTCCGGCAGTGACCGTGCGCTCGATGCCATCCTGTGGCTCAAACGATGCCTTGAGCGTCGCGAGCGCTTCGAGCGACGAGTCGCAACGAGGCCCTTCATCGACGCGAACGACCGTCGGCCCTTTTCGCCCCGCGATCTCGACCGGCGTGATTTCGACATCGAATACGCCTGCAGCGATTGCCTGCGCGGCGCGGCGATGACTTTCCAAAGCGAACGCGTCTTGCTCGTTGCGAGTCACACCGCATGTGTGTGCGATGTAATCGGCCTCGGCGCCCATGCTCACGTTCTCGATGGCGCACCATAGGCCGTCGTGAATCATCGAGTCGACGGCTTGCTGTGTGCCGAACTTCCAACCTTGGCGGACCCCCGGCATGAGATACGGCGCACGGCTCATGCTCTCCATGCCCCCTGCGACGATGCATCGCGCATCGCCTGCGCGAATCACCTGGTCGGCAAGCATCACGGCCTTGAGTCCCGATCCGCACATCTTGTTGATCGTGAGCGCTGCGATGCTCGGCGGCAGACCCGCGGCGAGGGCCGCTTGCCGTGCGGGTGCTTGTCCGAGTCCGGCAGAGAGCACGTTGCCAAGAATCACCTCGTCGACAGGCGACGTTGAGATGTTCGCACGTCGCAGCGACTCGGCAACGACCGTCGCCCCTAAACTGGGTGCCGGCACCGAAGTCAACGCTCCCATGAATTTGCCGATCGGCGTGCGGCATCCCGCGACAATGTATGTAGACGACATAAGTTGACACCTCGCCTGAGTTTTCTATCGATTCCATTATACGGACGCTGCCTCTAGCATCCCTCATTCGAAACGCTACCCTCGTTGAATTGTGACACCCGTCGAAGCATTTGCGTCCTCTGACCATGATCATTACTGAGCGCCGACAGTTAGGACTGACCGACATCCACATCTCGCCAATCGCGTTGGGATGTTGGCCAATCGCGGGAATGACGAGCCTCGGCGTCAACGATACAGACAGCCTCGCGACGATCGAAGCGTGCTTCGAGCTAGGCGTCAACTTTCTCGATACCGCTTACTGTTATGGCGCCGACGGCGAGAGCGAGCGGCTAATAGCCACAGCGCTCGGACATCGACGCGACGAAATGGTGATTGCCACGAAGGGTGGCATTCACTGGGGACCGGATGGCAAGCAAGTCGTCGATGGCCGGCCTGAGACCTTACGTCGTGAGTGCGATGAAAGTCTGCGCCGCCTCAACACCGATCGCGTCGAGTTGCTGTATCTGCACTGTCCCGATCCGAACACGCCGATTGCCGAGTCAGCCGGCGCGCTTCACGATTTGATGCGGCAGGGGAAGACGCGATCCGTTGGTTTCTCGAATGCGACACTATCGCAGTTGCAAGCGTTCGTTGCGGAGTGCCCGCTGTCGGCCTATCAGCCGAAGTACAACATGCTGCAGCGCGACATCGAAAGCTCGCAGCTTCCGTGGTGTCGAGAGCATCATGTGTCGGTGATGGTCTATTGGCCGCTCTTGAAGGGCCTTTTGACCGGCAAGTTTGCTCGCGATCATCACTTCGACCCTCGCGATGGTCGTCTGAAGTATCCAATGTTTCAGGGCAAAGAGTGGCAACACAATCAGGACTTCATCGACGCGCTGCGTCCCATCGCGCATGAAGCGGGACGAAGCGTGGCCCAACTGGTGTTGCAGTGGACGATCGAGCAGCCGGGCGTGACTGCGGCGCTGTGCGGTGCTAAGCGTCGCGATCAAATCGTCGACAACGCGGGCGGAGCCGGTTGGCAACTCACGCCTTCGCAGAGAGACGCGATCGACGCCGCACTCAAGCGTCGCAACGAAGCGATCTCCGGCGACACGTAAAAAGATCAAGGCGGCACACGTGACATTGTCACGCGGCCGCCTCAGGTTCGTGATCTGTTGATGACGCTTCTAGCTCAATCGCGAGAGCGTATCGAGAGCTTGACGTGCGGCATCGATCGAGCCGACGTGCTCAGCAAACTTCTTGGCTTCCAAGAGCGAAGCAATCGACACCTTGTCCGATGTGCCAAGTGCTGGGCGTCCGGGTCGACCGCGACGGCCAGTACCCATTTGTCCGTGTGACATTCGGTTCTTGACGTTGCTGACCAAGGTCGGCGTGACAGTCATCTTTTTTGCCTTGAGCGCCTCGACAACTTGTGTCGGCCCTGCTTCGGGATTCGCCTCGAGATAGGCGCGAATGGCCGCACTCTTGTTTCGTTTGCGTCGTTTAGGCTCTACCGTGGCACTCGCATTCATCCGTTTTTTCTCCAATGAATTGCCCCCAATTTCTAACGGTTTGAAAGCATACCCAACAGGTATGAGAACCGCTAGTATCACGATAACTGACGCGCGTTAGTTGGCGAGCAATTCTTTCGAAAAATTGTGTGTGCAATACGCACCCCCAATAGGTGGAAGTGTTGTGTGACGTGTGAATTCGCAACGACCAACGCTTCGAGTTGTTGAATATGTCGATCGATTACGAATTCGTCGCTCCACGCGCCATTCATTTCGGATGGGGGAAACGACAATGGCTTCGCAAAAGCGCTGCGTCGTTCGGCCGTCGAGTGTTCATCGTTCTCGGGTCGAAGACATTCGAGAGCAGTCAAAGATGGCCTGAAATCGAGCAAGTCATCGAAAACACTGGTGTCGAGCAAATTTTTTTGACAACGATTTCGCGCGAGCCGCACGTGGACGATGTCGATCGCTGCGTAACAATAATGCGCGAGCACGAGCTTCATTCCGACGATTGGATGCTGGCCATTGGTGGCGGTTCGGCGATCGATCTGGCGAAGGCCTGCGGTGCTTTGGCGACTCAAAGCTCACATGCTCCCACGATGGACTATCTCGAAGGCGTTGGTCGAGGGCTAACGATCGTCGAGCCTCCGCTGCGGCTGATCGCCATGCCCACCACCGGCGGAACTGGCGCCGAGGCGACCAAGAACGCGGTCATTTCCTCTACCGATCCGCCGTACAAAAAAAGCCTGCGTCACGAGGACATGGTGCCGAGCGTCGTGATCGTCGACCCCGAGCTCAGCGTCGATGTGCAGCCGTCGACGACCGCGTACAGCGGCATGGATGCGATCACGCAACTCATCGAAAGTTACATCTCCCGGCGGGCGAAGCCCATCCCGCAGGCGCTCGCCGTCGAAGGTTTGCGAGGCGCTTTGCCGGCATTGCCTGAAGCGGTTCGAGACGGTCACTCTCGACCGGCGCGTGAGGCGATGGCGCACGCGGCTTTGTTGAGCGGGATGGCGCTTGCGAACTCGGGCTTGGGGTTCGCTCATGGCGTTGCCGCGGCGCTCGGAATCCACGCCGGCGTCGCACACGGCCTGGCATGTGCCATGATGCTTCCCGTCGCGCTGTGTGTGAATCGACAAGTGTCTGAGCACAAGTTGGCGATCCTCGCGCGAGTGACGAGCAGCGCCACCGAGAAAGTGAGTGACGCCCATGCGGCCGATGCCTTCGTCGAACGCATTACACAGTTGGCACATGAGCTTGGAGTGCCAGCTCGTTTGAGCGATGTAGGTGTGACGCGCGAGATGTTGCCTGCTTTGGTGTCAGGTTCGCGAGGCAACAGCATGAGCGGAAATCCGCGCGAGCTGTCCGATAACGAGTTGCGAGACGTTTTGGAGGCAATGTTGTGATCGTCGTCGCAGGGCTCACACCCGCCTGGCAGAAGATTCTGCAGTTCGAACGCTTGCAGATCGGTGAAGTGAATCGTGCATCGGTCGTTCAATGGTGCGGCTCGGGCAAAGTGCTGAACGTCGGCGTCGCGTTGGCGACACTTGGCGTTCCGGCTGTGACCCTCTCGCCGTTAGGCGGACCGGCGTTCGAATCCATCGACAATGAGTTCGCGGCATTGGGCGTCGATCGACGCTGGGTTCGCACCCAGAGCGCGACACGGGTTTGCACGACGCTGCTGGACGTCGCAACGCATACGACGACCGAGCTCGTCGAGAATGCCTCGGCGCTCTTGCCGGCCGAGCTCGACGAATTCGCCTCGTACTTCGGTCAAATCGCCGCGAAGGCAGATGCAGCGGTGCTCACGGGCTCGCTCCCGGTCGACACGCCGGTGACCTACTATCGCGACTTGCTACGGCACACCTCGGCGCCGGCCGTCATCGATGCACGTGGGCCCGAGTTAATTGCAGCTCTTGAGGCTCGTCCCCTCGTCGTGAAGCCGAATCGCCAGGAGCTGGGCCGCACGTTTGGGACGGAGTTGCGAAACGACGCCGAGGTCACTGAGGCGATCGCCCGGTTGCATCAGCGAGGCGCTCAGTGGGTGGTGATGACCCAAGGGCGGCAGCCGGTGTGGATCGCTTCCCCGGCAGGTATCGAACGTGTCGAGCCTCCCGCAGTTGCCGAGGTCGTGAATCCAATCGGCTGTGGCGATTGCCTGGCTGCGGGCATCGCGTGGGGCATTGCCGACGGACTCGACATTCGCGCGGCTGTAAAGCGTGGCATGGCCGCAGCCGCGGAGAATCTTCGAACCATTCTGCCCGCGCGTCTCAATCGCGAGTCGGTGCTGCGACGGAGCCGTTCGATTTAGGTCCGCTGAGGCGCTCGCGTCTACTTGCGAGCCTGCTTCACAACGGCGGGCCGAGTAGCGAAGGCCAAGGCCACCCACTCGTCGTCGATGTCGAACTGGCAGACACTCAGGTTCGCGAGGCCCGGCCGCCACGTCGTGACATTCGGCGGAAGGATATTGATCTGACGCGACTGCGAGAAGATCTTGCTGAAGATGCTTCGCAGGGCGAGCTGCGCTTTCGGTCCAAGTCGATCGCCGATTAGCTGAACCGAACCGTCGCGCTCGATCGTCCCCTCAGGCGTCGACAAATTGGGCTTGTAATAAACTCGCACCGCGAAGTCTCGCCACGTCTCGCGGTGAATCTTGAGTTGGGCGATCGCGAGGTTGATTTCGATGCGGCCATCGGCACAACGCAATCGGATGGCGTTCTCGTTGGCGAATGTGATCGACAAGTCCTGATGTTCGGCTGCGGCGCCGGCGTCAATTTCACGATTGAGCTTCGCAGCCAAATCCTCGCGAAGTTCAGGCAGCGTGAACGTCTTGCCGTCCCATTGGAACTGCTCGCACACGTTGTTAAGCAACGATTGGTGAATCTGAGCGCTCGCGATGCTGTCGCCTGGCGCTCGCGGACGAGGGCCGTGGCCGGCCAACTGTTCGTCGGTCGCCAGACGCATGCGTAGCGTGATGCGCTGCTCGGTCGTTTGCGCTTCGATCAATTCAGGCGAGAGGTCGAGGTTATTGAGCGGCCCAAGCACCGCTTCGCTGAATTTGGCGTTCGCCCGTTCGATGCGTGACGCGAGGTCTTTGTCCATCTCCTCGCGAATGCGTCGCGACAGTTTGCGACGTGCTTCGATGCGTGCCCGCTCCTGATTGTCTTCGAAGCTGGCCTCGGCAAAACTTTGCGCGACAAGCCCCAGCACCGGCACGAGGTCCAGGTCGGTTTCAACCGAGCGGAGTCGGGGTGTGGTCGAAGAGTCGGCCCGCGCCGGCTGACTTCGCAGGCCGCTCAAACCGATTTCTAGTTCTTTCGAGGCGACGAAGGCCGAGTCGCTTTCGCTGCGAAGGCGAACGATGCTCGCGATGGTCACCATGTCGGCGGAAACGCGGCCGCGGGCTTCGAGCAGTAGCCGAGCCCGATTCGAATCTGGAATGAGTCGGAACGAAGCGTCGGTCCAGGTCGTGCTCCAACCGCGTGTCGGATTGCCGAGCACCACGTCGCGAACGTACGTCTCGCGCGGCGGTTGCGCTTGCACCAGGCGGTTCATCAAGTCGAGCGAGAACGTGACGCGCAAATTGGCGTTACGGTAGTGGGCGGTCATGTTCTCGGCGAGCTTCTGTTGCTGCCGACCTTCCGCCCAGGACAGACGTTGGTAGTTTTCGGCCACGCGACGCGCGTCGGTTTGCAAACCGCTGTGCTCGAAGCATTCGATATCGAAGATCATTTGCCGCGGATCGACCGGCGCGGCCGCGATGGGACGCAACAGGTCGTGCAGTCGCACGAGCGGGTCGTTGCGATTGCCTTCGGTTTCCGCATCGACGCCGGCCCGATCGAGCCGTGCGAGAACGAACCCGGCAAGCCGTTGGCGTTCGTCGATGCTGAGAGAATCGTAGCGTTCGACCAGCTCGTGCAGCGCTTCGAGCATGAGCAATCGATTCGGTTTCGCATCGGCCTGCTTGGCATACGTTGCATCGATCTCGCGCAGGCAACGCGCTAACGAATCGCCGCCCTCCAGCGAGGCTTGCATCGTTTGCGGTTTGTTTGTCGGCCAACTCGGCACGTGTTGCCATACGTCAATGCGGCGGACCAGCGCCAATCCCGCGCGACGGAAGCTCGTGGCCCGCGGCCCTTCCGGGATCAGCGGCAACAACACGTTCTGCTCGGCGGCGAGATCATCGAGGCGTTCGACGATGGCTGCGGCGCGTGGGTCGTTCGGTCCCTCAACATCGGCAAGCTCCGCAAGCGCGTCGCGCACGGCATGCGCCGAACGGCGAGCCTCGGGAAACTGTGCGAGTCGTTCCAGCTCTGCCAACAGATCGTGCGGCACCGGCCACCATCGCACCTTGGCCGCCGTTTCGATCGGTTTGGCGGGCTTCGTTTCGAGCAGCGGAGTCGGCCGAACTTCGGGCTTCACCTCGTCGTCGGGCGTCGTGAGGATTAGCGACGCGTTCGACATGACGGTCGGGCGCGGCGGTTGGTCGAAATCGAGCGGCAACCTCGTCGATCGAGCGATCGCCAACGTCGGTGACGGGGCGAGATTGATCTTCGGCGCCAGAGTCGGAGCCGGCGATTCTAACGCGACCGCAATCGCTCGCGGCGGCGCGAGCGGCACGGGTTCGGGACTCACCGTGACCTGGGCCTTGCGGGCCGCGTGTTCGTCGGGCCCTAGCAGCACGCGACGGCGTGCAACCTGTTCCCAGCCACGCGGAGCGGTGACTGCGAGAACAAACAAACAGGTCAAAGCTAGCAAGAATGGCCAGGCAGGAACGGGCGCGCGACGTCGGCTCATGCATTCATTCCTCGACACGGGCATGGCTCGACGATTGGCCCGCGTGCTAGCCGAAGAGATAAATCGGCTGCGAGGGATGTAGCGGTTCAGCCCTAACTTTCGCAATTATGCGATGTTCGGACACGTGCCCATGACGTTTTCGAGATACCCGGTCGACGCACTCTTGCCAAACTCTAACTTCTATCCGTCCTCAACCAAAACCGTGTCGTCATGCTCGTATCCCGGCGCACAGCAGCAAAGGAACTTGAGAGTTTCCTGACCTGAGTTCGTAATTTGATGAGTATTCCCTGGCGGGATAGCAATGGCATCGCCGGGACCGACCTCGTCCCACTCGACGCCGATCCGCATCCGGCCGACCCCTTCGAGGATGTAATAGATTTCCTCGGTGCGTCGGTGATAGTGCGGTGTCGTGCTAGCGCCCGGTTCGAGTCGAGCCTCGGCGAGGCTCTGATAGCGGATCGCTGAATTGCGTGACGCTAGCAGTTCTCGGATCTCCGAACCGTCCTTCGTCGTGAATGCTGGCACTCGTTCAATGTTTTTGATGTCCATCGAAACCTCACGCTTCTGGAAGCCAGCGCAATCCAACCACGGCCGGCGAATACTCGCGTATGTCCCAATCGCTCGAATTGCCGAGCAGCGCGAAATCGAATCGCCCGTCGGCCTCGACCACGATAACGCTTCGCGGTGGCCCCAATTGCTCGATTCGCGTTAAAAGTTGCAGCATTTCTGGCTGACGATCGACGTAGAAATCAAACGGTGGCGAGCAGAATACAAGCCACGGAAGGCCATCGTCCGACGAAACAGGCTCCGCTCGTCGGAATTGAATCAACGTGTTGCCTGGCACAATCTGGCATCGCTCAGACACCTCAATCGTTGCCGCATTTTGACGAATGATGTCGGCCGTTGGGAAGTGATGCTCGAAAAAGGTCGCTTTCTCGGCGCCGCGGCTGAGGGCTTCGAACCCGAGCGCTCCGGTACCGGCGAACAAATCGAGCACGTGCTTGCCCTTGACGTCGGGCCCCAGCAAGTTAAAAACCGCTTCGCGGACACGGTCTTTCATGGGCCGCGTACGTGCATCGCCGCTGTAGAGCAGTTTACGTCCGCGGTGGGTTCCGCCAATAATGCGTAATGCCGTGGGTGTGGGCGTGGCCGCATTCGCGTCGGCATCGGCTCGGCGCGGTCGATCGGAAGTGCGGCGCGGCTTCGTCACAGTTAATGGCTCACGACGTTCAAGAAATCCAAACACGCGACAGCGTGTTCGAAACCTACCAACATACCCGGGAACGCCCTTCATGTTGATCCGCAAGTTCTTCATCGCCGCCAGTTTGTTCATGCTCCTCGCCGGTATTTCCACCGCTCAGCCGCCGGCCGAGACGCCAGCGGTGGAAAAGTCCGACAATGCCGATGCCGCGGCTCCCGCAGCTGCGACTCCTGCTGATGCCAAGCCCGACGCCGCCAAGCGAAAAGAGTCGGAAGACAAGTTCAACGAGTTGTTGAAGAAATGGACTGACCTTCGCGACGAGATGGAGAAGCTGCAGGTCGACTATAAGAGCACGCGCCCCGAGGATCGCAAGCCGCTGTCGGAGAAGTTCGACGAACTTTCGAAGCAAGGCAAAGCCATCGAGCAGCAGCTCGTGCGTGCCGCTGGCGCCGCCTATCGCGACTCAAAGGGCGAGGTCGAAAAGGCGGGCGACGTGCTTCAATCGCTCTCGTTCCATTACTTCAACCAGGATCGCTACGAGCGCGCTCTCGCCGCTGGTCGGCCTGTGCTCGACACGAAGGCGATGAATCCTCGTCTTTACAACGTCGATGGCGTGTCGGCATACCACGCCAATAACTTCGACCTCGCTGACAAGTACATGAAAAAGGCGGAAGAGGCCGGTGTTCTCGATCGTCATGGCAAGGAGTTGTTGGCGTCGCTGCCTTCGACGAAAGAGCTATGGGAAAAAGAGAAGGCCATTCGCGACAAGGAAACCAAAGACAATGACCTGCCGCGCGTCGAACTTGTAACGACCAAAGGCCCTGTCATTCTCGAGCTGTTCGAGAACGAAGCTCCGCAAGCCGTGGCGAACTTCATCAACCTCGTCGAGAAGGGTTTTTATAACGGCCTGCCGTTCCATCGCGTGATCGATGGTTTCGTCGCGCAGGGTGGCGATCCGAAAGGCAACGGCACCGGCGGCCCTGGTTACCGCATTCCTTGCGAGTGCTACGAGCCGAACCATCGTCTCCACTTCCGCGGCAGCCTGAGCATGGCCCACGCGGGCAAGGACACCGGCGGCTCGCAATTCTTTTTGACGTTCACCCGTACGCCACATCTCGACGGCCAGCACACGGTGTTCGGCCGCGTCGTCGAGGGAATGGACAACGTTTCGCAATTGCAGCGCATCGAGCCCGGCCAAGATACTCGCACAAAGGCCGACAAGATCATCGAAGCGCGAGTGCTCCGCAAGCGCGACCACGCCTACGAGCCCACGAAGTTGCCGGAATAACGTCACTGTTGGTTAGCCGCGACGCGCCAGCGGAGCGCTCGAAGCGCCTTGTGCCTAAGTCGCCGCCAAAACCTCGACGTCCCCATGCACCGACGCCAATCGCGTCCCCGGCGTGGCATGTTCCCGCCGAACGTACCCCAGCGCAACCACCTGCCCCAACAACGGCGACCACGCCGCCGACGTGATGTTGCCCACGCCCTTGCCATCAACGCTTAACTCGCACCCGGCGGGCGGAACCTCGGGCCCGGCGAACCTCATCCGCACCAGCAACTTGTTGACGTGTCCCAGCGAATCGAGTCGAGCAACGGTTTCCTGTCCGATGTAGCAGCCCTTTGTGAAGCTGATCGTGCGTCGATCGCGGGCCACTTCTTGTGGTAGATTCTTGTCCGTCACGTCGACGCCGAACGCCGGCGTCCCCGCCTCGATTCTGGCCGTCTCAAACGCTTCGCGATTACACATCGTGGCACCCGCACCACGTAACACCTCGGCGACCGCGTTCGATTGCTCGACCGGGCACGCGATGAGATAGCCATCCGCAGGCGTGAAATCGACACGCCGCAACGCGACTCGGCAGCCCGCGATCGACGCCTCGCTGTGCGTCAGAACTTCTGCCGGCGCTGCTACGCCAACCGCTTCCAGCACGCCGCGAGCTTTCTCTCCGCCGAGAAACCATTCCGACCATTGCCCCGTTCGATCGACGATCTCAACCTTTTCGCGAATCAAATAGCGATCGAGGTGCGCCGCCAAAAAAGCACCCTGCCCCGCGACGGTCTCGATCACGTGCGATTCCGCCCCCGCCCAGATCGTGGCGTACCCAAGAATATGACCGCGAGCATTGAGGAAGAACGCTTCGCAACCGCGGCCGTTTGGCAGTTTGCGAATGTCGTTCGTTGAAAGGTTGTGCAGAAATGCAGCCCGATCGCTGCCGGTGAGCTCAATCTGCGTGCGATCCGAAAGATCAACGAGCCCGGCCCCGTTCTTCAGCGCTTCGTAATTGTCGAGTTGATTCACGCGACGGCGTCCTCGGCGACGGTGGGAAGCGCGTATTGAGCGTCGGCGAGCACGATGCAACTGTCGTGGCGCCGCGCAAGCCGTGCAAAGTCGTCGGCTTCCGTCGCGGCCGCCATCCCTAGATTTTCAACCACCGTCTCATCCAATTGACTGAGCAAGTACACACGCGCTCGCTGCAGGGCTTCTGCCAGTTCGATGGCCGGAAGCGTGTCGGTCAGCCGCAGTTTTTGCACGCGGTTCAATGCCTCATGAGGGTCTTCAACATCCACGAGATGTTCGAGTGCCGGCCCCGGTGATGCGGTGAGCTCCGTGCAAAGCGCGATGACACCGTCATCCGCCACCACACGTAACGCGGCGGCCAGCGCTCGCCCGACGTTGTCCCAAGTTTGCTGATCGCGACCTCCGCTGATGGCCGCAAGCACCAGGCTCGCGCGGCGAGGCACGACTTGTTCCCACGCCTCACGGCAACGCTCGCGCCCGCGCGTTCCACGGCCTCTGGCTCGCCGGCGATGATCGCCAGTGCCGTGTCGTCGGCCCCTGGAACCACTTGCACCGTAAACTGCGTGCCAGCCAGCCATCCCACGCGTCGCACTTCTCCACGAGCACGGTCGATCAAATCAGCGTCGCCGTTGATGAGCCCCGGATGTCGAAATCGACGCTGCGTCGCCGCATCAGAAAACGTCGGATACAGCGCCCCTCGCGCACCGTGATAGATCACAGCGTGTTCGGGACGCATGCATCCAACGAGCACCACCAGGTCGGCATCGCACAGCAGCCGATTTAGATAGATCGGTCGACCCTTGGGCGTGCTCGTCAAAAAGCTGAGCTGTTCGCGATGCTCGGGGTCATGTGTCTGAAGTTTCACGTCCTTCCGAATCTCAGGGGCGAGCAACGCACGTGGGTCGGGCGCCTCGGCATGCTCGTCGTCCAGCGTTCGCAGCACGGTGATATCGGCCGGCAAGGCTCCGCCTTGAATCACGCTTTGCACGACCGCCGCGACAACGGCATCGTAGTCGGGAACCGCGGCCTCAAGCGCCACCACCACCTTGTCGCCTGGCACGACCGACTGACTCAACGGCGGAAAGCCGGCCGGCTGGTCGAGTGCTTGACGCGCATCAAGCATTGGGCTGCCCGAAACGTCGCCGCGCGGAGCGACGCATTCGGCGACCAAGGTCCCCGGGGGCAAATCGAGCGTGACTTCTCCGCCTCGACCGTAGTGCAACGTGGTAGCCATACAACAAGTGACTGCAAGCGAGGTGGTTTGGGGCGAATAGGCGGCAGGTTCGATGAACTTGCCGTTTGCATTATCGAGCCGACCCTTGAAGGGTCAAGAAGCGAGCTTTACCCGTTTTGCGAAACGTCGAATAATTGCGGCGCATTGGTCGCCTTTTGTTGCTGAGGTACTTCGCATGTTCGCCGGCTATATGAAGCAAGCGTCTTCGTCGTTGCGGTTGCGGCGGTCGCTGTGGCTGATGGGCCTCGTGGCGATGACATCGGTCATCGGATGCAACGACGCGATCGAACCCCCCGCCGGTCCGAAGACAGGTCGCGAAGTCCTCGAACGCACCGCCGCCGCGTACCAAAAGGCGATGACCTATGCCGATGGCGGCGAGGTCCGCTTTCGTTTCAAGGACGGCGACAACGAATTCGACGAAACGTATCCGTGGTCGGTTTCGTTCGCGCGTCCGAATAAGCTGCGAATGCACGTCTATGGCGCGATCGTGGTCTGCGATGGCAAAGACTTTTTTGCGACGCTCGCCGACGTGCCCGGCCAGGTGTTGAAGAAAACCGCCCCTGCGGTCCTTTCGCAAGAAGTGATCTACGAGAACCCGACGCTCTACGACCAAATGCTGCAGCGCGTCGCCGGTGGTTCGGTGCCGCTGATGTTTCTGCTCGACTCGAACGCGCTGAACTTGCTGCTGTTCGAGACCGGTGAGCCGACGTTGCTCGATGCCGAGCCGATCGACGACATTTCTTGCTACCGCGTCAAGATTCCTCGCAAAGACGGCGACCTCATCTTCTGGATCGAGCAACGTGGCTATGAAATCCGTCGCATCGAGTTGCCGCTGAAAGATCTGGCCGAGCACCTTCGCCAAGACGGCGTGAAGGTGAGCGACTTGTCGGTCGTTGCCGATTTGAAAGGCGCGACGCTCGGCGCCAAGGTCGATGACGTGGCGTTCCGTTTCGATGCTCCGAGCGAAGCACGCATCGTGCAAGACTTCGCCCTCATGCCGCAGCCGCTGCCGCCGAGCCGTTTGCTCGGCACGAAGATTGGCGATTTCCGCTTTACCACGCTCGATGGCGAGGAAGTCACGCGCGAGTCGCTGGTCGGCAAAGCGGTGGTTCTCGATTTCTGGGCCACATGGTGCGTCCCCTGCTTTCAAACGTTGCCCGAGATGCAGCGCGTGTACGAACGTTTCAAAGACGACGACCGCATTCGTTTTTTGGCCGTGAGCATCGACCGCGCACCGACCATGTCGTCGGGCGTGAAGGCGGTCGACGGCGGCGCGGTGGCCGATGTGCCTGCCGTCGAAAACGCTGTCGTGCGAGACGCGTTCGTCAAAGCCAAGCTGTCGATCCCCATCGTGCGCGATCTCGCTCAGCAGGCGAACACCGTCTTCGAAGTCGAGCAGATTCCGAACTTGTTCATTCTCGGCCCCGACGGCACGGTCGAAGATCACGAACTCGGCGCGAATGCAGAATTGGCGGCGCAACTGCCCGGCCGACTCGAACGCTTGTTGGCCGGTGGAAGTTTGGTGAAAGAAGCTCGCACCCGCTACGACGATCGTTTGCGTCGATACGAGGCGCAGTTCCAAACCTCGGCCGGAGGTGGCTCGACAAACAGCAGCACTTCGACGGGCGCTCAAGGCGATCCGAACTTGCAACGCGGCACCGTGGCGCCAGCCACAAAGCCTGAGAAGCTGACGATCTCGCGCGTTTGGTCGTCGACCAACGTCGACCAGCCCGGCAACATTGTCGTCCTCGGCGAAGGGAGTGACACTCGCATCCTCGTCATCGAAAAGCTGACGTCGGTCGTCGAGCTCGACGGCCAAGGCAATGTTGTCGCTCGACACGCGCTCGACCTGCCCAAGTCGCCCGAGGACGGCATCGTCGCGTTCTTGCGCACGGCCGTCGACACTTCGGGCCAGCGGTGGTACGTCGGCGCAGCAAGCAGCCGTCAGCAGTTGCACGTGTTCGATAGCCAGTGGCAACGCAAGTTCAGCTATCCCGAGACGACGAGTGCCGCCGGCATTGCGGACGTCGAACTCGGCGATCTCGACGGCGACGGGCAGATCGACATTAACGTCGGCTACTACGACGTGGTAGGCGTGCAATCGGTCGGACTTGATGGACGTCGCAAGTGGAGCAACCGCGCACTGGCGAACGTCATCAGCCTCGCCGTCACGGGACGAGACACCGAAGGCCATCGCAACCTGTGGTGCGCTCGACGAGCGCGGCACGATCGTCCCGATCGATTACCAGGGGCGAGAGTTGCCGCCTCAGCCGGTCGGCGGACAGTTCATTCGTCTGATCAAAGCGGCCGGCCCCGATGGCGAACGTCAGTACCTCGCCGTCGCCACGACCGGCCCCGGCGCCGACACGGCGTTGGGTCTCGACGACCAGGCTCGACCACAGTGGTCGATGGCGCTGCCGCCGGGCCTGCAGCCGATCCCGTCGGTCGACATGATCGCTCACGGCGACCTGGCCGGCACCGGCGTGATGCAGTGGGTGATCCTCGGCAGCGACGCGTCGCTGAACGTCGTCGCCATCGACGGCACGATCGTCGATCGCTGGAACTACGGCTCCGCCGTCAGCGGCTTCGCCGTCGCTCCCGGCCGCCGCCTCGTCGTCGCCACCGCCCAAGGCGTCGAGATGTGGCAAGTCGAGTGACCGCGTCTCCTTCTCCCGCCGGGAGAAGGTGGCCGAAGGCCGGATGAGGGCGGCCACCATCCTCTCGAATCGTCGGCACGACGTTCCCCACCACATCGTGTCGTTACTGCTCGCGCACGCCCTCGACTTATTGCCATACCCATGAGATCGGGGGTTTTGTGCAATAAGTCGCACTTCTTGCACAGCCACGTCGACTTCTTGCACAGCGTGCAATAACGGAGATCGCTGGTCGCGGGCTCTGATCATGTCCCAATCATCGTGTTGGCGATCCATCACCGCTTGCGGTTTCGCGCGTCATAGGAAGAGTTACGCGCGAAACCGCAAGCGGTGATCATGCGTCTCACAGCGGGTCCATGAGACGAATCGCCGCGCACCTTAATCGATTTCGTGGCCTACTTTCAACGACGCTTTCAGGCCAGCGCACGACGATTGTCCTGTAGGGAACGCCCTCCGTGGCGTTCCACGAAGCGCGATCGAGTATCAACACGCGCGCTGCGGAACGCCACGGAGGGCGTTCCCTACAGATCGTTAACCCATGCGACTCGCCGCCCACACGGCTAGCGCTTCTCGGGCGATCTTTGCGTTGTGGCGAGTGTCGACGGGCAGGGGAGCGGAATGCATGAGAAAGTCGCGAATGCCGCGAGTCGCATCGTAGCTGTCTGCAAGTTCGCGCAGCGATTGTTCGAGCGCAGAAGTCATCGCCAGATTCGATCCTTTTCGCGACTCAAGCACCACGACCGGCTTCTGCGAGCCGATTGGGCCGGTGCCGACGAGGGCGGATCGCAACACCCCGGGATGCTGGTTGAAGATTCCCTCGACGGGATCGGTGAAGTAGGTGCGCTCGACGGTCACGGCGCGCTGCGACTTGCGACCGCAGAACCAGAAGCGATCCTGCTCGTCGAGATGCCCCACGTCCCCCATGCGATGCCAAAACGTGTGGCCATCGACGATCTTCGACGCGGCCATCGCCTCTTCGCGCTGCCAGTAGCGCGTGACCACCTCGCCGCGCACGATGAGCTCGCCGATCTCGCCCTGCGGCAATGCTTCGGCAACGTCGATCGTCGCGATCGGTTCATCCGTGATGCGAATCACACGCCACTCTATGCCCGGAAAGCGGCGACCGACGCACGTGCCACGCCCTTGCATCCAATCGGCCTTCGTGTGGTCGAGCACTTCCTTCGCCGAAATCGTTGCCACAGGCAGGGCTTCCGTCGCGCCGTAAGGCGTGTGCATCCCCGCGTCGGGAGTGAGGCACGACGTCATCGTCTGCAAAATGTCGGGCGAAATCGGCGCGCCGGCCGACAGCACGCACTTCAGCTTTGGCAAATGGATCTTGCGCTCGACACAGTACGGACCGACGCGACTCCACACGGCTGGCGACGCAAAGGCCTGTGTGACTTCGCAATCGAGTGCCGCCTCGACGATCTTCTCAGGCTCCGCCCGCGCAGGACGGCTGAAGTCCATCTCGGGAAACACCGTCGTCACACCCATCGCGGCGTCGAACAACGCGAAGAGCGGAAAACATGCGAGGTCGATTTCGCCCGGCTGAATGCCGTACTGATCGCGAATGTCGGTCACTTGGCGGTTGAAGTTGCCGTGCGTGAAGAGGACCGGCTTCGGCGGACCGGTGCTGCCGCTGGTGAAAATGATCGCGGCGGGATCGTCGACTTCGAGCGGTTCCATCTCGGGCCCGCTCCACGGCTCGGCCGCCAGCTTGCCAAGCGTCACGCAATCGCCCAGAGTCCACGAGCCGGTGGTGACATTGTAGCGAGCGCCAGCGAAGCGTCGGCCCATCAAGCGGCGGACGACATGCACCATCGGGATCGCGATGAATCCGTCGGGCTCGACCTCGTCCAAGCACTTGAGCAGATTCTCGCGGCCCATGCCGGGGTCGATGAGCACCATGACCGCGCCGCATTTTAAACTGGCGAACACCAGCTCGACGAACTCGATGCCGGGTCGCACCATCAGCACGAGACGCGTCTCCGGGCCGACGCCCATTCGCTTGAGGCCGCGAGCGAATTGGTCGCTGCGATGGTCGAGCTCGGCGAACGTGATCGAACGATACGTGCGGTGGCCTTGCGCGTCGCGACGATCGGGAACGACGACGGCCCGCTGATCGGGATGCAATCGCGCCATTTCGACGAGACGCTCGGCAACATTCATGGCGACATCTCGGCTGCTGATGCTCTAATCCTTCTCCCTCCGGGAGAAGGTGCCGCGAAGCGGCGGATGAGGGCGGGTCGAGTTGGTAACCGCGCTCTACTGCAACCCGCCCTCACCCGGCGGCTGCGCCGCCACCCTCTCCCGAAGGGAGAGGGGCTTGAAAGACTCATCGCGCCACCTCGGCAAGATAGTCGAGCACGATTGCGGCCACGTCGACGTCGGTTACTGCGGCGAGTGCCTTCCAACCGGGGACGGCATTCACTTCGATGGCGTAGAGTGTACCATCGCGCGCCGGCAGCAGGTCGACGCCGGCGAATGGCGCACCGACTGCGGCGGCGGCACGAAATGCAAGCTCCGCGAGTTCATGCGTCACTTCGAGCGGTTCGCCGTGCGCGCCGCAACTGATATTCGTGCGCCAGTCGAGCGCGTTGCGGCGTCGCATGCCGAAGATGCGATGCCCGATGATCAACAAGCGCAGGTCGCAACCTTCGTGGGCGATGAACTCTTGCACGTAAAGCACGGCGCCGAGACGTTCGAGCATGCGAAACGCGCGGAGCGCCATCGCGGCATCTTCAAGCCTCGCGATGCCGCGACCTTCGGAACCAAATAACGGTTTTACGACGACATCGCGTCCGAGAGTGTCGAACGCCGCCATCGCTTCGTCGGCGGTTTGACAGACGATCGTCTTAGGGGTCCGCAGCCCCGCCGCCTGCAGCTTCGCTGAGGTCAGAAACTTGTCGACGGCTGCTTCGACCGCTCGCGGCGGGTTGATGACTGGCATGCCTGCGGCCTCGCAGCGAGCAAGCAAATCCATGCGGAACACGACTTGTTCCAACGATCCCGGCGGCATCGATCGCACCAGCACGGCGTCGAACACATCGAACCTCACCGGCCCGGCATTGATCGCGATGCCATCGTCATCGATTCGGCACGCGAGCTCCGAGAACGGCACGGCCGTGACCTGGTGACGATCGGCCGCGGCGCGTTGTAAATCGCGCAAGTACCAACTGTCGGAGTTGCCGAGAACGCCCAGGTGCATTACGTGGTAAACGAGCGTTGAAGGACCGAGGGGTTGAGCGTGCCGAAACGATGGACGCGGCCGGTGTCGACGTTTTGAAATGTCACCATCGCCGGGCTGAAGAGCAGGGGGTCGATGTCGTAAAACTTGCGGCCGTAGCGCTCGAAAATCTCCGCGAACGGTTGGCCATAGTCGCTCGATGCGTTGCTCGGCACTTTCGGGCCAAGCGCGTTGAGCGACTCGTCGTCGCCGCGGACCCACAATGTCACTTCGGCGCCGTAGAGAATCGAGTCGTTGGTGCGCCCTATGGCGGCGAGATCGTTCCTTGCCAGCGGCGGCAACGGCGCGGTTCCCCAAGCACTGACGATGCGTTTCAAATCGAAGTCGAGCTCGAGCAACTTGTGCATCGTTGTCTCGACGCTGCGAGCCACGACTTGCAACGAGCCGGCGATGCTCGACGTCGGCGCGACGAGCACCGTGAGTTGCGAAGTCGCGACGCCGCAAGACTTCGCAAGATCTTCGACCACCGAGGCTGGCGGAAGTTGACGCGTTTCGAGAGCGCCGACGGCGACGGTCGAGGCCTCGCTAATACCGAAGCGCTCGAAAAACTTCTCACGCGCCGCGCAGGCACGCATCGGCCCCGATCCCATCGCGAAATAGCCGTCCCCCTTCACTTCCCATCCGGCGTACTGAGCGGCCATGCACGCCCAGATCGGTTGATCGCTAAACACCGTCACCGCGGGACCAGCGATGTCGGGGATGGTCGATGGCACGAGCGACACGGTGCCGAGCCCACCCATGCACGCTTCGGCCAGCTTGACGCCGGCCTCGAGACCGCCGAGCGTTTCGATGCCCAGGTCGAGCACCGTCGCGTCGGCAGTGCGATGAACGGCGATGCGAAGCCGCGCCGCCTCGGACGTCAGTTGGTCGCAAATCTTTGCGGCGCGCTCGTTCAGTTTCATTGCGGCCATCATGCGCAATACTGCCCCGGGTGTGCAACGCCCGACGCAGGAGAATGCCCAAAGCAGGGACGCGATCCCTGGTCGTGCGTGGCTATTCTGAGGTACGATTGTCGCGGGCATTCCTGCTTCGGAGAACGCATCGCCGTGGCTAGTCTGACGGTCGAAAACTATCTCAAGGCGATCTACCAGATCAGCCATCAAAACGACGGTCCTGCCGCGACCGGCGAGGTGGCGCAGTGCTCGACGTGTCGCCGGGCACGGTGACGAGCATGCTCAAGACGCTGGCCGACGGCGGCCTGGCAAAGTACACGCCTTACGAGGGCGTGCGACTGACGCCGGCTGGCAAGGCGATGGCCTTGCGCGTGGTGCGGCGGCATCGGCTGATCGAGCTGTTTCTCGTCCGCACGTTACAGCTCACGTGGGACGAAGTACACGAAGAAGCCGAGAACATGGAGCACGCGGTAAGCGATCTGCTCGTCGACCGCATCGACACGTTTCTCGGACATCCGAAGACCGACCCGCACGGCGACCCGATTCCTAGTGCCGAAGGGTCGATCGAGCCAGAATCGCATCGCACGCTGGCCGACTGCCAGCCGGGCGAAGTGTTCGAGTTGGCGCGAGTGTTGGACCAAACGCCCGAGTTCCTCCGCTATCTCACCGAGGCCGGCCTGCCGCTGGGCTCCAAGGGGGAAGTGGTCAGCAATCGCGCGGAGTCTGGCGTCATTCAGATCGCCGTTGGTCGTCGCACCACCATGCTGGGTCATGGCGCCGCCGAAAAGCTGCTCGTGACGCAAGGTTAGCGACGGCTTGGCACGGCACCGCCTTTGCAGCGGATATTGCTTAGGGGTGCAACCCCGCTGGTGGGATTGCGCCCGTAAGTCGCTATTGGCGACTCATCAAAGGCAAAGAGGAGCATCGCGATGACCGTAGGAACGAACGACCACGCACTTCGCGTCGACATCGATAGCGGCAGCTACCACTTGAGCAAGGTGATGCGCGAGAGAATGGACGGCGACCTGCATACGCTTCGCAAGATGATCGAAGACTTTCCGACTTCGGACTTGAAGGTCGAGATCGATCAGCAGCACGGAACGATTCACCTCTCGACGAGCTTGCGGCTGGCGAACCATACGCTCTACACCGGCGACGCCGACGACCAGCTTCATCCCGCCTGGGAGCGGTGCATTCGCAAGCTCATGAATAAGGTGCGGGCGTTCAAGGAACGGCTTGCGAACAAAGATGAGTACACGAAGGAAGCCGACGGCACGTCGCACAAGGTGCGGCCTTCGATGGACCCGGATGCGGCGGCTCTCGATGAGGCGATTGCACAGCTTGATTACCCGGCATTTCGCGATGCGCTGGCGGTGTACGACGAAGCGATCGAGAAGCGCATCGGCCGCATCGTGCAGCGACATCCGGCGACCGAAACAGCACTCGAAGACGGACTGACGATCTCAACGATCATGGAAGAAGTGTTTCTCAACGCCTTCGAGCGCGCCGCACATCGCCCGATGCAGGTGCCGCTCGGGCAATGGCTCGAAGATTTGATCGAGCCGTCGATTTCCATTCTCGAACGCCATCCCGACGAGGAACGCGCGAACATTGAGCTCGTGCAGGCGGCGAAAGAAGCGATCGATCGCCAAGCGTCGTCTCGGAACTGAGAACGTTCCGACACTCAGGAGGTTTCGTCGTGGCGCTCGTGCCACACCGACGTATGAAAAATGCCCGCCGGGCGATGCATCCGCACGACCGGCGAGTGTTTTTCGATGCGAAGTCGCTTGCGTGGACGACGCGGCATCTCGGCAGGTGGATCGGCGGGCAACTCGGGCACGTCGATCATTGGTTCGGGAAGCAAGTCGGCCTTCGGCGCTGGCGGCGGTTCGATTGGAGGCGGCGGCGCCACGAAGACCGGTTGCACGACGGGCGGCGGCTCGACGACCTTGACGTACTCGATAACCTTCACGGGCTCGATGATCTTCGGCTCTGGAATCTTCACAGGCTCGACGTAGGCGCGGCCCTTGGCGGGTAGCGTGATGACCGGCACGCCGCGACTGCCGAACAGGCGAGCCATGTGTTCGTGGCAGGTGAAGACGATTAGTTGGTGGCCGCGCTCGGCGAAGGTTTGCAACACGCCGGCTGCGGCGGCTGCGCGCTGGGCGTCGAAATTCACGAGCACGTCGTCGAGCAGCATCGGCAATCGTGCGCCACGGCGAGCGTAGGCGCTCACCAGCGCCAACCGCAAGCTGAGATACACCTGCTCGCGTGTGCCGCGACTCAGCACTTCGACGCGAATCGATTGTCCCTGTCGATCGTCGACCCGAAGCACGTCTTCATCGAGCGGCGTCCACACGCGTTGGTATCGGCCCTCGGTCATCTGGGCGAGATATTGCGACGCTTCGCGCAGCGTCTCGGGCTGTCGTTGCGACTCGTATTGTTTGCGAACCATCGCGAGCGCGCGATGCGTGACGGCCTGCGTCTGCCAACGTTCGACCGCTTCGCGCAGCTGTTGGTCAACGGCCGCGCGTTCGAGCAGGCGATCGCTGAGCTGCGTGTCGCCTGCCATGCCGAGCAGCCGCTCGTGCGTTTGCCCGCGTTGCTCGGCCGTCGTGCGCACTTGCTTCACCAATTCGTCGCGACGCTCGGTGGTCGACGCTTTTTCGCGCAGCGTTTCCGGCTGGTCGTGTTGCGTCAGGTGTTGCTCGATCTCCGCCGGCGAAGCGTCGCCGATGATTCGGGCCAATTCGCGAGTGAGCGTGTCGCGTTCGACTTCGAGACCCTGGATGCGCGCGGCTTCGACGGCCCAGCGGCGCAACTGCGCCTCATCGGCCGCCCCCGCCTCGTCGAGCAAGGCCTGTCGACGACGTCGCACCGAACCAGCGGCGCGTGTGGCCTTGCGTTCGAGGTGACGCAGCCGTCGATCGGACTTGCGCAACTCGCCACGTCGTTCGACGAGCAATTGCTGCTCGATGAGCGCCTCGTGCAAGGCGTTGAGCAGCGCCTCGGGCTCGCCGTCTTCGAGCTTGAGGCGTGAATCGGTGACGAGCGTCGTGATGCGTTGATGCAGGGCGTCGCGCTCGCGTTTGCGTTCGATGAGTTCGTTGCGGTTGCGAGCGATGCCACGTGTCATTTCTTCGAGCGCATCGCGGCGATCGGCGAAAGCCCGCAACTGTTTTACGGACAGCGTCCCCGGTAGTCCGGCGGCCTCGAGCCCCTGACGCCAACGGCGGCGCGCGACGTCGAATTCTTCCTTCGCTTGCTTGAATCTCTTGCGTGCGGACCCGTGCTGCGATTGTGTGCTCTTGCGGTCGGCCTCGAGTGGAAGCAACTGCTCGATCGCGGCTTGCTCCTTCTCGGCCGCGGCAAGTCGCGCGAGCAGCGGCCCGCCGCCTTTGGGAAGTTCGGCATCGAGACGATCGCGCTCGGCCTTCGCGTCGGCGATTTGCTTCGTCAGCAGAGCGGCTTGTTGTTCGTTGGTGTCGAAGTCGCGCGCGGCCGAGCGCTCCATCCAATGCTTGACGCCCGAGGCCGCGCCGGCCGAAACGAGCCCGAGCACGGCCATCATCCAACCGGTGCTTCGTAAAAACGCCTGCGGCAGTAACGTGCCGGTGAGCATGAGCGCGACGCCGATGGCGAACACGCCGCCCAGCACGCCGAGCAGCCACACGGGCAGGATTTGATTGTCGACGATGTAGTGGCCTTCTTGCGAAACCTCGCCTTGCTGCCGCGACATGTCGGCCAGCCGCTCATCGAGTTGCACGCGCTTCCGCAGCTTCGTGACAAGCTCGCCGGCCTTCTGATGGCCCGCGGCGACATCGTCGTGCCCGTGTTCGTCGAGCTTCTTCTGCACGTCGGCTTGTTGCTCGGCAAGCGCGTCGTCGGCACGCTTCACGCCTTGCTTGGCTTCAACGAGCTGTCGCTGAGCGGCGCGACATTGCCGCTCGAGCGGCTTGAGGCGTTCGAGCGCGGCGGCCTGAAACGTGAATTTGCCGTCGGCCGGCTGCGCGAGGCCGAGCAGGCGGTGCTCCTCGGCGAGTTGTTCGGTGGAGAGGTCGATGTCGCCTTGCAGTTGCTTGATCTGCGACGCCAGCGACTTGAGCCAGCCTTGTTGTTCGACGAGGGCCTCGATCCGCGGGCCATGCTTCACTAACGAATCGCGGATGCGCAGCTTTCGAGCTTCGCGACGCAGATCGCGACGCTTGCGTCCGACGTGCGCGATGCGTCGCTTCCAGGTTTTGATCTTCGCCGCGAGGGCGTCGAGTTCTTCGAGGGCCCCGCCGCGCAGCGAACCGACGTCGCCAAGCGATTTGAGTTCGGCGAGCACCTGGCTGCGCCGTTGCCACGGTTCGCGTGCGGCGGCGGCCTTGTCGAGCCAATCGAGCCGCTGTTGGCAGCGACGCTGTTCGGCTTCCAGGCCCGCGAGCGTTTGATCGAGCCGGTCGCGCTCTTGCAGCAAACCAGCGTACTGCCGCGCTTGATGGCCGAGTCGTGAGGTTTCATCGCTCAATCGATGCCGCTCGCCGACGAGTTGTACTATTTGCGACGTGCGGCCATCGGGCGCGAGCAACCGATTGCGCGATGTGTCGAGCTCGCGCATCACGTCGATCAGCGAAACGCGGTCGAGCCCGGTCGCCAGTCGGTAAAGCATGTCGGCTGCGGCGGTGTCGCTGAGCGTGCCGAGCTCTTGAATCTCGCGCATGCCGATGGCGAACACGTTGCGGAAGATCGGCTCATCGACGCCCGACAACAATGAATCGAGCGTCGGAGCATCGTGCGCGGGGCCACGTGCATCGACAACCCGCACTTGGCCATCGACCGTGCCGCGGTCGTCGTCGGCACGATGGACGACCAATCGTCCGCGCGGGGTCGCGACGTTCAACCGTCCGCCGGCGCGGCCGCCACCGAGCGGCGGCAAGTAGCGAGCCCGCCGCTCGTCGTTGAAGCCGTAGAGCATCGCCCGCACGAATTGCATGAGCGTCGTCTTGCCTGCTTCGTTCGGGCCGTAGATGACGGTCAGCCCGTCCGAGACGCCGCTCAGCGACAGCCCGTTCCAAGCTCCAAAACCGTCAATCTCGACTTCATGAATCTTCATACGCTGGCCTCCTCGCCGGCGAGCAGGTCGATGCCAAGCAGCGAGGCCTGCCGAAGCACGCGCGTCTGCGCGTCGCTGTCGGCGATGCGAACGACGTCGCGCAGCTCGTCGGCGATCGACGCATCGAGATAGCCGCCAAGGTCGATGAGCCGATGCTCCGCGTGCTCGGGCATGGCGGTGATGGTGCGGAGATACTGTGCGAGCAACGTTTCATCACTGTTGTCGACTTGCCGTTGCGAAGGCGTGTCGACGTCAACGGCGATGCTCCACACGGTCGGCGATCGCGTGCCGAACTCGCTTCGCAGCCAACCGATGAATTCCGCGGCCAGTCGCCCACGACGTAGTTGTGCCGCGAGTGCGCCATCGCCATGCAATCGCCAAGTGGCCAACAGTGGCACGCCGGGGTCGATCGCCGTGATCTGCGCCACACGCTCGGCCGCGACGCGCTGCAGTTGCTCGCGCGTCGTCACGGCATCGAGCGACACGTCGATCGTGCACCAGCGCGCGACGTCGCAAGCCAGCGGTGTGATGCGCGGCAGCCGATCGATCGTCCATTCGACCAGCGAACAGCCGTGGACGCCGAGTTGTTCGGGATGCAATGCCTGCAGCGTGCCGGGATAGTGCACCGTTGCCGGAGTTTCGAGCAGCGTCGTCGCGACGTCATGCCCGCCGAGCGCCCAGTAATGAATGCCACGCAGACCGATGGTCGCGAGATCGAGCCGGCCGTTGACGACGGCAATCGACGGCAGCCCCGTCGCGTGAGGCCAGAACTCCTCGGCCCTCGCCCAGCCGTCAATACTGCTCGATCGCCCGACAAGCTGCGCGACGGGCGTGCCATCGCCGCGAACGTGTACGTAGTCGGTGGGTCGTGGCGTCCAGAATGTTTTGACGTTCGCGGGCCATCGCACTTCGGCGACGGCGGGGCTGGCGACTTCCGATTCGCCGGCCGACCAATAAACAGCGATGCCCGACGAGCGCAAACGCTCGCACTGCTCGATGAAGGTTGCGACACCCCGTGCGCCGGCCGACTCGGCGTCGAGCACATCGCCGGCCAGGACGACGAAATCGACCTGTGCCGCGAGGGCGTGATCGACCAGCCGCGTGAGGGCGCGGTACGTCGCATCACGAAACAACTCGCGCAGCGCCGCCGGCACCTGTGCGACGCCCTCCAACGGGCGGCCCAGGTGTAAGTCGCTAGCGTGCAAAAAGCGCAGTGGTTTCTCGGCCACGTCAAGCCTCCCTGCCTCGGCCAGAAAACGCGAAAACTTGTCGTGCTAGTGTAATGGTTCGCGACCAAAGCGCAAATCGCGGTTTGGGCGTGCTAGCAAGATGGGCGGCTATTGATCCTCAGATAACGCGGTGAACATTGCGTTCGACGATCCATCGCCGCTTGCGGTTTCGCGCGTCCTTCCTAGGAGACGCGCGAAACCGCAAGCGGCGATGGATCGTGATCTCGACAGTTAAGACTTCAATCTGAGGATCAATAACCGTTACGACGGTGTGCGCTTGCGGCGCGGGCCCTTCGCGGTCGATTGCCGGGCCGAGTTTTTGGCCTCGCGCAAGGCGGCGAGCGCTTTGGGGCTGTCGGCCTTGCCTTGGAGTTCGAACAAGAAACGACTGGGGATCGTGGGTCGCGGCTTGCCCCAACGGAGGCGGCTTTTGGCGAGCGAAAGGGTCAAACGATCGCGCGCGCGCGTGACGCCGACGTAGCACAGACGGCGCTCCTCATCGATGGCGGCGCCGTCAACGGCCACGGCGCGATGGTGTGGCAACAGGCCTTCTTCCATGCCGACCATGTACACGTGCGGAAACTCGAGCCCCTTCGCGCTGTGCAGCGTCATCAACACGATCGCGTTGCGTTTGAGTTGCGACTCTTTGTCGGTCTCGTCATCGCGATTCGACAGTGCCGACTCGTCGAGGAACTCGCGCAGCGACGGCGACTTCGCTCGCTTGGCGTACACGGCCATCGCATTGACGACTTCTTCGACGGCATTCCATCGCGAAGCCTGTTCGTTCGGATCGGGATACAGGCGATTGATCTCTTGTTGATAGCCGATCTCGTGAATGAGCGCGGAGACCACATCGACAAGGTGCTCGTGTTTCGCGCGTTCGTGATACGTCGTCAACAGCTGCCGCAGCGCATCGATGCCCTTGATCGCCGCTGGTGGCAGCTTGCCAAGGCGCGAGATTGCGGGAATCACGTCCCACACGCGCTTGCCTTCGCCGACAGCATTGGCGATCAGTTGCTCGACGGCGCGCGAGCCAACACCCCGCGGCGGCGTATTGATAACGCGCAACAGCGAGACTTCGTCCCCTGGGTGGGCGAGCAACTTGATATACGCCATCACGTCGCGCACTTCTTTGCGATCGAAGAACGACATGCCGCCGATGAGCGTGTACGGCAACTTCATGCGACGCAGCTCGGCCTCGAAGGCGCGTGGCTGTTCGTTCGTGCGGAACAAAATCGCAATGTCGCGCGGCTCGGCCAGGCGTTTGAACAGCAGCGACGCGATCTCGGTCACGACCTCCGTGGCTTCGGTCGTCTCGTCGAGATATTGCAGCATCCGTGGCTCTTCGCCTTCGAGCCGGCTGGGGCGCAGCAGTTTGTCGTGCCGGTGCTTGTTGTGGACGATCAGGCGATTGGCCAGTTCGAGGATCGGGGCAATCGAACGATAGTTCTCTTCCAGGCGCACGACCGTCGCGTCGGGCCAATCTTTTTGGAACCGAAGGATGTGCTGCACGTCGGCCCCGCGCCATCCGTAGATCGATTGGTCGTCGTCTCCCACGACGCACAAGTTGCGATGACGTTCGGCCAGCCCGCGAATGATGCGGTACTGCGCTCCGTTGGTGTCCTGATATTCGTCGACCAGTACGTGATCGAACCGCGACGACTCGGCGACTCGAACGTCGTCGAATCGCGTGAGAAGTTCTTCGGTACACAGCAGCAAGTCGTCGAAGTCGACGGCCCCCGCGTTCTTGAGCGCCTTTTGATAACGGCGGTAGCCCATCGCGGCGAGGTGTTCCTTGTCGCTGCGAGCCGCGGTGGCCGCTTGGCGCGGGTCCATAGCGGCGTTCTTCCATTTGCTGATCTGCGCGATCAGGTCGCCGGGCCGCATTTCGGCGCCGGGAACTTTCAGCTCGCGTAGCGCCGCACGGGCGGCCGACTCTTGATCGCTACGGTCGTAAATGGCGAACGTCTCGGGATAGCCGAGCTTCGTGATGCGTCGCCGCAAGATGCGCACACAGAGCGAGTGGAACGTCGAAATCTCGGGCTTCGACGGCAGCCGTTTGCCGAGCAACTCGCCGCAGCGCGACTGCATCTCGCTAGCAGCCTTGTTCGTGAACGTGACGGCGAGAATCCGCTCGGGTCGCACGCCTCGACGGATCAACTCGGCAATGCGAAACGTGACCACCCGCGTCTTGCCTGTTCCCGCGCCGGCGAGCACCAGCAACGGCCCGCCCGGGGCAACGACGGCCTGCCGTTGGGCTGGGTTGAGGCCGTGAGTCGTGGTAGCGCTGGTAGACACAGTGACGCTGGTAGGCACGTGACGCCGAGTTGATGAACAGGGGTGTGATTGGAGCGCCAAACACGAAAACCTTCGATCGTAGGCGTTTGATGGCATCGCGCCTATGACGGGCGTCGTAGTCATTTATTGATCTTCAGGATGCTCATCAGGATGCTCATCGAACGACGACTCCGTTTGCTCCCTCTCCCCTTGCGGGAGAGGGCCGGGGTGAGAAGTACTGAAGCGTGTACTCGCCTCAACCCCTCACCCGATTCGCCTTCGGCGAACCACCCTCTCCCGCAAGGGGAGAGGGAATATGACATGCCGCTGTCGGTTCGATTTACAACCTGAACACCAATAGCCGCCATCGCGTCGCAAGTTGTACGCCTTGACCGGTTTCGAGCCGCTGCGCTATACTCCAGACGCGTCGTCACGTCCGTGGCGACGCTTCGATTTTTTGGAGCACGCACGCACGATGAAGGCCGAACGCCGCCACGAACTGCAGCAGAACGAGTTGGCCGACCGCTTGGGCGATATGATCGCCGGGGCGCGGCAGTACTCGCAGGCGATCATCGGGACCGTTTTGCTCGTGGTCGTGGTGCTCGGGGGTTACCTGTACTTCACCGGCAGCTCGCGTCGCAAAGAAGACGCTTCGTGGAACGCGTACATCAAGGCGACCGACGCCGCGATGCGCCCCGGCGGACAACTCACCCCGCTGATCGACTTGACGAATCAGTATCCGACCACGACCGGCGGCCTGTGGGGACGCTTGGCCTTGGCCGACATTCAGTTCCAGAACGGCGTGAACCAACTGTTCGAGAATCGCGCCCAGGCAAACCTGTTTCTGCAATCGGCCACCGACAACTATGCGAAGCTTCGCAGCGACACGTCGGACCGCATGTTGCAAGCCCGCGCGACGATGGGGCTGGCAAGGTCGTACGAGGCCCTCAACCGGTTGAGCAACGCGAGACTGGAATACGACGCGTTGATCGCCCGGTATCCCAAGGACGTGTGGGTCGACGAGGCCAAGCGACGCAGTGCCGATTTGGAACGTCAATCGACGCGCGACTTCTATGATTGGTTCGCTCGCCAGGAAGTGAAGCCGACGCCGACCGAAGACGCGTCGATCCCAGGGCATAAGCCGAAGTTCGACATGCGAAGCCTTCCGCCTGAAGGCCCGGTGTTTACCGACAAGGCCACCGACAGCGGTGCTGCGACAACCGACGGCGCTGCCGCTTCGACAACCTCGGGTGCGGGCATGCCCGGCGCGAGTTCTCCGGGTGCGAGCGCTCCGGGTTCTACCTCGCAGCCACCTGCGGATTCAACTCCCGCGAAGTCGCCATAGCGCTGGAAGTGCAAGCGCGATGCAAGTTGAGGCGACGGTGGATGGCGACCTTCCCGCAGACGGTGATCTCGCAGACGGCGATCCTGCCACGGATGCTCTCGAGCTGATTGTCCCCGAGTCGGCCGAAGATGTTCGGCTCGATTGGTATCTGGCGCGGCAGCTTCCGACGCATAGCCGCACGAATCTTCGCCGCGCGATCAATGCCGCCACCGTGCGCATCAACGGCAAGCGCGCGAAGGCCAGCCATCGTCTGCGTGCCGGTGAGCGCATCACCGTCGAGTTGCCCGAACTGCCGCGGCCGGGGCCGAAGCCCGAATACATCCCGCTCGACATTCTGTACGAAGACGACGTGATGGCGGCCATCAACAAGCCGCCCGGCATGGTCGTGCATCCCGGCAAGGGGCATTGGCAGGGGACACTCGCCAGCGCCTTGCAATTTCATTTCGATCGCTTGAGCGGCGCCGGAGGACCGACGCGGCCAGGCATTGTGCATCGCCTCGATCGCGACACCAGCGGCGTGATCATCGTCGCCAAAGACGACCTCGCCCATCGTGCGCTCACGTCGCAGTTCGAGCATCGCAAGGTCGAGAAGCGTTACATGGCCATCGTCGCCGGCCAGCCACAACTCGATCGCGATGTGATCGACGAACCGATCGGCTTTCACTCGCACAAGCGCGAGAAGATGGCCATCCGCCGCAACGACCCAACGAGTCGCCACGCCCACAGTTTTTACGAAGTCGTCGAGCGGTTCGACGGCTTCGCGTTGGTCGAGATCACTCCCAAGACCGGGCGCACGCACCAGATTCGCGTGCATCTGGCAAGCATCGGATGCCCGGTGCTTTGCGATCGCCTGTACGGCAGTCGTGCGCGGATCACGCGTGGCGAACTGCGCCGCGTGACCGACGACGACACGCCGCTGCTCGAACGGCAAGCCCTGCACGCACGCAGCTTGGCAATCGACCATCCCACGTCGGGGCAGCGGATGAAGTTCGACGCAGCGTTGCCGGCCGACATGACCGGACTGCTCGACGCATTGCGTGAACTGCGACCCTTGTAACCGGCGGCGTCGCGAAGGATAAAGGAAGTGGCTGCAGGCAACGCGGCCAATCCTCCATTGCATCACAGGCATCGAGTCGCGAGAGACGTCTCGCATCCAAGCAAGCATGAAACTGTGTCGATATCGCTCGGCGGCCGGCAAGGATTGCGTCGGCATCGTCGATGACGCCCGCATCGTGCCGTTGTCGCTCGGCGGCCCACACTACAAATCGTTGGCCGACATTCTCGAAAGCGAAGACGCCGCGGCCACGGCGCAGTTGCTCATCGACGCGGCTGCCAAGCCCGTGGCTCTCGATGCAACGACGTTGTTGCCGCCGGTCGATCATCAAGAGATTTGGGCCGCCGGTGTGACGTACAAGCGCAGCCGCGCCGCTCGCATGGAAGAGTCGGAGACCGCGGCCGACGTGTATCAGCGCGTGTACGACGCGCCGCGTCCCGAGTTGTTTTTCAAGTCGATGCCTCACCGCGTCGTCGGCCCCGACAAGCCCGTGCGCATCCGTTCGGACGGACAGTGGAACGTCCCCGAGCCCGAGCTGGTGTTAGTGCTCAACTCGCGCATGGAGCTGGTCGCGTTTACGATTGGCAACGACATGAGTTGCCGCGACATCGAAGGCGACAACCCGCTGTATTTGCCACAGGCGAAAATCTACGACCAGTCGTGCGCCATGGGCCCGTGGGTCACGCTGGCATCGGCCATGCCGCCCGCGAGCGCCATCGGCATCCGCATGGCCGTCGTTCGCCGCGGCGACCTGGTGTTCGAAGGCTCGACGAGCACGTCGCAGCTATCGCGAACGTTCGACGACCTGATCGACTACCTCGGTCGCGACAACACGTTTCGCGACGGCGTCTGCCTGTTCACCGGAACCGGCATCGTGCCCGAGGCCGCGTTCTCGCTTCGCCCCGGAGACACGATCGACATCGCGATCGACGGCATCGGCACGTTGATCAACACCGTCGTGCAGGGGCGGTAATCGACCGCAAGCACGTGGTCGCCGTCGATGTTTCCGCCGCCTGAACGCCCGATCGCGTTTGCGATACAATGTCGGGCATGTCCGCGCCCGCTCCACGCACCGAACTTTTATCCCCTGCCGGCGATTGGGAGGCCCTTCGCGCCGCCTGCGCCAACGGCGCCGATGCCGTGTACTTCGGCCTGGCGAACTTCAACGCGCGACATCGAGCGGCGAACTTCACGGTCGACGAACTGCCGTCGATCATCGAGTATCTGCACCATCGCAACGTGCGTGGTTACGTGACGTGCAACACGCTCATCTTCAGCGACGAGTTGCCGCAGGTGGCCGCGATGATCGCCGCGATTGCCGAAGCTGGCGCCGATGCCGTGATCGTGCAGGATTTGGGCGTCGCGAGATTGGCGGCTCGCATCGCGCCCGGGCTTCCGGTACACGGTTCGACACAGATGACGCTGACCGAGGCACGGGGGTTGGAGTTCGTTCGCGGGTTGGGCGTCGAGCGGGCGATCCTTGCGCGAGCTGTCGATGACCGACGTCGGTCAAATCGCCTCGGCCACGTCGATGCCCGTCGAAGTGTTCGTCCATGGCGCGCTTTGCGTCGCGTACAGCGGCCAATGTCTGACGAGCGAAGCCCTCGGCGGCCGCAGCGCCAATCGCGGGCAATGCGCCCAGGCGTGCCGTCTGCCCTACGATCTGATCGTCGACGGCCAACGTCGCGACCTCGGCGAGACGGCCTATCTGCTGAGCCCGCAAGATCTCGCCGCTTACGACTGCGTGCAGTCGCTCGTCGATCGCGGCGTGACGTGTCTGAAAATCGAGGGCCGCCTCAAAAGTGCGCAGTACGTCGCCGCCACGACGCGCGCGTATCGCGAGGCGCTCGATGCCGCGCTCGCCGCGAGGTCGTTCGAATTATCGCGGCAAGGGCGCTTGGACCTCGAGCAGAGTTTTTCGCGCGGCTTCTCGCATGGCTTCTTCGACGGCGTGAACCATCAGCGGCTCGTACACGGACGTTTCCCCAAGAGTCGAGGCGTGCGCGTCGGCAGCGTTGTCGGAGTCGACGGTGGCCGCGTGTTGGTGGCGATCGAGGCTGAGCACTCCACCGATGTTGTGAAGCCCGGCGACGGTTTAGTCTTCGACGAGGGGCATCCCGATCAAGACGAGCAGGGGGGCCGAATTTATTCGGTCCGCGAGGCAACTTGGGATGACAAGCATTGCGTGTCAATCGAGTTCGCTCGCGGAGGGGTAAACGTCGCGGCACTCGCGTCCGGTGCGATCGTGTGGAAGACCGACGATCCACAGTTTCGCAAGCGGATGGATCAAACGTTCGTTCACGAGACGCCGGTGCGGCGACGCGCATTAGATGTCGTCATTGGCGGATCAGTTGGCGGCCCGCTGCGTATGACTGTCCGCGATGGCGAGCACGAAGCGTCCGTCGAGTGGTCGGGACCGTTGCAGCTTGCGATCAAGCGTCCGTTGACGCTCGATAGCTTGCGCGAGCAGCTCAATCGCCTGGGCGATACACCTTACGAACTCGGCGAGGTCCGTCTCGAAACGACCGATGCGGTGATGGCGCCGCCGAGCGTGCTCAACGATTTGCGACGCCGCGCCTTGGCGGCACTCGACGAGGTTCGACAACACTCAGAATGCTGCACCATCAACATCACAGCGCTCGACGACCTGCGGCGTGAAGCGGCCTCGCGAACACGCATCGAACGGCCTTCACCGAAGTTGGTCGTTCTCGCACGATCGATGGAGCAACTCGACGCGGTGCTCGCCTGGTCGCCGTCGGCGCCACTTCAACGCCCGGCGATGGTGTATGTCGATTTCGAGGACGTTCGTCGCTATCGCGATGCCGTCACCCGCGCCGCGCAGCCAACATGCCGATCGGCGTGGCGGGATTGCGGATCATCAAGCCCGGCGAAGAAGCGTGGCTGCGGCACATCGGTCGCTGCGGGGCCGATGCGATCCTGGCTCGCAACCTGGCGACGATTCTCTTCGCGAAAGAACACCATCCCGAGACGACGTTGCTCGGCGATTTCTCGCTGAACATTTCGAACGAGCTGACCGCCGACGTGTTTCTCGAAGCAGGACTCCAGCGCTTCGTCCCCAGCTATGACATGAACTGGGAGCAACTTGAATCGTTGACGAGTCGATGCGATCCGGGCCGGCTCGAAGTCGTCGTGCATCAGCACATGCCGATGTTCCACATGGAGCATTGCGTCTTCGCGCACACGCTGTCGGAAGGCAAAGACTATCGCGACTGTGGCCGTCCGTGCGACGTGCATCGCGTCGAACTGCGCGATCGCGTGGGGGCGGCGCTTCCGCTGCTGGCCGACGCCGGTTGCCGCAACACGGTGTTCAACTCGCTGCCGCAAAGCGCCGTCGAATATGTGCCGCGGATGCTCAAGCTGGGGCTTCGCTGCTTCCGTCTCGAATTACTTCGCGAAACGCCTGAAGAGTCCGTCGCGCTCGTCGAGAAATACACGCGCGTCGTGTTGGGGCTCGACGATGGCCGCGATGCGTGGCGCGATCTGCGCGTGCTCAATCAGCTTGGCGTCACGCGCGGCACGATGCAGTTGGCGTGATTCCATTTCTTCGCCGTTTTCCAGAGATACAATCGCATGCGTCTTTGCCGGTTTCGTGATGAAGGTCGAGTGCAAGTCGGCTTGTATGACGAGAAATCGGTCATTTCGCTCGCGGCCGCCGCGGGAACGTATTTTCTCGTCACGACGAAGAAGCTCGATCTGCCGAGAAGCGACGACCTGATCGACTTCCTTCCGCCGAGCCCCGCGTTCGCGAAGCTGAAAGAGCTGACTGCATGGATCGCAAGTGACGCGACGCGCTTGCCGGCAGGAGTCGCGAGAGCCACAGAGAAGGTTGAATTGCTGACGCCCATCGCGCAGCCGAACAAGTTGTTGCTGCTGGCGGGGAATTATGCCGAGCACGTTCGCGAGCGCGGCGGCATGGCGACCGAGCGTGCCGAGACGTTTCCGTATGTGTTCATGAAGCCGCCGAGCACCACGCTCACCTCGCCGAATGCGACCGTGCGCCTGCCGACGGTTTCGCCTGCCGCGATCGATTGGGAGCTCGAACTCGCGGTGGTCATCGGACGCCGTGCGAAGAACGTGAGTGAGGCCGAGGCACTCGACGTCGTCGCCGGCTACACGATCATCAACGACATCTCCGACCGCAAGTTTCGCCCCAATCCGCAGCGCACGAAGCGCGATCGCGACACATTCTTCGATTGGCTGCACGGCAAGTGGCATGATGGGTTTTGCCCGTGTGGCCCGTGCATCACGACGGCCGACGACGTTCGCGACCCGCAGAACCTCGGCATGCAACTGCGACTCAACGGTGAGTTGAAGCAAAACGGCAACACGTCGCAGCAGATCTTTCCCGTCGCCGCGGTGATCGCCTTCATCTCGAGCTTCGTGACGCTCGAGCCGGGTGACATCATTTCGACCGGCACACCTTCGGGAGTTGGCAGCGCCAGCGGCACGTTCCTGAAACCAGGCGACGTGCTCGAAGGCACGATCGAAGGGATCGGAATGCTTCGCACGCCGGTCGTCGCGGAAGAGGCGACGAGATGAATAAGCAGCTGAGCGAAAAGATTGCACTGCCGCTGAGGCCCGACCTGCGGCCGCCGCTTCCGCTATTGATCACCGGCGTCGCCGGCGTCGCGGGCTACAACGCGCTGCATTATTTTCGCTCGCTGTATCCCGGCCAGGTCGTCGGCATCCGTCAGCAAGATAATTGGCGGCTCGTTGGTGACGGCGTTGTCGCGTGCAATGCCGAGGACCGTGACGGCCTCGAGCGGCTCTTCGATCAACATCAATTCAAGTCGGTGCTCGACTGCGCCGGCAACTGTGCATTGCGCGCCTGCGAACTCGATCCCGAACTCGCGTGGAGAATCAACGTCGAAGGCGTGCGCAATCTGCTGCACGTGATCGCAGGCCGCGACGTGCGACTGGTCCATCTGTCGATCGACCTCGTGTTCTCCGGCAATGGCGACGGCAATCACGTCGAAACCGATCCGACCGACCCCGTGACGGTGTACGGTAAGACAATGGTCGTCGGCGAAGGGCTCGTAAGCGAGCACGCGCCGACCGCGGCGACGCTGCGCATCTCGCTGCCCATGGGCATCAGTTTCAACGGTCACGCCGGCGCGATCGACTGGATTCAGTCACGATTCAAGAATCGACGTCCCGCGACGTTGTACTTCGATGAGATTCGCACGCCGACGTACACCGACTGCTTGAACGAATTGTGCGAAACGATGCTCGCGAGGACCGATCTCTCAGGGCTTTTTCACGCCGGTGCGCCTCGTAAGTTGACGCTGTTTCAAATCGCGCAGATCGTCAATCGCGTTGGCGGTTACGATCCGAACCACTTGATGGGTTGCCTACGAGCCATGGCCGGCCCCATTCCGCCGCGGGCGGGCAACGTGGCGATGGATTCGACGAAGCTCACGAAGGCGCTGGGCTTCAAGCCGTTTCATCCTTGGCCGTACGACGAGTCGCTCGTGCCGACGCACGACGAATGGCACCATGAGCGGTCGTCGTCATGGCGCGGGTCGCCCGAGATGATTCGCGACGTGCTGTATCGCAATCCTTTGCGACTTAGGACTGGCCATTGCCGCCCACAGACTGAAGCGGCTCAAGCCGGATGATGTGCAGCAGGTCGACTCTCACGGAGCGTTCGTAGAACGTTCGGCCTGGCTCGCCGGTGAGTCCGACCATTGCGGAGCGTCGGCCAACCCATAGCAAGTCGGGATGCCGTATCTCGTAACTCTCGCCATCCGTCATCACGAGACGGAACGGCTCGAACGGTTGCTGCAAGGCTTCGCGTAATTCTTCGGGCGCCATGATTGCCTCCAACTGAAGTTTAGCAGCCGGGACTGGTAATTCCACTGTCCCCATTGCGAGCAAAACTTACTCCGGCTGCGGCCAGGCGCGATCGGCGAAGCGGCCGTTCTCGCTGATGAGTTGCTCGTCGGCGAAGACTTGTCCGCCGTTGCGAAGGTCGCAGACCATGTCCCAATGCAAGCCCGACTCGTTGCGTCCGCCGGTCTCGGGATAAGCGGCGCCGAGCGCGGCGTGGAAGGTGCCGCCGATCTTCTCATCGAACAGCGTGTTCCGCGAGTAGTTGGTGATCGAGTAATTCGTGCCGATCGCAATCTCGCCCAGAATGCGTGCTCCGGCATCCTGATCGAGCATCGCCATCAGAAAGTCTTCGCCCTTGGTGGCCGAGGCGTCGACCACCTTGCCTGCGCGAAACCGCAAGCGGATGTTTTGCACCTCGCGACCGCCGTGCACCGCGGGGAAGCTGTAACACACAATCCCTTCGGTCGCGTCTTCGATCGGGCCGGTGAAGACTTCGCCGTCAGGAAAGTTTTCGTGTCCGTCGCAGTTGATCCACTTGCGCCCTTCGACACCGACGCGAAGGTCGGTGCCTTGCGGCGTGACGAAACGGACTTCGCTGCATTGGTTCAGATAGTCGACGACGTGCTGCTGCCGCTCGCTCACTTCTCGCCACGCCGCCGCCGGGTCGTCGAGATGCAGCAGCCCGGCTCGCAACACAAAATCCTCGTATGCCGCTAGCGACATCTCGGCGTCTTGTGCAGCCGCGTGACACGGGAACTGCGTTCCGACCCAACGTAGCTTGCCGTCGGCGAAGCGCTTCATGAAAGTGCCCATAAATTTCTTGCGAGCCTGGCTGACGAGCGCCTGGCGCGAGGCGTCGAATCGCGAGAGGGCCTTCGTGTTGTCCTGTCCCCAGGTGCCGATGTTCACGTCGACGGTTTCGATGGCGTGCTGCGCGATCGGGTCCTCGAAACGAAGCTGTGTCTCGTTGCCGTCGGCCAGCAGCATTTCTGCGCATTCGTCGAAGTTGACTGACAGCACTGGATGCCCGCCCGCGCGGAGCACGGCCCGATAAATCTCTGCATGCAGCGGGCGAGCGACGACTTGTCCGGCGATGCGAACGACGTCCCCTTTCTTCACGGCCGTGGAGTAATTGACGAGCACGTCGGCGAGTTTGGCGAGACGCTGGTCCATATTGTTTCTCCGTTGCGGAGTTCTCTCGTGCGGAAGTTTTCTCGCCAGCGAAGACTGCCGACGCCGAGCGTTTTCGTTACGCTAGCGTCAGGTTGACGCAGTTGGCCTTGGCGTGGTCGGGCGAATTCTGGTAGTACCCGCTCAGTCGCAAGCGGCCGTCATACCCGGCAGTCATTTGAATTGCAAATGACGGGGAGGTTTGCCCGCCGCTAGCGTGCCGGAGTCGTGTGTGGGCGTGACGAGTCGAGTTGTCGACGTCGCGTCGCCGCAGTCTATGCCCCTCAATTCAATCTCGCTGCCTCGATCACAATGCGTGATGCGCCCCCTCCAGCCCTGGTGGAACTGCTCGGCCGTCTCGGCCTGGCTGCCCCTGCGCAAGTGTTGGCGGTTCAAGGGCGCGTGAAGCGGCTGGCTCGCGGGCTGCCGAGCTTCGAGCAAGTGTGGGTCGACGCGCTCGCGCAGGCTCGCATCCTCACGCCGTTTCAAGCGGGCGAAATCAACGCGGGTCGTGCCGAGTCGTTGGTCGTCGGACCTTATGTGCTCGTGCAACCTTTGGACGCGCTCGGCTATGCCGTCTCGTATCGAGCCCGTGAACTGACGAGCGATCGCGAAGTGCGGCTGTCGGTCACACCGGCGCCTGTCGAGTTGCAAGAGACGTGGACGCAGCGGCTGACCGAAGTCGTGCGTCATGCGACGATGCTGCGCGACACGGCCATCGACGCCATTGCGACGTTCGGCTTTCATTCGGGTCGGCTGTGGACCTCGGCGAACTACGTCTTTGGCCAATCGACGAGCGAGTGGCTGTTGCATCATGGCCGATTGCCTCCAGCCGCGGTGCTCGAAATCGCGCGGCAGATGATCGACGCTTTGTGTGCGTGCGAGACGGCGGGGCTCGTGCACGGCGATATTTCGGCCCGCCAGGTGTGGCTGGCTGGGCAAGGGCAGGTTCGCTTGAACGGCGCGGGTTTGCGCGGCGTCGTTCGCCCGAACGAAGGTTACGCGCAAAGCGACTTGTCGCCTGAAACCTACGACTATCTCGCTCCCGAGCGCATCGCCGAAGGCACGCCTCCGACGGTCGCGAGTGACTTGTACGCTTGCGGGGCGCTGTGGTGGCATCTGTTGGCTGGTCGACCGCCGATTGCCGGCGCCAAAGGCCTGGCGAAGATGCAGAACGCGCAAACGGCGAAGATTGCCGACATCGCTCACCTCGCGCCCGAAACGCCGACGGAACTTGCCGATGTTTTGCGTCGATGTGTCGATCGCGATCCCAAGCGTCGGCCGACGTCGCACGCAGAAGTGCGCGTGATGCTCGGACCTTCGACATTGCTGGGACAGCGCAATTTGGCGCGATTGCTCGACGGTTCGAAGGCGTGTCGTTTGCGACTTGGGCAAGCGCCCGAGGCGCGAAGTCTGCGCGGACGCGCTCGCCGAGCGACAGCCGTGGTGGTGGGGTGCACGCTCGTGCTTGTCGCGGGGACGTGGCCGCAGTGGCAGTCGCGGTTCTCGAAATCGCTGTCACAGACGACACAAGAAAAAGTCGCCTCGACGGCGGCGATCGCATCTGAAAGCGGCATTTCGACCGACAAGCTCGATGCGACGAACTTAGCGTCGACTCCGGCGAAACAAGTCTCGCCGAAGCGTGCGCCTGGCCCGTGGGCTGGCAGCGTTTGGGAAGGCGAAGACTTGGTGCTCGCAGGCGACGCGCCCATCGAGATTAGCGACGTTCCGCTCCGCAAGGGGCAAGTGATTCGCGCACCCGCTGGCAAGCGAGCTTCAGTGCGTGTGCCGCACGACGGCTGGCGCATTGATGCCGAGGACGTGCGAATTCATGACGTCGACTTCTACGCGACCGTGACTGATACACCTGCGATCGTGACGGTGGCCAGCCGACGCGCCGAGTTCCGCGGTTGCTCGTGGCAGGGCTCGATCGACTCGACCAACACGGCGGCGATCGCGTGGATCGAGCCTCCGGAATCGCCCGACGACAACCAGATGTTGCTTTGCGGCGAGCTGCGCTTGAGCGACTGCCTTGTGCAGCGCGTAACGTCGGGCGTGCGGCGAACGGCGCGAGGTTCGGTGCTTATCGAGTTGGCCAACGTGCTGCATCTCGGGCCTGGCTCGTTGGTGGAGCTCACCGAGGCCCCGCGGGTTGACGATTCGCTGGAATTGATCGTCACGCACGTCACGCTTCGCGACGCTTCGTCACTTGTCGCGTGCCGATACGATGCACTGCCTGCCGAGCCGGGATCGCTCATCATTTCGGCCAAGGACTGTGCGCTGATTCCCAGTGCCGACGGTTGCGTCGTGAAGTTTGTGGGGGCCGCGCATCCGGGTGGATTGCTGCAACTGCTTGAATGGACCGGTCACGGGTCGGTCGTTGCGGAACACGCGCCGCTGGCGATGTGGGTGGATGGCGACGGCATCGCACACGCCGCGGCCGACGAGGCCGTGCAGGTCGCGGGGCTCGTCCGCAGCGACGTCGGTTTTGCCGGCGACAAGTCGCAAGGGCCATCGGCCAGCCGCATCGTGCGATGGCAAGTGCCGCTGCAATCGCCCGAACCGCCAGGCATCCGTGAGTCGCGGCCTCTGCCGCCCGGCGTGTTGCGGTAGGCGCGTCGTTGGGCTATGGATGGAGTAGCCGCAGGCGTCGAGCCTCGCGGCCAAGCATCCTGCACTAAGCCCGAGGACGTCATGCGTGTGTATCTCGCGACGCTGATTGCGTCGTTTCTTTGCTTGTCGGCTTCTTGTGAGTCGACACTTCTTGCAGCCGACGCCAAAGCCCAGCGACCGAACATCGTGTTCGTTCTTACCGACGATCAGCGATGGGATTCGATGGGTTGCACGGGCAACCGCGACGCGCAGACGCCGAACATCGACCGCATGGCGCGTGAAGGGGTGGTATTCACGCGATTCTTCTGCACGACGCCGTTGTGCTCGCCAAGTCGGGCGAGTTATCTGACCGGGCTGTATCCGCACAGCCATCGCATCATCAACAACGACAAGGACGGCCTCGACGCGATCAGTCACACGTTGGTGACGTTCCCTCGCATGCTTCGCGAGTCCGGCTACGAGACGGCCTTCATCGGCAAGTGGCACATGGGGCTCGACGACTCGCGGCGGCCGGGCTTCGACCACTGGATTAGCTTCAAAGGGCAGGGGCTCTACATCGATCCGGTCATCAACGACAATGGCCTAAACCGTCAGATGGACGGCAACACGACCGATCTGCTGAATCGTTGGGCGGTAGAGTTCGTCGAGAAGCCGCACGATAAGCCCTTTGTACTCTATTTATCGCACAAGGCAGTGCACGCGCCTTATCTGCCGCCGAAACGATTTGAAAACTTGTTCGCCGATTATAAGTTCACGCCGCCGCTCTCGGCAGGAGACGACTTATCGGGGAAGCCAGCCATGCGGCGAAAAGTGACGCCGATCGACGTGCTACGCCTCGAAGGCGCCACGCCGGAGCCGGGCGAACCTCGGCGCGGTCGTGGGAATCACGCCGACGACGTGATTCGCGATCAGATGCGTTGCCTGGTGGCTGTCGATGAAGGCGTCGGGCAGTTGCGCGAAGCACTTGAGCGGCGCGGGATGCTCGACAACACGGTCTTCATCTACACGGCCGACAACGGCTACATGCAGGGAGAGCATCGCACGGCGAACGAGAAGCGGTGGGCATACGAAGAGTCGGTCCGTCTGCCGCTCGTGATTCGCTATCCCGCGAAGGTTCGCCCCGGCACGACCTGCGATGCGCTGGTGCTGAACGTGGACATTGCGCCAACGTTGCTCGAACTCGGCAACACCGAACCGCTCGATCGCATGCACGGGCGGTCGTTCGTATCGCTGCTCGAAAACCCCAGCTCATCGTGGCGCGACGCGGTGCTGCTGGAATACTTTTTCGAGAAGGTCGCGACGCGCTGTCCCGATTGGCAGGCGGTGCGAACCAATCGTTGGAAGCTGATTCATTACCCGACGCTTGAGGGAATGGATGAGCTTTACGACCTCGAATCGGATCCGCACGAGATGACCAATTGCATCGATAAGTCCGACGCGACCGACACGTTATCCACGTTGCGCGCCCGATTGCAGCGATTGTTAGCGGAGACGCGATGAGGTTTGCCGAAGGAGGGGGGGAGTCTACGCCATCTTTGGGGATTTGCCTCTAGTCAAAAGCTGGCATAGGTTTGATTCGTCCTAACGGGTCGGCGCACAAAGTACATCTTTGACGCACGCGACCCCGTTGCGACAGCAGGCTCACGTCAAGGCATTGGGCGAGATGCACCGCATACTTCGATTTCTGAAAAACGAAGATGGCCCGACGGCAGTCGAGTATGCCTTCATGCTCGCGCTGATACTGTTGGCTTGCATCTCGATGGTCGCGCTCGTCGGCACGAACACGGCTGGCATGTGGAACAACAGCCAGCAAAAGTTGCAAAACGCAGGCTTCGGCGCGTCGTAAGGTCGGACGGGCTTTTGACGACGCCCGACGCAGTGCTTACCACCACCGCTTGCGGTTTCGCGCGTTAATACCTACGCGCGCGAAACCGCAAGCGGTCGTGGCATCCTTTCTGGCGGGTTTCCCGACCGCCTTCGATCTAGGGACCGACCCGTCGCCGACGATCGTCGTAGAATAGCAAGCCTACGAGCGACTTCGCGTCTTGGATTTTGCCGTCGCGACACATCGCCATCGCTTCGTCCCAAGAGACGATGAGCGTTTCGATTTGTTCGCCAGCATCGAGATGCATCGATCCCGGCTGCAACTCTGTCGCAACGAACAGATGCATGCGCTCGTTTTGAATTCCGGGCGACATAAAGAACTGACAAAGTGGCTCGACCTTGCTGGCGGTATAGCCGGTTTCTTCCGTCAACTCGCGGTAGGCTGTTTTCAGGGGCTCCTCGCCGGGCTCGAGCGTTCCGGCCGGCAGTTCGATGAGCGTCTGATCGACAGCAATGCGGCGATTGCGGATGAGGCAAACATGATCGGCATCGACCATGGGTACAATCGTCACGGCGCCCGGATGTTGCAGCGAATCGTGCGTTCGTTCCTTTCCGTCGGGGGTGGTGTAATGTTTGCGAACCACGGAGAAACGGGGCAATTGCAGAAGTAGTTCCGACACGCTCATGGCAACTTAGTCTCGCGAAGAATTTGATCGGCGTCGCTGGCGATGATAGGATAACGGCATCGCGCACGCCGAGCCACTAACTGCGAATTACGGCAGGAATTGTTGCTTAATTGATGCCGCATTATGCGTGACCTGCTTTCGTGGAATCTGTCGTTGGGGCGGTGGGGCGGCATTCACGTGCGTCTGCACGTTTTTTTTCTGTTGTTCGCGCTGATCGCGCTGAACTTCAGTTGGCAAGAGCAGATGTTTCCGTTCGGTGTTGCGTGCCTCGGCCTGCTGTTGGTGAGCACGCTCGCGCACGAGTTCGGCCACTGTGCCGCCGCGTATCACGTCGGCGGCGGCGCCGATCAGATTCTGCTCTGGCCGTTGGGCGGGCTGGCGCATGTGAATGTGTCGCAAGATCCGCAGAACGAGTTCGTCACGTCGATCGTCGGGCCGCTCGTGAACGCTGTCGCGTGTGTCCCGCTCGGCCTGGCAGTGACGCTCATGGGCGGCAATGTTCTTACGTTATTGAATCCGCTGGTTCCGCCCGTGCCCGTGGGCCCCGAGGCGATCACGCCGCTGCTGGTTGTCGAAGTAGCGTTCTGGATGAACTTCCTATTGGCGTGGGTCAATCTGCTGCCGGCGTTTCCGCTTGATGGCAGTCGAATCTGGCGTGCTGTGTTGTGGCCGAAAACTGGTTATCGCACGGCAGTGCTGCTTGTCGTTCGCGCTGCGAAGGTCGTCGCCTTCGGTCTTTGCATCGCCGCATGGTTGGTGCATACCGATCATCCGGACGCGTGGTTACCGCTCCTGCTGCTGGCGATGCTCGTGTTTTTTGCCGCCAAGCAAGAAGCCGAGCGCCTCAACGACAGCGAACCTGCTGAGAGTTCGTTCGCCTACGACTTCTCACAGGGTTACACGAGCCTCGAACGCCAAATGCACGGACGTTCGCGCGACCCGGGGCCGATGCGTCGTTGGCTCGATCGACGTCGCGAAGAACGCGCACGTCGTCAGCAGCAGATCGAGCAGGATGAAGAGCGCCGCGTGGACGAAATTCTCGCTCGACTGCACAGCGGCGGCCGCGAAGGCCTCTCGGCCGAGGATCGGGCTTTGCTCGATCGAGTGAGCGCGCGATATCGCGGCCGGCAACGCGGCTAGAATCGCCGTTTTTCTCGAGCCTGCGCCGTCGATCTTCCCGATCTAGATGGCATCGTCCGTCACAAGCCCTTCGTTCGGCCCAACCGGACCCGGACACTCGCGGCCTTTTTGCCGATCGTCCGTGCGTGACCTAGAGTTGCGCCAAAGCCTCCCTGCCCCTCGAGCGCCGTTGTCGCATACTCCATGACGCCCATTGCCACGCCGAGTTTTGTGAATCGCGCCCAGGCCGCTCGCGCGAATCAAGTCAGCGAGCCGTTGTCGGTGCAGGCCGTGACGATCGGCTCGTCGCTGCGGCGATGGATGCATGCGGGCTTCACGGTCTTCGATGGAAACAACGGCACGGTCCTGTTCAGCGCTCCCGAGTTGCCGCCGGTTCCGTGGAGCCGTTGGAGCGACGTCGTTCGCGAAGTTGCGCGCAGCATGCAGCCGCGCATGATCGAAGAAGAAGACCCGCTACTCGCGCAAGCGATTCCCGTAACTGCTCGTGGCGGCGAGCCGCTCGTAGCGGTCGGTCTTTATCTTTCGCGCGCCGTGACCCAAACAAGCGAAGTCGCCCGCGCCGCGCCGATCTTCGGCCTCACTCCCGAACAATTGTTGCCGTGGTGCCAAACTCAAGTTCCCGTGGCCGCCGACACGGTCGAGCTGGTCGCCGACTTGCTCGCCGCGAAGTTGCAGGCCGACTTGCGTGCTCATCAACTCGAAGATGAAAACGGCAAACTGTCGTCGCACATCACGTCGACGTTCGAGGAAATCAGCATCCTCTATCGGCTGACGCACAACCTCAAACTGTCGAGCAACTGTGAAGACCTCGCGACGATGGCCCTCAATTGGCTGTCGGCCGTGATTCCCGCCGAGGGCCTGCTCGTTCACTTCGTCGCTCCCGAGCCGTCGCGAAACGCCACCGAGCCGCCTGCCGCCAAACACATCTCCCACGGGCGCTGCCCGCTCGACACGACCGCATTCGCCGAGCTCGTCGCTAAGTTGCAGTGCAAGCCGTCGGGCCGGGCAGTCGTGCTCAATCGCGCCGCGACCTCAGCTGCCGATTGGACGTGCCCGAGCGTTCGCGAACTGATCATCGTTCCGTTGGCCGAAGGCGAGCGTTCGTTCGGCTGGCTCGCCGCGATCAATCATCGCCATCATGCCGAGTTCGGCACGATCGAAGCCAACTTGCTGTCGAGTGTCGCTGCGATTCTCGGCATTCACAGTTCCAACCTCGACTTGTACCGCCAGCAGGCCGACGTGCTCGCCGAAGTGGTTCGAGCCATGTCGAGCGCCATCGACGCCAAGGACCCGTACACGCGTGGTCACAGTGATCGTGTCGCGCGCGTCAGCGTGCGGCTCGCCCAAGAACTCGGCTGCGACAGCGAGACGCTCAAGACGCTGTACATGGCCGGCCTGCTGCATGATCTGGGCAAGATCGGCATTGACGACAACGTCCTGCGAAAGCCAGGTAAGTTGACCGAGGCCGAGTTCGAGCACGTCAAAACGCACGTCGAGATCGGCTACCGCATCCTTCGTGACTTGCGAAAGATGCAAAGCGTGTTGCCGGTCGTGCTCCACCATCACGAGTCGTGGGATGGCCGCGGCTATCCGCACGGTCTCAAGGGGGACGAGATTCCGTTCCTCGCGCGTATTGCCGCCGTCGCCGACGCTTACGACGCGATGGCCAGCGATCGCCCGTACCGCAACGGCATGCCCGACGAGCAGCTCGACGAAATCATTCGCCAAGGCGCCGGCAAACAATGGGACGCCCGCGTCGTCGAGGCGTTCTTCAAGGTTCGCGACGAAATCCGCGAGATCTCTCGTCGCGAGACCAATCACAAGGATCACGGCGTGATGCAGTTCAGCTAAACTAGCTGACTGTCATGGCACGCGAAGAACACGAACGCGAAAACCTGTTGGCCGAGGCAACCGCCTTGGTCGAGCGCGTTCAGTTCGATACGCCCGACGGCCACTCGATGGTCGTCGGCTTTCGTCGCGACGGATCGGCAAGCGTCTTCTTCGACGAAGAACCCGTCTATCAGTTCAACTCTCACGGTGAGTTGCGACGTGCGCACGTCGACGGCGCGCTGTACAAGGCCGAGAACGCGCGATTGGTGAGCCTCGTGCGTCGTCGCGTTCCAGGTGAAGTGCAGCTTGTGCGACGCGAGCTTGGCAACGCTGAGGTGGACGTCTTCATGCAAGACGTCGCGCGTCGCTTGGGCGAGTTAGCACGAACCTTGCGTCAGGGCGAGTATCGCCTCGCCGGCTGTGTTCCCGCCGACGCTGACGTCGCGGGACGCGCATTGCGTTGGCTCAACGCGCTGCCATCGACGATTGCGATCGCTCATTCGCCAAACGTACGCTGATCGATCACGTTCCACGAGACGACGCGAGATCACTCACGGCGACTTCGGATAGTACACGTACACCTCGTAATTCGTCCCTTTTGCGGCATTCATGAGCGACGTCTCGAGCCACTGCGGCTTTTGCGTCGAGCTGCCTGCGGTGACCGAATCTCCGATATACGCCTGGACCGCAGCCCAACCGTCCGCGCTCGCGTTGGAACCAAGCACCTTCGTGGTTCCGTCGGCATAGCGACCGCTGACGTCGAAACTGAATGAGGATGTATTCGCTGAGTTGACGACGAACAGATAGGTGTCGCTCGTCGCGATCGGAAAGTTCGCCGTGTCGATGGCGAAACTGCCGGTCACGGTCCCCGACCAATGCGTGACCTCGACGGCTTGATAGTTCAGAAATCGCCAAATCAGGTTGCTGCCGAGGTACTGGTCGACAAGCTCTTGCCGGCGATCGCCGAGCTGGAGCGGTGGTGTGGTCGGCGTGGGCATGAAGTACGCCGTGATGGAACAGCTTTCGTCGGCATCGGTCTCGGGCGTGTACGAGATTTCGCAAGCGAGCACCTCGCCGGCCTTCACATCTACCGGTTCGCTGTACCAGAACCATGTTCGGTTCTCGTCGTGCGTGGTGGCGATCGCGTCGCCTTTGGTTGGGCTGCCCGACAACACCTTCGTGCCGCTTGAGTTCTCTGTGGTGCTGAGCGTCGCGTGATAGGCATCGAACTTGTCGAACTTCTCGGAATACGGAATCCAGGCAATGAAGGCGACCTTGCCGGCGCTCTCGGGCCGTACGAGCAGGAACTTGTCGGCGACCGTCATGCCGGTGAAGTTGTCGAGCGTCGCACTGTCGTCGGCCCACTTCATCGCCGTCAGGCCGACGCCAGCGAACTCTTGAATCTTGGGCTGAATCACGGTGTCGTTGCGGCGGCCTTTGCGATCGGCTAACCCTTTCTTGACCTGCTCCTGTGCGTCGTCGAGACGCACATAGCGTTTCGTCATTTCATCTTCCCACTGCGAAGTTCGCGTTTTCTGCGCTTCGTCGGCACGGTCTTCGAGCAGTTCACGCACCAGGTCGGACCGCTGCCCGTAGTTGATGAGGGCCGCCGACGGCAGGCGATAATACGACCCGATTTTGAAGAACGCGTTGCCCGCGTTGAGCAACGCAACGACGCGACCATCAGAGTTGAAAATCGGGCTTCCGCTGCAGCCGCCGGTCGAAGGAATCGAGTGTTCGAGCAACAGGCGTTGGTCGAAGTCCGTTTCCGCGACATCAAAGTAATCGGTCAGCGCGACGACGTGACCGATCTGCACCTTGGGCGTCGGCTGCGTTTCGTTCACGCCGCCGAGGTCAATGTTCTCAAGCGGAAAACCAATCAGCCCAACATCGTCGCCGCCTTTCAAGTTCTCAAGCACCGTTGCCTCAGCCAACGGCAGTGCGGGCCCAAGCCCCGTCGCATCTTTCACCTTCATGATCGCAACGTCGCAATAGTTGCCAGGCATCGCGATCTCTTCGATCGAGACTTCCGTGGTGCGTCGCTGAGGATTGAACTTGGCAAACGTATCGGCCGATTGATCGTATCCAGGATGAATCTTGACCGACTCGATCACGAAGTCGCGAGGCGGATTCTCGGTCGAGCGCGCGACGAACTGATAGCCCGCGATCGTCTCGTCTTTGTTCTTCTGCTGCGTCTCGTCGAAAATCTCGGCCACGTGTCCGTTCGTTGCGAGAAGACCTTTCTCCTGATCGACGACCCATGCGGTGGCCATCACCTGCCAGCCGCCGCGCGGATCTTGCACGCCCATCAGGTAAACCGATCGCGCACTCCCCTGCAGCGCTTCTTCAAGGCGTCGCAACCCGGCAGCGTGTTGCTCGACGGCGGCAATTTGCTCGTCGTGCAGCTTGAGCTTTTTCATGCTCTCGCCGTGCAACCCCAGGCCAACGACCGTCGCCAGCCCGAGCAACAGCAGGGACGCGATGGCGATTCTTCGCCCGCGTCGCGCCGCTTTCTCGTTTTCCTTCAGTCGCGTGGCGGAACCCTTCTGCTCGAACTTCGACGAAGTCGGTTTCACCTTGCTCGTGAGCGTGGTTTTCACGACGAGCTTTGGACCGCCTTTGCCGAGTTGCAGGTCGATCTCGTCACCAAGCTCTTGGCCGTCGTTGGCCAGCTTGCCATTGACGAGCACCGCGTGATGCTTGTTCAACGCCAGCCGATAGTACCCGGCCACGCGTTCGATCGTGCAGTGCTCGCGGCCGACCTCCGTTTGATCCTCAGCAATGAGGACGCCTTTGCTGCACGTGTCCGGATCGCGACCGATCGGAATGCTCGTCACGCTGTCGTCGAACGTCAGCGGCTGCGCGCGTCCCGGTACACTGATGATCAGCGTCATGACAAGCTCCCTCGCTGTTTATTTGATCTTCAGGTTACTAATCCAACGACGACTCAGTTGTCTCCCTCTCCCCATGCGGGAAAGAGCCGGGGTGAGGGGTGTTGAAGCGTGTACCCGCCTCAACCCCTCACCCGGTTCGCCATCGGCGAACCACCCTCTCCCGCAAGGGGAGAGGGAATAAGACATGCAACTGTCGGTTCGATTGACAACCCGATCATCGATAGCCCCAATCAACAGGAAGACCACACCCGGGTTTAGGCTAGCTCTCGCGATGGGGGCTAGCAATACACGCACTCGCAACGCGACGCACTTCGACTTATCACGCGAATGGTGCGAAAGTTGCCACACGCCATCGTCAAACTTTTTGGCGAGGCGATCATGTACAACGAGACGTCGCAATCAACAGCAGTGGTTGAAAGGGGTTCGGACATGGCAAAAGCGGCCATTTCGCGGCGCTTGCCCGTCGGCGCCGAAGTGCAGCCCGACGGAGGCGTTCACTTTCGAGTCTTCGCGCCTGGCAGGAAACGAGTCGCGGTGGTGCTTGAAGGACAATCCGACGGCGGTCGCGGAAAGTCGGCCGCTTCGACCACGCACGAGCTGAAAACCGAGGAACGAGGCTATTTCTCGGCGCTCGTCGCCGAGGCTTCGGTCGGTTCGCGATACCGCTTTGCCCTCGACGATGAATCGCGAGCGGTGCCCGACCCCGTCAGCCGTTTTCAGCCCGAGGGGGTCGATGGTCCGTCGGAAGTGATCGACCCGACGACCTACAAGTGGCGTGACAACCAATGGCGCGGCATCGCGATGCAGGGTCAGGTGATCTACGAATTTCATGTCGGCACCTTCACGCCCGAGGGAACTTGGGCTGCGGCGGCTGAGCGATTGTCGAGCCTCGTCGACATTGGCGTCACGACGGTTGAGGTGATGCCTGTCGCCGACTTCGCGGGCCGTTTCGGATGGGGCTACGACGGTGTCGACATGTTCGCGCCAACACGACTCTACGGCAGGCCCGACGATTTTCGCGCCTTCGTCGATCACGCGCACGCGCTCGGTCTCGGTGTGCTGCTCGACGTGGTCTACAACCACTTCGGCCCCACTGGCGCGTATGTCGGCATGTTCACGAAGGATTACTTCTCGAAGAAGCATGGCACCGATTGGGGCGAAGCCATCAACTTCGACGGCGAGAACGCGCACGGTGTCCGCGAGTTCTTCATCTCGAACGCCGGTTACTGGATCGACGAGTTCCACATCGACGGCCTACGTCTCGATGCGATTCATGCGATCCAAGACGACTCGAAAGACCACGTGCTCGCAGCCGTTCGACGTCGTGTCGCCGAAGCAGCGAAAGGACGCGGCACGCTCGTCATCGCTGAGAACGAACATCAGGAAGCCCACGTCGTTCGTCCCGCCGACCAAGGCGGCTTCGGTCACGACGGCACGTGGAACGACGACTTCCACCACTCTACACGCGTGGCGATGACCGGTCACAACGAAAGTTACTACATCGACTACCAGGGCACGCCGCAGGAACTCATCTCGTCGATCACGCGAGGCTATCTGTATCAGGGGCAATGGAATCTGCGCCAAACCAAGTTTCGCGGTACTCCGTCGCGAGGCCTGCCCGCGCAGTGCTTCGTCAACTTTCTGCAGAATCACGACCAGGTTGCGAACTCAGCCAAAGGTTTGCCCGCGCACGCGCTCACTTCGCCTGGACGATTGCGCGCGATGACGGCGCTGTTCCTTCTCGGGCCTGGAACGCCGATGCTGTTTCAAGGTCAGGAATTCGCTGCGTCGGCGCCGTTCCTGTATTTTGCCGATCACGAAGTGAAGTTGGCTGAGTTGGTCCGTAACGGCCGCGAAGAATATCTACGACAGTTCCGCAGTCTCAGCGGCCCGGACAGCGCGCACATTTTTTCCGATCCTTGTGACCTCAACACGTTCGAGCGTTGCAAACTCGATTGGCGCGAGCGCGAGACACACACCCATGCCGTCGCCTTGCACAAAGATCTGCTGCGGCTGCGCCGCGAGGATCGAGTCATCGCCGCGCAACGGGCGGATCATATCGCCGGCGCGGTGCTCGCCCCCGAGGCCTTTCTGCTCCGCTGGCTCGAAGACGACGGCGACGATCGGCTGCTGCTCGTCAACATGGGCCGCGATCTGCCGTTCCGCCCGCCGGCCGAGCCGCTGTTGGCGGCTTCGGAGGGTCGCACTTGGGAGCTTCAGTGGTCGAGCGAAGACCCGCTGTACGGTGGCTCCGGCACGGCGCAGCTCGACACCAGGGATTGGTATCTTCCCGGCCACGCCGCCGTATTGCTGCGTGCCGTACCGATGACGTTGTAAAACGCGATGTTGACTTTTCGCAACATCGCGAATCTTCGTCGATGCGTGTCGCAACGACGTAAACTCACAAGAGAAGTCGTCTTGCGAAACGGCTCGTCACGCCGTTGCACGCTTGGCCCCAATCTTGCCGTCTGTCGTTGTCATGCGCTTTCCTCGTCTGCCCGGCGTCACCTACTTCACACAGACCGTGCGGCATCACGGCATCAGTGCCGCGTTGCTCGGACTGACATATCGCTTCGCGCGACTATTCGTTGACGTGCGTGTCTGTCACCTGCTGGGCATCGACATCGCCGACCTCGTTGTCGACGAGACGAAGTTGACAGCCTATGAGCATCGCCTATTGACGGCGGACGACATTCGATCGATCGCTGCCGATCCGGCTTACGACCTCGAACCGTTCATGGCCGATCGTGTGGCGGATGGCAACGCGATTTGCTTCGGCGTGTTCGATGGCTCGCGGTTGGTCAACTACAGTTGGTACACTTTGAACGCCGTCGACGCCGATGACACGCTCGGCATGAAGATGTCGTTTTCCGACGACACCGCCTATATCTTTAAGGTCTTCACCCATCCCGACTACCGCGGCCGCCGCATCCACTCGCTCGCGGTCTTACGTGCCTTCGAGGAGCTCAGCACTCGCGGCCTGCGCCGCGTCGTGGGCATCATCGAGTTCGCGAACTGGCCGTCGGTACGATCGCACGTGCGTCTCGGCGGCAAAAAGCTCGCTTACCTCGTAACGATCGGTCAAGGCCCCGATCGCATCGAGTCGTTCCCGCCACGGCTGGCCACTCAAGGCTTGCATCTGGGCCGCGAGGCGGTCGTCTCTGAATCTATCGCTTTGACCGCTCTTTAAGTAGGAAAATGACCGCGGGGGGCGCAGAGACTGCAGGGAGCAGACAAAAGGGGCGGAAGTAGAACGGCAACTACATATCTCGTCCGTTTTCTCTGCGATCTCCGCGTCCTCTGCGGTTCATTTCATTGCTGAAGATACGAGCGCCTCACGCACAAACCGTCCCGTCGCGTTGTCCTTCTCTTGCGCGATTTGCTCTGGCGTCCCCTCGAACAGCACGCGCCCGCCCCCTGCTCCACCTTCGGGCCCGAGGTCGATGATCCAGTCGGCGCACTTCATCACGTCAACGTGATGCTCGATCACGATCACCGTGTTGCCGAGGTCCACGAGCCTGCTCAACACTCGCAAGAGTTTCGCGACGTCGTCGAAGTGCAGCCCCGTCGTGGGCTCATCGAGGACATACAACGTCTTGCCCGTTGTCACGCGGCCCAATTCGGTCGCGAGTTTGATCCGCTGCGCCTCGCCGCCTGAAAGCGTCGTGCACGATTGCCCGAGCGTTAAGTAACCAAGCCCGACATCCTGCAAACTCGCCAACAATCGAGCCATCGTGGGAAAGTTCTCGAAGAACGTCGCGGCGTCGTCGATGGTGAGCGCTAGTGCATCGGCGATCGACAAGTCGCGGTATTTCACTTCGAGCGTTTGGCGGTTGAATCGCGCGCCTCGGCAGACGGGGCACTCGACGTACAGGTCGGGCAGAAAGTTCATCTCGATCTTGGTCTGACCCTGCCCGCTGCATTCCTCGCATCGGCCGCCGGCGACGTTAAAACTGAACCGACTTGCCTTGTAGCCACGAATGCGTGACTCGCGCGTGTGGGCGAAGACCTTGCGAATCTCGTCGAACACGCCAGTGTAGGTCGCTGGGTTGCTGCGCGGCGTGCGGCCAATCGGCGACTGATCGATCTCGATAAACTTGTCGATCTGGTTGACGCCGCGGAGGCCGGTGTGCGGCCCCGGCTTCGGCCCACCGAGTCCCAAATGTCGCGCCACGGCACGCGCCAGCGTCTCGTTCACGAGCGAGCTCTTCCCCGATCCGCTCACGCCCGTCACGCATACCAACGCGGACAGCGGAAAACTGGCGTCGACGCTTTTCAGGTTGTGGCATGTCGCCCCTTCGATCGTGATTGTCCGCTTCTTGTCGATCGGACGTCGCGACGTCGGCACCTCGATCTTCAACGCGCCGGAAAGATACTTGCCGGTGATGGAACTCTCATCGGCCGCGATCGCTGCGGGCGTTCCCTGGGCGACAATCTTTCCGCCAAGCCGCCCTGCTCCGGGGCCGACGTCGATCAACCAATCAGCAGTGCGCATGATGGCTTCGTCGTGTTCGACGACGAGCACCGTGTTGCCCGAGCGTTGCAAGTCGCGGAGTGCCTCGATCAGCCGATTGTTGTCGCGCGGATGCAGACCGATCGACGGTTCGTCGAGGATGTAACAGATGCCGACCAACGCCGAGCCAAGCCCCGTCGCGAGGCGAATGCGCTGCAACTCGCCGCCGCTAAGCGTGTCGGCCGCCCGATCGAGCGTCAGATAATCGAGCCCCACCTTGTCGAGAAACTCGAGTCGATTCTTAAGCTCCCGCACGAGCGGAGTCGCGATCGGCAACTGCTCGTCGCGGAACTGAAACTCGCCCGTTGTCAGGCTATCAACGAACGCGCGTGCTGGACGCACGGCCATCGCGGTGAACTCATGGATCGCCTTGCCATGAATGCGCACGCTCCGCGCTTCCTGTCGCAGCCGAGCGCCGCCACACTCGGGGCAAGGCACGTCCCCGCGAAAGGTTTCGAGCTTCTCGCGCCCCGCTTCGTCGGCGGCCTCGTATTGTTCGTTGAGCAACGGAAGCACGCCGGGCACGTCGCGTGTACCGTTGAAGAGTATCGTTCGCATTTTCGACGACAACTTTTCGAGCGGCGTATCGAGATGAAACCCGCCGACTTTGGCGAGTTCTTCGAGCGCTTGCCGATGCCGCTTCGATGTTCCGTGCGCGTTGCCACTGCGTCCAGTAACACTGGGGCCAGTACGCCCGGTCGCCCAAGGAAGAATCGCTCCCGCTCCCACGGGGCGCGTCGCATCCGGGGCCACCAACTCGGCGTCGAACGCGCGCTGCGAGCCGAGTCCGTCGCAATCAGGGCACGCGCCGTATGGACTGTTGAAGCTGAACGTGCGCGGCTCGAGTTCTTCGTAGCTGATCTTGCAATTCGGGCAGGCGTACTCGGTGCTGAAGATACGCTCGTCCCAATGCGTCGGAGTTTTCGTGTCCGGCGTTTGATACATCGCCACGACGAGCCCCGCCCCGTGATGCAGCGAGGTTTTCAGCGATTCGGTCGCGCGGCTCTCGATGCCTTCGCGCAGGATGATGCGATCGATGACCGCCTCGATCGTGTGATTCTTCTGCCGCACGAGTTTCGGCACCGCGTCGAGTTCGTAGACCGTGCCGTCGACGCGAGCCCGCAAGAACCCTGCCTTGCGGATGGCGGCGAACACATCCTCGTGCAACCCCTTGCGGCCACGCACCACCGGAGCGAGCAGCATCAGCTTCGTCCCCGTCGGCAGCGCCATCAGCGTGTCGAGAATCTGGTCGGGCGACTGCTGGCTGATCGGCGCGCCGCAGCGATAGCAAAACGCCTCGCCAAGCCGCGCGTACAGCAATCGCAGGTGATCGTAAATCTCGGTCACGGTTGCGACCGTGCTGCGCGGGTTGGCGATGCCCGCCTTTTGGTCGATCGAGATCGTTGGTTGCAGCCCCTCGACGAGGTCGACATCCGGGCGTTCCAACTGCATCAGAAACTGCCGGGCGTAGGCGCTCAAACTTTCGATGTATTGCCGCTGCCCCTCGGCGAACAGCGTGTCGAATGCCAGCGAGCTTTTGCCCGAGCCGCTGGGGCCCGTGATCACGACAAGCTGATCCCGCGGGATGTCGAGATCGATGTTTTGCAGATTGTGCACGCGACAGCCGCGCACGCGGATCACGTCGTCGGCGGTGTGAGGCGCGTTCGGATCGGTTGCCGGCGGCGTGGGCGATGGTTCGACGATGCCTCGTGCCATGCGCGTGCGCTAGGGTGGCGTGGTTGCGATGGTCGCAAACCTATCAGGGTACTTTGATCGCACGCGTCGAACAACCATAATGGATCGACACGCAACATCATCACGAGGTCGCAATGAAACACGCGCTATCGATTGTTATTAGCGTCGCCACATGCGTCAGCACCGCCGCGGCGCAGGACCCGAGTGCCGCGTCGATCGAATCGCAACATCTCGGCGCTTTGCGACAGGTGACGGACGGCTTTGTGAAGGCGGGCGAAGGATATTTCTCGCCTGACGGGAAGACGATCATTTATCAGGCTGTGCCGAAGGATTATCCGTTCTATCAGATCTATACGCAGCCGCTGAACAGCGGCTCGCCGAAGCTCGTGAGCACCGGGCGTGGCCGCACGACGTGCGCCGCGTTCTCGCCCGACAACAAGCACATTATCTACGCGTCGAGCCACAGCGACCCGAACATGACCGCCACCGAAGAGGCCGAACGCGCGAAGCAGGCCGAGGACGCACGCACCGGAACGCGACGACGCTACGAATGGGTCTTTGATCCGAACACGGAAATCTATCAGGCCAATCTCGACGGCACGCATCTACACGCGCTCACGAACTCGCCCGGCTACGATGCCGAGGGCTCGTTCTCGCCCGACGGCAAGACGATCGTCTTCTGCAGCACGCGCGACGGCGATCCCGACTTGTATCTGATGAACGCTGACGGATCGAACGTTCGGCAGTTGACGAACTCGCCCGGCTACGACGGCGGACCGTTTATCTCGCCCGATGGCAAGTGGGTTGTCTTCCGCAGCGATCGCAAAGAGAAAGACATGCTGCAGATTTACGCGATCGGCATCGACGGCAAGAACAAGGTCGCGCTGACCGACAACATTGGCGTGAATTGGGCGCCGTACTGGCATCCGACCGAGCCGTACATCATCTGGACAGGCGCCGATCACTCGAATCCCATGGCGCGGCCCAACTACGATCTATGGCTGATGCGTTACGAACTGAAAGACGGCAAGCTCGCCGCCGGGCCGATCACGCGCATCACCGATCACGCCACCGCCGACGTGTTGCCGGTCTTCTCACCCGACGGCAAGCAACTGATGTGGACAAGCAACCGCACAGCGGACCACAGCAGCCAGTTGTTCATTGGCGATTTCAAATTCTGATGACGAGCGTCGAGGCTTGCAGTCGTTTAATATCACGCTACCGGCCCACTGTGACATTGTCATTTGTGATCACCGACCGCGCCGGCAACAAAACGACCGTGAAGATCGACCTGCAGGTGAGTTACACCGCGATCCTCGTGAAGGATGTCGGTCGAAAAGCGCTGCCGACGATTGCACCTTCAACGACGTTGCAGGCGTTGATTGGTCATGGGTGATGAATAGACTAACGAATGAACCGCACCAGCCGTCGTCGGTACGAATCCCAAGTTGCCAAGGTCAGAAGAAGCGTATCAGTCGCCCTTACCGTCGTCTAAAAGGGCTTCGGTTATCGCGTATCGTTCCGGTGCCAATTTGAACTCTTCGGCGGCGATGGGTCCGAAACAGAAGTAGCACCTTCCGTTATAAACCACAGGATGCTCGGGATCGCCGAATAGTCGCCAGCCATTGTCCTTGAGCATCACCGGACAATCGCCCGAGAGCGCTATCGGAACAGGGATGGGTCGTTCAGGAATCACTACTACGCTCTGGCGCATGCCTTCGCGCTCAATGGTGATGGTTCGTTCCTTTCCCGGTCTTGATTGCAACTCCTGATAGATCTTGTTCAAAGGAAGGCCCTCCGCCTTGCCACTTGGCACGTTGAAAAGGATATCTCCTCGTCTCAATCCCAGTCGGTCAGCTGGGCTATCGCGAACGATCTCTGCGACTGATGTCGTGCTATTTTCCCTCTTGAGCACGACTCCAAGAAAGCCTCGCTTGCCTGAGATAGCCAACTCTCTTGGTTTCAAGTAGAGGCGCGAGTTGGGGAAGTCAAAAATCACATGAAATTTTGATAGTAGTCCAATGCCGAGCGTTCCTCGGCTATGCCCGTATCCCGAGCGCCCTACAACAATATCCCCGAACTCGAACGTGCCTAGTGAAACCTTACTTAGCAAGAATGTCGGGTCCGGGGCCATTCCCGAAAGACTCCACGATAAGCTCGGACTGTAGTAGTCTACGGTCTGGCCTTGAATAAGAGGCTGAAGAGCCTGACGAGGAAGATCAATTGTGCAATCTGATCCTGTATCGATCGTTAGCGTATAGGCGAAATCGCCCGTGCGGGCTGTGATGTACGGCACGCCATTCGTCATGTATGCGATATCGACGAATTTCCATCCCGCCGCAATGCTTGAACTGCTCGTGAACACATTCATTCGACTGTGGTCGAAATCTAACTCGACGATATGGTTCTTCCAAAAAGTCATTCCAATCAACGCGGAAAGTGTCCTTCCCTTCAGTTCGCTTATGCTCGCTAAATCGGCAACAAATGCCTGGTCTGAATGAGAAAACGTCGTATGTCCCAGCATCAATACGGGGCAAGCGACAGTTGCAAAGTTTGTGCTACCTCCCGCAGTCCAACCCTTCACGCTGCCCTGCGGCTCAAGCTTCAACTTGTCAGCGAGTGCATGGTCAATACAAAGATGCGTAGCGCCCGTATCGAAAACGCAGGCGGCTTTTTGCCCGTCGATCTTCGCCGACAGGACGACGTGATCGCCGTTCTTTGGAATTCGAGTTGAATAAAGCAGCTGACCGGTGACGGGCGAATCGGCGGCAGCAGCGCGAGCAAGAAGATTCGCGAGGAATAACGCAAATGCGATTGCAGACCGACTGTATTGACGACGGACTTCCATGTTCGTGTTGCGCTAATTCAGTTCGCCCGATGATTAAGTTAGCAGATTCGCAGATACTTGGACCCTGGCAAGAGCGCAACAAAAAGCCCACGGACGGCCGTCCGTGGGCTTGGGGTTGCGCGCCTTGTGACGTCCTATTCCCATTCATCCGTGCGGAACGGCGTCGCCGGCAAGCCAGCGCCGTTTTCGAGGCTCCACACCGGGTTGTCGGCCCACGCGTAACGAACCGACATCGGCTTCGGCACCTCGGCCGATGAGACGATGACTTTGTTGCCTTCGATGCGGGCGTCGGCCCAGACGAACTTCTTGTCATCACCGGCGACGGCGAAGCCCTTGAGCTCGCCACCCTTGGCTTTGAGTCCGCCGTCGATGTGGTCGAATGTCACGACGACTTCCTTGCCGCGGATTTCGTGACCGGTCGGTAGAGGTCCGCTGCTGGCGTTCTTGCGACCATAGACGTCGTGCAAGGCCCACATGGCGAGCCTTTGACCGACGCCTTGCTTGTTCTTGGGGTGAATGTCTTTCTCTTCGCCGAGGCCAAGCGCGATGGCCATGCCGGTCTTCGGCACGTCGAGCGTCTTGAGCATCTGCTCGCGAACGATCGCCCAAGTGCTTGGATCGTTCGGCGTCTCTTGCGGTGCGCGGAAGTCGGGGAGTTGCACCCAGGCAAACGGGAAGTCGTGGCCGAACCGCGTACGCCAATCGGCGATCAACGTGCGCAGTTGCAGGCCGTAGAGGTTGCGGAAGTCTTTGGCCGCGTTGCTCTCGCCTTGATACCAGATTGCGCCGCGGAACGCGTAAGGGATGATCGGCGAGATCATGCCGTTGTAGAGGTTGGCGGGATGATTCTGGCTGAGCCTCGGGTCGATTCCCTTCTGCGGACCACGCGGCGCGGGTTGACCGGCCTCCTTCGCGGCTTTCGCCTGCTCCTTCCATGCCGCCAACGCTTTCTCGTAGGCGGCGTCGGCCTTGGCTTGATCCCAGGGCTTTGCCTTCGCGTCTTCCCAAGGTTTCGAGATCGTCGGGTACTCGGCGAGCTTCGACTGTGCGGGCATGCTCGTCCAAGCCTCGATGGCGGTGCCGCCCCACGACGAGTTGATCAACCCAACCGGCACACCCAGCGCCTTGTGCAAGTCGCGACCGAAGAAGTACAGCGCGGCCGAGAACGCCCCGACCGTATCCGGGCTGCTGAGAACCCACGAACCTCTGCAATCGGTTTGTGGTGTTGGTTGCGAGTTCTTCTCGACGGTGAACATGCGGACCATCGGCAGATTCGCGGCGGACTTTTCTTCTTCGAAGTTGAGGCTGCTTTGAACGAGCATCCCCATGTTCGATTGCCCCGACCCCAGCCATACCTGCCCGACGAGCACGTCGTCGACCTTCAGCGAGTTCTTGCCTTCGACGGTCATCACGTGCGGGCCGCCAGTGTTGAGCCCTTTGAACGTGACTTGCCACTTGCCGTCCTTGTCGGCGGTTGTCGACTGCGACTGACCGGCTAGCTTAACGGTCACCTTCTCGCCGGCATCGGCCCAGCCCCAAATAGGCACGTTTTCTTCGGCCTGCACGACCATGTGGTCGGAGATGATCGCCGGCAGTTTGACATCGGCGCGGGCAATAGACGCGGAGGTCGCAAGAACGATGGCGACGAGAAGGCGGGAAGTCGTTTTCATGGCGGGTGATTGAGTTTGATGGCGGGGCTGTGATGGCGGAACGAACGAACGCGGCCCTCCAATATGAACGGCGTCGCTTGAGAATTCCACCGGGAATCGGTGGGGAAACGCGCTCGGCGTCGGTCTCCAGGCGTCGCCGATACCGGGAGACCTTCGGTCGGTCCAGCGGCGGGGTCAGAGACCCGCGCCGAGCGCGGCAATGTGCCCGAAGGCGGCGTTACGCCACCTGAGCTAGGACGTACGGGCCTTTGGGGATGACGGCGATGCGAGCGGCGTCACCGTATTCGGCCAGCGAGTCGGCGACGGCTTGCTCGATGCTCGGCGCCGTGTCGACGAACAGGCTTTCGAGCGTCGCGCGGTCGAGGCCGTCACTGATGATCTTCACCTTCACCTTGCGACAGACCTTGGCGAGCTCTTCGAGCTGCCACTGGTCCATGACAAAGTAATCCTTGCCAAGTATCCGCTGGTGGAAGCTGTGGATCGTCTCGTTCTCGCGGAAGAGCTGTTGGAACTCGGGGCTGCCGATGCCTTCGCTGAGGCTGGCCGCCATGATGATCGTGCCGCCTTGCTTGACGATCGGAAGCGCGCCGGTCAGCCCTTTGATCGCCTGGTAGAAAGTCGTGTCGAGTGGATAGCCTGCCGAACTGGTGACGACCACATCGACCGGTTCCGTCACGGTGTCGCGAACAACGCTCCGCACGAATGCCACGCCCTCATGGAAGGCTTCGACCATGTCGCCGGCAACGAACTTGAGCGGGCGACGCTCGGCGTCGATCACCACGTTGGCGATGAAGTCGCAGCCCGTGTGTCGGCCGATCCAGGTGTTCTCTTCGTGTACCGGGTTGCCATCGAGGATGCCGCAATCGGCATTCGGATGTTCGAGGAACATCGGGCTATGCCAGACCTTCACGGTTTCGAGTGCCGCGATGCCTGGGCAGATCAGCTTGCGACCGCCCGAAAAGCCCGCCATCAGGTGCGGTTCGATAAGGCCGGTGGTGATCTTGAGGTCGGCCTCGACGTAACGGCTATCGATCCAAATCGGCACGCCTCGCGGGCTGTCGCCGAGATACGTGTGCTCTGAGAGCTCTTTGCCGTGGTGATTGACGATCGTGTAGTTGTCGACGATTCGCTGACCGACCATTTCGACCAACTCGGCGCCTTCGTTCGGGCGGTGCAGGCCCGTGGCGATGAGGATCGTGATGCGGTCGCGCGGTATGCCAGCCTGCTCGAGAATCTCGAGCATCGGCGTGAGCATCATCTCGTTCGGCACCGGGCGCGTGATGTCGCAGATGACGATGCACGCACTCGTGCGGCCGCGAGCTAACTCGGCCAAAGGCGGCGTGCCGTTCGGTCGGTCGAGACACGCACGCAACGAGGTTGCCGGGTTCGGCAGTGGCGGAGCGTCCTTGTACTTCAACGTACGGACGATCCGCTCGTCGGGCAGTTCGACGTGAAGCCCCGTCGTGCCGTATTCGAGTTTGACGCGCATCGGTGTTACTGAAAGACGCGTTGCTAGACGAGGCGTTGCGGAAAGATGACACACTGGCGCTGGAGCCAGGCGGCCGGCGATTACTTCTTGCCGGCAGCCTTTGCAGCGGGGGCGGCAGCCTTGCCAGCGGCGCCACCAGCAGGAGCGGCTGCTCCGTCGGCGCCTTCTTCTTCCTTGGCCTTCTTCTTTTTCTTCATCGACAACTTGATGACGCGGACCTTCGGCAGCCCCAGTGGGCTGCGGCCTTCGTTCCATTTGTCGTTCGATTGCAGTTGCAGAATGCGTTCGTCGCGGCTCAACACGCCACGGGCGCGGGCCAATCCCGCACGCATCCGCAAGCTCTTGTCCATCGTCATGGCGATTACTCCTAACGAGAATCACGGATTATAGCGATCGCCGGGAGCGGCTTCAACCGCACGTGGGCCTTGAAACGCGACCGTGTCTGCGGTTAGCCGCGACGCGCCAGCGAGCGCTCCGCTGGGCGCGTCGCGGCTAACCCGCCACAACAACACAGTCCCGTGCGCTCAACCGCAGGTCGACGGCACCGCGACGACGAGCCCCTCGATCCGATCGACCCACGAACGCAGCGATTCGACACCGCGAATCGGCGGCCCGTGACCGACGCAGACCAGCGAAGGTTCCAAGTCGACCAGCAACCGCATCGAGCGGCGATTGGCCAGCGGGTCGGCTGAGAAGAACCACGGCGGCTCGTGTAGTCCTGGGACGGTCGTCACCAGGTTCATGGTGTTGATCACGTCGCCGGCGATGGCCACTCGATCGCTGGGACGAAAGAAAATCACGTGCCCCGGCGTGTGCCCGGGGGCGTGCACGACGCGGAAGCCCGCGACCTCATCCCCCTCGACAAGATGCCGCGCGACGGGATGCGGCGGACCCGCGAAGCACGCCCGCGATACCGCAAGCGCGGGGGACGCAGGTTGCATGGGTTCGGTCCCTTCCATGGCAGCGACGTCGGCCGAGTGACAAGCCAACGGCACGCCATAGGCTTCGCACAATGAGTGCGCGGAACCTTGGTGGTCGGGATGGCAGTGCGTTAGGGCGATCATCGACAACGATCGGCCACGCAACTGTCGCACGATCCGTCGGTGCGACCATCGCGTGCCGGCGTCGATGAGCACATCGCCCGCCAGATAGACGTTGATGGCATGAGGCGGAAAGCCTCGCAACTGCCACAGACCATCCGCGAGCTGATGCATGACACCCTCAGCAGCTTTACACCTTCTTGCTCAACTTCTCGGCCAACCGCTCGAGCGCGAAGCTGTGATCGGTTTCGCCGATGTGAACCTGTATCAAGTGTACTCCGCGGTCGTTCCAAGCGGCAGAAAGAGCGGCGTCGAATTCTCCTTCAGTGCGAACCTGGTAGCCTTTGCCGCCGCCATAGACCTCGGGCAGCTTGTGGTACTGCCAAGGGTTGATGTCGTTGTACGCGCCGGGATGCAGGACGCGTTCGGTGCCGTAACCCTTGTTGTCGAGGAGGATGACAATGGCGTGGAACTTGTGGCGGATGATCGTCGACAACTCGTTGCCGGTCATCTGAAAGGCCCCGTCGCCGACAATCGCGACGATCCGCTCGTCCGGCCTCGAAACCGCTGCCCCCAGCGCGGCGGGGACCGAAAAACCCATCGACGTGTAGTAGGCTGGCCCGATGAACTCGGTGCGTCCATGCGTCGTTAGCTCGGTCCCGGCGAACAGGGCGTCGCCGACGTCGCAAATGACGATCGTCTTGTCGTCGAGCGACTCGTCGAGCCGTGCAATGACGCGCATGATCGTGATCGGCTCTTTGGGCTTCAACGCGAATGGCTGCGATTGGTGGGCGGGCGTTTCGGGCATCGGCCGTTCTGGCGGCGACGGGCGACGCGCCGAGAGCTCGGCGATGAAATCACCGAGGAAGACGTCGTGATAGTAATGATGCCGAATTCGCAACTGCTCGTTCGTGGCGTAGATCCACTTCGCCGGATCGATGTTGGCCGTGAAGATGCCGAGGTCGATGTCGGTGAGGAACGTGCCAAGCAACAAAAGGCAGTCGCTGTCCTCGACGAAGTGAGTCACTTCCTCACGGCTCATGGCGCCTTCGTAGAGGCCGACATACAGCGGATGCGTCTCGGGCACCACGCTTTTGCCCAACAGCGTGCCGGCGATCGGAATCTGCGTCGCCTCGGCTAGCGCGATGAGTTGATCCTGCAACGCAAAGCGGTGAATCTCGACGCCCGCGATGATGATCGGCTTCTTGGCGGCCGACAGGATGCGGGCGGCTTCGTCGGCGGCTTCGGCCAAGGCTTGCGGATCGCTCACGAAGTGCGGATGGCGAAACTCGTGCGGAGCGGCAGGAATGACGCGCACCATGTCGCGCGGGATTTCGATGTACACGGGGCGTTTGTAGCGCACGGCAGCGTCGAGCACGCGGTCGATCTCGCGGAACGCGTTCACAGGATCGACAAGCTCGGTCGAGGCGACGCATAGCTTCTCGAATACTTCGAGCTGCGTGCGGAAATCGCGCACCTTGTGATGCAGCAGCGGGTTGTTCGACCGCTCGCTCATGCCTGGCGAACCCGAAAGGACCACGACCGGCGACTTCTCGGCATACGCCCCGGCAATGCTGTTGGCGAGACTCAGGCCCCCGACGCAGTACGTGACGCACACCGCCCCCAGGCCGTTGATGCGTGCATAGGCGTCGGCGGCGAAACCGGCGTTGTCTTCGCGACAGCAACCGACGACGTTGATCGGGCTGTTGCAGAGCATCGTGTAAAAACCGAGCACGTAATCGCCCGGGATGCCGAATACGTCGCGAAGGCCGTAGTCCTGCAGCCGGCGGATGATGTACTCGCCGATCGACAAGCCTTCGACCGGGACGATCATCGAAAGGCCGTCGTTTTCGAGTGTGGTCGGCAGCGGTGTGGGCATGCGACTTCCCTCACGGTTACGGGTCGTTGTTCTTTTCGCGGCGAAGACGAGCGCGACGCGACGCGAGCGCAGCCCCCCAAAACGCGAGGAAGCCGAGCACGCAGGCCATTACCACGACGAAACGCCTCGGGTCGTGATTGAACCGATACGCGCCAATGGCATGGAAGACGCCCCAGCCGAGCACGCCGACGACGATCAACAAGATGGCGTACTGCGGCCTCATGACGACATTATACGGGCGACCGGTCGGATTGGTCTGCGCCGGATGCTGCGTGTTTAGTCGCGACCGGGTACCCGTTCACGGGCGGCGATCGCGTGATGAACTCCTCTCCCTTTGGGAGAGGGTGGCGGCGCAGCCGCCGGGTGAGGGCGGCCTGCACTGCGATTCGCGCTGATAACAGTTCAGCCCGCCCTCATCCGATCCGCCTTCGGCGGACCACCTTCTCCCGGAGGGAGAAGGGTTAACCTTTACGCCGCGAAGCGCTTCAGAACCAACGTGATGTTCTGTCCGCCGAAGCCGAAACTATTCGACGCTGCGACGTCGCAACGAGCGCGACGCGCTTCGTTGGGGATGTAATCGAGGTCGCAATTCGGATCGGGCGAGTCGTAGTTAATCGTCGGCGGCAGCACGCCGTCGCGAATCGCCAACAGGCAGATGATCGCCTCGGCCGCACCGCCGGCGGCAATCAGGTGCCCCATCATGCTCTTCGTGCTGGAGATCGGCACCTTGTAGGCCAGCTCGCCGAAGACCTTTTTGATCGCGAGCGTCTCGACTTTATCGTTCACGTCGGTGCTCGTGCCGTGAGCGTTGATATAGTTGACGTCCGACGGATTCAATTGCGCGTCGGCCAGCGCCATGTTCAAACAGCTCGCGGCGCCGCGACCTTCGGGATGCGTATCGGTGATGCGGAACGCGTCGGCCGTCGAGCCATAGCCCACGACCTCGCCGTAAATCGTTGCCCCGCGGCGGCGAGCATGTTCGAGTTCTTCGAGCACCAGCATCGCACCACCTTCGCCGAGGACGAAGCCGTCGCGGTCATTGTCGAACGGTCGCGACGCTTTCGTCGGATCGTCGTTGCGCGTCGACAGGGCGGTGAGCAGATTGAAGCCCGTGACGCCGAACGGGTGAATCATGCTGTGAGCGCCGCCGGAGAGCATGATGTCGACGTCGTCGTGACGAATCATCTCGACCGCTTCGCCAATGGCCTGGCTACTGGCGGCACAAGCGGTGAGGCAGTTGACGTTCGGCCCTTGGGCGTTGAACAGCCCCGCGAGATGGCCGGCCGGCATGTTCGGTTCTTGGGCGAGTTCTTCACGCGGGTCGAGAATCTCGAGCCCTTTCTTGGCGAAGCGGGCGACATCGAGATTTTCGCCGTTCATGGCGCACATCATCATTTGCGTGAAGCGGTCAAAGTCTTGCTGACCTTCGCCGCTGCCGAGGTACACGCCAAAGCGGGTCGGATCGAACCGCTTGTCGTCGAGAATGCCGGCGTCGCGCACGGCTTGGGTCGCGGCGCCGATGGCGAAGCGCGTGTGACGGCCGTGGTGCTTCCAGTCCTCGGGATTCTCGCCGACGGCCGACAGATCCCAATCACGCACCTCGGCGGAGATCTTCGTCGGAAAATTGCTCGCATCGAACAGCGTCGTGTAACCGACGCCCGACTCGCCAGCTTGCAAACGCCGCCACATGGTTTCGACGTCGTTGCCTATGGGGGTAACACAGCCGAGGCCGGTAATGACAACGCGACGTCGCATAGATACGGTTCCCGTTGAATGCGGGTGATCGAACTTGAGGCGGCGAGCAACATCGCCGAACCTGGCCTCTGCGGCCGGCTTCTATTCTACCGGTTTTCGGCGGCTTTGATGGCCGTAAGGCCGGGGGGATCGGCCATTCGGCTGCCGTCGGCGGTGCGGCCGACGTCGAACACGCCCAGCAGCTTCATGGTAAATACGAAATTCTTGGGCTCGAACAGCGACTTCGCCTGCCCCGTGTCCTTGAGATGGACGAACACGATCTCCATTTCAGCCTGCAATCGATCGCCAACATGGGCAGTGGCTGTGACGCGGCCTCCGTCGGCGTCGATGTGATCAATCGTCGCCGTGTAGATGAGCTGGTCGCCGGGGACCGCGGCGAAGTGGAACTCGGCCTTGGGAATCTTGGCGAGGATCACCTTCTCGTTGAATTGGTTCACTTCGCCGACGAGCAAACCGCCCGTCTGCGCGAGGCCCTCGGTGATCAACGAGTTCGGCATCACCGGATAGCCCGGGAAGTGATCGTGCAGGTGCTCCTCGGCCAGTGAAATGTTCTTCACGGCCCGGGCACGGCGACCACTCTCGAACTCGATGAACCGATCGATCCAAATCCAACGCATCGTCGGTCTCTGACTACGCGAGTATGCACCGTTTAGCCGCGACGCGTAGCGAGCGCTCGCTGTGCGTCGCGGCTAAACGGTGCCACACTGCAACGAAAAAGGTTTTAGCCCGTCACTGCGAGCTTAGACTCGACGTAACGGCACATGTCGGAGACGGTGAGCTGGTTGGCGAAGTCCTTGACGTTCGGGTTCTGAGCGAAGCGGCTCAGGTCGGCAAACGGCATCCGCTCTTGCAGCTTGGCGACGCCTTCGGCCGTGACCTTGCCGTCCTTCACATACTCGGTGCTGGTCAGAATATCTTCCGGAAACAGCTCGGCACGCGGCACCTTGATGTCGAACGCCTTTTCGAGGCGGAAGACAATGTCGAGGAAGTCGATGCTCTCGGCGCCCAGGTCGCCGACAAGCGTCGCATCGGGGGTGATTTCGTCTTCGTCCACGCCGAGGGCATTCACCAACGCGGCCTTAATCTTGTCCGACACTTCGGTTTTCGTCGTCATTCTCGTGCTTCTCCGGAAAACGGTCCCGCCCGGCGGGCGTGTTTTGAATGGTTTCGGTTTCAGGCGGCGTTGACGATGGGCCGGTACAGCAGTGCGTAGAGCTCGCGAAGCTTCATCTTCACGACATCGTCGGCGATTGCTTTGCCGGGGTCAGTCTCTGCCAGGTTGTATCGTTCTAGCGTCAGCCTCGCAGACACGGCTGTCGTCCCTTCGACGACACCCTGCGTCTTCAGCTTCGTAAGCCTCGGCCCCTGATCGATGACCTCGACCGTTACGGTGAGCGTCTGACCCGGCTCGACGAAGTTCGCGTACTTGACGTTGCGTGCCTCTTTTAACACCACGGTGCTGTGGGCGAAATCCTCGCCCGCGCGGATGAGCCAGGCGCTGGCCTGCGTCATCGCCTCGAGCATCATCACACCGGGCATGACCGGAAAGCCTGGAAAGTGGTCGGCGAGGTACTCTTCCGCCAAAGACAAGTTCTTAATGGCGACGAGCTTAGCGCCGGGTTCCAACTCGACAATGCGATCCAGCAGCGTAAATCTCATCGGCCGATTGGAGCGAGCGCCCCTCAGACTTTTCTTCGGCGCATACCCAAAGCGCCCTGATTTAAGGCTCTGAGTATACCGGGGCTTACCTAAGCCGACAATCGCGAAAAGTCGTGACGACCGGCAGGGTTTCGCCAAGCGTTAAACCTTGCCGCCGTCGATGGATGCCGGCATGCGAGACGGTGTCACGGGGACCAGCTTCGGCGTCGGAAGGCAGTGGCCGAAGATGCGACCGACGCGACGCCTCAAGGTGCGGAAGTCGTGACGCAGCGGATCGCACAGCGAGAGCGGCGGCGCTTGGCCGAGCCACTTCTTCGCCAGCAGCCGCATGTTGGCGTGAAACGTCTTCTCGCAAGGCCCGTGGGCGTAGTAGCGCTTCGAGTCGTGGCGACGCAAGTCCCCGTCGAACGCCTCGCCGACATGCCACAGCTCGTGGCACACCGTCGCCAATTTCTCCTCGAACGGCAAATTCAAAAACCGCGGCAAATAGAAACTCAGCAGGTACAGCATCTCGCGGCCATCGCCGTCGACAATCTTTTCGATCGTCCATCGCTTGCCTCTTCGCGTGGTCTCGACCGCGCCATGGGCGAAACGCATCGGCGTCAGCGATGCCTGAATCCCATACTGCGAGCGACGCCTCGCCTGGCACCAACGGATCGCGATGCGATCGACGTCGATGTGGGCGAACTCAGGCAGTCGAGCGGCGATGTCGGCGCAAACGTGCCGCATGTGCCGCGTGAAGTCGAAACCGGACTCGTCTTGCCGTTCCATGGCTGTGTATTGTAGGGAACGCCCTCTCTGGCGTTCCTCAGAATGAGTGGAGACGTCGCTCACAGCTCACGGAACGCCACGGAGGGCGTTCCCTACAGGAACGCGTCCATTGTGAATGGCTACGTAGCCGCAGGCTCTTCCTTCTCAAACGCCGGCGCGGGGGCCGTGCGTGCTTTGCGATCGTTGACGCCAACGAACTCGAGCATGGCGCGCGTGCCGTTGTCGCCGAGTCGCGGCTTCGCAAGACGCATGATCCGCGTGTATCCGCCCGGACGATCAGCCATCCGCGGCGCGATCTCGTCGAAGCAGATCTTCATCGCCTGCTTGTCGCCGAGCAACACAAGCACGCGGCGGCGGGCAGCCACGACGGGCGCGGTCGCGGCGTTCCACTGCTTGTACTTCGCGCTCTCACGCCAGGTTTTCCAAGCCGACGAGTTGCGCTCGGCATCGGTTCCGAAGCCCTTGGCTTCGTCGATATGAGGCAACGCGCGACGAGCGATCGTGATGCACTTCTCGACGAGCGGGCGAACTTCCTTCGCCTTTTCGAGCGTCGTGATGATGCGACCTTTGATCTTCGGCTTGTTGTCGTCGAGCTCGCTGTCGCGCTCGGTGAGGAACAGGGCCGAGGCCAGGTTGCGCAGCAACGCGCGCTGGTGAGACGGCGAACGTCCGAGCGTGCGGCCTTTGCGTCTGTGTCGCATCGAAAAGTTTCCTTATCACTACAAAACGTAAGCGTATTACAGCGATGAAGCTAAGCAGCACCACAGCTAAACAGCACTGGCAGTCGGCACGCGCATGCCGAGGCTGAGGCCCATTTCAGTCAGCTTTTCGCGAATTTCGTTAAGCGTCGTGTCGCCGAAGTTGCGAACCTCGAGCAACTGGTCGGGCGAACGCTGCACCAAATCGCGAACCGTGTTGATGTTCTCCGACTCAAGGCAATTCGTGGCCCGAACGGAGAGATTCATCTCGGCGATGTTCATTCCCAACTTGCTCTCGATCGCTGCGTCGCTCATGCCGCTCGGATAGCTCCGGCCTTCGGCATGCACGGGCGAACCGAGCTCGCTGTACTGAACGAACGGATTGAGATGCTTGCGCAGGATCTTGGCCGACTCGATCAGCGCCATCTCGGGGCCGATCGAACCGTTGGTCCAGATTTCGAGCGTGAGCTTGTCGTAGTTCGTCTTTTGACCGACACGCGTCTCTTCGATCTCGTAGCGAACGCGCGTCACTGGGCTGTACACGGCGTCGATCGGGATGATGCCGATCTCTTGCACGTTCGGGCTGTGCTCGGTCGACGGCACGTAGCCGCGACCGTTCTCGACGACCATCTCGATCTCGAAAGGGACGTCGGCCGTCAGGGTGGCGATGACGTGATCCTTGTTGATCACCTCGACCTGGTCCGACGGTTTGGATGTCGGCGGCGGTGACGACGCCCTTCGTCTTCTTCGAGATTTGAATGACGCGTGTGCTCTCGCCGTGATTCTTCACCACCAACGACTTGACGTTGAGGATGATGTCGGTCACGTCCTCGACCACGCCGGGCAGCGTGGTGAACTCGTGCTGAGCGCCCTGCATCTTCACTTGCGTGACGGCGCTGCCTTCGAGGCTCGAAAGCAGAATGCGCCGCAAGCTATTGCCGATCGTCACACCGAAGCCGCGTTCAAACGGCTCGGCGGTGAACTTACCGTAGGTGCTCGTCAGTGATTTCGTGTCGCAAGTAACGAGACTGGGAAGCTCCAGTCCACGCCATCGGATACGCATGCCAATTCTCCGGGTGTTGAGACGGCAGTAGGCAGAGGGCAGTAGGCAGTTTCATCACTGCCTACTGCCGACTGCCTTCTGCCTACTTGTTTACTACTTAGAGCAAAGCTCGATGATGAGCTGGGTTTGTACAGGTATCGATACGTCTTGAGCCTCGGGCAACCGAACGACGCGTCCCTCGGGAAGCGGGCCGTCGAGCCGTGACAGGAAATCGGGAACCTCGCGCTGATGCTCCGACATGTTGGCCTGCACCGCTTGCAGGCTGCTCTTACGGTTCTTCACGCGGATGATGTCGTTCGGCTTGACGAGGTAGCTGGGAATGTCGACGCGACGACCATTGACCGTCAAATGTCCGTGACGGACGAGTTGGCGCGCCTGGGCGCGGCTCAAGCCGAAGCCGAGGCGATGCACCACGTTGTCCAAGCGGCGCTCGAGCAGCGACATCAAGGTTTCGCCCGTGTTGCCGCGCGAGCGTTCAGCCTCGGCAAAGTACGTGCGAAACTGGCGCTCGAGCACGCCGTAGTAATGCTTGACCTTCTGCTTTTCGCGAAGGTGGACGCCGTAGTCGGTCAGCTTTCCACGGCGGACGTTGTGCATGCCCGGCGGCGAGTCACGGCGTTCGATGCCGCACTTCGGCGTATCGCAACGCGTTCCCTTGAGGAACAACTTCATGCCTTCACGGCGGCAGAGGCGGCAAACAGGTCCGGTCGTACGAGCCATTTTCGATTAACGCTTTTTCGAGGTGATTTCAGTGGGTCGGTGCGATGTTCCGAACGGTGCATGAAGCACGCGTCGCAATGAGTTACACGCGTCGCTTCTTCGGCGGACGGCAGCCGTTGTGCGGCAGCGGCGTCACGTCTTCAATGCTCTTCACGGTCAGGCCGGCGGCTTGCAGTGCGGTGATCGCGCTCTCGCGGCCGCTGCCGGGGCCCTTCACTTTCACATCAACTTCCTTGACGCCGAACTTCGACGCCTTCTCGGCCGCCTGTTGCGCGGCACACTGGCCGGCGAACGGCGTGCTCTTGCGACTTCCCTTGAAGCCGCTGGTGCCGGCACTGGCCCAACACAGGGTGTCCCCCTTGGTGTCGGTGATCGTGACGGTCGTGTTGTTGAACGTCGCCTTGATGTGTGCGACGCCCAACGTCACGTTGCGGCGAATTTTGCGGCGTTTGGTCGAAGCTGCGACGCCCATTCAATGTGTCCTGGTTCTTAGTGATCGCGTGTTCTAAATGTCGAATGACTAAGGACGAATTACGAAGATAAGACATTCGTCATTCGACATTCGTCATTTGCTATTTCATGTCGTGCTATTTCATGTCGTGTTACTTCATGTCCTTGACGCCCTTCTTGCCGGCAACGGTCTTCTTCGGACCCTTGCGCGTGCGGGCGTTGGTGCGTGTGCGTTGCCCACGTACCGGCAGGCCACGGCGATGCCGGATGCCGCGGTACGAGTTGATGTCCTTGAGTCGCGAGATGTTTTGCGCCAATTGGCGGCGCAGCTGACCTTCGACGACGTAATCTTTGTCGAGCAGGGCCGTCAGCCGCGCGAGTTCATCTTCGTGCAACTCGCGAGCCCGCTTCTGCGGCTCGACGCCGGCCTTGCGGCAAAGCTCTTGCGCTACCTTCGGGCCGACGCCGTACAGGTACTGCAACGCGATGAACGTTGGCCGATCGTTCGGAATGTCGACACCCAACAAACGTGGCATAAAAAGCTGCTCCAGCGGTCATGGCGTCAGCGAACATGCGCGACACCCGGACCGAGATCTCAAAAAAAGGGCGCTATCCTTGACGCTGCTTGTGACGCGGGTTATCGCAGACGACGAACACCACGCCGCGACGGCGCACCAGCTTACATTTCTCGCAAATGCGTTTGACGCTTGCACGTACTTTCATGGTCGGGAACATCCATAGTACCCGCCGTGTTTTCTTGTGACGGCGACGGGATGGTTCGAAAGCGACTCAGTATAGACGCGCGACGGGAAATCCCACAAGGGGCCGGGCTATCACGAATTAGCCCACAAAATCATCCGCGATTCGTCGCAAGATCGCGGGCGACGGTAAGGTTTACCCAGCTAGCCCGGCTACGCGCGGGTCTTCAGGCCCCGCGGTCAACGGAACCGCTCCCGACGGGGTGATGGCAATCGTATGCTCGAAGTGAGCGCTGGGAAGCCCGTCGCGGGTAACTTGGGTCCAATGATCGGGCGTGCCGCGAACGCTCTTGGTGCCCATGTTGACCATCGGCTCGACGGCAATCACGAGGCCCGGCCGCAGCTCGAAATCACCCCCTTTGCGAAGCTGCGCACTCACGAAGTTCGGCACCTGCGGCTCTTCGTGCATGTTGCGGCCGATGCCGTGACCGACGAAGCTCTCGACGACGTAAAACCCTGCATCCTTGACGTAGCTTTCCATCTCGCGGGCCACTTCGCTCCAACGACTTTTCTTGCTCATCAAGTCGATGGCCAGGTCGAGCGTCCCCTTGGTCACTTCCAATAAGCGTGCGGTGTCGGGATCGACCGTACCGACCGCGTGCGTGTAGGCCGAGTCGCCGCACCAGCCTTCGAGCTTGCAGCCTGTGTCGATGCTGACGACGTCGCCTTCGACCAGCTCGCGAGGGCCGGGGATGCCATGCACGACTTCCTCGTTGACCGAAATGCACGTGACCGCGGGAAACGGCACTTTGCCGGGAACACCCTTGAACAGCGGCACGGCGCTTTTCTCATCGAAGAAGCGCTCGATGGCGGCGTCGATTTCGCCCGTGGTGACGCCCGGCCGCACCAGCTTGCTGGCGATTTGATGGGCTTGCCACACCAGGAGCCCCGCCTGGCGCATGAGACCGATTTCACGAGGCGAACGTAACGTAATCAAGCCGCTAAAACTCCGTCGCTGGTTGCCCCGTAGCGATCGGCTTTCACGATCGCGTGCAAACTTCGGTTCTTGAGAAGGATCGCGTCAGTACGACATTCGCACATGAGTTCACTTCTGCATTATTTCGCGGCGCGGCCTTGAGGAACAGCCCTCACCGGCATGGCTCGCGTCGGTGAGCGATCGGCCGCACGTCGGATTTCGAGCGCTGTAAGAATGCGCTGAAATACCTCGTCGGGCGTGCCGAGGCCGTCGATCGGTTCGAGCAGCCCTTGCGCATCGTAGTATTCGAGCAATGGCGCCGTCTGCCGGCGATAGGCCCGAAGCCGTTCGGCCAACAGGTCGGGCTTATCGTCGGCACGCTTGCGCGACAACACGCGGCGCATCAGCTCGGCATCCTCGACGTGCAGGTTGAGCGCGACATTCAACGGAGTGCGGTCTTCGACGAACATGGCGTCGAGCGTCTCGGCCTGCTGAATCGTTCGCGGGAACCCATCGAACAGCACGCCTTCGGCGCAGTCGGGCAGCGCCAATCGCGCGTGCACCATTTCGAGAATGATGTCGTCGGGCACGAGTTGCCCGGTCAACATGTACTTTTCAGCGGCGATGCCGGCCGGCGTGTGAGCCGCCAAAGCGTCGCGTAACATTTGCCCGGTGGAGAGATGAGGAATGCGAAGCGTGTGTACCAGGCGCTCGCACTGCGTTCCCTTGCCGGCTCCGGGCGGACCTATGAACACTATCCGCATCGCTGCCTCGGCGGGGTTTGGCCGCCACAGCATTCTTTGCGTGCGGGCGGCCGACGTGCTTACTGAGTTAGGACTTCTCCAGGAGCCCTCGATAATTCCTCATGACGAGGTGGCTGTCAATTTTTTGCACCAAATCGAAGGCGACGCTGACAGCAATCAGCAGGCTGGTGCCGCCGTAGAAGCTGGCGATTTGCGGGTCGATGCCCAGCCAGGTCGAGACGATCGTCGGAGCGATGGCCACCACGGCCAAGAACCCGGCGCCGACATACGTGATGCGGACCATCACCTTTTCGAGGTAGTCGGACGTTCGCTTGCCAGGGCGATAGCCAGGAATAAACGAGCCGAAGCTCTTCAGGTTCTCGGCCATGTCTTTCGGGTTGAAGCTGATGGCCGTCCAGAAGTAGCAGAAGAAGTAGATCAGCACGATGTACATCACGTTGTGCAGCCACGACGCCGGCGATCGAAACGCATTGGCCATGGCGGAGATCCAAGGATTGCCGACCTTGGTTGCGAGCCAATCGAAAAAGAACGTCGGGAACATGAGCAAGCTGCTGGCGAAGATGATCGGCATGACGCCGGCCTGATTCACACGCAGCGGCAAGTATTGCCGCGTGCCGCCGTAAACGCGTCGGCCGCGAACGTGCTTCGCGCTTTGCGTGGGAATACGACGCTGCCCCTGCGTGATGAATACGACGCCCGCCACGACGGTGACGAACAACAGCACCAGCACAATCAGCGTTTCGACCCCCATCTGCCCTGCCCCGCCGCTGAGTTGCAGACCACCCTCGGCCAATGGCTTGAGCAAGTTCTGGCCGGCGGCCGGCATGCGAGCCAAGATGCCCGCCATGATCAACAAGCTGATGCCGTTGCCGATGCCGAACTCGTCGATTTGCTCGCCCAGCCACATCAGGAACACGGTGCCGGCCGTCATCGTCAACACGCTGATGAAGTACCACGACACCGGCAGTCCGCCGCCGCTGTTGAGAAACTCACCGCGGACCATGTTGTTCGCGACGAGAAACTTCACATAGAAGAAGCTTTGTCCAAGGCATAGAAACACGGTCGCGTAGCGCGTGTACTCGTTGATTTTCTTGCGACCCGTCTCGCCTTCCTTTTGCAACTCTTCGAGCGGCTTCCAAACGCTGGCGAGGAGTTGGAAAATGATGGAGGCTGAAATGTACGGCATGATGCCGAGGCCGAAGATCGTCGCCTGGTCGAGGTTGCTGGCGCTAAACGTGGCGACGGCGGCCAACATGCGGCCGAGCCCTTCGTTCCCCTGAGCGCCAAAGAAGTGCGCCATCGCCTGCGGATCGACGATCAGCAGCGGAATCCACCAGCCGACGCGATAGATCGCCAGAAACAGCAGCGTCAGCAAAATCTTCTGACGCAACTCGGGGATCGTGAAGATGACGCGAACTTTTTCCCACATGCTAGGTGCGCCTCCGAGCGCTTCGACGTCTCGCGTGAATGACGAATGATCAAATACCGAATGACGAAATTAGACATTCGACATTCGTCATTTCACTGGCCTTTGCTTGTTCTTCACTACCGGCTTGGGTCCTTCCAACACCACGGCCTCGCCGCCGGCCTTTTGGATTTTCTCCAGAGCGCTGGCGCTGAACTTGTGGGCCGACACCTTCAGCTTCTTCTTCAACTCGCCATTGCCGAGAATCTTCAGTTGGTCGAATCGACCGTGCACAAGATTCTTTTCGCGCAACGTGGCTTCGGTGACTTCTTCACCGGCGGCGAACGACTCTTCGAGTTCGGAGACGTTCACGCTGTGAACTTCCTTGGCCCACATGTTGTGGAAGCCGCGCTTCGGGATGCGGCGCGACAACGGCATCTGGCCGCCTTCGAACGCCGGGTGCCGCGAGTAGCCGGCGAGCTGGCCTTGCCCCTTGTGGCCGCGACCCGAGGTTTTGCCGTGCCCGGAGCCGATGCCTCGGCCGATGCGGCGACGTTTCTTGTATTTGCGGATGCCGCGATTGGCGTCGTTTAAAATCATGTGAGCGAAACTCCTCGCAAGAGCTCGACGTCGGCGCGGGTCCGAAGATCCTTCAGCGCGTTGATCGTCGCCTTGACCAAGTTGGCCGGGTTCGTCGAGCCGAAGCTCTTCGTCAGAATATCGTGAATGCCAGCCGCCTCGCAAACCGCGCGAACGCTGGCGCCGGCGATGACGCCTGTACCTGCCGCGGCGGGAATCAACACGACCTTGGCCGCTCCGAACTGCCCGCGAACCGTGTGCGGAATCGACTTGCCAGTGAGCGGGACCACGAACATGTTGCGCGTGCCGTCCTTGACCGCCTTCTCGACGCTCGGCGGCACTTCGTTCGCCTTGCCGTGTCCCCAGCCGACCTTGCCGCGGCCATCGCCGACGACCACCATCGCCGAGAAGCTAAAGCGTCGGCCGCCCTTCACCACCGCGGCGCAGCGGCGAATCTTGACGACCTTTTCGACCGTGTCGCCGCGGCCTTCACGGTTGCCGCCGTCGCGACCACCGTCGCGTCGGCCTCGGCGCTGTTGGCCACCCTGTTGATCGCCACCACCACCACCATCTCTTGGACCTGGCACGTAGGAAACTCCCGATCGAGTGTTCGTTCTTTGTGTGCTGCTGTGCGTGTTCTATGTCGCGCTCAAGCCCAAGGCCTGCGACCCTGGGTCAATGTGCGTCGCGTTTCTCTAAAAGTTCAATCCCGCCTCACGCGCCGCATCGGCCAAGGCCGCGACGCGTCCATGATATTTGTACTCGCGTCGATCAAACGCAACGTCCTTGATCCCCGCCGCAATCGCACGCTCGGCGATCAACTTGCCGATGAGCGTCGCCGCGTTTTTGTTGCCACCGTACTTCAAATCCGACGGGGCGTCCTTATCGGCGCTGCTTGCCGAGACCAACGTCTTACCTGCGTCGTCGTCAATCAGTTGCACGTAGGTGTGCTTGTGGCTGCGGAAGATGCTCAAGCGCGGACGCGTGCTGTCGCCCTTCAGACGATTGCGAACGCGGTGACGCCGCCGCATGCGTTGACGGTAGATTGTTTTATCGTGATTCATGGTGCTGTTTGTCCCACACGCGGCTCTTATTCAGTTTGTGCCATAAACCCTTCTCCCTCCGGGAGAAGGTGCCGCGAAGCGGCGGATGAGGGCGGGTTGAATTAGTGACCGCATTCTGTTTCAACCCGCCCTCACCCGGCGACTGCGCCGCCACCCTCTCCCAAAGGGAGAGGGGTTCTTCTTGTCTCGGATCATCAATTACTTGGTCATTGCCTTGCCGGCCTTGCGACGCACGACCTCGCCTTCGTAACGCACGCCCTTGCCTTTGTATGGCTCGGGCTTGCGGACGGCGCGGACTTCGGCGGCGAATTGGCCGACCTTCTGCTTGTCGATGCCTTTGATGACGATGTGCGTCTGGTCGGGACACGTCACCGTCAGGCCGGTCGGAATTTCGAGGTGCACTTCGTTGGCGAACCCGACGCGAAGCTGGAGGATGTTCTTCTGGATCGCGGCAAGGTAACCGACGCCGACGATCTCGAGCTTCTTCTCGTAGCCTTGCGTTACGCCGAGCACCATGTTGTTGATCACCGCGCGGCTGAGGCCGTGCAGGGCGCGGGCTGGGCGAGTGTCGCCGTTGCGCGTGACGACGACCTGCTTCTTGGCCTCGTCGACGGCGACGACCACTTCCGGGCGGAACGACCAGTCGAGCTTGCCGAGCTTCCCCTCGACGCTGACCTTATTGCCAGCGACGCCGACTTTCACACCGGCGGGGACGGGAACGGGCTTTTTTCCGATACGTGACATGACGGTTGCCTTAAAGCACCCGGGGCCAGCAGGCCCTGGGCTTGGATTCGATGGTTACCAGAGTTCGCACAGCACTTCGCCGCCGAGGTGCCGCTGTCGGGCTTCGCGATCGCTGACCACGCCGTGACTGGTGCTGAGCACCTTGATGCCTAAACCGTTGAGCACGGGACGCAGGCCATCGGCACCGCTGTAAACGCGACGCCCAGGGCTGCTCACGCGCTTGATGTGCCGAATCACACGCTCGCCGTTCGGTCCGTACTTCAGGTGCAGACGAAGTTGCTTGGCCGGCGCGGACTCGACCTCTTCGAAGTCCCAGATGAAGCCCTCACGTTTGAGAACCTCGGCCAGGCCTTTCTTGACCTTCGACAGCGGCATATCCACGTTCGGGTGCTCGACGCGAACCGCATTGCGGATGCGGGTCAACATGTCGGCGATAGGGTCGGTCATCATCGGATCAAGGTTCCCTCGTACTCAGCGTGCGCTGTGCCAGCGTGCGAGCGTATTCGTGCCAATTAACGTGTGCAGTTCTATGATTGGATCAGCTACCAGCTTGCCTTCTTCAGTCCCGGAATCAGCCCTTCGTCGCCCAACTTGCGGATGCAGATTCGGCACAGCCGAAACTTGCGATACACCGCCCGCGGACGACCGCAGAGTTTGCAACGCGACTCACGCCGACTCGAGAACTTCGGCGTTCGGTTGGCTTTGGCAATTTTTGACTTGCTCGCCATGCAGATTCCTGTGACTTAAAAACGGCTGTTGTTTGAAATGCTGTTGAACGAAATATCTGTTGACGAAATGACTGCTACGCCGCGCCTGTCTTGCTCTTCTCTTCCGTCTTGAACGGCAGCCCGAACGCCTTCAACATCGCTCGCGCTTCGTCGTTGTTATCGACACTGCAAACCATGGTAATGTTCATGCCCTGCGGACGAATGTACTTGTCCGGGTTCAGCTCTGGGAAAACCAATTGCTCGGCCAAACCCAGGCTGTAGTTGCCGTGTCCGTCGAACGCGTTGGGATTCAAACCGCGGAAGTCGCGAACTCGCGGCAGGGCGATCGAAATCAAACGGTCGAGGAATTCGTACATGCGTGCGCCGCGGAGCGTGACCTTGGCGCCGATTTCCAAACCTTCGCGAAGGCGGAAGTTGGCGATGGCTTTGCGAGCGCGGCGAACGCTGGGCTTTTGACCGGTGATCGTGCCCAAGGCCGAGAGCGCTTCTTCCATGTGCTTCTTCTCGGTGATGGCCGAGCCGACGCCCATGTTGACGACGATCTTCTCGAGTTTCGGCAGCGACAATCGGTTCTCGCGTCCGAGCGTCTTGGCAAGCTCGGGGAGGATCTCCTTCACGTAGCGCGTCTGCAGACGCGGCGTCGGAGCCTTGCCCTTGGGGGCCGGCGAGCCTTTTTCTTTCTTCTCTTTCGTAGCGGTCTTGGCGGACGCGGTTTTAGCAGACATGGCTGTAGGTCTTTTCGATTGCGTTACGTGACGCGTTGGGGCGTACATCGGCCCCCGGCGTATCACCGGGGGATAAGGGTTATTTCTTGACGGTTTTCTTGGGCACACGTGACGGCCGCGGCGGCGACAAGCGGCGAATCACCGAACCCGAGCTCTTGCAAATCAACTCGCGAGCGCCGTCGTCGGTAATCCGCACGCCGGTGCGCGTTGGCTTGCCGGTGGCGGGCGAAATGAGCATGACGTTGGAGATTTGAATCGGCATCTCCTTCGACAGTCGCCCGCCTTGCGGATTCTTCTGGCTGCGCTTCATATGCTTCATCGCGCGGTTCATGCCTTCGACCACGACCTTGCCTTTGGTCTGGTCGACCTTGAGCACCTTGCCGCGTTGTCCGCGGTCGTTGCCAGTGATGACTTCAACGGTGTCTCCGACGACGATGTGCATAGCGTTATCTCTCTCAACCCACGGACAGCAGTCCGCGGACTTTTGGGCTCTTTGTTTTCAAACAACTTCAGCCGCGAGGCTGACGATCTTCATAAAGTTCTTTTCACGCAACTCACGAGCAACAGCGCCGAAGATGCGCGTGCCGCGTGGGTTCTTTTCATTGTCGATCAACACCAATGCGTTGGTGTCGAAACGGACATAGCTGCCGTCGGCACGACGCGTCGGTTGTCGGCAGCGAACGACCACGCCCTTAACCACGGCGCCCTTCTTCACGTCGCTGCCGGCGATAACGCTCTTCACGCTGCAAACGACCACGTCGCCAAGGCCCGCGGTGCGACGGCGCGAACCGCCAAGCACCTTGATGCACATGACTTCTTTCGCGCCGGTGTTGTCCGCGACGTTGAGCCGCGTTTGCATTTGAATCATGGTGCTTACTTCTTTTCTTCTTTTTCTTTGTCAGCTTCACGCATCGCGTGCAGGTCGACCAGCTTGCTCTTGGTCACGATGCGAACGAGTTCCCAGCGCTTGAGACGCGACTTCGGCGGGCACTCGCGAATCTCGACCATGTCGCCCAGGTGCGATGTCTCTTCCTCGTCGTGAACGTGGCAGACCGTCTTGCGATGCAGGATTTTGCCGTACTTCGGATGCTTGACGAGCCGCGGGATTTCGACGCGACGGCTTTTCTTTGCCTTGTCGCCCGTGACGACGCCAGTGACTACACGCTTGGGCATGGGTTCGTTACTCGGTTCATTTACTCGTATTGGTTGCAAACGCGGCGAGCAAGCTCGCCGGCTAAACTTACTTGGTTGCCGCGGTACTGGTTGCCGGCGTGGCCTTGCGGACACGCTCGGATTGAACGGTTTTGATGCGGGCGATCAGGCGACGGTTCTTCCGCAGCTCGCTGGGCGTATCGAGACGCTCGGTTTGGTGCTTCAAACGCAGGCGGAACAACGTCTCGCTCGCCTCTTTGGCGGTGAGCATCAGTTGCTCGTCGCTCATCTCGCGAAGTTCGGTGGCTTTCGACATGGTCAATCTCACGGGGCGCGACCAACGGTCGCGGCTTTATGTCAGAGGGAACGCGCTAGAGGGAACGACGACGGACAAACCGCACACGCAGCGGCATCTTGTGCGCGAGGCGGCGGAAACAAATCCGCGCGGCCTCTTCGGTCACGCCGCCAATTTCGTACAACACGGTGCCGGGCTTGATGACCGCGGCCCAAAACTCGGGTTCGCCTTTGCCTTTGCCCATGCGCGTTTCCAGCGGAATCGAGCTGATGCTCTTGTGCGGAAAGACGCGAATGTACAAACGCCCCTCGGTGCGCAGATATTGCTGCGCCGAGATACGTCCGGCTTCGATCGTTGCTGCTGGCAGCCAACCACCCTGGACCGCTTGAAGGCCGAAGTCGCCAAAGACCACGCGATTGCCGCGGGTGGCGTTACCTCTTATACGCCCTCTTTGGCTTTTTCGGTGCTTGACCCTCTTGGGCATCAACGCCATCGTTCTGGTCCTCGTAATACATGCCTTGGTTGACCCACACCTTGACACCAATGTGCCCTTGCGGAGTCATCGCTTCGGTAAATCCGTAATCCACTTTGGCGCGGAGCGTCGACAGCGGAATGCTGCCGGCGCCGGCCTTCTCGCAGCGAGCCATTTCGGAGCCCGCCAAACGTCCCGACAATTGAATCTTCACGCCCTTCGCGCCGGCGTCCATCGTCTGTTCGATCGAGCGCTTCATCGTGCGACGAAAGCTGGCTCGCTTGCTCAATTGCTCGGCAATGTCCTCAGCCACCAGCTGCGCTTGAATCTCCGGACGACTGACTTCTTCGATCTTGATGCTGATGCGCCGACCGATCAGAGCTTGCAGTTCGGCCTGCAGACGCTCGACTTCTTGACCTTTGCGGCCGATGATCACGCCCGGGCGGGCTGTGTGCATCATGACCTTCACTTCGTCGCGGGTGCGCTCGATCTCGATCTTCGGGATGCCGGCGAACTTGTAGCGTCCCTTGATGAACTTGCGGATCTTGTGATCCTCGAGCAGCAGTTCGCTGAACTCCTTTTTCGAGGCGAACCAGCGGCTCTTCCAGCCGGTCATGACACCGGTGCGGAAGCTAATTGGATTGACTTTCTGGCCCATGGATTACGCCTCGCTCTGTTCCGTCTCAGCGGCAGCGGCATACGCGCTGTCGAGACTGACGTGAATGTGACTGGTGCGCTTCTTGATCAGGAACGCCTGGCCTCGCGACCGTGGCTGCACGCGCTTGAACATCGGACCTTCGTCGACACGCACTTCGGTGACGACGAGGTTCGCAACGTTCGTCGCTCGCTGGTCCTCGGCATTGCCCAGGGCGCTTTTGAGCACCTTCTCGAGCAACCGGGCGCCGCGCTGCGGTTGATAACGCAGCAAGTCGATCGCCTCGTCGGCGTGCTTGTCGCGAATCAGGTCCGCGATCAGCCGCACCTTTTGGGCGCTGATGCGTGCGTATCGATGACAGGCTTTGTAAGGCATAACGATTGTCCGCTATTGGTTTCTTGTCCGTGGTCAGTGGTCAGTGGTCAGTTGTCCGTTGCAACTGACAACTGACCACTGACTATTTAGTTTCAGCCTTTTTCACGCCGCCGTGACCACGGAAGGTTCGCGTCGGGGCGAACTCGCCGAGCTTGTGACCGACCATGTCTTCGGTGACGAAGACCTTCATGTGCTGCTTGCCATTGTGAACCATGAACGTGTGGCCGACGAACTCGGGCACGATTGTGCACGACCGGGCCCAGGTCTTGATCTGCGCCTTCTGATTCATCTGATTCAGGCGATCGACCTTCATATACAACTTGGGGTTGATGAAGGGGCCTTTTTTAAGCGAACGTCCCATGGTCGTCTTTCGTGTTGCGATGCAAACCCCCGGCGACTCGCCGGGGGCTAATGTTGTGTGTGTTACCGAATCTTCAACTGCCCATAACGGCGCGAACGACGGCGACGCACGATCGCCGAGTTCGATGGCTTGCGACGCTTACGCGTGCGGCCACCCTTGGCGGGCTTGCCTTCGGGGCTCACCGGATGACGACCGCCTTTGGTGCGGCCTTCACCACCGCCGTGCGGATGGTCGATCGGGTTCATCGCCGTGCCGCGGACGTGAGGCCGACGCCCCATCCAACGTTTGCGGCCTGCCTTGCCAAGCACGACGTTCATGTGGTCGGCATTGCCGGTTACACCGATCGTTGCGCGGCACGTGGCCGGAATGCGGCGAACTTCGCCACTCGGCAGCGTGATCTGCGCCCAATTGGCGTCGCGAGCACCGAGCGTCGCGCTGACACCGGCACTGCGGCACAGTACGCCGCCGCGACCTGGCTGCAGTTCGATGTTGTGGATCGCCGTGCCGAGCGGAATGTTCTTCAGCGGCAGGCAATTGCCGACGTTCGGCGGCGCATCGGCGCCACTCATTACTTCTTGACCCTTGACCAAACCTTCGGGAGCGATGATGTAACGCTTCTCGCCGTCGACATAGTGCAACAGCGCGATGCGCGTCGTGCGGTTCGGATCGTATTGAATCGAGTGAACCTTGGCCGGCACTCCGTCCTTCGTGCGACGGAAGTCGATGAGACGGTACTGACGCTTGTGGCCGCCGCCGCGATGTCGGGCGGTGATCGTCCCCTGATTGTTGCGACCGCCGGTCTTCTTCTTCGGCGTCAGCAACGCCTTGACCGGTTCAGCGCCCTTGGTCAGCTCTTTGAAGTCGCTGACGCTCGCGCCTCGGCGGCCGGCGGTGACAGGTTTGTATCGGCGAATTCCCATGGCGGAAGCAGTGAGTGGGTGAGTGGTGAGTAAGTAATTGCGTTAGAAGAAGTCAATCCGGTGCTCGGCATCCAATTTCACGATCGCCTTCTTCCAATCCTTCGTGCGTCCGCCGCGGAAGCGTGAGCGGCGAGGCTTGCCCTTGCGATTGATCGTATGCACGCGAAGCACCTTCACGTGAAACAGCTCTTCGACCGCACGGCGAATGTCGTCCTTCGTCGCCATACGATTCACTTCGAAGGCGTACGCATTGTGGCGCGTCGAACGGTGCATGCCCTTCTCGGTCACCAGCGGTCGCACGATGATTTGGTGCGGGGCGAGCAGCGATTCGGGCGTCGTTTCTTCGGTGGCGGTTTCCATGACAATCTCCCGTTAACCTTTCGCGGCAGCGACAGGCTTCTTCTTCGCAGACTTTGATTCGACGCCGTCCTTCGGACCTTCCATCGCCTTGGCGGCTCGTTGCTTGATGTCGTCGAGCGCGGCACGCGTGACCAACAACATTCGCGGTCGCAGCACGCTCCACGCATTCAAGTCCGCGGCGGGCGAAACGCACACGTCGGCAATGTTCCGAGCACTCATCAGAACGCCCGGATCGTGAGCGGCCGTGACGACGAGCACCGTCTTGTCGCACTTCACCGCCTTCAAGATCGCGGCCATATCCTTCGTCTTCGGCGCGGCGAAGCTGAGGTCGTCGATAATGACGATCTGTCCGTCTCGCAGCTTCGAAGCAATCGCCATCCGCGTTGCCAGTTGCACGGCCTTGCGTGGCAGGCGATACGAGAAGTCGCGCGGACGCTTGGCGAAGATATGACCGCCGCCACGACGCACGCCGCTGCGACGCGAACCCGCGCGAGCGTTGCCTGTGCCCTTTTGGCGATACATTTTCTTCGTGCTGCCGGCAACCTCGGCACGGCTCTTCGTGCGGAACGTGCCCTGGCGTTGGTTGGCCAGGTACATCACGACAACGTCGTGCAGCAACTGTTTGTTGATGCGCGGAGCCAGCGACGTCGGGTCGATTTCGTACGAGCCGACTTCTTTTCCGCTGCGATCGAGGACAGGAAGCTTTGCCATAATTTATCCGTAGCAACTTATCCGTATCTGCGAAAAACCCACGGACGGCAGTCCGTGGGCTTATGTGTCTCTACATCTTGTTTGTTTGTCGGACGACGACGAAACCGCCGTTGGGGCCCGGCACAGCGCCGGCGATCAACAGCAGATTGTGCTCGGCGTCGATGCGGGCCACCTTCACGTTACGCATCGTGCTCTGCTCGGCGCCGTAGCGGCCGACCATCTTCTTGCCCTTCATAACGCGGGCCGGGAAGGTGTTGGCACTGGTGCCGCCCGAGTGGCGATGCACTTTTTTCACGCCGTGCGTGGCGCGTTGGCCTTTGAAGTTGTGACGCTTCATCAAGCCCGTGGTGCCGCGACCTTTGGTGATGCCCGTGACGTCGACGGCCTTCACGCCAGCCAACAGAGCGAGGTCGAGAACCTGTCCGACCTTGAGTTCGCCGGCGGGACCGCGGAATTCGCGGATGAAACGCTTCGGCTCGCAGCCAGCCTTCTCGGCCACCGCGGCGCCCGAACTCGCAAGACGCTTCGATCGCTTGCTTTCCAACTTAGCAACATGACCACGCTGAGCACGACTGGCCACATGGCGAGGCTTGTCGCCGAAACCAACCTGCACGGCCTCGTATCCATCACGCTCCGCCGTGCGAAGCTGCAGGACATGGCAAGGCCCGGCCTGAATTACCGTGACGGGAATCGCCTTACCCGTCTCGTCAAATATCTGAGTCATCCCGACCTTGCGGCCGAGCAGTCCGATGGCCATTGCAGTGAGCGCCTTGTGGTTAGTTGCCGAGCAGGAGGTAGCGGACGTTGCCGCAGCTTACCTGCCGAGCATCCGTTGCATTCGGTTCTTCGTGGTTGTTACGTCGTAACGGCGTTACGCCGAAGAACCCCCGGCGACTCGCCGGGGGCTAATGGCTGTTAGTGTCGTGCCGAGGCCTTGATCTTGATGTCCACGCCGGCCGGAAGGCTCAGCTTGTTCAACGCCTCGATGGTCTTTGCGGTCGAGCGAACGATGTCGATCACCCGCTTGTGTGTTCGGATTTCAAACTGTTGCCGGGCTTTCTTATCCACGTGCGGACTGGAGAGCACCGTGTAGCGCTCGATCCGAGTCGGCAACGGGATCGGCCCGTGGACTTCGCTGCCTGTACGTTTGGCGGTATCGACGATCTCCGCCGCGCTTTGGTCGAGCACCGAGTGGTCGTACGACTCCATCCGGATGCGAATCACTTCGTTGGTCGTTCCAGCCACCTGTCGCTCCCACGCCGCCTGGCCTACTGTTCACCTGCTCCCGCAATAGGGGAATCGGAAATCTTAAGGATTTGTGAAAGGGGTGTCAATTGGCCCTGCATCACAAACCCACCCATAAAGCCGCGACCGGTGGTCGCGCTCCGCGGCGTAGATGACAGCACGACGTGCATCGTCCGCTGTCATGCGTCGTTTGTCATGCTTCGCCGCAAGTAACATCCGCGACAGAAATCATTGCGGCTCCCCGTTCGAGCGGTAGAGTCAACGATATGCGACGCCTTACTGCCATTCTCCGAATCGCGGCCGTGATTAGCTCTGCAACTCTCTTCACGGCGTTTGTGAGTTATCGTGCGCTAAGCTCGTCGGGAAATTGGCGGCGAATGTTTTCTGGAGCCGATTCTCCAGGCTTGACGCCTATTGTCGAAGGTGACGGACGGACGTTGCTGCCGGGATCGAAGGACTTCGTCGGCGTCGTCACGCTGTCCGGCGACCTCGATATTCCCAGCCCAAAATGGGCGCCAGTCGTCAAGCCAGCGGAGGCCGAGGCGTTGATTGGCACGCCGCATCCAGCGAATCCAACGCTCGATACGGATATCAAGCCCGCCGAACCAAAGCCGATACCTCCGCCCGATGCGAGCGGCAGTGGTCCAAAGCGAGAGCTCATGCCGGGCACAAAGAAGTTGCCTTACGTTTTCAGCCAAAGCGATGTCCAACGGCAAGCGACCGAAAGCACGCAAAGTCCACGCCCATCCATCACGACACCGATTCCCGCGACGAACACAAGTTCGGCCGTTCCGACATCGCCACCGAACGACCAATTAGAGCACTGGTCACGGGCGATGCTTCCGAGCTCGAAAGAGGTGATCATGATAGACATGAGCATGCTAATCTACCGACCTCGTAGCGTGACGGAGATGATTGAAGAGGCCAGAAAGTACCTCCAAGAGGATGACCGTAAGCAGAGAATCAAGAAGCGTCGCTTGCAGGAGGAAAATTCTCGAGGAGCGGCCAAGTGAACATCTACGCCTATGCATGGAGCGCGGGGCTCAGCTTCTTGTTTCTCGCGGTCGTGTTCTGGCCTTTGGAGTGGGCGTTCCCCGCGAGGCGGCAGCGATTCTTTCGCCCGGCGTGGTGGACCGATTTGTGCTTCTTTCTCGGCCAATACCTGCTGTGGGGCGGATTGGTGTTCTGGCTGCTCTCGAAGTTTGCCGACTGGCTCGATACTGCGATGCCTTCTGATTTTCGCGTCTCGGTGGCGGGGCAGCCGTGGTGGTTGCAGGCCATTGAAGTGCTCGTGCTCAGCGATGTGCTCATCTATTGGGGTCACAGGCTGCAACATCGCGTCGGGTTTTTGTGGCGGTTCCACTCCATTCATCACAGCGCCGAGCATCTCGATTGGCTCGCCGCTCATCGCGAGCACCCGGTCGACACCGTTTACACGATGGGGCTCATCAATCTGCCCGCGTTCATGCTGGGTTTTCCGCTCGAAACGCTGGCGGGAGTGATTGCCTTTCGTGGGCTGTGGGCGATCTACATTCACTCAAACGTGCGATTGCCGATCGGTCCGTTGCGCGTGCTTGTCGGAGCGCCGGAGTTGCATCACTGGCATCACGATCGCGATCGCGACGCCGGCAACTACGCGAACATTTCGCCGCTGATGGATGTGCTGTTCGGCACTTATCGATGTCCCGATCGCGAGCCCGAGAGCTTCGGGATTCGCGAGCCAATCGCCCGCGGGTATCTGGGGCAGATGCTGCATCCGTTTCGAAGGGTGCGATCGGCTGGCGGGACCGATGCAAATGTTGGATCGGCGTTTGACGACGACGCGACCTCGGTGGAGATGGAAAGCACAACCGCGCGACCAACGGTCGCGGCTTTATGTCAGAGGAAGGTTTCCATGACGTCTTTCGGCGCGGGGCCGTAGGCGGCGGGTTCCATCGAGCATGAGGCCCGGCCGGCGCTCAGGCTGCGGATGGCGCTGGAATAGCCGAACAGGTTCGCTAGCGGCGCTTGGGCGTGAATCGTGGTGTTGCGGCCGCGAGGTTGCGTGTTGGTGATGATCGCACGCCGCTGCTGCAAGTCGCTGACGATGTCGCCGAGGTGTTCTTCGGGCGTGACGATTTCGAGACTCATGATCGGTTCGAGCAGCACGATGCCCGCGGCGGTCAGCCCCTTCTGAAAGGCGTCGGCCGCGGCGCGTCGGAACGCGAGTTCGTTGCTTTCGGTTTCGTGCGCCTCGCCACCGAGGACGGTGATCTTCACCTTCATGAGCGGAAAGCCCAGCGAGCCGCTCCCCTCGGCCTGTTCGGTGAGCACTTCGACTACCGGGCCTTGGAACGCCTCGGGTATTTGTGAAATACCGGGACTGACCGTGACGAATGACTTCTCGCCGCTAATGGGTTCAAGGCGAATCTTCACGCGCGCGAAGAGCGACTGACCGGCGACTTGTTGGCGACATTCACCGGTGACCTCGGCGGCGCGCTCGACGGTTTCGCGATAACTGACTCGCGGCTTGTGCACGCGCACGTTCAGCTTGAAATCGCGAAGCAGGCGATGCTTGATGACTTCGAGATGCAGCTCGCCCATACCGCTAATCAGCGTTTGGCCGGTTTCTTCGCTCTCGCTGGCGCGGAACGTTGGATCCTGCCGCTTGAGCATTTCGAGCGTGTCGGCCAACTTCTTGCGCTCGGCCGAAGTCTCGGGTTCGATCGCCATCGAAATGACGGTGTCGGGGAACTTGATCGACTCGAGCAGGATCGGCTCCTTCGCATCGCACAGAGTGTCGCCCGTGACGGAGTTGCGTAGGCCGATGATGCCGATGATGTCGCCAGCCTCGACGCTTTCAACTTGCTGCCGGCGGTCGGCCTGAATGTGCCACAACTGGCTGACGTTTTCCTTTTTGTCTTTGCCGGAGTTCAGGGCTCGCGAGTTCGCCTTGAGCACGCCGGAGTACACGCGAACAAAGCCGAGGTCGCCGTGCTTGTCGGCTTGGATCTTGAAGACGAGTCCGCAAAACGGCTCGTCAATGTCGGCATTGCGCTTCAGCTTCTTATCGGGATGCTTCGGGTCGACGCCTTCGACGGCCGGCACCTCGGCAGGGCTCGGCAGATAGGCGGCGACGGCATCGAGCAACGTCGGCACTCCGATGCGATCGAGGGCCGAACCGCACAGCACCGGCACGATGAGCCGACTGACCGTCGCGTCGCGCAACACCTTGTGAATCATCTCTTCGGGGATCGGTTCTTCGCCGAGCGCGAGCTCCATCAGCTCGTTGCTGTAGTCGTACAGCGATTCGAGCATCTTGTCGTGCCATTCCTTCGCCAGGTCGGCCGCCTCATCGGGAATCTCCGACTCGACGACTTCCGCGCCTTGGCTGTCGGCCGTGTAGGTGAGCAGCTTCATTCGCACGAGATCGATCACGCCGCGAAACGGATCAGCCAAGTGCGGCGGGCCGACGCCGAGCGGGATGTGAATCGCGACGGGGTTGGCTTCGAGCCGGTTGCGAATCTCGCCAAGCGTGCCGAAGAAATCGGCCCCTTCGCGGTCCATCTTGTTGATGAATGCGATGCGCGGCACGCGGTGACGATCAGCCTGCCGCCACACGGTTTCGCTCTGAGCTTCGACCCCTTCGCGAGCGCTGAACACCACGACCGCGCCGTCGAGCACTCGCAGGCTGCGCTCGACCTCGGCCGTGAAATCGACGTGCCCCGGCGTATCGATCAGGTTGACCGAGACGTTCTTCCACTGGAACGTCACACACGCGGCGTAGATGGTGATGCCGCGTTGCTGTTCTTCGGGATCGAAGTCGGTGGTCGTGGTGCCTTTGTCGACTTCGCCCATGCGGTGCGTCGCGCCGGCGTAGAAGAGCATGCGCTCGGTGACGGTCGTCTTGCCCGCGTCGATGTGGGCGACGATGCCGATGTTGCGCAGTTGATGCAGGTCGCGAGGCATGGTTTAGCCGGCGAGCTTGCTCGCCGCGTTGGGTGCCACACGGCGAACAAGTTCGCCGGCTAAACGGGCGCTACCACGCAAAGTGCGCGAAGGCCTTGTTGGCGTCGGCCATGCGGTGCACGTTGTCGCGCTTGGTGACGGCTGCGCCTTCACGACGATAGGCGGCCATCAGTTCGTCGGCTAGCTTCTCCGACATCGGACGCCCCTTCTTTTCGCGAACGGCGACCAAAATCCAGCGGATGGCCAGCGACTGCTGACGCGTACGGTTCACTTGCATGGGAACCTGATACGCGGCACCACCGACGCGCTTCGAGCGAACCTCGACCTCAGGCTTCACGTTGTTCACCGCAGCCGTGAAGACGTCGATCGGCTCAACGTCCTTGACCTTCTCGGCGATGATTTCCATGCACTTGTAGAAGGACGTTTGCGCGACGGCCTTCTTGCCGTCGTACATCAGGCAGTTGATGAACTTGCTAACCAGGAGCGACCCGAAACGTGCGTCGGGACGAAGGGTTTCGCGGCTGGCGGTGATACGACCCATGATGATTCCTGCTGTTGCTGCTTATTCGCCGTTGACCAACACCAGCGCTCCGCTGGCGCGTCGCGGCTAACCGTTAATTACTTGGATTTCTTCGCGCCGTACAAGCTGCGCGATTGCTTACGTCCTTCGACGCCCAGCGTATCGAGGGCGCCGCGGACGATGTGATAACGCACACCGGGCAAGTCGCGAACGCGGCCGCCACGCACGAGGACGATCGAGTGTTCCTGCAGGCTGTGACCTTCGCCGGGAATGTAGACGGTCACTTCCTTGCCATTCGAGAGCCGCACGCGCGCGATCTTTCGCAGCGCCGAGTTCGGCTTCTTGGGCGTCATGGTCTTCACCTGCAAGCACACGCCTCGCTTTTGCGGGCACTTGTCGAGCACCGGCGACTTGCTGAACGTGCGTGCCGGCTTGCGGGCTTTCTTGACCAACTGATTGATCGTGGGCATAGGCGGTCGATATCGAACTAGCTTGGATGTCTCGGATTACGCGAATTCATCAAGGTATCGGAACGCAAAATCTTGTCAACCTCATGTCGGATTATGGGGACAAATCGTCATAAAGCCGCGACCGTTGGTCGCGCTGCGGCGAAATCGGGGATGGACCGCACAATGGCGGAGCGCGACCACCGGTCGCGGCTTTATAGGCCGACGTTCAGGGGCTGCAAATCCTTGGGCACAAAGCGCCCATCTTTACGCACCAGCTCCCCGTCGAACCACAGCTCGCCGCCGCCGTACTCGGGGGTCTGAATCAGCACCAGATCCCAGTGCACGCGGCTGCGGTTGCCGTTGTCGCATTCGTCGTAGGCGTTGCCGGGCGTCAGATGGATGCTGCCGCCGATCTTCTCGTCGAACAGCGTGTCAAGCATCGGCCGGCGGATGTGGTTGTTGCAGCCGATCGACCATTCGCCGATGTAGCGGGCCCCCTCGTCGGCATCGAGCACCTGGTTCAGCTTCGCCGTGTCGTTGGCACACTTGGCCTGCACGATCTTCCCCTTTTTGAACTCGAACTCGACGCCTTGAAATACCGTCCCTTGATAGCGTGAGGCCGCGTTGTAGCGGATCGTTCCGTTCAAGCTGTCCTTGATTGGCGCCGTGAACACCTCGCCGTCGGGAATGTTGCGTTGCCCGTGGCACGGTCGCACCGGCATGCCGCGGATCGAGAAGGTCAGGTCGGTGCTGGGGGCGACAAGCCGCACCTGGTCGGCCGCGTCCATGCGTTTGACGAGCGGCTCCTGATCGCGGGCCATCTGGGCGTAGTCGGTCGTACACACGTCGAAATAGAAGTCGGTGAACTTCTCGGTGCTCATGTCGGCCGCCTGGGCGAACGCATCCGTCGGCCAACGCAGCACGACCCACTTCGTCTTCGGCACACGCACCTTGCTGTGCACGGGATGCCACCAATGTTCCTGGTACAGCCCCATCTGCTCGATCGGCACGTCCGAGAACTGGCTGCTATTGGCTGCCCCGCGAATGCCGATGTACGCCTGCATCTTCTCCATACGGGCTCGCTCGAACTCGCCGGCCAGCGCGATATTCGCCTTCGTCCCCGTCTTGTACAGCGATCGCAGCACGGCATTATTCTTGAGCGTCACCAACGGATTCGCCCCGCGCTTGGCCGCCAGCTCGACGAGTCGGCAGACGATCTCGGGATTCGGGACGTCGTAGGCCTCGATCAACACGTTTTCGCCGCGCTTCAGCTTGCAGCTATGGTCGATAAGGATTTCGGCAAGGCGATCGATGCGCGGATCGGACATGGCGGCACCCGACGAGAAGGCAGTAGGCGGAACGCCTTATGCTTAATGGCGCCCGCCAAGCTCGTCAATGACGGGTGTCGTCGTCCGTTTAGCCGCGACGCGCTAGCGGAGCGCGTGTTGTGCGTCGCCAATGAACTCGGGCCGCCGTGCCGCAACGCGGCGAGCAAGCTCGCCGGCTAAACATCCGTGCTCACGAATCAATTCGGGAAATTGAACATCCCGTAACTACTCGTGCGATCGAAGTTCGTGCGATCGCGTTGCGGGGCCTGGCCGCCACGCACCGTCCCGCGGTTGCCATAGTTGATCCAGGTGTATCCGTCGTTGCCGACGAAATCGCCGTAGATGCTGTACCGGCCGTAGCCGCCCCAGCCGTAGCCTTTCTTCCAAACACCATCACCGTTCGTGCGATTGGCCGAGTAGCCCCGCGGGGCAGCGCTCGCCGAGTGAGCCGCAATACTTAGCACGAAGGTACCCAGTACCAGCATCGCAACGCACGTTAATAAGATTCGACGCATCGCCGTTCCTCTACATTTACGTTCGATCGATCGTCACTGCGACTCGTGTTGGCTGATCCACTTCGTCAGCTCGTGATAGTCGACGTAGCCCACCCGATGCGCCACGACCTTGCCGTGATTGAACAGAAATACATCGGGAATCGACCCGACGTGATAGTTCCGCGCGAGCTCGCGATACTTGTCGACATCAATTCGCACCACCGCCACTCGGCCGCTGCTTTCCAACTGATCGAGCACCGGCTCCATCATCCGACAAGGCGGGCACCACGTCGCGCCGAACTTCACGACCACCGGCCGCGTACTTTCCAGCACCTGCGCGAAACCACGTATCGTCAGGCTCGCCGAAGCTCGGAATGATTCCGAATCCCGACGAGTTGTACGTCAGATACCCAGCCACGCCCACCAGCAGCGCGACCACCACACTATTCATCACCAGATTGATTCGATTCATCACCGCCCCTACCGAAAGAAACAAACGGATTGGGCCAGGCACTCGCTGCCCAGCCATACGCCGCGCCATGTACGAAATGCCGACCGCAAGTCTACGTCACGGTTAGGACGCGTTTTCACGCCAGGGGGCTCGAAGTTGGCAGTCGCCAAGGTCATCAGTATGCTGGTGCGGCGTTGAGGTCGTTGTCCTGCTGCGCCTCCCAACGGAAAACCTCCTGGCAACCGTGACAGATCTAAAAAACGCTGTATCGCGGTTCGGCGCCGACGCCAAAGCGAAACTCGCAAATCCGAGCGCGACCGGTGAGCCGGAAGACCAACTGCGCGCCCCGCTCGAGAGGCTCTTCGGCGATCTCGCGGAGCTTTGCGGCTTCAAGCGCGAGTTGATCACGGCCGTCGGCGAATCGTCGCTGTCCACGCTCAAGACTCGACCCGATTACGCGATCACGTTGCGAAACGTGCTCGTCGGTTATGTGGAAGTCAAAGCGCCCGGCAAAGGCGCCGACCCACGCCGCTATAAGGGGCACGACAAAGAGCAATGGGAAAAGCTGCAATCGCTGCCAAACTTGCTGTACACGGATGGAAACTTCTTCAGTCTGTGGCAGGAAGGCGATCTCGTCGGCGAGATCGTCGAGTTGCAAGGGAACGTCGAAACATCGGGAGCCAAACTCGCTGCTCCGCAGGAACTCGTCGCGCGGTTCGATAACTTTCTTCGCTGGGAACCGATTCCGCCGAAGTCGGCCGCAGAGCTTGCCAACGTGGCGGCGCGGCTGTGCCGTTTGATGCGCGACGAAGTCGCCGAACAACTGTCCGAGAAAAGCCCCGCCCTCACCGCTCTGGCCGCCGACTGGCGAAAGCTCCTCTTTCCCGAAGCCAACGATCAGCAATTTGCCGACGGCTATGCGCAGGCCGTCACCTTCGGCCTGTTGATGGCGAGATCGAGCAACATTCGATTGGCCGACGGCTTGGACCAGGTCGGCAAGCAACTCGGTAAGACCAACTCACTCATCGGCGCCGCGCTCCGTCTCTTGACCGACGAAGTCGGCAACGAGGCAACGCTCAAGACCTCGCTCGGCGCGCTGATCCGCGTACTCGACGCTGTGAATTGGCAAACCGTCAGCAAAGGCAAGCCCGACGCCTGGCTGTACTTCTACGAAGACTTCCTGGCCGTTTACGACAATAAGCTACGCAAGTTGACAGGCTCGTATTACACGCCGCCTGAAGTTGTCGAACCCATGATCCGCCTCGTTGATGACGTGCTGCGTAAACACTTCAGCCGCAGCGCCGGCCTGGCGTCGGCCGACGTGACGCTGGCTGATCCCGCCGTGGGCACCGGCACGTTTATTCTCGGCGTGCTTCGCCGCATCGCCACCGACGTCGAGGCCGACCAAGGCGCGGGCGCCGTGCCGCAGGCCATCGAGTCGGCCATCGGACGATTGATCGCTTTCGAGATGCAACTGGGCCCCTTCGCCGTCGCCCAGCTTCGCGTCTACGCCGAGCTGATGCAGTTGATCGGCAAGACGCCGCGGGCGGTCCCGCGCATGTTCGTCACCGACTCGCTGGGCAACCCCTATGCCGAGGTCGAGGAACTCGGCTCGTTGTATCGCACCATCTCCGAATCACGATTGAAGGCCAATGAAATTAAGCGCAAGGAACCAATCACCGTCGTCATCGGCAACCCACCGTACAAGGAAAAGGCCAAGGGGCGCGGCGGCTGGATCGAAGAAGAGCGACTGAGTCAATGGATTCCGCCAGCCGACTGGGGCGTCGGCGCGCATGCCAAGCACCTCCGCAACCTGTACGTCTATTTCTGGCGCTGGGCCACGTGGAAGGTCTTCGACCACGACCCGAAGCACGACACCGGCATCGTCTGTTTCATCACCGTCGCGGGCTTCCTCAATGGGCCCGGCTTTCAGAAGATGCGCGATTATCTGCGCCGCACGGCCGACCGTATCTGGGTCATCGACTGCTCGCCCGAAGGGCATCAGCCCGACGTCCCCACGCGCATCTTCCAGGGCGTACAACAGCCCGTCTGCATCGTGTTGGCAGCGCGGTCGAAGCAAAAAGTGGCCGACACACCGGCCGCGGTGAAGTACAGCGTGTTGCCCGCCGGCAATCGCGAAGAGAAGTTCGCGGCGCTGGCCAGGCTCAAGCTCGAATCAAAGATCTGGCAAAGCTGCTCGACCGATTGGCGTGCGCCTTTTCTGCCCGCGGCGAGCGGCGACTGGGCAAGTTACCCGGCGCTCGATGAGCTGTTCGCCTATAACGGCGCCGGCGTGCAACCGAAGAGGGTTTGGGTAATCGCCCCTGACGCGGAATCTTTGAAGCTCCGCTGGGATAAACTCGTTCGAGCCCCAGTCGACAAGAAGGAAGAACTATTTCACGCGACACTGCGCAACGGATTGCCCGCCGATCGACACATACGGTCGATCCTTCGAATTCCAATACCTGGGTATGAGTTATCTCCAAATCCAATCATCAATGAAATGGGATCGTGTCCGGTACCGGTCCGGTACGGGTTCCGATCCTTCAACCGACAGTGGATCATTCCCGATCCGCGTGTCATCACTCAGCCGAACGCTGACCTCTGGCGCTCATATTCTGACCGGCAAGTTTACCTTACGGCCCTAATGGCTCACTCTCCTACTTCGGGACCAACACTGAGCTTTACCTGTCTGATTCCAGATCTGCACCACTACAAGGGCTCGTTCGGCGGGCGCGTCTTTCCCCTTTGGCGCGATGCCGCCGCCACGACGCCGAACCTACCTCCAAAGCTCTTGGAATTCATGACGACGAAGTACAAGAAGGCCGTGACCGCCGAGGATTTCCTGGCGTATCTTGCAGCCGTCGCTGCCAACCCTTCGTACACGGCGCGCTTTCAAACCGATCTGGCTCAACCGGGCTTGCGCATTCCCTTCACGGCACTGCCGAAGTTGTTCGTCGAGGCCGTCACGTTGGGCAGGCGCGTGATCTGGCTGCACACCTTCGGCGAACGCTTTGCCGATGTAAAGTCGGATCGCCCGCCGGGGCGCCGCGACTGCCGAAGGAACGAGCGCCTCGCATTCCCAAAGACGGCGCAATCCCCGACGATCCCGATTCCATGCCCGACGAAATCGAATACGACGAACCGAGACGCCGCCTTTTGGTCGGCAAGGGTTTCATCGACAACGTGCCGGCCGCCGTGTGGAGTTACGAAGTCTCGGGCAAGCGCGTGTTGACGCAATGGTTCAGCTACCGTAAGAAAAACCGCGAGCGGCCGATCATCGGCGATCGCCGCCCGCCGTCGAAGCTCGGCGACATTCAGCCCGACCACTGGCTGGCCGAGTATACGACCGAACTGTTGAACGTGTTGCACGTTCTCGCGATGTTGGTGGAGATGGAGCCGTCGCAAACGAAACTGCTGGAGGCGATTTGTGCAGGACCCCTACTTAGCTTCCGTCCTTAAAGCCATTGAAGAGAGCAGGCTCGACGCGGACGGCCCGCACTTGATTACCGTCGACGAACTGCGGGCAGCCGGCGCTCTGGAAGTACCGGCCGCGTGGCGGAAATCGCTTGCCGTCGAACGCGATTTATTCTCGGGTCTGTTTGACGATGACGAGACGGCCACCGACGAGCAACAACCAGCACCACTCAACTCGCGGCATAACGTGAGCTAGATCGCGTGGCTTCGAATAACTGAGGGCTCAAGCGGCCATGGGTGGGGCGAAGTCTCGCCGTAAAAGGCCACGCCGCAGATTCGATCACTGCCTCTCTGTGATATACTTAGGCCATGGCAACGGTGCATCTCAAAGAATCGACTGCCGAGGCCTTGAGCGCTCAGGCCGCGGCGCAAGGCCTGACGATCGAGACGTATCTCGAGCGTGTTTTGCTCGCAACGCCGCTGCGTTCCAGCCAGCGAATTTCGGTCGAAGAACTCGATCGGTTGATTGACCAAGAGTCGCAAGTCGGACCGTCGCCGTTCGGCTCGTTCTCGCGGGCCGAACTTTACTACGATCACGATTGATCGTTCGTTGGCCTACTTCTCGTCTCGCCTTTTCGCCTTCGCCTTGCTTCAATACGCACCAGCTACGATGGCCGGGACGGTTAGAAGTGATAGGTCTTGAGTCGTCGAGATGAAGGCGTGTGTCGGGAGCCCGGTTCTTGGGGTTGGAGCGCTTGCTCGACACATGAAAAAGGCGGCGATGTGTGGGTTGCGAGGAAACGCGCCGCTAGTCTCGATAACCGTCCCCGGTGGGCAAATGTCGAAGAACGAATGACGAATGTCGAATGAAGGAGAAAGTCGACTTCCTTGATTCATCATTCATCATTCCGACTTCCTCATTTCCTTCCGCGTCCAGGCATGACCGGCCAGCCGTCGTGGACAGGTGAACGCGAATCGCCAGGCATTTGACCCATGTTTTCTCCCATGTCACCAGCGAGGCATCACGCGAATCGCCGCTCCGTGGATGCTCGACGGCGCCAAGTCGCCTCGCTGGAAGCCCTGGCTCGCCACCCTGCATCCCCCAGCGCACCGCTCGAGGAATTGCGGATTGGAGATGTCGGATGGAAGACAGGCGGCGAGCGGCGGGGTCAGAGACCCGCGCCGAGCGCAGTTTCCGCTTTCAATCCGCAATCCGAAATCCGCAATCGAAGCAGCCGAGGTTGCTTGCCGTCGCGCTGACAACGCGGCGGTGAGTTGTCACGAGTCCAAGAACGCCTCGGCTGCACTCAGCCCGGCGCTGAAACCTGTTGATCTCTCGAGCCGCCGCGCGGCCATGTGCCGCGCTGCGCGCTCGAGTTTTTTCTGCCGGTAGGATCGCGGGCAATCGGCTGCTACCATATCGCACCATGACACCTGCGAAATTCAAAGTCCTGCTGACCGACTACGCCTGGGCCGATGTGCACATCGAGCGCGACACGCTCGCCAAGGCCGGCGCGGAGTTGATCGTCGCGGAGAAAAACGACGTTGATTCGCTCAAGCGATTGGCGAGCGAACACCAGGTCGATGCAATCATGACGAACTGGGCCAAGGTGCCAGGAGAAGTGATCGCCGCCTCGCCGAAAGTTCGCATCGTGAGTCGCTTGGGCATCGGCCTCGACAACATCGACGTCGCGTATTGCACCGCGCACGGCATTCCGGTCACGAATGTACCCGACTACTGCCTGATCGAAGTTGCCGAGCACGCGCTGGCATTAATGTTGGCGCTGTCGCGGAAGGTCGCGTTCTATCATGCCGCGACGAAGACGGGACACTACGAGTTGCAGGCGGGGCCATCGTTGCGGCGGATCGAAGGCCAAACGCTAGGCATCGTCGGCTACGGCAACATCGGCCGCGTGTTGGCGAACAAGGCGCGATGCCTGGGCCTAAAAATTCTCGCCACCAGCCGCAGCGCGAAGAGCGAGCAGGGTGTGACGTTCTGCTCGCTCGACGAATTGCTCGCGAACAGCGATTACATCTCGCTGCACATCCCGGCCACGGCCGAAACGAAGCACCTCATCGGCGCGAAGCAACTGGCGCAGATGAAGCCGACGGCGTATCTCATCAACACCGCCCGCGGCGCGGTCGTCGATGAGCAGGCGCTCGCCGCGGCACTTGAGAAAGGGCAACTCGCCGGCGCGGCGCTCGACGTGCAGCAGAAAGAGCCGTGCGATCTGTCGCAACCGCCGTTCAACGATCCGCGCGTGATCGTTACGCCGCACGCCGCGTTCGTGTCGCAAGAATCGCTCGAAAATCTGCGCAGCCGCACCGCCCAGCAAGTGGCCGATCGGCTGTCAGGTCGCGTGCCCGAAAACGTGGTGAACGGCGTCAAATTGGCATAGCGACGTGTCTGAATCAGGTACTGAGTACTAGGTACTGCGTACGAACGGCGGGCGCTGGCGATACATTCGGATCGTCGCCCTCCGGCCCAGCGTTACGTCCTTCAAAAGCGATTTGACCGACCCGTCAGAGTGACGTAGAGAACTATTGAGACTTGGGCCGCTGGTTGCGACCCGCGTTTTTTCCTCATGCGTCGGATGGAACTATCGCGATGACGCGCCACGTTGATCCGCAGAACTCCGCCGATTCGACCTCTATGGTTTGGAGCGCCGAGCTCGCGCGCTCGATTGCCGGCCAACGTCAACGCATGAAGGCGTTGTCGCAAGGGCACGAGTTGCGCATTCAGAATCTCGAACGTGCCGTCAACGACGCGATCGAGGGATTGCTCGACGCTGAAGACGTCGGGCACCCGCATGCCGCGTCTCCGCACGTGGCGCCTCCGCAAGACATGGTGATCGAGCACGAAGAGCGCCGTGAGCACGACTGGCATTCGTCGCATAAATCGCACGTTGAAGTTGCGACACCGGAGCCGCGAAGAGGCAAGCCTGCGGCAAGGCCGGCGCCGACGGCTGCTGATTCGAATAATTGGGAGTCGTACAAGCGGCAAATGTTGGAGGCGCTTGATGCGGAGTCCGAGGAATCGGAACAAGTCGAGCCCGAGGTTGCCGAGGAACGCCTGACGATCGAGGGCACAATCCGCATCACCGACGAGATGGTGGCCGAGCGTGACCAGGAAATCAGCCGCCTCAATCACCTGCTCGAGACCTATCAACAAAACACCGCCAAGGAGCTCATCGGCTCGTACGAGGCGGCGTTCTCGATGGATGAGCTGATCATCGATCAGCGAAAGCGATTGGCCGAGGCAGAAGTGGCGCTGATGGAAAAGCGTCGCTTGGCCGAAGTCGAGTTATCGCAGCAGCGTGCGAAGCTCGCGCGTGAGCTTGCCGAGTTGGAAGAGAAGCGCCGAGCCTTGGAGGCTGAGCGCACTCAACTCGGTTTGAATCGCGGCGAAGCGCCTAGGAGCGACGCTCCGCCGAGTGGCAAACCGCCACGTCGCTGGCTCGCCCGCCTGGGTCTCAAGGAAAGCGACACCGGCGACAACGACGGGCAGCAGTAGCGTCGTCCTTCTCCCTTCGGGAGAAGGTGGCCGAAGGCCGGATGAGGGCGGGTAAATTTCGTGAGTCGTCACGACTCGAGCGATCTCTGCGCGTCGCTGAGTCGATGCGTCGCTGAGTCGAAAGTGATGGCTGGTAAAACGAGCCTGAAACCGCCCTCACCCGTCTCGCTGCGCGAGCCACCCTCTCCCGAAGGGAGAGGAGTTTAAGACGTCACCAGCCCGAGGTCTTCATAGATCGCGGCGAGCGTCGCCTCGGCCCGCTTCTGGTGTCGCAGCTCGCCGGGCATGCCGTTAAACTCGAGCGCGATGACGAGCTGATACTCGGGATCGGCCATGCCGACCGACGACTCGCGGCCGCTGTGGCCGAACGCGCGAGACGACGCATGAATGCCATAGCCGTAAGGCGGGTTCTCGCTGTACTGGCGCGAGTTGATGATCAGCCCCAGCCCCCAATCGATCACTCGCTTGAACGATTCGTCGAACATGCCGACGCGTTGCGGCGTGGTCATCATCGCCACCGACTCGGCCGAGAGCACGCGATGTCCGTGACGTTCACCGCCGCCAAGAAACATCTCATACAAGTGTGCGAGCTGGTTCATCGGCCCATAGCCTCCGGCGCCCGGTTCGCCGTCGAGCACGCCGGTCGGCGAACTGCGCGGATGGATGCTGCCTCCAGCTTTGGCGGTGTTCGGCATCGGGGCGATGCGATCGCCGTACGACGCGACGCGATCGGCGGGCATACCGACCCAGCAGTCGTGCATATCGAGCGGCTCGAAAATCTCCGATCGCACGTAGGTCGAAAAGTCGCGGCCGTCGATCCGTCGCACCAGTTCGCCGAGGATGTACCAACTGGTGTGTGGGTGATAGCCGGCCTTCTCGCCTGGCACCCAGCCGCGCTCGAGGCCAGCCGCGAAGATGCGGTCGATGATCTCGCTGGTCGGCGTTCCGGGCGGGCCGAGATCGACCATGCGAAAGCCGCCGGTGTGCGTGAGCAGGTGCCTGATCGTGACGGCCTCTTTGCCTCGCTGGGCGAACTCGGGAAGGTGCTGAGCCACGGGATCGTCGAGGAAGCAGAGGCCGCGCTCGCGCAGCTGCATGATCGCCACGGCCGCGACGGGTTTGGTGCTCGACAGCCACAGCACGAGCGTGTCGTCGGTCATCGGCACGCCCGGGCGCGACTCGCCGAGTGCCAGACTGCCGCTTGGGCGACCGCCTATCGACGTGAAAAGCTGCGCGCCCGTGTGCAGCCCGTCGGCAATGCCGCGTTCGATGAGACGGCTAGTTCGAGGCAGATCTGTAGTTCGAGGCAGATCGGTCATGGAAGGTTACAAACGCGACAACATCGAAACCGTGCGGATACCGTCGGCGTAAGAAAGCGCAGTGGTTGGGTTAGCCGCGTTACTTGTGACGCGCTTTGGAAGCGCGGTCGGTCGAACGCGGTACAAAAAGGGGTCCAAGATGAAACGGATCATGCGTGTGGCGACGGTGGCGGTTTTGATGCTCGCAATGGTGGTCGGCAGTGTAAGTCCCGCTTCGGCGCAGGGCTACTACTACCCTGCCGCGCAGCCGGCCAACTATGGCTACGGTTACGGGTCGAACGATCACCCAATTCTGCGGAACGTGCTCATCGGCGGGGCTCTAATTGGTGTTGGCTTCGCGGCGGGGCGACTTACTGCACCGCAGCCGTATGCGTATGGTTACGGCGGCTATGGCCATCCGTATGCTCACTACCGACATTGGTAGGGAGCCGAAAAACGACGACAACGCTGATTAAACGCCTCAAACGACCACACATCGCGCGTCCGGCACTGGGTTTGCTAGCGTTGCTGGCAAACCCTTTGTCGTTTTCCGGAGCCGTTAAGCGTATGGCCCGTGCAAGTTGGAAAGGCTTTCTCCGCCTGAGCCTTGTGTCGGTTCCGGTCGAGGCCTACTCCGCTCAGCAATCTGGCGGCGGCGAGGTCCACCTGCATCAACTGCACGCCGACTGCGGTAGCCGCATCAAGTATGTGAAGACTTGTCCAGTACACGGCGAAGTGTCCAAAGACGAGATCGTTTCGGCCTACGAGTACGCCAAAGGGAAGTACGTCGTTGTCGATCCCGACGAGCGTGAGCAAGCGCAGTCGAAGAGCGACCGAGCCATCGAGCTCGAAAAGTTCGTACCGCCGTCGTCGATCGATCCGCTGTACTTCGAAGGTCGCGATTACTACCTGATTCCTGAAGGCGCGTCGGGCCAGAAGCCGTACCTCCTTTTGTACCGCGCGATGGATGACGAACAGCGTTGGGGTGTCGGACAACTGACGATCAACGGTCGCGATCAACTCGTCGTCGTGCGACCGCAAGATGGACTTCTCGTCATGTCGCAGCTCAACTTCGCGAACCAGTTGCGAATGCCCGATGAATTCGAGTCGATGGTTCCCGACATGAAGCTGTCGAGCGATGAGATGAAGCTCGGCCGCACGTTGATTAAGGCGACCAGTGCCGATAAAGTCGATTTGACGAAATATCGCGATACATACACCGAGAAGCTTCGCGAAGTGATCGAAGCAAAGGTCGAAGGCCGCGAAGTCGTCGCGCCTCCTGAGGAGGAAGAAGCGCCTGTTATCAACTTGATGGACGCGCTGCGACAAAGCGTGGCCCGCGCAAAGCACGAAACCACGAAGCGCCCGCCTCGCAAAGTCGCCGCCAACCATCGAGAGTTATCGCCGGCAAAGCGCCGACGCAAATCGTCCTAATCTCTGCGCATCACGCGCAATCGGCAACGGATGTCGAGCAACGAGACCACCACTCGCCAAGGGGCAGACGTTCCGAAGCTCGCCGACCAGCGAGTTTCGCTGGCGGGTCGTTTACTCGCGCTCGACCGCTCGCACGCCATCGAGCTCATTCGTCACCACGGCGGGCAATACCTTCGCAAGATCACCGCCCGCACGACGATGGTGGTCGTCGGCCACGACGCTTGGCCGCTCGATGACGATGGTCAACTGACGACGCAGTTTCAGCGAACGCGCCAACTCGAACGCGACCACCCGTCGGCCGAGGTGATTGGCGAAGACGAGTTCCTCACACGGCTCGGCTTGGCTCGCACCGACCCGTCGACCGTGCGACGTTACAGCCTTCCGGAGTTGAGTCATCTGCTCGGCGTTCCGGCCCGACAAATCGATCGCTGGTGCCGGATGGGGCTGATCGTGCCCGCCGACGTCCATGAAGGAGTCCGCTACTTCGATTTCGCCGAAGTCGCGGCAGGGCGTGCGTTGTCGCGGCTGCAACTGGCGGGCGTGTCGTCGGCGCGTATTCGACGCAGCCTGCGGCAACTCGCCGAGGTTCTGGCCGGTCGGCATGTGCAACTCTCGACGCTCACGGCCATCGAGCGCGGTGGGCATCTACTGTGGCGCGACGATCGCATGCAACTGTTCGACTCCACGGGCCAACAACATTTCGAGTTCGAGCCGCCGACCGAGCCGCGTCACATGAACCTTGCCGAACATGCCGACACCGTGGACAAAGCGTTCGAGCGTGGCCGTGCGGCGGAGGATTGTGGCGACATGCTCGAGGCGGCTGACGCCTATCGGGCGGCCCTCGGCGCGGCCCCGATCCGCTGATCGCCTTTAACCTTGGCAGCGTGTTGCACAAGCTCGGCCGCGATGAGGAAGCCGTCGCCATGTTGGCCGACGCTGTCGATGCACATCCCGCATGGGCCGAAGCGTGGAACAACCTCGGGCTGTCGCTCAGCGCCGTGGGACGCTTCGACGAAGCGCGAGCCGCCTTGCAGCAGGCGCTGCACTGGAAGCCTCGCTACGCCGACGCCGAATTCAACCTGGCCGACGTACTGGATCAAGCCGGCCGTCACGCCGACGCACACGTACATTGGGCGAGGTATTTGCAGTACGACAACAACAGCCCCTGGGCCGAGCATGCCCGCAAGCGACTTCGAGAGTCAGACACTGCAACTTAGACCGGAGCGCCAGCGACGGGTCTATAGGTGGAAGGCTCGTTGACCGTGCGCTCCGGGCATTTTCGGGCGGGAAACATCAGGACAAGGCGCCTCCGATGACACTCAAAGAGTATCGACGCAAACGCGATTTCACGAAGACCGCGGAGCCTCGCAGCAGCACGACCAAGAAAGGCTGGCTGTACGTCATTCAAAAGCACGCCGCTTCGCATCTGCACTACGACTTTCGACTGCAACTCGGCAACGTGTTGCTGAGTTGGGCGGTGCCGAAGGGGCCAAGCCTCGACCCCTCGCAGAAGCGGTTGGCCGTGCATGTCGAGGACCATCCGGTCGACTATGGCGGCTTCGAAGGGACGATTCCCGAGGGCGAATACGGCGGCGGCACGGTGATGCTTTGGGATCGCGGACACTGGGCGCCCGCAGGCGAGGCCGAAGGCGGTGGCGAGAAAGCTGCCCGCAAGGCCTACGAGCAAGGTCGCCTGAAGTTCACGCTCTACGGGAAGAAACTCCGCGGGAACTGGATGCTCGTGCGACGCGGCGGCGGCAAGGATCGCGACGAGCGAAACTGGTTCCTGTTCAAAGAGCGTGACAACGAAGCCCGTGATGCCGACGAGTACGATATCACAACCGAAGAACCGTTGAGTGTTAAAACCGGCCGCGACCTCGACGACATCGCGAGCCGCTCGAAGAAAGTGTGGCACTCCAACAAGGACGCGAAGAAGGTCACGAAGACCACCAAGAAAAAGAGCGCCGTCGCGAAGAGCACGGCACGGCCCAAAGCCCGCGCGAAGCGCAAGACCACGAAGCGCGGTCGATCGGCGAAGGCCGACGACGTCTCTGGTGCGCGACGCGGACGGTTGCCCCGTTTCGTGAAGCCGCAACTGGCCACACTCACCGACGAGCCGCCCGAGGGAACCGAGTGGCTTCACGAGATGAAGTTCGACGGCTACCGCATGCTCTGTCGCGTCGATTCTGGTGATGTGAAGTTCATCAGCCGCAATGAGCAGGAGTGGACGTCGAAGTTCTCGCCACTCGTGGCCGAGGCGAAGACGCTGCCGGTGACGACCGCGCTGTTCGACGGCGAGGTGGTGATCGTGCAGCCCGATGGCACCACCAGCTTCCAAGCGCTGCAGCAGTATTTCAAGAACGGCGGCAGCCAGCCTCTCGTGTATTACGTGTTCGACTTGTTGCACGTCGACGGATGGGACGTGACTGGCGCGACGCTCGATGATCGCAAGAAGTTGCTCGAACAAATCGTCCCGGAGCGCAAGACCGGCGCGATTCGCATGAGTGATCACATCGAAGGGTCGGGCGCTGATGTCTTCGCCGCGGCATGCAAAGCCCATCTCGAAGGCATCATCTGCAAACGTCGCGATCGCCCATACTCGCCGGGTCGTGGCTACGATTGGCTCAAGGTGAAATGCGTTCGCCGCGAAGAGTTCGTCATCGGCGGCTACACGCCTCCGAGCGGCGCGGCGCACCGGGTTTGGCGCGTTGTTGCTCGGCTACCACAACCGCGGCGGCGAACTGCTGTACGCAGGCAAGGTCGGCACCGGCTTCGACGAGCGCACACTCCGCGAGTTGCACAGCCGACTGCATCGCATGGAGCAAAAGGCTTCACCGTTCACCAACCTCAAGGGCACCACTGGCGAAGCGCGGCACGCACATTGGGTCGAGCCAAAGCTCGTCGGACAAATCGAGTTCACCGAGTGGACCAGCGATCGACGTTTACGCCATCCGTCGTTTCAAGGTCTGCGCGAAGACAAGCCCGCGTCTAAGGTAGTGCGCGATGAGACGGTGCCCGTTGAGAAAGCCGTCGAGAAATCTGACAAAAAGGTGAAGGCATGAAGACGAAAGCGACGCCGCGGAAGAAATCGACGAACAAGGAATTGCCCGTCAATCGTTCGGAGATTCTTGGCGTCACGCTCACGCATCCCGAGAAAGTGTTGTACCCCGAAGAGAGCATTACGAAGCGCGACTTGGCCGAGTATTACGAAGCGGTAGCCGACTGGATGTTGCCGCAGATCGTAGGGCGGCCCGTCGTGCTTGTGCGATGCCCGGAAGGTCGCGGGAAGAAGTGCTTCTACCAGAAACATCCCGGCGACAACCTTCCAATCAAGATGCGGCAGATACCGATCCGCGAAAATGACGGCGAAGCAAACTACATCGTCATCGAAAAAGCCGCCGACTTGGTGGCGCTGGCGCAGATGGGAGTGCTAGAGGTCCACGTATGGGGGTCGATGGCCGACACGCTGGAGCGGCCCGATCGGTTGGTGTTCGACCTGGACCCCGATCCGACCGTGACGTGGCCGAAACTCATTGAGGCGGCGTGCTCGATACGCGCGTTTCTTGAAGAGCTCGGGTTGGTGACGTTCTTAAAGACAACGGGCGGAAAAGGGCTGCATCTTGTCGCGCCGATCGCACGTCGCACTGATTGGGACGATGCCAAAGACTTCTGCCGCGCGGTGGCAGAAGCGATTGTACGTGCTGCCCCATCGCAGTTCGTGTCGAACATGTCGAAAGCGGCGCGGAAGAACAAGATCTTCGTCGACTACCTTCGCAACGGTCGCGGCGCGACGGCCGTGGCGGCGTATTCGACGAGGGCGCGAGAGGGGGCGACCGTGTCGACGCCGATCGCGTGGGACGAACTGACCGACAAGCTGCGGCCCAGCGACTTGACGGTTCGTAGCGTGCCGCAACGATTGCTCAAGATGAAACGCGACCCGTGGGCCGACATTGGTGACGTGCGTCAGTCGATCACGGCCGCGATGCGCAAGCGCCTATCATAATACCGCGACCGGTGGTCGCGCTCGGCGCTTCTGTACACGCGTGAAGTCGCCACGCAGCGCGACCGCCGGTCGCGGCGTTACGGAAGACCCGGCGAGGCATGAAACGACGTCACGAGTTTGCCATCGTCGAGGTTCCACACGCGCACCTCACCGTCGTAGCCGCCGCTGGCGAGGCGCTTGGCCTTGGCATTCACGGCCAGCGTGAAGACGTAATCGGTGTTTCCTTTGAACGAACGAATCTGCGTTTTGAGGTCGTCGTACTTGTACTCGTGAATCGTCTTGTCAGCGCCGGCCAAGAAGAGCAGCCTATCGACAACGACGATCTTCAGCACGTCACCACCGAATTTCGCCGCGGCGTTCTCCTTGGCGTCCTTGATCTTCCAAGCCCGAACCTTGCGATCTGCGCCGCCGCTGAAAACGGTTTCATCGCCAGCTGAGAACGCTACCGAGTACACCGGCTCGGCGTGAGCGGCGAACGTCGCCACGGCGTCGGCTGACTTCACATCGAACACCTTCGCGACTTTGTCGCGGCCGGCCGAAGCGATCTGCGTTCCCGCATGATTCCACGCGATGCCGAGCACCCAGTCGGCGTGCTCCTCGATCAACTTGCGACGCTTCCCGCTAGCGACGTCGAAGATGCGGATGGCTCGATCGGCGCCGCAGCAGGCGACTTGCTTACCATCGGGACTAAACGAGATGCCGAGCATGCAATCGCCGGAAGTGGCGAGCACGCGCACGAGTTTGCCGTCGACAGTGTCGTAGATCGCCGCCTCTCCCGACTCGCCCGGCGTTCCGGTCGCGGCTGCGAGCAGTGTTCCGCCGGGCTGATAGTCGAGCCCGTATACGTGCTGATCGACCTTGCCGATGCGCCGCACAAGCGTGCCGTCGGCAGCGTTCCAGATGGTGATCTCGTGGTATCCAGAAACAGCCAACTCGGTTGCGTCGGCATTGAACGCGAGTGCCGTAATGGGTAGCGGTGCGCGATACTTCTCTGGCGCTGACGGATGCACGCGACGAGGCAGATAACTGATGATCTCTGCCTGTTCGTCGGGGCCGTCGAACGTTGCGCCTTCTTTGATCCAGCGTCGCAGCGTCTCGATTTCGCGGCGGGCCAGCGGGTCGGCATCGCTGGGCATGCGAACGGACTCATCGCTTGAGCTGACGAGTTCGTACAACCGACTTTCCGCAGGTTTCCCCGGCGTGATCGATGGCTCGTGACTCTCGCCGGCTTTCATCAGGGCAGCGAACGTTTGCAGTTGGTAATCGCCTTTCGGATCGGCAGCCCCATGACACGCGACGCAATGCTTGGCGAGAATCGGCGCGACCTCGTTCCTGAAACTCACCGGCTTGGCGGCGTCGGCAGCGAGTGTGAGCTTTGTCACGGCGACGACAGCGCAAGCGACGAACATCACCCAGAGGCGATTACTTTTTCGCATCGCGTTTGTCGTCCTTCGGTGATTCGTCCTTTTTGGAGCCTTGCACGGCAACCCACAATCCGCGCGTTAATTCGGGCGGTGGGAACGTAAGCCCATTGAGTTGCGACCGCACGGTGCTCATTACGTTCACGGGCATCGGTGAGGCATTCTTGTCGTTGGCGTCGCGGCCGACGAGATCAAATCGCACCACGTCGCTACTCTTGTATTGCTGCGGCAGCGTGACGGTAACCGTCATATCGCCCTTGCCGCCGGCGAGTCGCGTTTCGTCGAGCTTCCATTCTTCGCCGTCATCGCCGACGACAGCGAGCGTGATCGGATTCTTGAATCGCTTACGGTCGGTGAGCACCTTCACTTTGAACGTGCCGCCGGCCGCGGCCACATAGCGATCGCTGTCGGTCGTCAGTTCGAAGTATTCGCCGAGCTTCTGCACCGCGATGCGATAGACGTAATCGTCGCCGCCTTGCTGCAGCAATTCCTCAACCAACAACCGATACTCACCATCTTCCAGTGCCTTGAAGACCAGCGTCGGCTCATCGATCCCTTCATCGTCGGCAAACGCCAGTGATTTGCCCTTGGCGTCGAAGACTTGCATCCGCAGATGCGTCGGTGCTCCGAGCCGGCGCGTCGTGCTGCCGAACGCGATTCGCTGGTCACGCTTGGCGCGGAACGAGTAAAAGTCGCGGTCGCGCGTGATTTGGATGCGACCGTTGATGCCACCCTCGATCTCGATTGGCGTGGCCGCGGTCGATTTGTCGTTCGGCTCGACTTCGAGCTGTTCGAGACCATCGGTCATCAGCAGACGCATTAGCGAACTTGCGTTGCCTTTTGTGTAACGCACGGGCAATGTCACGATCGCTTCGGTTCGTTCCTTGGGCAGGGCCCAGTCCAACGACCGTGATGCATCGAGTTGCGTACCGACGGGCGTTGGCAACTTCGGAGACTTAACGTTCACGGCCAGTGGCCATGTGGCGCTGACAAGCGGGAAATCGCCGATGCGAAGGCGGTAGCGATCCTCTTTGCCGCCGCCGTAACGACTATCACGGAGTTCGAGCCAATAACTACCGGCCTCGGCAAAGTGGTGTGAGAATCGGCAGTCGGGAGCGACCGAGGCATCGTCGTCGCAGAAGGCCAGCTCGCGGCCGCGCTCGTCGAGCAATCGCAGCACCGGGTCGAGCGGCGAGCCGAGCCGTCGGGCGATGACGTCGAACGAGAGACGCTGACCGGCGCTGGCGGTGAATGTGAACCAATCGTACGACTCGGTTTCGACAGAGCCTTCGACCGCGATCGGCAGCGTGAGTTCTTGTGCCGTGGGTTGCGTTGCGTGCTGGCCGGCCTCGCGAACGGTAGCGAGGTCGTCGACCATGAAGAGGCCGAGGTTCGACAAGCCTCCGGAGCCGACCATTCGCAGCCCGTAGATCCCGGGCGATGTTCCCGCGACGAGGCGAAGCCTGAACTTACGCGTGTCCTTGTTCTTGCCGTCGTCGGCGACTTCGATGCTCGGCGCAGGGTGGAGGTTCGTCCAAAGCGTGGCGTCCGCGAGGTTCTTGCCCGAAATCGACAGATCGACCCGGCTGCCGATGGAGAAGCCCATCGGCGTGAACGTTTGCATCGACGGCCCGTCGGCGGCGAACGCCGGCGCAGAGGCGATCATCAGCGCGACGATGAAATGGTATCGTGCCATCGATTCACAAGTGCTGATTGATCCTCAGAAAACAGCGTGAACTAGGCTCTCCATGATCCACGTCGCTTGCGGTTTCGCGCGTCTTTTATAAGGAAGCGCGAAACCGCAAGCGGTGATGGCAGGTGGCAGCAATGTTCAGCGAATCATCTGAGGATCAATAAACGGGTGTCAGGTGGGAATACGTTCGCCGCGCATCACGTCGTCGAACGTTTGTCGTTCACGGATCAACTCGGCGTTGCCGTCGCGCACGAGCACTTCGGCGGCCAGCGGCTTACTATTGTAATTCGAGCCCATCGCGAACCCATACGCTCCGGCCCGTTCGATCACGAGCAGGTCGCCGACCTCGGCGGCTGGCAACTCGCGCGAGCAGACGAATCCGCCCTCACTTTGCGTGAAAATGTCGCCCGACTCGCACAACGGCCCGCCCACGACGACATTCATCAAAGGCCGATGCTCTATCGTCCCGTGAGCCAGCACCATCGAAATTGGGTGATAGGAGCCGTAGAGGATTGGCCGGGCGAGGTTGTTGAACCCCGCGTCGACGAGATAAAAGGTGTTGTCTCCCATCTGCTTGACGGCACGAATCTCGGTCACAAGATAGCCGCTCTCGGCGACGAGATACCGGCCGGGCTCGATTTCGAGACGCACCTTGTGCTCGAAGGCATCTTCGAGGCGTTTGCGCGACGCATCCCACAGGTCGAAGTACACCTCGAGATCGACGTACGAGTCGCCGACTTTGTATGGGGTCGGCAGTCCGCCGCCGGCGCTGATCGTGGTGATCGACCGACCGACTTCGACGGCGAGACGCTTCATCGCGCCGCACACTTGCGACAGATGCTCGAGGTCGGTTCCCGAGCCGATGTGCAAGTGCAACCCGCTGACGGTCAGGCTGTTCTGATCGGCAAGTCGCAGCACGTCTTCGAGCTGTTCGTGCCAGATGCCGTGCTTCGATTGCGGCCCGCCTGTGTTGGTCTTTTGGCTATGGCCGTGCCCGAAGCCAGGGTTGATGCGAAGCGTGATGTCGCGTCCCGGCGCCTTGGCGCCGAGCTGTTCGATCATGTCGGACGAGCCGACGTTGACGTGAATGTTTTTCGCGACGACAAGGTCGAGCGCGTCGCGGTCGAAAATGTCGGCCGTGTAGACAATCGGCGGCGGATCGCCTTGCGGCGAATAACCCGCTTTGAGGGCTCGATGGATCTCGCCGGCACTCACGGCATCGACGAGCACACCTTGCCGGCGAACGAGGTCGAGGATGGCAAGGTTCGAACACGCCTTTTGGGCGTAGCGGATCGTGTCGAACGCCTTCAGGTCGGCAACTCGACGTAGGATTGTGGAGGCGTCGTAGACGAACGTCGGCGTGCCGAAACGTTCGGCCAGTTCATGGACGCGAACGCCGGCGATTTCGTTGCGCCACAGGGGAAAGTCATCGCTCGTTGCCGGAGCGGTGGAAGGAGATACGGACATGATGTAGGACGTGGGTTGGAATCGGGGTTACAAGGGTTACCAGATTCGACCGGTCGTTTAGCCGGCCCGCTTGCGGGCCGCGTTCCGCCGCCGCGCGGCGAGCAAGCTCGCCGGCTAAACAGGGAACCTGCCAAACGTTCGATTCTATCACAACGGCGAGGCGTGTGCGGCATTACCGATGGTCGTCCCTTGCGTCGATCGGCAGGGGTCACGATCATGGATTGAAGCGTCGCGATCCACACGACGGGGTTCCCCGTGAAGCGTGGTCTGGCTCGATGGTTCGTTCCAAGTCTCGTCCTCGGGGCGATGCTGGGATCGTGGTGCGCGCCAACCTCCGCCGGCGAAAACCTTGTGCTCGGCATGTCGGCCGCGTTTAAGGGAGCATCGCGGGGCCTGAGCATCGAGTTGTATCGCGGCTCGATTGCCTACTTCGAGCAAGTGAACCGCGCAGGAGGCGTGCACGGTCGGCCGATCGTATTGCGCCCCTCGACGACGGCTACGAGCCGGTCCCCGCGATCGAGAACACGATCGAGCTCATCGAGTCGGACGACGTGTTTCTGCTGTTCGATTACATGGGCTCGCCGACGACGACGCGCGTGCTGCCGCTGCTCAAGCTGTATCACGACAACCGCCGCGAGGTGTTTCTGTTCTTCCCGTTCACCGGCGCTCAGCCGATGCGGCGGCCTCCCTACAGCGAATACGTCTTCAACCTGCGGGCGTCGTATCACGAAGAAGCGGCGAAGCTCGTCGAGCATTTCCTCGCGATCGGCCGCAAACGCATCGCGGTCTTCTACCAGATCGATGCTTATGGTAGGGCAGGGTGGGACGGCGTGCGGCAGACGCTGGCCGGGTTCGATGACTACGGCAACCGGATTCCCGACGATCCGTCGTTGGCCTCCGAAGAACGATTGCGCATCGTCGCCGAAGCAACCTATCGTCGCGGCACGAAGTACACCGACTCACTCGCCGAACAGGTGAAGATCCTGCGCGCCTCGAAGCCCGACGCGATTATCTCGGTCGGCACTTACGCAGCCTGCGCGGGCTTCATCCGCGACGTTCGCAATGCGGGTTGGAATGTGCCGATCGCCAACGTCTCGGGCGTCGACAGCGAGAACTTGCTCGCGCTACTGGTCGAGGAAGGTAAGAAGACCGGTAAGAATTACGCGACCGACCTTATCAACTCGCAGGTCGTGCCGAGTTACCACGATCAAACGCTGCCGGCCGTCGTGGAGTACCGCGCCGCGATGGCGCAGTACAGCCCCGTGCCGCCGGCGGAGCTGCTCAACGAGCCTTACCGCGCGCCGCAGTACAGCTTCATCAGCTTCGAGGGCTTTCTGAACGCGAAGCTGATGGTGCAAGTGCTCAACAAGATGACGCCGCCTCTGCGGCAGTCCGACATTCGCGCGGCGGCCGAGTCGTTGGAGAACGTCGACCTGGGAATCGACGTTCCGATCAGCTTCGGTCCGCAACGGCACCAGGCGTTGCACAAGGTGTATTGCACGGTCGTGGCCGATGGTTTGTTCGTGCCGCTGCCGGACGACGGATGGGAGAAGTGGCGCCCATGACGTCGCTCAACATGTTCACGAAAGTGCTCGTGTTGCTCGTGGTGCTGTTTGGCATCACGACGGCTGCGACCGCCTTTCTCGCGGCCCGCATGCTTGATGCGCACCTCACGAGTCAGTACGAAAGCAAAGGCCAGGCGATTGCCAACAGCATCGCCAACGCCAGCGTCGAGATCATCCTGTATCGCGATCCGGCAACCATTCAGGCCACGCTCGATCAGTATTTGGCCGAGGAGCGCGTCGAAGGCGTGTCGTACGTTTTCGTCACCGACGCCTCAGGCGATATCATCTCGCACACGTTCGCGCCCGGCATTCCGCCGCAACTGCTCGCGATGCGCAGCGATACTGCCGAAGCGAGCGTCCGGCAGATCGACCTCGACGGGCTTGGTCGATACATCGACATCTCGACGCCGATCCTCGCGTCGGAAATCGGCACGGTACACGTTGGCATGGATCGCGACCTGATTCGTCGTTCGATCGGCGCCGCCACGGTGCGTCAGGCGCTCGTGCTGGGCGTGATCTTTGCTGGCAGCGTGGTCGTCGCCTATGTGTTGATGCGGAAGATCGCGCAACCGCTGAACCGTCTGACGGCCAGTGCCAATCAACTCGCAATGGCAGAATCGCTCGACTCGAGTGGTCGACTTGTCGAGTCCGAATTCAGCGCCGATCGCCGGCCGCACCGATGAAGTCGGCCAACTCGCGGGCGCGTTTCAGCACATGGTCCGCGAGGTTTCGAAGCGGCAACAGCGGTTGGCGCTGACCGAGCAGTTGTTGCGGCGCAACGAAGCGCATTACCGCTCGCTGATCGAGAATGTCAGCGACGTGGTCATCAAGCTCGACGCAACGGGCAACATGACTTACGCGAGCCCGTCGATCGAACGACTGTTGGGCCTCGCGCCGAGCGAATGTCTTGGCAAGCCACTGGGCGAACTGGTTGTGCCCGAGGAGCAGACGTTGTGGCAGGTCGCTCTCGACGACGCGCACAATGGCGCCAGCGTCAACGTCGAGCTTCGCTTTCAGCGACAAGACGGCGGACAACGCATCGTCGAGGCCTCGGTCACCGATCTGCTGCGCAACTCGGAAGTACAGGGGGTCGTCGTCAACCTCGGCGACATCACAGAGCGAAAGCTGGCCGAGGAACTACGCAAGGAAAAGGAAGCGGCCGAGACGGCCAACCGCGTGAAAGGCGAATTTCTCGCCAACATGAGCCACGAAATCCGCACGCCGATGAACGGCATCATCGGCATGACCGAACTCGTGCTCGACAGCGACTTGTCGCTCGAGCAGCGCGAGTTTCTTGGCATGGTCAAATCATCGGCCGAGTCGCTGCTGGCGCTCCTCAACGACATTCTCGACTTCTCGAAGATCGAGGCGGGCAAGCTCGATCTCGACCCGCAGCCGTTCAGTTTGCGCGACAGTTTGGACGACATCGTTCGCGGCTTGGCGCTGCGTGCGCACGGCAAGGGACTGGAGTTGCTGTACCACGTCTACTCGCAGGTGCCCGACCGCATCATCGGCGACGCCGGGCGTTTGCGGCAGATCATCATCAACCTCGTCGGCAACGCCATCAAGTTTACCGAGCGCGGCGAGATTGTGGTCGAGGTGGACGTCGACGCACGCAGTGATGACCGCGTGGCCTTGCACTTCACGGTGACCGACACCGGCATCGGCATTCCGCCGGGCAAGCAGCGCATTATCTTCGAGGCCTTCTCGCAGGCCGACAGCTCGACAACGCGTAAGTACGGCGGCACGGGGCTTGGGCTCACGATCTCTTCGCAGCTCGTGGCGATGATGACCGGCCGCATTTGGGTTGAAAGCCAACCTGGTCATGGCAGCACGTTCCACTTCATCACCGACTTCGCGCTGGCCAGCGAGGCCGACACGCCTGTCGAAGTGTCGAGCGGTGACGTGAGCGGCCTGCGTGTGCTGGTTGTCGACGATAACGCCACGAATCGCCGCATTCTGTTGGAAGTGCTGGCGAACTGGGGGATCCGTCCCGCAGTGGTGTCGAGCGGCGGCGAAGCGCTCGTCGAACTCGAAAGCGCGAGAGCGGCAAACGATCCGTATGCGCTGGCGATCGTCGATTGCATGATGCCCGAGATGGATGGCTTCGCGCTGGCGGCCGAGATTCAACGTCGCGCAACGTTCGGCGACCTGCGGCTGCTGATGTTGTCGTCGGCGCTGGCTTCGGGCGATCGGGCGCGGGCACGGCAGTTGGGATTCGCCGCCTATCTGACGAAGCCGATCTGCCAGTCGGAACTGCTGCAAACGTTGACACAAACGGTGGGGCGTGGCGTTTCGCCGAACGGCGAGGTTTCGCCTACCGCGCCACGAGTGGCCAAGCGAAGCCTGAACATCCTGCTGGCCGAGGACAGTCCGGTCAATCAACGTTTGGCGGTCCGATGGCTGGAAAAGTTCGGGCACCGAGTGACGATCGTGAACAACGGGCTCGAAGCCCTGCGCATCCTGGAGACCGCGACGTTCGACCTGATTCTCATGGATGTGCAGATGCCGGAGATGGGTGGCATCGAAGCAACCGCTCACATTCGGGCGAAAGAGCGGGGGACCGGCGAACATCTCCCGATCATCGCCATGACCGCCCACGCGATGAAAGGGGACCGCGATCATTGCCTCGCCTCGGGCATGGACGGTTACGTCGCCAAGCCGATCCACGCTCAGCAGTTGTTCGACGCCATCGAAGGCGTCGAGCTTCGAGCGTCTCTCGAAACGGCGTCTGTCCAAACGGCGTCCATCGAAACACCGCCGAGCGAGGAGCCTGAAGACATCGTGTGCGACGCGACGGACGACACGCTCGACCGTGATGCATTGCTCGATCGTTTCAATGGCGATTCCGATCTGCTCCGAGAGATTGCGATGGTGTTTGTCGAAACATCGCCAGGATTGATACGCGATCTCCATGACGCCGCCTTCCGGCGCGACCAGGAGACGCTGAAGCGCATGGCGCACACGCTCAAAAGCTCGGTCGGCTATTTTTCGGCGAAGACCGCCGTCGACCTTGCACGTTCGATCGAATCGAAGGCGAGCAACGGCGACTGGACCGACGTCGAACCGCAGTGCGCCGCTCTCGACGCTGCAATCGAACGCTTGCGGCCGGCGCTCATGACGCTGGTTGGTGAAGACGTCGCGTGACGAGCGGTTGGATGAATGTCTTGACGATTGACGAGTTCAGGTCGTTGAGAACTGTCGCACTTCGCCGCCGAGCGGGACGGAGAGCTCTTCGCAGGCCGTCTCGACCGTGTGAACGTCGACCAGCGGCAGCCGACAACCCGCACCAGCGATGAGCGCAAGGTCGGCTAACTGCTGCACGCGCCGCGGCACGCCTTCGGTCAGTTCGTGCAACCTCTCAAGGGCTGCCGGTTCGAACGCCGGCGTCATGCGTCCCGCCTGCGCCAAGGCATGCTCGACGTAGCGGCACGTATCTACCGCGTCCCAGTGCGTCAGCTCGATTCGCAAGTCGGTCAACTCAAGAATGCGGCGGCCGAGGCGGATCATCTGCCCCGCGTGCACCGTCACGGCGACCGTCATGTGCGTCTCCGAAGCGGCCTGGCATTGAGTCAACCGCATCAGTTGAAGCAACACTTCCTCGCAAGCCTCGTCGGCGTTATCAAGCAACACTGCCGCCCGAGCACGTTCGTACCGAAACTCGGCGACGCGGTCAGCCAGCATCGACCATAACTTTTGCGGCGACCATTCGCTTTGCGGATTCAATCCCCAATCGGCAGCGACGCCGCTAAGCCAGCCTGTCGCGTCGAGGCCCAAAGCGTCAGCCTTCGCCACACACACGCCCTTGCGTCGCAGATCGTGGGCGAACGTTTCCAACAGCAGCGACTTGCCGGTACCCCAATCGCCGACGACAACGCCCAACTGTCGCGAGCCCGAGGCCAAAAAGTGCAGCCTGGCCATCGCCTCGACATGCGTCGGGCTGGCGAAGAAACGGCGAACGTCGAGCGAGCCGCAGAACGGCGAACGACTCAGTCCCCAGTACGACTCGTGCATGGCGGTTTCTCTCGTGGCGAGCCTGTAGGGTACGCCCTCCGTGGCGTTCCGTGAAGCTGCATGGATTACCAAATCAAGTTCCGCGGAACGCCACGGAGGGCGCGTTCCCTACAGGCATCCACGGGCTCATGATCTGACGTGGTCTAATCAGTACAATCGGCACGCTTGCTCGAAAGTCATGAATCGAAGCCGCCCAGCTAGCAACGCAACCATTCGCTTATGCCGTCACGCTATTTCGTTTCGAAACCGATCGTCGGCGACCGAGCGACGCTCGAAGGCGCCGAGGCGCATCACTTATTGCACGTGATGCGAGCGAAACTCGGCGAAGAGGTGACCCTTTTTGACGGCAGCGGGCGGGAGTTCGTTGCAAGCATCGAACGACTCGGGCGCAGCGACGTCGAACTTGCGATACTCACGCAAGCTGCAATCGATCGCGAATTGGCAATCTCGATCACGCTCGGCGTCGCGCTGCCGAAGGGAGATCGTCAGACATGGCTGATCGAAAAGGCAACCGAGCTAGGCGTGGCGCGCGTGGTGCCGATGGTCACGGAGCGAAGCGTCGCGCAACCCACAGCCTCGGCGCTCGACCGCCTTCGCCGAGCTGTCGTAGAAGCCTCGAAACAATGCGGCCGCAATCGGTTGATGGAAATCGCCGAGCCGCAGCCCTGGGATGCGTTCGTTGACTCGACGCCTCGTGAGATGTGCCGCCTGATCGCACATCCAAGCGGCGCGAGCCGCCCAGAGTTCGCATCTGCAACGAGCTATGTGATTGCGATCGGCCCGGAAGGGGGTTTCAGCGACGATGAAGTCGCCACGGCACTCGACGCCGGTTGGCAAGCGTTCGACCTCGGCTCACGCATTCTGCGCGTCGAAACGGCCGCTGTATACGCCGTCGCAATGATTACGGCGCAGTCTTCTCTGGCACGTTGAGCGAGACGACATTCGGCTCACGGGTCGTTCCGCTCGAGCACGAGGAACACCCCGTCGCACAACCAGCCGCGCGCTTGCGACGTATCACCTGGCTTGCGCGCGTGACGAGGTAAATGATCGCTGCGGCGACGATCGCCCAAACGATTGCGTCTTGCCAAATGATTGCCATACCGGTCATCCGATCAACATGCCGACCTGATAGGTGACGAGCGCTCCAACATACGCCAAGGCCGTCATGTACACGAATGTAAACGCCGGCCATCGCCAACTGTTCGTCTCACGCTTCATGATCACGAGCGTCGACGCGCACTGAGCGCAGAGCGCGAAGAAGACCATGATCGACAACGCCACCGGGATGTTGAACACGGGCTCGCCGGTCCCTTCCCATTTCGCGTCGTGCAGCGTGTCGACCAAACGATTGCGGTCGGCATCCTCATCGAGGTTCACGTCCTCGCCGAGGTTGTAGATGATGCCAAGCGTGGCGACGACCACCTCGCGGGCAGGGAACGAAGCAATTGCGGCGCAACCGATGCGCCAGTCCCAACCCAACGGCTTCACGGCCGGCTCGATGAAGTGTCCCATGCGGCCGAGGTAGCTCTGCCGACGCATGGCGCCGGCCATCTCGGCGTCGAGATCTCGCTGCTGCTCCGCGAGAGCTTCGCGCTGCGGCGCATCGTCGAGCAAACCGGCCAGCTCCGCTTCGCGCTGCTGAAGGGCGACAACCTGCGGTTGATACGGAGCCAGCACTTCTTCTTCGTTGTGTGGGTAATAGAGGGCAGCCCAAACGACGATCGACACGGCCACGATCAGCGTCCCGGCCTGATGCACGAACGCCCAGCCGCGCTCGAACATGCGATACAAAACCGTCGAAATCGAGGGCCATTTGTAACTCGGCAACTCCATCACAAACGGCGGCGTCGGGCCACGCAACAGCGTCCTCTTCAGAATCAACGCGACCGCGACAGCCGTCACGATGCCGAGCAGATACATCGCCGTCATCACCAATCCTTGCACGCCGACAAACCAGCGCAGCACCGGCACGTGATCGAGCGCGGGAATGATCGCGATGTTCGGAATGAACGCGGCAATGAGCAGCGTGTAGACCGGCAATCGGGCGCTGCAACTCATGAGCGGCGCAACGAGGATCGTCGTCAGCCGATCGCGGCGGTTCTCGATGACGCGTGCCGCCATGATGCCGGGAATGGCGCACGCGAACGACGACAACAACGGAATGAACGACTTGCCGCTGAGTCCCGCGTGCACCATGAGCCGGTCCATGAGATACGCGCTGCGTGCCATGTAGCCGCAGTCTTCAAGCACCGCGACGAAGAAAAACAGGATCATGATCTGCGGCAAAAAGATCACGACGCCGCCGACGCCGCCGATGATTCCGTCCACGACGAGGCTGCGTAGCGCGCCTTCGGGCATCACATTGCCGACCACGTCGCCGACATATCCGACGCCGGCATCGATCAAATCCATCAACGGACTCGCGCCGCGAAAGACCGCTTGGAATACGAGAAACATCATCAACAGGAAGAACAACGTTCCCCACACGCGGTTCGTGAGTACTGCGTCGATGCGATCGCTGAACGTTGTTTTTCTCGTCGCGGGTCGTGTGACGACGCCCGACAGTTGCTTCGCGACCCATCCGTAGCGGGCCATCGCTTCGACTGCCGGCACGGGCATGCCCGCGGTGGCCAGTCGCTTTCGGGCCTCGGCAATCTGGCCGTCGATCGCCGTCGTCGCGTGCGGCAACGTGTAGCTGCCGAGATATCCGCTCGTGTCTAAAAGCAGGCGTTCCACCAAATACCGCGGCAGCGGTGCGTCGCCGTTGCGATGCTCGCCGATGAGTTGCTCGAGTTGGCGAACTTCTGCCTGAAACGGCTCGGGCATCGGGTTGGCGATCGTGGCTGCCGAAGACTCGACCGCCGCCGCGAGCGCTGACTTCAATTGGTCGAGTCCCACGCGACGGTTAGCTTGAATCGGTATGATCGGCAAGCCGAGATTCGCCGCCAAACGCGGGACGTCGATCTTCACGCCACGTGACTCGGCAACATCCATCATGTTGAGCGCGATGACCGTCGGCAGCCCCAGCGCGAGAACCTGACTGACGAGGTACAGATTGCGTTCGAGGTTGCTGGCGTCGACGATGCACAACACCGCATCGGGTTTCGACACGTCGTCGCGGCGGCCCAGCAGCACATCGACGGCAACCATCTCGTCCGGCGATCGCGGCGCCAGGCTGTACGTGCCCGGCAGATCGACGAGCGCCCAATGCTGATGGCGGTGCCGCATGTGGCCGATTTTTTTCTCGACCGTCACGCCGGGATAATTGCCAACCTGCTGACGCACTCCCGAGAGCGCATTGAACAACGTGCTCTTGCCGGTGTTGGGATTACCGACGAGCGCGATCGAGAACGTGCGCTGGGCCGAGGCGATCGTCATGGCGTGAAAGTTTCTGAAACTCCTCTCCCTTTGGGGAGGATGTCCGTCGCAGACGGACAGGTGAGGGCGGGCTGCGCGTCGTGTGGTGTTAAGTTCCGATCGTTTGTGCTTTGGCGTTCGACCCGCCCTCATCCGCCGCTTCGCGGCACCTTCTCCCAGAGGGAGAAGGGTTTGTGGTCTCACAAAGGCGTGACTTCAATCCGGCTCGCTTCACTCGTGCGAACGCTCAGTCGATAGCCCCGCAGTTCCAACTCCAACGGATCGCCCATCGGCGCTCGCCCCACCAGCTGCACCTCGACGCCCGGCAACACTCCCATTTCCATCAATCTCAGGCTGATGTCGTCGGTACCGACAATCTGGTCGACACGAGCCCGTTGCCCGATGGCAAGAAGTTGCAGTCCACTCACGCGCCGTTCCCCGGGCGAACCAGCACGCTCACGAGGTCGTCGGCCCGAAAGCACAACTTCTGCCCGCCCAAGCGGATAATGCACGGACTGCCCGGCTGCAGCATCTCGACGTTCGTTCCGTCCCGCAGCCCCATTTCCTCCAGCCGATGCACTTGCTCTGGCGGTCCCAACACGACGCTAACCTCCGCCTTTGCGCCAATAGCCAAGACGCTCAACGGTATCATGTCGTCCACGGGGTGACTCGCGGTGCGTAGTGGCAGAAAATGAGACTCGTTCTCAACTGTTGCTGCATTCTAAAGAGCTCTAGTCCGCGAAGCAAGCAGCAGGTAGCCGGAGGAGCGTCGGCGATTTTGCAGAGCGGCCTCGGACTCAACTATTGGCCGAAGTTGAGTTCCTGAATTCCGACGATTGCATTTCCTCAGTTCGTGCTGCCGCTTGTTCAAAGCCGTTATCAAATGACTCGCCTAAAGTTTTGCTTTCCGAGCGGCATCATGTGTGTACACTCGTATCACACTTTTCCACTGTTCGAAAAGTCAGCACCTAACGCGAGTGCATTCGATGCGCTCGATTTCATTGCACCGGGAGGCGGACAGATGCGTCGCGTTTACTTGATTGTGCTGTTTTGTGTTATCGGAATCGCCCCGGTTCAGGCAGAGCATCGCTTCGTTCGATTGCTGACCGGACCAAGCGCCGATGTCGTTGGCCCGTTGTTGACGGAATCGAGCACGGAATATGTCGTTTACGATTTTAAGACGCACTCGGAGCGTCGCGTTGAGATTTCCAAGGTTGTCAAAAGTGAAATTCCGATCAGCGATGAACAAGCGGTGAAGTACGTCGGCATCTCTCCCGTGTTGGCGTACCGCATCGGAGAGCTCTCTGCCACTGCGAACAAGTCGGGCCAGTCTGTTGCGAAGATCGCGCAGGTCACGCCAACGGCTGTCTATGTCACCATGGGCAGTAACCAAGGCGTGGCGGTTGGAAAGAAATTGCGAGTCTTTCGTCCAGGCTTAGAAATCAAAGACCCTGACACGGGTGCTGTTCTCGCGCACAGCGCCCGAAGGTCGCAGAACTCGAAGTCTTTGAAGTAACTGAAACGCTTTCCAAGGGGCGCATTGTTGGTGGGCTGGAGATCACGCTCAAGCCGGGCGACGAGGTTGAAGGCGATGTTGTCCGCTTTATGGTGGCGGTACTTCCGATTACCGATGAAGCGGGCGTCGAGACCGTCGGGTCGAACGCGCTGCGCGAAGAAGTGGTGAACGCTCTCGTGCGGCAAAAGGTGCCCGTGGTCGAGCGGTCGGAGCTTGGCAAAGTTCTTGGCGAAGAGCTGACCCAACACCATGCGTTGTTCGACCCTAAGCAAGCGCAAGTTCTCGGAAAACAACTCGGCGCGAGTGTGGTGGTGGCTGGCAAGGTCGTGGCCAACGAATCGAACGTTGTTGCGCATCTGCGTCTAGTGAATGTTGGTACCGGCGAGATCCTGACCGCTGTCAGCGGCATGATTAAGGAGGGAGCGAACACGCCGATCGCAAGCGGGAAGGCCATCGCCTCCAGCCAGTTGCAGGACATGATTAACCGCTGCCGCACGGCGCGTTTGAGCGAGCGCAAAGTTCTCATCCGTCAGATCGCTGATACGAAGCATCCGGCCGCCGCAAAGTTCTTGGCCGAAGAAATGCTCGACAAGGACCCGTTCACGACCGATGACGCGCTAGCATCGATGGGCCCGGTCGCCGCGGATGCTTTGATCAATGTCATCAACACCGGCGACCTTCATGAGCGCAATCAGGCCATGAAGGTCTTTGTAAAGGTCGCCCAAAAGAAGCACATTCCCTTTCTACAAAAGCTCACGGCCGACATTCACCTCAAGCGTGAAGCAGAACGCGCCATTACGCGGCTTCAAGGCGGATGAGTAAGCCCGGGGACGGCCGTCGCATCCGCGTGAGGTGACAGCCTAATCGCTCGAATGGCTTGTAGTACCGGAAGCGAGCAATTCCGCCGAACCCGGCGACTCGCCGAACCTGAGGTCGTGCGTTCGGGCGTTTGGCTCCCGGACGGCGGCTGAGGCACCTCGTTTACCTCGACAAAAAGCCGTGTTGCGCCCGGATTGTCAAGATTATAGGGAGACCGCTAGAATGCGAGTTTACCTCAAGTTGGACGGTCAGCCACGATCGTGGTGTACCCGTCGGACGGCAGACCCACGGCGATTCGCCGTGGTCTACGGGTTCGCATTCGCATGTTTGAAAGCTTACAGGAAAACCTGACGACCGCGCTACGCACGCTCACGGGCAAAGCCCGTTTGACCGAGGCGAATATGCGCGAAGGGCTCGACGCCGTGCAGCAGTCGCTGCTCGAGGCCGACGTCAGCTATCCGGTCGTCAAGGACTTCATCGACCGCGTCTCCGTTGATGCGATGGGCGAGAAGGTTCTCAACTCGCTCGACCCCAGCCAGCAGATCGTCGGCATCGTCTACCGAGAGCTCGTCAACCTGATGGGACCGGTCGACCACTCGCTGCATCTAAAAACCGGCACGACCGTGCTGATGATGTGCGGTCTGCAAGGCTCGGGCAAAACGACCACCTGCGGCAAGCTGGCGAGGATGATTCGCGACCGTGGTCGCAAGCCGATGCTCGTGGCAGCCGACCTTCAGCGACCGGCGGCCATCCACCAGTTGCAGGTTCTCGGCGAACAGATCGGCGTGCCGGTTTACACCGAACAAGGCGCGCAAGACCCCGTCGTCGTTTGTCAGAATGCCGTGAAGCAGGCGACCGCGATGGGCGCCGACGTCGTGATTCTCGACACCGCGGGCCGATTGCACATCGACGAAGAGTTGATGGAGCAGCTGCGGAAGATCGATCGCCGCGTGAGCCCCGAGCAGGTGTATCTCGTCACCGACGCCATGACGGGGCAGGACGCCGTCAACAGCGCGAAGGCATTCAACGACGCGCTCGAGCTCGACGGCGTGATCATGACGAAGCTCGACGGCGACACCCGCGGCGGCGCGGCGTTGAGCGTCAAACACGTCACCGGCGTGCCGATCAAATTTATCGGCACCGGCGAACATCTCGACGCGCTCGAAGAGTTCCATCCCGATCGCCTCGCGGGCCGCATTCTCGGCATGGGCGACGTGCTCACGCTCGTCGAGCAGGCGCAAGAGAAGTTCGACCAGAACGAGTTGCAACGGCAAGAAGAGCGGCTGCAGAAGGGCGAATTCACGCTCGACGACTTCCGCAGCATGATGAGCCAGATGGGCAAACTCGGCCCGCTCGGGAAGATCATGGGCATGATCCCCGGCATGGGTCAGGTGCAGAAGATGATGGGCGACGTCGATCACGAGAAAGACTTCCGCCGCCTGCGTGGGATCATCGACTCGATGACGGCCGACGAGCGACGCAATCCGTCGCGCATTGTTGACCAGAGCCGTCGCCGCCGCATTGCTGCCGGGGCGGGCGTCGAGCCGTCGGAAGTGAATCAGCTCGTCAAACAGTTTGACGGCATGGCGGCCGTGATGAAGTCGCTGTCGGGCAAAGGCATTCGCGAACGCATGCGAACCGTGCAGGAGTTGCAGGGGCAGATGATGAATCCCGGCGGCCCCGGGATGCTGCGTTCCAAGGTCGGGACGGGCAAACGTCTGACCAACGAGGAACGCAACAAACTTCGCAAGCAGCGCGAGAAGGAAATGCGAAAAGCGAAACGCGAGAAACGCAACAAGTAACGTACAGCCCGGTTAGCCGCGACTCGCAGCGGAGCGCTCTGCCGCACGTCGCAACTAACCAATACAATCAAATCACCCAATCGCAAATCGATCAGGAGTACCCCGTGGCAGTCGTCATTCGAATGAAGCAGATGGGTCGGAAGCACCGACAGTTTTTTCGCATTTGTGCCGCCGACCGGCGTAGCCCGCGCGACGGCCGCGTGATCGAGGAAATTGGCACGTACGATCCCGAGGTATCGGACGTTGATGCCCGCGTGACGTTCAATCACGAGCGTGTCGCCTACTGGTTGGGCGTCGGTGCTCAGCCGAGCGACAAGGTTTCGGTGCTGATCAAGAAGTACGGTCCGCAAGGGACGCACCTGGCCGAGCAGACCGCCGCTCGCGAGAAGCTGGCGATGCCGAAGGTCGTGCCCCCCGCGCCCGAACCCGTGTACGTGGCGCCGCCGAAGGGTCAGGCCGCTCCGGAGGCTGCTGCCGAAGCCACTGCGACCGCCGAAGCGCCGACTGAAGCCGCAACAGCCGAAGCGCCCGCAGCGACTGCTGAAACGACCGAGGCAACCACAGGCTGAATGAGCGAGGCATGCGGTTCGACATTCTGACGCTGTTCCCCGAAATGTTCTCGGGCTACCTGAGTCAGAGCCTATTGAAGCTTGCCATCGATCGCGGCCTGGTCAGCGTTAACGTTCACAACTTGCGAGATTGGTCGCCGGACCCGAAACATCACAAAGTCGACGATCGCCCCTTCGGCGGCGGACCAGGCATGGTCATCCGCGTCGAGCCGGCGGTCGAGGGAGTCGAGGCGGTTCGATCGTTGGCCGACGAGCCAGGGCAGGTGATCTTGCTGACCCCGCAAGGGCGACGGCTCGACCAGCATGTCGTGGAGCAGTTGGCGACGAAGCGGCGGTTGATTGTGCTGTGCGGCAGATACGAAGGGTTCGACGAACGCGTCAAAACGATCTTGGAGCCTGAGGAGATTTCGGTCGGCGACTTTGTGCTCAACGGCGGCGAGGTCGCGGCCATGGTGCTGGTCGACACGGTGATCCGGCTTGTGCCCGGCGTGCTCGGCGACGAGCGAAGCAGTGCAGAGGATTCGTTCAGCGGCCACGAGCGGTTATTGGAGTTTTCGCAGTACACACGGCCCCGCGAATATCGAGGCCACGAAGTTCCCGAGGTGCTCCTGTCGGGCGATCACGAGGCGATCGCTCGCTGGCGACGCGAAGAGAGCGTTCAACGAACACATCGACGACGAGGCGCTGTCCCTGACCAAAAGACACCGCTAGACCAAAACACGTCGCCGAATGACAAAACACATTAGAAAAACATAGTAGAATAACAGAGTAGAAAGGACGGATAGACACATGAGCCAGCAACTTCTGGAACTGGTCGAGAAGAGCAGCCTCCGCCAAGAGGTTCCCCAATTCAACATCGGCGACACGGTCGACGTACACACGCGCATTCTCGAAGGCGAGAAGGAACGCATTCAGATCTTCAACGGTGTCGTGATCGCCCGCAGCGGTTCGGGCACCCGCGAGATGTTCGTCGTTCGCCGCATCGTGCAGGGCGAAGGCGTCGAGCGCAAATTCCCGCTGCACTCGCCGCGCATCGCGAAGATCGAAGTCAAGCGATCAGGCATCGTGCGTCGCGCCAAGCTGTACTTCCTCCGCGACCGCATCGGCAAGGCCGTGAAGCTGAAAGAGAAGCGTGGCGGCACCACTGCGTCTTCTTCGGAAGAGAAATAACGGTAAGCGAAGTTGACCGCAGAGGGCGCGGAGAACGCAGAGTAGGAAAGAGAAATCCGGAAGGTCGGAAGTATTTCACTCTTCCGCATTTCTCTGCGATCTTTGCGTCCCCAGCGGTTCGTTCTCTTATCTTAAAAGAGGCAGCGCGATGTTCGCCTGGCTGCGACGTTGGTTGCCAGCAAAGTCGTCGCGGCTCGGTGATCGCGGTGAGGTTGCTGCCGAGCAATACCTTCGCAAGCTCGGCTACCGCATTCGTGCGAGACATCTGCGCACAAGGCTTGGCGAGTTCGACCTGATTGCCGAGGATGGCCGAGCAATGGTCTTCGTCGAAGTGAAGACCCGCGCAAGTGCAGATCACGGGCATCCTGCTGATGCGGTCAATCGCGACAAGCAACGTCGCATGACACGCGCGGCGCTTGGTTATCTCAAGCGCTATCGACGTCTCGATCGACCATCACGCTTCGACGTCATTGCCATCACCTGGCCCGCCGACGGCCGCCCGCACATCGAGCACATCAAGAACGCGTTCGAGGCCGTCGGGTTTGATGGGATGTTTAGTTGAATGAAACCCTTCTCCCTCCGGGAGAAGGTGCCGCGAAGCGGCGGATGAGGGCGGGTTGAAGGCTCATCGCGATCAATCTGATCGCTACGCCATGCAAAGCGCAACCCACCCTCACCTGTCCGCCTGCGGCGGACATCCTCTCCCAGTGGGAGAGGGGGTCTATCGCGCCGGGCCCCAACGTCGCTCCAACCATCGCGACAGATATCCCAGCGGCACCGACATCGCCAAATACAGCGCCGCCGTCAGCAGCCCCAGTTCGACGAACTTCAGGCTCGAGCGCGACAGCACAAGATATTCCTTCGTCAGCTCGCGCACGGCGATCACGCTCACGAGGCTCGTGTCCTTGAACAGCGCCACGAAGTCGTTCGTCATCGGCCCCAATGCCGTGCGCAGCGCCTGCGGAAAGATGATACGTCGGAACGCGACCGTGTCGGGCATCGCGAGCGACCTCGCGGCCTCCCACTGCCCGATGCCGACGGACTGAATCGCGCTGCGGTACACTTCCGATTCGTAAGCGCTGTACGTTAACCCGAAAGCGAGAATCGCCGTGTAGAAAGCGGCCAGATCGACGCCGTAACTGGCAAGCCCGAAGTACATGAAGAACAGCACCAGCAACTGCGGCACGCCGCGAAAGAACTCGACGTATGCGAGCGCCAGAGTTTGGAAGGGCTTCGGTCCATAAAGTCGCACGAGGCACACGATCAATCCGAGCACCACGGCAAGCGCCATGCTGCTCAGCGTCAGTTTCACGGTCATCCACGCTGCGTGAAGCAGCAGAGGCGCGTACTGGGCGAACGTCCACTGCTGGGCCGAGGCGGCGATGATGTCGCGTGCCACCGTTTGCACAGCGGGCAGTTTCGCCTCATCCATCGGCGTGCCGTTCGGTTCAAACCCGAGGCCCGCGAGTTCCGCACTGCGATTCGCGCCTTGTGCCAACTCGGCCTGGCTCGCGTCCCACAAATGCCAGCGGCGATAAATGTCGCGTATCCGGCCGTTGACCATCAGCTCGTTGAGCGCGTCGTTGATGGCCTCGCAAAGTTCCGCGTCTTCCGTGCGAAGGCCGATGCCGTAGTGCCCCTTGCCGAGCGGTCGGCCAACCACTTTTAGCTTCGGATTCGGCGCGGCGTAGAACATGACAATCGGCGTGTCGAGCAGTACCGCGTCGAGTCGGCCTAGCTCGAGGTCGAGGTACGGCTCGACCTGCCCGTCGAAGCCGACAATGTTGCGGAACCCCTCATCGGCCAGCAGTCGATCGGCGGCGGTGCCGGCCATCGTGCCGATCGCCTTGTCGCGGCAATCATTCAGCGAATGGATGCGATCGTCGTCGGCCCGGACGACAAGCTGTTCGGCGTAGACGTAATACGGTCGCGAGAACAGGATGCGACGCAGCCGCTCGGGCGTGATCTCGAAGCCCGCCAGAATGATGTCGAAGTCCTTCTTTTCGAGCCCCGGCAGCAGCGTGACCCACTCATATTGCACGAATTCGGCCTTGAGCGGCTGTCCGATGCGGCGACTGAGCACCTCGGCAATCGCATCGGCCAGTTCCACCTCGAAACCAATCACCCGGCCTGGGTCAGCAGGGTCGCGAAGCTGAAACGGCGCCCCGCCTTCGGCGTCGCCACCCCAGAGCAGTTTGCCCGAAACGAGCCGTTGTTTCAGGTCCCCCCGCGCGGTGGCGCACGCAAGGAATATCGACACCGCAATCAGGACGAATCGTCGCATGGGCATGAGCATACCAGCGACCCCATAAAGCCGCGACCGGTGGTCGCGCTCCGGCATTGTGGGTTCGAATCCGCAGATTCGGCGGAGCGCGACCACAGGTCGCGGCTTTATGGCGGGTTGACGATCGCGACGTTACAATCGCCCGACCCACTATGAACGCATACCTCGGCATCGACGTCGGCACCTCGGGCACCAAGACACTCGCCATCGACGAGCAAGGGACGATCCTTGCCGAAGCGATGGACGACTACCCCTGCTACGCGCCTCGGCCGATGTGGAGCGAGCAGAACCCGGACGACTGGTGGCGAGCGACGGTCGACACCGTTCGCGCCGTCGTGAAACAAGCCAAGTTGAAACCGGCCGACGTGCGGGCGATTGGCCTTTCTGGGCAAATGCACGGCTCCGTCTTTCTCGACAAGTCGAACAAGGTGATTCGCCGCGCGTTGTTATGGAACGACCAACGCACGGCCGCCGAGTGCGCCGAGATCGAGCAGCGAGCCGGTGGCCGAGCGAAGCTCATCAAGATGGTCGCCAATCCGGCGCTAACGGGCTTCACCGCGCCGAAGGTGCTGTGGCTACGCAACAACGAGAAGCGCAACTTCGATCGGCTGCGCAAGGTGCTGCTGCCGAAGGATGAAATCCGCCGCCGGTTGACGGGCGAGTTCGCCACCGAGGTGAGCGATGCCAGCGGCACGCTGTTGCTCGACGTCGCGAAACGCAACTGGTCGAAAACGCTGCTTGAGAAGCTCGACCTTGATCTCGACCTACTGCCGAAGGTTTACGAAAGCGAAGACGTCACGGGCAATCTGTCGCGCGAAGCCGCCGAGACGTTGGGCCTTTCGACCGATTGCGTGGTCGTCGGCGGAGCAGGGGATTGCGCCGCGGGAGCGGTCGGCAACGGCATCGTCAATTCCGGCGTCCTTTCGACCAGCATCGGCACCAGTGGCGTGATGTTTGTTCACAGCGACGGCGTGCGGATCGATCCGAAGGGTCGCGTCCACACGTTCTGCCATGCGGTGCGAGGCAAGTGGCATCTGATGGGCGTGAACCTGTCGGCCGGCGGATCGTTGCAATGGTTCCGCAACGCGCTGTGCGGCGACCTGATCGAGCAGGCACGCGCGGCCGGAGTCGATCCCTACGAGACTTTGACCTCCGAAGCGGCGGCGGCCCCGGCGGGCAGCGACGGGCTGTTCTTTCTGCCCTACCTTTCGGGCGAACGTACGCCACATGCCGACCCCGACGCCCGTGGCTGTTTCATCGGATTAACCCTCGCCCACGGCCGTGGCCATCTGGCGCGCTCGATCATGGAAGGCGTCACCTACTCGATGCGTGACAGTTTGGAGATCATCCGCGAGCTGGATGTGCCGGTCAGGCAAATACGTGCGTCCGGCGGTGGGTCACGAAGCTCGCTGTGGCGGCAGATTCAGGCCGACGTTTTCGGCTCGAAAGTTGTGACGATCAACAGCCCCGAAGGCCCCGCTTATGGTGTCGCGCTGTTGGCGGCAGTAGGTGCTGGAGCGTATAAAAACATTCAGGAAGCGTGCTCTGCGACGATTCGCGTTGTCGACGAGACCGCGACCGATCGCCGCGCCGCCAAAATGTACGACCGGGCCTTTCCGGTCTACCAGCAGCTTTACCGCTCGCTGCGAAACGACTTCAAGACGATTGCGAGCCTCGCGTGACACGTATCACTCTTGCCCCTTGGATCGACGACCGTGGCATGGGACGTGCTTCGCGTCCTCCGACTCAACGGAAACCTCGTCGCCGCGGCGAAACGATTCGGGCGAAGGATCGAACCATCGGCGCGCTCTACCTGACCGAAGCAGATGTCGATCGGCTCATCGATATGCCGATGGCTATCGACGTTGTCGAAGAAGCCTTTCGGCAACTGGCCGCCGGCGAAGCACACAACGTTCCGCGTGTGCGGGCTCGTGGTGATGGTGTCGTGCTGCACAACATGAGCGCCTCGGCCGATTACCTCGGCCTCGTCGGCTGGAAGAGCTACACGACGACCAAGCAGGGCGCCCGATTCCACGTCGGCCTGTACGACAGCGCGTCAGGTGAGATGCTGGCGATGATCGAAGGCGATCGTCTTGGCCAGTTGCGAACCGGCGCCGCAACAGGTGTCGCCGCACAATGGCTTGCAGCTCCACAAGCAGCAGAGATCGGACTGTTCGGAACCGGTAAGCAGGCGCGAACGCAGTTGGCTGCGTTGGCCGTCGCGCGGCCGATCCGGCGTGTGTTCCTATACAGCCGCTCGGAAGAGAACCGCGATAAATTCGCCTACGAGATGTCGACGCAGCTGAACATCGACATCGTGCCGGTCGACCGTCCGCAAGAGGCCGTCGAGGATTTGCCAATTGTCGTCACCGCCACGACGAGCCGTCAGCCGTTGTTTGACGGTTCGTGGCTTGCCGAGGGGGCGCTCGTGTGTGCTGTCGGCTCGAACTGGCTGACGCGCGCTGAGATCGATTCGTCGACCGTGCGATTGGCCGACAATATTGTCTGCGACAGTATCGACGCTTGCCGCAACGAGGCAGGGGACTTCGTCGAAGCGATCGAGAAGGGCATCTTCAACTGGCAGCGAGCGGTCGATCTGGCCGGCGTCGTGTCGGGCAAAGCGATCGGCCGCAGCCGCAGCGAGAGTGTCGTCATCTTCAAGAGCGTCGGACTTGCGATTGAAGACGTGGCACTCGGGGGCAAACTTCTTGAATTGGCGCAAGGCGGGCGTGGGCACGCGGCTGCCGTTTTGATTGATCGTTCGCGCTCGCATTTCTCTGACGCTTCATCGATGCGTTCGACCCAACAACCGTGAGGCGTCATGCGCTGGAATCAGCTTTGGGCTAAGAAGTCGCTCGAAACGTTGCTCAAGGAGATGTCGGGCGAAGAGCGACTGCGGCGCGTGCTCGGCCCCATTTCGTTGACGCTACTTGGAGTCGGCGCGATCATCGGCTCGGGCATCTTCGTGATGACCGGCCGCGCGGCGATGCAAGACGCCGGCCCCGCGATCATGCTTTCGTACTGCGTCGCGGGGTTAGGTTGCGCGTTGGCGGCCTTTTGCTATGCGGAGTTCGCGTCGCTCGCGCCGGTTGCAGGCTCGGCCTACACCTATGCTTATGCGACGTTGGGCGAAATCTTCGCGTGGATCATCGGCTGGGACCTGGTGCTTGAATACGCGATGAGCTGCGCGACCGTGGCGTCGGCGTGGTCGAACTATCTCAACGTCTTTCTGCACGACGTTTTCGGCTGGCAGATTCCGCATTATCTCTGCACCGATCCGTTCTCATATACCGGCGGCGGCTTCGCGATCAATCTGCCGGCGGTTGTCATCATGGCGATGGTGACGACGATTCTCGTGATTGGCATTCGCGAGAGCGCCGCCGCGAACGCGGTGCTGACGTGCATCAAGCTCGGTGTCGTGCTCTTTGTGATCGTCGTCGGCTATCGCTATGTGAACACTGCGAACTGGACCGATATTCCGATGACCGAACGCCGCACGCCGGCCGAGTCGTATGTCATTCCAGGCTTGGTGATCGCCGAAGTCGAGAAGGAAGGACTGGACCAAGACGCGCAGATGCAGCGCGTCGCGGAAGTCGGCGAGATGGTTTCGGCTGCGTATCGGCTCGAGCACATTCCCGATGAAGTGCGACGCCTTCAACATCTCGGCAAGTTCAGCGAGGCTGAGGCTGATGAGTTGATCGAACGTAACCGCGCGAAATACGAGCCGCGACTTCCGAAGGATGATCTTCATAAGAAGATTGTCGAAGACGTGTTGGTGCAGGTTCGAGAAAAGGTGCACGAGACGTTGACCGACAAATGGGGCATTCTTGGTTACATCGGTCTGAACGATCAGCTCACGAAGATCGACGACCGCGTTCGCAGCAACTTCATGCCATTCGGCATCTCGGGGCTGATGCTGGGAGCGTCGATCGTGTTCTTCGCGTTCATTGGATTCGATTCGATCTCGACTCACTCGGAAGAAGCGATCAAGCCGCAACGCGACGTGCCGATCGGCATCATCGCGTCGCTCGTGCTCTGCACGGTTCTATATCTCGCGGTGTCGGCCGTCATCACCGGCATGGTGCCGTATCCCGACATCAATGCGAAGACTGCCGTTGCCTCAGCGTTCAGCGATCGCGCGCGCATCGACGCCAATCCGGTGCTGCGCTACTCGTCGGCGTTGATATCGACCGGCGCGTTGGCGGGCATGACGAGCGTGCTGCTCATTACCTTCCTGAGCCAGGCACGCGTGTTCCTGGCCATGGCTCGCGACAATTTATTGCCGCATGCGATCTTTGGCGCCGTTCATCCGCGCTTTAAGACTCCGCACATTTCGACGATTTGGACGGGTGTGATCATTTGCATCGTCGCTGCGTTCACGCCGATTACGAAGCTCGAAGAGATGGTGAACATCGGAACGTTGTTCGCGTTTGTCGTCGTGTGCGCCGCGGTTCTGATGTTGCGAATCACGCGTCCCGATGCGAAGCGACCTTTTCGGACACCGGCACTTTTTCTCGTCGCGCCGCTGGGGATCGCCGTGAATTCGCTGATGATGTTCTTTCTGCCCATCGACACTTGGATTCGATTGTTTGGCTGGCTGTTCATTGGGCTGATTATCTATTTCACCTACGGCATGCGTCACAGCACGCTGGGGCATGAGCTGTTACATGAGGTGCAGCGACATGGTGCGAGCGGCACGGACAATGCGCCGCTGGAATAAAAGGCTTATTTGGCTGCGGGCCTGTCCCCGCGCGTCGCAAGCGACGCGGCTAACGGGTTCCTATCCGCGCAGCCCGACGGCATCCATTCGTTTTGCCGTCTCTTGATACGCTTCTGTCACCCACTCGACAATCTTCGCGGGCTCGGGCGAGTACTCGAGTTCGATCGATACAACGCCATCAATGTCGAGCGCCTTGATCTCTCGCAAATACGGCTCGAACGGCACCACGCCGCGGCCGGGTGGCAGATCGCCATGCACCTTGCCATCGCAGTCGGAGAGATGAACATGACAACACCGGCCCTTGAGCCGTCGCAGTTCTTCGGGTGCCACCTTCGATAGCACGAGATGCGAGACGTCGATATTCGCCTTCACGCTGTCGAGGCCGACGTCATCGAGCAGCCGTTGCATGGTGTCGACGTCTTTGACGAGCGACAAGTGGAACGGCTCCAGTTCGATGGCGATCTCCAGGCCAAGCTCGCCGGCCCGCTCGCCGAGTTGCTTGAGCGACTCGACGGCCCAAGCCCATTGCTCGGCGGCAGGAATGACCTCGCGATTCCAAATGTACTCGCCGATGACGAGCAGAATGTTACGAGCTTCGTACTCGTAAGCGAGGTCGAGAAACGCCCGCGTGCGCTCGATGTGAAAGCGGCGAACGCTTGGGTTCAGATCGATTAAACCCACGGCGACGCAGGGCAGCGAGACGATCGGCAGTTGCAAGCGATCGCACTCGCGCTTGATGAGCATCCGCTCGCGGACGTCGAGGTCCAAAGGATCGGCGAAGATATCGATCGTGTCGAAGCCGATTTCCTTCGTCTTGCGCAGACCGAACTCCGTCGGTTGCCCCGATTGCACCCACGCCGAGTTGATGAGGCCGAGCTTCATGCGGCCAGTATACTCGGCCGATTCACGGCTTTCAGTAATCCGTCGTCGCGAACTGGCGAGCGGCGGCAACGAGCATGTAGGCAGTGAAGGCCAGCGACGTCAGAACGGACAACCACAGCGAGAAGAACCCGGCGCTGGCGACGGCGTTCATGTCGAGCGCCGAGCGGAAGTACTGGCTGGCGTCGAGCGCGTCGAACAGCAACATGCTCAAGTCGCCCGGTTTCGGAAGAATCCAGTAGCCGATGTCGGCCATCCACATCGCGCTGTTCGAGAACTTGGAATCGCCGGCAACCTTGTCGGCCATCGCGAGCATGTGCCGACCGTAGTTCATGCCCCAGCACATAAACCAAAACACGATCGACCCGAACACGCATACGACCGTGCTGCGGGTGCACACGGCCAGCAGCATCGAGAAGCTGAAGAAAATTGCGAAGTGCAGCAACAGCAGCGGAATCGTCAGCAGATAACTGGCATCCCACACACCGGTTCGGCAGCCGAGCGCCAACCATGTGCCGCCGACAAAGAAGATGGATTGCACCAGCACGAAGGCGAGCACGCCGCAGTACTTGCCGGCCAACAAGCACCAGCGCGGCGCAGGCTTCGCCAACAGCACCGAGATGTTGCGACGGTCGAGAAACGACGGTAAGAATCCCGCCGTCCATACCAGCGCGAGCAACAACCCCGCCGTGTCGGCCACGCCACCTGCGAGAATCAGCTCGAGCGCATAGACCGCGCTGCGGGCATCTCGCGCCAGCGGTATTTCAAGCGCGCCAAAGCCGAGCGCCAACTGGCCGCTGATGACGGCCACGCCGTCGTCCTTGGCGATCTTCGCGTCGGGGTCTTCGGGATTGAGGAACTCCGGTTGTTCGCCGGGAGCGGCCAGCGACGTGCCGCCAACGACCGACACACTCGCGCAGACGAGGATCGAGATCAGGCTGACCGTCAACAGCACCCAAAAGATGCCCGAGGCCAGCGACTGTCGAAACGTGTCGCGGATCATCCAGCCGATCGTTATCGCCAGCCCCTTCATCACGTGACTCCGCTATAAAGAGGTTCGAGCGCCTCTTCAAGGTTTAAGGCTTCGGCGATGTCGCCGCCGGCCAGTTGTTCCAACGATCCGTTGCGAGCCACCTCGCCGTGGCAGATGACCGCCGCCTCGTCGCACAGGCGTTCAACATCGCGCAGGCTGTGCGAAACCATCAAGGCGGTCTTGCCGCGCTTCTGGCGATCGCGCAGAACGCGGTGCAGCATGTGCCGCGCGACGAGGTCCATACCTTCGGCCGGCTCGTCGAGGATAAGCAATTCAGGATCGTTCAGTAGTGCTTGCGCCAGCGCGAGACGCTGCAGCATGCCCTTGCTGAAAGACGCAATCGCCTCGTGCGTGCGATCGCTCAAACCAACGTCGTCGAGCAGTTGCGACGTGCGTTGATGCACTTCCGTTCGCGGGAGTTGACCGAGCGCTCCGTAGTAATGCAGCAATCCCGTCGCCGTCAAATAAGGCGGAAAGGCAGGGCTCTCATGAACGTAGCCGATGCGTCCCAGCGTGCGGCGATCGACGAGTGGCCGTCCGAGACGAAGCACGCGACCGGAGGTCGGCCGACAGATGGAGAGCGCAATCTTCGCAAGCGTGGTTTTGCCCGCCCGGTTCGGTCCCAGCAGCGCGAAAAGGCTACCGGTCGGCACCGAAAGCGTCACACCGCGCAGGCGCAATGACGCTGGGCCGTGGCCACATTCGGCGATAAACCTTCCACACGCGCTCAAATTGCAGCACGCTGGTTGACCGCATCGGCATGTTCGCTTCGCCCTTTCGCTTTCGCGGATCATTGAATCAGGGTGATTTGGATGCCGTCGGCCATGATCTTCTGGAACGCAGTCTGCAAGTTGGCAACCATTTGGTCCTGAGTACCGTTAATGATTTTATAGCTCGGCATATTGTCCGTGACGCTTCCAATCGTCTGCATCTGGGTCAGCGTGCTCATGGCTCCGGCATATTCGGCACCACCGGGTGTCACAATCGGACCGAAAGCGATGCAGTGGATCTTTACGGGTTTGTTCGCAGTCGAATACCCGGGAATGGTAGCCGAGTCGAGGGCGCAGATCTGGTTGCAGATGGTGAAGACCTGCGATGTTACGTTCGACGAGTTGTCGCTATAACCGGCTACGCCTGTTGGATATTCGCTGCCGCCGGGCGAGTTACTGTTGTAGCGGATGTTGTAATAAGAATTATACGCGCCGCTATTGGTGAGACTGGCAATTGCCGTGGTATTCGGGCATCCGTCCGTTTCGAAAATAATCATCTTCTGTGCGCCCTTACGACCCATACCACCAGCGTCGCCCGTCGTTTGTCCTGCGTTATAGGTCTGAAGCGACGTGTTGCCACTGAACTGGTTGAAGGCCAGCATCAGCCCATAGGCGTAACAGGTGCCGCCCATCGCGCGTGGAATCTCAAGGTTTTGCGAATCGTAAGGCGTTACCGTCGCGCTGGAATTGGTGATCGTCGGAACTGGATACCAAAGCGAGTCCAACATGTTCGAGTAGTTGCGCCCAGACCGACCCGTACTCGGTTGAACCGCGAACCATCGTTATCGCTCGAGCTCGATTGTGGATCACTGAACATAATCAGTGACACAAAATCGTTTGGATGGTTGCTCTGGATGTCGGTCAGCGCTGCGCGGATGCCGAGCTTCAATGCGTAGGTGGGCGACTCGTGGCACGTACCAGGCCAATAGCAATAGCGCGAACAGGTCGGCGACACCTGATACCACAAGTTGTAGTTGCCCATGAAATCGACCATCGACATCGGGCCGAACCAGAAGCCGGTCTGCGGACGCTGCGGATTGTCTGCGTAATGCATGTACGGCTTCGGACTGCCCGAGAGGCTGCTCTTGGCAGTGATCTTGACCGTCCCCCAGTTAAAATCGTCACCGTAGCCGGCATAGCCGGTGTTACTGTCATCGATCACGGTCCAGCTATTGCTTCCCGTCTGCATCACACCGAGGCAGTAATCGATGTAATCCTTCCAGAACCTTTGATTCAAATCGCTCGGCGGCCAAGCGGATGTATCGATCGTTGTGGGAATCGATGTGTAGTAAACGATGCGCCCCGACTGCAATTGCGACGGGAACGGATTCGGGCCCGTGCTCTTAAGCCAACTCAGAATGGCCGTGTAATTGATCGAGTAGTTTCCGGTACCCGGCGCCTTCCAGTTGCCAGAACTGTCCCACAGTAGCGAGTTGTCGTCGCAAGCGGTCGTGGTGCCGTAGTAGTAGAAGAACTTCTTGCGCCAATCGTTGGCGGCACGCGGATCGGGTGGCCAGATGAAGAACGTCTTTCCCCAGTAGCCGGGTCCCGTCGTGTACCCGCTGAATGTCGACGCCATGCTGTAAGCGGTGTAGCCGCTCGTTTCAAACGTGGCGTCGCGCGTGCTGTTGCTGATGGTGCCGCTGATGCTAAGCGCCTGGGCGGCGGTCTGCGCGTAGGTGCTGCTCTTGTTCTTATTGGTCTTGAGAGGAGTATCGCCGGCGGGCGTGCTCGCGTAACCAGCCGATGCCGCGCTAAACGCAAGGGTGCCAGTCGAGTTTGTATAAAAATCGGAAACGATCGGCGGGCGTCCATCGGACGTAGTGGTTGTAATGTTCGCGCTGGAATAAGGGTACGTGGGCGACGAGTTGACCATCGACGCGGCTGAGTAATGCCCGAACGTTGGAACCACGGTATCCGGGTTATTGCCGCTCGTGCGATTGCCGCTATACGGCGTTCCCATCAGGCTGCTGAAACGCATCGAGCCGGAAAAATCGAGAACGATTGCCACATCGCGCGGTCGATGCACAGCCGTGGCAGTGGCTTGCGCGTTCGGTGCCGAAAAACCGAACACATTCGAGAAGAACATGTGACTGGTCATCGGTACCGCGACGGTCGCCTGGACCAGACTCCAATTGTCGGTCGAAGGGCCTGGAAACTGGCCTTCGAAGCGCTGCGTCGAAGTGTTGTAGGTGTAGCGCCCAATGTTGACACTGACTTGAGACGAACTAATGGTCGTCCCCAGAATGCTATTAGCTGTTGCCGCGGTTTGAGCCGTAGGCAGCACGTTGGAATAGTTGTTGTTTGTGCTGTTGGTCGTGATGCCGTTTAGAGAGCGCGCACCGGCCATCGCAGCGAGATCGGCAGCATTAGACGCCTGCGTCCTTGCCGACATCAGCAATCCCAAATCGATTGCTAGCGCCACACACCCGACGAGTGGCACCATGCAAACAGCGACCAGTGCCAACGTTGCTCCACGTCGTTGCTTCTTCAAAGTCGAGCGGCTCACGGCATTCTCCCAACAATCATTCCGTCAAAGTGCTAATCCGATTCAACGTCCATCACTGCTTGCGCCACGATCGGCAACGTGCTGGGAAGTCCTAGCAGCGTCGCGACGGTGACGTTGTAATTGCCCGTGATTCTTACGCACACCGATTGTCCCGCACTCGCATTCGTCCAAGTCCCAATGTTGTTGCCCAATGAGTCGGACAGGTAGACCTGTGTTGACTGCGAGCTAAGCGTTTGTCCGGCGAGGAACGACGTTACAACGTTCGTAACATCGCTCGTCGCTCCGCCGTAGGTCGTTCCACCCAACGTGACGGCCGAGGTGTGTGTGATTGCATACCGGCAGCCTTCGCGTGCAGCGTTGTCAAACAACTGGAGCGTCATTACGTAACGCCCGTACTCCATAATGCCTAGGATCATCAGCAGCACTACCGGCAATACAAGCGCCGCCTCGACCAGCGCGCGCCTGAGCGCCGCGTCGATCGCAAGCCGCGATTAGTACGGCAACGAACTGTTGACGGTAAGTTCCGAGTCATTGGCCGAAAGCCACGTGGTTGATACGTTTAACGAAGTCATGCCCGTGATCGTGCTCGTCAGCACCCATCGCAAGCTGTTGAATGCAGTGCCTGAGGGGATGCTAACGCTGACGCTGAACTTATCGAGCGGTTGGGCGTCACACGGATCGGTCCAGCTGTTGGCACTCAGATTTGTCAGCGTGACGGTTGAACCGCTGACTGCCGCCGTCGGCAGTCCGCTGGCAGTCATGTAGTTTTGAACCTGCGCCTGCACCATCGCGACTGTCACGTCGGTACTGTTGCTGGTGGCCCCGGCGGCAACGCGCGCGCCTTCGCGAACTGCGTTGGCCAGGATCTCTTGAACCTGGATGATGCGCCCGACTTCCCAGACACCTAGCATGAGTGTGATGAGAACCGGAAGCAGAAACGCGGCTTCGACGGCGACCGCTCCGCTACGAGACGGTCGTTGACGGCCGCGAATACGCGGCGTCGATGAGTTTGAATGGATGTGGTGCAACACAATCGCCCTACAAGCTGTGGTTTCCATCACAACCGTAGCTCACAATCGTTCCGATCGTGGGGCAAAAGCTCATGGCGTCTGCAAGCGGCTCTGTCGCATGCGCCGAAGGCATCAAAGGCGGAATAATCGTCACCGCCAGACACGCATGTCGCCGTCGCCGAGAGAGCGCGGCAAAGAAATGGGCGATGAGGGACTCGAACCCCCGACATTCACGGTGTAAACGTGACGCTCTACCAACTGAGCTAATCGCCCGCACGAGTGTCGATCCTAGCGATGCGGCGCGCCGCGTGTCAAACGACGTGGCGACAGACGCAGCATCACTCAGGGAACGTATCACGAAAAAAAGGCCGTTCTCGCTTTTGAATTGCGAGAACGACCTCAAAGTCTTCGACCGCTAACGGCAACGGTTACTTAGCAGGCTCGGCGGGGAGCTTGCCCTCTTTGATCTTGTCGCCGAACGTCTCGCCGCTGCTGCTCTTCTCGCCTTCAGCCTTCACGAGACCGGCAGTGATCTTTGCAGCGTCCTTGCAGTTCGCTTCGCCGATTGCCTTGCCAACGGCCTTGCCGTACTCGTTGCGGTTCTTCTTGCTATCGCCGTAGTGGCACACATTGCACTTGGCTTCCTTGGCCGCCTCAAGGCTCGGGTATTTCGCCACGAATGCCTTGCTGTAGTCAGGACGGGCTTGTGCCGTGTTTCCGCCAAAGTGCAGAACCATGCCGACATACGCGACCCCCACGATCGCGATCAGCCCGAGTTTCGAAGTCAGTTTCTTCATGCACGCAATCTCCCAAATGCTTGTCCCAGGAAGCCTGAACGAGTTCTGGCAAAAGCGCGGGTCACCCGCTCCGTGCGGGCATCGTACATCTTTCCCCGTACGCCCAAAGCTCGCCACTCGTCACCCGGATAAGTAAAGTCCGCTGAAAGACTCGTGTCAAGCAGACCAAAAAAGCCGCGAAAACAAGGGCCTTTCGCCGTCACCATGCCGCGATTACGGCGTCGGCTGCGTAATTTCCGGGTCAGGCAGCGACGGCAGAGCGTCGATCACCATGCCCGCGTCACGACCGTCGCTGGCCCCGGTGCGTGCCATGTTATCGGGACCGGAATCCGCCAATGCATAGTCGTCGGCCGTGCGCTGACAAATCGGCGAGTTCGTCGACGGGCGTCGCCACTGCACGTCGCCCCACGTCGGCAATACATCATGGGTGGCGCCCCAATGTGCCTGCCAATCGGCAAGACTCATCCGCCTTGGGCCACGATCGGTATTCTCGTCATTCACGGTCCACAACGCATCGTGATCGAACCCCTCGTAAAAGTTTCGCTCGCCATTCCAACTCACAAAGTTCTCGAACGTCGTAACGTCGTCCACGCCGTCTTGCACGATGAGCGACGCGCTTGTGTCGCCTGTGAAAATGCTGTCGACGCAATCGACATCGAGCGACGGCACGTACGGCAAGTCGACCGAGTTCACCATCTGACAAAATCCACCGCCGAGCGCCATCGTCAGATGACGCAGCGTCACATGCACGCGATGCTCGTGTCGCGGGCTGACCGCTCCACCGCCGATGGCGATCATCCGTTCACTGGTGGCCACGAGTCCATTGTCCCATGCGAAGGTCGTTGGTTGATCGTCGTCGACTCGTAGAATCGTCGCTTCGCCGCGAGCGACGCAATCCTCCAGAGAAATATGCACAGCCTCATCGGGCATCGATTCGTCGACGGCCATCATCGAGTCGAAGCCCGGCGCCTCGCGTACATGGAAAAACGAAACGTCGGGATGCCGAGCGCTCTGCCCCGCCGCGTTGACAATCGTGATCGACGAGTGGTGCAACTCGAGCGACTCCGATCGTTGCGATTCGAAAATCGACCATTGTTCGGCCGGCACGTCGTTCGGCGATGGCACATACATCTCGATGGCGAGATTCACGATCGACAGCTTGCCGCCCGCCACAGTCATCATGCTTCGCGGATAGCGGAGCGGATCGCTTTCGTCGGGCCTGAACACGACGACGGGGCGATAACCCTCGCCGGAGCGAATCGTCAGTCGACGATTGCTGAGCGTGATCGGCCGCTCGTCGTGACGGCCGTTGTAACGCAGTTCAATGACGTCGCCGGGCTTGGCTGCGCTGCAGGCAGCGCGAAGCGTTGCATAATGTTGCGGAAGGCCCGCGCCTGCGCCGACCACGAGCAAACCAGGACGTTCGTCCGCAGCTGGGGGAGAGGTCGCGGCTGAACCCGTCGTTGTCGCAGAACTAGCGGGCGGCGACGCCGAATCCACGGGCGTGGTCGTCGATCCTGTGGTCGCAAAGGTGGTCGGTTTCGATGCGTCAACGCCTTGAATTCCCGTCGCAGACGAAGCCTCTTCGTTCATTCCATCTTCGTGGTGCGCAATCGGATCGAGTGGCCGAATGCTGTGCGGATCGGTATCGCCGCGGGGGCCGAGCATTTCGATCGCGATGACCGCGGCGGCCAAAGCGATCACGGGCACCAGCCACGGCAAATGACGCGGCCAGTTTGCGGGTTCGGCTACCGGAGAGCCGGTGAGCGCCACGCCCCAGGCCGTTGACGGCAGACCGAGACTTTCGGCCAACACCAGAAGATCGTCGATAAGTTCGCGTGGATGTTGATAGCGATGGCGAGGATTCTTTGCCAGCATCTTGCGAACGACGGCGCCTACGTCGTCCGACACTTCGGGATTGAACTCACGCGGGTCGGGCGGCTCGTCACTGCTGTGCTGCAGCAACTTTTGCAGCACGGTCCCTTCGGGGAACGGTGGTCGCGCCGTCAGCATGAAGTACAACGTGCAACCCAGCGAATACATGTCGCTGCGCACGTCGGCGCTGCGCGGATCGCGCGCCTGCTCGGGCGAGATGAAGTCGAACGTGCCGAGCGTCACACCGCTTGCCGTCAGATCGATGCCTGCTGCCTCGACCTGGTGAAGCCTCGCCAATCCCATATCGACGAGCTTCGCACGCCCTTCGGCCGTGATGATTACGTTTGACGGTTTAATGTCGCGATGCACGACGTCGCGCGAACTCGCGTGATCGAGCGCCTTGGTAAGTTGCAGCGTGAAGCTCACGGCTTCGGCCAGCGGCAGCGGACCGCCACGCTGTTCGACCAAGTCACGAAGGTTCACGCCTTCGATGAACTCAAAGACGATATAGTTCAACCCGCGATCTTCACCGACGTAGTAGACACGCGCGATGTTCTCATGATCGAGCCGCGCGGCCGACTGCGCTTCGTTCTGAAAGCGGCGGCGCGTGTCAACCTCGGCGCCTTGATCGCGTGAGAGAACCTTGAGGGCCACCTCGCGATTGAGCATCGTGTCGCGCGCGCGGAAGACGGCTCCCATGCCGCCGCCACCCACGTACTCGATCAACTCGAAATGATCCAAGCGATCGCCGACGAGCATCCGTCCAAGCTCGTTCGGCGTGACACGTCGCGACGAGCCGGGAAGCGCTGCGGGGCGACGGCTGATGAGCGTCCGATCGTCCGAGCCAATGTCGGCCGGGTCAGGCAACAGAGCATCGGGCATGAGTGACGCGGTCGGCGACGAGTCGTCAGGCAGCGAAGACGGAATCGGCTTCGCGTAGCCCTGCGTCGGCGTCGATCCGGGTTCGCTCATCCGCAAAGTTCCTGCAATCGGTCGAGTCCCCGACGGCGAACGCCGTCAGTCTCGTATTATAAGCTGAACGCCGAACGGCGTAGAGGTTCGCCGAGAATCCTTAAGTTTCATCCTAGCAAGAACATCCGACCCGGAACTCACTTTTAATGTGCAGTTTCGAGCATTCGGCGACACCGCGGTTTGCTAATAATGACATGATGACCGGCCCTAGCCCCACGCGACGCGACTTTCTCAAGGGGCAGGTTGGGGTCGCGCCGCCGCAGGCAGACGATGGGGCGGCTCAGCCACCTGCCGGCGCGGCGGACCACGCTGCGGCCCCGTACCTAATTCAGCTCAAACGTCGGGCGATGGCCTGCGACTTCGAGCTTTTTCTCAACGCTGGTCAGTATCCGCACGCGACGGAGGTGGCTTTCGAGGCGTTTGATTTGATCGAGGCGATCGAAGCACAGTTGACGGTCTATCGCGACACCAGCGAGGTGATGCAGCTCAATCGTTCCGCGGCATCGGGGCCGCAAACGGTCGAACCACACTTGTTCGATCTGCTCGCGCAGTCATTGCAACTCCATCGAGACACAGCCTGTGCGTTCGACATCACTTCGGGACCGCTGAGCAAGGTGTGGGGGTTTTATCGTCGGCAAGGTTCGATTCCTGAACCGCATGCGCTGGAGGAAGCGTTACAACGCGTGGGGAGCGGGCATCTCATGCTGGATCACGAAGCGCGAACGGTTCGCTTCGATTTGCCGGGCATGGAGCTGAACCTCGGCAGCATCGGCAAAGGTTACGCTCTGGATCGCTGCGACGAACTGATGTCGGCCGCGGGCATCGCCGACTTCTTGTGGCACGGCGGACAAAGTAGCGTGTTCGCGCGTGGTCGCTGCGCGACGCAACCGCCCGACGAGCAGGGCTGGATCGTTGGCGTGCGTCATCCGATGGGACGCGACCGCCGCCTCGCCGAGATACGCCTTCACAATCGCGCGCTCGCAACCTCGGGCGCGAGCGTGCAATATTTTCGACACAAGGGTCGCCGGTACGGACACATTCTCGATCCGCGCACCGGTTGGCCTGCCGAGGGCGTGCTCTCGGCGACCGCGGTGGCTCCGACGGCGGCGGAGGCCGATGCTTTGGCGACGGCGTTCTACGTGATGGGTGTCGAGGCGACGCTCGAGTATTGTCGCACTCACGAGCAGATCGGCGCGGTGCTACTCTATCCCGCGACGAACGGCAGCAACATCGAAACGATTACCGCAGGACTCGATGCCAGCGATTGTCGTTGGCTGACGGACAGTTCATCATGATCGTCACCATCGCGGTGAGCGCTAGCTTTCAGTCGTCATAACTTGCGGAAACCCGCCAACTTGATATACCGACGTGACCGGATGAAGGTAGAATACGGCGTTCCCGGGCCCATTGCGGCCTTGTCGTGGCCTGGAAGCTTTACCCGGCGCCGGAGGCGCGGACGCCGTTCATGATTGACCTGTTACTGGAACACGGATCGTACGCGGGAATCATCGTCCTGCTCGTTCTCACCGGGGCCGGTCTGCCGATTCCCGAAGAGGTTTTCGTCATCTTTGCGGGTATCGCCAGTAAGAACGGGGTGCTCAATCCCTGGCTGGCTTTCGCCTCGTGTCTCATCGGGGCGATGCTCGGCGACTTGATCACGTACTCGATCGGTCGACACTTCGGACGGAACATCGTCCGCGAGCATCATTGGTTCACACGCTACGTGACGCCTGAGCGCGAACAGAAGATGGAAGCACTCATCGCCCGTCGAGGGCCGTTGGTGTTTTTCTTCGCGAGGTTCATGGTCGGCCTGCGTTCCCCGGTCTATCTGGCTGCCGGCATCATGAACGTGCCGTTCCGACGCTTCATCATCATCGACACGCTGTGCGCGACGTCGGTGATTGGGCTGTTCTTCGGCCTCAGCTATGCCTTTGCCGATCACATGCAAATGTGGTGGCAGCACATTCGCCAAGCGGAACTGTCCGCTACCGTCATCGTCGTGACAGTTGTGGCCACGGTGCTCTGCGTGCTCTACATCCGGCATCGACGCTCTTTGGCCGCCGAAGCCCTACTCGAAGCCGCAAAGATTGACCGACATGAAAGCGGCAACGGCGAAGTGCTCAAGAACGGTTCGCCCTCGGACGAGCGATCGGTCGAAATGCACAAGCGCTGAACCGATCGCCCGAGGTTAGCCGCGACGCGCCAGCGGAGCGCTCCGCTGGCGCGTCGCGGCTAACCGAAGCAATCCTCGCACTCAGTCCCACCACCAGCGCGTCAGATCGCTTTCATCCGGCGCCGATTGACGACGCTTGCCATACGTCTCGCCGCTGCGCTCGACTTCAACAGCACGAGCGTACGCCGTTGGGTCAGCACTCACGCCGCCGCTGACGGCCGCGAGAATGTGTACGCCGCGCACAATGCGATGGTTGGCGACCGTCTCAACCGTCTTCGGGCACGCTCCTAGCGCGGGCTGATAATCGCCGCGAGGCCCAAAGCAGCTCATGTGCCAGCCTGCGGTGTCGGCCAAGCCTTCGTAGCGAATCACGGCCGCGACGAGTGCGAGATCGAAGACGTTTTGCAGTTCGGCATAGATCGGATACTTCGCCGCCAGCGCCGCAAAGTGCGTCGTGAACTTGTGCGCGAACTCGGCGTTCAATGCATCGGAGGTTCCCGTCGGCGTGTGCTGGCCATCTCGCGCGAGCATTTCGTTGTCGCTGAGCACCTTCACGCCTTCTCCGCGTACGGCGAACGCTTGGCGCTCTGGATCGGCCGCCAAGGCCTTGTAGTCCATCGTGAACCACCATCGCAAAACGCTCATCGCCGGCGGAGCCTTCCCCGCGGCGACTTGAATCATGTCCAAATAACTCGGGACGTCCAGAGTGCCTTTTTCCAGGCCGATGCCGACCATTTTCATCCGATAGTCGGCCTCGACCAGCACCTGCGCCACGCGAGTTCTGCCGTCGAGCCCAAAGACCGAAATCTCTTGCGATCCAAGTTGCGAGCGCACTTGCTCGACCCACGTGCCTGCCGTACCTGCCTTGAGCGGCCGAGCCGACGATTGATCAAGAAACGCCTGCGTGCGAGCCAACGAGTCCTGCCTCGGCATGATCGAACAACCGAAATGAGGCTGCGCTGATTGCACGTGCCGCAACATCACAACGAGATCGTCCAGACGTAGCACCGGCCGACCGGTCGCGACGCTCGACCAACGTCCTTCACGATCGTTCTGCCAATCGCCTGCCGGCCCAGCGATCACAATGTCGCCGGTCGATGGATAGACAAAGATGTATTGAACGCGTTCGAGTCCGGCCAACAGTTGCATCGCGTCGTCGAGTTCTTGGCGTCCCGCGAGACGCAGCTGTACGGCGCGTTCGAGTCGCGACAGCGAAACCTTGCGTAACGCCGAGGGGCGTCGCGGGTCGTTGGACGACGAAGAGGCCGACTCCGCTGCCGTCTCGCGAAGATCGCCGAGGTCGAGAGACGTCGGCTTCTCGATGCGTCGCATTTCGCCATCGACATCGACGTACACACCGCCGGCGAATCTCTTCGCCGCGCCGGGACCGCCGACGTCGGACCATGTCGTTGGCGAGATCGTCGAGGTGATCAACTCAATGAGTGATTCGAAGTCCGGTTGCACGCCGCCGCCGCGGCCGCCGGCAGGCGTGTCGCGCAACTCGCCAAGTACCTTGCTTCGATGACTGTCGCTGACTACCGAGCTGAGCGTCTCGAGCGACGCGTCGCGTGCGCCAGCCGCGTTCTGCGCACGTGCGATTCTCGCCAAGGCCTCGTCACGCTGCCCAAGATCGCCTTGCGCCTGCGCCCAAGCCATCGCCGGCGCGAACTCGCCTGCTTGCAGATAGTCGTCGAGCGTCGCTTGTCCTTGCTCGGCTCGTGCCGACATCGACGGGAACACGAGAACCGAAACCAGCACCCCGTAGAAGGACGCGTAACGCAGCATGGCGTGTACCTCGAAGAGAGTCGCGACCGGTTTGGCAGACTCCGAGGATTATAACGACGACGACGGGTCACTTTCATTCGAAATGTTTCGCGGCCTGATACGCTTGCGGCCCATGCCAAGGCCCGCTCATAATTGAATGAGTCCTTTAAGGGAGTTCCCTGTCGCGACGGATGAAGCCACTTTCATGTACTCACAATTTCGAGTTTGGGCGTATCGAGCCGGCATGCCCCTGGTTTTGGCCGCAGGTGCGACCATCGCCTGGGCCGCTGGAACGGCATCTCCGCCGACGTTTGACCGCGACACGGTCGACTTGTTCAGCGGCGACGCACTCAAGCTGCTGGGCCCCGGCAAGCCCGGCGGAACTCTTGCGCTGCCGACGACTGCGGGCACTCCGGCAGCCGCACCGATGGCCGAAGGCGAAAGCCCTGTCTCGACCGGCGGAGCACGATCGTGGTCGAAGATCATCTCGGCCGAGAGTCTCGAAGCCGAGGTGAAATCGCAGGCGCCTGTTGTGGCCGACGCCATCAAGACGATGCCGAACTTCAAGGGCAACGGTCGCGAGAAGGCGCAAATCGCCTACAGCGAGTTGGCCGCCCTCTTCGCTGTGATCGCCAACTACGACGGCGACGTGCGTTGGAAGAAGGACGCCATCGGCCTGCGAAACAAGTTCTCGCAGGTCAGTCTGAACTGCAAGACCAGCAGCGACGCCGCTTACAAGGAAGCAAAGGCGCGATCGGACGATCTCGCCGAGTTGTTGCGCGGCAATACCGTTGAGCTGCCGAAGGGGGAAGTCTCCGACGACCTCGGCACGTTGATTAGCCGCCCGCCGTTGATGAAGCGCATGGAAGAAGCCCGCGCGAATCACCTGGGTCCTTGGACCAACGACAAAGGCGCGTTCACCAAGAATAAGGACACACTAGTTCGCGAAGCACAGTTCCTCGCAATGCTTGCCGAGTTGATTAAGGATCCCACATTCGATTCAGGCGACGATCCGACCTATGTCGGCTACGCCACCGAATTGCAGAAGCAATGTCTCGAGCTCGTCGAAGCGATCAAGAGCGATAATCAGTCGGCCGCTCAATCAGCCGTCAGTCGCATCAGCAAATCGTGCGACACCTGTCACGGCGAATATCGTTAGCTCCCTGGCCGTGCGATCGCGAGCGAGGGGATGGAAGCCCACGTTCCTCTGGAGCCCTAAAACATGGGACGCCCGGTCACGTTGTTCACCGGCCAATGGGCCGACCTCAAGCTCGAAGAGCTCGCCCGCAAGGCCGCGGAGTTCGGCTATCGCGGCCTCGAGCTCGCTTGCTGGGGCGACCATTTCGACGTTGAGCAGGCGAACAAAGACTCCGCCTACTGCGCCGGTCGTCGCGATTTGCTCGAACGGCACGATTTGCAGGTGTATGCGATCAGTTCGCACCTCGTCGGCCAAGCCGTGCTCGACAACATCGACGCCCGCCACCAAGCGATTCTGCCGCCGCATGTGTGGGGCGATGGCGATCCCGCAGGCGTGAATGCTCGTGCGGCCGAGGAACTCAAGCAAACGGCTCGGGCGGCGCAACGTCTCGGCGTGAGCGTCGTCAATGGATTCACGGGCTCGAGCATCTGGCACCTGCTGTACTCGTTCCCGCCGGTGCCAATGTCGATGATCGACGACGGCTATGAATTGCTATCCGAACGCTTCGATCCGATTCTGGACGTCTTCGGCGAATGTGGCGTCAAGTTCGCGCTCGAAGTGCATCCAACCGAGATCGCCTTCGACATCTATTCGGCCCAGCGAACGCTCGACGCGTTGGGCAATCGTGAGGAGTTTGGCTTCAACTTCGACCCGAGTCATCTGCTGTGGCAAGGCATTGACCCTGTCGAGTTCATTCGAGCGTTCCCGGATCGCATTTATCACGTACACATGAAGGATGCGGTCGTCACGCTCAACGGACGCACCGGCATCTTGTCGAGTCATCTGAACTTCGGCGATCCGCGCCGCGGGTGGGATTTTCGTTCGCCGGGGCGCGGCGGCGTGAACTTCGAAGAGATCATCCGAGCGCTGAACGCGATCAACTACCGAGGCCCCTTGTCCGTCGAGTGGGAAGACTCGGGTATGGACCGCGACGCCGGCGCCCGCGAAGCCTGCGAGTTCGTCAAACGTCTCGACTTCGCCCCCAGTGGCCAGGCGTTCGACGCAGCCTTCGATAAGAAGTGACGCTGCAGAAATGGCCGCTGCGGTCGCTCACGGGCAGGCTAAACTGAAGGTATGCGGCCTTATGCCCTCATATTGCTGATCATCTCGCTGGTTCACGTCGATGCCGCGCGCGCCGATGTGCTTGCCGATCGACGGTCGCTCGACGAGCGCTACCGCCAACAGCTTGATGAGCTGGCGAAGTGGTGTGACGCGCAGTCTTTAACAACCGAAGCGACGCGAGTGCGCGGTTGGCTGCGCCCGAGCGACACATGGACGATCGCGGTGCCGATTATTCCCGCGACGTCGGAGTTGGTTCTGCCCCCCGATGCGTCCGAGGTCCAACGCGACTTCTTGTCACGGTTTCAAAAACTCCGTGATGCTCAGGCGGATTCGCTTTTCTCGCTGGCGAAGCAGGCCGCGAAAGAACATCGCGTGACGTTCGCCTACGAATTGGTCACCGACACGGTGCGTGAGAATCCCGACCACGAGGCGGCCCGTCGCATCCTAGGCAACAAGCGGCACGACGGTGCTTGGCAGACGCAGTATGAAATCGACAAGGCACAAGCCAAGCAGGTGTGGCACGATCGCTTCGGCTGGCTGCCACGCGATCGCATTGCACGTTACGAGAAGGGTGAGCGTTTCAATCGCGGTGCTTGGGTCAGCGCCGACGAGGACGCACGTCGCAACGCCGACATGAAACGTCCTTGGGAAGTGGTGACCGAACACTACATGGTGAAGACCAATCACAGCCTCGAAGAAGGCGTGCGGCTGGCCTCGCGGCTCGAAAGGTTGCACCGCGTGTGGCAGCAGGTGTTCGTGTTGTATTGGGCGAGTGAGAATGAGGTGGCTGGTTGGTTGAATGGAGCGACGCCGAAGCGACGGCCGCCGCAACGCCACCAGGTCGTCTACTTTCGCAATCGCGATGAATACAACGCAGCACTCGTCAAGGATCAGCCGAACATCGCCATCTCGACTGGTTACTACGAGCCTCGATCACGCACGGCTTACTTCTTTGCCGGCACCGAGGACGATACGAACCTGTATCACGAGGCGACACACCAGCTCTTTTCCGAGGTGCGCGCCGCCCGAACGCCATTCGGCGTCGAGGCGAACTTCTGGATTGTCGAGGGCGTCGCCTGCTACATGGAGTCGCTCGTCGAGCGTGACGGCTACTGCCTGCTCGGCGGGACGAATGCCGTGCGATTACGAGACGCTGAGTTCCGACTACGCAACGACGGCTTCTATTTGCCCTTGGCCGAGCTCGTGACCTACGGCATGGATCGGCTGCAGCAAGACCCGCGACTTGGGACGCTGTATAGCGAATCGTCGGGCCTAACGCACTTTTTGGTGCATGCCTCGGGCGGACGTTACCGCGACGTGCTCGTCGACTATCTGATTGCCGTGTACTCGGCACACGATCGTGCATCAACGCTCAGCGAACTATCGCGCAAGAGCTACGTCGAACTCGATCGCGAGTACCGCACGTTCATCGAGGCGATTACTCGGTGACGATCAAGCGATGATTTCGCGCACGACGTTGCCCGCCACGTCGGTCAGCCGGAAATCGCGGCCGTTGAATCGGTAGGTCAGCTTGGTGTGATCGACGCCGAGCAAATGCAGGATCGTCGCGTGCAGATCGTTGATGCTCACGCGATTCTCGACCGCCTTGAAGCCCAACTCGTCGGTCGCGCCATGGTGCACGCCGGACTTCACTCCGCCGCCGGCAAACCACGCCGTGAACGCGTGTGGATTGTGATCGCGACCCGGCTTTTCTGACTTCTGCGAGATCGGCAAGCGTCCGAACTCGCCGCAGCAAATCACCAGTGTCGAGTCGAGCAACCCTCGCTGCTTCAGGTCGGTCAGAAGGGCTGCGATCGGCGTGTCGGTTTCCTCAGCGAACTGGCGATGATTGCCTGCGATGTCGTTGTGTCCGTCCCAGCTGCGTTGGTTCTCCATGCCGCCGCTATAGAGCTGAACGAAGCGCACGCCGCGCTCAACAAGTCGCCGCGCGACCAACGCTTGCCGGGCGAAATGCGAACAGCGTTTGTCATCGAGCCCGTACAACTGCTTGATCGACTCGGGCTCACTGTCGACGTCGAACGCTTCGGGCGCCGACAACTGCATGCGATAAGCGAGTTCGAAACTCTCGATCCGCGCGGCCAGCGCTGCCTCGCCGGGATTGGCTTGCAAATGCTCATGATTCAATCGCGAGATCAGGTCGAGTTGCCGACGCTGCTCAACGTCAGACATTGACTTCGCGCGAACGAGATTGTCGATCGGCTCACCTTGCGGATTGAGCGCCGTCCCCTGGAAGATGCCCGGTAAGAAGCCCGCACCCCAGTTGAGAGCGTGCCCTTTCGGCAGGCCGCGGCCGAGGGTGTCGTACATCACGACGTAGGCCGGAAGATCCTGGTTCTCGGTCCCCAGTCCATATGTCACCCACGAGCCGACGCAGGGGAAACCCATGCGGCTGAAGCCGGTGTTGATCTCGAACAGCGCGGGCGAATGGTTGTTCGTCTCGGTGAAGCAGGAATGAATGAAGGCCATGTCGTCGACGTGCTTCGCGAGACCGGGAAAGATCTCGGAGGCCCAAGTGCCGCTTTGGCCGTGCTGTGCGAAGGCAAATGGTGACTTCATCAACGGCCCGACCTGGTTCACGAAGAACCCGGTGTTGTTATCGAAACCGTCGAGCGGCTGGCCGTCGCGCTTCGTCAACTCGGGCTTGTAATCCCAGGTATCGACCTGACTTTGCCCGCCGTTCATGAACAGCCAGATAACGCTCTTCGCCTTGCTTGCGAAGTGCGACGCCTTTGCGCTCAACGGATTCAAGCGACTCGCATCGGGCGTGGCTGCCGAGACAGTCGTGGCCATTGAACCATTGCTATCGAGCAACTCAGAAAGTGCGAGCAGACCAAACCCTTGTCCGGTGCGGGCTAGAAAGTCGCGGCGAGACTGCGCAGCGATGAATGACGGCTTGAGATGCATAGCGTCACTTGATGTAAATGAATTCGTTGAGGCAGAACAGCGCCTGACAGAAGTCGGTCCAGGCCAGTTGATCGGGGTTGTCACGATCTTCGCTATGGTAATTCTCGAGTTGAGCCTGGATGAACTCTCGCGACGTTCGGCGCTCGGAGTCGGTGGGATTACGGCTCAACGCCAACTGATAGGCTCGCTTAATGGAGGCATCAACGTCCTTCGAGCTACGCAACACGCGATTCGCCAATGCCTCGGCGCAGCCGCGGACCATCGGGCTGTTGAGGAACAGCAACGATTGTGGGGCGATCGTCGTTTCACTGCGCACGGCGAGATCTTGCAACGTGTCGGGGCCGTCGAACAAGGTCATCATCGGCACTAGCTTGCTACGTTTGACGAAGTAATAAATGCTGCGACGCGGTTGATCGATGTCGAGCGAACCGGGGCCGAACATGCGAGGTTCGAGCTTGCCGCTGACGGCGAGCATTGCATCGCGCACGGATTCTGCTTCTAGCCGCTGCATTGGTCGATGCCAGCACCAACGGTTGTCGACGTCGGCACGTTGCCGCTCGGCATCGCTTTCACACGTCTGCATGTAGACGGCACTGGTCATGATCAGCTTGTGGATCGGCTTGAGTCGCCAGCCGTTGCGAATCAGTTCGCCCGCGAGCCAATCGAGCAGCTCGGGATGCGACGGCGGCTGACCGTTGAGGCCGAAATCGCTGGGCGTTGCCACGAGCCCGCGACCCATGTGGTAGTACCATAGCCGATTGACGATGACACGCGCGAGTAAGTCCCCCGCCCCGTAACGCGTGTCGGTCATCCAGTCGGCTAGCGCGAGGCGGCGATACGATGTTCGCGCGCCCTCGGGCGGGGACCGCCGCCAATGCTCTTCGCCTTGCGGCGAGTTCACGAGCACCTGCAGATAACCAGGCGACACTTCGGTGACCTTTTGATTCGGGTCGCCTCGCTTGAGGGCGAACGTTTTCTCGTAAAAGTCAGGGCCTTGCGTGCGTAGTCGCTGGGCCGGCAAACCTTCGGTGCAGATCGTCGTCCGCGCTAACGACGGAATGGGATGGCTGGCGAGACTTTGCTGGACACGAGCGTCGCGCTTTTTCCATTCGTCGTCGAGAGTGACAAACCACTTCTCCAGCGCGAGTCGAGAATCGGAGTCGAGCTCGGCGTCGGGATCATTCTGTAGTTGTTCGAGCGCAGCACACGCGTCGGCGGCAATTTCGTCTCCCGAGTCATCGAGCGGCTCAGCTTGGTCGCTCACCGAAACTCGGAACCTCCCGAGTCCTTTCTCGCTGTTGGCCGAGATGATCGTGAAATCTAGAAGCATAGCTAGGCCATCGCCGAAAGCGGACCCAGCATCAAGGACAATAGCTTGCCGATGTCCAGACCCATCGCCAGTCCAGTTGAGTGACTTGTTGGTCAGCATTTCGGCGGCATTGTGCGTTGAAGGACCGCGCCAGATGCGGTTGAATCGAACCTTATGCACCTTTTCTTGGAAACCACTCCCGCGCAACTTCAGCTCATTGACTTGGAAATCGCCCGACTCAGCCAAGCCGGGCCCTCCGCGTGGCAGTGACGGATGGGGCAAGGCTTCAATGCGAACCGCTCGTAGGTTTTTCGCGAGAACAGTGCCCGAGAAGCTACGCGTATCTGCACCAAGCTTGTTCGATATCCAGCATCTGAGCGAACCGTCCGGCAAGCGATCTATAGGACCGTCCCCATCAAAGGAGTCAGGTCGAATGACAATCCATTTCGGTCGCTTAATCGTTCGCGCCTCGCCCGTGAGCCAAGCGTCGAACTTCTTTTGCACAAGTTTCTCGGCGTAATTGTCACGGGCCTCGACCAAACGTTGATGTCGTTCGTTGAACTTCTCAACAGCCGCTTGATAGCCGACGGGGTCTTGATTCACGAGTTGGTTGGTGCGAACCGTCGTTGCAAAGATCGAGACGAGCTTGTAGTAGTCGGCGTTCGGAATCGGGTCGTACTTGTGATCGTGGCAACGTGCGCAGCCGACCGTGAGGCCGAGCATCGTGGTCCCCATCGTCCGCACGATGTCGTCGAGTTCGTCGTACCGCTCTTTCTCGGCCTGGTTCGCGGTGATTTGCGTGGCGTGTACACCTGCGCCAAGGAAACCTGTCGCTGCCAGCGAGAGCGGGTCGTCGGTAGCGATTTCATCACCGGCAAGTTGCCATCGTACGAAGGTATCGTAAGGCAAATCCTGATCGAACGCGCGGATCACGAAATCGCGGTAGGGATACGCATACGGCCGATCGTCGTCTTGCTCGTAGCCGTGACTCTCGGCGAAGCGTGCGAGGTCGAGCCAATGTCGAGCCCACCGCTCTCCGAAGGCGGGATTGTCGAGAAGTTCGTCGATCAGACGTTCGTACGCGAGGTTCCCATCAGTATCCGGCGACTTGTCCTTGAGCGTTGCGTCCATTTGCTTAGGTGTCGGCGGCAGTCCGAGCAGATCGAAATACGCGCGACGCACGAGCGTTCGTCGATCGGCGATTGCGTTGCCGTGCACGCCATGCTCGGCGAACTTCTCCGCGATGAAGCGATCGACGTCGGTGCGCGCCCATTTGTCGTTTTCGACCTGCGGTGGTTTCACAGCCTTTAACGGTTGGAACGCCCAATGCTTTCGACCCCTTTCGATGTCGATCTTGCGTGCTGTGGGAACAATCGTCGCCGCAATGCGGGGGTCGGGCGCACCGAGCGAAATCCATTGCGAGAGTACCGCGATCTCGTTGGCAGCAAGCTTGCCCTTGGGGGGCATTTGCACGTCTTCGTCGTCACTGTATTGAACGGCACGCAGCAGTAAGCTTTTCTCGGGTTCACCAGGAACGATGGCCGGACCGGAATCGCCCCCCTTTTCCCAACCCGGTTTGCTGTCGAGCAACAGGCTGCCTTGCACGATGTCGGACTCGGCCGAGTGGCACTGATAACAATGCGTGACGAGCAGCGGCCGTACGTGCTGCTCGAAGAATGCAATGTTCGCAGCGTCGGCCGATGTTTCGGCAGCGCGAGACACGGTAGGGACAAAAACGGCGATAACAGCGAGGCAGGTGGTGAGAACCAACAACCGCTGCGAAAGTCGGCGGGAGTGCGAGGCGGGCATGGCTTGTATTATAGCAGTCCCAAAGCGTCTGAATCCAACACGCCAAAACGCTCTTTTGGTCGCGAGTTTTCCATGGCTCGACAACGCTTTCCAAGGACCGCAAATACACGGCTTCACCGCATAATCGTCGCCGGTTGTATCGCTATCATCGCGACGCTCTTCTAAACGTGCTGACCACAGTCGGTCACGTCGATCGACCCACAATCGCCTCGGATGCGCTCTCGGTAATGACACCAACAGCATTCACCGAAGCGAAATCGTTCGCGTGCAGTTTCAGCCAGCGGGCGCGGCGGACCCAATAAAAGCGCACCGGAAGAAAGAGGTCGACGACCTCGTCGGAGATGAGCAGTCCTCCAAGGACGGGGAGCGCCATCGGCGCAAGGATTTCGCCGCCGACACCTTTCGCGAAAACCATCGGAAAGATCGCGATGATCGCGACGCCTTCGGTCAGTAGTTTGGGCCGAAGGCGATGGACGGCGCCTTCGATGACGGCTTGGCGCAGCTCTTCGAGCGACTTGATGTTCTCGAGGCCGCCGCGCTTGTCGATCGCTTCGCGCAAGTAGACGAGCATGATGATGCCGGTCTCGGTGGCCATGCCGAAGCAGGCAATGAAGCCGACCCACACAGCGACGCTGAAATCCATCGGCGGCGCACTCCATCCCTGCGTGACCTTGGGAAACAGATACATGAAGAACGCGCCGCCAGCGAGCGCCTCGGGGACCGCGAGCATCATTAACGCGGCATCGGCCAGGTCGTTATAGGTCATGTACAGGATGATGAAGATGAGCACGATCACGGCCGGAAAGACGTACCGTAGTGTGCGAGCCGCTCGCACCTGATGTTCGAATTCGCCGCTCCATTGGATGTGCACCCCCTCGGGCAGCTTCACCTTTTGAGCGACCGCACGCTGCGCTTCGTCGACAAAGCCGACGATGTCGCGCCCACGAACGTTCAACGTCACGTAATTGAGCAAGCGGCCATTTTCGCTTTTGATCATCGCAGGGCCTTCGACGATGCGCACATTGGCCACCGAACTGAGCGGGACGGGTGACACACCGCGAGCTGCATGTGCCGGCGTTGCCGAATGCGACGTTGAGGCGTTCGATGAAGCCGACGTCGCAGAGTCACCTGACATCGCTTGCCCCGCGGGTCCGACAGAGTTCCCGTTGGACATGCTCGACGAACCGCCTGGGTTGATCAGCAATCGGCGAATGCTCTCTTCATCCTCGCGGTGGACACGAGCGTAGCGAACTCGCACAGGGAAGCGGTCGCGTTTCTCGACGGTGAACGTGACGGCTCGTCCACCCAACGCAACTTCGATTTCGTTTTGAATGTCTTCGACCGAGATGCCGTAGCGCGCCGTGGCCGGGCGATCGATGTCGATCTGAAGATAGCCTTTGCCCATGATCGGCGAGGCAATGACATCGCGCGAGCCATTGATCGGTTTAAGAACGGCTTCGATGTCTTTGCAGATGCGGTCGATCGTATCGAGATCGGGTCCGAACACCTTGACGCCGATGTCGGTGCGCACGCCGGTCGCGAGCATTTCGATGCGATTGATGATCGGCTGCGTGAAGATGTTGCTCCAGCCGGGCACTTGGAGGACGCGCCCCATTTCATCGTCGACCAGGTCACCCCTCGGCCCTGTCTGACGTGGCCAGAGAAAAACGTCGTCACGAAAGCGTTTCGCAGCCTCAGCGTTCAGTGCGAGAAACGGCTGAGCGATCTCGGCATCAACCGGTCGGCCTAGCTGGCCTTGAACCGCGGCCGCAGAGAATCGCTCGGACTCCGTTTTGCGTGGCGCATTGCCGAGCAGCGTCGCCGGGCCAGCGCCTTTGAGCAATTCCTGCATCGCATACCAAGGGAACGCCTCGGCGCCTTGATCGAACAGTTCCCAATTGACGCGTCGCACCTGTTCGTTCCAACGCTCGTGCCGCTGTCGCTCGATGGTCTTCAGCAACTCGCTGCCGAAGGTGCGTGGCCCTACTCTGAGGCTTTCGAGCAAGACATGGAGAAATGCTGACACGTCATCGTTCAACTGAAGCGCGGCCACGGGATTGGTGATGGCGCCTTGTCGAGCCAAGTCATCGGCAACTTCCTGCGCGAGACGATTGGCATCCTCCAACGTCGGATTGCGCGAGAACCAATGCCCGTACTTGGGCGTAAGCCCGCGCGATGCGATCGATTTCGCGTTGCTCGTCTTTCGACGTCGGCAAGGACAATTGTCCTGTTTGCTCGATACGACGCACTGTCTCATCGACGGCGAAGCGCGTTAACTCGGGCCCGAGCGATTTTTCGAATTCCTTGTAGCGTCGCAAGGTGAGTTCACGCAGCGTTTCGTCAAATCGCTCGAGCGTCTTCTGCGCTGCATCGTTGACGAGCGATTCACGATCTTCCGACTGCAACGATCGCGACACAAATCCCGAGTCTTCGAGAGCGGTAAGGACTTGTCTCGTTTGAATGGCGGCATCGGGAAACTTGAGCACTCGTTTGGGCCAGAACTCCTTGGGTCGAAAGTTCACGAACGTTTCGACCATGTCCAAGGGCGCGGGATCGGTGGGTGTATCGGCGCGGCCCGCTTTGCCAATGACCGATTCGACCTCTGGGAAGCCACGTAGCAATGCGTCGCGCGCCTTAAGGTCGTCGGCAGCCTGTGTGACGCTCGCTCGCGGAACCGTGATCGGCATGTCGAGCGTCGTGCCTTCGTCGAGCGCTGGCATGAAAGCGACGCCAATCTTCGTAAAGCCGAAGGACCATAGCGCTACGAACACGAGGCTGACAAACGACAGCAGTTGCCATCGCACGCCTCGTGTGAAGACGACCGTTAGAAACGTCACCAGCGCGAACACCGCGAGGAACGTCGAGCGCCAAGCCTCTTCGCTCGCGCCTTGGCCGATGACCGCCTGGAGTGGAAACATGCCCGCCGCCATGATGAGCAGCGCGGCGAACGCCCACATCACCAGGTTGCGACGCGGCAGCGCCCAGGTGAGCAACGGCTTGTAAATATGAATGAAGCTACGAACGATCGGGTTCTCTTCCTCGCTCCGCAGACGGCCTTTGATGAACGTCGGAATGAGTGCCGGCACAAGTGTGATCGAGATGATGGCGACACCGATGAGCGCGAAGCTTTTGGTGAAAGCTAAGGGATGGAACAGCTTCCCTTCGCGTCCCGAGAGCATGAACACCGGAATAAACGAAATCAGCATGATCATCACGCTGAAGAAGATCGGCCGACCCACGGTGCGGCACGCGGGAATGACCAGTTCGCGAATGTCGCCCGTCACCTTCCGGTCGCCGAAATGTTCCTTGAGATGATGCGTCGCGTTCTCGGTCATCACGATTGCCTGATCGACGAGAATGCCGATCGAGATCGTGATGCCCGCTAGCGACATGATGTTCGCCTGGATGTCGATGATCCCGAGGACGCGTAGCAGCCACATCGTCATAAACGAGAACAGCACCGCCAGCGGCAGCGTGATGCAGATGACGAACACACTGCGAACGTGGCCGAGGATCAATAGGATCGCGATCGAGGCGATTGCCATTTCGTGCCACATCACTTCGCCGAGAGTGTGAATCGCGCCGGTAATGAGGCGAGTGCGGTCGTAAGCCGCGACGATATGCACGCCCTTGGGAAGTCCTGGTTGCAGTTCGAGAATCTTTTCTTTGATGCGCTTGGTGACTTCCAGCGGATTCTCGCCGTGACGCATCAACACCGCGCCGCCTACGACCTCGCTGCCGTCCTTCTCGTAGACGCTGCGGCGATACTGCGTGCCGAGCTGCACCGAGGCAATGTTCTTGACGTAGATCGGTGTGCCGTCGATCTCCTTAATGACGGTCTCTTCAATGTCGCGCTTGTTGGTGATCCAGCCGACGCCGCGGACGATGTACTCGGCGTTGTTCTTCTGAATGACGCCTCCACCGGCCGGCATGTTGCTCTTACCGACCGCGGAATAAAGATCGCCGAGCGTGAGACCATAAGCCCGTAGTGCCTCGGGCCTCACGTCAACCTGGTACTCCATCGGCATACCACCGACCGTGGCGACGTCGGCCACGCCTGCGGCCCCGTTGAGTTGTGGCGCGATGTAGAACTTGTTGAGCGCCCAAAGGCGCGGCGGATCGATCGGATGCTCAGCGCTTGGCTCGAGCGTGTACCAAAAGATCTGTCCCAGCGCCGTCGCATCGGGCGCCAGATAGGGCACGACGCCAGCCGGAAGAAACGTACTTGCCTGTGCGAGCTTTTCCGTGACGCGCTGACGCGCGAAGTAGAAGTCGATCTCGTCCTGAAAAATCAGCGTGATCATCGAGAAGTTAAACTCGCTCGACGAACGGACCGCCTTGATGCCAGCGAGTCCTTGCAACTTCAGCGACAGGGGATACGTGACCTGGTCCTCGATTTCGCGCGGACTGCGCCCCATCCAGTCGGTAAAGACGATGACCTGGTTCTCGCTGAGGTCGGGAATCGCATCGACGGGCGTGTTGAGCATCGCGTAGATGCCGACGACCGTCAGTGCGGCCGCGAGGATCAGCACCAGAAAGCGATTGCGGATCGAGCTCTCGATCAATCGTTCGATCATGGAGCTAGCGACTCCTTCGCGCCTTCAGTGGCCTGAAGCTGCTTGAGCGTTTCCAATGTCTTCTTGGGATCGGCGAGCGCTCTGTCGCGGCAATGTTTACAGCAGACAAACGCGCTCTGGCCTTCGATCGTGACTTTCACCGGCGCGCCCATGGAACCCAGACGACTCTTGGTCAGCACGACGCAATACTTCTGCGCGACAGCCAACGCTCGGTCTTCGGGTGACAGTTGATCGAGCGCCGCCTTGATCGTTGCTTCTTCCACGGAATGACTATCTTTGGATACGGGTACGGGAGGTAGTGGCGCGTCCAAGTCAGCCATCGTCGTTTGGTCCGTCGGCGCGCTGTGTTTCGCTTTCTCGATTTGTGCGAGCGTTTTCGTAGGATTGGCCAGCGCCTGTTCTTTGCACCCGTCACAGCACAGAAAAACGGGATGACCGTCGACCGTTACCTTCACGGGCGGCCCCATCGAGCCGAGACGATTCGACGTCAGCATGGGGCAATAGCGCTGCGCTTCGGCCAGCGCTCGATCGTCAGGCGCGAGTTTCGCCAAGACATCGTGAATCTTCGCGTCAGGGTCTTCTGGAGTTGAAGGCCTCACGGAGGTCACCGTCGACCCGCTCTTGGAACCGCCGCCACTGCCACCGAAATAGATCGAGCCAGCTGCCGGGTTCAGCCGCGTTTCGGCATCGATCAGAAACGAACCCGAGGTGACGATCCTCTCGCCCGGCGATAAACCTCGCAATACGGGATAGAACGTCACCTGATCGGGGCCGATCATCTTCGGCCCCAACTCGACGAGCACTCCTTCGAAGACGCCCGGCGACGCTTCGCGGTACACAATCGTCTGGCTACCCGTGTCGATGACCGACGTCTCGGGCACTGCAAGGACGAGCCCCTGGTCGAGCTTCATCTGCCGTTGATGGTCGCCGCCCACCGAGCGCACGATCGCTTCCACTTGATTGGGAGCGACGTCGATGAGCACGGTCGCGGTAGCGCCGGGTCGCAGCTTGTGGCCGGGATTGTTGAGCTCGCAGCGAACGGTGACGGTTCGCGTATCCTGATCGACGTGCGGATAGATGAACGTCAAAGCGCCCCGAAACGGCTCGTCGGGAAACGATCGCGTGATGGCTGTGACGCGCGGGCCGTTGTCCGACGGAGCGCTCGGCTTGTGCGATTGATCGGTCGGGAGAAACGCCATGTCGTCTTCGTAAACCTGTGCCTGAACCCACACGGTCGACAGATCGGCGATGTCATATAGCGACGTCCCCTCATCAACATACTGGCCTTCTTGAACGTATTTCGTGATTACGTGGCCGCTGATCGGCGAACGAATCTTCACATGCGAGTTCGCCTGGCCCGCTTTTAGTACATCGTCGATTTGCTGCTCGTCGACACCAAGCAGGCCGAGTCGTGTTCGCGCGCTGCGCAATAGCTGCGCATCGTTGGAACGCTTCGCGTCGAGCAAGTTCTGCATGGTCACGTTGAGTTCAGGACTGTACAGCGAAGCCAACAAATCGCCGGCATCGACCATCGTTCCTGTTTCGCTCACGTAGAGCTGATCGAGACGCCCCTTGGTGCGAGCCGTCACCTTGCGCTGTCCGCGCTCGTTGAACTCGATGTAGCCGATCGCGGTGATGCGTTTCGCGAGAGGCAGATAATCGACGGTCGACGTCCGAACGCCAGCGAGCACGACGCGGTACGGCGACAACTGCACGCGATTCACAACGCCAGCCGCGAGTGCTTCCTCGTGCGTGTCTCCCTTCTTGCGTTTAGAGACAGGCATGAAGCAGATCGGGCATTTATCTTTGCCGTTGTCGCGAACGACCGACGGGTGCATCGGGCAGAACCACTCGACATCGCTGGCGACAGCGGGCGAGGAATCGGAAGGCCTTGTCCACCTGTCGTAGTACGCCGCGAGCGTATCCCACTGCGTGATCACCGCCCCGATGGCCACGAGCACCGCAATGAATCGCAGCCGCGCGAGCTTGACGAGAATGATGAAGTCGAACCACCACCACGCCTTTCGCCATCCTTTGAGATGCGGCGGCGCGCGTAGCCCACCTTCATCAATCGCCGAGGTACGCGGCTCAATGCGTTCGTCAGTCATGGCCACTTCTCCCATAACGAAGACTCGAGAACGGGCAGCCGAACCAGGTGCCGGTACTTGGTGCTAACCCGCCAGCCGCGAAGAACGGCTGCCCGTTCTCGAGTCTCCTCGTCGTCACATCCCGAACGTCGATCACGAAGACACCGATCATTCAAACGTCGTCGCTGCAATACCTGCATTCTTCAACGCATCGATCAATTGCTGCGTCGTTGCCACGCCCTGCGAAGCGAAACTGATGGCCAGCGATTGCTGCTGTGGATACAGAAACACCTGTGCGACGCCTGGCACTTTGGTCAGTGCTTCCTTTGCAGCCTTGCCCTTGGCGTCGTCGAGTCCCGGCACCTTCAGCGCCAACGATCCTTGGTAGTGCATGCCGCCGCCCATCATGTGCGGCATCGCGGCGATGGCTTGTGCAACTTGCTGAGCCGAGATCACCTTCTCGTCGAACGCAACGCGAGCGTTCTTGCTCGACCAGTCGACCTCGGCCGACTGAACACCTTTGGTTCGCGAGAGCGACGATTCGACCGTGCGTGTGCAAGGGGGACAGTGCAGCCCTTGAATCAAGAAAGTCTGTGTCGCAACGGCAGCGCCAGCAGAAGTGGCGGGTGATTGTGCGACGATTGTCGTGACAAATACGGCGGTGACTGCGATCACCGTGGTGATGAGCAATGATTTCATGGATTTCATGTTGATTCCTCCTGCAAAGCCTGATGGAAAGCGGACCGTGATCGGACGATGAGCGGCACGATAGGCGCGATCGATGAGCGAACAGGCGCTCCGTCATTGCACCACGCAAAAGAAGATGCGTCCGCTAAGCGAAACGGCGCATCGGCCTCACTTCAAATCAGGAGGCAGCGAAAAACGACGATAAGGTCATCGGGCGGCCCGACGTCGTGCGTGTGCCGCAGATTGCAACCGCGAAGTGTCGTCGAGCAGAGAATCGCCGCGCCATCGACGTCGGCTAGAAAAAGCCACGATTCAACGGGTGCCGGCGCCGCCACGGTCACACTAGACGTGAACGGCTTCGCCGTAATGATTTTGCAAGCGTCGCAGGGCGATTGCGATGCCGGCCTCTCCGAATCGCGCGATGCTTCTTTTCGGCAGCAACTGCGAGCAGGCCTATCGCAGCAGGACTTTGCCGCAACGTCCGCGTGAGACTTCCGCACACCCAATGCATGCGGGCAGAGAATGCGACGTTCGCCGTTGGCGCACTCGCACTCAGGCAGTTGCAGCCCGGCGAACAATGCCAGCGGAATCATGGCCGACAAGACGGCGTTTCGCAGCGTGCTTGAGATTCGAATCATGACGCAACCGCTTGGCCAACACGCAAACTCTACGAAGATTATCCAACCGGAACGAGGCAACGGTCAAGTCTACCGGATGAAGTGCGTGGTATTCATCGCAGTGGTTCAATCCCGTGCCAGCGATGACGGTTGTACGAGCCGAATGCTTAAAGCTTAGCGGTAACGGTTATTGCGGCCGATCTCTTTCTACGACGACTGGCTCTTAACGCTAACCCGCCAGCTGACACGCCGATTGAGACGAAGGCCGGGGGACTCATGTCTTTCCGACTGCGGTGCGCGTGCGCGATCGGCTGGACACTAGCGACGTTTTGCGTTGCGGGGTGTGCCGGCCGCGCGGACCGCGACACCGTTGCGAAACACGATCCGCCCGCGAAGCAGCCCTCGGCTGTTGCGGCAGATAAGTCGCTGCCATCATCGACTGATGCGACGGTGCCGGTCGCCTATCAAGAGACGTTCCCCACCAGAGTCGACGAATCCGTCGAGCCGCACGTCGCAAACGCGTCACAGTTCAATGGCGTCCTGGACGTCAATCAACTGGTCGCCGAGGTTCATGCGCAAAACCGATCGTTGCAAGCGATGGTCGCGACATGGCGCGCGGCTGCTGAGCGCTATCCGCAAGCAATCGCGCTCGATGATCCTATGTTTACGTCGATGACCGCACCGGGGTCGTGGAACTCTTCGAACGTTGCGACGGCGTACATCGTCGGCGGATCGCAGAAGATTCCCTGGCACGGCAAGCGAGAGCTGCGAGGTCGCGTGGCCGATGCGATGGCACGTTCTGCCTACTGGGACTTTGCCGACGCGCGTCTCGAACTGACGCGTTCCGCGCAGATGGCGTTCTTCGAATACTATCTCGTCGAGCGACAACTCGAACTGAACACGGCAAACGCGCGTAGTCTGCGAGAGTTTCGAGACACCGCGTTGCGACAGTACGAAGCGAATCTCGGAATGCAGCAGGACATTCTGCAAGCAGACGTCGAGCTCGCGGACTTGGAACGCAATCAAGTCGAGCTTGAGCGCATGCTCAACGTCGCGCGGGCACGCATCAATACGTTGATGCACCGCACGCCCGATAGTCCGCTCCCTTCGTCGCCGTCGCAACTCACCACCGAATTCGAACCAGCGACCCCTGACGTCATGCGATCCATCGCCCTGCAACGTCGTCCGGACCTCGCATCGCTATCTGCAAAGATACAAGCCGAACAAGCGGCCTTGGCACTCGCGAACAAGGAGTTCTTTCCCGACTTCGAGTTGATGGGGCGTTACGACTCGTTCTGGCAGCCCGTGGCCACGCAGGGCGATCTCCGCGCGCAAGCGGGCGTGAACATGAATGTGCCGGTTTACCTTGAAAAGCGCCGGGCCGCCGTTCGCGAGGCGATGTTCAAGCTCAACCAGCAGCGCGCGGAATACGAGCAACGCATCGACGACATTAATAACGACGTGCAGACGGCCTACGAGCGCGTAATCGAGATGCGTCGCATCGTGCAAATTTACGAAGATCGCGTCTTACCCGCCGCTACCCAGAACGTCTCATCTGCCCGCGCCGATTACGTCGCAGGCCGCGGCGACTTCTTGCGTCTCGTGTCAGCTCAACGTCAGGTCATCTCTCTTCGCGAGAAGCACCAGCAAGCCATCGCCGAATTCCACGTGCGTATGGCTGACCTCAAGCGCGCCGTCGCCGGCCCTGTGCCGCTCAATGTTCGACCGTAACGCAAGCGGCGCATTGTCGACCCACATCCGACTCCCAGAACCGTTTTCAGCGACTCCCAACCCAGGGCAGCGGCTGAGGAATGTATCGTAGCCAGAGTCTCTTAGGAGCACCTCGAGTACTCAGGGGGGCTGCAAATTTGATGAGAAGCGCCGTAACTCGAAGAATGATGGTAACGGCTTGCTTCTTCGCGGCGGCACTTGCGTACATAAACCGTCGACTTTGAAGTCCTCCTGCTCGAGTACTGTCAACGCTTGACCTTCGTCATGCCGTCTCGGCCGCTTCGCGATTGTCAGCACCACGAATGCGCTGGCCGTTGTCGTCGAACAGCGGCATGCACTTTTTGGTTTGCGGAGGTATGAAATACCAGCAGCCGGTCTGCTTCCAAAACCAAGCAGAGCCGTGTGAGTTGCGGCGTTTTAATCCGTGATCGCGCCATGAAAATCTGTCGTTCAGGCGGAAGGTTGACCCACGTGTCGCAAGACCGCATAGTGGCCTGAGTCCTTCGCCACCAACGCACCAAGCCTCGGGTTTGCAATGCATCCGCTGACTTCGCCTAGGATTGGGAATTCCGGTCAACGAACCGCTCGTTTACTACACGAATTATCCACACTCATCCTCGCAGCGCTAATTGTCCCCTTAATAACATGCCACGTTTATGCCGAAGTTTTAGGCAAGAACGCGCGTAGTCCAAACATCGTCCTCATACTTGCGGACGACATGGGATTCACCGACCTCGGCTGCTATGGCGGTGAGATCGACACGCCGAATCTCGACAAGTTGGCCGCCGACGGACTGCGGTTCACGCAGTTCTACAACACGGCGCGATGCTGCCCGACTCGGGCGTCGCTGCTGACCGGGTTGTATCCGCACCAGGCGGGCATGGGTCACATGACCGAGGATAAGGGTCTGCCCGGTTATCGCGGCGATCTGAATGAAAACTGCGTGACGATTGCCGAGGCGCTGCGGCCGGCGGGTTATCGCAGTTACGCTGTCGGCAAGTGGCATGTCACAAAGCATGTGACGCCCGACGGCCCGAAATACAACTGGCCGCTGCAGCGTGGATTTGATCGCTACTACGGCATCATCACAGGCGCCGCGAGCTTCTATGATCCTGGGGCGCTTTCTCGCGACAACACGGCGATCACCGCGTTCAGCGACCCGGAGTACAAGCCGTCGCAATACTACTTCACGCACGCGCTCAGCGACCACGCGGTTCGATATATCAACGAACACCATCGTGACGCTGCCGATCAACCGTTCTTTTTGTACTTGGCGTACACGGCGGCCCATTGGCCGATGCAGGCGCTCGAGTCCGATATCGCCAAATATCGTGGCAAGTACGACGCTGGCTACGAAGCGGTTCGCCGCGCGCGCTATCAGCGGGCGCAAGGACTCGGCATTCTCGACAAGCGATGGGAGCTATCCGAGACGGCCGGTGATTGGGACACGGTCGAGAACAAGGCCTGGGAAGCTCGATGCATGGAAGTGTATGCGGCGATGATCGACTCGATGGACCAAGGCATCGGCCAAATCGTCGAGACGTTGAAGGCCACGGGACAGCTCGACAACACGCTCATCATGTTCATGCAAGACAATGGCGCGTGCGCGGAGACGATCGGACGCAAGGAAACCGCCGCGCGAGAGTCCAAACCGACATTGCCGACAATTCCACCCGATGAACTGATGCAAACGGTAATTCCGACGCAGACGCGTGACGGGTGGCCGGTGCTCGGCGGCACCGCAGCGATGCCGGGCCCCCCGGACACGTACATCGCTTACGGCGAAGGCTGGGCGAATGTGAGCAATACGCCGCTGCGTCGCTACAAACACTGGGTGCACGAAGGAGGCATCTCGACGCCGCTGGTCGTACATTGGCCAGCAGGTATCGCCAAGAATCGACGCAACGCGTTGGAGCCGCAGCCCAGCCACTTGATCGATATCATGGCAACTTGCCTCGACCTCGCAGGCGCAACGTATCCAACACAACGTGATGGTCAAAACGTGCTGCCTCGCGCAGGCGTCAGTCTGCGGCCTGCATTTGATGGACGTTCGATCGAGCGCGGCAAGCCGATCTTCTGGGAACACGAAGGGAACCGCGCGGTGCGCGACGGCAAGTGGAAACTCGTTGCCAAGCATGACGAGCCTTGGGAGCTTTACGACATTGACTCCGATCGCAGCGAGCAGCACGATTTCGCTGCAGCCGAGGCAATGCGTCGCGACGCGATGATCGAACAATACGAAAAGTGGGCAAAGGCGTGCAACGTTGCGCCTTGGCCTATCAACGACAAGTCGAAGGCGAAGAAACCCGCGAAGAAAAAGTAGCTGCTCGTAGCTCGGAATGCGGGGTTAATGAGCAGGAGAGCGACCTTTTTTGACAATGGGCCCCACGCAAATAGAATCGTGGCCAGCCGGTTGCTTCAGCGGCCGAAAGCCTCATACATATCGTCTACCGATGCAGATGAATTCTCGATGCTCATGACTTTACGACGCGGTTTCGTGCTCATCACACTCGTGGCCATCGCGATTCTGGGCTTTGCCACTTTGCATTCATTCAGCGCGGCCGAGAAGCCAGCTTCGCCCGAGCGCACGCTCAACCTTGCCTTGCAAACGCGAGAAGAAGACGGGGCTCCGAAGCTCGTGCGCGAGTCGTGGCCCGCGAATGCGACGGCCATCATCGTGTGTGACATGTGGGATCTGCATCACTGCCACAATGCCGTGAAGCGCGAGGAAGAAATGGCGCCTCGCTTGAACGCGTTTGTCGAGAAGGCGCGAGAGCAAGGCGTGTTCATCATTCATGCGCCGAGCAACTGCATGAAAACTTATGAGGGCCATCCAGCCCGCGAGCGCGCGAAGAACGCTCCGCGGGCTGCGTCGTTGCCTGACAAAATCGATCAATGGTGCAAACAACTTCCAGTCGAGCAGAACGTCGTGTATCCCATCGACCAAACCGACGGCGGCGAAGACGACGATCCCACTGACCATGCCGCTTGGGCGAAGGAGCTTGCGGCAAAGGGTCTCAACCCGCGGTCACCATGGACGCGACAGATCGAGTCGTTGCCGATCGATGCAGAGAAGGACGCGATCAGCGACTCCGGTGTCGAAATCTGGAGTTTGCTGCAAGATCGTAACATCGAGAATGTCATTCTCACGGGCGTTCACTTGAACATGTGCGTTGCCGGACGCCCGTTCGGTCTTCGTCAAATGGCGAAGAACGGCAAGCAGGTCGTGCTCGTTCGAGACTTGACTGACTCGATGTATAACCCCGCGCGATGGCCGTACGTCGATCATTTCCGCGGCACGGCGTTGTTCATCGAACACGTTGAGAAATACATCTGTCCGACGATTACGTCCGACCAGGTGCTCGGAGGCGAACCGTTTGCGTTTCGCGGGGCGACCAAACCGTGATTGTCTCCGTCATGCGGCGGGGCTCAATCCTTCGGATGTCACACCTCGCGAGCGTTTCTATCTCGATATTCGTCGCCGCACTCGCGCTTGCTCCGCAGGCGGTGGCCGGACCGGTTGATTCACTGGACGCGTTGGATCAGGCGATACGCGGGCTCGCCCCTGGTGTTACGGTCGAGGTTGCGGACGGCGTTTACACGACGACTCGTGCCATCCGCATCGAGGGGAAACGCGGCACCGAGAAGTTGCCGATCATCATCCGCGCTGAGCAACAAGGGAAGTTGGCGATCCGCGGTAAAGCAGGGTTCGAGTTGAAGGACTGCGAGCACCTCATGCTCGAAGGTTTTGTTTTCGAGAACGACGCCAATCAGCAGGCGATATTGATCGAAAACTGCCGTCACGTCCGGGTTACTCGGAATGCCTTTCAACTCAATGAAGTGATGAAGCCGCGATGGATGCAGCACTGGGTTTATGTGACGGGCAACCGCAGCGGAAACAACCGCATCGACCACAATCTGTTTGGCCGAAAAGCCAACAGCGGCAGCCCCGTTTTCGTTCGAGGCGATGACGCCACACTTACGCCCTCGCAGCACGACCGCCTCGACCACAATCACTTCCGCGACATGGTCTATGCCGACGACAGCAACGGCCATGAGACGATCCGTACCGGCAGCAACGACATGGGGGCGAGTGGCAAGAGCACATTCACCGTCATCGAGTACAACTTGCTGGAGCGTTGCAGCGGTGAGCAGGAGATCGTCTCGCTCAAGTCGTCCGAGAATGTTGTCCGTTACAACACCTTGGTAAATTGCCGCGGCTCGATCTGCCTGCGTCTAGGCAACCGCAATGAAGTATCTGGCAACTTCATGCTCAATCTCAACGGAGTTCCAGGCTGTGGCGGTGTGAAAATCTACGGTTTCGACCACCGCGTGTTCAATAACTATTTCCTGGGCCTGACGGGAACAGGACACGAGGCGCCGCTGGCTCTGATACCCGGCACCTTCGACACGCCCACCACGATGGAGATCGGCAAGAAATACAACGACCTGACGACCGTTCCCGCAACCCGAGCTTGGATCGCCTTCAACACCTGGATCGACTGTGCTCCGCTCGTGCTTGGCAATAAGAAGATCGATCGAGAACGCGAGCATCTGCCCAATTTTTGCACGTTCATCAACAACGTGGTCGTACACACCGACCGCCGCACGTCGCCGCTGGTGTCTTTGGGACTCGTTCGCGATCTCGAAGCGCACGACAACCTGGGATACGCACAGGGATCTGTTCCCAAGCAGGAATGGATTCATTGGTTCCGCTGGGCGGCGCCACAACTGCATCGCGCGGAGAGTCATAGCGAACTGTGGCTTGTTGACGATGCGAGTCCAGCCATCGACGCAGCGTGCGAAAGCCCCGCAACGATGGAGATCGGTGTCGACGTTTTCGGTCGCGGGAGGAATGGTCGCCGCGACATGGGCGCTCAGGAGTTCAGCACGGAAGCATTCGTACGTCGGCCGCTGACTGCCGAGGCGGTGGGCCCCGCCGCTCCTTGAGTCTGATTGATTCGCTAAGCTGAGCCACGTCGCAGCAGCTACCAGAGACGAGATTGTGGCAAATCTCGCTCGCCACGCTCGCCGCTCGCACGTTACATTGCCCCGAACTTTGGAGGTTTCATGGGCAATGTATTGCTCGTCGGCATTGGCGGTTTCATCGGATCGGTGCTGCGTTACCTGGTCGGTGGCCTCGTGCAGCAGTGGAGCCATCGCGAGGAGTTTCCCGTCGGGACGCTCGCGGTGAATGTCATCGGGTGTTTTTTGATTGGGCTTCTTTCGCATTTGTCCGAGTCGCATGGCCCCATGACGCCACAAGCACGGGCGCTGCTCGTGATTGGAATTCTCGGCGGCTTCACCACCTTTTCTTCGTTCGGCAATGAGACGGTCAATTTGTTTCGCGGCGAGCATGTTTCGTTGGCCGTGATGAACGTCTTCGCACAAGTCGGCCTCGGCCTGGTGGCAGTATGGTTCGGCCGATTCGTGAGCCTCAAGGTCTGGGGATAGAGCTATAATCCAAGAGATCTCAACCCTTGGGTCTTCGACGCATGGTGCGCTGGCAGATGATTCGTGGATTCGTGGGCGTCGTCACGCTTCTGGCGGCGACGATTACGTCGGCGGCGGCACGCATCGACATGGTGCTTGGCACCGACCCACAATTCCCTGCAACCTCGCAGCGCGACTGGTACGACCTGTTCACTTCGCTGAAAGTCGACAACGTCCAGATTCGTTCCGCCATCGCTAGCGAAAAACTTGAAATCGCCAGCCAAGGCACCGAGGCATCACCTCGCTATCGAGTCGTCGGTCGCTTGACACCTTCCAACGACCTGGTGCTGCCTGGCGGGCGGTTCGGCCTTCGCGATCGTGCGGGCTTGCAGCGATGGCTCGACACGCTTCGCAACGAAGGCCCCGACCGCGCGAAGGCGCACCGCGATTGCCGTTCGGCATGTCCATTCAACAGTTGGCTCAGGTGAAGGCTGATCTTGGTCGCACGGTCGACATCAATACCGCGAGCGAATCGCCGAAGGCGGTGCTCGAAAAGTTGGCGACGCGGCTGGCGTATCCGCTGTTGGCTGACGATGCCGTTCGCGCGACGCTCGCGGCGGCGGAACCGATCGTCGACGAATACAAAGGGATCGCCATCGGAACCGGCGTCGCGAGCATGTTGAAGTCCGTGGGACTGGTATTCGTCCCGCGTTTGAATGCCGCACGACGTCCCGAGTATTTCATCGCTCCAGCACGTGCCGCGAGTGAAGCATGGCCTATCGGCTGGCCTCTCGATAAAACCGAACGCGACGCGTTGCCCGCCATGGTCGAGATGATCAACGTCGAGATCGACCACATCGCCGCGGCCGAGGTGGTTCGTGTCGTGACCGAACGGTTGGAGACTCCCGTCATCTACGATCGCGTCGCGATGGCGCGCCACGGCATCGATCCGGCGTCCGTCACGGTTTCGATTAAAGGCGGGCAGTCGATGTATGCCATCGTGCTGCGAAAGTCGCTCTTCAACGCTGGCCTGAAGTACGAGCTTCGTCTCGACGACGCAAAGCGGCCTATCCTCTGGATCACGACGCTCAAACCATGACCGACCTAGGTGCGACGGCTGCCGACACGCTGGTGTCGCTCGGCGTGACGCACGTCGTGTGGCTGCCCGACTCGAACCTGGGCACGTGGGAAAAGGCACTCGAGGCGCGACGCGAACTGCGGCTGGTGCGCGTGTGCCGCGAAGGTGAAGCGTGGGCGATCGCCGCCGGCTTGTATCTTGGCAACGCTCGACCGATCGTCGTCATGCAGAGCACCGGCTTCTTCGAGTCCGGCGACGCGATGCGCAACGTGCTTTTCGACATGCAGCTGCCGCTGTATGCGATCATTGGCTATCGCAGCTACTTGCTTGAACACTCGACCGACACTGCCAAGAAGTTTCTCGAGCCAGTCCTCGACGCATGGCAACTCGATCACGTGTTGTTGAACGGCGTGTCCGCGTTCGATCAGTTGTCCGAACACTTCGCACGTTGCCGTGACGCGAAGCGACCGGGCATCGCGCTGTGGGCAGAAGGAAAGGGCTGAGCATGGGCGCAATGCCGTTAATCCCTGCGCTGCAGGTGCTCGCCGATGTGCGGCGAGATCAGATCGTGGTGACGACGATGGGTTCCGCTCGCGAGTGGCCCAAACTGTCGCAACACGCGCTCGACTTCCAGTACCTTCCGTCGGCAATGGGGCATGCTCCGGCGCTCGGTCTAGGGTTGGCAATGGCGCAGCCCGAGCGCGAGGTGATCGTCATCAATGGGGATGGCGGAATGCTGATGAGCCTCGGTGTGTTGGTGACGATCGCCGCCGCAGAAGCGACGAATTTCACGCTCATCCTGCTCGACAATCGCCTGTACGAAGTTACCGGTGGCCAGGCGACCGCCTCCGCCGCGACGGGTGTCGACTTCGCGACGATGGCGAAAGCCGCGGGTTTCGCGAGTTCATGGAATCTCGATTCGCTTGAAGTCTGGCGACGCGAGGCGGCGACATGCCTCACCGCGACGGGGCCGCGATTCATTTGCCTCAAGGTCGAACCCGTGGGCGACGCGTATGCGTTACCCGCGGCGACGTCGATCGTGGAGCGAGCCAGCGCGTTGCGAACGACGCTTACCAAAATCGGCGACTGAGCGATATCCGAGCGGCGCCCAACGGCGAGATAGGCTGTTGTAGTTGCCAAGCTCCGATCCGATAATCGTACTATTGCGGTGCTAGATTTAAGAGTTGATACATCCCGTTACGATCCGCTTGTTGGCGATAACTACCCGGGCAACAGGTTCATGACTTTCGTGTTTTCTTGAAGCGATGGAGGCGTATTCAACTTGGGATCGTCGTTGCTGGTCCGATTGTTTGGTTTCGGTGCCACCTTGATTCATGGCGACACGCTCGTTTTGGATCGCTGGAAATGGCTTAAAAAGCGGTTGCCGTTGACTGCCAACGGCGAAACGCTGCTCGATGTGGGGTGCGGCACGGGTGCATTCACGATCGGCGCTGCGCGTCGCGGCTACCGTGCGACCGGCATCAGTTGGGACGAACGAAACCAGCGTGTTGCCGATTCCCGGGCGCAACTCTGCGGCACATGGGGAGCAACCTTCGTGATCGGCGACGCCCGCCGATTGGAAGCCATCTCCGATCTCGACGCCACGTACGATGTGGTGATTTGTTTGGAGTGTGTTGAGCATATCTTGGATGATCGCAAATTGTTTTGCGATATGGCCGACAAACTCAAACCTGGCGGCCGGCTGCTGTTGACCACTCCCAATTACTACTATGTTCCCATCACGAAAGGCGACCGAGGGCCATTTCTAAAAGAGGAAACCGGCTGGCACGTGCGTAGAGGTTATACGCCCCAGATGCTCACCGAATTGTGCTTGCAGTCCGGGTTGATCTGCGGCGAGATTACCTACTGCAGTGGCATCGTGAGTCAAAAGGTCACCTGGCTGTGGCGAGAGTCGGAACGGCTGCCAGGAGGCGAGGGGGTTCGATGGCTATCGACGCTCCTTCTGCGATTGCTTCCCTCCGTACTCGCTGATTCCCTGATAACGCGAGTGCTGGGCTGGCCCTTTTTCTCGATCTGCTTGGAGGCATCCAAGCCTCGCTTCTCTTCAGAGCCGCTGAACCATTCACGCGACGTGGTCGGCCTAACCTTAGCATCGCCTTGGCTTGCCAAGGCAACGCACCAAGGTTGAGTTCTGAGACGATCGCGCACAACTCGGCGTGCCACTCTTACGCCGTCATCCGTTCCCACAGCATGCGGTAGTACTGCATCACGCGGATGGGGTCGGCCGTCGGCTTGCCTTCTTCGACGAGCGTCCAACCGTTGAACTTCGCGCCCTTGAGCAGTTCGAACAGTCGCGGCCACGGATACTTCGTGAACAGGTCGTGAATGTGAATCGTCCCGAGACGATTCTGCAGCATGGCGAAATTCGCGTCGAAGCCCGCGCCGTTCGCATCGCTGTCGTTGCAGTTCCAACAAACGGTCGCGTTCGGGTGTGTTGCGACGTCCATGATCTGCTTGATGTAAGGCACTTCGCTGGTGCCTTTGCCGTGTACCTCTAATCGAATTTGCACGCCGTAGCCTTGGCCGAACTCAGCCACTTCGTTTAGCGAGCGTCCGATTTGTTCGAGCGTCTTATCGACCGGCACCTCTTTCGGCAACGCGTTCGGGCGCACCTTGACGCCACCGCCGCCACAATCGTGGCAGAGCATGATGAAAGCCTTCGTCTCCTCGATTTGCTTTTTGAGCGTCGCGGCGTCGGGCGAGTGATATTCACACGCACTGCCTAGGCCTGCGAGCTCCACGCCACTGTCAGCAAAGCGCTTCGAAACGTCCTTGCGCTCTTGTGAACTCAGCGTCGGCTCGACGCCATGCTTGTGTCCACTGCGGAGCTCGACGCCTTTGAAACCTGTGAGCTGGCAGTTCTTGATGACCGTGGGCAGATCCCAATCGGCGCCCCACATGTATGTGACCAGACCCAATTGCATGGCGAGCTTCTCCCGTGGCGAATTGCGACAACGCGGTCACAGTATGACCTGCGGATCGGCGGGAATCTATTGGCAAGCTCAGGCCCGGCGGGCAGCGAGAGATTGCTGACCTTGCCGATGAGCCGAGGCCATTTCCTTGGCCGCACGCACGATGCTCGCCATGTCGAGGCCGAGTTCAGCGAGGAGTTCACCACGTTCGCCGTGTTCGACAAAGCGATCCGGTACGCCGAGACGCCGGACGTGCTTTGCCGAGATGCCGGCGTCGGCGGCCGCTTCGAGCACCGCACTGCCGAAGCCACCCTGCAGCGCGGCCTCTTCGACCGTGAGCACGAACGGCGTCTCACGCAATGCACGAAGGATCGTGTCGCGATCGAGCGGCTTGATAAACCGAGCGTTCACCACGCCAACGTCGAGACCATCCTGCCGCAGTTGCGCGGCGGCCTTGAGGCAAGTGCTCAGCAACGTGCCGCATGCGAGGATCGTTCCGTCGCGACCGGTCTCGATCGTTTCGGCGACACCAAGCTCGATCGGCTGCGCATCGCGCTCGAGACGCTCGGCCGCCGCCTTCGGATAGCGAAGCGATGTCGGGGCGTCGTGCTCGAGCGCGAACTCGAGCATGGCTTCGAGGTCGGACTCGTCGCCGGGCGCCATGACGACCATGTTCGGGAACAAGCGCATATAGCCAAGGTCGAACATGCCGTGATGCGTCGGCCCGTCGGGGCCGGTGAGGCCGGCACGATCGAGCGTGAAGACGACCGGCAGATTCTGCAGCGCGACCTCTTGGAAGATCTGATCGAAGCTGCGTTGCAGGAACGTGCTGTAAATGTCGACGATCGGACGCAAGCCGGTCTTGGCTTGTCCCGCGGCGAAGGCGACGGCGTGCGACTCGCAAATGCCGGTGTCGAAGAAGCGAGTCGGAAAGTCGTCGCGAACCTTTTCAAGGTTGTTGCCTTGGCACATGGCGGCCGTCATCACCGTGACCTTCGGGTTGACGGTCATGTGATGATGGATCGCGTCGCTGGCGACGTTCGTGTAGCTGCGCGTCGAGCCTTTGCTCTTAATCGACACGATGCCTTCGTCGTCGCACTCGAACGGGGCGGGCGTGTGAAAGAAGACCGGATCGTTCGCCGCGGGTTGGAAGCCATGACCCTTTTCGGTGACGATGTGCAACAAAACCGGCGCGTCGACATCCTTGACCAAGTTCAGATACTTCTTGAGTTGCGCGATGTTGTGGCCGTCGATGGGGCCCATGTATCGGAAGCCGAGCTCTTCGAAGAGCATGCCGCCGTGCAAGCCCGCCTTGACTGATTCCTTCACCTGCCAGAGCATCTTTTCCATCGGATCGCCGATGAGAGGCACCTTGCCCAGCGCCTTGACGACCTCTTGTTTTAGCCCGGTGTAGAACGGATTCATCCGCAGGCGGTCGAGATACTCGGCGACTCCGCCGACGCGCGGGCAGATCGACATCTTGTTGTCGTTGAGGATCACGAGCAGCTTCTTCTTCAAGCCGCCGGCGTTGTTCATCGCCTCGAAGACGATGCCCGACGGGAACGCGCCGTCGCCGATGACCGCCACCGCGTGACGATCTTCCTCGCCGGGCTGCAAATCGTCGCCGCTCTTCAGACCGAGCGCAGTCGACACACTGCAGCCGGCATGCCCCGTCATGAACAGGTCGTATTCGCTCTCGTTCGGGTTCGGAAAGCCCGACAGCCCGCCCTTGGTGCGAATCGTGCCGAACTCGTCGTATCGGCCCGTGAGCAACTTGTGCGGATACGCCTGGTGCCCGGTGTCCCAAATCAGCCGGTCGCGGCTGAAGTCGAACGTCACGTGCAACGCGATCGCCAGCTCGACGACGCCTAGATTCGACGCGAAGTGCGCCGTCCGGCTGCTCACCAGGTTGCACAGCGCGGTGCGCACCTCGCTGGCCAACTGTTCGAGCTGCACGAGCGACATGCCTTGCAAGTCGCGCGGTGATTCGATTTTCGACAACAACTGATCCATCAACGGTCCCTTTCGAGAACGTAACGAGCCAGGGCGTCGAGTCCGTCGGCTGCCGGTCCAAAGGGCTCGATCGCTTGGCAGGCTTCGGCGATCAACGCTTCGGCACGCTCACGACTCGCCTCGATGCCCAACAGTCCCGGGAACGTCAACTTGCCCCGATCCACATCCTTGCCAACGCGTTTTCCTACCGCCGCTTCGTCGCCATGCACGTCGAGCAAGTCATCCAAAATTTGGAAGGCCAGCCCGATCGCGCGTCCGTAATCTTCGAGACTCAACATCTGCGACGGCGTCGCGCGGGCCGTCATCGCGCCCAGACGTAGCGAGACGAGAAACATTGCACCCGTCTTGCGGGCGTGAATGGATTCGAGCGCCGACAGCGACGGCTCATCAGCATTTTCGCCCAGAGCGCCGGTCATGTCGTCGGCCTGCCCGCCGACCAGTGCTCCACTGCCTGCCGCCTCGGCGAGCGCTTTGCAACATTCCGCAGCAAGGGCGCCGGGATGAATCTTCTCTGCTAACACGCCGAAGGCTCGGGTGAGCAAGGCGTCGCCGGCAAGGATGGCCGTGCTCTCGCCGAAGACCTTATGGCACGTCGGCCGGCCGCGACGCATGTCGTCGTCGTCCATTGCCGGCAGGTCGTCGTGAATGAGCGAGTAGGTGTGGATCATCTCGACCGCGCATGCGGCAGGCAGCGCGTCCTCAAGAGATCCACCGCAAGATTCGGCCGCCATTAACACGAGCAGCGGCCTCAGCCGCTTCGCCGGGGCGAGCAACGAGTAACGAATGGCGTCGTCGAGACCTTGCGGGCATCCGACCGGAGCCACGATCGACAGGGCCAGCGCCTGCTCGAAGCGCGGCTTCAGGCGCTCAGAATGTTGTACGAAGGACGCCGACCCGATTTGAACCATGAACTTGGCTCGAAGGAACCGCTGAAATGTCTACCGCCTGCGGAACTTAGCGCCCAGGATGGGCTCGCATTCTAGAATAGTCGCGACGAGTCGTCCACGCACTCACTTTCGTCACGCGAAGGTGACGACGCTGGTTCAGGGGAGATCTTCGCATTGCTGGCGCGACGTTTCGGCTTCGCGCGGCCCCCCGAGGCGCCGTCAAAGGTCGCCTCATCGGAAAAGGCCTGCCCAATCGGTACACCCTGCTCGTCAACGCCGCTCAGCAGCTCGATCTTTCGCTCGGCTCGCTGCAACACGCCGTAGCAGTGCTTCAGCAACGTCACGCCATGCTCGTAGCGGCCGAGTGCTTGCTCGAGGCCGAGCTGTCCGTCTTCCAATTGATGCACGATCAGCTCCAACTCTTCGAGCGCTGCCTCGAAGCTGGGGGGACAAGGTTGAGTTTGCGGGCTATTGGTTTCAGCCAACTTTCATCATCTCCTGCATCGCGCCTCCTTGCTATCGAGAGTCGCGACGTCTGTTCCTACGTGGCTGGGGTGTACTTCAGTTCATCCGGTTTCGTCTCGATCACGCGACTTCTCGCACTTCCGGAAGCGAATTGCGTGATAAGTTCGGTTCCCTCGGCAAGGTCGCCGGAATCGCGCACGATGCGGTCGTCGTCAGCACGGCGAGTGAGACTATACCCGCGCCCTAGCACCGCGAGGGGACTCAGCCCTTCAAGTCGTGCCGCGTGCGAGGCGATTTGCTGCTGGGCGGTCGTCACCTTCTGCGAGACGCCGCGGACGATGCGTGCGCTAATCTCGTCGAGCCGCTGAATGCGATCGTGAACCAACTCGAGCGGACGACGCACGACGCGGCGCTGCGCGAGTCGGTCGAGCGCGTTGCGAATCGCCGCCGCGCGGCCGCGCAACGCGCCGATCATGCGGCGATGCGTGCCACGCAGCGTTTCGGTCAGTTCGTCGCTTGCGGGAACAATAAGCTCAGCGGCCTCGCTGGGTGTCAATGCGCGCACGTCGGCGACAAGATCGGCGAGCGTCACGTCGATCTCGTGACCGATCGCCGAGACGACGGGAATGCGCGAACCATAAATCGCGCGGACCACAATCTCTTCGTTGAACGACCAAAGGTCTTCGAGGCTTCCGCCGCCGCGAGCAACGACGAGGCAATCGATCGGCACCGTCAGCGAGTTCACGATCGAAATCGCCTCGGCAATCTCCACAGCGGCGCCATCGCCCTGAACACGCGCGGGCACGATGAGCACGTCGGCCCCGAGCCATCGACGTCGCAGCACTTGCAAGAAGTCGCGAATTGCTGCACCGGTCGGGCTGGTGACCAGCGCGATGCGACGAGGAAAGCGCGGCAGCGGTCGTTTGCGCTCGGTGGCGAACAGACCTTCCTTGGCGAGCTTGTCGCGAAGTTGCCGCAAAGCCAGTTCCAACGCGCCGATGCCCTTCGGCTCGATTTGGCGAATGACGAGCTGATATGTCCCACGCGGTGCGTAGACCTCGAGTTCGCCTTGGCACACGACTTCCAACCCGTCGTGAAGGTCAAACTTTACGCGCTCGGCCGTCCCTCGCCACATAACAGCCCGGATTTGCGCGGCGTCGTCCTTGAGCGTGAGATAACAATGTCCCGACTGCGGGCACGACAGATTCGAGATTTCCCCCGCGACCCACAGCGTTGGGAAGACGCCTTCGAGCGTCTCCTTAATCTGGAACGTGAGTTCCGAGACGCTGAGCACGGGCAGCGTCTTGCGGGTCGAGATGGCTTCGGAGGCGCTCATGGTGTTCGTCCGTTCAATATACGGAGGAGCACGGAACCTGACGAGGTGCGTGATCGACCACGGTTCAACCTCCGGCGACTCGCCGGGGGCTAATAACAGTTGGGCGCGAGGGCCGGCGTGCGGGGCGTCGACACGTAGGTAGGGATGGTAAGCGTGCTCGCGAGTGAGTGCGTGTTCGTCGACCTTGCGGGTACCGCTCTCGGCCCAGGCTTCGGCCTCGAGGCTAAGACGATTGAGCAGCGTCTCAACGCGCTGGCGATAATGCTCGACACCATCGCGATCGAGATTCGTCGGGATCGGCAACTCGGGGCTGACAACGGCTCGAGCGCGGGAGTAAGGCCGCGGCAGAGCGAAGCGGTCCCATGTCGGCATCCGCCACGGCCGGTCGTATCCGAATCCCATCGCGACGATCGGCAGGTTGAGCTTGCTAGCCAGATAAATCGGTCCTTGGGCGAGCACTCGACGCGGGCCGCGCGGGCCGTCGGGCGTGATCGTTAGATTCATCCTACGGCTCTTCTCAGCCATCTCGCGTATGGCCGCCGCCGCGCCGCGATACGTCGAGCCGCGAACGCACTCAAAACCGAGATGATGCGCCGCGTGACTGAGAATCTCCGCATCGCGGTGACGACTCAGCAGCATCGCCAGGTTGCAGTGGCCTCGCAAGAAGATCGGAAACAGGATGTACTCGTGCCAGAAGATGTAGATCTTCTGTCCGCTGTACGACTCCTTGACCGGATCGATCGACGGGTCGTAATAGGCGACGCGGTAGTCGAGTGTCGACATCCAGGCGCGAATGAACGACGCGCCGAGAAATCCGCCGGCGCCGATGATGGCCGGATGATTGAGTTTCATGAGTCGTGCCTCCGTGCACGTGTGACAGTTCAATTACGCCGGGTATTCGCCGGAAAAAACCTCGACGGCGGGACCGGTCATGTAAACGTGGTTGTTCGATTCGTTCCATTCGAGTTCGAGGTCGCCGCCCGGCAGATGCGCAAGGACTTTGCGAGCGCTTCGGTTGGTGAGTACGCCAGCCACGCATACTGCCGACGCACCAGTGCCGCAGGCGAGCGTCACGCCGCTTCCGCGTTCCCACGTGCGCATCGTTACCTCGCCTGCCGAGTGAACCTGAACGAAGTGGACGTTGATACGCTTCGGGAACATTTCATGGTTCTCGAAGTACGGGCCGAGTTCATCGAGCGGCACCGCGGCAACATTCTTGCAAAAGAACACAACATGCGGATTGCCCATCGACACGCACGTCATCTGCTCGTCGATTTCCGCGTCTGCCGTGATCTCCTCGCTGCCACCTTCGTCATCCATGAGGACAATCGCGTAGCCGTAAGGAAGATTGATGATCGGCTTCGTCGGGTCGTGATCCGGGGGCGTGGCGGGAATCTTGCCTGCCTCGAGAATCGGCTCACCCATATCAACCCGGACGCTCTGGACGCGGTCGCCCTTCACGCGCACGTCGAGATCCAACACGCCGTTGCCCGTTTCGATTTTCAGCGTCGGCTTGCGTGCGATGCCGTGGTCGTACACGTACTTCGCGACACACCGCACTCCGTTGCCGCACATCTCCGATTCGCTGCCGTCGGCGTTGAACATCCGCATCCGCGCGTCAGCGACCTTCGACGGACAGATGAGGATCAACCCATCGCCGCCAATGCCGAAATTTCGGTCCGCAACTTTCGTTGCCATCGCGGCGGGGTCGGTGGGCATCGGCTCCTTAAAGCAATCGACGTACACATAGTCGTTGCCGAGCCCCTGCATCTTGGTGAAACGCATCGGTGAAGTTGCTACGCGGTGAGTGTTGTTCAGCGGCGGGACAATCGGGCGGAAAGTGAATTATAGCGGAAAAGAGAGCCGGAAGTCGGATGTCGGGAGTGTTAGCGGGCCTGCGGCTGGATGCCGGTTTGAAGTGTTTGAAGGGCTTGGTTTACGACGGGGAAGGCCTCGCGGCTCATGACGGGCGAGTCCAACTGTCCATCGGCATGAATCAGCATGAGCTGCTGACTCGCACCGCCGAGCACGTTCTTAACCATCGGCAGCTTCTTGCCTTCCTGGCCCACCATGGCGTGGAAGGTGAGATGCACCTGTTTGTTGAAATCGATCTCGCCTTTGCCGAGCAGGCTGACAGCATCTCCGTTGAAGTCGATCGTGTCGACGTAGATGTGTTCGCCTTCGATGCGGAACTTAATGTCGCTCGACGTGAACGCCGTGGCGTCGGGCGCGCGGATGCTGAGGATCTTTAGCAGCGCCACCATGAAGTTCAGCTCGTAGATGTCAGCATTGCGTAGTTCGAGGCTGCCACGACCGCCGAGGTTGTTGAGGCTGCGACCTTCGCCACGAATCGCGACCTGCCCTTGCATCTCGCCGCTGAGCCGCTGATGTCCGCCGAGCGTTTCTTGCTTCCATCGCGCGAGGTCGCCACCGACCAACTGCGCCTGGAACTCGTACTTCGGTTGGCTGCCTAGCTGCACCCAGCCGTCGAGGTTGCATGTGCCGCCGTAAAGGCGAGCGGTCAAGTGTCGCTCCGGCTTCGCTTCTAAAAGTCGATCCGCCCAGAATCCCAACAGCAGCCGCGTCTCGTCGAGCCATAGCGGTCCTTGCAGTTCGGTGAACTGAATGTCTTTGTACGCGACCGAGTCGAGTTGCACCTGACCACGACAACGGAACTGGTCGCCACAGGCGTTGCCGACGAGATGCAGGCCGCCCGTCATGTTTTCGAGCCACACACCGAGGTCAGCATTGTTTTGCTGCAAGTCAATCTGTACGTCCCAGCCCGAGGCCAACGGCGCTGCCGAGTTGCCGTTGCTCGCAAGCTCGAACAAGCCACGCAGGTTGACCGCCCCGGTGGCGTGCAGATCAGCCAATGTTTTGCGGAGCTTGGTCGGCACCGCTTGGATCAAATCGCGATCGATCCACAGGCGGTCGACGGACATGTTTTCGAGCTTGAGATGCCAACCGCCATCGGGATGCAGGTCGCAACTGCCGTTGGCGCTGACGCGCGTGCGACCATGTTCGCCGCGAAGTCCCTGCAGCGTGACCTTGCCTTCGTCGAGCACGAAGACGCCTGACATCTTGTCGAGCCGGTACGGGAACGGGGCTGGGTCGATCGACACGCTTTGTCCATGCGGCTCGGCACGCACCCACAAGCCCACGTTCGGGTTTCCCGTATCGAAACGCACCTCGGTTTCGACATCGATCGACCCCTGCGGCTTGAGCGCATTCCAAAGTTGCTGGCCTGCTGGGGAAAGCGCGTCTCGCAACTCTTCTTCGAGGAGCACTTGCGTGCCGGTGAAACGCAGCGCGAGATGTTGGCCGCTGTCGGACGGCAACAGTTGCCCCGAGCAGGCCACGCGTGCCGTGCCGTTGGCGCCGTGCAAGTCATGGAAGGTCCACGCGCCGTCGTGCATCTCGATCGTGCCGCGAATGTTGTCGAGCGGGTACGGGAACTTGTCGAATCGCAACGCACATTGGCTGAGATTGATCGCGAGGTCGCGATGTTCGATGCCGTCGGCCTCGCGCCAGAAGCGGCCAACCAGGTTGAACTTCCCGTAAGGGTTCAACGATCGAACGATCGCGCTGCTCGGGCCCGACATTGCCCGGAGCAGTTTCTCGTCGAACCGCAACGCGTCGCCACGCACCTCCAGCCATCCCGGTCCTGGCGTAGGCAGTATCTGGAATTCGCTGACCAGTCGCAGCTCGGCACTGTCGGTCGCGGCGACGAGGTTGGTCTTCAGCAACCCCTGTTTGAGCTCGATCGTGCCGCGAGCGCGCTCCAATCGGTATGGAAACTTGTGATAACTAAACGAGGCGTTCAGGCACTTGCAGTACACCTCAGGCAGCCACGTCTTGCCATCGAACGCAACGTTCGCGTCGAGATCGATTTCGCCACTGGGCAGGAACCTGTGCCATTCGACTTTCAGCCGCTCGGGCAGAATGTCGAGCAATCGGGCGTCGAGCGACAGCCCGCGTGCCGAGGCCTGAAGCTCGAGCGGGCTGAGCGCGTCGTATCCCTTGCGATGCGCGTTGAGCCGCAGTGTCGCCTGCCCGCTGCGGGCGGTGAGCTCTTTAACGGCGCAGCTGTTCGTATCGCAATGAAACTCGGCCCGCAACTCGGTCAGCGGATACGGCAATCGCGGGTCGTCGAGCCGACCACGCTGCAGCTTTCCGCGAACGTCAAAGTCGAGTGCGGGCGTTAGGCGCGGATCGTATCGGACCTTGAAGTTCGCCGCCGTTTCGGCGCGAAGGGCTTCGAGCGCTCCGCATTGGCTGGCCAGATTGCCGGGCAGCGAACGCACGGAGTCGGACGAGATTTCGAGCGCGTCGACATTGCCCGACATCTGCCACGCCGCCCCGCTGGGGTCGAACGTGGCGTCGATGCCGAGTTGTCGAAAGTGATCGCCGGTGGCGAAGCCTGTGAGTTGCATCGGCATCTTGCCTTGCGCGTTCGGCATGGCGCCGGCAACTGGCTTCAGATGACAATTCGCATCGCGCAGTCGCAGCGTGCTCGAAGGGTTCTTCGTGGGATCGAAGATTTCGACCGTCGCGTTTTCAATGGTTGCGACAGGTGGCTTTGCGCTGAACTGTGGCAACGGCAGCAGTCGAGCGCCGCTCCACGTGCCGTCGGGCCGACGCGTGAGTCGCAGGACCGCGCGGCGGAACGTGAGATGCTCGAGCTCGAGTTGCGGTTCGACGAGCTTGAGCAGGTCGGTGTCGCATTTGACGAACAGCTCGTCGATGTACAGCAACTCCGCCTGCGGCCCGGCAGCGCCGTGCTCGAAGATCGACACGCCGCGAATCTCGATGCCTTCGCCGTCGATGCGCTGCGCCGAACGCACGCTCACCGAAAGGCCGGCGTAATGGTCAGCCAACTTCTTCTCAACACGACGACGAATTTCTTCATTGAGCCGGTCGTAACAGAAGGGCGCAGCCGCCAGCGCTCCGAGCACGGCCAAGAGCGCCGCCCACTTGAAGCAGAACCAGGCAACGTTGACCAGGCCTTTGAAAATGGCAGCGGTTCCTGAGCTTCGACAGCCTGACGCGGCGCGGGGCGAAGAGAAAAATGCGGGCGAGTTTTGCCGGTTCTGTGGGTCCGGTCAAGGCGAGGTTGCGTGCTGTCATCGTCGGCTGGTGTAGGGAACGCCCTCCGTGGCGTTCCATGAAGCTGGACTCAACATCCATCATGATTTCCGGAACGCCACGGAGGGCGTTCGCTACACAGACACAAAACCGTTCCCTCGCGACGTATGCAGGCTATACTCGGCGTTCCCTTACGCACGCTAGCACCTTACGAACTTGGAGAGCCCCTCGCATGCCGGAGCCGCGACATCAGCGCGCCATCTTTTTCGCTAGCTTCATGACCCTGATTGCCGCTGGCATCGGGTTCGCCATTCGAGGCGGCATCCTTAGCGACTGGGGCGATCAATTCGGATTCTCGAAAACCGACCTCGGCCAAATCACCGGCGGTGGCCTGACGGGCTTCGGCGTGATGATTATCTTGTGCAGCCTCGTGGCCGATCGCGTCGGTTACAAGGCGCTGCTGATGGGCGCGTTCTTACTGCACGTGCTTTCGGCGGCCGTCACCTTCGCAGCAACACCGATCTTCAACTCGATGGGCCGCGACGCCACGTACAGCTGCCTGTACTGGGGCATGTTCCTGTTCGCGCTCGGCAACGGACTATGCGAGACGGCGATCAATCCACTCGTGGCGACGTTGTACCCCAATCAGAAAACGCACTACCTGAACATTCTGCACGCCGGCTGGCCTGGAGGACTGATTCTCGGTGGCCTCGTGTCTTACGGCTTCGCCGGCGCCGATGCGAAGATTCAACATGTGCGATGGGAAATCCTGATGGGACTGTTTCTCATCCCGACGGTCATCTACGGACTCATCACGCTGCGCGAGAAGTTTCCGAAGTCCGAGGCGTCGCTGGCGGGCATCAGCTTCGGGCAGATGTTGGCGCAGTTCGCGTCGCCCGTGCTGTTGTGCCTGTTGGTGCTGCACGCGATGGTCGGCTATGTCGAGCTCGGAACCGACTCGTGGATGCAGGACATCATGAAGGCGTCGATCAAGGAGTGGGCGAGCTTGCTGTTCGTTTACACTTCGGGCGTGATGTTCATCCTACGATTCTTCGCCGGACCGATCGTCGAGCGCATCAATCCGCTCGGGCTATTATTCCTCAGCGCGGTCGTTGGAGCGTTGGGCCTATACCTATTCGGAACCAGTCAAACGGCCGCGATGATTCTTCTTGCCGGCACGGTGTACGGCGTCGGCAAGACATTCCTGTGGCCGACGATGTTGGGCGTGGTCGGCGAGCGTTTTCCGCGAGGCGGCGCGCTGACGATGGGCGTCATGGGTGGCGTCGGCATGTTGTCGGCCGGTTTGCTCGGTGGACCGATCATCGGCTACGAGCAAGACTACGCGGTCGCCAACAATTTGCGTGAGACGTCCCCGGCGGTCTACGAGCAATTCGTGAATCCGACAGAAAAGGAACTGTACGTTCTGCCGAAGATCCACGCGCTCGATGCCGAGAAGATTTCGAAGCTGCATGAAGAGAAGTCGCCTTCGCCGCAACAAGTCGAAGAGAAGGCGGCCATCGAGCAGTCGACGATTGCAGGCGGCAAGCTCGCATTGAAGTGGACGGCCGCAGTGCCCGCGACGATGGCCGTTGGCTATCTGCTGTTGCTCGGCTACTTCCAAATGCAGGGGGGTTACAAGCCGCAGGTGATCATGTCGCACGCCGAGCGCAGCGAATACATGACCGGCGGCGTGCCGGGGCCGGTGGAATGAGATTGTTGAGCCGCGACGCGTAGCGAGCGCTTGCTGCGCGTCGCGGCTCAACGAGAGAGCTCACACGTTGAACTTGATGTTCAGGATGTCGCCGTCGCGGACGACGTAATCCTTCGGCTCTTGCCGCGTGAGGTTCTGCGCTTTGAGCTCACGCTCGCTGCCGAGCCGGATCAGATCGTCGCACCGCATGATCTCGGCGCGAATGAAACCGCGGGCGAGGTCGGTGTGAATGTTCGCCGCTGCCTCGAGCGCGGTGCCGTTCTGGCGAAGCATCCAAGTGCGAACTTCCTTCTCGCCGGCCGTGAAGTAAAGCATCTGGCCCGAGACGTCGAGAATCGTTCGTATCACTTCGTCCTTGCGCGAACCGGAAAGACCCATCTCGGCTTCGAAGTCCGCACGATCTTCCGGCGACATCTTCGCCAACTCACGTTCTAAGCCCACGCGCACAGCCAACAACGGCGTGCCGTCCGGGGCCTTCGTGCCAAAACGACCGGGATCATCGTCGTCGTCAGCCAGGTTGATAAGCACCAGTCTCGACTTCTCCGACATCAGCCGAAAGCTGCGCGTCGCCTTGATTTGTTCATCAGTCATCGACGCGGCCGCCATCGGCTTACCCGATTCGAGTGCCGCGAGCACCTGCTCTAACGCCGCCAACTCGATGATTTCCTGATCGCGGTTCGGGCGCGGCTTCTTCGTGCTCTCGCGAAGTCGCTCGACGCGGCCCGACACGATCTCCAAATCGGCCAGGAGCGTGTCTTCCAGAAAACTGTTCAGCTCGGTGATCGGGTCCGAGCCGTCAAACGCGGCGACGACGAGAATGACGGACTCCGCCTCGCGAATGAGGCCCAGCCTCGCGGCGCTGCCCTCGTGCGTGCGGCTTAGGCCTGGAGTGTCGACGAGTTCGAGCGCCGCCATCGTGATTTTTTTGGGACGGTAGACCTCGCACAGTTGCGCGATCCGCTCGTCGGGCACCGGCGCCATGGCGCTTTGCCCTTGATGTGCGATGGCCGGGTCCGCGGCGACGCCCGTCAGCCACTCGAACAGTGTCGTCTTGCCCGAACCTTGATATCCGACAATTCCAATCTTCATAGGCGAACCAATGTAGCGATTTGCGTCGCCGACTGTCAGCCCCCGATACTTCACCATGAAAACCCCGCCACGGCGATCGAATCGTCGCGCGTGGCGAGAACATCGCCGCGATGTAGGTGACTCACCATCGTTTTCGTCGCAAATCCTCGCGAATGACTCAAGTTGGCCGACGGGCACCGTGTTTGCATTGACCGCGGCGTTGAGTTGGGGCAAATACCTTTTCAATGGGGGAATGCGAATGAATTGGGGCATCACACGATGCAGGGATACGTACCGTGGACGACACGATGGTCGACGACGCGGTTTGACGTTGATGGAACTCGTCGTCGTCATGGCAGTCTTGGCCGCGCTGGCGGCAATCTTGGTTCCCATGTTTCCGAACTTGCTCCGTCGCGCTCACAAGGTGACCGACACCACGCAGACCAGCGAAGTGAACAAGGCGCTGCAGCTCTATCAGGCGTCGTTCGTCAGCTATCCGTATGACTTCGACATGCTGACCGACGGGTCGGCCTTTCCGGTCTATGCTCCCGGCGCATCAAGCACCGCAGGGGCGTTCGGGGGATTCCCGATCGCGTCGACATTAACCGATCCGGAACTTGAGGCCCTGGCAAAGGTTGGGATTTCATCGGTTCAGAAACTCGCCTCGGCAACAACTTCCAGCGATCTGGCCACACTGATGAGCAACGGATCGTTTGCGCCGACCATGTATCCGTATTCGGGCACGGTCACCAACAGTCGTGTGACGATTGCCGATGGAGTGGCGTCGAAGTTCGCCTACATCTCTGCGACGCAGTTGGCGACTATTCAGACGACGACCAATTCCGCGTTCCTTCAGACGCAATATGCTGCGGATCCGACCGCAACTTATGTCGTCTTCGGCGTGGGGGCTCGAACGTCGATGGTAGGTCAAACCATTCAGGACGCGCCGACCTCGGTGCCTCAGGAGGCGGGCTTCACGCCGGCAAACACCTACTGCCGCGTGGGCGTGATCTTCAAAGTCAGCGGCAATGAAGTCAGCAATGCCGACAACCGTGCTCGATTCGTCGCCGCGGTTGCCCTAGAAGACGACGAACTGGAAAGCACCGAAAAGGATCTGATCGGCTACTACCAGGTCTCCAGCGGAACGTCGAATCCCGCGACGTCCGGCGGATCGTAATCTGTTTGAACTCACTTGGTGCCGCCGGGGCTCTCCAGCATGGTCCCGTCTGAAGGGCCCCGCGACGCCATTTGTTTCAACCGCGCGTCATCTTCCACCGGTCACGACGATTCATTCGCCACGCGCGGCGATTTTTTCGACGCCTCGTGTTGCCGCGCACTACCCCGGCGGCCTCGCGACTCATTACTTTCATGTAATGGTGCGGCGATTCCCTTCGTGATCCTCGGGATTTCTTGTCGTCGCCGATCCGTTGGACGTCACGCCAGCCAACCAGGCGCATCATTTGCCTTGGGGCGGCCCTCCATTGAATGGGGCACACATTCAAGGATCGGGGGAGTCGAAATGAATCGACGTCGTTCGGGTTTTTCACTTTTGGAGTTAGTGGTCGTCATTGCCATCCTGGCAGCATTGGCGGGCTTGGTCATCAACAAGATCGATTGGGTTCGCCGGCAGGCCACCATGGCCATCGGAGCCGACACCTGCGGCGAGGTGGCAAACAATATTCAGCAGTATCTGACGCTCACGTCGCAACTTCCCAACGGCATGGACTCGCTGATCAACACCTCGGGTTCACTGTCGGCCCGACTGATCGGTAGCACTGACAACGTTGGCAACCTCGCCGGGCCGTCCGCTCAATTGACGATCTCAGCGGTGTCGGGCACCGGGACCGATAAGTCACTGAATTCGCTTGTCCGCATGGGAATGAGCTTCGTCAACGACCTCAACGACTCGGCAACGAACGCGTCGTCGAGCGGCACTAGCGCTCGGGCCATCAGCAACGACTATCCCGCGGGCTCGGCGGGTGGTGCGGTTTCGGCATCGGCATCTGCCAACCTCGCGGTGGTGAAGACGGGAACCACCATTTGGAACGCGGTTTATCCAACCAACGTTTGGTCCGGCGCGACGTCGACTTCGACGTCGATGACGATCGACTCCAACGGCACGCAGGCGACGCTCGTAGCGCTTGGCGTCGGTCCGGGCAACTCGATGAACGGCACGACCATGGTCACGCCGCCGATGTATCCGGGGCCCGACTCAAATCTGTTTTACTATCGCTACGTGGGGATCTTCGCCGTCTATTCCGACGGCCGACGCGCTCAGTTGAAAACGGTCGTCGAACCGTTCGGTCGAACGATTGACGGCGAGATGAGCAACTACAGCACATCGACGCCGAACGAGTTGCCCACCGGCTCGCGAACGCCTGAGTAGCGAATTTGACGCACGGTTGATTGGTGCCGCGTGAGCTCTTCAGCATGGTCCCGTCTGAAGGGCTCCGCGGCGCCATTTTATTTCCTCAAGCTCTTCTCTCTTCGGGAGAAGATGCCCGAAGGGCGGATGAGGGGGCGCTACACAAGTGAGAGAGCCGCGTTATTCTACGGCGTGCCTGAGTGCCTGATGGCGACGCCCAACATTGCGCAACCCGCCCTCACCCGGTTCGCGTTCGCGAACCACCCTCTCCCGAAGGAGAGGGGTTAATGAATGCCGCAGCTGCCGCTATCGCAAGATTCGACTCGACCGAACATGTAACGACGTTTCGCCACTTGGCCATACAGCCATCGCCACAGCGGCATGCTGAACGGGATATGGAGCACGGGGGCGGCAAGCCACAGGGTCGGCAGGTGGCGGGTGCAGTAGCGAAAGGCATCGACACCCCAGTGACGTCCGCCGTTGCGATCAACGAGCAGCATCTGCTGCATCAATGCTTCGTGGTCGAGGTCCGGCCACCGCAGTCGCACTTCCGGATCGTGCAGCGATAGATAGGCCAATCGCCCGCCGGTGTCGAACCGCGCCAATCGCCGCACCATCGTCGTGCAGAAGCGGCAGTGGCCATCGTAGATGACGATGTCGGCCTCGGGACGCTCGGTCGGCGTCGGCAAGGTCGAACCTGCGGCAGTGAGTGGAGCGGTGGCCATGAAAAAGGGAACCTCTCGAATCCCAATCTTTCTACGGGAATTATAGCCGCTGGATCGCGTCCAAACGAATGGGACGGGCAAATGAATAGCACGCCCGACCGTGCAACCGCTAGACTAGTTGTAGAAGGAAAGTGGGAGTTTGACGGTAAATCGAGCGTTGCCCGAACCCCACGGAAAGCGAATCTTTCGCAATGGACGAGCTAAAGCGTTTCGTGACGCGAGCACAGCGGCGGCTGTTCTGGCAGCGGTTCGTTGAAATGGCGGGATGGGCGTGTGCCGCCGCACTTCTTATCTCTCTGCTTCTCGTCGGCATCGACAAGTTTCGCCCGCTCGGCGTCGAGCCTTGGGCGTGGCCTGCCGCAGCGGCGGCGCTCGGTCTGACTGCGGCTGCGATTCGCGCAAGGCTGCAAACACGCGATGAGTTAGCGGCCGCGATCGAAGTCGATCGTCGCTTTGGGTTGAAAGAGCGCGTGTCGAGCAGCATCGCCATGGCCGGCACCGATTCGCCTGCATCGCAGGCGGTGATTGACGATGCACGCGACCGTGTTCGACGATTGAACGTTGCCTCGCAGTTCCGCGTCGTGCCGACACGTGCAACGTGGCTACCGCTGATGTGCTCCGGTGCCGCGGTCGCGCTGCTGACGTTGTGGCAACCACCCGGCGTGGACAATCCCGTTGTCGCCAGCGCCGAGACCCAAGCCCTGAAAAAGCAAGTGAAGCAATCGACCGAGACGCTGCACAAGCGTATGGTCGAACGCAAAGAAGAGGCGAAAGAGAAGGGGCTCGCGGCGGCTGAAGAGTTGTTCGACAAGCTCGAAGCCGGAACTAAGCGACTCACGGAATCGGACGCCGCCGACCGCAAACAGGCTCTCACCAGCCTGAACGACCTTGCCCGCGAGCTTCAGCAACGTCGCCAAAGTCTCGGTGGAGGCGAGCAACTGCGCCAGCAACTCGACCAAATGAAACGCCTTGCTCCTGGCCCCGCCGATAAGCTCGGCCAAGCCGTCGGCAACGGCGACATGAAGGCCGCGATCGACGAAATGCAGAAACTCCGCGAAGCTATCGATCGCGGCCAACTCGACGAGAAGGCCAAGGAACAACTCGCCAAGCAGTTGGCCGAGATGCAACAGAAGGTCCGCGACGCGATCGACAAGCAGCGAAAGGCTGAGGACGACTTGAAGCAGCAACTCGCCGAAGCGAAGCAGCAAGGCGACTCGCAACGCGCGGGCGAAATTGAGCAAAAGCTATCCGAGCTCTCTAAACAAGCGTCGCAGCGCGAAGGTCTGGAGAAACTTGCCAACGATCTCGGTCAAGCGGCGAAGTCGATGAACGACGGCGACAAGGAGAAACTCGAAACTTCGCTCGACGGATTGTCGGCCGACCTCGACAACTTGCAGGATCAGTTGGCCGAGAGCTCGATGTTGGACGATGCGATGGACGAAATCGCGCAGGCGAAAGAACGCATGAAATGTGGTCAATGCCAAGGACAGGGTTGCAAAGAGTGCCAAGGCCGCGGCGGCGACAATGAAGCGCAAGGCGGTAAGGAACCCGGAACCGGTCGTGGACGCCGCTTCGGAGACGACACCGACGTTGCCGACAACGGCTACGACACGCGCGTGCGGCAGAAGGTTGGCAAAGGCTCAGGTCGCGTCGTCGACCTGGTCGAGGGGCCCAACGTCAAAGGCAAGGTCGAGCAAGAGATTCGCACGCAATGGGAGGCAGCCGGCAGCCAGGGCGAAGATCCACTGGCCGAGCAATCGCTGCCACGGGCGCTTCGCGAACATGCGAAGACGTATTTCGATACGCTGCGCGAAGGGCCGAAGTAGATAGCCCGGGCGTATCGGCCAGAATGGTTGTGCGTCGTGAGAGGTTACGCGTGAAACCGCAAGCCGCGATGGCCACCGGCACATTGCGCTCTCGCAAATTAACGCGGCTAGTGTCCACCCTTCACGCGCTGTGGCAGCGTGAAGCTGTAGATGACGGTGATCGCGCCGGCCGAGATCAAGCTCCAGGGCGCCCATTCCGGTGGCACCACCTCGCGCGGACGCGCGGCCTTGGTGAAGATGCCCGCGTTGGCGGTTTCCTTGCTGTTCATGACGGCTTTTTCGACCACGAGGCACTCAAGCCCCAAGATGCAACACGAGATGCCCAAAGCGATGAACAGACTGCGCCACATAATCGAGGCTTCTCCTGAGTACACATGCACAGGTCGCCGCTTGATATGTGATCGTGAAGTGACGCATCGCGACTGCAGACAACGTCGCAACTTTCCGAATCGTCAAAGCCGTGGCAGTTCTCCGGTGGGTGCACCAAGTCCTACCGATCCCCCCAGCCGCACCAGTCGCATAGCTCATTCGCGACGTCTGACCGAAAAAACTTGGATTTTTCGTCGTCTAGAACGCGTCTTATAGGAAGCGTATCGAGCAAAGCGCCCAGGCGGGGCAAGAGCAGTTGCTCCTACGAATCGGGCGTCGCGAGAGATGTGAAACTTTGTGGGCTTCGTAAGCCGAAACGAATGAGAAGTGATTGCCCAGCGAGGTTGTTCGGTCCGGTTGTGAGACCTATAATACCGCGGGGCTGAGAGAAGCAGGGCAGCGGAGTTTGCGCGCTTGGCGGCCAAACCCAAACTGTTGCTAGTAGCGGATATCGAAGACGCTGAAGGTACAGAGCTTCAACGCCTGGCCGAAGCGTATGAGATTGTCCGCGCACCGGACGCTATGCGTGCGCTTGGACGTCTCGCCCGCGAAGAGTTCGCTGGCGTGTTCATCGCCGGCGGTCATCGCAAAGAAGCGCTCGCCGTAGGCGGGCTGATGCAAAACGACCGCATCCTCCAAGGAATGCCTGACGGCGTTGTCCTGCTTGATAGCGACAACACGATCCTGTGGGGCAACGGCCGACTGCGTGAGTGGTGTTGTCGCGACACTGTCATCGGCAGCAACTTCTACGCGGTGCTCGGCAGCCCCGAAATCCTGGGCCCCGACTTCTGTCCGTTCCACACGGCGCTAGCAACCGGCAATCCGAGCAGCTCGACGCTTCGCTCGTCCGACAACCGGTACTATCGTGTCCACGCGGCCCCGGTCATCGAAACCGACGAGCCGCCCAAGAACCTCATCGTCACTATTCGCGACGTCACGAGTGAAGTGCTGCAACAGCAGAAGCTCGCTGCGATCCATCAGGCCGGCGTCGAGTTGGCTGACCTCACGCCCGACGAGTTGTCGCGCATGAGCGTCGAGCAGCGAAAAGAATTGCTCAAGGCCAACATCCTGCACTACACGCAGGATCTGCTGAATTTCAACGTCGTTGAGATTCGGTTGCTCGATTCGCGCACCGGGCGGCTCGAGCCACTGCTGTACGAAGGCATCGTGCCGGCCGCCGCCGAGCGCGTGCTCTATCCGCAGCCGCAAGGCAACGGCGTCACCGGGTTCGTTGCCTTCACCGGCAAAAGCTACCTGTGCGAAGACACGTCGGAAGACCCGCTGTATCTCGAAGGCGCCGCCGGCGCGAAGAGCTCGCTCACCGTTCCGCTCGTGTTGCACGACCAGGTGATTGGCACGTTCAACGTCGAGAGCCCCGAGCCGCGAGCGTTCACCGAGAACGACCTGCAGTTCCTCGAAATTTTTAGCCGCGACGTTGCCGCGTCGATCAACACGCTCGAACTGCTGGTGGCCGAGAAGGCAAGCACTGCGGCCGAAAGCGTCGAGGCCATCCATAGCGCCGTGGCGCTACCAATCGACGAGATTCTCAACGACGCCGTCAACATCATGGAGCGGTACATCGGCCACGAGCCCGGTGTCATCGACCGCCTGCAGCGCGTCCTCCGCAATGCCCGCGACATCAAGCAGGTGATTCAGAAGGTCGGCCAGCAAATGGCCCCGACACAGGCGATGCCGCAGGTTTCGGCCACCGCGAAAGACCACCAAGATCTCCGGGATTTGAAGGTGCTCGTAGTCGATGCCGACGAGTCGGTGCGCACGGCATCGCACGCCTTGCTCGACCGTTACGGCTGCATCGTCGAAACTGCCCACGACGGCGCCGAGGCGATCTTCATGGTCCGCAACCTCAGCGACGACGACAGCTACGACGTCATCATCAACGACATTCGCCTGCCCGACATGACCGGCTTCGAGCTTCTCCTCAAGCTCAACCAACTGCTCGACTACGTGCCGATCGTGTTCATGACCGGCTTCGGCTACGACCCGGGCCATTCGATTCCCAACGCCAAGCGTGCGGGCTTCGCACCGGTGCTGCTGTACAAGCCGTTCAGCCTCGACCAGTTGCTGAACGCCGTCGAGCAGGTGATGCACCAGGCTCGGCCGGTGAAATCGTAACCCTTCTCCCTCTGGGAGAAGGTGCCGCGAAGCGGCGGATGAGGGCGGGCTGAAGTGGACGACGCCTTCGACTTCAACCCGCCCTCACCCGGCGGCCGCGCCGCCGCCCTCTCTCCCAAAGGGAGAGGGGTTTCTAATAGCCGGCGATTTCGACGTACAATCGTCTCGACAACGATTTGACACCTTAGCACGACCACAATGCGCTTTCTCGAACTTATTTTCTGTGTGCCCGCGCTTGCCGGACATCTCGCGCTATGCACGGCGTTCGTCAATCGCATTCACGCGATGGCCATGCGCCGCTGGATCATCGACACGTTCAACGAACTCGCACGCCTGTTCGCGCTCGGACTGCCAGTTGGGTTGTTCGTCGCCTACGTCGTCCATCATCGCAACGCGCCTGAGCAACTCGAACTTGCGGCGCTGCCGTGGGCGCTGCTCATTTATCTTGCGATGTGCTGCATCGTCGGCGCGGTGTTCGTTCCTTGGGAGATGCTTCGACGCTGGATGGTCAAACGTCCGGCGGCGCTCGTCTCACAACAAGAGACCACCCATCACCTGCACGCGCGACTCGATCCGACAGAGCCGCAATCGCGTCTCGGTCGGTTGCTCTGCCGAGTGCCGCTGAACGAGGCACTCAGCATGGTCGTGAGCGAAAAGACGCTCGAGCTGCCACGGTTGCCGCCGCAGCTTGACGGGTTCACAATCGCGCACATTTCCGATCTGCACTTCACCGGCTCGACGCCCGAGCGATTCTTTCACGAAGTGATCGATATCGTCTTGGAGATGCGTGCCGACCTCATCGCGATCACGGGCGACATTGTCGAGAAGTACCGCTTCTTTCCGTGGATTGGCCGCACGCTGGGTCGGCTGCGGGCCGAGCACGGCGTCTATTACATCCTCGGCAACCACGACGCGATCATCGACGTAAGCCGCATTCGGACGGAAATGGACGCTGCAGGGCTGATCGATCTCGGCGGCAAGTGTCGGTCGATCGATGTGAACGGTACGACAATGGTGCTGGCCGGCAACGAGTTGCCATGGATAACGCCCGCCGCCGGTCCGACGTGCTTTGCACCACTGGTTGAGGCCCGGAACTCAGGCGAACCTGCGCCGATTTCGATCCTGTTGTCGCATTCGCCTGATCAGCTTCCTTGGGCGCGGCGACATGGGTTCGACCTCATGCTGGCCGGTCACACGCACGGCGGACAGATTGTGTTCCCGGTGATCGGCCCGATCCTCTGTCCCAGCCGCTTCGGCAGTCGCTACGCCAGCGGCACCTTCCACGAGCCGCCCACGGTGCTGCACGTTAGCCGCGGTGTCGGCGGCAACACGCCTCTGCGATGGAATTGCCCGCCGGAGATTACGCGTCTGGTGCTCGCGAGTCCCCAGCGCCGTGACGATTCACGGTATGATCGTCGTGACGACGCGGTGGGCGTGTCGTCGCCTGGAACATAAGCGTCTGTTTAGCCGCGACCGCAGCAAGCGCTCGCTACGCGTCGCGGCTAAACGACTTTCGATGGCATCAACCCAATGAAACCCTGGAACCGCGTGGCGATTGTTGGCGTGGGCCTGATCGGCGGATCGATCGGCATCGATCTGCTGCGTCGAGGTCTTGCGCGACACGTCGTCGGCATCGGGCGACGGCAGGAATCGCTCGACGAGGCGCGTGATGTCGGCGCCATCAGCAGCGCGTCGACCGATCTGTCGCAAGGCGTTCGCGATGCCGAGTTGGTCATCGTTTGCACGCCGGTCGGACGCATCGTTGAAGACGTTCTCGCCGCGGCCAAGGCTGCTAAACCAGGGACGTTGATTACCGACGCCGGCAGTACGAAGGCGGAGATCGTTGCCTACCTCGAACGTGCGGCGCTCGATGGCTCATTGTCCAGCGAAGTCGCGTTCATCGGCAGTCATCCACTCGCCGGTGGCGAAAAGACCGGCCCGCGCACGGCGATCGCCGATTTGTTTGTCAACCGCGTCGTCGTCGTCACGCCTTCCGCGAGTTCAAAGGAAGCGGACGTTCGCACGATTAGCGACTTTTGGTCGAGCCTCGGGGCACGCGTGATGACGATGTCTGCCGAGGAGCATGACCGAATCGTGGCTGCTACGAGTCATCTGCCGCATCTCGTCGCGAGCGCCTTGGCCGCGAGCACCGATATCGCACACTTGCCGCTGACGGCCGGCGGCTGGCTCGACACGACGCGCATTGCCGCGGGCGACGCCTCGCTGTGGCAGCAAATCCTGATGTCGAATCGCGAGAACGTGCTCGAGTCGCTCAAGCGATTCGAGCAAAACCTCGCTGCCATGCGCAAAGCCATTGAAGCTGGCAACTCCGACGAGATACAACATTTGCTGGACAAAGCACGACAACTGCGGCGTCGGATTTCACATGGAAGCAACAGCGACTGAGCATCTCATCGCGATCGACCGGGTGACCAAGCGCTTTGGCGATCGGTTGGTGCTCGACGACGTGAGCCTTTCAATTCGACCGGGCGAGACGATCGCGTTGTTGGGGCCCAGCGGCGGCGGCAAAAGCACGCTGCTGCGATGCATCAACGGTTTGAACACGCTCGACGCCGGCGAGATTCGCGTCGGCCCGCACTGCCTGACGCCACCCAATGGCAGCCGTCCCGATGCCGCAGGCGCCCGTGCCGTGCGCCGATTGATGGGCATGGTGTTTCAAGACTTTCAGTTGTTCCCGCATTTGACGGCGCTGGACAATGTGATCGAAGCACCGGTCTCGGTCGGTGGTCAGCGACCGAATGAAGCGAAGCGACTCGCCCAGCAGTTGCTGGAACGCGTCGGCCTCGGCGACCGCGGCGACGCCTATCCGCAGCAGCTTTCTGGCGGTCAGAAGCAACGCGTCGCGATTGCTCGAGCCTTGGCGATGAAACCGCAAGGCCTGTTGTGCGACGAGATCACGAGTGCCTTGGACCCCGAGTTGAAACACGAGGTTCTCGCGGTGCTGGCTGACCTGAAACGGGACGGCATGACGCTTGTCATGGTGACGCACGAGATCGGTTTCGCCCGTCGTGCGGCCGATCGCGTGGTGGTTCTCTGCGGCGGCAAAATCATCGAAGACGGCCCGCCGGGCGAGGTGCTCGACCGCCCGCGTTCAGAGCGAACGCGGCAGTTTTTGAGCAATGTGCTTGGGTGATTTCGAGCGTTTGACGTGCGCCATCAGAATTCCAGGACGCCCGTCCGTGGGCTGATCTCCCACCTGCATCGATTGGTGCTTCCATCGGGTGCAGCACCCGCCGGATTCGCGTGACGAATTCGTTATTTCGCTTTCCTTTACGTCAGAACTTGTAAACTTTACATGGAGTGGAATCTATAGTTCAGCGGCGCATCGATGGCGTCGCATCTGACGTGGGGGACGGGACATGACCAGGCTTCTTCGCGTTCTCGCTGCGCTCACTCTGAGCGCAGTCATCGCTCCTGCAATCGCGCTGGCCCATGGTGGCGGCGGTGGCCACGGTGGTGGTGGCGGTCACGGCGGCGGTGGTCACATGGGTGGCGGACATATGGGAGGCGGCGGTCATTTCGGCGGCGGGCACATGGGTGGCTTTAGTGGCGGCCACATGGGCGGCTTCAGCGGAGGTCACATGGGTGGCTTCAGCGGCGGGCATTCGGGATTCAGCGGAAGCCATCTCGGTGGTTTCAGCGGTGGTCACATCGGCAGCACTCTCGGAAGCTCGCACCTCGGTTCGTCCCACCTTGGCGCATCGAACTTCGGCTCGTCACATCTTGGCTCGTCACACCTTGGCTCGTCGTCGCTCGGTCATAGCAACTTCGGCAGCACCCATCTCGGCAGCGCGATCAGCGGGATGCACTCGGGCAACTTCGCGAATCATGCCGGCTCACTCGGCAATGCAGCGCACGCGGGGGGAAGCACGTTCCTCGGCAATCACGGTCTTAGCAGCGCCGGGGGCAGCGCGCTCTCACACACAGGCAGCAACTTCGCCTATCGACCGTCGACCGGCGGCGTCGGCGCGCACAACCTTGGCTCGCACGGCATGTCGGGAACGCAAGGCAACTTTCTCGGCCGCCATGGACTGACCAGCTCCGGCGGTGCGGGACACTCGAACCTCGGTGGCATGGGCCACACGAACGCTCTGGGTCACAGCAACGCGCTGACCAACGCTCACATCACGAATCACAGCAACTCGTTCAACAGCTTCGCCTCGAGTGGCCACAATCATCTCGGCTTCAACTCGTTCAATAGCGGCGGCTTCAACGGCAACCACGGCAACTGGTCGCACAACAACTATCACTACAACCCAGGCGGATATCACCACGGATACGCGGGCAACAGCGGTTACGGTCACCAGGGGTACGGCGGCTATGGGGGATATGGTCGCTACGGCTATGGTGGCTACGGAGGTTATGGGCGTTACGGCTATGGTGGTGGCTTCGGATATGGCTTGGGTTATGGCCTCGGCTACGGTCTGGGCTATGGCTTGGGACTCGGTTACGGCGGCCTCGGGTACGGCTACGGCCTATACGGCTTCTCGCCTTACTACGGCTACGGTGGATATGGCTACGGCTATCGCTATCCGTGGGGCCTGTATCTCGCTCGTGCGATTCTTGGATGGGGATATGGATATGGCGGGTACGGGGGTTACGGCGGATACGGCTACGGCGGCTACGGCGGGTACGGTGGGTATGGCGGTTACTACCCGTACGCCTACACGAATTACTATCCCGGCTATGGCTACGGCGCTTACGGCTACGCGCCGGTGTCGTCGTACGGCTACGGGACTCCCGTCTATCAGAACTATGCCACCCCCACGACAAGCACGCAGGTCGCTGGAATCGATTACGTGGCGCGAGGCGATGCCGACTTCAAAGCCGGCAACTACGACGCCGCCATCCGCGACTGGAATCATGCGATGGTCGACGACCCGCAAAACCCTGGCCTCATGCTATTGATCGGCCAGGCGCTGTTCGCGACGAAGCAGTACGACCAGTCCGCGGGAATCACGCAGGCAGCGCTGTCGATGCTTCCGACCGACAAGTGGGGAACCGTGGTTGCGAACTATCGCGACCTCTATCCCAACAACCAGTCGTACACCGACCAGCTTCGCGCGTTGGAGGCGGCGAGGAAGACGAACGACTCGCCGGCCATCCGGTTCTTGCTGGGCTATCACTACGGGTACCTCGGTTATCCGAAAGAGGCCACGGCTGAGTTGGACAAGGCGCTTTCATTGGCGCCACAAGACAACATCTCGCAGCAGTTGCGCGATGTGATGGTCGCGAAGCAGAACCCGGCGCTGCCCCGGCGACCGCGCCGGCCGCACCGAACAGCGCGACAACGGCGCCATCGCTGCCGCGCGAGTTCTAAATCATCGACGCTCGTTTAGCCGGCGAGCCTGCTCGACGCGTTCAGGCGGACGCGGCCCGCAGGCGGACCGGCGAAACGTTATGCGACCGTCGCCAACTCATGCTCCGGCGTCACCGGTTCTCCGCGCGACACGCACGTCGCCAGCACCAAATCGCCCGACACGTTCAGCACCGTGCGGCACATGTCGAGCACGCGGTCGATGCCCAGGATGATGCCGATGCCTTCACCGGGCACGCCGACACTGTTGAGCACGATGATAATCAGCGGTATCGATCCGCCGGGGACGCCGGCCGTGCCGACGCCCGCGAGCACCGACATCAGCACCACCGTCAACTGTTGATGCAGCGTCAGGTCGACGCCAAAAACCTGCGCGAGAAACAGCACCACGACGCCTTCATACAGGGCCGTGCCGTTCTGATTGCCGGTCGAGCCGATCGTAAGCACGAACTGCGACACCTCGCGTGGCAAGCCCAACTCATTGCGCGCGACACGCAGCGCCGTGGGCAGCGTGGCATTCGAGCTCGACGTGCCGAAAGCCGTAAGCATCGCTTCCGAGATATCGCGAAAAAACTTGCGCGGATCGCGACCGCCACCGAAGTACACGCATGCCGAATACACAACGACAATCTGCAATGCCATGCCCAACAGCACCGTGAGCACAAACCAAAACAGCGTCGTGAGAATTTCGATGCCCATGCGGGTCGTGATCACGAACACCAGGCACGCGACGCACACGGGCGCTAGGCGCATGGCGAAACCGATGATGACCATCGTCACGTCGAACAATCCTTCGATGCAACGGATGAGCGTTTGCGCTCGCTCGCCGGCGAACGTGAGCGCGACGCCGATGCAAAGCGAGAAGAACATCACGGACAACATGCCGTTGCCCTTGGACGAGCCGTCGAGCGCGCCGACCGCTTCTTGAAGTGGATTCTCAGGGATGATGTCGAGCAGTAGATCGCGCAGAGGCTTGGCCTTCTTCGATTGCTCGACGGCCTTGTCGGCCGAGACGGCGAACTGCGACCGCAGCGCATCGCGGTTGGCGTCGCTGAGCCCCTTGCCTGGCGCGATCAAGTTCACGAGTGTCAGCCCGATGCCGACGGCGCAGAACGAAAGGACCATCGTCCACACCAGCGTGCGCAAGCCGATGCGTCCCAAGCGGCGAACGTCACCTAATTCGAGCACGCCGAGCGTGAGCGCCGAAAAGACCAGCGGGATCACGACCATCAACACGAGTCGCAGAAAGATTCGACCGACCGCTTCGACGTTGTCGAGTACCGACTCGAGCCAGTCGGGAATGCCGCTCGACTTGGTCAGAAAATTGACTGTCAGCCCTAGCGTCGCTCCGACGACGAGGCCGATCAGAATCTTGTAGTGAAGTGGGACGCGACGCGGCGGATCCGTTTCGGGACCGGTAGATGTTTGCGGCTCGGGGGAGTCTTGCATGATGGAACGATTATGAGTGCCCGGTGAACGAAATCGTAAGTGGCCGCGCGGGTGCTCGCTACGGTGTAACCGCGTATCGGGCTAGGTTCAAGCTGTTGGGCAACGTAAAATCGAAGACTCGTTTCACCGTTTCGTCACCCGAACGTGGTCGCCATGCACTCTTTGATCGATGGTCTTCGCTGGGTCATTTCGCTCGCCAAGCCCGATAATCTTCGCGCCTTGGTCGAGTGGAGCGGCCAGCCATGGCTGACCTATGCGATTCTGACGGCCATCGTCTTCAGCGAGACCGGGCTGCTCGTCGGGTTTTTTCTGCCGGGCGATTCGCTGCTCTTCGCGGCGGGGTTTCTCGCCAGTCAGGACATCTTCGACATCGTCGTGCTCAACGTCTGCTTGATGACCGCAGCCATCGTCGGCGACGCGCTCAACTACTACGTCGGCCTGCAAATGAGCGAACACGTCTTCGAGCGCGGGCGGTTACGCTTCGTCAAGCACAGCCACTTGATGGCGGCCAAAGCGTTCTATGAAAAGCATGGCGGCAAGGCGATCATCCTTGCGAGGTTCGTTCCGCTGGTGCGAACGTTCACACCGTTCGTTGCCGGAATCGCGAGGATGAGTTATCGACGCTTCGCCGCGTACAACGTCGTCGGCGGCATCGGATGGGTGTTGTCGATGACGATGGCCGGCTGGTGGCTAGGCCGCATCGAGCTGGTGCAGAAGAACTTCGAGGTGTTCGTGCTGCTGATCGTCGTCATCAGCGTGCTGCCGGTGGTCATCGGCGCGATCAAGCATTGGCGCCAGCCGCAGGTCGAGGCAACGACGGCGGAGTAATTTGATGAGTTTATTGATCCTCGGAAAACGTCATGAACCACGGCATACGAGTAACATCACCGCGATCAACTTTGTTTCTGAGGATCGATAGCCGCGACGCGTAGCGAGCGCGCTCGCTATGACCTACGTGCGGTGTGCTGTCGGCGCAGCGACGCCAGAATCGCGATGCAGCGAGTGTAGCGCGGGAACGCGCGTCATGGGTCCATCAACCCCGGGGATACTGGCCCCGGCAGCATCGACTTCGGCGATGGCCTTCTTGCGGCGAAAGCTGCTGCCGAACAGCCCTCCGAGCGGACTCGCCAGCACGGCCGGAAGCACCACAAGATTGCCGACGAGCGCTGCCGTTAGCAGCGTGATCATCATGAACCCGAAGCGTTGCGTCGGCGTGAATGGGCTGAAGGCAAAGACCGACATGCCCAGGCCAATGACGCCCCAACTCTGATACATGGCTCGCGTGCAGCCTTGGTACGAAATCATGATCGACTCGCGGCGTGTGCGGCCATCCTTCAACGCGCCGCGGTACATCAACATGAAATGCACCACGTCGTCGACCGTCACGCCTAACGCCACGGCCGGCGCCATGACTGTGCCCGTATCGATAATGACGCCCAGCCATCCCAGCGCCCCGAAGACGACGAACACCGGGAAGACGCTCGGCAGCATGAGCACGATGCCGGCCGACCATTCGCGAACGCAGATCATCATCACGATCGTGACGGTGATCAGATCCATGACGAAGCCCCACATGAGGCCGTCGAGCAACGAGCGTTGCGCCTTATAAACCAGCGGTACGAGGCCGGTGTAGATCGTCTCGATGCTCGCCGGCCATACCGTGATCGGTTGCTGCGACGCTTCGGTGACGTCGTACTTCCAATGCGCCGGCGGCGGCTCGCTAAAAATGCCGTCGACCTCGCGCTTGATGTCCTGCAGGAACGTGTGATAGTCCACATCCTGCAGCGCACCGACACGAGCGCTAACACGCCACAGGTCGTAGCCGTTTTCCTCGGCCAACCAACCGTCGCGTATGAAGTCTTCGCGGTGGCGTTCGAGGCGCTCGCTCGTGATGCGGCGAGCCGTGCGTAATTTGAAATCCTTGCCACCCATAAGGCCCGAGAGTGCGCCCGACATACCGCGCTGGATGCGATAGTCTTCGGGTTTCGGCATGCCCGGGGCAAACGTGACAGCCGACAGCGAGCTGCCCACTTCGTGAATGCTCTCGACGCGTTCTTGCACGCGGCCGACCAGCTCAAGGCGCTCGATGAACGTGAGCGGGCACTTTGCAGGATCGCGGTCCATGCGAAGCACGATTTCCATCGGCACCAGTGGACCGAGGTTCTCTTCCAACCAACGATAATCTGCGACGATGCCTGCCTTCTTCGGAAACATCCGCATCAACTGCACGGACGTTTGCATCTTCGTCATGCCGTAAGCGCCGATGGCCAGCACGATGATGCCCGCCGAGGTCGCCAACAAGTTGTGGTCGACGATCCACGCCGCGGCTCGCCACCAACGCGTCGTACCGGGCTGGCCCGCGGCGATCGCCGTCTGATGCGCTTGAATGCGATCAGCCTGAGTCACGCGAATCGGAAACAACTCGAAGCACGCGGGCAGAAACAAACAGAGCACGATCAAACTCGCCGCCACACCGGCCGCCGAGAAGAAGCCGAACAACTGAATCGGCACCAGTTCGCTGTAGCAGAGCGTGAACAGCCCGATGACCGTCGTGCCCGTCGCCAGACCCAAGGGCAACATGGCATGACGCACCGCGCGACCCGCAGCGCCTTGCACGCCTTCTTCGATCGCGGTGTCGCGATAGTAATTCGATAGGTGAATGGCGCCGGAGATGGCGGCCACGTACACCAGCGACGGCATGGTCATCAGGATGGCGTTCATCGTGATGCCGAACGGTGCGTAACCGAAGTACCACACGAGCGCCATGCTCAAGGCGGCGCTGTAGATGCCCGCCATGAACACCATCGCGACCAGCCGAACACTTCGCAGGCACCACCACGACATGACCAACCCGATGCCCAAGGCCATCGAGGCCAAACGAACCAGGCTCTTCTCGCCCGCTTCGTCGAGCGCGGTGTTGTCGACCGGTGGTCCACCGAGGTGCAAGTCGGCCGCGGGGATGCCGCATTCCGCCGTCGCCATCTGTCGCAAAGTATTCACCGCGACTCGCGGCGATTGCTTTCCCAAGGCCGATAGCGTGAAGACCACGCACGTCGTCGCGTGATCTTCGCCGATGATCGATCCTTGCAATCGGTCGATGGCATCTTCGCGTGTGAGCTTCGATGCGCCTTCGCTCAGGCGATCGATCAACTGAGGTCCGCTGAGCACTTCCGAGAACAAGGCTTGCTCGGCGTTCGGCTCGCTGCCTTCCTCGGCCACCAGCTTGTCGGTCAGCAGCGTGATCCGTTGATCGTCGAGCGTGCATCCTTCCCAGCTAGCAAGAATGAACTGCTCGCCGGCGAAGTGCTTCTGGAACCAGCGGAACGTCTGCGTCTCGTCATAGTTGTCGGGCAGCCACTGCTGAACGTCATTCTTGTTCGTCAGCATCGCCCGGCGCGCGCCGGTGAAGGCGAACGGCATCAGGAACGTTGCCGCCACAAGAATGGCGACGCTGCTGCGCGAAAAAAACGACGACTTCATGTTCCCTCGTCAGCCAGAACTGAATCGTTGCCCAGGGCCGAACGCGTCCGTGTTTTAGGCGGGAGGCCGCGTCCGTGTCGTGTCGGCGTTCGTGCCGAGCAAGCGGGAGTAATCGATGCGGTATGTTCTTTATCGGCATTCCCTCGATGCGGAATGCCGAGAAGCCCTTGGGCGTAGTGCAGGCGATCTTGGCGTAGTGCAGGCGATGAAGACGGTTAGTTTAACGTCAGCATGCACTTGCGTCGAGAACGATCTGGCAGGGGTGCATGCATCACCGCCGTTTAGCAGCGACGCGTAGCGAGCGCTCGCTGCGCGTCGCGACTAAACCCAGACAGTTACTTGTGAAATGGCCACACAAACGGCGTGACAGCAACCGTCACCACAAAGACCAGCAAATCGAGCGGGATGCCGATCTTCAGATAGTCGCTGAACTTGTAACCGCCGGGGCCATACACCATCAGGTTCGTCTGATAGCCGATCGGCGTGGCGAACCCCGCGCTAGCAGCCATCATCACCACGATGACGAACGGCATGTAGCTGACGTTCAGACTCGCGGCCGTGGCCATCGCAAAAGGAAACATCAACGCCGCCGCCGCGTTGTTCGTGATCAGTTCGGTCACGACGAGAGTGATGAGGTAAACGATCGCCAGGCTTGCCCAGGGCTCGCCGCCGGCAAAACCGATCAAATAGTCAGCGATCATCTGCGAAGCGTGCGTCGTCTCAAGCGCTTTGCCCAAGGCGAATGACGCCGCGATCGCTAGCAACGTCTCCAGGTCGATGCTTCGCCGTGCGGCGTTCACGGTCACACAACCTGTGAGAAGCATCAATCCCGCGGCGATCAGTCCGGCCTTGAGCATCGGTAGCCAGCCGAATCCGACAACCGTCACCATGGCGATCAGAATCGCCAGCGCCACCGGAGCGCGGTGATGCAGCGTCGGGCCCGTCTCTTCCAATCGACTGACAAGAAAGAAGTCGCGACGGTTCCGTTGTTCCTCGGCAAACGAGGTCGGCCCTTCGAGCAGCAGCGTATCGCCGGGACGCAGGACGATGTCGCCGATCTTCTGGTGTAAACGCTGGCCGTTGGCGCCACGGCGAGCACGGCAGCTCCATAGTGCGAGCGGAACCGACCGGCACGGACCGTCTGACCCACGAGCGGACAAGTATCCGAAACGACCGCCTCGACCAACGATCGCGCGGCACGGCGAGCTTCGACTTCGGCCTCGGGTTCCGTTGCCGGTACGAGGCCCCGAATCCGTTGCAACTCGACGACCGATTCGACGATGCCGACGAAGACAAGGCGGTCCCCGGCGCGAAGTCGCTCCTCGGGCGACACGGCCGCCAGGATCGAGCCGTCGCGGTCAATCTCGGCCAAGTACACGTGCGGCAAATGGCGAAGGCCGGCGGCCTCGATCGACTTGCCGATCAACGGACTGTCGGCGGCGACAAGCATCTCGGACGTGTACTGCCGCGGGTCGTCGAGCAGGCTGATCGCCGGCTTCCGATTCGGCAACAGCCAGTGACTCCCAAGGATCAGTAACGCGCAACCTGCCAAAGCCGCTGGCAGGCCGACCCAGGTGATGTCGAACATCCCCATCTCATGGCCGTTGTGCTTTTTCAGCAGGCCGTCGACCACGAGGTTTGTGCTCGTGCCGATCAGCGTGCAGGTGCCACCAAGAATGGCCGCGTAGCTTAGAGGAATCATTAGCTTCGACACGCTGACGTGCTGTTTCTTGCACCAGTCGCTCACGATGGGAATCAACATCGCCACGAGCGGCGTGTTGTTCAGGAATGCACTCAGGATGGTCGTCGGAACGGTGAGCCGGGCAACGGCCGCCGTTTCGGATTTGGGCCGTCCGAGCACCCGCTCGGCGATCCAGTCGATGCTTCCGGTCTCGCGCACACCAGCGCCAACGACATACAGAATCGCGACCGTCACCATGCCTTCGTTGGATAGCCCGTCGAGTGCCTGATCCGGGGTCAACACCCCCGAGATCAACAGCAGGACGACAGCCCCGATCAGAATGAGATCCGGCACTGCCGACGGGAGGGCCAACGCGACCAATACAAGGAGCACGACGCCGAGCGAAAATGGCGCTTGCCACATCGTTCGATTCGATTCGATCCAGTTGTAAAGATTCATGACTTATGGCGATCAGTCTCAATAAGGCCCGAGTTAACTCACTATGTTTATCAGATTACGAGTTAATCGGACTGTAGTCATTCCGTGCTTTACATGCTAGCCGAGCGCCGATTTTTCCCAAGTGCATGCACTGCAAGGGGCAGCGACTTGCGAGACACTTTCGCGATGAGAAACAGGGGCGCTGCTCATGTTTTGAGCACAGTACCCTCTGCACTAAATCGGGCACCCATGCCCAATCTAGAGCCATGCCCCGTCAATCGCTGTAACTGCTAGCAATGAAACGACATCGAAGCTGGCCTTGACTCAACTAGCAAGATCGTCCAAAAGAGCGACGCCTTTAGTCGCGGAAACGGAATTCACACTATCGATTCGAGGAGGGAAGACATGGGTGAGAGAGAAATGCAAATCCAGCGCGTGGCCCAAGAGCTATACCAACAGTCGCCTGACTGGGTCACGTTTTTCCGCTCGGTGCTCGGCGTTGGCGGTATCGTTCGCGAGACCTTCAAGAGCCCCGAAGAGCTGTCAAGCTTTGAGCACGGTGACGAATATGCCGAGCTGCAGCAAATGGTCGCCCGGCTGCGTGAGCGCAGCGGCGATCTGCCCCCGACCAAGGAGCCGACACGTGTCATCACCGTCCGGTTGCCGCAAAGCTTGCACGAGTCGCTCCGCCTCGAGGCTCACGAGCGTCGCACGAGCATGAACAAGCTGTGCATCTCGAAGCTTCTGCAATTGGTCGACGAACAGCTGGTCCCGGTCGAGTAATCAACTCCACCAAGCCCAGGGCCTGCGGCCCTGGGACCCACGGCCGGCAGGCCGTGGGCTTGAGGGAATATCGCGCCAGAGAAATAACGCCATCGCCGCGGGTCACGCGGCAAGGAAGGAACCAGAGTGGACCTGTAAGCCGGGTTCTGTGCCCGGGGCAAAGATGCTTCGCCCCGGCGATGGCCATTTCTCTACGAATTCGATTGCTCGAACCCTTTAGCAGCCTACCCGAAGGTCGTAACGGACCGGACCGGTCCATGCCTTCTGTTTGGCTTTGCTCCCTGTGGGGTTTGCCAAGCCAGACGAGTCACCTCGCCTGCTGGTGAGCTCTTACCTCACCGTTTCACCCTTACCGAAGGCGACGACCCTAGGGCACTGTCACCTGCGGCGGTCTGCTTTCTGTTGCACTTTCCGTGACCTTGCGGCCCGTGGGCGTTACCCACCACAGTGTCCTGCGGAGCCCGGACTTTCCTCCCGCCAGCCTCGCGGCCGACCGGCGACCATCCGGTCCACTCTGAGTTCCTCGGGGTTATATTAGCCTAGACGCTCGTCGGCCGCTCGGCGTTCGCCATGTCGAGGCTGATTTCTCTCGGGAGGACCACATGATGTCGCGCCGCTTTGCCGCATTGATGTCGCTGGCGGTGAGTATCGCGCAACCGGTCGCGGCCGAAGATTTGGCAGGCGTGATGAGTCGGCGAGTCGATCGCGAGCACCGACCGAGCCCCGAGCTTACCCGCACACGGGAATTCGTCTTCAAAACCCAAGCCCACCCGACCATCGGCGACAACTATGTCGTCGTGACCGACCTCACTTCGTCGGAGCACCTGCATGCACTCGAAACGCTTGCGCGACATCATCACGGCACCGTGCTGAACGTCGATGACCTCGCCGCCATCGCTGGCGACGCTGCCGCTCGGAAGGCGCTAACCGACCGATTGCGTGAAGCCTCACCGCGCTACGTCGCGATCGCGCCTCGCTGGCCCAGCTATCGCGAGACGATGTTGCTAGCGATGTGGCAGGTGCTTGCTGAACTCGACGACGACCAACAACTCGACGCCTTCCCCGGCTTGCTGCTAGCGCCGACGGCAACGGACTTCGAAGCGCTCATCGAGAGGTCGATTCATCACAAGCCGCAAGCATCGAGCGACATCCGACCGTTTCTCATCGCTCAGGTCAGCACCGAGCCTGCGCCCGTCAACGGCCGCGCGATGCAGAAGGTCGATTGGCTACGCGGCATGTTCGAGCAACAGGGTCTTGCCGCGCCGAGTCTGTTGGTACGCCAATTCCGCGCCGAGCCGCTGAGTCTTCCTGCGTCGATGAAGAGCGCGGCATGGGGATTGGATGTCAGCGGCCCACGGCAAGTGCTCAACGAATTGCCGTCCCCAATCGTTGATGCGATGGACGAAGCCACGCTGCTTATTCTCTTCGGCCACGGCGTGCCTGGAAAAACGTGCAGCTTGGACGTCAATGTTTTCGACAAGGTGCGCATGACGAACAAGATTGTGCTGTGTGGGTCATGCTACTCGGCAGCCGCGCCGCGATCGGACTTCGAGAGCGATGACGGCCTGGAGATTCGCAACGACCGCCAGCGCTTCGCGTCTCGCTCCATTGCTGGTGGCGCAATGGTCGTCTACGGACACATGCGCGAGAACGGTGGGTTCCCCGAAATGTTCCCTGTCTTCGAGGCATGGATGCACGGGCTGACCGTCGGCGAGGCGTATCAACGCCAGATCAATGCTCTGATGTCGTGGAGCGACCTGCGGCCCGATGAAGTCGGGTTATCTCCTGAAGCAGCGAAGGACAAACGCGCGGAGAGAGATCGAAACGAATTGCTCTATGTCGTGATCGGCGACCCAGCGCTGACGCCGTTTCGCGGCAAATAACTCGGCACTTCTCACCGAGAGTGTTTCGCGCCTTGGTGCGTATCGCGACGCTTGAACTCGGCGTCGAGCGCAGATCGGATGCCCGGCTTGTCGAGACACCACGCGGGGCCGACGAGATAATCCGGCGGCGCCTCGCCGCTGATGCGTTCAACGATACACTCGGGCGGCAGCAACTCAAGAAAGTCGACGAGCGTTGCGATGTATTCGTCACGCTCCATGAGTTGCACCTTGCCCGCACGAACGTCGTCAGCCAACGGCGTGCGCTCGACGGCGTACAGATTGTGAATCTTCACCGCGTCGACGTTCAATCTCGCCACCTCATGCGCGGTGGCAAGCATGTCATCGCGCGTCTCGCCCGGCAGACCAAGCATGATGTGCACACAGATCTCGAACCCGCGCCCTCGGCTGCGCTCGATGGCGTCGACAGTCGCCGCGTGCCCGTGACCGCGATTCATCCACTCCAGCGAGCGGTCGTGCATCGTCTGCATGCCGTACTCGATGCTCAGATACGTGTGGCTTGCGATCTCCGTCAGCAAGTCGAGCACGTCATCAGCAACGCAATCGGTGCGCGTGCCGATCGCCATGCCGACTACCTTCTCGTGCTCGAGCGCCTCCTCGTAAAGTGGGCGAAGTTTCGCGATCGGTGCGTAGGTGTTCGTCGCCGGCTGGAAGTACGCCATGAACTTGTCGACGTCATACCGCCACTTCAAACGGCGAATGCCCTCGTCGAGCTGCGCACGAATCGCGCCTCGTTTGACACGGCGACTTGGGCTGAAGCTGCGGTTGTCGCAGAATGTGCAACCGCCTGTCGTCACGCTGCCGTCGACGTTCGGGCAGGTGAACCCGCCATCGAGGCTGACCTTTTGCACACGCTCGCCAAACTTCCCACGCAGAAAAAAGTTGTAGGCGTAATAGCGCAGTCCCGCCTCGCGCCAGGAATTCGTGTTCGACGTTGAGGCTTGAACGGTCATGCGTACCCGCTTGCGGTTTCGCGCGTATGATACACTGAACGCACATGGCCAAGAAACGCCGCATCCGCGCCAACTTCCGCAAGAATCGCACGCCGCGCACCCGTGAGAACGAATGGACACGGCGAGTCCATCGCGATGGCACCGAAACGCCCGACGACTCCAAGCAAGATGAACGCCTCAGCGGCAAAGGCGATCTGACCCGTCGACGCACCGTCATGACGTCGGGGTCGGGCGATGATGTCGTCCTTTCGGTCGATGAAGCGACTTGCCTGCGGGGCCGCGTGCTGAAAGCGCATGGCCTGACGAGCACGGTCGAGACCGAAGGCGGCGTCCTCTATCAATGCGCCACGCGGCGCCTGCTCAAGACGCTCACAACCGACCAACGCCATGTCGTCGCCGCGGGCGATCTCGTGTTATTCCGAACGTCGGGCCCGAACGAAGGCATCATCGAACGCATCGAGCCGCGCCACGGTGTGCTCAGTCGCACCAGCAAGCGTCGCCAGCACATCATCGTCGCCAACGTCGACCAGCTCTTAATCATCTCGAGTGCCGCAGAACCTTATTTAAAGCCGAACCTGATCGACCGTTACCTTGTCCATGCTGAGCGGAGTGGAATTCAGGCCGTCATTTGTATCAACAAGGTCGATCTGGTCGAGGCAGAGTCGCTGTCACCAATCGTCGGCGCCTACAGTCAGATGGGTTACCCGGTGCTGCTCGTCAGTGCGCGAACGGGATTGAACCTCGATCGCATGCGTCGGCAGTTGGCGGGCCGCCAAAGTGTCGTCTCCGGCCAAAGCGGTGTCGGTAAGTCATCGTTGTTGAACGCGATCGAACCTGGTCTCGCTCAGCGCGTGCGTGCTGTGAGTACCGAATCGCAGAAGGGACGCCACACGACTACGACTGCCGAGGTGCTGCGACTCGCCGGCGGTGGATACGTCGTCGATACGCCGGGATTGCGTCAGTTTCAACTATGGGATGTTGTGCCCGAAGAGGTGGCCGCGTTCTATCGAGACCTGCGACCTTTTGTCAGCCGCTGTCGCTTTCCTGATTGCACGCACACGCACGAAGATCATTGCGCCGTGAAGGATGCCGTGGCGGACGGCTGGCTGGACGCGCGACGTTACGAAAGTTACTGCCAGCTTTGCGAAGGGGAGTGAGTAGGTGAGAGGGGAGTAAGTGAGTAAGGGAGCAAAAAGACGGGTCGATGCGTAGTGTCGTCGTCGCCCCACTCACTAATCACTTGCTCACCGAATCCCCATTCGGTATTGACTGGCCTGGCCTTATGTGTCGACTATAGTTATAGGAGACGGGCGGTTCCGCCACGCTCGTCCTCACGAAACGCAAACCTGGCGGTCGAACGGAGATTGCCCCGTACGTGATGGATATCAACCGCGCCGGTGGAGTGGTCAGCGAGGCGACGGTCCTGGTCGAGGTGATACTCGACGGCCGTGCCAGCACTGAGGAACCTCTGCAAGAGTTGACGGGCTTGGCCGAAAGTGCCGGCGCGCGTGTGGTGGGGCGTCTTATGCAGCGACGCGCCGCTCCGGACGTGGCAACCTATCTCGGCAAGGGCAAGGTCGACGAACTTCGCGATCTTTGCCAACAAACCAAGGCCGACGTCGTCATCTTCGACAACGACCTGTCGCCTGCGCAGACTCGTAATCTCGAACAAGCCACGAAGTGCAAGGTGCTCGATCGCACCGAACTGATTCTCGATATTTTCGCCAGCCGCGCGCGAACGTACGAAGCCCGGCTCGCCGTCGAGTTGGCGCAGTTGCAATATTCGCTGCCGCGGTTGAAGCGGATGTGGACGCACTTGTCGCGTATCAAGGCCGGCATCGGCATGCGTGGCCCTGGTGAAAAACAGTTGGAAGTCGACCGTCGTTTGGTCGAGAAGCGCATTCACGACCTGCAATCGGAACTAAGCATCGTCGAACGTCGTCGTCAGCGCGAAGTCGCTGCGCGTGGCGATCGGATGACCGTCTCGCTTGTCGGCTACACCAACGCCGGGAAGAGCACACTGCTCAATGCGTTGACCGGTTCAGATGTACTCGCGCAGAACATGCTGTTCGCCACACTCGACACGCGCACCCGCCGTTGGCAGTTGCCCGGTTGGGGTCCCGTGTTGCTCAGTGACACGGTCGGGTTCATTCGCGATCTGCCTCACCATTTGATCGCGAGCTTCAAGGCGACGCTTGAAGAAACTCGCCAGGCCGATCTGCTGCTGCACGTCGCCGACGCCAGCAGTCCCGCGGTCTTCGAGCAAATCGCCGCCGTGTATCGCGTGTTCGAAGAACTCGGCATCCAGGCCAAGGACACGATCTTGGTGCTCAACAAGATCGACGGGCTTCACGACCGTGCGCAGTTGGAGGGATTGCTCGCTCGCTATCCGAACGCGATGGCCGTCAGTGCTCACACGCGACAGGGCATCGACCAATTGTCCGCCGCGGTCAGCGAGGCGCTCACGCGTTCGTTTGCCGACATTGATGTCGAAACGCCGGCTGGCAATGGCCAGCTACTCGCGTTCCTTGCATCAAACAGTGAAGTCCTCTCACGACAGTACAGCGACGACCGCGTCGTCGTACACTGCCGCATTCCCGAGATGCTGCTGCGTCGAGTGCAGCAAGACGGAACGATCGTCCGGCCGCACCGCAATGGCATCGAACGGCTGCCCGAGTCGCCACTGTCTCGCGATCCATCGCACGACATGGACGTCGCGTAACTCGCGTGTCAAGCGTCGTCATCGATTGCTTGTGATCGTGCGCCAGATTCTTCTGGCCTCGGCATAGGCCGCTTCTTAGATTGGTAGCTCAACGGTTCGTTGAGCGTATCCACTCAAGCGCGGTTGCGCATCGGTCACGAAAGGTTTCGCGTTCATGCAGTCGCAACAGGGCACGGTTCCTGAACTCGCGCTGGTCGGTGATCTCACCGAGCACGAAGTGGACCTGACTGCCAAGCTGCTCGACATTCCCTTCGGCGGCGAATGCATATTGTACATCGACTCGCCAGGCGGCAGTCCGTACTCGGGCTTGTCGTTGATGTCGATCATGCTGTTGCGCGGCGTGAAAGCGACAGGCGTCGTCACCGGCGAATGCTCGTCGGCCGCGCTGTGGCCGCTGGCCGCATGTGTGCGCCGCATCGTGACGCCGCACAGCGTGCTGCTGTTTCATCCGATGAAATGGCAAAGCGAAGAACACGTCGGCTTGGCCGAGGCCGCTGAGTGGGCGCGGCACTTCGCGATTCTCGAGCAAGAGATGGATGGCACGCTCAGCGAGCTCTTCGGCCTGACCGACGATGAAATGTCGCGCTGGATGAAACCGGGCCGCTACGTTTCTGGTCGCGAGTTAGCCGAAGCGGGGCTTGCCGAGATTGTTGAGCTGCAAGCGCTGAAGATGCTGTTTCGCCGGCCGCCGGCACGTCGCGCGAAGCGAAAAGTTCGCTAACGATTGAGGCGCTACTTCTTTTCGGCCGATTGCTCTCGCAACAGCTTGAAGTTCGACAGGCTGCGCAGCTCGATCGGCGGTGCGACGTCAGACGGCAGCGAGGCAAGCACTGCTTCGAGGTTCTTTCTTGCGGTGGCAATTTGCGGGTCAACGCTTTCCGCCAAGTCGTGTTGTTCCTCACGATCGGTTTCGACATCGAACAACTCGCCCGTCGAGTACAGCTTGTAGCGCTCGTCGCGAACGACACGACGCTTGCCGAATTGATTGTAGATCCACTGCCGCGGCTGCGGATCGGATTGACCTCGCAATACCGCTGCATGCGAATGGCCATCGAGTGTTACACCTTGGGGACACGCGACATTCGCGTAGTCGCAAATCGTGGGATAGATGTCGGTAAAATCGGCGAGCTTGATGGTGCGACCACCGGAAATAGCCGCAGGGCAGTTCGCGATGAGAACGACATCGCTGCCGGCTTCGGTCAGTTGATAAAGCCCGCCACGCGCGGGACGACCGTGGCGACTAGCGACGAGACTCGGCTCACTGCCGTTGTCGGCGGCTGCAATCACAAGCGTGCGTTCACGAAGCTTCAGCTCATCGAGGGTCGCCACCAACTGCCCGACCTGCGAGTCCGCGTACTCGACCATATCGCCAAACATGTCGTGCTCGGATAGCTCGACGCCGCGGTTCTTCGGCGTCGCGACGACATGCTCGCTGAAGCTCTGCCCATGCGTCAGCACCATCGGGTAGTAAAGAAAGAACGGCTCATCGCGGTGTTTGCGAATGAATTCGACGGCAAACTCTTGAAACACATCGGGGCCGAACTTTCCACGGACAACTTCGCGCTTGCCATTGCGAAGAACGACCGGATCCCAGTAGCGACTTTCGATGAAATGGTTGAGGCTGCTTAGGGTGTCGACATCACGCGCTAGAATGGCGGCCTGAAATCGATCACAATCTTCGCTTGAGATGCGATCGCGATCGATGCTGCCAGGCCAAACGCATTGTTCGTCGAAGCTATGTTGCGCGAGCACGTCGGGTTCATCGTACAGGTTGTTGACCTGCCACTTGCCTGAGATCGCTGTCGCATACCCTGCGTTTCGGAATGGCGTGGCGAGCACCACCTCACGCCGTGGATCGAGTCCGCCGCCGCCGTAGAGCGCGGCATCGTGGTGCATGCGGAAGCCCGTGTGATAGGGATACCTGCCAGTCAGAAGCTGGATGCGGCTTGGCCCGCACACGGGGAACGTGTAGCAATGCTCAAACCGCACGCCACCGCTGGCCAGCGCGTCGATGTTCGGCGTGCGATGTTCGTCGCTGCCGTAACAGTCGAACCATTCCTGTCCGCAGTTGTCGAGCAGGATGAGAACGACGTTGGGTTTGTCGCCGGCCGCTGCGGCGCTGTCATTGAAGAGCGCCACCGCGAAGAGGCAAGCCGAGGCGAGAACGAAACGCGACATCAATACGGAACTCCAAAGGAGTGGAGTGATGATTATGAGTGATCGACAGCGTTGACTCTACCTCGCGACACGACTAGCTTGGCGCTCGAACCCGCCAGTTGCCAACCGCTCACGAGACCCACCATGCGACCTTGCTCGATTCTGCACGCCTTCTGTCTCACGATTGCTTTGATCGTGTCGGTCGATACCGCCTTTGCCGAGCCGCCCACACGCGACAAGCCCATTCGCATCGGCATGATTGGCCTCGACACGTCGCATGTGAAGGCGTTCACGGCGGCTATTCAAGGCCCGAAGCCGAATCCCGCACTCAGCGGCGTGCGTGTCGTCGCGGGGTTTCCCGGCGGCAGCACGGACATTCCGACGAGCATCGATCGCGTGCCAGGTTTCGTCGAAGATCTGAAGAAGATGGGCGTCGAGATCGTCGACTCCATTGATGAGTTGCTCAAGAAGGTCGATGTCGTGATGATCGAAAGCGTTGACGGCCGTCCGCATCTCGCGCAGGCTCGGCCCGTGATCGCTGCGGGCAAGCCGTTCTTCGTCGATAAGCCGGCAGCTGCGTCGTTGGCCGACGCAGTGGAAATCTTCCGGTTGGCGAAGGAGTCGAATGTCCCGTGCTTCTCGAGCTCGATGCTTCGCTTCAGCCCGGCAACGCAAGCCATACGCAACGATCCGAAGGTTGGCGAAGTGCTCGGGTGCGTCGCCTACAGTCCGTGCTCGCTCGAAGAACATCATCCCGATTTGTATTTTTACGGAATCCATGCTGTCGAGACGCTGTACACCATCATGGGCCCCGGCTGCGTGAGCGTGAGTCGCGTGCATACGCCCGACACTGATGTCGTCACCGGCGTATGGCGCGATGGCCGTGTCGGTGGCATTCAGGGACATCGCAAGGCGAAGAGCGATTTCGGCGCCCTCGTGTTCGGCAGCAAGGGCACGGCGATGACCGGACCGCGCAGTGGTTACGAACCCCTGTTGATCGAAGTCGTCAAGTTCTTCGAGACAGGCAAGCCGCCCGTGCCGGCGAACGAAACGCTTGAGATTCTTGCGTTCATGGATGCGGCCGACGAAAGCAAACGCCTCGACGGGACATTGGTCACGCTCGATAGTATGTTCGAACGAGCGAAAGCTAAGGGTACGCAAGCGGCGTCTGTCGAAGGAACGAAACGATGAACGCGAAGAAGGTCCTCTTTCCGACCGACTTGTCCGAGACCAGTCAAACGGCGCTCGATACTGCGGCGGCATTGGCGGCTGAATCGAGTGGCACGCTGCTCATTCTTCACGTCGTCGAGCCGGTCGCGATGGCAGTGCCGAACGAGTTGTACATGCCGCCCATGGACGCGGAACTCAACGAGCTACGCACGCTACTAGAAAAGGTGGCTCCGACAAGAAACAAGATTCCCTGCGAACATCGACTCATCGTGGGCAATCCTGCCGAGACGATCGTGCAGATCGCCAACGATGAACATTTCGACCTGATCGTGATGGCGACACACGGACGATCGGCCCTCATGCACCTGCTCATGGGCAGCGTGGCCGAGCATGTCGTCCGCAATGCGACATGTCCGGTACTAACGTTGCGGCAGAAAAAATGATCGCGACGTCGGTGTACGACGATTGCGACAACTCGCATGTCGGCGCGCCTTCGATTCGTAGCCCATGATTGAGTACACGCGAAACCGTAAGCGACGCGGATGATCCGCTTGCGATTTCGCGCGTCTCGATGAATCAAACATTTCCGATAGCCCGAACGGGGCAGGTGCAGGTCGGTTTTCTCTTTACAGCCGACCACGAAGCGGGGAAGATACAGCTCCCAGGCGAGCTTAGGCTCACTTCCCACCCCGCATCCCGCCTTCGAGTGCAACAGCCGACATGCGTCATGCGTGTGTGCTTTTGCTGACCGTCTTCTTAGTGGCCCCCGCCGCTGGCGGAGAAACTGCATCCACTTCGCGGCAGCTCACGTTCGAGCGCGACGTGCGTCCAATCCTGAAGGTGCACTGCACGCACTGTCACGGTGAAGCCGGCGAAGAAGAAGGCGGTCTCGACCTACGGCTGCGGCGATTGATCGTCAGCGGTGGCGACAGCGGCGCGGCCATCGACCTTCAATCGCCCCACGAGAGCTTGCTGCTCGCGCGTCTGCGCAGCGGCGAGATGCCTCCTGGCGAAAAGAAGCTGCCGCCGCATGACATCACGACCATCGAACGTTGGATCGAGCAGGGCGCGGCTACAGCAAGCGAGGAGCCTGAGTCGATTGGCGACGATGGATTGGTAACCGACGAAGATCGCCAGTTCTGGTCGTTCCGAACCATTGCGAAGCCTCAAACGCCGCACGTGCGACACGCGAAGTTAGTGCGAACGCCAATTGACGCATTCATCATCCAGAAGCTGGAAGAGAACGGCCTCAGCTTTTCGAAGCCCGCCGGCCGTCGTACGCTTATTCGTCGCGCGACGTTCGACCTGCTCGGCCTTCCACCGACGCCGGAAGAAGTGGATGCATTTGTTGCCGACAAGAAAGCGGCGCATACGAACGTCTCATCGATCGTTTACTCGATCGACCTGAATACGGCGAACGCTGGGGCCGCCACTGGCTCGACATCGCAGGCTACGCCGACAGCGATGGCTACAACACCACCGACCGCGTTCGCGATTACGCCTACAAGTATCGCGACTACGTGATTCGCGCGCTCAACGATGATAAGCCGTGGGACGAGTTCATCCGTGAGCAACTCGCCGGCGACGAAATGGTCGGCTATCCGCGCGAACCACTCTCGGCCGCAGACACCGAGAAGTTGATTGCCACCGGCTTCTTACGCATGGCGCCCGATGGCACCGCGTCGGCCGACGTCGATCAAAACGTGTCGCGCAACCTGGTGGTCGCCGAGACGCTCAAGATTGTGTCGACGTCGCTGTTGGGTCTCACCGTCGGCTGTGCTGAATGCCACGACCACAAGTACGACCCGATTCCACAGTCCGATTACTATCGCCTGCGTGCGGTATTCGAGCCCGCGCTCGATTGGAAGAAATGGCGAGTGTCTCGCAAGCGACTTGTATCGCTGTCGACCTCGGCAGAACGCAAGGAGTCGGCGGCTCTCGAAGCGGAAGCCGCGAAGATCGACGCTCGCCGCAAGGAGCTCGAGCAACAGTTCGTGGAACAAACGTTCGAGGAAGAACTCGCGAAACTGCCCGAGGACTTGCACGCGTCGCTGCGTGAAGCGTTCAAGGTCGACGTTAAGAAGCGATCCCTTGCACAAAAGAGGCTGCTCCAGGCAAACCCGAGCATCAACGTCAGTGGCGGCTCGCTGTACCTATACGATCGACCACGCAAGGCGGCTTTGAAGGTCGCAGAGACCAAGCTCGCCGAATTGCGCAAGAAAACGGCTGACGACTCTGAAGACGAGGCTCACGATGAAATTGCCGCGCTCGAAAGCGAGATCGAGAAGATACGCCAGTCGATTGCTAGCGATCAGCTCGATGCGCTCACGAAGGAAGCAGTGGACATTCGTGCCCGCAAGCCGGTCGAAGAATTCGTGCATGCACTGACGGAAATCCCAGGCGATTTGCCGAAGACGTTCGTCTTCCATCGCGGCGACTACAGCCAGCCACGACAACCGGTCGAGCCCGGCGAGCCGCGGGTTCTCGCATCGTCCGACGACGCATCAACCATCGCCACGAAGAACGGCGGCCTTGCCACGTCGGGACGCCGTCTTGCGTGGGCCGAGCGATTGACCGATGGAACGCATCCTCTGGTGGCCCGCGTGCTCGTGAACCGAGTATGGATGCACCACTTCGGTCGGGGGCTAGTCGCCACGCCGTCCGATTTTGGCGTTCTCGGAGAAACGCCGTCGCATCCCGAACTGCTCGATTGGCTAGCGAACGACTTCATGAACAACGGTTGGCGACTCAAGCGTTTCCATCGCTTGATCATGACGTCGAGCGTCTATCGCCAGGCGTCGCCGCATCGAGCGGATCAAGAAGGCATCGACCCAGACAACCGGCTTTTGGCGAGGATGAACGTTCGCCGTTTCGAGGCCGAGGCAATCCGCGACACGATTCTGGCCGTGAGCGGCAAGCTAAATCCAAAGCCGTTTGGCCGGCCGATTCCGGTCACGGTTGACGAAGTTGGGCAGGTCGTCCTTGGCATCGACACGCGCGATTCTGCGGGGCGTCCGACGGGTAAGAACGTCTCGCTTGGCGATGAGCTGTTTCGCCGCAGCATCTATATCCAGGTGCGACGCAGCATGCCGCTCGGGATGCTCGAAACGTTCGACGCGCCGACGATGACGACCAACTGCAACTGCGAGTCGCGCGCAACGTCGACCGTCGCGCCGCAGTCGCTGATCATGATGAATAGCCAGTTCTTACTCGATCAGGCGGCCGAGTTCGCAGCCCGCCTCGATCGCGACGCCCCCGGCGATCTCCAGCAACAGGTGCGTCTTGCCTGGCAGCTCGCGTTTGCCCGATTGCCTTCGCAGGACGAAATACGCATGGCTGTTGAGTTCGTCGAACAACAGACGCCAACGTTCGACGCCAAGGACAAAGTGCCGCCACGATCGCGAGCCTTGGCAAGCTTATGCCAAGCGCTATTGAGCAGCAACGAGTTCTTATACGTCGACTGATCCTCACCGTTACGCAGCCGAAAGACAATTCGATGGCACAGCCTTTCCACAACGGCGCTCGCCGGCACTTTCTCGCTCGCAGCGCGATGGGCATTGGTTCGGTCGCGCTGGCGTGGCTGTTGAATGAAGAAGGGCTGCTTGCCGCGCCCGAGCAGCCCGAGCTCGAACCGCGTCGCTACGACTTGCTTCCCAAGACGCCGCCGAATCCGCCACGTGCTCGCGCGATGATTTCGATGTTCATGCAGGGCGGCCCCAGCCATCTGGATCTGTTCGATCCGAAGCCGGAGCTGCAACGACTCGACGGCCAAAAGTTTCCCGGCGAGGTGAAGTACGACAACGCTGCCCAGGCAAGCTCGAAGCTCATGGGAAGCCCGTGGAAGTTCTCGCGCCACGGCGAGTGTGGCATGGAACTTTCGGAGTTGCTACCGCATCTAGGGACCGTCGTCGACGATATCACGCTCATTCGGTCGATGCACACCGGCGTGAACAATCACGGCCAATCCATCTATGCGCTCAACACGGGCCGCATCGCTGCCGGTCGCCCGTCGTTGGGAAGTTGGATCACTTACGGCCTGGGCACGGTGAGCCAGGATTTGCCCGCGTATGTGGCGCTGACCGATCCGACGGGGCTGCCCGTCGAAGGCGTCAACAACTGGTCGAACGGATGGTTGCCGTCGTTGTTTCAAGGAACGGTCGTGCGTCCGCGCGAGCCTCGCATTCTAAACCTCGACCCGCCGCCATACATAAGGGCCAACAGCCAAGGCAAGTATCTTGACTATCTCGAACGCTTGAATCGCGACCATCTCGAACGCCATCCCGGCGAGCTCGATCTCGAAGCACGTATCGCCAGTTACGAGCTCGCTGCGCACATGCAAACCGCGGCGAAGGAGGCGATCGACATCTCGCGCGAGAGCGCCGCCACGCACAAGTTGTACGGCCTCGACGATCCCATCACGCGCGACTTCGGCTCGCGCTGTCTCATCGCTCGTCGATTAGTCGAACGTGGCGTGCGGTTCGTGCAAATCTGTGGCGGCAACCAAACGTGGGACCATCACAACGATATTCGCAAGAATCTGCCCGCGGTCTGCCTCAAGACTGACCGACCTTCCGCGGCACTCGTCCGCGATTTGAAAGAGCGTGGCCTGCTCGACACGACGCTCGTTCATTGGGGTGGCGAGATGGGCCGCCTACCGGTAGTGCAAAACGACAACGGCCCCAAAGCCGGACGCGATCACAACACTTACGGCTTCAGCATGTGGCTGGCTGGAGGCGGCGTTAAGGCCGGAATGTGCTACGGCGAAACCGACGAGTTCGGGCATCATGCCGTGAAAGACGTCGTCACGCACAGCGATTATCACGCAACGTTGCTGCATCTCTTCGGACTCGACGCCGACCGGCTGACGTTCAAGCGCAACGGGGCCGAGCAAAGCCTCATCGACGGACAGTCGCATCGCGTCGTGCATGAAATCCTATCTGCTTAGCGGCCTTTCAAAGCGCTCTTAGCCCCCCCTCGCAACCGGCATCAACCACACTACCCGATATCGGCTCATGCCCGATTACGCCTGTTGGAGCCTGCCTCTAATGGGGTGTTGACATTCACCAGTGAGAACCTATTCATTCAGAGCAAAACCACTAAGCATTTGGAACGCGGTGCGCTGAACGACCGCGATCGAGAATCGCTCGTGCAATTCGATCCGTCCACGCCCGTTATTGTCCTGCTGACGTCGCTCGTACAGACGGCGATCACGGCAGTCGTAGCGGTTTTTCTGTTGCGACGTCGTGCAGCGTTGACGGCGATCCTCCTCACCCCCATTGACGAGCTGCTTCCTCAAATCCATCGCGGCTCTGCGCGAAAACCCGTCGTCGACCCTGTTCCAGGAACGATCGAAGAAATCGACGAGGTGTTTCGGCAGAACGGCGGCTCCGGCGGCATGTCGCATGAATCGCTTGCACATTCCATCGAGATCAACCAACTCAAAAGCAAGCTGGCCCAGGCTGAGCAGCAGATCGTCGAACAGTCGCGGCGCATCGAGTTGCACGTCGCCGAGTCCCGTGTCGACCCGCTTACGAATCTTGCGAACCGCCGCGCGCTCGACGAAGAGCTGACTCGCCGTTTCTCGGAGTCGCGCCGCACAGGGCACCGCTTCTGCCTCATGTTGTTGGACATCGACCATTTCAAACGACTCAACGACACCTACGGTCACGAGGCAGGCGACCAGGCGCTGCGACAGGTGGCTGCGGTGCTTCGAGCCACGATGCGCGAGATGGACCTGATCGCACGCTACGGCGGCGAAGAGTTCGCCGTGGTGTTGCCGTCGACAGAGCTAGCCAATGGGCGATGTGCCGCCGAACGAACGCGACAAGCCTTCGAAAATTCGTCGTTTCAAATCGACGGCGGCGACCAGCGGATTACCGTCAGTGTCGGACTGGCCGAGGCTGCGAACGACGAAACGATCAACATGCTCGTGCGTCGCACCGACGCGGCGCTTTACGCCGCCAAGGCGCATGGACGCAATGCGACCTTTTGCCACGAGGCAGGCGAGTTGAAGGGCGTCACTGGTTCGATGCAGCGCCTGGTCGATGTGAGCGACACCCCGACACTGCTTGGCGGCATCGCCGATGGCGACGACGGGGCGGGCCTAGAGTGCGCCGTCGCAACATGATGCTCCGCAGTTGAGGATTCTCGGTGATTCAGACCCACTGAATCTCCCAGCCCCTGCGATACGGCTTTGTCAGCAGAGCATTCGCCGCCGAAGAGTTCGTGATCTTCAGCGCGGCACTGTCCCAAGCGAGTGTCTCACCGGCCGTGCGGATGGCAACCGTGCCGAGCAACACCGCCTCGGTCAACGGGCCCGAATAGTCGAAGTGCGACGTCGTCTTGCCGATACCGCGACATGCGTCGGCCCACGACGTGTAATGGTTTCGCTCTTCCGGCTCGGGCATCTTGAAGTCCTTGAACTTGTCGGCCGGCAGCAGTTGCGGCTCGGCGACGTGCGGCACGAGCAGCGTCCCCTTCTCGCCCAAGAGCAGCGAGCCCGCGCGAGGCAGCTCGAAACTGGTCGGCAACCCTACGGCTTCGAGCGATGGCTTTGCGCCTTCGCCCTCGTACCATGTGAGTCGCACCGTGTCGGTTGCTGTGCGCGGTGTTCCCGGGAATTCGTAGAACACCTTGGCCGACTTCGTCCACACTTCGCGATTGATCGGCGGCGCCTCGGCACGAATCGTTTTCGGCGACGTGAGTTCCAGCGCCATGAACACCGGATCGAAGATATGGCAGCCGAAGTCGCCGAGTTGCCCATTGCTATACTCCTGCCATCCGCGCCAGTTGAACGGAGCATAGATGTTCGTCTTGTACGGACGCACCGACGCCACGCCCAGCCATTCGTCCCACTTGAGCTCGGCAGGCACCGGGTCTTCGCCGGCGGGGCGATCGCTTTCGATCAGCCACTTCATCGGGCCGCTCTGCCACGAGTGCACTTCTTTCACTTTGCCGATGGCCCCATCGTGTACCAACGCCACCGCAGTGCGATAGGCGACGTGCGATTGAATCTGATTGCCCATCTGTGTTACCACGTCCGCCTTCGTGGCGGCCATTCGCATCTGCCGGGCTTCGAAAACCGTGTGCGTCAGCGGCTTCTGGCAGTAGACATGCTTGCCGCGAGCCATCGCCGCCATCGCGATCGGAGCGTGCATGTGATCGGGCGTCGAAACGATCACGGCATCGAAGTTCTTCTCGTCGTCGAGCAACTTTTGCCAATCGGCATATTGAGCTGCCTTGGTGAATTTCTCTGCCGCACGCCCGAGCATCTTCGGACCTGAATCTACATCGCAGAGCGCGACCACATCGACTTCGGAACTCGCCGCGACGCTCGTCAGATCGCCCCATCCCTTGCCGCCGCAACCGACACTCGCGACACGCAATCGACCGTTTGCGCCCGCCGCTTGCAGCGACGGCAGCCCCAGCGAAAGTCCTGCTCCCACCGCAGCCACCGACTTCACAAACGTTCGACGGCTCGTGCGGTTCAACGATCGACGCGACATGCTAGCGATCTCCTAGTGAATGAATCGCGACTATCGTATCACCGCACTCTGCGCGTCGCGAGCATTTGGCAGAAACCCGCCAGTCGAACTGCAAAGTCGACGGTCATGCTCGCAATCGCCGCCGCGAAGAGGCAAGCCTTTACCATCGTTCTTCGAGTTACGGCGTTTCTCTCGACTTTGCAGTCCTCCTGCAGAAACCCGCCCTTGTGAGCGGGGTTGAATATCGCTCGTGCGATCGCGGCCCTCGGCGGCTGATGCTGTCATCTCCGCGCCGATGAACTAATCTCACAAGTGTCTGCAATAAACCGCCGCCGCCGTCGTTGATACCTCCGCAGATCATGGCCGACCGCACGCCACAGGCCGAGGCTGAGCAACGGCTTCATCGCTGGATGCAGCAATATGCGCAGCCGTTGTACGGATTCCTGGTGGTGCACGTCGGCGATCGGCACTTGGCCGAGGACCTGGTGCAGGAAGTGTTTTGCCGCGCTTGGGAGGCACGCGATCGCTACGACGACATCGGCCAAGAACGCGCGTACTTGTGGCGCATCGCCGACCGACTGGTGTGCGATCGCATGCGAGCACGCAAGCGACAGGTGCGTGTCGAGCCGGCATCGTGGGACGCTGCCGCCGAGGCGCCTGCCGTCGGTGGTTCACCGGCGGACGTCGCCGAACATTGGGAGAATTGCAGTCAGCTCGACACGGCACTCGCGGCGCTCACCGATGCTCAGCGCCGCACGCTGTTGCTTCGCTATTACGGACAGTTGGAGTTTCACGAAATTGCCGCGATGACGGATACGCCGCTCAACACGGCGCTCAGTCACGCACGTCGCGGGCTGGCACTGCTGCGGCGATTGCTGGTGGAAAGCTAGTTGTTGGAAAGCTAACTGATGAACGACCCACGATCGCAACCGCCCGATTCGAACAACGACGACGAGCACGCGCCGCTCGAAGTGAGCGATGCGATCGTCGATGAAGGCTGGGCGGCGCTCGATCACTTGCTTTCGCGCAACGTGCCTCGTCTTAGCCACGAACAGTTGCAGCGCGTCGCCGATGGCGTGCGACGTCGGAGGGCCCCACCACAGCCGCGTAGGCCGCGTCTCAAATGGGCGCTCGTCGCTGCGTCGTTAGTAATTGCGGTTGTTGGATTGTCGTGGGTCGTTTCTGAAACGGATGAGCCGTCGCGTCCCGAGGCCAGCCACCAGGTCGCGGCGCCATCGACGCCCGAAGTGAATGAAGTCGCCTGGGACGATGACTGGTCGACAGCGTTGGCCAGCGCTTATCAACATTTTGATGACGTGGAGGCCGACTGGCGCGACACAGAGCGAAGTTGGATGGGGCTTCAGGTGCAAATCAACGATCTCGAAGAGGAATTAACTGGCGTACCGTCGTTGTAGTCGTGTGGTAGTCGTAATCAACGAGCCCTCGAACGGCTCTCCTTCTGGAATGCGAAAGGGCGTGACAAATGAAGTGCTGGAGCATCGCAGCTTGCCTGGGATTGGGGCTTTTGTTGACCACCAATGCGTGGGCGGACGAGCCGCGCGACGGGGACCGACGAGGGCCATCGCGCGAGGCCCAACGCGACGGAGATCGGGACGATCGTGATGGCGACCGTGGCCGTGAAGACGGGCCTCGCCGTCGCGGCCCACCCGAAGGAATGCGCCGCCCGCCGGATGGCCCGCCTCGCGAAGGTGGCGAACGTGGCCCACGCGGTCCTGGCGAGCGTCGTCCTGAAATGCGCGGTCCCGAAGGACATGAGCGCGATGGCCGCGAAGGTCATCGCGGCGAAAGTGGTCGCGAGGAACGCGGCGCCGACGGCGAGCATCGTGAGCGAGGCGAACGTGATCAAGGGATGCATGGTCCAGGCATGCGTGGACACGGTCCTCGTGCTGACGGGCCCAGCGATCGTGGCCCCGAAGCACGCGGGGCTCGCGGCCCAATGCGTCCACCGATGGCGCACTTCGCCGGTCGCGGTCCAGGACGGCCGCCAATGCGTCCGCCATTCGATCGTTCACACATGGCCGGCCGCGGACCGTCGCACCGTCACTATTCGTCGTCGCGACATCACGAAGGCGATCACCGCAGCGACGGTCGACATCACGGCCGCCCGCAGTTCAGTCATCGGCAGTTCAGCCATCACAGCGGAGGCCCGTCGTTCGCACACCATCCAGGCGAACATCGCCGTGGTCCGCAATCCCATCACGGATATCATCGCGGCCCTGGTCCCGACTTCCGACACCATGCGTCGCGTGGCCCGTCGCATGGTCATGGACATCCGCACGATTGCGACCGCGGTCACGAACGGATGCATCATCACGCATCGCACGGTCATCACGCATCGCACGGTCATCACGCGTCGCACGAGCGTCACGCATCGCGCGAGCACCACGGCGAACGTCATCGCCACGCGTCGTATGAGCCGCGGCATCACCGTGCCTCGCACGAGCATCGCGATCACGAAGGGCACGGCGATCGTGGCGATGAGCGTGATTTGCGATCAAAGTGGTAGGCAAAGGCTCGATTCGCGCTCGAGCTGTTTTCTGGAGACTTGTCATGTTGAAACGAATGTTCTTTGCGGCTGCTTTGGCCATCGGTTTGTGTTGCGTTGCAAACGCCGACGACCCGACAACGGAAAAATCCGGCGGCGGCGGCGAGCCCCGCGATGCTAGTCAGCATGACGGTGCGCAGCGTGAGGGTGGCCGACGTGACGGCAGCCCTCGCGAGCGACAAGGTGGTGGGTCGCCGGGCTCGTCGTGGAATGAACATGGCCGCAGCCCTGACGGTCGTGGTCCCGAAGGTCACGGCCCGGGCGGACCTCCTCACGGACCAGGTTCGCACGGTCGCGGGTGGCGTTCCTTTGGCAGCGATCTTCGCGAGCGCGATCCTGAGATGGCGAAACTCTTCGAGCAGGATTTCGAGCTCGAACGAAAGACGATGCAGCTCACCGAAGATTTCCACAAGGCACCGAGTGACAATGCTCGCGATGAGGCTCGCAAGCGTCTGAAAGAAACGGTGACGCGTCACTTCACCGTCCGTCAGGAGCGGCGCGAACTGGAACTCAAGCGGCTCGAAGAGCAACTCGATCACCTGCGTTCGAGCGTCAAGCAACGCGCCGAACAGCAGAACGCGATCATCGACTCGCGACTGCGCGAGTTGATTGATGACGAAGACATGCCACGGTTTTGATCGCGCAACCCTCGCCCCTTTGGGGAGAGGGTGGTTCGCCGCAGGCGAACCGGGTGAGGGGGCGATGCGAGTACACGCTTCCCACGCCCATCACCCCGGCCGTCGCCCCTTTGGGGCGAGGGAGATGAACGTGTCGGATGCGTTTACTTCACCGCCACGCGCTTGCGCTTTCCGTTGCCGCGCGTGGGGCTTAACTCCCAGCGCTCGCCGAAGAAATCGGCAGCCACCACACCGCCAGGGGCGTCGCCCGCTCGTGGGGCTTTGATGTCGATGATTGCCCAGTCGGGCAACTTCGGCGTGTGCTGCGCGTTGCTGCCGTTCGCTGACACAGGGAACGTGAAGCTGCTATTTAGCACGATATACCGCTCGGGGTTGAGCGGGTTCGGATAGACCATCATCACGGCATGTTGAGCCGCGTTCGAACGACTTGTCACCAACGGTGATCGTGTCATTCGTCCACTTGATCGGCAACTTGTCGGCGATCTTCTTCAATACGGCATTGCTCGACGGATCGCCCCACAACACGAGATTCATATCGGCGATCTCATCGTCGCCGATTTCCGTGTCTTTCATCACACGCGGTCGACCGCGGAAGTAACGTCGCCAATTCTTCGTAGCAGCGTCAAGCTCGGCGCTCACCCACTTCCCAATCTCAGCGTTCGCTGCCTTGCCGGTGGGTTCGACGAACACGAAGGCATCCATGAACGCATCGTCGATCGGTCCCTGGAGACCGTGAATCTTGCAAAGCCTCGCGTCGTTGCGCTCGCCGAGACGCCACTGACCATCAACTTTGTGCATCGAGCAATTCCACGAGCGATCCGACAACGGATGGTCGGCCTCGAACTCCTGCCCGTCGATCGCGATGTTCACCGAGAACGTCTCGTCGAACGGCGATTCGCCTGAGTTGAAGTTGATCGTCAGGTCGCTCACGTTCACGGTGTCGATCGCCAGGCCGTCTTCGAGGCAATCGGCGTCGACGCTTGCCTGTTCCCAGTGCTGCTCAAGGCCGTCGATCGTCAGCCAATGCATGCGGTTGTACTTCAGCGTATAAGTGTCGAACTGCAGGCTGAGCGGCACCTCATCGCGGCCAAACTTCGCCAACGACGCCATGCGTCGCGAGACTTCCTCAGCGGCGGCCGGGTGGTACTTGTGCTCGGTTTTCGGACCGATGACGTGCGCCAGCGAAATGTCGTTCTGCGCGAGGGCCTCGGCCATCATATCGGCGGCGGCCTTCTGCTTGTCGAGCTCACCGCTATAGGCAACCGTCGGGCAGTGGTAGAGATTGCGAGCGTAGCCGGGGCAGTCGTACCAGCGCCACAGCACTTGTTCGTACCACGGCGGTTCGGGATCGCCGGACTCGAAAATCTTTGCGTACTTCGCCGTCTCGACGAAACCCGCGCCGGGATTGGCCGCGAACCAGCGATCGGCATGATGCACCGCGAAGTGCCATGTCGCCGCTCCGCCCATCGAGAAACCGCGCACGCTCGTGCGCTGATCGTCGACACGGTAGTTCTCGCGCACCGCTTCGAGCGCCTCGAACACGTCGGTCTCGCCAGCAAACTTGAAGGCGTTGCAGTAGCGTCCGTAAGGGTGCAGCACCAACGTGTCGGGGGGCGTGAACTGTCCGGGCTTGCTGCGTAGCCCTTGCAGAAAGTTCACCTGGCTGAGCGTCTCGCCACGTCCGTGGAACCAAAGGTCGAGCCGATAACGCCCTGCCGTTTGTGCCGTGTACGACGGCGGCACGATCACCACATAAGGCTGCACCGATCCGTCGACGCGTGATTCGTAACCGCGCAAGACCGAACCGGTTGCCGTCGTCCACGGAGCACGCCCCTCGGCAAGTTGCTTGGCGCGATCAAGCCCCTCGTTGAGCAACGACGCGGCCGAGTCGATCTCCTTGGCGCGAAGAACTCGTTGAACTCGAGGGCATCGCTGACCGCGACGCGAAACACCTCGACATCGGGCAGCAGGGCCTTTGCCTTTTGGTCTTTGCCATTGACGATCTCGTCGATCGCCTTCTGCAACTTCTTGAGTTGCGACTCCAGCGCCTTGCGCTTGTCGGCCGGCACTTCGATGCCCGGCTTGGGGATCAGTGGACGTGGCGCCTCGGCAAAGGTGGAATCGTGGAACCATCCCGTCGCCACGATCAGCACACTGGCGGCTCGCAACCATCGGAAATCCGGTCGCTTTCTTGCGGCCCCGCAATAAGTGGGGTACGCTTTCGGCGACTTCGCTCGGTCGTGTGCGGCCATGAGATCTCTTTCACATTGAGAGGGCAATTGCGATGCAAATCTTGTCGATGCTTCTCGCCCAGGACTCGAATGGCGTCCAGGCAGTCGTGGTGCTGATACAACTTGCGGTGATCACCGCGTTCTTCGCCGGTTTGTGGGCGACGTTTACAAAAGCAGGTCAGCCGGGATGGGCATGCCTCGTGCCCTTTTACAACCTCTACATACTCCTGAAGATTGCCGGAAGACCCGGTTGGTGGATTCTGCTCTTTCTTATCCCTTTGGTGAACATCGTCGTTTCAATCATCGCGTATATCGACTTCGCCAAGAGCTATGGCAAGGGCGCAGGGTTCGGAATCGGGCTTCTGTTCTTGTCATTCATTTTCTTTCCGATCCTGGGTTTTGGCGACGCACGTTACCAAGGCCCGGCCGCAGCAGCGGCGTAGTTCCGAGTTGGATCGACAAGCGAGAAGGGGCTGCGTCAATTTGATGACGCAGCCCCATGATCTCGATGGTCTGTTCTCCCGCGAATCGACTCTCCCGCGAATCGTCTCGCTGTGACAATCAGCTGACGGGAGCGAGCGCCGCCCGCACGCTTTCCAACTGTCCGCCTGAGCCGAGCAGTTGGTTCTTGTGGATGATGAAGTCGGCGTAGGCGGCCATGAACGGCTTGCCGCTCGTGCGCGGGTCGAAGTCGCCCGGCTTGTCGCGGAAGGTTTCACGCAAGACCGCGCACCACACGAGCCGGCCGTCGGTGTCGATGTTCACCTTCGTTACACCCAGCTTCGCGGCCGGCAGGTAGTCTTTTTCTTGGACGCCGCTCGTGTCGGGCAATTGACCGCCCGCCGCGTTAATGCGGTCGACCCATTCTTTGGGGACGCTGCTGCTGCCGTGCATCACGAGCGGAAAGCCTGGCAACACTTTTTGAATCGCCTGGATGCGATCGAAGTGCAGACTTTGCTTCCCCTTGAACTTGTACGCGCCGTGCGACGTGCCGATGGCGACGGCCAAGGAATCGCAACCGCTGCGCTCGACGAACTCGACGGCCTCCTCGGGATCAGTCAGACACGCGTGCTCGGCCGATACCGAGATGTCTTCTTCCACGCCGCCCAACATGCCGAGCTCCGCTTCGACCGAAATGCCGCGTTCGTGAGCGCGCTCGACGACGCGCTTGGTCGTCGCGATGTTCTCATCGAACGGATCGTGCGAAGCGTCGATCATGACCGACGAGTAGAAGCCACTATCGATGCAGTCGTAACAAGCCTCTTCGGTGCCGTGATCGAGATGCACGGCGAAGATCGCCTCGGGGAACACTTCCTCGGCGCAGCGAATCAGCGCTTCGAGGAATCGCTTGTCGCTGTACCCGCGCGCCCGCGCGAGATTTGAATGATGAACGGCGCCGAGGTCTTGGGGTTCGCCGGTTCCTCGTTCGAGTTTTTCTTGCCGAGGTTGCCGCGGAACAGGCCAACCGTCTGCTCGAGATTGTTGATGTTGTAGGCCCCGACGGCAAACTTGCCGTAGGCTTGTTCGAAAAGATCCTTCGTTGTGACGATCATCGCGGTTGCTCTCTCCTCAAGGGACACCACCCTCGGACTTCGACAGGTGACAGTGGGGAAACGGGGCGCTCACGGTACGGGGCGGCGATCGTCGGGCATTTTAGCCCATCGCAGGTCGCCCCACCACGGGGCAGCTAGCAGCGGCGAATCGCGGAACTCCGGGGGCCTATGCTCGCGTACACAAATCCCCAAGTCCCCTCGCTTGCATTCGGGGCTATTTGTACAATCCGCGGCCCCGCCTCAGCCTCGTCTTCTCGCACCCTGGTCGTTGAGCATGGAAGCCGCCAGCACTCGCGCGTTAACGAACTTCGAGCAACTGACTTACGCCCGCGAAATTCTTCAGCTCGAAGGCGAAGCCATCCTGCGACTTGGCACGCGCCTGAACCTCGAGTTCTGCCGCGCTGTCGAACTGCTGCGCTCGTGTCGCGGCACGGTGATCGTCAGCGGCATCGGCAAGGCAGGACTGATCGGCCAAAAGGTCTCGGCGACGCTCTGCTCGACCGGCACGCGAAGCATCTTCCTGCACCCGGCCGAGGCGGTGCATGGCGATCTCGGCCGCGTCGCCGCCGAAGACGTCGTGCTCATGCTCTCGCAAAGCGGCGAGACGGAAGAAGTCACGCGACTGTTGCCCGCGCTGCGCCGCATTGGCGTCTCGCTCATCGCGCTGACGGCGCGCGAAACGAGCACGCTCGGAAAGGCCGCGACGGTGACGATCGCGCTGGGACCATTGAAGGAAGCGTGCTCGTTGGGACTCGCGCCGAGCACGAGCACCACGGCCATGCTCGCGATGGGAGACGCGCTCGCGCTGGTCACAAGTCGGCTGCTGCGCTTCGATCGCGCGGACTTCGCACGTGTGCATCCAGGCGGAGCGCTGGGACGTGAGCTCAGCCGTGTCGAAGATCAGATGCGACCGCTCGTCGATTGCCGCATCGCGTCGGAATCGCACACGCTGCGCGAGGTGTTCGCCGACGTGCAAAGGCCCGGTCGCCGCAGTGGCGCGATCATGCTCGTCGATGGCGACGACTCGCTATCGGGGATCTTTACCGACAGCGATCTCGCGCGGCTGTTCGAGACGCGGCGGTACGACGTCTTCGATCATGCAATCTCGGAAGTGATGACGCGCCGCCCGTGCACGGTGCCGTTGGGGTCGATGCTCGTCGATGCGGTCGCGATTATGGCTGAACGCAAAATCAGCGAACTGCCGGTCGTCGACGCGCTCGGCAAGCCCGCCGGGCTGCTCGACATCACGGACATGGTTAGTATGATTCCGGACGCTGCAAGATAAGTCGCACAAGGAAACCCACGGACGGCAGTCCGTGGGCTTGGGAATCATCATGAGCCTCACGAAACAGTGTGAATCAATCGAGTTGATTGTCTCGGACGTCGATGGCGTGCTCACCGAGGGGAGCATCATCTTTGACAACGAAGGCGTCGAGCTGAAGCGCTTTCACATCCGCGACGGACTCGGCATCAAGCTATGGGGCCGCGCGGGCGGAAAGTTCGGCATCATCACGGGCCGCAACAGTCATATCGTCAACCTGCGAGCGGCCGAGCTGGGCATTGGCATTGTGCGACAAGGAACCGAGAACAAACTCGGCACCCTCAAAGAGATCATGAGTGAGTTGCGTTTGCGGAGTGAACAAGTTTGCTATATCGGCGACGACTTACCCGATCTGTCGGCGATCGCATTCGCGGGCGTCGGCATTAGCGTTGCCGACGCATGTGCCGAGGTGCGTGCCGCGGCGGACTTCGTCACGAAGAATCCCGGTGGCCGCGGCGCGGTGCGTGAAGCGATCGAGTGGATTCTCAAGGCCCAGCGTCGTTGGGACGACCTGATTCAACCGTACAACGGCTGAGGCACCGACCGAAACGTGTTCCACAGCCTCAAACGCGTCGCCGTCAGTTTCAGCGCGGTGCTCGCGTGCTACTGCGTCTATGCGCTGGCGGCGGTGCCGTTCATCGAGCCCGAAATCGAACTGCCAGATGTCGCCATCACGGACAACGTCGCGCCCAATTACGTCGAGCGACAGCGGCAATGGTTGCAGTCGCTATTCCTCACCGGCGATTGGGAACTGACGAGCCCTAAGATTCTCGAAACGCCGTCCTGCATCCTGCTCGTGAAGAGCTATAAAAATCTTCCCGACGGCAAGATGGAACTGCGTCCCTGCACTGCCATCTTTCTCTCGGAAGATCCGACGCTGTCGGTCGAGGAACAGCGACGCCAGGCGATTGTCATGCGCGCAGCGAAGGCGCAATCCTTGAGTTCGACGCCGGCTCCGATCTGCGACAAGCGCGCATTGGCAAACTGATCGGTGGCCGGCTCATCGGTCCTGTCACCATCCGCAGCGACTACAAGGAGCCGGGCCCGCACGACGATTTGCTCGTACACACCAGCGATGTCGAACTGAACCAACAGATCGTGTACACCGCGAGGCCAATCGATTTTCAACTCGGCCCGAACCGTGGCCGAGGGCGACGCATGCAGATCGATCTCGCGTCGGCGGGGGAATCGGGCTTTCGCGGAATGAAATCGCTGGAGTTGTTGCAGGAAGTGGAAGTGCGTCTCGAGCCTGGCAATGCCGACGTCTTTCCCGGCAATCGTCCCGAACAAGAAACCCGCACAGGCTCGCGCAAACAGGCTCCGGTAGAAGTTCGCTGTCGCGGCCCGTTTCGGTTTGACTTCGAAGCGAACGTTGCGACCTTTCGCGAACAGGTCGATGTGACGCGCATGAACGCGGTCGGGCCCAGCGATCAACTCACCTGCGAACTCTTATCGATCCTGTTCGACGAACAATCGAATGCTTCACCGACGCCTGGCCAAAGCCCGACGAGCAGCTTGCAGCCGAAGCGCATCGACGCGACCGGCAACCCTGTAATCGTTCGCGCTCCGTCGAACGAGATGCAAGGACGCGGTCAACAACTCGAATACGACATTGCCAGCGGAGGGGCGACGTTCCGCGGCACGCAAGACGTTTTGCTTCGGCAGGGGCATCGTGAGATTCGCGCTCGCCAAGTGTACGGTCGCCCAGACGAAACAGGACAGCTTGGCGAGTTTCGCGCAAGGTGCGGGCCAGGTGCGCGGCACGGCGCCCGATGGCCCCAATCAGGCGTTCGATGCCACATGGACGCGCTCGCTGAATTTCCGACGTCACGAAGGGCAGCAAGTGCTCAGCGTCGAAGGGACCGCAGTCGTGAACCTGACGGGGCAGGGCGCGTTGCACGCTGATGAGATTCACGTGTGGTTCAACGACGCACCGAAGGGAGCAGGGCAGGGGGGCACGTCGCTTTCTCCCGATCGCATGCTCGCGACGGGACACGTGAAGATTGATTCGCCGCAAATGACGGGCAACGTCAATCAGATGCAGGCGTGGTTCGAGCCGGCCGTCGCGCCTCCGCAGCCGCAGGCGAAGCTGGTTTCGGCGACCACGACGAGGCCCGCCCCGCCGAATGCACCAGTCATCGAAGAGCTGCCAGAACCGGCGCGAGCACCATCGCCGCCAGAACCATCGCCGCCGTTGCTTGCTCCGCCGCAGTCGAATCCCCAGTCGTCGCCGGGTCGCCTTGCTCCACAACCACCCGGGCCATCGCAGCCGACCCCGACGCAACAAGCCTCGCCAGCGCCGTTGCCTGCACCAGCACCCGTGCCGCCTCTTCCGCCCGCGCAGCGATTTCACATCGAAGGCGATCGCTTGCGGATGCGGATGCGAACCTACGGACAACAGACCGAACTGTCCGAAGCGATTGTCGACGATCGCGTGAAGCTGCGCGAGCTGCCTAGCGCGACGTCACAAGAGGGTCCGCTCTTGGTCACGGGTGATCAACTGCACTTGGTGAGTGCACGACCCGGCGACGAAATTGTTACCGTCTACGGACGGCCTGCGTATGTCGAAGCTCGCAAGCTGACGCTCTCCTCAGCGGCGATAAAGCTCAACCGCGGAACCAACCACCTGAAGACCGATGCCAGCGGTGTGATGACGCTGCCGCCCGGCCAAGGCGTCGAAGGTATGGCGAACAATTCAAGTGAACCGACCGAAGTGACGTGGCAGGGCTTGATGACGTTCGACGGCCGAGTGGCGCGGTTCGAAAAGGACGTGCTCGTGAAACGGCAATGGCAGCTATTGAAGACGGCGATTCTCGATGTCGTGTTCTTGCGGCAAATCAATTTCAGCGAGACGAAGGACGATGGCATGGCGCCGCGTCGCGATCCTGGGCAAGGCGGATCGAGCGACATCGACCGCATCATTTGTCGTAACGGCGTGTGGCTCGAGAATCGAACGATCAAAGACGCGCGGCTCGAAACGATGGACCGCTTGGAGATGTCGGAGATGACCGTCATAGAGGCAACCGGCGAGATGTTTGGCGTCGGCCCCGGCAGCGTCAGGAGTTGGCGGCTCGGCGGCGGCGATGCGATGCCGGGACAAGCCAACGCTCCGGTTCCACCCGCACAGCCGGCGAATCCCGAAGGCGAGAAAAAGGACGACCCGATCACGTATCTCAACGTCCTCTTCCAACGACAGATGAAGGGCAATTTGCGTCGTCACGAAATGCGATTCGAAGGACAGGTGCGATCGCTGTATGGGCCGGTTCCGAGGTGGGACGCAACGCTAGACCCCGACCACCCGGAAGGTTGGGGGCCGCGCGGGATGCAGCTTTCGTGCGATCGGATGACCGTGACCGAGTTGCCGCAGGTAGCGCGCGACAAGGCGAACTACGAACTCGAGGCCGACGGCAACACTCTCGTCGAAGGAACAGCCTTCACCGCGCGCGCGGCACGTCTGACCTTCGCGCAGAGCAAGGACTTGCTCGTGCTCGAAGGAAATGGCCGCACGAATGCGAGGCTTTACCGACAGCGGCAACCGGGCGCACCCCCGTCGCAGGCGGAGGCGCGGAAGATTTTCTATTGGCCGTCGACGAACCGCGCGAAGATCGACGACGCGACGTTCATCGACCTGAGCGAAATGCCAATAGGCCCGTCGACCAAAGCGACGAAGCCCGCCGATCGGGCCGCGCTGCGCCAGCCGGCGTCAGAAATCGATGAGCATCGACTTCCGTGCTTATGCGTCGCCCATTGACGACGTCAAAATCGGTGATACGTTGCGTGTGCTTTTTCCCGCCATATCTATGACCCACCCGAAGGATATCAATCATGGGCGCGAATCGATCCGGCAAGAATGCCGCCACACGTCGCAAGCGACGTTTGAAAAACGAAAAGACCCGCGCCAAGGCGGAAGCGAAGACAGCCCGTCCTGGCAAATAGCAGGGCGCGGCAATGTCGACGTGCTTTCAGGGGCACTTTCTCGTGGCTGCGCCTGCAGTTGCGCGACCCGAACTTTTTTCACACCGTCGTGCTGTTGGTGCAACACAACGACGACGGTGCGCTGGGACTCGTGTTGAATCGTCCCAGCCCGACGGTGCTCAAAAAGGTGTGGGGGCAAGTGAGCAAAGCTCCTTGCGATCGCGACGACACGCTCTATGTCGGTGGTCCCGTCGAGGGACCGTTGATGGCCATTCACACGCGAACCGACGACGGTGAGATCGAAGTCGTGCAGGGCGTGTACTTCTCGAGCAGCCGCGAGCATCTCGAAGCGCTTGTGACGAGCGACGACACCGTGCGCTTTTTCGCGGGCTTCGCAGGTTGGGGCGCCGGGCAACTTGAATCAGAGTTGGCTGAGGGAGCTTGGCGAACGCTCGCCGCCGCATCGCGTCAGATCTTTGCGATCGAAGTCGATCTTTGGGACCGACTGTTGAAAGAGGTCGCCGGTTCGCAGGTGCTCGATGCACTGCACATCAAGCACGTGCCGCCCGACCCGTCGATGAATTGACGGCGACGTCTATCGCGTCGTGCCCCGCGCTCTATCGGCGCTCTTCGACCGGCACCCAGGGCCGCGACGTGTGTCCCACGTATCGCGAGCGCGGACGAATCAACCGATTGTTGTCGAGTTGTTCGATGACATGCGCGCTCCAACCGGTCACGCGGCTGACGACGAATAGCGGCGTGTATAGCTCGACCGGCAAACCCATGTAGTGATACAGCCTCGCGCTCGGCCAATCGAGATTCGGCGGCAGATGTTTCTCGCTGCGGACGATGTTCTCGATCACTTCGGCCATGCGTTCCATGTCTTCGTGATCGGTCTCGGCAGCGAGTTCGCCGCATAATGTCTTAAGGAACACGGCACGTGGATCGCCGTTCTTGTACACCCGATGGCCGAAGCCCATGATCCGTACTTTATTCTCGAAGGCGTCGCGCACCCAGGCTTCGGCCTTGTCGCTCGTGCCGACTTCCTGCAACACGCTCAGCACGCGTTCATTCGCCCCGCCGTGCAACGGGCCTTTGAGCGCCCCGATCGCCGCCGTGATCGCCGAGTGCAGGTCGGCCAGCGTTGAAGCCACGACGCGAGCCGCGAAAGTCGACGCGTTGAATTCGTGCTCGGCATACAAGACCAGCGACACATCGAGAGCACGCACCATACGCTCACTCGGCTCTTGGCGGTTGAGCATGTTCAAGAAGTTCGCGGCCAAACCGAGCGACGAATCGGGGCCGACCGGCTCTTTGCCTGCCAGCAATCGCTGGCGCGCCGCGACCAGCACCGGCAACTGCGCGAGCAATCGTTCCGCCTTGCGGACGTTCGCGTCGTGACTATTGTTGTCGACTTCCGGATCCCAATGAGCCAGCAGGCTTGCACCGGTCCGGACGACGTCCATCGCGTCGGCTTCGGCCGGAATCGACCGCAGCATTTCGATGATCGTGTTCGACGTTTCCTCCGCGGCTTCGGCCAAACGCTCCTGAAAATGCGTCAGTTCCTCGGCCGTTGGCAACTCGCCGTGCAGCAGCAAGTACGCGGTCTCTTCGAACGAGCCATGCTCGGCCAACTCTTCGACACGGTAGCCGCGATACAGCAGCCCGCCTTCAATCGTGCTCACCGACGTCTCGCCGGCAATCACACCTTCAAGCCCCGGACTGTAAATCGCCTCGTTCATGCTCATTCGCTCTGAAAGTATTTGCGGTCGCGTGCTTCGTAGTCGGTGTAGTCGAGCAGATCGTAGAGTTCTTGCCGCGATTGCATCAGGTCGAGCAGTTCTCGCTGCGTCCCCTCTTCCGCGATCACGCCGAGAGCGGCCTCGACCGCCTTCATGGCAACTCGCATCAACGTGACGGGCATCAGCACGCCCGCGTAACCGAGGCCAGCCATTTCCTCAAGCGACATCAACGGGCTTTGCCCGAATTCGGTCATGTTGGCGATCAGCGGCGCCTCGACGGCATCGGCGAACTCTTCGAACTCTTCGCGACTGTTGAGCGCTTCGGGGAAGATCCAGTCGGCTCCGGCATCAAGGTAGCGCTTCGCGCGGTCAATCGCTTCGGGCATGCCGGTGACTCCGCGGGCGTCGGTGCGTGCAATGATCACCAACTCCGGATCGCGTCGCGCGGTCGAGGCAGCACGAATCTTCGCGCACATTTCGGCAGGTTCGACAAGCGACTTGCCCGACAAGTGACCGCAACGCTTTGGCAATCGTTGGTCTTCGAGTTGAATCGCGGCCACGCCGGCGGCTTCGAGCTCGACGACCGTGCGCTCGACATTCACCGCTTCGCCGAAACCGGTGTCAGCGTCGACGATTACCGGAATTTCGATGCTGCGCGTGAGGCGAGTCGTGTGCTGCACCAATTCACTCAAGGTGAACAGCCCGATGTCGGGCAAGGCCAGGCTACCTGCCGAAAAGGCTGCGCCCGATAAGTATGTAGCGGAGAAACCTGCCTGCTCGATCAACCTCCCCACCAGCGCGTTGAAAGCGCCGGGAATGATGATCGTCGAGTTCTCGACCGCTTGCCGAAGCGTTTTACCGGGTGATGCAGCCACAGAAACGTCAGCCCTCGCATAACCGTTACCCAAAGAACGTCAGCGTGGAAATATAGGGGTCGTGTTGGCACGATGGCAAGGACTGAACGTCGGTTCGCCAATTGTGCGGGTAGAAATCAAACGATGTCGGGACTACGTTGGACATTGGCATAACGCGTCCTGTCATAAAGCCGCGACCGGTGGTCGCGCTCCGCGGCTAACGTGTTGACATCGCCACCGGAGCGCGACCACCGGTCGCGGCTTTATGTCGAATCGAAGTGCGATCGTCGCCGTTCTTGAGACCGCTCTGGTCTTCGGCGTGTTCGCGCTCGAAGGTGGCTGGCCGCCGCCCGACCCCAACGAGCCGCACTACTTGTGCAAGTCGCGACACGTTTGGGAGAGCGATTGGTGCCCACGCGATTTCTTTCTCGACTCGGCTGACTCGCATGTCGCGTTCTTTGTGACGGCCGGCGTGTTGACGAAATGGTTCACGCTTGAGCAGGCGGCTTGGATCGGGCGCGTTGTCACGTGGCTGTTGATGGCCGCTGGCTGGCGATATCTCAGCACCGCGATCATGCCACGCTTCGGATGGTCGGTGCTATCGGCAGGACTTTTCGTAGCGCTGAACTACCGCGCGCACATGGCGGGCGAGTGGGTCGTCGGTGGCTTCGAGGCGAAAGGCTTTGCCTACGCGCTGGTGTTTTTCGCACTAGGAGCAGTGACGCGCGGAAGATGGAACCTTGGTTGGGTTTTGCTCGGCATTGCCTCGGCGCTGCACGTGCTCGTCGGTGGCTGGTCGGTCGTCGCATTATTGGTGGCATGGTCGTTGTTAGGCGACCAACGTCCGGCGCTGCGAATGATTTTGCCAGGGCTGCTCGTCGGGGGACTGATCTCGCTAATCGGGCTTTGGCCGGGGATGGCGTTGACGGAAGGTGCGTCACGGGAAATCGCTGACGAAGCGCATCGGTTGTACGTCTATGAGCGATTGCCGCATCATCTTTGGCCAGCACACATCGCGCGCAGGCGCCGGAGCTCATCGAGCGATTTCTGCTGCTCGTGTGTGCGTGGATAGCATTGTGCGCGTTTGTACCTTCGGACGATCGTCAACGCGTGTTGAGACGGTTCGTCGCAGGCTCGCTGGTCATCGCGGTTGCCGGTGCCGTGATCAGTTTATTCGCGGCGAAGTATCCTTCGGCGGTCGCGTCGCTGCTGCGGTTCTATTGGTTCCGCCTGTCTGATGCTGCCGTGCCGATGGGCACCGCCATCGTCGGCACAAGTTGGATCGCATTGATTGCGTCACGAGGCGGATGGTTGACAAAGTTGCCGGCGGTCGTAGCTTCGTGCATCATCGCCTTACATCTCGGCCAACTGTGCGAACAACGAGTTGAGTCGCCGGTGCCGCGGGCTGATGGGCCGAAGCAAGTCTTCAACTATGAAGGCTGGCGGCAAACGTGCGATTGGATTCGGGAGAACACCGCGACCGACATGCTGTTCCTCACCCCGCGTCAGTCTCAAACGTTCAAGTGGTATGCTCAGCGCAGCGAAGTGGTGACGTGGAAGGATGTGCCGCAGGACGCGACGGACCTCGTCGAATGGTGGGAGCGGATGAACGAGATTCACGGCACAGGGGCGTCGCTGCCGGAGCCACGGTTCTTCAGTTCGCTGGCAGACAGCAGCGTGGCGCATCTGGTTCGCATTGCGCGTGAATACAAGGTCGATTACTTAGTGACTTCGAGCGAGCCGTCGTTGCCGCTGCATGAGGTGTATCGCAACGACTCGTATGCCGTGTACGATCTGCGATCGTTGAGAGAGGATTGACCGGTGTCGATCGATGACACCCAGCTGACGCAACGACTCGCGGAACGGCTCGCAAAGCCGCTGCCGGGTTTCCGAGTGCAGCAGGCACTCTCGCCGGAGCTGACCTATAGTCGGCACTTCGGACCACCGGCATACGACGCACGTTATGCAGGTGTGGCGATTCTGTTGTACCGATGCCAGCGCGGGTGGTGCATTCCGCTGACGGCGCGCCCCGACACGATGGCGCACCATGCGGGACAGATCAGTCTGCCGGGCGGACAGATCGAAGATGGCGAAACGAGCGAACAAGCGGCGCTTCGCGAGTTGCATGAAGAGCTCGGCATTCCGTCGAATGCCGTCGAGGTGATTGGCCCGCTTTCGCAACTTTACGTGTACGGCAGCAATTTCGTCGTGATGCCGTGGATTGTCGTCGAACGCGGACCACTGGAGTTTCGTCCGAATACCGCCGAGGTCGCGGAACTCATCGAGTTGTCGCTCGCCGAATTGCTCGATCCTCGCCATCGAGGAATCTATCTCATGCAGAAGTGGGGCGTTGAGCTGGCGGCGCCGTCTATCGCGTGCGGTAGACACCGCATTTGGGGCGCGACGTGCATGATCCTTGGCGAATTGGCTGCGATTTGCGAAGATTGCGTGTAATGCCTTCCCATCATATTCGTCCGCGTGCCGTCGTGTTCGATCTCGACGGCTTGATGTTCAATACCGAAGAACTGTATCAAGGCGTCGGCACCGAGCTGTTGCGACGTCGCGGCAAAGACTTCCCGCCCGAGCTGCTCAATCGGATGATGGGTCGACCTGGGCGCGTGTCGCTGCAGATGATGATCGACTGGCACAAGCTGCCAGACACCGTGCAGCAACTGGCCGACGAAACCGAGGAAATCTTCGGCGGCATTCTCGATACACGGCTAGCGATGATGCCCGGACTTGCCGACTTATTGGCAAGCCTCGAGGCGGCAGGCACTCCGAAGGCGGTTGCCACCAGCAGCGGCCGGAAATTTACGACGAACGTCCTGGGGCGTTTTCAACTCGAACCTAGATTCAAGTTCCTACTGACCGCGGAAGATGTCGTCGAGGGAAAGCCGCATCCTGAGATTTATCTGACGGCGGCGAAGCGATTGGGCGTCGAACCGACGCACATGGTCGTGCTCGAAGACAGTCAGAATGGCTGTCGGGCGGCGGTGAGTTCGGGGGCGATCGCCGTCGCGGTGCCGGGCGGGCATAGCCGCACGCACGATTTCACTGGCGCGGCGCTCGTGATTGATTCACTCGCGGACCCGCGGCTGTATGAGCTGTTGGAGATTCCGCGAGTATCAACGTAAAAGCCCACGGACGGCCGTCCGTGGGCTTGGCGTAGAACAAATTGAAGCACCAAGAATTGGCGCTTTACGCGGCGTGCTGATGCCGCGTTGCCCGGCGCCATGCAGTTCGCAGTTCCTCGCGGAAGCCGTTCTCGCATTGCTCGGCGAAGCGCGAGCCCTTCGCGAAGCATTGGCAGCGGCATGCGAAGATCGCGACGCGCGGCCGCGGTGTTCAGCGATGTCTCGTCCATGAACGGACGATTCGCTTTGCGCTTCGGCGGCTCGAGCAACACCTGCCGGCCCGTGAGTCCGAAGGTCACGGCCATCTCGGCGGCGAAGCGATACTGGCTCGCACGCTCGGCGCCAGTGAGATGATAGATGCCGCGCAAGTTCAGTTCGAGCGCCTTCACGAGCAACTTGCCGAGATCGCCGGCTAGAATCGGCGTCGCGTAGTTTTGTGCATCGACTGGACAACCCTGGCCGGTCGTGAGGTTGGTCCAAACGGATTCGGCGAACCCCGCTTCGGCGCCGATGGGGCTCCATCCGTAGGTGTGCGCTCGCACGATCAACGCGGTCGATTGCGAGAGCGAACGTTCGAGTGTCTTGACGGCCTCGGCCGCTGCGTGATTGGCCGAGGTCGGAGAGATTTCGCAATGGAACATGCGCGGGCCCGAGAAGACCGCATCGCTGGTGACGACGGCCAACGGACAACTTGCGCGTTCGGCGGCGGTCGCCAAGGCCTGGGCTTGGGCGACCTCTTGCTGTGTATCGATCGACAACGCGGGATCGAACATGTCCCACGACGATCGCGACAGCGGCGAGCAATGAATGATGCCTCGCGGAGCCTCCGACAACACGCGATAGACCACGTCGCTGCGATCCGTGAGATCGCAATGGATCGACTGGCAACCATCGAAAGCAGGCGTACCGATCACCGCCGACGAGCACGATCTGATAACGATCGCGCAGCGTCATTGCCAGGTTCGCACCCAGCATGGTGTCCGCGCCCGTCACGAGAAGTTTATCCACTGCAAGTCTCCGTCCCTGGAGGCATGCCCACCCTTTTTCAGCGACGCCATGAGCGCAACGCGTTCGTCACGCATGCGTGCTCATCCCAAACTCGGGCTCCTGCTCGTGCTTGGGGGGCGGATTGTATCGACGGCAACCAAACGTTCCTAGGGCGAAATTCGACGGGGGTTTGGAGGCGGTTTTCTGGGGCGATCGGTTAGCTGCGACGCGCCAGCGGAGCGCTCTGCGACGCGGCTAAACCTCGCTTTATCAGCCTTGACCCGACGATTGCATGCTTGCTAGTTTCGCCGTCCCCGATTCCTTCGACTCTCGCAGGGTTATACTGATGCGCATGACACAAACCCACGACCTGTTAGTTCTCGGCGGCGGCATCGTGGGGCTGGCCTCGGCCTACCAATTCTTGCGGCGCTATCCGGGCCGCTCGGTCGTGCTGCTCGAGAAGGAAGGGCAGTTGGCGTTCCACCAGACGGGCCGCAACTCGGGCGTCCTCCACACCGGCATCTATTACAAGCCCGGCACGCTGCGAGCCACGAACTGCCGCGCAGGCCGCGAGGCGATGGTCGAGTTCTGCAAGGCTGAGGGGATTAAGCACGAGATCTGCGGCAAGGTGATCGTCGCGGTCAGCGAGAACGAGATTCCGCGGCTCGAGAAGATCTACGAACGCGGCCTGGCCAATGGCGTGCGTTGCGAAGTGATCGGTCCCGACCGCCTGCACGAACTGGAGCCCCACGCCGCCGGTGTTCGGGCCATCCATGTCCCCGAGGCCGGCATCGTCGACTACCCCGCCGTCTGTCAACGCTTGGCGGCGCGCATCGAGGGCATGGGCGGTCGCATCGTGCTGCACGCTCGCGTCACGGGCATCAAGTCCAACTCCTCCGAGGTCAACGTCGAATCGACGGCCGGCGACTTCCAAGCTCGCTGGATGATCAACTGCACGGGGCTGCAATCCGATCGCATCGCTGCGCTCGGCGGGGCAAAGCCCGATGTGCAGATCGTGCCCTTCCGTGGTGAGTACTTCGAGCTAAAGCCCGAAGCACAGCACCTGTGCAAGAACCTGATCTACCCGGTTCCCGATCCGAGCTTCCCGTTCCTCGGCGTACACTTCACGCGCCTGGTCAACGGCGGAGTCGAGTGCGGGCCCAACGCGGTGCTCGCTTTTGCACGCGAAGGCTACCGCAAGCGCGACATCAACCTTCGCGACCTGTTCGAATCGCTGTCGTATCGCGGCTTTCAACGTCTGGCGATGAAGTACTGGCGCACCGGCATGGGCGAGATGTGGCGAAGCATCAGTAAACGCGCGTTCGTTCACGCGCTGCAAAGGCTCGTGCCTGAGATTCGCGGCGAACTGCTCGAGCCCGCCCCGGCCGGCGTGCGTGCGCAAGCGCTGGGTAGCGAAGGTGAAATCCTCGACGACTTCCTCATTCTTGATGTTCCGCGCATTGTGAACGTCTGCAACGCACCATCGCCTGCTGCGACCGCGTCGCTCAACATCGGCAATCTTATTGTTGATCGCTTGGGCGCACAGATGGGCGAATCCTCAATGGCGCGTGTTGGTTAGATGCACACGCGCTCGGTCTCTGACCCCGCCGACATTGGACCATCGTGTCGGCGTCTGGAGACCCGCGCCAATCGCGGCACGCGTTGTGATTGCAACTTCGAAACAGCGCAAACGGAAACGGCCTCTCATCGAGGGTTCGATGAAAGGCCGCTCCGTTAAACGCAAGGGTCAGCGTCGGTGAGACGCCACCCGTAAGTCAGACTACTTACCGCAGCCGCAACCCGGGGCAGCAGCGCAGGTCGGTTCGCAAGCCGGAGCAGCAGCCGCACAGCAGCTCGGCTCGGCAGCGCATCCGCCGCACGACGAACCGCAACCACCGCACGAGCCGCAACCGCAGCCGTGGTGACCGCAGCAGCGGTGGCACGACTTGTTGCAAGTCGTGACGCTCTTCAGCCACTCGTGGACGTTGGTCAACGGACCGCAGCAGCGGCCGCAACCGTGGTGGCAACCCTTGTGGCAGCACGAGCCGCAACCTTGGTCGCAGCAGCTGGGGGCAGCGCCGCAGCTCGGTTCGCAGGCCGGAGCGGCACAGCAGCTCGGCTCGCAAGCCTTCTCGCAACCGCCGCATCCGCAGGCCGGAGCAGCACAGCAGCTCGGCTCGCACGACTTCGCACAACCGCCGCAGGCGGGAGCGCCACAGCACTTCGACTCGCCACAGCAGCTGGGGGCAGCAGCCGCACAGCAGCTCGGCTCAGCGGCCGCACATGTCGGCTCGCAGCAGCTCGGCTCACAGCAGCTCTTCTTGCAGCAGCCGTGATGACCCATCATACGGTTCATCAGCGTGGCAGCCTTCAGTTCGCTCACGGCGAACGACGCCACGACGATGGCACAAAGAATAAGACGCGTTTTCACGGAACGTTCTCCTCAAATCGGATGGAATGTTAGCTTGCAATCGCTTCGGCCCGTGCAATCGGCTATCGTCGCTTTTCCGCGACGATCGCGAAAAAAAGCCGCCGACGTCGTGTTCTACTGCCTGAGCTATCGCACAACGAATATGGAACCTAGGAAATCTAGGCAGCCCTGCATGGGGGCTTGAATGTCACTCATCGGCGTTTTCGAGCTGCCTATTTTCCCAAACCGGACTTCTCGTCTGAGAAAGTGGCACGACGACGAAAATTCTGCGGGGTATGACGATTGTTCTGCCGATCCATAGGTTCTGAAGTGCGTCACGATCCTTGGAGTCGGGGAAACGAAAATGTCGCGAACGTCGCTGTTCGTTCTGCTTGCCGTCGTCGCGGCAGGAACCGGGTGCCGAATGTGCAAAGCTCCGGACGACTATTGCGGCAACGTCTATGGTAATGGTGTGCTCGACCATGACTATCTGGCGCACCGCGGCTCGGTCTTCGGCAACAGTGCTTATCAACAGCAGCCCAACGGCGACATCCAGTACGGCGGCACGAACCAGCAGTATCAGCAGACGCAAGGCGGCCAACAGATGCAGCCGGGCCAGCAATCGCAGCCTCAACCGCAGCAATACATGCAGTCGACGCCAACCCTCGCGCCGCTCGAAGAAACGCCCGCCTACAGCTCCGTGCAAACGCTGCCCCCCGCGCCGAACTCTTCACGCCGCTGGCGCTGAGCGCTCTCGCGCCGTAACTGAACCCGTCTTTCTTCCATCGGGACACGGCACGCCGCGAGCTATGTCGAGCGGTAGCCGAAGGCCGGATGAGGGCGCCCCGCGGCTCACTTTGCGCCATCCACACGAACCCCTCGCCCCTTCGGGGAGAGGGGCTGGGGTGAGGGGCCCGTTGCATCTCGTGCGACGCCGCCCCCGCGCAACCGCAACCCTTCTCCCTCCGGGAGAAGGTGGCCGAAGGCCGGATGAGGGCGCCCCGCAGCGCTCCTTGCCTTCCACTCGCCCCGCCATTCGCCATCCACACGAACCCCTCGCCCCTTCGGGGTGAGGGGCTGGGGTGAGGGGCCCGTTGCATCTCGTGCGACGCCGCCCCCGCGCAACCGCAACCCTTCTCCCTCCGGGAGCTTTGCACAAAAAGTCCTGTCAATGCACGAAACACTGCGATAGCAACTCCTGACAGCTTCGCTATGTAGTTGCTTGACCTGAGTTTTTGGGCAAAGCCCCCGAAGGGAGAAGGTGGCCGAAGGCCGGATGAGGGAGCCTCGCAGTTGCTTGTGTTCTCCTCGCTGATGCACTCCGATCGCGCAACCGCCGCTTTCCTACCCACTCCGCCGCCCGACTTATTCCCATACCCATGAGACGGGACGTTTTGTGCAATAAGTCGCCTCTCTGACCCTCTCCAGGCCGACTTCTTGCCCACCGTACAACCGTGCAATAAGTCACCGCCCGCCCGCTCTCCGCCGCCGGATCTCGCTCTCACAACTACGCGTCGTTCGCCACTCATAGCGATTTCCCTTTCCATCGAAGCACTCTCCGCGCAGCTTTTTCGTGGTGTGACGTTACCCGAAAGCGTCGTAGACCTTCAACGGAAAGAAGAAGCCACCGTGTAAGTCGTGACGTTCCGTCGCGGCTCGAAGAACGTGCAGGCCGCGCTGTTGAACTCGCCGAGGTCCAATCCGATAATCGTGGTCATTGCCGTGGGCTCCATGGAAACGTGTTGTTCGTCTCGATAACGATCAACCTGTTGCACGAGCATCCACTCGTGCAACAGGCCCGCGGCTAACATGAATTCTTTAGGCGCGACTGCATTGACGCCAGTTCTAATAAACGCCCTTTGAGCCTTGCATACATATGATCGCAGCGTATAAGAGTGCAACGCTTCTGCTCGCAGCAGTTGGGGTTATTTTGACAGCCTGCTCTCTTGTTGGCTGCACTGATGAAAGTTTATCCACAACCGAAGTGGGCTCATGCTGGATGCAGCGAGGCGTCGCAGCAGATGGAACAGATATTAGCTACGAAGTCGATTTCGTAAGCTCAGATGGACGAGTGATTCTTATAGTTGCCGCGAATGGCAGTCAAGGTAGCATGACGACAACCGCAACGTCGCCTAGAGGACACTTTTTCGGACCTCGAGGGCAACAGGTATCATGGCTCTACAACACGAAGGATGGCATGAATGAAACAGTGACTGTCGATGGTCACGACTATAAGCTAAAAGATGGCGCTATGTTCCTAATCCGTATGTGGGACACATCGCCAAAAGTAGAGCAAGTGTCCATTGATATGTCACGGCTTGTCAGCGGTGGACAGATGAGAAATACGTTATGGCCTCAAATACAACAAATCGTTGCGGGCGACCAACGTCTTTCGGTGTTCTTCCGAGAGTGCCGTGGAGAGTGACACATTGACATCAATAATGATGGGGAATGGCAGGGCCCAGCAGTAATTGAATCTGCAGAAATCAGCTGACGAGCGCTAGCTCGCGGTTTCTCCGAAGAACCAGACGCTAGCGCGTTCTGGCTGATGACGCTTCTTGAATAACTGAGTAGCCCTGTGGGGAATGGGTGGGGAATGGATACTTATTCACGGATAAAGTAGAATGTTCCCTTTGTGCCTTCCTGTTCGATCTTCGCGAAATATGAAGCAGCCATTAGTGCCGGCGGTCAGCACGATGGATAAGTGGCGATTCAGACTCCACTTCACGCTGCGTACTTTGCTGATCGTCTCTGCACTTATGTCGGTCGCAGCCGCTTGGGTTGCTATCGAAATATCTGTCGCGCGTGAGCGTTCGTTTTTGCGAGGCTATCTCATTACGCCAATTGGCAGCTTCTCAAGCATCGAACCAGCGGATACCGCTGGGATATCCTGGATTCGATGCTTTCATGGCGACCACAATGTTTACAGTCTCCATCTTTCGAGCGACACCTCTTTGGAGATCGCAGAACGGGTAAGACGTGCATTTCCTGAAGGCATCATCTACGTTGATTGGGTCCCAGTAACGAGTCTCTCGAATAAGCACGCAACGGCACCACCCCAAAAACTTGTCAGTTCGCTCAAGTCATCGTGTGGCAATCGGGATTAAACTTGGAGCCAGCAGCCTTCGCTTACGTCGCCTGACCATTCGCGATCGTTGAGCGCGGTTTCCGAGCGATTTTGGCGTTCGCTCCGTTAGCGGTACAATGCCTTCGATCTTGCTTACATAAAGCGAGCGACTCAGATTTTGCATTAGGCCGTACATGCGATTAGGTTTTTCTGTCTCACTGATTGCCGTAGTGCTCGCATGCTCGGCGGCCGATCCGACAACCAAGGCGGCTGAGAGAGGTCGGCACGCTTTCATCTCGGAGTTCCGCGCTTCGGCGTACCTGAAGAATGCTGTTCGCCTGCAAGCACTCGAGCCGAATCGGCGGGCCGCGGCACTATGCGAGTTGGCGGAGGACCCACAGCACGGCTCCGAGGCCTATGCGTTATGTCGAATGCTCTTCGAAACGGATGGTAACCCTCACGCGTATCGCCCGCAAATCGGCGGCCCATGGTTCATCCCAATTGCCGTGGAGCGCACGGTCGAGGATTGGCCGCTCGAACCAATCACACTTCGCGACGGCATTCCAATTCTGGTCGTCCGGGGGTATGTCGTTGCCGGCGGGAGAGGAGAGTCTCCGCTCTCCTATGTCAACCGCATGCTTAACAACTGCGAATGGTCGAAGACGAAATATGTGGAGATAGATTCCGAAAGAATCAAAGAGACGATTGAGCGATTTATTGAGGCCACGCCAGGCCTCATCGACCTCGATAAAAAGTTTCTCCGCCGCCAGGCGGACTGAAGCGTAACCATTCGCGCAATCGTCCCGCAGATTCTTACATTCAAGCGAGACTTGTTCGCACTACTCATGTTTCGCTGGCTCTGGCTTAACGGCATTTCGGGCTATGACCGCGGCAAGTTGCGCTTTCTCACGGGCCGCGACTCTGACTCTGTCCTGACTCGTCCGTCCGACATCGCACCAGCCGACGCAGAGCAGGCGCTCGAGTTCAATTTTGGAATGCCCCGGATTTCTGTACCAGGGATTATGAGAGTATGGGTTGGGTAAACGAAACGGCAGTGTGCTGCTGGAGTGAGGGCTGAGGCGCAGCCGAAGCCCGAACGGAAGCAGCACACTGCCGTGCGAACTCCGCCGGGGTCTGGTAGCCAAGACTGCTGTGCGGTCGCTCCTGGTTGTGCTCGTGCAGCCGTCGCTGGGCGAACCAACGAGCCTCGGCCAGGTTCATGAACTCTTCCACGTTCAACAACTCGTCTCGCAGCCGACTGAAGAACGATTCGGCATAGCCGTTCTGCCACGGCGCACCAGGCTCGATGTACAACAGCTCCAGGCCCGCGCCGGGCATGTCCACGGATCGCCGTCGCGATGAACTCCGGGCCGTTGTCGCTGCGAACATGCTCGGGAACGCCACGTGTCAGGAACAGGTGCGTCAGAACGTCGAGCACCCGCTCGGCCGGCAGGCTCCGATCGACCTCCAACGCCAGGCATTCACGCGTGTATTCATCGGTGATCGCGAACCACTTCAGCGGTCGACCCCACGCCGTGCGATCGTGAATGAAGTCCCAAGTCCAAACGTGATCCTTCCGCTCTGCACGACGCCGCACGCAGCTGTTGGCACTGTGCCCCAAACGACGGCGTTTCACGGTTCTTTTCGGCACTTTCAAGCCCTCACGCTGCCACAGACGGTACACCCGCTTGAAGTTCACGCGCCAGCCGCCCTGCCGCAGCTTGGCCGTCATCATTCGATAGCCGTAACGCGGATACCGCGCCGCCAACGCGTGCAGATCCTTCACCAGCCGCTGCTCTTCGACCGAGTCCTCGCGCGCACGGTAACGCTGCGTGCTCCGCGGCTGACCCAACGCCCGACATGCCCGACGCTCACTCACGCACTGCCGCTGCCGAACGTAGTCGACCGCAGCGCGTCGTCGCGCCGGGCTCAGTAGTTTCCCTCGAGCGCCTCTTTCAAGATCGCCTTGTCCAGTTCCGCCTCGGCCAGCAGCTTCTTCAAACGCTTGTTCTCACCCTCCAACTCTTTCAGTCGCTTCGCCTCTTCCGACTTCATTCCGCCATATTGATTCCGCCAGCGATGCAGTGTCTGCTCGCTGATCTCCAACGACTGCACCACCTGGCCAATCGTCTTGCCCGCCGCCAGCATCGTCTCCGCCTCGCGAAGCTTCTTGATGATCTGCTCCGCCGAATGCTTCTTGCCTTTCATCGAAAGTCCTCCTGCCCAAAATGGGCCAATGGACTCTCATACCACCCGGATCAAGATTTGGGGAGCATTCCAATTTGGCGTGCGTTCTGCATTCCCGAGTCACAGCGATACTGCCTGCGACCCCACGATAGTCTTTTCGCTCTCTACAACAACATCTACCCAAACGGTCGCTCTGACTGCATGGATTTCGAGGCCCCTTTCTTCCTCATTCAAAAATACCTGCAATGCCCAATGACCGATTCCGACCGCAAGGCGGGCATGTCGGTCGAAGGCGTCATGCGACTCGTTGCGTCAACTGAGCGGGCGACCAATCGCTGCGGTTGACCCGCAGTGCTTGGCAAGATTCGATCGTTCCATCAGGTCGCATTACAATCAGTTTCAACCCAGCTTACCGTCAGCGGGCAACAGAGCTTTTTCATTGAATGCAAGGACACGAGCGGCCCGTACCGAATGTGCGATTCAAATCATGACGCAGTTGACCCCGACGCGAATGCGTCGATTGATTCTGTCGAAGCCGTCCGCGCGCTCGGCTTTGCGTGGCAATGGCAGAGTGACTTCTGGCCGAAATGGAGCGACCTCCACAAGTTGACGGGACCATGCGCTCTCGAACAGATTAACTCGAAAGCGGTTTGCGATGATACGCTTGAAGTGTTGCGCTTCACGCCCAATGTCACGCTGCTTGATTTGATGTCATCGCGCGTGACAGACGAAGGCATGTCGTCCATGCGCTACATACCACGCCTTGAGACCCTTTATCTAAACAACACGCGCATCGGGGACGAGGGTATCAAGCATCTGCTTGGGCATAAAAATCTCAAACGTGTCGTGGCGATGAATGCACGAGTCACGATCGTTGGCGAACGATTGTTGAAAACGTCTATTCCTGGTTGCATGGCCACTATCGGGCGAGCTATCAGAAGAGGGATTGTTACGGCTTTAAATCGCTTTTCACTGACTGTTGAGCTTCGCCACAGCCACAAAATAGTAACCGCTGTCGTCGCCGAAGATCGATCGGAAGAACTCGCCGAGTTCCTCAAAGCTCCTGTGGGAAAACGTGTTTTTATACGCATAGGCGAAGCCGACGAGCCAAACCGTTTATGGAGAGTTGACGAAAGCGATTCATCGTGATTCATCACTTAACATACGCAGTGCCCCGCAGATTCTTGGCGCGTTTGGCTCGGTCGCTTCAGTCGCGGTACAATCGGCTGCAATCCTGCTGACGTTCAGCGGGCAACATTGGGTTCGACGGCACGAGGAACTGCGGTGCGTTGGTATCACTGCGTTGCGTACTTTTTCGGTGGTGCGTTTCTGGTGAACGCGGTGCCGCATTTAGTGGCGGGCGTCATGGGGCAGCCGTTTCAAAGCCCGTTCGCGACGCCGCCAGGCGAAGGACTGTCGACAGCGTGGGTCAACGTCTTGTGGGGGTCGGCAAATTTCGTCTTCGCGTATCTGCTGCTCGCGCGGGTCGGGAACTTCGAGTTTCGTCGTTGGCTTCATATCCTCGTCGCCGCCGCGGGCGGGCTAGCGATGGCGATACAGCTCTCTCTGCATTTCGGTCGCTTCCATGGCGGTCTATAACACGAGCTCAGTCGATTCGCTCTGTCATGCCGAGATTGTTTTGCGAAGCGGGATCGCTGTTTGCCCTGCGGCGACATGACGCTTAGGCTTTCGAGAATGAAAGCGGTGTACATTGAGCGAGTCGGCCCGCCAGAGAACATTCGCTACGGCGAGCTTCCGACGCCGGCGGTTGGCGAGCGTGACGTGCTGGTACAGGTTGCGGCGGTCACGGTCGACCCGATCGACACGTACATTCGCAGCGGTGCTTACCCCATCGACCTGCCGTCGCCGTTCATCATTGGTCGCGACATGACGGGCGTGGTGGTGCAAGCGGGCGCTGGGGTCACGCAGTTTCGGCCAGGCGATCGCGTTTGGGCGAACAACCAAGGCTACGGCAGTCGCCAAGGTACGTTCGCGGAGTTCGTGGCCATTGACGAAGGGTTGCTCTATCCGCTGCCGGAGGGCGTCGATGCGATCGAAGCAGTCGCGGTGTTACATTCCGCGTTGACGGCGGTTGCAGGCCTTTCGCGTGTGAAGCTGCGCGGTGGCGAGACGTTGTTCATCAATGGCGGCGACGGCAATGTTGGGACGGCTGTCTTGCAACTCGCCAAGGTTCTCGGCGTGCGCGTGGCCGTCACTTCTGCGAACGACGCGAAGGCGGAATGGTGCCGGGAACTCGGGGTTGATCGCGTCATCGACTACAAGACCGAGAACGTCGAAGGCGCTCTGCGACGGTTCGCTCCCGGTGGCATCGATGTGTATTGGGACACGACGGGGAAGCCCGACGTCGAAAGCGCGTTGAAGGTTCTGGCGCGACGTCGGCGCATCGTGCTTATGTCGGGTCTCACGCACCAATGCACGCTGCCGGTCGGCCCGTTCTATACGCACAATTGCACCATGTTCGGATTCACGGTCACGGATGCAACGCGCGAAGAGATTGCCGCGTACGCTCGGGAAATCAATGCTCGTCTTGTGACGGGAGCGTTGCGGGCGAAGGTGAACCGCGTGCTGCCGCTTTCGCAAGCGGCCGAAGCCCACCGCCTCGTCGAGCAAGGCAAGCTGTTTGGCAAGATCGTGCTGGTGCCCTAACTACGCTCGCCGTGAGCGGCGGCCAAGCGCTGACAAGTCTTACATTTGACTCGTTCGTTACGGTGACGATAATTTCGTGCTATTCCTGCTTTGAAGTGGCCAGGTGTCCGAACCTTTTCACTCGACACTCGGTCTGCTCCTTGAAATACCACGTACAACGAAACGCAATCGCCAAGGATCAACGGTCAGGGTCGTATGACTGAAGCCGATCAGCCCACCGCATTGGTGAAACAGCCACCTGTGCTCTTCGCCGAGACCCAGGAACTCACCGCTCGGATTACTTCCGAACTTGGCGCTCCTTTGGTCGCCTATTGGCACAACTCGCGCGGCTCGGTTTGTCACAACGATGTTGTGGCGCTATATACTGTTCTTGGACGGCTGGGACGTCAAAAGAAACTCTATCTCTTCCTGAAGTCTCACGGCGGCACCGGACAAGTTTCGTTGCGTCTTGTCACGCTGCTGCGACAACACTGCGATGAACTGGTCGCGTTGGTGCCTCTCGAATGCGCCTCGGCAGCAACGATGATTGCGATCGGGTGCGATCGCATTCTCATGGGACCGATGGCGTATCTCACAGCCGTAGACACATCTCTCAGCCACGCCTTGTCGCCACTAGATCGTGACAACGATCGGGTGAGCGTAAGCCTTGACGAGCTGACGCGCGTTATTCGGCTCTGGCGTTCCGAGCAAGCGGGCGTTAAAGAGAACCCTTACGCGGCCCTTTTTCAACATGTGCATCCGTTGGTCATAGGAGCCGTCGACCGCGCTGAGTCGCTGTCCATCATGATTTGCAAAGCGTTGTTAGCTCATCATGTCTCGGATGATGCAACTGCCGATCGTATCGCTCATACCTTGAATTCAAAGTATCCGTCACACAACTATCCCATCCTTCTCGAAGAGGCAAGAAGCATAGGCCTGAACGTCGAGCCGATGCCGGCGGCAGTGAACGATATGCTGCTAAACCTCAATCAGCTTTATAGCGAGATGGGCCAGACCGCAACGACAGACTTTGACGAGCAACGATCTCACAGCAATGAGATCCTGAATATTTGGGAGGCGCCGCAGCTGCAAGTGTATTTCCAGCAGGACAAGGATTGGTTTTACCGATCCGAGGAGAGACGCTGGATTACCATGAACGATCTCAGCGGCTGGCACAAACTTACGCTTGTCGACGACGAGATTCGAAAAGAACCGTTGCACATCGCTTAAGACGCCATCGCGGTACAAACGGCGCACCCTTCAATCGGCGCTCGCCGCCGATAAGAATGGGTCTTCGAGCGTCTTAGCCTTATACGCATCGCAACCCTGACGAACCGACCATGAAATCTCTCGTGTTTTCGGCCACCCTCGCGGTCGCCGTTGTCTTGTTGATTCCTATCGCGCGGGCCGCCGCCGACGCACCGCGCCCGAACATCCTGTGGCTGACGAGCGAGGATCACGGTCCGCACATGGGCTGTTACGGCGACACGTTCGCCACGACGCCGAGCGTCGACCGCCTTGCGTCGCGCGGCACGGTGTATCGCCATTGCTGGTCGAACGCCCCGGTCTGTGCGCCGGCGCGAACGACGCTCATCAGCGGCATGTATCCGCCCAGCACCGGCAGCGAACACATGCGAAGCATGGTGCCGTACCCGGCCGGCAAGAAGATGTATCCACAGTACCTGCGCGACGTCGGCTACTACTGCACGAACAACGCGAAGGAAGACTACAACCTCGAAAAGCCCGGCCAGGTTTGGGATGAATCGTCGAAGAAAGCCCACTGGAAGAACCGCCCCGACGGTCAACCGTTCTTCGCCGTGTTCAACTGCGAAAAGAGCCACGAGAGCAAAGTCCGCGCTCGGCCGCACGAGCAGATTCACGATCCCGCGAAGGTGCGCGTCCCCGCCTACCATCCCGACACTCCCGAGGTGCGTGAGGATTGGGCCCAATACTACGACGTGGTCAGCGAGGCCGACGCCGTGGCCGGCGAACGACTCGCCGAGTTGGCCGACGCCGGATTGATGGAAGACACGATCGTTTTCTACTTCGCCGATCACGGGTCGGGCATGCCGCGCAACAAGCGCTGGCCGCGCGAGTCGGGCCTTCACGTGCCGTTGGTCGTGTACATTCCCGACAAGTTCAAGGAGCTGCGCTCGCCCGATTACAAGGTCGGCGGTTCGAGCGAACGTCTGGTGAGCTTCGTCGATTTCGCGCCGACGGTGTTGAGCCTCGTCGGCATCAAGCCGCCCGAGTGGATGCAGGGACACGCGTTCTTGGGCAAGTTCCAAGACGCGCCGCAGCCGTATCTGTACGGCTTTCGCGGACGCATGGACGAGCGCTACGACATGGTGCGTTGCGTGACCGATGGCCGGTACGTTTACATTCGCAATTATCGTCCGGACCTCATTTACGGCCAGCATCTCGCGTACATGTGGGAGACGCCGACGACGCGCGTGTGGGAGAAGATGTTTCACGAAGGCAAACTGAACGAGGCGCAATCGGCGTTCTGGAAGACGAAGCCTGCCGAAGAGCTTTACGATCTGACGAGCGATCCGGATGAGGTCCAAAATCTCGCCGGATTGAAGGAACATTCCGAATTGGTCCTGCGCATGGCTCGGGTACTCCGCGAAAAGCTGATCGAAATCCGCGACGTGGGTTTTCTACCTGAGGGAGAAATGCATCGTCGCAGTGCCGGTAGCACGCCCTACGACATGGGCCATGACGCAGCGAAGTATCAGGTCGAATCAGTCGTCGTTTTTGCCGAAAATGCATCATTGTTTACTCCGGCTCTTATCAAGGACGAAGATTGTGCGGTGCGATGGTGGGCGGCCCTTGGATGCAAAATGCGAGGCGACCGGCAGACTGTGTATGAGCACGACGAACTTGTCAAAGCGCTCGACGATTCATCACCCGACGTGCGCATCGCGGCGGCGTTGACCTTGGGACTCTACGGCCATGAAGAGGATTTGCAGTCGGCGCTCGACGTCCTCGCCGACTGCGCAAACTGGAACAACCATGATGTCTTCACGGTCATGGCGGCGCTGAACGCCATCGACGAGTTGGGAGAGAAGGCTGCATCGCTCAAGCAAGTCATCGCGAAGCTGCCCAAGAAGGGGCCCGCACCGACAAGCGATACGAGGGCTATCCGGCCCGGCTCATTGCCGATTTGCTGGGCGAGAAGGTTGTCGAGGATGATGATAAACCGGAACCGCCCACTTCGAAAAAGCCGAAAGCCAAAAAACAGAAATAGAACTGTTGTCAGTAAGGATCCCATGTCGCACGTGAATGTGAATCGCCGAAAGTTTCTGGCCGGGTCGGCCACCGCCGCCGCGGGAAGTCTGCTCACCGTCGAGGCCGGGCTGGCCAAAGGCGTCGATCCCGAGTCGCGTCAAGCGATGGGGTCACGGGTCGGCGAAGTTAAAGCCACCGAGGCCATCGTGTGGACGCGCCTCACTGCCGCAGCGACACGCAATAACGCCGGCGTGTCGATCGTCGGTCACGTGAATAAGAAGACCAAAGTCGAAGTCCCCGACGATTGGACGACGCTCGTCGGCGCGTGTCCCGGGCAAGCCGGCCGCATCCGCGTGCGCTACGGCACGACGAAAGACCTCAGCGACGCGCGCGAAACCGAATGGGCCAAGGTCAGCCAGGCCGTCGATTTCCATCACCAGTTTCGACTCATATCTCTTAAGCCGTCGACAACGTACTACTATTCGGTCGAGACAACCGGAACCGACGCAGCAGACAAACACGCTTCGACGTTCGGGCAGTTCCGCACCGCGCCGCTGGACGACGCAGCCAGCGATGTCACGTTCTGCGTCACGACGTGCCTGATGTACGCCGACCTTGACCATCAAGACGGCTTCAACATCTTCCCGGCAATGCAGAAGCTCGACCCGAACTTCGTCGTCTTCACCGGCGACAGCGTGTACTACGACTCCGATCTGCCGCAGGCGACGTCCGTCGAACTCGCGCGCTATCATTGGCAGCGCATGTACAGCATGCCTCGCCACGTCGAGCTGCTGCGGTCGGTCGCGACCTATTGGGAGAAAGACGATCACGACACGCACGACAACGACAGTTGGCCCGGCTATCGACCACTGGGCAAGTTCACGTTCGACGAAGGCGTGAAGATCTATCGACAGCAGGTGCCGATCGAGGAGCCGATCTACCGCACGTTCCGTTGGGGCAGAGACGTGCAAATTTGGCTGACCGAGGGTCGCGAGTTCCGTTCGCCGAACAACATGAAAGACGGCCCCGAGAAAACCATCTGGGGCGCCAAGCAGAAAGCGTGGCTGATGAGTTCGCTACTGGCCAGCGACGCGAAGTGGAAGGTCTTCGTCAGCCCGACGCCGATCGTGGGGCCCGATCGCCAGAACAAAAACGACAACCACGCCAACGCTGGCTTCACGCACGAGGGGAACGAGTTTCGTCAGTGGGCGAAGGACAACCTGAGCGGCAACTTCTTCGTCGTCTGCGGCGACCGGCACTGGCAGTACGAGTCGGTCCATCCCGAGACTGGCCTCCGCGAGTTCGCCTGCGGCCCCGGCAGCGACGAACACGCCAGCGGCACGCCTGGATTCAACGAGAGTTACCACAAGTTCCATCGCGTGAAGGGCGGATTCCTGTCGGTGAAAGTGCGCGACGGCGCCATCGCCGTGCGGCATCATGACGTGCACGGCGAGATTGTGCACGAGTGGACGGCGTGATGGTCCCTTCTCCCTTCGGGAGAAGGTGCAGCGAAGCGGCGGATGAGGGCGGGCCGAGCTGCTCTTAGGGCGAATCAAAGTTCGACCCGCCCTCACCCGGCGGCTGCGCCGCCACCCTCTCCCAAAGGGAGACGGGGTTTTCGCTCACATCCCGGTCGGATATGTCTCCGATGGCTCGTGTTCGATAACGGGACGCAGCGCCAGCGGATGCAGGGCCCTGGTTTCGTCAAAATAGATCAGCGCGTCGTATCGCCGCGGCAGCACGGTCGGCACATAATTGCCGAAGTGTTCGAACTGCGGTCGATACACGACGCCGATCGCGCGGTGGCCACGCAGCTCGAACAATTCACGATCGCGCGAAGGATCGACGCCATCGAAGAGCACTAGCTTGTCGCCTGGGCTGACGCGGTGCAGGACGTCCTCCCACGAGCCTTCTCGTCCCTCAGGCACAACGATTCGCCGCATCGGTGCGTCCCACGCTTCGCTGGCAATGACCGTGCCCGAATGTGTGCTGAAACCGACAAGAACGACGCCTTCGTCGGCGTGCCGCTGGCGCACAAGCTGTCCGAGGTTAAACATTCCATCGTCGGCCATGTCGGTAAAGCGAGCATCGCCGATGTGCGTATTGTGCGCCCAGATGATCGCCTTAGCACTGCCGCCGTGGTGCTTCATCAGGCGATCGAGCGTGTCGGCCATGTGCTGGTCGCGAACGTTCCAAGATTGCGCGTTGCCGCGGACCATCGCGCGGTAATAATGCTCGGCATCGACGGCGATCAATGCATTCTGCTCCGCGTCGAAATGCGCCTCGCGACCATCGTTTGCCCAGTGCGGCGTGTGGGCACGGATCGCACGCAACAACTCGACCACCTCGTCCTCACACGACGCAAAGTCCCAACGTGTCGCGCAGGCGTAATCCTGCACGTCATCGCCATACGGCTCGAAGCATCGCACCGCGCGTTGGACGAATTCGACCGCACGTCCTTCGTGTGATTGCAGATAGTGGCTCACTGCCTGTAGTGAATCCCACAGGCTGTACACGTCGAGGCCAAAAAAGCCGACGGGGGATTTCGGCCAGCGAACGTTGTACTGACGTAGCCATTCGGCCAAGGCGGCGACTTCGTCGTTGGCCCACATCCAGGTCGGCCAGCGCTTAAACGCATGCAGTGCGTCGCGGGCGGTGCGATCTGCCTCATCGTAACCTTTCACGAAACGGTTGACGCGGTAACAGTCGGGCCAGTCGCCTTCGACCGCGATGAAGGAAAAACCTTTCTCGCGAATGAGCCGTTGGCTGATGATGCGTCGCCAGTTGTAAAACTCCGCCGTGCCGTGGGTCGCCTCGCCCAGCAGCACGTACCGGGCGTTGCCGACGCGGTCGATGAGCGGATCGAGGTCTTCCCAGCCGTGCAACGTCGTGCTCACCCGGCCAACGACGTCGAGCAGCCGATCCGAAACGCATGCATTGCTGAGTTCACGGCTTCGCCTGAGTGTCACGGCTTGCTCCTTCGAAGAGTTCCGGCGATTTGTGCCGCAAACGACGAGCCGTCGACGACCCCGTTCGGGTGTAGAGTCACACAATTGAGTGACGGAATATTCAGAGAATTCAGTTACGTACTTCTGCGCGGAAGGCGTACAATTCCGTGAAGTGTGGAGGGGAGGTTTCCCCGTGACTTTTCGCGACCGCCTTGCGGCCGGCAAACTTTTGGCCGCCCGATTGGTTGAGTATGGCGACGCGCCGGATCTTCTGGTGCTGGCGCTGCCGCGGGGTGGCGTTCCCGTTGGCTTCGAAGTCGCCCAGGCGTTACACGCTCCGCTCGACGTGTTCCTGGTGCGCAAGCTCGGCCTTCCCGGGCAAGAAGAGCTCGCCATGGGCGCGATTGCCACCGGCGATGTGGTGGTGCTCAACGACGACGTCGTGCGAGGCGCCCACGTTCCGCGACCTGTCCTTGATGCCGTCGTCGCCCGAGAGCGTCTCGAATTATTGCGACGCGAACGCGAGTATCGCGACGATCGACCGCCGGTTTCAGTCGAAGGCCACACGATCATTCTCGTCGATGACGGCTTGGCGACCGGTTCGACGATGCGCGCCGCCGTCGCGGCATTAAGGCGTTTGCATCCCGAGCGCATCATCGTCGCTGTGCCCGTCGGAGCGCGATCAACCTGCGAGCAGCTCAAACGCGAGGCCGATGAAGTGGTATGCCTCGAAGCGCCCGAACACTTTTATGCCGTCGGCCTCTGGTACGACGACTTCAGCCAAACCACGGATCGCGAAGTCAAACAATTACTCGACGAAGCGTCGCGATGGAGTGCGCACGTTTCGCCATCGCCTTGATGTCAGCCATGCCCTCTTTTGGAGTCGTGAAATGTCAACACATGCAGCCTGTCAGGAATTCGTCCGTGTCGAAGTGAATGGGGGCATTATCGAGGGCGATCTCGAGATCCCCGCCGGAGCCGATAGTTTGGTGATCTTTGCGCACGGCAGCGGAAGCAGTCGCCAAAGTCCGCGCAACCGTTTCGTCGCGCACTCGCTGAACGAGGCGGGACACGCGACGCTGTTGATCGATTTGCTCACCGCCAAGGAAGATCACTTGGACTCGATGACCGGCGAGTTGCGGTTCGACATCGATTTGCTGGCGACCCGTCTGACCGCCGCGAGTGATTGGGCGGCGCAGCATGACGAGACGCGAGACTTGATCGTCGGCTATTTCGGCGCGAGCACCGGCGCCGCCGCCGCGTTGGTGGATGCAGCCCTGCGCACGGACGTGGCTGCCGTGATATCGCGCGGCGGGCGACCTGACTTGGCCGGCTCGGCGATTTCGAAGGTGCGTGCGCCGACGCTGTTGATCGTCGGCGGCGCGGACTACGGTGTGATCGAGCTCAACGAAGTCGCCTACGACGACCTCGTCCAATCGCGACACAAGGAGCTGAAGGTCGTTCACGGGGCGACGCACCTGTTCGAGGAAACCGGCGCTTTGGAAGAGGTCGCCCGGTTGGCGGCCGATTGGTTCAGCCGGTTTTTGGTGCCGAGGGGTCATTGATCTGGAAGAATCAGTGGGAATCGAGCGCTAGGATCCCGGGTTGCCATCACCGCTTGCGGTTTCGCGCTTTTTGAAGCAGAACGCGCGAAACCGCAAGCGGTGATAGATTACTGGTTCTGGCTGATCGCCTTTCGATAAGACCGACGGAAGGAAGCCGAACCAAAATCTGGCCACTTTCCCTATTGCACGGGCCATAAGATCACGATAATGATTAACATAGTAAGATTACGAGGCTGGCGTTCCTAACAGGTTTCGTTCCATGGCTGCTTTTCACTTCGACGCTCTCTCGTCCGCAGCCGTGAATTGCCGTGTCGTTGCTTCGCGACGCGGGTGTTGTTGTCGCTGTTGCTAGGCAGTGGCATTGCCAGGCAGCGGCAGACCGACCTTTCGCGGTCGTCAGCGTTTCCGCCTTCGGTTGTTTTCGTTTTTGTCATGTTCCCCAAGTTTTCTGGAGGTGTTCCGTGTGTAGTCGCGCATGTAGTTGTCCCACTCGTGTTACGTCGTTTTGCTCCCTTCTCACTCGATTTACGGAAAGACTCCCCCATGGTGCTCGAAGCCAATCTCGTTTCGTTGTCGCTTACCGACGCGAGACTGACCCATAACGTGTTCCAAGCCCTGTCGAGCTTGGACAGCCCCGAAGCCCGCGTTCTCACAATCGGCGCTCACATGGGGATCGTCACGCTGAGCGGCCGGTTGCGGCTCATCAGCACCAAGCGTGCGGTGCTCGAAAAGGTGCGAAAAGTTGCCGGGGTGCGGATCGTGATCGACAACGTCGTTGTCGGCGCCGACGTCTCAAGCTGGCGCGCACGTTATGCGAGCAACCTTCAGGGGCAATCTTGAAGCGCCGCGCCTCCGAAAAAAACGGCAACGGCGACACGGTGATATTGCCGTCATCTCCGGTAGCTCTGGGTGCCGCAATTGCGCACAACATTGATCTTGCCAGTTCTGCGTGAGACAATGATCGCCCGTCAGAGACCGGCGAAGACCGGCTCCGGCGCGTTGTGCCTGGGCGCGACAGTTGCGTTGCGCAGTGAGACGAGGCAAATCGCGCCGTGAGTCGGTCGTTTTGCTCAAGGTTCGGACAAGACCTGCCCGAATTGTGGGCAAGGACTCCGCGCTCACGTCGTCAAGTTGAGTAAACTGTGGCGGCGGTTGTTTGGCGGACTCACTCTGGGAATGACATCTCATGGCTTCGGTTGATGAACGACCGGCTTCGTCGAATCTGCATTTCGACGATTACGACACGGAAGGCTTCTACGACGAGATGTTCGAGGCCGGCGGCAAGCCACGCCGCCGCGGCGAATTGTTAGCGCAGCGTCTCAAGACGCTCAGCGAAGGCGAACTGACGCGACGCCAGAAAGCCGCCGATCTTGCGTTGTTGAACATGGGCATCACGTTCAACGTCTACGGTCACGAGGCCGGCACCGAAAAGATTTGGCCTTTCGACCTCGTGCCTCGCATCATCGAGGCCGAAGAGTGGAAGCAGGTTTCCGCGGGACTCAAGCAACGCATCCACGCGCTCAACCTGTTCATCGACGACATCTACAACGATCAGCGCATCTTGAAAGACAAGGTGCTGCCCGACTTCTTGATCGACACCGGCAAGTGCTTCCTCAAGAACTGCGCGGGCCTCAAGCCGCCCAAGGGCATTTGGTGCCACATCACGGGCACCGACCTGGTGCGCGACGGCGATGGCGAGATTTACGTGCTCGAGGACAACCTCCGCTGCCCCAGCGGTGTGTCGTACGTTCTTGAGAACCGCGACGTGATGAAGCGCACGTTCCCGCAGGTTTTCAATGGCCTGTCGATCGAGCCGGTTGAGGACTATCCCGAACAACTGCTCAAGATGTTGCAGTACATCGCGCCCGAAGGCGTGCGCGAGCCGAACGTCGTCGTGCTCACTCCCGGCAGCTACAACTCGGCATACTTCGAACATTGCTTCCTCGCGCAGCAGATGGGCGTCGAGCTGGTGCAAGGTTCCGACCTTTGCGTCAGCGACGGCTATGTGCGGATGCGCACGACGCAAGGTTTCGAGCGCGTCGACGTGATCTACCGTCGCATTGATGACGACTTCCTCGATCCCAAAACGTTCCGACCCGACTCGACGCTTGGCGTTCCCGGCTTGATGGACGTGTACCGGGCGGGCCGCGTGTCGCTTGCCAACGCACCGGGCACGGGCATTGCCGACGATAAGGCTGTTTACGCCTACGTGCCTGAGATCATCAAGTACTACTTGGGCGAAGACTGCATCCTCAAGAATGTGCCTTCGTTCGTCTGCGGCGACGACAAACATCGCGAACACGTATTGGCCAACATCGACAAGCTCGTCATCAAGCCCACCAACGAGTCGGGCGGTTACGGCATCCTCCTCGGCCCTCGCGCCTCGAAGGAAGAGATTGAAAAATACCGCGAGTTGATTCAGAAGAACCCGCGCAACTACATCGCGCAACCGATGCTCTCGTTGTCGCGTGTGCCGACCATCGTCGACAATCGCCTCGAAGGGCGTCACGTCGACCTGCGACCGTACATCCTCTATGGCGAAGAAATCTATGTGCTGCCCGGCGGGCTGACACGCGTCGCGCTCCAAAAGGGATCGCTCGTCGTCAACTCGTCGCAAGGCGGCGGAAGCAAAGACACCTGGGTACTGAAATGACGAATGACGAATGTCTAATGACGAACAGATTGTTCGTTTCATCATTAGACATTCGTCATGAGACATTCGACATTTATACATATGCTGAGTCGCGTCGCTGAATCGATCTTTTGGATGAGCCGCTACATCGAGCGCGCGGAAAATGTCGCGCGCTTCATCGATGTCAATCTGAACCTGACGATCGACCTTGGCCTGGGCATCGAAGGCCACGGGCAATGGGCTCCGCTCATTTACACCACGGGCGACCAGAAGGTCTTTACCGAGGCCTACGGCGAACCGACGCAAGAGAATGTTCTCAAGTTCCTCGCCTTCGACGACAAGAACGGCAACTCGATTCGCATGTGCCTGCGCCGTGCCCGCGAGAACGCTCGCACCGTGCGCGACATGATCTCCTCAACCATGTGGGAAGAGATCAACAAGGCGTACCTGATGGTCGAAGGCGCTAGCCGCATGCAGTTCAACCTTGAAGAACTGTTCGAGTTCTTCAGCCGCGTGCGACTCGCCAGCCACCTGCTCGAAGGCGTGACCGACGCCACCATGTCGCACGGCGAAGCGTGGCATTTCGCGCGTGTCGGCCAAATGCTCGAACGTGCCGACAAGACGTCGCGCATTCTCGACGTCAAATACTATCTGCTGCTGCCGAACGTCAACGACATCGGCACCCCTGTCGACACAATCCAGTGGTCGGCTTTATTAAAAAGTGCCAGTGCTTTGGAAATGTATCGTAAAGCACATGGCCGCATCACGCCTGCCGCTGTGGTAGAGTTCCTGGTGCTCGATCGCGAGTTCCCACGTGCCGTGCAGTACTGCCTCGCCGCCGCCGAAGAGTCGGTGCTCGCGGTCTCGGGCAACACGCGCGGTCCGTTGCGAAATCCTGCCGAACATCAACTCGGACGCCTGCGTTCGGAGCTCTCGTACGTCGGTGTGCAAGAGATCATCAAAGGCGGACTTCACGAGTTCATCGACGGCTTCCAAAAGAAGCTCAACCTGGTCGGCGAGGCGATTCACAACACGTTTTTCGCTTTGTCGCCCGACTCTGGCCACGACGGATCGGGCCAGGCGGTTTCGTTCATCCCGCGCCCCATGCTGCAATCGCAGTCCCAAAAGCAGGCGCAGAACAACGCCTAGTTTCCGTCCGCTGAAGGCCAAAAGATTATGCCGATCCGAGTCGCCCTGCACCATAAAACGTCGTATCACTACGATCGTTTCGTTGAAATCTTTCCCCAAGTCGTGCGGCTCAAACCCGCGCCGCACTGCCGAACTCCGATCCGCAGCTACTCGCTGCGCGTCACGCCCGGCGAACACTTCCTGAACTGGCAACAGGACCCGCACGGCAATTATCTCGGCCGGCTGGTGTTTCCGAAGAAGAGCGATCGACTCGAGTTCGATGTCGAGTTAATCGCCGACATGGTCGTCGTCAATCCGTTCGACTTCTTCTTAGAGACGTATGCCGAGCAATGGCCGTTCACGTACGATGATGCACTCAAGCACGACTTAGCGCCTTTTCTGCCGGCGCTGCCCGCTGGACCTTTGGTGAGCGACTTCGTCGCACAAGTGCCGCGCGATACGAAGCGCACGGTCGACTTCCTTGTCGATCTCAACGGTCGCGTGAACCGAGCGATCGGCTACACCATCCGCATGGAGCCGGGCGTCAAAACGCCTGAGCAGTCGCTGACCGATCGCAGCGGATCGTGTCGCGACTCGGCATGGCTGATGGTCGACGTGCTGCGTCATCTCGGCCTCGCCGCGCGATTCGTCTCGGGTTATCTCATTCAACTCGTTCCCGACATCAAGGCACTCGACGGCCCGGTCGGCGCGAGTGCCGACTTCACGGACCTGCACGCCTGGACCGAGGTGTATCTCCCCGGCGCAGGCTGGGTCGGCCTCGATCCGACGAGCGGCCTGTTCGCTGGCGAAGGGCATATTCCGCTCGCAGCGACGCCCGAGCCTTCGACCGCCGCTCCCGTTTCGGGAAGCGTCGAGCCGTGCGAGGCGACGTTCCACACCGAGATGAGCGTCGAGCGCGTTCACGAAGACCCTCGAGTCACGAAGCCGTACACCGACGAAGAATGGCAAGAGATCAACGCGCTCGGCCACAAAATCGATGCCGAGCTCGAAGCCGGGTCCGTGCGATTGACGATGGGTGGCGAGCCGACGTTCGTTTCGATTGACGACTACGAAGGGGACGAGTGGAATACGACGGCCATGGGGCCGAACAAGCGCCGCTTGTCGGGTCAACTCGTGCGTCGATTGCACACGTCGTTCGCTCCTGGCGGACTGCTGCACTTCGGCCAAGGCAAGTGGTATCCCGGCGAGCAACTGCCGCGCTGGTCGCTGAGCTGCTACTGGCGTAAGGACGGCGAGCCGATTTGGCGTGACATGAACCTGGTCGCCCACGACGAACTATCACCAGGTCACGGCCCGCGCGAGGCCCGTGCGTTCATCGAACGGCTTAGCCATCGACTGGGTGTCGGCGACGATCACATCGTTACCGGCTACGAAGACGCGTGGTATCACCTGTGGCGTGAACGCCGACTGCCGACCAACGTCGACCCACTCGACTCGAAGCTCGACGACGAGGTCGAACGCCGCCGCTTGGCGCGCATTTTCGAACAAGGACTCGCGACAGAGGTCGGCTACGTGCTGCCGATTCGTCGCGGCGTGCTGTCGCGACATTCGAAGTGGGAAAGCGGCCCGTGGTTCTTCCGTTCCGAACGCATGTACCTGATTCCCGGCGACAGCCCGATGGGATTGCGACTGCCGTTGGATTCGCTGCCGTGGCTCGCGCCAGGTGAGCGGCCTCAGCAATTTCCGCTTGAGCCGCACGCGCCGCGAGGTCCGCTGCCGCCCTACGGTGTATGGGAGCACTCGCCCAATCAAAACGGCGAAGCACACGACCACCGAGCGCGGTTCGACGGTAATGGCAGTTCGCCTGCGATGTCTCATCCGATGTCGCATTCGGCGTTGCACCATTCGTCGATGGGCGACGGCAATCGCGGCCCCGGACAACTCACGGTCGGTCGCAGCGGCGGAGAAGGTTCGCCGTCCGCGTTGATGGAACACGTCGAGGCTCAGCAACTCGAAGCACAGCGACTGACCGGGCCACGCTTCGAACGCGACATGCCGCAGTCGGTCAAGGTGCGCACCGCGTTGTGCGTCGAGCCGCGCAACGGACGTCTGCACGTCTTCATGCCTCCCGTCGAGTTGGCCGAAGATTATCTCGAGCTCGTCGCTGCCATCGAAGGCACGGCGGCCGACTTGCAGATGCCGGTTCATATCGAAGGCTATTTGCCGCCGCACGATCACCGTCTCGCTCATCTGCGCGTGACACCCGACCCCGGTGTGATCGAAGTCAACGTGCATCCCGCGGGCTCGTGGGATTCGCTCGTGCAAGTCACAACGACATTGTACGACGACGCGCGGCACTGCCGGCTGGGAACCGAAAAGTTCATGATCGACGGCCGGCACACCGGCACCGGCGGCGGCAATCACGTCGTCCTCGGCGGAGCCACGCCGTCGGATAGCCCGTTCCTGCGACGCCCCGATCTGGTGCGCAGCCTCGTGGCGTTTTGGAACAATCACCCGTCACTGTCATATCTGTTGTCGGGTCTGTTCGTTGGCCCGACCAGCCAGGCGCCGCGAACGGACGAAGCACGGCACGAAAGCTTGTACGAGTTGGAAATCGCGTTCCAGCAACTACCGCAAAATGGCGGTCGTACGCCGCCGTGGATCGTCGACCGACTGTTCCGCAATTTGCTCGTCGATCTGACCGGCAACACGCACCGCGCCGAGTTCTGCATCGACAAGCTGTTCTCGCCCGACCACGCAGCCGGACGTTTGGGACTCGTCGAGTTCCGCGCCTTCGAGATGCCGCCGCACGCGCAGATGAGCTTGACTCAGCAACTGCTGATTCGCTCGCTCGTCGCGCGGTTTTGGAACAAGCCGTACACGCGCGAAATGGTGCGTTGGGGCACCGCGCTGCACGATCGCTTCATGTTGCCGCACTTTATCGCTCAGGACTTCGACGATGTCATTCGCGAACTGAACGACGAAGGCATCGAGATGAAGAAGGACTGGTTCGCCGCGCACTTCGAGTTCCGCTTCCCCGTGTACGGACGCGTCGTCTACGACAACGTTGAGGTCGAGCTACGACAAGCCATCGAGCCTTGGCACGTGTTGGGCGAAGAATCGATGGGCGGCAGCACCGCGCGAGCGGTCGATTCGTCGCTCGAGCGCTTGCAAGTGAAAGTACGCGGCATGACGGAGACGCGTCACGCACTGTTCTGCAATGGCCGCCACGTGCCGCTTTTCCCGACGGGCACGGTCGGCGAGTTCGTCGCCGGTGTGCGCTATCGCGCCTGGCAGCCGCCGTCGTGTTTGCACCCGACGATCGGCGTTCACGCGCCGCTGATGTTCGACTTGCTCGATGAATGGACCAACCACGTGATGGGCGGATGCACCTGGAACGTCTCGCATCCTGGTGGACGCAGCTACGACACGCGACCGGTCAACGCCTTCGAGGCCGAAAGCCGTCGCGCGGCGCAGTTCGTTCCGGTTGGCAGCGCGGGGGGTGTGGAATTCGGACCGGTCGAGCGCAGCGGCGAGTATCCGATGACGCTCGACTTGCGTCGCGCGGTCGAACCGGTGTCGTTAGGAGAACGATAACTTTGACGATCAATAACCTCGACGACCAATAATTTCGACGAACGGTGACCTTGACGATCGAAGCGACTATGAACGCGTCGCTTCGAAATGCAGGACCAAAGTCGACGCGTCGGACCAAAGGCGCTCTTGAACATCAGGGGCCGCGCAATCTAAGCTGCCTCGGCGCTAGGCGGATGCGTGCACGAAACTTCGGAATCTAGTCTGATGCCTTCGTCGTTTGAGGCGGCCGTTGAGACACCTCCCGGCTTAGCTTACGCTCCGCCCGGCGACGTGTACGACGAAATGGTCGCCAGTGCCGGGCTCATTCGGCCGCATTGGCAAAAGCTCGTTGCCGAGTTCGAATCGATCGGGCCGTCGGGCATCGCGCGCACCGCGCAACAAGCAACGCGCCTCGTTCACGATAACCGCGTCACCTATCACGCCCACGAACGTTCAGCCGATACGCCGTGGGAAGTCGATTCGATCCCGCTTCTGTTTCCGCCCGATCAGTGGAAACCCTTGGCCGACGGATTGGCGCAACGCGCCCATCTGCTGAACGAGATTCTCGTCGACTTGTACGGCCCGCAAAGCCTTTTGCGAAACGGCCTGCTGCCGCCAGAGCTGGTCTATTCGAACCCAGCGTTCTTGCTGGCGTGTCATGGCAGCCGGGTGCCGCATCAGTTGTACTTGCACCTTTACGCGGCACACCTGGCGCGTGCTCCCGATGGTCGCTGGGTGATTCTGGCCGACCGTACGCAGTCGCCGACCGGGGCCGGGTACGCGGTCGAGAACCGCATCGTCATCGCCCGCGCTCAGGCGCACATGTTCGACGAGCTGCAGGTGCAACGTCTGGCGCCGTTCTTCGTCACGCTGCGCGAAACGCTGCAAAGCCTTGCGACGCACCATCGCGACAACCCGCGCGTCGTGCTGCTGACCGCCGGTCCCGAGAGCCGCACGTATTTCGAGGATATGTACCTTGCCCGCTACCTCGGCTACACGATGGTCGAAGGGGGCGACCTCACAGTTCGCGACAACATCGTGTTCTTGAAGACTCTCGGCGGGCTGCTGCCGGTCGATGTCATTTTCCGCCGCTTGAGTGACGAGCAATGCGACCCGCTCGAGCTGGAAAGCGACACCATGGCCGGCGTGCCGGGGTTGGCGCATGCCGCGCGGCGAAATCACGTTGTCATCGCCAACGCTCTCGGCACCGGCATGCTCGAAGCTCCGGTGCTGCAGGCGTTCTTGCCGAGCATCTGCCGTCACATGCTCGGCGAAGAGCTGCTGCTGCCAGGCGTCGGAACCTGGTGGTGCGGCGAAGAAGAAGGCCTGCGGCACACACTCGCCAACTTTGGCCAACTGATCGTCAAACCTGTTTTCGATGCCCGCTCGACGCGCCCGGTGACCGGCGATCAACTGTCGAGCGCCACGCGTGAAGAGTTGCTTGCCCGCATTCGCGCACGTCCGCACGAATTTGTCGCCCAAGAACACATCGCGTGTTCGTCGGCGCCGGTGTGGAACGGCAACCGCCTCGAGCCGTGGCACGTGGCGCTGCGTGCGTTCGCCGTCGCCACGAACGACACGTACCAGGTCATGCCGGGCGGATTGCCGCGCGTGTTCAGCAAGGCCGACCAGCTTAGCGATTCGATGGCCGCCGGCCAGGCGAGCAAAGACGTGTGGGTCTTTTCGGACGGGCCTGTCGAGCAGATCACGCTGCTGCGGCCGACCGACGCCCCGATGGAACTGCGGCGCAGCGGCAACGACTTGCCCAGCCGCGTCGCCGAAAATCTGTACTGGCTTGGCCGGCAGGTCGAACGCGTCGAAGGGACGGTGCGTCTGCTGCGCACCATCGTCAACCGCATTACGAGCGAGCCCGACCCCGGAGCGCTCCCCGATTTGCTGCTCATGGTCGGCTCGTTGAGCAATCCGATCATGCCGCGATCGGAGTTGATCACGCGCCCCGCCGCCGAGCTTCGCCATCGGCTGGTCACCGAGTTGTTGGACCTCGTCTACGACGAACAGCGCATCGGCAGCGTGCGGTCGAACATTCAATCGATTCGCGGTGTGGCGTCGGTGGCGCGCGACCGCTTGTCGGTCGACAGTTGGCGGATCCTCACGCTGCTCGACGAAGACGTGCCGACCATCTCGGCCGATCTGACGAGCCTTCCCGGGGACATGCTCTCGACCCTGAACCAAACTGTTTTCCATCTCGCAGCGTTCGCCGGCATGGGCGTCGAAAGCATGACGCGCGGCCCCGGCTGGCGATTCCTCGACATGGGTCGCCGTGTCGAACGTGCCATGCACACCATGTGCTTGCTCCGCTCGGCACTCGCGCATATCAGTCCAAAGACGAACCTCATCATCGAAGCGCTGTTGGAAATCGCCGACAGTTGGATGACGTACAAGTCGCGATATCTGACGAATCTGCAGCTCGCGCCGATGTTGGATCTGCTGATGACCGACGAATCGAACCCGCGGTCGGCGGCGTTTCAACTCGCGGCGCTTGCCGAGCACGTGAACAACCTGCCTCGCGATCAGTCGCAACCCGTGCGCAGCAGCGAACAACGTTTGATCCTCGCCGCGCAGACGCGCATGCGATTGGCCGACGTCGAACAACTGTGCAAAGTCGAAGCGGACGGCCAGCGTCGTCGTCTCGATCGGTTCCTCGTCGACATGGCGGCCCAACTGCGAAAGCTTTCCGACAGCGTGACGCACACGTATATGATTCATGCAGGCCCGTCGCGGCAGATGACGGACTTCACTGCCGGAGACTCCGCGTGATTTACAAGGTCGTGCACGTCACCACGTACAGCTACAGCCAGCCGGTGCCGATGTGCCACAACGAGCTGCATCTCACGCCGCGCGATCACGGCCATCAGCGTTGCATTTCGACGCGTCTGGCGATCAAACCACTGCCGGCAACGATCGACGAGCGTCTCGATTACTTCGGCAACCACGTCTCGTACTTCGCCATTCACGAGGCGCATCACAAGCTCACCGTGACCGCGACGAGCAAGGTCGATGTCGAACCGCCGAGGTTGCCGACGTCGGCCGACACGCCAGCCTGGGAAGATGCCCGCGACGCGCTGACCGATTATCGCAACAGCGAGCACCTCGCGGCGTCGCAGTTCGCGTTCGCCTCGCCATTCGTTTCGATTCACGAAGACATCCGCCAGTACGCACTCGAATCGTTCACGCGGCGTCGCCCGCTATGGGATGCGGTTCTCGAACTGACGGCGCGCATCTATCGCGACTTCAAGTATTCGCCGGCGTCGACAACCGTGAGCACGCCGCCGGATGAGGTGTTTCGCCTGCGTCGTGGTGTGTGCCAAGACTTTGCACATTTGGAGATTAGCTGTCTGCGATCGTTGGGCCTCGCCGCGCAGTACGTCAGCGGCTACTTGCAGACCGATCCGCCGCCGGGGCAGCCGAAGCTCATCGGGGCCGATGCCTCGCATGCCTGGCTGTCGGTCTATTGCCCCGGATCAGGATGGTTGGACGTCGACCCGACGAACAACCAGCTTATCTCCACGCGACATGTGACGCTCGCCTGGGGTCGCGACTACGGCGACGTCTGTCCCGTGCGCGGCGTGTTCGTCGGCGGCGGCAACCACGCGATGAACGTGTCGGTCGATGTGGCCGCGCTCGATTTGTAACGCGCATAAAAAACCCCCGGCGTGTTCGCCGGAGGGTTCATGTTCGAAAAACAATCAATCGCCGCGATTAATCGAGCTTCGCGAGCTTGATCTGCTGCAAGTAGTCGAGCGTGATGTTCAGCGCTTCGTTGAAGTAGAACGTGCGCTTCACGACTTCTCCTTCGCTCTTTTCCAAGTCTTCAAGCTCATTGTCCTGTTCGCGTTCGGCGTTCAGCTCGGCACGCTCGGCCATGAACTTCTGCTCGTTCAGCGTGACCGACTTCTTCGCCTTCTGTTGCTTGTACGTCTCGATGTTGCGTAGGACGCGCTGGAAGTCGTTCGAGCTCTTCTGACGTTCCTTCGACAGTTGATCGAGTCGATTGACCGTCGCGGCATCGACGAGGTTGAGCCGGTCGTACCGCACCGGATCGATGCGATCGAAGGCCAACGCGTAATCGAGGTCCGCCTCGCCGATGTCGAGCTCGTTGATCAGCGACGGGAGCGCGATGTCGGCATTCACGCCGCGGTTTTGAGTGCTGTCGCCATTGGGGCGATAGAACTGCTGCATCGTGATCTTCAGCGCGCCCAGCGGAGGCGAGTTCGGAATTTGGAACAACTGACGGCCGAGGTCGAGCAGGCTTTGCACGGTGCCTTTGCCGTGCGTGCTCTTATCGCCGACGATGAGGCCGCGATGGTAGTCCTGAATGGCGCCGGCAAAGATTTCGCTGGCACTGGCGCTGAGCTTGCTTGTGAGCACGACGAGCGGGCCGTTCCAGCTCGATCCCTTGTCCTGGTCGTTGTACGACTGACGGCGATCGTCCTTGTCCTTCACCTGCACGATCGGCCCTTCGTCGATGAACAGGCCCGTCAGGTTGATCGCCTCGGTCAGCGATCCGCCACCGTTGCGACGCAAGTCGAGAACGACGGCGTCGACGTGCTGCTCGTTGAACTCCTTGAGCAACTTCGCGACATCGCGCGTCGTGCTCTTGAAGTCGGGCATGTTGCGGCGGGCGCCTTCCATGTCCATGTAGAAGCTAGGCAAGTCGATGACGCCGATCTTGTAGGTGCGGGCGTCACGCTTCTCTTCGATGATCTGCGAGCGGGCTTCCTGCTCGTGCAGTTGCACCTCGGCTCGCGTGATGGCGTAGATCTTGCGCTCGCTCTTGCCGCGCGGCAGCACTTCGAGCCGCACCACGGTGTTCCGCTTGCCGCGGATCAGTTGCACGACGTCCGACAGTTTCATGTCAACGACGTCGACGAGTTCGCCGTCGTTGCCTTGGCCGACACCCACCACCTTGTCTTCGTTCTTCAGACGCTTGTCCAAGTCGGCAGCGCCGCCAGGGATGATCTTGTTGACGACGGTGTAGCCGTCCTTCCATTGCAACTGAGCGCCAATGCCGTCGAGCTGCAGACGCATCTGGATTTCGAAGTTCTCCAGGCTCTTGGCCGACATGTAGGTCGAGTGCGGATCGTAGGACGTCGTCAGCGACGTCAGGAACATTTCGAGCAGCTCGTCGTGGTCGGTCTGGTGCATCTGCTTGGCGAAGCTCTTGTAGCGACGCTGCAGACGCGTTTTCGGGTCGATCGGCGGCTCGGCGGCAGTTTCCGCGTCGGTTTCGGCTACTTTCGCGTCCTTCTTGGGGTCACTTTTCTTTTTCTCTTCCTTCTTCTTGGCGTCTTCGTCCTTGTGGGCGTCGGCGGCCTTCAGGACGAGCAGCTCGTACTTGATGTTCTTCCGCCACAGATCGCGAGCCTCGGCCGGGTTCTTGGCATATTGGGCCACCTCGGGCTCGATGATCATCTCCTCGTCGACCGTGAAGTCGTGCGGGGCGTTGATGAACTCGTCAGCAAACTTCACACGCTCGTCGAGCCGGTCGAGGAAGGTCTTGAAGACCTTGTAGCCCAGGCTGATGTCGCCGCGGCGGATCTGCGAGACCAACGCGTTCTGGTCGTTGCGGAAGGTGTCGACGTCGGACTGGTAGAAGTACAGCTTTCGCGGGTCGAGCAGCTTGAGGAACAGCGTCATGCAGCGGCCGGCGATTTCGTTGTCGAGCGGGTGCCCGGTCAGGTGTTCGCTTCGCAGCAAAGCGGTGACGGCCAGTGCCACCTGGCGATCGTTCGACGTGGGGGCGTCGAGCTCAGCCCCGACCAGCCGCCATCCGACGACCGTCGTGGCCGCGATCGCGATCAACCCGACGCACCGAACCCAGCACGAGACGAAAGGACGTGTCATCAAACGATTTCCTTGACGCCAAAAGAGCGAGTGATGCAAGGCATCCGCGGACACAAGTTCAACAAAGAAAACAAGTTACCGCAAATGATACGGATTAGCCCGTTGGTTGGCAATGTTTGCGCTATCCTAACGGTTTGTTACCGCAGTCACCATGTTAATTTCCCGCAAGCAGAGCCCAACTTGTCGAGATTAACGCGAATTCATTTACACACCGCCAACGCGAGATGCATGGCGACGATTATTCCGCCGCGGCCACGCTGAGAATCGCCTGCACGAGAAGCCGATCGACACCAAGCGGTTCGACGACCAACCATCGGCGATCGGGACACTTAGCCGCACGTTTGGCGACCCCCTCCTTCACATCTTCGAACAACTGACCGTGAAAGAGCAGGTGCGGCTGCACCACGATTTGCGAGCACGGCGACGTCGCGATCGCATCGAGCCCCTGTTCGAACGAAGGTTGCGCCATGGCGATGAAACACGTCTCCAAACGAGCGGTGGGTGTATTCTTATGCCGCAGCTTGGCGAAGCGGTGCATCTCGGCCGTCGCGTTGGTGTCCTTCGAGCCACGGCCAACGAACAGCAGCGAGGTTTGATCGAGTGGTTCGGCGTTCGCAGCCGCCATCGCCTCGCGAAACCGCTGGGCCGACAACTCGATGATGGCGGGATGACAGCCGAGCGTCGATGCCTGGCGGACGGCGATGTTCGAGGGATGCTTGGCCGCGGCGGCTTTGGTGGCGGCGGGGATGTCGCGCTCGGCATGCCCCGCCGTGAACAGCAACAGCGGAAGCACGGTGACGAGTCCAGCCCCGCGCTCGACGCAACGCGAAAAGCCGGCGTCGATCGTCGGCTCGGCCAGTTCGAGGAAGCAGGGCTCGACGATCACAGCGGGCGATGCGGCCGCGACGTCGGCGACGACCGTCAAGAACTCGGCGACACCGGCGGTATCTTTCGTGCCGTGGCCAACAATGAGTAATGCCGAGGGTGTCATACGTCGCGGCTCATTTTACACTCACAGCATATGGCAGAGCTAACCTGCACCACCGCCGCGGCCTCGCTCCGTTCCCGCGAACGATCGCCGCTCGATCTCGTCGAGCACTGCCTGGGTCGCATCAACCGATTCGATTCGCAGGTGCATGCATGGGTGCTCGTCGATGCCGACGGCGCGCGGGCCCAAGCCCGATTGCTCGCCGACGAACTCGCGCGTGGTTTCGATCGTGGGCCGCTGCACGGCATCCCGATCGGCATCAAGGACATCATCGACGTCGAAGGACTTCCAACCTTGGCGGGCTCGCCACTGCGGGCGGGACATCAAGCCGCGCGCGATGCGGTGTTGGTTGCACGTCTGCGACGTGCCGGGGCGATCATCCTGGGCAAAACCGTCACCTGCGAGTTCGCCTGCTTCGATCCCTCGCCGACGCGCAATCCTTGGAACCTCGATCGCACGCCCGGCGGTTCGAGCAGCGGCTCAGCGGCGGCGGTCGCGATGGGCATGTGTCTCGCTGCCGTCGGAACGCAAACCGGCGGTTCGATCACACGTCCCGCCAGTTACTGCGGCGTCGCCGGTTGCAAGCCCGCCTACGGCGCGATTCCTCTCGATGGCGTGCTTCCTGTCAGTCCCACCCTCGATCATGCCGGAGCCATCGCGAGAACGGTGGATGATTTGTGCGCGATGATCGAGGTGATGTCGGGACAACGAATCGCGCGGATTGACGATGACAAGCCAAAAATCGTCGAAGTCGACCCCGAATCATTCGACGAAGCGGTGCGGATGCATCGTCGCGTCATGGTCCACGAAGCCGCTCACGTGCATCGCGACCAGTACCCAGTACGGCGTACCGAGTACGGACCAAAGATCGCCGCGATGCTCGACGAAGGCCGCGCGACATCGAAGGCGGATTACGACGAAGCCTTGCGATATCGCCAGCGGTTTCGGGCCGAGATCCTCGATGATCTCGAGTCTGTCGACGCCTTTAGAATGCTCGCTACCGTCGACGCAGCGGGAGGATTGGAGACCACCGGCGACTCGCGATTCAACTCGCCGTGGAGTTTCGCCGGTGTGCCGACCGTTTCGATTCCCTGCGGTTTGACGAACGACGGCCTGCCGATCGGATTGCAATTGATCGGGCATCCCGAGCGAGTCGATCGCTTGTTCGCGGCCGCAAGATGGTGCGAGTGCCGCATGGAATTCGACAAAACTCCCCCTCTCCTTTCGGGAGAGGGTGGCTCGATCATCGCAGATGATCGAGACGGGTGAGGGAGCGTGGCGTAAGGAAGTCGCCTCCATCGCAAAGAGCCTGACCCAGTGTTAAGTTTCTCGCAGTGGATGGCAAGTCAGGAAACGACCCGCCCACATCCGCCCTTCGGGCACCTTCTGCCAGAGGGAGAAGGATTATTCAATCGCGAAGCGCTTCCACGACTTCGGCAGCGGCGCGGTCAACTCGATCGCGTCGCCTCGTGTCGGGTGCTCGAATCGCAGCTCACGCGCGTGCAACGCGATGCCGGGCTCGAACGCCGCGCGACTTCCGTACTTGCGATCGCCGACGACGGGCATGCCACGCGAGCCAAGCTGCAGCCGAATCTGATGCTTGCGGCCCGTTTCGAGCGTCACTTCGAGATGCGCCATGCCGGTGAGCCGCTTCAATACGCGAAACGAAAGACGTGCCTCGACGGCGCCGGGGCGTTTCGCTTCGGCAATGTGCATGCGGCGATGACGCTCGTCCTTAATAACGAAGTCGACGAGTTGCCCGGACTCGGGTGGCTCGCCGGTGACAATGGCCCAGTAACGTTTGTCGACTTCGCGCGTGCGGAATTGCTCGGTCAGTCGAGCCGCCGCCTTCGACGTGCGTGCAAAGAGAATCACCCCCGTAACCGGCGCGTCCAGGCGACTCATGGCGCCGAGGTACACGTTGCCGGGCTTATCGTAGCGACGCTTGATGTATTCCTTCGCGGCGGCCAGCAAACTCGGCTCATCGGCAGCAACGCCCATAGTCGCAAGGCCGGCCGGCTTGTTGATCGCAAGCAGGTGATTGTCTTCATAAAGAATCTCGAGCGAGGGCACGGAAGATCGAGCGGTCATGTGCCGTTCGCGGATCGAAGTTAGAATCGCCACTGCGGGTCCGCCACATCGTAACAGGCAACGATTTCCATGTCCGCCGACTTGCCGCTCATTCTCGCCAGCAGCTCGCCGCAACGTCGCGAGTTGATGACGGCGGCGGGCTACTCGTTCCGCGTCGTGCCGCCGAGCGATGATGCCGAACCGTTCGACGCCGAGGAGGAAACGCCGGGCATGATCGTGGCGAGACTGGCGCGATTGAAGGCTGCGAACGTCGCGGAGCGCGTGGAGCGCGGCATCGTGATCGGTTGCGACACGATCGCCGTGTGCGAAGGCGAAATTCTGAACAAGCCCGAGGACATCGACGACGCGCGGCGCATGCTCGATCTGCTCAGCGGCCGCGACCACCACGTCTACAGCGGGTTGTGCCTGTGGCGGGTGCCTGGCGACGCGCCCGAGATCGGTGTCGCACGCACATCGCTGCGGATGGCGGAGCTATCGCCGGCCGTGATCGATGAGTATCTGGCCAGCGGCCTGTGGCAGGGCAAAGCAGGGGCATTCGGCCTACAAGATCGCCTCGGCTGGATTGAAATTGTCGAGGGAAGCGAATCGAACGTCGTCGGCATGCCAGTGGAGTTGCTCGCCGAGATGTTGGCGCGCATCATCGACTAACGATCGCAAAAAGCGTCGCGACGAGATACGTTGCCATCAACGTCCACCACGCCCATTCGACGCGCACCGACCGAATCGAGAAAGCGGTATTGATGATGAGCCACGTAAGGCCGACGACACCGCACGCGCCTGCGAATACGCCTTGCGGTATCGACCGACTCACCGCCAGCAAGATCGACGCGCCCACGAAGAGTTGCAGCAGGAAACTCAGTGGCACCTGCTCGCGAACGCGGATCGGGTTTTTCGCTTCCTCAAGTTTTGCGACCGCCACGGCCAATCGTCTCGCAGCTTCGTCATGAGCCTTGATCTCGGCATCGTCGATAATCTCCGCACCCATCGGATATTCATCCGGCGGGGCGGGAGTTTCATCCGCCGCGGCGTCGTCATTCGAGGGTGAGATCAATGTCATGCGAGGCTGCACTCCGGTCGCTGACGCTTCCGGCTCGCGTTGAAGAGATTCTCCACATTCTTTGCCGGGGAACGCGGTGGGGCAAATCGGCGAGCTTCGCCGAAACTCCTCTCCCTTCGGGAGATGGTGGCTCGATCATCGCAGATGATCGAGACGGGTGAGGGCGGGTGGCGTAAGGCATCGCTGTGCATTGCGAAGCGGCAGGCGATGGTGGACGCTCGTTGAAATAGCAAGCAAATCAAGCAAAAGCCCGCCCTCATCCGGCCTTCGGCCACCTTCTCCCGAAGGGAGAAGGAGTTACGCAAACGCCTGCCCCGCGAGCACTTCAAACGCCTCGACGTATTTCGCTCGCGTTTTGGCGACGACGTCGGCGGGCAGTGCAGGCGGCGGACTGTTGCGATCCCAACCGCTAGCGAGTAACCAATCGCGAACGAACTGCTTGTCGTACGACGGCTGCGGACCGCCGGCCTTATAACCATCGGCAGGCCAAAATCGCGAGCTGTCGGGGGTCAGCACCTCGTCGATGAGAATCAAGCGATCGCCGTCGCGGCCCCACTCGAACTTCGTGTCGGCAATGATGATGCCTCGGCCGCGGGCATACTCCGATCCCCGGCCATAGACGCCCAGACTGCGGCGGCGAAGCTCTTCTGCCGTCTCGCGACCCACGGCGTCGATCATCTGCGCGAACGAGATGTTCTCGTCGTGACCACTGGTGGCCTTGGTGGCGGGGGTGAAAATCGGCTCGGGCAGGCGGTCGCTTTCGACGAGGCCAGCGGGCAGGCGGATGCCGCACACCTCGCCAGTTTGGCGATATTCGTTCCAGGCCGACCCGGAAAGATATCCGCGGACGACGCACTCGATGGGCACGACTTCGGTTTTGCGAACGAGCATGCTCCGTCCGACAAGTTGTCGCTGGTCGAAACCCGGCGGCAGTTCGATTCCGGTCACATCGGTCGAAATCAGATGGTGCGGCTCGCTGAGCAGCTCGAACCAAAACGCACTAATCTGCGTCAGCACGCGTCCTTTGTCGGGGATGCCGGTCGGCAGCACGTAGTCGAAAGCGCTGATGCGATCGGTCGCGACCAGCAGGAGGCGATCGCCAAGATCGTAGACGTCACGCACCTTGCCGCGGCGGACTTCGAGGTTCGGGATCGCCGTTTGCAGGACAATGGTGTCGCTCATGGACGAAGTATAAACGTTATCGCGTTGACCGATAACGGGTTGCTTGATGGGTTCGTCACGCTCAGCTAGACTCGCCAATGCCCTGCCTAGGAACAGAGCAACTCGGAATCGGTCGGCGGAAGCGCGGTCGCGCGTGGCATCGACCCCCAAAGCACGCCCGGATCGATCCTTGTTGCGAGCGAGGAGCCTATGCCCGCTGCGCTGATGCGGATGCTCGTTGACGCGGCCAGCGGCGTCACGCCATCGACGGCAGATCGGGCCTACATGTCGGGGATGGACCAGATTCCCTGGCCATGCCGATCGCGCCTCATCAACGGCAACGAACTCGTCATCGAGCGCGGCGTGCCCGACTCGGGTCGTGTTCAGGTTCCCTTCACGGTCGAAGGGCGTGGCGAGTTGCTGCTGTCGACTGCGACGCTCATGCAGCGCGATAAGCCGTACCAGCTCGAAATCGAGCTGGCCCGCGGCAAGCTGAACCAAGTTCGCAATCAGTTGGCCGAGTGGCAGTCGTTGGGCCTAACCGTGCCGGCGACGCTCGAAGCCTCGGTGAAGCGGGCGCTGCAGGAGTTCTCGCTGGCGACAAGCACGCCCGAGAATCCCGCCGTCGCGGCGCAGCGGGCGCGGCAGGCGCTGAGTCTCGCCATCGACGCCGCAGAGGCGCTGATCGACACGTATACCGAGCAGGCCACGACAATGCGTATGCGGCAGACTGGCCGACTGCCGACGTTGTTGGCGATTCATCTCGGACATCGCACGCTGACGCCGCAGGCGCTCGCCCAGGTGACGACCGCCTTCAACGCGCTGACCGTCTCGATGGTGTGGCGTGAAATCGAATCGCAAGAAGGACAATACAATTGGCAGATTCCCGACACGCAAGTCGAATGGTGCGGCGAGCACGGCGTTCGCGCGCTCAGCGGCCCATTGCTGCGTCTCGACTCCAAGGGTCTGCCTGATTGGCTGGCGATGTGGGAAGGGGACTTCGATTCGTTCGTCTCGTTCCTCAGCGATTACGTTGCGAAGGTGGTCACGCGCTATCGAGGCAAGATTGGCCTATGGCAATGTGCCGCACGCATCAATGCCACGAACGTTCACTCGCTGCACGAAGAGCAAATACTGCAACTCGCTGTCCGCACGATCGAGGTGACGCGCGAGATCGATCCCGACACGCCGACGATGATTCGTTTTGACCAACCTTGGGGCGAGTATCTGCGCCACGGTGAGTTCGATCTGTCGCCGCTGCACTTTGCCGACGCTTTGGTGCGCGCGGGATTGCATCTCGGCGGCATCGGCCTCGAGCTGAACATGGGCTACCTGCCCGACGGCTCGAACCCGCGCGATCGACTCGACCTGAGCCGCATGCTCGACCTGTGGAGTTGCCTTGGATTGCCGCTGCATCTGATGCTCGTCTATCCCAGCAGCACGCAGCCTGACGCGAAGTCGCGCTCGACGTCGATGCCGCCTGCCAACGAACAAGTGTGGAACCCCGACGCGCAGGCCACGTGGCTCAAACGCACACTGCCGCTGCTCATGGCCAAGTCCTACGTGAGCACCATCACGCTCGGCCAACTCAGCGACGCCGAGATGCACGACTATCCAAACGGCGGCCTGTTCGACGCCACCGGCGCCGCCAAGCCCGCGTTCCTCTCGCTCGTGAATCTTCGCAAGAAGTTCTTGCAGTAACGTTGATGAAGGAATTGAGCCGTTTTGACTGGTGAACGGTAGCGGGATACCCTTGAGAGAGTTGTGACGTTCTCGCCTGTGGGGTCGCGCGGCATGGAAACGACGAACATCTCGATTGAAGTCGATGCTGCGGCCGCGCGTGCGTATACACAGGCGTCGGAGGATGATCGTCGTCGGCTGCAATTGCTTCTCAGCCTGCGGTTACGAGAGTTGACGTCGACTTCCAGCAAATCGCTCAAGGCTGTTCTAGATGAGGTTGGCGCCCAAGCCGAAGCTCGCGGGCTGACGCCGGAGATTCTCGACTCGATTCTCCATGACGACTAGCTTGCGGGTCGTCGTCGACACGAACGTGAGCGTCAGCGCGTTGTTGCTGCCTCGATCCACGCCGCGTCGCGCATTCGTCCGATGTCTCGAAGCAGGGCGATTGCTTGTGTCCGCCTCGACAGTTGCAGAGCTCGACGAGGTACTGCGCCGTCGCAAGTTCGACTCCTATTTGCGAGAGGAAGAGCGATTGGCATTTCTGGCCACGATGATTCGCGAGGCCGAAGTTGTGAATGTCACGCAAGTCATCACAGAATGTCGTGACCCTAAGGACAACAAGTTCCTCGAACTTGCCATCAGCGGCGCGGCCAGTCATATTCTCACCGGCGACGCCGATTTGTTAGCGATGCACCCGTTTCGCGGGGTTGCCGTTCTGACACCTCAAGACTTTCTCGATGAGCAAACGAGCCACTGAGCTCCCAAGCTTGCATTTCACGGAGACTTGACGATGCGTGCACGACTCTTGCCGAGTTTGCTATTGATAATCTCCTCGACGCTCTCTGCGGTCGCCGGCGAATCTATCTCGGGCCTCGGACCAGTTGGGCCCATTGCGAAGCTGCATGGCGGGTTTCAGTTCACGGAAGGGCCGGCGTGCGACGACAAGGGGAATCTGTTCTTCAGCGACATTCCGGCCAATCGGATTCACAAGAGCGACCCCCAAGGCAACCTGACGATCTTTCGTGAGCCTTCGAACAACACGAACGGCAACATGTTCAACGGACGCGGCGAGCTTGTGGGCTGCGAGATGCAGGGGCGCGTCGTTGCCGTATCGCCGGATGGCCAAACGGTGCGACCCATCGCCGAGCACTACGAAGGCAATCGGTTCAACGCGCCGAACGATCTCGTCATCGACAAGCAAGGAGGCGTCTACTTCACCGATCCACACTTCCGCGCGCCCGAGCCGTTGCCGCAGGGCGTGACCGCCGTGTATTACGTCGGCCCCGACTCGACGGTCACGCGACTCATCGACGACCTCAAAGCGCCCAACGGCGTTATCCTTTCGCCGGACGAGCAGACGTTGTATGTCATCCCCAGTGGACAAGCGGAGATGATGGCTTACGCAGTCGAGTCGCCGGGCAAGCTCGGCAAAGGCCGCGTGTTTTGCACACTCAAGCAGGCCGAAGGCCAAAGCGGCAAGGGAGGCGACGGACTCACGGTCGACGAGAAGGGCAACCTCTACATCACGTCAGGACTCGGCCTGCAAGTGTTCGACCCGCAGGGCAAGATGCTCGGCATTATTGAACTGCCCGAGCAACCCGCCAACGCAACCTTCGGCGGTCCCGACGGCAAAACCATCTACGCGACCGCACGCACTTCCGTGTACGCGGTCCCGATGGCCGTGAAGGGCCACGTCTTCCCCGCCGGAAAATAGACCGTTGTTAAGAATCTTCGCAAGCCCAGGGCCTGCTGGCCCTGGGTCGGCGCCGCGTGCGATGTCGCTTCGTGCCTCGCGTCGGCCTAAGCCTTCGGCCTTCCAAAGCACAACAGGCACATATCGTCGCTTTGACTGTGATTGCCGACGAACCGACGCACGTCGTCGAGTAATCGCGTCCCCATCGCCGAGGGCCCGACGGCCGGCGCTACCATCTGCTTGCGAATGCGCTCGATGCCGTACAGCGAGCTGTCGTCGCTCATCGCTTCACTCACACCGTCGGTGAAGACGACGACCATGTCGCCCGGCTCGAGCGTGTACTCGCTTTGACCATAGGTGCAGTCAGCGTCGACACCCAACGGTACGCCTGCCGTCTCGTCCCCCATCTCTTCGACTTTGCCGTTGGCGCGGCGCAACAGCGGCGCCATGTGGCCAGCGTTCGAAAGCGTCACGCGATGCGTCGCCAGATCGATCACGGCCATGACCGTCGTGACGAAACGGTCTTCCCATCCGCGACCGAAGATGGCATTGAGCCGGTCCATCGCCGCAGCCGGCGTCGGTTCGGTCACAAGGCAAAACCTCGCCTCGCTCGACAACTTCGCCATCAGCAGCGCCGCCGGAACGCCTTTGCCCGAAACGTCGGCCAACACCACCGCCAGCCGCGAGTTCGGCAACGGCACGTAATCGAAGTAGTCGCCGCCAACTTGTTTGGCAGGCCCGTAGAAGTCGAAGAAATCGTAGCCGGCAACTTTCGGCGGCGCGCTCGGCAGAATGCCTTGCTGAACCTTGTGGGCCAGATCCAAATCCCGCTCCATACCCTGCCTCTCTAACGCCTCTTCGTGGAGCTGCGCGTTCTCGACGGCGACGGCCGCCTGACACGCCACGCTTGCCAACACGTCGAGATCTTCTTGCTGAAACCGGCTGCGCTGGTCCATCGTGTCGATTTGAATAACGCCCATCGCTTCGCCGCTGCTGCTGACGAGGGGAGCGCACATCATCGAGCGAATGCGAAAGTCGGCGATGCTTTGGCTCATATCGAAGCGTGCATCGGTCGCGGCATCGGCCGAGAGGACTGCCTCTTTGCTTTCCATCACTTGTTTCACGACGGTGCGACTGATGCGGATCGTATCCTCAGCATCGGGGCGGCGATGCTTGACCGCCTTGGGAATGAGCACCTTCCGCTCGCGGTCCCACAAAACCACAAACCCGCGGTCCGCCTGAATGAAAATCTTGAACAAACTGTCGAGCGCCTTCGGCAACACCTGCTCAAGAGCGATCGCGCTGCCTAAGTTGCGCGTGATCTCGAGCAACGCTTTGAGCTTCACCTCGGGCCGCACTGACAACTGAAGGTTCGTGCGACTGGTATCGACACTCGACACAATCGTTGTCGTCGGAGCTGTGTCATCGACAAGAATCGCCGAATCGCTGGTCGTCACCATGTTCGACGAGACAGTCGCCATCGGCGGAAGCTGCGCGCCTTCGCGCTGATGGAACGAGAACAAGACGTCGCAAATCTTGACCTGGTCGTTCTCCTTGAGTCGCTGACGCCCCTGTACCTGCCGGCCATTTAGGAACGTGCCGTTGCGGCTCTTCAAGTCTTCGACGAACCATTCCTTGCTCGCGCGCACGAGTTGCGCGTGCTCGCGGCTTACGGCGCCGACATCGATCACGATGTCGCACTCTGGGTGACGACCCAGCACCATGCGGTCACGGTCGAGCGCGTATTCTTGCCCGAGGTTGTTGCCGCGAATGACTTGCAGCCGGGCCATCGTTTACGTCCGTCTGCGCGGTCGAAAGTCTGTGGACGCGCTATTCACAGCCTCGCTCAAGACGCGCGCATACACCACACGGGCGCGGTCGTTCGAGCGGCGGCACTTCGAGAGCGTCGATCGCCGTCAACCCGCTCTCGAAAACGTCGATTCTACGGCCCCCTTGCGCGACGCGTCAATCATCGCCACCGTGCCGCAGTCGCTTTCCGTCGTGTCGCCTCTTCGCGTGACGTTCCCAGTCGCAACATCTTCGCCGCCGAGCACTTACCGACGCCGCGATCCTCTTGACCACTGCCGCCGCGAGTCCTACCCTTTACGTTGCCCAATATACCGATGGGGAATGGTGTAACGGTAGCACGGAGCGCTCTGGACGCTTTAGTCTAGGTTCGAATCCTAGTTCCCCAGCTTCTTCTTATTTCTCGACGACAACGTTTTTTCGATGACAACGTGAACGGTCAGGAAACGAATGACTTGCGTGGCGATGGCTGCGAGTCCCTTCTTGATCCGCCCCGCGGTCGTACGAGATGTTTGCCACACCCGATCGGCTCTTTGGAGAGATCGTCGGGACGTACTCCTGTATGAATGGCACAGGCATCATGGCGTCGCAGACCAAAAGATCGTTTCCAAGTCCACGCCTATACCGACGCGTGAAACGACGCGATGTGCTATAACCAACGCCAGACACGGCATCGCTGAACTATTTGCAAGGAGAAAAACGGAATGGGCAAAGGCAACAACAGCCAAAAGAACGACAAGAAGTCGAAGAAACCGAAGCAGGACAAGAAGAAGCCGCCAGTAAAGAAGTAAATTCGTCTCATTCGTGATCGACAATCGTCTGTCGAGCGTCGTCCCTCCAAGAAGCAGAAGCGAGAATCGGAAAAATGGCTGAAGGCACTATCAAGAAGTTGACGGACAAGGGATTCGGGTTCATCAAAGTGGGTAACGGGAAGGATCTGTTCTTTCATTCCAAGAGCCTGCAAGGCGTCGAGTTCGACGACCTGCAAGAAGGCCAAAAGGTTTCGTTCACAGAAGGTCAGGGACCGAAAGGCCCTTGTGCTGAGAACGTCCGACTGGCGTAGTTCGATCAGGTCGCAGATCGCTCGCCCGCTCTTTGCAGATGGTTGGTCATTCGTTGACGTTGTGGAAAACGGTCCGCGACGGTGAGGAATGCGCCTTCGTCCGCAGGTTGAACATGGGCCGCGGCAACGACTGACCCATTAATGCTCGTGTAGTCGGCCGCCCTTCAAAGGGACAACGAGACGAACACTATTGAACGTGCTTCCTAAGGTACACGTTCCGATGATTCTAAGCGCTTCATCGACTCCGGGTCGTGCGAGGGCAAGTACACCGTAGGCTTGCTTCTCGCATAACCGAGTATCTTTCCCAGAGTTCGTAGCGCCTCGGCCTTGTTCGGACTAACGCCATCGACTTCTTGTTCAAGAAGCGCCTGCTGAGTGTACGTCGTGTCGCCAGCAAGGAAGTAGCTCACGCCCTCGTCCACGACGATCACCGAGACATGGCCCGGCGTGTGACCGGGGGTTGGCACGATCGTGACATTGCCATCTTGTGTGACCGAGCAAGATCGGTCGAATGTTCCGAACGGCGTGGGCTGCAACGGTATCGGCTTCGGTGCGAACCAACTCGGCCAGCGGTTCGGCAGATAACCTCGAAGCCGCCCAGCGAAGCCCTTGGCGATCTGAAGTTCCGTAGCGTCGACGAGAATCTCGCTCTTGGGAAAATGGCGCAGACCTCCCGCATGGTCCGTGTGCAGGTGTGTCAGAATGACGGTTCTCACATCATCGGGACGGATTCCGATTTCCCGCAGACGAGGCCCGATCTCTCGCTCCGGCGTCACATCGAGCCGAACCGCAAGTCGAAAGTACGGATGCCAAAAAGGAAAGTAGCCCGGCTCCTTCGTCATTGCTGTTTCGCCGGTGTCGACGACGATCACGCCTTCAGCCGTCTCGATAGCCCAAGCGTAGATGGGAAGCGGCTCCGTCCAAGTCTGGTCGAAAAGGACGTGAAGCTGCCGCATCGGCCCCCGACCCCGACCGACTCGTTGGCTCGATTTGACGCGAACCGCGCCGGTTTGAATGGCGTGGATTTTCATTTCGCACGGGCTTTCTTTTTGATCAACAACTTCTTCTCTGATCGCGAAAGCGCTTTGATCGCCGCTTCACGTTTCAGCGCAAGGCTTCGGTTGGCCTGTGTCTCCTCGTAAACCAGTTTCGTGGGCAAGCGGCTGCGCGTGTAACGCGAGGCCACTCCGGCATTGTGCTGTTTGCATCGACGGGCCACGTCGTTGGTGATTCCCGTGTACAGCGATCCATCGGCGCAGCGGAGGATGTAGACGAACCAGTGGGCTGAAGAGGGCTGCGTCATGCTCCGTGTAGTTGTACCTCGATCGAGCGCTTGCGATTTGCGAAACTTGTCGGTGTCGTCGAAATCGATGTCAATCACGTCGCTCCGAGCAGTTCGCTCAGGGGTTGCTTCGACGATACAATCGCACTGTCAATCGCCGAGCGGACGATCGTCGTCCGCGATGCGTAATGAAGCACGCTAACTCACGTCGCTGAATCCAGGAACGATATGCGTAATGCCGTCGTGGCGGTTGCAAGGCTGTTTGCCGGATTGTTTCTTTGCAATGCGATCCCGCATTTGTGCAGCGGATTGATGGGCCAGCCGTTCCCGACGCCGTTTGCCGATCCGCCGGGCGTCGGCGACTCATCGGCAGTGACCAACGCGATCTGGGGCATCTTCAACCTCACGGTCGCGGGCTTGCTCGTCAGCTTCGGCGGCTTCCGTCTTGGCCTCAACGTTCAAACGCTGTTCGTATGGATAGGCTTTTCCGTTGCGTCCATTTTTCTTTCGCGGACCTTCGAGGCCCGTCATCACCGCGGTGAGGATGCGGCCAGGCCCGTGACGATTCATGAGATTCCGCGCGCGCCGATGATGCGGATAGACGTGTAACATTGAGGCTTCGACCGCCCAATGACACGACTTTGGACACATCGGTCACCCCCCTGATGATTGATCGCCTCGACCACCTCGTACTGACCGTTCGCGACCTGCGTGCGACGGTCGCGTTCTACACGAGCGTACTCGGCATGACCGAAGTCACGTTCGGCGACGGCCGCACCGCGCTGCAATTCGGTCAGCAGAAGATCAATCTGCACGAAGCGGGGCACGAGTTCGAACCGAAGGCCGCACAGCCAACGCCTGGCTCTGCCGATCTGTGCTTCATCACGCTGACGCCGCTCGACGGCGTCATTCAGCGACTACGTTCCGCGAACGTCGACGTGATTGCAGGCCCCGTGCCTCGCACCGGCGCTCTGGGTCCGATGCAATCAGTGTACTTCCGCGATCCCGACGGGAACCTGATCGAGGTGTCGAACTACGACGCTCGTGCCTCGGGCTGAACGCACTCACTATCATTGCGCTTCGCGTGCCTGCAATCGATCGCGTCCCGCCGTCAGCCATTGCAGATTGAATCGCGCGAAGTGTACTTCGTCCCAGTAGTGCGTGCTCCCTTTGGGGCCACGCTCGTAGAGGATGCCGATCGTTCCGTCGTCGAGAATGGCAAGGTCGGAGTAGGAACTCGGGTGCGGCCAAATCGTCTTGCCGGCCGACCACGTTTCGCCTTCGTCGTAGCTGAGACGCACCGTGAGGTTGTATCGGCCGTAGGGATGCTCTTCTTGGCGGAACGGTGAGGCGGGGCTTGAGAAGAGCAAACGGTTCTTATCGCTTGCCAAGGAAGAGGTGGTCGATGCGAGTGTGTAACGCTCGACGGGGCCGTGGCAGCGCGGCGTGATCAGCTCTTCCGCCCGCGTGATCGGCGACCACGTAATGCCGGCGTCGTTGCTCGTCGACGTGAGATGCCGCAGATTGTCGGGCGAATCGGAACTCGACTCGCTGCGCGACACCACCATCACGCGGCCATCGGCCAACTCGACGAGCTGACATTCGCTGGTGAACATGCCAATCGTGCCGCCGAGATGCCAACTCTTGCCGTGGTCGTCGCTGTAGAACGTATGGGCGAACGATCGCAGCCGGCCACCGCCGACGTCGTCCTTGTGTCGCGCGGGGACGAGCAACCGGCCCGCCTTCGGACCGGTGCGAAGTTGAATCATCGCGTTGCCCGGGCCTACGCCGTAGCGTTGATCCCAGCCGGCCGTCCACTTGGCCATGCGTCCTTGATGCTGCGGATCGGCTTCATCGACGGGTTCGTTGTCGCGGGCCCCCGATCGCAGCGTCTCCCACTCGGGACGGATCACTTGCTCGTGAATCGAATGCGGCCCGTCCCAGGTGCGGCCACTGTCGGTGCTGCTGGCGGCGACGAATTGCTTCTTGTCGCGCATGAAGAACATCCACAGCTTGCCCGTCTCGCGATCGACACCCACGGTGGTGTCGACGCTCGACAAATTGCCGCCGTCGTACAGAAGTTGTTCGTCGCTCCACGTCGCGCCGCGGTCGCTCGAACGCTTCAGGACGATGTCGTGATTGCCGATGTCGCCGGGCCCGTCGTTGCGTTTTTCCGAAAAGGCCAACAGATCGCCACCCGGCACCTGAACGAGAGCGGGAATGCGGTAGTTCGGTTTGTTCTTGGGCGTGACATGATACACGAGCGTCGTCTCGAACAACGCGTCATCGTCGCCAGCTCGCGCGGCGGTGCTCTTTGTATCGCTTGGCGGCTTCTTGAGCTTCGGCTCGGCCGCGATGACGACCGAGGTCGAAACAACAGCGACAACGATAGCCAGAAGGCGTGTCGGGAGGACGTGCATGCAAAGCCCCAGGGCGGGAAGCGTGATGGCGGGATACGCCCCAGTATAACTGTCGAGTTCCACGAATGCGCTAGGCCCGCACGTGCATGCGTTCGACCAGGTTTCGCAGCTGCCGCTTCATTTCGTCAACTCGCGTCATTACCCGCGCATCATCACCATCCACATCACGCCGAACTTGTCGGTGCACATGCCGTAACGCGGCGAGAAGAAGGTCTTTTCGAGTGGCATGAGCACCTTGCCACCTTGCGTCAGTGCGTTGAAGTACTTGTCGGCGTCGGCCTCTTTATCGACGGTGATCGCCAACGAAAAGCCTTCGAATTTGGCGGTGCCGGTGCAGTGCCCGTCGGAACACAGCACCTCGGTTTCGCCGATGCGCATCTGCGCGTGCATGACTTTGTTGGCGTTCGCCTCCGGCACCTTGCTTTGATCAAGGGGCACCGGGCTTTGGCCGAACGTCAAACGCATCGTCACTTCGGCGCCGACGGCCTTGCCGTAGAACTCAAGCGCCTCGTCGCAGCGACCATCGAAGAACAAATAGTTCTGAACTTGCACAGCATTCTCCTCTCATAGAAGGTTCAAAGCATCGCCTGTTTTACCGCCGACATGATCGCGAGTCACTCAAGCCGGTACCCGGTTCAGGCGAACTGCAAAGTCGACGAGAAGCGTCGTAACTCGAAGAACGATGGTAAAGGCTTGCCTCTTCGCGGCGACACTTGTGTGCACGACCGTCGACTTTGCAGTCCTCCTGATACCGATACCTGGTTGCGGCGAACCGACGGCAGCGAATCGGGGCACGTCATTTGCTCTTTGGGCAAAGCAACGACGAATCACCCCCCTTTGGAACATCGTATGTCGCTTCCCTTAGGCCCGTCGACCGACGTTTCGCAAGAGGCTGCCGGCGACGCCGTCGCAATACTCGAAACGCCGGCGCCGCGCGTGCTTTCCATCGACGTGGGCGGCACGAAGGTCAAGTTTCTTGCCTCGGGACAGACCGAGCCTCGCAAGATTCCGTCGGGCAAAACGATGACGCCGCCGCAGATGATCACCGGCGTGCAAGAAGCGTCGGCCGACTGGGAATACGATGTGATTTCGATCGGCTACGCGGGACTCGTGGGCGATCATGGACCACGCAGCGAGCCAGGAAACCTGGGGCCGGGCTGGGTCGGGTTCGATTTCGCCGCGGGCTTCACGAAGCCGGTCCGCATCATCAACGACGCCGCCATGCAGGCGCTTGGCAGCTACGAGGGCGGCCGTATGTTGTTCATCGGGCTGGGCACTGGTGTGGGGTCGACGCTCATTTCCGAAAACGTGATCGTGCCGCTCGAACTCGGCCGACTGCCAATGATCGAGGGAAGCACGATCGGCGAAGAACTCGGCCGCGCGGGGCTGGAACGTCTCGGCAAGAAGGTTTGGCGAGCGAAGGTCGAGCATTTCATCGACATGTGTGCGAAGGCGTTTCTCGCCGATTACATCGTCCTCGGCGGCGGCAACGCCAAGGAGTTCGACGAACTGCCCGCCGGTGTGCGTCTGGGCAACAATCTCACCGCCTTCCGCGGCGGCTTTCGCCTGTGGCACATCGAAGACATTCAAACCCAACGCGCCGACGGAAAACCGCCCGAGCCGCTCCCCCCGCCGACGCAGTGGCGGTTGATCTAGCTTCGGCCGTCTTGCGACCGTAAAGGGTGGCCAAACAAAAAAGTCCACGGACGGCTGTCCGTGGGCTTTGAATGATTGTTTGGCAATCGGCTTCGCAGTTTTATGCGAACAGCGCACTCACCGCGTGTCCCTGCACCAGTTCTCGCGGCTGGTTGAGGTGGTTGTAGACGATCGTCTCGGGCTTGATGCCGACCGAATGGTAGATCGTCGCCAACAACTCCGAAGGATGCACGGGCGTTTCGACGGGGGCCGAGCCAGTGCCGTCGCTCTTGCCGTACACAACGCCGCGCTTGATGCCGGCGCCGGCCATGACCGCGGTGTAGCAGTATGGCCAGTGGTCGCGACCATCGTCGCTGTTGCCGTTGCCCGAGGTGCTGACGCCGCGCTTCGGACTGCGGCCGAACTCGCCGACGGCCACGACGAGCGTTTCGTCGAGCATGCCGCGTTGGTCGAGGTCGGTGATCAACGCCGACAGGCCAGCGTCCAACATCGGGGCCGACTGGTCACGCATACGCTTCGACAAGCCAACGTGCACGTCGAACGAGTGATCGCTCGAGTTCGCAACCTTCGGCCAGTTGATTTCGACGAACCGCGTGCCGGCCTCGATCAAACGTCGCGCCAACAAGCAGCTTTGGCCGAACGTGTTGTTGCCGTACATCTCACGCATTTCGGCCTTCTCTTGGCCGAGGTCGAACGCATTGCGGGCACGGCCCGAAATGACGAGGCCAAGTGCCCGGTCATAGTAACTGTCGAGTTCGAACTTCTTGGTGGCCTGATCAATCGCGGGCATGCCGTTGTTGATCGCGTCGCGCAGACGAGCGCGGCGTTCGAGACGTTCGCTGGTCAACTCGGGTCGCAACTGCAAGTCGTCGACCTTGATGTTGTCCATCTTTTTCATGTCCATGTCGTCGCCGCTGGGGTACAGCGTGTACGGATCGTACCGCGCGGCCCAAGAATCCGGCGGTGCCGGCCTTGCCGACGACGTTGCTCTCTTGCAGCGGACGCGGCATCATGACGAACGGCAGCATCGGCTCGGTCGTCGGCTTGAGGCGCGTGATCTGCGAACCAATGTTCGGATAATCCTTCGGGCTCGGCGGTTCGAGCTGACCGCTGGGGCTCACCTTGTCGGCCGTGTAGCCGGTGAGCATCTGGTAGATGGCCGCCGTGTGATTGAACAATCCGTTCGGCGTGTAGCTCATCGAACGAATGAGCGTCGTGCGATCGAGCACCTTGGCGAACTTCGGCATCAGCTCGGTGACTTGGATGCCAGGCAGCACGGTGTCGATCGGCTTGAAGACGCTGCGCACGTTATCGGGGACGTCGTTCTTGGGATCCCACAAGTCGAGATGGCTCGGGCCGCCTTGCAAGAATACGAGGATCACGCTCTTGGCCTTGCCCCAACCGGCAGGACCAGACGTGGTGGCGGTCGCAGTCGTCTTGTTGGCTGCGTTGAGTTCCTGCAGTTGCATCATTTCGGCAAGCGACAGGCCCATGATGGCCGAGCCACCGACGCGCAACAGTTCGCGTCGCGTGAGTCCGTCGCAAAGATCTCGGCTAACTCCACCGGGAATGACCAGCATCGTGAAGCCCTCCTGAGTGCAAGCAGTTGGAGTTGTTCGCGATTGGCAATATCGTCGAACGTTGGTGAGTCGGAAGTACGCAGAGACGACCAGTGCAGAGATTGCTTGTGCCTGAAGCTCACTTCTGCCCGAAGCTCGCCGCTGCCAAAGCTCACTGCTCCGCGAATTTCACTCTTCGGCGGGATGACATGAACGACGTTTGGCCAACGCCGTCGCTGTCAGCGATGACTATATGCCCGATGGGCCGCACATGTCAACGAAAATTCATCGCAAAGACTTGGGACATCGTAATTTAGCCCGACGACGAACCGACACATCTCGGAGGATCACGAGAACACGAAAGGGCGAAAGAACGGACACGGAACCGACAGACAACCTCGCCCGCAGAGTCGCCTTTAAGTTGTTCCGGCCGTTCCGGTTTGGTGCGGGGGGAGCGTTCATTTCCGGGTGGTTATGACGACCTTTGGGTCATTGTCCATTGATCCTCAGATGATTCGCTGAACATTGCCGCCACCTGCCATCACCGTTTGCGGTTTCGCGCGTCTTCCAAAAGGAAGCGCGAAACCGCAAGCGGTGATGGATCATCGAGAGCCAAGTCCACGTTGTTTTCTGAGGATCAACAATCCCTACGCAATCACCCCATGGATCGGTTCCGCCTCGACAACCCCCGTCAGCTTCTGGTCCAACCCGTTGTAGAAGTACGTCAGCTTCGAGTGATCGAGCCCCATGAGGTGCAAAATCGTCGCGTGCAGGTCGCGAAGATGATGACGGTTCTCGACGGCCTCGTGCCCCAGTTCGTCGGTCGCGCCGTAACTGACGCCCGCCTTCACGCCTCCGCCGGCTAGCCAATAGGTGAACCCCTTCGGGTTGTGGTCGCGGCCATCGCCGTCGCCTTGCACGACGGGCTGACGACCGAACTCGCCGCCCCACACGATCAGCGTCTCGTCCAACATGCCGCGACGTTCGAGGTCGGTGAGCAACCCGGCGATCGGCTTGTCGATCTCCGGGCAGTGAATCTTCAGGTTCTCTTCGACGCCCATGTGAGCGTCCCAGTTTTGTTGTTGATGACCGCCGCCATGATAGATCTGCACAAAGCGCACGCCACGCTCGACCAGGCGACGCGCGATGAGACACTGCCTCGCGAAAGGCGCGGGGCCAATGGCCAACGGATGATCGGGCGCGGCGTCGTATAGGCCGTACATCGTGCGCGTCGCCTCGTCTTCTTCGGCGATGTCGAGCGCTTCGGGGCGCTCGTCTGCAGTTGGAAGGCGAGTTCGTAGCTGGCGATGCGGGCTTGAAGTTCCGAATACCCGGGACGCGACGCCAAATGCGCGGCGTTGAGCGCCGCGGCCGTATCGATCTGATCGCGTTGCATGGCGGGCGTCATGTCGCCGCCGGGAGCGAGATTGAGAATCGGCTCACCGCTCGATCGGAACACGGTGCCTTGATACGCGGCGGGCATGTAACCGCTCGACCAGTTCGCCGCGCCACTGATCGGCCCGCCGCGCGGATCGAGCATGACGACGTAGCCCGGCAAGTTCGCGTTCATCGAGCCGAGTCCGTAGCCGACCCACGAACCAATCGACGGATGTCCCTGGATTACGCGGCCACTGTTCATTTGAATCATCGCCGAACCGTGCGCGAACGAGTCGGCATACAGCGATTTGACGACGGCCAGCTTGTCCATGTGATGCGCGAGGTTCGGCAACGCGTCGGAGCACCACAGGCCCGACTCGCCGTGCTGTTCGAACTTCCGCTTGCTGGCGAGCAACTTCGACGGCCGCAGATCGCGGCGACGAATCTCCATCTGAATCGACTGCCCGTCGCGCGCTTGCAGTTCGGGCTTGTAGTCGAACAGGTCCATCTGCGACGGACCGCCGTACATGAACAGGAAGATGCACGCCTTCGCCTTGGCCGCGAAGTGCTGCGGCTTGGGATCGAGCGGCCCTTTCGACGCCATTTCCGCCGCTAACGTGCGACCGGCGAAGAAGCCGTCGACTTGCAACATGCCGCTGAGCGCGAGACCGGCAAAGCCAGCTCCCGCGTCCCACAGGAACTCACGCCGCGTGCGGCCACAGAATTGATTCATCGTCGTGTTCTCGTTTCAATTCGCCCTTCTCCCTTCGGGAGAAGGTGGCCGAAGGCCGGATGAGGGTGGGTTGAAGTGGCTCGCGTTCTCCACTGCAACTCGCCCTCACCCGATTCGCCTGCGGCGAACCACCCTCTCCCTTTGGGAGAGGGATTCGGAAATCGTCAATCCACGTAAATCATCTCGTTCAGGTTGAACAACAACAAGCAAAACGCTTCCAACGCTCGTCGCTCGGCGCTCTTCGGCGATTGTGACTTCGGCAACGGTTCGTTCTCCGCCGACGACGGTGCGAAATCGGCGTTCCAAGTTCGCTCGCCCGAAGTCACGCACAAGTTGCGAATCGCGCAATCGGCATTGAACGTGCGGAAACCAACCCGACCGGCCTCGAGCGCATTCTCGTCTTCATAGTCGATCAGAGGTTCCGACGATCCGTTGAGCCACACGCGAATGCGCTTGCCATCGAGCTGCACGCGCACCTCGTGCCACACGTCGAGCGCGAGCGGCTGCGGAACGACGACCAACTGTCGCCAGTTCGAAAGGTGCCGACCGAGACGCAGGCCGCTGGGGCGGAGGTTGATGTTGTAAGCGTCGAGCGCGTCGACGCCGTTGGTGGCATGGCCGACACGGACGACGAGGCCGGCGTCGCCTCGCTGCGATTGCAACATGACTTGGGCAGTCACGGTGCCGTCGCCGATGACGGGCTCGTCCCAAATGGCTTTCGCGCCTGGCGAAGCTTCGACCGCGTAAGCTCCGTCCGCTTGGCGAGACCAGAAGCCGCCGTAGTGCGTCCAGCCAGCGGGCGGCTGCGACTCGTCATCTTTCAGCGTTTGAACCTCGGCGGTCGCCAAATCGACACGATGTGCATTCGAGGTCGTCGTGAGACGTTCGATGCTGACCGGTGCTCCCCACGTGCGAATACCGAGGCGACCGGCGTCATTCAGCGGTTCGGGATCAACGAGGTCGAGCACCGGTTCGTCGCTGTCGACCCACACTTGCCAATGCGCCCCCGAAGCCGCGACCTTCACGTGCAGCGATCGGCCGGTGACGATCGGCGCCGACGCCTCGCCGAGCAGCGTGACGTCGCTGCCGTGCCGACGCAGCGAGACGCTGCCGGCCTGAGGGTCGAGCGTTACGTCGTAGCCGTGGAAGATGTCTCCGTCGGGCGTCGCTCGCAGCACGAGCGCGGCGAATTCCGACGAGTCGTGCAGGCGAACCGTGGCTTCGACCGTGCCGTTGTGAAACTTCGGCCCCTGCCACAGCGCGGTCGCGCTCCGTAGTGGGTCGAGCGCTTTGACGCCTTGATAACCCTTCTTCCACAGGCCTCGGTAATAGGCCCAACCTTCGCGCGGACCGTCGAGATGGTCGGTCGACTTCAACTGCGTGAGAAAGCCCTCAGCTAAGGTCGTCGGCACCAGCGGGCGAAACGTCACCTGCCACGGCATCTCGCGAAACACGTCACGTTGCCGGTCGAGATAGGCCAGCGCGATCGAAGTTTCTTGCTCGGTCGGACGTCGGCCGAAGGCGAGTTGGTAGGCACGCTCGATTTGCCGCGTCGCATCGTTGCCGACTTCGCGCTCGAGGCGGTCGGCGAGTTTCGTCGCTCGCTGCTGAATGAAGGTGTCGTTCAGCAGCAATAGCGACTGCGGGGCCACCGTCGTCGTCGGACGTTCGCCCACGGGCTGGGCCGTGCTCGCGAAGTCGAACTGGTCGAGCGACGGCGGGATGATCGTGCGTTTGACGAACGTGTACACGCTTCGCCGCAGGAGTTCCGGCTCGGGCGTCATTTCCCATCCCATGCCTGGCTTGCTTGCGCCGGCCAGCACCTCGGCCCCGAGGCGCGGGAAGAAACCACGGCCATCGAGCGACGTGTCGAGCTCGCCGCTGACGGCCAGCACCGTGTCGCGAATCGCTTCGGCCTCGATGCGTCGCAGGTTTTGTCGCCAGTACAGATCGTTCGCCCCATCCGTTGCGACGCCTTCGACGTTATCGGTCGACGAACTGCGTTGATAGGCCGCCGAGTTCATGATCGCGCGGTGCAGATGCTTGATGCTCCAACCGCCGTCGACCAACTCGGCGGCTAACCGATCAAGCAACTCGGGATGCGTTGGCTCGAGCCCCGCGCGGCCGAAGTCGCTCGTTGTTTTGACGATCCCGTGGCCGAAGTGATGCTGCCAGACGCGATTGGCCATCACACGAGCGGCCAAAGGATTGTTGGGATCGGTCAACCAACGCGCGAGCGCCGTGCGACGACCCGTTGTCTTCGAGCCTTCCGCAGGTGTCGAGATTTCAGGCGTCTCGCCGCCCATCACGGCGAGGAAGGCGGGCTGCACTTCGTCGCTCGGCGTAGCGGCGTTGCCACGCACAAGCACATGCGTCGGCGGCGCTTCGGCCCCACGCTCGCGAATCGAAAGAGCCCAGTCGAACGAAGTCTCAGCCATCTTGGCCTTTTCGAGATCTCTCCGCAGCGACTTCTTTTCCTTTTCGTTCTCCGTCTCTTTGATTGCCTGCTTGAGACGCTCGATGTTCGCGGTTTGATTCGCGAAATGCTTCGTGATCTCTTCGCCTGCTGAGGGGAGAGGACGCAAGATCGCGGACTCAGGCGTGAGCGTCAGCTTTTCGTATTGCCGCACGTTGCGGAAGAAACTGACCAGTCGGTAATAGTCGGCCTGCGGGATCGGGTCGAACATGTGATCGTGGCAGCGGGCGCAGCCGACCGTCAGCCCCATGAAGGCGGCGCTCACCGTGACGACGATGTCGTCGAGCGCTTCGAACTCGGCGGCGCGCGCGTCGTCGGGCTCGTCGTCCCACACGCCAAGGCGATAGAAACCGGTGGCGATGAGCGCGTCGTCGGTGAGCGGCTCGATCTCGTCGCCAGCCAACTGTTCGGTGATGAACTGGTCGTAAGGCTTGTCTTCGTTGAACGCGCGGATCACATAATCGCGATACTGCCACGCATACGGCTTCTCGTCGTCACGTTCGTAACCATTCGTCTGCGCAAAGCGCACGACATCGAGCCAATGTCGAGCCCAGCGCTGTCCGTACTCGGGTCGCTCGAGCAGTCGATCGATCAGTTCGGCGAACGCGCTGGGCGAGTCGTCGCTCTCGAAGGCTTCGACTTCTTCGGGCGTCGGCGGAATGCCCAACAGATCGAACGTGGCGCGGCGGATGAGTTCGCGCTTCGTGGCAGATCCGTTGGCGGCAATGTGTTTCTCGTCGAGCTGGGCTTCGATGATTTCGTCTATCGAAGTTTGCGGACGTTTCAACGGTTGATAGGCCCACCACGCGCGGTCATCGTCGCTGATCTCGAAGCTCGCCTTGGCGGGACGTTTCAGGGCTTCGCGATCGGCGCCCGGCCAGGGAGCGCCCATTTCGACCCATTTCACGATCGAGGCGATTTGCTCGTCGGCGAGTTTCTTCGTCGGCGGCATTTGCACGAAGTCTTCGCTGTAACGCACGGCCATCACAATCGGGCTGTGCGCCACATCGCCGGCGACGATGGCAGGCCCCGAGTCGCCGCCCGTGAGAACACCTTCAAGCGAATCGAGCCGTAGGCCGGCCTTCTGCTTGTCGGGTCCGTGGCATTTGAAGCAATGTGTCGCCAACAACGGGCGGACGTGCGATTCGAAGAACTGCTCACCCGCGGCCGCTGACTCGACAGAATCAACTTGAACCGGATCGGCCGCAATGGCCGCGGTCGCGAGGCACAGGAAAACTGCGATGCTGCGGAGAGTTCGCATCGTCGATCACTTGGCGGGTGGGCGGGCGGAACGATCGAAGGCAGGCCGAGGGCATTGTCACGCGCCCGATCGAAACACGCAATGATTTTCGTGCTTCTCGACACCCTTGAGTCCGCATTCGCCGCGAGCGAGAATCGAACCAGGGCATTGAGGGACAGGGCTTCAATAAACGCAGGTCAACGACTTCTGGAGAGGGTGATCATGAGGCGGCGTTTTCGCAGCGTGGCGGTCGTGTTGTGCGGTCTGACGTTGGGCGGTCTGCTGATGGGAGGCAGCGCGGCCGTGGCGTTCTTCCCAACCGAGTATCTCAGCGGCAAAATCTGGCCCGAGCCGCGCGTCGTCACGCCTGGCGAGAACGGCAGTCCGCCGTCGGATGCGATCGTGTTGTTCGACGGAAAGAGTCTGTCGCAGTGGGAAGGGGGCGATCAGTGGCTCATCGCTGACGGTGTTGCGACCGTGCAGAAGACCGACATCCGCACGAAGCAATCGTTCGGCGACTGCCAACTGCACATCGAGTGGGCCTCGCCGGCTGAGGTCGAAGGAACCGGTCAGCAGCGCGGCAACAGCGGCATCCACTTCATGGAGCGCTACGAAGTGCAGATTCTCGACTCGTACCAGAACCAGACTTATCCAGACGGCTCGGCCGGATCGCTGTACAAGCAGTGGCCGCCGCTGGTGAACGCGTGTCGCAAGCCGGGCGAGTGGCAGACGTACGACATTCTTTTCAACGCGCCACGTTTCGACAGCGACGGCAAGCTGCTCAAGCCAGGATATGTCACCGTGATTCAAAACGGCGTCGTTGTGCAGAATCACGCAGAGCTTCAAGGGAGCACCGCGTGGCACAAGCCGCCCGAGTACGAAGCTCACGGCCCGAAGGGGCCGATCTCGCTGCAGAACCATCGCGACCCGGTTCGCTATCGCAATATCTGGATACGCGAGCTGTGAATTACATCGGGCCTTTCTTTGGCTCGACTGTCGACAACGCACCGCGATACCGCCTATTTGCGTAAATGCACGTCATTCTAGGTGTACATGTCGCCGTTCGGCCTGAGACGCCTAAATGCGGCATGGGGATTGCGACTACTCCTCAAAAAGAACCAATACCGCACCTCGCGAGAGTGAGTAGCCCCTAGCAAGGACTGCATCCTCGCGAAGTCGCGACGCTTCTTTGGTGGCTCTCGCTCATAAGCTGAGACGAACGCGGTGACTGTACCGCCGAATTCGTTGGGCAACACACATGAGCAGAGATGCTTGGAGGAGCGTCCATAGCGATCACGGAGCGCATCATGAACAAGCAAGCGTGTGTCTATATTATCGACGATGACCCCACGGTATGCGAATCACTCTCGGCTGTTGCCCAGACTGCGGGATTTCCCGCAGAAAGTTATGGGTCGGCCGAGGCTTTCTTGAACGCCTACCAACCAACATGGCCGGGTTGTCTCGTGATTGATGTTCGCATGGACGGGATGAACGGCCTGGAGTTGCAACACGAGCTTTCAACACGAGGCATTCAAGCACCGGCGATCATGATCTCGGGGCATGCCGATCTGCCAACCGTCGTAAAGAGCGTGAAGGCCGGCGCGTTCGATTTTGTTGAAAAGCCGATCGAACCCAACGATCTCGTCAACCTTGTGCGACGTGCCATCGACCACGATCGCGAGAATCGTTCGACCGATTCGCAGCGGTCGACGCGATTGGCCGGCCTTTCATCGCGGCAACGCGAGGTGATGCAAATGCTGTTGGACGGCAAGGGCACGAAGGAAATCGCACGCGATCTGGGCATTAGTCCCAAGACGGTCGAAAAGCATCGAGCCAACGTGCTCGTCAAGATGCACGCCGAAAGCGTCGTCGACCTGATGCGCCAGATGTTGGCGCCCAAGAACATCGCGTCGTGAAGAGAGAAGCGTCGCACGTAACGGCGACTCGCGCTCTTCCCGACCGTCGACGCCAGGCGGTATCATCGGCGCGGGCGGCGAACTTCAGTTCGCCGCGAACGACCCGCGACCGAGGAGCCCGCCCTAATGTCGGCTGAACCAGACCGCCCATCTCAGCCGACGCCTCCCCCTGTCGAAGAACTCGACCCCGCGCACCGTTGGCTGGCCGAAGTCTACCAAGGCGACAATGCTCGCCAACTCACGCCACGGGCCGTCGTCACCGGCATGATCATCGGCGGCGTGATGTCGATCTCGAACCTCTACGTCGGCCTGAAGACCGGCTGGGGGCTGGGCGTCACGATCACAGCGTGCATCATCGCATTCGCGGTGTTCAAAGCGCTGGAGGCCGTAATTCCGCGCTATCGCGACGATCACTTCACGATCCTCGAAAACTACACCATGTCGAGCGCCGCCAGCGCGGCCGGATACATGTCGAGTGCGGGGCTCGTCTCGGCATTTCCGGCGTTGTATCTCACCACGGGTCGCATCCTCGAGTGGTACGAGATCATGGCTTGGCTCGGCGCCGTGTCGGTACTCGGCGTCTTTATGGCGGTCCCGCTCAAACGACAGTTGATCAACATCGACCAACTCGCATTCCCGTCGGGCATCGCCACCGCAGAAACGTTGAAGTCGATGCACTCGGCCGGAGGCGAGGCGCTCGAGCAAAGCGCGAGCGTTGCTCTGGTCGGCCGTTGCCGGTGGGCTGCTCGCATTCTGGCGCGATGCTTGGGCGGGGGTGACTGCGTGGGGCGGCCGTGTTTTTAATCGGCCCGATGCCGGGGCAAGTCTCGGCATGTTCGCGTTCCCAACCGAGTTTCCACTCTATCCCGGCGGGCACGATCTGCTCAAGCGTCTGACGATCGGCTTCGAAGGCTCGCTCATCATGATCGCTGCCGGCGCAATCATGGGCATCCGCGTGGGCATCTCTTTGTTGGTCGGCGCTGTCATCTATTACGGCATCATCGGTCAATGGCTCGTTTCCAGCGGCCTCGCTCAGCCCGGCTACCGAGGCATCGTCTCTTGGACGCTGTGGCCCGCCACGGCGATGATGGTCACGTCAGGACTGCTTGCCTTTGCGCTGCGATGGAGAACGGTGCTCCGCGCGTTCAGCGGTCTCACACGCATGTTCGGTAGTGGCACGGATGAAGCGCACGATCCGCTGTCGCACATCGAAGTGCCCGGCTCGTGGTTTGTCATCGGCACGCTCGTCGCCGGGATTTTGTGCGTCATTTTAGGTCATTACTTCTTCCAGATCACCTGGTGGATGGGCATCCTCGCGGTGCTGGTGACGTTTCTGCTCTCGATCGTTGCCGCTCGGGCAACCGGCGAAACCGACATCACACCGATCGGCGCGATGGGCAAGATCACGCAGCTCATGTACGGAGCGATCACGCCGGCGGACATCACCACAAAAATTACCACCAATCTCATGACCGCGTCGATTACCGCGGGAGCTGCGTCACACGCTGCCGATCTGCTCACGGATCTGAAGAGTGGTTACTTGCTCGGCGGCAACCCGCGCAAGCAACTCATCTCGCAACTCTTCGGCGTCATGGCAGGCACGCTCATTTGCGTCCCCGTGTACATGATCATCGCCAAGCCCGAAAAGCTCGGCAGCGAATCACTTCCCGCCCCGGCGGCGAAGGTGTGGGCCGGTGTCGCCGAATTGCTGGCCAACGGCGTCGGGTCGCTCCCGGCCTACTCGGTCGCGGCGATGATTATCGGCGGCGTGCTGGGCATCTTGCTGACGTTGGCCGAGGAGTTCACCCCGGCCAAGCATCGCCACTGGATCCCCTCGGCCACCGGGCTGGGCATCGCGGGCGTCATTCCGGCCTACAACGCCATCTCGATGTTCCTAGGCGCGGTCATCGCCTGGGCCATTGCCAAACGGTCGCCGTCGTTCGGCGAGCGGTACATCGTCGCCGCGAGTTCCGGCCTGATCGCTGGCGAATCGTTGATGGGCGTCGGTGTCATCCTATGGATGGAGGGGCCCAGCATGGTGCGGGAAATTCTTACGTCGATGCGACTACTCGGCGGGTAATGCACACGATGAAATCCTTCTCCCGCCGGGAGAAGGTGCCGCGAAGCGGCGGATGAGGGCGGGTTGAACTGGTAAGCGCTTTCGACTTCAATCCGCCTCTTGCCCGACGCCTGCATCGCAAGCGCTCGCTACGCGTCGCGGCTAAACTCTCGAAACTTACCGTGCGCCGGGGTACACTGTTTCCACCCCGCCGATTCTGAATTCACTTACTGGCTTCCCACCGCCCGGAGACTCGATCATGTCGCTCACCCGTCGCACGTTCTTGCAACAGTCGGCCGCTGTCGGAGCGGCATCGCTTGCGTTAGGCGCTGCCAAGGCCCGCGCGGCTGAGGCGGCGAGCCAGAAGGTCGTCGTCGGCCTGATGGGCACCAGCCGCGGCGCGTCGGTCGTGAAGACATTTGCGGGTGAGCCCGGCGTCGAAATCGCATACATCTGCGACGTCGATCAACAACGCATGCAGAAGTGCGCCAGCGCCGTGAACGAACAAACCGGCAAAGCGCCGCAAACCGTCACCGACTTTCGCCGCATTCTCGATGACAAGGCCGTCGACGTGCTCATCGTCGCGGCTCCCGATCATTGGCATGCACCGGCGACGATCATGGCCTGTGCCGCGGGCAAACACGTCTACTGCGAAAAGCCTGCTTCGCACAACCCACGGGAAGGCGACCTTGCGGTCGAGGCTGCTCGCAAATACAAGCGTGCCGTGCAACTCGGCACGCAGCGTCGCAGCATGCCCGCCTACCGCGAAGCGATCGAACGTCTGCATGCCGGCGAGATCGGGCGCGTCATCGAAGCGCGCTGTCAATACTACAATCCGCGGCCTGCCATCGGGCCTCGCGTGACGAAGGACTGCCCGTCAACACTCGACTTCAAGCTGTGGCAAGGCCCGGCACCCGAAATTGCCTACGGCGAATGGCCCGAGGCCGCGCAGCACTTCCACTATCAATGGCACTGGCTGTGGGTATGGGGCACGGGCGAGTGCGGCAACAACGGTGTGCATCACATCGACGTTTGCCGTTGGGGGCTTGGCGTCGATTATCCGACCCGCGTGTCGATGCCTGGCGGACGTTATCGCTACAAGGATTCGCAAGAGACGCCCGACACCAGCGTCGCCACGATCGAGTGCGGCGACAAGGCGATCGTCTGGGAACAACGCAGTTGGTATCGCAAAGGGGACATCGACCCCTCGTACGAAGTCGCGTTCTTCGGCGAAAAGGGGACGATGACCCTCGGCGGCGGCAATTACCAGATCCTCGACGAGAAGGGGAAGGAAATCGCCAAAGGTGAGGGCAAAGGCAGCGACACGGCCCACATTCGCAACTTCGTCGACGCCGTCCGCAACGGCGCCCCGCTGAACGCCGAGATTGCCGAGGGTGTGAAGAGCACGCTGATGTGTCACCTCGCGAACATCGCCTGGCGCACCGGCAAGCCCGCCGTGCTCAACGCGCAGCACCAGCTCGACGACGCCGAGCAAATGAAGCTCTGGAGCCGCGACTACCGCCCCGGTTGGGAACCGAAGGTCTGACCCTTCTCCCTCCGGGAGAAGGTGGCCGCCGCAGGCGGACGGATGAGGGTGCGCAGCGCCGCGACACGCGTAGCGCATCGCTCGGGCCCACCATCGCCGCTTGCGGTTTCGCGCACGTGGCCTACTCTCACCGTTGAAGACAACACCCCACTTCGGCTACCGTCTCGGGACATGAAAATCTCCCCCCGAGACCTCCGATGCGCTGCGCCGTCGCCACTTGCGATAGCTTATTGACCGCCGTCGCACCGTGCAAAAAGTCGGTGCATGCTGTGCAAGAAGTCCGACTTATTGCACAAAACGTCCCGTCTCATGAGTATGGCAATAAGTCGGCCGTGGGAGTGGGCAATCAATGGTGTGCTGAGCGCGATTCAGCAACGAGAGCGCTGCCGGAGCGACTCGCGATGCAGCCCGCCCTCATCCGCCCTTCGGGCACCTTCTCCCGGAGGGAGAAGGATTCGGACGCGACCGATTACATCGTCGATGCGTACTTCCTGAACTGCTGTTCGTCGAGCAGCACGCCTTCGTGCATCAGCTCGAACAGCACTCCGATCGCGGGCCAACCGAGGGCCGCCAGAAACGCTTCCAATGCCTCGACCGGGCACGTTCCTTTCAAATCGACGTGCAGCAGTCGGCCGTTGCGATCGTATAGCACGCCGTCGAGTTGCCACGCTGTTCCGGCAGCAGCTGAAGTCCACACGAACGAGCCGTCGGGCTCGATGAACATGCGTGGCAACTGCTCGAGTGCCGCATACGCTTGCTCGAACGAGACGTCGAACGGCGTGCCGATCGCTTCGGTCGACAACGTGATCGCCTGGTACGTCGTGCCATTGAGCTCGACAGCTTGCGTTTCCACCGGCTCCGTGGGACGTGCGTGCAGCGTGGCATGGAACGACAACATGCACGTGCTTCCCGAATCCGCGTGGCTATTGCGACGAGTCGCCGGCGGCGATCTTCTTGAACTCTTGCAGACCTTCCCATGCGATACGCTGCATGTCGGCGCAGTCCTTGGCCGAGAAGGTGCGCTTGAGCGGCCGGCCGTCGCGGTCCTGGTCCCGATGCTTTTCGTCGAGGTAGCGAGTGTCGGTCACAGTATCGACCTTCAGACCCACAGGGCTGCGGTCGAAGATCACGCCGTAGAACGTACACGCTGTCATGTACGCCAGCGTCTGGTTCAAGTGTCCGTCGTTGACGAATCGCAGCGTCAGGTCGGGTCGTTCTTCGTTCGCACGTTGGGCGACGATGGCCATCGGCACGACCGTCGCGTCGATCTTCTTGGCGAGTCGCGCGATCGACTTTTCTTTTTCGACGATCGCCTTGCGATCGGGGGGCGAAGTGAGCGGCTCAGCGTTCTGCGTCGTGGGAGTTGTTTCGTACAACACGACGCGCGCACCTTGTGCATGAATCAGCTCGGCGAACTTCGGGGCGTATTCGGCGTACTTCGACGTGTCGCCTTCGAGATCGTCGCGATACGACTGCAGCACGACGATGTCCCACTTCGGCCGCGGGCCATCGAGCTTCTTCAGCAGTTCGGTGTGTCGTTCGATCGCATGCTTGGCGTAGTTGTCTTTCGGGTCGCGTTTGAGCGCGGCCTTCTGTGCTTCGAGCGTCGCCTCTTCGGTCGCCTTATCAAGCGACCACAACCTGACCACGTTTTGCGTCCCCAATCGCCAATGGTCGGCCAAGGTGCGACCGCCATAGATGACGGTTGTCACCTCGAAGCTGAGGTTCGGATCGCCTTCCTCGGCCATCTTCTTCACCAGCAGCGACAAGTCGTGTCGTGCCGTATAGCTGTTGCCGATGAACAGAACGTTCAGCGTCCGCTTTCCGCTCGACAATGCGGGCTCGGCGGCATGAACCGCTGCGGCGGTCAGTATCATCGCGCTCGCCAACAGGCGCGTGAACAATGGCATGGCGTGCTCCTTTTAGGTGCCAGTTTGATCGCGGCCCTCGGGCGACGCAACGCCCTGGTCGATCCAAGCCAGATACTTCGCCGAGCCCGCAACGATGGGCAGCGCGACGATCTCGGGCGTGTCGTAAGGATGCAGCTCGACGATGGCCCGCTCCAGCACGTCGTAGCAATCCGAGCGTGTTTTGATCACGCACATCCATTCCTGCGAGGTTTCGATGCGTCCTTGCCAGCGATAGGTGCTCGTGATGGGGCCGATCACCTGCACGCAAGCGGCCAGTTGTCGCTCGACAAGCGCCGTCGCCATTCGCTGGGCCACTTCGGCCGACCCGAGCGTCGTCATCACTTGCAAGTAGTTGGCGGCAGTCACGAAGTCGCCTCGATAAGCGGGTCGAAAGCACGGCGCTCATTCTATCATCGCGACGTTTACTACGAACGAGCATCGACTTGTCACCCTCTTGGTGCCAGCGTTACGATCTGTGAACCGGCGGTCGCATGCTCGTTCTTCACCCACGTTCGGGGCTGAGTTACTGATGAGTCTTTCCATCGATCTGAATGCGCAAGGCGTGGCAGTCAGCAACATTTTGCGCAACCCTTCGCCAGCGAAGTTGTACGAAGAGGCGATCCAATACGACCGCGGCGTCATCACGTCGACCGGTGCGCTGTTGAGCGGCTCGGGTTCGAAGACAGGCCGCAGCCCGAAGGACAAGCGCATCGTCGAAGATCCGACGAGCAAGGACGACATTTGGTGGGGCGACGTCAACATTCCGATGTCGGATCAGACGTTCGTCATCAACCGCCAGCGAGCGCTCGACTACCTGAACATTCGCCCGCGCATTTATGTCGTCGACGGTTACGCCGGCTGGGATCCGAAGTATCGCCTCAAGGTGCGTGTCATCTGCGCGAGGCCATATCACGCGCTGTTCATGTACAACATGCTCATTCGTCCCACGACCGAGTCGTTGAAGACGTTCGGCCAGCCCGACTACACGATCTACAACGCCGGCGAGTTCCCAGCGAATTTGTACACGCAGCAAATGACGTCCAAGACCAGCGTCGAGCTCAGCTTCGAGCATCGTGAGTTCGTGATCCTCGGCACCGAGTATGCCGGCGAGATGAAGAAAGGCGTCTTCACGATCATGAACTATTTGATGCCCAAGCGCGGCGTGCTTTCGATGCACTGCTCCGCGAACGAGGGCCCCGACGGCGATGTGACGCTGTTCTTCGGCCTCTCGGGCACGGGCAAGACGACGCTCTCGGCCGACGTGCAACGGCAACTCATCGGCGACGACGAGCACTGCTGGAGCGACGAAGGCGTCTTCAACATCGAAGGCGGATGCTACGCCAAATGCATCAACCTTTCGGAGCAAGGAGAGCCCGAGATTTATCAGTCGATTCGGTTCGGCTCGATTCTCGAAAATACCGTCTACAACGACGAAACCCGCGAGGTCGACTTCACAAGCGCGTCGATCACCGAGAACACGCGCGTCAGTTATCCGATCGAGTTCATTCCACGAGCGAAAATTCCGTGCGTGGGCGATCATCCGAAGAACATCGTGTTCCTCACGTGCGACGCCTTCGGCGTGTTGCCGCCAGTGAGCAAGTTGACGCCTGCGCAAGCGATGTATCACTTCATTAGCGGCTACACCGCAAAGGTCGCAGGGACGGAGGTCGGCGTGACCGAACCGCAAGCGACGTTCTCGGCGTGTTTCGGGGCGGCGTTCCTGGTGTGGCATCCGGCGAAGTATGCCGAGATGCTCGCCGAGAAAATGCTTGCGCACAAGACGAACGCCTGGCTGGTCAACACTGGTTGGTCGGGCGGCGCGTACGGTTACGGCAAACGCATGAAACTTTCCTACACACGCGCCATCATCGACGCGATTCACTCGGGCGAGCTTTCCGACGTGCCAACGGTTGAAGACCCGATCTTCAGCCTGCGAACGCCAACGCGCGTGACCGGCGTGCCACCGGAGATTTTGGTGCCGCGCAATTCGTGGGAGAACCGCGCCGCGTACGATCAAACCGCGCGACGATTGGCCGAGATGTTCCAAAAGAACTTCGCCAAGTACGCGTCGGCTTCGAGCGTTGAGATCGCCAACGCGGGACCACGGATATAGTCGCGACCATTTGGCTCGGCATTGTTCAATCGCTACAGGGACAGCAGCATCAGCGCCCCGATCATTGCTGCGACGATCCAGCTCATGCGATCTTTGATTGCGTATAACAGCGGATCGTCGTGCATGATCCGCCGCTTGGCCTGCATCCAAATGCGCGTCGTCCAGTAGAGCATCAACGGGCAGACGAACCATAACAGCTTGCTCGACCCGTACAGCGAATGTGCGCGATCGCTGTGGATGTAGAGCGCGAGCACCAGCACCGACAGATAGGCACTCGCCGAGCCGAACGATTCGATCAGGCTCAGGTCGGAGACGAGATAGCCACGGCCCTTGGCCGAGTGTTGATTGTCGTCGGCCAGCGGAAGCAGTTCGGCATAGCGCTTTACGAACGCCAGCGACGTGAACAGGAACATCGACATGGCCAGCAACCATTCGGAAGGCTGAATGTCGGTCGCCTCGCCGCCGGCGATGATGCGCAGCGTGTACAGTCCCGCCAACAAGAAGACGTCGACGAGCATTTTACGTTTGAGCCACAGGCTGTACGCCAGCGTCAGCACGACATACGCCGCCAAACAGGCGAGAAACGCCCAAGGCAGCGTGAGAGCCGCGAGCGCGAAGGATCCTGCCAACAATCCCGCAGCCAACGGTGGACCCGCCATCACCGACAGCGCGCCGCTGGCAAAAGGTCGCCGTCGCTTGCGCGGATGATGACGATCCGACTCCAAATCGAGCAAATCGTTGATGATATATGTGGCCGACGCGCAAGCGCTCAAGCAGACGAACGCCAACGCCGCCTGTATCACGCGATCGAACGAGAGGAGTCGATGCGCGAACACTAGCGGCGCGAAGACGAGAACGTTCTTCGCCCACTGATGCGGACGAAGCACTCGCCACATCGCTCGCCACGACGGCGTCTTGGGAGCAATGATCTCGACGCGTGGATGGCTGCCGCGCAGGCGATTTAGCAATGCTGCCGAAGGAGCGACGACATACGCGGTGACCGACCTCGTCCAAATCGGCATGTCGGCCCAGGCGTCGCCGATGTAGCAGAAGCGTTGTTCGCCATGATCGGCCAGCCAGCGCTCGATGACGTGCAGCTTTTTCGCCCCTTTAAGGTTCTCCGTCAAATCGGTGGCAATCACCTCGTCGAACAGTTGCAGATGATCGGCAATCTTCTGCGCCCAAAGCCGATCGCTCGCCGTGATGAGCACTAGCTTGCGTCCGCGAGCTTTTTTGTTCTTCAAGAATTCAATGACACTTGACCGATAGGGCAGCGTGGCCGCATCAACCGATACGCGCTCGGCGACGCGGCGCTTCAGTGTCGGTCGCCCCTGTTGCAGCCAGCCGGGCAACGAGAAAAGTACCAGCGGGTTTTTCCGCACCGAAAGAATCAGCCCTTCGGCCAGCGTGTCTGTGGCGATCAGCGTTCCATCGAGATCGACAAACAGCGGTCCTTCATCGACCAACTGGGGCGATGGATTTGCCGCATCGGCTGCTGTTTGCGATGGAATGTTGTCCGACATTTCGCCTTACTCGGAGAGGCTCGCACGCGTGCCTTTTCTTCATTGTGCCTTACCACCTAAGGGCCGGAAGGGCTCGGGCCAATGAATTTGCTGCCGTTTGACATCCAGCGATGCACGTTGTGAGCTTTGCAAGGCCTCGTCTGTCGAAGGAAACTGCTTGCGTGAAAATAATTGACCCCGCCCGAGCATCGGCTCATAAAAGAACCATGCCTTCGGCGGTGCCGTTCGCCGCGCCGCTAATTCTCCACGAGTCATCGATCGCCATTTCTATGCCTGCATCGCGTCGAGAGTTCATTCAGAGTTCGGCAGCCGCAGCGGCCGGAATCGGGATCGTCACTCAAGCCTCCGTGACAACCGGCGCACCGCCGAGTTCGAAGTCGTCGACGCCTTTTCGCGGCGAGTGGCAGAACGTTCCCGATCGTCCGTGGCTGGGACGCGAGTATTGGGCAAACCCGTTGCAAGACTGGCATGTCTCCGGTGGCCGCATCGAGTGCCATCACGCGGCGCTCGATCGCAACGTGCATTTGCTCACCAGGCAACTTGGCAGCGGCACAGGCGACGTTGAAATGAGCGTGCGCATCGCACGTGTCGACGGAGGCGCAATCAGTGAAGGGCAGGGGTCGGCGGGGTTTCGCATCGGCATTCAAGGTCCGCTCGATGACTATCGCAACGCGTTGATTTACGGCACAGGCCTCGATGTTGGCATTACGGCGGATGGTGGGCTGTTTCTTGGGAAGGTCGAAGATGCGAAGGCGGGGACGATCAAGCTTGATCGTAATGCCGTCGAGCTGCGACTTACCGCGAAACCGCAAGCGAAGGCTTACGCGGTTACACTTTTGGTTTACGATGATGCGGGGCAGAAACTCGGCGAGTTGCGGCGCGATGATATCGAAGCCGATCAACTCGTCGGAAACGTGGCGCTCGTGGCGAACTTCGGTCGCCCGGCGCCGCGCGGCAAGCGGCAAGGCGCCGGAAAGGCGGCCGGCGCCGGCCGCTGGTCGTTTGCCGACTGGAAAGTCTCGGGCTCGAAAGTCGAAGCACACGAAGATCGCGCTTTCGGCCCGATTCTCTTCAGCCAGTACACGCTGTCGCAAGGCACCGTGAAGTTGACCGCGCAGATGGCGCCCGTCGGCACGACAGAGTCGCAAATCGTCACGCTGCACATTCTGTCCACGGACGGCGACTCGCCCACGAAGTACGAAGCGACGATTCATCCACAAGCTCGCACCGCCTCGTTCCGTATCAATAACTGGAAACCCGATAACTGGAAGTCCGACGCCGATCGCAAGTATCGCCTCGAATACGACGGACACACTTGGGAAGGCATCATTCGTCGCGATCCGGTCGACAAGCCCGAGATTGCCGTCGGCGACGTTTCGTGCAACACGCACGCAGCCTTTCCCAATTCGCAATTCGTCGCGAACATGGCAAAGCTCGATCCCGACTTGCTCGCGTTCGTTGGCGATCAGTTCTACGAAAGCACTGGCGGGTACGGCGTCGTTCGCGATGCCCTCGAGCCCGCGATCCTCGATTACCTTCGCAAGTGGTACATCCACGGTTGGACGTGGAGAGAACTCACCAAGGATCGGCCGAGCGTATCGCTGCCCGACGATCACGACGTCTATCAAGGCAACATCTGGGGCGAAGGGGGGGAGCCGCGGCACGGCACGCAAGAGATGGGCGGCTACGACATGCCTGCCGAGTGGGTCAATGTCGTCTACCGCACGCAGACGTCGCATCATCCCGATCCGTACGATGCGACGCCGATGAAGCAGGACATCCTCGTCTTCTACGGCCCACTGACGTACGGACGCATCAGCTTCGCGATCATCGCCGACCGCATGTTCAAAACCGGACCTGAAGGCAAAGTCCCGTCGACCGGCAGTCGCGGCGATCACGTTGTCGATCCGAACTTCGACCCGCGCACGGCCGATATCCCTGCCGCGCAGCTGCTCGGCGAACGGCAAATGAGTTTTCTCCGCGCGTGGGCCGACGATTGGAAAGACGTCGACATGAAAGCGGTCATCTCGCAAACCATTTTCAATGCGATGGCCACGACGCACGGCGCCAATCGCGAACGTCTGATCGCCGACTACGACGCCAACGGCTGGCCACAGACTCCGCGCAACGAAGCCCTGCGATTGATCCACAAAGCGCGGGCGTTCCACATTGCGGGCGATCAACACCTTCCCGCCGTGCTTCAGTACGGCATCGACGAGTTCCGTGATGGTCCGGTCGCGTTCGCAGGGCCGGCCGTCAATGTTGGCTATCCGCGATGGTTCGAACCCACGAGTCCCGGCGAGAATCGCAAACCTGGCAGCCCGGAAAACACTGGTGACTTCCTCGACGGGTTCGGCAATCGCATGACGGTAATGGCCGTCGCCAACGGCGCGATCGAGCCGCGCAAGGGAGTGCTCGAAATGCTCGAAGATCGTTGCTCGGGCCTCGGCATCGTCCGTCTCAACAAGGCGCGGCAGGAGGTGACGATCGACTGTTGGCCTCTCATGGCCGATCCGACCCAGCCCGGGACTCAGTTCGCCGGTTGGCCCGTGACGGTGAAGGCGCCAAAAGCGTAAAAAGTCGATCGTATTTTTGACCGCTCTATATACGGGGGGTTTTGTGCAATAAGTCGCCTCTTTCGGTGTGACTTTTTGCACGGCGGGCAAAAACGCCGCCAAGGCGATAAGTCGCCGAGCGATGGGCGATCGAGCGGTGATATTGCGGTAATGGCGCATGACGTTCGAATATCGCGATTTCGTCGCGAGACGCGCCGGCGCAAAGAGCCATCGACACGAGTTGTTTGCCATTCGAACCCTTCTCCCTTCGGGAGAAGGTGCCGCGAAAGCGGCGGATGAGGGCGCGTTGTAGCTGGACACGCATCGCTCAAAGCGTCGACGCAATGCATGAAGGCAACGCGCGTGATAGTGCAACTCGCCCTCACCCGGCGGCCGACCACCGCTTCGCGGCGGTGCCCGCGCCACCCTTTTCCAAAGTGAGCGGAGAAAAAAACCCGAGTGCTTCGGGACTCCTCGCGTTCGCGCTGCGTTGGCGGCTGATTTGGCGCGCAATGACAAACCTCGTCGGAAGTTGGCGAGGCGAAAAGGTGGCTGATCCGCTCGACCGTCGGCTTGAGCACGAAGTAATCTTCTGGCTCCGAGCGCAGCGTCTCGATGATCGGTTTGCCGCGCGAGCCCGCTTTTAGACAGGGCTCCACTTGCTCGTTAAAGTCCGGTTGCGAGCGGCCGAAGTTGTCTTTGACCTGAGTCGGTCACAACCGTGGTTCAAGGTTCACAGCTTGTTCGGCGTGACCTTGGTCCAAGGGCTGAAGGCGCCCAGGGCGTGCTGCTGGATTTTGCGTTTCCAGATCTTGTTGCCGCAAAAGGCGAAGAGCGTGTCCTTGTCGCTGCCACCAAGGGCCACACCGATCACGCGGCTGCGATCGGGGACGGGAAGAATGACTTGCGTGGGGCCATCGTCGGCACTGATTTGCACACCGCTACGCGTGGCGACGAACTGACGCCCTTCAAGCGAATAGCAGACGCATTCCGCGCCAGCGTCGTCGTCCCAATCGGCGACATGGAGATGGAAGAACCGCTCTTTGTTCGTGAGCGTGCCATCGTCGTTGATCTGGTAACTATAGACCCACTTCGAATGCCCTTCGGCGACGGAGAGCAGCCATTGATCGGGGCGGTAGGCCATGCCGGTGGCGAAGTTGATGCCGCGATCGACCTGCGTCTTCTTGCCATCCTTGACGAGCCAGACCGTGCCGGCCGCGTTCGGTTTGTCGCCGTTGGTCGTCACGTACAAGCTGCCGTCCGGTCGCGCGAGAATCGAGTGGCCGAGAATGTCGTCCGTCACGACGCTGCCTTGGCCCGAGGTGTCGTAGCGTATGAGCTTGCCGGACTTCTCGGAGATGGTGAACAGCGTGCCGTCGGGGCCGATCGTGACGCAGTGGGCCTGAGCGGCATCGTCGACGAAGACCGTCACCTTTCCATCGAGGCCGATGCGATGGATCTTGTTGTTCGACGTGTCGGCGAAGAACACTTCGCCGTTAGCGTTGCATGCGGGGCCGCGGGTGCTCTTGAACCCTTCGGCGACAAGCTGCCAATCTTCGCCGGGGACGAGAACGTCTTGCGCACGCGGAGCGCTCGGACCAGCCTTCACGCGAGCCGGCCAATCCCGCCACAGATAGGCCATCGCTTCCTGCCAGTGCTCGGCGTATCCCGCGACGTGGCGACCGTCGATGGTGCGGAATTGGTAATCGTAGCCGGAGAACTTGAGGGCCTTGTCCATTTCCTGGTCGAGCAGGAACCAATCGCCGGCACAGTTCTCCATGTCGTGCGTCGCGGTGGTGAGGAAGGCGCGAATGGGTTTCGCTTCAAACTTGCGGACCATCATCGGGAATTCGTGTCCGCCACGGAACGCGACCCAACTCCCGCTGGCTGCGTAGACTCGGCTAAACGCATCGGGCCGGTTCCACGCTGCCGTGAATGCCGCGATGCCACCGCTGCTGCCGCCCGCCATGCAACGGTCGTTTCCGTCGGTCGAGAGATTGAGGTCGTATTCCTTGGCGACGAACGGCAGCAATTCGTCGACGAGGAATCGGACGTTGTTGTCGCTCACACCGTCGTATTCGAAGTCGCGATTGCGTCGGCCCGCCGTTCCCTTCATCGGCGCGGGGACTTCGCCGGGACGCACGAAGACGCCGATCGTCACGGGCATTTCGCGCGTCGCGATCGCGGTTTCCATCAGCGTTTTTTCACGCGGGTTAAAACCGTCAGTCTTCACATAGACACATGCAGGCTTCTTGCCGTCGTATTGCTTGGGAATGAAGACCGTCACGTCGCGCTGGGTGCCCGGAAAGATTTTGCTCGTAATGAAACGGAACTCCTTGATCTCGCCTGCCAGGATATCTTTGGAATCGATCGTAGGCGGCTCATATTTCTTCACGTCTTCTGCAAACGCTGTCGCCTCGACGCCGGTGCCTGCAAGCGGCTTGATGAACCACTGCAAATGACGGTCGGTTGCTTTGTAGGTCCAGAGGTCGATCTTCGCGCCGACGTTTGCTTTGCCCCCATTGTGATCGACGCCCATCTGCGGCGCGTGCTTCGGCGAGAGCGCATAGCTGCCGTTCTCGTGCTTCGTGAGCGACCACAACTGCGAAGGCTTGCCGTCGTCTTTCTCGAGCACGATGAGCGTGCCGGTCTTTGCTCCGCCCTTGGCCGCTGCGAGCGCGAGCGACGGTTCATGCGCGGGCTTGATCGCAACGTAGCCCGGCTCCTTGGGAACGACATGCCACTTCTGATGCGGCTTATCTGAAGGCTTGTTGATCGAAACGAGCGTGCCTTCCGTCGTGCCGGCATCAACCGCTTCGAGCACGAAGCTCGACGCACTCGCGGGCACCAAGCGGTATGCGCCCCAATCTTCAGCGGCCGCGGGGCAGGGCGTGATGAATGCGCCGAAGGCCAGCGCGAATGACAGATATGCGAAGGATTTGGTGTTCATGGAATGCACGTTAGTTAGTCTTTCGTCGACACACAACGCGCAATCACATCGCCAAGCAAAGGAGTTTGTTCGTCCGACTCGCGAGTTGCGAACTGCCGTTACGCGGGGGGCGGCATGTCTCATCCCCTCTCCCCTTGCGGGAGAGGGTGGTTCGCCGAAGGCGAACCGGATGAGGGGTTGAGGCGGGTACACACTTCACGACCCCTCACCCCGGCCCTCTCCCGCAAGGGGAGAGGGAGAAAACAAACGGACGTCAAACGCGTGTCGCCTCGATGTTTTCTGCGGAAGCCTGGAACGGGCTCACGCGCTGCGTGGCGACGCCGGCGGTGGCGACGATGCGGTTGATCGCATTCAGGAACGCCTTCGTGCTGGCCTCGATGCTGTCGGTCGAGACGCCGCGACCTCGGTAGAGTTGCCCCTGGTGCTCGACTTCGACGGTCACTTCGCCGAGCGCGTCTTTGCCGACGGTGACGCTGTGAACGTTGAAGTTCTTGCACACCACGTTGATGCCGGTGATTTGCTCGATCGCCCAAAACAACGCGTCGAACGGCCCGTCGCCGGCGTTCACGTCACGAGAGACTCTCTCGTCGCCACGGGCGAGCGTCAGCCGCACACTCGGAACCTCGCCGGAGTGCGTGAGTACGCGATAGTCGACCAGGTTCCAAGCCTCGGGCACGTCGCGCGATTCATGTTCGATCAACGCGATGAGGTCCGCGTCGTACAGATCTTTCTTCTTGTCGGCCAATTCCTTGAATTGCTCGAACACCGTTTGCAGTTGTTCCGTGGTCAGCTCGTAGCCGAGCGCTTTCGCACGGTCGGCCAACGCAGCGCGGCCGCTGTGCTTGCCCAACACGAGGTCGGTCTTCGCGAGGCCGACGTCCTCGGGACGCATGATCTCGTAAGTGGTGCGTTCTTTGAGCATGCCGTCTTGATGGATGCCTGCCTCGTGCGCGAAGGCGTTGCGGCCGACGATCGCCTTGTTCCGCTGCACTTGCATGCCGGTGATCGACGAGAGCAACCGGCTGGTCGGAACAAGGCGACGCGTGTTGATGCCGGTCGCTACGTGGTAGTAATCATTGCGCGTCCGCAACGCCATTACCACCTCTTCGAGCGAGCAGTTGCCGGCACGCTCACCGATGCCGTTGATCGTACATTCGATTTGGCCAGCCCCGCTTTCGACGGCGCTTCAAGCTGTTCGCCACGGCCAAGCCGAGGTCGTTGTGGCAGTGGATGCTAATGACGGCGCGGTCGATGTTCGGCACGCGTTGGCGGAGGGTGCGAATGACGTTGCCCATGTGCGTCGGAGTTGCATAGCCGACGGTGTCGGGAATGTTGACCGTCGTGGCGCCGGCGTCGATCGCGGCCTCGACAACTTCGCACAGAAAGTCGACCTCGGTGCGGGCGGCGTCTTCGGGCGAGAATTCGATGTCGGGACAATAACTCCGCGCTCGCTCGACACCTTCGACAGCGCGGCGGATGATCTCCGCCTTGTCCATCTTCAACTTGAACTCGCGATGGATGGCGCTGGTCGCAAGAAAGATATGGATTCGCGACTTGGGGGCCGTTTCGAGCGCCTCCCAGGCACGGTCGATGTCTTGCGGATTGCAGCGAGCCAGCCCACAAATGGTTGACCCGGTCACGGTGCGGGCGATCTCACGAACCGCCTCGAAGTCGCCGGGCGAAGCGATCGGAAAGCCCGCCTCGATCACGTCGACGCCCAACTCGACGAGGGCTTGGGCGACCTCGAGCTTCTCGGCCATATTCATGCTGCAACCGGGCGACTGCTCGCCGTCGCGCAGTGTGGTATCGAAGATAATGATTCTACGATCGTCAGCCATGAAGTCTTCCCTGCCAAATGCGTGTCAAACGGTCACAGTCTATTCTAGCGTTGAATAGGGCAAAAAGCCCTCGGGTGTGAGGCCGTGGGAGTCGAAAGTCGGTCAAAAAGCCACCCCGACCGATGCCAACCGTTCGGCAACGCGAATAGTTTTATGACTCGCTTGCCGCGACAAGGTTCGCATTCGCGCCGGCGAAGTCTACACTGAACCCTTGTGACTGCACCCTGGGCAACAGCCATGCCGCGGATTTGGTGGACCATGCGAAAGCTGCGGTCTGACGACCCAGCCACACGCGCGGCCGCAGCCGACGAACTCAAGCGAATCGGGGTCTCTGCCGTCCCACGTCTAGCAGGGCTGTTGGCCGACGAAGATCGCGACCTCCGAACCTTGGCCGCCGACATTCTCGCTTCGGTCGATGCCGAGGGTTCGGCCACGTTGGTGCAGACGTTGGCCGAGACTAACGGCGAGCAACGTTCGGCGCTGGTGAAGGTGCTCACTCGCATCGGAGTGCCGGCCATTGCGCCGCTGATCGACGCCGTGAACGCGGACGACAGCGAGTTGCGTTCCGTTGCCATCAAAGCGCTGATCGGTATGGGCAGCCCTGCCGTCGCGCCGCTGATCACGGCGCTGCGAGGCGCTTCAACCGAGGCGCGATGGACGATCGCCGAAGCTTTGGGGCGTATCGGTGACACGACCGCCATCGAGCCGCTGATTGGCCTGTTGTCGGACCCCGAATATCTCGTGCAGTCGGCAGCCATCGAAGCCTTGGGCGCGATCGGCGATCCGAGCGCCATCGACGCGCTGGTGACGGCGCTGAGTGACGACAACTCGCTGGTCGCGCTTTCGGCAGCTCAGGCGATGGCGAGCATCGACGCCGCGCAAGTCGTCGGGCCGCTCATCAAGGCGCTCGACCACGAAAGCTCACTGGTGCGAGCAGCCGCAATCAACGCGCTCGGTGGTCTGCACGATCCGGCCGCGATCGATGCCTTGATCAAAATGACGCGGACCGATAATTGGTTCGAGCGCTCGACGGCCGCCGAAGCGCTAGGTCGCATCAAAGATCCTCGCGTCATCCCGCATCTCATCGACTTGCTTCGCGACTCGGAACGTCACGTACGCGAGGCCGCCGCCTCGGCACTGGCAACAAACCACGACCAGCGCGCGGTCGGAGCCTTGGCATGGTTGCTCGAAGACGGCGACCCGTATGTTCGCGCGGCAGCGGCCGAATCGTTGGGCGTGATCGGCGACGCTCGCGCCATTTCGAACCTCATCGAAGCCCTCGGCGACGATGTCGCGACAACTCGCAAGACGGTCATCGACGCGCTCGAACGGATTGGCTTTGCGGCCATCCCTGTGCTCGTCGATTCGCTCACGAACGCCAATCTGCACATTCAGCGCGGCTCAGCCGAGGCGCTCGATCGCATTGACCCTGCGTGGCGGCAATCGGCCGTGGCTCAGCTGTCGGTGCCGGAAGTGATCGAACGCTTGTCGAACGACAATTCGCAGGTGCGCGTCGCAGCCGTGCAAACGCTCGAACAACTCGGCGACACCGAAGCCAGCGAGCCGTTGATTACCGCGCTCGCCGATTCGGATTGGCGCGTCCGCAAAGAAGCGGCTTCGGCACTGGGGACGATGAGAGACGGGACGTCGGTCCGCGCACTCGTCAAAGCGCTGGAAGATAACGACCCCGTCGTGCGCATGGCCGCCGCGGAATCTCTCGGCCAGAACGCCGACGACGACGCCCTCCCCGCCTTGGAGCGCATGGCGAGCGACCAGTTCACCGCCAGCACGGCGGTACGATCGCTCGAAAGGTTGCTATCGCGTGGGGCTTCGCGACTCTCGCGCGATTCGATCGCTCGGCTTGCGCAGTTTCCCGACACGTCGCAAGATTGGTCGCAGTACACGCCGGCATCGCTGCAAGACGGCACGCCGAACATCGAGTACATCAGTTGCGGGCGCATTCGCCGCTTGGCCGAGGCCGAGCTAGCACGCCGCACGGCAAAAGCTCGCTAGTGAAGAAGCCCCGCTAGCGTCGCGGCCTCGATCGCACGCTGGCCTTCACCGGCGTTGCGTATTTCAGTACGCTTGCGCTGCCTGCCCCGCCACCTTTCTGACTCTGCCGTCTTTTCCGACTCTCAACCTCCGGCGACGCGATGGATTTCGAAGTCGAACGTCCCACGAGACATTGCGCCGTGAGTGGCCGCGCGCTCACGGAAGGTGAGACGTTCTATTCGGTGCTTCGTCGCACGGAGCAAGGATATAGCCGAATCGATTGCTCGGCCGAGGCGTGGACCGGGCCGAGCGACGACGTCGTCGCGTGGTGGAAATCGCAAGTGCAGGCTCCCGCCGTGACGAAACCTCCGCCGACGCCGAGCGAGGTGCTGCTCAAATTGTTCGACGATTTGGAATCGTCGCCCGAGCAAATCGAGATGCGCTACGTGCTCGCGCTGCTGATGGTGCGTCGCCGCATCTTCAAGCTCGACGAGTCGGCGCCTCCGCCGCCAGGCACTCGGCCGGGCGAAACGCTCGCAGTGCATTGCGCACGGCGCGAGGCGACATATCACGTCGCTGTCGCGAACCCTGACGCGCGACGCGTCGTAGTGTTGCAGGATGAACTCTCACTTTTGTTATCGCCCGCGCCGACGGCTACGCAAGCGGCTGCTGCAAATGCGACAACCTCCGAAACGGCGATCTCCGAAACGACGACCGCCCCTGGGAGCGATGTGCGTGCAACGTAACGTCCTTGCGATCTGCGTGCTGGTCATCGTTGCCGCTTCGAGCGGCGCCGGTTGTCCGCGCGCTTTGAGCAGATACACGCCCGCCGGGCCGCGCGTGTTGACGACGACGGCGTCGCTGGACGACGTCATGCGCACCGTGAACGACAACAGCGCGAAGATACAGTCGCTGTACTGCTCCGACGCGTCGGTCAGTTCGCCGGGCATTCCATCGCTGCGAACCAACGTGGCCATGGAACGACCGAAGCGGTTGCGTGTGCGTGCCGAAACGGCGCTCACGGGGCCGGAAGTCGACGTCGGCAGCAACGACCTGCTGTTTTGGGTGTGGATGAAACGGCTCGATCCGCCGTCGGTGCTCTTTTGCCGTCACGATCAATTCGCGGCCAGCCCGATGAGGCAGATGCTGCCGATTCAGCCTGAGTGGATCTTCGAGGCGCTGGGCGTCACGACGTTCGATCCTGCCGACCAGCACTCGGGACCGACACCCGTGCGCGGCAATCGGCTTGAAGTTCGTAGCGTGCGGCAGACGGCACAGGGGCCGGTGACGAAGATCACCGTGCTCGATGCCGCGAGCGCGTGGGTGCTCGAACAACATTTGTACGATGCACGTGGCACACGTCTGGTGAGCGTCATCTCAAGCCAGCAGTGGCGTGAACCGGCCAGCGGAGCGGTGATTCCCAAGCAGATCGAGATTCAGCTACCGGCGACGCAGGCGTCGTTGACGTTGACGATGAAGACGGTGCAGTTGAATCCGCCGGGACTCGCGGCCGGTCCGATGTTCGAGATGCCGACGTACCCAGGCTCGAGCGTCGTCAATCTCGCGGACCCGAACACGCAACCGGCGGCTGCGGCTCCGCCGGTCGTCCAGCCTGCTGTGTCGTCGCCGCCGGCGCAGGCCGCATGGCCGGCGACGCGGTATTGATTTTCGTCACGCGACGAACGCCAGCCAATAAAACGTCCAGCCTGTCACCGCCGTCATCACCATCTCGATGACGGCGACCCATCCCCAAAAACGATGATTGCCGCTGTGCGCGCCGGGCCGTGGCGGGTCGTCGAACCGCCGCAGCGCAGCGGTCACGACATAGATCCACAACAGCGTTGTCGGGATCGCGAAAAACAGATGCACGTAAAGGCTCGGCCGCACCAATGTCGCGAAGTACGGCGACGGCTCGGCCCGCGCTTCCCATGACGTGAGAAAACGCATGTCGACCTCGAACAGCGCGACGGCCAACAGCAACACGCTGGCCAACAGCACCTGCACGCGCTTGTGCAACGCGTATTGACGACGCACGCGCACCAGCCACACGCTCCACAGCAGCACGGGCACGACAGCCATCATCGCCAAAAAGACGACGTCGAGCATGATTGAGGCACGCGTGCCGAGAAACCCGTCGATGCCTTGATAGCTCATGTGCGGCGAACGTCAGCGTGCGTTGCGTGGGCGTGAAACACGTCGAAGGTTGCGAGGCATCACTCGGCGGCCAAACTCGCGCAGACCAGTTCCTTGTCGTTCCGCGCGAAGACCGATCGATTGGCGTAGGCAGGATGCGCCCAACACACGCCGCCGCGTTGACGAAGCTGATCGGTCGTCGGGTCGATCAACTTCGTGCGACTGATTTCCTTGTACCCCTCGGGCGATAACTGCGCGATGATCAGCTCGCCGCGCTCGTTGAACAACCATTCACGGTCGCCGTTGCGAACCATGTGAATCGTGCTCCAACGCGCGGGGGGCGTGGCATCGGTGCTTGTCCACACCCGGTCGCCGGTCGCGCCGTCCAAGCAGCGAAGCTCACCATAGCTGTCGACGCCGTAGACATAGTTGCCAATCCACAACGGCGTGCTGATGATCGAGTGCAAGGCGTCGGTCTTCTTCTCGTCCTGACCCATGCGCCGCCACAACTCGTGCGCGGCGAGCTTGCCTTTGTCCAACTCAGCCATCATCGAGCCGTCGTAAAAGCTCGTCACGAACACGCGATCGTTCTCGATGATCGGCGTGCTAATGGAAATGACCATCTTGTGCGGCGGGAACGGCAGCGTCCAAAACACCTCGCCCGTCTTGGGATCGAGGCCCGCAAGGTGTTGGCCGGTGAGGCACAGCAACTCGCGCCGGCCTGCCTGATCGACCAAAATCGGCGCGGCATACGAGGCGTCGTCATCCATCGCTCGCCAGCGTTCCTTGCCCGTCATCTTGTCAAAGGCGACAAGACACGCGCCAGGACGGCCACCGATCTGCACGATCACCAAATCGTCATAGACCAACGGCGACGACGCGATTCCCCAGATCGGCATTTGAATGTCGTATTCCACCGCCAGCGCCTTGCGCCACAACGCGCGGCCCTTCGTCACGTCGAAGCACAGCAGATTTCCCATCGCGCCCAAGGCGTAGGCGCGATCGCCGTCGACCGACACGCTGGCCCGAGGGCCGGCCTCGTAGCCGATCGTGTACGGGCAATCGTATTGGAAGGTCCAAAGGTTCTTGCCCGTCTTCTCGTCGAAGCAGTGGACGCGTTCGATCTGCACGGGCGTTGCGATGCGATCGGTGATGTACACGCGACCGTCGGCGACGGTGGGACCTGAGTAACCGCTAGCGATTTCTGCTCGCCATTTGATCGGCAGCTGCGGCTTGTCGAACTTTTCGACGAGCCCTGTTTCGCGCCAGATGCCATCGCGCGTTGGGCCGCGCCATTGTGGCCAATCGTCGGCGCGGGCGGTTGCCACACTCAACAACGCGACGATCAGCAGAACCCCTCTCCCCTTGCGGGGAGAGGGTGCAGCGACTCGCGACAAGTCATCACAATTCAGTGCCACGTTCACTCCGATGTCGGTCGACAATACGACAGCGCCAACAGCGCGTAGCCAGTAACCAGACTGGCGTCCCCTTCCATCCATCGCGCGTTCTCGTTGACCCACGACCCGTCGGGGCGTTGACGCTTGACGAGGGCCTGGCTCAGTTCGTCGCGCCAGCGGTGGCTCGTGCCGCTCGCGTCGGTGAACGTCTCGCTGCCGGTCGCGTCGAGCGCCTTGGCAAACGTGTCGTAATAGTAGAACAGGCCGTTGTCACCCATGCCGGGATTGCTGTCGAGCGTGTAGTTCTCCTGCAGCCACTTCGTCGCCGCCTTCACGCGCGGGTCATCAGCCGTGAGGCCGGCGTAGATCATGCTCTTCAACCCGGCGTAGGTCATCGAGGCGTAGCTGCGCAGTCCGCCGTTCTCGGCTTTGCCGGCCTGGCTGTTGCCTCCGGCGGCTGGCGTATAGTAGAAGCCACCGTCGGGATTCTTCGTGCTGAACTCGGTCGTGTTGTACTCGCTTTCGAGATTCTGGCAGCGCGACACAAAGATCAGCGCCTTCTTGATGGCTTCGTCATCGGGGCCGTTGCCGGTCGCTTTGAGTGCGTCCATCAGGAAGCTCGTGTTCGACAGATCGGGCCGCTTGCTCTTGCCGTAACCGGCGCCGCCGTACGCGGGGTTCGACGGGTTCGTGTCTTCCGACTCGTCCCACTGCAGCCCCTTGGCAAAGGCCTCAGCCTTCTTGAGCAGCGCGTCGTAACGCTTGTCGGCGTTAGCGTGATGGAATGCCACGATCGCCAGCGAGGTTTCGTAGTTCTTGTAGTTGGTCTCGGGCTGGTAAATGCCGCCATCCGGCTGCACGAACGTTTCGAGATATTTCAGGCTTTTAGCGATGAACGGGTCGCTGGTCGTGCGCCGACTGCGCAACAGCGCGGTCGTCACCAGCGCGGTGACGGAAGGGCCTGTGGCTCCGCTGTACGAACCGTCGTTGGCCTGGGCCTTCGATTGCAGATATTCGACGCCACGAGCGATCGCCTGTTGGCGGGCTTGGGCGAGCGCTTGCGTGTTGGTCGATACAGGATCGGCCGATGCAATGCCTTGAACCGCGAGAGAAAGAACGATCGAGAAGATTCCGACGTGTCGCATAACCTAACGCTCCTAGGAAAAGAACGTCCCGTATCGGGATTCTCGCAGTACGGGCGCGGCAACACAAGTTGCTGCGTCACCGTCGTCCTCGTAATGAAGCTTAGTTTGAAGATCGTGAGGCCACTGCTGTCGCACATTGAACGAGACGCTTGACACGCGCCTCGCAGGGCTCAAATTCTTAATTCCCTCCGCGGATTGACGACTCGACACGCGCATCGGTGCCGAGGAACCCAAAGCCTTGAGAACCGACGCAGGAGACCACTCGTTTGGGCAATGTCCTTGTCCTACAACACGTCGCCTGCGAAACGCTGGGCACGATCGAACGATCGCTCACGCGCGCCGGTCACACGCATCGGTACGTGCGTCCTTTCGCTGGCGATGCGATCCCGGGGGACTTAAGCGCTGTCGATGCGCTGGTCGTCATGGGCGGCCCGATGGGCGTGTACGACGTCGAGGAACATCCGAACTTGCGCGACGAGCTGCGGCTCATTGACGCCGCTCTGAAATCGAGCAAGCCCGTGCTGGGCGTGTGCCTCGGCAGTCAGCTTATCGCGGCCGCATTGGGCGCCACGGTCAAGCCGAGCGGTCGACATGAGATCGGCTGGCACGAGCTCACGCTTTCCAAAGGCGACGATCCCGTTTTCGCGGGCCTTCCCACGAACTTCGAGGCGTTGCACTGGCACGGTGACATTTTTGATCTGCCCAAGGGGACGACGCACCTCGCATCGTCGAAGATGACGCAGAACCAGGCGTTCCGTTTTGGCACGAACGCTTACGCACTGCTGTTTCATCTCGAAGTGACGGAGCAAACCATCGACGCACTCGCGAAGACGTTTCCCGAGGACGTTCAAAAGGGCGGCCTCGATTACGAACGCCTGATGGCCGACACACGCAAGAATTTACCGGCGCTGGAGGAGATTGGTTCGACGGTCTTCGGACGTTGGGCGAAGATGATCAACTAGCGTTTTACTGATATGGTCGCGGAACTTAACGAACCCCTCTCCCTCCGGGAGAGGGTGGCGGCGTAGCCGCCGGGTGAGGGCGGGTTGAAGTAGAAGGCGCTTTCAATCTCAATCCGCCCTAATCCGCCGCTTCGCGGCACCTTCTCCCGGAGGGAGAAGGGTTGATTTGACAATTCACGGGGCATCACACACCACCAAGCATCGCAGCAATGCATCGCAAAGGAGATTGGCATGGCAAAGGTCGTTTGCGTCCTTTATGACGATCCGGTCGACGGTTACCCGAAGACCTACGCCCGTGACGACATTCCGAAGATTGAGAAATACCCTGGCGGTCAGACCGCGCCCACGCCGAAGGCGATCGACTTCAAACCCGGCCAGTTGCTCGGCAGCGTCTCAGGCGAACTCGGCTTACGAAAGTTCCTCGAATCGGCCGGTCACACGCTGGTCGTGACGAGCGACAAAGACGGCGCCAATAGCAAGCTCGACAAGGAACTGCCGGAGGCCGAGATCGTTATCTCGCAACCCTTCTGGCCGGCGTACATGACGCGCGAACGCATCGCCAAGTCGCCGAAGCTGAAGATGATCGTGACGGCCGGCATCGGTTCCGATCACACCGATCTGCAGGCCGCCATGGACCGCGGAATCACCGTGGCCGAGGTCACGTACTGCAACAGCATTAGCGTCTCCGAACACGTCGTGATGATGATCCTCGCGCTCGTGCGCAATTACATTCCGTCGTATCAGTGGGTCGTTAAGGGGGGCTGGAACATTGCCGACTGCGTCGAGCGATCGTACGACGTCGAAGGGATGAGCGTCGGCACCGTCGCGGCGGGGCGTATCGGCCTGGCAGTGCTCAAGCGCCTCAAGCCGTTCGACATGAAGCTGCACTACACCGACCGGCATCGTCTATCTTCCGACGTCGAAAAGGAACTTGGCCTCACCTACCATCCGAACGTCGAGTCGATGGTCAAGGTCTGTGATGTCGTGACGATCAACTGCCCGCTGCATCCGGAAACGGAGCACATGTTCAACGACGCGATGATCGCCAAGATGAAGCGCGGCGCGTACATCGTGAACACGGCGCGTGGCAAGATTTGCGATCGCGATGCGATTGCTCGGGCGCTCGAGAGCGGTCAGTTGGCCGGCTACGCAGGTGACGTGTGGTTCCCGCAACCTCCGCCGAAGGATCATCCGTGGCGGACGATGCCGCACCACGCGATGACGCCGCACATCTCGGGCACCTCGCTGTCGGCACAAACCCGCTACGCAGCGGGGGTGCGCGAGATTCTCGAATGTTATTTTGACAAGAAGCCGATTCGCGATGAATATCTGATTGTCGACGGCGGCAAGCTCGCTGGTACGGGCGCTCACTCGTACTCGGCCGGCAACGCCACCGGAGGCTCAGAAGAAGCCGCGAAGTTCAAGAAAGTTTAGCGACCGCGTTGGGCAGCCATGTCTCAGGCGAAGTTCACGCGCCACGCATGCGATGTGTGGCCGCGAGCGACGGGCGACGGCGACGGTCTGAAGCAGTCAGAAACCTGTCATGCCCGAAACTGAGATGAGTTTGCCGACGACCGAGCTTCCGCGCGAGTGTACGTTCAGCGAAACCGACTGGCGTGCACTCGCGCCGTTTTGGTATCCGGTTGCCTTTTCGCACGAAGTAACCAACAAGCCGTTCGCGGCGCGGTTGCTCGATCAGCGGCTCGTGCTGTATCGCATGCCCGACGGCAAAGTCACGGCAGCACGCGATCTATGTTTGCATCGCGGCACCCCGCTCAGCCTAGGTTGGGTCGATGGCGGCGAGATCGTCTGCCGTTACCACGGCTTTCGCTACGACGGCACAGGTCAATGCACCTGCGTCCCCGCGAGTCCCGAGCTGAACATCCCAGCGAGACTGCGGCTGGTGGTTTATCCTGTTGTCGAGCGCTACGGCCTGATTTGGACGCGCCTCGTCGACAACGGACCTTCTCACTTTCCGGAGTTCGATTCGTGGGACGATCCCAGCTATCTGCAAGTGCTACCGAATAGCGTCGAGCTCGACGCGTCGGCCGGACGACAGATCGAAGGTTTTCTCGACGTCAGTCATTTCGCGTTTATTCATGTCGAGACCTTCGGCGAGCGGCAAAATCCGGAGGTGCCGGACTATCCCGTCGAGCAAACGCCTGCCGGTTTCCGGGCCGATTACATCAGCACGGTGAGCAACTACCCGACGCACTTGAAGCATCTGAATCCGCCGGGTTTCAAGTGGCGGCGGTTGTTCGAGATGTTTCTGCCGTTCACGGCGAAGCTGACTGTCTTCTTTCCCAATGACGGCCAGCTGCACATTCTCAATGCCGCGTCACCTGTCTCGTCACGCAAGACGCGGGTGTTCGTTCCCATCTGCCGCAACTTCGACAAAGACGCACCGCTGCAAGCCACCCTCGATTTCAACCACCAGGTGTTCGAGGAAGACAAAGCCATCGTCGAGCAGCAATATCCCGAAGATCTGCCGCTCGACCTGCAGGACGAAGTACACATCCGCGCCGACCGTAGTTCGATCGTGTACCGGCGACGACTTGCTGCTCTCGGATTGGGACGCAGCTACACCGCCTGATGCCACCGTTTTGATCTGAGGTAAGCGCGATGAGCGTGACGTCTGTTGCCCCACCGTTGCCGCGAGGCTGCACCTTTGCCGAGTCCGATTGGCGGATTCTCGCGAACTATTGGTATCCGATCGCGGTCGCCAGCGCTGTGACCGACAAACCGGTCGCGGCGACGTTGCTCGACCAACGGCTCGTGATCTATCGCACTTCGAAAGGCATCGTCGTTGCCAACGACCTGTGCATTCATCGTGGCGTGCCGATGAGCTTGGGACACATGGAAGGGGACGAGATCGTCTGCGCGTATCACGGGCTGCGCTACAACTCCGAAGGTCGCTGTGTCTGCATTCCCGCCGACCCCGGCGGCGCTGTGTCGCCAAAGTTGCGCCTCACCACGCATCCGGCCGTCGAGCGTTACGGGCTGATCTGGACGTGCTTGTCGGGCGAGCCGGCGAACGTGCTGCCCGAAATTCCCGAGTGGGATGACCCGACGTATCAGACCGCGCTCCCTGAGCCGATTCCGTTGGCGGCCTCGGCAGGTCGGCAGCTCGAAGGGTTCATGGACGTCGCGCACTTTGCATGGGTGCATCACGAGACGTTCGGCGATCGCAGCAATCCATATGTTCCCAACTACTCGGTCGAACGTGCCGATTACGGCCTGCACATCGAGTATCGCAGCACTGTCGGTAACTACATGCGTCAGGACGGTTCGCAAACCGAGCCCGAGCAAGGTGTGCTGCGCGTGTTCGACTGCTACCTGCCGTTCACCGCGCGGCTCACGGTGCATCTTCCCGAAGGAGGCCGGCTGGTGATTCTCGACTCCGCATCGCCCGTGTCGGCGCGAAAGACGATCCTCTTCGCACCGTTGTTGCGGAACTACGACCTCGACACGCCGGTGCAGCCGTTCATCGACTACAACGTGAAGATCTTCAACGAAGATCAGGAGATCGTGCAGGCGCAATATCCCGAGGATCTGCCGCTGGAACTTGCCGATGAGGTACACATCCGCGCCGATAAAACATCGGTCGCCTACCGCCGCGCGCTGGCAAGCCTGGGGTTAGGGCACGACTTCACATCGTAATGAGTCCTTGAATCGACGTGCCGCCGTCGATTGCTAGCAACAGGCCACGCGATGTTGGCCTTGTCTCAAGACGGCGTTCGCTGCTACGAAGTTGCAAGATTCGGGGCGAGTCTTCTTCGACGTAAGTTGTTTCGAATGACTGCCGCCGGTCGCATCGCATCACGTTCGTTATCGCAACGCGCCACCAAGCGTCGTGCGAAGTCGAATCGTTCAGTCACCGTGACCGCGCATTGCGCGTGGCTTCAGGCGTTGGGCCTTGTGGCGATTGTGATCGTCGCCTACCTGCCAGCCCTGAACGCAGGGTATATCTGGGACGACGATCTCTACGTCACCGAGAATCCAGTGCTTCGCACGATTCCGGGCCTGATTGCTATCTGGCTGGAACCGCACGCGACTCCTCAGTATTACCCGCTCGTTCACAGCAGTTTTTGGCTCGAGTATCACGCGTGGGGGTTGAGCCCGCTGGGTTATCACGCGGTGAACATTCTGCTGCACGCCGCCAATGTACTGTTGCTTTGGAAACTGCTCACGCGACTGCGATTGCCGTGGGCATGGTTTGCCGCGGCGGTTTTCGCCGTGCATCCAGTGCATGTCGAGTCGGTGGCGTGGATCACCGAACGCAAGAACGTGCTTTCGACGTGTCTCTACCTGATGGCCGGCCTGGCATGGCTTCGCTTCTGGCCGGTCGACGCGGAACGCCCAATCCTAAGCAGCCGCAAATGGTATTTGGTCGCGCTTCTCGCATTTTTTGGAGCACTCCTGAGCAAAACCGTCACGTGTTCGCTGCCGGCAGCGATACTGTTGGTTCGTTGGTGGAAGCACGGACGTCTATCGCGACGCGATTGGGCCTGGACGGCGCCAATGTTCTCGCTAGGCGTCGCCATGGCATGGGTGACGGCGACGCTTGAAAAGGCGCACGTCGGTGCTCAGGGGCTCGAATGGAACTGGCCGTTGGTGGACCGCGTGCTCATTGCCGGTCGCGCCTTATGGTTCTATGTGGCAAAACTCGTCTTCCCCGCGCGACTGACTTTTATCTATCCGAGATGGCAGATCGACTCGAGTGCGGCGTGGCAATATCTTTTCCCGCTGATGGCGATCGTGGCCTTGGTGACGCTTTGGAGCGTTCGCGGACGTGTCGGTCGAGGCCCGTTAGTGGCGGCTCTCTTTTTTGCGGGAACGGTGTCGCCGGCTCTCGGCTTCTTTGCCGTTTATCCGATGCGCTATTCGTTTGTCGCCGACCACTTCAACTATCTGTCGAGCATAGGACTGATCGTGCTCGCCGCCGCAACGGCCGCAACCATTGCGAATCGTATCGAAGGCGGGACCGCACCGAGGTCGCGCTGTTTGGCGGCAGTCGTCGTTCTGACATTCGTGATGCTAAGCTCGCGACAAGCGCACGTATACCACGATAGCGAAACATTGTGGCGCGACACGGTCGCCAAGAACGACACGAGTTTTCTGGCTTGTAACAATCTCGGCTGCATCCTTGCCGCCCGCGGCCAGATCGACGACGCATTGCCGTGGTTTCGTAGAACGGCCGAGTTGAATCCGCGCTTTCAAGAAGGACTGAACAACCTGGGCGGGGCCCTTTTGCACATCGGGCAAAATCGCGATGCCGCCAACGTGCTGCGTCGCTCGCTTGAGATCGAACCTCGCACGATGACAGCTCACTACAAATTGGGTATTGCGCTTTGTCGCCTCGACGAAATGGAAGCTGGAATCGACGAGTTTCGCCGGGCGATGCAACTCGCGCCCGACTTCGTCGCGGCGCCGTACAGCCTCGGAGTCGAGTTGCTTCGCCACGATCGGCATCGCCAAGCCATCGAGCCGTTCGAACAGTTCGTCAGGCTGGATCCGGATTGCGCTGATGGGTGGCTGCTGCTCGGCAAGGCAGCGTGGAGCTGTGATCGCCGCGACTATGCGATCGATTGTCTTCGCTCGGCCGCCGTTGCTGATCCGATGCGCGACGACATTCGCAAGCAGCTTGGCTCGTACCTCACGCTCGCCGGCGAATTGCCGTCTCTCGAGGAGCGTCTTACGACGGCCTCAAAACCGTCGGCGACGGGGGGCCCCCCATCGCCACAGTCCCCACCTGTCCGGCGTTAGACGACTTCACGAACTCGCCGCCGGCTAACGATAGCCCGTTTCTCGCGGCGCTTGCGTTGATTACTCTTGAGAGAACAACGCACGGCCCGGAGTTTGATCATGCCCCTTCGCAATCTGACGATCTGCTTTCTTGTGGCGGCGGTGTTGTCCTCCATCTGCATCGCCCAAGAACGCATTCGCCCGAACGTCGTCATCATCCTGAGCGACGACCAAGGTTACGCCGACATCGGCTGTTTCGGCGCCGAGGGCTTCGAGACGCCGCATCTCGATCGCATGGCCCGCGAAGGGATGCGATTTCAGGAGTTTCACGTCGCGTCGAGCGTCTGCTCGCCATCGCGCGCGGCATTGATGACCGGCTGTTATCCGCAACGCGTAGGCCTGCCCGTAGTGCTCGAAGCCGACTCACCGTTCGGCATCAGCAGTGAAGAAGAGACGCTTCCCGAACTGTTGCGACAAGCAGGCTACGCGACTGGCATGGTCGGCAAATGGCATCTCGGCGATCGGCCGCAGTTTTTGCCGACGCGTCACGGGTTCGACGAGTATTTCGGCATGCCGTACTCCAACGATCAGTGGCCGTTCCATCCGACGAAGAAGATTTTCTTCCCCGACCTGCCGCTCATGGAAGGCGAGCAAGTCGTCGACTACAACGTCGATCAATCGCAAATCACGAAGCGATACACCGAACACGCGGTCGGCTTTATCGAGCGGCACAAGGAACATCCGTTCTTTCTGTACGTCGCGCATCACATGCCGCACGTTCCGCTGGCGGCCTCCGAGGATTTTCTCGGGAAGAGCAAACGGGGTTTATACGGCGATGCGTGCGAGGAACTCGATTGGTCGGTGGGCGAAATCCTCGACGCCCTCAAACGCAACGGCATCGACGACCGGACGTTGGTCGTGTACTTCTCCGACAACGGGCCGTGGCTGACCTACGGCAACGAAGGTGGCTCGGCCAAGCCGCTGCGTGAAGGTAAGACGACGAGCTACGAGGGCGGCTTCCGCGTGCCCTGCATCATGCGCTGGCCCGGGCGAATTCCTACGAACCGCACGTGCTTGGAGTTTGTCACGGCGATGGACTTGCTGCCGACAATCGTGTCTCTGGCCGGCGCCACGCCTCCGTCGAAGAAAATCGACGGCCACAACATCGAGCGCTTAATGGCAGGCGAACACGGCGCGAAGTCGCCGTACGACGTGTTCTTCTACTACAACGCGTGGGTGCTCGAAGGCATTCGAGCCGGTCGGTGGAAGTTGTTGTTGCCGCATACACGCGCCCTGGTGACCGAGCCTGGCCGCGACGGCATGCCCGGCAAAAGCGCGTGGACGCATGCGTCGTTGGCGTTGTACGACATGATCAACGATCCCGGCGAAGAGAGCGACGTCGCCCTGGAACATCCCGAGATCGTCGAGCAACTGCTCGCCCAAGCCGCCGTCGCCCGCGACGAACTCGGCGACGGCGCCATCCGCATCGACCCGGAGAAGAAGGACTTCTTCCAAGCGCGACGCCTGTTCCGCATTCCCGGCAAAGGCGCCCGCCCCGCGGGACGTTAACGATGATGGCCCGACGCAGTCACTGCCCGAGCAACTTCGCCTGTCGGCGCTGATTCATCTCGCTGCGATGGGCCGCGGCTAAGATCACCCCCAGGACCAATCCTGCGCCGAGCGCGAAGTATCGGCCGTCGTCGCCTGCGAAGAGGCCGACGATCATAGCCGACATCGACACGCCCAGTGCCACCATTCCAGCGCTTTCATCCCACTCTTCGAAAACGAGTTGCCACGGGCGGCGTCGCACCAGGCTGATGACGAACATCACCAACGCGGCGAGGATCGTCATCGATAGTCCCACCACCAGACCGAACAGCGCTCCGCGTAACAAGCCACTCCCGACGGAAAACAAGGAATCGCTGGGATGACTGATGATGCGATTCACGACAGCGACAATGAGACCGGGTAATCCATTGGGCGGCGCCGACGGCGCGCTCGCAGGGTATTGCAAGCCGATGGTCTGGCCGGTCGACGACGAGGTGAATGCCAACATGACAATCTCGTGCATGGCGCTGCCGGCCGCGATTCCGATGATGGGGTATCCCAACACCATGATGAAGAACAGGACAAATCGATCACGCAGCGCGATCTCGCCGGCTTCTCGCTCGAAGTGACCGGCCGAAGGCGCGGCGGCGGGATGCATCTCGACGGGTGATTCAGGCGGCACGTTCGATGGCGGCGGCGTCGAGTGATTAGCGGTGCGCGTGGCAGACAACTCGATGGTTGCTACGGTCATCGCGGCTTGCGCACACCCGCTTCGTCCTGCGTCGTCGATCACCGTCACCTGCAGTTGGTAGTCGTTCGCCAACTCGAGGTCGGCAGGTACGCGCCACGCATACTCGTTGGTCGTCGGAATCAGCCCGGTGGCAACATCTGCAATACGCAGCATCTCGCGCCCGCTGCGGCGGAGCTCGATGCATACGTCCGCCACCGAACTGCCCCCAGCGGTGACCGCGTTCCAACGAATCGTTTGCAGCGAGCCGGGCTGGCACGTCGTCCCATTAGCGGGAACTGCCAACGACACCTCTGGCGATTCACTTGCGAGCTTTGCCAGGATCAGCTCAATGTCCTGACTCAACTTATCGAGGTGCTTGGCCACGTCGGGAAAAGCGTCGACCCATTGAAAGCCGGCCAATGAGTATCGCATCGCCTTTGGCAACTGAACGTCGGCGACGCGAAGCGGAACGATCGTCCGCCCCGAGTCGGCAGCCAAGCCAAGCTCGTTCGAGACATGCCACGACTTGATCGACTTTTCGGAAAGGACGACAAGCATCAGCCGCGATTGCTCGAGCCCGTCGACGATTGCCTCGCGCCACGAGGTGCCCGCGGCGATGCTATCGGGAGCGATCCAGCATGTGATTCCACGACGCTTGAGCGCGTTAAGAATCGTCTCGGCAATCAGCCGGTCGTTCGACGAGTAACTGATGAAGACGTCGTACTGCATGCGAGCGTCCACTCAGCAGCGTGTTCAACAGCTCGTGTTCGGAGTTCGTTTCGCCGGTCTGTTTTACAGACCGGCCGGCGACGGCGTTCCTAGCGTATCGCATGGGAAACCCATGCTCCATCGGTTCTTTCGGGCCTTGCCGCGGCTCCTTGACGGTCGCTACGACGCGCTGCTAAGCTCTTGTGCTCAACTGACTAAGCGTCGTATTCAAGTGTTAACGGCGCCAGGTCTTTCGCATTCGCGACTCGAGCGCTTCGGGACGAGTGTTCTGCAAGCGATCATCGTGCGCCCCACCAAGGAAATCGAATCATGGCAGCGGCCGAGAAGTATGTGTATTCGTTTGGGCCCAACGGCACCGATGGCGAAGCCAAGATGCGCGACATCCTTGGCGGTAAAGGGGCCAACCTGGCCGAGATGACGAAGATCGGTCTCCCCGTGCCGGCCGGCTTCACCATTGGCACGAACGTTTGCAACTACTACTACGCCCACGACCGCAAGTATCCGCCCGAACTGAAAGCCGCCGTCGACACCGCGATGGCGAAGATCGAGAAGGAAATGGGGGCGAAGTTCGGCAGCACCGATAACCCGCTGCTCGTATCGTGCCGCTCGGCGCGCGCGATTCGATGCCGGGCATGATGGACACGGTCCTCAACATCGGCCTCAACGACAAGACAGTCGAAGCGCTGGCGAAGCAGTCGGGCAACGAGCGATTCGCGTGGGACAGCTATCGCCGCTTTGTGCAAATGTACGGCGACGTCGTGCTCGACATGAAGCCGAAGACCAAGGAAGATCACGACCCGTTCGAGGAGCTGCTCGAAGCCAAGAAGAAAGCGGCCGGCGTGAAGCTCGACAACGAGTTGAACCCCACGCAGCTCAAGGAGCTTGTGAAAGAGTTCAAGACCGCGATCAAGAAAAGCACCGGCAAGGACTTTCCCGACGAGCCGATGGAACAAGTCTGGGGCGCCATCGGCGCGGTCTTCGGCAGTTGGATGAACGACCGAGCGGTGGTGTATCGCCGCACGTACGGCATTCCGCACGAGTGGGGCACTGCCGTCAACGTGCAAGCGATGGTCTTCGGCAACCTTGGCGATGACTGTGCGACAGGCGTGGCGATGACGCGCGACGTCGCGCTCGGAACGCCGGGCATCAATGGCGATTACCTAATTAACGCCCAGGGCGAAGACGTCGTCGCCGGCATCCGCACGCCGAAGGAAATCGAAGTCACGCTTGGCAAGGACATGCCCGCCGCGTTCAAGCAATTGAACGAGATCGGGCAGTTGCTCGAGAAGCACTACAAGGACGTGCAGGACATCGAATTCACCGTGCAGCGCGGCAAGGTGTGGATGCTGCAGACTCGCAACGCCAAGCGAACCGGTTTCGCCGGCGTTCGCATCGTCGTCGATCTGACGAACGAAGGGCTCATCACGAAGGAAGAAGCTCTGCAAGCGCGTCGCCTACCGGCCGACGACTTGAACCAGCTCTTGCAGCCCATTTTCGACGCCGACTCGAAGAAGTCGGCCGGCACCAAGCGTCTCGCGAAAGGCATCAACGCCGGCCCCGGCGCGGCAAGCGGGAAGATTGTCTTTCATGCTTCGGATGCCGAAGCGATGGGCATCAAGGACCCGAACGTCAAGTTGATCCTCGTCCGTCGCGAGACGAGCCCCGAAGATTTGCGCGGCATGAAGATCGCCAAGGGCATTCTCACCGCGTTCGGCGGAGCCAGCTCGCACGCGGCCCTCGTCAGCCGCCAGATGGGCAAGCCGTGCATCGTCGGTTGCGGCGAATTGAACATCGACTATCACGCCGGCACGATGACCGTCGGCAGCAAAGTGCTCAAGGCCGGCGACACGATTTCGATCGACGGGTTTAGCGGCGAGGTGTTCGAAGGGAACATCGAGACGAAGCCCAGCGAAATCGTCCAGGTGCTCATTCACAAGACGATGAAGCCCGAGCAAAGCGAAACGTATAAGCGTTACGCGCAGCTTATGGAGTGGGTCGACGGCGCGAGGAAGCTCAAGGTTCGCACCAACGCCGACGATCCGAAGCAGGCGAGCGAGGCCGTCGCGTTCGGCGCCGAAGGCATCGGCCTGTGCCGCACCGAGCACATGTTCTTCGACCACATCGACGACTTCCGCGAGATGATTCTCGCCACCGAGTTGGTGGTGCGCGAGAAGGCGTTGGCGAAGTTGCTGCCTCATCAAAGGAAAGACTTCGATGGTCTGTTCCGCGCGATGAAGGGGAAGCCGGTGACAATCCGATTGCTCGATCCGCCGTTGCACGAGTTCTTGCCGCATGAGGAGAAGGACCAACATGCACTCGCTGGGGAGATCGGAACCGACCCGGTATCGATCGCCCGTCGAGTCGCGGAGTTGCACGAGTTCAACCCGATGTTGGGTCATCGCGGTTGCCGCTTGGGCATCACGTATCCCGAGATCACGAAGATGCAAGCCCGCGCGATCATCGAGGCGGCGTGCGACGTGAAGAAGGACGGCGTGGACGTTTTGCCGGAGATCATGATCCCGCTCGTCGGTTTCGCCGCCGAGTTCAAGGATCAGGAGAAGATCATTCGCGAGACGGCCGACAAGGTGTTTGCCGAGAAGAAGATGAAGGTTGACTACATGGTCGGCACGATGGTCGAAGTGCCACGAGCGGCGGTGAATGCCGACCAGATCGCCGGCGCGGGGGCCGAGTTCTTTAGCTTCGGCACGAACGACCTGACGCAGACGACTCTGGGCATGAGCCGCGACGACTATGGCGGGTACATCACGTACTACCGCGAGCACGACATCGTGCCGAACGATCCATTCCAAACGATCGATCGCGACGGCGTTGGCGGGCTAATGAAGCTTGGCGTCGCAGGGGGCCGCAAGGCGCGACCGAATCTGAAGATCGGCATCTGCGGCGAGCACGGCGGCGATCCGGCCAGCGTGGTGTTCTGCCACGAGATCGGCCTGGACTACGTCAGTTGCTCGCCATTCCGCGTGCCGATCGCCCGGTTAGCAGCGGCCCAGGCGGCGATGGCGGGGAAGAAATAGATCCTTCTCCCTTTGGGAGAAGGTGGCCGAAGGCCGGATGAGGGCGGGTGAATTGCTCGTGGTGGCAGGGCCTCACAAGCCCCGGCGCACCCTCACCCGATTCGCCTGCGGCGAATCACCCTCTCCCGAAGGGAGAGGGATTTTACCCTGCCCGCTTCTTGTACGTCGTCGGTTCGTCGGCGGCCTCGACACCCAGCTTGAGGCCCATGCCGGGCGGCAGGCGACGTTCGGGAACGATGCCGCGCTTCGACGAAGGCAAAAAGGCGCCGAAGTTCGCTGCGGGGCCTTCGGAGAAGTCGGCCTGCAACTGGTCGAGAATCTCGTGCCACTTCAGGCCACTGCGATAGATCAGGCGGTAGGCGGCCTTGAGTTGATCGATATCCGCGGAACTGAGCCCCGCGCGTCGCAGGCCGACCGTGTTCAGGCCGACAACGTACGAGCTGCCGCCATCGACGGTTACATACGGCGGCACGTCTTTGACGACGCGCGCCAATCCGCCGACCATGGCCATCGTGCCGACACGGCAGAACTGGTGTACGGCGACGTTGCCCGACAGGTACGCGCGGTCTTCGACCGTCACGTGACCGCCGATCATCGAATTGTTGACAAAGATGGTGTTGTTGCCAACGACGCAATCATGGGCGACGTGGGCGCCGACCATCAGCAGGTTGTTGTTCCCGATTCGCGTCGTGGTGCCAGCATGCAGGGCACGATGAATGGTCGCGCCTTCGCGGATGGTGTTGCCCGAGCCGATCGTTACCGTGCCGATTTCGGCCGGCATGCGAGAATGCTGGGGCAGTCCGCCGAGCGTCGCACGTTCAAAAACGTGGTTGTCGCTGCCAAGCGTGGTGCCTTGCTTGACGATCGTGTAGGCGTCGATCGTGCAGCGGTCGCCGATGACGACTCCCTGCTCGACGATCGCGAACGCTCCCACCTCGACGTCGCGTCCCAGCAATGCCGTGGGATGGACCACGGCCAAGGGGTGAATGGCCATCTCAGCGATTCCCCATTCGGATTTGTGGTTGCCCGAAACGAGCGTTTCCGAGGTCCGCTAGCAGAGGATTCGCATGGGCGGGCACCGGTCTGACCACTTCTATCGGCTGTGTCGGTAGCAAGGTATTAGCCGGATAGGTGCGCTTCTGGTTCACGAATCGTCGTCACCGCTAGCGCTAGCTAAGGTTGGCGGATAAGATATGGGTTTAATACACGACTGTGCCGAAATGGCCAATGGGAGATGTGCTGCGATGGCGACGAACGAAGAGCTTTATGCGGAAGCTGAAAAGCTAAAAGACGAAGGCAAGACGGCCGAGGCGGTGGCGAAGCTTGAGACGCTTGTCGGCCAGTCGCCCGACTACGCGTTGGCGCACTCGGCGCTGGCGGTTTACTTGGGTCGCTTGCAGCGTCACCAAGAGGCCGTGGCCCACGCCCGGAAGGTCTGCGAGCTCGAGCCGAACGACGCGTTCAGCTTTACGGCGCTCAGCGTGACCTGCCAGCGTGCCGGCCTGATTCAAGAAGCCGAAGACGCCAAGGCCCGGGCCGCCATGATGGGCGGACACCGGCATTGAATTTGTATCGTTTATTGATCCTCAGATTATTCGCTGAACATTGCTACCATCTTCCATCGCCGCTTGCGGTTTCGCGCTTGCTTATGGAAGATGCGCGAAACCGCAAGCGGCGATGGCACGTGATCACGATGTTCAGCGCGTTATCTGAGGGCCATATAGCCGTGACGCGCCAGCGGAGCGCTCCGCTGGCGCGTCGCGGCTAACCATTTATCACGATTCCGCGCTCGCCGATCGTGTACTCGGCGATCTCGTCGCTGCACGCGCTGCCGCGGTGCTTGGCCACGTATAGCGCACGCGCCAATCGGTTGCCTTGGCGAATCTTGCCCATGTAGATCACCGTGTTCGCGTTGGCCAAAACGTCGCCTTCGTCGAGCGGGCGGCTGATCAGATCGTCGAGCATCGTTTCGGCCGACGTGACGAGGATCGCACACGTCGCCTGGCCGGGCGGGTAGAGGTGCGCGGCGATTTCCGTGGCATGTTCGCGATAGTGCTCGCGAAACAAGTCACGGGCCACCCACTCGGGATCCTTCTGCAGCACCTGGTGGTACAGATACTCGAACAGCTCGAATTGAATCGACTCGCTCGGCCGCCCGACAGGCTCGATGCCGTCAATCACCACGCGACGCGATCCCTGCACGAAGTTCCCGTAAAGGAAGCCGATTGCGATGCCGAGTTTTCGCGCGATTTCGGCCTGCCAGTCTTGCCATGCGTCGAAGCCCAGATCGTTGCGCGTCACGCGCCGACCGTGATAATCGAAGACGTGCAGATAGTCGCCGTGACGACGATCGGCGGCGAAAAACTTGTCGACGTTCGGATGCCGATTCGGATCGACCGCGTCGAGCTTCCAACCGAACATGCGCTCGGCGTACTGCGCGTGGCTTTGCGCGTCGCCGCGGCAACCCATGTCGAAGATCACGCCGTGACGGCCTTCTTGCGAGGCCCCCGCAGCGGCGAACTGCACACCGAGCTGCGTCTTGCCGATGCCCGTGGCTCCGGCAATCACCGCGAGCGTGCCCGGCAGCAAGCCGCCGCCGAGCATCGCATCCAAACCGGAAATGCCTGTGGAAAGTCGCGACATAGCAGAAGGAAGAGAGGGAACCACTGATGCACACAGATGAACACAGATCAGCTAGAAAGGTTCGCGTCTACTGATCCTCAGCTTGTCAGGCGAACCGATAATGACATGTCTGTATTCTCTCTCCCCTTGCGGAAGAGGGTGGTTCGCCGAAGGCGAACCGGCTGAGGGGTTCAGGCGGCTACACGCTTCCGCACCCCTCACCCCGGCCCTCTCCCGCAAGGGGAGAGGGAGCAGAATACTACTTCTTGGCGGCGGGAAGAATGCGCTTTTGCACGTCGGGTTCGAGCACGCCGAACGCTTGTTCGTGGCGAAGGAGCGTGAGTTGAAGTGCCTGAAGCATGCGCTTGGCGGTGAAGTAATTGATGACGATTCGCTGCGTGACGATGACCGGCTGATCGGCCACCGTAAACGGATGGGCGTTGAGGCCGAAGTCCATGATCAGCTCTTCCGGATTGCCGGTCACGCGGCAGAAGTTGGCGTACATGGCGACGAGTTTCGACTCGTCGAACTTCATCTGCACGGCGCTCGGAGGCGCCTCGGCAGGCTTGTCGGAAGATTGGGCCATCGAAAGAAAACTCCTAGATCGAGGATGCCTGGTGAGCCCCAAATCGTAGCAGAATCGCGTCTGCCGGTCGAAACGGTCTCAAGTCTCGCGACGGCCTGGCCGATAAACGACGCCGCGAGTATCAGCCGCCTCACCAACCGAGGACGTCGTTATGCATCGGTGGATTGTGCGCGTGGCGATCGCGGCAGTGACCGCTGGCGGAATAGGCTCCGCGGCGCGAAGCGAGATGAGTCCTTCGCTTGGGGCGTTGGTGGCCGCGTTCAAACGGCCCGCATCCTGCGACGCCATCACGCACGATGCGATTCTCGCCGAAGCTCCGCTGCGGTCGCTCCGCGAGCGGCTGGACCTCTCGGCTGAATCCGTCGCAAACAACTCGGCGACTTCACCGATGGCGATCCCTGTGTCGCTCGCAACGCACACGGAGAATCCGCTTCGGTACTCCACGGCCGGTGGTCGCAATGCCGGCGGGAGCAATCCGCTGCGCTAACCCCCCGCGCAAAAAAACACCTCGGACGAACGTATCGCCCGAGGTGCTCAAGCTATATCGAATTGTCGACTACGGAAGCCAACTGTCGTCGACAGGCACGGCAAAGTTCTTGCCCTGCTGCAACAGTGTCTGTTGTTGGCCGCTGGCGCCCGGCGTTCGAGTTCCCTTACCGTCAGGGCTCATGAGAAGGCAGTAGACGTAGTATTCCACCTGATCGCTGAGGAACGCCGTCCGCGAATCGCAGTACGTCACGTTCACGCCGCCAACATGGTAGGACGACGGACGAGCCGTGAAGTACGGCTTGCCCGCAGCCGCGCCGCCGCCGCCGCCTGTCTCGGATCCGCCACCGGCTGCCGTTCCGCCGCGGTTCTCGTTGATGCGCGAGAAGTTCGCACTCGGGTACATGCTGGGGGGAGGTCCGCCGGGAGTCAGAACACCCACGCTCGGCGACTGGCTGCAGTCCCAAACGAACCCAAGCAAGTATTCAACGTTGTCGCTGTACCAACCGGCGTCGGCGTTTTCAGAGAACATCAAGGTGTTGCTCATGCCGTCGCGGCCGGTAATGAAGTCGCTTGTCATCTTCACAATCGGCGGACGAGTTGTTGGGGAACCACCGCTTGGGTTGCGCGGATCGTCGCTGGATCGATTGAAGAAGACACCGTTTTCGCGCCAGTCGCGCGGGACACCCGTGGTTCCCGTGGTGGCGTCTTGGCACCCGGTGTTGCAAACATAAGCCAAAGGCATTCCACCTGAGAACGCCGGCGGGTTGGTCGGGCACAGCAACAACGGAAGCGACACTTGAGCGCTTTGCGAAGTGATGGCCGTCGCACCGCCCGACGATGCTGCGGTGGTGCGCCAAGCTGTGTACAAATCGTTGCGCTCGAGGAACGGAAGCAACTCAATGACGAAGCTTGCTCCATAAGTTCCCGTACCTGAACTCGGGCTATGCGGGCTGCCTGGAGTCATGACACCTTGATTGGAGGCCGTGGCCCCGATCATGGGGACCCAGTTGGTGAAGCCGGGATATGCGCGCTTGTTCAACTCGTATTGTGATGTGGCTTGAGCCAACTGACGCACCTGACTGGAGCAGGTCATCTTGCGGCCTTGCTCACGCGCACTATTGACGGCGGGCAGCAGCAGGCCGATGAGCATGCCGATGATCGCGATGACGACGAGCAACTCGACTAGGGTGAACCCGCGCTGTTTCGTGCGGCGACGCATACATTTCTCCGGCATCGAATGGACGATTGTCCGAGTTAGACCTCTTAATCTTGGATTCTAGCAACGGGCGCGAGCTACGCTACGACTTTCCATAATTTTCATCAGGGAAACACAATTGCCTAACATCAGCCCATAAAGCCGCGACCGCTGGTCGCGCTCCGCCGCCCGCGCGCTTTCGACGCACAATATTCGACGCACAATAACCGAACGCGACCACCGGTCGCGGCTTTGTGTGGACTGCGCTTGGAGCGTTTACGCCGGGCGGGTACCATCACGCTGGGTAACCCATGTTCAAAACCCTCGGCATTTTCGTCGCTCGCCACCCGTTAGCGGTGATGTTGTTTTGGTTCGCGGCGGCGGTGGTGGCGCGCTGGACCGCTCCGGCCTGGGACTCCGTCACCAACGACGGCGACCTGGCCTATCTGCCCGACCGCATGACGACCGTCCGCGGCGAACGGCTTTTGTCCCAAGCCTTTCCCGAAAACAAAGCGAAAAGCCAACTCGTTCTGATTGCCGCCCGCAAGGATGGCCAGCTTTCGCCCGACGATCTGCTCGCCGTCGAAAAGCTCGGAAAGGCCATGGTCGAGACGGCCGATCCGCCGCTGCCGTCGGTCGATCTGTGGACGCCGTCGAGCGAAGTGATCGGCAAGAAGCTCGTCAGCGCCGATCGTCACGCCGCGCTGGCCGTGGTGCCGCTCGAGACCGAGTTCATGGCCGTGCAGAACATTCAGGTTCTGCAAGCCGCCTTGAAAGTGCTGGACAACTTTCGCGACCGTCCCGATTTCCCGAAAGGCCTGGAACTCGGAATCTCCGGCAGCGGCGCTGTCGGCGGCGACATGCTCAGCTCGGCCGAAGACAGCGTGCGAAATACCGAGACGATCACCTTGCTGCTGGTCGTTGGCATTTTGTTTCTCGTCTATCGCTCGCCGATCCTCGTGTTCATTCCGGTGCTGACGCTCGGCGTGAGCTTCGTCGTCGCCTGCGACCTCGTGGCGTCGCTCACCCAACTGCACAACGTCAGCGGCTTCGAATGGGTCGACTTCAAGATCTTCAAGACCTCGAAGATCTTCATCATCACGATCTTGTTCGGCTCGGGAACCGACTTCTGCCTGTTCCTCATTGCGCGCTACCGCGAGGAGCTAGGCCACGGCATGTCGCGCCCCGACGCCCTGGCGGCGGCGTTGGGCAACGTCGGCAGCGCGATCACCGCCAGCGCGATGACGACGATGTTCGGACTCGGCACGATGTTCTTCGCCGACTTCGGAAAGTACCGCGACAGCGGCCCGACGATCGGCCTCTGCCTCTGCGTCGGTTTGATTGCGTGTCTGACATTAGCGCCCGCGCTGCTTCGCGTCCTCGGTCGCGTCGTGTTCTGGCCGATGGGCATCGGCCACGGCGGCGCTCCTCTCAAAAGCCCAGGGCCTGCCGGCCCTGGGTCGAACAGCGCTGTGCACAACCACGTTCATAGCGGCGACACCACCTTCGACGACGACGAGCCGCTCGCCCCCGTCATCACCTCGCGTGGCAAGTCGTGGAGCAACCGCTTCTGGCACGACATGAGTGGGCTGGTGGTCCGCCGGCCCGGGCTCATACTCACGGCCGCCGTGTTGCTGATGATGCCGCTTGCCGTCGTCGGTTGGGGCACGCCGGTGACCTATAACCTGCTGGCCGAGCTTGATCCCAGCCGTCCCAGCGTTCACGGCACCGAGTTGCTCACCGAACACTTCAAACCCGGCGAAACGGGACCGGTGACGATTCTGGCCTATCGCCCTGGCGCGAAGTTCGACAGCAAGGAAGGCGATCAAGACATCGCGCGGCTCACGAAGATTCTGTACGACATTCCAGGCGTCGAGAGTGTGCGGAGCATGGCCGAACCGCTCGGCGACACGCCGGGGCTCGCGAATCCTTTCAGCCCGGCCGGACGTTTGAAGATGGCCGCCAAACGGCATCGCCAAACGCGCGCGACTTATCTGACGCAGGTTCCGGCGCTGGGCGGCGACGTGACGCGGCTCGATGCCCTGCTCGACGTCGATCCGTTTTCGCCCGAAGCGATCGAAGTGCTCGACCGCATCGACTCGCGCCTCGCCGAACTATCGCACGATCCGAACAGCCCGTGGCACGACGTGCAGTTCGACTTCCTGGGAACGACGGCAGCGACGCGAGACCTGATGGCCGTCACGCAGAGCGACGAGCGACTGATTCAGGCGCTGGTGGTCATCACGGTGCTCGCCATCCTGATCGTGCTGCTTCGCCAGCCGCTCGTCTGTGTTTATCTCATCGTCTCGGTGCTGTTCAGTTACCTCGTCACGCTCGGGACGACGGAGCTCGTGTTTCAGTTTTGGTTCGAGACATTTCACGGTCTCGACTGGAAAGTGCCGCTGTTCCTGTTCGTGATCCTTGTGGCCGTGGGCGAGGATTACAACATCTACCTCGTGACCCGCGTGTTCGAAGAGCAGCAGCGACACGGGCGTCTCGAAGGGTTGCGTATCGCCGTCGAACGCACCGGCGGCATTATCACGAGTTGCGGCGTGATTATGGCTGGCACGTTTGTGTCGATGATGGCTGGTAATTTGCGGGGGATGCTCGAACTTGGCTTCGCGCTGACGATGGGCGTCATGCTCGACACCATCGTCGTGCGCCCGATCCTGGTACCGGCCTTCATGGCTTTGATGTACCGCTTCGAAGGGCAGCGGCGGGCGATCGTGCTCGACGAAGCCTTGCCCATTGCCGCGACTCCCAACTCGCTTGCCGGCGCAAGCAAGCTGCGGCAGACGACATCGTCGCGCTAACCGCCTCGCGGAGTTGCGAAGTTCGCGTCGCGTGAACCGACGCGCTCCTAGGCACGTCGAGGGTGCGATGCCTCGTTTCTGTGCAAACGCGCGAAAACCCTTCATCATTGCTAGCCGATTTTGCGCGTTGCAACCAGAATCTGCGGCATCACTTACGATTTTGCGGCTTATGCCGTCCCGCGAGGCGGGCACGTCGTTTGCAAACCTCATGCACTCCTTACAATCTGCGCAGACCATTTTCGGTCGCGCAAAGGGAGTTCGACCATAAACAATTGAGAAGGGAGTGTCTGTGAGTACTGCACGCCAGGCGGCAATCACTGCGGTTACGAGTTACAAGAGCAACGGTGCTCATTGGGACTACATGAGTCCCTCGACCAGCGAGGCATTCGGCTGTAACGTCTTCAACGAACAAGCGATGAAGGATCGGCTTCCCAAGCCGACGTTCAAGGCCTTGATGAAAACCATCAAGGAAGGCGACAAACTCGACCCGACCGTCGCCGATGCCGTGGCGCTGGCCATGAAAGATTGGGCTCTTGAAAAGGGCGCCACCCACTACGCACACGTTTTCTATCCGATGACCGGCATCACGGCCGAGAAGCACGACAGCTTCATGAGCCCGACGCCCGACGGCAAGACGATTGCCGAGTTCGGCGGTAAAGAACTGATCCAAGGCGAACCCGACGCTTCGAGCTTCCCCTCGGGCGGCATCCGCTCGACGTTCGAAGCCCGCGGCTACACGGCCTGGGATCCGACCAGCCCCGCCTACCTGCTCGAAAACCCGAACGGAATGACGCTCTGCATTCCGACGGCGTTCGTCTCGTGGACCGGCGAAGCGCTCGACAAGAAGACCCCGCTGCTCCGCTCGATCCAAGCTCTCGACAAGCAAGCCAAGCGCGTGCTCAAGCTGTTCGGCGACACGTCGAGCGGCCACGTCGGCGCCTCGGCTGGCCCCGAGCAAGAATACTTCATGATCGACCGGAACTTCTACTTCGCCCGCCCCGACCTGGTCGCGTGCGGTCGAACCCTGTTCGGCGCTAAGCCGCCAAAAGGCCAGGAGTTCGAGGATCACTACTTCGGCTCGATTCCCGACCGCGTGCTGGCCTGCATGCTCGAGGCCGAGCGCGAAATGTTCAAGCTCGGCATCCCGGTCAAGACGCGTCACAACGAAGTGGCTCCGTCGCAGTACGAAATCGCTCCGCTGTACGAGACGGCCAACATCGGCACCGACCATAACCACATGGTCATGATGGTGCTGCAAAAGGTCGCGCATAAGTACGGCATGGTTTGCCTTCTGGCCGAGAAGCCCTTCGCGGGCGTTAACGGCTCGGGCAAGCACGTGAACTGGTCGATGGGCGGGCCGGGCATCGGCAACTTGCTCGATCCGGGCGACACCCCGCAGGACAATGCCAAGTTCTTGGTGTTCTGTGCCGCGGCCATTCGCGCGGTTCACCTGCATGCCGACCTGCTGCGTGTCTCGGTCGCCTCGAGCGGCAACGATCACCGCCTGGGCGCCAACGAGGCCCCGCCGGCAATCATCTCGGTCTATCTTGGCGATCAGTTGGCCGAGATTTTCCAGCAACTCGAAAAGGGCGGCGCCAAGTCGTCGAAGACGGCTGGCACGATGACCATCGGCGTCGACACCTTGCCGCCTTTGCCCAAGGCCGCAGGCGACCGAAACCGCACGAGCCCGTTTGCCTTCACCGGCAACCGGTTCGAGTTCCGCGCGGTTGGTTCGAACATGTCGATCGCCGGCCCGCTCGTCGTTTTGAACACGATCATGGCCGAAAGCTGCGACTACATGGCGACCAAGCTCGAAGCTGCGACGGGTGGAGACCCGAGCAAGCTGAACGGCGCGGTCCAGTCGCTGCTGCAAGAGGTCATGCAAAAGCACAAGGCTGTGATTTTCAACGGTGATGGATACTCCGAAGCCTGGCACCAGGAGGCAGAAAAGCGTGGCTTGCCCAATATGCGGACCACACTCGACGCTCTGCCGGTTCTCCTCAAACCGGAAGTCAGCGCCCTGTTCGAGAAGTACAAGGTCCTGTCTGCAAGAGAAGTCCACAGCCGCTACGAGATCTTCGTGGAACGGTACTGTAAGGACGTCAACACGGAAAGTCTGACGGCAGCGTACATGGCCCGGACGCTCATCCTTCCGGCCGCGTACCGCTACCAAGGAGAATTGGCCGCCACGGCCGCCAATCTCAAGACGATCGGCAAGACGCCGTGCACGAAGACATTGGATGTCGTGATCGATTTGGTCGGCAAGCTCGAAGAAACCACTTCGAAGCTCGAAGGCACGATCGAGCACACCAACACCGGCGATGTCATGGCTCATGCCAAGCACTTCCGCGACGTGGTGTTGCCGGCCATGAGCGCCGTTCGTACCGTGGCCGACAAGCTCGAGACCATCATCCCCGATGATCTCTGGCCGTTGCCGACCTATCGCGAAATGTTGTTCATTAAGTAGCAAACCGTACCGGTTTGTTCGAGGACCGCGAGCCCGGGGCCAACCAACGGCCCCGGGCTTTTTGTTGCGCCGGTGCGAGTTTAGCCGCGACGCGCAGCGAGCGCTCGCTGCGCGTCGCGGCTAAACTCGCACCGGACCGCAAATCCTTCGCCCGCCCGATTGTCTCGCCGCTTCGGCGTACTATGATGGCGACGCATCCTCCATCAAACGCTGCGAAGTTTCGCCGTTGCGCATCTCGCAGCCGCGCACGCCACCACCGGGAGAACGACTCATGAAGCCGAAGGAAGTGCTCGCCTACTGCCGTGAAAAAGACGTCAAAGCCGTCGACCTCCGCTTCATGGACTTCCCGGGCATCTGGCAGCACTTCACCATCCCCGTCGGCAAGCTCGACGAAGACGTCTTCGAAGACGGTCTCGGCTTCGACGGCTCGAGCATTCGCGGTTGGCAGGCGATCAACGAAAGCGACATGATCCTCGTCCCCGATCCGATGACGACCGTGCTCGATCCGTTCACGACGCTGCCGACGATCAGCATGATCTGCAACATTCAGGACCCCATCACGCGCGAAGACTACAGCCGCGACCCACGCAACGTCGCGCGCAAGGCCGTCAACTATCTCAAGAGCACCGGCATCGCCGACACTTGCTTCATCGGTCCCGAGGCCGAGTTCTTCATCTTCGACGACGTGCGTTTCGATCAACGCCCGAATGAAAGCTACTACCACGTCGACAGCATCGAAGGCGAATGGAACCGTGGACGCGTCGAATCGCCGAACCTTGGCTACAAGCTGCGTTACAAGGAAGGCTATTTCCCCGTCCCGCCTGCGGATCAGATGATGAACATCCGCAACGAGATGATGCAGACGATGATCGACTGCGGCATGGACGTTGAAGCCCAGCATCACGAAGTCGCCACCGGTGGGCAATCCGAAATCGACCTCCGCTTTCAAGAACTCGTGCGCATGGGCGACTACATGTGCATGTACAAGTACATCATCAAGAACGTCGCCACGCAGCTACAACAAAACCGTGACGTTCATGCCCAAGCCCCTCTTCGGCGATAACGGCAGCGGCATGCACACGCACATCTCGTTGTGGAAAGGTTCCGAACCACTCTTCGCCGGCTCCGGCTATGCGGGCCTCAGCGACATGGCGATCTACACCATCGGCGGCCTGTTGCGTCACGCGCCGGCGATCCTCGCCTTCTCGAACCCCACAACCAACAGCTACAAGCGTCTCGTCCCCGGTTACGAGGCCCCGGTCAACCTCGCCTACTCGCAGCGCAATCGCTCGGCCGCCTGCCGCATTCCGATGTACAGCGCCAGCCCGAAGGCGAAGCGTGTCGAGTTCCGCTGTCCCGACCCGAGCTGCAATCCGTACCTGTCGTTCTCGGCGATGCTGATGGCCGCCATCGACGGCATCCAAAACAAGATCCATCCCGGCGAGCCGCTCGACAAAGACATCTACGACCTTCCGCCCGAAGAGCTGGCCCGCGTCCCCAAGGCCCCCGGCTCGCTCGAAGAATCGCTCCTCGCCTTGCGCGACAATCACGACTTCCTCCTCCGCGGCGACGTCTTCACCGAAGACGTGATCGACACCTGGATCAAGTACAAGCTCGAGAAAGAGGTCGACGCCATGCGCCTGCGTCCGCATCCCTACGAGTTCTGCCTCTACTACGACATTTGAGACTGGTTGATCCTTCTCCCTCCGGGAGAAGGTGACCGCAGGCCGGATGAGGGCACGCTGCCCCGCTCTTCGCGCCATCCCCACAAACCCCTCGCCCCTTCGGGGAGAGGGGCAGGGGTGAGGGGTGCGTTGCACTTGGTTTGATGCCGCCTTCGCGCAACCGCCCCGTTTGTGCCCACGTCCCCAGCCCGACTTATTCCCATACCCATGAAACGGGACGTTTTGTGCAATAAGTCCCCTTTCTGCCCACCCCCGCACCGACTTTTTGCCCACCGCACAACCGTGCAAAAATTCACCGCCCGCCCCCTTTCCGCAGCCAAACTTCGTTCTCACACCATCGCGTCCTTCGCCTCCCATAACGTCTCCTTCGATCGAAGCGCAGCCTCCGCGCAGACTTTTCGTCGCGTGACATTACTCGAAACAGCCGTCGCCCTTCAACGGAAAGAAGAAGCCAACGCACGTCGTGGCGTTCCGGGGCGCGTGAAGAACGTGCAGGCCGCGCTGTTGTACTTGCCAGGGTCCAATCCGATAATCGTAGACATTGCCGTGGGATCCGTGTAAACCGTGTTGATCCGTCCCAACAACGATCAACCTGTCGCACGAGCATCACTCGTGCAACCGACCCGCGGCTTACCAACGATTCTTTAGGTGACGGACGGTACTTTCGTGAGGGGTTATCCTTGGCAGACCGGCACAACGATAAAGTGGGCAACAGGGCCGACGTATGGAAGCACTTCGTTCTCTATGGCGTTGCCGATGAATTGCTTAATGTGCATGCTGCTAACCAACATTTCGTCTACGCAGATAGTCATTGCAGTTTCGGACGCTTCCCACTGCTTCAACATGGGCAATGGCCACAAGGCATCGGCCAGTTCTACGAACGCACATGGTCACTCGATGGCCATCCTTACTTCGTGCAAGAGCGAGAGGCTTATGCGACGAACCGCTCTTATATAGGCTCTTGGAAACTTGTGGAGAACCTCCTTGCGTCCCATGGCATTCCAGGCGATTTGCGACTGTTCGACACCTCGGACATGGTGGCGCAGCAGCTGTGCGGAACGCGGGGGTTTTCACATTCCGATGGGTTCGATGGCATAATGTCGGGCTCGTGTGCCGACCTATCGCTTGTCGATCCTGCGTACTCCGATCACCGCGAGTCGGATTGGAAGCGAATCCGTGACATCATCGAGCATTTTTCCGTTCGAGGTGCCGCAGCGCTGGTTTGGTATCCGGTGTTCGTAAAAGACAGGCCGCTTGACGACCTGTGCGGTGTGGTCATCGCTGAGGTTCGATGGCCTGTCAGTGGGGCAAACCAAATGATGAGAGGATGTGGTATGGTCGCAGTAGGGCCTGCTTCGGATATCGTCCACAATATGCAAGGCGCTTTGACTCAACTCGCTGGAGCGTTCCGTAGCAGCTTGTGCTTGCGAGATCAGCGTACCTAGAGCTGGTAAGGGGGAGCTGGTAGGAGCTGGCAAGGGAGATAAGGTAAGAGAAAGGGGACATTCTACTTTATCAGTGAATAAGTGGAATGTCCCCTTTCTCTTATCCCATTCAGACGGAGAACCGACATGAGTTCGCATGCGCCCCGACGGCTTCGACCAGTGGCTTTTTTGTGCATCGCAACGATCGGGTTGTTCTCAGCGTCGACAGCGTGCACCGTATTTGCGCAAGGAAGCCGGCCAGAGGTCGCTACGAAAACTTTCCGCCTGAGCGATGGCACCCAGATTCCGATTCAGCAATGGCCCGATACGTACGAAACGCTCGAATGGCGAGAGCCGATCGACGTAAGGCGCGCTAAACCCATTGTCGAGTATCCAATTGACAGCGGTTGGATCATTCCCTGCATGGCAATTGACCAGAAACACGGCATGATTTACTGGTTTGCAGGCTCGACGACGTTTAACCTCTTTTGCGCTCGCCTTGACGGTTCAAATCAACGAAGGCTTATAAAAGCAACGGAGTCAAATTTTGAGGGGCCACGAGGCCTGCTCGTCGTTCCCGAAATCAACAAGCTTTTCTGGTCGGCAATTCCTTATAGACTTGGAGGCATGGCAATCCTTCAGTCGGACCTCGCTGGACAAGGGGTGCGACCAATCATAAAGCACCAACACGGTATCTCAGCGAATCTGTTCTACGACGCAAAACACCGCCAGATTTATTGGTGCGATCTACGCCGCCTCTTGCGAGCGAATCTAGACGGAACCGACGAGACTGAGTTATCGGCAACGAACCAACATGGGGCGGGCTTTGCCATTGATGTCAATCGCCAGGAAGTCATTGCAGCGCAAGATTGGAACATTGTTCGTCTCGGCTTTGACGGCAAACAGATTGCAAAGCTATTCTGTTTCAAAGTTGAGCAGCAAAACGGATTGTTACAAGGCATGTTTCTTGATCGAGATCATGGCTATCTCTACTGGGATCTGACTAACGCCATTGTTCGCTTAAGGATCGACACCCCAAATGAAATTGAAGAAGTCGTAACAGGGCGTGACCTGCGATACTTTACCATTGATACGGTGCGGAATCACATCTACTGGTCTGCGGACAATGCTACAAGGCTTCTTTGTGCTGACCTTCCGCCCCCCTGGAAAAAAGTCGTAAAGTCAAAACCTCCTGAAATAGTATCGTTCGAGCCACAATACGCGGCGGCTCATCAATCCATCACCCTCCATGGCGAAGGCTTCAAGAGCGCCAAAAAGGTAATATGGATTGGCTATCCGACCGGTGAAGTCCACGATGGAGGGTTTCAAGCCGCGTCGGACGATGAAATGACCGCAACCGTTCCGTCGTTTAGCGGCAAGTGCCAAAAGGCCGCGATCGCCATTATCGCCGCGGGAGGGGCAACCGTCACGTTGCCACGCGATTCAACGGTGGTATCCAAGGTGTTGCAGCTCGGGCGCAATCACGCGGATGAGCGTCACGTATTTATCGTTCGGGATGGAGGAGGGCTCTATAAGGCGGAGAACAATCTCGCGTTTATTGAAGAAGGTGGTCGTGTTGCGCCGGACCTTCGCGGCAACAATGCAGTATTTGTCAAGAATGGCGCCAGGGCATCTCATCTCAACGAGCCGGCTGCGCTAGTCGTTCATGAGCCGCACGCGCTAATTATCGGGAAGAGCAAACGCAGCATCCCAGTAGGCGCGATTCGTCCGAGCTACGTAGAAGCGGAATTCCGCGTCGGTGATCACGACTAACCGTGCATATGGCAGTTGAGCTCGCTTGCGTCACGCGCAACGATAAATGGTGCTGGGAACCCGGATGCGATTCTATTAAGGAGTGATAGATGGCCGATAACTGTGATGATGTTGTAGGGTGTGTTACGGTCGATGCTTGTGAAACCGGCGTCTCCGGAAGCAGCCGGAAGCTGTTTATTGCGGACAATCCAACGGGATCAGGCGGCCTCGCGCTCAACTGCAATTTTAGGGAATTGCACTTCAGGCAACCCAGATGCAACTACGCGAATCTCGGCGCTCCTCCAACAAACACGGACGCGGCGCCAGACTGGTGCGTTGGTTCACGCTGGCTTGATAATCAGCAACTCACGCCTCGAATGTGGATTTGTGTGGCTCTGTAGAAAACATGTCATTGACTTTAGGCTGCTAGCTTTCTTTCGTGCGTAGCAAGGAGGGATGAGCGCGACGAGCAAGAGTCCGAAGGCGGTGATTTTGACGGCGCTGGCGGTCGCGCGGCGGTCGTTGCCTGCTTACAGCCATCGTTATAGTCCCAAGACGTTCACTCAGCACCAACTCTTCGCCTGCCTGGTTTTGAAGAACTTTCTCAAAACCGACTATCGCGGCGTGGTGCACCTGCTGAGCGACACGCCCTCGCTGGCTGGCGTCTTGGAACTCAAGAAGGTTCCGCACTTCACGACGGTGCAGAAGGCGAGCCAGCGGTTGCTGACTCAAGGCCGGGTACGTCGGCTGCTGGATGCCACCGTCCGGCGGCGACGGGGACGTCGCCAGCGCGTGCGGCGGGCCGCCATCGACTCGACGGGCTTGGAGTGCACCGCCGCCAGCGGCTACTTCGTCCGCCGTCGCACGCGTGTCTCCGAGCCCTGGAAAAAGCTCGTTTATCATCGCTTCCCCAAGCTCGGCGTGATCTGCGACACGAGCGATCACTTCATCTTGGCGATGCGCGTCGGACGTGGGCCGCGACCCGATGTCGATGAGTTTCGCCCCTTGCTGGCCGATGCCCACCGCCGCGTGCGGCTCCTGCAGATGCTGGCCGATGCCGGGTACGACTCCGAGCCGAACCATCGTTTTGCGCGTGAAACGTGCGGCACGCGGACCGTCATCCCGGCCAAGCACGGCCGACCGACCGATAAGCCCGCCAGCGGCAGGTATCGACGTTTAATGCAAGTACGCTTCGACCGCCCCGCGTATCGCCATCGGCGCAAGTTGAAACCGTCATCTCCATGATCAAACGACGTCAAAGCGCTTACGTTCGCGGACATACTTATCAGAGCCAATGCCGCGATCTCAGGTTATTGACCCTCACACATAACGTAATGATTCTTTACACTTCTCGTAGGTTTTCTACAGAGCCAGAATGTCCCCTTTCTCTTACAGATGCGCGGGCGAGTGACTTTTCTTCGGTCGGACCATGATCCTGAGCACGGACAGCCTGGATAAGCTAATCCGCGATGTGCGATGGTTTTTACTGGCCGGGCTAGCTGCAGTTTTTACTCAATGGTTCGTGGGTAAGGGCGTCGTGTGCGCCGCGGCGCTCTTTTTTCTGGCCGTCTCCCTCGTCAGCGTTCGGAGTTATCGCACCGAGTCGGGCCTGTGGATGCTTGCCGGGCTAATAGTTTGTTTGGTGCTGTCGACGATGCCGTTCTTGGTTTGGGGCGCGATCTCCGATCTAAAGCGAGGCGTTAGCATTTTTTCGAGCATGCAGATGACTGCCGTTATCTATCTTCAATGGCTCACGATTCGGTCAATGGCTTCGGTCATTTTTCACAACCGCCGCCTTACTAATCGCTGCAACTAAGCCGCTGGTCCTTGACGCAATTGGCATGTTCACCACTATCCGATCAGGTTAAGGCGCTTTCCAATGGCCTCTCGTCTCATCGTCATCGTGCTTGTAGTAATGGGGCTTACTTCGCCGACCTATGCCGAAGAAGAGCTTCGCAAGGCCGTCCGCACTGGAGATGTTGCGCGTGTGAAGTCGCTGCTCGATTCGGGTGCGAGTGTCGACACGCGTTACGAAAACAATTTTACGCCGATCTATTTTGCCGAAGATCCAGCAATCGTCTCGCTGCTGATTGCTCACGGAGCTACGCTCGACATTCGCGACCGCGCTTCGATCCAGTCTCCGATCGAGCGTTTTGCGGAGCGCTTTTATCGCGACGAAAAGCGGCGTGACAATTGGAAGGCTATCGTCGAACGGCTTCGCGCCGCAGGAGCGGAATACACGATCGACACTGCCATCTACACGAACGACATCGACTTTGTTCGAGAGAAACTAGCGAACGATGCGTCGTGGGTGAACAACCGTGGGGATGCTCAAAACGCCCCGCTTCGAGTCGCGGTGCGCAGTGGTCGTACCGAAATCTGCCGACTCCTTCTCGAAAACAAAGCCGATCCGGATGCGTTCGAAGAGGGCTGTGGATATCCGATCATCTACGAAGCCGTGGGCCACCACGCCGTTGTGAAGCTGTTGCTCGATTACAATGCCAATCTCAGACGGAGGATCACCTGGCGCGGTGGCCGCTCGGGTGTATGGCTTATTGGAGACGAGGCGACGGCGCTTCACTACGCAACAAGTGCCGGGAACCTGGAATCGGTGAAGCTGTTGATCGCAGCCGGCGCGGATCCGAACGCGACAGACGATAAAGGACAGACGCCGTTGCACATTGCCATCGTCTTCGAAAGATGGGAGCAGGGCTTGAAACCCGATCGGATCGCGCTCGAAAAGATTATGGAATGCCTTCTCAACAATGACGCATCGTTGCACTTAATGGACAAATCGGGAAACACGCCACTTGAACTGGCCAACGCGTTACAGAGTCCCGAAACGATCCGTGAGATGCTTAAAAAGAAACAGGCAGAAATCGACGACAAGTATCGGCGCGTGCAGTTTGGAGGTCCGTGACGCGACACCTTGTTGTCGGTGTTGCGAAGCAACGAGTTGGCGCTGAGCGAATGCAGGATCACCGCGCCGCGTCGCGCCTCTTGTCGCCTGCGGCGACCCGGAGAACAAGTTGTCCGGGCTACCGTTTACATGGGTTCTTTAGACAACATCTGCAGTTTCATCCCATACTCAATATGAAATGCATTCCTCGATCCCTAGATGGCGCCTTTAATTCGTCCTCGCGATACTTGGTCGGCTTTTGTGTGATGGCGGCGCTTCTGATCGGCCTCCTCCATGTGAGTAGTTGTCGCGCGGAGAGTCCCGCCGCTTCAACCGTTCCACAAGGATTCGCGCCCTTGTTCGACGGGCAATCGTTCGCGGGTTGGCACTCCGTGCCGCGTCTTGGAGTGCCGAAGACGGCAAGCGAAGCGCTGGTCCCATCTAAGAAGACCCCGGCGAAGAGCGCGAAGGACAGCGCGACGGGCGTTTGGAATGTGCGCGACGGAGCGATCGAGGGTGGACAGGATGCGCAGCGATTCGTGCACCGCGAAGATGGCGTCGAGTGGGGCTATGGCAACTTTCTGATGTCGGATGCGACGTTTGGTGATTTCGAGTTGCTCGTCGACGCGCGACCGGACTGGCCTTGCGATACCGGCATCTACGTTCGCTCGACTACGCTGGGCCAGGGTTTTCAAATCCTGCTCGATCATCGAGGCGACGACCCGGCAGGCGTTGGCGGCAGCGTGGGATTTCTCTTCCTTCGAGGTATCGGCGGCTTCCGCGTCTCGCCGCACAATTTCCGCTGGACCGTTGGTGCCGATGGACGGCCCGCAGAGGTGCGGTTGATTCCCGGCACCGATGGCGTGACCAAGATGGAATTCGCGGCGACGAGCGAAGAGTTCCAGCGTGCGTGGCACATGAATGATTGGAATCGGTTCCGCATCCGCGTCGTGGGTGCGCTGCCTCGCATCACCGTGTGGATCAATGACGTGAAGATTTCCGAGTGCGACACTTCCGCGATCCAGTATCCCGACTATCAACCCGCGGAAGTGCAAAAGCTGCTCGGGACGGCGGGACACATTGCCTTCGAGGTTCACGACGGCCCGTCCTGGCGCTCGGGTGTCGGCAACGTGTCGCGCTGGAAAAACATCTTCATCAAACCGCTATAAGTGAAACAACGTCGCCGAACCAGCGAGTTGTTCTTCTGCGGCCGAGGAGTGTGCAACGATGGTTGATCAGAACGGCCCCACGTATTTCGTCGTGTTTCAGTGTCCTGGGCCGAAGTGGGTTGCGGGTACGCCTTACAATGAGCAGCCGGAGTTTTGGGACCATGTGAAATACATGGAAGAGTGCCATGCTAAGGGGAAGATCCTTCTGAGCGGCCCGTTCATGGAGGGCGTCGGTGTTATGGCGGCGGGCGGAATGACGGTGTTCAAGGCGGCAAATCTCGAGGAAGCCACCGCTCTCGGCACGGACGATCCCACCGTCAAATCCGGCATGCTCAAATTCGAGATCAAGCCGTGGTGGGTGCCGTTTCACGACTAATCATCAGCTTCGATCGCGCTCGACCGTTGAACGAGCAACGGAGCTTTGCATTCACACAACGTGCGGACACACAAGCGAAATCGGATTGGCCGATGGCTATTCGCAATCGTCAACAGTCACGGCTGGTGTTCGGATGCCTCGTGCTCGCTTTGAACCTCGCGGCGGCTTGTGCCGAAGACACGCAACCATCGTCGCCCGCGCTTGCCTTTGTTGCCGAATGGGGCCGACGAGGGGCTGAGCCGGGGCAGTTTCATTTTCCGATAGGCATTGCGGTCAATGCTGCGGATGAGGTGTATGTCACCGACAATATCAACAACCGTGTGCAGAAGTTCGACGGCAACGGAACGCTGTTGTCCCACTTCACCGTCCTGCCAAATCCAGGCGAGATCGCGCTGGACGAGAGTGGCAATCTCTACCTCTGTCAATTTCCAGGCGTCGCCGGCCAGCAAGGAAACGGGAGACCACTGTGTCTCGATGTATTCCCCCGACGGACGCATGCTCGGGCGGTGGGGCCAAAAGGGGACCGGCGAAGGTGAGTTCGATTGCCCCGGCGGCATCGCGATTGGCAGCGATGGCTCGGTGTTTGTCGCCGACCAGACGAATCATCGCGTCCAAGTATTCGACCGCTCGGGCAAGTTTCTGCGCCAGTGGGGCGTCTATGGCAACGACCCAGGCCAGTTCGGCGGCAAAGCCAATCGTAATTCGCGGGTCGGTGGGCCGCAGTTTCTAGTCGTCGACGCGGACGGCAACGTCTGGACGACTGAAGGCGCCAATTGCCGCGTTCAAAAGTTCACCCCCGATGGCAAAACCCTTCTCGCCTGGGGCACAAGCGATGACGCACCGGGCGGGTTCGGCGGCGGCTTCACCGGCTTGGTGGATAGGAAGTCGATCATGCGCGGTCCGATCGCACTTTGCTTCGACAAGGAGCGCCGCCTCTGGATCAGCGCGGTCTCGGGACGGGTACAGCAGTTCGAGCAGGACGGAAGTTTCGTGCGCGGACTGGACGAGGGACAGGGGACCAAGCCAGGCCACTTTTATGCACCGCACGGCGTGGCGTTCGACAGTAAGGGTCGATTGTACGTCGTCGACGCTCTTAACCACCGCGTGCAAAAGTTCGCAGTCGCCGATAACATGCCACGGCACGGCGAGGGGACCGACGGTGGCTCGGACGACGCAGTACTGAGTACTAAGTACTCGATACCGCCTACACCGCCATAACGCCGGTTGCATTCGATCGAACAACTTATCTCAGTTGGCGGAGTCGTTCGGCAGTGTCGACTTGTGGGCGCACAGCCGTAGTTTGCCATCAGCGCACTTCCGAAACACGAACGTCTTGTCCACTTTGATCTCTTCGCCGTTGCCGTTGGTGAGATAGACGTTGCCCATCGTGATCGCGACGTCGCCGTGGATTTGAATGCCGTTTTCGGCCGCATTGTTGTCGTAACGCACCTTGACCCAATCCTTCAACGCGAAGCCGGTGTCTTCCGGAAAGGCTTGATTGCCTCCGACGAAATAAGACAGAGCGCCTTCCTTCGTGCTTCGGAACGTGTTCTTGCCGAACGCCAAGGTTGGCCTGAAAAACACTCTTCCTTCTTGGTAGTCGTACAGGTCGTCGATGAGTTGGCTCGCGACCCGCGTGTAGTCGCCGCCGTTCTGATGCACCTGACCGATTTGCACAAGCGCGTCGCACCACGCCTGTTGAGCAGCGTTCACGTCGCGCTCGGTGATCGACGCATTTTTGGGCTGGTCGACGCCGGCCGCGGTCGCAAACGAGAGATTCAATCCGAGAATTACCGCGGTCAAAAGCGCGATAGTATAGCCGGATGTTTTCATGTGGATGCCCTCAGCCACCGGGTTACGAACTATTTCGCCTGCGACGTCACGTCAGCAAACTGGTCGCCATCTTGCATCGAAATCGTGCTGCAATTCGGCGCGTTGAAATTGATCTTCTTGAGGTCGACCTTGCGAATCGTTTGATTGTCGTAGGTGCGGAAGTAGTACGCGCCGTTGGTCATGTCGGCGTAGGTCGTCCACTGCGTCCGTTCGAGTGCGTTGCTGCCGCGATCTTCGACGTCGCCGATGACGATGTCGAATGAGTTCAAAATGTGGGCGGCCAGGTTCACGCCGTCGTCACCCGTCTTGACCGGCTTGGCGAAGCGGCTGAAGGCCGTCGCACGAACGAATCGCGACGGGCTCGAAAAATCGCCCGGAAGGCCAAAGAATCCCGAGCCTTGGCCGAACGGCGAGATCTGCATGCCGTCGATCTCTACCGTCGCGGCATTCAAGCGGCTCAGCCCGACGTAATTGTGCAGATTGGTCATGTGCCAATCGAACGTCGGTGCGTTGGTCATTACACCGACCGGGTTGTCGTACAGCCGACGCTTGCCGTCAATGTATTCGATCACCTGGCAGCCGCCCGAAGCGTCGTGCACGATGAAGTGCATCGGCGGAGCGAATCCCATCGACGGCAGCACGACGTTGCACAACTCAACCTGGTCGAGAGCCTCGATCACTTCGGAGACCGACGCGCAACTCGTCAGCGCCCAGGTCATGAACTGCCAGGCGGCGATCGATTGCGACGCGTTCTTGTCGGAGACTTCGGGGAAGCTCGCAAACCCAGGGTGGTAGAACGCGCCGCAGGCGAGGCCGCGCTCGTTGACGCCGTCGACAATCAGCTCAAGACCGGCCGTGTTGGCGCCGACCACTCCATACTTGCTCGTCCAGCGAAGGCCTTCGTGACCATCGGGCAACGTTCCCACGAACGACTTGCCGCGAGGAATGATCAGGATGTTCGACTGCATGTCGGGAGCGAACTCCAACGTTCGGGCGTAGATCGCCGAGCCGTCGGTCGTGCGAAGGCGGATGCCCGTGCAGGCCTCGACCTGGGTTGGGGTGAAACATCCAACCGCGATCATCGCCAAACAGAGAGTGCGCAAAGCACGTCGCATGATTCGTTCCTCGTAATGGGTACCTGACTGCCACGTCGCTCGACCGGCTTCGACGTGGAACCATGCAAGTCTAGGTCGCCGATCAGCGTTCGGAGGCGCGATCGCGAGGCCCGAACAGGGCGATACTGGCGGTAAAGCCGTGCAAGAAGTTACGCCCGCCGATGGGGCCGATCTCGCCCTGCGCGAAGAACCCGGCTATGGGCAATTTGCCCAGACGCTGCTCGAGCGCTGCGGCGTCGTGGTTCGGCTCGGGGAACAATCGCGTGCCGCGACCGTTACAGGTGAAGAGCAGGGCGCCGGCGCTTTTATCATCGTTGGGCTTCGCGACGGTCGCCAGCAGTTCGCGCAAATCTTCGTCGGCAGTCGTGGCGTCGCGGACGTGAAACTGCACAGTCTGCCCGACGCGCACGAAGTCACCAATCGCGATCGCGCCGCTCGTGCGGTCCGCGCCGAGGCAGTTACGCACCAGGAAGTCGCCGCGTTTGAAACCTTCCTGGTATTCGTTCGTCACGAGGCCGAGGTGCACGCCGCGTTGCACGAGTTGCTGTTCGTGCGGTTCGAGCGTGTTGAACAGCTCTTGCAGCTGCGTCATCGCCGGTCGACCACCGAGTTCGTACAGGACGTTGCCATCAGCGCGCGTGACGATCATCGGACGACCGATCGGGCGGCAACCTTGCGAGACGATCGAACGCACGTGAACGTCACCGTCGACGAGCACTGCGACAGCGCCACTATCGAATGCTTCGTTGCCGAGGGCGTCGCTTTTCAAAAAGATGCGGTTCTCGCCCGGAGCCGCGGCGCCGCTGGCCATGCCGCCCAAAATCGGCACGCCCGGCTGCGTCTCGCCGAGTCGTTCGAGCAGCGCGTCGGCGGGAAAGCTGAACGGGTCGGCCAACAGAATCATCGCCGAGTCGGTTGGCCACTTCGGCGGCAAGTCGTCGGGCCAGCCTGTGAACGTTCCGCCGTCGGGCGTGCGCTCGAAGTTCAATCGCATCGGCCGCAGCGTCACGCCTGGCAACTGCGCCAACCACAGCGAGATGGCCGGCTCGCCTTCGATTTCGCGCCCCGTGCCGACGATCGATTCGCCCGTGCAACCGATAAGCAGTTTCGGATGCAGCCGCTCGTCGATGGTCGACAACATCGCGGCATAGTCGGGGCCGTGATGATGCGACACGAACAGCACCGCGAGATCGGCCGGGCCGTCGAGTTGCTGCGAGCATGTCTCGCAAACTTCGTCGATCGCGGCGGAAGTATCGGCTTTATCGGAGATTGCCGAAGCGAATCGCATGGTCCTTGATTACTCCACGTCGGGCTTACGCCTCGACGCTCGCCGAGATGAATGACTTTTCACCGACTACTTGTCGTACAACGCGACGACCGTTTTGCCGTCGGCAGTGATGTAGCCGCGGTACATGCCTTCGGTGTTGTAGGCGGCGCTGAAGTTGCCTTTGCGATCGAGCGCGATCAGGCCGCCTTCGCCACCGGCGGGCTTGAGTTGGCCGTTGATCACGTTGTCGGCCGCCTTCTCGATCGGCAGGCCGCGATATTTCATCAAGGCGTTCACCTCATGCGCGACCGCCCAGCGGATGAAGAACTCGCCGTGTCCGGTGCACGAAACCGCCGCCCCTTCGTTGTCGGCGTAGGTGCCGGCTCCGATGATCGGCGAATCGCCGACGCGACCGAAGGCTTTGTTCGTCATGCCTCCGGTGCTCGTGCCGGCCACCAGGTTGCCGTCTTCGCCGAGGGCGATCGCGCCAACAGTGCCGAACTCGTGCTTGGGCATGACCGGGTTCACGTAGCGAGATTGATCGCTCTTGGGGTCGCGTTCTTGTTCCCATCGCTTCTGAATGTCGCGCCAGCGAGGCTCGGTCCAAAAGTACGACGGGTCGACGATCTCGAGATTGTTGCGCGTGGCGAACACCTCGGCCCCACGACCGATGAGCAGCACGTGCTTCGATTTTTCCATGACCGCACGGGCGGCTGTGATCGGGTTCTTCACGATCGTCACGCTCGCCACCGCGCCGGCCCGTTTCGTCTTGCCTTCCATGATCGAGGCGTCGAGCTCGTTGCGACCCTCGTGCGTGAAGACCGCCCCGCGACCAGCGTTGAACAACGGCGAATCTTCGAGCACGCGAATCGCCGCCTCGACGCCATCGAGCCCGACGGCGTTCGGTTTTTTGAGAGCGGCGTAGCCGGCCTTGAGCGCCTGTTCAAGCGCGGGACGCAGTTGAGCTTCGAGCTCGGGCGTCATGTCTTTGCGATCGACGCCAATGCCGCCGTGAATCGCGAGCACCACGTTGGCGACCGGTCCGTCAGCAGCCATGAGTTGGTTCGTCCATGCCAGAAAAGCGAACATCATAGCAAATGACGAACAGCGAATGACGAATGCCGAACGATCGAGCCGCGTGTCATTCGTCATTTGACTTTCGACATTCGTCATTGCCCAAGCCTCCGGTATTTTTCCTGATACTTCTCCCACAGCCGTTTCTGGCGGTCGGACAAGTCGACGCGGCGGCCTTCGATGAACGCCATCGTCACTTGCGTAGGAATCTCGAGCGGATCGCCGGTCGTGACGATCAGCGTCGCGTCTTTGCCGGCCGACAGCGAGCCGAGGCGATCGCCGAGACCGAGGAGTTCGGCAGGATACAACGTCACCGCCTTGAGCGCCTCGTCGGCCGGCAGACCAAACGCGGTGGCGGTGCCGGCGTGATAGGCGAGATTGCGGACGTTGCCCATGCGACCTTGGCCGGTGATGCAAAAGCGAATACCCGCCTCGTGCAGTTGAGCAGGCACCGTGAAGGCCGTGTCGTACGGATCGTCGCGACGTAGCGGCAGACGGTATACGCCGCTGATGAGCACGGGAATCTCATACTTCTTCAGTAGCTCGATCGTGCGCGGGGCATCGTAGCCGCCGGCGAGCATGATGCGGAAGCCTTCCTGCTGCGCCCACGCGACGGCCGATTGAATCTGCTGCACTTCGTCGGCATACACGATGACGGGAATCTTGCGTTCGAAGACCGGGATCATCGCGTCCCATCGGGCATCGAACGGGAGGTTGCGCACAACAGACCCAGGGCCAGCAGGCCCTGGGCTTCGGCGCAATCCAATACGCGCGGGCATCGTTCACCGCGCGGCGAATCTCAGCCAGCGACTTATCGCGATTCGAAATCTGCTCTTCCGCCGTCTCTTCCATCCTCCACGTGTGAATCGGCGCCATGCGAGGCCAATAGACGTGCATCGCCACGTTCGGCGCGACGGCCATGTCTTCCCACGTCCAACCGTCGAGTTGCATCACGCTCGACGTGCCCGCCAACAGCCCGCCGCTCGGGGCCGTGAGCGCCAACAGCACTCCACCGCTGCGCGTGACGGGAATCAATTCGCTGTCGGGGTTGAACGCGACTTGCGACTGGGCGTTCGGATTGATCTGTCCCGTCTCTTGTTCGTCGACCGTGCCGCGCACGGAGTTGATCTCGACGAGCCCCAACGACGTCAGGGCGTCGAACAACCCGGGATATACGTGCTTGCCACTCACATCGATGCGTTCGACGTTCGCGGGCAACGCAACGTCCTTGCCGACGGCGGTGATCTTTCCGCCTTCGAAAAGCACGACGCCTTCGACAATGTCGGGGCCCGACACCGGATGCACCGTGCCGCCGACGAGCGCGATCGGTTTCGTCTGCGGAGCGCCGGGAACAATGTCGGTGGCGTGCACGACGGTGCAGATCAACGACGTCGCCACGAATAACAACACGCGAATTATCATCTAATGATCGACTCCATGCGCGTGGCCGTGGTCGTCGTGATCGTGGCAGAACAAATCCTCGCGAGGCCACTCGTCTTTCTTGTCGTCGTCGGGGCTCGCAAACGGCTCGCCCGAGGCGAGAATCCGCTGCACGAGCGCCGCGCGGCGAGTCACCACCTGCGCGCGGCGGTCAGCATCGTCGCGGCGATCGAAATACTTTCGCCCGTCGATCCACGTCTGTTCGCATCGGCTATGCGTCGACAGCGGCGAGGCACTCCACACGACCAAGTCCGCGTCTTTGCCAGGTTCGAGTGATCCGACCCAGCGATCGATGCCCAGTTGCTTCGCCGCGTTGAAGGTGACGAACTTGAGCGCCTCGGTCTCGGGCACGCCGCCGTACTTCACGGCCTTGGCGGCTTCGAGATTCAAGCGTCGCGCGAGTTCCGCGTCATCGGAATTGAACGACACCACGACGCCGGCATTGCGAAGCAGGGCGCCGTTGTAGGGAATCGCGTCGATCACCTCGTACTTGTAGGCCCACCAGTCGCTGAAGCTCGACCCGCCCACACCGTGCCGGGCCATCGCGTCGGCAACCTTGTAGCCTTCGAGAATGTGCTGGAACGTCGCGATGCGAATCTTGAACTCTTCGCAAACACGCAGCGTCGCGAGGATTTCGTCCTGGCGATACGAATGGCAATGAATGAGCCGTTTCCCGTCGAGCACGTCGGCCAGCGCTTCGAGTTCCAGATCGCAGCGCGGCGGCAGTTCGTCGACCGATTTCGCCTTGCGTCGCTTCGACCAACGATCGTGCGCGTCGCGATATTCTTGCGCGGCACGGAAGGCGTCGCGCAGCAGTTGTTCGACACCCATGCGCGTTTGCGGATATCGGCCACGCGAGCCGCCCGCCATGTTGCTTTGCTTCACGTTCTCGCCGAGGGCGAACTTGATGCCCGGCGGCGCGTCGGCAAACTTCGCTTCTTCAGGTCCCGCACCCCAGCGGAACTTGATGACCTGATTCTGGCCGCCAATCGGATTGGCCGACCCGTGCAGAATGTTCGCGGCCGTCACGCCGCCCGCAAGTTGCCGATAGATGTTGATGTCGTACGGGTCGATGAAATCACCGATCCGCACCTCGGCCGTGATCGCCTGGCTCGCCTCGTTCACGCCGCCATCGGTCGCGATATGCGAATGGCAGTCGATGATGCCGGGCGTGATGTGCTTGCCCCGCGCGTCGATGCTCACCGCGTCGTCGGGCACGTCGAGATTCGTCCCGACCGCGACGATCTTGCCTTCCATCACGAGCACGTCGGCATCTTCGAGCTTGCGAGCTTGCTTCTCATCGGCGGCACACGTCCACACCGTCGCGCCGCGAAAGACGACGACCTTTGGTTGCTCGGGCGTCGCCTCGACGCCGAATTCGCCCAACGGATAGTTGACGGGATAGAGCGCCTTCGTCGGGCACTTCGATGCCGACTTGTCCGACGTCAACTTCTCCGACTCGACGGATGATTCCTTCTTTGTGTCGCTGGTCGCCTTCGCGGCGTCCGACTTCTTCTCGCGATCCATGTCGGCATCGTCGGGAGGCTGGTCCTCGGGACCGGCGACGACGGGCTTCTCGCGCGGCGTCTCGGGTTTGTCCCCTTTGGCCGGCTCGGAACCTTCGACTGCTTGCTTCGGGGCCGAAGTGCGACGACCTGTGACGGTCGATTGCGATCCGTCGCTCCAAATCACGACACCCATCATCGACAGCACCTCAGGCGAGGCTGCGGGGGCGTGATCGGGAGTCTGGGGCGAGGAACCATCGAGCACCGTCCCGCTCAGCTGCACAAACCCGTCCCATCCCAATGCTTTGCCGGGCAGCGTCGCGGTCAGTTGTGCGCCCTCGAGGCTGCCGCTTTTCAGCTCGACCTTCTTGTCGCCGCGATGCAGGATGCCCGACAACTTGCGTCCTTCGCCCGACAGTTCGAGTTTGAGCGTCTCGCTGCCCCCGTCGTTGTGTGTCAGTCGCAGTTCCCAAGTGCCGCGAACGTCGTCGCGCGGCGAGGCAGCGATGTCGTACCGCTCACCATCGACCCAAGTTTCGACGATCTTCGTCTTGCGCTCGAACAGCGGGCCATCGGTGATGACCAGGTGTGCGAGCTTGCCGGTTTCGATCGTGCCCAATCGCTCGCCGATGCCGAGCAGCTTCGCCGGCGTGACGGTGAGCGCTCGCAGGGCCGACTCGCGTTTGAGGCCATGCTCGACCGCTTGCGTAACCGCGGTGAGAAACGTGCTCGAATCTTTGAGGCCGTAGCTCGTCAGCGCGATCGTGACGCCAGCGTTGTCGAGTCGACCCGCGTTCTCGGGAGCGATGTCCCAGTGCATCAGCTTGTCGAGTGGGATGCTGAGCGCCATCTCGGGGCTGCCGACGTTCGGCGCCTTGGGAAAGTTGACCGGCACGATGACCGGCAGCTTCGTCTCCCGAACCGCGTCGATTCGTTGATACTCCTCGCCGCTGCCGCGAACGATCGCCCGCAGCTTGTATTCGCGAGCCAAGCGATCAGCGCGGAAGAAGTACAGCGTGTCGGAGCTGTCGATAATGACCGGCAACTTCGCGTCGAGCACGCCATGCAACGCGTCGAGGGCCGTGTTGGCCTCGGGGCGCGGCACGAGGGGATGTTTCTCGTAGTACGGCCAAGCATCGGCATACCACTCGGCATCGCACAATGCTTGCCGCACCAAGGCGACGGCCCCCATCGGCGAACGCGGGTATTCGCCGGGCACGCGACGATCGACGGTCAACTTCATGTGCATCGCCACCGACTCAGCCAACATCGCCTGTTCAGGCTCGGCGTCGGCCGTCGTGACGAGCACACTTGTTCCCTTGATGTTTCCGCGCGAAGGCGCGACGAGCCGCGCCGTGATGCCTTGGCGACGCAGCTTGTCGTTGGTCTTTTTGCTCGATTTGTAGGCGTCTGCCGCGCGGAACTCGGGGGTGACGGCTTCATTCCAATATCCAGCGCCTGCGCTACTCGGTTTCGCCGCGTCGTCGTCGAGTTCGGTGAACGCGTCGATCAGGCCGGCGTAAATCGTTTTGCCTTCGAGTTGATGAATGACCGCGTCGGGCGGAATGGCGATATCGGGGCCGACGTCGACAATCACGCCATGGCGAACGACGACGTTGCCGCGGGCGATCGTCTGCTCAGGCGAGACGACGATCTTCGCGCCGACCAACGCGTGCACGGTCGGCGTGTTCTCGCGCAATCCTCGCACCGGCGTCGTTTGCGACTGCGCGTGGCAGGGGAGCGCAACAAGTGTGACCGCAACGAGCATGACCGCGAGCGAGGTCAGCCACCGGGGGACGATTCGACGATCCATAGGGCGTGACCCGCGTGTGAGCGGCGCGGCGGAGAATCCAGCCTGCGCCCTTTTACCATAGCTCACGGGTTAGGACGGTACTAGGAGCGTTGTGCGGGCGGACTTTCTGGTTATTCTCAGTGCTGATTCTCGATCGATCATATTGCGCGTCTTCGTAATGAATGAACAAACTCCTCTCCCTTTGGGAGAGGGTGGCGGCGCAGCCGACGGGTGAGGGCGGGTTGAAGTGGAACGCGCTTACTAGTTCAACCCGCCCTCATCCGCCGCTTCGCGGCACCTTCTCCCGGAGGGAGAAGGGTCCGAAATGGCAATCTAAAGATCAACCGCACCACCACCATGAAAAGAGTTCGCGCATGCCATCGAAACGTTACCTTCCGGCAATGACGTGGAGCCGTCGTCACTTTCTCGCGGCCTCGGCCTCGGTCGTCGTATGGCCTTGCCTGGCGCCGCCGCAATCGGCACTGGCACGACGTCGCGTGGCGTTGAAGGACTACCCGTTCAAGTTGGGCGTGACGTCGGGCGATCCGTGGCCGGACGGATTCGTGCTGTGGACACGTTTAGCGCCGGAACCGCTCGAAGGGGGCGGGATGCCGGAAGAGAACATCGAAGTCGATTGGCAGGTCGCGAAAGACGAGTTGATGACGAAAGTCGTCGCACGCGGCACGGCCGTCGCCTCGCCAGAGCTCGCGCACTCGGTGCATGTCGAAGTCGCGGGGCTGGAGCCGGATCGCTGGTATTGGTATCAGTTCTCCGCCGCCGGTCACGAGAGCCGCGTCGGCCGCGCTCGCACGGCGCCGTTGCCTGAGAAGGTGAGCGATCGTCTGCGATTCGCGTTCGCCTCGTGTCAAAGCTACGAGCAAGGGTTGTACACCGCGTATGGGCACATGGCGGACGAGGACTTGGATTTGGTCGTGCATCTCGGCGACTACATCTACGAGTACGCGGGCAAGGAAAAGCAGGTGCGCAAGCACGTTGGTCCAGTTTGCGACGCGCTCGAGGACTACCGGAACCGCCACGCGCAATACAAAACCGACGAACATCTGCAAGCTGCGCACGCGCATTTTCCTTGGCTCGTGGTGTGGGACGATCACGAGTTCGAGAACAACTACGCCAATGCAATCAGCGAGAACGAGAACGTCGATCAGGCGAAGTTTCTCCAGCGGCGAGCGCGAGCGTATCAGGCCTACTACGAGCACATGCCGCTGCGCCGCGCTCAAATACCCGAAGGCCCGCACATGCAGCTGTATCGCAAGGCGTCGTTCGGCCGGCTCGCTGAGTTTGCGTTGCTCGATACCCGACAATACCGCAGCGATCAGCCGTGCGGCGACGGCGAAAAGTTTCCGTGCGACGACACGTACAATGCCAAGGCCGTGGTCTTAGGCGACGTTCAAGAGCGATGGCTGTTCGACACGCTCAAAGCATCGCCCGCGCGGTGGAACGTGCTCGCGCAGCAAATCATGATGGCCAGGGCCGATCTCGCCGCCGGTGAAAAGGTGGAATACAGCATGGATCAATGGCCTGGCTACGAAGTGAATCGACAACGTGTGTTGAAGTTCTTCGAAACCAGCGGCGTGAAGAATCCGGTCGTGATCACCGGCGACATTCACAGCAATTGGGTCAACGACCTGCAAGTGGACAGCAGCAACGCGAAGTCGCCGATCGTGGCGACGGAGTTCGTGGGGACATCGATTTCGTCGAGCGGCGACGGAAGTGCGTCGAACAGCAAGATCGACGCCGTGCTTGCCGAGAATCCCTTCGTGCGATACCACAATCGTCAACGCGGCTATGTTTCGTGCGAAGTGACGCCGGAGCGGTGGACGTCGCATTATCGCATCGTCGAATACGTGACACGCCCCGGTGCGCCGCTAACAACGCCGGTATCGTTTGTCGTCGAGAACGGCCGGCCGGGGGCTCAAAAGGCATAAAGCCGCGACCGGTGGTCGCGCTCCGCGGCGAATGCGCGACGTTCCACAACGCACAACGAATAAACAACGGCGGAGCGCGACCACCGGTCGCGGCTTTATGTCGAGCCGTTCGTCGCCGCCGTCATACGATCGCGCGTCAGATGAAAATCGAGCACGAGCGGAAGATGGTCCGACGCGACGCGTGCCACGGCGCTATGCACGACGTGCGCATGCGAGACGAACAAGTTCTTCGCGAAGGCCTTGTCGAGCGACCCCACGGCGAGATAGGCCGGAAACGAGCGGAACCTCGACGGCGGCGCGGTCACTTGGTGAAAGCCTTGGCGTGAAAGCGCGGCCTTGCCGAGTGTGTTGCGCCAATCGTTCATGTCGCCTATGAGCAACGTCGGTAACTCATTCGCCTCGTTGAACAGATGGTGACCGAGCAAGTGTTCGAGTTGCCAGTGGCGTTCGTGCTCCGCCAGGCCGAGGTGCATGTTCACCAAGTGCAATGGCCCCTCGGGCGTGTCGACGACGGCCATCTGCGCCCGCGCGGCTTGCGACGATGGAGCCGCAACGAGATGTGGTGATGCTTGCGAAACGGCCAGCGCGAGAGCACCAGGTTTCCGTACCCGCCCTGCTTCACACGAAAGTTGAGCTGATAGAGATGGTCGACCGCGCTGAAGTGCTGAGCTAACAGTCGCGGCTGATCGTCCATGCCCGACCGACGGCAGTGGCGATCGACTTCCTGCAGGCAGATCAGATCGGGATTCTCGTACTCGATCACCTCGACGATGCGCTCGAGGCGGTAACGGCGATCTCGGCCGCCAATGCCTTTGTGGATGTTGTAGCTGAGAACACGCATGACGTTCGTTGTCGCAAGCGATGTGCCGAGCGTTACAGGTACGGCGAGCCGAGGCGGGCGATGCCGTCGCGAAGCCGAACCGGCAAAGGCCGTCCGTCGACGTCGGCCAACGACAGCTCTTTTGCCCCGACGAGCTTGTCGTCGATGAGCTTATTCATCGCTTCGTGCAGACCCGCATCATAACATTCTACGTCGAACTCGAAATTCAGCCGCAGGCTGCGAGCGTCCCAATTGCCCGAGCCCATGAGCGTCCAGGCCCCGTCGACGACCATTAGTTTGGTGTGATCGAATGGCGGTTTCGTAAGAAAGACGCGGCAGCCGTACTCGAGCACCTGCCACAGCGTAGCGGTCGACGCCCACTGAACGAGCGTCAGGTTGTTCATCGCCGGCAGCACGAGTTGCACGTCAACACCGCGGAGCTTCGCCACGTTCATGGCCGTGATGATCGAAAGGTCGGGCAGAAAATACGGCGTGACAATCCGCACCGAATGACGAGCGCAGGCCAGCGCTCCGAGAATCGTGAGTCGCAGGCGGTCGCTGTCTTCGTCGGGGCCGCTGGCGATGCCACGCGCGAGTACGCCGCCGCACGGGTCGGGATTCGCTTGCCACTTGTCGTCACTCAACGCCTCGCGCGTGGTGAACTCCCAATCTTCGGCGAAGGTCCGCATCAGGTGATTCAGCACCGGGCCTTCGACCTTGAAGTGCAAGTCGTTGATCGCGTGGCGATCGACATCGCCAGGCTTGCCCGAGTCGCGAATGTTCATGCCGCCCGTGAAGCCTACGCGGCCATCGACGATCATGATCTTGCGGTGACTGCGAAGGTTGTAATACGGCATAAATAGCGGCACGAGCGCGGGCAAGAACCGCTCGGCCTTCACACCGTTGCGTCGCAGTCGCCACACGATGGCCGGCAACTTGTACCGTGAGCCGACGTCGTCGATCAGCACGCGCACTTCGACGCCACGTGCGACGGCCTGCTCGAGCGCCTCGGCGAATTGCTGGCCAGTGGCGTCGTTGTTGAAGATGTAACTATGCAGGATCACGGTCCGCTCGGCATGGCGGATGGCGTCGAGCATGACGGGATAGGCGTTGTGCGGCCCGACGAGCGGCGCGATCTTGTTGCCGACCAATAGCGGCAAATGCGTGACCTCGCCGACCATGTGCGAAAGGTTGACGAGATGCTGCCGATCGTCGTCTAGCTTTTCGTCGAGTTCCTCGACCTGGCAGGCGTGTGCCGTGAGCTTCGGTTGCACCGGGGGCAGATCGCGCTTGAGCGACTTCGCGCGGCGGCGGATGCGGTTGATGCCGAACAGCGCGTACAGGGTCGAGCCCAACAGCGGCACGAGCCAAATCAACCCGACCCACGCGATGGCGGAGCGGCTATCGCGTTTGTTCAGGACAGCGTGTCCGGCCGTGAATAGCTGGAGCGTCACCGTCACGATCGCAACGATGTGCGGCCAGTAATACGACAGAAACTCGCTTTCGCCGAGAAGAATTGGCATGCCCGAAAGCATAGCACTGGGTAATGACGAATGTCGAAATCCGAATGACGAACGGCGGTTGCATTAACGACGCCCGTCGAATCCTGCGTTGTTTCGACATTCGTCACTCGACATTCGTCAATCTGTCACGTATGCCCGGAATGATCCTCGCGGCGTTCTCGTGATACACCTTGCGAAGCACGTCGTCGGGCAGGCCGATGCCGTAGATGTTCCAGAACCCCTGAGGCGGGAACGGATTCTCCGCGTAGGGAAAATACTCGTCGAACGTTTCGAGAAATCGCCAGTAGGGCAACAACCGACCTCGCTCGCGCGGGCCATCGGTGCCGAACATGATGCGATCGGCGTATTTGAGGAAGAACTTTCGCGTGGTGTACGGTTGCCTTCCAAGTTCGTTCGTGCGCGAAGCGATCTCGACCACAAGGTTCGGATACTCGTCCAGCCACTGGCCGACCGTCGTGAGATCCTCGGGATTGTCGGCGAAGTGTGCGCCGATGAACGTCGTGCGCGGATGGCGGGCCATCACACGGTTGAACGCCGCGAACAGCTCATCTCGCTTCGGGAAGTCGCCGCCGTAGAAGCTCCAGTCGGGATGGCGATGCAACTCTTCCCAGCGTTCGTTCTTCTCATCAACCGGGAGAAAAAACGCCGCGGGATCACCGACATGGATGATGACGGGTAGTCCGAGGTTGCCGCACGCGTCCCAGATCGGGTCCCAGCGCGGGTCGTCGATCTTCACCAGCGTGCCGTCGGGATTGCGATAGCGCAGGCCAAAGTCTTTGAACACTTTGAGGCCGCTGACGCCTTTCTTTTTCGCGTCGGCTAAGGCCATCGCCATGCGACGACCGAAGTCGGGGCGATGACAATCCCACGTGCTGAAGTCGTCGGCCTTGCCGCCGCCTTGCCAATCGATGTTGGCGTAAATGACGAAACGATCGCGGTACTTCGTCCACAGATATTCGATGTGCTCGTCGAGTGCGCTACCCAATCCGCCATCGAGACTCACGCACACCGCGATGTTCTGCTCGTCCATCAGTTTCACGAACGCATCGAGCATCTGCGGCGCATGATGAAAGCGAATGCGTGGATGCACGTGCACGTCGACTACCGGGAACTTCGCCCGCAGCGGCGAGTGTTCCTCGACGCGCAGCATCGGCACGGGGCGAAACTGATCGAGCGCCAAATCGTGCCCGTCGCGGCCGTCGAGCGGCGGGCGATCGGGCTCGGCTGCTGGAAGACAGGCCGAAATTGCCATCACGGCCATCATCGTTGCGGATCGATATCGCATGCAATTCATCGTAAGGACACGCCGCAGAAAGGGAACCCTAGTGCTTGAAGTTCCATTCATGCTGCGAATATTTCTCCGCGACGAGGCAAGCAACGGCGTCGCGTGGGACTGATGGAGCATCTTCAATCGCCTTCCACGCCTCGATCATCGTGCCAACGAGCAAATCGCGCGAGAGCGGAAGATTGGCGACGAACGCCTCGTGCGGTCTTGTCTCACGGTATTCGGGCTGTCGCTTCGGCATGCGTAGGCATGTCGCGATCAGGTCGAGTGGAAAGTCGTAGAGCAGCGTGCCGTGATAGAGGAAATGATCGCGGCGACATCGCAGGCTGTTGCCAGAAAACTTCTTGCCGCCGAGCGTCAGGTCGCAGATACCCTGAAATTGCACGCCCGACAACTTGGTCGATAGCGCCTCGAGAATCGTGCCCATCACGAACCGATGGGCGGCCTCGAGATCGCGCAGCATCGGACGCTGCCGATAACTCAGCACGACGGCATACATCAAACATCCCGGTCCAGCGACGATCGCAGCGCCACCGCTGGAACGGCGAAGTATCGGAACGCCGCGCTCACGGCAGGCGTCAAGATTGACCTCGTCGGCGACCTTCGACGATCGCCCGACGACGACCATCGGCGTGCACGATTCCCACAGCCGCAGCACCTCGGGACCGTTGTCGTTTTCCGCGTTCTCGCGGCTTTCCGCCTCGTCGAGCAGCGCTTCGTCCAACGCCAAGTTCTGTTCGGGCGTCTCGCAGGTGTAATTCAGAAGTTGCATCAATCTCTCAGCACTCCCTGAGTCTCTGTTGGCTTGACGCTCATTTTCACGCTTCTACACTGAACGCGAGCCGAATCGTCGCATCAAACATCGCATGAACGAAGATCGCATGCAGACGCCACCGCAGGACATTTCGCCCGATCAGCGTTTGCCCCCCGTCGAGCCGCCGAGCGCGCGGTTCATTCTGCAGTTGTTCCTCATTCCGGCGTCGATCGTGTTGATCATCGTCGGCGTGTGGCTTGCGTTCAACTGGCTGGCGCAGATGGGCAACGACCCCTATGCCTACCTGCAGGCGCTCGAACGCGACACGACCGTGCGATGGCAGGCGGCCGTGAATCTGGCTGATGCGCTGCGCGATCCGCGCAACGTTCACTTGCGCAAAGATGCCGCCGTCGCGGGACGATTGGCCTCGATGCTCGATCGCGAGATCGACAGCGGTGCGATGGACGATGACGCGCTGAAGCTGCGGATTTATCTGTGCAACGCGCTCGGCGAGTTCCAGTTGTCGACGATCGCCGCGCCGCCGCTGGTCAAGGCGGCGTCGACCGAGCGTCAAGAGCCGGAGAAATACGTTCGCTTTGCCGCGGTGAAGGCGCTGGCCGTGCTGATGACCGACGCGCCGGACTTTCAACGTGATGCGCACCCTGAGGTTCTCACCGTTCTCATGAAAGCGGCCGACGATCCCGAGCCCGTCGTGCGTTCCACGGCGGCCTTCGCGTTGGGCGCCTTTGGTGGCGACGAAGCTCGCAAGCGTTTGCAGCGCATGGTCAGCGACGCGTATCCCGACGTCCGCTACAACGCAGCAACCACGCTCGCGCGGCTTGGCGATGCGGCGGCGGTTCCCGTGCTTGTCGAGATGCTCGACCCCATCGACACGGCCGGCGTGACCGCGGAAAAGGAAGAAGGATCGCGCAACTACAAGCGCACGGCGATTCACATCAACGCACTGCGCACTGTGATTGAATTAGCTCAGCACAACTCTTCGGCCGATCTCGCGCCGATTCGCTCGGCGATCGAAAAGCTGCGAGCGGCGAAGCCTTCGAAGGCGGTCGACGTCGAGGCCGTCGCGGCGCTCGAATCGCTCAAGCGATCTTGATCACGCGCCTTTAATCACACGGTCGCGGTTCGCCCAGCCTGAAAGCGCGTCGCAAGCGACGCGGCTAACCCCTGACCTTGCGGGTTGTTCCGGTTATGCCGTGCGTCATGCCATTCGGCGGCGAAATGTCGGCTGCTGGCTAAAAAATTCTTGAGTGATTCTGGTCGCACACAAGCGATTATGGGTGAATTATTTGAGGCGGCGTGCTGTTGTTGCTAGCGACGTTTTGATTTGCACAACCGCTAATTGTCCGCAACAGTCAGTTGTACGAGCCTGGACCAGCTTTTGCTCGTATAGGAACAAGAGCCAACATCGACGAAAGACACGCGTGAAGAGGACTGCCATGCGATTCGCATTTTTAGCTACCATCAACGCCGCACTGTTGGCCGCCCCGCTGGCCACTGCCGAAGCACAAGTGTGCTGCGGCCAATCGTATCGTCTGCGCTGCCAGACATACTATGAAGACCGCCAAGTGACGGCCTATCGCGTCGAGTGCGAAACCGTGATCGACGAGCGCCAAGTCACGAGTCTCCGCCCCGTGTGGGAGACCGAGATGCGCGAGCGTCGCTACATGGTCGCCCGCCCGGTGCAAGAAACCAGCGAACGCGAAGAGCGTTACATCGTCCAAAAGCCGGTGTACGAAACGCACGTCGAAGATCGCAGCTACGATGTCGTCCGCAACGTGTATGAAACACAAGAGCGCGAAGAGCGTTACATGGTCGCTCGCCCGGTGTACGAAACCGTCGAGCGTGAAGAACGTTACATGGTGCGTCGAGCCGTCGTCGAAACCGGCGAACGCGAAGAATGCTCGACGGTGATGGAACCCGTCACCACGATGCGCCCCGTGCAGGTCGATCAAGGAACGTTCGTCGACCAGGTCACTTGCCAACCTGGCGAAGTGCGTCGTCGGCTCGGGTGGGAGCAGCCGGGCGTGGTGGTCGATCCGATGACCGGACAGCTCGTGAACCAGCGTGGCGGTCTGGGTTGGATTCCGATGCAGGCGCCGACCACGCAAGTGGTGCAACGCGTGTGGCAGCCGAACATCGTCTGCACGCAAGTGCCCGAAACCACGCTTGTGCCGCGCACCGTGACTCGCCGCGTGCCGGTCGAAACCGTCCGCTATGTCGACGAAGAACAAGTGCGTCGCATTCCGCAACAGGTCTGCCGCATGATCCAAGAAGAACAAGTTCGCAAGGTGCCGTTCCAGGTGTGCCGCCCGGTAACCGAGCGTGTCGAGAACAAGGTGCCGGTGACCGTGTGCCGCATGGTCAACGAAGAAGTCGTCCGTAAGGTGCCGGTGACCGTGTGCCGCATGGTCAACGAAGAACGCGTCGAGCAACTGCCTGTGCGTGTCTGCCGTCAGGTGGCCTTCCAAGAAACCATTCGCACGCCGCGAGTCGTGCAGAAGCAGATTCCGGTGACGTACACCTACCGCATTCCGCGCACCGTGATGGTTCGTGAGCCGGTCGACTGCTGTGGGAACACCATGGCTGTTGTCACGCCAGCCCCGAGCTATGCCGCTCCGGTGTACTCGCAGCCCGCGTACCCGGCCCCGGCTCCGGCCACGCCGACCTACTCGACCCCAGCGATTCCGAGCGCCCCGGCACAAGCTCCGGCACCGGCCCCAGCGACGAACGTTCCGTCGACTGGTGCACCGACACCGCAGCCGACCTTGTCGAACCGCGCGACGCCGACCCCCGCCCCGGTCGACGAGTCGAAGCAACCGTAATTCAATCGCATGAAACCCCCGGCAACTCGCCGGGGGTTTTTTGTGTTTCGAGCGTGTTTCGACGTCGCGTCGTTTGACACTTGCCGAAACGACCGCGAAACTGGCGCGCTCGCCGTCCTTCGTCACGGATGATCTCATGACTTCTCCCACCGAGCCGATCAGCGAATCGCCGAGCACTGAAACGCCGATCATCGAAACGCTGGCCGGCACGCGCATCGCCATCGTCGGCCCATTGGCGAGCATGTCGCGTCGCGAAGCGCAGCAGCTCATCCGCCAGCGCGGCGGATTGGTCGTCGATCATCCCGACGCGACCACTCAGTGGATCATCGTCGGCGAGGATGCGCTGCCGCTTGATAACACCCCGCTGCAAAACAGCAATGACGAGCTATTCGACGCGTCGCTGCAGCAAGCCATCGAGCGCGGCGATGTCACGCTGCTAAGCGAAACGCAGTTCTGGCAACGCTTGGGACTCGTCGAAAGTCAACAACACGTTCATCGCTTGTACACGCCGGCAATGCTCGCCGAGATGTTAGGCGTGCCGGTCGCGGTCATTCGACGTTGGCATCGTCGCGGGTTGATCGTCCCCGCCCGCCAGGTGCGACGGCTGCCGTACTTCGACTTTCGCGAAGTCGCCACCGCGCGGCGACTCGCCGAGTTGCTCGCTGCCGGCATGTCGCCGACGATCATCGAGCGCAAGCTCGCCGAGCTTGGCCGTTGGCTGCCCGGTGTCGAACGGCCGCTGGCGCAGCTCTCCGTCATCGTCGAAGGCAAAAGCCTACTCCTTCGCCAAGGCGACGGACTCATCGAGCCGGGCGGCCAACTGCGATTCGACTTCGACGGTCTCACGACGGAGTCCGATGATTCGCAGCCGACGAAACTTCCGGAGCGCGACACCGCGCCGTCGACGCCAACCGAACTGCTCGATCTCGCCGCCGATTTGGAAGAGACGGGAAACATCGAGCAGGCGATCGAGATGCACCGCGCGGCACTCGCGGCCGGCGGCCCCAAGCCCGAAGCGTGCTTCGCGCTCGCCGAGTTGCTGTATCGACAAGGCGATGTCACCGCCGCCGCCGAGCGCTACTACATGGCCATCGAGCTCGACGAAGATTACGTCGAAGCGCGGGCGAACCTCGGCTGCGTGCTTGCTGAGTTGGGACGGTTGGAACTCGCCGCGTCTGCGTTCGAAGGCGCACTCGCTCTGCACAACGAGTATCCCGACGCCCACTATCATCTGGCCCGCACGCTCGACGAGTTGGGCCGCGAGAGCGAGGCCGAAGTGCACTGGCGTGCGTTTTTGTCACTAGCGTCGGATAGTCCCTGGGCCGCGACGGCGCGCGAACGTTTGGGGAAGTGAATCGTTGGTTAGCCGCGACACGCCAGCGGAGCGCGTCGGGATGGACACCGTGAGCGCGCTCCGCTGGCGCGTCGCGGCTAACCCAATGCTAGCAGCGCGATCGCCAACCTTGACGCCCCCGACCGCGCCCGTTACTCTTTCTCGCCCTTTTCTCCACTCTTGTCTCGCGGTGCACGGATGCCCGGCGTGCGGCGATGCTGCGCAATCATCTTGACATGCCTCACGGCAGTGTCTGGCGGCTGCGCGCGTGTGCCGCAACGCAATGATGCCGCGCTGCTCATGACGCCGAACGCGCCGCAAACCGTCTCGCTCGACCTGTTCACACTTCGCGTCGGTGCGGATGAAGCGGTGCTCGACGAATCGATTTGGACCGAAGTCGATGAGATGCAATTTCCCGCCGAGCTACGGCGACGGCTAGCCGCCAACGGTATTCGCGCCGGCGTCGTCGATGCCGCGTGGGCGGCGCGTGTTCAGCCGCTATTGAAGATCGAGGAACAACCAATCGCGGCGCCGGCCGAGGCAGAAGACACGCAAATCCAAGTCACCAATTTCGAGCAGCAGCCCCCCGTGCGGCATCGCGTATTGCAAGTCCCCGGCGGACGCAGGGCGCAGGTATTGTGCGTCGGCGAACGCGCGCGTGTGCCGGAACTTGCGCTGCTGGTGCGCGGCGACGACGGCGAGGTCCACGGGCGCACCTATCGCAAAGCAATGGGCATGTTCGTCATCCGAGCGTTCCCCGAAGGCGATCGACGTGTGCGATTGCAGTTGACGCCCGAGGTCGAACACGGCGAGCCGCAGCGACGCTTCGAGCCCGGCGACGGCATGCTCCGCGTCGAGTTTTCACCCGCCCACGAACGGTTCGAGTCGCTCGCGATGGAGTCGAACTTGTCGATCGGCCAAATGCTCGTGCTCACCTGCATGAGCGATCGTCCCGGCAGTCTCGGCTATCACTACTTCACGGAGAAGACGTCCGATCGCGTGATGCAGAAGATGTTGCTCGTGCGTTTGAGCGACAGCGGGTACGACGATTTGTTTACCGTCGAGGCGCCGCCCGCCGAGGTGGAATAGCGCGCCGCCCCTCAAGCCCAGGGCCTGCGGCCCTGGGTCTGCCCCGCGTGGTGCGCACAACAACCCAGGACCAGCAGGCCCTGGGCTTTGGCGCTCGTTACACCACGCGGCACACGAAGCACTTCAAATACTCAGTCTCCAAACACGTCGCGGCCACCGGATGATCCGGCGCGGCGCCGCGCATTTCGAGGATCTGAATCTCGCGGCCCGTGCGCTGTGCGACGTCGGCCAACATGAACGCGAACTCTTCACGCGAGACCTGTCCCGAACAACTGCACGTCACGAGAATGCCGTCGCGTTCGAGAACGTTGACGGCCAATCGGTTCAACTGATGGTACGCCTTCATCGCTCGCGGCACGTTCTGTCGCGATCGCGCGAACTTCGGCGGATCGAGCACGACCATGCCGTACTTCTGACCTTCCTCGGCGAGTTGCTCAAGTTTGTAGAACACGTCGGCCACCTCGAAACGTGCGTGCATTACGCCGTTCAGTTCGGCCGTCGCCTCTGCCAACGCAATCGCCTTGGCGCTTGAAGTCGATGCCCAACGTCTCGCGAGCGCCGCCGAGCATCAACGCCGCCAGACTGAAACCGCCGGTGTAACAGCAGACGTCCAACACGCGGCGTCCGTTGGCATAAGTCGCCGCCGCCTTACGGTTCTCGCGCTGGTCGAGATAGAAACCGGTCTTCTGCCCAGCGTCGAGATCGACTCCCCAACGAATGCCGTGCTCTTCAATGAACACCGGCCCCTCAACGCGTTCGCCGTGACGCACGCCCTCGTCGACTGCGAGCCCTTCGTGATGTGCGTTCTGACGATCGATGCGAAGCGTGACGCTCTTCGCCTTTGTCTCTTCAATGATCGCCGGCAACAAAATGTCGAGCCGTTGACTGATGCCCAACGACGTAACTTGCACAACCACGTGATCGGCATAACGTTCGACGATCAGGCCGCCGAGACCGTCGGCTTCGCTGTGGATGAGCCGCGTCGCGCCTTCGGGACGATCGTAGCCAAGCGAACGACGCAAGCGGCACGCCTCGGCAATCCGGCGACGCCAGAATGTTTCGTCGAGCGCTTCGTTCGCGTCCCACGTATAGAGGCGAACTCGCAGCTTGCTCTGTTCGTTGAAGATGCCGCGAGCGATGAATTGATCGCGATCACTGACAAGATCGACAACGTCGCCATCGGCGGGTTGCCCTTCAACCTTGGCGACGGCGGAATCGAGCACCCACGGATGACGACCGAAGAACGGCCGCACCTTGCGTGGTCGGAGAATGACGCGCTTGACGGTGGTCGAAACGACCGGTGAATCGGTTTGCATCCCCCGATTCTAATGGCGAAGGCGGAGCGCGACCACCGGTCGCGGCTTTATGATCGCTTAATCACCACGATTGTGCGATCGGCCGACGCATTCGTGCCAACGTAGGCTTCGAGACGATCGCGAAGCACATCGGCCAGCGATGCAGCGCCCAAATGGACGTGCTCATTCGCAGCCGCCGACACGCCCGACATCATCCACGGGCGACCTGCGTCATCCAGCGCATCGTGAACGCCGTCGCTCGCGGCGATCAACAACTGGCCTGGCTCGAGCATCATTTCACGCGGCAAATAGCGAGCATTCGGGTCGATGCCGATCGCGATGCTCGGCGCGGTCAGCCGCTCCCAGCCGCTTCTGCCGAAGACGATCGCGCCCATGTGCCCAGCGGCGGCGAAGTGACATCGCCCGGTGATCGGGTCGATCGACGCACAAAACAAGCTCGCGTGCTGGTCGCCGGCCGAGTTCGTCCACAGCGAACGACTCGCACGTTCGAGCAGCACATTTGGTTCGATGGGCGATTGGCCGAGGGCGCGAAGCGTGGCGTGCAGCGAACTCGCGCACAGTGCGGCATCGAGACCGCCGTCGAGACAGTCGCCGACGACGACCATCAATCGCCCGTCCTCATTCATCCACCAATCGTGAAAGTCACCGCCCACGGAGGCCGCCTGCATGGTCCAACCACCAAGCTCCCACCCCTCGACATGCGGCGCAACGCGCGGCAGTTGATTCTGTTGCAAACGCTCGGCCGAATCGAGTTGCCGGGCGATGTCGCCGCTTTCGGTCCCGGCTCGCAGCAACACTTCGCGTTCGAGATCGGCAGCGAGTCGGCCGGCGGCCATCTCGGCAATGTTCGTATCGTTGTCGGAGAACTCACGCTCATTCGTGTTGAATAGCCACAACGTACCGAGCGGCATCGTCGGCGACGAAACCGGAACGCACATCGCGGCGGCAAAGCGCTCCGGCGCGTTCCACTGACGGCACATCTCGGGACTCGACAGCGTCACGGCATGGCCGAGGAGCGCTTCGAGATCGCCTTTGGCATCGGCAAGTGGTCGGCTGCCTGCGGCGAAACGGTCGCGAGGCACGTTCCAAACGCTGCGCGGGTGCAACTGCGTCGTGGCGTCGTCGAGCAGATAGAGCACGCCGGCCGTCGCGCCAATGGCCTCGCCCGCGCTGCGAAGCACGGCTTCCAGTCGATCGGCCAGCGAACGGTTCTGTTGCGTGTGCGCGACGAGCGGAACGCACGCCGCCAATTCGGCTTCGCGCTGCCGCAGAACATTTTGCGTGCGCAGCAACTCGCTCAACAACGTCGCCATCGCGCCGGCCATCGCGCCGGCGGCGTTCAATTCGATCACCGGCTCGTCATGTTCCGCAGTGCCGTGAAACTCGATCCTGAGGTGTCCGGGAGTAGTTCCGACGCCCGGGTTGACCGGGGCAGACCACAGCAAGTCGGTTTCAGAACGCGGCAGCGCGCAGGGCTGATAAGCGAGCGACCAACCGGTCGCGTGTTCGAACGCTCGACAGAATTCGCCGAGGCCGGCAATGTCGTTCGCGCCGAGCGTCGGCTGGGCGTCGACACGTTCGCGATAGAGTCGGAGATATTGCGGTACAGGGTTCGACACGCGGTGACTCGGGGCGCAGGGTGGGGCGATGCACTAACCGGGGCTCGTCCTTTCCCCTGTCCGCAGCGGTCGGGCGTTCAAGTCTCGCCAACCCGCCGAGGCATCCGTGACCGGCAGGCTTTAACATCGACCGGCGGCCATCACGGAGTTGACGGCGTGAGAAGCGCGTGGAGATGGCGCGATTGTGCGGGTTGTGACATCGCGCCAAGCCCAGGGCCTGTGGCCCTGGGTTCCGCGGTGGGACGAGTGAACCACGGAGAGCACCGAGGACACGGAGAAGAAGGCAGAGAGAAATGCGATAGAAATGAAGAAGAAAAGACGCGGCGGACGCCCTTCTCCCTTTGGGAGAAGGTGGCCGAAGGCCGGATGAGGGCGGGTGGCGCGAGAGAAAGCGCCACCCTTTCAGAAACGCCACGCACAACGACCCAGGGCCGCAGGCCCTGGGCTTGGGGGCGGTCCGCGATTAGTGCCCCTCTAAATCGTGCTCGCCCATCTGCGATTGCAGATAATTCTCGAGGCCGACTTGCTCAATCAGCCCGAGCTGCGTTTCGAGCCAGTCGACGTGCTCTTCGCTCTCGGTGAGGATCGTGTCGACCAGGTCGCGGGTGCCGGCGTCCTTCACTTTGGCGCACAACTCGACAAGATTGTTATAGGCCTTCACGCCGCTCGTTTCGAGTTGCAGGTCGAACTCGAACTGCTCCTTCACGTTCGTGCCGGCACGAATGACGTCGTATCGCGCGATCTCGGGCACGCCTTCGAGAAACAGGATTCGCTTGATGATTTTGTCGGCGTGCATCATCTCGCCGATCGATTCGCTGTAGTGCTTCTTGCCGAGCTTCGTCAGGCCCCAGTTGTCGCACATCCGCGACTGAATGAAGTACTGGTTGATGGCTGTCAGCTCGATGGTCAGGGCACCGTTGAGGGCGTCGATGACTTGTGGGTTGCCTTGCATGGATCGTCTCCGCCTCGCGGTGGTTTCTCGCAGATGATTGATTCGTCGCAGGATTGTAAAACGCTGTCGAACAACCGTCCAGTGGCGACAAACCTTCGGATAGCACAGATGAGTCTGATACTCGATCTCACGCGTCAAGCAGTCGCCACGCCTCGGTAAACACGGTGTCGAACATCGGCTCGGTCAATCGACCGGTGAACGTGTTCTGCTGACTGGGGTGATAACTTCCCAGTAGCCAGCGACCAGTGTCTTCGCTGGTGTCCTTGCCGAGCGGAACTTTCGCGAGATGTGCGAACTTGGGCATCGCGCCGCTGAACCAGCCGAGATGTCGCGCCTCGTCGATGATCGCGCGCCACGCAATTTGCCCGAGCGCCAGATACACGCGGGCCGGCACGATCGCGAAGGTGTCGTCGAGCCACTCGCGACAGTTTGCCAACTCCTCGGGCAACGGTTTGTTGTCGGGCGGCGCGCAGTGACATGCTGCCGTGATCGCGCAGTCGATGAGCCGCAATGGATCGTCGCTCGACGTGCTCTCGGGCTGCGTCGCGAAGCCGGCCTTGTACAACGCGCGATACAACCACTGTCCGCTGCGATCGCCGGTGAACATACGGCCCGTGCGATTCGCGCCGTGCGCGGCCGGCGCGAGTCCGACGATGAGCAACCTCGCCGCCGGATCGCCGAAGTTCGGGATCGGTCGCCCCCAATACGTCTCTTCGGCAAAGGCCCGTCGCCGCACACGCGCAATGCGCTGGCAGTATTCGCGCAGTCGTGGACATCGTTCACAAGCGACGATTCGTCGATTGAGCGCGTTCCATTGCCGCGAACTGCTCATCGCTGCTCGAACGCTTGCCGCACAAAATCGCCACGCGTTTGGGCTTCGGACAGCGGCTTGACGTCGAGTCCCGCCGACGTTGCAATCGCCATCCATTTGCGACGCAACTGCGGGTCGAGCTCTTTGCCCAACTCGACGGCGTGGCTGGGGAACGCCTCGTAATATTGACCGACGATGAACTTCCCGCGCTCGCCGGGCTTCTTGGGGCTCGGCGACACGCCATGCCATCCGCCCAGCGTGCCCCACCACTGCACGGCGAGAAAATCGAGCGAGTTCGGCGGGACGTCGCTGGTGTAAATCGTGGCTGAGCGTTTTTCGTGCAGCAGGCGCTGCAGATCTTGCACGTTCACCGACGGAACCGGCACCTCTTCGTCGATCGCGAAATGCGCCGCCAGTCCGGCCGCTTGACCGAGCGAGGTCCAAATCGGTTCGAGCCGCAAAGCGCAGAAGCCGACATGCGATGCCGAGCACGCGACCGGCACGAGCAGATTGTCGATGTCTTTCGGAAGGAGCACGCCGTAAGCGATCTGATAAGGCGCGACCGATTTGTAGAACTCCCCTTCGTGATGTCCGCCGATGAGAGGCCCGACATGCGACGTGCCGTGACAGTTCGGGCTGTAATCGCCGATGGCGATCGCGTCGTTTCGCAGCACGCATCGCGCGTCGCCAGGGGCCGGGTCGGTGTCGCGCTCGGTGAACACGATGCGGCCGACCATGCGACGGGCCTCGCGCACGTAGAGTTGTTCGGGCAGATGCGCCGTGTCGGGGAATTCGTCGTTGCACAGCCCCCACTGGCGGGCTTCTTCGGCGAACTTCGCGGGGACTGCCGGATCGTTTTGCAGGAAGTAAAGGATGCCGAGGTTGTGACGCACGTGCTCGGCGAAGATGCGCGTCCGGGTCTCGGGATGGTCGGGCCAATCGTAGTTCACGCCCGGCATCGAAAGTCGCACGAGGCCACGCGAGACGTCATTCATGTCGTGCTTGGCGTTGGGCAGCGGCGGCAGGTGCGCCTTCACAATGCCACCGCTCTTGTCGCAGAAGACGGTCTTGAATTTTCCGCTCTCAAGCATTGGCAACAACGCGACGAAATCCTCGCGACGGTAACCCGGCGGCTGCGAAATCTTCACGCGTCGCTCGGGGTCGGGCGTCATCGTCAGGCGAAAGCTGTAGCCTTGCACCTGAGCGTCGGCGGCTTCCGGGGCCAGCGACTCGCCATACTCGCTCGCGGCTTCGCGCCCGACGCGGTACTCGACTCCGGCGGCCGCCATCAGATCGCCTTCGTACGTCGCGTCGATGAACACCTCGGCGGCGATCTTAATGGGCGTCCCTTCGCGCATGAATTCGGCCGACGTTATGCGCTTCGTCGCTTCATCTTTGCGAACGCTGCGAATGCTCGTTTGTTTCATCACGGTGATCAGCGGCTGCTCGGCAAGCATTTGCTCGAACACGATCAGGTTCACGCTCGGCTCGGCATTCACGCCACGCAACGAATCGCGGAACTGCGGCGACTCGCAGCCATACTTCTCGCCGTAGTAATCTTGGACGCGCTGGCAGAAGTCGAGAAAGACGCCGGTCAGCGACTCGAACGTGCGAAAGTCGGGATGCGTGAGCCCGTTGGTCACCAGGCCGCCGATGTTGCGATAAGGCTCGACGAGCGCGACGGAATGTCCCGTGTCGGCCGCCGCGATGGCGGCGGCGATTCCCGCGGGGGTTCCGCCATACACGAGGACGTCGTACATCGGCTCAACGGCTACGGCGCGGCCGGCAAAAAGCGACAATCCCACGAACCAAGCAAGCATCAGCGAATGGAGTTTCATACCGGCTATTATGCTCGCAATCTTCTGGCGACGCCAAACCTTGACGACCGCTTTGCGGGGTGTTGTACTCAAGCCTTCCCGCCAAACGACTCATCCGCACACCTCCCGCTACGAGAATCGCATCATGCTCGCGCGTTTCGCTTCGCTGCTCGTTGTTGTTTCGTCTTTTTGCGTCATTGAATCGTCGCAGGTCATCGCGGCCGAGCCGACGTACGACGTCGTGGTCTATGGCGGGACGTCGGGAGCGGTCGCCGCGGCGGTGCAAGCTCGACGCATGGGCAAGACGGTCGTCGTTGTCAGCCCCGACAAACATCTCGGCGGCCTTAGTGCCGGTGGTTTGGGATGGACCGACAGCGGTGTGAAGGGGGTCGTCGGCGGCGTTGCACGCGAGTTCTATCACCGCGTTTGGAAGAAGTACGAGACGCCGAAGGCTTGGAACTGGCAATCGCGCGAAGCTTACGGCGACAAGCGAGGGCTCGGCAGTGAAGAGGACGACAAGGGGACGACGACTCGCTGGAACTTCGAGCCGCACGTTGCCGAGCAGGTGTTCGATGACTTGATCGCCGAGTACCAGATTCCGCTCGATCGTGACCAGTGGCTCGACCGTGCCAACGGTTTGACCAAGCAAGATGGACGCATCGAATCGATCAAGACGCTGGCCGGCAAGACGTATCGCGGCAAGGTGTTCATCGACGCTACGTACGAAGGCGATTTGATGGCCGCCGCCGGCATCGACTATCACGTCGGCCGCGAGGCGCAAAGCCAATACAACGAGGAGTGGGCGGGAGTGCAAATCGGCACGCTGCACCATCAACATCACTTCGGCGCGTTGAAGCCGGTCGATCCTTACGTGAAGCCGGGCGACAAATCGAGCGGGCTGTTGCCGCGCATCAGCGACACGCCGACCGGCGCCTTCGGCAGCGCCGACAAACGCGTGCAGGCCTACAACTTTCGCATGTGTTTGACGAACGTTCCCGAGAACCGCGTGGCGTTCACGGCTCCGCCGGGCTACGACCCGAAGCAGTATGAATTGCTCGTTCGCATTTACGACGCCGGCTGGAAGGAGACGTTCAAGAAGTTCGACCCCATTCCGAATGGTAAGACCGACACGAACAATCACGGACCGATGAGCACCGACAACATCGGCTACAACTACGACTATCCCGATGCCTCGTACGAACGTCGCAAGCAAATCATCGCCGAGCACGAGACATATCAGAAGGGTTGGCTGTACTTCATCGCCACCGATCCGCGCATTCCCGGCGACGTGCAAAAGGAGATGAACACGTGGGGTCTTGCGAAAGACGAGTTCCTCGACAACGGACATTGGCCGCATCAGATCTACGTGCGCGAGGCGCGTCGCATGATCGGCGCTTACGTGATGACCGAGAACGATCTGCTCAAGAAGCGTTCGACGCCGGAGTCGGTCGGCATGGGTTCGTACTCCATGGACTCGCACAATTGCCAGCGCTACGTGACGCCCGAAGGTTACGTGCAAAACGAAGGCGATATCGGCGTGTCGACCAAGGGCCCGTACCAGATTTCGTACGGCTCGCTGGTTCCGAAGAAGGGGCAATGCTCGAACCTGTTTGTGCCGGTGTGTGCGTCGAGTTCGCACATCGCGTATGGTTCGATTCGCATGGAGCCGGTGTTCATGGTCCTCGGCCAATCAGCAGCGACCGCCGCGGCAATGGCGATCGACGGCAAGCTGGCCGTGCAGGACGTGCCCTACGCGAAGTTGCGCGAGAAATTGCTGACCGACGGCCAGGTGCTTGAGTACACCGCGCCGCCGAAGGCAAAGAAGTCGTCTTCGAAGAAATGACGGCGATCTAATTGCCGATTTTCTTCGCCGCCGTCGGACCGAGGCGATCTTGCAACTGCCGCAGGTACAAACTCGGCGGATTGACGTGTGTTCCGAACGAATCGAAGTAGCCGTCGGGATGCTCTTTGAGCGACTTGCCGCGTGAACCGACTTGCCCGATGCACCAGTTTTGCGCCGTTGGCGGCATCTGGCAGACGACGTCGCCGTCGCAGTTCCAGAGCACATAGTTCGCGCCGGCCCAACCGTGGCCGGTGCCGAAGTTATAACGGTCTTGGACGGCGATCGAGGCGCGAACGTTGTCGTACAACCCGCCGGTCGACCAGCGATGATGCGGCTCGCTCGAAGCGTACGCGTCCTGCACTTCGCAGCGCAAAAAGACGTTCGGACCCGCAACGTGCGAACCGACGACGAAGTCGTGTCGGCCTTGTTTTGTGCGACAGCGCTGGACCAGGCAGAGCTGACCGCCCGAGATGTAAAAGGCGTAGCGCCGCTCGCCAGTGAGTTGCGATACCATGTCGAAGCAGGTGGAATCTTGAACCGTGGCCCACTTCACGCCGTCGCCGAGGTTCACGCAGCTTTCGACGAAGTGCTGGGCCGTGACGTTTCGCACCCACACGTTCGCGGCGCATGTCACTTCGATCAACGTCATGCAATGTTCTTCGTCGGACGCGTACGCTCGACCGTCGAACACCGCGGTCACTGACGGATCGAACTCGGACACGCCGCGCAATTGCTCGACGCCGACGTTGGTGATGCGATCGGCATAGGGGCTCGGCAACAGCAGGCCGCCTCCCCATCGAGTCTCGATAGCGCATGTGAGAGGAGCGTCGATCGTCACGACGTTCCCTTTGACGTTCGTGACAATGCGATCCGAATCGAGGGCGAACGGTTTCCATTGCTCGATGGCGCCTCCGTCGCTTCGCGGCGTAATCTGATCCATGCCGAGTTCGTGAATCCACGCCGCACTGCCGAAGCGGCGGACGAGTACGCTCACGCCCGGCGAAAGGCCCACCGTCGACGCGGCGCGAAACGATGTCGCCCCCACCGGCACATAATCGTCGACGATCTTGATGCCCGTCGCTTCGTCGACCTTCGCCGCTTTCGGCCCCACGATTTCGATCAGCGAGCGTCGCGCCTTGCCCGTTGCTAAAAGGATTGTCCCTTTCTCGGTGTCGCCTTCGCCGCGCAAGACGACGCCCGAGGCCGCGATCTTCAGCGATCCCGCAATCTCGTAGGTTCCTCGCTTCAACAGCACCGCGCCGCGGAAACCGGTCGACTGTGGTGGTAGTTGACTCACGGCATCGAGCGCTTCTTGAATCCGAGCGCCGTCATCGCCGGGGCCTGGCATCAACGTTCGTTGGACGGGAACCGTCGGTAGTGCGACGCCGCCTGCTTGATATCCACACTTCGAGAAGTCGGGGATCGCGTTGCCGCGCTCATCTGCAACGGCCACGAGCTTCTTGTTTGGACCGAGCTTGAAGAATTGAGTCGACGGTGCTTGGGCGTGGAGTGTTGCCGGCGAGAACGCAATCGCAAACGCCGCTACAGAGATAAAGAGAATGCGCGAGATAAGACTCTCCAAACGGCAAGACAAGGAGCCCCTCATTGCAATCCGGACTTGGACGTCCGTTATACTCGCGATCGCCATCACGAGACACGTAACGCCTTGCGGGCATTTGGTCGCGCGCTTTCTCGACAGTACAATCGTGTTGCCATCAGGGTGTTCCACGACCGACGAGAAAAAGGACCGATCGATTGTCGAAGTCATCGCACTATAAGCCTACCGAGATCGACGCGATGCTGCGTCGTGCCGGCCGGCCCGAGAATCTGTTCAAGGCTGAGTTGCCAACTCCGGCGCTTGTGGTCGATCTCGACCAGTTCGAGAGCAACGTCGCGCTGATGGCGGCGCATGCGAAGAAGCACGGCAAGCAACTTCGCCCGCATGCGAAGACGAACAAGTGCGTCGAGGTGGCGAAGCGGCAACGTGCCGCCGGGGCGGTGGGCGTGTGCGTCGCGACGGTCCCCGAAGCACTGGTCATGGCACGCGGCGGCATCGACGGCATCTTGCTGACTTCGCCGATCGCGATGCCGTACAAGGCGGCGATGATGGTCGAGCTTGCTTCAACGGTGAAGAACCTGATGGTTACGGTCGAGCATCCGCAACAAGTCGCGATGTACAACGAGGCAGCTGACGCGGCTGGTACAAAGCTCAACGTGCTCGTCGACCTGAACGTCGGCGATCGTCGCACGGGCATCGCCCCCGGCGAAGATGCGGCCAAGCTCGGCGAAGTCGTGATGCGATGCGAGCACCTGCGTTTGCGCGGGCTGCAATCGTATTCGGGTAAGTCGTCGCATGTGATGGGGTTTGCGGAAAGGCAGGCGCATTTGCGCCGAGTGATGGGCTTGGCCGCCGAAACGCGCGACCTGTTTGAACGTCGCCACCTGCCGGCGGAGATTCTCTCGGGGGCCAGCACGGGGACGCACGACATCGACTGCGACATGGCCGCGATCACGGAGTTGCAAACGGGGTCGTACGTTTTTATGGATGTCGACTATCGACGCATCGGTGGCAACGGTGGGCCGTTGTTCGACAAGTTCGCGCCGGCGCTCGGTGTGTTGGCAACGGTGGTCAGCGTCAACCACGGCGATCGCGTCACGCTCGATTCCGGGTTCAAGTCGATGGCAACCGATCGCCCCTTCGGCCCCGAGCCGAAAGACATCACCGGCGTCACGTTTGACTTCGGCGGCGACGAGTTCGGTTACCTCTCGCTCCACGGACCCAGTCGAGAACTGAAGTTCGGCGACCGCGTCGAGTTCATCGTTCCGCACTGCGACCCGACGGTGAACTTGTACGACCGTATCTATGCTTGTCGCGGCGACAAGGTGGAAGAGATTTGGTCGGTGATGGATCGCCTGAAGGTCTGAGGTTGAGCAAATGGAGCCGCGAGTTGGGTAGCCGCACCGCTTGCGGTTTCGCGCATTCTTAATGCACGCGCGAAACCGCAAGCGGTGGGGCGGCAATGTTAGTAGTGCATCGCCTGCCAGGTGAGTTTGGCGCCCCAGTAGATGTGCTTGTCCTTGTCGGCGACCACGGTTCGCGATGGCTCTTCGTCGCCTTGAAACTCTCGCTTGCCAAGCGACTCGTTCATCACCACGTCGACGTCGACGACGCTGAGCCCGAAGCTTTCGCCGGCGGGGATGTAGAACCTCGGCTGCCAACGCGCGATAAGCGTGTCGGACCGCGTCTCGGTTTTCTCCCGCACCGAGCCATCGCTCGCAAGCAGGCACAACTGCGGGTCGGGCAACGACCCGCCGAGGTCGCCGGCGATTTCGATGGCTGCCTCGTCGAGCACGATGGTCGCGTCGGTCAGCATCCAGCCGCAACACTGGAAGAACGCCTTGTTCTGTTCGAGCCATAGCCGCTGGGCGTCGTTCGAAATCGGCTCGCCGGTGTCGGCGCCGATCGGTTGCACGAGCCTGCGCAAGTAATCAAGTTGCTTGTCGGTCGCGCCGTCACAGAGCAACTCGCCCACGATCTCACCCATGCGGCGTGAATGAATCGATCGATGGGCCGTGATGCCCAGCGTGCTGTCGATGTGCGACTCGACTTCGATGTTCGCATCAGCGACGTCGAGCGTGTTCGAGGCCACGATATTGCCGCGCTCGAACAAGCGAGCCATCAGGTGATCGCGGTCGAGCCGTGGATGACCATGCTTTTCGCGCCACGCCTGCGTCATGCGAATCGACTCGTTTTCGGACAGACCTGTGAGCAATTCGTTGGGCCAAAAGGTGGGCGTCGCGTCGGTGCTTGGATAAATCGAGATGAGTGTTTTCGTTTTGGCGCGTGTCTCGGCCGAGCAATAGATTGGCAGGTCGAGCCCTTCGTCGTCTGACGTTTTCATCCGCAGATACGGGTGCGGCGTCGCGAGGCAGACGAGCATGTCGATGTCGGCGTCGCAACGCGCGATGGCCATCATGGCGACGTTGCCGCCGTGGCTGTGGCCGACGATGCACACGCGATCGAATTCGTTGGCCCGCTCGTCGATCACCGCGGCCAAGTTCGCAGCCGCTTCGACACGCCACTCGTGCGACAGCGACGACGCCCACACAAAAGGATAGATCTCGCTGCCGGCCGGAAGCTCGCGCAGCAACTCCGAGGCGAATGACGCCTGACCGTCGACGACGTTGGTCCAGAAGCCATCGCTGCCGAACGTGCCCGGCACGATGATGACCAGCACGCGGTCACTCTTAAGTTCTGCTGATGACGCGGTGCCGTGACGTGCGCATCCGCCTGAAAAAGACAACGAAAGGGCCACGAGCAACACGGCGAATGTCGCCCGAATCGCGGAGCGGACCATACTGCTACCCCGAAGAACCGCTTCGATATCGCACCCCAGGCGTCGCATGAAAGGTGTCGCGTGGCCAATCACATTGAGTCGTAAATCATTGTAGCCGTCGCGGGGGAGACTTTCCGTTGGGCTGCTTTATCGGGGTTGTGAGTCGCGTTTTGGCAGGTTCGCGACAAACCCCGCCTCCCTTCGGGTTATGTAATGCCAGCGGACGTTACCTTTCGGACATCTTGCGCGTCAAAGTTTGCCTGGCTCATACTTTGCAACGTAATGCAAGCTGAGGCCAAGAGGCCGAACCTTTTAGGGAGGCTTGCCATGAGAGCGAACATCTTCAAGAAACTAACCACGGCCCTGGCGGTCGTGTTGATCGGCATGACGTCGTTCAGTTCCAACGTATGGGCGCACGGCGGCGGAGGCGGAGGCCACGGCGGTGGCGGCGGACATGGAGGCGGTGGTCACGGGGGTGGCGGACGCGGCGGCGGTGGAGGGTATCACGGCGGAGGAGGAGGCGGCGGATACCGAGGTGGCATGAGTGGCGGTATGAGCGCTGGTGCGAGCCGAGGCGGAATGAGCGGCGGTGCTCGTGGCGCGGTGGGATCGTCCGCGATGGGCGGGGCGGGTCGCAGTTCCGCGGCCGGCAGCAACAGTTTCGTCGGTCGACATATCGGAACGACCGGCGGCATGAGCGCCGCAGGACGCAGCGGTTCGTTGAACGGCGGCTCATTCAATGGCGGTCGAGGCGGCAGTTTCAGCCAAAACCATTTCAATAACGCCAACTACGCTAACCGTGGCGGCATCGGCGGAGGATATGGCGGCTACGGTGGCTATGGTCGTGGAGGTTATGGCCTCGGTGGCTATGGCGGATATGGTGGCCTTGGTTACGGCGGTCTCGGTTATGGTGGCCTCGGCTATGGTGGGTTCGGATACGGCTATGGCTCACCCTTCGGCATTTTCGGCCTAGGTCTCGGTTTGGGATACGGACTCGGCGGATACGGTGGCTATGGCGGGTATGGAGGCTACGGTGGCTACGGCGGCGGTTATGGTGGTGGATACGGTGGCTATGGCGGATACGGCAACGGCTATTCGTACATGCCAGCCAGCACCACCACGGCGACGCCTTCGAATGCTCTCGTCTCGCCGGCGACTGGCTCGTCAACCGACTACTTGGCTCAAGGCGAAGCCGACTTCCGTGCCGGCCAGTACCAGGCGGCTGTGCGTGACTTCCAGCATGGCATCGTCGACAACCAGAACGGCGGCGTGATGCTGCTGCTCGGCCAGTCGTTGTTCGCAGCGGGCCAATATCCCGAAGCGGCCGGCGCCACGCAGATGGCCATGCAGATGTTGCCACAAAGCGAATGGGGAACTGTCGTGCAGCACTACACTGAGTTGTACAGCAGCAATCAGGCTTACACCGATCAGCTTCGTGGTTTGGAAGCCGCAAGCGAGGCCAAGCCCGACAGCGTGGCGCTCCACTTCTTGTTGGGATACCACTACGGCTATCTCGGCTATCCAACCCAGGCCGTCAAGCAACTCGACAAGGCGCTGGCGATCAATCCGAAGGACATCGGAGCCGTGCAGCTTCGCAACCTGTTCGGTGCGAAGCTCGGCATGCCGGCGCTCGAGGTTCCGAGTCTGCCGTCATCGACTGGCCCGACATCGGTTGCACCGACACCCGGAGCGCAGAGCTAGGCAATTCGTTTGTCTCATCGCAGAAGCCCGGAAGATTGCCTCATCGGCCCTTCCGGGCTTTTTTGTTTTGCCACAGTCGACGCAACGCTCGTCTTAGATAAGACTGGAAGCCGCTCGCGCTCGGCTTACCCTTGTTCTCGCATCGAATGAGACATCATGCACGCATCACGCCATCATTCATTCCATCGATTTGCAGCCTTCGCTTTCGTAGAAGTGGCGCTCTGTCTCGTATTTTCGTTGATAGGCGAAGTTCGAGCGCAAGGCACGCGCCCCCCGAACGTCGTCATCGTTCTCGCGGACGACCTGGGCTGGAGCGACCTCAGCTGCTACGGCGCTGACTTGCACGAGACGCCGAATCTCGATCGGCTGGCGTCGCAGGGGGTGCGGTTCACGAACGCCTACGCCGCTTCGAGCGTTTGCACGCCAACGCGAGCGGCGCTGATGACCGGCAAGCATCCCGCCCGGCTGGGCATGACGACTTGGGCCGAGGCGGCCGAGAATCCGCCGAAGCCGAAACGTGTCATTCCACCGGTGTCGGGGCATAACCTTCCGCACGAAGAGATTTCACTTGCGACGCATCTGCACAACGCGGGTTATCTGACGGCGCTGGTCGGCAAATGGCATCTTGGCGACGCAGTGCACTACCCCGAGACACACGGATTCGACGTGAACATCGGCGGCACGCTGTGGGGAGCGCCGCAGACGTTCTTCTATCCGTATCGCGGCGTGGGCCGGTTCGGCAGCGAGTATCGCTACATCCCGCACTTGGAGTTCGGCAAGGAAGGGGAATACCTGACCGATCGGCTCACCGACGAAGCGCTGGCAGTGATCGACCGTGCGGGCGATCGGCCGTTCTTCTTGTACCTGCCGCATCATGCGCCGCACACGCCGATCGAAGCCAAGCCCGACGACGTGCTGCACTTCGAGCAGAAGCTCTCTTCGGGCATAAACCACGCCAACGCAACGTATGCTGCGATGGTGAGGAGCCTCGACGAAAGCGTTGGCCGCGTGATGGCCAAGCTCGACGAACGTGGCCTTACCGACAACACGTTGTTCATCTTCACGAGCGACAACGGCGGCTATATCGGCAGGCAGCGTGATCAGAAGATTCCCGTGACGAACAACGCTCCGCTTCGATCGGGCAAAGGCGCGTTGTACGAAGGGGGCATTCGCGTGCCGCTCATCGTTCGCTCACCGGGATGCAAGCCGGCCACTTCGCAGCAACCGGTGGTGACGAACGATCTGTTCTTCACCGTTCTCGACGCGGCCGGCATCGCGCCGCCCGCCGACGTTCCGCGCGATGGCTTGAGTTTGGCCGCAACACTCAAGTCGTCGACGAAACTCGATCGCGACGCGCTCTACTTCCACTATCCGCATTACTACGAGACCACGAGCCCGGTGAGCGCCGTACGTTCAGGCGATTGGAAGCTGCTCGAATACTTCGAGGACGATCATGTGGAGCTGTACGACCTTGGCAAGGATCTCGGCGAGCAAAACGATCTCGCATCGAGCATGCCCGACCGCGCCGAGTCCTTGCGCAAGCAACTCCACACCTGGCGCGAATCGGTCGGCGCACGCGTGCCCGTGCCGAATCCCGACTTCAAAGAGCCGAAAGTCCCCGCGAAAGCGCGGAGTTAATCGCTGCTCGTCGTTCCGTCCGTCATGTCGCGCGCAATGCGAAGCGTAGCGAGCAATCCCTCGATTCGTTCGTGATTTTCGCCGCTCGTTGTGATTAGGAGTGATTTCGCCATCGGCGCCATCCTGATCATTCCGTGCCCTCCAAATTCGGCCCATTCGGCAGGCGAAACGGTGCTCGTAATGATTTCGCACATATTGCTATAGTCTTCAGTCCCTATTTCAAGGTCGTCGCTCACAAGGTCGCATACTGGGTAAACACGAAGATCGCCGAATACCAGCGACGACGACTTCAGAGTGATTAACAGAATTTCATCGCCAACGACATACGTCAGCTCCAATCGCCTCAAGAGGTGCTTGAGCGACGAGCGCAACGAGAGATTTTGAAGATGGGCAGTAATCGGCACGTCGGTGCCAATCGCTGCTTCTTCGAAAGCTCGACGATCGAGTTGGATTTCGAGCTCATGCTTTATGCGCAAAAAATCAATCACGTCGACAAGCGGCGTTTCGATGAACTCCATTTCCGTCTGCTCATCAAGCTTCGTCTGAATGTAGTCGAACTTGTCGGCGTGCATTGTCGGCAGGCCTCGCGATGACACATGCTCCGCATCGCACGGCGGTGCGCCGTTCACATCGCCCACTATTCCCCACAACGCGACCGCGACGCCCACTAACACCATGACCATTTTCATGACGACTCTCCTCAAAAAGAGATCACGGCCTCTGTTTCCGCTACACGTCGCCTCGACGCTACTACTAAACCCCTCTCCCTTCGGGAGAGGGTGGCGGCGTAGCAGCCGGGTGAGGGCGGGTTGAAGTGGAAGGCAGTCTCCAACTCAACCCGCCCTCATCCGCCGCTTTGCGGCACCTTCTCCCAAAGGGAGAAGGATTTCGCAAATCGCCGTACTCAACTACTTCCGCTGAATCACTGCCAGCCACGCCTTCGGCCCACCGGGGCTGAATCGCAATTCGCCGGTGTCATCGACGACCTCGAAACGTCGCGGCTCGATGCGCTCGACGTTCCATCCGTTGGCAAAGCTCGATCGTATCTCCGCTTGCGTCACGCGTCGCGGACCGTCGGTGCCGGGCTCCTCGTCCGAGAAGCACAGTATCACGAGCCGCCCACCGATGCGCAGCCGCTTCGAAAGTTCTTCGACGAACTTCGGTCGCTCGTCGTCGCTGAAGGTGTGGAACAGTCCGCAGTCGATGATCGTGTCGAACTGCCGGCCTAGCTCGGTGAGCTTCAACGCATTGCCGACGACGAACGTCGCTTTGAGGCCACGCTTGTCGGCCTTCGTGCGTGCGCGGCCGATCGCCGCCGGCACGAAGTCGAGCCCCCACGCCTCGTGACCTTTTTCGGCCAGGTACATGACGTTCTCACCCGTCCCGCAACCGACATCGAGCACGCTGCCTTGAATCTCGCCTGCCTCGGCCGCCTCGATCACGGCCTTCTGCGGCCGCGGAATGTCCCACGGCGCTTGTCCCTGGTACATCTGCTCGAACATCTGGCGTTCCATCGCGGTGCGTCCTCTTTGTGACGTCGAGAAGGTTGAGACTCAAGATGCCCATTGCGCGTCGCCGCGCCCGCATCATACCACCCTTGCGTGGAGCGTGGTGACGGGCCTGTGCGGAACTTACAATGTACCGCTCCCGCCTCGCCTCCTTCCGCGGAGTATCAACGATGCCACGGTCCCCGGCGTGCTTTGCATTTCTTGTTGCGATGATTGTCGCGCACCCTTTAATCGCGGCCGACACTGCGGGGTTCACTCCGCTGTTCAACGGCAAGGACTTGTCGGGTTGGAAGATTCCCGAAGGCGACAACGGCCACTGGCGCGTCGTCGATGGCGTGATCGATTACGACGCGCTCAGCGAAGCCAGTGGCGACAAAAATCTTTGGACCGAGCGGGAGTTCGGTGACTTCACGTTGATGGCCGATTGGCGCATCACGGCGACGCCGTGCGAGACATATCCCGTGCCGATCGTGAAGCCCGACGGTTCGCACAAGCTCGGGCCCGATGGTCAGGAAATCAAGCTGATGATGCCGACAGCCGACTCGGGCATCTATCTGCGAGGCTACCCTCACGCACAAATCAACATTTGGTGCTGGCCCATCGGCTCGGGTGAGGTGTACAGCTATCGCATGGACAAGAAGATGCCGCCTGAGGTGCGTGCCGGCGTGACGCCGAAGGTGATGGCCGACCGCGACATCGGGCAGTGGAACACGTTCGAGATCACGATGCGCGGCGATCGGCTGCGGGTGGTGCTCAACGACGTGACCGTGATCGATGGCGTGTCGCTGCCGGGCATTCCGCAGCGCGGGCCGTTGGCGCTGCAACATCACGGAACGTTGAAGGACGGCCTATGGCAAAGCCCACCGTCGATCGTGCAGTTTCGGAACATCGCGATTAAGGAGCTTTAACAACCCTCGCCCCTTGCGGGAGAGGGTGGCTCGTCGGCCGCAGGCGGACGAGCCGGGTGAGGGGTCGGAAGTTTGTACCCGCCTCACACCCCTCACCCCTGCCCCTCTCCCGCAAGGGGAGAGGGGTTCAAACATCGCAACCCCACATGAGATCAACTGTCGTGCGATTTATCATTACACTTCTCCTCGTAGCCCTGCTTTCGAACCTCGCCTTCGCCGCGCCGAACGAGAAAGTCTTTCGTGCCGGCGCGTTCGCGATGGACATTTTGCCGACGCAGTTTCCGGTGCGCGTGAATGGCGGCATGCAAGATCGTGAAACCTCAAGCGTTCACGATCCTCTGCACGCGCGCTGCCTGGTGCTCGACGACGGAACGACAAAGATCGCGATCGTCGTGTGCGACAGCTGCATGATCCCGCGCGAGATACTCGACGATGCCAAGCAGCTCGCGCAGCAGACGACGGGAATTCCTACCAGTCGCATCCTTATTTCTGCGACGCACACACACTCGGCTGTTGCCGTGGGAAGCGTCTTTCAGACCGACGCCGAGCCCGAGTATCAGAAATACATGGCGCAGCAGATTGCCAAAGGCATCCAAAAGGCGAACGCCCAGCTCGAGCCCGCACGCATCGGCTGGGCGGTCGGCAGCGATCCGACGCAGGTCTTCAACCGCCGCTGGCACATGAAGCCGGGAACTGCGCTGCCCGACCCGTTCGGCAAAGAAGACAAAGTGAAGATGAACCCCGGCATTCAGAATGCCGCGCTCGACAAGCCGGCCGGGCCCATCGATCCCGAGGTGCCGATCATTTCGGTCATCGCCCGCGATGGACGACCGATCGCGCTGTTGGCGAATTACTCATTGCACTACGTCGGCGGATGGCCCGCGCTGTCGGCCGACTACTTTGGCGCGTTCGCCGAGCGGATTAAGCAACTGCTTAATGCCGAGAACGCGCAGCCCGCGTTCGTTGGCATCATGAGCAACGGCACGAGCGGCGACATCAACAACATCAACTTCGCCGGCCCGCCGGTCGATCGCGCTGCTGCGGCGAACAAGAACGAGGCCGTCGCCGACAGCGTCGCGCAGGCGGCGCTCGCTGCTTGGAAGACAATCGAACATCGCGACTGGGTCGAGTTGAAAATGGCCGAGCGCGAGATCGAGCTCGGCGTGCGATTGCCCAGCGCCGCCGATATTGCCTATGCCAAGGCGATTCTCGACAAGGCCGGCTATGAAGGCGAGAGCACTCGCAAGCCGCTCAAAGAGCGTCACGAGATTTACGCTCGCGAAACGGTGCTTCTGGCAGAGTATCCACCGACCGTCAAGGCGAAACTGCAGGCGATCCGCATCGGCCCCGTTGGCATCGTCACCACGCCGTGCGAAACGTTTGTCGAGATCGGCCTGGCCATCAAGAAGAACAGCCCATTGAAGCCGACGTTCACGATCGAGTTAGCCAACGGCTACAACGGCTACCTGCCGACGCCCGAGCAGCACGAGCTCGGCGGTTATGAGACGTGGCGTGCCCGCAGCAGTTACTTGGAAAAAGACGCGTCGAACAAAATCTACGTGATGCTGATGCAATTGCTCGCCGAGGTCACAAAGTAGGAATTGGTTAGCCGCGACGCGCCAGCGGAGCGCGTCGGGGTGGAACGCGTAACGCGCTCCGCTGGCGCGTCGCGGCTAACCAAGTTTCTCTTCCGCGGCGCTGCGGCGAAGGTACTGCGGCGCTAACGTCCACAGATCGTCGCGCTGGCCGGCAGTCCACCGCTCGAAGCCAAGCAAGCCGACCGTGGCTGCGCGTGGCGACCAACACTCCGCGTCGGCGATCTGCACGTGCGACGGCACATGCGAGGCGAACTTATCAAGAGCCTGGCCGGTGACGACGACATTGGCGTCGAGCGTCGTTAACCATTGCTCGACGTCAACGATCGCCGCTTCGTCGATTGGCTCGACCATACCTGAGTCGGTTCGATGGTAACGTCGCGTGAAGACTTGCTGCCGTTGTGCGTCGATTACCACGGAAAGCGATCCATCGAACGGTGTCTGCCGGGCGATGCAGTCGAGCGTGTTGACGCCGATGACCTCGGCGCCGATCGCATACGCGAAGGCCTTGGCCGTCGTCACGCCCACGCGAAGGCCCGTGAACGAACCAGGCCCAACCGCAACCGCAAGGAGTTGCACGTCGCTCGGCTGCCATCCGACGCTCGACAGCAGGCTCTTCATCGCGGGCGCTAGCGATTGGGCGCTGCGCTGCTTCGTGTCGAGCCGCGATTCGCTCAAACATTGGTTGCCATCACACGCCGCGACGCTGCCTGCCATGCCCATGGTTTCGATAGCGAGAATGCGTGGCGGCATGAACGGATGATTGTGCGATGCTGGCCAGGAAAACATGAGTTTAGCCGCAACATGCATCAAGCGCTCGCCGCGCATCGAGGCTAAAGCGTCAAAACACCGGCCCCTTGACCGCCCACCTTTCGTAAACTTAGACTACAACATGAGTTGAAGCCCATTGGGCCCTGTATTTGTTCGGGGCCTTGCGGTGGCGATGCGCGTCGGCGCGATACATGCGAAAAGGCGTGCGAAGGGCCTGACGTGAAACGAGCGATCATCAGCGACATCCACAGCAACCTCGAAGCCATCGAGGCCGTGCTCGCCGACATCCGCTCGGTCGGCGTCGATCAAATCTACTGTCTCGGCGACGTGATCGGCTACGGGCCGAACCCTCGCGAGTGCATCGATCTGATTATGAAGTGCGACGCCTGCATCCTCGGCAACCACGATCAGGGTGCGCTGTTCGATCCCGAGGGGTTCAACTCCGGCGCCGAGCGTGCGATCTTTTGGACACGAGAGCAACTGGAGAACGGCGTCAGCGATCCGGCCGATCGCATTCGACGTCGCAACTTTTTGCAGGAGTTGCCGCGCACGCGCCGCGAGAACGGCACGCTGTTCGTCCACGGCTCGGCCCGCAATCCGCTCAACGAATACGTGTTTCCCGAAGACGTTTACAACCCGCGCAAGATGGAAAAGATCTTCTCGCTGGTCGAGCGCTGCGTCTTCCAGGGGCACACGCACGTACCTGGCGTGTTTATGCAGAACATGACGTTCATGTCGCCCGAAGAAATGAAGTATGAGTATCGTTTGACCGACTCGAAGGTAATGATCAACGTGGGTTCGGTCGGGCAGCCACGCGACGGCAACTCGCGGGCGTGCTATGTGATCATGGAGGACGACCTGATACGTTTCCGTCGCGTCGATTACCCCTTCGAAAAGACGATTCAAAAGATCTACGAGACGCCCGAGCTGGATAATTTCCTCGGCGACCGTCTGCGCGAAGGAAGGTAGCGAAGGCGGAATCTCCCATGGGAACCCTTCTCCCTCCGGGAGAAGGTGCCGCGAAGCGGCGGATGAGGGCGGCGTGAATTGTTAAGCGATTTCTACTTCGACCCGCCCTCACCCGGCGGCTACGCCGCAACCCTCTCCCGAAGGGAGAGGGATTTGCATTGTTTTCACGGCCGCGGACATTGATTACACGCACCGCGTCGCATTCACGTTCTCTCATCGAAATCATCCTCACGGATAGTAAGCGATAAGCAAGTATGGAAAAGCGGTATCTATTTTTCTTCGTCGCGGCGGCCGGCATCGTGCTCGGCAATGTGATGCTGACACGATGGTTAGCCCCACCACCGAAGCCCAAGCCTCTGCCGGAGGTTGCCGAGGCTGCAGACGGCAAAGCTCCCGACGCTAAAGCCGCCGACGCCGCGAAGGCGCCCGAGCAGGCGAACAACGCAGTAGCTGCGCCCGAAGGCGCGCCGGCTGCCGCTGCGCCGCGCAACGACGTCGCCGCGCAGTTCGCAACGCTCGGCTCGCTCGACCCGGACAGCGGCTACCGCATGCTCGTCACGCTCACCAATCAAGGCGCAGCGGTCGAACGCATCGAGCTCAACAGCCCGCGCTATCACGACACCAATTGGAACGATCGCGACGGCGTCGAAAACGAAAGCGGTTACCTCGGCCATCTCGCCGCCGCAAACCGCGACGGTCGCGGTGTGAAGGTGCAAGTCGTCGGCCCCGGCACTCCGGCCGAGAAGGCAGGCGTCAAAGTCGGCGATGTGATTTTGGCAATTGACGATCAACCGCTGCTGGACGTTACCGACCTCAGAGCGAAGCTGCTCACGACGAATTTCGGACAAGAGATCAAGCTCGCCATCGAGGGACGTGAAACGCCGATCACCGTGAAGCTCACGTCTCGCCCGGTGCAGGTAGTGCAGCCCGAGGCGGACGACCCGCTGTCGTTTCTCACCACGCTGCAAAGCGTCGGCAAGCAGATGATCGTCAACGACGCTCTCGAACTGCCAGGCTTGACGATGCGCACCGCCGCATGGGACGTGCTGCCGAACGCCGGCCCCGATGAGGTCGCGTATCGTTGGCCGCTACCGGAGTTCGGCCTCGAAGTGGTCAAGCGCTACCGGCTCGTCCGGGCTCCCGACGAACAATTGAAAGAGGTCGACGCGAAGGCCTATCACCTCACGTTCAACCTGACGATTCGCAACACCGGCGCGGCCGCGACCGACGTGGCCTATCGCCTCGACGGCCCCACAGGTCTGCCGACCGAAGGCTCGTGGTACGCTGCCAAGATTTCGACGGGCGCTTCGGGGCTTCGCGATGTCGTCGTCGGTCAATGGACCGGCACGAAGGTGAATACCGTCTTCGACGCCGCGGGCGAAATCGCTGACAAATCGGGGACGGTGCATCGCGATCAATATCCGATCGCGTTTGCCGGCGTCGATGCTGTTTACTTCGCCTCGGCGCTGCTGCCGCAGAAGAGCGCGCCGAAGATCGCTGGTTCGCCGATGCCATGCCCGTCCGTGTCGGTGACATCTCCAAGGATCAGTACAAGAAAAACCAAACCGACGTCACGTGTCGCCTGACCAGTAAGGTCGAGACGATTCAACCCGGTGCGGCCCTCGAGCGCGAGTTTCTCATCTTCGCCGGCCCCAAGCGCCCGAACCTACTCGCTGCGTACGGCCTGGGCGATCTAATCAATTACGGGTGGTTCTTTTTTGTCGCCGAGCCGATGCTCGCGATCCTGCATTTCTTTTACAGCATCATTCCGAATTACGGCATCGCGATCATTCTGCTCACGGTGCTTGTGCGCTCGTGCATGTTTCCGATCAGCCGCAAGCAGGCGCTCAACGCGCAGAAGATGCAGGAGCTGCAGCCCGAGATCAAACGGATTGCCGAGAAGTACAAGGGCAACATGGAGGCCCGCACGAAAGCTCAGCAAGATCTGTTCAAGAAGCACAAGTACAACCCGTTCAGCGGTTGCTTGCCGATGTTCTTGCAACTGCCGATCTTCATCGGACTGTACAACTCGCTCAAGGTCGACGTCGAGCTGCGTCTCGCGCCGCTCATTTCGGAAAGCGTGCGATGGTGCTCGAACCTCGGCGCCCCCGATATGCTGTGGTACTGGCAGCCGTATTTGCCGGCTTACTTCGCGTCGCCGTCGGGATGGCTGGGACCGTACCTCAATGTGTTGCCGCTGTGCACGATCGGCCTGTTCATTTGGCAGCAGAAGATGTTCATGCCGCCGCCGGCGGACGAGCAAGCCGCCATGCAAGCCCGCATGATGCAATACATGATGGTCTTCATGGGCGTGCTGTTCTTCAAAGTCGCCAGCGGACTGTGCATCTATTTCATCGCATCGAGCTTGTGGGGCATTGCCGAACGCAAGTTGTTGCCTCGCACGGTGGGCGCAGGTTCCCGGATCATTGAAGCCACATCCGTGCCGATAACCGGCGGCAATGGCCGCGCCGGCGGCAAGAAGAAGCGAGGCGGCCGTCCGTCGAAGTCATGACGGCGCTCGATCTTGAAGACACGATCGTGGCGGTGGCCTCGGCGACCGGGCCCGCCGCGCGTGGCATCGTCCGCGCTTGCGGACCCAATGTACTCGATTGCGTCGCGCCGCATTTTTGCGCGAACGATGGCGTCTCCGAAATTCCCTCTCCCCTTGCGGGAGAGGGCCGGGGTGAGGGGAATGGGAATCGGGTACACGCCTCGCCCCTTCACCCTAACCCTCTCCCGCAAGGGGAAAGGGGAACTGCTGCGGCGCGTCGCATCGAAGGGACGCTGCATCTTCCCGCTCTCCATCATCCCCTCGACGTCGCGCTCTACCTCTGGCCCGACGCGCAAAGTTTCACGCGCCAACCCACCATCGAACTTCACACCATCGGTTCGCCGCCGCTCTTGCGAGCGATCGTCGAGTTGCTGTGCGTCAGCGGCGCTCGAGCCGCCAAACCAGGCGAGTTCACACTGCGGGCGTTTCTCGCGGGCAGGCTCGACCTGACGCAAGCCGAGGCGGTGCTCGGCGTGATCGACGCCGTCGATCGTCGACAGCTCGACGTGGCGCTCGCACAGTTAGCCGGCGGGTTGGCCGGTCCGCTGCAAACACTGCGCAACGCGCTAATCGAATTGCTCGCGCATCTCGAAGCCGGACTCGACTTCGTCGACGAGGACATCGAGTTCATCAGCGCCGCCGACTTGCAACGACAACTCGAAGCGGCCCGCGCCACGGTGCGAACGATCGCCGACCGGCTGTCGGTGCGTTCGCTGGCCGACGACCTGGTCCGCGTTGTACTCTATGGTTCGCCGAACGCCGGCAAGAGCAGCTTGTTCAACGCCTTGCTTGGCCGCTCCGACGCCATCGTGTCCGATGTCGCTGGGACCACGCGCGACTGGCTCGCTGCGAGGCTCGATCTCGACGGCGTGCCGTGCGAGCTCATCGACACGGCCGGCCTCGATGCGTTAGTTCCCGAACATGCGATCGATCAGCAAGCGCAGACTTCAACGCTCGAACGTCGACGGCAGGCACACGTCGCCTTGCATTGCATTGAGGCGACGTCTGAATGTTCACCAACGGTAGAATCACCATCGCAAGCGACCGTGGTTTGGACCAAAGCCGATCTCGTGAACGACAGCCGTGAACGCGTCGGCATCGTTACTAGCGTTGTTACCGGGATCGGCATCGACGCTTTGAAAGCACACCTGCGCGAGGCGGTACTCGCTGCGCGCTGCCATGATGCCGAAGTTGTCGCCAACACCGCCGCTCGCATCGCGCCGGTGTTGCGCTCCGCCGATGAGGCGCTCGAACAGGCAATCGGTTTCACGCGAGAGAATGCCGGCGAAGAGCTTGTCGCCGCGGAACTTCGGTTGTCGCTCGACGCTTTGGGTGAAATCGTCGGAGCCATCTACACCGACGACATCCTCGATCGCGTTTTCAGCCGCTTTTGCATCGGCAAGTAGGTTTTCAAGCTAACCATTTGTGACACGCTGTTGGCGTCACTAATGTGGAGGCTGTTGGGTTGCAGCAACCACGAACGTGCTCGTGGTTTTCTTGTGCGATTGAAAGGCAAGTCTCTCGGTGTTCAAGACAAAAACCTATTCAATCGCACTGTTGTTCGCAGTTCTGTTGTCGGCGACGGTAACCGCGCTGCACGCCGCTCTCCCAACGAAGCATGAGAACTTTGCGGCCGAGCAATGGACGCAAAGCACTTTGCTTGCGGGGAAGGCAACAAGGCCCTTCAGCTTTACTTTCGGCGGCAAACATTCCGACGAACTGATGGCCGGATGGAAGTCGAGCCAAGAGATTCGAAACTTGGATGCGCATCGCCGTGAGCACACGCTCACTTGGACCGATTACGCGACTCGTTTGCAGGTGCGTTGCGTCGCGGTGGAGTACGCCGACTTTCCGGTCGTGGAATGGACGCTTTGGCTGAAGAACACCGGCGAAGCGAACACCCCGGTGATCGAAGACATCCAAGGAATCGACGCCCGGTTCGAGAGCGTCGCCAACGGTGAAATCGTGCTGCATGGCATTCGCGGTGACACCTGCGTCGCCGAAAGTTTCCGGCCTTTCATGTACAACCTTGAGTCCGACGCTGTGAAGCGTTTCTCGCCGCCGGTCGTCGGTGACAAAGTTTCAGGCAAATCGTCGGACGGCCCGCAGGGCTGGCCTTACTTCAACCTGCAAAGGCCCGGAGGCGGCGTCATTGTTGCGGTCGGTTGGCCGGGTCAGTGGGCAGCGACCTTTGAACGCGATCACGAACGAGGCGTTCGCGTGAAGGCCGGACAGCAGCTTACCCATCTGACGCTGAAGCCCGGCGAAGAGATTCGCACACCTTCGATCACGTTGCTGTTCTGGCAGGGAGATGATGTTGTGCGCGCGCAAAACATCTGGCGAGCATGGTATCTCGCACATGTCTTGCCGCGCATCGCCGGCACGCCGCAGCCCCCCACGACGCAGATCCAAGTGGATGGCTCGCTCGCATCTTGGCCGCGCGTTCAAGCCTATCTCGATGCCGGAATCCAGCCCGATATCTGTTGGCGCGATGCCGGAGGAATGAACACCTGGTATCCGAGCAGTGGCGGGCCGTTCACGGAGAAGAAAACCTGGCTCAATACCGGCACGTGGGAACCCGACCCGGCAAAGTATCCGCAAGGATTCAAGCCCTACAGCGACAAAGTACGCGCCAACGGGATGCAGTTTCTACTGTGGTTCGAGCCCGAGCGTGTGGGCGATCCCAATTCGTGGCTCGGCAGAAATCACCCCGAATGGTTGCTGCCCGGCAACAGTGCCGGCTCGGTGCTCAACCTCGGGCGGCCCGACGCGCTGCGGTGGCTCATCGAGCATATCGACGGACTGGTGAAATCGCAGGGCCTCGACTGGTATCGCGAGGATTTGAACGGCGGGAACTACGGCACCGCCTGGCGGAACAACGACACCGCGGACCGACAGGGCATCACCGAGAATCTCTACGTGCAGGGGCATCTAGCCTTTTGGGATGAACTGCGACGACGCAATCCGAACTTGCATATCGACTCGTGTGCGTCGGGCGGTCGCCGCAACGATCTCGAAACCATGCGCCGCTCGGTACCGCTATTACGCAGCGACTGGTCCGTCACCGCTTTTGCCGATGCACCCTTGCAGCGCGAGGGCAATCAGTCGCAAACCTACGGCCTGTCGTCCTGGCTGCCCTGGCAAGGCGCCGGTGTGCCGTTCTTCGTCGATCGCTACTCGGTGCGCAGCTATTACGTCACCGGCTTCGGCATGATCCAGAACGAGCATTGGAGCAAGAGCGACGACAAACGCGCCGACGTCCGGCGCGGCTACGACGAGGTGCGACGTATCGCTCCGCTGATGCTCGGCGATTACTACCCGCTGACGCCCTACAGCCTGGACACGACTTCGTGGATCGCGTGGCAGTTTCATCGTGCGGAGCTTCATGAAGGCGTCGTGCAAGCTTTTCGCCGTCCCGACGCTGAGAATGACGTGCTGACGGTGAAGCTGCAAGGACTCGATCCTCATCAGCGCTACGAGATCGAGAACTTCGACGTGGGCAGAGAAGTCCGCACAGGCGACGAACTGATGCAGGGTTATGACATCACGCTTCGCGAAAAACCCGCGGCAGCCATGCTACGACTGCACGCCGTCCAATGAATGCCGCCGTGGTAACACTCACACCGTCCGCCGTACCCACGGCCATGCTAGCCCATTGGTCGCGATCGATGCCGCCGACTGGCCGCTCAAAAGTTTGACGCAATCGCACGAAATGCTCGCCAACGTAACGACTTCGTTTGGCGGTGCGTCATAACGTCGCTCATGCCAACGGATTAGTAACCTGACTGCGATTGTTTTTCGCCGAAGAGAATCGCTAGACTTTGCAACCGGCAAGGCGGGCAGGCTCCCAGGAGATGCGTGATGACAACGCCCGGTCGAAAGCTGCTGGTGCTGATCGCCGTGACGGCCTTCGTGTTCACCGTCGACATGCTCGTGCTTCGCCTGCACCCGCCACACCCGTCGCCGCACAGCATCGCCGGCCATGCGGCGAGCGCGCCGCAGACGTTGCCGCATTAGCGCGCTCGTTCCGCGTCGCGCCTTCTGATCAGACATTGAAGCGAACCCCTCTCCCTTTGGGAGAGGGTGGCGGCGCAGCCGCCGGGTGAGGGCGGGTTGAAATAGAAAGCGCTTACCACTTCAACCCGCCCTCATCCGCCGCTTCGCGGCACCTTCTCCCGGAGGGAGAAGGGTTCGAATGACAATCCAACATTCCACGCGTTCTACGGCTGCACGCCCCACAGGTCGCACATCGTGCGATAGATCTCGGGCTCGGCGTGTTTGAGTTCTTCGCGGTCAAACGGATAGAAATCGTTTCGGCCGAACAGCGACTCGCTCATCTCGGCGAAGAACTCCTTCGCGTTCGTCAGGCCGTAGTGCTGCTTCTTGCCGCCGCCCGAGTAGTCGACGCTCTTGTACTTGCCCGAATCGCAGAATTGCTTCCAGGCTTGTTCGATCGTCGGATTGTCGAACCCGAGCACCTGGTCGTGATACGCGTGCGCGAGTTCGTGCAGCACCGACCACGGCTGAATGCGCTGATGGTTGTCGCCACACCAAACGGCGGCATCCGGAATGTGGACGCACTTTGCCATTTGAGTGTCGTATCCCTGCTCCTTCAGCCATTGCGCGCTCGGATGATACTGCGCGCGTTCGAGCTTGTCGTAGGTGAGGTCGATCCAGATCGGCACCTTCTGCAACCGCGCGACCTTGTCGGCAGGCACGACCTTTTTGATTTGCTTGAGCCGTTCGATGAGCAGCGGCAACGCCTTCTCACCCACCGGCAGCCCTGCGCCTTCGAGCAAGCGCTTATCGACGTGCACCTGCCAGCCTTCGAGCGGAAACGTGTCGTGCTTTGTCGGCTTCGCGGGCACGTCCGAAGCAGCTTGTGCAAACGGACCGAGGGCGAACGTCAACACGATGAATGCTGCGGAGAGGCGCATGCGATGGCTCGACGAGGACTGGCGACACGATCCCGGCCACTAAGTCTACGTCGCCGCATGACAGCAGTCGAATCCGGCCTGTGCTAGCGATTACAATTTCGCTACACTCCGCAACCCATCTTGTAGCGACTTTCGATGCGGAGACTCGCAATGCGGAAGCACATAAAGTCATTGCTGACGGTCGTGGCCACGGCGGTCATCGCAGTCGCAGTCGATCGCCGCGTGATGAGATTCGAATCGCCGAAGCCCGCCGTGGGATCCACTGCCTCGGAAGTGACGCCGTGCGTAATGATCGGCGAAGAAGCGTATACGCTGCCGAAATTGGTGGATCGCCAGCATGAGACGTGTCGCGATCCGGAACTAAGTCTGAATCCGCCCTCACACGACGTCGCCCGTCTTATCGCCAATGACACGCGGGGTCTCGTCTTCAAGGGATTCGTACTTCAAAGTCACCAGTGGGAATGCAAACGCCCGTCGCCGCTATCAGAAGAGTTCGAACGCGACTCCCTCGCTCTGCTCAAGCTCGCCGAACTATTCCCCACGGAGCGCGAACGCCCTCGACCTGAGGACTTGTTTTACGCGTGGTGGGTATCCGACTGGTTGGCCGGTAGCAACGTTCGCTAACTACCGTGCCGCGACGGGGAAGCGGTCTTGCAGCGCTTGCACGGTCATCTCTTCTTGACGCAGCGCTTCCATCGCCCAAGCGACGGCATCAGCGGCGGGGATGGTGGTGATGCAGGGTACACCGTGCGATACGGCAGCGGCGCGGATGCGGCCTTCGTCGGTGCGAGCGCCTTTGCCACTGGGCGTGTTGATGATGAGTTGCACCTTGCCGTTGATCAGGAAGTCGAGCAAGTTCGGATGCCCTTCCTGCAACTTGCGAACGCGACCGACGGCGATGCCGGCCTCTTCGAGAATCTGCGCCGTGCCGTCAGTGGCGAGCAGGTTAAACCCGAGATCGACAAGGCTGCGGCCCAAACGCACGGCATGTTTCTTTGTCGGCGCCGAAAGGCTGATGAAGATGTTGCCTTGCGTCGGCAGCACCACGCCGGCCGCGAGTTGGCTCTTGGCGAACGCGATGCTGAATCGGTCGCTGATGCCCATCACCTCGCCGGTCGATTTCATCTCGGGGCCGAGCACGATGTCGACGCCCGTGAACTTGACGAACGGGAAGACGCTTTCCTTGACCGAGACGCAGCTCGGCAGGGGATCGCTCTCGATGCCTTGCTCGTCGAGCGAAACGCCGACCATCACCTTGGCAGCAATCTTCGCCAGCGGCAGGCCGATTGCCTTCGACACAAACGGCGCGGTGCGGCTCGCGCGAGGATTCACCTCGAGCACGTACACCGTGTCGATGCCGTCTTCTTTCTTGACGGCGAACTGAATGTTCATCAGCCCTTTGACCTTCATCTGCAGCGCGAGCTTGATCGTCGCTTCGCGGATTTCGGCGATCACGGGGGCCGGCAGACTGTAAGGCGGAATCGCGCAGGCGCCGTCGCCGGAGTGGACGCCCGCCTCTTCGATGTGCTCCATGATGCCGGCGACGACAACACGCGTACCGTCGGCCACGGCGTCGACATCGACCTCCACGGCATCTTCGAGAAACTTGTCGATGAGCACCGGCTGACCTTGCGCGACCAAAAATGCGGCGGCCACGTAGCGTTCGAACTGCGCCGGGTCGTAGCAGATTTCCATCGCGCGGCCGCCGAGCACGAAGCTGGGGCGCACGAGCGACGGGTAACCGATCTTCTCGGCTTCGCCGCGGGCTTCGTCCATCGTGCGCGCGATGCCGTTGGGAGGTTGCTTCAGGTCGAGGCGCTGGAGCAACCGCTGAAACTTCTCGCGGTCCTCGGCATCTTCGATCGTGTCGACGCTGGTACCGATGATCGGCACGCCAGCCTCTTCGAGCGCGCGGGCCAGGTTCAGCGGCGTTTGTCCGCCGAATTGCACGATCACGCCATCGGGGTCGATGCGATCGCAGATGTTCAGCACATCCTCGGTCGTCAACGGCTCGAAGAACAAGAGGTCGCTGGTGTCGTAATCGGTGCTGACCGTTTCGGGGTTGCTGTTGACCATCACGCTTTCGATGCCGAGTTCGCGGAGGGCGAAACTCGCGTGACAACAGCAGTAGTCGAACTCGATGCCTTGGCCGATGCGGTTCGGGCCGCCGCCGAGGATCACGATGCGCTTGCCGCCTTTCGGCTTCGCAGGAACTTCATCTTCGTCTTCGTAGGTCGAGTAGTAATAGGGCGTGTAGGCTTGGAACTCGGCGGCACAAGTGTCGACGCTCTTGAACGTGGCGATGATGCCGCGACGTTTGCGCTCGAGGCGCACGTCCATCTCGGTGTAGCCCCACAACGTGCCAAGCTGTCGGTCGCTGAAGCCGAACCGCTTCGCCTGGCGCATGAGGCCGTCGCTGATTTCGGCGAATGTCGAAACCTTGCGCAGCTCTTCTTCCAGTTCGACGATCTCCGACAAGTTGTCGAGAAACCACGGGTCGATGGCGGAGATGGCGTGGATGTCTTCGACCGTCATGCCGAGCTTGAAGGCGTAACGCAGATACCACACGCGATCGGGTCCGGGCGTGGCGAGCTTGTTGCGAATCTCTTCACGCGAGGGCTGGTCGTCGGTGCCCCACAAATCTTTGCCGTCGCAGCCGAACCCGAAGCTGCCGACTTCGAGGCCTCGAAGCGCCTTCTGGAACGACTCTTTGAACGTGCGGCCGATGGCCATCGTCTCGCCGACGCTTTTCATTTGCGTGGTGAGCGTGGTGTCGGCCTCGGGAAACTTCTCGAACGCGAATCGAGGAATCTTCGTGACGACGTAATCGATCGTCGGCTCGAAGCAGGCCATGCGTTTCGCGCGTGATGTCGTTGGGCAGCTCGTGCAGCCGATAGCCTACGGCCAACTTCGCGGCGATCTTGGCGATCGGAAAGCCGGTGGCCTTCGAGGCCAGCGCGCTCGAACGACTCACGCGAGGGTTCATCTCGATGACGATCATCCGACCGTTCTGCGGATGGATGGCAAACTGGATGTTCGATCCACCCGTCTCGACGCCGATCTCGCGAATGACGGCGAGCGACGCGTCGCGCATCCGCTGGTATTCCTTGTCGGTGAGCGTCTGCGCCGGGGCGACGGTGATCGAGTCGCCGGTGTGGACGCCCATCGGGTCGAAGTTCTCGATCGAGCAGATGATGACGACGTTGTCGTCGACGTCGCGCATCACCTCCATCTCGTACTCTTTCCAACCGAGGATCGACTCTTCGAGCAGCACCTGGTGGACCGGCGAGAACTCGAGACCGCGAGCGACCATGAAGTCGAACTCGTCGCGGTTGTAGGCGACGCCCGACCCGCTGCCGCCGAGTGTGAAACTGGGGCGAATCACGCAAGGCAGGCCGATGTCCTGCATCACGCGGCGAGCGTCGTCCATGTTTTCGATCGTTTGGCCGCGGCAGACTTCGAGGCCGATTTTCTCCATCGCTTTTTTGAACAGCGAGCGGTCCTCGGCCTTGTTGATCACGTCGGGCCGGGCGCCGATCATCTCGACGCCGTAGCGTTCGAGGACGCCGTGCTTGTGCAATTCCATGCCGAGGTTCAGCCCGGTTTGGCCGCCGAGGGTCGGCAGCACCGCGTCGGGGCGCTCGATTTCGATAATCTTGGCGATCGTCTCCCAAGTGAGCGGCTCGATGTAGGTGCGGTCGGCCGTCGACGGATCGGTCATGATCGTCGCGGGATTCGAGTTGATCAGGACGACTTCGTAGCCTTCCTCACGCAGGGCTTTGCAGGCCTGGGTGCCCGAGTAATCGAACTCACAGGCCTGACCAATGACGATGGGGCCGGAACCGATAAGCAGAATCTTGTGTAGGTCGTCTCGACGCGGCACGTTCGGAACCTCAAGACTTCAAAGGCGATGCGACGAAAGCGCGCACCGCCAGACCGAGCGAGCGCGCCGTCTAAAATCCCACGAAGTTACCATGCGCGGGAAGGTGCTTTCAAGCCCCGAGATGGGTGCGGGCGTATTCCGCGAGTTTTACGGTTAGCCGCGACGCGCCAGCGGAGCGCGTCGCAAGCGACGCGGCTACCAAAGCCAATACCCCACGCAACACCATTCAAACGATGCGATAACGACAAAGGCGATTCAGCGCGTCGCGCTTGCCACGGCGGTGCCGCTGGAGCGGGCTTCGTCGGCTAGGGCGTTCAAAAAATTGCGGGCGTTGACGAAATCCTGCGGGTGCAGGGTCTTTACCTGCGTGTCGAGCTGCTGCTGCATCGAGTCGACGGTCGAACGAACCTGCATGTACGAGTCGGGGCTGGCCTTGTTCTCGGCCCGCGCGCTGAAAATGCTCTGCAATTGACCGCGGCCATCGGCGAATTGATCCTGCAAGAGCGCCGGCGACCAATTGATCTGCCCGCTCACGGGATCAAGCTGCGAAACAGTCAGGCGCTTTGGCTGCGACACCTGGGCTGTGTACTTCTTGTCGCCTGAGAGTTGCGTTTGTCGCGCGCGTTCGGCGGCGGTGGCCTCTTGGTTCAGCTTGCGCATTTCGAAGTACGTTTGCGTGCTCTTTAGTTTGTTGTCGAGCGCGAGCTTCTCGGCCTCCTGCATGTTGATCGCCGCCTGAGAGGTCATCTGGTTGTAGATGCCTTGCGATTGCACGAGGTTGCCCATGCCTGCGGCGTACGAGCCCGCAGCGGTCGAACCCGCCCCAAGGCCGCCGTAGCCGTAACCGCCGTACCTGCGATACCCGTATCCGCCGTAACCGCCTCCGTAGTACGACTGAGCCAGGCAAACGGTGGTCGAAAGCGCCACTAAAGCGAAGGAAAGGCGAAACATCGTCATCTGCGCTCCTACAACCCGAACGTTGACCTGCGAAATGCCAAGGCGGCGTGAGAAGATTTCCACTATTGATGGTAGCCAGCGGAGTATGCCTAGGCAAAACTAATTACTGGGGTCGATGTTCTTCGGCCAAGTCGCACGCCACTCGCGGAGTTCTTATGATTCGCGCCGCCGTTACGTTCGTTGTCGTCGCCACGCTCACGGTTGCCACGTTCACAGTCGCGACGTCGAGAGGGTTTGCACAATCGCCGAGCGATCCAGCAGCAAAGATTCGCGCGGCTGATGCGGCCGGCGACCGCGGCGCGAAGGGGAAGGATGCCGTCGCCGATTTGACAACGATGCTCAAAGACAGCGACGCGACGGTGCGATGGCACGCGGCGCGAGCACTGGGCGCTATCGGCCCCGACGCGGCCCCGGCGATCGGTGGGTTGTCGACGTCGCTCGGCGATAGCGACGTGAAGGTGCGTGCTTACTCGGCCTTCGCGCTCGGACGCATCGGCGAGGCCGCGAAGCCCGCCGTGCCGCAGCTTGTCGTTGCCGTGAAGGACACCGACGCGTCCGTGCGACGCGAAGCGCTCAAGGCGCTCGGACAGATTCGCGCGGGGCCGACGGTCGTCGTTCCGCTCGTGATCGAGATTCTCAAGTCAGCTCAACCGGACGAAGTCGTCGCGATTTTGCATTCGATGGCAGCCTTCGGCGAGCAAGTGGTGCCGGGATTGAATGAAGCGCTCAAGCACGAGAACGCGCGCTACTGGGCGTGTCTGGTGATCGCCGAGTTGGGGCCGAAGGCGGCAGCAACGGTGCCGGGGTTGACCGACGCGCTCGGCGATGACGATGCCGAGGTGCGACGCGAAGCGGCGATTGCGCTCGGGCACATCGGTCCCGCCGCGGCGCCTGCGGTGCCGGCGATCGTCAAACTGGTTCCCGACAAAGGTCACGGCGTGCGCGGCGCGGCGATGTGGTCGCTGGGCATGATCGGCCCCGCGGCCAACTCTGCGATGCCCGTCGTGCAAGCGAACTTGAACGACAGCGACGTGATGTTCCGCGCCGTCACTTCATGGACGGCGGCGAAGCTCGATCCGACGAACGACGGCTACCGCCGACAGGCACTCGCGCGTCTGCTCGAAGCGGCGAAGGATCCGAAACCACGCGTCCGCGGGGCGGCACTGATGGGACTCGCCGACCTGAAAGCCTGGGACGCCACGACGATTCCGATGTTCATCGCCGCGCTGACGGATGCCGATCACAGCGTCGCCGGCATCGCGGCCAACGCGTTGGTCGATGCCGGTCCCGCCGCCGTCGCGCCGTTGACCGCAGCCCTGGCGAACGACACACAGCGCGGCTACGCGGTCGCCGAACTCGGGCGACTCGGTCCGGCGGCGCAGGTGCGCTGCCGTCGTTGTTCGAAGCGCTCAAGGACAAGAACCCCGCGATTCAGGCCGAGGTGCTGACGGCGATCGTCGCCATCGCGCCGGAAGAATCGTCGGTGAAGAGCGCGCTGCTCAGCGCGCTTGCGTCGACCAACGGGCAAGTGCGTCACGCTGCGGTCATGGGACTGGCGACTCTTGGCGCGAACAAGCCCGACATCGCCGCGGCACTGAAGGGCATCGCCGCCAGCGACAGCGATCCCATCGTGAGCGCCGCTGCGAAAGAAGCGCTCGCCGACGCTCCGTGAGGCATCGTCTCATCACCGGCCAAGCGAAGGGGCCGGCCCGCCTGGTGCGAACGAGGTCGAACCAAGCGTGTCCCATTCGACGACGTAGCCCACGGTAATTTGTTTGCTTTTTAGGCCGCGACCGGTCATAGCCATATCGTTCCATCCAGCGATGCCATCCTCGCTTTTGCGAAAAACTAGCGCCGGCTCACCGTTCGGTTCTCCCGATGACCATTGCGTGAAATCAAACGGCTCGCCTGTCAACCAGCGCCAGTCCTTCTTCGGTCCGGCCGAATTTGTGGCGCCGAGCCAGGCACCGGCGCCGGCCGTCAGAGGCTCGATGAATTTCGAAGCAATCCAAGAGTTCTCTTCAAGACTTGCGATCGTGGCCAAGTGGCCCCCCATGGCCTCGGCTTTGGTTTTTGCTTCGTCCCAACTACCGAGCGATTCAACAAACAGATACCGATGACCGCCGAACGTAAGCGCCTCGGCGGGGATGGTAAACGAGGGGCTAGGGTCTAGGGGCTGGGGGCTAGAGACGCTCAGTGGCCGCAGGATCGCTCGGTGGATCGCTATCTCGCCGTTCCATTGCGATATGGCAAGACGATCTTCGTCTCCTGTTTTTGACGAATTCGTGTCGCGGAGAGGCGATAGTCGATTCGGATCACCGGTCCATTCGAAGAGTTGTCGTCCGTCAATCGTTACGCGGACGCTGCCTTTACGCACCTCGACCACGAATGTGCTCACGGCGTCGTCGTTGAGTGAATGTCCCTCGCGCGACGTCGGGTTCTTTGGGTCCTCCGCTTTCAGGCCGTCGAGAAGAGCCAAGCCACTGTACTGGATGAACTTTCCGGTGCCCGCCGAGTTCGCCGCCAACCTCACCGTGCACTTCCTGCCCCCCACGACGATGACGACATCCGTGCGATCGCTTCCGGCCTTGCGCTTCAGGTCGTATTCGAGCGCGTATTCTTCGGGGACGCTCGTCTTCAAGAAATTCACTGGCTGGAAGCCGGCCTCCTTGACCGTCAGCCGGTACACTCCATCGGCGGTGGTCTTGACCGTCTTCAGCAGGTCGACCGTCGGCGCCGTGGCGACGGGCTCGGCCAGCGACGTGTAGGTTAGCTTGCTGATTTCGAATTGGCTGTCGTAGGTGCCGAGGATCAATCGTCCCGGCACGTGGACCAATATTTTTGCTTTCGTCACCGAAAGGGACTCGCTCTTGCCTTGCCAATCGACCACTGTCACACCGTCGCACACGGCGCGAATGCTGGTCGGCGTCACTTCCACGGCGATCGTCGTCGGCTGGCCCGCGTGAAAGATCGGCTGTTCGTATCTCTGACTCGCAGGCTGCTTCGGCAATGCAATGCCGTCGATGGCATCGAGTCCCGTCGTCTTGGTGGAGCCCGACTCAAAGGCTAGCTTGACGTCGTGTCCCGCAATCGGCAGGAACAAAACCAAGTTGCTGGTACCCTGTTTGCGTTCGGCGATCAGATCGATGCGATAAGGGGCCATTGCCTCGACGGGCAATTCAAGCGACCCATGCTGGTTCGCCGGTGAGAACAGGGCGCCGTTCTCTTTTTTCCACGTCCCTTTGAGAGCTTGCCGTGACGGATCGACAATTGCGAGCAGGTCGATCGACGCAGGACTAGGGGCAGTGGGCTGGGGGCCGGCAATCGGCGTCAGTCGCGGGTCGATCCAAAGCGTGTGGGAACTCTCGGCCTTGTGTGTCGCGCGGGCGATCAACTGCAACTCGCGTACGCCCCGGATGTCTACGTCGACCGTGCTGCCGGCTTTTTTCTGAGGTACCAAGTCGCCCGATTCCCATAACTTCTTGCCGTCTCCCCACACCTCGGCGGAGATGGGGGCGGCTCTTCCCGGCACTCGGGCTCGCACCCGGGCTTGGAATCGATCCAACGACGTCGGCAAATCGTACGAGAGAACGGCGACGAAGGGCGTCGTCCCTTTCTTCATAGCGTCGGCTTCAGCGTCGGGGTGGATGATCAACGCATGCGCGGGAGATTCGCCTGGGAAGTTTGCCGCGATCACGGCGGCATCGTCGGGATTCGGCCCGAGCTTACGCAGCGAATCGTTCAGACCCTGGTACAACCGTTCGGGCAATTCGTCGAGATAGACGACGGCGGCGGGGCCAGCGGCCGGCGGCAGGGGGCTGGAAGCGCCCATCGACGACGGAGCAGACGTTGTGAGGGGCCGCAAGATCGCCCGGTGGATTGCTAACTCGCCCTGCCATTGGACGATTCCGAGACGGTCTTCGCCGCCCGTTTTGGATTGCGTCGCGTCGCGGAGGAAAGATAGTCGACTCGGATCACCGGTCCATTCGAAGAGTTGCCGTCCGTCGATCGTCACGCGAACCGAATTTTTACGCACCTCTGCCACGAGTTTGCTCACCGCGTCATCGTCCAGAGATTTCCCCTGACGCGAAGTTGGATTCTTCGGATTGTCGGGATTCGTGCCGTCAAGAAGAGCCAAGCCGCTGTGCTGGAGGAATTTTTCGGTACCGGCAGAGTTCGCGGCCAAAATCGCGGAGCACTTCTTGCCCCCTACCACGATGACAATCTCGGTGTGATCGCTTCCGGCCTTGCGCTGGAGGTCGAGTTCGAGCACGTATTCATCGGGGACGCTCGTCGTCTCGAAAAACTGTGGTTTTCCACCACTCTTGCTCTTCAGTCGATAAATCCCATCTGCGTCGGTTCTGACTGTCTTCAGCAGATCGATCGGCGGCGGCACGAGCGGCCCCGCAATCAGCGTCAGCCGCGGCTCGATCCAGAGTACGTGGGCAGCGAGGTCCGAATTTTCGGCACGAACGACCAGCGTCAGCTCGCGCATGCCGCGCAGGTCGAGATCGATTTGCGCCGCCTTCGTCTGATCGGTAAGGTTTTTCGGGCCCCATAAAACCTTGCCGTCTCCGCGTACCTCGACGAACAACGGGCTCTTGCGATCGGTTCGGCGCAGTAACTCGGCTTCGAATCGCTGATAGCCCGCCGCGAGGTCATACACCACAAACGCCTCGCTGCTTCCCTTTCCGCCGGGGCTGAACGACAAACTGTGCGAAAACTCGGTCGTGCTGAAATTCGGAGCGAGCGACTCGAACGATTTCGCGTTCTTGCCCGGCTTCTTTAGGCCGTTGAACACGTGAACCGACTTCTCCGGCAAGTCGTCGAGATAGACGAACGCTGCGGGGCCGGAGGCTGGGGGCCGGGGGCTAGAGTTGGAAGACGCCACGAGCGGCGTGTAGGTCAGCTTGCTGACGCGGAACTCGCGATTGTTGCTCCCCAGCCACAACTTGCCCGGCGTGACGCTCCAACTCTTTTCCAACGACAACTGTTGGCTATCCCCTTTCCAATCGATGATCGACTTGTCGTCGCACGTGACGCGGACGCTCTCGGGCGTCACTTCGACGACGATCGCCGTCGCTCGGCCGTCGAAGAAAACGACGCCGTCGTGCATCGTCGGGTTGGTGTCGGCGTAGGCCAGCTTGCCGTTTAGCAGGCACAGGCCCGTACGCTTGTTGGCATCGAAGCCGACATAGCAGGGACTTGACCCGACCATCAGGCCGACATTAAACGCGCCGACGCTGCTACGCCGCTCGACCGTCGCCTCGATGCGATAGGCAGGCTGCGGCACGAGCGGAAACTCAACCACCGCATTAGCGCCATTTTTTTCGAGGCTGACGAGCGCGCCGTCGGCTTTGTTCCAGCCTCCGTGAGGGGCATCTTTTTTCGGGTCGACGAGCGCCAACACGTCGAGCGCCAACACGTCGAGCGCCAACACGTCCACCGGCGCGCCGCCGGGGGGAACCGGCGAAACTTGTGGCTGTCCGAACTCGCCAGCGTCGTAGCGCTTCCAGAACTCGGCGGGTGGCAGGTCGTCTTTCGTTGCCCGGCTGAAACCGATGTACGCGAGGCCCTTCATCTGGCGAATGACGTCCATTCCTTTCGTGATGTTCTTGGGCGTAATGCGCAGGCTGGTCAAGTTCATCCCCGCCAACGGCGACAGGTCAGACACAGACGTCCAATCGCACTGCAGGGTTTTCAACGGCATTCCTTCAAGCGGAGTCAGGTCCAGCACGTTCGTGTTGTGGCAATACAATTTCCCAAGAGGCATCCCTTGGATCGGTGACAAATCAGATACCTGCGTGAAGTGGCAATCAAAGCTTTCAAGCGGCATCCCTTCGAGCGGCGAAAGGTCGAATAAGTTGCTGGCGGATTGGCTGGTGCCGGCACAGCCCAGGATCTTCAATCCCACCAAGGCCCGCACCGGCGAAATGTCCGAGATGTCGTCGGAACGAAAATTCAAAATCGTGACCACGCCGTTTTTAATCGTGGGAGTTTCTTTTCCATCGCCCCCCGTAAGCTTGCCATCAAACCCGGGGTTCAACTCCATCAGCTTCTTGCTGACCGCATCGAGCTGCTTTTCGGCCGGCAGCGCTTGCGTCGCCTTCACCCACTGCTGGAACGCGGGCGTCTTCCAGTGGGGGACACCCTCACCCGGCTTGCGGCCACTGTCTGCCAAAGGCTGAGGGGTTTGCGAAGGCGCGTGCTGCGGCGCGCTGGGAATGGTCTCGGCCTGATTGACCTCGGGAGACTTGCTCACAGGCGAGGTTGCTGTCGCAACGGGTGCAGCCGCTGGCGGGGCAGGCTTGTCGAGATGCTTGATGACGTAGAAGACCATGATCGGCGCGATAATCGTCGCGAAGCTGCCGCCGATGATCTTCGTGAAGAAGTATTTCGTCTTCTCGGCCGCAGCCGTCTTTGTCAGCCCCTTGAGTCCGTGCGTCGCCGATTTCGAGGAAGGTTGCTTGGCGAGCTTCGCGCGATCTTCGGGCGACGGCGACCACGAGAACGCCGCGTCGCTGGTGACCGAGGCCGTCGATCCGCCGGGCGCGATAGCCTCGAGCGCGAGCACCACCTCGCTCATCGACTGATACCGATCGTCAGCCTTCTTCGCGACCATCGTTTCATAAATCGATTGCAGACGATCGGACACCGTCGGCTGCAACTCTTTCAGCGACGGAATCGGCTGTTCGCGATGCGCCAGCAGCTTCTCCATGATCGAGTCGCCGCCGTAGGCTGCGCGGCCCGTGATCAAGTAGAACAGCGTGATGCCAAGGCTGTAGATGTCGGCGCGTTGATCGGCGTACTTGGTGTTGAGCGCCTGCTCGGGGGCCATGTAATCGACCGTGCCCATCACCGCGCCGGTGGTCGTCAGCTCCGCTTGCGCAACGCCGCCGAGCCCATCGACTCTCGCCAACCCCATGTCGAGAATCTTGACCACGCCTTTTTTATCGAGCAGCAAATTCGCAGGCTTGATGTCGCGATGCACGACACCTTCGGCATGCGCGAACGCCAAACCCTTCGCGGCCTGCAGAACATAGTTCGTTGCATTGGCCACCGACATCGGCCCGTTCTTCTTCACGAGCGCCGACAAGTCGTGCCCTTCGACATATTCCATCACGAGAAAGTGCACGCCGTTGGCTTCGTCGGCGTCGAACGCCCCGACGATATTCGGATGCGTGAGCTTCGCGGCCGCCGTCACTTCGCGCTCGAAGCGCGCGAGCGCCGCCGGGTCTTTCACCATCGCGGGAGGCAGCATCTTGATCGCCACCGTGCGATGCATGCGCCGATGCTCGGCCTTGAACACCTGACCCATGCCTCCTGCGCCGATCTTGTCGGCGATCAGGTAGTTGCCCAGCACGAGCGCCTTCGCCTTGCCCGCAGCGATCTGCTTGGCTTGAAACGCCGTCAAGCAATTCTGCTTGAGCAATTCGTTGACGAGTTCCTCAATACTCTTGGGATGCGCTTTCGGCGGAACGAAGTTCTCGAGCTTGGTGGGCGCGACAATTCCTGAGTCGGAAAGCTGTTTGACGAGCGTCTCAAGCGCGACTGTCATATAAAACTTGCCTAAATGATCGCGGCGAGATGCTGGATTATACCCACCACCGATGAGGGGTGAAATCACCTCGTCTTTCGAGAAATTTGCGGCCACTAGCGGTCACGGCTAAACTTCGAGCCTCGTCTGCAACAAAGGGGGCTTGAGTGCATGGACGTCGATCAGGACCGTTGGACGCTGGCGCGACGCCTGCGGCAATACGATGCAGAAATCCGCATCAACGTCGTGCGCGTCGCCGCGATCGGCATCTTCTACATGGTGCACCTGGTGCACTACCTTGCGGTGACGAACGGTTCGGCGCCCCTGGCATTTCTCGGGCTCGACGCTGGCGATTCGCTCGCGGCTCCGATGCACGCCGCTGTGACATGCGTCGTGCTCGCCTGGGTCATGGCGGCCGTCGGCATCCATCAACTGCTGCGGGCCGGCCTGTTTCCGTGGTGGTTGATGTACGCGTCGACCGTCGGCGACTTGTTCTTTCTCACGTCGGTACTCGCGCTCTCGTCGGGACCAACCGGTCCGCTGCTCTCGGGCTACTTCGTGATCCTCATCATGTCGGGCTTGCGCTACGACCTGCGCTTGGTTCGCGTGACGACGTGCGGAGCGCTCATGGGTTACGCCACGCTGCTCGGTTGCGCGCGTTGGCCGATCGGGCTTTTCAAGAAGTATCCGCTGCCGGCGGTGCCACGCTATCAAGAGTTGATGATGGCCGCCGCGATCATCATCGCCGGCGCACTCGTCGGCCAATGGATTCGCCACACGCGACTGTTGGTTGACGATCTCGTTGGCGACTCTTCGCCGAGGCGCGATGCATGAACGAACTCGAGTTGCCAGAGTTCGATCCGCTCGAACCCGACGAGTGCCAGACACGACAATTCTCGTTGACAGGGCTATTGCTTACGATCGTGTTCGCCTCAGTCTTCTTCGGCGTGTGGTCCGTCATGCCCGGCTTGGGAATTCTCATGATGATTTGCGCCTTGCCTGCGATATCACGCACGTCGAGACTTGCATTCGAACGAAAAAGCCTTGGCAAGCCACTCAAGACTCACCAGAAGTTTCAACGATTCGCGGTCTCGTTGGTCCTTGCGATGGTTGCCACGGCGACGCTTGCGATCGTAGCCTTCGGCACGTTTCTCGCCATTTGTGCAACGCTTATCGGCCCGATGTCGAACAAACGGACCTTTCCGAAATTGTCACCTTGGTTCATCTTGGTCGAATTGGTGATTGGCTTGGCGCTGGTCTTTGCGATCTTTGCCATCGTCGCTGCGTTTTCCGACTATCGCTGGCGTCGCGATACGGGCGAATCGCGTGCGAGCCAGCGAAAGAGATATGAGAAGTGACGGCACCCGACCATCACGAATTGGATCGATTGCCTCCGACTCAAGCGCAGGCGTCGCAGTTCTCGCTGGCGAGTCTGATGATGCTGACGACGTTGGTTGCGGTGTGTTTGGCGCTGTTCGCCGCCGCGCCAGGGCTGGGTATCACGTTGGCCATTGCCGCGCTGCCGGCGTTCATTCGCACCGCCATTCTCGCAAGCAGCCGCGAGGCTGCGGGCAAGCCGCTCGACCCTGGTCGCAAGGTCGTGCTGTTCTTCGGATCGTTGGGGACAGCGCTTGTCTCATCGATCGTGGTGACGGTCGCATCCGTCGGCGCGTTCTGCGCCGTTTGTCTGACCAGCGGCAAAGAGGAGATAATTCCCTTCGCCGCGATCATCGGCCTCGTCGTCTTCGTCGCCACGTGCTACGGCATGTTTCGTTGGTACCGTTATCGCTGGAAGCGGGACATGAATCGCAAATGAAACAGCAACTCGCCGATCATCGATTCCTTGGGATCACGCAGAGCATCTGTCCCGATTGCCTGGCGGTCGTGCCTGCCAAGATCGTTGTGCGCGACGGCGGACGCGTGTACTTTCGCAAGCAATGTCCCGAGCACGGGCCGCGCGACGACTTCGCGTGCAGCGACGTGCGATGGTTCGATCGGCCAGGCTTCGACTTTCCGGGGAAGGTGCCGCCCGTGCGCGGCGTGTCGCCTGAACGTGGGTGTCCTTACGATTGCGGCCTCTGCACCGAACACGAGCAACACACTTGCGTCGCGGTGCTCGAACTCACGTCGTCGTGCAACCTCACATGCCCGCTGTGCTACGCCGGCAGTGCGCCCGGCGGCGAGCACATCACGTTCGACGAAGCCTGCCGCGCGATCGATCGCCTCGTCGAGTGCGAAGGCCGCGGCGAGATTCTGCAACTTTCGGGCGGCGAGCCGACAATTCATCCGCAGTTCGTCGAGATCGTTCAGTACGCGTGCGCGCAGCCGATCGACATCGTGATGATCAACACCAACGGCATCCGCCTGGCCCGCGATGCCGCCTTTCGTCGCGAGATCGCAAAGCTCAAACATCGCTGCGAGATGTACCTGCAGTTCGACGGCTTCGATGACAACGTGCAGCGACGATTGCGCGGCCAACCGCTGATGGCCGACAAGTTGCGCCGATCGAAGCTCTCGGCGAGGACGGCATCCGCGCGACGCTTGTGTGTACGGTCGATCGCGACACGAACTTCGACCAGATCGGTCGGTTGATCGAGTTTGGACTCGCACGCCCTTGGATCACAGGAGTGTGTTTTCAGCCTGCGACGTTCGTCGGTCGTTATCCGCGTCAAGAAGAACTCGAACGCCGCGTGACATTTCCCGAGGTAATTCAAGCCGTCGTCGAGCAAACTGGCGGCGCGTGGCAGGAGAGCGACTTTACGCCGCTGCCGTGTGCGCATCCGAACAGTCACACGCTGGCGTACGCTTATCGAGATGGCGGACGCATGATGCCGCTGTCGCGATTCATCGACATTGAGCAGAACCTCGATTTGCTCGCGAACGGCATCACGTTCAGTCGCGCCAGCGCTCGGGATTTGATTGAGAAGTTTTTGTCGCGAAACTGTTGTGGTGGCGGCGATTGTTGCGATGGAGCGCTAAGCCCACGGACGGCCGTCCGTGGGCTTGGGGGCGCCATCGAAATCGCGACAACTCCCAATACAACCCTAAACAACGACATTGCCACCCTAGCCCAATCCTTCTTTACGCGCGCCCTCGCGCAAGATCTTTCTCCCGCCGACGTGTTCCGCATCACGATCACCAGTTTCATGGACGCGTTCAACTTCGATATCCGCGCACTCATGCGATCGTGCGTGCATCACGTCCTTCCCACGGGGCACATCATTCCCTTCGACGCGTACAACTTGCTGTACCGTCCCGGGCACGTCGCGTTGCCGCCGCTGAACGACCAGAAAGCTCTCGCGGAGAGGTTCGGATGAGCCTCGGTTACGCGGCGATCATGGCGACGTCCATCGCGGTTGGGTTGTTGGCGGCACGGCGGACTCAAGTCCGCCTCCCGCTCGAGCGATGGCAGAAGATCGGTCTCGCGCTGGGTGCGTGGTGCGGAGCGATGATCGGCGCGAAGCTGCCGTTCGTGTTTTCCGATTGGAATGCATTCGTCAGCGGCGTCGCGTGGTTCTCAAGCGGCAAAACGATCCTGCTCGGCCTGGTCGGCGGCTATCTCGGCGTTGAGATCGCGAAGTGGTGCGTCGATGTTCATATCAAAACCGGCGACACGTTCGCTGTGCCCGTCGCGCTGGCCGTTGCCGTTGGCCGCCTCGGCTGCTTTTACGCCGGTTGCTGCTACGGCACACCGACCGATTTGCCCTGGGGCGTTGTGTTTCCAGGCGTCGATGCGCTGGCGCACCACCCGACACAGCTGTATGAGGCGGGTTTTCATCTCGCGTGTGCGGGGCTGTTGGTCGCGCTGCGCGGAGGCACGACCAACGGTCGCGGCTTTATGGCGAGTGTGTTTCGCGGACAGCTCATCAAGCTCTATATCATTCTCTACGCCTGTTATCGCTTTGCGACGGAATTCATCCGCCCCGAGGCGCGACTTTTCTACGGCCTCACGGGCTACCAACTCGCGTCGTTGGCGATCATCGCGCTTTTCGCGTGGTTATGGCATCGCGATGCGATGCAACAACAGGGGGTGGCAACGCACGGGACGGCGCACGCGCTCGCTACGCGTCGCGGCTAAACGAAGGAATGCGCCAAAACGGCAACGTGTTGCCGACGCGGCCCGCACCAGCGGGCGGGAGACTCATCGCACTCCCGCCCGCCGGCCACCACTCGCCGCCACAAGCGTTAAGCCGGCGCGAGCTCTTCGAGCTCGGCCGCCAGCCGCTTGCGCGCCACGTGCAGACGACGCTTGATCGTCCCCAGCGGCGAATCGAATGCGGCGCTCATCTCGATCAGCGACTGACCCTCGACGTAAAACGCCATGAGCGTGTCGCGATCGAGCGGCCCGAGCCGATCCAAGCCCGCCCGCACTTGCGACTGACGCTCGCGCGCAGCGCCCGGTCGAGCGGTGTCTCGCCGCCGTCGCCCGCCGCTTCGAGCGTTGCCTGCTCGGTCACGGCGACCGGCGAACGACGCGCGATGCGGTTATGGATGCGACGCGTGGCGATCGACCGCAGCCAACCTGCGATGGCCGCCGGCTCGCGCAGCTGGCCGATCTTGCGAAGCACCTGCAAGAACACTTCCTGCACGATCTCCTGAGCCTCGGCGTGATCGCCCAACCGGCGCAGCGCCAGTCCGTAGACCATGCGCTCGAACCGCAACGTCAGCTGTGCGAAGGCGTCGTGGCTACCGGCCTGAGCAGCGCGGACCACGTCGCCCAACGGCGTGGTCGCGTCGATCAATGCGTCAGTTGCTGCGTCGGTATCCTCGGTGGCAAAGCAGGTAGTCATGGTCTCTCTCCTTCAGCGAACCCGTCCTTGAATCGTTCGAAATCCGAAACATGGCGTTGGGGCCAAGGGAGGCGAAGGACTTGAGACATACGAAAGAGCAATCGCTCCTACGCAGTCGGCCTTGGCCGCCCGGCACACGCTTGACGTCGATCGGTCGTATTCGTTACGCGCCCTGGAGGCGCCGCAGCGTTACGACTGTCGCATCAGGCGATGCGCCCGCCGGCTAATAACCGGCGTGGCATGCCCCACGGCGACTAGCGCTAGTTGCGGGCACATCAGGCCGGCAGCTTGCATCGCCATGGCGGCGCGCTTTTCCCAACGACTTTTCAACGTCGCCGGATAGCGCGATACCGATGAAACGGGCCACGAAAAGACAGTACGCGCGCATGCCCAACCATCAGCGACAACGCGACCGACGAGCGTGCGAATTTGGCGATTGTTGCCAAAGTTGCCGCGATCGAAGGTGTTGTTGATGAGCTGACGCATTGAACTTGCTCCTGCGCTCAGCGCGCGTCTGGAGAGACCTACTACAGAAATCTTCGAATACGGGCCGTCCAACCCTGGACGACACTTCGTCACTAACCTCAAGAGTGTCATCGAAACGCCGCGAAGTCAATTGAACCTGTCAATTGAAGCCCAATGACTTCCGCAGCGACGGTGACGCGCCCAAGGCTGAGACATCCGCTTAGACACTGCTTCGACCGAAAGGTTCGCCGGAATGATCGACATTTTCGACCGGCGAGATGAGGCCTTCGCGAATGTGACGTAACCCACGACGCGCCCCTGCTTTAGCGGCGAGCCGTTCCTTGACAGGACGTTTCGAGAGGGCGAAACTGCGGCCATCGCATCACCGCCAAGACCCGCATCCAAGAACCGCATCGAGCACCCGCGACCGCCGTCCGGCCATCGATGCAAGCATTCAGGGCACCCGAATGGCACGCCGCTTCAAGGACATTTTAGCCCGTAACGAGTTGGCTCGCGTGTTTTGCGTCGGCCGTTTGCCCAGCGCCATCACGGTCGACCTGTTCGCCTTGGCCGGCGGGTTCGACGGCTTTTGGATCGACCAGGAGCACGTCGGTCACACCTGGCAAGAGGTGCAGAACGTGGTGCTCGCAGGGCGCGCCAACGGTTTCGACTCGTTCGTCCGCATGGCGCCGGCCAACTACGCGCTCGTCACGCAGAATCTCGAAACCGGAGCCGGTGGCGTGATGGCGGCCATGATTCAATCGGCCGAGCATGCCGAGCAGTTCGTCACCTGGACGAAGTTCGCCGCGCGGATCGCGCGGCCTCAACACCCAGGGACGCGACGCCGACTACACGCACAAGCCCGCCACGCAGTTCGCCGCCGACGCCAACCGCGACAACTTCGTCGCCATCCAAATCGAAACCCTCGGCGCTCTCGATCAGGTCGACCAGATCGCCGCGATCAAGGACGTCGACCTGCTCTTCGTCGGCCCGTCCGATTTGTCGCAGGCGCTCGGCGTGCTCGGGCAATTCACGCATGCCAAGTTATGGGAAGCGATCGACCGCGTTGCCCGTGCCTGCAAAGCGCACGGCAAGCACTGGGGCGTCGTCCCCGCCGACGTCGCGTTCGCCGACCGCGCGTACGAACTGGGCTGTCGCATGATCAGCATCACGGCCGATATTCGGGCATTACGCACCGGGATCGAGGCGACGAAGACACAGTACAAATCATTGTTTGGTTGATACCAGGTAAATAGTAACGAACCACGTGACGCGCAATTAAATTTCCCCTCTCCCCTTGCGGGAGAGGGTTAGGGTGAGGGGTCGAGGCGTGTACCCGCTTCCAATCCCCCTCACCCCGGCCCTCTCCCGCGACGGCGAGAGGGAGCAAATCAAAGGATCCCCCCGTGAAGGTTCTCCTCAGCGAACACGAGCTCCGCGACGGCGTCACTCGCCTGGCGGCCGAGATCAACGAACATTATTCCGACCGCGCCCTGACGATCGTCGGTGTGCTCACTGGCAGCATCGTGCTGGTGGCCGACCTGATTCGGCAGGTCACGATCCCGCTACGCGTCGGCGTCATTCAAGCCCGCAGCTATCGCGGCACGGCCACCGTTCCGGGCGAATTGACGATCAATGCCGACCTGATGCCCGACATTCGCGGTCGCCATGTGCTCGTGGTGGATGACATCTTCGACACAGGCAAGACCCTGCTGAAATTGGTCGATCAACTGAAAGGCATGGGGCCAGCCTCGATTCGCACGGCAGTATTGCTGCGCAAGCAAGGCCGGCAGGAGGTCGAGATGGAGCCCGACCATGTCGTGTTCGAAATCCCCGACGCGTTCGTCGTGGGCTACGGCCTCGACTATCAAGACGAGTACCGCAACCTGCCGCAGTTGGCGGCCCTGGAGACGGCCGACCTGGAAGCAACATAAAGCCGCATGAAATCGGCACGAAGTTCGCACGCTATCGGCGGACGCGGAGCGAACACTACGCTACGGACAGCTCGAACGTTTACAACGGAGTGATGCCCTGTGATCGAAAATGTCTTGGCGATCATCCTGGCCGGTGGCAAAGGCTCGCGGCTCGAGCCGCTGACGCGCGACCGCGCGAAGCCCGCCGTCCCCTTTGCCGGCGCGTATCGTATCGTCGATTTCGTGCTGTCGAACTGCCTCAACAGCGGGCTGCGGAAGATGCTCGTGCTGACGCAGTACAAGGCCATGAGCCTCGACCGGCACATCAACCTCGGTTGGCAGCGATACCTCTGCCGCGAACTCGGCGAGTTCATCGACATCGTGCCTCCCCAGCAACGTATCGACGAGCACTGGTATCAAGGCACCGCCGACGCCGTCTATCAAAACATCTACGCGCTCGAAAAGGAACGTCCCGACTACGTCGTCGTCCTCGCGGCCGATCACATCTACAAGATGGACTACCTGCGGCTGCTCGAATACCACAAGGCCAAGGGTGCCGATCTCACCGTCGCCGCGCTGCCGGTGTCGCTGCGCGAAGCGACCGAGTTCGGCGTCATGCAGATCGAGCCCGATCGGCGGATCGTTGGCTTTCAAGAGAAGCCCGCCGAGCCGCGGCACATTCCCGGCGACCCCGACCACGCGATGGCTTCGATGGGCGTGTACCTGTTCACGGCCCGTTTCTTGTTCGAACAACTCTGTCTCGACGCAACGCGCCCCAATAGCGATCACGACTTCGGCCGCAACATCATTCCAGCCATCATTGACCCGTACCGCGTGTTCGCCTTCCCGTTCCTCGACGAGAACCGCAAGAGCACCGCCTACTGGCGCAACGTCGGCACACTCGACGCCTATTTCGAAGCGAACATGGACATGGTGTCTGTCGACCCGCTGCTAAACGTCTACGACGAGCACTGGCCGATCCGCACTTATCTGCCGAACCTGCCGCCGCCGAAGTTCGTCTTCGCCGAGCGCGGCCCCGAAGCCCGTTGCGGCCAGGCCCTCGACAGCATCGTCTGCCAAGGCTCGATCGTCTCCGGCGGCCACGCCGAGCGCGCGATCATCGGCAGCAACTGCCGCATCAATAGTTTCGCGCACGTCGAAGACTCGATTCTGTTCGAGAACGTGAACATCGGACGTCACGCGAAGATTCGTCGCGCGATCATCGACAAAGGCGTGCACATCCCCGCCGGCATCGAGATCGGCTACGACCACGATCACGACCGCGCTCGCGGCTTCACCGTCAGCGAGAACGGCGTCGTCGTCATCGCCAAAGCCGACGGCGTCGAACACTTCCTCGAAAGCGAAGTCCACGCGTAGCGCGCCCCGATGGGTCTTCGACGATCGACGTGAACTCGATTTCACGCGCTGAGCTACCGCTTGCGGTTTCGCGCTTGTCGTCTCGTTGCGGTAGCGAAACCACCAGCGGCGATGAAGACAAAGGGACATTTCACTTATCAGTGAATAAGTAGGAAGCCCCCTTATGTTCTTCCCCTTCTGTTCTTCTTAAAATTGTGGGTATTTGACAACTGTGAACTGCCATCTGTCAATCGTCGTGATAGATCATGTCAACGCCGAACCCCCACACTGACATTGATGCTTCAGATGCGTTAGATCAGCTTGTCGCAATTTATCCATTGGGGACGGAATTGTCGTCTCTTCTCAGCGAATATGGCAAGCCGGATCGCTATATCAAAGGAACCGACGCCGAACGATACGACGAGTACGATGATAGCGGCCGCCTAATGTACAGGGTCGATGAATATGCGGAGTGGCGTGATGCCTCGCGTAATATCGGCATAGGCGCAAAAGCGTCGAAGAACCGCATCATCGCTTACATTGCTTGGAACCTCTATCCAAAAGGCCACTTCTCGCAACGCTCGCGCACAAGCAATGGGGGATTTTGCGATCTTTTTGTAGGACCCTGAATTGGTTTCGTCGCATAACGACGTTTTCTAGGTCTTAAGAGAGAGAAGGGGAAATTCTACTTATTCACAGGAGAGTAGAATGTCCTCTTCTCTATTCTTCGACGCCGTAATGGCGTCGTCGCGGTGCCAAATGCCACATGAACTACCTATGGAATGTAGCCTCGGCGGTCTGCAAACATTGCTCGACGAGCAGAAGCAAGCCATCCACAAATGCGGCCGCTCGTTCTGATTCATCGACAGCCTTGAAGAGAGTTGCCGTCTCCCGTCCGATGGTCGCTTGCTCGGAGTTCGGATCGAGCTGCAGCGCTACATCGTAATCGGCAATCGCTCGATCGTAGTCGTCTCGTAGCTTGTACGTCTGCGCGCGATCTCGATAGGCCTTAGCGCTTTTCGGGTCATGTTGGATGGCTTCGCTCAACAATCGGATCGCTTCGTCATAGTCAGCCGCCGCGCGCTCCTCATCGCCTTTGCACTGCCAGGCTCGGCCGCGCATGCGGTGGTATTCGGCGATTTGAGGATCAAGCTGAATTGCCTGGTCGTAATCGGAGATAGCGCGGTCGTAGTCGCGTTGCATCAACAGCCTAAAGGCGCGATGACCGTATGCTTTGACATGCTTCGGATCGAGACGGATCAATTCACCGCAAAGGCGAATTGCCTCATTCTCGTCATCTGTGCATATGGCGTCGGCGTACAGGTCGTCGAGTATCGATTTAGACTTTTCAGCGGCCGCTTGATTTTCAGGGTCGATCTGCAAGACCTGTTGGAGATCGGCAAACGCATACGCTAGGTCGCCCCTAGAGAAATGAACCTCCGCACGAAGAACGTAGCCTCGCACATTCTCGGGCTCCTTCTCGATCGCCTCGTTGGCGATTCGGGCGGCCTGCTCCAAGTCCGCTTTCGCACGATCGGAGTCCTTTTTTGCTCTGAGAGAACGGGCCCGGCAGGATACAACTGCGCGTCGGCCGGAGCCTCGCGAATCGCTTCGTCGAGAAGCTGAATACTGCGATCGAAGTCCGCCATCGCACGCTCGATCTCCCCCTTCGCCCGCCAACATTCTCCCCGCGCTTTGTAGAAGGACGGTTCATCGTGGTCGATTCGAATCGCCTGATCGAGGTCCGCAATGGCCTTATCGTGTTCGTCTTTAATCCTCCAACACGCGGCTCGAGACGAATAGAGCTCAGCATTTTCGGAATCCAGTTCCAGCGCCTCCGTAGAGTCGGCGATGAGTTTTTCGATGGGATCTTCGCCAGCGGCGGCATAGGAAGCGCTCAGCACCAGAGCACCAAAGAGTATTACGAGCCATCGCATGTGGCATCCCGCAGGTTGGGGTGGGTGTATCCGTGGCAAAAGTCGTGTTGATAGTAGCGAGCTTTCGCAAACCCGGACAGGTCAATCACTTTGCGAGCGCCACGACCAATCGTACAATGGCCGCCCTAACGATCCTTCGCTTCATCGAGCAGCATCATCGCTCGAAGAGAGAAGGGGAAATTCTACTTATTCACAGATAAGTAGAATGTCATGATGCCGAGTGTTCAGGCGCGCAAGTTCGCCTTTCAAATGTTACTTCAGCCGCTCGCGCAGCCCAATGAATCGTTCGGCGTTTCCAGGCTCCCGCGCTTGACCCAAGTGCCAGCATCCGCGGAAAGTTTCTCCGAAAAGTGGATCCGCGAGGGCCAGTTGCTCCACCTGTGGGAAGTACGCAGCGAAGCGGCACTCCAACAGGTGCTCCAGTAGGCAGGTCGCAATGGCGTCTCGTAAGTCTTGCTGTGGGTGACGCCCCATCGGCGGACAAACTCCCACACCGCCTCCGGATCGGATTCGATAAACTCGCCGACGGCGATGATGGCTTGCCAGCAAGGGTCTTGCCCCTCATCGACCGGCACGCCTGGGAGTTGCGCCTCAGCTTGATGAATGACTTCCTCCACGCCCACCCGTTCGCCCTCCGACTAGAATGTCCCCCTTCTATCTACACCGAAAACTCGGTTTGCCCGGCTCCAGTCTATTCGGCGAACAAAGCGTAGATAAGAATGGCGAACGCGCACCCGACGGCGAGCCAAGCTGAAAACCAGGAAATTCTCTCCGCTCGCCTGAGGTCGGCGTCCAGCTCGCGGTATTTCTTCCATTCAGGCCGAGGCCAAATCAACGGCCGGATTGCGCATCAATGAGGATCAATGCGAATGCGATCATCAGGAGCGAAAGCGGAGAGAAGCCCAAGGTATACGCTCGCCACTTACGGGTAGAAAAGAAGGTATTCCACTCCCACGATTTTCACTTTAACCAGGTTCGCTTCGTAGCCCGAAATCGCCAATGACAGCATTTGATTGCATCACGATATTCTTCTGATGACGCGCGTCCGCTTTGCAAGAACTTGACATAGTAACACTTGCCACTGTTGAAAACCGTTCCCGAAATATCGATTGGTTCAGGGAATGGGTCGCCGTTGAACGGCCAGTCCGCTGCCTCCATTTTGAGCTCAAGACGAGGAATGGTGTAGCCTAAGGGTTCCTTCACCGAAAGTCGGATGACCAAGTAAAGGCTGTTCGCCGTCACCTTGTCTTTCTCGGCGATCGCAAGCGGTGGTAATAGCGCATCAAGAACTTGCAGGTCATCACCGGATACGATCTTCGCATCGAATTGAAGACGGGCTAATATTTGCCGCGCCGAATCGCTTAGCTCGGAAGTATCCAGCAACGAGGTCTCCGCGTCATCTGCGGCGATGCCGAGCGGACCATCGCCAAATGAGAGAGCGATGACGCAGACGAGCATTCCGGCAAACTGACGTATCGAGCGGCATCGCATTGTGGAGGGCTCGTACATTGCCCAAAAACGCAAATCTACCGGCTCAAATCGAGCGCGGTAGAAGCCGATTGTAGCGTCGCCGAAGCGAACGAGACAAACACGCCGCGAATCTGTAGGTCAACCGCATCGACATTTCAGCCGGCAGCAGTATCTTCATGCTCCATGGCCCACGCCATCGCATCACGCAAAGGCTCGGCAAGCACTGCGTCGTTTTCCCACTGCCGGAAGTAGGGGCGGATCGCCGGTGCTTCCAAGGCATGTTCGACCGTGCCAAGCAGCAAGCGATCTCGTTCGGCGACGTTGGCGTGCAAGTAAGCGTCCGTGATCGAGGCTACCGTGACACGAAGCACCAAATGAGTTACTGGAAGCTTGGTTGCCCAGTGCTTTAGGCAGTTTGACAAATCGCAGCCCGCTTCGTAGCCAGATGGGATGGCGTCACTCGCTGCATCTTCATGGATGCAGCGGAGCAGATAGCGAGTCAGAAACGAGCATGTCTCTTCCATTTCCGGCTCGGGCTTGATCCGATAAAAGCCTTTGCCAAGCACGGCGTAGACCGCAGCCCATAGCTCCAGATCCTTCGTCTCAGCCATCCAGCGATGCACTTCGGCCAGCGAGCAGGGCAATCGCATCTAACGGTTGGTCCAAGTATTGCCATGAACTGGCGTTGGGCAAGCGGGCTGGAAGGAGTGCTCGCCGAACACGGTCTTTCATGGAGGGTGCGTCATGGCTTCGTCGGGCATCGCTGCAATTCTTACACACTTTGAAACGCTTACCGATCCGCGTGTCGAGCGGACACGCAAGCATTGCCTGCTGGACATGATCGTCATCGCGCTGTGCGCGACGATCGCGAGCGCGGACGGCTGGGCCGACGTCGAACGATTCGGCAAGGCCAAGCGTGCGTGGTTCGCGCGGTTCCTGGAGTTACCAGCCGGCATTCCTTCGCACGACACGTTGGGCCGCGTCTTCGCCCGCCTCGACACGCCGGCCTTCTTGGCTTGTCTGATGGATTGGCTGCGATCGTTGCATTTGGCCTTGGCCGGAGAGGGAACTGCCATCGACGGCAAGACGTTGCGACGGAGCTTCGACGCCGGCAGCGGCCGCGCGGCGTTGCACCTGGTCAGCGCCTGGGCTTGCGATCTGCGCATCTCTCTGGGGCAAGTCGCCGTGGACGACAAGAGCAATGAGATCACGGCCGTCCCCAAGCTGTTGGAACTGCTGGAACTCAGCGGCGCGGTGGTGACGCTCGACGCCATGCACTGCCAGAAAGACACCGCCCAGGCCATTCGTGCCCGCGGCGCCGACTACGTGCTCACCGTCAAACGCAATCAGCCCGGGTTGTGGAACGAACTTAGCGACTTGTTCATCGCCTACGGCGAGCACGACTACCAGGCGCCAGAACTGCGCCGCCATACCAAGACCGAGCGCAACCGTGGCCGCAGCGAACGTCGCGACTGCTTCGTGGCCCCCGCACCGCAGACCCTACGCAGCCGAGGCGAGTGGGCCGATCTGCAAAGCGTGGGCATGATCTTTCGTTCTTGTGAAGAACAAGGGCATGTGCACGAAGAGACGACGTTCTTCATCAGCAGCCTGCCGCCCAAGGTGCAGCGCCTGGCAAAACTCGTACGCGGACACTGGAGCATTGAGAACTCGTTGCATTGGGTCCTCGATGTAACTTTTTCAGAGGACCAGTCGCGAATTCGCCAAGGCAACGCTCCGGAAATCGCCGGCGTCTTCCGTCGCCTCGCCTTGTCGATCTTGCAACAGGACACTTCCCTAAAAAGTAGCATCCGCGGCAAACGACTCCAAGCAGGCTGGAACAACGACGCCCTCGAACGCATCCTCAGCGGCTTTCAAGGGAAATAAGATGCGATTGCCCTGGGCCAGCGAGAACTTGTCGTTCTTGGCCAACCGGTCTCGAATGGCTTGTGCGGCTGACACTTTCACACCTGCTACCGCCTTTGTGCTTTGTCAGGAACGAAACGGCTCGCTGACCGGCCCTCATCGCGATCGCATATCTCTCAGATGCGGTTTTAATCGCTCGGCGCTGTAATTGGCGCTATCTCGATTTGGCAGTCGAACGTTCCGTCGATTCCCACCAGGAACAACTCAGGCTTTCTTCTGTGTACTTCTTCGATCAAGTCGTCGGTAAGGATATCGCGAGGTAATCCGGCGGTCTTAAGGCACGGAAGACTCATGATGGTTTCGAGACATTTCGCCGTTAGCTTCGTACCGCCCGCTTCGATCGTCATCAAAGCTGGATGTTTTGCAAATGACGCCAAATCTTCGTCGCCGATATCTAGCCCGCTTACGTTGAGATAGATCAGGTGTTGCAGTCGCGCAATTTTTCGGAAGCAGCCGGGCTTAATCCGCTTGCATGTACTCAATGACAAGAATTCGAGGTCGGACAGCGACCCAAGATGCTCGACGCCTTGCGATGTTACATCAGCGCACACGAGGCTAAGATTCTTTAACCGTTTCAGCTTTGAAAGTTGCCGACACGTCTCGTCGCCGAAATGAGCATCATAAATATCAACGCATTCAAGCTGAATCAATTGATCGAGACCAGCGACTCCACTGTCGTCCGCACCTACTTGACACCATTGCAAGTACTTCAGTCGTGGAAGACGTTGCATCAATCGTATCGCATCAGAGATAGTCTTATTGTTAGCTTGTCGGCCAATGAAACGGATTGTCTCTTCTGGGAGGACAGGGGCTTTCGATTGTTCGTAAAGGAACGGGACGCTGTCGCTGCCCAATTTGTGAATTGCCTTTAACGTCGTGATCTCGTCCTGGGTGCTGTCCTGCCCATGGAGACGCTTGACCTCGACGGCCGCGATAGCTGCTGCGGCCACGACTACAACGTAAAGCCGCAACCTAGCACTTTGCAACTGATGGGTTCGTGATCTTCGCTCGGCCATCTCAACCTCGCGTTCGATAGTGTTGGGAGTACCAAAGGTTAGGCTCGCTTCGACGCGTATTGACTCATGAGTTCACGCACTTTTGGCCCCTCACCTCGTTTGCGGCCCTCGACGCGGTCGAGAGCGTTCAGTTGCATCCATCCCCGAATGGTTGGATCGGCACCCGCTTGAAGGAGCAACCGCGCCATTCTCAGGGAACATGTCTGTGCAAACTGCGCTATGGGCGTGTTGCCACTCCGGGACTCATTGTTTGCGTTGACGTTAGCGCCGTGTTTAAGCAGTAATGACACCATGTCGAAATGTTCGTACTTCACGGCATAATGCAGCGGCGTGTAGTCAATGTCGTCGAAGAGGTTTGGATCGTACCCCGCTGCGAGTAACTGTTGCGCACGAACCATATCACCGTCCCCGGCGGCGAAATGGAGCTGCTCTGCGTTGAACCAGTCGTCGTTCATTTCATGCCAAACGGGAAAGCACGGTCGCCCGTGGACATCTAGCAGGGTTGGAGGCCATTGTACGAAGAAGCTGGCTTCGGCGACTAGTTAGGTCGACCACCGCCTCAGCGTGGAGCACAAAAGAATTAGTCGATTACCCAGGGCAATCGCATCTTATTTCCCTTGAAAGCCGCTGAGGATGCGTTCGAGGGCGTCGTTGTTCCAGCCTGCTTGGAGTCGTTTGCCGCGGATACTACTTTTTAGGGAAGTGTCCTGTTGCAAGATCGACAAGGCGAGGCGACGGAAGACGCCGGCGATTTCCGGAGCGTTGCCTTGGCGAATTCGCGACTGGTCCTCTGAAAAAGTTACATCGAGGACCCAATGCAACGAGTTCTCGATGCCCCAGTGTCCGCGTACGAGTTTTGCCAGGCGTTGCACCTTGGGCGGCAGGCTGCTGATGAAGAACGTCGTCTCTTCGCGGGTGCGTCCTTGTTCTTCACAATAACGGTAGAGCATGCCCACGCTTTGCACGTCGGCCCACTCGCCTCGGCTGCGTAGGGTCTGCGGTGCGGGGGCCACGAAGCAGTCGCGACGTTCTGTGCGGCCACGGTTGCGCTCGGTCTTGGTATGGCGGCGCAGTTCCGGTGCTTGGTAGTCGTGCTCGCCGTAAGCGATGAACAAGTCGCTGAGTTCGTTCCACAACCCGGGCTGATTGCGTTTGACGGTGAGCACGTAGTCGGCGCCGCGGGCACGAATGGCCTGGGCGGTGTCTTTCTGGCAGTGCATGGCGTCGAGCGTCACCACCGCGCCGCTGAGTTCCAGCAGTTCCAACAGCTTGGGGACGGCCGTGATCTCATTGCTCTTGTCGTCTACGGCGACTTGCCCCAGGGAGATGCGCAGATCGCAAGCCCAGGCGCTGACCAGGTGCAACGCCGCGCGGCCGCTGCCGGCGTCGAAGCTCCGTCGCAACGTCTTGCCGTCGATGGCAATTCCCTCTCCGGCCAAGGCCAAATGCAACGATCGCAGCCAATCCATCAGACAAGCCAAGAAGGCCGGCGTGTCGAGGCGGGCGAAGACGCGGCCCAACGTGTCGTGCGAAGGAATGCCGGCTGGTAACTCCAGGAACCGCGCGAACCACGCACGCTTGGCCTTGCCGAATCGTTCGACGTCGGCCCAGCCGTCCGCGCCCGCGATCGTCGCGCACAGCGCGATGACGATCATGTCCAGCAGGCAATGCTTGCGTGTCCGCTCGACACGCGGATCGGTAAGCGTTTCAAAGTGTGTAAGAATTGCAGCGATGCCCGACGAAGCCATGACGCACCCTCCATGAAAGACCGTGTTCGGCGAGCACTCCTTCCAGCCCGCTTGCCCAACGCCAGTTCATGGCAATACTTGGACCAACCGTTAGATGCGATTGCCCTGCTCGATTACCGAACAAGAGGACCGCGACAAAACACACCACGAGCCACTCAACAACCGAGAGAGTGTTTGACCACATCAAAGCGCCCAATGCACAGCACCCTATAAGCACAGGGCAGCCATCGCTGGATTCAGGCGGCGAACAGGAGCCGAAGAGACACAGTTTGATGGAAACCACATCAATGAACCGCACACAGGGCAGGTCGCGTCGCGCGAACGAATCGACGGGGCGATTCGGCCGGTGCTGCCACACATCTGGCAACGATAAGGTTCACCGTCCGGAGTACGTGATGAGATCGTCATCGAACGCAAGTATTCGGTCTTAAAATTCAAACAGCCAAGCGCCGGCTGCACGAGTGGATGCTCGTGCAACAGATTGATCGTTGTGTACGACGTCAACCCGGTTTGCACGGAGCCCACGGCAATGAGCAAGATTATCGGATTGGACCTTGGCAAGTACAACAGCGCGGCCTGCACGTTCTTCATGCACCACGGAACGCTGCGACTCTCCTTGGCTTCTTCTTTGCGTTGAAGGGCGACAACTCTTTCGAGTAATGTCACTCGACGAATAATCTGCGCAAAGAGTGCGGGTGCGTTATGGATAGGCAATGAAGTGGTGCTGTACGTCCTTAGCCTTTTCGACGTTTTCGTGTGCCGTTCGATGCGGGCTGAAGTTCCAAGTCGGTGATGAGCAGCAAGTCGATGATGTTCACCGTGTCATCGGGTTGGCAGACGACGACGGTTCGGCCGCTTGGAACCGTCATAATGAACTCGCGAGACAAAACGGGAAGTTCTCGCCCGTCGGCCAAATGAATCATGAACGGTCGGAAAGGCTGTGCGCTATAGGCGGTGCGTAGTTGTTCAACGGTCATGTCGGAGAACACAAGAATAACGTTCGTTGTCCACTCAACGCGAGCGGCCCAAGCGCATTCTACGATCGCGACCGCGGCCAAGCCAACGCGTCATGAGTCCGCGAATGAACGGCGTGGCCGCTTCTTTCCATTGAAGGGCGACGGCTCTTTCGAGTAACGTTGCTCGACGAAAAGTCTGCGCGGAGAGTGCGCGTCCGTCGAAGGGGTGCGTTATGGACGGCGAACGACCAGGTGCTGTGAGAGCGAGGTGCGGCTGCGGAGAGCGGGCGGGCGGTGGATTTTTGTACGGTTGCGTGGTGGGCAAAAAGTCGGCGCGGGGGTGAGCAGAAAGGGGACTTATTGCACAAAACGTCCCGTCTCATGGGTATGGGAATAAGTCGGGCAGGGGACGTGGGGAGAAAAGCGGCGGTTGCGGGAGGGCGACGTCGCACGAGATGCAACGGGCCCCTCACTCCTGCCCCTCTCCCCGAAGGGGCGAGGGGTTTGTGGGGATGGCGAATGCTGGGGCGACGCACCCTGACCTGTCGACCTGCGGCCGACATCCTCTCTTGGTGGGAGACGAGTTGAGGCGCGCCGCACGCGGCGAGCAAGCTCGCCGGCTAAACATGCTAATGCGTCGCGGCGAGGGGGGGCTGTGCGGCGGGGGTGCGGCCTGACCACATCATGGGAAGGCGGACGATGATGGTTGTGCCGTGACCGGGGCGGCTTTCGGCGGCGATGTGACCACCATAGGTTCTGACGATCGACTCGCAAATGCTGAGGCCGAGGCCGCTGCCGCCAGTTTTGGCGCCGCGCTGACGGGATTTGTCGGCGCGGTAAAAGCGTTTGAAGATGTGAGGCAAGTCGGTCTCGGAGATGCCGATCCCGGAGTCGATCACACGCAGCGTCGCCTGGCCCAAAGCGATCGAAGTGGTGAGCTCGACGCGAACCGTGCCACCGGAAGGGGTGAACTTGATCGCGTTGTCGATCAGGTTGGTGACGACCTGCCGGATGCGCGACGCCTCGCCGTGGACCTCGGCAGCGCCGCCGATCGCGCATTCCATCAGCACGCCGCGCGATTCGGCCACAGCGGCAAAGAACTCGCAACTGCGAGCGACGACGCGATCGAGCTCGACCGTGTACGTGCCGACATCGCATTGGGCGGCGTCGCTTTCGGCCAACAGCAGCAGACGGTTCACCAGGTCTCGCAGCGAAGTGCATTCTTCGAGCGTATCGACGAGCAACTCTTTGTACTCGGCCGTCGTGCGATCACTGTTGAGTCCCACCTCGATCATGCTTTGCATGGCAGCCAATGGGGATCGCAGCTCGTGGGCGGCGTCGGCCGTGAAGCGGCGATGCTCGTCGAGGTAGGTGGCGATGCGGTCGAGCATGCCGTTGATGGTGACGCTGAGGCGATCGAGCTCGTCGTTGCTGCCGCGAAGTGGCAAGCGTTCGTCGAGCTTCGAGGGATGGAGGCGAGCGGTGGTGTCGATGATTTTGACGAGCGGTCGCGTGGCGCGGCCGGCGAGCCAATAGCCGCCGACGGGAGCGACGACGAGCATCGCGGCACCGATGGCCACGAGAATGTTCGTGATGGCGGCGACGTCTTTTTGGACCGGCAGCAGGCTGGTGCCGATGCAGATGGTGATCTTCGGGATGTCGGGACGCACGGTGTCGCGGTAAGTGACGCGAAAGTTGCCGAGCGTGCGTGGGTAGTAATGGCCGTCGGCCGTGAGGCGGACGTTGAGCGGCGTCGACTCGCTGCTCCACTTGAGCGAGCCGTCGGCGTCGTACATGGCGATGTACAGGCCGATGTCTTTGTGCGTGCGGGCCTTTCGCTGCAGCTCGTGAATGATGTGCTCGACGTCGGGATAGAACTCTTCGACGGTGAGTTCCACTTCACGCGCGTCGTCGACGAGCATCATGTCGGTTTCGTGGAGCATCGCCAGGCGGACGCCTTCGCGGACGGCGCCCAGCGCAGCAATCGACATGAGCAGCAGCACGCCGGTGTACCACATGGTTAACCGGAAGTGCAGCGAGCCGAAAAGCTCCTTAGATTTCGCGAAGTGCATAGCCACGGCCCCGCACGGTCTCGATCAACGACTGGTCGAATCCCTTATCGACCTTACCGCGCAGACGGTTGATGTGCACGTCAATGACGTTGGTGGCTCCGTCCCATTCGAGATCCCAGAGGTGTTCGCACAGCATTTTTCGAGTGACGACCTTGCCCGCAAACCGCATGAGGTATTCGAGCAGGCTGAACTCGGTCGGCGTGAGGTCGATTTCGCGTCCGCCACGGGTGACACGCCGCGTGGTGAGGTCGAGCTTCAGGTTGCCGACCTCCATCATCGGGGCCGGACGATTAACCGTGCGACGGCACACCGCTTCGAGGCGAGCCATCAGCTCAGCCAAGGCGAACGGCTTGACGAGATAATCGTCGGCGCCGGCGGTGAGGCCGTTGACGCGTTCCTCGACGCTGCCGCGCGCCGTGAGCAGCACGACGGGCGTGTGGACCTTTTCAGCTCGCAGCTGTTTGAGAACGTCGAGCCCCGCGATGCCTGGAAGCATCAGGTCGAGCGTGATCGCGTCGAGCGCCTTGTTGCGCCCGAGTTCGAGTCCGCGGACGCCGTCACGGACCCAAGTACATTCGTGCCCCGACTCGATCATGCCCTTCTGCAGCGCCTTGCCAATGAGGGCGTCGTCTTCAATGACTAACACGTTCATGGTCTGCAAACCTTGGGACAACGTTGAAGCGGGCATAGGGTTCTCAGCGCCTTTCGGCGAGGTCCTCAAAACAAAAGTCTCCAAAAGTCTAACGTGCTTTACGAATCCAGGATGCGGCAAAGCCTTTATGAACGCCGGTCAATTACGGATTTTTAATCGACTGTTGGCTGGGGTACGCGCATCGCTTGAGACTTATGAACCGCCCTGGCGCTTCGCGCGTGCCAATGCAGAAGGGTCGGGCTGGCGCGGAACGCAACAGCACGCTCGCCGCGAGCAAGTTGCAGATGGAATGCGTCGTGCCCCAGAGCGTTGCAGAAAAAAATCTTGACGCACGTTTCGCACTCGTTCTTCGAGCATTACGCGGTGATGGAGGGAGTGACAGATGTAGCTGTAGCGCGGGGTAAGCATTGCGTGAAGTCCGGGCTTTAGGCCCGATTAGCGATCATCAGGCGATTGCTTCATTGACACCGCAGGCTGAGAACCCGTACAGTATAATGAGCTGTTATGCTGGATTTAGCTTCCTTTATATTGGCTGGTCGTTTCTTGTTTCCCGCCGCCAGCTTAGAGACATAGATCGTGCGCATTGCATCGGTCTCCTCTTCTCTTCTCCCTCGGAAGGACTGCCGCCATGTCTCCATGGCTTGCTGAATTCAGCCACAACGTTCTCAAGAACATGTTTCAGCCCTTGCTGCTGTTCTTTTACATGGGCTTTCTTGTGCCGATCATGAAGGTCGGCTTCGAATTCCCGCATGTGGTTTACCAGGGTTTGGTCATTTATCTCCTGGTGTCGATCGGCTGGGGGGGCGGCGAGGAATTGGCTGAGCTTTACGTTCACGACAAAGAAATGCTCGTGAAGGCGCTCGGCTTTATGGTCGTCGGCTTCATTACGAATTTCATCATCGGCATCGCGGCCTACGGCATTCTTCGCATCGCGACGAGATTGCGGCGCATCGATGCGGCTACGGTTGCCGCCTACTACGGCTCTGACTCGGCCGGCACGTTCGCTACGTGCTTAGGAGCGCTGGCGACGATGCAGGTTGCGGCGATGACCGCCGTTTTAGCCGCAGCGAATATCGACGGGGCTCAACTGGACATGAAGGATCTCGACCTGAAGAAGGTCGAATCCAGCCTTACGGACTCAGCAATAACAGCACGTTGGGAACAACGTGGCGTGAACGTGGCGACGGTGCGCGAGGCAGTTGCTGCCGGAGAAGAATACAAAGAAGCGTCGTTCATGCCCGTCATGCTCGCGATCATGGAGATCCCGGGCTGTCTCGTTGGCTTGTATCTCATCGCGAAGTTGCGACGCTCGGGAATGGACAAGCTCGGCAACATGCAAGACGAGCCGGGCTACGATCCCACGGCGGTGCGTCCGATGTCCATAACAGATGACAACGGTCACGGATCGAACATTTCGGTCGAAGGCGAAGGGCACAAGAGCGCCAGCATCTTCAGCAAAGAGATGATGCACGAGGTGTTTCTTAACCCCGGCATTTACCTGCTATTCGGCGGCATCACGATCGGATTCATTGGCCAGCTGCAAGGACAAGCCGTCGTCGACAAAGACAATCCTGTCTTCAAGACCTTGTTCCATGGTCTGCTTTGCTTGTATCTGCTCGAGATGGGCATCACCGCGTCGCGTCGCTTCGGCGATTTGAAGACAGCGGGGTGGAAGTTCATCCTCTTCGGCCTGCTCGCGCCGAACTTGTTCGCGACGTTCGGAATGGTCGTCGCCCACATCTATGGCCAAGTCGTGCACACCGAGTTTTCGATCGGCACGTACACAGTGTTTGCCGTGCTTTGCGGGGCTGCGTCGTACATCGCAGTGCCAGCGATTCAACGCCTCGCGATTCCCGAGGCAAGCCCGACGCTGCCGCTTGCGGCCTCTTTAGGTCTCACGTTCTCGTACAACGTCACCGTCGGCATTCCGATTTACAGTCAGATCGCCACGGCATTGTTCAAGTACTGGCCCATCGAAAGCGTCGTAACTTGAGCGAGCATGAATCAACGACTCTAATTCTAATGCGCTCGATTCTGGCGCCGGCAGACGGCCTCTCAGGAAACACCGATCATGAAGCAACTCGATACCGTTAGCCGCGTGACGGTAATTGCCGATTCGGTGCTTGAGCCGAAGCTCGTCGAGCACTTTCTGAAACTCGGCGCTAAGGGCTACAACATCATGCCGTGTCGAGGCAAAGGACGGCACAACCTCGTCAACGAAGACCCGCTCAGCAATCAGAGCGCCGAGATTCGCCTCGAAGTCGTGGTGCAGTCCGAGGTCGCGCAAAAGATTCTCGACTACCTTCGACGCGACGTCTTCGCGAAATACGCGATTACTGCCTTCCTTGACGAGGTCCAGGTCGCATCGAAGGATCAGTTCTGAAAGGGCAGTTCTAGCACCGCGTTAAGCCCACGGATGGCCCTCCGTGAGCTTCGCGTTGCACACGAACGCGGCGCCGCCTTCGCATCATCTACATGATGAGTCCCGACGTCGAAGCGTCATCGCGGGTGGCCCATCCCTTGATGTACCGCGTCGAGAACAGCAGCACGTGCCCACAGTTCTTGCAGATGAGTTGAATCATCTGCGACGCAGGTCCCAGGTCGTCGACATCATCGACAACATGACCGGCCACCAAGTCGCCAACCTTCCAGTGGTTCGACTGACAAAGCGTGCAAGACGAGTGCTCGATTTTTTGGCGCAGCCAGTCTTCAAAAAGCTTCTGCTGATCGGACGACAGTTTCATAGAGGTTGCTCCTGCGTGTGTGGCGGCGTGCGGTTCTCGTGGATGGCGATGCAACTTCGACCGCTGCGGCTCACACCGACGCCAGAGCACCCTCGACAACTGCCCGAAAAGCTGTCGTCGAAAGAAGCAACCGACCGAGGCTGATGACCCATCGCGGCGGAAACTTCCGAGGCAGACATACCGAACGTAAGTCCACCTCGCACTTACATTTTACGCCGCGGACATCAGCAACGGCAAATCACTTTTTCGCAATGGCGAGCGGATTTCAAGGCGACCCCGACGGGGGTTTCGCGCTCCATTGATACGCCCAGCGCATCGTCCTTGGTCCCGGCGACGAATCGGCCCTTGGGCCGATGCTCAGCCGTCCTGGCTCGATGCGGGCGGTATCGTCGTTACCGACGGTGATCGTGGGCTGTGGCGCGTTGCCACCCGTGGCCAACTGTTCATAGCTGCTGCCAAGCAGCCCAACCTCCGGCCCACGAACACGACAGGCAATGTCAAAGGAAACTCTCGCGAGTGTGGGGTCAGCCTCGATCCCCGCCGACCAATGATTGCCGCCCGCCATGCCCACCAGTAGCGCTACCTGCTTTCCTTCGGAACGTGGCTCGACGTGCAATTGCACCAGCGGCGGACTCGCCGGCCAAGGTTCGTCGGCGGCGCCCTCGACCGACCGATACACCGCACGCCATTCGGTTCCTTCCAAGACCTCGATCACATGCGCGAATCGATCGCCTCGATAGACAAAGGCAACGCGTATCGGGCCGGCCGTGAGTGTCTGCTCATTCGACATGCCGCAATGTCTCACTCGCGAAAGAGGATGACAAGGCATGCTGCAAATCGTGTCGGCGCTTGTCGCTCGCCGACCGCATCGGAACAATACGTCGATGCCTTTCGTCAGCCACGACTTTTTCGCGCGCGACACGCTCACCGTCGCCCAAGATCTGATCGGCACCGTGATGGTCGTGGGCCGCTGCGCCGGTCGTATCGTCGAGACCGAAGCCTACACGACCGACGCGGCATCGCATTACGTGACGCGTCGTAATCAATCGGTCCTCATGCGCAACACCTTCGGGCAAGTTTACGTCTATTTCATTTACGGAATGCACTATTGCCTGAACTTCACGACCGATCGCGATGCCCCCGGCGCGGTGCTCATTCGCGCCGTGCAACCGCTGCGCGGCATTGCCGCCATGCTGCGACGTCGCGAGTCCACGGACTCACGACGATTGGCGACTGGCCCGGGACGGCTGTGTCAGGCGTTCGGCATCGACATGACGTTCAACGGTCTAGCCATCGGCGGGAGACTCAAGGTCGAACTTCGCAACGACGAGCCGATCGTCGAAGCGACCCCGCGTATCGGCATTTCGCAAGCTCTCGAACTGCCGTGGCGTTTCTACGAGCGCGACAATCCATATGTCTCGCCGCACCCACGGATTGGATCGCTAAAACCTCGAAGATCGGCACGTAAAACCGCACGCAAATCAGCGGGTTGAGCTTTCGCCGTTGATGGGCGACAATCGCGCTCATGGCAACTGCTCGTGTGCTGATCCTTCGCGCTCCTGGAACGAATTGCGATCAAGAAACCGCCTACGCGTTCCAACTCGCCGGCGGAGAAGTCACCGCGCTGCACGTCAACCGCGTGCTCGAAAACCCTCGCGTCCTGAGCGAGTTCCAAATCCTCGCGCTCCCGGGCGGTTTCAGCTACGGCGACGATCTTGCCGCGGGACGCATCCTCGGTTCGCAGTTGCGACTTCACCTGGGTGATTGGCTTACCGAGTTCAAGGCCGCGAGCAAGTTGATCCTTGGCATCTGCAACGGGTTTCAGATCCTTATCAAGTCGGGGCTATTGTTCGATGCCGGCACAAACGCCGCCGAACCGCCTGCGACACTCGCGCACAACGATTCGGGCATGTTCGACGACCGCTGGGTGACGGTTCGCACGCAAGGCGAGAAGTGCGTGTTCTTCCGCGGCATCGAGCGGATGTATCTGCCGATCGCTCACGGCGAAGGAAAGTTCGTCGCCCGCAGCGCGACGGTGCTCGACCAACTCGACAGCACGGGCCAACTCTGTTTGAAATACGACGGCGGCAATCCCAACGGCTCACAGCGCGATGTTGCCGGGATGTGCGATAGCTCGGGACGCGTATGCGGGTTAATGCCTCATCCCGAGCGGCACATCGATCCGACGCAGCATCCCCGTTGGACGCGCGGCGACGCGGGCGCCGTCGGCGACGGCCTGCGGGTGTTTCAGAACGCGGTGGAGTATTTTGCGTGATGGGTTGAACGAGTCGTTTGTTGATCTTCAGGTCGCTCATCGAACGACGATTCAGTTTGCTCCCTCTCCCCTTGCGGGAGAGGGCCTGGGTGAGGGGTAGTGAAGCGTGTACTCGCCCTGAACCCCTCACCCGGTTCGCCTTCGGCGAACCACCCTCTCCCGCAAGGGGAGAGGGTAAAAGGCATGCCGTGTCGGTTCGATTGACAACCTGAACATCAATAGCCGCGTCGCAAGCGACGTGGCTAACCTACGATTTCAACCATGATGCAAAAGCGCCAACCGTTTCGCCTCCGCAATCGCCTGCGGAGTTTCGTCTACGCCGGGCGCGGTGTGAAACTGATGCTCGCGACGCAGCACAACGCTTGGCTGCATGCCACGGCAACCGCGCTGGCCGTCGGACTCGGCTGGTACTACCACGTATCGAGCGGCGAGTGGTGCTGGATCGTCGCAGCGATTCTGGCGGTGTGGACGGCCGAGGCCTTGAACACCGCCTTCGAGTTGTTGTGTGACGTCACCAGCCCCGAATTTCATCCGCTCGTCGAGAACGCCAAGGACGTGGCCGCCGGGGCGGTGCTAATCAGCGCCGTTGGGGCCCTGACGGTCGCCGCGCTCGTGTTTGGACCGCGCATTTTGCCAAGCTTGGGCCTTTCCTAGCTCACCAAGCGTTTTCGCGGCGCTGCCCTTGCAAATCGGGCGTCTTCCGAGAGAATAGCGGGATTCGCGCCGTTGGGCAGGGGCCCGGTCGAGTCGCGGCAATCGCACATAGGTATTGATCTAGCAAGAGGTTCCGTATGGCTGAAGTATTGACCGTCGAGGTTCGAAAACCGCAAGGCAAGCGTGCCGCTCGCCGCCTGCGCGAGCATGGCACCGTGCCGGTCAACTTGTACGGCCACGGCCAAGAGAACATGCACCTCTCTGTGCCGGCCGATCAGGTCCGCTTGATGCTCCGCCATGGGGCTCGCGTCGTCGACCTTTCGGGAGCCGTCAGTGAGAAGGCTTTCGTCCGCGAACTGCAATGGGACACGTTCGGCGTGGACGTGCTGCATCTCGATTTGACCCGCGTCAGTGCTGACGAGCGCGTCGAGTTGCGTGTGCGCGTTGAATTGCGTGGCCAGGCGATCGGCGTGAAGGAAGGTGGCGTGGTCGATCATGTCATGCACGAAGTCGAAATCGAGTGCCTTGCGGTCGAGATTCCCGAAAAGCTGTTCCTGAAGATCAATGACTTGCCGCTTGATGGCTCGCTGACGGCTGGTGCGATCGAGCTTCCGCCGGGCGTGAAGTTGCTGACCGACGCCGAAGAGATCGTGGTCAACTGCAACAAGCCGAGCACGGAAGAAGAAGACGTTGCTGGCATGGCCGACGGCGCCGAGCCGGAAGTCATCGGTCGCAAGGCTGGCGAAGAAGAAGCGGAGGAAGAATAGGCCGGCGTCATCGTCAGGGCGGGCTGGTTGCAGCCTGATACGGGTGAGCAGCCATGAAGCTCGTCGTCGGACTTGGCAACCCAGGCCGTCAGTACCAGTCAACGCGTCACAATGTGGGCGTCGAGGTGCTGGCCGAGTTGGCGCGACGCGGCGGAGGGGGCAAGCCGAAGAATGCATTTCAGGGCGAGGTGATGGACGTGACGCTCGACGCGACACGTTGGATTCTCCTGGCCCCGCAAACATACATGAATCGCAGCGGGTCGAGCGTAGTGCTAGCCCGCGACTTTTACAAGCTGGAGCACGAGAACATCCTGGTGGTATGCGACGATTTCGCGTTGCCGGTTGGCAAAATGCGGATGCGAGGCCAGGGTTCCTCGGGCGGACAGAAGGGGTTGGAAGACACGATTCGCTGTCTCGGAACCGACGCGGTGCCGAGGCTGCGAGTGGGAATTGGGCCGGTGCCCGAGGGACGCGACGCTGCGGACTTCGTGCTGGGACGGTTCAATGCCGAAGAACGCAAGCAAATCGATCAAGTGATCGCCAAGGCAGCCGACGCCGTCGTGTCGTGGGGCACGAAAGGTTTGGCCGCCACGATGAGTCAATTCAACGCATAGTAACCAGACACTGAGTTCAAACTTCCGGTAAGGAGCAACGTCGTGGCCGAGAACGCCTACGAAGCCATGTTTATTCTCGACACCAACCGCTACGGGCGCGATCCCGGCGGCATGGCCAACCAAATCTCCGAGTTGATCACGCGTCGCGGCGGCGAGATTCTCGTTAGCCGTCTGTGGGAAGAGCGCCGCCTTGCGTATCCAATCAATGGACAGCGCAAAGGCACGTACTGGCTTGCCTACTTCAAGCTGGATGCCAAGGAGCTCACGACGCTCAATCGCGAAACGCACCTCAACGAGAACATCCTGCGTTCGCTCGTTTTGAAGGTCGACCCGCGCATCATCGACACGCTCGTCGATCACGCCAAGGCTGGCCCTGCCGAAATCGCGCGGGCTCGCCGACCCGAGCCGATGCCGCAACCGGTGGCCGTTGGCGCGGGCGTCGAAATTCCCGAGGAAGAGCTGGGCAACTAGCAAAGACGCTCGTCGGCGGACGACGTTTTGCGATCAATCTGGTATATTGACCGCGATACATTCGTCCACTGCTAGCGATCTCTGCCGCGGAACGGTGACTGGCGCTGAGCAGCGATCTTCTGCGGAGCAAAGGAGTGAACATCCATGGCTAGCTTCAATAAAGTCGTCCTCGTTGGCAATCTGACCCGCGATCCCGAGGTGCGTTACACCACCACAAGCATGGCGGTCTGCGATATCGGCCTGGCTGTGAACGACCGTCGCAAGAACGCCAACGGCGAATGGGTCGAGGAAACGACGTTCGTTGACATCACGCTATGGGGACGCACGGCCGAGGTCGCTGGCGAGTACCTGAAGAAGGGCTCGTCTGTGCTGATCGAAGGTCGATTGAAGCTCGATTCGTGGGAGAAAGACGGCCAGAAGCGCACGAAGCTGAAGGTCGTCGGCGAGACGATGCAGATGCTCGGCGGACGCGGTGAAGGCGGTGGCGGCGGCGGACCGCGAGGTGGTTCGCGTGCCCAATCGCCACGCAACGAATCGTCACGCAGTGAATCGTCACGCAGTGATTCCTCACGCGGCGATTCCTCACACCATGACGACTACGGCGGCGATGAAGTCTCGTCCGGCTCGCGACCCGCGGCCGGCGGCGGCGACGAAATTCCATTCTGATTCACGAGGCGTGACCAACGCCGACAGAACCCGGCCGAGACGGTCGGGACATTTAGGAGATTGAAAGATGGCCAACACCAAAACCCGCCCACCGGTGCGAGTCAAGCGTCTGCCGAAGGCCGCCAACGGCGGCATCGAGCTATTGCTGATCCAATCGGTCGACCACCTCGGCAAGCAAGGCGACGTCGTGAGCGTTCGCCCAGGTTACGCGATGAACTATCTGCTGCCGCAGGGTCTGGCGACGATTGCCAACGAGCATCACAAGCGGATGGTCGACAAGCATCGCGCCCGCTTGCAAGAGATTCAGAATCAGCGGCTCGAAGGCCTCCGCAAGCAGGCGGCCGAATTGGCTCGCATCAACGTGCAAATCGAAGCCAACGCCAACGACGAAGGTCATCTCTACGGTTCGGTCGGCGCGAACGACATCGTCAACGCGCTCAAGAAGAACGAGGTCACGATCACGCCCGACCAGGTGCGGCTCAAGGGGCCTCTCAAGGAACTGGGCCTGTACACGGTCGCCATTCACCTTGGTCACGAGATCGACGCCGAGCTCAAGGTCTGGGTCGTTCCGACGGTCACCGACGACGTGACGCCGGCCAAGTAAAGGTTTAATGATCCTCAGAAAACAACGTTGATCGCGAATATGCTATCCATCACCGCTTGCGGTTTCGCGCGTACCGCCCATGTGACGCGCGAAACCGCAAGCGGTGATACGACGCGTATGCCGTGGTTCACGCGGTTTTCTGAGGATCAATAGCCGGCGAACTTGGCCGCCGCGCCGTGCGGGCCTCGGCCTGCAAGCGCGCCGGACAAACGCTGTAGCGCAACGATAGTCACGGCGCCGCGAGGAAGGATCCATGGCCACGATCGATCGACCAAACGCGCGCGGCGGCCAAAGTCGCGAGGCCTCGGAAATCCTCGATCGCTTGCCGCCCCACAGCCTCGACGCTGAGCGCGGCGTGCTGGGCAGCCTGCTTCTTGATCCCGAAATGTGCGACGAAGTCGCGCTCGTCCTCGAGTCGCACGATTACTACGTGCCGGCTCATCAGACGCTCTACGGCCACGTGCTGGCGATGCACAACGACGGCATGCGCGTCGATGTGACGTTGCTCGTCGAGCGTCTCAAAAAGCACGGCGAGTTCGAATCCATCGGCGGCCTGCCGTTTCTGAGCGATGTGCTCAACTCGGTCCCGTCGGCGGCGAACGCCCTTTATTACGCCAATATCGTTCGCGACAAGGCGACACTGCGATCGCTGATCCGCGCCAGCGCGGACATCTTACGTGACGCGTACGACCAATCGCTCGATGCTCGCGAAATGTTGTCGAAGGCGGAAGAGAGCGTCTTTCGCATCCTCGAGCAAAAAGGCATCGGCGAACTGTCGGTAATGCAAGACGTGTTGCATCAGGCACTCGAAGCGCATTGAGGCCCGACTTGCCAAAGGCGGGGGCCTGTCGGGAACGACGACGGGTTTCGCCGATCTCGATCGCATGACCGGTGGGCTGCATGGGTCGGAATTGGTCATCATCGCCGGCCGACCAAGTATGGGCAAAACCGCGCTCGCGGCGAACATTGCCGACCACGTGGCCATCGGCCAGCGGCTATCGACCCTCTTCGTGAGCCTCGAAATGTCGCGACTCGAGTTGGCCGAACGCATGCTGTGCAGTCATGGTCGCATCGACGGGCACAAGCTGCGCAACGGGTTCATCTCGCCGATGGATCGCAACAAGCTGGTCGAAGCATCGGGCAACATGCACGAGGCGCCGTTGTTCATCGACGACACGCCGAGCCGCACGATGACCGAAATCGCCGCCACGGCCCGACGTCTCAAACGCCGCGAGCAGCTATCGCTGGTGGTCATCGACTATTTGCAGCTCATCGAACCCGACAACATGAAGGATCCACGCCAGGAACAGGTCGCACGCATCGCGCGGCGACTCAAGGGCATGGCCCGCGAACTCAACGTCCCGGTGGTGTGCCTCGCCCAGCTGAATCGTCAGGCCGAAGCCTCACGCGACAATCGGCCGAGGTTGAGTCACTTACGCGAGTCGGGGGCGATTGAGCAAGATGCCGACGTGGTGATGTTCGTCCATCGCGACGAGTACTACTGCACCACGGAAGAAGAAAAGCAGCGCTGTGCCGGGCAAGCTGACATCATCCTGGCAAAGCAGCGCAACGGCCCCGTTGGCGAAGTAAAAGTCGCGTGGGTGCAAAACTATACGCGATTCGAAAACCTCGCACGCGGCGAAGATTTCGACTTCAACTAGCGCTCCGTTCCGTGAGCTCGCCGCGCGATGTGAATGCGCATGCATCGCATGCGCCAGCGGCCGCTGTAGTTGCCTCGGTGAAGGTTAATCCTTCGCGAACTCGCCTTGTCCGTGGCGCACCGTTTGGGTATCTCTACCCCGCGCCTGCACAACCTATCGAACGCGAGACCTTTTCCCTTCCTCGTCCGCGCCCGACTGGTTGCAAAACGTCCCGCGTGTTCCCAACGCGTGGGTCAGCTCCTACCGTCCGACTCGTCACTTCTCGCGTAACAACACGGATCTCACCTTCATGCCCGGTGGCTGTCGGTCCTATCGTGGACTGGTCGGTGCCGTCGCGATCTGCGTCGCGATGTTGACGTGCGCGCACGCATGGGGACAAGCGGGCGGCGGGTACAAAGGCGAGCCGGTCCCGGTTCCGAAGAAGCAGAAGATCGTACACATCGAGCCGGAAGCGACGCCGTTGCCCGGCCAGGTTGGTCCGCTGAATTCGGTGCCGATCACGCAGCGCAGTTCACCACTTCCGCCGCGACAGCAGCCAGGCGTCAAGCACGATACACCCACGAGTGCCGACACGGTCGTCGACGTGCGCGTCGTCGGCAACAACCACATTTCGCTTCAGCGCATCACGCCGCATGTGAAGACACGCGCTGGCCGACCGTTCGATGCCGAAACGGTCGAAGAAGACGTGCGACGCCTGATCAAGTCGCGAATGTTTGTCACGGTCGATACGAAGTATCAGCGCACTGCTGAAAACGGGCTGGTCGTAATCTTCGAGGTCGTCGAGCGTCCGACCTTGCATTACGTCAAGTACGTCGGCTCGAGCGTTCGGCGACGGCACCTCGACAAGCAAACCAATCTCAAGGTCGGCGACTCGGCCGACCCGTACATGGTTACCGAAGCGCACCGCAAGCTCGAGGAATGGTACGTCGGCAAAGGCTACGGCAAGGTGCGCATCACGATCATGGAAGGCGATAAGGCCGGCGATCGCGGCGCCGTGTTCGTCATCAACGAAGGTCAGAAGCAGCGCGTGTGGGAAGTAAAGTTCGAAGGCAATACGATTGCCAGCGACTCGCGTCTCAAGACGCAAATCAAGTCGAAGGTGCCTTTGCTGTACATGGTCAAGGGTGAGGTCGATCGTCAGAAAATCGATGAAGACGTCGATCGGCTGAAATCTTACTACCGCGGTCTCGGCTTTTTCCGGGCACGCATCGGGCGCGAGTTGGAATTCAACGAGCGTCAGAACTGGGTGGTGCTCACATTCGTCATCGACGAAGGGCCGCGCTATACGGTTGAAGACGTATCAATCGTCGGCAATTCGAAATTCGAAAACGACGAACTCGCGAAGAACCTCAAGCTTAAATCAGGACAGTTCTTCGACCAAGCGACCATGCAAGGCGACCTGACAGCCCTGCAGGATAAGTACGGCGGCGTCGGCTACATCTTCTCGGCCGTCGAACCTGACCTGCGCTTCAAAGACGAGCCGGGCAAGCTCGACCTTGTGTACCACATTCAGGAAGGGAGCCGTTATCGCATCGGCCGTATCGACGTGAAGATTGCGGGCGACAATCCGCGCACGCGTCGTCACACAGTGCTGAATCGTATCTCGGTTCGTCCTGGTCAGATTGCCGACATCCGCGAGTTGCGCAGCAGCGAACGTCGATTGAAAGGTTCTGGCCTGTTCACCAACAAGCCGGCCGAAGGCATCGAGCCGCGACTCGTGTGGGGACGCCCAGGTGTTGACGGTGAGGCGGCGGAAAACGTCGCCGGACGTCCCGTCGTTCCGTCGCGCGGTCAAAGCCCCGATGATGTTGATCCCGAAGATGAGTGGCGGCCCGAACCGGGCTGCACCGACGTGCCGCTCACTCTCGTTGTCCACGCCGAGTGGCTCGACGAAGCGCAGACTGCAAAGAAACAACCGCTGATCATTCGCGCTCAAAGCCCGATCGATGACTTCCCTCGCTACGCGCCGCAGCAAGTCGGCGTCGGCGCGAGCACGAACGGCCAAGGCGGATGGCAAACCGGCGCGACCGCGCAGCCGTATGGCGCTCAGCCCAATGGTGCGCAGCCGTACGGTGTTCAGCCCTACGGCGGATCACCGGCGGCCGCGCCACAGACGGCTGCTCCGCAGCAAGCTGCGCCCTACGGAGCCGGTCAGGTTCCTCTTGGCCGCACACAGCCCGATGTCACGCCGAGCGCTGTTGTTCCCGCGTCCGGACCCGGCACGGGGCAAGTCGTTCCCGCGCAATATGTCTCACCCACGCCACGGCCTGCGAATCAGCAATACGTTCCGCCGATGCCGACCTACGGCCAGCCGGGATACGTTGCGCCTTCGCAAGCGCAGCCGGGCGTCGCGAATCCCTACGCCGTGCAACCCGCAGCCGCTCCTTCAGGCCCCGGCTACGATTCGCCCGACCAACTCATCCCCGGAAGCGCTCCGCCGGGAGTGGCGTCGCCTGCAGCAGCAGCCCAACCCGGGGCGATTGGCCAGCCCGTTTATGGCGGTCCGCCGAGCGCCGCTGGCCCCGCCTTCGGAAGCGTCGCGCCAGAACCATTCGCCTTCAGCGACGAAGAACCCACGATCGAGATTCCGCTGAACGTTGAAGTTCAGGAAACGCAGACCGGTCGACTCATGCTCGGCGTCGGCGTGAACTCGAGCTCGGGTTTGGTCGGACAGGTCGTCGTCGAAGAACAGAACTTCGATTGGCGACGTTTCCCGACCAGTTGGGAAGACATTCGCAACGGAACCGCCTTCCGCGGCGGCGGACAACAGTTCCGCATCCAGGCGGTGCCAGGCACTCAGGTCTCGCAATACTCGGCGACGTTCCGCGAGCCGTACTTCCTCGACACGCTCGTCAGCTTTTCGTTAAGTGGACAGTACTTCAACCGCTACTTTCAGAACTGGAACGAGCAGCGGATGGGTGGCCGTATCGGGTTCGGCTACCAGTTCACACCCGACTTGACAGGTCAGGTAGCCTTGCGCGGCGAGAACGTGCTGATCTACGATCCCACGGTGCCGACGCCTCCGCAGTTGCAGGCCGCACTCGGCAATAACGACTTGTTCACGGCTCGCTTCGATTTAATTCACGACACTCGCGATAGCTCGTTCCTGCCGACGCAAGGTCACTACATCGACCTCGGTTATGAGCAAGCCTTCGGGCAGTTCAGTTACCCGCGCGCGACCATCGATGCGCGTCAGCACTTCTTGCTGCGTGAACGCCCCGACCGTTCGGGTCGCCACACGCTGACATTGATGAACAGCACCGGCTTCACCGGCAGCAGCACGCCAATCTTCGAGAACTTCTATGCCGGTGGTTACCAAACGTTGCGTGGCTTCTACTTCCGTGGCGCCAGCCCGCTGGTCAACGGCGTGCAAGTCGGTGGTGACTTTCAATTCATCAATACGGTCGAGTACATGTTCCCGATCACGGCCGACGACATGCTGCGAGGCGTGGTGTTCACCGACTTCGGCACGGTCGAACCGACGATCACGATGACCAGCCAAGACTTCCGTGTCGCGCCCGGCGCCGGTTTGCGTATCTCGATTCCCGCGATGGGTCCGGCGCCGATCGCGCTCGACTTCGCCTTCCCGGTGCATTACGCCCCAGGCGACCACTTGCAGACGTTCAGCTTCTTCGTCGGCACGCAGCGCTAACGGTCTTCGCAATCGAGCGGTCAGCGCAGGATGGGTCTAGCGCGTTCCTCGCTCTTCAACACCATCGCGTCGGCGAGCGCCGTCACTGGAGTCTGCGGCGGCATCACCGCAAGCACATACTCGGCAATGTCGACGTTGTATTGCGACAAGTCATCAAGAAACGTCTCGGTTTCCTGCGCTTGCCGATCGATCGCCTTGAGCACCACATCCAAGCGCGCTGCTCGCGTCTGATATCGAGCTTCAGCCGCGGCGCGTGCGGTATCGACCAACACCAACGAAGTCGCGCTCTTGAAGGCTCGCGTGCCGTTCGGGAATCGTGCGCGAAAGCCGCTGTTGCGGCTGCGGCAACACGCTGCTCGCTAACTCGAGACGATATCCACCACCATGAGGCGCGGTCGTTGGCATCGGCCACGCGACATCGAACGATCGCTGCATCCGCAGCGCGAGCGTCCACTGCGCCTCGATGAACTCAGCTTTCGCGGCAGCCGTTGCCGCTTCGGCGGCGAGCTTCGCCTCGCGTAACTTCAACATATCAAGCGGCCCCGACGGCTCGCCACGCTGATCGAGCACTGTCGACGACAACGCCTCCAACTGTTCCACAGTCTGTTGAGCGCATTGAACGCGAGCTGCCTGACGTCGCGCTTCCCAGTACATCGCCAGCACGCCGTGTCGATCGGCCTGGCCTGCGGCAAGCGCCTCGACCAGCGTCGTCGGTTGACCCATCGGCTCGGCGCCACGATCCCAGTGCAGCAAGTTCGCAAGTTCTTGGGCTCGCTTGGGTGGTGACAGCTCCACGAGCGCCGAGTACAGGCCCACGTGTTCGATCGATCCCAACTGCACCATCGCTTCGCGCCGCGCGACAAACGTGCCGTCCGGTGCGATGCCCACACCCGCGTCGGGAGTCGGCTTAAAACCTGGCGAGGCAGCCGCGGGCGGCGGTGCGCCAGGCACGCCGCGGCGCGAGGGGATTTCGCGTGGCATGTCGCGCGACGGGGCAAGTGTTGGCTCGCCATAACGTGGAGCACTCGTCCCCGCGCCGAATGGCTGTTGAGTTGACGGCATGGCAGGCTGCGCTGCTGCGGGCAACGGTTGATTGAACGCCGTCGGGCTGCCACCGGGGCCGGCTTCGAATGTCGACGGAACGGCAACGGCGGCACGCGGCGCGTCGACGCCGCCCAAGGGCGCTTTCACGAGCATGCCCGCGATCGCCGCAGGTGGCATTCCTTGGCTCGCAAGCGGCAACGCGTATGCCGCGATCTCGTCGTTGTATTGGTGAACTGCGGCGATGAAGGCTTGCTGACGAACGACGAGCGATTCAAGTACCGCCCCAGCGGCAGCGACTTGATCCCAATCGCGCATCGGTGCGTCGGCGAACGACTCGGCCGCATCCTGGGCCGCTCGCGCCGCGGCTGCTTCCAGCTCCAATGTTTCGCGTCGCAGCGGCAACGTGCGATCCAACAATCGCGCCTCGGGCGGGGCCGCGCGTCCGCTTGGGAAGATCTGCGCGTAGAACGTGTTGTACGCGCCCACGAGTGGTCGATCAGCCGTCAGTGGCAATTCACCCGACAAGTGCGCACGCTCCGCCAGTTCGAATTGCGCGGCCACCAGTTTCACCTGTGCCTCGGCCGCTCGCGCTCGGGCGCCGGCGACGACGGTTTCCCATTCGAGCGGCCCCGCGCCTTGCGCCGCGGGCTGACCTGGCAACACGGTCGGCAGTGCAAGTTGTTCTAGGCGTCGCGTGTCGTCGTCGACTGCGTACCAAGTTGCGATGGCCGCGGCGAGCTTCCAGTACGCCTTGGCAACGACCGCTTGCTGAGTGCGATCGGGCGTGTGCGATAACGCTTCGACCAACGTCACCGGCCGACCTGCGATCGTCGGTTGAGTGCGAATCACGAAAAGCGATTCCGCCCACTCCGTCGCCTGAGCGCTGCTTGTTCCCGAGGCCGAGGGCGTGCGATCGGCAGGTGCAGCGGCACGCGGGTCGACGGAAGGTTGCGAACGAAGCGGGGCGGGCATAGCAGGCGGCGTCGGCGCAGCAGGCTCGACAGTCGCAGTCGTCGGAGGCGTGTAGGGCGGAGCAGCGGTGGTAGACGGCGCTGTTGCCGTGGTCGGCGGCGCGGCGGATGGCGTCGTTACCGAAGGTGTCGTCGTGGCAGGCGGCGTCTCGCCCGGAGGCGCGCCGTGACGATGGCGCGGAGGCGCGAGCGTCGGTTCGCCGGCTTGGTATCGCGGTCCCTGCGGCACAGTAGCCGGCGGCACAGTGGCCGGCGACTCAGTGGCAGGCAACTGAGCGAACATCCAGCCGCTCAGCACCATGACGGTCCATTGCATGCGCGTACTCCTTTACGCTAGTGTCGCGGTCATTCTGCCTCAAAGCTCGCATCGGCGTCAATGAATGCATGCTGTCATCGACACACGCAGCTTGCCGTATAATGGCGACACCCCCTCGGATAAACATTTGCATGTCGCGCCGCATTCGAAACGTTCTGACCGCCGTCGTTCTCGTTGGCTTCACCGCGCTCACGCTCGCGTCGGCCTGGAGTGCGGTCGTCAACACGAATGCGCCTACCGAACACTTGGAACACGATCGCGCCGCGCTGCGTCTGTGGCTGACGACGGCCAACCCCGAGCACGAGTCGCTCAAGGTCAAACGTCACTGGGTCCATCGCCTCGAACAAGACTTTCGCTCGGGCTACGATTGGCAGGGCGTGTACAACACGTTGCCCGCCGACCAACAGCAGCAGTTCGCAGCGAACTTCGAGACGCTCACGCGCGTGATGTTGCTCGATAAGGTCGATGCTTGGGCGGCACGCAGCCGACGTCCCGAGCTGTATCTCGAAGAAGAACTTCCCGACCTGCAAAACTGGAAGCTCATCGGCAACAACGATCCCGATGCGAAGAAAACGCGGTCGGTCGTCAAAGAGATTGCGCAATCCCGACCGGTGGTTTGCCGATGTCGCGCCTCGCACGCGCAAGCGCGTCGACGACTTTCGCAAAGCGCTCGAAAAGCTTACCTGGTCGCGCGAACTGTATCGCTGGTTGCCGCGACCATGAGCCTTTTGCGAGCGTTTGCTGCCGATCGTGGGCCTTCCGCCGGTCGTTGACACGCGCCGCCGGCTGATCGAAGATCACGGTTCGGTACATCGCCGACCAATACATCGCGAACCGACACATCGCCAATCCCCGTCCATCCGCCGAGGAGTTCGACCCATGAGCGTCGCCACCGCCAAGCGTCCGCAGTCGCCGAAGATTCGTCAGACCAAGTTGCTCATCAACAACGAGTGGGTCGACCCGGCCGAGGGCGGATCGTTCGAGACGCTCAACCCCGCAACAGGCGAAACGATCGCCACCGTCGCTGCCGGCACGGCGAAGGACATCGATCGCGCCGCCAAGGCCGCTCGCAAGGCGCTGGAAACCGGACCGTGGAGCCGCATGGACGCTGCCGACCGCGGCGTGCTGATGTTCAAGCTCGCCGACCTCGTCGAGAAGAACGCCCCGGATCTCGCGGCCCTCGAATCGCTGAACTCTGGCAAGACGATTGGCGATTCGCTCGGCGACATGCAAGGCGTCGTGAACACGCTGCGTTATTACGGCGGATGGGCCGACAAGGTCGAAGGCCGCACGCCGCCGGTGCGCGGCAGCTTTTTGTGTTACACGCTCCGTCAGCCGGTGGGCGTCGTTGGTCAGATCATTCCGTGGAACTTCCCGGCCTTGATGCTCGCGTGGAAGTGGGGCCCCGCGCTCGCGTGCGGCAACACGATCGTCATGAAGCCCGCCGAGCAGACGCCACTCACCGCGTTGCGACTCGGTGAACTCGCGATCGAGGCCGGCTTTCCGCCTGGCGTGATCAATATCATCAACGGGTTCGGCGAGACCGCCGGCGCCGCGATGTGCGTGCATCCCGAGATCGACAAGATCGCCTTCACCGGCCACGTCGACACGGCGAAGATCATTCAAAAGGCCACGGCCGACACGCTCAAGCGGACCACGTTCGAGCTCGGAGGCAAAAGCCCGAACGTCATCTTTGCCGACGCCGATTTGGACGACGCCGTCGCCGGCGCCTTCCACGCCATCTACTTCCACGGCGGTCAGTGCTGCACGGCCGGCAGTCGCCTGTTTGTCGAAGACAAGATTCACGACAAGTTCGTCGAGCGCCTCGCCGCGAAGGCCGAGGAGCGCAAGCTCGGCGACCCGCTCGATCCCGAAACGCAGCAAGGTCCGCAGGTTTCGCAGGAACAGATGGACAAGATTTTGGGCTACGTCGACCTCGGCAAGAAGCAAGGCGCGAAGCTCGTCATCGGCGGCCAGCGCGAAGGGGACCGAGGCTTCTACGTCAAGCCGACGATCTTCGACGACGTGAAGGACGACATGGCCATCGCCAAGGACGAAATCTTCGGACCCGTCGTCAGCGTGCTGCGATTCAAAGAGATCGACGATCTGATCGAGCGTGCCAACCGCACGACCTACGGCCTCGCCGCCGCGGTGTGGACGAAGAACATCGACAAGGCGCACCTCTTCGCCAAAAGCGTGAAGGCCGGCACCGTGTGGGTGAACTGTTATCACGTCGTCGACACCACGACGCCGTTCGGCGGATTCAAGATGTCGGGCCAAGGTCGCGAGAACGGCGAGGCCGCGCTCGAGCATTACACAGAGATGAAAACCGTCACGGTGAAGTTGGGTTAGCGCACCCTCCGTCATTAGCCCCCGGTGATTCACCGGGGGTTTGTGGGACACGAGCCAACGCGGCATCCACCCCATCGACGCCGCAAAATGACGCCGCGTTATTGCGCACCCTATGGAATAGGGTATGTGCGCAATAAACCCGGCCGATTTTGCACTTGAAGTGTGCATAGGCCCCAGCGCCGATTAACGCCTCATCGCGCTCGTCACTGTGGAGATGAAACGATCACACGCCATCTCTGCGGTTGCCGTCGTTCTCGTCGTGCCCACATCGACGAGCGGCGCTTTCAAAAGGCGGGCCAAGGCCGCGAGAACGGCGAAGCTGCGATCAAACACGACACCGAAATGAAGACCATCACCATGACGCTCGGTTAGCGCGGCGTGAGCTTTCAATAGGCGCTCGGTGAGCCTCTTGCGGTGCGCGGCGGGCTATTGCATCAGCTCCAATCCTCGCGATAACTGTTGAGGATCGACATATCGTCCCAGACCGCGTGCACCTCGTTCGCGGAACTTAACGGTAGGGATCGCCCATCCCGGCCCCCGCAATGCAGCAAACATGAAGAACGAGCCCGGGAATAACAAAAGCCACGTATCCGGCAATCACAAGAATCAACCAGACGATCCCATTGATCGGTTGTCCCTTATACATCTGGCCGACGCCCGGAATGAAAAAACTCAAGAGCATCGCGACTAATGGACTCCATCGCTTGCCCGACGTAGCCAGCCTGCACGTTTTGCGTGACGACGACGTTGACGGGCGCTGCGGGGGCCGGGGCATAAACGACTTGCTGCGGCGCAACTTGGCCCGAAATTTGGCTTCTAAGGCGAGGGTCCAAGAACTCGTTGCAATAGCGACATTTAACTGCCGCCGCCGCGATTTCCTCACCGCAAAAGGGGCACGTCGTTCGATCTATTGGAGGTTTCGCCGCTGGTGTTACAGGCTGAGCATATAACTGCTGCACTGGCTGATGATAGACGTTCTGAATCGGCATGGACGCTGGCTGAGGAGTCGGAGGCACCGGCTGCAACGCGCGTGGCTGAACTGCCTTTGAAGAGACCGCTTGAACGGCCGGCCTTAGCGACGATATCGCGGGTTGCGGATTTGGCGGCACGGCTGACCCGTCGACTGGAAAAAGTCCGCTCGCCGTCGACGCCGAAACCCATTGCCCGTTCACGCCTTTCTTCAGCCAGTCCGTTTTCTTCAAGCGACCAATCGTGACAAGCTGCTTTAACTCCAAGCTACTTAGCGGACCGCACTCTTTGCCGTCTATCTTCGCGAAGTAATCAGCAGTTGCCATTGTGGCGCTCCAACGAACGTAAAGCGAAACGACGCTATCGTACCGCCCGTTCGCGGGGATCGCAAAGAGTGCCCTCCAGAAAACCTTCGCGTCCCGGGTTTCCGCTGATGGACGAATTCAGCAGCCCCTAGGCTCCACGTCCGATACCTTTGCGCCAGAAGCATATCGCGAGATTAAAGACGGCAATAAGAATGTTCGCCCCACCAGCAGGTTCAATTAGTTTACTCGCGCCTCGCAGACGGCTATCGTGATGGGATAGTTCATCCGAGGGGTTTTCATGTCTGCGCCGACGCTGGGCGATTTCGTCAAAAATCTCGAAGACAGCGGCATCCTCGCGCCGGAAAGCTCAAGGAATATCTGCCGCCGGCGTCGTCGCCGAAGTCGGCCGAGGAGCTCGCCAGCGCGCTGGTGAAGAGTCAGCAGTTGACGAAGTTCCAGGCGCATCAAATCTTCGGCGGACGCGTCAAGGCGCTGTTCCTTGGCAACTACACGATCCTCGACAAGCTCGGCGCGGGGGGCATGGGGCAGGTGTACAAAGCCCGCCATCGCCGCATGGACCGCATCGTCGCGCTCAAGCTGCTGCCTCAGGCGGTGAGCAAAGATGCCGACTCGATTGCGCGCTTCGAGCGCGAGGCGAAGGCGGCCGCGAGGCTCGTGCATCCGAACATCGTCACGGCGTTCGACGCCGACGAAGCGAACAACTCGCATTTCCTCGTCATGGAATACGTCGAGGGCGCCGATCTGTCGGCCGTCGTGAAGCAACGCGGGCCGCTGCCGATCGCGCAGGCGGTCGACTTCATCGTGCAGGCCGGGCGAGGCCTGCAGTTCGCGCACGAGCAGGGCGTCGTGCATCGCGACATCAAGCCCGGCAACCTGTTGCTCGACAAAAAGGGGACGGTCAAGGTTCTCGACATGGGGTTGGCCCGCATCGAGGGAGTCGCCGGCGCGGTTGCGGGCGATTGCGACCTGACGACTGCCGGCGCAGTCATGGGGACCGTGAACTTCATGAGTCCCGAGCAGGCCGTCGACACGCGCCGCGCCGACGCGCGGTCCGACATCTACAGCCTCGGTTGCACGCTTTACTATCTCGTCACCGGCAAATCGATGTACGAGGGTGATACGGTCATCGCGAAGATTCTCGCACACCGTGAGCAGCCGATTCCGCCGCTGCCGGGCGCGACCCCGCAGCTCACTGCCGTCTTCCAGAAGATGGTCGCCAAGCGTCCGGAGAATCGGTATGCGTCGATGACCGAGGCGATCGCGGCGCTGGAGGGGTGTGGCGTTGCGATGGGCGGTGCAGCCGCGAAGAGCCAAGGGTCCTCGACACGGCTTGGCGGGGGCGGCGCTTCGGCAAGCTCTGTGAGTGCTGGGCAAAGGCCGGTGCTCGTGCCTGTCGAGAAGACGGTGGGCGGACGGGACTCGACCGCGTCGCTTGTCTCGAAAACGATGATCGCCGATCAGTCTTCGCCAGGCGTTCAAGAAGCGAAGAAGTCGAAGGGGGTCGTCTTCGCCGCCATTGCCGCCGCGGCGGTCGCGTGTCTGGCCGTCGGCGCGTGGCTGCTGTTCCCGCAGCGTGGCGCGAATGTCGACGACGTTCCGCAGTCTGTCGCCGAAGTGAGTGCGCCCAGCGTGATGGAACCGGTCGCGACTGCACCGCCGCCCACGTCGGTTGCCACAACGCCAGAAATGACGAGTAACGTCGCGGCCGAGCAACCAGCGATAGAAACCGAACCGCCTACGGTCGCGACGGCAACAACATCACAGCCCGCGCTGCCGGCCGAGATCGATGTCGCCGTTCAATCATCGACCGTCGCCGAACCACCGATGGCATCGCCGGAAGTCGAAACGAGCGATGAGCCGGCGCCCGTCGAACAAGTGCCTGTTCCCGACGCCGCCGCACTCGCCAAGGCCGAAGGGTTATTGAAGGATTTGTATCGCGATGAACTCGCCGGTGCGAAGACCGCCGACGCGAAGCTCGCATTGGCCGAGAAACTTCTCGCGCAGGCGGAAGAGACGAACGACGACGCAACCGGCCGCTACGCGATGCTCGTCATGGCCCGCGACTTTGGCATTGATGCGCAGAACCCGGGCATGGCGACTCGCGCGATCGATGCGCTTGCGACTGACTACGTTGTCGATACGTATACCGCATCAGCCGATGCGTTGGTGACGATGTCGGAGCGTCCCGCGACGCCAACGGTCAGCCGTGAGATTACGGTTGCTGCGATTGCTCAGGTGCAAACGCTGGCTGACGTCGATCAGTGGGATCAAGCGAAGCGCCTATCGGATGCCGCGATTGTCATTTCGCGGAAGAGTAAAGACGTCGAACTGACGAAGCAGGCATTTCAGCAAAGCAAAGACATTGTCGCCGGCCGGCAACAATGGGACGAAGCGCAGGCCGCTCGGGCGACGCTCGACAAGTCGCCCGACGACGCGGCCGCGAACCTGGTGTTGGGCCGTTATCTGTGCTTCGTGAAGCACGACCTGACCGGCGGTTTCGAGCACCTCGTCAAATCGAACGACGCGAAGCTGAAAGAACTCGGCGCGAAGAGCGTCGCTGCGCCGGAGGATGCCGCCGCGCAGGTCGAAGTCGGCGATGCCTGGTGGGATGCCGGTGAATCGTTGAAGGGGAAGGACAAGGATCAGATGCGCGGCGTGGCGGCTTATTGGTACGAACAAGCCGTCGATTCGTTGACCGGGCTGGCAAAAGCCCGTGTCGAGAAACGCCTTGCTGAACTTGTGCCATCCGGCGATGCATCATCGGCGTCGCGCACGACCACTGCGTCGGCCAATCGCTTCCAAAAGCCTCAATCGGCGGCCAATGGTTTGTCGCTGCCCGACACGATCGATTGCGCCTCGCAGAAGCAGGTGTTCGAACTCGATCCGTCATTCGATGTGAGTCACAGTTGGACACTCTCGTTCGAGTTCTTTCCGACAGATTTTGATGCGTCGAAGCACTACATCGTTTATTACGGCGATACACGACCGACGCGCGATCCGATCATGGTGATGCTGGAAGGGTTGGAGCTAACCCTTTCGGTCAACGACGCCCGCATGCACGTGCCGGGCTTCGAGTTGAAGACGACCGTTTCTCCGTCGATGAAAAAACGGTGGATTGGCGTAACAGCGCATTACGAAGCGTCGACGCGCGAACTGTCTCTTGCGGTTGTGGGAAGGCCGAAAGCTCGCGCCCGATCGACGCTCGAGCCGTTCGCCGACAAACCGATGTCGGTCTTCATCGGACGCAGCGCCTTCAATAAGAATCTATTCGTCGGACAGCTTCGCTCGCTGTGGCTGGGCAACAACGAGCCGACGACGCCTGGAGCAACGCCAGTTGCTGCGGTGCGTAATCCACGCGGCTCGACGAATTCGGGAAAAGTGTTGACGGCAAATGGTCTGTTCGTTTCCGAGGTATTGGACTGCTCGAAGCAATCGCACAGCTTCGATATCGCTTCGGAATTCGATTACACGAGGAGCTGGGCTGTCGCCTTTGAGTTCTTCGCTGCCGAGCTTGATAAGGGCAATCATCAATTCCTTCATTTTCGTGACGATGCGAAGAAGACGATCCTTTCGGTCGATCTCAGCGGCGGCAAGCTTCGCGCGCAACTGACCGATGTGAACGCGAATTCGACTCGCAACGTCGACATCGCCATCAATCCGCAGTTGGCCGGCCGCTGGGTTCCAACAGTTGTCCGCTACGACGCCTTACGCAAGGAGATCTCGATCTGGTTGGACGGTGTGCTCGTGAAGAGAGAGCCAGCCGACATGCAGCCGAACGTGAATCGTCCGATGACGCTGCGCGTGGGCGCCACCCACAGCGACTCGGGGCGATTCTATGGCCAGATTCGGTCGATCTGGATCGGCAACGACGGTCAGAACGCCGCGTCGCCGGCAGGATCGAAGCCGACCACGCCTCCTAGGAGTTCGACCGCTTCTGCGCCACCGGTGCCTGGCGCCGTGGCGTTCAACGGCCACTTCTACAAGGTGGTTTTGCTGAGCAAGGTCAGTTGGAACGGGGCCAAAGATAAATGTGAGGAGATCGGCGGCTATCCCGTGTGCATCACCTCGGCGGAAGAGAACGCCTTTGTTGTCGCTCTTATCGCAGCGGAATTCGCGAAGAGCGGCCGTAGTCCAGATAACGATGGATTTTTGATCGGTGGGTATTCAGAAGCCGGCCAATGGAAATGGGTCAGCGGTGAGCCATTCGGCTACGCCCCGAATTCATTGCCGAGTAAGGACGGTTTATACCTAAAACACGCGGGAAAGAATTGGGTCGCGCAAGGCAATACCGCGGGTTACGTTTGCGAGTGGAGCGGTGCGGCGAAGACCCCGCCCAAGCCGCTTGCCAAAGGTCCCGCGACGGGACCGACGAAGACAAAATCTTCGACTTCACAAACCGTCGACTTGATGACGGTGATCAATACGAAGCGCGACACGATTCGCGGAGCGTGGAAACTCGATGGGACGACGCTCGTGTGCGACAAGGGATCGGTGCTGCAACTGCCGATCGAACCGCCTGCCGAATACGCGCTGCGTTTCGAGTTGACGCGTCTGACCCCGAAGACCGACGACGTTGACTACTTCGGGCTCGGGATTCCGGTAGGCGATCGTGACGCTTACATCTCCTTCGACGAACCCACCACCGGCCTGGGCGTGATCGATGGTAAGCCGGCCAAGGACAACGAGACGACAACGTCCGACTTTCGCCTTCTGCCGAACGTGCCGGTCGTCATGATCCTTGAGGTGCGCAGCGACGGCGTGAAATTGATCGCCGACGGTCGCACACTCTTCGATTGGAAAGGTGAAGCATCGCGATTGCGGCGCGGAGTAGGCTGGGCAGGCGACGATTCAACGAAGATCTTTCTCAAGTCGAAAAGTCCGTTCGCGCTGCGAGCGATGCAACTGACGGCGCTAACGCCGGCGAACGTCGTGCCGCCGGTCAAGAAGGTATCGTCGCCTGCGGCCGCGATGAACTCGCAATTTGCTTACGAGCGCCGAGTTGCCGAAGAAGTGCTGGGCGTCGGCGGGCACTTGCGTGTGGCCATCGATGGCCGCGAGAGCAGTGAGATCAAGGAGCTCAAAGATCTGCCGAACCAGCCGTTCAACCTGACGTGGGTCTGGCTTTTCACAAAGCGGCAGAGCTCGGACGATTTGATCAGCAGCCTTGGGCAGTTGCCGTACGTCAGATACATCTGTCTCAGCCATACAAACTGCAGTGACGCTCCGCTGCGCAATCTCACGCAACTCTCGCGCATCGAGCAATTGCTCCTTCAAGGTGCGAATATCACCGACGCTGGGCTCGCGCCGATATCGATGCTCAAGAGCTTGCAACGATTGAACCTTCGCGAGACCAAGGTGACCGACGCAGGCGTGGCGCGACTGCAGCAGTTGTTGCCGAACTGCAAGATCGAGCACTAAGGGAACTCCAAGGTACAGTTCCTTACAAGTTGCGCACGCCGAGACGCTTTTTCGCGCGACGCCTATTGCCGCATGGGACACGGAGCCAGAGAATATGCCTATGGACATGAATGTGCAGCTTACCGCTCCTCAAAAGGAAGCGGTTTTTCGCGGCGAAGCAGTGCCCGTCGTCATCGAATCAACCGAGTGTGTTGTCGTGCGCGCCGATGTCTTTCAGCGTGTTAAGGCTGTTTTGGACGATGGGCTGGACGCCGAGCAAATCGGCCGTCTCGTCGATGCGAATATGCGTGATGACGATTTGGCTGACCCGTTGCTCGATTCGTACCAGCGGTGACGATGAATCGAGGCGACGTTGTCATCGTCGAATTTCCATTCACCGATGGAACGCAAAGCAAGGTTCGCCCAGCTCTCATCGTGCAAGGCGACCGCGAAAACCGTAGGCTTACCAAAACAATCGTCGCCATGATTACCGGCAATTTGCGCCGGCAAGCTGAACCAACACACCTGCTCGTTGATCCCGCCGATCCTGCTTTTGCATCGTGTGGTTTGCACGGGCCGTCGCTCGTCAGTTGCATCAATGTCTACACGATCGACCAAGCATCGGTGAAGCAGCTGATCGGAAGCCTCTCGGCAACCATCATGAAGGACGTTGATCGTTGCCTGCGAGAAGCGCTCGGTCTTTGATCGGCGCGGAGAAAACTCCTCTAGGCGATTTCCACCTTGTGTGCCACGCCAGCGACCTCGCGCACGTCGCGCGGCACGGCGTAACCGGGAAGGCGGCGACGCAACTCGGCGATGATCGCGTGGCCGAGCGATTCGGGTGTCTCGAAGTGTGCTGCGCCGGCGACACGATCGAGTTGGTGCAGGTAGTACGGCATCACGCGCAATTCGACCAGGCGTTCGTTCAACGCCACCTGGGCTTCGACGGAATCGTTCACGCCGCGCAGCAGCACTGCCTGATTCAACACCGGAACGCCCGCGTTCACGAGCCGCCCGAGCGACGCGGCAACCGTCGCGTCGAGTTCGGCAACGTGGTTAGCATGCACGACCATGATCGGCGTCAGGCGCGTGCCGCGCAGCCAATCGATCAACTCGACTGTCACGCGTTCGGGAATCACGATCGGCACGCGCGTGTGAACGCGCAGCCGCCGGATGTGCGGAATGTCGGCAAGGCGTTCGGCCAAGCGCGAAAGCTGCCGATCGACGAGCGTCAGTGGATCGCCGCCGCTGAGGATCACCTCGTGGATCGATTCGTCGGCCGCGATCTCGTCGAGCGCGGGCTCCCAGGCGGCCATGCCGTGCGGCACCTCGTCGTAGGGGAAATGCCGGCGGAAGCAGTAGCGGCAATGGATCGCACACGCGCCGGTCGTCACCAGCAACACGCGGCCGGCGTATTTCTGCAGCAAGCCCGGTGCGTGCGTCGCCTCGCCGTCGCCGACAGGGTCGGCCGTGAAACCCGGCGTTTCGAGCATCTCATCGCCGATCGGCAGCACCTGGCGGAGTAGGGGGTCGGCCGGGTCGCCATGTTGCATGCGTGCGATGTAGCTGAGCGGTGCGAACAGCGGAAACTGCTTCGCCGCGGCGGTCGCCTGTCGCTGGAAGTCGCGATCAAGCCCCAAGATGCGGCAAAGCTCGCCGACATCGCGCACCGCCTCCTTCATCGCCCGCTGCCAGAGGACTTCGGGCCTAGGCTGCGCCCGGGGTATCGCTAAAATTGTGGGTTCGACATGCATGGCAATTAACCGCCGACGGTCGGGCGTAGCGAACACAAATCGTCGGCATAAAACAGGAAAGATCAAGTGGCATCGTACAACACGAGCGAGTTTAAGAAGGGAATCAAGATTCAGATCGACGGCGACCCGTACCTGATGGTCGAGTGCAACTTCGTGAAGCCCGGCAAGGGGAACGCCCTCTACAAGTGCCGCCTGAAGAATCTGATCCGCAACACGACGCTCGAACGCACCTACAAAGGTGGCGACTCGCTCGAGGCGGCAGACGTCACGGAAATCGACGCCCAATACCTGTACCGCCAAGGCGACAATTTCGTGTTCATGGACCAGGCGAGCTTCGAGCAATACGAGCTGACGGCCGACCAGGTCGACGACGCTTGGAAGTTTTTGAAGGAAGGCATGATCTGCAGCATGGTGCTGTTCAACGACCGTCCGATCAGCGTCACGCCGCCGAAGCAAGTCGTGCTCAAGGTCGAATACTGCGAGCCCGCCGTCCGCGGCAACACGGCCACGAACCTGACCAAGCCCGCGAAGCTCGAAACTGGCGGCGAGATCATCGTCCCGGCGTTCGTGAACATCGACGACATGATCAAGGTCGACACACGCACGAGCGAGTACCTGGGCCGCGAAAACGCATAGGTGGTGTTTCAGAACCCGCTAGCCGGGTCGTCCACGACCCGGATTCCGCCGCGTGGACGCGGCGGCTAAGCGAGCGAGCTACATTCTGAAACTCGTTCTTAGCCGACAGGCTTGTCCGTCGCGTGAGCGTTAATGAAGGCTGCGCCTCCCATGAGTGCCTCCGATTTCCGCCCGAGCGCCTCGTGGGACGTCTTGCGGCTGCGGGCGCGCATGCTTCGCACGATCCGCGAGTTCTTCGACGTGCGCGGCTTTCTCGAAGTCGAAACGCCCATCCTCTCGGCCGACATCGTTGTCGACCGTCACCTCGAGCCGCTCGAGGCGACCGTGCTCGGAGGACGGATGTTTTTGCAGACGTCGCCTGAGTTTGCGATGAAGCGCATGATGGCCGCGACGGACGAACCGGACGCGCCTTCGGCGATCTATCAGATCACGCGCGCTTTCCGCGCCGACGAGCGCGGGCGCGGCACAATCCCGAGTTCACGATCGTCGAGTGGTATCGCCGCGACGATGGTCTGGCCGAAGGGATGCAGTTGCTCTCGGATTTTGCCGCGGCAATGCTCGGATGCGGGCCAGCCGATCGCATGAGTTATCGAGAAGCCTTCGCACGATACGTCGGCGTCGATCCGTTGTGCGATCCGGTTGCGATCCTCGAAGCCAAGGGGCGCATGACAGGACTCGCCCCGCCCAAGTCGTTTGACCGCAGCGATCGCGACGCGTGGCTCGATTGGTTGCTGGTCGAGTTGGTCGAGCCGCACTTGGGCATCGCGGCGCCGACGATCCTCTACGACTATCCCCCCAGCCAGGCGGCGCTGGCCCGCGTTCGCAACGACTCGCCGCCGGTCGCCGAGCGCTTCGAGCTTTACGTCGCCGGCGTCGAACTTGCCAACGGATATCACGAACTACTCGACGCCAACGTGCTCCGCGAGCGCAATTGCGCGAACAACGCGCTCCGCCAATCCGACGGCAAGCGCGAACTCCCCGCCGACAGCCGACTTCTCGGCGCGATGGACGCTGGCCTTCCCGCCTGCACCGGCGTCGCCTTGGGCTTTGACCGGCTCGTCATGCTCGCTGCCGGCGCGACGGACATTCGCGATGTCATTGCGTTCCCGTTTGATCAGGCCTAAGTCGCGTCACCGACAAACTGCCATGTGGGCGGAACATCTTGCTCGAAATCCATGCGCGCGTAGTAAATGCCGCACGCGTCGATCTCTTGTTCATCCGGAGCGGAATCCGCCGTCGCGAAGGTCAGTCGATGCAGCAACAGTTGCGATCGCGAAGCGGCAGGCATGACCTTGATCATGTCGCACATCGGCACACTGTTGGGACGCATGACGGCCGACGATCGCCAGGCGTCGAAAATCATGCTGGGCGGCGACGCCGTCCAGTTTGCGTCGGGATCAATGTCCCACGAATAGATGGGGTTCCGCTTGTTGCGAGGCTTGCCGTTGTTGGGTGCGACGGTCGCATCGCCGGAGAAAAGTCGCAACACGCCGTCGGCACAATGGTAGGCAGTCCTTCCGCCTTGGCACGACGGAATCGTGGGGAAGGCGATTTCACCTTCCGCACGAAACGGGTCCGACGTCCGAAGCCAGCCGACACCGTGAGCGCCGCGCTTCGGTCGATTCGGTTTATCGATCGGCACGCCGGCCAGTCGTGCGCCGACAATCCACTGACCGTTCCATGGAACGACGCTCGCCTCGGAGACGCCGCCGAGTGGGTCGATCAGATAGTCGCCTGCTTCCGTCCATTCGTAGATGCCGCGCTCGACGTTGAACACGTATCGTAATGCCGCGACGCGATCGCCTGCGAAATGATTCGCGTCGATCCACTCATCGCAGTTGGTGTTCAGCGAGACCGCGTTGACGTAGGTCTGATTCATCCAGCCATACTTGGGCGCGGAGCAAATCGCCGGCCCGGTTTCGAAGCCGCGCTGTCGCAACTCGGCGGCAGGCTGAATGATTTCGAGGTCGTTTTCGTCGGGACTGAGGCGGAACTGAACCCACTCGACGCCCTGTCCGACTCTGCTGCTTTCGCCAGCGATCTTACCACCGGAGTCGATCGCGATAGCGCGCGTTCTCCATTTGGCGACGAATACGTTCGCATGACGGGGTGTTTTGCCTGCAATCACGGCGCTCTTAGGAACGCCGAACGCGACCGGATGGCCGTGCTGCTTGAAGTAGCGTTTGCCTTCGCCGCGCGGATCCCAGTCGTCGATGCTCTGCGCGAGAAAACCGTCTTTCAACACCGGGCCGTCGAAACCGCCCGAGCGAAGTTGGAAGCAGATGCTTCGGTCGTCGTCGATTCCGCGAAAGCCGCGCGTGGCATAAAGCAACAAGTAGCGATCTCGCGCGACTTGAATGCCGTTCGGATGGGCCGGCGCGACGCCGTCCGCCCGCGTCTCGCCCGGCAGCGGACACTCGCGCAACAGCGGCCCGAGATGAACGATTTCAACGCGGCGCGACTCCGCAGCGCGAGAAACGCGGGTCCGAGCAATCAAAAGCGGAGCAGCAACCGCCGCGGCGGAGAATTGTCGGCGTGACAAGCGACGAGGATGCTTCATGCAGCTACTTTAGCTGCCACACTTGCCGCATACAGCCACAAACGCATCAGCGACGGACTTTCATACGTCGCTGACACGTTGTGTTGTATCGTTCCTTAAAAAGGCCGCTCGCGGGACTCCAGTTCCCGTACATTCCGTTTCGAGCAGCACTTGATTGCTACGAGCACCCCATGCTGTTGCCGCAGTTGTGACAGAGGTAACAGTTGCCGGCGCGGACGGTGATCGCGCCGCAGTTGTCGCACACGGGAGCGTCGACCTGGAAGCTGGCGAACTGTTCGCCGCGGCCTGCGCCGCCGACCTTGAGTTCGAACTTCGGCGCGACGCCAGCTCGTTCGAGCAGCGTCGGGACGATCATCTGCACAGGCTTGGCAGCAGCTGTGCCATTCGTGCCGTTGGTGTGCTGACCATTCGCTTTGGCGGCCTTGGCAGGTGACGATCCTTGTCCGCCGCTTAGCCCGCCAGCCTTCTTGGCGACGGGCTTTCGCTCTGACTCCGAGGACTCCTCACCGCCGGCCGTAGCCTTCGCGGTCGACTCGCCGAGCATGCCGGCATTCGCCTCGCGGTAGCCGGGCAGGAACTCGATGCCCATCCAGCGGAAGATGTAATCGACGATGCTCTTGGCGATGCGTATCTCAGGGTTCTTGGTGTGACCCATCGGCTCGAATCGCGTGTGCGAGAACTTGCTCACGTAGACTTCGAGCGGCACGCCGTATTGAAGGCTCATCGAGACCGCAGTCCCGAAGCAGTCCATCAAACCGCCGATCGTGCTCCCTTCCTTGGCCATCGTGATGAACAGCTCGCCCGGGCGGCCATCGTCGTAAAGGCCGACGGTCAGATAACCCTCGTGACCGGCGATGTTGAACTTGTGCGTCTTGCTGTCGCGCGTGTCGGGCAACCGCTGACGTCGCGGGACGGCCTTCTGCTTGTCGGCGGCCTTGTCGCCTTCGGTGCTGGTGGAAAGCGGTTGGCTTTCCTTCGAGCCGTCGCGATACACGGCCAACGCCTTGAGGCCCAACCGCCAGCCTTCGAGGTACGCGTCGGCGATGTCGGCCGGCGTCGTGTCGCGGGGCATGTTGACGGTCTTGCTGATGGCGCCCGAGAGGAACGGCTGCGCGGCGGCCATCATGCGAACGTGCGCTCGCCAGGCGATGCTTCGCTTGCCGTTGCGCGGCTGAAACGCACAGTCGAACACGGCGAGATGATCTTCGTCCAAGTCCGGCGAACCTTCGACCGTGTCGTTCGACTCGATGTAGGCGAGGATCGATTCGATCTTCGGCTGATCGTAGCCCAACGTTCTGAGTGCCTGCGGCACCGTGTTGTTGACGATCTTGAGCATGCCGCCGCCGGCAAGCTGCTTGTACTTCACCAGCGCGATGTCCGGCTCGATGCCGGTGGTGTCGCAGTCCATGAGGAAGCTGATCGTGCCGGTCGGCGCGAGCACGGTCGCTTGGGCGTTGCGGAACCCGTAACGGGCGCCGCTGATGAGCACATCGTCCCACACCTGCCGGGCAGCGTCCTTGAGGTACGTCGGGCAGATGTCGTTGATCTGCTCGACGGCGTCGCGGTGCATCTGCATGACGCCGAGCATCGGATCGCGGTTGGCGTCGAAACCATCGAAGGGGCCGACGGCGGCAGCCAATTCGGCGCTGGTGAGGTTCGCTGCACCGTGCAACAGCGCGGTGAGGGCGCCGCACATGCCGTACGCGGCCTCCGAGTCGTACGGCAAACCGTCGGACATAATCAAGCTGCCCAAGTTCGAGTAGCCAAGCCCCAGCGGGCGGAACTTGTGGCTGTTCTCGGCGATCCGCTTGGTCGGATAGCTGGCGTGATCGACGAGAATTTCCTGGGCAATGAAGAAGATGCGGCAAGCCTGCTGGAACCGCTCGACGTCGAACAGGCCGTCGTCGCGGCGGAACTTCATCAGGTTGATGCTCGCCAGGTTGCAGGCCGTGTCGTCGAGGAACATGTACTCGCTGCACGGATTGCTGGCGTTGATGCGACCCGAGTTCGGGCACGTGTGCCACTTGTTAATTGTCGTGTCGTACTGCACGCCCGGGTCGCCGCAGAACCAGGCCCCTTCGGCCATCTTCGACATGACGTCGCGAGCCGGCCACGACGGCCCCACCTGCTTCTCGTTCGTCACCCAATGCGTGACCCACGGCTTGTCTTCGACATAGGCCTGCATGAACTCATCGCTCAAGCGGACCGACAGGTTCGCATTCTGGAATAGGATGCTGCTGTACGCCTCGCCGTTGAAGTTTGAGTCGTAGCCGTTGGCGATCAGCACGCGGGCTTTCTTCTCTTCCTTCTGTTTGCACTCGATGAATTCCATCACGTCGGGATGCCAGTCCTTGATCGACTGCATCTTGGCGGCGCGACGGGTTTTGCCACCGCTCTTCACGACGGCCGCAATCTGGTCGTACACCCGCATGAACGACAGCGGGCCCGACGGCTTGCCGCCGCCCGACAGCTTCTCGCGGTGCGAGCGGAGCGTGCTGAGGTCGGTGCCCGTGCCCGAGCCGAACTTGAACAACATGGCCTCGCTGCGGGCGAGCTCCATGATGTCTTCCATGTTGTCGTCGACGCTTTGGATAAAGCAGGCCGAGCCTTGCGGGTACTCGTATGGGTTCTCGGGCTGCTCGACCTGGGCACTCTCGGCGTTCCAGTGCCAGTTGCACTGAGCGCCCTTCACGCCGTACTGGTGATACAGGCCGACGTTGAACCACACCGGCGAGTTGAACGCGCCGTGCTGGTGCAGCAACAGCCACGACAGTTCGCGATAGAAGTTCTCGCCGTCGACGGGACTGGCGAAGTAGCCGTCCTGTATGCCCCAGTCGGCGATCGTGCGGCTGACGCGGTTGACCAACTGCTTGACGCTGTATTCGCGCTCCGGCGTGTCCACTTCGCCGTAGAAGTATTTGCTGCAGACGACGTTCGTCGCCAGTTGGCTCCAGTGGCTCGGAACCTCGCAATTGGTTTGCTCGAACAACACTTCGCCGTTTTCACCCTTGATGGCGGCCGTGCGGACTTCCCAATCGACCGTCTCGAACAGATCTTTGGGCTCGGCGGGGCAGAAGAGCGGATCGACGGCCAAGCCTTTGTTGAAGCGACGAGCGGCGGGACGCTTCTTGGTTCGCTCGGTCACGGCTGGGTTACCTTTGGCGAGGGTCGCTTGGTGCATTGCGGGCTTCCTTTCCAATCGTTGGAGCAATAGGCCGGTGCATCGATACGCCGGCAGGCCACTACGGAACACTTGTACAGTAACATCGGCAGCCGCGACTGCAAGCATCGAGTTTTCCGAGACCACCTCGTGCTAACCGTGAGCTCGCGTATTTTGCCACGATTACACAGACGGCGCAAACCGACGCTGACACCTATATATTGTAGCGGGAACAATGACAGCTACAACGTATGGCGGCGAGGGCAAAGTTTATCCGTTAGAATCAACACGTCAACAATCTTCTTGGAGACGGCGTAAGCCCCGTACTTTTGGGCTGTTATAGAAATGTTAGCATCGGGCTTGCCCGTGCAGTCGGTGAACAAATGTGTCGCCTAACCGATGCTGGAAACGTGGGTTATGAAAAAACCCGAGGCGTTCGTCACACGATCGCGAGGACGCCGAAATTTTTTGGAATTAACAATCCGAGGTCGGCGCATGAAAAAGGCCAATCGCCGGGAGGGCGATCGGCCTTGTTTGGATTTTGTTTACGGTTGGTTAGCCGCGACGCGCCGGCGGAGCGCGTCGCAAGCCACGCGGCTAACCGGACGCGAACGATCGGCAATTAAATGCTGATCTTGCCGATGCGAATGCGGGTCGAAATTTGGCGGTGGCCGGTGCGTCGCTTTGAGTTTTTGCGACGGCGGAAGTGCTGAACGGTCAGCTTCTCGCCTTGCTCGAGGCCCAAAACCTCGGCCGACACGCTCGCGCCGGTGAGTGCCGGAGCGCCGAGCTTGAGCCCCTGATCGCCGCCGACGGCCAGCACGCGATCGAACTTCAAAGCGTCGCCAGCCTTCAACTTATCGCGGCAATCGACCAGCAGTTCCTGGCCTTCTTCGACCTTCAGTTGACGGCGGCCATCGAGAATGATTGCGTACATCGGCGAACCTTCGAGCTCGGGATCAAAATTCGATAAGTCGCTCAATATAGCGATCAAGGTGTGCCGAGTCGATGGGCTGTTCGTCGACCGAGGCACGCTAATTCGTGTGGCGACGAATCAAAATGGCCCAGATCGCCAAGCAGATCGCGGCCCCGGCGAGGTCCGCGCCCCAATCGGCAATGTCGGCTGAGCGCCCGCTCAGCGGCTGGGTCACTTCGTCGATCGCTCCTTGCAAGGCAACGGCGAGAATGCCCACGAGAAACGCGAGCCAACGGGAAGCGCGGCCCAAGCGAGAAGGGGACCGCTCGAAGTTCCAAGCGACGAGCACGGCCAGCCCGCCGTAAATCGCGCCGTGAATCAGCTTATCGTACGCGAAGACGCGCGGAGCTTGTTCCTTGGAGATCGGCCAGTGGAGCGCGACGATCAGCGCGATCCAGTAGGCGAACAGGGTTGGACGAAGTAATCGAGCAATGAGCCGCATGATTCAAGCATACCCGAAACCCACGGACGGCAGTCCGTGGGCTTAAGCGAGGTGGCGCTGTTGGGTTTCGATCATGCCGCTTCGCGATGCTCGACCGTGGCGGGATCGAAGACGGTGAGCTTGCGCATCACGAGCTCGGGGCGAGCGGCCCAGTAGCGGCCAAACGTGCGAAGCGCGACGGCCAGACGTTGCAAGTACCACGGCTCGGCAGATACGGCGTCGTCGCCCCACACGGACAACTCGTAGTGCGTCCGATCGACACCGCCGAAGACCAGCGACATGTGCCAGTGATAGGGATCGTGCGACTGCGCGGGGGCCGCCGCTTCCCATCGACGGCTGAGCGTGACCTGCCGACCGCGTCGCACGCTTAGCTCGAGACGATGTGCGTGCCAACAACTGACTTCGCGCGACAAGCTCTGCCATGCCTCGTCGAAGTCGCCGGTCATGCTGCCGGCCGGGTCGACGGCGCCGCTGTTCCACGCCGACTTCCACAACTTGCCGGCCAATTGCGCGAACTGCGAACCGACCGACATCTTCACCAACGCCCATTCGTGGTTGCCGAAGAAGCGAAGCTGCGTCATGGCGACGATGACGGCGAGCGCGGTGAACCACGCCAATGGATCGGAATCGAGCACCGTCGCGCCGAACGCTGCGAGACCCATGGCGACGCTTAAAGCGCACGTCAACGCGAGCGCTTGCCACTTATTGAGACGTTCGAGCAGGCGATGATGAATGTGTCCGCGGTCGGCGCAGTCGAAACGTCGGCCGGTCAGCGTGCGACGCAACAGCGCGAGCGACGTGTCGAGAATCGGCACCGCCATCACGACCAACGGCACGGCGATGCGCAGCGCACCCCCCTCGACGTTGGCGGCTTCCATGCACAAAACGCCCAACAGCAGGCCGATGACGGTGCTTCCGCAATCGCCAAGGTAGATGCTCGCCGGTGGTCGGTTGAACACGAGAAACCCGAGGACCGATCCGGCGAGAATCATCGCGAGCCCGGCGATATGTGGATGTCCGTGATGCGACGCGATGCCGGCAATCGCCAGCGACGCGACGATGCTCACGACCGAAGCGTTACCGTCCATGCCGTCGATGAGGTTGACGGCATTGATGCATCCAATGAGCCAGAAGACCGTCAACGGCCACGCCAGATAACCGAGCGCGAAGACGTGGCCGAACATGCCCACGCGATCGAACCAAGTCACCGTGGCAAGCAGTGGCAACGCGGCGGCGATCTGCATGCCGAGCTTGAGTCGCGCGGGCAAGTCGCGGCTATCGTCGACAAGGCCGACGACGAAGATCAGCGCCGCGGGCGCCAAGAGCGTGATGCCCAATGCCGCCGAACCGGCGAAGTCGGCCATGAGTGTTGGCCACGCTGCGCACGCAACGGCGAAGAAGCTGCCGAACACGGCAACGCCGCCCCACAGCGGGACCGGCGCCGACTGCAACTTGCGATGTCCGTCGGGCCCGTCAGTCATGTCGTAGCGCAGCGCCAGCGCTCTCACGATCGCCGTCAGGACGACCGAGATCACGAACGCAGCGCAGGCGGGAAGTAGAAAACTCAAGGCGGTGAACTCACGACGAATTCCGCGAGCTCGGACGTCGAGCCACAAAATGGGGGCGTATTAAAGCGAGAAGCGCCAGGCGGAACAAGGCCGACGCAAAGCATTTGCATGCAAGCGCTCAGCGCGAGTCGCCGCGCGCTCGGCGCGGGTCTCTGACCCCGCCGACATTGGGCCTAAAGCGGCGGGGTCTGGAGACCCGCGCCGAGCGCGCGGCGCGTCGCGGCTAACCAGCCTTCTTGAACACCATCGTGAACGTCTCGGCCGCCTGGGGGCCCCAGAGTCGCGCGGCGACGAGCGTCCACAGCCGCCACACGGCATACAGCGGAAAGAAGAACGTGAAGTACGCGCTCGAGTAATAGCAGCGCGTCTCGACAACTTTCAATCCGCACGTCGCTGCCAGACGTTCGAAGTCTCGCGGCGTGCAGCGATCGTAGAACGCGGGGAACCCTTGATAGCGACGCATGTGCGGAAAGATCGCGCCCAGCAATTTCAGCTTCAGCCGTTGAGGTAGCAGCATGTTGATCCGCGCGAAGACCGCGTTGCGGCTGGGGACGAAAACCGTCGCCGTCCCGCTGGGCTTCAACATGCTGGCGATTGCTGACAGCGCCGCTTGCGTGTTGGGGACATGTTCCAAGACGGCCTGGCAGATGACGAGGTCTGCGTCGCCTTCGCCGCGGAACGTGGTGACGTCGGCTTGCACGACGCGGTCGTAGCAGCCGGCCGGCGCGCTCTTGAGCTCGTGGCCGTCGATGTCGAGTCCCGTGACCCGCGCGCTCAGCGAACGTCGGTCCTCGGGGGCGAGAAACGGCCGCTTACCGCCGCCGACGTCGACGATCGCTAGCCCTTCGGCCAGATACTTCGGCACGCACGAGCGCTGAAAATCGGCGTTGCCGTCGGTCGTGTACTTGTCGTCGATCGATGCGTCGAGCATGCGGCTAAGTGCTTGCTGCGATCGAATGAATGCACGAATCATCAGTCTTACCGCGAAAGCGTTGTTTGAGGCGGCGAAGGGTATCGGCCTTTGCCGATGCTGTCAACGTGAAGAATCCTTCATCGAAGTAATGAAGATAATGAGCTTTACACACGGTGCGCATGCCGATTAAATGCTCCGCCCTGAGTGGGCTGCCGACCCTTCGGCAGATGCGCTGGGGGCGCCCTCGTCAAGGCTGCTCGACATGTCGGTTTCAGCGACCGCAATCAACGCGACAAGCCGCTTTCCCAATTGGCTGGCGTTGCCCGAGCGCGCGACGGGCGTGACGAATCGTCCCCTTACGATCGCGATGTTGCTGCTGTTGGCGCTGGTGCCGCGATGGATGATGGCTGAACGCGCCGAGGTGCTTTGCCCCGATGCAGCGTTCTACATCGAAGTCGCGCAAGGGCTCGAAGGTGTCGACAAGACGGGGCCAATCGAACCACGCGAGTTCAACTTCTATCCGGTCACGCTGATGCTCATGCATCGCGCGGGCTTGGACTGGGAAACGTCCGCCAAGCTGTGGGGCGTCACCTGCGGCACGCTGATGATCCTTCCGTTGTTCGGATGGATGCGACGACAATTCGACGACCGCACGGCAACGATTGGCTGCGCGCTGATTGCGATTCATCCGAAGCTGTTGCAGTGGACACCCGAAATGGTCCGCGACCCGACGTTCTGCCTGTGGGTGGCGACGTCGGTGTATCTCACATGGCGTGCCGTCACGGAGTTGCGATGGTTTTGGTTCGTCGCCGCCGGCATTGCCACGTCGCTTGCGATTCAAACGCGATTCGAAGGCTGGTTCCTGTTCGTGCCGCTGTTCATTTGGGCCGGCTGGCGAGCGTGGTGTGCGGTCGTTCCGCGACGACGGTTGGCCATCGGAACGATGCTCTTTTGCGCCGGTTATCCGTTGCTGCTCGTCGGCGTGAACGTGGCCTTCGGCAGCTATTACTCGTCGTGGATTTGGGGGAGCAACCTGCACCGGCTGCTTTATCTGCAGCACTTCCAGGCAGCGAACGAATCGCACCCCATCGTGCGCGACGCGGCCGACATCGTGCAATCTCCGCCAAAGGCGACGACCGTGCCCCCCGTCGAGCCGACGCCATTGCCGCTCGTGCAGACGACCGAACGGTTCTTGGCCCCGGCGTTGCCCGAGCCGCACATGACCAGTGGCCGCGCGACGTGGCTGATGCTTCGCACCATGTATCGCGGGTTCAGTCCCGTTTACGGCCTGCTGTGTCTCGTGGGCGTGGCGGTGTGGTGGCGCGTGTGGCTACGCATCGATCATCAGGCGTTGTTCTACGTCTGTCTCATCACGATGGTGGGCATCTGGTTTCACAGTTGGGAAGCGAAAGCATCAAGCAGCCGTTACGCGCTCGCGATCGTCGTAATCTCTGCGCCGTTCGCGGCCTTGGGACTCGAAGCCGTCGTCGGGCTCGCGCTGCGATTGCGAGCGCGATTCGCTAGCACGCCGAGCAACCTTGCGGCTTCGACGCTGCGACTGACCGGCGCGTGCGTCGTGGTGTTCGCGATTGCCAGCGGTACCGAGATCATCGTCGCCCACGAACCGGGCGGCCAGGCGAAGCACTCGCTCGGCACATGGATGCTCGAGAGCTTCGGGCCCGATCGGCACATCGTGGGCACCGCACGCTTCAAGCTCGCCGGCTATTACGCCCATGCTCACTACGAAAAGCTGACCGCTTCGCAAGCGCTCAACGAACTGGCAACGAACGAGCACCCAGACATTTTCGTGCTCGACAAGAAGGGCGTCGATAGCCTCACGCTGGCGCGAGCGCTTGCGGGGTTGGCGAAGCTTGACTACCGCGAAGTCGAAACGACGCGTCTTCCGACACCGTGCCAGGAAGAAGTCGTCGTCCTCGTGCGTAATCCTTCTCAGGCGCGATAGCACATATTTGTTATTTATTCGGCTTAGATTAAGCCGCGAAACGCAGCGTTTCTTCTTGCGGCGTCACGCCGAGCATCTCGTCGTACAACTCGGCGACGCGGCGATAATTCGACACCTGAAAATGCCGCTGCGATTGCTGACGGCCGGCGTCTCCAAGGGTTTCGCGTAGCGCAGGGTCTGCGATCAATTGGGCAAGCGCCGCCGCGTAGGCTGAGGCGTCCTTTGGCGAGCAAAGAAACCCGTTGTCGGGCGTCACGAGTTCGCGGTTGCCTTTCACGTCGCTGGCCACGGCGGCTTGTCCGGCGGCTTGAGCTTCGATCAACGATGCGGGCAAACCTTCCCACAGGCTCGGCTGCAGCACCACATCGCAGCCGCGCACCATCGCCAGTCGATCGTCTTGCCAGCCGAGCAACTCGACACGTCGCTCGACGCCGCAGCGATGAATCGCTTCGATCAGATCGTTTTCCAGCGGCCCGGTGCCCGAAACGAAAATCCGCCACGCGGCACGCGGCAGCAGCGTGTTCAGCGTCTTGGCGATCTCGGGAATGATCAGCGGTTGTTTTTGATTGTCGATACGACCCGACACGAGGATCGCCACCTCGTCGTCGCGAAGTCGTCGCTCGCGACGGAACACGGCACGCCCGACGCTTTGTCGCGAATCGGCGAGCGCCTGACAGTCGACGCCCGTGCACACCGTGACGCACTTCTCGGCCGGCAGCCATCCGCGGCGGATCGACAACTCGCGTTCTTCCTGGTTCACGAAGATCACGCGATCGCAGTAGCGGCCGATTTGCCGTTCGATCTGACTGCCGACCCAATAGCCCAGCGGCGACGAGAACTCATGGAACGCGTAACCGTGAACATGATGCACGATCGCCGGGACGCCAGCGTGGCGGGCAGCGATGCGGCCCAACACGCCGGGCTTCGACGAATGCGTGTGTACGACGTCGAAGGCTTCACGCTCGAACAACGCTCGCAAGCGTCGATAGGCGGGCCAGTCGTGATGCGGGCGAATCGAACGGATCATCTCGGGCACGACATGGAACGCGATGCCGAGTCGTGCAAGCTCCTCGGTCAGCGGCCCCTCAGCCCGGCAGACGACGTGCGGCTCGTAACGTCGCAGGTCGAGATGCTTGAAGATCTCGAGCGACACGCGCTGCACGCCCGACATCATCGGCAGCAACTGCACATGGCACACGCGAATGCGGCGATGGCGAGGTTGCATGGGCAGCTAGCAGCGAGGGCGCGAATGTTTTGGAGACGTTTGGGCCGCGGACTATACGGCGTCGTGTCGGCGTAAGTAAAGGGCGATCGAAACTGCCGTTGTCGTTGCGTTGGTCGGGACATATGTTGCCCCAACCCTCGCCCCTTGCGGGAGAGGGTGGTTCGCCGAAGGCGAGCCGGGTGAGGGGTTGAAGCGTGTACTGGCCTCCAATTCCAAACCCCTCGCCCTCTGGGAGAGGATGTCCGTCGCAGACGGACAGGTGAGGGGGCGTCGTGGCTAGTTCGACTTTCAACCAGATGCACGTGGTTGCTGAGATGCGTCCCTAGTATTGAGGTGTGAGACGATGGATGACGTTCCAGCCTTCGGCCCGCCCTCATCCGCCGCTTCGCGGCACCTTCTCCCAAAGGGAGAAGGGGTCTCGCAGCCCCGCCCATTGCATTTCATCTGCGTGACGTGGGGCGCGGCGCACACCGAGCTGTTCCTCGAAGCGTCGCTGCCGACGCAACTGGCGCCGGGCAACTTGCCTGCCGTAGCAAGCCGACCCGGCACGGCGTTCAAACTCTACACAACGGCCGACGACGTGCCGCGACTGAGCCGTAGCGCGAGCTATCGCCAACTGACTCGCTTGATGCCGACGGAGATCATTCCGATCGAGGTCGATCCCGCGGTGTCGTGCTTCGATATTCTGACTTCATGCCACAAGGCGGCCATCACGGATGCGGCGGCCAAAGGCGCGGCGATGGTGATCCTCGCGCCGATCTGGTGTTCGCCGACGACACGTTCCGCAAACTGGCGCTGTCGGTCGACGCCGGCAAGCGCGCGGTGCTCACGTCGAGCGTGCGGCTGTCGCGAGAGACATTCGTGCCGGCACTCGTAGGCCGCGGAGTGCGCGGCGACGCTCCGATCGAAATCACCAATCGCGAGATGGTCGATCTGGCGCTCGAACATTTGCACCCGGTGTCGAAGGCATCGTTCTGGCCTCCGCGAGAGATCTGGCCACCGAACGCGTACTGGTCGGTAGGTCGCGAAGGGTTCGTCGCCCGATCGTTTCACATGCATCCGCTGATGGTCGTGCCCGGCAACGGCAATGTGCGGTTCTCATCAACCGTCGATGTGGGTCTCGTCGATAAATTGTGCCGTCGGCCGAGCGACATTCATATCGTGCAAGATTCCGACGAGATGTGCTTGTTCGAGATCAGCCCCGAGCAGTACGGGCTCGACGGGCTTCGGCCCGAGCCGCTCGACACGCAAGGCCTGAAGAAGTGGGCCATTTGGGGCACGAATCGTCGCCAACGCTGGCGATTCTCGCACCCGATTTGCATTCATCGCGGCGATTGTTCACCGGCGTGGGAGGTTGTGCTCGCGCAAAGTGCACGCGATGCGTCGCATGTGATTGATCTGCCGAGGTTGCGACAGTGGGCGGAAGCGCCGTTGGTGTTTCCGACGTTGCGCGCGGGTGTGCGGTTGGCGCGGTTGTGTCGATCAACGTTGCGTCGTTCCACCGTCACACGCCGCGACGCGGCGAGCAAGCTCGCCGGCTAAACGGGGATCCGAGGATAAAATGAACCCCTCTCCCTTTGGGAGAGGGTGGCGGCGCAGCCGCCGGGTGAGGGCGGGTTGAAGTAGAAGGCGGTTACCAATTTAACCCGCCCTCATCCGCCGCTTCGCGGCACCTTCTCCCGGTGGGAGAAGGGTCGATTGACAATCAACGGGGATCGCATGGCGGCATTTCACATCGCGAACGTCGTTTGGGGCAGGACGTACACCGACCTGTACCTCGACGTTTCGCTGCCGACGCAAATCGCCGAGGGGAACGTCCCGGCACTCGCCGAGCGCGGGGTCGGTCTACAAACTGTTCACGACCGTCGAGGATGGCAAGCGCATCGCGGCGTCACCGGCGTTTCAGCGGCTGTCGGGTATTATCCCAACGGAAGTTCATCACGTGACGGTCGATCCGCGGCAATCGTCGTATGTGGCGATGAGCGACTGCCATCGAGCCGTTGCCTCGGCGGCTGCCGATGTCAAAGCGACGATTGTCTTTGCCGGGCCCGACATGTTGTACGCTCGCGGCGCCTTTGCGCGGGTGCGTGACCTGATCGACGACGGTAAGAAGGCGATCTTTGTGCCGTGCATTCGCCTGTCTCGCGATGCTTTTGTGCGAGCGTTCGTCGCGCGCTACGGCCACGGCAGCGTGGGCCCGCGCGAGCTGACGAGGCTAGCACTGCAACATTTGCATCCTTGGACGACCGCAAACTTTTGGCCCGCGCGAGGCGTGTGGCCTTCGAACCTGTTTTGGCCCGTGGGTGACGAGGGGCTCGTGGCGCGATTGTTCCACTCGCACTCGTTGGCCGTCGTGGCAAACCGGCGCGGCGCGTCGTTCGTTGGAACGTCCGACGATGATTTCGTCGATCTGGCGTGGCCTGATGAATGCGACCGCTACGTGGTGCAGGACTCCGATGAACTGTGTACCTACGAACTCAGCGCCGACTCGCACATGCGCGACACGCTGACCGACCAGGTGTGCAATGCCACGATCGTTGCCGATTGGGCGGCGTATCATGCCGTGCCGACGCATCGCTGGTTGTTCCAACACTCGATTCGCATTCATGCCGGCGCGTGTTCGCAGGCATGGAACGATGTCGAGGCCGCGAGCGCACAAGACGCGGCCGCTGTGTTCGACTGCTTGGCGTGTGAGAAGCCGTGGGCGGCGCAACTGAAGCGTTCGGCCGTGCAAGCGGCGCGGCGCGTGAAGTTGCCACGTTTCGTGCGTCGCGCAGGTAAAGCGGCATTGACTTACCTTGGTAGGAAAATGCGCTAGCCAGCATCGTGACGCTGGCCTTGACCCCCCACCGGCTTTCCCGCTAACTTCCCCCCGCCCAAGGGCGGAGCATCTCGTGTTCCCGCATGCGACGCCCGTCGGCCCACGCCCTTAAACGGGCATTGCACGGACACTTCCGGCCGTCCTTCGAGTGACCCGCATGTCGACTGTATCGCTAGATTCCGAACCGCTGATCGTCGCGCCCATCCATCACGAATTCGTCATCGCGCCGCCGAAGCGTTGGATGCCGCTCGATCTGGGCGAGTTGTGGCGCAACCGCGAGCTGCTGCAATTTCTCGCGTGGCGAGACATCAAGGTTCGCTACAAGCAAACCGTGTTGGGCGCGGCGTGGGCCGTCATTCAGCCGCTGGCGACGATGCTCATCTTCAACGCTTTCTTCGGCAGCCAAGAGAACTTCACGGCCGACGGCATTCCGTATCCGATTTTCAGCTTCGCGGCACTCATGCCGTGGATGTTCTTCATCAACGGACTCAGCGCCAGCGCGAACAGCCTGGTCGGCAACGCAAACCTGATCACGAAGGTTTATTTCCCGCGACTGCTCGTGCCGGCCGCGAGCATCCTCGGCGGGCTTATCGACCTTTCGATCACGTTCGTCGTGATGATTTGCATGATGGCGTGGTACGGCGTGCCGTTCACGATCCGCATGGTGTTGCTTCCTCTGCCGATAGCGCTTGCCATGTTCGCCGCCTTGGGTGCTGGGCTGTGGCTGTCGGCGCTCAACGTGAAATATCGCGACGTCCGGCATGCGGTGCCGTTTCTGTGCCAACTGTGGATGTTTGCCAGCCCGGTGCTGTACCCCAGCAGCTTGCTCGACAGCAAATGGCGCGTGCTTTACGGACTGAACCCCATGACGGGTGCGCTCGAATGGTTCCGTTGGGCGTTGTTGCCGATTGCTGAGCCGCCGACGTCGAGCATCGCGGCATCGTGCGCCGTGACGTTGGTGCTGCTGATTTCGGGAGCGTGGTACTTCCGCTCGATGGAACTCCACTTTGCCGACGTGGTTTGAAGCCTCTGACGAAGCTGTGGTGATGAAGCGTCATGGATGACCTCGCGATCGACATTCACGGAATCGGTAAGCGCTACCACATTCCCGAGCAGCAGCAGGCGTACAACACGATTCGCGAATCGGTGCAGCGCGCCTGCCTTGCGCCAATGCGGCGACTTCGCTATGCGATGAAGCATGGATCGCAGAACGGCGGCGCCGATACGAAGGCCATCTGGGCGCTGCGCGACGTGTCGTTCAGCGTGCGGCGCGGCGAAGTGCTCGGCGTGATCGGACGCAACGGCTCGGGCAAGAGCACGCTGCTCAAGGTACTCTCACGCATCACGGCGCCGACGACCGGCCATGCCCGCGTCATTGGCCGCATTGGTTCGCTGCTGGAGGTTGGCACGGGGTTTCATCTCGAGCTATCCGGACGCGACAACATCTACCTCAGCGGCGCGATGCTCGGCATGCGTCGCACCGAAATTCATCGCAAATTCGACGAGATCGTCGCCTTCTCGCAGGTCGGACAATTCCTCGACACGCCGGTCAAGCGTTACTCGAGCGGCATGTACATGCGGTTAGCCTTCTCGGTCGCCGCACACTTGGAGTCGGAGATTCTGCTGGTCGACGAGGTGCTGGCCGTCGGCGATTTCGATTTTCAGAAGAAGTGCCTCGACAAGATGCGCGACCTTACGCGCTCGGGACGCACGGTGCTGTTCGTTTCGCACAGCCTCGGATCGGTCGAAACGCTTTGCGACCGCGCGGTGCTGCTGCGTAGCGGCACGCTCGAAGCCATCGGACCACCGGCCGACGTGATTCGCCAATACGTGCCGCCCGAAGAGGACATGGGCCAGAAGCAGTGGACCGACCCCGAGACGGCGCCAGGCAACGAGTTCGTCAGCCTGCACGCGGTGAGCGTTCACGCGACCGACGGTCGCACGGTGTCGGAACTGAGCATCGACGAAGAGGTGTGCATCCGCATCGCGTACTGGAACCGCAAGCCCGGCGCGTCGTACCGCGTACAGATCATGCTCGTCGATCAGGACGGCGGCGTTGTGCTGTCGGCGCAGAACCAACAGTCGCAGGCAGCCGATCGCGACCCGTGGTCGGCACGTCCGTTTCCTGAAGGGTTGTTCGAGTCGTACTGCCGCATTCCCGCGAATCTGCTGAACGATCACAAGTACAGCGTTTCGGTCGAGATCGCCTCGTCGAACGACGCAGGCAACGTGACCCTCAGGCGCGACAAAATCTTGAACTTCAAGATCAACGATACCCGCACGGATCAGACGTACGCCTTCCTTGGCCCCGTTCGCCCGCAACTGGCCTGGCGTACCGACTGGAAGAATGCTGCTTGACCCAAAGAGTTTTGAGACCGCGAAGGAGAGTTCGGTGATTCCCTTTCATCTGACGAATGTTACTTGGGGGGCAGAGCACACACGACTGTACCTCGATATTTCGCTACCCTCGCAACTCTCGCCGGACAACATTCCCGCGCTGGCCGATCGGCCGGGCACCGTCTACAAGCTGTACACGACGATCGAAGACGGCGCCGTCATTCAGAAATCACCGGTGTTTCAACAGCTGTTGAAGCTCGTGACGACCGAGATCATTTACATCGATACCGGCAGCAAGAAGCGGTCCATCGCGGCGCCGCCTCTGCCGGGCCAGCAACAAGAGCCGAATCCCAACGAACCGGAAAAGCTGTACGACTTTCACGCGACGCTTGAAGACTCGAAACTGATTCATCAATCGAACGTCTTCTCAAGGCTATCTCCGCGGTTGCAGCAAGAAGTCGGCGGAATCGCCAGCGCGCCGCCGCCGATCTCGGCTCACACCATTCTCAGCCGCTGCCACATCGACGCGAACAAGGAAGGCGGCAAGGTTGGCGCAGCTGTCGTGTTTCTTGCTCCGGATATGGTGTTCGCCGACGGAGCTTTCAAGCGCCTGGCCGAGCTGATCGACGCAGGGAAGCGAGCCGTCATCACGGCCGGCACGCGTGTGGCCGCCGAGACTTTTGTCCCCGCTTTCATGCGAGACTTTAGCCACGGCGAGACCGACATTACGATCACGCCGCGTCAGTTGACGGGCTTGGCGATGAACCATTGGCACCCCGCGACGCTTGCCTCGTATTGGCCGCCGCGAGTCAACTGGCCTTCGAACATGTTCTGGCCTGTCGGCGATGAAGGGCTTGTGGGTCGTTGCTTCCACATGCACCCGATCGTCGTGGTCGCCAAGCAAGAGAACGTGAACTTCGACTCGACGATTGACGACGATTACGTCGTCCGCGCATATCCGCGCGATGAAGACGTGTATGTTGTCGAAGATTCGGACGAATTCTGCACCTATGAGATCAGCTCGGTCAAGCATTTGAAGAGCATCATGCAAGACATGGCACTCGACACGCCGCGCGTCGGATGTTGGGCGACCTCGCATGCCAACAAGTTGCATCGCCGGCTGGCCAACCACGTCGTACGCATGCACAGCGGCGAGCCTTCGGCTGCCTGGGCCGCGGTCGAAGCTCAATCCGACATCGACATTCACAACGTGATGCAATGGATGGTTTTCTACGATCGCTGGTATCCGCAGGCCAAGGCCGTCAAAGAGCACATCGGCGGGTTTGCTCGAAGCATTGAACGTGCATTGAGGTCCACGATTCGGTTTTGGCCGATTCGCCGCGTGGTGTTGGCGTTCGGCATGTTGCTGTCCGACGATCCGCGAGGCCTCTTTCGACACGTGCGCTCGCAATGCGCTCGCATCGTGCGTGGATCGGTGTCGAAGGTCGCCCGCGTGGTCATGAGGGCCGCCATCGCATTGCAATCGTTGCGGCGCCCGAAGAAGGCCTCGCCCGCCACGCCTCTCCAGCAGCCAAATAGCCCCGCGAAGCCGCACTTCGCCGGCTCATCGGCGCGCACCGAGATGGTAGATGCGACGTGATTTCCGGGCTTTTTGCCGCGCGAGTGAGGAAACTCCGTGCTATCGCGGGACTGACATTGGCACTTCCGACCGGATGGAATATAACTCGATCAACCGCGGCAAAATGGCCGTGTAACCTAGCGTTTCCCCGCAAGAAACGTGACCCATGAGCCGGCGACCCTAATGCCGGCTGTCGATCGTCGGAGTGTGTGAAGCACGGAGTTGCTTCGCTCCCGCGGTCGAATGATTGCAAGGAGGCAATCGTCGTATGAAACGTTGCATCGTTACCGGCGGAGCCGGATTCATCGGCAGCCATCTCTGCGATCGCTTGTTGGCCGAAGGCCACGAAGTGATCGCGATCGATAACCTCGCCACCGGACGTCGCGAAAACCTCGCCGCCGCCGAGCGATCGAAGAAGTTCTCGTTCTATCAGGCCGACGTCGCACAGTTCTCGTCGATCAAGCCGCTGTTCGAAGGCGTCGACTGGGTGTTTCACCTGGCCGCGTTGGCCGACATCGTGCCATCGATGCAGAAGCCGCTCGACTACCTGCACGCCAACGTCGTCGGCACGACGAATGTCGTCGAGGCCGCGCGCTTGGCCGACGTCAAGCGACTTGTCTACGCCGCGTCGAGCTCATGCTACGGCATCCCGGACATCTATCCGACGCCCGAGACCGCCGAGGTCAAACCGCAATACCCGTACGCCCTCACCAAGTATCTCGGCGAAGAAGCCGTGATGCACTGGGCGCAAGTCTACAAGCTGCCGGCCATCTCGCTGCGGCTGTTCAACGTCTACGGACCTCGCAGTCGCACCACGGGCGCTTACGGCGCGGTGTTCGGCGTGTTCTTGGCACAGAAGTTGGCCGGTCGTCCGTTCACGGTGGTTGGCGACGGCACGCAGACGCGTGACTTCACGTTCGTCACCGACGTGGTCGACGCGTTCTACAAAGCCGCACAATCGCAGCACAGCGGACGCATCTACAACGTCGGCAGCTCGGGCACGTACAGCGTCAACCGGCTCGTCGAGTTGATCGGCGGCCCGAAGGTGCACATCCCGAAGCGCCCTGGCGAACCGGACTGCACGTTCGCCGAGAACGCGAAGATTCAAAACGAACTGAAGTGGAAGCCGATCGTCTCATTCGAGGACGGCGTGCGGCAGATGATGGCGGGCATCGATGCCTGGCGCACCGCGCCGGTCTGGGATCCCGACTCGATTGCCACAGCGACCAAGGATTGGTTCGCGTATTTGTCGTAGACCAAGGACATGAAGCTGGACAAGGCAGCCGATCAGTTTCCCTCTCCCCTTGCGGGAGAGGGTTAGGGTGAGGGGTTTGGAAGCTGGTACTCGCTTCGCCCCCTCACCCCGGCCCTCTCCCCGAAGGGGCGAGGGAGATTTGACAGCAGCCGATTTTGCAAGGAAGCAGATCGATGGACCTTCAAACCGCCTGCACCAAAATCGGCGACCTGAAGACCGTCGTCGAGCATGTCCGAGGCTTGCAGGGCCGCGGCCAGCGCGTCGTCCACTGTCACGGCGACTTCGACCGGCTGCACGTCGAAGACATCTTCCACCTGCGCGAAGCCCGCGCGATGGGCGATATCCTTGTCGTCACCGTCACGCCCGACAGCGCCGCCGATACGTCGAATCGTCAATCGACGTTGCCGCAGACGCTGCGTGCCGAGCTCGTCGCCGCGGTTGAAGTCGTTGACTACGTCGCCGTCAGCCACACCGTTTCGGCTGCCGACGCGATTCGCTTCGTTCGCTCGAACATCTTTGCCAAGACCATCGCACAACGCGATCACGGCTTCGAGTTGTCGACGAACACGATCGAAGAACAAGAAGCCGCCCGCGCCGCTGGCTCGCAACTCCGCTTCACGAAGCCGCCGAAGCAAGTGACCGGCTATCTCGAATGCTTCACGCCCGAGGTGAACAACCATCTCGACACGCTCCGCGAACGATTCTCGACCGGCGAGATCCTGAAGCACGTCGAGTCGCTGCGTGACATGGAGGTTGTGCTCGTCGGCGAGACGATCCTCGACGAATACGTCTACTGCGACGCACTCGGCAAGAGCGGCAAGGAGCCGGTCCTGGCGATGCGTTACGTTTGCAAAGAGCGTCACGCCGGCGGCGTGCTCGCGATTGCCAACCACCTGGCGAACTTCTGCGGCAAGGTTTCGCTGCTCACGTACCTCGGCGAAGACGACACGCAAGAAGAGTTCGTGCGTCAGCACCTGAATCAGAAGGTCAAGCCGACGTTCCTGTACAAGGCCGACTCGCCCACGATCCTCAAGCGCCGCTTTCTCGACAATTACTCGCGCTCGAAGCTGTTCGCCGTCTACGACCTGAACGACGAAGCGCTGCCGATTGAGCAAGACACTGAAATGTGTTCGCTGCTCGAGCAGATGTTGCCGAACTCGGATGTCGCTGTCGTGTCGGACTTCGGTCACGGCCTGGTGACAGAGAACATGATCAAATTGTTGAGCCGCGAGGCGCCATACTTGTGCGTCAACACGCAGCTCAACGCCGCGAACATCGGCTACCACACGATCTCGAAGTACCCGCGAGCCGATTACATCTCGATTCACGAAGGCGAGCTGCGGCTCGACTCGCGCTGCCGCAAAGGCGAGCTGCGGAATCTGATGTCGAAGCTCTGCGAACGTCTACAAGCCAAGATGGTCATGGTCACGCGCGGCAAGCATGGCAGCTTGCTGTACGACCATGGCACGGGGTTCCACGTCAGCCCAGCCTTTGCGACGAAGATCGTCGATCGCATCGGCGCCGGCGACGCGGTGTTCTCGCTCACTAGTTTGTGTGCCGCCCGCGGCGTGCCTCCCGAGTTGCTCAACTTCTTGGGCAACCTTGTCGGAGCTCAGGCCGTGAGCGTTGTCGGAAATCGTGAACCGGTCGATCGCCGTCGTCTGGCGCAGACGATCGACAGTCTTTTGAATCCGTGTCAGACCCAAGCAGCCTAGGTGGAAAAAGTCATGAGCAATCCGCAATTCAAAAAAGTTCTCGTCACAGGCGGTGCAGGTTACGTCGGTTCGATGCTCATCCCGCGCCTGTTGGGCGAAGGTTGCCAGGTCAACGTCCTCGACCTGTACTTGTATCACGACAACCCGTTGGCCGCCGTCGCCAAGGACCCGCGCCTGACGCAAATCCGCGGCGACTTGCGTGACCGCAACGTCGTGAAGAAGGCCGTCGAAGGCTGCGACGCCGTCATTCACCTCGCCTGCGTTTCGAACGATCCGAGCTTCGAGCTCGATCCGGGCTTGGGCAAGAGCATCAACTACGACTGCTTCGAGCCGCTGGTTGATATGAGCATCGACGCTGGCGTCAAGCGTTTTGTTTACGCGTCGAGCTCGAGCGTCTACGGCATCAAGGACGAGGACAACGTCACCGAAGACCTCGAACTCAAGCCGCTGACCGACTATTCGAAGTACAAGGCCATGTGCGAGGACGTGCTGCTCGCGAAGAGGCAAGCAGGATTCACGACGCTCGTGCTGCGACCCGCGACCGTATGCGGGTACTCGACGCGTCTGCGTTTGGACCTGAGCGTGAACATTTTGACCAACCACGCCGTTACCAACCGCGTGATCAAGGTCTTTGGTGGTCAGCAACGTCGCCCGAACATTCACATCGCCGACATGTGCGAAGTGTATGTGCAGTCGCTGCGTTGGGACGCCAAAAAGATCGACGGCAAGATCTACAACGCCGGTTATCAGAATTTCAAACTCATCGAGATCGCCGAGATGGTGCGCGACGTCGTCGGCAACGACGTGAAGATCGTCACGACGCCGACCGACGATCTGCGCTCGTATCACATCTCGAGCGAGAAGATCAAGAAGGAGCTGGGCTTCGAGCCGCAGCACACGTTGAAGGATGCCGCTCGCGACCTGTTGATGGCCTTCGAGGCCGGCCGCATTCCGAACTCGATGACCGAAGAGTCGTACTACAACCTCAAGGTCCTGCAAGGGCCGAAGATGAAGGCCTTGCAACAAGGCACCGCCGCGTGCGACGCCTCGGTACTGCCGAAGCCGCACATGGCGCGTGCGGGCAAGACGCAAGGCACGCGTAACTGAATTTGAAGGACACATAGAGTCAGTTCCCCTCTCCCCTTGCGGGAGAGGGAGGAAGAAATCGGAGGCCGGAGAACGGACCCATGACAACCGCCGTCGATCACAGCCTCGAACATCTCGAAACGGTCTCGCGACGCATTCGTGGTCGCCTCGTGCAGATGTCGCATCGCGCGTCGACGCCGCATCTGGCGTCGTCGTTGTCGTGCGTCGATATTCTCACGGCCGCCTATTGGGCCGCGCTCGATATCGATCCGCGCGAGCCCAACGATCCGAATCGAGACCGACTGATCCTGAGCAAAGGTCACGCGGCCACAAGCCTCTACGCGGCTCTCGCGCTGCGTGAGTTCTTTCCCGAGGAGATGCTCGATCACTATGCCGAGCCGGGCAGTTGCCTGGCCGAGCATCCGAGCCCGAACTGCGTGCCCGGTGTGGAAGCCGGCACCGGTTCGCTGGGTCACGGACTGCCGATTGGCGTCGGTCACGCGCTGGCCGGCAAGATTCAAGACCGCGCGTATCGCGTGTGCGTGGTGATGAGCGACGGCGAGTGCAACGAAGGGAGCGTGTGGGAAGCGGCGCTGATGGCGCCGGCCCAGAAGCTCGATCGTTTGTGCGTCGTCATCGACTACAACAAGTGGCAAGCCACGGGCCGCTCGAACGAAGTCATGGCGCTCGCGCCGCTGCGCGAGAAGTGGGAAGCCTTCGGCTGGAACGCCATCGAAGTCGACGGACACGACATCACCGCCCTGGTCGATTTGTTGCGTGCCTATCCCACCGTGCCCGGCAAGCCGACCGCGATCGTCGCCCACACCGTCAAAGGCAAGGGCGTGTCGTTCATGGAAGACGACAACAACTGGCACTACCGCATTCCCAATGAAGCCGAGGTCACGAAGGCCTTCAAGGAGCTGGGACTCGAATGAGAAACGCCTTCGCATCCGAAATCACCGCTCTCGGACTCGACGACCCGCGTGTCGTGTTGCTCTCGGGGGACATCGGCAACCGGCTGTTCGACGACTTTCGCGCCAAGGCGCCGTCGCGGTTCTTCAACTGCGGCGTGGCTGAAGCGAACATGATCGGCGTCGCCTCGGGACTCGCCATGTGCGGCCTGCGACCGGTGACGTACACGATCACTCCGTTCACGACGACGCGCTGCCTCGAGCAGATTCGCGTCGACGTTTGTTATCACGACGTGCCGGTCATCATCGTCGGGACCGGCTCGGGCTTGTCGTATGCATCGCTGGGCCCGACGCATCACTCGTGCGAAGACATCGCCATGCTGCGCTCGCTGCCCGGCATGACCGTGCTCTGCCCGGCCGACGCGTGGGAAGTGCGCTCGCTGCTTCGCGCGGCACTCAAGCACAACGGCCCGGTCTACATGCGAATCGGCAAGAAGGGCGAAGCGTGCGTCCATCGCGAGGCCCCGCCACTGGAAATCGGCAAAGGCTACGTCTTGGAGTCCGGCAGCGACGTCTGCCTTCTCAGCACTGGCAACATGCTGCCGGTTGTTGTCGAGGCGGCCAACCAACTCAAGAAGCGTGGACACAGCGTGCAGGTCGTGAGCTTTCACACGGTCAAGCCGCTCGACGTCGAAATGCTGGGACGCGTATTCGCATCGTTCCCGGTCGTCGCGACGATTGAAGAGCACAGCATGATCGGTGGCCTCGGCGGCGCGGTGGCTGAGTGGGTTGTCGATCAGCCCGACGTCCGTGCCAAGCTGCTGCGATTCGGCGCTCACGACACTTTTTTGCACGAGTCGACCGAGCAAGATCACGCCCGAGAACACTTCGGTCTCACGGCCGAGAACATCGCCCGCCAATGTCACGACTGGGTCCGCATGCGAGCGCGACGTTTGCGCGTGCCTGCGGCGTAGAAGTAGTAGGCAGAGGACAGATGGCAGAGGGCAGTTCACGAAAGCGAGGACGTCATGCTCATCGGTATCGACTTCGATAACACGATTGTTTCTTACGACTCGTTGTTCCATCGGGTGGCGCTCGAGCAGGGGCTGATTCCCGCCGAGACTCCGAAGTCCAAGGAACAAGTTCGCAACTACCTGCGACGCGTCGGCCGCGAAGATGACTGGACCGAGTTGCAAGGTTATGTCTACGGCGCTCGCATCTGCGAGGCGTCGGCGTTTCCCGGCGTGGTCGAGTTCATTCGCGCCTGTCACGAACTCGAAATCCCGGTGCGCATCGTCAGTCACAAGACACGCTTCCCGTTCCGAGGCCCGAGCTACGACCTGCATCAGGCCGCGCTGAAGTGGCTCGACCACAATGGGCTGTTCCGTCCGAGCTTCGGGCTGCCGCGGACTTCGGTGTTCCTCGAAACGACGCTGGCCGACAAGTTGTTCCGCATCGGCCAGCAGCAATGTACGCACTTCATTGACGACTTGCCCGAGTTGTTGGCCGAACCGGCCTTCCCCGCCGCGACGCAGCGATGGCTGTTCGATCCCCACGAACACCATCCTCAGGAGTCACGGTTCGCTCGGGTCACGTCATGGTCGCAACTTCACGATCAACTTTTATGCGAGGCACGCGTAGCACGATGACTTCACCTCTTCCGCGCAGCGAGATTGTCGCCCTCTTGGCATCGGCCGGTTATCGCGGTCCGTTCAGCGTGGCGCGCGTCGCCGGAGGCGGCAACAATCGCGTGTTCCACGTGCGTGGCTCGGCATTCGATGCCGCGCTGAAAATCTACTTTCAGCACCCGAACGACACTCGCGACCGCCTTGCGGCGGAGTTTGCCTTCTCGCACTTTGCGTGGAATCACGGGTTGCGCTGCTTGCCGCGACCAATGTCGTGCGACTTGGTGCATCATCTCGGGCTTTATGAATTCGTCAAAGGTCGTCGCCCGACGCCCGACGAAATCGACAGCGACGCCGTCCGCCAGGCTGCCGCGATGATTCAACAGCTCAGTCAGAACAAGGCGTCGAGCGACGCGACGAATCTGCCGCCGGGCGCCGAAGCCTGTTTCAGCATTCGCGCTCACCTGGCTTGCGTCACGCGCCGTGTCGAACGGCTGCGAAAGCTCGATTGGTCGGCTTCGAGCGAAAACGACTCGGCCATCGACGTGCAGGCTGCCGCCTTCGTCGAAGAAGAGCTGTATCCCGCGTGGTCGGCCACGACGGAAGCCGTCGAGCGCCGCGCCGCCGAGATTTGCCTGCCGCTCGACGAAGAGCTCAATCAAAGCGACCGCTGCCTGTCGCCATCCGACTTCGGCTTTCACAACGCCTTGGTCACGCCCGAAGGCATGAAGTTCATCGACTTCGAGTACGCCGGATGGGACGACCCGGCCAAGTTGGTGTGCGATTTCTTCTGTCAGCCGGCCCTGCCGGTGTCGATGCGGCACTTCAAGACGTTCCTGGCCGCGGTGGTCGAAAACACCACCGACCCGAAACGGCACGAGCAGCGGATCGAGCTGCTGCTGCCGGTGTATCGCTTGAAGTGGTGCTGCATTCTGTTGAACGAGTTTTTGCCCGTCGATGCCGCGCGACGTCAGTTCGCCTACGGATCGCACGGCGTGCCGCAGACGGCCACGAATCGCAAGCGTCAGCAGGTCGCCAAGGCCCGTCAGTTCCTGCAAGAAAGCCGTCAGCCGGCCGCGCCGCGCACGATGCATGCATCGCCGCACTTCGCGACGTCGACGGTGCGTGCGTCTCGTTAGGTTTTGCCGTACAGGCATGCACTGTAGGGAACGCCCTCCGTGGCGTTCCGCCGAACGGGCAATTGCGCTCCATCGCGATTCACGGAACGCCACAGAGGGCGTTCCCTACAAAACGATCTCGGCGCCATCAAGCGATGGTTCCGCGCTGGTAGCAAAACACCACCGGCATGCAAGCATTGATTGCCGTTGACGCGACATCGCCACTTGCGATAAGAAACCCCCTGCCAATGTCAAGGAGGGCGTCATGGCGTATATCGATTTTCTCTCGCCGATACACAAGGCGACCAAGCGCGATTACCTCAAGCGCGTGAACGAGTTCCCGAAGGCCGAGGCGGCCAAGCTCGCCAAGAAGTTCGACTACGATTACTGGGACGGTGATCGCAAGGTCGGGTACGGCGGCTACAAGTACGACGGCCGATGGCGCGCCGTCGCCGATGGTCTCGCGAAACACTACAACCTGCGCGCCGGTCAGCGCGTGCTCGACGTCGGTTGCGGCAAAGGCTTCTTGCTTTATGACCTGACGCAGGCCGTGCCGGGACTCGAAGTCCGCGGCATCGACATTTCGCGTTACGGCATCGAGCACGCGAAGGAAGAAGTCCGGCCGATGCTCGAAGTCGCCAGCGCTGCGTCATTGCCGTTCGACGACAAGTCGTTCGATCTGATCATCTCGATCAACGCGCTGCACAACTTGTACTGCTACGACTTGGACAAGGCGCTTCGTGAGATCGAGCGTGTCGGCAAGAAGAACAAGTACATCTGCGTCGAGTCGTATCGCAACGAAGACGAGAAGGCGAACCTGCTGTACTGGCAACTCACGTGCGAAAGCTTCTGCACGCCCGAGGAGTGGCAATGGTGGTTCGATCGCTGCGGCTACACCGGCGACCACTCGTTCATTTACTTCGAATAACCCAACACTTCGGATCACCATGTCTGTTTCGATTCTCGACCGTGACGACGCCGCGACCGATTCTCTCCCGAGCACCACGCGTGCCGCGATTCTTGTCGAGCAGCGCAAGCCGCTGGTGATCGACATGGTCGAGCTGCCCGAGACGCTCAACTATGGCCAGGTGCTTGTGCATCTTCGCACGAGCGGCATTTGCGGTTCACAGATCGGCGAGATCGACGGCGCGAAGGGCGAAGACAAGTATCTGCCGCACCTGTTGGGGCACGAAGCCTCGGGCACGGTGATGGCCATCGGCCCCGGCGTGAAGCACGTCGCCGTCGGCGATCACGTCGTCGCGCACTGGATGAAGGGCAAAGGCATTGAGGCCGAGCCCGCCGCGTATCGCTGGCAAGGCAGACGCCTGAACGCCGGCTGGATCACGACGTTCAACGAGTATTCGATCATCAGCGAGAACCGTCTGACAACGATCTCGCCCGATGTCGATCCCGAGATCGCATCGCTGTTCGGTTGCGCGGTGACGACGGGCATCGGCGTCGTCACGAACAACGCCAAAGTGCGTGTCGGTCAATCGGTCGTCGTCTTCGGCGCCGGCGGCGTCGGCTTGAACGTGATTCAAGGCGCAGCATTGGCGGGCGCGAATCCGCTCATCGCTGTCGATTTGTTCCAGCCGAAGCTTGAACTCGCGCGACAACTCGGCGCGACGCACATCATCAACTCGCAGAATGCTGACGCGAAGGCCGAGATTCAAAAAATCGTCGGCAACGGCGGGCTCGACGTCGTGATCGACAACACCGGCAACCCGAAGGTCATCGAGCTCGCCTACGAGCTGACGCGGCCGCAAGGGCGCACGGTGCTGGTCGGCGTGCCGCGCAAAGGCAACAACATTTCGATCTATTCGCTGCCGCTGCACTTCGGCAAGTCGCTGGCCGGCTCGCACGGCGGTGAGACGGTGCCACACGAAGACATCCCGCGGTACTTGCGACTCGTCGAAGCTGGAAAGCTCGATCTGTCGCCGCTGATCACCGATCGCTTCGCGCTCGAAGACATCAACGAGGCGATCGACCGCATGCGCGGCGGCAAGATCACGGGTCGGGCGATGATCGACCTGAGGACGTAATACACCCATCGCGCCACACCCAGGGCAAGCATGCCCTGGGCTTTTGATTCACGGAGAGATCCATGGAAACCGTCGCCGTCATCGGAAGCAACTCATTCTCTGGCAGCGATTTCGTCGATCTGCTGCTCACCGACACCGACTACAAGGTCGTTGGCATCAGCCGCTCGCCTGAAAAAGACTCGCTGTTCCTGCCGTATCGCAAGCGGCACGACCTCGCGCGGTTCACGTTCAAGCAATGCGATCTGAATCGCGACATGACCGCCTTGCAGAACCTGCTCGGCGAGATCAAGCCGTCGTACATCGTCAACTTCGCCGCGCAGAGCGAAGTGGGCCCGAGTTGGAAACATCCCGAGCACTGGTTCCAGACGAACGCGGTCGCCATCGCCGCGCTCGGCAATTGGATGAAGGACCAGAAGTGGCTCAAGCGGTACGTTCACATCTCGTCGCCTGAAGTCTACGGCACCTGCACCGGCGTCGTGAAAGAGAATCACCCCATGGACCCGAGCACGCCGTACGCGGCGAGCAAGGCGGCTGGCGACTTCATGCTCTTCACGCTCGTGAAGAACTTCGACTTCCCGCTGGTCATGATCCGCGGCACGAACGTCTACGGCGCGCATCAGCAGTTGTTCAAGATCATTCCGCGCTCGGCCATCTATCTGAAACAAGGCAAGCAGATTGAGCTTCACGGTGGCGGCGTGGCCGTGAAGTCGTACATCCACATTCGCGATATCTCACGTGGCGAGCTGATGGCAATGGAAAAAGGCCGCAGCGGCCAGATGTACCATCTCTCGACGCCGCAGGGTGTCGCGGTGAAGGACGTCGTCTCGACGATTTGCAAACTGATGAAGAAAGACTTCGCCACGGCGACGAAGGTCGGCCCCGAACGTCTCGGCCAAGACAAGGCCTACGTCATCGACTCGACCAAAGCCTTTGAAGAGTTCGGCTGGAGGCCGCAGATCACGCTCGAACAAGGTCTGCAAGGCGTCATCGGTTGGATCGACGAGGAATGGGATCGCGTGCAGAAAGAAACGCTCGACTATGTCCACAAGCAGTAGCCACACGTTCGGCGTCGTCGGCACGGGTGCTTGGGCCATCGGTCCGAGCGCGAAGGCTACCAATGCGCCAACAGATCCTGTTGCGTCGACACATACTGATGCGCCGAAGCATTCTGATGCCAAGCTGCCGCGACCACCGAAGACGGCCGTCCTCGGAGCGGGCGGGTTTCTGGGGCGATCGCTGTTGGCGGCATATCGTGGCACGCATGGCGACGTAATCGCGACGACCCGCACCGGTCAGCCTGGCGGCCTCGGACAGTCGACGAATGTTTTCAAGCTCGACCTGGCGCGTCCTGATCTCACGGCTCTACATCTCGTCGAGCAAGGCTACACCGATGTCATTATCTCCGGCGCGATGACGAGCATCGGCCGTTGCGAACGCGAACCGAAAGGCGCCTGGGCGGCGAACTGCGACGGACCGCTGGCGATCGCGCGGCAACTCGCGTCGCGCGGCCTGAAGACAATCGTCTTCTCTTCGGACTACGTTTTCCATGGCGAGAAGGGTGGCTACGAAGACGACGCCCCGACCGCACCGCAAAATGTTTACGGCCAAACCAAGGCCGAACTCGAACGGCGATTGCCCGAAGTGTGTGGCAACAACTGGCTGGTGATTCGTCTCAGCAAAGTGTTCGACACCCATCGCGGCGACGGCACGCTGCTCGACGAAATGGCCGCGAAGCTGACGAGCGGACAAGAAATCGCTGTCGCGCACGATCAGGTGTTTTGCCCGACGCACATGAGCGACGTCGTTCGCGCGACGCTGGCCCTTCAAGCGGCGGGAACGTGCGGCATCGTGAACCTTTGCTCACCACAAGTGTGGGCGCGATGGGAACTGGGCATGGCGATGGCCGTCGCGCTCGGCGCCGACAAGCGTCTCGTGCGTCGTATCTCGCTCGAAGATCTTGGCGAGTCGTTCGTGCGGCCGAAGCACACGGACATGCGTTGCAAGAAGTTGAATCAGGTCGCGCCGATGCGTTTTGCGTCGATGGACGAGTGCATCGCGCAAGTGGCGAGCAATTACAAGACTCGAGGAAAGACGTGACATATGTTCCCCTCTCCCCTTGCGGGAGAGGGTTAGGGTGAGGGGTTGAGGCGTGTACCCGCTTCCAAACCCCCTCACCCCGGCCCTCTCCCGCGAGGGGAGAGGGAGATGCGTAGCACTACAGGAAAGGAATCTCATGGCACCCTCTGTGAAACAAACCAACGGCCGACCGCCGCGCGGCGCGGTCGCCGAGAGCGGCACGAAGCACTTCGGCCGACATTGGTCGTACAACCTGCTCGGCGATCCGAAGCGATTGGCCTTCGTGCTGGCTCGCTACAAGTTCGCCGCACGCATGGCCGCCGCGAACCATTCGGTGCTCGAGCTCGGATGCAGCGAAGGCATCGGCTGCCCGATCGTCATGGAAACGGCGAAGAGCTACACGGGCGTCGACTTGGACGAGCCGGCCATCGTGACCGCCAAGCAGAACTGGCCCGACGAACGTTGCAAGTTTCTCGCTGCTGACTTCTTGGGCAAGAAGTACGGCAAGTTCGACGCGATCATTTCACTCGACGTGATCGAGCACATTCACCCCGACGAAGAGAAGCTGTTCTTCGACACGATCTACGACAACATGGCCGACGACGGCATCTGTGTCGTGGGGACGCCGAACATCACGAGCGCCGCGTATGCGTCGCCCGCCAGTCAGCGAGGGCACATCAACTTGTACGGCGCCGATCGCCTGGCCGAATCGATGGGCAAAGTGTTCCACAACGTGCTGCGTTTCGGCATGAACGACGAAGTCGCCCATACTGGCTATCACGCCATGACCCACTATCTCATTCACGTCGGCTGCTACAAGCGTCGCCGGGAGGGAAAATAATGAACGAGTCAAAGAGCTGCTGGACTGAAGTCACCGAGATGATGGAGACGACCGACATTTCGCTCGGTCGCCGCGTTGCCGATTGGTTCGACCGCACGCCTTGCCGCGCGCTGTACGAACTGACGTATTACAAGTTCGCGGCCAAGATGATCGGCCGCGGCAAGAAAGTGCTCGACGTCGGCTGCGGCGAAGGGCTGGGCACGTGGGTGCTCGCCAACGAGTGCGGCAAAGCCGTCGGCATCGATGCCGATGAAGAGTCGATCGCCGTCGCCAAAGGCAACTGGACCGATCAACGCGTCGAGTTTTCGTGCGACGACTTGCTGAGCACCGACCCGCGTCCGTATGCGGCCGTCGTGTGCTTCGACGTGCTCGATCGCATGAAGAAGAACGATGCCGAAGCGATGGTGGTACGCGTTGCCGAGAACTTGTCGCACGATGGGATGGCCGTCATCGGCGTGCCGAATGCCGCTGCGCCTCAGCAATATCCGTCGCCGAAAGCGCCGAACACCTACACGCCCGAGCGCCTCGAAGAGACGCTACGTCAGCAATTCCACCACGTGTTCCTCTTCGCCGCCAACGACGAAGTGGTACACACCGGTTTCCTTCCGTCGGCGAACTATCTGATCGCCGTCTGTTGTCGCAAACGATAACGCATGATCTTCACGTCGTTCGCATTTGCCGCATTGCTGGCGGTCGTGCTGATCGCGCGCCTGAGCATCGGGCGCGCGAATCGGGGACTCGCCTACATGGCGGTGTTGCTGGCGGCGAGCCTCGTGTTCTATGCGTGGCACATTCCGGCGTGTCTCAGCATTCTGCTCATCAGCTGCGCGGTCGATTACTTCGCCGCGCAAAAGATCGCGGAGTGCAAACAGCAGGGCCGGTCGGCGCGCGCGTACCTCGTCACATCGCTGGGGACGAACCTCGGCATGTTGGCGTTCTTTAAGTACACGAACTTCGCGCTCGACTCGGTGCGCGCGCTGCTTGCCGCCGGCGGCGTGGGCGATGGCTGGCTGCCGACGCTGAACGTGATTCTGCCGATGGGGATCTCGTTCTACACGTTTCAGTCGATGAGCTACACGATCGACGTGTATCGCGGCACGCTGAGGCCGATGACGAGCTTCTGGCGATTTCTGCTGTACGTCAGTTTCTTTCCGCAGCTTGTGGCGGGGCCGATCGTCCGCGGGGCCGACTTCATCTACCAGATGCAACGTCGCCGGCGGATTCGTGCGCCGTATGTGCTCGAAGGACTGTATTTGTTGATTCAGGGCTTCTTTTTGAAGCTCGTCGTTGCCGACAACATCGCGCCGTATGTCGACCAGTTTTGGAAAGACGGCGTGCGACCGGGAGCGCCGGCGTCGGTGACGTTGCTGCTGGCCGCCCTGTTCGCGAGTCAAATCTTCGCCGACTTCGCAGGTTATTCGAGCATCGCCCGCGGGCTGGCGTATCTGCTCGGCTACCGCTTTCCTGTGAACTTTAACAGCCCGTACATCGCGGCGTCGTTCAAAGATTTCTGGTCGCGGTGGCACATCACGCTGTCGACGTGGCTGCGCGAGTATCTGTACATCCCATTGGGCGGCAATCGCGGCTCGGCCATGCGAACGTACGTCAATCTGTTTCTCACAATGCTGCTCGGCGGACTGTGGCATGGCGCGGCGGCAACATTTCTGATTTGGGGCGCACTGCACGGCACGGCGCTGATCGTCGAACGCGCGCTCGGCTTGCACGGCCCATTTACCGGATACAAACGCGTGCTGCGCGTTGCGTGGTTCCCCGTCGTGCAGTTGGTCGTGCTCATCACGTGGATCTTCTTCCACTCCGAATCGGCAGGCGACGCCGCACAGTTCGTCACGAATATGTTCACGCAAACCTTCCGATGGGAAGAGGCGGCGCTCCTGGCGCCCGCGCTGTTGTTTGTCGTACCGATCGTTGTCATGCATCTTCGGGGCTTGGCCGAACGCTGGCGACCGTTCGGCACGCTGGGCCTCATCGAACGAAGCGGAGTCGCTGCGGTCATGCTTTACGCGTTAATGACCATATACGGGGCTTCCGATGGTTTTCTCTACTTCCAGTTCTAAGGCTCGGCGACGGCCGAGCGATGGGCGTCGACGAGATGGTCATACGCGAAAAGCGGTGGCCGTGTTTGTCACAGTGTTGCTGCTGTGTGTCGCCGTCGGCGAGTTTGCATCACGCCGGTTTACGGTCTTGCTGCCTGGGCGTGGCGATGCGACCGTCGAGCGACCCGATCCCGAGCACTACGTGTTGGCGTCGCTGCACACGTTGCTCGACCATCAGATTCTGTATCACGATTTCGATCACGCGATCGACGCCGTGCGCCAGGCCGACGTGCTGCTGCTGGGCAACTCACGGATGAACCTCGCGTTTCCAGGCGACGTGCTTCAAGACACCGCTCGTGAGCACGGCGTAGGCATTTACAACCTCGGCATGGGTCACGACGAGCGCGTCGCGTTTCCGCTGGCGCTCATCGAGAAGTTCGACCTTCGACCGAAGCTGGTCGTTGTCAACGCCGACCGCCATTTCTTCGATTCCGATAGCAGTTCGGTCGCGCAGCGACTGATGGCGTCGAACGACTTCGGCAACGACGCATGGCAAGACTGGAAAGAAAAAAGCGAAGCTTCGTTCGGCTGGGACTTTCGCCTTGCGTTTCATCGCTACATCCCGCGGTTCAACATCGCCAAGCGGCGAGCCGAGGCGGCCGACGTGTACCGCTCGCTCGAAACAGGATCGTGGTGGTGGGCGCCGCACCACCGGCCTTCGCCCGAGCACTCGATCGACATCGAAGAGATCACCGAAACATTGAGCGACAACGAACGCCGCAACGCGTTGGAGTTCAAGCGCGCGATGGACTCACGCGGTGTGGCGATCGTGCTCACACAGATTCCGCAGCGCGAAATGTGCTATGTCAAGTTGCGCGAGCTCGTCGAATTACTCGACGCTCCGGTCGTGCTGCCACAGTTGGACGGATTGAAGACCGCCGATCAGTCGCATTTAGACGCAGCGAGCGCGGCACGGTTTTCGAGCACGTTTCTCAGCGAATTCTTCGAACGCTCGACAATTCGCGTGGCGCTCTACGGCCGCGATTGGCGTCATCTGGCCGATCAGGCTCGCAACGACCCTGAGCGCGACGTTCAGCGGCAAGGCCATTTTGATGGCCTGACCGAAGACCGCTAGCAACGGCGATCAGAATCCTTTTCCGCATGCGCCCCTTTTGGCTACTCAGGTCGCCTAGACGGCAAGCATGCAAAGGCCTATAAGTTCGCCGCCAGTATGCGCATCGAACGGGCTTGTCAGACGATGATAGCGACCACGACGACCGACGACGGCACGCCACGCGAGCGACGCATCGACGTTGCGTTGATGGCAATCATTTTCGTCGCTTCGGCCGTGACGATCTGGTGGCAGACGCAGAATCACTTTCAGTTCAATGCCGACTCCGTCTCCTATGTCGACAACGCGATGCGTCTGTCGTTTTGCGGGAGCGGATACCAGTGCTTTCGCGGGCCGGGTTATCCGCTGCTGATCGCCCTCACCGGGGTGCCGCTGCTGAACACGTTCTTGATCCTACGCATCGTTCAAGCGCTGATGTCGGTCGGCATCGTCGTGTTGATCTACCAAACGCTCAGCCCATTTCATCGTCGGGCCGCGCTCATCGCTGCAAGTTTGGCAATGATCTCGGCGATACCTTGGGTCTACTCGACCTCGGTGATGACCGAGCAGTTGTATCTGTTCGTGTTGTGTCTCTTCTTCTTTTTCGCCTCGCGTAGTTTCGACACCGCGCAGCCGCATCGTCTGCGCTACTTCTACGCGGCGACATTCACAATCTTCGAGCTCACGATCATCAAGTCGTCGGCGGCGGCATTCTTCGTGATCTGGCTTGTCGTGGCCGGTCTCATACTCCGCAAGCCTCGGCATCTCGCGTATGCCGCGGCCCTGTACTTCAGCCTGATGATCGGTTGGTCGCTCGTCGACAACATTGCACTTTCGCGCGGCGCGAAGGTTCGCTGCATGGGGGGCCTGGCCAGAACAGAATTTGCCGAGGCTTATTACTCGGGTTGGACGAAAGTTTTTGAGCGTTATCAAGGCAAGCCCGAGTTTGTCAGCGCCGAGCGCGGCCCCGCCAGCCGCGAGCTTTACGACATCATGCTTCGCTTCGTTCACGACAGCCCGGGCAACTGGGTGACGTTGACACCCCACGCCCTTTGGGGTGCACATGCCGACAACCCCGCTCAACTGGCCGAAGATCTTTTCGCCAAGCCGTCGCAATCGTATTGCGAGTTCATTGCTCGCTCGGTACACGCGAAGCTCGGCCGCAATGCGGGGAACGCGTTGTTCCGCCGCGTGGCCAGCGAATACATTCCCACGGGCATTCCGCGCATCGTCTCAAACATCTCGTTCGGCGTACCGACGCGTTATCTCGGCCAGGCGATTTTCTACCACGCTTATCACTGCATCGATCGGTCGATCATTAGTCCCGAGAATGGTCCGGCGACGCGGCAACTGATCGAAGCCGTCAAACAACATTTCGTGATGGACGGCCCCCTTTGGCAAGAAGCGTACGACCGCGACCCTTGCTATGCACTGCACCAAGGGCGGCCGCCGCTTTCGGCCGACACGATTGGCGAAATCGTTTTCGATCATTGCAACGAACGCTATTGGGAACTGATGTGGCTTGCCTCGCAAGAGCTGTACGGACTCGAAGCTTCCGACAAGCTGCTGCGTGATGTGGCGATCGAAGCGTTCTCGAAGCATCCCGCGCAACTGACGTACGTGCTGGAAACAGCAAAAATGTTTGTCGGTTTTGAACGCAGCGGAGAGTTGCCAGGCTGGTCGAATCTCGAGCGGCTTCCTTATCTTAATTCGCACACGCAATGGCTCGACGAGCCGCTACGGGCGGAGGTGCAAGGACAACCCGCGTCGCTGCCGGTGCTCGAGCAAGGCTACGGCGCCACGCACGTGTTGCGGCTGTGGCTGTTGCTTGCCGCGCTCATCAGCATTCCCTTGACGTATCGAAACAGGCCCGTGTTTCAGCTGGTCGTCATCATGATGGCGGTCTCGCTGTGTCATGGCGTCATCTGTGTATGCTTTTCGAACTATTCGGGTCGCAATTGCGATCCGATGTTTTTACCGTTCATCGTCGTGGCAGCGTGTGGCATGAGTGAATTGCCGCGTCATCTTTCTCGTTACCGCAGGAGTTCGGGGCACATGAACCATTTGATCTCGATGCCGCGATTCGAGGCGTTGCAGCTCATGAATCTCGGCATGCCGTCGTTTCCAGAGCACGCCGCTTCGAACGATCCGTCCAATGAGTTCGATCTCACACTCTTTGTTGCGTGCTACAACGAAGAGGCCAACATCATCGACACGCTCGACACGTTGATCGCGGCGCTTCGCGAGTGCAATCTGACGTGGGAGATCGTCGTCATCGACGACGCGTCCCGCGATCACAGCGTGGAGCTCGTACGTCAATATATCGAAGCGCATCCGCAGAGCCCGATCACGCTCAAAGTCAACGGCACAAACAAGGGCCTTGCGCAAAATTACATCGAAGGCGCGTTTCTCGGACGCGGCAAATACTACCGACTCGTCTGTGGAGACAACGTCGAGCCGAAAGAGACGTTCGTCAAAATCTTCAAGCAAATCGGCGCTGCCGACATGCTCATTCCGTACCACGTCGTGTGCCCAGGCCGCTGCCGAGGCCGTGTCGTGCTGTCGCGCGTGTTCACGAAGCTCGTCAACTTCATCACCGGCTACCGTCTGCACTACTACAACGGCATGGCAGTGCTCATGCGCTACCAGGTCATGCGTTGGCACACGAATTACCACGGCTTCGGTTTTCAGGCCGACATGGTCACGCGTCTGCTCGACCAAGGCTTTAGCTGGATCGAAATCCCCGTCGCCGGACAAGAACGCAAGGCAGGCAACTCGAAGGCGCTCACGCTCAAGAATCTGCTGTCGGTCAGCCACATGTTTCTCGATCTGATCATCCGACGAATCGCGAAGATTATGTATCCGCCGCCGCGCCGACGCATGCCCGATTACGTCATCAGCAATGTCCATCACACCGCCCGGCGCGTCGAATTCACCAAGGAAAAGGTCGCCGCATGAGTGCTGCTCGAATTCTCAAGCTCCCGCGTCCCGCCGTGTTTCTCGATCGCGACGGCGTGCTGATCGAAGATGTCGACCTGCTTACGGACTCGGCGCAGTTGAACGTATTGCCGTCGGTCGCCGACACGCTCGTCACGCTCAAGCGGCAAGGTTTTATGCTCGTCGTGGTGACGAACCAGCCTGTCGTGGCGCGTGGGCTGGTCACGGAACGTGGCGTGCGTGATTTGCACATCGAGTTGGCGCTTCGTCTGGGCAAAAGCGGCGCGCGTGTCGACGCCTGGTATTTCTGCCCGCATCATCCGCATGCCGACGTCGCCGAGTATCGCAAGACGTGCGACTGCCGTAAGCCGCAGCCCGGCATGCTCAAGCGGGCCGCGATCGAACACGCGATTGCGCTCGAAGACAGCTTTATGATCGGCGATCGCACGACCGACATTCAGGCCGGCGCCGCGGCGGGTTGCACAACGATCCACGTCGAGACCGGCAAGCATCGCGCGGTCCCGATCGTCGGCGCCGATGCGGTCGCGCCGGCAACGCCCGATCATGTGTGTGCCGATCTTGCAGAAGCGGGCAAATGGATTCTTCAACGAGGTGCTTCGCATGCAAGCCTATGTGCTTAGTGCCGGGTTCGGCACGCGATTGGGCAATCTGACGCAAGACACGCCGAAGCCGATGCTCGACGTCGTCGGCCGACCATTGTTGGAATACATCATTCGCCATCTCGCATGGTGCGAGTTCGACCCGATCGGCATCAACCTGCACTTCCTGCCGCAAGCGATTCGCGATCATTTCGGCAGCGGCGCCTCGATGGGCTTGGAGCTTGTTTACTCCTACGAGGCCGAACTGCTCGGCACCGCCGGGGGCGTGAAGAAGATGTCGCGGTTCATGCCGCAAGACGATCACTTTCTCGTCCACTACGGCGACGTGCTGACCGATCACGACTTCAGCGCGATGCTGCGTTTCCATCGTCAGCGACGCGCGATGGTCACCATGATGGTCCACGAGCGGCCGGGCTCGAACAGCGTCGTCGGCCTCGACAGCCACGGGCGCGTCGAAATGTTCCTCGAACGTCCGACCGAGTCGCAGCGTCAAGGCATTACGACGCCGTGGGTCAACTCAGGCGTGTGGATTTGCAGCGCGGAATTGCTCGATCAGATTCCCGGTCGCGGGGCCTGCGACCTCGCCCGCGATATTCTGCCGCCGCTCGTTTCGACCGGACGCGTGTTCGCCTATCCGCTCGATGGCTATCGCTGTGCGATCGACTCGCCCGCGCGATTGTCAGAAGCTCGCTCGGCCGTGGCCGAAGGACGTTGCCGCCTGCGATGGCGCGAATCGTTCGGCACGAAGCGCGCCGCGTAATCACCGTTCAACGGACCGGGCCGAAACGGCTCGGCTATCGACGTGACGTTGTCTGTCTTAATGGCGAACTTCAATCATGCCGCGTATCTGCGGCAGTCGATCGAAGCCATGGTCCATCAGGCGCCAACGCCCGACGAGTTCGTCATCCTCGACGATTGCTCGACCGACAATAGCGTCGAGATCATCGAGTCGTATCGCGCACGTCATCCGTTCTTGCGGCTCATTCGTCGCGAAACCAACGGCGGCGCCGCGGCGGCTTACGACGAGCTGTTGAACGCGGCCCGCTGCGACTACGTGTACACCGCCGCTGCCGATGATTACGTGCTGCCCGGCTTCTTCGACCGCGCGATGGCCGCCGCTCGACAAAATCCGCAAGCGGGCATCATCTTCGGCAAGATGATCGCCGTGAACGCCGCGGGCCAAAAACTTCGCGACGTGCAATCGCCGCAATGGACGACGACACGTTACCTCTCGCCGAGCGAATATCTCGATTACCTCGACAGCCAACCGCCGTATCGCTCGCTATCGGGAGCGACAGTCTATCGTCGCGAGTGCCTCCAGGAAGTCGGTGGCTTCCCGCGCGACCTGGGTCACTGGTGCGACACGTTCGCGATTCGTGCGATCGCGCTCAAATACGGCGCAGTTTACGTGCCCGAGACATTCATGGCCTGGCGGAAGTTGCCCGATAGTCTTAGCCACGGCACGCAACGTCGGCTGCGCCAGAACCTCGGCATCGTCGCCCGCGCGGCAGAGTTGATGCGAACGCCAAAGTTTCGCGAGCGGTTTCCGGAGAGGCACGTGAAGCGATGGCTGCGCGGATATCGCGCCGCGATTGCGTTGAATTACTTGCGGGCGCTCGCAACTCATCCTTCTCCCTTCGGGAGAAGGTGGCCGAAGGCCGGATGAGGGCGGCGTGTGGCGTGTTGTCGCCCGCTATATGAACACGACTCGCACGGGGCGACGGCGTTCTCCTGAAGCGAAGTAAACCCTCGCACAACCCCTCACCCGTCTCGATCATCTACGATGATCGAGCCACCCTCTCCCGCAAGGGGAGAGGGGTTAAGAGTCAGACGAGGTCGCCGAAACCTCGCAGCCCTAGCGGCTCGCGCATGAAGACCGGCTCGCCATACTCGACGCCGATCGACCAGCCCCAGTACGCCGCCTGATCGCGGAGTCGTTCAATCACCGATGGCTTTACTGCCTCGCGCCCCGTAATGAACTGGCTGGCGTAACACTCGAGCGACTTGCGCTTCGCTTCCCAGTATGGCGAAATGTCGACAACGAACGTCGGCGTGGCGAGCGCTCGCAGATGCACGCACCAATAGTAGAACACACGCTCGGGATGGAACGGCTCGCCGGGCATGTCGGTCTTTGTCAACTTCGACCAGAAACGCGCGGCCTCAATCAGTTCGGTCGCCGCGACATGGTCGGGATGCGCGTCGGTCCAGTACGGTGCAAAAATCCAGCGCGGACGCACGCGACGAAACACCATCGCCAACAACGCGCGATTCTCGAGCGTCGCCTCGAGGCTACGATTCGGCAACCCGAGGTTCTCTCGCCACGTGATGCCTAACGCTTCGCTGGCAGCGGCCGTTTCGCGCTTGCGAAGCTCGGGCGTGCCGTAAGGCGTCGGCTCGCCGCTGGTCAGATCGAGCACGCCAATCTTCAGGCCTTGCGCGATCATCCGCGCAATCGTACCGCCGAGGCCTAACTCGGCATCGTCGGGATGGGGGGCGACAATCAGGCAGTCGAGCATCGCGTGTTTTCCGTGTTCTCGGGTTCGCGGACTTGTCGGCGACGGGATGGCGTAGAATATTGTGCTTCGGTCGACCGAGCGTCGAGCAAGTGTTCTAGCCCAGGAAGCCACCCGCCCATGCCCGCCACGTTTGATGATACCTACAAGCGCCTGATCGAGCACGCACACCACACGAGTCTGCTGACGTCGATCGACGCGCTGCTCGGCTGGGACGAGCGCTGTCTGATGCCGCTCGACGGCGGTGCTTATCGCGCCGAACAGATGACGCTGCTTGCCGGCATGATCCACGACTCGCAAACCGATCCGCGCGTAGGGGCGATTCTCGAAGAGTTGGCCGACAGCCCGCTCGCCAGCGGGCAACATGCCGACAAGCACAGCGACGTCGCCGTCAACATTCGCCAACTCAAGCGACAGTACGACAAGAAAACGAAGCTACCCAAGCCGCTCGTCGAAGAGTTAGCCCGCACGTCGGTGTTGGGTCAGCAGATGTGGCAAGAGGCCCGCGAGAAGGACGATTTCGCACTCTTCCGTCCGCTGCTCGAGAAGATGATCCATCTCAAGCAACAGCAGGCCGACGCCATCGGTTGGAAGGAGTCGCGTTACGACGCACTGCTCGACGATTACGAGCAAGGCGAAACGACGGCCAACGTCGGCCGCGTGTTGGCGGGTCTGCGCGAACAACTCGTTCCGCTCGTTGCGAAGATCGCCGAGAGCAAAAAGCGTCCCGACACGTCGATCGTCGAGCGTCGCTATCCGGTCCCCGCACAAGAGGCGTTCGGAAAAGAGGCGGCCAAGGCGATTGGTTTCAGCTTCCAGCGCGGCCGGCTCGATGTGACGGCGCATCCGTTCTGCTCGACGATGGGGCCACACGATTCGCGGCTCACGACGCGCTACGACGAGAACTTCTTCAACACCGGCTTCTTCGGCATCCTGCACGAGGCCGGCCACGGCCTGTACGAACAAGGCCTTCGTCCCGAGCAATACGGCCTCCCCGCCGGCGAAGCGATCTCGCTGGGCATTCACGAGTCGCAGTCACGCATGTGGGAAAACCTCGTGGGTCGCAGCCGCGCGTTCTGGCAGTGGCTTTACCCATCGGCCCAAAAAGCGTATCCCGAAGCTCTCGGCAGCACGAAACTCGACGACTTCTACTTCGCCGTAAACACGGTCAAGCCGTCGCTCATTCGAGTCGAGGCCGACGAAGCGACGTACAACCTGCACATCCTCATTCGCTTCGAACTTGAGAAGGCGCTGCTGAACGATAAGCTCGCGGTCGTCGACTTGCCCGAGGCTTGGAACGCCCGCTATCGCGAGGCGCTCGGCGTGTCGTCACCGACCGATGCCGACGGCGTGCTGCAAGACATCCACTGGAGTGCCGGCCTCATCGGATACTTCGCCACGTACTCGCTTGGCAACTTGTACGCGTCGCAGTTCTTCGAGCAGGCGGACAAGGATCTCGGCGGCCTCAACGCACAGTTCGCTCGCGGCGAGTTCGCACCGCTGCTGGGTTGGCTGCACGAGAAGATTCACCGTCCGGGACAGTGCTACACCGCGGCAGAGCTGGTGCAGCGCGTGACGGGGCGGCCGCTGGAGCATGCCCCGCTGATGCGTCATTTGGAAGGGAAATTTGGGGCGTTGTACGGAATCTAGCGCAACCCCGGAAACCCACGGACAGCGGTCCGTGGGCTTGATTATGCCCCTTTTTGCGACCTCACCCGCGGGCTTATCAGCGTGTTACACTAGAGAAGCCTTAACGATTCCAACGACTTTCAGGCTTCCCGAATGCCCAGCGTAGCCCTCTGCCCGCGATGCCAGGGCATTATCGCCATCGAGAACCTCGACGACGCAAGTCGGCAATGGCGATGTCCGCGGTGCGCGGCCAACTTTTCGACGGCCGAAGCTTTCGGCACCGCCGTGGCCGAGCCGCCGTTGGCGATGCCGGTCGATGGTGAGATGATCGAGGCTGGTGCGATCGCAACGACCGAACCGACACCCGCAGTCATCGAAGCCGTCGCACCGTTGCCCGAGACTCCGGTTGCGGAATCCGAATCGCCGTCGCAAGAGGCGGTTGCTCTCAGCGACGTCATCAACGCCGAGTCGGCCGGCGACGCGTGGACCGAATCGCTCAGCGCGGCCGAGGGCGCTTCGTTCGTCTCCGGCGACGACGACGAAACGATGTCGCGTCCGTATCACGACGACCCTGAATACAACACGGCACTCTCCGTCGAGAAGAACAACGGATCGGCATGGCCCGAACTCGCCGCCGCACTTGCCGCCGAAGGCGAAGCAGCATCGATCACTAGCAACGCGACGGCCACCAACGAGCCGATGGATGTTCCCGTTGGAGAGTCACAGCCGTTCGATGCCGCGAGTCCGTCGACGTTCGAGCCCGCCGAAACGCTCGAGCTTCGCGAGCCGGACGCCTGGGGTAACGTCGCGACCATCGAATCGACCGAGCCCGTTGACGCGACGAGCTCGTGGGCGAGCGATCTTGGCGAAGCGGCCGACGTCGACGACAGCGTGCTCACGGTACCGGGCGAAGACGGCGGCTTCGCGATGGCCGATCCGTTCGCTGGAGCAATGGAGTCGGCCGAGACGTCGGAATTCGAGGCCCCGCGGCCTGTACGACGTCGGCAGAAGGGCGGTGGCGTCATTCACAATATTTTGCTGTTCGTTGGCATTGCGATCGGCGGAGTGATCGGCCTCGGCCTGGGGTATCTTTTTCTCCGAGCAATCGGAAAAAGTCCTTTCTGATCACATGATCAATTGGCCGCGGAGTTCGCCTCCGTGCGTGCACGCGGCGGGCGAGCCCGCCGGCTAAACGAACGATAACATGGATGTGTATGCACGATCACGCCCACCACGAACACTCGCACACTGCCTCGAAGCGCCAATCAGCGCCGTCTCAAAATCACCCTGGTCTTGGCGGCCGGGTATATGCTGGCCGAGGTCGTCGGCGGAATCGCGGCCGACTCGTTGGCCCTGTTGGCCGACGCGGGTCACATGCTCTCTGACGTCGCAGCGATCGCGCTTAGCCTGGCCGCTCTGTGGATTTCCGAGCGTCCGGCCTCGGCGAAGCAAACCTTTGGCTACCATCGTGCCGAGATTCTCGCCGCACTCGCTAACGGTGCGCTCCTCGGGGCGATTTCGATCTATATCGTCGTCGAAGCCATCGCCCGCTTCTCGACGCCCGAGCACGTGAATGGCGAGCTGATGCTGATCGTTGCCGTGGGCGGGTTGTTCGTGAACCTCGCGGCAATGGCAATCTTGCACGGCGGTGCGAAGGATAGTCTGAACATCCGGGGAGCCTGGCTGCACGTGATGTCCGACGTGCTCGGGAGCATCGGGGCGATCGTGGCCGGCGGCCTCGTGTGGGCGTTCGGCTGGGATTGGTCCGACGCGGTGATTTCGATCGTGATCTCGCTGCTTATCGTATGGTCGGGTTGGGGGCTGCTTCGCGAGTCGGTGTCGATTCTGATGGAGAGCGCCCCCAAGGACATCGACGTCGACGAAGTGCGCATCGCGATGATCGACGTCGGCGGCGTGCTTTCGGTGCACGACCTGCACGTGTGGACGATCGGCAATGGCCTGTTCGCCCTGGCCGCACACGTCGTCTCAACCAACGCTCCGCCTCACGGCGATTTGCTCGCCGAGTTTCGCACGCTGCTGCACGAACGTTTTGGCATCGATCACATCACCGTGCAAATCGAGCCCGAAGAGTTCGGCGATTGCGAGTGCTCGGCGAGTGTGGAGGGATGAGAGCTCAAAGCAATCGTCGCTCGACGATTGCTCCCTCTCCCCTTGCGGGAGAGGGCCGGGGTGAGGGGTGTGGGAAGCATGTACCCGGATCGCCCCCTCACCCGGTTCGCCTGCGGCGAACCACCCTCTCCCGCGATGGGGAGAGGGAAATGTCGCTGAGATCGCGCTCCGCTGGCGCGTCGCGGCTAACCAATGCTCATCACGATAGGCGCATCAAGTAAACAACCGGCTCACCGACTCGTTGCGGTGAATGCGCTTAATCGCCTCACCCAATAACGGAGCGACGCTCAAGACTTTGATCTTGTCGAGGCGTCGCTCTGTCGCGAGTGGAATCGTGTCGGTGATGACGAGCGTTTTGATCGGCGACTCGACAAGGTTCTGAATCGCACGGCCGCAGAGTACGCCGTGCGTCGCGCCGACGTAAATCTCGCGAGCACCCGCCTCGTGCAACTTCATCGCGGCACCGCAAATGCTGCCGGCCGTGCTGATCATGTCGTCGAACATGAACACCACCTTGCCCTGCACGCTGGCGCCGATGACGTTTTCCTGACGGGTCTTCTCGGCCGTGGCGCGACGTTTGTCGACGATCGCCAACCGGGCGTTCAATCGCTTGGCGTGACCTAACGCCCGCTTGATGCTTCCTTCGTCGGGGCTGACAACGACGATGTCATCCTCGTCGAACGCCATTTGCTTGAAATAATCGTTGAGCACCGGTGCGCCATACAAGTGGTCGACCGGCACGTCAAAAAAGCCTTGAATTTGCGGGGCGTGCAGGTCCATCGTCAACACGCGATCGGCCCCGGCTCGCACGATCAGATTCGCCACCAGCTTGGCGGTGATCGGCACGCGGCCTTCATCCTTGCGATCCTGCCTTGCGTAGCCGTAGTAGGGCACGACTGCCGTGAGCCGCTCGGCGCTCGCGCGTTTGCAGCTCTCGATCATGATCAAGAGCTCCATCAAGCTCTCGTTCACGGGCGGGCACGTCGGCTGCACGAGAAACACATCGCGGCCACGCACGTCTTCCTCGATTTTGCACGAGATCTCGCCGTCGGGAAAATTCCCCATCGAGATCGCGCCGTTGGGAAGACTCAAATAGTCGCAGATCCGCCGCGCGAGGTGCGGGTTGGCGCGGCCACTGAATATCTTGAGATCGTTCATGGACACCGTGGGTGCAAAATGTCGAATGACCAATGACTAATGTCGAAACTGAGTGCTGCCGCTTTGCATGAGACATTCGACATTAGTCATTCTCCCCGCCGAGCATTGCGGCTTCAACCACCTTCAACTCTTCAGGTGTGTTAATGCTCAACGATTCGACCGGTTTCAGCACCGCGCGGGCGATGACGCCCTTACCAGCGGTGCGCAGAGCGCCAGGGCAGTCGGTCAGATAGTATTCGCCTTGCGCGTTGTTCGATCGCAGTTGCTCGAGCGCCCACAGCAAGTCGCGACCGTTGAACACGTAGGTGCTCATGTTCACTTCGGTGATCTGTCGCTGCTCGGGCGTCGCGTCGCGCTGCTCGACGATTCCCAAAAAGTTGCCCGAGGCGTCACGCACGATGCGTCCCAATCCGGTGGGATCGCTCTTGTTTGCGGTCCCGAGCAGGCATGCCGGCTTGTCGCGTTGGAACTCGTCCAACAGTGCCGCGACCGACGACCGCTGCAACATCGGCGAATCGCCCGCCACGACGAGCACCGGTCCATCATGCTCGGCCAATTGCGGTCGGCACATCATCACGGCGTGTCCGGTCCCCAACTGCTCGGCCTGTTCGACATACTTCACACGTGGCCGATCGCCGAGCGTGTCGCGCACCAGTTGGCTGCGGTAGCCGACCACGACCAGCACTTCGTCGAAACCCGCGGCGTCGAGCGTGTCGAGCACGTACGCGAGCATTGGCCGCCCCGCGACGGGCACGAGCACCTTCGGCAGCTCGGATTTCATCCGCGTGCCTTTGCCGGCAGCCAGCACGACAGCGACTTTGCGGCTCATGTGAGATTCGGCCAGTGTGCTTAGAACGACGTCAGGGCCTACTAGCATACCGCACCCAGCGTTTCTACAATAACCGGTTTCTCAAAGCTCAGCGCTTGCAGACCCAGGGCCTGCAGGCCCTGGGCTTGAATCGTTCACCATCACATTGATTGCGATGCCCAGCGCCGTGTCCGAAACCTCGAAAACCGCGCGACCGCTCAAGACCGAGACAGCCATTCGCAAGGCGGATGTGTTGATCGAGGCGATGGAGTGGATTCGCAAGTTCCGCGACAAAGTGACGGTCATCAAGCTCGGCGGCAGCGTGCTTGAAGACGAGGACTCGCTGCGGCACCTGCTGCTCGACATCATCTTCATGGAAACCGTCGGCATGCGGCCGGTCGTCGTACACGGCGGCGGTGCGAAGATCAGCCGAGCGATGGCCGAGGCCGGCATCGAGCCGCGGTTCATTCAAGGTCGCCGCTACACCGACGAGGCCACGCGCGACATCGTCGAGAAGGTGCTCGCTCACGAATCGAACGAGTTCATCGCGACGCGCATCGAAGAGCTCGGCGGGCGTTCGGCGCCGCTGAACTTCCATCGCATGCTCAACGTGTTGCACGGCGAACGTCTGCAACTTCCCGGCGACAACGGACAACCGGTCGACCTGGGTTACGTCGGCACGGTGACAAAGGTCGATCGCACGACGATCGAAAACTTCTGCTATGCCGGCGTGGTGCCCGTCATTCCGTGCATGTGCACCGATGACAAAGGTCAAAAGCTGAACGTCAACGCCGACACCGCCGCGATGGAAGTCGCCGTCGCCTTGGGCGCCGAAAAGCTGGTGTTCTTCAGCGACGTCAACGGCGTGCGACGCGACAAGGACGACCCGGAGTCGTTGATTCATTCGCTGACCGCCGACGAAGCCCGCGAGCTGATCGAAACCGGCGCCGTCGATTCGGGCATGATTCCGAAGGTCGAGGCCTGCCTCGCGCCGCTCGATCGCGGCGTGCGCAAGGTCCACATCATCGACGGCCGCCAACGCCACTCGTTGCTGTTGGAAATCTACACAAGCCGCGGCGTCGGCACCGAAATCGTCAAAGCGCGCTAACACTCGTTTAGCCGGCGAGCTTGCTCGCCGCGTGGGAGTTTATTCATGTCGACCGCTACATCGCTGAGTTCCGCCGCGACGATCGAACTGTTCAAGCAGTACGTCATTCCGAACTACAACCGCTACCCGGTCTCGCTGGTGCGCGGCGAAGGTTCGCACATCTGGGACAGCGAGGGCAATCGTTACCTCGACTTGTTCCCCGGCTGGGGCTGCAACTTGCTCGGCCACTGTCCCGAGCCCGTCGTGCGAGCCGTGCAAGAACAAGTCGCGACGCTCATCCATGTGCCGAACACTTGGTACATGGAAGCGCAAGGATTATGGGCGAAGGCGCTGAGCGAGCGGAGCTTCGGCGGCCAGGCGTTCTTCTGCAACTCGGGAGCGGAAGCCAATGAGGCCGCGATCAAGCTGGCTCGTCTGCACGCGAAGAAGGGCCGCTACAAGATCATTACGTTCGAAGGCGGGTTCCATGGCCGCACGCTTGGCGCTCTCACCGCCACCGCGCAGCCGAAGTATCATGAAGGCCTCGGACCGCTGATGGCGGGCTTCATGTACGCTCCGTACAACAATCTCGAGGCCGTTGCTTCGCTTGTCGACGACGAGACGTGCGCGATTCTCGTCGAGCCGATCCAAGGCGAAGGGGGCATCAACATCCCGTCGCGCGAGTTCCTCGCAGGTTTGCGCGCACTCGCCGACGAGCACGAACTGCTGCTGATGTTCGACGAAGTGCAAACCGGTTGTGGCCGCACGGGCCATTGGTTCGCCTATCAGCATTTTGACGTGACGCCCGACGTGATGACGCTCGCCAAGGCCGTGTGCGGTGGCATCGCCGGAGGCGCGATGTTGGCCAAGCCCGAAGTCGCCGCGAGCCTGCGACCCGGCATGCACGCCGCCACGTTCGGCGGCAACCCGATCGCCGCTCGCGCGGGCGTCGCAGCCATCGAGATGATCGAACAAGAGAACCTGCTCGAGCATGGCCGCGCGTTGGGCGAGCTGTTCCAGCAACGTTTCACCGAGCTGCAATCGCAATGCGAATTGGTGCGCGACGTCCGCGTGCTCGGCACGATGATCGGCTTGGAACTCGCCATCGACGCCGCCCCGATCGTCAAAGCGTGCCTCGAACGCAAGGTGCTGATCAATGCTACGCACGGCACCGTGGTGCGTCTGCTGCCCGCACTCACCCTGACCGAAGAACAAGCCCACGAAGGTTGCGACGCCATCGCCGAAGCCTTGAAAGAGCAAGCGTAAAGGAACCAACGGCGAACAAGCACGTTCGTCATGCCGAAAAGAATGCGACATCTCATCACGCTTGCCGACCTGAAGAACGCCGAAGTCGAGCGAATCTTCGCCATCACCGAAGACCTCAAGAGCAAATTCGAGCGCGGCGTGCGCGAGCCGCTGTTGCCCGGTCGTGTGATGGCGTTGTTGTTCGAGAAGCCGAGCCTGCGCACGCGCGTCAGCTTCGAGGCCGGCATGGCCCATCTCGGCGGCAACAGTTTGTTCCTCGGCGAAGACGTGGGTTGGGGCTCGCGCGAAACGATCGAAGATTTCGCCCGCGTGCTGAGCGAGTTCGTCGACGTGATCGTCGTCCGCACGAAGGAACACCAAAAAGCCGTCGACCTTGCCGAGCACAGCACTTGCTCGGTCATCAACGGCCTGACCGATTACGACCACCCTTGTCAGGCGCTGGCCGATCTTTACACGTTGCGTGAGTTGGTCGGTCCGCTCAAGGGACAAACGCTCGCCTACATTGGCGACGGCAACAACGTCGCGCGAAGCCTCGCCCGATGCTGCGGCAAGGTCGGCATGCGATTCAACTTCGCCGGCCCCGAAGGCTATCACTTCGACCAAGAGTTCCTCGACAGCTTGAAGGACGACGTGCCGGCGCTGCGGATGAACGCTGTGACCGACCCGCGCGAGGCCGTCAAAGGCGCGGTCGCGGTTTACACCGACGTGTGGACGAGCATGGGCCAAGAAGCGGAGACCGCCGCGCGACGCAAAGCCTTCGCCGACTATCAGGTGAACGCCGAGCTGATGTCCGCCGCCCCGAACGACGCACTATTCTTGCACTGCCTGCCCGCCCATCGCGGCGAAGAAGTGACCGAAGACGTCATCGACGGACCCAACAGCGTCATCGTCCGCCAGGCCTCGAATCGCCTGCACGTGCAAAAGGGCATCCTCGCGTGGCTGCTGGGCGCTCAGGCATAAAGCCGCGACCGGTGGTCGCGCTCCGCGGCGGCGTGCGCGACGCACCATCACCCATGTTCGGTTCAAATCAAATATCATCATCACACGCAGCACGCGGAGCGCGACCACCGGTCGCGGCTTTATGGCCAGACACGACGGTCGACGCAACGATGAGTTGCGATCATTAAAGATCAAACGTCGCTACACGCGCACTGCCCCGGGCAGCGCGCTGGTGCAGGCGGGACGCACGACGGTGCTGTGCACGGCAAGCATCGACGACGTGTTGCCGCCTTGGTTGAAGGGGCAAGGCCGCGGCTGGGTGACGGCCGAGTATAGCATGCTCCCCGGCAGCACCGCGCCGCGCAAAGCGCGCGAACGCGGCAACAAGGTCGACGGCCGTACCACCGAGATTCAACGCCTCATCGGCCGCAGTCTTCGCGCGGTGGTAGATCTCGTCGCGCTCGGCGAGCGGATGATCACCGTCGATTGCGACGTCCTCGAAGCCGACGGCGGCACGCGGACGGCGAGCATCACCGGCGCGCTGGTCGCCTTGGTCGACGCGATTCATTCGCTGCCGACGCTGCCGATCGCCGGCCGTCACCCGCTCACCGACAGTGTCGCCGCCGTGAGTGTCGGGCTGTTCGAAGGCAAGCCGGTGCTTGATTTGGATTACTTCGAAGACTCCGCCGCCGACGTCGACATGAACGTCGTCCTCACCGGTAAGGGGCGCTTCGTCGAAGTGCAGGGGACCGGCGAGAAAACGACTTTCGACGACGAGCAATTGACCGCCCTCGTTAAGCTGGCCCGCAAAGGCATCGGCCAAATTCGCGACATTCAAAAGGCCGCTCTCGGCAAGCAGTGGCCGTTCTGACGCGACCGCACCGGCCGGAGGAGTCTGATCTCGCGCGTTGAAACGTCCACCGTGCCGCGGTATCGTTGGTGCATCTCTTTATCGACGGTTTCATTCCACGAATCACGAGTGAATCCCATGGCCAAAGCACTCGCGGACATGCAGTCGATTTTTTGGGGCGGCAACCGACGCATTCGAGAAGCCGCGAGCGTTCCGTTTCGTTCGATCTACTCCCGCGACACGGGCGACAATGCGGTCGCTCTCGTCAAGGGAGCACTCATGAAGATCGCGATGTTTTCGGCGCATCTGCCGGCGTCGCTTCTGCCACGTCCTTTCGGCAAGTTCGGTCCGCCGGGCGCCGCTTGGGGCCCTTTCGAATTCAAGCGCTCCGGGTCCGATCCTTTGCAGTTCGAGCCGAGCGTGAACTTCAACGATTTGGCCGACATCGCCTTGCGAAAGTTCCAACGGCAAGATGGATCGCTCGACGTCGATGGCAAGGCCGGTATGGCCACACTGCATCGGCTCGACGAGATCGTTCGTAACCTCGACTCGCTGCCGCCGCAGGTAGGCATCGGGGCGCAGTGATTGAAACCCTTCTCCTTCCGGGAGAAGGTGCCCGAAGGGCGGATGAGGGCGGGTTGCAGATGGGAAGGGTAAGCCTCTCGAAGCACTCGTCTAACTGAGAAGGTGAGATACTTTTCGCCGAGCGGATTTAAGCGTGCAAGCGAGTGACTGCGCGAGCCGCCCTCACCCGGTTCGCATCCGCGAACCACCCTCTCCCAAAGGGAGAGGGGTTCAAAAAGACCACACGGCGACGATTTGCTATATTCCGGCATGCTTTGGCAAATCGATATCTACCCGGCCGACGAGCATGCCGACCTCGCGGCGCGACGGGTAGCGGCCGACGCCGCACAACTCGGCATCGATCGTGATCTGCAAGTCGTCACCGCGCGCGGCTATTTGATCGAAGGCGACATCGGCCGCGAGCAAGTCGAGCAAGCCACGCGCGAGTTGCTGGCCGACTCGGTCGTCGAACGCTACGTCATCGGCAATCCCAGCGACACGCAGCTCGCCGCCGCGCCAAGCAACACCGAACGTCTCGTCCATGTGCTGCCGAAGCCGGGCGTGATGGATCCCGTCGCGCAGAGCGCGCTGGCCGCGATCGACGACCTCGGCATCGCGGCCTCCGCTGTGCGAACGCTGACGAAATACTGGCTTGGCCCGCTCGACGACGCGCGTCTGCGAACGTTGTGCGGCAAGGTGCTCGCCAACGATGCCATCGAACAATGGATTGTCGGGCCGCTCTCGTGGAATCGCATCGAGCTTGGCTCGCATTACGAGTTCAAACTCGTCACGGTCTCGCTCGGCCATCTCGATGACGAAGGGCTGACACGGCTCAGTCGCGAGGGGCAACTGTATTTGCAGTTGCCCGAGATGCGGACGATTCAGGCCCATTTCCGCTCGTTGGGCCGCGAACCGACCGACGTCGAGCTCGAAACCATCGCCCAAACATGGAGCGAACACTGCAGCCACAAGACGCTGGCAGGCCGCATCCGCTATCGCGGGCCTGAAGGTGAGCGGCAATTCGAGAACATGCTCAAGGAGACGATTTTCGCCGCGACGCAAGAGCTGCGGGCGAAGGCCGGCGACGACGACTGGTGCGTCAGCGTGTTCCGCGACAACGCGGGCATCGTCCGTTTCGATGACGAGTTCAACGTCTGTTTCAAAGTCGAAACGCACAACCATCCGTCGGCCCTCGAACCTTACGGCGGGGCGAACACCGGCCTCGGCGGCGTCATTCGCGACTCGCTGGGCACCGGCATGGGCGCCAAACCGATCTGCAATACCGACGTCTTCTGCTTTGCCCCGCCGACGCCGAGCGATCCGCTGCCACCCGGGGTGCTGCACCCGAAACGTGTCGTGCGCGGCGTGGTTTCGGGAGTACGCGACTATGGCAATCGCATGGGCATTCCGACCGTCAACGGCGCGATTTACTTCGACGAGCGCTACCTCGGCAATCCACTCGTCTTCTGTGGCAACGTCGGATTGTTGCCGCGCGACAAGTGTTTCAAGGAAGTTCACGCCGGCGATTACATCGTGGCCATCGGCGGACGCACCGGTCGCGACGGCATTCACGGCGCCACGTTCAGCTCGGCCGAGCTGACGAGCGAAAGCGAGACGCTGTCCGGCGGGGCGGTGCAGATCGGCAACGCCATCACCGAGAAGATGGTGACCGACGTGCTGATGCAAGCTCGCGATCTCGGGCTGTACACAGCGATCACCGACTGCGGCGCGGGCGGTTTCAGCAGCGCCGTCGGCGAGATGGGCGAAGACATCGGCGCCGAGGTGTGGCTCGACCGCGTGCCGCTGAAATACGACGGCCTCAGCTACACCGAGATTTGGATCTCCGAGGCCCAGGAACGCATGGTCCTCAGCGTGCCGCCCGAGCATTGGCAAGATTTTGCCGATCTGTGTGCGGCCGAGAGCGTCGAAGCGACGATCATCGGAAAGTTCACTCCGACCGGTCGCCTGGAGTTGCACTATCACGACATTCGCGTCGCTGATTTGGCGATGGAGTTTCTGCACAAGGGACGTCCGCCGGTCATTCGCGAAGCGGTCTATTCGCCGCCCGCAACCACGGCGCTTCCGCTTCTCGATAAATACAATTGGGATTACACGCCCGAACTGTTGGCGATCCTCGGCTCGCCGAACGTTTGCAGCAAAGCGTGGGTGATTCGTCAGTACGATCACGAAGTGCAAGGCGGCAGCGTCGTGAAACCGCTCGTGGGGGCGATGAACGACGGCCCCGGCGACGCGGCAGTGCTGCGGCCTGTGTTGAGTTCGCGACGCGGCATTGTCGTCGGTTGCGGCATGAACCCTCGCTACGGCGATTTCGACACCAGGCACATGGCGACCAGCGCGATCGACGAGGCGCTGCGCAACTGCGTCGCCGTCGGCGCCGACCCACAGCGCATCGCCATCCTCGACAACTTCTGTTGGGGCGATTGCGAGAAGTCCGAGACGCTCGGCTCGCTCGTGCGCGCGGCGATCGCATGTCACGACCTCGCGCTGGCGCTTGACACGCCGTTCGTCAGTGGCAAGGACAGCCTCAACAATGAATTCCGTTACACAGCCGACGACGGCACGCGACGCACAATCGCCATCCCACCGTCGTTGCTGATTAGCGCGCTCGGACAGATCGACGATGTGTCGAAAGCCGTGACGATGGACCTGAAAGAAAGCGGCAACTTCTTGTACCTCGTCGGCGAGACGAAAGACGAGATGGGTGGCTCGCACTTCGCGCTCGTGCAAAACCTCGCCGGCGGCAGCGTGCCCGAAGTGGACGCCGACACGGCGAAGCGCACCTTCGCCGCGGTGCATAAGGCGATGGATCAAAAATTGTTACGCGCCTGTCACGACCTCAGCGAAGGGGGCCTCGCCGTCGCCGCTGCCGAAATGGCCTTCGCAGGAAATCTGGGCGCACGACTCTTTCTCGCTCAGGTACCGGGTAGCATCACGCTTGCCGGCTTAGCACAGGCGACCGCGGTGTTGCTATTCAGCGAGTCGAACACGCGTTTCCTCTGCGAAGTGCGTCCCGACAACACCGCCGCCTTCGAGGCAGCCCTGGCCGGCATTCCGCACGCAGTCGTTGGCGAGGTGGTCGACACCGATCGCCTCGAAATCATCGGCCTCCCCGGCCCCGTTCCCAACGCCGACCCCGATGAGCCCGACGAAATCGCCGCCCCGCTCGTCGTCTCGGCAGAACTCGCGACGCTCAAACAGGCATGGCAGACGCCGCTGTTTTAACGTTGTGCAACTTTAGAACGGCGGGCCGGGACGCGGGGCGATCTGCAACTCAACATCGCGCATCGCGTCTTGAAACTCCTGTCGTGCGATCGGCGATGTCGAGGTTCCTTCGATCACAAGGAATTTTAGGCGAGTGAGTTTTTCCAAATCTTTTAGGCCGGCGTCGGTGATCTTTGTGTTGCCGAGGTCGAGAAGTTCGAGCGACGTCACGCGAGCAAGCCATTTAGCGCCCTCGTCATTGATCGGGCAGCGGTTCAGATTGAGCCAGCGCAAATGCGACAGGCCGACGAGGTGTCGCAGGCCAACGTCGTGAATCTCCGCGTCCAACAGGTTGAGCTCTTCCAAATGTTGCAGCGAGCAGAGGTGTTTCAATTCGTCGTCCGTGATCGCGTTGCCGCCGATCGTCAGAGAATTTAGACGTGTGAGCTTCGCTAAGGGATGCAGACCGCCATCGCTTTCCGGCACGTGAACGACACTCAAGGCTTCGAGCCTTGCAAATGCCGAGAGCTCGATCAGCAGGTTAGTGTCGCTCGTTGCACCGACGTTGATCGCCACATCGCTCAGATGCCGCAACGAGCGGAGCAGCGCGATCGCTGAACTGTTGAACTCTCCGCATTCCTGAATTAGCAAACTTTCCAGCCTGCGATTCTTCGCCACGGCGGCGAACATTTCATCACTCATCGGTACTTCAATCAACATGATTCTTCGTAAACGCTGGCAGGCGGCCAAGGCTTCGACATCTTGAGGCGTCAACCCGGCATCGTCGCAATAGAAAGTTTTGAGGTAGTTCAGGTGCGGCGCAAATTCGGCGATCAATGCTCTTTCATTCCCGTATGCACTCCAACCGGTCGCATGGCGAAATAGCTCCCAATCTCGACCGATCAAACGCGAAAGCCATTCCGGGCCGCAGTATTCCCAAGTGACCGTGAAATCGGTCCTCTCGGCGAATTGCTTGTCGTACTGAGAAGCGACTTGGTGCCCGCGCAGCCACCAAAACATACATGCGAGGACACTCAGTGCCGCAAGAGAACCACGTATACCAATTTGAGTTGCGCGGCGTCGCCGCCGACGCCAGATTTCGGTCGCTGACATCACCACGAGAACAATCGCCGCGCCGACGACAAGATCGAGTCCGAGCACGCGACCGCTCCAGTCGCTTATCTTCCCCTTGAAGTTCCACGAGTCGGCGAACGACCACCACGGCCAGCGCTCATCTTTGTGTGAAAAGGCAGAGGAACTTGCACCGGATTGCACGTACACGCGATCGGCAAATTGCCACGGCCAGCCGTGTGCGTAGTTTTGCTGGTAACTATACCGCTGCGAGCCGCCTCCCCCTTGGAACGAAAGCTCGCCGGGAACGATGATCAGAATCATCGCGGCGGTCATCGCGCAGCCGACCAGAATCGTGACCGCATGCAGCCGATACCACGGGCGTGAGATGTTTGATTCGCGCAGTGTCATTCGACGTTTGCGATCACGGTTGCGCGGGGCTCGCCGTGTCGAGAATTTCGGTGTTCGGCATCGCGTCGCGCAGTGCTTGACGTTCGGCGGCCGACGTCGCTGTATTCTCGATGTTCAGTCTCTTGAGGCCAGTGAGCGGATGCAAGTGTTGCAGTCCGACATCCGTGATCTTCGTGCGATCGAGTTCGAGATACTTGAGCGACCGCATGCGCCCAATCGCCTCGGCTCCCTCGTTGTTCACAGGGCTGGCAGTGAGGTCGAGGCTATGTAATCGAGGCAGGTCGACGAGATGCCGGAAGCCGCCGCCTGTGACGGCCGTACCGCGCAAAGCGAGATGCTCCAGCGGCTGCGACGCATCGAAGCGGGCCAGATCGGCATCGGTCAAACGATGACCGTCGATAACTAGCGAGTGCAAATGCTTGAGATTTCCCAATTGGTCGTACCCGTTTCCTCGGATCGACGGAGCTTGCAATCCCTTCAGTCGAGAAACCGTTGCCAGAAGGCGTGGATCACTCGATGGCATCCACCGGATTTGAAGATGCTGCAAATCGTTCAATTGCGCGAGCGATGCGAGGCCGTCGCTATCGAAGACCTGCCAAGCTTCGATTACGAGAGACTCGAGGCCTTGAAGCTTGCTGATCGCTGCAAAGGTCTCGCGTGTCATCGGAGCTTCGATATTAAGCCACTTTAAGTATTGTAACGTGGCGAAGGCGGCGATTTGCTCGGGCGTTGTTCGCGTGTCGGCCCAGTACAGTGTCTCGACGTACGGCAGGCCTGATAAATCGGGAGGATCATCGTCGCGAGTTTCGTCGTATCGGGCCCAAAAAACCTCGACGAGATGCCGGAAGTAGTCGGGACGCTGACCCGTGAGCCTCGCCAGCCATTCGGCTCCACGGTATGCATCCTCGAACGATCCAGACACTTTTCGAAATTGCGCTTCGGCTTGCGACAACTCTCGATGCCCATTCAACCACCAGCCGATCAGTGCGACACCGACGACGGCGGCCAGCATTTCGCGAAGGCCAATTTGCGTCGCACGCTGACGACGTCGCCGCCAGATTTCAACGACCGCCGTCGTGGCGACGATCATCGCTGCGGCTACGGCGAGGTCGTAGCCCAGCGATTTGAAATCCATCCAGTCAAACTTTTCGTCGAACGTCCATGCCTCGGCGCACGTCCACGACGGCCATGCGCTGTTGTAAATGAGATACGGCGTGGTCGACTTTCGCGAATGCGTGCGGAAGGCGAACATCCAAGGCCAACCGTGCCACGACTGCAGCGCCATCCCCCTTCGATATTCAGGCCTGGGATATTTGATCTCCGCGGGAATGACGAGTACGACGAGCACGGCTGTTGCCATGCAACCGACCAAGATGGTCAGCAGGTGCAGGCGATACCACGGCCGCCGGGTGGTTGAGTCTGCGGGTGGCATGAGAAGATGCAAAGCCACAAGGCCATACGGGCCAACGCGATCCAAGCGACAATCGACTTTCTATTGGACAACGATTCCAAGCGCTAGCATGCTACATTAGATACCTGCTTTCGTCACTTGCACAGGGGCGGCTTACCATGGCCGCTTGAGAGCCATGCGAAATGTACGTGCACTGAGCTACGCGACCATGATCGCAGGCGTCGTCGTGACTGGTTGCGAATCGCACAACATCTATCGCGATGCCTCTGAAATCGCCAAGCCCGCGCTGGCAGAGTTGTATCCGCCGATGCCAAAGACCGAGACGCAGACGATCGTCGTGCAACGTCCGATTCTGCCATTCTTCGGCGGCGACGACACGTCGAGTGATCCAACCCTTCAAGAAACCGTCGCGTCGTCGTTGGCACGCATTGGACCGGACGCGATTCCGTCGCTCATCACAGCACTCACTGATCCTGATGCACAAGTGCGCGTGTCGGCCGCAAAGTCGCTGGCGCAAATGGGACCGAAGGCTGCCGAAGCCACGCAAGCGTTGATCAACTGCTTGGGCGACACGGACGAGAACGTGCGACGCACCGCAGCCAAAGCCTTGGGACAGATCGGTCCCGCGGCGCGCGACGCGATTCCGTCGCTCATCGCGCTGCTGAAGCATCCCACCGGCGTACCGGCGAAGACTCCGCCGAAGGCCGCGACGCCGACGACGCCAGCGACCGCCGCCCCGAAGTTGTAACACCTCATGACCCCTCGTTTGCCAGCATTATGCAACTGCTCTCGCGATCTCATTTGTCGACGAAGCAGTTGGGCTGTAGGGAACGCCCTCCGTGGCGTTCCGAGAAACGCTATGGAACATCCACCGGAAGTTCTCGGAACGCCACGGAGGGCGTTCCCTACAGTAAGACGCGCCGAATCGTGAGCGCAAGCGATTGCATCATTCTCTTGCGCTCGGGGCTATGAAGTCTCCGCAACTCGAAGACGCTCTGCGAATCTGGCACGCGGGTCTCGAAGCCGTGCGCAGCGACCGCCTCGTGCGCGATACGATGGTCGTCGAAGGTGACACGCTACGCGTCGGTGGCGAGTGCATTGATCTCCGCGCTGTGCGGCACATTGAAGTCGTCGGAGCAGGCAAGGCCGGCGCGGGCATGGCCGCGGGACTTGAGCAGGCGCTCGGACTACGGCTTTTGGCCGAGAAAAGTTTGAGCGGGTGGCTCAACGTTCCTGCCGATTGCGTGCGACCGCTATCGACGATTCATCTGCACGCGGCGCGTCCGGCAGGAGTGAACGAGCCGCGACCTGAAGGCGTGGTGGGGTCCGAGGAGATTCTGCGGCGTGTTGAGGCGCTCGATGCGAACGACCTGTGTATTGCGCTCATTTCCGGCGGCGCGAGTGCGCTGCTGCCGGCTCCGATCGAAGGCGTGTCGCTCGCGGAGAAGCTCGCGCTTACGAAACACTTGAGTGGCGCGGGCGCGAACATCGCCGAGTTGAACACCGTTCGCAAGCAAATCAGCCGCATCAAGGGAGGCGGGCTGCTTCGCGCATGTCGGGCGGGACGACTGATTGCGCTGGTGATCTCCGACGTGCTTGGCGATCCGTTGGACATCATTGCTTCGGGGCCGACGGTGCTCGATACGGGTACGCCGGCAATGGCAATGGAGATTATCGATCGATATGGAGCACGAGCAATTGCGCCGGGGGCGGTCGATTATTTGGTTCGAGCGGTGAAGGCGCGCGTCGCACAATCCCCCGGCGACTCGCCGGGGGCTAACGACGGATGTCGCGCGACGACGATGGTCATTGGCAATAACGCGACGGCGGTCGACGCGGCGGCGGCCGAGGCGCGACGAGGCGGATATGTCGTTCGCGCACGATCGGCGACGACGCTGGAAGGGCAGGCCGAAGAGATTGGTCGAGATTTGGCCGACGAAGCGATCGCGTTGCGTGGCTCGCAAGCGACGTGCATCATCAGCGGTGGCGAGCCCGTCGTGACGCTTGCCGCCGAGAGCGAGCGTGGCCGCGGGGGACGCAATCAGCAGTTGGTGCTCGCCGCGCTCGATCGACTCGCCAGCGAGGACGCGAGTGGCATCGTGATTCTCTCAGCCGGCACCGATGGTGAGGATGGTCCGACCGATGCCGCGGGAGCCTGGATGACGGCCGAGGTCATCGCCGAGGCGAAGCGTCGAGGACTCGATTGGCGCGACTCGCTGCGACGCAACGATGCTTACACGTTTTTCGATTCGCTCGGGGCGCTGGTGAAAACGGGACCGACGGACACGAACGTGTGCGACGTTCGCGTGGCGATCGTCGGCGTGTAGATGTGTCAAGTCCGAACCCCTCTCCCCTTGGGAGAGGATGTCTGCCGAAGGCAGACAGGTGAGGGTGCGCTGCTGCTCGACTCGCGACGAATACGAATCAGCGTCGCTCACGCTGCGGCGCTCCCTCATCCGGTTCGCATTCGCGAACCACCTTCTCCCGGAGGGAGAAGGGTCAGGCGGCGACTTAGTCCCACCACCACTGGCCTTCGGCCAAGCCGCTGAGGTCGATCGACTCGCGAGTCTTCGCGGCTTTGCCGTCGTCCTTCAGCAAGTTCGCCGTGGCGAAGGCTTGCTCGGGATGCAACGTCACGCCGCCGCCAACCGGAGTCATCAAGCGGCCGTTCTTGAAGCGGTAATTCACCGCAGTCTCAACCTCGACCGGCTGATCGTAGACCTCGACGGCGAACTTCGATTCGTCGCGGAAGATCGGCATCCGCCAATCGGCACGGTCGTAGTAGCCGTGTTGCTGCATGAAGACAGCGACCACGGTGAGATCGATCAGGTTTCGCAGTTGCCCATACACGTGCGACCGAGCGGCCAAGCGCGGATATTCTCGCGTGAAGCCGGTGACGAACGCCTGGCTGGCGCGGTTGCCGCCGCCGGTGACGTCGGCCTTGTGACGGCTGCCGTCGTTGGAGACCATTTCGTCTTCGCCCATCAGCTTTACGGCATCGCCAACAATCTCCATCGCCAACTCGTCTTCCGAAACCTTCACACATTTGTATTCGGGAACGAACCACCAGCGTTGCATCGCATTGGCGGCCGTGGCGTTGGCGAGGTCGACATAACTGAGAATCTTCACCGGCGGCTTCTCAAGACCGATGCCGATGAGCTTCATGCGATAGTCAGCCTCGACCATCACTTGAGCGAAGTGCGTGGTCGGCGGGATGCCGCTGATGCGAACTTTCTGCAGGCCGAGGCTGGTGCGCAAACCGTTGACGATGTGCTCGGCGTACTGCGGCGTGGCCATGCTCGCGTCGGCTACTTGCGGCAGCGACTTCAAGAAGTCCTGCATCGCGCGCAGGCCTTCCTGCGTGGCGTCGATCGAGCAACCGATGAGGCTTGGCCCGGCGCCGGCGCCAGGCGGGTAAGCCCGCAGCGCCGTCACCAGGTCTTGTAATTCAACAATCGCGCGGCCCGAGTGCAAGCCGACGACACGTCCGACAATGTCGGTGAACCAGCCCTCGGCGGGGCCGGCCAGGACGATGTCGCCCGTCTCGGGATAGAAGAACACGTTGGTCACACGCGTCAGACCGGCGAGGTAACGCATCTCGTCGGTCGGCGTGCGGCCATTGGCGAGTTGCTTGGCGATAGCCGCTTCAAGTCGTTGTAGCGAGATCTTGCGAAGCTTCGCCTTGGCCTGCACCTGGGGATTCAGGGCCACCTTGGCAGCCATCATGCGCTGACGTGTCGCTTCGCCCGTCGCATCGATCGCGAAGTACGCTCGTAAGATGCCTTTATCGATGGCGATACCGGCTGCGCCCATGCTGCCCATCGTGTCGACCGAGATGACCGTGACCGATGGCGTAGCGGTGGCGCCTGCACCAGCGCCGGCACCCGCAGGTGCTTGAGCAAGTGCCGGACGCGACACGGAAACACCAAGCAACGAAGCCGCGAAAATCACCACCAAACGTCGTGCAGACACGAGGCACATGACCGATTTCTCCAGGCGAATGCCGTGGTAAAGACTGATATCGAATGTAATTAGCGCTGTTTGAACAAGCAACAAAATTGCGGTTTTGGGCACGATGTAAGGCCAGCGATGGCGTCGAATCGTCGGATAATCGGCATTTTCGGGCCGCGAGTCACGCCGAGCCGGTCCGCCGAATCGACCACCGGGCTACAGCCCCAGCAGCTTTTCGATCGCCAGCAGCTCCGCTTCTTGCGCATCGCTAAGGAGCTTCATCTCGCGAAGGCGTTTGAAGTCTTCTTGCACGATGGCCGCGAACGTGCGGCCGTTGTGCAGCTTGTCTTTGAAGCGTTGATACAGCTCGCGAGCCTTGTCGAAGTTGTCGCCTAGCAAGTACGCGTGAGCGAGATTCCCGGTCAACAGGATATCGTCTTTCGAGATCTCCAGGCCACGATTGGCCGCGTCCATCGCCTCTTTGAAGTGCCCGGTCAACACCTCGATCCACGACAGGCTGAGCAAGTAGTCGGCGTTCTTCGGATAGGCCTCGACCATCTGTCGAGCATAGAGCAACGCAGCGTCGTACTGACTGCGAGCCTCGTCGAACTTCTTCTGCTTCGACAGTATGTCGCCGATCCCTTCGAGCGCGATGAACGCGCGGCGCCGGGCGTCGTAGTTCTTCGCATCCGCTTCCACGACCCGCAGGGCCAGGTCGCGGCTCATCTCGTAATTCTTGCGAGCGTCGTCGTACTTTTCGAGCTTCCCGTTCATCTCGCCAAGTTTCGAATATAAATACACTAGGTCGATTTGGCCTGCTGGCGTCGTCGGTCCGTTCTGCGGACGCTGCCGCACGACCTCCACACCCTTTTCGAAGGCATCGATCGAATCGGTGTAAAGCTTCAGCCGACCACTGATGTCGCCTAGACCCAAATAGGCGAAGTACAACTGCTTCTGGATTTCGATGCCGCTCTGATCGAGGCTCGTCCAGCGCAGGCTTGTGTCGCGAGCCTTCTTGTAATAATCGATCGCCTCCCTGAGTTGCGCCAGGTCGCGGCTCGTGTCGCCGAGCATGTTGTACGAGTATGCGAGGTCGCGCACGTATTGGCCGTTACTGGGAGTCGCAAGCACCAGCTTTTCACGCAGCTTGCGGCCTTCCAAATAGAAGTTCAGCGCCTCGGTTAAGTTGCCTTGCCGCGTGCTGACGTCGGCCATTTTGTTGTACGTCAGGCCAAGGTCGCGCTGAGCCTGCAGATTGTTCGGCTCCGCATCGGACAAAGCCCGGTCGATCCACAGTTCTTCGCCGTAATAAGCCCGAGCTTCGGTCAGTCGGCCAAGCCTGACGCACATATTGCCAAGCTGGTTGTACGAGTACGAAAGATCGCGGTACGACGGGTAATGACCAGGGGCGCCCTCGACGAGCAGTTGCGCATTTTCGCGAGCAAGGTCGTAAAACTCGCGTGCCTTGACGATATCGTTGTTGCGGTCGGCAACGTCGCCGAGCCCGAGATACGCAAAGTAAATCTGACGCCGAGCGTACCGGTCCGTCGAGTCGATGCTCGTCGCGCGGCGGGCGACTTGGCCAGCCTCGTCGAAGAACGATCGGGCTTCTTCGATGACCTTCGTATCGAGGCAGACGTCGCCGAGTCGGTTGCTCACGAATGCCAAGTCGCGCATGGCTTGCGTGTTGTTCGGATCGGCCTCGCGCGAGCGGAGCGCAATCTTTCGGGCTTCCTCGTACGGTCGTCGCGCGTCGGCGGTGCGAAGTCGCTTGTTGGCGACGTCGGCAAGTCCGATGTATCCGAAATACGCCTGACGCTGCGCGAACGTGTCGGTCGGATCGGCCTGAATCGCCTGTTCGGCACTGACACGCGACTTCTCGTAGAACGCCTCAGCCTCGTCGATGCGCGCCAATTGAAGACAGACGTCGCCGACCTTGCTGTAGGAATAGGCCAGGTCGTCTTGAATCGAGCGGACGGCTTCCGACACGCCGCCTGGCGCTCGCATCGCGTTCTGACCGCCACGCGAGAAGTCGGCGTCGTCGCCGAGCGCGAGGCTGTTGCCGGCGCTGGCGTCGCCACGGCCCGAGGCACGACCACCGCCGCCACTTTCGGCATCGAGTCGTCGCGCCTCTTCGGCAGCTTTGACTGCTTGAATATACGAGGGGTAAGCCGCCTGATAGTCGGGGCGGTACTCATTCAGCAATCCGACCGCACGCAGCGACGCCGCAAGAAGCTGATGATAACGGGCCACGCCGGGCCGACGTTCGACCAGGTCTTTCGCGATCTTTCCGCTTTCTTCGTAGAACGGCAGCGATGCCGAGCTGTCGGTGCCCAGCTCGCGCTCGACGTCACCGCGATCTTTCAGAGCGCTGGCGAGATAGTACAACGCCTCGCTGTTATCGAACGCAATGACCGCCTCGCTCGTGCTGCTTTCGTTGCGCACCAGCGCCCGACGGTACTTCAGGTGTTCGTCGTAGGCGGCGCGGGCTTCGGCAACGTTCCCCATCCGACGCTCGACCCACGCGACGTCGTCGGCCGACGAAGCGAGCGCCTTCTGATTGTCCACCGTGTCGTTCGCTTGCCACACGTCGAAACGAATCTTCTTCGCCGTGCGATGTTCTTGCTGCGCGTCGGGCAGGCGATTCATCTCCAAATACAAATTGCCCAGCGCCGTGTGCACGGTCGCCGCCTGCATTTGATAGCGCGGATCCTCGGCCTCGATGGCTGCGACGGTCGCAATGCTTTGCTGGAAGGCGATCGCGGCCAACGACCGATCTTCGCCCGGCCCCGAGGATGGCGAAGTCGCCTTCGACCGGGACAGGTAAATCTCGCCTTCCAACTGCTGCAATACCGAAGTCCAGTACACGCCTTGCGTCTTGTCTTCGCTTTGCACACGTTCAGCCACCGTGAGGCTGCGCTGGCACGCATCGCGGGCGATGTCGAAGTCGCCGTTCTCTTTGAGCGCTCCCGCAACGGTACGCACCGCACGCAGCGCCGATCGCCAACTCGAAAACTCATTGCTCGCCGCCAACTGATCGGCCATCTCGAGCGCCTTGCGGCAGCGCTCGCGCACCTGTTCCCGGACTTCTTCCTTCGCTTGCGTGCCGCGACGCTTGGCCAGCTTCTGCGTCAAGTCGCCGGCGGCCGCGAGCACCACAACGTGCACTTGCCGCACGTCGTCGTCGGAACTTGAGGCGACGAGATCGTCGATGCGCGTGCTTTGCAGGTCAACCAGGCGCGCGAAGGCCTCGAGAAACTCGGGATGTTCCTCGTAGTATTTCTGCAAGTCGGTGAGCAGCGTCGAATTCGCGTCGAGCAGCTTGCGGGCCTTCTCGGTCTTCTGCACGGCGGCGTCGCGCTGCACGTCAGCCTCGACTTTTTGGCGCTCGGCTTCTTGCCGCGCACGTTCGGCCTCTTGCTCTTTGTCTTTTGCAAGTTGCAGCGCGGCGACCTTGTCTTCGAGCGCTTCGACCGCCGCGCCGCGTTCGTGTACCGCAATGCCTGCACCCAAGATGGCCACGATCGCCAGCGCCGAGACGATCATCAACCGACGACGACTGACGCGAAGTTCTTCTTGCGCTGCTTTGACAGTCTCAGCCGCCTCGATTTGTCGCCGCTTGCGACGACTCTGCTCGACAACGCTCGCCAAACGGTCGTGCGTAAGCTCGACGTATGAAACACCGAACCGCTCTTCGACGTGCAGCAAGCGGCGACGTACTAATTCGTCGATTGGCGAAACGGAGGGTGGCGAGACGCCCGGCGACGACGTGCCGCCTTCGACCGACGCCGATCGCTCAGCCTCTTCGCGCGAGACCAACTGTCGCTGCCCGCCTTCGGTCAGCAGTCGGTCTTCGACAAAGCTTCGCGCCTTCGACGGCAGATCGGCGAAGCACTTGTCGTAAAAGTCTTGCAGAATTTGATTGCCGCTCCCCTGCAGCAGTGCTGGCGTGATTTGATCGAGCTTCTGTTCGAGGCGGCGATCGTTCAGCTCGCGGCAGAACAGACTCAACAAGGCGGGATCGACGCGAAGCTGCGTCAGGCTTCCCGTCGCGGCTGTCGCTGCTTCGTCGTCGGCGGCCGCGACGAACTGCACCATCTGCTCGGCCACTTCACGCGATACGAGGCCGCCGCCCGGCACGAGCACCGCCTCGAGCGCCTGCTCGCCGGTCATCGGCGTCAGACGCATGCGGTTTTCAGCCAGCGACGGAATTAACGCCCGCAGACTTTCCAACTCGGGCAAATAATCTTCGCGCAGCGAGAAGAGAATCCGCAGGTTCTCGTCATCGAACTGGTAGTGATCGAGCAGCGTGTCGTCTTTCGCGAACTCGGCCTCGAGCGACTTCGGCACGCGGTTCTCGACCAGATCGCCAAGCTGTCGCAACAGCTCGTCACGACGCGGCCGGTTCGCCGTTTCGGCCATGCCCGCCGTGAAGGTTTCTTCGAACTGGTCGAACGCCAAAACCACGCCCACCGGCGTGCCGTCGGTCGTGTGAGGCGCGGCCTCGGGGCGATGGAAGTACGCCCAAAGCGTCTCGTCTTCCGTCGGCGCGCTCTTGGTGGTCAGCCCAACGGCGGACATGGCGTTGTAGACGGCTTGCTTGATCTGCATCGTCGGCGCGGGCGCTTTCGACGAATAATCCAAACGCAGCGTGACCGGCAGAAACGTCGGCCGCAGCTGAGGGAAAAGCCCCGCCTGGACGAGCGATGTTTTGCCTAAGCCCGATTGGCCGAAGAGGACCGTCAGCCGACGCCGCTTCACGCGACGAAACAAGTCGCCGGCCTCGGCATCGCGTCCGTGGAAGAACTGTTGCAGGTCTTCGGTGAACGGATTGAGGCCGAGCCACGGGCTTTGCTCGGAGACGGCCGGGATTTCGATCATGGCCGTTTACAACTCCAGGGGACGCGTCGCCCGACTCGTTCGATGCATCCAAGCCTGGTGAAGTTCCCTGATGCGTTCGACAAACTCGGGCGTCGCCGCTCCGCCAGTCAGCCGATAATTCGTTCGCCCGTCGATCAACTCGGGGTCAACTTCCTTGAAGTCGCGCTTGCGCAATTCATCGACGAGCACCGGCACAATGAACGGCACGTTATGCGACATCGTTTCGGCACGGTTGATCGCCCAGATCCATTCGCGGCGGAAATAAGCGTCGTGCGTGCGGGTCTCGACGGTTTTCGACAGCAGCGGCACGAAACAGCAGCACTGGTTGATGTTCGTGCGGATTTTGTGCTCGAAGCGATCGCCGCCCATCAACTGTTCCATGTCGAACCACGCCGGGATGTGCGCGGCATCCAAAGCTCGCTTGATGCTCTGAGCCGCGGCGAGATCTTCGTGCGCATAGCTAATGAACACGGCGCCTGCAGGCATGTCGCGCGACGGTGGCGCCGACATTCCGCCCGACGTCGATGACTCGGGGTTTCGTTCACGCCAGCGGCGATACAGCTCGTCGACGAAATCTTCGGCGCCGCCGGCCGGAAGGATTTTCGTCCCCATGCTGAAATGCTTCAGGAAGAAAACCAGGTCGCTGTCGTTCTGCGTCTTGTTGTCGGCCAGAATTTGCAACCGGTCTTCGATCGAAGTGAGCCGCCCTTGTCGGGCCGTCCGCAGAAAGAACCGCCCCAACCAGTCGGGAAAACTCGCTCCGAGAATCAGCAGGTGCTTCTCTTTCAGTTGGCCGAGCAGGTTGCGAGGCCCACGGCTTTCGGATTGCAACGCGCTAACGAACTCAAGCAGGTCTTCGTCGCAAATCACCCACTTCGCCGTCGGCACGCTCTTGCCAAGCAGGTAATACACCAGCGACGGATGCGTCACCTGCCCGTCGCGGCCAAGCTCCAGATCTTGCGCCTCTTGCGGATAGTACACCACGCTGTGGGTGTCGGTCCGGCCCGCGTAGCGAACTTCGTTGAGCGCGCGCTCCAGCAGTCCGTCAAACGTCGTCGTCACGAACAAATTGAAGTCAGTGATCTCCGCGAGCTTGCGTAGCGGCTCGGGAACCTCGCACACCAACTCCTTCAGCAGCCGGTCAACCTTGGCATACGGCTTGTTCTTGTTTTCAGGAATTGCCTCGCGCAGCAGGCACACCACGCGGTTCAGCGACAGCGATTCGTCGGCAAGTTGGCCGACGCGCGGGTCGAGTTGCTGATACACTCGCAGCAACGAGTTGGCCAGGTACTGATCGAGCCCCTGCTTGACGCCGTTGACGTCGACTTGCAACAGGTCGGCGCCGATGATCGGAATGACTTGCCGCGCTTCGATGTTCGTGAGCAGATCGTCCCACACACTCTCGGAGATCGCGAGCGGGTCGATGGTCTGTGGGTTCATCGCTTCATGTTCCTGCGAGCGCGCGCGAAGCCATACGAATGGGGGAACCACAGCGTGAACCTCCATTAAACTGACGCCACTCACGCGACGCAAGTTTCGAGAATGTCGGGAAATCGGGCGATTTTGCGGGTCGCACGGGCGGTATCGGTTAGCCGCGACGCGCCAGCGGAGCGCGGATCCCGGGAAAATTCTGCCATTGCCCGAAGCGTCGCACAATCGCGCTCCGCTGGCGCGTCGCGGCTAACCACACATCGATTACGTACGCGCCATTTGGCGCGGCTTGTCGCGATAGCCGTTGCCGTTGCGGCCGTTGCCGCCGCCGGCGGGCGCTGCGCCGAGCGGGGGGCGGCGACGAGCTGCACGTTCGAGGGGCCGAGAAGGTCGCCGACACGCTGACGCATCTCGGCGGTGAGCTCGACACGGACTTTCTCGGTCGAACAAATCAATCGCGAATCGTCGGCCAAGTGGAAAACGAACTGCAACTCGCAAGTGCCGGGATAGCCGCGAAGCACCTCGTGCAAACGGTCGAGCGTCTCGACCGTGTGAATGCGTTCGTCGATCCGCAACTTCATGCCTCGCGTGAAGCGGGCTGGCAACTGGTCGAGCGGGATCACTTCGTTGACGATAAAGTTCGCGTCCTCGCTGCCGGGACGTTTGTCGATCACGCCGGCGAGAGCGACGATGGCCTCGGCCTCGACGAGATGGCCGAACTGCGCGTACTGCTCGGGCCAGACGATCGTCCGCATGATGCCCGACGAGTCCTCCAGGTCGAACATGGCATACTTGCTCGGCTTGCCCGGCTGAGGATTCTTTGTGTGCGAGATTTTGATCGAGCCGATCATGCCGCCCAGCGTGCACCCGCTGCGATGCGAGAGCGCGACGGCCTCGGGGATTGGCATGCAGTACGTTTTCAGCATTGGCTCGTGCTCGGCCAGCGGATGACTCGACAGGTAGAAGCCCAGCACTTCGCGCTCGGCGATGAGCTTTTCCTTGTCGGGCCATTCGGGGACATTCGGCAGGCTTTGCTTCGCAGAGACGTGCGCGTCGTCGTCATCCTCGCCGAACAATCCTTTTTGGCCACTCTTGCGATCGGCCGCCGCTGCCGAGCCTGACTGCAACGCGCGATCGATGCACGCCGTCCATTGCGCTCGGTGCCCGCCGCACGAATCAAACCCACCGGCTTTGATAAGCGATTCGATCGCGCCACGGTTGACGCTCGACGGATCAACACGCTCGCAGAACTCGAACAGGTCGCGAAACGGGCCACCCTTGCGCCGCGCGGCACCAATCGCGTCGGCCGCGCCGCCACCGCAGCCTTTGATGGCCGCCAGACCGAAATAGATCTTGCCGTCGCGCACGCTGAAGTCACCGTTGCACTCGTTCACGTCGGGCGCGACGACGGTCACGTTCATGCGGCGACAGTCTTCCATGTGCTCGACGAGCGAATCTTTCTTTTTGAAATTGCGACCCATGATGTCGCCCGAGAGCAGAGCCGCCATGAACTCGACGGGCCAGTGCGCCTTGAGGTACGCGGTTTGATACGCGATCAGCGCGTACGCGGTCGAATGGCTCTTGTTGAAGCCGTAGCCCGCGAACTTTTTGATCATCTCGAACAGCTCGACGGCCTCGCCCTTCGACAGCCCGTTGGCGACGGTGCCGTCGATGAACTGCCCTTCGAACTTCGCGATGTCCTTTTCTTTCTTCTTGCTGATGGCCTTGATGCAACTGTACGCGCTCGACAACTCAATGCCGCCGAGGCGGTTGAGAATGAGCATTACCTGCTCTTGGTACACCATCACGCCGTGCGTTTCTTCGAGCACCTCGCGCATGACCGGGTGCGGATACTCGGCCGGCTTGCGACCGTGCTTCACCTGGATGTAATCGTCGACCATGCCCCCTTCGAGCGGGCCCGGTCGATAGAGCGCGTTGGTGGCGATGATGTCGCGGAAGTGGTCGGGCTTCATTCGCTGCAACAGATCGCGAATGCCGCCGCTTTCGAGCTGGAAGATGCCTTTCGTTTCGCCGCGACACAACAGCGCGAACGTCTCGGCATCGTCGAGCGGGAACGCATGCGGATCGATGCGTTCGCCGGTCGATTGTTCAATCAGATCGACGCTCTTGGCGAGAATCGTGAGGTTGCGCAGACCCAAAAAGTCCATCTTCAATAGGCCGGCCGCTCGACGTCACCCATCGCCCATTGAGTGATGACTTCGTCCTTGCCCGAGACGTGCTGCAAGGGGACGTACTCGTCGAGCGGGCGGTCGGCGATCACCACGGCGGCAGCGTGCGTGCCGACGTTGCGAGCGAGCCCCTCGATCTTCATCGCCAGCTCGAGCAGCTCGCGGGCTTCGGGATCGGTCTCGAACGCCTTCTTCAGATCTTCGCTTTGCGAGAGCGCCTTCTTGAGCGTGATGTTCAGCTCTTCGGGGACCATAGCGACGATCGAGTCGACGCGCGGCACCGGCCACCCGAGCGTGCGGCCCACATCACGAATCGCGGCCTTGGCCTTCAGCGTGCCGAACGTGCCGATCTGCGCGACGTTCGCGGCGCCGTACTTCTCTTTGACATAGTTGATGACTTCTTCGCGACGTTCCTGGCAGAAGTCGATGTCGATATCGGGAGCTTCGAGCCGGTTGATGTCGAGGAATCGCTCGAAGAGCAGATCGTATCGCAACGGACAAACGTGACTGAGCCACAACGCATATGACACCAGCGAGCCGACGCCCGATCCACGCGCGGTGGCCGGAATGCGGCGACCCTTGGCGAAGTGTACGAAGTCCCACACGATGAGAAAGTAGTTCGGGAACCCCAGCGTGTTGATCACGTCGAGCTCGCGTTCGAGGCGGTCGAGCACCACAGGTTGCAGCTCGCCATCCTTGCACCGCTCGGGATCGTTCGCGTAACGCTCCTTCAAACCTTCGAGGCATAGCTCGCGCAGGTAGTCGCTCGGGTTCTTCGCCTCCGGCACCTTGAACGTCGGGAAGTGCCGCTTGCCCAGATCGAGCTCTAGGTCGACCGTGTCGGCAATCTCCTGGCTGCGCGCGACCGCGTCGTCGAGCCCCGGGAAGTGGCCGTACATTTCCTCTGGCGAACGCAGATAGAACTGGTCGCCTTCCATCCGCATGCGGTTTGTGTCGGCACGGAACTTCCCGGTGTTGATGCACAGCATCACGTCCTGAGCTTCGGCGTCCTCGCGGTTGACGTAGTGTGCGTCGCTGGTGGCGACCAGCGGCAAGCCCATGTGATTAGCGACATCGACGGCGCCTTCGAGCGCTTGGCGTTGAATGTCGAGGCCGTTGTTCTGAATCTCGATGAAGTACCGGTCGCCGAAGACGCCGTGGAACCAGGCGGCGACTTCCTCCGCCTTTTTGCGGTCGAATTCGCCTTCCTTGCCACGCAGCAAGGCTTTGCTGAGCTCGCCCGACACGCAACCGCTCAGGCAGATGAGCCCTTCGCTGTACGCCGCCAAAATCTCACGGTCGATGCGGGGCTTGCGATAGAACCCTTCGAGAAACGCCGAGCTGGCCAACTTGATCAGATTCTTGAAACCGACCGCGTTCTTGACGAGGAGCGTGAGGTGGTAACTCGCTTCCTGATTACCGCTCGGGTCGTTCTTCTGTTTGCGACTGCCGGGAGCGACGTAGGCCTCGTATCCGACGATCGGCTTGATGCCGCCAGCCCGCGCCTTTTGATAGAACTCAAGCGCGCCGTACAGATTGCCGTGATCCGTCAGCGCCAGCGCGTTCATTCCCTCCGTCTTCGCCTTTTCGACCAGCGCCTCCGATCGGACTCGCGCCGTCGAGCAAGCTGTAATGGCTATGGCAGTGGAGGTGAACGAAAGGGCGGGCGGTCATGGTGATTCATCCGTGAAACTGTGTTCAGTCGTTTGTCGTCTCTCTAACTCCTCTCCCTTCGGGAGAGGGTGGCTCGGCCACGTCAGTGGACGAGACGGGTGAGGGCGGGTTGCACAAGGCGACGCCCTACCAACTTCAACCCGCCCTCATCCGGCCTTCGGCCACCTTCTCCCGGAGGGAGAAGGGCCGCGTTCAAACCTTTACCCTATTCTTCTCCCGGCTCGCCCACGGCTCGCAGGTAATTCGCCACGAGCGCCTGCAGATCAATCATCGCCTGCCACTGTCGGTCTTCGATCGTCATGCGTCCCTGGCCGTCGGCCTCGGCTTTGCCGCTGGCCAAGAGATCGCGCAGCCTCACGTGAAGGTACTCGAGCAACTCGGCCAACTGGGCGGCCTGCACCGGGCTCATCCGCTGCGGCAAGTCGGGCGGCTCGAGCGTTTGAAACGTCGTCTGCGGATTCGGGTGATCGGTCCAGTTCAACTCGAAATCGAGGTTGGCCGACTGAGATCCCGAAACCGGCAACTCGCCCCCCTTGCGTTGCTCGCCGCGTAGCTTGGCCAGCCGCTCAGCAATCTCCTCGCGCGAACCGTAGAGCAACACACTCCGACCGACCGACACGATGTCGCCGTGCCGCAGGATGCGAAGCTGGATGTTCTCGCCGTTGATCTTCGTGCCGTTCGTGCTCTCCAAGTCGGTGAGCACGATCTTGTCCTGATCTTCTTGAATTTTCAGGTGGAAGCGGCTCACACGCTCGTCGTTGAGCTGGACGGAGTTGCCCTCTTCGCGACCGACGGTGACCGGAGTCGGCAAATTGGCGAAGATGCGGCCTCGATCGGCACCGTCGAGGACGCGTAGCGTGATGAAGCCCATTGCGTACTGCCTAAGACTCGCAGCGTGCTGCAAACGTGCCATGAACCGCGACGGCGGCACGTCGAAGCGGCGTTTCTAGCATGATACCAGACGGACGCAAGCGGGTCAGCGAAGTTCGCCGCGGAGCCAAATGGGTGCGTCCGCACACCGCGGAGGAATTTGCGTTCAGCCTCCTCGTCGCGGAGAATGCGGAACGCAAACAGCGGCGAAAAGGTGCAAGGGCCTCGACCGATGCTGCGTTATGCGTTCACGGCTACTTGGCGTATGGGTCCGACATGAGCTTCGGAATTTCGCCACTCGAACTGCTTATCATCCTCGCCGTCCTGGCGATCGTGCTCGGCATTCCTGTGATCGTGATTCTGATCAGCATGTCGGTCTTTGGCGGCAAAGGCGAGGAACGAAATCGCAAGGAATAGCGCGCCGAGATGATTGCGAACTTCCCCGACTGGCTGCGCCGCCCGCCTCAATTCCGATTGCGGACGCTCCTGATGCTCTTCGGCGTCGCGCCTCTTACTATGGGTTACTGTCAGTATTGGAAGGCGGAGCGCGCCAGGCACTTCACAATGCAATCCTCTAAGAACGATTGGTGGGTGATCGAAGTTTCATTTCAACCGAAGCCGCCGCCTCTTTTTTTGCGACACTTATCGGCCCGTGGATACGAGAAGCTGGTGTTCTTCTCATGCGAGCATTCCCAGCGGAGAGTGTCGCTGTTGCGACACGCTCAAGCGACGTTTCCAGAGTCGCAAGTCGTCGACGCCCGTACGTTCACGCGACCGTGATGGGACCGCAAAGTTGTTGTCGGTTGCGATTCTGGTTTGCAGAACGAACCGCGGGCTCGCTTGTCCGCGACGACCGATCGCCCTATCCTAGACGTTTCGCACGCACTCGTAGCTCAATGGATAGAGCATTGGTCTTCGGAACCAAGGGTTGGGGGTTCGAGTCCCTCCGAGTGCGCTTTTCGCACACCTGTGCATGCGTACCATGTCCACGATCCATCTCGATTTGCCGGCCGAAGCCATCGCGGCGTATTGCGCGAAATGGAAGATTCGTGAATTGGCGCTCTTCGGTTCGGTGCTTCGCGACGATTTCCAAAACGCGAGCGATGTCGACGTGCTCGTAACGTTCGCGACTGAAGCGCATTGGGGACTGTGGGACATCGTAGCAGCCGAAGAGGAACTTGCATCTGTCTTCGGACGACCCGTCGACCTTGTGGATCGTCGCACGGTTGAACAGAGCGAAAACTGGATTCGACGGCGTGAGATCTTGAAATCCGCTCAAACCGTGTATGCACGATGACTCGGCGACGATACTGGACATTGTGCTGGCGTGCCGGCGAATCTCACGATTTATCAGCGGCGCGGATGAAGCCACGTTTCTGGATGACGAGCAAAAACGTTGGGCTGTCGTAAGCCAACTCTCGCTCATCGGTGAAGTGGTGCGAAGGCTTTCCGACGGCTTCCGCGACAGTCATTCGGAGGTGCCCTGGCGACAAATAGCCGGCACACGCGATCGTTTGATTCACGCCTACGACAAGATCGACTGGCCACTGGTTTGGAAGACCGCAAGCATTGATGTGCAGAATCTGGCGGCGACTTTAGAAACCCTATTGCCGCCTGAATAGACGACTCGCTTCGGCCAACTGTTATTGCGCACGAAGTCTCGCGAGAAACGGCAGTAGCCACCCAACGATGATGCCGACGATCAGCGGCACAAAGAAAAACGCCGCAGGCCATAGGCTCGAAGGCGGCCCGGCAAGAGGGTTGCGTCGAGGCTTTTTTCGGACTTTGAAGATCATAACACGATAAATCTAATGCTTTCACGCACCTCCGGTCGCATCAAACTAGGTTAGTCAACCGACCAGCAGGGCGCTCCCCGCTAATCGACGCAGTGAAGGTTCGAGCGCTTCGCGAATCGTCGTGCGAATGGCTTGCGCGTCGCTGATCGATCCATCGCCGCCTTCAATAGCAAGTTCGCCACGTTGCACGGCCAACATGAGAAGCTCGCACAACGCGGCGCGGTCGTGTTCGCCGTCGAGATGCGACAACAGCAGCCGGTCGAAGTCGTTCAAGTCGTCGGCCGTGCGATGACGGCCGTTGGAGATCGGCAGACCTTCGCGGGCTTGCAGGCGCGCGAGGTTCGTCGTCCGCGGGCGATCGCTGATGGTGGTCGTGTATCGCGGCGATGCCGAGTGCAACTCGATCGTCCCGAGCGAATAACACTGCATCAGACGCACGGCCAAGGGGTCGGCGTCGGCAATGCGCTGCGAAAGCATCGAATCGGCGTCAAGGCACGCTTCGCGCAAGCGAGTCGCGACGGCGGCGCGCAGCTCGGCGAAACTCACCGACGCGGGCCAACGCTGGGCGAGAATCAACAGCGCTGTTTTGAGCAGCGCGTCGCCCGTGGTAATGGTGCCGCCGCGCGGAGCGTCGAACTTCTCGGGGACGCTAGGTTTCACGTCGAACTCGGCATTCATGGGCCGCAGCACGCCGGTGACGTACATCGCTTCGATCGCGGCCGGGGCAGGTTGGCGGCGCACGGTCAGTTCGTTGCGGCAAACGACGCTTCGCCGGAAAGTGCGCGAGACGACGAAGTCGAGATACTGTTCCAGGTCGAGCGGATCGGTCGCAATCGCCGCCAGTTTGTCGTAAGCCTCGCGGGCCACTTGCAGTTGCAGGTTGCCGAGCGTCGCTTCGCCGACAAACTGCAAGTCGTGCGCGGCGATGTGCTCGATGAACTTGTGGAAGTAGATCGGCTCGTTGAACGTTTCGAGGTGCTCGTGGAACAGGTAATGGTCGCCTTCGTCGCGCAGCCGCTCGCATTCGCCGCGGACGATGGCTGCGAAGCTACTCAGATCGTTGCCAAACGTCGTGGCGAGCATTTCGAGCAGGCCCCGCGAGTTGGCGATTTGCTCGTCGGGTGTGTCGAAGTGGCGAGCGTGGAAGTACAGCAAATCGCGAACGATGCCGCGCATGTGCCAGCCGGGGAGCGTGTTGTAACTGATGTATGCCAGGCCGTCGGGCGCGAGATCGCGACGACAGATCTCGACAATCTTCTCACGCACCTCGAGCGGCACCCACGAGTAGACGCCGTGACAGATGATGTAGTCGAACGGCCCCCCCGCGCCGTCGAAGTCGGTGATGCTCTGTGATCGCAGGGTGAGATTCGTGAGGCCCGCGGCGTGAACGACTTCGTCCCCCATCGCGATTTGACGTGGCGACAGGTCAATGCCGAGGAACGTCGCCTCGGGCAACGCGTCGGCCATCGGCATGAGGTTCGCCCCCGTTCCGCAGCCGAGTTCCAACACGCGGGCCTTTTCGATGGCCGGCGGCTTCATGCCTGCCAGCATCGCGGCGACGGCCAGCACCTCGGGGTGCGTGTACGCCATCGGATGGCTGAGGTACGGAACCTCGTCGTAACTGGTGCTCGTCATGGCGGCGCCTCGCGTGTTGCTTCGTCATACCACGAAGCAACACGCGAGGCGACGCACATCGCCCACCGCATCGCGCCGCCGTCCCAGGCAGGTAGTCGGGACAAAATACCTGCCCGGGACCAGCGGTCGCAAGGCAATACGCGTTATTGACTGAGCACCCGCACGACGGGTTAATTCGCCGTACTTATGTTCTTGAAGTACTCTTGAATGTGAGCATCCGTGCCCACGACGCCGCCGTCAGAAATGGGGTGGAACGATACCGCGCCGGCGTACAGCGCCTGCGGAAGCGGGGTACCGGTGTAATCGGTCACTTGGAAGAGGACGCCGAACCGGGCGTAGGCAAGGTTCGGGCTCGCGGTCGGATCGTCGTCGAAATGCACCGGCGCGTCGTCGATCGTCTTGCCCGACATCGTTGAATAACTTCCAACGCCGAAGACGACATAGGTGGCGTTCTGCGTCAGGGCTAGATCGGTCACGGACTGAGTACCCAGAATCGCGACGCTCGTACCGGATGACAATGTCGTGGCAGCGCCCGTGGGAGTTGTGATGGCTCCACTGGTCGAGGTCGCGGCCGTATAAGTCAATGCCGGTATGGCGTTGTAGGGGAAGAATGTCGGACTAAATGCGGGAACTGTTCCGTTGCCGTTGGCGGCGGTTGAGGCGGCGGTGACTTGTGAAATGTACTGGATGCCCACGCTGGAGAGGGCGGAAGCCATCCCGTCGCTTAACGAGGTAGTCGTCAGATTTGTCGCGGTGTCGGAGCCGTTTAGGAACGTTACCAAGCCGCCTGACGTGAGCGCTAGATTGTCGAGCAAATTGGGATAGCCGTAATACAGCGCTTGGTACGTTTGGATCGCCTTGCTCAATTCGGCCCCGCTGATGGCCGAGGAGGACGTGTGCGCTCGATTGAGCATGCTCGGGAACAGTGGCAGCAGAATTCCGGCCAGAGCGATAAGAATGACCATCACAACGACCAATTCCATCAGCGTCAATCCGCGACGCGACGCCCCTCTTGTTTTCATTAGCACGTTGCGCTTCATTTCGCACTCCTCGACCAAAACCGCTTGAATCGCACCTGCATGCTTTACGTACATGCAATTGATTTGCGTTTGCATGATGGTGCCGCAATGCAATCCGATTGTCAAGCATGAAAATGCAAGAAGTTTGAGCGAGCCGGATCGCGCGGAACTCGCGGGAAAAGAAGGTCTGAGCCCCGGAGGAAAGGCAACAACGACCTTGAATCAATGTTGATGATCGTGGCCGTGTGCCGAGTGCGACTGGCCGTCATGCGAGTGCCCGCCGTGCGAGTGATCGTGCAGGTGCCCGGGCTCGATAAAGCCGATGGCATACGCCACGGCAACGCCCGCCAGCAGCGCGGCCGAAAGAATGAGCCGATCGTGCGAGTGGTACTCGATCTCGGGAAGCAAGTCGGCCAGTGAGATGCACAGGAACACGCCAGCCGCCATCGCGAGCGCAGCGCCAATGACGGCGCTCGATTCGCCTTGCAGTTGACGCATGCCGAGGGTGAACATTGCCGCGCCCAACGGGCAGGCAAGCGAATAGACCAGATTCACCGCTTGCCGTGTCTTCGACGACCATCCCTGCGAGATCATCAGCGTCGTAATAGACAGCGAATCCAGCGGTTTGTGCAACGCGACGGCAAGAAATGTCCCGAGCCCGGCGAAGGCCGCACCTCCCCCCGGTTCTTCGTCGGCCACAGCTGCCGCCAACGCCGCTCCATCGATCAGCGTGTGCAGCGACAGCCCGATGGCCACGCCGATCCAACTGGCCCGTGTTCTCGTCGAGCCGCCGTGGTCGGTCGCACCGTGTGAATGATCATGGGCATGGTCGTGCGGGCTGTGGTCACACGCGTCACCGGAAGACTTGTCGCCGACATCGTGCGAGTGCGCGTGAAACCCGCGGATGAGAAAGAACATGGCTAGCAGCCCCGCCATCATCCAGCCGATGGCCAGGTCGAGGCTGCCAAGATGCTCGGCGGCGTGCGGCAAGAGGTGATAGAGGGCGACGCCGAGCATCAGGCCGCCGACGGCGCTGAATGATGACTTGCAGGCGTCGATGCGTGAGGCGCACCAAGGACGGCAGCCAGCCGCCGAACAACGAGGCAAGCACCACCACGCCGCAATAAACCGAAAGTAAGCCGAGCTGTGTCATGGAACCCCGATAACGCGCAGGATGCACAGGTGCAACCAACTTGCAAATGTACGGCTGAGACGATACCTCATGGGCTGCGATCGGGCAAGCGGCCACCGTAGCCCCCTGGTGCTGCCGGTAGTTCTTGTTTTCCGCTTGACAAGCTTCAACATTTCAATATCTTTTGAAATGAACGATTGATCGTCCCAAGGCCCACCGCTCTCGGCTCTATGTCGCTACCTCGGTGCACGCCATCCGACCACGATCACTCGGGAAAACTTGCCCAAGTCGATCCCGAAGCGCTTGAGCGGGCCGCGAACATTTTTCGGGCACTCGGCGAACCAGGCCGCCTGCGGATCCTTGCCATGCTCGCACGCAAGTCAATGTGCGTTACCGAGTTGGCCGACGCTTTGGGTGAAAACGTTTCGACGGTGTCGCAGCGACTAAAACTGCTTCGGAGTGAGCGGATCGCGAAAAGTCATCGCGATGGAAAACATATCTATTACGCTCTCGCTGATCAGCATATTGCTGAACTGGTGATGAATGGATTCGAGCATGCCAGCGAGCCGGCTCGTAAATCGATGCCCGTTCGCAACCGTGTGAAGGCCGTCAAGTCGGCCCCGCCCGTAAAACTACGCAAAACGTCCCGGTAACCCTTCGTTCAGATCACCGAAAAAAAGGAATTTGATCATGCCCAAGTCCGGCGAAGTTCACGCTCATCACGACCACAAGCATGGAAACAACTGCGGGCATACAGCTATCGAGCACGACGGCCACGTCGACTATCTACACGACGGCCACCTGCATCACCCGCAAGCGGATGGCAAGGTGCAGGAGCACGTGTTGCCCGTTGACGCCGCGCATCCGAACCAATGCACGCCGAAGCACGCCTGTGCTGAGCACGCGGCCGATCATGTCCACGGTCCCCATTGCGGACACGAGGCCGTACCGCATGGCGACCATGTGGATTACCTCGTCGGCGGCCACCTGCACCACCCGCACGGCGACCATTGCGACAATCACGGCAATGTTTCCGTCGTGAGCAGCAGCGCCTGAGGCGCTGCGCTCAATTCAAAGCCCGTAAAGCTAACGCCGCAAAGTAGACGCTGTGAAAAAAGCTCATAAGTCGCAAGAGTTCGCCGCCTTACGCGACATGATTCGCCAGGCGGGATTGCGCTCCACGCACGCGCGGGTCGCCATTTTGCAGCAGTTGCAGAAGGCGAATGGCCCGCTGACCCATGCCGAGATTGCCGACGCGCTCGAGCCGGGTGGCTACGATCGCACGACGATTTATCGCAGCCTAGTCGAACTGGCCGAGGCCGGGCTGTTGGCCCGCATGGAGTTAGGCGACCACGTGTGGCGGTACGAGCTCCGCGGCGGCGAGGCGGCAGACGGGCCGTCGCATTTGCATTTCTTATGCATCGACTGCGGCAAGATCGAATGCCTGGACGGGACGACGGTCGAGGCTGCCCTGGCCCCGGCCGTCAAACGGGCCGCCCATGGGGCGATTAGCGACGTGCTTCTGAAGGGGCACTGTAAGCAGTGTCACTAGGTGCGCGGACCGCGGCCTTAAGACACGGCCCGTCATCCCGCAGTCGCACCGCATCAGAATCAGGAATGTTGCCGCGACACAACGTCGCAGGATCCCATATTTGCGGAGTCCGTCCCCGACATGCGACTCGACAAAATTGTTTGGACGGCACCCTTGGCAGCGGTAAAATGAGCGTGCCTCTTCTCTGTTCCGGCCCCGCCGTTTTACCACCTGGTGAGACGGCGGGGTTTTTTATTGATGCACATCACAACAACATTCCATGCCCGCTGATTCTTGCTGGACGCTCGACAACAATCACGCGCGTCTGGCGACATCGCATGTGACCGCAGCGCTGGATCTGTCGACAAAACGACCATCGTTGACGAACGTGGCTTACAACAGAATTGCGGTGAACGGCGCCTCGCTTCTGGGACTCGCGCTCGAAGAAAACTCTCTTGCACCAGCATCGCACCCCGAAGATGTGTATGTCCGCGGCAGCGACTTGGTGACAACGTGGCCGGCCGAAGGCGACAGGCCGCTGCGTGTTCAAGCCTACTGGCGAAGCATCGCGAATGTCGAGCTTTCCGAGGTTGCGATCGTCGAGTTGCAGGTCTCGGTGAATACGCCGTCGTGGGATAGCGATCCGCGACAGACCGTCACGGGCCGCGTGCCTGCGGGCGAGTTGCTTCAACTGACCGACAGCGAGAGCGCCGTCTTCGAGCCGCTATCCATCCCTCGCGATGGCGTCAAAATCTCCGATCAACCCGCGTGCTTCCTCGTTCGCCCAACCCATGCGAACTACAGCTATGCGGAGATGGTGCATCCGGCCGACTTCTGCGGCAGCGAACTCGGAACTTCGAGCGATGGTGTATCACTCACGCATCGGTTGTTCGCGGCACGGCTTGAAAAAGGGGTGATTTTGCGAGCCCGAGTGCGTGGGGCGCTGTTGCCTCGTCGCGATGATGAACGTCTGGCGGCGGCGGTGTACGCGGCTTTAGCGGCTTCGGAGCCGCCGCTGACGGTGTGATGGCCCGGGTTCGGGGCGACGGGTTGAAAGCGACAAAAAGGGGCAACCCCAAACCCACGGACGGCCGTCCGTGGGCTTCGCGCACCATCCTCCGTGCCGGTTGCCCCACGAGCATCCGCGATCGCCCTTGTCCGTTGGGGGGCTTAGTTTTATGATACTTCGCTGCACTCGGCTTCTGGACGAGACGTAGCGATCGTGATTCTCATCAAGCAGCTTTCATTGTTAGCACAAGCCGGCGATGGCTCGCCGCTGGGCGGGCTCATGCCCCTGCTAACGATGTTTCTGCCGCTGCTGTTGCTGTGGATCTTCCTTTTGGAACGTCCGAGGCGGAAGCAGATCGCCCAACGCGATCTCATGCTTCGCGGCATCAAGAAGAACGATCGCGTCCTCACCTCGAGCGGCATCTATGGCGTTGTCACGAGCGTGCAGGCCGACTCCAACGAAGTCACCGTCCGTGTGGACGAAACGACCAATACCAAGCTGCGAATGACGCTCGCCTCAATCGACCGCATTCTTGGCAGCGATACGCCGGAGAAGCAGGAGTAGCCGACGAATCAAGGCGTCCACGGAAGGTGCGCCGTCGACATATCGTCGGCTTCGTCGACCCCTGCGGGTCCGAGCGGTGAAGGAGAAACAATGATGTTCAATGCGGATGCTTGGAAGCGATATGTTCCGGTGACCCTCGTGGTCGCCGCGCTGGCGATTGGCAGCCTCACTTTGTTGGCGCCCGCGACCGCAATTGCCCAGCAGGTGAAAGTCGCGTCCGGCGCTCCGGCCGTGGCAGGCGACAACTCGAACGCCGTGCTGATTAACCTTGGCATCGCCATCGCGCTGATCGTCGGGTCGTTCGCGCTCGGTCACTGGCTGAGCCGCTGGTTCCGTTTGCCCGACCAATCGACGCGCATGGGCGTGATCGTGTTCGCCATCGCCACGTCGCTTGTGGTGACGCTCATGGGCTGGCCGCCGCGGCTGGGCATCGACCTGCGCGGCGGTGTGATCCTCATTTACGACATCGACAAGAGCCAACGTCACGAAGGCCAGGAACAAGTCGACTCCCTGACGATCGACAAGCTCATTGTCGCCGTGACCAAGCGTGTGAATCCGGGCGGCATCCGCGAAGTCACGGTGCGCCCGTACGGCGTCGACTCGATCGAGATCATCATTCCCGAGCCGCGCTCGACCGGGCCACGCGACGGCGAAGGCGTGCAGTCGTCCGAAGAGCTCGACCGCATCAAGAAGATCATCAGCACCAGCGGCGCGCTCGAGTTCCGCATCGTCGCTGACCGCCGCAATCCGAACGACGCGAGCATCATTGCCAAGGCGACCGCGCCCGAGGCCGATCCGAACAAAAACGACGTCGTCGAATCAAACCCCGACGGCAAGCCCGAGGTCGTGGCGCGTTGGGTGCCTCTCGATCGCGCGGAGATGGCGAGCACGTATGAGCGCGATCCGAACTTCGCGACGCGTCTCGACAAGCGCGGCCAAGTGCAAGTTCTGCTGATGATGGACGAGCAAAACGTCACCGGCGAATACTTGCGCAACGCCACGAGTGGGTTCGATCAGGCCGGCAAACCGGCCGTCAAGTTCGCGTTCGATTCACGCGGCGCTACGCTCTTCGGCGAACTGACAACGAACAACCTGCCGCAAGGCGACTTCCATCGTTTGCTGGCGATCATTCTCGATGGCCGCCTGGTCACCGCTCCGCGCATCAACAGCGCGATCTTCGATTCAGGCGAAATCACGGGCAACTTCACGCAAGAAGAAACCAACGTGCTGGCTGCCGTCCTCACGGCCGGTCAGTTGCCCGCCGCCTTGCGTCACGAGCCGACGAGCAGCATGGTCATCGGCCCCACCCTGGGCGTCGACACGATCGCCAAAGGCGTGAAGAGCATGCTCATCGCCACGCTCGTCGTCGTAATCTTCATGCTGATTTACTACCGCTTTGCCGGCATCGTCGCCAACTTCGCGGTGATTCTGAACGTGCTGCTCACCGTGGCGTTCATGATTCTGTTCAAGGCGGCATTCACGCTGTCCGGCCTCGCGGGTCTGGCGCTCACGGTCGGCATGGCCGTCGACGCCAACGTGCTCATCTACGAGCGTATGCGTGAAGAACTCGCCAAAGGCGCGACGCTTCGCATGGCCATCCGCAACGGCTTCGAACGCGCGACCACGACGATCATCGACGCCAACGTCACGACGCTGATCTCAGCCGTCGTGCTTTACGCCATCGGCACCGATCAGGTGAAAGGGTTCGCCGTCACGCTCATTTTGGGCATCCTGATGAACCTGTTCACCGCGATCACCGTCTCGCGGGCGATCTTCGATGTTGCTGAGAAGCAACGCTGGATCACCAAGCTGAAGATGATGCAATTGCTGAGCGGAACCAACTACGACTTCATCGGCAAGCGCCGTCCAGCCATCGCGCTGAGTCTGATCGTCATCGGCATCGGCATGGCCGGCGTGTGGGCTCGCGGCAAAGGCTTGCTCGATATCGACTTCACCGGCGGCGTATCGGTCGAAACGTTGTTCGACCGGGCTCATCCGCAGGATATCACCGTCGTTCGATCGAAGCTCGAAGAGCACGCCGCCGACTTGCCCGACCTGACCGTGCAAGACGTGCACATCACCGACGAACCGCCCGGCATCCGATTCCTCGTCATCACGTCGGAACCCGACGAAGCGAAGGTCGAGAAGGAACTGCAAGAAATCTTCCAAGGCGAGCTGGCCTACAACCACCTGAAGGTCGCCGACATCGGCGCGATTCCGGCGAACACGCCCGCGCCACCTGCCGAAACACCCGAATTGAAGTCAGGCGCACAGCTCGACGCCATCGGTGACAACGAAATCGCGCTCGCGCAGAACGAAGCCGACGCGCCGAAGACCGACGCGCCCGCGACACCAACTCCGCCAGCCGATGCCGCCAAGACCGATGCGCCCGCCACCGACGCTCCGAAGACTGACAGCGCGGCACCCAAGGCCGACACGCCTGCCGCGAAGCCCGACGAACCCGCCGCCGAGCCGGCCAAAGACACAGCCGAGCCGGCCAAGGAAGCCGAGAAGCCGAAGGACATCTTCGCCGGCGGCACGCAAGCCACGGTCACGTTCGATCAGCCGATCTCGCACGACAGCTTGGAAGAAATGTTCGAAAAGGCTGTGGCTGCCGGTCCGAAGCCCATTGTATTCGGGCTCGACAACCCCGAGTACGAGACCGGCATGGAGCGTGGCTTCCGCCAATGGACGGTCAAAGTCGCCGGCACTCAGGACGACCTCAATCGTCTGACGGCCGACGTTCAAAAACAGCTCGCCGCGGAGCCGTTCTTCCCATCGTCGAACAAGATCGGCGCCGCCGTCGCCAGCAACACGCAAGAGCAGGCAATCATCGCGCTCTTGGCGAGCATCCTGCTCATCATGATCTACGTGTGGTTCCGCTTCACGCAGGTCATGTTCGGCCTGTCAGTAATCGTCGCGCTGGTGCACGACGTGCTCGTCACGCTCGGCGCGTTGGCCGTCAGCTACTGGCTGGCGCCGTATCTCGGGGCGGTCGGCGTCGAACCGTTCAAGATCAACCTGCCGATCATCGCTGCGTTCCTCACGATCATTGGTTACTCACTGAACGATACGATCGTTATCTTCGACCGTATTCGCGAGCTTCGAGGCAAAAGCACCGAGCTTTCCGCCGAGCTTGTGAACACGTGCATCAACCAAACGTTGAGCCGCACGTTGCTCACGTCGTTGACCGTGTTCCTGGTCGTGCTGATCTTGTACTCGATCGGCGGGCAAGGCATTCACGGCTTCGCGTTCGCGCTGGTCATTGGCACGATTTCGGGCACGTACAGTACGATCTACATCGCGACGCCCGTGCTGATTTGGCTGAACAAGTCGCAGAAGTCGAGCGCCATGACCGCGTCGAACTCGCGTTCGACGGCAGCCGCCGGGTCGCGCTAACTCGAGCGATCATCGGTGGTTCACCCCAAGCCCACGGACGGCCGTCCGTGGGCTTCGCGCACCATCTTGAGCGCGCTCTCGCGTTCGTCATAACGCGCAATCCTTCGCGCCTCGCGCCGCTCATTTCAACCGTCACCACCCGCACTCGCGGTCGTCACGTGCCTTGCTAGCAGTCTGCTGGTGCGGCGGCTCCGTCGTCCCGATAAAAGACGATGGTGAACTCCTCCGCCGCCCCGCGAATCCTCACGGCGTGACACGCGTAACGATGCAAGGTCGAGGCACGGCAGGCAGTGCGAGTTTTCGCACGGCGCTGGCGCTCGCACTCGTAGCGGCGGGATTCGTCGCAGCGTGGTGCGTTCGCAAGCCCGAGCAGGCGCCGCCGATGCTGCCGGACCCTGGCAAGGCCGATGCAATCTATCCGCCCGGCGCATGGCGACCGCTCGCCGGCTCGCTGCCGTTCGGCCCTGCCGATCAACGTCCGCTGCCGATGCCGCCGGTCATCGCATCGCCGCCAGCGACGCCGGCCTCGGCCATTCCGCTCGCCAGCGCTCCGCCGAACTTGCCATCGCGGCCGAGATTCGACAACACCGCGTTGCCAACCGCGCCGACGGCGCGCGTGTCGCTCGAGTGGACGCAGCCGCCCGACGTCTCGGAACAACCGCGAGGATTTCTCACCCATCGCGTTCGCAGTGGCGAAACGTTGTCGAGCCTGGCGCGCCGATACCTTGGCTCGTCGGATCGGTATCGCGAAATCTACCTTGCCAATCGTGATGTCCTCGCAACACCCGATCGATTAACCGCCGGCATGGAGTTGAAGATTCCGATGTCGGGCAACGAGCCGCCCCCGGTGCCGTTGCCTCCTGTGACTTCGCAAACGATGACCTCGCAAACTTCGATGCCGCGCTCGATGACGAATTCCGATTCGCCGCACTCGCAGACGCGCGGCGTCGCCAGCGACACGATGGTGCCCATTCAGCAAGGCGTGTGGCGTCGCAGCGACCCGGCACGTTTAGCCCAGCGAACGTACGCCGTCCGACGCGAAGACACCTTGGCCGGCATCGCGCTGCAGTTCTACGGCGACGCCCGCCGCTACAACGAGTTGTACGAGGCCAACCGCCATCAGATGCGCTCACCCGACGATTTGCGTGACGGCATGGTGTTGGTGATTCCGTAACCCTTCTCCCTTTGGGAGAAGGTGCCGCGAAGCGGCGGATGAGGGCGCGTCGCGGCGGCAAGCGCGCTCTATTGCTCTCGGCGCCGCGAAATGTGGTGGTGAGCGTCATCGATTGCAACCCGCCCTCACCCGGCGGCCGACCACCGCGTCGCGGCTAACCATTGCGCGTTGACCCGTTGCGTGCGCAGTACTCCGCCAGCGACAATCGTGCTATGCCACGATTCACGCTCGCCGAACTTCTCGACTCGCCCGGCTCCGCCACGGTCGGCATTGAAACGAACGCGGCAGGTCCACAGGGACGCATGCCACTCACGGCCGACATGCTCGAACATTGGCCGAGCGGCGACCTGTTCGGCCTCTCGCAGAACGCGGGCATGGGTTGGCCGATCGAACAGATGCTCGGCCCGCAGTTCCTACTGCTCTCGACGCAAGGGGGCATTCGCAGCGACGACGGAACGCCCGTGGCTTTGGGCTATCACACCGGCCACTGGGAAGTGGGTCTGCTCACGCAGGCTGCCGCACGAGTGCTCAAGGACGCTGGCGGCGTGCCTTTCGCCGCGTTCGTCTCCGATCCGTGTGATGGCCGCACGCAGGGGACGGTCGGCATGTTCGACAGCCTGCCGTATCGCAACGATGCCGCGAGCGTGTTCGGCCGGCTGATTCGCTCGCTGCCGACCCGCGCCGGCGTGCTTGGTGTCGCGACCTGCGACAAAGGGCTGCCGGCGATGATGATGGCTCTTGCCGCGGCGAAGTCGCTGCCATGCGTGCTGGTGCCCGGAGGCGTGACGTTGCCGCCGGCCGAAGGCGAAGACGCCGGCAAGATCCAGTCGCTCGGCGCTCGCTTCGCGCATGGGCAGGTCACGCTCGACGAAGCGCAGGAAGCCGCGTGTCACGCCTGTGCGTCGCCCGGCGGAGGTTGTCAGTTTCTCGGCACCGCCGCCACGAGCCAGATCGTCGCCGAAGCGCTCGGCATGGCATTGCCGCACTCGGCGCTCGCGCCCAGTGGTCAACCGGTGTGGCTCGACATGGCCCGTCGCAGCGCGAAGGCGCTGTTCGCGATGCACGAGCGACGCATGACGATGGCCGACATTCTCACTCCCGACGCGTTGCATAACGCGATGGTCGTGCACTCCGCGTGCGGCGGATCGACGAACTTGCTGCTGCACATCCCAGCCATCGCCTACGCAGCGGGCATCGAGCGCCCCACCGTCGCCGACTGGACCGCCATCAACCGCCGCGTGCCGCGCATTGTCGACGCTCTGCCCAACGGACCCGTCGGTCATCCCACGGTGCGCGTGTTTCTCGCCGGCGGCGTGCCCGAGATCATGCTCGAACTGCGCCGTTTGAATCTACTCAAGCTCGACGCACTCACCGTCACCGGTGAACCACTGGGGCGCGTGCTCGATTGGTGGGAAACCTCGCCACGACGGACTGCGATGCGACAACTGCTCGTCGAGCGCGACGGTGTCGATCCGGATGACGTCATCATGTCGGCCGAGCGTGCCCACGAACGCGGCCTCACGAGCACCGTCTGCTTTCCAACGGGCAACATCGCGCCGATTGGTTCGGTCATCAAGAGCACGTCGATCGATCCCGCCGTCGTCGGCGCGGACGGCGTGTATCGCAAGCTCGGCCCCGCGCACGTGTTCACTCGTGAACGCGACGCCATCGCCGCCATCAAGGGAAAAGTTCCGAAGCCGATCCGCCCCGGCGATGTGATCGTGCTGTGCGGTCGTGGCCCGCTAGGCTCGGGGATGGAAGAGACATATCAGATTACGTCGGCGCTGCGCTATCTCCCCTTTGGTCGCGAAGTCGCCGTCGTCACCGACGCACGCTTCTCGGGCGTGAGCACGGGCGCGTGCATCGGTCATGTCAGCCCCGAAGCGCTCGAAGGAGGCCCGATCGGCAAGCTCGTTGATGGCGACCGCATCGCGATCGTCGTCGATCGCGTGAATCTGACGGCGAGTGTCGATTTTGTCGGCGATAGTGAGCGACAGGTTAGCCCAGAAGAAGGGGCCCGTATTCTCGCGGATCGGCCGATGCGCAGCGATTTGAAACCCGATGACGCGCTTCCCACGGCGACACGCTTGTGGGCGGCGTTGCAATCGGCCAGCGGCGGCACCTGGGCCGGATGTGTTTATGATGTGGATCGCATTGTGGCGACGCTCGATGCCGGCCGACGCGTCGAAACATCATGAGCGTCACTCGCCCGGTATAATGACGACATGAAACTCGCATTCTTTGGACTCATCGTGCTGCTGTCCGTCATGGCGACCACCTGGGCATGGACGCAGCCAACCGGAACCCACCCTTTTCGAGGTGATGTCATGGAACAAGTCACGCACGACGACAAACAGTGGCGCGAAAAGCTCACCGCCGAGCAGTATCGCATTCTGAGGCAGAAGGGCACGGAGCCCGCGTTCTGCGGTTTGTTGTGGAACGAGCATCGGCCCGGTGTGTACTATTGCGCCGCCTGCAACAACGAGCTGTTCCGCAACGACACGAAGTTCGATTCCGGCACCGGCTGGCCGAGCTTCTTTCAACCCGTAGGCGACGAGGCCGTGAAGACGGAACGCGACACGTCGCACGGAATGGTTCGCGATGAGGTCGTGTGCGCTCGTTGCGGTTCGCACTTGGGGCACGTGTTCGATGACGGCCCGCCGCCGACGCATCAACGCTACTGCATGAACTCGGCCGCGATGCGATTCGAACCAAACAAGAACGACGTCAAAGAGTAATTCACCCCAAGCCCACGGACGGCCGTCCGTAGGCTTCGCGCTGCCCCTGAGAACCCGCCCATGCTTTCGTTTCGCGTCGCATTGTTGGTGTTTTTCTGCGCTTCGGTCTCGGTTGCCTCGCCACCGAACGATCGCTGCGTGGTGCTCGTGAGCATCGACGGCCTCGCGGGGTTCTATCTCGACGACCCGCGGGCCGACATGCCGACGCTGCGACGCATGGCCAAGGAAGGGGCGCGGGCCGACAACATGTTGTGCTCGTTTCCGACCGTCACGTGGCCCAACCACACGACGCTCGTGACGGGCGTGCCGCCGGCGAAGCATGGCGTGATCGGCAACAACATCTTCGATCGCAAGACCGGCAAGCCCGTCGCGCTGATTCTCGATCCGGTCTACGACAAGGATCAGATCGTGCGCGTGCCGACGATTTACGACGTCGCCCACGATGCGGGCCTCAAAACGTGCGGCATCATTTGGCCCTGCACGCGCAACGCCAAGAACATCGACTTCAACGCCCCCGACATGCCGACGATCGAAGAGTGGCAACAATACGGTACACGCAGTTGGATGGAGGAGTTGAGTGCCGCCGGCATTCCGGTGGAGAAGGCGGGCAAGTGGTTCAAAGAGCCCGGCGGCGGTGTGATGCGCGATTGGATGTACACGCGCATGGCGCGACAAGTCGTCGAAAAGCACGCGCCGCAATTGCTGATGATTCACATCGTCGAAGTCGATCACGTCGAGCACAAGCATGGTCCGCGAAGTCCCGAGGCCTATTGGGCCGTCAGCCACGCCGACGACCGGCTTCGCGACATTGTTGAGACGATCGAGGCTTCGCCGTGGCGGGGGAAGACGACGTTTTTCGTGTGCAGCGATCACGGGTTCTTCACCATTCGCCGCGAGATTCGTCCGAACGTGCTGCTGAAGAAGCTCGACCTGGTGACGATGAACGGCAAAGAGGTCGAATCGAAGAAGGCGTGGGCGGTTGCGCAGGGCGGCGGATGTGCGATCTACGTGCTCGACGACGAGAACAAGGCAAAGCTGGTCACCGAACTTCGCGGGCAATTCGAACGCGTCGAAGGCGTCGACGCAGTTCTCACGCCTGACCAGTTCGGCCGCATCGGTCAGCCGACGCTTGAGACCGATCCGCACGCCGCCGACCTGTGGGTGGCCGCTCGCGATGGATACAGCTTCACCGAGTCGACGACAGGCGACGAGGTCGTCGAAGCCCGCGAAAGCGTCGGCGGCACGCATGGCTATCTGCCCGAAGAGCCCGACTTGCTCGGGACATGCGTCATTTGGGGCGCCGACGTGAAGCCCGGCACACGACTCGGCAAGATCACGAACCTCGACATCGCTCCGACGATGGCCAAGGCGCTGGGCGTCGAGTTGCCGAACGTCGATGGCAAAGTGCTGAAGCTGAACGATCAATGACGAATGCCGAACGATGAGTGAACTCGTTCGTCGTTCCGTTTTGTTACTTCATCGTTTGCTCAAAACGGATAAAAAAACATCGGTTGCGGCTTCTTCGTCACAGCCAGATGCTTGTCGAGTCGTTCCGGTCGCGCGAGATGCCAGTGAAAGTCGCCGGGCTTCCCGGAACAGGCGACGATCTCCACGGTGCCGACGAGTGCGCCGGTCGGAAAGTCGCCGGGTTTGGCGTCGATCGCTTGCCACACTTTTTCGTCGACGGCTGCAATGCGGCTGGCGTAGATGTACACACGCTCGCGCTTGTGCGTCGGCACCGATCGGTACTCGATCGTCTTCACACCGCGGAGAATCATCTCGACATAGGGTTGTCGAATGCTGAGCGCGACCATGCGCTTAGAGGAGATTGACATTACAGCAAATGTTTAATCCACCTCGGTCAACAAATTCGCGGTGATGTAATCGAGAATGTCGCGGATGGAGATCACCCCCGTCAAGAGTCCCTGCGTGGTGACGGGCATGTGGCGGTAACCGCCGGTGTCCATTTTCGACAGCGCCTGCGCGATTTGGGCCGACGACTCAATCGTCTCGGGACGCGGCGTCATGAACTCGCACACCGGGCGTTCGGCCAGCGCCATCCACTCGGTGTTGAGCCGCAGCAGGGCGTCGCGTTCGCTGAAAATGCCGGCGATCTTGTCCCCTTCGACGATGAGCACACAGCCGATCGATTGACCGACGAGCAGGTCGAGCACTTCGTGGATGGATTCTTGGGGGCCGACGACGATCGGCTGACGTGGGGCGAGCATCGACACACGATCGCGCAGCAGCTTCTGTTCGAGGCCGGGGCGCGGCGTCGGTTTCGAGAGGTACTCGAGCGAGGTTTGGCACTCGATGCATTGATCGGCGCCTTCGATGTTGTCTTGGCCGCAGGCGGGGCATTTGACCATCATTGCGAAATCCTCCACAAACGGACCCAGGGCCGGCAGGCCCTGGGCTTGGGCGCTAGTCCACGGTCCAGGTGTCCCCGGAACGATATAGCGCGTTGAAGTTACCGATCCCCTGCGTGCGTTGTGCGTCGGCAATCTGCTTGTTCAGCAACTCATCGTACCGCGGACGATCGACCTGGCGAAACACGCCAATCGGCTCGGGAAATTCCGGCGCTCGCATGCGGCTGAGCAAATAGGCCAAACTCGGCTCCGTTTGCCGCTCATCGTGAAACAGCAAGTCGTCTTCCTTGATGCGTCCATCGAGCTTCACAATCTCGGGGACCATGCCGTTCAGGCGGATCCCCTTGTCGCGATTTTTGCCGAAGATCAGCGGCTTGCCATGTTCCAGCTCGATCGTCATCTCTTGCTTCTTCTCGCGGTCGGTGGCGTATTCGAACGCGCCGTCGTTGAAGACGTTGCAGTTCTGATACACCTCGACGAACGACGTCCCGTGATGCTCGGCCGCCCGTTTGAGCACCATCGCCAGATGCTTGATGTTCGTGTCGATCGAACGCGCGATGAAGGTCCCTTCGCAACCGATGGCGACCGACAGCGGATAAATGGGATTGTCGATCGTTCCGGCCGGCGTGCTCTTGGTCACTTTGCCGATCGGCGAGGTGGGCGAGTATTGGCCTTTGGTGAGGCCGTAGATTTGGTTGTTGAACAGGATGATGTTGATGTCGAGGTTGCGGCGGATGCAGTGCATCAGATGATTGCCGCCGATCGAAAGCGCGTCGCCGTCGCCGGTGATGACCCACACCGACAGGTCAGGCCGCGTGGCTTTCAAGCCGGTCGCCACGGCGGTGCGCGGCCATGAATCGAGTGGATGCCATACGTGTTCATGTAGTACGGAAAGCGGCTCGAGCAGCCGATGCCGGAGATGAACACCGTCCGCTCAGGCGGAATGCCCAGCGTCGGCAGCACCTTTTTCATCTGCGCGAGGATCGAGTAATCACCGCAACCGGGGCACCAGCGAACGTCTTGGTCGCTGGCGAAGTCACTTGAGTTCAGCGTAGGCAGGGGCGTTTCGATGCTCATGTTGTGGCGGCGTTTATGACGTCGTGGCAAGAGTCGAGGGGCGAGGGGCGAGTAGTTCGGACAGCATCGCATCGATCGCGCGTGACACCTCGACGGCACTGAACGGTTTGCCCTTAATCTTGTTCAGGCCTTGCGCGTCGACGAGATACTGACCACGAATCAACAGACGCAACTGCCCCCTATTCAACTCAGGAATGAGCACGCGATCGTAGCGAGCAAGAATCTCGCCAAGGTTGCGTGGCAACGGATTCAAATAGCGCAGTTGTGCGTGCGCGACCGACTGCCCGCGTTCGAGAGCCTCGCGCACGGCGGTCACGCAGGCGCCGTAGGTGCCGCCCCACGACAGAACCAACAGCCGGCCGGTCTCGGGGCCTTCGACCGATTGCAGCGGAATGTCGTCCGCAATGCCTGCGACCTTGCGAGCGCGGAGGTTCACCATGTGCTGATGATTTTCCGGCTCGTAGTTGACGTTGCCGGTGACGTCCTGCTTCTCGAGGCCGCCAATACGATGCATCAACCCCGGCGTTCCCGGCACTGCCCACGGTCGAGCGAGGCGTTCGTTGCGCTGGTACGGATGAAAAACCTCGCCGTTCGATGGCGCGGTGGGATGTTCGATCGTGATGCGAGGTAGCGTTTCGGCGTCGGGCAACCGCCACGGTTCGCTGCCGTTGGCGATGTAGCCGTCGCTCAACAGAATCACGGGCGTCATGAATCGCGTGGCGATGCGCCATGCTTCGATCGCGACGTCGAAACAGTCGGACGGGCTGCGGGCCGCGATCACAGGGATCGGGCATTCGCCGTTGCGACCGAACATGGCCTGCATCAAGTCGGCCTGCTCGGTCTTCGTCGGCAGGCCGGTGCTCGGGCCGCCACGCTGCACGTTGATGACGATCATCGGCAGCTCGGTCATCACGGCCAGCCCCATCGCCTCTTGCTTGAGCGCGATGCCCGGGCCGCTGGAGCTGGTGATCGCCATCGCCCCGCCGAAGGCTGCACCAATGGCTGATGTGACGGCGGCGATTTCGTCCTCGGCCTGAAACGTTCGTACGCCGAAGTTCTTGTGCCGCGCTAGCTCGTGCAAGATGTCGCTGGCCGGCGTGATCGGATAGCTGCCGAGAAACAACTCGCATCCGCTCAGATGGGCGGCGGTCATCATGCCCCAGGCGAGCGCTTCGTTGCCCATGATATTGCGATACGTGCCAGGCGGAAGCTGAGCCTTGTGCACGCGGAAGTGGCTGTGAAACGCCTCGACCGTTTCGCCATAGTTGTAACCCGCGCGCAGGGCGCGGCGATTCGCCTCGGCGATCTCGGGCCGTTTGCCGAACTTAGCGTCGATGTAGCGCAGCGTCGGTTCGAGCGAACGGTCGTACAACCAAAACACGAGCCCCATCGCGTAGAAGTTGCGACAGCGGTCGCTTTCCTTGATGCCGAGTCCCAAATCGGCGACGGCCATGCGCGTGAGCCGCGTCATCTCGATCGGAAACACCTGATACGCGGCGAGCGAGCCATCTTCGAGCGGATTGGTCGAGTAGCCCGCCTGCTTCAGCCCTTTCTCTTCGAAAGCGTCTTCGTTGACGATCAGAATGCCGCCGCGCACCAGATCAACGAGATTCGTCGCCAGCGCCGCCGGGTTCATCGCCACGAGCGCGTCGACCTGATCGCCGGGCGTGAAGATGTCCTTGCTGGCGAAGTGAATCTGAAAGCCGCTGACGCCGGCAAGCGTGCCGCGCAGCGCGCGAATCTCGGCCGGGAAGTCGGGGAACGTGGCGACGTCGTTGCCCGCGAGTGCCGAGGTGTTGGTGAACTGGGTGCCGGCCAACTGCATGCCGTCCCCCGAGTCGCCGCAGAACCTCACCGTCGCCTGTTCGATGTCCTGTATCGGTTTGGCAGCACCTTCGATCGTAGCCATGGGCGTGCGTTCATCGTGGTGGCGTGGCGATGCATTCTCCGCATAAAGCCGCGACCGGTGGTCGCGCTCGTCGCGCGGTCGTGTGTGTTGAGGGTGTAACGAGCGCGACTGACGGTTCAACCAGCGCGACCACCGGTCGCGGCTTTATGTTAGGGTCCTTCGCGCTCGTGGGTCACGGGTTCGGCGGCAGGGGGCAGATTGTAAATCGTGTTCGGAAATAACTCGGCCAAGTAATGGATAATGCCGGACACTTGGACGACGCCGACCGCGCAGCCGCTGCCGTCGACGATCGGCAATCGACGATAGCCGCCGCTCGACATGCGAAGAATCGCTTGCGAAATCGACGCACCGGGGCGAATCGCGACGGGCTTTTCGACCATCACCGATTCGATCGGCGTTTCGAGGTCGGCCCCGCGGGCCATGAGTCGCAATGCGTCGCGCTCGGTGAAAATGCCGAGCAGTTTGCCGTCTTTGCAGATGAGCACGCACCCAGCGAGGTACGCCCGCATCACCCGGAAGACTTCGCGGACCGGGGTTCCTGGCTCGACCACCAGCGCCTCGGCCGGGGCCGCTTGCTCGATCGTGTCCGTCGAGACCTGAAGCTCGATATCCATGACGCCCGCACTCCCAAGCGCCTAGCGGACGAAACTATCGGACGAACGTCCGACACTACTGGAAGCCTACCGCACTGCGTCGCGCGATTCAACAAAGGATCGCGAGAGATAGTGAATTTCTCGTGTGGCAAACGACCGCTATTGATCGTCAGGTTACTAATCGAACGACGACTCAGTTTGCTCCCTCTCCCCTTGCGGGAGAGGGCCGGGGTGAGGGGTAGTGAAGCGTGTACCCGCCTCAACCCCTCACCCGATTCGCCTTCGGCGAACCACCCTCTCCCGCAAGGGGAGAGGGAATACAGACATGCCGCTATCGGTTCGATTGACGAACCTGATCACCAATAACCCCCGCATTCGGGACGGGAAAAGGTGTCAGTGGAGAACGGTGTGCGGAACCGATTCTTGACAAGCAATTGACGGGTGCGAGATAAGTTGTGTGGCGTGCATCGTCCGCTGCGCGCCGCTGAGTAAGCCTACGTTTATCACGTCCTCACCGCTCCAGCGCCGCAGTGTGCAGCGTGGCTGTCCCTTTGGCGACGCGCCGCGGAGCGACGCGGCAGTTCGTCGTCTGGGCTTGGAATCGACGCTTCGCCCGCAAGATCGACCGAGGAAGCATCCATTCGGTTGCTGACATTCCTGACACCTTTTACATCCCCCAAGAACTTGTCACACGCCTATGAGATTGGCTTGCAGCCGATCCCACCGCAAGCCCAGGCAATCGGGCAGCAGCCGAGAATGTTCTACGAGACTTGCTTGACGGGCTTATAGTAAGACAAAACCCTATTGAGCTCTGAAACCATGGAACACGAAACGCACATAAGTAATCCCTCAGTAGTTTTGCATTTGCTTGATTCAAAGCTGATAGACGAACAAGCCGTGATTGACTGGGCTGAAAAAGTAATTGCTACTGATGATTCGCTCGCCAGTGATCCAGCGCTGTTGGAAATCGCTTGGACACCGCGTGATTCGGCCAGAAATGGCATCATAGTCAAGTCCCTGGAAGATATGATTTTGCGAACAAAGTCTTTTTTGATTACTGACGAAATGCTTAGGGACGATCAAGAATTTGCATCTAAACTTCTAAACGAGGGCTTCCGAGAATCGATTACCCAGAAGAATTGCATTAGGTTCGTCCTGGGATGCTGCCCAGAGGTTGCGCACTACCTCCATGAGGCATGGGCATTTGCACGAGGCCATTATCGCGGTCTGTACAATGACCTATCCGCATTCAACGATCACATCGTTGAATGCGTAAAGTGCGGTGATATCGGTCCGCTTACCCGCTCTTTAGAATGCATCGAAGCGATGTTCAACTTCGGTGATTCAGAGGTATCAAACGCGGCCGCAGTAGGCGTCATCGAAGGAGTGACGAATCGTTGTATGAACAACGAGATTCCCTTCGAGGCGTTCGTCAATTCATTAGGACCGCAATCGCAAGAAGCGTACCTCGCGCTAGAGAAGTTCTGGAACACCCAGCGGGAAGAACATATCGCTCGAGGTTTACGTAATCTTGGGTGTGGAGACGTGGACATTCAGAATTAACGGAGGCGTGAAGCGGGGGCGCGGAAAAGGGAACCTGCCAGAATGCCGCGAAGTTAAGCCGAAGGTCGTTTGTGGATCAGGGGGAAAGAGCGGCAGGACCGCTTCGTGACACTTGGAACGAGGGGATAGCGCGGTTGCGGTCGATGCTTGACGCGATTCGCTGCGCTTTGCGCCTGCGAGAAGCGTCGGTCAATGCGAGAAAGAATCCGGATTATTGCGCACAAACCCGTGTCTATAGGATGCGCAATAACGCGGTCACGGCGACGCGTCGTTTTCGTCGCTGCGCGAGGTTGCGGGGCCCATGAAACGCGAGAGGTCGATGCCGCCGCGCTGCTCCTCTTCCATGAGCTTGAGCCGCTGCTCGAGACGTTCGACCCGTCGCAGCAATAGGGGCAACACGTCCTTGTGCTCGTCGGGGCGTTTCGGTCGCGGCACGGTTGGATAGCCCAGATGCCGCGCGAGCGCGGAGAACAGCCAGAGTGGGTCTTTCTGCCGATGCGCGAGCGCGATCAGACCTTCCTTTTCGCCGAACAGCACGGGCTTGTCGGCAACTTCTTGGACGCCTTCTTGAGCGAGGCCGCGATTCTTCCGAGTGCGGGCGTAATGGGCGCTGCGGACGTAGATGAGGTCGGCGAAATCAACGAGCCCCACCTGTCGGCGGACGATGAGAATCCACTCGCTCCAAGCGGCGTCGTAAATCGGGTCGCGCGACATTGCTTCGAGACCGCGGTCGTAGCCGAGCCGATTGCGGCAAAGGCACTCGAACTGAAACATGAACGTGCCTTGCGGCGTCGGCGTCTCGGCACGATAGCGCGCTTCGCGTTCGAGAATCTCCAGTGCCGATAGGAAATCGAACCGCCCGCCGTCCCTTTCGGCCTCGGACATCACAAACGTCTGGAACGGCGTGAAGTAGTGCGACAGCTGCGCCATGGCCGGCGCCATGGTGCCCGAGTGTCGCAACTCGGCGCTGAGATAATCGAGCGCCATCGGCAATTTCGAAGTGGCCAACACCTCTTCGCGGAGGCTGAGGATCAGTTCTTGCGTCGCGACGTGACGGCCCATGCGATCGGCCATCGCACGGAAGAAATAGGCCTGTTCGACGTATTCTTCGCGTTCAAGCATGCATTCGACCGATGCGGGCGGCGGTGGTAGGCTTTCAATGCGCACCTATAATATACGCGAGGCCGTTGAGCCGCGACGCGCAGCAAGCGCTCGCTTCGCGTCGCGGCTAAACGCAACCACGGATGACCGAATATCGTGACCACCCGTTTTTCCACCATCGAGGCCGCTGTTGCCGCCTTCCGCCGCGGACAGGTCGTGATCGTTGTCGATGACGAAGACCGCGAAAACGAGGGGGACTTCGTTTGCGCTGCCGAGCGCGTGACGCCCGAGATCGTGAACTTCATGATCACGCACGGCAAAGGGCAGGTGTGCATGCCGGTGCTGCCCGATGTGTGCGAACGGTTGAAGCTGGCCCCGATGGTCGAGCGGAATACCGCCCCGCTGGGGACGAACTTCACGATTCCCGTCGACCACCGCAGCGTGCGAACGGGCATTACGGCGCAAGAACGCGCGGCGACCATTCAAGCCATCGCAGACCCTCACAGCACGGCCAGCGACTTCGTACGACCGGGGCACTTGTTTCCGCTGGTTGCGAAAGAAGGCGGCATCCTGCGACGTGCCGGACACACCGAGGCCGCGATCGATCTGGCTCGCTTGGCCGACATGCAGCCGGCCGGCGTGCTTTGCGAGATCCTCGACGACGAAGGCAACCGCGCCAATCGCGGTCGGCTGGCTGAACTGGCGCAGATGCACGGCCTCGAGATGATCTCGATCGAGCAGCTCATCAAGTATCGCCGGCAGCGCGAGAAGCTCGTCTATCGCCAGGTCGAGGTGCCGCTGCCGACGCGCTACGGCATGTTCACCTGCATCGCCTACGGCGTGAAGTACGAGTCGCAAGAGCCGATCGTTCTGACGATGGGCGACCTCAGCGCCTCGTCGGCGCCGCTGGTGCGTGTGCACTCGTCGTGCTTCACCGGCGACCTGCTGAACTCTCTGCGCTGCGACTGCGGCGACCAACTGCACATGGCGCTGGAGATGATTGCCAGCGAAGGGGTCGGCGTTCTCGTCTATTTGCCCCAGGAAGGGCGCGGCATCGGGCTAATCGAAAAGCTGCGGGCCTACAAACTGCAGGACGGGGGTATGGATACCGTCGAGGCGAATTTGGCCCTCGGTTACAAGGCCGACATGCGAGATTATGGCGTAGGATTGCAACTGCTGAAGGACGTCGGCCTAACGCGGGTTCGGCTGCTGACCAACAACCCGAAGAAGATTGACGCGGTGCTATCAGGCGGTTTCGACCTGGAAATCGTCGATCAGGTACCGATTATGCCGCCTATCAACGAACATAACGCCCGCTACCTGGCGACCAAGCGCGAGAAGCTGGGCCATAAATTGCCGAAGGGTATTTAACAGAGAGCAATTATGGCGACTGATCCGAAGGCGACTGGCCCGAAATCGATCTTCGACCTCAGCACGTCGGAGAAGCTACAACTCGTTGAAGACCTTTGGGATGACATCGCTTCAGAACCTGCCGCGGTGCCGATACATCCGTGGCAACAGGAAGAACTGGAACGCCGGAAGGCCAACCTGGCCGCGAACCCGTCGTCGGGGCTCACGTGGGACGAGGTGCAACGCAAGATTCGCAAGCAGCATGGCTCGTGAACTTGTCATCGCGCCCGAGGCGCTAAACGATCTCGACGATGCGTATGTATGGTATGAAGAACAACGCGTTGGGCTCGGCGAAGAATTCATGAACTGTGTGGATGCGTGCATCCAATCCGTCGTGCGTATGCCAGAACTTTATGAGGTAGTCTTCAACCAATATCGCAGAGCCCTTGTAAGGCGGTTCCCCTACGCAGTCTATTACGAATTCGTCGATCCGAACGTCACGGTTTATGCTGTGTTTCACACCGCGCGTGATCCCGCAAAGTGGCGTCGACGCCTTTCCTAGGTAGCAACAACTGAACACAATTGAGCCTAAGAAAACTCGAAAGGTCCCCACCATGAACCGCCGATTCCTGCTCTGCTCGCTGGCCGTGGCGATCGTTAGCCTGACGTGCACGTTGGCCGAGGCCCAGGTCTACACGCAGCGTATCTACTCGGGCTACGCGCCGGTGACCGCCTACTACGGCACGCCGTACACGCCGACTTACGCCTATCCGCCAAACACGCTCGCCTATGCCTACGGAGTGCCGGGGCCGGAAGTCGTGAGCGTTCCCACGTCGGGCTACGCGGCGGTTCCCGGTGGCGTCAGCACGTCGTATTATGTGCCCGAGTACACCTCGTATTACACGACGACGAACGGCTACTATCAGGCCATGCCCGGCGTGATGGTGGCCCCGGCTCCGTACCAGGCCTACTATGGACGTCCGCTGTTGCGTCGGGGCTGGTAACGATTGAAGAAGAGCGGTTGAGTGACGGTAATATGGAGTAACGGTGACATCGGTCGCAGCGCCGGAGGCGCAAGCATTCGTTAGGCCTCAGCCATTGAAGATCGGCCCGATCGTGGTCGATCCGCCGGTGCTGCAGGCGCCGATGGCCGGCTTCACCAACTACGCGTACCGGCAAATCGTGCGCGAGTTCGGTGGCCCCGGCCTGCAAGCGACCGAGATGATCAGCGCCAAAGGGTTCCTTTGGCTCGACGAACACGAAGAGATGCCCGATCGTCTGTGGGGCGTGCGCGAGGAAGCCCGTCCGCTTGCCGTGCAGATTTGGGACAACGATCCCGAGACGCTGGCTCGCGTGGGGGCGAAGCTCGCCCACGAGTTCCGCGTCAGTGTGGTCGACATCAACTTCGGCTGTCCGGTGAAGCAAGTCACCGAGCATGCCCACAGCGGTTCGTATCTATTGCGCTGCCCCGACCGCGTCGGCGCGATTGTCGAGCGTGTGGTCCAGGCCTGTGCTCCGACGCCCGTGACCGCGAAGATTCGTCTCGGCTGCCGTCGCGATTCGATCAATGCCATCCAAGTTGCCCAGGTCGTCGAGCAGGCAGGCGGGGCGGCACTCACGGTCCACGGACGCACGGCCGCTGACTTCTTCAAAGGCTCGGCCGACTGGGACGAGATCGCGAAGATCAAGCCGTACCTCAAGCGCATTCCGCTCATTGGCAACGGCGATCTCGACAGCCCTCAGAAAGTGATCGCGGCTTTCACGCGTTACGACGTCGACGGAGTGATGATCGCTCGGGCGGCGCTCAACAAGCCGTGGCTGTTCAAGCAGGTGAAGGCGGCACTCGCGGGCGAGCCGATTCCGCCCGACCCGACGCTCGAAGAGGAGCGGGCCCTTTTGCTGCATCACTACAAGCTGGTGATCGAGCGCTTCGGCTTTGAGAAGGGGACGATGCTCATGCGCAAGTATGCGTGCTGCTATGCCCAAGGTCGCCCTGGTGCGCGGGACTTTCGCACGTATGCTTCGCGCGTCGCATCGGCCGACGAGTTTTATGAGGTCGTCGAGCGGTATTTCCCGCGTAACGAGAAATGCGTCGTCGAAGAATTGGACGCGTAGACGTCGATGACCCCAAGCCCACGGACGGCCGTCCGTGGCTTCGCGCCGTGTCGTCTATTTCGACGGCAACTGCCACGCGGAATCGAACGTTTGCGGCGGCTCGAGCATGCACTCAACCGCGCGCGACAACAACGTCAACGACGGTCCGTCGTCGGGAAACTCGTCGAGAATGGCACCTAACTCGCGGGCTGTTCGATGGAACTCCTTTTGTTCAAACGCATCGAGAGCCCGCTCGTACGCAGCAAATAACGTCGCCTTGTGCCCCTCGCCCGACGTCTGAATCTCGTAGAGTTCGACCGCCTCGGCAATGTTCACGACGCGCACTTGTCCTAAGCGTCGCACCAACGGCAGCAAAGTGGCCTGCTTTCGCGTCGCGCCGGTAATGAGCACCGACGCCTTGAGGTGCTTTGTCGCCCCCTCGACGCGGCTCGCCAGGTTCACGGCGTTGCCGAGCGGGCCGTATTTGAACTTCTTGTTCGAGCCCGTGTTGCCGCAGTGCGCAATGCCGGTGTTGATGCCGATGCCGACGCGAATCACCTCGCCCAATCGCTCTTGCCACCGCTCGTTCAACTCGGCGAGCGTTGCCAACATGTCCAACGCTGCGCGGCACGCCAGATCGGCATGATCGGCCTGCGGACGCGGAGCCCCCCACATCGCCATCAAACCATCACCCACGTAATCGACGAGCACGCCCGAGTGACGCGTGATGCAGTCGGACAGCACGCTCATCATGTCGCCGAGCCACGCGACCGTCTGGGCAGGCCCGATGCGCTCGCTAATGCGGCTAAAGCCACGCACGTCACAAAACAGAAGCGTCACCTCAGCATCGCGACCTTGCAACAGATCGGGACGCAGGGCCAATTCTTGCGACAGCTCGGGCGTGAAGAACTGCTCGAAACGCACCTGGGCCGCCAGCGCCGCGCGCTCTTGCTCGAGTCGCGCTAGTCCGGCCGCCACGCCGCACGCCAAGGCTTCGACCACCATGGCTTCGATCTGCGAGATGCCTGGCGCGTTGCGAACGCCGAGCCCTACGCGACGATCGCCATAGAGCGCGCCGATCACATTGCCAGGACCATCGAGGATCGGCGCGACAACGACCGCCTGCACGTCGGCAAGACTGGCGGTGATCGATCCGGTTTCTTGCGGCGCGGTCCAAAAGGTTCGCTTCTCATCGCGCATGCGTGCGAGCACAAACTGACTCGGCTCCCAACGGCCCGCCGGCCCCGACTCCTCATCGCGCGTGGCGAGCGCTTGCAACTTCCATACGCCGTCCTGCCACAACATCACTCCACCGGAATCGAGCCCCGCCAAATCAACAACGCCGCCCGCGGCGCGGCCAAAGAAATCGTTCGAGTTCGAGGCGCTTTGCAGCACGCCGATAATCGTTCGCAGCCAACGCACCATGCGCTGCCGTTCGTGCTGCGACAATGACGCGAGCGACTCGGTGGCAGTATGCCCCTTGGGCCCCGAAAGGTCGCCGGGAAGCATCGTCGGCTGCGACAGCTTGCGAAGCAGATCGTCGCCGCTCTCACCGTTCGGGTCTTCGATCGAGATGCGTGTACGATAAAGCGTCAACTGCACGGGGAGTTTGAACTCGGCCGAGGCGGATGCCGCCAACGGGCTCGCACCGTCGACGAAGACCGAGTTCTTGGGGCTGAGATTCGTAAGCTGCACGCCGCTGCCGCGGGCCTCGACTCGCAGTTGCAGGCGGGCCACCACCGTTTCGTCGTACGAAGCCACCGCGAGCCGCCAGCCATTGGAATTCGGCTGCAGAGCCATGAACGGCTCTTCGCGCGTTTGCTGCCGCCCCATCTCGATCGGACGATCGAACGTTTCGCAGAGCGCCGCTTGCTGCGGATGCTCGACGATCAGTTGAAACGAACCTGCCATTCCCAAACCCCAGTTCCTTCGGAATTGCCCTGAAGAGCATATCAGTCGCGAGCCCAGCCGGGCAGAGGCACCGTGACTCCGAGGAGGGCTATCACGAGGGGCTCGATGACGCTGAATGCGACATCAGCGACGAGGAAACGTCTGCTCGAGCAGTGACTTTGCCTCGGCCAAGGCGTCGGCCATCTCGGGAGCGTCGACGGCATTGCGCGTCTCGTTCGGGTCGCCGACGTGATCGTACAACTCACGAGCGACAATCTCACCGTTGTCCCAAGCACGCCATTCGGTGTATCGCACCCGCGAAGTGCGAACGCTGCAGCCCATCGCGTCGGGCGAGCCTTTTTCGGTACGATCGTAGTAGGCCGGCCGGGGATGCTGGGAGAACGCGGCTCGCTTGACCGTCGCCGTCGGATCGTCGAGCACCTTGACGAGGCTCGAACCCTGCAGCTGCGTGGAAGGCGACAAGCCGCACAAGGCGGCAAGCGTCGGATATAAGTCGAGCAATTCGACGAGCGCTTCGCTGCGAGCACCACCGTTCTTGCCGTCGGGCAAGGCGATGATCAGCGGCACGCGCGCGTCGAGCTCGAAGCACGAGGTCTTGCCCCACAGGCTGTGCTCACCGAGCTGGTATCCGTGATCGGAGCAGAACACGATCACGGTCGAATCGGTCAGCTTGTGCTCGTCAAGTGCGTCGAGCACTTTGCCGAGCTGCGTGTCGAGATAAGCGATGTTCGCGTAGTAACCATGACGCACCTCCGCGGCTTCGTCGGCGGTGTAATCATGCTGCGTCGGCCCGGTTCCTTTCAGCTCGGTGCTTTGATGGAACGCGATATCGGGAGCACCGACCGGGCGGCGACCGTCGAGCTTTGGAAGCTCGCTGCGATCGTAGAGATCCCAATAACGCTTGGGCGCATTCATCGGTGAGTGCGGCTTCCAAAACCCGACCGCAAGAAAGAACGGATCGTTCTTGATCTCGCCCATCACACGCACCGCCTCGTTGGCCACGCGGCCGTCGAAGTAAGCGTCATCGGCAACGTCGCAACGTTGGCAACCCTTGGTCGTCGACTCGTCCGGCGGCGTCGGACCCAACACCTGCGGCTTGTCGTTGCCATGATTCGCGTAGTGCATGTACTCGGGCGCACTCCACGAACGACGGTCGCCGTGGACCTCGGTGTGCCAGTTGTGAAAGATCTTGCCGACATCGCGCGTTGTGTAGCCCGCTGACTTGAAAAGCTCGGGCATGGTGACGACGTCGGGATTCAGATCGCGAAAGTGAATGCTGTTGCACCAAATGCGAGTCGAATCGGGGCGCTGGCCGGTGAGCATCGACGACCGCGACGGGTTGCACAGCGCTTGCTGGCAATACGCGCGATCGAAGCGAACGCCGCGCTTCGCAAGACGATCGATGTTCGGCGTCAGCGCTTGCGATCCGAAGCAGCCGAGCTCGACACGCAGATCGTCGGCCATGATGAACAACACGTTCGGCCGTTTGGGCGCCGCTGGCGACGAGGTCGCGGTGAACGCGCCGATCACCAACGCAACAAGACCAGCGACACGCGTGTGGTTCATGGCTTCATCGCTTTCGTGCGCGGCATAGTGTCGACGAATTTCGCGTCGGTGCGGCGTAGCTCCTCGATAGTCTTCGCGCGCAGTGATTCGAGAAGCTCGCGATGTTCAGGCTTCGCGGCGAGATTGACGAGTTCTTCGGGATCGGCGTCGAGGTCATACACCTCTTCCGTCTCGCCTTTGAGCAGGACGCGAATGTACTTGTACTTGCCGTCGCGAAGCATGACCCACCATGGGACGTTGTTCTCGTAGAGTTCGGCGTCGGTTGGAATCGTCGCCGTATCGGAACCGTAGAAGTGCCCCATGCTGGTCATCAGCATTGGCGACTTCCAATCGGTCGTCTCGGGCTGATTGAGCAACGGGCGAATATCGCGGCCATGCTGCTTCCACGGCACGTCGATGCCCATCGTGTCGCAGAACAGCGTGACCAGGTCGGCCGAGTTCACCGGATGTTTGCAGACCTTGCCCTCGGACAAGGTGCCAGGCCGACTGATGATCAACGGCGACGCGATCGTTGCATCGTAGGGAGCATGCTTTTGGCTGAACCCATGCTCGCCTAGCGCGAAACCCTGATCGGCTGTGTACACGATGAGCGTGTTCTCAAGTTGTCCTGATTCTTCGAGCGCCTTGATGACCTTGCCAACGCCTTCGTCGATCGCCAGCGCACACTCGTTGACCTGCTGCACCCACTTGTCGTAAGTGATGCCTGCCTCGTTGGCGTCGAAGTTGTTTTTCGCATTGCGCTTGATTCGCGCGGGCTCGCCGGAAGACTTCTCAGCCCACGCCTGCGTCTTGTTCAAATATGCCGGCTTGTCGGGTCGTGGACCGTAGATGTCGGCAGGCACGGGCGCATGGTTGCCGGCATACTTGCCCTTGTGACGCGGCGCGGGGGTCGTCGGTCCGTGCACCGCGCCGTAGCACAGCCACAAGTACCAAGGCTTGTCGGCCGCGCGATGTTCGCCGTTGATGTATTCGACCGCCCACTTCGTGTAGTTGTCGGTTGAGTAGCCTTTGACCTCGCGCTCTTGGCCGTTGAACGCGAGAAGTTGATCGACGTAGTAGTTGCCCGCGTTATCGGGGTGCAGCGGACGGTTCCACACGATCTGATAGTCCCAATCGCGACCAAAACCGGTGTCGGTGCCTGTGTGCCATTTGCCAATGTGAGCGGTTTGATAGCCGTTCTGTCTCGCGACGGCCGGCCAGAACGGGCACTGCGCGGGATTGTACTCGCTGCCGGGATACGTGCCGACCATGTGCATCGACTCGACGCCGTGCTGTAGCCGCCCGGTGAGCAACGTTGCGCGCGACGGCATGCACCACGCGCCACAATAGGCGCGCGTGAAGCGAATGCCGCTGGCCGCGAGGCGGTCGATATTGGGCGTCTTCACCCAGTCGGGCGTTTCTTCCCAGCAGCCGACCGTTTTATAGGGCTGATCGTCGGTATAAATGAAGAGAACGTTCGGCTTCGCCGCAGCAGCGGCTTGTGCATGAGCGGCAACTTCAAAGGCAGCGCAGACGAAGAAACAGGCAACAACGCGATATGAGATTTTCATGGCGAGCGATAAGCGGGGCCAGAGGGATGCGACGGCGAGTGCTTAGTATCGCCGCCAAAAAGTCGGCAATCAATTGCCGCCTGTCGGGGCAATCCGCGATTGGACCGGCATCGTCTTGGAATAGAAGCGAGCACTACACGATCGACAGCGGTTCGGCGGCGAGCGCGGTCGCACTCGAATCGGGTCTTTCTGAGACCAAACCCCTCACCGACCCCGAGTGTCGAATTTTAGCGCGGAAGCCTCGGCTTCAAGAGTATTCACCTTCTCTTGAAGTTGCTGCACGTGCCGAATCAATTCCGACATGAGCCGCGGTATTTGGCTGGCGTCGGGCCCCCAGCGCAGTCGCTCGACTTTGCGGCGAAGCGATAGCAGCGAATCGGCGGGGCTGACGACGCTCATGACGCAAACTCCAAACCCAAGCGGCGAGTGACCGCCTTCGAACATAGCGACGATGTCCAAATATAGGTCGCGGTTCGACCGTTCGCCGACGTGCGCACATTTCGCGAAATACGATTTTTCCGACCCTATCGGTCAGCGTTCCAGCGTTCACCAATGGCCGAGACGGGAATCGAACCCGTACACCGATTGCTCGATACGGGATTTTAAGTCCCGTGCGTCTGCCAGTTCCGCCACTCGGCCGCGGCGTTGTATCGTATGCCGATGAACATCGAATGCCAACCGATGGCGCACGTGTGAAGGCGATGGTCGCTTGACCGGCGTGGCGAGGCATGGGTATCGTGGCCGCTTCTAATGGTGGGCAAACATCCGTGTCGACAAGCGATGGCTGATATCGAGGTTTTGCCGGTTCGAACTTGGGGCGAGCGCCGTCAGTTCGTGAACTGGCCGTGGTCGCTGTATCGGAACGATCCGAACTGGATTCCGCCGCTGCGCGACAACCTCCGCGAGATGCTCAATTACAAGAAGCATCCGTTCTACACGAACGGCCGCATCCAAACGTTTCTAGCCCGCCGCAATGGCGAGATCGTCGGCCGCATTGCCGCGATCGTCAACGCCGAGCATCTGAAGCGCTACAAAGATCAACGCGGGTTCTTCGGCTTCTTCGAATGCGTCGACGATCAACAAGTCGCCAACGCCTTATTCGATGCGGCGCGAGAGTGGCTCAAGGCCCAAGGTCTCGTGCACATGCGCGGGCCGGCGAATCCGTCGATGAACTACGAGTGCGGCCTGCTGATCGACGGCTTCGACAGCGCGCCGACGTTTATGATGACGTACAACCCGCCGTACTACGCGAAGCTCATCGAGACGTACGGTTTTGGCAAAGGGCACGATCTGCTCGCCTACATCGGCTATCGCGATCAACTGCCGATGGTCGAAGAGAAGCTGGGGCCGCTGGCCGAGCAAGCGCAACGGCGATCGAACGTGACGACTCGGCCGATGAACCCCAAGCGCTTCCGTGCCGACGTGAATGCGTTCCTTGGGCTGTACAACTCATCGCTCGAAGTGAACTGGGGATTTGTGCCGCTGACCGACGGCGAGCTCGACAAGCTGTCTTCGTCGCTGCGAATGCTGCTCGTGCCGAAGCTGACGATCATTTCAGAAGTCGATGACCGCGCCGTCGGCGCGATCGTTGGATTGCCCGATTACAACCCGCGCATCAAGGACATCAACGGGCGACTCTTCCCGTTCGGCTTCTTGCGTTTGTTGAGCAAAAAGAACGACATCAAACGCATCCGCATTCTCAGCATCAACGTGGCGCCGGAGTTTCAGCGTTGGGGGCTTGGGCTGGTGCTGATGCGCGCGCTCGTGCCCAAGGCCATCGAGAGCGACATCGGCGAGGCGGAATTCTCGTGGGTGTCGGAAGACAACGATATGGCGCGCATGGGCCTCGAAAAAGGGGGCGCCAAGGTCTACAAGACCTATCGCATGTACGATTACGCGATGCCCACGGCGTGATCGCCGTTCACGCCGCGGATTTTTCGATGCGGCGCCCAACCGCGTTGCTTCGAATGTCGCGAATCAAGTCGCCCAGGGTGCGAAACAGGCTCGGGCTCACCGTCTGCCTGTACGGCGAATCGGCAGGCAACCGCGCCATCAGCCGAGTATGGGCCTCGGGCAAGTTGTGATACGGCATCGACGGAAACAGATGGTGCAGGGCATGGAATCGCAGCCCCACGGGCGCCCAAAGCTCTGCCAGCCACGGGCGGTTGGGATAATTCACCGAGTCGAGCAATTGCTCGACAAACGCCACTTCACGCGAACCGTCGAAGCGAAAGCGATGGGCGCCGAGCGTGCGCAGCTCGTTGAGCAACAGCACGCCGACCGACAAGGCGTACACCTTCACCAGCGCGCTCAACTCGACAACGCCCGTGATGAGCAACGTCGCCACCAGGGCCGACAACACGAAGCAAGCCGCCTCCTGCAATCGCCACGCGCGCAACTCGGCATCCGACGGCAGCGGACGGATGTATCGCGGATCCATAACCATCGCCGACGCGCGTTGCTGTACAATGCGTCGCAGCGGTGGGCAAATCCACGCTGCCGGTGTCAAAATCAAAAAGCGCACGATCGCCAGAAGCGGCAACACGAACGCCTGCCCCAGATACACGACGATGCCCAACAGGTTGCCGTGCGCGAGCGGAAGGTACTCGCCGTCTTCGGCTGTGGCGTAGTGATTGCGTGCGTGGTGCGCGATGTGTGTCTCGTACATGAACGACGGCATCATCAGCGGGATGCCGCAGAACAAGTTCCACACGATATGAAACGCCTTGAACGTTCCCGTTCGCAAATGCACGAGTTCGTGCGTGAACGAACCAGCACGGTAGAACAGCAGCACCGCGCCGATGTAAGCAATCACCTGCACGGTCGGCGATGTCGACCACCGCAACCGATTGAAGCACAGCCAACCGAAGCCGACTGATAGCAGAAAGTCGGTCCAATAAATGGCCGGCCTTGGCTGAAACAGATCCTGACAGATGTCGCGGGCTTCACGCACCGAGAAGCCGAGATCGGGCTGACGACGCGACGTCGCCGGTTGGTTCAGGGTCTCGAAAGATGTGCTCATGAGGCATGGCCGCCTCGCGGGCGGCGTGGAAGGAAGGCGTATTCCGCACCGATCAGCCAAACAGCCTATTCTTACATTTCGTGTCGAGCAAGTCGGATATGCCGTACGTACCGGCACACCGATTCAGATCGTTTATCGGCGACCGAAAAACGCTGGGTTCAAGAAATGAACCACCAAATAGAAGTAGCGGCAGGCACCGCCTACGGGGGCGTGTCCGCTATCGGCAATGGCTAGGTTACGGCCCGCAGAAAACGACCGCCGCTTTCGTACCATCCCTGACGCGTGAACCTGCACCAATCGAGGTCCACGAGAAAGCTCGTTGGGTGTCCGTCGCTGGTTTCGACGGTCGCAATCACCCACCGATAAGGTAGCGGTTCGGGGTGAAAGAAGCTCACGCCCGACTCCGAAAGGTGCTTACCAGCCGCCGTCACGGTCGCCCCGACGCGGCGCAGCGTGTCCGGATCGACGGGCGTCAGTACGAAAAGCCGAGGAAACGGATACCGCTGGTCGCGGCGACGCTCGACCCCGGCCGGATGCATGCCCGCCAGCAGGGCCCAGACCTGGGCCCTCGGATCGTCGGTCGGGGAGTTGACCTTGAGTGGGGTCGCAACGTCAAACGCCCCAGTCACGTGCACGCTAAGCAACGAATCCATGTACCGCCACTCCCCGGTAACCACGCTGAAAAGATGAGATGAGTTGCCGCGACGATCGTCGACCCGGTAAGCGCCGGCTCGAAAACCGACGCCGAGAGGCGAACGCAAGCTTGGCGCGAACGGCCGGCGCTTTGGTTCCCAACACATACCTACGTCATGATCGATCGGGGGTCAAATCCGGCATAAAGTCGCATTCTGCCGTGACCAATTGATATGGGCGTCGCGACTTAGCGCCTTTACGCTAGTAACGGATTCTTCGAGGATTGCGAACTGCCGATGCCCGCCGAAACCACTCAACCGCGTCGAACCGCCCCCCGCAGCAAGACGCTCGCTTCTACAGCAAGGGAGCAGCCGTCGCCGCCTCGTTTCTTCAGCCGAACGTTGGGCCTCGGAATCGCCGGAAGCGTGCTCTTGTTCCTCGCATTGCCACCGGTCGGATGGTGGCCGTTGGCCTGGATCGCCCCCGTGCCGTGGGCGCTCCTCGTGCGAGGCAACGACCTTTCCGGCCGCCGGCCTTATGCCGCTCTGTGGGTCGCCGGGCTCGCATTCTGGCTGCCAATGCTCTACTGGCTGTGCCTCGCTCACCCCGCGACGAGCATCGGTTGGATCGCCCTGTGCATGTATTTGGCCTGTTACCTGCCGCTCGCGGTGGCACTGGCACGTGTCGCCGTGCACCGCTTTCGAGTTCCTTTGGTTCTCGCGATGCCGGTCGCATGGACAGGCCTTGAGCTGGCGCAAGCACATCTGCTCACCGGCTTCGACATGGCAGCCGTAGGGCACTCGCAGTATCGCTGGCTGACGTTAATCCAAATCGCCGACACCTTCGGCGCCTACGGCGTGACGTTCCTCATCGTGCTCGTTGCGGCAGCCATCGCCGCGGCAATTCCATGGGCGGGCGTGAAGTTCAGCCCCTGGCCATTAGTCGCCGCGGCAACTGCGATGGCCGCGACGCTTGCATATGGCGCGTGGACGCTCTCCGACGTTGAGACTCGCCCTGGGCCGACGATCACGCTCGTGCAAGGCAACATCGACACCGAGATCAAATTCGATCCCGGCGAAGGCCAGCGCGTCTTCGACCACTATCTCGACCTGACGAGCCGCGCTTACGCCGAGCGTCCGCGGACCGATTTGATCGTCTGGCCCGAAACGATGTTTCGCTATCCGCTGCTCACCTTCAGCGATGATGCGAGCGTCGTCGACGCGGTAATGCCACCGATCGACGAGTTGCGAGCCCGCGGAAAAGAAGTCGAGTCGGGGCTCGGCCAACTCGCCCAGCAATACAACACTCCGTTGCTGTTGGGTGTCGACACGATCCACATCGGCAATGGCGTCGAAGAGCGCTACAACTCGGCGCAGCTCATCGAGCGCGACGGCCGTTTGGGGCCTCGATACGACAAGTCGCATCCGGTGATGTTCGGCGAATACGTGCCGCTGGCGCGGCGTTGGCCGTGGTTGTATCGCTTTACGCCTTTGGGCAGCGGTATCCTCGCGGGGCGTCGTTCGCCGGGAATGACCGTTGCTTCGCACGTTGGGGATGTGCGACTATCACTCAACATCTGCTACGAAACCGTGCTGGCGCACGTGATTCGTCGGCAAGTCCGCGGACTTATCGAGGCAGGGCAGGAGCCGGACATTTTGATGAATCTGACCAACGACGGCTGGTTCTGGGGCTCGCACGAGCTCGACCTGCATCTCATGTGCGGCGTGTTCCGCGCCGTCGAATGCCGCAAGCCGCTGCTGGCTGCCGCGAACACCGGCTTCTCGGCGTCGATCGACTCCAATGGCCGCATCCTTTCGCAGGGGCCGCGTCACGCCCCTGGCTGGATCATCGCCGACGTCGCGCTGGACAATCGTCACAGCCGCTACCTGCGTTACGGCGACGTCCTCTCCGGAACCTGCCTCTGCTGTTGCATCGCGCTGGCCATCGCTAGGCTCAAACGCAGATAACCACCAACGATATCGTGTCGCTGAAACCAATACAGCGAACACTTTACAAACAGCGCCTCCATCGCTTGCCTCTTCGTGGCGCGTCATTGTCTCACCCACAATTTGATCGCACGCATCAAATTACCCATCTTATCGAAATTGACATGCTGTTATTGACGTCACTCTCGAATCGTGAATATACTGGCGGGACTAGTCCGTCGGTCTATCTCTAAGTGTCAACAAAGGTTGAGGCTTTCCCGCAAGCCCCGACTCTCATCTGGTTGGGCAGCTTGGTGCGCTAGGTTCTCCGCGTGACATCCGTTGATTTGCGGCGCCAGGAGTGGATATGAATCTCGTCGGAAAAATTCTCGTCGTGCTCATCATGGTGATGAGTCTCGTCTTCATGGGCTTTGCCGTGGCCGTGTACTCGACGCACCGCGACCTGGTCGATGTCGTCGAGAATCCGCAAACCGGATACAAGGCGAAGCTCGCAAAGGAACAGCAGCGCAATCAACAGTTGCAAAGCGAGTTCGCTTCGATGCAATCGAAGGTCAGCGAGCTCGAGGCCGCGCACCGCCAATCGCTGGCGAAGCTCGAAACCGAGAAAGAGCAGCTCGCGTCGGAAAAGACAACGCTCGCCAAACAAGAAGAAGATCTGAGCAAGAACCTGGCCGAGCAGACTGCTGTCGCGACCAACGCCCTCTCGCAACTCAAAGACAAACAGACTCAGGTCGATTCGCTGCGCAACGACATCGAAGTCGCACGCGCTGATCGCGACGAGAACTTCAAGCAAGTCGTCGACTCGACCGACAAGTTGAACCAGGCCACCGGCGAACTCACGCGACTCGAAGCGACGAACGTTCGTTTGGCCGAGCAAAACGCCAAGGCCAAGATTCATCTCGAGCGCGCCGGCGTTCGCATCGAAGCGCCCGTCGACGGCATCCCGCCCAAAATCGACGGCATCGTGCTCGCCACGGGCAGCAACGGCCTGATCGAAGTCTCGCTCGGTTCCGACATGGGGCTCGCTCGCGGCAACACGCTCGAAGTCTCGCGAGGCACGAAATACCTCGGTCGTATCGAAGTCATTCAAACGCAGCCCGACCGCGCGGTTGCTCGTGTTTTGCCGCAGTTTCAGAAGGGCCGTATCGAGAAGGATGACCGCGTCGCCACGCGGCTGAACTAGAATCGCTCGATACGAAAGATATTCTCGTTTTCCACGACAGGGCTCGCAGTCATGCTCAACAAGTTCGACGTTTACACCGTGATGCTCGGCATGTCGTTGATGGCCGTGCTCGTCGGCGTCTTGTTGCTTGCGTTGGAGTTGAGCCGTTACAGCAAGACCGCGATGGCTCCCGTCGCTCAACCGACGGCCGTCGTGCAGACAAGGGATCGTGCAACCCCGTATTATTCGAACATGGATCGTTCGCAACTTTACCAAGCCTAGATCTTCACCACGGCGCGTCGTTAACTTCGACGCATGAGCAAGGATGCTCAATCGAATCCGCCGATTGCTCGGCAGCGATCTGGCCATTGACCTCGGCACCGCCAACACGCTTATCAGCGTTGTCGGGCAGGGCATTGTCGTCAACGAGCCGTCAGTCGTCGCCATCGAAGAAGGCACGAGCCACGTGCTGGCCGACGGCTGCGCGGTCGGACACTTAGCGCGGCAGATGCTCGGTCGCACCGGTGGATCGATTTCTGTCGTGCGTCCACTGCGCGAAGGGGTGATCGCAAACTTCGAACTTTGCGAAGCCATGCTTCGCTACTTTCTGCGCAAGGCGCAGACGAACGGATGGACGCTGCGCCCGCGCGTGCTCGTAGGCGCGCCCGGGTCGATCACGCCTGTCGAAAAACGCGCGCTCGTCAACAGTGCGCAGCGTGCCGGCGCTCGGCAGGTCTTTCTGATTCCCGAGGCCAAGGCAGCCGCAATCGGCGTCGGCCTTCCAATCCACGAGCCTGTCGCAAGCATGATCTGCGACATCGGTGGCGGAACGACGCAAGTGGCGGTGCTCAGCCTCGGCGATGTCGTCGCGTCGCAGTGCATTCGCGTCGGCGGCGATTACATGGACCAGGCAATTGTCGATCATCTGCGCCGTCACTACAGCCTTCGCATTGGAATGCCGGCGGCCGAACGTCTGCGCGTCGACATCGGCAGCGCCTACCAACTCGAAAACGAGATGGTCGACGAGGTCGGCGGTGTCGATACGATCAGCGGCCTCCCGCGCCGTGCAACGATCACCAGCGAAGAAATCCGCGCTGCGCTCGACGAATCGCTGGGGCGCGTCATTGATGCGATTCGGGCGACGCTCGATGGCTGCACTCCCGAACTGGCCGGCGACCTGGTCGATCACGGCATCGTACTCACCGGTGGCGGCGCGCTGGTGCGAGGCCTCGACCGTTACATCTCCGAGCGAACCGGACTGCCGGCACGCGTGGCGCCCGAACCGCTGTGCGCCGTCGCTAAGGGAACGCTCATTTGTCTCGAGCACCTCGATCAGTGGCGCGCCACGCTGGAGTCCAGCGATGACGACGCTTAAACGATCGCGAGCACCGAACCGTTTGCGACCGCTGTTCGTCGTGGTCGCCGCCTCCGCAGCCTTGGCGCTTGCGCCGAAGCGCTTCGCGACCGTTGCCAATCGGCAATAGGCGCCGCCCTTGCTTGGCCGGCGACACTCTTTTCCTCATCGCCGGATGCGACGTCGCTAGAATCGAATGTTGCATTCGCGCCCGTCGAGAACAGCGATGCCTTGCTCGTGCCGCAGGTGATTCGCGCTCACATGCTGGGACGTCTCGCGCGACGATGGCTCGATCCGCCGGCATTGCTCGGCGCAGGGACCGACAACCGCCTTACACCCGACGCTCTCGTGCTCGTTGCGTCGCCGACGTTGATCGATCGCGGCACCCGTCATGCAACGGACGTCGATCAGCTCGTGCTTGCCGGTCGTCATGTTTGGGGCAAAGTCGTCGAAGTCGGCCCCTCGACCGCACTCGTGCGTCACGCCACAGAGCAAGGCTACCGCGACGTCGTACACCTGGCGCACATGGAAGACGATCAGATGTTGCATCGCGGGCCGCGCGGTTTGCTTGAAGGCTGCGGCCAATCGCAGTGTCGCATCCGTTACGTCGAGACGACCGAATCAGTGTCAGTCGGCGATTGGGTCGTCGCCTCGGGGCTCGAAGGCCTCGTCGACGTGCCGCTCGTCTACGGTCGCATCACGCGCGCCGAGCACGCATCGGCCGAGGCCTATTGGGATCTCTGGATGGAACCCGCGACGCCCAAGAACATCGCGACCGTGGAGGTGCTCGTCGGTCGATTGCAAGACGCGCAAGTCGCGCACGACGAATCTGCGACGAGGAGGTAGCGGCAATGTCGATCCTGGCCATCGTGCTCGCCGGCCTTTGCTTCGCGAGCGTCGACATGAGTTTCGCAATCCCCGGGCGGCCCGATCTTCTCGTGGCGCTTGTGGTCTTTTGCTGCATGCGCCGCGATGCAATGACGAGTTGCGTCGTCGCGGGAATTCTCGGGATCGTGGGCGATGCTGCTTCGGGCGCTCGTTTGGGCGTCGGAGCAATGTGGCTGACCGTTATCGCCTTTGCGGTGTCGACGATGTGTTTTCGCGAACGGTCGTCTCACCCATTGACGTGTATTGCCGTCTCGATTGTCGGCTCGATCGCCGCCGTCGTCGGACTGAGCACGATTCACGCCGTGTCAGGCGTGGTGGACTTGCCGGCGATCGAACTTGCCGAGCGGTGCGCTCTCGCGGCGTTCACCACGAGCGTCATCGTCGTGTGTGCGACTCTCTTGTCGTGGCTCGTTCCCGCAACTCGGCATCGTCATGCGGTTTGAAGCTACGCACTATGGCATCTTCCGACCGACAGTTTGATTGGCGCACGCTGGCCTTCGGCGATGATGGCCCCGGCTCGTCGGAAAATACTCTGCGACTTTGGCACGTCGGCGTTGTAACGCTGCTGCTGTTCGCCGCCGTCATGGCGCGGCTGGCGACTTTGGAGCTACAAGACGGCGACGAACTTCGCACCGAGGCAGCTCGTCCGCTGCGGCGTGAGTTCCGTGAGCCGGCACTGCGCGGGCGGATTCTCGCCGCCGACGGCACGGTGTTGGCCCGCGATGAGCCAACGGTCGCCGTGGCGATGCACTATCGGTGGCTCGAAAACCCGCCCAACGAACGCTGGTTACGCACGCAAGTGCGCAGCACGGCTGACGCGCGCGCAGCGTCGTGATCGCCAGTTGGTCGCGAAAGAAACCACGCGATTGCTCGCCGAGCGGCAAGAAATGCACGAGCGGTTAGCGCAGCTTTGTGGCATCAATGCCGACGAACTCGTCGAGCGCATGCGCAGCGTGCAGCGGCGTGTCGAGCGCGTGGCGCGACATGTGAACACTGCGCACCACGCCCCCGGCGACTCGCCTGGAGCTAATGAAAGGATCGTCGTCGCGGAAGAACTGGACTTTCACACGGTGTATGTCGGCATCGGCTTGGACGCCATCGCCGAAATCGAGGGGCATCCGAAGCGATGGCCGGGCGTGCGCGTCGTGCAGCAATCGCGACGAACGTATGCCGATCGCGGCTTGGCCGCTCATGTGCTCGGACACCTCGGCGCGGTCGGTCCCGGCGATGTCGCAGCCGACCCCGAACATTATGCGGCCAGCGATCGTGCGGGCCGCATGGGCGTCGAACGTCAGTACGAATCCATCCTGCGCGGCAGCCCCGGACTTACGATCGACGAAACCGATCGCAGTGGACGATTGCTGTCGAGTCGTCACGAACGCGAAGCACAAGCCGGTCGAGATGTTATCCTTTCGATCGACACCCGATTGCAACGCACTGCCGAGACGTTGGCCGCCGAAGCGGTGCGGCGCCTGCGACGTCACGAAGGTGAAGCCGATTCCTTGTCGTCAGGCGCTGCGATCGTCGTGCTCGACGTCGAGCACGGAAGTATTTACTGCGCGGTCTCGGCGCCAACGTTCGACCCGAATCTGCTTTCACATGGCGACGCGCCGGCAATCGAAGCGATGCTCGACGACACGGCGCGACCGCTCTTCGACCGCGTCACGAAGATGGCGATCCCGCCTGGTTCAACCTTCAAAGCCGTTACGGCGGCGGCACTCGTCGAGGAGAAAACCGTCAACGTTCGCGAACCGTTCTATTGCCAGGGATACCTCAACGAACCCGATCGGCTGCGTTGCATGCTCTTTCGCCACCGCGGGGTCGGGCACGGACCGACGACGCTGTCCGACGCGCTTGCGTGGAGTTGCAACGTTTATTTCTTCCGCCATGCCGAGGCGTTGAGCTCGCAACGTCTCATCGAATGGGCCGGCCGCTTCGGGCTCGGGCGAACCACGGGCGTCGATTTGCCCGACGAGTCGCCCGGTCGCGTGCCTAATCTCGAAAAGCAACCTTGGAAACTTGCAGACACGCAAGCACTGGCGATCGGCCAAAGCACGCTGCAAACGACGCCGCTACAGATGACGCGTGTGATGGCGGCGATCGCCAACGGTGGGCGACTCGTCACGCCGCGGGTCGTGAGCCGCATCGGCTCGATCGACACGGCGGGCGATGAAGAATCATCAACGCCTGGCAGTTCGAGCATCGACATCGCGCTCAGCCCTCGAACACTCGACGAGTTACGTGATGGGCTCGAGCGCGTCGTCGCCGACGACGAAGGAACCGGGCATCGCACGGTCTATCTTGAGACACTGCGAATCGCAGGCAAGACCGGCACGGCCGAGACAGGCGCCGGCCGCGCCGATCATGCATGGTTCGTTGGCTATGCGCCAGCCGACCGCCCGCGTGTCGCCATCGGTGTAGTCGTCGAGCACGCAGGCTCGGGCGCCGACGTGGCGGGGCCTATCGCGCGTCGGCTGATTATGAAGCTCGATGAGCTCGGCTACTTTCGTCGCACTCCGTCGAAGGCCGCAATGACGCAGCATCTCGAACCGTAAGCTGCTTCGACAGAGTCCGACAAAGCGGCGCTACTTCCCTTTGCTCATCGCGGCCTTGAACTCTTCGAGCGACACGGTGCCGTTCTTGTCCTTGTCTGCCATCTCGAAGCGCTTCTTGAACTTTCCGTCTTCGTCGGTCCGCTTGGCGAGGAATTCCTCGAACGTCAGCTTGCCGTCTTTGTCGGCGTCGAGCTTCTTGAAGACCTGCTCGGGCTCAGCCTTCGGCTTTTGTGCCAAAAGCGAGCTTTGCATTGCCACGACCACCGCGATGCACGAGATCCAAGTAAAAACTTTCCGCATGACGTGACTCCCATGAATGGATCGCTTCGAACAAAATGTCGGGTCATTAAACCCCGAATCGTGGGCGACGGACATCGAATTATCGAAACAAAACGTGCCCGAACGATGAGGGCTTGGAGCGATCGCCGACGATGGCGATAATCGGCACATGGATCAACCGCATGTTGTCTGGCACGAACACAGCGTCACCCGCGAGAGTCGCGAACGGGCCAACGGACATCGCGGCTGTGTCGTATGGTTCACAGGCCTCAGCGGCAGCGGCAAGAGCACCGTCGCGAACCTTGTCGACCACCGCCTGCACGAACTCGGCTTTCACAGCTTCGTGCTCGATGGCGACAACGTGCGCCACGGCCTGAACGCCACGCCTCAGATGCTCGAGGCGTCCTACGGCCCCGAGTTTGCCGCGCGCTTCGGGCTTGGGTTCTCGGCTCTCGATCGGGCCGAAAACATCCGACGTGTTGGCGCCGTTGCACGTTTGATGGCAGACGCTGGTCTCGTGACGCTAGCAGCCTTCGTCAGCCCCTATCGCCGCGATCGCGACGCCGTGAGATCGGCACTGCAGCCCGGCGACTTCCACGAAATCTATGTCGAAGCGCCGCTCGAGCTGTGCGAGTCACGCGATCCCAAGGGCCTGTATCGCAAAGCCCGCGCGGGGCAGCTCAAAGGGATGACAGGCATCGACGATCCGTATGAACCCCCGTTGTCGCCCGAGTTGACGCTCGACGCTACAAAACCTGCCGATGCTCTGGCCGGCGAGGTAATTGCATATCTGCAGTCCGCGGCGAAGTCGAAGACAAGCTAGCGGCGACGGAAGGGAAGTTGCGTTGACAGTATCGCGCGATCGGGCCTAGAGTAGTGGGACTTCGGGGTTATGGACGGAGTCGATTTCTAACCCTGACGGCCCCCCATGTTTGTGCGAACTCCATGTTTCGCACCCCGCGCGACAGGAGGATGCGCCATGCGAAAAACTGCCCGCACAGATCGTTCCCACACGGGTGACGACTCGGAACCTGACATCGATAAAGACGAGTTGCTGGCGAGCATCAAAACGATGGTGCTAGAACGAACAGGCAACAAGATTCGCGATCTTCGTGTCGAGTTCGACAGTGAAGGCGTGCGGCTGCGGGGGCGATGCGCGTCCTACTACTCGAAGCAGCTCGCGCAGCAGGCCGTTATGTCGGTCGCAGCGCAGTACGGGCTCACCAACGAAATCGTCGTTGCGTGATTGGGGCGTCCCGCCTGACGTTTAGCCGGCGAGCTTGCTCGCCGCGTTGCGGCGTCCACTGGTGATCGCCAACAAGCGCTCCGCCGCGGCAACCACCTCCTCGACCGTGATTTCCGCGGTGCATTCCTTCACGGCCAGCGGACACCGGACGTGTGCACATGGCGAGCACGCCTTGTGCTTGGCGATCACCACACGCCCCGAGGCGTCGCTCACCACGGGTCGCCACTTGCGCAGGTCGGTCGGTCCCGACAACGCTACCATCGGCGTGTTCATCGCGTCGGCCACGTGCATCGGCCCCGAAGAGACGGTGACCACCAGGTCCGCGCGACCCACAACATAGGCGAATTGCAGCAGGCTGAGCCGGCCGGCGAGGTTGATCCACGGGGCGTTTTCCGCGTCGATGGTCGATTGAATCGCCGTATGCTCGCCAGGGCCGCCGCTGAAGGCGATCCGCACGTTGGGGGACGATTGCGACAATCGCCTCGCCACCTCGATCCACCGCGGCATCTCCCAGCGTGTGGTTTCGAGCTTCGCCCCCGGTGATAGCAACACCAGCCGATCGCCGTCGCGGCAGCCTTCGGTCGCTAGCAATCGATCGGCCTGCGCCCGCTCTTCGATCGTGCACCAGTCAATGGACACACGCCGAGGCGAGGCGTCGCCGCCGAGTGCTGCCACGATCTTGAGATTGTTCTCCAACTCGGTGCGGTCGGGGTCGTACTCGACGGGCAGGCTGAGCAGCCACGGCAGCTTCTCGCGTCCGACGCGTGAACGAGTTACCGCGGTCCGAAAGCCGACAATTACCTTCGCCGCGCAGGCGATGGCCCACGGCACGCGCCCCAGGTCTTGCGCACTGATCATGAACAGATCAACGCCACGTCGGCGTAGCTGGCGGAACACCGCTCGCTTCTCGCGCCAGCTCGCACGGCCAAGGTTGACGACCTCGTCAATCATCGGCGCATCGCAGACCAACTCGTCGCCTTGGGCGTGTTTGGTCACGACGATGATGCGCGCCTTCGGATACTGCCGACGCAACGCGGCCAGAGTCGGCAAGAACACGACCATATCGCCCAGGCATTGCAGACGCGTGACGACGATCGTTTTCGGATTCGCCAACACGCGTGCGATGCGTGGATTGTCGCGACGATCGTCGAGCGTGCTGCGGCGCTGCCACCGGTTCGTGATCGCTACGGCCAGAGCATGAAGCATCGTGTGCGTCCTGCTGCGACTACAAATGATGCTTGGCCGAGTGGGCGGCAATGGCGCGACTCTTGCGCGATCTGCCGCACGAGTTGCCGATCGGCAGGCTCGAAGCCGCGTCGCAAGTACTGACGCAGGAATCGCAACCGCTCGCGCGGACTCAGCAACTGTGCCGAGTAATCGAGCTGCGCGAGATCCTTCACGATCCACCGTTTCGCCAGCGGCGGTCGAATGCGCGCCCGGCCCAGGTCGATCACGTGAATGCCGCTCGGCCCGGCCGCAGCAGGCACCAGGAAATGACACAAATAGCAGTCCTGATGATGAACGCCCGCGCCGTGCATCGCCTGAGTGAGCCGCGCGACCACGGCGATCGTTTCACGTAGCTCGACATCGCTGATCGAGGCCATGTGCTCGTCGAGCCAATGGTCGAGCTGCTGAAACCCCTTGAGCGCTTGCGTCACGAGGAACGATTCGCCGCGACTTTCACCGAGCGCGACGGGCATCATCGTCGGAATGCCGATCTCGTGAAATTTGAGCAGCGCGTCCCATTCGATTCGCGCACCGAGCGTGGGCATCGTGAGCCGGAGGATCGGCTTCACATACTCTTTAATCGGCGGACGGCCATGACGCTTGATGAAGAACGTCGGCGGACCGTCGCGACCGTCGATACGCAACGGAGCCGTTTCGCGGCGGTCTTGGCTGCGTACGATACCCAGGTCGGGCAAGCGCATGAGCGAATCGAACGTCGTTAACCCCGCATCGGCCAACGTTTTGGCAAATACGCGATTCACGACGATTCGCTCGTCGTCCCATCTTTCAAACACGAAACTTGTCACGCCACGCCTCTTCCAGCACCGCGAGTGTTTGCTGCGCATGATGTTCGAGCGTCATGCCACTGGCCTTTTGCCACGCTCGCGACCGCATCTTTTCACGGTCGTCTTCCGACAAGCCAAAGTAATTTCGCAAACAGTCGGCCAACTCGCCCGCCGCCTGCGAATGACTGATCACGTAACCGTTGCCGCCGTGGTCGATGACTTCGGCGCCGCCAGCCGTCGCCGTGGTAAGCACAGGCAAGCCACAGGCGAGGGCTTCGAGATGCACGAGGCCGAACGGCTCGTAAGCGGTCGGCAGGACGAACAAGTCGCCAGCACCGTAGAAGCGTTCGATGCCGCGTTGCCAACCGGCGAAGGTCACGCGATCGCCGAGCCCGAGATGCTTTGTCACACGCTCGAAGGCCCCGCGACGTCCACGCCCCAACACTAAAAGTCTGACGGGAATCTCCGGCACCGAGGCCATCGCCTTGAGCACTGTGTGCAGCCCTTTGCCACGGAAGTCCATCGACGCGAACATCAACAGCGGATCGTTCAGCCCGATCTTGAATTGCTCACGAATCGCCGCGCGATGCAAACGCACGCCGGGATGAAACGTGTGGATGTCGACGCCGTTATAGACGGTGCGAATTCGCTCGGCCGGGACGCGGTAATAGTGCTCGATCAGCCGGGCATCGAGCTTCGACTCGGTAATCACGCGCCGCACACTCGATGAGCCGAGAATCTGCCGTTCCAGCCCCAGCAGCGTTCGATGGCGAGGATTCAAGTGCTGCAACCCACGCAGGATGCGATTCGGATAACGAATGCCGAGCCAGTGAGCTTGCAGACGATCGGTGATGCGGAACACGTCGGTCCCCAGCGTGCGCGATAGACCGAGGACCAACTCGTAACGGCCTGAGTTGATCACGCGGGCTGCGTTGTCGGCAAACGAGCGGTTTTTGGTCCAACTCGTCGCGTTGTTGACGCGCACGCTCACGAAACGCACTTCAGACGTGAGTGCGTCGTCGATGCTCTCGCCGACCACGGTCACGCGATGGCCAAGCTTGAGCAGTTGTCGCGTGAGGTTCACGCAATAACGCTCTGCGCCGCCACGGGCGAGCGAATACTCTTTTCGGACGACGGCAATTTCCATAGCAACGATGCCCCGAGAATGCGGCGTTCCGTGCTCAGCAGATCGGCGAACACGTGAACGTCACGCAGCCTGCACTTGGCGGTGAACGGGAAGACGCGAGGCAACGGCCGAGTAAACCTGATCGACGGTCAAGTCGCGCATGCACCGGTGATGTCCTTCGGGACAGACGCGTTGCTGACACGGCTGACACGCGAGCTTCAGTTGCAGATGCGTCGCGCGGCCAAAGTAGTTTTCGCTCCACGCGATGTGCGTTGGACCAAACAACGTGACGACCGGCACATCGAACGCCGCGGCGAAGTGACGCGGTCCACTGTCGGTGGAGACGAGTAGCTGCGATCGACGAACACAAGCCTTCGTCAGACCCACGTTGACCGACTGCTCCGCGAGACTCACAACGTGGCGATGACCAGCTAATCGCACGATTTCGCGAGCAATCGTCCGCTCGCTTGGGCCGCATAGTACGAGCACCGAGCAATCGTTCCGAAGAACGACACGACGCGCCAGCGCGGCGAAACATTCGGTCGGCCACAACTTCGCAGCACCGAAGGCCCCGCTAGAGTTGAACGCCACGACTGGTCGATCGCCAAGGCCGAGGCGTTTCCACACGAGGTCCGCTTGCCGCTCGTCTTCCCGCTGCGTCGTCAATTCCAATTCTGACGACTCGGTTGGGCAGCCCAAGGCGTAAGCCAGGTCGAGGTAATAATCGAGCACCGGCGCCGGACGATAACCGTTGCCATCCCGCGGTGCTCGCAGCACATCGGTCAGGAGCATCTCGCGGCCAGCGCGCTCGTAACCGATGCGTCTCTTCGCGCCGCTCAATCGAGCGATCAGAGCGCTTCGCCACGAGTTCGTGAGCAGCACCGCAACGTCGATCTTCCGTCGACGAAGCTGGCCAATCACGCCCAGCGTGCGCTGACCACGGTTGTTGCTTGTCCGATCGTAAATGACGGTGTCGTCAATCCACGACGTGCCTGCCAGCACCTCGGCAATGACAGGCCGCATCACGCCGGTAATCGTCGCGTGAGGGAATTGCTTTCGCAGCGCCCGCAGCGTCGGCGTGGCCATTGCTGCATCGCCGACCCAGTTGGGAAGAAAAATCGCGAGATTCATGCTCGGTCCCCCAATCATGCGGCGCGTTGCGTTTTCGTGACCCCTTCGACCAGCGACGTCACGCATACCTGTCCGCCATACGAGATTACGAACTCGTGGCCGGCGACCTGATCGCGACGATAATTGCCGCCTTTGACCAAAACGTCGGGACGCAGCCGACGTACGATCTCGATCGGCGTCGCTTCGTCGAATGTCGTGACGTATCCGACGCAACTCATGGCCGAGAGCATCGCGGCACGATCGTCCTGTGCAATCACCGGTCGACCGGAACCCTTGATTCGTCGCACGCTCGAATCGCTATTGAGCGCGACGACCAGCACATCGCCCAGGCGTGCGGCATCTTCGAGATGACGCACGTGGCCGATGTTGAGCGGATCGAAACAACCGCAAGCCATCACGACGCGCGACCCGACGTGACGATGCGACTCGGCAAAGGCGCAAAGTTGATCGAGCGAAACGAGCTTGTTTCGCGTGTTGGCCGAATCGGTGAGCAGCCGGGCTCGCATCTCGGTGCGCGGAACAATCGCCACGCCGACCTTTTCGACTTCGAGACCGCCGGCCAGGTTGCCAAGGCGCACAGCTTCGGAAGGGTCGAGACCGCTGGCCAGCGCCAAGCCAATCATCGAGAGCACCATATCGCCCGCGCCGGTGATGTCGTACACCGCCCGCGGATTCGTGGGATAAATGTCGCCGTGTCCGTCGGGCCAAACGAGCGCCATGCCATCGCGATCGAGCGTGACAATCGCCAGGTCGAGCTTGAGCTCTCGGCACAACTTGCGACCTGCCCGCAGCGCGTCGTCGGTGGTTTCGATGGTGATGCCGGTCGCCATGCCGGCCTCGGTGCGATTTGGTGTCATCGTCGTCGCGCCGCGATAGCGCGAGTAATCGGTGCTGCGAATCGGATCGACGAGCACCTGAATGCCCGACTCGCGGCAGTGATCGATGATGAATCGCAGCAACCGCGGCGTGCAGACGCCTTTGTCGTAGTCGGAGATGAGCACGACATCGTGCCCTGGCAGAATCTCGAGCAAGCGATCTGTGAGCCGCTTTTCGAGCTCTGGCCGCAGCGCCTCGCGAACTTCGCTATCGACGCGCAGAATCTGATGCGGGTGACGCCCTTGGGCGCGACCCATGAAACGTTCTTTGACTGTCGTGGGACGCGTGGGATCGAGCAGCAAGCACGACGCATCGACATGGCTTTCGCCGAGCAGGTCACGCAGCACGCGGCCGTCGACGTCGTCACCCAGCACGCCGGCCGCTGTGACCGTGGCTTCAAGGCCGCGCAGCATAGCGCAGACGTTCCCAGCGCCGCCAAGGCGGGCTTCGCGCGTGTCGGCACGCAGCAGGATGACCGGCGCCTCCTGGCTCACGCGCTCGGCGTTGCCCCAGGTGTAGCGGTCGACGATGAAGTCACCAAGCACCAGCACGCGCGGGTGCCCGAGACGTTCGAACGATGCAAGCAAGTCGGCACTCATGGGGCCGAAAGATACCGCTGCAAGCGCGTTGGGGAAAGATCAATGAGCGTGCTAGCGGCGAGTCGCGCGATCAATCGCGTTTTCGACATCCGATTGGCCGGAGATGAACTCCAACCCGACGACCATGGCCCATAGCTTCACAGCTCCCACGGCGTTGTCGATTTTGACGAGGTCTTTGTGCGTGCAGATCAAAGCCGATGCTTGCACATCGGTCGCCCATCGCGAAAGGGTTTCGACATCGGCCGCGGTGTAGGCGTGATGGTCGGGGAACTCGCGAAGGCCGACGGCGTTATAGCCGCAGGCTTCGAGCGTGTGCCGAAAGCCGGCGGGATTGCCGATGCCACAGAAGGCGGCGAGCCGTTTTCCGTGCAGGGTGTCGAGCGGCGTGGTTTCGCCGTCGATCGACAGCAGATATTGCGGCGCGTGACGCACTTCGGCCCATGCGGCGTTAGGCGCGAGACGCTGCACGGTTTGACGAATGTCCGCACGACGTGCTTGGTCGATCATGTCGGCGCGTGAGAGGATCACCACAGCGGCTCGACGTAACGAGGCGATCGGTTCGCGGAGCATGCCGCGCGGGAAAAGATGATCGAAGCCGAACGGCGCCACGGCATCGAGCAGCACGATGTCGAGATCGCGCGCGAGGCGTCGATGTTGGAAGCCGTCGTCGAGGACGATCACCTGGGCGCGGAACTCTTCGATGGCGCGGCGAGCCGCGGCGACGCGATCGGGGTTTTGTAAGTGGGGGACGCCGGGCAGGCGCTGTGCGAGCTCGAGCGCCTCGTCGTTGGGGGCGTCGCGCCGACCCAGGGCCGGCAGGCCCTGGGCTTGGGGGCGTGATCGGTAGCCACGACTGACGAGCGCGACGTGCAATCCGCGCGAACGCAGTTGCTTCGCGAGCCATTCGACCATCGGCGTCTTGCCGGTGCCGCCGAGCGTCAGATTCCCCACGCACACTACGGGAACCTCGACGCGCGTGATCTTCGCACGGCACGTGTCGTAGCGCCAATTGCGTAGCCGAACCACCGCCGAGTATGGAATCGCCAACAGCCGCAACAACCCGCGAAGGCAAGCTGCTCCGAGCCCGCGGGCCTCGCCGCTCACCAGCGCGCGAAACCTCTCGGGCGATACGATCACAGCTTCTTGATGATCGCGTCGGCCATCTCGCGCGTGCCGACGGCCGTGGGATCGTCGCGGTGGGGCTTCAAGTCGTACGTCACATACTTGCCTTCTTCGATCACGTCGGCGACGGCCTTCTCAAGCCGCTCCGAGGCGTCGGTTTCGTTGAGATGCTTGAGCATCAACATGCCCGAGAGGATCAACGCGGTGGGGTTCACCTTGTTGAGTCCCTTGTACTTCGGAGCACTGCCGTGCGTCGCCTCGAACACCGCGCCTTCGGGGCCAAGGTTCGCGCCCGGCGCGACACCCAAGCCGCCGACCAAACCGGCCGCCAGATCGCTCAGCACGTCGCCGTACAAGTTCGGCAACACGAGGATGTCGTACGCCTCGGGTTTTTGCACGAGCTGCATGCACATGTTGTCGACGATGCGATCCTCGAACTCGATGTCGGGATATTGCTTCGCTACGTTGCGTGCGACTTCGAGGAACAGGCCGTCGGAGAACTTCATGATGTTCGCCTTGTGCACGGCAGTCACCTTCTTGCGACCGTTTTCGCGTGCATAGTCGAACGCACATTTGAAGATTCGCTCGCTGCCCGTCACGCTGATCGGCTTGATGCTCACGCCCGTCTCGTCGGCGCCGGTCTTGATCTTGCCCGACTTCGACTTTTCGTTAATGAACTTGATCAGCTCCGCCGTCTCAGGCTTGCCGCGTTCGAACTCGGTGCCGGCATACAGGTCTTCCGTGTTCTCGCGAACGATGACGAGGTCAACCGGCAGCGAACTGAAGTACGTTCGCACGCCTTTGTAGATCTTGCATGGGCGGATGCACGCGAACAGGCCGAACGCCTGGCGAAGATGGACGTTGATGCTGCGGAAGCCGGTGCCGACGGGCGTCGTGATCGGGGCCTTGAGCGCGCATTTCGTACGCTTGATGCTTTCGAGCACCGCGTCGGGCAGCGGCGTGCCGGTGCGCGCCATCACGTCAACGCCCGCTTCTTGCACGTCCCAATTGATCTTCACGCCGGTCGCGTCAACGCAGCGGCGGGCAGCCTCAGCCAACTCGGGGCCGGTGCCGTCGCCAGTGATAAGCGTCACATCATAAGCCATTGGTCAGTCAACCTTTTGCTGCGAAACTTGGGGTAGCGAAGAGGCTAACACACGGCGAATGCGTGGTCAAACGGGGCTAGGGGGCGGCATTTCAATGCCGCCTCCTTAGGCCCCGATTCCCCACTATAATTGCCCGCATGAGCACACCGATCTCCATCAAGCAGCTGCATCACATTTCGCTCCGCACCAAGCGACTCGAAGCCAGCCGGCAGTTTTATCGCGACGTCCTCGGCTTCGCCGAAATCCCACGAGCGCGGTTCAACTTCGACGGCGCGTGGCTGTTCGCCTACGGCCTGCAGATTCATCTGATCGTCGACGAAACCCTCGGCGAGCCATCGACGACCATCCAAACGCGGCACGAGCACATCGCCTTCGAGGTGACCGACACTGCCTCCGTCGAGCGCGCTCTGCAAGCGAACTCCGTCGAGTACAAGGTCAACACCCAGGCCTCGACCGGCGTCCAACAAATCTTCTGCCGCGACCCCGACGGCCACTACCTCGAGTTCGGCGCCTACGGCCCCACGAAGACGACCGGCTGTTGGTGATGCCGCACGACTTTTTGCCCAGCGACTTATTCCCATACCCATGGGGCCCCACTTTTCGTGCAATTAGTCCCCGTCCGCACTGACGATGCGCCGACTTTTTGCACAGCGAGCAACGTGCAATAAGTCGCCGCCGCCCCGTGAGCGCTGCCGACGCATGAGCACCGCACGCACGAGCGCCTTTGCGCGTCACGCACATCGGCGAGACACAGTACTGAGTACTGCGTACGACTTCAACGGAAAGAAAAGCCGCGACGTGAGTCGGCTGGTAACGAACGAGATGTTGTCGACGATTACCGCCACTACGCCAGATGTAAAGCACGCGTTATTTCAATGTGACTTATTCTGGCTCTGACTCGTCCTCTTTGGCCTCTTCAGCCGCCTTCTCGGGGACTGGCAAAGCACCAGCAGCGCCACCGAGCGTAAGAGGGATACTTTGCGGGAGTTTGCCTTCGATCTGCTGGAAGACGGCTTCGAGTTCTACCTTCGCACTCGCCTGAAGGCCGAGGCAGCTTGCGATGCCGTTCCCGTCTGTGCTGACACGTTCTTTCAGCGAAAGACGATAGTCAGTATCGGTATTCTGCACTTCGTAAGCGTGGAAGTGCATCGGATCACCGTCTCGAACACCCGAAATGTGGCCGAAGTTAAACTCCTTCCGCATGTATTCGAGAAGACGGTCTTGCGTGACGAGGGCGAGATGCTTGTTGAGATGCTCGAAGGTGGAAATCTTATGGTGCAGTTGAACCAGAATCGTCTTCGCCGTCATCTTCCAATTCATGCCGAATGACTTGTCGGAATCGGCATCCTCCTGGGCGATCGGGATGCCATGTTCCTGCAAGAACCGCTGCCGCTCCGGCCACACCGTCCCTGTCGTATCGAGTGTTTGAAGTTCGATACCGACAAAATCCCTTGCCTTGCCATCGCGGATAGAGACGAGGCAGTAATCGACACTTCCGCCAGGGACGGTCAGTTCGCTGATAATCCTCAGTTCGTTTCCGGGCTCGTGAAGTTTCAGCAGATGTATGCAATCCGTGAAGATTTGGCTCCGCTCAAGAAGACGGAACGGGCAGATCATGATCGGAGTCGCTTTCCGACCATAGATCATCGTGCAAGTGCCGATCGTCAGCTCGGGCGCGCTCTTACGGTTCTTCAGGCACTTCCGATTAAGAAATGGGCATTGCTGCTGTGTGACGACAATCGGCCAGTCGGCGGGTTGAAAGGTTGGCAGACCATACAACTCGGCGACTTTTGTCATAGCAGATACCGGCACCTTTCCTTGGCATTCCAGATGTATTCGTCCGAGATATCAATGCCGATTGATTTTCGAGACAAATGGAACGCAACAAGGTTCGTCGTTCCTGTGCCCGAAAATGGATCAAGCACGACACCATTTGACGGACAGGTCGCGAGTATCGGCATCTTGCACAAATCTTCTGGGTACGGCGCGAAGTGGCCGCTACGTTTTTGTGTATCTTCGGGCAGAATGTCCCACACGTCGCTCGGCTTCGCTCCGTTCGGATGATACTTGAGAAAGTAGAAGCCCTTCATCGCAAGGTCTCTCGCCCTGCCCGATACCCGCTCGCTGTCGCTATGCGTTGTTCGCTGCTGCCCGCGAATAATCATCCTGAAATCGGACAGAGCCCCAGATCGAACTTCTTCAAGGATTTCATCGATTGCTTGAAACGCGGCAGCCTTTTCGGACTCCGTGAGAACGGTCGATAGCTCAATCTGTCGTCGATACCGCACGCCAGAAACGCCCGTTGCAGAAACCACGGAACCATTCACGACCTTCGACGACCCTGGTTTCGTTCGAATTGCATCCGCGTCGTAGTAGTACCGACAGTTCTTGGTGAAGTGAAAGACGTTTTCGTGGACGTTGCGAAGCTTGTCGGTTGCGTTGTCGGGGCCACCCTTCACTTTGTTCCAAATGACGCTATTGCGAAGAATCCAGCCGTCGATGTCTTTCATCGCCAGCGCAACACGCCAAGGTAAACCCACGAGAGTCTTTTTCTCGTAGGCGTCTCCGATGTTGAGCCAGAATGACCCCGTCGGCTTGAGAACTCGTTTTACTTCGCGGAAAACTTCTAGCAGATTTTCGATGTATTCCCGCCACGTCGCTTCGAGTCCAATACCGCCGCCGGAATAGGAACGCTGACCCCAGTACGGCGGCGATGTCATCGCGCAATCAATCGAAGAGTCAGGAATCGTCGCCAGAACGGCAAGGGACGCACCCGCAATGAAAAGCGGCTTCACATCCTCAGAGGCTAGATAATCGGCGACAGCAGTGGACTGGGTCGGGGCGTTCGGCTTCCTGTACGTAAGCATCGCAAAACTCCATCCATGACTGTACATCCGTTCATTCTATCGGCATTGGAACCACATTCTAGAAAGTTTTCAGTACTCCAGCTAGCATTGCTGTAAGTCAGCGTCACGAAATTGCTTTCGATTATCACGAACCGGAGGCGAACCTCGCGATAATGAGTAGCCCTTGTCCCGAGAACTTCGACGCCATCCCCGCTGCTCTCATCTGTTCGTCATTGTTGCTTGCCTCAGTTTGCGACGATAAACTGCACGTCTCGCGAAGCACGACCTCGGGCGTTTAGTGCCAAAAAGCAGTGCCAGCGAAATGAGACAGGCATAAATCGTTTCCCGGCAAGGGGAAGCGTTTATGGTGGCTGTAGCTCAGTTGGTTAGAGCACCAGATTGTGGATCTGGGGGTCGGGGGTTCAAGTCCCCTCAGCCACCCTTCAATCACCATGCCCACGCGCACCAGCCTGCCCGCGGCGGCCGTTTTTGCGATCGCCTCGTTACTTCTGGCAGCCCGTATTGGGCGAGCCGAGGAAAAGTCGCCGGCTGCCGTGGCCTTCGTCTACGGTCCCAAAGGGCCGGTCGGGCCGCGGGAGGGTGTGAAGCCGCCGGAGGGGGCGACGGTCGTCACGCCCGAGACGAGGAACCTCGCGCTGCTGGTGGCGTTTCTGCCGCCGAACGTGACGCTCTACTTCTCGGCCGGCGAGTACACGACGATCAAGTTCCCGATCACGCCCAAGACCGGCCAGGTGTACATGGGCGACAAGGGGGCGGTGATCGTCAACCGGACGACGCTGCCGACGTTCTATTCCGAGGCGGCCGACGTCACGATCACGAACCTGACGCTCGACGGCGGCGGGCCGGAGTTTCCCAAGGGGCTCGTCACGGCTCCGCATCATTGGACGATCACGAACTGCGAAATCCGCAATGCCAACGCGGTCGCGGTGATGATGTTCGACCGGTCGGTCGTGCGCGATTGCTACATCCATCGCTACGGACAGACGGGCGTACACGGCGATGGGCCGAACGTCGAGGTGACGGGTTGCGACATCGGCATCGGCAACCAGGCGTTCAAGTATCCGGTGAACGTCGAGGTGGGCAGCGTGAAGTTCTGGGGAACGACCGACGCGCTCGTCGAATCGAACTCGCTGCACGACAACATCGGCCCTGGGTTGTGGCTCGACGGCACGCAACGCTCGACTGCCCGTTTCAACCGCGCGTACAACAACTCGCGGTTCGGCATTCAGTTCGAAGTCTCGCGGACCGGCACGATCAGCGAGAACCTGTGCGAGAGCAACGGCTACAACTCGCCGGGCAATCCGGTGTCGATGCGCTGGCTGTTCGGCTCAGGCATTTTCATTGAGACGGCCTATGACGTGCTCGTGACGAAGAACGTGCTCAAGAACAACGCCAACGGCATTGGCGTCGTTTGCGAGTATCGCCCCGAAGTGAGCGAGGCCTGGCAGTTTCGTCAGGATGGCGTGCCATTCACGGGAAGCGTGCGGATCACCGACAACGACGTGACGATGAACAAGGCGGGTTGCCGCACCGGCGTCGTGTGGGACTTCGAGAAGAACGCGCCGAATCCATTCGCGAACGGGAACATCGTGTTCAGCGGCAACAAGTACACGCTCGGCAGCGTGAGCGGGTTTGTGTGGAACAGTGATCGCTCGACGAGCGTGAATCCGCTGTCGATGGGGCAGTGGAAGGCGCTAGGAAATCAGTAGCGCGCGTCCAGAATCCTTCTCCCTCCGGGAGAAGGTGCCGCGAAGCGGCGGATGAGGGCGGGCGGAAGTGGTGAGCGGCCTGGTGGTTCAACCCGCCCTCACCCGGCGGCTGCGCCGCCACCCTCTCCCAAAGGGAGAGGGGTTCGATGCACCATCGACAGCGCACATCGCGTCAATCGTTCACTTCTTCTTCTCCGATCGGCAGCATGACGCTGACGCGGGTGCCGGCGTCGGGGCTGCTTTCAATCGAGCAGGTGCCGCCGAGCAGGCGCACGCGTTCCTTCATGCCGATGAGGCCGAAGGTGCCCTTGTGGGCCTCGGCTTCGTGAAACCCTGAACCGAAATCGCGGACCTCGAGATGGACGTGCCCGTCGATGAGTCGTAACTCGATCCGCACGTGCTCGGCGCCGCTGTGCTTTTTGGCGTTCGTGAGCGCTTCTTGCGCAACACGGTATATGGCGGTTTCGAGCGGGAGCGGCAGATGATCGATGCCGTTGCCCTGCACGAATTCGACTTTCATGTTCGCATCGGCTGAGTGATCGATCAGGTCTTCGATGGCGGCCGAGATGCCGGCGTCATCGAGCACCGTGGGTCGCACGCCGCGGATGACACGGCGACCTTCGGTGAGCGCGTTGCGCAATCCTGCGATCGCCTCGTGCATCACGGGCGCGGCGTCGGTCGCGAACAGAGTTTGGAGGCTGCCCTCGAGTTTCATCAGCACACCGGCAACGTGCTGAATCAGCCCGTCGTGAATCTCGTAGCAGATGAACCGCTTCTCGTTTTCCTGAACGTTGATCAGGTTCCTGAGCAGTTGTCGTTCGGACTTCAGCGCTTCGGTGGTGCGCTTCAAGTCGCTAATGTCAGTCGAGACACCACCGACCGCGACCACGTTGCCTTGCGCGTCCTTAACCGGAAACTTCACCGAGATATACGTGTGAGTACCATCGTCATGCGGTACGAGTTCTTCAAACGTCAGTGGTTTTCCGGCATGGCGGACAAGCTCATCGTTGACGCGAAACTTGGCGGCGATGTCCGCGGGAAACAGCTCCGCATCGGTCCTTCCAATCCAGTTGCCTCGGTCCACATGAAATAACTCGATATACCGTTGGTTATAGGTGATATAGCGACCTTGATTGTCTTTCAGATAAATCACGGCCGGCGCGTTGTCGAGAATGGCCTGGAGTTGCGCTTCGCTGGCCTTGAGCGCGTCTTCGGCCAACTTGCGGTCGGTGATGTCGACACACACGCCCAGCACGTGCGTCGGTTTGCCATCGTCGTCGAAGACGACCTGCCCGGTCGATTCGATCCAATGAACGCTTTGGTCGGGCCAGATGACGCGGTATGCGTTTCGACGAGGACTGCGATCGGCGTGAGCGACGGCGAGACGTTCGCGAATGGCGGCGGCATCATCGGGATGCACATGCGTCAGCGCTTGCTGCATGCTTCCGTTGAACGTGCCGTGGGCAAAGCCGTGCATCATCTCGTTGAGTGTCGATCCTTCGACAAGATCCGATCCGATGGCCCAACCGAAGGTTCCTAAGCGAGCGGCTTCGATCGCCAGTTCGAGTTGCTGCTGTCGGCGCCGCAACTTTTCTTCGAGAGTGCGGCGCTCGTTGATCTCTTGCTGCAGCGTTGACTGCTTTTCGGCGGACATAGCAGCGACCGAAAATGAGGAAAGTCGCGCGCTGTAGGCCGCGGCGACAATGAGGACCGAGATCGCCCCCTTGAAGAAATAACCCCACATGGCCGATTGCACGCCTGCGTCGAGCACGCTCATCGTGTCGAGTCGGACCATGTGCAACACGCAGACCGGGATCAGTCCTAACGCAAACGTGCGCCACGACGCAGCGTATCCGCCGTACAATCCGCTCGCCAGAATGGCGAGGTAGAAGAGATAATAGGGTGCACGAAACTGAGTAAACGACTTGGCAATCAGAAATGCAACGGTCGCCAGCACCACAAACACGATCGCGACGACATATCCGCGTAGCGTCGACGACAAGAACCGTTTCATGTGAGACTGAATGTGGATTCCCTGCGATGCTTCCGCTTCGTGCCGTTCCTTACGCTCATTTATAGTTCGACGACGATGTGAATGCCATGCGGCCCACAGGCTGCGAGCGTTTTGATGGCCGAAGGTGTGACCTAGCGTGTCATCCGCGGCCAATAAACGGCATCTGCGTGGCCATCACGTTCATAAACAGCACGTTCGCATCGAGCGGCAAACTTGCCATATAAACAACCGCGCGTGCCACATGCGAAACGTCGATCGTAGCCTCGGCTACGACTTCGCCGTTGGCCTGAAGCACGCCTTTAGCCATGCGCTTGGTCAGATCGGTCGCGGCGTTGCCAATGTCGATTTGGCCGCAGGCGATGTTGAATGCGCGGCCATCGAGCGCAGCCGATTTTGTAAGTCCCGAGATGGCGTGCTTCGTGGCGGTGTAAGGGGCGGAGTTTGGACGCGGCGTGGTCGCCGAAATCGAGCCATTGTTGATGATCCGCCCTCCCTGCGGCTTCTGCGCCTTCATGACGCGAAACGCTTCGCGCACGCACCAGAAGGCGCCGCTGAGGTTCACATCGACCACCTTTCGCCATTGCTCGTCGGTCAGTTGGTCGAGCGGGACCGGTGGTCCGCCCACGCCCGCATTGTTAAAGACCAAATCGACGCGGCCACGCGCCTCGACCGTCTTGTCGAACACCTCGCGCACGGCGGCGGGATCGGAGACATCGGCCGCGAGCACCGACACCGATTTTCCATCACGACCGGTCAAGGCGGCCGTTTCCGCGAGCGCTTCGAGACGGCGGCCAACGAGCGAAACGGCAAAACCTTCGTGGGCTAGCGCCACGGCGACGGCGCGGCCAATTCCCGAACCAGCCCCCGTGACGATCGCGACTTTCGATTCCACGATGCTTGCTCCGAGGGACGACGAGGATGGCAAAACATCATCGCGCTGACGTCGAGCCTTTGCAACTGCAACAGAAGTAGGTTGTCACCTGCGTCGATGTGGCGCATGATCGATGCACCGTCGACGCATCGCCTCGCCAAGGAGAAACTTCTGTGACGATTAAAATCCTTTTTTCGCTTTCCGCTACGCTGCTTGTTCTTCTGTTGGCAGCCGCGATGACCTATGCCTCGGAATCGAACACGCTCACCAGCGACGAAAAATCTCAGGGGTTCGAGCTGTTGTTCAACGGCAAAGACCTGACCGGCTGGGAACAATCGGGCAATTGGAAGATCGAGGGAGACGCCATCGCCCGCGAGGGTAAAGGTGGCTCGCTTGTGTACGCGGCCAAGACGATGCCCGACGACTTCGAACTTCGATTTGAGTGGAAGGTCGGGGAAGGGAGCAACAGCGGCGTCTATTATCGGCCGACGCAGTACGAGTACCAGATTCTCGATAACGCCCGCCATCGCGACGGGCAGAACCCGCGCACCAGCGCCGCGTCGCTGTACTTTTGCATGGCGCCATCACGCGATGCGACCCGCCCCGTCGGCCAATGGAACGAAGGACGCATCGTCTGCAAAGGGACCGTCATTCAGCACTGGCTCAATGGCGAAAAGGTCGTTGGCTTCGATTACACCGACCCCAAGTGGGCAGGCGAAGTCGAGCTACTACGTCTTCGCGGCGGCGATCTCACCGCCCGCGGCGCGAACCTGAACCTGCAAGATCACGGCGATCCCGTGTGGTATCGCAACATCAAGCTCCGCACGCTGACGGCCGACGACAAGCTCGACACGACCCCGGTCGTACCCGGGACGATTCCGGCCGAGATGCTCCAACGCGAGAAGGAATACTTCGAAGCGCGCGAACGAAAGAAGAAATAACGGCTTAGCCGGCGAGCTTGCTCGCCGCGCGGGGAACGACGCCCCTATAAGCGCGTCGCAAGCGACGCGGCTAACACACCACGTCGTCCCACGGGGCACCCCAATACGGCAACCGCGGAAATAGCGCTGCCGCGGTGTCTTGCGCCAAACGGGTCGACGCTCGCACGCGCCCTTGCTCGACCGCGGCGGCCAGATCGAGATGCCCCATTAACAGTCGCGTGAATTCGCGCTCGTTCAACTTCAAATAGCTGCGACCCAGTTTTCCGCGTTCGAGCCGCACCTTGCGCCGCGAAACGACGAGGCGATGCTTTTGGCCTTCGATCATCAGCCCCAATTCGACCGACCGAGGCAGCGACGCTTCGGTGGCGCGGCGCAGCAACTCGTCGGCCAGGTGTCGCACAAGGGCCGGGGCGTCGAACAGCTTCGCCATCAATACTTCACCGTGATGTGCCTCGCCGTTCGTGAGCTCGCCGGCCGAGTCGAGGAAGAGTTGGTGCAGCGGCTCGTCCGGAGCGGCGTGCAGTTGAATGCTGTAGTAATCCCGTTCGATGGCCTCGGAGCAGGCGCGAGCCAGCAGTTGCTTGGCGATACTCACGGTTGGCGTCGCGAACAGAGCACTAGCTTGCGATGGCGATGGCCGCGCGGTGAGCTCAAGGATGCGGTCTTCGCGCAAGACGACGTAGCCCGCGATCGGACTTTCAAGGCTCGCCCAATCGAAGTGGTCCGATCCTTCGAGTGCCACGAAGATCTGATCGAACTCCTGTCGGCTAACCAACCAGCGCCAATAAGCCTCGGTCCGCTGCAACGCGCCGCACGCTCCGACCGTGCGCTCAGCATACAACCGCATCAAGCCCGGAAGTTCGACCTGTCGCCAAGGTCGAATCGCGACCGATCCCTCGCCCGGCGCCACGCCATGCGCCGAAAGCTGCGCTAGCAGATCGCGCGTTCCGGCGCGGGAATGCGTGTAACGGCCGCAAAGCGCCCAGCCTTGCGGCCCGAAGAATCGTGGAATCCGCGTGCTCAACAGGCCCAAGACCGAGCCATTGCGGCGCATGGTTCGCTCGGCCGCCGTCACCAACGCCCGGGCCAGTCCGCGCGAGCGGAAGTCGGGATGCGTGGCCAGGCCGACCAGGCGGGCGACCGGCAACTCGATCGAGCCGAAATGCATCACGCGTTCGACAATATGAGCGTGAGCGACGATCTGGGCGCCGCAACGCACGACAAGACGGTGCGACGGCTCGTAAAACGGGTCATCCAGCGACGCAACGAACGGGTCATGCATCGCCGGCGAAAACGCGGTGCAGATGAGTTGCTGCACGGCCGGGTGATCGGCGGCGGTGGCCGTCGCCAGCACATAACGCTCGGCCGCGGCCGATTGCTGAGCGGCCGACAGCGCGGCTTGCGCACTCAAAGACTCGGCCGATCGCGGTGCGCGTCGCGGAGCGGCCGGTGTTCGCGATTCGGGCTGCGCCTCGCCCTGGGCGTCGGCGGGTCGGCTCTTTTTCGACCGGCGATCCTTCGATCGAGACGACCCTCCTGTTTTCGAGGGTCTCTGTACCGTGACCGTGGTCGTCATCATGAGTCCTTTCATCCGGGCGATCCAACGCGAGCATCCTTGCCCGCTAGATTAGAAGTCTAGCGCACGAAATTCCAGAAGAAATTTGCGCAAATTAGTTGACGGGAACAAACAAAACGAAAAATCTCGCCGACCCAGCACTCGCTCCGACGCCAATCGCTCACGCACCGCATCTCGCGCACCAAGCAATTCGCGGCGCTGGGATTCGACGAATGATTGCAACTCGCTATTACATTCTCGAATAGCGCGGCAGCGCTCGCGCGCGTTCTCGCGTGTTGGTGAAGTTGCAACCCACTTCGCCTTACGATCGACGATCGGCGCGGCATCGGCCAACTTGCCGTCGAGATAACGCTCGGGATGGAATTCGTATTCACGCAGTCGCTGTTGCATGGTGCGCAAGTCAGCATCGCGCGTGCCGTGACGTTCGATCGGCAATCGCAACGTGCCGGAGAGCACGACGTATCGCGGCAACGTCAGGCCAAAGAATCGCGCAGCGATTACATCGGTGAGTTCGTCATACTTGCCGCCGCCGATGCCGTGTAGAAACAGATCACATGCAACAAAACGGGCGAAAAGCGTCGTGAGCAGCGCGCGCGTCCGCAACCGAACACCGCGACTTGCCAACTCGCGAAGTTGCTCGACGGCCGTCGTGGCGTCGCCGTCGGACGAAAGATTCAGAACAAACTCGAGCCCATCGCGATCGGTGACCACGATCTCGTCGCCTCGACGGCGAGCAAACAGCCGGCGACGCGTCGGCTTGTCGGCCGTCCACAGCCAAAACGGCGCTTCGAGCCAACCGTCGTTCGATTCGAGGTCAGGCACCGGGTGCACGGCGCTGCGAATGCGATAAACGCGGCGATATTCGTGAACCGCGTCGTTGTAAACGTCCCAAAACCGTGGCAGGTGGGCGAGCACGTGGGCTGCGAACCAGGCAAAGGCCTCGGTCTGACAGACACGGCTTTGCGGCAGTTCGAGCGTCTCCAGACCCCACTCGCCTTCGAGTTGATGCCTGGCCTGCGCCAGCGATGCCCCCAGACGATTCGTGGCCCGATAGCGTTCGATCACGCTCGGCCAATACGTGCGAACGAGCGGATCGCTGACGAAAGTCGCGAGTTCTTCCTGCACGCGGCGGCCGAAACTCTCGAACATCGCCATATCGCGAACCGGACGATCTTCGAACGGGATTCCGACCGATCGCTGGTCGAACGGCACTTGTTCCAGGTGCGGATGCTCGCGCGAACCTGTCGGCAGGCCGATGGTCGTGCTTTTCACGGCGTCGCTGTCGATGACGAGGTTGATCGCCGCCGCGCCAGCCGAGCGCGCCAACTTGCCGAGCGCGAAGTTCTTGACCCACACGCCGGGATGAAACATCTGCGGTTGATGACCGGCGAGAAACAGCCGATCGGCGTCGCGACTGGCGGCGGCAAGCGTGTCGATGTTCCGGTAGCTCGACGTGTATTCAATGGCAGCGTCGAGCAGTTCGCGACGCGCCAGCCCTCCCAAGTCGGTCAGCGATCGCCCTTGAACGTCGAAGTCGTACGCGGCGCGGCGAGCGATGTTGTCGGCGATGAGTGCCGGGAGTTGCGACGCTGCGGGATCAACAAAGATCGACCCATCAGCGTTCGGGGCCGAGATTTTGCGTCGCACGACGTGCGGCGATTCGGAAAGCCTCGAATCGGGCTGATGCGTCGGCGATTCGCCCGATACCTCACCGGACGACGACGGTTCAGCCATGAATTTACACCCCGAGGCGTTCATGCAGGGCCGCCACAGAGCGTTCCACCCGCAGCCTTGCCGGTGTCACCATGAGTGCCGTTGCCAGTGCTCGGAGTGCTCTTGTCACTGCCCGAGGATCCCATCACCTCGACCATCGCGCGGTCGATCACCTCGCGATAGTACTTCAGTCGCGTCTCGGCATCGTCGAGTGCTCCGCCGAACGATCGCGCCTCTTCCAAATAGATGAGCGGCACGGGGAGCTCTTGAATGCGAAGTTTCGCCTTTGCCGCGCGAACCCAAACTTCCAGAGGCATCGCGTAGCCGGGCTCGGCAACATGCAGACTCGGCAGCGTCGAAACGCGATACGCCTTGAACCCGCAGAAGGCGTCGGTCAGGTTCAACCCTAGCCGTTGATTGATCTCGCCGGTCAGCCGCTCGTTGATGCGACGGCGTGCCTCGGGCGGTTCGCTGTCCCCTTCGAAGTGCTTCAGATATCGACTGCCCGAAACGATGTCGCAGTTTTCGCAGGCTTCGACGAACAGCGGGATGCGACATGGCTGATGTTGGCCGTCGCAGTCGATCGTAACGAGGTACTCGTAGCCGTTCTGCTCGGCAAACGCGAAAGCCGACTGCAATGCCGCCCCGTATCCGCGGTTCTTCGGATGACGGACGACGTGAATGCCGGGTTCGCCGGCGAGGATGTCAGCCGTTCCGTCGGTCGAGCCGTCGTCAACGACGAGAATTTCGGGGCTGTATCGCCGCACTTGCTCGAGGATGTCGTGAACGTGGCGAGCCTCGTTATACACAGGCAACGCCGTCAGAAATCGTGGCATGTTCGGGACTTTCGTCGACACCATTCCGTTAGTAATCGCTTCGTTGCCAAAGCGCTAGGCTATTGTAAGAGCGGGGGGCGCGGTCAAACCCAGGCCCTCGGAGGTGCGATGTCGTAACGACTTGCGACGATCGGACAGCTTCGACCCACGCTCGTTACGCCCAAACCAACGGGTCAGCCTCGCTGCGGCTTGCCCAGGCTTCGATCTCGGGGAACTGTTGCTGAATCGTCTCAGCGAGGCGTTCGACTCCGAACCGTTCGGTCGCGTAGTGACCTGCAAGAATCAGGCCCATTTCTGTCGCTTCCGCTTCAAGGCACGTGTGAAAGCGTGTCTCGCCGGTGACAAGGCATTGGCAGCCCTTGTCGCGAGCTGCCGTCAGAAACTCGCCCGCACTGCCGCAACCCACGGCAACGCGTTCGATCGGACGCTTGAGGTCGCCGACGACTTGGACGCGTTCGATCGCCAGGAACGATTTCACCTGTTCCGCCAATCCGCCAAGCGTCGTGCCGTCTGGCAGCCATCCCCAACGACCGGTCCCCTCGGTGATGTCGCCGTCGGCCTTGGGGTTCTCGATCAACACATTGATGTCGTGAAGGTCGAGGCCTTCGGCTAGATGCTGATTGATCCCCTCAGCGGCCGAATCGAAGGCCGTGTGCGGACTATAGATGCCGATGCCCGCGCGAATCAGATCCCACAACATGCGACCGGTCGGCGTGTCGGTCGTGATGCGCTTGATCGCCTGAAACGGCAACGGATGATGCGACACGATCACATCGGCGCGACGCTTGACGGCCTCAGCCGCGCTGGCCGGCGTGATGGTGAGGCAGGTCATCACACGGCCAAACGTCGCCTGCTGATCGCCAACCAGCAAACCCACATTGTCCCACGCCTCGGCCAACTTCGGCGGCGCGAGGACTTCGAGGTACGCAACGAGGTCGGCGACGGTCGGCATGTTCGATCCGAATTGATGGTGAACGTCCCATCATACCGTTTATTACAAACGCTTCTATGGAATGTGCGATCGCTAGACCGACGTCGCGCCGCCGGCGATCGTGTCCAATGTCGAGAACAACTCGTCGGGCGAGATCGGCTTGGTGATGTAGCCATCCATTCCGGCGTCCAGACATTGCTCGCGATATCCCTGCACGGCGTGGGCGGTCATGGCGATGATTGGTATGTGACCGCCCTTAATTGCTTCTCGCTTGCGAATTTCCTTCGCTGCGCCGACACCGTCGAGTTCCGGCATCTCAAGGTCCATCAGCACGACGTCGAATCGCTTGGCTTCGAGCATGGCCAGCGCTTCGAGGCCGTTCTCGGCCTGGTCGACCTTGTGCCCCTTCAGTTCGAGCAAGCCGGCCGCCACCTCGCGATTGATGAAACCATCGTCGACCAAGAGAATCTGCAGCGATCGCGTCGAAGCGACGATCTCGCGTTTGGTCGGATCCATTGTTTTCGCGTTTTCGATGAGCGATGAGCACAGCGCCGCCACGAGCTCGCCATGCTTGGCGGGTTTGGTGAGGAACAGCACGTCGGACGGCCAACTCGTGGTGTCGTGATTGGGTCGTTCCGTTGGCGGAACCAGTAGGACGATCGGCAGTTTCTCCGACAATTGCGCTTCGCGCATTTGGGCGGCAACGGTCCAGCCATCGCATCCCGGCAAGTCAGCGTCGAGAATGACAAGCTGAAACGGCCGATGCGCCGAGGCCGCGGCGTGGAACGCACACAGCGCTTCTTCTGCGTCGGCGGCCAACGTCGTCGTAATACCAAGGTCGTGCAAGAACTCGCCGAGAGAATCGCGACTCGCCGGATGATCGTCGACCACGAGCACGTTCGCGCCGCGCAGTCTGCTAGTGAGTTCATCATTCTCCGACGCATCGCTGGCGGCATGTCCAAACTCGGCGGTGAAATGGAACGTGCTTCCTTGCTCCGGTTCGCTTTCGAGCCAGATGTGACCACCCATCAACTCGACAAGCTGTGCTGAAATGGTCAGGCCCAATCCTGTGCCGCCGTACTTGCGAGTCGTCGAACTATCGGCCTGTCGGAACGACTCGAAGATCGATTGTTGCTTGTCGGCCGGCACGCCAATGCCCGTGTCTTTGACGGCGAAGTGCAAGCGCGTGAGCGTGTCATTGCTCGTTTCGAGCGACACGGTCACGAACACCTCGCCCTGCGACGTGAACTTCACTGCATTGCCGACAAGGTTGACCAGAACCTGTCGCAATCGGCCTGGATCACCGACGATTAGGTGCGGCACGTCACCGTTCACACGATGAACCAGTTCGATGCCTTTCTCAAAGCAAGCGCGAGCTCGCAACTGCAGCACATCGCCGACGACTTCGCGTACGTCAAAGTCGACGTACTCCAAATCCATGCGGCCTGCCTCGATCTTCGAGAAATCGAGCACGTCGTTGAGCAAGCAGAGCAGCGAGTCGGCCGACTGACGGACGATGCGCAGATAATTGCGTTGCTGAGACGTCAGGTTGGTGGCCAGCGACAGTTCCGTCATGCCGATGATGCCGTTCATCGGCGTGCGGATTTCGTGGCTAACCGTCGCGAGGAATTGGCTCTTGGCCTGGCTTGCAGCTTCGGCGGCCGCAGTACGTTCGGCAACGCGCAACTCGAGCGTCTCGTTGAGTTGTTGCAATTGCAAGAAGCCGTCAGCGTTCTCGAGCGCGGCGCCAGCAAGCGTAGCCACAAACTCCGCGATGCGTTTCTCATTTTCGCCGAACAGATCGCGAACATGATCGTGCGTCACGTGCAGGCACGCCACCGGTTGAGTTCGCACGAACACCGGAACGCACATCGCCGAACGTTGTTCCTCGACGACGTCGAGCGCGTCGTGCACCGCCTCGTCAGTCGACGCTTGAGCATGCCCCGCCCCCAGCGATCGTTCGGCCAACGTCAGGTCGAGTTGCGACGCATCGGTTCCTTCGGGAAGCTCGAACTCGTAACGTCCATCGACTTCGCGTGTCAGCAAGATGCGACACTTTTCGCCGCGCAGCAGGTGGATCGCCGCGTGCTGCATTTCGTTAAAGATGGCCTCGGGCGACAAAGCCGAGGCGATGCGGCGACCGGCATCGAGAATCGTATCGAACTGATCGACGAGCGACAAAGTGACGGCCGCCTGTTCGGCTTCGGTCTTAGTGCCGTGCTCGAGCGGCTTGACCTCCATGCTCCGCAACTCGGCCTGGGCCTCGGCCAATCGACGTGAAGCGCCTGGGTAGCCAAGTTCATGTTCGATTTGGCAACGCACGAGGCGAGTCGTTGCCATTTCGTAGCGCGCCTGCTGACGGTGCGCGACGAGGAAGCTCCGTTCGAGCAGTCGGAATGCTCGACGTGTGTGCCCTGACATCGCCGCCAACAAGCCAAGCTCGCGCAGCGCATGCGGCAAATCGTTGCGGAATAGCGTTGCCGCGCGAGTGCGCTGCGCGCATCGCGCCGCGCCTGGCGGAAGAGCTTTTCACGCGCCGCTGCCAGATGCCCCGCGTAGCGCTGGAATTGAATGCGTCGCGCCGTGGCCAGCCACGCCAGGTTGGGAGTGATGTATGCGTTCTTCACGCCCGCCTTGGCGGCAGCTCGCAGCGCAGCGGAAAACGCCTCGATTGCTTCTTCAATCTGTCCGGTGAACACAAGTTGCACGCCGTGCGCGAGCCACGTTTGCGCAAAGCCCTGCGCATCCTGGCGACGCCGGTTCACTTCGACTTTCAGGATGTCGTTGGGAATCATCCCAAGGCTGGCGCGAGCCCAGACATCCAAGCTGATGCCCGATGCCTGCTCGTCGCCGAGCTTGATGCCGGAACGATAGTTTCGCTGGGCGTGTTCGATCGCTTCTTGCAGGTTGCCCATGCGATGCAACGCGGCGGCGACTTGATAGCGTGCGATGTGCACTTCCCAGAAGTCGCCCGTGCGTTCGAGCAGTCGAATCGCTTCGGTCCCCTTCTCCACGCACTCGGCATATCGTGATCCCGTATAGAGCACGATGCTCCAATAGTGCAACGATTGCCCCTGCCCCCACAAATCGCCTAGCGACTTGCGAATCTCGAGCGACTTGCGTGCGTACGTAATGCCGCGACTGAAGTAAGGCACCAGCGTCATTGCCGGCGCATGTTCGGAATAGCACTGTGCCAGCTCGGCGGTCGGTGGATAGCGCTCTGCCAGGTTCATGCCACGCAGGTGCGTCCAGAGCACGTGAATCTTGCTGCGAACGAACCAGTAACCATGCGCCAACTTGCTGAACAATCGCCATGCGAGAAGCTGCTCGGGCGTCGGCGACTTCTTGCGTCGAGCGACCAAGAACGTCGGTGCGACCGTGTGCACGAATTGCACCGTGGCTTCCCAAAGGAAGAGCGCGACGAACGTCGCCATGTGCCGCGGCACCCAGCGCCCAACATACGCAGCGCCTGCTCGAACGACTGCGTGGCCTGCTCCATGTCGCCACGTTTGAAGGCCAGTTCGCCTTGTTTGCCGCGGATTTCAGCTTGCGCGAGGGCGCGTCGGCCAACATCGCTGCCTTCTCGAACAACTCGGCCGACGCGACATAGTGACCGCGCAACATCAGAACATCGCCGAGGCCGTGGTAAACGCGGTATTGCGTCGCACGATCGGCTGTCTCGGCGCCACGTTGCGCGATGCGGTACTGCTGCTCGGCAATCTCGAGCGAGTGCTGCGACCGCGCTTGATGGGCGGCATGCAAAGCGAAACCGAGCGCTGCCGCGAAATCGCCGGCTGCGTCGAAGTGGTATGCGAGTTCGAACGCGTTGGGCGTCGAATAGGTTTTCAGGTGTCGGGCGGCGCGAAGATGCAAGTCGCGACGTTCTTCGACAGAAAGTCGATCGAGCAGCGCGGCTCGCACCTTGTCGTGAACGAAGACGCAGTGCGTCCCCGTCGTGCGCATCCAAATCAGATGGCGTTGCCTGACGAGGTTCAACGTTTGCAGAACTTCGAGCGGGTCCTGGTTGGCCAGTGTGATGGCTGTATGCAGGTCGAAGTCTTTGCCCAAGATCGCTCCGACCGTGAGCAACGATACGGCTGCCGGAGGCAACAAGTCGATACGATGCGAGAGAAACGACGCCGCATGTCGCGACGATTGCAAGTCGGCCAAGGCCAACGGTTCGATGTGCCATCCCGCGGCGCCAGGCACCAAGGCCGCCGACTCGACGAGTCCGCGGAGCACGGCGGAAGCCATGAACGGGCTGCCGTCGGCGAGGCGCGTGACGACCTCAACGGCCTCGTCCGGCAACGGGCCTGCCATCGACTCGATAAGTCGCCGAATATCTTCCGGCTCGAATCGTGACAACGTCAGTTGCAACGCCGTTCTTGGACGACGCAGCGCATGATCCTCGGCGACTTCTTCTGAACGATAAGCGATGACAAGCAGCACGCGATGAATGGCCGGGGCGCGCTCTTCGTGCAACTCGCACCAGCGCGCGATGAGCTTCACGCTCGGTTCGTCCGCCCATTGGCAATCGTCGAGAATGATGAGGGCGGGACGGGCCATCGACCCCAACGCGCTGAGCAACTCGGTTAACGCGATGACGCTTCGCGCTTCGCCGAACGCTTCAGGACCGATCATCGCCGTCTTGGTCCACCCGAGAGCTTTGGCGCAGGCGGGCAGAGCAGCCTGAATGGCGTCGACCTGATCGCCGAGGTATTGCTGCAATTTCGCACCGAGCGACAGGTCAGCGCTCGCGGCCGAGATGACTTCGCTCAACACGCCGTCGAGCAGTTGGAACGGTTGCGCGGCGACTTCGTTGGTCGCTTGTCCACGCAACACCCAAAAGCCTTCGCGCCGCGCTCGCTGCGCAACCTCGTCGAGCAGGCGCGTTTTGCCGCCGCCCGATTCGCATTCGACCGTGATGGCCGACGACGTGCCGCGATAAACCGTGAGCAACTGCGCATCGACCGCGTCGAGCTCACGCGATCGACCGACAAACGCGGCTTCGGCCACCGTGCAGCGACGATCGTGCAGGCCGATGACCAGGTCCGGGTCGCGTTCGCCGTTTTCGAGCGCTTCTTCGATCATGTCGAGATCGAGAAGCACTGCTTCGGCCGATTGATAGCGATCGCGTGGATCTTTGCGCAGCAATCGCTGCACGAGTTCATCGAGCGCGCGCGGCACTTCGAGTCCGAGCGCACGCAGCTCGGGCACACGCCCGGTCATGTGCTCCAAAAGCACCTGGCCGACCGTGGTGCCGTTGAACGGCGGCCGGCCGGCAAGCAGTTGGAACAAGACGATGCCGGCCGAATACAGGTCCGAGGCCTCGCCGACTTCGTAGTCGAGTGCCCCGGCTTGCTCGGGGGACAAATAGAGTGCGTGCTCGACTGCGCGGACAGGGCGCGTGTGTCGACCGTCAGACCGGCCGCCAGTCCGACGTCCGTCACGATGACGGGTGGCGTTGCGGCATCTGCGGCTGCGCCGTTGCGCGGGACAATCAGTTTCGACGGGCGAAGACTGCGGCACAGCACACCTTCGCGATGCAGTTCGGTGAGGGTCGACAAGATGCAACGGGCCAGCGTTAGCGATTGCTGCACCGTCGACGACTGGTCGCAACGTTCGACAAGCGACGAGCCCTCGACGAACGATCGAACCCAGTAGAACTCCGATCCTTCGCGTCCGAAGTCCATCAGGCGAGCCAACGACGGCGTCTGCATCTGAAGCAGGATCGTCGCTTCGTGAACGAGCCGCGTTTCGATCGTGGGTGTGATCGTTGCCGAGCTTAGCCGTACGACGACGGGCTGATCGAGAACCGAGTCGTGGGCAAGATAAACTTGCTGACGGCCCGACGGATTCAGCGGCCGACGAAGCTGATACCGACCGGCGACGACGCGCGCGGAATTCGAGCCCGGGCGATCGTGGACCGCGTCCGAGGGCTCACGAATGGGATCGAGAAGCATTGCTTCAACAACGAGCGCGCGACCTTGGTCGCATGTCAGTCGCGCGTCTCAACGTGGTTTAGAGGGACAACAAATCACCGTGGGCTGGCCGTCGCGAGTTGCGGCTCGTAAGCGCTTGTCGATTTCGGCGCCTCGAAGCCGCCCAATCGCTGATGAATCTTGATGAACTGGTCTTCGCATGCCAGGAACGCATCGACGACGTCGGGATCGAGATGCTTGGCGCGACCTTCGAGGATGATCGAACGCGCGACATCGTGCGTGTAGGCGGGCTTGTAGACACGCGCCGTGGTGAGGGCGTCGTACACGTCGGCCAGCGCGACAATCCGCCCGCACAAAGGAATCTCTTCGCCTCGCAACCCCTCGGGATAGCCGCTGCCGTCCCACTTTTCGTGATGTGTGAGCGCGATGTCTCGTGCGATCTTCAGGAACTTCGCGCCGGGATGGGCCTCGGCGGCTGCGGCGAGGGTGGCGCCGCCGATGAGCGTGTGCTGCTTCATAATCTCGAATTCGTCGGGCGTGAGCGGACCCGGCTTCAGCAGCACGCGGTCGGGAATGCCCACCTTGCCGATATCGTGTAGCGGACTGGTGAGATAGAGCAGTTGTGCGTAGTCGCCGTCGATTTGGTCGCGGAACTTGTCGACGTGGCAGAGATGGCCGGCCAGGGCGAGGCAGTACTCGCGAATGCGTTCCAAGTGGGCGCCGGTTTCGGGATCGCGAGCTTCGGCCAGCTTGGCGAGGCTGAAGATCACGAGGTCGCGGCTTTCCATCGACAAAATGCGCTCGGCCACGCGAAGCCGTACGTCCAGCTCTAAAGGGTTGAACGGCTTCGACAGAAACTCGTCGGCCCCTGCACGCAGGCTGTCGATCAGATCCTGCATCCCGGCGCGGGACGTCAGCAAGATGAAATACGTGTAGCCACACGAGATGCGTTGACGCACTTCGCGACACAGGTCGACGCCACTGAGGCCTGGCATCTCCCAATCGGAAACAACGACGCGATAGTTGCCGGTGCGCAACATTTCGAGCGCGTCGAGCCCGTTGGTGGCCGTAGCCACTTCGTAGCCGAAGTATGTCAGAGCATGCTCGAGCAGTTCGAGCGCGTCGGCATCGTCTTCGACAACCAGTACCCGCATCTTCGCCGCTCCTAGATTCACGTTTAGATGCTTTGAGTTGCCGGGGAGTCCGCTTTTTGCGCCGCCGTCGTCGACGACGCCGACTTGTCGGCACCGAACCGCTGCCATTGCCGATTCAGTTCGGCCATGCGCGAAGCGATCTGGTCCATTCGATCGGCGCGTGCCGAGTCCTCGATCTGTTGCAGAACGTTTCTTAAGGCGGGCGCTGAGATATTGGCCGCCGCGCCCTTGAGTCGATGAGCAAGCCGGGCCGCCGTCGTCGTGTCGCCCGCGCTGAGACTGTCGTCAATCTGCGCGACCTCGATAGGAAATCGCTCGTCGAACCGTGACAACAGTCGTTCGACGAGAGCCAACGAGCCGAGGCAGCGTTGGACCAATTCATCGCGATCGAATGCGACGACGTCGGTCGTCGAAGACGACGCGGCGGAGTTCATTGCTGTCGATTGTGCGAATGAGGCCATTAAAAAAACCGCCTTGCGAACAGGTTGTCACGATTCCGTTGCGTGGGAACCGTAGGCCACTGTCAATGGGCGGTCAACCAATGCCGGGGCTCCAAATCCCTACCAAGTGAAATTACCAAAAGCTATTCGTGCTATGGAGTTTTGCTCACAATGTCGCACCGCTTGAGGCACCTGCGCCGGCACGATCGATAACTGTGACGTATCCTGGCATACCAACCCCGGGGGCGAACCACCCGGCAGACAGGGAGCGACGATGGCTTGGGTCGGCACTGCGGAATCTACCGGCGAGCGATGCGCGACGTGCAATGACGCAACGGTCGACACGTTCATGCTGCGTCTGACGAATGGGGCGCAGGCGTACGACGGACCGGAACGTCGCAGCGAGCCGCGCTTTGCCATCACGATGAGCGTTCCGACTCAGGCGCTCGATGAATCGCACCAACGTGTGGGCGAACCGTTCGTAGCCATCACGCGAAGCGTCTCACGCTGCGGCATCGCGTTCTATTACACGAAGCCGGTGGCCGCGCGGTTTCTTGCCATGCAGTTCCGCGACCGCGACGGCAACACGATCGTCACGGTCATGGAAGTATTGCGATGCGAACGGCGCGGACCGCTGTATGAAATCGGCGGCCGCTTTGTTGGCGAGCTCAGTGAGTGATAGCGGTCTTCATCTAGTGAAGACATGCGCTTTCTTGGCCAAAAAAGGCCGCTAGCTTTCCGTAGTTGGATGATTCGCCCTAACGGGCAGCTTCGCGTCATCCGATACAACCCGAAGAGGCGGTAGCGTCGCGTCGTGCGATGTGAGCCTCAGAGGAAGTGCCTCCGGGGGGAAGTGCACATGAACGGCATGAAAGCGGCGCAGCGCGCGATTGCGGCGCTGTGTGGGCGGCGTTGTCATCTGCTTCGCGGCATTGGCGACTCGCACGGTCGAAGCCCAGGGCGTCTTTCTCACGAGCACGGGTCCGATCAATCAGTCGTTTGGCGGCGCCGGTACAGCGGCGCCGCTCGACTCGATGGGCGCGCTCAACTGGAACCCGGCCGCGATTAGTGGCCTGCGCTCAAGCGAGGTGGGCTTCGGCCTTGGCTTGCTGCTTCCGTCGACCACCGTGTCGTCAACGGTCGGCCCCAGCACGCTCGCGCCTGGTTTTCCAGCGACGACGTTGTCGGGTAGGAATGCCAGCGACCCTGGCGTGACGCCGATCCCGACGATCGGTTATGTGCAGCGACTGAAGAACTCGCCGTGGAGCTTTGGCATCGGTGTCTTTGGTGTCGGCGGCTTTGGAGCCAACTATCCGTCAAGCACGACGAACCCGATCCTTACGCCACAAGCGCCCAACGGCATCGGCGTGGGCCGCGTCTTCACGCAGGCCGAGTTCTTTCAGATCGTGCCGACAGTTTCGTACGCTGTCACCGATAAGTTCTCGATCGGCATTGCGCCGACGATCACGCTCGCGCAGGTCTTCTGCGATCCGCTGATTCTGGCGCCGCCGAACAATGCTAACGGCGATGCTTATTACACCTATGGACCCGGCACGGCGACGCGCATCAGTTGGGGCGGCGGCTTCCAAGTGGGTGCGTATTACATCACCGATAGCCGCGTTCACTTGGGCGTGAGCGTGAAGAGCACCCAGTGGATGGAACCCTTGCGCTACAACTCGACCGATGAACTCGGCAGACCATTGGTGCAAACGGTGAATATCTCGCTGCCAACGATTGTATCGCTCGGCGCCGCGTACTCGGGATTCGATCGCCTTCTGTTTGCGACAGACGTTCGCTATTGGGACTACGGAAACGCGGCGGGCTTCAGCGGCACTGGATTCAACGCCGACGGCTCGGTGCGAGGTCTGGGATGGCGCAGCGTATGGTCGGTCTCGAACGGCATCCAATTCGACGCCACGCCACGACTGACACTGCGAGGCGGTTACACCTACGGGCAGAACCCGGTGCCGAACAGTCAAGCGATGTTCAACGTCGGTTCGCCGCTGATCATCGAGAACTGGTTGAGCTGTGGCGCTTCGTTCCGTTTCGTGCAGAACGTCGTCGCGACGCTGGCATACACGCATGGATTCCAGAATCAGATCACCGGCCCGTTCGTCGTCGCGGCAGGGTCGGTGCCCGGCACGTCCGTCACTTCGGCGGTGTCGTCCGATTTGCTGACGGGTGGCCTGACGGTGCAGTTCTAAAATCGAACCAAGCGCGAAACCGGAAGCGAAGTAGTCCGCGTCATTCCGCCGCTTGCCGTTTCGCGCTTTCGCTATCCCGGCAGCGGCTCGACAAAAGCCTGCAAAGGGAACTCGACCTTGCGAGTGGCGTGAACATCGGGGCCTGCGGAGCGCACCTGATCGCGCTTCAATTCGGCGAGTTCCTTGGTGCCCGACCACACAATGCCGCGGCCAGTCTCGTGAATCTCCTTCGCGAGGACATAGCCCTTCTCGGTCGAGTAGCCAAACACCTTGCGAAACACTTCGATCACGTAATCGAACGAGTGATCGTCGTCGTTAAGAACAACGACAGCGTGAGGCGGCAAGATACGCGGATCCTTCGCCGCTGGCTTTTGCGATTGCTCCGGCTCCTCGACTATCGCTTCAACAGCACCGGCAAATGCATTGTCCATGGTCGCCGTTCCCGTAGAGTGCTCGTCCCGCAGAGTGCCCGCCCCGCCGAGCATTCTAATCGTGAGGAAAGCGCTATGCCACACTCGCCGCTAACAAAACAGCCCCCTGAAAAACTTGGCGCCTACCACCAATACTCGGTGCGAATGAATCGCAACACATAGTCCACTGCGATCATGCCGATCGGCTCGTGACCGCAATAAACCCGGGCGTAACCGGTCATTCCGGGCCGCAACTCAGGCGACGGATGTTCGAGCCGCGTGTAAACCGTCACCGTGCTTTCCGTCTTCCCGGTCGCCGGTGCGAGGGCGGTCGGGGCGATCCGTTCGACCAGAGCTTCAAAGGTTTCATAAGGCATGGCTCGGGCTTTGAGCGTGACATACTGCCCCGGCTGAACGTCGGAGACTTCCTTTTCCGGGATCGCGATTTCGGCTTCGAGCACCGACGCTTCTTGGATCTCGCAGATGAGATCGCCTTCGTTGAAATACTGACCGACTTTTTCATTCAGATGCGGAGTGACGACCGTGCCGTCGATGCAAACGTGAAGAGACAGTCGCCCTTGCTGCTTCTCGAGAAAGTTCAGTTCCTCTTCCGCACGAGCCAGCGTCGCAGCGGCAGCTTCAATCTCTTCCGGTCGCGTGCCGGCCAGCAACATCTCAACCGCGGCGTTGGCTTCGGCCAACTCTTTGGCGCAACGCGCTAACTCGTCCTCGGAATCGAGCACGCCGATCGCCGAGCGACCGTCGCGTTCACGCAACGCCTGTTCGACTTCGGAGCGTGAAATGTGTAGCTGCTTTTGAATCTCTTCGAACTGTTGGCCCGAGACGACATTCTGCTTGCGCAGGTCGACCGCTCGACGCATCGTATCATTCGCTTGCGAAAAGGCAGCCTTGGCGGAGATGATGCGCTGATCGAGTCGCGCGAGTTCTTCGACGAGCGCCTGCTTATTGCGATCCAGATTACTTGACGCCAACTTGTGCCACGACTCGGCACGAGCCAAACGATTGCGAGCGTCTTCGATCTCTTCCGGCCGCGCGCCGATCTTGAGCAGTTGCCACTTCGCCTTCAGCTCACGCACTGCGGCGCGTTGCTCCGCAATGCGGCTTGGCAGCTCGGGAATCTCGAGCTCACCGAGCAGGCCATTGGCTTTAACGGTTTCGCCTTCTACGACGGTGATCGTCTTCAGGAAACCGGCGACCGGTGCTCGCAGTTCGACGCGCGTCATCGGGCGCATCTCGAAGGTGCCGCTTGCACGTTTCTCCCACGGGAAGAAGCACAAGAGGCCGATGGCGATCGCGCCGGCGGTCATCCACACGCGGGCACGCGCTTTTCGCGTGGCGAACATGCGCCGCACTTCGCCCGCCATCAGGCCGCGGAACATGCTTCGGCCAGCGACCAGGCCAATAACGACGACGGGAATGACGCCCCACGCGCCAACGTGTTGAAACGCGAGTTGTCCGAATGTGGTGAACATGATTGATAAGAAGACGATAGAGAAGAGCCAGCAAGTAACGCCATAAACCAGCAACGTGAAATGCTTCGTCTGTCGTGCCGGCCGATCAGCGCCCCACAAGCCCCATCGCAAATTGCTTGCCACATACTCCAGCGACAGCTGCCGTAGATTCGGAATGTCGCACGCATCGCTTAACAAGTAGTAGCCGTCGAGCTTGAGAAACGGGATGAAGTTGAAAAGGATGCGAACGCCGCAGATCGACACGATGATCCAAGCCGCGTAGTTGATTCCCGTTTCGAGTTGCGTAATGCGCCACACGAACGCAGCGAGCGCCCACAAACACAGCTCGAAGTATCCGCCCGCGAAGGTAATCGCCAGACGACGGCGCTTATTGTCCATAAGCCATGCGTCGCTGACGTTGCAGAAGAACGATGGCATGAAGTACAGCAGAAGGAAGCCGACTTCATGCACTTCGCCGCCGAAGTGCTTGCACGTCAGCCCGTGAGCGCTCTCATGGAACGCGGTCACTGCGAGAATGGCCACGATCGCCACCGTCACCGTGTGCCACTGAATATCCTGAAAATGACTGACGAACAGCTTGCCGTTGATCGTGAGCATCAGCATCGCCCATGCGATGAAACATGCCGAAATCGCGAGAAATTGCCACGTCCAAAGCCAGCGCAGCTTCGGCTCGAGCCAAGTGTAGAACCGATCGGGATCCCAGAAGCTACGCCGCCACGCGAGTATCGAATTGCCGCGAGGTGTGGATCGACGCACTTGCGTCGGGGCGGCAGCAGTTTCGGCCGCAGTCTCGGTTAGCCCGTGCTTACCCGCAAGATCGAAGAATGCGTCGAGGTCTTCGTCGTCGAAGGTTTCGGAGAACTTCTCGACGTATGCAGCGAGAATCGACGAGCGCGGATGCGTCCCGTCGAGCTGTTCGAGCAAGAACTGTTCGCGAGCCCCGATCTTACAATACGTTCCGCGTTGACTGTCTTTGGCGACGAAGCCGGCATCCCGCGGAACAACGATCAACGATCGTCTTTTTATCGGCAGCGCACCACATTCGGTTTGCATGATGGCTGGCGTCGGCGTGCGATAGTTGAAAGAGCCGCGCTAGCAACGGCTCTTTCCACTTTGCACGATTTCATTCGCACTCCTAAGTCGTGTTAGAGAATGCTGCCGAGGTTCAAACCGCCGACACCCGCATTGGCGCTGACGCCCAAGCCCACGTCCGCAGAAATGCCCGCAGCACTGGCGGCGACATGCGTCGCGGCGGCAACGTCCGCGCCCACGCTCGATCCCGCTGCGCTGACCGAGGCGCCGACATTGGTCGCTGCCGAAGCGTCGACACCACTGCTCGTCAAACCACTGAGAAGATTGTCCACGATGCCCAACGGCAACGATGTCGGAGCAATGCGTTCCTCGAGACCTTGCATTTCAAACTTGCGTGACATGACCCACGTCCTTTCTCGAAAACATTGAACGAAACGGTTGCGACTTCTTCTTCTCAGCTCCGGGCTGAGAACGATTGACGCCTCACGCACGCGCCGCGCCGAACTCGTTGGCACAACGCTGAAGGCGCGAATTTTTTTCGCATCCGGCTGAATCACAGTTTCAATGACACGTGCGCACTTTCCTATTTTGCCGCGCTGAGTCATTGGATATGAATGCATCGCTATAAAACGAAGCGTAGCAAGTTTTTTCGGTTTCAAAGTTGGACAGCGCTCGATCATCGCGATCACGATGAGAGCGGCTCGCGAGAAAAACGTCGTGACGACGACGTGCTAGAAGTCGAGATGCGCAACATAGATGCGCACTGTCGACACGCGGGCGTAACACCTGTGCGAGATCATTACGAGGCGCTCGATGGCGCTATCGCGCGAGGTGCTCGAGCGCGAACTCTTCGCCGTGCATCTCCATCATCTCTTCCACTTCGCCCATCGCGTCTTGCACACGAAGTAACTCGTCTTCGAGCGCCTTGTGCAAATCGACCAGCGTGGCCTTCGCGCCGACGCCGTGCAGCACTTGCGCCGCCACCGTCATCGCCAACGTCTGTGTGAGCGGCGCGCCGTTAGTTTCGGCTTTCGGCTCGGTCTTCTTGATTGCCTTCTTCGACGGAGCTTTAGCGGAGGGCTTCTTTGCACCTTTGCCGTTCGAAGTCTTGCCGTTGGTTTTCGGAGCAGGTGTTTTCGAGGCTGGTTTCTTGGCCATGACAAGCTCCGACAGTTGGCTCGAGCAGCGTGGAAGGTTCGCGTAACGAACTCGATGACTGAGAGTCTGCGGTTCGTCGCGTCCTATTTTGTCTGATGCACCGCGCAGTTCAACAGGCAGTCGGGCTCGATTTTGCGATTTTCACGCTTTAGCGCCGCCGCGTGCGTCGTTATCCTTCATCGCATGAACATCACAGCCGACACGCTCAAGCAGCTCGCGCGTTTCGATACACCGACGATCTGCAACGTCATCGAACTGTTCGACGTTCGCCCGCGCAACGTTGGATATATGGACGGACGCATCAAGTCGAACTTCCCCACGCTCCCGCCAATGGTCGGGTTCGCCAGCACGGCATCGTTCCGCAGCGACGCGCCTCCCGCCGGCGGCGACGCCTACGGCACGATGGACCAGCAAGTCGCGGGCTTTGCCGAATTGCCGGGGCCGGCCGTCGTGGTGTTCGAAGATCTCGACGACCCGCCGGTCAGCGCCACCTTCGGCGAAGTGATGTGCTCGGTCTACCAGGGTTTCGGATCCGTTGGCCTCATTACTTCGGGCGGCGGCCGCGATTTGGAACAAGTGCGAGCGTTGAACTACCCGGTCTTTACTGGCTCGACAATCTGCTCGCACGCCTACTGCCATATCCTTCATATCGGCTTGCCGGTGCGCGTCGGTGGGCTCGTGGTGCGACAAGGCGACTTGCTGCACGGCGACGCCAATGGCGTCACAAACATTCCTCCGTCGATCGCCGCTGCGGTGGCGCAGATTTCGGAAGAGTTCGTCGACGCCGAGAAGTACGTGCTCGACTACGTGCGCGGCAGCGGCACGAAGACGCCCGCCGGCCTCGCAGCTGCTCGCAAGGAGTTTTCCGCCGTCGTGGCGAAACTCACCGAACGCGCGAAGGCGTCGCGCTAACGCGCTGAAGGCAATTGCCCGTTTAGCCGCGACGCGGTGAGCACGGCGACCTTACCGGCTAGTTTTGTCGACATGGCACGACCTCCTGAATAACGCGAAACAAAGTATCGAGAATCGGCCTCGGCCGTTAGCGTTGCGTCAGACTTGCGACGCGCGGTTCGTTGCCGGCATCGATGAAAACGTCGACTTGCTGACCGACGAACGCTGCCGAGTTCATTTCGTTCAACTCGTAGACGACTTGCAGCACGCGCGTGTCGATGCGCTCCGTGTTATCGCCCGTCAGCCATCGCTTGGCAACGACGTAGGGCTCGACGCGCACGAACTTCAACGGATAGTGACGATCGTTCTTGCCGCGAAGTTGCAGCACGGCTTGCGAATCCGCACGAAACTCAGCGATGTCGAATTCATCGATGTCGGCACGAATGTGAAACGGCGCAAGCCGTCCGAGCACCATGAGGGTGGCTTGCGATTGATCGGAAACATGCTCACCTTCGCGGACATTGACTTGCAGCACCTGGCCGTCGATTGGTGCTCGCACCGTGGCGCGTTCGATCTCTGTGCCAATCTGCGCGACCTCGGCGTCGGCCTGACCCACCGCCACGCGGGCGATCGCCAGATCCGGCTCCCACGCGCCCGCCAACAGAAGCTCGTGCTCGCGCTGCGCACGTTGCCACTCTTGCATCGCCTGTTCGTAGAACAGACGTTTGGTCACCGACTCCTGCTCACTCACGGCGCGCTGCGTGGCGAGCGATCGCGCACGTTCGTACTCGTCGCGTGTGCGTTCGGCATTTGCTTTTGCCGCTTGCACCTTGGCTTCGCTGGGAGGAATCTCTTCCGGCCGAGGTTGGTTTTCCAACCTTTGCAATTGCGCCCGAGCTGCATCGGCCCGAGCCTTCGCCAGCGCGAGCTGTGCCTTCAGGTGACGATCGTCGACGCGGAAGAGCGGATCGCCCTGCTTCACGTGAGTGCCGACCTTTTCGGCCGGCACGTAGACTTCGAGCACGAGGCCCGACAATGCCGAGCCGATGGCGATGTTTTGCGACGCCGCTTCGAGAATGCCCGTCGCCGCGATCGAATGTGCGAACGGCGTGCGGGCTGGCGTTTGCGGCGGTTGCAATCGCGTCATCGGTCGCTGCTGCGTGTAGACGTGCTGTGTTGCGAAGAGCAACATCCCGCCGGCGGTAATCGGCAACAGCCATAACATCGTGCGTTTCATCTTCGGCCTCGTCGTGATCTTTCGAGTGGTGTTAATTTGGAGTGCATTGGTTAGCCGCGACGCGCCAGCGGAGCGCTCCGCTAGCGCGTCGCGGCTAACCAACGCACCGTTACGCACCGTTTTCTAGGAGTCATTGTCCTCAATACGTTCGATTTGCCCGTCGGTCATGTGAATGATGCGTCGACCATAGTGCAGAATGCGGTTGTCGTGCGTGACGATGATCACCGCGCGATCGGGCTCGACGGCGACCTCATGGAATAGCTCCATCACCGTCTGACCGGCATGAGCGTCGAGCGCCGCCGTCGGTTCGTCGCAGACAAGCAGCCGCGGGCGATGCACGAGCGCACGCGCGATCGCAACACGCTGCTGCTGACCACCGGAGAGTTGCGATGGGAACGAATCGACGCGCTTTTCGAGGCCGACACGTGCCAACGCCTCGCGAGCCGCGGCGAGCGCAACGCGCCGCGGCTCGCCGGCCACCAACAGTGGCAAGCAAGCGTTCTCTGCCGCCGAAAGCGACGGCAGCAGGTTGTACTGTTGAAACACGAAGCCAAGGTTGCGGGCGCGGAAGTCGACAAATGCGTCGGGCGACATGGCTGATAAATCTTGACCGAGCACGTTCAGCGTGCCTTCGGTTGGATCGAGAAGGCCGGCGATGATCGAGATGAGCGTCGTCTTGCCGCAGCCCGATGGCCCGGCGAGCAGCGTCATCGCGCCCGACATGATGTCGACGTCGATACCACGCAGCGCGTGCACGCGCGTCTCGCCGCTGCCAAACGTTTTCGTCAGCCCACGAATGCAAATGGCTGGCGCCGCGTCGGACTGCGGCACGCGGGCAGCGACTTTCAACGGCTGTGATCGGTCGAGCACTTCCATCATCCACCTCGAAACACAATGGCGGGTTCCAGGACGAGCACACGACGCATGCTCAACAAGCTGGCGAGCGAAACGATGACCATCACGGCAACACCCACGCCCGCCACCGCTTGCCAATACATGTGCAAGCCCGCCAGGTGCGTGATTTGATTCGTGCGCTCGAAGAACATGGCGGTCATGCCGACGCCCAGCCCAAAGCCAATCGCGCCGACGGCGGTTGCTTGGAGCAGAATCATGCCGATGAGCCGTCGATTGTTGACGCCCATCGCCTTGAGCGAGCCGAAGTGTTTCAGGTTCTCGAGCGTGAACAGGTAGAACGTCTGCCCCGCGACGGCCACGCCGACGATGAACCCCAGCGCGATCGTGATGCCGAAGTTCACCGGGATGCCCGTCGAACCGAGCATGTAGTTGATCGTGTTCCAGAAGAACCGTTGTTGCGTGACGGCCAACAGGCCCGTTTCGCTGGTGATGCGCTCGGCAACGGCGGTGGGGTCTTGCCCCGGCGCGACCTCGGCCAGCACGTAGTTCATCAGGTTGCGCTTCGTCGGAACGTAGTGGAGCGCTTCGTTGAAGCGCGTGCACATCACCGGCAACGTCACGAACGGCGCCGACGCCTTGGACACGGCGACGAGAATCGCGCGACGATCGTTCATCTCGAACTCACGCCACAAGCGAATCGGCTCGCCCGGCCACAGATATTCGTATCCCGCCTTGTCGACAATCACCGCGTACGGCCTTCGCAGGTCCGCCAAGTCGCCCGCGATCATTTCTTGCGGAGCGCCGATCAGGCTCGAATCATCGACCGCTTCGAGGATCACGTTCCGCGGCAGACCGGAGTCGATCTTCGCGAGAATCTGCCCCTTGAAGAACTTCACCGCCCATTCGACCCCGCCGACGCCGCGCACACGTTGCAAATCGCCTTGCGGCAAGCCGGGGGCTTCGTCGAAGTGCCGCACGCGTGGATCCATCACCCACAGGCTCGCGTCTCGCACGTCGACAATTTGACTGGCCGAGCGGCCGATGATGCCGACGAAGACCGACACCTGCTGCGACATCAGGAACGTGGCGAACGTCACGCCGAAGATCAGCCCGAAGAACTTCACGCGGTCGCCGACCAGCATTCGAATGGCTAACCAGTTCACGGCACGAGTTCCAATCGCTTGAGGGTAGTCAAATTGGCGGTACGTTGAGTCAAACGCTGACAAGTCGTCAATTTATGTGCAAAAAAAGGGAGGCCTCACTACCTCAACTTCGAAACCTCGGCGGCGAACACTTCTTTGGCGATACGGTCAGTAAGCGCGGGCAAATCCATCTCGGAACTCAACGGTCGCCAACCCGCGCCGTCGAGCAACATCTGGCAGTTGCCCTGGATGGCTCGGATCGGTTCGCGGATGCCGAGGTTCGTGAGCGACGGGCTGGTCGCGGCGATCGAGTAACCACCGAACGTGATTGACCACAGTCCGAACGCCATGTGCTCAACGCTGAAGCCTTCCGGCAACTGCAAGTCACCCGACGCCACGCCCTCTCGAATCACGCCGCCCACGATCTCGCCGCAGTTGGCTTCGCACGTTTCGAGCAAGCGCCGGCGGTCCTCGGAAGCCTTCTCTTTTACGGAAGAAATGCGGATGGCGTTCTCGATGTGAATGTTCTCGGGCTCAAGGCGAAAGAACAACTCGGCCGCCACGCCGATGGCCGTCATCCGTTCGCGTGGCCGACCTCGAAAGGCCGCTGCCCGACGGAACAGACCCAAGCGATGTTCCATCGCCTGGTTCACCAGCGCCATCAGGATTTCTTCCTTGCAGGAGAAATGCTGATAGATGGTCCCTTTCGAATACTCCAGGGCCTCGGCAATGCGGTCCATGCTCAGCCCGTGATAACCGTCGTCGACGATCATCGTCCGGGCGACCTCGAGGATGCGACCCTCGCGGTCTTGAATCTCGCGTTGCTTGCGGGTGAGAGTGTTCATAACATTGGTGATTATCGACCAAGTCGCTATTTTGACAAGTGGTCAAATATGACAAAAAGTCAAAAATGTGGCGAGATGGCAAGGGCCATAGTTTTCCAGAGGTCGTAAGTCCCCTATCGCCGCAATCTTGGGCACACACGCTTGCTTGGCAGGCAAAAAACTGCGGCATCTGCGACGACGGAAAATCGAATACGTGAAATTTCCCGCATTCTGCTCGCACCCACCAATGTGGAACGATACGGCACGCTTCGTGCATTGCAGGGTTACGACCGCTTCCCCTCCTCGCGCTTTCGAACTTTTGGGGCAAGGATGCCCGAGGCTTAAAACGTCATGTCGCGTGTGAACTCGAATCAGCCTTCGTTTCTCGGTTTCTCTGGTTGCCTGAACGTCGACGACGGAGCGACGGCAACGGCCCGTGCACGTTTGCGTCAGGCGCCGTACCAAGCATTGCGGCGCGTCGAGTGCCGCTGCGAAGAAGGTGTGCTCTTCCTGCGTGGCCGCGTCCCTTCGTACTACATGAAGCAGTATGCCCAGGAGATGGTGGCCGGCGTGAGCAACGTTCGCCAGGTGAGCAACGACCTTGAGGTCGTCGCGCCTGCCCAGTGGGACATTGTTCCGGCAGATCTCTGGCGCAAAGAAGCCGACGTCAAGCAGAACAGCTAGGACAATCTGTACAGATTGCCTGGGCGCATCTCTCCACCAATCGGTGTGCGCCTTCCTGCTTCGATTCGCGATCCTGATTTCAAGATTGCTGAACTCGCGCCGCTGGAAATGCGTGCCCTCGCCGTCGGCGACAAGTTATCCCCAATCGGGTCGCGCTTTGCTCACATCTATTCCGCACCCGTAGCTCTCGGACCGCAAACGAGTTAACACGCCGCTCACAAATCACGCCCTCGATCGTTCCGCCCCCTTCGATGATTCTCCGGCTCCGCCGTCTAGAATCCTTCACTTCGGCTGAGGCGGGTGAGAACCCGGCCGCGGCAAGAACATGAAGTTTTGCTCGACCGGAGGACGGAACAGGCGTGGAAATCGAACTTGGGCTCGAAATAGCGGTGGCCGACAACGCGTCGCAGGAATTTGTCGGCCAATGGGCGCGGCTGGTCAGCACGACCAACTGGGAAAAGGGACGCATCATTCACGAGTGGCGGCAAGCGCTCGTCGAGGCCGGGGCTTCGGCAACGCAATACAGCGATGAGGCATGGAGCCGCCGCGTGGCGCATGTATCGGGGCAGCACGTTGGCCGACTGCGACGCGTCTTCGAACGCTTCGGTGACTCGCGCGACACGTACACGGGGCTGTATTGGAGTCATTTTCAGGCGGCGCTCGACTGGGGCGATGCCGAAATGTGGCTCGAAGGGGCCGTGCAGAACGATTGGTCGATCTCCGAAATGCGCGGGCAACGTCACGAGGCGCTTGGCGGCGGCGTCGACAAAGACGTGCTCGAAGCGGCCACCGACGGCGAACTCGACGAGGACTTTCAACCGATCGAAGGCGCAACGCTGCGCGAAGTGCAGAATCCAGGCAAGAATACCGGTTCTATGCGCGACGACTTTGACGGCGGCGACAGCGACCGTTCGGCGATGAGTTCTCGCGCCGATGACGACATGGGCGACATGCCGGTCGTCGAGGCATTCGATGCCGACGAAGCGATGATGGAAGCGACTCCATCAGCGGCCCGCGAGCGTGGAACGTTCGAGGATTTGGCCGACGTGCCCGAAGACCTGAGCGAGGCTCTTGAATCGCTGAAGCTCGTGGTGCTTCGTCACAAGTCGACCGGATGGCAGGATGTGTCGCGCAACACCGTCGTGGCGTGGCTCGACGCGATCAAAGAGTTGACGCTTTCACCCAGCTAACGGTCAGCGCTCCGAGCGCGAGCGACGACACCGCGCGATTGCTGAATCGCAACGGTTTCCTCGCATGCGCTCCGGGCTACGTGGGCGGCGGAGTGCCGTGTCCTTCGCGGATGTACTGTTGCCGGCCTTGTGCATGTTCTTCGGGCGACAGGTCTGAGGGGGCCGATTTGCCGGCCGCCTCGTCGAACATGCGGCGCAGGTAGTTGCGGCACCATCCACAGCCGGTTCCCGCGCCGAAGCATTCGCTCAGCTGACTCGCGCGTCGTGGGTGCTCGACGCGCAGGAAGTTCACGAGCTTCCGCTTCGTCACGTGAAAACACAGGCAGACTTCGTCGTCGAGTTTCACAGGCGAATAAAGTGCGGAAGGCAGTAGGTCGAGGGCAGTAACATGCTCACTCCGTCGCCGTCGCCAGTCGCAGCGCGATGCGGCAGGCGCTTTGGAACTCCGCGACGTTCAACGTCTCGCTCGTCGTGTGTACGTTTTGCTGTCCGCATCCGAGCGTCACGGTCGGAATCCCGTGAGCGGTCATCCAATTCGCGTCGAGTCCACCATTGCTCACCGCTCGCAATGGCTCGCCGCCGATCGAGCGAATCGCCGCTTCGGCCGCAACCACGCATGGCTCGTTGTCGTCGAGCTTGAACGCTTCATAATCGAGTCGGCTCGCGAATTCGATCTTCCCGGTCGCGCCGTCGACGTTTTTCACGTTGCGAGCGGCACGCGTGAAGGCGTCGTGAATCGTGCGGAGCATCTTCTTGCGAAACGAGGGGTCGTGGCTGCGAGCTTCGGCTCGCAGGTGAACGTGGTTGGTGACGACGTTCGTGGCAGCGCCGCCCTGGACGACACCGATGTTCGCCGTCCCGCTATGTTTGCCCTGCACCACTTTGCCAAGCCATCCGCCTTGCTGCAACTCGGCGATCGCCAACCCAGCAATGGCGATCGCGCTCACACCTCGTTCGGGAGTCACGCCGGCATGGCTCGCGAGCCCGTGAACGTCGATCGTGATGCGATACGCGCCGGTCGCACCGACACCGATTTTCGCGGCGGCCCCGCCGTCCCAGTTGAACGCAAGCCGCGGCGCGCCGAGCATCCGCAAGTTCGCGAAGTGGGCGCCGTACAGGCCGATCTCTTCCTGCACGGGCCAGAAGAAGACGAGCGGCCCATGAGGCAACTTGCGACGCAAGATTTCGAGCGCCGCCGAGAGCACGACCGCGCAACCCGCGCGATCGTCGGCCCCCAAGCCGGTGCGTTTGTCCGCCGATCGCACGACACCGCCTTTGAGAATCGGTTGCGATCCGACGCACAGCGGCACCGTGTCCATGTGTGCCATCAGTAGTCGGCGCGGATGGCGAAGCGTGCCGGGCATGCGCACGATGAGATTGCCGGTCTCGCCCTTGATCGGAGTTTGGCGATGGGCGTTGTCGGTTCGTAGCGCGCTCGACGGCAGCCCGGATTCGGTGAGCTTGCGCGTGATGAAGTCTCGGACCTTCGCCTCGTGGCCGCTCGTCCCCTCGATGGCCATGAGTTGCACCGCCAGTTCGAGGGCCGCGTCGAGATCGGGCTCGAGTGGGACGGACGTTGAGGTTTCGGCGGACTTCGTTCGCGTTTTGACGGTGGTGGCCATGCGACAATTCTACACTGCATCTCTTCTACACTGCATCCCTGCGCGGTGGCTGTACGTTATGGCCGCAGCAGCCGATTGCCGCTGACACGTTTGACGAGGCGTCGCATCTCAAGCACGCTCACCGTCGCCAGCACCTGATGCACCGGCAAGCCGCATGTGGTCACAACATCGTCGAGGTCGGTGGCCTCGCTGCGAATGGCGTCGAGCACCTGCTGTTCTTGCGGATTGAGCAGCAGTTCGGCAGGGTGATGAATCTCGCGACCGTCGATGTCGCCGGTCTTCGCGACCAGCGGGCCGAGCTCTTCGAGCACGTCGTCGGCCGTTTCGACGAGTTTCGCCCCGTCGCGAATCAGTGCGTGGCAACCACGCGACATGCGATTGTCGACACGTCCCGGAACGGCGAACACTTCGCGGCCTTGCTCCATTGCGTGCCTTGCGGTGATGAGCGCGCCGCTTTGCACGGCGGCTTCGACGACAATCACGCCCATCGAGATGCCCGAGATGATGCGATTGCGTTGCGGGAACGATCCGCTGAGCGGCGCGGCACGCAGTGGCGATTCGCTAACGACGGCGCCGGCCGCCGTAACTTGATTGGCCAGATCGTCATGCTCGGGCGGATAGATGTTGAGCACGCCGCTGCCGAGGACCGCGATCGTGCGACCTCCGGCGGCGAGCGCGCCGCGATGCGCCGCAGCGTCGATGCCTCGCGCCAATCCGCTGACGACCGTCAAGCCGGTGCGGGCGAGACTCTCGGCCAACTTCGCAGCGATCGCGAGTCCGTAATGCGTGGCATGTCGCGAGCCGACGATGGCAATGGCCATGGCGTCGACGGGAAGGATCTCGCCGCGCACGTAGAGAACATCAGGCGGGTCGTGAATCTCCTGAAGCGCTCGCGGATAGGCGGCGTGCGTGTCAGTCATCACGGTGATGTTGTGACGTCGCGCTAGCTCGAGCTCCGCGGTGACGTCGAACTCTTCGCGCGCTCGGGCAATGGCCTGGCTTAACTTCGGGCCAACGCCGCTGACGTCGCGAAGCGCGCTGGCCGGCGCGTCGAGAATGGCCGTCGATGTGCCGAAGCGTGCGAGCAGCGACTTGCGCGTCCGCGGACCGACACCGGGCACAAGCGAAAGAAGCACGGCATCGGCGAGAGCGACGTCACCGTTGGAGGCGTCGCGGGTGAGATCACTATTGCCGGTAGGATGGCCGTTGCCGATCTCACCGTCATTCACGGTCGTGCGTGAGGCGTCCCCTGCCATAGGGGGCGAGTTTAGAGCACGCGTCCATGATCGACAACAATTTAGATGTCATGCCGCCGGTTGCCAGAACTTGATGCACATCGGCTTCGGCACGGGGACGGCCTCGCTGACGGGCTGCAACATGCCGGACTGCGTGTCGATGCGGAAGACGTTGATGTTGTCGCCGTCGAGGTTGCCGACGAGCATCCATCGGCCGGTCGGGTCGATATTGAAGTTGCGTGGCGTCTTGATGCCGGAACCTTGATGGCCAATCGGCGTGAGCTGGGCGGTACTCGGATCGACGGCGAAGATCGCGATCGTGTTGTGCCCGCGGTTCGATCCGTAAACGAACTTGCCCGAGGGATGCACGAGCACCTCGGCCGTCGTGTTTTTGAAGTCCTCGGGCTTCACGCCTGGCGGCAGCGTGCTGACGGTCTGAACCATGTCGAGCGCACCGCGTTGCGGGTCGTAGTTGAACGCCGTCACCGTGCAGGCCAACTCGTTGATGACATACGCATGGCGGCCGTCGGGATGAAACGTGAAGTGACGCGGCCCGGCGCCTGGAGCGACCGATGCCGACGGTGGATTATTCGCGACGAGCGTCCCCGCGCTTGGGTCGAGCCGATAGATCACGACCTTGTCGAGCCCGAGATCGGGAACGAATGCGAAGTGGTTCGCCGCGTCGAGGTTGATCGAGTGTGCGTGCGGAGCGTCTTGTCGTTGCGGATTCGTCCCTTTGCCTTCGTGTTGCATGAAGCTCGACATCGGCTTCAGGCTGCCGTCGTCGGCAATCGGCAGCACGCCGCAACTTCCTCCCGAGTAGTTGGCGATCAACGCGTTGCGGCCCGTGCGATCGACGGTGACGAAGCAAGGCCCGGGGCCACCGGTCGATTCTTGGTTGAGCCTGGTCAGGTCGCCGGTGCTCGGGTCGATCGCAAAGGCCGTAATCGCGCCAGGAACGCCGCGATCTTGGCCCGGCTGACCGACGGCATACAGAAACTTGCGATCGGGGCGAATTGCCAAGAACGCGGGATTCACCGTCTCGACGGCAAGCACAGGCTGCGACAACTTGCCGCTTTCGAGATCAAGCTCGCAGCGATAGATGCCTTTGCCGCCGTTTTTGCCCGACACGGTGCCGACGTACACTCGCACGCTTTCGGCGGCGTTGCTCGATGGCGTTTGTCCAAAGATCACGGCAGCAAACACGAGCGGAATCAACGTCAGCGCGATCATGGGGTCGAGTGCAAGGCGTGCGGTCATCGTGTGTTACCCCGCAAACAAGATGCGTTTGGAATCGGTGAGGTGACTTTACTCCGACGGAAAGGCGATTGCTAGGCGCTCGATTTGAGGGTAGTCATAACCTTTGGCTTCGCACGTCGGCCGGCTCGCAAGAAGTCGGCATTTGAGGAGATCGTTGATGTTTCGACCGCTTCTGTCTCATTGTGCATTCGTCTGTATTGCATCCGTCACCGCGATCGTTGCGGCCCCGATACTCGCCGACCGATGTGAGGCCGCGCCGCCGAACGTCGTGATGATCATCTCCGACGACCAAGGATGGACCGATTACGGGTTCATGGGTCATCCGCACATTCGCACGCCGCGACTCGATCAGTTGGCCGCCGAGAGTCTCGTCTTTCGCAACGCTTACGTGCCGTCGAGCTTGTGCCGGCCGAGCCTGATGTCGATGCTCACGGGCCTTTACCCGCATCAGCATCGCATCACGAGCAACGATCCGCCGCTGCCCGAAGGTAAGAAAGGCAAAGACGTCGACAAGAAGGCGACGTTCTTGGCTCAACGGCAGCAGATGATCGCGAACATCGACCGCGTGGCGACGTTGCCGAAGCTGCTGGCCGAGCAAGGCTATGTGAGCTTTCAGACCGGCAAGTGGTGGGAAGGGGACTTCCACCGCGGCGGTTTCACGGACGGCATGAGTGAAGGGGGACGTCACGGCGACAAGGGGCTCGAAATCGGCCGCACGACGATGGCGCCGATGTATGAGTTCGTCGATCGCGCGACGTCCGACGGCAAGCCGTTCTTTCTGTGGTACGCCCCGATGCTGCCTCATTCGCCGCACAACCCGGCAGAGAGTTACCTCAAGCGCTACGAGAGCATCGCGCCGTCGCCGAGCATTGCGAAGTATTGGGCCATGTGCGAGTGGTTCGACACGACCTGCGGCGAGTTGCTCGATTACCTCGACACCAAAGGACTGCGCGAGAATACGCTCGTGATCTTTTTGGCCGACAATGGTTGGATTCAAGACCCCGATCGAAACGGCTATGCGGCGAAATCGAAGCAGTCGCCCTACAACGGCGGGCTGAGAACGCCGCTGATGTTCCGCCTTCCCGGCAAAGTGTCGCCGCGCATGAGCGACGAACTGGCGATGAGCATTGACATCCTTCCCACCGTGTTGCCGCTGGTGAACATGACGCCGCCTTCCGAGGCGCAGGGCATCAACCTTTTCGACGATAAGAAGGTCAGCAGTCGCAAAACGATTTTCGGCGAGTGCTTCGAGCACAACGCCGTCGACATCGAACACCCATTGACGAGCTTGAAATGGCGGTGGTGCATCGACGGTCACATGAAGGCCATCTTGCCGGTTACGCCAAAAGCTGGCGAGGACGAACTGTATGATCTGAGCGCCGATCCAAATGAAGAGCACGATCTAGCAACCAAATTGCCCGAAGTCGTCGCCAAACTGCGTTACAAGGCAAATGGATGGTGGCCGGCGAAATGACATACTCCCTCTCCCCTTTGGGGAGAGGGCCGGGGTGAGGGGTGTTTGAAGCGTGTGCTTGCGCCGCCCCTCACCCTAATCCTCTCCCCGAAGGGGAGAGGGAAACAAGTGGTGCAACTACGAAGAACACGAAGAGAGAAGAAACAATGACTGCGACACTACGACGGTTGGTTTGTTTTGGGGTGTTACTGCTGACCGGTTCGCATGTCGCGGCGAGCGACCCGGCGTCGCCGATCGTCGAGGCGCTGCAGCCTTATGTGAATCGCCATGAGCTGGCCGGCGCGGTGCTGCTGGTCGCCGATCGCGAGAAGGTGCTGACGACGCAGACCGTCGGCTACAGCGACATCAAGGCCGGCATGCCGATGAACGCTGACGCGTTGTTCTGGATCGCGTCGCAATCCAAGCCCATCACCGCCACGGCACTCATGATGCTCGTGGACGAAGGCAAAGTGAACGTCGACGACCCGGTCGAGAAGTACCTGCCCGAGTTCAAAGACCAATGGCTTGCCGTCGAGCAAGACAAAGATCATGTTCTGCTCAAGCACCCGCACCATCCTATTCTCGTGCGCAACATCCTGAGTCACACGAGCGGCCTGCCGTTCAAATCGAACATCGAGCAGCCGACGCTCGACTTGCTACCGCTGCGTGTCGGGGCGCTCAGTTACGCGATGACGCCGCTGACCTACGAACCGGACCGTGGCTACACGTACTCCAATGCCGGCATCAACACGGCGGGCCGCATCATCGAAGTCGTGAGCGGCATGGCCTATGAGAAGTTTCTCGACGAGCGATTGTTCAAGCCTTTGGGAATGACCGACACCACGTTCTGGCCCAGCGTCTCGCAAGAACGGCGGTTGGCCAAGGTGTATCGTCCCGACGCGTCGAAGACGAATCTCGAAGAAACGACCATCGCGCAGTTGACGTATCCGCTCAGCGATCGATCGCGTCAGCCGATGCCTGCCGGTGGTTTGTTCTCGACCGCGCACGACATCGCGCGTTTCTGCCAGATGGTGCTGAACAACGGTCAGTTCGAGGGGCGACGCTATGTATCGGAAACGTCCGTGCGGCAGATGACGAGTCGCCAGACGGCCGAGGACTTGAAGCACGCATACGGTTTTGGTTGGAAAGTCGACAAGGACAACTTCGGCCACGGCGGCGCGTATGCCACGAACATGACGATTGACCCGAAGCGCGGGCTCGTCACCGTGTTTCTCGTGCAACACGCGGGCTTCCCCGGCCAAGGCAAGCAGAGCATGAACGTCTTCCGCGACGCCGCGATCAAAGAGTTCGCTCGCGAGTAGTACCCGTGTCCCATCCCAAAAACACAAAAGCCCAGGGCCTGCTGGCCCTGGGTCATTGTGCGCTCCCCTACTCTTGCACCGTTGCGCTGCTCGCAACGCTTCAATCAAACATCAGGGCCTTACGAGTCGCCATCGTGCTCTGTCGTGCGGCACTCACCGACGCGGACGGCGTTTGCACGTGGCCCAGCCGTTGAGCCGCCTGTTGGGCCGGCACATCACCGGCCAGATACAGGCTAATCGTCGACTCGGCTTGCCCGCTCATTTCGTCTTGTTTCACGAACAGCATCTTGTTGGTTCCGGTGGCGCGGCACGAGAGCACGACGCGATCGAGACGCCAGTTGGCCGGCGCGGCGAACACGACGCGATACGTGTGGGCGCCTTGCAACGAATCTTGCGAGTTGGGGTGCAGCTTGAAGAACACGCCGTGACCACCGCTGGTAGTACCGGCGGCGAGCACGAGCTTCTTCGGCGGCAACTTCTCATAGCAGTCGCTGGCCGAGCGTGATTGTGTGAAGTGGGCGCCGATGGAAGGCGTCACATCGAAAGCGACCGGACCTGCCGGTGCGCCAGCCGTTGCCGAGATGCCGAGATCGTAGGTGCTCGATCCTTCGCGTTTCTCTTCACGCTTGATTGTGCCTGCGATGTCGCTGAAGAGCGCGTTCTTCGGAAAGAAGTCGACGATCCGCAGTCGTTGCTCCGGGCTCTCGATGACGACGAACACCTCGCTGATGTCGTCTTCTTTGCCGCTGGTGACGAGCATCGAGATGCGGAAGTCCGCTTCGATCAATCGCTCGCGTGGGCTAAGGGCCGTGAACTCGGCGGTCGTGATATCACGCGCCTCGACGCAAGGCGCCATGTCGAACCGCACACGCGGCGCGGCGGCCTCGGCAGGCGAAGCGGGTGTCCAAGCAATCGGCGACGCAACCAACAAAAGCAGTGACGTTCGTGTCAGACGCAGAAGAGTGGCGAACATGGCGAATCCCTCGATGTGACCAGCGTACGCATCGGACATCAGACGCATCATCGCGTCACAGTCCACGCTTGTTGCCGGCGGCATCGTGCCCGCCGTTATCGAATACCAGGACAGCTCGGAAGGGGAATTGGTTCGGTAGGAGACGTTCACGCATTCGTGTCGTGAGTCGTCATTGACCCTTCTACGCACATCGCGTGCGAGTGGATCGACAAGTAGTTTTTGTAGCGTGTGATGGCGCAAGCGATGCCGTCAAAGTCGCGTTAAGATGTGACGACTGCGCAATCATTGATCTTCGAAATGCAAGCCAATGTCATGCACTACAATGCCATCGCAGCAGTGTGAACCCCAAGCGGCGATTGAGGAAATCGCGTGTCGACGTTGACGCAGACAATTCTCGTATGGTTGGTCTCACTGGCGGCGGGATTTTTCGGCGCGCTCACGGGTCTCGGTGGTGGCGTCGTGCTGGTGCCGCTACTGACATTGGGGTTCGGTATCGATCTGCGCTATGCGGCTGGCGCATCGTTGATCTCCGTGATCGCGACGAGTTCAGGCGCTGCCGTGGCCTATGTGAAGCAAGGCTACTCGAACATCCGCGTCGGCATGTTTCTCGAGATTGCGACCACATTGGGCGCGATAGCCGGCGCTCATTTGGCAGCACATCTACCGACAAGCACGATCGCCATCGTTTTCGGCGTCGTGCTGCTTTACTCCGCGTGGCTGTCGCTGCGTCCGAAACCCGAACACTTGACCGGCGACCCCGATCCGCTCGCGACGCGCTTGCGGCTCGACGGCACGATGCCTACGCCTGAAGGTCGACAGACGTATCGCGTGCGGAATGTTCCTGGCGGATTCTTGCTGATGGTCGGCGCGGGCATTCTGTCGGGGTTGCTCGGCATTGGTTCAGGGGCGGTGAAGGTGTTGGCCATGGACAACATGATGCGGCTGCCCTTCAAGGTCTCGACGACGACGAGCAATTTCATGATCGGCGTGACAGCCGCTGCGAGCGCGGGCATTTATCTGCATCGCGGCTACGTCGACCCAGCACTCGTGATGCCCGTCATGCTTGGCGTGTTGCCTGGCGCACTGCTGGGTTCGCACGTTCTCGGCGGGGCGCGTGTCGGCTCGCTGCGCACGCTGTTCGCGGTCGTGATCGTGGCGCTGGCGGTGGAGATGATCTACAACGGATGGAAGGGAACACTGTGAGCACACCGCCAAACGACGCTTGGGACGATCAGCACATCGAGAACATGGTGGGCAATCTGCTGCGCGTGGGAGTCTCGATCGCAGCCATCGTGATGATCGCAGGCGGAGCGCTCTATCTCTGGCAGAATGCAGCGACACCGGCCGACGCGCGTGTCTTCCACGGCGAGCCTTCAGATCTTTGCACGATCTCCGGCATTCTAAAGTCGAGCGCGACGCTCGACCCGCGCGGGCTCATGCAGCTAGGCGTGTTGCTGCTCGTGGCAACGCCGATTGCGCGCGTGATCTTGTCGGTCTACGCCTTCGAGCGTCAGCACGATCGGCTGTACGTCGTCATCACGCTCATCGTGCTCGCGATTCTCATCTCTAGCCTGATGACCGAGACGGGACATCGCTGACGTGTGATCTGATCGACCTGGACCTTGCGACCGGGTCGCAACGCTGCCTGCGGTTTCGCGCTTACTCACGCGAGCCGTCTCAGCCGCAGCGCATTGGCGATGACCGAGACGGAACTAAAACTCATCGCGGCAGCGGCGATCATCGGATTCATGAGTAAGTGCGACGAGAACGGATACAGAATGCCCGCGGCGATCGGCACACCCAGCGCGTTGTAGATCAAAGCAAAGAACAGGTTCTCGCGGATGTTCCGCATCGTCGCGCGGCTCAGTCGCACGGCCTTCACGATGCCGCGCAGATCGCCTTTTACCAACGTCACGCCTGCCGATTGCATGGCAACATCGGTGCCCGTCCCCATTGCGATGCCCACATCCGCCGCGGCCAGCGCCGGCGCATCGTTGATGCCGTCGCCCGCCATCGCCACCTTGCGTCCTTCGGCACGTAGCTTTTGCACGCGCTCGAACTTCGCTTGCGGACGCAGCGCGGCTTCGAACTCGTCGATGTGCAGCGTCGTCGCGACGTGGCTCGCCGTCGCCTCAGCATCGCCGGTGAGCATGATGATCCGCAGACCCAACGCGTGCAGCGCGTCGACTGCCTCGGGCGTCGAAGCCTTGATCGGATCGGCAACCGCGAGCAGCCCCGCGGTCCGCCCGTCGATCGCCACGTAAATGACCGTTCGATCCTGATGACGCAACTCGGCTGTACGCTTATCTAGAGATTCAACGTCGCTCGCGCTACCGTCGTTTAAGAATGCCACCGTGCCGATCGCAACGTGGCGACCTTCGACGGTTGCACGAACACCACTTCCGGGGACGGAATCGAAGTCGGTCACGGCGGGAAGTTGCATGCCTCGCGCGTTGGCAGCTTCGACAATCGCGCGAGCGAGCGGATGTTCGCTGTGCTGTTCGACGGCAGCCGCCAGCCGCAGCAACTCGTCGGTGGTCGTCGCGTCGGTCGGGATGCAATCGGTCAATTTCGGGCGACCTTCGGTGAGCGTGCCCGTTTTGTCGATGACAAGCGTATCGACGGTGGCGAGCGTTTCGAGCACCTCGGCATTGCGGATCAACACGCCGTCGCGAGCGGCACGTCCAACGCCGACCATGATCGACATCGGCGTCGCCAGTCCCAACGCGCAAGGACAAGCGATGATCAAAACGGCAACCGCATTCACAAACGCGAACGTCGGATCACTCGGCCGTGCGACAAGCCACACGATCAGCGTGAGCGCGGCGACCGCGATGACCGCCGGCACGAACCATCCGGCGACGACATCGGCCACGCGCTGAATAGGGGCTCGACTCCGCTGCGCCTGGCTCACCATTGCAACAATCTGCGCGAGCACCGTTTCGCGGCCCACCTTCTCGGCCGTCATCATCAGCGAACCCGTGCCGTTGACCGTGCCGCCAATCACCTCGTCGCCCTCGCGCTTCTCGACCGGCATCGGCTCGCCGGTAAGCATCGACTCGTCGACCGCGCTATGTCCTTCGACAACGCGGCCATCGACGGGAATCTTCTCGCCCGGTCGCACACGCAACGTGTCGCCTGAATGCACGTGGCTAAGCGGTATCTCCACTTCGCTTCCGTCACGTACTCGATGTGCCACCGGCGGCGCGAGCGACAGAAGTTCGCGCAGCGCACCGGACGTGCGACGCCGGGCTTGCAACTCGAGCACTTGTCCGAGCAGCACGAGCGTAACGATCACCGCAGCCGCTTCGAAGTAGAGATCGACGCCTTGGTGAGTGTGAAAGTTCGCAGGGAATTCGCCCGGCGCGAGCACCGCAACCAGGCTGTAGCCATACGCCGCGCCGACGCCGACGGCGATGAGCGTGAACATGTTCAGGTGGCGCGTCGCGATCGATCGCAAGCCGCGCAGCAGCAGCGGCCAACCCGCCCACAGCACCACCGGCGTCGCGAGTGCCAACTGCAGCCATGCGCTCGTGGAAGTGCCGAGCCAATGATCGACCGGCACGCCGATCATCGGTCCCATCGCATGCACCAACAGCGGCGCGCTCAGACACGCCGCCACAATGAAACGGCGCGTCATGTCGCGCAGTTCGCTGTCGTCTTCCGGCGCGGCCGAGATCGTTTTCGGCTCGAGCGCCATGCCGCACTTCGGACACGGGCCGGGACCGTCCTGCTCGATCTCGGGATGCATCGGGCAGGTGTAGATCGTCGGCTCATGCGAAGCGGGCGACGATGGCATGGCGATGCTGTGAACGTGTGGAGAGTCAGAAGTCTCCGCGCCACGTTTGAGAAACTTCTGGCGACACGAAGCCGAGCAAAAGTAAAACGTCTGCCCGTCGGCGTTCGCCTTGAGGCCCTTCGCCTCGTCGACCGTCATGCCGCAGATGGGATCAATCGCCATGACGCCTTTGCCGCTTTATGTCGCTAAAAGCGATTGTTCTAGTGCGGAGCGCCGCCGAGATTCAGCCCGACGGTGCCGATCATGATGAGCGCGATGCACGCCATCTGCGTCCAGGTCATCGTCTCGCCGAACCACACGACGCCCAAACCCACGATGGCCGCCGTGCCAAGGCCGGCCCAAATCGTGTAAGCAATTCCGACGTCGAGCGTTTTCAACGCGAAGCCCAGCAGCGTGAAGCTGATCAGATAGAACCCGATCGTGCCGATCGTCTGCGGCAGCTTCGTGTAGCCTTGCGAAGCCTTCATGCACGTCGTGCCTGAGACCTCGAAGAGGATCGCGAGAAACAGGTAGAGCCAAGCCATGACGAAAATGATAAAAGTTGAACGAGGAATGATGAACCGCAGCCACGAAGCCAAGATCGCTAACGAGCGGAGGTTTGCTTCGCCGCCTGCTCCGCTTCTCGCAGCACGCGAAGCGTATTCAACCCTAGCACCTTCTGCACGTCGGGCTCGGAATAACCACGGTTGAGCAGCTCTTGTGTGATGTTCGGAAAGGTGGACACATCTTCGAGCAGTTCAGGCGTCATGGCCACGCCGTCGAAATCGCTGCCAAGTCCGACGTGATCGATGCCCGCCACCTTCACAATGTGGTCGATGTGGTCGACGACGTCTTTCACCGTGCCGCGGACGATCGGATGTTCATCCTGCCATCGCTTGTAGTGGGCAGCGAACTCGGCCGGGTCGGGATATTCCGCGGTCAATCGACGGCGAACGTCGAACATGTCTCGGCGGGCTTCGGCCGACGCGGGCACGACAAAGCCCGAGAAGAAGTTGACCATCACCACGCCGCGATTCGTCGCGATCGCCTTGAGCACATCGTCGGGCACGTTGCGAGGATGGTCGGCAATCGCCTTGGCGCCCGAGTGCGACGCGATGATCGGCGCCTTCGAAACGCGCAGCGCGTCGAACATCGTCTCGGGCGACACATGCGAAATATCGACGAGCATCCCGAGGCGATTCATTTCCCGCACCACTTCTTCGCCGAATTCGCTCAATCCGCCATGCCGAGGCGCGTCGGTTGCCGAGTCGGCCCACTCGATGGTGTCGCTGTGCGTGAGCGTCATATACCTTGCGCCGAGGCGGTACAGTTGCCTCAACGCGCCGATCGAGTTCTCGATCGAGTGGCCTCCTTCGATGCCGATCAGCGACGCGATGCGACCTTCGCGGTGGATGCGCACGACATCGTCTGCCGTGAGCGCGATCTCGAACGTCTCGGGCCAGCGGCGGACCAGCTCGTGAATGATGTCGATCTGTTCGAGCGTGTCGTGCAGCGCGGTGCCACGACCGGCTGTCCCCGCCGGGACATACGCTGACCAGAACAGCGCGCCGACGCCACCCTTGCGCAGTCGTGGGATGTCGGTCTGCAGCTTCGGTTGCAGTTGTGAAATGTCCAGGCGTCGCCAATCGCCCTGGTAATCGTCACGCAGACACCACGGCAAGTCGTTGTGGCCGTCGAAGACGAGAGAACGCGCGTGGAGGGCAGCGGCCTCGGGTGAAACCTTGGTCTCGGCGTGAACGCGCGAAACCGCAAGCGATGCGGTGACGCACACGACGGTGATGGCGCAAAGGGCGCGAAGAGAACAGCTCATTCGTGCTCGATGCGGCCGAACATGTGACCGCCGTGGTCGCCGCCGCTCCAGGTGCCTGCGTACTGGTCGTCGAAGATCATCACGCGACACGTGAACGAACCGAAGCCCGGCACCGGCACCTCGTCGAGCGTGATGACCGGCGTGTCTCCCGCCCATTTGACGGCCAACGTCAGCGGCAGCGTCGCGTCGTGGCCGCCGTATTGGATGCGGGCGTTGAACAGCCAATAATCGTCGCGGACCTTCGTGACCTTGCTGATCGTGTAGCGTTCTTCTTTCGGATTTTTCGCTTCATCGCGGCCAGCGACGGTGAACGTGCCGACGAGCGTCGCGCCCGACATCGTTTTCTCGAACTGCTTCTCAAGCGTCGCCTTGTCGGGCACCTTCTTTTCCGTCGGCGCCTCTTGGGCTGTCGACTTTTGGGGCGTAGTCGTCCATGCGAGAAGCACCACCGTCAAACCAACGACCAGCGTGCGTTTCATGTTTGCTTCCTTTTTTACGACGGTAGGGAACGCCCTCCGTGGCGTTCCGTGAAGCGGGTAGAACGCATCCACTCGTTCAACGGAACGCCACGGAGGGCGTTCCCTACAGGACATGTTGTTATCAACTCATCGCTACATTCTACAGACTGCAAAGGAACTGTACCCCCTCGCCGATTTCGCGTGCAGCTTGGGGCGACGACGGACGTACGATCGACAGATAGCCGCGGTATTGTCGTTCTTCGAGCGCCGCCAATAGCTTGGGAATGTCGGCACTACCGCGACCAATCGCCACCTGCCGGCCACCGCCTTGGTGCGTGTCGCGAACGGCGTCGTTCACGTGAACATGGCGAATCGCGTCGCCGATGGTTTCGATGATTTCGAGCGGCGCGATGCCGTGAGTAATGAGATTCGCCGGATCGAGCGTCACGCCGATGAGCGCTTCAGGGAGTTGTTTGAGAAGGCGACTTAGGTTCGCACCGCTGTCGACGCCCGTTGCGGCACAAAGGATCGCACCGGCCCGCTGACCGAACAGCGCTAAGTCGGTGAGCACCTCGACCATCAGCCGCCACTCCTCGCTCGTCTCGTCGTCGGGCACTTTCCCGATGTGATTCGTGACGACGCCCGCCCCGAGGGCATAAGCCAACTGCATTGCCGACTTCGTCGCCTCGACGCGTCGCTCGATTTCGTCGGCAACGTTGTATCCACGGCGCGTTCGGAACTCGATGGCGGCCACGCGAAGTTCGTGGTCTTCGAGCAGTTTGCGAATCTGCCGCACGCCGGTGTCGCCGAGAGCCTGCGGCGTCAACTCGCCGCGAGCGTCAATCTCGACCGCCTCGACGCCCAACTGCCGCGCGACCGGCAGGGCCTTCTTGAACGGCAACCCCAGGCTGTTGAGTTCGACGGCGATCCGCAGGCGTAGCACTCGATAGGACTCCAATGAAATGCGATGGCTCGATGATTGTACCGTAAGTTCCCTCCCCCCCTTGCGGGAGAGGGTTTGTCGAGTATAGATCGCCGCGCGGGCCATGCCACGGCCCGCAAGCGGGCCGGCTATTGATCCGTGAACCAGGTCATACGCGGAGTATCACCGCTTGCGGTTTCGCGCGAAACCGCAAGCGGTGATGGATCGCATCATCGCGATTAACTCGGTTTTCTGAGGATCAATAAACGCATTATCGGAATCCACCATCGGTATCGGCGACGTCAACTCCGCGTGAGTTGCAGGAACACGATGTTCTTGCATTCCTCGGAGAACAACTCGACGCTTTTGATCTCTTCTTCGGGAATGTCCATGGTCAGGTCAACCATGTCGCGGCGAGTGCGATAGATCAATTGCCAGTCCATGAACGTTTCCATGTAACCGATATCGCGCACGCCGGGCAAGAAGTTCGCGACGATCAAGCTGCCGTCGGGCCGCAACATCTGAAACATCGACGTGACCAGGCGTCGGCCGGCACGCGGGTTCAAATAATCGAACAGGCCAGTCGAGTACACAAGGTCGAAGTCACCGGGGCGCGTCTGATCGACGAACAGACGTCGGAACGAAGCCGTCACGGTCTCAACACCGAAGCGCGTGTAACTGCTTTGCACTTCGGCAGCGCTGAGCGGATCGGCATCGAGCGCGACGAAACGTCCCGTCTTGCGACGACGCACCGCAGACGACAACTCGGCCTCGCGCAAATGTCCAGCCGCGATGGCCAACACGTGCGGACGATTCTTTTGCTCGGCAATGCGATCGATACTCGAAGCAATGAATGCGCGACGTGCACGCACGCCTTCCGACGCCGGCGCTGCCGTCGTGTAGTCGAAGATCGCGCGGCCGACCGTGTCGGTTTCGGGCGGCTCCCACATTTCTTCGCGACCGTAGATGAAGTCCATCATCACCGCGTCGCCGGCGTAACCGCGCGGCCTCGTGAAAGCGCGCGACGTGAACGGGTCGTGCTGCAGCGTCTGCATCAAAGGATGGCGACGCGCCATCACGATGAACTCGCTCCAGTCAGAAGACGTCGCATGCAGACGACGCTCGCGGAGCCCGAGGAACAGTTCATCGAGTGCCTGCCGAATCGTCCCCTGGTCGAGCGATTCGAGTAGTCGATGATTTACGCTGTCAAAAAGGCCAAGAAACAGCTTGTTCTCCGCGTGCGCCGATGCATTCGCAGGTTCGAGCTGCCCATTGTTTCCGTCGTCGAGGTGCAGGTCTGTGGTGTCGAATGACATGGTGCACGCAGGGTGGTTAGTTCCCTGACTCCTTCGTGAAAGTTGTGTGTCCCGGATGCGAGGCGAGGTGCTGAAGGATCGCGTGATGCGCGTGAGCGTGTGTGGCGACTTCGAGTATTGCAGCGTCGCGCGACTTGCCTAGCTGGCGCGCGCCGAATTTGCAAAATAATTTCGCAGCGCACTGTTACGAGAGATTCAATTGACGATGTTTCGCCAATCGATAGAGTTTCGCAATTCGTGCGCGAGATCGAAATGCGAGGCACGGTGAGCAACGGGCTCTCCCTGCGTGGCGCGTAACCGAACTACTGCCGTGCAACTTCTATCGTGCAAGGCCTTCGCGAGCTGCCTGCTTACCATACAGCGGCATATAGCGGTAGTAAACCTCGAGCGTCATCGTTGCGAGCGAGGTCGAGTAGAGTCGACCGCCCGAGCGCGCGCCGTGTCGATCGCCCGAGAAGAACCAACTGCCAGTGGCGTGCCCGGCTTTCGATTGTGTCGCGATCAACCCTTCGCGCATCTTCTCGTTCCATCGTTCCCACATCGGTCCTTCGAAGTGGTGCATCACCTGAGTGGCGTAGTAGTCGAAGTAGATGTCGTCCGCGCACGGCCCGATGCGATCCAACAACTCGACACCCTGAATGAGAGCAGGATTGTCACGCTTCCACCCAAGATACATACGGCAAAGGAGACCAGCGGCCGATGTCGCGTCGGTACCTCTTAACGGCGCGGTGTAGCCATAGCGTGAGCCGCCCTCTTGCTGAACGTAATTGAGGAAATGACTTGCGCCGGCGACCGTCGCTTGCGGTACGCGTAGATACGCGAGGTAACCACTCTTAAGAGCCATCAATTGCCAGCCAACGACCGAGGTATCGCCGGGCTGACGCGGATGGTAACGCCACCCGCCGCCAACAGGATCTTGCGCGGCAACAATAAACTGCAACGCGCGCTGTGCGGGAGTCATCAACGCGCGGTCTTGCGTCATGCCATACGCTTCGCACAGCGCGATCGATGCGAGCCCGTGGTCGTACATCTCACCCGTCGGCTCGGTCATCGCGCCGTCCATGGCGCCGACCTGTTGGTTTGCCATTAAGAATTTGAGAGCGCGTCCCACGACGTCGTGATACGGCGATCTCGTTCCGTATTTGTTCGAGAGATGCGTGTGTCCCGCGCCGAGAAAGGGAAGCACGCCCATGGCTGTTGCGCCGATTCTCGCGCAGACTCGGTTGCCCGCATCGCCGCATTGCCCGGCACAAGTTCCACACACACGATGATCGAAGTTCCAGCTTCCGTCGGGATTTTGATGTTGTACGAGCCATTGCAATGCACGCTCGACGGCTGCTTCGCTCTCCGGGGTGCCGCCACGCGTCATCACGGCCAAGCGTCGGGATTCGTCGCTACGGCTCTCCGCCAACTCCGAAGTTTGTTCAACCTTCTCCACCTCGATTGGTGACGTGCCGCCGATGTTGAGCGTCTCGAATAGCCGTGCCGGAAGGTCGTCGCCGATGCCGCCCGACATGGCGATCACCGGCGCTTCCATCGTCACCGAGGCCTCAGCCAATGGCACGCCAGGCTCGTCCCGGCCTGTGCCTTCGATCTCGACTTCAATCTGTCGCGGAAGATCGGGCAGACCTTGGAACGCGCTCGGCACTTCGATCATCTCGACGAGCGTCGCCGCGGTCTCGTGTGTCGCCTGAGTTCGCATCACGAGCAAGCCCATGCCGACGAGCGCTACCGCGTGAACGATGCCACTGACCAGCGTCGAACGTGCGATCGTGAAACCCGACACCGAGCCAACGTCTTCGAGTTGATGCACTTTCAGCAAGAGAGGCGTGATTGCGGCTTCGGCAGTGACGATGCGCGGTGGCTCGCTCGCGGCCGGCGCTTCGACTTCGCTTTCACGAACAGCAGGATCCGACGCCGTGGTAAACATTTCCCACTGCGTCATCTCTTCCAGTAGACCGTCGCCATCGCAAGAGCGGGCCTTCGCAAAGTCGAGCGTCGCCTGAACCGAGCGGTTCTGAGATCGCGCCAACACCCCACGTACGAAATAGGCACGCGCGGAGTGCGGATTGATTCGCAGCGCCTCGTTCACGTCGGCCGACGCTTGATCGAGCCGGCGTTGGTGCAAATGAACAGCGCCGCGCAGCGCAAGAGCATCGGCATCGGACGGATCGAGCCCGAGCGCTTGATCGAAGCACTCCAACGCCCGGTCGTATTGCCGGCGCTGGAGACGGCGCAGTCCGGAGAAGTAACTGTTCATCGACCGGAGGTGCTCGTGATCCGCGGCGGAGAGAAACGGCGAACGACCTCCAACCGCCGTCCCGATTCTCGGGAAAAACAGCCGCCTCTGCAACGGTTTTGAACGGTCTCTCGAGCCTTTGAGTCAACTACTCTTGCCACATTGCGCGAATGCAACGATCAAGGCGAGACGTTGCTCTGGGCAAATGCAGCCGTATACTCGGCTAAGGGAAGCCGAGCGGCGCGTCGTCGATCGCGAGCGACGCTTTGCCAAGGAAGGGACGCCGCCTTAAGGAGATTTCCGAAGCGGCAAACAAAAGAAATAGCGGCGACTGGACTTGAACCAGTGACACCCGGCTTATGAAGCCGGTGCTCTAACCAACTGAGCTACGCCGCCGTCGAAACCTAAGGCCAAGGTTAACAAACATTTCCCGCCCGACAAGTCCCGCCGCCCACCGCGCCACAGAGTTGAAGATGACAGCAAACGGCCGAAGGTTCGCGATCGTCGGCTGCGCCGCCTTTGTTGCGGTTTGCTCGCTGACGGGCTGTTCGCCTGCGCGGGTCGAACTGTCGCTGGCCGAGCAAACCCAAGCCGTGCGCGAGGGAAGGCAAGATGCGATCATCGTCGAGCGACAAGCGATCACGGATGCCAACCTGGCTCAACTCGCCGACCTTGCGGATTTGCGAACGCTTTTACTCGACAACCCAGACAATCGTGTCGGCGACGACGGAATGGGAACTCTGGCCACGCTCAAGAATCTACGTCACCTGCGCATCCGTGGCGGATCGATCGGCGACGACGGTCTCGAGCGCATCGCAAACGTCGCGAGCCTTCGCATTTTGAATCTTCCTCACACGCATGCGAGCGACCGAGGTCTGGCGGCATTGCGGCGTTTGCCTCAGCTCGAGTCTCTTCGCCTGGGAAGTCGGAAGATCACCGACGCTGGCGTCGCCGAGCTCAAGGCGTTTCCTGCACTGCGGCAGGTGCATCTGATCGATGTTCCGCTGACGGATGCTGGCCTAAAAACCTTCGAGAACATGCCAGGTTTAGAGTCGCTGTATCTCGACGGCTCGTTGGCGAGTGATGCCGCATACGACGCCCTCTTCGCAGCTCGCCCAACGCTACACGTCCACGTCAATCAACAGCATCACGACCACGATCCCCATCATCATTCGCACGACCAATGACCGTACAGCAGGAGGGCTCGACGGTAATGCACGCAAGTCTGGCGCGAAGAGCCAAGCCTTTACCATCGTTCTTCGAGTTACGGCGCTTCTCATCAACCTTGCAGTCCGCCTGCGACCGTACAGAGGGCGTTGGAAGTGACCAGCCGCGCCGACTATACTGCCCCGGGGGCATCACCGTCCGAGAGCATCGACCACGCCGCAACGAGGAAACGAATTCGATGAAGCGTCTTAGCATCTTTTATGCGTTTGCGGGGCTTCTGTTGGCCGTAGCCACGGCGTGGTCGGCCAAGCGTGACATCGCAAGCGGACAGGCGATGGTCGTTGCCGCGGACAAGTTTCTCGCATCGCTCGAACCGGCTCAACGTTCGAAGGCCTTGATGCCGTACGATTCGTCGGTTCGCGTCGATTGGCACTTCATCCCCAAGCCAACGCGCAAGGGGCTTCAAGTTCGCGAAATGAACCCCGATCAGCGGAAGGTGGCGTTGGCGCTGTTGCAATCGGCACTGAGCCAGGTCGGCTACGACAAGGCGACGAAGATCATGTCGCTCGAAGGGCTGTTGGCTGAGTTGGAGAAGTCGCGTGTCGGTGGGCCGCTACGCGATCCGGAACGATACTACTTCACCGTCTTCGACGAGCCCAAGGCCGACGCCCGCTGGGGGCTGAGTGTCGAAGGTCACCACATGTCGTTGAACTTCGTGGTCGACAACGGCAAGGTGATTTCTTCGACGCCGACCGTCTTCGCGTCCAATCCCGCAATCGTCAAAAGCGATGCGGTAGGTTCGATCCCCCGCGGCACGCGCGTGCTCGAAGGTGAAGAGCAAAAAGCCTTCGACCTTTTGGCTTCGTTGAATGCCGAGCAACGCAGCGCCGCGGTGATCGCGTCCAAGGCGCCTGCCGAGATTCGCGCCGCCGGCGAGCCTCAACCGCCGACCGACGCGCCGGTGGGGCTCAAGGCCGCCAAGTTGACCGATGCCCAGGTGAAGATGCTGCGAGCGCTCATCAATGAATACGCCAGCGGCATGCCCAGCGACGTCGCGGCCGCGCGGCTCGAGAAGATCGAGTCGGCTGGAATGGGCGAGGTGTATTTCGCTTGGGCGGGGGCCGACGCGTTGGGCGAAGGGCACTATTACCGCGTGCAAGGGCCAACGTTCTTGATCGAGTTTGTGAACACGCAACCCGACGCCGCCGGCAATCCCGCGAACCACATTCATTGCATCTGGCGTGACATGGCAGGCGATTTCGCCTTGCCAATCGGAAAGTGAGCCGTTCGATGCAGTCGCCGCGAACCGGTTCGTGGATCGTGATCGCATGTCTGATCGCCACCTGGGCCGTCGGGCAATGTCTGTTGCCGCATCGCGAGTTCCGCTCGTGCGTGGGCGGCATTTGCCAAGCGATGCGCCACGATTCGCCGTCACGCTGACGCCGACGTTGCCGACTCGACTGCTGAGAAACGGCTGCGAAAGGCTGCCGATTGGGGCGATTGTTCCGTTCCTTGCTCAAAAGTCACGAAAATCCTGCCGTCTGCCTGTTCCGTGCCCCATCGGAGCATGATTAGACTGGTGCTTTTCCCTCCTCGGCTGCGACCGGAACGCGGCTGCCCACACGGACGTTGCAGGCGCGGTGACGTTGCGCCCGCACGTTGACTTTAGAGAGGTAGGCCGACATCGTGACCACGATTGAGGAGGTCGCCGAGGCGCCGAGTTCGGCGACCGCCAGCCCCGCGATGCATTGGGCGGCAGTGAGCTTTGCAGGAGCGATTCTCGTTAGTGCGTTCTTGCTGTTTCAAGTGCAGCCGCTGATTAGCAAGTTCATCCTTCCGTGGTTCGGCGGAAGCCCCGGCGTTTGGACGACGAGCATGCTCTTCTTCCAACTGCTGCTGTTCGGAGGCTACGCGTACGCGCATCTCACCGAACGTTGGTTGAAGCCCGCGACACAAACGAAGCTGCACTTGTTGCTCTTGGTCGCCGCGCTATGTCTGCTGCCAATCATCCCGAACGCGCAGTGGAAGCCCACCGGCAATGAAGAGCCGACATGGCGCATCCTCTTTCTGTTGATGCTGACCGTTGGACTGCCGTACTTCGTTCTGTCTTCGACCGGCCCACTGGTGCAGGCGTGGTTCTGTCGATCGTTCCCCGGTCGGTCGCCTTATCGGTTGTATTCGCTTTCGAACGTCGGCTCGTTGGCGGCGTTGTTGAGCTATCCCTTTTTATTCGAGCCGATGCTCGATCTGCCGACACAGGCCTGGGGATGGTCGGCAGGGTTCGGCGTTTTCGTCGTGCTGTGCGCGGGATGCGCCTTGTGGGTGATGCGCGCCACGGCGGCGAGCGAAGCACAAATCGCCGCGGCTTCGAGCGAGTCGACAAGCGCAGCGTCCATCGCCGCCGACGCTCCACCGAGCGTCGCGCGTCGTTCGTTGTGGTTGTTGTTGCCGGCCTGCGCATCGTTGCTGCTTTTGGCGACAACGAATCACGTTTGTCAGGACGTCGCCGTGATCCCGTTCCTGTGGGTCATACCGCTGAGCTTGTACCTGTTGTCGTTCATCATTTCGTTCGATCACGAACGTTGGTATCGCCGCGGATTTTTCAGCGCGGCGACGCTCGTGCTCGTGCTCATCAGTTTGGGGCTGGGCCCAATCTACGATTGGCTCGACTCGATCGGATACTCGATGACGTTCGTCGAGGAGTTGGTGCTGCACCTGGCGACATTGTTCGCGGCGTGCATGGTCTGTCACGGCGAGTTGGTGCGGCTGCGTCCTTCGCCACGATATCTGACCGAGTTCTATCTGATGATCGCCGGCGGCGGAGCCCTGGGCGGCGCATTCGTCAGCCTCGCAGCGCCGCGACTGTTCACCACCTTTGCCGAGTGGCGCATCGGCCTGGTCGCGTGCTTTGTGGTGGCGTTGACGATTTTCGCCGGCCTGACGCGGAAGCGGTCAGGCAAATCGGCTTCGGCCCCGGCGACCTTGGTGCTTGGCGTCGCGGCATTGTTCGGCATCTTCATGAAGCAACCGGCCGACGAGCCACCGCTGGCAGCCGCGCGTAACTTCTACGGTCTCGTGCGTGTGTGGAACGACGACGAACCCGAGTACCCTGCGCCGTGCCGCATCATGGTGTCGGGACACATCACGCATGGCCGGCAGTTCGTCGATCCCGACAAGCGTGCGATCCCGTTGGCGTATTACGGCGCCTCGACGGGCATCAACAAGGCCGCCACGCATTGCGCTCAGCGGCCGAACATGCGGATGGGCGTCATCGGCCTCGGCATCGGCACCATCGCCACGTTCGTCGGCCCCGGACAATCGGTCCGTTTCTACGAGATCAATCCCGAAGTCGAACGACTCGCCCGCGAATATTTCTGGTATCTGACCGAGTGTCGCGGAAAGGAAGACGTCGTGTTAGGCGACGGCCGTTTGTCGCTCGAGCGCGAAGAGCCGCAACACTACGACCTGTTCGTGCTCGACGCTTTCTCCGGCGATGCCGTGCCGATGCACCTGCTGACTTCCGAAGCGATGGCCATTTATCTGCACCATCTTGCCGACGACGGCATCATGGCGTTCAACATCACGAACACCTATCTCGATCTTGAACCCGTCGTGCAAGGCCTGGCCGACCATTATGGTCTGAAATCGACGGTCATCCATGCGCGTGACGACGACGCGCTGGCTCACAATTCGGACTGGATGCTGCTGTCGCGCGACGAGAAGTTCATCGCGGCCAACGCCGTGCCAAGAGCGCCCGATGCCGCGCCCGTCAAACAGTTGCCGTTGTGGACCGATCACCACAGCAACCTGTTCGAAATCCTGAAGTGACGGCGGACACCATCGTTTAGCCGGCGAGCTTGCTCGCCGCGTTGGGCGGTCAAACGTCGCGCCCGCGGCGAGCAAGCTCGCCGGCTAAACGTCACACGGCGCGGCAGCGTCTTCTTCCAACACACGCGACGGCGCAGCGATTCGCACCTGCGCCAGCTCGCGGGCGACGCTGGGCAGGTTCATCACGAACACAATGAGCGCCGCGACCGGCACGACAAGCATCAGCACTTCGACGTCGACGGGCAGATTCGCGTTGTCGCCGACCTCGATCATGGTCCAGAAGACGTTCGTGATCTGCATCAACGAATAGCCGGTGCCGCGCTGCGGCGACATGGCGTAAATGATCAGCGGTCCCGCGACGCCGAACAACAACAGCAGAAACGGAATCAACAGGATCAGAAACGGGCCGGGTCGTGTCATCCGCCGCAGCCACGCGAGAATCAGCTTCGTAAGACCCAAGTAGATTGCCACATAGCTGAGCCCTAGCACCAGAAAGCACGCTGCCACGCGGGTGTCGGGCCAGAATGTCGATTGCGACGTCGGAGCCTGGAACGCCGACGCGACGAGCACCACGGCTGCCAGAACGACGGCGGCGGTTACGTTAGCGATCACGAACACGTAGCCCGTGCCGGGACCAGGGTTGAACCAAGTAAGAAACGCACGGCCCATGAAACTCTGCGGCAGTCGGCGCTTGATGCGTCGCGATAGCTCGCCGCTCTCGCCAACCAGAAAAACGCCCGCGAGGAACCAAAAGATTCCCGCCATCGTCGTCGCACCGATCACGAATGCAGGTGCGTCGCGAAGACTGGTCCATCGCCACGCCGCCCAGCCAAGCCATCCCACGTACAACAACTGTTGAACGACGAGCACAACGCGAGCGGCCGTCGACCGGTTGTCGCTGGCGAACGTGATCTGAGCCGCTGCCACGACGAAGAACAGCGCGAAGAAGCTCACGTATCCTGTCAAAAGTGCTGCGTTGAAGATCCAGAAGTCGGGCTGGTCGGTCGGCAGCGTCGACATAAACACCAGTCCGGCGATCAGCTGGCTACCGGTGACGAAGATCATCGCCAACGTCAGCAGCAGAAGGATCGACATCGCCATTTGCGAGTGCTTCTCGCGCGCGATCGTGGCGAGCAGCAACGAGACCAGTGAAAGGGCCAACGACCCGAGGATGAGATACGCCATCAACACTGCGGCCGAGATGATGTCGATGCCTCGCAGCAGGTACGTGAACGCCAGACATGGCGAGACGGCCGACAGATAGACGACCATCTGTATGAACGCGCTGCCGATTTTGCCGGCGATGATCTGTCGCGGGCCAAGCGTCGTGATCGAAACCAACTCGAATGTGCGGTCCTCGCATTCGGCCGCCAACGAGCGGAACGCCCCGTAAGGCACGATCACGACAAGCGGAAAGGCCAACAGCAGGTAATAGCCGAAAAACATCGTTGGCCCGACGGGCGTGTAGTACGCCTCGGGGCCAATGATCGCGATGCCCGCCAACGACCAGAACCACGAACCCGCCAGCAACAGCGCGAACGTGGCAGCAAACTGTCGCCCCTTGAGCGCTTGGCGGCACTCCTTGATCAGCAGCGGGTTCAGTCGTTCGCCGAAGCGACGAGCGAGCGTGTCGAGACGTCCGAAAAGGCCGGCAACCGCTTCGGTCGCGCTGGGTTCGAGCACGTCGCCGGCAATGGGTTCGATCGTCGTCATTGCACCGCCCCGCGTGTGACTTTGAGGAACACGTCTTCCAACGACTGACGGTGCCCATCGAACGCCGCCACGCGAAACCCCGCGCCGATCATTGCCGCCAGTAGGTCGGCCTCGCGTTGGTCGTCGCCCGTGTGGCTGAACACGAGCGTTTCGCCGTCGCTGGTCACGACGGTCGCATCGTCACGCGTCGCAATCCACGCGGCGACGCCGCTCGCTCCGCCGAGCACACGCACGCGCACCTGCCGCTGTGTGCGATGCGCCTGGTTAATGGCATCGACGGTCCCCACCGCCAGAATGCGACCCTGCTCGATGATGCCCACGACGTCGCACATCTCGGCCAGCTCGGTGAGGATGTGCGAGCTGACGAGAATCGTCTTTCCATTGGCGGCGAGTTGTCGAATCATTTCGCGCAGCTCGATGCGGGCGCGCGGATCGAGGCCGGCAGCGGGCTCGTCGAGCACCATCACGGCCGGATCGTGAATCATCGTGCGACCCAGGCACAGCCGCTGCTTCATGCCTTTCGACAGGCCCGTCACCGGCTTGAGCGCGAGCTGATCCAACTGCGTGAAACTCATGACGTATTGAATCGCGCGAAGCCGTTCGCGCCGCGCAGTCCGTACGATCGAGCAAAGAAGTCGAGATAGTCTGCGACGTTCATGTTCGGATACGTGCCGAAGTAGTCGGGCATAAAGCCCAGCCGCCGGCGCACGCGATCGGGGTCGTCGACGACCGAGAAACCATCGACCGTCGCATCGCCGGAGGTTGGAACGTCGAGCGTCGAGAGGATCCGCATGCTTGTCGTCTTGCCCGCGCCGTTGGGGCCGATGTAGCCAAACACCTTGCCGCGATCGACGGTGAACGAGACATCGTTAACCGCGCGCGTGCTACCGAAATCGCGACACAAGCGGCGGAACTCAATCATCGGTTGCGACGAAATCACGTTGTCCTCGCGTGCTTCACCACTGACCAACAACGACGTGAAATTCCGGCGTTTCACTAGCACCGGAGAGGCCAAGCTGCAACTCCGGCGAGTCGTCGACCAAGGCGACCCACATGCGTCGCGAGTCGGCGTCGATCGGATGCGACAGGCCTCGTTCGAGAATGCCATCGTCCGACTGCGTGCCGGCCGGAGCGAACCCCGCGAAGAAATGTCCCGTCAACCAGCCGCCTTTCCAGTCGCTGGGGTAGCGCAGCGCGGCGGCCTTGTAAAGCGTTTCCCATTGTGCAGAAAAGCTCTTCCAATCGATGCGCTCGAACGACGGCGATTGACCATCGTTGGCGCTTGCGCGCGAAACCATTGCCCGCCGTTGTCCACGAGCCACAGTCGCTCGATGCGACAGCCCAACCGGTTGACGGCTTGCGGCGATGGTTGCCCCACTGCTTCGGTTACGTCGATGCGTGCGCCGCTCGTTCGATGACGCACAGTCACCAGTTGCGAGGCAGTGCGGGCGGGAAGCCACCCACGCGGAAGCCGCTGCTCGTCGGTCCAGACAACTTCACGCGTCGGCTGCTGACTTAGACCGGTGTTATCGGGTTCCATCGGATAGACCGCGGTATTGCTGTCGAACGTGAGCCCCGCCGAATGCGAACGACCGGCGTAGTACGACAGGCGAGCCCAGCACGACGCCTCTCCCCGCCGCTGGTCGATCATCGTAAAGCTGCGTGTCCGCATACGTGTTGACAATCCATCGGCCACCAGAGCGTAAACAATGAGCGTCGCGCTGATCGCCAGCGCGCTGAGCGGCACCGTGACGATCATCATGTTCAGGCGATTGCGGCGTCGCAGCATCGCGTAATTGACCGGGCCGATGGCGATCACGAACAGCGTGATGAGAATCTGAAAGGTGCCGATCGGCGGCAGTCCGACGCCGGGAATCGTCAACGTCCAGAAATCGGGGTTCGCGCCGTCGAACGTGACGCCGTTGCGCGACGACCAATCGGTGCGCCCCGTGCCTGCGGCGTCAGTAATCCATTTCCATGCGACAGTGGCATTGCGAGGAGTCTTCATCTCGAGCGCCACGACCACGCCGCCGCCGAGACGTATCCACATCGCGCCCGACGAAACGTTTTGCACAGCTTGCCACGGGACATTCGGTGATTCTGATTCGCCGTCGGACTTCGGAACTAGATCGAGCAATTCTGCCAGTTCGCCCCGACGAACGTCAGAATCTTGCACACCGTAGATCCACAAGTTGCCGCCAGTCGCGATCCACGCACGCATGGCCTTCCATCGGGCCGGGTGCTTTGCGATGAGATCGCCGAGTAGTTTCCTGTCGATAATCGCGACATCGACACTCGTGTAGGCAAGCCAGTCGGTGGGCAAATCGAGCAGGCCGGCGTTGAAGGCGCGTTTCCAACCGTCAATGCTCGTGTCGGGAAAGTTGTGCGATGCGCCGATCGCCAAGATCGCGGGATCGCCTTGCGTCGTCCTTCCGTACGACGACAGATACGTTTGATCGGTCATGTCCTTCAAGGCTTCGCCGTCGTCCCAGACGTCGAGCTTGACGTTCTGCCACGCTCGATGCTCGGGCAGCAGCATCGTCGAGGAGGCCGACGCTTCGCCTGGTGGAATGACGACGACGCCTGTCACCGCAATGTCGCCGTGATCGCGATTCCAGCGAAACCACGAGTCGGTGAGCTCCAGCCGCACGGTGATCACTCGCTCCGACGAACGCGGCACGACGGCAGACACCGTGACATCGCACTGGTGATAACCGGGATCGCCGGGCCAATCGCGTTTGGCCACACTCACGTGCAGACCGTTGGTCTTGATCGGCAAGCTGGCGTTGCCTTGGCGCGGCGCATGGAGCGTGAAGCCTGAGGTGACCGTTACTTGAGTCGGTTGAAATGCCGCGACCGAGGCTGCGTGGGCGACGACGAGCAGCGACGCGAAGAGCCACTGCGCAATCATCCGCGGCGAAATGGCGGCGACACGCATCTGCCCGCGAAGCCGCAACATCGCCTAGCCCTCGGCGTGAATGGGGACCTGCGAAGCGTCGGATACTTTACGTCGCGATCGACCGATGAGTGAAAACAACCACACGAGTGCGAAGAACGCGGCATGCACGACGGCGATGACGGCGAGCATCACGAGCGCCATCGTCACGCCGACCGCCCACCCCGTGCCTTGCATCGCCCACGACATGACGAGAAATACGACGGCCGCCGCTGCCGTGAGTGCGAAGACAAACCGCAGCGAAAAGCGTGGCATGAGCATGTCGTGATTCTTGCATCGCGCGGGCGCATTGCAAGCACGCGTCAAGCGTTTCTCGCCGCGATCCACGTGACGATCAACGCCCCGAGAATGCCGAAGTGCACATGCGCCAGCCCAGTCGGCCAAGCGATGAACAATTCGTCAGCCAACAGAAACCCGCCAAACAGCGCGACCGCTAACGTAAACGCGGCCTCGCGGGTCTTGGGATCGCGCCGGCCCAGCGATCGCCACATCAGATTCGCGATGCCGATCTCGACGACAATCACCACGAGATAGAGCAAGCCATTCACAAAGCGCGGCAGCTTGTAAATCGACGTCACCTGCTCGATCGCCGCGAAATTGCCCGACGCCAATCGCCAGTGCTCGCCGAGCAATCCCATCACCTTCAGGCCGTCGAACGCGTTCGACAGCGCGACGAGCGAGAACCATGCCGCCCAGATGCCAATGAGTACGCCGATGAAGGACGGCCGTCGAAGACGCATAACGTTCTCTCATGACGCAGCGGGCTTACGCCGTGCCGCTCGCCTGAATGTCGTGTGGCGACTATCGTATCAGGCATGATCGACCGCATCAGCCAAATCGTGATCGACGCCGACAAACGGGCCGGGTATCGCACCGAGCCCGAGCCGATCGAAACGATGCCGCCCGGCATTCCGTACATCGTCGGCAACGAGGCCGCCGAGCGGTTCAGCTATTACGGGATGCGGACGATTCTGTTCCCGTTCATGACGAAGTTTCTCATCGACAGCAGCGGCGCGCTCGACGTAATGTCCGAGCACGAGGCCAACGCCTGGTCTCATACGTTCTTCTCAGCGGTCTATTTCATTCCGCTGCTCGGTGGGATGTTGGCCGACACGCTGATCGGCAAATACCGCACAATTGTGATCTTGTCGCTCGTGTACTGTTGCGGACATTTGGCCTTGGCGCTCGACGACACGCGCATGGGGTTGCTGATCGGGCTGGCGTTGATCGCTTTGGGGGCAGGGGGCATCAAGCCTTGCGTGTCGGCACACGTTGGCGACCAGTTTTCGCGCGAGAACCAGCACCTCTTGCCGAAGGTTTACGGTTGGTTCTATTTTTCGATCAACTTCGGCTCGTTCTTTTCGACCTTGCTGACGCCGGCGATCCTGAACCGTCAGGGGCGGTTCGAGCAGTGGATTCCCGCCGACGTGCGAACTCCGTCGCTGGCGTTCGCGCTGCCGGGCGTGTTGATGTTTCTGGCGACACTCGTTTTCTGGCTCGGACGTCGCAAATACGCGCACATTCCGCCGCGTGGCAAACAGTTCCTTCGCGATTTGTTGAGCCGCGAGGGGCTCGGTGTGCTGTTGCGACTCGGAGCGCTCTACCTGTTCGTCGCGTTCTTCTGGTGCTTGTACGATCAGACGGCGACGTCGTGGGTCGCGCAAGCGGAGCGCATGGACCGCAACTCGCCAGTGTTGGCGATGGCGCTGAAGATTGTCTCGCTCGGCTTCGTCGCGCCGCGTGAAGAGATTGCCGCCGAACAGGTCCAGGCGATCAACCCGCTCCTGATCATGCTGCTCATCCCGATCTTCAACTACGTGATCTATCCGGTCGTGAACCGATTCGTCACGCTGACGCCGCTGCGACGCATCGGCATCGGTTTCGTACTGACCGTGCTGTCGTTCCTGCTTGTGTGGCGCATCGAAGGTTGGCTCTCTGCCGGGCTGACGGTTTCGATTTGGTGGCAGCTTGCGGCGTTCGTCATCATCACGGCCGGCGAAGTGATGGTTTCGATCACGGTGCTCGAGTACTCATACACGCAAGCGCCCCCGTCGATGAAATCGTTCGTCATGTCGCTCAACATGCTGAGCGTATCGCTGGGCAACATGATTGCCGCGACGGTCAACGGCGTGATCAGCAGCGGCACGGTGGCCGAGGCGCTCAAAGGCCCGAACTACTTCCTGTTCTTCGCCGCGCTGCTGACGGTCGTCACCGTCGGCTACATCTTTGCCTCGCAGCGATTCCCGGAACACACGTACGTCCAGGGAGTGGATTAACACGTCAACTTACGTGCCGCGTTCATTTCTCGCTTGCGGTTTCGCGCTTGCCGGTGCGGGCCGGCATTCGCAGCGACCTTCCCGCCAGCGCCCCGGTCGGCACTCCGTCGAACACGGCCGGGCTGCCGTTCACCAATACGTACCGAGCGCCGACTGCATAGCGATATGGCTGATCGAACGTCGCCGTGTCGCGAAAGGTCTTGGGATCGAAAACGACGACGTCGGCCGAGTACCCTTCGCGCAAATAGCCGCGACCTGTGACGCCGAGAATGTCGGCGGGAAGGCCCGAGGCGCTGCGAATGGCGGTGGTCAGCGGCAGCACGTTCTCAGCGATCGCGTAGTGGCCGACCTTGCGGGCGAAGGTGCCGAAGCTGCGAGGATGCGGTTGATCGATACCGGGAATCATTGCGTGCCCGTCGCTGGCGGTGGCGACCCACGGCAGACGCATCGCCATCCTCACGTCGTCCTCGCTCATGCCGAAGTTGACGACGCGCGCTCCGCCATGACGCTCGATCTCGTAAACAATGTCGACGGCCGGCCGCCCTTCGGCCTTGGCAATCTCGGCGAGTGATTTACCCGTCCACGCGCGGCGAGGTTTGTAAGAGGCGATGTGTAGCTGATCTTCGGCGTCGGTCACCTTCGCGGCGATCTTCTCGTGCAACTTCGTGCCGGGGGTCGCCTCGTTGAGCCGCTGAATGAGCGCTTTGCGGCCCCCTTCGCGAGCGGCCGTGGGAATAACCGACGCTTCGAGCGACGTGCTCGATGCGGTGTACGGATACTGATCGGCCGTCACACGCTGTCCGCTCGCGCGAGCCTTCTCGACAAGATCGGCAGCGATGTGCAGCGAGCCCCAAGCCTTACGGCCCGACGCCTTAAAGTGCGAGATATGCACCGGCGCACCGACCGCGTGCCGATGTCGAGCGCCTCGCGCACAGCGTCGAGCAACTCGGCGCCTTCGCCGCGAATGTGGCTGGCGTAGAACCCGCCGCGATTGCCAACAACCGTCGCGATCTCAACCAACTCGTCGGTCGTGGCATAAACGCTGGGAACGTAGATCAATCCACTCGTCATGCCCCAGCAGCCGTCGACCATCGCCTTGTCGGCAAGACGTTTCATCTCGGCGAGTTCGTCGGCCGTCGGCTCGCGACGGGCCGTGCCCATCACCGCTTGTCGCAGCGAGCCTTGCGGCAGCAGGTGCATGACATTGGTGCCGGCGCCCGCGGCGTCGACTTTGTCGAGATACGCCGCGACATGCACGGGCCCCGAGCCGCAGTTGCCGGTGACGGCCGTCGTGCAGCCCTGCACCAGATAATTGACGCTCGCGCGCGTGGCCGGCGCGATGACTTCATCGTCGCTGTGCGTGTGCAAGTCGATGAAGCCCGGGGCCACGACGAGGCCGCGGCAGTCAATCACGCGATCGAAGTTGCCGACTTCGAATTTACCGACGGCGACGATCGTGTCTTCATCGATCGCGACATTGCCGACGACCGGTTCGCCGCCGGAACCGTCGACGATGAGGCCGTCTTTGAGAAGAAGTTGGCCGTCGATCTTCGCGGCTTGTACAGAACCGGAGAAAAGTGCAAACAACAACAAGGCACGCGAAACCGCAAGCGGCAGGTGATTACGTTTCATGGGCGATCGCGCCGGAGTCGGGGGCGGGGGTGTCGCCGAGCGAAGGCTTGGGCGCCCCGCCCCCCAGATATTCGCGAACCGATTGCAACCATGCGTCGTCGGGCATGCGGTAGGGGCGGAACTTTTCGAGCCGGCCTTGCTCTTCGCTGTGCAGGAACGCGCGATGGGTGCCAAGCTTACTAGCCGCGGGAGAGTCGATCAGCGTGCTGGAGTCGCCGACGCTCATTTGGAACAGCACGCGCGTCTCGAACTCGCGCAACGTCTGGCGTTCGAAGCTGCGCTGCACATTGTTGAGCGTATCGACCCAAATGATGACGTGAATGCCCAAGGCTGGCCCTTCACGCAACAGCGACACGAGTTGCTTGCTCGGGCTCGGCTTCTCGGCGCCTCGCGAAAAGCCGAAATCGTCCTCGGCCTTGCGCAGATCGCGGAAGCGCTGCAGGTCGTAGATGAACAGATACAGCGGCGCGGCGTCGGCTTCGTTCGTCGCCTGGCGACGTTCGAGCTCTTCGGCCAACGCGCCGACGATGCGGGCTGTGTCGCGCGGAGTGCCCAAGTCGATCGACTGCGGCAGCACGCGTGACACTCGGGGGAACGAACCGATCAACGGCGAATCGGGCGCTTGCCCGTCGAGCACATAGAAACGGGCGTTCGACTGTTGCGCGGCAATAGCGATCATGCTGATGGCCATCATCGCCAGCGACCCCTCGGGCTGCTGGCCGATCATCAGCACGTTGTTGCCGCTTTGCGCTCGGAACACTGCCGCCGTCGGATCCTTTATGGCGATCGCATCGCCCAGCCACGCCTGAGCCGCGACGGACGATGCTTCGCGAGCTTCGGCCAGCACGGCCGTCAACAAGTGGTTCTTCTCAACATCGGCCGGAACATTGCCTTCGAACACGATCTGTCCGTCGGTCGAGACGTTCCTTGCGGCGGCAAGCTCGGAGACGCGACGCAGATAATATTCGTGTCGATCGTCGTTGAGAAACACAACCTGGAAAAGGTTGTTGCCTTCGGTGCGTCCGTTGGCGTCGTTGTAGATCGCTTCGCCGGGACGCGTGAGCAGACGGGCTGCGGAGTTTTCTTCGCTGAGAATCAGGTTGGCGTCTGCCTCGCTGCACTGCAGCGCAATGCGCACCGCGAACTGACCGAGCGTGCTGCGTGCCAGACTGTACGCTCCGCCGAGCGTTTGACTGCCCAGGTGAACGTGAATGCCGAAGGCACGACCTTGGCGAACGAGGCGATCGAGCAGCAGCGACACATCTTGCGCGATCTTGTCGTCTTCGACGAAGAACTCCTGAAACTCGTCGACGATCAGCAGGATGCGCGGCATGACTTCAGCGCCATCCGAGTTGCGATAGCCGTTCAGGTCGGCCACGCCGAGATCGCGGAACAAATCGCCGCGGAGCTTGAGCTCGGCGTCGAGCCGCTGCAGCACGCTGAGCCCGAACTCGCGTTCGCTTTCAATCGCCACGACGCGCGCGTGCGGGAGGCGGTACTCGGCATAGGTCTTGAACTCGACACCCTTTTTGAAGTCGATCAGATACAACTGCACTTCGTCGGGGCTGTAAAGCAGGGCGAGATTCGTGATGAGCGCGTGCATGAGCGTGCTTTTGCCGGAGCCCGTCTTGCCAGCGATGAGCACATGCTGAGCGGTGCCGCGACCAAGCCGCAGGTGTTGCCGCTTCGTCGCCCCTGCACGACCCAAAGCGACGTCGATGCCGCGGCTGGCGCTGCTCGTCCACCACTGATCTTCCGCCGGAGCGATGAACTCGAACGGCACCTCGACACGGTTGGCATTCTTCGCGCCTTGGCCGACGAGATGCACGATCTGGCTGAATCGTTCGGACGGCGGCGGGCCGTCGACGGTGAGCGGGAACTTCTCGAAGACCTCGTGCTTCCACACGAACTTGTCTTCGCGCCACACGAGCTTCGCGGAGTTCTGTTCGAGGTCGGCCAGGCGGAAGCCATGTGGCAGCGGCAGCTTCGTGTCGACGCTGATCAGTGCGTACACGCCGCAGCGTGCCCCGGTGTTCACAACACTCATCAGATACCGAATGGCCGCGTCGTTGAAACCGAACGGGAAGTTCGCGATCACGAGCACACGAAACGGCTCGGCCACTTCGCCCGCCTCGCGGTTGTAATGCTCGATCGTTTCGTACTCGTTGCGGAGATACTTCTGGATGACGTTGGCCATGTGACTGGTCATGTCGGCCAGGCGATGTTCGATCTGCTGAGGCTCGGTCCAAATCTTGTGCGTGACGAGCATTTCTTCGTAGTCGGCCAAATGCATGAAGCCGGCGAAGTTTTGGCCGAGCCCGACGGGGTCGATGATCGTGAATCGCAACTTACCGGGAGGCACGGCCGTCAGGAATCGCAACATCACGGCCTGCAACACGTCGACGGCCGCGGCACGCCCCGAGCCACTGGCTCGCAAAATGAGTGACGACCGGTCGGGGAACGGCAGCAGGGCCGGTAGCTTGTACGTGGTGTCGAGGCCGGTGAGGAGACGCTTGTCTTGCACGGCGTCGTCGGCGATCTGATCGAGCCGCACGTCGAGTTGCCCGAAGCGGACCGCTCGCGCGACTTCGGTCGGTGCTTGCCAGGTGTCCCAAGCGGGGCTGTCCCAATCCGGAAAGCGAATGGCAGTGTCGGCGGCGAGCGCGGCGACTTCGGCTTGCACCTCGGCCAACCCCTGTCGCCAACGGTCGGTCAGCGCCTGCCACTGGCTGCGGCGGCGGCCTTCGACCTCGGCGTCTTCGCGGTCCGCCCGTTCGGTCTCTTGCGCAACGGCGGTCCGATGCGCGTTGGCCAGCGCGACCATCTTCTCTCGATGCGAACGTTCAAGCTCCTGCGACTGCGATTGATACTGCGATTGCAGCTCCGCCAACTTCGGCGGGTACATCGCTTCGAGCTCTGCGAGTTCCTTGTCGCGTTGCTGCTGGGCGGCGCTCTTAACCGAGGCGTACTTATCGGTGGCCCGCTTGATGTCGGACTCGTGACGTTGCTTGATCTCGGCGGCTTCGCGCTGCCAGCGGGCGGTGGCGAATTCGCCCCATCGCGATCGCGCTTGCTCGGCATCGAACAACGTCTGGCACAGCGGTGTGAAGACGCGTCGCACTCGCGCGGCAGCCATCTGGTAGAGCCAGATGATGATCGCGCCACCAACGACGATGCCGGCGCCCAGGCTGATCGGCACCCACGTCACCTGCCAATCGGTGAAGTAGCCCGACGGGTAGATGACTGCCGCCCAGGCGAGCACCGCCATCCAAAACGGCGTCAGACCTTGAAAGAACTTCGGCAGCCGCAGTTTCGTGAGCTTGACGAGCAACGCTTCGGCAGCGGCGAGCGAGTCGATGAACGCCTTGAGGGCGGCGGCTTCATCGGTCGGCTCGATGTTGGAGGCGACGATCTCGGGCGGGTGATACATGCGACAATGCGCGAGGAGTATCTTCGCCTCGCCTGCGATCGCTTCGAGCCGCTGGGCACGCAACGTTAGTTGACGTTCGTTCTCGAGGAATTCGCGTCGCGGCTTGTTCTTCGTGGCGTCGAAGACCGTCTGCGTTTCCCAACTGCTTTCGTCGAGCGTCCGCTTGGCGGCGGAACGTTCGGTCTTATAACGTTGATTGACGCGGTTCTTGAGTCCTTCGTAATCTTGCTGCGCACCGCCGTGCTCGGTCTGAAACCTGCGATCGAGCGCTTCGACCGCGTCGCGATAGGCTCGCTGCGTCGCGTCGCTTTCCTTGGCGAACGACTCATCGAGCGCCGACCGTCGCGCCTCGGCCAACGCCACGGCTTCGCCGCGGCCGCGCTTGTATTCAGCCTCGGCCTCGGCGCCGACCGTGGCTCGGTCGCGAACCAAGTCCGCGAGCTTGGCAAGTACGGCGTCTTGGCGTTCGATCAGTCGCGGGTCGGACATGCGGGATTCGGGGTGATGACTATGACATTGAGTGGTTAGCCGCGACGCGCGAGCGGAGCGCTCCGCTCGCGCGTCGCGGCTAACCAGAAGCTAATCACGTGCACTCGTCGCAGGCTTGTCGCATGACTTGCGACAGGCGGTTGATGGCCTTGAGAACCGTGGCGACACTCGGCTCCAACGGCTCCAAGAACTCCTTGTCGAAGCTACGGCTCACAGGATCGTTCCACGCGGCCTCGATGTCGCCCCATCGCTGATACAACGTCTTGGCAGCGAAGTTTAACGAACTCGACGTGATGCTCAAATCGCCAGGACGTGTCATGCGTGTTGCTGAGGGGTGACGGGTGCGGGTGAACTACGGGGCAGACGGCGAACTCGTCGTTTTCTTCTGCGGTACTTCTTTACCCTGATTCTCGGGCGGTTCCGCAGACGCCGAGACGCCGACGATCGGGGCGGTCTCGGGGGGCGCGGCGGCCACGTAGGCTTCGAGGGCTCGCATCTTGCGGTCGAGCATGTTAATGGCCTGTGGAAACTTCGCGTCGATCATTGTTGCCAACTGTTGCGAAGGCCCGCGGTACTCCGAGATTTCGTGCTCGATGATCAGAACCCATTTTCGAATGGTCTCGATCTTTTCTTCCGCCTCGGCGAGCCGCTTCTTGGCTTTCGCGAGCATGACCTTTTGATCGGTGCAGGCCGGTGTCTCACCCGCGGCATTTTTCGACAACTGGCAGCGATGCAGATCCATCTTCGCCTCGTTGACGCGATCCTCCCGGCGGCGGACTTCTTCCTTCCAAAAGTTCAATTGATCGTGCCCCAGCCAATCCAGAGTACGCGCGATCTCGATATCGACTGCTGCCAGCGCGTGCGACGCCTGGTCGCGAAACGTGCAGACCGCCAGCCGAAAGTCGCGGATGGCGTCGAGCGAGCGTACGTTGGCAGCTTCGTTCATTCCGTCTGTCCGAGTTCAGCGGTGGCTCAATCTCCGCCCCCACGTTTAGCGTTGATGAAGATACTCTTCGATGCGTTCCGCCTTGCGAAGCAAGAAGGGAATGTGCTGGTTGCTGGCTTCGAGGAACCGGCCGATGGCGACCGTCGTCTGCTCGAATTCGCTGGAGAACTTTTCGTGTTCCTGGTCTCGCCATGTCTGGCCGAGGCTCAGCAACTGCGAGCGTAGCAGCGCCATTTGGTTTTGCAGTTCGCTGCTGAACTGCTTCAGGTTGTGAGCAAAGCGGCGCAATTCGCTGGGATCGACGATGGCCTGCGACATGCCGGGACTCCTCAGACCGAGACGAGAAAAGACGTCGCAAATGTCGCGACATTACCAGTTTACATCGCAATACTCGCGAAGTAAACGAACACGAAGTGCTCCATTGGCCGCGTCGGATGCCGATGCGAGCTTGCCCGGGGCGCTATTTCCGATGCTGCATGTAATAACGCTGCACATCGGCAACGCAACTGTGACCGCTGGCCACTTGCGTGAGGCATCGTGCTTGCGGAGATTTCGCCTTCTCGACTAGCGCCCGCGTTCGTTCGACCGTTCCCTCGGCGATGTCCTGGTCGATCTCGTCGGTCGTAAATCCAAAGCATGCGCAGATTGGTGCTTCCGGATCTTTCGGCCAAATTGGCGTTGTCAACGCCTCGACCGGCACGGTTCGCTCGAAGGTGTCGAAGTAAGCCACGCCGCACGCAGGCCAAGGGCAAAAGAACGCAGCCTTGGCGATGGCAGTGCGATTCGTTTCATCGAGATGCGCAGCCAGCGTCTCCTCGCCCACCGCGATGCCCAGCGAACCGCAGCGCGGACAATTCGCCGACGCCGTCTGCTCAGGCTCCTTGACGAATGCCTTGTTCATCGCTGCACTGACGACAATTGAAATCGTGGTAACGAAAGATCCGACCGACGAATGACCCGACCAATGCTGATTCGACCAACATCGATCACCGATCGCCCCACGCTCATCGCCTTGGCCGACGAAACCGGCGTCTTCAAGCCGATGGAGATCGTCGCGCTTGGCGAGGTGCTCGACGACTATCATACGCACAATGCTGACATTGGGCACCGCTCGATCACGCTCCAAGAAGAAGGTCGCGTGGTCGGCTTTGCCTACTTCGCGCCGGCCGCGATGACCGACCGCTGTTGGCACCTGTACTGGATCGCCGTCGACAAAAGCTCGCAAGGCCGCGGGTTTGGCCGAGTGCTGCTCGATCGTGTCGAATCGGACATCAAGCAACAGAATGGACGGCTGTTGCTGATCGAGACGTCGTCGCTGCCGAATTACGAGCCGACACGGCGCTTCTACGCGAAGTACGGCTACGAGCAGGCAGCAATTCTGCGCGATTTTTATGCCGACGGCGACGACATGGTCGTCTTTCGTAAGCGCATCGCTTCGTGACGTCACAGCCGGCCGACAGGACGCAGGTTCGTTCCCTTGCGCCCGACAAGCGTGTCGCCCAGGTCGACGCGGGCTTGTTCAACGAACGTCTGCAACCTCGCCACCACGTCGGGATGATCGGCCGCGACATTGCGTTGCTCGCCCGGATCGTCGGCGAGGTTGTAGAGCGCGAGATCGGTGTGACGCACGACGTAACCGTGTCGGCTGGCGATGCCCGCGAGTCCCGAAAGCGCCATCGACTCGGGCTTGAGGTTCTCGAAGTTCGCGGGTTTGCCATCACGGCCCGGCGGTGACGCCGGAGTCAGATAATCGTGCGCGAGATGCAACTTCCACGGCCCCGCGCGGACGGCTTGCAGTTCCTCGCCGCCGTAATACAGATACGCCTCGTGCGGCGATTTCTGGTCGGCGTCTCCGAACATCAGCGGAGCAATATCGAGTCCGTCGATCGTTTGCTTCGGAAGTTCGCCGCCGATGAGCTTCGCAATGGTCGGCAACAAGTCGATCGTCGCTGCGACCTCGCGGCACACACTTCCAGCAGGGATGCGGCTCGACCAACGCATGATGCACGGCGTGCGCACGCCTCCTTCCCAGGTCGTGAGTTTGCCTTCGCGCAACGGTCGCGCCGAGCCGGCATGATTTCCATACGACAAGAACGGTCCATTGTCACTCGCGAAGATGACGAGCGTTTGTTCCGACAGTTTTAATCGGTCGAGCGTGTCCAGAATCTGACCCACGGACCAATCGATCTCCTCGACCACGTCGCCATAGACGCCGCGCTCGGTGCGCCCTTTGAACGACTCGGAAGCAAAGATCGGCACATGCGGCATCACATGCGGCACATACAAGAAGAACGGTTGCTGCTTGTTGCGTTCGATGAAATCGATCGCACGTTCGGTAAAGCGTCGTGTGAATTGCGATTGATCGGGATCGAGCTGGACCACCCTTGTACCTTCGATCAGCGGTAACGAAGGAATCGTACGCACGATCGGATGCAGCGGGCCATTGTCGTTCGAATACGGAATGCCTAGGAACTCATCGAAGCCGTTGTTCGTCGGCAGGAACTTCGCATGATGTCCGAGATGCCACTTGCCGAAGATCGCGGTCGCATAGCCTCGCGACTTGCAAAGTTCACTGAGCAGCAGCTCGTCGGGATTGATGCCGATGGTGCTCTCGTGATTGAGCGCGCCGAACAACCCGACGCGATTCGAATAACAACCCGTCATCAATGCCGCGCGCGAGGCGGTGCACACCGGTTGCGCGACATAGAAATCCGTGAAGCGCCGCCCTTCGCTCGCCATGCGATCGAGCCGCGACGTCGCAAACCCTTCCGCCCCGAAGCAGCCGACGTCCGAGTAACCTTGGTCGTCGGCAAGGATGAGTACGACATTCGGACTACGCGCGTTTTTAGCTAAATCATCGGCAAAAGCACCGCATATTGCGAGGGAAAGGCTTAGCTGTACAGTGACGAGCTTAGCAACTCTGTGTAGCAAATGGTCGGTTTTTCTCCGCCGGCCGGGCACCTTTAACAACACAAGGGGTTCTCCGCACAAAGGGGTTTGGCGTTCCTTTACCTGACGCTTGCCGAGCGCGCAATATCGGCTCATCACCGCCAAAGGTCAATCATGGGAGGCCACCGCAAACAGCGCTGATCGGTACTCACCCGTTCAGTACGCACTGGCGCCCGATGCTCGATTGAGCTAAGTCAACGGCGACGCAACATCGAGAACGAGTGTCACGCAAATAGCGATTAGTTCGCTGTGGCGTCGATCAGTCGCGATGATCTCAAGCACTCGTCCTTCTGGATGCGCTCGGCCACGCAGTCTGGTTTTTTCGCTTCTCATTCGGTTCGGGAAGTTTTGCTAGACAGCGACACCGCGACGCGGGTTTTCGGTCGACAAACGAACTGGACGCTGTCGTAGAACCAACGAGATGGGCTGACGGGCTCGGGACTTCGCCGACGACTGAGCGGCCCGACGATCATTCCGGGGTAGCCGGGCACTACGGACTCATACCGCCGGTAACGGTCACCGATGTAGTGCACAAGCCGCAAATCCTTCAACCAGCTTCCGACGAAGATGTAAGCGGTCCATATTCCAGTGAGCACCGCTCGGTCCAAGGTCATGTCGGGGGTGAACCAGAGTAACCCCATGAAGCTCAGGTACACCGGATGGCGAAGGTACAGGTAAGCGCCGCGAGGCTTGAACTCGCGACGTGGGATTGGCCGACGGCGCACCCAATGAATCCAGGGTGTCCAACCGGTTTGATACCCGAGACCGTTCAAGCTCAGGCTGTAGATGAGTGCGACCCATGTCGCGAGAAAAGCAGCTTGCACGGCTAATCGCGGCCAACCGGTAAGCTGCCACACGGCCGACGATGCGACTTGCCATTGAGAGATCGCCAACAGCAACGTGGCGCAAGTAGCCGTGCAGAAGAACAGACCATAGAACGGCGCGGCGACGTACTGCTCCAAACGTTCGCGCACTCCAGGCCACAACAGAAGACTATGGACGACGCTGAATTGGAGCGCGAGTAGCGAGTCGCAAGCAAGGCTCGCGCTACCAGGCTGTGGCGGACAACCTTGGAGAAAGCGAAAGAGGTGATAAACGGTCACGGCAAACAGAGCGTGAACCGCGATCCCAACGAAGATGCCTGCAACTCACGTTGCGGTCCAACGACGATCGTCTTCCATGACTGACGTCGACTCCCGAATCGTTGCGCGTTGTTGATCGAGCGATGATGGACGCCGCAACGTTCCCACGTCAAAAGGTGTGCGGTGAGCATCTGGCCGCCGGTGCGTGGCCGTTGTTGACTGCCTTGGGCGTCGCTGAAAAAGTTCGCGCAAGCGGTTCCCATCGTCGAAGTGAATCTCGTCGCATCGCGCAAGCATCGACTCACCATCGCGGCCACTGCGAAAGATGCGATTGCTCCCGTCACGTTTAGCCGCTACCGCTTCGACGAGTTACTCGTCAACCACGCGGCAGACGCTGGCGTCGAAGTGCGTCTCGGCTTTCGAGTGCGCAGCCCGCTCATCGAGCGCGGCGAGGTTCAAGGTTTGATGGCCAGTTGTGTTTCGAAGCAGGAATCGACCGAGCGGTTCGACGCTCCGGTAATCATCGCGGCCGATGGTCGGCAGTCGGTGGTGGTGCGTCAAACGGGGAACGTCGTTCGTCATGGCCCGCGGCTCGTTGGCTTCAAACGACATTTTCCGCGAGATTCGGGAAACATCGAACCGTGCGACGCGAACTCCCTGGCGATGTATAGCTTGCCTGGCGGCTACGTGGGCGCAGCGCCGGTAGAAGATGGGAGCCTCAATCTGTGCGGCGTGTTGCCACGGCGACTGCTGGGCAGCGCGGACGGTGGATTGAACCAAGTGCTCGCCGATTGGATGTCCGCCCAGCCAAGCCTGGCAACGATGCTCTCCAAGTGCCCGTCGAATCATTCGTGGTCAACGATCGCAGACGTCTCGACGCAATTCGCCGAGCCCCGCGTCCGAGGCGTTCTTTACGTCGGTGACGCTCTTGGCACGATCGAACCACTGACTGGCCAGGGAATGACGATGGCGTTGGCCAGCGCGTTCCTTGCGCGTAGCATCCTGATCGATACTTCGCCCGCAAGGCCACCAAGCGCCTTCGATCAACAGCGATATGCGACAAACTGGCAGTCGCTTTTCAGGCGTTCCATTCGAACAGCTTCGGCGATCGGATACCTGATGCGTCGGCCGCACATAATCCAGGCAATGATGCACGTCGACAGCCTGCGAGACGGCTTAGGGAGTACGATTTTCCAAAAGGTCTATCATTCGATCCCTGTTTCTCCGTCGCGATTGGAGAAGCTGACGGAGTCGCGCTCAAGCGACTTTGCGCAACGAGATGCGATCACCAGCGGCAGCGAGCATTGCTAGCTTCACTGTCGCGGCTTTCGCCTTGAGGCCCTGCTTGCCTTGTCAATTCTGGCGCTCACGAGTACAAATGCCGCGACAATTTGGGGCACTTACTATCTTTCCCCAACCGTCTAGCTCAACGGCTTCCGGTCAGCGCTCTTGTGATCTGCGAGGAACTCGTTTTGCTAGGCAGGCTCGCGCTACTCGCCGGCTTGGGACTTACGCTCGTGGGTTGCATCCACGGACCGATTCCGGTGGTGGCTGACGCCAACCTCGTCGCGAGAGTTCCGCAAGCGAATGTGACGGCCAACGTCACGGCAACGGTTCCACCGGTTGCCGATGCTTCTCCCGTGGCCGCCATGGGCTTGCCCACCGAGCACGCAGGCCCGCACGCTGCGCGAGTTGCCGTGGTCGACGTTGATGGATTGCTTCTGAACACCGACATGACCGGCCTGGCATCGGTGGGCGACAATCCCGTGTCGTTGTTTCGCGAACGGCTCGACGCCGTGGCTGCCGATCCGAACGTGGTGGCCGTCGTCGTCCGCATCAACAGCCCAGGCGGCGCTGTGACGGCGACCGATATCATGTGGCACGACTTGCAGGTCTTCAAACAGCAAACGCAGTTGCCCGTCGTGGCCTGCATCTTGGATGTAGGCGCGGGAGGCGCTTATTATCTGGCGACCGCGGCCGACGAGATCATCGCCCATCCGACGAGCGTCGTGGGGGGCATCGGCGTCATACTGAATCTGTACAACTTGCAAGATACGATGGCCCAGTTCAACATCTTCGCCGCGCCCGTAAAGTCGGGAAACAAGATCGACCTCGGTTCGCCGATCGTCAAAATCGACGACGAGGGTCGCGAACTGCTGCAAACCATCGCCAACGCTTATCACGACCGCTTCCGTCGCGTCGTCCTTCAAACACGCTCGAGCGTTCGAGGCGATGATCCGACGAACTTCGATGGTCGCATCTTCACCGCGGAACAAGCGATGCAACACGGCTTGATCGACACAGTCGGGTACTTGAACGACGCAGTCGACATGGCAGCGCACCGCGCGGGACGTCAGCACATCGCGGTTGCTTTCTATCATCGCCCGAGCGATCGTGCTCAATCGGTCTATGCGACAACGCCCAATGTTCCTATGAACGGCAGTCTGCTACCGTTTAGCCTGCCGGGTCTCGATCGTAGCCGACTTCCCAGTTTTCTGTACCTGTGGCAGATCGAGCCTTCGATGGAAAAGCTGGGCGGAAAGTAGTCCGATCGCACGCAACTGCTCGAGAAATGCACTCGTATGAACCAATCGCTTGCTTGTGGCTTCATTCTTTTGCTCGTGTCGCCGATCGTTGCTGCCGAGAACGTCTTATTCAACGAGCTGACCACCACGGGCGTGCGGATGAGTTCGGCAACGGCCCTTGTTTTGCCACCTCCTACGATGGCAGACAACCTCAGCGCTGCCGAGCAACAGCAACGCATCACGCAGATCGCTGAAGGGAAACATTCTGTCGAAGCGCTCACACGCAATTCGGTCGTCGCGCCGTTCGTTCTCAAGATCGACACGATCCCGCCCGCAACCGAGCAGGTCAATGCCGCTTGTCGCATCGATCTTTGGTTTGTCGTACACGGCGCCCTGGAACGCATCAGCGACGACCAGTTTCTTCGTCAGCAGGTCGAGTCGGAAACCAACGCCAAGACCGATTCGTCATCGCCGCAGCTCGTGGCCCTTTCGGCATCGGACCTCGCATCACGGCATATCGAGCCGATCGCCGGTCAACGCTTTTTCGCCGGTAACCTGGTCTTATTCGATCGCGTGCGAGTGAATCTCGCTCTTCAAGGACTTCAGACCCGCACTCCGCAATCGGTGCTTGTCGCCATGGCGATCGATCCACGTTTCGATCATGACAGCCAGTACCCGAACGGTTGGCAGAAACTCACGCGTGACAACGCAGGCAAGATGCAGGTCGGCCCTTTGCAGCCTTATCAAGCCGCTGGCGGCTATGTGAAAGCGACGCGTCTCTTGGAACCGAGCGGCGCGATATTCATCGAATATCACATGGTTTTCGAGGAACCACGGACCTGGTTCGATGGCGCTAACCTCTTGCGATCGAAGCTCCCGCTGGTTTGTCAGGACGGAGTGCGGAGCTTCCGCCGGCGAGTCGCGGCGCCATAGAGCGATCGGCCGGCGAGGCTGCTCGGCCGCTATTTGCTTCGACGCGCTACTTGCTTCGTAGCGCATCGACCGGCTTCCAACGCGATACCCAGTACGTGGGATATAGCGCGCCCAAGCATCCGGCCAATAGCGCGAGCCCGAAGCCTTGAACAATCACCATCGCGCCCAACTGGCCATCAACGAGGCCGGACGTCATCGGCAATCGTGCCAGAACTAGGGTGACAATCACTCCGAGCACGCTCCCTGCGATCGCGCCGCCAAGGCAAAGCAGTATCGATTCAGAGCAAATCAGCCGCACGACGCGCATCGTCCGCCAACCAAGCGCCCGCAGCGTTCCGATTTCTGCCTGACGTTCAAGGATCGACATCACCATCGTGTTCGAGATGCCGACAGCGCCAATGATCAATGCCACGAGCGACGTGACCCACGCCATCGCGCGGATGACGCGGATTTGCGCGATGTTGCGAACGAAATCACCCGACGGCAACACCGCCAACGTCGGATCCATGGCTTCGATCTGTTTCTGCAACTCGGCAACGCGCTGCTGACCGTGGCTCTTGTCGACTTCGACCAGGTATCCCGTTACATGGTGCGGCCGATTCATCAACTGCTGCAGTTCGCTCAGCATGAAGAACACCGCGCCGCTTTCGTAGATACTGAAGCTGTCGAAGATTCCAATGACCTTGAACGGCTTGGCGTACACCTCGACTTCGTCTCCCACCTGCTTGCCGAGGTTTGCGGCGAGTGTCTTGCCGAGCATCACCGACTGCCGATCGCCGTCGTGGAACCGCCGTCCCGAGATCATGGTGACTTCATCCAACACAGAGCAGTCCATCGGCCAACCGTTGACGATCACGGCGAACAGATCGGCCTGCTCGAATGCGACCATATCCATCAGGCAGCCGACCACGCGTTGCACGTCGGGCAGACGCTTGATCCGATCACCAATCGCCTGGTCGATGCCGTTGCTCAACTGCACGGCGCCTCCGCCGCGCTGAATCACGAGGTCGCCTCCGCGGCGCTGGTAGAGCTCGAGAAACGACGCCTCGAACCTCGTTGCGATTCCCACCAGCGCGACGACCGCTCCGATCGCCACCGCCAGGCCGAAGATCGTCAACACCGAGCGAATCGGACGTAAGCAAAGACTCTTCCACACCATCGTCAGCTCGAACATCAGACGACGGTCTCCTGGCTGACAATTTGACCGTCGCGAATCCAGACCGAGCGTTCGGCGCGTTCGGCGACTTCGCGACTATGCGTGATGACGACCAGCGTCATGCCACGCTCGCGATGCAGCAAATCGAACAACCGGAGCACTTCTTCGCCCGACTGCGAATCGAGGTTTCCGGTCGGCTCGTCGGCCAACAGCAATGGCGGCTCGTTGGCGAGCGCTCGTGCGATGGCGACTCGCTGCCGCTGCCCAACCGACAGCTGTCCGGGTAAATGATCGAGGCGATTGCTGAGGCCCACAAGTTCTAGCAGAGCGCGAGCTCGCGGACGTCGCTCTCTCGCTTTGAGCTTGCCTTCCAACATTGGCACTTGGACGTTTTGAAGCGCGGTGAGCGTCGGCAACAGATGGAACGACTGAAAGATGAAGCCAATCTTCTCGGCCCGGATGCGATCGAGATTGCGGCAATGCGAAAGCGGCTCGTCTTCGAAATAGACTTCACCCTCGTTCGGCACGTCGAGAGCGCCCAACAAGTTGAGCAGCGTGCTCTTGCCGCTGCCGCTGGGGCCCATGATGGCCAGGTATTCGCCGCGATGGACGTCCAGCGATACGTTTCGCAGCGCCGTCACGCCGCCGTCGGCGTAATGGCGAGTGACGTTTTCGACACGCAGCAGCGTGCCGTTCGTCGCACCGGCGGATTCATTACTCATAGTGCAAGGCCTCGACTACCGAAAGCCTCGCTGCCCGTACCGCGGGATACACTCCGCCCAAGGCGCCAATGCAGATCGCAACACCGAAACCAAGACACACGACGGGCCAAGAAAGCTCTGGCGCAGAAGGCCTCCCAGCAACCTCGTCTTGCTGAGCACACCGACAAGCAACACCCCGCCCGCAACGCCTGCAATCGCGCCCGACACGCTGAGCGTGAGCGATTCGAGAAGGATCATCTTCGCGACGCGGCTTGTACGCCAGCCGAGCGCTTTCAAGATGCCGATCTCTTGGACTCGCTCGAGCACCGACATCAGCATCGTGTTGAGCAGCCCCAACGAGCCAATCACCATCGCGATGATCGAAGTGCCCCACGCCATCGCGCGGGCGAGGCCGACTTCGGTGCTTCCTTCGGCGAACTGTCGCGCAGGCATCGCCGACAGACCGAGCAGATTTCCCTGCTCGTCGCGCAAGGATTCGATGTTCGCGCGGACGCGGTCGATGGCGGCTTTGTCGTGGACCGTATCGGAATCGACGGCCACCTGAAACTCGGTGACTTGTCCCGCGCGGTCCATGAGCTCTTGTAAATCAGGCAAGAGTGTAATGGCGGTCATGTTCTCATAGACGTTAAGGCCGGCGAAGATTCCGACGACCCGAAATTTGCTCTGTTCGATCTCCACCTCATCTCCCACTTGCTTGCCGAGCGTTGCTGCCAGACTTTGACCTAGCATCACGCTCCGCCGGTCCCCGGCCGCTAGTGGGCGACCACTGGTAAGGACCAGCGTCTGCAAGGCGAAACCCTTGGCAGGCCAGCCATGAACGGAGATTCCGACCAGGCTCCCTTCGCCGAACGACACGACGTCGGTCTGACTTGGATTGACCGCGCGAACGTTCGCAATCTGTCCGATTCGCGTTCCAACACTTTCGTCGAGGCTGCTCGTTAGTTGCTGGGTCACCCCGGCACGAACCACAACGAGGTCGATCCCTCGCCCCTCGTAGACCTCGGCCGTCGAACGCTCAAGGCCACTTGAGAACCCGACCAGGGCAAGCGTCCCAGCCACAGCCAGCGCAACCCCGAGGCAGGTCAGCGAAGACCGCAACTTGCGACGCCACAGATTATTCACGACGACATCGATCAGCCGCATCCATGCTTCCCGGTCATCAAGCGTTGTCGGTCAAAGAAAACTCCTCCGGCAGAGGAATGCAAAGCAACGTTCTGGAGCCTCATAACGGCTGATCGTACCGCAATCTGGCGGCGATCCACAATGGCGTCGGCAGCCGAGTCAGGAGCCTGCAAAGTCGATGAGAATCGCCATAACTCGAAGAACGATGGCACACACTTGCCTCTTCGCGGCCGCACTTGCCTGCATAACCGTCGACTTTGCGGTTCGCCTGGCAGCCGAGTTCGACGACTTCGTACCGCCAATTCAGCGGCACGCCCTTCGTAGCGTCACGAGTGAGATCGTTATAAACTCGCGAAGCATCTGCTCGTGATCGTGATTCGCGAGCCGTCGCAAAGCAGGCAAATGCTCGGCTATCTCGGTTTGCCCCCGTAGTCTGCCGGACAGTGCAACCTCACCACCGCCATGCTCGGGGCTTCCATGCCGCAAACGTCGCACGTCGAGAAGCACTTTACCGCCTCGGAAAGCGTTCGCGACATCGTGATCGGAATGTCGGACGGATTGACCGTGCCGTTTGCTCTCGCGGCGGGACTTTCGGGAGCCGTTGCATCGAGCAACATCATCGTGACGGCGGGGTTGGCCGAAGTAGCAGCCGGCGCGATCGCGATGGGCCTGGGCGGTTACCTGGCCGCGCGAACGGATGCCGAGCATTTCGTCTCGGAGCGTGCGCGGGAGGAACGTGAAACCGAAGAGATGCCGGAGCAAGAAGCCGCCGAAGTCGCCGACGTTTTGCGATCCTACGGCCTCGAAGACGCCAAGGTGGCGACCGTGGTGGACTCGATTAGTGCCGACAAGAAACGGTGGGTCGATTTCATGATGCGGTTCGAGCTTGGTCTCGAAGAACCCGATCCGAAGCGGGCCAGCCGCAGCGCCTTCACCATCGCTGTGTCGTACATCGCCGGTGGCTTGGTCCCGCTGGCGCCGTATTTCTTCTTCCGCTCGATTCACTCGGCCTTGATCGGCTCGATAATCGTGACGTTGCTCGCACTCTTGGTGTTCGGGTACATCAAGGGCCGATTCACGACGGCTCGACCGTTCCGAAGTGCATGGCAAACAGCCGTCGTGGGCGGCTTGGCCGCAACCGCCGCGTTCGTCATTGCCAAGGCGATTGGATAGCGACCGCATCTCGATGTACGCTAGAACTAGAACAAGGGAACATTCTACTTAGTCACTGATAAAGTGGCATGTCCTGGAATGTCCCCTTTTCCGCCCCAACCGAGTTGGCGACAAATAGATGAGGGTGAGGCAGCTCCCATCACGGATTGCTTGCTTCGCTAGGGCTGCGGCCCACTGCGATTGCACTCGGCGTCATCGACCCTTCGCAGCTTTGTCTTCCAGAAAGTCCGCCCAGAGCCGGTCCAGGCTCTTGGACGTGTACTGCTTGAAGAGATCGTACTTGTACTCTGACTGGCGAAGCGCTTGATTGAGTTTGCGAACGATGGCGGCATCGTGCGTGCGTTCGATCCAGGCGAGGAACATCGCTGTGGTTCGATACCCGTCACGGTAATTCTGCTTGGCAGGGTCAATCGGTGACAGTTTCGCTTCCGGTTCATAGTGGAAAAACCGGATGTAATCTGCGATCCCCTCGACCAGCCAAACTGCGTCGTTCTTCGGGTATGACTGGACCACATGCGTGAGTTCGTGGACAACCATCCCGAAGTCGTTTGGATGCTTCTTGACCCAATCTGCCGAAATCGAAATCGTCGTCCCTGTCGTGTCGGCCACCCCCTTCTTGTCCTTCTTGAACACCAGCTTGACTTCTGTTGGCGGCGTGAAGCCGTCGCTTTGCAAAAGTTGAGAAATGCGGGGATGCCACTGTTCAACAACTGCCTTGGCCTGTTCCGCCCAATGCGCAAGTTCTGGCACTTGAGAAACGTCAATGGTGACATTTACAGGATGGGGTTCGGCCTGAGCGGCTGCTAGGACTTGGACCGATGAACTGGCGACGAACGTCATCGCAGCCACCACCACCAAGCACCCGCCGCCCGGCTTCGGCACGCCGTCTCGAATCAGCCGTCCAGCCTTGGACTCGTAGCCGACCTCCCGTTTGATCTTTCGCTTCTCATTTGCCCAAAAATGGAACCGCTTGAGAAGGGATGTGATGCCGAGGTCTTTTTTGATCCGCTTTTTGGCGGCGGTGACGCCGAGCAGGGTTTTTAAGGAGGGGCGACGGTAGCGGAAGAACTTCATGAGTACGAAGTGGATGCTAAGAGATAGGACAATAACTTGGAGGATTCAGGAATCTTCTTCAAGGGTAGTCGTCAGGCCAGTCAATGGGCTTGTCACCCCAACTACCTAGCGGAGATAGAAAATACTCTGCTAAGTAACCGTTGTGAGCCAACCATGTCGCAAAGTCTTTTCCAGTAGTGTCGGGCTCGCAGGGATGAACCCAGCAGCCGCTTCAACATACTGTTGACGGTCTCGACTTGCCAACGCTGAGAGTAACGCGTGATGTGCAGCCGGCTGGCCATCTGACGGCGCCAATAGCCGCTGGGACGCTTGGCCGTGGGTCGGCCGATCTTGGCGGGGATCAGGCTTCGCACACCGCGATCCTCGCGCCGAAGCGGTGCACGTGCTCAGCGTCGTAGCCGGCATCGAGCGCCACCGCCTTGATCGGCGTCGCATCCAACGCGCGGTCTAGAAGCTTCCGCGCATGAACAATGTCGGGGCCAGGCCCTCGCGTGGGAACGACGCTCAGAATCAAATGACTGGCCGTGTCGCACAACACGCCGGCCTTGGGGAACGTCGCGTAGGTCGTTTTCTGCCAGTATTTCGAGCAGTTCGCGCGACGCCGCACGTAGTAGTGGCTCACATGATGCGACTCGAAGCCGGTGCCGTCGCCAGCCGCCAATGCTACGCGCGACGATAGCCGTCCCACCGTCTTGGCCAATTGAAGCGTCTGTTTCAGAAGTCGCTCGGCGTGCGACGACACGAGCAAGCGCTCGGCCGCCTTCTGAAAAGTGGTGAAGTGAGGCACGGGGTCCAGTTCGATCACCGCGCACAGCTCGCTGGCGTCTTTCAACAATGCCGCCAGCTTGCGGTAGTCGAGCCGCAAGAACTCCTTCAACACCAGGCAAGCAAACAACTGCGGCTGCGTGAACTTCTTGGGACTACATTCATGCGAGTACGCCCGCAACGTCTTGCAGCCCACCAGAAAGGCCACATACAACACCGCTTTCGGACTCTTGCTCGTCGTGCTAATCACCAAGCACTACGCAGCAAACGCAGCTAGCGGACCACGGTTTTCTACAGAGCAGTTCCTTCCCCCTTTTCCATCCCAAAAGAGGATGGTTGCCACCAATACCTACTGCGGTGGACAAAAACGGACGTGCTGAGCTATCGTCGGGCGCTGCTCGAACCCGGTTCAAGTGGCGTAGCGAATCGCAGCAAATCGTCGTCGCCAGCGACCGAGCCCAAGGGTCATTCGATGGATCGCGCTTCTGTTCTCATTCTTTGTCTTTGCGGACTAACACGTTGTTGCATTGCCTATGAAGAAAGTGGCGCCGAGCCGACGAGTGCGACGGATTATTACAATCGTGCAATCGCGTGGGGCAATCACGGCGATTGGGATCGATCGATCGCTGACTTCGACGAGGCGATCCGTCTCAAGCCTGATTATGCCTGGGCCTACGACAACCGAGGCTACGCATGGGAGCGCAAAGGAGATTACCATCGCGCCATTGCCGACTACAGCGAGTCGCTGCGGGTAGACCCAACCCAAGCCGCAGCTTACGTGCTCCGGGGCAAAGCGTGGCATCGTCTCGGAGATTATGATCAGGCAATCGCGGACTTTGACCAAGCGATCCAGCTGGATTCAGAAAATGCGACCGCGTACGGCCGTCGCGGATTGTGCTGGTTTTTCAAAGGCAACAAAACACTTGCGATGGATGATCTTAATCGAGCGCTTTCGCTCAACTCGAATGACGTCCTAAGTCACTGCCTTCGTGGGAACATTCATTCCGAAGACGGTTCGTTCGGTCAAGCGATTGACGACTTTAGCGATGCAATCCGACTGTTTCCGCACAATTCCGGGCCGTTTTGCGAACTCGCGTGGATTTTGGCGACGTGCCCAGAAAGCCGTTATCGTGATGGGGCAAAGGCAGTCGAATATGCGAAGAAGGGCGGCGATCTCGATGAGTGGAAGGGACGACAGTGCTGGATCGTTCTTGCGGCAGCTCACGCCGAATCCGGCAATTTCGATGAAGCGATCGACAGCCAGCGACGTGCGATTGCCCTAGCAGATGACACAGAGAAAGAGCATGAGGCCGAGCGTCTTGGGCTGTACGAATCCCACTTGCCATACCGTGCTGAGCCAAAGAAACGCGAAGCGACGTCGGGCGGCCAACCTCCGGGTGGAGTTGACGAGTAAATCGCGACCCCGAAAGTAAAAAGGGGCATTCAGAATGTCCCCTGGTTACTCCCATGAACCTTGCCGTCGTTCAGCGGGCGCCTGAACATTTTCGTTGCGCGATATCATCCCAGACCAGGAGGATCACGATGAGGTCCGCATCGACTGTGGCCGTCATGGCGGCGATGTTACTGGCATCGTCCCTCTTCTCACAGGAAAGGGCGGCTCCCGCAAGCAATGACTCCACCGCCGAATCCGTCAAGAAGCTGAAGGAGCTGCGAAAGGAGCGGATCGCCACCTTGGAGAAGAGGGTCGATCAACTCGCGACTCTATTCCAGCATACGCGAGCGCAGTACGAAGACGTGTTGGAGGCGCAGCAGCTTCTGATCGAGGCGAAACTGGAGGCCGCGGAAACGGACGAGGAGCGCGTCGGGCTCCACGATCGCCTGGTCGCTGTGCTGAAGGCGCTTGAGACGAACGCCGAGGCGCAGGCGCAGGCGCGCAAGAACTCCAGCCGAATGTACTCAAAGCAAAGGCGAGGCGGCTAGGCGCCGAGATTCATTTGGAGCGGGCGAAGATGAAGCTCGCAAAACCGGTCGAGTAGCTGAACCGGTAACAAGCCTATCGCAACGTCATCGCGCGGCTCGATTGCGTACTGCTTCGCGGCGGCGGACTAACAGCTCTAGCGGTGTGAGAATCGGGTCGTGAACGAAGGAACCGCTTCGCGATGCCGCTGAACGGTGTGTGAGGTGTAGCCTGCATACGAAAAGTCGCCGTGACCGAACGGGCCAGGCCCCCAACCACCCAAGTAGTTGACGACTCCCCCTCGCTGATGATGGGCGGCGTCGCAGCGTGAACCTTCAACCAGGGATGCGAGGCCGACGACGACAAAAACGGCCTGCAATGAACGTCGCAGCATGTTTCAATTCCTCTACAAAGCCACCCCTTTGTTTCTCGTGCTTCAAGTGTCTTCGGCTGCCGCCTGCTAGCATGAGTAAACATTTTGCTAGCACCGGGCCTGCCGCTACAGTCGTTGCGATCGAAGCCTGTTGGCAGACCTTAGACGAGCACGGTCAGCGCGGCGGCCGAGTGGCTTCCAATGGTCGCCGCTCTCGAGGCGTGCCACTCGAGCGGCGAGCGCATCGCTTCAGATACTCGCCCAGCGCTGCGAGCACCGCGATCACGATGACACAACCAGGGTCGGCCCGAACGGCTCAATCTCGGCACGGTCGATCGATAGGAGGTGGCTCGCTCCTTGGAATGTGACGAACGCTGCCAAGAACAAATTGATCTTCGACAGGCCGTCAATCAAAATGGTCAGTCGGCCTCGCGTGGCCTTCGGCTCTTCCCCCGCGGCTGAGTCCGGATGTTCTGTCATGCGATCATTTTTAGCTGAACAGGCAGCTGAAGGGAGCCTTATGTCTCAACGTCTGGCCTGGTTTCTTGTCGTGACGCTGACACTTGGCATCTCGGCCACGTGTCAAACGACGGCGGGTTCGAGCGAACTGTCGCCCAAGATACTCGTCGGTCGATGGAAATGCGATTTGCCCGATCGAAGCGGCTCGAAAAAGGCCGGCACCTTCGACCTTTCGATGCCCGACGTCCAGCCGATGTCTGCCGGAACGACGCAGCTTTATTTAAACGTCATATTCGCGGACGACTGCCCGATGCCGTTCTCGGCAGCGCGCGGACAAATCATGTTTGCCGCCAGCGGACCGGATTTCACTGCCGGCCCCAAAGATTCCGGAACGGCCATGATCATTGCCAGTGGCGTCAACGCGCTGATGGGAACATACCGCCTCACCGGCGCCGATGCCTTTGTGCTGAAGCTGCAAAACGGTGCCGAGATCGACGCAAAGCGCGTTGACGGATCGAAGCCCCTGGCCAGTGCAACCAATTCCATCTTTCCAGCCGACGCCGCTTGGCCGATGAAGGGTGTTCCGGCCATGACCAAACGTGCGCTTGAGTATGTTCGTGCCCATTGGCAACCCGATGCTGCGCTCACGCAGGTCGAATTGTCGCCCGACGATTCTCCCGCTGCTGCCTTGACCTCCGCAGTTACCGCGAAGCTCGACTTCTACTCCGCGTCGACCGGGTCGGTTCTTTTCATGACACTTGGCCCAGGTGCGTTCAACATGCTACCAGCCAAGGCCGGCGACGCTCGTTACGACGTCTTGCCCGATACGTTCGCCGACCTGCCCGACGTCATCGAGAACGCGCGCCGACAAAGTTTGGTTGCCGGCCAAATTGCCAAGGCCACGCTCCAGTTTCTCGTTCGGAGAAATTTGCCTGATGGGACCTCACGGACCGTGCCCAAGACAGGCCCGTATTGGACGCTGGTTTCCGACCTCGATCCCGACATGGACACGTATCCTCAAGTGTGGGGCGGCGCCGTAACGATCTGCTGCTGTCCGCTGGCGGCGTTTGGCTCGTCCCGCCCGCTGTACAATGCTGGGATGCAGTTCTCGATACGAAGCCTTGCGATTTGCACGCTAAGCATCGCGGGGGCGATAGCGCTCGGGAAAAACTCAGAGCGCTACTCCGCGCACATGCACCCGATTTATTCGTACCGGTATTTATTGCGCTGGTCGGTGGCATGTTCGGCGGCGCTGTAGGCGCGTTGCTTGGTTCGTGGTGGCGCGGGTTCTTGGCTGCAGCAATTGCTGCGATCGCGACAATCGTGACGCTCATTGCTTCAACGTAAATCCGCCCATCCCACGCGCCGGGTGACCAGTACCAGGACGATTCAAAGGGGACATTGATTGCCCGCAAATGGGATTAGGCGGTTTCAAATCTCAAATGCGACACTTCGGCGAGCGGAGTGTTTGCGGAGGACTTCACGGGGAGTTAGATAACCGAGTCGTTTACGCGGACGATCATTCAGGGACGATTCAATGGCCGCCACCGAACGGTGGCCGAGTGTCCAGACGCAGTAGATCGTCTTGCCGTCGGACAGAAGCAGCGTCGTGGAATTCCTTAATAGACGGTGTCGGTTCCGGCAGCGACGCAATCGCGCTACGGCTTCGACGCCACGGTCGAAACGGCGCCGGAAAGCACCTTCAGGCGCTCCTCGATTCCGTGAATGGCCTCGCGAGCGTCGTCGAGTTGCCGTTCGCTGATCTTGGCGCCGGGTTTCAACTTACCGAGGCCGGCGGAGAAGTCCTCCCAGTGAAAGGCCGCGCGATGAGCCTCGCTGGCGTGCATCGCCTCTGCCGCCTCGGTGGCTTCCTTGGCGAGTTGCCGCGCGAGCACACCGTGGTTGGCGAGTTGCAACTTGCAAAGCTGATCGGAAAGGTCGCTCCCTTCGCGATCGCCACAAAGATAGAGGCCGACATGAGCGCTTTGCACACCTGCGATCACGACATGGTTCGAGATCAGCGACTTTTTGTGATGGCGTGCCGCACACACGAACGAGCACCAATCACCGCGCCACGATTTGGGCACGACCGCTAGAAAGGTGAACTCCTTGGCGCCTTCGAGCGATGCAGCGTTCGACGGCCGCAACTTGAAGAACACACCGTGACCGCGATTCGTCGTGCCACTTGCCAACACCAGCGCCTTGGGAGCGACACGCTGATAGTGATTCTGCGCCGACTTTTTGGACGATTGACCCAGCGTCGCGCCGATCGAGAGGACCGAGTACGACACCTTCGCCTCTTCGCTCGCCGAGTTGGTGGTCTCAGTGGCGTCGGTGACTTCGATGCGATCGTCGGTATAGGCGCTTTCGAGCGTGGTGTTCGGCAAGTAGTCGAGAATCTTCAGGCGATGGTCGGGACTGGTGATGATGTAGTCGAAGTCCGCGATGTCTGCTTCCTTGCCTTCGACCAGCGCTGCCGAGATGCGGAACTTTGCTTCGATGACCTTGAGGTTCGGATGCTTGGCCGCGCACTTGTCCGGCGTTACGTCGCAGCACTCGATGCGATCGGGAATGTCGAATTGCACGACGACCTTTTCGGCCGCGCACAGGTCGTTCGTCGGCGCCAACGCGGCCCCGAGCACAATCATCCAAAAGCAATAGCAACGAATCGCAGTGCCGATCATCTTCCGTCTCCTGCCCGGCCCAAGTTCGCTAGGGGGAGCGAATGATAGGTAAGTGTCCGGCACGACCCGTCGCTCAGACGAGAGTCGAGCGGTCGGGCAGGAGGTTGCGAAGTTCGTCGCGGGTGGCGTTAGCGGCGAGTAGTCTGGGCAGGCGGGTGAAGAGATCGCGGAGGTAGGCGAAGGGATCGAGGCTGTGGCGGAGGCAGCTGGCGATTAGGCTGAAGTGGACCGCGGCGGTGTGTCCGCCGCGATCGCTGCCGCAGAACAGCCAATTCTTTCGGCCTACGGCGATTCCGCGCAGCGCGCGCTCCGCGGCGTTGTTGTCGATCGCCAGTCGGCCATCGTCCACGTAGCGATTCAAGGCAGTCCACTGGTTGCGTACGTATTCGATCGCCTGCCGCACGGGTTCCTTGGGCAAGAGCTTCGGCGCCTCGCCATCGAGCCAGGCGTGGAACTCTTCGAGCACTGGCCGTGATTGCCGCTGACGTTCGTCGGTTATGTGCGTGTGCTGTTCAGCGCGTGACAATTCGCTCCATTCTTGTTCGATGCGCTCGCGCACTTGGCGTTCGATCGTATACAGCTGGCCGATGTAGGCCAGAGCCGTCTCAGCGCGCAGGGGATCGATCTTGCGCATCGAAGAAGTTCCGACGCGCGTGAGCCCAACAGCCGACCTCAAGAATCGCACCGGACGACTGCTTGTAGAGTTCGTCGTAGCCGCTATAGGCATCGGCTTGCAGGTAGCCACGATAACCCTTCAATAACTCTAGTGGTCCATCGCGCGAACGATCCGGCGTGTAGGCGAAGATCGTGAAGGGATGCTCCTCGTCGCCGACATAGTTCCAGAACCGGCCAGTGTATTGTCGCTTCTGGTGCGCGTTGCGCACGCGGACCGGTGTGTCGTCGCTATGCACGACGGCCGAGGTCAACACCTCGGCGATCATGAGCTCGTAGACCGGTCGGCACAGTTCGGCCAGTTGCCGCGCCCAGTCACAGGTCGTCTGCCGTGAGAAGCGCAGGCCATGGCGCGCGAAGATGCGCTCCTGGCGATGATACGGCAGGTGATCGCAGAAGCGGCTCGTGATCAGATACGCCAACAAGCCAGGGCCGGCGCTGGAGCCGGGAATCGGCTGCGGCGGCTTGGCCGCCGTAATCACGTTCTTCGTCACGGCGTCGCTCTCGAGTGATTGCGGTCGCCGGGCGTACTTCTTCTGCACGTGTCTGAGCACGTACAGGCACGAAGGTTCCCACTCGTACTGCTCGGTGACCTCTTCGCCGATCGGCACCAGCGTCGCTTCACCAGCCAGTGCCTGCTTCTCGGCGTCCGTGAGGTCGTGAACCACGTCGCGACGCTCGAGTGTATCGGGCTTCTTTCGGCCCGCGCGGACCTGTCGCTTGGTCGAAGGAGCAGGCCGCGCGCTGATCGCCACGTCCAGGACTTCCTCCGGCTGCCTGTCGAAGAGCGCCAACTGGTTGGCGTCGCTCTTCTCGCTCGTGCGGCCGAACACCTTGCGCGAGCAAGTCCATGTGCCGCTCGAGCTGCGCAATCCGCCGATCGCGCTCGTGCAACGATTCGACCAACTGCACGACCAGCGACTTCAACAGTGTAGGGTCGCTCGGCAGCTGCGCGGGATCGATCGAAAGAGGAACGTCCGTGCTCATCACCTAGATAGAGGCTCGAGGCGTGAGATTTATTTCAGACCGCGCCGGAATCTTTTACCACGCCGCACGCTCGCCAGGTCCACGCCGTCCAAGAGCATCGCCAAGTCCGTGGCCGAGATCGTCACGCTGGATTGGCCTTCGCGCAACGCGGGGAACGAGAAGTTCCCCGCCTCCAGCCGTTTATAGAATAACGCCCAGCCATCCGCGTCCCACCACAAGAGCTTCACCCGGTCGCCACGCCGGCTGCGGAACACGAACAAGTGCCCCGACAGGGGATCGAGACCCAGCGCTTCGCGCACCACGCCGGCCAAGGTATCGAACCCCTTGCGCATGTCGGTCGCTTCGGCGCAAAGAAAGATCTTCATCTGGCTGGGGACGCTTAACACCGGCGCGCCTCTGGCTCGACTGAGCTCGCCGAAGTCAACACGTCCAATACTTCGATCAATTGATCGATGGCGACGTGCAATCGCAGGCCGCCAGGCAGATCGATGATCACCGTCGACGCGGTTCGCGGCGGTTCCGAGACCTCGACACGCAGTAGCCGTGCGGCCGTACGCGGCGCCATGCCCTTCGACAACACCGCGTCGCGCCGCTTCAACTCGCGGCGCCAGTGATAGAAGGACGGCTGCGAAACACCGTGCTTCATGCACCACTCGTGCACCGTGCCGCGCTGAGCATCGAAACCCTCCACAACCCTCCGCCAGAATTGTTCCTTCGCCGGGTCCCGCTGTCTGCTGCGCGTCGTCATTGGCGTGCTCCCGAGAATCGTCACCGCGACGATCTCAGGCTAGCAATCGCAACAACACGGGTCGTATCGGACGCTTACAATGATAGCTTCCAATGCCTACCGCACCTAGAGAGCTTTCGTCGCGACGCATGACAGCTTCTCCCAACGATGCTTGTTCGCTTGCTCGATTTCTTGCACGCTTGCTTCGTCGACTTTTTGCCATACCCATGAAACGGGACGTTTTGTGCAATAAGTCGACTTTTTCAACGCCTCCGAGGCGACTTATTGCACGCTCAAAAAGGCGAGGAGTCGGTGCTCACGCTCCCTTGTGCAAGCAATCCTTGCGGAAGCGCGGCATCTCCAGCGCGGTTGCAAGGCTACAGGAAACCGTGGCCTACTTTCAACAGCTCTGTTAGGCCACCGTCACGAAAAAGCGCGTGTCGATGCTGCACAGAAGGCAGTTAACCACGGAGGACACAGAGAGCACGGAGAAACAAGCCAGGGAAAAGATGCAGCCCGGGCCGCATTACGGCTGGGGCGCAAGTTCCGCTACGCTTCGAATGGTTAGGCCGTGCCCGTCAACGGTCGCTTGCCCGCCGCGAATCATCCGAAGGTGGGGCAACTCAACTTCAATGTCTTTCAGCGTCTCTTTCGCCAGCACATCGGAAAACCAGGCCGACCAGAGCAAATCCTCAAACACGTTCGAGGACGCATCCTCATCAGAATCCTCAGCGGTGAAACCATTGAGCACCATTGACGCCGCTGCGAACAAAAACATTTCGTTCCGGGCCTCGTCAGCGGGATTATTGAACCATCGCGCAATACACGGACCGCGGGGAAGCAACTCGGCAATTCGGAGAAAGTACGCGCTGTTCTTTAACATCTCGTTGGCCCGCGGTAACGTTCGCAGTGACTCAAGCACCACTTCGTGCGTGCCACGACCCAACCCCAGCACGACATGATCGCGTCCGACGAACAGTCCCGCCGGAACATCATCGTCGTCGAAGCGGAAGCCACGAAATCCCTGTTCGTCAACGAGTACACCAGCATCAGCCATCGAAAAAAATTCGAATACTTTCCGCCACAAGTTTTCGTCCTTGATTTGCCAAAGTAAGGCGGTGCGATTGAAGCCGCACCAGGACAGCAGTGAATCGTCATCATTCGGATGTGTATTTTCGACACGTGCGAAGCTGACCAGTGTGTGATGCCTACCGACGGACGAGATGCAGGACGCCAAATCGGTGTGAATCACTTGCCGCAGCATCTTGTCGGTTCTGCCGATCGCGACGTTAGCTAGATCGCCAAAGCAGTCAAGAAGCATTGGCCGAAGACTCTCAAAAGCACGAGCCCAATCGAAGCTGAATTGGGCAACGCTTGCCACGTTGGCCGGCACCCAGTCGGGAGTGTCGGGAGTCAATGCAGCTTGATCGACGAGCAGCACCATACCGCGCCGCGGTGACGGTGCCGAAACGAACCACGCGTCGTGCAGCGCACGTCCATCGACGGTCAGCCGATAACTGATTGGTCCAAAGGCATCGAGTGCGAGCGATTTGAAGAATGTCGCACTGAATGGATCCGAAGGCTTCTCTTTATCGGCAGCCCCGGCTTCCGATACGATCCATTTCGCCAACGGCCGCGGATCGATCGTGGCCTCGACGAGAGTATTGCCAGGAAGCGTCGCCAGGACCGCCGCTTCCGAAGTCGGAAAACGTTGCCGTAAGTCGCCCTCTGGTGCCCGATGGTCGGTGATGAACCGCCCTAGATACGATTCTGCGAACTCATTGACGCGCTCTCGCTGTTCCTTGCGCTGGGCAGCGTGATCGGAGAGTTCGTTGAGATTGGTAGCGACCGCGAACACCAATCGATAGCCGATCCGGAGTGAGTAGGCGTGAAACTCAGAAGGCGTCGCATCATTGCTCGCGGCATCTTTGCCAATAGTGCGACGGTCCACGGTTGAACTGTTTTTGTGATCGCTCGCCGTGTCGCCTGTATCGGTCGGCGTGAAGCGCGTTACTTTGGCGCCGGCAAGCTCCATGTCCCGACGAATTACTGTCGGATCGTCAAAGTTATCCTCGTAAGCGTCTTCGACGAATTCGCAAATGTCATCTGTCAAATGGTGGGCGGGCTCACACCACGCGATCATCAACAGCGTGTTGCTGCTTTCGTCGTAGGCAAGCGCGAATCCCAGCTCGTCTCTAAATAAGTGCTTCCAGTCGTCGAGCCTGATTCCATAATCGCGCAACCATTCGATGATCTCATCGGCGAACGTCTCGAGATCGGTGTCGCGAGCGCCGCGATCTTTTCGGGCCGCTTTCCAGACGCTTGCCAGCACTTCCTGGTAGTTCTGGAGCATCGCCATCAACATGCCGTCGGGGCACTCAGCCTGCGCATGACGCACGACTGCCGCCGGCGACGGAAGGCGAAGCGTGCAAACCGTTTGCTCAGGAAGACATTCAAAGGCCGAAGGCAGTTCGTCGGCAGGCGTCGTTCGCTGGAAGACAAAAAACGCGCCCCAACAAATCGCGGCGCGCAAAACGATAGCAATCCAATGACACTTCACGGAACGCCTCCGTTCGTTCATGACCGCTGCTCATCGGTTGGTTCGACGAAATGGCGGTAGCCGCGCGCGGCCAAACGGCAATGGCGCAGTGTAAACCGCCGCGGTCGCGGGGAACAGTAGACGATCAAACCCGATGCGTTGCGATTCTCGCGGTCTTTCGGGCGTGGCGCGCAAAAAAAGCCCGCCGGGGTCTTTCGACCACGACGGGCTCGTGTGTAAATCCGGCAGCACCTACTCTCGCACTTGTGGTACTACCATCGGCTTGGAAAGCTTAACTACCATGTTCGGAATGGAAATGGGTGTGACCTTTCCAATATGGCCACCGGAAAAAACGTGGGTTGCCGGTAAGAGCAAACCCACGTTGGGTTGTAGCAAGAGTGACATCTTGATTACGGATCACTTACCAGTGCTCTGACAAGAGCTCAGAGAAAGCTTTGAGAGCGTTTGATAAATGTGGTCAAGCATTCGTCCATTAGTACCGGTTAGCTCAATGGGTTAACCCCACGTACACATCCGGCCTATCAACCTGGTCGTCTTCCAGGGGACTTTCGGACTATTGTCCTACGAAACCTGATCTTGGAGCGGGCTTCACGCTTATATGCTTTCAGCGTTTATCCTTTCCGTTCATAGCTACCCAGCCGTGCCGCTAGCGCGACAACTGGAACACCAGAGGAACGTCCTTCCAAATCCTCTCGTACTAAAGAAGAACCTCCTCAAGTTTCGTGCGCCCACAGTAGATAGGGACCAACCTGTCTCACGACGGTCTGAACCCAGCTCACGTACCACTTTCATTGGCGAACAGCCAAACCCTTGGGAGCTTCTTCACCCCCAGGATGTGATGAGCCGACATCGAGGTGCCAAACCGCTTCGCCGCTATGGACGCTCGGAAGCGATAAGCCTGTTATCCCCAGAGTACCTTTTGTCTGATGAGCGATGGCCCTTCCATACGGGACCACCGGATCACTAACTCCTACTTTCGTACCTGCTCGACTGATAAGTCTCGCAGTTAAGCACCCTTATACGTTTGCGCTCGTGTGCCTGATTGCCAACCAGGCTGAGGGTACCTTTGAACTCCTCCGTTACTCTTTCGGAGGAGACCGCCCCAGTCAAACTGCCCAACTGACACTGTCCCCTGCCCAGTTTCATGGGATTCAGGGTTAGAACTAAAATCTAACCAGGGTGGTATTTCAACGGTGGCTCCATGAGCACTGGCGTGCCCATTTCATAGCCTCCCACCTATCCTACACAAGTTAAATCTCAGCCCAATATCAGCCTACAGTAAAGGTTCACGGGGTCTTTCCGTCTTGCTGCGGGAACGTGGCATCTTCACCACGGCTACAATTTCACCGGGTCGGTGGTTGAGACAGTGCTTCAGTCGTTACGCCATTCATGCAGGTCGGAACTTACCCGACAAGGAACTTCGCTACCTTAGGACCGTCCAGGTTGTTACCACGGAGGCACGGAGGACACGGAGCAAAAGCTACGTGATTCCGAACCGGATGGGGTTGGTCATTTCTGCCAACCTCTGCATGTCGCCATGCAGCTCGGACTATATCATCACCAACGTTAGAGCGTTGGCGTTTGGCGTATAGTCTCTGAGGATCCTACTCATCAGCCAAGGCTGACTTTGGTTTCCTGCTGATTGCCTGCACCGAACGGATTTTCACTGCTCGCCGAGGCGAACGAGTACCGTCGGATACTCAGGTGTTCCAGCAAATAGCCAAATTTTACAACTACGAGAGGTTCATAGTTACGGCCGCCGTTTATCGGGGCTTCGGTCGCGAGCTTCACCCTTACGGGTTAACCCTCTTCCTTAACCTACCGACACCGGGCAGGCGTCAGACTCTATACATCCACTTGCGTGTTAGCAGAGTCCTGTGTTTTTGATAAACAGTCGCTGAAGCCGATTTACTGTGGCCCCCAAGAGCGTTAACCCTCGAGGGCACCCCTTATCGCGAACTTACGGGGTCAATTTGCAGAGTTCCTTAACCACCGTTCTCCCGAGCGCCTTAGACTACTCGTCTCGCCTACCTGTGTCAGTTTTAGTACGGTCACTCAAGTTTCAACCCTTAGGAGATTTTCTTGGACGCTACGCTGATGACTTCCCGAACATAAATGCGGTCGAGTTTACGCGCCGGCTATAGGGGCGGATTTACCTATCCCCCACCGACTCGTACGCTGCGGACGTTTCTAATCGTACCGCTCACCTTTGTAGCGCCGTCCCTCCATCGGTCCACTTGAGTGGCGCAGGAATGTTGACCTGCTATCCATCGTCTACGCCTTTCGGCCTCGACTAAGGAACCGGCTAACCCTGGGCGGAATTACCTTCCCCAGGAAACCTTAGGCTTTCGGCGAACAGGATTCTCACCTGTTTTATCGTTACTCATTCCGGCATAATCACCTGAACAGGCCGCGACCACTCCTTACGGTATGGCTTGTATCTCCTGTTCAGCGCTCTCCTACCACGATATGAATCTCGCGATTCGTATCATCCATTGCTTCGGTGTAGAACTTACTCCCGTTCATTATCGGCGCAGAATTGCTCGTCCAGTAAGCTGTTACGCACTTTTTAAATGGTGGCTGCTTCTAAGCCAACATCCTGGATGTCTCAGCAACTCAACTTCCTTAGTGACTGAGTTCTACTTCGGGACCTTAGCAGATGGTCTGGGTTGTTTCCCTCTCGACCGCGAAGCTTATCCCTCGCGGACTGACTCCTGCGATAGTCGCATCGGTATTCGGAGTTTGGTTCAGCAGAGTAGTCTGGAAGGACCCTCAAGCCGATTCAGTATCTCTACCCCCGATGCGTAGTGGCGCAAGGCTATACCTAAATATATTTCGGAGAGAACGAGCTATCTCTGCGTTTGATTAGACTTTCACTCCTCCCCACAAGTCATCCCCTCGGTTTTCAACCCAAGTGGGTTCGGTCCTCCACGCGGTATAACCCGCGGTTCAACCTGCTCATGGGTAGTTCACGCAGTTTCGCGTCTACCACCGACGACATTGGCGCCCTATTCAGACTCGGTTTCCCTCTGGCTTCGACCCTTAAGGTCTTAACCGCGCCGCCGACGGTAACTCGCCGGATCATTATGCAAAAGGCACGCCGTCAGGCATTCACATTGCTGTGCATAGCCCTCCGACAGCTTGTAGGCACATGGTTTCAGGTTCAGTTCCTCCCCTCGCCGGGGTTCTTCCCATCTTTCAGTCGCCCTACTGAGTTCACTATCGGTCGTCTGGGAGTATTTAGCCTTACGGGATGGTCCCCGTAGATTCAGTCGAGGTTCCACGTGACTCGACCTACTCAGGTACTCTTCGAGAGGTTATCAACTGTCGCTTACGGGACTGTCACCCTCTATGGTTCAACGTTCCAGAAAATTCAGCTAGTCGATAACTTTGTAACTCTCATGTGAAGAGCCCTACAACCCCGCAAAGGAAAACCTTCGCGGTTTGGGCTATTTCCCGTTCGCTCGCCGCTACTGAGGAAATCGAGGTTTCTTTCTATTCCTGCGGTTACTGAGATGTTTCAGTTCGCCGCGTTTGCCGTACGCACCTATGAATTCAGTACGTACTAGTTCGGGAATCTCGGGATCAACACTCGTTTAACAACTCCCCCGAGCTTTTCGCAGTTTTCCACGCCCTTCAAAGCCTCCAGACGCCAAGACATCCCCCATGTGCCCTTAGTAGCTTGACCACATTTATCGAACGCTCTCGATTTCGACGTCAAGACACGGCTCGCAAGCGAGCCGGCTAAACGACGAACTGATCACAGTCGATCTGATGTCAACTACAACGGCCGCGACCCTCTAGGGATTAGTGATTCGTTGGACTTGGAAGATGAACGAACCACCTGGGACGCGACCGAGCAACGATCTCTATCTTTCTTCTGAAACCCTTCACGACGTTTCTACCCCTTTGCTTGCGCTCGGGGTTAGGACGTCGAGTTGGATCTCGTTGCTAAGTGCCGTGAGAACCAACCTCTGCTCTCTCGGGGCTTGCGCCACGAGAGACCTTCGGCCAATTCTTTCAAGATGCCACTCTTGCTACAACCAAATTGTCAAAGAACGCAAAAATCAGCGATCCATTCTCTCGCGAGAGCGAATCACTGATTGCCGCCCAGTCGGCGGAGGAGACGTTCCGTAAAACGCGTCCTCTGGCTACTGAGACAGCCCAAAAAGCATCCCGCTGGATTCAGTGGGGAAGGGAATCCTACAGGAGTCGGGCATTGGTGTCAAACGCCCGAAAAAATTGTCTGCAAAAGGCTTCCGAAGGGGCGGAAATCGCCATCGGTTAGCTTCTTAATGTAGCGATTTCATCCTCCGGGGCAAGTGCCCCCTTTCATGGGTTTCTGACGAGAGGCAACTCGCCGCCGTGTGGGAGTTTGCGCAAATAAAGGCCTCGATATGAGCGTCCAATTCGAAGCCGACCGTCCTTAATCCTGCGAGAAGACATCGAAATGACGCGAGTTTCGGTTCGACTTCTGGCTACTGTGCTGTTTGGAACGGCCTGGACATCCAGTGTTTTGGCTGCGGAGAACGGGCGGCCGAACGTCCTTTTCATTGCCATCGACGACCTCAACGACTGGGTCGGGTGCATGGGCGGCAACCCGCAGGCTCAGACGCCGAATATCGACCGCCTCGCCGAGCGTGGCGTCGTGTTTCAGAACGCTCACTGCGCGGTCCCGATCTGCAACGGCAGCCGGGCGGCGCTGCTGACCGGAGCCCGCCCGTCGACGACCGGCGTGTGGGGCAACGGCAACGACTGGCGCGAGGCCGTCGATCGCCTGAAATTGGTCACGCTCAACGAGCATTTTCGAGCCAACGGCTACGAGACGCTTGCCTCGGGAAAGATCTATCACAGCGAGTTCCCACGCTACGACGATTGGGACGAGTACGGTGGCGACGAACACGCGGCCGTCACGCCGAAGCCGAAGATGAAGGCCGGCCCCGTCGAGTTCGGCCCATCGCCTGGTGAAGATCGCGAGTTCGGCGATTCGCAAAACGTCGACTACTGCGTCTCGCAACTTGGTAAGAAGCACGACAAACCGTTCTTCATTGCGTGCGGCATTCACAAGCCGCATCTGTCGTGGATCGTTCCGAGCAAGTATTTCGATCAGTTCGACCTCGAATCGATCGATGTTCCCAAGGTGCTCGACAACGATCTCGACGACGTGCCTCCGATTGGTCGCCTGTTGGCCAAACCGCAAGACCACGCCGACGTTCTGAAGTCGGGGCATTGGAAGGACGCAGTCCGTGCGTATCTCGCGGCTGGCGCCTTTGCCGATGCGATGGTCGGCCGCATTCTCGAAGCGCTCGATCGCAGCGCAGTTCAAAGAGAACACGATCGTCGTCCTCTGGGGCGATCACGGCTTCAACCTTGGCGAGAAGCAGCACTGGTCGAAGAACGTGCTTTGGGAGCGCTCGACTCATGCACCGCTCATCTTCGTCGTGCCGGGCGTGACAACCGTCGGTTCGCAGTGCATGCGCACGGTCGACTTCATGAGCGTCTATCCGACGCTGTGTGAGCTGTGCGGACTCGACATCCCCAAGCACGTCGAAGGCCCGAGCATCAAGGGATTGCTGGCGAAACCGGACGCCGCATGGGATCGCCCTGCCGTGACGACGCGTGGCTGGGGCAACCACAGCGTGCGCAGTGAGAGGTGGCGTTACATTCGCTACGACGACGGCAGCGAAGAATTGTACGACGAGACGAGCGATCCGATGGAGTGGACCAACGTCGCGTCGAAGTCCGAGTACGCAGCAATCAAAGCGGAGTTGGCCCGCTGGCTTCCCAAGGATGATTCGGCACTCGAACGGCATCTCAATCCGGACTCGGCGAAGACACTGTCGACGAAAGACAAGAAGGCGAAGAACAAGAAAAAGAAGAAGGCCGAGCAGAGCAAGCCATGAAGCTGCACACCCATTCATTTAGACGAGCGACGATTGAACACACGCCGAAAACAAGGAACCTCATGACACGCCGCCTCGCAATACTACTAACCGTCGCGTTATTGGCATCGCTGTCTAACGCTTGCCTCTTCGCGGCCGACAAACCGAACGTGCTCTTCATCGCGATCGACGACTTGAACGATTGGGTCGGGTGCTTCGGCGGCAACCCGCAGGCGAAGACACCGAACATCGACCGTCTCGCCAAGCGTGGGACGACCTTTCAACGCGCGTATTGCGCCGCGCCACTGTGCAACCCGAGCCGGACGGCAATCATGACCGGCCGCCGCCCTTCGACGACCGGCGTTTACGGCAACGACCGTGATTGGCGGCCTATCGTCGAGGAGCAGAACATCACGACGCTCGGCGTTCTCTTCCGTGAGAACGGATACACGACCCTCGGCGCGGGAAAAATCTACCACGGTGGATTCTCGAGCAAGAACGATTGGGACGACTATGGCACGCACGGCAACGGTGGCCCGAGCCCCAAGGGAAGCCACGGCGTCGGAGGCATTCAATTCGGCGCGATCGATGCCGAGGACGCTGAGGTTGGCGATTCCGATACGACCGACTACTGCGTCGCGGCGCTTGAAGAAGAAGCACGACAAGCCGTTCTTTCTCGCCTTCGGTCTGCACAAGCCACACATGCCGTGGTTCGTGCCGCAGAAGTATTACGACATGTTCCCGCTCGCGAGTATCGAAGTTCCGAAGGTGCTCGACAGCGATTTAAACGACGTGCCGCCGATTGGTCAGGAGTTTGCCGAGAAGGCGAAGGACGGCAGCAAGACGAAGACCGATCACCAGCAGATTGTAGACGCGGACCGCTGGAAGGAAGCCGTGCAGGCGTACCTGGCCGCCGGCGCGTATGCCGATGCCATGGTGGGCCGCGTGCTCGATGCCCTCGACGCCAGCCCGTACAAGGACAACACCATCGTCGTCCTATGGGGCGATCACGGTTGGCATCTCGGCGAGAAGCTGCACTGGCGTAAGAACACGTTGTGGGAAGAAGCCGCCCGCGCCCCGCTGCTGTACGTGGTTCCCGGCATGACGAAGCCCGGCAGCGAGTGCGTTCGCACCGTCGATTTCATGAGCATCTACCCAACCCTTTGCGAGTTGTGTGGACTTCCGAAGCCAGACAAGCTGGATGGTGTGAGCATCGTGCCGCTTCTCAAGAATCCGAACGCAGCGTGGGATCGGCCCGGCATCACCACACGCAGCTACGGCAATCACGCCGCGCGAAGCGAGCAGTGGCGTTATATCCGCTACGTCGACGGCACGGAGGAGTTGTACAACGAGCAGAGCGACCCGATGGAATGGACCAACGTGGCCGCGAAGCCTGAGTACGCGTCGGTGAAGGCTGAGCTGGCTCGCTGGTTGCCCAAGAACGACGCTGCACATGAGAAGGTGGACAGCGAGCAAGCCGCGAAGAAAAAAGCCAAGAAGGCCGCTAAAGTGAAAGCCGGGAAAAAGCAGAAAGCCGCCAAGAGCGAAAAAGAGTAACCGCGTCACCACCACGAAGAGCAAGGAATCGAGAGATGTTTCGCACGTTCGCCTGTTTCGCCCTTTCGGCACTTTCGATGGCTGTGCCATCGCTCGTTCGCGCTGCCGAGAAGCCCAATGTCCTGTTCATCGCGGTCGACGATCTGAACGATTGGATCGGCTGCCTCGGCGGTCACCCGCAAGCGAAGACGCCGAACATCGACGCGCTTGCCGGCCGCGGCGTCAATTTCTATCACGCTTATTGCGCTTCACCGGTGTGCAATCCTTCGCGCACGGCGCTGATGTGCGGACTCCGCAGCAGCACGTCGGGCGTCTACAACAACGACATCAATCGTCGCGACACCATCTGCACGCAGTACGATCCGCTGAACACGCACTTTCACAACAACGGCTATCACGTCGCCGGCTGCGGCAAGATCTATCACGGCGACGGCGACCAGTTCGGCGTGTGGGATGAATATGGCCCGAAGGCCGAACACGATTCGCCGCCCGGCAAAGGCGAAGACGGCGGCGTCGGCGGCATCCGCTTCGCTCCCGTCGACGAAAACGACGAAGACATGGGGGACTATCACACCGTCAGTTGGTGCATCGATCAGCTGAATAAGAAGCACGACAAGCCATTGTTCCTTGCGTGTGGTCTGCACAAGCCGCACATGGCGTGGAACGTGCCGCGCAAGTATTACGACATGTTTCCGCTCGAGTCGATTCAACTTCCCACGGTGCAGGAAGGTGATCTGAGCGACATCCCGCCGGCAGGCGTGAAGATGGCCAGGCCCGAAGGCGATCATGCCGAGATGTTGAAGTCGGGCCGATGGAAGGAAGCCGTGCGCGGATACCTGGCTGCCGGAGCTTTTTGCGACGCGATGATTGGCCGTTTGATGGCCGCGTTCGACAAAAGCCCGCTGCGCGACAACACGATCGTCGTCTTTTGGGGCGACCACGGTTGGCACCTCGGCGAGAAAGAGCACTGGCGCAAGTTCGCCCTGTGGGAAGAGGCGACCCGCGCGCCGCTGTTCTACTACGTGCCCGGCATGACCAAGCCGAAGTCGGTCTCGATGCGCACCGTCGACTTCATGAGCATCTATCCGACGCTGTGCGAGTTGTGCGGCCTCGATCGCCCCAAGCACGTCGAAGGCGTGAGCATCGCGAAGCTGCTCAAGAAGCCAAACGCCGATTGGGACACGCCCGCGCTGACGACGCACGGCTACGAGAACCATGCCGTGCGGACCGAGAAGTGGCGTTACATTCGCTACGCCAACGGCGACGAAGAGCTGTACGACGAAGTCAGCGATCCGCAAGAATGGAAGAATCTCGCCAGCGATCCGAAGCTGCAATCGGTCAAGACCGAGTTGGCCGAGTGGATGCCCAAGACGAACGTGCCGACGCCTACGCGAGAGAAAAACGAAGGAAAGAAACAAGCGAAGCAAGAGAAGCGCGCAAAGAAAAAGTGATGAGTGAAACGACGTCGAAAGCCGTTGCGCTTCGTTGTGTATCGTGTCTGCTGGTGGTGATGGGCGCGACGGCATCGGTCTTCGCTGCCGAAGCGCCGTCGCGGCCAAATATCCTTTGGATCATTGCCGAGGATATGGGGCCGGACCTCGCCTGCTACGGCGATCGCGACGCCCGCGCGCCGAACCTCGACCGTTTGGCCAGCCAAGGCCGACGGTACAACAACGCCTACGCGACGGCGCCGATTTGCTCGGCATCGCGATCAGCGTTCAACACTGGCGTTTATCAGACGTCGATCGGCGCCCATCATCATCGCAGTCATCGCGACGACGATTTCCCCTTGCCCTTCGGCGTGCGGCTCGTCTCTCAACGTCTGCACGACGTCGGCTACATGACAGGCAATCTCATCAAGTTGCCCGAGTCGATGGGATTCGACGGCAAGAACAAAACCGACTTCAACTTCCATGTCGATGGCAATGCTTTTGACACCGGTCAATGGACCGTGATCGTCAAGCATCAGCCGTTCTATGCTCAGATCAACCTGGGCGAAGCGCATCGACCGTACCCGGAGAGCGTGTCGAACCCGACGAACCCCGCAACGGTGACGCTTCCCCCTTATCTACCCGACGACCCGATCGCTCGCGAAGATTTTGCGCGCTATCACGATTCGATCGCCATCGTCGATGCCAAGGTCGGCGCGATTCTCGATCAATTGGATCGCGACGGTCTGCGAGAGAACACGCTTGTGTTCTTCTTCGGCGACAATGGGCGTGAATGTTTTCGAGGCAAGTATTTCGCCTATGAGCAAGGGACGCACGTGCCGCTGATAGTGCGATGGCCCGGCCACGTGCCGCCCGGTACGGTGAGCGATGACCTGGTCAGCTTGATCGACGTGGCGGCCGAGTCGCTCGTGGCCGCAAGCGTTCCGCTGCCGGCGAAGGTCCAAGGTCAGCCGTTTCTTGCCGCCGATGCCAAGAAGCGTGAATACCTCGTCACGGCGCGAGATCGCATCGACGAAACGCCCGACCGAGTGCGCACGATTCGCGACGCCCGCTACAAATACATCCGCAACTATCAGCCTGAGCGACCGTATCTGCAACGCATGCTCTACGCCGAGGCGACGAATCCGAACGTCAACCTGATGCGCGATCTCATGGCGAAGGGCAAATTGAACTCCGCCCAGGCGAAATTCATGGCGTCGCATCGACCCACCGAAGAGCTGTACGATCTGCGGGCCGACCCTTTCGAGTTGAACGATCTCGCACAATCGCCCGAAGCGCCCGAAGCGCACGGACCTCGCGACCGCTTGCGTGCAGCGCTCGAGCGCTGGCTAAGGGAAACCCGAGATCACGGCGTCACGCTCGAGGATCCCGTCACCGAGGCTCGCATCATTGCCGAGCATGATCGTAAAATGAGCGAACAGTTCAACGCCGACGGCTCAAAGAAAAAGAAGGGCGTAAAGAAGTAGACGTCTCGTGTGATTGATGGTTGGGCATTTTCGGCAGGTGATTCGTACGATGCTCATTCTCACTCAACTCCCTTATTGTTGGTCGGTCGTTCTCGTCGTCGTCGGAAGCGTCGAACTCGCTCAGTTTGAAAAGACGGTCAAAGCTTCGGCAGCAATTCACGTGGGCACGGACGATTCGACGGTTCGATCGATCCTTGGAGAACCACTCGCACGTTGGGAAGCGCGTTCGCCGCTTTCGAGTCTTTTCTTGGGCCCGAGACCTCGACAGTGGGTCTATGGAACCTGGATTGACCTTCAACGAATCATCATGCCTGAGTTCCCATTCTTGAATCCCATCCCGATCAGGCTGAGATTGTTTGACGCCGATGAGAATGATCTTGTCATCCATTGGAACGATGCCGATGTTGTGGAGCGTATTCAGCAACCGTCGCCGCTTTATCAATCGCAGCGGTCCCGCAGATTCTTGATCGCTTTGTCGCGTGCACTTCGGTCACAGTACGATCAGCTTTACCCTATCCACCGTGAGCAAACAATGATGTTGTTCGCGAGTAGAAGAAGGCTAGATCAACAAGTGCTATGATCGCGAAAATCGAAAGGCCAATCCCTTGAGCGACAGAATCTCTTCATTCCGGCATTTGATGGCGCTGGCGATTGCCGTGGGGTTGATGGTCGGCTTGCTGCCCGCCGTCGAACCGAAGTCGAAGAGCGGCAAAGGCGACAACGCAACGAAGCGTGCGTCGGGACTGATGCGGTGGGAGGCGACGATCGAGAGATTCGAGGCTGCCGATGCAGCGACGCCGCCGCCCAAGGGCGCGGTGCTGCTCGTCGGCGGATCGAACGCGCGGCGTTGGGTCGATGTCGGCGACTATTTTCCGATGCACAACGTGATCAACCGCGGGTTTGGCAGCGCGCAATTGACCGACGTGCTGCACTTCACCGACCGTATCGTGCTGCCTTACGCGCCGGCCACGATTCTGCTCAACGCCGGCGGCAACGACCTCGGCGCAGGCAAATCGCCCGAGCAAATCCGTGACGCCGCGCGAGCCTTCATCGCCAAGGTCCATGCCGCGCTGCCCGACACGGGCATCTACCAACTCGGGGTGCCACCCGTACGTCGCGCCGCCGCCGCGCCGGAATCACTTGCCGCAATCCGCACGTTGAACGGCCTGCTCGCGGAGGTGGCGCGCACGGAAAAGAATGTCGAGTTCATCGACTTGTTCCCGGCCTTTCTCGACGACCAGGGCAAACCTCGGGAGAAACTCTTCGTCGAGGACGGCGTGCATTTCAGTCCCCAGGGCTATGCGGCCGTAACCGAACTGCTTCGCGGAAAGTTCTAGTCGCTATTGTTTGATGTCCACTAAGCTCAATTGTGCAGCCGCCGACTGAATGCACCGTCACGCCCCTCGGTTCTCTTGCACCGCAATTGCACCATGATCACAACGCCGCTTCACGCTGCTTCTCTTCCTAATCGTGAGTGCGACGGCTGTTGTATCGGCGGCTCCGCTGCCGATCGTGGATCTGTCGGGCGATGTGTCGCGGCAAGTGGTCGTATGTGAGTTGTGGTCAAAAATCAAACGGGCTCGGCGGCGGCGTGGGAATCTCCAGAAACGACAACATATTGTCGATTTGCGTGAGCGTGTTCATCCCCGCCTTGCCATCGGACGTGAGCTCGGCCTGTTTCTGGAATCGCTGCACAGCCAGATCGGTCGACGTTCCGAACGCCGAGTCGTCGATGTCCGATTGAGCAACGTCGAACGGTCCCCAACGAAAGCCCGTGACCGTCGGATCGGGTACGAATGGAAACAGCAGACGCGGCGAATTGTCGGCGATGCGCTCAAGCGCCGCCTGAATCGCTTCGACCGCTCGCGTGCCGTTGTCACCACTAGCAACATGAATCGAATGAAAAGGAACGCTGGCCGCTTGATTGACGCGCGTCCGATCACCAAAGTCGTTCCAGAATCTCGCCTTGAGCGTCATATCGTTACCCCGAGTAAAGTGTGCCGGAAGATGCCCGTGTGCCTGATTGGCAACACGGTTATCGGCGCACTCTCGCCGTGGTTGCGTGAAATCGGCGGCGATATCTCAACGCACATCGGATAGCGAGAACGATCGTGCCTGGCCGAATTGTGGTCGTCTTCTAAGATAAGCAAGACCCGCGAGCACCGAAGCGCGGGTGATACGACCTTAGGAACCGCGTTGATGCACGACGTTTCGATCTTTCTCGGTTTGCTGACGGTCATGACGCTCGTGGCGTGGCTCAGTCAGCGGCTCGGCCTGCCGTATCCGACGTTGATGGTGCTGACGGGACTTGCGATCGCTGTTGTGCCGGGCCTGCCGCACATTGAGCTCGAGCCAGAACTGGTGATGCTCGTCTTTTTGCCTCCGCTGTTGATGTCGGCCGCGTGGTACACGTCGTGGCCGGAGTTCGTCGCCAATCGGCGACCCATTGGCTTGCTCGCGATTGGCCTCGTTCTCGCGACCACCTTCGGTGTCGCGTGTATTGCACGCTTTGTCGCGCCCGACATGCCGTGGGCGTGCGCGTTCGCGCTGGGCGCTGTGGTTTCACCGCCCGATGCAGTCGCCGCAACTTCGATCACGCAACGACTCGGCGTTCCGCGCCGGTTAGTCACCATTCTCGAAGGCGAGAGCCTCGTCAACGACGCCACCGGCCTCGTCGCCTATCGTGTCGCCGTTGTCGCGGCCGTCACTGGCGCCTTTTCGCCATGGTCGGCGCTTGCACAGTTTTTCGCCGCGGCTGGTGGCGGTGTGGTGATCGGATTGGCAGTTGGCTGGCTGATGACTCGCATCACGAAGCGCGTCTGCGACCCGACGCTGTGGACGAGCGTGACGCTGCTTCTTCCGTATGCGTCGTATCTACCTGCCGAGGCGTGCGGTGTGTCGGGCGTCTTGGCGACCGTCGCGACGGGGCTGTTCCTTGGTCATCGCGCTCCTACGCAGGTGACTCCGACGTTGCGATTACACGCCGTCGCCGTGTGGGACGTGATTGTGTTCATCCTCAGCGGCGTGACCTTCGTGCTCATCGGCCTGCAGTTGCCGGGTGTTGTGAGCGGCATTCGCGATGAGTCGCGGCAGACGGTGGTGCTCACGTCGCTCGCGGTGAGTGTGGCGGTCATAGCGATTCGCTTGATATGGATCTTTCCGTCAGCCTACTTACCGCGACTGTTGAACAAGCGAATCCGCGAGAACGATCCACTCCCGCCGCCATTGCACTTGATCGTCTTAGGATGGGCCGGCATGCGCGGCGTGGTTTCCCTGGCGGCTGCCTTGGCGTTGCCGCTGACAACGAATTCTGGCCAGCCGTTCCCGTATCGCGACGTGATCATATTCATTGTGTTCGTAGTCATCCTTTGCACGCTCGTACTTCAAAGTCTGACATTGCCGTGGCTCATTCGCTTTCTCGGCGTGAATGTCGACGCGCGACGACTGCTCGAACACGAAGTCGAGGTGCGTCTCAGCACGATCCAAGCGGCACTCGAACGGCTGAAGCTGGCGGAGAGCGAATCGCGGCACACTTGCGACGAAATCGACCATCTTCGTCAACACTTCGAGCATCAAGTGAGGGTCACACAATTGCGTCTCAATGCCGATGGCAGCGGTACGTTTCGCGAGTTGGACTTTTGCGAAGACCTCTATGGTGAGGCACTAAAGGCTCAGCGTCATCATCTCGTGGCGTTACGCAATCACGGTGCAATACGCGACGAACTATTGCGGCAGATGGAACACGAACTCGATCTCGAACATGCGCGACTCGTCGCCGGACATTGAACGACGCGAATACACGACAGCGTTTCACTTTTTCAACGCGGTATCGTCGTTGTCGACACGTGTGAGCGTCAGCAGCCAGTTGCCGTTGCCGCCGGTCAGCGATTGCGGGCGACCACCCTTGTTGTTGACACACCAGATGAGTTTGTCGCCTTCGAGTCGGTAGATGCCGAGGCAAACGTCGCCGCGGCGATCGCCTTCGGTGTACACGGCATCCATGTTTCCGGTCTTGCCGTCGCCGGTCATCGTGAAGGTGCCGCCACCCAAGCCGTTTCCGCTTCCGCCGCCACCACCTCCGCCCGGCCCGCGACCACCCGGCCCACCCATGCCAGGTCCACCCATGCCCGGTCTTCCACCAGGACCTGGACCATTACCACCGCCGCCCGGAACGTCGCGCCCGATGATGTGATTGCCTTGCACTAACAGCTCGATGCCGCCGCGACCTTCGATCGTTCCTCGCCACAGTATCGGACCCGAGGAAGGCTTGTCGCTCCCGGGCAGTCCCGCCGAGCCGCTTGCCGAAGCAACCGCCGCCTCCGCAGCCTTTTTAAGCTCGTATTCGTCGATCGCATTGTCGTGATTCGCGTCGAGGCGCGCGAAGCTCGCGACGAGCTTGCCCCATTCGACGCGTGAAATCTTTTGATCATGATCCGCGTCGCCCAGCTGCGACAACGGCTCCGCCAAACCGCCGGTCGCTTCGAGTTCACCAACCTCGAGCGCATTGTTTTTGTCCGCATCGAGTTGGCTGAACGTCTGCGTCAGCTTGCTCCACTCCGCTCGCGAAATCTTGCCATCGCCATTGGCGTCCGCGAACTGCATGGGCCCCGAGCTCGAGCCCTCAAGCTCCGCCGCCGGCTTGGTCTCAGCCATGGGGCGTGATGTCGGCGTCGTCGGCGACTTATTCTTGTGCCGGTCGTAGGCTGCTTGAAACTCCTCGCGCGTCAGCGAGTCCGTCGGCTGCTTGCCGGCCGCCTCGAAAATCTTTGCCAAGAACGCCTTGGTGCCGAACGTCGCCTCCTCCATCTTCACAACACCATCGCCGTTGGTGTCGATCTGACGAAACAGCGTGTCGGCCGACTTATCGGTCTGCGCTTGAATCAATCCCGCGCTCGACAAACATATCGACAGCGCGAACACGGGCACGACGACAGCCGTGCGCCCCACGAGCGTCTTGAACATCTCAACCTCCCGGCGGCGACTAAAGATGAGAAGTGGATCGCCGCCCACTTGTTCCGACCCGCATCTTAGCCAAAGTCTCGAAGTCCATCCACGCTTTTCGCGATTCCTTCCAAAACGTAACGACTTTTTCCCATACCCATGAGACGGGACGTTTTGTGCAATAAGTCGGCTCTCTGGTTGGCGACCACAACGTTTTTGCACACTGTTCAAAAACATGTTCGCGACTCCTCGCTCCCCTAAACTCCGCCAACGTCTACGCCGCTCGCCCTCTGCAAACACCGCAGTTGAAACACCGCAGCATCCGGGGCGGAAGCATATTCGAAAGCGTGGCCTACTTTCAACGAGGAACTTTGTCTGAACTTGCGGTAGATTAAATCAAGGCAGCCTTCGCGGTTTCCCGCACCTCTTCGCCAGGAGGACTCTGATGCTGGCACTGCGCTTCTTTGTGATCCTCATATTTGTCGCCAGTGGGTTGTCTGCATCGAATCCTGTGGATGCGGAGGAGATGCCGATCCGGCTGTCGTCGCCGTGGATGCCATTCAAACTTCCGCGTTTTAATGCGGGCGACGTCGAGAGAATGAAGGTCCGGTTTGCGTACGTATCGCTGGCCGATCGATTGGTGCACGACAAGCCTCTTCGCAATGGTGAGTTGCCGCCTCTTTCCGCCGAAGCAAAAGCGGCAATTGACGCGATGGACACACCGCCGCCCAAAGACGGCCCAATGTCTGCGTATTGGATTTCGAAATGGTGGGGATGGCCCCGAGTCGTTTCCATTCAAATGTTACACAACCTCACGGTCGACGAGTTTCTCCAACGCGATGGACTGGGGTTTTCGCGCATGTTGCCTCCGGGGCCGGAGTATCTCCTCACAACAGAAACCAAACGCATCGACGTTGAATCCGCGCCTCCTCTATCGAGCGAACATGTGCTCGAACGGGCCATACCGCTAGCGCGAGACGCCCTCAGTGCTCTTCTTACGATACAAGCTCCCGCTACGGCCGACACTGCTCGATTTCCACGCCAACAATCAAGGGTGGTTCGCGCAGTATAGATCATTCGGCGACGTGAAAAGTATCCGACGAGTCGCTGGATTCGAACCGCACGCCATTGAGATCATGCCGGAAGCTCCAATCGACGAAGCAATCGCCGCGAAAGCCCACAACAATCGCCGTAATGTGGACCAACGTCGTTGGCGCATTGTTCGCCTAGAACTTGTGAGCTTGCTCAAGCACGGCACTCCCGCCGTGTACTCGTCCGAGCATCTTCCCAACATGGAAGAATTAACGGACGTTAAGACGCGGCCGCTTACAGCCTTCGAAGCCAACGCACTCGATACGCTTCGTGCCGGCGAAGAACTCACCGCGCAGACCAACGGCAACGTGATCGAAATGGTCGGCGCGATTCGCGCCTCGAACGATTGCATGAAGTGTCACGAAGTGCCGCGCGGCACGCTGCTGGGCGCGTTCTCGTATCAACTTCAACGCGACCCGCCGATTCGTGTTCAATCAGCGAACGATTAATCTTCCGTCACTAAAGCTCGGGCTTTTTTCGCCCTGTGGCCTAAGCTAGACTTCTATTGATGTCATCCAACGTCAATCACCAACGTTCCACAGAGCAATCTGCATCGATTCCTCCCGAGTGGCGACAAGAATTCGACGCTGCGGCGCGACGCCCCTTGGCGACGCGATTCCGCTACAGCTTCATTCGCACCTATAAGCCTGTCATGGATGATGCGGTGTATCGCTCATTTGAGTCGACCGCCGAGTACCGTCGCTGGTGCGAAGAGCACCTCCCGAGTTGGCTAGGTTATGGGCGCGTTTGAGTATCGCCAGGCTGAGGAGATTCGCGACGCTTTTGCGCGTCACGACGTGCGCTATCTCTTCCTCGGCAAGTCGGGTGCTATCCTGCTTGGCTTTCCCGATACCACGCAGGACGCTGACATCTTCGTTTGGCGCGACGTTGATAATGGACGTCATGCTGTCGAAGCTCTCAAGGAGTTGGGTTTCGATTTGACAAGTGATCAGGCCAGCGACATCGAGCGCGGCAAGGACTTCGTCCAATTGAAGAATGGCCCGTTCGATCTGGACCTCATTTTCGCTCCCGATGGAATCGAGCGATTCGAGGAAGCGTGGCAGCGACACGTGACGGTCGAAGGGTTTCCTGTCTGCCATATCGACGACATCGTAGCCAGCAAGGAGGCGACCGGCCGTGCTAAAGACCGAGAATCTCTTCCACGTCTTCGGGCCTTCCGCGAGTACTGGCTGCAGAAACACGGCTAGTCGTGGAGCAAATCGGGGCCCGCGCCGACATCGAACAATCGATGAGGCGGCCATCGACGAATCGTCGGGGAAAAATCGCTCGTTAAAACCGGTGTAATCCGACCCAGATCTGTGACGCCGCGCAACCGGCGTCCTATTCTTCTGTACCCTTCGCGTCGGCTTTTGAAGTCGACGAATTGGGGGCTTCTTTGAATTGTCATCGCCGAGGGGTTGGGCAACGTGAATTCCATCACCATTGCCATCATCACGCTCGGGTGCGCGTTCGGCGGGGCCGTGCTGGGTATGGCGCTGCGATGCGTGCTGCCTGAAAAACATCTCCGCCGCGAATCGAAGGAGGCGGTGCATCTGGCGACCGGCGTCGTGGCGACGATTGCCGCCTTGGTGCTCGGCCTTCTTGTCGCCTCGGCCATGGACTCGTTCGACGCCCATCGCGAGGGTCTGCACGATCTGGCAACGAGGACCGTCATTCTCGACGGCATCCTCGATCACTACGGCTCCGATGCGGCCGACGCTCGCAAGGCGCTCAAGTCGGCGCTCGCGCTGGCTATCGATCGCGCTTGGCCCGAAAACGGCAAGACCTCCCGTCTCGGCAACATGAACGAAGTGCAGACCGAGAACGAATACCTGTATCGAAGCATCCGAAGCCTGCAACCCACGAACGAAACGCAGAAGTCGTTGCAGGCTGAGGCGCTGTCGACGCTCGGCGAGTTGGCAAAGACGCGGTGGTATGTCAGCCATCCCGACGACGCGGCCATTCCGCCGTTGTTCATAGCGCTGTTGATCTTTTGGTTGTTCGCGATGTTCGTCAGTTTCGGCCTGTTTGCGCCGACGAACACGACGGTGGTCGTGGCGATGTTCGTGTGCGCCGTTTCGGTGTCGGGGGCAATGCTGATGATTGTCGACCTGGATCAGCCCGTGACGGGACTGGTGCAAGTGTCGCCGGGGCCACTGAAGGCGGCGCTGGCGCAGATCGGTGGATGAAAGCTATTTCTGGATGCTCGAAGAATTAAACCCCTCTCCTCCGGGAGAGGGTGGCGGCGCAGCCGCCGGGTGAGGGCGGGTTGAAGTAGAAAGCGGTCGCCAATTCAACCAGCCCTCATCCGCCGCTTCGCGGCACCTTCTCCCGAAGGGAGAAGGGTTCGTATCGAGAAACGACTACGGCACGTGCGTGACGGGCGTCGCCTGCGCGTTTTCCATCACCTGAGCATAGGCGGTCACTTCGGTGACGGCCTCGGGACCGAGATCGGTTTCGATCACGATTTTGCGTGTGATCTTGCCACGCGTCGCGCCGGGCGTGAACGTGACGGGCACCAACTGCACAGGCTTGGAAACGTCGGGCACCTGAAACGTGAACGACCCGTCGTCGCACTTGACGCCCGTGATGCGAAACGGCTTTTTCCCCTGCACGACGATCTGCTTCGTTACTTTTTGGCCCGGCTCGATCGCCCCCAAGAATAGCGACGACGGATTCACGGTCACGGCCGTCGTCACGCGAGCGGAGACGTCGACCGGCACTTCCTTCGCGCGCTGATCGTTCGTGAGCAGCACGACGAAATCCTTCAGATATCCCGCCGGCGCGTCCCCTTTGAGCTTCACGGTGAGTTCGTACGAAACGGTGCCTGCGTTGCGGCTGAGCTCGACCACTTTCGCAACCACGAACGGGCTATCGGCACGAACGTCGACAATCTGCCAATCGTTGCGCCCCGCGTAGCTGACGTTGATCTTGCGTTCCGCCTCGGTGCCGAAGTCGACCGTGCCAAACTCCGCGCCGGGCGGATCGAGCACGACGTCGGTGCGAATGTATCCGCTGACCTGCAACTGCACTTCCGCGTAAAAAGGCTGATCGATCGTGACCGTGACGGTCGCGTTCTTTTGGCCCGTGAACGATCGGGTGTTGAACGTGGCGACGATCGCGGTTTCTTCGTACGTCGTCACCGTGTCTTTGAGAATCTTCGGCGTCGTGCAGCCGCAGCTCGATCGCACGCTGGCGATGTGTACGGTCTCTTGATAGATGTTGCTGAACTTGAAGGCAAAATCGACGGTCGACCCGCGCGACGGCGCCGAAATCGTGGGTCGTCGTTTCGAACATCTTGCGAGCCCAATCCTGCGCTTCGAGCCGCGGCGCAGTGGCAAAACCGACGAGCAACATCAACAGCGACAAGCGTTTCATCGATCGCAAGAAATTCCCAGGGTGTCAGCGCAATCTAATGGCCAGCCCAAGCGAGTGTCAAACAGCGAGCAATCGCGGGACCTTGGGCCACGGAGTATTGAATCCCTTCGACCGGCGTGCTGGCAAAATGTTGCGAACCCTAACCGTTTTCGCTGCTTAGCAATAACTCGGTTTGTGCGACGGCTTCCGTGCGTTAGGCCGGTGACAGATGTTTAGCCGCGATGCGGAGCCAGCGCTCGCTGCGCGTCGCGGCTAAACGGGTAATATGCGTGTAAGATACGGGCATACGTCACCGGGGCCGGGTATACCAGAACTATGCTCTTTGACCAACGCATCGGTCAGAACGAATTGGCAAACCTTTCACGCCGGCTGGGCACCGGGCTGGCAGGCGGTGTCGAGGCCCGCCGCATTTTCAAACGCGAGGCGGAAGGGCGATCGTCGCGGGCGCTGCGCCGCCGCATGAGCGACGTGAGCATCGCCGTCGCCAGCGGCTCGACGATTTACGACGCTCTCGAAGCGACGGGCAACTTCTTCCCGCCGCTGTTTCGCGAGATGGTGCAAGTCGGCGAACAGACGGGCCACTCGGCCGAAGTGTTCCGCCATCTTGCCGAGCACTACGAGAGCCAGGTGCGGTTGCGCCGAATGTTCCTTTCGAACATTACCTGGCCAATGGTGCAACTGACGGCGGCGCTGTGCGTGGTGGGAGCGTTGATCTGGGCGATGGGATTTCTGCCTCCGATGCCCGACCCGCGACATCCCGGAAAATCGCAGCCACTTGACCTGCTCGGCTTCGGGCTCATCGGCACGCCGGGCGTCATTCGCTACGCGATGTACGTGGCCGCGACCGTGGCCGTGATTGCGATCTTGGTTCGAGCGCTGCAGCGCGGCGTGTTCTGGATTCGGCCGCTGCAACGCTTGGTGCTGCGCGTGCCGGTGTTGGGACGCACGCTGCAAGTGCTCAGCCTCGCGCGGCTCGCGTGGTCGCTGGAGTTGACCTACGGCTCGGGTATGGACTTGTTGAAGGCGGTGCCGCTGGCGATGCGCACCATGCAGAACGCGTACTACACCGATCACATCGAGCAGATTCAGTTGGCGATTCGCCGCGGCCAAGAGATTAACGAAGCGATGTCGGCGACCGGCGTGTTTCCGCCCGACTTTCTCGACGCGATGGAAGTCGGCGAGCGCAGCGGTCGCTTGACCGAGACGTTGAACACGCTTTCCGATCAATACCAGGACCAGGCGCATTGCGCGATGGCGATGTTGACGACGATCGCCGGCTTCTTGGTGTGGGCGATGGTCGCCGGGCTGATCGTGCTGGTGATCTTCCGACTGTTCGGGTTTTACATCGGGCAGTTGAAGGCCGCCGGCGCGTGATAAACGGCCGCCCCTTTTCTATCCCTCTCCCGCAAGGGGAGAGGGAGATTTCAGACAAACGGCGTCACGCCCGGAATCGCGACTTCATACTTCGGCGCCGATCCCCATGCGTACTGCGCGGGCGTCAGATCTTCCTTCGATCCGATCGCGCGGTCCCACGTGAGTTGCTGACCGGTGTAGGTCGCCATGCGTCCCATCATCGCAAGCATGGTGCTCATCGCCATGAAGTGGCCGTCGTTGACGAACGTCCCGCTTCGCAGCTTCGCGAACAGCTCGTCGTGCTCGGTTTGGTGCATGACGTTCTTCGGGCCGCGGTATTTCCACGTCGTTTCGCCGCTGCGCGAGGTGATCGTCCCTTTTTCGACTTCGCACACGCCCTTGGTGCCATAGACACGCACAGCGACATCGCGGCTGGTGCCGTTCTGCTGGCGACAGTTGAAAGCGACCTTCACGCCATTCGGATAGTTGTAGACGACCGAATGATGATCGAAGATTTGACCAAGATCTTTGCCCTGCCGCACGGCGATGCCGCCAAGCCCGTAGCATGTTTGCGGCGCTTCGTCGTTGAGCAACCACGAGGCCTTGTCGACGCTGTGCACCGCTTGCTCGACGATGTGATCGCCCGACAGCCACGTGAAGTAGTACCAGTTGCGAAGTTGGTACTCCATGTCGCTCCAGCCCTTCTCGCGAATCATCGGCCACGCCTTGCCGGCCGGCGACGAGTTGTAGTTCGCTTCGATGAAGATGATGTCGCCGATCGCGCCTTCGCGGACTTGCTCGACGGACGCTCGCGCGCCGAAGTCGTATCGCCAACACAGGCCCGAGCACAACGCCAGGTTCTTTTCCTTCGCTTGCTTCGCGGCAGCGAGCACCTTGTGAAAGCCCGGCGCGTCGACGGCGACCGGCTTTTCGGCGAACACGTGCTTGCCGCCATCGATGGCCGCTTGCAAATGCAATGGTCGAAAGTGCGGCGGCGAGGCAAGCAACACGAGGTCGACATCCGAGTCGATCACTTGCTTGTACGCGTCGAACCCGACGAAGCGACGCTCGGCCGGCACGTCGACGCGATCGCCGACGTTCTTGTCTTTTTGCAGTAACCCCACGGCTCGTTCGAGCGCGTCGGGAAACACATCGCCCATCGCCACGAGCTTTGTGTTCTTATCGGCTTTGAGCGCTTGCACTGCCGCGCCGTTGCCACGTCCGCCGCAGCCGATGAGTCCGATCTTTAGCGTGTCGCTGCCGGCCGCGTGAGCCGAGCGACCGATCGCGAGCTCTCCCGCGACTGCGCCGGCAACCATCGCCGCCGTGCTTCCTTTGATGAACGTCCTGCGTGAAGGTTGAGTCGAATCGAACGGCATGAGCGGGCCTCGTGGCGAGAAAATATTGAACGGAAGTGAATTCAGTCGGAGACGCTGGCGGGCGGAGCCTTGAGCCTAGTTGCTTGACCGATCTTTGGCAAATTTACTCACGGCTTTCAAAATTTACTCACGCTATCTTTGAATTCGCCGAGAAACTGAGGGGCAAGCGCGTGGCGACTCGTCGTTTGTTTGCATGGACGAGGATGTCTCGACTGTCCGTTTCGTGCCGACGAGCTATTTCTGGTCGTTCGTCTTCGCGCGGTACAGCCGCATCGTGTACCCCACAGCAGCGGTATCGCCGACGACGAGTCCTTTGATCGGGCCACTGGTCGTGCGATCGACGGACGTCGAAAGATAAGTGCCTGGTTTGGCGGGCGAGTCGCTTTTCAATTTCTGCGCATCGACGGTCAACCAGAGCGAGCCTTCGTCGGGGCCGACGAGTGTGACGAGATAACGTCCGCTCGCTTTCGGTTCGAATTGAAACTGCGAGGCTGCGACCCACTGAGCGCCGACTTCGTGCGTGCGCGAGAGCGTGCCGTTGACGTCGCCAACGTGTTCGTAGGTGACGTTCGCGTTGTTCGCCCAACGATCGGCCAACGTCTGATGCAGCTCGTCGGCCGAGCGACGCACGCGCACGAAGCGCGTGACGGTGAACTCAGGCGTATCGCCGGGCACGGTGCTCGCCACCATTTCCAACGGCCCGGGCTTCGCCACCTTGAGCATCGTACGCGACATCGACGCCAACTCGCTGCGCGCTGCCGCGCGATTCCTGACCCGCGAACTTCGCCACGAGCGACACCGGCTGACCACTCTGCCCGAGCGCCGCGACAACATAATAGCCGGCGCTAGGCAATGGCAACTCGGCGCGGTGCATCATCTGTCGCGCGGTGGCGTCCGCGGTCGACGAGTATTGCGGCTTATCGAGGGCGGTCTTCTGCACGGTGTACTCGCCGCTCGACTCGAGATCTTTCGCAAACTGGCGAGCGTTGTCGTCGAGCGCCCAGCGCGCGGTTTCGAGTCGGCCTGGCGTGTAGAACATGGCGATCCGCGTCTTCCACTCGGCGGCACGTTGCGCCTGGCGCGAGGCGCGCGCGTCGGCATCGCCGAGAAGTTCTCGCACCAGGTCGATGCGCTGGCCATAGTGAATGTTCGACGGCGAGCCGACACGCACCTGCGACGTCGGCTTCGAGTTCTTGTCGAGCACGGTGCAATCGAAGAGGTTCGCAGCATTGTGCACGGCGACCACCTCGCCTGCGGCGTTGACGATCGGACTGCCGCTGGCGCCGCCGGCGCTTGCGACCGAGTGGTGAATGAGTTGCAGCTCGGCATCGTGAGCGGGGCTGCCAAAGAAGTCGGTCACCGCTTTGACGATGCCGACATCGAGCTCCGAGAAGGGCTGCTTCACATTCACGCCACCGAGCAGAATGCCCTCGAGCGGATAGCCCGCCATCGCCACGGGATCGCCCGCCGACAGGCCGCGAATCGTCTCGTCGCTGGCGAGCTTGAGTTCAGGGGCGAGGTTCTCGTTCGGCTCGACATGCAGCAGCGCCACATCACACGCCGGCCCCGCGTTGGCGATCGGTTCGAGTGCCTGCGAACCCAACGGCCGACTGGGGTCGAACGTCTCCCACAACTTCGTGAACGCGTCGTAGCCTGGATGAATCGTGACGTCGATGACTTCGAACGTGTGCCCGTTCTCCCCAGGCGAGCAGACGACCAACGGCGAATCATTCGGCAGGTCGGCCGCGTACGAACTCACCTGCTTGTGCAACTCGGCAACGTGCGCGTTCGTGGCGAGCAGTCCACGTTTGCGATCGACGACCCATGCGGTCGCCAGTGGCCGCAAGTTGCCGTCGGGCGTTTTGATGGTGACGAGATACACCGACGGCTGCATCGCTCGGGCCGCCTCGGCGACGCTGCCGCGAGTGCGCTTCAAATCGTCGGCAAGCGCGTTGAGCGTGGTGCGTTGCTCCGCACTCAGCTTCGCAAGGTCGTCGACTGCGGTGGCCAGCGACGCGACCTTGGCTTCGACGACGTCAATTCTCTTGCCCGTTTCGTCAATGCGTCGTCCCGTGTCGTCGAGACGCTGCCCAGTCTCGCCGAGCGCGCGATCGGTGAGCGCGAACTTCTCATCGGTTTCGCCGAACTTCTTCTCGGCCTGGTCGCGATACAGCTTCGTCACCGCCAGACGCCACCACCGATGATGAACGCGACGCTTGCCGCGATCAGGGCGTTCCGCGCACGCGATGACGACTTCATCACGGCAGCCATCGTGCCGGGCGTCTTCTCGCGGTGAGCCGTCGGCGGCAACGGCTTGCCTTTCGATGAAGTCGCAAGCGTCGGCGTGATCAGAACGATCGGCCCCTGGCGACCGAGTTGCAGCTTGCACTCGCGATCGATGTCGAGATTCGTGTGACCCATGACCAGCTTGCCGTCGAGCAGCACCGGGTTGCGGCCGTTGGCCTGAAGACGATAGCCGCCCCCCTCGCGCATGATCGCGCAGTGTTCGCGACCGACGTTCGTGTCGTCCGCCGCGAAGCAGACCTGGCACCGCCCCGCATCGCGGCCGAAGACAATTTCCTGCTGATCGTCCGCGAAGTTGTCGACTTGCCCCGCCCGCGGACCGCCTTGGTAGCGAATGCTCAATGGCATGGGAACGTGAACCCGATTTCGAGAGCAAAATCCCCCCAATTCGGTTGTACTCGCTCGCCGCGCGACGTGCCAACAAATGGCGCGGTGGGGGCGGGAGGGGCCGCAACGTTAGACGCGACTATCGTCACTGACGTTTCCGAAGTACTCAGTACCTGGAAGTACTAAGTACGCAGGAAGAAGTGCCCGTCGCTGTCGCAGCCCGAGAGTTGTTACTGCATCGCCTTGTTGGCGTGCTCGAGGACGTTGTCGACGGTGAAGCCGAAGAACTTCATCAGCACGCCGGCCGGGGCGCTTGCGCCGTAGGTCGTCATGCCGACGAACTGACCCTTGGGGCCGAGATACTTCTCCCAGCCGTTGACGACGCCGGCCTCGACGGCCACGCGAGCGGTGCACGACGGCGGCAATACGCTGTCGCGATATTCCTGGTCTTGCTTGTCGAACAGCTCCCAACACGGAACGCTGACCAACCGCGCGGCGACACCTTGCGAAGCCAACTTCTCGTAGGCTTCGGTCGTCACTGCCAACTCGCTGCCGGTGGCCATCAGAATCACTTGCGGCTCGCCTTCCTTGGCATTGGCGAGCACGTAAGCCCCCTTCGCCGTGCCGTCGGCCGAGGCGAATTTCGTGCGGTCGAGCGTCGGCAGATTCTGTCGCGACAACACGAGCGTCATCGGCTCGTGCTTCTCGCGCAGCCAAACGCGATACGCTTCGGAAACTTCGTTCGCGTCGCCGGGACGCATGACCATCATGTTCGGCATCGCGGCAGACTGGCGAGATGTTCGATGGGCTGATGCGTCGGGCCGTCTTCGCCGAGGCCGATCGAGTCGTGCGTCATCACGTACAGCACGGGCAACTTCTGCAGCGCGGCCAATCGCATCGCCGGGCGAGCGTAATCGGTGAAGACGAAGAACGTCGCGCCGAACGCGCGGATGCCGCTGACGACCATGCCGTTGAGGGCCGAGGCCATGCCGTGTTCGCGAATGCCGAAGTGGAAATTGCGGCCGGCATAGTTGTTCGGGCCGAAGTCGCCGGCTTCGGGATCGTTCATGTGCGTCATCGTCGACGGCGCGAGATCGGCAGAGCCGCCGATGAGCCACGGCAACTTCGGTGCAAGCGCGTTGAGCACCTTGCCGCTCGAGATGCGACTCCCCATTCCCTTGGCGTCGGCGGGGAAGATCGGCAGCGCACTTTCAACGTCTTCGGGCACGCCGCGTACGCGGAGCGTCTCGAGCTGTTTGTGCAACTCGGGGAACTCCTTCGAGTACTGCTTGTACTTGCGTTCCCAGGCCTTGTGCAGTTTGCCGCCGCGTTCGCCGACGTTCGCTTGAAAGTGCTGCACGACTTCTTCGGGGACCATGAACTTCGAATCTTCGGGCCATCCGTAGAAGGCCTTGGCGCCGCGAACTTCGTCGGGCCCCAACGGTGCGCCATGCGCCTCGTGCGAGTCTTGCTTGTTCGGAGCGCCGTAGCCGATGTGGCTCTTGAGGACGATCATCGTCGGACCGGTCTTCGTCCGCAGAAACCGCTTATAGGCTTTGACGAGCGCCGTCAGATCGTTCGCGTCGTCGATGTGAATGACGTTCCAGCCGTAGGCCTTGAAACGCATTCCGACGTTCTCGTCGAACGCGATGTCGGTATGACCTTCGATCGTGATCTTGTTGTCGTCGTAGATCCAACACAAGTTCGACAACTTCAGGTGGCCGGCGATCGACGCGGCCTCGTGGCTGATGCCTTCCATCATGTCGCCGTCGCTGCACAGGGCGAACACGTTGAAGTTGAACAAGTCGAAGCCGGGCTGGTTGTAGCGGGCAGCAAGCCAGCGGCTGGCGATGGCCATGCCGACGCTGTTGCCAACGCCTTGCCCGAGCGGGCCGGTGGTCGTCTCGACGCCCGAGGTCTCGAAGTTCTCGGGATGCCCGGGGCAGCGGCTATGTAACTGGCGGAACTTCTCAATGTCCTCCAGCGGGCACGCCAACTCGCCGGTCGGTTTGCCGTCGTGGTCGAACTGCTTGACGCGTGCCAGGTGCAGCGTGCTGTAGAGCAACATCGAGGCGTGACCGCACGAGAGGACGAATCGGTCGCGATTCATCCAGTTCGGGTCTTCGGGATCGTAGCGCAGCACCTGGGTCCACAGACTGTAAGCGACCGGGGCCAAGGCCATCGGCGTGCCTGGGTGGCCGCTCTTGGCCGCTTCGACGGCGTCCATCGAGAGGGTGCGGATCGTGTTGATCGAAAGTTGATCGATGTTGGTCGCAGTCAAGGACATGGAGCTCTTTCGCGGACTCGGTGCTGGCAGAGAAAAAGGGGATCAGCGTGAGTGTAGCGCTGCCGCCGGGGGTCGTCAACGCACCGAGGTGATTGATGCAATTCCGTAAGGTTAGCCGCGACCCGAAGGGAAGCGCTCCGCTGCGCGTCGCGGCTAACCACCGGCCAAACATGACATTGCGACGCCCGGCGGATCGCGGCATACTTCGCCCCCAAACCTATGGGCGGCGTAGACTTATAGCGTGGTCGACATTTCGTTGTGACCGTCCTGCTAGCGCTCGGCAACACAGTATTCGAATGGCAGAGCGTTCGGATGCTTGCCGTGCGACCCAGTGCCCAGCGGGGCCCGAAGCAGGACGCCCATGCGTGGAAGCCCTCTTGGATCTCGAACTTGTCAGCGACGAACAGCTCGCCGCCCAAGCTGCCCGCGAGGACAGCAACGGGGTGTCGTTCACGGCGCTGGTCGAACGATTCCGGGCTCGCGTGTGGCGCATCTGCTATCGGCTGATGAGCAACGAGGCCGACGCTCACGACGCCGCGCAGGAAGTGTTCGTGCGGTTGTTCATGAATCGCGCGAAGTTCGAGGGGCGATCGAAGTATTCGACCTGGGTGCATGGCGTCGCGGTGCGGACGTGCTTGACGCTGCGACGCGGTCGCGGACGAAGGCAGAAGCACGAAGCGCCGTCGATGGCCGCCGCCGAGCAATCGACGACGACGACGACCGAGGGTTTGAGCCTCGACTTGTTGGCGATGCTCGAGGCGCTCGACGAGGAAGACCGAGCGCTGGTGATTTTGAAGTATGCCGAAGAATACAGCTACGACGAGTTGGCGGAGATCTTCGGGTTGTCGGTGAGCGCGTGCAAGATGCGCGTCAGCCGCGCTCGCGAACGCATTCAACGACAGTTTGGCAGTTAGCCGCGTCGCTTGCGACACGTTTCAAGCGCGTCACAAGTGACGCGGCTAACCATACGGAACCACATCATGTCACACGACATCTTCGAGCAACTGACGCCGGGCGAGGTTCCGCCGCCGCCCGCGACGTTCGATCGCGACGTGCATCGGCGCGTGAACAACGTGCTGACGAGCGTTCACCTGTTGGAATTCTTCACGAAGGCGGCCGGGTTTGCCGTGCTGAACTTCGCGCGAGCTTTTATGGGTTTGCTGATTTTGACCTTATCGGGACGTCCGACGAACGATCGACCCAGGTCGTAGCGCCACACGTCGTCTCGCCCTTTATTCAGTGGCGCCTTTCAGTGTTCAACTGAGGAGCAGGCAATGGAAACGTTTACCGTTCAAAGTTTCGGTTCATGGCGTGACGCGTTGGTCGCCAGCTTTCAGCAGGCGTTCAATCACATCATCGCGCTCACGCCCAAGATTGTGGGCATGGTCGTCGTGCTGGTTGTCGGCTACATCGTCGCGCGGCTGCTCGACAAGTTCGCGACGACGTTGGCCGCCTCGATGGGTCTGCAGAACGCCACCGAGCGCAGCGGGCTCGGCACCAGCATGCGACAAGTCGGCATCAAGCGAGGCGTGCCGGCCATCATCGGGCAGATCGTGTTCTGGCTGACGATGTGCGTCTTCTTCACCGTCGCCTTCCACACGTTGGGTCTCGACAACTTGTCGGCCGCGATGGACCGCATCGTCGCCTATGTGCCGAACGTCCTAGTAGCGAGCGTCGTGGTGGTCGTCGGCCTTCTGTTGGCGACGTTCTTGCGAGGCGTGGTCGCGACAAGTGCCGACCGTGTCGGGTTGACATACGCCGAGAATCTCGCGAACGCTTGTTACTATGTCGTGGCGTTGATGACATTCATCGGCGCGTTCGACCAACTGCACATCGAGATCGGCCTGTTGAAGGAACTGATCCTCATCGCCTTCGCCGCCGTGGCGCTCGGCTTTGGGTTGGCCTTCGGTTTAGGTGGCCGCGAGGTGATGGCGGGAATCTTGGCCGGCTACTATACTCGGCAACGCCTGCAGGCCGGCGATCACGTGACGGTCGCGGGTTTGGACGGCGTGGTGCGTGAAGTCGGCCCCGTGGCGACGGTCATCGAGACCAGCGAACACGGGCTGGTAAATCGTCACAGCGTGCCGAACACGAAGATGCTGAACGAGGCCGTGCGGTAACGATGGAAACAAACCCCTCTCCCTTTGGGAGAGGGTGGCTCACCGCAGGCGAGACGGGTGAGGGGGCGTCGTGGCGGCACACGCGAGACGACAGGAGCCCGCCCTCATCCGCCGCTACGCGGCACCTTCTCCCGGAGGGAGAAGGGTATAAGAGAAGGCGGAGGCCCCGGGGAGAAATCCTCGGGGCCTTTATTATTGCGCGTCGAACCTTCGCCTCGTCATCTCGGGTCGCTTGCGTTACTCGAGGATTCGCTGATACCACTGCCGAGCCTTGTCGATGCGTTTAAGCAGGTCGCTACGATCACGCTCCAAAACCGGCAGCAGGACGGAATCGGCCTGTTGAAGGGTTCCGGCGAGCGACGCAATCTGATCGGGCGATGACGCCGCGCCAACCCGTCGAGTTCTTCGATCCACCGCCCCGCAATAAGTTTGGCGCGCGTTCGATTGCGTAACGAAGGCGAGCCGAGAACGCTGACGAAGATGGGAGCGGTATGAGCCACTGACGGAGCGATTTGTTTGAACCGCGGGTGCGGCAGTTCGCCAAGCTTAGTTCCCGTGCTGCGCGCCGCCAGCCAAACGGTTTGACTGGCGTGGTATGCGACGCTCCCACGGATTTCAGCTTTCCCGTCTTCACGAGTGAAACGTTGCAACAGCTCGCCGTTCTCGATGATCTCAAGCGACTGGACATCGTCGCGTGTCGGATCGAATCGCACACGAGCTTCAATCTTCAAACTTCGCGGTCGATCGAGAGTGATTTCGTCGCCGACTTGATTCCCTTCGACCGTGAGCTCGATCACCGGACCATTCGTCGCAAACGTTCGTCCTTTTCGGATTCCGTCGGCCCAAGCGGCGTAACTGAACTTGCCGTCGACATGCACATAGAAACGTTCGCGGCCCGGCAACGCCCGCATACATGGGTAGTCGGTGCCGGCGATCGGCGTTAGTCGAGCGCCTAGATTCATTGCGTCGTACCAAAAGTCGTAATAGCCCGTATCTTGCTGAATGACCTCGACGCAGTGGAGCAGGTTGTCGGGCAGGTCGATGGCCAGGCCGACGGGGGTCCGTTGTCCGTCAATCCGCGCTTGGCCGAAATGGCAACGTCCCGCGAGCGCTCCTTGCCGTTCGGCCTCTTCCCAAAACAAAGTGTAGTTCAGGTATTGGTTGGGGAAGTTGATGGGCTCGCGTGCGTTGAGTATCAAAGCGTGGCCGAGCAGCGGGGTGCGCGGATTCTCTTGTCCCGCGGCGACGATGAAATCGCCTTGTCGGTACAAGCCATCTTTGCCGTGAGCGTACTGCGGACAGGCAAAGAACATCCGTGAGTTGCCGTTCTGGAGTAGGTTGACGACGTGCAGGTCTTCGGCCTGCATCCATTGGCTGATCGATGGATTGACGTCGGCAGTCGGTCGGGCGATATGCAAATGCGACTCGGAACTGTACCACCCTTGGCCAGCCATGTCGCACCAACGCATGGGCTTGATCTTCTGGTCGTTCGATGCCCCGTCGCCGACGTCGAACGCTCCCGCCGCGATTCGGTACTCGTTCCCTTTAAGGACGCGCCATCGATAGCGACCACGTGGCAGCGAGAGCGTCGACGTGCCATCGCTATAAAAATGCTTGTTGTTGCTCTGCGGATCGAGCACCTGCGAGGTGAGTCGTGTTTGCCATTCTTGAGGCGTCCCTTGCCAAGGCTCTTGTGGAAATGAACAGTCACCGCCCACGAGCAGAGCGTCATCTGCAACGTATGCTTGACCGCGCTCGTCAAGCACTTCGACCCGAGCTGGGATCGTTTGACCGGTTGCTTCGTCGATGATCGTGAGCTTGATCGTTGCCGAAACCGATCTCGCCGGGGTTGCGCGATCTTGCGAACGCAGCGCCGTCGTCATCAGTAACAGGACGCCGAGCGACATAGTTGATGCAACAACGACTGAAACGCGAGCATCACTGACACTCGCACGCCACATTACATACATGGCAACCTCGGTTCCGTCACTTTTTCGCGGTGACGCTCGCGCGGCCGATCGAGTGATACGTGAAGCCCGCGGTGATCATCTGCTGCAACTCGTAGATGTTGCGGCCGTCGAAAATCACCGGCGTCTTCATGGCTTTGCGCATGCGCTTGAAGTCGGGAGTCAGGAACTCCTTCCACTCCGTCATCACGACGAGAATTTCGGCGCCGTTGAGAGCGTCGTACGGGCGCGGCGCGTAGATCAGCTTGTCGCCGTAAATCTCGCGCACGTTGTCCATCGCCTCGGGATCGTGTACTTGCAGCTTCGCGCCGTCGGCAAGCAAACGGTCGATGAGCGCGAGTGCCGGGGCCTCGCGAATGTCGTCCGTGCGCGGCTTGAAGGCGAGCCCCCACACGGCGATCGTGCGGCCTGCGAGCTTGCCCTCGAAATGGCGCTCGATGCGTTGGAAAAGGATCGTCTTCTGATTGTCGTTCACACGGTCGATGGCCAACAGAATTTGCGGCTCGACCTTGTACGAACGCGCCATCGATTGCAACGCGCGAATGTCTTTCGGGAAGCAACTGCCGCCGTAGCCGACACCAGGGAACAAGAACTGAAAGCCGATGCGACGGTCGTGCCCGATGCCGCGACGCACGTCATTGATGTCGGCCGCCATGTGCTCGCACAGATTCGCGATCTCGTTGATGAAGCTGATTTTGGTGGCGAGCATCGCGTTGGCGACATACTTCGTCATCTCCGCGCTCTCGGGGCTCATAACGAGAAATGGATGCTCGGTGCGCAGGAACGGCTTATAGAGTTCCTTGAGCAGCTCGCCGTCGGCCGCCGCACGCACGCCAACGACCACGCGATCGGGACGCATGAAGTCGTCGATCGCCGCGCCTTCCTTGAGGAACTCGGGATTGCTGGCGACGCGACATTCGCGGTTCAGCCGTTCCTTCAATCGCGCGAAGATGCCGGCGTTGGTGCCGACGGGGACGGTGCTTTTGGTGACAACGACCGTCTCGGGCGTGAGATGCGGCGCGAGCGCGTCGACCACTTTCCACAGGCTCGACAGGTCGGCCGATCCGTCGTCGCCTTGCGGCGTGCCGACGGCAAGAAAGATCGCGTCGGCGCCAGCGGCTCCGGCGGCAAGGTCGGTCGTGAATTGCAGACGCCCGGCGGCGATGTTGCCTTCGACGAGCTCGCTGAGTCCCGGCTCGTAGATCGGCACTTCGCCGCGACGCAGCATTTCGACCTTGCGCTCGTCGATGTCGACGCAAACGACGTCATTGCCGCTCTCGGCGAAGCAAGTGCCGGAGACAAGGCCCACGTAACCGGTTCCGATGACAGTAACTCGCATGCAATACTGTTCCCTGGTTTAGCCGGCGAGCTTGCTCGCCGTGGGCCGCGGACGCGCGGCGAGCAAGCTCGCCGGCTAAACGGCCTGTGATGGATCGCGCTCGCGGTGTCGCCAATGCTCGAGCGTGTCGGCGACCGTGCGCTCGACGGCGACCCGCGCCTGCCACCCAGTACACTCTACCAGACGGCGATTGTCGGCAATCCAATTCTGTTTCGCCCCGGGCCGCAATTCGACCCACCGACGTTGGGGATCTGCCTGACGGCGCACCTCGTCGAATATATCGCCTGTGCGGTTGCGGCGGCCCGAACCGACATTATAGATCTCGCCACTTTCGCCGCGCTCGACCAGCAGCCGGTACGCCCGCACGATGTCGCGCACGTCGGTCAGATCGATCCACGTATCGCGGTTGTACATCTCGACCGGATCGACCCCGGCGGTGAACTGGCTGCACCACGACGAGAGCATCAACCGCTCGGCCTGCCGTGGCCCAGTATGTTGAAAGGCCCGCGCGATGACGACGTCGAGATTCTGCGTTCGCGCGGCGCGTTGCACGATCGCTTCGGCCGCGAGTTTGCTCGCTCCATAACCGGCGCGGATCGAGCGGCGAGTTCTCATTGACGAGAAAGTGATCGAACGTGACCGGCGCGTAGACGTGACACGTGCTGACGAACAACAGCCGTGGTCGGTGGGGCAGAGCGCACGCGAGTTCAACGATGCGCGACGTGCCGCCGATGTTGATCATCCCCGCTTCGGGCGTCGGCCACTCGGCGCCGCAGTCGTCGGGAATCGCCAGCGCCGCGAGATGATAAATGACGTCTGGCGCGAACCGCCTCAACTTCTCGAACAAGTTCGCATCGCTCGACAACTCGGCGATGTCCCAGTGAACAAGTTCCACGTCGCTTGCGGTTTCGCGAGGCGAGCGCGTCGTGCCGGCAACATTGTCGCCCGAGGCGATGAGATGCTCCGCCAGGAAGCCGCCCGCGAACCCCGTGATACCGGTGATGAAAGAGCGCAGAGGGCACCTCTTACCCAGGGCCCGCAGGCCCTGGGCTTGGGGCCGCACCATCATAACTAAGCCCAGGGCCTGCCGGCCCTGGGTCGGAAGCGCGTTCGACATCGCTCTTCCACACGCGCACCCACGCCCCTTCCTCCTCGTGATCGCATAGGTATCGAAACGCATTCTCTTGATGCGATCGATTCCGAATCGGTATCGCCTTGAAACGCACGGCCCAAACCTTGCCCCGCCATCCGCGCTCGTGCATCACGAATGTCGCGTGCATTTTCGCGCGACCGATCCACCCGCGAAGTTTTGCCTTCGGAATCTTCACGAGCAAATGCACGTGTTGACCCGCGGCGGCGACGCACAGCACCCAACAGCCGAAAAGTTGAAATCGCTCAGATACGGCGAGGCCGACCATCGGACGCCACGATTCGGGAAACCCCACCGCATCCTGCGATAAAGCATCGCGGCTTCGCATTTCTCGATGCGTGTACTTTCCTGCCGGCGGCGGTCGTTTGTAGTCGCCTTCAACATGTTCGCGGTGATGACGCGTGCGGAAACCGCGCGCGTCGCCGTGCAGCCAGGCGCCATAGGCTGTGAGGATGATGTGGTGCCAGGAACGCGCGTCGGGCATGGCGGGTACCCAGTTCTTACCCAGGGCCGGCAGGCCCTGGGCTTGGGGTAGTTCCATCGTCGCTAAGCCCAGGGCCTGCTGGCCCTGGGTTCGAATCGTCATCGTCGTCACTCTCTGCGTGCACCGCCTCTTCCGCCGGAACGCGGACGACGCCGGCCAACGTGTCGCCTTCGTCGAGGCTCATAATCCGCACGCCTTGCGTGTTGCGGCCGATGACGCTCACGTCGCTGGCGGCGATGCGCTGAATCTTGCCGCGGGCGGTCATCATCACCAACTCGTCGGTATCGCGAACGCTGACGACGCCGATCACCGGGCCATTGCGATCGGTGGTCTTGATGTCGCGAACGCCCATCGTGCCGCGCCCCTTCGTCGGGTAACGGGCGCTCGTGCCTTCGTCGCCTTCTTCGGTCGCTTCGACTTCGCGCTCAACGGGTTCACGCTCAACGGCTTCGACAACCGTTTCATCGGCGTCACCTTCGGCCTCAGCCGCAGCCGTGTCGAGCGGCGGCGCGTTGGGGCCGAACGGCGTGCGCTTGCCGTACCCGTGTTCGCACACGGTCAGCAACGTCGCGTCGGGATCGGCGACGACCATGCCCACCAGGCTATCTCCCGAGCGGAGCTTGATGCCGCGCACGCCACTGGCGCTGCGCCCATCGGTCGCACGGCGGCCTGGCGAAAGCGGGTGGCTTGCCCTCGCGAAGAGGCAAGCAGAATTTCGTCGCCATCAGCGGTGACGGTCGCGGCGATCAGTTCGTCCCCTTCCTTGAGGTTCACGGCGATGATGCCGCGCTTCATTGGTCGGCCATATTGTTCGATCGGGGTCTTCTTCACCAACCCGCGACGCGTCGCCATGATCAGATACTGATCGGGGCGCGAGAAATCGCGCACCGCCAAACAGCTCGCAATCTTTTCGCCTTCGGCGAGGCTCAACAGATTCACGACCGCGCGGCCTCGGCTTTCGCGAGCCAGTTGCGGCAGGTCGTATACCTTCTGCCAATACACCTTGCCTTGGTTCGTGAAGAACAGCAGGTAGTCGTGCGTGCTGGCGACAAACAGGTGCTCGATCGGATCTTCGTCCTCGGCCTTCGCCCCTTTCATGCCTTTGCCGCCACGCCGTTGTGCGCGATACGTGCTCGACGCCGTGCGTTTGATGTAACCTTGATGGCTGATCGTCACCACCATGTTCTCTTCGGTGATGAGGTCGCCGATGTCGATCGTGCCGACTTCTTCGCCACTGATCTCGGTGCGACGCGCGTCGCCGTATTTTCGTTTCAGCTCGATCAGATCCTGACGAATCAACTCGCGAATGTTCTGATCGTCGGACAGAATGCGCGTGTACTCGGCGATTTCGTCGAGCAACTTCTGATGCTCCGCGCCGAGCTTCTCTTGTTCGAGGTTCACCAACTGACCGAGCGTCATCCGCAGAATGGCGTCGGCCTGCACGGCGGTCAACGTGTACGCATCGCGCATGCCTCGCTCGGCTGCGAAGACCTCGAATCCCTTGTCGCCCAGGGCGCGTCGCATGAGCGCCGCGGGAGTCTCGATGCCCATCAACCGGGCTTTCGCCTCGGGTTGCGTGGCACTGGTGCGAATGACGCGAATCACCTCGTCGATGTTCGCATGCGCCAGCAACAGGCCTTCGACCGTGTGCTTTCGCTGCCGGGCTCGCAGCAGTAGGAACTGCGTGCGGCGGCGGATGACCGTCATGCGATGACGCACGAACTCGACCAGCAACTCCTTGAACGACAGCATGCGAGGCTTGCCATCGACGAGCGCCAGGAATATCAGCGAGAACGTGTCTTGCAGCGGCGAGAACTGATACAGCTGGTTCAGCACAACGTCCGGATCGGCATCGCGCTTCAGCTCGACGATCAATCGCACCGGCTCTTTCAGGTCGCATTCGTTGCGAATGTTCGAGATGCCCTTGATGCGGTCGTCGTTCACCAGGTCCGCGATGCGCCGTTCGACCGTGTCGGTGTTTTGCTGATACGGAATGCTGGTGATGACGATGCGGCTGCGGCCTTTGCCATGTTCTTCGATGTGCGCGCGAGCGCGCAGCGTGATCGTGCCGCGCCCCGTGTGATAGCCGCGACGAATACCGACGCGACCTTGAATGATGCCCGAAGACGGAAAGTCCGGGCCCGGACAAATCTGCAATAGCTCGTCGATCGACACCTCGGGCTCGTCGATCACTCGAATCAGGCAGTCGCAAATCTCGCCGAGGTTGTGCGGCGGGATACTGGTGGCCATACCCACCGCGATGCCCTGAGCGCCGTTGACCAACAGATTCGGAAACTTCGCGGGCAGAACGGTCGGCTCGGAACCTTTTTCGTCGTAGGTCGGAACGTAATCGACCGTGTCGAGCTTGATGTCCTCCATCATCATGGCCGAGAACGGGCTCATGCGCGCTTCGGTGTATCGCATGGCGGCCGGCGGCGAACCTGCGACGCTGCCGAAGTTCCCTTGCTTGTCGACGAGGACCGCACGCATGTTCCACTCTTGGGCCATGCGGACCAGCGTCGGATAGATGACGCTTTCGCCGTGCGGGTGATAGTTGCCGCTCGTGTCGCCCGAGATCTTGGCGCACTTCACGCGGCTCGCGCCGGGCGTCAGGTTCAAATCGTTCATCGCGACGAGGATTCGTCGTTGTGAGGGCTTAAGCCCGTCGCGGGCATCGGGCAGTGCTCGGCTGACGATGACGCTCATGGCGTACGTCAGAAAGCTGTCCTTCATTTCGTCTTCGATCGCCAGCGCAATCGTCTTGCCGCCCGACGGATCGACATACGGGGCCGAACCATTCGGAGCTTCGGGAACGCCTTCGCCGGGGCCGTCCGGAATGCCGTCGTCCGGAGCGTCGTCGTCACTTGCCAAGGGGCGAGTCCTTTCGATGCGTGCGCCCGGCAGCCAGACGCGGAGAAAACCCGCTAAAAAGGCGGGCTAAAGCCGGGCAAATTCAAAGCCCTTATCTTACCGATTTTGCGTGCCGCTCACAATCGGCGCGAGCGCGGTCATGGCACGCGATTTCAACGTCAACGTGCATCAACAAACGTGCTGTAGGGAACGCCCTCCGTGGCGTTCGCCGAGCAGGTGTTCGTCTCCCATCCCGCTTCACGGAACGCCGCGGAGGTCGTTCCCTACAGGAAGGTATTCGGGCCTTCCATCGCACAATCTTTTGCGGTTGCAAATCGCGCGACGGTCGCTACATTGAGGGGCTTCAAGTGCTGTAGATATTCCTTGTGGGAAGAGTTCCAGTAGGACGGTATTTAAAAGACGGGTCGGTGCTCGCAGCGCAGTAGACATCGCGCAGTAAACATCGCGTGGTAACGTGGCACCCGCTGTAACGTGGAAGCACAGCCGACCAATTCTGAGGGATTACACTCAACGATGCCTATCACCAAGGAGCGCAAGCAGGCCCTAATCGGCGATTTCCGGCGCAGACAGCGACACCGGATCGCCCGAGATCCAGATCGCGCTGTTGACGACGCGGATCGGAGACTTGACCGGGCACCTGCAATCGCATTCGAAGGACTTCGCTAGCCGGCGAGGTTTGTTGGCGATGGTCAGTCGTCGTCGTCGACTGCTCGACTACCTCAAGCGGGTCAACCCGCAACGGTATCTCGACATCCTCCGACGCCTCGACATCCGCAAGTAATCTCTCTGAACTGAGTCGTCGCGAACCCCAAGGCGGGTTCGCAGCTGCGGCGACGGGTTTTCCGCTTATGCGCGTCGGTAGAAGCCGCGCGGCGGACTCACACGCGCAATTCGGCGCGCTGCCAATCGCCGCTCTTGCATCTTCGCGTCGCTCGCATTCATTCCGCTCGGCTGGAGCGCAAACAAAACAAAGGTAGGACCAAATTGAAAGTACGCGTTGAACGAACCATCGGAAACCAAACACTCTCGATCGAGACAGGCCACCTGGCCAAGCAAGCCCACGGAAGCTGCCTCGTCCAGTACGGCGAAACCGTCGTGCTCGTCGCAGCCTGCACCGGACCGCCGCGAGCAGGCATCGACTTCTTCCCCCTCACCTGCGATTACCGCGAACGCGCAGCCGCGGCCGGCAAGTTCCCCGGCGGCTTTCTGAAGCGCGAAGGTCGCCCCACGACCAAAGAAACGCTCACCGCGCGGCTCATGGATCGCCCTATCCGTCCGCTGTTCCCCGAAGGGTTCCACGACGAGGTGCAAATCCAGGCGAACGTCATGGCCAGCGACCGTCAAAACGACGGCGACGTGTTGGCCATGAACGGCGCGAGCGTCGCGCTCGGCCTGTCGTCGCTGCCGTTCCAAGGCCCGCTGGGCTCGGTCCGCCTCGGCCAAATCGACGGCGAGTTCGTCGTCTTCCCAACCCAGGACCAACTGGAAGAAAGCGACCTCGACCTGATCGTCTCGGGCAGCGAAGACGCCGTGCTGATGATCGAAGGCTTTGCCCGCGAGCTGCCTGAAGATCGCATGTTCGAAGCGATCAACGAGTGCCACAAGCACATCCGCACCCTCTGCCAGTTGCAAAAGGAGCTGTTCGAGAAGGCCGGCATCGTTAAGCCCGAGTTCCCCACGCCGCCGAAGAATCCCGCCTACGATCCGCTTTACAGCGGCTTTTATGCGAAGCTCAAGCAGGCCAAGCAAACGACCGGCAAGGCTGCACGTTCCGAAGCGGTCGCCGCCGTCGAACGCGAAGCGATGGCCGCCCTGCTGCCCGATCCCGCAGCCGAAGGCGCTCTCGACGCGGTGGACTTCGGTCGTGCCTTTCACGACCTCGAACTGCGTGCCGTTCGCGACCTGATCCTGTCGGGCACCCGCCCCGACGGTCGCACCGCGACGCAACTTCGCAACATCTCGTGCGAAGTCGACGTGCTGCCCCGCGTCCACGGGTCGGCCGTGTTCCAACGCGGCGAAACGCAGGCCTTGGTCACCATCACGCTCGGCACCACGCGCGACGAGCAACGCGTTGACGGACTGATCGACGAGTACTCGAAGAAGTTCATGCTCGACTACTACTTCCCAAGCTACAGCGTCGGCGAAGTGCGTCCCATCCGCGGCCCCGGCCGTCGCGAGATCGGTCACGGTGCCTTGGCCGAACGAAGCGTGAAGCCCGTCCTCCCCGACGGCGAAGACTTCCCGTACACGATTCGCGTCATCAGCGACATTCTCGAATCGAACGGTTCGAGTTCGATGGCCAGCGTTTGCGGCGCCACCCTCGGACTCATGTCCGCCGGCGTGCCGATCAGCAACCCGGTTGCGGGCATCTCGATCGGCCTGGTCAAAGAGTCGAGCGATAACTGGACCCTTCTCACCGACATCATCGGTGACGAAGACCACTACGGCGACATGGACTTCAAGGTCGCTGGCACGCAGAACGGCATCACCGGCATTCAGCTCGACCTGAAGATCACCGGCATCGACGCCGCGATCATCAAGGCGACCCTCGCCCAAGCTCGCGATGCCCGCCTGCAGATTCTTCGCGTCATGCTGAGCACCATCTCGCAACCGTCGGAAGAGATTTCGATGTTTGCTCCGCGCCTGCTGCGGACGCACATCGATCCGCAGAAGATCGGCCTGTTGATTGGCCCCGGCGGCAAGACCATCCGCAGCATTCAAGAGTCGACCGGCGCGGTGATCGAAGTCGAAGACGACGGCACGGTCACGATTGCCAGCGCCGATGCCGAGGGCGCGAAGGCCGCGATGCGAAAGGTCGAAGCCCTGACCGAGAGCGTCAAGATCGGCAAGATCTACGACGGCCGCGTCACGAGCGTGAAGGACTTCGGAGCGTTCGTCGAAATCATGCCCGGCAAGGACGGCCTCTGCCACATCAGCGAGTTGGCCGACGGTTACGTGCAAAGCGTTGCCGACGTTTGCAAGGTTGGCGACGAGATGCCCGTAAAGGTCATCGCCATCGACGACCAAGACCGCGTGAAGCTGAGCCGCAAGGCCGCCCTGCGTGAGTTGGAAGGCGCCAAGGCATAAGTGACGAATCACGAATGACGAATGTCTAAGGAATGACGAAGTCCGAAACGACTCGGGCTTCGTCATTCGTCATTCTTTCGTCGTTTGAATTTCGACATTCGTCATTTTTCGCGACTCGTCTATGACTCCCGATCCGGCGTCCGACTCTCAGCAGCGACTGTCGGATAAATACCAGGAGATCGCGCGCCTGACCGGAGGCTTGGCCCACGAGATCAAGAATCCGCTGTCGACGATTCGCCTGAACATGGAGCTGTTGGGCGAAGAGTTCAACGACTCCGACTTGCCGCGCGACCGGCGCGTGCAATCGCGCATCGCGATGGTGCAGCGCGAATGTGATCGCCTTCAGGGACTGCTCGACGATTTTCTGAATTACGCCAAGGCGCGGCAGACGGTCCTCGAACCTTCGGACCTCAACGAAGAAATCCTCCGCGCGATCGACTTCTTTCGCCCGAAGGCTGCGGCGTCGAAAATCGAAATCTTTCCGTACTTGCAAAGCGATTTACCCAGCGTGCTTTTGGATCGTGAATCGTTCCAGGGAGCGCTGCTGAACCTGCTGCTCAACGCGCAACAGGCGATGCCCGGCGGTGGGCAACTCGTCGTCGGCACCGAATCGACGGCGCGTGGCGTGGCGTTGCACCTCATCGACACCGGCTGTGGCATGGACACCAAAACCATGGGCCGCATCTTCGAAGCGTTCTACTCCACGAAGCCCGGCGGCTCAGGCCTCGGCCTTCCCACAACGCGCAAGATCATCGAGGCCCACGACGGCACGATCTTCGTCCAAAGCGAGCCCGGCCGCGGCACCCGCTTCAGCATCGAACTGCCCACGCCCGCGCGGATCGGCGACGAGAGTCGCGAGCGGACAAAAATAGACGAATCGCCGTGACCGAGCCAACCGTCTTTTTCGAGCAGCGTGGCTCGTATCGACGCTGGCCTTACGTGATTTTTCTGCTGTTCTTCTCTGCGTTAGCTTTATTGGGCTTAACGTTTTTCGGGTATGCGGCGGTCGTTGGCAAACTGACCTTCGAGCACCCCTTGGCATTGTTTTTCGCCATCGCTTGGACAAGTGCGATGACGGCGGCGAGCGCGTACCTCATCTGGTGTGTCATTTTTCGCCCTGGCAGCTATGCGCACGTTGACGAACATGGCATTGAAGTCGACGAACGCACTTGGTCCTGGAATGACGTGGATTGCATTTTTGCACAACGCGCCGGAATAGGGCGTCGAGTGGCTTTGATGTTCCAACTCAAGCGACAAAAGGGATTCAATCACCCGGCACAAACTTTTCCCTACCTGACTTCCGAAGAAGCGAACGCCATTCTTGACCGCGTCGGCAGCTATCTCGCCGAACGATTTCCCGACGTCGGCGTCGGTTGATCGCTCAAGTAATGCACGGCTTCTCGTCGCGGAACGCCCGTGAGTTCTTTCGGTCCGCGCACGCTGTCTGGTATCATGCGTCATGGCCCAAACGAAGGAAAAGCCGACGCCCGTCGAGGCGGTCGATCCGCCTATTCGAGTGCTGATCGTCGATAACGAGGCGACTCATGCTGAGACGGTTGCCGAAAGCCTTTCGCGCGTCGGCTACGATTGCTCGGTTGCCACGAGCGGGTCGGAAGGGGCGCGACGCATCGAGCAAGACGCGTTCGACATCATCATTACCGACCTGATGATGAACGACGTCGACGGGCTCGCCATTCTCGCCCGGGCGAAAAACGATTTGCCCGAGGCCGAGGTGATCCTCGTCACCGGCCACGGCACCGTCCCCTCGGCCGTCACCGCCATGCAGCAGGGCGCGTTCAATTACCTCCTCAAGCCGCTCGACTTGAAGCAGTTGCGGGCGGTCGTCGAACGCGCGGCCGACAGCGCCCGCCTCAAGCGCACGAACGTCGAACTGAATCGCCGGCTCGACGAGCGTTTCGGCTTCGAAGGCGTCATCGGTTCGAGCAGCAAGATGAACGATGTGATTTCGCTGCTCAAGCGGATCGCGCCGACCAACGCCTTCGTACTCATTCAAGGCGAAACCGGCACCGGCAAGGAACTCGTCGCCCAGGCGATCCATCAGAACAGTCCGCGCAAGAACAAGCCGTTCGTCGCCCTCAACTGCGCAGCCCTCAGCGAACACATCCTCGAAAGCGAGCTGTTCGGCCACATCCGCGGAGCTTTTACCGACGCCTCAACCGATCGGCTCGGCAAATTCGAGTACGCCAACGGCGGGACGCTGTTTCTCGACGAGGTCGGCGACATGCCGCTTCCAACGCAGATCAAGCTGCTCCGCGTCCTCGAGAGCGGCGAGATCACACGCGTCGGATCGAACGACTCGATCAAGATCAACGTCCGCATCCTGTCGGCCACCAACCGCAATCTCGAGACCGCCATCGCGGCGGGCACCTTCCGCAGCGACCTCTACCATCGCCTCAAGGTCGTGACCGTCGTGCTTCCGCGCCTGGCCGAGCGCAGCGAGGATATTCCGCTGCTGATCGAGCACTTCATGAAGTTGTTTGCCAAGCGGCACGAGAAGACCGTCAAAAGCATGTCGACCGCCGCGCGACGGCGTCTCATGTCGTACGAGTGGCCCGGCAACGTTCGTCAGCTTCGCAACGTCATCGAGAGCATGGTCGTCGTCGATTATGACGGCATTCTCGATCTCGACGATCTACCCTCGGAGCTCGCCGATCCCGTCGCGCCCATTGTCACCGCCGTGCAACCCACCGACGGTACGCTTTCGACACTCGTCGGCAAACCGCTTTCGGAACTCGAGCATCTCTTCATCGCCGAAACGTTACGCGCCACCGGCGGCAACCGCGAAGAAGCCGCCACCATGTTGGGCATCGGCGAACGCACGCTCTATCGCAAGATTAAGGAGTTCGGTTTGTAGGCGAGTTCGCCACGGACGGATCAGATTTCTCGTCATGCCGATTCATCAATTATCTCCGAACGTCGTTAACAAGATCGCCGCGGGCGAGGTCATCGAACGACCCGCCAGCGTCGTGAAAGAACTCGTCGAGAACTCGCTCGACGCCGGGGCGACGCGCGTCGACGTGATGATCGAGCAGGGAGGTAGCAACCTCATTCGCGTCGTCGACAACGGGTCGGGCATCTCGCCCGAAGAGCTACCTCTTGCCGTCGCCAGTCATGCGACAAGCAAGCTCGAAACGGCTGATGACTTGTTCCGCGTGCGAACGCTGGGCTTTCGTGGCGAGGCGCTGGCCTCGATCGCCGAAGTGAGCCGCGTGCTGCTGCGTAGCCGGACACATCACAGCAGCGCCGGCGCCGAGATGACGGTCAACGCGGGGAGCGCCTCCGACGTGATGCCTGCCGCCGCGCCGCCGGGCACGCTCATCGAAGTGCGTGATCTGTTCTTCAACACGCCGGTGCGACGCAAGTTCCTGCGGGCGACGCAAACCGAAATGAGCCACATCAGCGAAGCCCTGGCCCGGCTCGCGCTCGCCCATCCGCACGTCCACTTCACGCTGCGGCACAACGACCGGAATGTCTACGAGTTGCCGCCCTCGACCGAGTGGGCGGAACGCATCTCCCTGTTCTTCGGCCGCGAACTGGCCGACGATTTGCTGTGGGTCGAAAGCCGTGACGAGCGCGTGACGCTCTCAGGTTTCGTAGCGCGGCCCACCCAAAGCCGTTCGCACGCGCGGATGCAGTACCTGTTTCTCAACGGGCGTCATATCCGCGATCGTGCTTTGGGGCATGCGCTGTCCGAATCTTACCGAGGCCTGCTGCTCACGGGGCGTTACCCGATCGCGTTCCTGCGATTCGACATGCCGCCCGAATTGGTCGACGTGAACGTCCATCCGACGAAGCTCGAAGTGCGATTTCAGGATGGCGGGCGACTGTACAGTCAGTTGCTCGCCACGCTTCGCACGCGATTCCTGACAACCGACCTCACGCATCGGCTCGAACCGGTGGCGGCCGAGGCACAGCAGTTCCGCGACGAGGTCGTCGCTTGGGCCAGGTCGCAAACCAGTCAGTGGACTTCGCCGACCACAAGCGCCGCGGCGACGATCGAAGCCTGGGGGCCGAGCGAGCGGCAGGCGGCCATCGATTTCGAGGAGCCGATCGGCGGGCCGTTGAAGACCGTGCGACTTGATGAGGCGATTGGATCGCCAATGGCCGATGACGACGCGCGCGAAACCGCAAGCGGAGACGTCGACATCGAACGCAAGATCGAGTGTCGCAACGAAAGCCCTGCAAATCCATCAGCGCTATCTCGTCGCCGAGAGCGACGAAGGCGTCGTCGTCATCGATCAACACGCGTTGCACGAGCGGATTCTGTACGAGCAGTTTCGCGAAAAGGTTTTGGCTGGCGCGATCGAGGTGCAGCAACTGCTCGTCCCCGAGCCGATCGATCTCGCCGCGAACGAGGCGGCGCTGGTGCTCGAACATCGTGAGTTGCTCGCCCGACTGGGCCTCAAGGTCGAACCTTTTGGTGGCGATACGGTCCTGATCTCTGCGTACCCAGCGATGCTCGCGCGGCTCAGCCCCCGCGAGACGTTGCGAGCGCTGGCCGAGCAGTTGGCCGAGGGTGGCCGGACCCCCGAACGTCGCGACATGCTCGACGAGCTGTTGCACATGATGTCGTGCAAGGCGGCGATCAAGGCCGGCGATCCACTCACCGAGGCCGAGATCGACGCGCTGCTCGAACAGCGTCACCTCGCACAAGATCAGCACCATTGCCCGCACGGTCGGCCAACGGCCTTGGTGTTCACGCGCGAAGAACTCGACCGACAGTTCAAACGGACGTAGGGACATCAAGCCGCGACCGTTGGTCGCGCTCGTTGCAATCTGACGCGGGTACATTCGCCACCGGCGCGACCAAGGGTCGCGGCTTGATGAAACCATGATGCTCGCCGTCGTTCTCACATCGCCGACCACCGACGAATTGTTGTCCGAGCATCGCCGTTTCGTTGCCGAAGGGGCGAAGCTCGTCGAGTGGCGTCTCGATCACCAGCGCAAACCGTTCGACATCGCGAAGTTGCTCGCCCAACGGCTGGGGCCGGTCATCGTCACGCTGCGACTACCGGCCGACGGCGGAAAGTGGACGGGTTCAGAGAACGAACGTCGAAGCATCTTAAAGGACGCGATCGCCGCAGGCGCGGAATACATCGACCTCGAAGCCGACACTGCGAGCCTCATCGCGCGACAGGGCACTACGAAGCGCATCGTCAGTTACCACAACTTCGACGAGACGCCGCCCGATCTCGGTGCGATTCACGCGCAGCTCGCTGCCCCGGATGCCGACATCGTCAAACTCGCGACGATGGCTCGCTCGACGCATGACGCTTTTCGCATGTTCGAACTCGTTCGCAAAGCCCGCATCCCCACCATCGGCCTGTGCATGGGCGAGCTCGGCACGCCGACGCGATTGTTGGCCGGCAAGTTCGGCTCGCCGCTAACGTACGCCGCTCCCGATGGCTGTGAACCACCGGCTCCGGGCCAGGTCGGCTATCGTGCGATGCGCAACGTGTATCGTTGTGAAACGATCGATCGAGACACGCAACTGTACGGCGTCATCGGCGATCCGATCGCACACAGCAAAAGCCCCATGATCTATAACGCCGCGTTTGCGGCACTGAGCATGAACGCGGTCTATGTGCCGTTGCGAGTGCCGAGCGATGAATTGTCATCGTTTCTCGACGACGAGAAGCGTCTCGGCTTTCGCGGCCTCAGCGTGACGATTCCCCACAAGGAAGGCGTGCTCGAGACTGTCACCGAGGCCGAGGACATGGTGCGTTCGATCGGGGCGGCGAACTCGTTGCGTTTTGAGAATGACCGGGTACATGCCTTCAACACCGACTGCACGGCGGCGGTCGAATGTCTGGGCGTTCCTCTGGCCGGGAAGAGGACCCTCGTGCTCGGGGCTGGCGGCGCGGCCAAGGCGATTGTCTTCGGACTGCATCAAGCCGGGGCAAAGGTTGTCGTCGCGAGTCGCACACGTGAGCGGGCTGATGAAGTCGTGCGACCCTGGGGCTGTCAGGCCGTCGATTGGGATGCAAGACACGATGTTTCCGCCGATATCGTCGTCAACTGCACGCCGCTCGGCATGTCGCCGCGCACGGAAGAAAGTCCAATCGAAGCGGCATTTCTCAATCAGTCAATGATTGTCTTCGACACGGTGTACACGCCGGAGCGGACCCTGCTCATTCGCCAGGCCGAAGCCGCCGGATGCACAGTCGTCACCGGCGTCGAGATGTTCGTTCGACAGGCCGTGCGGCAGTTCAAACTGTTGACCGATCGCGATGCGCCGGTCGATGTCATGCGTGCGGCGTTACGATCGACGTAATCACACCGCTTGCGATTTCGCGCGTCCCCCCGCGGCGAGCATGCTCGTCGGCTAAACGTGCAGAAAATGTGCTACGATTGGCATGATGCGAAACCTCGTGCTCATTGGCTATCGCGGAACCGGCAAGAGCGCCGTCGCCAAAGAGTTGGCCGACCGCTTGGATTGGTCGAGCGTCGATGCCGATGATGAACTCGAACGCCGCGCGGGCAAGACGATCGCCGCCATTTTTGCCGACGATGGCGAAGAGACGTTTCGCGATTGGGAGTCGCAGGTGCTCGGTGAGTTGATCGAGAAGGAACACGTCGTGATCGCAGCCGGCGGCGGAGTCGTGCTGCGGCAACGCAATCAAGAGTTGCTGACGAAGGCGAGCGGCATCGTGTGGTTGCAGGCGTCGATCAAAACGATCCTCGAACGCGTGGCGGCCGATCCACTCACGAGCGCGCGACGACCCAACCTGACCGTGCTCGGCGGCGAAGACGAAGTTCGCATCCTGCTCGAAGCGCGCGAACCGCTCTATCGCCAATGCGCGAACCTTACGGTCGTCACCGACACGCTTAGCCCCGCGGCCGTGGCGGATCGCATCCTCGAACAGTTGCCCGTCATCTGACGCTCGCATCACTCGGCTCGCACGCGCCATGCTGCTTATCCCTTCGCTCGCCACTGAACTGCACTTGCTCGTGGTGTTCGCGACCGGCGTGACGCTGGGGTCGGCGGTGAATTGGGCGATTTTCAGCCTGCGATTCGACCCGGCGCCGAAAAGCCCGTGGTCGGGCACGCATCCGCGCGACGTGCTCGACGGTTGGCAGGATCGCTTGCCGCTCGTCGGCTGGTGGCGATTGCGACGCAAAGGCAAGACGCTGGGCTACGAATTCTGGATTCGCCCGCTGGTGATCGAGATTTTCTGCGGCCTGCTGGCGGCGGGATTGTACGCATGGGAAGTCGTCGAGCTTGGTCTCGTGCTGAACATCGACGCGGGATTGCCACAGGCGGGACAACTGCCGCCACTGACTACAACGGCAACCGTCCACGCACAGTTCGCGGCCCATCTCGTGCTTGTGCTTTTCATGGTTGCCGTGTCGTTCATCGACATCGACGAGCAAACCATTCCCGACGAAGTGACGCTGCCAGGCACGCTGCTCGGGCTGTTGCTGATGACGCTGTTGCCGATGGCGCGATTGCCCGACGTGCCGATGGTGTTCATTGACCCATCGGCCGTCGCGGTCGGTCAATCGACCATTCGCTTCATGCAGATGTCGTCGCCGTGGAATCTATCGACAGCGATCGGCAGCGCGCCGCACATTTCAGGGCTGGCGCTGGGCGTGGGATGTCTGTGGCTATGGTGCTTCGGGCTATTGCCTCGCCGTTGGCGTGGAAGGCATGGCTGGGCGCGAGCGACGCAGTTGATTTGGGCGCGCATCACACGCCATCCCGCGACAAAGATCGTGCTTGCGGCCGCGGTCATTGGCTCGCTGGGAATTCTCGTCACATGGATGATCGGTCGTAGTCAGTGGGAATCGCTCATCAGCTCGCTGGTCGGATTGGCCGTCGGCGGACTTGCGATCTGGTCGATTCGCATTGCAGCGTGGTTTGGATTGCGTCGCGAAGGCATGGGCTTCGGCGACGTGACGCTCATGGCGATGATTGGCGCCTTTCTCGGGTGGCAGGCGGCACTGATTTCGATCGCGCTTGCAGTATTCTTTGCTTTGGCGCTGGGACTCATTCAGTTGGTCGTCCGGCGCGATAACGTGATTCCATTCGGACCGTTCCTGTGCCTTGGTGCGCTCGCGGCGATCGTACGCTGGCCAGAGTTGTGGCTGCGGTTGCACGAAACCTTCATGACCGCGTGGCTCTTGCCGGCCACGTTGGGGCTTTGTCTCGTCATGTTGTTGGCGACCCTTTGGACGTTGCGACTCGTGCGGGGGTACTAGCCGTGACGTATGCTTGTGCATGCTCACTTGGCCTGCGCCGATTACCGATGTTCAATGCGATGCCGAAGCGCTGCGCCGCTGGCGGCGAGGCGTAATCGAGGTGCGCTCGGGGCGGCTCGTAAGTGTGACGTGGCGGCCGACGTCGAAGTGCGTGACAAGGCTCGGCAGTTGGACGGTCGGGCGGCTCGTGCATCGGCGGAAGCGCGGCGATGTCTGTCGGCTGTACTACTACCAGCCGCGAAGCTCGCCGGAGTTTCTCGTCGTGTCGTATGTCGTGTCGTACCGCGACGCGACGCTAGCAAGCATGAACGAAGCGCTGAGGGTGCTCGAGCAAATCGCTGCGGTTCGCGGGACGTACGCGCTGGTTGGCGATATCAGCAACGAACGCATCAGCGATCGGCTGCTGGCACGCTGGGGATGGGAGCGCCACGCGACGCAGTTGTTTGGGCGGAACTTCATCAAGCGTTTGCGCGAGTGGTAGCATCGCGCGGCCATCCTCATCGGAGCGCTCCGCCACCCGCAAGCGGGTACCCGGTCGCTGCTAACCGATCTTGTGTCGCGCGACCGAGCTTGCTACCTTTCGCGACCCATGCGCCCCTCTTTCGCCATTATCGCGCTGCTGATCGTGACCTGCGCGGCAGGATGCCAAAGCAATCCGCTCGCGATGCAGGGGAAGATCCAGACGCTCGAACAACAGCAGGTTGCGCTCAACCAACGTAACACCGAGTTGCAAGCACGGGCGTCGCAACTCGATCACGACAATCAAGAGCTCGGGACGATGCTCGCGCAGACTCGTCAACAATCGAGCGTTTACCAGGACCAGGTCACCGCGCTGCGCGATCAGCTCAGCGGCGCGACGTCGCAACTTGCGACATTGAAGACTCAATACGACTCGACGGCCAAGCGCGTCGAAACGATGACCGTATCGGCCAAGCGGCGGGCTGAGGCGACGATCGAGCCGAACAACAGCCTGCAGAATCGGTTGCCGAACTTTCAGATTCCCGGGGTCGAGACGCGCGTCGATGGTGATGTGGTGCGCGTCGAGTTGCCCGGCGCATCTTCGAGCACGGCAGCGCTCGACTGCTCAGTGATGGCGGTCCGCTGATCGACCAGGTCGCCGCTGAGTTGATGCGTGCGTATCCCGATCAGATCATCGGCGTCGAAGGTCACACCGACAGCGACCCCGTGGCGGTCGGAAGCAAATGGCAAAGCAACCACCAGCTTTCGGTGGGTCGCGCGATGGCGGTCTACGATCAACTCGTCAGCCGTTCGCGCATTCCGGCGACGCATCTGTTCGTCGTCGGCCACGGGTCGAATCACCCGGTCGTTTCCAACGGCACGCTGGCCGGCAAGCAGCGGAATCGCCGTGTCGAGCTGGTCGTCTATCCCGACCACGCTGCGGGAAGATAGAATCGTTTAATCGCGTTGCTTGCGACGCGTTTCCGATTCATCGAGCGGCGAACAAGTTCGCCGACTAAACGCAGCATGATCGCCATCATCGACTACGGCATGGGCAACCTGCGAAGCGTGCAGAAGGGCTTCGAGCAGGTCGGCCATCAGGCGACGATCACGAGCGACCCGAAGACGCTGCTTACTGCCGAGCGAGTCGTGTTGCCGGGCGTCGGTGCGTTTGGCGACGCGATGATCGAGCTGCGACGCCGCGGCCTGGTTTCGCCCATTCGCGAGTTCATTGACTCGGGGCGGCCGACGCTTGGCATCTGTCTCGGCCTACAGCTGCTTTTCGAGACGGGTTACGAAGGTGGAACGCACGAGGGGCTTGGCGTGTTACCCGGCGAGGTGGTGAAATTCAACGTGCCGCACGAGTACAAGGTGCCGCACATGGGATGGAACCAGCTCGAAGTGCTCCGGCCCGCGCCGCTGTTGGAAGGCATCACGAGCGGCACGCACATGTACTTTGTGCACTCGTACTATGTCATGCCGCGTGACGAGAACGTAACAGCGACCGAGACGAAGTACCCGTTGCCGTTCACGTCGATGATTTGGCGCGATCGGTTGTATGCGACGCAGTTTCATCCGGAAAAGAGCCAAGCGGATGGACTGCGGATTCTGAAGAATTTCGCGGAGAAGGGTTGAACGCACAACGACCCAGGGCCCGCAGGCCCTGGGCTTGATGCGGTTTCAACGTCATGCAGCGCGGTTAGCGCTGCACGCGCACCGATCCGCCCTTGGCGAGCGACTCGACTTCTTCCTTCTTCGCCATCGTCACGTCGCCCGAGAACGTCGTGAGCAACGCGCCGTGCGCCCAGCCAAGACGCAACGCCTCTTCGGGGCTGCGACCTGACAACAGGCCATAGATCAAGCCCGCGGCAAAACCGTCTCCACCGCCGATGCGATCGATCACATCGAGTTGCATCGTCGGGCTGACATATCGCTTGCCTTCGAGCCACAGCACGGCTGCCCAGTCGTGCCGATTCGTCGAATGCACTTCGCGAAGCGTGGTGGCAACGATCTTGACGTTCGGGAACTTCTCGACGGCCTGGTCAATGACCTTGAAGAACGCGTCGGGGTCGAGCTTCGACTTCGATTCGACATCCTGACCCGCGAGGCCGAGCCCCTTTTGCAGGTCTTCCTCGTTGCCGATGAGTGCGTCGACGTTGCCGACGATGTTTTTCAGAACCTCGTGGGCGCGCTTGATGCCGCCGACACTGTCCCACAGCTTCGCACGGAAGTTTAGGTCGAACGAATTGATCGCGCCTGCCGCCTTGGCGGCCTTCATGCCTTCGATGATCAACTCGCCCGTCGTGTTCGACAGGGCCGAGAAGATGCCGCCCGAGTGGAACCAGCGCACGCCGTCCTTGAAGATCTTCGCCCAATCGAAGTCGCCGGGCTTGAGCATCGCGCCGGCTTCGTTGGCGCGGTTGTAGAACACCACGGGCGGTCGCACGCCTTGGCCGCGATCGCTATAGACGGTGGCGATGTTCGGCCCGCGGACGCCGTCGTGATCGAACCACTTGTAGAACGGCGTCACGCCCATCTCGCGCACGCGTGACTGCACCAACTCGCCAACGCCGTAGCGAACCATGGCTGTCGCGACTGCGGTCTTCATCTCGAAGCAATCCGACAAGTTCGCCGCGACGTTGTACTCACCGCCCGAAACGTGGACGTCGAGCGATCGGGCTTTGCGAAACGGAACCACACCCGGATCGAGACGGGTCACGAGAGCGCCGAGGGCGAGGAAATCGAAAGCGCACGAGTCCTTACGAATGTTGAGGCCGGCCATGAATGCTCCAAAGGTTATCGCGGGGTGCGAAAGATCGACCGCTATTTTATGTTCCCACGCCGCGGTGTCATAGCAGGAGAACGTTGTCGTTCTCCTGGGCGTCCTAGCGGGTGGATTTCGCGAGGTTTCGCGGCGTCGTAAGACGCCGAGCATGCTCAGGACCGCCGCACTACTGACCGGCGTCGGCCGCTCGCTTGCGGTTTTGCGCGTCGTAGAGCAAGCTGCTCACGCATCCTGAACCTAAGCCGGGCAAGCGCCTCGACGGTGGGAGGAGTTAGCCACAGATACACACGGATGAACACAGATAAGAGGAAAGCATTCTCTGCCTTATCTGTGTAAATCTGTGGCTCTCTTCTGAATCGTATTACGCCCCACGAGTCTTCGCGCGCATCGGTCGTTTGCTGGTGATGTACGTTTCGTCGACGACACGGCCGCTTTCGTTCATCGCAATGTGGTGGCACTTCGCGCCTTCGATGCGATGTACCGAAAAGTGATAGTTCTCGCTCACGGTGGCAAGATAGGGTCGCGCTTCGGGCGGTTCCGGGGCTCGCAACTTGCCCCACGATCCGTCGCCGAGATAGACGACGCCGTTGGCATTCAGCATTCCGTCTTTGATCGGATGCGTTCGCTTGAACGTGTGGTCGTGATGTTCGAACACCGCGTCGACGTTATAGCGCTCGAACAGCGGCACCCAAAATCGGCGGCTCATTTCGCCGGTGCCGGTTTTGCCGAACGAGCTTTCCAACTTGCGATGCGACGGATACGAGGGCACGTGGTTGGCCGCGAAAACGTGCGGGCGATCGATGCGATCTTTCAACTGCTGCTGCAACCACAAGGTCTGTGCACCTTCGATCGGCGCGACGTGCCCGGAGTCCAACAGCACGAGGCTCAAATAGTCGCCGAAGTCGAGCGTCGCGTAGCTGTGATCCTTGTACAGGCCGTCGTGCAGCGCGAAATAGAAGGGCGCCTCTTGCGCGTCTTACCGTAGCCACCATCGACCTCGTGATTGCCAATGCACACGATCATCGGAATCATGCGGCCTTCGCTGTCGATCATGTGCTTGCTGTAGTTTCGGACATAGTCGATGCTGTGGTCGACGTTCGTGCCGTTGTCGTATCCCAGGTCGCCACCGATGAGCGTGAACATCGGATTCTGCTTGGCGGCCTGAATGTTGTTCTTCACCGCGTGGTCGTTCGTGTCACAGTCGCCGCCTGAGATGAACGTGAACGAGTCATTCAGCTTGGCAGGCATCGTGCGGAAGCGCCGCGTCGTCGAATGGCCGCTGATCTTGAACTCGTATTCGGTGCCCGGCTTGAGGCCCGTCAGTTCGGCGCGATAGACGTTCAGATCGGTTTTGGGATAGGCACGGCTCTTCGTGACGACGCTCCCCGGCGATCCACCACCGCTCACTTGATAATGAATCGACGGCGCTTCGCTGATCGGCGGGCAGATCCACTGCACGGTCATCGTGGTCGTCGGATCGCGCTGCCAGGTGAGGAACAGCGTGTCCTTTTCCGTGAGCGAGCTGAGATCCTTGGCAAACGCAAACTCACCGAAGCTCGCGGCGGCCAATCCGCCCAGCGACATGCCAAGAAATTCGCGACGACCGAGAGCGTGCATACGTGACCTCGCAGGAAAGACGGGATGCGAAGTCAGTATAAGTGGGCGGAGGGACAAGAGGCTAGACTTGTACCAAGTACACGGTACTCAGTACCCGAGTACCCCGTGCGAAGCCGCCGCCCCCAGCCCCTACTTCCGCAAGTACCACGCACTCGCTAGCGGGTCCGTGTGCATGAAATCGAGCAGCAGACCAGCCACCTTCTCGCGGCCCGAGTCGCTGGGATGCGTGCCGTCCTTGTCCGTCAGGTCGGCCTTGTTCCAGATCAGGCCGTCGGCCTTGCGAGCCTTCACGCCGTCAGCCCACAGGTATGGCCCCCACACGACGGCCGGCGTCATTACGGTTCCCTTGTCGGGATCGAACGCGAGTTTCGGATCGCCTTTGATCTGATTGAGAATCACCCACCGATTGGCGAAAGCGCTTTCGTAGCTGTAAGGCTCGGGGTTAAGCGGCGTCGTGGCGTAGCCGGCATAGATGCGACTCGAAAGGTACACGACCTTGAGGTTCGGGAACTTCTCGTGAAGGTCGTGAAGCACGCGCGTGGTGTTGGCAGCCAACTCCTCGGCGTGCTTCGGAAACGCTTCGGTCGGTCGGGCCTCGGCCTGCTTCATCCACACGGCCTGCACCTGCAGCGGACTGACGCCGGCGGCCTTCAGGCGTTCGTCGACGACCGGCCACGGACTGCGAGCGTCACCGTCGGGACCGCGAGCCCATACGCTTGCGACCCGGCCACCTTGCGCGCCGTCGACGAGCACCACGCTCGGCGACTTCTTCGGATCGCTGGCCGCCTTCTTCATGAAGGCCTGAAACTCCATCGTCGTGTTCGACATTCCGATCGACAGCAGCGCGATTTTGCCAGCGCTTGCCGGATGCCCCTGGGCGTCGAGCGGCTGAATCTTCGCGACTTGTTTCTCGACCGCGGCGCGGAAGTCGGCGGGAGGCTCGTTGCTGCCGCCGCCGTAGAGGCCGCCGTCTTCGCCCTTGTATTTCTCCGTTCCTAGTTCGGTCAGCGGCACCAGGCCCGTTGAACTCGTTGCCGGAGGGACGTCGCCCGCGGGGTTGTTCCCCGTCGGAGCGTTGCCCCCCGCATTTTGCCTGCCTCGCAACGCCATGGCCCGGCGGAGATAGGCCTCGTCGTCGGGCGACAACTTCTCGCCGCGTTGGTGACGCTGAAAGAGTTGTCTCGCGCGCTGAACGTCGATTTGCCCCTGCTGGGCTGGACCCTGCTGGGCCGACACCGAACTCGCGATGCCGCACCACATTGCCGCAGCCAGGACGACAAACGCCGTCACGCCAATCGCTCGCGTCATAGAACCGGTCCTTTCACGGATGAACACGCCCGTCCATGAAACCCCGGACGATCGTGAAAGTTGCGAACGGATCGTCCCCATTCGACACGCGGCATCGCATGACCTATCCTGCGACCTCATGCGAGTCACCTGCGTTCAACTCGAAATCGGCGACCGTTCGAAGGACGATCGCGTGCGCGAAGTGCTGGCGCTCCTCGACGAATGCCGCGGCAGCGATCTTGTGCTGTTGCCCGAGTTGTGGCCGTGCGGGTATTTCAACTTCGACCGTTATGGTGAGGAAAGCGAGGCGATCGACGGGCCGACCGTCACGGCGCTGGCGTCCAAAGCGCGCGAACTCGGCACGCACGTGTGGATGGGGAGCTTCGTCGAGCGTGATGGCGACCATCTCTTCAACACCGCGCTCTTGTTCGACAGCGAGGGCAAGATTGTCGCCCGTTATCGCAAGATGCATCTCTTTTCGTACAACTCCCGCGAGAAGGAGTTGCTCAAACCGGGGACCGATGTCGTTGTTGCCTCGCTGCCGTGGGGACGCACGGGACTGTCGATCTGTTACGACGTTCGCTTTCCCGAGTTGTTTCGCCGGATGCTCGACGAGCAGGCTCGCTTCTTTCTCATTTCTGCGGCATGGCCTGCCGAGCGCGTCGAAGCCTGGCGAGTGCTGTGCACCGCTCGAGCAATCGAGAACGCGTCGTATGTGTTCGCCTGCAATGCAGCGGGCAGCAACGCGGGTGTCGCCATCGCCGGTCACAGTCTGATCATCGATCCGCTGGGCCGCATCGTTGCCGAAGGAGGTGACGGCCCCGGCATTGTGTCGGCCGAAATCGAACCGTCGTTGCCGGACCTCATTCGCTTCAGCTTTCCTGCCGTCGACGACAGGGCGCTGCGCTAAAGTTGGCAAGGGAAAACTCAACTCAACCGTAACAAGTTGCGGGCGTTCTCGCTCGCCAGCTTGCGAAACACGTCGTTGGGCAACTTCAACTCGGCGATCAGCTCGAACTGCTCGGGCTTCATGCTGGTGTCGAGGTAATCGGTACCGAACAGCACGCGATCCTGGCGACGAATCAGGAATTCGCGCATGAAATCGGGGTCGCGACGGAAGGCGTTTTCGCCACTGCCGGCCGAGAGGTCGCAATAGAAGTTGTCGTACGTGTCGAGCAGACGATCGATCGCACCGCCGGGTTGCATCTTCCCCTTGGGGTACGATCCGAGTTCCTTCTGCGTGATGCCGCCCGACAGTGACGACCAGATGCCGAGCGCGTGGCCTATGAACGGCAACTTGGGATAAGTCTTCAACACCTTCTCGAGTCCCGGCAGGCCCGGCACGTCGGTGTTGCGAACGTTGTCGATGTGAAAGAGCACGGGCAGTTCGCAGTCGGCGCAGCCGGCGAACAACGCCATGTTGCGCGGGTCGTCGATCGGCGTCGCGACCTTGTGCTCGCCGAAACCACGCGCCCCGAGCGACTTGTAGGCTTCGAGTTGTTTGGCGATCGCGGCCTTCGTGTTGACCCAACTGTTGCGAGGGTCGATGCAGCAGAAGGGAATCAGGCGATCACGATACGGAGCGGTCAACGCCAGCACATCTTCCGACGAAATCGGCAGTCGAAACGATTCCGGCGACACGAGCGGCAAGATGCACGCCTTCGCCACGCCGTTGGCGTCCATCCATCGCAGCAGTTGCTCGGCCGTCAGCGGCGTAACCTCGTTCAGGTACGTGCCTAGATGGATGTGGATGTCGATATAGCCGGCATTCGGAGGCTCCGTGGCACGAGCGATCGAACCCAAGGCGCCCACAGCGCCAGCGAGAGCCATTCGACGCAGCGCATCACGGCGTGAGAACGACATCGGCTCAGACATGGAGGTTGTTCCTCATCCGCTCTTGGGAGGCGGCTCGATGCCGAAGTCGCGAATCGTCAGCAGGCTCGACAGCGGAAAACCACGCGCGGCAAACGCTTCGGCGCCACCTTCCATGCGATCGATAATCGCCAGCACGCGCACGACCTTCAACCCAAATTCCTCGGCCCGCTCGATCGCCAACAGCGACGAACCGCCGGTCGTGACAACATCTTCAACGATCGCCACGCGTTGACCGGCGACGACCGGGCCTTCGATGTAGCGCTGCAGGCCATGCCCCTTCGGCTCTTTGCGAACCATGAAGCCCGTGAGTTGCGTCCCTTGCATGCCAGCGACCGTGAGCACCGCGGCCGCGATCGGATCGGCGCCGATCGACATGCCGCCGACGGCATCGGGCATGCCGCCATCCGACATACCCTCGGCCAACAGGTCGAGCATCCCCTGGCCGACGAGTCGAGCGCCGATCGAGTCGAGCGTCACCTGCTTGGCGTCGAGGTAGTATTTCGCTTTCTTTCCCGAGGCGAGCGTGAAGTCGCCGAACTTCAATGCCTTCTCGCGAACAAGGCTTAACAGAGCTTTTTGATCGTACACGTGAGCAGAACCTATCTGTTGATCGGAGGACGAACGCTTGTACGCTCGCACGAACTCAGCGCGTTGACTACCATAGTGCGAAATCTCTTCACTCGCCCCGAGTATCCGTGCGTGACTGCATCACCATACCGATCGCGATGTCGTTTCGCCATCCTGCTCGTGGCCGCCGTTATCGGCTGCGCCAAGGCTCCGGCACAGTTCCCGCCGGTGACGATTTTCGGCGCCGTCAGCGTGCAAGAAGTGATTGACGACCTGGCCTCGAACTTCGAGCATCAGTCGGGTTCGAGAATCACGTCGAACTACGCAGGCAGCTCGGTCCTGGCCCATGAGATCGAGGAAGGCGCCAAGGCTGACTTGTTTGTCTCAGCCAGCGAAGAATGGGCCGATTATCTCGACGAACGCAACCTTGTTGCCGAGCGGTGCGACTTGCTGAGCAATCGACTGGTGATCGTCACGCCGGTCGGTTCGAAGCTGGAGATCAAGAGCCCGACGGAGCTCGCCTCGCCGGGCATCAAGCATTTGGCGCTCGTCGATGAAGGCGTGCCTGCGGGCAATTACGCCCGACAAGCGCTCTCGAAGTTCGACGTGTGGGACCAGATTGACCCGAAGATCGTGAGCACACCGGACGTACGAGCGTGCATGACCTTGGTCGAACGTGGCGAAGCCGAAGCGGGAATCGTGTACTTCACCGACACCATCGTGTCGAGCAAGGTCCGCATCGCCTACGAGATCGACGCCACGATGCACGAGCCGATCCGCTATCCGCTGGTGCTACTCAAGTCGGGTGCCGGGAACGCCGCCGCGCAGCGGTTCTATGAGTATCTGCGTTCGCACGAAGCCGAAGAAGTATTCCGCAAACGCGGCTTCATCGTCATCAAAGGCAGCCCCTAGGGCACAGCGCGTCGTCGGCGATGCCGTGTCCTACCGTTCGCACTCGTGGCAACTTCTAACGCGACTCGCCGAGTCCCAAGCCCGCGAGAAACCCGAACACCGCCTCGGTCGGCTTGTCGTCGGGCGTGCCCAGGTCGCTGCAGATCGAGCCGTGCGTCTTGCCTTCACCGGCGAACACCGTCGACGCGACGCCAATCTCGCCAAGTTTCTCGGCAAGCCAATACGATTGGACCTTCGTCTCTTCGCGACTGGCGACGTACAGAATCAAGAACTGCGGAATGCTTTTGCCCGAGGCGATGTGCGTGACGGGCGACAGATCGCGATACACGTCGGGATCGTCGGTGAACACGTTCTTGTACATCCCCTTCGGGGCATCTTGCATATCGATGACTCGCTTCGGGATGTCGTAGACCGACACATCGATCGGCACGCAACCTTTGAAGATCGCAAGCGACAAGCCTTCCGCTTTCATGTAGCGGTCGTCGGTGCAAAGTAGGGCGGCAAGATGGGCGCCTGCCGAGTGCCCCATGACGACGATCGTGTTCGGGTCGCCGCCGTACGACGCGATGTGATCGTGAACCCAATGAACCGACTTCGCGATGTCGCCCATCATTTCTTTGACGGTGACATTGGGCACAAAGCGGTAATTCGTCGAGACGAATACGAAGCCCCTATCGACAAACGCTTGCGGCTTGGTCTGAACGCCACTCTTGTCCCCCTTCGACCAGCCGCCGCCATGGATGTAGAAAATCACCGGTCGCGAGCCCGTATTCGACGCCGAGTAAACGTCGAGCGTCTGACGCTCGGTCTTCGGCTCGTTGTAAGCGAGGTCGCGGTGGGTCGTCATCTCGACGGCCATCGCCGGTGTGCAGAAGCAGAGCGTGATAAGAAGCAGGGCGTGCCGCATGATGGAATCTCGATGTGCGAGTGTCATGAGTCAGCGATCTAGGATAGTTGAAGCCAACGTTGCAAGCGAGCAACGGCCTTTTGGCATGTCGCGAATCACCATGCTCGCTGCCAGGCGCCGTCTGCGGCGGCGTACCAAGGCGTCCAGGTCAGTGCGAGATGCGACACGACGAGGTCGCCTTTGCGCGGCTGAATCGACAGTTCTTCCAGCTGCAGCTTCGCGGGATCGGCCGTTTGCCGCATGGTTTCGATCTTTGTCTGGCATTCGGCTTCGAGATCGGCAACTTGCTGACGAACGACCTCGACGGTTTCCTCGGCATGCGCAACATCCTGACGTTCACGAGCGGCGCGATTGGCGTCTCTCACGGGTGTGGTCACGCTGCGTCGACCACCAGTGAACAAGGACCACAGAAACGCGCCGACCGAAGACATGGTTTGTGTGGTGTACTGCGAGGCCTCTTGTTTTTCTTTCTCGACGCGCTGCTGGGCCTTGCGTAGCCGCTCTTTGAGCGACGCGACCTTGGGTGCGTAGCTGGTCCGCAACTTTTCCATGTCAGCGTCGCGGCGCTCGACAAGCAGATGCCCCATGCGCACGCGAAAATCGCCTTCGATCTCGCCGGGCTTCGACACCTGCTTGAACTCGTCGCACTTCCAGAGCTGCAATCGTTCGTCGCGATAGAGATGATTCTTGAGCGCGGTCGTGAGTTGCGTGTACTGCTTCGGACGCGTCAACTCGGCAGCGAGGTTCGAGAATTGCGCTCCGGCCTCGGGCTGCTCTTCGAGTTCACGCTGATCGTCGCTGGCCTCGGCCGATTGCCAAACATCGCTCGTGACTTCTTCGACATTCGGGACCAACAGCCAGCGATCTTTCCACAGATCGATGGCGCCCGAGGTTTGCACGTAATGCAGACGCACGGCGGCGGTGAGGCCGGGGCGGTAGGTGACGTGCGTGCCGGCGGGCAGCGTGCGACCGATGGGGATGAAACGTTCGGTAACGTCGGGCGGAAGGATAGGTCGCGCGTCGGTGGAGGCGGTGAGTGGTGGTGCGCCTGACGACCCAGGGCCGGCAGGCCCTGGGCTTGGGGGTGACGGCGCGGCGCTAAGCCCAGGGGCTGCTGCCCCTGGGTTTTCCGGAACGCGGTGCATCAACGTGCGAATCTGCTCTCGCGTCAGCGGCCCACGCAAAAACGACAGCGCCCATCGCGACTGAAACACCACCGGCTCGTCGTTGTGCACGTTGTTCATCAGGAACACACGATCGCCGAGGGCCGACATGATCTTCTCAAGCTTCCCGCGATCGAACTTCGCCCCCGCGGCCGCCGACGCCCCTTCGAGACCGTCGAGCAACCGGGCCTTGTCGCGTTCGGTCTGCAATCGCCCCAACAACCAAGTGCCGGCATTCGCGAGTCCTTTGTAGTCGAGATCGACGGGGTTCTGTGTCGCCAGCACGACGCCGAGCCCGAACGCTCGTGCCTGCTTCAACAGCGTGAGCATCGGAACTTTCGAAGGCGGGTTTGCCGACGGCGGAAAAAAGCCGAAGACTTCGTCCATGTACAGGATCGCGCGCAGGCTCGACGTTCCTGACTGCGTGCGCATCCACGCGATTATTTCGTTCAAGAGGATCGTGACGAAGAACATGCGCTCGGCATCGTTCATGTGTGCGATCGAGATGATCGACAGCCGCGGCTTCCCTTGTGGCGTGTACAGCAATCGCTGCACGTCGAGCGGCTCGCCCTGCATCCAGCTCGCAAAACCTGGCGAAGCGAGCAGGTTGTTCAAACTCATCGCGAGTTCGAATCGCTGTTTGGCCGGAAAGAAGCTCTCCAAATCGACGACGCCGACCTTGTCGAACGGCGGCGATTGAATTTGCCGAATCAGCGAGGCCATATCGACGTCGCGCCCGGCGCGCCATGCGGTGTCGAGCACCTTGGCGATCAGAATGTGCTCGCGACTCCGCAGCGGATCGGCCTCGATGCCGACCAGAGCAAGCAATCCTGCCACGGCCGCCGACACGCGCTCGCGCAGCGCTTCGTCGTCGTCCAGGAGCGCCTTCGGTGGCGCCGCGAAGGAACGCAACACGGTGAGCGGCACGCCAGCCGAACTTCCGGGCGTGTAGATCGTGCGCTCGACGGCGTCGGCGAAGCGGCTAATTCGCGCGCCGTCTTCACCCCACTCGGCGAGGCCTTTGCGCCATTGCTCGGCCGTTCGCTCGGCAAGTTCGTCGAGCGTGATCTGTTGCCGCGTCGCGTTCGAAGGGTCGAGCCAAGGCCGAAAATCGTCGGGCCTCAATTGTGGAAACGTCAGCAGCAGATTGCCGAGATCGCCTTTGGGATCGATCGCGATGGCCGGAATGCCGTCGATCGCCGCCTCTTCGAGCAGCGCCAGGCACAGCCCTGTCTTGCCGCTGCCGGTCATGCCGACGCATACCGCGTGCGTCGTCAGATCGCGGGCGTCGTACATCAGCGGCTGGGGTTCCGTCTTCTTCGCCGCCAGATCGTAGGGCCTGCCGAGATAGAAAGCGCCCAGTTTTTCGAAGTCTTGCATAACGACAAGTTCGCTCGCGGCGATGGTTTAGAACGTCGACCGCCGCCAATATCTTCGAGCCGGCCGATGTGTGCAACCGTGCCAACGCGCTAGTGCGTGCGTGCAGATCGGCGAGTTACACTTGAATCATGTCGCGACTTCCTACATCACAAGAGACGCATTCCGTTCCATCCAAAGGGGGCTGTATGTCATCGCTGCCGATGAATCGACTCGTTGCCGCGATCGCCGTCATTTGTTTGGCTGCTTCTGTGAACGATCTACGGGCTGCCGACGAGACGGTCGCGGTTGCCGCCTATGACTTGTCGTTCGCCATGCCGGGCAAACCGAAGGACGACGGCGCAGGGAACTACACCTTTTCGACCGACAACTCGAACACCATTTATAAGGTCGCGCTGGCGACGGCGGGCGCCAGCATGGAGCCGACCGCTTCGACAAATCTCGATTCACTACGCGACCTGGAGGTTAAGAATCTCAACGGCAAGCTGATCAGCGAGAAGACGTTCGCCCTCGGCGGACACAAAGGCCGCGAGTTCTCGGTCATCGTTCCCGGCGAAGTCGAAATCCTCGCTCACTTTTATGCCGTCGTGGCGGATAAGCGGCTGATCGAGTTGATCGTCATTCGCGGGCCCGACTCCGAGACCAGCCCCGCCGCGGTGAAGCGTTTCTTTAGCTCGTTGAAGTTGGGGCTCGGGGTCACTCCGCAGTAGCGAACTCTTTCCGCACGAATGAGTTAACCGCAGTGGACGCAGAGATCGCAGAGGAAAATCGGAACTCGATATTTCCTTTCTGTGCGTCCTCCGTACCCTCTGCGGTTAATTTGTTGGAATGACGCGGGAACTTACGCGGCGAGTGTGGCGTCAACACAGCGGAAAGTTCAGCCACATCCTGCAAAGGAGACAACCATGGGCTTCCGAGGTTGCGAAATCTGCAAGCGGCCGCTCGAACCGGAACGGCTCGAGCACCCCTCGACGCGACTGTGCATCGAGCATCACGAGGCGATCAAGAAGTACGGCGGCGAGTTCACCCGGGCCACGAAGACTGAGAACCTGGCCAAAACGAACAGCCTCAAAAAGAACTACGGCAGCGTGAGCGTCAAGATGCGACGCAACGAGGCAGCGCTGGCCAAGCTGAGAGAAGAGTACGAGCGAAGCCACTAACAAACGTAACACTCGCTGGCGGCGGCCGTGACGATTCTTGCCCGCGTCGTTAAGTAGTGATAGTCTCGCAGGCATCGTTACGGCCATGCGATTTCGAAGGCGTCGATACAATCGCATCGTTTCGAGCACGCCGGACGATGCTCTGCCGAACGCGAGGAGTTGCGCCATGAGATGGATGACGTGGGCATTGATGACGTTGGCGCTGTTCGCGGCAGCGATTGCTGAGGCTGCCGAGGATCCATCACAAAAGAAAGTCTTGATCATCGGCCTCGATGGTTGCCGCGCCGATGCACTCAAGGCGGCCGACGCTCCGAACCTGCACAAACTGATCGACGAAGGGACTTGGGCCGAGGATACGCATATTCTGGCCCCGCACGAAACCGGCGCCGACACGTGCAGCGCGCCGGGATGGTCGAACCTGTTGACGGGTGTTTGGGCCGACAAGCATGGTGTGATCGACAATTCGTTCAAAGGGGCGAACTACGCGGAGTTCCCGCCTTTCTTCATCCGGCTCAAACAGGCGCGGCCCGACGTGTACACCGCGTCGCTGGCCGCTTGGCAAGGCATCCACGATCAGATTATTCCCGAAGGGGCTGCTGACGTCTCGCGACAGCTCGGCGGCAACAAGCGTGACGATGCCGGTGTCGCTGCTGAAGCCGTCAAGCTGCTCATGCTTCGCAAGCTCGACGTTCTATTTCTGCACTTCGACGGGATCGACCATGCGGGCCACAAGCACGGTTTTCACCCGACCGTTCCCGAGTACATGGACACAATCCACACGGTCGACGGCTACATTGGCGACGTTCTCAATGCCATTGGTGCCCGACCGAAATACTCATCGGAAGACTGGCTGGTGATCGTTTGCACTGACCACGGTGGTCGCGGCACGAAGCACAGTCACAGCCATGACGCGCCGGAAGTCCGCAACGTGTTTCTGATCGTGAGCGGCCCATCGGCGCAGCGCGGCACATTGCGCGACACAACGTATCAAGTCGACGTCGCCCCGACCGTCTTTGCACACCTGGGCATAGCTGTCGATCCGTCATGGAAGTGGGACGGACGCTCAGTGGGATTGAAGCCCCCATCGGCGGCCAACTAAAACGCCGCGTCGCCTGCAACGAGTGCTGCAACCGACGCGGCGAGAGATTCACGCGCGACTACGTCTTAGCGATGGTGATAGACGTCGTGATGCGGAACGACGACTTCCGGCGGCGGCGGTGGACGATAGCCGCCCATGAGAAAGCCGATCGTGCCGAACAGCTTGTCGAACGGATACAGCACCCAGCTTGCGCCGTTATGGTAATACCAGTGCGAGCCGTCAGTGTAGTACCAACGATGGTCCGCCTCGTGCCAGTAGCTCCACTTACCGTCGTAGTTGTGCCAGTAATCTCCCTTGGGAATCTCCTGAGGCGGGAACGCGTCGAGATCGGTCACGCTCCACGCCGTCACGCCGCCGGCGACGGCCAGCAGCAACAGCGCCACAATCCATTTCCTTGCCAACCGCATACCCATACTCCTTGTGGGTTCGAGAACGCCCCGCGCGCCCCTCCGTGAGCCCCGCAACTTTTTAGCAAGTGAGCCGCACGATGACGAGGGGGCGAATGTTCACGCCGTGCTTGCGATGCTGGCAACGTGAGACCACTTCGCTAGCGTTCTGCGAACGAAGTCTGCGCCACGAAAAACAATGCTCGCCCCCTTCCAGCGATTGGTTCACAAGAACCGCGTCATGCGGCCCCGCGCTCGGCGCGGGTCTCTGACCACGCCGTTCGACCGACCGAAGGTTTCCGAGATCGGCGGGGTCTAGAGAACCGCGCCGAGCGCGCAAGACGATCGACGCTCAATGGGCACGATCTCTACTTCGTCAGATACTTCACAAAGAACTCGACCGTCCTTCGGTCGATCTCGGCGATGTCGGGGCTGATGTTGTTGCCGCCGAAGCCGTGGCCGGCGCCCTTTGAAATGATGCACTCGCAGGGAACACCCTTGGCTTCGGCGGCTTCGCGGAGCTTCGTGGCGTTGAGGTACGACAGCACGCGGTCGTCGTCGCCGTGCGCGACAAGGATGGCGGGGCTGTCGGAGCGAAGCAGTTCGATCGGGCTCAGCTTGAGCGCGAGGTCGTGCTTCTCTTCGAGTCGGCCGCCGAGCAGCGGAATCAAACGCTCGGGGCGCTCGAAGTTGCTTCCTTGCATGAGCGAGCGGTCGACGAACGACACAAGCGGATAGAACGCCGCCACGCAGCGGACCTTCCCCTTGCCGGCATCGAGCGACGGATCGCACGGATAGTCGCGGTCGTCGCCCAAGGCGGTGACGAGCGTGAGATGACCGCCGGCCGAGCTGCCGAAGGTGCCGATGCGATCGGGATCGATGCCGTACTTGGCCGCGTTGAGCCGCAGGAAGCGGACGGCGTCTTTGCAATCGGCGGCAGCTTCGTTGGCGGTCGTCGGTTCGCCGTTGGCCAGGCGATACTCGATCGTGGCGCACATGAACCCGCGACGATTCAACTCACGCACAACCCCGATCACGTCGGGACGCAGCACCTTCATCTTGTCGCCACCGGCCCAGCCGCCACCGTGGATGTAAATGACGAGCGGGGCCTGATCGAACTTCTTTTCGAGCGGCTCGAACAAATACAAATCGAGCTTCGTGCCGCCGACCTGCTTGTAGACGATGTCCTTGATGATCTTCAAATCGGGCGCGAGGCGAGCGATGAGTTCGTCAGCCGCGAGCTCTTTTTTCTTGGCCGTACGCTCGCCGCGTGGAGCTTTCTTCGAAGGCTCCTGACACGACGCAATGTCGAGAGTGCAACCAAAAGCGAGGGCAACGAAGAAAGCGGCGGCGAGGCGAATCATGATGCGGGAGTTCCTTGGTCAGGCGGCCGACGCTTCGAGCACGGCGTCGCGGGTTGCATCCCAGAATACCAGCCGCGCTTCGAGCGAGCTCACCGCGGCCTCTTGAGCCGCCCGCCAACGATGCGGGTCGTTGCCGCAGAGCTCGCCGACGAGACGCAACGCCATCGGGCCATGCTCGCCGCCGTCGAGATCGATGTGCCGCTTCAGATAGTAGTTGAACTCGGCAAGCCCGCCGCCGGTTTGACGATCGAGCTGCTCGACAATTTTCTGGAACACGCCGGGCAGCAGATTCTCGCGCCCGAAGGTGAAGGCCGAGGCGATGCGGCACAGGTCGCCGGAGTCGATGATCGCAAACGTGTGGGCAACGAAACGTTGCATCGCGTCGGACAACTCAGCCTGCTGCATGGCGCTGTCAACACTCTGACCATCGCGAAGCAGTTCCACGAAACGATCGCTTTGCGAGGTGTCGACGTCGAATCGCAGCATCGACTGGCGATAGAGTTCGTAGTGGCTCGCGAATCCGCCGTGGCCGTCATCGTCGGTTTCTTCGGCAAGCACGATTTCGTTGACGAGCCGCGCACCGACCGACGGCGCTGCAGGAACCCACGGCACCGCAACGCAGCACAAACCTCGCTGCAGCGCCTTCAGCAGCGACATAAAATCCCACACGGCGAACACATGATGCTGCATGAAGATACGAAGCGCCTGCGGGCTACGCAGGTCTTCGTAGATCGGATGCGAGAGCAGCTTGCGTCGTAGCGGATCGAGGCTCGCCTGCAATTGTTCCAATGACAACGTGGATGATCCTCAATGGTCCCGCGCGGTGAAGTGTGACCGATCGATTATAGTCAGCACGCGACCGTTTAACCGGCGCGCTTGCTCGCCGCGTGGCTTTCGGTGATCAGTTGTCAATCGAACCGACACCGGCATGTCTTAATTCCCTCTCCCCTTGCGGGAGTGGGTGGTTCGCCGAAGGCGAATCGGGTGAGGGGTTGAGGCGAGTACACACCTGCTAAAACTCAAAATGCCGCGAAAGTTATTGCGCACCCTATGGACACGGGTTTGTGCGCAATAACTCCGCGCCGAAAGGCCCTGCAATGGCCTAAAACCTCGCTTGCGTGCGAGGCGCCCAGTATCGAGTGCTCAGTATCGAGTACTTCGTACTGAGTACGGAGTACTTGGTACTGCGAGCGGATGTCACATAGTGTCGCGGCAAGTATGATGGTCGCTTGGGGCCATCACCCGGGCGAGGCGCACGGCCATGAATCGAACCTTCTGGATTGCTGCGACGCTTTTATCAGCGAGCCTTGTTGTTCAAGCCTCGGCCACGGACGTCGGTGGCCCACCGATTTTGCGGCGTGCGGTGAAGGTCGACCAGCAAGGATCGCTACCCGAAGGTGTTTCAAGCGACGCCGGAGCGGTCCTTGCCAACGAGACCGAGCACGCGCGATGCACTGTGCGGCTCGAGTTCGATCTGAACAGCGTCTTCCAAGATGTCACGCCGTTGGCGCGGTTGAAGGTCGATGACATTGCCCGAGTGAAAGTCAAACGCCCCGGCCAGGCGATCAGCAAAGGGCACGGCGTGTTGCACGCCTTCGCCGGCGAAGGAAACCAACGGCGTCTCGTCGGCAGCACGCCGATGAAGACCTCCAGCCTTGCAACGCCGTATGTGATCGACCTCACGGACATCGTCAACGAGGTGCTGGCCAAGAGCGGCGGCGAGAAGTCGCTTCGCTTCGAGTTGGTGCTCGATGGCACGCCTGCCCCGTTCGAGATCTTCACTCTATCGGAACAAAAGAATCCGCCGGTGCTCGAGATCGCATCGTCGAATCGTTGGACCGACGATTGGCAGCGGCGTATTGCGCCCATCACGAGCGGTGAGATCGTCTATCGCGAATCGTGTTTGCCGCTCACCGCGACGCCGAATGCCGAAGTGCCTCTGAAGCTGCTCTATCCGGCAGGTCATATTGTCGGGATCATCCACAACGGCACGGGCAAAAGGTTGATGGAGGGGCGTGATTGGATACTTCGCGACGGCACGCTCGTGCTGCCCGTCGGGTCGCATGCTCCGATTCAGATCGAGAAGGAGTTCTTCACCGTCACCAAGCCGGGCAGCGACGGCAAAGTGACGGCGACGCCCGCCATGATTCGTCTCGTCGAAGGAACGTGGTATCACGAACGGCAAATCGAAGTGAGCTACGAGCCCGCGAAGCGCGATCTCACGTTCGCGCCGCCGATCGACACGATCGACGCGCTGCCGAGGCTCAAGAAACGTCTCGCGTCCAAGCAGCCCGTGCGACTCGTGCTCTTCGGCGACAGCATTTCGATTGGCGGCAATGCGTCGAAGTTTCAATCGGCATGGTCATATCAGCCGTGTTACGGCGAGCTTGTCGCACGACAACTGCACAAGCATTACCGAGCGCCGATCGAGTTCATGAACCACTCGCGCGGCGGCGCGACGTCGGGCTACGGCGTCGAGCAGGCCGACAGCCAGGTCGCGTGGTTCAAGCCCGATCTGGTGATCGTCGCCTATGGCATGAACGATCGCACCGACGATCGCCGCCCAAAATATCGTGAGAACCTCGAACAGATCATCGACATCATCCGTAAGCGATCTCCCGGGACGGAGTTCCTTCTGGTGACGTCGATGCTCAACAACCCCGTGCAGCCGCCGGGACTCGAGCCGATTCTATTCCTCCGCAGCGAAGCGCTCTCGATCTCGCGGCCGGGGCTTGCTCATGCCGACGTCGCGATCGCGCATCAGGCGATGCTCGAGCGGAAGAACTATCTCGACCTGTCGGGCAACGGCATCAACCATCCGAACGATTTCCTGCATCGCGTTTACGCCCAGCGAATTTTGGAAGTCCTGGCGCCGGTGAAGAATTAAGTCGTCGGGCCGTCGTTCCAGTGTCCTGGCGTTCTCAGTCGTGTCGCGAGTCGTCGATTGAGTCGCTAGCGATGCAATCACGTTGCAAGCTGCGCGCAGAACGTGCTGCGCCACCACCATCACTGGGGGCCCATCAGTGGAAGCATAACTGCCTTCCGACCATGGGCTTATCTGTTGAAATCGTCATGTGTCCAACGCTCGAATCGATGAGCAAATGGAGTGAAATAAAAGGGCTGGGCTAGACGATAGGGAATTTTGCCCGGTAGGAATTGCCGCTACGACTGATGCTGTCGTTATCCGCGGCAGCAGTTCGCCGACCGGAAGTTTTTGCCGCTGAGAACGCTCCGAAAGTCAAACTTGTTTCCCGCTGACCGAGCGAAAGGCAACGCCCCGCATGACGATCACACGACTTCGGTTTGCGCTGATCCTTGCCGCGCTGGGAAGCGCTCTGCTGAGCGGCTCGCGCACGATAGCTCGACAGCCCGAGTTGGTTTCGCCAGCCATCGAACAGCCGTCGCCGTCCGATCCCGCGTCGGAATCGGTCGATCCGCCGATGATTGATCCGCTTTCGTCACCCGAGGTGTACGCTCAGCCACAGCCGTGCGATGGCAATTGCGGCAACGGTTGCGCCGGCGGTTGCAACGGTTGCTGCAACGGCGGAGGTGGCTGCGCATCGTGCTGCGGACCGTACGCCTCGCCATGCTTCGCCGATTGCTGCAAGGTCTACAGTCCGTCGGCGCTCGTTGATCCGCGTCATGTTTTCCCAACGTCGCCGCGCGGGGTGAGCTTTCGTGGTTGGTTGGACGCCGGCATCTTGGGGAACACCTCGAATCCGATGTCAGGCTTCAACGGACCTTACAACTCGCAGCAGGTCGACAACGGGCAGTTCAACCAGGCCTATCTGATTGCCGAACGCGCGCTGACCAAAGGATACGGCGTCGACATTGGCGGACGGTTCGACTTGCTCTACGGATCCGACTTCTTGGTCGCGCAGTCGAGCGGCCTCGAGAAAAATCCGTCGGGCTCGGCTCGCTGGAACAGCAGCCAGTTCTATGGGCTCGCCTTGCCGCAGGCGTATCTCGAAGCGGGCAACACCAACGCGTCGGTCAAGGCAGGTCACTTCTACTCGATCGTCGGATACGAAGGCGTTCAGGCCGTCAACAACTTCTTCTACTCGCACGCCTACAGTTACCAATTTGCTGGCCCGTTCACGCACTGGGGCGGACTCGGCACCTGGAAGCCGTACGACAACTTGCAATTCCAGGCGGGCATTATCAACGGCTGGAACAGCTTGGACAACGGAGTCAACAAAGGCGCGTTCATGGGCGGCGCGAAGTACACCTCGGACGTCGGCCGTTGGTGGAGCTCGTTCGCGATCGTGACCGGCGACGAGCAGAACAACCCGGCAGGACTGGCGACCGTGACCAACCAGGTCGCCAATCGCACGCGTTACAGTTTCATCGTGAGCAAACAGATTGGCTGCCGCGCCGAGTATGTGTTCCACCAGTGGTTGGGAAGCCAATCCACCGGCGCTCCCGGCGGCGGCACAGCCTTGTGGTACGGTATCGATCAATACCTGTACTATCGACTGTCGCCAAAATGGCGCGTCGGCACGCGCGTCGAGTGGTTCCGCGACGAGGAAGGGACGCGCGTCGGCCTCAGCGTGCCCTCGAACCCAAACAAGCCGCCGTTGCCGGGAAGCTACGGTTCTTGGACCGTCGGCGGCAATTGGCAGCCCATCCCGAACGTCGTCATCCGTCCCGAACTTCGCTGGGACACCTACGCCGGCTCCGCCTTTCCGTATGCCGACGGTTCGCAGAAGTATCAACTTCTGCTCGGCACCGACGCGATCGTCCAGTTCTAACGCACGCCGCCAGTCGACGAGCAGCGCCGCAACTCGAAAAAACGATGGTAAAGGCTTGCCTCTTCGCGGCGGTAATTGCGTGCATGACCGAGCGGCGACTCGCTGTATGTGGCATCCTGCGCCGCGGCGACTAAAATGACGTGCGTTTCGAGTCTTACGAACGCACGAGCGAAGGGCGATAGCGATGCGCTGGCAAGGTGGACGCGAGAGCGACAACGTCGACGATGAGCGATCGTCCAGCGGCGGCGGCGGGATGATGATCGGCGGCGGCGGAATCTTGGCGATCGTGCTGATCGGTTGGCTGTTGGGGGCCGACCCGATCGCGTTGTTGCAGGATCTGCAACAGGCGGCGCCTCCGCCAGGGCCGCAGCAACCGGCTGAAGAATCGCCTGAAGAAGCGCAGCTCGTGAAGTTCGTATCGGTCGTGCTTGCAGAAACCGAAGACGTGTGGACCGATCTGTTTCGCCAGCAAGGTCGTCGTTACACACCGCCACACCTGGAACTGTTTCGTGGGCAGGTCAGTTCGGCCTGCGGATTCTCGAGTGCCGCCGTCGGACCGTTCTACTGTCCTGGCGATCAGCGCGTGTATCTCGACCTCAGCTTCTATCAGGAGTTGCACGATCGCTTTCACGCCCAGGGCGAGTTCGCGCAGGCTTACGTGATTGCGCACGAGGTGGGGCACCATGTTCAGAACCTGTTAGGCATTTCGGACGAGGTTTCTGCCCGTCAACGTCAGGCCGACGAGCGCGAGGCCAACCACCTTTCGGTCTGTCTCGAGTTGCAGGCAGACTTCTTCGCCGGCGTTTGGGCGAAACATGCCGACGAGTTGCAGCACATTCTGGAGCCCGGCGACATCGAGTCGGCGATCAACTGCGCCGCCGCGATCGGTGACGACCGCATCCAGAAGCAAGCCCGCGGCTATGTCGTGCCCGACAGTTTCACCCACGGCAGCAGCGCTCAGCGCGCCAAGTGGTTCCGCCACGGCTACGAGACCGGCGACATGACACAAGGCGACACCTTCAATGCGAAAGATTTGTAGCCGTCGCGCACCCGTTTATTGCTCCTCAGAAAACAAGGTTAATCGCGACGATGCTCTCCACCACCGCTTGCGGTTTCGCGCTTACCGCCCGTGAGACGCGCGAAACCGCAAGCGGTGATACGACGCGTAGGACCTGGTTCACGCGGTTTTCCGACGATCAATAGCCGCGAGGCGTAGCGAGCGTGGCGATTTGTAGCCGTCGCGCGGGCTTTGTCGCGCACCATGCTCCAATCCCTGCTATGGTGTCGGCATCGCGAGTTGCCTGTTTCAAGGCCCGAATCGCGAAACAGCGGCGATATCTCGCTGATTCAGCAGCGTCGTACAAGACATCAAGGAATCACACCACATGACACGCACACATCTCGCAATCGCTGTCGCATTGGCTTGGGGAGTCGCAACCTTGGCCGGCGGCGCGACGGCCGTTGCCGCGGACAAACAACCGAACATCGTCTTCATCATGGGGGACGACATCGGCTGGTTTAATGTCGGCGCGTATCATCAGGGCATGATGGCCGGTCGCACGCCAAACCTCGATCGGCTCAGCGCGCAAGGCATGCGATTCACCGACTATTACGCCGAAGCAAGTTGCACCGCCGGCCGAGCGAACTTCATCACCGGCCAACTGCCGATTCGCACGGGGCTGACGACCGTCGGTCAGGCAGGTTCGCCGATCGGCATTCCTGCCGCTGCGCCAACGATCGCGACCGCGCTCAAGAGCATGGGCTACGCGACCGGGCAGTTCGGTAAGAACCACCTCGGCGACCTGAACGAGTTCCTGCCGACCGTCCACGGCTTCGACGAATTCTACGGTTACCTCTATCACCTCGACGCGATGGAAGATCCGTGTCATCCCAACTATCCGCAGGCGCTGAAGAACACCGTCGGCCCGCGGAACATGGTCCATTGCTGGGCGACGGCGAAAGACGACGCGACCGTTCAGCCACGCTGGGGCAAAGTCGGAAAGCAGCGGATCGAAGACGATGGCCCGCTTTGTCCCGAGCGCATGGAAACCGTCGACGACGAGATTCTCGCCAACGCATTCAAGTTCTTAGACAAATCGCGAGGCGACAAGAAGCCGTTCTTTCTGTGGCTGAACCCGACGCGCATGCATGTCGTTACGCATCTGTCGGAAAAGTACGAGAGCATGCGCAACTCCGAGAACGGCTGGTCGATCGAGGAAGCCGGCATGGCGCAACTCGACGACATCGTCGGCTCGGTCATGAAGTATCTCAAAGACAACGGCCTCGAAGACAACACGATCCTCGCTTTCTCGACCGACAACGGCGCCGAGAACTTCACGTGGCCCGACGGCGGGCAGACACCGTTCGCCGGCGGCAAGGGGACGGTGCTCGAAGGGGGCTTCCGCGCACCGTGCATCGTGCGCTGGCCCGGCCGCATTCCTGCCGGCAAGATCGAGAATCGTATCTTCTCCGGACTCGACTGGTTCCCGACGTTCGTCTCAGCCGCAGGAAACCCGAACATCGTCGACGAACTCACGCAAGGGAAGAAACTCGGCGACACCACGTTCAAGGTGCATCTCGACGGTTACGATCAAACCGACCTGCTCACCGGCAAAGGGGACTCGAAGCGCAAAGAGATCTTCTACTTCGCCGAGACGACGCTCGGCGCCGTGCGCATCGGCGACTACAAGTATCGCTTCATCGATCAGCCCGGCGGATGGCTCGGCGGCACGATCAAGCCCGACTGGCCGATCCTCGTGAACTTGCGACTCGACCCGTTCGAGCGCACCGGTTTGCCCAACGGCGCTGGCGGCTCGTTGGCGTTCTACAACTGGTACGCCTACGAGTTCTGGCGCTTCGTGTTCGTGAAGCAGGAAGTCGCCAAGGCCGCGCAGACGTTCATTGACTTTCCGCCCATGCAGAAGGGCGCGAGCTTCAACCTCGAAGCTCTGAAGAGTGAACTGGAAAAAAGGATGGCCGAGGTTCAGGCGAAGCAGGGGCAGTAAGCCGTAACGTTCAGCGCGCGCTCGGCGCGGGTCTCCGACCCCGCCGGCACTGAGACCTTCGGTCGGTGGTCGGCGGGGTCGGAGACCCGCGCCGAGCGCGTCATTCGCTCACACCGCAGCCACCGCTGCGGCTTCGTAGAACGGGTAGTCGGTGTATCCGCGATGATCGCCGCCGTAAAAGGTCGTTCGATCGTAGCCGTTGAGGGGCAGGCCGAGTTCGATGCGGCGTGGCAAGTCGGGGTTCGCGATGAACGATCGCCCGAAGGCGACGAGATCGGCATCACCGCTCTCGACGATCGATTCAGCGCCCGCGGCATCAAACCCACCGGCAGCGATGATCGCGCCGTCGAAGACCTGCCGCATCTGACGGCTCGCGACGGGCTGCAAGCCGTCGGCAATCGCTTCGGAACCTTTGATGCGTGGCTCGATGATGTGCAGATACGCCAGACCGAGTCGATTCAACTGCGCGGCCGCGTAACCAAACGTCTCCGTCGGGTTGCTATCCGACATGCCCGCCCAAGTGCCGCTGGGACCAAGCCGCATGCCGACGCGCCCTTCGCCCCATACCGACACGACGGCTTCTGCAACTTCAATCAACAAGCGAGCGCGGTTGGCAGCCGAGCCGCCGTAGGCGTCGGTTCGCTTGTTGCTGCCGTCTTGCAGAAACTGATCGAGCAAATAGCCGTTGGCTCCGTGAATCTCGACGCCGTCGAAACCCGCCGCCTTCGCACGCTCGGCGCCTCGGCGGAACTGTTCGACGATTTCAGGGATCTCATCGAGCTCAAGGGCGCGAGCCGGCGATACCGGCACCCAACCGTTTTTCGTGAACGCGACGCCTTCGTAAGCGACGGCCGACGGAGCAACGGGTGCGACCCCGCCCGTTACGTCGACATGACTCTGACGACCCACGTGCCAGAGCTGTAAGAAAATGCGGCCACCTTTCGCATGCACTGCGTCGGTCACTTTCTTCCAGCCCGCCACTTGTTCGTCCGAATAGATGCCCGGAGCGCCGAGATAACCACGGCCCGTGATCGCCACCGGCGTCGCCTCGGAAATGATCAGCCCGCCTTCCGAAGCACGCTGACTGTAATACTCGGCCATCAGATCGTTCGGCACATCGCCCGGCTGCGTTGAACGCAATCGCGTGAGCGGCGCCATGACGACGCGATGCTTGAGTTGGACAGCGCCCAGACGAACAGGCCAAAACAGTTTCGAGCTTGCGAGGGCGTTCATGGTCGTCTCCTTTTTTGCAGGGGCGATCTCGCGAACATTTCGTCCACTCGCCCTGGACAAGGACATATACCGAGCACGCTGGCCGGCCTTACACGGCTTCCGTGCTTTTCTTGGGATACGCCTTCGGGTTCACCGTGTTGCCGACGCCAGCATCGCGCCCAAGTTATTGCCTGTGAACCACTTGCACGAACGCCTCGGTCGATTCGTAAAGTGACTCAAAAAACGGCGTTCAAGCTCGAAATGGATAGATGCACACGACTGATTGCGGTGCGCCGACGAGCCACGCATAATCGACGCGTCGTTCCTTCCCGCCTCAGTCGCCTGCGTGTCGCATCGCTCCCGCGACCGCTGCCCCACCTGCTGCCAAAGGTTCTCGCATGCTTCTTCTTCAACGTTCGATCGTCAGCGCGTTTGCGGTTGTTGCGTCGACGGTGCCTCTCGCTTCGCAAGGCCTCGGCGCCGACAAGTCAAAGAGCCTTCAACCGCCGATCGACAAAGGGCTACGCGTTGTCAGTTGCGGCCACAGCTTTCACATGTTCGTCGTGCCGATGTTAAAAGAGATGGCGCAAGGCGCAGGCATCGAAGGTCACGAAGTTCCCGCCAAGAGCGGCATCGGTGGCTCGCGTGTCATTCAGCACTGGGATGTGCCCGATGAGAACAACAACGTGAAGAAGGTGCTCAAGGATGGCGGCGCTGACGTATTGACGCTCGCGCCGATTTGGCTGCCCGAGGACGGCATCGAGAAGTTCGTGAAGCTCGGCCTCGAGCACAATCCGAAGCTTCGCATCTTGGTGCAAGAGTTCTGGCTGCCGAATGACGAGTACCACCCCGTCTATCCGCTCGAGACGCGCAAAGGTTGCGATCACAATGCGACGAAAATTGCCGACTTGAGCAAAGCGCAAAGCGAATACGATCGCGACCTCGGCGCACTCGTTCGCAGCTTGAACACCGAGGCCGGCAAGCAGTCGGTGTTTCTCGTACCGGTGGGGCAGGCGGCCATCGCGCTGCGCGAGCGAATCGTCGCCGGCACCGCGCCGGGCATCAAGACGCAAGGCGATTTGTTTCGCGACCCGTGGGGGCACGCGCAGCCGCCGCTGCAGGTGCTCTCGGGCTATTGCCACTTCGCGACGATTTATCGCCGCTCGCCAGTCGGCCTGCCGGTGCCGACGTTGTTGCAGAAGACGGACCTCAGCGACGCCGACAAGGAGCAGCTTAACAAGCTGCTTCAAGAGCTCGCCTGGGAAGCCGTGGTGAATCACCCGCTGAGCGGCCTGACGCGCAGCTCGGGCTGAGGACGTTTTTCACGCTTAGCCGCCCCGTCCGGGTCGTGGACGACCCGGTTTGCTCCCTCTCCCCTTGCGGGAGAGGGAATAAGGCACGCCGCTGTCGGCGTGATCGCTACCCGCTGCGCCGTGCGAGCCGCCTGAGGCTGATGCCGATCTTGTTCAGGCTCACGAGCATCGCGAGCACGAAGAACAACAGTCCGCCGAGCACGAGATCCACGCCTGGCATGCGCTCGCGCAACTCGCGATACAGACGGATACCGTGGTCGCCGAGCCACACGATCGCCAACAGCGATGCGAGGCAATAGTACAGCGGCTCAACGACCAGCCAGCCGTAAGCGATCGCAAACGCGACGAGGGCTAACCCGTACAAGACAGAAAACCACGCGGGCCACGCGACCGCCACGGCGCTATCGTTGCCGTGCCAATACCAGGCGGCCATCAGAATCGCGACCGCCCCGACGCCGCGCAAGGCTCGTGCGAGCGCGTCGTCGAAGATCGCCGCCACGAGCAAGGCCATCAACATCGCGGCATGCAGCGAGCCGAACGTCACCTCGAGCGGCCAGCCGAACTGCAAGTACGCCGCCGCCAACACGCACCAACCCGCGGCCAGCGCGTGGCGCGATTTACCTCGCATCACGACGAGGCTCAGTTGCAACAAGGCAATCAACAAGAGAACCGTCGGCACGGGGGCGTGAAGTTCCGACAAGTCGCGAGTCTCGGGTCGCGACACACTTAGAAAGCCGAGGCAGAGGGAGAGCGCGTCGATTGAACCGCGCACGCCGCGCAGCACCGCGATCGCATAAAAGACCGCTGCCGCGCAGAGCATGATGAACCACGGCGTGGCTGACGTCGTGTCGATGAACGTTCGCAGGAAGTGCTCGTACACCCAGTCGGAACGCGGCAAGATCGTCAGCAGCGGCGCAACGCCGGCAAACAGAAGCGCCCATGCCGTACCCCGTCGGCGGCTGGATTGCAGCGAGAGTTCCAGCACGACGAAAGCCACGGCAAGACACAGCGGGGCGAGGAAGTAAGGCCCGCAGGCATGCGCCGTGCCGCCAACCGCATCGAGCGCGATGCACAGCGAATACGATCGCCAGCACGCGAAAAGCGTCAACGCGGCAAACACCGGCCACGGAAACAAAGGCCATCGCCACGGCGTTCCGTTGTTCGCAACTAATGCTGCCCCTGCGTGCGCGGCCGACACCAGCGACAACACGATACCCGCCATCGCAAGCGAGAAACCCAACAATCCCCAATGCAGCGCGTCGCTGTTGGGCTTGAACTCGAAGAACGTCAGCGCTACGGGATACAGAAACATCACGGCGAAGAACGCATGAAACGGCACACGCAGTCGCCAGTTGAATCGAATCCCGAGACCTTGCAGCAACGTCTCACTCACGCACACGGCGAAGAACCAACCGGCCACGTTCAAGCACAGCCCATGTCGAAAGTTCGCGACGAGCACCTCGTCGGGCGATTCGGACAGGACCGCCAACAGCAACACCACGAGCAGCAAGATACTACGGGCATCGTCCCACAGCTTTCCAAAGCGAACGAGGAAGAAGCCGCTCATCGCGAGCAGCAAGGTGAACGCGGCGACGCCGATCGTCAGCGCCCAGGCATTCGAGTTCGGCGGCGCGAACGAGATGCGAAGCCCCGCGAATACCAACGCCGCGCTGATGAGATAGAACGGATTGTTCGTACACAACCAATGTTTGATGTCGCGGAACAGCATGCCATCGTGAGGTGGAACCGACGTAACGGTGCTCGAGTTGGAGCCCAGCTCCGGGAGCGAATCGCTCATCGAAAAATCTCCTGGCTGACGGGCCATAGATCTGACCCTAGAGAAGAGAAAACGTCGCCAGTCGCGCTTCCGGCAACATTGCATCACCGGAAGTGCCTTGCATTCTAGCGATGCCCCTCGGCTGCGTTCCAACACTTTGTTCACAGTTTGAGAGGGACGACCTTGTGAAGTTTTTCGCGAACTTCAGGCCGACGCACTTCTACGTGGCTCGACACGCCGAGGCGCTTGAGAAGAGGTCGTATTTGAGCACGCGTGCTCGCGCTCGGCGCGGGTCTCCGACCCCGCCGCTCAGCGGTCAATTTCGGCGGGGTCTGGAGACCCGCCCCGAGCGCGAATGTCTGCCGGGGTCGCACTATTGAGCGGCGCGACAGGCCGAGGCGCTCGATGACAGGTCGAAATTGAGCACGTGCTTCTGCAGGATGCGTTCGAGCTCGATGAGCGTCGTCGCGGCTTCGTGCAGCTCTTCGTGCGTTTCGGAGACGAGTTTCTCGGAGGCGACGCAACGAATCGAGGCGCTCGAAAGCGGCACCACGCCGTCGCTGGGGCCGGTGTGATGCTTCAACTTCGCGACGCCGATGATCGAGTGCTGTTGCACGCACGGGCCCACGGGCATGTGCTCCATCGCGACGAGCAACGGGTTATCGGGCTCGAGCAGGTCGATGCTCGTCGGAACGTGATGGGCCACGATGTGCTTGAACACACCGGGGTTGGCAGCCACGATGCGGCGATGTCGTTCGTCGGCTTCGGTCGATGAACGGGCCAGGCACGAGCTGACGCGACCGATGCCCCGGCTGGCCATCTCCGCGCCGCGGTGCGGAGTGCCGATGAAGATCACCTTGCGGATAAACGGTTGCGGCGCGAAGAAGAACACTTCACGCATGCGTTGCCGGTCGGCTTCGCTGGCGTTGATTTCGTCGATGGGCCGATTGGCGACGAGATCCCACAACTGATTGCCGCTGTTGGTCACTTGCAACTTCGAGACGAGACCGCCCATGCTGTGACCGACGAGCACCATCTGCCGGGCGGCGGGATCATCGACCGCGCACGGCGACGCGACGAGCGCGGCATTCAACTCTTGCCGCAATGTGGCTGCGGAAACGAGGAACGGCATCCCACTCGGATATCGGAAAACCCAGACCTGATAGCGATCGCGGAACCACGCCTCGTTGCGTAGTCCGTTGCCGAGCGTGGCCCACGTCGTTGGATCGGAGAGCAGGCCGTGCACGAACACGATCGGAATCTTGCCGGGCTGGTAAGGTTCGAGCATCACCAACTGCGCTTTGGCGTTGTTGCCGTCGGGACGCAGAAACTCGCTGATGGGATCGTTCGGGTTCAGGCTTTTCGCCCACGCGAGCGGCGCCGTCAGATCACCCGCCAACGCCCAACGCTTGTCGGCCCCGGCTAGGTGCGTGCACTGCGAGGGATTGTAGAATTCGAGCACCAACTCTTGCACGGCTGACGCGGTTGGATCGTTGCAACCTGGGCGCGATCGCAGCACGGCCGTGGCAGCGAATGGCTGCACGCGTCGATAGAATTGCTCGTCGTAGCATCGGCGGCGAACGACGACGAGCGGCACGCCGACGCCCGACATCGTCACTTCTTTGGCGGTCTTGGTCAGCTCGTACTCGCCGATCAACTCGAGTTGATTGAAGTCTTCGGCAGTCCATTGAAAGCCGTGCAACTTGACGGGGATTGTCAGCGGTTGCCCGTCATGAAAGACCGTGAGTCCCGTCGTCGGATCGAGGCGGCGATACCGCTGTGCCGTCATCAGCAGCTTGGCGAGACAAGCGTCGTAGGCTTGCGATTGCGCGACCAGGTCAGAGCGCGAAGGTTGCGGCCCGAGTTCCGCGACGCATTGCCAGGTCTTCCACGTCGCGGCGAAGTAAAGGTCGACGCACATCGGATCGCACGCCGCTTCGAGAGCGCTCGCGCGTTGGGCGAGTTCGACGGCGCTGGGGCCGTAGTTCACAGGCCGGCGTGGAGAATAGCCAACGCACGCCGCGCTACTCGCGGCATGAATGCGTTGGTTGTAGGCGCACTCGCCGTTGGTCCATGTCTTGTCGTGACGGAAGAGCTTACAACCGCCACATGCGGCAAAGCTTGCCACGAAAACGGAGCCGATCGCGAGCCGTTGAAATAGCCCACGTCGATTGCGCCCATCCTGGCACGTCAGCGACATCGCGCTGTTGCTCCGTCAAACTCGCAGACACTCCGAGTTCAAGTGTGCCACACGATTCACGCATGGGCGCGATGCGATTCAAGAGGTCGCCGAGTGATCGACGGCAAAGCTTGCCTAGTCGGCATCCGTCGCAACGACGAGCCCCCGAATCGATGAAACGAACGTCGGCCCGCGGGTCGCGCTATCCAAGAATCGCGGTGCGCTTGCGAGACGTGATCGCTTCCGCGAGTTAATTTCGGCTCGTGCGGACCCAACTTGTCTGTCGGGCCAGGAGAAAGCGAGCGTAAATCGGCACCTTCATGACCACATAAGCCGGAACGCTGGCTAAAGTCCGCCACAGAGAAAGTGAATCGCACTTGCGACCTGCAACGATTGCAGTCGCCATAAGCAAGACGGCCGAGGCGGCAGAGACGGATGCGGCACTCCAGCGGCCGAGCAGACACGCAAGAAGAATGGCCGGCAGAGTTACGCTTAGCCAGGTCAAAACCAAGAGCGACAACGGCGGAATCGAGAGGTCGAGCGCCGCTATTAGAAGGTCGAAGCGACGCTGCAATAGCGCGCCGCGCAACAATCGAGGCGTCTGCGAGAGGATCGTTTGCAGATGGCCGTGTTCCCAGCGCGTCCGCTGCGAGACGACTGCCTGGCGATGATTCGGCAATAGCGCATGGACGGCGGCCTCTTCGCAGAACATCGGCGCGCGGCCATCGAGCATAAGATCGACGGACAATTTCATGTCTTCGACGAGGTTGGCTGTTGCCAGCGAGACGTCGCGCAAGATCTCGACGGGAAAAGCCATCCCGGAGCCGGTAAGAAGGCAAGGGAACCCAAGCCTTGCCAAGCCGGCCGGCCGAACCACGTTTTTGACGAGGACGGCCAACTGAGAGATCGCTCCCGATGGGCCGGTCTGCTGGTCGGCCGTCATCGTGTAGCGAGCCTGCACCGGCCGCCGAGTGTTATGGGCCATGCCCGCCAAACGCCGAAGCGAACCTTTTGTAAACACGCAGTCGGCATCGACTATTACAACGGTATCGCAGTCTTCTCCCAATTGGCGAACTGCGAAATCCAGCGCAAAGCCTTTTCCACGTCGTTGCGGATCGTGTCGCTCGAAGACGCCGACTTGACTGCGGCGGGCGATGTCGGCAGTCGCATCGTCGCAGTTGTCGGCAATGACCCAAATGCGGTCGCCGTCGGCGAGTTCGTTTTTCAGGGCATCCAATGTGTCTGCAAGCACGAGTTCTTCATTGTGGGCTGGGATGAGAACATCGACGCGGCCAGTTGCCGCAAGATCGCCGGCGGCGGAATGCGGCAACCATTGAGCCGCGAAACATTCCACGGCTAATACGATAATCGGCACCGCCACGGCGCAAGCGGACAGCAGCAAAACGATATTCAGTAGTTCCATATAACGGTCACATAATCACGCCGAGGATCGGGACTTGTACCTGCATCAATTCGCGCACCAGCGCCGTCGCCGACGCGCCGATGGTTTCGCCTGCCGGCACCGTGAAGACAATGCCGCTCGAATGGTCGGTCAGTGCGTGTACGTCGCTCGGCTGTTCCGTGGTTAAGCCAGAAACGAGAACGATCTCATAGTGATCGCGCATGGCGGAGAGCAGATCGTCCACAGCCGGAGGCATCCAACCTTCATTCGAATCGCCTTCATCTCCCAGGCGTAGCTCGTCGACGCCTGACAGCTTTGTCGAGCTGATCAGGTCGTGCAAACGGCCGTTGATCGCGTCATCGAACAATGATTCCGGCGATGGTTCTTCAATGACCGCGCTGCGTTGGCCGTTCTCGATTGCGGAACTCGGTTGAACTCGTCTGCTTTGGGTCGGCGACGAGAGACGAGCGGTGGCCGGTTCTCGCCGAACGCTTTGGACAACCGACGTAGTGCGCAAAAGCAGAATCCGCTTGCCTCCGTCCGACATACATCGAGCAATATTCCAAACAAGTGACTCGGCGGTCGGCGACGCGACTCCACAAAACACCAGCGTGGCGCCTGAATCGGGAATCGACTGTTGAAGCCGGAGCGCTAAAAGCCGCGTGGCCTGGTAGTCGAGCGCAGGTTCTACCGTCTTGCCGGAGTCGTTGTTGACGGCGCGCCCGCGGCTCAAAACATCGAGACCGAGGTGTCGCGCCCATACGGCGCCGGGGGCTTCGCGACGACGCAGCAGCTCGATACCGAAAACGGGGGCGCACAGAGCAAGTCCGAACATGATTGAGAACCCGAGTGCGAGCTTGCGCTCGTTGGAGGTCGGACTTTTAAGACTTTCGGTGGCGGATTGCACAATCGACAAACCGGCGGTTGGATCGGTGCAGAGATGATGAATCACCGCCAACTGATCCTCGAGCCGTTGACGTTCTTGCACAAGCGCGACGACGTCGTGCCTGTCATGCGACGCCTGCCGCTGCGTCTCGATGAGCTGTTCGTATTCCCGCCGAGACTCGGCGGTGAGCCGTTCCAGCTCCTTGATCTTCTTTTGGGTTTCGGTCGTCGCAGCAGCGATTAACTGCGTGAGCTGTCCATATCCAGGATTGGCGACGTGACGAATGCGCAACTCGGCCGACTCGTGTTCGATGTGAGCGGCCATCAGCTGCCGGTCGAGCTCGTACAGACGGCCGCGGGCCGAGGTCCGCTCGGCATATTGTTCGGCAACATCATGAGTTTCCGAAGCCATGCCGGTCGATTCCTGCTTCCGTTTCAATTGTTCGTTGCATTGTTCCAATCGTGCGCGAAGTCCATCGGATGCGGTCTGCAGGGCACTGTTGCGTTGACGAACGACTTGTTGTCGAAACAACTCGATGCTTTTGGCGAGAATTTCAGGCGCCTGCACGGGATCGTTCCATGTCAGCGACGCGTGCAGCACGCAGGTTCCGTAAGGCGGATCCATCGAGAGCAACGAATTCATGGCTCCGGGAGTGAACTTCCATTCGAAGGCTTCACATAACCTGGCGAGCGACTCTGGTGACTTGAAGACTTTTGCCAGCGAATCGCCGTCGGGAGGGGTGTAGGACGCCGTCGCGGCGGGCTTGCTGTACAACAGCGTGGTTTCGTAGGTCCATGATTGCGTCGCGAACTGCTTCGCCACAAGAAAGCCAAGCCCTGCGCTGATGACGAGGCACGGGACCAAGATTTTCCAGCACCGCAGCAGAATCTGCTTAAGATTCCATGTCGAGCCGTCCGAGTTGTCATCACTCCGCAACGGAAGCGTGTTTTGGAGATTGTTTCGCAGGAGGTTGTGCATTAGCTCACACGTCTCGTGATAGAGGTGTCGGAAGACCGCCGCGCGGCCGAGAGAAATGATCGCGTGCAAATAACGTGGCGCCGCTGATGTGAACGCGATGCTTGTTGACAATGCTCTGGCTCAAACCGCTCTGGCGTAAAGCGGTCAATCGCGCCTGGCAAAGTTGCGTGGTTGCCTGCATTGGCCAACTCGCGATACATCCGGCATTAAATAGCCACTGGAACCCGAAATCGTCAGAAAACCATACCGAGCCTAATAAGATCATGATCGCCAACTGCGCGGAGAGCAGACCTGACGCAAGCGGTACGATTTCGGATTCGCCTTGTCGAATAAGTCGCCCGGCTCGCCACAAGGAAAGCACGCCCAGGGCGATGAAACATCCAATGCCTCCGTGACCAGACGACAGGGTGAAATAGATGTAGTGATTGTCGATCGAATCGAACGGCCCGCACATCAAATGCGGTTCGACATACGGCACCTTGATAGGCTTGGTCGAGAGGACTTGACCCCCGTAGCCGAACAAACCCGCGCGGAGCAGGGCCTCGTTGTAGACGAGATATTGCAACGATCGATGCGTGGTGCCGGTGTATTCGTAATCGACTCCGCCGATCGAGACGTGCGCAACTTTCTCGTGGCTTTCGCGCGACCACGCGTGCAACCCCGCGATTAACTGCTCGTGTCCGACGGCGGCTAAGCAGGCAGCCGTGCAGGCGACCGCAATAATCGCTGGTCGCAGATGTCTCCACTGAAAGTAACCATACCCAATGAACGTCATGATCAATGCGATCTGCGGCCCGCGCGACATTGTGCAAACCACCGCGCCGGCGATCAGCCACGGCATGAACTTCCACCAACGTGGCCCGGTCCCCTCGTGCGCGAGAACGGCCCCTTGGAGCGCCCAAGGAAACAGGCCAACCAGCAGCATGCCGCAAAAAATCGGGTGGCTGGTGGGTCCTTCTGCTCGCCGCAAGCCCCAGCGCGGCTCGGTTTCACTTTGCATCGACCCTTGATGATCGAGAAGTCGGTTGACGATGTTGACCTTCGTCAACGACTCGCTGATGACCCAGAGAGACAGAACGAGAGACAACGTCGCGACGACCTGCTGCAAACTCCGTAAGTCGATCCGTTGAGCGAACAAGAAACGTCCAAGTAGATAGGGTGCGCCCCACGTGGTGCCGAACAGAAAGATGCTTTTCAGACCGAAGGCGCCGTTCTGATACTCGGACATCATTTGCACGATGAGCAGTGTGATGACAACCGCATCACTCCAGCAGAACCGTTTTGGCCATTCCCAGTCTCCAGCAACGACCAGGCACGCCAATCCTGCACCAATCGCCACGAGGCGCAGGTCGATCTCCGCCGATGCGACATACACCCCGATCCAACAGGGACTCAGAATCGCCAGCATCCAACTGCGCGCAGCGCAACGGCAGCCCCACGGGTGAAGGCCGTCCAAGCGATGCAGCTCAGAATTAGCGCGGAAATTGGATAAAACATTTCGATCGAGCCCGCAGTGGGTTTCGCCATGGCTCAGCCACGGCGTTGCGCGAGCCTTTTGTTACGACACACGGCGCCTCGGCGACCGCAAGGGTGCAAAGCAAAATCCGCGCCTGCCGTTGCACACAAGCGGCGCGCCATCGACTCGTCCTTTATCGAGAATCCGCCAGCTCCCAAACAAATCCGCGCTCGTTGCGGATGCCCGGACTTTTCTCGATTTGAATAGCAATTATCAGAATGAGAATGTCGCCCTCCAAAAGATACGGAGTTGATATCCGTCGCCGACGTGCGCTGAATCGAAAACTCGAAACGAACGCCTGTCGCAAAACTAATTCGTATGACTGCAAAATGCATTACGAGCGTCGCATATCGTCGAAGGGCTTTGCGTCCGATTACCGTGGTCCGACTGGCTTGTCACGCGGCACCCGTTGGAATCGCAAAATTGGAAAAATGAAATCCGAACTGTGCCGCCGGGCAACGAGTCCGTCCGAAAGCCGCGTATCTCAAAGGCCCGCCCACGCGCCCGGCAAGATCGGATCGCGCACGATCGTCAGGTTAAGTCCGAGCGAGCCGTGCGCTCGACACGGATCTTATATCGCTTCATTTTGCGATAAACGGTCGCCTGGCCGAGGCCCAAGGCGCGTGCGGCTTTGACGACATTGCCGTTCGACTGCGTGAGCGCGTTGATGATTGCGTCCTTTTCGATGTCGCGCATTTCCGAACTCGGGGCCGCCAGCGGCACGCCGCTCCGCTCTGCGACGGCGGGAATAAAAAGCGGCGTGTTGTCGAGCAACTCGCTGGGCAGATCTTGGACGCCGATCGAATCTCCCGAGCAGAGAATCGTCAACCTCTCGACGACGTTCTGGAGTTGACGCACATTTCCCGGCCAATCGTAATGAGACAGCACGCTGATCGCACCGGGGGTGAAGTCATGCAGCAGCTTGTCATGCGTGCGCGCCGCTCGCTTGAGAAAGACCTTCGCCAACACCGCAATGTCCTCGCGCCGCTCACGCAACGGAGGAACAATGATCGGCAATACGTTGAGGCGATAATAAAGGTCCTCGCGCAATCGGCCATCGCAGACCAATCGCTGCGGGTCGCGGTTGGTCGCCGCGATAATGCGGACATCGACGCGCTGAAGCTTGTTCGAACCGATGCGTTGAAACGTGCCATCCTGCAAGAAACGCAAGAGCTTCGCCTGAAGCGCCAGATCCATTTCGCCGATTTCGTCGAGAAACAGCGTTCCTTCGTCAGCCATCTCGCACCAGCCACGCTGTTGCGATTCGGCGCCCGTGAACGAACCTCGCTCGTGACCGAAGAGCATCCCTTCGGCAAGGCTGTGCGGAAGCGCGGCCATGTTCACCGGGGCAAAGACACTTTGCGAACGCCGGCTTTGTTGATGAATGGCTCGCGCGACGAGTTCTTTTCCGGTGCCGCTTTCGCCGAGGATCAGCACTTTTGCATCCGTCACCGCTACATCGGAAATCAAATCATGGACGCGACGAATCTCGTCACTCACGCCAAGGATGATCGTTTCGTCCTCGAGCAAGTTGCAGTCGGGTTCATTTTGTTCTGTCATGGTGATCGTCATGTGTGTTTCCAACGTTCAGCAAGTCGTGACAAATGTGTCCGAGTCTGATCGGGAGCTTTTAAGAACATCTGCTCCGAGCCAAACGCATTCGATCGCGGAAATGGACCAACGAAACTCAAGCGCTCAACTTCGTAGCGTCGAATTGTTTTGGCTGGGCAGGCAATTTGCGTAATTCAGGAAGTACAGGTGGGCGTCGCGCCTCATGCGAGGCTATCCGTGTGCTACTCACACAGCTAGTGGACTCTCGATCATCGATCCGAGGTGCTTGTAGCGAACGTCTTCATGTCGGTCCAGGACCTTAATGCGAAATGAATTTGAGGAATGATGTGCATGCGGAGTTCCAATCGATGGATGAGACGAAGGCAATCGCTGTGCCACAATGTTGATCTCCGCGAGGCGCGCTTCGGCAAGCATGCGTCAAATCACATTGCTCTCAACGTGATTGCGGCGATCGAAGAACGACGAACGTTCTCTCGCGTTCTCTCGAAATAGAAATAGCGCGTGAAAATGACTGCCACAAAATCGGGCATCCGCGCATCGAATCGAGCACTCGCGCGCCGCAATCATTTCATCTAGTGTTCGATGATGCGCAGTCGCAGACGAAACACTTATTGTATTCGCACACAATGCGGTAGCTTGCAAAACTCTGCCGAGCACGTAATCGAATGGGTCCCGAATTTGCTTTGATCTGCGTTTCCATTTCGAATCACATTCAAAAAACGTTTCCGTGCATTTCGAGAATGTTGCAACGCCTACATTGTTCCCCCGTCGATTCCCCAGACCTTCCCCATCTGCATCGTGCTCGCCGAAGATTCCTCGACATTGTGAAAGATCAAGCCATGTTCGCGTCGCAGCGTTGGATAGTTGCCTGTCTCATCGCGACATGCATCTTGTTACATGACCTGCGAGCGGCGGAGAAGGACTTGACGCGCGGCGCTCGTGATGAAAGCGAGCGATCAAGCCTCAAAATCGGCATGAATCTCTCTGCCGTAAATGACTGGAATCGAGAATGGGTCTTCGTCGACGTCTTTCGGCAATCACGCACCTGGATATCGCAGCAACCCGGCGGTGCAGGGCAATGGGACAATCATCGACCGATTGCCGCCGATGCATGGGGGTGGCCTCGCCTCGCGCCCGGGCAGGCGGCAACAACGCTGATGTGTCGAGACCAGGCAGGCCACTATCCGCGCGGCACCTATACATGCACGTATGAAGGCACGGGAGAGATCGGTTGGGGCTTTGACGCAAGGCCAATACAACACTCAAAGGGGCGCGTCGAGTTAGACGTATCTCCCTCGGAAGCCGGAATTCTTTTGCGTATCGACCGTTCGTTGTCAAGCGATCCGATTCGCAATATCCGCGTCGTCTGTCCTGGCTTTGATAATTCAAGCGACACATTTCATCCCAGGTTTATCGAGCGGCTACAACCATTCCAGGTGTTGCGCTTTATGGATTGGGGCGGCACCAACAACAGCACTCTCGCGCATTGGTCGCAGCGCACGACGCCCGAGCACGCAACTCAGGCCGGCCCGAACGGCGTCGCAGCTGAACACATGATCGAACTGTGCAATCGCCTCGGATGCGACCCTTGGTTCTGCATGCCGCACTTGGCCGACGACGAGTATGTAAGGTCCTTCGCGAAATTGGTGCGAGAACGACTTCATCCCGACGCCCGAATCTATATTGAGTGGTCTAACGAAGCGTGGAATGGAATCTTTGAGCAAGCGCAATGGGTGCAGAAGCAAGCCGCCTCGCTCGGCTGTCGATGGACATGGGTCGTCGCCGACGAATCGCGCCGTGATTGGGACGTCTGGCGAGACGTGTTCGGCGATAACACAGACCGTTTGGTTCGTGTCGTGGCGGGCCAGCACTACAATCCCTGGGTATGTCAGGATATAACAGCACGCCTGAACGGAAACTTTGATGCAATTGCCTGTGGAGCTTATTTCTTTCCCGAGCCGAACGATGTCGAGAAATTTACCGCAACAACAACTTCCGAAACGGTATTAGTCAGTTGCCTCAGGAACATCGAAGGCACCAGCCGAGCTCACTGGCACGAACATGCGAAACTGGCGAAAGAGTGGCAACAGCGGCTCGGGCGTGCGATGCCGCTCCTGGCATACGAAGGGGGCCAACATTTGACGACTTCAGGTCAGACGCTTCCCTATAGCGCAGCCTATGCTCGGGCGCAACTCCTTCCACGAATGCAAACCTTGTACGAACGCCTGTTCGACGTGCTCCGCGACGAGCAGTTCGACATGTTTGTTGCATTCAACTATGTCGGACGACAAGACGTGTACGGCTCGTGGGGGCACTTGCGTTGGCAAGAAGAGCCGCTCGATGAAGCACCGAAATTCCGCGCGTTGCTGCAGGCCTCCGCAAACGGACCAGCACGTACCGCCGCAGCGAGCCAACCGGAGATATCCGCCAAACCATGAGTCAACACCTACAAGACGTAGAGCTCGAATCTGCCGACATCGGAGCAGCGGAGACGCTTGAGCCGGTCCCAGAACCGTGGAGCCTGCGTCGCTCGGTTGCTCGGTTTGCGACCCCGGCGGCGAAGGCGTCGTTATGGACAGTGTTTTGCTACGGTGCGACTCAACTATTACGACTCGTAAGCAACATCATTCTGTCGCGTTTGCTTTTTCCCGAAGCGTTCGGGCTTATGACGGTTGTCAACGTGTTTGCACAAGGGCTGCAAATGTTCTCCGACATCGGCGTCGGTCCGAGCATCATTCAGCACCGGCGCGGCGATGATGCGCGCTTCTTAGACACTGCCTGGACGCTGCAAGCCATTCGTGGCGTCGCTATTGCTGCATGTTCGTGCATTTTAGCGTGGCCTTTGGCCTATGCTTACGACCAACCGCAATTGTTTCTCTTGATATGCGTTGGAGGAAGTACGGCGGCAATATCAGGCTTCAACTCGATGGCGCTATTCACGGCCCGCCGGCACCTGAAGCTTGGACCAGTAACGCTTTTGGAAATCGGCGCTCAGGCGTGTGGCATCGCCGTCAATTGCGCTTGGGCGTGGTGGAGCCCGAGCGTGTGGGCGCTGATGGCCGGTGCCGTCGTAACTGCCGCGGTCCGCATGGTGTTCAGTCATTACGTCGCGCCTCAGCATCACCACCGATTCGCGTGGGAGCCGCAAGCGTGGCATGAGCTGGCGGGTTTTGGACGCTGGATCTGCGTGAGCACCGTGATTTCGTTCCTGGCGATGCAGACCGACCGCATTCTGCTGTCGAAGCTCGTCCCGCTCGAGACTTTGGGAGTTTACACCGTTGCCGTGACCGTGGCTCTGCTGCCGAATGTATTGCTGAGCACCTTGATGTTTTCAGTTCTCTATCCGTTGCTTTGCCGAGCGCAACGTGACGCGGATCAATCGCTCGAACGACGCTTGCTGGCCCTGCGTGGATCGATGCTGGCGTTTGGCATGTTGATGGTCTTGTGCGTCGGAGCGGGAGCGGACATCTTCTATCATAGTTTATATGACAGCCGTTATTACGACGCGATTTGGTTGACACAATGGTTATGCGTGGTGGTATGGATGCTCGTCCTTAACACGACGCTCGAAAGTACACTGCTGGCCTTGGGCGATTCGCGTAGCGCGAGCGCGTGCTGCTTCGCTAAGTTTGCGGCATCGACCGTATGCTCGGTGATTGGTTTTAAGGTCGCGTCCTTGGGAGGATTCGTCATCGGAATGGCAGCGGGAGCGGCCTTAGGGCAGGTCGCCTATCAGATTGCGCTCCAAGGCCATCGCATTCATGTGCGGATGCAAGACCTGCGCTTTACGGCGACGTTTGCCGGAGTGGCAGCGCTTGCAATGGCCGCGCATCGCTTGTCGCCATTAGCGCCGCTGGTGTTGCTCGTGGTGGTAGCGATCGCTGTCGCTGCGTTCGGTCGCAGACAGCTTATCAGTGATATGTCTCCATCTCCGTCTTGAGCCGAGACACATGACACCGTGAGCGTTGGCTTGGGGCTATTCGCACCACATCGCGGATGCATTCGGTATGGCGGTGCAATGCTCTCGCGCTGACGAAGTGGTGTTGTGATGAGGCCCGTTGAATATGCCTCAACACATGCATGTTACAGGCGCCCGAACGGCGCTTTAAGTCGCGAGCAAGCCGCGTAGATACTGACCGTACTCGCTCTTCATTTGCTCGGCGAGGACTTCCAGTTGAGCGGAAGAGATGAAGCCTTTGTTGTAAGCGACTTCTTCGATGCAGGCGATCTTCAACCCTTGGCGAGATTCGATCGTTTGAATGAACGTCGCGGCTTGCAGGAACGACTCGGGCGTTCCGGTATCGAGCCAGGCCGCTCCTCGCCCAAGGTGCTGAACGCGCAATTGCTGCCGCGACAGGTAGACGCGATTGACGTCGGTAATCTCGAGCTCTCCTCGCTTGGAGGGCTTCAAATTCGCTGCAATGTCGACGACCTGATTGTCGTAGAAATACAATCCAGTCACCGCCAGGTGAGACTTGGGTTGTTGGGGTTTTTCTTCGATCGAGATTGCCAGTCCATGTTCGTCCATCTCGACGACGCCGTAACGCTCGGGGTCGCGGACGGTGTAACTAAAGACAGTTGCCCCGGTGCGGAGCGCCGCAGCATCCAGAAGCGTTTCCTGGAGGCGATAGCTATAAAAGATGTTATCGCCCAGGATCAATGCGACATTGTCGCTACCGACGAAGCGCCGCCCGATAATAAATGCCTGAGCGAGTCCCTCGGGCTTCGGCTGCGCGGCGTATTGAATCGAAATGCCAATGCGGCTCCCGTCGCCCAACAATCGCTGAAACGCCGCTTGGTCGTCGGGAGTGGTAATGACCAGGACTTCGCGTATTCCGGCCAGCATCAGCACTGACAACGGATAGTAGATCATCGGCTTGTCATAAACCGGCAACAACTGTTTGCTGATGGCTTGGGTTATTGGATGGAGGCGCGTACCGGAGCCCCCAGCCAAGATGATGCCCTTGCGAAAGCCACTTTGTGCGGAGGTCATGTTGTCACGCGCTGTTGGTGGCTAGTCCGAGTCGTTGGCGACGATAAACGCCCGTAGTCACACGTTCTACCCAGCGTCGTTGCTCAAGATACCACGCGACGGTGCGCTCGAGCCCCGAAGCAAAGTCTTGTTGCGGCTCCCAACCTAGCGTGCGACGCAAATGCGAGGCATCGATGGCATAGCGTCGATCGTGCCCCGGGCGATCGGCGACAAAATGAATGAGGCTGCGGCACGGGGCGTGCGCCAATCCGGGACGCAATCGATCGACCGTGTCGCAGATCGTTTCGACAACGGACAGATTCGTTTGTTCATTGTTGCCGCCGATGGTGTAAACCTCGCCCGGGTTTCCGCCATTGAGCACCGTACGCAGCGCGCGACAATGGTCCTCGACGTAGAGCCAATCGCGGACGTTCAATCCATCGCCGTAGACCGGCAGCGGCCGTCCTTCGAGTGCATTGAGAATGATTAACGGGATCAGCTTCTCAGGAAACTGATAGGGACCGTAGTTGTTCGAGCAATGCGTGATGAGAGTCGGCAGTCCGTAGGTGTGATGGTACGCCCGCACAAAATGGTCGCTCGCCGCTTTTGAAGCCGAGTACGGCGAGTTGGGGGCGTAGGGGCTCGTCTCCGAGAAAAAGCCGGTCGCCCCTAACGAGCCATAGACCTCGTCGGTCGAAACGTGCAAAAAGCGAAACTCCGCGCGTTGTTTGGCCGGCAGAGTCGACCAATAGCGCTCGGCGCATTCCAGAAGTTGAAACGTTCCGAAAACATTCGTCTCGACAAACGCGGCGGGGCCGTCGATCGAGCGATCCACGTGCGACTCGGCAGCGAGGTGAACGATCGCGCGCGGTTGATGTTGTTCGAGCAGACTGTCGACCAGGCCGGCATCGGTGATATCGCCTTCGACAAATTCATGGCGAGGATCGGCCAGCACATCCTCGAGTGAATCCAGGTTTCCGGCGTAAGTGAGATTGTCGAGCGTGACAACACGATCAGATTCCTCGGCCAAGAATTGGCGAACAAGGTTGCTTCCGATAAAACCGGCGCCGCCAGTGACAAGAATATTCGATGGGCTCATGTTTCGATCGAAGTCATCAAGGTGCTTAGGGGGGTAACAGACGGCAGGAGGGATGTATCAGCCTGAGAGAGTCGGGGATTCAAGCGGTCTTTCTCACTGAGCAAGACCTCGTCTAGCGGCCAAGCGATGGCCAGTTCCGGGTCGTCCCAGGCGATGCCGTATTGGCCGCCCGGGTCGTAATAGTCGGTGCACTTATAGACCACGTCGGCTTCGTCGGAGAGTACGAGCAGACCGTGCGCAAATCCAGGCGGAATATAAAGCTGATGATGCGACACGTCGTCCAGGATGCAAGACGTCCACGTTCCAAACGTCGGCGAGCCGACGCGAATATCGACAGCGACGTCGAAGATTGCGCCGCGGCTGACACGAATCAGTTTTCCTTGCGGATGTTCCAGTTGATAGTGGAGGCCGCGCAGCACACCACGCCGCGATCGCGATTGATTGTCTTGAACAAACGTAACGTCAATGCCGGCTTGCGCCAGCCATTTCTCACGAAAGAGCTCGACGAAGAACCCGCGATTGTCGGGATACACTTTGGGTTCGAACCGCAGGACACCAGGCAGATCCGTTTCGACAATGCGCATCGTTGATATCTCAGCAGAGGACGGGAGTTTCAACGCAGAAAAGCTCGTCGTCGTGAAGGAGTTTAGGTGAGGACTCGGTTGATTTGAAAAGTCGCAACAGTTTCGATGCTTCGAGCTGCGCGTTGTGGGCTTGAGCGACGATGGCTGCCCCGCGTCGACCCATGGCCTCCAGCTCTTCTCGCGGCGCCGCAAGTGCAGCCCGCAGAGAATCGCTCAGTTCGCTGACCGAGCCCGCCGGGACCAGCCATCCGCATTCGCCGCGTGCGAGCAACTCAGGAATTCCAGCAACATAGGTACTAACAACCGGCCTCTGCGCCGCCAACGCCTCCATGAGCACGACGGGCAATCCCTCGGCAAAGCTCGCGAGCACGATCGCGCGCGATTGCTCCATCATCGCGCGCACTTCTTCGTTCGATTTCCAACCCACAAGTTGCACGTGTTCACGCAAGTTCAATTGATCAACAAGGGACTCGATCGACGCTCGCATCGGACCATCACCGACCAACACCAGCTTGAACGGCCAACCTTCGGTACGCAACTGCGCAGCTGCCTTCACAAGCAACAACTGCCCTTTTTGTTCGCACAGTCGACCGACGCAAAGCAACTGATCGGATTCGATCGCTGGCGACGCCGTGTCCAGGAACAGCGAATCAACTCCGCACCGAACGACATGAATTTTATTCCAGTGTGATGCGTCGCACCAGCGATAGAGCTGACTGCGCGTGAAGTAGCTGATGGCCACGACGAACTCAGCCTCGGCAATCTTTTCACCCAGGCTCCACGATTCCGGTTTGTCGAATTCCTCGGGGCCATGCACGGTGAAGCTGTAGGTTGGCCCTCCAAGTCGGCGGCAGAGCATCGCAACCGCTGCGGGATTGGTACCAAAATGCGCATGAAGGTGGTCGTATTGCTGACTTCGCGAGAGCTTGACCAGGTAACACGCCTCGGCCAAATAAGCCAAATGCCGTAACCGCCCGCGGTCGGAACGCTTGCCAAGCCGCAAGGCTGCTCGCATCGCCTGGAAGAAGTTTTTGGGATGCCGTAGCAAGTGCGCAACGGCACAACGCATGAGACTGAAAAGACCGACATCGAGCAGTACACGGGTACGATCGGCTTCGATGCGATCCGCGGCGTCGACCAGTTGCGACGGCTTGCGAATGGAGATCGTCTCGACGACCATTCCTTGCGATCGGAGCGCGAACACTTCGCGTCGGATGAAAGTATGACTCGTCTTGGGATATTCGTTTGTCAGATACGCTATCTTCACGCCGACAACTCCTTGGCAGGCGCAACAATTCCGTCGTTCACAATTCGCATGGGATCCGTCGTCGGACGCCAGTGCAAAACTTCTTGGGCCTTGGCACAATCAAAATGGGCGCGCTGAGTACGCGATTGCCAATCGTGATAACTCGGAAGCCGCCGGTCGGGATGGCGCACGACGCACTTGATGCACCACTTGGCCATGTCCGTTAGATAGAACTTCCAAATAGGTGTCGCTCGCACGTCGAGTTTCGCTTGCACGGATTGCTGCAAGTGCGCGACATACTGACGCGCCGTCAGGCTCGATGGGCCGACGAGATTGAATGATTCGCCTTCGATGCTCGGTGTTTCGATCGCCGCGATCAGAGCTTTGACGACGTCGGACACCAGGACAACCGGAAGCGGATTGTTGCCCGAGCCCCAAAGTTGGCAAGAGCTGTTGGCGCTCCACATGCCCACGCCCCAATGAAAGGGACTTCCTCCGGCGCCGAGAACGATGCCCGGACGTAGAATGACGACGGGCAGCGACTGCTGCTGATGCATTTCCAATAAGATCGCTTCGGCTTCGAACTTGGCGCGAGCGTAATAATTGCGGCGTCGAATCTTTGAGTCGAGCGGTGTCTCTTCGTTGATTATGCCGGCGCTCGGACCCGCGTAGTACGAGTCAATCGTACCGGTGTACAACAATCGCTTGACGCCCGCGGCGAGACACGCTTCGGCAACGCGCTTGGTCCCCAGGACGTCTTCGTTATGGTAATCCGCCCAGCGCTTGGCGTACGCACGGGCAAGATGCACGACGTAATCGGCATCAGCCATGATTCGCTCAAGGCATTGGGCATCGGCGATGTCGCCCGTCACGAGTTCGACGTTTGGGTGATCGAACACGCCGCCGGGACTGCTGCGACGACGCGTCAGCACGCGCACCCGGTGGTTCGCTTCGATCAATTTCGCAACGAGTTCCTTGCCAATGAACCCGGTTCCGCCCAAGACGAGTGTTGTTGCGACTGTTTTTTTGTGGCCGTTCGAAGAGATCGCCTGAACGCCGTCGAAGACCGCTTTCGCAGAATTCCGCGACGCCACCGAAACCTGCTCGGCGCCTGAGGCATCTTGCACCTCGTCGGCAAGTTGTCGGCAGAAGCGAACAACGTCGGCCGAGAACTCGGGACTCATTCGCGGGTCCGGCTTCCCGTCGATCACACCATAGAAGGTGCGCAACGACCGTTCGATGCTTGTGCCGAACGAGTTCCCGCGTCGCGAGAGATGAAACTTGGAGAGGACGTAGTTCAGCAAATTGCCGACCGCCTGGCGACGCAAGGTGCGCCCGGCACGCGCCACGCGAAAGAACCGATCGAAATCCAATCCAAAGCGGGTGCTCCGGTCGAGCACGTATGTCTGACGGAGGAAGTCGACCGTCGCCGTGCCGTGCGAGCCACGCACGTGGAGGTAATGCTCGGGAAAGCCAGGATTGAACGACAACAGAATGTCGGCCGCCGCTTTGTCGTGAGACAATCCGATACGCCAGCGTCGATAGAACCGCACGCCGTGAGGTAAATCGACGGGGTTTTCCGACTCAACGCTCCACTTGTCTGGATAACCAATCAGATCGATTGCGTGGGCCACCGGATGCGGGCCAATCTCCAAGGCGATATTGCCTGCCGTGCGGAACATCCATGCATCGCTCGCGTTGCTCGTCAGCCCGTCGAGCGGCTTGTTCCAAACGATGGAGACATGATCGATGGGGCCGATCTCGCCGGCCGCGATCGCTTCGCGCAGCTGCTCATAGCCTGAATCGAAGAGAAAGTTGTGACTGACTCCCACGTGTACGCCGCGCTGCTTTGCACGTTCGACCAGGTCGAGACATTCGCCATGCTCAAGGCACATCGGCTTTTCGAGGAGCACATGAACGCTGCGATCGAGCGCCGCGGCCGCCGTGGCATAGTGAAACGATGGCGGCGTCAAAACGTGCACGACGTCCAGCCGGCTGGCGTCGAGCATTGTCTCGACATTGTCGTACGATTCGGCAATGCCGTTTTGCGCGGCGAAGGATTGGGCTCTGCGTAGATCGACGTCCGCGATGGCGGCGACCTCAACTTGCCCGAGGCGCCGCAGCGCTCGGAGATGCCACGGGGCGATGTACCCCGCTCCGACGAGACCGACACGCAATGCTTTTCCAGAACGACTCATGCGCAACCTCGCGATAACTCAGCGGTTGGCACTGTCGCGCCCCCGGGAGACTTGTATTCGATAATGGACGTCCCCTGCCCGCGCAGGCGATTTCGGTAATAGATCAATAGTCCTTGCAACTGTGCGAACTTTCCAAGGGTGGTGAACACCGCGTAAGCGGCGGCGGCGCGACGTGGATCGCCGCGACGTCGACGGTAGCGAAAAATCTTGGCGGCCAATACGAAGTAGCCACCGAGCAGAAGGTTCGGCCACGTCAGCGACTGCGTGAGAAGAGCGGCCCACGTCAGCGGAACCGCGGCGCCCCAAACTAAAGTGCTCCGGCGTTGCTGAATGCCATCACGCAATGGCGAACCGCCGTGGAGCGCCGCGCGTTGAGCCAGCGCATGGCCGGAACGCACGGTCCGCTTCCACCATTGGCCGAAACGAAGAATGGCCGCGTCGTGCAGTGCCATCTCGGCGTCGATGCGAATGATCAACCAGTCGCGCAGGCGGAGGCGCATGCACATTTCCGAGTCTTCGCCGGCAATGACGCGCGGGTTATATCCGCCCACCTCGCGAAAAGCGGCGACTCGCACCAAGGCATCGCCTCCACACTCGTCGGCCACGCCCGCGGCAGTATTCCACTCGAGATCGCAGAGCAAATTGTAAATCGATCGATCGGGATACCGTTCACGCCGACGTCCGCAAATCGCCGCTGCTTTCGGATTTTTCTCGGCAGCGTCGAGTGCCGACTCGAGCCACCCTTCGGCAACGCGACAGTCTCCATCGACGAATTGCACGTAGTCGAGATCCGGGTTCAGTTCCATGAGCCGCTCGAATCCCTCATTGCGAGCGCGTGCGGCAGTGAACGGCAGCAAGATATCGAGAGCGACGACCTCGGCGCCCATCCGCCGCGCGAGATCGACGCTTCCATCGGTCGATCCTGAATCGACGTAGACCACGCGCGGCCGACTGCTGGAGAGCGACTCGAGGCACTCTCGCAGGCGATCGCCTTCGTTGCGGCCAATGACGACGACACCGATCTGTTGCACCCTAAATCTCCAAAGCTTCCTGCGATTCTTTCCACGATCCAAGAACACGCGCGGGAATTCCTACAACCGTCGCTCCGGCCGGGACATCGGAAAGGACGACGGCGTTCGCGCCAATGTTGGCGTTATCTCCAATGCGAACACGGCCCAATATCTTTGCACCCGCGCCGACGTTGACGCCACGCCCGAGAATCGGGGCGTCGAACGGAGCATCGAGATGTCGATTACCCAAAGTGCAACCTTGTCGAATGATGCAATCGTCGCCGATGACGCAGTCGCCATGAAAGACAATGCAACCCTGATGCTCGACGATGACGCGCCGACCAAGCTGCACCGAGTACGGCAGTTCGATTCCGTAGTGGTTTCGCACATGCCGAAAGAGCGCGCGATAGACGACGCTAAACAGAGCGCGAAACGGTTTCGGCTTCAGCTTCATCCGCCATACGCCGAAGCGGTGTATCGCCACGGCGCGGAAACCGGGTCGCGTCCAATCGCGACTGTGCGCGATCCAATCTTCTCGCAGTTGCCGCCATAGGCCAGGCGACTGGCTCGGAGGTGTCATCATTGGAATCCTCGCGCCACGCACTATGACGCACGAAATCGAACAGCAGCCGAGGAGGATCGCGATCTTCTTTGCGCTGCACGAGACGCCGGCAGCGCCAGAGCGCGTAGGCCAATGCCCACGTCGCGTCGGTGGCCAACGTGTAAAGTTTGCCGTGATGTTGAAGAAAATAGCGACGCCGCGAGTTGAACCAATACGCGGGACGCCGCCGACGTTGCTTGGTGTCGGTGACACCCGAGGCTTGCCCCACGAGATGGACGACGCGGCTGGCCGGTTCGTACCAACTGGCCCAACCCGCAGTCGCAGCGCGTCGGCAGAAGTCGACTTCCTCGTAATACATGAAATAGTTTTCGTCGAGCAGTCCGATTTGCTCGAACACCTCACGACGGACCAGCATGCTCGCGCCGGCGACCCAATCGGTTCGACACGTCTGGTCGGGAGCAGGGGGCGCCACGCGCCATCGCGAAAGAGCTCGAGTCGCCACTCCCCAACGCAGCGCGTCTTCCAATTCACCCAAGAGAGACGGGAATCGGAACGCTGAACTTTGCGGTGTTCCGTCAGGATCTTCGAGCCGACTCCCTAGCAGGCCAACTTTCGGATGCCGATCGAGCCAGTCGACCAAAGATCGCAGCGCTGCGGGACGCACGACGGTGTCGGGGTTCAGCAGTAGAAAATACTCGGGAGCGTCGTCATCAGCGAGCGCCTCGCGGATCGCCGCATTGTTGCCGTAGGCGAAGCCGCCATTCTTGTCGAGAGACCGAAACGTGACCCACTCTTGCCATCCTCTGTCGGCGATTGCACGCGTGAGCTGCGAGGCCGAATCGTCGCCTGAAGCATTGTCGACGACAACGACGCGCGTCGCCGGCAGGTTGCGCACCTCGGGTTCCAACGATCGCAAACAGTCGATCGTGAGTCCTGCGGTTCGGTAGTTGACGATAACGATAAGCAGCTTCATACCCGAACAGCATCCTTCTGCGATTTCGTCGCCTCGAATGGTGTTACGGGCGTCGAATGAACCGCAGATCGCTTTTCGTTGGCTGGTGACAATTTCCAGAGATCGCTCAGCCTGTGCAGCACATCATGAAACGTCGTGGGGCACTGGATCGATTGCCACACGGCCCCGGTCTCTTCGGACAGGCGTGCGTAAGCGTCGCCGTCATTCAGCAGTCGACGAATCTGGTCTGCGAGCGCCACGGGATCGGAGTCGGCAAAAAACCTGACACCGCAATCATCACGGAAGTACCGCATGAAGATCGGATGATCGTTGAGAATCAACGGCGTGCGCATGGCGAGCGATTCGTAGACCACCAGCGGCAGGCCCTCGGCGAAATCGTGCCGCGACGGAACGACCGTGATCGCGCTGCTGCGCATCAGTTTGTGTGCTTCGACATTGGGCAGTAGACCCTTGCACTCGATCCAACCTCGCTGCACGCCCGGGTGATTGCGGATTTCGGGAAGCGCCGGGCCGTCACCGCCAATGGTCAGCTTGAGCGGCACACCCTGCTCGTGCAGTAGGCCGCAAGCCTCGATCAACTCGTAGACACCTTTTTCTTTGCAGACGCGACCGACGAAAAGAATTTCCGCGTGCTCGCCCATGGCAAGCTTTTTCGAGGGCCAGTCGTGAGGCGTGACCGCAGGCGGGTAGTCCCAGGCCACGGCTTTCGAGGCACTCAATCCGCATTCGATCATCGACGCCGTCGCTGCGCGGTTGTGATTCGCCAGGAAGGCGACATGGTCGCCATTGCCGAGTTCGCAAAAGGGTCGCGAGAGCCGGTGCTCCGTGGCGAAACGCGACGCAAGAATCCCGGCGGTCGGCACATGATGACTTGCCGCCCATGAAAGCAACTCGCAGCCGATGAGATCGTTGCAACGGACGATCAGGTGCGTCGCACCGAAGCGTTCCAACTCGCTGATGATTTTGCGTGCCCGCCACCACTCGGCGACACGTCGTGGGCGCATGGTGCGCATGGCTGGGACGCCGCGGAATCTTCCGAGCCCCCGATCGTGCACGTACGACGGGGCGTCGAGGCTGACGACGAGATGAGGTCGACCGTCCACGAACTTTTCGAACGCGTCGATCGAGTAACGCTGCCCGCTATAGAACTCCGAGTCGCCCATTTCGAGACGCTGCCGAGTGGTCCAGTAGTCGCCGCCCTGCACGCAAGCAATGCGATGCGCAGCTGCCCCCTCGGACCGACTCTGCACTCGTGATCGAACGGCGGACTTCATGCTGTTGATTCCAAATCTTCTTGAATCCCGTGCTAACACTTGCGTGAAACATCCATGCAGATGCTACCTCTGTAACAATCCGCGTACCAGACAGCGCGAAGTTTTCCCGCGAACCGAATTCGGTGGGAAAACTGCTCTCGCTTAAGACATTTCAAATCGAAGCGCTGCAACGTCGATGCGCTCGATCGCGATGCGCTTGTCTTGAATCGCGCGCGTGCTGGTCAAAATGAAACGCCAGTTCTCAATTTGATAAACGCATCGCGAAGCATTGCGTTGCAATTCTGCTTGTAAGTGAGGCAGTTGCCGCTCGGCACGCTGTTCGCATTGCCGCCGCCCCTCTATGGCACTACGGCTTCAGGAGGATCGCATGAGTCGTACCTCGCTTCTAGAAAACTCGGAGGTCGAAGCGCGCGCTAAGCCTCGCCGATTTTTTCATCCTGTTCATGTGTTCGGACTCGAGGTCGCGCCACTGAACTTAGACGAAGCGGTCGAACACATCGAAGATCTGGTCGCAGCGGGAGAACCGAAGTACGTTATCACCGCGAATCTGAATTACGCGATGCTCAGCCATCGCAACAAGCGTCTCAAAAACATCAACGGGGACGCGGCCTTTGTTGTGGCCGATGGTATGCCGCTGGTTTTGGCGGCGCGGCTGCAAGGGACCCCTCTACCGGGACGAACGACCGGGGCCGATCTTGTCCCACGTTTGTGCGCACGCGCAGCCGAACGTGGACTCAGCATCTTTTTGCTCGGCGGCACGGATGAAGCAACGGGCGCGGCGGCAGCGGCAATGCGCCGTAAATGGCCGCAACTTCGAATTGCCGGCGTCGAATGCCCGATGCTCGACGCCGTCGACGAAGAAGCCATGTCAGGCCTTATTCAGCGCATTCGGCTTGCGAAGCCCGACATTTTGCTGGCCGCATTTGGTCAGCCGAAAGGCGAATTCTGGATTGCCGAGCATTACCGTCGTCTCGGCGGTACCGTGTGCATTCAGATCGGAGCTTCTTTGGACTTTATTGCCGGTGCCGTCCGCCGCGCGCCACGTTGGATGCAGCGCGGCGGTCTCGAGTGGCTGCATCGCTTATACTCCGAGCCACGCAGGCTTCTCCCGCGATACACGCAGAACGCTTGCTTCCTCTTCGGCGCGGTTGCGAGAGGATGCTATAACTCCTCCCGACGTCGATCGCGGGGCGTGGGACGAATCGAACAACACCCGCGGCGAGAAGTCCCCTCATGATTTCTATGTCAACTGTTGCGTTGTCAGAACCGCGAATTACTTCGGCACAGCCGGCGGCAACTCGAAGTGAACCTTCGGTCACGTTCGTGTGCTGTATTGAATCCGGCGCACTGGAAGACATGACCGTTCGCGCCGCCGCCAGCCTGCGGCAGTTCGGGGGCCGTTTTGCCGACGCGCCGATATTGGCGGTGCAGCCGCGCCGAGGCGTGAGCCTCACGCGCGAAACGAGGCGACTGATGGACCAATATGGAGTCGTTCTTCGACGCGATCCTTCGGCCAATCGACATCCGTGGTTTTCGTTTTTTAACAAGCTTGCAGCCCTCTCGGTCGCCGAACAAACGGTCAAAACCGAGACCATCTGCTGGATCGACTCCGATATTCTCGTTCTCGGCGAGCCAGGGCTATTCGCGCTGGACAGCGATCAGGATTTCGCAGCATGCGCGTCAGACAACTGTGGCGGCAGCCGCGGAGACGATGACACAAACGATGCGTATTGGAAGTTAGTGATCTCGCTGGCCGGCCTGTCGGATGAAGATTATCCGTGGCTGACGAATTGCCAGGGCTCGCGTCTGCGAGCGTATTTCAATTCGGGCGTTTTCGTCTATCGACGTGGGCGAGGTTTCTTCGACCACTACCGACGGACCTGCGAACGGCTCTTATTCTCGGGCTACAAATCTCCCGTTACAGGAGTCTTTTTTACCGACCAGGTGACGTTGGCGGCTTCCGCATTAGCGTCGAACTTGCGTATTCGGGCGCTGCCTTGGGAATACAACTACGCAGTCGGTCCGTCCACCGAGCAGCCCTACGACCCGGACCAGGTGGCTCGAATGATCGTCATGCACTATCACGCCGGGTTATGTCCCGAGTATTGGCCGGCGATGCTCGCTCAATTGCAGAGCGATCGACCTGAGGTGCATCGCTGGCTTGAGCCGTGGGGCGCCGTAACGGGACGCACCCATTTGACTGCACGCGTAGTTCGTCGGCTTCTCCGCGATTACCGACAATGGACGTGTAAACGTTTCACCGCTGCCTTGCGTGAAATAAAGGCCTGAGACAACCGTCTCAGAATGATAAAACTTTGATCGAATCGATCGAAGTGGCGGTTCCGTCTGGCATCGCGGCACGGTTTAGCAGTGACTTCGGAGTTGAGGTAGCGTCTCGGAATCCATCTCTATGGCGCTGTGAAGTCGATGCGGGCGGACGAAGACGCCGTCACGTCGCTGAGCTTGGCATCGGCGTTGCTATCCTTTTGCGGCTACGCAGCACGACCGTAACCACGACAGGGGGGTTCTTGTCGGGCATTTCGCCGATTCTATCGCTGGATCATCGACTGATGGATGCGCGCGAGCAGCACGGCTGCCGCGTCAGCGATAGAACGGCGCCTATCGGTCGCAAGAATCCGTCACCATCGAAGTTTTGCATTATCAACAAGGCAGGCGTTGTGGTGCCTAGAGGTGACGCCCGGACTGGCGTGTGTTTGGCAAATGCGCGGTCGCGCATCATATTGAAGAGCCCCGCAGCACTTGGCCAGGCGCCTGACCGTGGGTTTTCTCATCCCGATCATCGCATCGGAGTGGCTCGAGCGGTTGGTCGACGGTGGGTCGTCGTCCATTCACGGGTGGCGCTCTGTGCCGCTGCGGTGCCTGTGCGCTGTCGGGCGATGGCTGAGCAACGCGGCGCGAAGCCTCTTTTATCCTCCGAGCGCCGCGCATTGGCCGACGCTCCCGAAGCCGGTTGCCTTTCATCACCGCGTATCTTTGGGGACCGGAAGAACTCGAACCGCGCGTGGTTCTGTCGGCCAGTCCGTTGATCGGCGTGGGACTCGACGCAATATCGGAGTCGAGTCCGGTCGAGGTCTTTAACGACGCCTTTCTAGAATCGAGCCCCTGGGTTTCGCAGGCTTACGACACCGTCACCGGAGTCGAGACATGGGACGGCGGTCCAACCCTGTCCCTCGACGCCAACGATTGGGTCACGCAACTGACGCAGTGGACCGCCAGCAACGGCGACCTCATGCAACAGCGGGCAGGGACCGTGATGTTCCGCGACATCAACGGCCAGTACCCTGCGGGGATCTACACGGCGCAGTGGCAAGGGACCGGCACGGTGCTGTTCGGATTCGATGCCCAGGTCATCAGTCAAACCACCGGCAGCGACGGAACGCACTATGCGCAGTTGCTCGTGACGCCGACGAGCGCCGGAATCTACGTCGACATCGCCTCGACCAGCGTGGCCGACCCGATTCGCAACATGCACGTGTGGATGCCCGACGCCAACGGCAATGCCCAGATCGGGCAGGTCTGGGCCCCGGGAGACAACTTCTCGCCGTTCACGCCGGAGTTTCTGGCGGAACTCGCCCCGTTCGACACGCTGCGGTTCATGGACTGGATGTCCACCAACTCGTCGACTGTGGTCGATTGGTCCGATCGGCGTTTGTTAAGCGACGCTCGTCAGACGGGAGGGGACAACGGCGTCTGGTACGAGTACATGATCGAGCTCGCCAACGAGCTGCACGAGAACATGTGGATCAATCTTCCGTACCTTTCGAACGACAACTTCAACACGCAGCTGGCGACGTTGATCAAAGGCTCGCTCGACCCCGGTTTGGAGGTCTACGTCGAATGGTCGAATGAAATCTGGAACGGTCAGTTCCTCACGTCCCCTTGGATCAACAGCGAGTTGCTGCTGCCGCAGAACGCGGGCTTGGACCGCTACGGCTTCATCGCCCAACAGATCGGTCATGATTTCAGCATCTGGTCGAGCGTCTTTGCCGGTCAAAGCAATGAATTGGTGCGCACCGTCGCCTACCAGGCGGCCGACGCCAACGGGCTGAACGAGATCTTGTCGGACCTGAACGGTCAATTCGACGCGATCTCGACAGCGGCCTATGTCACTTTGACCGACGCGCAAACGGCGGCCTTCACCGCCTCGACCACCGGCGACGACGTGCTCGACGACGCCTTCGCCGACTTGCCGACCACGCTCAGCGGCCTGCAAAGCGTCGATGCCCTGGCCGTCCAGTACTCTGCCAGTTTGGGACGCAACATTCAGTTCGTCGCCTACGAAGGGGGTGAGCAGTTTTCGGCCTTCGGACAGACCGTGATCTATCAGCAGGCCTTGTACGATGCGCAAGTCAACCCGCGCATCTACGACTTGTACGAAGACTTGATCACGGGCTTCGCCGCCGACGGCGGAATGCTCTTCATGCACTACTCGAACATCTCGCCCAACACCAAGTACGGCTCCTTCGGCGCGCTGCAGTATCTCGGGCAACCCGTCAGCCAAGCACCCAAGTATCAGGCCCTGCTAAGCGCGATCAATGGCGTCTGGGCCCAACCCACCTCGCCACCTCCGACGCCAACGCAATTCACGGCGACAACCGTCTCGAGCACCGTCGTCGACCTCAGTTGGCAAACGCATCTCGGAGTCGAAAGCGGTTTCGCGATCGAAGCGTCGACCGACGGCGTCAACTTCGTGCAGATCGCAGTTGCGCCGGCACGCTCGCTGGCCTTCACGGTTACCAATTTGCAATTGCAAACGACTTACACGTTCCGCATTCGCGCGATCAATAGCGACGGCGATTCAAGCTATTCCAACATCAGCTCGACAAGAACCGGCTCGGCGAACGGCCTGACAAGCGTCGACTTCTCCGACGGCTTTGGCAATGCTGCTGACTTGCTTTCGCTCAACGGAACGTCGGCGGTGAGTGGCTCGGCCTTGGTGCTGACCAATGGCGGGCAATACCAGGCCGCTAGTGCCTTCACATCCAGTCTGGTGAGCGTCGCCACGTTCACCAGCAGTTTCAACTTCCAACTGATCAATCCCGCGGGCGACGGATTCACCTTCACGATTCAAAGCAGCAGCCCGACGGCGCTCGGCGGAGTCGGCGGTAGCCTGGGCTACGGCGCTGACGAATTCCCGGGCGGAAATCCAGCGATTGGCAACAGCGTCGCCATCAAGTTCGACCTGGCCAACAACTCAGGTGAAGGCAACGACTCGACCGGGTTGTACATCAACGGCGCCGCGCCGACGAATGTCGGGTCGATCGATCTGACGTCCACAGGCATTAACCTCCATAGCGGAGACATTTTCAACGTCGCCATGACGTACGACGGCACGACCTTGTCGGTGACGATCACCGACACCGTGACAAACGCCCAGGCCACGCAACACTACACCGTCAGCATTGGACCTTCGGCCTATGTCGGCTTCACCGCGGGCACCGGAGGCGACTCCGCCACCCAAGAGATCCTCAACTGGACGTTTACCTCGGGCAACAATCAATCGGCGCCGACCGTAGTTGGCGTGTACCTGGCGGCAAGCAGTTGGGACCCATCCTATTTCCAATACCTCGACAGCATCGGTCTTGGAAACTCCACGATCGCCGGGCTCGGCTTCGCCGTTTTCGGTGGCAATTATCAACTTCAGACGCTGCCTTGGTTGGGGCTCAACACGTTGAACGTCCTGTTCAGCGGAAATTTAAGCGTCGCGGAAAACAGTCTCACGCTTATCGGCTCTTCCGACAGCGGCCTTCCTCCGCTTCCGGCCGTCACCGGCTTCAGCTACAACAGCACGACTCACGTGGCAACGTGGACGTTCGCGTCGCCTCTCAAATACAACCGCGACCTCGTGAATCTTGCATCCGATTCAATCGTCGGAAACACCGGACTGCAACTCGATGGCGCCGCTTCGGGATCGCCTGGCAGCGATTTCAACGTGACATTTTACGTGCTTCCCGGCGACACGGCGAACCAACAGACGGTGACATTCGCCGAGGCTAAGCAAATCGTCCCGAGCATCAACTTGTCCGCAGGTGACGCTGGTTACGACTATCGAAAAGACGTCTTGGGGCTCGGGACAATCACACTCGCCGACGCCAAGCAGATCATCAACTACATCAACAACGACATCGGCAGCATCGACAGCCCCATGGCGCCGCCAGAGACCAACGCCAGCGTCGCAACGACGGAGGTTGCGACCGCACTGACGGCGGCTATCGATACCGCGGCCGCGGTCTTAACGGACGTACCGACCCTCGTCGCAGAGAGCAGCGCGGATGATTCAAGCGCGGATACTTCAAGCGTCACGACATCGCAAGTCTCGCAGGTCGACAATCAGCAGCAGGTGGCTGCGATTGGCCAGGTGACGCCGTTCTCCGTGCCCAGTCTTGCTAACTCGGCAGACGCGTCAAAGGCCTCCGTCGTCGCTGGCTCCGAGAGCGCTGTTCCTGCGAATCTTGCGACAAGCATACCGCTTGGACCTTCACCTTCCTCCTCCAACGCACCCACGGCTCTCCCGGCAGCAGCCAAAGCCAACCCGGTACGAAAGCTCGTCCATCTCGACGACGGTGCGCCTGCTCCTCGGCATATCGCGGTGCACGATCGAACATCATGTTCGACGGAACTACCCTCCAAGAAATAATCCATCGGCGTAAGAGGCGATCGCCAGCTGGAGCCCGCTGGGACTTTCGGTTGATCCGCGTCCTATCGAGATGCGCAATCGTGTGTCGGGCGACATTGGAAGTGCGAACGTTTTACGGTTCGCTTGCTCGCGATTGAATGTGAGTCGAGCGTTTCAGAATGAGAAACCTCGATCGAATGGATCAAACCGATAGCGTCTTTGAGCGTTCTCAGCTTCATCGCCCAATACCTCACAAAAAGTAATGGCGATGGCCGTGAGCGGGCCTGTGTCTATGCTTCGATCAATTTGAAACCCCCCAGAGAGCATTGGTGAACGCATGTCGGTTCGCTTGGCATCGGTGTTGCTATGCCTCGCCGCAACGTCGAGTGGTCATTACTGCGAGGAGGGGGAGCATGTCGAGCGATTTTTCCGTGGCGTCTTTGGATGCTGTCTTCGGCCAGGCCCAGGAACAGAACCATGAACGCTTCTACCTGATTTGCAAGCGCGCCATGGACTTGATCGTGGCTGGACTTGCACTCGCGCTGCTTTTCCCGCTGTTTGCGATCGTGGCCCTACTGATCAAGGCGACGAGTCGTGGGGCGGTGTTTTTCGTGCAAACGAGGACCGGGAAATTCGGCAAGCCGTTCAAGTGCTACAAGTTTCGCTCGATGGTTCAAAATGCGGAATCGATGCGCAAGCGTAGCGGCGCTAAACCATCATGCCGATCCGCGCACGTTTAAGGTTCAACGTGATCCGCGCATCACGCGTGTCGGCGAGTTCTTACGCAAAACGAGCATCGATGAGATGCCGCAGCTGTTGAATGTCCTTCGCGGCGAGATGAGCATCGTCGGGCCACGTCCTCCGTTACCAAGTGAGGTCCAACACTACGAGCCGCACGAATTGCGACGGCTAGAAGTGACGCCGGGACTGACGTGCATTTGGCAAGTATGCGGTCGCGGCGACATTCCCTTTCCCGAGCAGTGCAACATGGACATTCGATACATCGAGACTCGAAACCTGTTGCTCGACACGAAGCTGATCTTGTTAACGGTTCCGGCAGTCGTATTGCGTCGCGGAGCTTATTGAAAAAACCCGCGTCATTTTCGAACAGGCGGTTGATAGTGGGTTTTCTCATCGCAATTGTCGCAGCAGATTGGCTCAGACGGTGGGTCGACGGGAAGCCGTCATCGGTCGATGCGCGACGCTATGGGCCTTGGATACGCTCCTTTGCATGGTTACGCTCCGTGGGACGATGGCTGGGCCGTGCAGCCCGATGTCTCGTTCGTTTTCCAGGCATGCGCAATCCAAACATGCGCGCTGCCCAGCGATCGCGAAGCCGGTTGCCTTTCATCACCGCGTATCTTTGGGGACCGGAAGAACTCGAACCGCGCGTGGTTCTGTCGGCCAGTCCGTTGATCGGCGTGGGACTCGACGCAATATCGGAGTCGAGTCCGGTCGAGGTCTTTAACGACGCCTTTCTAGAATCGAGCCCCTGGGTTTCGCAGGCTTACGACACCGTCACCGGAGTCGAGACATGGGACGGCGGTCCAACCCTGTCCCTCGACGCCAACGATTGGGTCACGCAACTGACGCAGTGGACCGCCAGCAACGGCGACCTCATGCAACAGCGGGCAGGGACCGTGATGTTCCGCGACATCAACGGCCAGTACCCTGCGGGGATCTACACGGCGCAGTGGCAAGGGACCGGCACGGTGCTGTTCGGATTCGATGCCCAGGTCATCAGTCAAACCACCGGCAGCGACGGAACGCACTATGCGCAGTTGCTCGTGACGCCGACGAGCGCCGGAATCTACGTCGACATCGCCTCGACCAGCGTGGCCGACCCGATTCGCAACATGCACGTGTGGATGCCCGACGCCAACGGCAATGCCCAGATCGGGCAGGTCTGGGCCCCGGGAGACAACTTCTCGCCGTTCACGCCGGAGTTTCTGGCGGAACTCGCCCCGTTCGACACGCTGCGGTTCATGGACTGGATGTCCACCAACTCGTCGACTGTGGTCGATTGGTCCGATCGGCGTTTGTTAAGCGACGCTCGTCAGACGGGAGGGGACAACGGCGTCTCGTACGAGTACATGATCGAGCTCGCCAACGAGCTGCACGAGAACATGTGGATCAATCTTCCGTACCTTTCGAACGACAACTTCAACACGCAGCTGGCGACGTTGATCAAAGGCTCGCTCGACCCCGGTTTGGAGGTCTACGTCGAATGGTCGAATGAAATCTGGAACGGTCAGTTCCTCACGTCCCCTTGGATCAACAGCGAGTTGCTGCTGCCGCAGAACGCGGGCTTGGACCGCTACGGCTTCATCGCCCAACAGATCGGTCATGATTTCAGCATCTGGTCGAGCGTCTTTGCCGGTCAAAGCAATGAATTGGTGCGCACCGTCGCCTACCAGGCGGCCGACGCCAACGGGCTGAACGAGATCTTGTCGGACCTGAACGGTCAATTCGACGCGATCTCGACAGCGGCCTATGTCACTTTGACCGACGCGCAAACGGCGGCCTTCACCGCCTCGACCACCGGCGACGACGTGCTCGACGACGCCTTCGCCGACTTGCCGACCACGCTCAGCGGCCTGCAAAGCGTCGATGCCCTGGCCGTCCAGTACTCTGCCAGTTTGGGACGCAACATTCAGTTCGTCGCCTACGAAGGGGGTGAGCAGTTTTCGGCCTTCGGACAGACCGTGATCTATCAGCAGGCCTTGTACGATGCGCAAGTCAACCCGCGCATCTACGACTTGTACGAAGACTTGATCACGGGCTTCGCCGCCGACGGCGGAATGCTCTTCATGCACTACTCGAACATCTCGCCCAACACCAAGTACGGCTCCTTCGGCGCGCTGCAGTATCTCGGGCAACCCGTCAGCCAAGCACCCAAGTATCAGGCCCTGCTCGATGCCGCGGAAGGCGCCTGGGCCGTGTCGACGGGAACGAGCGTCACTACGTATCGCAATGACCAGTCACACACAGGCGCCAATCTTACGGAAACCGTACTCAATCCCGAAGACGTAAACGCCGACACGTTCGGAAAGCTGTTTACGACCCCGCTCGACGGTCAGGTTTATGCGCAGCCACTCTATGTTCCGGGAGTGAACTTCACGGTTGGTTCAAATGCCGGAACATACAACGTTGTATTTGTCGCCACGGAGAATGACAGCGTCTATGCGATCGATGCCGGCTCGGGAGCGATCCTTTGGCAAACCAGCTTTACGAATGCTGCGAACGGTATAACGGCCGTTCCAGCGGCGGATGTCGACAGCACCGACATTTCACCAACGTATGGCATCACCAGCACTCCGGTGATCGATGCCGCGACCAACACGATCTATGTGGTGGCCAACACTCGCGAACTCATCAACGGTGTGTACCACTATGTCTATCGCTTGCACGCGCTCGACCTTAGCACTGGACTCGAAAAGTTTGGTGGTCCTGCCCTCATTGGTGATACGACCTACAACGGCACTACGTTTACCAACAATACGCCTGTGTTTGTCGATGGGACGGCGCCAGACAACGTGGACGGCGTGGTCTACTTCAACGCGATGCGTCAGATTCAGCGTGCAGCGCTGGAGTTGGTGAATGGTGTCGTGTACTTCGGGTTCGCCGCTCATGGAACTGTCGAGCCGTACCACGGCTGGTTGCTTGGCTATAGCGCCAGCAATTTGCAGCTTGTCTCAGTGTTCAACGACACGCCGAACGGAGTCGACGGAGGCATCTGGGCGGCTGGCGATGGCATCGCCGTGGACAGCGACGGCAACATGTACGTCTCAACCGGCAATGGCACGTTCGATGGTGCGCTGAATGCCAGCGGATTCCCGACGCGTAACGATTATGGCGACTCCGTCATCAAGCTCGTCGTCGATCCTACCACGAGCGCAAGTCATCAGAACGGCAACGGTTGGGGTGTTGAGATCGTCGATTACTTCACGCCGTCGAATCAGCAAGCTCTGCAGAATGGCGATCTCGATCTCGGTTCGGGCGGTGTGTTATTGCTCCCCGATTCTGTCGGCAGCGCTACGGCTCCGCACCTGATGGTCGTCATCGGAAAGATTGGTGTGATGTATGTGCTGAATCGTGACAACATGGGCAAATACGATCCCAGCGGCGATCAGATTGTCCAGGAGGTTCCAGGACTCACGCTGGCCGGCGTATGGGGCACGCCCGAATACTACGACGGTCAGATTTATATCGCCGGCAACTCGGGATTCGGCGAGACGGTGCCCATCGCCAACGGCGCGCTTGGCACGACTTACTCATCGATCTCTGCGGATCGCTATAAGTATCCAGGCTCCAACGGCAGCATTTCCGCCGACGGTAGCACGAACGGAATCGTGTGGAACGTCGATTACGGCACGGGCGAGTTGCGGGCCTACAATGCCAGCAGCTATGCCGATGAGATCTATACCAGTGACCAGGCGGCGAGCGGTCGCGACACGCTTGGGCAAGCCGTTAAGTTTGCCGTTCCCACGGTCGCCGACGGAAAGGTCTTCGTCGGCACGGCCAACGGCTTGGTGATCTATGGTCTTCTATCCACGCCGACCTCGCCCCCTCCAACACCCACACAACTGGCGGCGACAACAATATCGAGCACCGAAATCGATCTCAATTGGCAGGCGCAAACCGGCTCGGAAGATGGCTTCAAAATCGAAGAGTCGACCGATGGAGTGAACTTCATTCAGGTCGGCGTTGCGGCGGCTGGTGTTATGAGCTTTGCCGTCACCAACTTGCAATTGCAAACGGATTATACGTTCCGTATTCGCGCCTTTAACGACAACGGCAACTCCGGCTATTCGAACACGGCCTCGGCAATTACCGGATCGTCGACTGGCCTGACGACTGTTAATTTCTCCAACGGATTCGTCGGATCCGCGGGCTTGCTGACGCTGAATGGTTCAGCGGCAGTGAGCGGCTCGACCTTAGTCCTGACCAATGGCGGACTGTATCAGTCGGCCAGCGCTTTCACGAGCAGCCAGGTCAGCGTCGCGACGTTCACCAGCAGCTTCAATTTTCAACTGCTCAATCCGGCCGGTGATGGGTTCACCTTCACGATTCAAAGCAATAGCCCGACAGCGCTGGGCGGCCTCGGCGGCAATTTGGGCTATGGCGCTGACGGGTATCCAGGCGGGCACCCGGCCATCGGCAACAGCGTCGCCATCAAGTTCGACATGGCCAACAACTCAGGCGAAGGTGGTGACTCGACCGGCTTGTACATCAACGGTGCAACGCCGACTAACATCGGTTCGATTGATCTGACCTCCACTGGGATCAACCTGCACAGCGGTGACATCTTCAACGTCGCCATGACCTACAACGGCACGACCTTGTCGGTGACGATCACTGACACCGCTACCGGAGCGAAAGCCACGCAGAACTATACCGTCAGCATCGGGCCTTCCGCTTACGTTGGATTCACCGCAGGCACTGGCGGCGCATCGGCCACGCAAGAGATCCTGAACTGGACGTTTACTTCCGGCAACAACCAATCGGCGCCCGCTGCGCCCAGCAATGCTCTCGCCACGCTGACCAGCAACAGCCAGGTCGCGCTCACTTGGACCAACAATGCGACGAATCAAACAGGCTTCCTGATCGAACGGAAGACCGGCGTCAACGGAACCTATGCACAAGTGGCCTCAGTCGCGGCTAATGTCAACAGTTGGACCGACACCAGCGTCACTGTCGGTAACACGTACTACTACCGTGTTCGCGCCACCAACGCCGTCGGCAACTCAGGCTATTCCAATGAAACGAACGTGACCGTCACCACGCCGGTTACGGTCAACTATGCCAACGGCTTCGCCAGTGCCGGCAGCGCGCTGACACTCAACGGCTCGGCAGCCGTGAGTGGCTCGGCGTTGGTGCTGACCAATGGCGGACTATATCAGTCGGCCAGCGCTTTCACCAGCAGCCAGGTGAACGTGGCCTCGTTCACCAGTAGCTTCAACTTTCAATTGCTCAATGCCGCCGCCGACGGATTCACGTTCACGATTCAAAGCAATAGCCCGACCGCGCTAGGCGGAGTTGGCGGCAACCTGGGTTATGGCGCTGACGGTTATGCCGGCGGGCACCCGGCTATCGGCAACAGCATCGCGATCAAGTTCGACCTGGCAAGCAACTCCGGTGAAGGCGCCAACTCCACGGGCCTGTACATCAACGGCGCGACACCGACTAACGTCGGTTCGATCGACCTAACGTCCGCAGGCATCAACTTGCACAGCGGAGATCTCTTCAACGTCGCCATGACGTACGACGGCACGACCTTGTCGGTGACGATCACCGACACCGTTACCGGCGCCAAGGCCACGCAGCATTACACCGTCGGCATCGGCCCCACCGCCTACGTCGGTTTCACGGCGGGCACTGGCGGCGTGTCCGCAACGCAAGAGATCCTGAACTGGACGTTTACTTCGGGCAGCAGCAGCACTCAATCGGCGCCCGCCGCGCCGAGCAACGCCCTTGCCACGCTCACTAGCAACAGCCAGATCGCGCTCACCTGGACCAACAACGCCACCAACCAGACAGGCTTTGTGGTCGAGCGCAAGACCGGGGCCACTGGGACGTACGCACAGGTGGCCTCCGTCGCAGCGAATGTCACCACGTGGACCGACACCAGCGTCACGGCTGGCAACACGTACTACTACACCGTGCAAGCCACGAACGCAGTCGGCAACTCGGCTAACTCCAACGAAACGAGCGTCACAGTACCAGCGACGGTCACCACGCCGGTGACCGTCAACTATGCCAACGGCTTCGCTACTGCCGGAAGCGCGCTGACGCTCAATGGATCGGCGGCGGTGAGTGGTTCGGCATTGCTGCTGACCAACGGCGGACTGTATCAGTCGGCAAGTGCGTTCACGAGTAGCCAGGTCAACGTGGCCTTATTCACCAGCAGCTTCAACTTCCAACTGCTCAATCCCGCCGGCGACGGATTCACCTTCACCATTCAGAGCAGCAGCCCAACGGCGCTCGGCGGAGTCGGCGGCAACTTGGGCTATGGTGCTGACGGTTATACCGGCGGACACCCGGCCATCGGCAACAGCGTCGCCATCAAGTTCGACCTGGCCAACAACTCCGGCGAAGGCAACGACTCGACGGGGTTGTACATCAACGGTGCGACGCCGACGAATGTCGGCTCGGTCGACCTGACTTCCAGCGGGATCAACCTGCACAGCGGCGACATCTTCAACGTCGCCATGACCTACAACGGCACGACCTTGTCGGTGACGATCACCGACACCGTCACCGGAGCGAAAGCTACGCAGAACTACACCGTCAGCATTGGGCCTACCGCCTACGTCGGATTCACCGCGGGCACGGGCGGCGTGTCCGCCACACAAGAGATTCTGAACTGGACGTTTACTTCGGGCAGCAGCAGCACTCAATCGGCGCCCGCCGCCCCAAGTAATGCCCTCGCCACGCTCACCAGTAACAGCCAGGTCGCGCTGAGTTGGACCAACAACGCAACGAATCAAACAGGCTTCGTGATAGAACGCAAGACCGGCGTCAGCGGAACCTACGCGCAGGTCGCCTCGGTCGCGGCGAACGTTACCACATGGACTGACACGAGCGTCACGGCTGGCAATACCTACTACTACACGGTGCAAGCCACGAACGCAGTCGGCAACTCGGCGAACTCGAATGAAACGAGCGTTACGGTTACGGCAGTGACCCCACCTGCGACTGTCAACTATGCCAACGGCTTCGCCAGTGCCGGCAGCGCGCTGACACTCAACGGCTCGGCAGCCGTGAGTGGCTCGGCGTTGGTGCTGACCAATGGCGGACTATATCAATCGGCCAGCGCTTTCACGAGCAGCCAAGTGAATGTCGCCTCATTCACCAGCAGCTTCAACTTCCAACTGCTCAATCCCGCCGGCGACGGATTCACCTTTACGATTCAGAGCAGCAGTCCGACAGCGCTCGGCGGTGTCGGCGGCAACTTGGGCTATGGCGCTGACGGGTATACCGGCGGGCATCCGGCCATCGGCAACAGCGTCGCCATCAAGTTCGACCTGGCCAACAACTCCGGCGAAGGCAGCAACTCCACAGGCTTGTACGTCAACGGCGCGACGCCGACCAACGTCGGGTCGGTCGATCTGACGTCCAGCGGGATCAACCTGCACAGCAGCGACATCTTCAACGTCGCCATGACGTACAACGGCACGACCTTGTCGGTGACCATCACCGACACCGTCACCGGAGCGAAAGCTACGCAGAACTACACCGTCAGCATTGGGCCTACCGCCTACGTCGGATTCACCGCGGGCACGGGCGGCGTGTCCGCCACACAAGAGATTCTGAACTGGACGTTTACTTCGGGCAGCAGCAGCACTCAATCGGCGCCCGCCGCCCCAAGTAATGCCCTCGCCACGCTCACCAGTAACAGCCAGGTCGCGCTGAGTTGGACCAACAACGCAACGAATCAAACAGGCTTCGTGATAGAACGCAAGACCGGCGTCAGCGGAACCTACGCGCAGGTCGCCTCGGTCGCGGCGAACGTTACCACATGGACTGACACGAGCGTCACGGCTGGCAATACCTACTACTACACGGTGCAAGCCACCAATGCCGTCGGCAACTCTGCCAACTCGAATGAAACGAGCGTCACAGTCACCGCGCCAGTGAATGTCAACTACGCCAATGGATTCGCCAGCGCCGGTAGCGCACTGACGCTCAACGGCTCGGCGGCGGTGAGTGGTTCGGCATTGGTGCTGACCAATGGCGGACTATATCAATCGGCCAGCGCTTTCACGAGCAGCCAGGTCAGCGTCGCCTCATTCACCAGCAGCTTCAACTTCCAACTGCTCAATCCCGCCGGCGACGGATTCACCTTTACGATTCAGAGCAGCAGTCCGACAGCGCTCGGCGGTGTCGGCGGCAACTTGGGCTATGGCGCTGACGGGTATACCGGCGGGCATCCGGCCATCGGCAACAGCGTCGCCATCAAGTTCGACCTGGCCAACAACTCCGGCGAAGGCAGCAACTCCACAGGCTTGTACGTCAACGGCGCGACGCCGACCAACGTCGGCTCGGTCGATCTAACGTCCAGCGGGATCAACCTGCACAGCGGCGACATCTTCAACGTCGCCATGACCTACAACGGCACGACCTTGTCCGTGACGATCACCGACACCGTCACCGGAGCGAAAGCCACCCAGAACTACACCGTCAGCATCGGACCGACCGCCTACGTCGGATTCACCGCGGGCACCGGCGGCGCATCGGCCACCCAAAAGATCCTCAACTGGACCTTCGCCTCGGCCTAGTGTCGCGAGATCACTTCTACGCCGATCTCACGGGCGATCTCGAACTAGCGCTTCGCAGCAGCACCTGCGGTGTTGCCCTTGTTACCGCCAATGAAGTACGTGCCCTGCGTCATGAATCCAGCTCGATGTCCGGTGCTGCCGATGGCACGTTGGCCAGTCATCGCATCGATTTCCTGCTGCTCGAATTGCACTTGGTTTTCGAGCTGCTGAATATCGGAACTTTGCTGACGGCTAGCTTGCCGCTGCGCGAAGAGCGGCTGCGTAATCGTGAAGTAGTTGATGAAAGTCAGATTTGAGTTCTGAGTGATCGCCAGATAAGGACTGATCGCGGGACGCTGAGGGCTATACCGAGCCGACGGACTTTTCAAATTGAGCGTATCGTTGCCCAGGCTTGGAGTCCGCGGCGCGGCTTGCACTGTCGCAGCAACGGCACACAAAGCGAAGGTGCATGCTACGACAAAATGGCGTGTCTGGTTCAAGTTGAACTCCTTCTCGCTACAAGAGCCAGGTCCTGCTCGTTGCTTGCCCATCGCCTCTTCCTTTCTCCTCTTCGACACGTTTGTAGCACGAAAACAGGAGTTTCAAAACAGGCCGTAGGGGTTATGGTTCGCCCCATCAGATAGCGTCGCCGCGCGGTGCAGCCGAGCATTGTTCGTCTGGTCGTTAGAAGACGAACGAATGCTTGCTCCGGGTGTTGAGTGCATGCATACTGTCGCGTAACCTTGAGTCCTCATCCGTGTGTCAAGCATCCTGGTCAGGCCGGTGGAAGCGTCAAGCAACGATTCGGTAGAAGGCGAAGCCGGCGCACCTGCATTGACGGACGCTAGCACTGCGCACGGAATTCATGGGCTCTTTGAGAGGCAGGCCTACCGAAGCCCTGACGCCTGCGCCGTGCAATCTGGCGACAGTGTCTGGACCTATTCCGAGCTGAACCGATTGGCTAACCGTCTTGCGCGGCGTTTGCAAAATGCAGGCGTTCAGCGAGGCTCGCTCGTCGGGGTGCATGTCGAGCGCTCGGTCGAAATGATCGCGGCGATGCTCGCGGTGCTCAAGTCCGGAGCCGCCTACGTCCCGCTTGATTCCAGCTTTCCCAGCGCACGACTGATATCGGTGCTCGACGACTGCCGGGCGTCGGTCGTCATCAGTCAACACAGCATCATCGCGGCGCTCGACGGTTATCGTGGCCGCATCGTGCTAACCGATGATCTCGACTCACAGCCGGCCGACTTCGAAGGCGCCGAGTACGCCCCGACCGATTTGGCTTACGTCATCTATACCTCGGGCTCAACAGGGAAGCCCAAGGGAGTGCAGATCGAGCATCGATCGGTCCTGAATTTCCTGGCGTCGATGAGCCGCAAACCCGGTCTGGATCATCGGGATGTTTTGGCCGCCGTGACCAGTTCGTCGTTCGATATTCACGTTCTGGAAGTTTATCTTCCGCTCGTTATCGGTGCTCGCGTCGTCGTTGTGAGTCGTGAAGTTGCCATGGACGGCATTCGCTTAAGAAAGCTTCTCGATCACGAAGGCGTTACCGTCATGCAAGCCACGCCGGCAACTTGGCAACTGCTGCTGATGGCAGGCTGGTCGAAAACTCCGCGACTGCGCAAAGTGCTTTGTGGTGGTGAAGCGATGCCGCGCTACCTTGCCGACGAATTGCTGAACCGATGTGACGAAGTCTGGAACCTTTATGGCCCAACCGAAACGACCGTATGGTCGACTGCTTACCGCGTTGGACCTGGAGGCGGCTCGGTGCCCATTGGAATGCCAATCGATAACACATCGGTGTACGTGCTCGACGATCATGGAAGCCCCGTGCCAGACGGCGAGTCCGGCGAGTTGTACATCGCAGGCGCGGGAGTGGCGCGCGGATATCTGAACCGCCCGGAACTGAATGCCGAACGATTCGTGGCCGACCCGTTCGCTGCGCAAAGCGGATCGCGCATGTATCGCACGGGCGATGTTGTCCGTCGATTGCCGCGTGGCGAGCTCGACTTTCTCGGTCGAATCGATCATCAACTGAAGATCCGCGGATATCGAGTAGAGCTTGGAGAAATCGAAGTCGCTTTGTCGAAGTGCCCGGCCGTTCGGGGCGTCGTTGTTCACCCGCGCGAGAATGCTTCGGGGGAAAAGCAACTCATCGCCTACATTGTACCTTCCACGCAACCAGGTCCGTCGCCGCGCGAATTGATAGAACTGCTGCAGGACAAGCTTCCTCCGTACATGATTCCCAGCGCGTTCGTGAGCCTCGAATCGTTTCCGTTGACGAGCAACGGCAAAATCGATCGCAAGGCGTTGCCGGCCCCTCAAGACCGCCCGACGTCGCGACGTGAAACCGTCAAGCCTGCGACCGAAACCGAATCGCGACTGCGCGACATTTGGGAGAAGGTGCTCGACGTCTCGCCGATCGGCGTCGAAGACGAGTTCATCGAGTTGGGAGGCGACTCGTTGCTTTCGATGCGGCTGCTGTTGCGGATCGAACAGGAATTCGGTCGACTGTTTTTCGCATCGCTTCTAGCCCACGACATCACCATCCGTCGCATCGCGAGTCGGATCGACACGGCCGAGGGCGACGCACAGCAGTCGTCGCTTGTTTGCTTGCGAGGAGGATCGAAGCGTCCTCTCTACTTGGCGCCCGGAATTGGCGGCATACCGACCGACATGTTCGAGATCGGGGCCAATTTCGAACCCGACCGACCGATCTACATCCTTCGCGCGCCTGGGCTCGAGGATGCTGGCCCACCGCTTGATGACGTCACGCAGCTCGCTGCGCGCTATCTGCGCGATATCAAAGCTTTGCAGTCCAACGGACCGTATTTGCTTGCTGGGTGGTCGTTCGGCGCTTTGGTGTCTTTCGAGATCGCATGCCAACTGAGAGCGCAAGGCGAAAGCATCGCTTACCTTGGCCTGATTGATGAGTTCGCACCCAACGCTTATCGCGGCGAGCGACAAGGACTGAAGGGGCAACTCATCGTTGTGCGAAATCTCCTTCAGTGGCTCGGGAGAACCTCGATTTCGAAACTTGGAAGAGTAGTCTCCGCGATTCTCGGCCGCCCGCCGAAGATCGATCCAGCCAAATACTATGGCACTCAGGATATGCCACAGGCGTTACGTAGTGTGATCGATGCCCACACCAAGGCGGAGACGACTTACGAGCCCGAAGTTTACGTGGGCGACCTCTTTGTTTACCGCACCCAGGATAAGGCTCGGTTCAAGGCCGATAAACTCGATCGCGGCTGGAGCAAATACGTCGATGGCAAGGTGACGGTTCGTCATGCGCCCGGCATTCACTACACCGTGCACAAGAACCCCCATGCGATGGTCCTCGCCACTGGCATGCAGAGCGATTTGTCGACCGCTGAACGTGCTCACTCGCAAGCGCGTGAAAACGGTAGCCGCCAGCGAGCGGCGTCAGACACTAGCGACGCCAGAAGTTCGATTCCCGAGTAACCGTTCGTCGGTTGACTCCGACGAGTCGGAGATTCACATCGAGTAGCCCTTCTCGAAACGACGACTAACGACTGATCGAGTTGCTCCCTGAGGCGACTGCGCCACGATTCGCCCTTGTCGACGAATCGTTGAAAGCACTCTTGCCATTAAACAACGGCGGGCGCGTCAAAACGGGTTGTCGCCGAACTTGCTGGGTGGGTGTTAAGGCAACTCCGTACATCGACTCGCAAAGAAAGGTGATCTGCTGCGAATCGGATGCGGAATCGTACGACGACGTGCCTCCGGTTGGCTCATTTGCCGGCGCACGTTCGACTTGGGCAGGCGCGCTAACATCGGAAGGCGCCACAAAAGTCGACTGCGGCTGCACACTTGGGGCCAGCGGATACATGGGTGTCGGATTCGTCGGCGCTGGCATGGTTGCAAGAGCCGTCGGATATGGAGCCGTCGGATATGGAGCCGTCGGATATGGAGTCAATGGATATGAAGTCGATGGATATGAAGTCGATGGGTACGGAGCAGACGGATATGAAGTCGATGGATATGAAGTCGATGGATATGAAGTCGATGGATATGAAGTCGATGGATATGAAGTCGATGGATATGAAGTCGATGGATGTGAAGTCGATGGGTACGGAGCAGACGGATACGGCGAAGGTGGATACGAAGAACCGGCTACCGGATAACCAGCCGGAGGGCCAACCGCCGCCGCATCGGCTGGCAGCGGCGATTGAAATCCGATCTGCGTCGAGAACTCGGAATCGTCACTGCCATATGCCGGTTGAACGACCGGGTTCGCCGCTGGGAAGCTGACCGGTTCCACACCCTCGGATGTTTGCACTGGTTGCGATGCTTCGGCCGCAGTCTCCGGCTCGGGAAGCTGATTGATGGGCGGCCCTTCGAATAACGGTTCGCACGGCGGGCAACCCCAATCGTTCGAAAACCGTTTCCAACAGGTCGGAAAGTATCCGTAATACGGCGGCTGCGGAACGCATGATCGCTCGGTGCCGCAAGCGACATCGGTGCGCGCATTGCGCCCATGCAATCCTCGTGGCCAAGCAAGCCACCATCTCGTCTTCGGGCACGGCCCCGTGCATGGAGCCGATGGAGCCGCGCATGGAGCACAATTCCCCGGTTGTTGACCGACGGCCAAGGACGTCAGCGCGGTGATCAAGGCGAACGTCAAAGCGCACAGCTTGATTACGCCGTCGAAACGGGTGCGAAGCGACGAAACATGGCTTGGATGAAACCTCGTTGTCAACGATGACATATCTTTTGCTTCCGTGTTCAAATCAGACCGCCAACGACGCACACTTCTAAGAACATTGAGCCGTTCATTGTGCGACGACGACCGGGTTTGGAGTGAGGTAACCCTTGGGAAAGCGATTGATCGCCTGGACGGTTGACGTGCTCAGCAATGTGAAGCCGACAATCCGTTCAGCCGGTGCAAGGAACTTGCCCAGTGCCGTATCGAAGGCGATGAAATGATCTTGGGCGACGAAGATACGATCGCCAGGCATGATTTGATAATTCGTTGCGGTAGAGCCGCCTTTGGTGACGCCAACCCAATCGACAGGCAAAATCTGGTCGCGCCCAAGCTCACTTGGACACGGGCGAGCAATCCAAATCTTCTTGCTCGACACCTGCGTCAGACCATTGATATGCGAGATGGCATCGAGCACGGTCTCGTTGCCGGTGACGGGTAAACGCGTGACGGCATCGCCAAAGCCGGCGCCTTCGCTGACGATGTAGTATACTTTGCTGTTGTATCCGACGACGTCGACTGCGACTTCGGGCTGTTGCAGGAACTGCGACAGATGTGCTTCAATGCGAGCCTTGGCGATCTCGACGGTCGTGCCGGCGACGAACACGCGTCCGTACGTGCCTAGGTTCACGGTTCCATCAGGCCCCACCAAGTGTTCGCCGGCAATTTGCTGCTTGGCCGCCGATTGAACGATACTCAGCGATACGACGGGTGAAGTCAGAATCTGACGTAAATGCTGCTCGATGGCCTCTCGCGCTTCAACCGTGCTCATGCCCGCGACGCGCACCATTCCGTACTCTGGACCGAGACTGACCGAGCCATCAGTGCCGACCACCACGGGTCCGGCAATCGGCTTGTCCGGCAATGTGCCAGTTGACTGAAGCATCAACACGTCCATCGGAGCGATACGCTGCTCGCCGATCGGAATGACTCGCACCGCGTCAATCATCAAAACGTCGGGCGGCTCGATGACGTAGTCGGGCATCGACGTCTTGGCCAGTTCGCGCGGCGCATTGACTGGCGGCAACGGGTTGGGTTGCTGATGACGTGGGCCGAACGAGTGGCAACCCGTCGCAAACGTCAACGCGCAAAGCAAAGCGAAGAGCTGCGGGCCGTGGCTTGGTAATCCCTTGCGGGCCATGACGTCCGTCCCGTTGTTAGCAGATGTTCCGTTGATACACGCTTGGACTCCCCTGTTGAGGTCGGCAAAGGCCGCATCACCGCTCCACGGTAAACAACCGCACACTTTGGACTTACCGTACCTGCATCCCTCTACTTCGGGCATTTTCGACACAGGCCGTACACTCGGAAAATGTCGCCAGCGTTACCGCTAGCGGGACATCTGCGGTTTTGCCTCGCCATCGCCGTTGCGAGTGGCGAGCGAGCATTCGCACCACTAGAATTCGCCGGTAGTTCAGCATTATTACTGCGGCTATACGACTCCCGACCTTGCGACGTTCTGCCATCATCGTTACCGGGGCAGCCGGTCAACTCGGACGCGAGTTGCTCCAGAGTCTCGCGCCGCTAGGCGACGTGCACGGCATAATCCGTACACCTTCACAAGTCCCCGCCCTCGCCAACTGCACCGCCATTGATTTAACCGACACCGTCGCAATTGCTCGCCTGATCGAGCAGGTCCAGCCCAAACTCGTCGTGAATGCCGCGGCGTACACGGCCGTCGACGACGCTGAATCGCACATAGAGGACGCACGCAAGATTAACGTCGAATTACCGGCTGTGTTGGCTGAGGTTTGCAAACGATGCGCAGCTCCCCTTATCCATTACTCGACGGACTACGTCTTTGACGGGCAAGGCGATCGACCGTGGCAAGAAGCGGATACCGTCGCCCCACTCAACGCGTATGGCGTCACGAAGGCCGAGGGCGAGCAGGCGGTGCGCGAGGTGACGCCGCACCATCTCATCGTGCGAACATCTTGGGTGTACGGCATCCTGGGACGCAATTTCGTCAAGACGATGCTTCGCCTTGCCGCAACCAAGCCCGAGTTACGAATCGTTAGCGACCAATACGGCGCTCCGACGTCGGCGCGAGTCATCGCTGACACGACGGCCCAAATGATTTCTCAGGCCAACAACGACATCGCACGTTGGATCGAAACAAATGCGGGCACATTGCATCTGACGTGCGCCGGTGAGACGAATTGGCACGCCTTCGCTGAAGAGATCTTCAGGATGGCGCGCGCCCTTGGATTTCCTCTAATGTTAAAAACGTGCCGGGCAATCGCCACGTCCGATTACCCGACTCCGGCGCGGCGACCTTCGAATTCGCGGCTCGACAATCGCTTGCTGCGAGATCGTTTTGGACTAACGCCACCCCATTGGCGAACAGCGTTAGCACAGAGCATTGAGCAGATTGTTCGAACGGTGCAGAGCGACCTGGCCCAGCAGTCGTGAACGGCGAAGAGCGCATCCGGGCACTTAGAGGCGACGCTTCACAAATTGCGTCCGACGACAGACGACGCTTGTTTAGCCATGCGAAGCGATCACGCGTATCGAATCGTATTTCACACGTTCCGTCGAATATGCGGACGACAGCAACAGCCTCCAAGCATTCAATCCACGGCGTGAGCTTGGCAGTTCCACCGAGCGCTCTACTTTCGACCGGAAGACATCGTGTATCTGACTCTCGGTGCCGACCCAATCGCGGTCGAACTGACGCGTATACCCCCGGTACTGAAGGTCCTTTATCGTGAGCCCTCGCGCCTTGCATACTGCCTGAAGCGACTCCACGGTAAAGAAGTTCAGGTGCCTGGGAACGTCAAGCCAGGGCCATAGCGCGCCCGATCGTCGCAGCCCTTTGGCCTCGTTGTTGGGCGTTTCAATGACCAGGAACCCATTGTCGTTAAGCAATCGTGTGGCATTGCTCACGGCGCAGAGGATCCCGGACATGTTCCAGCACGTGGGACATGATGACGCAATCGAATCGCTGCTTCTCGACCTCTTCCGGCAAGTCTTCGGCTGTTCCCTGAACGACTCTCACGCCCTGAAGCCGCGCCACGCCGCTCGCGTCGGGATCAGGCTCAATGCCGACGACTTCGTGTCCGAGGCGCTGCAACCGACTCAGCAAGTCGCCATTTCCGCAACCTAGATCGCATACCTTGGCTCGTGGCTTGAGATGTCGTGCCGCCCAGGAATCATCCATATCGACGCCATGATCGCACAGCCAGGCGACTTTGATTCTCGCGCGCTCGAGCAGAGTCAGCGACGCAGGCACTAAATCAACGCCCGCGTCGTGATGAGTGTAGTACGTGCTTACGTTATAGAAGCTGGAGATCTCATTTCGATCAGGGCGAGGATCCATCTGCCCAAAGCGACAAGGATCACACCATCGCAAGAAATACTTCGTCGAATGATCTGGCCGTCGCCAGTCACCCGGGACGGTGATCCAGGGGACGGTTGCACCCTTACAAACCAAACAAGCAACATGTTCAGATACGGAATAAGACACGAACTACCTCGCTGTAAAGACAACAATCGAGCATCGTGAACAACCAAGCTAGGCCGCACGAACGCTCAATAGACTCATGGCGAGGCGATGCTCAGTTTCTATCCGCCGCAAGAGACCGGGGCAAGAGGCACGCGAAATCGTGTGGACGTCTTGAACGAACCCGAGACTGAACAGACCGCGGGTCTTGCGATTAGAGTATCGAAAGTAGGATCGCAGCCAATGGAAAGCGCCTAAACCGCCACGCTACGTCGCCAGCACGTCGAGATGGATCACAGATGCCGGCGGACAGCGTCGATTTTGTCCTGGAGGCCAGGCATTCCGGGATAAAGTTGGGCAAGCACGTCGAGATCGACTTGCGCTTCGCGCCACTTGCTCAGTTGCATGAGGACATCGCTGCGCGTGTCGAGCAAGTTCGGCTGCAACGGCGAGATTCGAAGGGCTTCGTCACATAGGTCTTTCGCGCGCTGAAGCTCGAGCGGCGAACTGTGCGACAAAGACCACGCAAGATTATTGACAACGCCGGGATGATCCGGGGCAACTACGTAAGCCTGCTCGAAGCGCTTTCGCGCCGTGGCATAGTCCTCGTCAGCCCACGCGACATTACCAAGCGCAACCTGCGCAAGTGCGGGCAGCAAATTAACGTCAAGCGACGCGACGAACTGATCGACTTGCTCGCGAAGATTCGACGAATCGGTTCGCAGTTCGAGTAACTGCACGACTGCAGCGCCGTTGCCAGGGTTCTGTCGCAGCGCTTCGGTCAACAACTCGTAGCGCCTGGATGCTTCCGCCTGCTGATTTCTCAACGCTAACGACCATGCCGTCAACGCTTCACTCAAAGCTTCGCGAAGTGCCGGCGCATCGCTGGCAGTCGTTCCGGTTCGCAGAAGGTCGACGCTCTTTTCGTATTCCTCGAGCAACAGAGATGCCTTTGCCAACCCGATACGCGACTCGACGTCCACGGGCGCGGCCGCCAACTGTTTTTGAAAATGGTCGCGGGCTGCGGCGGCTTCTCGGTGTTGCTGCTCACGATCGCCGAGGCCTGCGCCGATCTCGGCCGACAGCAGTCGCAACTCGGGGTGAAGGCTGGCGCCGGCGACGAGAAACGGCTCTGCGGCAGGCTGTTGCCCGAGGTTGAGCATCAACTTGGCCATCAGCAGATTCGCCTCGGCGTTCTCAGGCTCAAGTTCGAGCACGCGCGCCAGACGCATACGAACCTCACCTGCCTGAGAGGCGTCGATCTCCGAATGATCGAGCATCTTCCGCGCGAACCAAAGCTGTGCGGGCGCGTAGCCGGCGCCGATCTTCGGCGCGAGCGCCGACATCATTTCATTGGCAACCTCGGTCTCGCCGCTGTGATCAAGCGCGTCGGCCCAGGCGAATGTCCATGCGTTGTCATGATCGATCTGCGCCAATCGCTCGTAAGCGATCGAAGCGCTGCGGTAATCGTGTTTCGCGACTGCCGTGCGGGCCAGGGACTCGAGCATCGCCTTTTCATGGCGAGCATGCGGCAGCGATAGCCACACGGCAGCGCCCACGATCGACGAGAACGCGACGATGACCGGCAACGCTCGAAGAAGAATGCCTTGGCCGATTGCACGCGAAACGTCGACATCATCACGAACCAATCCAAAACCGAACAGCGCCTCTCTGACCATGCCCCTGCCGAAGCGAAATACCTCGGTCGCCAGACGCCACGGCAGAAGAACGAAGGACTTCAACAGCCGCCACGCGCCCGAGCGCGGTCCATGTTTGGACCGTCGCTTCACCTTGAAAGTGTTATCGCCAAGGCCGCTGGAATAGAAAATCGCAGTCAACGGCACGACGACGCAATGGTGGCGCAACCATCCGGCAATGCGTCCGATCGAGGTCGACCTACGGTTCATGATTTGTCAGCTTTTGGACGTGCGACGAGCGTGGTGGTGGCCCGTCGGCGCGAACTACCAGAGAATTCCAGTATGCTCACGCGATCGAGGGTATGTCCAACTCGCAACCGCGTCGAAACACGGTGGATGGGCGTGCGCGACGGCTGCGACTAAGTTCAAAGGAAAGTCAGACCGTCGGCGCGGTGTCGGCGTCCGATGGCGTTTCTTGCGGAACGCGTCGGCGACGCACGAGATTTGTTGCGATGCCGCCACTCGCCAAGAAGGCAAGCAACATGGTTCCCGGCTCGGGCGTCGCGGTGACGGTGACCGTTCCGAGCAGAAGTTCGTTCAGCGCAGGCAAGCCGCTCGGAATGTTCGTAAATCCCTGGTCAGTGCTGTCGCTGGCGACCCAGTAACTACCAAGACCGTTGGTCTGGTTCCAGGCATAGATGTCGAACTTGCCCACCGCATCGGTGCTTGTGTAGTTGACAGAGAACATTGCTGCACCAGTCGCGGGCACAGGATTCTGACCGTTGACGGTGAGGTCGGAATTGGTGGCGCCGACTTTGACGCCGTTGGCACTCGTGACGAGACTCGGCGAACCAGCCGGGGTGACACTGGGACTGATGATCTCGTTGGCAGGATACGAGAACGTTCCGAATGCGAGTGTTCCGGTGGCACCCGCCTCAGGCACGATTCGAATCGCCAGCGTCCATGCCGACAGGCCGGGCGCGTTCACCGTATCGGAGTTGAAAATCGGAATCGTCATGACGTTCGATCCCGAAGGTTGGCCAGTGCGGTCCCATGTCAGAGTCAACCCAGTACCGACGCTCAAGAAGTCCGCGCGCGCGAAGCTAGGTGCTATCGCGAGACAGGCGACGAGAGTCAGAAGAAGTCGACCGATCCGCATAGAAAAATGAACCGCCTCATTGCGGTCGGAGTTGAAATAGAGCCTTAACGCCGGGACATTATGTCATCAGCCGGTACGCGGTGCCATAAAAAGTTGGGGGTTTCGGGAGATTTGTCCTGCCGATGATTCCGCCCCCCAGATGCGCTAGATTTCCGACGATTTCACGATGATTACGGCTGTTTCGTCCGCGAACGCCTCTAAGGCGACTGCGTCGACTGACGTTTTCTCTCAGGGGAACTCCTTACACCACCGACTCCTATTGAGACCAGGTGCGGACGTTGGGGGGGCACGAATGTAGCGTCGATCAAAGCCGCGGAAAAGGGCCGCCGAAAAGGCTGTGGCCGCGACGCTCATTTTGCGAGCCGTCGAAGCAAGCGGCACGTATTGCCGAGGGATCGCTGAACGATGTTGCCAAGGCTGGATCTCTATTCTCTTCTCTTTGCACGAAGCGACGACATTGACGCTTCTGCTCGCGATGCCCTCAATCGCCTTCACTTCGGCAAGGCGCGAAGTTTTGGGTGCAACGTGTTCGCCGAACGTCAACGATCGAAGACACCGAAAGCACAGAGCCTAAGTCAGAGACCGCATATCTCGAAGTTGTCTTTGCCTTCTCATTCGTGTTCTCGTGATCAACTCGCCTCGCTGGAATGTCTTCTGCGTCGATGCGAATCGAACGCTCGCTCGAAGCACTGATCGAATTCGCGCTCATCGAGAAGCAACCGAGCTCGTCGCGCCAGCATTCGCATTTGGAACAACATGCGCATCTGCGAGACACCTTGTTCGCCGACGTTCCGAGTCGTAACGCGAACGTGTACGGGAAACTTTGGAACTGCGCGACAATATTTTTCGCTTCGGTGTGTCGCCAGCGTGAACAACACTTCTCATCAAAAAAAATCTTGACGCCTTTTGAATCACGCCTAGCATCAACGCCATCAGCAGTGCAAGACGTCAGGCGGTCTCTTCTACGCATCGCATTTGCCTATTCACTTTGTTTTCTGGGCGGCCATGATCTTGGCGCGCTCGAAAGGAGCATGAGGCTGTGAGTATATTTGCATGGCTCGCTTCGTTGACCGGCGTCGATTCTCGTCATGCGCGGCGCGCGCGTAAGCACGCACAAAAGCCACGTTCGTCGTCCCATCGCAAACTGCGATTCGAATCTCTCGAAAGTCGTGTCGTTCTCTCGGGCAGTCCCGTGAGCGTCGATCTCGTCGCATCGCTTCCCGCCACCGTCGCAGGTCAATTCGATACGTTCACCGCGACGGTAACGCCGACCGACACCGGTGCGGTGACTCCGACGGGCAGCGTCGAATTCGATGACGGCGCCACCGTGCTCGGCACTGTCGCGCTCGATGCCACCGGCGCGGCGGCGCTTTTGACCGCGGCGCTGGGGGTTGGCAGTCACACCGTCACCGCTCAATACCTCGGCGACACCACGTACAGCACAGGCATGAGCGCGACTGCGGCAACGGATGTCGTTGCTCAAGCCTCGACGACGACAAGCGTGATGGCCGACAATTCGACGACGGTTGCGGGACAAGCGGTCACGTTCACCGCGCAGGTCTCCGTCACCAGTCCCGGCAACGGCACGCCCACGGGGGCCGTCGAGTTCGACGATGGTTCGACCGTGTTGGCCACGATTGCCGTCGACAAAACCGGAGTTGCGTCCTATTCGACCTCCGCCCTCGTGGTTGCGAGTCACACGATCACTGCGAAATACTCAGGCGATGCGTCGTTCTCCGGCAGTAGCGGACAGGCCACGCAGGTCGTCACCCAAGCTTCGACGACGACAAGCGTGTCGGCGGACAATTCGACGACGGTTGCGGGACAAGCGGTCACGTTCACCGCGCAGGTCTCCGTCACCAGTCCCGGCAGCGGCACGCCCACGGGGACCGTCGAGTTCGACGATGGTTCGACCGTGTTGGCTACGGTGGCTATCAACAGCAGCAGCGTCGCTGTCTTCTCCACCTCGGCATTGTCGGTCGCAACACACACGATCACGGCCAAGTACTCGGGCGACACCTCGTTCGTCGCGAGCAGCGCTCGATCTGCGCAAGTTGTCAACCAGGCGTCGACTGCAACAACCGTGAAGTCGTCGAACGATATGCCGGTCATTGGACAACAGATTGCGTTCACGGCACACGTGTCAATCACCACCCCTGGGGCGGCAAGAATTTCGGGCACCGTCGACTTCTTCGATGGCACGACCCTGTTGGCGACTCGTCATGTGAATAGTGCGGGCGATGCCGTTTTGAAGATCAGCTCGCTGAGCATCGGCGGTCACTCGATCACCGCGGTCTACAACGGCAACGCGAAACTCGCCGGCAGCAAATCCGACGCCCTAACGCAGGCTGTCGCACAAGGATCGACACAAACCGTGCTCCATGATGTGCCGGCAACGTCGCAGGTTGGCCAACCCGTGACTTTGTTTGCCTATGTCTATGCGGTCGCGCCGAGCCACGGGCAACGCACCGGCACCGTGACCTTCTATGACGGCACGACGGTGCTAGGCACGGTGAACTTGGGCGCGGTCACCACCTCGTTGAGCTCCGCGGGCGACGATCACAATGCGTCGTTGGGCTACAGCGGCCGCGTGACTTTGACCACCAGCTCGCTGTCGGTGGGCACTCACGCAATCACTGCCGTATACAGCGGCGACGCAGACTTCGTCGGAAGCACCTCAACCGTTGTCAACGAAATCGTCGTGCTCGCCAAGTCGCACACCGACCTGACATCGTCGGCTTTAGCGGCCAATGCAGGTGACGCGGTCACGCTCACGGCGACCGTCCGTGCGAACAATTCTAAGGTCACCGGCGTTCCTACGGGCACCGTCGAGTTCTTCGATGGCACGACGTTGTTGGGTAAGGGCACGCTCGATTCCAAAGGCGTGGCGACGCTAACGACGTCGAGCCTCTCGGCCGGCACGCATGTCATCACCGTCAACTACGATGGTGACGCGAACTTCACGATCAGCGGCGATGAGATTCGCGAGCGCATCGTCCCGTTGATTCAGATCGCTACGACCACGATCGCTGGCGCCGGCACGGCCAATGGCGGCGCGCAAAGCTTCGCGGTCAACGTGACGAATACATCGACGACCAACACCAACGGTAACGTTACCAAGGCACTCGACGGGACCGTCACATTCCACGATTCGACCAAGGGAGTTGACCTGGCGAGCACGAAGATCACGGCCATCACCGTCTCCAACGATGGCACGCACGCTACGATCACTGGCAACGCGAAGGTCGGCAAGACGGCGGTAACGTTCACCGTCTCGCTCGTGATCAGCGTTACGGGCGCCGTCACGACCGAGACGTTCGATTTGACTTATGTCGGCGGTGGCAAGTCCTATGACAGCGGCGTGGCCGTCGTCGATCCGGCCGCGTTCTTGATCGTCACGACGAACACGACCAAGAAGTCCGTCCCCGGCTCTGTGCAGTCGCAGTTCGCTCAAAACTGATTCCGAAGAACGACATGAACCTTCACGTGTCGCCGTCTGGCATCCCGCCAGGCGGCGATGTCGTTTTATCTTGTGAGCGTGACGCTCACTTTTGCTTTTTCACCCAGGCGATGTGCTTGAGCAGGCCGGCATGTTCGAGAAGTGCTTCCTTCGTGGCGAAGCGCTCGGCGAGTTCTTTCTCGTTGAGCAAATCGTGGATGCCACTGTGACACAGACGGCAGATGTTCAGGCCGCGCGACCGCAGCTCTTCTTTGGTGTGGCGTTTCTGAAATCGCTTCCTACCGTGAACCGCTCGCGGGATGAGGTGATGAAACGTCAACGGTTTATCGCGGCCACACAGTTCGCAGCATGCCATCATCGTGCTCGTTCAACAAGCGGTCGCAGATAGGCCGCATCGTTCGCGGCGTGCGCAGGCGTTAAGCTTGCATCTTTTGTCCTGCCTGCTTGCAGCTCAAGGCATTACAGACAACGCAACGAGCAACGTCAGCAGACGCAGTTACATCTTCGTAAGACCGACGGAATTCGCGCATCGGTTCTCGGGGACACTCGTAGATTAATTGAGTGGGTTCACTACGAACACACACTCAGGAAAGAAACGCGGACTCGTCGTTGACGCTCAAACCAAAGTCAAACGACAGCCGTTTCTTGAAGCAAGGAGATGCTGCGATGCGACGAACTGCATTGGCTTTGATGACGGCGGTGGTACTCTTCGGTGGCGCGACGATGGCGCTGGCCAACGGGCCTCATGGCGGCTATGGGCACCATGGCGGATACCACGGTGGCTACGGCCATTACCACGGCGGCTACTACGGTGGTTACCCGAGCTTCGGCCTCAACATCGGCGGCTTCGGGCTGTACAGCGGTCCCGGATACGGCGGCTACTATCCCGGGTACGGCGGCTACGGCGGGTATTATCCCGCGTACCCGAGCTACGGATACGCACAGCCGTACTACGGCGGATATGGCGTCGGCACGTACTAAGCCTAACGACGTTTCAAGTCGACCGCGAAGTTCGTCGGTGCGGCCACCGTTTGCAGCGGCGCAAATGTCGATCCGCCGCTGCGACTGAGGCCGCCTCGCGGTGAGAAGACGAAGCCCAGGTACGAATCGACCGTGCCCGAGCCGGCAGGCATGATGAAGTTGCCTTGGCCGAACAGGGCCAAGCGATCGGTGAGCGGAATGAATAGCTGCGCACCGAAGACGAACTGATTGTCGAGCCGCGGAAGGTCGCCGAGCACGGCATTCGCTTGGGCGTGGCTGTTCGCGAGGCCGCCCCAGAACATCGTCTGCACGTTGTTGCACCACGTGTGATTGATGTAGGCGTTCGTTTGCGTGATCGGGACGAGCGTGATCGGAGTCGCCCCGAACGCGCCGTTGGCGCTATGATCGCTGATCGCCGACCATACGCCGATGCGATAGCGTGACGACATTTGATAACTCAGGTCAACACGCCACTGGCCAAGGCTGAACTGGTCGTAGTAGTTCTCGGAAAGGAAGTCGTAGACGAAGCCCCAGTTCACGCCGCAGTCCATGCGTTGGTACAGGCCGACGGTCGAAAAGCTTTGTGTACGTCCGCTCGAGCCTTGAATGCGCTGCACCACCTGCACGGCGTCGCCGGTGGCATCGATGGCGGTGCCGATTTGCATGCCGATGCCGCGTGACTCGACAAGCGGAATGCCGAAGTTCACCGCACCGCGTCCGCCGAACTGGGCGTTGATGCCAAAGTCCTGAGGCTGCTTCGAGCCATCCAGGCCGAGGAAGAACGTGGTGTTATCGAGCACTCGGCTGCCGAACGTACAAGCGCGCCCCGCATTGTCGCCGACAGGATACGCCTGCGAGTAGGACGTTTGCACGGCCGAAGCGCCGCCCGGCGCGAGATCAACAGGAACCGAGCCGATGGGCGCCGTGGCTGACGTCAGGCTGGCGACGTTGCGAGGCTCGTTGGGCGAGAAGGCGGCGGGCAAGCGCACGGGCTTGGCCCAATCTTCGTCGGCCCGCACAAGCTCGGGCGCGTTCCAACACGCAGCCACGAAAGCAACGCACAACCAGCGCGCACGCTGACAACTCTTCCTAGAAGGCATAGCAGGCCATCGCACTCTTTGCGGGAACCTCACACCACACGCAACGAACCCTCCGTGGCTCGCGCGAACGATCCTTTTTCCGCTATCGGCGATTTCCCCACCCGCCGCCGAGCCATCGTCCGATCGATCCGATCGTGACGATTCGCATGGTTGAAACGTGGTTCCGATGAGCGTGAGAACCCCTCGGCGACACGTTCGGACACGGCAGACGCACCGAAATGAGGGCCGTCTTCGTGCGTGACTCGGCAATCAACTGCCACCCTTCGGCGTGCGCACGTCCTATGTTTCAGTTGGTTCAATAGCGGCAACTTCGCGATCGGAAGGCATTATGCCCCTCAGCAGCCTCAACGAACATCACATCGCGCAAAACAACGAACCGACGGCGACGTGCCTGATCGAATCGTCGGAGATTCGGCTGTCGGAACTGATCGCCGCGCTGTCGGTAGCGCTCGACCTGACAGAAGGACAGCCCGAGGGGCACGCCATGCGTGGCGCGCTCATCGGAATGCGCATTGCGCAAGGCATGCAGCTACCGATGGCTGACCGCTCGGCATTGTTCTATGCCCTGTTGCTCAAAGACCTCGGCTGTTCGAGCAACGCGGCCAAGATGACCTACCTGTTCGGCGCCGACGATCATCTGCTCAAGCGCGATACGAAGACCATCAACTGGTCCAAAGCCGCTGAGAAGATGAAGTACGCTTGGCGGCATGCTGCACCGGGCGGGTCGGTGGTCGACAAGCTGCTGCGCATGGCCGCCGTGGCGCGAAGCGGCCCGACAGGCGAGATGAAAATCGTCGAAGTCCGCTGCGAGCGCGGCGCCGACATCGCACGTCGATTGCAATTTCCCGAAGCCACGGCCCAGGCCATTCTCGCGCTCGACGAGCATTGGGACGGCAAAGGACATCCGCGCGGGCTCAGAGGCGAAGAGATCCCGCTGTTCGGACGCATCTGCTGCCTCGCGCAGACGGTCGAAATCTTTTACACCACCTACGGCCTCGACGCTGCGATCGACGTCGCTCAACAGCGCAGCGGTCAATGGTTCGATCCGCAACTCGTCGATGCGCTCGTGTCGTTCAAAGACGAGGCGGCGTTCTGGCAACGTGTGCGGTCGGCCAACTTGGTGAGCGAGCTGCAGCGATGGGAGCCGGAAGACGCGGTGATGATGGCCGACCAAGATTGCTTGGATCGCGTGGCCGAGGCGTTCGCGCAGGTCGTCGATGCGAAAAGTCCGTGGACGTATCAACATTCGACGCGCGTGGCTGAGATCGCCGTCGGCATCTCGCAAGAGTTCAGTTGCCCGGTCGAGTTGCAACGCGATATTCGACGTGCGGGCCTGCTGCACGACATCGGAAAGCTCGGCGTGTCGAACATGATTCTCGACAAGCCCGGCAAGCCGACCGACGAAGAGCTGGTCGCCATCCGCAAACATCCCGACTTCTCGCAACAGATTCTCCAGCAAGTCGGCGCGTTCGATCAACTTGCCGACGTCGCCAGCGGTCACCACGAACGGCTCGACGGTCGCGGCTATCATCGCCGGTTGGGCGAGGCGTCGCTGCCGTGGGTGTCGCGCGTGCTGGCGGTCGCGGACATCTGCGAAGCGCTGTCGGCGAAACGTCCGTATCGCGACGGCATGCCTTGGGAAAAGATTCACGACATCATGACGGCCGACTCCGGCACGGGGCTCGATCCCGACTGCCTCGAAGCCCTCATTCATTGGCAAGACACGCACTCGCTGGCGTCGCGCGTTGAAGCGCAGCTGCAGGAAGTCGAGCGCTTGGTGGCGGAGTTGGGTTAGCGCGCATTTCGAATCGATCCATTGTTAGCCGCGTCGCTTGCGACGCGCTCCGCTTGCGCGTCGCGGCTAACCATCCGTGCAATGCGCGTTAAATCCGCGGCGGGGGCAGCAACTCGCGGCGGATGCCGATCGGCAGAACCACGATCAACACCGTGGCCAGCGGCCCCATCACTAGCGAAACCAGCCACCACAGCAACCCGCTACGCCCCTTTGCTTGCGCAAGTCCAGCGTTGATCACCGATAGCGTACCCCAGCCAACGAAATAACTCGGGTTGTTGAACATGTCGCCTTCCTTGATGGCCTTCGCCGATAGAATGGAGTTTTCATCGCACATGTAGCCGGCGAGGTTGCTCACCGCGTCGTGGCCATGACTCCGACCCTCAAGCATAGCAAACCATCGTCGACGCCGTCCGATCTGACGATCGACCAGAATTTTCTCCGCGACGTCGTTCAACGACTCGCGTTCCCGCGCCCGATCAACACGCGCGAGAACGACCGAGCGCGAGAGCTTGTCACCGAAGAGTTCCGCAAGATTCCCGGCGATGCGCCGATGATCTATGGAAATTTTAAGAACATTTTTCAGGGGCGGCTCGAAAGCGCGACGATCCTCGTCGGAGCACACTACGATTCCGTCCCTGGCTCGCCCGGCGCCGACGACAACGCCAGCGCGGTAGCCGTGATGCTCGCTGCCGCTCGCGCCGTCGCAGGCCACGCCAATGCGATCTTCGCTGCCTTCAACTCCGAAGAGTATGGCCTCGCCGGCTCGCGCGAGTTTGCCGCCTATCTGTCGCGTCTCGGCACGAAGCTCGAAGCGGTCTATATCCTCGAAATGGTTGGCTATCGCGATCGTCGCCCGAACTCGCAGCGCAACCCACTGCCGTTCTTACAAGGCATGCCGACGACGGGCGATTTTCTCGGCGTCGTCACCAATCACGATGCCTTGCTCGACAAGATTCTCGCCGGCGCCGCAACGTGCGACGTTCCGTTCGTTGGCTTCTCGTTGCCCGAAGTGATGACGAACCTCGGCGCTGTGCAGAAGTATTCGCCGAACCTTCTACGCAGCGATCACACCTCGTTCTGGCAGCATCGCATCCCCGCCGCAATGCTCACCGATACCGCCGAGTTCCGCAACCCGCACTACCATCGCCGCACCGATACGCCCGACACCCTCGACTACGCCTTCATGGCCGAGATCGCCAAGGCCGTAGTGAACATGCTGCTGGCGTGAGGCCGCTCGTTTCGTTGCCGGGTGAAGTGAACCGCAGATTAGTTGAGCGTCCGTTCGAGGAACTTCCACAGCGCTTCGGTCGATTTGTCGCCGGGCGTGCCGAGATCGGAGTTGATCGTCCCGTGCGTCTTGTCTTCGGCAGCGACGACCGAGACGGGAATCTTCGCCTGCTGCAGCGCGGCGGCGAGTCGATTGGCCTGCACACCGGTGAGCGGGTTGTCGACGATGTGCAACAGCAGAAACGGGGGAATGCCTTTGTCTGCCGCGACGTGCGTGACGGCGGATAGCGCCTTGTGATCTGCAGCATCGCCGAACTTCTTCGCGTGGCGCTCGGCGTTCGCCGGCGGCTCGATCGTCAGCTGCAACGGCACGTCATACGTATCGCCATCGACTGGCACACAACCTTTGATGGTCGCCAGCGACAAGCCTTCGTTCTTCAAATACCGCTCGTCCGTGCACACCAGCGCCGCCAACTGTGCTCCGGCCGAGTGACCCATGACGAAGATCGTATTCGCGTCGCCGCCATAGTCCTTCGCATGGTCGTGCGTCCAACGGATCGCCTTGGCCACATCCTCAGTGATCTTGTCGATCGTCACGTTCGGCCAAAGGCGGTAGTTCGTCGCAACAAACACGAAGCCGTTGTCGACGAACGCCTGCGGCTTCAACTGCACGTCGCCCTTGCTGCCTTTCTCCCAACCGCCTCCGTGAATCCAAAAAACGATGGGATGCTTCTTGCCGTCGGCCTTGGAGTCGGCGGGAGCGTAAACGTCGAGCGTTTGTCGTTCGGTTTTCGGCTCGACGTATGCCAGATCGCGATGAACGACCGGCTCCGTCGCGAGCACCGATGAGGTCAGCATCAAGAGTGTGAGAATCGTTCGCATGGCGTGCAAAGGCCTCGTGAGTCGTGGTGGCGGGTTGCCGGTGCGAATGAGGGCACCGACTCGGGTTATCGATCACTGTTGTCGGTGAAACCCCGCAATGCAAGCGTCACACGCCTTCCGATCGGGAAGAATGATTCGACGGGCTCTCGCGAGTTGCACGGCCCTGCCGCATGCGTCGATAGCCAAGAGTGCGGGAGACACCCCCTAGGGTGTACGCGACTTTTCGCAACGTCGACGGCCAGTGCCGGGGCAGACGGGGCGGGGCAGACTGCTATCGACCTTATGAAAACAATCTCGCTTGCGCCGTTGGCATTCCGTCAACGCCGGCACTCGACCGCCACGCCACGACACGTGGCACTTATGGCTTCGTTCGCGATCGCCGTGATGCTGTCGATCTCCAGCGTCGCTGCGGCCAACGACGGTCCGCCCGCCGAGACGCCGCCGATCTCGTCGTTCACTCCCACTCAGCATCAACCGTACGTTCCACCCGCCAGCGACATCTACCCAAGCCTGTCGACGATCGAACTGCAAACCTGCAACACGTGGATGCAGCTCGTCACGAACCACGTCGCCAATCAGATGCAGATTGGCGACCTCGCTGAGGCCGGCATCGTTAACTCGCGATCAACCGGCTCGCGGTCGCTCGACACGCCGGTGATCTCGGGCCCCAGCGAAGATGAGATCTTTACGGTTTCCTACAATGCAGCCGCCTACAACCAATCGACCGATGTGCAGCCCAACGAAGAGCACCCGATCGCCAGCTCGCTCATGACCTTCAAGCGCCGGTATCGTCCGCGTTGGAGCGGTTGGGGCCAAGGCTACGGTCTTGGCGGCACGCTGGCCAGCAATGGCGCGGCAGGCGGCCTGACTTACGGACTCGGCGGCGGCGTGTTCGGTGTCGATCGCTGGTGTGGACGCAAGACGCTCGTGGGGTTGATGGGTGGTTATTCCGGCTCGAACGTCGGCGAACCTTTCACCAACAGCAGCACCGCGATCAACGGCTATCAGATCGGCTGGTACGGTCTGCACCGTTTCCAGCGCTGCTACGCGATCGGCGGAACCGCCTACTCGGGCGACAACTACACGACGAATCGCACCGTCGCTGGCCCCGGTGGTGGGTCGACTGCACATAGCAGCTACGCCGGCAACTTGTTCGTCAAGTATGCCGAGCTGGGAACCACGTTCAGCCGAGGCCGCGTCAGCGTGCAGCCGCTGATGGCCATTCAATACATCTATCTCAATCAACAAGCCTTCAGCGAAACCGGCGCCGGCGCAGCCGACATGGTCGTCAATCGCCAGGTGACCGACAGCGTGCGCGGCATGCTCGGGGCCCGCGTGTTCAACGAATACCACTGGGGCCGTTGCCGCTGGGTGCCGATGGTTCAAGGCCGTTGGCAACACGAATGGGCCGACGGCACGCGGCTCATCACGAGTTCGTTCTCCGGCACGCCGAACGTCGCCTTCAACGTCACGGGCAACACGCTCGGCCGCGACTTCGGCCTATTCACGGTTGGCACGAACCTCATCACCAGTCCGCGCACGAGCTTCTGGACCGCGTACGATTTGCAGGTCGCCTCACGCTACGCCGCCAACATGGGCTCGGCCGGAATGCAGTATCGCTGGTAGACGCTGACAACTCAGCCCTCGAGACGCCATGGGCTGCGATACTCTTTCGTCAGCCACTTCGATGCATCGGCATCGCCGACGATCGTTTCGCTCGCGGGATCCCAAGCGATCTTCTTTCCCGTCCGCACGGCGATGTTGCCGAGATGGCAGACCGTGGCCGAGCGGTGGCCGATGCTGATGTCGGCTGCCGGCTTCTTGCGCGACTTCACGCAATCGAAGAAGTCGTTCACGTGCGCCTGGTTGGCCTGCGAGTTAACGATCTTCGGCACCTCAACGTCTTTGAGCAGCTCCTTAGGATTCGTCACGATGCCGCCGCGATAGACAAACAGGCTTCCCTTGTCGCCGACGAACTCGGTCCCTTGATCGGGGTTCTTCGTGTTCAACTTCTGGCGACACGTCATTACCACGCCGTTGGCGTACTTGTAGCGAATCTCGGTCGTGTCGGGTGTTTCGTACCAGCCGTCGGGATTGAACACGCCCGATCCTTCGACACTCACCGGCCCGCTCTCGTCCATGCCGAGGCCCCACTGCGCAATGTCGAGATGGTGTGCGCCGAAGTTCGTTTGTTGTCCGCCGCTGTAGTCCCAATAGAAGCGGAAGAGGTAGTGAACGTGGTTCTTGTTGTAAGGACGCAACGGCGCCGGGCCGAGCCAGCGGTTGAAGTCGAAGCCTTCGGGCGGATTGCTGTCGGGCACCGGTCCGCCGGCGCGGGCGATCCAATTCGGGCTCGGCAGCGTGACGTTCACCGAATGAACCTTGCCGACGATTCCCTTCTGCAGCAGTTCGACGGCCAGCTTGAATTCTTGACCGCTGCGTTGCATGGTTCCGGTCTGCACCACGCGACCATGACGACGCGCCGCTTCGATCATCGGCTTGCCTTCGCCAATCACTAGCGTCAACGGCTTCTCGCAGTAAACGTCTTTGCCTGCCTGGCAGCCTTCAATCGTCATTAGCGCGTGCCACTGGTCGGGCACCGTCACGACCACCGCGTCGACGTCTTTCATGTCCAACACGCGGCGGTAATCGTCGGTCATCGGCGCCGACGTGTTCGCTTGCTTCTTCAAGAAGTCGCTGGCCTCTGCCAGGTAGTTCTTGTCGAGGTCGCAAAGCGCGACGATGTTGTTGAGGAAGTACTTCATGTTGTTCTTCGGGCCGCCTTGATTGCCGACGCCGATCATGCCGACGCGGACGCGCTCGCTGGGGGGCTCAGCCGCGAACGTGCTGCGATACGCCTTGGGCGAAAGGCCGAGGATGACGCCGCCCAATGCCGAGTGCTTCAAGAACGAACGTCGCGATTGTTTCGACATGACAGTTTGAACCTTATGAGAAGACGCTTTGTCGTGCATGAGTGTTGATCGTCGAATCGAGTTGCGATTGGAACTTCCGAAGCGTTACGCGATTATCTCACGCGCCATTATCTCATGTTGCACCGCCGCTCGCCACAATTGGCCCGCCGAGCACGCGACTCGCCGGACGCAGCGCCCACGAGGCCATCACGATGGCCAAAATCACCAACGGCGTCGCGATTTCGCCCGGCCCATCGCCGACCGAAGCATGCGACGCGGCAGCGCTGGTCAGATTGAACATCATCCCCGCATACGCCCACTCCTTCAGCCGCGCCGTTCCCGGCAACAGCACCGCGATGCCGCCCAGAATTTTCCACACGCCCAGAATCACCATGAAGTACACGGGATAGCCGAGATGCACGATCCCGTCCGTCGCGAACGGCGGCCTCGCCACGTCGACAGCACCGCCCGAGAGAAAAACAAAGGCCGTCAGCGCCGTCGTGATCCAGTAAGCAATCGTTCGCATCATCTCAACTCACTCCCTTGTTTGATCTGCCCCGTAGCATTACTCTTGCCGCAATACTCTCTTCGCTTTGCCGACTGCTTGCAACCGGCGACTTATTCCCAGGCCCATGGGGCCCCAGGTTTTGTGCAATAAGTCCTCTTCTCCGGTAGCTCGCCGCGACTTTTTGCACGGTGAGCAATAACTCACATGCCGACTCATCGCCTGTCTGAAGCGCGACCTCATCGCGCTTCATCGGTGCTACCCCGACGAGACCGGCGCCCGAGTCGCACACGTTAGCGAAACGCCGAGGATGCTTCAACGCTTGAATCAGCCATCGCGCTCATGCATCGCGCAACTTCCGAAAATGTTCGCTAACCTGTTCGGACGTCAGCCCCTTACCTGCGTCGATGTCGGCAATCGCGCGATCAATGTCCGCTAGCCGTTCGGGGCAACGGACTCGAAGCACATCGTAGCGTTCGAGAAATTCTGGCGCCTGCAATTGTCCGCTGCTCTCGGTGTTGATCCGGCGGAAGTCGGACCACGGAGAATCAAGTTCCGGCCGCATCGATCGAAATCGTTTGATGTATGCTGGCCACTGACTGGCGAGCCGAAGATTCTGATTTCGATCAAGAGTATGCAGAATGCTTACCGGAACTTCACGAACCGCATCGAAGAAGCCTTCGGGGATTCGGCCGTTCTGAGGTTGTATCGCCTGCCGGCGGTGTTTGGATTCTTCTTCTTCATGCTCGATGGCAAGGTTCCGCGTGGTCTGGCAGAGCAAGGTAAGACCGGACTTGGTGATGCGAAGTCTGGCCGCGGCAAAGGCGTTGCTCCCCACCTTGAGCTGGTCGAGGAAGGCGGCGACTTCTTTCAGTTGACGCACCTTGATGAGCATCGCAAAGAAGCGATGGGCAAGTCACGCGGGCGGCAAAACGTTCTCACACTCGCCGAACAGTCCTTAATTGACCTGGTGGGGGAAGAGCCGACGAAAGAAGGCGGCATTCACTATGATGCCATTGCCTTCGTTCCGACGACCGTGAAGCGACTGAAACCGGAGCCAGAAGCAGCGACCGATTGGGCGTTCGATTTCTCAAAGGTCGACGATCGCCTGGACTTCCATCCGTTCATCGGTCGACTGATCGACGTGGCAAAATTCCGTGGCTTTGTCTAACGTTGCCTGCGTGGCGCTGCGACGCCGCATACCAGTGTCATCTCAGCGTCACTCAATCCGTAAACGTCTGCCACGACGCAATCGATTTCGCTTTGGTCCGTCGATTCATCCACGGACAAGAGTTTCTTGATGGCACGCTTGCTTACGGACTTAAAGTGCGGAATGCAGATTCGGCGTAAATACTGTGCTTGAAAGCGCAGAAAATCGCCTCGCATCTTCACACCGTACATCCACACGAAGAATTTGCCGATCGACGATCGCAAGATCGTACGCAGCGCCTGTAAATCCCATTGCTCCGATGCGACGTAATACAGATTGTGGTGCGGATAAAGCTTTCCCGGCTCATAGACGATCAGATTGTCGGCTTTGATGTCCGGAATCAGGAGCTTGGGCAGTTTTTGTAGGTATGGATAGATTCTGTCAATCGTCCGATACCATCGCTCTTGATCGCGTTTCGCAACGTTCCTACCCTGCAATCGAGCGCGGTGCCGCAAGAAATAGCTTCGGGCCTTGGGAAATCGCTTGAAGTCGATTAACTCCGTGGTGTCACCAACGAAGGGGTTAATGACGCATTGCTTTTGCCATCGCACTGAACCGGAGGCAATATCCTTCGTGGTGACGAGCGGCATCAATAGGTTGTGTTCGATTTCATTGGTGTCTCGATCAACGATGAAAACTTTGTCGGCACCGGTCGCAACACCGATCCCGACTCGACAACCTGATGCAGAGTCACCCAAAGCTATGCCAGCGGCTTCTAAACGTCGCAGCAATGCAAGATGGTCAGGCGATTCGATTGACCATCGCTGTTCGCCTTTGAACCATTCGTCATAACGGTGGTAGGTCACGACGCCGTTCGTTTTCTTGCGTCGCACGTAGTCGCATTCTTTTGGCGTAGCGTCGGTCAGTCGAAAGTAATCAACGTGCCTGGAATGTTCCCCGTGCCTCATGACGAAAATGCCCGGATAGCAAGTAACGTCCTGCTCGAATGGCGACGCCTGTGCCAGGTCGAGAACAGATTCGACGGCGAAGCGCTCCGAGATCAGCGCCCTGAGCTTCTTGCCGTACTGGTTCTTGGCGAACCGGTCGGGACAAATGAACGCCAACCTGCCTTCCTTGACCAGCAGGTGCAGTCCCTTCTCGAAGAAGGCGACGTACAGGTCAGCACGATCGTAAAAACAATCGAACGTTGTTCGATAACGCTCTAGTTTGGCTTTCGGGATCGCCTCTTGGCGGACGTAGGGTGGATTGCCAATGACGAGATCGAATTTCCGTTGAAACTCGTGCTCCAGAAAGTCGCCGCAGACAATCCAGTGACGGGCGATGCTTTTTGCAAGTCTCGGCGTGACGCCTTCGGCCACCATTGCTTCTGCGATTCTTTCGCGGCAGACAGTCACGGCCTCTTCGTCCCGGTCGATGCCGAGGATGCAGTCGGCAACGTCATCGAGTGATTCGGGAACTCCGCTAGAACGAACTAACCGGATTGCGGCGGCAACGGCGAACGCCCCCTCACCGCAACCTGGGTCCAAGACTTTGGTGGATCGATTGCCGTCATACTCGGCAAGGTCGAACATTAGCTCGACAATATGCGGCTTGGTCAGAACCTGGCCGTGCACGGCAACTTGTGGCGAATCCCCGATCTTCCGGTAAACGCTGAAAGCTTGTTCCATCCTGGCACGACCCTGGAGCATCCGACTTGCATGGGGGACTCGCAATCTCGGATTCTAGCAAAACTGCCCATCGCAGAAAAACCGGGGGGTCCAAAATGCTCGACGTAAGCAGATTTGCCGAAAATGGCCTGCAAGGAGCCATTTGCTGGTTGTGGTAGGTCAGTGGGGGGACGACGCGATTCGCGTCTCTTTTCGTACTTAGAATGCGATTTCGAGCTATTGAGACTCGATTGGCCACTGCCTTTCCTGAATGCCGCTTCCTGATCTTCCGACTTGCCGCGGAGTTTTTGTTTGCAATAGGGTCGGTTGCTAGAGCCGTTGGCAGCATCGCCGATTGTTTGAAGGTATCGGTCGACGGTCTTGAAAAGCGACCGCGATACCCTCCGCCTTCGCCTGCGCTTTTTATATGCGCTCGGCGTCGGGTCAAGCGTAGAGGTATTAAGTATAAGAAAGAGGAACGGCGCAACCTTTTGAAATCGCTCAATCCGAAACGACAGAATCAGGCGGTGGACCGTCAAGATCGTGCGGTTGTCGGCCATGTCGAACGTACCTTGCGAGAAACCGAGCACGCTGGATTCCATGATCGGGTCGCTACGGGCGGGGACGTTTGTCTGTAGGGTGTGGGCCACGTCGCTGGAAGTCTTCCTGCATCGCGATTTCGGTGAGCGCTACCTCGGCCTGAATTCTTTGGGCGTGCTGTTGCTCGTTCCGGTCTACACGGCGTTTTGGTCGCCGCACGATCCCCGTCCGATGATGTGTTTTCTGCCCGCCTTCCTGCTGATGTGCGTTGTCGCTCGGTTGGGCATGGCCAAGCGGCGATTCCGCGGCTTGCAGGGACACTCCCTCTACAACGGCTGGCCGCGCTTCCTCGGGGCGAAGGCCAAGGTTTCTGAACGCAGCATGAAGCTATTGCACGAGCCGCTCATCGCTGGCGTCGCCGGGTGGGCGGTGCGCGACTCGTACAACGCGCCACTCGGTACGTACTTAATGATCGGCGGTTTCTGCCTCTTCGTCTCCGCCTCGATCAATGAAGCAGCCGCGGGGGGCAGGCAATGGATTTGAACGACGCGGTGATCGATCAGCGAATGACCGCGGAACGGTTCCGCGGGATGCATGGTGATGTTGATTAAAAGGAGTCCAGCAATGAGCGAAGAGAAACAGAGCAAAGGCAAGTGGGGAGAAAGTCATGTTGCCGCCATGTGGCGGCAGGGGCTGCGCGAGTTAAGGGCAGCGTTGTATCCCGACAGTAATGTCGCGCAACAAACTGAATACGGAATCGCGGGAACGGTTACTCCCGGTGAGGTCCAAAAAAGCCGGGACCACAGCAAGGACGACCGTGGGGAACGAAATTATGAGCCGGATAATCACGACTCCGTGTTGACCGGTCGGATGAATCCCGCTGAGGGACGCAGTGGCGACCGGGAAATGGAGATGGAGAGGTGAGCCATGCGCGAGCCTCTTGTGTTCAGCGGGTGCGGATGCTGATGTCAAAGGGTCAAGAACAGGGATGAAGCCATGAGTTGGGCGTACTTATCGTGGCTGGTCAATCTTCCGTCGCATGTGATATGCGCAGTGGTCGCCGTTGAAGCGTTGAAGCTGCTGCGGGTATGGACTGTCAAAGGCTGGATGGGTGGTTGTGCGGCGCTGCGTCGGTGCCGTGATCGTTTCCGCCACATTTTGAATCGAAGGAGTGCTTCTCATGAGTAACAAAACGAGGGCAATCATGATCGTCGCCGGCGTGCTCGTTTATTTTTTATCGCCAATCGATTTTATCCCGGATTTTATTCCGGGACTTGGGCAGGTTGACGATTTGGCCGTGCTTTTCACGGGAGGCAAAAAAGCCTGGGAGTTTTGGAAGGCCGGCGACACCGTCGTCCTTGACGTGCCGAAGGAAACTCAGCCCACGTAGCGTTGCGATCTCGGGGGCATGGAAGCCCCTTCCTTTACCCTATCCTGGAGGCAAGTCATGGCTCTTGGCGAAACGTACCCGGCCATGCCGGATGAACCCTGCCTCATTTCCGCCGACGCTGTCGCGAGACTGCTCGATGTGTCCGTTCGATCGCTTTGGCGGTTGCGAAGCGCCGGCCAGGTTCCGCAGCCGGTGCGACTCGGCGGCGCGGTGCGGTGGCGTCTCGACGAAATCAAAAAATGGATCGCGGACGGTTGTCCGGCGAGGCAAGCGCGCGAAAATGATACGCGGAGGAAATAACCGATGGCGTCAATTTACAAGCGTCGCAAGGGCAAGAACGAACCGTACTCGATTCAGTATGTGGATCACCGCGGCAAGCGGAAGACCGCCAAGGGCTTCACCGATAAGGAACTGACCGAGCAGCTTGCAGGTAAGCTCGAAACCGAAGCCCGTCTCCGCCGGACCGGTATGATCGATACCGAACAGGAGCGCCTGGCCGAGACCAAGCTTTCCGCAGTCGAAGCCCATTTGACGGCGTTCGAGGAAAGCCTGGCCGATAATTCGCCGAAGCACGTCAGGCTGACGATGACTCGCGTGCGGCGAATCGTTGCTGGCGCGGGTTTCAAGACCTTGGCCGACATCGCCCTGGAAGCTGTGCGGACCTATCTGCGCTCGTTGCGTACAAGCGACGGCCTCGGGCACCGAACGTATAACCATTACATCCAGGCGATGGACTCCTTCTGCAACTGGTGCGTCTCGACCAAGCGGTTGTTAAGCAATCCGCTCCTCGGCCTTGAGCGGCTCAACAATGCGCTCGATGTTCGCCATGCTCGGCGGGCGCTTTCTACCGACGAAGTGTCCAGGCTCATTGAGTCTGCCCGCTCTAGCGGTGTTCTGATTCAGCGTTACTCCGGGGAACAGCGGAGACGCATTTACCTGCTCTCTTACATGACGGGATTGCGAAAGAAGGAACTAGCAAGCCTGACGCCGCGAAGCTTCGCCCTTGATGCCGTACCGCCTACGGTGACGGTTGAAGCAGCCTGCTCAAAGCATCGCCGAAAGGATGTATTGCCGTTGCATCCGGACTTGGTCGAGCTGCTGCGGGATTGGCTCAAAGGCCTGACGCCGGGTGAAAAGCTTTTTCCGCGGCTGGAACAGCGGAAGACTTGGCTCATGGTCAAAAAAGACCTGGAGCGGGTCGGCATCGCTTACGAGAACGAAGAGGGCATTGCCGATTTCCACGCGGCCGGCCGCCACACGCATATCACCGAATTACTCCGCAATGGGGCGACGCTGCCGGAGGCCAAGGAATTGGCCCGGCATTCCGACATCAACATGACGATGCGGTACACCCATATTGGAATCGGCGACCAAGCACGAGCTGTGGCCAATCTTCCGACGCCGAAAATGAATCCAAAAACACCCGCCAATGCGGTGCGGAGTCAGGAACACGCGCTGCACGGGCGCTGCATGTCTGGCGTCTCTGAGGGGCATTCGCCGTCATTGGCTGGCACTGAGCCTTCCGACCAGAAACGCCAAAACCCTTGCGTGTGCAAGGGTTTTGACGCTGCTCGTCACCAGATGGCATCTGGTGGCAAGATGGAGGCGGCGGGAATTGAACCCGCGTCCCGGAACATTTCCATGCCGGTTTCTACGTGTGTAGTCGAGCTATTTCCGCTGTTGGCCCACGCGTCCCCGATCGACAGGGTTCTACGTGAGCAAGCCAGGCACTTATTTAACCGTCAACGTACCCAACGGTTGACTGACGGCGATCCGGAATTGATGACGGACTTTTGAGCCTCTCCGGCAAAAGCTCGCAGTCCGGGCAGCCTTATTTAGGCAGCCAAAGCAAAGGTATCTTCAGCAATTGAAGATGTGATCAGCTTTTTACGTGGCCAACTGATCAACCACGACACGCCACCGAGCACTTCAGGCTGTCCGGTCGAACCCGGTTCGCCCCCCAAGTTGCTTCGACCCAAACGGGCCGAACCAAAAACAGCCGCGTCCCGACGTCAAATCCGTCAGGCCGCGGCCACGAGGAATTATAGGCCACGCGACCGGGCGGGGGAATATCGATGGTGGCCGCGTGGGGGGGCAAATCACTGAGCCACGCGCGATTCAAAACCACAAGTCATGCAATAATTCTCGCCGACGGACGTTGAACCATCGTCGGTGAACGCCGATCGGTCGGAGAAACGAGGTTATGGAACGAGGTATCGCATGAAGTCCCGCACGGCAATCAGTCTGATGTTCGGTGTCGCGCTGGGCCTGACGATTGCCGTCGGAGTCTCCCAGGGGCAAACGCCGCCAAACCGGGCGAAGTCGAAAGCGGCGACCGGTGGCCCGTATCTGACGAAGGCGGCCAATGGCCACGGCATTCCGCATCCAACGTCGAAGGCGACCTATGTCGTCAAGGATGGCGCCAAGTCGATCCAAGTGCCCGAGGCAATGGTCTACGTGCCGGCAGGCGAGTTCACGGTCGGCGAGCGTTCCGACGCGGCGAAGCAACGACTCGACGGTTACTGCATCGGCAAGTTCGACGTCACCAACGCTGAGTACAAGACCTTTTGCGACGGGACGGGGACGAGGCCACCGAGCTACTGGAAAGGCGGAACGTATCCCGACGATAAGGCCAACCATTCGGTCGTGTATGTTTCGCTCAACAATGCACAAGCGTATGCCGCGTGGGTGAGCCAGCAAACGGGATGGAAGGTGACGGTGCCGACATCGGAGCAGTGGGAGAAAGCGGCGCGTGGGCCGAAGGGGACCGTGTATCCGTGGGGCAATGAACTGGACACGTCGGTGGTGAATGGCGTGCTGACGTCGAAGTTTAACTACGCGGGGGTCACGGCGGCGTATTACCTGAAGAACAAGCCGAAGCTGACGGTCACGTACGACAACAGCAAGTCGAAGTATTTCGGCACGAAGACGACGGTCGAGAAAATCGCCGGCTACGACGAAGCGGGCAACGCGACATATCTGTCGGTGAGTCCGACCGGCGGCGTCCGCGGCTGGGTGAGTCACTCGACGTACACGGGCTTCATCTACACCGACTTGTTCACGAGCATCAACGACGCCGGAGGCAACACCTCGCCGGTCGGCAGTTACGAGGCGGGCAAAAGCGGCTACGGCTGCTACGACATGGCGGGCAACGTGTGGAACTGGTGCGACACGATGATCGTCGCCAGCAACGGCGCCGAGAAGGGGAAGCGCGTGAACGAAATCCGTGGCGGCTCGTGGTACGCGATGGCGACGAGTTGCAAGAGCCTCGGCATCGGCGAAGGCCGCGCCGCGAGCGGAGCGTACAACACCGTGGGTTTTCGTGTGGTGATGATGCCCGAGTGATGGACGTTCGATCATCGCCCCGAGCGCAATGGGTCACGCTCATCAACGTGATTTCCACCGTTAGCCGCGATTCGCCAGCGGAGCGCGTTTCGGGGTGCCACACGGGGCGCGCTCCGCTTGCGCGTCGCGGCTAACCAGTTAATACACGCCACCAGGCGACTAGCTCACGGGGTCGAGACGACCGGACAAGAGCAACCACAGCAATAACGCCCCGAGCGCGAAGCGATACACGACGAACACCATCATCGTGTGCGTGCGAAGATAGCGCAGCAGCATCGCGATCGCCGCATACCCGACGAGGCCCGAGACGACGGTGGCGACGAGCAAATTCACCGCCTGCGACTGCGAAGCGAGCAACGTCTCGCGCTCGCTCACAAGCTGCAACGCGCCGGCGGCGAAGATCGCGGGAAGCGAAAGCAAGAACGAGAACCGAGCGGCCGCCTCGCGTGTCAGTCCACGGGCGAGGCCACCGAGGATCGTCGCTCCCGAGCGCGACGTACCCGGCACCAAGGCGCAAGCCTGGGCGATACCGACCACCAGCACATCGCCGAACGTTACATCTTCAATCGTGCGTCCGACGCGACCATCGGCCACTCGCCGAGCGTAGAACCACTCGGCCACGGCCAGCAGCGCCGCAACCGACCACATTGCGGCGACGATCACATACAGCGATCGCAGATCGGTCTCGATGTACTTTTTGAGCGCGAGTCCCGCGACGACAATCGGAATCGTCGCTAGCACCATCATCCAACCCAGCTGCGCCTCGTGCGACGCCAGCGGTCGCCCCGCCACGGCGTCGACGATCACGGCACGAACTATGCGGCGCAGGTCGTCGCGAAAATAAAGGACCACGGCCGCCAAGGTGCCAATCTGGATGACGGCCGAAAATGCGGCCCCAGGGTCGCTCCATCCGAGCAGTGCCGGCACGATTCGCAGGTGCGCGGTGCTGCTTACGGGCAGGAACTCGGTGAGTCCCTGGACGATGCCGAGAACGATCGCTTCGAGAAGTTGCTGCATGAGTCACCCAGAAGAACGATGGTCGCTCCATGATAATCACGGCTTTTCGTTGCGGTTGAATCGAAGCGACGAGTCGCCATAATACGAGAACCTCGCGGAGTGATTATGTTCAAGAATCTGGATGTGCAGGCGCTCGGCTTCTCGGGCGCACCGAGCCAAGTGATCGAATCGGCCCTGTCGGCCGGTTTTAAGGCCGTAAGTCTCGACATGGTCGAGTTCGCGGCGGCGGCAAAAGAACAAGGCCTGCCCAAGGCGCGGCGACTGCTCGACAGCGCTCGGCTCAAGATCAGCAGTTTTCGGTTGCCGCTGGATTGGGACAGCGACGACAAGGCGTTTGCCGTCGAGTTGGAACGTGTCGGCGAGTTGGCGTCCCTTGCAAAAGAACTGAGCTGCACGCGTGCGACGACGACCGTGCTCCCCGGAAACGACGAGCGGCCGTTCCACCAGAACTTCGAGTTCCACCGCCAGCGGTTTGGCGCGATCGCACAAAAGCTCGAGCCCGCGGGCATTCGGCTGGGCGTGGGAATCGACGCCTCGGCCGAAGGACGCGCCAACAAAGCGTTTCAATTCATCACCGCATACGACACGCTGCAGATGCTGCTGGGCATGGTGCAGGCGTCGAACGTGGGAGTCGTCGTCGATACGTGGGACATCATCGCCAGCGGCGGAACGATCGAGACGATGGGCCGCTTCGGTGTTGAGAAGATTGTCGAAGTGCGATTGTCCGATGCCTCGGGCTCGCACGAAACCGGGCAGTGGCCCGCCAGCAGTCGTGCGTTGCCGACGGTCGGCGGAGCGATCGACGCTGCGACGGTGCTCGGCACGTTGGCCGACCTGGGTTACGACGGCCCCGTGACGCCGCTAGCACATGGCAGCCAGATGCCGGGCCGCGGGCGCGAGGCGATCGTGAAGGCCGCCGGCCAAGCGCTCGACGCCGCCTGGAAAGCCGCGGGCCTCACCCCCGCCGGCAAGCGCGGCGCGACCGCGCGTTCATAACGCCGCGACCGCTGGTCGCGCTCCGCGGCGCTATCACACGCGCTGTGTCGAATATCCCACGCGCCGTGTCGGATGCACGTCGTCGAATCGATGTCGCCCCAACACCGCGCGACCACCGGTCGCGGCTTTATGTAAAGATGGGTCGACCACGCGAACATTGCCGCCCGCAGGGCGGGGCCGGACGTAACGATTCCTCCGCGCACGCCGATTTCGCTTAGCGCGCCGTCACACACCGGACGATCGCTATTCCAGGAGTGCCGCTGCGCCGTCGGAACAACCGACCCGGCCGGCGCCCCATCGGTCTGAAGTGTTCGCCCTGTCACGGTCCATCGCCAGCAACGGGAAAAAGTCATGGCCTCCACACACGGGAAAAGGCGTCGGCTAGTGGCCGGCCTTCTGGTTTCCATGAGTGCAGTCTCCACGGGCTGCGGTCGCAACGAGAGCTCGTGGCGGATGGGGCCCGGGCAACCGGTGGCGATCGCCCCGGCCGCGTCAATATTTCCCGCGACGACGACTCCTGCCGCGATGCCCACCGTGACGGCCGAGCCGCTGGCGACGACGGGCCTCACTTCGTCAACGCTCGCGCCGATCTCCGAATCTCCCCTGGCGAAGGGGCCGCTGGCGATTCGTCCGGTGTACGAAGCGACCCCGAGCGCTGCGGCCGCGAAGCCGCAAGCGTCGAGCGATGCGACGGTAACGTTGGCCAGCCCGCAAGTGAAGACGGTCGTCCCAGCCGCGGCGGCAGTCGCGTCGATGGTCCCGACAGCTTCGCAAAGCTCGCTGATGTTGCCGACGCAATCCGCTGCATCGCGTCTGCCGGCCAGCGACGTCGATGTCGCCACGAATCATCTGCGTCAGGGTTTCGACCTCGGCCAACGCGGCGCGTTCTTCTCGGCCCGCACCGAATTCATCCAAACACTGCGAACTGTCGCACAGTCGTACGACGCCGCGTCGGTCACCAAGATTCACACACAAGCGCTCGACGCGGGTCTTGTGACGTTGGACGAAATGGAAGAACTGACGCCGAAGCCTCGCAAGACATCGAACTCGCTCGATGTGCCAATGATTGTTCGCAACCATCAGACATCCCGTGCCGCGCGCATCGAGCCGCGCGAACTGAGTGGCCCCGAGCTTCGCCGACAGTATGTCGATTACGCCGCCGGACAGTTCGCGCTCGCCGTGGGCAACGAGCCTGTCGCGGCCGAGGCGTTGTACGGACTCGCGAAGGTTTATGCGACGCTGTCGTCGCAAGACAGCCGCCTGAACGTGGCCGCCGACTCGAAGAGCATGGCCTGCTACCGCGCGACGCTGCTGGCGAATCCCAGCCACGCCGTTGCCGCCAACGACTTGGCCGTGCTGCTGGCTCAATCGGGTCGTTACCACGAAGCTCGCGAGTTGTTGTCGGTCAGCCTGACGACGCAACAACATCCGGCCGTCCTGCACAACCTCGCCATCGTGTCGCAACATCTCGGCGATTCGCAGACGGCCGAGACGGCCGAGCGATCGGTGCAACTGGCCGCCGGCACGAGCACTCCGCCGAGCGAGCAATCGCTGAACCTCTTTCAACAGATGGTCGTGACCGATCCCGCGTCGTTCGCCGCCACGAGCAAGCCGACCGAGCTGGTCGCCAGCGCTTCGGTGGCTCCGGGTTCGACCGCTGCGGGCACCGTCCGTCCTGCGACTGCGGCTGCATCGCAACCCGCCGGCAAGTCGGAAGGCCTATGGTCGAAGACTCGCGCCGCCGCCCAGAGCGTCGCCAAGTCGATCGTGCCGCCGCGCAGCGATGACATACCGCCGCCGTCGGCCGTCATTCGCACCGCCGAGCGTCCGACCTCGCACCGCTGGCAGCAGTAGCGAACAAGCGCATCGGACAGAGGCGTGAAGTTCGAACGGGTGCAACGAGCAAACGTGCATGAATAACCGACGCAAGCAACTGCTGGCCGCCGCATGGTGCGTGATCGTCGCTGCCTCGTGGCAAGCGGTGACCTGCTTCGTGCCCGCCGAGCTCGAAGTGCGCCGCGCGGACGATGACGTGATTCTCGTCGGTGCGGTGAGTGACGATGCCGTGAGCGACGACGCGGACAAATCGTCAAGCGATTCATCAAAGTCGAACGTTCAATCGATTGACACGTCGTTCGTTGCTGGTGATGTGGTGCTATGCCAATGGGCGCAGCCCGCGCCGTCGGCGCCGTTTCCGATCAAAGGCATCGACACCACCGCCGGCGTGTGGGGGCCCGTGCCTTGGTGCGCGGCCAGGCCGATGGACTTCCAGCCTTACGCCCAAGGCGAATATGTCGGCCACGCGCGGTTGCAGCACGTGCCCGAGTACCGCCTGCGTGTCGACGACACGTTGGAGTTCGTCTACCGATTGACTCGCGACGAACAACCCGACCCGTATAAGCTCAACGTCGGCGACGAGGTTCGCATTGAGTCGAACGCCGACGCCAACCTCAACCGCAATCTCATCATCCAACCTGACGGCACAATCACGCTGCCGCTCGTCGGTCAGGTAAAAGCAACACGTCACACCGTCACTGAGCTGCGCGACTCGGTGGAAAAACTGTACGAGCAGTACTACAAGATCCCGGCCATCACCGTCACGCCGATCAAGGTGAACACGAAGCTCGACGACTTGCGTAACGCGGTCGATCGTCGCCAAGGCACGGGTGGTCAGACGCGCGACTCGCGTGTGATGCCCGAAGGAACCATCGCGCTGCCGGCCATCGGCACGATCATGGCCCAGGGGCTCACGATTCGCGAGTTCAAGCGCGAGCTCGACGAACGTTACGCCCTCATCGTCGAAGGGATCGAGGTGCAGCCGATCCTCACGCAACGCGCAACGCGCTACGTGTATGTGCTCGGCGAGGTTGCACATCCCGGCCGTTACGATCTCCAAGCGCCGACGACGCTGATGCAGGCGATTGCGATGGCAGGCGGATGGAACGTCGGCGGCAACCTGCGACAAACGGTGGTGTTCCGCCGCGGCGACGACTGGCGATTGCTCGTGACGATGTGCGACATTCGCGGCGCGTTGTACGGCAAGACGGCCGCTCCTGCGGACGAAATCTGGATCAACGATTCCGATGTCGTCGTCGTGCCGAAGGCGCCGATTCGCGTGTTCGACGATTGGGTATCACTCGTTTTCACGAACGGCCTGTACCGCGTGATCCCATTCTCGTCGTCGCTGAACTTCAGCTATTTCAACACGCTCCCCGGCGCTGCCGCCGCATCGACCGCGATCACGGGATCGTAAACGCGCGTCGTCCGCAAGGGTTATTGATCCTCAGAAAAACAAAGTTAATCGCGATGATGCTATCCATCACCGCTTGCGGTTTCGCGCGTACCGCCCGTAAAACGCGCGAAACCGCAAGCGGTAATACTACGCATATGCCCTGGTTCACACGGTTTTCTGAGGATCAATAACCAAGATCACATCGCCGCGGGCGGCAGAGGCGGCGCGTCCGGCGGCGCGATCTCGGGGATCAGGCCCAACTGCTCTTCGAGAATGACCTCGAATTCCTCGATGCCGCGTGCGTGACGCCGCAGGTCAGGTGCCGAATCGATGTGCATCGGATCGTCACCGTGCCTGTGCTTCTTGCTCCGCTTCGGGTTCGAAACCGGCACATACACCTTCTGATGACAGACCGGGCAGCGACCTTTCTTTCCGGCGCGCTCGGCAGGCACGATGAGTCGATGCCCCAGCGGACAAAGGAAGTGAATCATGACGCCGTGCCCATTTGAGAATGATGATTTCAGTCTCATCGGCCCATCATGGAGCGTCAAGCACCCCACCGATCATTCATCCCCAAGTACGCGGGTGCTTTCTTCCTTCGTGATCGGCGTGCGAATCTCGTCGCTGGTGAGTTGCACGCGAACACGCATGTCGCCGGCCTGGGTGCACCGCACTTTAAGGCGATACATGGCCTGCGACTTGGGCGCTAACCGTGGCAATTCCTGGAAGCGAATCTGCGAACCCACGACCTCGTAACGCGTCGGGCCTTCGGCCGAGAGGAGTTGCATCTCGCTCGGCAAGTGGGCGACGATTTGCACGGTGCCGGCCGCTTTCGTTCCCTGATTCACGACGTTGATGTCGTACGTCGTCTCGCCGCCTTGCTCGACGGGGTCCGCCTGATCGGTCACTTGGAAAATCACCGTCGCGACACCTTCGATGTTGATTGCCTCGGGCTTCTCGACCGACAGGCCGCGCTCGGCCTTGCTGGCGATTTTCACTGTCTGCGAACCGGCTTCGGTCGGAAGCACGGTCAGCGACACGCTTCCCTTTTCCTGGGCGGGCAACTCTTCGAGTAGCCAGTGCACGGTGCGGGCTTGTTTATCGAAGTGACCCTGGTTGTTGGCCTCGACGAACTCGAGACCCGGCGGCAGATAAGCCACGAGCTCGACTTCCTTGGCCGACGCGGTGCCGGGGTTCGCGACGCTGAGCGTGTACGTGGCCTGGCGATCGAGGAACCGCTTGCGCGAACCTTCCATCGCCACTTCGAGCGCCGGCGCGATGACCGTGACCGGCGTCTGACGATCGGCCTGCAACGCGCCGTCACCGCGCGCGACAATAATGTTCATCGCGGTGCCGGCCTGGCTGGCTCGCATCGACAACTCGAGCATCTTCGATTCGCCGGGACGCAAGTTGCCGATCTCGTATTCGATTTCTTCGCCCGCAGGATGATCGAGGTTGGCCGGCACGCGGCTCGACAAGACGACGCCCGTCGCGACACCGGTGCCAGGGTTCGACACCTTGATGCGGAAGCTCACGGGATCGCCGATGAGCACTTCGCTGGGAGCGGCCACTTCGAGTGCCAACTCGGGACGCGTGACGACGCTGCGGCTACTGGCGGCGGCGGCGTAATGCACGGTCGCCACGCTGCCGAGCTCGCCTTCCGTCGTCGGCATCAGTTCGCAGTAGACCGAGATCTTCTCGCCCGGCTGCACGGCCCCGATCTTCCACACGAGTTCGCCGCCGTTTTCGCGCTCGGCACGCGGACGTGAGCCGACGAGTTCGAGCGCCGCGAGGAATCTCATCGCGAAGGACGACATCGTGCGCGGTCGCCGTGCCGACGTTGCGAACTTGGATTTCGACCGTAACGGCCTTGCCGACTTGCAGCTCGCCCGGGGCGATCTTCTCAACGACCAGCGCTGCCGACTGCGGACCTTCGAGCTGCTTCGCGCCAGGCTTGCCGTTGCCGGTCGGGCCGGTCGAGGCATCGGGAATGTCATCGCGCGGCGCGGGAGTCGTCGGCGTGACGAGCAACGGCTCGGCGCCGAGTTGCGCGTTGAACGGATTCGGTTCGTCGGAAGTCGCGGCGGCCGGCGTGTTTGCACCCGACGGTTGAGGCGAACTGTAGCGAGGATCGACGTACTGCGTCTGACGCACCGGATAATCACGCGGCACGGTGACGGTCGATGCCGTGCGCTGCGGGAGTTTGCCGGAGTTCGGAGTCGCCGTGGTTGGCGGTGCGTCGCGGCGGATCGAGCCGGGAGCAAAGCTCGGCGGCGGGACAGTATTAGGTCCCGGAGCGAAGGGATCGACATTCGACGTCGGCCGCGGCGGCATCGTCCGTTGACGGCCGGAAGGCGTTTGCTGTGCCGAGACGACGGAGGCGGCGAGGGTCAGAACGAGCGTCGAGACGCCCCATCGCGCGATCGAACGATCCATGAGGTGGGCTCCGAGAAAAGAGGGGCGGTGTAGGTACCATAAAACCCCTCGGTGCGCGAATAGCAGTGTGGAACGCCGACTTGTCTCCCTCGCCCCTTCGGGGAGAGGGCCGGGGTGAGGGGAAAAGAAGCGTCTACTCGCGCCGCCCCTCACCCGGTTCGCCTGCGTCGAATTACCCTCTCCCCGAAGGGGCGAGGGTTCATGCAAACCCCGGCAACCGCATTTGCTGCGGCGGGTCGCGGCGCTCGCTCCAACGGCGGCGATAGCATTCGCCGAGATGAATCGTCAGCTCCAGCGCCAGCAAATCGGCGCGGGTCATTACATGCCGGGCGCTGCGCGTTCCTAGACCTCGCACCAATTCCGACAACGCGCCCAGGTGCATCTGCATCGCCTCGGGAGCCGTCACGTCGACCGACGCCAGCATCTCAGCCAGCGCCGCCATCTCGTCGGCCAGATTGCCCGAGCCCATGATGACATATGTTCGCAGCAACTCGCGGTAATGGTCGATCAGCCGCTGCGGCAGTTGCAGCGGCGGTCGCGAATCGTCCGGATGATCGAGTTTCGTGAGCAGCGCTTGCTGTTCCTGCAGCAAGCGGTTGGCCTCGTCGTGCTCCAAACGCAGGCGATGCTGGTCGGCCTGAGCGAGCCGCATGTTTTCGCGTTGCACCTGATGGCGTTCGACGGCGCGGGCAACGATCCAAATCAGCGACCGCGTGGTCGAAGCGCTAATGCCGACATAAGCGTCGCCGCCGACTTCGTAGCACAGCGGAGCCAACTCTTGCTCGCATTGCTGGCCGAGCATGATGAGCGGCTCTTCGGTGCCCCCCGTCCGCAAGGCTTCAACCAATTCAAGGGCGTCGAGTTCGCCGGGTTCGTGACTGATGAGCACGGCATCGAACCGCTCGTCGCGCAGCCGCGACATGCCAGCCGCCGCGCCGATCGACTCTTCCAGAAGCACGTCGACCGCGCTGTCGCTGGCGAACGCTTCGGCCAACCATCCGCCGGTGCGATGATACGTGGTGATGTAGAGCACCCGCATGCGCGGCGGCAGGGTGCCATAACGCACGGTGGATTTGCGCGGCGCGGCCTCGTTGAGCGTGAGACCCATGAAAGACTCCGAAGGTGGGGCGAGGGCGGGGCGGTACTCTAGCGAAACGATGCTACAATCGCAACGCCGGTCGCCGGCGAAGATTAAGCACCCAACCTTGCCGAGACGCAGGGCATCTAAAAAGGCGTGAAACGTGAAAATTGCGTACCTCGATTGCTCCAGCGGCATCAGCGGCGACATGACGTTGGGGGCGCTGGTCGATACGGGGGTGCCGCTCGAAGCCATCAGCCGCGGCATCGACTCGCTGGGCCTGCCGAGTTGCCGACTCGTCGCGGCCGAGGTGAAGCGACACGGGTTTAGGGCGACGCACATCACGGTCGAGCACGAGCCGGAGCACGCGCATCGGCACTTGCACCACATCACCGACATGATTGACGCCAGCCAACTGACGTCGCCGCAAAAAGACCTCGCCAAACGCATATTCACGCGGCTCGGCGAGGCTGAAGCGAAGGTGCACGGCACGACGATTCGCAAGGTTCACTTCCACGAAGTCGGCGCGGTCGACTCGATTGCCGACATCGTCGGCGCAGCGATTGGTTGGGAAATGCTCGGCGCGGGACGCATCGTCGCGTCACCGGTGCCGACCGGTCACGGCACGATCGAGATCGCGCACGGACGCTGCAACGTGCCGGCCCCCGCGACGGCGGAGTTGCTGACCGGCGTACCGTTGGCTGATTCGCCCGTTGCTGCCGAACTCACGACGCCGACTGGGGCAGCCATTCTCACCACGCTCGTCGAGCAGTACGGCCCGCTGCCGGCAATGACGATCGCACGCATCGGCTACGGCGCCGGCACGCGCGAGTTGAAAGAACAAGCCAACGTGCTGCGACTCGTGGTCGGCGAGTCGGCCGAGGGCGCTGTTACGGACGTTGTGTGGATGATCGAGACGAATCTCGACGACGTCAGCGGCGAGGTCGTCGGCCATTGCACGACGAAGTTGTGGGAGGCCGGCGCACTCGACGTTTACACGACCGCGATCCAGATGAAGAAGAATCGCCCCGGCGTGATGCTCTCGGCGATGTGCGACGCCAGCCGCCTTGCTGCGATTGAAGCCATCATCTTCCGCGAGACTGGTACGCTCGGTGTGCGTCGATGGTCGGTCGGGCGACGCAAGTTGGCGCGACAGCCGCAACAGGTCGAAACGCCGTGGGGCACGATCGACGGCAAGGTCGCGAACCTCGAAGGCGAAGCGCCGTTCTTCTCGCCCGAATACGAATCGTGTCGCAAGGTCGCGGACGCGGCAAGCGTGCCGCTGCGCGTGGTCGTCGAGGCGGCGCAGTGCGCGTGGACGGCGAAATCGTGATGATGGTTAGCCGCGTCGCTTGCGACGCGTGTTCGAGCACGTCGCAAGCGACGCGGCTAACAACGCAAAAAGCCTCTGCCGGAGATTTCTCTTGCGAGAATCGTCCGACAGAGGCTTGGCGCTGGTCAATTGATTGCGGTCGATTAACTGCGATTGCCGAACAGGCCGGTTGCGTACCAGATGCCGTTCGATCCGCGACGCATATCATACCCGAATCGCGGCTGAGGTGTACGAACCGCGCTCCAATGTCCCGACGACTGACGCCAGCAGTCGACGCAATCGACGGCCGCGTCGACCACGTCCTCATGGGGCCAGCTCTCGGCGACCACTTCCTGAGCGCGAAGCCGCCAAGGAATGAGCTTTGAAGTGATCCGCTGGAACCGATCCCCCCACTGGTGGTGACCCTGCACATGGATGCGGGCTTGATGGGCGGAATGGCTGGTCGCTTCTTGGGTTAGCAACGAGCAGTTTTCGCCGGTCGTGCTGGCCGGGCCCTCGGGATGGATGCGAACGGCGAAGATCATCGTTCGCTGCGTGAGCGTGCCGGGCGGAAGGTCGAGCATCACGGCCAGGTGCTCGGGGCGGTAGCGATAATACTTACCCGGTTGCAGCGGAAACACGTTCACGACGTGACCATAATATTCAGTGTCGCGGTGAGCGAAGTCGACGATCGCCAGACCCTCACGACCCTTCAACTCGGCAAAAGCGCCATGACGAATGAGCGTGACCTCGTTCCCCTCGGAAATCACCCGGGCGTCGACCGGCAACTGGACCAGGATGTGCTCAACCATCAACGAGCGAATGTGGGCATCCGTGGCAACCTGGTTGAGGAACTGGTCGCGGTAGCCGTTGGCCTGCGTCCCTCGGAAGAAGATGAGGAGCATCTTGTTGCTCGCCTCGGCCTGACGCATGGCCTCGGCATAGTCGGTCGTCCACGCGAGTTCTGACTCGGGGGCGGGTTCAGCCGCCGGAAGTGCAGTAGGTAGAAAGACAGTCATCCCCACAGTCGCAATGCAACACGCCCCTAAGCTCCAGCGAAAGTCCGATACGCGAATCATGCGTGTTCTCCTTGGGATCGGAGCGCGATCTCATGGTGCTCGAATCGGAACGGAAAGCCTGCGACCTGCGACACCGTCACAGGCGAAACCTTCACAACCGAAACGTGGGAATACGCGAGCAGCGTGTCAAAACGCCATGCTCGGGCGGCTAAAGGCCGCGGCGGGTGAGCACAGCGCGAAACAGTGGGGTCTCGCGCATCAACCATGCAGAAAGCTCTCGATCGACGAAATTCATCGATGCACGTCCTTGATGTTCCAGCCCGAACTCATTCCTGTTCAGGGCTCCGTCGTCGTAGGGTCTCGGGTTTACCAGTCGCTGGCGGAGAAATCAACCAACTTTCACCAGATCGCCCTGGCGGCAAAGTCGCAAAATAGCTGGCGTCTTGGCGAGGCAGTTGCTATCAATGGCCTCACAACATCGTGGAATGCCATAAGTTACCGATAGGAAGGAGCGTCGCATGCCGTTGACGCGTATGAAGTCCGTTTTGAGCCTCGCCGCGATCGTAACCGCCACCGTTGCAGCGAGTTACGAGACATCGCAGGCACAGACGCCGGAAAAAGGCAAAAAATCGGCAACTGCCGAGCCGAGTCCGGCCGCCAAGGCCAGCGACGACACCAGCCGCGACAAGTCGGCCGAGGCATCGAGTGACGCGACGATCCTGCGGCTGGTCGACGCTGCCCACGACGGTTTCCGCCCCATCGATGCCAAGACGCTCGAGGTCGGCAAGGAACATCTCGCCGCCGCGGTCGCGAAACTCGACGCCTATCTGGCAGCCAATAAGAAAGAAGCCACCGGCTGGCAAGAGTTCCTCATGTTGCCGCTCCTGCGAACCCAAGCGAAGAAGGGCTCGATTCCAAACATTGATGCGCTGTTGGTCGTGCGATCGCGATTCTCGTCGGGTCACGCCGGCTTGGAACTGCAACCGATGGCCGATGTCCGCGTCGCGCTAAACGACGTGATCGGTCAGATGCTTGGACAAACCGTCACGGCCGAGGCTTACAAGGAAGATCTCGCGAAGATCTCGCAAGGCATCAAGTCGCCAAAGCACGACACTCTGGCCGCGATGGCCGAGGCCGCCGACCGTCTCGATCGCGCCGGGCGAGCCCCGCAATTGCTCGACGCGCTGCGTCAGCGATTCTCGCATCCCAACGTGACGGTCAACTTGTCGAACCGCCTGGTGTGGACTGGCATGACGCGCGAGATCGACGAGACGGCGCCGCTGCGCGACAACATCCTCGGCACGGCGATCACCGGCACGGGACGCACCATCGGCTGGGCACAGGCGAAGCTGATCCCCGATCCGGACCGCGGACTGATTCAAACGCTCATCACGGGTCGCAACTACGCCCGGACCGTCGGCCATAACGGGCCCGCCGTCATCTACAGTACCGGCGACAGCGAGCTGCGAGGCGAAAAGACGATCGTCATCACGCCCGACGGGTTATCGTCGCTGCCGGCCGAGGCGACCGTCGCCACCCGGAGCCGTGTCACCGGCATCGCTTCGACGAAGCGGGGCGTGGTCGACAAGATCGTGAAGCGGGTCGCTGCCGATAGGGTTCCCCAGGAGAAAGCCCGCGGCGAACGCGTGGCCCAGGAGCACTCGCAGCGAATGTTTCGCCGCAAGCTCGACGAGCAGGCCGACACGCAGATCGCTGACGCCAACGATCGATACCAACACAAGATTCGCGGCCCGCTGCTGCGGCTCGGCGCGTTTCCACAGAAGCTCGCGTTCAGCACGACGGCCGACTATTTGGACGTCGTCGGACTGCAATCAGGCCCCGCCCAACTGGGCGCGACGTCGATCGAGCCGGTCCCTGACACAGGTGCGGACCTGCTGATTCGCGTCCACGAATCGATGTTCAGCAACACGGCCACCAACATGCTCGCCGGCCGCACGCTCGATCAACCGCAGATCGACCGCATCTCGATGGACTTGTTCGGCAAGCTTCCCGACCGCAACGACGGAGATCCCGAGACGCAGGAGCCGTGGTCGGTCACGTTCGCCGAAGACCGCCCGATGACGCTCAGCCTCGACGACAGTCAGGCGACTGTCGTCATCCGCGGAACGCGGTTCACTTCGGCAACGCGCAAGTTCGAGGGAATGCGAATCACCGTGCGTTACACGCTCGCGCGAGAAGGCGGCACGCTACGGGCGGCGCGTCAGGGGGACGTCGAGGTGGTGCCGATCGATTTCGTCCCCGGGCGACAGACGCTGTCGGCACGTCAGGCCGCGTTGCTCGGTCCGATTCGCAAGCGATTCGGCCGGCTGTTCCAGAGCCAATTCGTCAGCGATGGGTTACAATTGCGGGGTAACCTCGAGCGGATGGGCGTGATGCCCGCCAGTCACCTGAAGGTCGATGACGGCTGGGCCGTGGTCGGTTGGGTGAAGGCTGCGACCGCCGAGGCGGAATAATTCCACGATCGCACCCGCGATGACGCCGAAAGAGTCGGCGGCTTGGAACACCGCGCATGTCACAATTTGTTGATATCGAGTTCGATTGCCTGCCGCTCCGTTCGGTCGGAAGCCTCGACATTCCGCCCGACGCCTCGCCGAAGTTCCGTGCTCGTTGCGAGCGCATCAAGCTCGCGATCGAAACACATGGCATGCACAACGCGTTCTATCTCTACAATGCGCACTGCACGTTTCATCTGACGAACGATCCGCTGCAAGGCATGATTCAATTCAGCTTTGAAGGGACCGTGCTGACCGACGAGAACGATCTGCACTCGTCGCAGGCGAAACTCGACGTGATGCTCGATCGCGAAACGTGCGATTGGCTTGTGGAGCCGGTCGTTGCGTGGTTTGCCGATACGGTCAATCGCGCAGTGATGGTCGAGTTCGATCGCTACATCGCCGCCGGCGACCTGAAGGCCGCCATCCACCGCATCGAAAAGCTGCAAGCCGAGAGCGACAGCCACGGCGGGTACATGGGCATGTACCTGTAACCGTTAGCCTCCGGTGAACACACCGGGGGCGCGTGGGCCGCCCCCCACTCAAGTACCTCGCGCGCATGTGATTGCGGAGTGCGCACTCGCCACCGCGCGAAGCCCACGGATCGCCATCCGTGGGCTTGTGATTTCGTTGAATCGACTTACTCGCGCGGACGCACGGCGCCGGTCAACCCGCTGTAGTCGGGTCGATCTTCAGGGTGCCACAGCGGCAAACCCATCTGAATGCGGCGGGCGAGGACGTCCAACTTCTCGGTGCTGCCGGCCGGTGCATCGGTCGGCGAGAACTCACCAGTCACCGACGGGGCGAAATCCTCGTCGTGTCCAAACTCCAGAATCGTGTCGAATACGTTCTTCATCGTAACCACCCTTTCTTTATGTCATGCCGAGCGGGTCATGCCGTTCTCGCGATAGGCCTTTGCTATGCGTAGAGACAACACCACCACCCCGATCGGTTCACGCTTTTCTTGACCAAGTCGATCCCGAAGGACCGCCGAGGCTCGACTGAGACGCACCGCCGTCGCGGCAACTTGTGTGCCGCATCAATCGTCAGTGAACAGTCGTCACTTACGAACCGCATCCCTGGCGGGCGAAAAACCCACAGCCTTTGCGAGGCGTCGGGTCGAGGCGGCCGCGGTTAAGGGCCGCCATCTCAGAGTGCCCAATTGTGTGTGGACGCACGGCAATGTCAAGCATTTTATCCCCGGCTTATGCCAGCCATGACAAAAGCGTAACTTCAATGCTTGCAGCACCATCCGAGGGGAATTGCGAGCCGACAACCGCTCAACTCGCACGTTCCGCGGTAAGCTGGACGGTTACGCGAAGGTTTTCCGTTTAGCCGGCGAGCTTGCTCGCCGCGTGTGGCGGCACAGGCGCATCATTCTTGGACACGCATTCTCATGGCCCCCATCGAATTCGGCGGCGAAGAATCGTTCACCAGCCCGCCCGAGCGGGTTTTCAACGTCCTGACTGACTTCGATCAGATCACGCGGACGATTCCCGACCTCGTCAGCTCTGAGCGCGTCGACGACCACACGCTCAAATGCGTCGTCCGCCCCGGCTTCTCGTTCCTTCGCGGGACACTCAAGCTGACGATCCGCCTGGCGGATGTGAAACAGCCGTCGGACGCTCAGCCGGGCGCCGCCCGCATGACGGTCGACGCGTCGGGCATCGGCATGTCGATGCGCGTCGAGTCGCATCTACGCGTGGAACCCGACGGCAACGGCAGCAAGCTGGTCTGGACGTCGACCGTCGCCGAAGCCAAAGGCCTGATCGCCAGCGTCAGCCCCGCGCTGCTCGCGCCGCCGCCGACAATGTTATTCGTCACGCTTGGTTACAGGTGCGCAGCGTGGTGGCCTGAGCTCGCATTCCGAAGAGCAACGCGCTGATTGGAATTACGAAAGTTGCCGCGTTGCTCGCGGAAAGATAGGCTAAATCCATGAGCACTCTTCAAGAAATCGAAGACGCCATTAGCCGGTTGTCGCCGGATGACCAAGCGACGCTTCGCGCGTGGCTGCTTCAATTCTACGGCGACCAGTGGGATCGCCAGATCGAAGCCGACGCCGCCGCAGGCCGACTCGACTGGCTCGCCGACGAAGCACGCGAAGACCTGCGCGCTGGTCGTACGACAGAACGATGACGCACCGTGCGACGCCGCGTCTCTGGGACTGTTATCGCCGGTTGCCTGCCGACGTCCAGCACCTAGCCGACCGCTGTTACCAATTACTATTGCGCGATTCGCGACATCCCTCGTTGCACTTCAAGCGTATCGGGCAATTCTGGTCGGTGCGCGTCGGACTGCATTACCGCGAGTTGGCGATTGAAGAGTATGAGGTGCTCATTTGGGTCTGGATCGGAACGCACGCGGAGATACGACACGCTGATCGGTTGATTCGGCAATGTGCTTTAGCATTTGCAATACGCCCCATGTAATTCGTACTTCGTACCAGGTACTGAGTACGGTGTACGAACAACCGCGACCTTCATCGGCGACGCAACCGGCCACTCACGCGACGTTTGACGACAGCACGATCTCTTTGCCGTACTTGTCGATTTCACACGCGCAGTTGTGACACGCGATCACCCGCCAGCACAGGAACGAACACAGGAAACATCGTCATCACGGACCCTTCATCACTCGGCGCGAGTTCACAAGAAGTCAATCGTCGGAACATCCCCGACAATCTGTTCTCGAATCAAGTCGTCGAAAGTTGCGTGAAAAGTTCGCGACTCGTCAAGCGGCCGAGCCGACATGCGTTGGCGACAACGATCGGCGTTTCATTCGGTAGCGAGCGAAGGCCAGATAGATACACGCGGTCACGATGCCGATCACGCCACCGAGATAGCTGAAGTCGTGCATCGTTCCGACACGGAAGAATGCGACGCGATCGGCAACCGGAAACGGCAGGAAGTAGTTTGCCACGGACGCCTCGGTCACGGTGAAGTACGCATAGATCAGCCCCGATAGCCCGATGAGCATCGCCGTCACCGCGACGACGACGAAAGCGATCAGGCCATGACGCAGGTACGGTTTCCATCCCGGCACGATCAGTCCGACGAGCAACACGGGCACGCCGATGACCACGCCCATCCACCACGAGGCTTCCCATCCCACGATCGACGCGCCGAGCCGATTCTGCAACTCGGGAGGAATTGCAAACTGGCGAAACTTGAAGGCGTGAAAATACTCGGGCGACACCGTGTACGAAATCTGATCGTGTAATGCGCCGTACACGCCAGAGATGAGACAGCCAGCGGCCAAGAGCACCGGCAGCAGCGCGAACTTCGCCATCGAGACCCCACGAGGCCGCAAGCCGTTGTTCATCTGCCGTTCGCGTAGTGCGACATGCTCTGCCACGGAAAAAGGTACAGTCCGAGATCGCGTGGTCGATAGGGCATGCGATCGTCGATGTCGAGCAACGGCAATCGCCTGGACATCGGTGCTAAGTGGGTCAGCGATAGCGGCAACTGCGGTTCGGTCCCTTTGTCGGCCATTACATCCTGCGGGATGTCGATCCTTCCGTCAGAAGGCGGTGCCAACAAGTGGCCGCTGAACGTGACAGCGACGCTCGACACAATCGGTAACGACGCGGCGTGAAGTTTCGACTGCGCAAGCGAAGGGTCGAAGCAAGCGAAACACAAGATTGCTGCAAGCATGTCGCCTCTCCGGGAGGAAACTTCGTGGAAGCGGCGATTCGGCTACGGCGTGGCGTTCAATTCGTCGACGATCGTCTGAGCCTCGGCGCGAGACTGCTGTCGGGAACGTCGGCAATCACCTTCTGTAGCATCGTGATGGCCTGCTTGGCGCGGCCGGCTTGTCGCTGGCAGCTAACTTTCGCGCGGCATCGAGATTCTTCTTGGAAAGCAACGCGCTTTTGATGGCTGGGTCGGCGGCTAATGCCTTGCGCGCCTCGACAGCCTCGGCAGGCATCTCGAACGAACGGAACTCATCGGCGGCGGCAGTGTAGATGGCGTAGGCGTCCCACTTGCGTCCACCGTCAGCGGCCTGCTTCGCTTCGTCGAGACGGGCGGCGAGTCGGTCGTCGACGACTTTCTTCAACGCCTCGGCGGCCTGCTTCGCGTCGGGCTTGGGCGATCGCAGATTGGCCTTGATCGCAGCGGCAGCGAGATTGACGTCGCCAAACTCGACGGCGAACCATGCACTCTTCAGTGACTCGGGAACCGACGTGGGATCGACCGTCCACGAAGCGCCGCTGAGCGCTTGCTTGCCTGCCTTGCTCATGTCGGTCGACGATGTCTCGACTCTTCCGTCGGCCGTCACGATGCGTGTTTGATAAATGTTGTTCAGGCTGATCGTGCCCACTTTGTACGCCTTCTCTAGCGAGCGGTCGCCGTCGACGATGATCGGCCACGGGATGCGAACGTCGTGCGCGTAGCTCTGCACCTCGCCACGAGGCTCGCCGGAGTTGATGGCGATAAAGATGACCGGCTTGCCTTCGAACGTCTTGGCCTCGCTGAGCACTTCCTTCCAATGATCGCGGCAACTGGGACATGACTCCTCGTAGAAATAGAGGACCACGCCCTTACCCTTGAGTGCCGAAAGCGAAATCGGCCCGGTGTTGATCCAGCTTTCGGGGGCGGTCGGCAACGAAGGCGGATCATCGGCAGCGAACGCGACAGCGACCGTCAGTACACGGATCGCGACGAGGGCGAACACGATTGTCAAATGGCGGCACATGTTGAACCTGTAACGTTCCGAGGGTGTTCATGGCATTACGAAATCTAATGTCGTCGTTTGTACGTTCGCTGATCGCGCCGGTCAATCAATCAACGGGGTGCATCCAGGGCTACTCAGTTATTCAAGAAGCGTCATCAGCCAGAACGCGCTAGCGTCTGGTTCTTCGGAGAAACCGCGAGCTAGCGCTCGTCAGCTGATTTCTGCAGATTCAATTACTGCTGGGCCCTGCGGGGTGCATCGCGGATTCAATCGTCTATACTGCTCCGGAAATACACTGCTGCGGAAATACTGCTGCGGAAATGCGAGCGACCGAAACGAGGAGACGCGTATGCAACTGGGAATGATCGGCTTGGGGCGCATGGGCGCCAACATGGTGCTTCGATTGATGCGCAATGGCCATCAGTGCGTCGTCTACGACGTAAAGCCCGAGGCCGCGAAGCCGTTGGTGGCCGAAGGCGCGATCGCAGCGAGTTCGTTCGCCGATCTCGTCGCAAAGCTGTCGCAACCGCGCGCCGTGTGGATGATGGTGCCCGCCGCCTTCGTCGACTCGACGATTGATGCGGTCGCGCCGCATCTCGCATCCGACGACACACTCATCGACGGCGGCAACTCGTACTATGTCGATGACCTGCGACGATCCGCGAAGCTCAAGCAGCGAGGCATCCACTATCTCGACGTCGGCACGAGCGGCGGCGTGTGGGGACTCGAACGCGGCTACTGCCAGATGATCGGTGGCGACACGAGCGCCGTCGAGCGCTTCGACCCGATCTTTAAGACACTCGCTCCGAAGATTGACTCAGCCCCGCGCATTCCTGGCCGCGACAAGGTGCCAGGCACGGCCGAGCACGGCTATCTGCACTGCGGTCCCAGCGGGGCCGGGCACTTTGTGAAGATGGTGCACAACGGCATCGAGTACGGAATGATGGCAGCGCTGGCCGAGGGTTTAGCCATTCTGCATCGCGCGAACATCGGCAAAGAAACGCATGCGACCGATGCCGAAACGACGCCGCTAATGTATCCGGAGCACTATCAGTACGACCTGAACCTGCGCGACATCACCGAAGTCTGGCGGCGCGGCAGCGTTGTTACTTCGTGGCTGTTGGACCTCACGGCCCAAGCGCTGCTGGGCGATCCGAAGTGTGCGCAGTTCGCGGGACACGTGAGCGATTCGGGCGAAGGACGCTGGACGATCAAAGCAGCCATCGACGAGGCGGTCCCCGCGCATGTGCTGACGACCGCGCTCTACGAACGCTTCGCATCGCGTGGAGAGGCGGACTTTGCCGACAAGCTGTTGTCGGCGATGCGGTTTGGATTTGGTGGGCACTTAGAAAAGAAGTAGCACAACACGATTCCCTCTCTTCGTTGGGGAGAGGGTTAGGGTGAGGGGCGACACGGGTACACGCTTCCCATTCCCCTCACCCCGGCCCTCTCCCCAAGGGGGCGAGGGAGATTCCATTCGCAACATCGCATGCCATTCGACAAACAACCGGACGGACAACTCAACCAGACAAGGACTGCTCGATGGCAAAGGTAGAATCGGATGCTCTCGTGTTCTTCGGCGCGACCGGCGACCTGGCGAAGAAGAAGATCTTTCCCGCGCTGCAGACGATGGCCAAGCATCATCACCTCGATGTGCCGGTCATCGGCGTGGCTGGAGCAGGATGGGACCTCGAGCAGTTCAAGACCCACGCCAAGCAGAGCATCGCCGAGCACGGTGGCGTCGACGAAGAGGCCTGCGAGCAGTTGATGAGCAAGCTGCGCTACGTCGATGGCGACTATCACGATCTGGCGACGTTCCAAAAGTTGCGACAGGAACTCGGCAACGCTCAGCATCCGCTGCATTACCTCGCGATCCCGCCCAAGTTATTCAGCCTCGTTGTCGGGCAACTTGGCAAGTCCGGCTGCGCCAGCGGCGCACGCGTGGTTATCGAGAAGCCGTTCGGCCGCAGTCTGGAAACGGCACTGCTGCTGAACAGCACGTTATTGACGTATTTCGACGAAAGGTCGATCTATCGCATCGACCATTACCTCGGCAAAGGTCCGGTGCAGAACCTGCTGTACTTCCGCTTCGCGAACACGTTCCTCGAACCAATTTGGAATCGACGTTACGTGTCGAGCGTGCAGATCACGATGGCTGAGAATTTCGGTGTCGAAGGGCGTGGCAACTTCTACGAAGAGGCGGGCGCTATTCGCGACGTGATTCAGAACCATTTGCTGCAAGTGCTCGCCAACATCGCCATGGAACCGCCGGCCGGCACCGACAGCGAGTCGATTCGCGATGAGAAAGTGAAAGTGCTCAAGGTTGTCTCACATCTCGATCCCGCTCACGTCGTCCGCGGCCAGTACAAAGGCTACCGCGACGAGCCTGGCGTGGCTCCCAGCTCGCAGGTCGAAACGTTCGCTGCCGTGAAGCTCGAAGTCGGCTCGTGGCGATGGGACGGCGTGCCGTTCTACATTCGCGCTGGCAAGCGAATGCCGGTCACGTGCACCGAGGTGACGGCCGAGTTCCGTCAGCCCCCCTCCGTGTGGTCGAACGATCCTCCGCCGCCGAACTCGCTGCGATTCCGCATCAGCCCGGACGTCGCGATTGGTCTCGAAGCCATGACCAAGCTCCCCGGTGATGCCATGCGTGGCGAGCCGATCGAGTTGCTGGCGTCGAGCCGGCCGCATGGCGACGAACTTCCCGCCTATGAGCGCGTGTTGAGCGACGCGATGCGTGGCGACCAGTCGATCTTCGCCCGCGAAGACTACGTCGAAGAGGCATGGCGCATCGTCGATCCCGTGTTGGGTGACGTGACGCCGGTGTACGAATACGAGTCGGGCAGTTGGGGGCCGGCGCCGTCGAACGCCTCACGCCACGCGAAGGATGGAAGAACCCGGTCGTGGGCAACCCGTTGTAGTCGTTTAGCCGGCGAGCTTGCTCGCCGCGTGTCGGACAAATATCAATGACCGACGCCATCCTCACCATCAACGCCGGCAGCTCGACGGTGAAGGGGGCGCTGTTCGACGTCGCGGACACAAAGCGTCTGTGGGCGAACAAAGTCGAACAAACCGGCGCAGCCGGGCTCGACGCGCTGCTAAGGGAACTCGACCAGAAACAACCCGGCGCGTCGATCGTCGGCATTGGTCATCGCGTCGTGCATGGCGGGCCGAAGTATGATCGCCCCGAAGCAGTGACATCCGACGTGCTCGCGGAGTTAAAACGTCTCGCGCCGCTCGATCCCGAACACCTGCCTGCCGAGATCGAGATCATCGAGCAGTGTGCCAAGCGATGGCCCGACATCCGGCAGTGGGCGTGCTTCGACACGGCCTTTCACCACAACCTGCCCGACGTGGCGCGCGTGTTGCCGATCCCGCGTCGGTTCGAATCGCAGGGCGTGCGTCGGTACGGGTTTCATGGCTTGTCGTATGCGTATCTCATGGAGGAGCTTGCGAAGGTTGCAGGCGAGCAAGCGGCCAACGGTCGCGTCGTGCTAGCGCATCTCGGCGCGGGTGCAAGCATGGCGGCCGTGAAGGACGGCAAATGTTTTGACACCACGATGTCGCTGACGCCGACGGCGGGGCTCGTGATGGCCACGCGCACCGGCGACCTCGACCCCGGCCTGATGTTGCACCTGTTGCGCGAAGATAAGATGACGGTCGATCAACTTGATCGAATGGTCAACAAGGAGTCGGGCATGCTCGGCCTCTCCGAAACCACTGCCGACATGCGTGAACTTCTCGCCAAGGAAGCGACGGATGATCGCGCTCGGTTGGCCGTGGCAATCTTCACATATCAGGCAAAGAAGTGGCTCGGAGCGTTGACCGCGGCACTGGGCGGGGTAGACACTGTGGTCTTCGCAGGCGGAATCGGCGAGCACGCCGCCACGATCCGCGCTCGCATCTGCGACGGCCTCGCGTTCCTCGGCATCGAGATCGACCCCACACGCAACGCTAACGCCGCGCCGCTAATCTCCACCGACGCCAGTCGCGTCGCGGTTCGAGTCATTCCCACGGATGAGGAGCTGATGATATGTCGTCACGTTCAACGCTTGCTGAAGCCGGCCAACTCGGCATGACCGAGCACCTGAGTATCGAAAGAATTAGCATCGAACAGTTCAATATCGATCCGATCAGCGACGACCTGCTCGCGCGGATCGACGCCTATTGGCGAGCGGCGAACTATCTGGCCGTCGGTCAGATTTATCTCTACGACAACCCGCTGCTGCGCGAGCCTCTGAAGGCGGAACACGTCAAGCCGCGACTGCTCGGTCACTGGGGCACCACACCGGGGCAGAGCTTCCTTTACGCACACCTCAATCGCGTCATCAAGCAGTACGACCTCAGCATGATTTACATCTCCGGCCCGGGGCATGGCGGGCCGGCGCTCGTGGCGAACACGTACCTCGAAGGTTCGTACACCGAACATTACCCGAACGTCAGCCGCGACGAAGAGGGAATGAAACTGCTCTTCAAGCAGTTCTCGTTTCCAGGTGGCATACCGAGTCACGTTTCGCCGGAGTGCCCTGGTTCGATTCACGAAGGGGGCGAACTCGGCTACTCGCTGAGTCACGCCTTCGGAGCGGTGTTCGATAACCCCGACTTGATCGTCGCGTGTGTCATCGGCGACGGCGAGGCCGAGACCGGCCCGCTGGCCACCGGTTGGCAGAGCAACAAGTTCATCGATCCCGCGACCGACGGCGCGGTGCTGCCGATCCTGCACCTCAACGGCTACAAGATCGCCAACCCCACGATCTTCGCGCGCATTCCGCAGGACGAGCTCGAAATGTTCCTGCGCGGTTGCGGATACGAGCCGTTGTTTGTCGTCGGTGACGATCCGCCGCTGATGCACCGGCAGATGGCCGACGCGCTCGACCTCTGCATCGCGATGATCAAGCAGATTCAGAAAGACGCTCGGGAGCATGGTGTGACCGATCGCCCGCGTTGGCCGATGATCGTGCTCAACTCGCCGAAGGGTTGGACGGGGCCGAAAGTTGTCGACGGCCTCCAGGTCGAAGGAACGTTCCGCGCGCACCAGGTGCCGCTTTCCGACCCGCGAAAGAACCCCGAACATCTGAAGCAGCTTGAAACGTGGCTTCGCAGTTACCGCGCGGAAGAACTCTTCGATGAGCGCGGAAGATTACGCGAAGAGTTGGCCGAGCTCGCGCCGAGCGGCGAACGTCGCATGGGCGCGAATCCGCACGCCAACGGCGGGCTGCTACTCGTGGACCTTCGCATGCCCGACTTCCGCGACTATGCCGTCGACGTGAAGAAACCGGGCAGCGTCGAGGCCGAAGACACTCGCGTTTGCGGCACGTTTCTGCGAGACGTCATCAAACGTAATGGCGACGCGCGTAACTTCCGGCTGTTCGGACCCGACGAAACGATGTCGAACCGACTGACTGCGGTCTTCGAAGCGACCGAGCGTCAATGGGATGCCGAGACGATCGACGGCGACGACCATCTCGCGCCGCAAGGCCGAGTGGTCGAGGTGCTCAGCGAGCATCAATGCGAAGGTTGGCTGGAAGGCTACTTGCTCACCGGCCGGCATGGACTGTTCAACTGCTACGAAGCGTTCATTCACATCATCGACTCGATGTTCAATCAGCACGCGAAGTGGCTCAAGGTCACGCGAGCCATTCCGTGGCGGCGACCGATCGCGTCGCTGAACATTCTGCTTTCATCGCACGTGTGGCGGCAGGATCATAATGGTTTCACGCATCAAGACCCCGGGTTCATCGACCACGTCGTGAACAAGAAGGCCGAGGTCATTCGCGTTTATCTGCCGCCCGACGCAAACTGTTTGCTGTCGGTGATGGACCACTGCCTGCGCAGCCGCAACTACGTGAACGTCGTCGTCGCGGCCAAGCATGCAGCCCCGCAATGGCTCGACATGGACTTTGCGGTCAAACATTGCACGGCGGGCATCGGGCTGTGGCCGTGGGCGAGCAACGATGCCGACTGCGAGCCCGACCTGGTGATGGCCTCCGCCGGTGACGTGCCGACGCTCGAAGTCCTCGCAGCCATCAAATACCTGCGGGCGATGCTGCCGGAGCTGAAGATTCGCATGGTGAACGTCGTCGACCTGATGCGCATTCAACCGCCCAGCGAACACCCGCACGGCATGAGCGATCACGACTTCGACACGCTGTTCACGCGCGACAAGCCGATCATCTTCGCCTATCACGGCTACCCGTGGTTGATTCATCGCCTCACCTACCGCCGCGCGAACCACGACAACTTGCACGTCCGCGGCTACAAGGAGGAAGGCACCATTACGACGCCGTTCGACATGGCGGTGCTCAACGACCTCGACCGTTTTCATCTCGTCGCTGATGCCGTCGACCGCCTGCCGCAACTCGGCGCTCGCGCGGCCTACATCAAGCAATGGTGCCGCGACAAGCTGATCGAGCATCGTCAGTACATCAATACGCACGGCGAGGACATGCCCGAGGTGGTGAATTGGATGTGGGAGGGATAATCATCGAATTGGTTAGCCGCGACGCGCCAGCGGAGCGCGCGGGAGAATTGACGCCGCAACGCGCGCTCCGCTGGCGCGTCGCGGCTAACCGGTGAAACATCACACCATGAACAACACCCTCCCCGCCGTATACCTCGCGCGCCATGGCGAGACCGAATGGTCGATCACCGGTCAACACACCGGCCTGACCGATCTACCGCTCACCGAGCGCGGCAAACGCAACGCGGCTCAACTCGGCCAGCGATTGCACGACATGAAATACGCGCTGGTGCTGTGCAGTCCGCTGAAGCGCGCACGTCAAACCTGCGAACTGGCCGGCTACGGAGATGTCGCGCAGTTCGACGGCGATCTCGTCGAGTGGAACTATGGCCAGTACGAAGGCAAAACGACGAACGAGATTCACAAGCTGCGTCCCGATTGGGAGATCTTTCGCGACGGATGCCCCGGCGGCGAAAGCATTGCCGACGTCGCCAAGCGTGCCGATCGCGTGATTGCAAAGGTCCGCGCCGTCGAGGGAGACGCGTTGATTTTCTCGAGCGCCCACTTTCTGCGGGTGTTCGTTTCTCGATGGCTTGGCCTGACGGGAGATCATGGGCGATACTTCCACCTGAGTACGGCGTCCCTGAGCATCGTCGGGTATGATCACACGCGCGACGAGCCCGTCGTGCGCCTGTGGAACTGCGCTCAGCATGTGACGTGACGGCATATTAAGCGACATTGCGAGAGGCACTGGCGAAATGGCAATCTCACCGCTGGCTGGCAAGCCCGCTCCCAAGGAACTTCTGGTCGACCTGAAGCAGCTCGAGCGCGACTACTACGAGAAGCGGCCCGACCCGACGAAGGTGACCGAGCGAGTGTCGTTCGGCACCAGCGGCCATCGCGGTACGAGCCTTAACGCCACGTTCACCGAAGCCCACATCCTCGCCATCACGCAGGCGATTTGCGAATACCGCAAGGCGCAGGGCATCGACGGCCCGCTGTACATGGGCAAGGACACGCACCTGCTTTCTTACCCCGCGCAGAAGACGGCGCTCGAAGTCCTCGCCGCCAACGGAGTCGAGACAATCATCGAGCTCGATGACCGCCCGACACCGACGCCCGTCGTGTCGTGGGCGATCCTGGTTCACAACCGCGGCAAGCGCGAACACCTGGCGGACGGCATCATCATCACGCCGTCGCACAATCCGCCCAACGATGGCGGATTCAAATATAACCCGACCAACGGCGGACCTGCCGACACCGACATCACCAGCGTCGTGCAAAACCGCGCGAACGCGTTGCTCGCCGCCGGCAATCGCGAGGTGAAGCGTGTGCCGTATGAGAAGGCGCTCAAGGCAGCGACGACGCACGAGCAGGACTTCGTGCTGCCTTATGTAAACGACCTGCGCAACGTCGTCGACATGGACGTCATTCGCGGCTCGGGGCTCAAGCTGGGCGTCGATCCACTCGGCGGCGCGGCCGGTCACTACTGGGGCCCCATCAACGACGTGTACGGCCTGTCGATCGAAGTCGTGAACCCGAAGGTCGACCCGACGTTTTCGTTCATGTGCGTCGATCACGACGGCAAGATTCGCATGGACTGTTCGAGCCCCTACGCGATGGCGGGGCTCGTTGAACTGCGCAACCGATTCAATGTCGCGTTCGGCAACGACCCGGACAGCGACCGTCACGGCATCGTCACACCCAAGGCCGGGCTGTTGAATCCGAATCATTATCTCGCCGTCGCGATTCGCTACCTGCTCGGCCATCGACCCGACTGGTCACACACCTCGGCCGTGGGGAAAACGCTCGTTTCGAGCGGAATGATCGATCGTGTCGTCGCTCAAATGGGACGTAAACTTTGTGAGGTGCCGGTCGGGTTCAAGTGGTTCTCGCCGGGGTTGTTCGACGGCTCGATCTGCTTCGGCGGCGAGGAGAGTGCCGGCGCGAGTTTCCTTCGCCGTGACGGCACGACGTGGACGACGGACAAAGATGGCATCATCATGAACCTGCTCGCCGCCGAGATCACGGCGCGAACCATGAAGGATCCCGGCGAACACTTCGAAGAACTCGCCAGCCAATTCGGCATGCCCTATTACACGCGCATCGATGCTCCCGCGACGCTCGAACAAAAGACGCTTCTGTCGAAGCTGTCGGCCGATGCCGTGCGCGACTCGATGCTCGCCGGCGATCCGATCACCGCGAAGCTCACGCATGCTCCCGGCAACGGCGCTGCCATCGGCGGGTTGAAAGTCGAGACGGCCAACGGCTGGTTCGCAGCGCGACCTTCGGGGACCGAGAACATCTACAAGATTTACGCCGAGAGTTTCAAGAGCGAGAAGCATCTTGAATCGATCGTCGAAGAAGCACAAAAATTGGTGACCAAGGCACTCTCGCAAAAGGACGTGCGGTAGACGAAAGGTTGAAGCAGGACCGATGAACGACGCACAGTTAAATGAAGAACCTCCGATGAGCAGCGGCCACGCGACCGAAGCGAGCACCAACGGCAAGGCGCCATCGCCGGGCGGCAAGTCGGTGCTCGTGCTCGATGTCGGCGGTACGCACGTGAAGATGCTCGTCAGCGGCGAAAGCGAACCGCGGAAGATCGAAACCGGCTTCGACTTCACACCGCAACAGCTTGTCGACGGCGTGACCAACACGGCCCGCGATTGGCAGTACGACGGCATTTCGATCGGCATTCCCGGCCCCGTGCTCGGAGGTCGCATCGCCGCCAACCCGCCGAACCTCGGCTGCGGTTGGGTCGGTTTCGATTTCGAGGCCGCGTTCAAGAAACCCGTGAAGATCATCAACGACGCGGCGATGCAGGCACTCGGCAGCTACGAAGGGGGCAAAATGTTGTTCCTCGGCCTGGGCACGGGCCTCGGGTCGGCCATGATCGTCGAAGGCAACATCGAGCCGATGGAGCTCGGACACATGCCGTATCGCAAGCGGACGTTTGAAGACTACGTCGGGCTGCGCGGCCTCGAACGCGTCGGCAAGAAAAAATGGCGTCGCTATGTGTTCGATGTCGTCGAGGTGTTTCAGAAGGCGCTCGAGCCCGATTACATCGTCCTCGGCGGCGGCAACTCGATGAAGCTGAAGAAGCTGCCGCCGAACTGCCGCCTGGGAAGCAATGAGTTCGCGTTCACCGGTGGCTTCCGCTTGTGGGAGCCTGGCGGTTTCGGGGCGTCGGGCAAGCATCAGGAAATGAGCCGCGCGATGGCCGCCGGCGATGTCAACGAAGGAGCGTCGAAATGAGTACGCAGATGACCGACGGGGCCACACTCACCGAACGACCCGCCTGGCGAGCGCTCGAGCAACACCACCGCCGCGCGAAGGATTTTCGCCTGCGCGAGCTGTTCGCATCGGACCCCAAGCGCGGCGAACGCCTGACGCTCGACGCCGTCGGAATCTATCTCGACTACTCGAAGAACCTCGTCACCGACGACACGATGGCGCTGCTCGTGCGGTTGGCCGAGGAGTCGGGTCTGCGGCATCGCATCGACGCCATGTTCCGCGGCGAGAAGATCAACGTCACCGAGAAGCGCGCGGTGCTGCACGTCGCGCTTCGCGCAGCCAAGGGCTCATCGATCGTCGTCGACGGCCAAAACGTCGTGCCGCAGGTGCACGCCGTGCTCGACAAGATGGCGGCCTTTTGCAACCGCATTCGCTCGGGTGAGTGGAAGGGGTTCACAGGCAAGCGCATTCGCAACGTCGTGAACATCGGCATCGGCGGCAGCGACCTGGGGCCCGTGATGGCTTACGAAGCGCTGCGACACTACAGCGATCGCGACATGACGTTCCGCTACGTGTCGAACGTCGACGGCAGCGACATGGCCGAGGCGCTAATCGATCTCGACGCCGAAGAGACCCTCTTCATCGTCTCGTCGAAGACGTTCACAACGCTCGAGACGCTGACCAACGCGCACACCGCTCGCAGTTGGTGCGTCGAGCGGTTGAAGGACGAGAAGGCCGTCGCCAAGCACTTCGTCGCCGTTTCGACCAACGCGGCCGAGGTGTCGAAATTCGGCATCGACACGGCCAACATGTTCGAGTTCTGGGACTGGGTCGGCGGGCGATATTCGATGGATTCCGCCATCGGGCTGTCGCTGATGATCGCCATCGGCCCCGAACGCTTCGGCGAAATTCTCGCGGGCTTTCGCGCCATGGACGAACATTTCCGCACCGCCCCGTTCGATCGCAATCTGCCGGTGCTGTTGGGCGTGCTCGGCCTTTGGTACGACGATTTCTTCGATGCCCAGACCGTCGCGATTCTGCCGTACGATCACTACCTCGGCCGATTCAGCGCCTATTTGCAGCAGCTCGACATGGAGAGCAACGGTAAGCATGTCGACCTGGAAGGGCACACGGTCAACTATCAAACCGGGCCCGTCGTGTGGGGAACTCCCGGCACGAACGGACAGCACGCGTACTACCAGCTCATTCACCAGGGGACGAAGCTGATCCCGTGCGATTTCATCGGCTTCTCCCGGTCGCTAAACCCGTGGGGCAAACATCACGATCTGTTGATGGCGAACTTCTTTGCGCAGACCGAAGCGCTGGCGTTCGGCAAGACGTCGGAAGAGGTTCGCGCCGGCGGCGTGCCCGACTTTCAAGTGCCGCATCGCACGTTCGAGGGGAATCGTCCGTCGAATACGCTGCTCATCGAAAAGCTGACGCCCGAAGTGCTCGGCAAGCTCGTCGCGCTGTACGAGCACAAGGTTTTCGTGCAGGGGACGATTTGGAACATTAACTCGTTCGACCAGTGGGGCGTAGAATTAGGCAAGGTGTTGGCCGGCCGCATCGTGCCCGAGTTGGAAAGCCCGACCGAGCCGAAGCTCGAACACGACAGCTCAACCAACACGCTGGTGCGTCGCTTTCGCAAGCTGAAAGGAACCGGCCAATGAAAGTCGGTTACGATAAGCCGCTGTATGTGTTGCCGTTCGATCATCGCCACTCGTACGGGCACGACGTCTTCGGTTTTAGCGACCCGATGACTCCCGAGCAGATCGCCATCGTCGCGGCCAGCAAAGGTGTCATTTATGACGGTTTTAAGCGTGCGCTCGCCGCCGGTGTTCCGCAGGCGAAGGCGGCGATCCTCGTCGACGAGGAATTCGGCAAAGACATTCTCCGCGACGCGCACAAGCAGGGCTATCACTTCTGCCAACCCGTCGAGAAGAGCGGCGAGCACGAGTTCCATTTCGAGTTCGGCGAGGACTACAAGAAGCACGTCGAGGCGTTCGATCCGACGTTCGTCAAAGTCCTCGTGCGTTACAACCCCGACGACGACAAGGCGATGAACGAGCGCCAAGCGACGCGGCTCTCTCAACTGTCGCATTACTGCCGCACGCATAACCGATATTTCATGTTCGAGCTGCTCGTGCCGCCCGAGACGAAGCAGCTCGACAAGCTCGGCGGCGATCACAAGCTGTACGACGTCGAAGTGCGGCCGGGGTTGATGATCACGGCAATCGAGGAGTTGCAAGAGGCCGGTGTCGAACCCGACGTGTGGAAGATCGAAGGGCTCGATCGCCGCGAAGATTGCATCAGCGTGGCGGCGGCAGCGCGGCGCGATGGCCGCGACAAGGTGGGGTGCATCGTCCTCGGCCGTGGCGAGGACGAGAAAAAGGTGGTCGAATGGCTGCAGGTCGCCGCACCGGTCGAGGGGTTCATCGGCTTCGCGGTCGGTCGGTCGACGTTTCTCGATCCGATCGTCAAGTACCGCAACAAGAAGCTGTCGGCCGAAGAAGCGGCGGAAGTGATCGCGCGGCGCTTTGAAGAGTGGGTCGGGGTGTTCGAGAAGGCGCGCGGGGGTTCGTAGAGGCGTCGTCGCGCCCACCCAGGGCCAGCAGGCCCTGGGCTTATACGAGTGCTATCGACCCTGGCCCAATCGGGCCAGTTTTGCTACCGTTTGCGTAATGAGCGCATCGTACCAGCTTACCCACCTCAAGCAGCTTGAGGCTGAGAGCATCCACATTATCCGCGAGGTCGTGGCCGAGTTCGAAAACCCGGTCATGCTGTACTCGATCGGGAAGGATTCGGCGGTGATGCTGCGCCTGGCGATCAAGGCGTTTCATCCGGCCCCGCTGCCGTTTCCGCTGATGCACGTCGACACGACGTGGAAGTTCCGCGACATGATCGAGTTCCGCGACCGCTTCGTCCGCGAGAACAACCTGAAGCTGATCGTGCACACCAACGAGGAAGGTGTCCGCCAAGGCGTCGGCCCCATCACGCACGGCAGCCAGAAGCACACGACGATCATGAAAACCGAGGCCCTGAAGCAGGCCCTCGACAAATACAAGTTCGATGCCGCGTTCGGCGGCGCTCGCCGCGATGAAGAGAAGTCGCGAGCCAAGGAACGCGTGTATTCCTTCCGCGACAACTTCCATCAGTGGGACCCGAAGAACCAGCGTCCCGAATTGTGGAGCCTGTACAACGGCAAAGTGAACAAAGGCGAAAGCATCCGCGTCTTTCCGCTGTCGAACTGGACGGAACTCGACGTGTGGCAGTACGTTCACCTTGAGAAGATTCCGATTGTGCCGCTGTACTTCGCCGCCAAGCGACCGGTCGTCGAGCGTGACGGTAACCTGATCATGGTTGACGACGACCGTCTGCCGATGAAGCCCGGCGAAAAGCCGATGATGAAGACCGTCCGCTTTCGCACGCTCGGTTGCTATCCGCTGTCGGGCGCCGTCGAGAGCACCGCAACGACGCTGCCCGAGATCATCCAAGAGATGCTGCTCGCCAGGACCAGCGAGCGTCAAGGCCGCGTCATCGACTACGACGAGCAAGCTTCTATGGAACAAAAAAAGAGAGAAGGCTATTTCTGATTTGTCAGTTGTCAGTGGTCCATTGTCAGTTGGGAGAGACTCGCCACTGAAAGCAACTGACCACTGACAACTGACAACTGACAAACACAATGGACGATACCGCCCTCATCGAACGCGACATCGACGCCTACCTCGCTCAGCACGAGCGTAAGGAACTGCTGCGCTTCCTGACGTGCGGCAGCGTCGATGATGGCAAGAGCACGCTCATCGGTCGATTGCTGCACGACTCGAAGCAGGTTTACGAGGATCAACTCGCGGCGGTCGTGCGCGATAGCGAAAAGAAAAGCTCGGCCGGCGGTGAGGTCGATCTGTCGCTGCTGGTTGACGGGTTAAAGGCGGAACGCGAGCAGGGCATCACAATCGACGTGGCCTATCGGTACTTCTCGACGAGCAAGCGGAAGTTCATCATCGCCGATTGTCCGGGTCACGAGCAGTACACGCGCAACATGGCGACGGGCGCGAGCACGTGCAACCTTGCGGTGATTCTCATTGATGCCCGCTATGGCATCTTGCAGCAGACGCGGCGTCATAGCTTCATCGTCTCGCTGCTTGGCATCAAGCACGTCGTTGTCACCATCAACAAGATGGACCTGGTCGACTACAGCCAGGAGGTCTTCGAGAAGATCAAGGCCGACTACGCCGACTTCGCCGCGAAGTTGGAGATGGGCGAACTGCATTTCATTCCGCTGTCGGCACTCAAGGGGGACAACGTCGTCGACGCCAGTCCCAGGATGCCGTGGTATCAAGGCGGCACGCTGATGCACTACTTGGACACCGTGTACATCGGCTCCGATCGCAACCTGATCGACTTGCGTCTGCCGGTGCAGTACGTCATCCGACCCGATCTCGACTTCCGCGGCTTTGCAGGCACGATCGCCTCGGGCGTCGTCCGCAAAGGTGACGAAGTCATGGCGATTCCTTCCGGACGCCGCAGCAAGGTCGAACGCATCGTCACCTACGAAGGCGACCTCGACGAAGCCTTCGCACCGATGTCGATTCAAGTCACGCTCGAAGACGAGATCGACGTCAGCCGCGGCGACATGCTCGTGCATCCCGGCAACGTGCCGCGTGTCGACCGCACACTCGACGCGATGATCGTCTGGATGGCGGAGCAGCCGCTGGTTCCTGGCAAGCAATATTTGATCAAGCAGACGACGAAAACGGCGCTGGCGTCGATTAGCACGCTGCGTTACCGCGTCGATGTGAACACGCTGCATCGACAAGACGCGCCGGCCTTACAGATGAACGAGGTCGGCCGTGCGACTGTCACGGTCAATCAGCCGTTGGCGTTCGATCCGTATCGACGCAACCGCGCGACGGGGGCGTTCATTCTCATCGACCGCCTGACCAATGGCACCGTCGGCGCGGGAATGATCATCGACCGCGAGCAGACCTCGGGCTTGCTTGGACAAGACCACTGGGGCGACGCGCCGCAAACACAAGGCGAAGCGCGTCAATCGAGCCAGGTTTCTATTCAAGAGCGCGAAGCACGCTTCGGCCAGAAGCCGATGACGCTGCTGCTCACGGGCCTGACCGGCGCCGGAAAGTCGACCATCGCCTATGCTCTGGAACGCCGGCTGTTCGAGATGGGCCGAGCGGTCGCGGTGCTCGATGGCGAGCGGATGCGTCACGGCATTAGCAAGGATCTTGGTTTTTCTGCCACCGAGCGAAGTGAGAACCTGCGACGAAGCATCGAAGTGGCGAGGTTGATGAACGATGCCGGGCTGGTCTGCGTTTGTGCGTTTCTCGCCCCGAGCGCCGAGGTGCGGCAAAAGGCGCGAGAAGCCGTGGGCGAAGACCGTTATGTCGAAGTCTATCTCGATGCGCCGCTCAACGTTTTGCGGCGGCGCGATAAGAGCGGTATGTACGCCAAGGCCGATAGCGGCGAGATCTCGGACTTCCCAGGTGTGTCGGCGACGTATGAAGCGCCGACGTCGCCGGACTTGCGACTCGCGACGCATGAGATGACCGTCGAGGCATGTGTCGATCGCATTGTCGCGCTAATGGAATCGCGCGGGGCGATGAGTTACGCGCGGGGCGCAGTGTGTTTCGCATTGGCGGCGCGAAACCCACGGACGGCCTTCCGTGGGCTTGAGGTTACCGCATCAACACGCCGTCAATCGCGCCTTCAACAAACAAAGCCGCCCAGCCATGATTCGGCTGGGCGGCTCTTTTGCGACTCGCTTGTTCTCGGGCGGGCGCGATTACCTCGAGTTCAAGCGAGCGATTGATTCGTGCGTGGCCAGTATCCGCTTACTGATTTCGGCGGCACTGTTTTTTTGGCAGTGCGGTCCCGAACCCTCTGGAACCCACCGGACGAAGCGATTTCTCGCCGGTGGGCAAACCGCCGGTAGTGTTCCAGGGGGTTGCAGGCACCGAGCACTGGCCAAGCACAAGACGTTGTTGTTTCTGCGAACGGCAACTTCACCACCAACATTGCCGTACCATCCGTATCGTTCAGAACTTCGCACCTGTCTGATCTCTTCCGGCCGGCGCGGCGGCTGTGTTAGGCCGCCGCGCCGTACCTTTCGATCGCGACGTCGATCGACGTCGCGATTTTGGTTACCAGTAGCAACCAGCCGCGATGCCGAAACCCACGAGGTTGACGCTCTGCAGTGCCCGGGCAGTGGCTTCGGACACCACTTCGCCGGTGCCGGCCGTTCCCGTAGGCGGCTGACCTGCCACATAGCTGAGGCCACCCCGGCTGTTACCGACACACCAGTTCTGGTACTCGAACACGAGACGGGCAAAGGCTCGGTTGTTCCGCCACCGCGGCAGCACCTTGCTCCACTGCAAACCGAGTTGCAGTTCGTTGATGTACATCGTGTTGGGGTTCGTGATGCTCGACGAATTCGGTGATTGCGGCTGGTTGTCGATGAACGTTGCGGCGCCGGTGCCGACCAAGGCCTGGGCCGATGCTGCCTGGGCGCTGTTGCCCCAGAGGATCGAACCTTGATAGCCGCCGAAGAGGCCCAAGTTTCCGTAGCTGCCCTGGTAGAACGGTCGCAACAGTTGCAGACCACCCGTCAAACCCGTTCCGTAGAACTGGCTGCTTGTAGCGGCGCTGCCCATTAGGAAGTTGCCCGTTGTCGGCCCAAAGCCCGAGAGAGACTGCGACTCTGCATGGCGAATGCCACCATTGCGTACGCCGAACGAGGCAAGTGCGGTGCCGACCGGACTATAGAATAGTTGCCGCGTAACTTCGATGTCGGTGGTGTACGCATTGAACAGGCTGCTGCTTGTTCCACCGAATTGCGTGAGCGTAACCGGTCCTTGTGTCGACGTCGAAGAAGTGTTGAGCTCCCAGAATCTACCGCGGATGCCCCAACCGCTCGGGCCCACGTAACCAATCCACACTCGCGGTGCGTACCCCAGCGACTGCGAACCGGTGCTGCCATTCGACACGGTGACTGGGTTGCTAACCGGGTCCGACAACGTCACCCTCGATGATGTGTTGCCAAAGTTCGGATCGAGGAACGTTGCTTCCGCGGCGGCGTAGATGCCGCTCCACGGGCACGGGCAGCAGTTGGTGTAGCACGGTGTATTGCAGCAACACGACCCGCATGACGAGCTACCTCCGCAAGCCGGGCTCGCGGGGCTAACGGCGTATGGTGCGACGGAACTGTCCGGCGCTACGGGCGCCTCGGGTGCATCGGGGGCGACCGACTCGAGTGACGAATCCGGAGGTCCAATGCCATCTCTTGCGTAAGTGATTTGACCGGCTGTGCAGCAGGTCAAGACGACAGCCCAAAGAATGTTTGCCCACCTTCGGCTCTTCATGTCTTGTTCCTTTGTAAACGAAGCCCTGTAACTTTTTTGACGGCAACTACGTCTGTGCCGTTCGTTTCTGTGGATCGCTTCGCATCACTTGCAACCGACACAGCGGTTGTTCTCGCGATGCCTTGCGTGCCACCTAATGCGGATATCGGCCTCGTTCTCAACGAAGGGGTAATTCCACATTTACCGGCGAGAGAATCGCTACAGCCCGAATACGTGGGCGGAAATGGTGCGGTTGTATCGAAGGTTCCAAGCGATTCGATCGCGGCGCCTCCGCAGAACCGTTAGCTGCGTTTCGACCGTTGCCAAATGATTTTGGTGCACAACCGTCACAGGCTGAACGCGCGCGCCGATACAATCGATACGTTCGCTGCGATGCGATTTCAGCGCTCAATGAACGGTCGTTCAACATCGCGATGAACGAGTGGAGGACGCTCGCCGTCGCGTGTGACGGTCCGCCTGTAACGACTTTGCGGGCTGTATCGAGATGCACGCGAGCGAAGCGTGACATCTCCGTCACGTCCGCTTGTCCGCGGCCCGCTAGCAGGCCGAAAGCCCCGGCTTTTCAAGGGTTTGCTCACTTTGCGGGACGAACGGCTGGTGCCGACAGCGGAAAGTCTGCGGCCTCTTCCGCTCGTGACGGTCGCAACGGTTGACGCGTGCCGACCACTTCACCCAGAGCACGTCGCCCGTGATCTTCGACGTCGCCTCACCGCTTGCCGTTCGGCCCCGAGCTCACGGCCGAGGGGGCGGTTTCGCGCTTTGCGTCTTCCTACCCAAACCGCGACCTCAAGTGCCCGACGATCGCGTCGAGCAACGACAGCCTGGCCGCTCGTCGTGAGAACGTGTGATCGGCGTCACTAATAAACGACACGCGAAGCTGGTCGAGTTTCATTAACCGCTTCGCCTGCCGTGCGGCGTGATACTTGAGAATCACATAACCGGGGTCGGTCGTCGACACGAACATTGCCAACGTTCGCCCGCGCGCCGCTAGCCATTCCAAATCGCGAGGCAAGTCGTCCGACGGCGGATGCGACGGCTTGCGACATGTCGGCAACATGGTGCGATGCGCCTTCGGCAAACGCAGTTTGCTCACGCGATGAACGACACGCTGCGCGACGAGCTTCATCGCTCCCCACGGCGTCAGACGCGTTTGCCCGGTCAAAAACTTCACCCACTTGCGCCACTGCCGGGCCGACGACATCGAGTAGTGGTCTCGCAGATGCTGCTGCGACATCACGTCGTCAACCTTCATCTCGTCGGCCCAAAAATACGTCAGCGGATTGACCAGCACCGACTCGACCAGCACCGGCGTGGTGAACTGCGCGGCCGCCTGGAACGCGGCATACGCTCCCGAGCAAAGGCCCAGGAGCACGACACGTCGCACACCGTAACGGGCTTCGAGTGCATCGATGGCACGCTGAAGATCGTCAAATGCCGAGGCGGGATAACAGTCGTTCTCACGCGTCGCCTCGGCAACCACGCTGTCACCCAGACCTCGTAAGTCCATGCGCAGCGTGCGATAGCCACGGGCCGCAAGTTCTCGCGCCAGAAACACGTTCAAACGCCCCGGCCCCACGCGATACGTCGATCCCGCGTTCAACAACACGATCGTCGGTAAATCGTGCTCGGGCAGAGCGGCCGGTTCGCTCACGATGCCGAACAAGTTTGGATCGGCGCTCATGCGCCATGCCGTTTCGCAGATGACTTCCGCAGGCGACGCCGTACCGCTGTCGGCAGTCATCACGGCGCTAAACGGCCCAAGCATGCTTGTGTCGACTTGCAGCGTGCCCGTCGGCTTCGACGTGATCTGATACTCCAGCCATCCCACCATCGCCATGATCGCATCGGTCGGCACTCGCCCGAGGTGCGGCTCCGCCATCATCCCCGCGTATCCGGGAAGCACAAACTGATCGATGGCGACGCCCATACTCGCAAGGTGCTCGCCCAGCCGGGCATCGGGCGCGATGTCGTCACGACTGACGACCAGTGCTCGCTGGCACTTCGGCTGCAGCTTCAGCATTTGCAACTGCGAAAGCTCGGCAGCGGTTGCGGCCGTCATGTGAACGCCGCCCGCTTCGATGCCAGTAACTTCCATGCTATTGCCGCTCTCGCTGCTCGATGCGTAGCCCGAGCGCGCGATGAGCGTCATCTCGCGCACATAAGCGCGGCCATGCATCACCGGCGCCCACAGCACGAGGTTTTCGATCTCGTGATTGCCGATCGCCTGGCTTGCCACGAGCGCGCCGCGCGCACGGCGATAACGCTCACACGTTGGCAACCCAGCTCGCGTTGCATCCAGTTGATCGCCACACCGACGTCGGCCGTCCAAGCCGCGAGACGTTCCGGCTCTTCATCGTCGCCCGACGAATCGCCCGTGCCATGCCAATCGAACCGCAACACCGGAATGCGTCGCTCGGCCAGCGCGTCGGCAAGATGCCGCATGGTGCGGTGTGAGTAGATTTGCTCGTATCCCAACGGCGCACAGAGCACAACGCCGTGATCGTAGGAAGGTTCGCTCACGTGGGCGTGCAACCACGCGAAAAGCGGGCCCTCGTCGGCCGACAAATAGAACGCATGTCGCCGCACCGCCAGCGGGTTCGACGGCGCGGCGCGTTCGATGATCGAAGAAGCGGTCGTCATCGCGCGCCCTCCGACACCGAGACGCCCGCATCGAAATTGAGTGTGTCGATCGTCGCGCGAAACGATTTTGGCGACTCGCGAAGCGGCCGCAGCAGAATCGTCTTCACACGCTCGGGGGGCAGGTGGAAGTAATTGTCGTCCGCGAGCCAACCTTCCGCGTCGATGCGCACACCGTGCAGAAATGCGTTCGAGTGCAGCGTGAGTCGCACGCTCGTCTCGTTCAGCCGCTCGGCAATCGCGTCGAGCTTGACGTTGGCCGCTTGTTGCGGGTCGCGACGATGAATGAAGTGCACCGCCTCGCTGAGCACTTGCCGTTGGTCGTCGTACCACGTGGCGACCACCACGTCGTGATGCGGCGGCCCGAAGCGATAGGCGTAATTGCAGTCGTAGAACCGGCCAAGGATCTCATCGACCGTGTGTCGTTGCTGACCACGCGCCTCGACCGTGACGTCGGTCTCGTGCCGTGCGACGACGACGTTCGGCTCCTTGAGCAGCGTGACTTCCAAGTGCCCCGAACATTCGTGCGGCGTTTCGTTCGTCAGATGCAAGTCGAGGCCGTTGATCCCCTCATCGGTCATCGTGAGCTGACGCGTCTGCCAGGCACGCTTGAGGAAGTAGTAGGCAGCCTTCGGCAGACCGTGCGAATCGACGACTCCCCAACCGGCGCCAGGCCACAGGTCTTTGTAGAACCAAACCAGTCCACCGCGATTGACCGTGTGCGTGCTACGCCACTCGGCAAACGTCCGCGACATCATCTCGCCGCTGGCGAGGCGACTAAGTTGCAGGTAGCGGTTCATCTGAAACGAGCGAAGCGTGACGTGTTCGACGCCGTACAACTCGCGCAGGTAATGATCGCGCACGTCCTCGAAGTCCCATCCCGGCCCGGTGTCGCGCGGCACACGCCGCTTCCACCGTGGGTCATGCGTCACGGGGTTCGCACCGTCGAACAGCTCGACACACGTCGACGGCTCAGGCACGTTCGAGAACCCGAGGCATTCGGAGGTGAATCGCACCGCGGCGCTTCGCAGCTCGGCGATCGGCCGCAGATAGGCGCCCACGCCGTAGTAGTGCGTCACGCCTTCGCGCGTGTGAAAGGGCAGAGCGCCACCCGTCGGCGTCGAAGGCACATAGATCGCGTCAGGATGCAACTCGGCGACGATCGCGGGCAACCGCTCGCCGAACCACGCGTTCCGCCACAACTCGCGCGGCATGCCGAGCATTGCCGCTTGCTGCTCGATCTCACTGTTGCCGCAGAAGATGGCAACGCTCGGATGCGCCGCCAACCGCGCGACCTGTTCGCGAGCTTCGGCTGCGACGTTCGCGGCAAACGCAGGGTCGTCGACGGGGTAGTCCATGTTGGCGAACATGAAGTCCTGCCACACAAGGATGCCGAACTCGTCGCACAACTCGAAGAAGCGATCGCTCTCGTACGTCATCGTGCCGCCGACGCGAAGCATGTTGACGCCCGCATCGCGCACCAGTTGCAAGTCGTGACGCAGCGAAGCTTCGCTGGCCGTCGGCGAAAGCAGATCACTGACGGTCCAACACGCGCCGCGGCAATAGATCGGCACTTCGTTGACCTCGACGCCGAAACCGGCCGACGCCATCGCGAGCTTGCGAAAGCCGATCATCGCGCGGTAGGCGATGTATTCGCCATCGTTCGTATCGGCGACAATCTCACACGCAAGACGTTCAGGACTGCCATGCGTGTGCGGCCACCACAGCGGCGCGTTTTCGATACTTAATTCACCATTGATTCGGCCATCACGAACTTCGAGCAAGGTTTCTTGATCGCCGACGCGCAGATGCACGCTTGTCGGCTTAGCATGCGTCTCGACACGTGCCGCGACCGAAACGACCCCTGTCGTGCCTTCCACGCGCGTCGTCAATCGCAGTTCGTCCAACAACACCGGCGACGTTTCGAGTCGCACGCCTCGCCAAGGCCCCACGGTCGGCGCAACTGGCGACCAGCCAGGAATGCGTCCCAACAAACTCGTGCGATGCCATCGCAATTGCTGCTGCGCGACGAGGTTCGTCTTCCATCGCGGCCGAGGTCGCTTCTTCTTCAGTGCCTCGCTCAAAGAACGGAAGCAGACGACCAGCTCATTGTCCTCGCGCAGATCCTTCGTCACCGCGACGCGATACGACCGAAACATGTTGTCGGTCGCCAGGATTCGCCGCCCATTGAGCCACACCTCGGCGATCGTCGCCAAACCATCAAAACACAACCACGTCGACGACTTGTCGTCGGCCGCCTTTTGGTCGGTTGCGTTGTGATCCGGCCCCGCGAACGACGTGCGATACCACCAATCGTGCGCATCAATGTCGACCGGCGCCTCGAAATCCCACTTTCCCGCCGCATCGAGCGCCGACGCAACCGTGCCGGGCACCATCGCCGACAACCATTCGACGTCGGCCGCGGAGAGTTCGTCGGGATGGTTGATCGCGCTGGGTCGCTGCGCACAGCACGACCAGGGGCCGAATGCCGAGGCGGCGTCACGCGAAAGTTCGCAGAGCGGGCGTGCCTGGTGCTTCATCGCTTCGCGTCCTTGTTCAGCTTCAGCGCACGCCGGCCGCCAGATGTTCAATCGCCTTGCGCCACGTCTCGGCCATGTCGTCCAGCGACGTCAAATCGAGCGGCTTCTTGCGAGCCATCGCACGCGCGAGCTGGAACTGCATCGTCTTCGCGCCGGCCGAGAGTGCCGTGAACGCCGCGATCGATTCGCCGAGCCCCGCCACGTCGTGCGATTGCAGCCAATCGAGATACGTGGCCGCCATCTCGTAACATGCGCCGAACTGTCGCAGCGTCGCGAACGAATACTGATGAAACATTTCGAGCGGCTCGTGGGCCAGCCAATCCATGTCAGCGGCGAAGCGCGGCTTGAACTTCTCGAACGGATTGCCCTCGGGCAGCAAGTCGAGATGCCGCCACAAGAGGCTTAACGATTTTTGCGCGAGCGCGTCATCGCTCAGCGGCCTCATCGCACGTCGCTTGGCGATCTCGGTGTATGGAGGCAACACGTCGGGCGCGGCGCCGTTCAAGCGGAACACGTTGACGAAATCGTCGCCGTGCAGTTCGTAGTAACCCTGCCCGTGGAAGTAGCCGAGCCGCTGCGCTTCGACGTCGATCATCGTCGCGGCGACGGTCGACTTCACATGCGCGAGCTTGTACGCGCTGCCGGCAGTGTCGGGCAGATAGAACGAATCGAGCTCGACGAGGACTGGACGCCCGAGGCCGATTTGCTCTTCGACATGGGCAACCAGCGGACGCCAGATGGCGAGCTCTTGCACGTCGAGTCCGTAAAGCTCCAGCAGGTCGGCCAGCGGAAACTTGAAGAAGGTCCACTGATCGCCTTCGAAGTCGATCGTGACGGTGAACGGCGCGGCCGCCAGAGGCTCGAAGCCCCAAGCGTGTAGCAGCTCGACCCACACATCAACGTAGCAATTCGTCTCGGCCCAGCGTCGCTCCTGCGTGTGGATGCGATGCCGCGCATACGTGGCCGGGTCGAGCGACAGGACATGCTTGTTCATAGTTCGAGCACATTCTTGACGTCGGTGGGCCAGTGATCGGGATCGAAGCCATGTTTGACGAACAGCGCCAGCGCAATGCGCTCGAGGCCGAAGCCAATACATGCCGTGTGCGCAGGCTCGCCGTCGGGCGTGCGGATGTCGAACGTTTTGCCGAAGTGGTCGAGATGGCAGTTGCACGACGTGATGGCCGTCGGTTTGTCGGCGCTGGCCACGGGATACACGAGCTCGAACTTCAGCACTTGCTCTTTCTGCGTGGCGGCCATGATGCGAGCGCCGCGGCCGAAGAACGGATCGTTCGCAACGACCGCCTGCACGTCGAGCCCGACGTTGTTCAGAATCTCGGTGCCGAGCTTGAGCCAATAATCGCGGTGCTCGCGCGCCTGGTCGGCCGTGCCGAGTCGCACGTACTCGCGCTGACGGAAGATCTGCATGCGTGCCGGGTCGGCCGACGGCTCGTGACGAAACACGAACGACCGCAGATCTACCGTGCGTCCCTCGGCCGGCAATGTGCCGGTGGCCGTGGGATAGAGCGGGTAGCACGCCGCTGGGGTCATCATGACCTGCGTCGGCTCGAGATCGACCGTCCAGTTGTCGCCGCGAGTTTTCTTGTCGATCAGCTTCGCGTGTCCTTTCACGTCGCCCGTGAAGGTGTGCACCGAGCCCATCAGGTCGGGGAAGTTGTCGATGTGCGTCGTGCGCAGGTAGTCGGCACGGTTCATGATCGACGGGAAGCGCATCACCTCGGCGTTCAAGTGCGCGCCGCGGCGAGTCACGTAACGCTCGAAACGTTCAATCACGTCTTCGAACGTGCCGCTGAGGCCATACAAGCCCGGCACGCCCGAGCGAATGAGCAGCCCGGCGTCGACGAAATGTTCCTGGCATTGGCGATACGCTTCGGACAACGGTTCGGTGGTGACCGTACACATGTTAGTGCCCCTCTTTGTGAGCCGTGAGCATCGTTGCGTTCAAACGGGCAATGCGATCATTGTTCACCATCACGCCGGCGCCGTAAGCATCGCGAAGCTGGCGCGACAGACTGAACTTGGTGTCGTTGCGGTAACCCGAGATGCCGCAGATGAGCATCGCGCGGCCCACGATCTCGACGATCCGCTGCGAGCACGACAGCTTCAGGTTGTTCGTGCGGATAGCGAAGCCGAAATTGCGGAATCCCTCGGCATTGTCGGCCTCGAGCAACTTGTGATACTCGTGAGCCAGCCCGTAGACGTTGTGACGCATCTCTTGCAGCACCAGATCGGTTTCGGCCAATCGCAGTGCCGACATCGGTGTCTCGCCCGGCGTTTTGCGGGCTTCGGCTCGCACGAAAGCGCGAGCACGATTGACGGCGTCGGCCGCAATACCCGTCCACAACGCGCCCCACACGATGTGCGAGTACGGGTGCATCGTCTGCGACAAAATGCTGTCGAACGGCGTCGGCAGAATCTGCTCAGCGGCGCCCGAGGCCGTCAGGGTGAACCCCGAGCTGCACGTCCCGCGGAATCCGAGTGTGTCCCAATTCGAAAGCGGCTCGGCCGTGTACTCGCCGCGTCGCACGAGCACATGCACCTGGTCGCTCGACTGAGCATCGGGGGCGCGGCGCGCGGTGACGAGAATGTCGTCGGCATATTCGCCGTACGAAATCACGGGGGCTTTCTTCGTCAGCGTGAATCGCGAGCCATCGCTCTCGACGGCGCAGATGCTCGACCGCAAGTCGCCACCGGTTCCCATCTCCGTCGTCGCCGAAGCCATCAGCCGCTGATGCTCGACAAGTTGCCGCAGGTAGTCGCGGAAGTAACTCGAATGCTGTGCGTGATGCACGACGCACGCAACTTGAATGGCGTGCATGGCGTAGATCATGGCCGAGCTGCCGCAGTATTGGCCGAGCGCCTCGCAGACGCGGGCCGTCTGCACGATGTTCAGCTCCATGCCGCCGTACATCTTCGGCACGTACGCGCTCAGCAGCGACGCTTCGCGCATCGCGTCAATCGACTCCGTCGGGAAACGGCCTTCGCGATCGACCGAGGCCGCGTGCGGCGCGAGCACCAAGCGACCGATGTCGTGCGCGAGCGAAAGGAGTTCATCGTCGCAGCACAGTGCGGTCGACGCGCGAGAAGTTTCGATGCCGGCCATAGACGTAGGGTCGCCTTGAAGCGAAAGTTGGTTAGTGAGAAAGTTTCGCGACCGCCTCTGCCATGGCGGCGATGCTGCGGAACGTCGTCCGGCTGAGCATCGACTCGGGAAGTTCGACGTCGAATCGGTCTTCAAGCGCCAGCATGATTCCGACGGTCGCCAGCGACGTGAGGCCGACCGTGTACAAGTCGGTTTCTTCGTCGAGCGTTTGGACGTCGACCGACAGCGACCCTTGCTTGGCGAGGATTTCGCGGATGGCGTCAACTTCGGTTACTTGTGTCATAGCCGTCTGAGAATCGGTTTTCATACGATTGAAATACGGAGGTGTGTCAATGAAAAGTTAGCTCGCGCGTAGAGACATCGACGGCCGATTTGCCGCAGGGCGAACGAGGAATTTGCAGGCCAAGCGATCACACTGTCCCGGAAGACAAACCTACGTCACGTGGCGCATGAAAAATGGGTGAGATCGCGGTCGGGTCGTGACGATCGCGCCGATTGGTTCGCCGCATCGCTGAGTTAGCCGCGTCGCTTGCGACGCGCTTCACATGCGAGCCGCTGCTAACTCGGCGCTCGCCGCGGGATGATCCAGCACGACTCGTGCTTCGTCATGCCGACATGCGGGTAATACGTCACCGCGGCCGGGGCCGAAAGCAAGATCAACGCGGTATTCAGCCCGGCGGCCTCGTGCGTGCGGCGAATCAACTCGCGGCCGATGCCTTGCCGCTGAAACGCCTCGTCGACCGCCAAGTCGGATAGATACGTGCAGTAGCTGAAGTCGGTGATCGCTCGCGAGACTCCGACCAACTTCCCTTCGCGACGCGCCGTCAGAATGACGTCGGCCTTGGCGAGCATGGTCTCGATCATGGTGCGGTCGCCGACGGGGCGACGCTTGGCCAACGTCGATCGCACGAGCACATCAATGAACTCATCGGCCGAAAGCGCGGGCTCGAGCTGGTAGTCGATCATGCCGAAGTGTACGTCATCGCTGATTCGTGATCACTCACGCCACGCCGCAGAGTCGTCACCGGCGGCGCAATCCTAATCAACCGCGTCGAGATGCGGATCGAGGCCCATCTCGCGGCAGGAACGCATCGACGCCTTCTCCTGCCACAACAGCGCTTGCCGCTGGCGAAAGCTGCGACGTTCCATCAATCGCTGAGCCCGCACGAACCACCGCTGCACGTTCGCCAAATCCGTCGAGCTTTCCCTGCTTCTGCGCAGTCGCTTCGCCTTAGCGACGCCAAGTCCGCGATCGAGTAGCTCGTCATCCAATGACAAGTATTGTCGATAGCTGCCGGGGTCGCCTTGTCGTCCGCAACGGCCGATGAGTTGCCGATCGATGCGGGCGGACTCATGCATCTCGGTACATATCACGTGCAGTCCGCCGAGTTCCGCCACACCGGAATCAAGCAGAATGTCGGTGCCACGACCTGCCATGTTCGTCGCCACCGTGATGCGACCAGCGTGCCCGGCCTCGGCAATGATCCCCGCTTCGTGTGCAACCTCGTGAGCGTTCAATACCTGGTGATTCAGCCCGGCCGCGTTGAGTTGAGCCGAGAGTTGTTGCGATTGATCGATCGATCGCGTCCCGATGAGCACTGGCCGCCCCTGAGCGTGCAACGTGCGAATCTCGTCGACAATGGAGGTCAGCTTGGCCTCGCGACTTGCAAAGATGCGCGTCGTCTCGCGACGTCGGATCGGCGGACGGTTCGTCGAGATCACACTCACGCGCAACTTGTATATGCGTTTCAGCTCGCAAGCGGCCGACTGCGCAGTGCCGCTCATTCCAGCAAGATGCCGGTATCGCAGAAAGAAATCTTGCACCGTGATGCGTGCCGCTTGCCCACCGGCGGGGCTGATCTGCAATCCTTCTTGCGCCTCGACCGCCTGATGCACCCCTTCGCGCCAACGTCGGCCTTCAGCAACGCGCCCCGTGAACTCATCGACGATATGAACCACGCCGTTCGTCACGACGTATTGTCGGTCGCGGTCGAAGAACTCACGACAACGCAAGGCGCGTTCGATATCGTCGGAGATCGTCACCATATCGACGGCGTCGAGGCACGGCGGCATCGACAGAGTTCGAATATGTTGACGGCCCGCTCCAGTCAGGTCGACGCGCTGTCGACGTTGATCGACAACGTAATCGACATCACGCACGAACGACCTCGCAGCCACGGCGGCGAAACGGTAGCGAGCGACCGCAAGCGCCTGGTTGGCGCCGCAGGCACTGATAATCAGCGGTGTGCCGGCTTCATCAATGAGAATACTGTCGGCCTCGTCGACGAGCGCGAAGTGTAAACCACGGCCGACCGGCTTGTCGTGCGATGTTGAAGTCTGTTCGCCGTCGAGGATTTGCCAATCACCGTGTTGCTTTCCTTGCTGTTCTCGCTGCAGCAGGCGGTCTCGCAGAAAATCGAAGCCGAATTCCTTGGCGGTTCCGTAGGTAATGTCGCACGCATAGGCGCAACGTCGCGCGTCGGGCGACAAATTCGCCTCGACGACGCCGACGGTCATGCCTAGCGCCGCGTAGATCGACTGCATTAACTCGGCGTCGCGGCGGGCGAGATAGTCGTTGACCGTCGCAAGATGAGCGCCCTTTCCCGCAAGTGCGTGCAGATACAACGGCAGCGTCGCCGTCAGCGTCTTCCCTTCGCCGGTCTGCATCTCGGCCAGCCGACGTCGCGCCATCGCGATGCCGCCAAGCATTTGCACGTCGAAGTGCCGCATGCCCGTCGTCCGCCGCGAGGCTTCGCGCACCAACGCAAACGCCTCGCCGATGAGCGATGTCAACGACTCTCGCGCCTGCGCTGGGTAGCGCAGCGCCAAACTGCGACGCTTCAAAACGGCGTCGTTCTCATCCTTGAGACGCGACTCCGAGACGTTCACGCTTCGCAGCAGTCGCCTCGACGACTGAAACAACATGCTGGGCATGATGGCTACACCTCGAAGTGAAACGTCTGCCAGAACCATCGCCACGCCTGCCGGCCGAGGCTTTGCCACGCGACGTCGATCTTGGCTTGGCCACGTGAACCGAGAGGCAACATTTCGCTCGCGTCAATCGGCACACGCACGTGATACGAAACGTTCATGAGCCGTTCGATGCCGCGCTCGTCAGTTTTCGTGCTCAGCGCGCCGCCGCTTTTGTTCGAGAGATGCCGCGGACTGACCTTCAGCTCGTCGCGGGCGATTTCTTCGACGCTGCCTCGAAACGTCCGCTCGGGATAGGCGTCGATTTTGATCGTGACGTTCTGCCCCTTTTGCACGGCAGCGACGTCGCTTTGTTCGACAACGACGAGCGCATCGCAAGATTGCGGATCACCGATCTGACAGAGAAGCGTTCCCATTTCGAGCCAACAGCCCGCGTTGCGTCGCTCGAGCGGTGAGCCCGCCCACGTCGCAAGTTCGCCTTCCTGCGGACGGTGTCGCGGCTGCTCAGGCGGCGGAAGCACAGTGCCTGACCGTTCGGCCACGAGTGTCAACTTGTGTCGATCGTGATGTTTTCGGTCGAGTTGCTCGTTGAAAGAGGCGAGCGTCTTCTCAGCCTCGGCGAGATGACGGCCGGCCATCACATCGTTGAAACGCCGATGCCAAAGCATCGCGACCCGCGAGGCGTAATGATCGCGCTTCGCCTCGATCTCAGCGATCTCCAGATCGAGATCGACATTCTCCAATCGCGCAAGCACGGCGCCTTGCTCGACATAATCCCCCTGAGCGACGAACGTCTCGACGAGCACGCCCGGCATGTTGACGAACACGTTCGCAGCGTCGCGCGGCTCGAGCTCCATTGCCGTGATGACTCTTCGTGGCACGGGCACAAACGCCACGGCGGCGAGCGAGATCGCCACTGCGACGGCGTCAACGTGCAGGCGATAGCGTTCGATCTGCTCCCATCGACCAGGCACGCGAAGGTAGCGCACCAGGCTCACCAGCGGCATCGCAATCATCGAACCAATGAGCAACACCGCGATCGCGCGAGCAAACACCTCTAACCGATACGGCTTCAGCGCGCTGTCGATGAACCACAAGATCGAGAACACCACGATCCATCGATAGACGAACGACGCGATGGCATACACGGCCAGCCAGAAAGTATGACGCGTCGGCAGCGACGAGTTCTCGGAAAGCTCGATGCCCAACAACGTGCGAGTCGTCCAACTCTTGAGCACCGTCGTTGAGCACTGCGCCAAGTTCGGCATCTCCAGCAAGTCGGCCAGAATGAAATAGCCGTCGTAGCGCATGAGCGGATTGGCATTGAACACGAGCGTCGATACCGAGCAGACGAACATCACGTTCAAGGCGAGATGATGCACGACGCCGGGAACGGTGAACCAGCACACGAACGTCGCGATCGAGGCGAGCACCAGTTCGACCAGCATGCCCGCAGCGCCGATGGCCACGCGCTGCCACTTGCTTTTGAGCATCCACGCGTCGGAGACGTTGCAATACAGGCAAGGCGTGAAGACCAACAACATCGCGCCAAGTTCGGGACATTCGCCGCCGAAATGTTTGCACGCCAGGCCGTGGCCGAACTCGTGCAAGATTTTCACGACCGCCAACGTCGCCATCAGCATCCAGGTCGTCTCGAACGTGAAGTACTGATGAAACTCCGGCAATCGAGCGCGGAACGTGTCGAACTTCACGACCACCAGCGACAGCGCCGACATGCCGAGAAACAGAAAGGCCGCGAGCGCCCAAGGTGAGAAGATCCAACGCACGCGCGGATGAAGCAAATTGAACAGCCGGTCGGGACACACGCCGCGAAAGCGGATTGCCAGCGGGTTCGTGAGCCGGCCGAGCCACGCTCGCACGCGCTGTTTCTGTCGCCGCTCGGCCAATCGCTGACCTTGATCGTGGGCTACCGAGTACGCGAGTCCCGATGCGTGCAAGTTCGCGAGAAGTTCCGCAAGCTCGCCGAGCGTGATCTTCGTCGGCGCAAAGTGCGATTCGAAGCGCGTGCGAATCGCATCGAGACTCGTCGCGCCATCGAGCATCGAGAGCACGAACCATTCCTCGTCGCTCAATCGCGAGTACTTCAGCGACAGCGGATCTTTGAGGATGTACGACGTGCGACCTTCATGCTCTTGTCGCGTGCACACCAGGTCGACACGCTTGCGCAGCGGGACCGGGCGCGAGGCGCTGGCGGTGATGTCGGACGAGGCGGTGGTCATCGTTTGGCCGCGGACTCTAAGGATTCGACGAGAGCTGTTCGACCGTTTCGGTCGCGATGGTCATCTGCGCTTTGAGGCCGGGTCGCAGGAGCCATTGGCCTTGCTCGCGGCGGTTGTCGACCTCGGCCCAAAGCCTGAAATCGCCGCCGGCTTGCACACGCGGATCGACGAACACCACACGACCCGTGAACGTTTCGATGCGACCGTGCGCGAGCGGCACGGAGACCGTCACCGGCTTGCCGATCACGTCGCTCGGCGACACCTCGGCAGCGCTCACGAACGTCTCGACACGCAGCCGGTCCATGCGAATCACGCGCAACACGGCGTCGCCGGGCTTGAGCCATTCGCCAACGTGCGGCACGATGTCGACCACCTCGCCAGCGAACGGCGCACGCAATTCGCGGCGCGTGATCTCGTCGTCAGCCAAGTCGACCTTCGCGGTGTTCGCTTCGGTTTCGAGCGACGCGACCTTTTGCTCGTGGCGGGCTTTCTCGATTTGCAACGTCGCCTGCTGTACGGTCAGCATCAGCTTCTGCATTTCGACCGGCGACTTCGTGCCAGCCACCTTGCGATTGGCGTCGCGGTTGATGTCGTATTCGGAAGTCGCGACCTGGCGCGTGGCGTCGGCATAGCGAATATCGACGTCGTCCTGTGCTTTCTCGTGCGAGGTCGCGCGTTCGGCCGCTGCAACGCGTCGCTCCAATCGTGCCGGTGCGTCATTCACTCGGCCGAGCACCGCGCCTGATTCGACTTGCTCCCCTTCATGCACGCGAAGTTCGACGAGCACGCCCGCTTCCTGAGCCGGCACCTGCACATCGTCGACGAGCGAGAGCAAGCAGCGATCGAGCCGCAGTTCCGCGCTCGCGGTGTGTGCGATAAGCACGAAGGTCGAAAGAATTGTCGACGTCATGACGATTCGCATCGGAAGATCCTTGCCTTAAAGTCGAAACAGGATTCGCGAGTGAACAAACGCCACGACATCACGGAACAAGACATAGCCAAGGGCGCGACGTCCGCAGTGAATGCTCGCGCGGCAGTCGGCGCCGAGTTGACGATGCGGCAGCGCGTCGCGATCGACCGCAACGCGCACCATGACCGTGTTGCCATCGTCTCCATGAACTTCGGCGGCGAGGTGAACGTCGTCGACGCGGCCTACGAGCGTCGTTTCGGGATCGGTCGCGAGGTGGTAGTCGACGGTCAGCGCGTTGCCGAGTGTTTTCTGGGCTTGAGCGACACAACCGACGCGATCCTCGGGCACGCGCAGCTCCAACTCCCACGGCCCGGCCGTGTCGGCGACGCTCATGAGAATCTGCCCCTGCTTCACAGGACGATCGCGAAGCAGTTCGTCGAGATTCCATGTCGTGATCTCGCCGTCGATGGGGCTGCGGACTTCGAGCTTCGTCCGCTTTGTTTGCAGCAGTACCAGTTGCGAGTTCAAACTCGCGATGCGCTGGCGGCATTCGTCGCGTTCACCCGAGAGGCGGTTGCGTTCTTCGATGCTGAGTCGCTTGCCGTCTTCGAACAGCGAGCGCTCGACGGAAGTCAACTGCTCGTGCAAGGCCGCGAGTTGGCCGGTCGTGTCGGTGATCGAGACGTCGAGATCGGTATTGCGCAGCGTCGCGAGCAACTGTCCTTGCGCAACGTGCTCGCCGTGCTGCACAAGAACATGGTCGACAGTCCCTTCGACGGTGGCAAAGACATCGCGGCGCACGGCAGGTTCGAGCGTGCCGGTGGCATGCATGTCGAAGTCGTAGGGAACGAAGGCGAGGATGGCGGCGAGCGTGGTCACCGCGATGACGACTGCGAGCGTCTTGGGCAGCGCGCGGGCCTGTACGAGTGCGCGGCTTTCGGCGAGCGTTTCCCATATGACTACGAGCGGCAATTGTTCGTGCTGCTGGGCGTTCGTCAGTGCTCGCGCGCTCTGGCGGCAGATGAGGTTGGCGCGGTCTTGAATCGCCGACAGGGTTGTTGAGTCTTCGATGACTTCGACGATGAGGGCGGCCTGAGGATCAGGTGACGGTTCGTCTTGTAAGCGCGAAACCGCAAGCGGGAGAATTCCGATGATCTTGGAGTTCGCGCGAGTGAGGTAATTGTCGAGGGCATCGCCGATTTGCGGGGCGAATGATTCGGAGACACCAACGAACCAAAGAGGTTCGCCGGTGCGCATGACAGTGGTGATCAGACGTTCGAGGCCGTGGACGGCCGCGGAGCGGGCGTCGAAGGTGTCTTGCCCGCTGATGGCCAGCAGCGACCAGCGATGTCCGCGTTTGACGGCGACGCTCACGCGATCGCAGCCGATGATCCGACGACCCTCGTTGGCGATGGCATATGCGACGGGCTTCGAGCGGAGCGAGCCGTGAACCGCTTCGCGGAGTTGATCGAGCTTGTGCCAGGCAGCGCGTTCGGTTTCGAGTCGGCGGACATAGCGAGTGCGAAAGTATTCGCGAGTGTGGACGGCAGCGCGTGCGGCAATTGCGAGGATGTCGAGCTGTTCGTCGGGCGACAGGTCACGATCGAAAACCAACTCCACGATGATCGATGGGTTATCGGGCAACGAGATCGGCACGAGCAACAGCATGTGTTCGCCGACTCGAACACAAGTGCACTGACCTGCCGAGAGCACACGCATGACGAGTTGCGCGTTGTCGCGGGCCCGTTCGCCTGAGACGAACGTGCGAGGCATCTCACGATCGAGCATCAATCGCGCAGCGCCACGCGAGGATTGCCTCCACAGGGCTCCGGCGTCAGCGTCGACGGCGGCGGTCAACGAGGAAAGCAATGTTTCGAGGAAGCGATCCTCGGTGAGAGTGCCGTCGACGCAGCGGGCGAGGTCGGTGAGAGGGTCGGTAGATTGGGCGGAGATGATGGACGCCATAGTTCAACACGTCAACGTGAAAGAGATACGCGACACACAGCGGAGCGCTCCGCTGCGCGTCGCGGCTAACCGGGAGATGACGATCGTTAGATCGTGTTGAAGATCTTCGAGAAGTCGAACGCGGCCTGGTTGACGCTGCTGGAAGTAGAGTCGGCGTAGGTCTTGCTGCTGCCGGCGACGTCGCGATTCAGCGACCACATCGAGATGCGTGCCATGCCGTGTTGCTCGGCAAACGTGACGAGCTGTTGAGCGGCCGCCTGATCGAAAACTTCGTCGGAAGCATCGTTGACGCCGATCATCGGTGTGACGCCGACCATACTCCACAACTGGGCGGAGGTCTTCGACGATCCGTAAAGCGTCTGAAGTTGACCGAACAGGCTGTTGGCGGCGTCGATGGCATAGGTGCCCATTTGGCCCGCCGGGTTCGGAGCGGCGCCGTCGCCGTAGTCCATCGCCATCACATTGACGCCACCGATTTGCACGCCGTAACGCAACGCCGATTGCAGGACATACAAACCATCGGCCGTCAGTCCGGTCGGCAACGCGGGGAGGGTGAACCACACGTCGAGCGTCTGCCCCTTGGCGGCAGCGGCCTGCTGTAGGGCGGCAATCGCTTGCGAACGACGATCGATCGAGGCGTGATCGGCCACCGCGGCGCCTTCGATGTCGAAGTCGATGTGCGTGAGGTTGTAAGCGGTGATGACCTGCTGATAGGCGGCCGTGAGCGTCGTGACGTTCGTGATAGTCTGCGCGAGCTCTTGCCCGGCTTCGCCACCGAACGACGCCATCACGTCGCCACCGACGGCACGCACCTGTGCCACCTGCTGACGCAGCGCGGTGTCGAACGTACCGCCGTTGACTTCGTACTCGTTGTAGCCGCCCCACGCGGGTTGGTTGTTCGAGTCGGCCGTGATGAAGGCGAGCGTGAAGTACTTCGTGCCCGCGGTCTGAATCGCCGAGCTGAGGTTGTACGTCGGGTAGAGCGTGACGTCGACATAGGGAGCATAGTATTGAGCCGGCCAGGTGCTCGCCGCGGCCGGAACGCCGACGGTGAGCAGAACCGAAGCCGTGGCAGTGCCCCCCTTGCCGTCGCTGGCGGTGTAGGTGAAGGTGTCGCTGCCGGTGTAGCCGGTGGTCGGCGTGTAGGTGAGCGTGCCGTCGGTGTTCTTCACCACGACGCCGTGAGCCGCCTGCGTGAACGAGGCGACGGTGAGCGTGTCGCCGTCGGGGTCGGTATCGTTGGCGAGGACGTTGATCGCGACCGCCTGGTTCGTGTTCACTTGCACGACATCGACAGTGAGAACTGGAGCTTGATTGGTCGTGCCGGTCGAGCCGCCTGTGGAACCTCCGGTTGATCCGCCAGTCGAGCCACCGCTGCTCGTACCGCTCGTCAATACATAATTGACGGGCGTGGTGGTGACGTTGCCTGGCGAGCCGTTGAAGCCGAACGACGCGGTGCCGCCGGCGGCGATGTTTGCGTTCCATCCCGCGTTGCTAAGGACGTAGTGATTGCCGACATGGCTGACGATTGTGGCGTCCCAGATGTCGGTGATTTGCCCGGCGAAGTCGAACGAGACTTGCCAGTTGGTGACCGCCTGCGAGCTGGTGTTCTTCATCGTGATTTGACCGGTGAAGCCGCTGCCCCAGTCGCTTGATACTTGGAAGGTGAAGTTGCCCGATGTCTGTGCGACGTCGTCGTTCTGAATCGTGCCGGTACCGCTCGACGTGCCGAGCTTGGCGTTGACGGCGTTGCTGAGCGTGACAAGGAACGTTTCGTCGGGTTCGATCGTCGTGTCGCCGTTGACGGCAACCGAAATCGTTTTGCTCGTTTGGCCGGCCGCAAAGGTCAGCGTGCCGCTGGCGGCCTGATAGTCGCTGCCGGCGGTGGCCGTGCCGTTGCTCGTGGCGTATTGCACGGTGACGGGGGACGTCGAAGCGGCCGACAGGTTCACGGTAAACACCATGTTCGACGTGCCGCTGTTGCCTTCGACGATGCTGGCGTTGCCAATCGACAAACTCGGCAACTGTGCGGTTTGTCCGCCGAGCGCTGCGCCGTTAAGCGAGTAGTTGGCAGGCGTCGCGGTTGTGCTTCCCGAGGCGATGAAGCCGAATGTCAACGAACTATTCGCACCGATGTTCGTGTCGTATGACGCGCCTTTGATGACGTAATGGCTGCCGACGTGGCTGACGATCGTGGCGTCCCAGATCGAGGTAATATTGTCTGCGTAGTCGAAGCCGAGCTGCCAACCGTTGACGGCCGTCGATTGGTTGTTGGTGATTTGCAGGTTGGCTTGCAGTCCGGTAGTCCACGAGCTGGTCATGGTGTATGCGGCTTGAACGTCGGCGGCCATCAGCGTGCGTTCTTCGAGCATCTCGACGTTGCGTTGCTGCGATCGCTTCTTCGGCACGCGGCGTTGCCTGGCTGCTCGGATTCGCTCGCGTCGCAGATTCAGCAGATGACGGACCATGCTCGCAATCGTCATAACGTGACCTCGCTTAGAGAAGAACGCCTGAGAGTGCCAATCCCGTGACTGGCATCACCTTAAGTTTGTGTCAGAAAACTTTTCGCAATCGGCAGCGAACCAGCCCCGAACGCGCACCGTAGACGCTGATAGCCCCATGAAACGGTTCGATGCATACCTGGGACATCGAACCATCAACCACACCGCATCGACGCTGCGATCTTCGACACCACGACATCGACGCACGCACCATGACGAGACACCAGGGAGATACGAATGCCGCGTGGACATGTTCTGCCCGATGGCCAGACGATTGCGACCTTGCGCGGAGAAGCTGGCCTGACGCAGGATGAGCTCGCGGCACGCGCGGGTTACGGACTTCGCACGATCGGAAAGATCGAAAGCAGTCGACCAACGACTTCGCCGACCTTGTCGGCCGTTGCGACGGTGCTCAGCGATACGCTCGGCCGCAGCGTCGAACTTGGCGACTTGATGATCCGCGGCATAAGCGGCATGCCGATGGCTGAGCCTCGCGCGCCGCATCGCGACGTGTTCATCGGCGATCACGTGCAATGGCTGGACCTGAGCGAGTATGCGTCGGGCGAAACTCGCGGGGCGCGTGGACCTTCGGCCGTGCTGAACGAGACGATTTTGGTGCGTCATATCCCGCCGACGCTTAGGAACTTGGATTTGTCTTACGACGCGCGCGGGGGCGTAGCCATGGGTCGATCGCTCTCGCATGGGGACGGCGCGGTATGGTCTTCAACGACCGATGCGCCGTGGGCCGAGATGCGGATTCCGATCGCCAGCGCCTCGCTCGTGCCGCCTTGGGTGCTTCAGAATCGTGTCGAGTACTTCGATGCTAAGAACGACAACATCACGAACGACAACATCACGAACGACAACATCACGAACGACAACATCACGAACGACGATGCCACTAACTTCGATGCCGTTGTCGCCAATGCGACTGTCAGAACTGACACGTCATCGATTTCAGAAAAGCAGGACGTGGAAGAAAAGTTCGAAACTCGCGTAACGCATCCAACGGATTGCCTCACGCTGATCGTTTCGCTCCCATTCTGCCGCGGCGCGCACGCGCTGCAAGCTTTTTGTTTGAGCGATGCGGAAAAGCCGACGCTCGCGCCGCAGCAGCCGCTATTGCTGTCGCACGGGCAGGTAATCGTGTGGCGCATCGCGTCGCCACGACCGCGGCAGACGTATCAACTGCGCTGGCGGTGACTCGGCAGCTGTTGAGCGTGCTAGGTACGCGTTATGCCATCTCTTTGAGTGAGTGATGCTGTAATTGCGCATTGATTTCGTTAAGCAACGATGAGTCCCCGGATTTCCAAAGGTGGGGCCATTGTTTTGGGTGGCAGTGCTGTTCGAAACCTCATCGAAACCTTGCGCGAACCTCTTCGCATTTGAATCGTTGTCGAATCGTGGTGCCCTAGAGTACCTGCCATTGAAGTCACTCATGGCACGCGCGAGTTCGACGGATGCTTGGATTTTCAAAGACGCAAGGGCGATTCAATTCAATCTTCGGTCTTCGACAGGCCGGAATAGCGACGGCGATGACGGCGCTGTTGCTGCCGTGGTCGACGAACGTCGCACGAGCACAGGTCACGAGCGGCACGTTCAACGTGACAAGTGGTGCTGCCAATTGGACGGACGGCGTCAACTGGAGTGGCGGCAACTATGTGTCCGCCACGAATGGCGCTGCCACTTTCGTCGGCGCGACTGCAGCGCGAACGATCACGCTCACCGGAGTCACGACGCTTGGCTCGCTGATCATGGGTGGGGGTACCGCCGCAACGACCATCACTAATAGCGCCGTGTCCACAACGAGCACGCAAAAAATTAACTTCTATACTGGCACCGCCGGCGGGGCGATTCTATCGATCACTGGCGGTTCCGGTAATCTCAACATCAATACTGGCGCCACGTATTCGTCGGATCTAACGGTCATCAACGACGCAAACGACAACATTAGCGTGGTTGGCGGGTTTGCGGCCGTAGGCAGTCGAACTCTTACCAAGAATGGGCAAGGCGAGTTGCAGTTTGGCTCAAGCGGCACCACGACCGGCGCGTTCATCATCAACGGCGGTTCGGTGGTAGTAACGAGCGGTCGCCTCGGCGGCGTGTCGAGCATGTTGATTAATAGCGGCGGCCAGTTCCGCATCGACGACAACAATCCCAATGCGATCTTTAGCATCGGCACTGCAGCCATGGCTTCCGTTATCACGGTTAACGGCCTTGGCAAGACGGCCAACGTCTTCGATCAGCAGGGGGCTCTCCGCTACGACAATAGCGCTAATGGCGGCAGCGGAGCGTTCGGCGCGACGCTCACCAATTCGATTCAACTCGCCGGCCCGACGGGTGTCTTTGTCGATGCGGGCTATATTGGTGTGGTGAATTTCGGCGCGATGTCTTTCACGCTCAGCGGCAACATTGGTGGCGCTGGTGGCTTGGTGAAGCAAGGCGCTGGCACGCTGATGCTTTCAGGCACGAACACTTTCGCTGGCAACATTCTGGCTAGCTTCGGCGCCATAGGAATTACCAGCACCGCGGCTCTACCCACGACGGCGGCCATCACCGTCAATCCCAATGCACAATTTGTTCTGAACGGCACGTCGAGCGGCATGGTACTCGGCGCAGTCGGACAATCGCTCACACTCAATGGCAACGGAACGGTATTCTCGAGCGGAGCACTGAGAACAGCTACCGCCTCGACGTGGCAAGGCAACATTGTTCTCGCCACCGACAGCATCATCTCGGCGACATCGAACAACGACCTGACTATCACCGGAACAATCTCCGGCGCAGGTGCATTGCAGAAGCAGGGCAATGGCAATTTGTTTCTCACCGCCAGCGAGAGCTACACCGGAGCAACGACCGTCGGCAACGGAACGATCGCACTGTCGACTCCCGCCGCATCGATTTCCAGCAGCTCGCAACTTGTTTTGCTTAAGGGCGGAAATCTAGTGGTCGACATGACGACGAATAACGGCATCACGCCACTCGGCTCGGCCATGCCCGTGAACATGTTAGGCGGCAACTTTCAGCTAAATGGCAACGCGGCCTCAAGTTCGCAGAATCTGGGAGCCATCACGCTCAGCGGTGGAAGCTCGGCCGTCACCGTCAATCCCGCAAGCGGAGCGGGAGCCATAATCACGGCGTCGAATCTTGCACGTGCCGTTGGCGGCGGAGGCGTCGTCTTCCGAGGGCCGGCATTGGGATCGACGCCCGGCGTCAATGTTGCGAACGTCTTCTTCACCACCGCGCCGACGTTGACAACCGGCACCGGCTCGAACAACTTCGGCACCCCTCAAGCCGGCTATCTTCCCTACGCCGTGGCCGACACCAGCATCACCGGCAACGGTACGACGTTCGCTACGTATGACATCAACGGCATTCGCGCCTTGACGGCGGCCGAACAGACGAACGTCATCGCGGCCGGCAACAACGTCTCGCTCAGCGGAGCGACGGCCATCAACGCCGCGATCGCGTTGAACTCGCTTGAGATGAACGGGGTTGATCTGACCGGCACCGGCGCCCCGACGCTCACGATCTCCGGCGGCGGTCTGCTCAACGTCGGCGCCACAAGCACGATCGAGTCGTCGATTGCAAGCTTGTCGTTCGGCAACACTCCAGCAAGTGGCGCCGAAGGCGTGATCACGACGGTCAACGACCTGGCTATCGCAACAAAAATTGTCGGGAACGGCGTGAACGCCTTGACCGTTACCAAAGAGGGCAGCGGCACGCTTACCCTTTCGGCCACCGGCAGCACGTACAGCACACTCGCGGCGAATGCGGGAACCGTGTTTATTGGCGCTGCCAACGTCTTGCCGAGCAGCGTCAACTTGGCGCTCAACGGCGGCACGCTCGACATCGGTACGAGCACCACCGCACTGAGCGTCGGTGCGTTGAATGGCGTCGGGCCCAACGGACTTCTCACTTCTTCGTCGGCCACGACGACGTTTACGCTCAGGATCAATGGCACGAGCGCTCAATCGTTCGGTGGCGTCGTCATGGGCGTTAACACGCTAACGACGTCGAACGGTGGGAATCCGGTCTACGTCGGAGGGATCGCCACGGCGACTGCCACCGGCCAGCGCGTCATTACGCTCAGCGCCGGCTCGGGCAATCTGACGATCGGAACCGCGGGTATCACGTTCAACGGCAACACAGGGGCCGCCGAAACACTCTCGCTCCGCGGCGCTGCTGCAACATCGAACACCATCCTCGGGTCGATCACCGCACCGGGGGCTTCGTCGAATTCAGCCACCCTCGCGTTATTCAAATTCGATGCCCAAAGCACGTGGACCCTCGCCGCGCCAAATTACTACAACGGCGGCACCACGATCAACGCGGGCACCCTCGTTGTCGGCTATGACTCGCCGCTCGGAGGTCCGGGCGCGCTCGGTTCCATCACGAGTGCGACCGCTGTCAACGTCGGTAATGCCACGACCGACGGCACCATCGCCTCGGCTGCGTTGATGACCAACGGCTCGTACCTCGTCGGTCAAAACATCGTGGTTGGAACGGCGGCTGCAAACACCTTTACGGGGAATCTGTATCTCGGCGGCAATCAGACTTCCGGGACCTCCACATTTGCCGGCAACATCACGTTCAGCAGCCCAAGCTCGGCCAACGGCGTTACGTTTTGGGCAGCGACTGGCGGAACCGTGAACTTCACCGGCACACTCACCAGCGGAACGAGTTCTACTGCTGTAGCCGGCGCGAACCTGTTCATCGACGGCGGCGGCACGGTCATGCTCAGCGGCACGAACACGTTCACCTTCTCAGCAGGCAACGGGATCACCATACACAACGGCACGACACTCGTCGCGGGCACGGCAGCAGCGCTCGGCGCGGCGGGTAACGGAGTCACGCTCGGCGACGCTACGACCAACGGCACATTGCGGCTCGGATCGAGCTTCGACCTGACCGCAGGTCGCACGGTGACTCTCGCCGCAGGTGGTGGAACGATCGACACCGGTGGATTCAATGCGTCGTTCGGTTCAGCGTTCGCCGGCACGGGCGGCTTCACGAAGGCGGGCCTCGGAACACTGACGCTCAACGCCAGTAACACATTCGGAGGAAGCTCAAATATCAACGGCGGCGCGTTGGTCATGGGCAACGCTCAAGCGCTAAGCACCGGCGCCGTCAACGTCAACAACGGCGGCACGCTCGGCATCGCGGCCGGGCTCGTCGTTGCCAATACAACAACGGTCAACAGCGGCGGTTTACTGTCGGTCGCCAACGGCGCCACGGGAACGGTCACTCTCAGCACAGGCCTGACCATCAACGGCGGCGCTCTGTCGTTCAATCTCGGCGCCGGTCCCGGCACCAACGCGATTCTCGACCTGAACAACGCTGCGCTCACGTTCACCTCGGCCACGATCAATCTCACCGGCTCGGGATTCACCGTCGGCACGTACCACCTCATTGCTGATGACCAGTACGCGGGAAGCTCAAACTTCACGCTCGGCACGCATCCCACGGGCAATTTCGCATTCGCGTTCAACACCACCGCAACGGGCACCGACCTGATCATTACCAACGCGGTTCGCGAAATGTTCTATTCGTCGACCAATGCGCCGGCGAGTTTGGCGAGCGTCACCGACGGCGCAGGATCGTGGACAAACGGCGGAACGAACTTCTTCGACAACACCAACGGCGTTGCCGCGACGTGGAGCAACGCCGCCGGAGACAATCTCACGTTCGGAAATGGTGGCGCGGGCGGGGCTGTGACGCTCGGCAGCGACGTGAACGTCAACACGCTCAGGTTTGCCACCGTGAGTTCGCCGTACACGATTCAAGGTACGAACAACATTTCGCTCACGGGCGGAATCATCGCCTCGAATTCCGCCACGATCGCCGCGCCCGTGTGGATGCAGGCATCGCAAACCTGGACAGTCTCTTCCGGGCAAACGCTCACTGTCACTAGTAACGTCAGCCAAAACGCCGGGCCGTTCGGCCTCACGGTGACGGGAGGCGGCACACTGAACCTGTCGGGAACGAATAACTATTCGGGCGGAACGACGATCAGTGGCGCCATTCTGGTGGCTGCATCGGACACCAGCCTCGGCAACACGACGGCGGATCTGACCTTTAGCGGAACGGCGGGCACGCTGCGAATCGGCACTACCGGGCTCACCTCAAACAGAACGATTCATCTCGCGGCCGGCGCTACGTTCGACACCAACGGAAACGACGCGACCCTCAACGGACAGCTTACGGGAAATTCGGCCGTCTCGAAGATCGGCTCTGGAACGCTCACGCTCGCCAGCGCTGCCAACAACTTCACCGGAGGTATCACGCTCAGCGCTGGAACCTTGAACCTCGCGGCGGACAGCAACTTTAGCGGCGGCATCACCGTCAGCGGCGGCGGAACGATCAAGTACGCCGACGACGGCAATCTCGGAGCCGCGTCGAACGCGCTCACCTTTAGCGGCGTCGGTGGCACGCTGTTCTACACCGGCTCGAGCTATACAAGCAGCCGCGCGATCGCTATTTCCACCGGCGCCACGGCATCGTTTGACGTGGCGAGCGGAACAACTGTTACGCTCGGCAATGGTCTGGTCAGCGGCCTCGGCATTCTCAAGAAAGTCGATACCGGAACATTGGTCATCAACGGCAGTCAGGCCTACAGCGGCGGCACGGTGATCATAGGTGGTACGTTAGTGGTCACCAGCAACACCGCGATCGCCAACGGCGCCGTGACGATGACGGGCGGCACACTGGTTACCCTTAGCACCAGCGTGACGCTCACCAAGGGTTTGGCGGTGCTCGGTAATTCCACCGTCGACACCGAATCGGCCTTATCGCTGAACGGCTCGCCTGGTCTCAACGGAGCGGGTGGCTCGACGCTCACCAAGATCGGCGCTGGCCAGTTGTCGATCGTCGGTTCGGGTGCAGGCATTACCAATGGCATCCTTGATGTACAGGCAGGCAGCTTCTCGGAAACGAGTCCGCGAATTCTGGCGATGCTAGGTGTGAACATGCATGCCGGCACTCAGTTCGTCATCAACGAGAACAGCGCATCGGCGAATACGAACTATGGTCCCGGCGCGACGGGAGCGACGATCACGCTTGCCGGCACCGGTCTAGCCAATGACGGTGTGATTAGAGCCTTCAACTCGGCCGCCACGCCCGGGATCATGGGCTTTTCTTCGGCTATGTTTCTGGCGAGCGACTCCTTGATTGTTGTCGGTATCAACAACGCTAATACGTTTCCGCTCGATACTCTGACGTTTTCGGGCATTGTCAGCGGCCCAGGCGGTCTGATCGCCGGCGGCGTCGGGACGTTGGGCCTGACAAAAGTTGACACCTATCAGGGCGCGACAACCGTGAATGCGAACGCCACTCTTGTCGTCACCGGATCAGGCCAAATAGCCAACTCCACGGGCGTCACCGTTAGCGGCACGTTCAATCTGAACTCGACCGGCAACGCATTGGGCTCAGCCGTCGGCGTAACCGTCAACGACCAAGGCGTGATGAATGTCAGCACCAGTCAAACCATCGCATCATTGAACGGCACTGCGGCAAGCACGACGAATCTCGCAAGCGGCGGCGTCTTGACGCTCGGCGGCGGAAGCGTCAGCGGCACCATTACCGGCAGCGGCGCGTTGGCCGTCAACGCCGCGGGAACCGTCGCGCTCAGCGGATCGAACGGCTACACCGGCGGCACGACGCTGACGGCCGGCACGGTGCAAATCCTCTCGGCCACAGGCCTCGGCGATGCCAGCGGCGCGGCCACCATCAGCGCTGCCACGCTCGAATTGCTCGGCGGCAATCTTGTGAACTCGACGCGTAACTTTTTTGTGGGCGCATCGACCAGCACGATCCAAGTCGACGCGGGAAGCACGTACACAATCGGTGGAACGATCGCCGACGCTGGAGTCTCCGCGACGGGCACGCTGAATCTCAATGGCTCGGGCACGCTCGTGCTTGCCAGTGGCAACTCTTACTCCAACGGAACGAACATCAACGGCGGCACACTCGTTGTCGCCAACGCCAGTGGGTCGGCCTTGGGTGCCGGGCCGGTGACGGTCGCCGGTGGCGCGACGCTCGCCGGTGGCGGATCGACCGGCGCGATCACGGGACTCGTGACCGTCAATAGCGGCGGCACGATCGCTGCCGGAAGTGCAGCCTCGAGCGTGCTTAGTCTCGCGGGCGGATTGACGCTCAACGACGGTTCGCTGATGAGCCTCAACATCGGCGGTGGAAAGTTCAGCCTCGGTGGAACGTCGACACTCACGCTTAACACGGGCAACGAAACGATCAGCGTCTCGGGCAGCATCACTTCGGCAGGCACCTATGTGCTGCTGAACGGCGCCAGCGCCATCACCGGCGGCGGTACGCTGTCGCTCAACACGACGAACCTTGTGGCTACGGGCTTCAACGTCGCGCTGCAGACGAGCACCTCGAGCGGCGAGATCGACCTCATCGTCTCCGGCACCGCCACCGCTTCGGGCTTGCTCACCTGGAACGCTTCGCAAAGCGCTACCTGGGACACCACCAGCCTGAACTTCACCGACTCGGGCACCTTGGCGGCAGCATCGTTCAGCAATGGCAATGCCGTCTCCTTCACCGGTGTCGGGGCCGGGTTGGTCACAGTCAGCAACGGCGGCGCGGCCGTGCAGCCGTCGGCGATCACCGTCTCGGGCGGAAGCGCCTACACGTTCAGCGGCGATCCGATCGGCGGCAGCGCTTCGTTGACCATGAACAGCACCAGCACGCTCGCCCTGTTCAACAACAACAACTCCTACTCCGGCGGCACCGCGATCAACTCCGGCACCGTGCTCATCAACAGCGCCACCAGCCTCGGCACCGGAGGCGTCACGCTTGGCGGCGCGGTGCTCGAAACGACCACCGGCATCAACAGTACGCGGGCCTTCACGCTCACCAGCGCCACCAGCAGCATCCAAGTCGATAGCGGCACGTACTCACTCGGCGGTTCGATCACCGGCTCGGGAACGCTCAATGCCACGGGCCCTGGCACGTTGGCGCTGTTCGGCAACAACACCTACTCCGGCGGCACCGCAATCAACTCCGGCACGGTGCAGATCAACAGCGCCAACAGCCTCGGCAGCGGCGGCGTCACGCTCGGCGGCGCCGTGCTCGAAGCCACGGCGACGATCACCAGCAACCGCGCGCTGACGCTCACGAGCGCCACCAGCACGATTCGCGTCGACTCCGGCGCCGTGTACACGTTGAGCACGGTCAGTTCGATCACCGGCTCGGGAACGCTCAATGCCACGGGCCCTGGCACGTTGGCGCTGTTCGGCAACAACACCTACTCCGGCGGAACGAACATCAGCGGCGGCACGCTGCAGATCAACACCGCCAACAGCCTCGGCAGCGGCGGCGCGACGCTCGGCGCCGCCATCCTCGAAGCCACGGCGACGATCACCAGCAACCGCGCGCTGACGCTCACGAGCGCCACCAGCACGATTCGCGTCGACTCCGGCGCCCTGTACACGTTGAGCACGTCCAGCTCGATCACCGGCTCGGGAGCGCTCAATGCCACGGGTCCCGGCACGCTGGCGCTGTTCGGCAACAACACCTACTCCGGCGGAACGAACATCAGCGGCGGCACGCTGCAGATCAACACCGCCAACAGCCTCGGCAGCGGCGGCGCGACGCTCAGCGCCGCCGTGCTCGAAGCCACGGCGACGATCACCAGCAACCGCGCGTTCACGCTCAGCGGAGCCAGCACGTTCCAGGTCGATAGCGCTGCCGTTTACTCGGTCAGCGGCACCATCACCGGCTCGGGGGCTTTGACCGCGAGCGGTCCTGGCACGTTGGCCTTGTCAGGTACTAATGGCTACTCGGGGGGCACCACGATCGCTGGCACGGTGCTCGCGCAGAACGCGACCGCCTTGGGCATAGGCGCAGTCACGGTCAACGGCGGCGGCGTGCTGAACCTCGCTACCTTCACGGGCAACGTGCTGACGATCTCTGGCGCGCTCACGCTCAACACTGGCGCGACGGTCGGCATGACGATCGGCCAAGGGACGATCAATCTGAACAGCCATGTGCTGAGCCTCGCGTCGGGAACCGAAACGATTAGCCTGGCTGGAACGATCACCTCCAGCGGCACGTATGTGATTCTCGCCGGAGCTTCGGGCATCAGCGGCGGCGGCGCGTTGACGTTCAACACCGCGAGCCTCGTCGCTACCGGCTTCAACATCTCGGAGCAGGTGATCACCTCCAGCGGCCTGATCGAGATCATCGCCACCAACAGCGCCGCGCCCACGGGCAACCTGACCTGGACCGGCGCGACCAACACGTCGTGGGACTTCACCACGCCCAACTGGGTCGACAACACGCTGAGCGTCGCCTTCGCCAACGGCAACACCGTGACGTTCACCGACACCGGCGCCGGCACGGTCAGCATCACCACCAGCGGCGTGCTGCCGGCCAACACCACGGTGAATAGCGCGAACACTTACACGTTCGCAGGGGGCGCGATCGGCGGCTCGGGGGGCCTGACGAAGCTCAACAGCGGCACGCTGTTCGTCGCCAACAACAACACCTACACCGGCGGCACGACCGTCAGCGGCGGACTGTTGTCGGTGCTGGCCGGTGGAAGCCTGTCGAGCAGCGGCAACCTGGCGATCAACAGCACCGGCTCGGCCAGCTTCGCGAATGCCCAAACGCTGGGAACGGTCACCAACTCGAGCACTGCCACCGTCGGCCTGTCGTTCACCAATGCCGCGACGCTCTCGCAACTGGCCGGCAGCGGCACGAGCAGCTTCGCCAGCACGGCGAACATCGCGACCCTCTCGGGCGGCAACGTCACCGTAACTGGCGTAGCGACAATCGCTACGGTCAGCGGCGGCAACCTGACCTTGAGCGCCGCGACCAGCGCGATCACATCGCTGGGCGGCACCGGCGCGATCACGCTCAGCGGCACGAACCTGACGGTCAGCGGCGGCAGCTTCGGCGGCACGCTGGCCAACGGCGCCACGCCTGGGCAACTCAGCGTCAACGGCGCGTTCACGATGGCGGGCACGGACAACCTCAGCGCGGTGACCATCAGCAGCAGCGGCGTCCTCTCGGTCGCTTCCGCCGCGGCGCTGGGAACCGGCACGCTGACCTTCAACGGCGGCACGCTCTCGGTGAGCGGCAACATCAGCGACCCCACCGGACACGTCGCCTTCAACAGCGGCTCGCTGTTCATCGCCACCGGCGACACGCTCACGCTCAGCGGCGCGAACATCAGCGGCAACATCAACCAGACCGGCAGCGGCACGCTCGTGATCCTCGGCAACTACTCCGGCACGACGAACGTCGGCAGCGGCGGCACGCTCAACGCCAGCCCCGGCTCGACCGGCAACGTCGCCCTCAGCAACGGCGCGACGCTCGACTTCACCACCGCCGGCTCGTACAGCGGCAACGTCACGCTCTCTTCTCCGGGCTCGGCGATCATCGAGAACACCTCGGGCGGCATCGTCACACTGTCGGGCACGATCGACAAGTCGCACGCGAACTTGGGATTGGCCGGCCCCGGCAGCTTCTGGGTCAACGGCACGATCACCGGCGGCACGGCGGGCACCGACTTCAACAGCGACATGACATTCAGCACCAACACCACGCTCTCGTCGCAGCAGGGATATTCGGGCCCGACGACGATCTCGTCGGGCGCCACCGTCTGGGCGAACGTCACCAACGCCCTGCCGACCAACACGATCTTGAACCTCGGCGATGGCAGCAACACGACCGGCGCGTACAACCTGGCCGGCAATACGCAGACCTTGGCTGGCATCGTGGCCTTCGGCAGCGGCACGACCAACGCCATCACCAGCACGGCCAGCGGCGGACAGTTGTACGCCAACATCGCCAGCGGCATCGACAGCTACAGCGGCTTGCTGACCGGCAGCCTGGGTCTGCACAAAGAAGGCAGCGGCACGCTCGAGCTCACGGGAACCACCAACACCTACACCGGCGCAACGACCGTCGACGCCGGAACGCTGCAACTCGGCGTCAACAGCGCGCTGCCGAGCACCACGACCCTTTCGCTGACGGGCAGTGGCACGCTCGACATGAACGGCCACACGCAGCAAGTCGCTACGCTCGAAAGCGCGAGCACCACGGCCACCGTCACCGGCAGTACCGGCAGCGTGTTGGACGTTTCGCACTCGGCAGCGATCTCGTCGATTTACGCCGGCGTGATCTCCGGCCAAATGAGCCTCGCGTTCGACGGCGTGGCCGGCAGCGCCCAAGTCCTCAGCGGCATCAGCAACAGCTACACGGGCACGACCGACATTAACTCCGGCGCGCTCATCGTCAACGGCGCGTTGACCTCCGGCGGCGGCACGGTGACCGTTCACAGCGGCGCGACGCTCGAAGGGACTGGCAACGGAAGCACGACGGGCGTCATCAATCGCGCCGTCGTCGTGAACTCTGGCGCAACGCTCGCCCCGGGCGACCCGAGCAACAGCGTCACCAACGGTCTCATGCACATCGGCGGCAACCTCACGGTCAGCGGCGTCTACAACTGGAGTCTCACGATGGCCAGCACCAGCGGCGCGGGGACCAACTTCGACCAGGTCACGCTCTCCAGCGGCGCGACGCTCACCGGCGCTGGCGGAACACTGCAACTCGCCGTCAGCAGCGCAGGCGTTCCCACCAACTCTACCTTCTGGCAAACCTCGCACACCTGGGCCGTCGCCAACGGCATGGGCACTGGCAACATCACCGGCCTCTTCGCTCTCAGCGATCCCACCGCCGGCAGCTATTCGAGCCTCGGCAGCTTCAGTCTCGAATCGCTCACCGCCGACAACGCTGCCGGCGCCGTCCTCCTCGACTGGAACCCCACCGCAGTACCAGAACCAGGAACGCTGCTCCTCGGCACGCTCGCCGCAACCGGATTGGGCCTTCGCTCGTGGCGTCGCCGACGATCGGTCGCTGCCGAAAAGCTCACGGGCGATAGCCAAGAGTGGACGCAGGCCTAACGAATAAGGGAACCGCGTTCAGACCTCGCTGCTCCGTCGCTCGGCGAGAAGAGCTGAAAGGCGTCTGTGATTTGTCGGGGCGCTTCTAACACGACATTTCCATCGTTGCGCCATATGGATCAGACCCCACGTTTCTGATGTGAGGTCGCAGGTTCAAATCCTGTCGCCCCAATTCGTGTTTCTTTAAGTGGCTGAAAACAAATGACTTACGTCACGATGGGCGGCAGGCGGTTTTCCTGCCGTCCTGACCTCTAAGCCAGCTTGGCGATTGGCGGAACCTCCGTATTGGCATCAAGTTGAATCGAAGATGCTCGGAGTCGTACTTAGAAGAGTGCACTTCTAAACCCCGCCAGAAATGCAGCTCATTTGCAGCGCGCTACGCACCAGGCAATTCAGGCCTGAAGAAGGAGTTGTCGTGCGTAGTTCCGAACGCTGATCGGCCAATGGTGGCTAAGAGTTGGTCGTCGTTGTCATGCCTTATATAGAAGGTCAGGTCGCGGTGCATGCGCTCCAAAGAGCCGGGGCCGTTCATGCACCTTGCTCCACAAGCGCGAATGGCGTGCTGCAACGTCCCTTCCGCGAGGTGCTCGACCGCATGGCGTGCGAGGAGGCCTGCCCGCTGAGCCTCGTCGTTGCGTCCACTATCCCAGAGCGCTGCCACATGCTCGATCCAAAGTCGGCCCGTCTCGACGTTGACCACCATCTGACCAAGTCGCTGCTGGACGTAAGGGTCACTGCCTTTGCCTTGCGAACGCATGTAATCCAGCGTGAAGTCGTAAATGCCCTCTGCCGCGCCCAGAAAAGTCGCCGCGTACTGCGGAGTAAAACGAGTCTGCCATGACTCATTCATGAACTGTCCCGGATAGCCGACAACACAGGAATCGGGGATGTGCGTACGGCTGAATCGGACCAGATGACTGCTTGTGGAGCGCATCCCCAGCGGGCTCCACCACGAGCGATCGACCGTAATCGACGGCGACGACAAATCACACGCTAGGAGCAGTTGCGTTTCTGCGGAGCCGGTCGCATGGCGGATGCCTCCAGGACCGGCTGTGTTCACCATCAGCAACGACCACTGCACCGCTCCCGCGCCCGTACAAAAGACTTTTGTGCCATCGACGATGTAACCATCGTCAACCCGCTTCACGGTCGTGCCGAACCGGCCGCTTTGGCCAGGCGTCTGCGTCTGTGGCTCTCCGCCCCACGCCGCCCAGAGTTCGCCCTTTTCGAGAATTGCCTTGAACCATCGTGCCTTTTGCGCCGACGACGCCATGCCGTCTAGCATGACGACCGCGTTGACGTGACTTTCCCAACAGCGCGTCAGCGATAGATCGACCTTCGCCAATTCCTTGGTCAGCATCCACAATCCCAACGCTTCCCGGCGATGGGGGCCGAGACCTAAACCGCCATATTCCCTCGGCATGGCGGCCCCCAGTAGTCCGGCGCAAAACAGATCATCAAAGTCCTCCTTCGGAAAACTCATCGTCTCGTCGTACAGCGCGGCACGTGGCGCGAACTTCTCCCAGGCCAGTTGCCGTATTCGACCGACGAGATTCAGACGATCCGGCTCGCGCTCGCTCACGGTGATCTCCGACGGTGCGTGTGGGAACAGATTCCGCCGTTGCTCTAGTGTTGGCATGTTGAGATCACCTTCCATGTGGTTGAACCGGACTTGCCGGCATCGAATTCCAACAGATCAGCCGCCAGGTCGGCGGGCATCTGCGCCCCGGTCATGACGTGAAATTGCCGCCGCGCCTGGTGGAACAACACCTCTCGCCCTTCGACGACTGCGCTGCCGTGACGGCGCAGCCCGCACCAAAGGCGTAGGCTCCGAGCCATGCGAGAAATCGATCACGACGGTATTACGCAGGACTTGCTTCACATCGAAAGGCGGCTCTTCGTCGTTGCGATCGACGGGGGTGGCATTGACGATGATTGCGTAGCGCTCTGGTTCAAACTTCGAAAGCGGCACGAAGGGCACGCCCAACATCTCCGCAGCGCTTGTCCCCTTCGTCACAGTACGATTGATCAATGTTGCGGCAGCTCCCTGAGCGCTGAGCGCGGCAATTGCACTCCGCCCCGCACCACCGCACCCGATCACTGCAACCGGCTTGCTTCGCACGTCGATCCCGCGCGTCCATAACGGAAGCAGTACGCCGTCTGCGTCTGCCGTATCCGCCCGCCACATACCGTAGCTTCGGGCCAATACGTTCGCTGCACCCGCACGCGTCGCTAACTCGCTCGGAAACTGCGCTGCCGCCAGAGCGGTTTCCTTGTGCGGAGCGGCGAGGGAGAATCCATCGATCGGCAGAGCGCATGTAGCCAACAGTTCGCTCGCCACCACCCGTCGCCAGAAGTCATGGAACGAGTGGACGGAGAACGGAACGTAGAGGGCCGGAAGCCCCAGAGCGCGATACGCGGCATTGTGCAATCGCGGGGAATGTGAGTGCCCGACATGGCCACCGACGATGCCGAACAGCCGCTCGGGTCTGAACGACGTCGGGAGGCCATAGTCCTGAGTCAGCTGCGCCATCGAAAACCCGTGCCCGTTCGGACAAGGCGAAACCGTTCCGAACACGGCGGGCGCGCCGACGTAGGGTGCCACCAATTGGCTCCAGCAACCGCTAGGGCCAGTCGCCCATGCGACGACATCGCGCCGCCCGAGCGCGGCGAGCAGTTCCAGCGGCGCCAGTTCGTCGCTGGCTTTCGAAGACACGCATGTCATTCGATAAAGACTGGCTTCCTTCGCGGCAAGTAGCGCGAACTCGGACCGCAATCGGTTCACATCCGCAGTCGGCAAGCATGAGGAGATCACGCGCCGATGGGCAGGGATTTGGGCAACAAAATCCCCGGTCAGGTCTCGCGGTTCCAAGTCAACAAGGTCGTAGTGATGGACCGCCCATAAAAGGCGTCGTCGGCGCTCCGCGTCATCGCCATCAAACGACCCCCCCTGGTCTTTGCTTCTGAGGGAGTACAGCAACGATCCGCCGAAGTGGACGTCAAACCATTCTCGCTTCAGGTCGCCAACAATGTCTGCCCGGACTTCCAGATACCGAACCGCGCTGCGCAGCTCCTGAAGTTCGCGAGCGCCCGGCGAAGGCGGGGCATCAAGGACGGCAACCAGCATGACATCGCCCATAGGTCTGTCTTGGCGAGGTGAAGAGTCGACGGAAGCAGTCCACGCGATGCATCCGCTTTTGCGCCGCACTCCGCAGAGCGTATAACATGCCGCTTGAGCGGCGGCAGCGTCAATTAAGAGCAGATTAGAAATTGCTAATCTTGCATCGAAGAGATTGGCCGGCCCGCAGGTGTGTCAAACAATGATCGCCATCCCAGAGAAAAGATGCACCATGCAGCGACTGCTGATCGTCGAAGACCAGAAGAAGCTGCTCGGTAGTTTGTGCCGAGGTTTCACTGAGGAAGGGTATGGCGTCGTGCCAGCATCGACCGGCGAAGACGCGTACTACCATGCGACAACCCAGCCGTTCGACGCGATCGTGCTCGACTTGATGCTGCCGGGTCGCCACGGGTTGCAGGTACTACGCGATATGCGAACCTTCGGTGTGCTAACGCCCGTCTTGATCCTCACGGCCAAAGACACCGTCGAGGACCGCGTTCGAGGCCTAAATGACGGAGCGGATGACTACCTTGTCAAACCGTTCGCCTTTGCGGAATTGCTCGCGCGAGTCCGCGCGATCCTGCGCCGCAATGTGCCAGAAGCCGACTTGATCCTGCGATCCGACACGTTGGAGATGGATCGACTCGCGCGACGAGTCGTTCGTAGCGGTGTCGAGATTGAACTGAGCAAGCGAGAATTCGATCTCTTGGAATTCTTGCTCCGTCACCGAAACACGACCGTCACGCGCGACATGATTAGCCGTGAAGTCTGGAAGGAGCCAGAAGGCGTGTGGACCAATGTGATCGAGGTCTGCATCAACTCACTGCGAAAGAAGGTCGAGCAAGCGGGTCAGCGGCAGCTCATTCAAACGATTCGAGGCGTCGGCTACACCTTGCGGGACCAGCCATGAAGCGATTGAGCATCCGTTGGCAGCTTACGCTGTGGTATGGAGTCGTGTTGGCGGCCGTCCTCCTCGTATTTAGTACGGGCGTGTACTTTGTACTGCGGCATCACATGTTGCAGGGAATCGACGAAGGGTTGAGCGAGGAGCTATCGGACGTGCTCGCTGAAATCCGACGGACAGACAACGACGAGAACCTTACGGCGATGTTGCACCATCGCTTCGCGAGCCATGAAGATTTCGACTTCCAAGTCACTCGTCCGGATGGAAGCCGCGTTTTCGCCAGTGACCGTCTCGGAAACACCGGACTACCCGTTCCGGAATCCCCGGTGCCGTCGAACGCACCAATTCTAAATACCGTCTTGCTGCCGACCGGAGAACAATGGCGGAGCCTAAGTTATAGCGCGCGGGACCGAAGGAAGCCATGACCATACAGGTGGCCCGATCGCTCAATTACTTCAATAAGGAATCGCAAGAACTGCTCCTGACATTTCTCTTCGCGGGTCCATTGACGCTCGTAGTGGTCGTCGGGGGAGGCTACTTTCTGGCCCGTCGCGCATTGGCCCCCGTGGCACAGATGGCGCACTATGCAGACGAAATCACGGTCGACCGTTTGAACCAGCGAATCACTGTCGCGAATCCCGACGATGAACTGGGGGCGCTTGCGCAGACGCTCAATGGAATGATTGAGCGTCTGGACCGGTCATTTGCCGACATGCAACGGTTTACCGCTGACGCTGCGCATGAGCTTCGCACTCCTTTAGCAATCATGCGTAACGAAGCCGAAATCGCGCTGCGTGCCGGACGCTCTACGGACGAGTACGCACGAGTGCTCGGTGATCTGTTGGAAGAGATGAATCGAATGAGCCAGATTACGGAACAACTGTTGTTTCTCTCCCGTCAGGACGCGAAGTTGCACGTCCCCGCTACTGAAGAGGTGGACATTCATCAATTGGTCGCTGAAGTGGTCAGCAACATGGAACTCGTTGCCCAGGAGAAAGGAGTGCGTCTGATACTCAGCGAAAATCCAACCTGTCGAGTAACAACCGATCCAAGCCAAGTCCGCCGCGTGCTTTACAATTTGCTCGACAATGCGTTGAAATACACACCGTCTGAGGGGCAGGTCACGGTTTCGGCAAAGCTCGATTTCAACCACTGGGTCGCCACGATTACGGATACCGGTATCGGCATTCCCCCCGAGCACTTACCGCACGTGTTCGATCGCTTTTATCGGGTAGACGCATCTCGCGCAATCGACGACGGAAGCGGTTTGGGATTGGCGATTTGTCAGTCGATAATGACTGGACTCGTGGGAACCATCACCTTGGATAGCGGAGTCGGCGTCGGCACTCGTGTAGTCGTTCAATTACCATGTTGACCGTCGTCGAACATATCATGAATTGTCCCGCGAAGTTTCAGTTCTGTCACCACGATGACGCACGATCGGAAGCACGAAACGTTGCACCATGAGCAAGGCACTGAGAATCTTCCTGGGGTGCATTCTTCTAGCGCTGATCGGCGGCATGGTCGCGCTGGCCTTACGAATTGAGCATGACGAGGAAGCCGAAGAGCGGGAACGGGAAGCGGTCTCAAGCCCACGGCACGTTCGCGGTGGCAGAGTCGAACTAGGCGAGACGCTGGCCAAGAACGCGGGCATCGAGGTGGCTGCCGCCCGGCCGGCAACTTGGACAGAGCGCGTGGCGGTATACGGCCGCGTGGTCCCCAATCCCAAGAGTGTCGTGGACGTGCGCGCCCCATTTTCAGGCGCGGTCCAGGGCCGCGAGGACGATGGTTGGCCACAATTGGGTCAACCAGTTAAAGCTGGTGATACGCTCGGCATCCTTAATATCCGCGTCGGGCCGCAGGAGCGTCTCGACCTGGAAGCCAAACTCAAGGAAGCACGGCTCCGTCACGAGGGAGCGATTGAAGTTGAGAAGGTGCAAAGGGACCGTTTCGATCGCCTGAAATCGCTTACGAGTTCTGATATCGTCTCCCGCCGGGAGATTGCCGATGCGCAGGTCGCACATTCCGAAGCGCAAACGCAATTGGCGACGACCAAAGCCGCAATCGATCTTTGGACTGCGGCACTCGCGCAGATCAACGACCGCAAAGAATCCGAATCGCGCTGGCGTATGCCGTTGATTTCACCGGCCGATGGCGAAATTACCCAGGTGTTGGTCCGACCGGCGCGGCCGTCGAAGCCGGCGCGCCTTTGGTGCGCATTGTGAATTTCCAGCATTTACTGGTTCGGCTTGACGTGCCCCCTGACTTGCTAGTTGGTCCGCCTCCGCCGTTGATTCGCTTGCTGGCGGGTGACCGGGCAGGCACGACGCCTTCGCTGAGCGCTGCTGGTGAAATGGCTGAGGCCGGGCTTGAGGGACGCCTGATTGGTTCGGCGTCGCAGATTGACGTGGCCTCGCAACTGGCCAGCTATTGGTATGAGGCAAATGCCGAAGCGGCGGCGTCACAGCCGTGGCGGCCCGGGCTGTTCGTGAAAGCCTTGGTCACTCCGCCCGGATCGGAACTGCGGCCGGCGGTTGCCGTCCCAGTCAATGCGGTTCTGTGGCACGAAGGACAACCTTGGGTCTATGTGCAAGTCGAACCGGGCCAATTCATGCGACGTTCGATTCAACTGCTGGGACGTGAAAACAACGAATATCTCTTGGGTTCGGGTCTCCAGGTGGGAGAAGAAGTCGTCTCGCAGCAGACTCAGGTATTGCTGTCGGAAGAGTTTCGTACCGAGGGCGAAACTGACTGACCATGCTGCAATACCTTGTCGAAGTGTCACTTCGGAACCGTGTCGTCGTCGTGGTGCTGGCCGTGCTGCTACTCGTAGCCGGTTTGTATGCGACTTGGCATGCGCAACTCGATGTGTTTCCGAATTTCGCGCCGCCCATGGTCGTCGTGCAAACACAAGCGCCGGGCCTATCGCCCGGCGAGGTCGAGCAACTGGTCACATTGCCGATCGAGATGGCCCTGAACGGCATGCCCAGGCTGGACCTATTGCGCTCGCAATCCATCCAGGGGCTTTCCGCGGTCACTGTGATCTTTCAGGACGGGACGGACATTTTCCGGGCGCGACAACAAGTCGCCGAACGCGTGGCGGAAGTGGCTGCCCAATTGCCCGATGAGGTCGAAGCTCCCCGGCTTGCGCCGCTCGTGGCCCCCACGGGCCGGATGCTCACGGTCGGTTTCACATCGGACAAGCTTTCGTCTTTGGAATTACGCGACCGGGTGCAATGGTTTATCCGGCCGCGCATACTGGCGCTCAAAGGCGTCGCCCAGATAACGCTCTTCGGCGGCGGCGTCCGACAATTCCAAGTACAGATTGATGCGGAGGCCCTAGCCGCCCGCAACCTTACCTTAGCCGACGTGTTGACGACCGCGCGCGAGGCCAGCGGAATTCGCGGTGCGGGTTTCATGGAAAACGACAATCAACGTTTGGTGCTGCGAGCCGAAGGACAAGTGCATTCGGCGGCCGCGTTGGGCGACACGGCGATCGAAACCGCGACGGGCACACCCGTGCGACTGCGCGACATCGGCACAGTCGTCGAAGCACCCGAGCCGAAGTATGGCGACGCGACCATCGAGGGCCGCGAAGGGGTGCTGCTCATCATTTACAAGCAACTGGACGGTGATACGGCCGAGATCACGAGGCGCGTCGAAGATGAAATGACGCGACTGGGGCCGACGCTGGATCGCGAGGGAATCGCCTACCATCCCGCTTTATTGCGGCAGGCCACGGTCATCACGCATGCGGTCCACAACGTGGCCCATTCGCTGTTGATCGGAGCCGGCCTGGTCACTGTGGTGCTGTTCCTCTTTCTCCAGAACGTTCGCACCGCGTTGATTTCCCTCTCTGCTATCCCATTGTCGCTGCTCGGGGCCATCCTGGTGTTATGGGCCTACGGCGTGAGCCTGAACACTTTAACCCTCGGCGGCTTGGCCATCGCCGTGGGCGAGGTGGTCGATGACGCGATCATCGACGTGGAAAACATCCTCCGCCGCCTGCGTGAGAATGCGACTTTGGCAGAGCCGAAGTCGCGATTCGCAGTGGTGCTCGACGCCTCGCTTGAAGTCCGCAGCGCCGTGGTCTACGCAACGCTGATCGTCGTGCTGGTTTTCGTGCCGGTGTTTTTTCTGACCGGCTTGCAAGGCCGGCTATTTGCACCGCTGGGCCATGCCTACGTGTTGGCCGTCCTGGCTTCGCTCGGCGTTGCCCTGACGGTCACTCCCGCCTTGGGATTGATACTGCTCAAGCCGGCGGCGGAGCACAAGGCTCCGCGTTTGGTCCGAACACTTCAATCTCAATATCGCTCGGTACTGGCTCGGCTTCATCCGCACTTAATGGAGCTACTCGTCGCTATCTGCGCCTTGATGATTGTGGCGATTTGGCAAGTCACTCGCTTTGGCGGCGAGTTTCTGCCAGAACTGCGCGAAAACCATTTCGTCGTTCACATGCGCGGTGCGCCGGGCGGCTCGCTCCCGCATTCAATGGCGATGGGCAATCGCATCACCGCCGGGCTTCACACGATTCCCGCGGTCCGTTCCGTTTCGCAACAAATCGGCCGAGCCGAATTGGGCGAAGATACTTGGGGAGTTGAGTACAGCGAGATCGAAGTTGACCTGGAAGCATTAGCGGCCAAGGACATCGCGCACATCCGCGAGCAAATTGCCGCGAAGCTTCAGGAAACGCCGGGCTTTTCCTTCATGGTACTGCCGTACTTGTCCGAGCGGATCATGGAAACGCTCACGGGACACACGGCGGCAGTCTCGATCAAGGTCTATGGGGATGACCTGACGAAGCTCGATGACATCGCCCGGCAGATCGAGCGTATTCTTATGTCGGTTCCCGGCAACGATGGAGTCAGAGCGGATGTCCAAACCGGCGTGCCAGAACTGGTCATTCGCGTGCGTCCCGACGCGGCGGCGCGGTTTGGCCTGCGCAAGACCGAGATCCTCGACGCGATCCATGCGGCCTATCAGGGAGCCAAGGTCGGCCAGGTTTACGAGGGAAATCGAATCATCAATGTCGTAGTGATCCTCGATCCACAACAGCGGCAAGACCCGGCGACGGTTGGCAAGTTGTGGCTAGCGGTAGCACCGGGAACCAATCGCCAAGTGCAGAACGAATCTTCCACCGACACCATCGGCGACACCCTGCCGGGAGCCGAGAACACGGAGCAACGCATTCAACTGAGACAAGTCGCTGACATCTTTTTAAGTGATGGCCGACGGCTAATCGCCCACGAAGGAGGTCTTCGCCGGCAGGTCGTTACCTGCAACGTGTGGGGAAGGGATGTTGAATCCTTTGTCGCCGAGTCGGAGGCGAAGCTGAATGAAATCGAGCTTCCCGAACGCTACGCCTTAATGGTTGAAGGCGAGCATTTAGCGAAACAGACGGCCCAGCAGGAATTGCTACTCTTGGGTAGCGCCGTCGGCATCGGAGTCGTCATGCTGTTGTGGTTGGCGTTTCGGGCCGTGCGGCCGCTCGTGCTAGTGTTAACGAACCTTCCTTTTGCATTTGTCGGCGGCGTGGCCGCTGTAACGCTCGGCGGTGGCGTGCTCAATGTCGGATCGTTGATCGGATTCGTCACCCTCTTCGGCATAACGGTTCGTAATGGCATTATGATGATTTCGCACTGGCAGCACCTTCACGATCAGGAAGGTCTGCCGTGGGGACCGGAACTGGTATTTCGTGGTGCCCAGGAACGGCTGGTCCCGGTGCTAATGACCGCGCTCGTGACCGGATTGGGATTGCTACCGATTGCGATCGGCAGCGGCGAAGCGGGGCGCGAGGTCGAAGGGCCGATGGCATGGGTGATCCTTGGCGGGCTGATCACTTCCACAGTCCTCAATTTGGTCGTATTGCCCGTTCTTTATCTCCGCTGGGGTCATGCCGGCGACTCTCCTGCGCCGGCACATCTTCGCTAGCCCGCACGACTGCGTAATTGAGCGCAGCGATGTGCCAGCATCATCGCTTCATCCGATAAAAGCCCGATAGCTGGCGCTCTGCGCAATCGTAATAATGATCGCCCCCAACAGCTCGGCCAGGCGAGCGGCCCTGTTTCCCATCGCGTTGACTTGGCAATGGAACGGACTGTGCCAACCCGCCGAAATCCATCGATAGCCCCAGACTCATCAGCATTGCGGCTTCGCTTTGTCGGTACTTGCGCATTGCTTTTGATTTGCTGTGCATCGGCCGCCGCACAGGAAGCCCTTCCATTCCCGCAGCCGGACCGACTCCCGGCAATCCAGGAACCGCCTCAGCGACGCTTGATGCGGTTGAGCGATTTAGAAGATCTGGCGCTTCGCTATAACCCGACGATCGCCCAGGCGACGGCCGCCATTGCCATGCAGCAGGGCACTTGGCAACAGGCCGGCCTCTATCCCAACCCACAAGTTGGCTATGTGCGGACAGACGCCTCGAATCCCACTCAATCACAAACCAACGGCTTCTTCGCGGCCCAGGAGTTCGTGACCGCTCATAAGTTGCAATTGGCCCAAGCCGTTGAAGCGCGCGAGGCCGAACGTTTGCGTTGGGAGTGGCAAGCCCAGCGCATGCGCGTGCTCAACGACTTACAGGTCCGCTACTATGAAGTCTTGGGAGCACAAGAGCAGCTTGCCATCGCAGATCACCTTTTAGGTTTGGCCGAAGAGGGTGTGCGGGCAGTGGATCAACAACTCAAGACGCAACTGGCGACGCGCCCTGATGCTTTGCAAGCCAGAATCCAATTAAGCTCGTTGCGAATGGTGCGCAAAGATGCCCATGCTCGCTACGAAGCCGCGTGGCTACAACTGGCCGTGATTGTCGGTATTCCGAACATGGAACCGGCAGGACTCGAAGGACGGCTCGATGCTCCCGTGGCAGAGTTCGAGCTTGAGTCCAGCTTGCAACAATTACTCGCGGCCAGTCCGCAACTTCGTGCGGCGCAAATCGAAGTCGAGCATGCACGCCGGGAGATCGCGAGCGCACGTGCCCAGCCGATCCCGAATCTCACCGTGCAAACCGTCGTGGAACGCGACCGCGTTAATCAGTCCACATCGGCAAGCACCCTGGTGGCGTTACCAGTGCCATTATTCAACCGCAACCAGGGCAACATCAACCGGGCGTATGCCGACCTACGGGAAGCCGAAGGGGAAGTGGCTCGGGTCAGGCTCGTGCTTCGCGACCAACTGGCCGATTCGATACGCCGCTACACCACGTCGCGTTATCGCGTCGAAGAATACCGCCAGCAGGTACTGCCTAATGCGAAAGAGAATCTAGACCTTGTGCAGACTGGCACGCGGGAAGGCCAATTCAATCTTTTTCAATTGCTTACGGCGCGCCAAACCTACGCCCATGCCACACTCGGTTATGTCGAAGCCCTCACCGAGTTGCAAAAGGTCGCGATTGAAATCCAGGGATTGCAACTCACCGGGGGCCTGAACCCGGCGACGCTCGGAACGGCGATTCAAATGGGCGGCGGGGTCAATCGCCAGGGTCTGCTCAATCAAGTCCAAGAAGGCGCGACCAAGCAAGCCTTACCGGGCGCTCTGCAAAGCATTGGGCCATAGGAGCAACGTGTCACGGCGTTTGAGGAATTGTCCCGACCAACGCCTTAATCGCCGTTCGCATCGCTTCGGGCAGCGTGCCCCAAGCAACGATGACCCGTTGCAGATCAGCGTCAAGCGACGCCATGTCGAGACAGTTGGAGTGCCGAGAATGCAGCGCATTTGCAGCGCGATACCCTTGGCAGAAATCGCAATCACAAACAGCGTTCGTGGTTGCGTCATTTTCGCTGACAGGTTCAAATCCTGTCGCCCCGACTTTCGCCTTCTAACGGCTCGTCGCAATCGAGTTGCGGCGAGCCGTTTCTTGTTTGATGCCAGGTACTTGTAGAAGATTCTTATGCGGGAAGCCAAAGTTCAAAACGTTAGGCGACCTCGACGACGCGTCAGTCAAAATCGCACCAACTCCTAAGCCGGCATGGAGTTGCCGGAGTTCAAATCCCTTCGCCACTTTCGATGCCGATTGGCGGACGCACGTTTCAAGTACGCAGAAGCTAAAGAGATGCTTCGGCGCGTCGCACCCACGATCTATCATAAAGGCGCGCGTTTTCCTTAATAGTTGCAGCGGCAATCGGTGAAAATGCACGGATCATTTGATTCGTTAGCGACCAATCTCAGAAGTAAGTCGTTCGGATTTTAGGCCTATGAAACTGTTCTACGTTCACGCAATAGGAGAGCCCCGTCCGCATGCGCGAATTGAGAATAGCTACGGCAAATAGCCGCGGGTCTCCCATTTCGCAACATCCAACGAAGGGTTTCGCGCGTCAAACCGATGCCGCCGGCAGTTAACAATCAGATCAAACGCTGGAAAAACATTATGGGAGTGCGCCTCACGTCGGGCAGATTGATTTGAATCTGCATCATCTGCCCTCATACAGATCATTGATCGAGTCGGCTACTTCGGCAGGGCCTCTCGCCATCCCCCGGTCAACTGCTTTCCAAGTTCGGCCACGAGCTTCCGGTTGCCATCAGCGTCGGCGATGTTCTCATTTTCGTCCGGATCGGTTTGATGGTCGTACAATTCGCGCGCTTTTACCTCGCCGGTTTTCGTTTGCTCGCCGAACGTGAACATCTTACGCAGCTCGGGCTTGGCGGTGCGTTCGACGCGAACCTTTTGGCCATCTTCGACGCCTTCGAGAATGTCTTGTTTGAGCGTCGCCAGCGGCAGGTACGGATTGGTGATTTCGCGCGGATGGCTGAACTTCACGCCTTGCAGCAGCTTTTTGGCCCGCGCGGCGCGTTCGGCCTTTTGATCCTCGGCGTCGTCGATTTTTGTCTCGATCAGTGTGCCGTCCTCGGTAATCACCAGATCGCTGATCGCGCCGTCTTTGCCCTTAATACCCGCTTCATAGACAGCAAGTCCGTTGCGGGTTCCTTTCTCTTTGTCGATGACCGTCGCCGGCGTGCCGCCATTGGCCAGCACGGTATCGCGGACGGCCTTGGGAACGTCCTCCCATTTCTGCGGTGTGCCAGCCAGGCAGTTCTCAATGGAGGCGACGGCGAGAACTGCGCAAAGGACAAAAATAACGCGAACAACTGCTTTCATCGTTGGATCCTTTTAGATGGGAGATCTCAGCAAGGCTGAACGACATCGCCGCGGTGGCGACGCAGCATCAAGTGATCGACGGTGCCGGCCATGAAGTGTTGCACGAGGTTGTAAAAGATGATCGGCAGCAAGACTCTCGGATGATCGGCCAAGGCCATCGACGCGAGCACCAGCCCAGTGCCGTTGTTGTTCATTCCCAATCCGTACATCAACGAGACCTGATCCGGTAAGTCGGAGTGTTGCATTATCGAGATGAGCCACCCTCCGAAGAATGCGACGGAGCAAAGCAGCAACGATATAAGCAGCGTCACGGCCAGGAAGTCGGGGTCGGGAGTCGAGATCGCCTGAGGCAGCGACACGGCGGCATTTGAGTAGTTCAGAAATAACAACACCGCCGAGTTGGCTAACTTTAGATTCGCCTTTTGACCCGCGAGCCGTTCTTTGCCAAGCACGGCGCGAGTAACGATGCCGGCAATGGAGGGCGTGATTACGGCGATCATGAGGAACCAACCAGTTTCGGAACCTGCGAGCTGGCAAATCTTCGGAATAGTCGCCGGTGGTCATGAGTCCCACGGCGTGCAATCCAATCGGAGTCGTTAAGGGGCTCAAGATCGTGGACGACACCACGAGCCCGAGACTCAAAGCGAGATTGCCGTTCGCGTTCTGTGACCATGCGGTGGACGACCCAGCGATGGGCATCGAGGCGACAATCGCCAAGCCGACGAGGATGTTCTGCACTTCATCGGGGTTGTGCCACAACTTCATGGTTAGCATGACGACCGCAATGTAAGCGATCGGAATGAGCACGTTGGCCGCGATGCCAATGAGCAATGGCCGGAAATTGCTGCGCAGCTGCCTGAGTTCTGACAGTTCGACGCCTAGGCCAGCATTGAAAAGAAGAAATCCCAGCAGCCACATCGGCAAGCCTACACCGGCGAACGAGACCGATCGAGCGGCGAGCCCGACACTTGGAACAATCGCTGCCACGATGTAGGAACCGATGATCAGCCATAGGAAGTGAGCATGGATAAAGTGAGTGAGCTTCGCTGAATTCAAGAGCCGGTCTCCGCGGAGTGAGTGCCCGCTAATTGTGATAGCTCCGACGCTGTTCGAACCGTTGAAGTTCGCCCACAGAAATCTCCCGCTGCCACGGGAAGTCGAATCGTAAAGCAACTTCCGGCACCGAAGCGCGTGCTGACCGTCAGTGTGCCGCCGAATAACTCAGCGATGCGTTTCGCAATCGACAGACCGAGACCGATACCTTCGATTCCGCGTCGTCGGGCTTCTTCCGAACGGTAGAACGGCACGAACAGTTGCATGAAATCCAGGTCGTCGATGCCTACACCATGATCCTCGACGCTGATGTTCGCCGCCGTCTTGTCGCAAACGACGCGGATCGCGATTGACGATCCCGCATCGCTGTATTTGCAGGCGTTGTCGATCAGAACATCGATCAGCTCGCCGAGCAGAACTGGATGCGAATTGATTTCGCATGGTTCAGTATCGGAAACGATCAGTTTCAGGTCCTTTGCGCGTCGATGCGTCGACCACGATTCAAGATGCTCTGCCAGCCAATTCGACAAGCTCAGACGTTCGGGAGATGGCAAACGCCCCTCGGCATCGGTGCGAGCAAGAAACAACAGTGCCTCGACCACTTGCGACAGGCGCATTGCTCGGGCCTGAACGGTCGCCAGAGTCGACTGATACTCTTGTACCGATCGCTCTCTGCGAAGCGCCACTTCGATGTGCCCTAGCAGGGCAGTCAACGGCGTGCGTAGTTGGTGCGATGCTTCACTCGCAAAACGGTTCTGTCGCTCGAAAGCGACTTGCAGACGCTCGAACAAACGATTGAAGGCGCGGCCCAACTGATCGAGTTCGTCTTTCGACGCAACAGGCGGCAATCGCAACGACAGATCGTCGGCGCTGATTTCGTCGACGGCTTCTGCCATCGTCGTCAACGGCAGCAGTGCCCTTCGACAAACCATCCGCCCAACAAAAAAGAAGGCGAGCCACAAACAAAGCGAAGTCGCGATCAAGGTCACAGCAAGTTTTTGAAGCGCCGCTCGCACTGGGATGAGCGACATGCCGGCCGTAACCGATAGTGAGCGATATCGCATCTGCTCGGGCCTTAGCGCCTTGTCCGGACTGCTGACTCTTATTTGGGACGCATCGCTTACGATCCAGCGTTGACCGCCGCGCCACGACGAGGTTTCCCAGATGGTGCTCGACTGCTGGTTAAAAGGAAAAGTGAACGACGGTGAAGTTTCGGCCAAGAAACGATCGAGCCCGTTGCTCTCTGACCGATCGACGGCGTTGCCCTGTTCATCGGCGACAAGCCAAACGGCCTCAGTGCCGAGCAGCGAGAAATCGAGCACGATCGTTCTATTTGCGGGTTCCCATTCAAGGCCATCGGGCTTCTCTTCAATGGCGCTAGCGACCGTATTCAACGCGGTGTCGAGACACTCGTGGACTTGTTGATGCAGAAAAGAATGCGCAAGCGCGAAAAGGACGATCGAGAATCCGATCAGCACCAATGCCAATGCCGACAAGAAGAACACCGAAACACGGTTAGTCAGCGTCACGGTCTTTCCTCATCTTGTCGCCGAACGAGTAGCCGCGATTTCGCACCGTATGGATCAATCGGCAGCCGTGGGCTTCGAGTTTGCGCCGGAGTTCCATGATGTGCACTTCGAGCGTATTGGACATGCCATCGTAGCGTTCTTCCCACACTTGCTCGTAGATGCGTGTGCGCGTAACGATTTCGTCGCCATGCCGCAGCAGAAAAACAAGCAATGCCAGTTCCTTCGCCGTGAGATCAAGGCGATGGCCAGCGCGCTCTGCACGTTGGGTGGTCAAGTCGAGCCGCACGTCGCCATACTCGAGGACCGTGGGCGCCGATTGTCCTTGACGGCGGGCCAGTACGCGCACGCGAGCCAGCAACTCCTCGAACGCGAAAGGCTTGCAAAGATAGTCATCGGCGCCGCTGTCCAATCCTTTGACGCGTTCCGAGACAGAATCCTTTGCCGTTATGAACAGCACCGGCGTCGTCTGGTTTTCTTGGCGGAACCGACGAAGGAGCGTTAATCCGTCGAGTACCGGAAGCGACCAGTCGAGCAACACGACGTCCCATTCACCACTGTGGAGTTGCCACCATCCTTCGCCGCCGTCGGATGCCCGCTCGACGGTGAACCCCTCTTCACGAAACCCACGCACGAGAAAGTCCGCGATTTCATTGTCGTCTTCGACAAGCAAGATGCGCAGGCTCATTCGGAACCCTGCCAAGCTTGCGGGCATCCAGTCGCGTGGAGACAGTCAATCGGCTCATTCATCATCGTCTTTGTCCGCTTCGATGAACGTGCCGTCCGCCTTGATCATTGCCTCAGTTTGCTTGCCATCCTTGGCTTTGAGTTGTGCTTCGTAGAAATCAAGCTCTTCCTTTCCGTCCTCGATCTCGTAAACGGCTTCAGCGATCTCAATCGTTTTATCAGAATGCGTCTTTGCAATCGCTTCGCGGACTACTTTCGGCAACTCACTCCCGTCGATCTCTCTTTCAAGCGATTCGATGTCGCCATCCGCGTCGATTGTGACGTCGATCTTCTTGCCGTTGTCTCGAACGGTTACCTCGTACACGACTTCGTCGTCCGTTTTCTCAGAGACTTCGATCACCTCAGCCATTGGAAACTTGCCTTTGACGGCCTCACTCACCTGCTTCGGAAGTCTCTCCAATGAGATTACGAACTCAGCGCCTGCGGCGCTGCTCGCCGCGATGATTGCCGAGATCCCGATTGCGTGCGCAAATCGACATGCGCCCGTCATAGAAATGCTCCGACCCGGATCAGGATTCATGCAGGCCCGCTTCGGTCGAATCGTAGCGAATTCACCTAAGGCCATCATGACGTGGAGATAAGAAATAATTTATCTTCGCGCAGGGCGTTCATTTCTGGCGTGCGAAACGAGCGATCTGCGGCGGAATTGCGCCGATAGCATCGCGAAGATGGTGCATGCCTTCGAGCGCGAAGACCGTCTGTTTCTCTCGATCAAATCGCAGCTATCAGTGAGTGATGACGCTCCTTCGCAAGAAACGCTCCCCGCTTGGGGGCTACACGTACGCGCCGCCGAAACTGGCTCGCGTTCGTTGCGACAGATCGAGTTCTTTATCTGGAGTTCTCACAGTCGACGGCAGCATTGAACACGCCGTTGCGGGCGAAAGGCGATTTGCCAAGAATGCCCGCCCTCATCTTTCCATCCCTCGACGACGCTCTCAGCGACATGCTTTGCCAGCTACGACGCAGCGGTCTTCTCGCCGCGATCGTTTTTGCGACTTGCGGGCAACTCATCTGCCTCGCCGCAGATGGCGTCGCGGATCAATTCAATCGCAACGCAACTCCACAAGTCATCAACAACACGGTGCAGTTTCCGCAAGGTGACGCGACGACCGTTTGGAATGAAGTCGTGGACACCATCGACGATTACTATCCCATCGAGCGCAACTCTCCTCCGAATGGCCTTGGCAACCAGTCGCCGTCCAGTCGGCTGCAGACGTTTGCTCTTTTGTTTCCTCGCGAGCTTTCGGTTGCAGGGCCCGACAGGCGGCGGTGGGTAGGAGTCTCCATGCAGCATAGCGCGAACGGCTGCCTTGTCGAGGTGTCCGTATTTGTCGAAGTGCAGCCCTTGCTCCGCGCCGTTGGCTCCGTCGACGAGACGTGGCAGTTTGAAGGTCGCGACACTGCTGAAGAGCAGCGACTGATAGCGGTGCTGGTGTCGCGTCAGAACGGCGCGGTCTACCCGGCGACGGTTGGCCCCGACAGTTCGCCGCCATGGATGGAGAGCAAATGGCCGCGTCTTAAGCATGTCGGAGGCAATGTGCTCTCCGACTACGCGAACTTCTACTCTCCGAGGAGCCTCCTCGCGTTGGGTACCGTCTTCGGCGTCGGGGCTGCGATCGCCAACACCGACGCCGACCAATCGATTCGCTCGGCATGGCAGCACGGCATCGGCACGCAGCCGGGAATCCATGCGTTTAAGACCTTTGGCGAGGGCCTGTATACGTTGCCCGCGTACGCCGCGATTGCGATCGTCGGCAACGCGTTCGATCAGACCGCTGCAGGTAACGTGCTCGCAGAGTACGGGGGACGGGGATTACGCACCGCGTTGGTTGGTGGCCCCGTGTTGTTGCTGACGCAAGAGATGACGGGCGGTAGCAGACCGAATGAGAATCCTTGGGGCTCGCACTGGAACTTCTTCGGCGATAACAACGGCGTCAGCGGCCATGCTTTCATCGGAGCGATTCCATTCATCACCGCCGCGAAGATGACCGAGCGACCCGTTTGTAAGGTCGCGTTGTACGGGCTGTCGGTGATGCCCGGCCTTTCACGCATCAACGACGACGCACATTATCCGTCGCAAGTTTTCCTCGGTTATTCGCTGGCGCTCATCGCCGCCACCGCCGTCGACAACACGCAGCACGGCAAGACGCGCCCGATCCTCATACCTTGGTCCATCGGCAAGAGCAGTGGAATGGGCATCGACTTCCGATACTAGGCCCACCTCAGAGACCAGGCGACGCTTTCCAACTGAGGAGCACCACGCCCAATCCAACAAGCCCGATGCCGGCCCATTCTCGTAGTGTTGGTCGCTCGCCCAAGAACGTCACGGCAAATACAGCCACGAGCACGACACTCAATTTGTCGATCGGCGCGACTTGCGATGCGTTGCCGAGCTTAAGCGCACGGAAGTAGCACAGCCACAAAGCGCCCGTCGCAAGGGCCGAGAGCACCAGGAACAGAAGCGTTCTCGACTCAAGCCTAATCGGGTTCTGCCACTTGCCGGTGCAGTAAACAATCAGCGCAAGGACGATGAAGATTACGGCCGAACGCACGAGCGTCGCGAAATCGGAATCGACTCTTTCGAGCCCTACTTTGGCGAAGATCGCTGTGAAGGCTGCAAAAACTGCTGACAGCAGGGCCCAGTAGAGCCATCCCGTTTCGGTAGGCATTACGATAGTGTCTTCAAATCCGTTTAGGGGTGTGAAGCCGGATCATACTACGAGGCAACTCGCTCCGAAGCCCCAACTCGCTCGGGCAGAGGGTGACGAACTCCGGTCGTCGCTGGGAACGACGATTTCATTCCCGAACCCGTTTGTGTCGCCAGCGTAGTACAGTTCAACAGTGCGCCGGTTACATCTGCCGAGCGTTATCGCGAGGAGCTATTCCAATGGAGAGATAAAGGCCTATCGGTAATCGTAAGTCTTCAACGGAAACTCTTCGGTTGTGATCGCGAGGGACGCAATCTTCCGTTGAAGACACTGACGATGGATACCTAGTTCGTGCGCCGCCGCACTAATGTTGCCTCCGCTTCGCCTGAGCGCTCGACAGATTGCGTAACGCTCAAACTGTTGGACGAGCTTGGCTTTTGCTTGAGTCAGCGGCGATTCAAGAAGCTCGTTCCATTGAAAAAATGAGTCGCTCGCGGGCGGTTTATGCGGCAACCCCATCTCAGTGAGCTGAATCTCGTTGCCGGCGGTCAGTGCTTCTGTGGCGGGAATAAGATGCTCTCATTCGTCATGGCCGGCCCCTCGCGGCGGCCGGCAGCAAAAGGTTTCAGGATGACGCAATAAGTGAAGCGACATGGCGTACAAGAGATTGCAATCGTTCAAGCGTGGCTGGACTGTCCTGCGGGATCAGGCGACGCGCGTCGTGCAGACGCTTGATGAGCTCGAGACTTCGCGGACAGTAACGCGCGGCCTTTTCGAGCACTTCCAGGTTGTAGTCCGGACTTAGGGAGCTGCTTTTCGATTTGGCGTCCCACCATGCCAGATAAGTGCGGTGTAGCGCTACAGCGTACGCAGGATCGGCAATCCGTTCATACGCTTCGGCGAGACTTGTTGCCGCACCTTCGTAATCAACAAGGAAGACCTGGGCTTCGGCAAGTAATAGCCGAGCGCCACGCCGATCTGCCGAGCACCGCAGCTGGGCGAGGCAATCAGTTTTGACATTTTCGACTATCGCGCGAGCGTTCACCTCGCCCCCACGCGACATCAGGAAGTGCGCCAGCTCCATGCGATGTGCAGGCTCGGCGGCGGCGGCTTTGGAAAGGCACTCGCTGGCCTGACTGTTGTCGCCACGAGCCGAATGCAATTGATAGAGCAACAAGTATTGTTCTGGAGACAGATCATTAGTAGCCGGGAGTATGTCGATAGCCGTATTAATGAGTTGCAAACGATTAATGGTGCTGAGCCCAGGCTGTTGACTCAACTGGAAATGAAGGCGACACAGTTCGTTGACGAAAGTTCCACGAGGGTGAAGTAACCGTCCGATATGGAGGACTTTCTCGACCGCCGCAAACTCACTACCGATGCCATACGCTTGGGCGAGTAGCAATCGATGAGCACTTGTTTCCTTAGCTTCAAGGCGAGGTATTAGCTCGTGTTTGATTAGATTCGCTTGCCTGACGGCAGACGACCGCATACCAAGCGATGCGTACGTTCGTGCCACCATCATACGCGCGTCAGGGCTCAGCGAGACCGCACGATGGATCAAGTCGTCTACCGCGGCGAAGCGACCGGTACGAAGCCAAAGTTGAATCTTCACGTCGAGCACTTGATCGTTATCGATACCGCCGATACGTTCGAGTTCATTCTCAATGCAATGCAGCCGCTCGGGTGAGACGTCATCGGCAGCGACGGCGCGCTGAGCCTTGACGAGATAGGCCGGCGGATATCCGACGCCGTCGCTGGGAGTGAGCTGATCGAGTATTTGGTTGGCCTCGTGGGGATGACCATTGGCTGCGAGTGCTTGTGACAATCGCAGCGAAACGCTCGGATCCGAAGGTTCAAGGCGCACCAGCCATCGAAGCGCGTCCACCGTCCTTGGGGTGTCACCGTTCACCATCGCCTTGGCTTCGGCTTCGGCAAAACGCGTTTTCAGATACTCCCGTCCTGTCAGTGTGAGTGCCAATGCTGCGGCCGCGGTCAAAATCACCGAGCCAAGCCCTAGCGCGATATGAAAAAGCCGACGTCGCGTAGACTTGAAGGCAAGGGATACAACAAAGTTGATGAACGCTGAATAGCCACGCGGAGTAATGAACCGCAAAATGGCCGCGCGGCATTGACCGCGACGTTCGTAGTAGCCTTCCTGCAGGCGCCCAAGGCGCCGCACGAGCCCATCACAGGCTTTGTACCAACGTCGTTCTAGACTTCGAAGGGGATGCAACACCGACGCGTCCTTAGGAGAAGTCGCTGCAATGAGCGGCACAGTTAGGTTTCGCGATTGTTGTAGGGAGCTGCGCACGACGACGGCGAATTCTCCAGCCGATCGATGACGTCGCAATCAAGCCAAGCAAGAGCGTGCCTGGTTCGGGAACTGCTGCAGGCGTGAAGTCCAGGTACAAGCTATTCCCCGAGTCTCCACCAATGAGGGCGAATGAACCGCCTGCCAGATTGTTGTCAGCACCAAACTGTGTAACGTAATCGAGGCTGCCATTGAGCGTGGTCACCGCCGTAGGAGTAAACGCGTTGTCGGTACTGGTGCCGATGAGCCACTGATAAGCCTGCGACGGGTCCCAACCCGTTAGTGCGCCGGCCGAGTTATTCGTCAGCAACGATTCGACTTCAATCTTAAACCCGCTTTGCACGGCGGTGAGATTGTTTGTGTTCCACAAGTCCCAACCTGGATTCTGGCCAGCAGGCAGCTGGTCGTTGAAAGAGCTGCCGAGATGGTTGATCTCCCAGACATAGGTACCGCCGCTATTCCAGCTCGTGCTGGCGCTGTTTAGCGTGCCGGGGCTGTTGCCCGGGGATACTGAGCCGCCGCTGTTAACGTTCAATGCGTCAAAGGAGCCGTTGCCGTTGACGACACCACCGGAAGAGACGTTCACCGTCGCGTGCACCGTACCATTGTTCACCAAACGGCTGCCCGAAACATCGACCGCAGAAGTGATTGTAGCCGTGCCGCTGAGATTTAAGTTCTTCCCACTGTCGATGCTGAGAGAGGCGGCCGTCGCCGAGCCCGACCAGGTCGAATTAGCTGTAACTTGAACGGCGCCGACCGTGCCGCCCGTCATCGCAAACATGCCGCCGGCGAGCGAGACTGTGGCGGCGGTGTTGATGGTACCGGCGCCTGCCAACGTTCCATTCGTATTGACCGTGACGCCGCTCGTGCTGGTAAGGCTACCGTCGACCGCCAACGTCCCAGCGTTAATCGTTGTAGTACCCGCATAGGGGTTGATACCCGAAAGTGTGAGCGTACCGGTGCCGGCCATGACCAAGGCAACATTGCTTCCGGAAACGGTTCCACTGGTGGAATTACTGTTCGTCGCGAGTGCATCGCCGCCGATCGCACTGGCGTAGGCGTAACTCCCTGAGCCATTAATCGTCAATGTGCTGAGGGTCGCGGAACTATTCACGATCCCTCCGAAACTGCTGCCAGTCGCAAATGCCGCGCTAATGCCCGCGACGGTCGCGTTATAACCATTCATGTCCAGCAGGCCCGCTACGCCACTGCTACCAGTTCCGAAGATAATAGTGGTCGCGGTGGGAAGAGCGGTGTTGGAACCCAGTTGCAGCAGACCGTAAGAGCCGCTGGTGTTATTGAGCAGCATGATCGTGTTGCCGCTATAGGTATTGTTGCCCGAAAGCACGACGACACCCTTGCCGCTTGCGACGCCGGTGTTCGTGCTAGACACGATCAGATCGCCGTTGCCACTGATGTTGCCGGCGACGGTTAACGTACCACCGCTGGAATCGCCTAAAAACGAGCTGATGGGACCAGAGCCGGTCAGTACGACATCGTTGCCGATCGTGACATTCGTGCCGTTGGCGAAGAGCCCACCACCTGAGGTCGTGAATTGGATTTGTCCTCCGGCATCGGAAATGAAGCCAGCATTCTTGATGATGACCGCCGAATCGCCACCAATCACAAGCTTCCCGCCGAACTGACCGGAACCGGCGGAAGCCGCGGCGTTAAACGTTTCTGTGCCGCTGGCTTCCGCAAAAACGAGCGACGCACCCCCAGAGATCGTGAGGCTTCCCGTAAGACTGGCGGCGCCGGCCAGGTCTAACGTGCCCCCAAGAACCGAAATGTTCGCACCCGTGTTATACGCACCGGCCAACCAAAGCGCGCCACCATCGGTCTTTGTCAGCGTGCCGCTGCCGGCCAGCGCTGTCGATGCTGTGAGTGTCCCACCGTTGGCGATGTCAAAGGTTCCTCCGCCGCCTGTGTTTGTGATGTGAATCGTTCGACTGGTGGTGAATCCACTACCCGTCACTGCCAAGGTACCTCCGCTAATCGTGAGTTGCGCAGCAGCAGCTCCCAGATTATTGTCGGCTGAGACCTGCAATGTTGCGCCACCGAGAACCGACGTGCCGCCGCTGTACGTATTCGCACCAGAGAAGGCAAACGCTCCAGATCCGGTCAATGTCAGCGCTTGCCCGGCGGTCGCCTCGCCAATCGAACCAGTGACCGAAAGTGTTGCACCCGAACCGGACGTCCAGGTTTCGGATGCTGTGATCATCACCGGAGCGGCAATCGTCGCCGAGCTACTCGCCGTGATGCCACCAGTAAGCGTAAGTGAATTGCCATTGCCGACGATTGCGTACGGCGAAGAAACGGTAGAGAAAATAATCGTGCTGGCCGTGATCGCGCTGCCGAGACTGACGGTCCCGCCATTTCCCGAGTTCGTCGCGCCGAAGATTACAGTGCTATTCTGAGTGTTATCCCACTGCACGTTGGCGGCACCGTTCCAGAAGTTTGCACCGCCGCTAGCGGTCATATCAGCCCAGAGCCCCGCGCCGTCTTTCAAACCGCTGGTCGTACTCGTCCATGTAAGCGGCGAGACGCTCACGGTCACTTCGAGATTGTTACCGGAGATGGTTTCGGTGTATTGAAATCCGGGCGTCCCGACGATGGACGAGAATGAGGCGTTGTTAAAGTCGCTGCCGAATGTCATCAACGTGTAGGTACCGGCCGTCGGTGTGCCCGAAAGATTCAACGTCGAAGCTCCGAAGAACGTCATCGCGCCAGTGACATCGACAAGACTGACTGAGCTGCCACTAAAGGCGAACTTGAACGCTGAGCCGGAATTTGCCTGCAGTCCGCCACCGATTGTGAGCGTTCCCACGCTGCCACCTCCCGCGGAAAGCACGCCGCTGACAACGACAACGGTGCTCGGACCAGTAATCGTCGCGTTCACACCACTTGCCAATGCGCCGCCGCTACCAATGGTGACATTGCCGCTACCGAGCGCGGAATTCGAACTGTTCGAGATGAATAGCGTGCCGCCGTTGACGATTGTCCCGCCGCTGAAGCTGCTACCCGACGTATTGGTCAAGGCCAAACTGCCCGTATTGGCTGTGGCCAAGGTGAGTGCAATGTTGTCGCCCGTCGGTCCAATCGCCGCAGCGAAGGTGTTCATGCCGCCGCCGAGGATCGTGAGCACGCTTTGCGATGTTGAACTATTAATGATGCCTGAGGCACTGGCCGTACTGATGCCAGACACCGTGGCGTTCCATCCATTCATGTCCAATTTGCCGGCCTGAGCAGCGGCGCCACCATTGAGCGTGTTGCCGAAGTAGAGTGTGGTCGTGGTTGGCAGAGCGGTGTTGGAGCCGAGTTGCACCACCCCATTGCTCGAATACAAGATATCGGTCATTCCGCTATACGAATTATTCCCGGAAAGTATTAGATTGCCGGCCCCCTTCACAACGCCCGTGTTCGTACTGGAAATAATCACGTCGCCTGTGCCGCTAATATTGCCAACGACGGCCAATACGCTAGGGCTACCCGCGCCGAGCAAAATGCCGAATTGCCCGGTACTCGTTACGCTTCCCGTTGGACTCAACACGATGTTATTACCGACCGTGACCGTATCGGTGCCGGACGGGTTAGTGATGATTCCGCCATAGCTGGCCGAAGACGGGCCCGAGCCGGCAGCACCCATAAACGTGATTGTGCCTCCACCGCCGACAACTCCGCTGCCAGTGCCACCCGAGGCCTGTATGTTCAGCACCGTCGCGCCGAGAACGCCGATGCTGCCGGCGAAACTCCCCGACGTGGAGCTGACGAAGATAGAGTCGGTCCCGCCTCCGCTCGCCGGCGCCAAATTCAGCGTCCCGGCGTTGACGGCCAGATAGCCCGTGCCGGCGTTCACACTCACTGCACCGGTCAGCGTCAGACTGCCCACTCCGACCTTGGAAAACACGTCACCGGTAGAAAATGGGCCGGAGAAAGTCGCATTATTGCCGTTGGTGTCGAACGTCCCTCCGCCGGTATTGATCGTGAGGGCTCGCGCACTTGTCACGTTGCCCGACAGCCGTAAACTGCCGCCTGCCATCGTCAAACTACTCGTGCTGACACCTAAGGCGTTGTCGTTGCCGATGAGGATCGTTCCGCCGTTGATTGCCGTCCCGCCGGTGTATCCGTTGCTCGCAGACAATGCCAAGAGGCCGTTGCCTTGCTTGGTGAGAGATGCGGAGCCGCCAATCGAGCCGCCAGTGAACGTATAAGTGTTTGCGCCGCTGTTAGTGACGGTCACACTGCCGGGATTCACCCCGGAGCCCGTCACCGTAATAGCACCAGCACCAACGTCTGTGAACGTCACCGTCGGGCCGCCAGCATCTGAATAGGCTACATTCGCGCCGTTCGTCCAGTTGATGCTTGTCGTATTCCACAGTGAATCCCCACTATGGTTGTTCCAAGTAAAAGACGGTGCGACGGCCGCCGAAGCTGAGAGGCTAAAATTGTCTATCGCTAAACTAGGTCCTTGAGACACACCGTTCACTCCCCATTCAATCCACAATGCCTGGCCCGCACCCCAGTTCACACCGGTCAGCGTCCCAGTAATGTTCGAAGAGTCGGTTCCGCCAATGCCGGACGTAAACGCGTTCGCGCCGGTAATCGGAGCGACATAGTTCAATGAGGTGACGTTCGTCAATCCTGAGTTCGTCAACATTCCACTGACGGACGACGTAACGCCATAACTGAACGCGAGCGTATTGCCGCTAGTCGTTGACCCATCGCGCCATTCGGCTGCCAAAAACGAAAGGTTCACCGTACTTAGTGTTTGCCCCGTCGTATTCACTAGCATTACGCCAAACGTTGCCGTATTGCCGCTAGTAGCAGTGATGCCCAAGCCGGCTTGCGTGCCATTTGTGAAATCATAGATCGCCCCCGTGGTTGTATTTGTATTGGTGTCTTCGGCAACCCTGGCAGCGGTTGAATCAACGTACCAACCATTTAACGACGTATTTGTCGACGAGCTTGATGAGCCGGTGAGTACGTTTGAGGCCACGCCGGTATTGATCGCGGCGGGAACGTTGGCGGTCCCATACGACGTTGCAGCAACATTCCCGGTAAGAGATAGGACTGTGCTGAAGTTAATCGAGTACGTCGACCCAGCGGTTCCATAGCTGATGCTTGAAGATTGCGCCAGCGCAGATGAAGCAGTAGCAAAGCACGCAGTCACGGCAAAAAGCGATACAACGTATTGGGCCATTGAATTAGAGATCCGTCGAACCTGATATGAGCAATAGGATCGCACATCGGGGCAATTGAGTTTTCGCATAGAATCAGCCTTCTTGCATGATGGGCGTTTTATTCACGGGCTCAAGCTAGCTTTTGGTTGTTAGGGCCAAATGTAGTCGGAGCTAAAGGAGTTACATTCCGTTAATACTGCTTGCGGTGAATCGACTTCGTTAGTGTGTCTGGGCCGAATCCTCAACGACCCAATTAAAATGATCCGACGACGAATTATCGTTAGCCGACGAACGCCGGACCTTTTTGCGCCAGCCGTAACCACCGAGTCCCAAAGTAGCGAACGAGCAGAGCAGCAGCGTGCCGGGTTCGGGGACGGCGGTGGGCGACCAATCGAGCAGCACGGCGCCGGCGGTTTGGTCGGCGGCGAGCGATGCAAGGCTGAAGTGCCCGATGCTCGCGTAGTTGGCTGCCGTCGGATCGTTGAGGGCGAACAAGCTGGTGATCGTGCCGCCGGTGACGGAGGCGACCGACCATTCATGCGCCGTCTGCCAGAAGGCGTCGTTGGTCGGGATGCCCGCGGCGCTGAGGGCCAGGTGCAGCGTGCCGCCGCTGCCTGCGACGTTGCCGCCGGTAACGGCAACCTGGTCGAAGCCGCTGCTGGTGCTCTCTTGCTTGAGTTCCCAGTTGTACGTGCCGCCGACGGTGAGGTTGCCGCCGACGTGCAACGTCTGTGTGTCGCCGGTCGAACTGCCCGGCGAGAGCGTGCCGCCGCTGTTGACGACCACGGCGCGGTTGATCGTTCCGTTGCCTTCCAGCGCGCCGCCGCTGTTGACGGTGACCGTGCCGCCGCCGGCGCTCAGTGAGCCGTTGACGATCAGTGCGCCAGAGTTAATTGTCGTCGAGCCGAGGTACGTCTCGGCGCCGCTGAGAAGCTGCGAGCTGTTCGCGCCGCCGTTGATCGTCAACGCGATGCTGCCCGAGATCACGCCAGCGAAGGCGGCCGAGACGTTTCCACTCGGCGACACCGTCAGCGAACTGCCGGATGCTCCCGTGACGGTCGTCGTCGTAAGCGTGCTCATCAGTGCGACGATCTGCTGCGAATGGCCGAGCAAGTCGACGGCGCCTGTGCCGCCCATGGAGAGCGTGGTTGTGGTGGGCAGCGTGTTGCTGGTTGCGCCGAGGGCCAGCGTGCCGGCGTTGACGGTCGTCGTGCCGGTGTAGTTGTTTGCCGTGCCCGAAAGTGACAACGTGCCGGCCCCTTCCTTGTCGAGCGACATCTGCCCGGTCAAAGACCCCGAGAAGCTGTCGACGCCTGACGCCACGTTCACGAACAGGTTGCCGCCGGCCACGGAGCTGGTGATGTTGTTGTTCGTGCCCGTGCCTTCGGCGAAGATGCCGGCCAGCGTCTGCGTATTGCCGTGCAAGTCGAAGCTGCCGGTGCTGTTGTCGATGGCGCTGCCCAGGTGCATGACGGTCGCCGGATCGAAGACGTTGGTGGCGACGTTGGACGTGACGACGACGTTGTTCGAGATCGTGGTCGGGCCCTGGTAGGTCTGCGCCACGTTGAACGTCATCGTCGAGTTGTAGGTGATGTCGTTGTCGAAATTGCTGTTGGCCGTGTTGCTGATGACGGCATCGACGAGGTAGCTGCTGCCGGAGCTGCCGGTGATCACGAGGTTCGTGTCGGTCTTGTTGATCGTGCCCGTCAGGTCGACGACGCCGCCGGTGGTGTTGGTGATCGTCACCGTGCCGTGCGTCTGGTCGGGCGAGACGATGACGCTCATCGTGTAGGTGCCCGCCGTGGTGAAGCTCAGGGTTGACCCGTGATCGAGCGTGATGTTGTTGGTGCTCGACGGGTCGGCCACATACGTGCCGCCGGTGCCGACGACGGTGCTGCCGGTGTATCCCGAGCCGAGAATCTTGAGCGTTCCGCTGCCGGTTTGAGTGATGTTGCCGTGAATGTTCGCGCCGGTGAGGATCAGCGTGTCGCCGGCGTCGATGTTGATCGTGCCTCCGCTGCTGAGCGTGACCGTGGCGTTGCGGTCGTCGATCGTCACGGTCGTGCCGTTGATGTGCAGTTGCCCGCCGGCGATGTTCAGCGCTTCGCCCGAACCGTTGTTCGCGCCCAGCGCGCTTTGCGTTTGCGTGACGAGCGTCGTGCCCGTGCCGATGACGAGCGAGCCGGTGAGGTTGTTCGCGCCGTTGAGCGTGAACGTCGCGCTCGTGCCGAGCGTGAGCACGCTGGCGTTGCCGCTGATCTGATTGAACGAACCGCTAAAAGTGCCGCCGCCGATGGTCAGGTTCGTCGTGCCGCTGAGGGTGACGGTGGCCGAGCCGCCTAAGTTCGTGATCGAGCTTGTGGCTGCCGAGAGGGTGAGGCCTGTGGCGTTGCCGCTGACGGTGCCGATCGTTGCGACTCCCAGGACGTTGATCGCGCCGCCGCTGATAGTCGTCGTCGCGAGCGTTCCGCCGATGCTGACCGTGCCGCTCGTGATCTGTGCGACGTTGGCATTGGCGGTAAAGCCGGTCGTGCCCGTGCCGGCAATCGACGTGAGCGTGGTGGTGCCGATGGCGGCCGTGAAGCTCACGGTTCCCGCGTTGTTAAGCGTGCCGAGTTGTTGACCGGCATTGGCCAGCACGGCATTGGCGCCGCTACTGACGGTCAGGTTGCTGCTCGCTGAGAGGCTGCTGCCGCTGAGGACCTGCAGTGTGCCGCTGGTCACCGTTGTGCCGCCGGTGTAGCCGATCGTTCCGCCAAGCGTGACGGTGTTGAGGCCGGCCGTCACGTTCAACGCGCCTGCGCCGTTGAGCGCACCCGTAAAGCTGCCATTGCCGATGTTCAACGTCGCGCCGTTGGCGATGCTCGTCGTGCCGACGCCGTTAAGCGAGGCGATCGTCTGACTGGTGCTCACGTTGAACAAGCCGCCGGTGGTGACCGTCACGCCCGTGGTCGAACTCAGTGCGTTGCCGCTAGTGGTCAGGTTGAACGTGCCACTGACCGTCACGCCCGTGGCGGCAAGGCTGCCGCTGCCGGTGATCGTGACCACGCCGGCGGCGATCGTTGCCGCGCCGCTGTAGGTGTTTGTGTCGGTGAGGAACAACGTGCCGACGCCAAGCTTGCTGAACGTCGCGCCGTTGATCGCGCCGCCCGTGAACGTGTACGTTCCCGCCCCCGTGTTGTTGATCGTGACCGAACCGGGCGAGACGCTTGTGGTCGCGATGTTGACGGTTCCCGCGCCGGTGTCGCCGAACGTCACGTTGTTGCCATTGGCGAAGGGGACGGTCGTTGTGCCGTCGAGCCAGTTGACCGTCGTGCCGATGTCCCACGTCTTGTTCGTGGTGCCGTTCCAGGTGAGGTTGCCGCTCAATCCTGCAGCGACGACCAGGTCGAGCTCACCGGTATGCGCGGTGCCGGAGATCGTGGCGTTGAGTCCCGAACCGAGCGACAACCCCGAGATGACGATGTTGCTGAAGTTCGTTCCCGCTCCGCTGTACGTGCCGGTGCCGAAGCCGATAAGCTTGATCGTTGTCGGCGCGTTGATCGTGCCGCTCAGGCTGAACGTCTCGGTGCCGCTGCCGAAGATCAGGTTCAACGCGCCGGTGAGGCTCAAGGTTCCCAGCGCGCCGACGCTGCCGAAGCTCACCGTGCTGCCGGTGTTGAGTGTCAGGTTGCCGCCGAGGCTGAGCGTGGCCTGCGCGAAGAACGACGGCGAGACCACGCCGCCGCTGAAGACCGTCACCGGCGCGTTGACCGTACCGCCCGAAGCCCCCGCGGCGATTGTGCCGCCGTTGCTGACCGTGACCAGCCCGCTCCCGAAGGCGGATCCCGATCCGTTGGCCGCGACGAGCGCGCCCGAGGAGATCGTCGTGCCGCCGGAGTAGGTGTTGGCGCCCGTAACGAACCAAGTTCCCGCGCCCGCCTTGACCATCGACACCGCGCCGCTGCCGTTGTCGCCGACCGTCGGAGAGAAGATGTTGACCCCCGTGTTGCTGCCGGTGAGCGTGAACGCGGCCGCAGTGTTCGGGGCGCTATAGGCCACGGCCCCGCTGTTGGCGAAGCTCAGCGTGCCCGTGCCCGAGGCGTCGATCGTTGGCGTGTTGCCGCTGGCGCCGATCGTGAACAAGCGGTCGGTCGACACCGTGCCGCCGATGTATTTAAGCGTTTCATTGATGACGAGATTGCTGGCCTGGCTGCCAGAAGCGCCGATGTTACTGGCCTGTCCGCCATTGCCCAACGTGCTGACGACCACCGTGCCGGTGGTGCTGGAGAGCGTCGTCACACCCGTGTACGTGTTCAAGCCCGAGAGCGTCAGGTCGCCGACGGCCATCAACGACGACACGCCCGAGCCATTATTGGCCAGCAGCGGCGCGAACGTCATGCCGTTGCCGATCTTGAGTTGATTGCTGGTGTTGGGCGTGGCGAACGCCACGGCGCCGGTGTTGGTGAAGTTGACGAGCCCCACGACCGTCGCGCCAGAATTCGCGATCGTGAACAAGCGGTCGGTCGAGACTTGCGATCCGCTATAGCTCAGCAAGCCCGATATGACGAGGTTGCCGGCTGCGCTGCCCAAAGCGCCGATGTTGCTGGCCTGCCCGCCGTTGGCCAGCGAGCCGATAACGAGAATCCCCGACGCGACATTCGTCGGGCCCGTGTAGTTGTTCGTTCCCGAGAGCGTCATCGTGCCGCTCGTGCTGACCGTCACGCTTCCCGCGCCGCCGATCGCGCCGCCGTAGCTGCCGCCGCCGAGCGTCAAGTTCGTGCCTGCCAGTGAGAGATTGATCGCGCCCGTGCCGCTGGCGTTAGTGATCGTGCTGGCCGCGGCGCCAGCCAACGTGAGGCTGCCGCCGCTGTAGGTGCTGATCGCCGCTGCGCCGGTGATGCGAACCGTTCCACCGCTGAGTGTCGTTGCCGCCAGTGTTCCGCCGACCGTGACCGTGCCGACGCTGATCTGACCGATCGCCGCGTTGGTCGTGAAGCTCGTGGTGCCGCTGCCTAACAAGGTCGAGATCGTGGCCGAGGTGAACGACAAGCCCGTCGCGGCCGTGCTGCTGTTGGTGACCGTGAGGAGCGTCGGCGTGTCGGCGAAGATAGCCGCCGCAGAGCCGCTGACCGTGAGGTTGCCGCCCGGGGCGAGGGTCGCTGCGCCTAGAACTTGCAACACGCCGCTGGCGACCGTCGTGCCGCCGGTGTACGCGCCCGTGCCACCGAAGGTGACCGTGTTCGCCCCGGCGGCGATCGTGATCGCGCCGTTGCCGTTGAGCGCTCCCGCGTAGCTGCCGCCGCCGAGCGTGAGCATCGCGCCGCTGGCGATCGCCGTCGTTCCAGCCGCTCCGTTAAGCGAACCGATCGTTTGACTCGTGCTCACATTCAGCGTGCCGCCGGTGGTCATCGTCACCGGCGTGGTTGCGGTGAGCGCGTTGGCGGTCGAGTTCAAGTTCAATGTGCCCGTGACCGTCACGCCGGTGGCCGCGAGGCTGCCGCTGCCGGTGATCGTCACCACGCCGGCAGCGATCGTTGCCGCGCCGCTGTAGGTGTTCGTGTTCGTCAAGAACAACGTGCCGACGCCGAGCTTGTTGAACGACGTGCCGCTGATCGACCCGCCGCTGAACGTGTACGTTCCCGCCCCCGTGTTGTTAACGGTCACCGTTCCCGGCGCGACGCCTCCCGCAGTGACGTTGACGGTCCCGGCGCCGGTGTCGGTGAAGGTCACGTTATTGCCGTTGGCGAACGTGACGGTGTTGCCGTTGTCGAGCCAGTTGTTGCTCGTGCCGATGTCCCAGGTCTTATTCGTGGTGCCGTTCCAGGTGAGGTTGCCCGACGCCGCGGCCGTGACGACCAGGTCGAGCTCGTTGGGGTTGGTGGTCCCCGAGACGGTTGCCGTGAGGCCACTGCCCAGCGATAAGCCGGAGAGGGCGATGTTCGTGAAGTTCGTCGCCGCGCCAGAGTACGTGCCGCTGGTGAAGCCGACGAGCTTGATCACCTGCGCCGTGTTGATCGTTCCCAAGAAGCTAAACGTCTCAGTGCCGCTGCCGAAGATCAGGTTCGCCGTGCTCAGCATGCTTACGCTTCCCAGCGATCCGATGCTGCCGAAGCTTACGGTGCTGCCGCCGTTGAGCGTCAGGTTGCTGCTGAGGCTGAGGACTCCCGCGCCGCTGAAACCGGGCGCGAGCGAGCCGCCGCTGTTGACGGTCACCGGACCGGCCACGCTGCCGCCGGTCGACGGAACGGCCAACACGCCTGCGACGGTTACCGCGCCCGTGCCCAGTGCCGAGCCGGTGCTGCCGTTGGCGGCGACGAACGTGGCCGCCGCGTTGATCGTCGTGCCGCCGCTGTAAAGGCTGGCGGCGCTGAAGGTCGTGCCGCCGGCAATCGTCACCGCGCCCGCGCCGTTGATCGCGCCCGCGAAGCTGCCCCCCGAGAGCGTCAACGTCGCCGAAGAGATGGTCACCGTCCCCGTGCCACTGAGCGAAGCCAAGGCCTGCGCGGCGCTGAACGTCACCGCGCCGTTGTCGACGAGATTCGTCGTAGCCGACATGGCGTTGGCCGTGGCATTGGTGACGTTCAACGTCGCGCCGCTGCCGACGTTGACGTTCGTGCTGGCCAGGGTTCCGGCAAGCGTGAGGTGCGCCGTGCCGCTGAGCGTCGTGGCGCCAGTGTAGGTGTTCGCGCCACTGAGCGTGGTATTGCCGCTGCTGCTGGCCAGCGCCCCGCCCGTGCCGACAATGGCCCCCGCGTAACTGCCTCCGACGAGCGTCAGCACGTTCGCTCCCAGATTCAGCGACGCCGCCGTCGTCCCGTTAAGCGTGAGCGTTTGATTCCCGCTGAGCGTCACCACGCCATTGTCAACCAGCGTCGTATTCGTCCCCAACGAGTTGTTCGTCGCGCCACTCACCAGCATGTTCGCGCTGGCAGAAACCGATACCGTCGTGCCTGAATTCGAAAGGCTGACGATCGCCAGGGTGCCAGCCTGAACCGTCGTGTTGCCTGAATAGTTGAGCGTGCCACTGAGTGTCAGCGTGTCGGTTCCGGCGCCTCCCTTCACAAACGAACCGAGTCCTCCGATGGCTCCGGACGAATTGCCATTGTTGACGGTAAGCGTGTCGGCCGCTCCGAGCGTAAGTGAACCACCGTTCAATGTACTAATCGAGGCAGTCGTCCCATTAAAACTCGTTGAACCCGTGCCGGTGAGCGAAGCGATGGTCGCGTTGTTGACGAACGACAAACCCGGAGTGGCGGTGCTTGAGTTCGTCACGACGCCAAGCGCCTGACTATTCGAGAACGCGGCCACGGCTGAACCGCTTACGGTCAGATTGCTGCTGGTGGACAAGGCGCCTGAGGTGGCGACCTGCAGCGTGCCGTTGGCGACCGTCGTTCCTCCCGAGAAAGTATTCACGTTCGCTAGTACGAGTAGGCCTGTACCGAGTTTGGTGAGACTACCGGCGCCTCCGATTGCTCCGCCGCTGAAGGTATATGTGTTCGCGCCGCTGTTGGTGACCGTCATGTTGGCGGGGAGCACGCCGCTACTGGTGATGGTAACGGCCCCTGCCCCAATGTCGGTGAACGTCACGGTGTTGCCATTGGCAAACGCAACTGAGGTCTGACCGTCGAGCCAGTTCTGCGACGTGCCGATGTCCCAGGTCTTGTTGCTCGTGCCGTTCCAGATCAGGTTCCCGGTAAGGACCGTTTGATTGGTTACGACGAGATCGATCTCGCCGCTGGAGGTAGTGGTTTGCAGCGCGACGTTGAACCCGGTAGCGACAATGTTCGAGGTATTCGACGCAAGCGTACCGCCGCCGGTGATACCGCTGCCGCCAGCGAGCAGAACGTATGTGCCGCTGGAGGTGATCGTCCCGGCAATGCTGATCGTCTCAGTCCCGGCGTTGAGCGTGAGGGGCGAGCTGGCAAGGTTGAAGTGGCCGCCCGACAGATTGAGGCTCAACATTGCGCCGGAGTTGAGCGTCAAACCGCCCGAAAGCGTCAAGATGCTCGCCGACTGACTTCCCGCCGATACAATACCGCCTCCGCTCACAGACACCAGGCCAGCGACAGCACCCGTTGAGCCAGCGCCGACGAGGGTGCCTCCCGAACCGACGGTTACATTTCCGGTGCCCAGTGCCGAGCCAGTCGTGTTGGCGACGACGAGCGTTCCGCCTTTGATGAACGTGCCGCCGCTGTAGGCGTTATTGCCCGAGAGTGTCAGTGTTCCCGTGTCGGTGGTGGCGAGCACTAAGGCGAGGTTGCTTCCGGAGATGGTACCGCTGTTGGAGTCGGCGTGATTGGCGAGCAGGTTGCCGCCGAGCGTGCTGGCGAAGGTGTTGTTCGCGGCGCCTTGAATCGAAAGCGTCGCCAATGTGGCGCTGCTGTTAACGATGCCGCCGACGCTTGCCGTCGGATCGAGCACCGGCGCACTGATGCCCGAGACCGATGCGCTGAAGCCATTCATGTCGAACAAACCGGCAACGCCCGAACTGCCAGTGCCAAACACCACGGTGGTCGTGCTTGGCAGGGCGGTGTTCGAGCCGAGTTGCACGATGCCGTAACTGCCACTCGTGTTGTTGAACAGCACCTGAGTGATGCCGGCGTACCAGTTGTTGCCGCTGAGGACGACGACGCCTTTGCCATTGACGGCGCCCGAGTTGGTATTGGTGAAAATGAGACTGCCCGTGCCGCTGATGTTGCCGGCGAGCGTTAGCGTTCCGCCGCTAGCGGCGCCGAGGAACGCGCTGATTGAACCTGAGGCGGGATTCAACACGATGTTGTTGCTGACGGTGACCGTCGAAGTGCCGTCGGTAATAAGGCCGGCGCCAGTTGCAGTGAACTGCACCAGTCCGCCGCCATCGACACCCGCGCCGGCGCCGGCGACGTTTAAGAGAGTCGCCCCCGCCAGCACCAGATTACCAGCGAATGCGTTCGTGCCCGCAAGCGGCGCCGTGATCGTTTGAGTGCCGGTGGTTTGAGCAAAGAACAACGCAGTGCTGGCGGCAATTGAGAGACTGCCGGTGAGCTTGACGTTCTTATCCCCGCCGGACATCACAATGCTTCCGCCGCCGACAATCGCCAACGACCCGCTGCCGTTGAGGTTTCCCGTGAACGTGGTTTGCACGCCCCCGGTGTCGAACGTTCCGCCTAGCGTGGCGACGTTCAGGTTTCTTCCGGTCGAGGTGAACGCGGCCGTAGTGCGCAATGCGCCGCCGCTGAGCGTTACGGTACCCGACGTCACGCCGAGGTTTGCGTCGCTGCCGATCGACAAGGTGCCTCCGCCGATGCTCGTGCCGCCGGCATAGCCGTTGGTGTTTGAGACAACGAGCGTCCCGGCGCCGTTCACGTTCAACACACCGGAACCGGTGATCGTGCCGCCGAGTGTGTAGGTCGCGCCACTGTCGACCCAGACGGTGCTCGTAGGGCTGGAAATCGTAATGTTGCGCACGCTATTGATGTTGGCGGTGGCCTCGAGGGTTCCAGCCAGCATGACTCCGCTTCCCGTTGCACCAAGGCTGGTTGACGAATTGATCTGGACGGTTCCGCCACTGATGGCGGTTCCGCCCGAGTAGCTGTTGTTCCCGAACAACGCGACGGTTCCTTGACCGCTGAGCGTCAGGGCCTGCGATCCGCCGGTTTCGCGGACCGCGCCGGAGACCGTGAGGAAAGATCCCGATGCCGTGAACCAAGTTTCCGTGGTTGAAATGGTCACAGGCGCGGCAATGACTGCCGAGTTGGTCGCGTTCACGCCCGTCGTAATCGTGAGCGAGAACGAATGGCCGCTGTCGGGCGCGATCGTATAAAGTGCGCCTGATTGCTGAGCGGCGAAAATGAGACTACTGACCGTAATGTTGCTGCCAAGTGTGACGGTGCCGCCGGTGCCCGACGCGGATTGCCCAAAAGCGGCGTTATTGCCGGACGTGCTACTCCAAGTGGTGTTCGCGCTGCCGGTCCAGAAATTGGCGCCGGAATTGTTCGCCCATGTGCCCGATCCATCTGCCTGGCCCGACGTAACCGACGACCAGGTCAGCGTTTGTCCGGTGATGTTGAGGCTGGCGATAAGTTCGAGGATGTTGCCATTGAAGGTTTCCGAGGCAACGAGGCCGCTAGAGACGCCTACGATCGACGAGAACGAGGTGTTGTCTGAACTTCCAAACTGAATGAGCGCGTAGGTGCCTGCACTCACGTTGCTCACGTTGAGTGTTGTGCCGGCGAGACTCAGATTACCTGCAACGTTGATGATCGGAACGCTTGGATTCGACGGATCCACCACGAGACTGAATGTTGAGCCTGGCGTGGCAGTGAGATTCGAGCTCACAGTGAACGTCGCGTCGGCGACACCGTTACCCGGTGCAAGCGTGCCGCCGCTGATCGTGAGGTTGCCGGTAACCGATCCGCCCAGAGTATGGTCGCTGGCCAACGTGCCGCCGCTCACGGTCACATCGAACAATCCTAGTGCCGAGCTTCCGGCGGCAACTAGGGTTCCACCGTTGATGGTCGTGCCGCCGCTGTAAGTGTTCGCTCCCGAAAGCGTGAGCGTTAGCGCGTTGCTCGCGCTGGCGCCGAACTGCAAGGCGGTAAGCCCACCGATCGGCGCGCTGTAGGAGTAACTTGTCGGTGACGCGTTCTGGATCGTCAATACGCTCAGCGAACCGGCGGAGTTAATGACTCCGGTGGCGCTTGTGATGGCGGTAATGCCCGCCACCGTGGCATTGAATCCGTTCAGGTCCAAAGCACCCGCCTGAGAAAGGGTCCCGCTGTTGAGTGCTGCTCCGAAATACAACACCGTGGTGCTTGGCAGGGCGGTGTTCGACCCAAGCTGTAAGCTCGCTTTGTTCGTGAGCAAGATGTCGGTCATGCCAGTGTACGAGTTGTTGCCACTAAGCACGGTCGAGCCGCCGCCTTTCACGATGCCCGTGTTCGTGCTGGAGATAATCAGGTCGCCCGTGCCGCTGATGTTGCCGGTGATGGTCAGGCTGCTGGGGCTCCCCGCGCCGATGACAATGCCGAACTGGCCGGTGGTGGTCACGCTGCCGGTCGGATTCAACACAACACTATTGTTGACCGAGATCGAATAGGAATTCGACGACGAACTATTGGCGATGAAGCCGCCGAACGAGGCCGCCGAAGCGCCGGTCCCGACGTTGCCCAAAAAGGTGATCGTTCCGCCGCCCCCGATGACACCCGATCCCAAGGTGCTGCCAGCAGCAGCGAAATTTAGCATTGTGGCGCCGACGACGCCCAGGTTCCCGGCGAAGCTACCTGAGACGGAGCTCACCGAAACGCCCACGGTGCCACCGCCCGCGCTGGGGGCAATGAACAACGAACCAGAATTGACGGCCAAATAACCGGTCGTGCCATCGATCGTAATACCACCGGTCAGCGTCAGGCTGCCCGAACCTGCCTTGGTGAAGACATCGTTCACGCTTACGGAGCCGGCAAAGGTTGCGTTGTTACCGTTGGTGTCGAACGTGCCGCCGCCAGAGTTAATGGTCAGCGCTCGCGCGCTCGTGACGTTCCCGGCCAATTGCAAGGCGCCCCCGGTGCCAAGGGCCACAGTGCCAGAACTCGTTCCCAGCGCAGCATCAATGGCAATCTGAATGGTGCCGCCGCTGATCACTGTGCCGCCCGTGTAGGCGTTGCCCGACGACAACACCAACAGGCCCGTGCCTTGTTTAGTGAGCGAGCCGGATCCGTTGATCGAACCGCCGGTGAACGTGTACGTATTTGAGCTGCTATTGGTTACCGTCACCGTGACCGGTGAGACACCGCTTGAAGTAATCGTAACCGTCCCGGCGCCGGTGTTCCCGAAGGTGATGTTCGCGCTGTCGGTGTAAGCGACGTTGGTCGTGCCGTTGTTCCAGTTGACGCTCGAATAATTCCAAAGGCGATCACCGGCGTTGTTGTTCCAGGACAGATTCTGCGGTGTAATCCCGGCGGAAGCCGAGAAACTAAGACTATCGATCCCCAAACCGGGGCCTTGAGCCAACGCGGGCATGTCCCATTCCAGCCACAAGGCCTGCCCCGCGCCCCAGTTCACGTTCGTTAGCGTGCCGCTGATGTTCGACGAATTGGTCGGGCCGATGGCCGGAAAGAATGTTGACGCTGCCGTAATAGGGCTGGTGAAGTTAAGCGCCGACGTGGCTGTGTTGCCTGTCGTCGGCATGGCGCTGGTTGATGACGTGATCTCGTAGCTGAACGCTAGTGTGTTGCCGCTGGTCGTGCTGCCATCGCGCCACTCGGCGGCCAGGAACGACAAATTGACGGTGTTCAGCGTACCGCCCGAGGTGTTTACCAGCATCAGGCCGAATGTTTGCGTCCCGCTCGTGCTCGTGGACGTGATGCCTAGTCCCGCCACCGATCCCGCCAGGGTGCCATTGTTGAAGTCAAAGACAGAACCAGTCGTCGTGTTCCCTGCGCCGTTGTCATAGCCAACCTTTGACGTGCCCCCGCTATCGATGTACCAGCCATTTAGCGCAGCGTTTGACGCCGCACCTGTGAAGAGCAAACTGGGAGTGCCGGAGTTAATCGCGGTGGGCGTGTTGCCAGCCGCCGCATAACTCGTCGTGGTGAACGTGGTTGGGCCGCCGCTGTAGGTGAAGCCGGCACTATTGAAGTTAATCGAGTACGTGGAACCAGCCGCTCCGTAGCTGACGCTCGAGGTTTGCCCGCGGGCGCACGTTGCGATGACCATCAGCACGGCGGTCGCCAACGCGCAGGGAACGGCGCACCTTAGGGCGTCCGGAATCGGACTGCCTCCAGAGTTCATCCCCCGCCAGCAATGGAGTCCGATTTGCGCCAGCGCAAGACCGTTCTCACCATGGCTCCCCCACCGAAAGTTGCACCCCGTGTGGGACGATAGCCAAGCGGTGTTAGGGTGTTGTGTTGATCGCATTAGGCAAGCGCAAGTTAGCGTTAACAGTTGTTTATCTCATTGAGGTTACGTGAGCTCGTCGTCGCCGTGCTGAAGGGTCCGCCGAGCGTGTCGGACACACCGTGGGGACGTCTCGCGCAATTGCCGAAGCCGTTCTTGCGGCGTCGAAGCCGCGAAAACCCACGCACTTTGGGGGTGGTTAATATGCGAGCGGTACGGCGAGTACGTTCGAACTTGGACGTGCATTGAGTTATCTAAACGAGAGTTAATCTTCGATGTGCCGCAGTTCAGACACACATGTAGTACGCTCTGGTTCCCAGCTTACTATGGTTCTCGCATTCGGTCGTAATCCATCGCGACGCTGCACCCGCTCCCTCTGCGAGTTATGGCACATCTGCTCGTTGTCGAAGACCAATTGGCGTTGCTGACCAGCATGGAGCGCGGCCTCGTCGAAGAAGGATACAAGGTCACGGCCGTTTCTGATGGTTTGCAAGCAATCACCGCCACGAAAAATGAGCCCCCTGACGCTATGGTGCTGGACATTATGCTTCCTGGCAAAGGCGGGCTCGAGTTGCTGCGGGAATTGCGCGAAGAAGGTTTTACTGCGCCAGTGCTGGTCATCACGGCGCGCGATACGATTTCGGATCGCGTTGCGGGACTGGATAGCGGCGCCGACGACTATCTCACTAAGCCGTTCGCGTTTGAGGAAATGCTCGCACGACTCCGAGCATTGCTTCGCCGCAACGGCCGGACAGCCGCCACGACCCTCATGGTTGGCGACTTGGAGCTGGACTTGATCCGACGGCAGGCTAAACGGGCCGATATGTTTTTGGAGTTGAAGCCTCGCGAGTTTGAACTATTGGAATACCTCGCGCGCCATTCCAACGAAGTCGTCACCCGCGACGACATTGCCCGCAACGTATGGCACGAAACGACCGCTACGTGGTCGAACGTGATCGAAGTGCACGTCAATCGACTTCGGCGAAAACTCGAACTTCCTGGGCTAACGACCATGTTGCTGACAGTTCGCGGCGTCGGTTATGTCCTTAAGGCCGGGATATGAAGCGCCTTCCCATACGTTGGCGCTTAACGGTGTGGTATGGCATCGCGTTACTGGTCGTGTTGATCGTCTTTGGCGGCGTCTGCTTCTGGCTCCTAAGCGAACATCTTGTTGAACGCATCGATCGCGAGCTGGACGAAGAGCTGGCGGAATTCGCGCTAGAGATTTCGTTCACTTCTAACGAGCTGCAGATGATCGAGCATCTGCAGCAGCGTTTCGGCGCGCACAACACGTTCCAATTTCAAGTCAGTAAATTTGGCGGCGATGTCGTATTCCGCAGCGACCAATTGAAGAAGATGGATGAACGCTTGCCCTTACACAGTTCGACATCGACGCGCACGGATCACCACAATTTCACGTCGCAAGCATTGCCAGATGTGCGTCTCGCTAGTCGGCGCACGTGGGCACCGACCGGAGACGTCATCGTTCAGGTGTTGGCCCCACTTAAGGAATATCGCGACGAACGATCTCACTTGCTCGCGATGTTCTTTAGCGTGGGGCCGCTGACACTGGCTATCTCCCTCTTGGGCGGGTATCTCCTGGCACGAGGTGCGCTGTCGCCTCTGGAGCGTATCGTGGCCGCGGCCGAGCAAATCACCGCGAAGTGCATCGATCAGCGAATCGAGGTCGCTAATAAAGATGATGAACTGGGGAGGTTGGCTCGAACGCTCAACAGCATGCTGGATCGACTGCAATTCGCCATCGACGACATGAGGCGATTCTGTGCCGATGCCGCACATGAGCTGCGCACGCCGTTGACCGTGTTGCGGACAGAGGCCGAAGTTGTGCTCCGCTCGTTGCGCGATGCCGAAGGTTACCGGAAAGCCATCGAGGTATCGCTACATGAGATCGAACGTCTTAGCCGGATGACCGAACAGCTGTTGACGCTGAGTCGCGAGGACTCAGGCATTCCCTTTGCCAACTTCGACGACGTGCGGCTTGATGCTTTACTGCGTGACGTCGTTGACGGCTTGCGCACAAAGGCTCACGAGCAACGCGTAGAAATCGAAGTGCAGCCGTTAGCAACGTGCATCGTCGACGGAGACGACGTTCGTTTGAGTCGATTGTTCTATAATCTGCTCGATAACGCGATCAAGAACACGCTGCCGAACGGCAGAGTTTCCATATCGATGAACGTCGGGGAGGCGGATGTTCGAGTGGTTGTTGACGACACCGGTGTCGGCATTCCCGCAGAGCATCTGCCCAAGGTTTTTGGGCGATTTTATCGTGTGGACGAATCCCGAAGCTCGACAATTGCAGGCGGAGGCGCGGGCTTAGGATTGTCCATTTGTCAGGTAATTGCCGAACGTCACCGCGGCAAAGTCGAACTGAAGAGCGCATTAGGAATAGGAACACAAGCGACCGTCATCCTGCCGCTTGAGGGTTCCTGACTCCGGACAAAATCGACAAATCATCCTTGGCCGCCATCTGTAGGGCCTGATGTAGACGATGTGTTGGCTGAGGAGGACGCGACCAATATAGACGCCAAGCCGGTAGGCGACTGACCGCGAGGAGAGCTGCGCGACATCGTCCTGTCGGTTACCGAACTGACCGGGAGGGCTTCGCGATGATCTGCTCCGGGCTGTGCCGCTTCCGTCACTTCGTCGTCATTAAAAGGTCTCCTTCCCCTTCAAGGGCTAAAGACCTTCATAATGTTTGGATCAGATTTTCAATAGCAGGGTAGAGATCGAGTCGACACAGCAGAACACACTCGTGCCGGTTTCTTGCGCTGGCCTATACTGCCGGCCAACTGTTCCAGCTGAGCTGATGGCTAAAGTAAAGAGGCGTTTTAATCGCGTGAGCTTGGATGTGGCTCTGTCAGGCATCCGCTCACGCGGGTCTCGCCCGCCATTCGGAAGTCGCGAAAATAGAGGATTATCGTTTGCCGAGGCAAACGGCTGACACGCGGATGCAAAGCAAGCGCCGCCACCCGACCTCCGCCACCGCGAAGGCCGGGTGACGAGCGATCATGGAAATCGATCTAATGCTTAGCAGCGTTTGTATCCGACGAGTTCAACGCTGGCCTCCATCGCGATGTCTCGTGCGTCGCCATGAAAGGAATGCCACGAATGGTGCAACGTTCCGCGCAGCTGGCTGACGCGGCTGGCCGAGACTCGAAAACGCTGAGCCACCTCGGACGTCGAATGACCGAGGCTTAGCGCCTCTGCGATCCGCCGATCGCGGGGCTTCAATCGTCGAAGCCACGCCGGAAAATCGCAACGGAACGCAGCTTGATCGGCAACGGGTGTTGCGGTGTCCTCGACAACGGCCTCGATCCATTCACCGGTCGGTGATGCGACGTGATCCAATCGCTCGACGATGAAGCGGTGGCGTCGCTGCGCTGCCTGCGACATCACGTCGCGCACGGTGAAGCGGCTTCCCACGCGGCGACCGCTGTGAAACTGTCGAATCGCATAGCGGGCCAACACCGTCGCAAAGGCCAACTCCCGCCGACCGCGCCGGACGAGCCGCACATAGGCGGCATAGGCATTCGCTACCACTTCAGCCACCGCGTCTTCACGTGCTTCGGCGCTCCATTGCCGAAACGCTCGACAGGCGTAATGACGTATCGTCGGCATCAGGGCTAAAAAACCCTCTTGGCAACTTGAACTCCTGGGGGTGTTGGGACTAACAGGTTCGGCAAGCGCGATCATGAATCGTCCTCCGCGAATGGGACCGCCCCTGACGGGGCGGTCGTGATGGAACACAACCGCCCCGCGACGCGCGAGGCAGACGGCGCTGATAGCGCACAAAAAACCCACGAACGAAGCGCGATGCTTCGCTGTGGGTTAGCGGGGAGTTCGACGGCTAATAGCTATCGACTCCCCACATGTATGCTGACGCAAAAACCTCGTAAATTTAGGCAGGGCAGTATCTTGCGGCTAGTCGCCGCCCGCTTAAACTCGGCGATGAACGTGTCCTAGAGGCTGGGGAGGCTGTATTGCCGTGCAGCACTTGCAACAGGAAGGCGTGAACTGTGGTGACCGGATCGAGGACGCGCTCGCGCCAGTCATGTCCCAGCTCGCAGCAGAGCTGCCGAATCAGAGCGGGTTCGAGATGCTGAGCGACGCCGGACTTGATCTGCCCGATTGCCGAAAGGATACTTCCGATCATTCGTGGGCCTCCGTGCGAACTGAAGTCGTGAGAAAATCCATGTTCCTCGGAGGCCCGCATCTGCGCGAAGATCAATCGCACACGCTAGCATATTCAACGTTTGTGCTCAGCCAACGTTACGCTTAACTTCGCGGCATTCGCACCTGTCCACATATCGCGTCGCCCCGCACGGTTCGCTACGCCGGCGGGGCACTTCGTCCGTGACTGGTGGTCAAAGAGCCCAGCCGCTGGTGGCGTTGACTCAGCCGGCCAGTGATTCACTCAACTCACGCGCAGCAACGACCGGCGCCGGCCGTGTCAGCCGTAAAATTCTTGGGTTGAGCAGCCGAACACGACGACAGAGGCGAGCACCTCGACAAGTCGTCCCACAATTCTCAAACGCTCAACGTCGCCTTGCGTCATTGAGTTACGGACTACCGCGAGAGGCGGCCTGGAGCTGCAACGTTCGTCGCGCGGGGATCGCCGCCATAGGCCAGTGGCGACCCCGCTTTTTGTTCCGCTCGTGTCGCGATTATGTTCACGCATTCTTGGGCGCCTTCTTTTGATAGCCGCCCTCAGGCGCCGGTATGCCGAAGACGCTAGCGCGAGCAAAGCATAAAGACTCGCAACAGCCCGGCCGCGCCGGCCGCAGCGATTTGTCGACCATCGGCTCTCGCCGGCTGCGCTGTTTGTCGGCGCCGTGACACGAAATGCAGTGTTGTTCAAAGATCGGCCGAACTTGTCACTCAAACGGCGTGGCTCTTTCTTCGAGTTATCAGCCGCTGACCAACATTGTGCTCGACGTCGGCCGGGTGGGCGCTCAAGTTTTTCGCTGGCAAGACGAGCCGATCGCCTAATCTCTTAGCCATTGGCTGCATTGACATCCTGCCGCACGTGCGGCAGGATAAAGCGTGACGCTCATCGCGGAGTCAATGCCATGGATGGCATAGCGCTTTATCTGGCCTATGAAAAGCTCATCCACTTGAGCTCCTTTGGGCCGTCAACATTGCGGTCGCGATCTCGGGATCATCGACCCCGTTTTCCGACGCGTCCTATAAAAATGCTGCCAGGGAAGGTCAGCTAGCAACGCCGCATCGATCGCCAGCCCTGCGTGATGGCTACGGGAGAGATGGATTGCTGCCTCTTGAAAGGCTCGTGGTTTTTCGCTTGGTCAAACAAGGTTGCGAATGAAAGGATTCGTTCGATGCAGCCAATTGAGGAGGTTCGCGATCGACTGAGTACGCGGAATCCTTCCGCGCCTCCTGATCGCCGCTATCAGCTCGCGAAGAAGCTTTTGAAATATGGCGCGAAGCCATCGGTTCGCGATGATGACGAGACCTGGCAGGTTTATCGCTGCCTAAGACTGCGTCACGGCGCATTGCCGTATGCCGACTTGATTAGATTGCGAGGCAAGTACCGTGATCTCTTCGATGCGATGGATCTTCATCATGGGCGCGAGCGATGTCTAAGGCGCTTGGTCGAGGCCTACATTTTAGGTCGTGCTGATGACAGTTCGATCGCAGCAAGAGTTGGAGGATCCGCGGCGAGAATCTATTGGTTCCGCTTAATGTTCTACGACGTTGAAAACTTTCTGGATGCACCGATACGAGTGATCCATCAATTGATCGGTGTGGTGGATGCTGACGGCCGAAGCACTTTAAATGAGCATGCCGTATGGAAGCTGGTGGCGTATCGTTGCGGTGCCATGGCCTTGGATCAGTTATTCGGTATCGGAGCCGAGAAGCATTCAGTTGAAGGCGTTGCCCCATGGCTTGAGCGTCGGGCGGAGATGATGGTACGAATCAAATCTCTACTCGCCGCTGGCAAGCTCGACACCAACAACGTCAAACACCTTGAGGCGCTACTGAAATCCATGCTCGAATCGCAGCGCTCGCGACAAACCGGCGAAGAGTCGCGGAGTTCAGACATCGAGAAGCATATCGAAGCCTTGGTAGAAGAAATCCCCTGGACTGTGGGTGAATCCGGAGAGAATCTCCTTAAGGGGACGAAGCTGGGCGAGATCGATGCGTCCGCGGTGGAGGCGCACGACGACGAAGTGATGTTGTTGGCCTCGGGCAAGGAATTGCCTGGCTACGACGAGCTCTTGAAGATGAAGCTTCCCGCCCCGCGAGCGGTCAGGCCGACCTTAGAGCGACCACCAACTTTAGGCAACTGAACGGGACATGAAGCTTGTCTGCAACCTATTGGAAGTTGTCGTATCCGGTGGGTAGCCAGCATAGGAACTTCGAGCTTCGACATGGACATCACAAAGATCTTCAGCGATGTGCTAAAGCACTGTCAGCGTACGGTGCCTTCGGGACCGTGGCGGCGCTTTCTAGAAGATTCTGACACTTGGCAGTTGGGAAGCGACAAGCGGGCGGTGCTTCGCGATCTTGAGCAGAGCCATTCACAGCAGTGTTTGCTGCAATCGGGTCTGGTGGTGCGTGCGGCGCGAGGTGAGCTAGAATTCAATCCAGTTCTGGTCGAAACCGGCTCTGTGCTCGTCCCTTTAAGGAGCGCGCCGAATGCGAGGCCCTTTGATCTGCTAAGCGACCAGGGCTTAGCCAGCGGAAATTTACACGCCTCTGCGAGTCTCGCTGATTATCGCACCAACGAGGCACTTTCCAGTTTGAATGCACTATTCATCGCGTTCAGCATCCAAGACTTCGTCGCATTGCGCTCAGCCGGCTTGCCGTGTGCCATGGCCACCGGGCTCGATCGCCATACTCCGCAATCGCTGCAGCAGTTTCGTACGGGGCTCTCTTGGCCTAAGCAAACTACTTTCATTCCGTCTGGCGACCACGCAGATGCTGACGCCTCGGGACTCGCATGTGTTTCTGCCGGTGGCCATCAACATGGCGGCTTACATGCGCAGGACTCAAAAGCATCGGCTCCCAATAGTCTGGTACTCGTGGGATGGCATCTCTCGCGCCTTGGGGACAGTCGCCCTGCTGATCTCGACGCCGTCGCCACCGACCTCATTAGTATGGGAAAGGCCTTTGGTCTTGAGCTCGAATTGATTCTCTGGCGACCATCGCCGGCCGAGATACGCTCTATCGCCGAGTGTCTCGCGAAGGGGCATCGCGAGGACGTCGTTAAGGCCATTGTTCGTAGCGTCGACAAAAGTGCACAACCGCTGATACCTTCACAGGACGCACCGCCGCGAAGTCTCCTCGACGCCGCATCGCAGCTTCGAAAGTCGTTGGTGAAGTCCGATGTGCTCCCAGTGGATCGTCAACGTCGGCTTCGACAACATCAGCGAGCTTTAGAGGAGACGCTCGTTAAACCGTTGTTCGAGAGTGCTGCGGCTGAGCCAGACCTGGAAGAGCGAAGCCGCCTGTCTGCACTTGCAGCAGCAAGCCAGTACGTCTACACGAATGCCGTGCTTGTTCAAGCAAAACTCGAACGAGCAATCATACGCGACGGAGTCGATGGCATCGACCTACGAGATCTCCGGGATGTGATCAAAGGATTCGATATCGTCCATAAACTTGCAAAGGGAGGAAAATGACATCCGTGGCCAATCGCGTACAGCCGCGGCGATTTCCGCTCCTGTCGTCAATGAAGTTAACGCGTGAGCATCTCGCCTGCTTAGCTCAGCAAGGAACGATTCAGGAAGAACGTAATCGCTCGGGAAGCGCGTCCTTCAAGCTGCGATTTAGGTTCGAAGGCAAATGGTGCGTTCGTAGTGTGGGTGGCGATAAGGTTTTCGCCGCAAACGTCCAAGGCGAGCTGGTTGAACTTCAGAGCGCTACGAGAACACGGAGGCGACTTCGTCGTCTTGATCGCGACGGAAAGAAATGTCTTCGCGAGACAAAATGTGCTCTAGAACCGATCCTGCGGTCGGTCGGACGGCAGTTTTACGGGCGTGAAATTCGACGAGCGCCTATGGTGGTTGTAAATGATCAAAACTGTCACGAGGTTTCCACAACAATCGATTTCAGGAGAATACTCATGGATGACGACGATCACTTCGCAGTAGACAAAGAGCAATCTACTGAGGAACTACATCGTAAGCGCATAAAGGATTTACAGGAAAGCGCGCTTGAGGCAGATGACCCCCGGCGAGCTGTCATCCTCATTGCCACGTCTAAGATCATGGACATCGGCAATATGATTGCCGACGCAATCGCCAACGAGCTGAGCAAGAACACCTCCAGCCTGAAAACTGTTCAGGAGGCGGTGCCCGCCATCAACTCCCTGACACTTCTGCATCGGCAAGCAACCCGGTATTTTCAGCTCGATCGAGAGGTCGCCGCCGAGGCCGGTTCCGAAGCACATGGCCGGCTGATGCGTAAGACACCACGTTAGTTGAGATGGAGAAATTAGAATCCGATACCTATTGTGTCCTCACGAGAGGGGGTGATCGACGGGAGTGCTACTCATGAGATGATGGCCCTCGGTCCACGTGAAATCGCCTGGGCGTCGTTTTCGTAGTGTGCCAAAAAATGTGTCCCAGAACGGTCCGCTGGCCAACTTTTATGTCCGTGCACGGCATGTGGATCTGTCCAACGGGAACTTAACTCGTTTTGTCACCGTAGATCCGTGGCCAACTATTGTGTCCTCCTCCAGATCGAGCCTTCGCAGCGCCGGCGCCGATTTAATGCAAATCGGCTCGCACATGGCAGATGCTGTTAAACGAGAATTAGCCGGTGACGCCATGGATATTCGAACCGTCGAGAAGGTACATGCTGTGATAAGCACGTTGACGAACGTCTATCGACAAGCCACCCGACTCTTTCAGCTGGACCACGGAATGGCGCCGCATGCAAAGCGCCTTGAACCCCATGAAGAATCGGGCAACAAGAACGCCCGACGAAAGGCAAAATGAAACCTACTTAAGCCTCACAAGAGGGGGGGCAGAAACTAAAAAGTCAATTCTTCGGGTGCCGGGGGCGAAGGGGATCGAGCCCCCGCTCATCCAAGAAGTCAGTGACGATCGCACGTGTGCCTCGACGGGCCTTGGCGGAAGAGTGCCCTTAGCGGGATCGCTATGAGGACTAGCCATCTCGTCGTGGTGACCACAGCGTCGACGTTCTTTGAGAATTTGGACGTGGTCGGCAGAGCGGATCCTGACGGATTACCTCGGCCACGTGACGGTTGACGGAATCGTGACCTCTCACGAACGGCGATGCAGGTTCGACGTTCGCGCGCCAAGTAAGGGGCTCATCGAACTGTCGCCTGGTATGCGCCACGTCGGAACGGCACGCGGCAGTTCGTGAACTCACGCCGGGGATCCGAATATGCCGATCGCGAAGTGATCGCCCGAGGCCGACGACCGGCTTCGCGATCGCCACCAGGGGCAAGCCCGACGATCGGCACATGCTGTCGAGCGATCGGGGACGGGCGTCGCCTGTGGGCGTCGCCTGGTGATAAACGGCGGCAGCGCACCGCTAGAGACATCGTCAGCCTCTAAGGAAAGCGTCACCGACGTCTGCCAGCGCCGCACCGCGAGCATCGGCTCGTCTGCCACCATCGGCATCGGCGCCGAGACTGCGCTGGAACCGATCGTCCTAGTTCGACACCACCACATTGTTCTCTATCGCACTGTTGGCTCAATCGCCGAATCGGTGAGCGTCATCGGGATCGATGTGTGGATCGACGGACGAAAACGCCTGTCGCTCGACTTACACAGATCGAATGGCATATTTTGGTCGTGCTGTTTGGAGCAGCGCCGCGTTCCTTCAAACCCGGAGCCGTCACCAGAGCCCAACTGTTGCGGGCTGTCGTTGACCTTGCTGGTGTAGTCGTACATGAATTCGTGTTGGACGTCGTCGGGGAATTCGACGTGCTATCAAAAGCTCGTTGTCGACCAGCGACTATATACTTTTGGAAGGAGCATTCGCTCCCTCGCAAATGAGATGGCGCCGATCGGCTAGCCCCTCAAACTGGCGCTCATTCTGACGATTGAGGGAAAGTCGCGTTCGGCGTCCGCCCAGGAGCCAGTGGCTCCGATGTTGGCTGAGGATCTCGCGATATGGCTCGGTGAGGCCGGGATACGAGAGCGACTCCCACTCGTGTTTCGCTCACTGACTGACGGGCAGCGAAACCCGCATCGCAATAGCGCACAATCCCGCGGCGACTCATCGGGGCTGGGGGCCAAAAGAAAGCGATTTTGTTTCGAATCGGGCGAAGATCGTTTAAGATGATGGTCCGTACCAGGGGAGCGCTCCTTCCCCACCATTGCCGCCCGCCTTCCAGGTTTGATTTCCCGATGGTTAACACGCAAATCACGTTTGCGCGGCTGTGGATCGTCGCCGCATGTCTCGCCGCGTCGATGCCGCCTTCGGCCATGGCCGACGAGCCGCTGCAGTACAACCGCGACATCAAGCGCATCCTTTCCGAGAACTGCTTCTTCTGTCACGGCCCCGACCACGAGTCGCGACAGGCCGGGCTGCGGCTCGATAGCCGCGACGAAGCGCTCGAAGCTGCCGACTCCGGCGAGGCTGCAATCGTGCCGGGCAAGCCCGAGGAAAGCGAGGTGATCCGCCGCATCTTTGCCGAGAGCGAAGACGAACGAATGCCTCCGCCGGACTCGAACAAGAAGCTCACTGCCGAAGAGAAAGAACTGCTCAAGCGCTGGATCGCCGAAGGGGCGGCCTATCAAACGCATTGGCTGTATGCTCCGCTCGCTCGTCCGGCGACGCCGAAGGTCAAACAACGCGCATGGGCCAAGAGCCCGATCGACGCGTTCGTGTTGGAGAAGCTCGAACAAAAGTCGATCAAGCCATCAGCCGAAGCGAATCGCCACACGCTGCTGCGTCGGCTAAGTCTCGACATCATCGGCCTGCCGCCGACGCCGGAGGAAGTTGCCGCGTTCGTGGCCGACACCGACGACGACGCCTACGCCAAGCAAGTCGATCGCTTGCTCGCCTCGCCGCATTATGGAGAGCGGATGGCGATGTGGTGGTTCGACGTCGCGCGGTTTACCGACACCGTCGGCTTTCATGGCGACCAGAACCAGCGCATTTTTCCGTATCGCGACTATGTGATCGAGGCGTTCAACACGAACAAGCCGTTCGATCAGTTCACGCTCGAGCAGTTGGCCGGCGACTTGCTGCCTGGCGCGACGGTCGAGCAGCGCATCGCCACGGGCTTCAATCGTTTGAACATGATGACGCGCGAAGGGGCGCACAGTCGAAAGAGTATTTGGCGAAGTACGGCGCCGAACGCGTGCGGACGGTGGGCACCGCGTGGCTGGGCTCGACGCTTGGTTGCTGCGAATGCCACGACCATAAGTACGATCCTTTCACCGCCCGCGACTTCTATTCGCTGCAAGCGTTCTTTGCCGACGTGAAGCAGTACGGCGTGTACTCGAGCCCGCGCAGCTCGCCAAACCCCGAGCTCGAAGGCTTTACGAACGAGTACCCGTGGCCGCCCGAGTTGCAAGTGCCGAGCGCTTTCCTCGAGCGCGAGAAGGCGCGATTGGAAAAGGAAATCGCTACGCTGCTAACGACGACGACCGACACCGTGCTCGCCGATAGGAAAGCTCGCGGCACCTTTAACGCCTGGCGAAGCGCCGTGCGCGAGGCGCGTCCAGCGCGACGCCACGGGATGGGAAACACCGCAGCCGCAGGCGCTGGTGCGTCTGAAAAACGGGAGTGAGGGCAAAACAAAGGTCGCGGTCAACGACGATCGCGTCGTGTACTTCCCAGCGAAGGCCGGCAAAACCGAGCTCACGGTCGACGTCGAGTTGAATCCCGACGTGCGTCACATCGCTGCGGTGCGATTGGAGTTGGTCCCCTCCGCCGAGACCAATGGCGCGTTGGCGGGATCGATGCCGACGCAGTTTGTTCGCCTTGCAGTGGCGATTAAACCAACGAAGGGCAAGTCGCGGGCCGTCAAGGTTTACTTTGCCGATGCCGACCTCAAGGAGCCGCGCTACGACGACAGCGACGAAATCCTCGGCGTCCACGGCGGCTGGAAGACTTCGCGCGATCATGCCGCCGACAAGCAGACATCGGTATGGCTGTTAAACCCGCCGATCGAGCTTGCCGACGGCGAGCGATTGACGATTACCGTCACGACCGATGCGGCGTTGGTGCCGGTGCGTGTTTCGGTCTCGCCGCTGGCCCGTCGCAATCCGCTCGACGCGGTCGATCCGAACCTCGTCGCCGCGATGATGGCCGACAAGCTGACCACTAAGCAATTTCACCAAGAGTCTGCGGCGTATTTCGTCTCCACCGCCGCTGGTGGCGCAGCGTTCGAGAAGTACCTGGATCTGCATCGCCAGTGGCTCGAAACGCGCGGCGGCAAGACGTGGACAATGATCACCATGCCGACCAACCCGCTCACGGTGCGCGTGTTGCCTCGTGGCAACTGGCAGGACGAGAGCGGCCCCATCGTCGAGCCGGCCGTGCCGCACTTCTTGCCGCAAATCGTCGGCAACGAGGGTCGTCGTGCGACGCGCGCCGATTTGGCGCGATGGTTGTGCTCGAAAGAAAATCCCGTCACGCCGCGAATGTTCGCCAATCGGCTATGGAAGCAATTCTTCGGCAACGCGCTCTCGGCCGTCGTCGACGATCTCGGCGCACAAGGCGAGCCACCTTCGCATCCCGAGCTTCTTGATTGGCTAGCCGTCGAGTTCCGCGACAAGCGGTGGGACGTCAAGAATCTCGTGCGGGCCATCGTGATGTCGAACACGTATCGTCAGGATTCGAACCTGCGTCCGAAGTTGTGGAGCCTCGATCCGCAGAATCGCTTGCTCGCGTCGCAGAACCCGCGGCGGCTCGATGCCGAGATTGTGCGTGACAACGCACTGGCCGTCGCCGGCATTTTGAACCTGGAGATGGGCGGCCCGAGCGTCAAGCCGTACCAGCCGGGCGGGTACTACGTGAACTTGCAATTCCCGAATCGCGACTACGTGGCGAATCTCGATCGTCGGCAGTGGCGGCGAGGTGTGTACATGCACTGGCAGCGGACGTTCTTGCATCCGATGCTCGCAAACTTCGACGCACCGGCACGCGAGGAATGCACCGCCAATCGCACACTGTCGAATACGCCGCAACAGGCGCTCACGTTGCTCAACGACCCGACGATGGTCGAGGCCGCGCGAGCGTTGGCCGATCGCGTGTTAACGACCGCGAACGATGACGACGCACGGTTGGAGTTGGCCTACGAACTCGCGATCGCGCGATCGCCGAAATCGCAAGAGAAGCAATCGCTGTTGAAACTGCTCGAGTCGCAGCGCGAGCACTACCGCACCGTGGCCGATGACGCCGACAAGCTTGTCCACGTGGGCATTCTGCCGGCGAAGTGTGCCGACGAACCGGAGTTGGCGGCGTGGACGGCCGTGACGCGCGTCATTCTCAACCTGCACGAAACGATTACGAGATACTAAGATTCTGTTTGCTCCCTCTCCCCTTGCGGGAGAGGGCCGGGGTGAGGGGTATCGAAGCGTGTACCCGCCTCGACCCCTCACCCGGTTCGCCTTCGGCGAACCACCCTCTCCCGCAAGGGGAGAGGGTATAAGGCATGACGCTGTCGGTTCGATTGACAACCTGAACACCAATAGCCGCGACGCGCAGCGAGCGCTCGCCACCCGTAAACGGATACCCGGTCGCGGCTAAACGAAGTCAACGAGTTATCATTCATGGATCCGAACACACAAAGCAACGTGGCGTGGCAGCAAAGCGTCGCGCGCCGCACGTTCCTCAAGCAGTCGGCCTACGGGCTCGGCGGCATGGCGCTGGCTTCGCTGCTCGATCCGACTCTTACCGCATACGCCGCGAAGAGCGAATCGAACGCGGGCCCCGGCGGCGTCATCGTCAAGCCGCACTTCCCCGTGCGCGCCAAACGCATCATTCACCTGTGCATGGCCGGCGGGCCGTCGCATCTCGAAACGCTCGACTGGAAACCGGAACTGAAGAAGCTCGACGGCCAAGCGTTTCCCGAGTCGTTCACCAAGGGGCAGCAACTCGCGCGAGCTGCAAAACCAGGTGCTCAAGGCACGCGGCGCGTTCTGCGAGTTTCACAAGCACGGCCAATCGGGGAACGAGATCTCCGACCTGTTCCCGAACATCGCGAAGCTCGCCGACGATCTGTGCGTCGTCCGTTCGCTGCAGACGGAGCAAATCAATCACGACACCGCGCATGCCTTCATGAACGCCGGCTCGATTCTCAAGGGTCGTCCGAGCATGGGCTCTTGGCTGCTCTACGGACTCGGCAGCGAAGCCGACGATCTGCCCGGTTTCGTCGTGATGACTTCCGCTGGCAGGATCGGCCAACAGCCCGTCAGCGCGCGGCAATGGTCGAGCGGTTTCCTTCCGAGCCGCTTCCAAGGCATTCAGTTTCAGTCGAAGGGTGATGCCGTCCACTACCTCGGTAATCCCGACGGCGTGTGCCAAAGCACGCAGCGGCAGATCGTCGAAGAGATTCAACGCCTCAACGGCATGTTGGCCGAGGAGCGCGTCGATCCCGAGATTCAAACGCGCATTGCCCAATACGAAATGGCCTTCCGCATGCAGACGTCGGTGCCGGAACTGACCGACATGCGCAGCGAACCGGCCGAAACGCTCGAAGCCTACGGCGTGAAAGAGCCCGGCGACGGCACGTTCGCGTCGAACTGCTTGCTCGCGCGTCGTCTGGCCGAGCGCGGCGTGCGGATGGTGCAGCTGTATCATCGCGCGTGGGACCATCACACGAACATCGTCGACGGCATGAGGAAGGGCGCCGAAGACGTCGACAAGCCCGTCGCCGCGCTCATCAACGACCTCAAGCAACGCGGCCTGCTCGACGACACGCTCGTCTTGTGGGGTGGTGAATTCGGTCGCACGCCGATGGGTCAAGGCACCGGCCGCGACCATCACATTCTCGGCTTCAGCGTCTTCATGGCCGGTGGCGGCGTGAAGCCCGGCATCACCTACGGCGCGACCGACGAACTCGGCTATCGCGCCGTCGACAACGTCGTCCACGTTCACGACCTGCACGCCACGATGCTCTATCTGATGGGCATCGACCACAAACGCCTGACCGTCAAGTTCCAAGGTCTCGACATGCGGCTGACAGGCGTGAAGGGGAACGTCGTCCGCGAGTTGGTGGCGTGACGCGGGCGATTGCTGATCGGTCAGATTTTCGGGCGCAGATTGATTGATCTTCCGCGAGTCAAACAAACTCCTCTCCCTTTGGGAGAGGCAGGCGCGGGCACCGCCGCGTAGCGGTGGTCGGCCGCCGGGTGAGGGCGGGTGGAAGTAGATTGCGATCACCACTTCAACCCGCCCCCATCCGCCGCTTCGCGGCACCTTCTCCCGGAGGGAGAAGGGTTCAAACCGCACTCCGAAGATCCAATGAATGAAGGATGACCGTCCATGAAGGAGCACCGTCCGATGACAGCGACCACTTGCTACACCTCGATCGATTCACCGCTGGGGACGATTTATCTGCAAGGCGACGGCCAATTCGTGACCGGCCTGCACATGCCGCATCACAAACACTGGAGCGGTCTCGATCCTGCGTGGAAGCAATCCGACGCGTCGTTCATCACCGCACGCGAACAGCTCGCAGAATACTTTGCGGGCGATCGACAAACGTTCGACGTGCCACTCAAGCTCGCGGGGACACCGTTTCAGCAACGCGTGTGGCAGGAACTGACACGCATCCCGTTAGGCACGACGATCCATTACGGACAGCTCGCCGAGCGCAGTCGGCATCCCGACGGCCTCGCGCGCCGTCGGTCACGCCAACGGCCGGAACCCGATCTCGATCATCGTGCCGTGTCATCGCGTGATTGGCGCCAACGGTAAGCTGACGGGTTACGGCGGCGGACTCGACAAGAAAGATTGGTTGCTCGCCTGGGAGCGAGAGTGTTTCAGCGATGGCGAGCGTCGAGGCGTCAGCCCGACGTGTGTTAAATCTCCCGCGACGAATGCACGTCGGGCTGACGCCTCGACGCTCGCCTTTAGCAAGTGAAATTCCTTGCGCAGCCAATCTCGCGCCATTCACATTCCGATTGCAACATCATGATGTCGCTGAATGAGTTGCGTCCGAATCGAAAAATCACTTGCAAACTCACGGTAAAATAGGGGCGTGTAGCCTAATCCAGCGTCGGAAGGACGCGGGAACGGGGGAACCAACGAAGGGCCGAAAGGCGGTCTTTCTCGGGGCGAAGGCTCGCGACGCCGTGAGCCAGAGCACTTTCAAGCTCTAGCCCGTCAGCTAACCTCGTCGGCCGAGTCGCGGCTTGGCGTCGCGATTCGCGAAGGTTGAAAGGGCACTCCACGTCCTTCGGGGCGTCTCTCGACGCGGAGCGCACGTTCAAACGCGGGGCCATGATTGCCCCGAAGGTGCTCCTATGTTTGCGTTGCTCGCATGGCAGGCTCAGCCTGCTCCGGAAGTGGTGCGCGTGTTCCAGTCTTGGTGGCCGTTGGTGTGGCGTGGCGGATGGATCGTGCTCGCCGTGTGGTTCGTCTGTTGGCTCACGCTGCGATGGATTCCGAACAATCGCATCGGTGTTGTCGAAAAGTTGTGGTCGCTGCGCGGTTCGCTGTCCGAAGGGCACATCATCGCCACGCGCGGCCAGGCTGGCTTTCAGTCCGAGGTGCTGCGTGGCGGAATCCACTTCGGCCTGTGGCGATGGCAGTACGCGGTACACAAGTCGCCGCTGGTGACGATCTCGCAAAGCAAGCTCGGCTACGTCTACGCGCGTGACGGTGAGCCGTTGCCGCCGAGTCAAACGCTCGGCCGCGTCGTCGAGTGCGAGAACTTTCAAGACGCGCGGGCGTTTCTGTTTAGCGATGCCAACGTCAAACGTGGCCAGCGCGGTCGACAGCGTGCGATCTTGCGCGAAGGTGTATATGCCGTGAACCCGGCGCTGTTCATCGTGATCACCGAAGACCAAGTGCTCGCCCTGGACGGCATTTCGAGCCGCTCGGAGCGCCAGCTCGTCGGTACGTGGCGTGAAGAGCTTGTCGAGCTTGGCGGGTTCGATCCCGTGGTTGTCGGCGCCGCCGTCGAGGCGATCGATCCGCTCGATTCAAACAGTCTGATCGCCGTCGACAGCATCGGCCTCGTCACGGTACACGACGGAATGTCGCTGCGGCCCGGCGAGATCATCGCCCCCAGCGTCGGCAACGAACCAAACGATCCGAACTATCACAACAACTATCAGGACACTGAGGCGTTCTTGCGTGCCGACGGACAGCGTGGCCGCCAGTACAACGCGCTCACCGACGGCACGTACTTCATCAATCGCTGGTTCGCGTCGGTCGAGATGATCCCGAAGACGGTCGTCCCCATCGGCTTTGTCGGCGTCGTCGTGAGTTACTACGGCAAAGTCGGCCACGACGTTTCGGGCACTGCCTTCCGGCACGGCGAACGCGTCGCGGAGGGTGAACGCGGCGTGTGGGAGCGGCCACTCGGCCCCGGCAAGTACGCGTTCAACACGCTCGCCGGCAGCATCGTCCTTGTGCCGACGACGAACTTCGTCCTGCACTGGGTCACAGGCAAGACCGAAGCTCATCGCTACGACGAAAGCCTGAAGTCGATCGACCTCGTGACGAAGGACGCTTACGAACCGTTGTTGCCGTTGTCGGTTGTCGTGCACATCGACTACCAACGTGCGCCAAGTGTGATTCAACGCTTCGGCGACGTGAAGAAGTTGATCACACAGACGCTCGACCCGATGCTCAGCGCGTACTTCCGTGATATCGCCCATCGCAAGACGATGCTCGAGCTTCTCCATGAGCGCGACCTGATTCAAAAGGAGGCACGAGACGAACTACGACGCAAGTTCGGCGAGTTCGACATTGAGTGCGTCGACGTGCTCATCGGCAAGCCCGACACCGAGGAGAAGGGTGGCAAGATCGAGACGCTGCTCGAACAGCTTCGTCAACGGCAACTGTCGCACGAGCAGTTGGAAACGTACGCTCGTCAAACGACGGCAGCCGAAAAGCTACGGTTGCTTAACGAGGCCCAAGCTCAGGCGACGGCCCAAACGCAACTGACGAACAGTCGCGTGCAGGTGCAGATCGCCGAGAACCAAGGCGAGGCCGAGTTGGCGCGTTCGCGCAAGCAGGCCGAGCAAACGGTCGTCGTGGCCGAGGCCGAGCTCGCCCGTTCGCGTCGCCAGGCCGAGCAGACCGTGCTGTTGGCCGAGGCCGAGGGTCAGCATCACAAGCTGGCCGGCCGTGGCGAGGCTCAGCGCACGATGCAAATCGGCTTGTCCGAGGCGGCCGTGCTGTTGCGAAAGATCAGCTCGTTCGGCGATCCTCGACTGTACGCGTTGTCGGTCGTTGCCGAGCACCTGTCGCACAGCGAGCAACCGCTGGTGCCCGATCGTCTGTTCGTCGCCGGCGGCAATGGTGACGGCAAAGCTCAAACCGGCGGCATGCTCGGCATGTTGATCGACTTGCTCGTCGCCGAGCGTTCCGGCTTTCAACCCGCCAACACCGACGAAGTGAAAGACCTCAAGGAGCTCGCCGACCGCATGACCAAGCAAGCCGCCGACGCGCTCGCCGAGCCGGTGGTGAAAGTGCCAGCGTAATGACAGTTCGTGCGATGTAATCTCTCGGGTGGCCCGGACAACTTCGACAGGTTGTCGGTGCCACCCGCGGGGTACAACTCGGTTATCAATCTGAAAGGTCTCGTTGGGTGTTAATGTGGGCAATGCTATTCACGTACGCGTAACACGAGGTTCAGCTCTCTTAGTAAAGGCATTCAATGTGAAGGCGCTCGTCACGGGATGCACCTACCTGCGCATTAGTCAGCATCGCTGGACCTATTGGATGTTTCACGGTGCCGAAACACTCGTCTCTAACGTGGCAATCGCCCGGCACAATGATTGGATTGTTTCAGCTCGCCGTTGGCAGTCTCGTCCAGCCATTGAAGCATGGGCATGTAGTCAAAAGTTTTGGCTGCCGTTCTTATCGTGGTGCAGTGTCTCGAAAATAGACATTGATGTGTATTTTCGTCCTGATGCATTAAGAGCCGTGTGGACTTCACCCAGATGGTGTTACGACAAAAGAGTGTGGAATACAGTGCCTTCGACAGAGTCTATTGCTAATGAGTTCACAGATGTTGCCAGGAACTACGGCCCAATTTGGTGAAGTGGGACATGAGATGACAATGGAGAGTGCCAGTGTAGTGCACGAGAAAATGGGCATCGCAAGTACGGAGTACTCAGTACCGGCGTGCGTCTGCCTTGGAACGACGCCAAACACTCTCTCAATCGACCGACCGAAAGCATAGAGAGCGTTCCCCACAGAATTCGCGCTTCGCTGCGACAAGCTAAAGGAATTCGACTTTGCCGCGCATTTCTTCTGCTGAGAGACAATCGCGCATCAGGCACAACGCTCGCACGAGATAGCCGATCGTGCGGCGGCCAGGTACTGAGTACACGATACCGGCATGCGGTGTTCCAACTTGGTGAAGGTGCAGAAAGTCGGTGTCATACGTCACTACGATGCGACCCTGACTATCAGCGAACGACAAATGTTGTTCGTCTGTCGCCGATAGGAGGCCGACATCGGCAGGCATCGTAACGTCGATCCCGCGTTGCCTCAGTGCAGTGGCAACACCACCGTGAACCGACTCATCAAGATGAAAGCGGATCACGGGAACTTTCGCGATCTGACAGTCTCGTTTCGAGAGGTCCAGGACCCGTGGAAGTGCGGAACCGCTGTACTAAGTCTTCTTCTTCTCGCAGTTGCTGCACGATCTCGTCTCGATTACTGAAATAGTGCGCGAGCGCCGCGTGCACTTGTGCAAGTGTGAGGTGAGGCAATTCGTAGACGATCTGGTCGGGGGTAAACCCTTGCAGCTCCGCCATCACGTAGACGTCAACCACACGAGTCCGAGTGCCTACGATGAACGCTCGCGGGTGTCCCTCGCGGTTCGGTCGCGTTTCGATCAGTGATGTCGTGGTCGCCATGCATCCATTGTACGTTGCCCTTCGCACTCTCGACAATGCGCGGCTGTAGGGAACGCCCTCCGTGGCGTTCCGTGAAGCGGGGTTAACGCATCCACTCACTCGGCGGAACGCCACGGAGAGCGTTCCCTACAGAATTCGCGCTCCGCATTAAGAAAGTGAAGATGAGTCACTAATTCCGTTGAAAGTAGGCCGCGCGTTTGAGTAGCCTGGGCTCGATGATGCGCGAAGCTTGTCGCTATGGTGCGATGAGCGATGTCGCGGCGAGCGTTCGGACGAATTGCTCGCTGTGCAAAAAGGCGCATCGTCGTCCCTGGAGAAGGGACTTATTGCACAAAACCTGGGGCCCCATGGGCCGGGGAATAAGTCGACGTGTTTGAAGGGGTGGCATCGCATGATTCGACTCTTGTCAGTGTTTGCAGCAGCGGCGGTGATGCTTCTGGCGAGAGAGGCCAGCGCGGCGCCGGAGCTGCGACCGATGCGCGATGGAACGGAGCTGTTCGTCGATGACGTCAACGTTGCGAAGAAGGTGAACGTCGTTCGTCGCGTGCATGCGGCCACGAAACGCGATGCGCCGGTCATGGTTTCAGACAAGCCGTGGGAGCGCGGCGGTGGACCTCGCATCTATGGCGCGGTGCATTACGATCCGAAGACGAGTGAATTTCGGATGTGGTACAGCAAGCAGTACGCGACGTCGACCGACGGCATTCACTGGACGAAACCGGCGTTGAGCGTCGTCGTGTCCAAGGGACTGGCGACGAACTTCGTGCTGCCAAAGAGCGGCGGAGCGGTGATCGTCGATGAGATCGAGCCGGATGCGTCGAAGCGATACAAGGCGCTGCTTGCCGAGCCGCGCGAGCCCGGCGGGTTCTCGGCCTATTACTCGGCCGATGGCATTCACTGGTTGCGTTACGGCAACGATCGCGTGATGACGGTCGGCTCGGAGATCGGCCACGTGATGCGTGATCCGGCGACGAAGAAGTACTTCGCTTACATTCGCCCTTACGGTCCGAAACATTACCCCACCAGCGTCAACCAGAAACGGCTCGGCGCGGTCACAACGAGCGACGACTTCGTGCATTGGTCGGAGATGAAGGTGGTGCTCGTGCCCGACGCGATCGACGACGCATGGGTGACGAAGCCCGAGCAGCGAACCGAGTTCTATGCCATGAACGGATTCGCGTATGGCCGCAGCTATCTCGGCATCATTCCCGTGTTTCGTGTGGAGCGCATTCGCGAAAAGATCGGCCTCGGCGAGTCGAAATTCGACGGCCCGATGGAAGGGCAACTGATCACGAGCCGCGACGGTTTGTCGTGGAGTCGCATGCACGAGCGCGAGCCGGTGATTCCTCGCGGCACGGGCTTCGACCAGAGCATCATGAACGTCGCGATGTCGCCGATCATCGTCGGCGATGAGATTTGGGAATACTACACGGCCATCAACACCACACATGGCGGCACGATTCCGCCGAAGCGCATCTCGATTGGCCTGGCGAAGTGGAGACTCGACGGCTTTGTCTCGCTCGATGCCGACGCGGAACAGGGGTTCGTCGAAACGGTCGTCCTTTCTGCTCGGAATGAAGACGACCGACACGCCGCGCTCGAAGTGAACGCCAGGGCCGATGGTGGTCATGTCGTCGTCGAAGTGATCGACGAGACGGGAAACGTCGTTTCGGGATACTCAGCGGATGACTTTGAGCCGATCGTCACCGATAATGTGCGACACCGCGCTCAATGGCGCGATCGTAAGACGCTTCCCACGGGGCAGCCGATCCGCCTGAGATTCGTCCTCCGCAACGCATCGCTGTTCAGTTACACGCTGGTTCGCAACTGAGAGTTTACATTCTTCTGGGAGTCGCCACGTGCTTCGATCTCTTTCGCTCGCCTGTTGCTTGATGACCTTGCCGACGGTCGTGTTGGCCCAGACCGACACGAAGACTGCCGACACCAAAGCGGCCGAACCCAAGAAGCCCGCGGTGGCGAAGATTCCGCCGACCGTGGCCGATTACGTGTATGGCACCGAGTCGGAGCGGCAAAAGTTCGACCTTTGGCTGGCGAAATCGGACAAGCCCACACCGCTGGTGCTGTTGATTCATGGCGGTGGCTGGCAGCGAGGCGACAAAGGCGGGTACGCGAGTTCGGTGAAGCCGTATCTCGACGAAGGCATTTCGGTGGCGGCGTTGAATTACCGCTTCATCACTCAGGCGATGACGCAGAATGTCGAACCGCCCGTGAAGGCTTGCGTAACGGACGCAGCCCGAGCACTGCAAACGTTGCGTGCCAGCGCAACGCAATGGAATCTCGATCCGAAGCGCGTCGGGTCGACCGGCGGATCGGCAGGCGCTTGCACTTCGCTATGGCTTGCACTGCATGACGATTTGGCCGACCCGAAGAGCAGCGATCCCATCTCGAGGGAGTCGTCGAGGCTCACGTGCGCAGCGGTCAACGGCGCACAGACCTCGCTCGATCCGAAAGAGTTGCGCGAGTGGATGCCCAACGCGATTTACGGCGGACACGCTTTCGGCTTTGCGGCTTCAGGACGTGAACGGCCCGAGGAGTTCGAGTTGCTGCTGGCCAATCGCGAGAAAGTGCTGCCTTGGATTAAGGATTACTCGCCGATCGAACTGGTGTCGAAAGACGACCCGCCGATCTACCTCGATTATCCGAACCAAAAGACGCCGCCCGTTGTGGGTCAGGAAGGCCCCGACCCGACGCACTCGGCGATCTACGGCATCAAGCTGAAAGAGAAGCTGGATGCCGCCGGTGTCGAGGCGATTCTCTCCTATCCGGGACATCTCGACACTCAATACGGCTCGATCCCGAAGTTTTTTATCGCGAAGCTGAAAGCCGAGCGATAGCTTGCCAACGCTGATCGAGTTCGGGAAAATTTCGGCGCAAGACGCAATATCTCGCCGTGGCGCGCGTCGTTTCTAGAGAGCTGCTGGGGCGTAAATTCGTGGAGTCGACTTCGCGTGAAGACGATCGTTCTCATCGCGGTGCTGGCATTGCCTCTCATCGTTTGCGCTGCCGATGCGCCTTTGCAAGGTGAGAAAGCATCGAAGCAGGCGAAGCCGAACGTCTTGTTTCTGTTTGCGGACGATCAGTGCTTCGAAACGCTCGGAGGCGCTGGGCTACACCGACATCGAGACGCCGAACCTCGACCGCTTGGCAAAACGCGGCACTGTCTTCACCCACGCCTACAACATGGGTTCATGGGCGCCCGCCGTGTGTGTCGCCAGCCGGACAATGCTCGTCACCGGTCGCAGCGTGTGGAAGGCGGAAACAATCTACAAAGCCACCGATGCCGAGCGCGAGGCGGGCGTGCTGTGGCCTCAACTGATGAGTCAGGCCGGTTATCGCACGTACTTCACGGGCAAGTGGCACATTCAAACCGACGCCGCCAAGTGTTTCGACGTCACGCGGCATGTGCGATCGGGAATGCCGAAGACGGTCCCATCAGCATATGATCGTCCGCGAGACGACAAGCCCGACACATGGAGCCCGTACGACACGTCGCTTGGCGGTTTCTGGGAAGGCGGCAAGCATTGGAGCGAAGTCGCGGCCGACGACGCGATCGACTATCTCGATGAGGCGAATCGGGACGATCGGCCGTTCTTCATGTACGTCGCCTTCAATGCTCCTCACGATCCGCGACAATCGCCGAAAGCGTTCGTCGATAAGTACCCACTGAGCCGCATCAAAGTGCCGCGAAACTTTCTGCCTGCGTATCCCTATAACGCCGAGATCGGATGCTCGACGAAACTCCGCGATGAAAACCTGGCGCCGATGCCACGCACCGAACACGCCGTGAAAGTGCATCGCCAAGAGTACTACGCGCTGATCACGCACATGGATGCGCAAATCGGACGCGTACTCGATGCGCTCGAAGCCTCGGGGCAGGCCGAGAACACGTGGATCTTCTTCACCGCCGATCATGGCTTGGCGATTGGTCATCATGGCTTGTTCGGCAAGCAGAACATGTACGATCACAGCGTGCGTGTGCCGTTGATCGTTACCGGGCCTGGCACTCCGCAGAATCAACGCATCGATTCTGCGGTCTATCTGCAAGATGTGATGCCGACTTCGCTAGAACTGGCCGGCGCAACGAAGCCCGAGCACATCTTTTTTAACAGCGTGCTGCTGCTACTTCGAGGGGAACAGCGTGCATCGAGTTACGAATCCATTTACGGCGGATACCTGGACCTTCAGCGGGCGGTCACTCACGATGGTTGGAAACTGATCGTCTATCCGCAGGCGGGCGTCGTGCGGATGTACCGCCTCGCCGACGATCCGCAGGAGATGACAGACCTTGCCAATGACGATCAACACTCACGGCGCAAAGCCGACCTCTTCCAACGACTCATCTCGCTGCAAGTGGAACTCGCCGACGAGTTGGATCTACGTGCCGCATTCCCTCACCTCTGATTGAAGGACCGCACCGCTTGATGAAGTCACTCTGTCCGCTCGTTGTCGTCTGTACGTCAATTGCAGCCGCTGCACTGCCCGCCGCTGAGAAGCCGCTGAACGTGGTGTTCATTCTGGCCGACGACCTCGGCTACGAGTGCATCGGGGCCGATGGTGGGCAGTCGTACAAGACGCCGCAACTCGATGCGTTGGCGGCGGGCGGAATGCGGTTCGATCGCTGCTATGCTCAGCCACTTTGTACGCCGACGCGCGTGCAGTTGATGACGGGAATGTACAATGTTCGCAATTACGTTCAGTTCGGGCTGCTCGAGCCGACGCAGACAACGTTCGCCCAACTGTTTCGCGGTGCTGGCTATGCCACGGGCATCTGCGGAAAATGGCAGCTCGGTAAAGACTGGAACTTGCCGAAGCATTTCAGCTTCGACGATTATTGTCTGTGGCAGTTGATGCGTCGCCCGAGCCGTTACGCTCGGCCGGGCTTGGAGATCAACGGTCGCGAGGTCGATTACACCGCCAAAGAATATGGCCCCGACATCGTCAATCAGTACGCATGCGATTTCATCACAAAGCACAAGGATGTGCCGTTCCTGCTGTACTATCCAATGATGCTGACGCACGCGCCGTACGAGGCGACGCCCGACAGCAGCGACTGGAACGTCAAGCTGACGCGTCGCGATCTCGCCAGTGGCGAAGGGCCACGCAAACAGCAGCGTCACTTCGGCGAGATGGTTACTTACATGGACAAGCTGATTGGCAAGCTTGTGGCCCATCTCGATGAACTCGGATTGCGCGAACGGACGCTCATTCTGTTCACCGGCGACAACGGCACAGGACGAGGCATCGAATCGCTGCTGAACGGCAAAGTGATTAAGGGGGGCAAAGGAAACGCTACCGACGCCGGCATGCACGTGCCGCTCATCGCAAGTTGGCCGGGGACGATTCCTGCCGGTCGCGTCTCCGACGATCTCGTCGACTCGACCGACTTTCTGCCGACGATCTGCGCCGCTGCAGGAGTCACCGTACCTTCGAACTTGACGATCGATGGGCATAGCTTTCTGCCGGCGTTGCGAGGAGAATCGACCACCGGCCGTTCATGGATCTACTGTTGGTACGAACCGGATGGCGGCACAAAGCCCGATGCAGAATTCGCGCGATCGCGCGATTACAAGCTGTATAGCGATGGTCGACTGTTTGACGTTCATCACGGCGACGATGACGCGCATCCAGTCGATACTTCAAAACTCGATCCGACGGCTTCGCGAGCGGTCCAAGAACTTCGTGACGTGTTGAACCGCTACGCCGATGCAAGGCCCGCCAAGATCGCCGGCGCTCGCGGTTCGCAACCGACGCGGGATGAGTAGCACCATCGCGGTTTCTCGATAGCAACCAGGGCATCCACCATGAAACGAGAACTTGGCGTCGTGTTCTTTACCGCGTCGTTCTTCCTTGCCGCGCTATTTCTCGCTTGCGGTTTCGCACGCGCCGCCGAATCGCCCGACGCCAAACTCGCGTCGTACGATGTCGTTGTTTACGGCGGCACGAGCGGCGGCGTGACGGCAGCGGTCGAAGCGGCGAGTGAAGGCCGCACCGTGGTGCTGCTCGAACCGGGCAAGCACCTGGGCGGGCTCACCAGCGGCGGCCTCGGTGCGACCGATATCGGCAAAGCCGACAGCATCGGCGGTATGTCGCGCGAGTTCTACAAACGCGTGAAGTCGTACTACATCAACCCTGCCGTGTGGAGACAGCAGAAGCCTGACGAATACGTCAGCCATCGGCACGATCCCGCCGCCGACGTGATGTGGCACTTCGAGCCGCACGTGGCTGAGCAGCTTTACAACGAATTCGTCGCCGATGCCGGCGTCGAGGTCATCTACGGCCAACGGCTCGACTTGAAAAAAGGCGTGCGGCTGCGCGGCAAGCACATCGACCACATCGTTATGGAGTCGGGCCGTGCGTTCCGCGGCAAGGTCTTCATCGACGCCACCTACGAAGGCGATCTGATGGCCAAGGCCGGGGTGTCGTATCATGTCGGTCGCGAAGACAACTCCGTCTACGGCGAAACGATGAATGGAGTGCAGAAGAATCGCGTCCCTTACAGTCCGCATACGTTTTGTCGGCCGGTCGATGGCTACGTCGTTCCCGGCGACAAGTCGAGCGGCTTGCTCTACGGCATTCAAAGTGAGCCCGCGCATCCCGATGGCACCGGCGATCGTCTGATTCAGGCGTACAACTTCCGCATCTGCATGACTGAGGCGCCCGAGAACCGTGTGCCGTTCATCAAACCCGAAGGCTACGACCCGGCCCATTACGAGTTGATCCTTCGCCATCTGCAAACCGAAGGGACCGACATACTCTTTGCCGACTACCCGAAGCCGCGCGAGATCGAGCATCCGGCGCTCGGCTATCGCCCGTACATCGTGATCATGCCGAACTTAAAGACCGACATGAACAGCAAGGGGGCCGCGTCGTCGGACTTCGTCGGTGGCAACTACGATTACCCCGAGGCCGATCACGCCACGCGCGAGCGGATCGTCGCCGAGCACCGCCGCTACCACCAGGGCATGCTCTGGTTCTTAGCGAACGATCCACGCGTGCCGCCGAAGTATCGCGATCCGCTTCAAACGTGGGGGCTCGCCAAAGACGAGTTCCTCGACAACGATCATTGGCCGCATCAGCTTTACGTGCGCGAAGCTCGCCGCATGATCGGCGAATACGTCATGATCGAGCAAGATTGCGCGGGGAAGCGACGGGCTGACGACTCGATCGGGCTCGGTTCCTATGGCATGGATTCGCACACCTGCCAGCGCTACGTCGACGAACACGGCTACGTGCGCAACGAAGGAACGATCGGTGGCAAGGTGTTGCAGCCTTACCCGATCAGTTACCGCTCGCTGACGCCGAAGCGTGGCGAATGCGACAATTTGCTGGTGCCCGTGTGTTGCTCAGCCTCGCACTGCGCGTACGGCAGCATTCGCATGGAGCCGGTGTTCATGATCCTCGGCCAATCCGCCGGGGCCGCTGCGGTGATGGCCATTCAAGCTGGCGTCGCCGTGCAGGACGTCAGTTACCCGAAGCTGCGCGAACGGCTCACCGCGCTCGGGCAACGGTTGACGTGGCCGCTGTCGTCCGAGCTCGAAGAAGATTCGACCGGCCTCACGGCATCCGAAAAGCAACGTATCGAAGCGGCGACGCTCGCGACTCGCCGTTCGCCTGCGATGAAAGAAGCCACGGCCAAGTTCAACGTCGCATACAAGGCCTATCGCGACGATCGGGCGAAGTTTCCCGACGACCGCAGTCACGATGTCTCTGTCGCCTATCGTAAAGCGACGAAGGAATACGAAGCTGCCACGCGCAAGGCGATGCTCGACCAATATCCCGAGCTCGCCGCGTTAGTCGCCAAGGCCGACGCCGCCGCAAAAGCCCCGAAGCGCGCGATCAACGAAGGCGAGACGATCGCCGACTCCGACAGCATGAAGAATCCCGCCATCGCGCCGATTCACGATGTTCCCGGCCTGCCGCGCGTGCTGCTCATCGGCGATTCGATTTCGATTGGTTACACGTTGCCGGTCCGCGAACTGCTCAAAGGCAAGGCGAACGTTCATCGCATTCCCGTCAACGGCGGCGCGACCGATGTCGGGCTCGAACGCATCGACTCCTGGCTTGGCGACGGCCAGTGGGACGTGATCCACTTCAACTTCGGCCTCCACGACGCGAAGCACGCCTCGGAGACGACGTTCCGCTCGAGCCGCGAGCAGTACGCCGACAACCTCCGCACGCTCGTCACTCGCATGCAAGGCACCGAAGCGAAACTCATTTTTGCCACGACAACGCCCGTGCCCAACGGAGGCGTGCTCACGCCGACGCGCAAGTTCGACAGCATCACCGCCCGCAACGACATCGCGGTTAAGGTGATGCGCGAGAACGGCGTAGCGATTGACGACTTATACGAAGTCGCGTTGCCCGTGATGGAGCAAGTCGGACGACCGAACGACGTGCACTTCGCTCCCGAAGGCTACGACATTCTCGCCAAGGCCGTGGGCGCGAGCATCGAGTCGCAACTGCCGAGCAGGTGAACAGGGAGACTGTTGCACACGCTTCTGTAGGGAACGCCCTCTGTGGCGTTCCGCCGAATGAGTGGATGCGTTCGACCCGCTTCCCGGAACGCCACAGAGGGCGTTCCCTACAGCGGCGAACCGAATGCGACAAGGCAAACAAGAATGTTTGCCCCACCATTCGACAGCGACGATTAGCGAGGCTTCGCGGGTGCCGGGCTGCCGGCCTGTGCTTTCAACAAGAAGTTGAGCACGTGCCGCAGCGTCGTGAAGTCGTCGAGCGTCAGATCTTCCGACGGTTGCACGTCGAAGTACTCGCCGAGTTCGCCGAAGAGCTGCGCCTTCTTGATGCTGTCGATGCCGAGGTCAGCTTCGAGATCGGCATCCAGCTCGACCAGGTCGGCGGGATAACCGGTTTGCTCGATCACGAAGTTCACCAGGAACGTTTCGAGCTCGAGCGGGTCGAGCGTGCCCCCTTCGAACTTTTCGGTCAACGCAACAGGCGACTCTTCGTCAACGGGTGGCGGTACGGGCGCGGCGATGGGCGGCGAGGTCGACGCTGCGGGCGCCAGCTTCGGCGTCGTCGGTGTTGGCGCTGATTGTTTTGGCGGCGACACCGTCTGCGCGGGCGTCGTACTCAACGGCTGCGTGATGCCAACTTGCGCCGTGAGCAAGAAGTTCAGCACATGGCGCAGCGTCGTGAAGTCGTCGAGCGTCAGATCCTCAGACGGTTGCACGTCGAAGTATTCGCCGAGCTCGCCGAAGAGCTGCGCCTTCTTGATGCTGTCGATCCCGAGGTCCGCTTCGAGGTCGGCATCCAGCTCAACCAGATCGGTCGGATACCCCGTCTGTTCGACGACAAAATTCACGAGAAACGTCTCAAGCTCTCCAGCGTCCAGGCTCTGCGTCTTCTCCGCCGTCACAGTCTCAACAGGCTTCGCCGCCGCCGCCGGCGGCATTGCCTGGGGAGATGTCGCCACCACCGGTTCCGGCGTCGTTGCGGCTTGCCTCTTCGCGGCGACTTCGTCATTCGACGCCGCGCGGCTCACTCGCGGCGTCACCGGCTCAACAACACGACCCGATTTCTGTGGCTCCGACTGCACACGCAATCGCTCGCGGCGTCGCGTAGTGGCGTCGAAGTAAACGATCTTGCCGTGACGATGGTTGGAACTCGACGACGCCTCGCGCGTCGGTTCAGCGTTAGCGTTGGTGTCGCGATCGGTCGGTTTCAAAGGTGTCCCTCGTTCGAGCAGAACATGATATGCCACTTCTCGCCTGCCACCAGAATGGATGCCCACGATCAAGCGTCCGTCGTCGTTGGCCTTCAGAGCGGAATCCTCGCGCGGCACGGCCAGTGTCGCGGACTGTCGAGTGATGAACGTTGCCGGGGTTTCCAAACCCGCGGCGGCCGGAATGTTCACAGCGTCCAATTCCATCGCGCCTTTCAACAACGAAATCATCGCCGACGCGCCGCCAGTGTCGCCGAGCTGAGTGACGGCCGTGCCGAGCCAAATCGGCGTCGACGATTTCTTGTCGCGATAACCGTCAGCAATCGCCTCAGCTTCCGCGGCATCATTGGCGACATCGCCTGTTGGCGCCGTTTCAATGGCCGCGACGAATGACGTTTTCAGTTGCGCGTCTCGCGAAGCGCGGGCGATCGAATGCTTCGATGCTTCGATCGAACCAGGATCGGACGCCGCCCCGATGCCGCGAAGGATGCCCAAGATCGGATCGCCGTCGCGACGAGCGTCGCCGAGCCTTTTGAGCAGCAGCGCGCCGCAGCCTTCGCCGGGAAGCACGCCGTTTGCTTCTGCATCGAATGGCGATCGCGTCTCGCCGAGGGCCAATCGCTGCTCGCCGGCCAACTGCATGAAGTGCGTTGCGCTCATGTCTTGCTGACCACCGACGCAAATCATCATCTCGCAGTCGCCGCTTCGCAACTGATCGATGCAGCAATTGAGCGCGGCCATCGACGACGCTCGTCCTGCATCGACGGCGACCGCCCCGCCCATCAGGTCGAAGCTCTTCGTGATACGCGATGCCAAGGCGCTGGCCGTGAAACTCCCCGTTTCGTCGAGCAACGCAGGCATGCGCTTCAGCAATGTTTGCGCGTACGACTGCATCAGCGTTGCGATCTGTTCAGAAGGCACGCCGTTGCGGCGGAGCAAGTCCGCCATCAACTCTTGCACTTCCGGCAGCCGCAAAGCGACGCACAGTTGTGAACTAAACTCACCGCCGAATACGGTCCCCACGACCACGCCGACTTCGGTGCGTCGTAGCGGCCGCTCGTGATAACCCGCCTGCTGGATCGCCTGATCGACCGCGTCGAGGATCATGAACTGCAGAGGCGTGGCCTGCTCGATCTGCTTGGGCGGAATCTTGTGCCGCCGCCAATCGTAGCTGAACCCGCGGATGTATCCGCCTCGGGTGGTCGGCGTCTGCCACTGGCTGCGGCCTTCGGCACGATAAAAGACGTCGACATCCCACCGCCCCGTGGGCAGATCGCTCATCGCGCTGCGACCACTGGCGAACAACTCACGTCAGCGCCTCACGCGTGAGAGCGCCAGGCAACACCGCACCCATGCCGATGATCGCGATCGACTGCTCGTCGGCCGAGGCGTGTGATGGTTTTACAACGGTATTCCTCACTTCGAATCGCGCGCCGCGGCCGGTCGTCGCTTTCGCCGACACATAGTCGTCGACCACAACATGCACATTCAGCCCGCCGATGCCGAACGAGTTCACCCCTGCCCTGCGTGCCTTGTCCGATTTCGGCCACGCGATCGCTCGGTCGGAGGCGACGAACGGCATCGCTTGCCAATCGACGTCGGACGTCAATCGGCTTCCGGCGCGTAACGCAGGCGGAATCGTGTGATGTTCGAGCGCCAGCACCGTTTTGATGAGACCAGTCAATCCGGCGCACTCAAGCGTGTGCCCGACGTTGAGCTTCACACTTCCGATCGGCAGCTTCTTGCCGCTGCGCAGATGCGGGCCGAACGCGGTGGTGAGTGCCTTCAACTCGGTCACATCGCCCAAATTCGTGGACGTGGCGTGAGCTTCGACGTATTGCACGTCGGCCATCGGAACGTGTTCGTTGTACGCGCGCTGGATGGCGAGCACTTGGCCTTCATACCGCGGCGCCCACAAGCTTTTGCCGTGACCGTCGGACGAACCGCCGATGCTCGGCACGACGGCCAACACGCGATCGCCCTCGGCCACCGCGCGGTCGAGCGACTTGAGCACCACGGCCGTGTAGCCTTCGCCGATGATCATGCCGTCAGCCTGGTCGGTGAACGGGCACGATCCGCGCGGCGACAGCGAATGCGATTGCGAGAACATGACCGACGTGCCGACGTGATAGAACGACGCGCCGCCGACGATGGCCATGTCGATCTGGCCATGTTGAATCGCACGCATCGCTTGCAGCAGCGCTCGCGACGACGAGGCACATGCCGAGTTGAAGGCCATGCAAGGTCCGTTGAGCGCCAACACTTTCGCAACCAAGCGGGCCGCGTGACTCACGCCGACGCAAAACCCGTCTGCCGGTTGCTCACGCTCGAACGGACGGCGGATCGTTTCGATGGTTTCGCGAATCACCTCGTCGCCGAGGCCGTCGGCCAGTTGGTCGAAACCGACCGTGTCGCGCAAATACTTCGCCGTTTGGCCGATGTACGCGGCCAACGTGTATTCGCCGAGGAATCCGCTGAGTGACGCGCTGCCGACGTAGACGCCGGTGTTCTCGTGCGGCATGTGTCGCGGATCGAGCCCCGCATGACGACATGCCTTGGCCGCAACCTCGCACAAGGTGAGGTGCGCGAGATCGTAAGAAGTCGCGTCGCTGTCGGTGATGGGGCAGACGTCGCGATCGACGGGGCGGTAGTCGACGAGTGCCGCGAGGTCGGAGTACGCCTTGTTCAGCGTTCCGCGCTTGGGGTCGAAGTATCGCTGTCGGTGGAACCGATCTTCGGGCACGGGGCCCCACGCGATAGCGCCAGCGTGGACGAGTTTCCAGAACTCGTCGAGATCGTTAGCGCCGGGAAGGCGGCATGCCATCCCGATGATCGCCACAGCCGAGCGTCCCTGCGCTGCACACATACCGACTACCTGCACATTCTTCTCGAAACGTGACGGTCGTCGCTACGTCGACGGCGTCGCCACGCTTTCGCCAACCATCGATTGCAAAACCTTGGTGAACAACTCACTTCGTGGCCCATCCGACTCGATCACGATCTGCCCGCCGGCAACCGCGTCGTCGACGCTCAACTCGCCCAGCGCACAGCGGCGGAGCGTGGTCGAGTTCATGTAAAGCAAACCTTCGCAACGGTCGCCGATGCCGAGTTCCAACGATATCGTCTCGTGATCGTCCACAAACAACGTCCACTGCCCGCCACCGGGGCCATTGACCTGCAGCGCGATGCGACGCCCGGTATTCGCCGTCGTGTCTTCGCTCAAACGTGACGGCAGGCGCATGCTCAGATGTTCAGCAACGTTGAACATCGGCACAATCGGCTTGGGCTTCGGCCAGTCGAAGTTCGTGGCCAGCGCATAGCGAGCCGTCCGCACGAGCATTTCCTTGTCGACCCGCGGACATTCCAAATCCGGCGCGGCGTGCCGAGTGTTTGTCGCATCGAACTTCGGATCGTTTTGCCAATGGGTGCGGTACCGCTCCATTTGTTCGGCGAACGACTCGATCAAACTCTTCATGCCCGGCGGGGCAGTCTTCGCCGGAGCCGGCGGACGGCTTTCAACGTACTCAAGCAGCGACTCCAGCAACGCTTCGCAACCTTCGGCCACCGGCAAGCCTCGTCGTGGCGTGAGGTGGTAGGTGCGCCCGTGGTGCTCGGGCCGCAGTGCGATGTGTGCGATCACTCGCGACACCCAATCGACCGGAACGAGGTTCTTCTCCTCTTCGCCGGTCATTTGCACGGTGTCGATCATCTCGGGCGGATGGATGTTGTCGGTCCCGAACTGGTCGACCAACGCCTTGACAATTTTCAGCGGGATGTAAAACCCGTGCGAAGTCGTTGTGTAGCCAGTCTTCGAGTCGCCGATGATGATCGCCGGGCGGTAGATCGTTCGCACGTCGAGAAACGCGCTGCCGTGGACCAGCTTCTCGGCCTCGACTTTGCTCTTTTCGTAGACGTTACGGAACTCTTGGCCGACGTCGAGCTCATCCTCGCGCACCGTGCCGTCTCGCAGGCCGCAGACGAACGCCGTTGAAATGTGATGGAAGTTGCGGATGCCGGTCTGACGGCAAAGGTCGAGGACATTTCGCGTCCCTTCGACGTTCGACCGCCACGGTTCGCCGGTTCGCTCGTCGGCTTCCAGCGACAGGCTCGCGGCCCCATGTATCACGGAGTGACAGTTCTTCGCGACCCAATCCTGGGCCGCGGCGTCGAGTCCCGCGTAGGGCGCTAGAATATCGCCTTCGAGCACCGGTGGCCGCGGCAGCGTCACGCCCAGCCGACGTTCCCAGGCCGCAAGCAGGCTTTCGATGCGTTGCACCGCGTTTTCACGACGGTTCGAGCGCACGACGACCGCGACATTGGCCTGCAACAGCAGCAAATCGCGGAGCAGGTAGTTCCCGACCAGCCCTGTAGCACCGGTCAGAAGCAAATACGACATTGCGCAGCCTTCGGTAATCCAGCCAGAATTCGGAACGCTTCTACCGCCGGCGGCGTGCGACTCCCGCAATGATGGGAGCCTGGGCGGTCGTGTGCCTTTTTGTCGCAAACGGGGAGGTTCACGCAAAAGCGGCAAAGGAGCTTAAATTTACCGCTTGTTGCTGTCAATGCTTGCAAATAAAAAGGGGCAACATGGGTAAGCAGTAGCGACGTAGGCGGCGTCGCCACGCATACCCCCCCTGTTCGTCTCGCTGCTTTTGGCAGCTCGGCCCCTTTTGAGGACACGGATGGCTGCGTTCGCCGAGAAACCAATCGCCGTCATCGGAATGGCCTGCCGCTTGCCCGGTGCCGCCAACCTCGACGAGTTCTGGCAACTTCTTGTCGACGGGCGTTCCGCCATCGTCGAGGCGCCGCCATCGCGCATCGATCGTCGGCTGTATTACGACGCTCAGCCGGTGGTTCCATTCAAAACCTATAACGTTCGCGGCGGCTTGATCGACTACCCGCCGTTCGATGCCATGCGCTGCCCGACGCCCGAGCGCATTATGCCTCAGTGCGAGGTTGGGCATCTGACGATCTGCCAAGTCGCGGCCGACGCCTGCCGTCACGCGAAGTTGAACCCGTTCGACTTGCCGCTGCGGAATGTTGGCGTCTACATCGGACACAACATAGGCGGCCCGGTCGGTGGTCGTTTGATCTATCGCACGAACGTCGCGAACACGGCACGGCATCTTCTCAACGTCGACGCGTTCCGTGAGATCGCCGGCGACCAACCGAAGCAACTCGTCGACAAGCTGGTGGCGTGCATTCGCGCGGAGTTGCCACGCCGCACGGCCAACGGCACGCCGGAATGTGCGACACGGCTGGCCTCGATGGTCATTTCCGAGGCGCTCGGACTGACGGGCCCGTCGATGATTCTCGACGCTGCGTGTTCCTCGGCGCTGCAAGGCCTGGCAATGGCGTCGCGGCGACTGCAACTCGGCCGGATCGACATGGCCATCGTCGGCGGCGCGTCGTTTTATCACGTCGACGGCCAGATGATTTTCTCGCGAGCGCAGTCAGCCTCGCGTCGCGGTGTGTCGTCGCCGTTCGACATGCGTGCCGATGGTTTGATTCCCAGCGAAGGTTACGTCGCCGTTGTCGTGAAGACTCTCGACCGCGCGCTGGCCGACGGCGATCCGATTCAGTGCGTGATCCGCGGCATCGGCGTCGCTTCGGACGGCCGGGGCAAAAGCCTTTGGGCGCCGCGCAAGGAGGGGCAGATTCTGGCGATGCGTCGCGCCTATCAAAGCGACGCCGACATCGCGCGGCTGCAATTCGTCGAAGCGCACGCAACCTCGACGCGTGTCGGTGATGTCACCGAGCTTAGTGCGTTGGCCGACGTGCTCACCACGGCGGGCGTGAAGCTGGGGAGCGTCGCGATCGGCGCGGTGAAGGCGAACCTGGGGCACGTGCTCGAACCGGCTGGGTTGGTCGGATTGGTCAAAACCGCGCTGGCGATGCAGCGGCAAACGATTCCTAAGCAGATTCACTTCGAGCAGCCGAACGCCGGCATCGATTGGAAGACCGCTCCTTTTCATGTGCCGGTCGAGAACGTCGCCTGGCCCGCCCCCGACGACGGTGGCCCCCGACGTGCGGCCGTCAATTCCTTTGGCATCGGCGGGTTGAACGTTCACGTGGCGCTCGATGAGCACGTTTCGCGGCCTGTAAAGCGTGCGACGCGCAGTGCGACGCCTTCGACGAGTGTTCACTCGACTGCCCACGAACCCATCGCGATCGTCGGTGCGGGATGCGTGTTGCCTGGCGCTCGCAGTCTCGAAGCGCTTCGCGATTTGATCGCCTCACAACGCGATGCACGATGCGAAGCGCCGTCGGATCGCTGGCAGTCGCATGTTGCCGACGATGCCGAGGCACGGCAGTTGTTGCAGCGATCGACGTTGCGTGGCGGGTTCGTCACCGACTACCAGTTCGATTGGCGTCGCCACAAGTTGCCCCCCATCCAAGTCGCCAAGATGGATCCGCTGCAACTCATGGTGCTCGACGCCACCGATGCGGCGCTGACCGACGCAGGCGTCGATCGCGCGACCTACGACAAGCAGCGAGTCGGCGTTGTGGTCGGCACCGTCTTCGGCGGCGATTTCAACGAACAGTTGCAGATGGGTTTTCGACTTCCCGATTTCTGCGACTCGCTAGCGACGATGCTTCGCGAGCAAGGCGTCAACGAACGACAAATCGAAGAGATCGGCACCGCCTTCGTGGCCGAGTTTCTCAAGCATGTCACCGCCCTGCTGGACGAAACGGGCAGCTTCACGTCGAGCACGCTCGCTTCGCGACTGACGAAGACGTTCGACTTCATGGGCGGAGCGGCCACGATCGACGCCGGCAACGCATCGTCGACCGCAGCCATCTCGGCCGCCATCGACATGCTGCATGACGGCACCTGCGATATGGTCGTATGCGCCGCCGGCAGCCGCGCGATGAGCCTTTCGACCTACGAGTTCTTGGCAAGCTCCGGACAACTTGCGAGCGATACCAACGAGTCCGGCGACACGACCGACGTTGCCGTGGATGGCGACGCGCTCAAGTTCCTGCCAGGCGAAGGGGCGGGCGTCGTGGTGCTCAAAAGATTGTCCGACGCACGACGCGCCGGCCATCGCATCCGCGGCGTGATTCAAGATATCAGCGCCGGTTTTGCCGCCGATGCGACAGCCGCGGTCGCTCAAGCGGCTTCACGTCTGCAATCGCCTGTCGAAACGTCGTCGCCGCACGTTGGCCGTTCGTTGGTCGATCAGATCGGCTACACGCACGGCGCGTCGGGCATGGCATCGCTGTTTGCGTCGATGTTCGCGCTCGAGCGGTCGAAGAAATCATCGGGTCATGCAATCGCGACCATCGACGATCTCGACTCGTACGGCGCGGCCTATCGCCTCGTACTGTCGTCGCCGACGGCCGAGGTTGAACCTCAACGTCCCACCGAGGAACCCGCGGTCGCCAAGCCAACGCCTGCGGAACCCTCACCGACGTGGCGCATCGTGCGGTTGGAAGCCGATTCGCTCGAGGCGTTGCGTGAAGAGCTGCAACGTGCAACTGAAAATGTCGAGCCGCTTTGGAGCCGCGAATCGTCGTTTGGTTCAAAGGCCTATCGCTTCGCGACCGTTGCAGACACGTCCGCCACGCTGCTGAAAAAACTGCAACTCGCGGCCGAGGCGCTTGCTACAGAAAAACGACAACTGCTCGCGCGTCACGACATTTTCATCGGCACGCCCACCGATGACGCCAAGATCGCCTTCGTGTTTTCCGGTCAGGGTTCGCAGTATGCCGGCATGTTGAAGCCGCTCGTCGAGCAAGTCCCGCAAGTCGCCGACGCGATGCGAGAGATTGATGCCGTGCTCGCGCGTCACGGTATGCCGAGCTTCGCAACGATGGCGTGGATCGAGACTGACGGGCTTGGCGTCGACGTGCTGCGAACGCAGGTGTCGATTCTCTGTGCCGACATGTTGGCGCTGCGTGCCGTCGAATCGCTGGGCATCCGCGCGGACTTCGTGGCGGGCCACAGCTTCGGCGAATTTGCGGCGCTGGCTGCCGCCGGGGCGTGGGACTTCGAGAACGCGCTGCTCGGCACGATCGCGCGGTGTCGGGCGATCGAGGCGTGCGACCATGTTCAGGGTGCGATGCTTTCTGTCGCCGCGCCCGTTGAAGAAGTAGAACGTTTGCGCCAACTCGCGACGGAACCCGTCTTCGCCGCGAACCTCAACGCTCCCGATCAAACGGTGATCGCAGGAACACGCAGCGCCGTCGATCATTTCGAGTCGCTGGCACGCTCGCACAAAGTCGCGTGCAAACGACTCGCCGTCCCGCGGCCCTTTCATTCGCCGCTGATGGCTGACGTGCGAGCGCCGTTGGCCGAGGGTTTGGCATCGGTGACGATGAACGCTCCGCGCATTCCTATCATCAGCACGGTCACCGTCGACCGTGTAGTTTCCGGCGACGCGATGCGTGCGAACTTGCTCGACCAGCTAACCAGCCCCGTCCGTTATACAGAAACCGTCGCGAAGCTTGCCGAGATGGGTGCGAGAATCTTCATCGAGGTCGGGCCACAGCGCATCCTCACCGGGCTGAACGAGCGGATTCTCGCGAACAGGGATGCCGTTGCACTTTCGACCGACGACAAATCGCGGCCGGGCATCGCGCGCTTGTTGGCCATCGAGGCGTGCCTCGATGTTCATCGATTAGAGAAAGACGCTGCCGAAGAGCTTGCTCCCCATGTCACGAGCAAAGCATACGAATTAGGGCGCCAACGCGGTCGTGCGTTCACTTCGACGATTCGCGGCGTGGCACGCGCTTATGCCGACGCTTGTGGAACCGATGTCGAGATGGGGACGGCAGTCTCTTCCGCCGAAGATTCGCTAAACACATACGAACTCGATCAACTGCGCGGCATCGCCGACGAATTGGGCGTGTCGCTGACCATGCTCCGCCACCTGCACACTGCACAGCAGATGGGGCTTTCGACCTCCAAGGTCGTTGCGCCCGATGCAGTCAACAACGACTGGACGCTTCCGTTCGACGAGCCCCCAGCGTCGCCATTCGTATTCGAGCTCACGTCCGTCATCGACACGCCGGCCACTCTGCCTCTGCCCGAGGTCGACGTTGTTGCGGCTCCATCGTCGACGTCGTCGCGGCTTTCGGGCGACATCAGTTTCGATGAGTGCTATGCGCGTATGCAAAGCGTCGATGGCTGCCCGCCGTTCGAATCATCCGGCCGAGTTTGCGAACGCTTCGAGCTGCGTCTGTTGCCGACGTGTATGCAGGCGATCGATGAAGCGTGGCGAACGCTGAGTGGTCCCGCGCTGATCGTGGGACGCAACCCAGTCGCGATGGCGTTGCGGCACGAGATTGAACGTCTCGGGACCAAGGCGATCGTCATTCCGCTGTCGGATGAAATCGACGTCACACTCGCCGCCGTCGACACAATCTGGAAGTCGTATCAACCGCGGCACCTGTTCTTCGTGACTGCTCACGACACCGATGCGACGACTACCTTCGACGCCGAGCATTGGGCCACACGACGCCATCGCGGCGTTATGCTGCCGTATCTGGTATGTCAGCGATGGTTCACACACCTTGCGGAGAACAACCTCGTCGAACGCTCATCGGTCATCGCGGCCACCACCATGGGCGGCGACTTTCGGGCGGTCGGAGATCGAAAGTGTCGAAAGCGGCGCGATTGCGGGACTGGTGAAAGGGTTGGTCGTCGAGCACGGCTACACGTCGCAATGGAAGTTTCGCGCGAAGGTCGTCGACACGTCGCGTCACGATTCGCCGCACACCATCGCGGCCACGCTTGTTCACGAACTTCGCTGCTGTTATCACGGTCCCGAGGTTGGCTACCGCGACGGGCAGCGGTACGTGCATCTTGCCGTTCACGAGCCGCTGTCGAATGTCGAACGACGCCATCCCACGCGTGGCAGGCCGTGGCTCATCACCGGCGGCGCGCGTGGCATCACGGCGGCGATCGCCTTGGAACTTGGCAAGCGATTCAGCGTGAAACTGCACCTGCTCGGCACGACCGCGCGCAACCAACGCGGCCGAGTTGTGTAGCCTCTCGCCCGAACAACGCAAACAGTTGCGTGCCGAGGTGATTCGCCAAGCCATCGCCGAACGCAGAGTTCCCGCCACCGCCTGGGAGAGCGTCGAGAAGTCGATCGAGATCGAGTCGAACTTGCGAGCAATGGAGGCCGCCGGACTCGACTTCCAGTATCACGTGTGCGACGTGAGCGACAACGTAGCGGTTGCCGAGCTTCTTGAAAAGATTCGCCGAGCGCACGGTCCGCTCGAAGGCGTCATTCATGGCGCGGGGATCGAGAAGGCGACGCGGTTCACGAAGAAAAACGCGGCCGTTGTCGATCGAACCGTGGCGGCGAAAGTCGACGGGGCTGCGACGCTCATGCGCCTTACGCGGGACGACAAGCTGCGCTACTTCATCGGCTTCGGCTCGATCAGCGGCCGCTGGGGCGCGATCGGCCAGACCGATTACGCGATGGCGTCCGACATGCTCGCGAAGCTCGTCGTGTGGTATCGGCAGCAGCGTCCGAACTGTTTCGCGACGTGCTTTCATTGGCAACCGTGGGCCGACATCGGCATGGCCGCCCGTGAGGAGACGCGCGGGGCCGACGTGTTGCAGAAGCTCGATTTGCTGCCAGTCGCTGAAGGGATTGAGCACTTCTTCCGCGAGTTGACGAGTGGTTGCGAGCGTGCCGAGGTCGTGATCACCGACTGGAAATACTACAAGGGTTTCTATTCCGACTTGTCTGCCAAAGACGTCGAGCCGATGCGCGCGTTCGACGCGAGGGTTCGCAAGCCGACGGCGGTGCCACCCCCCGTAGCGTCGAGCGTTGCGCAGCGTCAGGTGATGCGCGTCGTTCCGTCAACGGTGTCACCGGCGGCGCACCGCTTCGCATTCGCCGGTCCCGCCATCATTTTAGGCGATTGTGACGATGCGAGGGCTTTAGCGGAGCACCTGACGTCGATCGGGGTGCAAGCAACACCGTTGCCGATCGCCGCGACCGTCGATGAGACGCTTGGACACTTGCAACAGGCGTTCACTGAACAGGCAGCACCGCATTTGTTCGTGATGACGGGGCGTGAGCCTGTGGCTGCAACAATTGACGATGATCTGTCGACCTGGCAGTCGCGACGCGACCGCGGCGTGCTGCTTCCGTTCGCGGCGTGTCAGAAGTGGTTGGAACTCGTCCGCGAAGCGAACTTGCTCGATCGCGCGAGCCTCGTGGCAGTGACCTCGCTCGGGGGCGACTTCGGCTTCGAGTTGGCGGTGCCCGCGCCCGAAGGAGGCGCGCTCTCGGGGCTGCTCAAAGGCTTGTACATGGAATTTGTGCAGCCCGGCAACAGCACGCTTCGCATGCGAGTCATCGACGCGCCGTCGGATGAACCTTCGGATTCCCTGGCGCGATCGATCGTGGGTGAGCTTGCCTTCGAGAGCGCCGATTTGGAAGTTGCTTATCGCGATGGTCAGCGACACGTTGTGCGACTCAAGGTGCAATCGATCGAACCGCCGCCGACGGCAGAGATCACGCGCGGCGGCACCTGGGTTATCACTGGTGGTGCTCGGGGCATCGCCGCTGCCGTGGCGAAGGAACTCGGCCATCGTTACGGCCTCAAGCTGCATTTGCTCGGAACGCGTCCGTCGCCGCCGGAAGGTGGAAAGCTGCTCAAGTTGAGCGACGCCGAACTTGCCGAGATGAAGCGATCGCTGGTGCGCAAGGCGTTGGCCGAGCGACAGCCGGTCGGCACGTACTGGGAAGACGTGCGACGCGATCTGGAGATCGAGCGAAACCTGCACGAGCTTGCTGCCGCGGGTGTCTCGGCCACGTATCACGCCTGCGACGTTTGCGATGTCGACGCGCTGGAGTTGACGCTTCAGCAGATCCGCAATGTCGACGGGCCGATCCAGGGGATCGTACACAGTGCCGGGATTCACGGCTCGCCGACGTCGATCGAAGACACATCGCTTGAAATGACCGACGCTTTACTCGCCGTGAAGGTCGATGCCGCGTACAACCTTATGCGTCTCACGCGCGACGATCCGGTGCGGTACTTCGTCGCGTTCGGGTCGCTGAGCGGCCGCTTCGGTTCGATGAAAGCGTCGGCCTATGCGCTGGTCAGCGACTACCTGTGCAAGCTCATCGGCTGGTATCGACAGCGACGCCCGTCTTGCCATGCCGTCGGCTTTCATTGGCATCCGTGGGGCGAGGTCGGCATGATGACGCGCCCGGTAAGTCAGCACACGATCACCGTCTTCAAGATGCAGCTGATGTCGCCCGCCGAGGGTGTGCAGCACCTGATCGACGAACTTCGCGCCGGCGCGCCCGAGAGCGAAGTCCTTGTGACCGATTTTCAGTTTGTCGACGCTTTCGCCTCGAAAGAGATCATGCTCGATCGCGAACCATCGCAGCCTCCGACGGCACGAAGGCCGTTGCCCTTGATTGATAGCGAGCTTGAAACCGCGTCAGGTCACGCGTCGATCGCTACTCGACTCGATCCTGTGAACGACGTGTTTTTGCGCGAGCATCGTCTGCGGCAGAAACCGACCTTGCCGCTGGTTGTGGCGCTGGAGATGTTTGCCGAGGCGAGCAGTTTGATTGCCGATGGGCGGTCGCTCGTAGCGTTTCGCGACGTGGAAATCGCTGATGCCGTCCGCTTCTTCAGCGATGAGCCAATGGAAGTTCGCACGTCGGTCGAGCCGACGGACACAGGCCTTCGCGCGAAACTGATGAGTGATCTTCGCAATCGTCGCGGCCAACTGCTGAAGAAAGATCGCGAACATTTCTCGGCGACCCTGGAACTGGGAGATGCGACGACGATCAAAGCTTCGCCGCCGCCTGAGCCGCACGAGTGGTTCGATATCACCTACCCTGAGGCCGATGCGCCGATGTATCACGGCGCGTCGTTGCGGCAACTCCGACGAGTTGCGGTCGGTGACGGTTACGCCGTCGGGCAGATCAAGATCGCCGGCGGCGAACCCTTGAACAGTAAACTGACCAACAGTGGCCGCAAAGGCGAGTGGATCGTCCCTTCCGCGACGCTCGATGCCTGCCTGTACGCGTGTGGCGTTTACGTGTGGGCGACGATGAATGGCGCCTTCGCCGTGCCGCACAGCATGGCAGAGCTTCGCCTCGGTAGCCCACCACGTGCCGGCGAGACGACACGCGTGCATGTCGTTCCGATCGAAAGTGGCGAGCGCTACGCCGTATTTGACTTCACGCTCTTTGGCGACGACGATCGTGTGCTGCTGGCGGCGCACCGATATCGTTGTCACGTTCTCAACGATTCCCCGATGCAACATTCTCAAGACCAGCAACAGAGGCAATTCTCATGATCGACCTGACGGGCCGTGTGGCTCTTGTAACTGGCGGCTCTCGCGGAATCGGGCGGGCTTGTGCCCTTAAGTTTGCCGAGGCCGGTGCCGATGTCGTCATCAACTATGTCACGGCACACGCGGCAGCGACCGAAGTCGCCGAACAAGTCACCGCGATGGGTCGCAATGCCTACGTGGTGAAAGCTGACATCAGCGAAGAGGTCGACATTCAAGCGATGGTCGAGTTCGTCGCCGAAAACGTCGGGCAACTCGACATCGTGGTGAGCAGCGCCGCGACCGGCGGGTTTCGACCGCTGTTGGCCGCCACGACGCGTAACTTCGAAGCGGCCATGCAAACGAACGTGCTCGCGCTCATTCGACTCGTGCAAGCCTCACTGCCGATGCTCGAACGTGGCCCGCATCGCGGCAAGGTGATCGCGCTGTCGAGTCACGGTTCGCATATGGCGCTGCCGATGTACGGCCTCATCGGCGGCTCGAAGGCGGCGCTCGAAAGCATCGCGCGGCATTTGACGCTCGAAGTCGGCGATCGCGGCGTGAACGTCAACGTCGTCAAGGCAGGGCTCGTTGAAACCGATTCGACGCGGCGGATTCCGTATGCCGAGCAAATCTTCGCCGCGCAGGTCAATCACACGATGGTCGGCCAACGACAACTCACGGCTGAGGACGTCGCCAACGTCGTGCTGTTTCTCTCCAGCCCGCTCAGCGACCTGATTCAAGGCGAGACGATTACCGTCGACGGCGGCGCGGCCATTCACGTGTGACGCGCAATCGAGCCGCTTATTCGTATCGCACGGCTTCGAGAATGTTGACGTGCGCGGCGCGGCGGGCAGGCAGCAGCGCGGCCAACATCACGGCGACGATTGCGGCTCCGAGCCACACGGCAAGCGTCAGCGGTTGCATCTCGAATTGGATGTAGTGGCCGAAGATCGTGCCCAGGCAGATGTTCATCATGCGAGCCAGCACGAGGCCGACTCCGCCGCCTAGCAGTACGCCGAAGGTGCCGAGCAGCGCCGCTTGAATGAGCACAGTTCGTATCAGTTGCCCACGGCGCATTCCGATCGCTCGCATCATCGCAAGTTCGCGTTGCTGTTCGAGAATGTTCATCGTCAGCGTGTTCACAACGCCCAGCGCTCCGATGAACAACGCGAGCACGAGCAGCAGCCACAAGCCTCCGGTCACCTGGTTAATGGTGTTGTCGATCAAAAGCAGCAGGTCCGAGAACGATTGCACGATCAGTTCGTTTTCGTCCGCCAACGTTCGCAAGGCTTCGGCAGTTGCCGCGGTCGTGGGATGGCGAGTCTTGATGAGGAACGAGTCGGCGCCGGCGATCGGCAGAAACGGCTCGGCGAACCGTCGATCGACGACGATGGTGGCGCCGCCGTACGAGTACTCGGCGACGACGCCGGCGATTTTATAGCTGTGACGTTGGTCGCCATGCGTGACTTCGATCGAGTCGCCAATGCCGAGGCCTGCGTGGTTGGCGAGCACCGAGCCGACGAGCGCCTCGCCGCGCATCATGGCAATCATCCCGGGGTCTGTGACGTCGCGGATCTGTGACGTGTTGTCTTTCTTCGTGCCGAATCCGCGAGCAATCAGAATCGCGCTCTTTCCTGCGGCGTCGACTTTTCCGGCGGCACTGACGCGAAGCAGTCTCAATGAGTCTGCCCATTCGACGCCATCGATGTCGGCGACCTGCTGCTGCAACTCGAGGGGCATGGTTGCCGCGTCCTGCCCGGTCATGTCGGGCACCATCGTGCGCAGAAGAAAGTCGCCAAGGTCGGCGCTGTGAAACCATCCGCGAACGTCGGAGGCGACGCTGAAGGCTGAATTGCTTGTCCCCACTCCGGCCGCGATGGCGACATACAGCACCGCGACCGTCAACGAACTGCGGCCTACGTGGCGAACGACAAGCCGCTGCGCCATCTCGCCTTCCAAGGTCGCAAATCGTCGCAGCGGCCAGGCCAACAAGGCCGTCGCCGGCACGAGCAGCGCAGGCAGCAATAGCGCCATCGACACCAGCGAAAGAATCACCGTCAGCACCGACACGCCGATCGATACGCGTCCTTGCACGCAAGCGATGGTCAAAACAAACGAGACGACAATGCCGACGAGTGCCGCGACGGTCGTCAGGTTGTGGCGATGCGTCGTGGGCGTTGTCACCAATGGGCGCATGCCTTCGAGCGGCGAGACGCGGCTGGCTCTCACGGCCGGATACCACGCGGCGAGCAGACAGATGGTCGGGCCCGCGATCAGCCCGAGGATGCACGCTGCGGTGAGTTCAGTCTGCTGCGCGACGTTGATGTCCAAAACGCCGGCCATCCCCTGCGACAGACCTCGCGCAAGGAACATGCCGCACGGCAAGCCAAGCAACGTGCCCACTACGCCGAGCAACAGCGCTTCGCGGCAAACGGCCATGACAATCTGACGACTGCTGGCGCCGACCGCGCGTGCGATCGAGAATTGCCGCTGACGTTCACCCACGTTCATCAGAAACACGCTGAGCGCCGTGAAGATGGCGGTCGTGAACGACAACGCCGTCGCCAGATTCAGGCTCACGTCGGTGAGCGTCAACGATTCCTTCGCCAGTTCGGTTCGTGCTGCCGGCTGTTGCACCATGAGATTCGGCGGCAGAGCCTTTTCGATGTCGCGTCGTATTGGTTCGACGTTTTGGTCGGACTTGAGATGAATCTGAACCGCATCGACACGATGGCTCGCGCGGAACATTTCCTGCAAGTCGTCGAGTCGTGCCAACAGCATGCCGCCTTGCTGCACACGAATGACGTTGTCGGGGGCCACGATTCCAGCGATCGTTTGTTGGCGCATGCCTCGCGACGTGAGCATGCGAACCGTGTCGCCAACCTTCACGTCGAGGCTGTCCGCAAGCCCCGCTTCGAGCAGTAATTGATCGTGTTCGGGCATCGCGCCGGTGACGAGTCGCACGCCTTCCATCGACTCCGCGTCGTCTGGTTCGATCGCGGTGGCGAGCGCGCGGAGCCGCTTTCCGTTGGCGTACAAGGCCGTGGCGCGGTGGAACGTCGGCGACAGCTTCGCGATGCCGGGCAGGGTGCGAATCGCATCGACGGAGCGCTCGTCGAACGCAGCGCCGCCGGGGGCAACGATCTCCAAATCGGCGCGCCCCGCGATCATGTGAAAGACTTGCTCGTAGGCAACGCGCGTGGTGTCGGTCGCCGCGCGCACCGCAACGATCGCTGCCACGGCGATCATGACGCTCCACAGGCTCAGCAGCGACCTCCCCCGCCGTCGAACCAGCTCGGCCCATGCTTCGCGCCAGGTAATCATGCGACGGGCCGACCAGAGGTGAGAGCCGCTAGGTCGCGCTCGCGCGGGTCGAAATCGTCGATGATTTCGCCGTCGCGAAAGGCGACGACTCGATCGCTGTGCGCGGCCAGCGAGGCGTCGTGCGTCACCATGACGACGGTTTGCCGCTGTTCGTCGACGAGTTTTCGCAAAATCGCGAGCACGCGCATACCACTCACGCTGTCGAGGCTTCCCGTGGGCTCGTCGGCCAAAATGATCGAAGGCTGCATGACGAGCGCTCGCGCAATGGCGACACGTTGCTGCTCGCCGCCAGAGAGAACGCCTGGCAGACTGTTGCGTCGCTCACTGAGTTGAACTTGCTCGAGCAACTCGGTTGCGCGCACCATCGCCTTGGCAGTCGACACGCCATCCAATCGCAACGGCAGAGCGACGTTTTCGGCTGCGGAATAAATCGGGAGCAGATTGAACTGCTGAAACACAAAGCCGATGCGTCGCCGTCGGAAAAGCGTGCGTTCGTCGTCGTCCAGTGTTTCGATTGCGCGGCCATCGATGACCAAGCTGCCAGAGGTCGCGGGTTCGAGCGCGCCCAGGATGTTGAGCAGCGTGCTCTTTCCAGAGCCGGACGGACCCATGATCGAGACAAACGTGCCAGGCTCAACGCGCAGGTCGACGTTCTTGAGCGCCTCGACGCGCGTGCCGCCGTCGTAAATCTTGCCGATGCCGCGAGCGTCGATGACCGGGTTCATGAGAGGAGCGCATCGGTGGATGCCGTGGGGTGGCTCAACGTGGGCGGCGTGACACAACTGAGGCAGCGATGGCTGCGTCTGCCGTTTGGCCAAGCTGTTCGACATACTTGTCGAGCAACCGGCGCGTGTCAAGCGATGAGTAGCTGGCGGCGTCGCACTTCAGGCTGATCGTCATGCGGCGAGCACTCTTGAATACCGCGAACGCGGCGCGCGTGAGAGGCCGCAGCGGCGGGCCTCCCGTGATGCCGCGAAACACGAGATTGCCAACGCGTAGGCCGTCGTCGGTACGAGCGAACTTCGTGGCGAAACGTCGCGTGGGATCGCCGAGGTTCGTGAGCACAGACGACGAAAAGCAATAGGCCGTGTTTTTGACCCAATCGAACGTGCCCGCGCGATGAGCGGCCACGAGCGACCCGATGAAGATTAGCGACGATTTCATCCGGCGGATGACGTCGGTCTCGTCGCGAATGCGGCCCAGCAGCCGATTCGGCTTGTCGCACTCCGTGGCCTTGTGCGTCAGGAATGCAAAGCTCATGGTGTTGCCCGCGGGCATCGCACGATGATGTTCGAGTCGTAGATTCTGCGGCATGAGAATGCGCAAGTTGCGCTTTCCGGCAGGATCGCCCTGAACGTCGCACCACTGACGCATCGCGACAAAAAGGTCGCGCAGGAGCACGTCGTTGATGGTCGCCTTCGCTTGTGCGGCAGCGCGACGCAATCCCGACGTGACTTCTTCAGACAACGGTTGCGACAGAAAGCCGATGTCGTTTTGCTGCGTGCCCGTCGCGGCGACTTCTCCGTCGGGCAGCGGACGCGGCGACTGCACGACGAACCGGGCGCTTTCGCGGGCGGTGATCCACCAGTCGATGCCTTTACGCAGGCGGGTGCGAAGGTCGGGGCCGTAGTTGTCGCGTAAGCGAAGTCGTTCGAGTTCGAGCGGCGGCGCCATGACCTCGTCGTTCGACGATGTTTTCAAAGATGCTGTGGCATAGCCAACGAGAACATCCTCGGCGAACGCGATGCCCCCCAACCCATCGGCACACGCGTGATGAAACTGCGCTAGGACTTTCGCGTTGCTTGCGCCTTGCGCACCCAAACTCTCAGGCCGATCTCCGTTCGCAGGTCAACGAAGGCGTCGTACTTCGCGCCGAGCGGCACGCCTTCGGGGGCCCAATCGACTTCCGGCTCGCGATCGGTGAGTTCCCAGAACAACCGCTTCTTAATGTCCTCGACGATGACGGATTGAAACAGCGGATGGCGACCAACCGCGAATCGCAGTGCGGCGTCGAACGCGGCTCGCTCGATCACGCCGTCGAAGTGCAACTCAAGGTCGCACATCATCGGGTAGCCCGGCCGGGCGTCGGTGAGCATGTAGAGCTCGAACAGCGAGATCGGCAGCGGAAAGAGCTGCGAGACATCTCGCGTTGAGATAGCGGACGATTCGAGTCGAGCGATGGACACGGCGTTCCCTCTGGCAAAAAGCTCGACGAACTACGGCAACTGGGCCGCGATGATCTTTCCGGCGGGATTGCGTGGCAGCGCGTCCATGACCGTGATCGTCTGCGGACGCTTGAAGTACACGAGTTGCTCTTCGCAGTGAGCGCGAATGTCGGCGACAGTCACCGAGGCTTCGAGCACCACGGCCGCTCTCACCATGTCGATCCCGGAACGTTGCGTTATGCCGTAGACCTTCACTTCGCGAACGCCAGCCATGCGTCCGATCACTTCTTCGACCTCGCAAGGCGTGACTTTGAGGCCGGCCACGTTGATGACTTCGCTGTCGCGACCACGCAAGTGAATCGAACCGTCGTCGTCGATGCGGGCCAGGTCTCCGGTGGCGAACCAATCGTGGTCCAACGGAGACGTGACGCGGCCGGTGTCGTCGAGATAGCCAGTCATCATCGACGACGATCGCACGTGCAACTTGCCGACGCGGTCGCCGAGTTCTGGCGAATCGGTTTGCGCCTCGACGCGCACCGAGATGCCTGCCATCGGCGGCCCCACGCGACCGTCGATCTCTTGTCCCTGGGCATCGGTGGCAATCGTGATGCCGCCCGTTTCCGTCGTGCCATACAACGGACAGACGTGTACGCCGGTCTTTTGATGGAAGTGCTCTGCCGTGCGTCGCGTGAGCACCGAGCCGGCGGTGAGCACCCACCGCGTGTGGCTTAAATTCAGGCGTCCCGCGAAGGCGAGCACCGCCAACATCGCCGGCGCCAACGGAAGCACCGTGACGGCATGCGATTGCAAAGCGCGTTGAATCGACGCGGCGCTGAAGCTGCGAAGGCTGACGATGTTCGCGCCCGTCAACAACGGCACCATCGTACACATGCCGTAGCCGTAGGCGTGGCTCATCGGTGGCACGGCGAGAATGGTGTCACCGGAGTCGATCGAGATCGTGTCCGCATAATGACGGGCTTCTTCCATCGCGGCAAAGCCCGGTCGCATGGCGACCTTCGGCAACCCGGTCGAGCCCGACGTCGGATGCAGCGGCACCGCGCGCAGCAGCGGACCGTTGAACGATTGAGACGCCATCGGCAGCGCGAGCCACCGCAGCGTGCTCACGTCGAATGCGATCTCTGTTGATCGGGCGTTCGTCTCGGGCGGCAATTCAATCTCGCCGGCTTCACAGGCCAAAAACTCCGCGCTGAAACGTCGTGCGTAACGCAGCAACTCGGCAGGGGGCGTCTTATGATGAACGAGCAGCGGCGAGCCATCGCAAGCGAGAACCGCTGCGAGTGTGGCAACAAACAGCGCGCCGTTGGGGAGTGCAATAACCACTCGCCCACCCGGGCATAGGCCTTCTTCTTTCAACCGTGTAGACAGTCGTTCGCGTAGCCGTGCGAATTGATCAGAACCCAGCGATGAACCCAAATCGACGTCGAAGATCGTCCCTCGATAGCGCTCGACGGCATCGAGAATCGGCGCGGGACTCATCGCAGTTTGATCGACTAGCCCAGCAGACACTTTTGGGCTCCGTCCTCAAAGCGATTCAGCGCCGTTGCAATATCGTCGTCGGTGTGCGCCGTCGACAGAAACATCGGTTCGAACTGATTCGGATGGAAGTACACACCTGAGCGTTGAGCGTGATGCTGCAGAGCGATGTAGCGGTCGAAGTCGCAATGTTGGCGAACGTCCCGATAGTTGGCCAGTTGTTCGACAGGCTGTTTCGTCAACAGCAGCGAAACCAGCGGCCCAAGATGATGCACATGATGCGCGACACCCAGCCGCGACATGATCTCGTGCAGGCCGGAGGCCAGTCGATTGCCAAGCTCGTGCAATCGCGCGTAGACCGCCTGCTTGTTCGCAAGCACGTGATCGAGCACCGCCTCGGCCGCAGCCATCACCACAGCATTGCCGGAATACACGCCGCCATGGAACACTCGTCCCGACACGATGGTCTGCATGATTTCGGCCGAGGCGCCGAATGCCGCAACGGGGTAGCCGCCCCCCATCGCTTTCGAGGCGACGGTGATGTCGGGCGTGACGAGGTAATGCTCTTGTGCGCCGCCGGGCGCGACGCGCATGCCGGTGATCACTTCATCGAAGATCAGCAGACTGTCATTGTCGCTGACCATCTCGCGCACCGATTGCAGATAGCCATCGCGAGGCAGATTGACGCCGCCATTGCCCATCACGGGCTCCATCATCACCGCGGCGATCTCATCACCATGCGCCGCGAAGCATCGTTCGAGTGCATCGAGATCGTTCCACGAAACGCAAACGACATCGGCGATCGCGTCGGTCATGCCGTGCGTGCCAGGGATCGCGGGGCCGAAGCCTTCGGCAGGCAACATGTCGAGCGGCGCGTGATAGCGATGAAAGACCGCTTCGCTCCAGCCGTGATAATGCCCTTCGAAGATCACGAGCTTGCGACGACCGGTGTAGGCGCGGGCCAATCGTATCGCCGAGGCGCAGGCTTCGGTTCCTGAGTTCGCGAAACGCAGCAGCTCCATGCTCGGGAAAAGTTGCTTGAGCTTCTCGGCCACGCGGATGGTGATCTCCGTCGGAAAGCCGAGTTGGCTGCCGCGCTCAGAGATCTGTCGCACGACGGCGTCGACGACGGGCTTCGGACGATGGCCCAACAACAGCGGGCCATAGGCCATGTTCAGATCGACGTACTCATTGCCGTCGATGTCCCAAAGATGGCCGGCCTCGCCGCGCTCGGCGACGAGCGGGATGTGATAAGGCAGCACACGCATCGTGCTGCTGTCGCCACCGGCGATACTGCGGCGACCGCGCTCGAGCATCTGCGACGAGTTGCTAGCAAGCGTGAGGGGAACGACTGACTCGTTGACGGAATCTGTATGAATGGCCGGCATCCCTACCTCTGTAGAATGCGTGTCCCTTACAAAGTGCCATGATTGTAGCTAGCAATAGAAAATGTCGAGTGGGTTAGTTCGGTAATCTGCCATAAGATTGCCGAATGTTTATAAAGGGTAAAATAGATAATATGGGATAACTGTGCGTTAAGTTGACGCACAGCCGCCTAACGTGACTCGACGGCCACGAACTCACGCCCTTTTTGTCGCACGATGCGACTCACCGCAAAACGCGGATCATGGTCCCAAATGACCCACCAATCGCTATCAACGGCCTCGCCAAGCAGTTGCATTTTCACGCGTCGCGACTCGGCGGCATACAAGTCGTAGGCTGTGCACCACATGCGTTTCAAATGCGGGATCGCCGGGCAAAGGTCGCCGGAGAAGAGTGCCCCTTGGCCGGCCGACTCGATGACGATCGCCTGGTGGCCTCGTGTGTGACCGCCGGTGTGTCGAGTTCGCAGACCTGGCAAGATTTCAACGTCGTTGCCCGTCAGTATTAGCTGTCCGAATGGTTCGATCGAAACGAAATTCGCCGCCGTGTAGCTTCCAGCCAGCTCCGGAGCCTGGCTGACGGCGTCTTCCCATTCGAGGCGATTGATGAAATAGCGCGCGTTGGGGAATGTCGGCAGCAACCGACGCGCGGCGTCGAACGTCGTCGCGCCGCCGGCGTGGTCCCAATGTAGATGGCTGAAGACGACGGCATCGACGTCCGACGGCTGCACGCCGTGCGGCGCGAGCAACTGCGGCATCGTGAGGCTCGGTTCGAGCGCATGGGCGCTGCGATCGAGCGGCGCGAGCTTGTCGCCTTGGCCGACGTCGATGAGCACGGTGTGTTGCTCGTTACGAGCGAGCACAAAGCGAATCGCCACTGGGATGCGGTTGTTGGCGTCGGCCGGCGTGACGTTTTGCCAAATCGCTTTGGGCACGATTCCGTACATCACGCCGCCGTCGAGCCAGAACCGTCCGGAGGTGATGATGTCGAGCTGCCAATCGCCGACTGTCAATGAGACGGTTTGATCGTCGAAGCCTGCGCTCGCGATGTTTTGGCTCGAAGGTGTGGGCGGCTCTCGCACGAGTTAATCTCCACGATGCCGGTTTGTCGCGAACGAGCCGTCGTCGATCAACACTTCGCCGCGTGGCAATCCCGCTTCGAGTTCGCTCATGAAATGCTCGACGCCTTCGGCCACCGGCATGAGCTTCGTCTTCAATACGTTGCTCAGGCCGACGGCACTGTCGCTGCGCAAAGCCAGGCCGACTTCGCCCCACGATGGCCACGCGATGCAGGTGGTCGCACAATCGGGACGGACGCCGCGATGCCACGTGCAGAGCTTTGCGAGCATCTCGTTGGCCGCGGCGTAGTCGCTGAGACCGTTGCCTCCGTAGCGCCCACTGATCGAACCAAAGCCGATGAAGTATCGAAGCGGGTCGTCGCGGGTGAGCGACATCAAGTTCACCGCGCCGGCAACTTTCGCGTCGATGGTCTTCGCCAGGCTCTCACGCTTCAACAGTTCCAGTCGCCCGGGCCTGCCGTAACCCGCGCCATGCACGACGCCGACGATGGGGCCTGACATTCGTCGAACGTCGTTTAATGTTTGACCCAGCAATACGCGATCGGCGACGTCGCACGCATGATAATTGACGTCGATGCCGGCCGATCGCATGCGTTCGAGATTGTTCGCGACCTCGATGTCGTTCTTGACGCGGCTCCATTGTTCTTCGGGCGACTTGCATTGTCGCACGGCCTCGCCTACGGTCGAACGCTTGAGATCGGCCAATTCGTCGGGCGAGCAATGTCGCCACGGCGCGTCGGCGGCGGGGGGCGGGCGACTACCGATGAGATGCAGCTTGAGACCGTATTTGACGCCCAACGCCAGCGCGACTTCCGCCGTCACGCCACGTGCGCCGCCGGTGATGACCCACGTCGTGCCGCGTTCGATCGGCCGGTGTGGCAACCCATCGAGTCGCTGCTCAACAACGCGGAGCGTTCGCCGTCGCCCGCCAGCGAAACCGGTTTCGATGTCGCTCCCCTGCTCGGCCAACTCGCGGCAGATGGCTTCCGCCATGAATTGAGGACGATCGGCGGCTGCAAAATCGCAAACCTTCATAAGCGTCGGCTGGTTGCGTCGGCCGAATTCAACGTCGAGCGCTTTGAGCGCAGCGGCCAACCAACCCCCTTCGGGTGAAACAACCGACCCGTTCGCGCCGAAATCTCCGCCGAGGCGCGTGGCCGCGAGGATCGTCGTTGGCTCGGCGAGTTGCTCGGCCGAGAGGCGCTGTCGCCATTTTTGCAGAACGAGCAGCGGCAACTCGAGTCCCTGCGTGCGACGTGTGTTCCACGCTGATACGTCGAGCGGCCGGTCGCTGTCGGCATCGAGCGCCGTGAGCAGGAACACATGCCGCACGGGTGATTCGACCCGCAACTTCTCGATGGCGGCAAGTGCGCTGTCGATCCCTTCGCTGGGGCGCAGTTGAACGACGCTCGCGTCGCTGCCGAACCTTCGCCGCAGAGCATCGGCAACCTGATTGTCGCCGACGATCAACACGCCTCCTTGCGGATGAAAGCTCTTGGACGACGCGATCCTGGCCGGCGCGTCGACGATTTCGAGAATCGATCGCCGTGCAACGGCCGCTTCGCGTGAATCTTGAGATTCAACGACCACGCTCTCAAGAAAGGCGAGAACCTCGCGCAGGGTGTGCATTTCCTCGGTCGGCGACAGCAGCGGCTGGCACAACCGTCGCTGCGAGCGACCAAGGCACTCGCGAGTCTCGTCGGGCGTAACGCTCAAATGACGCCGCAAGTCGGCGTCGAGATCGAGCAACTCAGGCGGGTAGCCTGTCATCGCGACGAGTTCTTCGACGAGCGTCGCGTGCGCCTTTGTATGCGTAGCAGGTTGCGGCTCGTCGGTCGTTGCTCGTATGGTCACGACTGCCTGTTCTACTTGGCGAACATGGCGTTTTGAAGGTCGCCGCCCGAAAGAATGTACGCGACGACATCCAAAATCTCGTCCTTTGTCAGCACGCCGAGCAAGCCGGTCGGCATCGGCGAAACCTTCGACGGCTCCATGCTCGTGACTGTCTTGCGATCGATCGAACGACGCTCGTAGGGGTCGGCGGCGTTCGTGTTGATCGTGATCGAATCGCCGCTTAGGTTCACGACGACGCCTTGCACCATCTCCTCGTCGTTGATGACGATGACCATCGGCACGAACTGCTCGTTGATCTCCTTGCTCGGATTGACGATCTGATCGAGCAAGTCGCGTGGCGTGTAACGTCGGCCGGCGCTGGTGAGGTCGGGGCCTGTCATGCCCCCTTCGTTGCCGAAGCGGTGACACGTAAAGCATCCTGTCGCCGCGAACATCTTGCGGCCATTGGCGAAGTCGCGATGCTTGAGCCCGGTGCTCGCCGCTTGCACGAGGTCGTCGAGTTGCCATTCGGTGCGAGTTCGCCCGGCGAAGACCGTCGACAACCCTTCGAGCGGCGACTTGCGGACCGGCTTCTCGTCCAACACTTCCTTGAGCGCGACCTTGTCGTCGTCGCTCAAGTTGGCAACCGCGTCGGTGCGGATGAACTCGATGAACTTGTCGAAGCTGGCTCCGCCGCGAAAACTGCTCGCCGCCTTAACAAGCCAACGGAAGTACGCGGTATGCGTGTCCGTCGTCCAGCCGGCCTTGAGCATCCGCAGCGACCGCGCGTACTCGATCTGTTCCTCCTGCGTCGGAACGGAATCGATCAACGCCACGGCCTTCGCCGCGACGGTCGGCGATTGCAGATACACGAGCGTCTCGCACAGCAACCAGTTCAGCTCTTGGGCAGGCGGCTGTTGTGATGTGGCCGGGAAAAGTGGATCGAGCTTCGCCGTGAGTCGCGAGATCGTCACGTCGTCTGGACGACCGAACCGCACGAGGACAATTTCAAGCGTGCGCAGCGCCGTCAGTTGTTGCTCGGGCTTGAGCTGATTCCAGTCGAGGCGTTCGATCGCCGCGAGCAACCTCGTCTGCAAGGCGGTGTCGACGGGTGGATCGGTCGGTTGGCGATGCTGAGGATCGATGCCGCCGATGCGTGCGACGGCCAAGAGCGCTTCAACCTCGCGGTTCGCGTCGGGTTCGGCAAGCGCTCGTTCCGACCATTCGGCCAACGGCTGATGTTCGATTGCCGTTCGCGCCGCCCAGCGAATGAAGCGATCGGGATGATCGAGATAAGACCACGCCGTGCTCACCGCTTTCGGATCGTGATGTCCGTGAAAGGCTTCGAGCTGACGCCGAAGACCGGCCAACGGATTGGCGACTTTCGCGGGCATCGACGGAGAGGTCGATTCCTTGCCGGTGTACGTCACGCGATACAAGCCCGACTGCACCTTGCGGCCACCGATGGCGAAGTACATCGCGCCATCGTCGGGATGAATGATCGCGTCGGTGATCGGGAGCGGGCCGCCGTAAAGGAATTCCTCTTTGGTGGCGGTGTACGTCGCGCCGTTGGGCGTGAGATGAATCGCGTACAGCTTGCCCCAGCTCCAATCGAGGATGTACAGGGCCTCTTGGTACTTGGCTGGGAACTTGGCGCCGTAGCCGAACGTCATGCCGGTCGGCGAGCCTGGGCCGATGTTCAGCACCGGCGGCAAATTGTCTGGGTACCACTCGGGACGTTTGCCAGCTCCGTTGCGCCAGCCGAACTCGCTGCCGCTGACGACGTGACACACGCGCGTCGGCCGATACCACGACGTGTTGAAGTCGTATTCCATGTCGGCGTCGTAGGTGAACAGCTCGCCATCGCGATTGACGGCGGCGTCGAAGATGTTGCGGTAGCCTGATGAGACGACCTGAACGTCCTTCCCGTCGGGCGACACGCGATAGATGATGCCCCCCGGCGCGAGCACGTCGCGCATGAAGCCGCGACCGTCGGGCATGCGCGGCAGCAGATGATCTTCGCCCCAACACTGTGGCACGAGCGAAGAGCTAAATGTCGTCGGGCTTGTTCCATTTCCGGTGATGACATAAAGCGCCTTTCCGTCGGGCGTCGGCACGAGCGCGTGAACGCCGTGGTCTCCGCCGCGTACGTCCATCTTTAGCAACAACTCAACCTTGTCGAGTCGGTCGTCGCCGTCGCTATCCGTGAGACGATACAAACCGTTCTCGATCACCTTGTCGTAGTCGTTCACCGCGACGTACAGCGCATCGAAAGCCCACACCATGCCGTTGACGGCGCGGATGTCGGCAGGCACCTTCTCGACCTTCGCGGGATCGAGCGGCTGGCCGGCCGCGGGAGCTTCGAAGCGATACAAGCCGCCGTACTGATCACTGACGATGATGCGGCCTTTGTTGTCGACACAGAGGTTGACCCATGAGCCCTGTTCGGGTCCGGGCACCGAATACAGTAGTTCGACGCTGAAACCCTTCGCGACTTTGATGCGATCGACAGGCGTCGCGCGGTTTTCGCCAAGTACGAGACCCGTCGCCTCGGGACGCTGCTTCGCCTTCTTCTCTTTCTTTTTGGGGGCGTCTTCGGCGAGCAATGCCGACGCCATGGAGAAGCTGAGAACGATTGCAACCTGTAAGAAGCCAACTGATCGGAGACGACGGCGCACGCTATTCGACATGGAGATGCATCCAAGAAAGGCAGTGTTGAGGCGGTGGGAAATAAGCGGTGGGAGGCTGGCAGGCTACAGACGAAACATGGTGCGGGCGTTGTCGCGGTAAATCTTCTGCTGGTCGGCGACGGGCAGGTTCAATGCTGCGAAGCTATCGATAATAACCTGCGGCTCAACCCAAGGGTGGTCGCTGGCGAAAAGTAATCGATCCAATGGCGAGTCGTTCGGTGTAATGTCGCCCAGTGTAATGTCGCTGTGCGGTGATTAGAATGCACGCACCCGCCCGCATCCCTCCGTTTGGATTCACGCATGCCGCCTGCCGTCGTCCGCGCGTTGTCGTTGAAACTGACGCTGCCGCGAGTCGTTTTATTTGCATTGCTGTTGGTCGCGTGCCCCGCGGCGAACTTTCCAGCAGCGATCGCTGCCGAGAAGCGGCCGAACCTGATCGTGCTGCTCGTCGACGATCTGCGTTGGAACACGCTCGGGTTCATGGGCGACCCCGTCGTGCAGTCGCCGAACATCGACAAGCTCGCGGCTCGTGGCGTGACGTTTCGCAACTGTTTTGTAACGACGTCGATTTGCTGGGTCAGCCGCGCGTCGATTTTTAGCGGCACGTGGTACTCACGTCATCGCATCGAGCGCGGCAACATGGCTCTCAACGACCAGCAGTGGGCGAATTCGTATCCGATGCTGCTTCGCAGCGCGGGTTATCGCACCGGGTTCATTGGCAAGTTCGGCGTCGGCGGGCCTAAGGAGCTCAAGGTCATCGCCAACGACTTCGACTATTGGCGAGGCTTGCCCGGCCAAGGGGGCGACTTCTTCGAGGCCGACGACCCGACGCACACGCACAAGACGGCACGTTTCGGCAACGAGGCGCTCGAGTTCATCTCAGGCTGCAAGCCCGATCAACCGTTCTGCCTGTCGTTGAGTTTCAATGCCGTGCATGCCCGCGATAAGGAGGCGCGCGAGTATCCGCCCGACGATCGCGATGCGCGATTATATGACGACAAGCAGATGCCCGTGCCGCCACTGGCGACCGACGAGGCGTGGCGGCGCTTGCCAACGGACGTGCAGGAGTGTGAAGGCCGCGTGCGGTGGAAGCTCCGCTTCGACACGCCGGAGAAAATGCAGTCGATCCTTCGCGATTACTATCGGCTCATCACGGGCGTCGATCGCGAAGTGGGCCGGATCGTCGAGGCGCTCGAGAATGCCAAGCTCGCCGACAACACGGTCATCGTGTTCACTTCCGACAACGGTTACGCGCTGGGCGATCGGGGCATGGCCGACAAGTGGTTCATGTACGAAGAGGACATTCGTGTTCCGCTGGTCGTGGTCGATCCGCGGCTATCGAGTTCTCTGCGAGGCCGCACCGTCGATGCGATGACGCTCAACGTCGATATTCCTCCGACGTTGTTGGAACTCGCCGGGGTGAGCGTTCCGTCGTCGATGCAAGGCCGCAGTCTGATGCCGATGATCGAGGACAATCGCACGCCGAAGGACTGGCGCACCGACTTCTTCTACGAGCATCATTTCTCGGGCGCCGTGTCGATTCCTTCGACCGAAGGCGTGCGAACCGAGCAGTTCGCATACCTCCGGTGGATCGACGCCAACCCCGTCGGCGAGGAACTGTACGACTTGCGTAGCGATCCCTTGGAAGAGAAGAATCTCGTCAACGACCCGGTCTACGCGGCAACGCTAGAGTCGCTGCGACAGCGATGGGCGGTGCTTAAGGAGCAAGCGAAGTGAAGCTTGCAACGTTTGCCATCGTTGTCATTCAGGGAAACGTGATTTACGCACGGGACGCGATAAGATTCTGGTCGACGGCCAACCTCAGGTCGTCCCGCCGCGTTATCAGTATGCTGTCTTCATCGAAACGAATGCGGGCGCTCCCGCGGGCGTCCATTTCTCTGCCAATCTGTTTCATCCGGGAACGGATGGCGTCTCGAATTTCACTCGAACCGTAACGACTAAAAGATCATCGACCTTCCATCGCAACCTTGGGGTGAACGAACCATGCATCGACAAATCGCCACGCTCGCTTTCGTATTCAGCTCGATCTACGGACTTGTCAATGTCCGCGCCGATGTGAAGTTGCCGGCCGTGTTCTCCGATCACATGGTCGTGCAGGCTGGCGCGGCGGTGCCTGTGTGGGGATGGGCCGATTCGGGTGAAGAAGTCACGGTGACGCTCGGCAAGCAGTCGAAGACCGCCCGCGCGGGGGCCGACGGCAAATGGTCGCTCAAGCTCGACAAGCTGTCGTCGACAAGCGAGCCGCAGACGATGACCGTCAAAGGCAAGAACGCGTTGACGATCCAGGACGTGTTGATCGGCGAGGTGTGGCTGGCCTCGGGACAGTCGAACATGGCGTTCACGGTTGCTTCGGTCAAGAACGCTCAGAGCGAGATTGCGGCCGCGAACTATCCAACGTTGCGAATGTTCAAAGTCACCAACAACTCACAACGAACACCGCAGGATGAGTGCACCGGTCGATGGGACGTTTGCTCGCCGCAGAGCGTGAACGGCTTCTCGGCCGTCGCTTACTTCTTTGGTCGCGAGTTGAACCAGAAGCTGAACGTGCCGGTCGGAATGATCAACTCGTCGGTGGGTGGAACCGATATCGCTGCGTGGACAAGCGAGGACGTGCAAATGCCGATCACGGCCCTCAAGGCGGGCTTCGACGCTTGGAAGGCCAAAGACGTCGCATACACGCCCGAAGCCGCGAAGGCCGCGTACGAAAAGCAGCTTGCCGCTTGGACGGCGAGCGCCGAGAAGGCGAAGGCCGAAGGCAAGTCGCTGCCGCGCAAGCCGACGCTGCAAGTGCAACCTCGCACCGACAAGAATCATCCAGCCAATCTGTTCAACGGCATGATCGCGCCGCTCATTCCCTACGCCATTCATGGCGCGATTTGGTATCAAGGCGAGCACAACACGGGCTCGGAAACGGCTGCGAAGCTGTACTACACGCAGTTGCCGTTGATGGTGAACGATTGGCGGACGCGATGGGGCTACGATTTCCCGTTCGCGTGGGTGCAACTGCCGAATCTCGACAAGGCCGATTACCGACCGATTGTGCGGGACGCGATGTTGCAAGGTCTGAAGCTAAAGCACACAGGCATGGCCGTCACGACCGACGTCGGCGAAGCGAACGACAACCATCCGAAGAACAAGCAGGACGTCGGCCTGCGACTGGCGATGTGGGCGCTTGGCGATGTGTATGGCCAGAAGGTCGCCACCTCGGGCCCGTTGCCGAGCGGCAAAGACGTCACCGGCAGCAACGTCGTGCTTCGCTTCAAGCACACCGATGGAGGCCTCGTCGCCAAGGGTGGCGGCGCGCTGAAAGGCTTCGTCATCGCTGGCGACGACGGTGAGTGGAAGCCGGCGCAAGCGAAGATCGACGGTGACACGGTCGTCGTGTCGAGCTCTGAAGTGAAGAAGCCCGTCGCGGTACGATACGCATGGACTGGCAACCCCGACGGCAATCTGTTCAACGGGGCAGGCCTTCCTGCTTCGCCGTTCAAAACCGACGGTCAGGATTAGGTTTGCGAACTATCATCGTCAGCTCATCTGCCGACGCTCAACCGTCAGAACATGTCGTGGCAAAACACGCTCACGATGTGAACGTCGCCGGCGAGATAGAACTGCGACATTTCGTCGCGTCACTTGCGATCCGATTCTAAAGTGCAGGAAACCACTGCGCCTTTGTAGGGCAGTCCCGCCGCATTTTCTTGTATCTCACAAAGCATTCCCTAGAATGCCGGTCCGATGCACTGCTAGCAATCGCGCTCGATGAGCACGATTTTGTGTGTTGTGTTAAGGGGCCGTCTGGTGATCTATCGGTATGTTCGCTGGTTGCCAGCGAAGACGTGTGACCATTGCAGTGTCGCAGGTGACGTTCAGTGTCGTGATCGATACTGCATTCGCGCCGCTCTGACGTTCGCAACCTCTCTATTCTTTCTCTGGTGTGCGACGGCTCGCGGACAAACGACATTTACTTTCACTGGTGTCAACGGCTCGCTTACGTCGTCGGGTAATTGGATCGGCGGCACTCCTACCGGATTGTCGAGCGACGTCTGGTGGTTCGAGAACGCCAACGGCGGAACGCTTTCGATCACCGACGACCTCAGCAGCCCGTACAACGTTGGCAGCATCGTCTTCGGTCCGAGCGCCGCCGCATTCAACTTCGCAGGCTTTGGCGCCAAGACGCTGAACCTCTACGGCGGCCTCAGCAACCTTGGCTCGAACCTCGAGCAATTCGGCGCGACGATTAACTTTGCGTTGCAGCAGAATGTCACGTTCACGACGAACGTCGCTGGAGGGCTGTCGATCGGCGGTGTGATCAGCGGCGTCGGTGTCGGCATCACGAAGGCGGGGCTCGGCACGCTGACGCTCACCGGCACGAACGCTTACACCGGCGCGACGAACGTTGCTGGTGGAACGCTCGTTCTCGATTTCGCACACTCATCGGCTGCAGCAAATGGCATCCTCGGCAGCATCTCCGGTGCGTATTCCGCTCTCAATATGACGGGCGGTGCGCTTGCGATCGTTGGCAAAGCGAGCGAGACCGATAGGCAAACGTTCAGCGGACTGACGGTTGGCAGCGCGACGGCGGGCACGCCGGGCGTCGCCGCGACGATTGCCGTCACCACGGGTGGCTCGGCAGGCGCGAGTGTCGGTGTGAACCTCGGTGCGATCGCGGTCAATGTCGGCAGCACGTTGAACTTCGCGCCCGGCGCGGGCGTCACGCTCACTACGAGCACCAACAACGTCGGCGCAGGCATCCTTGGCGGCGCAGTGTTCTATTCGTCTGGCGCATCGCGCCAACGACTTCGCCACGTCGCTCACCGGAGGTCAGATCGGTGCGCTTCCGTCGGCGAGTTACGCCGCAAAGATCGGCTCCTCACAAGTCATCGCGGCCAGCGATGCAAACAAGATCGTTTCGTTCAATGGAACGAATTTCTCGAACGTCGTCGATGTTCCCACGGGCACCACCGTTATTGACGGCTTGCGATTTCAAGTCGCCGCGGCCGCTCGCGACAACGGCCTCAGCCTCGGTGGCAATGTCCTCGTCGTCTCAGATAACGGCGCGAGCACAGGCGTCGGCGGAGTCATCATTTCGTCGGTGGCGAATGGTTTCGCACAAACGATCAGCGGCGATGTCGGCGGCGGCATCACGGGAGGCAAGGAACTCGTGCTCGAAGTGAACGCGTCGCAGCAGTTGATGGTCAAAGCGCCGATCATCGACAACGGCGCGAGCAATCCGCTGGCCGTCGTCATCAGTGGCGGCGGGATCACGACGTTCAGCGGCGTCAACGCATACACAGGCAATACCTATGTCAACGGCGGAACTTTGTTCATCGCCTCGAACATATCGCTCGGGCAACAAGCGTTGGCTGCGACGTTACTTCTCAGCGGCGGGGTCGTGAACGCTGCGACTTCGATGACGCTCGACAACAGCGGCTCGAACGCGAGGCCCGTGGTGTTGGGCGTCAGTGGCGGCGGACTCGGCGCGATGAATGGCGCGGGTTTGACCGTCGATGGCTTTATCAGCGGCGTCGGAGGACTGACCAAAACCGATAGCGGCGGGACGATGACGTTGTCTGGGCCGAACACATATCAAGGAGGTACGACCCTCTCGTCGGGCATTCTCGTGATCACGAACGAGGCGGCCAATGGAACAAGCGGCTCTCTCGGAGTGGCGCCCGCGTCGGCTGCGACATCCGTCACGTTCAGCGGATCGTCCAGTGCTGCGACACTGCAGTTCGCTGTTTCCGACCTCACGCTCCAAGCCAACCGCGGCGTGTTCGTCGCCAACAACTTCGTCGCGTCGCTCGACACGTTGGGCAACAACGAAACCATCGCCGGTGCGATTTCGATCGCGCCGGGCGGGGCGCTGAACAAGTTGAGTTCCGGAACTCTTTCGTTAACCGGCGCAGTCAGCGGGGCCGGCTCGATCGTGGTCTCCAGTGGGTCGCTTGTCTTATCGGGAGCGAACTCATATTCAGGCGGCACGGCGATCAACGTAGCCACCTTGCGAGTCAGCAACGGCAACAACCTCGGAACGGGCGCCGTGACGATCAGCGGCGGAATGCTGAGCGTCGCCGCCAGCACGACGTTCGGTCAGTCAATGTATCTCGGCGCGGCTTCGTCCGGCGCGAATACCATCGCCGTTGACGCGAATCAAACCGTGACGCTCAGTGCGACCGCGGCGATTCACGACGCCAGCGGTACGTCGTCCCCGAAGGGACTGACCTTCAACGGCCCAGGCACCTTGATGCTTCAAGCCACGAGCGACTATTCGCACGGCACGACGATCGCCGCCGGCATCGTGCAAATCTCGTCGAACAGCAACCTCGGCACGGGCGCGATCACGTTAAGCGGTGGCACGCTGGAAGTGCTGACTTCGGCCGGGACGATCAATTCGACACGCCCGCTGTTCGTCGCGGCATCGAGCGCTGCGAGCACCGTGCTCGTCGATTCTGGCGCGAATTACAACTTGAATGGCGTTGTGAGCGGTGGCGGCGCGTTGAATCTCGGCAACGGCAGTTGCGTTGGCCTCGGCGGCAACTTCGCAGGATTCAGCGGCTCGCTGCAAGCCCTTCAAGGCGACGTGAACGTCACCTCCGCTTCGGCCGTCGGCGCGTCGGAGGCCGTCGTCCTCAATGGCAACAGCTTGCTGATCGCCGACGGACTGGGGACGTTGACCCTCGGAAGCGTCACAGGCAACGGCACGTTGCAGCTTGGCGCGAACGACACGCTGTTCGTTGCGAATATCAGCGGCACCTTGAGCGCGACACTTGGTTCAAACGCGATTCTCAAAGTTGGCGATGCCGGTTCGCACGCCGTCACGGGAACCCTAGGAGTTGCCAGCGGCGCGTCGAATATCTCGCTCGCAAAAGTGGGCTCGGGCACTGTCACCTGGACGGGCGGCGTCTCGAACACGGCCATCTCCGTTGCCGCGGGGACGCTTGCGTTGCGACTTGGCGCCAGTGGCACATCACTATCGAACGACACCGTGTCATTGTCTGGTGGCACGCTCAATTTAACGAACGATGGCACGACGACGGTTCAGACGCTCGGCACGTTGACCCTCGGGGCGGGATTATCAGGAATCTCTGTCGACAATGCCGCTTCGAACGCGGCCGTCACACTGTCGTCGGTTCTCAGTCTCAACGCAAATTATCTGACGAGCAGCTTTCTGGTGGTCACAAGCGACGGCGACAACAGCCTCGGCGCAGGAAACGCTGCCGGTGCGTTCAATGTCACGTTCTCTTCGGTGAGCAATCCACTGCGGAGCGACAACTCCAATGGTTCGACGACGTGGGGATCGCCTAACGCGCCGATTATCCCTTTCGCAATTTACACGGGGCCGAGTGGCTCAAGTTTGCTGACGTATGACACGGGTGGCGCAAACGGTACGGGCACAGGGTTGCGACCGCTGACGTCGAGCGAGTACGTGGCGTCGATCGCAGCCGGCGACAATGTCGTGCTCGCCAGCAACGGCAACACGGTCGCCGCGAACACGTCGATTCTCAGTTTGCTGATCACCGCCACTGGAACGACGACGCACACGGCACTCACGATCTCCGATGGATCTACGCTCACCATCCAGAACCAACTTCTCGCGTTTGCGGGGACGAACAACGTCATTGCACCGTCTGGGTCGACCGGCGCGTTGACGTTCAATACCGCCAACGCGCTCACGGGTAAAGTTGGAACGATCTATGGCCCTGCGGGCACGAGCAACACCGTCTCGGCGGTGATCAGTGGCAATATCACCTTGCTGAAGGCCGGCGGTGGGCAGTTGAATCTGACGGCGACCAACACCTACACCGGAGGCACCTATCTCGAAGGGGGCACCGTGGGCGTGACCAGTCGTGCGTCAATCAGCCCAGGAAACACGACGACTACGTTCACCGGCGATGCCGCGATCAAGTATCTCGCGAGCTTACTTTCGGCCGCCACCAAGCTCGAAGCGGGCAAGACGTTCGTCGTGAACTCGGGTGTCACGGGCACCTTCGATGCATCGGGCTTCCTCGTGTGGGCATCGAGCAACTTCAGCGTGTCGGGCACGATGGCGATCGCGGGGGGCACGTTCGCGCTCACGCAAAGTTCCGGCGTTGCTAAGATCGAGCTCAACCCCAACGCCATCGGGGGCGCTACGGCATTCAATCCTAACAGCCTGCTCCGCATCGATGCCGGCGTTGTGCAGTTGGCCACCGTCAGCGGCGCGAGCGTCGGCCAAATTCAGCACGGCACGATCGCGATCAATCCTCAAGGCGCGCTCAACGTCGGCATCGTGTCGGCAACGGTTCTGCCTCTGGTGCAGGATGCGCTTGTCCTCAATGGCGGCACGATGACGTTCACGCTTTCGTCGTCTGCCGCGATGACGATGCCGCTCAGTCAACCGATTTCCGTCAACTACGGGGACACGACCTGGGCAGTGACGAATACGAATGCGGCCGTGACGCTGTCGGCCTCGCAGTTGAGTTCAATCGGTCTGGGCGCCGCGTTGACCCTGAGACTCGGCGGCTCGACCGCGTTGGGCGGCGGAGCTGCGACGAACTCGTTCAATCTCACCTTCACTTCGCCGCCCGCGCCAAACAACGGCGGCTACGTCTCGGGAACTCCTGCGAATGGCGTACAAGGCATCGTGCCAGGGGTTTTCGTCAGCAACGGAACGACACTCTCGCTGGCAACTTACATCGCCGGTGCCGGTAGTGCCGGGTTCCGCGCACTCACCACTTCCGATTCGCTTCAAGTGACGACAACCTGGCCGACGGTCGCCACGGGTTCAGGAAGCAGCGGTTGGTCGAATGTCACACTGAACAACACCGCCACCGTGAGTATGACGACCAATGCAACAATCAATTCGCTGTTGCTCAACGGCGCCGGGAACTTGGATCTTCAGGGCAAAACGCTGACGGTCATGGGCGGCGTGGTCGCCAACGCCGGTGTTGGCTCGAACGTGTCAATCACCAACGGCAATCTGACGTTCGGCAGCGGCAACACGCTGGTCGTCAACGGCGTGACCTCCAACGAAGGATTCATCTACACGAACCCGGCGGCGACCGCGACCACCTCGATCAACGTGACCGTGACCGATGCCGACAATCCCGTCACCTTGGTCATCGACTCTTCGAACCATACCACGGTGCTCGATACGAATGGCGTGCTGGCGAACACAGGCGGCGTGATTGTCACCGGTCAGAACACCGTCTTTCAACTGCAGAATCCCAACACGCCGTCGGCCTTGGCTAGCGGCATCACCTTCGCAGGCAGCGGCTCGACGCTCGCGCTTCGCGGCCCCACGCCAGGCAATACTTCGAACTGGTTTGTGCCTTATGTCAGCACTGCCGTTGTGGCGGGTCTGACGGGTGCGCCATCGGCGTCGGGCGCGATCATCACTTCGACGAATGCGGGGGGCGTTCTCAATCTCGGCGGCATCGCCGAGATCAGCACGACTTTTTCGGGTTCGTTCAAGGATGGAACGAGCAGCGCGCCGCTCGGCGTCAATGCGCACTTCACGAACCCGCTCACCACGCTGACGTTGACGGGCGATTCGATGACGACCAACAGCTTCTCGGGCGGTCTCACGCTCACCAGCGGCATCGTCGCGGTGGCTAATCCGGTCGCTCTCGGCGGCAATGCGGCGAACTTGAGCGGCGCGACCGTCACGTTCGCGGGGGGCACGCTGAAAATCGTCGGCACGACATTCGACGACGCAAGCCATCGCTTCGCGATCAAAGATAACGGCACGATCGACGTCACCGACGCCGCGGCCACGCTCGAAAAAGGGACGCAAAACCTCACGGCTAATGCGGGGCATCTGACCGTTACCGGGGCTGGCACGCTGACGCTCACCGGCGCGGCTGCCGCACACACCGGCGGAACCAGCGTCGTCAACGGCGCAACGCTTCACGTCACCACCACGAGTGGGCTCACCGGCGATCTCACGGTGAACGTCAACAGCACGGTTGTACTCGACGCAAACTCGACCAGTTTGGGAAGCGTGGCGCTCGCGACCGGCGGCGCCATCAACATCAACAACTCCAGTCAGGTGATTCGCAGTCTCACCGGCGACAACACCGCGGTCATCACAGGCAGCAGCGGCGCGTTGACCGTCTCGAACAGCCAAGTCGAGACAACCACCTACGACGGTCGCATCACCGGTGAGCTGAACCTGGCGTTTCATGGCGTCGCCGGCAGCGCTCAAGTTCTCACCGACACTCAAAGCGATTTTATCGGCACCACGGAAATCGACTCAGGCAAACTGATTGTCAACGGCGCCATCGTGAACAACGGCGGCGCAACCACGCTGATTACCGTGAATGGCGGAACGCTGGCTGGTTCAGGCGTCATTGAACGCAATGTCACGATCGCCGCCGGCGGCACGATCGCACCGGGTTCCGACAGCGCGATGCCCGCCACGCTTACCATCGGCGACGCCTCGACGCCCACCGCGCTCACGATCCAAGGAACATACGACTGGGATCTGCGAATCGCCGATCCGACGCAGGCGGCATCTTCATCGTCCAGCGATCTCATCGAATTGCTCGGTTCGAATCAGACGCTGACGCTCGGCGCCGGATCGGTGTTGAGCCTCGCGCTGTCATCGACTCCCGACGCCAGCGATTTTTGGACGATCAATCACATTTGGAATCTCGTGACAGGGACGGCGCTCGCGCCTCTCGGCAATTTCGGCACCTTGACCGACGGAACGCACAGTTCGACGACAAACCACCTGGGCGGCTACTTGGGAACGAACGGCTACTTCACCGTGGACGAATCCAACCCGAATGCGGTGCGATTGGAGTGGATCGTGGCCACCGCCGTTCCCGAGCCAGGGGCGATGCTGCTCGGCATTCTCGCGGCCATCGGCGTCGGCGTTCGCCTGCGACGGCGCGCTACTCACTCGCATGGATAGTGAGCGCCGAGAAGAGCCCGATATTCGGCAACCCGGACCCGGACAGAAATCCGGTATAGCCCCGCCTCGCGGGGTTTTTTCACGCGCCGGCGGGTAGGATGATGGCATGAAAAAGAGCAAGAAACGACCGAAGCCCGAAACACCAAGTCGGCGACTGAGCACGACTCCGTGGATCGTACTCTTATTCACGTCCTTGGTGATCGCGTGCCTCTGTGTGGTGCTCGATGTTCCATTAGAGATGTTCGTACTGGGCACTGTGCATGAGGACAGAACAGATGTCGTCATCGGCAGAGCACTCAACTATATCGTGAACGGCGCGATGTGCGTGACATTTATGAGCGTAGCCGGGTGGATCGTCACAGCGCGGGCGAATCGCAGATAATCGCCGCCGATACGACCTATGCTGACTAACTGACTGCCCCCACCGCCCGGCATACAATGCGGGGATGCAGTTCACGGTTACGCGAATGCTGATGGTCGTGGTTACCATCTCGATGGCTCTCGTCGTCGTGCGATACATCCACGTCGCGGCGGCGAACTACAGCGGACCAATGCTTCGTTAGGTTTCTTTTCACCCCGCGCGCCAGGTGAGAGGCACCGATGGACGACGAGCAAGAGAAACGCGGACGGGGTGCGTGGGTGCGGATCGCCGGAGCATTGGTCGGCGTCATGTTATATGTGCTCTCGACTGGCCCTGTGACCTTCCTGATTTACAACGGGTACATGCCGCACTCGCTATACCCACTCACCGAAACTCTATACGCGCCCCTGGATGGCTTGGCGGAATTCAGCGACACATTTGCATTTCTGATCGATGAGTACACCGGGTTCTTCAGGTATCCGACTCGGCCGCCCACACGCTAGGTGACCAGTAGCCTAATTCACCGTCAACTACTCCGATTCGAGTGCCGTACGATTGAAGCGGATCGTTGCCGCCGCCGTTCCGGAGCCGGGGACGATAGTGCTCGGCGTCGTTGCTGCATTCGGCGTCGGCTTTCGCTGCTGGCGTCGGCGGTCGAAGAGGTAGGGACAAAGACCGAGGCTTGGCGATAAAATCGTGACGTGGCAACTTCACGACGAAACGCTCCGCCGCCTACGTCGCCTCGCGCATCGATATCGCTCGTGCAGCGATTGCCTGTTCTGCTGCGCTGGTTGGTGGTCGCGTCGCAAATTGCAACGGTGCTCATCACGTGGGAACTGTGGTCGGCACGGGTCTGGCCGCCGCTGCTGCCGGCGTTGCCGCTGCCGCAGTTCAGCGTCGGCTGGCTCATGATCCTGTCGGCGCTGGCCGTGCTGGTGCGCCCGCGAGAAGGGCTGATCGTGCACGTGCTCGTCGTTGGTGTGGCGATGTTGATGGATCAGACGCGGATGCAGCCGGAGATCGTCTCGCATTGCTTCCTGATGTTGGGAACTCTGCCGATCGCCGCCTCGCAGTTGATCGGGCGCATGCATCTGGTGAGCCTGTGGCTGTTCTCGGGGCTGCACAAGCTGCTGAGCCCGATGTTCTTCGACGACATCGCGCCCTTTCTTTGGCAGGGAGTGTTTCCGAGTGCGTCGCCCACGTGGTCAACCGCCTTTGGGCTCACGATTACCAGTGCCGAGGTCGCGCTCGGGCTACTCTCGCTCTTCGTGCGCACTCGCCGCGTCGCCGCGATCGCCGCGGTTCCGTTTCACTTGGGCATCTTGCTGTCGCTGTCGCCGTTGGGGCTCGATTGGAACGAGGCGGTGTGGCCGTGGAACGTCGCCTTGGCCGGCGCAGGCATGGGGTTGATCTACCCGTGGCGTGAACCGTTGCTCACGAGCTTCACCGGGATTCGGCTTCCGATGCGTGTTGCCGCGGCGGCGGTTCTCCTCTCGCCCCTGCTCTTCTACGTCGGTGTGCTCGACGCCTACATGGCCCACTGCTTGTATTCCGGCAACACGCCGCGCGGCATCTGGGAGCACGATGGCATCGACGACAACCTGACGATGATCACCATCAACAGCCTGCGCGTGCCGCTGCCGCCGACCGAGCGCACGTACTGGCAGTTCTTCCTTGCGGCCGGTCACCCTGGCGATCGACTGGTGATTGAAGACTTCCGCTCCTGGGCGCGATGGTGGCGATATGATCGACAAGAGTTCGACTACCCGATCGTCGAGCCCCGCGCGAAGTGAAGCCCACGCAATCTTAGCGATCCGAATTCGACTTCTTCCGCGGCTCGAGCTTCGCTGCTTGCTCGGGTGTGAGCAGCGCCATCGCCTCGGCACGCGCCGTTTCGAGGGCCTCATGCGCTTGGGTCTCCAACTCCGGGGCGTTCTCGGCCTTCGCACGGCGATACAGCTCTTCCGAGTTTTCGAGTGCAGGCTCCATGATCTCGCGGATTCGAGCACGTTGGTCGGCCGTTAGCTTCAGTTCGTTGCCGACGCGTTTGAGCGACAGTGCCGCGGGGCCAAGGCGATCGACCAATTGCCGCGCTCCGGCGCGAGGCCAATGTTGCGCGACCTGTTCGAGCACATCGCGAGCGCTGGGCGATTGCTCCACCATGTCGCGCAGACGCCACTGTTGCCGAGAATTGAGAACGGCAGTAAGTGGCGAACCGTCGGGGTTTTTCTTGAGCGACGATGCTTCGGAATCACTGTCTTTTTCATTGGCCAACATCGATTCGATTCTCACGCGCTGTTCTGGCGTGATGCCCAGCAGGCGTGAAACGTCAGCGTCGAGCAGCAACTCGGCGTTGTCGTGTTCGCGAACGGTGCGGCGCACATCGGCCGACATCGACAGCGTCGGCATTTCGACACGTTCCACCTCCGGTCCGCGCAGGAACGGAACGATCGACAAGATACCGCCATCGCCTCGGCCGCGAATCAGCAGCGGCGACAAAGCCACGAGCACGCCGAGAGCAACAACCCCGGCGCCGGCCATCCACATCCGCTTCGTTTGCTGGGCCTTGACGGCCTTCGGGTCGGCGTCGGGCGACTTGCTACGTTTGTTCAGGTTCAAATCGCGAACCAACTCCAAGCCGAGGCGAGTTCCGGTCCGCTGCGGTTGCACTCGCAGCACTCGCACCTCAGCCAGCCGATCGGCGAACCGCAAGAAGGTCTTCCCCTCGGGGTCTTTCTCCAACGGCGCCACGGTGAGCACCGAGAATCCACCGGACGATTCTTCGACGACGCGCACCTCGACGACTTCGTTTTCCCACTCGAGCGTCGCGGGCCGGCCGCCGACGGGAAGCATGGCACGAAAATGTTTCCGTCTCTCGAAGCTGCGCATACGAGGCGTCTCAATATCTGCGACAATATGCCGGAGCCCGGCGAGTCGTTCGTCGTTTGGCTCTGCGCACGGTAAGAAAACTTAGCTCACAACCTACGAGGCGAACGACCCACCCATGCCGCACGAGGCCGGTTGTGCAGATGGTCGCAATCGTTGTGATTATTCGGCGGTTTCGACAATGGAATACCCTGATTCGAACCGCCTTTTGTGGGGCGCAGCCGAGCGCGCCAAGGCCGGCTGGAGAGGTCACAAGTTCGGCCGCTGCCGTCTTGTAAGTGCCCTCGTCACGGACGACAATCCACCCCTACCAATGTCGCACGCCCGTGACTTTCGATCGTCGCCGTGGATCGCGATGGTTCTTGCCATCGTGCTGGTGTCGCCGTGCGCGGTGCTCGAACGTCTCAAGTTCAACCACCCTGGGCTGGTCGTCGACTTGGCCGTCGGGCTGTGGGCCTACCCGTTGCCGATGGATTTCGACGACGACGGCGACCTCGATCTGGTCGTCGACTGTCCCGACAAACCGTACAACGGCGTGTACGTCTTCGAGAATCCTGGCGATTCGAAGTCCAGCGGAGCGATACCGACGTTCAAAGTCGGCCGACGCATCAGCCTTGGTAAGCAGTTCGCGCAAGTGAGCGTCGTCGATCGACTGCCTCGTGTGCTCACGCCAGGCTGGGCGTATCCCGACTTCAAACTGTCGGGGCTCGAGCATGGAAAGCGACTACCGCTGCCGGTGAACATTCATCCGAACAAAGTGCGCGGCAACTTTTGGCGATATGTCGATTTCGATGGCGACGATCGCGTGGACCTCGTCGTCGGCGTCGACGATTGGACCGACTACGGTTGGGACAACGCATACGACGCCGAAGGCCGATGGACGAACGGCCCGCTGCGTGGCTACGTCTACATCATTCGCAACACCAGCACGACGAGCGAACCGAAATACGCCGAGCCGCAAAAACTTGCGATCGACGGCAAGCCGCTCGAAACCTTCGGTTGGCCTTCGCCAAGCTTTGCAGACTTCGACGGCGACGGTGATCTCGACCTGATCTGCGGCGAGTTTCTCGACGGCTTCACGTACTTCGAGAACACCGGCACTCGCGCCGCGCCGCAGTATGCAGCAGGACGGCGATTGAAGAATCCGGACGGCGCGCCGGTCGCGATGGATTTGGAGATGATCACGCCGGTCGCGATCGACTTCACGCGCGACGGCAAGCCCGACTTGGTGGTAGGTGACGAAGACGGCCGCGTGGCGCTCGTGACGAATCTTGGAAAGTCGAAGAGTGATGCTGATCCATATTTCGCCGCACCGGCATACTTCACGCAGGAAGCCGACGACGTGAAGTTCGGCGCCTTGGCGACGCCGGTGGGCTGCGATTGGGACGGCGACGGCGACTGGGACCTCGTCAGCGGCAACAGTGCTGGCTACATCGCAGTGATCGAAAACTTGAGCGGTAAAGGGGTCGAGCAACCCCGCTGGGCCGCGCCGAAAATGCTCGAAGCCGATGGCAAACCGATTCGCATCATGGCTGGCCCGAATGGTAGTATCCAAGGCCCCTGCGAGGCGAAATGGGGTTACACAACGCTGAGCGTGGCTGACTGGGACGGCGACGGGCTCGACGATCTTGTCGTGAATTCGATCCTTGGTCGCGTCGTGTGGTATCGCAACATAGGAACGCGCAAAGCGCCGCAATATGCGACCGCGCAGCCGATCGAAGTTGCATGGACCTCCGAACAACCGTCGCTCGCCTGGGGATGGCTGAGGCCCGAAGGCAAGGCACTTCTGACGCAGTGGCGCACGACGCCTTACGCCATCGACTGGACCGGCGACGGTTTGACCGACCTCGTGATGCTCGATCAAGAAGGTTATCTCGCGCTGTTCGAGCGCGAGCGCCGCGACGGGCAACTCGTGTTGCTCGAACCGAAGCGCGTGATGTGCGACGAGAACGGCGCTCCGTTGCAACTCAACGCGCGGACTGCCGGCAAGAGTGGGCGTCGCAAGATTTGCATCGCCGATTGGGACGGCGACGGCAAGCTCGATATTTTGCTGAACTCGTCGAATGCGAATCTGCTGCGCCAAGTCGCCTCGACCGACGGCCAATGGAGATTCAAAGACACCGGGCCGCTCGACTCGCAGAATGTCGAAGGTCACGATGTCTCGCCGACGGTTGTCGACTTCAATGCCGACGGCGTGCCGGACTTCATCGGCGGCGCCGAGGACGGCCACTTCTACTATCTCCGCAACCCGCGCTCGCAGTGACGTCGATGCGCTCCAAAGTCGGCAACGCCGTCGGCTATGCGTGGATCGTCGTCGCGTTGTTGTGGCCCGTCGCGCTGCTGAACTATCTCGACCGGCAGATGCTCGCTGCCATGAAGTACTCGGTAATGCAAGACATCCCGAGCATCGGCCTCGACGCCAATTGGGGCTACATGCTCGGGCAGTTCAAATGGGTTTACGCCTTCATGAGCCCGATCGGCGGCTACATGGCCGATCGCTTCAGTCGGCGTTTCACCGTCTGCGCGAGCCTCTTCGTGTGGTCGGGCATCACATGGGCCACCGCTCACGTGACCGACTACAACAGCCTGCTGTGGACGCGCACGCTGATGGGCATCAGCGAGGCGTTTTACATTCCCGCGGCGCTGGCGATGATTACCGACTATCACACCGGCGGCACGCGCTCACGCGCCGTCGGCGTGCATCAAACGGCCATCTACACGGGCATCATCATCGGCGGCTTTAGCGGCTACGTCGCCGAGAACCCGGACTTCGGCTGGCGGTTTGCGTTCAACATCACCGGCATCATTGGCGTATGTTACGCAGTGCCTTTGTTCCTGTTTCTGCGAGATCCGCCACGGCTCGCCGCCGAACAAGCTGCCGAGCCGCAAGGCCATCTCTCGGTTCGTGTGGCCTTGCGCGACCTGCTGTTCAACCGGTCGTTTCTATTGCTCGTTGCGTGCTTCACACTGCCTGCGCAGGCGGGCTGGATCGTGAAGGATTGGATGCCCGCGATCCTGAAGGACAAATTCGCCATCGGCCAAGGACACGCCGGCATGTCGGCCACCCTGTACGTGAACCTGGCGGCGCTTATCGGAGCGTTTGTCGGCGGTGTGTTGGCCGATCGAATGATGCGCCGCACGGCGCGAGGCCGCATTTACATCAGCGCCTTGGGCATGAGCTTGTTGATTCCCGCCCTGTTCGGGGTTGGTGACGCGGCGACGCTCAACATCGCAATCGCGTTCCTCGTTCTTTTCGGCGTCGGCTGGGGGTTCTTCGATTGCAACAACATGCCGATCCTTTCGCAGATCGTGCGCTCCGACCTGCGTGCCACCGGCTACGGCATTATGAACATGGTGAGCACCAGCAGCGGCGGCTTTGCCGACTGGGGCTTCGGCGTGCTCCGCGATCGCGACGTGTCGCTTAACCTAATCTTCGGCGTGTTTGCTGCTGCCGCCCTACTGTCGGTCGTCCTGGTTCTGCTCATTCGGCCCCGCCGCGAAGAACCGACCAAAACCTAGCAAACAATCGACCATCCTCGCGCATCATGAAAGAGAACTCCTCGACGCGAAACCACGAATACTTCTCGCGACTCTTAAGCCTTCCCATGAACCGACTCCTGATCATCGCTTGCCTCTTCGCGGCGCACGTCTTCGTGACAACCCTTACACAAACAGCGGCCGCAGCACCGCCCGCCCAGCGCCCCAACATCCTATTCGTCACGGTCGACGATATGAGCTGCGACTCGATTGGCGTCTTTGGGTGCAAGCTCTCAGACACTTCGCCGACCGTCGATCGGCTCGCCTCGCAAAGTCTGCGATTCAACTTCGCCCACGTGCAGGTCGGCAATTGCATGCCGTCGCGAAACGTGATGTTCTCGGGCCGTTATCCGCACAACAACGGTGTCGAGGGGTTCTATCAGGTCAAGAATCCCAAGTACCCGGTGCTCAGCGAGCTGATGCACGACGCTGGTTACTTCACCGCTGTTCGTCACAAGGTTTCGCACTCGACGCCGTACTCGCCGCATCCGTCGTGGGATCTCGTGCTCGATCAAACGTTGAAGGGGAAGCAAACGAGCTCGAAGAACGTCGAGTCGTATTACACGGCGACCAGCACGGCCATCAAAGCCGCCAAGGACGCGGGCAAGCCGTTCTACGTGAACATCAACATCGCCGACCCGCACAAGCCGTTCTACGGCGAAGGCAAACAACGCGATCCGAACGAGCCTTCGCGCGTGTTCACGGCCGACGAAGTGCCCGTGCCCGGCTTCCTGCCCGACGACCTCGAGGTTCGCAAGGAGTTGGCGTTGTACTACTCATCGGTGCGGCGTGCCGACGATTGTCTCGCTGTGATTCTCAAGGCGCTCGACGAGTCAGGACAGGCGGACAACACGGTCGTTTGGTTCCTTTCCGATCACGGCATGCCGCTGCCATTCGCGAAGACGCAACTTTACTACCACAGCACGCACACGCCGCTCATCGTGCGTTGGCCCGGCAAAACGAAGGCGGGCAGCGTCGACGACCGGCACATGGTGTCGAGCGTCGATTTTCTGCCGACCATTGTCGAAGCGCTCGGACTGTCGCAGCCGTCGGGCGTCGATGGCCGCAGCTTCGAGCCGTTGCTGCGCGGTGAAAGTCAGGAAGGTCGTGACTTCGTCGTGACTGAGTACAACGAGAACTCCGGCGGCAGCCGCGACCCGATGCGCACGATCATTACGCGCGATTTCGGTTACATCTTCAACCCCTGGTCCGATGGCGAACGCGTGATGGCCACCGCGACGATGGGGACCGCCACCTATCGCCGCATGAAGCAACTCGCGAAAGACGATGCCAAGGTAGCGGCCCGTCTCGACCTGTTCGAACATCGCGTACCCGAAGAAATGTACAACTACGCGGTTGATCCCGACGCGCTTAACAACCTGATCGACCAACCCACATACGCCCCTCAACGCCGGCAGTTGACGGGCATGCTTGCCGAGTGGATGGTCAAGACCGGCGACCCGATGCTCAAGACATTTCGCGGCCGCGCCAGCGCCGAGACCCGCGCAGCCTATATGACGCAGGTCGAGCAAGAAGCCCAGGATCGCGTCGCCTCGGGTGTAAAGAAGAGCAAGAAAAAGGCTGGAAAGAAGGGCAAAAGCATCGTCGCAGACGAATAGCGAGGGCGAATAGGCGCAGCGCGAGATGGCCGACGTCGACTAGTCTCGCATGGCTTACGGCAAGTCGACGGGATCGGCCGCATCGTCGTCGGGCTGCGCCTCGGTCGCGCTGGCTACGAGTTGCTCGCGACAGACCTCGAGCGTCTTCAGCACTTCCGGACTTTCGATGCCGGCATGGCAGACGGTTTTCAAATCGATCTGCGCTTCTTTCCAACGACCCAGGCAGGCCAACACGTGCCCACGCGTCGCAAGCAACGTGGGATGGCTAGGGAAGCGATTCAGCGTGACGTTCGAGAGTTCCAGCGCGCGTGGATAGTCGAGCGGCTCGACGTGCGACAGAAGCCATGCCAGGTTGTTCGCGGCCTCGATGTGATCGGGATCGAGAATCAGCGCCTCTTCCAAATGTCGGCGCGCAACGATCGGAAGGTTTCTCGCAATGGCGCTGTTGCCGAGAAGCACATGCACGGTGGCGGGAATGGTATTGAAGTGCAGCGTGTCGAGAATTCGCGCCGCCCGTTGGCCGATCGGGCCATCGTTCGATAAAGCGGCGATGAGCCGTTCGATCGCGGCGAGATTTGTGGGATCGTCGACGATCGCCAGGCTGAGACGGTCGAGATAATGGTCGCCGTTGCCGGTAGATCGCAAGTCGTCGTCAGCCCAAGCGATGTAAATTTGGTGCAAGCGAGGCCGCAACGTGTCACTATCCTCGGAATCGATCCGCTCGCGCAGCACGTCACGCGCCTGCTCAAACTCTTGGGCGATCAGCAGCGAATCGGCGAGCAGCAATCGATTCGCGATTTCGTCCGGTTCTCGCACCATCTCCGCGGCAAAATAATCACTCGCCTTCCTTGCAGCGGCGATCGCGTCCTCGGTGCGGCCTTTTAACAAATGCGATCTTGCCAACGGCAGCGCCAACTCAGGATGCGCGCCGGCGGCCTTGGCCAAGTGCGGCTCGGCGTCGGCGATGCACCCAAGATTGAGCAGCAATTGCGCCGAGCGTGCGTGTGCGGCGAGATGATCGGGATGGCTTTCAATGACGCGCGATAAGTGCATCAGTGCGTCGCGAACTTCAATGCGAGTGAGCGACGAGTCGTCGACGAGCCGCTCGGCAAGCCAGAAGTGAGCGGGCGTGAATCCGCCTTGCGCAAGTGGCGCGATCGATTCCATGGCTTCGACGGCCGCAGCGTGGTCGCCCTGTGCCTCGGCCAATAATGCCGCTTCGTAGGTGTATCGTTTTTCGTTGGGCAACAACTTCGCGAGACGCTGATAAGCGATCATCGTGGCGTTCGTGTCGTTGGCCGCCATCGCATCCCGTACGCTCTGTTCGTAGCGTTCGACGAGATTGTCGCCGCGAGCCGTCATCCACGCGAAAACTCCTGACAGCGCGAGCAAGGCCAGAACCGGCGGTGCGGCCCGGAGGGCGAGACCTCGTCGGATGGCATGAGTCGCGTCGGCATCGTCGGCGACGAGGTTGAAGAAATACACGCTTTGCCAAAAGACGTCTCGGCAAACGCCGGCGATCAACCCCAGCGGACGCCACGCAAACGTTCCGATTGCCAGGACGAAACGACTGACGCGCTGTCGATGCGACTGCTCCCGAAAACGCACCGCGTCGAGCCCGTCATCGGTCAGTCCGAGATGGAATCGAACGGCCGCCCAAGGCAACAAGAGCATGTCGACGACGAACAGTCCGATGCGTTTCCAGCGAGAACGTCGCATATGGCTCATGGCGTCCGCTCCTGGTTCGCCACTGCAACCACGGCCGAGCGTTGCGACCCGAGAGATTGACGCAAGTCAGGAGCGAAGACCAGCACAGCCTGAGCAACGAGCAACACGGCGAACGCCGTCCCGATGGCCAACATCGACCATGCACCCGTAGAAATGCGCGGTTCAGGCGCGAACTCCTGTCGAGTCAATTCACCGTCCATCGCAAGGACGACTCCGACTTGCGGGCGCGCCGCTGCTGAAACAGGCGGAGTTGCATCAACGATCGGCTTTCTTCTTCGACGACGCATCGTTCCCAACCGGAACGCAATCAATTCGTCGAGATTCCATGCCAGCCACAGGACAACGACGACCATCGCTAGCGACAGAGCCGCGCTGACGGCGAACGACGGCCCGGCGATGACGTCGCGTGACGTTAAGGTCACCAGAATCACAAGGCGAGCAATCTCGGCGGCAACTGCGAGCATGACCGTCCATGTCAGGACGACGCCCGTATGAATCCAGCTGCGTTGTTGCCACGAGCAGTACAAACCTGCGACTGCAACGGCTGCGATAAGACAAATCAGCGAAAAGTCTGCGGTGTCGAATCGAGCGTTCGGCGTGAGGATTTGCGATGGTGTTGCCACGTGCAAAATACCAACGCCGTCGAGCACGGCCGCAGACGTCGCGAAGATCCAAGCGGTAAGCCGCTGCAAGAGATGCACGTCGGCTCCAAACGGCAATCGCACGAGCAACGCCAACAACAGCCACGGTATAAGAACGGTTCTCAACAGCGGCCATCCTCCGACTCGAAGGATGCATGCGGCGAGAAAAACGAACGCGCTGAGCGCTGGCGAACCAGGCTGCATCAAGCGCGATGCCGCTCGCCAGGAACGCCAAGCTGAGAAAGACAAGCGGCTGATTCCAAGGTGACGAGTCGCTTCGCCGCTCCGAGACTTGATAAACGATCAGCGCCAGCGACCCTGCCAGAACGAGCGGAAAACACCGATAGCTCGGAACCGCCCACAATCCCGTCGCTTGGACAACCAGCAATGGCGCGTAGGCTGCAATAATCAGGACGATACTGATCGCATAGAGGTACGAATCGCCGCCAGCGGCGCGCAGGCCAACGTTTATGCCCAGGCATTCAAGAGAAAGGGCGTGCCGCATTGAAATCCAGCCCGCTTACCGGCTAAGGTAGGTGTGTACCGACGTGGACCTATCATTTGAATCACGTATTGTAGGGGGGTCAACGAACTTTTCCCCCAAACTCCGTTTGTTCTAGCCTCAATCACCATGAAAGCCGCATCTTCCAGACGCTTTTAGCCGAACGGGCCAGTCACGATGGGCCGCCGGCTCTCAGATCGACAACACGCACGATACGTCTGGCAATTAGAATGAACGATCGGCGCATCGAACAAGAGAACCTTGCATCGATCCGGCGAACGCCACACATGTGGCCCGCTATTGAAGATCTGCACCAGGCATTATGAAGGTCTTTAGCCCTTGAAGTGCTAGGAAACCTTTGATGACGCCGAGCTAGGGTTGGCGCTGCCGAACCGATTCACGCAGTCGATCGAGCCAGCGGTCCATGCCCTGGCCGGTTTTGGCGGAGAGCTGGAGGATTTCGATGCCAGGACGAACGGCGAGAATGTTCTGCCGCGCGGCAGGGGCGTCGAATTCGACGGCCGACGCGAGGTCTGACTTTGTAATGAGGGCGACGTCTGCAGTATTGAAAATCGTCGGATACTTGAGCGGCTTGTCTTCCCCCTCGGTCACGCTGAACAACACGAGCCGCAACTCCTCACCCAAGTCGTACGACGACGGACACACGAGGTTGCCTACATTTTCGATGAACAGCATGTCAAGTTCGTCGAGCGTCCAGTCTCCAAGAGCCTCGCGCACCATTTCGGCCTCGAGGTGACAGACGGTGCCCGTCACGATCTGCCGGACCGGCACACCGGCGCGTGCCAGGCGGCGGGCGTCGTTGTCGGTGGCCAGGTCGCCGACCAAGGCCGCGACTCGGAAATCGGGCGCGAGCGCCGCCAGCGTCTTTTCGAGCAACATCGTTTTGCCCGCGCCGGGGCTCGACACCAGGCTCACCACGAACACCCCGGCCTGGTGAAACGCCACGCGCAGCTCGCGCCAACGACGTCGTTCTTTTTTAACACCTGCTGCCGAACTTCCACCAGCCGCGTCGTCATGATTGCAACTCCAAGGCACTGACTTCCAACTCACGCCCGTGAAGGATTTCCTCGGCCGGCTCGCCACAGATCGAGCAGCGACAATCCTGCCAAGACACCACGGTCGTCTCGACTTCGCATCGCCGACAGGCCGTGGTGATCGGCACGTCTTCGATGAGCAGCAAACAGTCTTCGAGCGGCGAGTGCTCTCGCGCCAATTCGAATGCCGATTGCAGCGCCTCTTTCACGACCCCCGACATCAAGCCGAGCTTCAAATGCACGGCCATTACGCGGCCAGGCGCATGGCGCTCGGCCTCTTCGGCAGCCATTTCAACAATGCTCATCGCGATCGACAACTCGTGCATGACTAACGTGTTCCGCGGCCTCGCCGGACGTTCGTTACATACGGTGAATTCGCAGATAACGTCGCAGGTCTGGGAAGACAAATACCAGCACGATCACGCCGAGCGCAACGATCACCACGCCGATCCAGCCCAGGATTCCCATGTCAGTCTCCTTCGTAGGGTGTCTCATGTGTCACCTCTCGCAAGTTTGTACCGGTGTTGGCCGACTCGCGACATGATCGGCGACGGATTGTTCCGCGACTAACTGTTCGATGCAGGTTACGGCCACGTCGAGAGCCGCCTGTACGGGCGGGCTGAGCCCCATTTGCATGTCTTCGTCGACAAACGGCGTGGGCTCACAACCGACGAGCAACACTCGCGATCGCACCTCGCCCAACGACGCGGCCAAACGCAAGACTTTCACGGGACTCATTCCATGCGTGTCGATCTCCGTCGAGGCGTTCGCATCGCCCGCCGACGGCAGGTCGGGTTCGATTGTGTAGATCGTGCCGGGCGCATCGCCGCGAGCGATGGCATCGACGAGAATCACCACTTCGTAAGCGTCGATCAGCGCGTAGGCGAGATCGAATCCGCGAATGCCAAAGTCGACGACTTTTACGTTCGGCGGCCAAGGGCGCGCAACCAATCGCTTCACGACTTCGACGCCGAACGCGTCATCGCCGAAAAAGATGTTGCCAATGCCGGCGATGAGGATCCGCGGCGCGGTCATGTTTCGTTCTGCGAAGGGTTCAATGGTTCGATCTCGTCGAGGCTGAAGAAGAAGCGATGCCCAGGTTTGTGTTCTTCGCCGAGGTCGCGTCCGGGATCGTTGTCGATCGTCACCGCGACGTGATAATGGTTCTCGAAGTCCTTTTCGATGGCTTCGATCGTGGCGGTTTGACCCGCGAGCACCATGTCGAAGATATCGGCTTGTCGCCGCGGACGGAGGCGGACACGATCGCCGGGTTTCAGCTCGATGTCGCCGAGCTTCACGATTCGATCGCCTGGCCGGGCGGCGAAAGGAAAGGGATCACCGAATAGGGGCATCGTTTCGCTCCCGAGATGTTTGGAGACCTTGAAATGTCCCGTGCATCGCCGTCATACGATCGGCATCGAGCGCCTCGGTCCGTTCGAGCAAAGCCCGGGCGCGTCCATCGACCGAGCGAACGGCTTGTTTTTCGTCGTCCGAAAGCGTCATGATTCGCAGGCTGAGAATCTCATCAATCTCGGTGCCATCGAACAAGTCGCCTGCGCTCTCGGGCGCGATCTGCGGATAGTCGTAAAGAATGATCGGCGAAGCGAGCACGGCATCGGCCCGACCAGGCTCGCCGACGAGCACCGGCCAAAGACCTTCGTGATGGCAGCGTTCAACCGATGTCCGCAAGGCATCGGGCGGATCGGTCAGCGAAACAAAGCGTGCATGCTCGGCTGTCAGAATGACATGGGCCGAGACAAGCGATCTCGCTAGGGCTTCGTCGCGCGACCAGCTTGCGGCGATTTCGTCGCATCGTGTGTCGTTCGTCACGCGCACCTGAAGCCGCCAAACATCGTTATCGATCCGCTCGGCTGAGAGTTCGATCGTGCCCGTCGACGGTTCTTGCCGACGAACGAGCGTGCCGACGATAGAGCCGTCGGCCTGGCATAATGACTCGACCGATTCGGTCTCTTCGAGAGAAAGAGATTGACGGACAGGACGCGTCGCAAGATCGCCCATCCTCGTCGGCTCGATCTGCACGGCCTCGTCGGTCGCTTCCTGCCACGAGTACCACGATTGCCCGTCGACTTCGAGGCATTGCACCACTTCGTTAGTAAGTGTGCGGCGGACTTGTCGTGACATGACTCGCAAAAAGCGTAGCTTCGCCGAGACGCGCGCGGAGCCGTCGCCGATGACGAGGCATTGTGTGCCGATCGACGACTTATCGCAGGACTTCGCAGTCTCGCACCACCCGAGCGGAAACACGCCCCCGAACGTCCAGCGCTGGCGGTTCTTGGTCGAAGGGCGATACGGATACAGCATGTATCCTTCGTACAGCACGGCTTCAGCGATCTTGTCGATCATTGACGCATGGATAACTCCCAACGACGCGTTCATAACGGCACCTGTTCAACGTCCGTGGGTAGCAATCTTGCCAGCGCCTCGTCCCAACTGCCCAAGTGTTGTTGCGCCTTATAGCGACGCAGTCGCTCGAAGATTTCTTCGGGAACGCGAAGCCAGACACTATTGGGATAGTAATGATTCATCATCTGCCGCCAGGTTTTGACCGGCAAGCGAAACGTCGCTTCGCGCTCCCACGAGATTTGGGCGACTTGCAGCGCACCGTCTTCCCCTGCGAAAAAGATCGTGCCGCTGAAGAGCAGACACAATGGAATGTCGCCGCCTTCGAGCGCATGAAAATATTTCGTTGCTGCGACGTTGAAATCGAACGTACACGGCACGATTAGCTCCGCCGTCGTGCTCGACTGGAACGCGGGCACGATCGATTGGGCATGTGTCCAGAGCATGCTCCGCAACGTCTGCCCCCATCGCTCGGGTTCGCCGAACAAATCGAACAGCCGATCTTGTTCACCCGGGTCGTAATGCCTGCGCGTGGGCTCGATGCGAATTTGGGTCCGCAGCATGACAGAATGAATGGCGTTGGTCACTTCGGCCTTGTCCGTGACGCGAAGCTTGAAAAGCAACATCGGCGAAACCGCGAGCAGTTGCGGCTCGACCGACTCGACTTCGAAATGCGGGTCAGGCACGGTTCGCTCCCGGCCGATGCACGGCACGCCTGCGCATCTCGTCGAAGAAGCCACCGATCTCGGTCCAGACTTTCGATCCGCCCGACAAGCCTCGCCACGATTTGCGAATCAGGCCGACGAGTCCGAAACAGCGGTCGATCGGCGCCAGATAATACTCGCGAGCCTTGCCGACGCGGTTGACGAGCAAGGCTTCGACATCGGGCTCGAGGCGCTCGAGCCGCAGATAGCCTCGCACGACTTCCTGCCACGTGTCGATCGTCAGCAGCGATTCGACCGGCCCCGCGGGACTCGGATACATGGCCGTGATTACGGGGGGCGAGCCGCGAAGGAAGAAAAACGCCAGATCGATCGGCAGACGCACGCTTTCCCACATCGCATCGCTGAGTTGGAATTCGTCGAGCACGAACACGTCGCGCGGCACGCGACCGTAGCGCAACCCCTGCTGACCAGGGAACAACACCGCGCACGCCTCGCAGCAGCACGTGAGCTTGCGAGTCGCCAACTCCATTAAGTGATCGTGCTCGACACCGATCGGTCGAGCGCACAGTTCGCAGAGCTCGTGCTCGTGCTCGTGCACCTGGGGAACTCGCGACTTGCGAAGTTGCTGAAAGGCGGCCAACGGCCCTGGGCCCGATGATCGGACGGGCGAATCAAGACTATCGTCGGTCTTCGTCATGGCGCCGATCGTCATACGCGTTTCCTACGGTCCGTTCAGGCGAGACGTATCATGCGGGCGGCATCGAAGGCATTCTCGGATCGATGGGTTCACGTTCTTCGGGGCTGATGCTGGTGGAATCACGCGCCGTGCGATAGCCGCGCGCACCTTTGATGCCTCGGCCGGGCTCGCGACCTTTTTTCCTGGCGAGTTCTTCGCCCTTCGAAGTTCCCGGAACGTGTGATGGCACGGGATGTTTGTTGTCGGCCATTGTTTATTTCCTTCGAGATGAGAACGCGGGGGGGGTTCGTTCGCCGGCAACCGCGACAGTCAGTTGCGAGAGAGGCACAAAACCGCCGGACGACGCGTGAGCTTCTGCTTCGCCGATGAGCCCCTCGACGTGAATCGCGGTGACATCGGGGGCTGAGGCATAGATCGCGCTCTCGATCGACGATTCGAGCGTCACGCGCGAAGAGGCGCATCCGTGGCAGCTCCCCTCGAGGCGGAGATACACTTCGCCCTCCGGCGAAACGTTCGTCAAGCTCACACTGCCGCCGTGCGACTTCAACAGGGGTGCGATCTTTTCCAGGGCTTGCAGCACGCGCGCTTGCAAGTCGAGCGGATGCAGACCGTGCAAGATGAGCAAGCTCCCGATGAGATCGTCCTGCGCAAGTTTCCGAACGAGCAATCCTCCGCCGGCATCATTGTGCATGAGTTGCTCGACAAGCCTTGCCAGCCCCTCGCCGTGGAATTCGAGGACCGTCTGTACAAGCTGGCCGACCTTTTCGCGGACGCTGGAGTCAGCAAGGTGTTCGATCTCGGGCAGCAGCGACTCAAGCTCGCGCAGCCGATTGACGATGTCGGACTCCGTCTGAACCTGGCTCATCAAGGCACGCCTCCGTGTGTATGTGGAAAGGAGGGGGTTTACGAGTGCTGGATTCCGAACATCGGCACGTGCCGCGCTTCGAGCAGCTTACCGCTACCGTCGAACATGTGTACTCCACAGGGGAGGCAAGGGTCGAAGCTGCGCACCGTGCGCATGATGTCGATGCCCTTAAAGTTCTCGGGGCCGTTCTCCTCGAAGATCGGGCAGCCTTGGACGGCGTCCTCGTACGGGCCGGGGGTTCCGTAGATGTCGCGAGGGTTCGCATTCCACGGGGTTGGCGGATACGGATGATAATTGGCGATCTTGCCATCGCGAATCACGACGTGATGCGAGAGCACGCCGCGCACGGCCTCGTGGAAGCCGCAACCGATAGCCTCGTCGGGCACTTTGAAGTCGGCCCATGTCTGAGTGCGACCGGCATAGAGTTCCTTGAGCGCTTTCTCGGCGAAGTACAAGCCGCACGCCGCCGCGTAGGCCTGGAAGTAGGTTCTCGCACGATCGCGCTCGATGGCGTTGCTCCACTTGGGAATCTTCCATTCGAGCTGCATCTCGGGCTTGAGCGCTGTCTTTGGAAGCGTGATCTTCACGCTCCCACCGGTGGCATCGATGTAACCGATGTTCACGAGCTTCGAGAGGGCGGTCGACCAGAGACGCGCGATCGGTCCGCCGCCAGTGTCGAGCGCCAGATGGTCGCCGGTACGTTGATCGAGCCAGCGAGGCGACATGACCCACGAGTAGTTACCTTTGAAATCTCGCTTCTGCGGCTTGGGAATCGTCGTCTGGTTCCACGGGTGCTTGCGATCGACGGGGTTGCCGAGCGGGTCTTTCTCGACAAACATCTCGCCTTTGTCCCAGTCGTCGTAGTACGAACTGCCCAATAGAATGCGGATGCCGAGGTTGATATCGACCAGGCTGTTCGTGACGAGCTGCCCATCGACGATGATGCCTGGCGTGACGAACATCGAGCGGCCCCACTTGGCCATGTTCTCGTATTTGTAGTCGCAGACATCGGGATCGTTGAACGATCCCCAGCAGCCGAGCAAGATGCGACGTTCGCCGACGTGCTCGTAGCCGGGCAGCGCTTCGTAGAAGAAGTCGAACAGGTCGTCATGCAAAGGCACGACCTTTTTCATGAATTCGACGTAGCGCATCAGGCGCACCATGTAATCGGTGAACACCTGGATCGTGGGCACCGTGCCGACGCCGCCGGGATACAGCGTCGACGGATGCACGTGACGTCCTTCCATGAGGCAGAACATCTCGCGCGTGTACCGGCTCACCTGGAGCGTTTCGCGATAGAACTCGCCGGTGAACGGGTTCAGCGCGGTCATGATGTCGCCGATGGTGCGGTAGCCATGGTCTTTGGCATGCGGCGCCTCGGTCTTCGTTGCCTTCTCCCAAACTCCAGGGTTCGTCTCGCGCACCATCTTCTCGCAGAAGTCGACCCCGACGAGGTTGTCCTGAAAAATGTTGTGGTCGAACATGTACTCGGCTGCCTCGCCGAGATTGATGATCCACTCGCCCATCGGAGGCGTCTTCACGCCGAAGGCCATGTTCTGCGCGTAGACGGCGCACGTGGCGTGATTGTCGCCGCAGATGCCGCAGATGCGGCTGGTGATGAAGTGCGAATCGCGCGGGTCCTTCCCTTGCATGAAAATGCTATAGCCGCGGAAGATCGACGACGTGCTGTGACATTCGACGACTTCTTTTTTGTCGAAGTCGATCTTTGTGAAGATTCCCAAGCTGCCGACGATTCGCGTGATCGGATCCCACGACATCTCAACGAGTTTGCGGCTTTGGGTGGCGGATTCTTTTTCGACAGTGGCCATGATCGGATCCTTTCACCGGGATAATTCATCCGGACGTTTTCCTCGGGTGGTTTTCATCGGCCCGTTTTTATCGAGTCGTTGCGTAGGGGGCGTTGTAGCCCGTGGTCAGCTTCGTGCCCGGATGCCGCCACTTCGGTTCCTTGTTGGCGGTCTTGTTCGTGAAGTGCCGCAACCAACGGATGACGCTGCCGTAGACGTTTATCGCGTTTGACGAGACCGTGCCTCCCGGGGGTTCGTCCATGAACGGCATGAACTTGTCGGGGAAGCCAGGCATCGTGCAGCCGATACAAATGCCGCCGACATTCGGACACCCGCCGATGCCGGCCATCCAGCCGCGCTTCGTAACGTTGCAATTGACGACCGGCCCCCAGCAGCCGATGCGCACCAGGCACTTCGGCGAGCCGTACTCGCGCGAAATCGCCCTGCTCGTAGTATCCGGCTCGGTCGCAACCTTCGTGCACCGTCTTGCCGAACAACCATGTCGGGCGCAGTTGCTTGTCGAGAGGGATAACGGGCGCGAGTCCCGCCGCGTGAAACAACAGGTACAACAACGTCTCGGTGAAGTTGTCGGGCTGCACGGGACAACCGGGGACATTGACAATCGGTAGTCCGGCCTTGGTGCGGAAGTCCCATCCCAGGTAGTCGGCCAGTCCCATGGCCCCCGTGGGGTTGCCTTGCATGGCATGAATGCCGCCGTAAGTGGCGCAGGTTCCGGCGGCGACGACTCCCCAAGCCTTGGGAGCCAGGCGATCGATCCACTCGCAAGTCGTAATCGGCTGGCCGGTCTTCTTATCGGTGCCTAGCGCCGCCCAGTAACCTTCCTTCTTGATCTTCTCGTTAGGGATCGAGCCTTCGATCACCAACACGAAGGGATCGAGCCGGCCGGCCTCGGCTTCGTACCAATACTTCATGAAGTCGTCGCCGTTCTCGTAGGCGAGCACGGGATTGTGCAGGTGCACCTTGGGCAATCCAGGGATCGCGCCCATAACGACGTCTTCGATACTCGGCTGACTGGCGGCAGTCACCGAAACCGAATCGCCATCGCAACTGAGACCCGCGGTGATCCACAGAATGTGAACCTCTTTGACAGCCGGAGGCTGCGCCAAGGCATTGACGGGCGCGGTAACCATGGTCGAACCTCCTGAGATTTTGTGCGACTTGCCGCCCCACACGGTGTTTCGACTTTGCATCCAATGTCTCTCTAAACTTTCAGCTCCCTTGCGTTGATGTGTTCAGCCCAGGCAATGTGGCCATACTTGATGAGGGCGACAAAGATCGAGCCCCAATGATGTTTCCCAGCGTGGCGTCGCGACCAACCTGGACAGAAGTCCCCTAAGCCATCCCACCAGAACAGCGCTGGCCATGAGCACTTCGCTGAAGGAGTTCATCTCGGCACTCGCGATCTTGCCAAGCACGCCAAGTTCGATGACGCCAAGCCCCGCGCCGATCTTCGAGCTAGTTGCGGCAAATCCGATGCCGCCTATCACCTTTACGACGATCACGATGCCCCTGTGCAAACGGAGCGTCTTGTTTGCGTTTAACATCGGGAGCACAACGAGCGTCGTTTGTTCGGCGAATAGTTCACTGCGGCCCAACACCACGAAGATGAAACCGATCGAATACATGTTCGCGGCAAGCACTTCGGGCCACGGCGACGAAAGATGCCCGGCAACGCGCGTGGTCATGACGGCGATCAACAGCGGACTGAAGCTGATGTCGAGGCCCGCCGAGATGCCCGAGATGAAAAGGCCGGAGTTCGACACGCGCATCGACTCGACGCCTTCGTGAAGCTCCTTGCGCAGAATCTGTCGTGAAGATCGTTTGGCGTCCAGTTCTTCGGCGGCGTGTGGCTTTTGCTTCGACACGTGACTTTCTCTTCCGCCTAGGCCCCGGAATGTTCTCGCAAGGTCAACAGATTCGCGGCAGTTGTTCTCCGGCCAGCATCGTTACGACCCTTTCTCCTCCGACAAGCGAGCGGAGAATCACCATCCCTCGATGTTGTTCGACCACCTCGCCGATCATGGCGGCATCGCGCCCGAGCGAATGCTCGCGCATCACCGCCAACAGACACTCCGCATGTTCCGGCGGAACCACGGCGACGAGCTTTCCTTCGTTGGCGACATACAGGGCGTCAAGGCCCAGCATCTCGCAGGCTGCATGGACTTCGCTGCGCACGGGAATCGCCGCCTCGACGAGATTGACACCGACTCCTGCGGCACCGGCCATTTCGTTCATCGCGCTAGCCAGTCCGCCGCGCGTCGGATCGCGCATCCAGCGAATATCGGGACAAGCCTCTAGCATCTTCTGCACTAGTGGCGTGAGCGGAGCCGAATCGCTTTCCAACACCGTCTCGAAATCGATCCCTTCGCGCACCGACATGATCGCGATGCCGTGATCGCCCATCGTCCCCGAGACGAGAATCTTGTCGCCCGGACGCACGTTGCGAATCGAAAGGTTGCGCCCCCTGGGAACGATGCCGATGCCGGAGGTCGTGATGAATGCCTTGTCGCCTTTACCGCGATCGACGACCTTCGTGTCGCCGGTGACGAGTTGCACGTGGGCCTGAACACACGCCGCCTGCATGGACGCCACGATGCGCTCCAGATCGACGATGGGCAGTCCCTCTTCGAGAATGAACGCTGCCGACAAATAAAGCGGCACCGCGCCACCAACAGCCAAATCGTTCACTGTTCCGTGTACCGCCAGGCGACCGATATCTCCACCGGGAAAAAACAGGGGCTGCACCACAAACGCGTCGGTTGTGAAGGCGATCCGCGGGAGGCCCGAAGCGGCGTGACCATTCACGTCCGGCAGGTTGAGCGTCGCCTGATCTTCGAGCGCCGAAAGGACCGAGTTCGAGAAGGTCGGAACGAACAGTCGTTCGATCAGCTCGGCAGTGAGACGCCCGCCGCTGCCGTGGCCGAGTAGAATGCGATCGTAATTGGATTTCGGCGCTGGGCAGCTTAGGCACCCAACGTCGACCGCGGTCCCGTCACTCATGTCCCCCTCGCAAACACGACTCGCGCGGCGAGCAAACTCGCCGGCTAAACGTTCAGCGGAACGACTTCACGCTCCGTCAGATGTCGTCCGTAATGGTAATAGGCGGCGCAGGCGCCTTCGGCCGAAACCATCGTCGCGCCCAGCGGCATCTGCGGAGTACACTGCTTCCCGAAAGCCGGGCAATCGTGTGGTTTTTTGAGGCCGCGCAAGATCTCGCCGCTGATGCAAACAGTCGATTCTTGGGTGCAGATGTTGTCAACCGCGAAGAGTCGCTCAGCGTCGAACTCGCGATACGCCTCGCGAAGGCGGTATCCACTTTGTGGAATGGTGCCTACGCCTCGCCATTTGCGATCGCACACCTCGAACACCTCGTCAATCAACTCGCGCGATTGGGCATTGCCGTCTCGCTGCACGGCGCGGCCATACTGGTTTTCAACCTCGGCGCGTCCCTCTTCAAGTTGACGCACGGTCCACAACACGCCTTCAAGCATGTCGAGCGGCTCGAAGCCCGTAATTACGATGGGCACACCATAGCCGCGCGCAATCGGCTCGTACTCGCTAAAGCCGACGACGGTGCACACATGCCCAGGGCCGAGGAATCCCTGCACGCGATTGCCCGGCGAGTCGAGAATCGCCGTGATGGCGTTCGGCACCGTCACATGCGACACCAGCACGCTGAAGTTTCGCAGGCCTCGCTTACGCGCCATCCAGACGGCCATGGCATTTGGCGGCGCGGTGGTTTCGAACCCGATGGCGAAGAAGACGACTCGACGATCGGGGTTCGCCGCGGCAACATTCACGGCATCCAGCGGCGAATAAACGACGCGAACGTCCGCGCCTTCCGACTTCAACTGCAACAGATCGCCGCGCGAGCCGGGGACTCGCAGCATGTCGCCGAACGAGCAGAAAATGACATCGGGGCTTGAAGCGATGGCGTGAGCGCGATCGATCATCTCGAGTGGCGTGACGCATACCGGACACCCCGGCCCATGCACCAGCTCGATCTTCGAAGGCAGAATCTCGTCGATCCCGTACTTGACGATCGTATGCGTCTGTCCGCCACAGATCTCCATGATTGTCCACGGACGTGTGACCGTGCGGGCGATGGTGTCGGCCAGCTTGGCGCGGCGCCAGGGTCACGATATTCGTCGAGGTATTTCATGACGGCGCCTCATAAGCCCCGTTCGGCTCCTGAAGCCCGTCGGGCGCTTGCAGCTCGTCGAGTTGGCTCATGCGGTCAAGGAACTCGAAAACCTTTTGCGCTTCTTGCTCGTCGATCCTCGAAAGCGCGAAGCCGACGTGTACCAACACGTACTCGCCGGGCTTGACTTGCGGCACGTGTTCGAGGCAAACGCGACGAAACACTCCGCCGAATGCGACTTTGCCCATGAGCACGTCGTGCTCTTGATAGGTTTCTACAACCTGGCCTGGGACGCCGAGGCACATGCTACGGTTCTCCGACGACGGGTTGCGTAGCGATCGATCGATGAGCAAGCTGACGAGCGGCGATGGCGACCTGGCCGAGACTCAACCCGCCGTCGCCTGGAGGCACCTGCTTGTGAGCGTACACCTGAAAGTCGTCGTGTTCGAGAAGATTCCTAACTTCCCGAGATAACAGGGCGTTGAGAAACACGCCGCCGCTGAGCGTTATGAGATTCATTCCAGCCTCGGCGCAGAATTCGACACACTGCCACCACGATATGCGCGACAGAGGTCTGAAACTTTCGTGCCATGTGTCTGGGATTAACTCTCTGTGCGATGTCCACCGCAATGGCGCGGATCATCGGACGCGTATCGATCACGATGGCGTCGCCTTGCGAAATGGGCCGCTGCAAATCGAATGGGTAAACGTCGCGAATTTCGACGTCGCTGGCAAGCCATTCGAGCTCGACGGCGGCCTGTCCCTCATAGCTGACAACCTTCCGCGCGCCGATTAATGCAGCCACCGCGTCGAAAAGCCGTCCCATGCTCGACGTGGGCGGGGTGTTAAGTTTTTTGGCGAGCATCTGCTCGACGGTCCGCAGTTTCGGCCATTCGACTGCCTGTATGAGCGTCGAGAGACCAACTCCGGCATCGAGCAGGTGTGCCGCCGCCATGCGCCACGGCTCGCGAATCGCTTGGTCTCCGCCCGGCATGCCGACATAGCGCAGGTGGGCAGCCCGCCGGAACCCGTTGAAATCACCGATCAGAAACTCGCCGCCCCAAATCGCTCCGTCGGTGCCGTAGCCGGTGCCGTCGAAAGACACGCCGATGGCCGGCTCATCGATTCCGTGCTCCACGAGGCAGCTTGCCAGATGCGCGTGATGATGCTGAACGGCAATTGTGGGCAGGCCTTGGCGCGATGCCCGCTGATGCGCGTAGCGTGTCGAGGCGTAATCGGGATGCAGATCGTGAACGATCGCCGCCGGCTCGATCGCCAGCAGTTGCTCGTAGAGAATCGTGTCTCGCTCGAAGGCGCGATACGCCTCGTAATGATCAAGATCGCCTAAATGATGGCTCAAAACGGCCTCACGACCGCTAGCCAGCGCGAAGGTGTTCTTCAGTTGACCGCCAACCGCCAACAGCGGCAGCGGGCAATCGAGCGGCAAGTCGATCGCCTCGGGTGCGTATCCACGAGAACGGCGAATCGGCGTCAGCCGACGTTCGTCAACGCGCATGACCGAATCATCGCAGCGAACGTGAATCGGTCGATCGTGCGTGAGAAAGCAGTCAGCAATTCCCGCGAGGTGCTCGGCGACCGACTCGTCGCGATAGGCGATCGGCTCATCCGAGCGATTGCCGCTGGTCATCACAAGCGGCATCCCTTCAAGCGTATCGAGCAGCAAATGATGCAAGGGCGTATAGGGCAGCATCATGCCCAAACGCGGATTGCCTGGCGCGACGGAACATGCGAGAGGAGCGATGCTCGGCGCATCGCGCAACTTGCGTCGCCGCAACAACACGATCGGCCGGCGCGGCGAGAGCAGCAGATCGCGCTCGGCATCGTCGACTTCGCAGTGACGCGCAATCGCTGCGATGTCGCGCACCATGACGGCCAGCGGCTTTTCTTCCCTGTGCTTTCGGGTGCGAAGGCGCGTCACGGCCTCTTCGGAGCCGGCGTCACACAGGAGATGATATCCACCTAACCCCTTTAAGGCGCCGACTCCGCCGGCTCGAACCATCGCCGCGAAATCGTTCAGCGGATCATCCGAAACTCGCGAGGCCCCTTCAGCGTCGAGTAATCGCAGCGACGGACCACACACCGGACACGCGATAGGCTCGGCATGGAAGCGACGATCGCGTGGGTTCTCGTACTCGGCGCGGCACGCCTCGCACAGCTTGAAACTCGCCATCGTTGTCCGCTCACGGTCATACGGAACGCCGGTGACGATCGTGAGCCGCGGACCGCAATTCGTGCAGTTAATGAAAGGGTAGCGATAGCGACGATCGGACGGATCGAACAACTCGGCGAGACAATCGTCGCAGGTGGCAACGTCGGGCGAGATGAAAACCTGCCCCCGGGCGTTAACCTTGCTCGTCTCGATGCGAAACGACGTCGACCCCTGAAGTTCAACGCGATCGCACAAGACTTCTCGAATTCGCGCCAGCGGAGGCGGGCGAGATTTGAGCTCGACGAGGAATTGATCAATTGCTTCGCGCGTTCCTTCGACTTCAATCAACACCGCGCTGGCCTCATTCCGTACGAAGCCGTGCAGTGCCGAACGTGAGGCCAGGCGGAAGACGTAAGGCCGGAAGCCGACGCCTTGCACGATCCCGCGAACGCGGATGGCGATGCGTTCCATGCGGAACCTTATAGCAAAACTGTCGCAAAACTATTATTCCGGAGCAGGAACACGGTGGACTGACACCGAATGGACGGCCATTCTTTCCGCCCGAAAGGTTGGATAGCTCGCCGACAAGATCTTCAACATGAGTTCCGTATACTCATCGCATTCCATCTTGGCCAAGATATTCGCACGGTGCTTTTCGGCCGTCTTGGGGCTAATGCCAAGAGCTTTCGCAATTTCCTTGACCGAGTGAAGTTGCATGAACAACTTCAGCACCTGCCGCTCGCGCTCTGTCAATTGAGCGAGGCCCCGGGTGATCTCATTGAACTTCGCATGCCTAGCAGTTGCGTCTCGGACCACCTTCACTAAGTCACTAGTCGCGATCGATGTCTCCAAAACGTCGAAGGCTCCCACTTTCATCAGGTTGACCGTTTCGCGCACGCTCGGCGCCGCGTGCAGCACTATCACCGGCATTGCACTCGATTGGTCGGCCAGCCCGGCGATAATCTCGCTCGCGTCGTTTGACGGGGCTGAAACCAACACGCAAGCCGATAGCGCGTGATAAAAATCGGCCACGAAACTCTTGCCGTCGACAAACTCGCGTGTGTTGAAACCGGCTGGCGCTAGCTCTCTGTGGAACAAATCGCGAGACTCGTCATCGGCATCAACGATAAAGGCGATCGGCAACTCGCTGTCTGCCGCGCCGCGGGAGAGAGAAAATCGCTTCATCTGCGTGGCCATCCCTGAGCCATATATCGTTGCCTGCCTCGGTTGGCGACGATCTGTCGCCGCCCTAGCCAATCAGGCCCAACCGCTTCGGGAGCTGCTTCAGTTCACAACGCTCGAAAGCAAGAACCTTGGATAGTGACTTCAGAGGAACCATCTCCGCGTCTGGATCCCAAACGAGCCAATCGCGGCCCCTGGAGTCCTTGACGGGGATGCCGCCTGCGGCAGACGTCTGTCGCTCTGGTGGCCTGACTGCTTGGCAGATGAAAAGTGCCATAGGTCGTCGCCGATGTTCAGTCTTCGATCGTGACAGCTGACTATCACCCCCGTCATTTTTTGCTCGGCGCGAACAGCGTTAAAGTGGAAAATCTCGTAGACCTTAGTCGCCCCTGACAATTTGTCGGCGCGTGATCTCCCTCCTCTTCCAAACGTCATCGCGACGAGAGGGCAGAGTGATTCAGTCTGAGCCGCGGTTTTCGGTCTGGCAGTCCTCCGCCGCGGTCTGCCCAGCTCCCTGGATGTCGCGTCTAAACGTTTTCGTAAACACCGTGCCGCATTTACAGCGATACGTCCAGATCGCCGACAGCACGCGAGGTTGAAGCTCCATTGCCCGCTCCCGGCTCCACTCCCCGAGGATCATTCGCTCAACTTTGCTACTCCCACATTGCGGGCACACTACTGAATTGACGGCGACCATTGGTCACGGCTCCTACTGACAGATTGTGCGATGCTTCCCCAGCTCAAATAACGCTGCGATTTCAGAGCCAGAACCGTGGGAATCGGTAGCAGTGCGCCGGTGCGGGGGCCACCAAATGTGCGGTCTTAAGTTGTCACTTAGATCGAGCAGCTCGCGTAATGGCAGGTGGATTAGGAGGGATTGTCGATGCCATCGCGGCAGGACGTTGGATGGAAGCCCGACGCGGCCGGATCCCGCCAAGCGGCGTATAGTGACGATGCCTGGATCGCTCGCAGCAATCGCGTCGAGCTTCGCTTCAGGTTTTTCCTTTTGGGCAGCGTTGCGCGTCGGTTAGTTCAAACTCGGTGTCTCCACCGGCGCAGGTAAGTTGATTGCCTAAAGGGCATCGGCCGCGCGTATGGGGCAGGAGCGACCGTTAACCGTGCGATGTCACTGAAAATGCTGCGTGCGCAACTCGCGGGGTCATCCGAATCAGCTCGGCACGCGTCGTGACGCGCAGCTTCTTCATCAGGCTGGCACGGCGAAGTTGCAACGTACGGATACTGACATCCAACCTGGCCGCGATCGCTTTGTCAGGTCTGCCTTCGGCGATCATCTGCATTGTGACGTGTTCTTCATCGCTCAGGATTGCCACGGAATCGCGAATGGCGCTTGCCTGATCTGATTCGCGACGGAGCGTATGAGATTGTTCGATCGCCTTTTGAATACCCTCGCGCAGACATTCCAAGGAGCACGGCTTTTCCAAAAACGTGATGGCACCAACTTCCATCGCTCGAACTGCGGCTGGAATATTGCCGTGCGCGCTGATCACGACCGTCGGCAGCATGGCCCGTCGCGTGGCCAGTATTTCGAGGATGTCCTGACCCGTCAAATCGGGCATACGCAAATCAGTCACCAAGCAAGCGACGCGAGACGCGTCGTATACGTCTAGAAACTCTCGTCCCGAGGCAAAACACTCCGCGATCAGCCCGAGCGATGTGACAGTGCGACGAATTAAATCGCGCATCGCAGATTCGTCGTCAACGATGTATACGACCGGTCGCTCGTCCAATGCCCGTATCTCCGGAATAGCTCGATCGGGATGAGTGCTAACTTGGCTCCGCAGCAGAATCGGAGCTATCCCGACGCGCGACCGTTTCGAAAGAGCTGTCAACAATAGAACATCAATCGCCATCACTCTATTAATCAGGGTAGCTCATGCTGATTCGTGCCGGTGCGTCGCCTCCGGTTCGATGAGCCGCCCCGTGCCCCGGGGGGGCGAGTTCGGTCGCACAGATAATAGCGGTCGCACGACCGTTTGCATGATCGCGCAATGCGTTAGAAGACGTCGAACGTTCGTCGATTTGCAAGCGTTCGTAGTCTTTGCTGTTTCTCTGGCAGCGAGCCAGCCAGGCAGAAGTGCGTTCAACGATCCAGCGCTTGGGCAGGACGCCAAATCCTTTCGCTCGAATGGGTCGCAGCACGGTCTGAAGCAACCACCCAAAGGTTTCTTGGACCCAAGCCGGCAGACCATTGCGGGCGTAAGCACTGTCGGCAAACAAACACTCGCAGACGCCCGAACGCTTTGAGTTTGTGCAACACGAACACGGCTCCATCGTGATCCTGCCAGTACGCTCCATGCACGACCACGGCCCACACTGGGGCCCAGCGTATCGACGGCGATGTGCCGATTGCGACCAGTGATCTTCTTGCCTGCGTCGTAGCCTCGTTCCTCGCCTCCTTCGGCGGTGCGAATCGACTGACTGTCGAGGATCGCCATGCTGTGGGGTTGGCTTTTTGCCGCTCTGCTGGCGAACTCGTCGGCAAAGGGCTTCGTACAGACGCTGCCAGAGACCGTCTTGTCGCCAACGCCAGAAGATCGTGTACACCATTTTCGACTTCGGAAAGTCATGGGGCAACGCTCGCCACTGACAACCGGTTCGGTACAGGATCGCATTCATAGGAGTGCAGTCCTCGCCGGCCGCCGGCGGTCATTCCAACCTGAGCCACCAAAGCAAAGGCACGGCAGACTCGACACGCCGCATCACAATCTCGGCAATCTCGGCAACTTCACCGCCAACGATGAAGACATTCCACTAATCGACATTCATTATGTTATCGCGCGCGGCCTAAATTCGACCTTGATCATTGGTCGCTCACTTGCTGTGCATGCCAAGGCGGACGATCTGCACACGCAACCGAGCGGAGACTTCGGACCGATCGTTGTCGTGGGCGTGAGCGGTCGGCGACGGCTGACGCCCGCGAATCCATAAGACGCGTCAACCTACCGACGTTGCGATGGTTTCTTTGGACGAATTGCACGTTCATCTCGCCCACGCGACGCCTAACGGCGATTTGTTCTCGGATCTGCTGACGGAATAATGGGCGAGCAAGGCCCGGTCCTTACGAACGCAGCGATGGGCTAGCTCGCGATACGCCAGGCCCGACGACACGATGCTGGATGAGAGCGATGTTGTCTCGAATCGAATCCCGTACAATCTCCGTTCGGAGCTTGGCAACGGTCGACACGGGTGATCGTCATCTGGATCATTCTCTTGTTTCGCGGCGCCTCGGCGTTCACAGCGCTTCCAATCAGTAGAACCATTCAACCGACGTCGGAGCAGCAAAGATGATGACACCCATGATCAAGCGGTGGCCCATGATCATCTTCGTGCTGACCGTGCTCGCAATTGGCGGCCTGCTAGCTGTGTCGAAGATGGGGGCCGCAGACCACATGAGCTACGTAAATCTAGACTGGCTTACTGGTGGAAGGCTCAAGTCGTATTTCCAGAAGCACGAGCAGACTTCGCCCCCTGAACAGTTGATCGTGGTTACCAGCCCGGAGATCAAGGACATCACGATCAGCGAGTCATTCGTCTGCCAGATTCGTTCGCAACGCCACATCGAGGTGCGTGCGTTAGAAGGCGGATACCTTGACAAGATCTTCGTCAACGAGGGCCAAACGGTGAAGAAGGGGGACGCGATGTTCCAGATCCTTCCCGTTCTCTACAGGGCGAAATTGGACGCCGCGAACGCCAAAGCCGAGCTCGCGCAACTGAAGTACAAATACACCCAGCAGTTGGTGGAGAAGAAGGTGGTCTCTGAAAATGAACTGGCTCTCTCGAAAGCGGAAATGACAGAGGCCCAGGCACAGGCGACTCAGGCAGCGGCCGAGTTGAACTTTACCGACATCAAAGCGCCTTTCGATGGCATCGTCGATCGACTGCAAAAACGGGAGGGTAGCCTCATTGAGGTTGGGGACATTCTCACGACATTGGCCGATAACAGCGTGATGTGGGTTTACTTCAATGTCCCTGAGAAATACTACCTGCGCTACATGGCTGACCGAGCGCAGCGCGAGAAAGAGGACAAAATCGAGCTGGTGCTCGCCGACGGCGAAACGTTCCCCGAGCCCGGCAAGATCGGTGCGATCGAGGCCGACTTCAACAATCAGAACGGGAATATTAAATTCCGAGCGGACTTTCCGAATCCGCGCGGGCTGCTGCGCCACGGGCAGACTGGGACCATCAAAATCCGCCGACCGGTAAAGGACGCCCTCGTGATTCCTCAGCGGGCGACGTTTGAACTCCTCGACAAGCGATACGTGTGGGTGATCGACGACAATCACGTCGCGCATCAGACCCTGATCACGATCAAGTACGAGTTGGAGGACATTTTTGTCGTCGAGAGCGGACTGAAGGTGAGCGACAAGATCGTTCTCGAAGGCGTTCGCGAGGTCGAGGAAGGTGAGAAAGTGGCATACGAATTCTGTCCTCCGGAAGAGGCTCTAAAAAACCAAAAGTTCCACGCGGAATAGGAACCGCATGGCAATGCTCTCATTGTCGAACACCATGTAACAGCTCCGAATCATGTTCACGAAGATACTCACTCGGCCGGCATTCGCGATCGTCATCTCGATCATTCTCTTGTTTTTGGGAGTGCTGGGGATCAAAACGCTGCCGATTGCGCAGTTCCCTGACATCGCGCCGCCAACCGTCATGGTGTCCATTTCTTATCCCGGCGCCAGCGCCAACGTTTTGGTCGATTCGGTTTTGATTCCGATGGAGCAGTCCATCAATGGCGTCCAGAACATGCGCTTCATTACGTCCTCCGCAACGAGTGCCGGTGAAGCGACGATCATCATCTACTTTGAGCCGGGCACGGATCCGAACATCAATGTCGTGAACGTGCAAAACCGTGTGAACATCGTGCTATTCCAGCTCCCGCCTCTGGTGGTGCGCGAGGGAATTCTCGTCAGCCAAGTCGTGCCGAGCATGCTGATGTATTTGAACATTTACAGCACGGATCCCAACGCCGATCAGAAGGAACTCTTCAACTTTGCCAACGTTTACGTCATGCCCCGGCTCAAGCGCATCAAAGGCATGGGCATCCCCAGAAACCTTGGCAACCGCATCTTTGCGATGCGTGTGTGGCTGGATCCCGACCGCATGCGCGCTTACGACGTGTCCACCGAAGATGTCATGAAGGCGATATCGGAACAGAGCGTGATCGGCTCTCCCGGACGCCTCGGTCAAGCCACGGGCAAGACATCGCAGTCGAAAGAGTACGTACTGACCTATATCGGGCGCTACAACAAGCCGGAACAGTACGAACAGATCATTCTCAAGGCAAATCCTGAAGGCGAGATTCTACGGCTCAAGGATGTCAGCCAGGTGGAGCTTGGCCCCCAGTTCTTCGACATCTACTCCGACATCGACGGACATCCTGCCGCGTCCATCGTTCTCAAGCAGGCGCCTCAGTCCAATGCCGCCGAAGTAATCGAGTCAATCAAGGCAGAACTCAAACAAATCAAGAAACAGTCATTCCCACCGGGAATGGACTACGAGTTTGCCTACGACGTCTCCAAGTTTCTCGACGCGTCCATCGAAAAGGTGCTGCACACCCTGCTTGAGGCGTTCATCCTGGTGTCGCTCGTGGTGTACATGTTCCTTGGGGATTTACGATCCACGTTGATCCCGACACTTGCGGTTCCAGTGTCGCTGATCGGGACGTTCTTTGTCTTGAGGTTGATGGGACTGTCGATCAATTTGATTACGTTGTTCGCGATGGTTCTGGCCATTGGCGTCGTGGTGGACGATGCGATCGTGGTGGTCGAGGCGGTGCACGCCAAGATGGCCGGTGAGCACTTATCACCTTACCTGGCGACCAGCGAGGTCATGCGTGAGATCTCAGGAGCGATCATTGCCATCACCCTCGTGATGACGTCCGTCTTTGTTCCCGTGACATTCATTCCCGGTCCGGTGGGCACTTTCTATCGCGAGTTCGGGATCACAATGGCCACGTCGATCATTCTGTCCGGTCTGATCGCCTTGACGCTAACCCCGGTGCTGTGTGCGATGATTCTCAAGCCGCACAGCCAAGCTGGGAGCGAGCCGCACACAAGCCTCGGCACTGACTCGAGCGAAGTAAAAAAGCCACGCGGGCCCGGAAGTAAGTTGCTGATCGCGTTGGGAGGATTGCTGCTCCTGGGCGGCATAACGTATCTCGCGTACGAGTTGTGGGGGCCGATTGGCTTTGGTCTCATTCTTCTACCGATCGTGCAGCGCCGCTTTGACCGCGCCATCGAGAAGGTGACGGGGGCCTATACTGCGATCGTGCGGCGGATCGTTACAAAGCGCGGGCTGACTGCGGCCATCGTCGGAGCCTTTGCCGTCGGTATCGCTATTGTCGATACGCAACTGGCCACGGGATTTATCCCTGGTGAGGACCAGGGCATTATCTACGCCGTCCTTCAGACACCTCCAGGCTCTACGCTCGAGTACACCAACGCCAAGAGCGAGCAACTCGAGAAGATCGCGAAGAAGATCCCAGAAGTGTCCTCAGTTACCTCGTTGGCCGGATACGAAGTCCTGACCGAAGGCCGCGGGTCGAACTCGGGGACGTGCATTATCAACCTGAAAAACTGGTCCGATCGCAAGCGAACTGCACGTCAGATCATTGTGGACCTGGAAGAAAAATGCCGCCGGATGAGCAATGTTAAGCTCGAGTTCTTCGAGCCGCCCGCGGTGCCCGGCTTCGGGACGGCCGGAGGTATCTCCATGCTCGTGCTCGACATGACGTTCTCGGCCGATTACCAGCGACTCGGAGACGTGACTGACAAATTCATGGCCGCTCTGAGGAAGCGCCCGGAGGTGTCAAACTTGTTCACATTCTATGCCGCCAACTACCCGCAGTACGAGTTGCTCATCGACAACGACACCGCCATGCAGAAAGGTGTGACGATCAAAGAAGCAATGGACAACCTCAACATTCTCATTGGCAGCACATGGGAACAGGGGTTTATCCGGTTCAATTTTTTCTACAAGGTATTCGTTCAGGCCAAGCCGGAGTTTCGGCGCTACCCAGCGGATTTGGACAACCTGTTCGTTAAAAATGACAAAGGAGAGATGGTCCCGTACTCGGCCTTTATGAGGTTCGAGAAGAAGCAGGGGTTGAACGAGATTACCCGCTACAACCTGTACACCTCGGCTGCCATCCAATGCGCGCCGGCCGCCGGCTACAGCACGGGCCAAGCCATTCAGGCAATCAAGGAGGTCGCCGCCCAGACATTGCCTCGCGGATTCGACATCGGCTGGTCGGGGCTATCTTACGACGAAGCGAGAAAGGGCCATGAAACGATTTATATCTTTCTTATCGTCGTCGCCTTCGTGTATCTCGTGCTGGTCGCGCAATACGAGAGTTTTATCCTCCCGCTCGCGGTGATCTTGTCGCTGCCAATTGGCCTCTTTGGCTGCTTCTTCTTTCTGAAAGCGATGGGGCTGGCTGACGATGTCTATGCCCAGATCGGTTTGGTCATGCTCGTCGGGCTCCTGGGCAAGAACGCGATCCTCATCGTGGAGTTTGCAGTCCAGCGGCGGCGCGATGGCTTGTCTCTCAAAGACGCAGCCATCGAAGGGGCAAGACTGCGCTTCCGGCCGATTCAGATGACCTCTTTCGCCTTCATCGCCGGTCTGATTCCGTTAGTTGTGGCTACCGGCGCCGGGGCGATCGGAAACCGCACGATCGGCACCACTGCCGTCGGAGGCATGCTCGTCGGCACCATCATCGGCGTGCTGGTCATTCCAGGTCTCTACTACTTGTTCGCCAAGCTTTCGGGCGACCGCAAACTTCTTCGGACCGAGACGGATAAGCCTCTGAGCGAGAGTCACGCCACCGCACCGCACTTGGTCGTAGATTCCCAGTAGGTAAGGTGTTTGATACCGCCTTATTCTCGCCGAGCCATAACACCTTGAGCGGAACGGCGGCCCGCGTTTAAAATCGGTTCAGGGCCCCGAGCGAGCCAGCCTTTGCGAGCGCGGGGTCGTCCCAGTAACAGACATGGGAACGCTGTTCAATCGCTTCGCAAACGGCCACTTCGAAGATGTCGGTGCGGCCTTCTACGGCGCTGCTGCACTCGACGCACTGCGTACCAGAAAGCTGTAGTCGCCCACAGACCGAGCAGCAGAAACCGCTTCGCCGCGCGCCACGCGCGACCAGGAGCGTCTGGACGCGCCGCTGCCACAATGCGGCGAACACGGCTTCCGGGCCCTGCGCGCCGGGCTGATCGAGAATCTTTTGCCAAGTGGATTGCGCTGCCTGGTCGAGATACTCGCGCTCGGTCTGGCAAGCTCGCTCGCGAATCTTGGCGAGCGGCGCGTGGACGTCGATGTCCCACCGCGTCAAGACGCGATCGCGCAAGTAGCGATGCAGATAGCTCTCGAAAGTGGGCAGAATCTCCCGCAGTCCGCCGATGATCAAATGCTCGAACGGCTCGCGTTCGAAGCGCCGTAGCGCCACTTGCGACGTCATGTCGAAATGGCGGTGCATGTGCTGGTCGCGCCGGTGCAGGTAGGTCAATTCATAAGACGGTGTGGGAATGCGGATGCGACCCGGAACAGGATCGACGATGGTCTCGGCCTCCTCGAGCCGTTCGAGAAAGAAATCGAATAAGCGGGCGTCGTCGCGGTCGGCGAGGACGATCGCAAACCGGTCCGACTGATCCAGAAGCAATTGGAGCGGCCAGACGACGAAGTGATGTTCGAAGAATGTGCGGTTGCGGACAGGCCACGGCAGCCGCATCAACCACCCCTCGCCCGCTTCGGAGTCGACGAATGCGGCAATTCCGCGCGTATCGCGGTTGCCGACGATCGTCGGCAGAACTTCCTGAACGAGTTCCAGATCGCACAGAAGCGCTCGGCGGACGTCATGGGAAACGTCCAAGCGATCAACCTGATGCCGCTCGACGGCTAGCGCATGCCGCAGCGAATTGACGACCGAGACCTCTTCGCCACTTTTGCTGGGGACCACATTGAGATAACAGCTGCTGATGAACCGGTCTTGGGTATGGACTCCCTCCAACCGGTGCACCAGGACGCGGCCCGGCATCACCTCGTGCAGCGTGGGATGAGAAATTGCCTTGTTCATGTCGTACCATTCGTGGTGGCACTGGTATGGTTCAACGCGCCGTGTGCTGTTCGGTTGGCAGCTTCATGCACCGTTCGAACAAAGCTTCGAATTCTGGGCTAACTTCCGATGCTTCGCCCTTGAGTTCCCGCAACAAAGCTCGCTTTTCGTCCTCGATCCGCTCGCTGTGAAACAGCATTTGCTCGAGCCAGGCCGTCTCGCCTGCGCTGATCTTGTGATCGGCCAGCAGGTGGTCCTTGATCGCCTGGTAAAAGAATTTCCGAAAGGCAGGCGACGGCTTTCGCGCACGCTTGTAAAGCACGACCAGGAAATCGGCTTCCTGGCGATCGATCTTGCCGTCGCGATAGATGCGCTGACGCAAGAGCTCGAGGTCGTGGCGATTCACACGCCCGTCGGCAATGATCTGCTGTTCGAGTTCTCGAAAGTTTGACATCGAATGGCTCCCGAGCGCGTGGTCGCTTTCGTCCGAACGGCTCGTCTACGCCGCCTGCGCGAGCCTGCGTGCCACATCTTCATGGTCGCCTTGCACGCGAATGGACTCTCCATCCTCGAGCTTGACGATGCTGACACGCGTCGGGTCGACCGGATCGGGCCGTAGGGCCATAACGTACAAAGGGTTGATGTAAACGGGTGTTCCGACCACGTTGTCGACAAATTGCACCACCATGCGAGTCTCCTTGTAGTTCGGAACCTGTGGGGGCAATAGTATTCTCAAGAGGTGCTGTTCATCGCAGGACTGCCTATCCGCTCGCGTCGCGAGGCAGCAAGAGTTCGCAGTTGGAATCCCAACACGAGCAAGATGATTCCGAAAGCGATCTCGTACGCGGCGATCCACCAGGCGACGACGATTAACCCTGCAATCGGCAGCAGTCCCAGGCCAAGCCCCAGAATGATCGACAGCGCTCCGCTCAGTGCGAGTAGCCACTCACCTTTGATGTAGTGCCGCAATCGGATGGCAGCCATGATGGTGAGGACCCCCGCCGCCAGCGTCCAGCCGGCAATCATGTACAACAGCGCAAGCTCGGTGAGGCCGGGCCAAGCGAATGCGACGACTCCAACGGCGATGCCCAACAAGCCCTCGAACACCAGTGCCCACCACGGCTGCGCTGTATGGCGACCCCGAATTGCTGCCACAATAGAGATGGCGCCGTCGATCATCGCATAGGCTCCGATGATATAGACCACGGTCAGCCAGAGAAGTCCCGGCCAAAGGAAGGCTACGATTCCAAATGCAACCGCCAACACGCCGCGCAAGGCAATCGCCCACCAGTTTCTGGCGAACCAGAACTCGGCCTCGTAACCTAGATCGGGGTGAAAACCGGTCGAAATAACTTGTGCCATGGCGGGCCTCGAATTCGTTGTTGGTAACGTGGTGGTCCAACCGAGGAATCGTTCGATGCTCGAAGTGGGCAACGTCGGCGTTGTCCGATGTCACTCGAAACCCTCGGGACGCTCCCCGCGGTCGTGCAGCGCGGGACTATTCCTCCCGAAGTGTCAGTTCCTCACATGGAAGTCAGCGTCGATGACTTCGTCGGACCCCTGCGGCTTACCCTGCGAATCCGGCGCGCCGCGCTCGGCGGTGCTGCCGGTCGCCTGCTGTGTCTGTTGCTGGTAAAGATGCTGGGTCATCGCGCGTGAAGCTGCCTGCAAATCGTCGATCGCTCTGCGAATCGCTTGCGCATCGTCCGAGGGCAATACCTCGCGCACTCTGACGATGGCCGACTCGATGGGCGCCTTGTCGGCAACCGTCAGCTTGTCGGCATTTTCTTTCAACATCTTCTCAGTTTGATATGTCGCCTGGTCCGCCTCATTGCGAACGTCAATCAGCTCGCGCCTACGGCGGTCCTCGTCGGCGTGGGCCTCGGCCTCCTTGCGCATCTTCTCAATGTGCGACGCATCGAGCCCGCTGGATGACTCGATGCGGATCTTCTGTTCCTTGCCGGTGCTCAAGTCCTTCGCACTGACATGGAGGATGCCATTGTGATCGATATCGAAGGTCACTTCGATCTGCGGGACTCCCCGAGGCGCCGGCGCGATGCCTTCGAGATTGAATTGCCCGAGCAGCCGGTTCGACGGACTGTTGGCAATCGGGCTTTCGCCCTGATACACCTTGACCGTGACGGCCGTCTGATTGTCGTCAGCCGTGCTGAAGACCTCCTTCTTCGTGGTTGGTACCGTCGTGTTGCGCGGGATTAGCACGGTCATCACGCCGCCCATCGTCTCGATGCCAAGCGAAAGTGGCGTGACGTCGAGCAACAGCACATCAGCCTTACTTCCTAAGAGCAACTGCTGTCCTTGAATGGCGGCCCCGATGGCGACTACTTCGTCGGGATTGACTCCCTTGTGTCCCTCCTTGCTGAAAATCTCCTTGACCAATTGTTGAATGCTGGGCACTCGCGTCATGCCACCGACGAGCACGACTTCGTCAATTTCCTTCGCGCTGATCCCAGAGTCCTCTAAGGCTTTCAGGACCGGGCCGCGGCAGCGCTCGACCAGGTGCGCGGTAAGTTGCTCGAATTTCGCTCGGGTGATGCTTTTTTGCAAATGCTTCGGACCCGAGGCGTCGGCCGTGATGAAGGGCAGGTTGATCTCGGCGGTCGTATTCTGCGAGAGATCCTTCTTTGCGCGCTCGCAGGCTTCCTTGAGCCGCTGTAAGGCCATCTGATCCTTGCGCAGGTCGACACCAACCTCACGCTGGAACTCGTCGGCGATGGAGTTAATCAGGACGTCGTCCCAGTCATCGCCGCCCAGGTGCGTGTCGCCATTGACCGCCTTGACTTCGAAGACTCCGTCGCCGACGTCCAGGATACAAATGTCGAACGTGCCGCCCCCCAGGTCGAAAACGGAAATCTTCTCGTTCTCCTTCTTGTCGAGACCATACGCCAGTGCTGCCGCCGTCGGCTCGTTAATGATCCGCATCCGCTGGCGCATGCGCTTGGCGGTCTTCGGGTCTTCCAACTCCCATTGCGTGTCAAAGCCGGCGATGGCTGCGGCGTCCATCGTCGCTTGCCGCTGGGCGTCATTGAAGTATGCAGGCACCGTGATGACGGCCTTGCGCACGGTGTGGCCCAGATAGCTTTCGGCCACTTCCTTGAGTTTGCGCAAAATGATGGCCGAGATTTCCGGCGGCGTATACGTCTTGTCGCCGATCTTGATTACGGCCAGATCGTTCGATCCGCGGACAACATCATATGGAACCAGCTTGATCTCATCTTGCACTTCGTCGAATCGGCGTCCCATAAACCGCTTGATGGAGAAGATGGTCCGCTTCGGATTGGTCACGGCCTGGCGCTTGGCCGGATCGCCGACGAGCGTCTCTCCCTTGTCGGTGAAGGCGACGACGCTCGGCGTCAGACGATTGCCATCCTGGTTGGGTATGACCTTGGCCTCGCCGCCTTCCATGACTGCCACTACCGAGTTGGTCGTGCCCAGGTCGATTCCGATGATGCGTTCCTCAGCCATCGCAACGCTCCTTCGAGTGCTCGTGCAAGCGACTCATGGAAGTCATCGACCGGGGTTTGACCCGAACGCGGCCGGTCGCGTGCCGGCAATCGGGCTAGCCGTAGGGTCGGCGTGCTCACGAGAGTCTTTCGCCGACTTGTGCGAAGGCGAAGCAATCGATATGCCGATCCGCGGATCCTTCGGGAACGCACGTATGCCTCGTGATAGAACAGCGGCGGCCAGTTTTTCTAGATGAACTTGCTGCGCGACGCCGCCGATCGCAAATCGATGCTTCAACGCCGTAGCGCCACATTGCGGACAATTTGTCTATCTCGGAATGGTGCGGAACATTTTGGCCAGCGTGAAACAATCATTGCGAGCGAATCGAACTTCCGTGGCAGTGTCCTACGTCGGATCCTCAGCCAATTCCGCACGCGGCGATGATGTTGCCCGTCGATCGGCTGCGTCCGGCATTCGGGTTGCCTTGTCGGAATGGCGGAATGCCACATCGCGCCATGCCGCCTTTGATGGAGATGCGAGATGAACATGCACTGGGTGTTCGAGGGGTGTAATGAGGAAGAGAAGAAGTCGATGCAAGCCTATTGGGCGAAGAAGTGGCCCAGGCTCGAGCGATTGCTCATACATTACTGCCCCGATCTGCGGGAGATTCGGCTGACGGTCTACCATCATCCGCAAAGCGAGAGCCACGCGGTGTTCTACGAGGTTCGTGCGGTGCTGCACCTGCCCACGGGCACACTGGTCGCGCAGGAGCGCGGAGGCGATGGCAAGGCCGCTCTCGACAAGGTCGCCGACAAGATGGCGGAGGAGATCAAGCGACATAAGGAACTGCTGCGACACGACTACGTCTTCAAGCGGAAGCGCCGCGAACGGGAGAATCTGAGTGCCGCGGGGCTGCTGCTCGGCCAGGACCGGCAGAAAGGGCGGCAAAAGGACTTCTTCGAGCTACTGCGCCCCATGCTCCGTACTTTGCGCGACTATGCGCGCCACGAGTTGAAGATCCTGGAAATCGAAGGCACGCTTCATCGCGGCGAAGTCACGGTCGACGACCTGATCGATGAGGTCGTGAAGCGCGCTTGGGAGCGATTCGACGAGCGCCCAAAGAAGGTACGTCTCGATTTGTGGCTGACCGATTTGATGAATGACACCCTCGAGGAATGGATCAAGCAGGAGCCGCGACCTCACGCTTCGCTGATGGACTCGGGCGAGGAGCGGATGCCCGAAGACGTGCCCCAGGTCGACGATCAGGAGTGGTGGGCCACGCTGCTGGGCTATGACGATTCCGTGACTCTGGAAGACGTCGTTCCCGATCGAACAACGCCATCCATCTGGGATGAACTCGAAGCCGGAGAGCAGCGCGATCGGATACGGTCTTTGATTCGAGAGCTGCCGACCCGACAGCGTCAGACGTTCTTAATGCACGCGCTCGAGAACTTTACGACCGACGAAATTGCCATGATGCAGGACCGACCCGAAAGTGAGGTCAAGCAGGATATTCAGCAGGCTCGAGAGTTCCTCAAGCGACGGCTGGAACAGGAAGAGCACGACTACGCCGGCACGCTCACCGGCTCGAAGCACTCGTAATGGCAATTGCCGAACAGGAGTCGTTTCATGCCCGAGAACACTCGGCCGGACGTCGCGCGAGCGACGCAGGACACCGAAGCACATGCGGTGCGCGCCGACTTGGAATCACTCTGGTCGCGCGTCATGAGAGCTGAGCAGGAACGAGACGAATACTTGGATCTCGTCCGTCGCACCCGTGCGGACTTCGAGAATTACCAGAAGCGCATCCAGCGCGAACTTAGCGAAGAACGCCGCTATGCCTCGGCCGATCTGGCCCGGGACCTGCTGCCGGTCATCGACAATCTGCGACGAGCGGTCGACTCGGCCCGGAGCGAGCGCGGGAACGATCCTTTGATCGATGGCGTGTCGATGGTGTATTCGCAACTGCTCGACGTGCTGCAGCGATTTGGCGTCCAGCAGATTGAAACCGAGGACAAGCTCTTCGATCCGATGTTGCACCAGGCAGTGGTCCAACATCCGCGGGGCGATGTGCCTCCAGGCACGATCGTCGAGGTCTTCGAACCCGGTTATCGTTTGCACGAACGCATTCTCCGCCCGGCGAAAGTCGCCGTCGCGGTGCATCATCGGCCATGACCGAGCGTTTCACTCCATGCCACATCTTTTCATGCCAGATCTATTCGTTGTAGCCATGCGCCATGGCGATATTTCGCTCCGAACCTGAGAGCGCTCGGAACTGAGAGCCCTGATGACCGCCGGTAAGCATTCGATTGGCGAGACACCGCCGCCCTCCTGCGAAGTGCCGATGGGCTCCAGCCAGCGACACTCGGCGCTGCCAATTCCGTATACGCAAGTGCATACGCTGCTTCGCCGGACCTTCGAGAACGTTCAGGACCTGCTCGCGTCGCTGCTGATGGCGCTACTGCTCGTACTGTCGCTGAAGTCGCTGTGGGTGCTTGGCAGAATAATCTTCTCCGATACGAACAACACCATGCAGGCGCTCTCGGAAATCGTGTTCGTGCTGATCCTGATGGAACTGTACCGGCTGTTGATCTTCTATCTGCGCGAGCATCGCGTCTCCGTCGCGCTCACGGTCGAAGTCGCGCTAGTCAGCACGTTGCGGGAGGTCATGCTCGAAGGCGTTCACCAACTCGAGCCATGGCGCCTGGCGGCACTCAGCTTATTCCTGCTCGTGCTGGGCGGGCTGCTCGCTCTGGAGCGATCGCTCGGACGCTGGCGGAGAGACATTTCGGAGACGGATGCACGGTAAGGGCATCATGTGACAAGGGTGTCATGACAAGGGCCGAGGCACACTGGCCTCGGCCCTGTTGCTTAGCCGATTTCGACGACGGTCACACTCACGTCTCGACGCTGATGAGATTCTCGACGCTCGTGGTGCCGGGAGCTGACCATGCGACACGTGTGGCTTCCTCCTTCTCTGCTAGCGAATGTACGTTGCCGCGAAGGACCACTTTGCCCCCCTGCACGTCGACGGTGATGTGCTGCGCGTCGGCATGAGCGCTGCGCTTGAACGCTTCCTCGATCTTCGACTTAATCTCTTCGGGCGAGACACGAGGCTTGACCTTGATCAAGTTCGTGACTCCCGTCACGCCGACGAGATAGCGGACCGCTCGCTCCGCGGCAGTCTTCTCATATTGCCATTCGACTTCGCCTTCGAGAGTGAGCCAGCCGTTGCTGACAATGACTTTGATTTTGTCGGCTGGCACGAGCGTGTTTGTTTTGAGCGTTGCCACGGCCTTTTCGGCGATGTCTTCATCGGTTCGTTTGTTGCCGGCCGCCAGCTTGACGTCCAATTCGTTCGCCACGGCTCGCACGCCGTAAACTCGCTTCGCCGCTTCCTCCGCCCCAAACTTCTCAGCGTACGTGGGCACGTGACCGCTGAGGGTCACCACACCATTCTTGACGGAAACACCGATATGCGCGGCGTTCACACTCGGTTCGTACTTCAGCTCGTCGAGGACGCTGTGCTGCAGGTCCAGATCAGAAATCGTGGCGGTAGTCATGTTTGCTGTCTCCCACAAATTAAGGCATGAATCCGTATGAACCGTGGAACCTACGGCGCAGCTGCACTGCGTGGCATTCGCAAACGCAAACAGGATGCCTGATAGCGCGCGCACGGAAAGGCGTTTATTGCCGCTGTTGGCGGCGCCTTTGTCAGCCCGCTACGGAACAATCTGTCGCTGTATCAAAGCTGAAAGACGTTTTGTCCCCAGCGAATTGCAAAAGGTTTTCTTGTGGAGCTTGGCTGTTCGGCCGATGGAGCCTGCGAGAAACACCGAGAAGTCACAGCGGCATGTCGATTGCTCAATGCATCCGTGACCTGTATTGGCGTAGTGATGGGCCTCTGTCAGTGCGCGAAGGAGAGGGTTCCATGAGCGACGCTTATCAATCGCTAAATCCGAGCAAAGCACTTTCTGCTGGTACCAAGGCGCCTGACTTCCTGTTGCGATGCACTCCAGACCAGGCGCTGTCGCTGAAGGATTTCAGCGGCAACCCTCTGGTCCTCGTCTTCTATCCGGCCGACTGGAGTCCGGTGTGCGGCGATCAAGTGACGCTGTACAACGAACTCTTGCCGGAGTTCAAGCGCTATCACGCAGCCTTGCTGGGGATTTCAGTCGATGGCGCCTGGTGTCATGCGGCCTTCGCCCGCGACCGAAAGCTTCACTTCTCGCTGTTGTCGGACTTCGAGCCCAAAGGCGCCGTGGCCCGTCAATACGGGGTCTATCGCGAGCATGACGGCGTTAGCGAGCGCGCGTTGTTCGTGATCGACGGGGAAGGAACGATACGCTGGAGCTACGTCTCGCCAATTGGCGTCAATCCCGGGGCCGATGGCATTTTCACGGCCCTGGAAGCCCTCTCTCCACAGGAGGCCAACACATGAGTCGCAGGATGGCTGCAAAACATCCGACGCTCGACGAGCGTCGTGACCATATTCGGGGCGACCGCTCGGCACCGGCCACGCTGCTCGAATACGGTGATTACGAATGCCCGTATTGCGGGCAAGCGCATCCGGTTGTCAAGGCATTGATCTTGCAACTCGGCCCACAGCTGCGTTTCGCATTTCGCCATTTCCCCTTGGCAACGGTTCATCCACATGCTCAACACGCGGCCGAAGCTGCAGAAGTAGCCGGAGCACAGGACCGTTTCTGGGACATGCACGACCAGTTGTACGAGAATCAAGGCGCTCTCGACGACGTGGCGCTGTTGCAGTACGCGGCGATTCTCAACCTCGATTTGACTCGATTCATTGAGGAACTATCATCGCATGCTTACGTGGATCGCGTCCGTGAAGACTTCATAATGGGTGCTCGCGAAGGAGTGAACGGCACGCCGACGTTTTTCATCAATGGCCGTCGCCACGATTCCACGTTCGATTTCGAGACGCTCCTTGCGGCGATCGAAAACGAAATTGCGTCGGTCGGCGAACGGCGCTGAAGATCGGATACACGCGACCGTGCTCGCTGAGACCAGCTCGAGCGCGTCGACTGCTCGGCCGAAGGGATACTCGGTCTGGAAACTCGATCGCAAGGATCCGATCGTTGATCAATTGCGCGAGGTGCCACAGTCGTTTACGTAGCGCACTATAGAGAGCCGCCGTCACCGTCGCACCTCTGTTACCTATGAAAAGTCATGGCTTGACCCGCGTGCCGATCCGAGTCACGTCTTGTCGGGTTGCCAATTGAAACGGCGATTGAGCGGAAAAAAGTACCGCGCCGAGAAGCTAACCAGGGCCTCGAAATTCCGCAGGCCGAGTTTCTCGCGCGCGTGTTTCAAGTGGCTATGAACCGTGCTCAGGCTGACCTCGAGCTTGCTCGCAATCTGTCGCGTCTCGATGCCTTCTGCCAGCAACTCGAGGCAGCGGCGTTCGCTTGCAGTAAGCGATTCGATGGCGCGCGGAATGCGAAGCCCCAGGATGCAGGCGGCCGTCTCGGGGCAATCGAGCGGCCAGAGCCAACAGCGATAACGGGCTTCCTTATTATCGGACACTTCAAGTTGTCGCTTCTCACGCAGCGTGACGACTTGGCTGAACGCCAACTTCGATTCCCGTTGTGATTTCTCAGGCAGTTGCGACCAGGCCAATTCGCCGACCTGAACAGGCAGATCGGCGTCGCTGGTCCAGATGCACTTGCCTCGCCAATCGCACAGCACCACGAAAACCGCGCCAAAAGGCATGTCAGCCATGAGAAAACCCTCAATGGATTGCGCGATTTGCGAGAGACGCCCCCGCGAGAATAAACGAAAACACGGGCGAATACAAAAGTCGTTATCAGCCGGTTTGAAAGAAACAGTTCATCGGCCCTGCACGGGTGAGCGACCCAAGCCGCCGAGAACGTGCGAAATGCGATGTGACCAAGATAGGAACATGTCAACCGTGCCCATTCGAGTATTGCTCGTTGAAGATGAACCGGCGGATGTCGAGTTTGTACAACGAGCATTATCGACACGTAGCAATGCTGGTTTCGAGTTATGCTGCGTTTCGCAACTGGCTGATGCCTTTGAACAATTACGCATGAGCCATTTCGACGCGCTGCTGCTCGATCTCGGCTTACCTGAGTATCGCGGCCTGGAAGCATTGCGCAAGGCGCGTCGCTGGAATCACCAAATCCCCATCGTTGTCTTAACGGATCTTCGCAACGAGAAGACGACCTTAGCGGCCTTGGAGCAGGGGGCCCAGGATTGCCTGGTGAAAGGAGAACTCACCGCGGATTCGCTGACCCGCTCGATTCGTTACGCCGTCCAACGGCGACAAATCTTGGCTCCAACGCGCGAACGCCAGCTTAGGCTCGAGGCACGCGCAAAGTTGGCTGCGATTGTCGAGTCTTCGGACGATGCCATCATCAGCGAGACGCGCGACGGCCACATCCTGAGCTGGAATCAAGGCGCGGAGCGGATGTACGGATATTCGAGCGACGAAGTCTTGGGGCGAACGATCTCGTTTCTTCTGCCGCCCGAAGTAGTCGAACACATCCGAGGAATTCGGGTTGCAGTTCAGCACGGCGAATCGTTTCGACCTTTCGAAACCGTGTTTATCCGAAAAGATGGCCGAAGGGTTGATATCTCGCTGTCGGTCTCACCGATCAAGGACGACGAAGGCCAGGTCATCGGCATTTCCAAGATCGTGCGCGACATCACCGAGCGCAAAAAGGCTGAGAGCGTCCAGCGACAGCTTGAGTCCGAACGCAACCATCTTTTGCGTCGGCTTCAGTTGCAAATCGAACGCATGCCCCTTGCGTACATTCTCTTTGACGCTGATTTCCGCGTGATTGACTGGAATCCGTCAGCAAAGCGGATTTTTGGGTATGCCAAGGACGAGGCGCTCGGCATGGGGCCGCCTTTTGACAAGATTGTTCCGAAGTCATTTGAAATTCAGGGGGGCGAGCTGCTCCAGCGAATTCGATCTGGTGAAATGACCGCACATTCGGTCAACGAGAACCTGACAAAAGATGGGCGCACGATCACCTGTGAATGGTTCAATACGCCGCTGCTGTCCGAAGACGGCAATTTCAAAGGGCTGGTGTGCCTACGCGCGACATTACTGAGCAAAAACTTTCCGAGCAGGCGCTGCGCGACAGTCAGGAGCGCTTTGAACTGGCGATCCGCGGCTCGAACGATGGCGTGGGCGATTGGAACCTGGAAACCGGCGAAGCCTTCTGGTCTCCGCGGCTGCGTGAGATTTTCGGTTATGCCCCGGACGATTCTGAATTCGAGAATAACTTCTCAGCGATAGCATCCCGCATCCATCCTGACGACCGCGACCGTGCTCTGGTCGAACTCGCCAAGCGCACACGCCTGCACCAGAAGGCCAAGTGGGAGTTTCGAGTGCTCACCAAGAGTCGTCAATATCGCTGGGTCCAGGCTCGGGGGCAGGCGGTCTACGACGACGACGGGAAGGCGTACCGGTTCGCTGGCGCGCTCACGGACATTACCGAACGCAAGCAGATGGAAGAGGAGTTGGCCCAGCGAGATCAGCAGATCCGACAGTCGAGCAAACTCGAAGCGGTGGGATCGTTGGCCGGCGGCATTGCGCACGAATTCAACAATCTGCTGCTGGCAATTCGCGGATACGGGGAGTATGCGATGCGAGGGTTATTGCCCGCCGAGCAACGCTATCAAGACCTCGAACAAGTGATCAAGGCCACCGACCAGGCTGCTACGCTCACCCGACAACTTCTCGGCCTCAGTCGGCGCCAAGTGCTCGAGCGCCACAACTTCGATCATCGCGATATCGTCACTGACCTAGTCAAGCTGCTCCGGCCGCTGATCGGTGAACACATCGAGCTGGACGTGTGTCTGGCGACCGACGTCGGATCCTTGCACGCCGACCGGGGCTTGCTGCAGCAGATGCTGCTGAATCTATGCATCAACGCCCGCGACGCGATGCCCTCGGGAGGGCGCATGACGCTGAGCACGCAGCGCATCGAGCTGAGCCGGAAATACTGCGAGCTGCATCCGACGGTCAAGCCAGGCGATTACTTGCTCATTTCGGTCTCCGACAACGGCTGTGGTATGTCTCCCGAAGTAAAAGATCGCATCTTCGAGCCGTTCTTTACCACCAAGGCAGTCGGCGAAGGGACGGGCCTAGGCTTGGCAACGGTCTATGGCATTGTCCAACAACATGAAGGCCTCGTGAACGTGTACAGCGAGTTGGGCCTCGGCACGACATTCAAAATCTATCTACCGATCACGACTGGCAGCAATCCAACCACTAACCAAGAAGCAGCCGCGCCGGCGGGCGGTGGCAACGAAACGATCCTCGTCGCCGAAGATGAAGAGATGGTGCGCAACTTGGCGGTGCGGATTCTCACCGACGCAGGCTATTCGGTGCTGGTCGCTGCCGACGGCGCCGAGGCGGTCGAACAATATGAGGCCCATGCCGGCGTCATCTCCCTTGTCATGCTCGACGCCGTGATGCCGAAACTCACCGGACACCAAGTCTATGATCGTATCAAGCACATCAGCCCCAACCTGCCGGTTGTGTTTTGCAGCGGCTACGATCCCGAAATGGGACAAGTGAGATCGCTGACGCAGCAAGGCTTGCGACTAGTTCAAAAGCCCTACGATCCCAACATTCTGCTTCGTATCGTGCGCGAGGCTCTCGACCCATAAGATTTTGTGGAGACCGCGCCACGCAGTGTGTGACCCAGTACAACACCGCTTCGGATCAGGCGTGCTCGGCCTGATAGTCGATGACGAACCTGCCGTGCGAACGCTGGTGGTTCGTGCGCTCTCGAAAAGGCTTCCAATGCGACGTAGCACAAAACGGCCTCGAAGCCTTAGAGATGATCTTCGCCGGTCAGTATGACGTCGTCTTGACAGATTTTCGCACGCCTCAACTTCAGGGCGGCGCGCTGGCAACGTAGCTCCTTAGGCAGGAAGCGCGACCGGCAGTTGTTGTGCTGACCGGTGTCAACGAGCCGAGCCTCGCGAAGGATCTGATCTCGCTTGGCGTCGATGAAATCCTGTTCAAGCCAATCGAGCAAAGCATTTTGGCCGCCAAAGTGCGAGCGATCGTCGACTACCATGCGGCCCGAGCTTTGTGCAAAAGCGCAGCCGAGAAGTCTCAGAGTAGAAATGATCACAGGAGAAGCACCGTGTTGGATCGCCATCGTGTCTTAGTTGTTGACGAACGACACAAACATTCGAAAGCTTGTGGTACGTGCGCTAGAACGGCAGAAGTGCTTATGCGATGACGCGGAAGATGGATCGTGCGCGCTTGAGATGATCGCCGCCAATCAATACGACGCCGTCGTAACCGACTTGCGCATGCCGCGGCTCCAAGGATCAACGCTGATTGCTGCATTGCTCAATCTGGACGTTCGGCCGGCCATTGTCGTGATCACCCCAGTCACACTGCAGCAAGAATTGCGACGCCTTGGCGATCGTGAAATTGAGGGCATCTTCGTCAAGCCCTTCGATCTTGATTGCCTGGCTTCTGAAGTGAAGGCGATCGCCGATCGGCGGCGGAAGCTGTGGCTGTAGCAAGCATCGTCGAGCCGCAGAGTTGCTGTACACAGACAGTTCTTGGTCAGCAATCGGCGATAGCAAGCTTGATCGATCGGTGTAATCATCGGGGCTCCAGGGTATGGGAGCGCTGCGCACTTCGGTCACATCGCCATCGGCTGCGATGCGTCAACAAACGGCCGCCGGCAACAGGGATATTTTCCATCGAACCCGCGAACCAGTGCCGAAAACGCTGTCGGCTGTGGCAAGGTCATGATCGCTCTAACGCCAAGGGAGCGCGGTGCGCTTACCATTCATCAGTAGTTTCGAGGACTTTACGCAGCATGATGACCCGAAAGGGGCGTCCTGTTGAACGTCAAAAAGTCCTAGAAGCTACTGCTTAGGTATCTACAGTAGAACTCCCGGCAATCCCCTCACCTGTAAATGCTCAGGGCCGCCGTAGTCGTCAATCGCCCATGCTCGCATGGTCTCGATGGCGGTTGCCGTCCGGGTCATTGCCAAGATCTTAGGTCAACCCGCCGAGGTCGCAGCCGAACGGACAGCCTGCAGCGCGGGCAGGATCTCACTGCCGATTTCCTCTAACACGTCTGCCGCGTCGCGAGTTGCGTATTTCAGATTCAGAATCACATGGTTGACGCCGGCGCCGCGTAGACCATCGAAATAGCGGAGGACGACATTCCGGCCACCGCGAAAGCCAAGATGAATCGGCTCTGCCGGATGATTCGGGTCTTTCGTGAGGTCAACGTAGAACGACTGCGCGAACGGCTTAAAGGTATCGGGTACGGTCGTCGCGACCATAGCACGCCAGCGCGCCACGAATTCACTCTGCAGTTCGAGCGATCGCGGGTAAGTGATCCATCCGTCAGCATGCCGGGCGATCCACTCCAAGGTCTGTCGGCTATAGCCGGTGATAAGGATCGGCAGCCGACCCGTAGGCTTGGGAATCAAATCGGCCGTCCCGAGCAATGTGCCGTACTGCGAACGTATTCTTGGAAAGTCGTGAGTGAGGACTTCGCGAATTACCAGCAGGTTTTCACGGAAGTCCGCCGCGCGCGCCTCGAGATCGACGCCGAATGCCGGGAACTCGACCGGCCGATCACCTGACGCCACTCCCAGCACAAGACGGCCTTGTGTGAGTTGATCGACGGAGGAGGCGGCCTTCGCGGTGTGCAGCGGATGTCGGATCGGCAAAATAATCGAGCCTGTGGCCAGCGCGATCCGATTTGTTTGGGATCCGATCCAACCGAGGTAGACCCACGGATCGTAAATCTGGCCGACGTCACCAAAACTCGGGTCGCGCAGCGGCACATCGCGAACCCACAAGGCGGCGAATCCCATTTCCTCGGCGCGTCGGGCCAGACGCTCTTGATCGCGCATCGTGGGTCGGTCGCCCGAGTAGGCCTCGATCGGAAAGAAGACGCCCAGCGTCAGTTGCCCGGGCGAGAACATGCGGTCGAACCCATTCGCGCCTCTATCGATGTCGCTGGCTTTTAACATGCTGCATCTCCGGCACCTTTGAGAATGGAGCGATAGGCAATTGCTGCGCCGTTGTGTTGGAGCCGATCGAAAAGACAAATTTACGTTAGGATCGCTCGCGCAGGCTTTCCACCGACACTTGTTCCAAATCCGACTGGAGTTGGCTGGACATACCCTTCAGTCGAGCCATGCAATCCCGCGCCGTTTCGAATCGGCCGAAGGCAGCATGGTCTTCCAACTCGAACGCCACTTGGCTGGCGATCAAGGAAAAAGCGCCCAGCAGCCCTTGAAGTTTATGCGCCTCCTCGCGCAATCGCGGGATATCGCCCTTTTGAAGCGCTTCGTCCGCCTCTGCCAATCGGGCGGGTGCGAAGTCACGAAAATCTGCACACAACTCGCGCAAGGCTTGGGCATCTTCGCCGCAGGCTGCCAATAGGACGCTCGCGGCAAGCAGGGATGTCGCGTGGATCCGAACCGCTTGCGTGCGTCGCACGTAATCAATGGCCGCCAGGAGTTCCGCCGCCCGAGCGGGTTTCGCCAGATACTCGTCCATCCCGACCGCCAGGCAACGTTCGCGGTCTTTCTTTCGCGAATGAGCCGTCAGAGCAATGACAGGCAAATGGCCTCCAGCGGTTCGTTCCCACGCGCGAATCGTTCGAGCGACCTCGAAACCATCGAGCTCCGGCATGTGCACGTCCAACAACAGCACGTCGTATCGAACTGCCACCGGCTCGGTCGCAGACTCAGGAAAAAGAAGCTGGCCACCGTCATGATCTCGCGATCCTCGCGAAATTCCCAGCATGGCAAGTGCCTCGCGACCATTGCTGACCATGCGCACCTGGTGGCCGTAGCGGACAAGGAGCCGTTCCAGGTGGCGGGCGTTGAACTCATTGTCTTCAGCGACCAGGATTCGAAGCGATGGCAGGGTCGGAGTCACCTGAGATGAGTGCCGTTGTGAGTCGTCGGCTGGCTGCTGCCGGTCGAACCGCGCTGTGAATGAAAACCTGCTGCCGAGTCCAGGTGCGCTTTCGACCAAAATTCGTCCCCCCATTAACGCCACAAGTCGCGAAGAAATCGTCAGCCCGAGACCTGTACCACCGAAGTTCCGCGTGGTCGACGTGTCTTCTTGTTCGAAGGCCTCGAAAATTCTCTGTTGTTGGTCGGCTGGAATGCCGATGCCCGTATCGCGCACGGCAAAGCACAGCCGGAGCTCGTTGGGCTCGAGTGCTTCCTCCACAGTCACGGCAATTTCGACTTCTCCCTCATCAGTGAACTTGATGGCATTGCCTACCAGGTTCGTCAGTACCTGCCGCAATCGCACGGAATCACCCTTGAGCGTGTCGAGTACGTCAGGTCGCACGTGGCAGACCAAATCCAGTCCCTTGGCGTGCGCGTGCGCAGCCAGTGCCCGCAGGGTTTCGTCGAGCATCGCGCGCAACGCAAAATTCGATAGCTTCAGATCCATCTTTCCGGCTTCGATCTTCGAGAAATCGAGCAGGTCATTGATGATCACCAGCAGATTCTCGGCCGCCGACCTTGCAGTCCCGAGGCATGCCCGTTGGTCGTTGGTGAGCGGCGTTTCCAAGGCCAAATCCGTCATACCCAGGATTGCATTCATTGGCGTGCGGATCTCATGACTCACATTTGCTAGGAACTCATCTTTGGCTCGGTTGGCCGACTCGGCGGCGTCTTTCGCTTGCAGCAGTTCCTTCTCGAGACGCTTACGTCCCGAGACGTCCTCGATCATCTCGATCGCATAGTCCGGGTTTCCCGCCGAATCGCGTTGCAGGGAAACCGAAACGTGCACCCAGATGGGCGAACCGACTTTGCTCAAGTAACGCTTCTCGATTGAGAAGCTTGCGAGCTCGCCTCGCATCAGTGCGGCAAAGTGCTCTGTGCCGATACCGATATCGTCGGGACTCGTGATCTCGAGACACGCGACGCCCAGTAATTCGGAGCGATCATACCCGAGTATTTCGCAAAGCTTTTGGTTCACTCTCAGGTAGCGGCAATCCGGTCCGAGGTGTCCGATGCCCACAGCAGCGTTCTCGAAAGTTCCGCGAAACCGTTCTTCACTATCGCGCAGCGCTTCCTCGGATCGTCGCCGCTCGATCCAGTCGGCGGCTTGCCGGGCCAACAGGTCGAGCACGTGCAGATCGCGGTCTTCTGGAAAGCGACGCTCCCGATATTGAGTCGAGAGTACGCCGACAAGTTGGCCGAGCCGCCCAATCAGCGGTGTCGACTGCACGGCTCGGATGCCCGCGGCAAGCACGACGTCGCGTGCTGGCGTGTTGGCGAAGATCGGACTGGTGGCCACATCTTCGACGATCTTCCGCTCGCCGCGTTTCATCGCCGCGCCGCAGGCGCACTCATGGTCGCGCATGGTATCGAAGAAGTCGAGAAACGGGCGCTCGAAGCCCCGGCTCGCAACGATCTTAAGCGTATATGAATCGCGTTCGAGCAATTGAACCATTCCCATGTCCGCAGACGTGACTGCAATGGCGGCGTCGACGATTTCGTGCAACAGGGAATGCGAATCGCCAGCCTGCACCAGTCGTGTGCTAACTTCCTGCAATCGCGACATGCCGGCGAGGTCAGCCGCCAGGCGCTCTTCGCTCACTCTCGCGGCATTCTCGGCGCGCTTCAGCTCCGTGATGTCGACACTGCTGCCGATCAGTCGAACCGGCTTGCCAGTGTCGTCTCGCGTCGCCACGCCGCGCACGAGCATCCATCGGTAGGAGCCGTCGTGATGTCGGATTCGATGCTCGAACTCCAACTTGGCGGTCTCGGTAGCCAAATACGAATCCAAGACCTGTTCGATGTGCTGCTGATCTTCGCTCGGAATCAGCGCCATCGAGGTTGGAAGATCGGTTGGAAAACAGGCTGGATCGTAGGCGAGGCGTTCCCAGATGTTCGCGAAGTCGTAGTGCCCCGTGCGGTAATCGCCGTCGGGCATGTCGACCTCCCAGATGCCAATATTGGATCCGCGCACCGCGAGATCGAGCCTCACGTTGGCCACGCGCGCGGATTGCTCCGCGCGCTGGCGCTGAATCATCATCGCGGCTTGGTTCGCGCCGACATTGAGCAGCAAACGATCCGCCTCCGTCGGAAAGTTGCTATTCAGGGAACCCGCGACCAGCGCTCCGTCGTCCTTGCCTTGCCAGCCGAGCGGAACCAAGAGCGCATGCACGTTGCCTTCCCCGATTGGGTGCGCGATGACGGAAGGTGAACCGGTGTTGATGCTCTTCAACCAGGGAGCGAGGGCTTGACCTATCTGACGAGCCTGGCCCGCTACGCTCGGTTGGCGAGCCGTGCGCGCGATCTCGACCATATGGTCGCTGACTTTGTTATGCACACGCACATAGACGAATTCGAGGTGCAACGCGTGCAGTAACAGATCAGCCAGGCTTTCACCGATCTCCGAAGGATCGTAACTGGCCCAGACGGCTGGAAGTGTCGAGAGGGCCGCCAGATCGCGGAGCGCGCGAAGATTAGCCTCATTCTCGTCGGAGGAAATGCGCCATCGAGTAGCGCCTTTTCAGCAAACAGCCGCACTTGCTTGGGCCCCTTGCTCATGCAACTCGCGCGACAACTCACCGCGACCGGCGCGATTCTACTCCTGAAAAGTCCGCGGGACACGGGGTAGCGCAACCAGTTATGAGAGCACTTGAGATTTGTCATGTTCAACAGCGACCTTGAAGCTAGCGCTTTCCCCCGTGATTCGGATCAGTTCCGCCCTGCGGCGTGACGGCCAGTCGCGAAATGCCCACGATACTCACGCAACCTGCGCAGGGCATTTCCTGCACCGTCACATGTGGTCGATGTGGCCTGTTCCGGGTGCAGTGACGCGTTGCTGAGCTTGCACTGGCAAAGCCGCGAGCGGACAAGGTGTCCCTCGCCTTCCGGGATCGGGACAGTTTGACCTTGCCGGCGAGCTTCATTTCTCCGTAATTCTCGCTCGCCGGACGTCTCATTTGAATTGCAGCGCTCTCACACGTGGTGGCACATCGCTTGCCACATTTGCCCGCTGTGAACTCGGGTGAACCAATCGTGAGCATCATTCGGGCATCGCCCGCGCGGGAAGCATTTCATGGCGGTGAAGTACCACGACTACTACGCAACCTTGGAGGTGCCCCGAACGGCGACGGCCGAGGAGATCAGGAAAGCCCATCGCAAGCTCGCGAGGAAACACCATCCCGATCTGAACCCGGGCAATAAGGAGGCAGAGGAGAAGTTCAAGGAGATCCAGGAAGCCTACGAGGTTCTCTCCGATGAGAAAAAACGAAGCCGCTATGACCGGCTGGGAGCGAACTGGCAGGCCGAGGCCGATTTTCGACCGCCCCCTGACTGGCAGTCCGGGCCGGGATTCGGCGACTCATCGGAGAATGGCGCGCAGCACGACTACCGCGGTTTCAGTGATTTCTTCGAGAACTTGTTCAGTCGCGGTGGTGGCGATGGATGGCCAGCGCGTGGCGGCGCCGGCTTTCGCATGCGCGGCCACGACGTCGAAGTAGAAGTGGCGATTACGCTCGAGGAAGCTCACCGAGGAACACGTCGCAGCGTATCACTCGAGGCGGAAGAGACCTGCTCCGACTGTGGAGGAACTGGAAAGAAGGACAACCGACCGTGTCCGATGTGTCACGGCACTGGCCGACGCGTCGTGCAACGAACGCTTGAGATCACGATCCCTCCTGGAGTGCAGACAGGTACCGTCCTGCGACTCTCAGGCCAGGGTGAAGCAATGCCAGGCGGCGAACCTGGCGACTTGTTCGTTCGAATTCGGCTCTTACCCCACCGGCGGTTCAGCATCCAAGGCGTCGACGATCTTTTGTTGGAATTGCCCGTTGCTCCGTGGGAGGCCGTGCTCGGTGCGACGATCCCGATCAAAACGCTCGACAGCAATGTGGAGTTGACGGTGCGGCCAGGAAGTCAGAACGGTCAGAAGCTGCGCTGCGCGGACAGGGCTTGAATCGTCGCGGCGGCGGCCGGGGAGATCTCTACGTGCAACTCCAGGTGCTGGTGCCGACCCAGCCGACTCCAAGGGAAAAGGAACTGTTCAAAGAGTTGGCAGCCGTTTCTAAATTCAATCCTCGCTAGCCGGACCTGGTGCGGAATCATGAGCGCCATAACGATGCGTGGCCACGATCTGATGTTGCACCCCGTGCGAAGCCAGCAACTGAGTCTCGAGTCACTGGCCAGCGCCGCCGATTTGCCGGCCGACGTGATTCGGCGGCTGATCTCCTATGGTGCGATCGAGCCGACCGGTACGGAGCTTGGATGTCTTTGGTTCGATGCCGGGGCAGTCAGACGCCTGCGGATGGTGCGCCGCCTGCGGGATGACCTGGGAATCAACCTGGCCGGGATCGCGGTGGCGCTCGATCTGGTCGAGCGAATCGAGGCGCTCGACTACGAACTGTCCCAACTGCGCCGGCGCACTGGGCAATGAATTGCAAGAGGAATGGCTATGTCGGATGTCGCCGAAGTGAAATGAGCCGCGCTGCGGCCGATGCAAAGATCACTGGCTCGCAACAACTTTTTCGGAGGAGGTGTTTCATGACCATGTTGACCAAGCGGAGGGCGGAACTTTGGGGACCGATCCGCCAGCTCCAGCAAGAGATGGATCAGGTGGTCCAGCAGTTTTTCGGCAATCCCGATGGCGGTGCCGCTCCCGCGGGCCTGATCGCGTGGGTACCGCAGGTCGACGTCGAGGAGGACGATCAGAAACTCGTCGTCAAGGCCGATCTGCCAGGCGTGGATTCCAAGGATGTCGATATTTCCGTGGCCAATGACACCCTCGTCATCCGCGGACAGAAGAATGAGGAACGCGAGGAGAAGAAGAAGAACTATCACCGAATCGAACGTTTCCAGGGAGAGTTCTACCGCGAGATCCCACTACCTCGCGGGCTCGACACGGATCGAATCGAGGCGACGACCAACAACGGCATGTTGATGATCACCATTCCGAAGAAGGCCGAGGCACAGCCCAAGAAGATTTCCGTGCAGGCCGCGCAGCAGTCGAATGGCAACAAGCCGACTGGAAACGGCGCGGGCAACTAAGCACGCCTCCCGCGGTTGCCGGCGCGGCCTTCGCGCCGGCAACTCCCGCTGACTCCCGGCTCAATCTTGATGCTCAGCCTCGCAAACCAGCGCTTGTATGCATGGGTACCGCGAACGTCCGATCAGGCCAGATGCGCTTTGCTCGCGCGCTCGCACTGCGGGCCATTTGACCATAACGAAGATGGTTCGAGCTGACGGCTACGTTCGGCACTCTTGTTGCAACCGATGCGGCTTCCTCGCGGCTCACTCTGAGCGGCGAGAATTGTCGAAGGAAAAGCCCCAGTCATCAATGCATAAGGAGAACGGCGATGCTGCGGATCTTATCACTCGCGTTGGTCATCCTTTCAATTCAAGTCGCACTCTTTCCGGTCGTGAAGGCCGAGGACAAACAGTCTTCCGGCCAGCGGCAAGCTCAGCCCGACCAAGCAGGCAGCGCGCACGCTCCCGCGTTTCTGGGAATCGGCGTCACCGCTGTCGATCCGGCCTTGGCCAGTCAGTTGTCGGATACTCTTGGCGATGGCCAAGGCGTGCTGATCGTCGAGGTCGTCAAGGGCAGTCCGGCAGACATCGCCGGCCTCAAACCCAACGACGTACTCGTCAGCTATGACAACCAGAAGGTCAAATCACCATCACAGCTGGTGAAGCAAGTTCAAAACGACAACCCGGGGCAGCAGCTCGGGATATCGTTCATCCGCAATGGTAAGCTCGGCGAGTTGCTGGCAAAGCTCGGCCTGCGGCCGAAGGCCGGCAGCGAGCAGGCTCACACGGCGCTGAAGCCTGCGACGGCTCAACAATCGCGAACGCCCGAAGAGATCGAATCCAACTGGCAGGCATTCGACGCAATGACGCTCACGCGCACGGGTGAAAACAAGTATCGGGCCGAGATCAAGTTTCGCGACACTGAAGGCAAGGTCGAAACGCGCTCCTTCGAAGGCACGCGCGAGGAGATCCGGAAGGCCATTGTGGCCGACAAGAATCTCCCTGCCGTCGAGCGCGATCACTTGCTGGGCGCGTTGGATGCCGCCGATCAGCCTTTGGAATTGAGCTTGCCCGGGATCAGTATTCGGCCCGCCCGGCTATTCTTCGACGATCAGGAGCTCGAGCAATAGCAAGCGCCACCGCGCTAGCTGACTTGCAAGCGTAAAGGTGTCGAGTGCTAAGGGTGAGACACACAGCCAGCGGTCATCGCGATAACCGACGAGAAACCACCGCCTCACCCGCCTTGCGGTGAGGCGGCAGGATCGACGACCGTGATTGGTTCGGTCCTGAGCACGACCTTGCCGCGAACACGCTTGGACTGAACCAGCGCCAGCGCGTCGGTGGCTCTCTCGAAGGGAATCACCGTTTGAATCTCGACGGAGAGTTGTCCCTCGTCGAACATGCGAGCCAGCCGCACCAGTCGCTCAGCGCTCGCTCGGACGACATACTCGGCATTCAGCAGCACGTCGTTGCGGCGGGCTGAGGCCGACCCGGTAAGGTCGACCATTCGGCCGCCGGGGCGCACCGCCTTTAATACCTTGTCGGCCGTTTCTCCAGCGACGCCGTTGAGCGCCTTGTCCACGCCGCGTGGGTAGCGCCGATGAACCGCCGCGATCAGGTCCTCGATTTCATAGTCGATCACGGTTTCGGCCCCCAGCGCCCGGACGAAGTCGTGGTTGCGAGAGCTGGCCGTGGCCAGGATGTGGGCGTCGAGGTGCCGTGCCATCTGTACGGCGAGGTGGCCGACGCCGCCGGCGGCAGCGGTAATCAGAATGGACTCACCCTTTCGAAGCTCAAGGATTTCGGTCACGGTCTCAAGCGCCGTCAACCCGACGATCGGAACGGCGCCGGCCTGCGTCAGATCGAGTGACCTGGGCGCACGCGCGTACATACGAGGCCGGCACCAGCATGTATTCCGCCCAGCTTCCGTTGTGATACAGCGGGTAGCTGTAGACATAAACGTCGTCGCTCTTCGTAAAACTAGAAACGTGTTGGCCGATGGCTGCCACCGTGCCCGAGCCCGCCAGACCCAGCACCAGTGGAAACGGCCGCTCCATCGGCCACTGGCCTTCTCGCACCAGAATGTCCCAGTCTCCGACTTCTGCGGCATGCATGCGAACCAGGATGTCAGCCGGTCCTGGTTCGGGCACAGGCAAAACCCGAAGGCCGAGTCTGTCTGGGCCACCATAGGCATCGATTGCCCAGCCTTGCATGGTTCTCTTGACCGTCGCCGCGCCGCCCGTTTGCAATGATTTTGCGGTGCCCATTTCGCTACACCATCATTCACATTAGTCACACGTAATCGCTGCGCAATTGCTCTGCCATCCCGCAGGACGGCGCACGATGCAGAACGGGCATTTTTTGCGCCATGCGCGGCGCATGGAGTCGGAGGCTGTGCAAATGGCCCGTACCCCGCCAATTGCGATTACCAGTCCGCGGACAGATAGTTTCAGTCCCGGCTCGCATGCGGACAGTCTGTCCTTAGCGTCGGTCTCAGGGCGCGAAGCGCTTCGCCCGAGAACGGCGGTAGCGCCCCCCGTTCCGTTATGGGGCGGTTCATTTGAGGCGACGTCGGTTGTCGCCATGAAGTTGGCAGCGATTAACGCCTCCCCAGCGCGTGCGTGCCGTCTCTAACGAAAATTAAATGTGAATTCCCTACTTCGACTTTGCACCTTTACCCACGATCATAAAGCCTCGCGGCCCTTTTGCAGCGCGCTTGAGCCGATAGAATCTCAGGTATCGCCGGTTGGGAATTCAATGGTTGGGAATTCGATCGCCGCGCTCGCGATCGAGCCGCTTTCAGTCTTGTTCACTCTGTTATTTGATCCTCAGAAAACGAAATGAACCGCGATGATGCCGTCCATCATCGCTTGTGGTTTCGCGCTTGCCGCCCGTGAGACGCGCAAAACCGCAAGCGGTGATATTAGGCGTATGGCCCAAGTTCACCTCGTTTTCTGAGGTTCAATAGCCACAACCCTGCGACGACTGCTGCACGCCGTGATTCATCTCGTCCTTAGGAGTGAGTGGTCATGGCCCATCTACTGCTCATCGATGACGATCCAGCGGTGCTTCCAAAGCAGCTGCGCAAAGCGTTTCCAGAGCCGCATGTGCTCGAAGTGGTTCACAGCGGCGCGGACGGGCTCAAGCGAGCACGGCTGAGCCCACCCGATGTGGTCTTGCTGGATTTGCGTTTGCCGGATCAGTCGGGCTTGGAGGTGTATCGGCAGATTCGGAAATTGGACCGACGCATTCCATGCATCTTCGTCACCGTCGCCAAGGGGGCCGACGGCGCAATCGAAGCGATGCAGGAGGGCGCCTACGATTACTTATTCAAGCCACTCGACTTCTACCAGTTGCAGAAAGTCATTGGCGAAGCATTGGATCTGGCGCGCCAGATGCGCGCCGGCGTGACCATGCCGAAATCGGCGCCCGATCCCGACGCCGACGGCGACTTCATCGGCACATCGCCCGCGATGCGCGAAATTTACAAGGCGATCGGCCGTGTCGCGGGCCAGAATGTGCCCGTGTTGATCACCGGCGAAAGCGGCACTGGCAAAGAGTTGGTGGCGATAGCGATTTATCACCACAGCGCGCGCGCTCAGGAGACGTTCCGCGCCCTCAACTGCGCAGCAATTCCGGAAACGCTGCTGGAAAGCGAGATGTTCGGGCACGAAAAGGGGGCATTCACCGGCGCCGACCGCCGCCGCATCGGCAAGTTCGAACAGTGCAACGCCGGAACGCTGTTTCTCGACGAAATCGGCGATATGCCATTGCCCCTGCAGGGAAAAATCTTGCGGTTGTTGCAGGACCAGGTCTTCGAACGCGTCGGGGGCAATGAGACCGTCCAGACGGACGTGCGAGTAATCGCCGCGACCCATCGCGACTTGAAAACCTGGTCAGAAGAAGGGAGATTTCGGCCCGATTTGTATTACCGGTTGAGCGTGTTCACTATCCGCTTGCCTCCTCTTCGCGATCGTGGTGAAGATCTTCCCTTGCTCATCGAATACTACTTGCGGCGCTTCAGCCGCGAACTGGGTCGCGACGTTCGCGAGATTGCTCCCGACGCGCTTGAACGCATGCGCCGATATACCTGGCCCGGTAACATTCGCGAATTGCAGAGTGTTCTGAAGCAGGCCATATTGCAGGTCACCGGCTCGGTTTTGCTAGAGGCTTTCCTGCCCGAGCATCTGGCCAACCTGAGCTTGCGCAAGCCTCTTCACCCATACCGCCCGGGCAAGACGCTCGCCGAGATGGAAAGCGATGTGATCCAGCAGTGCTTATTCCAGACTGGAGGCGACCGCCGGCAAACTGCTTCGTTGTTGGGAATCAGCCCTCGCAAACTGCTTCGGAAGATCCGCAGGTACAGGTTGGAAGATCCGTTGCGGTCAGACAGTCCCGGCCACGGATAGCCTTTAACCTAGGCGGGCGACTCGTCGGGCAAAGGCGAGCGCTGCTTGTTCCACGGCTAGAAGCGGTTACGAATCTCGTCGGTGATAAGCAACTGTCGCAGCTCCCGTTTCTAATAGCGGCGCGTCGGTCACATCGGCGAATGGCACGTAATTCCCGAGCAGTCCTTAGCTGAAAGTCACATAGGCGAAAAAGGCCTCTCTTGCGCAGATGGAGTTGCGACACATCCATCAAGGCAAGGAGGCCTAAGCGTGCGATATTCTATTCACGGGCTGCTACAGCAATAGATGAGTTTCTTACGTCTTCAGTTTCTGCAAGACGGAGACTTGGCATTCAGTCATGGCAATCGCATCTAACGGTTGGTCAAGTATTGCCATGAGCGTTCGTCGAACAGAGCCGCTCGGGTCTTCGTGCCCGGCAACGTGTAGTACCAGCAGTTGGTCTGCGCCCAGAGCCAAGCAGAACCGTGCGGATTGCGTCGTCGTACACGAGGTCGTCCCATGGAAAACGTTGATTCTCGAGTCGCGGGGACGGATATTAGGTTGCGTCGAAGGCCAAACCAGGCGAATCAGCCAATCACTCGCGTCTGAGGTTGCTCATGCCATTACCGATAAGTCCCGACCGTATTCAACGGCGGTCGTCTTTAATCGGTCGTTTGCTACACATCGTTACTACACTCATCATTGCAGAGCTAAGCCTATCCCTCTGTATATGCCACGTTTATGCCGATAATTTAGCGGAAAAGTCGCGTAGTCCGAACATCGTATTCATACTTGCCGACGACCTTGGCTACGGCGATCTTGGCTGCTACGGACAGCGGGTCATCGCGACGCCGAATTTGGATCGCATGGCCGCAGAAGGTCTGCGATTCACGCACTTCTACGCCGGTGCGACGGTGTGCGCTCCGTCGCGCAGCGTGTTGATGACAGGCCAGCATCATGGTCACACGCGGGTGCGCGGCAATGCTGGGAAATCGAACCCCGACGCACAAGCGCTCACGGCCGAAGATACGACGGTGGCTCGCATGCTACAGCAGGCTGGCTATCACACAGGCCTCATTGGCAAATGGGGGTTGGGCGACGTCGGTGACGCCGAGAGCGGCCTGCCTCGCCGACAAGGATTCAACGAGTTCTTCGGGTTTCTCAATCAACGGCACGCGCATAACCACTTCCCCGACTTCCTGTGGTCGAACGAAGAGAAAGTGTCATTACCGAACAAGATCACGCCGGTCGGTGATGATGGCGCGGGTTACGCCACCGAAGCTGTCGTGTTTGCGGACGATCTCTTCGCCCACAAGGCCGTTGAATTCGTCAGGCGAAACAAGGCGACGCCCTTCTTCCTTTACTGGAGCATGATCATTCCGCACGCCAACAACGAACGGGCCGGCGCACTGAACAACGGCGCTCACGTGCCCGACTTCGGCCCTTACGCGAACAAGGATTGGCCCGAGCCGGACAAAGGACAAGCGGCCATGATCACGCGGCTCGACGGATATGTGGGCCGCATGCTGAGCACGCTTCGCGAACTTGGCCTGGCGGAAAACACGCTGGTCCTCTTCACCAGCGACAATGGTCCGCACAACGAAAGCAAGCACGACCTGTCGCGATTCAATCCTGCCGGGCCGTTGACGGGTATCAAGCGGAGCCTGACTGACGGCGGCATTCGTGTGCCGATGATTGCCTGGCAACCGGGCGTCGTCCCGTCGGGTACGGTGAGCGATTACGTGGGATACTTCGGTGATTGGATGGCGACGGCAGCCGACTTGGCGGGAACAACGGCACCCCCGCACTGCGACTCCATAAGCCTGGTTCCCACGCTGCACGGTCATAGTGCCCAACAAAAGACGCATGAGTTCCTGTATTGGGAATTCCATGAGGGCGGTTTCAAGCAAGCGGCGCTGTACCAAGGCCGCTGGAAGGGCATCCGCTCAGGTGGTCCGGCCGCACCTATCGCGCTTTACGATCTACAGAATGACGTCGCCGAGAGTCACGATGTCGCTGCAAAGTATCCCGACATCGCCGCGAAGATCGAATCGTACCTCGCCACCGCGCGCAGCGAGAACGCCGACTGGGTGCCTCATTGGTCAGCGTCGAAAAAGAAGATGCAATCCGCCACCTCCGAAAACTAGCGAAGCCACATTTGAACCTGCCCGTATCTCGCGTCGACTTGCTCCGCGGCCAATCCGTGAGACCATAATTGCCATGATTCGCAAACAAGCATCGCTCGCAACGTTGATCACTTTTCTGGTCGCACTCGCAAGCAGTGAGCTTCGGGCCGCGACGAAGCCGAATGTCATCTTCGTGATGGCCGACGATATGGGCTGGGGCGAGACGAGCTACCGCGGCCATCCAATTCTCAAGACGCCGAACCTCGATGCGATGGCGGCGGCGGGGCTGCGCTTCGAACGATTTTACGCAGGGTGCCCGGTCTGCTCGCCGACGCGGGCGAGCGTTCTCACCGGCCGCGCGAACGATCGCACCGGCGTGCTTAGCCACGGCTTCGCGCTGCGGCTGCAAGAGAAGACGATCGCTCAGGCGCTCAAGGCGGCGGGCTATGTCACCGGACATTTTGGCAAGTGGCACCTCGATGGTTTCAAAGGCCCTGGTGCGCCGATTCTTGCCGACGATCCGCGAAGCCCGGGCGCTTTCGGATTCGACGAGTGGGTGAGTGTGACGAACTTTTTCGACATCGACCCGCTGATGAGCCGTCGCGGCCAAATCGAGCAGTTTCAGGGCGACTCGTCGGAAATCGCGGTGGCCGAGGCCGCGAAGTTTCTCGAGAAGCATCACGCTCAAGACGCGCCGATGTTTGCCGTTGTTTGGTTTGGCTCGCCGCATAGTCCGGAGCGAGCCCTACCCGATGATAAGTCTGACTTCAAAGACCTCAACGAAGAGTCGGCCAATCACTATGGCGAGTTGGTGGCGCTCGACCGAAGTGTAGGCACATTGCGCAAGAAGCTGCGCAACCTCGGCATTGCCGACAATACGTTGCTTGTCTTTTGCAGCGACAACGGTGGCTTGCCCGGCATTAAGCCCGAAACGGTCGGTGGGTTGCGTGGCAACAAAGGCACGGTGTACGAAGGCGGCCTGCGCGTGCCCGGCATCATCGAGTGGCCTGCCGTCATCGAGCCGCGCGTCACGCAGTATCCTGCCTGCACGATGGACTTGTTCCCGACCGTGGCCGACATCCTTGGGCTATCCGACGACGTCTTCATTCAGCCGATCGACGGCGTGAGCCTCAAGCCGCTCTTCTCGAAAGAGCAACAACGCTCGCGCCCGATTGCGTTTCGCTTTGGCCAAAAGGCCGCGCTGACTGGCACGCGCTACAAATTGATGACCGACGATCTACGGAAGGACGCGTTCCAGCTTTACGATCTTGAAGCTGATCCGCACGAGACGCAGGACCTGAGCACGGCGCAGCCCGAGCGGTTCGAGCAGATGAAAAAGCATCTGCTCGCGTGGAACGAGACGGTCGACGCAAGCTTCGCTGGCAAGGACTACCCCGAGGGGCGCGTGACGCCACCCGATCCGACACCGGAGTTTTGGTACGACGCCCCCGCCTATCAGCGTTACCTACCCGAGTGGAAAAACCGCTGGGAATTCGAGTCGTACATCAACTCGAAATCGAAAGGTGGCAAACGGGCAAAGGAGTCATAGAACAGTTGTTTCTCCGACCACCCAGGTTGGACTACACTGGAGTGTATTCCCTTCGAAACGGTACGAGAGTCGGACGATGAAGTTCTCGCTGCGTTACGTCTTCGGCGTTCTACTCATCAGCGCTGCGTTTTGCTCGGCCGAGGAAACGAACTGGCCGCGATTCCGCGGTCCTCACGGTGACGGACATTCTTCGGCGACCGGCCTGCCGCTCGATTGGAGCGAAGAGAAGAACGTCCGCTGGAAGACCGCGATTCCCGGCAAGGCATGGTCGTCGCCGGTGGTGTGGGGCGATCAGATTTGGGTCACCAACGCCACGCCCGAAGGCGATAAACGCTACGCCGTCTGCGTCGATTTCGACTCCGGGAAGATCGTGCATGACGAACTGCTGCTGACGATCGAAAATCCGCAGTTCGCGCACGAGATGAACAGCCACGCCTCGCCGACGCCCGTCATCGAAGAGGGACGCGTCTACGTTCATTTCGGAAGCACGGGCACGTTCTGCCTCGACACGAAGACGGCCAAGCCGATCTGGACGCGTCTCGACTTGCCGTGCGATCACTATCGCGGGCCAGCGTCGTCGCCAATCATCTTCGAGAACCTGCTCATCGTCGCCTACGACGGTTACGACTATCAGTACGTGGTGGCCCTCGATAAGAACACAGGCGAGACGGTTTGGAAGCGCGATCGCAACATCACCTACCGCATCGACAACGGCGACATCAAGAAGGCTTACGGAACGTGCGCGATCATCGACGTCAAAGGCCAGCCGCAACTCATCGCCCCCAGTGCCGAAGCCACGATCGCCCACAACCCATACACGGGTGAAGAGATTTGGCGTGTGCGTCACGGCGGCATGAATGTCTCGATCACGCCGCTTTATTCCGAAGGTCGCCTGATTCTGAGCACCGGCGCCGGCGGTATGAAGATGTTGGCCGTCGATCCGACCGGGACAGGCGACGTGACCGACACCCACATTCTTTGGAAGTATGAAAAGGTCACGCCGACGCGGCCATCGCCGGTGCTTATCGGCAAACTGCTGTTCATGGTGAACGACTCTGGCATCGCCTCGTGCGTGGATGTCGACACGCAGAAGCAGATGTGGCAGACGCGTCTCGGCGGCGACTATTCCGCCTCGCCGATCTTCGCGGATGGTCGCATTTATCTCTTCGACCAAGAAGGCCGCTCACCGGTCATCGCGCCTAGTACGACCTACGAACTGCTTGCCGACAACCAACTCGGCGACGGTTACATGGCCTCAGCCGCCGTCGTTGGTAAGTCGTTCATTCTTCGATCCCGCTCGCACCTGTATCGCGTCGAGCTGCCGTAGGCCGTGGGTGATTCGTCATTCCGCGGCGAGGCGGTAGCCAACGCCGGGCTCGGTAATGAGATAGCGCGGACGAGCGGGATCGGCTTCTAGCTTTTGGCGAAGCTGACCCATGTAGACACGCAAATACTGGTGCTCGTCGATGCGGTCGGGGCCCCAGACCTCTTCGAGCAGTTGTCGATGCGTCACGACCTTGCCGGCATGCTGGACCAGGATGGTAAGCAGGCGGTACTCGGTCGGTGTCAGATGAACTTCCTTCTCGGCGACGACCACGCGACGATGCGTCATATCAACTTGTAGATCGCCCAACACATACACCGGCGACGCGTCTGCGCCGCCGCGCGTTGCCTCATGTCGCAGCGCAACGCGAACCCGAGCCAGCAACTCACCGACACTGAACGGCTTCGTGAGATAGTCGTCGGCGCCCGCGTCGAGAGCGTCGATCTTGTCGTGCTCTCTGCCGCGAGCGGAAAGTACGATGATCGGGACTCGCGACCATTGGCGCAAGCTGCGAATCACTTCCATTCCATCCTGGTCGGGAAGACCGAGATCGAGAATGACCAGTTCAGGCTGATAGTCGGCCGCGCGACTGAGTCCGTCGGCGGCCGTTGATGCCTCGACGAATCGATATCCGTGGTTCTCGAGCGAGATTCGCAAGAACTTCCGGATCGGCTCTTCATCTTCGATGATGAGCACCTTCGCGCCATTGCTGCCCATGGAGGCACTGCTGGCCGTTGAGGCACTGTTGGCCATTGAGATAACGCGTCGCGGTTAACGACTGAGATTTGGCGAAAGTGGTTGGCCGACCTTGAGCGGCAGCGTAAAGCGAAACATCGCCCCCCCGCCGGGCCGATTCTCCGCCCAAATCTTACCACCGTGCAAGATGGCAATCGCTCGACAAATCGGAAGTCCCAGTCCCACCCCGGCACGCCGCTGCGACGCAAGCGATCGGTAAAACTTCTCGAAGATCCGTTGTTCCTCGCCGGCGGCGAAGCCGGGACCACGGTCAGCGACCTCAATCTGCAAATCGCCACCGACGACTCGCGCTGAGAGTTCAACCTCCGTCTCCGCCGGCGTCCATTTGATTGCGTTCTCGATCAGGTTGGTGAGCAATTGCTCGACCAGCAGTCCATCGCAGGGCACGAGAGGCAGATCGTTTGGCAGACGGGCCACGAGACTATGGTGCTGCAATTGGCGATTCATTCGGTTCAGCACCACGCCCACCATTTCTTCAATGCTGTTGAGCTCGATATTGGGCCGCAGGGCGCCTGCCTCCAACCTCGTCATGTCGAGCAGGTTGGCGACCAACCGATTCAGCCGTTCCGATTCGTCGTAGATCGATTCAGCAAGCTCGCGTCGTGCATCGTCGCTCAGCACGGTATCGTTGTCGAGCAAGGCGCTGCTTGCGCCGGTGATGGTCGTCAGCGGCGTCCGCAGATCGTGCGATACCGCGCTGAGCAGCGAGTTCCGCATGCGTTCAGTGTTCACCTGAACGAGCGCGCGATGAGCCTCGGTTGCAGAGCGAATGCGCTCCTCCGTCAGCGCCAGGAGGCTGCCAAACGTCTCGAGCAGTCGAAGCTGATCAGAACTAAACGTATGCGTTCCCGTCGAGTGCTTGGGGCGAATGCCAAGAATGCCGACGACTCCGTTAGGGGTGCGCAAGGGCACAAACAGCGACAAAGCCGACGGCAAAGTGTCGGTGCCGCGACCGGCGCGCTCGCCGTTGTCGTACACCCACTGCGCGACGCCGATGTCATGCTCGTTCAGTTCGTTCGTTGCCGATGCGGCAGCGGCGACGAACGGGGTGACGCGTTTTCGCGTGGCGTCGGGGAATAGCAAATGCACGTCGCAATCGAAGGCGCTGCCGACGTGTTTCACGGCAAGCGCCACGAGATCGCCGATGGTGTCGGCCTCGACCAGTTGCCGGCTCATCGCAAAAAGCGCCGACGTGCGTTGTTCGCGATGTTGTGCGGCGTCCGCCTGCATTCGAAGGCGCGTGGTCAAGGTGCTGATAAGCAACCCCGTCGCCAGCATCACCGCGAATGTGACCAGGTACTCCGTATCGGCGACCGCGAATGTCCACTGCGGCGGAACAAAGACAAAATCGAAGGCCGCGACACTCAGGATCGAAGCCAGTATCGACGGCCCATGTCCGAGCCGCGAGGCGACAGCAACCACACCGAGCAGGTAAACCATCACGATGTTCGCCAGCGAGAAGGCCGGCGTCATCAGCCATCCTATGCCGGTGCAAATCGCGACGATCAAGAGCGCCGAGTGATATCCCCAACGCACGGTCGGTCGAGGCGTTACCCGCGCGGCCGGTGGACCTGGCGACTCGAAATCGCCGCTGATGACGTAAATGTCGATGTCGCCCGATTTGCGAGTGAGTTCGTAGACAAATGACCCGCGCAGGAATTCCTTCCAGCGCGGCAGTAGTGGCTTGCCAACGACAATCTTCGTCACGTTGCGTCGATGGGCGAACTCCAGCAGATCGTCGACAAGGTTGGTGCCGCTGATCGTTACTGTCTCGGCCCCAAGCTCTTCGGCAAGGTGCATCGTTTGCGCGAGACGATCGGCATCGGCAGTGCTCAGGCGAGCGTCGAGCGGCGTCTCGACATGCACCGCCACCCACGGGCGCGAAGCGTCGTGGCCATGCGCCTCGCAGCACGCACCAAACGCGCCGAATGCGGGCTAGGGCCGACCGAGACGAGCAGTCGCTCCGAAGTCGGCCACGGTCGAATGACCGCGTTCGCTGCGCGGTACGACTCCATCTCGCATTGACGCGCTCGGCAGTCCGCCGCAGCGCCAACTTGCGCAGCGCGATCAGATTGCCCTTCTTGAAGTAATTATCGATCGCTCGTCCCGCCTGCTCGGCGAGATAGACCTTTCCTTCTCGCAAACGCTCGATGAGATCGTCGGGAGCAAGGTCGACAAGCTCGATTTCGTCGGCGCCTTCGAACACGGCGTCGGGAACCGTCTCGCGCACGATGACGCCGGTGATTTGAGCGACGATGTCGTTGATGCTTTCGAGATGCTGGACGTTAAGCGTCGTGTAGACGTTGATGCCGGCCGCAAGAAGGGCTTCGACATCTTGCCAGCGCTTCGCGTGCATGACGCCCGGTGCATTGGTGTGCGCCAACTCGTCGACCAGTATCAGTTGGGGATGCGCTTTGAGCGCTGCGTCAAGATCGAACTCCAACAGCTTGGCGCCGCGATATTCAACTTCGCGCCGCGACAAAATATCGAGCCCGAGAACGAGCGCTTGCGTCTCGGGACGAACGTGCGGCTCGACGTAGCCGACGACCACATCGACGCCTTCCTTAGCGACTTTTCGCGCGGCTTCGAGCATGGCGTAGGTCTTGCCTACGCCGGGAGCGGCGCCGAAGAAAATCTTCAGCTTGCCGCGCGCTTGCTGAGCTTCTTCCGCTTTGACGCGGGCGAGCAGCGTTTCGGGATCGGGCCGGTGGTCGGCCATCGTGTCATTTCCCCGGCGAACGAATGCCGCCGCGTGGCGAGAGAATTATGGCGTAAGCTGATCGAGGTCTCGGTTCAATTCTAGGACATTGACGCGCGGCTCGCCGAAGATTTGCAACACGCGATGCGTCGCGTGCTTGTCGACGAGCTGGCGAACGCGCTGTTCGTCCACGCCTCGTACGCGGGCAACACGCCCGGTCTGGTAGAGCGCCGCTGCAAGACTGATGTGCGGATCGAGGCCACTGGCCGAGGCGGTCACCAGATCGACCGGCACCTTCGCGGTATTGCCCGGATCGGCAGCACGAAGCGCTTCGACGCGCTGCTTGACGGCGTCGATGAGTGCGGGATTGGTCGGTCCGAGATTCGAACCACTCGAAGCCCCGGCGTTGTAGGGGAACGGTCCCGTCGCCGACGGTCGGCTCCAAAAGTATTTCGGATCGTCGAACGGCTGGCCAATCAACTCGGAGCCGATGGTTTTCCCATCGACGACGATCAAACTTCCGTTCGCTTGACGCGGGAAGGCGAGCTGCGCGATTCCCGTCACGGCCAGCGGATAAGCAATGCCTGTGAGTGCCGTCAGTGCAAGGAAGATGACCACGGCGGGTCGTAGATGCGTTGTCATATGCTGAGTCCGATCTTCATTAAGGCGACCAAGGCCATGTCGACGAGCTTGATGCCGATAAAGGGTGTGATCAATCCGCCGACTCCGTAAATCAGCAAATTGTCGCGTAGAAGTGCCGAGGCGTTGACCGCGCGGTGTTTCACGCCGCGCAGTGCCAACGGTATGAGCAGCACGATGATCAGCGCGTTGAAAATGATTGCCGACATGATGGCGCTCGATGGTGTCGCCAGGTGCATGATGTTGAGCTTGTCGAGCACCGGGTACGTGCCAGCGAACGCGGCTGGAATGATGGCGAAGTATTTCGACACATCGTTGGCGATGCTGAAGGTCGTGAGCGACCCGCGCGTCATCAACAGTTCCTTGCCGATCTGCACCACTTCGATCAGCTTGGTGGGATTCGAGTCGAGGTCGACCATGTTTCCCGCTTCCTTCGCCGCTTGAGTGCCGCTATTCATGGCGACCGCGACGTCGGCCTGCGCTAGCGCCGGCGAGTCGTTTGTGCCGTCGCCCGTCATCGCCACGAGTCGTCCGCCCGCCTGATATTGACGAATTAGTTGCAGCTTGGCCTCGGGCGTGGCCTGGGCGAGAAAGTCATCGACTCCCGCTTCGGCGGCGATCGCGGCGGCGGTGAGCGGATTGTCCCCCGTGATCATCACGGTCTTGATGCCCATCTGTCGTAGCTCGGCAAAACGCTCCTTGATGCCGCCTTTGACGATGTCCTTGAGATGAATTACACCGAGAGCGTTCTCGTTCTCGGCGACGACGAGCGGCGTGCCTCCTTGCTTGGAGATCGTTTCGACTTGCGTCAGCAGCCATAATGGCAAGTCACCGCCGCGCTGTTTCACAAATGCTTGGACGGCATCGGTGGCGCCTTTGCGAATCTGGCGGCCATCGAGATCGACGCCGCTGAGTCGGGTTTGAGCGGTGAAAGGGATGAACGTGGCCTGCGCATTTTGCAGGTCACGGCCGCGAAGGTTGTATCGCTCCTTCGCGAGGACGACGATGCTCCGCCCCTCGGGCGTTTCATCTGCGAGTGACGAAAGCTGCGCCGCATCGGCCAGACGTTCGAGTTCGCCGTTGCTTTGGCCGTCTCGCGCGATGAATGCAACGGCCTGGCGATTGCCGAGCGTGATCGTGCCGGTTTTATCGAGCAGCAGCACGTCGACGTCGCCGGCCGCTTCGACCGCTCGTCCCGACATCGCGACGACGTTGGCTTGAATCATGCGATCCATGCCAGCGATGCCAATAGCGGATAGAAGGGCGCCGATCGTTGTCGGAATCAGACACACGAGCAGCGCGACGAGCACCGTGACGGTCACGGGCTTGGCCCCCTCGATGCCCGATGTCTGCGCGCTGTAGATGGAGAAGGGCAACAGTGTGACGACGGCCAGGAGGAAAACGATCGTGAGCACGGCCAACAGAATATCGAGCGCGATTTCGTTGGGCGTCTTTTGGCGTTTGGCGCCCTCGACCAGGCTGATCATTCGGTCGAGAAACGTCTCGCCGGGGTTGGTGCTGACGCGAATGACGAGCCAGTCGGACAACACGCGCGTACCGCCAGTGACCGACGACCGGTCGCCGCCGCTTTCGCGGATGACTGGTGCGCTCTCGCCCGTGATCGCGCTTTCGTCGACCGACGCGATGCCGTCGATGACCTCGCCGTCGGCCGGAACCTGTTCGCCTGCCTCGACGAGAATGACGTCGCCTTTGCGCAGCGTGGTGGCAGAGACAGTTGCATGCGGCGCCCCGCGATGAGGTTCGGCAAGCTTCCTCGCTTCGACGTCCTGTCGGGCACGACGCAGAGCATCAGCCTGCGCCTTACCGCGGCCTTCGGCCATTGCTTCGGCGAAGTTCGCAAACAGCACGGTGATCCACAACCATGCGGCGACCGCGAAGATAAAGCCCGCCGGAGCCTCCCCCTCGCCGACCATCGCCTGCATCGCCAGGCCTGTCGTCAAAATGCTGCCGACAAGCACCGTGAACATGACCGGGTTACGAACCTGCCGACGCGGATCGAGCTTGCGGAATGAATCGACAATGGCCCGCATAACGATCGGCGGATCGAACAGCGGTCGGCTTGAAACGGTTTTCGACATCGATAACTCCACTTCACTTTCGAGCAGTTGATCAGCGTTGGAGTCGCTTGAACGAGCGACCTACTTCGCGACCATTTGCAATTGTTCGACAATAGGACCAAGGGCCAGTGCAGGAATGAACGTCAACGCTCCGACGATGATGACCATCGTTGCGAGCAAGCCGACGAACAAAGGGTTGTGCGTCGGCAACGTGCCGGAGCTGGGGGGCGTGAACTTCTTCGCTGCCAACGAACCGGCGATGGCCAGCGTGGGAATCGCCAACCAGTAGCGCGCGATGAGCATCGCGAATCCGAGCGCCGTGTTGTAGAAGACGTTGTTCGCGTTCAATCCGGCGAACGCGCTGCCGTTGTTGTTGCCGGCCGACGAGAACGCGTACAGCACCTCGCTGAATCCATGCGCTCCCGGATTGTTGAGCATGCCCTTCAGCTCGCCGGTCGTCGGATCTGTGAAGTTCAGCCCCGGTCCTACTACGGCAATCGCAGCGCCGATCAACACCACCAGTGGCGGGAAAAGAATCACGAGCGCCGACATCTTCATCTCGAACGCTTCGATCTTCTTGCCGAGATACTCCGGCGTTCGACCGACCATCAATCCTGCGACGAAGACGGTGATCAGTGCAAACACGATCATGCCGTACAGGCCGCTGCCGATGCCGCCGAAGATGACTTCTTCCATTTGAATGAGCCACATCGGCACGAGCCCGCCGAGCGGCGTGTAGGAGTCGTGCATGCTGTTGACGCTGCCGTTTGAAGCGGCGGTGGTCGCAGTGGCCCACAGCGTCGAGTGCGCGATGCCGAGGCGAGCTTCCTTGCCTTCCATGTTTCCGCCTGCCTGCAACTCGCTGGGTTGCTGATCGACGTCGGCCTGCGCGAATGCAGGGTTGCCTCGCTCTTCGCTCCAACCGCAGACTAAAAGGAGCGGTACGAACACGAGCATCATCGCGGCCAAAAGAGCCCAGCCTTGCCGCGTATCGCCGACCATCACGCCGAACGTGTAACACAGCGCTCCGGAGAGCACGAGGATGGAAAGCGACTCGAGGAAGTCGGTCCAAAGCGTCGGATTCTCATAAGGATGCGCTGAATTGACGTTGAAGAACCCGCCGCCGTTGGTGCCCAGTTGTTTGATGGCGACCTGCGAGGCGGCCGGCCCCATCGGTAGCACTTGCTCCGTCACCGTGGCGCCTTGCGCGTCCTTCGTCGGCTGTATGAGATTGGCCGTGACGTAGGGGTCGAAGTTCTGCACCACTCCTTGTCCCGCCAATGCGATCGCCAGAATCAAGGACGACGGCAGCAGGATGTAGAGAGTGCTTCGCGTCAGGTCAACCCAGAAGTTGCCGATCAAACCTTCGCCTGTCGTGCTGCCCCCTCGCACCTCGACGCCCGAGGGTTGCGGACGGCTGCGAAAGCCACGCACCAGGGCTGCAAGGACCGCGAGGCCTGCCGCCGCCGAGAGAAAATTCTGCACGGTCAGCCCGAGCATTTGCGTCAGATAGCTCATCGTGGTTTCGCCACCGTAGCCTTGCCAGTTGGTGTTCGTGGCAAAGCTGACTGCGGTGTTGAACGACGAATCGGGAGAAACTGCCGGCAGGCCTTGTGGGTTGAGGAGGGGAATCGCGTGCTGCAATCGCTGCAGCGCGTAGACGGCAATGAAACCCAGGAAATTGAACAGCAACATCGTGCCCGCGTAGGTCTGCCAGCGCATTTCTTTTGCGGGATCGATGCCTGCAAGTCGGTAGATCGATCTTTCCAACGGGCCGAGCAATCGATCGAGACCGCACGGAAGGCCGTCGAACACGTGGGCCATGTATTTGCCCAATGGTTTGGCGAGCGCGACCAAAAGCGTCAAGTAAACCGCGTAATAAACGAACGTGTTGAAGGTCATGAGAACCACTCTGGTTTCAAGAGCGCCGCGAAAAGGTAAGCGAACAGCAGCATGGAAATAATGGCTGCAATCCAATAGAGCGTCGTCATTCGGCTAACTCCGTACTTTGTCGCACAAGATCACGAGGCCCCAAGACAACGCAAAGAAAGCCGTCGTGGCCACGACGTAAACAGCATCCATCGAATCACTCCGTAAAAAGCACCGCTGCGAACGATCATCGGCTGAATGAATTCTAGTCGTGAAAGACGTCTCTCCGAATCAAAGCGGCGTCAATAACGACCGCCTGCGCATCAAGAAAGTGCAAAGATGCTCGTCGTTTACCGCCCTTGCTGTGGCCCTCTTCGCCGAATCTGACGTGACCGCGAAAAGTCGCCAAGTTTTCGACCAATATTCCTTCCCCTGCGGCGAATACCCTTTCGGACGTCGACGTCGGCGCCTTGAAGGCATTTTCACTGTTGCGCTTTTGGGAAAGGGATTGTCATGATCAGGAAAGCTCTCGTTTCGGCGGCGATCGCCACGTCGCTGGGTGTCTTCTTCTTTGGGCGGAGCGCCGCGAGCTACGTCGGCACATCGGTCGGATGGGTGCGCGACACGGTTAAGGACTGCGTGCCGATCGAATTCGAGATCAATCGCGCTCGCGGCATGCTGAAGAATCTGATTCCTGAGATCCGCGCGAACATGCACCTGATCGCCAAGGAAGAGGTCGAGGTCGAACGCCTCGCGAAGCAGATCGCCACCGATCAGTCGCGGCTCGACAAAGACCGCGGCGAAATGGTCCGCCTCCGTACCGATGCCGCCGGCGGGCAATCGACGTTTCATTACGCGGGGCGCAGCTACACGCTCGACCAGGTGAAGGCCGACCTGTCGGGCCGTTTCGAGCGCTATAAGACCAACGAAGCAACCTTAAGCAGCCTCGCGCAGATGCACGTGGCACGTCAGCGCAGTCTCGACGCAGCCCGTGGCAAACTCGAGAATATGCTCGTCGTCAAGCGCCAACTCGAAGTCGAAACCGAGCACCTGGACGCTCGGCTCAAGATGGTCGAAGCCGCTCAAGCCACGAGCGATTACAACTTCGACGACAGCCAACTCAGCCGTGCCAAAGAGTTAGTGACCGACCTACGCACCCGACTCGACGTGGCCGAACGGCTGGTGCACAGCGAGACCTATCTTCGCGACGAGATTCCCCTGGAGCCCGCGGCGCGAGAGAATATTCTCGACGAGGTTGCCGAGTACTTCGGATCAGCCGGTCAAAAGCTCGCCAAAGAGTGAGACTGTTTGCGAGTGGGGGATGGGGAATGTCGAATGGTGAATGAACAACAAGAACGGATTGCGACGATGCATTCTCCGCTCGGCATTCCCCATTCCGAATTCTGCCGCCCGTTCAGGCTCTGGATCGACAGCGTGGGTGGGTTTCTTGTTTGCCCCGGAGATCGCGTCGTGATCGGTCAACCAACCACCGATGGCCAAGTCGATATCCCGCTGCTGGGCGACGTGTCGCGACGGCATGCTGTCTTGCATCGTGAACGCGAGCATTATGTGCTGGCCTCGGAGCGCGGCGCAGTGCGCGTGGATGGCAAGCCTGTTGAACGCTCGGCCGTGCTAACATCGGGAAGCGTGATCGAACTCGGACGAACGGCTCGGCTGCGGTTCGTGCTTCCGCATCCGTTGAGCATGACCGCTCGGCTCGAATTCGTGAGTCCGCATCGCACGCAGCCTCGCGCGGATGCCGTGTTGCTCATGGCCGAGACGTGCGTGCTCGGCCCGAAGGCAACGAGCCACGTCTGTTGTCCGTCGTGGTCGAGCGAGGTGGTCTTGTTCCGCGAGAGTGATTCGATTTTAGCCGCCGCCGGCGATGCCATTTCAATCGACGGCGGTGTGGCAACGCGGCGCGGAATGCTAGGCGCGTCGTCGCGCGTCACGGGTAGCGATTTCTCTTTCAGCATTGACCGAACCAGCATTGATCGAACATGACCTTCCCCGAGGCCATCTTGTCTGTCCCGAAGCCTTCCGCCGAGGCGTTGCACTTCACCTACGCCAGCGGTGCGCGCCCGTTGGATGGCTTTACGATTCGGCGCGGCATCGGTCACGGCGGGTTTGGCGAGGTGTACTACGCTACGAGCGATGCCGGCAAAGAGGTCGCTCTCAAGTTCATTCGTCGCAATCTCGACGTCGAGCTGCGCGGTGTCAGCCAATGTCTGAACCTCAAGCACCCGAACTTGCTCAGCCTGTACGACGTGCGCACCGACGCCCAGGGGCAAAGCTGGGTGGTCATGGAATACGTCACCGGCGAAAGCCTCGAAGCGTGCCTCGCTCGGCATCCCGATGGTCTTCCGGTGAACGAAGCGCTCGAATGGTTTCGAGGCCTCGCCGCGGCCGTCGCTTATTTGCACGACCAAGGGCTCGTGCATCGCGACCTCAAGCCGGCCAACGTCTTCCGCGATCTGCCTTCTGGCAGCGACACTGGCTCGGGCGGACTGGTGAAGCTCGGCGACTACGGGTTGTCGAAGTTCATCTCCGTCAGTCGTCGCAGCGGCCACACCGAGAGCATCGGCACGGTCTATTACATGGCCCCCGAGATCGCCAACGGCCGCTACGGCAAAGAGATCGATATCTACGCCCTCGGCGTGCTGCTGTACGAGTTGCTCACCGGTCATCTTCCTTTCGAAGGCGAAAGCGTCGGCGAAGTGTTGATGAAGCATCTCACCGCCGAGCCCGATCTCGGCAGAGTCACCGAGCCGTATCGCTCAGCCGTACACGCTTGCCTGGTGAAAGACCCGGCCAAACGTCCGCAAACGGTTGCCGAGTTGTTGTCCTTGCTGCCAGGCGCGACGGCTGATGGCCAAACCGTCTCGCCCTCGAAAACCGTTCCGCCGCGCGCGTCACCGACGCCCTCGGCGCACGGCTCGGCAACAAGTGGCCATGAACGAGCGTATGCGTGGCAGTCGCACGTTGATTGGATTGGCATGCGGATGCTCCGCTGGTGGAGCGATATGCCCGTCGTGTTGCGTGTGCTGGCGATTTTCGCGTCGGTCTACGTGTATCGGCGTCTGCCGACAGGAGTTGCCGACATTTATCTGGCGGCGCTAGTGATCGCGGCGGTGTTGGCGGTGCGTGCTGCGGGACAAGTCAAACGAATGCGGGAAGCCATCGCAACATCGCGACAAACCGCCGGCCCGTCCGTGGCAATGCCGACGCCAGACTCGCCGCCTTGGCAACGTCGCACGCCCGATTTTGTCGCGATGTCAGCCGCTTCACGGCGTCACTTCAAATGGGGTGCCGTCAGATCGAATCGCGCGAAGCCAACGCGCGACAAGGTCTACGAGCTAACCGGCGCAATGCTGCTTGCGTTCTTCGTGGTTGCGGCGCTCACAATCGTCACCGTCGTCTTGCGCGGCGAAGTGCCTGCTCCCGAGCAACTCACGTGGCTGCTTCTCACAACCACGGCCGGAGCGTGGCTGGTTCTGGCGGCGAACAAAGTCTGGGAAGGTCGTCGCGGAGATTCTCTCGTGCGACGTTTCGTCCTCATGATGCTCGGGCTCGCGTGGGGAGCCGGGGCTTGGGCGCTCGATCGACTACTGTGGGTCAACCTGCCTTACGAGATTCTCTCCGGTGCACCGCCACGTGATCGACTCGGTCTGCAACTGTACGACCTCGACGGTCAGCCCGAGTTGCTCGCCTATTTGGGATACTTTGGTTTTCTGATGTTCGCCGTTCGGTGGTGGTTGCAGATGATGCCGACCCGCGAGTCGCGCGTCAGCATCTGGTCGACCGTGTTGACCGTGGCCACGGCGGCGCTTCTGAGTTTGCTTTGGCCCTTCCCGCAGCCGTGGGGCATTGCGGTGGCTGGCATCATGTCTCTGGCCGTGCAATTTGCCAGTCCCAACTTAAGCGTCGATCGTTAACACGCATCACGTTAACACGCATCACAAGAAGGAACGATCTATGGGCATCATCGGGCTTGGCATGTTGGCGGTTCTCGCGATCGTCGTCTTCTTGCTGATGGTACACTTTTTTGGCGCGCTGGTGCTGGTGGCCTTGATCGTATGCGTACCGATCGTGTTGGCCGGCGCAGTGTTGCGGTCCCATGCGCCATCAAACGCAGCGGTCTTCATCGCACCTGCCATCCAAGCGGTGCAGCTTGATGACGAAACGTCGCCCGCAACCGAACTCGTGAACGGACGCCCGGCCTGGGTCGATACGCCTCCAACCTCGACCATCAAGGTGTTTCGCCGTGCGTTAGTCGTCGGCCCGTACAGCACCGTCGAAGAGTGTACGGAACAATTGCGACCCGCCTTGCGTGAGGCGGCAACGGAATACGTCGAGCACGTGACGGGAGGCGACACGACGCAGATCTCGCTGCCCGACGGCGATCTTCGCGCCCACGTTGTCCGCGAGCTTTGGCAAGAGCCGTTCCAGTCTTCAGTGGGGCCGATGGTTAAGCTGCACGCACTGCTCGAATTCGATAGCTCGATGCAGAAACAAGTCGAGCAGCTTTGGCGGACCGCACGCATCCACGAACGGTTGCGCTACGTTGGCGCAGCGATGGCAGGCGTACTCATTTGCCTATCGGGCGCGCATGTTTGGCTTCGTCCCTCGCGATCGCCGTCGACGACGTGACGAGGGCCGTTCGTCGCAGTACGCTGATGGTCATGAAAGGCGTCGACGCCGACTCGCTGCTGGTCGATCGCATCCGCACGGGCGAACCCGAAGCGTGGAACCATTTGATCCATTGCTACGAAGGTCGGCTCGTGGCATTCGCAGCGACTCGGCTCGCGGATCGCAATGCGGCTGAAGACATCGTTCAAGAAACGTTCCTCGGCTTTCTGACGAGTTTGCCGAACTACGACGACTCGCGCCCGTTGGAAGGCTACTTGTTTTCGATCGCCGCCCATAAACTCACCGATTACCTGCGTCGTCAAGGCCGTCGACCCGCGTTGCCGCCGATGGTCGACGCCGATAGCTCGGGCATCGAGCCAACCGATCCGCATCAGCGCGTGAGCAGCTTATTGCGCAGCGCCGAACGTCGCGGGCTCGAAGAACAGTCGCTCGTCGCTGCGCTGAAAGAAATGATCGAGAACTGGCGGCGGCGCGGACAGTGGCAGAAGTTGGCCGTCGCCGAGTTGCTATTCGTGCGAGGCATGCCGAATCGCGAGGTCGCTGAGCGTCTCGCTCTTACCGAGCAGGCGGTCGCGAGTCAGAAATTTGAGTTTCTCGAACGTCTTCGCACCGTGCTCGGTCGACAACAAACGGTGGCCGATGTGATTCCCGATCTCAGCCAGCCATGACCGACGCCGATCTACTCGCTTACCTCGACGAATCGCTTGCAGCGGCCGACATGGCGCGAATCGAGCAATCGCTGCGCGTCGATCCAGTTCTTGCCGAGCGATTGAAAGGCCTCGTCGAACGTCGCAACTCGGGCGTCCACTCGCTGAGCGAAATCTGGCGGCGGCATCGACTTAGCTGCCCCGATCGATCACGGCTCGGCAGCTTTCTGCTCGGCGTTCTCGGCGACGACGAAGCGAAATACATCGATTTTCACCTGACCATCATCGGATGCCGCGTCTGCCAGGCGAACGTCGACGACCTGCAGGACCAAGCCAGCCAGGCAGCGCCAGCCGTTGAAACGCGACGACGCCGGCTGTTTGAGTCGACCGTCGGTCGGTTGGGCAAGCGCGGCGATTGACCGTCGGCTGATTCATGGAATCGGGGGCGCTTTCACTGCAGTCGTTTGGAAGTCAGAATAAACCGACCTCGCAAGGCGTCTTTCATTCGCGAGTTCGCATCTTGGTTTCACATCGCATTTGATTTGGGAGCCGTTTCATGTCGCGCCGCGCCTCACGTCGAACCTTCCTCAAGCAGAGCGCCATCGTCGCAGCTGCGCCGCTCGTCATCTCATCGCGAGCATGGGCACAGCCGCCCAGCAACACGCTGAACGTCGGCTTTGTGGCGACCGGCGGCAAGGGGCGAACGCACGTCGAGCTGATGAAGAAGGCGAATCTCAACTGCATCGCGTTTGCTGACGTCGATCGCGATCAATGGTCGAACATTCTGGCTTACGAGCCTTGGAAAGGGGCTGCAGGTTACACCGATTGGCGAACGATGTTTGAGAAACACGCCAAGGACCTCGACGTGGTGTTCGTCGCGACGCCCGATCACAGCCACTTCGCGCCTTCGATGACGGCCATCTCGCTGGGCATTCACTGTTACACCGAGAAGCCACTGACCTGGTCGGTGCGCGAGGCGCAGCTGCTGGCCCAAGCGTATGAGAAGAATCCGAAGGTCGTCACGCAGATGGGCAACCAAGGTCACGCCGGCGATGGTTGGCGTCGAGCGTACGAAATCGTGAAGGCTGGCGCCATTGGCGACGTCGTCGAGTTTCACACTTGGACGAATCGGCCGATTTGGCCACAAGGCGGCAACCGTCCTCCGAAAGATTGGGAGACTTCGCCGCCGGCAAACGTGGATTGGGAAGCATGGATCGGACCAGCGCCAATGCGTCCGTATGCCGCTTATCCCGAGTCCGAGCTCACCGCGAAACAAAAGAAGCGCGGCAGCGGCGTCTACCATCCTCACAGTTGGCGAGGATTTGTCGACTTTGGCTCTGGCGCGCTCGGCGACATGGCGTGCCACACGACCGACGGCATCTACTCGATTATGAACCCCGGCTATGCAGAAACCGGCGAGCCCTTATTCCAAACCGCCCCTGTCACCGATCAGTGGCAAGCGGGCATGATCTTCAAGATGACGTTCCGCGCCACCAAAGATCGTCCCGGCTTCGCCACGTATTGGTACGAAGGGACGCGCAGCGATGGATCGCCGGTGGTTCCCGAAACGCCCGAGGAGTTGCTGTCCGACGGCCAACAACTGCCGAAGACTGGCAACCTGATCATCGGCACCAAGGGGAAGATGCTCGTCGAAGGCGACTACTGGAACAAGCCGCGGTTGATTCCTGAATCGAAGGCAACCAGCTTTGGCGAGGCGCCGGTGCTGCTCGAGCGCTCCCCCGGTCATCACGACGAGTTCCTCATGGCTTGTCGTGGCGAAAAGCCGCGCGAGTTCAGCCAATCGAACTTCGGCTACGCCGGCCCGATGACGGCCAACATTCAGCTCGGCAACCTTGCTGCGCGTGCTGGCAAGAAACTAATCCTCGACCACTCGGGCAAGATCATCAACGATCCCACCATCAACGACCTCGCCTGGCGCGAGCCGCGCAAAGGCTGGGGACCGTTGGAAATGAAGGTTTGAATGAGGAGCTAGTTGGTTAATCGAAGCGCCTTCCTGCGGTTGGAGCCTTGGGTAAAGAGTTTCCCTTGGCTACTGCAGGAGAAGCACGATGCGAAATGGCGCTCTACGAAGCTCGTTGGCGGATGTCGGCATCGCGCTCCGCGAGCCGGAAGACTTCGCGGCACGATGGCATGAGCGTCGCGCAGGCTACGCGCCGCTCACGTGGATCGTGCTTGCGGCGACGGCCACGTCCGGCACGTTGATCTACGGCATGACGATGGGCATGGGACAAGGCCTGTCGATGGTCGGCACCAAAGCGGTGCTGCTCACGATTGCCGCCGGCGCCGCTTGGGCGATTCCGCTACCGGCCTTGTACATCTTGAACAGCTTGGGCGGCTCGCGCCTGCGTCCGAGCACGACGCTCTTGGCCGCATTGGTGACGACGAGTTGGGGCGGGCTAGCGCTTCTGGCGTCGGTGCCGATCAATTGGTTTTTTACCGCCGCGGTCCCCGACCTACCCGCCATCAGTGCGGCTTGGAGCCATCGCATCATCGTGGCCGTCAACCTGCTGGTGTTCGCCGGCGTAGGCGTCTCGATGGCTGACGTGTTCGGCCGCGTGATGAGTCGTCTCGAACCGACGAGCCAATCGAACCCGCGCTGGGTTCTCATTCTCGTCGGCATGATCGGGTCACAACTGTTCTATCTGTTTCATCTGTTTCAAATCTGATGAACAGACGACGGCGGCGTGAGCTCAATCAGCGAGGACTTATTAAGAGATACCGATATGAATGCAACCGACACGATGTGCTTGAACGATTTGAATCTCTCAGGAGCACCCAAGGCAGTCGACGATTTCGAGACCGCCGACCTAGAACTCTCCGCGAACGAACTCGATGCGACGACCGTCATCGAGTTGCTTCTCAAGAATCAACGATCGCTTGATCGATTGCTGCGCGACAACGCTGCTCAGCGGTTACTGATTCCACGGTTGCTCGTGATCGCGCTGAGTGGCTTCGCGATTTATGGCGTGGTCATCACCACGATGCTGAACCTCGCGCGTTCGGCAAGCGGTTTCTGGTTCAAGTTTGCACCCGCGGCATTTTGGGACGACGCGAGCGTTGCAAATTTGACCGTCGCTTACTGCTTGGGCCTGATTGCGGCCAACGGCATCTGTCTGCCCAGCTTCTATTTCTACGGGTTGCTCGCCGGAGTGCGCGTGACGATGGTCGGCATCGTCGCACAAGCGTTGCGGGGCATGGCGGCGGGCGCCGTCGCGCTCGTGGGCGTTCTGCCGATCTTCGTAGCGCTCGCGCTCAACGTCGTCATCTACGGCAACAATGTTTTCTTGCTGAACCTGTACGCGCTGCTGGGGCTATCGCTCCCGTTTCTCGCAGGCACTTGGGGCGCCGTGTCGCTGTACCGCAGCTTCACAGGCATGGCTGAGACGATACCGCTGTGCGGTCGCACGCGGCGGGCGTGCATGTTGCGGCGGTTGATTGTCGCATGGAGCGGGTGCTACACGTTCGTCACGCCGCTGGTGATCTATTCGCTGTGGGATCACATCGCTCGCGTGCTGCACTGACGTCCGCGACGCGCGAAGGAGGACATCTCATGAACTTCGGCGAATCTATCGTGTTCTATCTCGTCATCGGCCTCGCCGTCGCCGTGGCGCACGTCGTGTCGATGAGCGTGGTGCAGCCCATTCCGAGATTGTTCGCCGCCGCTGCCGCATGTGTGTTTTGGCCGTTGTACCTGCCGCTGCTTCTTTCGCGACCCCGAGAGACGGCAGTCACCGAAGACGCAGCAGTTGCGTCTCGGGATACTCTCGCTCGCGCGATCGAACAGGTCGAAGACGAGCTGAACGATGCGCTGGCGGGTCTCGACCAATGGGCGGAAGGCGTGCTGAACGAAAAGCCTCACTGGCTTCGGGATCTTCGTGTGGCGCTGATGGCCCAAGCGGAACGCATTCGTGAAATGGACGCGCTCGTCGAGCGCGAGTCGGCCAGGCCCAACGAAGATCCTTTGGCCGTCGCGGAAGGTGACGCGCTCGTGGCGACCGAACGTTGCAAGCGCAGTCAGCAATCGCGGAAAGAGAACCTATCGCGGCTCGATGGGCTGCGACACCGTGCTCGTGGCGATTTGCTGGCCACGCTCGCCTGGATTCGCGAACTGGTGTCGATGATCCACCTTGCAAAGTTCACCGGAGCGCCTGCCGCTCGCGCCGAAGAACTAGTGGCCCAAATTGCGGCAGCAGTCGAAAGCATTTCGACCTTGTCACCGACCGGCGCTGCGATTTCCGCGACGCCCCCCGTCTCCGTTTCATCCAGCGTCGATTCAGTCACATCTATGACCATGGCTCAAGGAGGCCCACGATGAGCATCTTCAAACGAACGAAGATTCTAGTATCCGCAAACCTGCACGATTGGTTCGATAAGCTCGAACGCCCCGAGCAGACGGCGCGACACGGATTGCGAGAGCTCAAGGGCGCCATCGAGACGGCGACGGCTGCGACCGCGCGTTCGATCGCCGCGCAGAGACTTCTCGAACGCCGCCGCGATGAACAGCAACGCCGCATTGATGCGGCGCATCAGCGGGCCTCGGCCGCGTTGCGAGCTGGGAACGAAGCTGCCGCCCGGCGCGAGCTTGTCGAGCAGTATGACCTGACACAAACGCTCGGGCGTCTCAACGCACAGATCGGCGAGGCGGAAACCGTCAACGAGCAGTTGCGTGCTCAGATTCACACCATGCATCAGCGATGCCGCGAGGAAGAAGATCGTCTGGCGATGCACGTCGCTCGCCATGCAACGGCCACCGCAGCTCGGCAGATGGCGGCTACGGTGTCCTCCGTGCCGGGCTGCGAGTCGGGAGTAAGCGATATCCAACGCGCGCTCGAACGCATCGATCGCGAAGCAGTCGAAGCCGAGGTCGAGGCGGAACTCTATCTCGAAGAGTGCGCGAAGCCCGATGCTTCGATCGAAAGCCGGGAAATGCAGCAATTTATCGACGACGCAATCGCGCGGCTGCGAACGACGGCGACTTAAGCAGACGCTGCTTCGAGCGACTTGCGTTGCCGGTAATACTTTAGGCCCGGTACGAAGAAGCACGCTGCCGACACGACGCCGAACAGTGAAATCGATACCGGCACGTGCCATCGCTCGAGCAGCGCCATCGCAATCGCGGTTGCGAACAGCGCGACTGCCTGAACGTAGAACGCACCGGTGAGCATCCCTGCTTTGATGAGGAAGACGCAGCCGCTGACGATGCCCAGCACCGGACAAAGGCTGAGCACCGGCATTCGCAACAACTGCTCGACGGGAAAAAGGAGCATGATGCTGATGACGCTGCCCGCCCAAATATGCGCGATCTGCCGCTCGACGAACGTCACCGGCCCCGCGCGGCGTCGCAGCGACCAGAAGATGATCGCCCATGCGCCGAGCCCCACGCCCCACACAGCCAGATACGGGAGTGCCGAAGTCACGCCGCTCCACTGCATCGCGTTGGTCACCAGACACAACACGAGCAATGCCAGGCTATGCCACATCCATAGCAGACCCCAGTTTTCGAGCACCGTCGCATGATGCGTCTCACCTAGCCACCGCGCCATGACTTGTCCGAACACGCCCGACTGCGCCGCGACCGGTTCGTCGGCCAGGAACGCACGCAAGTCGTCTGCCAATGCTGCGGCGGTTGCGTAGCGCAGTTCTTGGGGCTTCTGCAGGCACTTGAGCGCGATCATTTCCAACGCCCGGTTCGCGCGAGGATTGAGCAATCGCGGCGGCAACGGGTCTTGCTCGAGCACCATCAACACCGTTTCCATCGGCGATGAGCCTTGAAACGGCGGACGGCCGGTGAGCATCTGATACAGAATCGTGCCAAGGCTGTAGACGTCGGTCGTCGGGCCGATCTGGCCACGGCTTCCGGCGGCTTGCTCCGGCGCCATGTGCGTCGGCGTGCCGAGAATCGCGCCCGAGTGCGTGAGCGAGCTGTCATCGTCGACGCGCTTGGCGAGGCCGAAATCGGTCACCATCGGTCGGCCACTGGCGTCGATGAGAATGTTCGAAGGCTTCAAATCGCGATGCAGCAAGCCATGGCTGTGAGCCGCTTGAATCGCCTCGCAAACGGGCAGCAACAACTGCGCTGCCTCACGCGGCGGAAGCGGGCCCTCGCGCAAGCGGTCGGCCAACGTCTCGCCCGGCACGTATTGCATGGTGAAGTACGGCTGGTCATCGTTCGGACCGACTTCATACACCGGCACCACATGCGGATGTTCGAGTCGCGCGGCCGACAAGGCTTCTTGGCGAAAGCGCAGCAACTCGGCTGCTTGTGCCGAGTTCCCGTGCCGCATGACCTTCAACGCAACGATACGATCCAGGCTGCGATGCCGCGCCTTATACACGACGCCCATGCCGCCGCGTCCGAGCTCTTCGAGCAGTTCGTAATCTCCGATCGTCTTTCCGGCCATTTCGGAACGGGAGCGGCGATCGGTCGCAGCAGGGTGCTCGGTGGTCTCTTCAACCGCGGCTTGATCGTCACCGGCAAGCCCGCCGCCGAGATTGTCGGCCAACACCATCGCGCCCCAAAGACTGCGCAACTCGGCAGCGAGATCGGGATGGCGCTGAACCGCGGCTTCGATATCCGGCGTCCGGCCCGCGTGCATCTCATCGGCCAGCGAAGTGAGAATGCCGGCGAGCAGCTCGTCGCGGTCTTGCTCGACAGGCGTTGTGGGAGATGGAATGCTCATCGCTCGATCGTTTCTGAAGGGAGTTCGTCGAGCATCGCGCGAAGTCGGCGCATTCGCGCAGATACCGCATGCCTGCCGCGGGTTCGCTCATGCCCAACGCCTGCGCTACCTCCTGATTCGTGAGGCATTCGACGTGGCGGGCCTCGATCACCTCGCGATCGTTCGGGTCGAGACGCTCGATGGCGTCTCGCAAGCGGCGAGTCAGCTCTTGTTTCAGCACGGCCGCGGCGGGCGTGAGCTCGCGATGGTCGCACAACTGCTCGGCCAAATCCATCGCCGACCGGTCCGCGTACATCGATTCGGAGATCGCGCGTTCGCGATCGACGGAGCGCCGTGCTGCCTGATGGTGCCGACGATGCGCGTCGATGAGTCGGTCGCTGGCGATCTTCCGCAACCAAAGATGAAACGGCATCACCGGATTGCGAAGGTATTCGCTCATTCGGCGATTCGCCTCGACCAACGCCTCCTGAACGATGTCGCTGGCATCGACGCGGCCTTGCACGGCACGGTCCATCCGCAACGCGACGAGTCGACGCACGGCCGCGCGATGACGTTCGAGTAACGCATTCATGGCATCTGCGTCGCCGTCGGCGCCGAAACGATCAATTGCTGCGTGTTACAGGCGTCGGGCCACATCGTCGTGTCGGGGTGTGAAGGTCGTGCGAACTCTCACCATTATGACCGTCCGAAGCGGAATTCTCCATGTTCGCTCAACGGTGCAGTCCTGCTGCTCGACGGTGAACGTGTGCATCGGTGTCGCTTTCATGATCGCGGTTGTGCAGGGGATCTTCGCGATACTCACGCTCGCGGCATGGTTCGGCACGATTGGCGTCGTGCTGATGTTGCACGTTGGCGTCTTCTTCGCACACGCGTTGCTTCGTTAACCATCGATGCAGTAACCGCACTGCATGATGAGGCCGCGGGGGCAGTCGAATCGCTGCAGCGGACGGTGCCTTGTGGGGGAGCATTCGTTGCAAAAGCATCGCCGCTAAGTGCTTTCGTGCTCAAAGGCTGCGATCCGAACCGCGGTCTTCACACTCGCTTTGGCCCCGTCGTTGCTTAAGGGCCGTTGCATAAGCGACGAGGCGAACGGTCGCCACGGCAGGCGGCAAGCACGATCACGAAGCTCTCAAGAAGCCACAGGCAGGACACATGGACACGACCTCGAATTCCGCGGAAGCCAATTCGCGATTCAGCGACGCGTTTTTGCAGGATCGCAACATCAAATGGATGCTCGGCATCGGCACGGCGATTCTGCTGGGATCGTCGCTGATGCTCGTCTCGACGCAATGGGAGGGCTACTCGGCGGCGCTCAAGCAAACCATCATCCTCGCCTACACCGCTGCGATCTTTGCCGTCGGGCGTTACACGTCGGCGCTCGCACTGCGAAGGACGGGAACGACGCTCTTGGCGTTGTCGGTGATGTTGGCGCCGGTCGCATGCGCCGCGCTGCCGTGGCTGTGGGAAGCTCAAGCGTGGAACGTGACGTACTTCGCTTTGCTCGCAGCCGGCGGAGCACTGGCCTTGGTCGTGGGCTGGAGCGGGTTTCGACATTTCTTACACCGATCGAACCTCACGCTCACTGCGTCGTACGTGACGTTGTCGCTCGCCGGCGCGATCGTGCCTGTTTCGGAAACGTTGCGCTCGCCTTGGGTGGCTGCGGCACTGTGGATGGTGTTCGCTGCCGGAACGATCAAGACGAATCGTCAGATCTTCTGGTTGCTCGAAGAGCGACGACAGCCTCGGGCGTTCGGCTTTCTGCCGATGATGTTGCTCGGCGCAGTTTTTGAGCGTGTTCGTCGCCTATTACGCCGAGGATTTCTCGCATGCTTGGATGGGCCTCGGGTGCGTGCTGACTGCCGTCCCGATCCTGGCATCGGCCGACGCGGTCGCTCGCGTGTTTCAGCAGCGGACGGGAGACTTGGCCCGCCCGTTGCCGTGGTCGATTCTGACGCCGCTGGCCTTGGGCCTCGTGTTGTCCGCGGTTGGCGTTTGCCTTTCGGGAGTTGGCTTGTTCGAAGGGCGTCCACCTTATGCTCTCGTTCCCACGGCAGCGGTGGCTGCGGTGTTGATGGCCATTGTCGCGCGACGCACACAGCAGCAGGCGTTCGTTTGGGCGATGCTCGTGTTGTTGACGGTGGCGTATCGTTTTCTTCCCGTCTTCTTCGCCGAGACCGCGCGTCTGATCATCGACTCTTCCGCCACGGCGATTCATGAGTCACGCCTGCCGTGGGCCTTTTACGGCTTTACCTTTCTACCACTGCTCGCGGCGCTCACGGCGGGTTCGTGTTGGGCGCAGCGACGGGGACATTCGCTCTTCGCAGTGCCGATGCGGCAGTTCGTGCTCACGTTGGGAATGCTGTTTCTCGCGATGACACCGACGCATGCCAAGGCGTTATTTCCGGCCGGCATCACCTTGGCCGCCGTGTTTGCGGCGCAGGCCTTTGTGTTTCGCAACCGTGCGATCTCGATTCCGGCGGTCATCGCGTCGCTATTGGCTGCGGCGGGGCTGCCGGTGTTCTTCAATGGTGTCGTCGCGCCGCACTTCGGCTTCAGCGACTTACCGCCGACGGCGTGGTTCAGTAGTTTGTCGATCGCGGCCGCGCTTCTAGCCATGTCGTTCAGGCTCGATCGGCGATTGAACACCGTGCCTTGGGCACTCGACAACCACGACTCGCCGATGGTCCATCTTCTTACCGAGCAAGGCATCCTTCGCATTGCCTCGCTTGTGACGACTGCGTTCTTGATGCTCGCCTGGATTGGTTTCGTCCCCGCTTCGGTGGTCGAATTCTTGGGCGGTCAGATACCGGGGCTTGCCGCGGGAGGCACCGTAGCGGCACTGTCGCTTGTTCATGCCTTCCTGGCGCTAAAACGTCCCATCAGCCTGACCGCCTGGGCGTTCGCGAATCTCGTCGCGATGTGGGTGATCGGTGAACACCACTTGTCGATCTCACGGGTCATCAACCCGTTTTGTCTTGCGGTGCTCGTGTTGCTTGCCCAATGGATGTCGAGCTATGTGCTCGCCATGCGTCCCGAGCGGCGCATCTCGCGTGCTTTCGCCGAGGCGTCTCGCATCGTGTCGATGTACGGCCTGTTCGTCGCGGCCATTCCCTTTTTCATTGTGCATGCAATCGCGACGTTCGAATTCGTACAATTCACTGCCAACGTGTGGGCAACGACTGTCCTGCTGCTCGTCTGGGCGATTGACGCCGCGCGCCGCCAAAACGATCGCTTTCTCGGAACTGTGGCGCTCGTCGGAATGTTTATCGTTGCTGGGTCAGCGACGATGGCGACATTCGGGCTCGCCGCGATGCCGTGGTTGCCAACAGTAGCCGTCGTCGTCTCAGCAATCATCATCGCCGCAACGACGCTTCTTCATCACCGAGGCATAACGTGTCGAGGCATCACCGCTCCGGCCGAGATCATCGCGCCGTTGGTGCTGACCGCCGTGGCGATCGTTTCGCCGATCTTTTTCACGACGCCGATGTTCGTCGCTGGCATCTTGGCCCCGCTCGCTCTCATCGCGCTGCTCGGCGATCGTAAGATTCCGTTGTCGCTGCAACTCCCCGCGGTGGCGCTTAACTGGCGGCTTATTGGACTCATCGTTCCGTGGATTGCGCCGCAGGTGCGACATTTATTTCAAGTCTTCGACCTCGCTGTTGTCGACTTGTGTCTGCCCGTCGCGCTGATGGCAGCGGCAAGCGTGTTGTTGTGGACTGTCCCCGTTCCCAGTCGACCGTGTAGCGTTCGAGGAATCGAATTCGACGTCGGCGACGCTCATCGCTTTCTGCTGCGTACGCTGATCGCTTACTTGCTTGCCGCGATGCTCACTCAGCCGGCGCTCGATGCCGCGCAGATCGCGATGGTTCTCGGCATCTTCGGCGTCCTCGCAGCGACAGAGATTCGCAACGGCATTCGGTTCATCGATGAACGCCGCATCTGGATTGCCGAAGCTCTCGGTGCGACCGCATTGAGTTATCTGGCGTTGTTCCGCGTGTTCGATTTGCATCATGGCATGGCGATGTACGTCGTCTTGGCCGTTGGCCTCATGCTGTGGTTCATCGGAAAGCTCAGCCTGCGACGACCGACCACCGCGGTGATGGCTGGACCCTTCTGCCTGACGGGTCGCGCGATGCCGCTGGTGGCGGTGGGGATCGCGATTTTCCGCCATGTGTGGCTGCTCGAGATTTGCGGCGTCGAGCCTCAGTGGCTGGGATGCAACAGCCTCGCCATTCTTTTGGCTGCGGCGTTTTACTTCTGGCAAGGGCTCGAAACTCAGATCAAACACTACAAGTTGCTGGCGGCTGCGATTCTCAACGTCGCCATCATTTTGTTATGGCGCGATCTGCGGCTGACCGACCCGCAGTTCTACATGATCCCGATCGGCATCTCGATCTTGTGGTTGGTCGAGCTGTTGCAAAACGAGATACCCACCACGCATCACACGCCGCTGCGCTATTTGGGCGCGCTGGTGATCCTTGTCTCTCCGACGTTCAACATCGTGCAAGGAAGTTGGTTGCACCTCTTTTCGCTGATGGTGGTGTCCGTTGCGGTGATTCTCGTTGCGATGGGGCTGCGCGTGCGAGCGTTGATCTACACCGGCACCGCTTTCCTGGCAGCCGACCTGGTGGCGATGGTCGTTCGCGGCAGCATCGATCGACCGCAAGTGCTGTGGGCATCGGGCTTGGCGCTGGGAGCAAGCATCGTCGCGCTCGGCGCGATCTGCGAACTGCGTCGCGAGCACGTGCTGCAACGCGTGCGTGCCGTCGCCTCGGCACTCGAAAGCTGGCGGTAGCCATCGCGCTGTCGAACGCTGCATCGAGCCGTTATCTGTTTTCCGTCTGTTCCCCGTTTCTCAGGAGACTTGTCATGGGATGGTTCGAAAGTTTCACGTTGGTCATGCGTTCGAGCGTCACCACGCTACGCGAAAGGATCGAAGACCCGGAGAGGATGCTCTATCAACTGATCGTCGACATGGAGGAAGAGCTTAACCGCGTGCGATGTGCCGTGGCGGCCGCCATCGCCGATGAAATCCAGCTCGGCGCGAAATGCCGCAAAGCCCGCGACGAAAGCCAGCAATGGTTCGATCGCGCCACGGCCGCATTGAAGCGTGGCGACGAACCGGCCGCGAAAGCAGCGCTCGAGCACAAAGTGACCGCCGAGCAACGCGCCGACGGGCTCGACAAAGAGTTTGCACTGCAAAAGGATCAAACGGCGAAGTTGCAGCAATCGGTTCGCGACTTGGAAGACAAGATCCGCCAAGCCCGGCAAAAGCAGACTCTACTCTTGGCTCGTTTGGTTCGTGCCGACTCGACGCAGCGCGTGCAAGCGGCCCTCAAACACACGACCAGCAACTCCGCCTTCGCGCAGTTCAGCCGATTGGAGAATCGCGTCGAGCGGGCGGAAGCGATGACCCAGGCGTACGACCGGCTCGATGGCGTTGACCCTGACGCAGTGGAACTCGACCGACAGTTCCAAGCTGCCGAACGACAGGAGCGCCTTCACACCGAGCTCGAAGAATTGAAGCGTCGCGTGCAAGGCGAATCATGAACCTGTCGTCGATCTCGAGACTATTGCGTGACGTGTTTCGACTGATTGCCAGTTGGTGGCAAGTCGATCGGGTTCGCGTCTCGCCCGATGAAGGCCGGCTGCTGCGACTCGAACCGCCGTGTGTTGTTGTCATCGAGTCGCGGCCTGCGGAAGTGCTTGCTCGCACGGTCGGGCGCACTGCGGCCGGCCCGTTTGTCGTGTACGATTGCCGAAGCGCGACGGGCCCCTATCAATTGCGAGTCGTGCCTCTGGGCGATGGACAGGTGTCTTGCGTTTGTTGGATCGAAAACGGGCGAGAGCGGGAACTTGCCGCGGACGACGTGGAGGTGTTCCAGGCGAAGCGATCGATCGCACAATCAACCGACTCGGACACGTCAACTCTGGAAACGCGTCGCACAGCGCAATATGGTTGAGGTTCGAAGCATGCAGTCACCGCCGACGCGCCCGCAGCATTGAAGCAGGTTCATGTATCGCATTCAGTTGATGAGCGTCGGCCTTGCAGCGGTCATCGATACGGTGCTCGTGCTCGCTTTGGCCGAACGGCGGAATTGGCAACGTGCCGCGGCGCCGATCGTCGCGATCGTGATGGGGGCATGGCTGCTGCACGCGGGAGCTTTCACCAGGCTGCTGCTCATTCAGCTGAATAGTCCCGGCGCACGGCAAATCCACTTGCTGGCGTTCATGATGATGAACCTTGGTCTGCTGCTCATCCCGAGCGGAATGGCACACGCCTGCTTGCGGCTGTTGAGCACCGGGCTGCACTGGGGCGCGCGATCGCGGGTGTGGTACGTGATTGCGTATCTGCCGATGTTCGTGCTGATGATCATGTCCTTCTCGATTACCGACGATCCTCGCGCCGATTACATCGAGTTAACGACGCCGCTGCGGATTCCGTATGCCATCTGGTCGAGCATCGTGTATCTCGGGTCAGCGATTTGTTTCTGGCAGATGCGGCACCGCGTGGACATCGATCGCGCTCGGCAGTTCTTCACGCTTTTGGCCGTCTTGCAGTTATTCAGCGGCATCATGCAGGCGATCGTCCTGCTCTACGCGATCAAGGCGTGGCCGAAGTGGCAACATCCGCTGGAGCTCGTGGTGTTGCTGGCCCCGACGCTGTTGGCAACGGTGTTCGGGTACTTCGTCGTCCGCTTCAACTTCATGCAGATCATGCTCGAGCGGACGTTCGTGTATGCCGCGATTGTCGTCGCGTTTAGCTTTCTGCATTACCTCGTCGCACGCGGCCTACAGCCGAAGCTCGAGGACCACTTCCGCGTCGATTTCGGGATTCTCGAAGCGATTGTGGTGATGGGGCTCATCATTGCCTATCAACCCTTGCGCCATCGTGTGGCCGAGGCCCTGCGTTATTTGCTCGGAGCTCGCGTGTCGCAAATCCGGCAGCAGACGCGGGACCTCGCCACGCAACTTTCATCACTCGCCGGGCGCGAGCCGCGTGAGTTGCTCGTGTGGTTTTGCCAGGCGGTCGAGCGAGTTCTCGACCTGAAGTACATCAGCGCGTGGCTGTTCGACGCGACCGATCGTCCGACGACGTCGTGCGGCGTGAAAGGACCAAGCGACGCTCACGCGATCGAGATGTTTCAAGCGATGAAACATTCCGGCGAGCACATTTGGACTTCGCGACTGCCGAAGGCCTATGCACAGTTGATGCGCGTCGACGGAGAGATGGCGATTCGATTCGAGCAGCCTGCGGCAACGGGCATGCTGGTCTTCGGACGTCGCGGTGGGAATCGAGAATTCTCGGAAGAAGAGGTCGGCGCCGTCGCGCTGCTCGTCGAGCAATTAGGGCTTATGCTTCACAACAGTTGGCTGCAGTCCGAGCGGCTGAACGCCGAGCGACGGGCCTTGCAGAACGAAAAACTCTCGACGCTTGGGCTGTTGGCCAGCTCGATTGCTCACGAAATCAAGAACCCGTTGTCGTCGATCAAAACCATCGCGGCGGTGTTGGCCGAAGACCTAGGCTCGGAACACCCTCGTGCCGAAGACGTCCGGTTGATTCTCGGCGAAGTCGATCGGCTGGCGGTTACCACTTCTCAATTGCTCAGCTTCGTGCGGCCGGCAGGGTCCAACGGCCAGAGCTGCTCGGTACATCAAGTGCTCGAAAGCATTTTGAGCGTCATGCGGCACTGGGCTCGCGAACGCGGAGTGCGCGTCGAGTGTCAGTTCGATACCGACGCCGATCACGTAGATGCTGACGAAGCGGCATTGCGCGAAGTGTTTTTCAATCTGCTGCAGAATTCGATCGAAGCCGCGGGACGTGATGGCTGCGTGCGCATTGTCTGTCGACGTGAGGAGCCAACCTGCTCGACGGCGAGAGTGGTCGTCGAGATTCACGATTCTGGCCCCGGCATCGCTTCCGACGTGCAGGATCGATTGTTCGAACCTTTTGTCACGACCAAGGCGGGCGGCACCGGGCTGGGGCTGTACCTCGTGGGTCAAAGAATTCGCGACCTCGGCGGCGAGGTGCACTGCCGCAGCGACCCGAATCAAGGCACACAGTTCACCGTCGCGATTCCCGTCACGCATCACCACAACGGCGAGAAGCAATGACCCCTTTGCGTATTCTGATCGCTGACGACGAAGCGCCCGCGCGGTTCGGAATGGCCCGAGCACTTCGGCAGCCCGGCTACGAGTTGATCGAAGTCGAGCACGGACAAGCGGCGCTCGACGCGCTGCGAAGCCAGGCGATCGACCTCGTCTTTCTCGATTTGAACATGCCTGGCCTTGGTGGCATCGAGGTGTTGCAGCAGTTGAACGGCAAATCGGCGGCGGAGATCATCGTGGTGACGGCCAACGATCGCATCCAAGCCGCCGTCGAATGTATGCGTCTCGGGGCGGCCGACTACATCGCCAAGCCTTACGAGATCGAACAGATTCGCGCGATCGTGCGTCGCGTGGCCCGACGTCGGTCGCTCGAAGTTCGCCTCGACGACCTGCAATCGCAGTTGCGACAAGAGACTGCCTGCGGAGCATTGCTCGGCGTTAGCCCTCCGATGCGTGCGTTGTTTCAGCAATTGCGACGCGCGGCGTCGGCCGACATCGACGTGTTGATCCGCGGCGAAACCGGCACAGGCAAGGAGCTGATCGCTCGCGAGATTCATCGTCAGAGCACGCGCTCCGCTGGTCCGTTCGTCGCCGTCAACACGGCGGCGATCGCCGAGTCGTTGGCCGAGAGCGAACTGTTCGGCCACGTTCGGGGAGCATTTACCGGCGCCGAGGCCGACCGCGCGGGCGTCTTCGAGCAAGCGCATGGCGGAACGTTGTTTCTCGACGAGATTGGCGACATGCCGCTCGCGACTCAGGCGAAAATTCTCCGCGCTTTGCAAGATCGCTCGGTGCAGCGTGTCGGATCGACGCGCTCGACGCCCGTCGACGTGCGAATTATTACAGCAACGCATCAAGACTTGGAAGTCGCGATCAACGAAGGTCGCTTTCGCCGCGATCTGTACTTCCGGATACGTGGTATCGAGTTGCAGGTTCCGCCACTGCGCATGAGGCGCGAGGACGTGTTGCTGTTGGCGCGGCACTTTCTGGATCAGTGCGCTTCAGTATTTGACGGCCCGCTGCAACTGTCTGCTCCGGCGCTCGATCGCCTCTTATCGCACGACTGGCCGGGCAACGTCCGCGAGCTGGAACAACTCATCCGAGCCGCAGCGGCAATGACCGCCGGCAATGAGATCCAGATTACGGAGATCGGCCTGCCGCACCAATCGCCTACGAGCGACTCGCCTGTCGAGTGGAACGAGCTTCTCGAGTTGCCGTTGACCGACGCCAAGGCCAAACTTGTCGAACAGTTCGAGCGTCACGCGATCCGCCGCGCGCTGGAGCGGAATGGCAACAACGTTAGTGCAGCGGCTCGCGATCTAGGCATTCATCGTCAGAACCTCCAACAGAAGATGGCGGCCCTCGCCATCACGGCGGAAGAGACCTGAAGTCGATGTTCCCGTGTGCTACGATGCGATCATCCTTTAACGAATCGCCCGCCGTCAAACGCACCCATTTTTCCTCCATGCATCAGCACTCCCTAATGAACAGAACAGGTCTACCGATTCACTTGATGTTTGCCGCAACCTTGCTGTTTGCTGCGATGTCGACATTCGCCCAGGCGCAATCCGCCGCGCCGCTGCTGCCCGAAAAGGCGTTTCCGACTGACGAAAGCACGTTGCCGGGCGAAGGCGCTTTGCGACGTTACGACGCCTACGTCAAACGCTGGCAGGAATCACGCAGCCAGTGGACGACGCAGGTGCAGCAGAATCAAAAGGCCGTCGTGTTTCTTGGCGATTCCATCACGCAGGGCTGGGGGGCGGATTTCAAGGGCAAGTTCCCAGGCATGAAGCTTGCCAATCGCGGCATCGGCGGCGACACGACGCGCGGCATGTTGATCAGGATTAAGGAAGATGTGCTTGATCTCAATCCGTCGGCCATCGTCCTATTGCTCGGCACGAACGATATCGAAGTTGGTGTCGATCCTGAGGCCATCGCGCAACTTCCAAAAGATTCTCACCGACATCAAGTCGCGAAATCCGCAGACGCCCATCGTGTTGTGTCGCGTGTTTCCGAGTTCTGCTGAAAAGAATCGGCCGACGGACACGATCAAGCGCCTGAACACGCTGTACGATGCCGCCGTTAAAGGCGACCCGCAAGTCACCGTGCTCGACACCTGGACACTGTTCGCCGACGCCAGCGGCGATGCGAACCCGGCTTGGTTCAAAGACCTACTGCACCTCAATGCCGCGGGCTACGACCGTTGGGCGGCGGCATTGCATCCCGTGTTCGCGACGCTCCGATTCATCGACACCGAGCCGGATACGTTTACCCATGAGCCGGGATTCGTGAGCCTGTTCAATGGGCGCGATCTCACAGGCTGGGGTGTGCGGCCGACACCGCCGCGGAAGGCGCCCAAGAATCCGAAGCCCGACGCGCCTGTGTTCGTCGAGGTGATCGAGGCGATGACGCTCGACGGCAAGACGGAAAGTCCCGACGGGCGCTACCGCGCGATCAACGGGCGGCTCGTGGTGACGACGCCGTCGGAAGGTCGCCGCATCCAGCAGTTGTGGACCACAAAAGACTTCGGTACCGACTTCGTGCTCAAGCTGGAGTTCCGCGCGACGCCGAACGCCGACAGCGGCGTGTTCATCCGTCAGCCGCAGCTTCAATGCCGCGATTTCCTACTCGCTGGTCCCTACAACCAACTCAAACACTTCAAGGAAGGGGACTGGAACGAACTCGTCGTGACCGTGAAGGGCGAAACGGCGCACGCGACGTGCAATGGCGAATTGCTAACCGATGACATGCAAGTACCCGCGACAGGCCCCATCGGCTTGGAAGGCGACCGCGGTCAGATGGAATACCGCCGTATTCGTCTCAAGCCGGTGACGCGGTGATGCAACCGGATGGGTCGCGGCCGAACTGAACTCCCTCAACAAACGAGAAAAGTCCGGCGTCAATTAGTCGAGGGAATCATCCACGGAAACACATAGGCCTGCGCCAGGGTCAAGGCGCCGACCAGTCCTGCGAGCGCGAGACTGTGCAGGAAGACGAAGCGTAAGATCTGGCCTTCCTGGCCCGTTTGTTCAGTCGCAACCGCGGCGACCACGATGCTCTGGGCGTCGATCATCTTGCCCATGACGCCGCCGGTGCTATTCGAACCGACGATCAGCAACGGGTTCAGGCCCAACTGCTCGGCCGTGATCCGTTGCAAGCTGCCGAACAGCGCGTTCGATGAGGTGTCGGAGCCGGTGAGCGCCACACCGAGCCAACCCAACAATGGCGCAAAGAACGGATACCACCAGCCGGTTCGCGTGAAGGCTAAGCCGAGCGTCGCGTCGCTGCCTCCGTATTTGGTTGTGAAGGCCAATGCCAACATGCAGGCAATCGTCAGCAAGGCCCAGCGCATCTTCGTCAAGGTCGAGATGAATTCAGCCACGAATACTTTGGGTGAGATGCGAAGCCAAAAGCCGGTCAGCACTGCCGCGATGAAAATGCCCGTCCCGGTTGTTGAGAGCCAATTGAAATCGTAGATCGCCTTCTCGGGCTCTGCCGCGTGCGTTGAACCCTCGGGGACGACGGCCACCGGAGCGGCGCGATAGATGACATTGTGAAGGCCTGGGATTTCGAACGAGGCCTTGCTGATTGCCCCCAGCGCGTTTGGCTGACTCGGATCGCCTCCGTTCAAGATCGATTTGAAGCTCGGCCATCCCCATAAGAAAACCATCACCGAGAGCAGAGCCCAGGGGCCCCAAGCGTGGATCAGTTGACCGCGAGTGAGTGATGCATGGCTTTCGGTGTCGGGCTTGGTCGATTCGTCCGCGAACCGCCATGTGTCGGCCGGTTGCCAAAAGCGGAGGAAGACGGCGAGCGCGACCATCGAGCCGACTCCGCCGACAACATCCACCAGACCAGGCCCGTGATAATTGGCCATCGTGAACTGAAGCGCGGCGAAGCTGCCGCCGCTCACAAGAATCGCCGGCCAGCAACCCAACACACCGCGCCAGCCCGACATGATTGCCACGAGCCATATCGGCACGACCAACGAGAAGAGCGGCAACTGTCGACCGGCTACCTGGCTCAAAGCCATCTCGTCGAGGCCGGAGATCTTGGCGAGCGTGATGATCGGAGTGCCCAGCGCTCCGAAAGCGACCGGTGCCGTGTTGGCCAATAAGGCCAGCCCCGCGGCATACAACGGCGAGAACCCGATGCCGATGAGGAGCGCGGCCGAGATGGCCACCGGAGTGCCGAAGCCGGCAGCTCCTTCAATAAAACTGCCAAATGAAAACGCGATCAAAAGCGCCTGCATTCGCCGATCGGGCGAGAGAGCGACGACCGACCGCTTGACGATTTCAAACTGTCCGGACCGAACCGTCAGATGAAACAGAAACACGGCGGCAAGCACGATCCAGCCGATCGGCAGCAGTCCAAAGCCTGCACCGTAAAGAGCGGCTCCCAACGCGGCCGACGTCGGCATGCCGAACCCGAAGACGGCAATCGCCAAAGCGACCGCCAACCCCAAGACCGCTGCCCAATGCGCGGCCATGCCGCACACGAGCAGTCCCAGCAGGACCACGATCGGAACGGCAGCCATCAATGTCGAAATCCATGCCGAGCCGAACGGATCGTAAACCTGTACCCATTCCATCTTCAGGACTCTTTCTTGCCGTTCTTGCCGATTTCAACCATGACGCGTGAAACAACGTTTGCCCCCGGGGCTAACCATCGTGTCGCGCGTCCCTTCGGTTCTGACGCTTCTCCTTCTTTCCGCGTTTCTGAACCGACAAGCGCTTCGCCTTCTGTTCTTCGATCTTCTTTGCGGATTTTGTGTGTTTGTCTGCGATGGCAGGCTCCTTTGAAAACTGCGGTGGGATCACCCAAGAACGGTCTTCGTTCACAGGCGGTCGACCAAGGTGCTGACCGGAATGGCGATCATCCCTTGCTCAGGCGGAGGCTTCAACAGCGCGAGCGACAGATTTTTGCCCGCGGACTCGGAGGCGGGTCATGCCTGTCCGACTCTCAGGCGTCGCTCGGTTCGCTCCGGAGCTATTTCTTTTTTCGATCCGCAGCCTTGCGCTCGTTTTTCTTCTCGACAGCGGCGTGATGTGCCGCTTCGCCGTTCCAGCGCTTATCTGGCCATCGCGGCGACATCATCGTCGCGGTCCATTGGTCGTACAACGACTGGAGCGCTTGCGCCTTGGCCGGCTCTTGGGTTGTGAGATCGGTTTGCTCGCCGGGATCGTTCGCTAGGTTGACGAGCATTGGCGTCATGTCAACGTCGGCCTTGACCAGCTTCCAATCACCTTGACGCACCGCGTATTGAACTCCGAAACGAAAGTACAACTCGCGCGGCGAAAGTTTGCTGACCTTGCGTTCGAGCAGCGGGAGAAGGTTGACGCCGTCGAGCTGCCACTCGGGCTTGACCTCGGCGCCGGCCGCTGCCAACGCGGTGGGCAGAACATCGAGCTGGATGACCGGCTCGTCGACAACTTGTCCGGCGGGGATGCGCCCTTCCACTGGGCAAGCCAGGAGACACGAATGCCTCCTTCCCACACCAACCACTTCCGCCCTCGCAAGCCGCCCATCGTCGCTAGGGGCGACGCTCCGCCGTTGTCGCTTATCAAGAAAACGAGCGTGTTCTCTTCGAGCTGAAGCTCGCGAAGCTTGTTCATTACCTTGCCGATCGCATCGTCGACTTCCGAGATCATCGCGGCATAATCCTGTTCGCGTCCGTCGAGTTGGGCAAAGCGATCGAGAGCCTCCTTGCTTGCGACCACTGGACCATGCACGGCATTGAACGGCAGATACAAGAACCAGGGGCCATCCTTGCGCGACTCGATGAACTTGCACGCTTCGCTGGCATACACGGGCGTGGTGATCGGCGCGCCAGGGAAATCGTCCATCGTCTCGGCGCCGCGATAGAAATACGGTGGCGCGCCTTCGCCTAGGTTGGCGATGCTGCCGATCGAATCGTCGAAGCCGCGGTGAATCGGCAGGTAGGCCGGTTCAAAACTCCCCAAGTGCCACTTGCCGACGATGCCCGTCGCGTAGCCCAGGTCCTTCAGCCGCTGGGACATCAACGTCTCGCTGAGCACCAGGCCGTTGGATGCTTTTCCGGGATTGGCATCGTGCCCCGAGCGAGCCTGATAGCGGCCCGTCATCAGCCCTACGCGGCTCGGGCTGCATACGCAGGCCGACACATAGCCGTTCGTGCAGCGAGCGCCCGCCGCGGCCATCGCATCGATGTGCGGCGTCGGGGCGCGTTTGCCTCCGTAGCATGCCGGTTCGGCCCAGCCCATGTCGTCGAGATAGAAGACCAGAATGTTCGGCTTTTGATCGGCTGCGGCGACCACGGTCGCGCTGAAGCTTGTCGCGCTGAAGGTGGCCGCGCTGACCAACAACCCCGCGACAACAGTGCCGATACACCGTGTGATATGCATTGCAGACCTGTAGAACGGATGAGGAGAATGACTTCGGCCGTCACAGGCCAAAGGCGGGTTACAACTTTAGACGGTCGCAGGGAGCGATTTATTTGCTCGTCGTTACAGGATGGCGGACGAGACGAGACGACGGAAAGCCGAGCGAGCAGGGGAATGCCGGTTCAAGCGGGAAGTGTCGGACCTCATAAGCTGATGCTTGCGACGCGGACGAAGGTCGCTCGATTGTAAGCCGCCGCCGGTTTGACGCGCTACCTCGGGTGAACAAGAATCGAAGTTCGCCCTTCGCACGCATGCCGAACAGCGAAGGGGTCAAGAATCTTCGGTCTCAACCTCATCGACGTCCTCAGAGCTACGTTATGTTCCATCGAACCTGCCTGTTGTTCACGCTGCTTGTTTCGACTGCATTTCAGCCGGCCTTCGCCGACGATGCGAAGCCGAACATCGTCTGGATCGTTGCAGACGATTTGGGCTACGGCGATCTGAGTATGCAGGGCGGTCGCGACATCGAGACGAAGCACATCGACGCGCTCGCCGCTCATGGAGTGCGCTGCACGAACGCCTACGTCAGCGCACCGGTGTGCAGCCCCACGCGAGCTGGCCTACTCACAGGTCGTTACCAACAACGATTCGGACACGAGTTCAACCCGGCTCTCGTGGAGTACAACGGCTCGGGACAGGGATTGCCGCTCGATCAGACAACGGTCGCCGATCGATTGCGCGACGTTGGCTACAAGACATTGCTCGTTGGTAAATGGCACCAAGGCCAGCAAGAAGCCTTTCTGCCGAATCGTCGTGGCTTCGATGAGTTCTTTGGTTTTCCCCTTGGCTGGCATTCGTACTGGCCGAGCGATGATGCGGAGAATGGCCCACTGTTTCGAAACACCTTGCAAGTAAAGCAGCAGGAATACCTGACGCGTGATTTAGCCAACGAAGCGTGTGCGATGATCGCGCGACACCGCGACCATCCGTTCTTCATGTACCTGGCATTCAACGCGGTTCACACGCCGATGGAGGCCCCGGAATCGACCGTGGCGAAGTTCAGCGATGTCGCCACGGGCGATCGCCGCACGTACCTGGCCATGTTGGCTGAATTGGACGACGCCGTCGGACGCGTGCTGAACAAGTTGCGAGCCGAGGAACTCGAGGAGAAGACGCTTATTTTTTTTGTGAGCGACAATGGCGGCCCCACGACGAAATTCTCTCCCAACGGAGCGCGAAACGGACCATTGCGCGGCAGCAAAGGGGACACGTGGGAAGGGGGCATTCGTGTACCGTTGATGGCGCAGTGGAAAGGGCGCCTGCCGGCAGGAGCGGTTTACGATCAGCCGGTCATCTCGCTCGACATCGTTGCCACGTCGCTGCATGCCGGCGGCGTCGAGCTGCCTGCTCCGCCAGCGATCGATGGCGTCGACCTTGTTCCGTATTTCTCTGGGTCGAACACCACTGCGCCGCACAAATCACTCTACTGGCGATTCGGCAAACAGATGGCGATTCGCTCGGGCGATTGGAAGCTCGTGCGCCCGAGCATGTCTCCTGGCGAGTATTTGGAGATCGCCACGACACCGATGCTCTTCAATCTGCGCGACGATGTGGGGGAGCAAACCGATCTTGCCGCCGCGCAACCCGACAAGGTGCGCGAACTTCAAGCCGACTGGAACGAATGGAACGCTGAGCTGATGGCTCCGCGCTGGCCCGCAACGCTCAAAGGCAAGCTCTATCCGCCGGCACAATAGTCTTGCTTTTCGACAGTCTTGCTTTACGACGAAGTCCGACTTGATTGGACGTTGACTTTGTCGGCGAAACGCGTCGTTGGTTTGCGTTTCCGACGTCCGAGCTTCCCGCGCATCACGGGTAAGCTCACGATCAGCCGCAAGCCTCGATTTTGTACGTCGGTTCTTAATGTTCGAGGTTTATGTTTGTGTAGTGTTCACTCAGCGGTTTATCCGTCTCGTCCTGCAGCAGTTTGCTGTCGCCGGAGAGGCGAGCGAACAAGTAGTACAGGCCGGGAATGACCAAGACGCCGAGGACCGTGCCTAGCAACATGCCCCCGACTGCCGTGCCACCAATCGTGCGGTTTGCGATCGCCCCGGGGCCGCTGGCACGGAGCAACGGAATTAGACCGGCGATAAAGGCGAACGAGGTCATCAGAATCGGGCGGAAGCGTAGTTTTCCGCCTTCGATGGCTGCCTCGGCATAACCGATGCCCTCATGGTGCCGCTGCACGGCGAACTCGACAATCAGAATTGCGTTTTTGCCCAGCAGACCGACCAGCATGACCAGACCAATCTGGCAGTAGACGTCGTTGGCCAAACCCATGGTCTGAAGCAAAAAGTACGAGCCGAAGATTCCGACCGGCAGCGACATGATCACTGCAAGCGGTAGGATGAAGCTTTCGTATTGGCCAACCAGCACCAGATAAACGAAGACGACGACGATCAGGAAGATATAAACCGAGTCGTTTCCCTTCTGCGCCTCGTCGTAAGCGAGGGCCTCCCAGCCAAGTCCGTAACCGCGCGACAGCGTCTTGGCGGCGACCTCCTTAATGGCCTCAATGGCTTGACCGCTGCTATAGCCAGCAGCGGGTGAAAGCTGAATCGGCGCGGAAGGGTAGAGGTTGTAGCGGTTGATTTCGTTCAAGCCTTGCCGCTTGTTCAGGGTCATGAACGCCGAGTAGGGAACCATGTCTCCTTGGTCGTTTTTGACGAATAGATTATCGAAATCCTCGGGATAGCGCCGGAACTCAGGCAACGCCTGAACGAAGACCTTATAGAACTGGTTGAAGCGGATAAAGCCCTGCTCCCAGGTGCTGCCGATGACGATCGACAGATTGTCCATCGCATCTTTGATCGTCACGCCTTTCTGCATGGCGACGTCGTTGTTGATTTCGAGCTCATACTGCGGATAGTTGCTGGCAAAAAAGGTGAAAATGCTCTTGAGTTCCTTGCGTTCAGCCAAGGCCGCCAGGAACTTCTCGGTCTCTTCTCCGAGCCGCTTGTAGTTCATCGTGTTGGTCTTGTCCAACACGCGTAGCGAGACACCGCCTGCCGCGCCGAAGCCAGGCACCGCGGGCGGCTCGAAGAACTCGAGCTTCACGTTGGACATCGTGCTGCACGCGTGCTCGAGCTCCTTAATGATCTGCTTCGAGGTCATCTTCCGTTCGGACCAAGGCTTCAAATTGATGAGGCAGGTTCCAGCGTTCGAACCGCGGCCTTCGGTGAGAACCTCGTAACCGGCCAGAGCAGAGACCGAGTTGACGCCTTCGATCGTCTTAGCAATTTCTTGCAACTCGTGGCTCTTGGAGTTGGTGTACTCGAGTGTCGAGCCCGGTGGCGTTTGAAGAATTCCGTAGATCATCCCCTGGTCTTCGAGCGGGATAAAGCCCGCCGGCAGCGTTAAGCTCAGAAAGACAACGCCCGCTGCGAAGCCCGAGATGACGATGATCGTCAGCGGACGGCGCGAAACGATCGGACCAAGGAACACGGTATATATGACGGTGACCTTCTCGACCGCACGGTCAAACGGCTTGCGTATGAAGGGGACGATATTCAACAGCAGTCCCATCCATCCCCACAGATGATAGATGAGGAGATTGAGCCCGACGGCCATGGCGCCGCCGACCACGATCATGACGATCGTGCTCAACCACCCGCGCTTCGCCTTGTAACCGTGGGGCTTGAGAATCATCGCGCAAAGCACCGGCGTGATCGTCAACGCCACGATGCCTGACAGAACGATGGACGAGGCCATCGTAATGCCGAACTGCCGATAGAACTGGCCCACCGGCCCGGGAATGAACGTCACCGGCACGAAGACCGCCGTCATCACTAGGGTAATGGCAATGATGGCGCCGCTGATCTCGTTGATAACTTCTTTGGTTGCTCGATAGGGAGAGAGATGCTTTTCCGCCATCTTGGCGTGCACCGCTTCGACGACCACGATCGCGTCATCGACCACGACGCCGATCGCCAGCACTAGCGCGAAGAGCGTGATGAGGTTGACCGACAAGCCCAGCATCTGCATGAAAAAGAAGGCCCCGATCAAGGAGACGGGGACCGCCAGCGTCGGAATCAGCGTCGAGCGAAGATCGCCGAGGAACATGTACACCACGAGCGAGACCAGCAAGAAGGCTTCTAACAAGGTGTGGAGCACCTGTTCAATCGACGCCTCCAAAAACGTGGAAACGTCGTAGCTGATCGCGAAGTCCATGCCCGGAGGAAATGCTTGTTCCTTAATCTCCTTGAGCTTTTCCTTGACGTTCTCGATGACGGTGGCCGCGTTGGTGCCGGGAATCTGCTTAAGGACGATGGCCGCCGAAGGATGGCCGTCCATGTCCGAATAAATGTTGTAGTAGGATGGCCCCAATTCGACCTGGGCCACATCCTTGAGACGCATCACCTCGCCATCGGGGTTGGCCTTGAGGATGATGTTTTCGTATTGCTCGGGCGTGTTGTAGCGTCCGACCCAGGTCAACACGTACTCGACGGTTTGCGAGGTACGCCCCGTTGCCTGGCCGAGCCGCCCGGGAGAGCCAATCATGCTCTGTTTGCTGATCATCTTCATGATGTCTTCGGACGACACGTTATAGGCCCGCATGCGGTCGATATTGAGCCAGACTCGCATGGCCATCGCGCGGCTGCCGAGAATGTTGGCACTGCCGATGCCGCGAACGCGCTTCACTTCGGGCACCACGTTGACGAAGGCGTAGTTGTAAAGGAAATCCTGGTTGTGGCCCGGATCGGTGCTGTAGATGTTGACGTACATCAGCATGCTCGTCATTTGCTGCAGCACGATGATGCCTTCGAGTTCCACGATCGGCGGAAGTCGTTGCTTCACGGTCTGAATGCGGTTTTGCACGTTCAAAACCGCCACGTTCGGATCGCTGCCCGGCTCAAAGACGATCAGAATCGTCGCCTCGCCGGCACTGGTTCCGGCCGAGACCATGTAGCGCATATCCTGCACGCCGTTGATCGCCTGCTCGAGAATGACGAGCACCGAGTCGACAAGAACGTTGGCACTGGCGCCAGGAAACGCGAGCGTCACGACCACGCTTGGCGGCGCGACGTTGGGGAACTGAGAGATCGGCAGCGTTTTGATCGACAGCCCGCCAAGGAACACAATGATGATCGAGATAACGATCGCCAGCGCGGGCCGAGTCAGGAATTTCGCGAACATCGCTTCGGAGGGAACCTGGTTTACAAGTCGTTCGTTTTTGCCGGTCGGCGGTCGCTATTCCGCGTGGTACTTGAGATTCGTGACAACCTGCTCGGCTGGCTGATTCTCGTATTCTACCGTGTCACCGTCGCGAACCTGTCGGATGCCCTCGAGAACGATCTTGTCGCTCACATCGAGTCCCTTCTTAATGACGAAGAGATCTTCCAATTCGTTTTGGATTTCGATCTCGCGCTGGTGCGCCACGTTGTCCTTGTCAATGACGTAAACGTATCGCTTTTGAAGAACCTCGAACGTCGCTCGTTGAGGGATCACGATCGCGTCTTTTTGTATGCGGCGGAGCTTGATGGTGCCGGTCTGACCATGACGCAGCAGACGTTCAGGATTCGAAAAATCCGCGCGGAAAGGGATGTTGCCCGTGGTGTTATCGAAGTCGGCCTCGATTGCGCCGATTTTGCCGGGCTGGTCAAAAATGCTGCCGTTGGCCAGCTGGAGGTCGATTTTGATTTCCTCCGGGTGCTGCTTCAGGCTGGCCATGTATTCGAGATACCGGGCCTCGGGGACATTGAAGTACACCCACATCGTGCTGTTGTCGGACAAGGTCGAGAGGAGCTCCCCTTCCTCGACGAGGCTACCCTGCTGTAGGTGCAGGCGATCGATGATGCCGTCGAACGGCGCCTTGACCGTGGCGAAGTTTAATTCGGCCGCCGCCTGCTGCGCCGTCGCCTGAGCTCTGAGCAGCTTGGCCTCGAGCAGCAGCACCTCGTTCTGAGAAATTGCATTCTTGTCAAACAAACTTTTGGCGTAGTTGTACTCCAACTGCGCACGCTTGGCCTCGGCCATCTCGGCGTCCAGCTTTGTCTGGTAAAGAATCGGGATGACCTGGAACAACAGGTCGCCCGCCTTCACCTGTTGCCCCTCCCGGATCGGGATCGCCTCGAGATACCCGCGCTCCAAAGCGCGAACCTTGATGTGGCGCTGTGAATGAATCTGGCAGACATATTGCTGCGTGAGCGTGATCGCCTTTGACTCGGGCGTTGTGGCGGTGATTTTATGCGCCTCGTGGTGTTCCTCCTCATGATGCTGCATGTTGCAAGCAGGCAGCGAGAGAGAAACTAGCGCCAGGATGATCGAACCGACGAGCCGACGCTGCCGCTGAGAGGCCTTACCAATGAATGTGACGAACATCGCCAGCTTCCTTGTGTGGAAATAGGGACTCGAGCAACGACGATGTGCCGGACACGATCCCGGCTCCAATGTCGAGCTGCTCGAGCGAAACCAATTCTTAATGAGATCAACGGGCGGGAGTCACGCGAATGTCCGCACCGGCGTGCGCGGGCGCTCGAAGAGAACCACTGACCTTAATGATACGTTTTCTCCGTCGCAATTATTACCGTTTTTCGGCCGTTGAACCAATTCAAAAATTGCGTGACAATCTATAGAATTAATCTATGCGTTGCGATCATTACGCATTCGTTATCAATGGATTACAAGATCGTCATAAAAGACGACTTTGCCTCTATTACGTTCGCTGAACCGAGGATCGCTCCTACTTTTAGAGTAGCCGCACCACGCGACGAAATGTCTCTGTCGCAAAACCGAATTGCCGCCTTCACGGCATTGACCTGATCGGCCGAACTGACGATGCCGAACCATGACTGGTTGAACTACCACCATCTATTGTACTTCTGGACTATCGTGCGCGAGGGTAGCGTCGTCCGAGCAGCCGACCAGTTGCACCTCTCTCAGCCGACCGTCAGCACGCAATTGCACGCGCTCGAACGATCGCTCGGGCACAAGCTGTTCATGCGTCGTGGCCGCAACCTCGCGTTGACCGAGATTGGCGAAACCGTGTTTCGCTACGCGGATGAGATCTTCGAGAAGGGGCGTGAGCTGACGCAGGCCGTCAACGGCCTTGGCGCCGAACGTCCGCAGCGATTCGCCGTCGGGATGTCGACCACGTTGCCGAAGCTGACGGCGCATCGGCTTCTCGATCCAGCTTTTCGCTTAGTTCCGCCCGTAAGGCTCGAACTCCGCATGGGTCGGCCGGATCAATTACTGGCTGACCTTTCAATCCATACCCTGGATATGGTCCTTAGCGACGCACCGATTCCGCCGACCGCCCGTGTCCGAGCGTTCAATCACTTGCTTGGCGAATGCACGGCGACGTTTTTCGCCGTCAAGTCGCTGTGGCAGCGATACCACAAGGGCTTTCCGAAATCGCTGCACGGCGCGCCGATGCTCATGCCGACGCCAAATAGTGCGATGCGCCGCGCTCTCGACAGCTGGTTCGATACGAAGGGGATCACACCCGAAATCGTCGCCGAGGTCGAGGACATGGCGGTCCTACAAACCCTAGGTCAGAAAGGCCTGGGCGTGTTTGCCGCACCAACAGTGGTCGAGCGCGACGTGACGCGAATCTACGCGGTTCGCGCCTTGGGCCGAGTGGGAGTGGTGACCGATCGCTTCTACGCCATTTCGATCGAGCGCAAGCTCACCCATCCTGCCGTCATCGCAATCTGCGACGCAGCCCGTCAGCAGTTGTTCGCCGAGTAATCGGCGTGCTATCAACCCGAGGGGCGCTTGCCAGCGGCGTTCTCGGTCTCCACACCGTGCAAGTATGCCTTTGAGGGGCTTTGGGTAAGCGCGCTCGGCTGCAAAATCGGCGTTTGATGCTTAATTGTAACAATCGTTACGCCACGCACGGTCGATGACTAACTCAGTGGCCGGATTATCGGTCGAGCTTATCAAGGATGATGCGGATGATGCTTTTACTGAGAACTTCGCACATGAAGTGCACAAAGAACGCTGTCGCGATGGCAATCGCCTGCGGCATTCTGCTGGCGCTGCCGGGCTGCATGATCCCGAAGCTTCGTCCGCCGACACCGGCCGACGCTATGCCGCCAAGCTTCTCGGCGCCGCAAGGCTTCAACATGCCGCTCACCTTCGACGGCGAAACCAGCACGGAAAACTCCGCTCAGCTAGGGACAGCCGAGTTTTTCAACGATCCGCAGCTCGTGAGCTTGATCGATCAGGCGCTGTGGGGCAATCAGCAACTGCGGATCCTCGCCGAGGACATCCAAATCGCCAACAACGAGGTTCTGAGGCGGCGAGGCGCATACCTCCCCTTCATCTCCGTCGGAACCGGCGCGACGCTCAATAAGTTCAGCTACAACACGATCGAGGGCGCCGACAACCTGCAAAACCTGACGGCACAGGGCACGAACTTCCCCACTCCGCTGCCAGACTTTCTGGTCGCCGCCGACGTCACGTGGCAGATCGACATCTGGAGGCAGCTGCGCAATGCCCGCGACGCCTCGGGGCTGCGCTACCTCGGCACCGCCGACGGTCGAAACTACGTCGTGACCCGCCTCGTCGCCGAGGTTGCCGAGAACTATTACCGGCTCATGGCGCTCGACAAGCAGATGGAGACGTTGGATCGAACCATCGCGCTGCAGGAGCAAAGCCTCGAGATCGCCAAGGCCCGAAAGCTTGCCGCCCGCGACACCGAGCTGGCCGTCCAGCGTTTCCAGGCCGAAGTTCGCAAGAACCAGAGCGAAAAGCTGATCATTCGACAGCACATCATCGAAACCGAGAACCGCATCAACTTCCTTTGCGGTCGCTATCCGCAGCCGGTCGAACGCGTCTCGACGCAGTTCCTCGATCTGCAGTTGCGAGCGCTGAGTGTCGGAATACCTTCCCAGCTGCTTCAGAATCGACCCGATATCCGTCAGGCCGAGCGCGAACTGGCGGCATCAGGCCTCGACATACGAGTCGCGAGGGCCAACTTCTTCCCGAAATTCATCATCAACTCAGGCGTTGGCTACGAGGCCTACAACACCAAGTATCTGTTCATCACTCCTGAGTCGCTGATCTACAACGCCGCCGGCAACCTGGTCGCGCCGTTGGTCAATAAGCGAGCGATCCAAGCCGACTTCCGCAACGCGAACGCCAAGCAGTTGCAGGCCCTTTACGACTACCAGCGCACGATCCTCAACGCCTACACCGAGGTCATCAACCGCGTGTCGAAGGTGCAGAACTACAGCGTGAGCATCGAGCTCAAGAAGCAGCAGTTGGAATCGCTCGAGACCGCGGTCGCAGTTGCCGGCAACCTCTTTCAGAACGCCCGTGTCGAATACCTCGACGTGCTGATTTCCCAGCGTGACCGCAACGACGCGCGGTTCGTTTTGATCGACACCAAGCGCGAGCAACTGGCTGCGGTCGTCAACGCCTATCAAGCTCTCGGCGGCGGATGGCAAGCCCGTCCCTGGCAATCGCCAGTACCGCAGCCGCCCGCGGTCGAAGTGGCGCCACCTGGGCCCGACGTCATCCAGCCCCTGCCGCCGCCGAACTAAGCCTCGGCGACCATCGGCCACGCGCCGATTGCATTGCCATCAGCCGTCGTTTCCGAAGCCGAGTTATTGCGCAGCCTATAGACTAGGGGGTCATGCGCAATAACCCGGATTCTTTCTGGCATTGACCGAGGCTCCTCGCAGCTCGCGCTCGGCGCGGGTCTCCGACCCCGCCGCTCCCCCGTATCCGCTCGTCTCCCTTGTCGATCGCGCGACTTGTACATCGCTGCGAACTGCGCAGGCGGATTGCAAAGTCCACGAAAAGCGCCGCGGCTCGAAGAACGATCGTAATGGCTTGCCTCTTCGCGGCGGCGCCTGGTGCATAACCGTCGACTTTGCAGTTCGGTCGACTTTGCAGTCCTCCTGTGCGACTGCGTGGAGTGCGACTGCGTGGAGTGATTGCAAATTCAATCGCGTCTCGGCAACAATGACGGTTCCTTCGTGCCACCCCTGGAACTCGACCATGCCACATCACATTCCCGAAGCCGATTGGAAAGTCTTCCGCCAACTACGCGAAGTCGCGCTGCAGCGGTTCTGCGAACGCGTGCTCGCCGAGGCCCACCGCATCTCCGCGCAGACGACAAACAGTGCCCACGAACGCTACTTGAACTTGTACCGCCTCATCGACGAGCGCGACGATGAGCTGGCCACGGCATTCAACGACGCACGTCGCTCCATGGCGCTTCTTCAACTGAGCGCGATCGTATCGCAAGACTTACTGACCACCGAAGAGATCGCTCGCTTCAGCGACGCCACGCAGAAGTCGGTTGCCGGTCTTCGAGAGATCATGCAGCGTTAGCGACGCCGCTTCAGCAGCGAAGCGCAACCGCTAGCTCATGGCATCGAGTGGGCTTCGCAGTCCGCACGGCCCGCGCCCCAAGACGTGTGTGTAGATCATCGTCGTCTCGACATGGCGATGACCGAGTAATGCCTGCACCGTGCGAATATCCGCGCCCGATTCGAGCAAGTGCGTCGCAAACGAATGTCGCAGCGTGTGGCAACTGGCGCGCTTGTTCGCGCTCGGCGCGGGTCTCCGACCCCGCCGCTCCGCCCGACCGCATGTTTCCTCCCGCCATCGCTTACCGCGCTGCATGACTCACCACGACCGTTGCGCCACGGAGCGCATCAGACCGCGTGTTTTGCGCGGATCTATACAAATCATTGTGACCGTGTTTCGGGAGACCTTCGGTCACAACTCGGCGGGGTCAGAAACCCGCGCCGAGCGCGAGATCGCGATACGGAATCCCGCGACTTTCTACCCGGCGTCCAAGGGACTGCGTACCCGATTGGCCGCCTTCTCCATGACGTGGGTGTAGATCATGGTCGTCCGTACGTCGCTGTGCCCGAGCAACTCTTGAACAGTGCGGATATCGCTGCCTTGCTCGAGTAAGTGCGTCGCGAACGAATGCCGTAGCGTGTGACACGTCACGCGTTTCGTCCAGGCAAGCTTTTGGGCAGTGGCCGTCACGGTGCGCTGCAGGCCTCCTTCGTGCACATGATGTCGGCGCACTTCGCCTCCTCGCGGATCGCTCGAGAAGCGCGTAGCGGCAAACACGTATTGCCATGCCAACGACCGATCGGCTCCCGGCAACTTTCGATCGAGTGCCGTCGGCATCGCCACGCTCCCAAACCCCCGCGCCAGGTCATGCTCGTGCAAACTCCGTCGCCATGCAAGTTGATGACGCATGGGTTCGTGCACCGCCACGGGCAGCATCACGAATCGGTCCTTATCTCCCTTCCCGCCGCGCACGGTCAACTGGCCGCGTTCGAGATCGACATCCTTCACGCGCAGCCGACAGCACTCCATCAGCCGTAGGCCGCTGCCATACAGTAGCCGAGCCATTAAGCCAAACGGCTCAGGGCCTCGCAGCGCGTCGAGCTGGGCAAGCAACTGAATCACTTCGCCACGGCTGAGCACCGTCGGAACGCGCTTCGGACGGACCGCACGAACCGCATTGAAGGCTCCCAGATCAACCCGCAGCACGTCGCGATACAGAAACAGCAGCGCCCCTAGCGCTTGGTTCTGCGTGGCGGCTGCCACGTGCCCCTCGACGGCCAAGCTCGTCAAAAACGCTTCGACATCGGCAGCCTCCAGCGTGCTCGGATGCCGAATGCCATGGAAGCGGATGTACCGCTCGATCCAGTAGACGTAGCAGTTCTCGGTCCGCAGCGACCGATGCTTCGCCCGCGCGACCCGGCGACATTGATCGAGCAGCCTCACAGCACGCCCCCCCACCACCATCGCTCTGCCGTAATTCGCGCCGAAAAAGCGCGTTACATGGCAACTGCACCCGTCGTCTACAAAAGCGGCGGTTGCGGCTATTCGCGCGTAGGATACACGCGTACAGTATCGCAATCAAGCGATTTTCAAAGAAAATGCGTATCGCTAGCCGTAAGGCCTCGCGCTACACGGCAACACACATACAATCATTGGTTAGGCGATATGGACCCAACCTTGCCAGGATCGCAACTGGTAACTACTTGCGGGTGGCCAGGCCCTTACGTAACCTTCGTAGCGTTGGTCGGTATCCTCGCTTTCATTGCAGCGATGATCTTGGCGATTCGCGGACGGCCGCCTTTCCGCCTCGTCGCATTAGCGTCAACGATATTGCTGCCTTTTCTGGCGGGGCTGTGGGCATCTTTGTCGATCATTATCGACAATTTCAGGGTGTTTTCGAGCAGGCCTCCGTACCTGTCGGAAGTCGTCTATGTACTCGAAATCTCTCTATACAATCTCCGATTGGGCTTGATCTTCTCGGTTATCACCCTCGTTCCGGCATTGGCGATCTTATTCGTCCGATCTTCTCGCAGGTATACCAACGTCGCCTAACCATTCGCTGCAGTTGGCCCGCAGTCTCTTGGCGCGTTTGGCTCGTTCACTTCGGTCACGGTAGAATGACCTTCAACCCGTTGACTTCCAGCGGGCAACTGAGCTTATTCGTTAGCCCCCATCAGCCTGCATGCGGGCGTTACACTTCCAGCTACAACCGAAGCTGTCACCGAACCTCGATGTTTCCGAGGCAATCGTTCGCTTAACTCGTCTCGGAGTTCGGCACGACGCGCCACCACGTGTCACTAATGGCGACGATGACGGTCCGTACGTGAATCTTGATTTCGAGTCTGCGGCCCCGACGCCTCTGTGGCACGCTCTTTTTGACGAACTCCAAAGGGCGCCTGATCTCGCCGCCGCCACAATCGTCTGCTGCGAGGGCGAGCACGGGTGGGACGATTATCTGTTGCTCCATCATTTCGACCCAATGGAACCGCTCGATTCGCTACCCTAGCAGCCCGTTGATCTAACGGTTTTCTGAAAGAGTGTCAGGACGGTGCTTCGAGCCTGACCTGAATTGCGTAGCATTGAATCGAAGAGAAGTATCGATCGAGCGCTGAGTGGAATCTTCTGCTGCGTATCGCGGCGAGAAGGTGCAAAGGCGGCGAGCGCGCGAAGACCCTGCAGGGCTTTCGGCTTTCCGACTCCGAACAGTCGGCGCAGAATCCGGCCGAGATTGTGCGCCGCAGCCGCCATCAAGTACCGCTTCGTCACGTCGATCAAGCCTCGCAACCGACTGCGGCGCATCCCGCCCGAGTCGCAGATGTGGGCGAAGCTCCTCTCGACCCGTTCGCTACGCAGACGTTGAAGGCGTCGGCCTTTGATGCGTCTCGTACGGCGACGGTTGCTCTCGACGGCGCGACGCTGCGCGGCAGGCTTGTCGTCCCACGAACGATCGTGTTGTCGCTTCGGCTCGGGAATGTAGGAGCGTATGCCCAGCGACTGGCAGAGTTCCAAGATCGCCGCACTGTGATAACCGCGATCGGCTGTCACTTGAGTGATCGTCCCCTGAGAGCCCGCGGCTTTCAGGTTCATCTCGGCCGCGATCACACTGTCGACCATCGTTGTCGTATCGCCGGTGTCGCCCGAATGCATGGTCGCTGCGAGTACGAGCTCGCTCTTGAGGTCCACGACATGTTCAGCCTTGTACGCCAGGTGCGTGCGGCCGTCCTTCATCTGCGTGATGCCTGCGTCGGGATCGCTGGGTGAAACCCAGTCGTCGTTGCTCACCTTCTTACCCTTGCGCTGCTTGTCATACCGCCTGCGCTCGTCGTCCGTAGGCTCTTCCTCCTCGGCGATTGCGCCTTCTTCATGCATTAAACGCGTGACGTACTCACGCCAGTCTTCGCCGGTGTCGCGACGCACGATACTCTTCATGGCGGCGTTGGCCTCGAGCGTCGTCGAGTCCACACCTACGGTCTTACCGCTAAGCATCTTCTTCTCGTGCGCGATCCGCAGCACGAACTGAAAGACCTCGTCGAACAGTTCGGACGGCAAGCGCTTCCGTGTGATCGACAGTGTCGAATGATCGGGCGTCGGCTCTTGCGGCGCGTAGTTCAAGAACTCACGCAGGCTGAGGCTATCGCCGCATCGCCAGGCAATGCCTCGCTGCGAGTCGATGCCCTCGAAGTAGCCCACCAGCAACATGCGGAAGAACGTCCCCGGGGGAATCGATTCGCGTCCCGGCTTGTCGGCCGCTTCGTAGAAGGGTTCGCACTTCGCTTCGATCCAGCGGTCGAACCCTGCCTCGGCTAACAACTCGTTGAGCTTCCGGTAAAACGGATGCCCCGCAGAACGGGCCAACTCCGCCGTCGCCACGAACAGCGAATCCTGCCGACGCTTCCGACGTCCCATCGACATCGTCCATGCTCCTCATCACACAACCATCTCAGCCCCGACATGAGCATAGCGCGATGAGTCAAAAATCAACAGGCTGCTAGGGGCTAACCACTCGCTGCAGTTGACCCGCAGTTTCTTGGCGCGTTTGGCTCATTCACTTCGGTCACGTTAGAATGGCCTTCAATCCGTTGACGTTCAGCGGGCAACTGAGCTTTTTCGTTAGCCCGCTATGGGAATTCACACAGACTTCTTCCTGGCCGACGATGAGCAGCTCGCGCATGTATTCGCCGGCTGGCTGACGGTCGCGAACGAGCCAGTGTTGCGGGAAGCGACGAATCCGTTCACCGGTCAGACGCAGAGCGTGAAGGATTGGCCGCCCGGAAAACCTGTAAGCGAAGGCGAACCGTCCAACTCACCCGAATTGGCTGACCTTCCGCACGTGCGATTGAAAAGCGTTGAGCACGTGAAGATCGCAGCACTCACCAACATCTTGACTGGCACACCGGTCAAAGACGCAATAGACATATTCGTAAAACCCGCGCTGGTCCATCCGACGAGCGACGATATCGGCTTACACGAACTACCAAATCAGCTTACCGCCGCGCTACGCCCGTTGCCCGATGATGCCGTCGACGCGGCTGCCAACAAATGGCAACGAACCGACGAGATGCAATCCGATCAGTTTACGTTCGGCGATTGCAAGGATGTTTTGCACTTGTTACGTGGCTTGGCTCAAAGCTGTAAACCGCCGCAACGAATGTACCTGCTATGGAGTCTCTAAGGCGGGCTAACCACTCGCTGCAGTTGACCCGCAGATTCTCGGCGCGTTTGGCTCGTTCGCTTCGGTCACGTTAGAATGGCCTTCAGCCCGTTGACTTCCAGCGGGCAACTGAGCTTATTCGTTATGTGTTGGCGAGCACATTCATGCCAATGGACCGCGAAGAATTCATTCAGCGCCTAGCCAAGCGCTTTCCTGAAGTCCCGACTCAAATCAGCGACTACGCCCACGGCCTGTTGCACTGCGAGATGGCGGATTTCCGACGTGTCGTTGAATCGGCGATGGACTCGGGCAATCACTGGAGCGTCGAACTGTATCTTCGCTTTCTCGACGATTGCCGCCAAGCTGCTAGTCCCGAGTTGGCCAATGCGATCGACGTCTCGTTCTTGGAAGACTTCGCACTCGGTGACCATTCGGAAGAACGGCTTAAGGCTGTTCGCGAGCGAATGCCACGTCGCCTTCGTGAGCAACTCGTATCTGTAGACGATCGTTGGCGATAACGCATAACCAATCGCTGCAGTTGACCCGCAGGTTCTCGGCGCGTTTGGCTCAATCACTTCGGTAGCGGTAGAATGCCTTTCGACCCGCTGACGTTCAGCGGGCAACTGAGCTTTTTCGTTAGGCCGAAAGTCATCTAATGTCTCACATGTTGCCAAGACGAATCGCCGCGACTCTAGCGCTCGCTTTTGCAACAACTTGGGGCATCGCGACGCTAATGGCGTGGAGAATTTCGCAACATCCGCCGCCGCACGAGAGCCTTAAGTGGGGCGCGTTGCCGCAAGATCTTCTGGACCAGTCCAACGACAAATATACCGGCTGGCTCGTGTCGCGCGGGGAAAACAATGAGGCAGTCAGGATCACGTCAACGTGGTACGACCCAGGGGTCAAGTGGGGTCTTGCCGGTGGTTGGCCGGCCACTTCACCCGAACCCTTATTGCCATCATGGGCTGCTTTCACCGATCCACGAAACAATGTGCCGTCAAAGGCGACACACCACTGCATCGCCGTTGCCACTGGCTGGCCATGCTTAGCAATCCACGGTGGCATGTGTGTGGAATGGCCTGAACGTGGATGGGGAAACGAAGCATCTGCCAATTCAGATTACGCTCCCAAGCTGCGCGCTTATTCGGCATTCCTGAGTAACGAACAGTTTGCAATCGAAGACATAAATGGTTGGCAAGACGTCATCGTATGGCCATACGGCGTGCTCCCTATCGGCTTTCTGGCGAACGTAGCAGCGTTTTGGTTGGTTTTTGCCATACCCTGCGTCGTCTGGAATCGAGCACATTCCCGAAAATAACGCGGGCCGCTCCCCGGTCGGCCTAACCAGGCGCTGCAGTTGACCCGCAGGTTCTCGGTGCGTTTGGCTTGTTCACTTCGGTCACGGTAGAATGCCCATCGACCCGTTGACGTTCAGCGGGCAACTGAGCTTTTTCGTTAGGCCTCTAAGGCAAATCTGATGTCGACTCGCCTTCACACAATTGCGCCCGACCTCGAAGACGCGCTTGCAGCGGCGAGCGCGGAACGCTGTCGCGAAGCGGCATGGGCTGCGGCTCGCTGGGCAGCCGAACGTGCTGGTCTTCCAGCGGATGCCGATACTCACGCCATCCATGAGTTGGCCGAGGAACTCGACAATCGTTATCTCGAAATGAACGATGGTGAGAGCGATTCAGAAGCATCCGTGCTCGCATTGTTCAGCAAGGCTCGCGCCGCCAGTGCGGTGAAGTTCGCAGTCCTCGGGGAGCCGGTGGAAGCTATCTACGAGGCAGGCATTGCAACCGACGACGTTCAAACGCTACGCACAATCGTTCACAATTCGCTCGGTGCGCAACGTTCGGCCTAACCATTCGCTGCAGTTGACCCGCGGCTTTTCGGCACATTTGGCTCGTTCACTTCGGTCACGTTAGAATGACTTTCGACCCGTTGACTTCCAGCGGGCAACTGAGCTTTTTCGTTAGGCGATACGGTGCGTCTGTCGCAGGTCATTTACGAACTCTTTGACTCAGACGTCGCAGTACTCGATGCGACGCCATCATCGAACTGGCACATAATCGATCGAGAGATACGACTTGTCGGCGACGGTGACGAATCTCTGTTTATCAGTTGGACTGACAAGCCAGTTCAACATTCCGTCGCGATTGCTAACGCGCCATTTTTTAATCGACCCTCTCCTGCGACGCGCGACATGACGACGTCACCGATATGGTCCGGTCTAATCGGTCGCGTAATCTCGATACAATTTCTGGACGACGAACATCAAGTCCTGGAAATTGCCTCAGAACCGACGACGGTTTACATTGCCTCGCTAGAAGGCAGTCGGTGGGGCGCCGATGTAGTTCGCGTATCGTCAACGCACCCCGGTTTGCCGAACCTCGCCTAACCATTCGCTGCAGTTGACCCGCGGTCTTCTGGCGCGTTTGGCTCGTTCACTTCGGCAACGGTACAATGACCTTCGCCCCGTTGACTTCCAGCGGGCAACTGAGCTTCGTCGTTAGGCGATATGCAATGATCATCATTTACAACGCGTCCGGGCTCGTTATAGCAGTTGCGGGCGTTTTAGTCGGACTCGTATTTGTCGCGATCACAAATTCGCTCGGCGTCGGACTGGTCGCCATTGCTGTTACTTGGTCCGGCCTCAGCGCATGGTGGAGGCGCTACAAACCTGCTCCTGGACAGCTGCGTCCACACCCGGCACTTTTTTTTATTCCGTTACAGTATCTTGCTCTGCCAGTGGCGCTATTCGCTATTCCTATATTTATTGCGGTGTCAGACAAAGATAGGCCATCAACGGACTATCGCGCTGACCTTCTTAAGGCGGATGAGAAGTTGCTCGATCACGTGCAAGTAACGGGCGACGTAGCACTTTCACAGGCGATTCTTCATGGCCTGACAACTCAAATCGTTGCTGAGGCAAAACCGGACGCCTACTCGGTATTTACTAGCCAGAAGCCGGATGCAGTATTGGTGCTACTGAAGGCAGACAATCTTAAGACTTACAAAGACCCCGCACGTAAGCAACTCCTCGACGCGATTGGTTCAATTTTGCAGGAAAATATGCACTTGGGTGGAAAGAAGGTCTATATAGGAATCAAAGGGCGGTTTGCGTTTGGTGCCATTCGCGTATCGCCCGACGTCGAAAAACTTGGCAGCATTGTCCAAGAGTCACCGCTTTATGATTTCTACGGCGAAAAGAAAGTGCCGGTTGCAGAGGATCAAGTCGGAGCCATTCGGTAGCTCGACTTTCAGGCCGCCTAACCGTTCGCTGCAGTTGACCCGCAAGTTCTTGGCGCGTTTGGCTCGTTCGCTTCGGGCACGGTAGAATGGCTTTCGACCCGCTCGCTTTCGGCGGGCAACTGAGCTATTTCGTTCGCGGGCAAGAAAACCGATGCCCCTGGAAGATTTCTACGCTGGCGACGACGGCTTCCATAGATTCGCGGTTGCATGCGAATCGGAATGGGCGAAGTGCCCTCACCAACCGCGTCTCTTGTCGGCGGTTGAAGGCGATCTGGATGTCGCGATGGCTTGCCACTACCATCTTGGAGAGAATGTCTTTGACTGGTTGGATTCGGCGATTCCGGCTCTCGATGGCCTTACGCCAAGTCAATGTCTGAAGTCCGAGAAGGGGACGCGCAGGCTGAAAGAGTGCTTGTGGCGTATGCCGTAAGACCGCGAACCAAAAGTTGCAGCAGACGGGGCCGGCATGACGGCTTACCAGAGCATGAAGTCCAGCAAGCCGGCCCCGCTGCTGAACTTCAACGTTCGCTGGCAAGGTTGTCACGTGGGACTGAAGCTTCGATACAACCTGTTCTACTCGGCCGCCGAACCGGTCTACGATGCGTTCGCCTCCTTCTATGGGCAGCGCGGTTCGAAGCTTCGGGCCGCTGACAATGGCGGTGGCAGCCTCAATTTCTACCGCGAGCACAACGGCTGGGCGGTGGTTGATCTGGGCAGCGGTTGGGAATGGAAAGTGCGCCGCGAAGCACAGTTGTTTGTCTCGCGGGCGGTTTGGTGCCCAGGATTCTTGATATTCGTTTATGACGGCGACTATTGGGGCTACGAATTTTTCGATCGTGGCGAAGCGCTCGATTACTTCGTGCAGGAGGCGACCGGGGAACCGATCGGGTTCCCTGGCGAGGATTGTCGAGGGAAACCGCGAGTGGTGGCTGAGCATCTTCCGTTCTTGAGAACGGAAGACATCGCACCGTACTTGGTGCAAAAGCGTGATTGGGTGATTCCCGAGGGCATGGATGTTCCCGCGCGACCTGGCGATGAATTTCGTCGGTTCGACGAGTGTGCCGTGCTCGATTTTTTGCGAATGCTTGGCGTTCCCACCGAGATTCGCGATCATTACGTGCGACTCAAAGCGCCGTTGTTTCGATCCGTGGATTGAGGGACGCCAGCGAACCAGCCCTTGCACCTGACCGGGGCCGCATTACGGTTTCTCGTGACACAATGTTTCACCAGCGGCCCCGGCAGGTGAAGGGCGTCGTTAGGCGGCACAGGCAATCTATGTCAACGCACTACCTGAAGCTCATTCCTACCGACCCGGAATGCACGCCATCTCCCGACGTGTTCGACCGCGCTGCAACTGTTCTGGAGCGCGCCACGTCCGGATCGGAGACTGAGGTGAAACTTCACGAACACCCGGTCTACATCGATGCCGGTGAGATGCTCGATGTAATCACCTGTCCAAACTGTGGTGCGTCGATCGATGCGAGCGAATCCGAGAGCGGCGAATGGTTCATGGACGCAATTGAAGGTTGTGAAACCGATGCACAGCAAAAGATCGTTGCCATGCCCTGCTGTGGAATCGAACTATCGTTTGCCGCACTTACTTTTTCCGAAGGCGGCATCGCCCGGTTTGAACTTGCGACGATGGACCCAGAGACATTCGACATCTCGACCGAGTGCCTTAAAGAGCTTGAAACACTTTTGGGATGCCAGCTCAAACAAATTAACACTACCTATTAGCCGCGTACCCGCCTAACCATTCGCTGCAGTTGACCCGCAGTCTTTCGGCGCGTTTGGCTCACTCGCTTCGGCAACGTTAGAATGACCTTCGACCCGTTGACTTTCAGCGGGCAACTGAGCTTTTTCGTTAGGCGAAGATGACTGAACCCACGATCCCGCTGCCGGGAAGTCATTCTCTAAAGATCGGCTCGGGTTCGTGCTTGTCGTCGCTCGAAGAGAGGCTTACTTCCTCATTTTTGCGGTGCTTTGCGGCGGCGTTCTTCTATAGTGGATCGTCTTGTGATCCTGCGCACTTAGCATCTACCTATGATCGACAACGGAACTATACTCTTTGTTCCGCTAGTGCTGTGGTGCCTATTCTTCGTGTTCGTATGCACCGCATTGAGGCAATCGCGTGGTTATTCGATATTCTGGCGAGTCGCACTGATTGCAACACTAAGCTGGAGCACTGCAGCGACGGTTTTTGCTAGGACTTGGTTCCCAAAGCTGCGTGGTACCGGGCCGAACAGCCCCAACGCTGCGGGCTTTTTCATCGCAGTGTTTTTCATAGTCTTCTTGCTGCCATCCTATCCGACGTTTCTTCTAACCTGTGTCATTTTTCCGCCCAACTTTCAATTCAGATTGGCAGAAGTTCTAGTTTTTGTGCTACTCCTGGGCATTGCTCTTGCAATCGTGGTCGCCTAACCAATCGCTGCAGTTGACCCGCAGCTTCTTGGAGCGTTTGGCTCGCTCACTTCGGTAACGTTAGAATGCCCTTCAACCCGTTGACGTTCAGCGGGCAACTGAGCTTCTTCGTTAGGCCTATATGCAGTCTGCGCTGAATAGAACCGCGCGCCGCATCTCGAAGGCAACCTCTCTCGTCATATTCGCGCTATTCGGATTGCTACTCGTCGTCGATCAGGACCCATTGCCTTGGGGCTTCTATCGGTTCGGACTTGTTCGAGAGAGGTTCGCGATTCTCTCATCGATCACGCTATTCGCTTGCCTTGTCACCGTCGCCTTTCGTCCAGATGTTCCTTCAGGGCAATCTCCAATCAAACTTCGTCCAGCGCTTTGGCCGTATTGCATCTCCAATTTGTTCATATCCGTTTACGCGAGTCTGCCCACGATCAACTAGCTTCGGCCTAACCAATCGCTGCAGCGGCTGTGTTGATTTTCAAGAGGGTTGAAGGACAACTTCGTCGCGGTTTTCTGGGCATGATGTTCTCCAAGGTTCGTTGTTGCGGATGATGGTGTTGAGGATCACGAGCAGCTTGCGCATGCAGGCGGTCATCATCACTTTGAAGGGCTTGCCGGCAGCGCTCAGGCGCTGGGCCATGGCGCGAATCGTCGGGTTCCACGTGCGCGCGGTGAGCGTGGCCATGTAGAGCGCGTTGCGGACGCTCTGCCGACCACCGATGATGTGCCGTTGGCCACGCTGCTTGCCGCTGTCGCGATTGATCGGCGCGACACCAACGAGTGCGGCGATGCACTGCCGGTTGAGCTTTCCTAACTCAGGCAGTTCGGCGATGAGCGCGGTGGCTGTGGCCTGGCCGACACCGGGCACGCTGATGAGCAGTCGATAGCGCTGCCGCCAGTCGTCATCGCGTTCGATCAGTTCGAGCATCTGCGCTTCGACTTGCGACAACTGCTTGTCGAGCGCCTTGAGCGAATACTGAATCTGTCGGCGGAGCTTCATGTGCATGGCCTGCTCCAGCCGCTGCTTCTCCATGGTGATCATCGCCACGAGCTGACGACGCCGGGCCACCAGCTCATCGAGAAAGAGCTGGTTTTCCGAGGGCCTTTCGCTGGCGCGTGGTCCGATCACGGCGCCGAAGTGCGCGAGGATGCGAGCATCGATCATGTCGGTCTTGGCCAGTTGACCGGTGCTCTTGGCGAAGTCGCGTGGCTGGCGTGGGTTAACGATCGCCACCTCGAATCCGGAGTCCATTAAGGCAGTGGCCACACGACGCTCGTAGCGACCGGTCGCTTCGATCACGACCAGACGCACGACGTGTTGAGCTAAGCGCTCGACCAGCGCGTCGATGCCGGCCGTCGTGTTGTCGAAGGTGAAAGCCTTGTGCTCGGGCCAAAGATGCACGTCGAACTTGTCTTTGGCCACGTCGATACCCACGAACACTTCGGGCGAGGCGCTGCTGTGCATGGCGAAGTCCCTTTCTTGCGAATGGGGGCATCTAAACGGGACAGGTCTAATTATTGACAGGTCGTTCATCCTTCGGTAAACTCTGACCATGCCTCGCACCGCGCGTCTGGCTCCTGGAGGGATGTTGTTCCACGTCTTGAACCGTGGCGTGGGACGGATGCGGCTGTTTCTGCGCGATGCTGACTTCGAGGCGTTCGAGCGCGCGATCGCCAAAACGTTGGAAACGCGGCCGATGCGGATCGTCGCTTATTGCTTGATGTCGAACCACTGGCATTTCGTGCTGTGGCCGAAATCGGATGGCGATTTGGGGGCGTTCATGCAAAAGCTGACGATCACCCATGGCGCAACTGGCAAGAGCATCGTCGTCGCGTCGGCTACGGCCACTTGTACCAGGGGCGCTACAAATCGTTTCCGATCGAAGGCGATGAGCATCTGTACCAGGTGGTGCGTTACGTGGAACGTAACGCGCTGCGTGCGAATCTCGTGCGCCGCGCAGAGGATTGGCACTGGTCAAGCTTGTGGCGGCGCTTGCACCCGTCGCCCGACGAGCCGCAGCTTCTCAGTGACTGGCCCGTGCCCCAGCCCCGCGCTTGGGTGCCTTACGTGAATGCCCCTCAAACTGAAGAAGAAATGGCGGCCATCCGCAAGTGTGTGTTGCGCGGTCAACCGTTCGGCCATGACCGCTGGGTGCGCCGCACAGCCGAGCGTTTGGGCCTCGAATCGACCCTTCGTCCCCGCGGAAGACCCCGAAAGGCCGTCGACCGCAAAAAGATTTAGACCTGTCCCGTTTATATGCCCCCGTTTATATGCCCCTCAGTGACTGGCCCGTGCCCCAGCCCCGCGCTTGGGTGCCTTACGTGAATGCCCCTCAAACTGAAGAAGAAATGGCGGCCATCCGCAAGTGTGTGTTGCGCGGTCAACCGTTCGGCCATGACCGCTGGGTGCGCCGCACAGCCGAGCGTTTGGGCCTCGAATCGACCCTTCGTCCCCGCGGAAGACCCCGAAAGGCCGTCGACCGCAAAAAGATTTAGACCTGTCCCGTTTATATGCCCCTAACCCTTATATGGCCTCTGTCTGTCAAGGGTGCGCACCGAGATTGTTCTCGGCGCGATTGACGCATGTTTCACCGAGTTGCTTTGTGGCAGGCACCCGGGAAGCATCGGTGGTGCGTTAATCGGCTAGGAGTCGGTTCGCGCTGGCGGCATCGATCACAGGGCGCTTCGTAAAGTGCTGTGTCGCGCCAAACACTTATGGAGGGTCGAACCTGCGCGCTTGCGCACACCACGTTTGTCGGCGATGAGCATTCGCTCAGGTCGTAGTTCCGACGCCCTAGAATCTCCTCCGTGCCCCCGGCAGAGTCTCTGCAGACTCCGTCTGTCCGGCGCTTTCAAATCAGCGGGCTCACCGTTCGACCCACCTGTGGGCTCATGGTGCATCAACAGCCCCGGCGATCAACCCTCACTCCGCTGACCCTCACAAGCCCAGTGGAACGCCGATCGCCGGGGCCGCGTCAGCAATGGCGCGGTTCTTTTGCGCGGGCTACACGGTGAACTGCTGAAGGTAGTTGCCGCCGGCCAATCCATCGGCGTTGCCGTCGAGTCGCTGATTGAACAGCGTCTCGGTCACGTCGATGCCCAAGATTCGCAGGGAGTATTTGCCGGAGAGCAGTGCGCCACTTGAGTCGACGAATGCACCGCTGAAGGTTAGCGTCACGACAGTGTGGCCGTCCTGAAGTTGCGAAGCGACATTTAGGGTCACAGCGCCACCGCCGGTGCCGAGCTTCGTCAGCGTGAAGGCATCGGTAGGCGATGTGATATTCACCTGGGCGCTCAACGGAATCACGATGCTTCCGCTACTCACGACAACGCTCGCGACTGTCGGCGGTGGGATGACGTTCACCGCGATGCTCGACGTCGCGACCAACGCTCCGCCGAATCCGCTGTTGCCGAGGTCGTTCGTCGAAATCTGAATCGACGTAGCACCGGAGAAGAACGCATTCGCATGGAACTTCATGCCATTGAGCGCCGTATTGAGTTGCGCGACGGTGCCGGTCATGACGATCGTTGACGTGCCATTGCCATCGATGGATGCCAGCGAGCTCGTGTTTGTTAGCGTCAACGAGCCATCGGTGGCCGTCAAAGTAACTTGCTCGACCTGGCCTTTGGCGTCGGCGTCGGCGATCGTCACTCGATTGCCGTTCGCTGCGGAGAGCACGAGCGTTCCTGTCTCGGAGACAAGCTGTAGCCCTGGCACGTTATTGACGGGTGATTGATTGGGCGGGACGACTGCAACCGAAATGACGTCTGCATCCGTCTGTGCTCCACCGATGCCACCGTTACCCAGATCATTCGTGGTCAGATGGATCACCGCATTCCCCGAGTAACCAGCGTTCGGGGTGAACGTCATCCCATCGAGAGCCGCGTTGATCTGGTCGAGCGATCCGCGAAACGTCACGGTGGCGTCGCTGGTGCCGGTTCCGGCCGTAAACGATAGCCCATCGGTGGTCGCAAGCGAAATTGTTCCCTGTGTTGTTCGAAGCGAGACTTGTAGTGGTAGGTCGCCGTTGTCGGGATCAGCAACCGACACTTGGTTCCCGTTCGCTTCGGAGAACGTCAGGGTGCTGCCGGCATTGACGCTTTGACTGGCCGGCGTGGTATTCACCGGCGCCTCGTCGACATGCCATACACTGATGGGCACCGTGCTCGCCAACGTCGTCAACGTGCTACCGTCTTCTGCCTTGACGATGCTGTTCAGGCCTACCTCGGCGTTGCCGGTGAATCCCGAGTCCGGCATGAAGGTCGCGCCTTGCAACGCTGCATTGGTCGCATCAACCGATCCCGTGAAGGTCATGTACGAACTGTTCGCCCCACTCCCTGCCGAAAACGTCAGTCCATCGGTTGAGGCCAGGCTGAACAACCCGTTCGTTGAGCTGATTGTCGTCTGAACGGAACTTCCGGACGGCGCACTGCCGGCAAGTGTCAACGAGTTGTACGACGCGTCCGAGAATGAGGCAGGCGTATCGGTGCTTGTGCTCTGAGAGGTCGGAGCGATCATGTCCATGCTCTGGTCGCCGTTCGGAGGCTGGACCTCAAACCCTGTGGAGTCCGATGTACGCCCTTCACTATCCGTGGTAGTGGCAGTCATGGTCCCGTACGAATCTGGTCCCACGGGGAAACTGCCATAAAACGATCCGTCGGGATTCACATCAAGGTTGACAGAAAGTCCGCCCGGGCCAGTGATGTTTACTTGCGACGGGTAGTTAACGCCGTCACGACCTTGCTCTAAAGCCGTTCCAGAGACTTGAAGGACGCCATCCTCGACGAGATTGGTGCCGATCGTCGGCGGTTCCGGGTGACAAAGCATTCGGCGAGTCTCAAGCCCCTCCAATCGAAGTCTTCGGCAGTAATCTCGCCGCTGAGCAGGTTTGGTCGGATTTCCACGAAGCGCGCAGAGTGCACGCGTAAGAATGGCGATCATTCCGATGGCCTCGTTCGTTGTTGTTAGATCGCGGCTTCCAAGACGCGCAACGCGCGAGATGTGCCGTTATCCGGTCAACACGAACAAGGGAGCAGTCACCGGACACGCCAGGCCTGAGAAGAACCCAAGACGCTTACTGCGTTATGTCGCGAGAGCTGGCTAGTAGGGCGCCGCCAAGAGATCTGCTGAGAACGGCACACGTTCGATGTGCTCGTGCGGCGGGCCTTCGGGCAGAGTGCCGCGTGGCCTTACAGAATCGAAAATCAGGTCGTCACGAACGACGTTGAGGTTGACGCCGTTGGCCATCGCAGCGCGCAGCATCGACAGTCCACGATCGACGTACGTCTTATCAACCCGAGCAGCCATTGAGTACGCGCGAGCCGCATGATAATAAAGTTGGCCACTCATTGGGCCGAGAGTCATCGCATGCTCGATGTCTCGAATCGCGTCTTTCGGTATCTCGCGACGCTTATTGATGCCCAGCTGAAGATATACGAGCCCCCGGCCATACACCGCCTGCTGGAGCTCCGGATTCTTTTCCAGCGCGATCTCGTAAGCCGAAATTGCAGCCGACCATTGAGATGCACGGTACAGGGCGTATCCGCGATTGCAGAACGCGTTTGCTGTCTCTAAGCCGGCAGCGATCGCTTCTCGGTAAAGCTCGGCGGCCATTTGCCACTTTTCAATGCGTGCCACACAGTAGGCCTGTAAAGCCGCAGTGGTTGGAGTCCATTCAAGATCGAGAGCACGCTGGTAGTCAGACACCGCTGCCACGTAGTCGCGCTGTCGTCGCAGGGCGTCGCCGCGAGCAATGTAAACGGGTGCCGTTTTGTTGCCGCTGCGCAGCAAATCGGTGAGCGTTAGCAGTGCTTCCTCGGAATGACCGTGATCGAGAGCCGATCGTGCACGCTGATACTCGCGCACTTCAAACGGTTCACGAGTGACGACGAAGCCAACAGCGCCAGTCGCAATGGCGGCACTGGCGAGTATTGCGCTTCCCACCAATCGCCGATGCGACTTAGCCCATCGGTTGAGTCGGCTCCGAATTCCTAGGCATTCGTTGAAGCTCGCAACCAACTCGTTCGCAGTTTGAAAGCGAGCATTCGCATCGAAACGAAGGCACCGTTGAAGCAGCGAAACGACCTTGCTATCGAGACCGCGAGCAAGCTGAGGCAATTGCGACGGTTGACGACACTGGATGGCAAACATCGCCTTTGCCAATTCCCTAGGGTCATTGCTTGTGCTGTCAGGGGTTATTGGGACGTTGCCAAAGATCATTTGGTAGAGGACAACGCCAAGCGAATAGATGTCAGCGCGTCCATCGATCGAAATCTGGCTCTCAGGACTCAGAAAGACTGCTTCGATTTGCTCGGGCGCCATGTACGGGACCGTGCCGCCAAGTCGAAAGGCATTGGTCGCTGCATCGATTGCGAGGTTGAAGTCAAAGAGAAGCGGCGACCCGGAAGCGGTGAGAACAATGTTCGACGGCTTGATGTCGCGGTGAAAAATGCCGGCTCGATGCGTAAACGCAAGGGCCTCGGCCAACTGCCGTCCGATCTCTAAAACCCCGTCCACATAGTTCGAGTTGTGTCGCAACGTGAACCGATGGGCGTCGTCCACTTTCGGAAGCTCGCCATGATCAATCGCAGCGACCGCATCGAGCAACGCGCCGGCATTTCGCGGCGGGAATGGTTGTGACTTTATCGACTCTAACGCGTCGCCTAGGGTGGCCCTCCCGTGGAAGGACATGCAAATAATCGAACGGCCCGATACGGGATCGCTACACACGGAGTGCACGCGCACGATATTCGGATGGACGAGTTTCCCAAGTGTCGCGGCCTCGTAGCCCCCCATGGATGCGACCTTGATGACGACAAGGCGGTCGCCGAGCACCTGCTCCCGTGCGAGGTACGCCCGCGCGAGGGCTCCGCGTCCGAGCTCCTCGACGATCTCGAATCCTTGAATGACTCCGCCCACGACCGGCCACGGCATTGCGTCCAGGTCGCGAGCTAAATCGGGATGCCCCCCCACGAGAGCATCGGCCCAAAGCATCTGCGCGATCGAATTACGCAGACAGCTTGGAAACCGATTGCAGAAGCTCTCTGACGCAACAAGCTGGCCGGCATCGCGACGCTGGCAGAATTCCTCGTAGATCAGGTCGAGAACCACCGACCGATCCGCCATCAGCTCAGGATGATCTCGAAGGACCTCGTCCGCGCGGCCGGGTTGGCCGTTGGTCCATCCCACCGTGGCAAGGTCGACAATTGCCCGCAACGACTTTGAACCGCTGGGGACCGTTGGCGAATCCCGTGAGCTATTCGAGACGTCGGTGCTGTCGCTCATGGCACGAAGGAATTCTCAAGTCGCTTGAAGACACGACGGACTGTCCGCTCGCTTAAGCCAAACCGAAGGGCAATGGCCTCCAACGTTTCTCCGCCCATGCGCATTGAAACCATCCTCTGTTCGTTGAGGGGAAGCACCATCACGATCGTTCGCCATTGCTCTCGGGCGACCGCAATCGCACTCGGGGTGGGAACGTCGGCGACCAATTGCTGCATGCTTTGCTCGGCCGCGTCACCCTCTCTCGCCAGGTTGTTCTTCTGAAAAACGAGGAACTTACGGAATGCGTCGACAAGTTTGTTATGGACGAGAATATTCAGCGAGGCAACGACCTCCTCGGGGGAGGCAAATTGCCGACCATGAACAATGTTCTCAAAGAATGATGCCCAAACCGCTTGGGTAAAGTCCGAACTTTCGAACTTGCTCCGCAGTCGGCTGTCGAGCTTGCGCCTCACGGCGCGAAGCAGGTGCCGGCCGAATCGACGTAGAAACTCGTCGACCGCGAGTTCGTCTCCAGAAGACAAACGCCGCATCAGCTCTTCGAACTGCTCGTTATTCTCTTGGATCATTTTTTCAAGAAATATCGCCGGTTCGAGAAACGACGCTCGTGTTAGCTACTAATAAGCGGCAATAGTCTCTGGATAAGGCTTCTGATGTTTCAGTCCGTCGATCTCATGGCCGAAAAAGCTCGCAGCTCCAAAAGGGCTGGTCGGAGTCCTCGCAAAGCCGCCATGCTCGAACGATGCCTGGGGATTGCCCGTCTACTTTATGCTGACCTTCAGTGCAGCGTCGAGCAACTTACCGTCGAATTCAAAGTCAGCCGACGAACCATCTTTCGCGATATGTTGTCCCTTCGTGCAGCTGGTTTGAAGATCGAGAGTGACCCCGTCCATCATCGATACCTGCTCGTTTCGGAAGACATCGCGCCACGAATATCGAAGCAGGATATCGAGGCGATTGTTCTTTCGCAGATTGTTCCCGTCGAGTTGCGCCCGGCTGCTTACAGAGACGGCGGGTTCCCGCTGGCTCGGCTCATGGTACTGCTGCCGCGGCAACGACGCGAATCGCTCCAGAACCTACTTCTAGCCATCGAGCCGAATTCGAACAGGGGGGATGTCACCTATGCCTCTGAGGCGGTGGCTGTGGTCATCAAATCGATCGAATGTGAACGTGCTGTGCGAATCACTTACAGACTTTCGGAAAGTGGTGAACCGATCGCGACGAAGCTCTCGCCCATGCGGCTTAGTGCAATCGACTCCGAATGGTCGGTCGTCGGCCGGTCCTCCCTCCATCGACGAACTTGTGCCTTTCGGCTAAGCCGAATCGTCACTGCGGAGTTGACGGACGATCCTCTCGTCGGGTTGCGTTCTCAGACGGCGACCGCCACAAGACTGTAGTCAAACGACCTTTTGGGTGGTGCCTTTTTTTCAGGGCGACTTCAGGAGCTGTGCTCAACCCGTACCTTTCGACGCCTGCCAGGCTTTTGGCCCCTGTCGGGCTTGGACGGATTCTCCGCACTTTCCAACTCAGTTCCAAATTTGCCTTGGATGAACTTCAAAACGGAGTCTCCGAATCGCCAGATTCCCAAGTCGATTCCGAGGCATGGGGATCCAGAAACCTGGCGAGACCGTTCGTCAAGGATTCGCACTTCGCAGACAAATCTGGCCGTGCCGATGCGACATCAGCCAGCGATTCGGTGAAGCGGTCTCTCACCGGATTGATGAGTGCCACGGCGAGAGACGGCTCGGAGGTTTGCAGAAGTTCGCGCAGGTTGCCGAAGTCGCGGTTGAGCTGGTCAATCAATCGCTGAACCACTGGCGCGGCGGAGGGGCCATCGGCCTCGCCACGGATGTCGACAATCAGTTCGGCCAGGTGACCGCCGATGCCGAACAAGCGGACGCCCAGCGGCACGTCGGCGGAATCTTGCACCGAGAAACTGGACGACCAGATAGAGTCCTCGTCTGGCTCGCCGAAACGGGAGTCCGTCACGCCCAGGCGTTGGCGCTCGGCCCGTTGGGCATCGCAACGCTTGTAGTGTTCCTCCCATTCGCGTTGTTCTGTCTCCCATTCCTGGCGCGTGCGATGATAAATGTCGAAGGCGAAGTCGTCGTCCATGCCGCTACTGTCCAGGTGCCAGAACGTCGGGCCGGGCATGTCGGCTAACATTTGGCAACAAGGGCAGTCGGGATCGATGATCGCGTCATGGCCGGATACTCCTTCGGGAAGCCGAGCGCGTTCCCGGTCGATCACGGATCGCGGCGTGCGTCCATTGCATTCCGGGTCGGGCGTCTCGAGCCATTCGTCGCGGACGCTTTCCAAGCGTGGGACTTCGCTCGTGAGAAAATCTCCGACCGTAAGCGCTCCCGGCCCGCTGGCGACTCGCTGCGTTGTCTCCAATTCGACTAGCCGATTCCAGCAAGACCAAAGCAGTTCGCGAACCAGTTCATAATGTTGAACCAGTTCGTGCGTGCCGAAGCCACCGTATCGGTAAGCGAACGAAGACTGATCCAGTCCGGGCGGGCATTGCCTCAGCAGCGACCATCGCTCCGCCTGATCCTGCAGATCCCACATGAGAAAATCGTGCCGCTCGAGCGCCACATTGCGCGGACAGACGCCGCCCAGGTCGTCGCGCGGCGTCAACAGCCAGGCCGCGTGAATGTCTCTGATAGCGTCGCATACGGCAGAATCTGTCTTGTCGTGCCGATCGCAGGCCGCGAATGTTTCCCGTGCGACGAACTCCAGCAGCGGACGCCCGTAAAACACGTTGCGAGCCTCGACAAGCGGGCGTGCGGCTCTTTCCCGTCGTCGCTGCTCCGCTAAGGCCGGCCACTGGCAGCGATCATTCACCAACGTCCAATCTTGGGCCAGGTGATAGCGCAGCCACGTGTCCGTGGCGCATTGTCCGTCGTGGTAACAGACCTCTCCCGTCGATTCAGGCGACGAGTGCGTGGAATCCACGACGACCAATCGTGCGACCAGGTCGATGATGACGACGCCGGCGTCATACGGCACCTCGCATAATCCGGTCGAAAGATTCGCGAAGAACGGATGATTCGGAGTTGGCTTGGCGAAGCGGGCGCAGGCGGTTTCCAGTTCTGCCAGCGTGAGCGGATCGGCGCTCAGCGCTGCAACGGCGCGAACGCCCGAACTCGCGTGCACGATACCGGACCAGTCGTGTGCAAGCTCCCGAACGACCAAACGGACTTCGCTCATCGTTCATTTCCTTTTTGTTCGCTTCCTTTTTCGGTCAAGCGGACTGCAAAGTCGACGGTCATGGCACGCAAGTGCCGCCGCGAAGAGGCAAGCCTTTACCAACGTTCTTCGAGTTACGGCACTTCTTGTCGACTTTGCAGTCCTCCTGCTTTTTCGGTTTCAAAGCGAGCCGTGGTCTGATCAGTTGGGCAACATCCGAAATCTCGACGCGCATCTGCGGCAGAGTAATCCAATCTGCCGGCACAGTATTCTTCATGAAGCACCCTTCCTGTGTCTTCTGCCGGCCGGCGGCACGCGATGTTGACAGACGGCAAATACGACGATGACGATTAACGGCCAGCAGAACCAAGGCCACAGTTCTTGCCACGGTGGCAACGGCTCTGCGGCCTCGACGTCGAAGCAGACGGGTGCGCTTTTCTCTGAGCCTCGAACATCAACCGTGATTTCCCACCATCCGGCGTGAGGCAAATCAAAGTTGGCCGCTTGAAACAGCTTGTTGCTGGCGGCTGCGTTGGTCGCGCGATATCGGACGACGTTTGTTAATCGCTCACGGGGCTTGATGGAAATGTCGATTGTCGGTGTCAAATCAGGGTTGCCAGCTTCAAGATCCTGAACCAGAACGCTCACGTCGATCGGTCCGGCACGCAACGGCGTGGGGTCGGTAAACACGGTGATTTGTTGATTGCCGTGTCGTTGTGAGATGCGCATAGTTCCCGAGTCCGCGCGCGCATGCTCGGTCAACATGGCAAGACATACCACGATCCGCGACCACGAGAACATTCGCAGCGCAGCAGTGTTCATTGAACCCATTCCATCATCCTTACCATCCCATCATCGACGTGCCGCGCATTTGCATCGGTTGAAAAACGATCCAGACACCGACCGCATACAGTTGCACGAGCAGAGCCGACCAGGGCAGAACGGCACTCAAGGCGTGTCGCTCGGATAATGCCACGCGGTAGACCGTGTAAAGCGACAGCAAGAAACCGCAGGCCAAGAACGTCAACTCCGCGCGGAGCAGCCACTTGGCAACGGAGACCGCGCAACAATCACATTTCAAGTGGGGACTACCGAGGCCGATTACGCCGACGTCCGTCGCGATTCTCTGTGCCGCAGGAACGACCGCTTCGTAACTGGTGAACAAGTGAAAGCTGTAGTGGGCCAGCCACATGCCGAGCCCCAGAGGGACTAAGGCGTAACCATAGCGCGTCGCTACCTCGACCCAGCTCAGCGACAGTCTTGCCCAACGACGAGAAGCCGCGCTCGCCAGCCAGACCATAACAAGTGGTATCACGGCCAGCGCGAGCAAGTAGTACACCGTGACGACCATCCGCGGCGACAGTCCCAATGCAACTTGCACCTTCTGCTGCCACTCGACCACCGGCCGAACCATGCCTGCGGCGTTGGCGAACGATCCGAAGACAAGTAATACAACGAGCGCGGCGACATCGAGGCGCTTTCCCAGGTGGCCGATGCCTGAGCGAAAGCGGTCATGCCAAAGCTGCGACCCGGGCACACTGGCCAGCAGTCCGACATTCGCCTGAGGACACGCCTGAACGCAATCGAGACAGAACGTGCAGTCCATGTTCCCGGATTTGCGCGGTTGAAACAGGTCAAGCTCGCAACCAGGGATGCTCCCTCGGCCGCGAATGCAGTCTTTGCTCCGGCATGCCGTGCATATCTCAGGATCGCGAACTCTTACCTCTAGCGGCGACACAAGCGATTGCACGAAATTGAATTGCCCGATCGGGCAAACGTACTTACAGAACGAAGCTCCGCGAAAGAAACCATCGACGGCGAAAGCGGCCACGAAATAGCCGATCGCGATCCAAGCCGTCCACCACGGACTGTCCCACAGGGCAAAAGCTTCATACGCCCACAGGAACAGTCCAATCAACACCACGGCCAGCCATTTGCTTTGCAAGGCGCGCGGCCAAGGACGCCCCTGCGGCAACCATCGCCGCGCCAGTCTGCGTGGCAAGGTGAAAGGACAGGCCATGCACGACACGTTTCCCACGGCCAACAGCCCTAATACGACAACTCCCCGCCAATGAATCCACGGTAAGACTCCAGCCAGATTGAGTGGGCTTATCTGCGGACCGCACAGCCCATCACCAATGACGATCACGGCCAAAAGAAACAACGGAATTTGCAACGCCGTTCGCGCATGACGCCAACGTAGGAAGGTCGACGAGGCATTGAAGATCCACGATGGCCGAGTCGTCGAGAGGGAATGGTCGGCAGCAAGATTGATCACAGGAAGGTTGAGCGATCGGTTCGTGGCCGGCGTCTTTCTTCGGATTACTTGCGGCCTTCTCGCCTCGGTTCCGCCGGCCGACAACAAACGTATGCCGATCGCAGCCAGCGGCACCAAGAACGCGATCGAGCCAGGCACCCACATGATCACGCCGGCTACGGATTGATCATCAAGGGCTGAAATGTTGCCGAGTCGCGGTACTTGCGCGTAGTACGGATACAGCACTTTGCTCGAGAACGTCAGTATGGCGGCAAGCACCGTGTTTTGGACGTCGGCGAGGATGAGATACGGCAGCAGCAACCAGGCTGACCAGCGTGGCCGACTCGGGTAAGGACGCACGACCGGGAACCAGAAAATCATTCCGGCGACCAAGAAGCAACCGTGCTGTAAGTAATGCCATGCACTGGAGCGCAAAGCGAGTTCGTAACACGCAGGCACATGCCATAACACATTCATTGCCACGAACAGCGCGAGCGCCATGGGCGGGTTTGTTAGCCGTCGTGCAATGTGACGAAGCACCGCAGATCGCATCAGCGGCGCGATCCAATGCTTTCGGATCGGATCGGGCACGCCACAGACGAGCGGCAACAGTGGTGCGCCGAGCCAGAACAATGGTGGCGCGACCATCGTCAGCAGCAAATGCTGAATCATGTGAACTTGCAGGAGCAGCGCAGCCAGTGGCTCGATCGGCGAAGCGAGCGCTAAGAAAACGCTCAACACGCCTGTTACAAATGCCGCTAGCCGCCACGCGCTCCACCGCGCATGACCATGTGAGGCGAGCCGCCGCCAGCCGCGAAAATAAATCGCGACAGAGCCAAGGGTCGCCACGATCAACCAGGGATCCCAAGGCCAGGAGCGCAAACAGGCGTCGAGTGTTGGGCTCATGGCATGGCGCCCCGCGCTTAATCTGGTTCGGAGGCGGTGCGGGCTGGCGGCCGCCCACGGGGACGCAGCGCCGACAGAAACTCCACCATCGCGGTCATCTCGACCGGCGAGACTTGCTTGCCGTAGGCCGGCATGTTGCCACCCCCGGGAGTGCCATTGCTGATCTGGTCAACGAGTTGGCCATAGGTCAGCCGAGTGCCGACCCCCGCGAGGTCGGGTCCGCGCTTTCCACCAAGTCCGTCAATGGCATGGCAATTACGACAGTTTTTGAATTGAACCACGGCCGCGCCTTGCAACTGGACAGGCGAAGCGTGCTCGATGATGTCAATCGGCACCGGCTCGCCGCTCCAGGCCGTCATCTGCGGCGACCACGGGGCCGTGGCCCCTTCGTATGTCAACACTCCCAACACGGCGTACATCACGACAACCATCAGCACGGCCGTAGGCCGACGACTTGGAGCCCGTTCACCTCGATTGCTGATCAGCGGCACCGCGAACAGCACCAGGATGAGAAGCACAGGCAACACAAGAATGATGAACGTTTCGGTCTCGGGCGGGCTCATCGACAACAGTGCGAACAACCAGAGGAAAGGCCATTCGGGTCGCGGGTTGGCGCCTTCGAGCATTGGATCGGGGGGCGCGGTGGGACCCTTGGGGCCGAGGTACGCTGCGATCGCCACGACAACCAGAACCGCGAGCGCGGAAAAGAAAGCATCCTTCAACATCGCCGGGCCGAGAAACGGCACGCCCGTCGTGTGGACCTCGTGTGCGTACTCGGCGTCGTAGCGGTTGGGGTCAACGCTTTGGCCAGGGACCGGGGCTGCACTAATTCCGCACTTGAGCACGAGCCAAAGATGGACTCCCAGTGCCGCGAGCAACACGCCCGGGATCACAAAGACGTGCAGTGCAAAGAAGCGACTCAACGCGTCGCCGCCAATCACCACTCCGCCCAGGATCAAATGAACGACTTGTGGGCCGATGACGGGGACGCGGCCGGCCATCGAGCCTCCGACCGCAAGGCCCCAATACGCATCGGGGTCCCATCGCAGCACCTGGCCCGTGAAGAACATGCCGAGCGTACACAGCAGGAGCACCACGCCAACCATCCAGGTCAGCTCGCGTGGATACTTATAAGCGCCGTGCAAGAAGACTTGGGTCGCATGTGCGAGGACCAAGACGACCATCCCCGATCCGGCATAGTAATGCAGTGCGCGTATGAACCAGCCCATTGGTGCTTCGTAGTTCAAGTACAACAGACTGTCGTACGCCTTGTCCGCCGCTGGCACATAGACCAAAGCCAAGCAGATGCCTGTGAGAATTTGCACCATCAACAGCGTCATCGACGCGCTGCCGAAGACGTACCACCAACCCATCGGACCGGCCGAGCTGCGCGGGATCGGATGCCGCATCATGGGCATGATTGTGTCGCTGAAGCGCAGCCGGACATCGAACCACGATCCGAGCTCGCGCAGCCATTGCATAGGAGCTTTCATACGACGGCTCGCTCTGAGCTGGGCTGATCCAGAGTGTCTTGCAACGTCGGATAGTGGGGCGCCTGGACTTCTAATTGCCCGTCGCGGATGCGCCAGTTACAGCGAAACAGTCCGCGCGGCGGCGGCCCCGAGGCGCGCTCGCCATTGGCGTAGTACACGCCACCGTGGCATGGGCACATGAACAAGCCCGATTGCGGGAACCATGACACAGGACATCCGAGATGCGCACAGTTCATCGCTAGGATCAAAAACTGCTCCTTTTGATCCTGACCTTGGTTGCGGACGTAGACGCCGATGTTCGCCACGATGCCGTCCCAGGGCTGGCGGATCGGATTATCGAAACTCACCAGGCGCGTCTCGTTCACCGGGAAGCTGCCGACAACTCCAAGCGGAACCCAATAGATCGGGCTCTTGCGCACTCCGACGACGTAACCGACAAACGGAATGCCAACGACGGCCGCAGCGATCGCACCCATGCCATAGGTGATCCATTCAAAGAAAGTTCGCCGCGGCGCTTTTACTTGAAGGTCTGTGGATTCTCTGCACGCGTTGTCGTTCATGGTCGTGATCCTTCGGTGTCGGTCGACAATCGGCTCACGGGCTCACGTGTTCTCATGGGGACCGCGGAAGCCGGGCTTTGCCGCCAATTGCTGAGCAGGGCGACCACGTCGTCGATCTCGGCCGACGTGAGCGGCTGGTAGTCTGGGCCCCGAGCTTTGTTGTCGGCAAAATTCGGCATCCCCAAGTCGGGCCTGCCGGTGATGATGATGCGGCGCAAGGCCTGATCGCTGATGAGCCCCAGAAACGTGGGATCATGTATGGCGCCGGCCTTGCTCGTTCCTTGGCCGAGTTCGCCATGACAGACCGCGCAAGCTCGAGCGAACGCTAGTTTGCCACGCTCGGTGTTTTCGCTCGATCGGTCCAAAACGTTACGTTCGTCACCCACATACGACGGCAACGGAGTCGAGACCGAGACCTGCGCTTTCCAGTGGGACTTCAACCCATGGGCCAGCGCGTCGACTTGTGCTGGGTTCAGCGTTCCGCCGCTCTGGCGCGTGAAGGCGGGCATCGGAGTGCCATGTCTTCCCTCGCTGATCACGCGCAGCAACTCGGCCTCGGGGACAATGCTCAAGAAGATGGCGTCGTTCAGCGGAGGCGCTGGCCCGAGTGTGCCGTTGGCGCCGTGACAGCCGACGCAGTGAGCTTTGAACAGCGGCGCGAATTCGACGATCTGGTCAGCCGGGACCGGCCGCTCGGCTGGGTTTGGTTCGCCTGGAAATTCGCAGCCTGCAAGCGCGCCCATAAGCACCACGGCCAAAAGCCAGTGGCATGTGTTCATCCTATAGTTGCGGGATTCCACCATGTCGAATGCCTTCACGTCACGGGCACCTGGTCGGGTCCACTTCCCGCCGGTGGAATACTCACCATTTCCGAGCGCACGACTACGACGGCCGCGGCAATTCCGAACACGAGCTGTGAAACAATGAACCATGGCCAATCGATTCGTTCATTGAGCAACGGATTGACGATGCCCATCATCGAGTAGCTCGTCGCGGTCCAAAACAGCGGCAGCAACATGCCGCCCCAGGCCAGCGGCCCGGGAATTTGCGGCAAGCGCGGCAACAGCAGCCCCAGCATGATCCCGAAACTAAGCGCCATGACGGCGTGCATCACAAGCGCGGTCAGCAGCCAGGTCGCATGGAACTTCGACAATGCTTCGAGAGGTAACTGATCCATGCCGGGCATGACCATGGCGGCCAGCAGGTTGACGGGAAACCAAATTCCATGTCCTGAGAATTGTCCCCAGAGGACCGCCGGCAGTGGCATCAACAGCCCGCCGCAAATCGCGCCGAAAATTCCAGAGCGAACAGGAGGCCAAGCGTGACATCGCATCATGACGAGTGCCAAGACCACGCCGAAGACAAATTGTGATGCGATGAACCACGGCCAATCGACTTCTTTGTTGAGCAGCGGATTGACGACGGCCATCGACGCGAAGGAGGCGCCCGTCCAAAGCATGGGGGCGAGCAACGCGCCCCAGGCGAGCGGCTTGGGAATCTCGGGCAACATCGGCATCAACACGCCGTAAATCAGGCCCAGAACGAGCGCCATGACCGCATGGATAGCGACCGCGGAGACCGCCAGCCCCATCTGGAACTGTTCAAGCTGCTGTGCGGTCATTTGCTCGAGACCGGGCAGCACCATTCCAGCCAACAGGTTGACCGGGTACCAAACGCCGTGGCCACTGAACACACCGTAAGCAAGTGCAGGTAGCGGCATCACAAGGCCACCAACGATTCCACCTTTAACCCCGGCGGAGATCGGATGAACTTTCTCCGGCAGCCGCATGCGATAGCCCGGCACGCCGATGCGCAACTGCCCCACAACTCCCGGCACGGCGACGACCGGCGCGGGCGCAGTGACGGAGGGACGAGCGGTTCTTCGAAGTGTCCTCTCCCAGGCAGAAGTTGTTCAATCCACATACCGAGACCGATCACGCACAGCCCGCCACCGATAAGCAGAAAAACAACGCTTGTCACTACGCCCACAGCCAGCAACGCGAGCCCGACCGACACCACAAGTGGCGCTGCGGTCGGGCGCGGCATCTCAACCGCGTCGTGCTTGGGCTGTGGTGATTCGGCGGCCATCGATTCAACGTCCATAGTTCGCAGTTCGATGGTTCTACCGCCCGATCAGGTACACCAACGCGAACACGACAATCCACACGCCATCAACAAAATGCCAATACCACGACACGATCTGGACAACTTGTTCGCTCTGAGTCGAAACCTGCCTGGCAATCACCACGCCGAAGACGAGCAGCATGACGACGACGCCAATCGTGACGTGCAGTGCATGGAACCCGACCAACGTATAGAAGGTCGAGCCGAACAAGTTCCGGCTGATTGTCAGGTGATGTTCGGTGATCAATTCGCGCCATTCGTAGGCCGTGCCCAACAAGAACGCGATGCCCAGCGTAATCGTTGCACCCCACGCAAAGAGAAAAGCGCGCTTCCCGCCTTGCCGGAGCCGCTTTTCGGCCAAGTGAATTGTCGCGCTGCTCGACAGCAGGCAGAGCGTCGTGACGAGCACCAGCGGCAAGGACAGAACCTCGGAGGGTTTTGGCCCGCTGGTGTCCTGCCCCATATACGTGACGTAGGCGGTGATCAGCGTCCCAAACAATGCGACCTCGGAAACCAGGAACGCGAGCATGCCGGCTTGCGAAGCACTGAGTCTTTTCTCGGGTACGATCACCGGCGGAATCGGAAGCTCGACCGAGCTGCCGGACTGCCCGCTTAGCGCAAGATTCAGATCCATGACCATATCCTCACTCGTATCGCCAGTCCGGATCGTCGGGATGCTTGAGGTCCCACAGCGGTCGCCGGCTATGCACGTTGGGGATCGTCTCGAAGTTGTACGGCGGCGGCGGCGAGGACGTCATCCATTCCAACGTCCACGCGTCCCACGGATCGTTGTTTGCGGGCTGACCTCGGCGTAGCGACACGATCGCGTTGTAAAGGAAGATCGCGTAGCTCGGGGCCTGAATCAGCGCTCCGACGGTTGTCAATTGATTCCAGTACGTCCAGCCACGATCGAAGTCGTAGGTGTAGATTCGCCGTGGCATCCCGAGGAAGCCGGAAATGTGCATCGGCCCAAACGTCAGGAAAAAGCCGATGTACAGCAGCCAGAAGTGCCACCGAGCGAGCCGCTCGGAGAGCATGCGACCGGTGACCTTCGGATACCAGTAATAGATTCCGGCAAAGGTGCCAAACAAGGTTCCGCCAATCAGTACCCAATGGAAATGGCCGATGACGAAATAACTGTCGGTGAGTTGAAAGTCGAAGGGCGCTGCGGCGAGCATGATGCCAGTCAGGCCGCCGATCAAAAACATCGAGAGAAAGCCAAAGGCAAAGAGCATCGGCGATGCGAACGAGATGCGGCCGCCATACATCGTCGCCAACCAGTTGAAGAACTTGATGCCTGTGGGAATTGAAACGAGCAGGCTACTTACGACGAAAAATAGATCCTGGGTGCGAGTCATGCCGACTGAAAACATGTGATGCGCCGAGACGCCTAAGCTGATGAAAGCGATCGCCGCCGTGGCCGCCGCCATGAACTCGTAGCCGAACAGAACCTTGCGCGAGAAGACGGGAATCACTTCCGAGATCATGCCGAACGCCGGCAAGATGAGGATGTACACCTCGGGATGACCGAAGAACCAGAACATGTGCTGCCAGAGCAGCGCTGAGCCGCCGTTTTGCGTGTCGAAGAAATGCGCTCCCAGATTGCGATCAGCAAGCAGCATGACGAGGGCCGCCGTCAGCGGAGGAATGGCGAACAGGATCAGCACGCTCGTCCACAACATCGTCCAGGCGAAGAACGGGATCTTGCGAAGCGTCATCCCAGGGCAGCGCATGGCGAGGATGGTGGCGATGAAGTTCACGGCGCCGGCCAACGTTCCCATGCCGCTCAACACAAGTCCCAGCGCCCAAAAGTCGGTGGCTGCGCTGCGGGCAAACGTCCGTTCCGTGAGCGGCGCGTATGCAAACCAGCCGATCGCCGGCGCTCCGCCCGTGGCATAACTGAAATAGACCAGGGACCCGCCAAAAAGCGTTGCCCAGAATCCGAATGCATTCATCCGCGGAAACGCCATGTCGCGAGCCCCAATCGCCAGCGGCACCATGTAATTGCCGATGCCGATCAGGATCGGCATCCCCATGAAAAAGACCATCGTCGTGCCATGCATCGTGAACAACTGGTTGAACGCGTCGGGCCCGACGAGGTCGTAGCGGGGAAACAGGAGCTGCGCGGATGAGCAACGCTTCGCAGCCGCCGACGACCAAGAACAACAAGGCCATCGCGACGTACATGAGGCCGATTTTCTTGTGATCGACCGTCGTCACCAGGTCGTAAAGGAGTGACGGCGTAGCAGACGAGCGCGCCGACGTGTCAGCCACGGCAGAACCTTCGAGCTCGATGGTGGCCACGCGTCGATCCTTATTTCAGAAGCGATAGGTAATCGACGATCCGATCCCACTCGGTCGAACTTAAGCCGAAGGCGGGCATCAGGCAGCCGGGCTTCACTTGCTGCGGATTGATTAACCAGCGCCGCAAGTTCTCCGGCGTGTTTGGAATCATCCCCGAGGCCAACGTCTGCCGGCTCATGAGGTGCGTCAGGTCGGGTCCGAACGTCCCGCGTGCCGAGGTGCCACGCACCCGGTGACAGTTGACGCACGTCTGGGCCAGAAACGCCGCTTGAGCGGTGCGCGCCCGTGAATCGCCTTGGTCCGGCTCGACGGCGGGAGTGGCTTCATGAGCGAGCCAACGTTCAAACTCGGCAGGCTCTTCGACGATCACTCGCAACAACATGTTCGCGTGCTGCGTGCCGCAATACTCGGCGCATTGCCCGAGGTACAACCCCGGCCTGTCGGTCTGAAACCACATTTCGTTGGTGCGACCCGGGATGAGGTCGGTCTTCCCTCCAAGTCTCGGAATCCAGAAGCTGTGGCAAACATCGGCGGACTTGAGCGAGAGATAAACGGGCCGATCGACACCGTCGCGGCTCGCCGGCACGTGCAGTTCGTTGGCGGTGATGACTTCCAGCTTCCGGCCGTCATAGCTGTCGTAGATATATTCCCACCACCACTGATGTCCGACGACCGTGACAAAGAGTGCCGCGTCTCCCGGCTTTGGCTCAGGCTGGGGGCGATTGACTGCCCACAGCGTTCTCGTGACCACAAGAACGAGGAGAAAGACGACCAACGCAGGCGCCGCGGTCCAAGCAATCTCGACCGCCTGGCTGCCGTAAACCTGCGGCGGTTCGCTGATCGGCGTCGCGCTGCCGCGGCGGAATTGTGCGATCGAATAGAAAAGCACTCCCTCGACGACGAGAAAGATGAACGCCGAGATGGCGGCCACCATCAAGGACAAGTCGCGGATCGACTCGGCCGACGGCGACACCGGGTCGAAGATCGACAGATTCGCGGCCGCGGTGCCTGACGAAGTGATTTGTGCGAGCAGTAGGAAGTTCATGATGCACGATTCGCGCGTGTGTCCGAAGCTTCTTATTCAGGCGACTTTTTCGACGAATGCTCGCTGGTGGTCGCGCGGACGATGCAAAGTCGATGCCGGTTACCCCGGCATGAGTGCCGCGTTAGTGAGACATAATCCGAACGACGTCTTTCAGCGGCAACAGAACCGCTCGATGCCTTCAGGGCAAGCGAGAAAGGGAATCGTCGTGGGATAATGCTGTGGAAACCGAATTGTCTTACAGGTAAAAAATCTACCCAGTGACGCAACGGAAGTCTGCTTGGCGCCGCCACGCTTCAGGCGCCGCCAAGCTTCATACGACAAGTCGACCGCTACGCGGAATTGAACCTCCGCAATGGCGACGAGAGCTGAGCGGGGCTGCTATTCAGACTGTCGCGAATCATGACGTGGACATCGCGGAACAGTCGCTCAAAACCGTCACCTGGCTCGTGGGCAGAGAACCACCAGCCACGGAAGTGTGTCGTGTTCAGAAAAGGCGTCCAGCTTTTGTCGCCGGTGGTGACGTTTCGCGAGTTTCTGCGGGTAAGAGCGGCAGGCGTCCAGGCATAGCCTAGAAGGTCGTCAGACGGCAGCCGCTGAAATATTGAGCGGTCTGTGGCGCGAGCAGGCGGTTACTGGAGTGCGCAATCGCGAAGGCAATCAACGTTGGACCCGCGGCCACGCTCGTCTTCGCGGCTAACAGTCGTTAGCGGTTACTGCCCGTGCTCCCGAATTCAGCCGCTGACTGTTAAGAAATTCAGCATTCGCCGCGCAAATCGGGCGGACCTTGTCTGACTGGCCACGACGCGATCCAACTTCTGCTGCAGTTTTCCGCAGAATTCCCCCCGAATTCTTAGGCGGGAGCGAAGCTTTAGAAAAAAATGCACACCTTGGCATTGGCCTTGCTTTGGGTCTCGTTTGCGCCTAGGAGACTATTCAGCATCAGCAAGGGAAGGACAACTAGAGATCTATGGCAAAGTTTAAGTTGGAATACATTTGGCTCGACGGTTATCGGCCCGTCCCAAACATCCGAGCGAAAACGCTCGTAAAAGATTTTGACAGCGAGCCGACGCTGGAAGAACTTCCGAACTGGGGCTTTGACGGCAGTTCGACTCGGCAGGCAGAGGGCCACTCCTCGGATTGCGTACTCAAGCCGGTCGCCAAGTATCACGATTCCTCGCGAATCAACGGCGTGATCGTGCTTTGCGAGGTTCTCCATCCCGACCTGACGCCACACTCGACCAACGATCGGGCCACGATCCTTGACGACCCCGAGACGTGGTTCGGTTTCGAGCAGGAGTACTTCCTTTACAAAGACGGCTTACCGCTGGGTTTCCCCAAGGAGGGTTTCCCCAAGGAGGGCCAGGGGCGGTACTACTGTGGCGTCGGTTATAGCCAAATGGGCGATATCGCCCGCGAGATCGTAGAAAAGCACCTCGATCTGTGCCTTGACGCCGGCGTCAACCACGAAGGCATCAATGCCGAAGTGGCAAAGGGCCAGTGGGAATTCCAGATCTTCGGCAAAGGCTCGAAGAAAGCCGCCGACGAAATGTGGGTCGCCCGCTTCCTGCTCAACCGCCTTTGCGAATCGTATGGTGTGGACGTGAACTACCATTGCAAGCCGCTGGGCGCCACCGATTGGAACGGCTCAGGCATGCACTCCAACTTCTCCACCAAATACCTCCGCGAAGTCGGCGGCAAAGATTACTTCGACGAGTTGATGCTGGCGTTTGAGAAATACAAACACGAGCACATTCTCGTCTATGGACCGGACAACCATCTGCGTCTTACCGGCCTGCACGAGACCCAGTCGATCGATAAGTTCACCTACGGCGTGTCGGATCGCGGTGCGTCAATCCGAGTTCCAAACGGCATGCCGAAAAAAGGCTGGAAGGGCTACCTGGAAGATCGCAGACCCAACTCGGAAGGCGACCCATACAAGATCGCCAGCCGGATTCTGGAGACCATCAGCACGGTCCCAATTCCGGAACTCGTCGGCGCCACTTGATGACAGCCGTGGCTCGATGAGTTTACTGTCCTCTCGATGAGTTTACTGTCTTATTGTAAGGACCTGGCTCGAAGCCTTTTCCCAGCAGTACGGGAAAAGGCCTAGAGCCGGGTTTAATTACTTCCCAACAAGCGCTCCAAGAGGCGCTGTGCAGGTTCCGTCAGGCCCGTCGGTAGAAGCCCCAGACGCAGTTCGCGAATTCGCCGGCGGCGAATCGAACTTGTTGCCCCTCGGCTTCAATTTCCCAAACATTGAACGTGCACGGCTGGTGATCGAGCGGGTCTTCGACCTCAATGGCCGGTTCATGGATAGGAATCCATTTGTGATCCGAGACATTGATTCCGTCGATAAGGAATCGCTCGCCCTCAACGCAGTGACCGACATATCTCCAGACTAAAGTATTCATTTTCTTCTACTCCTTTCTTTCCGACCAGCTTTGGCGTGCGGTCGTTCAAATAAGCCTGCGGCAAACATGGTGCGTGGCTCATAGCCACATTTTGGGATGCTCTACTCACGGTGCTTGATCGTGTCAAACAGCTAACTTCGGCTTCATTTGGCCTGCCTGACGTGTCGCAGGAATCAGGCCAAAAACTACGATCTCCTCGAAGGGGGCTCGGATGCGATGACCAGGGCGTAGCGAGCGGCCTTTCGCGTGGGGTTGTGAAACATGGTCGGGACGTCGAGCCGCATGGCCAGGCAATCTCCTTCGCGCAATCGATAACGTACGCCGCCCAGCGTGACGTCGATCACGCCCGCAAGCAGCCACACCTGCTGGTGTACGCGGGCATGGTGCGCACCGTTCTCGAAGGCCACGCGCCCGCCGGGCGGGAAATGCACTTCCACGATTTGCATCGGCTGCGATACACCTGACGGCGTGACATTACGCCGCAGGTAGCCCGAGGCCGGGTCTTGCCATTGCGGTTGGTCGGCGTGCCGCGCGAGCGGGCCGCTAGACAGTTGTGCTGAGTCGGCTGGCGCAGCGAAAAGCGAGTGCAGCGTTACGCTCAAAGCCGTGGCAAGTTTCTCCAGCACCACCGCTGTGGGGCTGCTTTCGCCACGCTCGATAAGCGAGATCATCGAACGGCTCACGCCACTTTTGTCGGCCAGCGCTTCGAGCGAGAGGGCCTGCTCCGCGCGCAGCGAGCGTACTCGCTCAGCGATCTGTTCGTTTAAGTCAGACACCGAATCTTTCATAATGGATCCATTATCCACTATATTGGATTCCGGTCAAGTCTTTATTTTCAAACATGTACGGGCGTATATGTATGGAGTGCTCCCCTGATCTTGATCCAGGAGGTATGAGAGTCCATTGGCCCCTTTTTGGCAGGAGGACTTTCGATGAAAGGCAAGAAGCATTCTGCGGAGCAGATCATCAAGAAGCTCCGCGAGGCGGAGACGATGCTCGCGGCCGGCAAGACGATCGGCTAGGTGGTTCAGTCGCTGGAGATCAGCGAGCAGACTTTAGCGACAGAGCCCTATCGTGCTCGACCTGTCGCAGCTCGACCTGTTTGTGGGTGCCGGCGATTCGCGTCTTTCGCTTGCGCCAGCTAAACCCGCCCAGCCCCAACGAGGCGAGCGACGCGAAGAGCATGGTGCCGGGCTCGGGAACGGCCGTGGGATTCCAATCCAAGAGGACGGCGCCGGCGGCTTGATCGGTTGTGAGGCCGGCCAGGCTGAACGATCCAAGGCTGCTGTAGTTGCCCGCGGTCTGATCGAGCAATGAGAAGAGGCTGTTGATCGTGCCCGCGCCGGTGATGACGGCCCACTGCTCGTAGGTTTGCCAGAACGCAGTGTTGCTCGGCACTCCCGCGCCGGTCAGCACCAGTTCCAGAGTTCCGCCGGCACCTGTGACCGAGCCGCTGTTGAGCGTAATTTGATCGAAGTTTGATCCGGCACCGGTCGTGCTGTTGCTTGCCAGATCCCAGAGATACGTTCCGGCCACCGAGAGGTTGCCGCCGATATTCAACTCGCCGGCCAAAGCGGTGGACGTCGGGCTACTGATGTTCGGAGCAACGTTGCCTGGCGAGATCACGCCTCCCGAGCCTGAACCCGAAGCGATGACCACGTCGCGATTGATCGAGCCAGATGTGTTGTTGCCAGCCAAGACGCCGGGGTTGTTGGCGTTGGTGCTGTTGACGGTCACCGAACTCCCGGTGCCGGTGATCGAACCGTTTACAATCAATGCTCCGGAATTAATGGTCGTCGAACCTGAATAGTTATTGGCCGTGCCAGTGAGCACTTCGGCACCGAGGGCCACACCGTTGAAGGCCATGCTCATTTGTCCTGAGACGACCCCGGCATAAATCGAGGAGATCGCTGCCGAGTGCGAAACATTCAATACGCTGCCGGCACTGCCCGTCACGGTTGCCGTCGAGCTCGCGCTCTCGAGCGAAGCGATCTGCTGTGTGTGGCCATTGACGTCCAAGATTCCGCCGCCGGCAAGCGAAACCGTCGTGGTGGTCGGCAGCGCTGCGTTGACGCCCAACTGCAGCGTGCCGACGTCGATGGCCGTCGCACCGTTGTAGCTGTTCGACGAACCCGTAAGTTCCAGTGTGCCGCTGCCTTCTTTGTGCAGCCCGAGACTTCCGGTCAGCGATCCCGAGTAGCTGTCGACGCCCGAGGCCACGTTGACGAACAACTGCCCGCCGGCGGCAGAGCTGGTAATCGAATTGCTCGTGCCGCTGCCCCAGGTGACGATGCCGGCCAAGGTTTGCGTATTTCCGCCTAAGTTGTACGAGCCGGTCGTATTGCTGGCGTCACCGAGGTTCAGAATCGTGCTGGCCGGAAGCGCGTTATTCACCCCCGAGGCGTACACCGTCGAGCCACCGGAGATCGTCGTCGGCCCGACCCAACTCTGTTGGGTACTGAACGTCGTGGTGCCGCCGCCGTTGAAGAGCATGTCACTGTTGAAGTCTGTGCCGACGGTGCCGCCGGTAATCGTGCCGTTGACCCAGAAATTGCCGGGGCCGCTCAGAGCTAGATTCGCGTGCGTCTTGTCGATCGTGCCCGACAGTGTGACCACGCCGCCGCTAGTGTTCTCGATCACGGCGAACCCAGGCGACGAGCTGACCGTCACGTTTCCGCCATAGGAACCTGCGCTGGTGAAATCGAGCACCGAACCGGTCGAAAGTACGACGCTCCCAGCCGACGCAGGATTGGCCATGAGCGTACCACCGGCGCCGACGGTCGTCGTGCCGCCGTAATCGCCAAGAATGTCGAGCGTGCCGGCGCCTGTCTGCGTGATATTGCCAGTGATGTTTGCGCCGGTGAGCGTGAGCGTCATCCCGCTGTCGATATTAATCGTGCCGCCGGTGGCGAAGCTCACATGGGCACTGCTTTCGTCGATGTTGCCTGTCACATGCAGCGTGCCGCCCGAGAGGCTGATCGCATTCGCGCCAAGAGCTGTCTGAACTGCGACGGCCAGCGTGCCGCCGCCAGTTATTGTCACGCCGCCGGTGATGTTGTTGATACCGCTATACGAAAACGTGCCACCCGAAACCGTCAGGCTGCCGGCGCCCGACAGCGGACCTGAGAAGCTGCCGCTATTGACGGTCAGCGCACCGCTCGTCGTGATGCCGCCTGCCCCCGTGAGCGCAGCGATCGTGCCAGTCGTACTGAACGCTAAATTACCAGAGTCCGTGACCGTGGTAATCGAAATGGCGGCGTCGAAGATCGCCCTGCCTGACACACCGATCGACAGCGTGGGAGTCGACAAACTGCCGGCCGCGCCAACTTCGAGGCTTCCCGAAGTAACGACGACGCCCGAATAGCTTTCGGCATTGGCGAGGAACAGCGAGCCCGAACCTTGCTTGGTGAGCGCGCCGGTACTCGTCAAACCGTCGCCGGTGAAAGTGTAGGCGGCGCTGTTTGTGATGGTCACACTTGCCGGATGCAGCGGCGTGCCTCCGTTGCTGACAGTGACCGTGCCAGCGCCAACATCGGTAAAGGTCACGGTGTTGCCGTTGGCGAACGCCGTCGCTGCCATCGTTCCAGAGTCTGTGAAGTTGAACGTGCTGGTATCCCAGACGTGACTGACTGCGCCGCTCCAAGTGAGCGCACCGGTCGGAGGAACGACCGTCGAGACCAGTAGATCGATCTCGTGCAGCGCGGTGTTGTCCGACAGCGTGGCTGTCAGACCATTGGCCAGTGTGAGGTTCGTCTCGTTGAGCAACAGTTGGCTCAATGCCCCGCTGTAGGTGCCGCTGCCATAACTAATCAGCGTATAGCTGCCCGTGCTGCTAATCGAACCTGCAAGGCTGATCGTCTCGGTGCCGGCACTAAGGGTCAAATTGGTAATCGAGCCGAGTAGGTCGATCTGCCCGCTGACGCCGCCCAAGTTGCTGAACGCGAGCGTTGCACCGCTGTTGAGGATCAGACCGCTCGAAAGCGTCAGCGAACTCACGGGAGCCAGCGTGGCGCCAGCAAGTACGCTCACACCGCCTGTTCCCAACGCCGAAGCGTTCATCGCATTCAGCACGCCGCTGATGGTGGTGCCTCCCGTGTAGCTGTTCGCACCGCTGACTACGAGCGTGCCGGCGCCCGTAGCGTTCAAGCCGCCGCTGCCAGAAATCGTGCCGCCCAGTGTGTAGGTGGCGCCGCCGTCGACCTGGATGGCGCTGCCTGCATTGTTGAGCGTAATAGCACGCGTGCTGCTGATCGTGGCAGTTGCCTCAAGCACCGCTCCGCCGAGCGTCACAGCTCCCGTGCCTAAGCTGCTTGCCGAGTTGATCAGCACGGTTCCGCTGTTGATGGCCGTGCCGCCGCTGTACGAGTTAGCATTGAACAGGGCCAGCGTGCTGCCGCCATTCATCGTGAGTGACGCGCTGCCGCCGATCGGATCGCCGGTGAATGTGTAGGCGCTCGCACCGACGACCGTGACGCTCGAAGGTTGCACCGCCGCGCCGCTGTTAGTAACCGTAACCGCTCCCGCGCCGACGGCGCTGAACGTCACTGAGTTGCCGTTAGTAAACGCGGCCGCGGCCAACGTCCCCGAATCGGTGAAGTTCAAACTGGAAGTGTCCCAGATATGACTTTGCGAGGCGGTCCACGTGAGTTGTCCCGAGGCGACGACCGCGCTGGTGACCACCAGGTCGATGAGGCCGCTGCCGGTTACGGTTTGCAAGGCATAGTTGTAGCCAGTACCGATGAGTCCGGCCGTGTTCAGCGACAACGTGCCGCCGCCGGTGATTCCGCCAGTGGCGCCGCTAAGCAACACATACGTGCCTGTGCTGGTGACCGTGCCGGAAAGACTGATGGTCTCCGTCCCCGCCGACAAGACTAATGCAGAGTTCTGTAGATTGATCGCGCTGCTGGTCGTCCCGTTGAAACCGAAGCCGAGAATGCTCGCGTTCGCCAACGTTAAGCCGCCCGAGAGGCTAAGCGTCCCCGCGCCGACGTAAAGCGACGCTGCATTGTTCACCGTCAAGGCCACGGCGCTCGAACCCGACAAGGTTGTCGGGCCACTCAGCGCGACGCTGCCCGCGCCGACAATCGCACCAGCGTAGCTGCCGCCTGCCAAGGTCAACGCCGTTCCGTTCAGCGTCAACGGTCCCGCACCTGTCAAACTGCCGAGCGATTGCGAGCTATTCGCCAGCGTCGCCGATCCGGTGAGCGTCAACTGCGTGCCGGAAGCGAGCGCGCCACCCGTGGTCACGGTAAGCGATGCGCCGCTGAACACGCCGACTGTGGTGCTCGTGCAGCGCGCCGGCCAAAGTCATGACTGTGCCCGAGCCGGTGATCGTGGTCGAGCCGGTGTAAGTGTTGAGACCCGCAAGATAAACCGCGCCGCCGCCGCCGTTACCGGTGACGGTCAATGCGCCGGAGCCCGTAATCACGCCGCCGTAGCTGAGAACCGAACCGGCGATTTGTTCCAGAGTGCCACCGCTGGCAGCGAGTACGATGCCGCGATTGGAGTTGAGCGTCACGACGGAACCGCTGAGCGTAGTCGCCGTGCCCGTGGCCCCACTGCCGCCCCCTCCGGTGATGGCAACTGTCGGTGTGCCCGCAAAGTTCAATCCCGTGCCTAAAAGGCCCGACAGTGAAATCGCACTTACGGTGGCCGTAGCGGTCGCAGTCGGCGAACCACCGCCGGAAATCCCAACAACAGGAAGAAACGTGTATCCCGAGCCCGGATTGTCGACGACGATCGACGTGACAACACCTGCCGTGGTCACCGCATGCGCCGTAGCCCCCGTTCCGCCGCCGCCGGAGATCGTAACATTGGGAGTTGACGTGTAATTGGTCGCGCCGCCGCCGCCCGTTAAGACGTTTATTGCTCCGATTCCAGCAGTCACGGTCGCTGTAACATCGGTTCCATTGGCGCCCGAAAGCGTCGCGGTCGGAAGGCTGGTGTACCCAGTTCCTGCGCTGGTGAGAGCGACCCCGGTTAGGCCACCAGCAGCAGTTCGTAACGTTCCACCGTTGAGCGTGATCTCGGTCGACTTGGTGGTCGCCGGCACGGCGCCTAACGAAGTGTCGCCACTGATATACAGCGTACCGCCATTGACCACGTACGAGCCGGTATTGGTGTTCGCGCTGTTGCCTAGGGTCCAAGTTCCGCTGCCGTTAAGCGTCAGCGATCCGCTGCCCGTGATGGGGCCGTTGAACGCGGCCGCCGTGGCGCCGCTGGTCATGCTGATCGTGCCACCCGCTGCCGCAACGACTACCGGCTGCGGCGCCGAGAAAGAGAGCGTGTTGCCGCTTGAGTCCAGACCTTGAAAAATGGTGAGCTGGCCGCCCGCAAACGTAATCGTGTTAGCCGAGCCGCCGATACTGACTTGCGATGGCGCAGCCAAGACGCCGCTACTGAGCGTCAAACCACCGGTGAAGTTGTTGCTCGTGCCCGTCAATGTGAGTGTGGTGCTCGGCGAGGTGAACTTGACATTAAGACCGAGGGGTGAAATCCAGCCGTTGTTGGCCGCCGTCGCTTGCGTGATCTGACCGCTGTAGGTGGTGCTTAGCTCTTTCAGTCCGCCGAGCGTCAGAATTGTCGTGTAGTTCGTGAATTGGTTGGAACTGACGCTGGTCGTGATGATGCCAGCCACGTAAGTGCTCGGTAGGTTCGTAGCGTCGGTAGGCACGGACGATACGTAGGGAAGAGCGACGTTGCCAGTCCCGCTGCCGAGTTGGCTGGCATCGAATCGAAGCGTTGACGTAGGACTTGAGAACGTCACACCGCCGGAGCCGAGCGCCAAGGCGCCGCGTAGGTCGATGATTCCCGCATTGATGACCGTACCGCCGGAATAAGTATTGGTGCCATATAAAAACAGTTGCGCCGAGCTGTTGCCCGTTTTGACCAAAACCAACGGCGTGCCCGAATTATCTCCAAAGGTCGGAGCGACGCCGCCGCTGCCGAGCAGTAGATAACTGCTGCTCACGGCGTAAAAGATCGCTTCGTTGTAACTCGTATTCGCGACGCCGTTGACCGTTCCCGTATAGGTAACGCCATCACCAAGGATCATCTTGCCTGTCGATGCGCCTCCCGAAAGAATGAGATTGGTTCCTTCATAGGCGATGAGGCCACTCGTGATATCTAACGTGCCCGTAAACGAAGACGCGGACGCCGACGTGCCAGTGTCGTTCAGGAGGAGCGCGTTAACGGTAGTCGACGCAGTCGTAAACGACGATGAAGTCGCCAAGGTCAACACCACGTTCGACGACGGAGAGGCCGTGGCAAGTGAATTGGTAACGGACAACGTTTCGCCAGTGAGCGTCGCGGGGCGCAGTCCATTGGTCGAGTCGTAAGTCACGAAGGCGGCGGTCGTGCTCGAAAGGCTAGCCAGAGCATATGGCAGTATTGCCTGAATACCGTTCGAGACTGTGGCAGACGTCGCAAAAACTCCGCCATTGCCCGCGAGCGTCGGCGCCGTCGTAAAAAGCATATCGAAGGGCACCGTAGTTCCGCCGATCGACGCGATGCCGCCCCCAAGCAGCAACGACGCGTGATTTGCTCGCGACAACTGCGAAGCGCTGAGCGTCACAGCGGCAGTTCCGGACTGTGTGAGGTTTATCGTCGACTGGCCGAGTTGCAATGTTATGGGGCCGCCCAACGAGATGGTGTTGGCCACAGCCGAAGTGTTGGTCAATGCGAAGGTGCTTCCCGCGAGATAAACAGCATCGTTCGCATAAGAAGTTAGCGCGGTTGAATTCGTGGCGGTAAGAATGGTTCCCGGAGATGCATATATATTCGCATTGTTAATTTGCCCGAGACCTGACGTGAGAGATACGGTGCCGGCAAAGAGATCGAAGGCGCCCCCGTTCATATTGACGACGCCCGACAACGAGGTACCGCCAGTTCCATTCTTGATGAATGTTGCGGAACTTGACAAGGCCGTAACACTTATCGTTGAGGTGCGGGTGTTGGTGCCTGAGTTGCCGTCGGTGAAGGTCGAGTTGGCGCTCAAGGTCACTGAATACCCGCCGCCGAAACTGCCCGTCAATGAGTTGGTGGCGAACGAAGATCCCGTGCCAAGCCAAATGCCCGAAATTGCGCCGGTATTGGTAAGAGCACCAACGTTAACAGATAACCCATTGGCAATCGTGAGCGTGCTGCCGGTGAGCGTGATCGTGCTTGAAGTCGCGAATGGGTTTGAAGCTGACACCGCGACGTTCGAGCCGGTGATGGTAAGGGTGTTGCTTGTTATCGCACCCGTGGTCGATAGCACCACGTTCGTCCCGCTGAACGTGGCAGCGCTGCCCGTTAACGCACCGGCGGCCGACAGATCATAGGTTCCCGCTCCGGACAGCATCACTGAGCTTGAGATCTCATTTGCAATGCTTAGATTTAATGCACCTTGGGTGAGCACAATGGCGGAAAGAGTATTGCCAACCGCGGAGAATGTAAACGTGCCGGGCCCGTCGATGCCGAGCGTGCCGCCGGAAAGCGTCGCGCTACTTCCTAATGCAAGCGACGAACTGCTGTCGAGATAGACGTCTAACTCTCCGGTCGAAGACCACTGAATCGGCACGTTGATTTGGCTCGCACCGCCCGTCGCGATAATGCCGCCGGCGTTATTGTTAAGGTTTGCAGTTCCGCTAAAACTCAACAGGCCTGAACCGCCATCAACGACGGTTGACGCGTTGAGTTTAAGGCCGGCGAGACTTGCAGGACCAACGGCCGAGGCAGTTTGACCAGACGTCGTCAGCGCATAAACCGATCCGCCTGTAATCGCACCGCCATTAGCGATTTGGGTATAAGACATCGTCGATACACCAAGCGTGGCATCGTATGTTGCGAAGTCGATTGATCCGCCTTGATTGAACAGGACCGCCCCGTTGAGAAATCCGGGCGTCAGTCCGGCGAAACTCAATGTGGGGCCGCTCGTACCGCTGCCCACGTTGAGACCACTGACAAACAGAATGCCGCCGGAGGCGCGTGTAAGTGAAGTGCCCGAGATCGTGGCGGCATTGCCACTTGCCCCAAAGTCGATCGCCGAAACGCCCGCCCCGAGCGTGATCGCTCCGAACGGCAACGTGTTATTCACCGCGGTTACCGACGGGTTCGCCAAGAATCGAAACGTGCCGCCGGCTTGCAAGTTCAATGTGACGGTACCAGTCGCCAAGGCGCCGGAAACACTGACAAGCCGCGCCACATCGTTCGTCGTATTGTCGAAAATAAATGTGCCACCGCTGCCGAGCATGATGATGCTGCCCGTGCCGTTCTGGGTTGGGGGCGACCCGGTAAGTGTTACAAGTGGGGTGTAAATGGCGGTCGCGGCTCCGGCGTAGAAAGTCGCGTTGTTAATGATGTCCAAGCTCAGCGTAGATATCGGCCCGTTCGCGGTGTAGGTCACCGTGGCGCCAGGAAGGAGGCTGCCGAGCGTTAAGGTTCTCGTGCCGGACGGATTGGCCGTCACGCCGAGGGCATCGAACGTGATGTTTCCTTGGGCAAAGACACTTCCGTTACTGCCGCTCACCAGATTCGCGCTTTTGAATTCCTGCGAAGTTGTTGTGACGGAATTGTAAATTGCGCTGCTGCCCCAAGTGAGAGCCGTCGTGCCATTGGGTGAAAGAACTCCGTAAGAATACAGGTTCATTCCACCTGTTCCGCCGATGGCAACCGTGCCTGTGCCGCCGTAGCCGGACGCGAGTGTTGCCGTGGCGCCGCCGGTCAGCGAAATCGTGAGCCCGCTCACGGAAGAGTCGAACGCAGAGTTCACCAGAAAATTACCGGATCCCGAGAGCGTCAACCCACCACCGTTTGAAGTGATCAAATTGTTGCCGCCGCTCGTGCCGATCGTTACCAATCCTGTGCCGCTGTTCGTGATCGTGCGGTTGCCGCTGGTGATGGCAACGAGCAAGTTGCCGCCGAAAGTCACGTTCGTGTTCGCGCTACCCGTAGCGACGAGAATACTCGCGCCGAGAGTGACTGGGCCTGCAAAGGTCAGCGAAGCGGTCGTGGTCGAAGTATCGATGATCGTCGAGCTGATGCTGAACGTCACATTGTTATTGATTGTGACCAGCGAATTCGCGCCGCTGAGCGTAATCGCAGGCGTGCCGCTGCTGCCGGTCACCGTGAGATTCTGACCGGCAAGCGTGATCATCTGCCCGCCGTTGTCGCCGAAGATCAAGCCGTTGAGCGTGAACGTCGGCGTTGCTCCAGTGCCATCATCGTTATTGGCAGTGAACGACGTGCTGCCGCCGTTGCCGAAATCAAGGATGGTGGTGGCGCTGCCGCCCGCCGTTGGCGCGGTGCCGGTGCTCCAATTCCCACCGGTCGACCAGTTATAGACACCCGATGTCGAAGTCGTCGGCGTGAACGTAAACGTTTGAGAAAATGCGATCTGTGGCGCGTTGAGCAAGACGGCTATGGAGGCTACGAGCACGCCGAAATATATGCGCGTCGGCAGGCGATAAACGCTTGGAGATGAGGAGCGTACCAAAGTTATTTTCATGCGATCCGTTGGACTTCCCGACGTTGGGAGCGAGTAATCTTTCGAAGTCGTGATAAGGCAACCGGCAGGAGACGTCGGTTGATGAGGCAGGGCGAGAGCCAACGGCTCCGAATTCGACGATCGGTACCGTGACCTCCGCGGATCAATCTCGTTGGGGCACCAAGGTGAATGTCCTGTATTCAAGTCCTGCAAAGCGCGATTTGCAGACTCGACAGCAGCAGCGCCCCAATTCAGAGCAGAGTGGTGCCATGGCAACTCCTGTGCCACGACGTTCATGCCGGCTCTCAAACAACGGCGAGCGATTCAAAATTGGCGATCTTTTCCGAGCAGAACAGGTTTTCGATTCGCTCAACTGAATTCACTGCGAGTAAATCGCGGCGCGAATCGCAGGCTCTTCATGCCCACAAAAAGGGCAAGCAAGACGGCGATGACCCCTCAAAACATGGTATATCGCTTCTCATCCGGCGGGGGGACTTGGAATGCCGCAATGCGTTGTCACCAGAGAATCTGAGTTCACTATCCGAGGTCACTTCGCGACCACCGAGTTATTGCGCGGCCCCCCCAAAGCCGAAAGTTTCCGTGATTCGGCGGTTGAGAATCTCGTCGAGTTCTTCGAGCGCTTTCGGCATCTGAACATTCGCTCCATCGAGCAGCTCGACGCACTGGTCGAACAAGCTCAGCGGATTGTTCGCGGCGTCGAGTCACAGCAACTGCGCGATACCGTTCGCAGTCGGGGATTCAGCCTCGTGGAGGTTCCCGACTTGGAGTTGCTCCTCATCGACTGGGACGAGATCTATCCCACCGAAAAGCCACTTCAGCGCTTAGCGAATGCGATCTTCGCCTTGCTCTTGTTCGGTCCGAGATTGGCTTGGCGACCGTTTAACTGGACGTACCAGTTGCCGATTGACTTGCGAAACCACGGTTCAGGCTGGCGCATGAAAAATCTCCCAAGGAAACATAGGTTTCGCTTGGGAGACTTTTGTCGTGTATTTAGCGTGCATTACGCTTTGTGCCGTCGTCGTAACTCTAGTCGGGGCGACAGGACACCAATTGAACTTTTTTTGGCAGGCCTGGCAGGCTGGGAAGGTTCAATTAGCCAATCGTTTCCGCACGCATGAGCCAACTGCGATAAAGGTCAGCGTAGGTCGATGTGACCAACGCATCCAACTCGGAAGCCGCTGGGAGTCTCTTGGAACGGCAAGCGGCAGTTCCAACAAGCAATGCGTCTCGCCTGTCCCGATGGCGACGACTGCGTCCATGTCTATGCCAAGATCTCACGAATCACGTGTCCTTCGACGTTCGTGAGGCGGCGCTGGATGCCGTTGTGCTCGAACGTGAGCCGTTCGTGATCGAGGCCGAGCAGGTGCAGAATTGTCGCGTTGAAATCGTAAAGCGGATGAATGTCGCTCACCGCTTTCTGGCCGAGCTCGTCGGTCATGCCGTGGCTGATGCCGGGTTTAACTCCAGCCCCGGCGAGCCAGCAGGTGAAACCGTCGGGATTGTGGTCGCGGCCTTTGGCGCCCTTTTGAAAGAACGGCATTCGGCCGAACTCGGTGCACCAGACGACGAGCGTGTCGTTGAGCAGGCCTCGTTGCTTCAGATCGCGAATGAGCGCGGCGGCGGGTTGGTCGAGAATTGCCGCATGCACGTCGTATTGCTCCTTGAGAGCGTTGTGTCCGTCCCAGTTGAGCTTCCCACCGCTGGCATAGGCGCCGTTGAAAAGCTGCACGAATCGCACGCCGCTTTCGATTAGCCGCCGAGCGAGAATGCAGTTGCGTGCGAACGCGGCCTTGTCGGTGTTCTGGGTGTCGTCGGCGCCGTAGAGCTTGAGAATGTGTTCGGGCTCGGTCGAGAGATCGCTGATCTCGGGCACGCTGAGCTGCATGCGGGCGGCGAGTTCGTAACTGGCGATGCGGGCTGCGAGTTTCGCATCGTCGCCGTGAGTTTCGAGATGGCGGGCATTCATCCGCGCCAACAGCGATCGCGCGGCAGCATCGGCCTTCTTCGAGATGCCGGGCGCTGTGAGATGTCGGACGGGGTCCTTGGAGCTGAGCGTCGTGCCCTGGAACGCCGCCGGAAGAAACCCGGGGCCCCAGTTGTTCGAACCGTTCTGCGGCACTCCGCGCGGATCGGGGATCGCCACATACGACGGAAGATTCTGATTCTCGCTTCCCAGCGCATAGGTGACCCACGAACCAAGACTGGGGAAGCCATCGAGCACGAACCCTGTCGAAAGAAAATTCTCGGCAGGGCCATGCGTGTTCGACTTGCTGGTGAGCGAGTGGACGAACGCGATGTCGTCGGTCAGCTCCGCGAGATGCGGAATCATGTCGCTGACCCACTTTCCAGTCTCCCCGCGCCGCCGGAACTCATACTGAGGCCGGGCGAGGTTTCCGGCAGGTCCCTGAAACGTGACCTCAGGGCCGCCGGGCAGCGGCTTGTCGTCCCACTTGATCAGCTCCGGCTTGTAGTCCCACGTCTCGAGTTGACTGATCGCTCCCGCGCAGAAAATAACAATCACATTCTTCGCCTTTGGGGAGAAGTGCAGCAGCGCAAGGCGCGAATGGACGCGCCGGGTCGATGACGGGAGGCCGCACCATGCCGCTGCCGGCAAGCAACCCATCGCCGCCGAGAAGGCTCGCCAGCGCGATCGAGCTCAGGCCAGTCGCAGAGTTCGATAGAAACTGCCGGCGGTCGAGCAACTGCCGGCCAATGTTAGAGATCGTTTCTCGTTTGATGGGCATCGCGTCTCCAACCTTCACGGCAGGAACACGAATTCGTTGCTGTTGAACAGGACGCGGCACAACGTCTCAAGCCCGTACTCGCGGACGATGGGGCTGGCATCGCGAAGCTCCGCCTTGGTCGGCTCGCGACCGAGCGCTTGTTGATACGCTCGTCGGACTTGCTTCGCGGGTTCGTCGCCAACCTGTTTGACGACATGGTCGGCGAAAGCTTGTGATTCATCGAGCGTGAAGCGGCTGTTGAACAGGTTCAACGCTTGCAAGGGCGTCGTGCTCTCGCGGCGGCGGGCGGTGCTCTGTCCCGCGTCGGGGCAATCAAACACGCCGAAGACGGCTTCGCGCTCGCGCCGCACCTTGTGCGCGTAAATCATGCGCCGCAACCCGTCGCCGCGGAACGACTCCACCGGCGTGAAGCCGCTCAGGCCGCCGCGCTTGTCGAACAGGTCGAAACCCCGGCCGTGCATTTTCACGTTCAGCCGACCGCTGACGGCGAGCATCGAATCGCGAATCGATTCGGCGTCGAGCCGCCTCGAGGGATACCGCCACAGCAGTCGCACGTCGGCATCCTTGCCGGCAGCCGCGGCGTTATGCCGCGCGGACTGCCGATAAGTCGCCGACAGCACAATCCGCTTGTGCATCTGCTTCACGCTCCACCCCGACCGCATAAACTCTTGCGCCAACCAATCGAGCAGCTCCGGATGCGTCGGCTTCATGCCGTTGCGGCCGAAGTCGCTGGGCGTTTCGACGAGGCCCGTGCCGAAGTGCCCCTGCCAGATGCGATTGACCATCACGCGAGCCGTGAGCGGGTTCTTCGCATCGGCAATCCAATCGGCGAGCACGCGGCGACGTTCCTGCTCGGCAGTGTCGTTCGACAGCGTTACCTCGCTCAGCGCGCTGGGTAGCGCGGGTGTGACTTCTTCCTTGGGCTGCTCGGGATCGCCCCGAAACAACAGGTGGATGTCGTCGGGCGCGCGAAACACACCGGCGAAAACTCTCCCCGCTCCGCGTGCCGCCGCGATCTTCGCTTCGAGCGAAGACCTTGCCTTGATCAGTGGTTTGGCTTCCTTGGCCTCGTCCTCGTTGAGGCCTTCGGTGGAGATCGTGAACGGACGCTTGTCCTTCGGGTTGAACTTCCGTCGATCGCCGGCATCGGCCACGGCGCGCCACGTGTCCGGGCTGTCTTCCACCTCGATCAGATAATCCGTGGCGAGGCGGTCGTCGTACTTCCCTTCGCGGTCGCGGCCCCAGACGACACGTTCGATCGTCTGCTCTCGTGCGAATTCAACAACGACCCAGCCACGGCCCTTCTCGTTCGACATCCAGCTGCGCGAGTTGCCGTACAGCCCATCGTTCACGTGCTTCAAGTCATGACGATCGGCGACGATGATGCTGCCCGAGGCAGTGGCCGTCGCTCCCTGGTCGGCCAGCGCGACGTTGTCGCCGTCGGTGTTGAAGACTTCGAGCTCGTCGATGCACGGCTCGCGATTGTTCGTCTCAAGGATGGTGAAGCGGAGACGCTTCGTCTTCACCGGTGCGAATCGATCCACGTTCTCGCGGCCATTCAACATCGCGCGATTTGCGCCCGACTTGGCCAGCGGAACGAATCGCGCGAGCTGCTTGTCGACGTCGGCAAGTTGCATCTTGAGTTGTTGCAACTGCTCACGCGCCGCGACGGCCTCGGGCGTAAGCAGGTCGCGTTCCTGATACTCCACACCGGCAACGAAGGCTTGCATCGAGTAGTAGTCGCGGGCCGTGATTGGGTCGAACTTGTGATCGTGGCAACGCGCACAGCCGATGCTCAGCCCAAGGAACGTCTGGCCGATGTTCATCATGATCTCGTCGAGCGAATCCTGCCGAGCCAGTCGTTTGGAAGGCGCGTCCTTGCCAATTTGTCCCGACAGCAATACTGAGGCGGTGACGAGGAACCCGGTCGCCGCGTCCTTGCCCAGCGCGTCGCCCACGATCTGCTCGCGAATGAATTGGTCGTAGGGTGTGTCGCTGTTGAAGGCGTCGATGACGTAGTCGCGGTAAGGCCAGGCGTTGGGCCGTTCCGTGTTCACTTCAAATCCGTGCGTGTCGGCATAGCGCACCACGTCGAGCCAGTGCTGGGCCCAGCGTTCGCCGTAGCGAGGCGACTTCAACAGCTGGGCGACGACGCGCTCGTAGGCCGAATCGCGGGAGTCCGAATCGCTGGAATCCTCGACAAACTCGGCGACTTGCTCCGGCGTGGGCGGAAGGCCTGTGAGGTCAAGCGTTACGCGCCGCAACCAGGTGACGCGGTCGGCCTCGGCCGAAGGATGCAGCCCTTCCTTCTCCAGCCGAGCGAGGACGAAGCGGTCCAGCTCGCCTCGCGGCCACTCCGTGTCTTGTGTCGTGGGCGGACTGGGGTGCGTCAGCGGCTTGAAGCTCCAGTGGTCGCGTTTGTCTTCGAGCTTGGCGATATCGACGCCATCGGGCCACGCCGCCCCCTCGTTCACCCACGTCGTCAGCACGGCGATCTCGGCCGTCGAAAGCCGTTCGCCCTCGGGGGGCATCCGCAGATCCGCGTTCTCGTCGGCCACGAATTGAATGAGTGGGCTGTCAGCGGCCTTGCCGGCGATGATGCTCGGACCGTAGGCTTCGCCGCCCTTGAACGCTTCCGACTTGATATCCAACCGGAAGTCGCTCTTCTGCTTCGCTTCGCCGTGACACGAGTAGCAGTGCTTCTCGAAAATCGGTCGCACTTCGCGGACGAAATCGACCGTGGCGGCATCGACCCGCGAAGCCCCGACGAACAGGCAGACGATTATCACGACGCGATTCATCGATACGGGTTCCCTGCGGCGAACAGTTCGAGCACCTCGTCGTCCGTCATTGCCCGGCCGAGCAGCAACAGCTCATCGACTCGGCCACTCAGCTTGCGGTCGGTTCGATTCCAATTGCCGACCTGCGAGGCGCCGAGCCGCGCGGCGTGCGCGACTTGCTGACGTGACTCACTGTCGAGCTGGCCGTTCAGGTAGAAACGAACCGTGCGTTGGCTCGCGTCGTAGACCGTCGCCAAGTGCATCCAACGCCCCTGCTCGGGGAGCACCGATGTGCGCGAGTCGGGATAGCCGTTGCGCTCGACCGATCCGGGCGCCAGCGTGTTGCCGTAGAGCGCCAGGCGCATCGTCGCGTTACGAGTCACCATCCAGTGGACCTGGCCGGGATTGCTCTTGTCCCAGCCGTCGGTATGCAACAGCGATTGATATGGATCGCCGAGTCGATCGAGTCGCACCCATGCCGCCAATGTCAACTGCGGCCATTCACGATCGCCGCCGACGTCGAGCGTCATGTGATCTCCGACGCTGACGAACTCCGGCGCTCGCGAACCCGGCCAGCGACCTTGCACCATGCGGTACTGCCCGTCCGGAAGGTCGGACTCGAAATCGAACAGCGCAATCAGTGCCGGATCAGCTCGCAGCTTGTTCACGGCATCGACCTGCCGCGCCGGCTGCCGCAAGCTCAGTCCCGCATGCAAGGCGGCAAATTCGTCCGGTCGGATGAAAGCGGCAGACCGCAGCTCTCGCCGCGTGCTTGCCTGACCGTTCAAGGTCAGTGCTTCGCCGTCATGCAAGCTTTGCACCGTCCCGCCGCGGTCAGGGTGCGCTACCACTTCTCCTTGAAACACGTGAATCTCGGCCGCGCTGCCAACCGGCACATCGATGCCGAATTTCGTCCCCAGGTCGACCGCCTCTCCGGTCGGCGTCACGACCGTAAAACCCTTGGCCGTCGCCGGCACGTCGGCCGCCAGGCGACCTCGCTCGAGATGCAGCCGTTGAGCAGATTCAAACCAGAACCTGGCCGGGGCCTCGATCACCAGACGCGCCCCGCGAGCCGTCTCGACTTCCACCGTGCCACCGGCGATTTCATATCGACCACTTCGCAACACGGCCCCCTCGGCCAATTCTGCAACCCCTGCCGAGCTGCGGACTCGGGCAAACTCAGGCCGATCGGCCTGCAACCTCCAGAAGGCCGTCGCCATCAGCATGACACTGGCCGCCGCCAACAACACCCAGCGCGTCACGGAAACTCGGCGAGCGCTCAATGGAAGCGAACGTTCGAGAGCGACGTCGCTAGTAAGGTCACCTCTCGGCCCAACGCTTTGCGGAACGTTCAATCCGCGGTCTGCGAAGCCGGCCGCCAATGCGGAGTCGAGATTCAGCACATCAATCAACAATTGACGCGCATCGGCATCCTGGCGTAGTTGGCCGCTGAGTCGTTTCACATCGGCAGCGGAGACCTGTCCGCTGACGTATCGTTGCACCGCTTGCTCGAAATCAAGATTCTCGCTCACGATGATGTTCCCGTTCTCAGTTCACGCGTGATGCAGTCGAGCAGCATCTGGCGGATCCGATACAGCCACTGATAGAAACCGCCAACTGACCGACCACTTCCTGCCGCGACTTCGTGCATCTTGGCCGTGGGATCGTATGCATGGGACAAAAGGTCACGGTCCGTCGCAGGCATCTTGTCCAAGCATTGCTCAAGTGCTTCTCGTTGCTGCTGCATCCGGTGCTCACACGCGAGCGACTGTTCGGCAATGAGATCGACAACGTCGCTGTCTAGTACCAAGCGGTCGCGGGCCTTGTCGCGCAACCAGGCCAACGCTTTGAATCGCGCAATGCCGCAGGCCCAGGCGTTGAAGTTGGTTCCTTCACGAAACTCGTCGAATTTTTCCCAAAGCACGATCGCTACTTCCTGCATCACGTCGTCCGCATCTGCACGCGACGGCACCAACTTGCGCACGAACGCCCTCACGGCCAACTCGTGCGTCGTAAACGTTCGAAGGAATTCGGAGTGGCGATCGCGCCTCGAGTTGCCCATGTGGCTCGTCATATCTACCAATTCCGCCGCCGACCGAATTTTTACGGCCCCATTGCAATTAAATTCCGGGTTGGACCTGACGGCAACGATTCTCGCGCTTGCGGAGCTTCGCCTGAAAAGGATCGACCACTCGGCGGCACCGACCTGTTACCCTTGCTGCGTGGCGAACAACCGCCGCAAGAACGAACGTTCTCCTGGGGCTTGTGACAGAAAGATCGTCATCAGAACGCGATGCGCCGCGGCGCTCGCACTATGTGCTCGGCGGAACACCACCGCTACTGTTCGACTTGGAGTCGGATCCCGGCGAATGGACCGATCTGGGATGTTGCCACCCGAAAGAGCTGCGTGAATTGGAGGCGCTTTTGGCGGCATGGGAAGCAGAACGGGCCACGCAACCGCCTCCTGTGCTAGTACGTTGATGAAATGGGCGGCGAGTGCCGACCAATTGTCGCAAGGCCCCGTCAATAAATTCGTTGCGGCAATTGCTTGATGCGCTTAGAAATAATGACGAGCCGTCGAGCGTCAAGCCTAGTATCCCCGCCTGCCTTACCACGCCTGTGGCCGTAGTTGCCCGCCTTATACGCAGGCCTACGGCAGTGCCTGTTGGAATTTCTCGATTCTCAACAGGAGTGGCTCACCGATGATCGCACATTGCGACAACTGACCGACGAATTCGCCGAAGGATCCCATGATGCTCAACCGTCGAGAATGGCTGCAAGAAGTGGCGATCGGTTCCGGCGCGGCAATCGGTCTCTCACTTGATTCCCAACGTCTCATGGCAGCGCCGGCCGGCACCGGGTCGCCGAAGCGAATCGTTTTCTTTCTACAGAATCAAGGGTTCGATCCGGCGACTTGTATTCCAGAGGGCATGACCCGCAGCGGTTCGCTGGCGAAGGCTCGGCTTCCCGAGCCCATTGAGGCGCTCGAGCCTTACAAGGAGCGGCTGCACATCATCAACGGTTTGCATGGCATGCACACCAGCCCGTCGCACAGCGCGTTCTTTGGTGCGCTCGGCGGTTATCGAGGCGGCGATGGTACGCCCCCCAGCGCGTCGACGATCGATTACGAGCTGAGCAAGGTCATGCCACAGACACTTCTGCCGCATTTGTGCATCGGCATGGATTCGATCGAGAACATGACGGCCAAGCCCACGATTGCGACGCTGTCCGCCAGCGGCGCAGGGAAGCCGATCTTCATGTATTCCGATCCGAATCAGCTGTATCAATTGCTCTACGGAGGCATTTCCTCCGGCGACATCCGACTTCGGCACGAAGCGCAATCGAATGTGCTCAATCAGATCGCAACACTGGCCGCCGAAAAGGGCCGCTCGTTACCGACGAGCGATGGCGAGCGCTACGGACGGTACATCCAGGGTTTCCGAGATATGAACGGCCTGCGCGATCGCCTCGACACTGTCGCCGATCATTTGCGCAAGTTCGCCCCGAACGTCGACGATCGCTATACCGCGCCAAAATTCGAAACCGACTGGCACGATGTGCTGCTCGATCTCGGCATCTCGGCGCTCGCGTCGGGGGTCACCAATACGCTGACCATCGGTTCAGGGCGTGGCGAGATCTTCGGCGCTTGGAAAGGAATCGGCGTCGAACAACAGGGACACAACCTGGGGCACATGACGCAGCCGGGCAATCCTATCTGGATCAAGATTCGCCAGTACAACAGCCGCATGCTGGTGCGGATCATGCAAGCCTTGGAAAGCGTGCCCGAAGGCAACGGCACCATGATGGACAACACGTTGATCGTCTATACGAGCAACAACGCCGACAAGCAGCACACCACCGGCGCTACCTGGCCGGTGATTCTACTGGGCAACTGCGGAGGCGTTTTCAAAACAGGCCGGTTCACGCAGCTGGACGGCACGCGACCAATCAATGCGCTCTACACAACCTTGCTACGCGCCGCCGGTCAAAACGTCGATCGATTCAACATGACTGAACCGTTCGCGCGCCGGTTCGACGTGGGCACCGGGCCGCTCAAGGAAGTCCTTGCATGAGCAGGATCGGCATTGCCTGGGCGTTGCTGATCTCGGTGGCCGTGTCATCCGCCGTTGGCGGCGAGACTTACACCCCCGGGGAAAAGAGTGACAAGACTTTTGACGGCTTTGCCCGGCCGTTTCTGATGAGCCACTGCGTCGATTGTCACGGCGAGACGCAACCCGAAGGCAACCTTTCGCTCGGCGACCTGGGGCCCGTGGATGAAGTCAACTCGGGCATTTGGAAGAGCGTCTGGGCACAAGTCGCGTTGAAGGAGATGCCGCCGCGAGATGCCGATCAGCCGGACCTCGTTCGTCGGCTGCAGTTCTCCGACTGGATCGTCAACGAGCTGACGCGCGTCATGCATGGCAAAGGCGGATTCCAGGCACATCTCGATGCCAACAAGGGTAACTTCGTCGATCACGATCTGCTGTTCGGAACGTTGCCCGACGCCATTCATCTCCGGCCGACCTCCTCTCCTGCACGCCTGTGGCGCGTGACGCCGCAAGAGCACATCACGCGGATCAACGAGCTGATCAACACCGAACCGGAGTTCGATCCGCAGAACCCCGGGCTTCGCACGCATGGCGACGCCGTTCCCACCAACCACGGCGGCGAGCTCAAGCTGTACTTCGGCACCGATAACATCATCTATTGGCAAGGCGGCACGGTCGCCTATGCCACGGCCGTCAAAAGCGTCCCTGCTGTTCTGGCCTCCGCGCAGTCATGGGTTGAAGAATTATCCGGACCTGTACTCCGTCAATAGCGCCGAAGCGACGCAAATCATGAGCGTTGCCGACGACACTATTCGGTACATGGCTTACGGTCCGCTGAGTATTGCCGAGCCGTATCAAATCACGGACGATCCCAAAGACGCCGCCGAGCTGATTCAAGCTCGAGGCGATCTTCGCGGCCTCCCCACGAGCCTGCTGTATAGCAGCGAGTTCTTGCGTCCGCTGACGCCCGTCTACGACCTGATGAAAGAAGACGGGACCTCGGACGATCGCTTGCGTGCCGCGGTCGACTACCTTTTCGAATCGCTCACCCTCCGCCCGCCGACGGAACCCGAGAGCGACAAATACCTGGCGATCCTGAAACAATCCATCGACAAGCTCGGTAAAGAAGACGGCGCTGTGCTCGGTTTGTCAGCCGTCTTCCTAGATCGAGACGCGCTCTTTCGCCCGGAACTTGCCGAGCAAGGCACGCCCGATGCTGACGATCGCGTCATGCTGCAAGACTGGGAGCTGGGGCTGGCGGTCAATCATGCGTTGCGATACCTCAAGCCGGACGAACCGCTGCGGAAGGCAATCGTCGAAGGCCGCATGCGGACTCGCGAGGATGTGCGGCGCGAAGTCGAACGAATGCTGGCCGACGACACCGTTCGAAAGCCTCGCGTATTGCAATTCTTCCGCGATTACTTCGACTACGACCTGGGCGGCTACATTTGCAAGGACGGAAGAGCGCTGTCGCAAACGGGCGTGAGGAACAGGGGGGATTCGTACTACCGGGACATGTTCGCAGAGACCGCTAGCACCGAATGTTTGATCGAACTCATTTTGCAAGAAGACACGGACGTCCTGAAGCAGTTGCTCACGACGAATAAAGTCGTCGCGGCGAAGGTCGACAATTTTTACTTCGGCGAGCGACGCTCGGGGAAAGAAGCGGCAGCACGGGCGGCGGCAGCAAAAGGAAAGAAATCGCCGGATAAGAAGAACGATGACTTGAAGAAGGAAGCGGAAGAAAACTTCGCTGTCGCCGAGGCCGACTTATCCGGACCGGCGATTTACGCCCGCGCGGGTCGGCGCAGTTTTGGAGGTGGGTCGCTACAGCCGGATCGCATTCTGGCCACGGCGCCGAAAGGACAACGCCTTGGCATTCTGACGCATCCGAGTTGGCTTGTTTCGCATTCCGACGCGATGGATAACCATGCCATTCGCCGCGGCAAGTGGATTCGCGAGCGACTGCTGGGAGGCGGCATTCCCGACGTCCCGATCACCGTGGACGCGATGCTGCCTGATGAACCCGACAACACGTTGCGCGAGCGCATGCGCGTGACCAGAGAAACGTATTGCTGGACATGCCACAAGAAAATGGACCCGCTCGGCTTGCCCTTTGAAATGTACAACCATGCGGGCCTGTTCCGAAGAACGGAGTTCGATCAGTCGGTCGACACAACGGGCGAAATCATCGACTCCGGTGAGCCGGCGCTCGACGGCAAAGTGGCAAACGTCTTCGAGCTGATCGAAAAGCTCGCCGAAAGCAAACGTGCCGAGCAGGTTTTCGTTCGACACGCTTTTCGATTTTGGATGGGCCGTAACGAAACCCTAAACGACGCACCCGTACTTCAAGCCGCGTACCGAGCCTACAAAGTCGGCGGCGGTAGCATCAAAGCGCTGCTCACTTCGCTCCTTACCTCCGATGCATTTCTCTACCGCACCCGCAATGAGCCGGGCTTAACAAGCGCAAACTGAATTGTCGCCACCTCGGCGCGACACATCGAAGCATCTCATTAGATGCAGGGTGCCCGAATCGTGCAGCCTGCGCGATCGGCCTTAAAAGCGGCGACGGGATTTGAACTCGGCAACCTCGTGCCGGATTAAGAGCTCGTGCGATTCACAACGTTGGGCCATCAAGTTCAGCTAACGTTTGAACTTTGGCGTCCTGCGCAAGAATCCGCCGCAAATACTTGGCGTCAAACAAAAAACGGCTCGCCGCAATACAACGCGACGAGCCGTCCATGTTCAAAGTCGGGGCGACAGGACGCCAATTGAACTTTTCTTGCATGGTTTGGCAAACTGGGAAGCTTCGATTAGTGAATCGTTATCGCAAGCATGAGCCACCTGCAACACGGATCAGCGTGGTCGATTTGACCGAAGGGGTTGGAATCCTTCGCGAGCATCGCTCAGTTGCATAATTAGCTCAGTCCCCCCGCCAGAAACGTAGACATGTCCCTTGCCGTAGGCAGCCATCCCCAAGAACGATTGGCAGATGGTGTCCTACCTCGGATGGGCTACAATGCCTGCTCTCTTCAGGCGGTTGCCTCTGCGCGGTCCTTTCCGTCCACCGCCTGACCGCGCGGTTGATGGAAAGTTCTTCGGCTGCAGGGAGAAGACATGGACCCGATCAAGGACAGTGCATCGAGCGAGCCGATCCGGATCGGCAACGCCACTCTGGGCACGTACCGCCACGTCTGCGCCTTTTTCCACAGCGCGGATGAGGAGTATCGCGTGCTGCTCCCTTTCATCCAAGAAGGCCTCCAGCGCGGCGAGAGGGTTTTCCACATTGTTGACCCCAGGCTTCGCGAGCAACACCTGCGCCGCCTGGAGGCGGCCGGCATCGACGCGACCGCGGCAGAGCAGCGCGGCCAATTCGAGCTGCGCGACTGGCACGAGACCTATTTGCGCGGCGGACGATTCGACCACGAGAAAATGCTCGGTGTTATGCGGGATGTTTCCAATCAAGGCCGGGAGCAGGGATACTCGCTGACCCGCGTTCTAGGCCACGCGGAGTGGTCTGGAGAAGACTGGCCGGGCGCCGATGACTTTCTCGAGTACGAGGCCAGACTGAATCAACTTGTGCCGCAGACTGTTGATCCGATTATCTGCCTGTACGATCTCGCCAAGATCGGCGGGAGAATCGTCATCGACGTGATGCGAACTCACCCATTAGTCATCCTCGGGGGCGTCCTTCAAGAGAATCCCTTCTTCGTCCCGCCGGAGGAGTTCCTGCGCGAACTGCGGGACCGGAAGGCAAACCGCAAGGGGGCTCCTGCATGACTATGAGGAGGAAGAACTTACCCGATGGAAAGCCGAAGCGAGGAAATCCGACGCCTTCAGGGCTGCATCAATGATTTGGTCAGCCTGCTGGCGTTGCCCGCCATGTGGCGTGGCCGTGGGCCGCCCCAGGTTGTCGATACCCTGCTCGACGCACTGTCGAGCATGCTGCGTCTGGACTTTGCCTATGCGCGGCTAAATCTTTCAGCCGGCGGCTCCCCGGTCGAGGCCGTTCGGATTGCCCACTGCCCAGAGTCGATACCAAGGCCGGAGGAGGTTGGCCGGGCACTCGAACTGTGGTTGAACCAGCCCGCGCCGATCTCCGTCTTCGTGGCACCGAATCCGCTTGGCGAGGGGGAGGTGTCGCTCGCGTACTCATGGCTGGGGTTGGACTACCAATCAGGGGTCGTTGTAGTGGGCTCGCAGCGGGCCGACTTCCCGACCGACATCGAGAGTCTCCTGCTGCGCGTGGCGGTGAATCAGGCAGTGATTGAGCTGCAGACGGCTCAAGTCCGCGCCGAGCGCCAGCGGGCGGAGGAAAGCGAACATCGACGGCGTCAGCTCGATGCGCAGAACATCTACCTGCGTCAGGAGCTGGACACCGAGCAGCAGTGGGGCGACATCGTCGGCCAAAGTAAGGCGCTGCAGTCGGTCCTTAAGCTGGTCGAGCAAGTGGCGCCGACGAACGCTTGCGCTCTCATTCAAGGGGAGACGGGGACAGGAAAGGAGCTGATCGCCCGCGCCATTCATCGGTTGAGCGACCGCAAGGACAAGGCGTTTATCAAATTCAATTGCGCGGCAATGCCGACGGGCCTGCTCGAAAGCGAATTGTTCGGGCACGAGAAAGGGGCCTTCACCAGCGCCATCGCACAGCGGATCGGCCGCTTCGAGCTGGCCGACCGAGGCACGATCTTTCTCGACGAAGTCGGCGAGATTCCCTTGGAACTCCAGGCCAAGTTGCTGCGCGTGCTCCAGGAACAGGAGTTCGAGCGCCTAGGCAGTGCCAAGACGATCCGCGTCGATGTGCGTCTCGTTGCCGCCTCGAACCGCGACCTGGCGCAGATGGTTGCGGAACGAGCCTTTCGCAGCGATCTCTACTACCGGCTTAAGGTGTTTCCGATCCTGGTGCCGCCACTGCGTGACCGAGCCGAGGACATCCCCGACCTGGTACGCTGCTTCACCGAGCGCTACGTGCGGCTATTTCGCAAGGCCATTACGAGCATCGACGCGGACTCCATGACGGCGCTCTGTCGTTATCCCTGGCCGGGGAACGTGCGCGAGGTCGAGAACTTCGTCGAACGCTGTGTGATTCTGTCGCAGGGCTCGACCCTCGAAGTGCCGCTCGGCGAATTGCAGCCCGTCAACCGCCCGGCAGCGGATGCGACCACCCTTGAAGGCGTCGAGCGGGAGCACATCCTTCGCTGCCTGAACGAATGCAACTGGGTGATCGCCGGCCCAGAGGGTGCGGCAGCGAAACTCGGCATGAAGCGCACCTCCCTGCAATCCAAGATGCAGAAGTTGGGGATTGCCCGCCCCAAGTAGTGCCGCTCCACCGGCACGTCTGCCGACCCATCGGCACCTTGTTTAGGCCGCAGGTTCTCCCTCCAAGTCTCTCCTCGCGCTCCGAATCACGATCTGCCCTAGGCGACGCGACTTAACGCAGCGGAGCTTGCAGCGTTCGTTCACGGCATGGTTCGTGCTTTATCAACTACATCAGCCGTCCCACTCGCATGACGTCCGGGTGAATAACTGAGCCTTGCCATTTTGCGCCGGGTTTTTCTGCTTGGAGATCCTTATGGTCGTGGCCAACGGGTGAATCATGGCAACTCAGTTGGACCGAGAGTTAGCGAAACTTCGCCTAGGCGATCACCTCTGCCCGATCCACGACAACTTGTTGGAACAGACGGAAGCCGCCGTGGCGTTCATCGCCGCCGGGTTGCAGCGTGAAGAGCGCTGCGTCTATGTCGCGAACGATTCGCCGATCGAGGAACTCGTCCGGCGGTTTGGTGAGTTGGGTGTGAATGTTGCCCAAGAAACCGAAAGGGGCTCGCTCAAAATCCTTTCCAAAGATGATGTCTACCTGCGAGACGGGAAGTTCGACGCCCGCGGGATGCTCGACTATCTGGCGGAGTGCGCGTCTGCGGCGGTTGCCGACGGCTACGACGGCTTGCGGTTCCAGGGGGAGATGACCTGGGCGCTCGACGCGAATCTGGAAGGCGATCGGCTGATTGAATATGAGGCGATGCTCAACGAATTCCTGGCCACGCACCGCGCGGTGATCGCGTGCCACTACTTGCGGTCGCGGTTCGATCCCGCGCTCATCCACGACCTACTCATCACTCATCCTTTGGTGGCCATCGCCGATCTAGTTTGTCCCAATCCCTTCTACCAGCCGCCGGAACTCATCCTCCGACCCGATCCGATGGCTGTTACGGAATTCAAGCGGAAACGGCTCGATTGGTGGCTCGAGCGTCTGCGCGCGGCGATGGCGGGCGAGTTGGAGCGTAAGCACGCCACGGAAACGGTCCGCGAGCGAGAAGAACTCGTCCAATTGTTGCTCGATTCCACGGCCGAAGCCATCTACGGAATCGACCTCCATGGCAACTGTATGCTGGCGAACCCGACAAGCGCTCGGCTCCTCGGCTATGCCGACCCCGAGCAACTAAATGGTCGGAACATGCACGCCCTCATCCACCATCACCGTCCGGATGGTCGTCCGTACCCCGAAGACGAATGCCCGATCGTTCGGGCGATTCAAAGTCGGCAAGGAACCCACGTCAAAGACGAGGTGTTCTGGCGCGCCGACGGGACCAAGTTCGACACCGAGTATTGGTCCTACCCGATGTGGCGAGGCACGGAACTTATCGGTGCGGTGGTGACATTCCTCGATATTAGCCACCAGAAGAATCTTGAGGAGCAATTGCGGCAGGCGCAGAAGATGGAGGCCGTCGGGCAATTGGCCGGCGGCGTGGCGCACGACTTCAACAACCTGCTAACCATCATCAACGGATATTGCGCACTCCTACTTGAATCGACGCCTCCGGATGATCCCAAGTGGGCAATGCTCCAGGAAATCCTCGAAGCCGTGGAGCAGTCGGCATCGTTGACTCGGCAATTGTTGGCTTTCAGCCGGAAGCAGGTTCTGGCCCCCAAGGTCTTGGACTTGAACGACGTTGTTCGGGAAACAGAGAAAATGCTTCGTCGCATCATCGGCGAGGACATTCACTTGACAACCACGTTGCACCCTCAACTCGGACTCGTGAAAGCCGATTCAGGGCAACTGGAACAAGTTCTTCTAAACCTGGCGGTGAATGCCCGCGACGCCATGCCGCAAGGCGGGAAACTCACCATCGAAACCAACAACGTCGACCTCGACGAGGATTACGCCCGGTCTCATGCGGACGTCCTACCCGGTCGGTATGTAATGTTGGCGGTTACGGACACGGGAATCGGCATGACCGAGGAGGTCAAACGTCGCTTGTTCGAGCCGTTCTTCACCACCAAGGGACCCGGCTACGGTACTGGTCTCGGATTGGCAGTGGTTCACGGCATCATCAAGCAGAGCGACGGAGCGATCGAGGTCTACAGCGAACCGGGCGTGGGGACTTCGTTCAAGATCTACCTGCCGCGCGTGGAGCAGGCCGCGCCGACCCGAAAGTCCTTGCCCGACCTTGGTCCTGCCCCAGGCGGGACGGAAACTTTACTGCTGGTCGAGGACGACGACGCTGTTCGGGCACTGGCCCGCTTGACCTTGCAGCAGTGCGGCTACACCGTCCTGGAAGCGATCGACGGCGAGAAAGCCATAAGGGTCGCCAGGAACCACGGGGAGAAGATTCACTTGCTTGTCACTGATGTGGTGATGCCCGGCATGGGAGGACGGGTCCTCGCCGAGCAGTTGCTGACTCTCTATCCCGAGATGAAGGTACTTTTTCTTTCTGGCTACACCGACGACGCAGTCGTTCGGCACGGCATTCTCCACGAGGAGGTGAACTTTTTGCAGAAACCGTTTTCCCCGAACGCACTGGCTCATCAAGTCCATAAAGTGCTTGCGCAGTGACAAGACGTCCGTTTCGCGAAATGGAGACCGCGGAACGGGATGCAGTTGCAGACCGAAGTCGCATGAAGGCTTTCCGGAGTTCACAGCCTCTGAGCGTTGTCGGCAGCTGAGCTGCGTTGTTCCGACGATGGAAACGAAGAACGATTCATTTTTCAAAGGAGTCATCTCATGTCCGGAAACCGTGCAGTGGCCTACATGGGACCGAGGAAGCTGGAGATTCAGAATCTCGACTTCCCCAAGCTTGTCGATCCGCGTGGCAAAGCGTGTCACCACGGCGTCATCATCAAGATCGTGACCACGAACATTTGCGGCAGCGACCAGCACATCTACCGGGGCCGCTTCCCGGCTCCCAAGGGGATGATCCTGGGCCACGAAAACACCGGCGAAGTCCTCGAAGTGGGCCGAGACGTGGAGTTCCTGAAAAAAGGCGACCTAGTCTCGGTCCCATTCAACGTCAGCTGCGGGCGCTGCCGCAACTGCCGGGAACGGCACACCGAAGTTTGCATGAACGTCAACCCGGATGTCGCCTGCGGGGCCTACGGCTTCAACCTCGGCGGCTGGCAGGGCGGTCAGGCCGACTACATGATGGTTCCCTACGCCGACTTCGCCCTGCTCAAGTTCCCGGACAAAGATCAGGCGATGGCGAAGATCAAAGACCTCACCCTCCTCTCGGACATCCTGCCGACCGGCTACCACGGCTGTGTGATTGCGGGCGTCCGGACGGGGTCGTCGGTCTATATCGCCGGGGCTGGGCCGGTGGGCCGGTGCGCCGCGGCAAGTGCCCGCTTGTTGGGTGCAGGTTGCATCATCGTCGGCGATCGGAACAAGCAGCGGCTCGATCTCGTGAAGAAGGCTGGGTACGAGATCGCTGATCTCTCGAATGACACGCCACTCCCCGACCAGATCGAGTCCATCTTCGGCGAGCGCGAGGTGGACTGCGGAGTGGACTGCGTGGGGTTCGAGGCGCATGGCCACGGCTCGGCGTCCGGGGAGGAGGATCCCACGGCGGTTCTCAACGGCCTGTTCGCGGTCGTGCGTGCGGGCGGCGGCATGGGCATCCCCGGCATCTACACGGCCGGCGACCCCGAGGCCAAGACTGAAGCCGTCAAACAAGGCACCTACAACCTCGACTTCGGCAAGGCGTGGATCAAGTCGCCGTCGCTGACCGGAGGGCAAGCGCCGGTCGTGAAGTACAGCCGTGACCTGATGATGGCGATCCTGTGGGACCGGATACCTTATCTGAGCGAGGTCATGAACATTGAAGTCGTCCCGCTCGAAAAAGCGCCCGAGGCGTACGGAGCGTTCGACGACGGCTCGCCGAAGAAGTTCGTCCTCGATCCGCATGGCTCCGTCCGCAGCTAATGGCAACCTCGTGACGAGCCGCAGCCCCGACGACATCCCGGCATTCAACCGGGCCATGATCGACCTTTTCGCCCAAAGCTTGGCTGGCAGCAGCCGCTGAGGGACTTCGTTGCACTGATCCGTTCCCCGCGTCGCGGCGAGTTGAAGTAACGCGAGAAGGAGTCCGCCATGAGTACCAACCCGACCGCAGCGCTCGCACCCGGAATGCACGCGCCTGATTTTCGGTTGCCGAGTACCCCCGACCAGTTCGTCACCATGAGCGAGTTCCGGGGTAACCCAGTCATTCTCGCCTTTTACCCTGCCGACTGGAGCCCTGTCTGCGGCGATCAGATGACGCTGTACAACGAGGTGCTGCCGGAGTTTCACCGCTTCCACGCGGCGCTCCTGGGCATCTCGGTCGATGGCTCCTGGTGCCACATGGCATTCGCCAAAGACCGCAAGTTACACGTCCCGCTGCTCGCCGACTTCGAGCCGAAGGGAGCGGTTGTGCGCACCTATGGCGTCTATCGTCAGCACGACGGCATCTGCGATCGCGCGCTCTTCGTGATTGATTCGGAGGGGATCATTCGTTGGAGCTACGTGTCTCCGATCGGCGTCAACCCCGGGGCGGATGGAATTCTCACTGCTTTGGAAGCTCTACCAACAACAGAAGGAGCGAACTCATGACCACCCACACGACATCCAGGCTCATCTTGCCGGTGAGCGAACGTGACCACATTCGCGGGTCAGCGACGGCGCTGGTGACCCTGGTGGAATACGGCGATTACGAATGCCCATACTGTGGCGAAGCGTACGCGGTGGTCGAGGAACTCCAGCGGGCGCTCGGGGATCGCTTGCGGTTCGTCTTTCGCCACTTCCCGTTGGCGCAGATTCACCCGCATGCCCAGGGTGCTGCCGAGGCGGCGGAGGCCGCAGGAGCACAGGACATGTTCTGGGCGATGCACGCCATCCTGTACACCCACCAGCATGCGCTCGATGACGCGCACCTCATCGCGTACGCAATCGCGCTTGGTCTCGATCTCACGTCGTTTCGTCACGCCTTGGAAAGACGCTCCTACGAGAAGCGCGTGCGTGAGGACTTCCTCAGCGGCGTTCGGAGCGGCGTGAACGGCACGCCGACCTTTTTCATCGACGGAGTCCGCTACGACGGACCTCCTGACTTCGATTCTCTGCTGGCGGTCCTCGCCGAGGCGGCCGCGGAGAAAGGGCGCTGAGACGGCAGCCCGAGGTGGTCGCGAACTTTGGGATTCTTGGAGACAGGTTATGTTGGCCGCAAATAAGACAGCCTGTGTGACTGAGGCCAACGGCTTCCAGAGAATGTTCGCGCCCGGCGGACTGACACTCGGCGTCTTCTTCCCGATTGAAGCGTTCAAAGGCGACCAGCCGACGATGCGCAATCAAGAGCACCTGGCACGCCGAGCCGAGGAGTTGGGCTATGCCGCACTCTGGTTTCGGGACGTGCCGCTGCGTGATCCCAACTTCGGCGACATCGGGCAGGTCTATGACCCCTGGGTCTATCTCGGCTGGATTGCGGCGCAGATGCGCACGATTGCGCTCGCCACCGGTTCGATCATTCTCCCCGTGCGCCACCCGTTGCACACTGCCAAGGCAGCCGCTTCCATCGACCAACTCACTCGTGGCCGATTCGTGCTCGGCGTTGCATCCGGCGACCGGCCCATCGAGTTCCCCGCGTTCGGCATCGACCCGGACCACGCGACATGCTCTTCCGTGAGAATCTCGCACGGCAAGCAGAACTCGCTGCGCGCTGGCGTGATGCTGTCGAGGCCGTCGCACCGGGCGTGTTCAAACCTTTCGCCCAATCGTTCTACGTCGACTTGAGCGACGACCCAGATCAACCGCCGCAGCCAATCCACCTCGGCATTCGCGGCGGCCGGCACGCCTTGTTCCGCATCCTCGACGATCTGCGTTCGGCCGGAGTCCACCACGTGATCCTCAACCTCAAGTACGGAGCGCGCGACGCGGCAGAGGTCCTTGACGAAATCGGTCAAGAGGTCTTACCGCATCTTGATACCAGCCAACAGACTGCCCCGGCGCCCAAGCGAGCGCTGAGCAGGCGGTAATCGTGTAGCCGAGCGAAACCGGAGAAGACGGAGATCGCGTCATGAAGGCTTACGAATTGCGAGGCAACTTCGGCATCGATTCCTTGACCCTCACCGAGCGGCCTGAGCCGCAGCAGGTCGCGGGGCAAGTGCTGCTGAAGATGCGGGCGTGGTCGCTCAACTACCGCGACCTAATGGTCGTGAAGGGGACCTATCATCCCAACCTGCGCTTGCCGTTTACGCCGCTCTCAGACGGCGTCGGCGAGGTTGTCGCCGTGGGCGAAGGCGTGTCGCGCGTCAAGACGGGCGACCGCGTGGCCGGCATCTTCATGCAGAAGTGGATCGACGGCCAGTTGACGGAGGTGAAGGCCAATTCGGCGCTGGGCGGAGCTAGCGCGGGGTTGGCGGCGGAGTACGTCGTGCTCGACGCGGAGGGAGTCGTACCCATCCCGGAACATCTCACCGACGAAGAGGGAGCGACGCTGCCGTGTGCCGCCGTGACAGCGGCGCACGCGCTCGATTGATGCCGGCAAAATCAGGGCAGGCGACACCATGCTCATCCAAGGCACCGGCGGCGTCTCACTCTTCGCGCTCCAGTTCGCCAGGGCGCTGGGGGCACGCGTCATCGCTACCTCCAGCAGCGATGTGAAGCTCGCGAGAGTACACCAGCTCGGGGCCTCCGAGGGCATTAATTACAAGACCACGCCGGAATGGGGCGACCGCGCCCGCGAACTCACGGGCGCTATCGGCGTCGATCACATCGTAGAGGTCGGCGGCTCCGGCACATTCGCCCAATCGCTCCGTGCCGTCCGCATGGGCGGTCGCATCAGTCTAATCGGCATCCTGTCCGGGGGCGGTCCTGTCGATCCGCTCCCGATCCTCATGAAGGGCGTGTGCGTTCAAGGCATCTTCGTCGGCAGCCGCGCGATGTTCGAGGCCATGAACCGCGTTTTGGTTCTTCACGGTCTCCGACCAATCGTCGACAAGGTGTTTCCGTTCGGAGAACTCCGCGAAGCTCTGCGTCACATGGAAAGCGGTTCGCATTTTGGCAAGATCGTCCTGAGACGTTGAACGAGTCCGGTTTTCCGCCCAACTCTCCATCAAAAGGAGCCAGGTCATGGTGACGCTCGCATTGCTTGTTCGACTCGAAGCCAAACCGGGAAAGGAAGCGGAAGTCGAGAGCTTCCTCCGCGAAGGTCTGTCCGTGGTCCAAGAGGAGCCGGCAACGACCGCGTGGTTTGCGATCCGCCTGGGGCCGTCCACGTTCGGCATCTTCGACGCCTTCCCGGACGAGGCGGGCAGGCAAACCCACCTCACGGGCCGTGTCGCTGCCGCCTTAAAGGCGAAGGCTTCCGAGCTTTTCGCGCAGCCGCCCACCATCGAGAAGGTCGATGTCCTGGCGGCCAAGCTTCCCGAGTAACTGTCCGCGGAAACCTTTGAGGACCATCGCATGAAGACAGTTCTATTGCCATCGGGTGAGCGCGTGCCGGCTCTCGGCCAGGGCACTTGGCATCTGGGGGAGCATCCGGAGACCCGAGCAGAAGAGATCGCCACCCTGCGGCTAGGTCTCGACCTCGGCGTCACCCTCGTCGATACAGCCGAGATGTATGGCGAGGGCCGGTCCGAGGAACTCATTGCCGAGGCGATCAACGGCAGACGCGACGAGGTCTTCTTGGTGAGCAAGGTCTATCCGCAGAATGCGTCGCGCCAGGCCGCCGTCGCCGCCTGCGAGCGTAGCCTGCGTCGCCTGAATACCGACCGGCTTGACCTTTATCTCCTGCATTGGCGTGGCGAAGTGCCTCTGGCCGAGACGATACACGCCTTCGTGGCGCTGCAACGAGCCGGCAAGATTCGCCATTACGGCGTCAGCAACTTGGATCTCGCGGACATGCAGGAGCTGTGGTCGGTTCCCGGGGGCCCGGCCGTGGCGACCGACCAACTGCTCTACAATCTCGCGCGCCGCGGCATCGAATGGGACTTGCTGCCGTGGCTCCGCGCACAGCGCGTTCCGGTCATGGCCTATTCGCCCATCGAGCAGGCCAGACTCCTCCGCAATCCGAAGCTGGACGATTTCGCGCGGCGGCACGGTATGACGCCGGCGCAGGCCGCACTCGCCTGGCTGCTTGCCAAGGACGATGTCATCGTCATTCCGAAGACTGGGCGCCGCGAGCGATTGAAGGAGAATCTCGGCGCGTTCGACCATCCGCTGACGGCGCCGCAGCTTGCCGAATTGGATCGCCTGTTCCCGCCGCCGACGGGGCCGCGGCCGCTTGAAATGCTCTGATCCGCCGTTCGATTCTCGAACAACGGGAGGAAACGCCGATGCGGCGGAAAGCGTTCGGTCGAAGGTCGTCGTGTTGCTCAGCAGCAGACTTGCAGACTGCAGCTCAACCTCAAGTACAGCGTCCGCGCCGCACCCGAGGTCCTCGATGAACTTGGCCAGGAGCTTCTGCCGCAGCGCAAGGCCATCGAGTCAGCCCTGCCGGCGGCGCACCCTGAGTGATACCGCAATGATCAACCCCCAAAGAGACACTGACCGCCTGGAGTGTTTCAGCGATGCGGTAATCGCGATTGCTGCGACCTTGCTTTCGATCGACTTAAAAGCGCCTCGCGCCGATGCTCTGAGCGGCACGACGCTGCTCGAAGTACTTGTCCAACAGTGGCCGTCGTACCTTGCGTTTACGGTCTCGTTTCTTTTCATCGGCATCTCCTGGGCGGCCCACCACGACATGTTCAACTACGTTCGCCGAACGAACCACATTATGCTGATCCTCAATTTGATGTTTCTGATGGGGATTGTATTGCAGCCCTTTTCCACCGCGCTCTTGGCCGAACATATTGGCGAAGAAGGAGAGCGTACGGCGGCAATGGTGTTCTACGGAGTGCTTCTGCTCACATCGGTGAGCTACAATGCCGTTTGGCACTATGCCATCTGGCGCGGCCTAATCGAGGACGGCTTAGACGCGCGACTGTTGAGAGCACTCAGCATCGAACACGCCGTGGCCCCGCTCTTGCATCTGTCGGCACTGCTTGTGGCATTTTGGAGCGTGCCGCTCAGTCTAATTCCGGTCCTGATGTTGTATGTCTTCTTCGCCCTTCCCCGGGTTGCCGAGCGATTGATCGTAGGCTACCAGCACACTCCCGGATTCGGCGAAGGACTTGAGCAATGAGCTCCCGGCAATCCTACCGAAAACAATGCTTGCCTGAGCGATCGACGCGCACGGCGGCCCGGAGCAGATGCGACTCCGGGAGCTTCGTGTGCCAATGCCGAAGCCGCGCGACGTGTTAATCCGCATGCACTTCGCCGAGGTGGGCTACTGGTACATCCTTGACAAGCCGCCCAGACACGATGACACGGGGCAAATACAAAAGGCGGAGTTGGTGCTATTTTGCCTAACGTTTTGAACTTCAGCTTCCCGCATAGGAATCTTCTGCAAGCACTTGGCGTCAAACAAGAAAGGGCTCGCGGCAACTTGATTGCGACGAGCCGTCATTCCGATTTCGCCTGCTTCAGTGCTTTGAGATGTTTATCGAACCAAGCGATCTCCATCTCCGTCACGTCCTTGAACTTCTCGGTGTAAACACCGTAGTGCCCGATTCCCGGGATGACGTGATAGTCCACGTCCGTGCCCTTGGACGTGAGGATGTCGGCGACGCGTTTGCCGTTCTCCGCCGTGCTCATCAACTCTTCGTTCTCAGCATCAATGATTAGCATCGGCACGGTGATCTTCTCCGCCGCTTTGATCGCATCGAAGCCGATGCCTTTCGCCGTGTTGTAGCGCATGTGTGCGTAGGTCGCCATCTTGCCGCCGGGCGCGCCTTGCTCGTAGGGGACTGGCTCCGTTTCGCCGCGCGCTTGCTGGGTCAGCATTTCATAGGCACGGCGTTCGGCCGCCGGAGGCTTTCCGCCCCCCATGCCCGGTACCTGTACCGCCGCACATTTGACGCGAGGGTCATTCGCCGCCGTCCACGTCGCTAATCCGCCACCGTAGCTCGTGCCGATGACTCCGATGCGCGAGACATCCACATTCGATTCTCCTGCGACGAACGCGATGGCTGCGCGAATATCCGTACACTGGTCCGCAAAATCCATTTGCCAGCGAATAGCGCGCGCCTTGACCGTGACTTCGCCTTGATCGTTCGGCTCCGGCATCGGGTCTAACATCAACAGCTTGCTTTCGCTTTCGCCCCAGCCCCGATAGTCGAAGGCCAGGAAAACGTAACCGTTGTTCACGAAGATCGGTGCCATGCGCGAGGCGCTACCCTTCTTCGTGCCGCCCGTCCCAGCGATGAACACGACCGCCGGCAGCTTGTCTTCGGATGCGAGTCCCTTCGGCAGATAGAGATCGCCGGCCATTTTCGTTCCGTCGCTCCAAATTGTGACCGGCCGGCGTTCAACGTTCTCCGGCAGCGGCGGATACTTTTGCGCTTTGGCTGCGGCAGCCGACTTGTCTTGCGCTTGCAGGTGCGAAACCGACAGCGCGATGATGACCAGAAGGTAGTAGGGATTCATGAGAGTCATTGTTGTCTCAAGGTAGGTGGAACAGGTGTGGCAACGACTTCGAACTGCATCCCGTCTTCTGAAACGCGACTCCACCGCTTCAGCAGGGCGCGGCTTCTCCATGTCTTCTCGCTCGGAGAAATGCTGGCCCGGATCATTTACCCTTGGCGGACTCAACGAAAACCGACTCGTTACTTCGAAAATGTCGTATAAGTCGGATACGCCTTATACGGATCTGAATCTGCCGACACCTTCGTCGTGGTCTTCGTCTCCACGTCGTGCTGCATGATTGCTCCGTCTTTGGCGAAGAGCAGGAACCTGTTATCCGTGGAGATCGAAACGTACCAGGCCATGGTGGACGGATCCAAATCATCGAAGATCACCTCGTCGGTGATGGAGGGCACGGAAGCATCAAACTTGGCGTAGACCATCACTCCGCCCTTGTACATGTCATGTTTCCGATCGACCCATTTCTGGTACGCGATCATGGTCTCGTCCTGAGAAAGGGCGATCTTGTGGATGAATTTATTGTCGGGGCGTTGGACCTGGACGTACTCCGCTTTGCCGTTTCCGGAGGGAGTTGCCAGAAAGCTGTTGCCTTTCTGTTGTATGAACACCCGCCCGTCCGCCAAGTGCGGGTTGATCCAGCCCCAAGGGCCGATTCTTTGCTCTTCGCCGGGGTATCCATCGGAATTATTCCAGTAAGGTCCGGGCTCTTTGACATTCATGCGATTGAAGCTGATGCGACTCGAACCGTCGCGTGACCAATAGGGTTCTGTATTGAAGCTCTCTTCTCCCTCGATGATCTCGTGGAGACCGGTACCATCGGCATTCATAACGCAAACAGAAGAACGCCATGTCTCGCAACATGGGCCGTTCACCGCATAACGCCTGAAGAAAGTCATTCTGCTGCCGTCAGGACTAAAGTTGGGTTTGAAGTTCCAGAGTTCCGTGTCGGTCAGGTAGGTGATCTCTGATGTCTTGGACTCCGGATCGTACACAGTTCGAGCGATCTGCCAGCGACCTTTCGCATCTGCCGTGGTACAGACATAGGTCACTTTGCCTGCAAGAGTCAGCACGACATTTTCCGAAACGCCGGTCGATTTTACGCTTCGCGAAACAGTGCCATAGCCATTCTTACTGAATGTGATCCAGTCTGCAGAAGCGGTATTGGACGACGGTGCTTCTCCGTCGTTTTGCTTCGACAGTTCTGCGTCAATCGGAACTTGTGAAACGGAGGCCTTGCCGGCAACCGCGTCGCCGTCAAAGCGGAACCACCCCCCGGCATCCGTCGTTACGGCGAGTCCGGCATCTCGTAGCGTGACGGTTGCACCTTCGAGAGGAACTCCCTTGCTCCCGTCCATGACCAAGCCTGACAGGGTAGCTGATTGTGCGGAGGCGCAAATCGGCAGCACCAGGAACACTGAGATGAATCGGAACATCTTTCGTTACCTCCGGTTTGATTGTGTCTTTCGTGATTCGTTGTGATCCGCAGTGAGAACTTGGTTTGGCCCAGAGGATAGGGATGAACTCCCCCGTTACTAGACGTCGGTGACGACGCCCGTGCTGGCGCCGAACGAATTTGCCTCAATGCCCATCTGTTGCAACATGCGCACGAACAGATTCGAGAGCGGCTTGTTGTTCTTGCGGTCGTAAGCGACATGGCCCTGGTGCTTAAAGCCGCCGCCGGCCAGCAGGACCGGCAGATTCGTGGCGTCGTGCGACGAGGCATTGCCCAGGTTACTGCCGAAGAAGACTGCCGTGTTGTCGAGCACTGTCCGCTCGCCTTCAGAGCTCTTCTTCAGCTTATCGAGGAATTCGCCGAACGTTCTCAGTTCCGCTTCTTCGATCAACGCCAACTGTTCGAGCTTGGACGGATCCTGGCCGTGATGGGAAGCATTGTGGTGGACGAGGTTGACGCCCTCGATGTCGGGAGGAGCTTCCGAAGTGAGCCACACTGAAATAGCACGCGTCGAATCGGTCTGCAGCGCGAGGTGGATAAGATCGTACCACTGCTGACTGCGCTTCACGAGTTGCGGGCCGCCGAAATCGTCCGTCGGCGGCGGAACATCGACCTTCGGCTTGGGGATCTTGACCCACGCCTCGTCTTGCTGCATCCGCTTCTCCGCATCGCGGACCGAAGACAGGTAAAGATCGAGCCGTTGACGATCGGCATGGCTGATACGGTTGCTGATCGAGCCGACTTGGTCGCGGACATCGTCGAGGATGCTCCGGCCGTCACGGATGTCGCGCATCTCACGGGCTTGTTCTACGGGGGTACCGCGAATGAATAGTTGTTTGAATACCTGAATGGCCGACTGCTGCGGCGGAATACGGGCACCCCGACGGTTCCACGCAGCGCCCCCTCCGGCAGGGCTCCCTCCGCCGAGCACCAGAGAGGCAAACCGTGTTTGGCCTTCGAAGTGCGAGGCGACCTCTTGGTCGAGAGAGATGCTGTTATGGATGTTGCCCGCTTGCATGTAGTCCGGGTGGACGCCGGTCATCAGCCCGACTTCGGGGAAGTGGGTATTGGCATGGAAGTGTGACATGCCCGAGAACACGGTGAAGTGCTTACGCTGCGATTGCAGGATCTTCAGGTAGCGGGTCGGCTCGTAGTCTTTCCCGGTCTGTTCGGGATAAAAATACGGAGCGTGCAGGCCGTAGGAACGGCCGATCAGAACCATACGCTTGATCGGTTTCCGCGCCGCCGCCTCTGCCGCACCGGCGGGAAGCATCGCGTCCAGAAACGGCAGCCCGATGGCGACGCCCGCGGAACGGAGAAAAAGCCTTCGATCAAGTCGCTTGAACGGCATAACAGACTCCGGAAAATTCGTTACGCGGACAGTGCCTCAAAAATTTACTTATTCAGAAACGCTCGGCTTTGGACGATTTCATGCACCAAGGTACGAAAGCCGTAGTTCTCGGTTGCCAATCGCGCGACGATCTGTTCGACGAGTTCGCGGTCGGCGAACTGCATGTCGGCGCCCGTCGAATAAACCAACAGCTTTTGCGTCAAGTTGCGGGCCAGTTGGTCCTTGGCGGCCAACATCAGTTGCTTGTAATCATCGATATTCTTGAACTTGCGGCCGTCATGGGTCTCGCCGTCACTCTCGACGTCCAGACCGCGATAGATTGATTGCTGCGCCTTCCCAATTTCGCCTGTACTGCGGGCGTAGCCGAGCAGGTCGGCTTTGCCCCGACTGGTTGGCACTGAAACGCGGTAGTAGTCGCGCCAGCCGCCGATTGGGTCAAAGCTTTCCAGCGCGAATCCCGGCGGGTCGATATGAACGTGGCATTGGGCGCACGCCGCATTGTTGCGGTGTTTCTCGAGCTGTTGGCGAATGGTCGTGGCACCACGAATATCCGGCTCGATGACGGGCACGTCGGGCGGGGGCGGAGCGGGCGGCTTGCCGAGAATCCGATCCAGCACCCATTTACCGCGCAGCACCGGCGATGTGACCATGCCGTCGGCGGTGACTTTAAGGACGGCGGCCTGGGTCATCACGCCGCCACGATGGCAACCCGGCGGTAACGTCACCTTGCGCAACTCATTACCGGTTACGCCCGGAATGCCATAGAGCTTCGCCAGACGTTCGTTCAGCATCGTCCAATCCGAATCGACGAATTCGAGCAGGCTGAGGTCATGCTTCAGTACTTCCTCGAAGAAGCCATACGTCTCGCGCGGCATGGCCCAAAGTAATATGGGGTCGAAGTCCGGATACAGACGTGGATCGGGAACGGTGGCATCGATCTTCCGCAGGTCGAGCCAATGCCCAACGAAGTTCTGGGTGAACTGGTGCGACTTGGGGGACGCGAGCATCCGCTCGACTTGGAAGCGCAGCACCTCGGGCTTGGCCAATTCCCGCCTGGCGGCTAAGTCCAGCAGTTCCTGATCGGGGCTGGTAGACCACAGAAAGTACGACAGCCGCGCCGCCAGAGCGTAGTCGTCAAGCTTCGTCGACAGGTAGTCGTCTTTCACGAGGGCCGGCTCGGCCCCGGGTTCGAGCAGCAACAAGAAGTGCGGCGAAGACAAGATCGCCTTGTAGGCGTAGGTCATCGCCTCATGGAATGCGTAGCCATGGTCGAGCTTATCGTGGACCCGGGCCACGTAGTTTTGCACCGTCTCTTCGCCAACCGGGCGGCGGAAGGCAAGCGGCAGAAAATTGCGGACCAAACGCTCGGCATCTTCCTTCGGATGCGCGGAGGCCGGGACGAGCGGGTCGGCGGCCCATTCGGATTCGGATCGCTCTTCGGGAATCTCGGGGGGCGTCTTGCCCTCGGCTTCCGCCTCGGCGACCGAACGCGGCTTTAGCGGCACTCCGGCAAACAGACGCTGATAGCCCGTGGGCGGCCAGGGATCGACCGGCCCTTCGATTTTTAGCCACTCAACCATCACTCCGCGACCCGTCTTCGGTTCACGTGCGACCAGCAAGTCCACCACAAAGGCGTGCGAGCGCTCGAGATCGATCTCTGTTTCGACAACGGCCGGTTCGCCAGGTGGGATGTCACGCAATTCGCGGAAGACCGCAAAGTCTCGTTCGGTCACGTCCATGAACGCCACGGGGACCGGCTTGTTCTCCGTACCCACCGCGGCAATCGATAGCTGCACTTTGTAACGCCCCGACCTGGGAACAGGCGCCGAGCGACAGTAGGCGAGGCGACCGGCCTTACCGTAAAGAATCAGGGCATCGTCCTTGAGCACGGGCTTGCCTAGGAACCCAGGAAAACTCTTCGCAATTTCCTTGCCAGTTCGCTTGTCACTAAACGGGATGGGCGGATGGGTCGGGATGACGGCCGCGATCGCCTTGTCTGCCAGATCCTGGTACAAGCGCTGGTGCGTTGCCGACACGTCGAGCGCGGCCCCGATGTTGTCGAAACCCGCAACCAACTCGTCGTCGGGTAATAGGTGCTTTAGATGGACGGGCGTGCCGAGCAGATCGCTTATGGAGTTCTCGTGTTCGGTGGCATTGAGGCGGCGGATGAGCACACGACCCGACTTCTTCTGCTGCTGCAGCGAGGCTGCGTGCAATTCCTTTTTCAACCACGTCGTTGCTGCGTTCATTTCGTCGTGCGCCGGCCGTTCGCGATACTTAGGCGGCATCTCGCCGGTCACGAGCTTGTCGTACACCTTGATCCAGGTCGCCATGCTGCGCTCGTCCCGAAGGTCGGGCTGTAGATCGTCTAGGCGCAGTTTCGCTTTCTGCACCTTGGGTCCGTGACAAGTGATGCAGTGGTTTTCAATCAGCGCACGGACGGCGAAGTCGTGATCCTTCGTTGGGTCGCGTTTCTTCGGCGCTGTTGCCACGCCGTCGCGCGGGTCTGGCGCGCCCTTTTCAATCCAGCGCACAACCGCCGCAATCTGTTGTTCCGTCAACTTCTCCTTGGGGGGCATTTCCAAGCCGTCTTCATGCCGCACGGCCGTCGCGAGCAAGCTTGCGGCCACGTTGCCTGGCACGACGGCGGGTCCGGATTCCCCGCCAAGCCGCATCCCCTCACGAGTATCGAGCGTGAGGCCGCCTTTGGGTTCTTTGGTGTCGGCCGAGTGGCATTCATAACACTTTGAAATCAGCAGCGGCCGAATGGTCTTTTCAAAGTATGCGATGTCCACAACACCGGTTATCGCGGCCCCTTGGCTAGTCGACGGCGGAGTCGGCGGCGTACCGGACTCAGGCGGTTTCTCATCTTCCTTCTTTGAGGGGCGCTCTGCGACCTTTCGCTGCAGGTACTCGTCGAGCGACAACGTTCCATCGCGATCCGCGTCCAGCAGGATGAAGCGAGGTCCGACGGCTTTGGGATGTTCGCGAAAGTACTTTTGGTGAACTTTGATCATGTCGAACTCCGCCAGCGTCAGCTTGCCGTCGGCATCGACATCAAGTTTTGTGAAATTCTCTTCCAAGCGTCGCTGAGTCTTCGCGGGTGGTGTCGGGGCGACCTCGGGTTTGGCCGGTTGCTTCGTGGATTCGGGGGATGAAGTCGCCGCCGATTGCGCGGGCGCTCCGCGCCCTTTTTTGGGCCGCTGGGTTGCTTCTTCCGCGGTGCATTCTTCGCGTAGTAATCTCGCAACTCCGTTGGAGTCGCAAATTCATCCTGATCCGTGTCGAGCTTGGAGAATATCTCGACGTTCCAGAACTCGGCGCGAGACAGCTTTCCGTCACCGTCTTTGTCCGCTTTCTTGAACCACGGTGCATCTTGAATCACTGGGACGCCGGTTGCCTGCTTCGGCGCGTCATCGGCGGCCTGAATTGCAGCGCCATTCGAACCCGTCACCACGGCGAAGGCGGCAGAAATGAATGCAACTCTCATGTGCGTTGTGCGGAACATGACCGGGTTCCTTGGTCCGTCGCAGTGGAAAAATTCGAGGCCGGATTGTTATTCGGGTGACGCAACGGATTGCCGAGTTAATCCCGGCCACTGCCGCACGACCTCTGCGCCGAATAGTTTCGTCATGATTTCGAGACGTTTCTCGGGCTTATTCGCGCGAGTATAGATCGCGGACGGCTGTTCGAGCCGGCTTTCCAACTGGTAACTACCATCCGGTTGCGCTTCCATTCCCGCCAGCGTGTAAGTCACCGTGACAATCTGATTCTGCTTGTCCCGGCGGAATACGATCGCCTTACGCAATACTTTGGTTTCCGAATCGATCTCCAAGCGAACCTCTTTGAGCCACGGCAATCTTCGGCCTCGATTGTCGGAGGCATGCACCACCTTGAGGCCTGGCAGAGAAGCGTCGTGATTCCAGGTTAGCGTGAAATCGCGCAGCACCTCATCAAGCATGGTTTCCAATCGCATGCTGAGAATGTCACAACTGGTGTCGAGCCAGGCGGGAACTTCATCGGGTTCCAGTTTATATCCCGTGCGGCGACCGTACGTTGTCCAGTACGCACCCGTTTCATCACGTCCCCAAGCCCAGCGATGCTCCGTATTCGTTGACTCTAGAAAGAACTGATCGCCGCGTGTCCACAGGCGATCGATGCGATTCACCGGAACACGATCCGCACTCGCATACCCGGGGTCTTGCACCTCGACCACATAACAGCGATCGACCGGCAAGGCGTGTATTAACTGAGTTTCTCGCACGACTGCAGCGGCACTCTCTCGTTCGGTGGATCGCAATACAAATGCCACGAGCACGATTGCCGCCAGCGATGCCGCGGCAGTTGCGAAGCGTCGCAACGCACGCGAACTCGCGAATCGCTCGAATCTGCCGAATGGCATACGAGTCGTTTTCAAGCCGTTCGACTTTGCCAAACCTTCGACGACAGGTTCAGAAAGTATTGCCAGATCGACTTGGGCGACATTGCTTTGAATCCGTGCCAGAAGCGGCCGTGGATCAAACAACTCGGCCTGCTGCTCCAAGTGCCTCAGCACTAGGGCGTCAATTTCGTCATCCGAAAAAGATGGGGCATTGCTCATGCCGACTCCTCACCGAAGGTACGCTTCAAATAGTCTGCTACGGCACGCCGAGCACGATGCACCAGAACACCGGCGTTACTCTCGCTAACCTCCACCGCACGCGCAATCTCGGCCAATGAGTAGCCCATACTTTTCAATTCCAAGGCTGCACGCTGCTCGACGGTAAGCTGCGCCAGCGCGAAACCAATCGCATCGTTCATTTCGCGCCGCGCAAGGATCGCCGCCGGGGTTTCGGATTGGTGGTCAATCATCATCTGATCGGTCGGTTCCTCGTCGTCGCCGCGATGAATGCTGACGGTGCGCTGCCCTTTTCGCGCGTGATCGATGCAGGCGTTGGTAATCGAGCGATATAAGAGCTTCGTGCCATCACGCGCGAGGTCGTAACGACTCGATTTCTGCAACAGTCGGCAGTAGCAATCATGCACGAGGTCGTCGGCATCCGACGAATTGCTCAATAGCGATTGGGCGAACCGAACCGCCCGCGGCAAGGTGTTCAGCACCCAGGCGTCGAGCGGTTGTCGATCGGATCGGCCATCGTTCTCTGGCAATTCGACCTCGACGGTCTCACCACTATGGCGGACTCGGGACTGACGAAACCGCCTCCACCTACCTACTACAACGAAACGCAGGGCATTTCCTTACAAAAGCCCAGCTATGATTTCTCCGTAGGATGTCACGGAGATCGTCAATCGTTGCCGCGCTGCAAATGCGCTGCATTTTTGGCGGGTTTCAGAATCGCTCTATCGCGCGAACGATTCGGAACATCTTCTATTCAACCTCATGCCAATGCTGAGGTTCCGCCAGTCGCCGCGGCGGCTGAGAGATACGGGCGACAGGAAGACCGCCTGTCGCCTCGAGCGGCGCAAGTCGTTTGATAACAGCCAGTTAAAAATAAAAAGCCGGGGCGACAGGACACCAATTGAACTTTTTTTGGCAGGCCTGGCAGACTGGGAAGGTTCAATTAGCCAATCGTTACCGCAAGCATGAGCCACTTGCGATACGGATCAGCGTCGGTCGATATGACCAACGCACTAACGGAATCAGGCATTCTCGGGAGTCGAAGTGCGTCGACGTGCGCCGCGTTCGTTACGGTCGAGCATTGAGCGGCACAGGGCCAACGACGGCGCGCTCGAGGTCTGCCATCCGTACATGGAATTCGGCGATGGCTTGCTGGTGCTTCTCCCGAAGAGAGATCACCTGGCGTTGAGCTGAGACGAGACGCAAGAAGTCTCCGCGACCGGCGACGTAATCGGCACGGGCGGATGAGACGTTCTGGGTCGCGGCGGGTAAGACGCGATCTTCGTAAATCTGTACGACGCGACGCATCTCGATCACTCTCTCGTAGGCTGTTTGAACGTCGTTATTGATGTCGTCGATGCGCTGTTCGTACCCCCACCGATCCGGCGCCGTTGGACATGGTCGAGACGTTCGTGAACTTTCGTGCCAGGGAATTCTGGCCTAAGCGCGTGCTCAAGTTTCTAGATGCCGCCATTCAAACGAGGCGTATTCTCGTCGAGCTCGAAAAACTGCGGTTCGTGTCGCGATCACCGCAAACGGAAGATCGTGAATCGCTCGTCAACGATGCGGCACAGAAGGCGCTTGACTTCGGGCGATGCGACTTTGAAATGCCTGCGTGTTAAGAACGCGATTCGGCTGCGGTTGATTCGGCATCCTGTTGTTCAATGATGGGAGGACGACAATGGAATCGAGAGAATCATTAGGGCGTACGTATGACCGATGTGTCGCTGAAGGGACTCGCCCGGCTGGAAGACTTCAAGACCTGTCGCAGCGGGCTGCCCTCACCAAATACACAGCAATCCATCTGCTCGACGGTGTTAACGGCGCTTAATCGGAGCCTGTTTGAGATCATTCACGACGAATTGCGAGGAGGCTAATAATGCATCTGGCGGTGTTCCAGCGGGTTCGTGAGGTTGTTGTTCTGGTGGTGTCATAGAACGAGCTCGCTAGGGGTGGTAAAGTGCTTTGGGGCTAACTACACAGGTGTGCCGAGAGCGTTCATCCGGATAACGCTCGATGAAAGCTACGATGGCGTCAAGCTGCGAGAATGACGAACCATTGGCTGGTCCCGCAAGAGCCGATAATGCCGATGAGCTGTCGGCATTGCGCCTTCTGCTCGACGGGACCTCGCATCGCACGGGCGAAGACTTTTTTCATTCGTTGGCTAAGAATTTAGCTGCCGCGGTCGGGACGAGGTACGCCTTCGTTGCCGAGTTTGCCGACGTGAACACGCGAGTGCGTACGCTGGCCTTTTGGGTCGGCGATCGTATCGGAGCAAATATCGAATTCGACCTCGCTGGGACACCCTGCCAAGCGGTGATCGCCGGCAAGCTCTGTCATTACCCACAAAACGTTCGGCAGCTGTTCCCCAAGGATCAGATCGCACTCGACCTCAACCTCGAAAGCTATTTGGGCGTTCCGTTATTGGATGCGAGGGGAAAAACGCTCGGCCATCTGGCGGTGTTCGATGACCGGCCGATGCCTACCGAGGCGAAGCGGCTCTACGCTTTTCGCGTCTTTGCAAATCGCGCCGCGGCAGAGCTTGAGCGGCTTGGAGTGGAGCGGTTACTGCTCAAGAGTGAACAACGCTTCCGCGACCTATACCAAGAGGCGCCTATTGCCTACGTGATCGAAGATTCGGAGTCGCGGCTGGTCAGCGCGAATCGATGTGCGCTTCGAATCCTCGGACTTAAACCGGACGAAGTTGAAAGCACCACGATCTCGGAATTGATTCCCAACAAGCCCGATGCGCGGCAGCGCCTGAAAGAAGCACTGGCATCGGTCGGAAGCGGAACTGACACGAGTGGCACGGTGCTCGAGTTGCGCCGTCGCGACAACCATCAGCCGGTCTGGGTGCAGTGTTGGTCGATACCTGAATCCGGAGGCCAATACACTCGCACGATGTTCATCGACATCACCGAGCGTGTGCTCGCCGAGCAGGCGCGGAACCGTTTGGAGCAGCAGAACGCTTACCTCGTCGAAGAGATCAAATCGGTCCATAACTTTGACGAGATCATTGGCCGCAGCCCTGCGCTTGCCAAGGTTCTCGACAACGTCCGACTCGTCGCGCCTACGAATACTTCCGTGCTTATCACCGGCGAAACCGGCTCGGGCAAGGAGCTGATCGCTCGAGCGATTCACTCGGCAAGCGTTCGTCGGGACAAGCCGCTGATCAAGGTCAACTGCGCGGCACTGCCGACCGGCCTTGTCGAAAGCGAGTTGTTCGGCCATGAGAAAGGCGCGTTTACCGGCGCGATCCAAAAACGCATCGGACGCTTTGAGCTGGCCGAGGGTGGAACGATCTTCTTGGACGAGATCGGTGATCTTCCGCTCGACGTTCAGGTGAAACTGCTACGCATTTTGCAAGAGCGCGAGTTCGAACGCATCGGCAGCTCCGTGACGATTCAAGTTGACGTGCGAATTATCGCCGCCACGAACCGTGACTTGCTCAAGGCAGTTCGCGAGAAGATGTTCCGCGAGGACTTGTACTACCGTCTGAACGTCTTTCCGGTCACGCTTCCCCCGCTGCGCGAGCGAAAAGAAGACATTCCATTGTTGGCGCAGTTCCTCGTTGAGAAGTTTGCACCGCTAGTTGGCAAGCGACTGGAAGGGATCAGCCCGGAGGCGATCGAGTTGCTGCAGGCCTACTCGTGGCCTGGCAACGTGCGAGAGCTAGAAAATGTCCTCGAGCGGGCCGTAATCCTTTGCCGCGAGCCCGTACTCGAGATCGATCCGATGTTAGTGGCCGCGAATTGGACTTCGATCCAGGAGGTCATCGATACAGAGGCAAGCGATAAAGCGGCAAGCGATGTATCCTCCACCCTGCAAGCCGTCGAACGAAATCATATTCGTGCGATCTTGGAGCAGACGGGGGGTCTGATCGAGGGAGACCGGGGCGCGGCAGCCATTCTAGGGCTAAACCCGAGCACTCTACGCAGCCGACTGAAGAAGCTCGGAATCGCGCGGTAGCCGCGACAGATCACGGCCGCCACGAAATGTCGCGACCTACGCAGACCATGCCCTGCAGGTCGCTATAAGGCTTTTCGCGCACTCATGACCTTAAGCCGATGCGGCATTTCTCTTTGCCGTTCGCTGCGCCATGGCCGCCGCCGTTTTGGCATCGCGTTCGCTTGAGTAGCGTCCATCGATTCCTAGGGATAACGCCATGCTTCGCATCACGCGCATCGATGATGCTGAAAACTGTCCGACCATCAAGCTCGAAGGCAAGCTGCTTGGTCTCTGGGTCGAAGAGGTTGCACGAGCCGTTGCCGCGAGCAATGCCTCAGGCGAATGCTTACGACTGGATTTGTCGAGCGTAAGCCATGCCGACACGGCCGGTATCGCGCTCTTACGCTCGTTGCTCGCGCGCCGAATCACCATCGCGGGCAGTTCGGGATACATCGCTCGACTGCTCGCTGAGGACGAATCAAGACATTTAAACGTCAAATAACGATCGAAGAGAATCGAGATGATACTGAGAAAAGGCTGGGCGGTTCGATTTGGCGAGGAGTGCGCGAAGTTGCGTTCGGCGCGGCAACGGACATTCGCCGACGGAGAATCCGTCTATCTACAGATACCGCCGGGAGAATGTCTGCTCGTCCTGAGCGGATACGTCAAGCTTTTGGAATCGCGGAGCAATGACGATCGAATTGTTCGACTGCTTCTTGGTCAGGGTGGGCTTTTCGGCGATCGCCCTTTTCGAGAGAGCGCATTTCGCGGATTTCTGTCGCCTCAACCCGAGCACGCCATAGCCCACGGCCGCGCTCACGTGCTTCAGTTCGATCGTGGAGATCTCGAAGCAGCTACTCGGATACACTCGGCGCTTTCCGTTTTGATGCTCGAGTCAATGGGCTCTCGAACGGAGTTTCTCGAGCGGCGTCTGCTTTGGCAGTTCACGAGCCCGATTCGAGCCCGGATGGCCGCGACGCTGCGCGACTTGATTTGCTTTGAGAGCCAACACTGCGAGGACAGCTACACAATTGACGTTCGACTCACTCATCAAGATCTCGCCGAACTCGTCGGTGCCGCACGCCCCGTCGTCAGCGCCGAATTGTCGCGCATGCGCGAAGAAGGCTTGATCGACTACGCGCGCAGCTACCTCCGCGTCGAAGACTTGCCAGGCCTCGACCGGATCGCGGTCGGATTATGCGCCTCCGAGCGCTAATAAGTCTGCTCACTTCCTCTGAAAGGTCGAACGCCCGGCACGATGCGATAGCAACGCTATGCTATCGGCTTAAGCTGGCGAGCGCTTGCAAATGCGCCAAATTGGCCCGCCGGTGAAGCTAGCATTATGCTTGAGGCAGCGCGAGCCCGCATCGCTCCTTACGTTCGAAGAGCGCCCAGCCGATATAGACGGCAGAGTTTTACTGCACCTCGATTTCGAGGCCGGCCATGTGCGCTGTTCGAATCATGCTCGTCGCCGTCGTCGCTTGCACGACGGGCTGTACGGCGGGCCGCCTTCGGCAGCGGACCATCAATCAAGGGAGCACTTTGCCTGAGTTGCAGTATCAGCAAGTTCTCAGCAATCTGGCGCTGTTCGCTCGAAATCCGTCAGCCCTGCCGTGGCATGTAAACCTTCGCGAGGGCACCACGCAGATCACCGACTCGGCGACTGCCGGCTCACTTGTCGACCTTGGACCACCGGCAGTCACCCAGCCGCAAATTTTCGGCTCGAGAACGGCTGTCGCGCAGTGGGGTATGTCGCCGGTGATCGATACTACCGAGCTGCAATTATTGCGCATCGCCTATCGTCGAGCGTTTGCGCGCAGGAGATGCCGTCGTCCGATTTGCTCGATGAATTGGCGCATGAGTTAAAAGACCAGCTGGCATCCAACTCCGATCTCCGAAACGAATCCGAGGTGTTTTACGAGTTGGAAGGTGTCAAGAGCATGACGCCGAGTGAACTCGATTCGCAAATCATCACGACGAACGACGCCGAATTCTGCAATGACTGCGAGATGCCGGATCGTAAGGTTTCGCCACTTGCAAGAAACGTGTGTCGAAAGCTCGAGATGATCGAGCGCGATCTGGCCAAGATTCAACCCGGATGGTTTCACGTGGGTTGCAAGCGCGACGTGCCGAAGTCAGCATGCTATGTCGGCCGAAGTGGCGAATGTTATGTGTGGGTTGAGTGTGATGGACGCGAGGCGTTGACCGAGTTCACGCTAACCGTGATGAAACTCTCGACACTCATCAAAGAAACACAGACGCTCATTAGCCCGGGGTCTGTGAAGTTTTCGCCGGGAGACCGCGGCGGCTGAGCCCTCGAATTCTGAGCATGTCCGTGGCGTGAAGGTCCCTCGGCGGCCTTAAACTCTCTCTCGACGCTGGCGATCGATTTCGGTCGCTGTCGCTGTCCTGAGTGCCGATCGCGTCGCTATCAAATCCGCGACGCTTGTCATCTAGATGACAGACGGGCGCGCCTATCGCAATTTAGCATGGGCGACAGTGATGCGTCGGCCGGGGGACGGCGATGCGATTCTCGCTTCTCGAAAGGGACCAGGTGACGTCATGCTGACAGTAAAACCATCGAAGCCGGAAATCTATCTGTCAGTTGCATGCCTGACGCTCGTGGTCACTGGGTTGTCCTACGTGTTCGCTGCGCCACCCGACGGCAAGAAGGCTCTTGTGGAATTCACGGCGGATGGGAAGCTCAAGCAGCCTGTCGGCTATCGCGAGTGGGAATATGTCGGCACGCCGCTCACGCCCAACGAACTCAACGGTGGCGAGGCGCCGTTCCCTGACTTCCACATTGTTTATCTCGATCCTGAGAGCTTTGCTCACTACAAGGAGACTGGCAAGTTTCGTGATGGCGCGGTCATCGTCAAAGAGCTCGTCGCGATCGGCACGAAGGAGGCGAGCAGCGGCAAGGGCTATTTCATGGGCGACTACATCGGCCTCGAAACGGCCATCAAGGATTCAAAGCGATTCAAAGACGAACCTGGTAATTGGGGTTACTTCAGCTTCGGGCATCACTATCCGCTTAAGAAAGAAACAGAGGCGGAGACGACAGCCGCTTGCAATTCGTGCCATCAGGACAACGCCGATACGGACTGGATCTTTAGCCAGTACTACCCGGTCTTGCGAGCAGCGACCCCGAAGTCGAAATGACAGACGCTGCTGTGCGTTCGTTCGAGACGACGACTCTCTTCAGCAAGGATAGTCCCATGAAAACTAAAGTCGCCCGTTGGTTGACTGCATGCAGCACGGCGACGATGGCGCTCGTCGCGTCCTATTCGACGCCGCCAAATAGCCAGGCCGAATCCACTGCTAACGACTTCTCGCCTTATGTCTCGAAGGACGGCGCCATTTCTCGGCCGATCGATTATCGCGAGACCTTCGTGCATCTCGGCTCCTGGGCGGTAGCCAAGAAGCAGAACGAGCCGGTTTTCGAGATGCACAACGTCTACGTGCGGCCAGAGGTGATCGCAGCGTACCGCCGTGACGGCAAATTCCCCGACGGCGCGGCGCTCGTCAAGGAGATTACGAATGTCAGCGCCGACAATCTCACCACAGGACGTTCGAGTTGGTCCACTGACGACAAGATTTGGTTCGTGATGATCAAGGATGCGAAGGGGCGATTTCCAGACAATGACCTGTGGGGCGATGGTTGGGGCTGGGCCTTGTTCAAGTCGGACGATCCGGGGCGTCAGGTAGCAACCGACTACACGTCCGATTGCAAGACATGTCACATACCGGCCAGGCAAGACGACTGGATCTACGTCCGCGGATACCCGGTGCTCGGCAAACGCGCCGCCGGTCATTGAGATACACGAATTCTTGGTGGCGTCTTGCCGCCGTTGAACGAAGTCGCGACACCTTTCACTTGAAAGCGGCGAGATAGCTCAATGTTTCTACTCACGAGAAAGAATGTGATCGCGAGCGTAGCTGTCCTGGTGGGTATGGTTGGCTTGTCCTATCTGGTGGCCGCGCCGCTTGGTGATGCGGCCGCAGTCGAGTTTGCTGCCGACGGCAAGCTCAAACTACCCATCGGCTACCGCAAATGGGTGTACGTTGGCGGATCGGTGACCCCCAACGACATGAACGGCGGCGAGGCCCTATTTCCCGAGTTCCATTCCGTCTACATCGATCCGGGTAGTCTTGCTCACTACGAGAAGACCGGCGAGTACCGCGACGGCACCGTGATGGTCAAGGAACTTGCCAGCGTCGGCGGCAAGGAGGAGACCAGTGGTAAGGGCTATTTCATGGGTGACTTCCTAAGCCTGGAGGTTTCCATCAAAGACTCGCAGCGATTCAAGAACGAGCCTGGCTCGTGGGCCTATTTCACGTTCGACTACAAACGCCCGCTCGAAAAAGAAGTTGCGGCGCACGCGACAGCCTCATGCAACAAATGCCATCAGGAGAACGCGGATAAAGACTTTGTCTTCAGCCAAGATTATCCCGTCTTGCGCCTCGGCTCCGCGTGCGAAGTGAAATCGTATTCTGGATCCCGCATGGCCCATCATTTCGACACCTCAGCGCTCGCGAAGAATTGCGAAGCGCCCGTCGAACAACCTTGATGAGAAAGTACATTTTGCGATGGGCAATCAACTAACAATCATCGGTGCAATCACGATCCGCTACGGATTGGTCATCGTGTTGCTCTGGATTGGCGGGATGAAATTCACTGACTATGAAGCCGAAGGTATCAGTCCGCTGGTTGCGAACAGCCCGTTAATGAGCTGGTGCTATCGCATCGTGAGTGTTCGGCAGTTCGCAGCGCTACTCGGCAGCGTCGAGATCGCCATCGGGTTGCTGATCGCTTTGCGGCCAGTTTGGCCCTTTGGTTCGGCCGTAGGTAGCGGGCTCGCCGCCGGGATGTTTCTCACCACCCTGAGTTTTCTCGTCACTACTCCTGGCTGGGAACCAAGTCTTGGTGGCTTTCCAGCACTCTCGTCTTCGCCGGGCCAATTTCTAATCAAGGACATTGTTCTACTTGGGGCGGCGCTATATACGGCTGGCGAGGCGCTTGGAGCGGCGCATATTCATCGAACCTCAGCGGCCGCCTCCTAATACCGCGTCCGCCGCCCGTTTTCATTTACGGAGCTGGTACTTGTCCCACACCATTCGTGACATAGGCATTGCCAAACTAATTGGCAACTACAGTGACGCTCTCGAGGTCGGGCCGAACCTTCGATGGTTACTGACCTCGGGCACTCCGGGACTTTCGATGTCCGGCGATCTCTCCACCGATATCTCTGACCAGGCCACGCGCGCTTGGGAACATATTGTCCTCATGCTGGATCAAGCCGGCATGACCATCGTCGATGTCGTCAAGGTCACGCAATATCTGACGCGTGCCCAGGACATTCCCGCCTATGGCAAGGTGCGGTCACGATTTCTCGGCGACACGCGGCCTGCATCCATGCTCCTGGTCATTCCCCAGCTCGTGCGTCCTGAGTTTCTCATCGAGATCGAAATCATCGCCGCCAAAGCGTAGTCGCGGAGTTCACAATGCCTGATATCGAAGAGTATGACATTGTCGTTCTCGGCAGCGGCGAAGGAGGCAAATTCATCGCGTGGTCATTCGGCGCAGAAGGCAAGCGCTCGGTGGTCGTCGAGCGGCAGTATATCGGAGGCTCGTGCCCCAACATCGCGTGCCTGCCAAGCAAGAACCTGATCCAAAGCGCGAAGGTCGCGAACTATTTCCGCAGAGGCGCCGAGTTCGGCGTCACTCATGGCGACTGGACAATCGATATGCCCGCCGTCCGCCAGCGCAAACGCAAGATGGTCGACGGACTCGTCGCTGCGCACCACCAACGATACCAGCGAAACAACACTGAGATCGCCATGGGCACAGGGAGGTTCGTGGCGCCCAAGACAATCGAGGTGACAAGCCCCGTAGGCGCGACACGCACGCTTCGAGGCGATATCGTTGTTATCAGCACGGGCTCACGCGCGCAAGTCGACGACATCCCGGGGCTCGCCGAGGCGCGACCCATGACGCACATCGAGGCGCTCGAGCTAGACCGCGTTCCGGAGCATCTTCTCGTACTTGGCGGCGGTTACGTCGGTCTCGAACTGGCGCAGGCCATGCGTCGCTTCGGAAGCCGAGTGACCATCATCGAGCGGAACGACTCGTTGGTCCACCGCGAAGATCGCGATGTTTCAGAGGCGCTTCACGAGCTCTTTGCAGCCGAAGGGATCGAACTTCGGACAAGCACGAACGTCCATCGCGTCCAAGGTACGTCCGGCGAGCTGGTGAGAATGTATGCAACATGCAACGGAATCGAAGACGTGATCGAGGGCTCGGATCTTCTGATCGCAAGCGGCAAGGTTCCCAACACGGAACGTATCGGTCTGGAAGTCGCGGGCATCGAACGGGACGAACATGGATTCATCAGAGTCGACGAGCGGTTGCGGACAACTGCGTCCGACGTATGGGCTGTGGGCGACTGCGCTGGCAGTCCGCACTTCACGCACATCGCATATGACGACTTTCGTGTGGTTCACGACAATCTCGCTGGCATCGACCACGTAACGACCGGTCGTCTCGTCCCCTGGTGCCTGTTCACCGATCCCGAGTTAGCCCGGGTCGGCCTCAGCGAATCGGAGGCGAGGAGTCGCGGCATTGCCTTTCGGCTATCGAAGCTTCCCGTGATGTCGATCCGTCGCAGCTGGACGCTCTCGGAAACTCGCGGATTCTATAAAGCCTTGGTAGCAGTCGATGACGATCGTATTCTCGGCTTCACGGCGTTAGCTCCCGAAGCCGGGGAAGTCATGACGATCGTCGAGGTCGCGATGATCGCGGGGCTACCTTACTCAGCCCTGCGCGAGCTGATCGTTGCCCACCCAACAATGGCCGAAGGACTCGTCGCACTTTTCCGAGCGGTCGAGCCGAGCAATGTGGTCCTCCGGTAAATTGCACTAAAGGCGGAAGGTTCGTCCTCGAATCGCGACGTTTTCCGACACACCATCGCACTTGGAGGCGAGCTTGCTTCTAAGGCGCATCGGAGCGACACATCGAAGCCTCTCGTTAGATGCAGAGTGCTCGAATCTTGCGGCCTGCGCGATCGGCCTTAAAAGCGGCGACGGGATTTGAACTCGGCAACTCCGTGCCGGATTACGAGTTGGTGCGATTCACGACGTTGGGCCATCAAGTTCGGCTAACGTTTGAACTTCGGCGTCCGGCACAAAAATCCGCCGCAAACACTTGGCGTCAAACAAAAAACGGCTCGCCGAAATACAACGCGACGAGCCGTCCGTGTTCAAAGTCGGGGCGACAGGATTTGAACCTGCGACCTCTTGACCCCCAGACTCAATTGGTGGCTGCCGAAAAACTCAAGATTCACCGAGGAATACGCTCATTTTACTACTGAAGTGGAGTGTTGCAAGTCATTGCATTTACACTCAAAGAATCGCGAGTTTGTGCGGTAGTTGCGATTCAATCCGGTAGTCTACCGGTTTTGAAAAAGGGCTTCTCAGTCGGATGAACTATGGAGTCCGGATTATTGCTGACTTCGCGAAATGCGTTGCCGACGAACACGCCATGCCAACGGTGCGGACGCGGCGAGCAACAGCAACAGTGTTCCGGGCTCTGGGACGGCGGCGGGATTGAAGTGCAAGATGATCTGGCTGTCATCAGACGATTCCAGAACGGAGAACAGCCCGCCCGCCAGCGGGTTCGCGAGTTCAAACGCCGATGAGTTGATGACGAATGATCCCGTGTTGAAGCCGGTGATTCCGCCGTCCGTGCTGACGAGCACAAAATCAAATGGCGAGGCGCTGCTGAAGTGTGACGCGGCGGTATTGGTGGGATATGAATCAACGTCTACATCGATCGTCGATCCGGGGACGATGTTGAGCTTGCCGAGATAAGTCCCCTCGGCATGGACGGCCATCGAATCGTAGCCGACGCCAGCGGCTCCAGTCGCATCAGCGATTTGCATCGCGTAGTGAAACGGTGTGACTGTGCCGCTCCACGTCGCGTCGCCATTGACCGTGACAAGCCCCGGGCTGTTGCCTGGCGCCAAAGTGCTGCCGTCTTGAAACGTCACCGCGCCGTGAATCGTGCCGTTGCCGGCCAAGGTGCCACCAGTGGGAACGGTGACGTTGGTGTAGAGGCTTCCGTTATTCGTCAACTGGCCAGGCGCGAGCAAACTCGCCGCAGTGAACGTTCCACCGCTTGCGACGCTCACCGTCGAACTGCCATACACCTCCAACATTCCGCCGACGTAGACGGTGCTACCCGACGCGACAGTGAGCGACGCTGTGCCCCCTGCGCCGCTGCTGGAACCGCCGACGTAGAGATTGCCCGACATGCTCCAGAGCGAATTCGTACCGCTGACAGTTACCGCACCGACGCTGCCTGTCGCCGATGCGACTATGGAGTCACCGCTGTACGAGAGCGAACTGCCGCTGAGAATTGTCAGCGCACCGGAACCGGTGTTGCCGACGATCGCGCTGGTAACGCCGCTTGTTGTCGCGCCGCCAGCAAGAATAAAAGTTGGGTTGCTTGCTCCGCTAATCGTCAGCACCCCGGACGATTGCGTGTACGTGCCACCGCTGACGGTGATCGTGCCGCCGTTCAAGTTCACGGTTCCCGTCGAGCGATCGAAGTTGTGCGTCGTGATCGCACCGCCGGTATCGAGGTTCAGAGTGCCTTGGCTCCAAAGCTTCAGCGTGCCGCCAATGTTAAGCGAGGCGGTGTTGTTCACGGTGAGCGAGCCAGTGCCTGCGGAGTTGGTGTCGCTGCCGCCGACGTAGAACGCGCCGCTTTGCGACCATGTCGAGCCTGCGCCGCTGATAAGCACGGTGCCCGTTGCCCCAGAGGCAGAACCGAGCGAAGCGGTGCCGGTGTTCGCCAGATCAGCACCGCTGAGTACCGAGATGCTGGCTTGCCGACCCGCGACGCTGCCGAGGCTCACACCCGCGATGCCACTGGTCGTGGCGTTGCCGGCGAGCACGAACAATGGCGATGCCGTTGCCGTGCTGCCGTTGATCGTCAGCACGCCCGACGATTGTGTGTATGCGCCTCCGCTTACGGTCAGCGTGCCATCGTTGAAGCTAAACGGACCTAACCGCGCAAACGAATGCGCGGTAATCGTGCCCCCGCTGTCGAGCGTAAGCGCTCCGTGATCCCAAAGCTGGAGGAGCCCGCTAACACTCAACGACGCACTGTTATTGATGCTGAGCGACCCCGAACCTCCCGAGCCTAGGAAGGTCCCGCCAATGTACAGGTCTGTGGGGTTGATCCATTTGGATCCGTTTCCGCTGATCGTGACAACAGCAGTGCCGCTATCGGAATCAACCTCCGCCCCTGTCGTTGTAAAGCTACCCCCATTCAGCACATCCACGGTGGCACTCGTAGAATATCCGATGAGGGCGTGTATCACTCCGAACGTTGACGTTGCGGAGAGGCTCGATCCTGAACCGCTAATGGTGAGAGAACCTAGGCTGCCTTCGCCAAGCGTCAGCTGGAAGTTGTCAACCACCGTGCCGCCCCCCGTCACTGTCAAGCTGCCGGTGCCTGTGTACCCCACTCCGATGGATTGTGCGGTCCAAATGGAATTCGCTCCATCCACGACTACCGCGCCTACCGAGGCTGACTCACCAATCACACCTCCGCCGCTAAAGATGGAGCTTCCACCGCTGACGACGGAACCTCCGTTGGTAATCATCAACTTGCCTGACGAAACGTTTATGTAATTGCCGATCGTCATCGTCGATCCCGTGCCGCTCACGGTCACGGTGCCCGACGAGCCCGCATATTGGCCGATCGTCAAGTTACTTTGCGACCCGCCATCGGAAAGCATGCCGCCGGCAAGGACGCTCAGCGCACCCGTGCCCGAGCCGCCGACGATGATGTTGGACGACGATGCTGTCCACGTTGAATTGGTTCCACTGATCGTCAATGTGCCGACGGACCCCACAGCGTTGCCCAATGTCAGGGTCCCGGAGTTCGTGAACACGCTACCGCCAACGACCGAGACGCTACCCGTCCCAGTGCTGCCGATGACGGCGTTTACGATGCCGCTGGTCGTTGCACCCGCGGCCAACACGAGCAGAGGAGAACTCGCCGCCGTGCTTCCGTTGATCGTCAGCGTCCCCGATTGCATGTAAACGCCGCCGCTGACGGTGAGCGTGCCATCGTTGAAGTTAAACGAACCTGTTGAACTGTCGATCGAGCCGGCCGTGATCGCGCCGCCATTGCCGAGCGTGAGCGTACCTTGGTTCCATAGCTTCAGAGTTCCTCCGAAATTCAGCGAGCCGCTGCTGTTGACGGTGAGCGAACCGGTGCCGCCGCTGGCGGTGTCGCTGCCGCCGATATACAGGCCCCCAGGAGTCGTCCAGTTGACGCCGCTGCCGCTGACGACGGCACTCGCCGACGAGCCCGTCGTCTTAGCGATATAGCTGACGCCGCTGGTGATCGTCGCGCCGGGTGCGAGATTCAAACTACCATGATCAACCGTCATCGAACCTGCCAAACTCATGCTGCCACCGTACGTGAGCGTCGAGGCGTTGCCAATCGTCACGCTGCCCAATCCGTTGATCGAGGCAGCCAAGGTTCCGGAACCTAACCACAACGAAGTGGCCGACTGCGAGAGCGTCAGCGATGCGGTGCCGCTAAATGCCGAGAGTGTGCTTGTTGCTGCACCGCTGAGGGTCAACGCGCCGCCTCCGAATACGACGGTGCCGACGGAATTGTCGATCGATCCGGCCGTGATCGCGCCGCCATTGCCGAGCGTGAGCGTACCTTGGTTCCATAGCTTCAGAGTTCCTCCGACATTCAGCGAGCCGCTGCTGTTGACGGTCACCGAGCCGATGCCGCCACTGGCGGTGTCGCTGCCGCCGATATACAGGCCCCCAGGAGTCGTCCAGTTGACGCCGCTGCCGCTGACGACGGCACTCGCCGACGAGCCCGTCGTCTTAGCGATATAGCTGACGCCGCTGGTGATCGTCGCGCCGGGTGCGAGATTCAAACTACCATGATCAACCGTCATCGAACCTGCCAAACTCATGCTGCCACCGTACGTGAGCGTCGAGGCGTTGCCAATCGTCACGCTGCCCAATCCGTTGATCGAGGCAGCCAAGGTTCCGGAACCTAACCACAACGAAGTGGCCGACTGCGAGAGCGTCAGCGATGCGGTGCCGCTAAATGCCGAGAGTGTGCTTGTTGCTGCACCGCTGAGGGTCAACGCGCCGCCTCCGAATACGACGGTGCCGACGGAATTGTCGATCGATCCGGCCGTGATCGCGCCGCCATTGCCGAGCGTGAGCGTACCTTGGTTCCATAGCTTCAGAGTTCCTCCGACATTCAGCGAGCCGCTGCTGTTGACGGTCACCGAGCCGATGCCGCCACTGGCGGTGTCGCTGCCGCCAACGTAAAAGCTTGATGATTGAGACCAGTTCGAACCCATCCCACTGACGGTTGCTGTCCCGGTTGATCCTGAGTTTATTCCGAGCCCTGCGGTTCCGGTCGAATTCAGCTGCCCTCCATCGCTGATGACAATGGAGCCACTCCCCGATTGACCCACGATCACTCCGAGCGAGGAAGTGACCGTGACGCTTGAGCCGGCGCCGCTGATGGTCACCGCCCCGATAGCGGCCTGCCCGCTACCGAGGTTGAGGAATTTCGTAGCGACATTAGCGCCGCTGGCGACGCTCAGACTGCCGGTCGAACTAGACCACCCAACATCGATACCACCGCTCGCAAGTAACGAGGACTGTAGTCCTGTTACCGTTGCTGTCCCGATTCCGGCGTTGCCCACGATAACGTTGCCAGCGGTGGCCGCTCCGCCGGCACTGATCAACAGGGTGCCGGTCCCACTCGAGCCGATATTAACGGTAAAGGTCCCGCTTAGAAATTGGGAACCCGTGCCACTGACGACCAGTGACCCCGATGATCCAATAGAAGAAGCAACGTCGACCAGGCCATTGGCAGTCATCGTGCTACCACCGAGCACGGAGACACTGCCGGCGAAATTGGTCCTGCCGATGGTCAGCGCTCGAATGCCAGTCGTCGTTGCGCCGCCGGTAAGCACGAACTGTGGCGAAGCCGTCGCGGTAGTGCCGTTGATCGTTAACGCACCGCTCGCTTGTGTGTAGGTACCGCCATTGATGGTGAGCGTTCCGTCTCTAAAGGTGAACGTCCCGAGCGAACGATCGAACGACTGTGCGGTGATCGACCCACCTTTGTCCAGCGTGAGCGTTCCCCCGCTCCACAGCTTGAGCGTGCCGCCGACGTTGAGCGCCCCGCTATTAGTAACCGTGAGTGCGCCCGTGCCGCCCGCTCCCATTTGGCTGCCGCCCACATAGATGTCGCCACTGTTGGTCCACGACGAACCCGCCCCGCTGATCGTGATGGTGCCCGCGGAACCAGAGCCGTAGCCAAGAAGAGCGTTACCTGCCGAGAAGAGTTTGCTGCCTGCGAAGACGCCGATCGCGCCCGAATTGCCGCTATTGGTGCCAACGTACAGATCAACGATGCCGCTGGTCGTCGCGCTATTGGTCAGCGTGAGCACGGGCAGACTGCTGCCGTCGATCACGAGCACGCCCGGCGATTGCGAGTAGGTCGTGCCGCTGTAGGTGAATGACGAAGAAAGCGTCGTGGTCTGCCCGTGCGCATGACAAACCAGAACCCAAACTACCCCCATGGGTAGAAATACCGTCCGCGCGAACATTCCGCTGCCCCAATCTCATAACGATGCGCCCCATCCCCAATGCAGGGGATAATTTGAATTCCAAAAAACATTCCCGTCAAATGAAATTTCTGCTTAATTCCCGTGAGGGACAAGGACTTAGGCGCGAGTGTGTCCACTTAGTGTCACTCGCGCCTGCGTCAATGGGGAACTTCCAGTACGTTCGAGCGCTAATGTCACGACGCTCTCAACCGCCGCGGTAGTGGAATACGGCGATTTGTACCGCATCGCATTGACCAACGCTTCGATGCGAGTGGCGCCATACACACTCTCAACCGCCCATCGGGTTTGTGGCGAGGCGGCAACCGGGTTAAGTCATTGGTCGCAGCGTCAGTGATAACAAATCGGCTGGATAAGCCAGTTCGACTCACTCTCCGCGAACACGACCTTGGTGGCCCGGCGTCAGGCACCTGCCATCGCGATTGCGCCGGAACGCGTCAGACGCGTTTTACGCCCTCGCGGCACCCAGAGCGGCACCACGCCGCCACGCCGCGTTTGAGCACGCCGAGGGTCGTAGCGGGCGTCTGCGGCGTTCTAGGCTGCGTTGCGTCGATAGGTTGTCTTGTGCAAGCGGACCCATGCGCACGATCGATTAACGCTGAGCGCGTGCGTGCCGAACGGTTCCTCGGCGTGCACACGGGCAGATGCGTTGCATCGAATGCGGAGCACACATCGGCGCAGTTGAGGACTTTCCTCGAACGTCGGCCTGAGTTGACGGCTGCGAGTTAGTGCCGCCAATAGCGTTGGGCCACCGGAATCGACTAGAGCGCGCAGAGAGCGACAAGTGGGCGCCGAGAATGCTAGCGCACCGGTCGATATTCAAAGCGATGGCCGCGTACGCTCAACGCCGCCATCGCTGCTGCCTGGTTCGTGACCAGGCAACCGTCACACGCCCTTCCGCCTCGGGCACATGATTTAGTATCGATTGTTCTGGCCGCGAGAATCATCCTTCAGCGGAAGTAATCTCCCGCAGCTTTCACTGCTCTCAATGAAGTGCAATCGCTGCGCGCGCGTAAGAGTGCGTTTGGAGACGAGCGCGACGGCCACTGCCTCGATCTCGGCTTTGTATCGCATAACGAGACGCCTTGCTTCAGCTCGCAAGCGGTCCAGATAAGCGATGTCAAAATCATCTCGGACGTGGTTCATCCTGCGGGCAAAACTCGATACTCGCGCGAGCACCAGAAGGCATCCTCTTCGTCTGAGTCGCCGTGGTATTCAGTGGGCGCATTATCGACCAGTCGCTGTGCAGGCGTTCCTGCATATGTCGCCACGATGTTCCTCTTCCGATCTCGCGCACTTCTCTGCGAGTGGATATCGAGTACCCAAGAGCTCCGGGTGCCCGAGTAATGCCATTCCAATCACCGTCCGGAACGATGCTTATCTCGTCGACGTGTAGGTCTAGTTACAGCGTGGCCCGCTTCGTGGTACGCCGTGGCCAGGATTTCGCTGGCCGATCTACGCTTCGGACGTGGCTTGTGTCCCGAACGCTTCTTTCGAGTGTTCTTCGTCGTTCGGCTTGAGCGCTTCCGCATGGGATGTCCGGTCCCGAGTTGTTTAGATCGCTAGCGCTCGTCTGATGACTTCTCATTTTCACGCAGAGGAATCCATGACCGAACAGCGCTCGCCACCGCTCGTACGTCGATCAGATCATCCGAGACACTCTTGCTGCCGGGCATTTTCGAGGAAGTGAGTGGTCGATACACTGGCTGATCGACATTCGTTCACTGGAAGCACGTCATGGACATGAGCCTGTTAGGACGTCTGAGCCACATCAAGCTCCCGTCCGCACGATCGCTTTTGCCGCTTTTCGAAGCCGTGGTCAATTCGATCCACGGCATCGAAGATCTGAACCTGACAAATGGCAGGATTGACATCTATATCCAGAGGTCGTCCCAGAGAACCCTGTCGGACGGAGAGAAGAATACCGGAGCGGCGCCAGCCATCATCGGGTTCACGATCCAGGATAACGGCAGCGGCTTCAATGACACGAACCTCGAATCATTCAAGAAGGCGGATTCGACGCTGAAGATCGAGAAGGGCGGCAAAGGCGTCGGCCGTTTTCTCTGGTTGATCGCGTTTCGCAAGGCAGAGATCGAGAGCGTCTACGAGAATGCCGGGCAGTGCTTGAAGCGTACGTTCGACTTCGTGGTGTCCGAAAGTGGCGTCGAGAACGAGACGAACGAACCAGCGCCGGACGCGCAGAGGCTAACGACCGTCAAACTCATCGGGCTGAAGAAGGGCTACGCCGAGAGCGGATTCAAGACGGCTGTTGCGATCGGCAGGCGAATCATCGAGCACTGCCTCGAATACTTCGCCCAAGGCGACTGCCCGTCGATTTGGCTGCACGACAAGGCGATGGAAGACGATTACGACCTGAATAATCTTTTTCGAACTGAAATGCAGGCTGCGTCGAAGCGCATTACCTTCAAGGTCAAAGACACCGAGTTTTCGCTTCACCACCTGATGATCGCTGCTTCGGCTGCTCCGCACCACTCGCTGCATTTTTGCGCATAAGCGGGCGGTACGTTCGGAGAACGCCGCGAAGGTAATCCCGAATCTCGAAGAGCCAATCAAAGACCCAGATCAGCCGCGGACGCTCGTCTACGCCGGTTACGTCTCCGGATCGTACCTTGATGAACGTGTCGAATCCGAAAGAACAAAGTTCGACATCTCAGATGACGAGTACACGCTCGATATGCCCGACGAGTTGACATGGCCCGAGATCATCGGCACCGCGGCCAAGCATGCTCGAAGGTTCCTCGATCCGTACACCGAATCGCACGGAGCTAACAAGCGCGACAAGATCAAAGAGTACGTCGAGACGAAAGCGCCTAAGTATCGGCCGATTCTCAAGCACCGTAGCGAAGAGGTCGACGAGATACCGGCAGGGCTCACCGATGAAAAGCTGGAGTTGGAGCTGTACAAGATCGCCCAGAAGTACGACACCGAGCTATTCGTGCGATACCAAGCGCTCCTGGCGGCAGCCGAGAAGGGCGCCCTCGCGATCAATAAACGGCATGAGGAAACGAAAGTGTTCCTCGAAGAGTGGAACGAAGCGGGCATGTCGAAGCTCGCCGAGCACGTCGCCTACCGCAAGGCCACAATTGCGTTCCTGCAAGAACAGATGCGACTCAACGAGACGGATAAATACGCACTTGAAGCCAGCATTCACGAGGTGATTTTTCCGCTCCGGAAGACTTCCGAAGACGTTCGTCCCGAGCAAATGAATCTGTGGATGATCGATGAGCGGCTCGCGTATCACCACTATCTAGCTTCTGACAAGCAATTCAGTCAGCTCGGCGAGATCATCGAGGTCGATAGCGACAAACGCACCGATCTGCTTATGTTCTTCAATAATCCGTATGCGTTTTGCGATTCTGAGCTGGAGTTCAACGCAGTCGTCATCGTCGAGTTCAAGCGGCCATCCCGCGACGACTACGCTGACGATGACAATCCGATCGATCAAATCTTTGAGTACGTCGAGCTGCTGAGAGCGGGGAAAGCAAAGGACCGCCGCGGCGGTCACATCGACGTACCCGCCAATATGCAGTACTACGCATACATCATCTGTGATCTGACAACGAAGCTACGCGTACAAGCGAGCCGACACTTCTTGCCAATGCCGGGCGACGAGGGGTATTTCGGGTACTCGCAAAACCATCGTCTGTACACCGAGATCATCTCCTTCAAGAAACTGTTTCGCGACGCCTCGAATCGAAACAAGATTCTGTTCGACAAGCTCGGCATTCTTTGAGCCGTCAACAACGCATCGTCCGCTGTAGTCGCCGATAGAACAGATGGATGACCTGCAGGTTCTTGGCGCGGTTTGGCTCGTTCGCTTCAGTCAATCGTTGTAGCGAAGCATGACCCAGGCCGCTTCGACCAACATCTTGCGCAGCAGCTGGGGACCGTTGCGCGTGATATGACCGAAGCGATTCGTTACCGGGCACATACGATCTCGACAGCGATCTTTATCCGTCGAATCGGACGCATACCAAAGGCCGATGCGCCGGAATGTGTCAGACGCGTTCTAAGGCGATGCAATACCGAACCGCAGAAATGGGGGTGCCTTTAGGTGCCGAAAGGCCGTAACGGGTCTCTACGGCCTTGCAGGGCGTGTTGGTCGGGGGTTGTCTTGTGCGAGCGGCGACCCTTTTCGCGCGCCTTACTCAAAACGGTTCGCCGGCCCAACGCCTTTCGGACAATCAGCGCGTGGCACGGTGTTTACGCTACATGGCGGGCTGAGGCGAATGCTGCCCAAGCCAGCTCAATTGCTCACCAATCCTAAGCCCTTTCATCGGAACCGATACCTCGACGCCGCGACCGACGAGGTGCCCGACCAGGAACTCACGATATCGCTCACCGGCGAGGAACACCACCCGAGATAGGTCCGGGACCGCCTTTGCAATCTGCGCGGCAACGCGTTCGCCCCATGCGCGGCGTTCGGCCGCGCGCATCTTGTTAAGCGTCCGCTCGTATGGCGCGATTACCTGATCTGGCTCAACCAAGGCGTATTCGGCGGACAGAATGAACCACAGGCAACCCGAAGCCTCGGCGTACCGGCGTGCCTTGCGGAACAGATCGGAGACGTACAAGTCGCGGGCAGCGCACGGCTGCTCACGCTTCTGGCTCACGCAAGACACGAGGTACACGGTAGGTCCCTTTGCCGCCATGACGACCTCTGGGGCTATGGCGCCCGAGCGTTCGACTCCACGAACCGCCGCTTGTATGCACTCCGAGTGGACTTCAGATGTCGGATAAACGCCACCAGTTCAGGACGCCTGTTACCCTGAATATTAAGTGGATAATGGTACGTGCCCTGAAGTTCGCCTCGCTCCAGCGCCTCGGCTTCTTCGCGAGAGTTGGTTGCCTGCCAGCTCACCGATAGGCCATCGAAGAAGGCGTCGATCTGGCCCGACCCGCCCAGGTAGTCGAAGTCATTCAAGGCGAGGAGGGAGAACCGGAACGTCGAAAGGAAGCCAGTCTGCAACGACTCTAACGTCAGCTTTTGAGCCGCGTGCCACTTCACACGCTCTGCGAGATTGTTCGCCATCCCATGATAGAGGCAAACTTTTCCGTCTGATGCGACCCGCAATCGTAGCTGCGTCAGGTGGCACAATTCGGTGACGCGCAAGCGGTCGAGTTCCGAGTGCGCGAAGTACCACCAGTAAACTCCGGGTGACGATGGGACGAGAGACCAATTACTCTCACGGAGAATCGATAGTGGAAATGGCTCAGTCAATGCATCAGCCTCCGCTGCCGAACGCGAAGTTCATTGCCCACTAACGTCAACGAGTTAAAGGACACCATTCCGCGCCCGAAGAAATCAATCCAAAGTCGCGCTATGACCTGCCTGGTCCCGGCCTACGGTTCTGCCTTCGCTTGGACCCCAATGAGCTGTTTTTGATGAGCTTCTTGTTCCGCTTTCGCGGCAAAGGAGACTCTTCTGCGAGTAGATCGACGTCGACGAACGCGTGCCAGCCAAGTCGGACGTATCCCTGATGATCGCACGGTTCGTGCTGAACTCGGGTGACCTTGTAGCTTCGATCCTCGCGGTTCAACTCTTCACCGACGCATGGCACGCGTGTCAGCAACATGTCGAAGCGAACGTCATTGCTGGATGTTACGTGAATGAAGACGAATCGTTTCGTTCGATTTGGATCATAGGACATCTGCTTCTCCTGAAAGGACCTCCCTCAGCCCTTGATTCATTCCCAGAGCGCGATGTCCCGACCCCAAAAGAGGCTCATCAACTGAGTGATCCTACGCCGCGTCGTTGTCATAAGTCATGCTGAAGATCGTGTCGGTCAGCCAACTTTTGAAGCCTTCGTTGTCGCTGAACTGCTTGAACAGCTCGGTGTCGTCTTTCATCAGCGCGACGATCACACGTGCGAGGGCCTTGTCATGCTCGATGCGGGCGTTTTGCTTGTCTGAGTTCTTCATGGCGTTCTGGTACGCCACGTCGGCGGCGACCCGCGCCTGAATCTCTTCGGTAATCATCTTGTGAACGCGGTCGGCGTCGGTCCAATCGATGTTGCCGAACTGGTCGTTGAACGTCTTGAGGATATTCGACAGCCGGTCGAGTTCAGGCTCGGGCTTGTGTCCGCCGCCACTCGTTGGCACTGGCTCGATCTCGGCATCCTGGTCCGGCAGTTGAATCTGCATCACTGCCTTCTTCTCGACGCGGTAGCTGTCCATGTCGATCGATTCGAGAATGCCCTTCGACAGGTCTTCCTCCTTCGGGGCCGGCAGCTTCGGGATCAGGAAGTTCAGGAAGATCGACAGCTTTTCCCAGCCGGCGTTGGTGTACGGCAGGATCGACGACAAGAAGCCGTAGGTCCGCGTGAACGCTTTCGCCTTCCCCTTGAAATCGACCTGTCCGTCTTCGTCGAGTTGCTCGTTGTAAGTCGCGACACAGGCGTCGAGAATCGGGTCAGTGCCCCCGTAACGCAAATCAAAACGTCGTCTTTCTTGATTCGAGTTCGTTCGCCTTCAGCTCCTTCTGGGGGGCGAACGTGTTGAATTAATGAAAAATTGAGTGACATTGACCGGCCCAAATTGCCGCTCTGCACAAAGATAAAGCCATCGTCGCTGTAATAGTTGGCCCAACTCCTAGAGCCAGAGGTAACAAAAGAAACGATCCGTCGAACTTCAAGAACCCTCCAATGTTCTGGCAAGTTGCCGAGCCAGTCGATGCCGGAGGGCTTGAGGCGGACGTTGGGGTCGAGGCCGCGTGTGACGGCGCGGTGGATGATGGCCTGCTTCTGCTCGTTGAGCAGAGCGATCAGCCGTCGCTTCGCGCCGATGTACCGCCGAATCCGCCGGTCGGCATGATCGAGAAAGCGAACGATCGCATCGCGAGTATCGCGAGGAGGCAACGGCAGGGCTGAACGGCTCAGCTTCTCGTAATCGATGTTTTGTCCTTGACGGATACCCGTTACGAAGAGCGAAAGATTCTCGACGTATGGCTTTGATTTGAACAAGTAAGCCAAGTACCCGTGCGTTGACGAATCGACCGGATACTGAATCGTGTAGGCCGGGCTGATGATTCCCTGTTCGCGGGCGTATTCGATTCCGCCTTGGAACGAGCGCAGACTGATGACGAAATCTCCGACGCGCACGAGCTTGAGTAGATGCAAGTCTTTCAATGCGAGCGTCGTTCGATTCTCGTACTGATCTTTTCGCACCACGCCTTTCGTCTGCGTCGCGGCGAGCATGGGTTCATTGGGGAAGCCTTTGACGCTTCGTTCATGAAGAACGTGCTTCGTACGACACAGTGACCAGTCGCGGGGAATGCTTCCCAGCCAAGGCTCGTTCGAGTCTTTGTACGCGGGATACGGCGTGAGCCCCTCGATCATTGCCCCGCCTCCGCGTCGCCGTCGTTGAATAGCTGAATGTACGCTTCGTACCGGAATTTGCGGTTCCGGGCTTGGCCGGTGATTTCTTGCAAGATGCCCATTTCGACCATCCGCGCGACGAGGTCGTTGGCGGCCGGGTACGTGGTGCCGATCAGTGCTTCGACGTCGCCGACCGAGACGATCGGATGCTCGTACAGATGTTCGAGCACGCGATGACCGTTGCCGGCGGCGCGGCCAAGTTGATCGGTGATCGCGCGGCGGTGATCTTCGCGCAGGCTGAGAATGCGCCGAGCGGTGTCTGTCGCCTGCTTGCTGACCTCGACAATTCCATTCAAGAAGAACGTCAGCCAGCCTTCCCAATCGCCGGTATCACGCACTGCTTGCAGACGCTCGTAATACTGCTGCCGATGTCGCTTGAAGTAATACGACAAGTAGAGGACCGGCTTGACCAAGACCTCCTGCTCGCAAAGCAAGAACGTGATGAGCAATCGGCCAACGCGGCCGTTGCCGTCGAGGAACGGATGAATCGTTTCAAACTGCGCGTGGGCCAACCCGATCTTGATAAGCAGCGGCAGGTGCGTGTCGGTGTGCAGAAACCGTTCGAGTTCCGACAGTAGCCGTGAGACCTCGTGCGGCGGCGGCGGAACGAACGTCGCCTCGTTGAGCGTGCAGCCGCCGGGACCGATCCAGTTCTGACTGGTGCGAACATCGCCCGGCGTCAGGTGTGAACCGCGAACGCCCGCGAGTAGCTCAGCGTGAATCTCGCGAATGAGTCGCACCGAAACCGGCAACTTAGTCAGCCGTTCCAGTCCGTGGTTCATGGCGCGGACGTAGTTGACGACCTCGTTGACATCCTGCGGGCGATCGGGGGAGAGGATTTGCGCCTCGGCCGCGAGGACATCTTGCAACGAGCTTTGCGTTCCCTCGATCTGGCTCGACAGCACGGCCTCTTTGCGAACGTACATAAAAACGAACAGATCGGGATGCGGCAGCGTCTCGATCGAGCCGTCGAGACGCCCTAGCGCCCGGTCGGCCTGCGACAGCAGCACCTGCATGTCAGGCGTGATCTGCACCGGTGGATTCGGAGGCAGAGTCTCGGGCATGAAGGCCCGATAGCCCTTCTGCTGGGCGACGTAGCGTCCCGCTCGATTGGGTGAGGCTGCGATGTCTGGGTTGGTTTCCATGTTAAGCCGTGCCTTTAGTATGGACCGGCGGCGGCTTCATATTAAAGGCTGCATTGAACACACGCGACCAGTTTGGCCATGTGCAAGGCAGCCTTGTGTTGCGGGACTAGGTCGCTTTTTCCCCGACGATCTCGGCCAGCAGCCCTTCGGTCTCGCTTTCCAGGGCCAGGATGTCCGCACGAATCGCTTCGAGCGAACGCAACGGCGTCGGCTTGTAGAAGTAGCGGTTGAAGCTGACTTCGTAGCCGATCTTCGTTGCGGAGTCATCGAACCACGCGTCCGGCGCGTGGGGCAGGACTTCGCGTTGCAGGAAAGCTTCGATGCCGCCTTCTTCAAGCAACGGAATCTGCTCCGTGTCGCGCAGTTCGGGATCGGTCTCGTACTCGACGACTTGTTTGTTGTTTGTCGGATCAGCGTAACGGCCGCGGATCGGATCGACCTTAGCTTTGCCCGCCTTGTGGACCTTCTTGACGACAGGTGCAGCTTGCTCGTCGCGCTGAGCCAATGAGTTCTGCAACAGCTTGAGTCGCTTCGCCGAAAGCTTCACGTCTTCGATGTCGGCGAGTTCTTCGACTCGACCGAGGAACGCGTTCCAATGGGCGTGCGGCCCCACGCCGAACTTTTTGGCGGCGAGATCGATGAGGTTCGCCAGCGGCTCTTCACCCGCTTCGTCGCATGCGGCGCGGAACGCAGCCAGAGCGGCGGGCGACAGATCGACTCGAAGACGCAAAGGTCGTTCGACGGTGACCTTCCAGTAGCCGAACGCGTCGTTCGGGAATATTTTCGATTGCTCGGTTTCTTGAAAGGCAAGGAACGTATCGCAGATCGTTTGGATGTCGGCGGGCGTGAGCTCGCAGTTCTTCTTGCCCATGTTCTTGCGCAGTGGCTTGAACCATGCTGTCGCATCGATGAGCTGAACCTTGCCTTTCCGCTTCTTCGGCTTGCGGTTCGTGAGCACCCAGATGTAGGTGGCGATGCCCGTGTTGTAAAACATGTTGAGTGGCAGCGCGACGATCGCTTCGAGCCAATCGTTCTCGATGATCCAACGGCGGATGTTGCTCTCGCCCTGGCCGGCGTCGCCGGTGAAGAGCGATGAACCGTTGTGAACCTCGGCAATGCGACTGCCGTGTGCGGTGCCGTCTTTCATCTTCGACAGCATGTTCACGAGGAACAGCAATTGGCCGTCGCTCGATCGGGTGACGAGCGACAGTTCCTCGCCCCGATGCTGGACCACGAAGCGTGGGTCTTTGAGGCCATCCTTGCCGCCCATCCGTTCAAGGTCGCTCTTCCAGCTTTTGCCGTACGGCGGATTGCTGAGCATGAAGTCGAACTCGCGTGACGGAAAAGCATCGTTCGCGAGTGTCGAGTGCTCGGGGCCACCCACGATGTTGTCGGCCGCCTCGCCTTCGCCTTTGAGCAGCAGATCGGCCTTGCAGATGGCATACGTCTCGGCATTGATCTCTTGGCCATAAAGATGCGTGGCGACTTGCTTATCGTGCTCCGCGCCGAGGTGCTTGAGCGTTTCTTCGGCCACAGTCAGCATGCCGCCCGTGCCGCAGGCGCCGTCATAGAGCAGGTACGTGCCCGATTCGACCTGAGCGGCGATAGGGTCAAAGATAAGCCGAGCCATCAGCTTCACCGCGTCGCGTGGCGTCCAGTGCTCGCCGGCCTCTTCGTTATTCTCTTCGTTGAAGCGGCGAACCAACTCCTCAAAGATCGTTCCCATCGCGTGATTGTCGAGGCCGGGCGATTTCACCGTGCCATCGGTATTAAGCACCGGAGTCGGCCCCAAGTTGATTTCGGGCGCGAGCAGTTTTTCGATCAACGTGCCGAGCGCGTCGGCCTTCGAGAGTCGCGGGATTTGATTGCGGAACTCGAAGCAATCAAGAATCTCTTGGACGTTTGGCGAGAAGCCGTCGAGGTACGCCTCGAAGTCGGCCTTGAGTTGCTGCTGACTGGCGCGTGAACGAAGGTCGCGAAGCGTGAACTTGCTGGTGTTGTAGAACGATTTGCCGGCAGCTTGGCGCAGCGCCGCGTCTTGGTTGGCGACCTTCGACTTGTCGAGCGCCTTTTTCATGTCGAGCACGGCCTGCTTGGTCGGCTCAAGCTCGGCATCGAGGCGGCGGATGACCGTCATCGGCAGAATGACGTCACGATACTTGCCGCGCACGTAAAGATCGCGGAGCACATCGTCGGCGATGCCCCAAATGAAGTTGGTGATCCAGCTAAGCTGCGATTGATCCATCCGATTCGTCATCCTTAGGCGAGCGGTTCCTGAACCTCGGGTCGGTCTTTGACGTGATTCGTTCGTACGCCGTTATATCGAGGCCGCCATTCTAACGCTTGCGACATAGCTGCCTAAGCGCTCGAATTCATGCGGTCGGTGGTCGCACGATAGCGATGATCGACGCAACACGGCCTAGAACGCCGCAGACGCCCGCTACGGCCCTCGGCGTGCCAAAGGCGGCAAAGATACCGTCTGGGTAGATCAACGGCTTAAAACGCGTTTGGTGCATTCCGGCGCAACGGCGAGGCCACGTCGCTGATTCGATGGGGCCGATCTGTGCCTTTGCAACGGCATCGTACGCGTTGCACGAAACGACATTATCGGCGCTAAACACGAGTTCGAGCGGCTCGCGGTATAGGGTTTCGGATTTATCCTAACACTACTGACAGAAATCATCGCTTCTTGAGCCCTCAACACGCAACGTCGCCAAGGAAGTGAAGCTCGACAGATGTTCCTGTCACAAAGAGCAAAGAAGCACGCGCGAAGCTGATGGAAAACTTCGACGGGTACGTGCACAACCGACTGCGGCTACAGTCCAGAACACGTCGGAGGACGACATGACGAACCAGCAGGTAGTCGATGTGCTGTTCAGCATGGTGGTTTTACGGGGCATGTTCGTTGTGAATTCGGCCAATGGAATTCGCGTTTCAGGTTGAACGCTTGCGATACATGCGTCTAAGCGCGCGAATGAGTGTCCGCGTTCCTGGGTCATGAATGCCCGAGAGGTCGCGTGTGCCAGCAGGCGTCAGAAGGCGCTGCTCGGGTTCGTCAGGCCAGCGGCAGAGACCACCTCCGGGCCGATGCGGCCAAGCATAGGCGATGCAGCGGCAAGGCACATACCGGGTAGGGCAGCGCAGGCTTACACCTCGCTGCGGCCCATGCTTGCCAAGGCCAGCGTGTTGCACGCACAGTTGCCGTGGATCATCCCAAAGCGCCCACGCTCGGCAGCGCTTGCCGTTACGCTTGTTTCCCTTGCATCGGCGTCGCTTAATTGCAGCATTCGAATAGCTCACGGCATCACTTCTGCGCACGCTGCACTTAATTCCTAAAACGATGAACTCGCCCCAAAGCAACCTAGAAGCAACGAAATAGCTTTCGCTCGTTGGCGTTCGTTGTCACTTGGGAAAGAAAACAAGAACACCATGGCGCAAGCCCCCGCCATCTGCTCTAACGCGCACTTAGATGGTTGACTTGCGTTTTCATTTCCTCGGTGGCGAGCCTGGTCGGCGCACGGTCTGCTTTGGGAACGACGCAGAAGATGAGCGCGCACACATGGATAGACGATTGCATGCCAATTCAATCGATAGATCATGGCTACGACTGAGCGGGTATGGAGCATCGGAAGGCAATAGGTAAGGGTATACCTACTATCGGTTTCATTGGTTGATGCGTCGCTTGGACAAAATGGCAGCAACCATTGTTTTTTCACGGGTGATTCGCTCACGGACACGCGTGGTATGATTTGTTTTCGTACAGCGCTTTTTTTGGGAAGCATTTTGCACTGCGTCACGGTGTACGAATATCCGATGTCCACGATTGAACAGTGGAGCGAGGTCTGTTCCGCTTTTTGGCAATTTCGCCGTAGGAGTAGCCGCGCTTTCTCATTCGACGGGCTACTCGGATTTCGAGTTCAGAGCCTGGGCGACGATTGCGAGGTCGTCCTCCTCGATTGCCGCCTCGTGCATCCTGTCCCTGACGACTCCAAAGTTGCCGTTGCTCTTTTGGTGAGGCGTCCGGATGAGCGAGCGTGACGAGTGTGATTCCACGAGTCCAGTACCGAAGTTCAAGAAAATCGGCGTCCATTGGGCGAGCTTCTTTGTCGAACTCGAAATTCGATCCTCGGACGAACCTGGATGTTTCGGTCGCAAGCAGCTTGGCTCTATGACGCTTGGCATGCTTCCGCGCACGGCGAAGCAACTTCGCCCACTGATCTCCATACCCTTTGCAATGCGCATCGATGATGCCGACAGCGCGTGCTCCCCCGACCGTCAACGCCTCCCGCAGCGCGACTTTCTGCCGGTGTGTGTCTTGAGTTTCACTAGACGCGCGGACGAAAAGCACAAATCGGTCCCCAGGCTGAATGTGCTCGGATGGCTTAATGTACTCGCGGGCTCGGCCTGGTTCGGAACTTGGGACAGCAACGCGGCGTTTACGCTTCTTCACAAATCGCCCCTTCATCAAGGTTGATTCAAGTCGCGCCGAGCTTGCTCGACCGCGCGTTCTCGTTGCTTAGCGGTGTAGCGAGACGGAGCTACATTCGACGTGCTCGTGAGCGCCTCGCAAAAGCGTTGAAGCGCCTCTAGGCTCGTACAGAGCGTGCCGCCAACTCGAATGGTTTCGAGGCGTACGCCACGGCAGCCCCGCTGAGCCCAGCGGTAAAGCGTGGCCACATTGGGCCTCTTGCCGGCGCGGCGGGCGGGAAGAAAGTCGCAGGCCCGTCTAAGCGACAGTACCTGCTCGGTGGTGAGATCGATCGACATACACGCGGCACTCCGCTGCGACAGGGGCTTGTTTGCCTATGTCTGCAACGGTACGCGAGTTCGATCGGGTAGAAAAAGCTCGCCGATGCTGCGCATCAATTGTTCATTTGCAGAACTTACGCTTTCGGCCCGACTTTCGTGGCGGCGGGTTTCGAAGGCTGTTACGACGAGCGTATGTTCTTACAGTCCGTAGAAATGATTGGCGACCAATTGCACGCCATTCGGGATGGGCCTTCATGCCAACCTCGATGTCCTTATCGGCTTGGCCTAAAACGAATTGTTCGTAGAGCCACGCGTCGCGCGTGTCGGTAAGTGGATTACGAACGACGCGTTGCTCGTTCGCCAATAGCTCTCCCCACACCTGCAGTACCGCTTGCGCGGCAACAACAGGATCAAGCTTTCTGACGGCTGTGATTTCGCTCATCGGAAATCTGCCGATATTTTGCGGCGAGAGGTCGCGTAGGAGTGCGGTGGCCTCAAGTACGGAACGCAAAGCTTCGCGAAATTGAGCAAACAACTCCAGCCTTCTATGCCGTTGTGAATCGGCCTCAGCGAGCCATTCTTGATTAGCTTTCGGTCGGCGAGATCGAACCGCGCGTTCCAAGGAGATACAGCATGATTCAATTTGGCCGTCGTAAGCTTGCAACTTTCGTAGGACTGACTGCCAAACGGATGGAGATGAGAGTTCCTCTAGCAATTCGTATAGACGAATCCAAGAGTCACTCTGCGGCGTGTTCTCCTTCACAGTGATCGACCTTGATTGTTTGAAAGTGACGTCGTCCGTTCAGTCGTTGTCGAGCGACACAAGCCCATTGTAGGGGCCCGAGTCAAGGGGCATGTAAAGCCGCATGGCAAAGTCGCCACATCGCTACCAAAAACACGATCGGCACAGTGCAAAGCTTTATTTGTCGAGCTGATTGCGGCCTAATGACTTAACCGACCTCGCGCATCACCATCGCTGCCAAAGTAAAATCGCGCTCGGCGTAAATCTGGGTCACGTCCGCCTTCGCGTGTCCGAGCACGGTTCCAGCCGCTTCCAGCCCGAATCGGCGACGTATCGCAGTGGCAGCCGTATGGCGGAGCTGATTCGGGGACCAGCGGGGTATTAACCGTTTGAGTATTTCGTGATCTGGATGTTTCTTGCGTATTTCGCGATCTGCAATGTCCGCGGCACGATGGATCGCACGCCGGTAACTGTTATGGTTGTAGCGGCGACCCGGCGCTCGACAGCGAACTGTTTTCGGCTGCCGCATCGCCTGGGATGGGGTCATGGGGGATCGTCGATCAGCCCGCCGGGCCGCATTGCGACTGCTTTCGCTCTCGACAGGCGCGAAGCAAAAGGCATTCTTGTCGCGCAGCAGGTACGGCCGCAGGACTTCTTGCGCTTGAGGCCCGAGGAAGATCGTGCGCTCGCGGCCACGGTATTGTGTCTTGTGTTCGCTTGGCCGATATTCCCAAACATCCCCGGCCATGTTCACGTCGCACGGTCGCAGGATGCAGATTTCGTTTGGCCTAGCTCCCGTAAACCGTTGGAGTCGCACCATGTCGGCCACCACCGGGGGCAAGTGCGGCAATGTTGCCTCAACGATGGCGTCACCCACAGGCAGGACTGGCTCGTATTCTTTGGCAGCCGTACGGCCTCGTTGCAGCCCTTGGACCGTCTGAATGGCATGAAACATCGATGGGGGCAACAACTGCTCGCTCACCCCCCATTTGATCGCCCGCTTGATCGTCGCGGTGTAGCGGTTGACATGGTCTCGACTTCGACCTTCGCCGACCATGAGCGTTTGCAGCGTCTTGAGAGCCAACGGGCCGAAGTCCTTGACCGGCGTCGATCCATAAGGCGAGCTGCCGAGGAATTGCATCACTCGGACAACGTGATCGTACGAGTTCGTCAGACGCCCATTGGTGACGTAGTACCGCTTAGCAAACCGCTTGTAATGGGCGCAGAGCTCGACCAACGTCAGACCGTCTTGTGCGGTAGCGGGCAACTGCCGACCGTTTGCAGCCCACTCGGCGATGAGCCGATCGTAGGCCTGACGGCTGACCCGGGTTCGGTACTTGCCGAGGTAGAAGTCGCGGCCGTCGAGGGTGACGATCGCTTGTTTAGAAGCCTTGTGAAGGCGATAAGTAGGGACACGTAATTGCCGATCAGCCTGCATAGTGCGCACTCCAGATGGGGCCGGTTTCGGTAGACTACCGAAATTCCCGGTGATCTTGAGCCGCACTGCCGACCATCGGCAGGTAAGACAAACTGCTTTCGGCAAACAACTTACAACTAGTCGGGGCGACAGGATTTGAACCTGCGACCTCTTGACCCCCAGTCACGGCCGACGGTCGATTGGAATTGCAGCAGCCGCTTACACTTCCAGCGAATTATTTGATTCTACCGTTTCCATACAGACCTATCAATTCCTCGGGGTTTTTGAGGTTCGCTGCAACCATTGCTGCAAGTTGCTGCAACTCGATTCCGCATGTTTTCCTCGCGCAGCGCACGTCGACGATGCGTTCCCGCTTCGTATCTGCTGCAACGCTCCCGTGCCGCGGAAGAACCTCTAGCCAAACACTTCTGCTATGCGCTCGTCGGCGGCCGAACATCCGAGGCCTCGCAGGATGAAACCGATTGCCGCTGCTTTCGGCTTTCGTTCCGAACAAAGCGCATAGACACTCCGCACGAACGTCGCGTCGATGCCGAGTGACTCTTCGACCGTGTGCTTCCAATCGTCGATTGCGTATTCGCCACAGAGCTGATCGAGTTTCGCTTCCTTCGATTTATCGAGGCGTCCGACAGCCCAGCCGACGTACGCCGTGGCGATATACCAAAAGAGCTTCTCCTCGGTAATTGCGTCGTCCTTTTTCTTTCGCTTGGCCATGACTGTGAAAGCAGTGAGAGAAGTTTAGGTAGGTTGCTCGCAGGGCGATCCATCCTAGCAAGCCGGTCCCTTTGCCGTGCAAGGGATGCTCGCGGGGCGACCGCGCAAGAGGTTTGCGTCGCTGACCGCTCGCAAACCTGCGGGTCGCCTTCTGCGGCGAAAGCCGCGTCCGCTCGACACCCTTGACGGCGGGCTGCGGCTTGCTTGCCAGGCCATCGCCTGCGAGCGAATCACTCGCGGCGTTCTATTTCCTTCCCATCACACCGATGGCAATGCCCCGCGCTCCACCACGCGGAAGAGAAACCAGCTCTTATCTGATTTCCCTTCCAACCTATGGAGAATATCTCTGACCCGATCCTGGCACACGAAGCCAAGGTCTTCAAGATGATCCGGGAGAGCCTCTTCCCGGAGCCATTAAGCGACTGCTGCCGTGCGCCGATCGTCGAGGTCAACGACTTCGACCTTTGCACGTGTTGCCGTCAGCATTGCACGCCGACCCCGGCGTGATCCGGCGGTCGCCTTCGGACGGGAGCCGCTCGGTTCCTGTCCTTCTTCTATTTCTTTTTCCCATTTCAATTATGAAATCCGTCAACAAAGTCGTCCTCATCGGCAATGTGGTCCGCGACCCCGAACTCAAGACCACGAAGAACGGCCAGTCCGTCTGCTCCTTCGACCTCGCGACGAATCGCGAGTGGAAAGACAAGAACGGCGAAAAGCAGGAGCTCGCCGAGTTCCACCACATCGTCCTGTGGGGTACGTTCGCCGAAACCTGCGCGAAGCACGTCAGGAAGGGCAAGCCGCTCTACATCGAGGGCTACCTCAAGACCAGCAGTTGGGAGGGCAAGCAAAAGGAGAAGCTTTCCCGCACTGAAATCGTCGCCGACGAGGTGGTCTTCCTCAGTGTATCGGCGCAGGCGAACTGAACACGGGGCCGGTGACAGCGGCCCCATTTGTACTTCCTTCCATCTTCCCATGAATTCCTCCATCACCACATCACCGGATTACACGCAGGCGCCGTGGTACGTCTCGGAATCGCTCAAGCGCGGATTCAACGTCCGCTCGGCCCGCGGCGGGTTCCTCGCCTGGGTCGGCACCGGCTCAGCGCGACGCGATGCCGCGAATGCCCAGCTCATGGCCGCTGCTCCACGGCTACTGGATTACTGCAAGGAGCTTCTCGGTGACGTGTCGCGCGTCGTTGAGCATCCCGACATCGGCCGGATATGGGATTGGCGTCTCACGGAGCGCCAGCTCAAAGCCATCATCGCCGAGGCCGAGGGCCAGACCGCGTTCGTCGATCGGCGTGCTGTCGCCGCGATTGCAGCGTAGCGACGCATCTTCGGGCGGGAGCCACTCGGTTCCCGCCCGTTTTTATTTCTCTTCTTTTCCATCATGGAATCCCTCACCCTCAAGCCGCAGGAAGTGCCGTTCGATGCGCCTGCCTCCTGCTGCATGTTCCAACCGTCGGCCCAGAAGCCATTCCTCGCGACCGCGGCCGCCGTGGCGCTTTACGGCGATCCCGTCATCATTCACTGCCTCGGCCGGCTCCGGCAGCTGGCCGATGAACATCACGGCCTCGACTACCTCCAGGTCTTCACCTGTCCGGGGAAGAGCGAGGCGCTCTGGTTCATTGAAGATGACGACGGAGGCGCCATCACGGCGCTCCTGCCATCCGATTACTGACACAAACCGCCGCGCCGGGACGGCCAACTCCCGGCTCCTTTTCATCTCCTTCCAATCCATCCAATGGGTCAGTATTTCGCTGCCGTGAACACAGACAAAAAGGAGTTCGTTTGCCCGTGGTGCATCGGCGGCGTCGCCAAGCTCTGGGAGTGGGCCGCCAATCCGTGGGGCGCCATCTTCACGCTTCTCCTTCGCAAAAGCGATGAGGGCGGCGGCGGAGACTACTACGGCTACCACCGCGGTTGTGGCGAGGGCGGAGCGATCCGTGGCGCCGTTCATCCCATTGTCGGCCGCTGGGCGGGCGAGCGAGTCGCCCTCGTCGGCGATTACGACAGCTCGAAGCTATGGGACGAACTCTATGAGCGAAAAAGCTTCCGCAACATCAGCGGCGAACTCGTCGCCGCATGGAACGACTTCATCGAGATTGGCACGATGAAGCTCAAGCACACGCCGTGCAGTTCCTGCCGGTCAGACAAACAGCAGTGACGGTTCAGCCCCGGTGGTTCGCTCCGCCGGGGCTTTTTTTCATGCTCGCCGGCTCTGATACTTGGCTTTGCGTCGCTGTCCGAACGGTAACGCCGAAACCGTTTCGACTTATCAGTTGGCGTAACCGCAACGCTGGCCGGTTACACTTCTTGTCTTGGTCCCCGTGTTGGAACACCATAATCGCGCCTTTCTGACGAACTCATGTATATCGCTCGCATCCGCATCCGCAACTACCGTTGCTTCCAAGACACGACCGTCGACTTTCAGCCGGGCTTGAATGTCATCATCGGCGAGAACAACGCCGGGAAGACGACGCTCCTTAACGCCTTGATGCTCGTCTTCGAGCGTCGCGGCCGCGCTCGTCCAGAGGTTCATGATTTCTACCGACTCTTGGAACCTACCAACGCACCCCCCACAATCACAGCCGAAGTCGTTATTCGCTCATCCGAGACAGATACCGCAAGCGACCGAGCTCTAGTTGCGTCATGGCTGACGCGACTTGACGCTCCGTGGGAAGCTCAGCTCACCTACCGTTTCTTTCTTCCCGAACAGCACGTTCCAGAATTTCTGTCAGCGCTTCAGTCCGCGGACCGCGACCACTTTTTTGAAGTCGTTGACGAATTCCTCCCGAAGTATGTCTCGCGAATTTATGCTGGCAATCCGGAAACCGGCGTAACCGCCGATCGCGAATCTCTCACCAAGTTCGATTGCCAATTCTTAGACGCCCTTCGCGACGTGGAGACGGAGATGTTTACCGGCAGCACGCCGCTCTTCCGGTCGATGCTCGAAGAGGTGCTCGATTTTGGTGTCCCCTCTCCCGATCGCCGCACTCGACGTCAGGAATTCCGAGCTCAGGCCAATACACTCCGAACGGCACTTCTTTCGCGTTTGGATACCAATCGCCTATTTGAACTCGCGACAGAGACGGGAGCCGCGGATGGAGGCAATCCTACCTTGCGGGGCGCCGTCGAGGAGGCTGACCTCATTGCTGCACTCCGTCTCTTCGTTGCGCGCGAACAGTTCGCCTTTCCGGCCACTCACAACGGTCTCGGCTACAACAACCTGATTTACATTTCCTTGGTTCTGGCGAGTCTGAGCTTCCGCACATCGACCGATAAACTGGGCGATAACGCGGCCATTTTTCCGATGTTGCTTATCGAGGAACCCGAAGCGCATTTGCATCCAGCTCTTCAGTACAAGCTGCTGGCCCACATCGTCAGCCGTGTTCGAGCCGAGCCTCATCGAAATCGTCAAGTGTTCGTCACGACGCACTCGACCCATGTCACGGCGGCAGCCGGCCTGGAGCCGATCGTGTGCCTATCGATCACCGACGATGGTGCCATTCATGTCTCGTATCCTGCGAGGCTGTTTGGCGATTCGCCGGCCGGCAAAGAATCGCGAGGCTATGTCGATCGCTATCTCGATGCGACGAAATCAGCAATGCTGTTTGCCAAGGCGACGGTATTTGTGGAAGGAATAGCGGAGCAACTCGTCGTTCCAGCGATCGCGCGCGCCCTCGGTCGATCATTCGATACACACCATGTGGCAGTTGTTCGCGTCGATGGTCTCACCTTCAAGCATTTCCTTCCACTCTTCGGCGCCGGAGTCGCTCCAGAGATGCAACAATTTGCCATGAATCGCAAGGTCGCGTGCATCATTGATGCCGATCCCTGCCGACGAGAAACGAATAATCCGAACGCACGGTGGAACTCGTGCTTTCCGTTTCAGCTCGATCGTGACGCCGCACAGTACACCTATCGTTCCAATTCCGGTGCGCTTGCGAACGTTCGAGCTCTCGTGACCGGACGCCCGATCATCAACATCTTCAACGGAGTCAAGACGTTCGAGTACGATCTGGCGCTGGCCAATCTCGGTAAGCCCGCGATCGTCACGGATGCAATGGATTCCCACGCTGCCCTGCGGGCGTTGTCTGCGGCACCTGATCCGCTACCCACAGAATTGGAGAACGTTCTCGGTGCGAACGTCACTGATGATCTTACCGCAGTTGCCGACTCCAATAGCCGAAACACGTTTCGCTTTGCCGCCCTCTACCTAACGTGCGCTGAAGATGTGAAGGGCGCACACGCATTCGCCCTCGAAAAAATGTTGGGGGCGTTCAACACGACCACGCTTGCGGCCTCGTTCGTTCCGCCGCCGTACATCCGCCAGGCGATCGAGTGGGTCACCCCAGAACCGACGCCACCAGCTCCCACTGCCGCGCCCGCATGACACCGTCCATCACCATCAATTCCGATGACATCCTAGATGATGTCGATCATCACTTTCGGGTCACCGCGGGACCTGGTTCGGGAAAGACGTTCTGGCTCGTAAAACATATCGAGCGGGTCGCCCGCGTCAGCACGCGTCTTACGCCGTGCTCTCGCATAAGCGTCATCTCCTATACGAATGTTGCGGTGCGTGAGATTCTCCGCCGCCTTGGAACGGTCGCCGACAAGGTCGATGCATCTACGATCCATAGCTTTGTCTTCCGCAACGTCGTTCGTCCGTATGTGCATCTTCTCAAGGATGCGGATGGCCATGATCTTGTTGCACACCATTTGATCGACACGCACGACGTGCATTACCCAGCCTTTGGAAAGGTCGACGCCTGGGTACGGACGTCGGATGCACCAAGAATAATGGCTGACTTTCCACGTGGCTCGTGCGCACGTCTTTGGGACCAGCTCCGATCGCTCACAGTGCGCATTGACGAATCCGGCGAACCGATACTCGTTCCTTGCAAGATCGAAGCGCGCGATCGATCTTTACAGTCGCTCTTCACCGCTGAACGGTTGCTCGCATACAAGCGACAATACTGGCTAGAAGGCAGCATCGATCACGAAGACGTTCTGTACTTCGCCTACCGCATCCTCCATGAGTTTCCGACACTTCGTCGATTTCTCAGCGACCGGTTTCCATATCTCTTTATCGACGAGTTCCAGGACACACTGCCTGTGCAAGCCGAATTGGTCCGCTGGTTCGCCGAAGCCGGCACGGTCATCGGCGTCATCGGAGACCCTGAACAGGCTATCTTCGGATTCCTCGATGCGAGTCCGACCTATTTCCACAGCTTTGCTCTCGACGGACACCGCACCTATACGATGGACGCGAATCGCCGAAGCACCCGCGCGATCGTCGACTTTTTGAATCGTGTACGTTCCGATGGATTGCAGCAACACCATTTTCGAGAGGACGTCGGCGTCGCACCTACTGTGTACAGCGGTAGCTTGACCGAATCGCTCGCGCACGCGAGGCAGTGCCTGCCGCACGACACACCTATGCTCGTCCTGCGCGAAAGCACGCGACGGTGGCGCAGGCAAGACTCGGAGCGACTGGCTACTCCACAGATCCCTGGAAAGCATTGCACGAGGCTCAGGAGGAGCGTGAACGCTTCCTCATGCACGTAACTGTTGCCCTCGATCTCGCTCAACGCGGCATGTTTGACGTCGCAGTCCACCGGCTGGTTCAGGGGTTATCAAGCAGGCATGGGTTCCGCCGGCCCATAACATTTGACGGGCCCTTGGACATGACCACGCGCCGGAGCATTGCGCTCTTGATTCTTGAACACCTGCTCGACAAACACGGACAACTACTCTCGCAAACGGCGCTAGACTTCTACAACGCCCTCTATGACTTCCTGCCTATCTGCCTCAGCGGAATGTCATTACCTGCAGTGCGCTCTGGAAAATTCCGCGATGCCGCGAGCGCGATACGTTATCACGACCTTTTTCATTCCTTGCATACGCCAGATGAGACCCGGTCGATTCGTACGGTTCACCAGGCAAAAGGAGCCCAGGAATCGGCAGTGTTCGTCGTTCTCGACGAGAGCCAAGCGGACCATATTCTGAATCCGGCTGTCGATGATGAAGAACAGCGCATCACCTATGTAGCACTCAGCCGAGCGCAGGATTACCTCTTCGTCTACTGTCCAACGACAGGTCGCCTGCCGGAATTTGCCACGCTCGCCATGACAACTCATGAGGTCGGCACGCAGCCTGCGCCGCCACCAGCCGTTCGCCGTCGATCGAGAGGGTCTTCGGGTGAATAGCGCGTGCGTCTCAAGATTCCTCATGCGTGACAAAATCACCGATCGATCCCATCGCTTCCACAACCGGAGCGAGTTCGGAGTTGGTCTCAGTCAACGCAATGGTCTCGATAAGCTTCACGCTTCGCGAGCGAATTGATTTTGGGATTTCGTCGTGCATATCACTCATGCGTCGCAACTTCCAATCATCTCCCTTCGGACGTTTCAGCTTGTATAGCGAGTCGCCCGCGTCCTTTCCGATCGGGCCGGTCGTCCAAATCTGTGCTTTGCACGTCGAGAAGTCACGCTTTGTTTCCCTCATCCACTTCTTCAACGCTGGCACCGTCTCGGTGAAGAACTTGCGCACCTCTGATCCCGAGATGGACTTGTGTCTGTGATAAGCCTTGCACTCGATGATGAAGAGTTCATCGCCCTGTAGTCCGTAGACGTCGACGTCGCGCGTCGTGCTCCCCCAAGGTACAATGCGTTCCATCTCTATGCGCTCGTAACCGTGGTGACGCAGAATCAAAGCGCACAAGGTCTCGAAGCCAATCGATCGGAGATCAGCGATGATCGGGTTCGTCTTAAGCTCATCGATCAGCTTAGCAATGCCCTTAAACCGTTCCTGAGCATCAGCTGTGGTGCTACGGCCGAGCCCATTCAGGAGCTTCTCCACTTCCACCATTGCGTCCAGTGCTTCGTCACCGAACATCTGCCGGAAGCTCACCGTCATCAAGCCGTTCTCACGAGCAGCTTGCCACGCGCCACGCTCAAAGTCTCTTGCTGCAATAATCCCAAGCGCGGGCATCGACTTCGTTCCACGGGCGGTTGCCCGCAGGATTCGCTGCACGAATGACTGAACCTGCGCGAGTGTGCAGACGCCGTGGTAGCAATCGATCAAGACCGGGCAAGGCGTCGGCTTCGATAATCCATTTTTCCATCGCACAAGTGGTTTGACATAGGAGAATCCAAATGCAGAGAAAAGCTGCTCATTGAAGAGCGTGTACGGTTTCGTCGCGTCGGGGAGGTCGATCCGGTTCCACGACAGGATGTTCTGACGGCGTAACCGCTCCCCGAGGATTCGGGTCAGCAACGCCTCGTACCGCAACTGATCGGCTCCTATGTTTGCGAGTGCATCGAGGTCTTCATGGCTGAGTCGGCCTGGAGCAACGATCGACTCCATGGCCGTGTCCTGCTGGATTACCGTCGCTCCCAGTTCCTGTAGCCCTGCAAGTTCATTCTCATAGAGCCGTGTAAGCCGCATTGAGTCAGCCGATTCTGCCGCAATCGACACAGCCAATAGTCGGATGACGTTCACGCGATGCAAAACGTGATGCGTGCCGAGCGCCGCGACGCAACGCGCCAACCCATGTCTGCTGGTTTGCTGAAGTTTCTGTCCGACTTTTGAAAAGAAGCCGGGGCTCCCGACCAGCGACTGTTCCGCGAAGAGCCTTTCGTCACGCGCAAGACGCAAATGCTCCGAACGCCAGACGCCGTCTGTATTCGACTGTCGGCTAATGATCTGCCTTGCGTTCACGCCGCCGACTCCCTCATTCATCAGTAGGCGAGCGAGCTCGGAGGACGTGCGAACCTGCCCGCCCTCAAGGTATTTCAACAGCGTTTTCCCCTCGGCTTTCTTACGCGTCGTTCTAATCATGGCGCCTTCTCCGTATCGCTTTTGTCACACTGAGCTTACTATAATTCTCCCTCTTCGAGGGAGATCCACTAAGAGCAAGAACAAATGACGTTATTCCATAAGGTTTTGCGTCGACCGAACAGGCTAAATCCGTCACACTGATTCCATATTTGACGGATTACCGACCAAGCTAGCACTGGATCGAGCCCTTGCTCTGTGTTCCAATGTCCACCAGCAATGTCCCCTCTTTTGGACGATCACAGGCAAGTCCCGGACACCTCACCATCTGGGCAGGACACTGCAAAGAAAACTGCATCGCAGAGAACCAGAGGCATGGCCAAGAAGGCGAAATCCAACGGCAACGGCGCGAATCTCGGGTTCGAGGAGAAGCTGTGGGCGTCAGCCGACAAACTCCGCGGTCACATGGACGCATCCGAGTACAAGCACGTCGTGCTCGGACTCATCTTCCTCAAGTACATCTCGGATGCGTTTCAGGAACGGTACGACGCGCTGAAGGCGGACAAGTACGCCGACCCCGAAGACCGCGACGAGTACAGCGCCGAGAACGTCTTCTGGGTGCCGAAGGCCGCGCGGTGGGATCAGCTCCAGGCGAAGGCAAAGCAGCCGACCATCGGCAAACTCGTCGATGATGCGATGCTCGCCATCGAGAAGGAGAACCCGACGCTCAAGGGCGTGCTCCCCACCGACTACGCGCGCCCGACGCTCGACAAGCAGCGCTTCGGCGAACTGATCGACCTCGTCGGCACGATCGGGCTCGGCGACGCCGAGAGCCGCAGCAAAGACATCCTCGGCCGCGTGTACGAATACTTCCTCGGCAAGTTCGCGAGCGCCGAAGGCAAAGGCGGCGGCGAATTCTACACGCCGCAGTCGGTCGTGAAGCTGCTTGTCGAAATGATCGAGCCGTACAAGGGGCGCATCTACGACCCGTGCTGTGGCTCCGGCGGCATGTTCGTGCAGAGCGAGAAATTCGTGCTCGCGCACGGCGGACGCGTTGGTGACCTGTCGATCTACGGGCAGGAGTCGAACTCCACGACGTGGCGCCTGTGCAAGATGAACCTCGCCATTCGTGGCATCGAGGGGAACATCGGGCCGCACAACGCCGATACGTTCCACAACGACGTACACAAGGATTTGAAAGCCGACTTCATCCTGGCCAATCCCCCGTTCAATATCAGCGACTGGGGCGGCGAGCGGCTGCGTGAAGACGTGCGTTGGAAATACGGCACGCCGTCGGCGGGCAATGCCAACTTCGGTTGGGTGCAGCACATGGTGCATCACCTCGCACCATCAGGCATTGCAGGCTTCGTCCTCGCCAACGGCAGCATGTCGAGCAATCAGTCGGGCGAGGGCGAGATTCGCAAGGCACTCGTGGATGCAGACTTGGTCGATTGCATGATCGCGCTTCCCGGCCAGCTCTTTTACACAACACAGATTCCCGTCTGCCTGTGGTTCCTCGCTCGTAGCAAGAAGAATGGTAAGTTCCGCGACCGACGTGGCGATACGCTTTTCATCGATGCCCGCAAGCTCGGCGTGCTGCGAGACCGTATTCATCGCGATTTGCCCGATGAAGAAGTCGCCCGCATCGCCAAGACCTATCACGCGTGGCGAGGCGAAAAGGAGGCAGGCAAGTACAAAGACATTGCCGGTTTCTGCAAGGCCACGAAAACCGACGAGATCGCAGCTCACAGCTACGTGCTAACACCTGGTCGCTACGTTGGTGCAGAAGACATTGAGGACGATGGCGAAGACTTCGGCGAGAAGATGAAACGGCTGACTGCCATGCTGCACGAGCAGTTCATCGAAGGAACAAAACTTGAAAAAGCCATCTTGAGCAACTTACGAGGGTTGGGGTATGGCGGGTAGCTCGACCACTTGGGAGCGTGTCCGCCTGGGCGACATTGTGAAAATCACTCACGGATGGCCGTTCAAAAGTGAATTCTTCACTGAAGAGCGACAAGGGCGACCAATCATCGTCAGCATTGGCAATTTTCAATACACAGGCGGCTTCCGTTTCGACAGCACGGCAATCAAGGAATACGCCGCGGACTACCCGAAGGAGTATGAGCTGTCGCCGCGCGACATACTTCTCGTAATGACCTGCCAGACATCCGGTGGCGAAATCTTGGGCATTCCTGGCCGCATTCCTGATGACGGCAAGATTTACCTTCACAATCAGCGATTGGGGAAGGTAGTAGTCAAGGAAAGAAAGCGCATTGATCCTGACTTCGTTTACTACCTGGCGCTTTGGTCCGATTTCAACCGCGAGCTGTGCGTGAGCGCTTCGGGAACGAAGATTCTTCACACGGCACCTGTCCGGATTGAAGCTTTTGAATTTAACTTGCCACCGCTTCCCGAACAAAAAGCCATCGCGCAGATCCTCGGATCATTGGATGACAAGATCGAGTTAAACCGTCGGGCGAACCAGACGCTGGAGGCGCTGACCCGAGCACTCTTCAAAAGCTGGTTCATCGACTTCGATCCGGTACGCGCTAAAGCCGCCCGCCAAAAGTCCAAGAGCCTCGACTCCGCCACCGCCGCCCTGTTCCCCTCTGCATTCGAGACCTCCCCAATGGGAGAGATCCCTAAAGGGTGGAAAGTTGGCATGATTGGCGACGTAGCCGAAAACCCGCGCCGAGGCGTGCAACCGTCGGACATCGAAAACGCAACGCCGTACATCGGCCTGGAACATATGCCCCGTCGCCGCATTGCGCTTTCGGACTGGGGTTACTCAGACGATTTAGGAAGCAACAAGTACGCTTTCCGTCGCGGTGAAATCCTTTTCGGCAAGCTCCGCCCCTATTTTCACAAGGTCGGCGTAGCGCCGCTCGATGGGGTTTGTTCGACGGACATCCTCGTTGTTGTTCCTAAAACCCCGGAATGGTTTGGATTCTTGCTCGCGCACATTTCGAGCGATGAATTCGTGCAGCACACCGATGCGGCCTCCACCGGCACCAAGATGCCACGCACGAACTGGCCCGACATGGCACGATACTCCATCGTGTTACCGACCGACAAAGTCGCCACCGCTTTCACCGACATCGTTCGTCCGCTCGTCAGCCGCATCGAGGCAAACATCCACGAGTGCCAATCACTCGCCACCGCCCGCGATGCCCTGCTACCGAAGCTTTTGTCAGGCGAAGTAACTTGCTCGCAACAAATCACGGAGGAGCGACCATGACCGAATTCGGTTCCGATATCCCGAGCAAGATCAGCATCTCGATTCCGCCTGATGAAAGAGGAATGACGGGACGCGAGTGCCCCAACGATGGATGTCTGGGATACTTCACCGTTGAGTTCGGCACTGGACTCAAGGGAGAAGGCCTCCCCTGCCATTGTCCGTACTGTGGCCACAAGAACACGCACGATCACTTTTGGACAAGCCAGCAAATCGCATACGCCGAGTCAGTGGCACTGAATGAAATCGACGGAGCGGTATTTAACGAATTGAAAAAGTTGGAGTTCAACACGCCGCCCCAGGGATTATTCGGTATTGGTTTCAGCATGAAGCTGGAGCCATTGGTCCCACGTCCAATCCAATATTACCGTGAGAAACAGTTGGAAACGGACGTTGTCTGCTCACGGTGTACTCTTCATTACTCCATCTACGGCGTGTTCGGCTTCTGCCCCGACTGCGGCATCCACAATTCGTTGCAGATTCTCCAGAAGAACCTCGAACTGGCAGGCAAGGAGTTGGACCTGGCGGCGCAGCAGGAAAACCAAGAACTGCGAAATCACTTGATCGGTGACGCGCTCGAAAACGTCGTCTCAGCGTTCGATGGTTTCGGCCGAGAGACCGTTGCTCTCTGTCAGCCGCAGGATGAGGGGCTTTCCTTCCAGAATATCGCCGCCGCTGATACGAAAGTCACACGACGTTTCGGCACCGCGCTCAGCGCCGGCGTTGGAGCCGATCAATGGCAACTCGCGGTCCGCTGTTTTCAGAAGCGGCACTTGCTCGCCCACAAGATGGGCGTCATCGACGAAAAGTACATCGCCACAACCAATGATCCAACAGCTCAACTCGGCCGTAAGGTCCGCATCGAAGAGCAGGAGGTCCGAACGCTGATCGCCACAATGGACCTGTTGGGGAATCATTTGATGAATTTGGTTCAGGCGACATTACGGCCTCCGACAACTCCGCCCTCTGCTTCCGATTAGCATGATTGAAGTTCACCCACTCCTCCACGTCGGCTCGGAACTCGACTACGAGACAGTCGTCCGCCATCGCCAGGACTGGAGGGTCGTCCATGCATGTAAAGAGCCGTATCATCGACAGGCGCTCGGCTATAGCGGCCGGGCTGCGCCAAAAGGTCATCCGGAGTACCTCATTGCTCGTCGCGGATCGCGATTGGTTTTGAACTTGGTCGACGCACCCGACCCGGCGTACATCCCGAAAGAGATCATCGATGCCGCGTTGGAGTTCATTCACCAGTCGCTCGGCGACGGAGCGAACGTGCTCGTGCATTGCAACGAGGGCTGTTCACGTGCGCCCTCTATCGCGCTGCTGTATCTGTTGCTGCACACCGACCGTTTGCCGCACGACGACGTGGACGCGACCCTACGAGCGTTTCGAGCAATCTATCCGCCCTTCATGCCAGCCGGCGGCGTGGCGGGCTTCATCCGCTCTCAGTTTGCTCAGTATTGCTTGAAGTGACGCGATGCACCGTAAGGATGGCGCATGTAAGCCGATGTGAGTTACGATCATGCCCAAAATGGTTGAATCTACCGTCGAAGAAGCCACGCTCGACTGGCTGAGCGAACTCCGGTACGAGTCGTTGCACGGGCCGGACATCGCGCCCGAAGAGCCCGCTTCGGAGCGGCAATCCTATGGCGACGTGCTGCTCATTGGCCGCTTGCAGGCCGCCATCGAGCACATCAACCCGCAGCTTCCCGCCGACACGGTCGACGAAGTGGTCCGCAAGGTGGTGCGCACCGAAACGCCGAGCTTGATTGAAAACAACCATCGCTTTCATCGGATGCTCTTGAACGGCATCGAAGTACAGTACACGTCCAAAGACGGCCGCACCGTTCATGACAACGCGTGGCTCATCGATTTCGCGAACATCGACAACAACGACTGGATCGCCCTCAATCAGCTCACAGTCATCGAAGGGAAGTACAACCGACGCCCGGACGTCGTGCTCTACGTCAACGGATTGCCACTTGTCGTGATCGAGCTCAAGAACCCCGCTGACGAGAACGCGACGACCTTCGATGCGTTCAACCAACTGCAAACCTACAAGCTGCAAATCCCCTCTCTTCTGACCTACAACTGCCTGCTCGTTGCGTCCGACGGCATCGAGGCGCGTGTCGGCACACTCACCGCCGATTGGGAGCGTTTCGCTCCGTGGCGGACGATCGACGGCGAAACCATCGCGCCCAAAGGCGTGCCGGAGCTGGAGGTGCTGCTGCGCGGCGTGTTCGACCGCGAACGGCTCCTCGACCTGATCCGCTACTTCCTCGTCTTCGAGGTGGACGGCGCAACGACCACGAAAAAGGTCGCCGGCTATCACCAGTACCACGCGGTCAACAAGGCGGTTGACTGCACGGTCACGGCATCATCGCCCAAGGGCGACCATAAGGTCGGCGTCGTGTGGCACACGCAGGGCAGCGGCAAGAGCCTCACGATGGCATTCTACGCCGGCAAGGTCGTGCAGCATCCGAAGATGCAGAACCCGACGCTCGTTGTTCTCACGGATCGAAACGACCTCGACGATCAGCTCTTCGGCACGTTCGCGCTCTGCCATGAGTTGCTGCGGCAGAAGCCCGTCCAGGCCGAAGACCGGCAGCAGGTGCGTGACCTGCTTTCCGTCGCATCGGGCGGCGTGGTGTTCACGACGCTGCAAAAGTTCGCCCCCGAGCCTGGTGAGCCGTACCCGACGCTGACCGACCGACGCAACGTCGTCGTCATCGCCGACGAAGCGCACCGCAGCCAGTACGGCCTCGGCGCCCGCGTCGTGAAGTCGAAGGACAGCGACGAAGCCCATATCGCCTACGGCTTCGCGAAGCATTTACGCGACGCCGTGCCGAACGCATCGTTCATCGGTTTTACGGGAACGCCGATCGAACATGCCGACAAGAGCACGCCCGCCGTCTTCGGCGATTACATCGACGTGTACGACATCCAGCGCGCCGTCGAGGACGGCGCCACGGTCCGCATCTACTACGAGGGGCGGCTCGCGAAAATCGAACTCAAGGAGGACGAGCGCCCGAAGATCGACCCCGACTTCGAGGAAGTGACCGAGAAGGAGGAAGCGTCCACCAAAGAGAAGCTCAAGAGCAAGTGGGCCAGGCTGGAGGCGATGGTCGGCAGCGAGAAGCGCATCAACCTGATCGCCAAAGACATCGTCGAGCACTGGGAGCGGCGTCTCGATGCGATGGACGGCAAGGCGATGATCGTCTGCATGAGTCGCCGAATCTGTGTCGAACTGCATGCCGCGATCGTGAAGCTGCGTCCCCAGTGGTTCAGCGCTGACGATACCAAGGGTGTCATCAAGGTCGTGATGACGGGGTCCGCAGCCGATCCGCTCCCCTTTCAGCAGCATATCCGCAACAAGAAGGGCCGCGAAGACCTCGCCAAGCGATTCAAGAATCCCAAGGACGAGATGAAGCTCGTCATCGTCCGCGACATGTGGCTGACGGGTTTCGATGCGCCGTGCATGCACACGATGTACGTCGACAAGCCCATGCAGGGCCACGGGCTGATGCAGGCCATCGCCCGCGTGAACCGCGTCTTCAAGGACAAAGAAGGCGGACTGATCGTCGATTACCTCGGGCTCGCCGATCAGCTCAAGAAGGCGCTGGCCGACTACACGGAGCAGGACCGCGACAAGACCGGCATTCCCATCGAGCAGGCCCTCGACGTGCTCCAGGAGAAGTACGAGGTCGTCACCGAACTGTTCCATGGCTTCGACTACAGCAAGTTCTTCACCGGCAAGCCGACGGAACGCATCGGCGTGCTGGCCGCGGCGATGGACTTCATCCTCGCCGAGCCCGCGCCCGACAAGAAGGACGTGAAGCAAGCGAAGGCCAGCGGCCACAAACTCCAGAGCCGCAAAGAGCGCTACATGCAGGCAGTCACGGAGCTGTCGCAGGCGTATGCGCTGGTCGCGACGCACGAGAACGCCATCGCCATCCGCGAAGAGGTCGCTTTCTTCCAGTGCATTCGCGCGCAGCTCGCGAAGATGACGCCGACCCACGGCAAGACACCGGACCAACTCGATACTGCCATCCGCCAGATCATTTCCCGCGCCGTCGCGTCCGACGAAGTGGTGGACATTTTCGCCGCCGCAGGACTCAACAAACCGAACATCGCGATCCTCTCCGACGAGTTCCTCGCCGAAGTGCAGGGACTCCCCCAGAAGAATCTCGCGCTCGAAGTGCTCAAGAAACTACTCAGCGACGACATCCGCACCCGCTCGAAGAAGAACCTGATTCAATCACGGTCGTTTGCAGATATGCTCGAAGCGACCGTTCGCAAGTACCAGAACCGCTCGATCGACACGGCGCAGGTAATCGCAGAGTTGGTGAAGCTGGCCAAGGATATGCGCGAAGCGCACCGCCGCGGCGAGGACCTGGGCCTGACCGACGACGAGATCGCGTTCTACGACGCGCTCGAAGTCAACGACAGCGCGGTCAAGATTCTCGGTGACGAGACGCTACGCACGATCGCCCGGGAACTGGTCGAGACGCTACGGAAGAACACGACGATCGATTGGGCCGTGAAGGAGAACGTGCGGGCAAAACTGCGGACAATGGTGAAGAAGATTCTCCGCAAGCACGGCTATCCGCCCGACAAACAGGAGAAGGCGACGCAGACCGTGCTGCAACAGGCAGAGTTGCTCTGCAAGGACTGGGCTGCATGAGCATAAGCACGATCAGATATCTGTTTTACATGCCGCTACAATGAACACTTATTATGGCAATTCCCCAATCAACAATTCTGGGTTATGAGCCGCGCGGCATTTTGGAAAGCTCTTCCGAAATGGTCAAGCGCGCGAAAGCGGCGCGAAAGCAAACCGCCTTTCTCGCCCACAGTCATCTTGATGAGCGGCTCGCAAAAAGCGTGCAGGCTTTTCTGCAAGCAAATGACTGGGACGTATACATCGATTGGGAAGATGCGAGTATGCCAGATTCACCAAGTAAAGAAACTGCTCTTCGGATTCAAACCAAAATCCGTGATCTCGACTGGTTTCTATTTTTGGCGACGCGTAATTCTTGCGCCAGTCGTTGGTGCCCTTGGGAAATTGGCTATGCGGATGGAGTGAAATCGCTCGACACTATCCTCGTTCTGCCGACCTCTGACAGTTATGGCACGTACGGAAATGAGTATTTGCATTTGTATCGACGCCTTGAGCCAGCTCAGGGGGGTGGATACGGTGCTTTTCAAGCCGACGGCACAGGTATAAATATACGAGGACTGTAACGGTCCCAGTCCTGACTGCGCCTTTTTGTTTTCGACCGAGCCATTGCTTACGGTAGAGTGGTGTCCCTATGGCAAGACGAGTGTTCTTCAGCTTTCATTACCAGCGCGATATTTTCCGAGTCAGCCAGGTTCGGAACAGCGGCGTGACGAAAGGAACATACGAACAGGCCGGGTTCATCGACCATGCAGACTGGGAGGCACTGGAACGAGCCGGCGATCCCGCAATCAAGCGGTGGATCGACAACCAGATGAACGGATCCTCAGTGACCGTCGTGCTTATCGGCGCTGAAACGTACGACCGTCCCTGGGTGAAATATGAGATTCAGCAAAGTCATTCCGACGGTAAGGGCATGTTGGGCATCTACATTCACCGGCTAAAAGACCCTCGCACCGCTCTTACCGATGTTCAGGGCCGTAACCCTTTCTCAAACATTTATATCACGAACTCAAATCCTCGGAAGTACTTGAGCGAGATATACCCCACGTACGATTGGGTCTTGAATGATGGATACAAGAACTTCGCGACTTGGGTGGAAGCAGCCGCAAAGACTGCCGGCCGTTAATCAACACTGCCAGTCAACGAAGACTCGTCGCCTATGCCTGATGACCCCACACCCATGCTCGGTTCCGCTTCCCTCGCGGGCGCGCGCATATGGCTGTCCGGGGCGGTTCCGGAGGAAGAAGGATCGACTGAGGCGCAACGTCGGTCGGTTCTCGAATTTGTTGCCCGTTTTGCACGACGCGTGTTCGAACGCGGCGGCCATATCGTTCACGGCAGCCACCCCAGCCTCACACCGACGTTGCTTGAAGTAGCGCGCCACCATCAATCAAACGGAGGCCGAAAGGATTGTCTCATCCTGGCGGTCTCGCGCCTGTGGTCGAAAGATACGGTGGCTGTCCCGACCGATGAATGGCGGAAATCGGCGATCGTCTACGAGACCCCAGAGGCAACGGGAGACCGCGCCCGCGACGACAGCCTCGCCATTCTCCGCAAATGGCTCGCGTCGCGCACTGACGCGACCGTCGTCGTCGGAGGGAAGTGGTGGCGGTCGGTCGGCGGTCGAGCGGGAGTGCCGTTGGAAGTCTCTCTCGCAATAGACCGCGGCTTACCCTGCTTCGTCGTTGGCGGCTTGGGTGGTGCCGCACAGGATTTCGTGAATAGTAACCCGACGTTGTTCAGGCAATTCAAGAACGGATTAGATGAAGCCGCAAACCGCGAGTTCGCCACGAGGGAAGACGTCGCCAGTTTGGCCGAAGAAGTTTGCGACGACTTGGAACGACTACCGCTTGTTCGTGGCAGCGGATCGGAAGGAGTGTCGTTTCGGATACTTGCCCTCGACGGCGGAGGGCTGAAAGGAGCATTTACCGCAGCCGCCCTCGCGACATGGGAAAGGCACACGGGCTTAAGGGTCGTCGATCATTTTGACCTCATTGCGGGAACGTCAACTGGCGGAATCATTGCTCTCGGTTTGGCGTTCGGGCTCACCTGTCAGGAAATGCTCGATTTCTACCGCACCCGCGGACCGATCATTTTCCCCGTGACGCGTCTGCGCAGCCGCGTCCGACATTTCGCGCGACACTTATTCAGGCCAAAGTACGCGCAGGAAGTCCTTTACCGCGAACTCGCCTCTGCCCTCTATCGGGGCGGGCCTCCTGTACGGCTCAAGGATTCACGATGCAGGCTGATCATCCCGGCATACCATGCCGTCGCTGGAGCTTCGCACGCATTCCGCACGCCTCATCATCCAGACCTCACAGCCGATGCTGACACCGAAGCAGCGGACGTGGCACTCGCGACAGCGGCCGCGCCGACATACTTCACAGCTGCGAAAGTTGCCAACATGGTTTCGGAAAGTAGCTACTTCGATGGAGGAGTATGGGCAAATTCGCCGGTCATGGCCGCGATCATTGAAGCGGTGTGTTTCCTTCGAATACCGTTAGAACGCGTCGACGTACTGAGTGTCGGCACAACAGAGGAACCGTTCACGCTTCGAGCACAAACACGCGCAGGAATTATTGGGTTCGCGTGGAAGAAACGCATCGTCGATCTTCTCATGAACGTGCAACAAGAGTCATCCCTCAAATTGGCCGGCCATCTCGTCAGCGATCCGAGATTCTTGCGAGTCAACACAATGACCGCACCAGGAACGTATTCATTGGATAGTCCAAACGAGATCAATGAACTCGCAGATTTAGGAAATCACGCGGCATTGGAAACAAATGTCCTTAGCCAGGTGAAGTCACGATTCCTAAACGGTGTCGTCGTAGCGCCTTGGCGCTAACTACGGCGTGCCTGGACGCACAACGCGTCGTGCTGCTACGCTTTGCCCCGATGGCCGACCGCGACCGCACCGCGCACGTCCTGACCGTCCTTAACTTGAAGGGCGGCGTGGGCAAGACGCATGCGTCGTGGCTTCTCGCCTCGGTCTCGCAAGAGCGCGAGCAGCGCATCCTGCTCATCGACCTCGATCCCCAGGCCAACCTCAGCAAATCCTTCCTCGATCATGTTACGCTCCGCGAGAGTGTCGCGATGCTGTTCGATCCGTCGGCCGAAGCGGATGCGTTGTCGCTCGTTCAGCGAACCGCTTTCCCGCACATCGACATCATCCCTTCGACCGCCGCACTCGCCTCGTTCGACGTATCCGACCAGCGTGAGTGGGAGAAGACCGACGGACATCTCGCGCTTCTGGACCCGATCAACGACTTGCGCCGTCACTACGACCTGATCGTCTTTGATTGTCCGCCGAGGCTCAGCTTAGTCAGCTTCGCCGCGATCTGCGCCAGCGATCACGTCATCGTGCCGCTTGAGGCCGCCGACTGGGGCGCGCAAGGCATCCAGCAAGTCACCGAGGCGATCACCTACGTCCAGGAACGGTTCAATCCTCGCCTCACCCTGCTGGGCTACCTCATTTCCCGCTTCAAGCAATCGAGAACGTATCAGCAAACCTATGCGGCCGGCTTGCGCAGCCATTTCGGCAACCGCGTGTTTGACACTGCCGTGCCCGATGCCGCAGAATTCGAACGCAGTGTCACCGACCGCATCCCCGTCACGCTCCGCGCCCCGCAAAGCCAAGCCGCCAAAGTCGCGCGGCAATTCACCGACGAAGTCCTCCGCCGCATCGCAGCGAGATCAGAACGCGCAAAGCGCGTTAAATCGAACGCTCGCGCACCGGTCGGAGCTGCCGCTCGGAAATGACGCGCCGGCGGCGCCCGGCGAGCAACGCGGCCGCGAGCGATTGAAGGGCGCGTTCGTGATCGACCTCGATCGCATCCGTCCCGATCCCGGCCAGCCTCGTCGGTCGTTGCAGGATGAGTCCCTGCAGGAACTTGCCGCCTCGATTCGTCGGCTCGGCGTCGTGCAGGCGATCAGCGTCCGCTACATCGCCGCCGACGACATGTATCAGATCATCAGCGGGGAGCGTCGTTACCAGGCGACGAAGCTCGCCGGACTTTCGAGCATTGCCTGCATCGTCACCAACCCCGAAGAGCGCGAGATTCGCATCCGCCAGATCGTGGAGAACTGGCAGCGCCGCGCAGCTCCATCCGTTCGAGATCGCGGATTCCCTCGGGCAACTGCGCGACGAGAATCACTACACCCAGCGGCAACTCGCCGAGCAGATCGGCAAGTCCGAGCCGGAGGTATCGAAGTTCTTGAAGCTCCTCGACCTCGCGCCCGACGTGCAGAAGGCGGCGAGGGCGGACCCGAGCGGCATCCTTTCGTTCAAGCACCTCTACCAGATCGCAAGAGTCGAGACGGCCGATCAGGCAGCGCTTGTCGAAACCGTGCGTGAGCAACGGCTTTCGGCAGTCGATACGGAAAAGCTGGTCCGTAAGACGATCGCGCGTCGCACCGTCGCTCCCAATCGCGGCGCGCCCGTGACGCGCGTGCAGTACGTCACTACCAAGGCGAAGATCGTGCTCACGTTCCGCAAGCAGTCGGTCGAGAAGGCCGACATCGTCGCAGCTCTCGACGAAGCGCGCGAGAAGGCATCGCCAACCAAGGTGAAGCTCAACATCGAGCGAACACGATAGTCCACGTGCTTTCTTTAACGGTCGCGATTGCTTCTTCGCGATAATTGCGTGCCAAAAGTAGGCCTCATCAGGAGCCGACTGAGTTGATGAAATGACACAACTCCCCGCAGCGCCGATATTTGAGAATGTCGATACACACGCATTTCTCACTCGTTGCTCATGTCACGCTAATACAAAAAGACTAAACGTGTTGAAAGCGGCAAAGGACCTGCCCTCGCATGGCGACCGAAAAGGGAGGACGGGTCGTGTCGAATCGCTGGTCTATCACGTTGATGAGCCCTCTGGCGTCGATGCGTCGTCGCCAGTTCAGCCCGACGATCTGCCGTCGCAGCGGCAACTTTCCGCTGCTGCAACGCGATCGACATTCCCCGCCAAAATGGGTTTCGGGAAACTCCGCTGAAGCTGGCGCCCTTCAGCCTTCACACGTCTGTCGAACCGGCTCGATAGCTTTGCACGCCGTCTCACCTCATCATCAGGAGACGTACCATGTCCCGCGACTGGTTTTCGCCTCGTGACATCATCATGGCCTCGGGCGACCGGCCGATTCTTCCGGAAGCGTGTCTCAACGCCGAAAACATGCTCCTATTAGTCTTTTGGCGGGTCAACGAAGCGCTGCCTGACACCTTCGACAAGCAACGGCTCCCAAATCTCCAAGTACTCCAACCGCTACGACAGTTTCTCGCGATGTTCTGTGCTGACATCCCGACATTCGCCCCCACGAAGCGCCCCGACCCAGCGTTCGCTGGCCGATTGGCGGGACTCGCGCTATTCGTATGCGATGGATTCGACTACCAGCTGGTATCGAACGGTTGCTCGCACTCGGTTACTGCCGAGGCGGCATTCTCCGTGGTGGACGTCTTGATGTTTCTTGCCGATTACCGCCTCAAGCGGCCGGCCGAGCACGTCCAATCCGAGATTACACGATCTCATCGACAGCGGTTTGCGCTGCATCTCGACTGGCAATCGACCTATTTCCTGTCCAATTTGTTGGTCGACAGCTACGAGCGCCCTGCGCTGGGGCCAGCCGTCTATGCCTGACCACGCTCCTCAATCAGATGACGCTCGTATTGCTGCGCAAGATCTTCAATCGCCGGCGGAATCGTTCCGGTCAATAGTTGTCGAAGTTGCTCCTGAAAATGCGCCGTCTCACCCGGCACCGACGAACGGAACCCGCGTCGCAGCAGTTCGGCGAACTGGAGTCGCTCCTCCTCGCCGAGTCGCAACACGCGCGAATTGAATTCCGCCCGGCCATAGTCGGCGTCGCGACCCTCGCATCCCTCCGATGACGCTTCGCGTCGAAACGCCCGGTACAGCGAGAAAAGTTCTTCGTTGGTGACGTGATCGGCACTCATGTCGCCGATTCTAACACACAACAACGAAGTCCAACAGAATTTGCCCCAAGCTCCATCGGCCGCGCAGGATGCATCTCCGAACGTAGCTCTAACGCAATCAGGTGACGACGACATACCTCATACCGACTCCCGCCGCTCAGCTTCTAGAGCCGTAACTCGGCGAGCAACTCCAGGTCGGTCAATACGCGAATGCCGTACGTCGCGCAGTACGCTTGCACCAGCCGGTGCCGCAGATGCCGATCGCGCGAAGAGATCGCGTCGGCTTTGCCCGCCACGGCGGTTGCGATCACAATATTATCGTCATCGTCGCTGCTGACCTTCGGCATCGCCTCCGGGGGCACGGCTAATTCGGCGACCGCTCGCAGCCCCGCGACGAGTTCATTGATCGCATCGTCCGTGAGCCGCAGCTGCCGCTGCACCCGCTCGTAGCGGAGCACACGGCTGAGTTCCGCGATGATTTGCTCGGACAGCACGAGCACGTGCGGCGGAGCCGTCGTTTCGACGAGCACGGCCCGCGCCGGACCTGCGGGTCGAACTGCCGCCCGCACCAGCACGTTCGTGTCGCAGGTCACTCGCATCAGTCGGCCGGATGCGAGCGGACAAACTGCATCGCTTCTTCAATCGCCTCTTCCACTTCATCATCGGGCACGCTGCTGGTCTTCTCATCCAGCTTCGCCAGGATCGCGAGCAGCCGCTGGCGCGCTTGTGTCCGCTGCGAGGTCTGATGCGCTTCCGCCGCTCGATGCACGGCGAGCGTCAACTCGTCATCATCCGCCAAATCAATGTGCAGCACGTTCGCCACCCACTGCCTGGTGGCGGGCACCAAGTCCTTGGCCCGGACGGTCGCCGATTTATCCATGCCTTCCTCGTTGGTCGGATGATTCACCATGCCTCTAGTTTACCTCTGATAGGTCGGCCGCCCAAATCCATGTTGCGATCACCTCGGTGAGCCTATTTCCGCTTGCTGGAGCATCCTCGACCGTGGGGTATCGTGCCTGCCATGCCACGGATGTGACGCAAGACATTGGCTGAAACTAAGCCAATCCCAAGGACGCTTTGAGCGCCTCATCAACCTGCTTCAGCAGGGCATCGGAAAGCCGGCCGATCGAACGCAGGATGTCTTGCTGACGAACCGTGTAGAGATTCTCACATTTCACGGCAGAGGGACCCTTCAGCCCCGATGATCTCCCGTCCGCGGCCTGCGGATCAATGAGCACCTGCGTGGTGACCTTGCCGGCTAACCGCACGTTGCCGCTAATCATCGCCACGACGGTGTTTTGCAGCCGTCGATTGTTGACATCGGCCTGGACGACAAGGGCCGGCCGATTCTTGCCACGGTTCCCGTCCACGTACGGAAACTCGATGATGACCACGTCGCCGCGCTGCCTCATGGTTGCTGCGGATCGCGCGTCACTGACTGGTAACTCGCCAGCAATGGATCATGTTGATCGTCCTCGTGCATGACGGAATCGATCAGCGGGTAGGCCTCGCGCGGGTCTTCATCGCCAAAAACTCGCTGCAACTGATCGTAGACCTCGGCCTTGACGATCACGTAGGTCGCGTTGGTCTCAGGATCGACGACCCGCAACGGCTCTGCGCCGGGCAATTGCTGGATTGCTTGCCGAAGTTCGGGGGAAAGTTCAGGTGCCATAAGACGCTTTCAGAAGTGCCGCCGACATTATACCACGTTGTCAAGGTTCACGATGGACTCGCTCCTTCAACCGCCGCTTCGACTCGCTGGACTAGGCAGGCGCGTGGTATCGTGCCTGCCATGCCCCGGATACCGGCGCAGCAGCGGCATGGAACGGCCTACGCCGGGCTCGACTTCATCAAGGCGGCGTTCTGCCCGCTGGAGTTCAATGCGATGCCGCTCAAGGAGCATCCGCAGTGGTCCCATTTGAAACGCGACCAAGCGCTCGGCGTTCTGGAGGTCTCCGATCCCCTCACCTATCCGCGGCAGTTTCCGTATACGGACCGCAACGGCAATCGGAAGACCGGAACGCAGATCGTGACGGCGACGTTCGGCCTCGCGCCGAAAGACTTCGATTTCTTTCTCGGACTGTACACGTACCTCAAGCGCCTGCCGGAACTGCCGACCGACGGCCGCTCGTTTCTCACCGTCGATTTCCTCGCCCGGCAATTGTCGCTGCCCGCGACCTGCCAGAAAGACTACCTGCGCATCCGCAGCCGCATCTTCCGCTTCAGCTACGTGAAGTACACGAACTCCGCCTTCTGGAACCGCGAGCAGCGGAGCTACGACATCAAGAACTTCGGCTTCTACAACCTGGCCGCCATGTCGCGGCTCACCGAGTCCAGGCGCCCGATCGAATTCGAGTGGGACCCGTCGTTCCTCCGCATCGTCCGCGAGGGAACGCTGCTGACGTTCGACTACGAGCTGTACCTCACACTCCCGCCCGCGCTGCGCAGGCTCTACCTGATCGCCAACCGCGACGGATGGAACCAGCACGACAGCTCGCTCTTCCTCGCCGACGACTTCGCCATCCACCAGATCGGCTACGCGGAGAAACCGGAGCTGAAGAAACTCCGCCTGCAAAAACTCAAGAAGCTGCTCGCCGACGCGGAGGAGCGAGACATCATCCGACCGTACGCGCCGTGGAAGGGATACCTCCACCTCCTCGGGCAGGGGCGCGACGAGGGAAAGCTCGCGCTGCGCTGGAGCCGCGGTCCGCGCCTGCGCAAGAAAAGCACCGACGACGAACGCGTCCACACCGACCGCATCGACAACGACGCACTGTACGCGCAGATGAAGGAGCTGCGCGACGAGCACGGCAAGCCGTGTCCTCCCGACACGTTCCGCAGACTCGTGTCGAAGTTCGGCCGCGCGCGGATGCAAAAGCACGTCGTCATCGTGCTTGCGCAGAAGGAGCATCATCCCGGCGATTTCAAGAAGAGCGAACTCGCCGCGTTCATCAACCGCTGTCAGCACGACCATCCGGAACCGGACTGGTATCGGGACCTCAAGCGCGCAGAACGTGTGGCGGGCTTCGACGGAGTGAAGCCCAATCAACTTTCGCTCGACGTGTACCAAACGTTCTTCCGCGAGTGACCACAAGTGGGTGCGGCGATACCACCGATGCGCGGCGGTTGGTGGGTGCGGCGATACCGGCATTGGTGGGCTTTGCGATACCCGGTCGAGACCGAAACTGGTGGGTGCGGCGATACCGCACAACTCCTTCGCGCAGTGGGTGCCGCGATACGGCGATCGTCGCTCGTTGGCTTCCTCTTGCCGAAGTCCGGTACGACCGCTCGGACCGATCGCCGCACAAGCGATCAACGACCGTCCGCCCGTTCCGTCCGACGAGGAGAGTTCTGTTCCTTTCATAACGTAGGTACTCAGTTGTTCATCGTCACACTACTGTCGTTTGAGAAGTACCTGTTGTAATCAGCAGAGACTCTTCCTGCCTTCTACGACGACGCGCTGACGCTTGCGCGCGACGACACGAGCGGTAGCGTGCAGTCCAACGGTGAACAGCACGTCTCCCGCCGCCGGCGCGAAACTCAAAGCAACCCTCGCGGAACTCGACCGACCGCCGTCAACGCTCGACGCCGAGCGTGTCACACTCGGCGCACTGCTCATCGAACCCGACCGCTACTTCGAGTTGGCGGCGACACTGCGGCCCGAGGATTTTCACGACGAAGTGCATCGAGACATTTACGAGACGATCGTGCGGTTGCACGAGGAGCGGAAGCCGGTCGACTTCATCACCGTCGGCGACGCACTCTGCGAACACGCGAAGCTTCAGGCGATCGGCGGCTCCGCATACCTCGCGCAGTTGTGCGAGAACGTTCCGACCACGTCGCATGCTCCGCGCTACGCCGAGTTGATCCGCGACGCTGCGCTCAAGCGACGCCTCATTGAAGCCGGCCGACGTATCGCCGCCGTTGCGGCGGACCCGGCCATCGAAGCGACCGACGCGTTTGAACGCGCCGAGCAACAACTCGTCGCACTCGCGCGGCGAGGTGCCACCGGGTCGCCACGCCACATCACCGACATCGGCGCCGAAGCATTCGAGCGTTACGCCGAACTCCACGAGGCCACCGACAAGGAAGCCTTGCTCGGGCTTCGCACCGGATTCCGCGACCTCGACCACCTGCTCACAGGCTTGCAGCCGGGACACCTCGTCATCGTCGCCGCGCGTCCGAGCATGGGAAAGACATCGTTCGCGCTCGACGTGGCCCGCCACGCGGCCGGCGTGCAAAAGAAAAACGTCGCCATCTTCTCACTCGAAATGAGCAGCCAGGAACTGATGGACCGCGTCGTCGCGGGCTACCTCGGCGTCGACGCCTGGAAACTCAAGAAGGGGCAACTGACCGATTCGGATTTCCAACGCGTCGGGCAACTCATGGACGGACTGCGCGATCATCCCCTCTTCATCGACGACGACAGCGACACGACGCTCGTGAACCTCCGCAGCAAAGCCCGACGACAGCAGATGGAGCACGGGCTCGATTTACTCATCATCGACTACCTGCAATTGATCGAGGTGACCGATAGGGCCAGCGGCGAAAACCGCACGCAGCAAGTCAGCCATATCAGCCGGCAACTGAAGAACCTGGCGCGCGAACTTCAGTGTCCGATCATCGCGCTGTCGCAGCTCTCTCGCTCCGTCGAGCAGCGCAACCCGCCGATTCCGATTTTGTCCGACCTGCGCGAGAGCGGCTCGATCGAGCAGGACGCCGACAGCGTCCTGATGTTCTACCGCCGCGGCGCCTACGACGATGACTACGAGCAGCCGAACCTCACCGACGTGTATGTCCGCAAGAACCGCCACGGACCGACGGGGCGCGTCGAACTCATGTTCGAGCCGCCGAAGATGAGCTTCACGAGCGTCGATCGGCGCCATCCCATCTCGACATGAACGCCGAACGGCCGCCCGACGGCGATCCGTTCGCGGTGCCCGACGAGCCCGGGCACGACGTGGACGAGGAGAGTACGCACGACCAAGACGACTGCCAACTCTGCGTCGAGCGGAATCATTCGGTGGTCTGCCAATGCCGGTGCGGCAAGTGCTGCGAAGAGCTGCTCATTGAGGTTTCGCTCCGCGACGCCGAGCGTGAGCCGCGCATCAAGGAACTTTGCAGCCCGCTTTGGGACAACGACATCCAGATCTTCGAGGGGCGGAAGGAAGTCGGCGGTTACCTGCTCAACAGCCGCGACAACGGTGGCGCCTGCGTGTTCTTCGATCGCCAGACGAGGCTCTGCACGATCCACCACACGCGGCCGCTTGTCTGCCGACTGTTTAATTGCGATGCAGAGCAAGGTCGGTTCAGTGATGACCCGTTGATCGATCCGTCGAGCACCCGTCAGGACTAACGGCAGTGATACCGGGACCGCCGGCGGGACGGAGCCCGACGCGGCGACGGCTCGGGAGAGCCGCGGAGTTCACCTCCATGAGGGCACGCCACGCGCGAGGCTTTCGCCCGCGCGCCCACCCACACTCCACACGCTCGCCACTCGATACCTCGTGGACCTGAGCGGGTCGGTGGGTGGCGCGCGGGCTGCGACGTTGGGTGAGGGTTGGTTTCTGCCGACCCGCTCAGTCCAAAAATGCGAGCGTGTGGAGTGACGCGCGTGGCCGTGCCACACAACTCCCCGACGGGATCGGCCGCGGAGCGGCTGCTCCTCCATCTGACATACGAACGCCACTGCAATCTGATTTCGACCGATCCTTGGAATCCTCCCGTTCTCCAACTACCATCACCAAGGGCATTCGTATACCGATCCTTGGTACTGCCATGCTGATTCGAGCTTATGGTGAGTTCTGGAACCCGGACACCGTTCGATGGGGCGGTAAAGGTCCCGGCAACAAGGGCAATTTATCTGGCTGGTACACTCCCGGCGACGGGCATAGCTATCTCATCGATTTTTGGGAAGCCGCAGGAATCTATGCTTTGCACGATCAATTCAAGACTGTCTACATCGGCAAGGCAATTCCTGGTCGAATGGGCCCGCGACTACGAGAACACATCACTGACCGATTTGCTGGGCGCTGGGATATGTTTTCGTGGTTTTCGCTTTCCACGGTGAATATCACAACATTCGACGTGCGTGCTCCCGGTACGCGGAAGATCACCGCCGATACCGTAACAGCAACCCTTGAAGCTTTGGCCATTATCATCACGGATGCGCCGCTGAACAGAAAGCACGAACAGATTCCAGATGCCATCGCGGTCGACCAGGAGAAGCGTCCACATCCCAAGGCGATCCGCAAGTATCTCGAAGAAATCCTTGCGAAGCTGTGATTTACATCCAATAGTCTGGGCTTCTACCCCAAGGTTAGCGTCGTCGAATATTCCGTTAGTAAACACTGACTCTCTTCTACACTCAGCGACTCTGGCTGCCGCCCCTTGAACTTCCCGCCGTGCATCTCGCTCGACCACGCCAACCGCACCCGGCAGCGCTGTGCCAGCTTCCAGAGCGCTTGCTTCGCGCCGTTCTCCCCTTCCGGATCACAGTCGAGCATGAGCGTCACGACGCCGTCGGCCAGTTCATACGCCCAGCGAGCGAGTTTGTCGGCTTGCTCATCCGTCACCGTGTTCGAGCAGAGGCCCACCGACGGAATGCCCAAACAATCAAGCGCGATCACGTCGTTGGAACCTTCGACGACGATGAGACCGAGTTCCTTGAGCTTCTCGCGATAGCCAGGCCGTTGCAGACGCTCGCGACCGTTCTGTCCGAAGAGTTCCAGCCCGCGATGGAAGCCTTTGACGAAGTGGAATTTGTCGGGCTCCCGCTCACTGCGGTCGCTTGATTCCCAAAGACGATGCTTCTCCTCGTAATCGGGATCGCGGCCGAACCACGTCAGCACGCTCCCCTCTTCATCCTTATAGCCGTACACGATCTTGCCGCGCATCGTGCCGCCGCTCTTGTCTTCTCCGCCCACGTCACGGGGCAGATACCCCATACGCCACATCCGACACACCTCGGAAGTGAGGAAGGGGCGGCGGCGGAAGTAGCTCGCCGCCGAGGGCGGCATCAGCGCCGGGTCGGTGATGAACTTGGCGTCGAGGTTCACGAGGCCGCGGGCCCGTTCGTTGTCGCTCTCCGATAGCGGCATGTTGCGAAGCGGCGGCGCCGTGTGGACCGGACGAGGCGCCGGCGTGCGCACTTCCACCGACGGCAGGCCGTCGACGATCGCCCGCAGGTCGGCGGCCAATTGCTTGAACCGATCGCCGCGGGGACGACCCCCCATGTTCTCGCCCGGCTTCAGCAGATCCATGAGCCCCAGCAAATTGCCGCTCTTGTGACAACTATACTGATGACATTGCCACTGCCGCGCGGGGTGCTGCTCCTGGATCGCCAGCGCCCGGTCCCCCGTTTCCTCCTTTCGCCCGCAGGCCAGAAAACACCGCGTGCGCGTCTCGTCGCCGACGCGCTTGAGTTCCGGCAGCGGCACGCCGTAGAACGCCGCCACCTGCTCGACCGTGACTTGCGGCACCAGCTCGTCGACGTTGATGAAGGCACGGTTCTTCTCGGGCATTTGCAAGGGGAGGTGAGCGCGGCCGATGCTAAGCTGCCCGGCAACCGATGACAACCCGACCGCGACGCATCCTCACCGGCCGTGACTTGGAAGTGTTCCAGGCGCTCGACCGCACGCCGTTGGCGGCCGAGCAACTCTTGAAGCTCAGCCGAACGTTCCAGCATCCCTTCGGCAGCGAGCGAATGGTCCGCGAGCGGCTCGCGGCGCTTTGCTCCGCCGGCTGGGCGCAGGCGGGACGTTACGCCACGATCGGCAATGGAGCGGGACAAAACTATTATCAACTCACTCGCACCGGGTACCGCATCCTGTACGGCGAGACTTCTGTCCCGCCGACGAAGCGCTACTTCGCTCCGATTTCACTCCCGCGGCAGTACCACACCCGCTGTCTGGCCGACTTCATCGTCCACACGATCGTCGCTGCGCATGGCGCCGTTGCGGCCTTCACTGATTTCTACCGCGAGAATACGTTGCGGCTGGAAGTCGGCGCCGAGTGTCTGTATCCGGACTGCGCCTTCCAACTGATCCTTCCCGATGGCCGCGCATTCAATTACCTGGTCGAGATCGATAACCACACCGAACAGATTCGTTCCACCAAGGAAGCCGACAGTTGGCAGCGGAAGGCGCGGCTCTACGACGACTTGCAGTCGTCGGCCCCCAACCGTTTCCGCGTGTTGGTCGTGACCACGCGGAGCGGTCCCCGGCTCAAGACGATCCTGACGCTGGCCGCAGCACATTCCAGCAATCTGCAGCGGTCGGTCCTGATCGGGACGCCGTTGGCGATGTACTTGGCCGAGTCGACTCCACTCTCGGCACCCATCTTCCTTGACCATCACCTGCACTCGATCAGTCTGCTAACCGGCCCTGAATCGTGGAAATCATCCATCCGCCACAATCGAAGCGCGGCAAGTGAAGCTGCAACGCCGCAATGATACCCTCAGCTTCCTGTCTTGGGCGATTGTTCTGCCGATGAGCGTCGCGAAACACGCGGCGCTCCCCTCTCCGTCACCACAGGCCACCGATGCGACTCTCCGTCGCGTGTGGTGCGCGACGGGCGAGTCCTCGGCGCACCGTCCGCACTGTCGGACCGCCTTTCGGTTTGGAACCATCGGACGCTTCGATACGCCGGGCAGGCCCCGCCCCGTGGTGAGTGTCGCAGATCGCTCGGGGCGGGGAGACCGCTGCACTCGTCATTGGTAATTCCAAGGCTTTCTTGGCTTGCTGAAGCCAAAGAGCGGAGAACTTTCCCGGGGAAAGTCTGTGTATGTTTGTAAATGATGAACACATTGGTAACACGTTGCAGGATGAGGAAGTTGCCGCGAAGTATCCATGCGGATTAGCGCGCTCGCATGCCGCGTGTTAGAATATAGTCATGAAAGGAGACGCCATGTCCCTCACCGTAGAGTTGATCCCTGATCCTGAACAAGGCGGCTTCACGGCGCGCCTGCCCGACATCCCCGCCTATGGCGAAGGGGAGACCGAGGAGGCGGCGATCGCCGACTTGCGCGAGGCGATCCGCGGATACATCGAGGCCTTCGGGCTGGACGACGCGCTGGCGCGGGTGAGCGCCCCCTCGGTGCGGCAAATCGAGTGGGACCTGGCTGAAATCGCCCGTGGTTAAGCTGCCGCGCGTCACGGGCAAGCAGATGGTCCGGTTCCTGGAGCGACAGGGCTTTGCCTTGGTCCGCGTCCGAGGCAGCCATCATTACTTCGATCGCAGCGGGGTTCACACGACGGTTCCCGTGCATGGCAACGCGCCACTCAAAATTGGGACATTGCGCAGCATCTTGCGCGACATTCAACTGAGCCCGTCGGAGTTCGAGCGGCTGCTCGGCACGTGAAGCACGCGCTCGACAAGTGCTTCTCGCGGCGGCCGGCGGTAGCATCCCGACCATGTTGCTGCGGATCACGGCCTCGGCATTCAACGACCGTGGTCCGCTCTTCACGGAACAGGCACTGGCCGCGATCCACCAGGGGATGCGCAGCGGCGATTCGATCACGCTCTCGTTGCTTCGCGAAGGGGGAACGGTTTGCGCAGCGTGCGATGTACCCGCAGGGTTGCGGCAATTCGTCACGACACAGCTGCTGGCCCAGTACCCTTCCACAAGAATCGAACGGATCGCGGAACGTTCGGCAGATCATGCGAGCTGGTCCGCGGAGCTGACGCTTCGCCCGGGTATCTTCCCGCTCAAGCGTCATCCCCAGTTCGCCGATCAGGCGACGCAGTCGGCGGCCGATCCCCTCTCCGGCATTCTCTCGTCATTGGCCGGTGGAGAACGCGATCCCCTGTCGCCTCGTGTAGACCTTGTCCTCCGCCCCGCGTCCCATCGTGGTGTTCGGAGTGCGCAGCGAGTGCTGCGCAATCTCGTGCGGCCACGGCTGGCAGGGGACCACCGTCGGCGTGAACGCTACCTCCGGTATGCGCTCTCCGATCGCTGGTACCTGCGCCCGTGGCGTGGTGTTTTGCCCGCGCCGCGGGCAGCGTGCCGGGAGGGGAACGGGATCCGGCGCCCGCGGGTCGCGCGCATGATCGCGAGACGGCGCTTCAGTCCGCGCACGATAAGCTTCGCCATCGGCTCTTCGAGGTGCGACTGCGATTATCGGTTCGGGCTCCGATCGAACACGAAGAGAGAGCGCTGGCCAAGCTCCAGGAACTCGCCGGGGCGCTCGGTGCATTCACCGAGCCGGACCAGGCCGCATGGCACGTCGTTTCGCTCGAAAGAGGGGATCAACGGCGACGAAGACGGGGTTTTCTGTTGTCGACTGAAGAACTGGCGACGCTTTGGCACCTGCCGGTGTTCTCGATCCAGGTGCCGACATTGAACGTGGCGCCGTATCGCCAGCTGGAACCGCCGATCGGCCTGCCCGATCCGCGGCGCGAGCAGGGGATTGTGACACTGGGGCGGACGAATTTCCGCGACCATCATCGTCCCTTCGGCGTGCGACCCGACGATCGCCGGAGACATCTTTATATTGTCGGCAAAACCGGGATGGGCAAAAGCACGCTTCTGTTGAACATGCTCGCCGACGACATCGCAGCCGGCCGGGGCTGCTGCCTCGTCGATCCGCACGGCGATCTGGCGGAGTCGCTCCTCGCGCAGGTGCCGAGCAAGCGGACGAACGATGTGGTGTACTTCGACGCCGGTGACCAGAACCATCCGCTCGCCTTCAATCCGCTGGCGAACTGCAATCCGCAGGCCCGGCCGCTTGTGACCTCGGGCATTCTCACGGCGTTCAAAAAAATCTGGGGCGACTTCTTCGGCCCGCGGATGGAGCACATCTTCCGCAACTGCCTGCTGGCACTCTTGGAAACACCCGATGCGTCGCTCGTCTCGCTGGTGCAGCTTCTCGGCGACGGTGCGTATCGTCGTTCGGTCGTCCAACGCATCCGTGACCCGGTCGTGCGCTCGTTCTGGCTCAACGAGTTCGCGGGCATGCCCCAAAAACTCCAGGCCGAAGCCATCGCGCCGATCCAGAACAAGGTCGGCCAATTCGTGTCGAGCCCACTGCTACGCCACATTCTCGGCCAGCCCCGTTCGACGATCGACTTGCGACAGATCATGGATTGCGGGCAGGTGCTCATCGTCAACCTCAGCAAGGGAAGAGTGGGGGAGGATGCGTCGTCACTGCTCGGTTCGTTGCTCATCACGTCGTTGCAACTCGCGGCCATGAGCAGAGCCGACGTGCGCGAGGACCAGCGTCCCGACTTCCACCTCTACGTCGACGAGTTTCAGCACTTCGCTGCCGAGTCGTTCGCGACCGTCCTGAGCGAGGCACGCAAGTACCGGCTCTCGCTCACGCTGGCCAACCAGTACCTCGCGCAAATGGACGAGGCCACCGGCGCGGCTGTGTTTGGCAATGCGGGATCGCTCGTGTCGTTCCAGGTGGGAGCGGACGACGCCGAGGTGCTCGCGGCGCAGCTGGGCGCCGTCGTCACGCCGCAGGACATCCAAGCGCTGCCCAAGTACGAAGCCTACGCACGACTGTTGATCGACGGACTGCCGAGCCGGCCCTTCTCGATGCGCACGTTGTCGCCGGCGCCGGCTGCAGCCGACCTCCACCGCGCCGAGATCATCCGCCGCATGTCACGACGACGGTACGCCCGTCCGCTGGACCAGGTGGCGGTGAAGATTGCCGCGGCGTTCACGTGACTATAGATGGACCGGAACGAATCGTGGCTGTTCGCCGGGTTCGGCCGGAGACGGCGGTTCGACCCAGGGGATCGGGTGACCGCTTTGCAGCAGTTCGCTGACGCGCTGCTTGAATGCAGGAATGATCTTCCCCAGCGCCGCTCGCTCGTTGGCGGCGGTGCATTCCAAGCCCGACAGATTCGCGACGCGCGCGTGCACGCCACCGTCGACGGCGGGGGATACGTAGACGATGCAACTGAAGACGGGAACGTCAGCCCGCTTGAAATGATCGGACGGATCAACGTTCATCACAATTCTCCATCCGGTTCCACGAAGCGAAAACGAGACGTATGCCGTACTGCCAGCGGGGCCGTCGTTCCATCTTACCGCATGCAGTGAGCGCCAAAGGCGGCGAGGATATGCAGACATTGAGCGTGCCTTCGCAAGCTAAAGACGATTGCTCGCCGCTGCCCCTCGTTGCACACTCCCGACGACTTCCTCACATCGAGGCAAGCCAATGGGGTTCGTTCATTTCATCACTGCAAAGGGAGTTATGGCTATGGTTACGTCAACGTTGATGAATCATCGTGGAGCACGTGAAGTGCTGCGGACGGAACTGGCGACGATTGAGGCGCCGCCACCGACCAAGACTTGGTTTCCGATCGCGCACCGAGCGGTGCTCGACTCGGTGTGGGCGACGCTCGAAGGCGCCGGTTTTCAGATTCGCCAAAGTCGCTTGTCGCTCGCGCACGGCGACGCGCGTTTCTTTGGAACGCTGGACCTTGCGACGCCGGTCAGCGACGGAGTCACGCTGGCCGTCGGCATCCGCAACTCAACCGATCAGAGTTTCCCGATCGGCTTCTGCTGCGGACAGCGCGTGTTCGTCTGTGACAATCTGGCGTTCACGTCCGAGATCGTGGTGAGCAAGAAGCACACCCGGTTCGGCCAGGAGCGCTATCTCGAAGGATTGTCACGCGCCGTCGCGACGCTCGATCAGTACCGCGAATCTGCGGCTTGCTGGATCGGGCAACTGCAACGCTACGACTTGAGCGAAGACGCCGCCAACTCGTACCTGCTGCAAGCCTATGAGCAGGGGATTATCGGCGCGCGGCTTTTGCCGCTGGTGATCCAGGAATGGCGCCAGCCGAAGTTTGAAGAGTACAAGCCACGGACGGCGTATTCGCTCTTCAACTGCTTCACGGATGTGCTCGGGCGCAATCGCCAGGCGTGTTTTCCGGCGGAGTCGGCGCTGGCGACGATGCGGCTGAGCAAGTTACTGACACTGGCGCAGCAGCCGGCAATCGATGCCGCCTTCCGCACGGTGGAAGATGAACTCGCGACCGGCGCGTGATTCGCGAGTGTATGGACGAACTCTTCAGACCAACGATGTTGGTCTGGTGCCCTTCTCGCAGGAGAAGGGCGTTTTTCCCCAACGCCACGTCCGCTTGACGCAGCAATCCAACGATCTGCTCCGCACTGTGCCGCTTCTTCAAAAAGAATCCTTTCCGGCCTTCCAGGCCGAAGGGATTCTCTCATATCAACCGGATCGGTTTTCCGGGAGGGGGTCACATTCTCCGTCCGCCCCATTTACGAGCTGGCAGGAAATCGGCAGCAGGTGCCGGCGCGACACCCGACGGTGATATTCACCGATGAAAGAGAGCAAACGTCGGATGGCCCCGCTTTGCGTCAGCGATTCCCGGTACAGGCGAAGTGCGACCCGATGGCGGCTCTGCCGATTGTAACGGTTACGTGAAATGCACCTACCTATTTCACCCGGGTAGGCTTTTTCGGACCCAGCACTAAAGTCCCTTTGGCCTATGGTTTTAATCCAGTTAGACCTTTGTGAGCATAAGGAAAATGGATGGGGGAGAACTGCAGCATGAACGAACAACAAGCTCATTCAATTTCATTCTGTTCCTTTGCTCGGGAATGGTTCCGTCTCGGGCCTGCGACCGTGCTCGTGGTTATTTGGGCCGCGATCATTACGATCGTTTGGCGGGCGAATCTGGACTACGAGTTCACGCCTGCTCGAAATGCGCAGCCTCCCTCGCATTGGCCGGTCGACTCCCGATTAAGTCGGGGAAATGGTCCGGCCCTCATCGTTTTCCTGCACGCGTACTGCCCTTGCAGCAATGCAACACTCCACGAGCTGGCAAAACTGCTGACGCACTTACCGGTCGGTGGCCATGCGTTTTGCGTTATCTCTTACCCCCAGGCGAGAGAGAGCAGCGAGAGCGATCTAGAAATCTCAGCTCGTCAGATTCCGAATCTGCAAGTTACTGTAGACCATGAACCAGAGCAGACAACGCTGTTTGGGGCAACCGCATCGGGCACCGTGCTCTTCTACGATGCCGACGGGAAGCTTCTCTTCTCAGGGGGAATCACGCCCTCGCGGGGGCACGAGGGGGCGAATCCGGGTGTCGACTTCTTGCTCGCGTCATTCCGCGGCGAGCGAGGGCCCACCACGACAATGCCGGTTTTCGGCTGCGGCTTAGCTTTGCGATCACAGCCGTCGCCGACGACAAATCTACCGCGTGAGGAAATCCATTGATGGCCGCTTCGAGTATCGACGTCCGCGCGCATCAACTGCTACAGCAGCAGGCGTCGCGTGTTGCCGTCCTCACGGACCGCATGTTCGCCGGATTGATGATCTTGCAATGGACCGCGGCGATCGCCGCTGCCATAGTGTTGAGCCCCAAGACGTGGGAAGGTGAAGTCAGTTATGTACATCCCCATGTCTGGCTGGCCGTTTGCATGGGTGCTTTGCTAACCCTGCTGCCGCTGGCCTTCGTCGTACGCTTCCCAGGTCGTACGATTACGCGCCACGTCATTGCTATTTCCCAGGTTTCATTCTCGTCACTGCTAATCCAAGTGACGGGAGGTCGAATAGAAACGCACTTCCATGTCTTTGGGTCGCTCGCGTTTCTGGCGTTTTACCGAGACTGGAAGGTGTTGGTGCCGGCGACCGTCGTCGTCGCGGTTGACCATTTTATTCGCGGCGTGTTTTGGCCGGAAACGGTCTTCGGGATTGCCACGGCGAGCTCGTGGCGGTGGCTGGAGCATGCCGGCTGGGTCATTTTCGAGGATATATTCCTGGCCTTTTCCTGCGTCCAGGCGCGGCGGGAAATGTGGAAAGTCGCATTGCGGACGGCCGAGTTGGAACAAGCCAATGCGGATCTGCACGCACGAACCGAAGAGCGCGAACAAGCCTACCAGGCGCAGCACGCGATCTTCGAGACCGCGTTAGACGCCATGATTTGCATGGATGGCAACGGGCTTATCACGGCGTGGAACGCCCAGGCGGAGCAGACCTTCGGGTGGCAAGCGAAAGAGGCAGTTGGACAACCGCTGCATGAATTGATTATTCCACCCCAATCCCGCGAGATCCATCTTGCGGGACTTCGTAAATTCACAGAGACAGGCGAGGGGCCCGTCCTGAACCGCCGCATTGAGGTTATTGCGCTGCATCGCGATGGACATGAGTTCACGGTAGAACTCGCGGTAGCTCCCATACAGCAAAACGGCTCCATCACCTTCTCAGCTTTCGCCCGCGACATCACCGAGCAAAAGCAGGCGGGTGAAGCGCTGCGTAAGGCCAAGGATAAGGCCGAAGCGGCAAACCGCGCCAAGAGCGCATTCCTGGCCCACATGAGTCACGAGATCCGAACCCCACTCAACGGGATCCTCGGCTATACCGATCTGTTGATAAAGCGAAACAACCGAATCACGACGACCGAGCGCACGGAGCATTTGCGAACGATCGCCGAAAGCGGCCGTCATCTATTGGGCATCATCAACGATGTTTTAGATCTTTCGAAGATCGAGGCGGGGGAAACCGATATCGAGCGGGTGCTTTGTTCGCCGCACGAAATCATCGCTGGCGTGGTTTCGTTGCTGCGTGTACGGCGCGGGAAAAGGGCTTGCAATTGGAATATGCGTGGGAGGGACTGGTCCCCGAACTCATATTGACGGATCCCGAGCGCGTCCGGCAATTGCTGATGAACTTGGTGGGGAACGCGATTAAGTTTACGGAAAGAGGCGAAGTCAAGATCACGGCGCGCATAACGCATGACAGCGACCGCCACGCGCTCGAACTGCATGTCCGCGATACCGGCATCGGAATCCCGCCAGAAAGCGCCGAGCGGATTTTCGAGCCTTTCATTCAAGCAGATGATTCAATCACGCGCCGCTTCGGCGGCACGGGTTTGGGCTTGGCGATCTGCCGGAGGGTTGTCGAGAACCTGCGCGGCAGCCTCCAGGTCGAATCCACCGTCGGGAAGGGGAGCGTATTCAAGGCGCGTCTCGATGCCGGAACGTTGGAGGGAGTGCGCGATGCTGCGCGAGCCATTGACCGATATCGGCCGCTATGACCGACGCTCGCAAGATGCCGAAAGCCGCCTACCTCCGTGTCGGATCCTCGTGGTAGAAGACGGCGCTTCAAATCGCCGCCTGATCACAATCTTGCTAGAAGACGCCGGTGCCGAAGTGTCGGTCGCCGAGGATGGACAGCAGGGCATCGATCTTACCGTAAAGGCGGTAAATGAAGGTCAGGCTTTCGACCTCATATTGATGGACATGCAGATGCCGGTGCTCGACGGATATTCCGCGAGCCGGCAACTACGTGAACTCGGGATCAAAACGCCGATCTTCGCGGTGACGGCGCACGCGATGAAGGGGGACGAGGACGCCTGCCGAGAAGCAGGCTGCACCGGCTTTCTGACGAAGCCAATTGAAGCCAGCCGTCTGATCGGCGCCATATGCGCCGAGTTACAGCGTTCCGCCGCTCACAGACCGTCTGCGGCGCGTGCAAGCGTGGTGGCGTCTCGTCAGGATTCCCGTCTTTTGGAAGTGACGAATCTGTTTCGTCGGGAAGTTATTGCGCGTTTCGCCGAGATGCGCGAGGCCGCGGCACACTCTCAATGGGACACGATTGCCCGCACCGCGCATTGGCTGAAAGGTGCCGGCGGCTCCGTCGGTCACGACTGCTTTACTGCTCCGGCAGCGCTCTTGGAACAACAAGCGCGGGAGCAGGCCGGCGACGCAGTCGCCACTTCACTTGATCGGTTGGAGTCACTAGTCAATGAGCTGAACGATGAGGCGACGGAAACAACATCCCAGGCCTCTGCTTCGGCTGAGGCAAAACCCATCGAAGCGGCTCATGCCAGCTTAGTGCAGGCACCACGGCCGATCTTGAATTCACGGCCAGCCAATGATGATCCTTTGGAACACAGTCTCACAGAAAAATCGAGCGGCACTATTCTGATTGTCGATGACGAGCAATTCAACATCGAACTAGTGCAAGCTGTTCTTGCGGATGCGGCTCAATATCGGCTGGTTGCAACCACCGATCCAAGCCAAGCGATACCGATGATATTCACAGAGAACCCTGACGTACTGTTGCTCGACTTGAACATGCCCCGCGCTTCCGGATTTGACATTCTTGCGGCGATTCGCGCAACTCCCGGAATACATGATCTACCGGTGTTGATTCTGACCGCATCGGATGACCGGGACACGCGCCGACAAGCGTTGGAGTTAGGCGCGACGGATTTTATCGCCAAGCCGTTTGATTCTCAGGAAATGCTGCCGCGAGTTCGTAACGCGTTGTTGGTCAAGCAGCACTTTGAACACCTGCGGCGCCATGCCGAGGCCTTGGATTCCCAAGTCCGGCTGCGCACGGCCCAACTGGAAAAAGCGCGGCGGAATGCCATTTATTGCCTGGCCCGCGCAGCAGAGTTTCGCGACGACGATACCGGGCGGCATGTCATCCGTGTCGGCAAATACGCCGGTTTAATTGCGCAGCAGCTCGGTTGGGCGGCCAACGCAGTCGCCCAACTGGAGGAAGCTGCCCAGCTGCATGACGTAGGCAAGATCGGAGTACCGGACGCGATCCTGCTGAAACCCGGCAAACTCGCTCCCGAAGAATTTGAATTCATGCAAAAGCATTGCGGGTTCAGCAAGCACATCTTCGAGTGCATGACCGACAGCGATCAGCAAGCTGTCCGCCGCCATGTTGACATCGGCAACCGAATCTTGTTAGTCGAGGACTCGGATTTGCTCGAAACTGCGTCGATCATCGCGTTGACGCATCACGAGCGGTGGGATGGATCGGGTTATCCCCTAGGCTTGGCCGGCGAAGATATTCCATTGGTCGGGCGCATCACCGCTGTAGCCGACGTATTCGACGCGCTGAGTTCCAAGCGCACCTACAAGGCAGCGTTTCCGATCGATAAGTGCTTTGCAATCCTTGAAGAAGGTCGTGGTACGCATTTCGACCCCGCTTGTCTCGACGCTTTCTTTGCTGCGCGAGCGGACGTACTTTCGGTGCAAATTACGCAAGCGGACCTGGGCTGACGCAGCGCGCGTTTTCGCATCGTATTTGCCAGGTCCCAATCCCGAAGACCTGCAGTGAGGGTAGTAAATCTAGCAGTGGCAGCCAAAGTGGCTTTGCTGTGCCGGACACCGACCGACAACACGGTCTCTCTCCCGTCGCCACCAAGTCCGAAGAACCCCCACTTGCCATTCTGCCGCCCCGCACGCTCGCCGCGTGCCAATCATTCGCAATAAATCAGATCTACCTGCTACGGGGTCAGGGAGTTCTTCGTAATGGTCTCTGCACTCGCCTACTTCGCGACAGTCGAGCGGCTCTGGCGTCTTCCAGAAAACCATGATTCCTGGCAGGCCGCGCTATGGATGAACCAAGTAGGGATGAGTTTCGTTCACGCAAGCGGGACGAAGAGCAGCAGCACCAAAGCGCATCACTCGCCTGCGGACGTGAATAGCGATTGCAAGGCAGTAATATCGGCCGGCTTGACTAAATGATGGTCAAAGCCAGCAATCCGCGTGCGATCGCGATCTTCCGACTGTCCCCAACCAGTCAGAGCGATCAGCATGATGTTATTAAAATCAATTCGCCGGCGAACTCGCCTAGCCACTTCGAAGCCGTCCATGCCTGGCATGCCAATGTCGAGCAACACAACATCAGGGCGATAACTCTCGATCGCCGCCAATGCGGTTTCCCCATCATGCGCTACCTGCACGTCGGCTCCCAGGAGTTTTAGCAGCATCCCCATGCTCGCGGCAGCGTCTTGGTTGTCATCCACGACCAGCGCTCGGCGCTGAGCCAGAGTGCTATGCTTCTGGGTTACCGACGGCTGACTTGTCTCATGCCGCTGTGCGTCGACGACTTGCAATCGAACCGTAAACTCGCTTCCTTGGCCTAGCCCTCCACTTTCCGCGGAGATTGTACCGCCATGCATTTCTACGAGTCGCTTGACCAGTGTGAGGCCGATTCCGAGCCCTCCCTGCGAACGGTCGGTAGATCGATCCGCCTGCGCAAACATTTCAAACACCTTGGGCAGCATGGACGCTGAGATTCCGATTCCGCTATCCCGCACGGAAACGATAACCTGGCTGCCATCCCGGCGCGCACTTAGCCAGATCTGGCCGTTGCGATCAGTGTACTTGGCGGCGTTGTTAAGCAAATTAGCGAATATTTGACTCAGTCGTACAGTATCCCCGTGAAGGACAATCGGCTGCGCTGGAATCGTAATTGCCAATTGGTGCTCGGCGGCCTCGATGAGCGGCCTGCTCGTTTCCAGAGCAGTGCGCAGCACTGTCGCAAGGTCAGTTTCTTCAGTGCGCAGTTCGATCAATCCACGAGAAATTCGCGAAACCTCCAAGAGATCATCCACCAGGCGGACCATGTGATTGACTTGTCGTTCCAACATTTCGCAAACGCCTTCGGCGGTCGGATCACTACCGGCAGTCATCCGCAAGATTTGTAAGGAATTGCGAATCGGGGCCAGCGGGTTGCGAAGCTCATGAGCCAACGTGGCTAAGAATTCGTCCTTGGTCTGGTTTGCGTCCCGAAGCTCCTGCTCGATTCGCCGTCGCTCGGTGATATCGCTGAATAGGATTGCGACCTGTCGGCTCTCGGGCCGGCCAATCCGATAGGCGTACACGTCGTACCAGCGCTGTAGCTCTTTAGCGGAATTTTCGAAGCGAACGGGCTCCCCCGTCAACGCGATCTTGCCATAGATGTCGAACCAATACTGCTCGTGCCCTGGGGCGATTTCGCGCATGAGCCTGCCTTTGCCATCTTTAATGCCCGACTGTTTTTCAAAGGCAGCGTTGACCTCCAAAAAGCGATAGTCAATCGGGTTTTGGTTGTCGTCGAAAAGCACTTCGATGGTGCAGAACCCCTCGTCCATCGAAGTGAACAACATGCGAAACCGCTCTTCCGAATCGCGCAGCGCCTCCTCTGCCTGCTTCCGCTCGCTAATGTCCTGTAAGGCAAGGAGAATTAAGTCCCCCGGGTGGCCCTCACGGGTTAACCGACGCGCATCGATCAAGAGTGTCCGACGTCCGATGGCTGGAAAGCTGTGCTCGATTTCGAGGGGCTGGAATTCCTTATCATCGGAAAGGATTTCCTTCAGCAATGGCCATAACTGGGGAGCTTCCCAGGTGTGGTTCGGCAAAGCGTCCAAGGGGACATCGTGCGTTTCATCACGCGAAACCTGGAACATGGTGTAGAAGGCTCGATTGGCCGTCTGCACCCGCAAACCGGCATCGAGGACCACCAGGGGCTCGATCACCGTATTGAGGATCGCCTTCGTGAACTCCCGTTCGTGAATGGCTTGTTCGAGACTGGCACGGAAAGCGGTCACGTTCGGCAACGTGATCACGACACCCGCAATTTGATTATCGCCTCCGGAATATGGGGCAATCCGCAGAAGAAACCACCTGTCTCCATGCCGAACCTCACGCCGGCACGGTGTCCCGTCGGCGATCACCTGGCCGCACATTTTTTCGAGATCGATCACATCGCCGAGCAGGCCGATCTCGCGGGGCGATTGGCCAGTATGCGAGGGCGCGAGGCCAAGCACGCCGGTCGCAGCACGGTTGAAGAACGCGACTCTGAAGTCGCGGCCGACCACAACGACGGGGAGATCAATCGTGTCGAAGATGCCAATGAGGTCGGCATGCGCCACGTCCGAACTCGCGGCATCGCCTTGCCGTCCGAAGACATTGCCGGGCGCGCCATCCGAAACCCTCGGCGAGTTTGTCATCACTCACCATTCCTCATGAAGCAGCGTACAGAGTACGTGTCCTTTTCCGCACTGTGTCCGCCACCCCCGGCAGGATTTGCCCTAATGCCAACAGGAGCGCCTGAGATCGAGGCATTTGGAAGCGCGTGGGATAGTCCTGCAGGAGACGCTCTTCGAGGACCCGAGCCTCGTCGGAGCCGACGGTCTCGCGAAGCGCGTCGGCCACGGCGCGCTCCAGGCGCGCGTAATCTTCCACGGGAATCAGATGTGAATGGTTCTCCCCGAGTCTGGGCAACATCCGGGCGTGCACCTCGCCCTCGAAGTTATCCATCATGAACGAGCAGAAGATCGCGATGTCCTGCTGGTGCGCGAGCTGGTCAAACAAGTCTTCGAGGGCCATGCTGGCGGACGCGTCGCCGCGTTCCCAAAGGAGGTTTACCATCTCACCCCACCAGCGCACCTTGGGATAGCGGTCGCTGGCGCGACTGCGCGCGACTACATCCGCGGCCAGCCCGAGGAACACGGGCGCGTCCGGCATGCCGTCGCGCATAAACTCCGGCAAGAGGTGGTTGGCGTCAACGACGGTGAGTTGTCCGCTGCGCTGCACGGCGTCCAAATCGACTCCTTCGGCCTCCAATCGCGGGCAGAACGCATTCCAGTGGTCCTGCGTCGGTACCAGGATGACACCTTCGCCATTGGCAAGCGCGGCGGCGGCGAAGCGACAGACTGCGCGGTTGAGAAAGGTCTGGTCCTGGTACAACTGCACGATGTGTTCGCGCGGCCGCGCGTCAGCCAAAAGGCGGTTCCAGGGCTCGCGCTCGTTCAGAGAGCCGTCCAGTTCCCACGCTTGGCCGTGCGCACGGCCGACAATGGGCGCCTCCGTCTGTCCAATACTGGTTTGATTTTCCATTTGCCATGGCTCCGCGAAAAGTCGTTTTGCATGGTAGGCCCCGGCAGCCAATCGGCGATTGTACCAAGAACGGTGGCGTCAGTCCGTCACAACTCCCGGCGAGGGCCCTTATTTACACGACTGAGTCGGGTTTGCATGACAAACGTCTTCTCGTGCTGGTTAAAGTCGCCGACCGGCCCAGCCCTACGATCGTCTCGTGAAACCGCGATGCGGGCCAAAGGAGATGGGCTTGCCGCCCTTCGGAAAATCTGAGTGCCATTCGTAGCGACACACCGACGCGCCTTTCTGCTACAGTTCGCTGGCCTTCCAACCCCCGTGGCCCGCGAGCAATTCGCCTATCCGGCCTCTGAAAGTCTCTTCAAGAAGTTGGAGCACCTGAGCCAGCACTCCGGCGTCAGCAGGGGAGTCGCGTTCGAGGATTGGCTGACCGCAATGGTCTGTTCGCTCGCCGCGGAGACGAAGGAAGCGGAATACCTCGCGATCATCGAACGACATAAGGCCGGGAAGCTCGGCAAGCGCGGCTGCGACTTGATGGGGCAGATGTTCGGCGAACTCGTCGCGGCGATGGACAAGACGGACGCCGACATCATCGGCGACCTCTTCGTTGGCGCAATTTCCTATGGAGAAGCCGGGCAATACTTCACGCCCGAGTCTCTCACTCGGCTCATGGCCCAGCTGACGATTGACCCCGATGCTCGGCCGGAGAACGGCAAGCCGATCTACGTGAACGATCCGTGTTGCGGGACCGGACGGATGCTCTTGGAAGCATCAACGATCAATCCCCACGTCGAACTCGTCGGACAGGACGTGGACCCCCGTTGCGCGCGCATGACCGCGATCAATCTGGGTCTGCGCGGCCGGTACGGTTGGGTCGTGTGTGGTAACAGCCTCACGGGCGATACGTCGTTCGCCTACCGCGTCGGCTCCTTCTTCCATGAAACACCAAATGGGCTTCGACGCGGCGTCATCCGCGACGCTCCACCCGAGGCCACGCCTGTTCCCGTCATCGCATCACGAGTCCGAACAAAAGCCGCCGATTTGTTTGTCGAGGAACCCATGGCACCGCGGGTGGTGCCTGCGCTGCTGCCGACAATCATCGAAGTGCCGCAATGGCTCGCACGCTTGGAGCCGACCCTCGCGGCGGCAGAAGGAGATCGGCCTTCAGTTCCGGAGCCTTCGCCGCCCAAACCGGCGCCGGAACCGGACGACGATCCGCGCACGCAGCGATCGCTCTTCTGAAAAAGGGGACGGCAACATCGCGCTACCGTCCCATTTCGCAAGTGGATTCCGTTCCCTCGCTAGGTGGTGACTTCCGCCTCGACGCTCTCGACGTATTCCTGCGCCAGTTGCAGGACGCGAATCGTCGCGGGCAGATCGGAGAGCTGAAAGCTCGTCGTGCTCTCCCACTTGTCTTCCTTCTCGTCGTAATAGCGACGCTGAAGGTTCACACTGCGCACGACGCGCTTCTGGCCTTTGCCCTCTTCTTTTGGCTCAATCGTGTTTTTGAAGACCGAGGCATTGATCAGACCGATGCGAAACACCTTCTCGGGCGAGTTATTCGCCATGACCGAATCTCCTGTGGAGGAACGAACGGACCACCTGCGTGGTTCCTCGGCGACATTGCCGAAGACGGCCAGCAAATCACACCCGCCGCCGCGGCGCAACTCGATCGACTAGCCGGCTTGCGCCCACGACCCTCTTGCGCTACGATGGACTGATACATACCCACACCCCTTATGACGCGCACTCGCGCCGCCCTACTCTTGGGCACTGCGGTCCTCGTAACCGCGATCGGTATCCGGCAGGCGCACGTCCACTGCGCGCAGACCTTGGGTCATGCGGCGATGGTGCCCTTGATGACGGCGAACAGTGCGACGACGGAAACACGACGGACGGCGACGGTTGCAGCGCTTCGTGCACCGTCGAAGATGGCTACAGTTGCGACGGTAACTCTCCGAGTATTTGTACGCCGAATGACAACGGCGGCGGGCCTGTCTGCGGCGATGGCACCCTCGATGACGGCGAGCAGTGCGACGACGGCAACACGAGCGACGGAGACGGTTGCAGCGCCTCATGCACCGTCGAAGAGGGCTACAGTTGCGACGGGGGGAGTCCAAGCAGCTGCTGGTCTACTTGCGGCGACGGTAATCTCGACCCCGGCGAACAATGCGATGACGGGAATACGGACGACGGAGACGGATGCTCCAGTACATGCACAATTGAAGATGGCTGGACCTGCGACGACGGGTTTACGTGCAACAAATGTGGTGACGGCACCATCGAGGGTAATGAACAGTGCGACGACGGAAACACGACGGACGGCGACGGCTGCAGCGCTTCCTGCACTGTTGAAGACGGATGGTTTTGCGACGGGGGGAGCCCGAGCAGCTGCATAGAGCCAGTATGCGGAAACGGGATTTTGGAGGGCGATGAACAGTGCGACGACGGAAACACGACGGACGGCGACGGCTGCAGCGCTTCCTGCACCGTTGAAGACGGATGGGGTTGCAGCGATGCCTCGCCCAGTACCTGTGCGCCGATTGTTCTTCCCAGCGACTTGCCGGCCGACGGATGGATGCCCGATGGGGCTGTGACGGCTGTGGTCGAGGCAGACGATGGGAGCATCTACCTAGGCGGATCGTTCAGCCAGTTTAGCAGTCCGGCCACCGGTCACGCCATTCCTTTGAGTCTCGCCTCTGGCTCTGCTGTCGGCGCCTACCCCATCGTGAACGGAGTTGTTAATGCAATGATCCCCGACGGGAATGGCGGCACATATATCGGCGGCAACTTTACCCAGGTGGGGAACGCTCAAAGAATTAGCCTTGCCCATATTCTGTCCGATGGATCAGTTGATGCCGCCTGGGTTCCGAATTTGGGGACCTATGACTATGTGTATTCCCTCGCCCTCTCTGGATCGACCATCTATGTCGGCGGCTCCTTCACCTCTATCGGCGGCTTCTCCCGACATAATCTCGCTGCGGTCAGCGATGCGGGAGACGTCCTGTCGTGGAATCCCAATCCGAATGGTTCCGTCCGCGCAATCGCGTTCTCCGGATCAACCGTCTATGTCGGTGGCTTCTTTACTACTATCGGTGGCACGTCCAGAAATCACCTCGCTGCCGTCAGCACTGGAGGAGACATCCTGTCGTGGAATCCTAATGCGAATTTTTTCGTTACCACGCTTGCTGCCTCCGGATCGACCATCTATGTCGGCGGCTCCTTCACCTCTATCGGTGGGGTGCAGAGAAACTCACTCGCCGCCATCAGCACTACGGGCGATCTTCTTCCGTGGAATCCTAACGTCGCTGGAGGATTGAACACATTTGCGCTTTCCGGTTCTACGTTCTACATCGGTGGTGGCTTCACCTCCGTGGGCGGCACCGCGAGAAAATATCTCGCCGCCGTCAGCACGACGGGAGCACTGCTTTCGTGGAATCCTAATGTAAATGACGGTGCTTTCGGTAAATCTGTATCTTCCCTTGTGGTTTCCGGTTCGACATTGTACGTGGGTGGCAACTTTACGACGATCGGCGGCACCGCGCAACCACCTCGCCGCCATCGGCACCACGGGCGATCTTCTTCCGTGGAATCCCAATGTAAATGACTCTGTCGCAACCATGGCCCTCCTTGGTTCGACCATCTACGTCGGCGGCAACTTCACTTCCATTGGGCTGACAAGAAATCATCTCGCCCACATGTTTGCCGATGGTTCCATCGATCCCGACTGGAATCCCGACGCGGACGGAACGGTCACGTCCCTCGCACTCTCCGGTTCGACCCTCTATATCGGCGGCGACTTTGGGGCCATTGGTGGCACCCCCAGAAATCACCTCGCCGCGATCAGTACGAGTGGAGATTTGCTCCCATGGGATCCTGAACCGGACGGCGGCGTCGTGACACTTGCGGTCTCCCATTCCACGATTTATGTCGCGGGTTGGTTCTCGACCATTGGTAGTGCATCACGGGCTGGGCTCGCGGCCATCACATCCGATGGCACCGTGGAGGATTGGAATCCCGAAATCACAGATGATAACGGCATCTGTGACAACGGCGCTGAGATCAGGTCTATCGCGGTTGCCGACTCCGTTGTGTATATCGCTGGCTGCTTCAGCGCAATCGGCGGCACGTCCAGAAATCACCTCGCTGCCGTCAGTACCACAGGTGACGTTTTGCCATGGAATCCCGATCCCGATTCGGCTGTATCCTCTCTCGCAATCGTCGGTTCCACAATCTATGTCGGCGGCGACTTTGGGGCCATTGATGGCAAACCCAGGAATTACCTCGCCGCGATCCGTACGAGTGGAGACTTACTCCCATGGGACCCTGAACCGGACAGCAACGTGAACATGCTTGCAGCCTCCCACTCAACGATTTATGTCGGGGGATGGTTCGACGCGATCGGAGGCACCGCGAGGAATTACCTCGCCGCCGTCAGTACCACAGGCAATGTCCTCGCGTGGAATCCGAACCCGGACGATTATGTAAGCTCTGTCGTGGCAGGTTGGTCTGCGCTTTACCTCGGGGGATATTTCACAACGCTGGCCGATGCTACCCATCCCTATTTCGCCCGCTTCCCCTTCCCACAGCAGGAGAGCTCCAGCTCCTCCGCATTGAGCAGCTCCTCGTCCTCTGACGATTCCTCCAGTTCAGAGTCGTCATCTTCTTCATCCGAGTCGTCGTCATCCGAAGAAGCAAGTTCCAGCTCGTCATCGAGCAGTTCATCGACCTCGGAGGCATCGTCCGGTTCCGACTCCTCGTCGGCCAGCGAGAGTTCAAGCGCTTCATCGAGCAGCAGCGCGTCATCCTCCAGCGCCCGAGCGTCCACACCCTCCCGCGCACCGGCCTCTCCGTCGGTCAGCGGCGGCGGCCGCGGCTCGCCCAGCGCGACGCCCGTTTCGGAAGTCGACGGTCACGTGAACGAAGTGCTGTCCCAGACGGTCGTCATCTCGGGTCCCAGTGCGCCGGTTCCCGCGACCACCGCCGGGATCGTGACACTCCTGTCAGGGCAATTGCATGGCGCCGCCGGCACCGGCACGACCGTCATGCCGCAGTTGACGCCGCAGGACCGCAGGCTCGTCGCGCACGGAAAGGTCAGCCGCGCCGCGGGCGTGGCTACGCTCCTGAGCTTGGCGGGCATCTCCGTTCCGCAGACCGCGACCGGCGCGACCGTAACCGACTTCCGGGACGTTCCGTCGACCAATCCGTACGCCGCGGCCATCGCCACGGCGCGCACGATCGGTCTGATCACGGGCACGACCGATCCGGTCACCGGACAGCCGACCGGTCTCTTTCATCCCACCGATCTGCTTTCGGACCGGGACTTGAAGACGCTCACGCGACGGCTGCACCGCCTGCTTGCGCAGCCGTAAGACAGCGCGACCAACGAATGACAGGTCGCGCTACGTGCACGCGGGAATGTCCGCGAGATTCGCCCACCTTATCGGACAGAGTCAGTGACCGCCGGTCGGTTGTCGGAGTGGGTTTCACGCCGACCTGCGCTCATTGTCTCTGTCACGCCTAGAAAAATGCATGCATTGCGGCGGCGATCGTTGCGCCCCAATGTGACCATGTTTGACCAAGCTACCCAGTAGCAGCAAACTGGCCGGTGATGCCCCGTCCCGAAAATCCAACGCCTGCTGACCAATCCGCGGCGCGTTCGAAGGAGCAGCCGCTCTATATCCGGCTCTACTTTCGCAAGCACATGACCGACCTCATGCGAGCGTTCGGCTACGAGGAGCTGACCCGTGACGAAGCTCGCAGCCGCCTCGCTCCGCTCATCGAGACGTACGGTACCTCGGACATCGAAGCGGCCTGCGGTGAAATCGTCGAGGCGACACCCGACGGCCTCTGGCGTTTGACCGAACGCACGCGCCAACTGGCCGTCAGTATTCTTGGTCGACCGAAGCCACCATCTCACGCCACGACGTCTGCGCCCACAGCCGCGAGCCCTGAGACTTCACCAATGCACCACGAGGAAGCCGGTCCCGCCGTCGCCCCGGCGACGAAGGCGCCGCACAAGCGTCGAACGAAGAAGTCCGACTGACATTACGATGCGTCATTCAATGCGCGACGTCAATCCTCGAACTCGACATATCTTACGGTTCGTTGTGGTGCGTTACTTGTCTTGCGTTTTCGATTTGCTTCGGTGTCGAACGTCGATCTATTCTCTCGGCACACCATAACGTCCTTTATGCTCTTGCCTCTGACGGAGCTTCACCCTTCCTTCACGCATGAAGCGTGACATCATCATCAAGGGCAATCGTCAACTCGGCCGACTCGGGGTCGGGCGTCTCCCGTCGCTGCTCGTTGACGCCGGTGAGAAAGCGTGGGGCCGCTACGTCGAGTTCCTCACGGCGAACATCCGCAACCGCAACACTCGCGAAGCCTACGCCCGAGCGATCCACCGTTTGTCCGTTTGGTGCGAGCAGCAGAAGATCGGCTTGCATCAACTCTCGCCGTTTCTCGTCGCCGCGTACATCGAGCAACTTGGTACGCAGGTCTCTGCGCCGACGGTCAAACAACACCTCGCGGCCATCCGGATGCTGTGCGACTACCTGGTGGTCGGCCAGGTCCTGCCGATCAATCCCGCCGCTTCCGTCCGCGGTCCCAAGCACGTCGTGAAGCGAGGCAAGACGCCGGTGCTCGCACCTGACCAAGCGAAGCTGCTGCTCGATTCCATCTCCACGACGACCATCATCGGACTGCGCGACCGCGCGTTGATCGCGACGATGATCTACAGCTTCGCGCACGTTTCGGCGGTGCTCGGCATGAACGTCGATGATTACTATCCCGATGGCAAGCGATGGTGGATTCGCTTGCACGAGAAGGGCGGCAAGTTCCACGAAGTACCGGCCCACCATCGGCTCAACGAATACCTCGATGCCTACATCACCGCGGCCGCAGGAGTTGGCGACCGCCGCAGTCCCCTCTTCCGATCCGTCGACCGGCACGGACAACTGACGGAGCGACGACTGTCGCGTAACGAGGCACTCGGGATGATCAAGCGACGATCGCGAGGGCTGCCGCTTCCCGAAGGTACCTGCTGCCACAGTTTCCGGGCGACGGGCATCACCGCGTACTTGCTGAACGGCGGAACGCTCGAAAATGCGCAGCGCATAGCGTGCCACCAATCATCATCGACGACCAAGTTGTACGATCGAACGAGCGACGAAATCACGCTCGATGAAATCGAGCGGATTCTGATTTAGGACGACGCGTTTTGCGTACGTCCGCAACCGCGGGCCGCCTCAACAAGTCGCTGGTGTATATTCTGCGCAACTGAGATTATTCCGACGATGCATCGCTCCTCGCTCTTACCGGTTCGAGATCAAGTCACGATGCGTAGTAGAATCCGTCGATGCGCTTATTAATTCGTGGATAAGTGTCGACCAACATAGCGCTGATTTCATGATCGCTCCAGTTTACCTCGTTGCCATTTTCCAAGCACTGCAGGTCGTCTTCGAGCATCCCGATAAAATATGGCGTAAGCGGGCCATTCGAATGTTGTCGCAGATTCCGCACCGCCCATGTCCTAGCCTTATACTCTCCTGTCCGATCGTTCATTAGTCGGAAGACTTCAGCAGTTGCAATTCCGACATAGGTGGCCCAGATGTGCGCGTCGATTGAGCTCAACAAAGCGCGCGCTCGCATTAGGCATGAGATTGCCTGAGCGCCAATCATAGGAGGAAGTGGCCGATAACGTTTGTCGAACTGCACCACGCCACTGAGCTTTAGACCGCGCACAAACAATCGCATGGCGGCCCTATACTTAGGATGCGCCGGCACTAGATCGACCGAGAACGGGAAACGCAAGCGTTGCGTAGCGACCAACACGAATGCCAATTGTTGGCAGGCGTAGCCCTTATATAGCCAAGCTCTCGTAGCGTCTTCGTCGCTTTGCTCCTTGCTCCACGCTTCGATACCTAAAGACGACCAAAGCAAACCAAACGCGGATTCGGCACTTCCCACCAAGCGATGATAGTATCCTCTGGCCTCGTCAAGCCGCCGCGGTGCATATGAAGCCATGCCCAGCCACTGACAGAATGTCTCGATGAGGCGGATCGTCGGCGCTCGCCATAGGCGATAATAATACGTTTGGATGTGCTCCGCGCACGCATCGTCGCTGAAGGCGGTCGCGTCATCCATCGGTGGCTGTTTGCTAGGCTGGTCATCGCTCCACTCCGAGTGCGAGCCAAGACAACCGGCATCGCCGTTGACGGCGCTTGCCCGCTCAAGAAAGAGCACAGCAATAGCAAGTTGCCAACCGAGCCACCTATTGTGCTTTGCCGCTTGCCAGTCGCCTGCCACTGTCAATGCTTCAAGCGAAATGCCTTTATCACTGCCCGACGCTAAACATCCATACTGAACTGCTGCCCGAGACAACTCCGCTCGATAACGGAGGTACCACTTCCACCCAACGGGATCATCGAATGCCTCGGGAGATACCGGTGCGTTTTCCATCAACCAGCGAATTAGTCGCACGTCCTCCAGAGTTAACAGAATGTGACCTGGTTCTAAGCCACGAGCTTTCAGCATTGCCGCCGCCGTTGCTGAGAGTACCGCAATTAGCTTCTCATCAGGACTCGGGGCTATGTTGTGCAGACCACTTCCGCAGCGCATCAAATGCCGATCAAGGTCCGGAGCAGGCGTACGCAAAATAACGCCGTTAAGATATCGGTTAGCTGTTGCTCGATCGACGTCGAGTATTTCTTTTGCAAACGCGGTCAATGCGTCTTGCGGAGTCCGCCGACGACGATTCCCGCCGGCGCGCCTACGCTGTTCATGTTCCGCCCGGAAAAGCGCGTATCTAGCTTTGAACAGTTCACGAATCTTACGGCCATATAAATTGTCGATTGCGCGCTCAGCAATTCGACGCCAGCCTTCGATCCCCACGGTATCAACAACATCGACGACCTTCATTGTCTTATTCCGTCGTCCTCGGACGCGAATCCGTTTCGCCGTTACTTCTCGGTCCACCAGATCGTTTATCGCCGTCAGAGGAGGGATTTCCAGAGCCGAGGAGAGTGTCGATAGTCTCGTCGAGTTGCTTGTCAAAAAATTGATGGAGTCGTGTGAGCAGTTCTCGTTGCGTAACATCACGAATGTCCTGAATCAGGGTCGAAACTCGGTTCCGCAGCTCGATCTTTGACCGCACCTCACGCTGCATTCTCAGCCACTCATCGAGGCGCAGCTCCATTCGCGCGTACCGGCCGAGCAAGTCATCCTTGAAGTCCATTTCTGGACTCATTGTACAGATGGCTGCGATTTCGCGTCGAGCGTCTTGGCTCTGAAAGACGTCGCATGCCATGCGACAGGATTCCCGCCTTTCAGATCTTATGCTGGGTCATTAGTGGCTCGCGGCACGTGCGTCGAAAAGACGACTAAGGAGCTAATCATGGCGGGCAGTACCGCCTTTGAACTCTTCGAAAGTGCGAGTTGAAGGACTGCACGCATGGGATTGCTTCAAGGCATTCATCGCTTCTTCACCGTGCGTACGGAAGCTCCATCCTACGAGAATCCTATCGCGGCGTTTTTCTGCAACAGAAACCCTCCGTCGGGAGCGCATCAATCTTCGGCGTCGCCACGATCGAACCAGACTGTTCGAGCTCCTGAGCGACCTGTTCACTACGAACCGCTTCCATACGTCGATCCTCTGAGGAAGGTGGAAAACGAATACGTTGTGCTTCAGCAGCGCATTTCCCAATTGCCACTCGGGGACGACGAGAGAGGTGCCTTGCACCTCGCCGCCGAGCGGCGATTCATACGGGCCATCAAGGATCGCATTGACGGGTCGTAACAACGTTCCCGATTAGCTGCACCGGAGTCCGCGAGCATGCTTTGCAAATGGCTATGGAAGAAGACGATTGCCAATCCTGATGAGGCGGAGGGAATGGTCATTAGTGCTTGTTTGATGTCGATCTATCCGCTTCTGCTCCTCGCCCCCGTCGTCGACGCGCTAGGACTCGCCGGGAAGGGCGTGAGCAAGACCGCGACGGGGTGCGCCAAAGGGGTAGTGGGCGCAGGCCGGCTCGTTGCCAATGGGCTATCACGTGCCGCCGCATCATTCCCGAAACAAAGTGGACCCGTCGCCTGTCGCGAACTTCCCCTCGATCCGATTACGAAAGCCGAGGAGGAATACGCGTTTCTCCAGCAGCGAATTTCACAGATGCTGCTTGGCGACGACGAGAAGCAGGCGCTGCACCTGGCCGTTGAGCGCCGATTCGTGCGTGCATTGAAGGAGCGCATTGATGGCTCCTAACGGTCGCTTGATTCCTGCCATTCCGAAAGACCGCCTGACGCCGGAGCGCATCGCGAGCCTGTTCGCGATGACGGTCTACACGCTATTGATCGTCGGTTCTCCGCGCGCCGGAAAATTTTGGGGAATTTTGCGGCAACTGCGTGATTTCGCCGCGAGCCGTGAAGGCGGCATGCTGTGCCTCTTCCCGATGGCCAAGGAAAACGCGCCGCTGCTCACTCAACACCTTCACGCGGATGGGCACGGCCGGCGACTGTGGGTCGACAGCCTCGACAACGTGACACATGTCCTCCCGCTTCTTTGCTTGATCGCGTCGCAAAGCGACGATCCGTACACGCGGGCGATCGAGAACGTTTTGATCCGCGACTGTTTGATCGAGCTTTTGGGTCGCGGACGCAAGGAGCCGATTGAGCAGCAGCCGCTCGTCATCGAGCTCGCCACCAAAGCCATCGACCTTTGGCTGACGGCAACCTGTTCGAAAACGCTGCGACATTTGCTCGCGGTCGGAAAAGAGCGGCATCCCCTCTTCGTCGAGCTCATCGACAGCTGTCCCGACCCCGACCTGGTGTGGTTCTGGACGACGCTGCCCAAGCAAGGCGCCGCGATGCGGCGCGAGATTGCCGCTCTCTGGCGGCTGCTGGATCAGAAGTTCGGTCATCCCCAGATTCTCGCCCGCGACAGCCGTGAACCGCTTTTGCAAAAACTCCTCGAAGACGGGCAGATCGTCATCGTCGAGGGCGGAGCGTCGAAGTGGGCCACGTCGATCTACCTCTGCATGCTCTCGATGATGTCGTTGCAGATCATTCGCAACCACTACACGCGTACAGGACAGCCGCTGTGGACGATGCTCCTGGCCGACGAACTCGGCTACGGCCTGTTCGGCGAGTTTGAAAAAATCGGTGTCCAGCAACTCCCGAAGGCGGGTCTGCTCTACATCGGTATCGGCCATTCGTTGCGGATTTTGGCCGACGCGGCTCAGAACATTGAGGTGCTGCAATCGTTCCACGGTTTCCATTTTTACCGCAGCGGCGACTGGGACACCGCGCTTTGGATCGCTCATTTGGCCGCAACGGCGATCAATCCCTACAAGGAGCATCACCGCGATTATCGCACGTCGCAACGCAATGACGGTTTCGATGAAGTCGAGACGATCGCCAAGAACAAGAGCCGCGGCAAAAGCGGCGACCGTGAGACAACGAACGAAACGGAGTCTCATGGCACCCGGCTCGTGCCGCGCTACGTCGAGCACGTCGAAGAAACGATCCGCTACGACAGCCGGAGCGATCAGTTCATCGACATCGCGGCCCGCGTGATGGGTCTCGGCAAGCAAGAACGCCTTGCCGTGCTCAACGGGCAGGTTCGCTTTGAACGCGTTCCAACCTTGGAGTTGCCGTGGATCATCGAGGAATACGGCCAGGTGAAACTGGCGGCGTTCATGAGGGAACTGCACCAGCGGCCGGAGTACCGCCGCCCGTCGATTGGCGCCCCCGTCGCGATGTTCTCACCGCCTACTTCCGGCTCCATCCGAGCACTGTCGGCCAGTGCTACGAATGGTGGCAACGGCTCGGAATCGAGGATATTGCCTTCCGATCCCGTTCAAGCCTTGCTCGAAGTATTGCGTCCTACCGGGAGCAAACGCGATGTCCCATAAAGATCGTCGGCAGCGTGCAACTTTCGAAATCTGGCCGTCCGACCGACGTGCTGTGTTGCTGGCGCCCGCAGCACGCGCAACTTCTGCACGAAGTGTTCGTAACCGGCGAGCTGATTCGCTTTCCGAAGTTTCGCATCCGTCGCGGCAAGTTCGTCGATCAGCAACTCCGCCCGGATGCGACGATGTACGTCTCCGACCGTTCCCCGGTCCATTTCGAATTCGACAACTCGACCGAGAGTTACGGACAAGTGAAATCGCGGCTCCAGGCGTATCTGCGCCGACGCGAGCCCGTGATTTGGGTCGCCCGAACCGAGAGCCGCATGGATGGCATTTGGAAGCGGGCGAAGGCGCTGGGCGAACGTGCGTTCTTCAAGCTGGCCGGGGCCGACGTGCTCTACGGTCACGATGGCACGCAGTACGCCACCGAGGTTTTTCCTGGCCCGCGGACGCACGACTGAGCCCGTTTCCGCGGGTCATATCCCCACGTATTGAAGCGTCCACGTCTCTTCCGCTGATCGGCGATACGTGCCTGTGGCAGACGGCAGGCATCGACCGACCGGCTGGCGTGGTTCTGTATCACCTACCCACTCAATCTATGGAGAACCTCACGTCTCTGGCGCACGAGATTCTGGCCGCCGTCGTGCAAACGATGGGGCTCGCGATGTTCATCGCCATTCTCTTCTTCCCCGAAAAGTTGGAGGGAACGAAGAAAGGCGCGAAGCTCGAACAGTGCCCGTCCTGCGGCAAATGGAAGAAGTCGGAGTAGTTGATTTCCCCGGGGCGCCTGCCCGCCCCGCACTTTTCAATCGTTCCACACTTTTTTGGAAAGGAGTAACCATGCCCGTCCGTGAGTGGTGGGAAGAAGTCCACATTCACGTCGAATGCTCGTCTCGCGAGCTTCCGCGTGTTGTGGCGGCGATCAACGGCCAGTACAGCGGGGCCTCGATCAGCTACGACGCCCGCAACCACGAGACTCATGCTGCGTTGCCGTCCTACGGCGATGTCAGCGTTCCGTTCGGTTCTCGTGAACGGGAGCGTGTCTACCGCTAACGCCTGAGTGTGGCATTTACCGACGGTCGGAAATGCCGAGTCGTTGTCTTGTTTTCAAATAGGAGTGATTCGATGGCACGATTTGATGTTTCGGTTCGTCGCGGGTATCGCGAATACGATTGCCCGCCGTGTCCTCCCTGTCCGGCGCCGAAGCAGGTGTCAAAGACGCCTTGCCATTGCGGCGGGAAATGCAGCAGTTGTTCCGGAAGCTGCGATGCCGCGGCGAGCATGGGCGGAATCGGTGGCGCCGCGCTGGGCTTTGCCCTGGGCGGTCCCATCGGAGCGATTGCCGGTTGGGTAATCGGCGCCGGTGCGACCGGTGCCATTTGTGAAGAGATCCATAAGAAGTAATTGACCGTCAGGGCGGAAAGGAGGCCGCCCATTCTTTCCGTCGTTCCTCCCGCCATGTCACCTCGCATTGATGAAACGTTGCGTTCGCTTGGCTACAAGGGAATTCCCCTCCCGGATGGGAAGAAGTCCCCGCCGCCGTTTGACTGGCAGCGGATTGCCGGCACGGTCGAGATTTTCGAGGGCTCGAACTACGGCATTCCCACGGAAGACTTCGTTGTCATCGACATCGACCGTCCGGAGCTGGTGAAACGCTTTCTCGAAAAGTACCCCAGGCAGATCACGATGCTTGTCGGTACTCCTCGCGGCGGCGTGCACGCATATTTTGCAGGTCGGTCATGCAATCAACAGAACGATGGATGGGACATACGCGGAAGCGGTGGGTATGTGGTCGGCCCGGGCTCGATCGTCGGCAGGCCGTATACGTTGCTGACGGAGTGGGTACCGAAGTCGCAATTGTCGTACGTTCCCGAAGAGCTGCTGACGAAACCGGCCGAGGGAAAAATCGCCATCACCCGCCGCGAGATTCGCAACGTTGTCCGTTACGTCATGACGATCGAGTCGATTCAAGGAAAAGCCGGAAACAAAGGATTGGTGCGAGCATGCTCGGTGCTACGAGATGCCGGATTATCCGAAGCCGAAGCGATGGTCGTGATGATCGATTGGAACAACAGCGGCAAGGCGGTGCCCCCTTGGTCGCTGAATGAAATCGCGCGGGCACTGAAGAATCTGTACCTAGCGAAAGGATCGAAATGATGAGCGATTCAAACGGAACGAAGACCGAAGGAAAGCCAACGGTCGTGATCAGCGAGAGCCCCTGCGTGATGTGCGAGGAGGAAAAGTCGGGGGACACGGTCTTTCTGAGCATGAAGAGTTTCAAGGGCGTCGTGTGCACGGAGCATTTGATCGATCAGCTTAAAAAATGGCAGAAGCAGAAGGAGAAGACCGGTGGAAAGCCTGCATGATCAACAATTCCGCGAGGCAACCGCGTGCATCGTTGAACTCGAAGAACGATTGCGTGTCGATCGGCTGAGCCTTTCGCGCGAATGCCAGTACCGGAGTCATCTTGCCGTGCTCTACGGCATCCTCGAAGAGTTGTGGCCGATCGTGCGAGGGCGGGGCACGAGGAGAGAAACGTGACCGTAAAACTGCTCACGGTCGCCGAGGTCAGCGCCATGCTCCGCGTGGGCGAGAGCACCGTCTACGCATTACTCGGCAGTGGAAAGATCGCAGGCTTCCGCATCGGCCCGCGTGCCGGCGGCATACGCATCGACGAGCAGGACGTGCTCGCGTACTTGGAACGCTGCCGGACGGGGCCGAAGGAACGACCCCGGTCCAGGCAGCAGGTAAAGCTCAAGCACCTGTAGCTTTGTTCGCCGCAGCCGTCAGCAGCGTCGGATTCTTCGCCAGGTGTTGATACGTCCGCGCGAGTTGCGACACGTCGGAATGACCCATGAGGACGCCGACCGTGATCGGATCAAGGGTTTGCAACGCATTGGTCGCCCAGGTATGCCGCAGATGGTACGCACACAGCCGGCCGAACTTGTCCCGCATCCGACGGAAGCGGCAGCGGACACTGTTCTTGTCCCACGGTCTCCCGTGCGAGTTGCGGAAGATCGGACCGGTCGGCCAGACCTTGCACAGCCGCGCGACGAGCTGCTTCGCCTCGTCATTGAGATAAATCACACGCGGGTGCTCACCGCCCTTCGACTCCGAAGGCGGAAAGACGATTCTGTTCAGCGCCAGCTCGCAGTGTCTCTTCTCGACCGCCCTCGCTTCCTGCGGCCGAGCGCCGGTCCAGGCAAGGAACTGCAGGTACCACTTGAACTGCGATCCCCGCACGTGCTTCAGGATCGCCGCGAACTGCTCGCCGTCGATGATCGTCTCTCGGCGTTTCCTCGTAGGGGCCTTGAGGCCGTCGAGGGGGTAAGGAAGCTTCTTCTCGACGCAGTACCAGCGGACTGCCCGACGCACGGCGCGCACGCCGCAATTCTGCGTCGTCTTCGACCAAGCGGGGTGCTTTCGGAGCCACGCCGTCACGTGCGACGGTTCAAGCGCGGAGAGCACAAGGTCGTTGCCGATGTGCGTGGCAAACGACTTGAGGAAGTACTCGTACCAGTCGGCCGTCCCCTTCGAGAGCGACGTAACGGCATGGTCGAGGAACTCATCGAGAGCGACCACCGCGGCGTCGCCGAACACGGGCTCGCGCGGTCGCTCGCCCGCCATGACGCGGTGGTACCGACGCGAGGCTTCGACTTCGTTCTCTCTTCCCCGGACGAGCTTGACCTGCTTGCGGCGGCCGTCCTCACGAACCTGGACGTACCACCAACCATCGAATTCACGAAAATACGGATGCGGACACTTCATGGCGAACCTCCCAACTTTGAGTGAAAACCCAAGTCGAGCTGGAAGGCTCGCGGCCCCCGTCAGGTGCAACTGGCGGGGGCTTTCTGCTGCAACTTGCTGCAAACTTGCAGCAACCGTCGTCGTAAGTAGTCGGGGCGACAGGATTTGAACCTGCGACCTCTTGACCCCCAGTCAAGCGCGCTAAACCAGGCTGCGCCACGCCCCGAACACTGCGGAGTATCGCAAATCAAGCGACCGCTTACAACGGCGTCGATCGCGACAGCCGTGCAAGCTTATTGCTTTATCGCAAGCATCGCCGAACAGTGCACCAACGTCGGAACGCTCGATTCGCACGCGAATCCTCCATCTTCGAGCCACTCGCGATACTCGGCGGCGCTGTAGGCGCGGCCTTCCGTCTGGCAAAAAAGCGCGGCGGAATACAACGCCACAGCCAGCGGCCCGTCGTGAGCGTCGTTCAATAACACGTCGTGAATCACCAGCCTTCCGCCCGATGGCAACGCGCTTGCGCATCGCGCGATTAATTGCCGACACTCGGGCACGTCCCAGTCATGCAGCACGTTCGAAAGCAGACAAACGTCGGCGCCCGGGGGAGGTGCGTCGTTGAACATGTCGCCGGCGACGCATTCGAGACGATCGGCTACGCCGAATTCGCGAGCGAACTCGTCAGCCACGCGAAGCACCTCGGGGCGATCCCATACGATCGCGCAGATGCTTATGGCGAAGTAGCCATGCGATGCTGTAGATGCCGCTGCCGCCGCCGACGTCGAGAATGCACCGCGAAGAGGCAAGCGATACTTTTTGAGCCAACACCGGGGCGACGTTGCGAGCGCGCCCGACGAGCGCCATCGTCAGCGCGCGAGCGCTATCGTGTCGCTCCATGGCGGAAGGAACATCAGGACGGAAGATGAACGCGGTGCCGGTCTCCGGTTCTTCTTGCCCCGCGGGTCGATTCGTGCGTAGCCGTTCGATCATCGTCCGCACGCCTGGCGAATCCTTCGCCAACCCCACGTAACCACTCACATCGAGCGGCCCACCGGGCACGAGATGCTCGCGCGCCACCGGCGTCAACGCGAATCCACCCGCACCGTCATCGGCAATCAACCCCATCGCTCGCATTGCCGTCATCAACACACACATCGGCCGCGCTTCCAACTCGATCTCGCGCTGCAGCTCCGCTTGCGGTTTCGCGCCGTCCGCCAGCCTCGCGAAGAGATCAAACTCGGTGATCGCCGCCGTCAGCAGCTCCGTCCCATAACTTCCGCGAAACAGCTCGAAGATCGGCGTGGGATCGGTCGTCGGTGTGGGAAGGTAAGCAGTCATCATCGATTGCTTGGTTGATTTGAAAGAGCCCGTCGAACGCACCGCGTCGTCATCGTTGTGTCGAGATCGCTCGAATAATTGCCCGGCCTATGAGAACGGGGGTTTTGTGCAATAAATCGTCCGTCTCGCCGTTCCATGCGACCTCAGGTCGTCGCTCGATGAAGCGTGCAATAAATCGTTCGCGTCCACAATCGTTACTCCATGAATCAGATTCCTACACAGACGCCCACGCGATTGACGCCATCGCGCGGTATCTCCCAGCAGACGGCAGGATATGTTCACGACGACCTTTCGACCAGCCAGGAAAGAGGCCAGTCGCGTCATTTCACCGGCACGGTATCCCGCGTACGTTGCCTATCAGCCAGAAGCGCAAGCGAGGGACGAAGCGTTGGCGAGATCGCGCACAGAGTGCACCTCCCTCGCTTGCGCTTCGGGCTGGTTGCAATGCGCGGTGGAACGTCGGACGAAAACAGGTGGGCCTCGTTCGCCTTCGACGAACTCCGACCCACCCTACAACTGCTTCCCCTCAACTCTTCCACTCCGCGTCGTCCTCCGTGTCTCCGTGCCCCGTGGTTTCTGCCGTATGCAGGAGCAACGCAGCGCAAGTGCTCGCTCGAGAGCGCAGGATTGACCGCGCGTCTCGGATACAATGCGGGCATGAATCGAGACGAGGAATTGACCATGACGTCGCGAATCACTTTGCGGCGATTGTTGGGGGCGACGGTCGCGTTGAGTCTGTCGTTCGCGTTGTTCTGCTGGGCGAATCAGCTCGCGGCCGACGTTCGCTATCCGCTGGCGTTCTTCTGCTTCACGCTTTCGATCGCCGCGTTTTGCGTCGGGATGTTTCTCATCAGCCGGCGACTCGCCGCGGTTACCGGCCGCGTCGTTGCGAACGTCATCGAGTATTTGACCTGGTAGCCATCACACGCTTCGCGCACCGCAAACGAAATGGATCGATCCGATGACGTGCTCTTTGAACCATTCGACGTTCCCACCGATGATCGTTGCGATCTTCGTGACGCTCGTAGGTTGCGGCCTCGCCGAAGATCGCGCGGAGCTTTCGGCCGACGACGCTGCGATCTTGAATGCGGCGATGGATTACCTGGCGGCCGACGACTTCACACTTCGATGCGCAGAGACGGACCGCCCCTTCGACAAGCCGGGAAATATTCTCTTGCAGGATCGGACGCTTGCGTGGCGCGTTGACGATGGGGGCTGGAACAGTCTCTTGGTTGGGCTCGAAGAAATGTTTTTCGACTTAAAGGGTCGTAAGGCCGCGGGCGAAACGCTGACCGAGGAACAGTGGCAGACGCTGGAGAGCGGGGCGGCGAGTCGTCAACCCTCGCTGAAGATCCAACTCACGCCGCACTCAACGCGGTGGTCGATCGTGGACGCCGATCTGTTTACGAACGCTGCCGCGCTCGACAAGGAACCCTTCTGGAACGCGATACAGAGAAAGCTTCCCGACATGCTGCTCGTCATTTGCCTATCGGCGCCGCAAAGATCAAACAGCGGCAAGGTCGCGTTTGTCGATGTGGTGGTGACCGGCTCACACGGCTACTCCAAAGGTCTGTTTCTTTTTCTGACTCGCGACGACGACCGATGGCGCGTCGAGAAGAATTTGCACACTTGGATCGAGTAGCCAGTCGGCGATCGAGTGGCTGCAAAATTCTTCCGTCGCAAGAGACTACCAGCCCGAAGCGCAAGCGAGGGACGTGGCGTGGGCGAGATCGCGCACAGAGTGCACCTCCCTCGCTTGCGCTTCGGGCTGGTTGCAGTTCGCGGTGGAACGTCGGACGAAAACATGGTGGGCTTCGTTCGCCTGCGGCAAAATCCGACCCATCCTACGTCTCTCCGTGTCGTCCTCCGTGCCTCCGTGTCTTCGTGGTCGCTACGCTCACTTGGGCTGCAACTCTCGGGCTTGGCGGACGAGGTCGATGAACTCGGCGCGGTGACCTTGCGGGTCGGGGCCTTTGCCTTCGACGGCGAGCTCCGCGACGGCGTCGAGTGTCGTGGTGCCGACAGAGGGCGAATGGCGGAGGATCATGCCGAAGGCGGCGACCGAGGCGGCGAACTTGAAATCGGCCGAGGCCTGGGCGTAGGGCACGCCGCGATCGACGACGGGTTGCTCGATCAGTTGGCTCGTGTCGCCATCGGGCTGCTTGTAACGCAACTTCACGGTGAGGAGTTCATCGGTGTTCGACGGCGCAGCGGTCGACGGTGTCGCGGTCGAGGAGGGAGTCGCCGCCTTGGAGGGTTGGTATTTCAACGGGTCGATGGTGGGAAGGTTGACGTTTTCGCCCGGGGGTGCGACTTCGTACAACGCGGTGACGGTGTGCCCCGCGCCGATTTCGCCGGCGTCTGTCTTGTCGTTGTTGAAATCCTCGGCGGCGAGGATGCGGTTCTCGTAACCGATGAGGCGATACGCGCCGACGCGCGTCGGGTTGAACTCGACCTGAATCTTCACGTCCTTGGCGATCGTCAGCAGCGTGCCCGACATCTGCTCGACGAGCACCTTGCGGGCTTCACGCGGCGTGTCGATGTACGCGTAGTTGCCGTTCCCCTTGTCGGCCAACTTTTCGAGCGTCGCGTCCTTATAGTTGCCCATGCCGAAGCCCAGGGCGCTCAAGAACACGCCGCTCTTCGCCTTGTCTTCGATGAGCCGCACCAGTTCGTCTTGGCTCGTCATGCCGACGTTGAAGTCGCCGTCGGTGCAGAGGATCACGCGATTGATGCCGCCGCGGACGAAGTGCTGCTGCGCGGTTTCGTAAGCGAGTTGCAAGCCCGACGCGCCGTTCGTCGAGCCGCCGGCCTCGAGACGATCGAGCGCGGCGATGATCGTGTCGTGGTTGTTGCCCGACGTGGACGGCAGCACCAAGCCCGAGGCTCCCGCGTAGACGACGATCGCCACGTGGTCGCGCTCGGTGAGTTGATCGACGAGCATCCGCAGCGACTGCTTCACCAGCGGCAGCTTGTTGCGCTCGTTCATCGAGCCCGACACGTCGAGCAGAAACACGAGGTTGCTGGCCGGCCGATCTTCCATCGACACGTCGCGGCCTTTCAGACCGATCCGCACCAGGCGATGACTTGCATTCCACGGGCAAGCGGCGACTTCGGTCGTGACGGAGAACGGGCGATCACCTTCGGGCTGCGGATAGTCGTAGGTGAAATAGTTGACGAGTTCCTCGATCCGCACCGCACCCGGTGGTGGCAACTGGCCGGACGTGATGAACCGTCGCACGTTCGAGTAGCTGGCCGTATCGACGTCGATCGAGAACGTCGACAGAGGATTGTCGAGCACCTTGAGAAACGGGTTCTCGACGATCGCGTCGTAGGCCTCGGTGTTGAAGCGATGTTGGGGCTCGATATTGCGAGTTTCGAGAGCGCCCCTACGGCGCCGCCGAGTTGGTCGCTCGCCACGCCGCCAGTCGACCGACGACGAGCGCGAGTGGCGGCATCAGAGGAGAGCCGTGGAACCGGCATCGATGCGCGATAACTTCGGTCTACAGCATCATTGTAATATGTCGGAGTGGTTCGGGGCGGCGACGTGGAAGAAGGTGAGGGCGTCGTTTGATTTGACGAAGTGGTAGTCCCTACCGCATCCCAAGGATCGTCTAATGGAAGCGCAAAGTTCTGTGCGGGTCTATTTATGCGTCCGCCCTGTCGCTTTCCTGCCCACACTTCTTGCAGCGCTATCACGGCAGGATCGTTTGCATCCACGACGTGAACGACTCGCCCCATCTCTTGAGCAGGTTGAAGGGCTGGAATCGTCACGAATACGCCGACACAGAGGAGAAGCGCACCAGCGAGCGCCAACATCGCGACCTTCGCTCGAGGGCGGTGAATACGCCGCACGCGTTTCAACGCACCCTCATCCGCCCTTCGGGCACCTTCTCCCGAAGGGAGAAGGGCTGCTTCAATAGCATCGCGCAGTGGCGGCGAAACCTCGGGCAACGCCTCGGCGGCGCGCGCTTCTCGAAGACGTTGCGCCACGCTTGCCTCTTCGCGGATCGCTTGTCGCGCGGCTTCGTCGCTAAAATGACGTTCGACTTCGCTGCGCTCGGCGTCGCTGAGTTGATTGAGAGCGTAGGCAGTGAGTTGGGCTTCGTTCATGGGAAGAGCAGGGGGTTGAGGACTAGGATCTGGGGGCAAGAGGATCGAGTTGGCGCGTTGTCGGATGCTTGCGAAGTTGTTTTAGCGCGCGGTGCATGAGCACGCGCACGTAGGCTTGGTTGCGGCTGATGATGCGACTGATGTCGGCGTAGTCGAAACCTTCGGCCCACAGGTTCACCACCTGGCGTTGCTCGTCGGGCAACAGGTCGACCAACCGCTGCAGCGCCTCGCCGCTATCTCGCAACTCGGCGACGTCGGCGGGGTCGAGCTCGCGACGATCGGCCGGCGTGAGGAAGACGCAATCGTCCGCCACCAACACGGGAGCATCGAGCGAGATGACGTGGTTCGTCCGCCGACGCAGGTCGAGGGCGCGATGGTGCACGACCGTGTACAGCCATGCCCGTGGGTTGTCGACGCTGGCCGCATCTTCGTTGCACAGCCGCAGCATTGCGTGTTGCACCACGTCGCGAGCGGTGTCGAGATCGCCCGTGAGTCGGCGAGCGTAGCGCGTCAGCGGTGCTTCGTGACGTTCAAGTAAGCCCAGCACCCAATCCCGATGGGCGGAGGTCGAGTGATGAGCTTGCGACTTTCGCGATGCGTCGGTGCCGTCGAGCGACATTGGCGTGTGCGTTCCTGTCGGCCGTGCCTGTAACCTATGTCCTTCGACGCACAACCACCGCCGTTCGTATCACACAATCCAGACATGTTTTGCAAGTCGATTGTGCCCGCGGACTTGCAATCACGACGAATCTGACTATACTGGTCGATCCTAAGCTCCGTTGATTACACAGTTTGCGCTCTTGTGGCCATGGCGGTGGCATCGGCCTGTCGAATCAGGCCGTCCAGCACCTGAAGCGCACGCACTCGACGCTTGGGACGTGCACGGTACCCATGGAACAACTTCTTCCACAGTACCGGCCCATCGACTTCGCGACATGGATCTACCTGTCGTCGCTGTTGATCGTCGCCATCTATTTCAAGTTCAACCGACTGTGGAGCCTGCGCAACCTCGATCTGTTGGGGTTGATTGCGCTGGGGCCGGGGTTGTTGCTGGCCGAACGACCGGGCCCCGCGCAGAACTGGGGCTACACCTGGCTGTTCATCGTCAGCGGCCTGTTCCTCATCCGGTTGCTGCTCGACCCGATCATGGTCCGCCGACCGTTGCTCGAGCCGAACATGTCGAGCGGCGGACTGACGTTCATCGGCGTCGCGATGCTGATGTTCCTCATGACGAACGTCATGCTCAAGGACGTGACGGAGAGCGATCTCGACGGCCCGCGCCAGGTGCGCGCCATTCTCGACCGCACCGATTCGCCCGACACGTTGCACAGCCTCGCCGAGCACGGGCCTGGCTATCCGTTTCTGCACATTCTGCCAAGCATCTCGATGCGACCGCTGGTCGGAACGACGGCCGAGCAGCACGAGGATTCGAGCCGCGACCTGGCCGATGCCGCCACGGCCCGCACGATGGCGATCATCGCGCACGTGATGGTCGTGCTCGGCATGGTGCTCATCGGCATTCGCCACTTCGACAACGTGCGCACCGGCATCGCCGCGGCGACCTTATATCTATTGCTGCCTTACACGGCCGAGATGACCGGTCGCGTGACGCACGTCCTTCCCGCGGCACTGTTGGTGTGGACGGTCGCGGCCTATCGGCGGCCGTTGATTGCCGGCATGTTGATGGGGCTGGCAATCGGCACAATTTACTACCCGGTGTTTTTGCTGCCGCTGTGGTGCAGTTTCTACTGGCAGCGCGGGCTGTTGCGATTCGTCAGTGGGGTGTTGATCACGCTCGCTGTGCTTGTGGCGACGTTGGCGTTGACGTCGGTCGATATGGCGTCGTTCTTAACGAAGCTGCAACTCATGCTCGGCTTCACGAGCTTCTCGCTCGAAGGCGTGCAAGGTTTTTGGGCCGCCAGCGCGTCGTTGGCGCCGTATCGCATCCCGGTGGTCGTGGCGTGCGTGATGCTCAGCCTGAGCTTCGTCCTTTGGCCGCCCCAGAAGAACCTGGGGACGCTGCTCAGTTGCTCGTCGGCCATCATGCTCAGCACGCAGTTCTGGCACGCCCAGGGCGGCGGCCTTTACATGAACTGGTACTTGCCGCTGATGCTGCTGACGATCTTCCGCCCGAATCTGGAAGACCGCGTCGCCATGACCACGCTGAACGACGGATGGTGGATTCGGCGGCGACAACAGGTGCGCGCGAAGGCCGCGTGACCCTTCTCCCTCCGGGAGAAGGTGCCGCGAAGCGGCGGATGAGGGCGGGTGGCGCGATCACTTCGCGCTGACTGCTCTCAGAATCGCGGCTAGCACCGCATCGAGGTCCTTCAACACGTCGTCGTTCAGGACGCGCAGAACGTGAACGCCCATTTTCGTTAGCGCCGCCGTTCGACCTTCGTCATACTTCGCACGCTCGATGTGACTATCGCCATCAAGTTCAATCGCGAGTCGCGCGTCGTGGCAATACAAATCGACGATGAAGTCCCCGATCGGATACTGCCGACGGAACTTGAGGCCCGCAAGGCGGCGAGCGCGAAGACGACCCCAGAGCAGTCGCTCGGGAAACGTTGTGTCGTGGCGCAGATCGCGAACGCGATCTTGTGTCATGGCGTCTAACGGCGCGTGATGAGGAGGTGGTTCGTCGCACATGGCTGTGGTTAGCAATAAACAATTCAACCCGCCCTCATCCGCCCTGCGGGCACCTTCTCCCGAAGGGAGAAGGGTTCGACTTCTACCCCTCCACTTCCACCCATTGCCCGCTCTTCGCGCTATCGAGCACGGCGTCGCAGACCTTCTGTGTCTCGAGCGCTTCGCGGAAGGTTGGTGAGGTGGGCTTGCCGGATTCGAGGCCACTCAGGAAGTCGGCGACTTGATGGACGAACGTGTGCTCGTAGCCGATCTGCAGGCCAGGCACCCACCAGTGCTTCATATACGGGTGATCGCCGTCGCTGATGTGAATGCTCCGCCAGCCGCGCATCGGGCTGGGATCGCGATGGTCGAACCATTGCAGACGATGCAGATCGTGCAGATCCCAGAACAGCGAACCGTGCTCGCCGTTGATCTCGAGCGTGTAGAGCGCCTTGTGACCACGGGCGTAGCGCGTCGATTCAAATGTCGCGAGCGAACCGTTCTTGAAGCGTCCCATGAACGTGCAGGCATCGTCGATTTCGACCTTCTGCATCTTGCCGGTGATCGTGTGCTTGCGTTCCTTGATGAAGATCTCGGTCATCGCGCTGACCGACTGCATCGAACCATTCAGCCACAAGGCCGTGTCGATGCAATGTGCGAGCAAATCGCCGGTCACGCCGCTCCCCGCCGCCGCGGCATCGAGCCGCCATAGCGCCGCGCCCCCCTGCGGCAACTCAGCCGACATCGTCCAGTCCTGCAGGAACTTCGCGCGATAGTGAAATATCTTGCCAAGCTTGCCTTCGTCGATGAGTTGCTTGGCGAAAGTGACGGCCGGCACGCGGCGATAGTTGAACCACACGGTGTTCGGAACTTTCGCCTTCTCGATAACGTCGACCATCTCCTTACCTTCAGCCGTGTTCATCGCCAGCGGCTTTTCGCACAGCACCATCTTGCCTGCCTTGGCCGCCGCGATCGCGATGTCCTTGTGCAGATTGTTCGGCGTGCAGATGTCAATCGCGTCGATGTCCTTCCGCTCGACGAGTTTTCGCCAATCGGTCTCGATCGACTGCCAACCCCATTGATCAGCAAACGCTTTGGCCTTGGCCTCGTCGCGAGCACACACCGCCTTCAGCACCGGTCGATATTCGAGTTCGAAGAAGTTCGGCACCCGCAGATATGCGTTCGAGTGCGTGCGCCCCATAAAGCCATAGCCGACGAGGCCGATGTTGAGAGGTTTTTGTGCCATGATTACTCCCGTTGTATGAATTGATTTGATTAGCCCAGGCCTTTAGGCCTGGGATTGCATTACGAACGATCGCCCGTCTCTTCTTCGCACAATTCCAACACGCGCGATAATCGTCCCGATCGATGGTGTTCTTCTTGCTGATCGATATATCGTGACACGACTTCGACCTCTGCTTCGCGAATCGTCAGAACGCCATATCCTTCTTGCCACCGCAGAGCGAACTTCGGCTTGATTTCTCGATTCGTGCGGAACGATGTCGCACCTTTCAGCTGACCAATGAATTCGCTGACCATCAACGTTGGCGGCAACTGCACGAGCAGATGAACGTGATCGGGCATCGAGTTTTGACGGATCGGAATCGCGCCCCGATTGCGAGCCTCGTCGCGCAGCAGTTCGAGGAATTCAGGACGATATGATCGATGCAGATGCGGCTCGCGAGCGTGAGTGGACCAGATGAAATGATAGAACAGCTGATGAAATACGTGCCCCATGATTGGATCAGTTCATGTTGCGCGTTCGATGGTTAGAACGGTGATCTCGTTGCGATGTTTTTGATCCCAGGCATAAATGCCTGGGCTATCTAAAAATCATTCTCTCCATCCGTGCGCATCCCTTACGGCGACCATCGCGCCGAGAATGTCGGTCCATGTTTGCTTTTTCTTCATCACTTCGTTGGGGAACATGCAGCCGTCCCAACAAATGTGTTTGAAGGCCTTGGTGAGGTTGCCTTTCTCGTCGCGCATCCAGTAGCCGGCGTCACGCGCGATCGACAACTTGCCGTTCGGATCGGTCGGCAAACAATGGCGACCTGTCTTATCGTGCGTGCCGCTGCCGAACACGGTCGCATCGTTCTGGGCGACGTGAAAGTCGATCGTCCAAGGTCGCAGCGCGGCCGTCAGTTTCTTCAGGGCGTCCTGCACGCGGGCATTGTCTTTCCAATCGAAGTTCTGAGGCAACATTGCGTCTTCCGGAGCGTTGTAGCCCATCGTGTACAGCAGCGTGTGCGCCATGTCGGCCTGAAAGCCGAGCGTCTTCGGGCGATTCACGGCTTCGAGCAGCTTCACCATCTGCTTCCAACTGTGCATGCCGCCCCAACAAATCTCCCCTTCGGCCGCGAGACGTTCGCCATACTCTTCGGCCACATCGCACGCCTTGCGGAAAGTATCGGCGATGAGCTTCGTGTTGCCTTCGGGATCCTTTGTCCAATCACCGACACCGGCAGCCGAGTCGATGCGCACGACGCCGTAGGGCCGCACGTCGAGCTGTCGCAAGGCGCGCGCGATGCGACATGCTTTGCGCACCTGCGTGACGAAATGTTCGCGCTCCTCGGGCGAGCCCATCGCGCTGCCACCGCCCGTCGGCGGCCACACAGGGGCCACGACCGTGCCGATTTTCAACCCTCGCAACCGCGCCGCAGCCGCCAGCTTTTCGATGTCCTCATCCGACGAGTCGATGTCGACGTGCGGCGCGAACAAGAACAAATCGACACCGTCGAACTTCACGCCTTCGAACTCTGCCTCGGCCGTCATGTCGAGCATCGTCTCAAGCTCGATAAACGGCTCGGCCCCGGCAGAGCCTTTGCCAACGACGCCAGGCCACGCGGCGTTGTGAAGTTTCGGAAAGTTATTCGTGTGCGGCATGAGGAACCTGTTCACGTGATAAAAAATGTGGCGTGTGTGTTATCGGATCATGTGCTCTCGTGAACCGGCGTGCAATCGAATCTCCCTCGCCCTTTTGGGGAGAGGGCCGGGGTGAGGGGTGTGGGAACCGTGTACCAGCCTCAACCCCTCACCCTAACCCTCTCCCGCAAGGGGAGAGGGAAACTGTCGCGGCGCGGAACGTCGGTCCATTCGTTCTGACAATAATCACTTCACGAGCACCTCGTACGCCACAGCGATCGTGTAGGCCGACATCAACGTCACGAACGAGAACCGGTCGAACCACTTGCTCAGATGCTCGCGTCCGTGAGCGGCCATCTTCCCCGAAATCACCGACACTGCAAGCGACAAAAACACAAAGGCAAACGTCATGATATGCAGCTTGTCGGCCAGCGTCAGATAGTTCGAATCCGGCAACGTCGACACGACGACATACTCGCTCGCCACGGCGGCAAACATCGCTCCGACCGCGAGCCCGAAACGTGCGTCGAGCTCCGTGGGGCGAATGAGCAGCGCGTGAAAGGAGATCGCCGCCGCGATGAACAGCCCCGCAAACAACTTGATGAACACGCCGTAGCCGGGCCGTGTGATCGACACGGCATAGATGAACCGCGAGTAATCGGATGCGTGTCCCGTCGGCAGCGACAGATCGCCGTAGTTCGTGCGATACGCGTGCGCAACAACCTTCGCGCCGACCGGCGTCAGCGTCCATCCCGCGAGTTCGGCGTCGCTATCGACTCCACTATTTTCGACGTCAGCCACGTACCGCTGTTTGAAGTCCTCGAACTCGTCTTCGATCGAGATTTGAACCGTGTGCTCGTCGAGGGGAAATCGTCTCACGTCCCACAGTTTGTGAATGGTCGCCAGCACACGGCAGCAGGCGTACTTTTGGCCGTTGACCGTCGATGTGGTGATGTCCTCTTTCGAGTCGACCTTGCCGTTGACGACATCGAATGTTTCGATCGGATTGATGGCGTCGCTGGTCCAGCGAAACCAGATGTGAAAGTCGACCGACACCTGGCTGTCTTTGAGGCTCAAACTGTCGATCTGATGCAGGTAGATGCCAACATCAACCAGCGGCGGCCCGGAGGTCGAAGATGTGGCGGACGTGGTGTCGGCCGGCGGCTGCGCAGCGCAGATCGAGGCGGCCAGCCAAGCCACGAGCCAGCACCCGAACCGTGTTCGTAAAGAAGGCGCCCCGGCGTGCGTGAAATGCATGGCGGGATTGTACCGGCGGCGTCGCGAACTGTCAGCGGGTTGCATCTCCGCGTGGGGCGGACATTCTTGTCTGCCACCGCGCTCGGCGCGGGTCTCTGACCCCGCCGCTTAGCCGACCGAAGGTCTCCCGATGTCGGCGGGGTCAGAGACCCGCGCCGAACGCGCTTGCCTCGAACGACGATGCTCCGATGGTTACGATGCGAGCGATGGACTCTGCAAGCGATGACCCGTTTCTCGATTACGAACTGCTCGACTTCGGCGATGGCCGCAAGCTCGAACGCTTCGGCAACGTGCGGCTCGATCGTCCGAGCCCGGCCGCTGATGGAACGCCTCGACACAAGGATCTTTGGTCGTCTGCCAATGCGCGGTTCGAAGGCGCGATGGGTCGCCGCGGTACGTGGACGCAACTCCGTCCCGTGCCCGACGAATGGTCAATCGCGTACGGATCGCTGACGTTTCAATTGCGGCTCGGCGAGTTCGGCCACATCGGCATCTTTCCCGAGCAGGTGGAGAATTGGCGTTGGCTCGCTCAGCAGTTGCCGGGTCGCGGTCGACCGCTGCAAGTGTTGAACCTGTTCGCCTACACCGGAGCAAGCTCGCTCGTCGCGGCAGCGGCTGGAGCGGAAGTCGTGCACGTCGACGCTTCGCGAAGCACCGTCGCCTGGGCGCGACGCAACGCCGAAGCCTCGCAACTTTCCGCCGCTCCAATTCGCTGGATCGTCGACGACGCGCTGAAGTTCATCGAGCGCGAGATGAATCGCGACCGGCAGTACGACGCCGTCGTGCTCGACCCACCCTCATACGGACACGGAGCTGGGAAGGTTTGGAAGCTCGATCGCGATCTGCCGGAACTTCTCGAAGCGTGCGCCGCGTTGACAATGATGGAACCTATCTTCATGTTGCTCACCTGTCATTCGCCGGGGTACGGCCCTGACATGCTCGCGTCGCTTTGGCGAGAATGGTTTCCGCGACGCACGATCGAGGCCGACCATTTATATCTCACGGCCGCTGACGGTCGCCGGTTGCACTGCGGCGCGATGGCAAGACTCGGGCGAACCCCTTCATGACCGAACGTCACATCACCAGCATACACAACCCCCGCGTGAAGGATGCTGCGCGGCTGCGCGAGCGGCGACATCGCGATGCGGCGGGGCATTGCTTGATCGACGGTGCGCGCGAGTTGCTGCGCGCGCTCGACCGCAACGTGACGATCGTCGAAGCGTTTGTGTGCGACGCATTGATCACCTCGCACGAGGCGCAAACTCTGCGCGATCGTCTCGAAGCTTCCGAGGTGATGACGTGGCAACTGTCGCCCGTCGTGTTCGAAAAGCTGGCGTTCGGCGATCGATTGGAAGGGATCATTGCCGTTGTAGAGACGCCGCAACGCCGGCTCGATGAACTGACGCTGCCCAAGCGCTCGCTCGTCGCAGTCGTGGAAGGCGTCGAGAAGCCGGGGAACCTGGGCGCGATTCTGCGCAGTGCCGATGCGGCCGGTATCTCGGCGCTCATTTCGGCCGACGGCGTAACAGACCTCTACAATCCCAACACGATTCGCGCGAGCATGGGGACGATCTTCACCGTCCCCACGGTGGCCGCCACGAGCGCCGAGACGCTTACGTGGCTACGTGAGAAGCAGCTCGCCATCATCACCGCGCGGCCCGACGCCGAACGTCTGTATCACGAAGTCGATCTCACGCGTGCCACGGCGATCGTGCTCGGCAGCGAGGCGGAAGGATTGACCAACGTGTGGCGCGGCGACGACTTCACGCCCGTGCGCTTGCCAATGTTGGGCGTCGCCGACAGTTTGAACGTGTCGGTAACGGCGGCGGTGTTATTTTACGAGGCGCTGAGGCAACGCGCGAATGCTCTCTAATTCCCCTCGCCCCTTGCGGGAGAGGGTGGTCCGCGAATGCGGACCGGGTGAGGGGGCGGCGCATGTACCCGCTTCCCATCCCCCTCACCCCGGCCCTCTCCCGCGAGGGGAGAGGGAGATTACTGCGTGACCGCAATCCTTGCCGTCTTCAGCGTATTGTGCACCATGTTGGGCGTCGCCGACAGTTTGAACGTGTCGGTAACGGCTGCGGTGTTGTTTTATGAAGCGCTGCGACAACGAACCCTTCTCCCTCCGGGAGAAGGTGCCGCGTAGCGGCGGATGAGGGCGGATTGAAGTGGTGACCGCGTTCTATTTCAACCCGCCCTCACCCGGCGGCTGCGCCGCCACCCTCTCCCGAAGGGAGAGGGGTTTGGGATCGACCGACAACCTTGCCGCCTTCAGAGTATTGTGCAGCAGCATCGTCACCGTCAGGGGACCAACACCGCCGGGCACGGGCGTGATCATGCTCGCGACCTCACGCACCGCGGCGTAGTCGACATCGCCGGCGAGGCCCGTGTCGGTGCGGTTCATGCCGACGTCGACAACGACGGCGCCGGGACGAACCATGTCGGCCGTGATCATGCGAGCTTGCCCGATCGCGACGATCAGAATGTCGGCGGACCGCGTGACGTCGGCGAGGTTCGGCGTGCGACTGTGGCAGACAGTCACGGTCGCGTCGCCGCCGATGCCACGTTGCACGAGCATGTTCGCCATCGGCTTGCCGACGATGTCGCTGCGTCCGACGACGACCACATGCTTGCCGGCGATCTCGACGCCATTGCGAATGAGCAGTTGCTGCACGCCATAAGGAGTACAAGGAAGAAAGCGCGGCCGACCCTGAACGAGCAGACCGACGTTCTCGGCATGGAACGCGTCGACATCTTTCAGGGGATGCACCGCATCGAGCGCCTTCAATGCGTCGACCGGTTTCGGCAGCGGCAACTGCACGAGGATGCCATGCACGGTGCGATCGTTGTTCAGCGAGGCGAGCAGTTCGAGCAGCCCGTCGGTTGTCGTGTTATCAGGCAGCCGGTGCAGCCGACCTTCCATGCCAACGCGCTCGCACGCCTGTCGCTTGTTGCGAACGTAGACCTCGCTGGCCGGATTCTCACCTACGAGCACCGCAGCCAGGCAAGGGACCACGCTGTGTCGCTGAGTGAACTCGGCCACTTGCAGGGCCAGCTCTTGTTGAAGCTCTTGCGCCAATCGCTTGCCATCGAGAATCGCTGCCGTCACGTCAATGAACTCCTGCGTAGAAATGAGCGGCGCATTCTATCAGCCATCTATTCGCTAACGACCCGCCAACCAAATGACCATCCGCAGCGCGAGATTCGCATACACCCCCGCCGCAAGGTCATCGGCCATTACGCCGAGGCCCTCGGGTAATCGTTCCAACTGCCGCGCGGGCGGGGGCTTCGTGATGTCGAACAGCCGGAACAACGCAAAGCCCGCGAGCACCACCCACCACTGAGTCATCGGCACGCCGAAGAACGTCACGCCCATGGCGACGATCTCGTCGAGCACGACGCAGCCGGGGTCGTGACCTCGCCCCAGATTGCGGATTGCCGTCGTGCAGATTCGCACCCCCACCAAGGCGAGCAACAGAAGGATGACCGCTTGCTCAAGCAGCCCATATCGCCCCAGCAGCCAGGCGAGCAGCAGACCCGCGACCGAGCCGAACGTGCCCGGCGCCCAGGGGATGAACCCGACGCCGAACCCCGTGGCCGCGAAGAGGCAAGCACGGGTCAACCAAAGAGGACGATTCATCGCGACATGCTAACGGTCGAGGGGTCGGGAACGCGATATGGTGCTGTTAAAATGTATCGACTATCATGATTTGACTCGGCACCGCCGATACACAACAATAGTTGTCATCATTATGACGTTTGCTCTGCGAACGTCATCCTCCTCGCGCACTCCTCCGCACCCCTCCATGGCGACCGAACAAGAAAAGCTCAGCCCCGTCGAAACGTTCAAAATTGAGAGCAACTTCCTGCGTGGCGAGATCGCCCAGGAACTGACCGACGGCAACGAATTCTTTGGCAAGGGAAGCATCCAGCTTCTCAAGAATCACGGCACGTATCAGCAGGACGATCGCGACGCGCGTGCGGCGGGCCGAAAAGGCGAGAGCGGCGGCAAGAGCGACAAGGTCTTCAGCTTCATGGTTCGCACGAAAGTTCCGGGCGGCAAACTGACGAGTGCCCAACTGTTGGCTGAGCTCGACCTGTGCGACGAAGTGGGCAACACGACGCTGCGCATCACGACGCGACAAGGGTTGCAGCTGCATGGAATTCTCAAAGGCGATCTGAAGCGCACGATCCAACGCATTCACGAGGTGCAGCTCTCGACACTCGCGGCCTGCGGCGACGTCGAACGCAACGTGATGTGCTGCCCCGCGCCGCATCATCAAAGTCCCGTGCATCAGCAGTTGCAGAACTTGGCTGACAAGCTGGCCGACCATCTCTGCCCGAAGACGCGGGCGTATCACGAAATTTGGCTGACCGACCACGAGTCCGGGGAAAAGGAACTCATCGCCGGAGGCCAGCCCGATGAGGTCGAGCCGATCTACGGACCGACCTATCTGCCGCGAAAGTTCAAGACCGCCATCGGTCTGTGCAGCGACAACTGCGTTGACCTCTACGCCAACGACCTCGGCCTGCTCGCGGTGGTCGAGAATGACCAGATCATCGGCTACAACGTGCTCGTCGGCGGCGGATTCGGCGTCACGCCGAGCGCGAAAAAGACGTTCCCCGCGGTCGCCAAACGGATGGCGTTCATCCGTCCCGAGCAGGCAGTCGATGTCGCGACGGCGATCATCAAGGTGCAACGCGACTTCGGCAACCGCGCCGATCGCAAAGTCGCACGCCTCAAGTATCTCATCGCCAACGAAGGACTCGACTGGTTCAAGGCCAAGGTCGAAGAATACTACGGCCAACTGCTCGACGAACCGCATCCCGACGACGTGCATGGTTTCGACGACCACCTCGGCTGGCACGAGCAAGGGGACGGCCGGTGGTTCTACGGATTGAACATCGAGAACGGCCGATTGCTCGACGGTGAACTGTCGAACGGAACGCAGGTCGAACTCAAGACCGCGTTGCGTGAGATTTGCACGACGTACAAGCCGGGCATCCGTCTCACCGCGCATCAGAGCCTTCTCTTTACCGACATCGACGCGAAGGACCGCACCGCGATCGAAGAGATTCTGCACCGGCACAAAATCAAACTGTCGCACGAAATCAGCAACGCGCGCCGTTGGTCGATGGCGTGCGTCGCGTGGCCCACGTGCGGCCTGGCGATCACCGAGAGCGAACGCGCACTGCCGCAGATCATCGACCAGATCGAAGTCGAGCTCGCCCGCTTCGGCCTATCGAACGAAACGTTCACCATCCGCATGACCGGCTGCCCTAACGGGTGCGCGCGTCCGTACAACAGCGACATTGGCCTCGTCGGCAAGAGCGCCGGCACGTACACGATCTATCTCGGCGGGCGTTTGCTCGGCGACCGCCTGAACTTCGTTTACAAGGATCTCGTGACGCCTGAGAAGATCGTCCCCGAACTGGTGCCGCTGTTGGCGTTCTTCAAGGACGGACGCAGCGAAGGCGAAACCTTCGGCGACTTCTGCCACCGCATCGGCATCGAGACATTGCTGGCCTGGGACGAGGCGTATCGCGCCGAGAACACCAACGGCGCTGTCCATTGAGTTTATCGCGACGTTCGGCGCGAGTCACTAAACGGTAGCCAATACCGCGCACCTCTTCGACCGGCACGTCGTCGACGAGTTCGACGTGTCCGAGGCGCGTCGGCAGCACGAAGCGCAGCTTGCCGTGCTCGACCTTCTTGTCGTGCAGCATCGCCTCGATCAGTCGCCCGTGATCGACGGCGGGCAACATGAGTGGCAGCCCGAGATGGCGCAGCAACTCGTTCTGGCGGCGCGAGAACTCGCCATCAATGCGCCCCAGGCGATCGGCCAACTTCGCGGCGCACATCATGCCGATGGCCACCGCTTCGCCGTGCAGAAATTGGCCGTAACCGGTCGTCGCCTCGATGGCATGCGCGAAGGTGTGACCGTAGTTGAGGACCGCGCAGGCCGGTTTCTTCGCGCTCGTCCTGTTCGACGACGTCGGCCTTTAATCGGCACGAACTCGCGATGATGTGCCGCAGCACGTCGTCGTGACGATCGACGATCCCTGCGCGATGCGTCTCCAGATACTCGAAAAACTCGGCGTCCAGAATCACGCCGTACTTCACAACTTCCGCAAGGCCGGCTCGGTATTCCTGATCGGGAAGCGTCGACAACACGGACGTGTCGATGAGCACGGCCACGGGCTGCCAGAAGGCGCCGACCATATTCTTGGCGCCGGGCAGGTTGATGCCCGTCTTGCCGCCGACGGAACTATCGACTTGCGCGAGCAGCGTCGTCGGCACCTGCACCAAGGGCAGACCTCGCGCATACGTCGCCGCAACGAACCCGGCCAGGTCGCCAACCACGCCGCCACCGACGGCGATCACGAGCGTCTTCCGGTCGGCGCCAAGGTCGAGCAGCTTCTCCCACAACTGGTCAGCCACCTCGATGCACTTCGTCTCTTCGCCCGCTTCGACGACGATCAGATCAACTTCGAGTCCCGCCTCGTCGAGCGCCTCGGCAACGGTGTTGGCGTGCGTGGGCTCGACATTCTCGTCGGTGACGATCACGACCTGCGTCGTGCGTCGGCCGCGAGTCGCCACGTCAGCGATGCGGCCGAGGTTGCCGGTGCCGATTTCGATCGCGTAGCTGCGCGGCCCAAGACGAACTTCGAGCGACTGCGTCTCGGCGGCGCTCACGAGACGCGTTCCAGGTCGGCAGGCGTCACCGTAATGTCGCGACAGAAGCCGGTGTGTAGCCGCGTGTAGTCGAGCGATGCCGCCGCCTTCGGGTCGGCGTGCAGTTTGCGTTCGAGCTGTTCGCGTTGAGCGGGGGGCAGCGTGTCGAGCTCATCGGGCCAGATCGTGTTGACCTCGACGACGAGCGCCTCACGATACGGGTCGAATGCGTTGGCCATGGCGGCAGAAGCCTCGGTCGATGCGGTGTCGCGTGCGGGTGTCGCGTGCGGGTGTCGCGTGCGGGTGCTACGACAGTATACTAACGCGCATTCGCAGCCACCATCATGCCAACCACGCCACCGCTCGCCGGCATTCGCGTTCTCGATTTGTCGCGCATTCTCGCGGGGCCGATCACGACGCAGGTGCTCGCCGACCTGGGGGCGGATGTCGTGAAAGTCGAGCGCGTCGGCACGGGCGACGACACGCGGCAGTGGGGACCACCGTTTGTAGATGGTCACGGCAATGGCAACGCCGACGGGCCCAGTGCGTACTTCGTGTCGTGCAACCGCGGCAAACGATCGCTGGCCCTCGACCTGGCAAGCGAGCAGGGGAGGGCGACGCTCGACGATTTGCTTCGCCGGGCGGACGTGATGATCGAAAATTTTTTGCCCGACGCGATGCGGCAGTTCGGCCTCGATCCGCCTCGGTTGAAGGCACTCAATCCGCAGCTCGTCAGTTGTTCGATCTCCGCGTTCGGGCGGCGAGGTCCGATGGCTGACCGACCCGGATACGATCTGATGATTCAGGCCATGAGCGGCCTAATGAGCATCACCGGCGACGCGAAAGGAATGCCGATGAAGGTCGGCGTGGCCATCACCGACGTGCTCACGGGAGTCTATGCGGCGACGAGCGTGTTGGCGGGTTTGGTGGCGGTGGGGAAGGGGGGCGCGGCGAGGGCGTTCGACGTGTCGCTGCACGACTGCACGATGAGCGCGATGGTGAACGTCGCGCAAGCGCGCTGATCACCGGCGAGCGGCCGAAGCGATTCGGCAACGCCCATCCGAACATCGTGCCGTATGAGGTCTTCGCGACGGCTGATGGGCATCTCGCACTCGCGATTGGTGCCGATCGTCAGTGGCAGAAGTTCTGTGCTGCCGTCGAGCGTGACGATTGGGCGGCCGATCCGCGCTTCACGACGAACCCACAGCGCGTCGCGCATCGCAACGATCTGCTGCAATTGATCGTGCCACTGATCAAAAAACGTTCGACCGCCGTGTGGCAAGAAATGCTGACGGCCATCGACGTGCCGCATTCGCCCGTTGTGCCGCTCGACACCGCGCTCGCCGCCACACAAGTCGCGGGTCGCGACATGGTGCGCGAGGTGACCGACAGCGCGGGCGCAAGTTTCGCATCTTGGGCAGTCCGATTCATTGGGACGACGAGCCGCCAGCAACGCCGCGCGCTCCGCCAGCGCTCGGCGAGCACAGCGACGAAGTGCTGCGCGAGTGGCTCGGCTATTCGCAAAAACAAATCGACACGCTGCGACAAGTAGGAGCTATCGGATGAAGAAGCGTCCGCTGAAAACCGAAGACAAAAAGTCGCGAATGAATGCGCGATTGGCGTTGGTGGTGATGTTCGCCTTGGGGATGACGGCCGTCGCCGTGAGCGAATGGTTTTACTCTGACATCCAGCGGCGGCCATTGAAACTGTGGGGCCCTGACGCGGCCACGGCGATCATGAAGTCGCCGATCGTGACAGCCATCCGACTCGGGCCACCGGGGACCGTCACGCCTGACGGCAGAGTCGAAACGATGTCGTTCAAGACGGCCAGAGTCGGCGTGCTCGATCGCCGCGATTGCGGCCGTGCGCCGGGCTTTAGCCATTTGCGAGCGAGCCTTGTACACGACGACACGTTCCAGTGGGACGCACCGAAGAGCGATTGCCAGAGCCAGTGGGAATACGCGCTCGAGTTCGGCCTCGATGCCGGGGCTTGGACGGTACTGTTCGCGCCGAACTGCAATCGTGTGATGCTCGGCCAAACCGGCGCCGAGGCGACGCTGCAATCGAGCGCTGGGTTCGTGAATTTTTTTCACGATGTGTTGGGCGAGTGACCGCGTTTGGCCGGTCCGCTTGCGGGCCGTGTCACGCCGCACGCGGGTACCCGGTCGCGGCTATTGATCTTCAAGTTGCTCATCGAACGACGACTCAGTTTGCCCCCTCTCCCGCAAGGGGAGAAGGGATAAGACATGCCGCCGTCGGTTCGATTGACAATCTGAACACCGATAAACAAATCCATCACCCCCGGCGTTCGCGTTCGAGCGCGACCTGGGCGGCCTCGACTTCGCGATAATAATCGCGTCGCGCTAAACCACTCGCGGCCTCGTCGTCGACGATCGTCGTCACGTCGCGATGCAACTGCAACGCGCTGGCGGTGACTTGCGCCGTCACGGGGCCTTCGATCGTCGCGGCCATGGCGCGTGCTTTCGAGTTGCCGCACGCCAACAGCAGACATTGCCGCGATTCAAGAATCGTGCCGACGCCGACCGTCATCGCCAACCGTGGCACGGCCTCGACGCTGCCAAAGAACCGCGCGTTGTCGCGGATCGTCTCCGGCGTCAGCGACTTCACGCGCGTGCGGCTACCGAGCGACGACCCCGGCTCGTTGAAGGCGATGTGTCCGTCGGTGCCGATGCCGAGGATTTGAATGTCGATGCCGCCGATGTCGCGAATCATCCGGTCGTAATGCTCGGCAGCCGCCTCGTAGTCGTCGGGCTGGCCGTCGGGCACGTGGGTGTTGCGGCGGTCGATGTTGATGTGCTGGAACAGATGGGTGTCCATGAACCAGCGATAGCTGTGCGGGTTCGTGGGTTCGATGCCGATGTACTCGTCGAGGTTGAACGTCACGACGCGTGAGAAGTCGAGCCCCTCGTCGCGGTGCATGCGAATCAGCTCGCGGTAGGTTCCCAGCGGGGTCGAGCCGGTGGCTAGCCCCAGCACGCAAGTCGGCCGTTCGCGAACCAAATCGGCCACGAACCTCGCCGATCGCCTCGCCACGCCGTCCGAATCAGGCTCAATAATGACACGCATGAAGAGAGATTGGTCCTAAGCTGGCAGTGCCCCTTTTCACGCCCCAGAGCCCAGTTGTAGTCCAAAGCCCGAGGGTGACAATCGCTCGTCTGGGCGGACACCGGGGAATCCCGCAGGTTTTGGAGCATTTACTCCCGCGATCACGGGCTATCGGGAACGTAATGGCGGCCGAAATCGTCTCTCGCCGTTCTGGGGCGCTCTGGTAAGATAGACATCCCCCCCGACCATGAAGTCGCTGTATATCGAAACCCTTGGCTGCCAGATGAATATGCTCGACAGCGAGCTTGTCGTGGCGAGTCTGCGCAAACAGGGTTACCAGTTGGTCAACGATCCCGCGTTGGCCGACACGATTCTGTTCAACACATGCAGCGTGCGGCAACATGCCGAGGACAAGGTCTACAGCGCGCTTGGCCGTTTGAAGAATGCCAAGCAACAGAACCCGCACAAGATCATCGGCGTGCTCGGGTGCATGGCGCAGAAAGATCAGAAGCTGATCTTCGAGCGCGCTCCGTTCGTCGACCTGGTTGTCGGACCCGGACAACTTCACCAAGTTCCCGAGTTGCTCAAGTCGATCGAAGCCGAGGGCGGCAAGCACCTCGAGGTGAGCCTCGACCGCAAAGGTGGCTCGCGGTCGGAAGTCGAACACAGTTTCGAGAGTTACGACCCGCTCCGCGATCCCGAGATGCGGCCGACGCCGTATCAGGCGTTCGTGCGGATCATGATCGGCTGCGACAAGTTCTGCACGTACTGCATCGTGCCGATGGTGCGCGGTCCCGAACAGAGTCGCCCGGCCGCCGAGATCGTCGCCGAGAGTCGCAAGTTGGCCGCCGAGGGTTGCCGCGAGATCACGCTCCTCGGGCAAACCGTCAACAGCTACCGGCATCGCGACGGTGGGCGCACCACACGACTCAGCGATTTGCTCGCGATGCTCTCGGAGATCGACGGCATCGACCGCATCAAGTTCATCACGAACTTCCCGAAAGACATGACGCAGGACCTGCTCGAGGCGGTGCGGGACTTGCCGAAGTGTTCGCATTACCTGCACGTTCCGGCACAGAGCGGCAGCAATGCGGTGCTCAAGCGGATGAAGCGCCTCTACACGGTCGAGGAGTATCGCGATATGCTGTCACGCATTCGCGAGACGATTCCCGACGCCACGGTGACCAGCGATTTTATCGTCGGTTTCTGCGGCGAAACGGACGCCGAGTTCCAGGCCACGGTCGACCTGGTGAACGAAGGTCGTTTCAAGAACAGCTTCATCTTCAAGTACAGCGCTCGCCCGGGCACGAAGGCTGACGAGCTGATGCGCGACGACGTGCCGGAAGACGTGAAGCGCCACCGCAACAACTTGCTGCTTGATGTGCAGAATCGCATCAGCGAAGAAGACAACCAGAAGTTTCTAGGTCGTACGGTTCGAGTGTTGGTCGAGGGTCCGAGCAAAAGCGCACGCAAGCTTGCTGAAGACGGACCGTTGGTGCAGTTGACCGGCCGAGATCATTGCGATCGGATCGTTGTGTTTGAAGGGCATCGCCGCCTCATTGGTTCGTTTATCGACGTGAGCATCTACGACGCCAACGCGTTCACGCTGTTCGGCAGTGTAGTGACTCACCACACGGGACCTGAGGTGTATGTACTGGGAATCGGCCAGGGGCCGGGCGTCGGGATTCAGGAGCCAGGAATCGGGAGCTATGTGGCTCCTGTGTTTCCGGAGTCCAGAATCCTGAATCCCAAATCCTGACCCCCGACTCCCGCCCCCTTCTTATGCGTATTGAGCAACTGCATCAGTATCTGGAATCGCCTGCGCAGGCCGATGAGTGGCTGCGCTCGTGGAACGTCGAAGATGTGCGCCGCGCGCACGCGAATCTGACGGCGATCGCGTCGTATGGCGTGACGCTCGACTTGCTGGCGACGATTTGCGACCAGCTTGGCGACGTCCTGCCGGGACTCAGCGACCCCGACCGTGCGCTGAACAACCTCGAGCGCTTCATCGGCGCGTCGCGCAATCGGTTGTCGCTTGCGACGCTGTTCGAGCGCGATCGTCAGGCGCTGGCGAACCTGCTGCAAATCTTCGCCGCCAGTCAGCATTTCAGCGATGTGCTGGTGCTCGACCCCGAAGCGTACGACCTGCTGCGGATGACCGAGGGGCAACCGGTCGAACGCAACGCACTGGTCGAAGAAATGGCGACCGAAATCGACGCCGTCAGCGGCGAGAACGCGGCCATGGCGGCGCTGCGGCGTTTCAAGCGACGCGAGACGTTACGCATCGCCTACGGCGACCTCATCCGATCGCAACGCCTGGCCGTCGTCACGTCGCAGATTTCCTATCTGGCCGACGCGATCATCGACGCCGCCATTCGCTATGCTCGACAGCGATTAGAAGAAAAGCGCGGCCGACCGATCGGCCCCGGCGGCAAGCCCGCGCAGTTCGTCGCGATCGGACTCGGCAAGCTCGGAGGCGTCGAACTCAACTATTCGAGCGACGTCGATCTGATCTTCATCTACGACGGCGACGGCAAGACCGAGGGCCCACACTCGATCACCAACGGCGAGTTCTTCGATCGCCTGGCTCGCGATGTCGTCCGGCTGCTCACCGAAAGCACCTCGCTCGGCAACGCGTATCGTGTCGACCTTCGGCTTCGCCCCGAAGGGCAACAAGGGCCAGTCGTCACCAGTCTCGAACGCGCGATGCGTTACTACGACATGCTCGGCCGCACGTGGGAGCGGCAAGCATTTGTGAAGGCCCGCGCCGTCGCAGGGGATCTGCAACTCGGCCAACGTTTTCTCGACGACATGCAGCCGTGGGTTTATCGCCGCTACTTGGGCGTCGCCGACATCAGCGGCATCAAGGCCCTCAAGCGTCGCATCGAACAGCAATCGGTCGCCGCTCACAACGACGAGCGAAACGTCAAGACCGGTCACGGCGGCATTCGCGACATCGAGTTCGTCATTCAGTTCTTGCAACTCCTCAACGGCGGCGATTTGCTCGCGCTGCGAACCACGAACACGTTGCAAGCCATCGCCGAGCTCGAAAACTGCGGCTGCCTCACCAACCAGGAACGCCGGTTCCTCGACGAGAACTACGCGTTCCTGCGAAAGATCGAGCATCGTCTGCAAATCATGTTCGACCTGCAGACACATGTGCTGCCCGAATCACCCGCGGAGCTGCGAAGACTGGCGATCCGACTCGGCTACACGAACACGCCTCAACGCACGGCACTCGAAGCCTTCGAGAATGAGTTCCGCACCAAGACCGAGCTGAACCGCAAGATTCTCGACCACCTGCTGCACGATGCGTTCGACGGCGATGCTCAGACCGAGCCCGAAGTCGATCTGGTGCTCGACCCCGATCCGCCGCCGAGCCGCATCTTCGAAGTGCTCAGCCGACATCGGTTCCGGGACGTGTCGATGGCGTACAAGAACCTGATGGCGCTCTCGACCGAGAAGATTCGCTTCCTCTCGACGCGCCGCTGCCGACACTTTCTGGCGGCCATCGCGCCGCGACTCATCAAGACGATTTCGCAGACGGCCGACCCCGACCGCACGCTCACGACGCTCGAACAGGTGAGCGACTCGCTGGGGGGCAAAGGGGTGTTGTGGGAGCTGTTCAGCTTCAATCCGCCGACGATGAATCTGTACGTCGAGCTTTGTTCGTCGTGCCCGTATCTGTCGAGCTTGCTCGTCACGAACCCCGGCATGATCGACGAGCTGATGGACAGCCTCGTGCTCAACAAGCTGCCGACGAAATCCGATTTGCGTGAGACGTTGGCCGAGGTGGCGCGTGGCGCCGAGGATCTCGAACCGATTCTGCACAGCTTCAAGAACACGCAACAGCTGCGCATCGGCGTGCGCAACATTCTCGGCAAGGAAGACATTCAAGCGACGATGGGCGCGCTGTCGGACGTGGCCGAAATGTGCCTCGAACGCCTCGCGCAGAGCGAATACGAGAAGCTCGCCGAGAAGTTGGGCGAACCGACGATCGGCAGCGGCCCGAAAATGGGCGATCGCGCCGAGATGGTGATCCTCGCGATGGGCAAGCTCGGCGGCCGCGAGTTGAATTATCACAGCGATCTGGACGTTATCTTCCTTTACGAAGCCGACGGTCCGACCGTGCACGCGCGACGCAACAGTCGCAGCGTGCAAACGACGACGAACCAACACTTCTTCAGCGAGCTCGGCCAACGCATTATCAAGAAGTGCAGCCGCCTCGGGCCGTATGGCAAGCTTTACGAGATCGACGCTCGCCTGCGGCCGACGGGCAAGAGCGGCACGCTGGCCACGTCGTTCGACGAGTTCGAACGCTACTTCGCCGCTGGCGAAGGGCAGATGTGGGAGCGACAAGCCTTGTGCAAGGCTCGGGCCGTCTTCGGCGTGCCCGCCGCCGCTTCGCGAGCGCTGCAGGCTGTGCAACGCGCCGCGTTCGAGACACCGTTCCGTGCCCAAGACGTCCGCGCAGTGCGCGAGATGCGTGGCCGCATCGAAACCGCCAGCTCGCCGAGCAACCTCAAGCGTGGCCACGGCGGCCTGTGCGATATCGACTTCCTCGTGCAGATGCTCGAGCTTCGCTGGGGACACGAGTATCCCGAGGTGCGGCTCCCCTCGACGTTCGACGCGCTCAACGCCCTGTGCAGCGTCGGCAAGTTGTCGTCCGAGGAGTGCGAGTTCTTCACGGTGAGCTATCGCTTCTTGCGGACCCTCGAACTTCGCCTGCGGCTAATGAGCACGACCGCGCGCGACTCGCTGCCCGACGATCGTGGCGAGTTGGCGAAGTTGGCGCGTGCGCTCGGCTTCATCGACTCGCAATCGTTGATGGCCGAGGTGCAACGGCTGATGCGCGGCAACCGTCAGCGCTTCGACCAACTGTTGGCCGAGGCCGAAAGCGAAGTCGCCGTACTCGCCCCGCAACTCACCGCGGCCGACAACACCGCGACCACGCCGAGCGAGGCGTGAATCGTCCGCGGTTAGCCGCGACGCGCCAGCGGAGCGCGTCTGTGGTGAATATCGTCATTACGCGCCGTAGCGCACAATCGCGCTCCGCTGGCGCGTCGCGGCTAACCTCATGACCGCAACGGCCACGCGACTTTCGGCGGTTGCCGCCGTAGCCAAATCCATAGGCTGATGCCGAAGGCGAGAATCGCGAGGCTGATATTCTGCGAGATCGTGAAGCCGGTGCCGAAGACAGCGGGCTCGTCGCTGCGAATTGCTTCGATGAGAAACCGCGTGATCGGGTAAAGCGTGCAAACCCACGCGCCTAATTGGCCGTCGCGAGTCTTGAACGGCTCGAAGGCGAGCAAGAACCAACAGATGATCGCCGCGTCGAGCACGCTGTACAGTTGCGTCGGATGCACCGGTACACTGCCGTATCGCGCTTGTTCCAAGGGGTCGAGCACGGCGCGGCCATGGTCGGTCACCAGGTCGACCGATTCGTACATCTCCAAAGCCCGCGCCATCGACTGCCACGCATCGCCGACCGTGCGGATCGAGGCGCTCGTTGATCATCACCACACGATCGCCGTCGCGTATGCCTTGCTTCTCCGCTTGCGAACCTGCCTTTACGCCAACGATCGTCACTTGCGGCGCGGCGGAGTCGGCCAACTTCGTGTCGGCAACCTGAATGCCGTACAACGTGCCGCGTTCCATCTGCCGCATGTACGCAGGCGAGCCCGGCGGAAAACTCACCGACCACGGCAACTCGCACACGCCGCCGTAGCAGCAACCATTCAAGAAGCAACCGATGCGGCCAAACGCGATGCCCAACATCAGGCCGGGCACGATCAAGTCAGCCATCGCGAAGAACGGCACTTTGTGTTTGAACGTGAACGCGATGAGCGCCGCCGCGCCGCCGAGAATGCTGCCGTAGACGACGAGGCCACCTTCTTGAATCGAGATGACCGCGACGATCGTTTCGTGCCACGTCGGACGCGCGAACTGCGTCTTCCAATATTCGATCACGTAGAACGCTCGCGCGCCGACGATGCCCGCCACGAACAACCAAAACGCCAGCGAGTAAATCAACTCGGGGTCGAGGCGTCGCTGCCGCGCGCGGTACGCCGAGAGCGCAACCCCGGACCCGACGCCGAGCAGCATCGTCACGCCGAACCCGCGAATCGGTAAACCGCTCGGCTCTTCGATGTTCGGAAGCACGAAGACGATCGCGCCCGCCATGACCGCGAACACCGGCAGGTAGCCGAGGGCTTCGTTGCCCAGACCATGACGACGAATTTGAATCACCATCACCACGATGCCGAACAGCACCAGCGCCGTCAGCGCGATGCCGAAGCCGAACAACGGCCAAGGCCCGATCTCGTGCGGAATGTGAAATAGCGTGGGGCGCAAAGCGGATCATCCTTCCCTGGACGAAGACACACGTCCGTTAGCGTGCGGCGAGTTGCCGACGATATGTGCCGTCCCTTGCGTCGCAGCGCCGGCTAATCCGGGCCGCCCCAAAGGAAGAACACCGCCAACAGCGCCGCCACGGCCAGCACGATGAGAAGGGCCGACGCTGCACTGAAGAAGTCTTTGACGGCGTACCAGCGAATGAGCCACTTTCGATGAAGCCTCATGACTTGATTCTAACCAAGAGGCACCCCCAATTTTAAGGGGGTTATTGCGTCCAAGTTCCGAGCGAAACGTCATGCTTTCCGCCCGTCAAAGTCGGTCGGCGGGACAAGCACCTGGTTGTCGATGAGTCGCGTCGCGCCGACGAATGCCGCCAAGGCCACCAGCGTCGGGCGGTCGAGGCGCGTGGCGGGGGCGAACGTGTCGGGGTCGACAATCGCCAGATAATCGAGCCTCAAGTCCGGGGCGGTGGCCAGCACGCTTTGCATCGCCGCGCGAATTGGCTCAACCGTCCGCGCGCCGCGAGCGACAAGGTCGGCGGCCGTGCGGAGGCTGCGGTTCAGCGCGAGCGCCTGTCGCCGCTGGTCTGGCGTCAAATACTGGTTTCGCGAGCTGAGCGCCAAGCCATCAATGTCGCGAATCGTGGGCTGCACACGCACGTCGATCGGCAAGTTGAAATCGCGCACCATCTGACGCACGACGGCCACCTGCTGATAATCTTTTGCACCGAAATACGCGACATCGGGCTCGGCCATGTTGAACAGTTTGAGCACCACGGTCGCCACGCCGCGAAAGTGCCCCGGCCGCTTCTCGCCTTCGAGCGGCTCGGCAACTCCGTGCACTTCGACGAACGTCGCCTGGCCGGGCGGAAAAACCTCTTCGGCCGGCGTCGGGGCGAATACCACATCAACCGGCAACGCCGCCAGTGCCTGCAAGTCGGCCTCGAGCGTGCGTGGATAACGTTGGAAGTCCTCGTGCGGCGCGAACTGCAACGGGTTAACGAAGATCGTCACGACCGTGAAGTCGCATTCATTGCACGACGCTTCGACCAGGCTCACATGCCCGGCATGCAAGGCGCCCATCGTCGGCACCAGACCGATCGTGCGACCCGCCCGCCGCGCAGCACGCACCGCCTCGCGCAGTTCGTCCCGCCGCGTAAGCAATCGAGGGGCAACGATCGTGGGTGAAGAAGTCGGGGTCATCGCGTTATCGTTTGCAGTTCTCTACCGCATCGCCTCGTTCGCTGCCGCGACCTCGCGACTTTGGGCGGCGAGGTCGTTCTTCATGAGCCGCAGCGTCGCGCCTCGGAAAGTGGGAAGTGGTGCGCCTGGCAGTAATATCAGCAGCTTCGGCGACATCAAATCATCTCGCACACGTCGCCATTCTCGCTCGAACTCGGTCCGCTCGTCCGACAATAGCCACGATTCCATCTGCTGCCGAACGTGTTCGACCCAGAAGTCGCTCACTGCCGGCCGTTGCGGGTCGGTCCAACTCGACGGGTCGAGCAGCTTCCGCAACGTGGCGAGGAATTCTACTGCGACCTCAAGTGCCCGGCCAGCCGAGATTGCCACGCGAACGTCGTCAGGGGGGGCAGGCAGCGAGATCACGCGAGCGTCGATGCGAGGTGCGACATCGGCCGCAAGAACGTTCGCAGACACTCCGGAAGCTGACGCTTCCGGCTCGCCAAGATGCGAAACACCGCCGTTGATGGCGATGTAAGTCGGCGTCGTCTGCAAGTTTGCTAGCAGGGTGGACAGTGTCGTCTTGATGTCTGGATGCACCCAATCGCCAGCCACCTCGACGGCGGGTTCGAGGACGAATCGCCGGAAGCTCATGCGCGGATGCGGGACGGTGAGCGTCGATTCGTCGATGACCTGCTCGTCGTACAGCAGCAGATCGAGGTCGATCGTTCGCGGTCCCCAATGCACGGCGCGATGCCGGCCGAGCGACGCTTCGATCGCGTGCAACGCGGCGAGCAACGCTTCGGGCGCGAGTTGCGTTTCGACGACGACCGCCGCGTTCAGATACGCCGGCTGATCGGCAGGCCCGCCGACGGGCGAGGTTTCGTGGAACGCGCTACGGCGAACGACGCGCGTCGTGCGCAGTTGACTGAGCGCGTCGATCGCAGCGCTGAGCGTGGCAGCGCGGTCAGCGAGGTTCGCGCCTAATCCGAGGAGAGCGAGCGGCATGGTCGTTTCGTTCTACCATGCCGCGCGTGCCTGCGTACAAAATCGAGTTCTTCAAGCGAAACGCCCAGGGGGGGAATCCGGGCCGCGACCGAGGCCGCCGACAGTCAATCCCTTAGTCGCCGCCCCCCAAGCAAACTCGCTTGGCCGCACGACGAGTGCGCGATGCCAGGTTGATGTGTCGTCGTGATCGAACGTTTCATCCAAATTCGAGCGATGTCTCACGACGAAAGTAATCGGATCTATCATCAGCGCACAGAGAACTCTCACCGCGCGCACCATGAGCACAGAAGACTAACCACGGGCAGCTCTCGCCTGCTTTGAGCTCAACCGCCGCGAGCGCGACGGTCAACGCAATGCATTCCTTGCGTCCATGTAAGAGGCGTATTTTGCCGGTCGCGCGACGAATGTCAAGCAAGTTTCCTCGGGCTTCTCAAAGGTCTCGTTTTCAAGCATCGAAACGTTGTTACCTCGTCAACAGCACGACGCGCGTGTCGAGCGATCGAACGCATTTCCATCGACCTCAACCGCGATCGCATGATCGCTGCGATGCGCAGAGCCCGCACAGCCCCACCTTCGCCAAGCGACTCCATCATGCCGACGCGATTGAGACACTCATTTAGCAAAGCTAGACTAACGTACCGGCGCGCCGCAAAACTTCCAGCGCGTAAATCACTCATGATCTCAACGCATATCGGCATGGCTGACGTCCCACCGAATTCCGATCAGGTTGCCGAACTGCAAGCGTTGCTCGCGCGGCTCACGGTCGCCGAACAACCGCCAAGCCACGCGCTCGATCGCCGGCACGTCGATTTGCTCGAGCGCTTGCTCGGCCGAACGGCATGTCGGCGGCTCGGCATCTTCGCGCTGCCCGAAGGTTGGCGGCTGTCGGTCGTCATCCCGGTGTTCAACGAAGAGAAGACCGTTGCCGAAGTGGTTCGCCGCGTGCGCGATTGCGGCCTACCGGTCGAAATCATCCTGATCGACGACGGAAGCACCGACAAAACGCGGCCACTGCTCGATTCGTGGCGCAGCGAGCCGGACCTGAAAATCATCTTTCACGAAAAGAACCAAGGTAAAGGCGCCGCCTTGCGAACAGGTTTTCGCGAAGCGACCGGCGACGTCGTGATCGTGCAGGACGCCGACCTCGAATACGATCCGGCCGAGTTCCCGATGCTCGTGCAGCCGATCGTCGAAGGCTCGGCCGACGCTGTGTTCGGCAGCCGCTTCCTCGGCGAGGACCATCGCGTGCTGTACTTCTGGCACTCGATCGGCAATTCGTTTCTGACGCTATTTAGCAACATGATGACGAACCTGAATCTGACCGACATGGAAACGTGCTACAAGGCGTTCCGTCGCGACGTGATTCAGCAGATCGCCCCGCGGTTGTGCGAAAACCGCTTCGGCATCGAGCCCGAGCTGACGGCGAAAGTCGCGCGGCTGCCGGGCGTGCGCATCTTCGAGCGTCCCGTGAGCTATCAGGGGCGCACGTATGCCGAGGGGAAGAAGATCACCTGGCGCGACGGGTTCCGTGCGCTGTGGTGCATCGTGCGGTATCGCAACGGGTGATCGCCGCTGGTTGATGGAACGCGGTGAACGGGGGCCGCGGAGCGCGACCAACGGTCGCGGCTTTATGTTGCGGTCGGCAGCGCGGGTGGAAACAATGGTGTCGTCGCGCCACCCTCGTTTCCCCTCGAGACACCATCATGCGCTTGCTCGCCAACATTGCTTGCCTCTTCGCGGTTGTTCTGTCATTCGCCGATGTGTCACGCGCAAGCGCCTCGCCGAAGCTGAACGTTCTGTTCATCGCGACTGATGACTGGCGTACAGAGCTTGGCTGCTACGGCACGCCAGGCATGCTGACGCCGAACGTCGATAAGTTCGCCGCGACGGCCGTGCGCTTCGATCGCGCGTATTGCCAGTTCCCGTTGTGCAACCCGTCGCGAACGTCGATGCTCACGGGCCGGTATCCTACGACGACGGGCGTGCTCGACAACGAAGGCGCGTTCCGCGAGACGCATCCCGATTGGGTCACGCTGCCGCAGTTCTTTAAGCAGCACGGCTACGTCACGGCCGAGACGGGGAAGATTTTCCACGGAGGCATCGACGATCCGGAGGCGTGGACCGAAACGCTCAGTCCGATGTCCGCGAAAAAAAGGACGGCGAGCAACGACGACCGCGGCCGCATCCAGGCGACCTTCGTCGCGGCTCCGGCGAAGGCGAAGAACAAACCAAAGCAAGACCCCGAGAAGAGCGATCGCGCCGTGGTGCTTGAAGGGGACGGGCAATCGCACGTCGACTGGCACACGGCCGAGGCGGGCATCGCGCTGCTGGAAAAGTACAAAGATCAGCCGTTCTTCATCGCGGTCGGCTTTCACAAGCCGCACAGTCCGCCAACCGCGCCGCAGAAATTCTATGATCTGTACGACGCCGCAAAGATCGCGTTGCCGCCAGACTTCCAACCGCGACCGACGGTGCCCGAAGGATTTCCCGCGGCCTCGATTCCGATGCGAAACGGCGATCTGTTCATCAACCGCGACGCTTCGCCCGAGGCGGCTCGCGAAATGATTCGCGCCTATCGAGCCAGTTGCTCGTGGACCGATTGGAACGTCGGTCGCGTGCTCGATGCGCTCGATCGATTGAAGTTGGCTGACAACACGATCGTCGTGTTCTTCGGCGACCATGGTTACCACCTTGGCGAGAAGGGGAAGTGGTCGAAGCACGGTTCGCTGTTCGAAGTCGGAACGCGCGTGCCGCTAGTGATTCGCGTTCCCGGCGCGGCGGGCAACGGCAAGGTGTGCGAGAGGCCGGTGCAGTTGCTCGATGTGTATCCGACGCTGGTCGAAGCGTGTGGTTTCTCGGTGCCGAGCGATCTCGAAGGCCACAGTCTGATGACGTTCGTCAAAGACCCCAACGCCTCGGCAACTCGCGCTGCGATCTCGGTCAAATACAGCGGGCAACTCGGACGGTCGATTCGCACCGAAGGCTGGCGCTACAGCGACTGGGAAGACGGCGTGGCCGGTGCGGTGCTCTTCGACGAGAAGAACGATCCGCACGAGACGAAGAACCTGGTTGCCGATCCGAAGTACGCCGACGTCGTCAGCTCGCTGAAATCGCAACTGGCTCGGGAACTTCCGCAGGGGCGTTGATCTCCGGCGCAGGGGCGGGCGCCGGCGGATTGTTGACCGCGGGTGAAGCAGGAGCGCCGGCCACCGGGGGATTCTGCACGACTGGCGCTTGCGCGTTCGCAACCGGCGGAGAAGCCGGTGCCGGCTCGGCCGGAACTTGCTCGGCGGGCGCAGGCGGCAACGGCTTGTAGTCGCGGGCCGATTGAATCAGCTCGTGTACGAACTTGAGCTTCTCGACGACCGGCTGGACGAACACCTCGGGCACAATGTCCAACAACCCCATCGTGCGGTTGAATTCGTTGAGCGCGATGCCGAGCTCCTGGTAGTGCTCGATCATCTTCTCGACGTTAGCGCCTTGCATGAACACGCCATCGACAAAGCCGGCGTTGTGGGCCGTGTCGAGCACGCTGACCATGTCGAGGTAAGCCGCCCAAGTTTCGGCGAAATCTTCCCACGGATGCATCGTGGCGTAGGCGCTGATGAAGTTCAGTTGCCAGTCGGCCGGCGGACCTTCCTTGTAATGACGGTCGAGCGCCTCGGCATACGTCGGGTTGTTGTGATCGCCGAAAGCTGCGATGCATTTGTCTTCGCAACGGCCTTTGACGAGGACGTCCCAAAAGTAATGGCCGACCTCGTGACGGAAGTGGCCGATGAGCGTGCGTTGCGCTTCGCCCAGGTCGACTCGCAGCTTCTCGCGCTCGACTTCATCCGCCTCGCGAATGTTGATGGTGATGCGACCGCCCGCGTGGCCTGTGTAAACTTTTTCGCCTTTGCCGACCGATCGCCAGAAATCGCCTGGCGGGATGACGTCGGCCTTGAAGTCGAAACTTAGCGGCGGGTCGATGCCGTCACCTTTCGCGCTGTACGGCAGATGCAGCATGTTCAGGCCGTAGAACAGTCGACGCTTCGCTGCTTCCAGCGCGTACCATTTCTTCGCGTTGCCGGGGACCGACAGATCGGGAATCGTATCGTTGAATCGGCAGCAATCGCACAGCGGCTCGGCCGTGGTTGCGTCTTCTGCCTTGACGCAGCGATTGCAAACGTTGTGCGCCGAGTAGTTGAAGCACTTGACCAGTTCGGCACCGCAGTGGTCGTCGTGTCCGCAGCGCAGCTTGCCGTCAGCCTGCGGCACCAGCGTCGTCATCTCGTCGCAAGCGGGGCAGAAGCCAACTTCCTTCCCGCAGGAGAGGCAGACGCTGTTGTCGAAAAAGATGGTGTTTCCGCAAGTACAGTGAAAAGTTCGCACGCTTCATGCTCCGCGTTGATGACTGTTGAATTATGGGGGTGCTGACAATAGAGCACATACCGTACCGATTCGCGGCGCGAAGCCCACGGACGGCCGTCCGTGGGCTTGGGTTTAATAACGCGCTCGGCGCGGGTCTCTGACCCCGCCGCTGGGCTGACCGAAGGTCTCCTGATTCGGCGAGACCCGTGCCAGGCCCAGTCACGTCGGTCATCCCTTTGAACTCTATCGTTCGTTTTCCACTTCGACAAATTCGGCCGGATTGGGCTCCGGAAGGTCGGCGATGACTTTGAACCGATTCGTGGGGAGCGTATCGCAGCCGACGAGTTGCATGTATTCAGCGATCGCGGACTTTTCGATCCACACCATGCCGCCACCCGCCCAATGACGGTCGAACCCGTCTTTTTTCAAGGCCGAAATCCAATAGTCGTCGCCTGTCGCAAGGTCGTAGTGATTGCCCCCCACGCCTTGCTTTGTGCGTTTGAGTGCCTTGCCGTTGAAGTAGACGGTTCGCCCGGACTTGGACAACCGAACACGGGCAATCCACGCGGGGCCGTTGTCGGCGTAGCCCGACTTCAGCTCGATGTAACGCAACATGCAACACCTCGACCTGCCTGCAACGTCGCCATTTACCACGCCGAGCGCGTGGAGTCCACTCACTCTTTCAGCTTCGCGACGGCAAAGTCCCACATGTCGTCATATTCGTCACTGGGATGGCCCAAATACTTCGTGTAGCACTCGACGTCAGCGGCCTCGGCCAACCTACGGAAACCAATCGCCCAGGCCGGTGAATGAACTTTGTAGTTCGTCTCCGCAATCTCCTCGGGCTTGGTCAGCCCCCATTCGTTCTGAAAGTAGATCGGCGGCGTGCCGGCATGCAGCAGATGGTCGGGCGACCACTTCGCGATTGTCGGTAGCAGTTCTTCGCGACGCTTCAGCGACTCTGCGAACGAACAGCCGAGTGCCGGGGCGCCCCACTCGACGCCTGGCACCCACTCCTGCATCCGCTTCGGGTCGATGCTGGGCTGGCAGCGATGCGCGACGACGCACGTGACTCGGCTCGATGTGCGCTCAACCGGATCGCTCGACTTCTTGTCGGCCTTCTCGCCGGCCGTCGCTACGTACAACGCCGGCAACGCCCCTTGCGATCCTCCGCCGACGCCGATGCGTTTCGGGTCGAGCTTCCACTTCGCCGCGTTGCGACGCGCGAACTGCACCGCCCGACAAGCGTCGTCGCAGACATACGAGATCGGCACCTCGACGTCGTCTTCCATGGCGTCGGTCATCGTCCGCGTTTGCACCGCCACTACCGCGACGCCCGCATCGCTCAAACCTTTGAGGTTGGCCGGATGTTTCGCCGGCTTCCAGATTCCGCCGAACCAGAGCATCACCGGAAACGGCCCCTCGCCCTCGGCCGGCAGATAGACGTCCATTCGCTGATGATCGTGCGGACCATACGACACGTCCGCCGCAGTGGGCTCGGGTGGATCGGCCGCCACAACTGAGGCAATAAACAGAAGAACGAGGTATCCCGCCATTCCGTGACGGCCGAATCGGTCTGGTTGTGGATAAGAAAGGGCACTCTGCGATCGGGCAGTGCCACGATTCAGGTGCAACCGCATGGACAATCCGTAAAATGGAGCACAAAGGGCTATCGATAAAATAAGCAAGTTATTCATGCACAATGAGTTACGATCGTTTCCGAGTTGAACAACGCTTTGCTTTTAAATAAGAAATCACGCCCAATACGGGACATATCGAGCAAACCTTTTGGAAAGCCCGGCATCCTCATCGAGCCTTACAAAGCCCGCTTCGATTGTCGCGGCAATCACTTGTGACACAGTCGCCGACTTGCTCTCTGCCAAATGAAATCGCTCTCTTAGGGACTGATTCGTCATTCGCTCAGCCATCACCCATTTGAGGACGCAGTGCTGGTAACACGCCCGCACGCGGGCGTCTCGGTCCATCTCTTCGAATGGTTTATGGCCAAAAATCGTCACCACGGTCCGACGGTAGCCCTCCCGAAAATCGGGCGCAGGCAACTGAAACATTTCCGCCGCTTGAACAACGCGATCAATCCCGCTGCTCTTTTCCTCACAAATTCCCATTCGCCGCATTAAATCGGCCAATCGCTCGTTACGCGATTGGTATCCGTCTATGAATCGCTCAACAGGAACGACCGGTTCGCCGGGGTTTGAAATCTCGACTCGATCAGCGTAGATTTCGACCATCACTGACGTACCTTCGATCCCGAGATCCTGATGAATTAGCGCATTGGCTACCAATTCGCGGATCACGATCTCTGGTATTAGCTTGACATCCCTTCGAAGTGCATCTTCGATGACCTCATTCTGTGGCAACTGGCTCAACACAAATCGGACGAGACCTTGGAAACCCGCTGCATACCCTTTAACCCCGAACTGATCCAATTTCGTTTCAAGCTTCGAATTTCCGGTGTAAACAACGACACGCGGCGCTTTGCGGGCCAAGTCTGGGAAGTCGCCCAATCGCTTCGCGAGCAACAACCCACCCAGGCGGCGAATCGTGTACGCGCCATTCATCTCATCAATCAACCTCTCTGCAATCAACCGCTCAATGACACCCGTTCGCTGCGTGGGATATGGCAGTTTCAGAAGTTCAAAGAAAGCTTGCGTGTCGAGCGCACCGACGATCTCCTCGGCCGAAAGTCCGCGACGCGAAGTCTCGTCTAGCCAATCCGGCTGTCCTTCGGCAAAGATGCGACGAAGTTGGTCCTCACACATTGGCACTAACTGCTGTCCTGACCGCATCAGGTACGCGCCATCCAGATGGTATGCCGTCCCTCGTGGACGAGACGGTATGTGGAAAACTACGACCCTGCCGTCGGGATGCGCTACCTCCTCCACCTCCACTCGAAAGCCGACCGCTTCGAAGAGCTTCTCGGCCGCTCCCACAGGATTAAGGAAAGCCTGAGTTCCAACGACCTTACGCGGCGGAATGTCGGCAACGCCGAGCACTAGCCAGCCACCACCTTCATTCGCGATCGCAACGCAATAGCGGTTGAGCTTGTCACGGTCGAATTGCTGTTTCGCCTCCTTGAACTCCAGTCGCTGATGTTCCGACGGCGTCTGCCGCCAAATGTCGATCTGTTGAGGGGTCGTGGGCATGATGAACTTCTGCTATCGAGAAACGCGATAGTCGGCGGCCGACTAAATAGTGTCCGACAAATGAGTTCAACGTCGCGCAACAACCATCTCGTTAGTCTTCGCCCGATTCTACCCCAAAAGGAGGCCGGCAAGACGTGCTATGCATCGATCTGTCACGAATGAATTAAGCATTATGGCGGCGGGGTTGCGGCTCGGATAACATCGTTTGGTAAGAGGTTTCGGGGGCTGGCTGCTTCGCGAGGTGCCGAAGATGATGCGTCGATTCGCTCATGTTTTGATTTTGCTCACTTTGCCGATGTTGCTCGGCGCAGGGCCAGTTACGCCCGAAGAGCAAGAGTGGACCCGGTTCCGTGGCCCCAACGGCACGGGTGTCAGCCTGGCCAAAGGTATTCCGACCAAATGGACCGAGGCCGATTACCACTGGCGCGTCGAGTTGCCAGGCGTCGGCCATTCGTCGCCAGTGATTTGGAACAACCGCGTGTTCGTCACCAGCGCGGTCGAAGAGACGGCTGAGCGCGTCGTGATGTGTCTCGACACCGCGAACGGCGGCATGGTTTGGGAACGTCGGTTCCCGTCGAGCGTGCATCACAAGCATCTCAAGAACAGCTTCGCGTCGTCGACCCCTGCGCTCGACAAGCAACACGTGTACATCACGTTCTCCGCGCCGGATGAGTACATCGTCATGGCGCTCGATCACGATGGCAAAGACGTGTGGAAGGTGAACCTCGGGCCCGTCGTGAGTCAACACAGCACGGGCACCAGCCCGATCGTGTTCGACGATATGGTGATTCTCGCCAACGATCAGGACGGCCCCACGAAAGACGACCCCGACGCCAACGGCAACAGCTTTCTCATCGCGCTCGATTGCGCCGACGGCCACGAGCGCTGGCGAACGAAGCGTGAGAACGCGGTTGTCAGCTACTCGACGCCTTGCGTGTATTTCAATCGTGCCGGCAAGCCCGAGTTGATCTTCAACAGCCAGGCGCACGGCATCTCGAGCGTGAACCCGCAAACCGGCAAAGTGAATTGGGAACTCGGCGTCTTCGACAAGCGGTCAGTCAGCTCACCGATCGTCGCAGCGGGATTGATCTTCGGCACAACCGGGTCGGGCGGAGGCGGCAGCTATATCGCCGCGGTGAAGCCGGGATCGAAACCGACGTTGGCCTACAAGGTCACGCAAATGGCGCCGTATGTTCCGACCTTGGTCGCGAAGAACAAGTTGCTGTTCATGTGGAGCGACAAAGGCATCGTCAGTTGCGCCGACGCCGCCACCGGCGAGGTGCATTGGCGCGAACGCGTTGGCGGCAATTACTCGGGATCGCCGGTGATCATCGACAATGCCGTCTACTGCATCGCCGAAGACGGCACGGTCGTCGTGCTCGCAGCGTCGCCAAAGTACACGCTTCTCGCCGAGAATTCGCTGGGCGAGAACAGTCACAGCACACCTGCCGTGGCCGGCGGTCGTTTGTACCTACGCACGGTTTCGCATTTGATTTCGTTGGGCGGAAAATAACGCGTTTATTGATGTTCGGTTACTCATCGAACGACGACGCAGATTGCTCCCTCTCCCCTTGCGGGCTAATCGTTGCCCACAATCTTCACTTGGGGTGCTTGGGCGCTAGGATAGGCATGGGGTTGGGGCGAGTCTTGATGAGGAGTGCACGGCGATCGATTGGTCTGGCGAAGAGTTGTCGCGTGTGGATTTGGGGGATGTGCGGCGGGAGTTGAGACTGATGCGCATCGTGCATTCGCTGGCGTTGCATCCCGAGCGGAGTCTGCCGGCAGTGTTCGATAGCAGCGCCGAAGTCAAAGCGGCCTATCGCTTTTTCGAGAACGACGCAGTCGATCCGCAGGCCATTCTCGCGGCGCATGCGGCCAGCACCGTCGGTCGATGCCAGCAGCACGCGACGGTGCTCGTGGCCCAGGACACGACGGAGATCAACCTGAGCAGCCACCGGTCGACCGCAGGCTTGGGATATTTGGCGAGCGTCAAGTGCCGTGGCCTGTTGGTGCATACGGCGCTGGCGATTTCGCCGACAGGCGTGCCGCTGGGAGTGATCGATCAGCAGCGTTGGACCCGTCCGATCGACGAGTTGGGCAAGCGTCATCGCCGTCACCAGCGTGCCACGCACGACAAGGAGAGCCAGCGCTGGATTGAGGGCCTGCGGGCGGTGGAGAAGGCGCTGGGCGATCATCCGCAAGCGATCGTCATCGGCGACCGCGAGAGCGACTTTTACGATCTGTTCGCCGCGGCGCGTCGGCCCCACGTGCACTTGCTCGTGCGCGTTTGCCGCCAGCAGCGACGTGTCGAGCATCCCGAGCGGTTGTTGGGCAAGGCGCTCGAGTCGGCCGAGGTGGGTGGCCGAATTCACGTCGAGGTGCCCCGCAGCGGCACACGCGCGCCACGCCAGGCGAAGCTCGACGTGCGTTGGCAGGAGCTGACGTGCAAGGCGCCGGGCCAGCGCCGGGACCCGCCGGTCACGCTGCGCTTCGTGCTGGCCGAAGAAGCCGACTGTCCGTCGTGCGAGTCGCCGATCCGCTGGTGCCTGGCGACCACGCTGCCGGTCACGAGCCTCGAAGATGCGTCGCGTTTGATTCAATACTACGTGTGGCGTTGGCGGATCGAGCGATTCCACTACACGCTCAAGAGCGGATACCTCGTCGAACAGCAGCAGTTGGGTTGCTTCGACAACGTCGAGCGTGTGGTGGCCGTGCTGAGCGTCGCCGCTTGGCGCGTGCTGTGGCTGGTCAGTGCAGCCCGCGAGACACCCACGCGCCGTGCACCGTGGTGCTCAGCGCCGCCGAATGGCAAGCCTTGTACGCCGTCACGCATCGTGGCAAACGCTGGCCCCAGCCGAAGGCTCCGCCGACGATGGCCGAAGCCCTCCGCTGGATCGGCCGACTCGGCGGTCATCTCGGTCGCAAGGCCGACGGATCCCCAGGACTGAAAACCGTCTGGCGTGGCCTCGATGCACTCACCAACATCACCCTCGGCTGGCTCGCCGCCGCTCAACCGCCCAACCAACTCACGCATCTTGTGGGCAATGATTAGCCTTGCGGGAGAGGGAATAAGACATGTCGCTGTCGGTTCGATTAACAAACCGATCACCAACAAACGTCACGAAACGTCGCCGAGCTCCATGTTCCCCGAATTCTGGATCGACGTCGGCGGAACGTTCACTGATTGCTTCCTGCGCCGCGGCAACGCGCCCCTCAAACGTCACAAGGTTCTCAGCTCGGGCGTCACTAAGGGCGCCGTGGCCGCCAGGTCGACCGACGAGCGCGTTGTCGATCCGGCGCGCTCAGCCGATCCCGACGACTTCTGGCAAGGCTACGAATTTCGGCTGCTGAATGCCGAGGGGCAGTGTGTTGCCGATTCTTGGGTGCGACGGTTCGATCGTGCTGCGGGCGTGCTCGAACTCGCGTCGCCACTGTCGATCACGCCGACGGAATCGCACGCGTATGAATTGGCCGGCGGCGAAGAAGCTCCCGTGCTCGCGATTCGCTATCTGCTCGGCCTGCGACTCGACGAACCGATCCCGCGCTCGATCGTGCGTCTCGGGACGACGCGCGGCACGAACGCACTCATCACGCGCCGCGGCGCACGCACGGCCTTCATCACCACGCGCGGGTTCGGCGACATCCTGCGCATCGGCTACCAAAATCGTCCGCGCCTGTTCGACCTCGCCATCCGCAAGCCCGAACCGCTGTTCGCCGAAGTCGTCGAAATCGACGAGCGCGTCGCGGTTGATGGTGAAGTATTGCAAGCGCCCGACGAAGACGCGGTGCGCGAGAGCCTAAAACAACTCGCGGCCAAAGGTATCGAGTCGTTGGCCATTTGTCTGTTGCACGCCTACAAGTATTCCGATCACGAACGTCTCGTCGCGCGCATTGCCGAGGAACTTGGCTTCGACGAAATCAGTGTCAGCAGCCGCGTCGCGCCGCTGGTGAAAATCGTCGCTCGCGGCGACACGACGGTCGTCGACGCCTATCTGAATCCGGTGCTTCGCGGCTATGTCGACCAACTGCGTCGCTCGCTCGGCGCGGCTCAACTGCGATTGATGACCAGCGCAGGCGGGCTCGTCGTCGCGGAGCAATTCGTCGGCAAGGACAGTATCTTGTCCGGCCCAGCAGGGGGCGTGGTTGGGTTCTCGCGCGCGGCAAGCACGGCGGGCTTCGAGCGGGCCATTGGCTTCGACATGGGTGGCACGAGCACCGACGTCGCGCGGTTCGATGGCCGCTACGAGTTGGAATACGAAACCGAGAAGGCGGGCGTGCGGGTCGTCGCTCCGATGATGGCCATCGAGACGATCGCGGCCGGTGGTGGCAGCATCTGCGGCTTCGACGGCGTGAAGCTCGTCGTCGGTCCCGAGAGCGCCGGTGCCGAGCCGGGCCCGGCGTGTTATGGCCGCGGCGGGCCACTGTGCATCACCGACATGAACTTCTACCTGGGCAAGATTCGCAGCGAGTCGTTTCCTTTCCCGCTGCATCGCGTCCCGATCGAAACGAAGTTGGCGGAGTTGATCGACCAAATCGCACGCGAGACCGGCAAGCGTTATGGCGCGCATGAGTTGTGTGAAGGGTTCGTGCGTGTCGCCAATGCGAAGATGGTCAAGGCGGTGCAATCGATTTCGATTGCCAAAGGCGTCGACCCGCGCGATTACGTCCTCGTCGCGTTCGGCGGGGCAGCCGCACAGCACGGCTGCGGTGTCGCGCGCGAGCTCGGCATGCGGCAAGTGCTCATCCATCCCGATGCCGGCATCCTCAGCGCTTACGGCATCGGCCTGGCCGACGTCACACGTCATCGCGCCCTCGGCGTGTACCAGCCTTATTCCCCGCTTGCGATTTCGCGATTGCGTTCCACGATCGACTCGATGTCGCGCGAGGCCCGACAGGAAGTGCTGTCCGAAGGCATTACGCCACAGAACATCGAAGTGCGGCAACTGCTCGACCTGCGTTACCAGGGGCTCGAAGCCTCGCTGACGATCGAACGTCCGCGCGACGGCAATTGGCTCGGACGTTACGAGGCCGAGCACGAGAAGCTGTACGGCTACCGTCTCACCGGCCGAGCTGTCGAGATTGTGGCGGCGCGTATCGAAGTGGTCGGCGGCGTGGCCGAAGCTGCGCCGCCGCCGAGGGTGACAAACGCAGCGAAGCGCGGACCAATCGGCGCTGTCGACGTTTGGTTCGACGACGCCTTTCGCACCACGCAACTTTACGATCGCGATGCAATCGCGCCGGGCGACAAGTTCGAAGGGCCTGCGATTGTGCTCGAGCCGCGATCGACGATCGTCATCGACCCTGGTTGGACCGCGCGGATGCTGGAGCGCGGCGAGTTGCTGTTGGAAGACACCGCGATGAGGCAAGCGGGCGCGCACCGGACCAGTGTGGACACGGCTGCCGATCCGGTGATGCTCGAAATCTTTAATAATCAGTTCGCGGGCATCGCCGAGCAGATGGGCATCACGCTGCGCAACACGGCCAGTAGCGTGAACGTCAAAGAGCGGCTCGATTTCAGTTGCGCCCTGTTCACGGCCACGGGCGATCTCGTCGTCAACGCGCCGCACATTCCCGTACACCTGGGGGCGATGGGCGAGACGATTCGCTGCATCATCGCCGACAATCCGACGATCGAGCCCGGCGACGTTTTCGTCACCAACGATCCTTATCGCGGCGGGTCGCATCTGCCCGATATTACCGTCATCTCGCCGGTACACGATGCTACGTCGAAAAATGCAACATCGAAACAGTTACGCTTCTTCACCGCAAGTCGCGCGCATCATGCCGAGATCGGAGGCATGCGGCCGGGATCGATGCCGCCAAACTCGCGCAATCTGGCCGAGGAAGGCGTGTTGATCCGCAACTTCAAGCTCGTCGTGGCCGGCAAGTCGCGTTTCGATGAGTTGCGAACGCTGTTGTCGAGCGGCCCGTATCCGTCGCGAAATGTGGCCGACAACATCGCCGACGTCGGAGCCCAGGTGGCAGCCAATCGCCAGGGAGCGCGCGACCTCGATCGATTGGTCGAGCGGTACACGTGGCCTGTCGTCGAAGCTTACATGCGGCACATCCAATCGGCGGCCGAACGCAAGATGCGGCAGGCGCTTGCCAAGCTGAAACCGGGGCGGCACGAGTTCGTCGACCATTTGGACGACGGATCGAAGATCGCGGTGGCGATCACGATTCATCAACCAGGCGACGCGACTTCAGTCGCGTCCGAAACCGCAACCGGTGAGGTGGCGAAAAACGAAGCCGCAAACAACGTGGCGGCGGTGATTGATTTCACGGGGACGTCGCCGGTGTTGCCGGGGAATCTGAACGCGAATCGCGCGATCGTAACGGCGGCGGTGATGTACTGCCTTCGGTTGTTGATTGATGAGGACATTCCGCTCAACCAGGGGGTGTTGTCCCCCGTGCGGATCGTGCTGCCAGAGTGTCTTTTGAATCCGCCGATCGGCGAAACCGCGGAAACCAGCGCTGCGGTTGTCGGTGGCAATGTCGAAACCTCGCAACGAGTTGTGGACACGCTGCTCGGGGCGCTCGGCGTCGCGGCCGCTAGCCAAGGAACGATGAACAACGTCCTCTTCGGCGACGCCACGTTCGGATATTACGAAACCATTTGCGGCGGCAGTGGTGCGACATCTTGTCATCCCGGCGCCGATGCCGTGCACACGCACATGACCAACACGCGACTGACCGATGCCGAAGTGCTCGAACAGCGGTATCCCGTCCGTGTGCGCGAGTTCGCCATTCGTCGCGGCTCGGGTGGCGTCGGCCAACATCGCGGAGGCGACGGCGTGGTCCGACGGATCGAGTTTCTCCGCGACCTCGACGTCTCTGTGCTGTCGCAACGTCGTGGTGAGTACGCCCCTTACGGACTCGCCGGCGGGCAACCGGGTGCGACAGGCCGCAACCGCCTTCTTCGCGCGGATGGGAGCGTGGAAATCCTCGCGAGTCTGGTACAATTCCAGGCACAGCGCGGCGACCAACTTCTCATCGAAACGCCCGGCGGAGGCGGTTGGGGCGCGTAGAATAGTTGTGCCGTTACGGTTCAACCGGTCGGCGCGGTCCGGTCAGCATGTCGCGACGTCGCAAGTCTTTTCCCAACGACGGTTTTAGGCCGGCGTGTCGAAATGGCATCGTGCAGCCGCTTCGCCGCAACGACCCAAGGCCTATACTGGATAAAAGCGGCGACAGACGAATCGTGTCTCAGTCACAGACTATCAGCGTCGATTGCCCAACGTGTGGGCGTAAGCTGAAAGCCCCGGCGGGCTTGGCCGGTCGTGTCGCGCGCTGTCCACAGTGCGAGACGCTCGTCAAGATTCCACTGCCTGAGAGTCACGTCGCACAAAACGGCGCTGCTACAACGACCTCCGCGCCTGTTGTCGCAAACACGGCAGCGAAGAAGCCCGCGGCGCCAAAGCCCGCGCCAAGCAAGCCGACCGCCGCGAAGCCTTCCGTCGCATCGCAACCTTCCGTTGCCACCAAATCTGCGCCGCCGAAACCCGCTGCCACTGCAAAGCCCGCCGCCGCTGCTAAGCCCAACGTCTCGCGGCCCCATGCAACACCCGAGTCCGGAGTGTTCCTTCAGCCGTTCGACACACCGACGCCGCTGCCACAAAACGCGCCCGTGCCGCCAGCGTGGGAGGCGATGCCGATGAGCAACGATCCGTGGTCGCCGCGCGCGTCATCGAATGTGAGCGAGCCGATTTCGGGCGAAACATACATTGGCGGTGATCCGCAGTGGCCGAAGCTGCTCTCGCCTCCGCCACCGAACTCCGACGAGCAGTGGGAAGTCGAACCCGAAGAGATGGCCAACGTCGGTGGCTTCGTCGTGTGGATCACATTCCTGTTCCTGGTGTCGATCATCGGCACGATGGTGTGGCAATACGAGTGGATCCTCGAACAGATGCAAGGGCTGTTCAAGTGATGTGTTCCCTCTCCCCATCGCGGGAGAGGGAGATCGGATCACTTGCTCGCCACTTACACCTTACTCCGCCGCAGTCGCAACGAGTCGGTCGTCTCGGTGCCGCTGACAAGGTCCTCGACGCTCACGGCAACTTGCAGCGCATCGGCGGCGCGCTGAATGCGCCGCGCTAACACGAACGCGAGTCGTGTGGCCACCAACCCCACCAGACCCAGCACCAAAAACGCCATGCGGCTTTCCGTGCGCACCAGCGGCATCACGACCAGCGCCACCGGAATCGCCGCCAGCGAAAAAAACGTGTACATGCCGGTGCGGGCCGACAGCCGTTCGAGCGATAGCCGCATCGTCTCGTCGTCTTGATCGGTTTCGATCAGCACCGGCGTCAACACCTCGACCGAGAAGAGCGTCACCAGGAAGAACGCCATCGTCGAAGCGATCAATCCGCACACCGACTGCGACGCCACGAAGTGGATCCACTGCGTCGTGCTCAACCCGGTTGCCGTGCCGAGCGAAAGCTCCAGCCACGCCGGGAAAATAAGCCCCGAGATCACCCATTCGGCCCCGCTGATCCACGCGACGTAATCGCCCAGCCACAGCGACCGACGTCGCCAGTCGGCAAGCCTTGCATCGGTCGCCCCTTCATCAGCGCGCTGCTGGGCCGCTCGCAGCACAGGCCACGCGATGACGATCATCATTGCGATGCCGATGGCGTAAGCCACCGGGTTAATCGTGAGCAGTTGCGATTCGAAGACGGCGGGTACGCGTTCGTCGGCGAGTTGGCCGATGATCTCGTGGTCGTTGTACGCGATGTTCATCACGCTGCCGACGATGTTCGGCGCCAGACCACCGATGAGCATCATCGGCAGAGGATGCGCACGCAGCATCGGAATCCAACTCTTGCGACGCGGACGCAACAGCACTTGCACTTCGGGCCGCAGCGACAAATCGAGCTGCCTTCGCACGGCCGACGCCGACACCGGGCGCAACCCCGGCGAAGGTTCGAGGCAATGCATCAACACTTCGACCAGCGCGGGAGGGCAGTCGCTCGGCAGTCGCGACACGGCACGCGCGTCGAGCCCCTGCTTGCGACGCGCCGCCATCGTCTTCATTCCCATCGGCGAAAAGCTGAAGAACGCGTCGTCGTAAAACGGACGACGACCTTCGAGCAGCTCCCAAAGCAGAATGCCCAGCGAGTACAAATCGCTGCGCTCGTCGAGCGAGGGCGCACGCCCTTCGACGGCTCCCATCGCGGCGTCCATCTGCTCGGGCGACATGTAAGCCAGGCTGCCGCCGAAGAACGCTTCAGCCGTCGCCCCGGGAACTTCCGAACAACTGCTGACGTTGAAGTCGGCGAGCTTCGGACTGCCGTCGGCGGCCAACAGCACGTTCGCTGGTTTCAAATCGCGATGCAGCACACCGTGGGAGTGCGCATGTTCGAGCGCCGCTGCGATCCGCGCCGAGCCAACACACCGTCTCGGGCCAACTCAGTTGGGCGAGACTTTGCCGACTGCGCGAGTCGCTCGGCGGCGATTGCCCTGCCGACTGCAATGCCTCGTCGATCGACTCCAATAGCAGCTTGCCCGACCGCAGCGCCGGAGGCGTCCGCGCGGCACGTTCGACCACGTCGCGCAGCGTTCCGCCGGCCACGTACTGCATATACATCAAATGCAGATGCCGCTCAGTCAGCCGCCGCTCGTCGTACACGCGCACGATATAAGGATGGTCGAGCTGCGCGAGCGTCTGCGATTCGATGCCGCGATCGGCCGAGATCTTGAGAGCCACCATGCGACCCAGCGATCGCTGCCGCGCGAGAAACACGCTCGCGAAACTGCCCGAACCGAGCGGCACGAGCAGATCGAAATCGTCGACACTTTGCCCAGCCTCAAACTTTGCGGCCTTCGTGATCTCGGCGATCGACGTCGTCGCGTTGCGATCCTCGACCGAAAGGATCGACGCGATCGACGACGCTTGCTTTGGAAATCGCTGACGATATTCGTCCTGCGTTACCGCCTCGCCACGGCGACGTCGCACCTGATACTCTTCGAAGATCAGGTCGGGCGCAACGATGCCATCGACGGCTAACTCGGGAAGTTCGGCGAGATACGCCTCGATCCGCTTCTGCCACTCCGGCCTCGCCCAGCGGCGATTCATGTCGAGCTTCACCAGCTCGACGGCGGCGAGGCGGCGTATCTCCGGCGGCGAGGCGGGAAGATGCGACGCCAGCGGCGGCGGCACGTGTAACAACGGCACCATCGACAGGGGCGCAGTCGCGCCGTCCCACGCCTCGCGAAACGCCTTGAGGCACGCGTCGAGCTGCTTCCAAACCTTCGTCGCTTCGTCCGCTTGCTCGTGCATCAAGGCCCCACATGATCGACTGTCTCTAGAGGCGAGTGTAGCATGAGGCGAGCATTTGCCGCCCATCGCACGAGGAGAACGTTCGATGATTCGCGAAGAAGAAGAGCGTTGGATTCGCCCGCTCGAAGAGTATCAATCGTATCGCGGCCTGCCGCAGGTGGCGGGACTTTGCACGGTGGCTGAGGCTGCGAGGCCCAGCTTCTCGGTCGAGGAATGCGTCGATCGATTGAAGCGCATGCACTACGCATTCAAGCGGCTGCATCAGATCTTCACAGCCCGCATCACGGCCGAGCCGATTTATGAGTTGAAGACCGCGTTCTCGCATCATGCATATCTTTGCGCCGAGCATGTGGCGGCGTTCCGTAAGCGTGTAACCGAAATGCGCGAGCCCCCGCTGGGCCTCGATGACGTGCCGCACCCGGCGATGGAAGTTTTATTCGATGAGATTCTCGCCGCGCCCGACACTGAGTCGCTGTTGGTAGGAATCTATGAGTTTGGGCTACATGGACTTTTCGCGGGGCTTGTCGATCACGTGGCAAGCACGAATCCTTTGGTTGATGCTCCGAGCATCCGCATATGTCGCTTCGCGCGTATGGAGTGCGAGGACATGCTCGCCTTTGGCTCGCGCGCCATTGAATGCCTGGTCAACGACAAGCACCGTGAGGCGATGGCCACATGGTGTCGATCACTCGAGCAATGCTGCAACGCGGCTGGAACGAATGATCGTCCCGTCCCTGAGCGCACGTACTCGAAGACGCCGTACGTGAGCGATCGCGTGCCGAAGCGCGACGAGCGATTTCGCGACGGTTTCAACGGCGGTGTGAATCCCGAGGCGTTTCTCTACGACGAGCGTTACCCGGCGCGGGCCAAGACGCTGATGATGTACTACAAGCGGCTGCGTGAAATCGACGTGCCGGAGATGATGGCGAGCATCATTGCCGAAACGCCCGACAAGCCGTGGGACTATTATCTCGACATGACGCGGCAGCTTTGGGACGAGGCGAGGCACGCGATGATCGGCGAGGTCGGCTTCGCGCGGATGGGAATCAATTGGACTAAGATTCCCGTCAATTTTACTTGGTCGCTCAATCTCAACACACAGCTCAAGCCCGACGAACGCCACGCGGTGCTGTTCTTCATCGAGCAGACGCTGATGCCAAAGACGGGGAAGCGCTTTGAATGGGAGATTGGTCAGAAGTCGGGTGACTTCTTCGCACGGATGGCGCAGGACTACGACTGGGCCGACGAGGTATTGCACGCGGCAATCGGCAGGCGTTGGTATGTCGCGCCGATCGGGAACATCAATCAGGCGCTGGCCTATGGTGACCAATGTTGGACGCAAGTTGTCAGCGATTGGCGCGGCTATCGCGAGCGCGGCCTGACCGAACATCGCAACTGGTGGCCGGAGTTGTATCGCGCGGCGTGCGAGCGATGGGGAATTGAGCCCGATGCCGAGGTGCTCGCGTTTAGCGAGACGTATGAGAAGAAGCGTGCGGACTTGCACGCGCTGCCGGCGGAGTGATCACTAAACCCCTCTCCCTGTGGGACAGGGTGGCGGCAAAGCCGCCGGGTGAGGGAGGGTCTCGTGATCCTACGCACGGCGCTCACCATTCGCGTCGCGCATGAGCAACACCGCGAGAGCCACGACGCACCCTCATCCGCCGCTTCGCGGCACCTTCTCCCGGAGGGAGAAGGATTCTTCATCACAAATACCGCTCTAACAACCGTCGACTCGCGATATCCAGTTTCCGCGTGTCGGGAATCGAAAACCGCACGCCATGATCGTCGACGATCAGCACGCGCGTTGGGCTGATGCGACGGATGTCTTCTTCATTTTTCACAAGGAACCGCGTGCGGCCGCGATCGGTGTCGACGTGCCATTCGGAGGGATCAGCACCGGCACTCACGCGCTCGATGCGTTCAATGACCGGCACGAACTCGCGTCGCACGAGGTCTTCTTCGAGCACCTTGCGTGTCGCCTGCGGCACTTCGGCTAGATTCTCGATCGACACAAGCTCGCGGCCATCGGTGTCGATGATCGAGATGAAGTGCAGCGGGTCAGAGATCGGGAACGATCTCACGGGTTCGACGCCGACATAGCGCTGCCCCTCGGCGTCGATGAGCACGAGGCGACCCCACGCGTCGTGCTGTAGGCCGAAGGTCCGCATCTCGGGGCGAGTGGAAACGTCGATGGCCATATTCAGTTCCGTTACGCCTGTGCGAGTTCGAGTTGTGCCTGGTGCAGTCGCCAATACGGGCCGTCGGGCGTCTTGAGCAGTTCTTGCTGCGGGCCGACCTCGACGATGCGGCCACGCTCCATCACGACCAAGCGATCGGCCTTGCGCAGCGTGCTCAGGCGGTGCGCGATGGCGATCGTCGTGCGGCCTTGCACGAGGTTATCGAGCGCTTCCTGAATCTCCAACTCCGTCTCGGTGTCGACGGCGCTTGTGGCCTCATCGAGGATGAGAATGCGGGGATCGATCAGCAGTGCGCGAGCGATCGAGATGCGCTGACGTTCGCCGCCGGAGAGCAACTGGCCTCGCTCGCCGACCAACGAGTCGTAACCATCGGGCAAGCGCAGGATGAAATCGTGAGCTCGCGCTGCTCGTGCGGCAGCAATGATGTCGGCACGCGACGCATCGGGACGGCCGTAGGCGATGTTCTCGGCCACGGTGCCGTAGAAGAGGAAAGGCTCTTGCAGGACGAGGCCAATGTGCTGCCGGTACTCGCGCACGGGGAACGACCGCACGTCGATGCCGTCGACTCGAATGGAACCTTCAGTGACGTCGTAAAACCGACAGACAAGGTTCACGAGCGTGCTCTTGCCCGAGCCGCTGGGTCCGACGAGGCCGATCATTTCGCCCGGAGCGATCTTCAAGTTCACGCCGTCGAGAATCTTGCGCGTGCCGTATTGGAAACCGACGTTGCGCAACTCGATTTCGCCGCGTAGCCGGGTGGGGTGCACGGGCGTCATCGGTTCGGGCACGGTCGGCACGCGGTCGAGAATCTCGAAAACTCGCTGCGAACTCGCGGCAGCGCGTTGCGTGGCTGCCAACATGCGGCTCATCGATTCGACACGCGTGTAGAACTTGCTGATGTAGGCGATGAACGCCGTCAGCACGCCGACCTTGATTTGCCCTGCCGCGATGAGCCACGCGCCGCTGACCCAAATGATCAAAACGCCGGTGTCGGTGAGGAGCGTGACCATTGGCGTGAAGAAGGCCCACGTCTTATTCACGCGATCGTTAGCCGTGAGGACGTGATCGTTCGCGCGGCGGAAGCGGTCGATCTCGCGGCTCTCTTGCGCGAACGCCTTCACCACGCGAATGCCGGGAATGGTGTCGGCCAGCACGCTCGTCATCCGCGCCATCGCGACGCCGCCTTGTTGGAAGCCGCGCAACAGTCGGCCACGCACCAAGGCGATAAGCCACGCGATCAACGGAAACGGCAATAGCGTGAGCAGAGCGAGCGACGGATTGATCGACAACAGCACGACCGCCGTGAGCACCATCATCAGCACGTCGCTGGAGAATTCGAGCAGGTTGACGCTCAGGAAGATGTTGATGCGATCGGTGTCGGTGGCGATGCGACTCATCAAGTCGCCGGTCCGCTTGCCGCCGAAGAACTCGAGCGACAGCGTGTGCAGGTGCGAGTACGTTTCGTTGCGCATGTCGATGGCCAAGCGTTCGCTGACGCTGGCCAGTACGTAGTTCTTTCCCCACGAAAGCATCCACGCCAGGACCGACGCACCGGCCAGTCCGGCGACGTACCACCACACGATGCCGAAGTTCACCGCCTCGCCTTGCTGCAACGGAATGAGCAAGTTGTCCGTCAGCGGCATCGTGAGGTACGGAGGCACCAGCCCCGCCGCGGTGCTGGCGAACAACAGCACGAGACCGATCACGACCATGCGCATTTGCGGCTTCGCGAATCGCCACAAACGAAACAAGCTCGCGGTGGAATGCGACCTGACGACGGGCGTGCAGGCAATACATTCAGGCTCGTCGGGCGTGAGCACCGCGCCGCAGCTGGGGCAAACGGATTCACCAATGCCCTCGGCTTCGTCGCTCGCTTCGCCGTCGTGTTCGATATTGATTTGCCCGGCGCGTCGCAACTCGTGGAATCGGGCGACGAGTCGGTGGGCGTGTGTCGCCTTCGCGCCCGAATATCGCCAATGGGCCAAGCGGCTGGCGGTGCCCAACAGGTCGAGCGTTCCGACGCCGTTCTGTTCGCGGGCTTTCAGTTCGGCGACGTCGGCGACGGGCCAGCTTCTCCAACCGGTAATCTCGTCAGGGTCGCCTAAGACAGTAGGCACGAGCAACCGGCGGTCGGTCAGCACCACCAAACCGGGGCGGTACTGCAAGCTATCATCGAGGTCGGTTTCGAGCCAAGCGGCGACGATTTCGCCGCTTTCTTGGTGGGCGGCGACGGCTGACGCCCATCGGTCGGGAAGCGGTTTTGCAGAAAGGTGCTTGCCCAAAGGAGTTAACTCCATCACGGCCGCCTCGGGTAGGCGGGCATCGCAACATTTCCCGTTACATCCTTTTCAAACCCACGATACTTTCATTCCCTCGCGCGTTGCTTATCTTATATAACTTGCATTCTGGTCGATACCTTAGGTCGTTGCGACCAGAACGACTTGCAACGGTTAGGCCGAATGGTTGTCATACGCTTTGTCACTTTGAATTACGACAGGTGAAACGTGAGTGACCGACGCCTTTCCTCGTCGATCGCACCCGCAGCACTCGCGGCAGTCTGGCAGTGACGGCCGAGAGATGTCCGGCGTCTAAACGTCGGAAGCCTGTAGCAGGCACACTCGTTGAGTTGCCGCAGGGGCGAAGTTCGACACCGCCTCGGGTGGACCGGTGGCAAAAGCCCTTCGATTTTCGTGCTCAGCGCTAGCCGTGTCGTGCGGAGCCAATCTTCAGAACCAACGTCTTTCGGTCGAGACAAACAAACAGGCGATGCGTGCCGTAAGCGAGAGTGTGAGCTGTGCCCCGGTGGGCGCGAGATTCGCAACACGGCACGAACCTTCTCTCTACCGGGGTCTTTAACCCTCCCATCTTCTAAGAAGTCATTCGAAGAGCTTCCATCTCATGGAATTCCGTAAGGTCTTGGCGTTACGCGGCCCGAACATGTGGGCGAACTTTCCCGTCCTCGAAGCATGGGTCGACTTGGGTGCTTGGAAGGACTCGCCGAGCCACGAGTTGCCCGGCTTTAACGATCGCATCATGTCGTGGCTCCCCACGATGATCGAACATCGATGCGGGGTCGGCTATCGCGGCGGGTTCTTCGAACGCCTGCGAACAGGCACCTACCTGGCCCACATTCTCGAACACGTCACGCTTGAAATGCAGGCGCTGGCCGGCGTCGATGTCGGCTTCGGCAAGGCGCGAGAATGGTTGGGCGAAGGCTACTACAAAGTCGTCATCGAATACGAAGAGGAAGAAGTCGGCCGGGCGACGATGGAAGCGGCTCGCGAGCTGATCATGGCCGCGATCCACGACACGCCCTACGACGTGAAGGCCGAGATCCAAAAGCTCCGCGAGCTGAACCATCGCGTGTCGCTTGGGCCGAGCACGAAGGCCATCGTCGAAGCCGCCCGCTCGCGCCGCATTCCCGTGCGTCGTTTGAACGAGGGGAGCCTCGTGCAGTTCGGCTACGGCTGCAACCAGCGCCGCATTCTGGCCGCGCAGACCGATCGCACCGGCGCCATTGCCGAGGAGATCGCTCAAGACAAAGAAATGACGCGTGACCTGCTCCGTTCGGTCGGCGTGCCGGTGCCCGAGGGTCGCGCGGTTGAAAGCGCCGAAGACGCCTGGGTCGCCGCCGAAGAGATCGGCGTGCCGGTTGTCGTCAAGCCGCAGTTCGGCAGCCAGGGTCGCGGCGTCGCCACGAACCTGTCGACCCGCGAGCAGGTGATGGCCGCTTACGAGGCCGCCAGCGCCGAGAGCTCGTACATTTTGGTCGAGCGTTTCGCCCCCGGCGACGATTATCGCGTGCTTGTGATCGGCGGACGCATTGTGGCCGCCGCGCGTCGCGAGCCAGCCCACGTCATTGCCGACGGCGAACACACGATCGCCGAGCTTGTCGCAATCACGAACACCGATCCCCGCCGCGGCGACGATCACGCCACGGTGCTGAGCAAAATCACGCTCGACGCCATCGGCCTGGCCGTCGTCGAGGAACAAGGCTACACACCGCAGTCGGTACCTGCCGCGGGCGTCAAAGTTCTCTGCCGCCGCAACGCGAACCTCAGCACTGGCGGCACCGCTGCTGACGTAACCGACGACGTGCATCCTGAAGTTGCTGCGCGAGCCATTGAAGCCGCCCGAGCCGTGGGGCTCGACGTCGCCGGCGTCGATGTGATTGCCGTCGACCTTGGCCGTCCGCTCGAAGAGCAGGGGGGCGTGATCGTCGAGGTCAACGCCAGCCCCGGGCTTCGCATGCACATCGAACCGTCGAGCGGCAAAGGCCGCGGGGTCGGCGAGGCGATCGTCGACATGATGTTCGCCCCCGGCGAGACCGGTCGCATTCCGATCGCCGCCGTCACCGGCACCAACGGCAAGACGACGACGACTCGCTTCATCGCTCACATGCTCGAAGCCGCTGGACGCAAAGTCGGCATGACGTGCACCGATGGCATCTTTATCGGCAAGCGACGCATCGACACCGGCGACTGCGCCGGCCCCGCCAGCGCGACCGCCGTGCTTGGCAATCCGATGGTCGAAGCCGCCGTGCTCGAAACCGCTCGCGGCGGCATCCTCCGCGCAGGACTCGGCTTCGATAAGTGCGATGTCTCGGTCGTCACCAACATCGGCGAAGGAGATCACCTCGGCGTTGGCGGCATCGACACGCCCGAGCAAATCGCGCTCGTCAAGCGATCGATCATCGACGTCGTACACAAGCACGGCTACGGAGTGCTGAAGGCTGACGACCCGCTCACGGCGGCGATGGCGGAGCATTGCACGGGCCAGGTCATTTTCTTCTGCCGCGATGCCGAGCATCCGGTCGTCGTCGCTCACCGCGCTGCCGGTGGCCGCGCGGTCATCGTTCGCGATGGTTCGATTGTTGCCGCCGAAGGGAGCCGCGAAGAGGCGATCCTCACGCTCGATCGCGTGCCGCTGACGCACGGCGGGCGCATCAGCTTCCAAGTTGAGAACGCTCTCGCGACCACCGCCGCTGCGTGGGGCCTTGGTCTGTCGCGCGAAACGATCCGCACAGGATTGGAAACGTTCGCCGCCGACATGGACCAAGTCCCCGGCCGGTTCAATCTGCTCGAAGTACACGGCGCAACCGTGATCGTCGACTACGGCCACAACCCGTCGGCGCTCGAGGCAATGATCGAGGCGATCGAGTTATTCCCGGCCTCGCGACGTTTGGCCGTCTACACCGCCGCCGGCGACCGTCGCGATTGCGACATGATCCGCCAAGGCGAACAGCTCGGCGACGCCTTTGACGTGGTGATCCTGTACGAGGACCATTACCTGCGTGGTCGCCCGCAAGGCGAGATCATGCAGTTGCTGCGTCAGGGGATGGCCGGCGGCTCGCGCGTCAGCGAGATTCGCGAGGTGCTGGGTAGCGTGAAGGCGATCGAAGCCTCACTCGACTCTCTGCGTCCCGGCGACTTGCTGTTGTTGCAGGCCGACGTGATCGACGAGACCGTCGACTACGTGAAGCGCTATCTCGCCGCAACGCGCTCGGGACACGAACTCGGCGTGATCGACGCGCTGCCGGTCGCCGAGGTCGTGTACGCAACCGAGAGTATTGACTGATTGTCGCAAACCCCCTCTCCCTTTGGGAGAGGGTGGCGAGCGCAGCGAGCCGGGTGAGGGCGGGTGGCGCACTCGATTGCGCACCACCGTCACTCGCATCGCGTGACACTGATGGCGTCGTCTCACGAGCCACAGCGCACCCTCATCCGCCCTTCGGGCACCTTCTCCCGGAGGGAGAAGGATTACTCCGGCGCGACGAACCTTCCCTCATCCAAAAACCGCACGACGCGTTCGTGCGTTTCGGGCTTGAAGAGCAGTGTCGTGTGCGGATACGGCAGCAGCGCGTAGTCCGCGGCGCCGTCGAGCTTCGTCGTCGCGACGGAAACCAAGCCGTCGTCGTCGCCGTCGATGTGCTTGTTGAAACCTTTGTCGTCCCCTTTACCGCCGGCGATGATGCCGAACGGCACCGCCGGCGTCGCGAGACGTTTCTCGACATCGCCCCAGCCGACACCAAGCTCCAGCGCACTTTGCCCGGCGAAGGTCGTGAAGAAGACGTTGCGTCCCCAACTGCTCGCCATCTCGGCGCCGTGGTTCGGCGGGGCGATCATCACGATGCGTCGCAGACGTGCATCGGGTTGCGTGCGGCCGTCGCGGCAATCGCCCAGCCAGTGACGAACGACGATGTTCCCCATGCTGTGGCCGACGAGGTTGATTTCCTCGATGCCTTCAAGCCCCGCAATGATGCTCGCCAGTCCGCGAGCGTGTTCGGCCAACTCGCTGCGCGTGCTGGGGTACGTGACATTGAACACGGTGTAGCCATGACGTTCGAGCTCTTCGCCGAGCGGGGCCATCAAGGCCCGCACCGCGCCCAGACCGTGCACGAGCACCACCGCGCGGCCCTTCATCGGCCCCAGGCCCCGCTGCACGCGAATCTCGTCGAGCTTCTTCTGGCACTCGTCGAACGTGCCCGCCTCGTGGCGACGGTTGGCGCCGTCGAGCAGTCGGCATTGGCCGGTCCAGCAATGCCGCTGGATGCGCCACTCGTGGAAGAACCGTTCGTCCCGCCAAAAAACGAGCCCGCCGGCCGTGTGGCTGCCGTGCTTTTCTTTTGCGTGCTTTGAATCATCGGGCTCCGACGCTGTCGTGGAATCGCGCCCGATCGGCGCGTCGGCTCCCTGTTGGGCCAACGTCGTTTGTCGAGCCATGAACCACGCGACCGTGGCGCCCGTGCCAAGGTGAAACAGCAGAGACCGAATGCGCTTCATGCTACGAATCGAAGTAAGCAGGCAGGAACGAAATCGCGGGCGTGCGGCCTTCAAATATTTGAATGTCGCCAGCCTGTGAAGTCTAGGGCATCTTTCCGCGCATGCATTGCCATCGCTCATGAGGCGTGCACCTGCTTGGGTTTACGTCGAGGCCACGCCCACACCGGCGACGTCGAACGCATCTCGACGATCGCCCAATCGGCGTCGACGTTTGCGCCCGTCGACTCATGCTGAGCCAACCACTCCATGAGCCAGTCGGCGCAAGCATGGTCGATGTAGCTCAAGCGTTCGAAGTTAAGCCGCACGTCTTCGCCCGGCGGAATGGCTTCGAGCACCTCGGCCAACTTCGGCAGACGCACGAACGTTGCCGCGCCACGCAGCGATACGTGATGACGGAAGTCGGGCGTGTGACTGAGGTGCTTCACTTCCAATCGCGTCGCGACGTCAATTAGCAAAATTAGGGAAGCTACCACGCCCATCGCTACGCCGGTCAGTAGGTCGAACACGACGATGCCGATAATCGTCACACCAAACACGATGGCCTCGCGGGCACGATCTTGCACCAGCAACACGAACGCGTTGAGGTCAATGAGCTTTAGCCCTGTGTAAACAAGCAACGCTGCCAAGGCCGAGATAGGAATCAATCGCAGCAACGACGGAAAGCAGACAACGAAAAGCAGCAGCCACGCGCCGTGCATGACGGCCGACCATCGCGAACGAGCGCCGGACTCGACGTTCACGGCGCTGCGCACGATGACGCCGGTCATCGGCAGTCCGCCGAGCAGACCGCACAACACGTTGCCGATACCTTGCGCGCCGAGCTCGCGATCGAAGTTCGTCCTCAGCGCCGGATCGTGATGCAACTTGTCGACGGCCACCGCGCACAGCAGCGACTCGGCACTGGCAACGATCGCCACGCCCAGGCCTGCCATCCAGATCGACAGGACCGCGAGGTCGGCGAAGTTCTGCGTTGAGAAAAGATGCAACTCGTTGAGGAAACTGTCGTGGATGTTGACGTACTTGATCGGCAGCGCGAACGCCTGCGCCAGCAGCGTCGCGCCGAACACGGCAACCAGCGGGGCGGGTATCACGCGCCATTTCTTGGGCGTGAACATCTTCCAGCCGAGAAGGATCGCGATGCTCGACACGCCGACGGCTGCAGCCTCGCGGTGGTTGTAACCCTCGACCGCGACGATGGCCATGTAAAGCGACTCGGGAATCGACGTGAGATTCTTCAGGCCCGTGTCGCGCGGCACGTCGTCGACCATCACGTGAAACTGGCTGGCGAAGATCAGCACGCCGATGCCGGCGAGCATCCCCTGGACGATGGCCGGCGTGACGGCGCGAAACCATCGCGCTGCGCCGACCAACGCGCCAAGCACCTGCAATGCGCCGGCAATGAGCACAATGACGCCGACACGTTCAATGCCATAGGTATGAATGACGTCGAGCATGACGACGGCAAGTCCAGCGGCAGGACCGCTCACTTGAAACGGCGCTCCGCCGATCGTTCCAACGACAATCCCGCCGACGATGCCGGTGATCAGTCCCGTCGCCGGCGGCGCGCCCGAGGCAATCGCGATGCCCAAGCACAAAGGCAGCGCGACGAGAAACACGACGATCGAGGCCAAGAAGTCGCGCCGCATCGAAACAAGGCGATCTGTGATGAGATTCAGGCTCCGCATGGGGCACCTCCTTCGGTCGACACGCCAGGCAGGGTCGGGCTCGTGGTGGCGAAGCGATGCAATCGATGATCGAACACACGCACTTGTCCGCCGCCGATGTCGTACACCCAGCCATGCAATGCCAGGCGACCTGCACGCTGCGCGGCTGCGACACTTGGAAACGTTTGCAATCGGCTGAGCTGCACGAGCACGTTTTCTTCGATGGCGGCGTCGATCATGTCGTCACCGCGGCCTTCGTGACTGCACCGCTGCGCGATGCGGCGTGCGTCGTCGAAATGGCTAAGCCACGCCCGCAGGCATGGCAGCGACTCCGGCGGCTTCGGTGCGAGCGCCGTCTTCACGGCCCCGCAGTCGCTGTGGCCGCACACGATGATGTCGACCACGCCCAGCACGCCGACGGCGAACTCAATCGTCGCGGCCTCGCCGCCTGCCATCGTGCCGTAGGTAGGAACGACATTGCCTGCGTTGCGAAGGACGAACAACTCGCCCGGCTGCGATTGCGTGAGCGTATGCGGATCGACACGGGCATCGGAGCAGGTGATGAACATCGCCGTCGGCCGCTGTTCGCGGGCAAGGCGTTCGTAGAACTCACGTTGAGGTTGAAAGATATTGCGACGAAACCGGCTCACACCGGCGAGAAGATGTCTCATGGCGGCACCTCGGAAAAAGGATCGCGTGACGCGCGCAAACAGAAACGTCTGCGCGGTTCGAAACGGAAATAGCTCGGAGAGACGGCGAGCTTTTCAGATGCGCAAGGCGGTGCCTAAACCGTTGCGCAGCGCGTGTTCCGAGCGAGGCACTCGTACAAAGGAATGTCGAGCGGGACGCAAGGTGGCGATCTTTGCCGCGTACGTGGTCGTCGCCTTGCCGTCGATCTCGCGACGGCTGATCTGCGCCTCAGCGGCACGGTCGAAGACCTGCGACTCTTCCTCGTTCGAGCCTTCCGAATCTTCGAGCGGGTCGACGATTTCGGAGTTCGATTCCGCCAAGTAGGCGAACGTTTGCTGCGCAGAGCATGCCCAGAGCCAGTGCCGCGAGGCACCAGATCACACGGGCGAGCGCGCGAATGCAGCCGGATGCGAGAAGTCATGACATAGATTCCGCCCAAGCCATCGTAGAAGCCTGCCCTTGACCGCGTTCGCCGATGGCGACGATCACGATCAGACAAGTCTATTCACGTTCGCAGTGCGAATCAATTCCGATCTTGCGCGTGCGACAATCCACCGCACCAGCACGACAGCAGGTCGCGACCCATTTCAAACGCTGCTAGCGCCGCGATCGACGCTGAGCGCTCTTGCGGCCAGGGCGATAACCGAGATTCGATTCGCCCTCGTCCTTATTGATGGTGTCCGTATCTCTACGCACGCGCTTCTTTGGGCCGTTCGCATCGCTACGTCGGCGATCGAGTGCCTCCTTCGGGGGACGATGGCCGATGAGCGCATCGCATCCGTCGCCGATGAGGTCTTGCCGGCCTGCTTGCTCGAGCGCGCGACGCACCTCGAAATAGTTCTCGGGCTTGAAGAACTGCAACAACGCGCGCTGCATCTTGCGGTCGCGCATGTTGCGTGCGATGGCCACCGGCTTCTTCGTGTGCGGATCGAGCCCCGTGTAGTACATGCATGCGGCGATGTCGAACGGGCTAGGAATGAAGTCCTGCACCTGGTCGGGCTGATAGCCGTTGTGTTTCAGAAAAATCGCCAACTCGATCATCTCGTCGAGTCCGCTGCCAGGATGGCTGGCGATGAAGTACGGCACGAGCCGCTGCTTTTTGCCGGCGCGCTTCGAGGCCTTTTGAAACTCGCGATCGAATTCGACGAAGTCATCATTGGCGGGTTTCTTCATCAGCGCGAGCACGCCAGGATCGACATGCTCGGGCGCGACCTTCAACTGTCCGCCGACGTGATGCTCGACCAGCTCTTTCATGTACTCGGGACTTCGCCGCGCGAGGTCCATGCGAATGCCCGAGGCGACGAAGACTTTCTTGACGCCGGGCTCGTTGCGGACGTCGCGCATCAACTGCACAAGCGGCCCGTGATCGGTGCCGAGTAGTTTGCAGATCGTGGGATGCACGCAGCTCAAGCGGCGGCACTTCTCCTCGACTTCGGGTCGCGAGCAACGCATCTGATACATGTTCGCCGTCGGCCCGCCGATGTCGCTCACCACGCCGGTGAACGTCGGGTCCTTGGTCATCTCGCGGACTTCGTCGAGCACCGACTCGGGGCTGCGGCTTTGGATGATGCGGCCTTCGTGTGCGGTGATCGAGCAGAACGTGCAGCCACCGAAGCAGCCGCGCATAATCTGCACCGAATGCTTGACGACGTCGTAAGCAGGGATGCGCTGCTTGCCGTACGCCGGATGCGGGCGACGCGTGAACGGTTGGCCGTAGACGTGGTCCATTTCATCCTGGTTGAGCGGCAACGCCGGCGGCGTGCAGACGATGGCTTCGGGCCCGTGACGTTGGATGAGCGTCTTTGCGTTGTGCGGGTTCGTTTCGTTGTGCGCGATGCGCGTCATTTCGGCGAACGCGAGCTTGTCGGCGAGGACGTGTTCGTAGGACGGCAACTCGATGGCGTGCGCTAAGCCCAGGGCCTGCTGGCCCTGGGTGTGTGTGCGCTGATGCGTGTGCGATTGGTGCGCTGTTGAAGATTCACCCAGGGCCGGCAGGCCCTGGGCTTGGGGTGATTGCGATTTCAACGCTTCTAGCGCTGCCGTCTCTTTCGCCCCCAGGCGATACACGACGCCGCGCATGTCGCGAAGGTCACGCACCGTCTGGCCCGCGGCCATACGCCGCGCGATCTCGACGATCGCGCGCTCGCCCATACCGAAGACGACCATGTCGGCCTTGCAGTCGAGAATGATCGACCGCCGCACCTTGTCGCTCCAGTAATCGTAGTGGGCCATGCGTCGCAGGCTAGCCTCGACGCCGCCCGTGATGACCGGCACGCCGCTGTAGGCTTCGCGCGCACGCTGACAATACGCCAACGTGGCGCGATCGGGCCGCAGGCCGATCTTCCCGCCGGGGCTGTAGGCGTCGTCGTTGCGAACTTTGCGGTTGGCCGTGTAGTGGTTGATCATCGAGTCCATGTTCCCGGCACTGATGCCGAAGAACAGCCTCGGGCGACCAAACGTCCGCCACGCGTCGCAGTTCCGCCAATCGGGCTGACTCACGATGCCGACGCGGAAGCCCGCGCTTTCCAACAATCGTCCCAACAGCGCCATCGCGAAGCTGGGATGATCGACATACGCGTCGCCGGTGACGAACACGACATCGACCTCATCCCATCCGCGCGCGAGCGCTTCCTCGCGCGACATCGGCAGCGGTCGCGCAGCGCCACGCGGCATCGGACGCGACACCACTGGGGGCGATGCGTCAACGATGGGAAGCGAAAAACTTGATGGGGGAGACACGGACATGTCCGTCATTCTATCCGGCCACAAGCCCGCGGGTGACTCGATATCGCGCGAAATCACGCATCATGCGCTCGGCGCGGGTCTCCAGACCCCGCCGACCCCTGCGCGGCGGGGTCAGAGACCCGCGCCGAGCGCGGACTTCTTTCGTCATTTGGCTTTCATCATTCGACATTCGTTACAATGCCACCATGATTCTTCGTATCTTCACCGCGCTGATCGTTGTCTGCTCGGCCGCCGTCGCCACCGCCGAACCGCCTGACATTGGAACGCGCCAGCACGGCAGCGATTGGCCCTGCTTCTTAGGACCAACCGGCAACGGCAAGAGCAGCGAAACGGGGCTCAAAACTCCGTGGCCCGAGGGCGGTCCGCCGATCGTGTGGACCGAGACACTCGGTGGCGGCTACTGCATGCCAGCCGTCAGTCGCGGCAGGTTGTTCGCCTTTTCGAGCTACGGCAAGCAGATGCGTTTGCAGTGCATGAATGCCGAAACCGGCGAGCACCTGTGGAAGTACGAATACGCCAACGACTATCAGGACATGTACGGCTACGACAACGGCCCGCGTGCGCAGCCGGTGGTCGATGACGACCGCGTGTACATCCTGGGTCCCGAAGGCATGCTGCACTGCCTGCGTGTCGTCGATGGGCAGGTCCAATGGATGTTCGACACGAGCAAGAAGTTCGGCGTCATCCAGAACTTCTTCGGCGTCGGCTGCACGCCGGTGATTGAAGGCGAGTTGCTGATCGCGAACATCGGTGGCAGCCCGCCCGAAGATCAAAACGTGCCACCGGGCCAGCTCGATCGCGTCGAAGGGAACGACTCAGGCGTTGTCGCGTTCAACAAGCGCACCGGCGAAGTCGTCTATCACTTCAGCAACGAGCTCGCGAGTTACGCCAGCCCCACGCTCGCCACAATCGGCGGTCGCCGCTGGTGCTTTATCTTCGCCCGCGGCGGACTACTCGGCTTCGAGCCGACCAAGGGGAAGCTCGACTTTCACTTTCCGTGGCGAGCGTCGATCCTCGAAAGCGTGAACGCGAGCACGCCGGTCGTCTCTGGAGACGAGGTCTTCATCAGCGAGACTTATAGTCTCGGCAGCGCCCTGCTTAAAGTTCGCCCCGGCGGATACGACGTCGTGTGGAAAGACGAGCCACGTTCGCGTGACAAGCGGATGCTGTTGCATTGGAACACGCCAATCGCTCACAACGGTTACCTCTACGGATCGAGCGGAAGGCATCCCGAAACGGCCGAGCTGCGCTGCGTCGAACTCGCCACCGGCAAAGTCATGTGGGCTCAGCCGGGATTGCTGCGTTCGAGCCTGCTCTATGTCGACGGACATCTCATCTGTCTCGGCGAGCAAGGCGATTTGACCCTCCTGCGTGCGAATCACGAAAAGTACGACGAGGTCAGCCGCGTCCCATTCGGGACGGGCGAAGCCGGTGGCGCTCCCGCGGCGAGCCGACTGCTCAAAGCCCCGTGCTGGGCGGCGCCGATTCTCGCGCAGGATTGCTCTACGTCCGAGGCCGCGATCGGCTCGTGTGCCTCGATCTGATTCCGTGATAGTGGGGCATCTGCTTTAAGCGCGCACGTCAGCGTGTTATGCTTCGAGCATGATCCGCCATAGCATCCTGCCTGCTCTCACACTTACTCTCGCCTTCATCTCTCACGCGCGGGCCGAGAACTGGCCGCAGTGGCGTGGCCCCGCCGGCGACGGCACCAGTCGTGAGACACATCTGCCCGTTAAGTGGAGCGAAACCGACAACGTCGTTTGGAAGGCCGCGATTCCCGAATGGGGCACGAGCACGCCCGCCATTTGGAACGACGCGATCTTCGTCACCACACAGACCGACGACGGCGATCTGCTGTTGCTCAAGCTCGCGACGAAAGATGGCCACATCGAATGGACGCGCAACGTCGGCAAGGCGGAAACGCCGCGCGAGGCCGAGAAGCGCACGACGCAAAAGTTTCATCGCTTTCACAACAACGCCAGTCCGTCGCCGACAACCGATGGCCAAGTCGTCGTCGCGCATTTCGGCAATGGCGATCTGGCGGTGTTCGACTTCGAAGGCCGCGAGTTGTGGAAGCACAATCTTCAGAAAGACTACGGCACGTACACGATTTGGTGGGGGCACGCGAACAGCCCCGTGCTGTACGAGAACCTCGTGATCAGCGTCTGCATGCAGGACTCACTGTCGGGCGTCGCGACCGACCTCGCGCCGAGTTACGTCGTCGCGCACGACAAGCGGACAGGCAAGGAAGTATGGAAGACGATGCGCATGACCGGCGCCGATGCCGAGTCGGCCGACTCGTACACCACGCCGCTGTTGCATCACCGCGGCGGACAAATGGAAATGATCATCATGGGCGGCAACCAGGTCGACGCATACGATCCGTCGACAGGCCGGCAACTGTGGTATCTGCCCGACATCGTTGGCGGGCGCACCATCACCGGCCCGACCGTCGGCAGCGACATGCTCTACGTCACGCCCGGCATGCGCAAGGATTTGATGGGCATCAAGCTCGCACCATCCCTGACATCTGCCGGCAAGCTCGACGAACAATCCATCGCCTGGCGCTATCCCGAGAACACGCCCGACAGTTGCTCGCCGGTGATTTGGAAAGATCTGCTGTTCGTCGTCACCGACAACGGCATCGCGCAGTGCTTCGACGCTCGCACCGGTGCGCAGCATTGGCGCGAGCGGCTCGGCGGCAACTTCAAAGCGTCGCCGGTCGCCGCCGACGGACACATTTACTTCGCTGACATGAAGGGCCTCACCCACGTTGTTGCCGCGTCGGCGACGTTCGAGAAGCTCGCCGAAAACCAGATCGAAGACGAAACGTCCGCATCGCCCGCCATTTCGGGCGGACGCATCTATCTTCGTGCACGCGGTCACTTGTATTGCATCGCCTCGCCAGGCGTCGCCGCAATCAACCCTCGCCCCTTGCGGGAGAGGGTGGCTCGGCGACCGCAGATCGTCGAGACGGGTGAGGGGCGAACTGTGTACACGCCCCAACCCCTCACCCCTGCCCCTCTCCCGCAAGGGGAGAGGGGTGCTCAATAACACCTCGGCTGAAATGGCATGCAACGGGCGCGGCTGCTGATCGTGGACGAGGACACCACGCTCGATCGGTTCTATCGTGAAGCGCTGGCCGCGGCCGACGTGACCGATGTCGAGTTCGAGCGTGATGCCACCAAAGCGCTCGAGCGCATCGACGCCGACGACTTCGACGTCGTGATCGCTGCTGCCGATCCTCCGAAGCTCTACGGCCTAACGTTGCTTGCGCAACTTCGCGAGGCGAAGGATCACGCGATTCCGGTCATTCTCATCACTTCCCAAGCAAGCGTCGAGTCGGCGTCCGAAGCGGTGCGGCTCGGCGCAAGCGATTATCTGACCAAGCCGCTCAAAGCGGAATCGCTCGTCGAGAGCGTGAAGCGGTCGCTGCAACAAGAACAGTTTGAAGCACAGCGCGAGCTTCTGCGTCGCCAGGTCGAACGTCCGTATAGCTTCGACGACATCATCGGCACGTGTCCCGCCATGCGGCGCGTGTACGAGATCATCGAACGCGTGGCGGACTCCGATGTCGACGTGCTTGTCGTCGGCGAAACCGGCACCGGCAAGGAGCTTGTCGCTCGTTCCATTCACGGACGCAGCCCACGCGCGAACAAGCCGTTCGTTCCCGTCGACTGCGGGGCGATACCCGAAAATCTGCTCGAGTCGGAATTCTTCGGCCACGAGCGCGGAGCGTTCACCGGGGCCGATAGCCGCACGATTGGCCTGCTCGAGTTTGCAGACGGCGGAACGTTTTTTCTCGACGAGTTGGGCGAGCTTCCGCTGCTGCTGCAAGCGAAACTGTTGCGCACCCTGCAAGAGCGGAAGATTCGTCGCGTCGGTGGGCGCAATGAAATCGATGTCGACGTGCGCATCGTGGCAGCGACCGGGCGCGATCTGGAGGCGATGATCGCCGCGTCGCAATTTCGGCGCGACCTGTACTATCGCATCAACGTTGTGCGTATTGATCTGCCGCCGCTGCGCGAGCGCGGGGACGACCTTGGGTTGCTCGCCGAGTATTTCGCCGCACGTTATAGCCGCGAGATGCAGCGGCCGATGCCGAGCATCGCTCCCGAGGCGTACCAGGTGCTCACGCACTATCGCTGGCCCGGCAACGTCCGCGAGTTGCAGAACATCATTCGCCGTGCGCTGGCGCTCTCGACCGACAACATGATCGGCCTCGACGATCTGCCCGACGCACTTGTGTTCCGCGCCGGTGAAACGACGTCTTCGGGTTCAAAGGGCTACTTCGAGCAACGCAACGAACACATCGCCGACTTCGAGCGTCGGTATCTCGTCGAGCTTCTCAAGCGTCATAACGGCGACGTCAAAACCGCCGCCGAAGAAGCGCAGTTGCCACGAGGCACGCTCTATCGCCTGATGAAGAATCACACGCTTGAAGGGGCACAGTTTCGGTAGATCGCACACACAGGGGTGGCGACTTAAGTCGCCACCCCAACCCCCGTCACTCGGTTCCGCGCCTGGCGTACCGCTTGTAGGGCACCCCGGTCATGAACGCTTTCAACTCGAGTGCTCTTCCAACCACTCGCTCCAGTTCAATGCCTACACGCGTGTGCGGGTAATCTTCCGGACGCTCACACACTCCGTGTCGCTTGCATTGCGTCAGCACGGCGACTTAAGTCGTCACCCCAACCCTGTGCCCTAGAACTCGTATCCAATCGTCTTGGGCACGTGTAGCACTGTCAAGCAAATGTGTCGCATGGCGCAACAACTCCCAAGCGTTAGAATAAAAGTCTATGACAGAAGCGATTGCGTATTTCGATGGCGAGATGGTGAAGGCGTCGAGCGCGGCGGTGCCGGTGTGGGACGCGGGCTTCGTGCTGGGAACGACGGTTGCCGAGCAACTGCGGACGTTCGGCGGGAAGTTGTTCAAACTCGAGTCGCACCTCGAGCGCCTCGCGCACTCGTTGGAGATCATCGGCGTCGATGCGGGACTTAGCGCTGCGGAGTTCACATCGCTCGCCGAGCGCGTCGCGACGCGCAATCACAAGTTGCTGCCGACGGGTGGCGACCTAGGGCTGTCGATCTTCGTGACGCCGGGACCGTATGCGGCACTCGCTCCGTCGGAGGCTGTGCATCGTCCATTGGTGGCGATGCACACGTACGCGTTGCCGTTTGGGTTTTGGGCCGACAAGTATCGCGGCGGCGTGGAACTGGTGACGAGCCGCGTTCGCCAGGTGCCGGCCGATTGCTGGCCTGCGGAGCTCAAGTGTCGCAGCCGAATGCACTATCATCTCGCGACGCGCGACGTGCAGCAGCGACATCCGGGCGCCGTTCCGCTGCTGATCGATCACAACGGTCATGTGTGCGAAACGCCGACGGCCAACGTGGTCGCGTTCGTCGAAGGGGAAGGGCTGATCACGCCGCCGCGCGAGCGCATCCTGCCGGGGGTTAGCATGGCGATGGTGGCCGAGCTGGCTGCGGGGATGAATCATGCGATGGTTGAAAGGGATATGACGGCTGCCGAGCTGGCCGAGGCCGATGAGATCATGCTGACGAGTACCCCGTTCGCACTCTTGCCCGTGGTGAGCGTGGATGGGCGGGCGATTGGGGGCGGGCGGCCAGGGGTGGTTTTCGAGGGGTTACTGCGGCGGTGGAGCGCGGCGGTGGGGGTCGACGTGGTGGGGCAGGCACAGAAAGGGGCTACGCACAATTGACCCAGGGCCGGCAGGCCCCTGGGCTTGGGGGCAATTTCGTTGACAGTCGACCCAAGGGGTCCGTAGATTTGAGCTAAGGGGAACTGGACCACCGCAGCGGCTCTCTTCCAGCGCGTCACGACCGGCGTTCTCGTCCGGTCATGCGAGCACGGCCGGAGCGGATACCCACGGTTTGATCGCAAGACTGGTTTGATCTCAAAGGGACATCGTACGTCATGGCGCAACCAATCGCCGTGTGGGGCATCGACGTCGGCGAATCGGCTCTCAAGGCCCTACGCTGCGTCGTCAATGAAGATGCCAAGCGCATCACCGCCACGGCCTTCGACTATATCGAATATCCGAAGATCCTCAGCCAACCCGACGCCGATCGCAACGAGTTGGTGAAGGAAGCGCTCAAGCAGTTCTTGTCTCGCAACTCGGTGCGCGGCGATGACATTGTCATCTCCGTGAGCGGGCAGAGCGGCTTGGCGCGCTTCATCAAGCTGCCGCCGGTCGAAGCGAGCAAGATTCCCGACATCGTCAAGTACGAAGCGAAGCAACAGATTCCGTTCCCGCTGGAAGACGTCGTCTGGGACTACCAGCAGATGAGCGGCGGAAGCACGGAAGAAGGCTTCGCGCTCGATTCGGAAGTCGGCTTGTTCGCCATGAAGCGCGATCAGGTCTACAAGTACCTCAAGCCGTTCGACGAAGTCGACGTCGAAGTCGAGACGATCCAACTCACGCCGCTGGCGCTCTACAACTACGTCTGCTTCGATCAACTGACGAAGCTGCCAACGCCCGACGAATACGACCCGGACAATCCACCGGACTCGATCGTGGTTCTATCGCTGGGGACCGACACGACCGATCTGGTCGTGACCAATGGGTTCAAGGTGTGGCAGCGCAGCATTCCGGTCGGCGGCAACCACTTCACTAAGGCGCTCGTCAAAGACCTGAAGCTGAACTTCGGCACGGCCGAGCATCTCAAACGGAACGCGTCGCAGGCGGAGGACCCGAAGGCGTTGTTCCAAGCGATGCGCCCGGTCTTCAACGAGTTCCTGACCGAAGTGCAGCGGTCGCTCGGCTACTTCAAGAACATGGACCGTAAGGCCAAGATCGGTCGCATCGTCGCGCTCGGCAACGCGATGAAGTTGCCAGGCTTGCAGAAGTATTTGGCACAGAACCTCGGGCACGAGCTGACCAAAGTCGACGCCTTCCGCGGCCTGTCGGGAAGCGGCGTCGTCGATCAACCCGCGTTCAAAGAGAACTTGCCGGCCTTTGGCGTTTGCTACGGCCTGGCATTGCAGGGACTCGACCGCTCGGCCATTCACACGAACCTCCTGCCTCCCGAGATCACGCAGTTCCGCACGATCCGCGCGAAGAAACCTTGGGCGGTCATGGCGGCAGCGCTCATTCTGCTCGGCTTGGGCGTGAGCTACTTCAGTTGGTCGAGCGCGCTGAAGACCGTGTGGGACAAGGGACCAAACTCGTTCGAGCAACCGCTCGCGCAGGCGAACTCCGTCATCGGCCAGGCGAATCAATGGAAGCAGCAGTTCGACGAAGAGAAAGCGAAATTTTTGAAGACCGACGAAGTCGGCAAGAGCATCTTGCAGAACTTCCAGAACCGCGACGCATGGTTGAAGTTCATGAAGGCGGTCAACCTGTGCTTGCCGCGCAACGAAGGTGAGCGCCCGAAGGAGATCGTGGCTCGCGACGAGGTGAAGATCGACGCGTTCGAGTGCCGCTGGGTCGACAAGGTCGAAGATTGGTACGCGGCGACGCAGCAATATCGCGAGGCCGATGAAGGCAAGAAGCCGGCCGCCCCGCCGCCGATGGACCCCAATGCGGTGCAAGACCCGAACGCGGTGGCCGAAGCGCCGCCGATGGAGTTGGACGCCAACGGCATGCCGATGGCGCCGGCAGGCGCAGCGCCGGTCGCCGGCGGCCCGACCGGGCCAGGGTGGGTGTTCCAACTGCGAGCACACCACTATCGCAACATCCGCCAAGAAACCGAGAACCAAGGCGTGCAATTCCTGCGACGCACGCTGTTGGCCAACTTGAAGATGGACGAGATACCGCTGCCCAAGGCTGAGCAGAACGGCACCGGCACGGCGACGTTCCCGGTCAAGAAGCTCGGCATCGCGTTTCCCGTCCTCGTCGGCACGCCGAATATCGATTGGGACTATCGGATATCAGTCGAGGAAGAGGTCGACAACCCGATGCCTGGTCGCGGTCCCGTGATGAAGTTGCAACCACAACCCCGGTACGACTTCGTCTTGCAATTCTGTTGGCAACCGTTCGGTCCGCCGTCGGAAGGCACCCCGCCGCCGGTCAGCGAAGTGGTCGCGAACTAGTCGAACGCCTTAGAACGAATCGCCCGGAAAGAACTATCGTGGACAAGATCAAGATTTATCTCGCTGTGCTGAAGAAGCATCACTTCTGGGTGCTCTTGGGACTGGTCGCCATCGTGTCGCTCGTGACTTGGAGCATGGGCACCCGCCAGGTGCAGGCGAAGTTCGAAGAGAACCAACGTCGCATCAAAGGCGTGTACACGACGCTGCTCGGCTTTCAACAGGGCAAGGTTCCGAACGACAAGTACATCAAGGCGCTCGAAACCGAAGAACAAAAAATCAAGCGCCAGGTCGTCAAGGCGACCGACGTGGCGTTCAAGTCGCAGCAGAAGGTGCTGCCGTGGCCCGACGCTGTGAAAGCCATCGAGTCGCTGCATCCGACGGATGAAATCTCGCCGATGCTGCGCGACAACTACCAGAACCTTGTCGCGCGGCCAGACCTGGAACGCATCTTCGAGAAGATTCGTCTCCGCAAGGAGAAGCCCGGCGCGAATCCGATGGGAGGCGCCGGCCGCGATGTCAAAGAGTTCACGGGCATCGTCGACTGGAAGTTTGAGGATCGCGATCGTTTGATGAAGCGCTACACGATGAACTCGCGTCCGTCGACGATTCAAGTGCGCGTGGTGCAAGAAGACTTCTGGGCGTTCGAATCGTTGGTCGACATCGTCCTCACACTGAATCACGACGCGACCGACAACGGCAACGCGGTCATCAAGCGCATCGAAATGCTCGACTTGGCGCAATGGGCGACACGTCACGCGCAGGAGGCGCCGGGGGCCGAGTTGCAAGGCGTCGAGCTCGAGAAGCGCGATCCGTCAGGATTCGGCGCGTCGATGGGAGGCGCTGAGAAGGCGCTGGTGCCGTTGCCCGACAAGGCAAGCCAGTCGGGTGAAAAAACGCAGCAAGATCCGGACTTGATTCTGCTCGACGGTCGATATCTCGATGCGGATAACAAGCCGGTCGGCGCCGAGGCGGCGCTGGGGTATTTCCGCCGTGAAGGTGGTGGGGCAGGCCCCACGCCTGGCACGCCCCCCTTTGCCGAGTTCAAGCAGATGGCCGTGCTCGTCAAGATTCTGATGGATCAACGTAAGCTGCCCGAGTTGATGGCCGCCTGCGCGAATTCGCCCTTGCCGATCGAAGTCCGCCAGGTGTTGATGACGTTTACCGACACCGACAACAAGCAAGTGCAAGACCCCGGCGCTAAGGGTGATCGCAACCCGTTCGATGCCGAGATCGAGATTCGCGGCATCGTTTACATATACAACGAACCGGACGAAAAGCGGCTGGGCACCGGCTCAGCCCCGAATCCGGCCAAGCGTTCGTTTGGTGTCCCGGTCCCCAGCACAGGCGACGCGGCACCGATGCCGATGCCCGTCCAAGAGTTCTGATCGCCCGCGGAGTGATCGATCATGAAGATGAAAATGAAGTTCAACTCGACAGCGATGAAGGGGTTCTTCATCGAGCATGGCGAGAAGATCGGCTTCTCGTTGGCGGTCATCGCGCTGCTGTACCTGACATATTCGGCCTTCAAGGTCGGACGATACGACAAGACGCCGGAGAAGATGGCCAACGACGCGCGGATCACGCTCGAGAACATCAACGACCCGAGCAACGTGCTCAATCCGCGCGAGCACAACATCATCATGCCACAGCCCGAATACGCCGTGCAGGTCGAAGGCGCGATGACCGAGATCGACGCGACGCAATTCGCCATGGTAACGCCGTGGAATGCTCCGCTCCGCGACACGCGCGTTCGGCGTGATGAGCCGGAGTACTTTCCGCCTCGCGGATTGCACTTGGCATACGGCTTCGGCGCGGTGGGCGGCAAGGGAGAGAAGGGAAAGTACACTGGTCGTCAGTGGGTCGTCGTGACGGCCGCGGTTCCCTTGGGGGATCAACTTACCGAATACCGAAGGCTGTTTGAAAACGCGTTGTTCAACGATCCGACGCTTGATATGCCGCACTACGCGGCGTTCGCCGTAGAACGTGCCGAGGTGAAAGCCGGAGCGCCCGACGCGGCGGTCGAATGGAAGAACCTCGACGTGGCCGCGATTTATGAAGCAGCTGACCGCGAATTTGCGGCCGAGCGTCCTGATCCGGTCAATAAGAAATACATCGACACAGCGATAGCAGACTTCTGTCCTCCGCTGGTGGGTAAGCAACTGGGTGACGAAGTTGCGCATCTTCCCGAAGTACCCTTGGCGATCAACGAGCCGCAGGCCGCTGGCGCACAGCCAAATGCCCCTGCCGCGCCGGCTGCCCAACCTGGCGGAGTTCCACCGGTGCGTCGACGAGGCTTGGGCGAACCTGCCCGCGAAGAGCCACAACCCGCGGCGGCAGCGGTGCCGGGAGGCAAAGAAGTTGTGCCGCTCGTCCCGACAAAGCTGTTTCGATTCTTCGACTACACCGTCGAGCACAACAAGACGTATCGCTATCGCGTCAAGCTGGCGCTGAACAACCCCAACAAAGGCGTCGTCAAACGCTTTTTGAAGAAGCCGGAACTCGCCGAAGGCGAAACTCGCGAAACCGACTGGAGCGACCCGAGCGACCTGGTCACCACACCGCCCGACTTCTACATCCTTGCCAGCGACGCCAAAGTCTCAGCCAGCGCCGCCATCGAACCGCTTGCACGCTTGCTGATCATGCGTTACGTGCAAAACGACGGGGTCGAAGCCCCGTACCGAGGTGCTCAAGGATCGCGGCACGATGCTCGACTTCTCTGGTGTGTCCGCCGCCGTGCCAGCACCAGGCAACCTGGGTCAGCCGCATTCCGCAATCGTCGACTTCATCACGCACAGCTTGCTGGTCGACGTGATGGGCGGCGATCAAATGATCGATCCCAAAGGTCGCCGCTTCCGCAGCCCGACCGAAACATTGGTCATGGGCCCCGATGGTCAGCTCGTGCTGCACAACTCGGTGATCGAAGGATTCAAATACGACGCCAACCGTGGTGGCGGCGCGGCGCCCAGAGCTGCCGAGCCTGAACCCGGCGCTGAACCTGCCGGTGAAGCGCCAGCCCCGGCCGGCGGCGGCAAGGGTACTTTCGACGATATCTTTGGGCCGAAGAAGTAGCGTCCGGTAGGCCGTCATCGCTCTTCACAACTGGCGGCTTGCCATCGCCACTTGCGATTTGGCGCGTCATCAATCGTCCGCTACGCGCGAAGCCGCAAGCGGCGGCGCGGCCCGCTTTCTTAAAAGGCTGCGATCTCTCTTTCTCAGATTGTCGCCCGATAATCGTCATTTCTCATCGGCAACATGACCTTTCTTGGCAAGTGCCCTTGACGGCAATTCGCCAACTCGGGTATCTAACCCCCGCTTATCTGCCAGTCTCGTTTTCCCTTCGCGTTATGTAACTCACGAACTCGTCATCTAAGGCCCTCGTCATGGGGCACGGCCAACACCGTGTCAGGCATGTCGAAAGCCTCCGAGCGTGGTCGCCCCGACCGCGTCGCGATTCGTGAAAACCCACCGCCAACTTTAGCCGTCGCAACAGTCGGTCGAAGAATCGAGGATTCGTCAGCTCAAGCCTGCTTGTTGACGAAACTCGCGTTCTCTCGAAAGGAGATTGTGTTGAATACGACGCCTCGAACCCTCATCCTGTGCCTTGCTGCAATCGCGGCACTGCGTTCGGGGTCAGCCCATGCCGCAATGCACTTGGCAATCGCCACGGAGCTGTCGGCGTCGGCTGTCACTCAACATGCGTTGGATGACGATGCTCCCGAGGTGCAACGTCTCAAGGTCGCCGACCTTTTGAAGCGCGCTCGCACCGCGATGCAAGAGGGTGATTGGAACACGGCCGAGTCGCTCACCTCGCGTGCCGAGGCGTTCAACGTCAGCTTTCCCCTGATGTACTTCGGCGACACGCCGAAGAAGGCTCGCCGCGATTTGGATCGTGCGCGTCCGGCCGGCGCGTTGCCGAGCGAGCGCTTCGTCGCGCCGACGCTCGAAGAGAATCCGGCAGGAATCGCGCGACCGAACGCGCCTTCAGCCGAAGCCGCTCCGCCAGCCGCTCCCGTGAAGAAGAACGGGGTGCCTGGCGCCGGTTCGCCGAACATCGGCTCAGCGAATAGTGGAGCAGCGAACATTGGAACAACAACGACGGGCGACATCACGCTGGCCGACAACCGTGTGCAAGCTCGCTCATATCTGACCAAGGGTCGCGCCGAGTTGGCCCGCGGCAATCTGACGGGCGCCACGCACTGGTGCGAGAAGGCGATGGAAACGGCCGCCGAGTTCGGCGCCGACGAAGACTCGCCCGAGAAGCTGGTGCTCGACATCCAACGCGCCGGGGGCAAGGTCGCCAACGCCAAGACGAACGGTAACGGCAAGGCCCCCGCCGCCGGCCCATTCCCCGATCAATCGCCTTTCGCGCAGCCTGCCGCTCGCACCCCTCCCGCCACCGGCGGCGACACGCCCAGCCTGCTCACTCGCGAATCGTGGCCGGGCAACACGCCGTCAACGCTTGCTCCGCCAGGCGCTCATCCGTTGCAGCCTGCGATGCCGCAGTTGCTCGCAGGTCCGCCGGCCGCCGAACCCGTGAATCCCATCGCCGCTGCTGCGCCGCCGATGACCGCTGCCCCGACGACCGCTGCCGCTGCGACCGACGATCAACGTCGCGCCCAAAGCGACGGCATGCTTTGGGCCGCGCGTCGTGCGCTGGCTGTCGGCGACGTCCGACGTGCGAGCGAAGCGCTCGCTCAGGCCAAGGAACTCGGCGTCCGCTACGAGTTCCATGAAGATTCGCCCGCGAAGGTTGAAGCCGCCATCACGCGCTACGCCGACCTGGTTCAACTCAAAGACAAGGACAGCGACGCGTATCGTCGCCGTTACGCCGACCTGCAAATGCAGCAGGCCGAAGATTTGCTCCGCTGGCGCGACTTCGATGAAGCCGAACGCCTGGCGACCGAGGCCAAGCGTCGCGGCGTCGCTTACACGCCGTTCGAGAACAATCCCGATGCGATGCTGAAGCGCATTGCCGAAGCTCGCAAGACAGGCAACGTTGCGAGCGTTGCAAGTTCGCCGTCGGGCGCGCCTGCTCAGGCGCCGCGACTGAGTGCCGCCATGCCAACCGCTACGGCGCCGATCGCGCCTCCGCCGGCCGCGAACCCTGCCGCCGCGCCGCCGTCCGCCGCCACTTCGGCAAACCTCGCTCAACAAAAGGCTCAGGCTCTCGACCTCGTTCGGCAAGCGCGTGCGGCACTCGCCAGCAACGATCTTGCGAAGGCCGAAGCCTTGGCGCGGCAGGCCGAAGCGCTCGGTGTTCCCGACGACGCGTTCGCCGCGCAAGACGATCGCGCTTGGCTCGTCATGTTCCAAATCCAGAAGGCTCGCCGCGCGACCGCACGCACGCCGTCAGCAGCTCAGGCGACCGATCAGGTGCAACCGGCTCAGGCCATCGTCCCGGCCGACGCCTCGGCCGCTCAGGCTCAAGCGGCCAAGTTGGCGATCTACGAACCTCAAAACGACGCGACTCGCAACGTGCCGGCCAGCGCTCAGGCGCCGGTCGCACACCCGTCGGCCGCCGCGAATCCTAACGCACCGCAAAACGCCAGGACAACGACATCGCCGCCCGCCACGCCTGCTGCAACCACCTGGGTCGACAACGGCCAAAGCGTCGGCGTCGCGTTGTTCCTACAAGGTGAAGAGGCGCTGCGACGTCACGACGTCAAAACCGCACAAGCTCTGTTCAAAGAGGCGGCCAATCATCGCCAAGACCTCGACGTCGATATGCAGCAGCGTTTGCAAGATCGGCTGCAGATCGTCGCCCAGGGGCCAGCCGTGCTGCCTGACCCCAACGACGGCGGGTTGATGAAAGAAGCCGCTGGCCAGGAGCAGCTCAAGGTTCGTCGCGCGAACGACGAGGTGAATCGCCAAATCGCGATGGCTCGTAAACTTCAGGAGTCTGATCCGAAGCAAGCGGCCGCGGTGCTCGAACAAGCCCGACGTTTCATCGAAACCGCGTCGCTCGATACGCCGACGACCGACATGCTGCTGCGTCGCGTCGACCGCAACGTCGACGAGTTGCAGAAGTATGTCGACGCCAACAAGGCGCGCATCGAGCTCGACGAACGCAACCGCACGGTGAAGGACGAAATCGACCGCAACATGCAGGTTAAGGTCGAGGTCCAAGAAAAAATCGCGAAGATCGTCGACGAGTTCAACGATCTGATGGACCAGCGACGCTACGCCGAGGCCGAGTTGCTGGCCAAGAAGGCCTTCGAGTTGGCCCCGCGCGAGCCGGTGGTGATGCAAATCCGCCGCCAGGCTGCGTTCGTCCGCGCCACGCAAAACGCGCAGGAAATCGAAATCCTGAAACGTGACGGCTTCGTCCGGATGGAAGAGTCGACCGAGATGGCGGCCATTCCGTGGGACGACACCGGCAAGAGCATGCAGTTCGGTAAAGACTGGAATGACATCAACAAGCGTCGCAAGGAATGGTACGCGAACAATAAGGGCTACAAGCGCTCCGAGCGCGAGATCGAAATCGAGCAACGTCTGAAGACGCCTGTCTCGTTGCAGTTCAAAGACGCGCCGCTCGAAGAGGTGATGCGTCACCTGGCCAAGCTGGCCAACGTGAGCATCTATCTCGACCCCCGCGGACTGGCCGAGGAAGCGGTCGACACAAGCACGCCGATCACGATCGACCTGACGCACGAGATCTCGTTGAAGAGTGCACTGAGCCTGATCCTCGAGCCGTTGCATCTCAGCTACGTGATCAAAGACGAAGTGTTGAAGATCACCAGCGAGCAGTTGCGTGACGGCGAAGTTTACACCGTCACCTACAACGTCGCGGACCTTGTGATCCCGATTCCGAACTTCATGCCCAACGGCAACATGGGCCTCAGCGGCGCGTTGCGCGATGCCCAGGCAGCACTGAATCCCGGCGGTGTCATGGGCGCTGGAAACAGCATGCCGTTGGCAGCCATGGCAAGCCCGAACGGCTCGGACTCGAACGCGATGGTCGACCCGAAGATTCTCGCGCAGTTCGGCGGCGGTGGTGGTGGAATCACCGGCTTCGGCGGCATGGGTCGTGGCGGCGGAGCCACCGGCGTGCCGCAGAACATTCCTTTCGGCGGTCCTGGCGGCATGGGCGGCGGCGTCCAGCCCGACTTCGAAAGCCTGATCGAACTCATCACCGCCACGATCGCTCCTACAACGTGGTCCGACGTCGGCGGCGCGGGTGCTGTGAAGCAGTTTGCCGGCAACCTGAGCCTCGTCGTCAGCCAAACACAGGAAGTACACGAGCAGATTTCCGATTTGCTCGAACAGCTCCGTCGTCTGCAAGACTTGCAGGTCACGATCGAAGTCCGCTTCATCTCGCTCAGCGACACGTTCTACGAAAAGATGGGCGTGCAGTTCGACATGAACAACGGAAGCGGTGTGAACGGCAACCAGGCGGCGAGTTCGTTCTCGCTGACCCAAACGGGCGTGTCGAAGAATCCGTTGACGGGCACCTCCATCAACGGCACAACACCGACGTCGTCGTTCAGCAGCAGTAACGCTGTCACCGTTGGTCTTGCCTCGCCGTCGAATCCGTCGTCGGGTTTTCCCGCGGGTCAAGTGCCCAACTTCTCGAACGACCTTGAGATTCCGTTCCTGCAGAATAGCTTCTCGCAAACCTTGCCGACGCAGCGACTGTTCAACTACACCGGCGTCGGAGCCTCGGGTGGTGCGACGCTCGGCTTCGCGATTCTCAGCAACCTCGAAGCCTACTTCTTCATGGAAGCGGTGCAGAACGACATCCGCACGAACATTCTGCAAGCTCCGAAGGTCACGCTGTTCAACGGTCAACAAGCGTTCGTGTCAGACACCACGCAAAGCCCGTTCGTCATCAGCGTCATCCCCGTCGTCGGCGACTTTGCCGCGGCACAACAGCCCGTCATTGTCGTGCTGTCTGAAGGAACGTTCCTGACCGTGCAGGCCGTCGTGTCGAGCGATCGCCGCTTCGTGCGTCTGACAGTCGTGCCATTCTTCAGCCAGATTGGCGACGTGAACACGTTCACCTTCACGGGTTCGTCGTCCAACACGCGAACCTCGAGTGCAGACGGCCCCGAAGGCGCGACGACTTCGCGCAACGCCTCGGCCTCGTCGAGCGCTGAAGCCACAACCGTGCAGTTGCCGCAGTTTGCTTTCCAAACGGTTACCACGACCGTCAGCGTTCCCGACGGCGGCACCGTGCTGCTCGGTGGCATCAAGCGACTCACCGAAGAACGCAAAGAGGACGGCGTGCCGATCCTCAACAAGCTGCCGTACGTCAACCGCTTGTTCAACAACATCAGCACCGGCCGCGTCACCTCGAGCCTCATGATGATGGTCACGCCGCGGATCATCATTCAGGAAGAGGAAGAAGCGCTGTTGGGCGTGATGCCGAACTCGCCGTAGGCGGAGAGACGGTAGATGGCAGTAAGCAGACGCCAGTAAAAGACTGCGCTGCTAGCGGCGCTGCCATCGCTTGCCTCTTTGCGGTTCTCTCCGTTGTCGGTTTTCAATACACTCTGCCGACTTCTGCATTCATATCGTTCTGACTTCTGACTTCCGATGCTCACAGTCTTCACCAACGGCTGCTTCGATCTGCTCCACCCGGGACACGTCGATTTGCTCGAACGCTGCCGGGCGCTCGGCGACCGCCTGATCGTTGGCCTGAACAGCGACGCGTCGGTGCGAAACCTCAAGGGGCCGCACAAGCCTTACATCCGCGAGCAAGACCGACGTCGCATGTTGCTGGCCCTTAAAGCCGTCGATGAAGTGATGATCTTCGACGATCCGACGCCGATGGCGCTCATCGAACGCGTGCGGCCCGACGTACTCGTCAAAGGCGGCGACTGGGCGGAGCATCAAATCATCGGCGCCGAATTCGTTCGCAGCTACGGCGGACAGGTCCATTCGCTCGACTTGCTGCCCGGTTTCTCGACCACCTCGATCGCTTCCGACATCGCACGCAAGCTCAACGGGCAGCCGTGGCGCAAAGCATCCTGATCGTGAAGCTCAGTTCGATGGGCGACGTGCTGCACACGTTGCCCGCGGCGCAAGCGCTGCGTCTTCGCTTTCCGCACGCGCGCCTCGTTTGGGCCGTCGAACACGCTCATGCGGAACTGCTCGCAAGGCAGCCGTTCCTCGACGACACGATTGTGTGGCAACGTGGCCAACGCGGCGGATTCGGCGACTTCGTGCGTCGCCTGCGCAGCGAACGTTGGGATCTTGCGATCGACTTCCAGGGCCTGTTCCGCAGCGGATTGGTCACACGGCTCAGCGGCGCCCGCCAGCGCCTCGGCTTTCAACCGGCACGTGAGTTGGCAGGCATCTTCTACAACCGTCGGCATCGCCTGACGACACTCGATCGTCACGCGGTCGATCGTTCGCTGGACCTCGTCGCTTCACTTGGTGCGACGATGCCGGGCACGCCGCTCGATCGACCTTACGTCGCGCATCGCCCGCCGACGCTCACGACTCCCGGCCATGAGTTGTTTCCGCTCTTCCCGAGCATGACCGATCGTCGCCAAGTCGACGATTGGCGATTGCAGCATCGCGTCGATCGCAACGAAAAGGTCGTTCTGCTCAATCCGCATTGCCGGCGACCGGCGAACTTGTGGCCGATTGAACACTTTGTCGAGCTGGCACGGCGGCTGGCGAAGATGGTGCGCGTTCGCGTGGCCATCATCGGTGGTGCAGCCGCGAGGCCGCTCGGCGATCGCATTGCCGAGGCATGTCCAAGCGTCCTACGTGCCGACGGGGCGTTCACGCTTCTCGGCTCCGCCGAGTTGATCTCACGTTCGGCCGTTCTCGTGACCGGTGACACGGGGCCGATGCACCTCGCCGCCGCCGTGGGCACGCCGACCGTTGCGATGCTCGGGGCGACGAACCCCGTGCGCACGGGGCCCTACGCCTCGAACGCCATCGTGCTGCACAAGCACCTTCCGTGCTCGCCGTGCCTGGCGAAGACCTGCCCGCTGAAACACGAACCGCCGCTATGTCAGCAACAAATCACCGTCGACGAAGTCTATAACGCCGTCGTCAGCCAACTGCATTTCGAGCCCGCCAGCTTTCTGCGGAGATCGGCGTGAGCGACGCCATCTCGACTGTCGTCGCCGCGCCACGAACTCGCAATCGCTTTCGTCAAATCACGGCGATCGCCACTTCCGCGATCGTCGCCTTTGTCGCGATCGGTTCGATTCGCCAGCCGTCAGGCCCGGCCGATGGCGTCTCGCTCGCGCCATGCGACGCGCACGCCGACGCATCTGTTTCGCCAGCGAACTCGCCGCCCCGCTTTCGTCTGGCGACGTTCAACATCCACGGCGGCAAAGGACGCGACGGCCATGTCGACCTGGCACGCACCGCATCGTGTCTGCAACGTTTCGACATTGTCGGACTGAACGAAGTGCATGGCGCTTGGTTGTTGCCAAGTCTCGACCAAGCCCACCAGTTGGCCGACGATTTGGATCGCGACTTCATATTCGCACCGACCGAGCGACGTTGGTGGCATTACGACTTTGGCAACGCAGTATTGTCGTCAATGCCGACACAATCGTGGCGGCGTGTGCCATTGCCGCATCATGACGCCAAGAGTTACCGCAACTTCATCGAGCTCACGTTCGATGTGAACTCGCAGCCCGTGCATGTGATCGTCACGCACTTGGAACGCGGCGCCGCTGCCGATCGCACGGCGCAATGGCATGAGGCGACCACGCGATTCCTCGCCTTGCCCAAGCCGGCCGTGCTCATGGGCGACATGAACATGACTCGCGACGACTCCTTGATGCGCGAATTGCTCGCCGATGGCGAAATCATCGATCCACTGGCCAACTTGCCCGCCGGACGACCGGAAGACCGCATCGATTGGATTCTCGTGCGCGGCCTGAAGTGCTTCGACCGCGGCTCGATCGACATCGGCGCGTCCGATCACCCGTGCTATTGGGTCGAGTGCGATGTCGATCGCTAAAGGGCCTTTCAAAACTGCTTAGCCGGGTTGTCCACAACCCGGAATCCGCCGCATGGACGCGGCGGCTAAGCAAACGTCAACGCTCGGGCGTTACGATGAGTCGGTTCAGTTGCCGCACCGTAACCAGCGGAACGTAACCCGCCTCGATCGCTCGGCGATACATTTCCTCGCGATTCTCGGGCTTGCGAGGATAGTCGATCAAAAACACCGGCTTGCCCGCCTTCTTAAATTGAGCGACGAAGTTCTCGACGTAATTCACTTCCTTGGGTTTCTGCCGCTTGTCGCCGTTGAAATAAAAGTCCTCGCGGCCTAAAGCATCGACCAGCCCGAGGTATCCGGGTTCTTCGACGAGCGCCTCGCCGTTCTGCGCCACGACCAGGAAGTCGGCTCGCCGCGTCCGGGCGTAACTCGCGATCCGTTCGATCCACGCCACCATTTTCGTCCGCGCGTCCTTCACGCCTCGCTCTTCCCAAAACTCGAAGCCGTCGACGATGTCGAGATACACGCCGTCGTAACCATCAGCCACGATCTGATCGAGCTGCGCGTCGGGCTGGCCGAGAATCAGCGATTGCCACGCGTCATCCCAATAATGCACCTCGAAGTTCCCCTTCCAGTCGGGATTCTCGGGGCCTAGCCACGCAGGCGGCTCGCGCTTCCACACTTTCTTCCAGTACGGTCGATAGTCCTCGGCTTCGCCAATCGAAAGGTACGCCAAAACGATGCGCGGCCGGCCGTCCGGCTTCTTGCGTAAACGTGCAACTTCGGCAGGCGTCAAACGCTCGTCGTCGCCGTGAGGTTCAAGCACGAGCAAGTCGGCCGGCGATTCAGCAGCTTCGGCGACCTTGATCTTCTGAAGCTGATAGCCGAAACGATTCACGGCACTCAAGCGCTTCGCACGAAGACCCACCGCGGCCGAGTCGTCGGCTTGGCAAGCGACGGGCAAGAAGAGGGAGACGCAAAGCGTTGCCACGCCGATGGTAGTTTGTCGTCGGTAACTCATTGCATGACCTTGTTCTTCGGATCATAAGCGCCGTCATGAAGTATCGACAGCGCTGCTTCGACTTCGCGAAACGGCGCGCTCTCGGCGACTGCCGCGCCTTCGCGCAGCTCGGCCAACATGCCGCCGAGCAACTCGCGTTCTAACCACGCAGCAAGCCATGCGGCGCGTTGCGAGGCGTAACGGTTTTGAAGGCGACGGAACAATCTCGCCGCGGCTTGCTTGATGCTATCGCCGGTCGCGCTCACCAAGGCTTCGCCGCCTGCGGTCACACCGCCCGTGATCGCTGCCTCGGTCGCGATCTGTGTCGCCGTGTGGCCGACGACTTGCGTCGCGGCTGTATGCACCACGTCACCTGCAAACGCGCCGCCGGTGACGACCAGGCTGACGGTGATCACCGGCCGAGCGAGCGCCGCGACGTGATCCAACGATTGCAGCCACCACACAGCGCGCGGGTTGTCCTTGCGCCAAGCGTCAAGCTCCTCGCGAAGGTACGCTCGATATTCGTCATCCAACGTCGGCAGCGCCTCGTAGTCGGCCTCGATGCGTTCGATCAGCCGAGCGCGCTCGTGACCGCTCAGCAACGACCGCAATCGCGGACGGAGGATTTCGTTGCCAAGTTCGGCAAGTCGCTGCAACTCGCCGAGCACCTTCTCGATCGTCTCGACAATCGCGTCGCGCTGCTGCACTTGAAACAACGTCACCGGGTCGGTCGTCGACTGACCGAGGCCTTGCCAAGCCGCTCGGATGGGCCACGTCAGGCCTTTGCCGACCGTGCGATACACGCCATGAATCGTGCGCGACCACGGCGGACGTCGCTCGTCCCACCAACGTGTGATCTCTTCGACCAATAGCGACGCGGGAACCACCGGCCAGCGCACGCGCGCCATCTCGGTGGCCGACAGTGCTCGCTCAGCCGCCTCGAACTGCCGACTCGCGGCGCGGATTTCGTTGAGATACGCTCCGGCTCCGCGACTCCCGTCGGTCACTTCGGCCATCGCCCCGCGGAACGTGCGAATTTTGATTTCGTCGAAGTGAAGCGATCCCAACTCGGCGCGCAGATCGGACGGTTTGCTCGGCGGCGACATTCCATCTCGTCCGACCTCGTAGAACGGCAATCGCAGGTCGTTGGCCGCTCGGCGATCGTGCGGCGCCACGTACACCATCTCGGGCTTGATGCCGGTCGACTCGACGAACACGGCCAGCCACTTCGGCCAATACGGTGCGTCGAGTTCCAAGTCGCATTGATTGAAAATGACGATCACCGCCTTGTCGGCTTCGGCCGCTTTGCGAAAGAACTGTTTCACCGCGGCGTCGTTGTACTTCTGCTGCGTGAGGACGGCGATGAGCACGTCGGCCACTTGGCGCACGGTGTCGGCACGTTGCCAATTCACTTCGGCATCGGAATCGATGTCGGGCGTGTCGAGCAGCAATAGCCGCGGAGGCACGGTCGCCGCGCTACGCCAAAAGAGCAGGTGTTCGTCGTCGGCGACGAGCGGTTGTTCGGCTGATTGCCATCGCCGCAGCTCAAAGCCCTGAAAAATCGAGCGAAGTCCTGCCTCGTCGTCAAAACCCTTTGGCACCAGACAAACGGGGTGTTTGGTCCCCGCTGCCAGCGGACTCACGCCGCTGGCGTTTTGCCCGGCAAGTTGGTTGAACACGACGCTCTTGCCGATGTTCGTCCCGCCAACCACGGCAACCACCAACAGCGGCTCGCCCGTCGCCTGCGGCAACAGCTTGTGTCGCAGCAACTCGTACCACTCACGTCCCTTGAGTGTCCCGACGCCCAGCGCCGCCGCGCGCGGTTCGAGCGCGGTCAGTGCGCGATCGAGCGCCGAGAGATTGGCCGTCCACGCCTGATAGCTTGCGGTCATGCGTTATTCAAAACCCAGGGCCCGCAGGCCCTGGGCTTGCGATGGCATGGACGTAATTCGTCGTTCGTGAATCTTTGGTGCTGGCGCGGTTGTCCGAGTGTACGCGTGTCCCGTAGAATAGCGGGTTCGTTACTCACCGCCGTCGAAACGGACTTCGCTCTCGTCGCCCATGCCCGCTTCCGACATCGTTATCCAAGGCGCTCGCGAACACAACCTTCGCGACGTCAATCTGGTCCTGCCGCGCAACCAGCTCATTTGCCTCACCGGCGTTAGCGGCAGCGGCAAAAGCTCGCTCGCCTTCGACACGCTGTATGCCGAGGGGCAGCGGCGGTACGTCGAAAGCCTGTCCAGCTTCGCCCGTCAGTTTCTCGGGCAAATGCCGAAGCCCGACGTCGATCTGATCTCGGGCCTCAGTCCCAGCATTTCGATCTCGCAGAAGTCGAGCGGCCAAAACCCGCGCTCGACCGTCGGCACCATCACCGAAATCTACGACTACCTACGCGTGCTTTACGCTCGCTGCGGGCAGGGGCATTGCCCGAACTGCCATCGCGAGATCACCGCCCAGACGCGAGAGCAGATCATCGACCGCGTGCTGACGCTCGAAGAAGGGACCAAGTTCGGCATCCTCGCGCCGATGATTCGGGCCCAAAAAGGCGAGTACCGCGACCTGTTCGAGGATCTGCTCAAGCAGGGCTTCGTCCGCGTGCGGGTCGATGGCACGGTCGTCAGCCTGAACGATCCGATTCGGCTCGATCGCCAGATGCGGCATAACATCGAGGTCGTCGTCGATCGCCTGACGGCGGGGCCGGGCTTACGAGCGCGATTGGCCGAGGCCGTCGAGTTGGCGCTGAAGGTCGGACAAGGCGAGTTGATCGTCGCGATTGAGCGCGACGAGACGAAGAAATCGAAACGCGCCACGCCCGACGACATGCGACTGTCGGCTCACTACGCGTGTACGCATTGCGGACTAAGCTTCGAGCCGCCGAGCCCGCAACTGTTCAGCTTCAACAGTCCGCAAGGCATGTGCATGGCGTGCCACGGGCTGGGCGAGATGTTCAGCTTCGACCCTGAGCTGTTGATCCCCGATCCGTCGAAGTCGCTCGTTGAGGGTTGCTTCGAACTGATCGGTCCTTGGAAAGACTTGGGGCGTTGGAAGAAGCATCTGTACGAAGGCGTCGGCGAGGCACTCGAACGCGCGAACGATCTCGAGCTTGGTTCGATCCTGAAAACGCCGTGGCGCGAGTTGACCGACAACGTGCGTCATCAGATTCTTTACGGAACGGGTCGGCTGCATATCACGTACACATGGAAGCACGGCAGCGGCGTACACAAGTATGGCGGCGAGTTCGAAGGGCTGATTCCCGAGCTGCTCAGCAAACATCGCACGTCGAAAAGCGGCATGCAGCAGCGGCAGCTCGAGAAGTACATGCGCACGATCGGCTGCGAGGTGTGCGGCGGCGCGAGGCTCAACGAGCAAGCGCGTGCCGTCACGCTGGGTTCGCGACATCCGAACTTCGCCGACCAGCCCGCGAAGTCGTTGCCGCAGATCGCCGATCTCGCCGTGTCCGATGCCGCAGCCTTCTTCGGCGAGCTCGATCTCGACGCGACACGACAGATCATTGCCGCCGAAGTGCTCAAGGAAATCCGCGGCCGACTCGGCTTTCTCACCAACGTCGGCCTCGAATACCTCACGCTCAGCCGCACCGCGCCGACGTTGTCGGGTGGTGAAAGTCAACGCATTCGCCTCGCCGGTCAGATTGGTTGCGGACTCGTCGGCGTGCTTTATATCCTCGACGAGCCATCGATCGGCCTGCACCCGCGCGATAACGACCGCTTGCTCGCCACGCTCACACAGCTGCGAGATCTTGGAAATACGGTCGTCGTTGTCGAGCACGATGAAGACACGATGCGCATTGCTGACCACATCGTCGACTTCGGCCCCGGCCCCGGCGTGCGCGGCGGCGAGGTCGTGGTCGCCGGCGATTTCGATGCCGTCTGTGCCGAGCCCCGCAGCCTGACCGGGCAGTTTCTCTCGGGCGCGCAAGATCGAATCGCCGCCGACCCGTCATCCGCGCGGCGATGCACAACTGCGCGTCGTCAATGCGGCCGAGAACAATCTGAAGGGGGTCGATTTCGAGATTCCGCTCGGCCTGTTCGTCTGCGTCACCGGCGTTTCGGGCTCGGGCAAGAGCTCGCTCGTCAACGGCATCCTCGTCGAAGCGCTGCGCCGCGACCTGAATGGCGGCGAAGGGGAGCCCGGCCAGCACGATCGCATCGAAGGGCTCGAACACCTCGACAAACTCATCGCCATCGATCAATCACCCATCGGCCGTACGCCGCGATCAAACCCGGCCACCTACATTAAGGTCTTCGACGACATCCGCCATCTCTACACGCAGCTGGCCGAGTCGAAGGCGCGTGGCTATCAAGAGGGCCGATTCAGCTTTAACGTCGCGGGCGGTCGTTGCGAGGCTTGCGAAGGCAACGGATCGAACAAGTTGGAGATGGACTTTTTGGCCGACGTTTGGGTGACGTGCCCCGTCTGCGAAGGTCACCGCTTCAATCGCGAAACGCTCCAAGTGCGTTTCAAAGGCAAGAACATTGCCGAGGTGCTGGAGATGGACATCCAGCAGGCGCTCGCGCATTTCGAGAACATTCCGAAGGTCGCCCACAAGCTGCAGACATTGCACGACGTCGGGCTCGATTATCTCAAGCTCGGGCAACCTTCGCCGACGCTTTCCGGCGGCGAAGCTCAACGCGTGAAGCTCGCGCGCGAACTCGTCAAGAAAAGCACGGGCAAAACTCTGTACCTGCTCGATGAGCCGACGACTGGCCTGCACTTCGCCGACGTTCAGATGCTGCTCAAGGTGCTGCACGGCTTTGTCGAGGCGGGGAACACGGTGCTCGTCGTTGAGCACAACTTGGACGTCATCAAGACGGCCGATTGGTTGATCGATCTGGGCCCTGAAGGTGGCGCCGGCGGTGGTCGACTCGTCGCGGCTGGAACGCCGGAACACGTGATGACCGTCGCGGAGTCGTACACGGGCCAAGCACTCGCGAAAGCCGACCGCGCGATCCCCTACTCGAAGAAGACGTCGCGCAAGGCGAAGAAGACCGAGGTCGTGCAGGCGACGGCGATCAAAGTGCAAGGCGCTCGTCAGCACAATCTGAAGAGCATCGACGTCGAGATTCCTCGCGACAAGATGACCGTTTGTTGCGGACCCAGCGGCAGTGGCAAAAGCTCGCTCGCCATGGACACGATCTATGCCGAGGGGCAGCGACGTTACGTCGAAAGCCTCAGTTCGTACGCGCGGCAGTTCGTTGGCCAGATGCCCAAGCCAATGCTCGATCACATCGAAGGCCTGTCGCCGGCCATCGCCATCGAACAGAAGAACCTCGGCCACTCGCCGCGATCGACCGTCGGCACCGTCACCGAGATTTACGACTACCTGCGTATTCTTCTCGCACGCCTCGGCAAACCTTACTGCCCCGATTGCGACGTCCCCATCGGCACCCAAAGCGCCGACGAGATCATCGACAAGATCATGAAGCTCGATGACGGGACGCGGCTGTACCTGATGGCGCCCGTCGAAATCGCCGTCGGTGAGAACTACGAGACACTGTGGGCCGACATCAAGGCTCGTGGTTACGTGCGGATGCGGGTCGATCGCAAGACTTACGAAGTCGACAGCCCGCCGACGATCGATCGTCGCCGCAAGCATCTCGTCGAAGTGGTCATCGATCGCGTGACGGTGCGCAGCGGCGGACGTTCGCGATTGGCAGACAGCATCGAGAGCGCACTTTCGCTCGGCAAAGGCGTGCTGCATCTCGCGTGGCCGCAAGACGACGTGCCCGAAGAGCAGTGGCGAACGGAGATTCACAGTCAGCATTACGCTTGCGACAAGTGCGGCCGCAGCTTCGAGCCTCTGACGCCGCACAACTTCTCGTTCAACAGTGCGCTCGGTTGGTGCCCGTCGTGCGAAGGGTTAGGCACGCAGCGAGGCGCGAACCCGGCCGCATTGCTTCGCGATCCGAAACTGTCGCTTGCCGACGGCGCGATCGAGCTATGGCCCGGCGTCGACGATGCACTGTTCGCCGCGATGCTCGACGCACTCGCCGCACACACGGGCATCCCGACCGACATCCCCTACGAGCAACTCTCGGCCCGGCACCGTCGCATCGTGCTGCACGGCAGCGGCGACGATTGGATCTCTGTATTCCCCAAGGGTCGGAAGAAGCAGGGCCAGCCGGTGTTTCGCTTTCAGTACAAGGGGCTGTACCCGGCACTCGACGAGGCGTCGAAGTTGTCGCCGACGCTGCGTGGCCGACTCGATCATCTTGTCGACGAAGTCGAGTGTTCGACCTGCGGTGGCAGCCGACTGCGCGACGACGCGGCCGCGGTGCGGTTCCGTGACCGCACGATCGACGAGATTTGCCGCACCCCGCTCGGCGCGTTGTTCGAGGAGTTCAACGGTTACAAGCTCACAGCCACCGAACGCAAAGTAGCAGGCGAGTTGCTGCGCGAGGTGCGTAATCGCGTTCAGTTCCTCGTCGACGTGGGGCTCGAATATCTGTCGCTCTCCCGCGGAGCACCGACGCTTTCGGGCGGTGAAGCGCAACGCATTCGGCTGGCCAGCCAGGTCGGCAGCGGCCTGACCGGCGTGCTCTACGTGCTCGACGAGCCGACGATCGGCCTGCACCCGCGCGATAACTTGCGCCTGCTCAAGGCGCTGCAACGCTTGCGCGACCTCGGCAACACACTGTTGTTAGTCGAGCACGACAAGGAAGTGATCGCCGCCGCGGATCAACTTCTCGACTTCGGCCCGCGCGCTGGCGAGCTGGGTGGCGAAGTCGTCGCCCGCGGTACGCCGGAGGAAGTTGGTCGCGCGAAGAAGTCGGTGACCGGGCCGTATCTGTCGGGCACGAAGGCGATCATGGTGCCGACGAACCGACGCGCGGCGGGAATTGCGGATTTCGGATTGCGGACTGCGGATTCGAAGAAAAAGTCTCGCAAGAACACGTCTCAATCCGAAATCCGCGATCCGAAATCCGCAATCCTCGAAGTTCTCGGCGCTCGCCACAACAACCTTCGCAACGTGCACCTGCAAATTCCGCTGGGCACGTTCACGGTCATCACCGGCGTCAGCGGCAGCGGCAAGAGCTCGCTGATCGAAGACGTTCTGTACAACTCGCTCGCGCGGACATTGCATCGCGCGCGCACGTTCGCGGCGGCGCACGATTCGATTCGCGGCATCGAGCAAATCAACAAGGTCATTCGCGTCGATCAACAACCGCTCGGCAACTCGCCGACGTCAAACCCCGCGACGTACACAGGCGTGTTCGATCAGATTCGCGAGTTGTACGCCCACTTGCCCGAGTCGAAGCTGCGAGGCTACACCGCGCGGCGATTCAGCTTCAACGTCCCTGGTGGTCGCTGCGAGAAGTGCGAAGGCAACGGCCAACTTCGCATCGAGATGCACTTCCTACCCGACGTGTGGATCGAATGCGACGAATGCCGTGGACGACGCTACAACACCGAGACATTGGCCGTGCGGTTCCATGGCCAAACGATTGCCGACGTGCTCGACATGCCCATCGGCAAAGCCGTCGAGTTGTTCGCGAACATTCCGCAAGTTCGCCGCACCTTGCAAACGTTGTGCGACGTGGGGCTCGACTACCTGCGGCTCGGCCAATCGGCGCCGACACTGTCGGGCGGCGAGGCGCAACGCGTGAAACTCGCTGCCGAACTGTCGCGACCCGACACGGGGCAGACTTTGTATCTGCTCGATGAACCCACGACCGGCTTGCACTTCGACGACCTCGCGAAGTTGCTCGATGTGTTGTCGCGGTTGGTCGACCTGGGCAACACAGTCGTCGTCATCGAGCACAATTTGGACGTGATCAAGACGGCCGACTGGATCATCGACATGGGCCCCGAGGCCGGTGAAGGCGGCGGGCTAATCGTCTGCGCTGGCACGCCCGAGCAAATCGTCGAGTATTCAAAAGCCGCGACGAAATCGGCCAAGTCGAGTTCCACAAAGAACGGCACCCCACTGCCGCGATCGCACACGGGCGAAATGCTCGAAGAAGTGTTGAAGGCCGGCCCGCACGGCGAGCGCAAGCCACACGACTTCGCCGCTGCCGAAGCGCCGCGCGAAGAAGACCTCACGCTCACCGAAGTCGGCGTCGACGCCAAGATGCCGTGGGAGGCTGATGGCCGCCGTTGGCACACGCAAGAGCGCGTGGGCCGCAACGGCCAGGTCTGCAATTGGGACGGAAAGATTCTCGGCGCGGTCGTCGACAAGATTCACGAGCTTGGAGAGTTCAGCCCCACCAATTGGAACAATCGCAGCGTCGTTGAAATCTCGGCGGCCCGCAAAAGCGACGGTTGGTTCTTCCACGGCCTCACTGGCGAGCAGTGGCTATTGAGGCTCAAGTTTCGCGTGGCGAAGAAAAGCTTTCAGCGCGATGAACTCGTCACCGGCCTCGACCTTAAGCCGCTGAACGAGATGCACGACCTGCCGGTCTACGGCAGCGAGCCGCGTGTGAAGTGCAAAAATTTGCGTGGCCCGTGGCAAGAGGTGCAACTCGCGGTGCACAGTTGGGACGAGATCGACAAGCCCGCATTCTGGACTTTTTTGGAGTCGGCCGTCAAAGGCTTCGAGAAGTTCACCGACCGCATCGAATCGAATCCCGAGGACGTGATGCCTTGGAAAGTGCTTGGGCAGAAGTGGCATCTCTCTCGAAAAGGTTTCCCGCCTGGCAAACGCGTCGCATGGACGACCGAGGTGCTCGAAGAGTTGTGCGAGATGCTGACCGAGGCCGCGCCGGGCAGTCAGTTCCTTTGGAACAATCAGCAGGTGGTGCACGTTTGCATCAACGGCGTCGGCGAACCTTGGGCCACGATCCACACCAAGAAGCCCGCAGCCATCGACCTCGTGCTCGCTGGGCCGAAGCAAAAGTTCGCCCTCGGCCGCATCGCCGACCTCGGCCACGAACCCGAGTTGCAAATCGACCGTGCCGACCGCGACCTGGTGAAGATCAAACTCATCGACATCGAGCACATCGGTGACGGGCTCGCACAGTTTTTGCGCGAACATCACGAGGCCGTGCTGGCGTCGCAACCGGCGAAGCGGTTGGCCGCGAGCAGATAGGAGGAAATACGGAATGGCTGAAACACTCATTGCACCTCGATTCCTGTTCCGCTGGTCGGTGCCTTGCTTGCCGCTTAAGGGCGCGTGGAAGCCGGGCACGCCGATGCTGGGCGAAGAATACACGCTGCCTTACTTCGGCGCGCTCGATCACGAGCCGGCGATTGCCGAAGTGTGCGCGGGATGGAACGCGGCGGGACTCGTCTTTCAGGCGCGCGTCGATGGCAAGCGGCAGCCGCCGTGGTGCCGCGAGAGTCGCCCCGATGAAAGCGATGGCCTGCGGGTGTGGATCGACACGCGCGACACGCACAACATTCATCGCGCGAGCCGCTTTTGTCATGCGTTCGTCTTCATGCCGTCCGGATCGGGAAGGGCGCTCGACGAACCGGCCGCCGAGCAACTGCTCATCAATCGTGCCCGCGAGAACGCGAAGCCAATCCGTCCCGGGGTGCTGCAAGCGTCGAGTCAGAAACGCGTCGATGGTTACGTTGTCGAAGGTTTCATCCCGGGCGCCGCGCTGCAAGGTTTCGACCCGCAGGAGCACCCGCGGCTGGGGTTCACCTATGCCGTGATCGATCGCGAGCGCGGCGAGCAAACGTTCGCGTGCCCGTTAGGTCTGCCGTATCAAGAGGACCCCAGCCTATGGGCGACGCTGGAACTGACGACTCCGTAACAGCATGACACAACCGCTTGAGGGACAAATTCGAGGCTGTTATCTGTAGGGAACGCCGTCCCTGGCGTTCCGAGAAGCGGGGTGGATGGTCGCACGCAGTTCACGGAACGCCAGAGACGGCGTTCCCTACAGTTGACGAGTCCACGCGACCGCGCCCGAGACGGATTCGCCGCGTACAATTGTGGTATAAGTTGTGCGCAAGAAAGGACGACGCACGCCATGTCCGACGCACGCTATCTGAAGCTCTCGTTTCCCGAGCCCGACATCGCGCTGCTGGTCTTCGACGACCCGCAAAAGAGCGCGAACGTTCTCAGCCGCAACGTCCTCGAAGAGTTCGAGCTTCGGCTGAACGAACTCGAAAAGCGCGGCAAGCTCGCGGGTCTCGTCATCGCCTCGGCCAAGCCGGGCATCTTCATCGCCGGCGCTGACTTGCGCGAATTCGCGGCCGCCACGAACGTCACGCATGCCGATGTCGTCGAAATCGCGACGCGTGGCCGATCGTTGTTCGAGCGCCTCTCACAAGTGCCGTTCGTCACCGTCGCAGCTATCGACGGCATGTGCGTCGGCGGCGGGGCGGAACTGGCGATGTGGTGCGACCGCCGGCTGATGACCGATAATCCGAAGGCGCAATACGGCTTTCCTGAAGTGAAGCTCGGCATGTTTCCCGGTTGGGGCGGCACCGCACGCACACCGCGGATGGTCGGACTTTCGAATGCCGTCGAGCTGGTGACCGGCGGCGAGAGCATCGACGGCAAGGCGGCAGCGCTCATGGGCCTGGCGACCGACGTCGTCAAAAGCGATCACCTCCAGAAGGCGGCAATCGCTCTCGTCCGCGATGAGCAGCGCACCGGCGCATGGCGCGAAGATCGCCAGCGATGGTCGAAGCCAATCGACATGGACGAAACCGAGTTGATGTTCCTCGGCGCCACGGCCTCGGCCATGATTCAGCAGGCCACCAAGGGGCAATACCCGGCCCCTGCCGCGGCGCTCGAACTCATGCTCGGCGCTGCAGGCAGCGATCTGGCGACGGCGTGCGCACAAGAAGCAGACGCCTTCGCCGACATCTTCGGAACACCGATCAATCGAGCGCTGATTAACGTCTTCTTTCTCACCGATCGCAACAAGAAAGACGTCGGCATCGGCAGCGGGGACATCGCGCCCAAACCCATCAAGACCGTCGGCATCTTCGGCGCAGGCATCATGGGCTCGGGCATCGCTGCCGCCTGCATCAAGCGACAACTTGCCGTGACGATCAACGACGCTCAACCCGCAGCCCTCGCCGGCGGTGTGCAAAAGGCGCTCGAAGAGGCGTCGTACAACAAGGCCACCAAAGGGAGCGACCCCGAGAAGTTGCTGAAGTTGGTGCCGCTGATGAACGCAACGACCGTCGACGCCGAGTTCGCGTCGTGCGATCTCGTGATCGAAGCGGTCGTCGAACGTCCCGATGTGAAGAAGTCGCTCTATGCACGGCTCGAACCGCTGCTGGAAGACGATGCGATTCTCGCCAGCAACACTTCAGCAATCTCGATAGCCACGCTGGCCGAGGGGTTGAAACATCCGGAGCGATTCGTCGGCATTCACTTCTTCAACCCCGTGCGGCAGATGCCGCTGGTCGAAGTCATCCGTGGCCCGAAGACGAGCGACGAGACCGTGGTGTCCGCCGTCGCGTTTGCCAAGGCGCTCGGCAAGAGTCCGATCGTTGTCAACGACGGCCCCGGCTTCCTCGTCAATCGCTTGCTGTTGCCGTACATGAACGAGGCGCTCGAGTTGCTGCTCGAAGGCGTCGAGATGAAAGCCATCGAGTCGGCGCGAAAGAGTTCGGCATGCCGATGGGGCCGCTCACGCTGTACGACGTGGTCGGTCTCGACACCGCCCTCAATGCAGGCAAGGTGATGCACGAGGCGTTTCCCGATCGCGTCGCGAACTCGACCCTGATGGAAGCGATGGTGAAGGCCGGCCGCTTGGGGCAGAAGAGCGGGGCGGGCTTCTACAGATATACCGACAAGAAGGGGCGTGGCGAACCGGACCCGACGCTGGCCGAAGTGCTCAAGCCGCTGGTGCGTCAACAAGCACAAATGTCGAGCAAGGAAATCACCGCGCGGCTGTTCTTGCCGATGGTGCTCGAAGCGACGCGGATCCTCGAAGAGAAAAAAGTTCGCGACGTCCGCGACGTCGATCTCGGGCTGATCTTCGGCATTGGTTTCCCACCATTCAAGGGTGGTCTGCTGTTCTGGGCCGACACGCTCGGCCCGGTCAAGATCGTCGAAATGCTTAAGCCGTACGAGAAGCTCGGTGCCCGCTATCAACCGACACCGATGCTGACGGCGATGGCCAAGAGTGGACGGAAGTTCTACGCGGAATGACGGCATTCTGCCGGTTCGGCAGCTTCGCTCGCCTCGTGCGGTAGAATAACAGTGTCGGGGCCACGGGAAGGACCAACATGAAACACGCGGTTGTCATCGACGCCGTCCGCACGCCGATCGGCCGGAGTCACAAGGAAAAAGGCTGGTTCCGCAACGTGCGCAGTGACGACATGGCCGTCGCGGTCGTCCGGGCGCTCGTCGATCGCACGGGGATCGACCAGGAAGTGATCGAAGACGTCGTGCTCGGCAACACGCAGCAGCAAGGCGAGCAAGGGTTCGACGTCGCCCGCAGCGTCTCGCTGATGGCGGGGCTTCCGATGCACACCGGCGGCACGACCGTCAATCGATTGTGCGGCTCCAGTCTGCAAGCGTTGAACCAGGCGACGCACGCCATCATGGCGGGCTTCGAGGATGTGCAGATCGTCGGCGGATTGGAGCACATGCTGCACATTCCGATGGATAAGGATCTGAACCTCAACCCCAAACTGTTCCAGCGCACGAGCAAAGGCGCTGATGATGGGCGTCACTGCCGAGTTTCTCGCGCAAACGCAAGGCATCTCGCGCGAGGAGCAAGACGCGTTCGCCTTGCGAAGCCACCAACGTGCCGCCGCGGCGCAGGCTGAAGGCAATTTCGCCGACGAAATGATTCCGATCTGGGGACACGACGAAGCCGGCGAGCGGTTTTTGGTCGATCGCGATCAATGCGTGCGACCCGATGCGACGATGGAGTCGCTCGCGGCGCTCAAGCCCGCGTTCATGCCAGGCATGGGGACCGTGACGGCCGGCAATAGCTCGCCACTGAACGACGGCGCGAGCGCGCTGCTCATCATGTCGGACGAGAGCGCGAAGGAGTTGGGGCTGAAGCCGATGGCGCGCATCGTCGCGACGGCAGTTGTAGGCGTCGATCCGGCCGTGATGGGGACCGGCCCGGTGCCTGCCACGCAGAAGGTGCTCAAGCGCGCCGGAATGTCGCTCAAGGACATCGACCTGATCGAACTGAACGAAGCGTTCGCCGCGCAAGCGCTGGCATGCGTGCGGATGCTGGGCATCGACGAAGAGAAACTCAACGTTCGCGGCGGCGCGATCGCCATCGGGCATCCGCTCGGCGCCAGCGGCGCGCATCTCGACGACGCTGTTGCACGCGATGAAGGACCGCGGCGCGACGCTGGGGCTGGCAACAATGTGCATCGGCGTCGGACAAGGCATCGCCACCATCTTCGAGCGAACAGCTCAGTGAGCGGAGCGCAACGAATGACCGACGACTTCGTGTCGCTCACTGCCGAGACGATCGTCGCGCTGTTCCAGCAGCGTGCGACGCGCGATGCCGAGCGTGTTGCGATCCACGCGCACCGCAAAGGGCAGATGGCCGCCACGACGTGGGCGGAGATGGCCTCGGACGTGCGACGATTGGCAGCAGCGCTCGAAAGACTCGGTGTCAAGCGAGGCGACCGCGTCGCGCTCGTTTCGCCGAATCGTTATGAATGGATGGTCACCGATCTGGCGATTCAAACGGCCGGGGCTGTGCATGTGCCGATTCACGCGTCGTTGGCCGGGGCGCAGTACGCGTATCAAATCGCCAACAGCGAGTCGAAAGTCGTCGTGCTCGCTGGGGCGGAACAGGCCGAGAAGCTCGCGCAGCATTTGGCAGAACTTCCCGCCGAGTTGCAGATTATCACGTTCGAGACGAACGTCATCCCGTGGCCGACGGTCGCATTTCACTCTTACGCCGACCTAATCGCGAAAGCCGACGAAGAGCGCGGACGGGTGATCGAACGCATCGCGGCAGAGACGGTTCAGCCCGGCGACTTGGCGACGATTCTCTACACCTCGGGCACCACGGGCGAGCCGAAGGGGGTGATGCTCAGTCAGAGCAATCTCGCGACGAACGCGCTGGCGTCGATGGAGGTGTTTGGCCATCGCGCCGACGACCGCCGGCTGACGTGGCTGCCGCTGAGTCATATCTTCGGCCGGACGTGCGACTTCTACACGTGGATCGTGCAAGGATGTGAGCTCGTGTTGGCCGATGCGCCCGAAACGGTCATCGCGACGTGTGCCGAGTATCATCCGACGCTCGTCAACGGCGTGCCGTACTTCTTCGAGAAAGTGATGCGCGGCCTGATGCAAGCCGGCGTCGCCGATAAGCCGGGAGCGCTCGCGGCGACCTTTGGCGGAAGGCTTCGCGCGGGAATCGCCGGCGGAGCTGCGCTGCCGCGGCACGTCGCCGAGTTCTACGAGCGCAACGGCGTACTGCTGCTGCAAGGCTACGGCATGACCGAGTCGTCGCCCGTGATCACGACCTGCACCGAGAAATCGCACAAGCTCGGCACGGTCGGCCCTGCGATACCGGGCGTCGACGTGCGCATTGCCAACGACGGCGAGATCGTCACCCGCGGACCGCACGTCATGCTCGGATATTGGAAGCGGCCGGAGGACACGGCGCAGATTCTTCGCGACGGCTGGCTGCACACCGGCGATCTCGGCCAAATTGACAGCGAGGGTTTTCTGAAGATCACGGGTCGCAAGAAGGAACTCATCGTCACCGCCGGCGGGAAGAATATCGCGCCGGTGCTGCTCGAAGCGATGCTGACGAGCGATCCACTTGTGCTGCAAGCGATGGTCGTCGGCGACGGCCGCAATTATCTCACCGCGCTCATCGTCCCCGAGCCCCAGCAACTTCGCGCCGCCATCGCCGAGCATCGCATTGCCCTCGATGAAAACAAATCGCCGCTCGAGGACGATCGCGTGCGACGCCTCTACGCCGAGCACATTCAGCTTCGCCTGGCGAGCGTGTCGCGGTACGAACAAATCGGCGACTTCTTGCTGCTTGATCGAGGTTTCACGATCGAGTCGGGCGAGTTGACGCCGACGCTCAAACTGCGCCGCGACGTGATCGCCAAGAATTACGCCGAACGGATTGAAGCCATGTACACGAGGAACGCAGCCGTTACTACCTGCTAAGCATCACCACGCTGTGAAGATTGCGACGCTATGAAAACCGACGAATCCACGATTCCCGAGGCCTCGACTTCCGGACCCTCGTTTGCCGAAACGGCGCTCAAGCTGGGAGGCAAGAGCGAGGAAGAGTCGCGACGAACTGGCGCGATCGACAAGGCCGACGACCAGGTCGAAGCGCTCTTCGCGCCGCAGTATCAAACGACCGCCAGCCCGGCGCATCGCGCCGTGTGGGAGCGCGACGTGCCGGTCGACTTGTTCACAAGCTCGCCAGTGAGCTTGTCATCCGACGTGAAGAAGGTCATGGACGATTCGATCGCCGTCGTCGCGCGGCATCGCCAGGCGAAAACGCTGCTCAACGACGATCGCAAGATCACCAAACAAGTGTTCGACGAGTTGGGGCGTGTCGGCTACTGGGGGCTGCTCGTCGATAAGCAGTATGGCGGCAGCGGCACTCCATTCGCCGCCTTCGCCCCTTTCCTGACGCGCATGGCCACGGTCGATCCAACCGTCGCGGGCATGGCGAGCGTGCATGGCTGCATCGGCGCGGTTGACCCTGTGCGAACGTTCGGCAACGCCGATCAGCGACAGCGCTGGTTGCCGAAGTTGGCAAGCGGCGAGCGATTGAGCGCCTTCGCGCTGACCGAGCCCGGCGCGGGAAGCGATCTGACGGCCCTTCGAACACGGGCCGTGCGCGACGGCGACGACTATATCGTCAACGGCGAGAAGCTGTTCATCACGAACGTCGTGCCCGGCCGCACGATTGGCCTGGTGTGTCTGATCGACAATCGACCGGCGGTGCTCGTCGTCGACTTACCCGAGGCGGAGAACGAACAGTTCCAACTCAAGAAGTACGGCCTGTACGCGCTCAAGCACGCTTACAACCAGGGCATCATCTTTCGCGACTTCCGAGTTCCTGCGGCGAACCTGTTGGAACCCAAGCGCGGCGACGGCCTGACGATTGCTTATCACGGCTTGAACCTCGGACGTGTCGCGCTGTGCGCCACGGCGGCGGGCAGCATGAGGCTGATGCTCGCGAGCATGTTGCCTTGGGCACGCTTCCGCAAGACTTACGGCCAACCGATCGATCACCGCGAACTGGTGCAGCGCCGCATCGGCCGCCTCGCGGGACTCATCGTCGCCAGCGACGCGCTGGTCGCATGGTGTTCGCAACTCATCGATCTTGGCTACCGCGGCGAGATGGAATGCATCGTCGCCAAAATCTTCGGCAGCGAGGCCCAAAAAGAAGCCGCCATCGAGCTGATGATGAAAACGCACGGCGGCCGCGCGTTCTTGCACGGTCACATGTTCGGCGACAACGTGCACGAATATCTCGCGCCGTGCATCTACGAAGGTGAAGGCGAAATGCTCGGCATGGCGTTCTTCAAATCGTTGGTGAAGCAGCATGGCACGCAGTTCTTCGAGCCGATCGGCAAGGCGCTGGCGGCGGCGGGGGTGAAGAAGCCGAACATGATGAACCCGTCGCATTTGATGGCCCTGCGGCAACCGTTGTGGGCGTACTCGAAGTGGTTCGCGGCCGAGCGCCTGCGGCGACATGCGAAGCCGGAGTTGCCGTCAATGCCGTCGGAGCTTCGCGTGCATGCCGAGGCGGCCATCGACCGGCTGCAACGTTTCCCAATCGAAATCAGCGGCGTGATGCGGAAGTTTCAGCTCGCGCTTGCCGATCGGCAATGCCGCATGGCGGAACTCTCGTCGCGCGTGCAGAATTCGATTATCGTGCTGTGCGCGAGCCTTTATGCTTCACGGCACGGCGACGAAACGGTTCGCCGCGCGGCCGACGTCTTCTGCCAAGAAACCCTGCGGCAGATCGACGGCGGGCGGCCTTCGGACCGGTATTTTCGCAATGTCACGAAACTGGGCGAGACGATCGTCGAGCATGGCTTCGATCACGTGATTGAGTTGCCCAGCGAGATTTTGATGCCTTATGCGAACGACGGATGATGGCGATGGAACGCGTATTGCACTCCCGACGTCATGATGACGCCTGACCCTGCCAAGCCATCGTTCTCGCAAAGCCTCGGCGTCCTTGCGCGGGATCCGCTCAATTTTCTGCTGCCAGCGATCGTCGTCGCGGCAGCGCTTGAACCGACCGACGTCAGCGATCTGTGGGTGTTCATCGCTTCCGCGGTCGCGATCGTTCCCTTGGCCGGGTTGATGGGCCGCTCGACGGAAAGTCTTGCGGCGACGCTTGGCCCAAGTTTGGGCGGGCTGTTGAATGCCACCTTCGGCAACGCCGCGGAAATGATCATCGCCATGATGGCTTTGGCGCGCGGGCCCGAGATGTATCCGCTCGTGAAGGCCTCGATCACCGGGTCGATCATCGGGAACATCTTGCTGGTCCTCGGCGCCGCGATGTTGGTCGGTGGCGTGCGTCGCGATCGACAACACTTCAACCGCAACGCCAGCAGCAGCGCCGCCACCTTGCTGATGCTCGCGTGCGTCGGGCTCACGATTCCCACGCTGCATTACTACCTATACCGCTCCGGTCGTCCGCCGGCGGCAGCGGCCATGCACGAGATCGAGCTGCTCAGCGAAGAGATTGCGGTGATCCTTGCGATCGTGTACTTCCTCAGTTTGCTGTTCTCGCTGGTCACGCATCGCGACTGCTTCCGCCCCGCGAACTCACAAGACCCTGAAGTTGCGGCACTCCGCGAAGAGCATCAACCCGAGCTGACCAACGCGGCGGCGCTGTTCGCGCTGCTGATGTCGACACTGGGCGTTACGTGGATGAGCCACTTGCTGGTCGGTTCGGTCGAGCCGGCGGCCGATTCGATTGGCATGAACCACATTTTCGTCGGCGTGATCGTGGTCGCCATCATCGGCAACGCCGCCGAGCACTCGACGGCCATCGTCGCCGCGTGGAAAAACGACATGGACCTGGCCGTCAGCATCGCCACCGGCAGCAGCACACAGGTGGCATTGCTCATCGTGCCGGTGCTCGTCATGTTCAGTGCGGTGCTCGGCCTGTCGCCGACGCTCGACCTGCACTTCACGCCACTCGAGATCGTTTCGCTGTTGCTGTCGGTCATCGTGCTGCCGCTGGTGTGTCTCGACGGCGAGTCGAATTGGATGGAAGGGGTGATGCTGTTGGCTGTGTACGCGATCATTGCCTTGGCGTTCTTTCATCTTCCCGACGCCGCGATCCCGTGAGTCGAGACCTGCAAAGGCGGGCAAACCACGGAGGCACAGAGACACGGAGGACGCACGGAGAGAAGAAAGGAACCACAGATGCACACGGATTTACACAGATGAGAACAGACGAGAATGTTTTGTTTTTTTGCTGATTCTCGCACTTCCTCTTCGATCTGCTGATCTGTGAAAATCTGTGTGCATCTGTGGTTCTCTCCTACTTTTTATCGCTCTGCTCCGTGTTTTCTCCGTGTCTCCGTGCCTCCGTGGTAAAAATGTCGGCCTGCTCTATGAGTAACTAATCAGCGAGTGCCCGATGATGCTTCCGCGAGCGGGGCGAGCCCTGGCGAGCGCCAACTTTCGCCTGTTCTTTGGCGGCCAGCTGATTTCGCTGTGCGGCACGTGGCTGCAACAGGTCGCGATGACGTGGCTGGTGTGGGAGATGACGGGTTCGAAGTGGTTGTTGGGATTGGTGGCGTTCTCGGGACAAATCCCCACACTGTTCTTGTCGCCGATCGCTGGCGCCCTCACCGAGACTTGGGATCGTCGCAAGGCGCTGCTCATCACGCAAACGTTGGCGATGTTGCAGGCGCTTGCAGTTGCCGCGCTCACGCTCACCGACACGGTGCGCGTCGAGTACATCATTCCGCTGGCGATTTTCCTGGGGGCCGTGAACGCGTTCGACATGCCTATCCGCCAGGCGTTTCTCACGCAAATGATCGACCGCCGCGAAGACCTGCCCAACGCTATCGCGCTGAACTCGTCGATGGTGAACTCCGCGCGGCTCGTGGGGCCCGCGATCGCAGGGTTGCTGATCACGCTCGTCGGCGAAGGTTGGTGCTTTCTGTTGAACGGGCTCAGTTATCTCGCCGTGCTCGCGGCGCTGGCGGCGATGCGCATCAACCGACCGGTGATCGACGCACCACGAGCGCGCGTGTGGGAAGCGTTGACCGGTGGGTTCTCGTACGCGTTCCGATCCGTGCCGATCCGCTCGCTGCTGACGTTGCTGGCGACGGTGAGCTTGACGGGCATCCCCCTCAATGTGCTCATGCCGGTCTTCGCCAGCGAAGTGCTCGGCGGCGACGCGGGTACGCTCGGCATGTTGACAACGTCGACCGGCGTGGGCGCACTGACGAGCGCCGTGTACCTCGCCTCGCGTAAGAGCATCGTCGGCTTGGGGCTGCAAATCGGTTTGGCCGCCGGTGGATTGGGCATTGCGATGATGTGCTTCTCGTTCTCGCATCACTTGTTCTTGTCGATGGGAATTCTGATCGCAAGCGGCTTCTGCATGATGTTGCAAATGGCGGCCAGCAACACACTGCTGCAAACGATCGTCGACGAGAACATGCGTGGCCGCGTGATGGGGCTGTACGCGATGTCGCTGCTGGGCGTCGCGCCGATCGGCAGCTTGATGGCCGGCGCGCTCGCGCAGGCAATCGGCGCGCCGACCACGATTCTCATCTGCGGATCGGCATGTCTCGTCTCGGGACTGGTGTTTCTTGCGCGGCTCAAGACCATTCGCGAGCATGCGCGCCCGATCTACGTGCGCCTCGGCATCATTCCCGAGATCGCGACGGCGCTGCAGCAGACGTCGCAAATGAACGTGCCGCCGCAACGTTCATGAACCCCTCGCCCCTTGCGGGAGAGGGGCAGGCGTGAGGGGTGGGAAGCGTGTACACGCGCTGTCCCCTCACCCGGCTCGTCCGCTGCGCTGCCGAGCCACCCTCTCCCGCAAGGGGAGAGGGTTGGTAAGTCACCCGGATTTAATCGCGGCGACGATGTCGAGGACGGCCTTCTTGCCGTCGCCGAAGAGCATTGCGGTGTTGGGATGATAGAACAGCTCGTTCTCGACGCCCGCGAAACCTGGGTTCATGCTGCGCTTGATGACGATCACGCGCTGCGCCTGGTCGACGTTCAGAATCGGCATGCCGTGAATGGGACTCGACGGGTCGTTACGCGCGGCGGGGTTCACGACATCGTTGGCGCCGATCACGAGCGCCACGTCTGCCCGTTGGAATTCGCCGTTGATTTCGTCCATGTCATACAGGCGATCGTAAGGCACGTTCGCCTCGGCCAGCAGCACGTTCATGTGTCCCGGCATGCGGCCTGCCACGGGATGAATCGCGTACTTCACCTCGCCGCCACGCTTCTCGATCAACTCCGCCATCTCACGCACCGCGTGCTGGGCTTGCGCGACCGCCATGCCGTAACCGGGGACGACGATCACCAACCGCGAGTGGGCCAACTGCATCGCTGCGTCGTCGGCCGAGATGGAATGCACGGTCAGGTCGCGCTTCTCGCCTGGCTTCGTCGCTACGATGTCGCCTCCGCCAAAGGCGCCGAACAGCACATTGGCGAACGAACGGTTCATCGCTTTGCTCATCAGGATGGAAAGCAGAAAACCCGACGCCCCGTCCAAGGCGCCAGCGATGATGAGCACGTTGTTGCCGATGGCAAAGCCGGTAGCCGACGACGCGAGTCCTGCATAGGAATTCAGCAGTGAAATGACGACCGGCATGTCAGCGCCGCCGATGGGAAGCACGATCAACACGCCGACCGCGAGACCGACGACGACCATCGCGTAAAACGCCAACTGCGCCGTGGGGTCGAAGATCAGATACACGAACAGCAGAAACGTGACGACGAACAGACCGATGTTCGTCTGATTCTGAAACGGGTACGTGATCGGAGCGCTCTTCACAAAGCCTTGCAACTTGCCGAAGGCCATGAAGCTGCCGGTGATCGTCAGCGAGCCAAACATCACCTCGAAGCCGAGGGCGGCCATCTTCGCGCCGCCGAGATGCTGGAAGTGCTCGTGATATTCGGCGATGCCGACCAGCGTGGCCGCGAGCGCGCCGAAGGCATGTGAAATCGCGGTCCGTTGCGGGATGGCGGTCATTGGCATCCAGATCGACATGGCTGCGCCGATGCCAGAGCCAACGATCATGCCGACGATGATCCACGTGTACGTGACGACCTGGTGGTTGAGCAACGTGCCGATGATCGCCATCAGCATTCCGAGCGCCGCCAGCTGCATGCCGCGACGCGCTTTCTCGGGGCGCGTCAGCCCCTTGATGCCGAGAATGAACAGCACCGACGCCGCGAGGTAGGCCGCTTGGATGACGTACTCTTGGGTCACGACGACTTTTCCTGACGACGGAACATCTTGAGCATGCGATCGGTGATCATGAACCCGCCGACGACGTTGATCGAGGCGGCCGTCACGGCGATGAAACCCAGCACGGTGCTGAACACGCTGAAGTCGCCACCGGCGGCAACAATCGACCCCACGAGCGAGATGCCGGAGATGGCGTTGGTGGCCGACATCAGCGGCGTGTGCAGCAGCGGCGGCACGCGCGTGATGAGCTGATAGCCAACGAAGCCCGCGAGCACGAAGACGTACAGCTCGAGGACCGTGGTCATCGCTTCAGGTGTGAGCGTTTCGGACATGACGACTTCGGCGATCATCGTTGACTCCCCAGCAAATCTCGCACGCGCGGCTGCACAACTTGTCCGTCGCGTGCCACGAGCGTCTCGCGCGTAATCTCGTCGTTCATGTCGTATTGGAACTCGCCGTTGCGCACCAACTGCCCCAGAAATGTGGTGACGTTTTTCGCATACATCTGGCTGGCGTGATAAGGAACGGTCGCCGGCAAGTTCGTGGGGCCGAGAATCGTCACGCCACGGTGCACGACCGTCTTGTCGGCCTCGGTGAGCTGGCAGTTCCCGCCGCGCTCGGCAGCAATGTCGACGATCACGCTGCCGGGCATCATCGCCTCGACCATTTCGGTCGTGATGAGAATCGGCGACGGCTTGCCCGGAATGGCGGCGGTGGTGATGACGACGTCGTTGGCGGCGACGGCCTGCAACATCATCTCGCGCTGACGACGCAAGAAGCCCTCGTCTTGCTCCTTGGCGTAACCGCCTTCGCCCTGAGCGCCGGCCGTGTCGAGCGACAACTCGAGGAACTTCGCGCCGAGGCTTTGCACTTGCTCTTTGACGGCCGGACGAACGTCGTAGCCGAGAACGACCGCCCCCATGCGTCGCGTCGAGGCAATCGCCTGCAATCCGGCGACGCCTGCGCCGACGACCAACACCTTGGCGGGCGTGATCGTGCCGGCAGCGGTCATCATCATCGGAAACATTTTCGGCAAGGTGTCGGCCGCCATGAGCGCGGCCTTGTAGCCGGCAATGGTCGCCATGCTCGACAGTGCATCCATGCTTTGAGCGCGCGTGATGCGTGGAATCAACTCCATCGACCAAACGACGGCGCCTTGTGCGGCCAACTGCTGCGCGGCGGCCGGCGACGACAGTGGATCGCAGAAGCCGACGATCGCCTGACCTTTTCGCACCAGGCCGAGATCGGCCAGCCCCGCCTCGAGATTCGCCCCGAGGGTACGGACCTGCACGATGCAGTCGGCCGTGGAAAAAACCTCGGCCCGCGAGGCGAGAATCTGAGCACCGCTGTTGCGGTAGGCGTCGTCGGTAAAGCCTGCCGCCTCGCCGGCGCCGGCCTCAACGACGACCGTCATGCCCGCCTTGCCCAGCGGTCCAATCGCGGTAGGGACCAAGGCAACGCGGCGTTCGCCGGGGAAGGTTTCCTTGACGACGCCGATTTTCATAGGCCCGCGGTACCCGCGATGTTGCGATGAAACCCATCTCATCACGCTAGCGGCACCAAAAGGTGACGGCTAAGCGTGGTTGGCCCCCGCAAAGGGTAAGCTCGATGGCTTGAACTCGCAAGCAGAAGCCACTAAATTGGTCGTTTCCCTTTTGCCGCAAATAGTATGGGTGTGACAATGACTGCGATGGCCAAGACCGGGACTTACATGGCCAAGGGCGGCGAAGTCGAGCAACATTGGTGGCTCGTCGACGCCTCGGACAAGGTCGTCGGACGCCTGGCCTCCGACATCGCCATGATCCTGATGGGCAAGCATCGCCCAACCTATACGCCTCACGTCGACACCGGCGATTTCGTCGTCGTCGTGAATGCCGAGAAGGTCATCTTTACCGGCAACAAATTGGATCAAAAGACGTACACCTGGTACACCGGCTGGACGCGTCTGCGAACCGAGACGGCCGGCAAGCGCCTCGCGCGACGCCCTGAGAAGATTCTCACCGAGGCCGTCCGCCGGATGCTGCCCAAGAACAAGCTCGCCTACCGAATGCTCGAGAAGCTTAAGGTTTACGCCGGCCCCGAGCATCCGCACCAGGCACAAATGCCCGAGCCGAAAGAGCTGGGCATCAAGAAGCAGGGCGCCAAAAAGCAAAAGGCCGTGGCCGCCAAGTAAGCTGCAAATCGGTCACATAAAAATCAGCCATACGCGAACGAGCGAAACGAGGATCGGATGACAACGGCAACGGTAGGCAAGGGTTCGACCAGCGATGCACTAGGCACCGGACGACGCAAGACGTCGGTGGCCCGTGTGCGTGTGCGTGCCGGCAGCGGCAACATTGTCATCAACGACCGCCCGTTGGAAAACTACTTCCTCAACGAACGCGATCGTGGCGACGTGCTCGCCCCGCTGGTCGCGACCGATCGTCGTTCGGCCGTCGATGTCGTCATCACCGTTCACGGTGGCGGCCCGACCGGTCAGTCGGGCGCTTGCAAGCTCGGCATCGCCCGCGCCCTGAAGCTGTACGACACGGCGCTGGAAGAAGCGCTGCGGCAGACGAACCTGCTCACGCGCGATGGCCGCATGAAAGAGCGTAAGCACTACGGTCTTCGCGGCGCCCGACGCGGCACGCAGTTCTCGAAGCGATAAACTTCGGCGTCAGCCGGCCTTCGTGGCTGCCGCTGTTTTGCGATTCTTGCGCGTTCTTCGCGCGCTTTCGCAAATGGTCGTGACCAGTCGCTCGAAGTCGTGATCGAAATCGCGATCGCGTACGCTCAAGGCTTCGATCGCGGCGAACGGCTCAATTTCCCGCGGAAGCATGTCGGCCTCGGGCATCACCGTTTGCTCGACCAACACCGGCACGATGGTGATGCGCTGCTCGAGCGCCTCGCAAATCTCTTGACGCACCCAGTCGTTTTCATCGTCGAGCCTTCGTCTCCCTTGTGAGTCCATGACCCACCGGTCGCCGACGACGACCAGCAACACGTCGGACTGCCGCAGGCTGCGCTTCAATTCCTCGGGAAACGACGTGCCCGCCTCGAGCGAGCTGACATCGCGAAAAACGTGCGATCGCCCGAATCGTTCGATCAGCCAATCATAGATGCGACCGGCCACCTCGCGGCTATCGGCTCGGCGATAACAGATGAAGATTCTCGCCCTCACCGGCGGCCGCGGCTTCGAAGGATCGACGATCCTGCCGATAAGAACCACGCTCGACGTGGCGGCAATGGTCAGCACCAGCCACGCGCCTTGAAAATAGTTGTGCAACTCTTTGAGCTGCTCGTACCCATAAACCTTGAGCGGGTCGTCGTAATTGCTGTCGAGCAATTCGCCGATGTCGTTCGGGTCGATCACGCCGATGGTCGCGAGTCGCTGGCTGACTTCGGGAAGCGGCTGCGTACCGATCAGATAACGCTGACCGTCCTTCGGGAAGACATGACGGTTCCACATCCACTGGAACGCAACGAAGCTGCCGAGCACGAGCACGCCGACTGCCGCGAGCGCGGCGATTTGCGCCGAGCGATGCAGTCGCGATGCGATGAGTGCGGTGATGACCGCTGCCGCCGTTCCGAGCAACAAGCAAGCCGGCACCATCGTCGCCATCTCCAGACGTTCGACTTGCGCGTCGATAACGTATGCGGCGAGTGCGAACGACGCCACCGTGATCATCGAACCGACGATGCGGAGCAACTGAGGTCCACGCGCCATCATCGTGGCTTCCCCAAAGCGGTGCTCACGGTCGCGGCGCGGGAGGCGCCGGAGCTTCGGCCGCCGGCGCAGCCGGGACAACATCCGATTTCGGCGACGGTTGAAATTGAGTCGGTCTTGGAACGCCAAACTGAATGAATTGGCCCTCCTCTACGACCTTTACGGGCTGGAGGACAGGCGTGCTGTAGCGGCTCGCTTGCGGCCAGACCGCGAGCACAAAGTTTTGTCCGGCGGGAAAACTTCGCGGCGTGACCGGCTTCCAAAGGCTGATCTCTTGCTCCACCTTGCCTCCTGTGCGGGCAGGGTCCAGATGCAGCGACGCGACCAGATAATCGAACCGAGACAGCACGAAGAACTGCGCCTCGGGATCAGCGACGCTAAATCGCACCTGGTACGGTTCGGGCTGAAACGCGCCCTGTGCCGTGGGACGATGCTTTCGAAGCACTAGCCCCGAGGCGGCCGCGACCTCGTCCAAATGTCCAATCACGATGCGCGTTAGATGTGCGTCGTGGTCGTTGAGCAGACTGTAGAGCGCTCTCTCATCTTCTTCCGCCTCGAATTCGCTGCGCGGGCGTTCCTCGGCAGATCGCACAGCGGTCTGAATGGCCAGAAGTTCCTGATCGACGACCGCAGCGGCGAGTTGAAGCGGGCGGCTCCATTGAGCTTGTTGATCGCGCGTGTTGCGAAACTTGCGGATCAACTCCACGGTTAATTGAGCCTTCAGGGGATACTCATAGGCATCGGGCAAGTCGTCCGGGTCGGTGAACAAACTCGCCATGCTCTCGAACGTCTCGCTCAGGTCGTAAACGGTCCGCAGATCGATGGTCACTTTTCCAAGGTCGTACCAAAGCGACTTGCCGTCGGAATAGAACGTCGGCGGCACGAACGTCGGGCCCGGCGAAGACACGTACAAGCCCGTGTCAAAAGCTTTCTCCACCGGGTCGCGACCAACGTCCGAGTCGGGCGGAGTGTCGTCCGGCTGAAGCTTGCCGGTCTGAACGATGTCGCGGGCCAGCGACTTGATTTCCGAGCTGCTCGCCGATGGCTGAGCGAACGCCATGGTCGTCGAGATGACGCACAAGATCGACGCCACGGTCACGATACACGCCCGTCGCATGTCCACGCTCACCACGGTCACCCGTTCGATCGGGCTTCGTCACTCGTGCTCGACTGCGAACTTAGTGTATGCCACCGGCGCGGCGGGCGTCCACGTTTTTTCGTAACGCGACGTGGCGTGATGGATTATCGCAGCTTCGTATCGCCGGCATTCACGCGCACGGTACGCTCCGCCGGCGTCGGCAACCTTCGGGCCACCACAACGCCCGTCATGCGTCGACGCAACGGCTCGTCCATCGACGCGACCCACAGCTCGCAACCGTCGGGCGTCAGATGGCAAACGTCGTCGAACGTCTGCTTCGACCGCGGCATCTCGCGATCGAGATCGACAAGAATGACGTTGGTGTTCGATCGGGCAACGTCACGCGCCACGGCGTTGTGTGCCGCCACGCCGGCGCTCACGCCTTCGACGCTGCCCCAAATCTCGATAGGCGTGCAATGACGACCGTAGTCGAGGTCGTGAGCATTCATCCGCTCGTTGCTGTAGTCGCTCGGAATGTACGCGGCATACGTGGGCAACAGCACCTGCGCTCCGCGCTGACGCGCGAGCGCAACGATCTCTTCGACGTTTGCGCGGAACGTGGCCGCCGTCTTCACGTCGGCGCCGTACTCGTACCACAGGTGATCGTCCGGCGCATGGCGAGGAATGTATCGGCCGAAGCAGCGAGCTTCGAGCACGCCGACCGCTGTGTATTCAAGCGTGTATGGAAAGACGCAATAGCGTAACTCGGGATGCGTCTTCAAACGTTCGATACGGTCGTACCACGAGGCGTGCGTGTAGTCGGCACGAAACATCTCGGGCGGGCAGTTGTTCAGGCGCGTCTCGTTGATCGTCTCGTACACGACGACCAGGTCGAACTTCTGCTCGTCGAGCATGCGGTACTTGATCAGGCTGTCGCGGCTCGTGTGGCCACATGCAGCCAGGTTGAACACACGCACGCGGTGCTCGGTGAGTTGGCCGAGTCGCTTCCGCAGGTTCGCCTCGATCGTGCCGTACTCGTCGGTCAGCACCGATCCGCCGAGCAGCAACACGTCGAAGTATTCGTCGTCGCGCGTGATCGATTCGGTCAACACGCCGCTGGTGTTCAGCTCGGGATAGAACCGGCCTACCAGCACCTGGGAGGAGTCGAAGAACGGCACGTCGCAGAAGTAGGCCCAGTATCCGCGGGCGACGACTTCGAGAAGCACGGCGACGTAGAGCAACCAGAAGGCGGCCGAGACGCATCGGCGTGCCGGCGAGCGCTTGGGTTTCAACGCAGCCGCGGGCACGTCGTGGCGATCCATCAGTCGTCCTCGGGTGGGACCTCGGGCGGAAATCGAGCGTCGCTGTTCAGCGACACAATCGACAACCGATGCTCGTTCGCGTACTCGATCAACCGAGGTTCATCGAGAATAATCGTCCGCCCAGCCTCGATCGCCAGGCAGCTTGCGCCAGCACGGGTCATCGTCTCCAGCGTTCCGAGACCTATTGTCGGCACATCGAACCGCATGTCTTGATGCGGTTTGGCGACTTTAACGACGGTGAATCCGCCAGCACGGCAAAGCTGTCCCGCCCGCTCGATGCACAAGTCCGTTCCTTCGATGGCCTCGACGGCAATCGTCGCCTGCCGTTTGATAGCGACGCTTTGTCCGATATCCATGCGACCCATCTCGCGAGCAATGTTCCAACCAAACTCGATGTCCTTGCGTTCGGCGGGTGTCGGGCCGCGGCGCGTGATCAGACCAAACTTCACGAGCAGCTCCGGAGCAAAGTCGGTGGCGGGACAAAAGGAGACGCCGCCCGAAGCAAACTCGTCGACGACGGCCATCAGCAACGTGTCGTCCTTGCGGTCCTTCTTTGCGAAAAAGAAGTGCTGAGCGAAACGACGAAACGTCCGCCAGTCGGGCAGATGTTTCACCATCGCCCAGGGCTGAAACAGTTGGAACTTGTGAATCTTGCCAGCCATCGTCGCTTGTCGGACATCCCAACGACGAAAGCAGCGGACGGCGTAACCCAACCGGCCGACGCCAATCCAAGCGAACTCGCTGCAAATATCCGCCAGCGCCGGATCGGCATGACCTTTCACGCCGAGTCCGCAAACTTCGTAACCTTGTTTGACGAGCGCTTCGGCAACGACGATCGGGTATCGCCCCCAACCGGCGAGCAGGCCGATGCGCGTCGATGTGCGCGAAGAGAGCCGATGAATCGGCTCTGCCAGCCTCGGAGATCGTGGAAGCGACGAGTAGTTCTTCGTCGCGGCAGAGTGCATCAGGCGGCCGCCTGCCCGGGGTTCGGGCGCTGTTGTGCTTGCAGCATCGCAACCGCGGCCTTGAGCGCTTTGATCTGCGCTCGCAGCTCGGGCAAGCGATTGTAGATGGCGATCGATTGCATCTCTTCGCGAGCCGGGCTGGCGGGCGTGCCGAACATCTGCTCGTCGTCGGCCACGTCGCGGCTGATGCCCGCCTGCGCGGCCAACATCGCGCGATGGCCAATGTGCACGTGGTCGCGCACTCCGACCTGGCCGGCCATCACCACGTAATCGCCCGTCGTGCAACTGCCGGCCAACCCGACTTGCGAGCAGAGCAAGTTGTGTCGTCCGATCTGGCAGTTGTGCCCGATCTGCACCTGGTTGTCGATCTTCGTGCCTTGGCCGATAACGGTCGGACCATAGACGCCACGATCGATCGTCGTGCACGCGCCGAGTTCAACATCCTCGCCGATCTCGACATACCCAAGTTGCGCCGAGAGCTGATGCTTGCCCTCGACGGTCTTGTAACCGAAGCCGTAAGCGCCGATCACGCAACCTGCGTGAATGATCGCGCCCGAGCCGATGACCGTGTGCTCGTAGAGCACAACGTTCGGGAAGATCGTGACGTTATTGCCGATCGTCGTGTGCGGCAGGATGTGTACGCCGCCGTGGATCACGGTGCGCGAGCCGATCGTCACGTGATCGCCGATGACGGCGCCGGGGAGGATGGTGGCGTCGTCGGCAATGGTCGCCGTGGAGCTGACGATCGTGTGCGGGTGAATGCCGGGCGCGGGTCGCGCGAGCGGCGGACGGAAATGCGTGACGATGCACGTGAAGGCGGCGTGCACGTCGCCTACTTGAATGGCGGGGATGCTGGGCGTGAACCCGCGCGGCACGACGGCGGCGCTGGCTTCGCTGGTCGAAAGACGCTTCGCCTTGTCGGCATTGTCGGCCAGCGTGATGTCGCCGGTGCGGGCGATTCCCAACGGCGCGGCGCCCACGATTCGGGTTCGTCCGTCGCCGACGACAGTGCCGCCGACCCAAGCCGCCAGTTCTGCAAGGTTGCGTGTCACGGGTGCGTGCATCCTTTCACGTCACGGATCGGTCTGGCCGAACGTGCCCCTCCGGTAGCCCAGGAATCTGAGCGGGGCGAATGCTATCGACGAGCGGTCACGGCGACAAGATCAACCAACGTCGTTTGCTCTCTTGCCCCCAGTGAATGCACCGCGCTCGGCGCGGGTCTCTGACCCCGCCGCCGATGCCGACTTGTCGCGTGCCATCGCCGCTTGCGGTTTCGCGCTTCAATCCGTGAAAGCGCGAAACCGCAAGCGGATGTGAAGAATTGCGTATCGGAATCACCCGATGACCCGAAGGGGCACATAGCACGGCGGGTGCTATCGCTCCACTTCCGCAACGTCGATCTTCAAGCGCCCCAACACCTGGGCGACGCTCAAAAAGCTGCCGAGGCCTTCGCCTTCGGCGAGGCTCGAGTCGGCGAGCTTGAGATGCCCCGCGCCGATGCCGCCGGCGCCGAGCGTGGCGTCCATCGGAATCCACCGACCTGGATTTGACTGATCGCCGACGTAAATCTCGGTCCACATGTGAAAGCCCATCGCGGGCGGATGGCCGATGTAGACCAAGCCCAACGCGACGCGCGAAGGCAGCCCTCGCGCACGAGCCACCGCCGCCAGCAAGACGGCATGCTCGGTGCAATCCCCTTCGAGCGACTTCGCCACCTCGGCCGCGCTCGCCAAAGCCTGCGAGAAGTTCTTCGCGCGAATCTTGCGGTGCACGAGCGCTTCGAGCGATTTCGCCGTGGCCCAGGCGTCGCCGTTGGAACCACCCACCTCGGCGGCAAGCGCCATGACCGCGGGGTCGTCGCTCTGAATCATCGCGCTGGGATTGCGATCGGCATCGGTCGGCGGAACGGCAGGAAGTCCGTCGATCAGCGGCGAATCGGGTCGCAACGCCCGCACGGTCACTTCGGCCTCGTGCGGCCCGAGGAGGCGGACTTGCTGCGATTGCCCGGTGGCGAAGGCGCGGGCCGGGTCGCCGCCGGCGAGCGTGACCTTGTAGCGGATTCGCTTCGCGTGATGTGGGTCGTCGAGCGGGGCCGAGAGCTTCACAAGCGTCGCGTCGCCGAGGTCGAACGTCGGCGACGACGGCTGACCGAGGGCGGCATCGCGCGTCGTGCGATAACCGGTCTGATCGAACGCGTCGATGCGGTTCTTCAGCACCTCGCCGCTGCGATCGCACCAAAGCGTCGAGTCGATCGGCGGCGAGCCTGAAACGGCCGTGGTTGCGTCGATGCGCAGCAGTTCGTACGTGCCGGTCAGCAACTCGGTCGGCTCGAAGTTTTTGGCGCCGAGCGTCGTCGTTGCCGGTTGATTGATCACGGGCCACAGCGATTCGATGCTGCGCGTCTCGCCGGGCTTCATCGGCGATTGCGCGAGACTTTGATCGACCGCGTTGAACCCGCCGAGCTTCACCGCCTCGGGCAGCGGCACCTTCGTTTCGCGTCCGCCGTCGGTCGCTTGTTTGCCGTCAGTGCTGATGACGAGTTCGCCCGGCTCGAAGCTGCCGCGCACGGTTTGCGGCGTGGGTCCGAGACGCGTCGTGCATTCGAACCGCACGAGCGCGCCGTCGAGCGTCTCCCAGTCGATGCATTCGATGTGCATCGACGTGACTTGCCCGAAGCGCTTCACCGTCAGATCGGTTTCGCCGACGACTTTCACCAGCCGTCGCCCACCGTCGGTGACGACCGTTTGCGTGGTGTGGCCGTAGCCGACCTTGGAACCTTGCATCGTGTACACGTCCCACGTGTCGCGATCGGCAGGCTCGGCGACGGACGACTTCGGCGCGCATCCGGCCAACGGCACGAGCGCGCACAGCATCAACACTAGGTTGAAAGGAATGGCATGTGATGTCATGCGATACATTCTACCGCCCGACCGCGTGCTGGTATCGGCGCTAGCGTTATTTCGCGTGGTGGTTAGCCGCGACGCGCCAGCGGAGCGCGTTCGGGTGGTGCGCAGGGCGCGCTCCGCTGGCGCGTCGCGGCTAACCATCGCAATCAAATCGCGAAACGTGCCACCAACACCATGCGCGAACGACCGGCCGCCGAGGCACGTATTGTCAGGAGCGGCGCAACTCGCTTTCAGGCGAAATGTCCAACGTTCGCGAGACGACGATTCTTCTGACGGCACAGCTTGCTTGCGCGCCAGTCTTTGTCTGAGCCGACATGGAATTCGGCAACCTTTTTCCTGGCCCTGGCCTTGGGCAAAAAGCAGGGTGCTAGAGTTTGCTTGTGGCCCCAAGCCTGGACGCTCGGGGATCGAAAATCGACGAAGTTGCTGAACACCGCCGGCCATCAAGGCCAGCGAGCTTCACACCTCGGGCGATTTGACAGTAGGGATTGCTCCGAACGTGCCGTCCGTAGCGACAGGCCGCCGAGGGCGAGGGAGCGTCTAGGGCGAATCGCCGACGACGGCTGGCAAGTGTGACGTAACGTTGCGTGCGGATCGAGGCAATGTGCCCCGGTCGACGCCAGCCAATAGGTGCAGGCATGGGCTTTTTGAAGCGATTCTTTCGTAATGTTTTCCGTGACGGCAAGACCGTTGTCGGATCGAGCAGCTTCGAACGCTTAAGCGAAGAAGAACTCGAAACGCATCTGGGGATTGTCCGCTACGGTGACTTCGTGCTCACCGATGCCGTGCGCCCGTCGTACGACCTGCAAGTCGTGCCGACGCAAGGTTATCGGCATGATGTGTATCGCGACGAGCAAAGCCGCACCACGGTGCCGGTGCTGATGGCTTCGGCCACCAGCCAATGCTTGTTCGACGTGTTTCTCGAGTTGGTCGAGCCGCTGGGAACCGAAGTCGACGTGGTGCTCGAGACCAGTCACCACCGCGAAGGTCGTGGTCACACAGACTTGTATCGCGAGCACATCGACATGCCAGTGCTCAAGAGTGTGCTGTGCGACTACGAAGATTTGTTGACCGATGATGGCTGCACGGGCATTGCAGTTTTGAATCCCGGCATTCCGTTGGAAGTGCAGTTCGACGAACACAAGTTGCTGATCGTTTATGGTCAGAACCTGAAGCCGTTCGAAGAGATCTTCCGGCAGCACAACATTCCTTGCCGCGATCACATGAAGTTCATCACCGAGGCCGAGCACGTTCACTCGTCGAGCGATCAGTTCTACGAACGCTTTGACGAGTTGAAGATGCGGCTTGGTATGGACGACTACGGCGCTGCTGCCAGCCATGAGCGCGGCGACGAGCAGTGGGGCGCGTTGGCGTAGAGTCTGCTGCCGAATGAGGGCGGGTTGCAATAGAAGGCGGTTCACAATTCAACCCGCCCTCATCCGCCCTTCGGGCACCTTCTCCCGAAGGGAGAAGGATTACGATTCATGCCGTACTCGCACACTCAATACGGCTATCTGCATTGGGTCGTCGGCTCGCCCGCCATCTTCTGCACGGCGATTGGCATCTGGCAATGGATGAACGGTGACACAAAACAGGCGTGGCCGATGTTCGCCGTCGCCGTTCTCGCGGCGGTCATGTCGCAGGGATTCCGCCACCTGACGATCACCGATGAAGGCGATCGTTTGCTGTTGGCTTACGGTCCGCTTCCGTTCGGTTGGAAGCGCCTGAAGTACGCGGGCCTGCAAAGTGCCGAGGCCGGCCGCACCACGGTCTTCGACGGCTGGGGGATGCACTACCGTCTCGGCCGCGGCTGGACGTACAACTTGTGGGGCCGCGATTGCGTCGTGCTGCGATACCGCTGGACGACCGTGCGCGTCGGCACGGATGATGTCGCTGGCTTGCTGGCGATGGTGCAGAGCAAGATCGAGGCGTGACGGCTGCTGCCGTGTACTTAGTACAAAGTACTCAGTACTCCCGCCCTACTTGCCGTTCCACTCGACGAGCATCGCCTGAACTTCTTCGGGCTTGAACTTCTCAGGAACCGGATCGTCCTGATTGTCCATCAACTGTTCGAGCGTCGGCGTCTTCGACGGGACGCCGTCGGGCGGAACGTCGAGCTTCGCACTCCAGGCGATCGCGTTGAGGACGAGCTTGCGGAACTGATCGTGTCCCCAGTTCCAGTGGAAGTGGCCGCCGGTGAAGCCGAAGCCACGTCCGCCGTCGCGGCGATCGCAAGCCCAGGCCATGTGCTGCGGCTCGCCCCGCGCGATCGCGGCACGCACGTCGGGGTTCCCGCTGTGATGGCCGTCCTTACGCGACAACGTTTCGGGCGGCGGCAGCGCGGTGAGAATCGGCAGTACGTGATCCATCCCATCGCGGAATCGCATGTGGTAGTACCACTCGTCGTTGATGGCAAACGGCTTCACGCCGTGCGAGATCGGGTGCAGCGGGAACTTGCGGTAGTCGGCATCCCAGTGCGGATTGACCGACCAATCAGCCTCGAAGTATCCGCCCATCCAACGCAGAAACGCATCGCCTGACGGGCCCTTCGGCACCTCGACGCCATAGTGCAAAAAGCACAGCCCGACGCCGCGGCTAGCCAACGAATCGACTTCCGCCAGGTGGTCGTTGAACGGATGCTTCGCGCCACCATCGGCATAGCAAACCACCGAGTCGGCATCGTTGAGGATGTTGCGATCCTGTGGCCATCCGAAATACGAAACGACGGCGTTCACCGGAAGACCGCTCTTGTTCAACGCGTCGGCCAGCAACATGCAGCCGGCCTTGTGCTCGTGAGCGCCGTAGGCGTGGCTGGGGTTGCCGGCGATGAAGACGACTTTCTTCGTCTCAGGCTTCGTGTCGTCAGCTGGATCGACTTTGGCCGAGACCTTCTTTGCGGCGGGCGGCAGCTTCTTGAGCCGCACGTTGCGGAACTGCACCTTCATCGGCGGACCTTGGTGCAGTTGGAACGCGAGGATGCCGTTGGCGCGCCGCTGCTCTTTGTCGTCGTCGGTCATCGCAGCGGTGATGTGACCGTTCACGCGATGGACGAAATGAAACCCTTCGGCCGTGATCGTGAAATCATTCCACTCGCCGAGCTTGATGTGCTTGAGCAACTCGTCGGGATCGCCGACGCTGCCGACGACCTTCGGCTTGTGGTTGTCGCCGACGACAACTTCTTCGCCGCGCTTGCACAGGATGCCACGGAACTTCTCGCCGTAGATCATGCCGAAGTACTTGCCGCTTTCGTCGAGGTCGGCCTGATAGCCGCCGACGCCCCACTGCACGCCCGGCAGTTCGAAACTGCGGTACTGAATGCCTGAGTTGTGATTGTAAAGCTTGACCTCGGCTTTGAGTTCGAAGTCGCCGACTTCGCCGCCGCGCCAAATGAGGAACGTGTTCGCCTTGGTCGGATTTGCTTCGGTCGTCTCGCCCGTGATCGCGCCATCTTCGACACGCCAGAACGCCGGGTTGCCGTCCCAACCTTCGAGCGACTTGCCGTCGAAGATCGCCTCGTAGCCGGCGTCGGCCGCCGTTGCATGGGAAACCGAGACGAGTTGCTGACCGCTCGCCGCGACGATCGCCGCGAGGCACAGGTTCCAGAAGGTTCTCATCACGCTGCGACTCCAGAAGAAGTTGGTTCGATGCTTCGTCGGTCATTCGGCCTTGTCGTGCGACGGTTCGTACCAATCGCCGCGAAGCCAACGGACCAGCAGCGACAGCTCGGCGTCGCTCAACACATTGTGCTCGGAGCCTTTGACCGGAGCAAATGCGGGCATTCTGTCGTTGCGGTCGCCGTAGAACCGCTCGTTGCCGGGATTGGCGATGAACGCCGTCAGCCAGGCTTTCGAGCCGTAGCCGGTCAGGTCGGGGGCCGATCCCAACTCGCCTTTGCCGCGGTACTTGTGGCAGTCGGTGCAGGTGAGCGTTTCGATCAGCTTGCGGCCATCGGCAATCTGCTCGGCATCGGCAGAATCCTCGTTCGCTTGGCCGGGCAGGGCGGCCTCGGCCGAGAGCGCCATGATTGCCTTCGTCACATCTTCCTTGTCGAAGCCTGGCACGTTGTCCTTCACAAAGCTGACCATGTCGCCTTCTTTGTGCTTCGTCGCGCCGAAGTATTCGGAGCCGTCGACCTTCGCGGGATCGAGCAATCCCTTGAGCCAAACTCGGCTAGCGAAGCCGTACAGATTCGGCGCGGACTTCTTCTCGGCGGCGATTCCCTGGCCGGCGCTGTCAACATGATCGTGACAGTTGGCACAGTATTGCTTGAAGAGTCGCGGGCCTTGCACCTTCGCGTCCGATCGCAACAGTGACACGGCGCCAGCCGTCGGAATGCCCGCCGGCGCTCGGGCCAGCTCGGTCGCGCGCTCGGCACTCTCTTCGGCATCGTGAACGGCCGCGAGATACGCTTCCGACTCTTCGCGCTTGGCCTTTTCGACTTTCTCTTCCCACAGCGGGGCCTTCCACGCATAGCGGGCCATGTTGTCGTCGTACCACGCTTGAGCCGTCAGCAACCCCACACCGATGAGAAGGCAGAACAGCAATCCGATGTTGAAGCGATGTCCGAGCTTCCAGCGGCCGATGATCGGCATCAGGAACAACATTCCCATGACGATGCCGGGGACAACGAGCGCGCCGTAAATCTCCGACTCGCCGGGGAAGTACTTCAGAAACTGAAACAGAAACAGGAAGTACCACTCGGGGCGAGCCGCGGAGTATTGGTTCGCCGGATCGGCCGGAGCACCGAGGTGCGCACCAAGCGTATCGCCGGGATGTTCGCCGATCGGTTGACCGAAGATCGCCGATTGAAAGATGAAGAACAACACGACCAGCAGCACGGCGAGACAAGCGACGGCGTCGCGCAACACCTGGTCGGGCCAGAACGTCGTCTCGGGCGCGTAGGTCGGGTTCTTGCTGTGAATGCCGTGACGTCGAAAGATCGCGATGTGCAACACGAGGAACCCGATGAGCAACCCGGGCAGTATGCCCGCGTGCAAAGCGAAGAACCGCGTGAGCGTGTGATGGCCATAGTCGCTGCCGCCGACGACGATGCGCTGCAAATCGTTACCGACCACAGGAACGAGACTCATCAGATTCGTTGCCACGCGTGTTGCCCAAAAGCCTTTCTGATCCCACGGAAGCAGATAACCCGTGAGCGACAGGCCGAGCACGATCTGCATCAGAACGAGGCCGAGCCAGAAGTTGATCTCGCGCGGCGCACGATACGCGCCGTCGATGACGACTTGCATCAGGTGCAACGCCAACAGCACGACCATCGCCTGCGCAGTGAAGTGATGGATGCCGCGCAGCAACCAGCCGCCTTGCATCTCGTGCTGGATGTAATAGACGCTTTCCCACGCCGTCTGGGCGCTCGGGCTGTAGGCCATCCACAAAAAGGTGCCGGTGATGACCTGCACCGCGAAGGCGTAAACTAAGGTGCTCCCCCACACGTAACGCCATCGCGCTCCGCCGGGGATGCGCTCATACAGCGCCTCGTGAACCAGGTCGCGAATGCCGGTGCGATCGTCGAACCAGTCGAAAAGCGCTCTCATGTTTTCGCGATCTTCTCGGCGGTGCCCGAGTAATAGTTGATGAACTGTACGTACACCACCTTGTCGTCGCCTGCCGGCCGAAGCTCGCACGGCAAGCTGTCTAAATCGCGCGGGCTGACGCATGGCATGATGCGGCGCCCTTCGATCGTGAACTGGCTGGTGTGACACGGGCACTGGTATTCGTTGCGATCGTTCAGGAACGCGACGTAGCAACCGGCGTGCGGGCAATACGCATTGAAGGCTTCGACGATCTCGGTTGCCGGAAGTCGTCGCAGGTAGACAGCTCCGACCGGTTGATTCGCGTTGCTGTTCCACGCGTCTTGGCGATCGGCAAGAACCGGGAACTTACGAGGCACGCCGTCGTCGGGCAGGGAATTGAGCGACGTGATGCGCAGAAACTGTCCGCCGCCGCTGGTGCGCCGCATCGGGTCGAGCCACACCGCCAATCCGGCAGCCACCGGCACGAGGCCCGCGACCGAACCGATCACGACGGCAAGAAACTTCACGAAGAAACCGCGGCGAGGTTCATCCGACGCCGACGTACTTGTCGCGCCGACGAACCGTGTAGGTTGCGAGCTGGCCGACTTTTTAGGCGACAGCGGCGCGAGAGGAATTTCGTCCATGGAGCAACAACTTTATCCCGCGGCGAGCCGCCGAGGGCAGGGGTGATGGATGAGCGACGTCGCGCTCGAAGGAAGGAGCGTTTTGCGATGCCAAAACGAATCGTGGTGGGTGCAACGCGAAAATTATCGCATCGCCGCGCGCGCTGCGTCAAGCACCTTCGTCAACGCCGTCGAGCAGTCATCGTTCAGCGTCGCGCCGGCTGCCGCCTTGTGCCCGCCGCCGCCGAATTTCTCGGCCAAACGGCTGCAATCAATCTGCGAGCCGTCGCGGCCCGGACGACTGCGGAAGCTGAACTTCACGCCTCCCGTGGCCAGCTCGACGCAGATAACCGCGACCTCGGTGCCGCCAACCTGCAGCAACATATTGATGACATCCTCCGAATCGGAAGGCGCCGCCCCCGTCGCCACGAAATCCTTTTGCGACAGCGCGGTGTGAATCAGCCGACCGTCCAACTCGGACGTGGCTTGCTCGAGCGCTCGGCCGATGAGGTGCAATCGAGCCAGCGTGTCCTGTTCGTAGAGGTGCTTATAGATGAGGCTCGGCCGAGCACCGGCGTCGACCAACTTGCCGCCGCAGCGATATGTGCCGCCAGTCGTCGACGCGAAGCGAAACCAACCGGTATCGGTCGCGACTGCTGCGAACAACGGCGTGGCAATCTCCGGCGTCAGCGGCACGTTCAGGTGATGCGCCGCGTCGGTCACCAATCGCCCCGTCGCCTCGGCCGTCGTGTCTTTGAAGATCTCCGCGCCCAGATCGTCCTGGCTCACATGATGATCGATGAGAATCTTGCGGGCCTTCGTCGCACGGATGACCTCGCCCATGCCGCCGAGCTGCGCCCACGCGCTGGTGTCGAGAATCATGTGGATGTCGTTCTTCTCGACCTCGGCCGCCTGAAGGTCGATGCCGAGGACTTTGATCTTGCCGTGCGGATCGAGAAAGCGAAGATTCGGCGGCGGCTTGTCGGGGTTCGCGATCATTACCGTCTTGCCAAGCGCCTCGAGGATGCCCGCCATGCCAAGCTCGCTCCCCAGCGCGTCGGCATCGGGACGCACATGACTGGTCAGCACGAAGCGCTGACCGGCGTGCACGAGTTCACTGAGACGTTTCCAATCGATCGACATGGTTGATTACGCCTCCGAGAAGATGCGTTGAGACACATAGGAGTCGCCTTCACCCTCGCCCCTTGCGGGAGAGGGTGGCGAGTTCGCCAACGGCGGACTCGCCGGGTGAGGAGTCGAAGCGTGTACCGGCGCTGCCAACCCCTCACCCCTGCCCCTCTCCCGCAAGGGGAGTGGTGTTATTCGATCAAAGGTCCAATCACATTGCATGTCGACCATCAAAGAAACTCTTGTGCGATTCTCCGCGTCTCAGCCACGTCGCGGTCGAGCTGCGACTTCAACGCGTCGACGCTTGCAAACGTGTGAACCTCACGCAACTTGGTGAGGAAGTCAAGCTCCAAAGGCTGACCGTACAGCGCCTCGTCGGCCTCGATGAGATGCGCTTCGACCTTCGTCGCGTGCTCGCCGAACGTTGGGTTGGGGCCAATGTTGATCGCGGCCGGCCATTGGTTGCCATCGGCGTGAGCGACGCCCGCATAAACGCCGATGGCCGGCAGCAGCGTGTCGATGGCGTCGACGTTGGCCGTCGGAAAGCCAAGCTTCGCCCCGCGCCGGCGCCATGAGTCACCATGCCACGGATGCGGTACGGCTGCGTGAGCAGGCAACGCGCCTCAGCGACATCACCGCGCACGACAAGCTGTCGCACGCGCGAACTCGAAACGATCGCGCCGTCGAAAACGATCGGCTCGACCACCTCCAACTCAATGCCCTCGGCGGCCGAGTATTGCCCCAGCGTTTCGATATTCCCTTTGCGATCGTGGCCGAAAAAGAAGTTCGGTCCTTCGACAATCGCCTGGGCATGGAGCGCTTCGCGAACGATTCGATCGAAGAATTCGCGAGGACTCAGCGCCAACAGGGCCTCATCCGTGGGATAAGCAATCATGCAGTCGACGCCGAGTTCGTCGAGCAGCTGCGCTTTTCGCTCGGTCCACGTGAGCGGAGGCGGCGCGGCAGATGGCCGCAAAAGCCGCACCGGATGCGGATCGAACGTGAACACAACTGCTGGCCCACGAACGCGTCGGGCGTGTTCGACGAGTCGCTCGACGAGCCGTGCGTGGCCGCGATGCACGCCGTCGAAGTTGCCAATCGTGAGCGCACCGAGCCAATCGTCTCAGGCACGGCGTCGAGATGGCGGATGACTTTCATCGGGCCACTTATTATCTTTGCCCAGGTCGCGACGGTCAAACCCCGTGGCCTATGCTATCCTTGGGGGCGAACCGCGACGCTACCGCGTAAACGTGCCGATGGAAGATAAACAAATATTCCTTTCGCCAGACCTGAGTCATCGACTCGCGGCGATCGATATTGGCACCAACAGCGTGCGTCTCGTGATTGCCGAGGCGCTACGAGCGGGCAACTACCGCATTCTCGACGAAGAGAAGGCGACGACGCGCCTCGGGCACGACCTTGTCGAAACCGGGCGGCTCGATGCCGACGCTGTGACGAAGACGCTCGAAGCGCTGCGGCGTATGAAGCAGATTGCCGCGGGCTTCCAAGTGCGCGACGTGCGCGTGATCGCCACCTGCGCCGTCCGCGAGGCCGACGACGGCGAGGCGTTTGTTCGCCGCGTGCGAGACGAGGTGGGCCTCGACGTCGAGACGATTAGCTCCGATCAGGAAGGCCGGCTGGCCTTCATGAGCGTCGAGCGAAACTTCAACCTCGTTGGCAAGAACGTTGCCGTCGCGGATATCGGCGGGGGAAGCACGGAGATCGTGCTCGCCACGGGGAGCATCATCGAGGCCGTCTGCGGCACGCCGCTGGGCGCCGTGCGGATGACCGAGAAGTTCGGCACGGCGCAGGCCGTCAGCTACGAGCAGTTCGAAGCGATGGTCGCCGACATCGACCGCGTCCTCCGCCGACACACGCGCAAGTTGCTCCTCGAACCGCACATTCTCATCGGCTCCGGCGGCACCTTCACCACGCTGGCCGAAATGACTAACGCTCTCAAGGGCCAACCCGGCTTGCCTCTTCGCGGAAGCGAAGTCACCCGCGCCGAAGTGCGTCACCTGCTCGACCGCCTTCGCAAAATTCCCGCCGAAGCGCGACGCAGCATGCCGGGGCTCAGCCCCGACCGCGCGGACATCATCGTCGCCGGCATCACGATCATCGACCGCATCATGTACCGCTTCGATCTCAATCGCGTGATGATTCACGATCGCGGCGTGCGCGACGGCCTGATGCTCATGATGATCGACCAGATGATTGGCCGATCGAAGGACAGCGTCAGCGATCGCGAAAGCTCGGTCGAACGTTTCGCCACCAGTTGCCAGGTCGACATGCCGCACGCCCGCCAGGTGGCGAGGCTTGCGGGGCTGATTTTTTCGGAGATGGTCGAGGCCGGGAAGCTCGACCCCGCGGATCGCCCGCTGCTCGAAACCGCGGCGGTGCTGCAGGACGTTGGCTATCTGATCAACTACGAGAAGCATCACAAGCACAGTTACTACTTGATCCTCAACAGTCGGCTTGCGGGATTTCAGCCGCACGAGCTTGAGATCATCGCCAACATCGCGCGTTATCACCGCGGGTCGTTGCCGAAGAAGAAGCACGCGAACTTCTCGCAGTTGCCGTCGAAGGATCAAACGCGCATTAAAAAGATGGCGGCGATTCTCCGCATCGCAGGCGGGCTCGATCGCACGAACACGCAGCAGGTGCAGTCGATCGCCGTCACGACTGATAACGGCGACACGACGATTCATGCGATCGCTGACGAACTTCCCGACGTCGACATCTGGTCGGCCCGCAAGCGCGCCGAAGCTTTCGAGAAGGCCTTCGACACGAAGCTGCAAATCGAGTGGCAGAGTGCGGCCCAATCCGCGGCGGGGTAGTGCGCCGCAATCGGCGCGACGTTTGCGACATCCTCGGTTAGCCGCGACGCGCCAGCGGAGCGCGGCTGTGCGATCCATTCCTCGAGGCCTCAACCATGTCCCCCTTCCAACGCACCGCGCAACCCGAACCCACACGCGACGAGGTCGATCACATGACCGGCCCCGTCGTCGTCGAATTCGGCGCCTCATGGTGCCCGCACTGCCAAGCCATTCAAGACGATTTGGCCGCGTTGCTCAACGAGCGCCCCGAGGTGCAACACCTCAAAGTCGAGGACGGTCGCGGCAAACCACTCGGCCGATCGTTCCGCGTCAAGCTCTGGCCAACGCTCGTCTTCATGCGCGACGGTCAAGTCCTCGACCAACTCGTGCGTCCCGACGACGAGCAGATGGCTGCGGCGTTCGATAAGCTTGACGATCGTTCGTCGGAAAATTAACCGCAGAGGTCGCGGAGTTCGCAGAGACAAGCAGAGAGAAAATTTAATTCTCTTTTCCTTTGCGTCCTCCGCGGTTAATCTCCCCGCGTTAACTCGACTGTGCCTTCAACGCCTTGAGGGCCTCAACCGTCGCGGCGAGTTGACGCCGCATTTCTTCGAGGCTGCGCGCTCGCCTTCGACGACGGCGGCGGGGGCGCGCTCCACGAACGAGGCGTTCGAGAGCTTGGCCTCCTTGGCCTTGATCTGCTTCTCATAGTTGTCCCGCTCTTTCTCTTTACGAGCGACCTCGGCAGCCACGTCGATCAGACCGGCGAGATCAACGTAGACTTCGCATTGCGGGAGGTTCGCTGTCGCTCTGGTCGAAGGGGGATTCACATCGGGGCCCCATGCGACGCTCGTCGCGCCCCCCATCGTCTCGAAGTACGGCAACATCGGCTCCAAAAGTTTCGCCATCTCGCGGTCGCAACGCACCGAGAACCGCACCGTCGTCTTCGGCGGAATGTTCTGCCGCGAGCGCACTTCACGCAGCGCCTTGAGAAGTTCCTGAAAGCGAGCGAACCTCGCTTCGATTTCGCGATCCTGACGCTTCGCGTCAGCGGTGGGCCAGGGGGCAATCATGATGCTCTCGGCCGCTGCGGTGGGCTTGTCGAGTCCGCGCTGCGGACAGGCTTCACCGAGCAACTGCCAAATCTCTTCGGTGATGAATGGGATCACCGGATGCAGCAAACGCAGCAGCGTGTCGAGCGTGTGAGCCAGCACGCGCTGCGCCACGGGGCGAGACGATGCTTCCTGCAGACGGCTCTTTACCATCTCGACATAGAAGCTGCAGAACTCGTCCCACGCAAACTCATACAACGCTCCGCACGCATCGGAATATTGATACTTCTCGAACGCGGTCGTTGCTTCGTCGGTCACCGTCGCCAAGCGGCTCAACAACCAGCGATCCTCGACGGCTAAATCCTTATCGGCAACCGGCGCGGCCGAGTACCCTTCGAGGTTCATCAACGCAAAGCGCGCGGCGTTCCACAGCTTGTTGCAGAAGTTACGACCCTTCTCGAACCGCTCGCTGACGACCGCTCCGCGAAGCAGGGCCTTGTCCTCCGGCTTCTCAGCCCACTGCGTCGAGAACTCTTTGCCGCAATGTTTGCACGGCACTCGCGGCAGGATGCGGTTCTTCCGCGTCTGCTCGACAAGCTTCTGGCAATGCGGACACTCGAAGTCGACCGGCATCCGCACGTCCTGCGTTTCGGTCGTCAGGTCGGCCAGCCCGAACCGCAGCGAGTCGGCCCCGAACTTGTCGATCACATCGATCGGATCGACGCCATTCCCCTTCGACTTCGACATCGTGTCGCCGAATCCGTCGAGAATCTTCGGATGGATGAAGACCTCGTGGAACGGCACCACTCCGACCCCTTCTCCCTCCGGGAGAAGGTGCCGCGCAGCGGCGGATGAGGGAGGGTTGGACTGGTTACCGCTTCCCATTGTCTTTGACGTCGCCAAGGAAGTGGTGGGGGCTTTGGCCAGCGACCCGCCCTCACCCGTCTCACTTCGTGAGCCACCCTCTCCCGAAGGGAGAGGGGTTTTCTGCGACTCTTCTCCCTCCGGGAGAAGGTGCCGCGCAGCGGCGGATGAGGGAGGGTTGAGTTGCTCACTGCCTGCCATTCTCTTTGATGTCGCCGAGGAAGTGGTCGGGGCCTTGGCCAGCGACCCGCCCTCACCCGTCTCACTTCGTGAGCCACCCTCTCCCGAAGGGAGAGGGGTTTGCGGACGCTTCACGTTGTGCAGACCCATGAGCACCATCCGCGCGACCCATAGAGTGATGATGTCGCGACTGGTGACGAGCGTGTTCGTAGGATAGTAGTACGCCAACTCCGGCGTCTGCTCGGGCCAACCCAACGTCGAGTGCGGCCACAACGCGCTGCTGAACCACGTATCGAGCACACCTTGATCCTGTGGCTCCAGCTTGGAGCATTGCGATAGACGCCTATACGCGTCGTTCCGCGGATCGTCCTCCGACAATGTAGGCGGTGGAATGAACTCAAAGCCGTCGCCGGCCATGCCGACGGCTTCATGCCAATATTGCCGTTCGTAGTAATTCGTTAATTCACGCTCGGCATTCACCGAACGGCGCATATGTAGAAAACGACGTCGCTAATCTCGTCGCCTTTCGCAACCAGTTCACCTTCCATCGCACAGGCTTTTGCAAATTCATCAACGGAGGCATAAAACTCGTCGATGAGTTCCGGGAGCGAATCTACATCGACCATTCGACTGAGGTTGAGTGTTAACCGCCACACCGGTATCCGATGTCCCCACCACAGCTGCCGGCTCACGGGCCAGTCGCGCTTTTCGCCGAGCCAATCGAGATAGGTCTTGGCGTAGCGTGAGGGGAAGATCTTCACGCGGCCATCTGTCACGGCGTCCATCGCGGATTGCGCGAGTTGGTCCATCTTCACGAACCATTGGTCGGCCAGGTACGGCTCAATCGGAGTCTTCGAGCGGTCCGACATCGGAATCTCGATCTGCCGATCCTCAACCAACTCAAGAAGTTTCAGCTCGTCCATGTCGGCGACCACGGCATCGCGTGCGGCCTTCGCCATCGCTAGTCCGCGATACTTCTCGGGCACACTGTCATTGAGCGTGCCATCGGTGTTCATGATGTTGATCATGGCGAGCGACTGGCGCTTGCCGACGTCGTAGTCGTTCGGGTCGTGGGCGGGGGTGATCTTCACCGCACCCGAACCGAGTTCGGGCTTCGCCCACTCGTCGACAATGAGCGGGATTTTGCGATCCGCGAGCGGCAGCTGAAGCTGCCGCCCCGCGAGAGCCATGTCGCGAAGTTTGAGCAACAGCGGGAGCATTGTCTTGCGACGTTCAATCATCGCGTCGAGTTGCGCTTGCACCTCGGGTTTCTGCTTGTCGGAGGCTTCGGCCAGCTTCGTCCGCAATTCCTTTTCGACCTTGTCGAGCGCCGCGGCCGGGTCGGGATGCACCGCGACGGCGGTGTCGCCGAGCATTGTCTCCGGGCGGGTCGTGGCGATCGTGACGAATTCAGGTTCGCCCTTCTGCGGCTTGATGACGGGATACTTGAAGTGCCAGAAGTGCCCCGCGATCGTCACGTTCTCGACTTCGTCATCGCTGACGGCGGTCTGCAGGTACGTGTCCCAGTTGACGAGCCGCTTGCCGCGATAGATCAGGCCTTCCTTGAACAGGCTGAAGAAGGTTTGCCGCACGGCGCGGCGCACATCTCGTCGAGCGTGAAACGTGTGCGCTCCCAATCGCAACTGGCGCCGAGACGTTGGAGCTGGCCGAGGATGCGCTTCTCGTAGTCGTTCTTCCATTGCCAGATGCGTTCGACCAACTTCTCGCGGCCGAGGTCGTGACGGCTCTTCTTTTCTTCCGTGAGCAAGCGACGTTCGACGACCGCCTGCGTCGCGATGCCAGCATGATCGGTCCCCGGCATCCACAGCGCGTTATACCCCTGCATGCGCTTCATGCGAATGAGCACGTCTTGCAGCGTGTTGTTCAGCGCGTGCCCAAGGTGCAGCGCCCCCGTCACGTTCGGCGGCGGAATGACGATCGTGTACGGGCCCTTGGGGTACTTTTTGCGATCGGGGTCGGGCTCGCTGTGGAAGTAGCTCTTGCCACTTGGATTCCCTCCGAGCCAAAACGCGTACCACTTGCGCTCCGGCTCGGCGTGCGAATATTGCTTGGGTAAGTCTTGAGTGTTGGCAGTCATTGCGATGAATGACGAAGGTCGAAATTCAAATGACGAAAGAAGCACGAATGACTAATGTCGAATGACGAAACGTTTTGTCACTCGGATTTCGTCATTCTTTCGTCATTTGAATTTCGTCATTCGTCATTTCTTCCCTTCATCCTTGGACAACTTGTACTCGATGCTATCGACCAGCGCGAGCCAACTGGCCTCGATCACGTTCTCGCTGACGCCGATCGTCCCCCAGACTTCGCGCTCGTCGCGACTTTCGATGACGACGCGCACGCCGGCGGCGGTGCCGGCCTCGGAGTTGATCACGCGGACTTTATAGTCCACGAGGTGCATCTCGGCCAAGCTGGGATACGCCTCGGCCAAGGCCTTTCGCAACGCGGCGTCGAGCGCGTTCACGGGGCCGTCGCCTTCGGCCACTTCGTGCTTGATGCCGTCGCCGACCTTAAGCTTCACGGTGGCTTCGGTGGTGATGGATGGACGACCGTCGGTATCGGCATCGTGCCTGCTTTGATCTGAACCATCGGCCTCGACGGTCACGTGGAAGTTCAGGCGTTCGAAGTGCGGGCGGAACGTGCCGGCGCAGGCGCTGCACGAGCAGCTCGAACGACGCCTCGGCGGCCTCGAATTGGTAACCCTCGTTCTCCATCACGACGACGCGAGAGAGAATCTTGTCCATCAGCGCGCGATCGCCTTGCAGGTTGTGCTTGGCGGTCAGCGCTTCGATGTTCGAGCGGCCCGACAATTCGCTGACGAGTACGCGGCGTTCGTTGCCCACCGCCTGCGGGGCGATGTGCTCGTAGCTGCTCGCGGCTCGGTTGACGGCATGGACGTGCATGCCTCCCTTGTGCGCGAAGGCACTGAGGCCGACGAAGGGCTGGTTGTTGCGATGGTTCAGGTTCGCCAGCTCGTAAATGTAGCGCGACAAGTCGGTCAGGCGTTCGACGCTGTCGGGCTGGAGAACTTCGTAACCCTTCTTCTTGAGCGCGAGGTTCGCGATCACGCTGAGCAGGTCAGCGTTGCCGCAGCGCTCGCCGAGGCCATTGATCGTTCCCTGAACTTGGACCGCGCCGGCGTCGACGGCGGCCAATGAATTGGCCACTGCCAGTTCGCAATCGTTGTGGCAGTGAATGCCGAGCGGCACGTCAAGCTCATCGAGAATGAAGCGCGTCATCGCGCCGACTTCCTCGGGCAAGCTGCCGCCGTTGGTGTCGCAAAGCACGAGCGTGCTCGCGCCGGCCTGCGACGCGGCGCGGAGCGTTTCGATCGCGTACTCGCGATTCGCCTTGAAGCCGTCGAAGCAATGCTCGGCGTCGTAGATCACCTCGCGACCTTGACTGCGAAGGTACGCGATCGTCTCGGAGATCATCGCCAGGTTCTCTTCGAGCGTGACTCGCAAGATCTCGGTCACCTGGAAGTCGTGCGTCTTGCCAACGATGGTGATGACGGGGGCCGCGGACTCGACGAGGGCTTTCATGCCGGGATCGTCTTTCGGCGCGATGCCTTTGCGGCGGGTCATGCCGAAGGCGCAGATGCGGGCGTGCTCGAGCGGCATCGTGCGGACGCGTTGGAAGAATTGCGCGTCCTTGTCGTTGGACAGCGGATAGCCTCCTTCGACGAAATCGAACCCGAGACTGTCGAGACGCTCGGCGATGAGCAGCTTGTCTTGCAGCGAAAAACTGACGCCTTCGCCTTGGCTGCCGTCGCGAAGCGTGGTGTCGTAGATTTGGATGCGACGCATGGTTGGAAGGGAGTCGGGATTCGGGAGTCAGGATTCAGAAGGAGAAAATAGCGACAAAAAAACCCTGCGGCCGACGGGCCTCAGGGTTTTGACTGTTCAGCGAAGGATCGTGATACGGTCGGCGCCCTAAAGCCGGGTCTCCGTGCTAATTCGGCCGACAATAATCGCGATTCGACGTGTCATGTACGCAAGTGTAGATCGCTCATGGCAGGGCGTCAACGCTTGGACGGCGCCATGCGGAAGACACACGCCAACGCGCGCGGCCTGCTTCTTCGATGGTTCGGCCGCACGACAAACACTATCCTCGCGCCGTCGAATAGGGACGTCGAACAGAGACACTGCGCGCGGGAGCGTCGCGATGCGGCTCGGGGACTGCATTCATCGGACGGACTTGGGGGGTCAACACGACTCGGAGAGGGGCGACTTATTGCACAAAACCCCCGGTCTCATGGGTATGGGAATAAGTCGAGCGCGCGATGAGCTACTTCGCGGGCGGCGCGTCGGAGTAACGCAGGCCGTGGGTGTTCACCTTGCGGCGGAAGACCTTGTCGCCGGCGGTGACGTAGAGCGTGTCGAGCTTCGGGCTGGCGAAGACGACATTCGACAGCGGGCTGATCTGCGGCTTGAGCATCACGCCCCCCAGGCGACCCGTGGGGTCGAACACTTGCAGCCCGACTTGCGAGGCGACGTAGATGCGTCCCGCGGTGTCGACCGTCATGCCGTCGGCGCGGCTGGCGGTTTCGCCGGGTTGCAGACGCAACGTGTAATACGGCGACTTGTCGCTGAGCGATCCGTCGTGCTCGACGCGGAAAGCCCACAGGTGCTTGCCCGCCGAGTCGGCGACGACAAGCGTCTGCTGGTCGGGCCAAAGGATAATGCCGTTCGGGCGTTCGATGCCTTCGTCGACGATACGCTTCTTGCGGTCGGGGCTGATGTACCACACGCGATGGTTCTTCGGGTCGGTGAAGTAGATCGCCCCTTTTTGATTCACGACGAGGTCGTTGCTGTTGGCGTCGTCGGCAATCGTTTTCTCTTTGCCGCTCTTGTCGAAGGCGACGATCCGCTGATTGCCGTTCTGGCAGGCGTAGAGCAGCCCGTCGGGGCCGAACATCAGGCCGTTCGAGCCGCCGCTGGACTCGACGAAGACGTCGGTCTTGCCGGTGGCGACGTCGTGCTTGTAGATGCGATTGTTCGGGATGTCGGTGAAGTAGACGTTGCCTTGCGCGTCGACGGCCGGGCCTTCGGTGAACTTGAACCCGTCGGCGACTTTCTCCCAGCCTTGGCCATCGACGAGCAACTGCGAGATCGTCATGTCCTGAGCGGAAGTGACGCTGGCTGAGAAGAGCAAACCCAGAGACACGGAGACAACACGAAGTGCGACGACGAAAGAGAGGCGGCAAAGACGTGCGGGATAAGGGGTCATTCGGCGGGCGCCTCGGGGGCTTCGGGAACCTCAGGCGTTTCAGGAGCGTCCGGTGCTGGCGGAGCCCCGATCAACGTGCGAACTTCACGGACGAGAGCGCGCTCGTCTTTGTCGAGCGCGTACTTGGATTCTTTCAAACGCTTCTCAGCCTTGGCGAGCGTGCCGGCCGCCACTTTGTTGCCCATTTTGAATTGGGTGGCGGCACGAATGGCAATTTCCGAAGGGGCAGAGTCGGGCCGAACTTTTGCGCTGCGGCCGATAATGTCGAGCACTTCTTTGTACTCGCCGCGTCGGTATCGCAGCCAGGCTCGGGTGTTCTTCGTCTCGTCGTCGCCGAGAATCGCATCGGCAAGCTCGGCCGACTGCGTCGCTTGTTTGTAATCCTCGCCGGCCAAGCGTGGCTGACGCGAAATCCACTTGGCGAACGCCGCGGAGCTCTTGGCGTAATCCTTGCGCTTTTGCGCCTGGTCGTCCGCAGTGTCGAGTTTCCATTTCTCCGACTCAGGATCTTTGCGGTGCATCACGGACATGGCGATGTACTGATCATAAGCGTCCCCCTTCTTGATGATCCGCAGGGCGGCAGGCTCGATCGCCTCGTTATGCGGATCGATGACGAACAAATAACTGAGCGCGTAGCCGGTGATCGGCGAGTCCTTCTTCTTGAGCTCTTCCACGCACTTTGCGGCAAAGTTCGTACTCAACGCGCATTCGAATCGCATGTCGGCGCTGTCGGCACTCTCCTGTCGCACTTCGATGGCCAGTACGTTCGTGCCATCGACCAGCAACGACGGATCGAGGCGCGTGACGTCGGTAGTTCGGCCATTGTTCAAGCATGCGACGCTGGCAGGCTCGTCGGCCGCGGCGTTGTCGTCAATATAGTGGCGACAGATTTCATGGCCGTTGAGATAAACGACCGCGCCGTCGTCGAAGTCGAGTTCGAGCATCAGATCGTTGACGGCCGACTTGTCGGCGACGTCGAACGTGCGACGAAAATAGGCCACGATCGGGGCCGATTCCAATGTCGTTGATTCGTCGCCCCAGCCGAGGCCAAACGGGGTTTTACCCGTTTTCCAAGACGAGTGGTCGAATTCGGCCGCTCGCCAATCACCGTTCGTTAGAACTGTGCCGGTCAAGTATTCCCATGAAGCCTGCAGAGGAACCAGATCGCGCGGCGGCGGCATCATCACATCGCCCAGAATCATGCCCAGTCGTCCGCGCAGATCGAGTTTCGTGACCTGATCGCCGCGGATGACCCCTTTGTCGTCAATGATGTACACGGTCGGAAAGCCTTCGACTTGCCAACGCTTGGTGATAGGGCCTTTTGGACCGTCGTGAAAGTTGCGCCACGTGACGACCTTGCGATTCGATAGGTCTTCGAGCGTCGGGCGCTCGTCGGCGTTCACACCAATGAGGGCAAACGCCTCTTCGGGCAATCGATCGACGAGCTTGTTCTCGGTCGGATACATCTCACGGCAGTACGGGCACCAATCAACCCAAAAATCGAGCATCACCACTTTGCCGCGCATGTCGGCAAGCGTGAACTCGTTGCCGTCGGCGTCAGTGCCTTCGATGTCGTCCGCTTGTCGGCCGACGGTGAGATACCGCAACCCGTGATAGTAGTCACGAATCGCGTCGTTCACAGACCAGGTGCCGTAGCGCACGTCGTCGAACTCTTCGACCACCGTTTCGAGCAGGTTCACAATCTCGGGATTGTAGCGCCGTGTGCCGTAGGTGGCATAAGCGTAGGCAGAGGCCAGCGAGTAGGTCGACACTGCCCGCACATCGCGATGCGGCGTGGCAGCGATCGCCTTACGAAGAAAACGAAACACCTCCGGACGAGATACGGCCGAGATGCTCCATGCGGCCTCGCCAATTCGACGGTGTTCGAGGTAATGCGTTTGCAGAAGATCGAGCGCCTCATTCAGCGCTGCCGTTGAATCTTCGGAGTCGTCGTGCGCCGTCTGACAAACGGCCAAGAGCGCCTCGAAGCCTCGATCGCTGGGAGGCGTTTCGCGGCCATGCACGAGCAGTTTCTCGGCATACTTCGGACCCGGCATGCGCTCGACCCAATACTTCTTCTTCGCCGCGTCGCCTTTGATGTCGCGCAACTCGTTATTGAGCACGCGAGACTCTTGTTGATATTCATGAACGAGTGCGGCGATCTCCCCGGCCTTGATGAGCCCCGAGCCGACGAGCGGCAACGGATCGGCCGTCGACGACATATTCTCGTGCATTTCGTTCACCAGACGGGCATGGACGGCGAACCCGAGGTTCTGGCCCTTGGCTACCCAGGTGTTGACGCCGATGATCTTTCCGTCGCGAGTGAGCAACGGCCCGCCGCTGTTGCCGCTCGAAATGGCGGCGCTCGTTTGCACCCACACGGTGTCGGGATGAGCTGAGACGCCTTCCTTGTACTCGTCGGGCAACTCGTCGCTTTTGCGGATCGCGCTCAGAATGCCGGTCGTCACCGTGAACTTGAAGCCGTGCGGATGCCCCACGGCGATCAGTTCGTCACCTTGCGGAACATCGATCGACAACTCCAAGGGAATGGCCGACTCGCGGGATACAGGATTCTTGATCTCGAGGATCGCGATGTCATGGTCGGCGCGAGCGGCACGCACACCGACGACGTCGTGCTTCGTTCCATCGCGGAACTGCACGTAGGCGTTGACCGCTTGCGCGATGACGTGATAGTTGGTCGCGATCAGTCCGTCGGCTCCGACGGCGAAACCGGAACCGCTCGATCGCTCGTTGCCTAGCGCGTCGAGTGCCACGATGTAAACGACACCGTCGGCAATGCCATCGACGAGTTGCCCCACGCTTTGCTGCGCGGGCGGCATGGGGCTGATACTGGGCGGAGGCGTCGTTTCTTTTGCAGGCGCGGCGGTTGCCGTTGTTGTCGCGACAACATCTTCAGTCACGGCGGCGGCGGGTTGGGTCGGCCGCAGCGCCTGGTGCGGGACCGGAGACTGTTGAGAACATCCAACACACACAGCAACGGCGAAGGCCGCGAGTCGCTTGAACGGCATAGCGAAGATCCATGCGCCGTAGCGCTTGTTTTGCCGAGAAGGCACTCCACAGATCGGCGGAGTGCATGCCACACGCCTGGAGGGTGCAGTCTAATGGCGACGTGTTGGACGGTCAAACATTCGGCATCACAACACGGCGAATGGACTGACTACTGTTTGACACCCGGGTAATCGCGCCACAGCCAACGCATGGTGTCGGGAAAGATGCTGCCGGAGTGCTTGCCGTTGTGGGCGCCTTCGCCGAGGACGAACTTGTAGTCGTAGTCGACGAACTTCAACGCGGCCGCCATCTGCTGATTCGCCAAGGGCCAGTTGCCATGAGCGTTGTTGAGGTCGGTCGAGCCGTCTTGCAAGAACACGCGAATCGGTTTGCGTTCGGTTTTGCGAATGATGCCGGGATAGACGTCGCCGCCGCGAATGTTCGTGAAGCTGCCGATGTGACTGACGACTTTGCCGAACTTGTCGGGTCGCTCCCACGCGGCGGTGAAGGCGCAGATGCCGCCCGAGCTGTTGCCGCAGATGGCGCGGCCGGCGGGGTCGTCGGTGATTTTGTACTCCTTCGTGACTTCGGGAAGAATCTCTTCGAGCAAGAACCGCACGTACTGGTCGCTGAGCGTGTCGTACTCGAAGCTGCGATTCTTGCGTCCCTCGCCTTTGCCGCTCGTGGGCGGAATGACGCCAGGGTTGATGAACACGCCGATCGTCACAGGCATCTCGCCGCGATGGATCAGGTTGTCGAAGACGATCGGCACACGGAACGCGCCCTTTTCGTTGTCGTTGACCATGCCGGCGCCGTCTTGAAAGACCATCAAGCAAGCCGGTTCCGATGGCTTGTACTGCGCGGGGACATAGATCCACCAGTCGCGCTCCGTGCCTTCGAAGATTTTGCTGTGCTTCCATTCACGCTTCTCGACCTTGCCCTTCAATACACCAGGAGCGCGCTCGAGCGAGTCGGGGCCAAGCGTGTAATCGTCAGCGGCGTAGGTGAGCCCGCACAAAACGATCGAGGAGAGGAGGCAGGCGACGATGCGTGACATCAAAGGGGTCTCCGAAGAGCGGCCGATGCGTGAATCATTTTTTCTTGGGTACTGCGAGCGTAGCAGGCGGTTGGGCCTTGGAAAAGACAGCCCACTGCGCCTCGATGCGATCGGTCGGCGCGAGATCGCGATGGACGTACAAGCCGTATCGTAGCCGCAACGGCTTGTCGACCTCGACGGTTTGCGGTCCATCGAACGCCAGCGACGTGCCCATCCATCCGTTGTCGCGGACGTGGTAGACGGTCGGATGGTTCGGGTTCGCAGGATGATCGAGAATCGTTATGCCTTCGACGGCATCGTTGGTGATCGCTCCCGAATAATCGCACCAACGCGCAGGTTTCCAGAAGATGGCCTTCTCGTTGATTGCACCTTCGCTGTTGGTGATACGTCCGCCACCGTCGCGCACGCCGATGCTGTGAGCCATGCGAACGGCCAATGGCCCGAACGCCGACTTGTTGAACGTCGCAGGCGCCTTCTCGACGAAGAATTCGAGGTCGATCGTCATCAGCCACTCACCACGTGTTTTGTCGTCACTGGCGAGCGGCTCGACGGTGACGCGGCGCCGCTCGTTCATCACCGTGTTGCCGTCGGCGCCTTTCCAAACGTTGAGCGATTGCAAGCTCGCGGCGTCGTCGGCATCGACGTACTCCTCCATGCCGCGATGCACAATGCGACCTTTGCCGCCGTCGCTCCAAAAGTTCTCGCCGTTGACATCGTTGTGTGCGATCCAGACAGAGTTGTGATGGCTGTGACCCACGGGGTCGCTCGGCTGCCCGATCCGCGACAGTGAACGCCCGGAAGGTCCAATGATTGGAAACAGAAAGGGGCGATGCAGACTTGCGCCGAAGTGGTATCGCGTCAGCTCCGAGCCATCGCATTGCAACGACGCTTGGTCGTACGGCTGCGGAACGACTTGCATCCGCGGCACCGGGCGCGGCGACGCATCCTCGGCAATCGCCGAGTGCGCGCTTAGCAAGAACGCGGCGAAGCAACCGATGCGAAGTGCGGTTCGCATGAGGACGTGAGGCGTGCGAGGTAGGACAACCAGTTATGGCTGTCTACTTGTAAGCATCGAGGAGGCGCGATGCAAGCGGCGGCCAAGAAGCGCGAAACCGCAAGCGGTGGTGGAGAGTCGCGCATAACGGTTCGGTGAAACGAAACAAAAAAGCGAGCCGGCTCCCCCACGGAGCCGGCTCGCCGTGCGCCACAAGTAGCTCAACAAACCGAATCGTTAGTAGTAGACGCCGACCGACGAACGAATGCCGTACATGCCGAGCGTCGCGTCCGAGGTGCTTCCGTCGGCGGCATGCGTGCCGCTGAGAGAACCGACGCCGAAGTACGATTGTCCCACGATGCCGTTGTCGCAGATGATCAGCAGGCGCCCGTACGTGCGTCGCAGGTCGATGCCGACTTCAAGTTCCGTGACAGGCACGGTGCCCCAGCTCTTGAGGAAGATCGAGTCGGTTGACGGGGGGCCTCCGAGCGTCGAGGACTGCGAAAACGAGCTGATGTTGTTGCCGAACATCACCGAGCCGCGTCCGATGCCGTAGAAACCGAAGCCGCGGTTGAACACCGAGCGACGTCCTTGGAACGAGAGCGTCGGTCCTGCACCGTTGAAGAAGTGGCGCGAGTTCAGCCCGCCGAGCGTTGTGCCTGCGGCGTTGAACAAAACGTCGTTGTAGGACTGATTCAAGTACATGTATCGAAGGCCGGCCGAGCCGGTCCAGGTCCAGTCGTTAGTCGTGACTTGCTTGGTCCCTTCGATGTCATACGCGATCACTTGCAAGGCGCTGGCAACGACCAAGCGATCGCCCGGGGCCGTGGCGCCGAAACCGAAGTTGCCGCCGGCGGTGTATGCGTCGAGGAGCTGTTGATTGGCCCCCGCAGTGCCTGAGACGGTCGAGTTTTGGTTGTACTGGAAGAGACCGAAACGAACGCCGTTGCCTGACTGATGGACATAGCCGAGCCAGATCGCCGGAACGATTTGGTAGTTGTAGCTGAAGTCGGTATTCGTGGTGGTCGATGAGGTGCCGGCCGTGTTGGACGTCGTCGTGTGGAACGCTGTCCCTCCGCTATTGCTCCATTGGGCTTTGAGTAGATAGCCGTTGAAGCCGCTGGTCCATCGGCCACGCTTTTGTTGATAGACCATCGTCGGCACGTAGGTGCCCTGGTAGGTCGGGGCCGTATCGCCACCTTGCGAGGTTAGGCCTTGCGGCGGTTGATACATCGGGTCGCCGGGGGCAACGGTTTCCGGTTGCGCGACGACATCTTCTAATGCCGCCAACCGGGCACGAAGTTGGTTGATCTCGCTCTGCATGACCGAGTTGTCGTCGGCGACGACAGCAGTGCGGGCGTTGGTGCGAGGATACGGTTGAGCGCGAACGCCTTGAGCGGTCACTGCCAACGCGAGTACCGCAACGGCCCAGAAACGGTGACGCATTCTCTTCGCCCCCTTGATCGCGATTGATGTAGCACTTGTTCCGTTCGTAACGCCTGCAACACGTGTAAGGTGCTTTCGGTCTATCGCGATAACACCGCCTACGAAAAGACTTCCGGGCAGCAGGGCTTGCGCAGGTGGAAAAGTCTTCAACCCGCGTGCTATCAGACGCCCGCGATCTTAAGATAGTGCGACCGGCGCGACCGCAATGCCGGCCCAGAGCGTAGAACCGTCACATAAGGAAAATCTTCTGCAACCGGCTCATGTTCACAGGCAGGGCGGTCCGAAAATAGGGGAGCCATCGAAGCCGTCGTTGGGCGCGAGCCGCCCAAGCTACTCAGGAATAAGGAGTTGTTCGATGCGGTTAAGCCGCTTGCAGTTTTTCGCTGCGACGCTTTCGATCGTCCTCGCCGCGCAAGCTGGCGTGGCGCGTGCTGCCACGCCGAGTGTCAGCGATGCGCTTCAGCTGTCGCCGGTGCAAAAGGACATCGAGATCGATCGTCCCACTGCCGCCGATGCTGCGAAGTGCACGATCAAAGTCGAACAAGTCTCGGGACAAACCGGCTGGGTCGTCCGCAGCGGCAGTGGCCAAATGCTGCGGCGATTCGTCGACACGAACAACGACAACGTCGTCGACCTGTGGTGCTACTACTCGAACGGCGTCGAGGTCTATCGCGACATCGACCAGAACTACAACGGCAAGGCCGACCAGTACCGCTGGATGAATACCGCCGGCACACGCTGGGCGCACGACACGAACGAAGACGGCAAGATCGACACTTGGAAACAAATCTCGGCCGAAGAAGTGAGTTCCGAATTGGTGCGAGCCATCGGCGATCGCGATGCTGCACGCTTCGCGCGGCTCATCATCGCCGCCGACGAACTCAGCTCACTCGGCCTCGGTAGCGACCAGGCCAAGAAGCTCGGCGACTTGGCCGGCGGCGCTCCGGATCGCTTCAAGACGTTCCTCAGCTCGCAGAAGTCGCCGGGGGCGAAGTTTGCTTCCCTGGGCAACAAGTTGAAATGGGTCCACTTCGGTGGTTCGCAGCCGGGCCTGGTGCCTGCCGGAACCGGCGGCTCGACGAAGGATGTCACCGTCTACGAAAACGTCGCTGCTATGGTGCAGATCGACGACAAGCACGAGCAAATCCCGGTCGGTACGCTCGTGAAAGTCGGCGACGCCTGGCGACTGATCGATGCTCCGAGCGATGCTGGCGGTGATGCCACCGCTGCTCAGGGTTTCTTCTTCCCGAGCGAACTGGCGATGCGACCTGAGTCGGTCAGCGGCGGCGAAGGCGGCGGCAACGCTCAGTTGCAAGAGATGATGGCACGCCTCGAAAAGCTCGACAAAGAGATTCAAACCGCTCCGCCGGCACAGCAGCCGAAGCTCAACGGACAACGTGCCGACCTTGTCGAGCAAGTTGCCGCCATGAGTGGCGGCGACGACCGCAAGCTATGGCTCAAGCAGTTGGCTGACACGATCAGTGCGGCCGCTCAAACGGGCGCCTTCCCCGACGGCATCGATCGTCTCAAGAGCCTGTACGAGAAACTATCGAAGAACCCGGATGACGCGGAGCTAGCGGCCTTCGTCGAGTTCCGCTATCTGACGGCCGACTACGGCTTCTCGATTGCCCAGCCGAATGCCAACTTCCCTGTCGTGCAGCAGAAGTGGCTCGACAGCCTGAACAAGTACGTGACCGATCATCCGACGAGCGACGACACGGCCGAGGCCATGTTGCAGCTGGCGATTGCTCAGGAATTCGCCGGCCAGGAAGAAGACGCGAAGAAGTGGTACACGAAGATCGTCGAGAACTTCGCGAGCTCGCAAGTGCCGGCAGCTGCTCAAGCAGCCAAGAAGGCCACGGGCGCCAAAGCCCGTCTCGAATCGATCGGCAAGGTCATTCAGATGACCGGCAAGAGCATCGACGGCAAGACGGTCAGCCTCGGCCAGAACCGCGGCAAGGTGATCGTCCTTCAGTACTGGGCCACCTGGAGCCAGCCGTGCGTCAACGACCTGGCCCTGCTGCGTGAGCTGTACGCCAAGTACGGCAAGGAAGGGCTAGTGATCATCGGCATCAGCCTCGACAACCGCAAGGAAGATCTCACCGAGTTCCTGAAGGCGAACAAGATTCCTTGGCCGCAACTGTACGAACCGGGCGGGTTGGACAGCTCGCTGGCCAATGCCTTGGGTGTGCTGACGCTGCCAAGCATGCTGCTGATCGACAAGCAAGGCAAGGTTGTGAACCGCAACGTCCATGCTGGCGAGCTGGACAAAGAGGTCGGCGCCTTGCTGCGATAGTCAACGATTCAAAGGCCCTTGGGGGGCGCCTTCGACCCGCGTGGCGACCAATCAAATGGTCGTCTCGCGGGTTGTTTTATTTGGTAAACGCTGCAAGCGCGCTTGTAGGGATTACAACGAGACGCTGCGATCAACGTCGCGCGATCGTGTTTAGCCGGCCCGCTTGCGGGCCGCGTTTGTGCGTTCATGTGTCGCACACACGGCGATCAAGATCGCCGGCTAAACAAACACAACGGTTGGCACGCGAATCGCTTTCACGCGGCACTCGACGGCAAGGATGTCGTCGAACCTCCCACCTGCATGCGCGCTTTCGACGTGCATGCAACCTCCCGCCCGGAAAGCGAAGGATTCGCATGCAAGCTCTTGCCCCCGAGAGTGTCGCTTGGTGTTTGGCCGTGCTGCAAGTTCTCGGTCTCGCCAGTGCCTGGCTCGCTCGCGTCGGTGAGCGCTCCGACAGCCACCGTTGGTATCAGCGTGTGTTCTTCGGCTTTCTGCTGTTGATCAGTGTCGCAACATTGGGCGCGTTGCAGATCGGCCCCGGCGCCGGCATCGGATCAGCCGCAACGCTAGCGGTGATGGTCCTCGCCGCGACGTGGGACTTCTCGAGTCATCGCGAGCCGGCGGTTTGACGCATAATGGTTATTGGTTCTCAGAAAACCGCGTGAACCGGGGCATGCGCGTAGTATCACCGCTTGCGGTGATGGATAGCATCATCGCGATTAACTTTGCTTTCTGAGGATCAGAGGATCAATAGCCTCGACGCGCCAGTGGAGCGCTCCGCTGCGCGTCGCGGCTAACCGTTCTTGCATTGCATGCATTTCGCGCGGTGTTCCACGTGCGCAAGGTGCGGGAACTTTGCGCTCGCTAGCGCGTGCCATCATCCGCGTGCTTTCGCGCCGCAAGGTTTAACACGCGCGGCCTCATTTCATGGGCGCGCTTAGTCGCAACCTCTTCTGGCGACACTTCTTTTTGCGCCAGCATCGGCCCGATTCTTGAGGCCGATGGCACGCTCAGCAAAATCAAAAAAAACCTTCCCAAACGCGCAACCCGCAACCGAAACCTTCTTACAGGCTGATTGCTGGTGCGCGGTGGTCGTGTGACAGGCTAACCCGCTCGAATCGCCAGTGCGTGAGACACGCGCTGTCGCTCGAAGCCCGTCACACGACATGACCGCGCCCGCTGCCGACGCTTCTCGGCGCGATCGCCTGCGTGATGCGACCCATTCATGGAGGAGGGGATCAATGCGACGTTTCATTCTCGGTGTGGCCTTGTCGGCCATGACCGGCCTTGGCCCTGCATGGGCGCTTGCCGCCGATCAGGACACCGCTCAGCGCATCGCCGGCGCCATGCGGTCCAGCGGCCGACTCAGCGATTACAGCGTCGGCGTGCAGTTCGAAGACGGAACGGCGTGGCTCTCGGGTCGCGTTGCCAACGCTCAACAAATGGCTGAAGCGCTGGAAATCGCCAGTCAATATCCAGGCGTCACCGACGTCGTGAATCAACTCGAAGTGCAAAACACCCGTGCTCCGGCACAGGCGGACGTGAACTTCGCCAACGGCAATGCCGACTCGGAGGATTCCGAAGTCACGCAGACCGGCCTGCTGTTGAACAACACCCGTCGCCGCACGAAGATCGACCCGTCGGAAACCTTCGGCATGCGACGTCTGGCTCCTCCGGGCAAGCCGCCGGCGCAAGGCGCCCAGGCCCAGAAGCAGCCGGCCAAGCGACTGCCGACGACCAAGCCGCCGCAATCGATGAGCTCGCGTCCAGGCTACAACACCCGCAGTTCCGCCGAGCCGGTGCAGCAATACGAATCGACCGAACAGACCGAATCGCAGGTCCAGTACACGGCAGCCGTCTCGACTCGCGATCCTTCGGATCCGGGCGACCCGTTGGCTAGCTCGCAGCAAGTTCGCTTTGCCCCGTCGGCGTCGCGACGCTTTGCCGACGAGCCGATCACTCGTGCTCGTGCTGCTCAGCCGAAGCCGCTGATCAACAGCTCGCGAAACACCGCCACTCGTCCCGTGTCATACAACGGCAACGTCGCTTCGGCGCCGAGCCCGGTTGCGATGTCGGCTCCAACCGGCGCTCCGAGCCAAGGCATCCCGGCCCAACAGGCTGGCTTCCACCATCGCCGTGCTGCTCCTTGCCCTCCGGGTGCCGGTTACGGCGACGGCGGTATGAGCGGTGATGGCATGGGTGGTGCTGGCATGGGCGGTCCCGTGCCGGTCGGTGGAGCCGGCATGGTCGGCGGCCCGCAAGCTTACGACAACGCCCGCCTGCCGAACTACGCCTGGCCTTCGTACGCCACGTACCCGAACTACGCCGCGGTCACGTACCCGACGCAGTACTCGGCGACAGCATGGCCGTACATCGGACCGTTCTACCCGTACCCGCAAGTTCCGCTCGGCTGGCGTAAGGTCAGCCTCGAATGGGACGACGGCTGGTGGTTCCTAGACTTCCACGATCGCCACTGCCACCACTAGCAGACGACGACGGACTTCGAACCCGTCATCCGAACGAAAAACGCGAAGCCGCAAGCGAGGTTGCCTCCCGCTTGCGGTTTCGCGCGTTTGTGGACTCTGGAATTCGACGCTGTCATCGACAGCGCTTGAATTCTCTACGCCATCCGAAAAATCGTCAAAGTCTGCCGCGCCCAGCGCCGATATGTAGGCCTAGTTCCTGAACAAGGTTCTCAAGGTCCGTCGCCATGGATGCTGTCAGCGAGGTTCGCCCAATGCAAGATCGTCGTATGCTCATTGCGGCCTCGTTGGTGATGGCTGTGCTCAGCATCAGCAGCACCGGATGCCTGTTTCCGTTCAATACGGCCGGAGCTATGCCGTGGCTGCGAGCTCCGATACCGATTCCCGTCAGCCCCTTCTTTCAGAAGGTGGTTGAAGACAACAAGTGGAACGCCGAGCGGTACGATCGCGTGCCGGTGCTCGGACCGATCACCGCTGGCGGCCCGTGCATCGCGCTCGATCCGCCCAGCCCCGACGAAGTCATGCGAGCGCTCGAAAAGGCCAACCCTGTACAAGGCGGCCTGCCTCTTGGCTACGAAATCCAACGCAACAATGTGCGCATGACGATCGAACCGATCGCCGACTACGTCGATCCGCCGCGGTTCTATCCCATCGTCGGACCGGCCCAGCATCACCACGCTCACTACAAGTGCACGGTCTACTACAGTCAAACGACGCGCAACGGTTGGCCGCTGCCGTGGTCGCACACCGACGAGGACTCGCGTGAAGTGATCTACATCGATCACAACCATCTGCACATGGTCGGCAACGTCGAAGAAGGACCCGCTCCGCTGCAGTAAGCCAGGTCCGTCTCGCGCGGCATTCGGGCCACCGTTCGTCTCACGACTTTGGATGGCTAACCCGATGCATCAACGAGCCCTTAGATCGATCGCCATCGCCGTGATCGCCGCGGGCCTGGTGCTGCAAGCCTCATGGACGCTGCGAGCCCAATCGCCCGACGACTCGGCTGCCGCGGCGCAAGTCGACGACGGTCACGTCGGCAAAGTTCCATCGAAGAACCTGCTCGAGATCATCAAGGCCGGCGGCATCCTGATGGTGCCGATCTTCTTCTGCTCGATGTTGACGCTCGTCTTCATGCTCGAGCGGGGCATGGCGTTGCGACAAGGTCGCGTCATTCCAGGTCCGTTCGTCAAACGGTTCATCCATCAACTGCGCGACGGGCAGTTGACCCAGGAAGAAGCGCTCGAGTTGTGCCTCGACAATAAGAGTCCCGTCGCCGGCGTGTTTGCCGCCGCCGTGCGCAAATGGGGTAAGCCCGCGGTCGAAGTCGAGCAAGCCATCCTCGACAACGGCGAACGTGCCGCCAACGGCTTGCGCAAATACGTTCGCATGTTCAACGGCATCTCGACAATCAGCCCGCTGCTCGGCCTGCTTGGCACCGTGTTCGGAATGATCGCCGCGTTCAACGAGATCTCATCTTCCGACGCCATGGGCCGCCCCGAGTTGTTGGCCGGCGGCATTAGCGAAGCCCTCATCACCACCGCCGCCGGACTCGTCGTCGCGATCCCGGCGCTGGCTTGTTATCTGTTCTTCATCAGCCGCGTCGACCAACTCGTGATGTCGATCGACAGCCTCGGCCAAGAGATCGTCAACATCATCTCCGCCGAAGCCCTGCAAGATTCGGCCCCCAGCAAACCGTCCCGCTCACGCAGCCGCGAAGCCGCATGATCGCGTTGTTCTCTTCGTTAGACATTCGTCATTCGACATTCGTGATTCCCACTCATGCCCCTCAAGACGCACGTTGACGAACAGCCAACGCTCAACTTGACGAGCATGATCGACATCACGTTCCTGCTCATCATCTTCTTCATGGTGGGAACGAAGTTCACGGAGATGGAACGCAAGATCGGTCTGCGTGTGCCGCAAGTTGCCGACAATGCGAACCTGCCAGCCGTCGTCGAGAAGAAGGTCGTGAACATCTACCGCGACGGGCAGATCGTGCTCGACAAATCGCCCGTCACGCTCAACGAGTTGACTTCGAAGCTAATTGCCGTGCGCCGACAGAACCACGACGTGGGTGTTGTGGTGCGCGGCGACGGCGATGGTCAGTATCAGAACGTGGCCGAGGTTCTTCACGCTTGCCGCAAGGCGGGAATCGCCGACCTGGCCATCAGCGTTCGCGCCGAAAAGCGCAGGTGAGCGACGCCTATGGCGTGGTACGAGCGCATTGCCGCATTCATCTCGTCGGGCGATTTCCTTTGGACCGCCACGTGGGTCGCGCTCGGCGCGGTCACGGTCGTATTGTTCGGCCTGATGCTCACGCGCTGGGGCCGCTCCGAGCCTTTGCACCGTTGCGTGTTGCTTTCCGTGTGGTTGCACGCGCTGCTGGCGACTTATGCCGCGAGCGTTCACGTGCTCGTTTCGCGCCCCGCCAAGATGCGTGACATGATGGTCCATGTCGTCGCGGGAGATGACGACGGCGGCCCCGCCGATGCCGCGGCAGCGCCATCCGACATAAAGCCGCGACCGGTGGTCGCGCCGGTCGAACCGCCACTCGACCCCGCTCCCGAACCGACCCCCGATCCGCCACCGGTCGTCGCCGCCGAACCAACGCCACCGCCCACCGACGTCGCGCCGCCCGAGCCACCTCCCGCTGCCGTCACAACCACGCCGCCACCCGAACCAACCGAAGAGCCCACCGTCGCAAAGCCGCCCAAGGTCGAGCCTCCCGCGGCCGCACAACCCGAGGCCGTCGCCACCACCACCGACGCATCACCGCCACCATCCGACACCGTCGCCGCTTCTGACATAAAGCCGCGACCGGTGGTCGCGCCGGTCGAACCCGTCATCACCCCACCACTCGTGCCGATCGCCCCGCAGGAACCCCCTGCGATCTACGCCATGCGCGAAGCCGACCACGTCGCCGTCGCCAAAGCACATGGCGGCTCGGTCGAGACGGAGGCCGCGGTGAAGGCGGCCCTCGTGTGGCTGTCGAAGATGCAGAGTCCCGACGGCCGCTGGGACGCCAGCCAGTTCGGCGCCGGGCAGGAACCGAACACCGCGGGCCAAAACCGTCGCGGCGCCGGCGCTCGTGCCGACACCGGCATCACGGGGTTGGCGCTGTTGGCGTTTCTCGGCTCGGGACACACGCACCAACGTGGCGACTACCAATCGACCATTGCCCGCGGACTCAACTTTCTTATTAGTAGCCAAGGTCGACAGGGGCAACTCGGCGGCGATGCGGACGTCTATGCCGCGATGTACTGTCACGGCATGGCCACGCTCGCCATGAGCGAAGCCTACGCCATGACGAGCGACGACCGGCTGCTCAAACCCGTTCGCGATGCGATCTCGTACACCGTCAACGCCCAGAACCAGGTGCTTGGCGGATGGCGCTACCGCCCCGGCGACGCTGGCGACACCAGCCAACTCGGATGGCAGCTCATGGCTCTCAAGAGCGCGGAGCAAGGTGGCATTCCGATCTCCTCGGCCACGCGACAGCGCATGACGCGGTACCTCACGGCCGTGTCGTCCGGCACGCACGGCGGCATCGCCAGTTACCGCCCCGGCGAACGCCCTACGCGACCGATGACGGCCGAAGCGCTGGTTTGCCGCACGTTCCTCGGCATCGACGAAACCGGTCGCAGCAGCTCCGAAGCCGCAGGGTTCATCGTCGGCGAGCTTCCCGGCAACACGCCAATGAACCTCTACTACTGGTACTACGCAACCCTTGGGCTGTATCAAACCCAGGGGGCCGCGTGGGATCAGTGGAACGCAGCCCTGGTGAAGGCGCTGCTCGCCGCCCAGAAACAGGAAGGTGTCGAATCGGGCAGTTGGGACCCCGATGGCATCTGGGGGCCGCACGGCGGACGCGTTTTCGCCACATCGCTGGCGACCATGTGCCTGGAGGTTTATTACCGCTATCTGCCGCTCTATACCGAGACGGCAAAGACCGACAGGGTCGCAAGATAGGGCGACGCGTCGGTTACCGCATCGTCATGCGTTCGGGCGTGTTTTAATTTGACACACCCCGTACCCCCGGTAAGAATAAACAGGTGTCAGCGACGTCGCTGGGCCGGTTTCCTTGGCCCGCGAAGTCGTTCCCGCCTTTTTGCCGTCGTCGGCAGTTCCATTATCCCGGTTCGTGATCGCAACGCAGAAGGTCTCCACATGCAACCGCTTTTTGCTATCCCTGGACCGATGGGAATGGTGCTCATTCTGGTGATTGTGGTCCTGCTGTTCGGCGCCAATCGGCTGCCAACGTTGTTTAGGTCACTCGGACGTAGTGTGACCGAATTCAAAAAAGGCATCAACGAGATCGAAGACGACTCGGAAACCGAAACGCGGGCCAAGACATAGCGTTTTCTTGTTCCTTCGGTGGGCTTGTACATCGCGCAGCGGGCGACGCTGCGGGGGAGTGTTGCGATGGGTTTTGGTTTAAGTCCTGTTGAGCTTCTGGTCGTCGGCATCGCGGCCGTTCTGCTGTTCGGCAACAAGCTGCCGAGCGTCGCCCGTTCGCTGGGCAAAAGCGTGACCGACTTCAAGAAAGGCATGTCCGGAATCGAAGAAGAGTTCCGCGCCGCCGATCGCGATTCGTCGCGCACCGCCTCGCGTCGTCCGGCCGAGATCGAAGATCGCGAAGAAGCGACCGCCCCCAAGTTCGAGCCCCCGACGAGCGAACCGAAGGCTGAACAGTCGGCCTGAACGTCGCCCCGCACCGCGAAACATCCTAACGGTGCCGCTTGAGCCTTCCGCGCCGCATTCTTGCTCACGCGATTGCGGCCTCTCTGCTGCTCAGCTTCTCGGTCGTTGCACGCGCCGAAGAGGCTTCGACTGAAAATGCTTCGACCACCGCGGGCCTCATCGCTGCGCGGTCGTTCGTAGATACTTCGCAAATCGTCAGCAACTACACGACCGAGCTCTACGCGCATCAATGCACGATGCGCATCGTCAACGGCATCGCCTACGTCGCCTATCAGTGCAACGAGCTGACGCCCGACGAAAGCAAGAAGGGTCAACTCGCGCGGCTCGCGATCTTCAACATCCTCAATCCCGCCGCCGCTCGCTGGATCGACATCGCGAAGGAAGGCGATACGTCGCCCGATTCCGAAGACATCGCCATCACGATCGGCGGCTTTGTCGCAGGCCCAATCGTACACAACATTGACGACACCACATTGCGTGTCTTCTTCGCCACCAAGTTCGCCGGCGACAAGGTGCCGCTCGATCGCATTCTCTACCGCGATTACGACATCGCCAGCGGCAAGCTGTCCGAGTTGCATCAGGCTCACTGCACCATCGCGAACGTGTCCGAGAAACTCGCGCTTCGCCAATCGACCTTGCAGCTTCATCTCGATCAGTTGTTCGGCAGAGGCGTCGGCCTTGAATTCGCCAGCGGCATCAGCGCCCCGTGCGACATGGTCGAGATCGACGGCCAGCTCTACAGCACGATTCAAATCAAAAGCTCCGCCGAGGGCCGCACGCTGCTGCTCACGAACATTCTCATGCGCAGCAGCGACGACGGCGCAACGTGGGAACTGCTCGGCGCTCCCGATCCGCGACAACTGCCAGGCGAGTTGCCAGAAGCCGTGAAGATTCTCGCCGAGCCTGCGCTCACGTTCGACGCGAAGAACATCTACCTGCACTTGCGGTCGAACACGATCGAGCACGGCTACATGCTCAGCCGCGCCAGTCGCGAAGACCTTTACACCTTCGACAAGCCCGTGACGAAATGGGGTTACGGCATCGGCCGACCCGCGATCGCCGACTTCGGCAAGCCGATCGGCCTCGTCGCCATGTTCACCGCGCCGACCGTGTACATGGGTGGCGAAGGCGTCAGCCGCAACGCTTGCGACGTCGTTCGCATCGATTCGCGATACAACGACTACCGTCTCGCCTTTCCGATCGTTGACTACAACGCCGTGAACACGCCGTTCATGCACCGCTATCGCGACGAGGTCTATGTCGCCTACACCACCGGCAAGCGTCGTCTCACGCCGAAGTTCGGCACCTCCGAGATCAACTTCACCAAGCTCCGCCGCGAATTCTTCCTGTCGCGGTAGCCGACTTATTCCCCTACCCATGAGACCGGGGGTTTTGTGCAATAAGTCGCCCCTCTCGGCGTACGCCACGGCCAGCGCAACGATCACGGAAACGGCGTATTGCATGTCGCGATGGTAGCGTTGTCGCGGTCGACGTTCGACCTCAAGAGTACGCCAGCGCATTCAACCAGCGCTTGAGACGCGGGCGGCGTTGCATTATCCTGATGGATCACCGTTTTCGGGCGGCTAGCTCAGTTGGTTAGAGCACTATCCTCACACGGTAGGGGTCACAGGTTCGAGTCCTGTGCCGCCCATAGGCCCTTGCGGCAACGCGTCGCAGACCCCGGCAGTACCGGGGTTTTTTCATGCGCAGAGCCGGCCCTCGGTTTTGTGTTTCCTGTGGCTAACGGCAACTACTTCGGATCGCGCACCAGGGCCGATGCCTTCGATGTTGCGTCCATCGGCGTGGCGGCAAAGTCTGCCACGTTCGTCAGCACGGCGTTGCTAACATCTGCCTAATACTTAAACTTTCCCCCCAGACGAACCACACACCTTTTTTCGTCCTACTCAATCTTGTTAAATGCTTCTGTGATTAGGTTTAGCGATACGAGGTGCTGATTAAGCGTTGCGATCAGCTAAATGGCATGTAAGTTGCGTTAGGTTCTCTTTACGTTGAATGCGGGGTAATACGCGACGCTAGGCGGCGTCCTGTTTCCGCGTCAGTGACACGGATGCGTAGTTTGGCGACTGGCCGAACTCGAATTGTGGCCGCTTAGTCTGAGGGGATTCATGTTCCTGCGTCGCGCCGACGCTTCGCGAGTGCGAAGCGTCAAAGGGCAGTTGTTATCGCGCGCGGAACTATGCGCGCGACGCCGGATTCCCGATGGGCCACCAACTAGCGAATTGCGCTGGCGTTCTTTCCGGTTTTTAGAGTGGGTGAGGGTGTTTCGTGATTTTGAACGGAAGTGTTATGCGACGTTTTTTGATGATCTCGCGCCGTGCGGTGTTGTTGCTTGTCGTGGCCGCTGCAGCAATGCTCGAAAGCGATGTAGAGGGTGCGGGGACGTACACCTTTATCGACCCGACGACTCCAGGCACCTACAACTGGAGTAACACCGCTAACTGGGTCGGTGGGAGTGCCCCCAGTAGCGGGCCGACTGGTTCGGGCGTTGTCCTTACGTTCGGTAATAACAACGGGAATAGCGCTGCATTTACAGCGAACAATGACCTCGGCACTGTAAGCCTGGCGGGCTTGGTACTTGGCAACAACGGTGGAGCCGCGATGACGATCTCCGGTAGTACGCTGAATTTCAGTAGCACCGCAACAATCAGCATGCAAACGGCTTCGGCGGTTACGATCAGCGCGGCAGTCACCGATATCGTGTCGAGTATGTCAATGAACAACACTTTGGCGACTGCCGCCTCATTGACGTTCTCCGGTCAATACAATTTCGTCGGCTCCGCAGCGACATCCACGATAAGCATCGTTACGGCGGGCGGAGCCAACAATGTCAGTTTCTTTGGCGACATGCTCCTGAGCGGCAGCGTGGGACAAGTGCGAGGCATTTCCAATAGCGGTGGCTTGGTAACCATTGGCGCTAGCTCGGCCAACAGTGTGCAGATCGCCAGCGGAGTCGGCAACGCGTTAACCTTCTCGCTGTCGGGCACAAACAACTTCGTACTCAACAGCGTGCTCCGCGACGGCGTAACGTCCGGTGGGGTGCTGTCATTCGTGACTGGTTCTCTCTTCGCGGGGTCATTAACGATTAATAGCGCAGCGGCGAATACAGGTACGGTAACTCTTCAAGGCACGTCGGCGGCAGTGTTTGTCCTGAATGCGGCCAATACATTTTCGACCAGCCCTACTGTAGGCGTGTCGACGAACCTTGTGGTGAATGCGAATCAGTCGTTTCAGACGCTTTCGATTACCGGCACTACTGGCGTTACATCAAGTGTTTCGTCCGGCGTGATTTCGATCGCTGCCCAACAACTTTATATCGGAGGAGGCACTTCTTTCACGGGGACGAGCGCGCCGATCAACGTGAACGTAACCGGAAATACTTACGTCTCCGGCTCAAATCGAACGTTCAGTTCCGCTATTGCCGGAAGCACATTGATCCTCGGCGCGAATAGTTCAAGTCTCATTCAAGACCTGGATACCACTGCGCGAACGCTGACCATTGCTGGATTCACGACCACGATCAATGGTGTTTTGAGTGACCTTGGAAGCTCTTCGGGAACGTTGTCGTTCGCTTACAATGGCGGCGGGTTAGGCGGCACGCTGAACTTCAATACTGCCGGTCTATACACCGGTGGTACGACGCTGACCAACAGCGGCATCTACAACATTAACGTCGCCAATGCGTTCGGCAGCGATTCAACGTTAACGGTGAACGGCACCATGGTCCTCGCCGCCGGGGCGAATCAGACGTTATCGGCCATGAGCATCAGCGGAAGCTCAGCCACGATCAGTTTGGGCGGCAACACCCTCACGGTCGACGGTTCAGCCGGATTCACGATGACAATTTCGACCGCCGGCGGCACCCAGCGCAATGCCACGTTCGGCAACGGTATCTTTGCGCTGACAAATGGCGCGAAACTGAACACGGGCACAACATCACAACTCGTAGACAGCGTCACTCTTTCGGGAGCCGTTTTTAAGCTCGACAACAGCGGTACCGCCGTAAGCAATCGTCTTCTCTCCACCGCCAGCTTCAACTTGGTCAACGGAACCATGCAGTGGGTTGCCAACGGCGGCACCGCCGTCACCGATGCTTTCGGTACGCTCAACGTCGCTGCCGGCACGAATACGATCTCGTTCACCGGGGCCGCAGGCTCGGCGGCCACCAGTGTCACCATGGCCACGCTTTCACGCACGATGGGGAGCATCCTGACCGTCGGCGTGGATGCCAATGGCGCCGTCGGCGCCGGCACTGGCGCTCAAGGACGCAACCTGTTTATCACCGCGCTCAATGCAACGCCGGGCTTCCTCAACGGAGCCGTGATCATTCAAAGTCCCACGACCGTCGATTTGGCCACCTACAGCGCCACCGCCGGCGTGACGGCGGCGACCTATCAAACCGTAACCAGTAGTTTCGCCCCAACAGGCAACGGCGTGTGGGTGAACAATGGAATCACTTCAGCGGTGTCCGGTACGCAAACCTTGTCGGGATTGAAGTTGGTTGCCGGCACGATGAGCGGTACAAGCTCGACGGCAACGTTATCGTTCGGCAGCAATACGCCGATTCTCAATGGCGCCGTCGGCGGCATCGTCGCCACCGGTGGGAACAGCACCATCGGCTCGGCCATTGCATGGACCGGCGCGAACGACATGGTCCTCTATGTCAACTCAGGGTCAAACCTCTCCATCTCGGCATTGGTCGATAGCGCTGGACAAACCAGCTTTGCGGGCGAATTGGTAAAGTCCGGCGGCGGCACACTACTCATGACAGCTTTGGGCAACTCGTACTCCGGCGGCATGGTGATCAATTCTGGCACGGTCAGCATCCTGGCATCGAACGGGTATTTCGGAAACGTGCCGGCTTCGGGCGCCAACGTGACGTTCAACGGCACCGGGGCGCTGATCATGCGCAGCACTAGCTCGCTCAGCGTCGATTCGACGCGCACGTTTTCGCTGAATAACGGCGTCACGGCGACCATCGGTGTCACCGATCCGAGCAGCACCGGAGTGACCATGACGATCAACGGTCTCGTCACGGGCAACGGCGTGATCAATAAGGTCGGCGCCGGAGTTCTCGATCTCGACGATGGCAACAATAACTATATCGGCGGCACGATTATCAATTCGGGCACCGTGGGTATCCGCTCGGGTGGCTCGCTCGGCGATAATTCGAACACGACGACGTTTGCCGCCAATAGCGCCATTATGTTCACGCAAGATACGCCCAGCGTGTTAAGCGCCCAACGCACTTTCTATATTGCCAATAATGTCACAGCGATACTCGACGATAACGGCCATGTCGCAAGCATTGGAAGCCTGATCACAGGCGCCTCGGGCGGCGCATTGGTGATCAACGGCGCCGGCACAGTATATCTCAATAACGGTGGCAATGCTTACTCCGGTGGAACGACCGTCAACGCCGGAGCGCTCTCCGTGAGTTTGGACGGCGCATTGGCGCAACGAGCGGCGCGGTTTCGCTCAGCGGCGGAACCTTGTCGCTCAACGGCTCGGCGTTTTCGAGCAATCGCTCGATCATCGCCACGGCCGGCACGAGCAGCGCGATCAACGTTGCCTCCGTCTCTGGCAACGCCGGAGCCGCCGTCTTCACCGGCCCGTTGGCGGTCAGTGGGTCGTTGACGGCCGGCGGCGGCGGCACGCTGCAACTTGGCGCGACGACCGTCAACAACGCTGGAACGTTGCAAGTCGCTCCCGTATCGGGCAACGTGCTGACGATCTCCGGCCTGACGCTCAACTCCGGCAGCACGCTGGGCATGACGTTCGGCTCGAGCACGATCGACCTCAACAATATGGTCCTGACGTTGGCCTCCGGGACCGAAACGATCAGCCTGGCGGGCACCGTGAGCGCACCGGGCAATTACACGCTGATCGCCGATGCATCGGGCATCTCCAGTGCTGGCGCAACGCTCGCTCTGAACACGACGAATCTGGCCGGCGGCTTCACCTACTCGATACTCTCCACGAGTTCATTAATTCAGTTGCACGTCACCTCGGGTGTCATACCGACGGGGCTGCTCACCTGGAACCCTAGCGGTAGCGGCGGAACGTGGGACACGACCACGCAAAACTGGCTCGATAACTCGATGGCCGTCGCGTTCCAGAACACCAACACTGTTACCTTCACCGACACCGGCGCCGGCATCGTCAACATCTCCAACGGCGGCGTTGCGGTGCAGCCGACCGCCGTCACCGTCACCAACAGCGGCCTCAACACGTACACCTTCACCGGCGACCCCATTGGCGGCTCGGCGTCGCTCACGAAGTTCGGCACCGGCCTGCTCGTGATCGCCAACGTCAATAGCTTCACCGGTCCGACCAACGTCAGCACCGGTTCACTGACAATCACCGGTTCGGGCAGCCTGGCGAACACCAGCGGCGTGACGGTCAGCGGAACGTTCAACCTCACCACCAGCGGTAATGCGTTGGGGTCGGCCGTCGGCGTGACGGTCACGACCGGCGGCTTGCTGAACGTGAGCACCAGCCAGACGATCGCCAGTTTGACCGGCACAGGCGGCACGACGAGCGTCGCCAGTGGCGCAATCATGACGCTCGGCGGCGGAAGCTACACCGGCGCAGTCAACGGTGCGGGAAGCGTGACGATTGCGGCCGGAAGCGGACAAACAGTTACCTTCGGTGGATCGAACGTGTACACAGGCGGAACGACGGTCAACAGCGGCACGCTTCAAGTGTTGGCCGCAAGCAGCCTCTCGGCCAGCAGCAACCTGACCGTGGGCGCCAGCGGCATGGCTGTTCTCGCTAACGCGGGTCAAGCTCTCGGCACCTTGAATAACTCGGGAACCACAAGTTTCGTTGCGGTTAGCGGGGCGATCAGCCTTGCGAGCCTGACGGGTGGTGGCACGACAAACTTCAGCAGCGATGCAAACATCCCGTCGATCACCGGCGGCACCGTGAGTGTGTCGGGCAATCTGACAGCGTCGACCGGTATCAGTGGCGGCAACGTCACCGTGGTCGGCGGCACGGCCTCGATTTCCGCATTCAGTGGCAGTTCGACGGCGCTCTCGCTTGGCGGCTCGACCGCTGCCATTGGAACCCTCAACGGCTCGGGAGCGATCACGCTCAGCGGCACGAATCTGTCGGTGAGCGGCGGCGGAAGCTACGGCGGTTCGCTCAACAATGGCGTCAGCGCCGGCAAGCTCACCGTCACCGGCGGCACGCTCACGCTCAGCGGCGCCGATGGCCTGACCGGAGGCATCTCGATCAACAATGCGACGTTGGCCGTCGCGTCCCAAGCGGCGCTGGGCAATAACGCGATCAGCTTCAGCGGCGGCACCTTGCACGTCACCGGCAACATCGACGACACAGGGCATGCCTTCAACTTCACCAATGGCGGCACGATCAATATCGACGCCAACGAAACGCTGAGTCTCACCGGTTCTCAAATCACCGGCAACATCACGCAAACCGGCAGCGGCACGCTGATCATCGTCGGCGCTTTCAGCGGCACGACCGCCGTCGGCGCGGGAAGCACCTACCAGGCCAATCCCGGCTCGACGGGTAACGTCACCCTCGCCAATGGATCGGTGCTCGACTTCACCAGCGCCGGGCAGTACAGCGGCAACGTCACGCTGTCCTCGTCCAGCACAGCGGTCATCGAGAACACCAGCGGCGGCGTGGTTACGCTGTCGGGCACGATCGACAAGACGCATGCGAACCTCGCGCTGAGCGGCCCCGGCAATTTCTGGGTCAATGGCACGATCACCGGCGGCACGGTCGGCGTGGACTTCAATAGCGACATGCTGTTCAACGGCGGCGGCACCACGACGTTCAGCACCCAGCAGAGCTGGGTCGGTCCGACAACAATCTCCGCCGGCTCTACTGTCTTCGCCTCGGGCGTCAATAACGCGCTTCCGACCAGCACCATTTTGAATCTCGGCGACGGCAGCAACACCACCGGTTCCTACAACCTCGGTGGCAATTCGCAAACGTTGGCCGGCATCGTCGCCTGGGGCAGTGGCACGAGCAACTCCATCACCAGCTCGGCGGCCGGTGGGCAATTGTTCGTCAACGTGGCCGCAGCCAGCTTCAGTGGCGGCGTCGACAGTTACTCTGGCCTGCTGACCGGCAGCATGGGGCTGCACAAAGAAGGCGCCGGGACGCTGGAACTCACCGGCACATCGAACACCTATACCGGCTCGACGACCATCGATGCTGGAACCCTGCAACTCGGCGCCAACGGTGCGCTACCCACCACCACGACCCTATCGCTAGCCAGCGGTGGGACGTTTGACATGAACGGACACACGCAGCAGATCGCGTCGCTCGAAAGCGCAAGCTCGACGGCCACGGTGACGGGCAGCGCCGGTAGCGTCTTGGATGTTTCGCACTCGGCGGCGATCTCGTCGATCTATGCGGGAATCGTCTCAGGCCAAGTGAGCTTGGCATTCAACGGCGTCGCCCTCAGTGCCGAAGTGCTCAGTGGCGCCGCCAATAACTACTCGGGATCGACAACGATTAATTCGGCGCGCTGATCGTCAATGGTTCGATCTCCGGAGCGGGAGGCGCGGTGACGGTCAACAGCAGCAACGCCAGCAACCCCGGCGTGCTCGCTGGCAACAACACATCGAACTCAATCAACCGCGACGTCAATATCGCTTCCGGCTCAGGCTCGGGTGGCGTCATCTCTCCAGGAAACGATGCTCCTAACATCAGTAACCCAACGTCGACTGCGTTGGCCGGCGTTTTGAACATCGGCGGCAATTTAACGATTGGCGGAACGTACCTGTGGGATTTGACCACCAATAGCACGGCCGGCGCCGGCGTGAACTTTGATCAGGTCACGCTCAACAGCGGCACGCTTACCGGTGCCGGTGGAACGCTCGAACTTGTGCTGACCGGCGCGGGCGTGCCGAGCAACACTGCGTTCTGGCAAACCCACGAGCAGTGGGCCGTCATCTCCGGCGTCGGTACTGTGAACAGTCTCTTCTCGCTGCTCGATCCGACGGGCGCAGGCAACTATGGCGGCCTCGGCTCTTTCAGCTTGGCCACACTTGGTGCCGACCAGGCCGCGAACGCCATTATTCTGGAATGGAACCCTACGGCCGTTCCCGAGCCAGGAACGATGCTTCTCGCCTCGCTGGCCGCTACGTGCTTGGGCGGCTACAGCTGGCGCAAGCGCAAGACGAAAGTCGCGTGCGCGGACAAGCGCCTCGAATCGCCGTAAGCGGCTGATGACGGGCCTTTGTCTGACCTCCCGATCGACTTGAGCGTCGGACTTAGAAAAGTGCGCGGAACTGACCGCCGACGTGGTGATCGAGTTCTTCGGCGAGCCACGGCCAATCGAAAATGAAAACACGCCCGCGGTAGAGCAGGAGGACTGCAAAGTCGACGAGAATCGCCGTAACTCGAAGAACGATGGTAAAGGCTTGCCTCTTCGCGGCAGCAATTGCGTGCATGACCGTCGACTTTGCAGTTCGCCTGCCGCGGTAGAGGCGGCGCAGTGAACGCGTGGTTAAGATGGCTACCGTTCCGAGCTAGAATCGGCTCCCGGTTCCGACTCTAGAAGCCGATCAGCTCAAGCAAACATCTCACTCGAGTACATGAAGACACATACGACACTGCTACGACTACTGTCCGCGTTATTGCTCGCTGCGGTCCTTTCGCCTGCGACAGTGCAGGCCGCGAAACTCACGCCGGGGGCGGGCCGCTTCGAGGTTGCACATGGCGGCAAGACGATACCGGTTTGGTATTTTTTGCCCGAAGCCGCGCGCGACGACGCGCCTGTTTTGATCGTGATGCACGGCGTCAATCGCGACGCGGACCGCTACCGCGACGAATGGAGCGAGCACGCGCGCCAATACGGTTTCATCCTTCTCGCCCCTGAGTTTTCCAAAGAGGCGTTTCCCGGCGAAGATCGATACAACCTGGGCAACATGCTGGATGAGCAAGGGCGTCCGCTGCCGCGCGAACAATGGACCTTCTCCTATCTGGAACCGATCTTCGATGCGATGAAGAACGCGACCGGCAACCGCAGCGAGCGCTACCATCTTTATGGTCACTCGGCCGGAGCGCAGTTCGTGCACCGGTTCCTCTTCTTCATGCCCAAAGCGCGGGTGGCCAAGGCCGTGGCGGCCAATGCAGGCTGGTGGACGCTTCCTGATCTCGCCGTCGATTTTCCCTACGGCTTGCGCGGCTCGACCATGGATGCCGCCTCGCTGAAGGCGGCGCTCAATCGTCCGCTCGTTGTATTGCTAGGGACCGCCGACACCGATCCGAATCACGTCCACTTGCGTCGTACGCCCGAAGCGCTAGCGCAGGGGCCGCACCGCTTCGCGCGCGGGCAATGCTTCTACGCGGCCGGGCAGCGACAAGCCAGTGCGCTCGGCGTCCCCTTCGATTGGCAACTCGCGACCGCGCCGGGCGTCGCACATAGCGATAAGGGCATGTCGAAGTTCGCCGTGCGATTGCTGTTCGACCAACCGGCGATCGCCAGCCGCGACCCTCACCGCGTGCGAGTCCTCTTCGGCGGCGACACCAGTGGCGGCGAAAGCTATCAGGAGCAATATGCCAAGCAGGGCGAAACCAACGTGCTCGTCGAAAAAGGTTACGAACACGGCCTCGCGAAACTCGACGGCCTGCTGGCTGCCGTCGACTACCGCGTCATCAACCTGGAAACGCCTTTAACGGCTCGCCGCGATAGTCCGCTCAAGGCCAAAGACTATCTGCACTACAGCGATCCGGTGAAGGTCCCTGCGTTATTCACGCGCTACGGCCCGCTCGCCTTTTCTCTCGCGAACAATCATACGCTTGACTTCGGCCCTGAAGGACTCGACGACACTCGGGCCGCACTTGTCGATGCCGGCGCTCATTGGTTCGGAGCAGACGAGAATCTGAGCGACGCAGCCCGACCGCTGGTGCAGAAGTTTCGAGTCGCCGGGAAATCGGTCACGCTCGCGATTTTCGGCGCCTTCGAGTATCGCCAAGACTACGACCGTGACTTCCATTTTTATGCCCACGACGACTCCCCGGGAGCGGCGCCGATCGACGTGCCCGCAGTGCGCAAGGCCATTGCCGAACTGCGTCGCAACACGCGCGACGCCTTCGTTGTCTATTTCGTGCATTGGGGTGGCAACTACGAATGGAAAAACAGCGAACAGACCTCAACCGCGCACGCTCTGCGCGATGCAGGCGTCGACCTAATCGTCGGTCACGGCGCGCACATGATGCAGGAAGTTGAAAACGACGGTCGCGGCTGGATCTTTTACAGCATCGGCAATTTTCTTTTCAATGCCCGTGGCCGATACGCCGCGCATCAAGCGCCGCCTTACAGTCTTCCGCTCGTCGTGGACTTCGCGATCAACGACGGCCGACTACGCACCACGTTGCGCGGTTACCCGATCGTCAGCGACAACCAACTCACCGGCTATCAACCGCGATTTGTGACGGATGCCGAACTGTCGAAAATCGAATCACTACTCGCCGAGAAAAGCGGCTGGAACGCTTCCGCTCGCAAGGCCGTGAAACGCGGCGCGGATGAATGCGGTCCGTACTTGGAGTTCTCCACCAAGTAACGCCGATCCGGAGCCGTCGACGCGTTACGCATTGTCGCCGCCGTTATTTTCACCGACGACTGACGGCGCTGCCTCCGCGCCACTGGGCGAGTGTGGACTCCCAACGCGGCGATTTGCGGCGGGTTAGGAAAATGTTCGGAATCCCTTTGACGTTGGCCGGATGCACGATAGGATGTGCCCGGTTGCTGGCCGACCACAAGCGATTGTGGTCGCGATAAGAGGGAACCCGGTGGAAATCCGGGGCTGCCCCGCAGCGGTAAGCGGAAACGACCGCCGTCATGAAGCACTGGTTGCGGGCTGAGATTCGTCTCGGCCCAAGGCTGGGAAGCGATGGCTAGTAGGTACTGGTCCGGCCCGAAACGGTTTCGCCGGTAAGTCCGCAAGTCCGAAGACCTGCCAGCGACTGAGCAACTCCATGCACAGGATTCACTCCCGTCACGGGAGATCGGCGGCTGATGCCGTCGAGCTTGGATTGCTTATCAGCCGGACCTTCTCGGGAAAGGGCGGTCGAGGATGCGAATGGAAATGCTGCGCTCATTGACGCTTCGAACGCCGTTAGGAAACGGATCGCTCGAAGTTTCTAGTCACAGAGCCACTGTTAGCAGCATCGCGAGCAAAGACTCCTCGACGGGCCGCCTTGGGTGGGTGTTTGGCGAGCCTCGTAATCCGCATCGGAGTGGTGCGGAAAGGAGTCGAGACGGATGTTACGCGCCCCCCATGAGTGGATCGTAAGGAAACGAGACGGACGAAGCGCCCCGTTTGAACTGCCGCGCATTCAGAGCGCGATCACCAATGCTTTTCGCGCCGAGCTGAACGTCGCCGAAGGCCAGCCGTTGGACGAAGACGTCCTGCGCGATGTCGCCGGCGTTGCCCAGTCGGTGGCCGACGACATCGCACCTTTGGCAAGTCAGCCCGAGGGCGCCGATGTCGAGCGGATTCAGGACCTCGTCGAAATGGGGCTGATGGCGCGAGGCCACTACCGCGTCGCGCGGCGCTACATTATCTATCGTTCCGAGCACGCCAAGATGCGCGCGCTGCGCGGCGAAACCGCGACAGTCGGGCAGCCTGCGCAGGCGCACGTGGTGCTCGAAGACGGAACGCGCGTGATCTTCGATCCGCGCCGCGTTTACAAACGCCTGGTCGAAGCCGCTCGCGGACTCGAAGACCTCGTGGACGTCGAGGAGTTGGCCGACGAAGTGCTGCGGTCGGTCTTTGACGGCATTTCGATCGGAGAGATTTACCGCGCGCAGATTCTCGCATCACGCTCGCGCATCGAACGCGATCCGGCGTTCGACGTCGTCGCCTCGCGGCTGATGCTCAACGTCATCTACCAGGAAGTTCTCGGCGAGACGCCCGACGCTAGGACGTTGCCGAAGCTGCACCGGAATCAATTCGAACACTACGTCATCGACGGCATTCGTGCCGGGCGACTGTCGCCGGAGTTGCGAACGTTCGATCTCGAGAAGCTCGCTGAAGCCATGAAGCCCGAGCGCGATAGCCAGTTTCGGTATCTGGGCGTGCAGGCCATTTACGATCGCTACTTGCTGCACGTGCGCGGTCGGCGCATCGAGACGCCGCAATACTTTTGGATGCGCGTGGCTATGGGGCTCGCCTTGCGCGAAGAGGCACGTGAAGACCGGGCGATCGAGTTCTACGAAGTTCTCTCGTCGTTCCGCTTCACCTCGGCGACCCCCACGCTGTTCAACGCCGGCACACTGCACTCGCAGTTGAGCTCGTGCTACTTGAGCACAGCCGACGACGACCTAGGGCACATTTTCAAGGTCGTTTCCGACAACGCGCTCCTCTCGAAATGGGCGGGCGGCCTGGGCAACGACTGGACCAACATTCGCGCGACGAATGCCCACATCCACGGAACGAACGGTCGCAGCCAAGGTGTCATCCCATTTCTCAAGGTCGTGAACGATGCCGCGGTGGCCGTGAATCAGGGAGGAAAACGCAAAGGCGCGGTCTGCAGCTACCTCGAGACGTGGCACATGGACATCGAGGAGTTCCTCGACCTGCGGAAGAACACTGGCGACGACCGGCGGCGGACGCACGACATGCACACCGCCAACTGGATTCCCGATCTGTTCATGAAGCGTGTGCGGCAGAACGGGCAGTGGACGCTGTTCAGCCCCGACGAAGTCAGCGACTTGCACGACCTGTATGGCCGCAAGTTTCAAGAGCGTTACGAACACTATGAGCGCATGGCTGATGAAGGCGAGATGCAACTCTTCCGCCGCGTCTCGGCCGCCGAGCTATGGCGAAAGATGCTCACGCGTCTGTTCGAGACGGGGCATCCGTGGCTGACGTTCAAAGATCCGTCGAACATCCGCTCGCCGCAGGATCATGTCGGCGTCGTGCATAGCAGCAACCTGTGCACCGAGATTCTGCTCAACACGTCTGCCCAAGAAACGGCTGTCTGCAATCTCGGGTCGGTCAATCTCGCCGCGCACATCGTCGACGGACGCCTGGATCTGAAGAAACTCGAAGCGACCGTCACCGTGGCGGTACGGATGCTCGACAATGTCATCGACATCAATTACTACCCAACTCCCGAAGCAGCGACGTCGAATCAGCGGCATCGCCCGGTCGGCTTGGGGTTGATGGGGTTCCAGGACGCGCTGTGCGCTCAAGGGATCAGCTATTCCAGCGAACAGGCAGTCGAGTTCGCCGATCGCAGCATGGAAGCGATCTCTTACTTCGCGATCCTCGCATCGACCCAGCTGGCCAAGGAACGCGGGCCGTATTCCAGCTTCGCCGGGTCGAAATGGGATCGGGGGTTGTTGCCGATCGATACGCTGCAGTTGCTCGAAGACGAGCGTGGCGAATCGATTGGCGTCGATCGATCGAGCACGATGGATTGGCAAGTGGCACGAACGGCGATCGCGCAGCACGGCATGCGCAACAGCAATCTGCTGGCGATCGCTCCGACGGCGACGATCTCGACGATCATCGGCGTCTCGCAGTCGATCGAGCCTGCCTACAAGCATCTCTACGCCAAGAGCAACCTTTCGGGCGAATTCACGCAGGTGAACGAGATGCTCGTCACCGAGCTTAAGCAACTCGGCCTGTGGGACGCGATGCTTTTGGACGAACTGAAGTATTACGACGGCTCGTTGCAAAACATTGGCCGCATTCCGTTGGAAGTTCGTCAGCGCTACCTGACGGCCTTCGAGATCGCGCCAAGTGGCTGATTGAGTGCGCTGCACGACGACAAAAGTGGCTCGACCAGGGGCAATCGTTGAATCTTTATCTCGCCGAGCCGAGCGGTCGAAGGATGCACGACATGTATCAGCTCGCCTGGGAAAAAGGGTTGAAGACCACGTACTACCTGCGAACGCTCGCAGCCACGCAGGTCGAGAAGTCCACGCTCGACGTGAACCGTTTCGGCGTGCAGCCGAAGTGGATGAAGAATCGCAGCGCGTCGAGCGACGTGGAAATTCTTCGCGAGACAGAGCAGGCGACGACCGTGGCTGCGTGTCGCTTGGACGATCCGACATGCGAGTCGTGCCAATAGGGCCGTCGCGCCTCGTCGAGTTTCTCAACAACCATGAACTACTTAAGGATATGTCATGTCAACAATCGATATCACTCCGTCTGTCGCCGGTGGAACAACGCCCGCAAGTGGCCGAGTCGAAGCCCGCGACAAGCGGCTCATCAACTGTCATCAGGTCGACGTCAATCAACTCATGCCGCTGAAGTATCAATGGGCGTGGGAGCATTATCTCAACGGCTGCGCCAATCATTGGATGCCGACCGAGGTCGCGATGAACAAGGACATCGAGACCTGGCGGTCGAGCAAACTGACGGACGACGAACGCCGCGTGATCCTGCGGAATCTGGGGTTCTTCGCGACGGCCGAAAGCCTCGTCGGCAACAACCTGGTGCTGGCGATCTTTCGGCACGTGACGAATGCCGAGTGCCGGCAGTACCTGCTGCGGCAAGCCTTCGAGGAGGCGGTGCACACGCACACGTTCCTCTATGTGGTCGAAAGCCTCGGCCTTAACGAAGGCGAAGTCTTCAACATGTATCACGAGGTTCCGGCGATCGCTCGCAAGGACGAATTAGAATTGGAACTTACGAACGAAATTCTCGACACGAGCTTCTCGACTGACACATTCGAGGGAGCACAGGCCTTTCTGAAGAATCTGATCGGCTACTACCTGATCATGGAAGGCATTTTCTTCTACACCGGTTTCGTGATGGTTCTCTCGTTTCACCGACGGAACCTGATGACCGGCATCGGCGAGCAGTTCCAGTACATTCTGCGCGACGAGACGATCCACCTGAACTTCGGCATCGACCTGATCAACGGCATTCGTTCCGAGAATCCGTCGCTGTGGACTCCCGAGTTTCAGCAAGGCATGATCGAACGCGTTCGCAACGCCGTCGAGCTCGAAATCGCCTACGCCCGTGACGTGCTGCCGCGCGGCGTGCTGGGGCTGAATGCCGACTTGTTCCGCGACTACGTGCAGTTCATCGCGGATCGTCGTCTGGAACGCATTGGCCTTCCAACGCAATACGGTTCGTCGAATCCGTTCCCGTGGATGAGCGAGACGATCGACCTGTCGAAGGAGAAGAACTTCTTCGAGACGCGCGTGACGGAGTATCAGAGCGCGTCGACGTTGAGCTGGGATTGAGAAATGCAGCTACAAACTCTTCTCCCTCTGGGAGAAGGTGCCGCGAAGCGGCGGATGAGGGCGAGTTGAATTGGAAACCGACGTCTACTTCAACCCACCCTCACCCGGCGGCTGCGCCGCCACCCTCTCCCGAACGGAGAGGGGGTTTATTTGACTCGCCGATCATCAATAAACGCTGGGACCATCGAATTGCTGCGTGCAGCAAACAAGTCACTTCGCGACTTTCAGGTACTGATTGAACCACTCGAGTTCCATATCCAGCGCCGTTTGCAACTTCTCGCCGTAGACCCCGTAGTGACCGATGCCTTCAATGACGTGATACTTCACGGGCGTGCCGTGTGATTTCAGGATTTCAGCCACACGACCTCCGTTCTCCTTGATGTCCATCAACTCTTCGTTGCCAGCGTCGATGATCAGCATCGGGATTTTCACGTCGTTGGCGGCTTCGATGACGTTGTAGGCAGAGTCCTTGGCGATGTTGTATCGCATGTGTGAATACGACGACATTTTGCCCACAGGAGCGCCGGTCGCGTAGGGCACCGGCTCGGTGTCGCCTCGCGCTTGGCGCGTCATCATCTCATAAGCGCGACTGTAATAGGGAAGTCCGCGCTGGCCGCCCATGCCGGGCACTTGCACGGCGGCGCACTTAACGCGCGGGTCATGCGCGGCCGTCCAGGTCGTGAGTCCGCCACCGTAACTCGTTCCGAAGATGCCGATCCGCTCGCGATCCACGTTCGGTTCGCCCGCTATGAAGGCGATGGCATTGCGAATGTCGGTCGTTTGATCGGCGAAGTCCATCTGCCAGCGAATGGCGCGTGCCTTGACCGAAAGCGTGCCGTCGGAATCAGGCTCTGGCATTGCTTCCATCATCAACAGTTTGCTGTCGCTCTCGCCCCAGCCGCGGTAGTCGAAGTTCAGAAAGATGTAACCGTTCTGCGCGAATGCGGTCGCGAGCTTGACCGACCAGGCGGCTTTTTTTGTTCCGCCCGTTCCGTGAATGAAGACAATCGCGGGAAGCTTGTCCTCGGGATTCAAATCGTTCGGTCGATAAACGTCGCCTGCCATCTTGGTGCCGTCGCTCCAAATGGCGACTTGCTTGCGTTGGACGTTGTCGGGAAGCGGCGGGTACGGTAGTGCCTGGGCTTCAGCGCGAGTCTTGCCCTGTTGGGCGAACGCGGTGGTGTTCGAAAGCGCGATCGCAAGCAGAGCCGATAGGTAGAGCATTCGATTCATAGAATCTCCGATAGGTTGGCAAGCAACGCGTAGCATCATCCACCCCGAGCGGACAAACAAGTCATCGACTTGGGTTTCCCGTTGGGGTTCCCAAGCGGTCGATCTCGTCTTCACCGGGCAGCCCAAAGCACTGTACGCTGCCGGTGAACTTTTTGGGAAAGAAGTTCTCGTGTTCTCGCGGGCCCCAAAGGGTGTTGCCGCTGCCGACGTACACTCGGCCCCGCGAGAGCGAAGGGCCGCAGAAAACGGGGCCGAGCTCGATTTCCTTGAGCAAACTACCGCTCTCGGCGTCGAGCGCGATCAACTTGCCGCTGCCGACGGCAGTGAAGTAAACCACGCCATTGCCGACGGCGACGCCCGACCCGACGATGTCGCCGACGTTCGTAAACTTCGGTTTGCCAGGCGTTCCGCCCATCTCGGCAATCTTGGGCCGCTCGTGCCGCCAGCGTTCGGTCGCAAGGTCGACCGAGGTGGCCGTCACCCGCCCGCCGGTCGGCCCTTGCACACGTGTGAGCGGGTTCTCCTGCGTACCCAGTCCGATGGCATCGATGCCGTTGGTAAAGATCGTTCGGCCATCGGTCGCGCAACCCGATTGCAATCCGCCGATGGAACTCGGCAGCGCCAACACGCGCGGGTCGTGCTCTGCCAGAGGATTCGTAGGCGAGCCCGTGTAAAGGGGCGTGTGGTTGATGAGCTTGCCATTGTCGGCCCGCAACCAATAGAAACCGCCGTTCTTGCAGCCGACGCCGACGACTTTCGTTGGCTGTCCGCCGATGTCGATCGTCACGATCTTCGGCGTGTCGCCGATCGAACAATCCTTGTACAGCCCGGTCTCGGGGTCGTAGGCCCGCATACTGTTGTTCCACTGATCGCCGGGATTGATCTGTGTGTTCCACTTGCGCCGGCCCGTGGCGGCATCCAGGCACACGACGGCGCAAGAGTCTTCGGTAAACAGCCTGGGATCGTCTGGCGTCGGCTGTCGAGGCGAGGTATTCACGTCGGTGCCGAAGAATAGCGTGTTGGTTTCGGCATCGAACGAAGGTGTCGACCAGACGCTGCTCGTCGCTGGGCCGAAGTTCCACTTGTGTTCGCCCCACGAATCTTTGACGACGACGGGCGGATCGAGCTTCTCCGGCTTGGGGCCGACGTCGTACTTCCAAACGATGGCGCCAGACTTCGGATCGAGCGCGACGAGATATCCGCGGCCTGTGCTGCCCGGGTAAGCGGCAGTACCGGCAAACAATTGTTCCAACGTGCCGCCGCCGAACACGACCTTGCCGTCGGCCAAGATCGGCGAGGCCATCAGGATGTTGTTGAAGTGGGCGTCGGGGAACGTCTTCGCGCGGCTATCGACTTTCCACCGCTCGGTCCCGGACGCCGCGTCGAGACAGTACATCCAGCCGCCGTTGTCGGCGAAGTAGACCGCTCCATTGTCAACAAGCGCCGACGAGAAGATTCCTCCTCCGGTCGCCGCGCCTTGCAGTTTGTCGGCAGTCGGCGGGCCGTCGGTTGTCGGAACGACGGTCTTGCGACCTGAGTTGTGATAGATCCAGCGAAGCGTGCCGTTCGGCGCCAGTTTGTAGAACGCCGGCAGTGTGGCAGTGCCGAAGTAGACCTCACCGTCGACCACGGTAGGCGTGGCATGAACGACGCCGATGGCTTCTTGAGAGTCCGCCGCGGGGAATCGCCACTTCTCAACAAGATTGGAAACATTGGCGGGGCTCAGCGTTCTCTCGGCAGCATTGAACCGCCAACCAGCCGGGTCGTGGTTGTACATCGGCCAGTCGGCGGCGGTTGCAGTCACGCCTCCCTTTTGCAACGGTTGTTGCCCAGCGACGCGCGAGGCCACAAGCAAGACGAGCGCCGCGAAGAAGACGCGGTGAGTTCTCCCGAGAGTAGCCGCCGCATTTGAGAATTCGATCATGACTCGCAGCCCGCCGTTTCTTGCGGCAACAGTTCGGTGCGCTGAATCTCCAGCCCTGCACCTCGGACAACGCTCAAAGCATAGACGTTTGACGGCTCCAATATATCTGGAGAAAACGGCGATTGCCCGTTCGCGGAAAAACGAGGGACAAACTTCTCTTTACAGGCCAATAGTTGACACGTAAAGTATCTGCCGACTTACGACCTCGCTGCCGATGATTGCAACTCCGAAGAATCCGTCATGTCGCGACGCTTGCAGCAAGAACTCAAGAAGCGTGGACCGTTCGCCTCGCTGGCGCAGCAGGCGATTCTTGGGCTCGCGCGCACGACCGATCAGTTGCTCATCCGGCTCGAACGCCTGATCCGCGAACACGATCTGACCGGGCCGCAGTACAACGTGCTTCGCATTCTGCGCGGGGAAGGGCGTCCGCTGCCGATGCAGGAAATCGCCAGCCGCACGATTCAAGTCGTGCCAGGCATGACCGGATTGGTCGATCGGCTCGAAGCGGCCGGCCTGGTCAAACGCGAGCGCTGCTCCGAAGATCGCCGCGTGATTTACGTTGCCATCACCAAGCGCGCGCTCGCCGTGCTCGAACAAATCGACGAGCCGCTGTTGACGCTCGAGAAAGAGCTGCTCGCCTCGATTTCTGCAAAGGAACAAGAACAACTCATCGCGATCCTCGACCGCGTTCGCGCGGGGCTGGAAGAACGCGATGCTGCGACAACATGACTTGGAACTCACGAGGCTCGCCGACGGTTCAACAGTTTTACGACAATCAGCCCGAAGCGCAAGCGAGGGACGAGGCGTGATCGATGCAACGCCGGAACCCGCCTCTTCCCTCGCTTACGCTTCGGGCTGGTAACACTCGCCGGATTCAACTCGTTTCCTGACGATTCATTGTTTACTCCGTTTCACAAAGAAGGAACTTCTCATGCGTCTGCAAATGATGGTGGTTGCGACGGCGATCGCTTGCTGCATCACGATGGCCGGCACGATTCACGCGGCCGACACGTATGACCTGGACGCGACGCATACCGACGTCTCGTTTCGCGTTTCGCACTTGGGCATTTCGTGGGCGGCGGGACGATTCGACGACGTGCGCGGCGGCTTCACGATCGATGCCGCGCAACCGTCGAACACAGCGTTCACGATGACGATCAACTCCAGCAGCATCGACACCAACAACACGAAGCGCGACGATCATCTGCGCAGCCCGGACTTCTTCAACGCGAAGCAGTTTCCTGTCATCATGTTCAAGAGCACGCAAGTGCAGCCGATCCAAGGTGGCTACGCAGTCACTGGCGATTTCACGATGCACGGCGTGACCAAGCCCATCACGATCAACCTCATGGGCGGCGGCGCGAAAGAATTCCCGCCCGGCGTGCAACGCACCGGCTTCAGCGGCGATCTGAAGCTCAAGCGTTCGGAGTTCGGCATGGACAAGTACGGCGAAGCCGTCGGCGACGAAGTGTTCGTCACCATCAGCTTCGAAGGAACGAAGAAGTAACTTGCAAACGCGGGGTCGCTCGGATGCCAAATCCCACGTTGATTCTTGGTACGGTGGTCGTCGCCGCTGTCGCTACGGTGGCAGCGGCGATGTTGATTCTTGCGATCTTAAAATCCGCCACGACGCAACGCCCCACCGAATGGCCGATGTTGGCGGGCACGGTCGTCGGCGTGGCAGCGGGCGTCGCATGGATGGGCGTCGCCGTCCATTGGCCTCCGAACGAGGATCAGGATCGGCTGCTGCTGATCGTGTGGCCCGCACTCGTATTCGCCGAGATCGTGGCGTCGCTCGCAACGACGCCGCGCTGGTTGGCGTTCTCACTGCGAGCGATCGCCGCGACGATCGCGCTGCCTACATTGTTGTGGGGCACCGTGTATCTCTCGGAGTTGGCCGGTCCCGGAACGCGCGAATGGTCGTCGCTGCAAATCGCCGCGCACGTGATCGGCTATGGCGCCGTGCTGACCGCGGTGGCCTGCGGAGTGCGCTGCCTCGCCAAGCGCGATCATGCGCGCTCGGTGTTGATCGGCACGAGCGCGATCGTGGCCGGCAGCGCGGTGATCGTCATGCTCTCAGGCTACGCCAGCGGCGGTCAGTTGGGCTTTCCGTTGTTGGGTGCGATGGCGGGTGTGTGGGTCACGAGCCTTCTGCTACGACGCAACGACATCACCTCCGTCATCAGTCTCGGCGTCGTTGCCTCGGGCACGTTGCTGACCCTCGGCAGCTTCTTCGGCAAGCTCCCGATCACGCACGCCGCAGCGATGTTCGTCGGCCTGTTGCTCGGCTGGCTGACCGAACTACCGTGGGTACGCGGCTGGAACCCTCAGCTTCGCGCCGTGCTGCGCGTGATTCTGATGCTTTTGCCCACCGTCGTGGCGCTGGTGCTAGCGCAGCAGCGCTTTGTCGCCGATTCGGCGGGATATGGGTATTAGCCCACAGCGGAGCGCTCGCGACTTTTGATCCTCAGAAAACAAAGTTAATCGCGATGATGCGTTCCATCACCGCTTGCGATTTCGCGCATGCCGCCCGTCAGACGCGCGAAACCGCAAGCGGTGATGGAACGCGTATGACCAGGTTCACGCGGTTTTCTGAGGATCCATAACCGGGAAATCGGCGGCAACGCGGCCCGAATCTCGAAATCGACTGCCGCCTGTTGCGGGGGGCAAGGTTTTCGCCGATGATTTTCCTGGGGCGATAAAACCTTCTGTGCGCTCAATCTCTTTCTGCTCGGCGGCCGCCACCGGCCGCGGGCATTCACGTTCCGGAGAGCGGTCATGTCGAAAAAGGCTACGCGCGTTCCTCGGCGGCGATTTCTCAAGACGGCGCTCTCGGCAAGTGCCGCGGTCATCGGCGCGCCGCACATCATTCCTAGCTCCGCCATCGGTCGCGACGGAGCCGTGCCTCCCAGCGAGCGCGTGATCGTCGGCGGCATCGGCATCGGCCGACGTGGCGAGTACGACCTGGGCTGCTTCCTCGAACAGAAGGACGTGCAGTTCGCCGCCGTGTGCGACGTGAAGCAGGATCGCCGCGTGGCGGTCAAGAAAATCGTCGACAGCAAATACGGCAACGAAAATTGCGACATGATTCGCGACTTCCGCGAGTTGCTCGATCGCAAAGATATTGACGCCGTGCTGATCGCGACCGGCCCGAACTGGCACGCCACCGCGTCGATGTACGCCGCCAAGGCAGGCAAAGACATCTACTGCGAAAAGCCGTGCACGAAGAACATCGAGCAAAGCCTGATCCTCGTCGAAACGATCAACCGCACGGGACGCGTGTTCCAAGTCGGCACGCAGCGTCGCAATCTGCCGCACTTCGCCTACGCTTGCGAACTCGCGCGGACCGGCAAGCTCGGCAAGCTCACGAAGTTGTACGCACACCCGCGCGGCATGACCGCCATGCCCAGCGGTTGGCTGCCTCCCGAAAACGCGCCACCCACCGAGGTCGTCGATTGGGACATGTACCTCGGCCCCGCGGCGTACCGTCCTTACAACGCCAAGCTGCTCGATGGTTTCAACTTCGAGAAGGGGGGCGGCATGATCGGCGCGTTCGGTGGTGGCGGCGTGCTCGAATGGGGATCGCATTGCGTCGACCTGTGCCAGTGGGCCGTCGGCGATCGCCAGGCCCCGGTCGAATACAACCCGCCGAAAGACGGCCAACTGACGGCTCGCTACGACGACGGCGTCGAGCTGATCTTCCGCGAGACGGGATGGTTGCCGCTGGGCTCTTGCCCGGTGCGTTTCGAAGGCGAGACCGGTTGGGTCGAAGCAGGCGACAGCGGGAAGTTGGTGCTCAGCTCGCCGGCGCTGCTGGCCGGCCAAAAGGTCGCCGAGATCGACGGCTACCCGGCGACGTTCCACGTGCGCGACTTCCTCGACTGCGTGAAGACACGCGGCAAGCCGAAGGGCAACGCCGAGGCCGCTTGCCAGGCCCACATCGCTTGCCACGCGGCAAACATCGCGATCTTGCTCGATCGCCAGGTGAAGTACGACCACAAGAAGAGCGAGTTCAACGGCGACGTGGCCGCCAACCGTTTGCGATCCGAGGCCCTGCGTGAAACGTGGAGGTTGTAAGAGCGATCGTTTATCGACCTTCAACCCATTCCCGAATTTCCCGCACTCAAACTCGCATCAATAAAAGGATCACACTCATGCTTAAAACACTCACCACGCTGCATCGCACGTTGCTCACGGTCACGTGTCTCACCGGGCTGGCGGCTTCAGCCGCCAGCGCCGACGATTACACCACGCTCGCCGCCGAGAAAGAAGCAACATATCTCGCGCAACTTCGCGGCGACGCCTCGCCGGCCGACAAGGCCATGGCCTGCAAGTATCTGTCAATCTACGGCTCAGACGCCGCCGTCGCCGAGCTTGCAAAACTCCTCGGCGACGAGCAACTCGCCTCGTGGTCGCGCATCGCGCTTGAAGCCATCCCCGGCCCCACGGCCGACGAAGCGTTACGCAACGCGATGCCCAAGTTGCAAGGCAAGCTGCTCGCGGGCGCCATCAACTCAATCGGCGTGCGTCGCGATGCCGCCGCCGTCGATGCACTCACCGCTCAGTTGAAGAACAACGACACCGAAGTCGCGTCCTCCGCCGCCGTCGCGCTCGGCCGCATCGGCAACGCCCCGGCGACGCAATCCTTGCGGCAAGCGCTCGCCACTTCCTCCCCCGCCGTGCGCAACGCCGTGGCCGAAGGTTGCGTGCTCTGCGCCGAGCGACGACTCGCCGAAGGCCAAGCCGCAGCGGCCATCGACCTCTACGACACGCTTCGCAAAACCGATCTGCCACAGCAGCGGATCGTCGAAGCCACGCGTGGTTCCATCCTCGCTCGCAAGACGGACGGCATTCCTTTGCTCGTCGAACAACTCAAGTCGTCGGACAAAACGATGTTCAACCTCGGCCTGACAACCGCCCGCGAGTTGCCCGGCGGCGAAGTTGGCAAGGCGCTGATGGCCGAAGTCGTCGGCGCCGCGCCGGAACGTGCCGCGTTGCTGCTCTACGTGCTCGCCGATCGCCGCGACACGGCCGTGTTGCCGCAGGTGCTCGAAGCGGCCAGCAGCGGCCACGAACAAGTGCGCGTCGCGGCGATCAGCATCCTTCCGAAACTCGGCGACAAATCGTGCGTCGCGCCGCTGTTGAAGATCGCGATGGAGAATAACACCGACCTTGCCGAAGCGGCGAAGACGGCGCTCGCTGGTTTGCCAGGCGCAACCATCGACGCCGACATCACGAGCCGTTTGGCCAGCGCCGACGGCGCGTCGTTGCCGGCGTTGATCGACATTGTCGGCCGACGTCGCATTCCCGCTAGCGCCGAGCTGCTCAAGGCGACTGACAACTCGCAAGCAACGGTCCGCGGCGCAGCATGGATGGCGCTCGGAAACACGGTCGGCCCCAACGACCTCAAGGTGCTGATCACCGAAGTTGTCACGCCAAAGCATCCCGAAGATGCCGAAGTCGCCCAAAAGGCTTTGCGTGCCGCGTGCGTTCGCATGCCCGAGCGCGACGCCTGCGCCGATCAGTTGACGACGGCCATGGCGAGCGTCCCCGTGCCAACGCAGTGCACCCTGCTGCAAATCATGGGATCGATGGGTGGCCAGAAAGCACTCGACGCCATGAGCGCCGCCGCCAAAGGCAACGAGGAAGCTCTGCAAGACGCCGCGACCCGTTCGCTTGGCGAGTGGATGAACGTCGAGGCTGGCCCCGTGCTGCTCGACCTCGCGAAGTCGCTGACGAACGAGAAGTATCAGGTGCGTGCGATGCGCGGCTACCTGCGACTCGCGCGTCAATTCGCCGCCAACGACAAGCAACGTGTCGAGATGTGCGGTCAGGCGATGGGCGTCGCCACACGTCCCGCCGAGCAGAAGCTGATCCTCGAAATCCTCGGTCGCACGAACAGCCTTCCCGCACTCAAGTTGGCGGTGAAGGCCTCGCAAAATCCCGAACTCAAGGACGACGCGACGAAAGCCGCCAAGGCGATTTACGATCGCCTGCCAACCAAGTCGCCCGAGGCGAATGACCTGATCGGCAAGGTGACGGCGAAGTAACGGTCTACCCTTCTCCCTTCGAGAGAAGGTGGCCGAAGGCCGGATGAGGGCGGGTCGAAGTGCAATACGCCTTCTACTGCAACCCGCCCTCACCCGGCGGCTGCGCCGCCACCGGTCACATATCGCGCGAGTCATACGCCCAGTGCAGCAGCGCCTGCCTCTGCCGTCGCCGACAACTCAGGTCGCCACGCCGGCAATTCTTCTTGAGCTGTGCGATGTGCCTTCGCACCGCCCGCCAACGCTTGACCTGCCGCTCGTCGTCGTCGCAGCGACGCCCCATGTAGTACCGACAATACCACTGAAACCAGCCACGCGGGTCTTCGTGATAGATCCACCCCTTCGCCCGCCACACCGACAGCGGCTGCGATGCGTTGACTTCGAAGAAGTTCAGCTTCGGGTCATGTCGCTTGTCGCATAACTTGGCATGGGTGAACCAACTGGCGGGGAACTCATCGACGCAATCGGTCATGTATTTGCCGCCGAACACGCCGAGCTCGAGCATTTGTTTTGGCGTCAGCTCAGGTTCGAAGTCCTCGTGAAAGTTCTTCCCCTCGGGCTCGGTCAGATGATAGACGTAACCCTTCTGCATCTTGTCGTTCACGGTGATGCGTCGATGTTTTGCAGCCATTCTCATATTTTCCCATCAACCGTCAAACATTCCGACACCCGGCAATATAGCGATCACATCGCCGACGCGCTCGGCGAGGGTCTCTGACCCCGCCGTTCGGCCGACCGAAGGTCTCCCGTTTCGGCGTGGCACAATGTCGGCGGGGTCTCTCGAGACTTGCGCCGAGCGCGCCCCGTAGACGGGGCGGCTAAGCAACGTTTCTTGCCCGCAAACTAAACGCTTGAGAACGACAACCTTCGCCGGGTAAGCTGGAGGGGAGTCCCGCCAACGCTTCCCATCGCGGAGTCGCCGTGTGAACGACGCATCGACGGAGTCGGCAGACCGTCCCTCGCCTGAAGTTCTTAAGTCAGCCTACAACGCGTTCAAGAAACGCCTGAAGCTGACGCGCCTCGATCACGAGTCGCGCATCGGCCGCGCCCCGACGAGTTCCGGGCAAGCATCGACCATCCTCGGCATCGTCCCTCCCGATCAGTTCCCGCAGGCCGTGTGGGATGAGCTGGTCAAACAAGGACGCCTGAAACGCGTCGGCACCGGCTGCTACTCCATGCCTTAACGCTCGCGCCGTGAGCTAACCTTCAGCGCGTCGATCCCGCCCGCAATCCCACCCACCAGACCGATCGTCCGATCATCATGCGCATCCGCATCACTTGCACGTTCATCGTGATGTTCGTCGCTACCTGCGGCATCACCGAAGCCGCGAAACCTGCGACCACGACCAAGGCCATCACCAAACCGCCGACGCATCCCGTCGTCGTGGCGTTCGAGCGGTTCAGCGTCCCTTCTAAGACTAGCGATCCCGCGACCGCCAACGGCGTAGGCAGCGACGTTGAGCTGGGTCGCTTGCTGCTCGGCGAGTTGAACTGCAGCTCGTGTCATGAGTTGAACGCCTCGACGCGCGCAGCGATTCTTCCCAAGCAAGCGCCCGTGCTCAGCGACGTTGGTGCTCGCGTAAAACCCGAGTGGCTGCGAGCGGTGTTGAACAGCCCTCGCCACGCGAAGCCCGGCACAACGATGCCGAACATGCTCGGTTCGCTGAAGCCCGAAGAACGCACGAAGCAAGTTGAAGCGCTCGTGCACTTCCTGGTGTCGACAAGCGCGCGTCCGCCAGTCGATCAAGCGCCCGACAAGACCGCGATCGAGCATGGCGAGTCGCTGTTTCACGAAGCGGGATGCGTCGCCTGCCACGGAGCGCGGACCAAGGACGCTGTTGTCTTGAACACCTCGATTCCGCTGGGCGAACCGGCCGCAAAATACTCGATTGCCTCGTTGGCGAAGTTCCTCCGCGATCCGACGGCAGTGCGCCCGTCGGGTCGTATGCCGAGCCTGAACCTCACCGATCAGGAAGGTTACGACCTGGCGCATTACTTCCTGCGTGACGTGACCGGTACGCCGCCGAACCTGAACTACGCGTACTTCGAAGGGGACTTCAAAAACGTCGGCGACTTCGCCACGAAAGGCTCGAAGACGACCGGCACGTGCCTCGGTTTCGATCTCGGCGTCGCGCAAAAAAGAACAGTTCGCCATACGCTTCACCGGGTTCTTGCGGATTCCGAAGGACGGTGAGTACACGATCCATGCCACCAGCGACGACGGATGTCGCGTGAAGATCGACGGCAGCAGGATCATCGAGAACCAGGTCATTCACGCCCGCAGCACCAAGAGCGCCGAGACCACGCTCGAAGCGGGCATGCACGAGTTGACGGTCGATTATTTCAACAACACCGGCGAGGCCGTGCTCGACATCGAGATCGAAGGCCCCGACGTGCCGCGCGGCGACATCACGAAGTACACGTCGCTCACGGAAGACGTGCAACCGGTCGCGCCGAAGGAGCCGTTCCGCGTCGAAGAGAAGCTCGTCGTCGAAGGTCGCAAGCTGTTCGCGACGACGGGGTGTGCGTCGTGCCACGACCTGCGCGAAGAGAACGAGAAGAAGCCGATCGCGTCGGCACTCAAAGCGCCCAAGGCGGCAGGCATGGATCTTGGCGAGGGATGCTTGAGTGAGCGACCGAAGGGGAAGGCGGCCAACTTTGGACTCACGACGAGGCAACGCGAGGTGATTCGCGCAGCGTTACGCGCGAAACCGCAAGCGGAAGATGACGCCAAAAAGAACAATAACCTCATCGTGCAACACCTGACCACGTTCAACTGCGTGGCCTGTCACGCGCGCGATGGCATTGGAGGTGTCGAGACGGCGCGCGACGATTACTTCCTCACGACGATCAAGGAAATGGGGGACGAGGGGCGCGTCCCGCCGCCTCTCAACGGCGTGGGGGGCAAGATCAACATGGCTTGGATGCGAAACATCGTCGACAAAGGGGTGAAGTCGCGCCCGTACATGCTCACGCGCATGCCCGGCTTCGGCATTCGCAACGTCAAGCCGCTGATCGAAACATTCGAAACCGTCGACGTCCTGCCGCCGAAGCCGCTGCCGAAGTTCGATGAGCCCGCCTATCGCGTGAAGGACCAAGGCCGGTTGCTCGTGGGCTCGAAAGGGTTCTCGTGCATCAAGTGTCACACGTTCGACAAGTTCAAGGCCGAGGGCATCCAGTCGATCGACATGACCACGATGACCAAGCGCCTGCGGCCCGAGTGGTTCGTGCGCTACGTGCGCGATCCGATGACGTTCCGCCCCGGCACGCGCATGCCCTCGGCATGGCCGAAGGAAGGGAAGAGCTATCTGCCCACGGTGTTCGACGGCGACAGCGACAAGCAAATTGCCGCAGTATGGACGTATTTGGAAGGTGGCGCGAAGGCTGCGCCGCCGATGGGCGTGGGCGGCGACCCGATCGAACTCGTCGCGACGACCGAGCCGGTGATCTATCGCAACTTCATCGAAGGGGCAGGGCCGCGCACGATCGGCGTCGGCTATCCCGAGAAGCTGAACCTTGCGTTCGATGCTGCCGAACTGCGATTGGCAACGATTTGGAAGGGGCCGTTCATCGACGCGCATGTCCATTGGTCGAGTCGCGGCGGCGGGCTCGCGCCTCCGCTCGGCGATCACGTGATTCCGCAATCGACCGGCGTCGCCTTCGCCGAATTGAAAACAGCCGACGATGACTGGCCCACCGACTCGGCCCGCACGCGTGGCGGTTACCAGTTCCTCGGCTACCGACTCGACAAGTCCGGCCGCCCGACATTCGAGTATCGCATCGCCGGCGCGCGCATCGACGACAAGCCCGAGCCGGTGAGTTCGAGCCCCAATCCGCATTTGCGACGCACGTTCACCTTCGAGGCCGCGAAGCCGCCGAAGAACTTGTGGCTGCGGATCGCGGCCGCGCCGAAGATCGAAGAAACCGGCGATGGCTGTTACACGATCGACGGCTCGTGGAAAGTTCGTCTCGACGGCGCGACGCCCATCGTGCGGCAAGCCGACAAATTGAAAGAGTTGTTAGCGCCGGTGATGTTCGACGGCAAGAAAGCACAGATCGTAGAAACGTTCGATTGGTAGTTTGAACGAACCCCTTCTCCCTCCGGGAGAAGGTGGTCCGCGCATGCGGACCGGATGAGGGGGGTGGGAAGCACGAGAGTGCGCAACCCTCCCTCACCCGTCTCGCTTCGCGAGCCACCCTCTCCCGAAGGGCGAGGGATTACAGAAACAGGAAACGACGCTCATGCGTAAACTCGCGTACTTCGTACTCGGTGTCCTTCTTTGCGCCGCGACCGCACGCGCCGTCGTCGTTCAACCGAATCAAGCGCCGAAGGAAGAGCCCGACTATTACCGCATCATCACGTTGCCGATCCCGAAAGACCTCGTGCTCGAAGGGGGCGCGATGGAGTGGATGCCCGACGGCAAGCTGGCCGTGGCGACGCGGCGCGGCGACGTTTACATGGTCGAGAACGCGCTGAGCGATCCGCCGGAAGTGAAGTTCCATCGCTTCGCGAGCGGCATGCACGAAGTGCTCGGGCTGGCCCAAAAAGACGGTGTGCTGTTTGCCGTGCAGCGCGGCGAAGTGACGAAGCTCATCGACAGCGACGGCGACGGTCGTGCCGATGTGTATCAGACCGTGAGCGACGGCTGGGAAATCACCGGCGACTATCACGAGTTCGCGTTCGGATCGAAGTTCGACCGCGACGGCAATCTGTGGATTCCGCTGTGCCTGACCGGTTCGAGTTCGAGCGCGTGCAAGTATCGCGGCTGGTGCGTGAAGATGCTTCCCGACGGCACGCTGGTTCCGGTGGCTAGCGGCATCCGCTCGCCCGGTGGCGTCGGCGCCAACGCCGACGGCGACATGTTCTACACCGACAACCAAGGCCCGTGGAACGGCGCGTGCTCGCTCAAGCACCTTGCCCCCGGCTCGTTCCAAGGCAACCCGTCGAGCTTCTCGTGGTACGACGTGACCGACGCGCTCGGCCCGCGGCCGCAAGAACCCGAGAGCGGCAGCCGCATGCATCTTCAGGCCGCGAAGATTCCGCAGCTCATGCCTCCGCCGGTCATGTTTCCGTACGCGAAGATGGGCCAGTCGGCCAGCGGTGTCGAATGCGATCTGTCGGCAGGCAAGTTCGGCCCGTTCGCAAAGCAGATGTTCGTCGCCGATCAAACGCACAGCAACGTAATGCGTGTGTGCCTCGAAAAGGTTAACGGACGTTATCAAGGCGCGTGCATTCCGTTCCGGTCGGGCTTCGGTAGCGGATCGCTCGGTCTGTTGTTCGCGCCCGATGGTTCGTTGTTCGTCACAGGCACGAATCGCGGATGGGGTTCGATCGGTCGCGAGCAGTACGCGCTCGAACGTCTGGTGTGGACGGGCAAGGTGCCGTTCGAGATGCACGAGATGCACGCGCGGCACGACGGCTTCGAACTCACGTTCACCGCACCGGTCGATCCCGAGACGGCCGGCGATCCCGAGACGTATCAGTTGTCGACATATACGCACATCTATCAGAAGACGTACGGCAGCCCCGAGGTCGATCAGACAACTCCAACTGTCACCAGCGCGACCGTGAGCGACGACCGGCGAAGCGTGCGCATCGTGGTCGACGAGTTACAGCTTGGGCACATTCACGAGCTGCATCTCGACGAGTTGCGCACCGCCGACGGTCGCCCGGTGTTGCATCCGCAAGCGTATTACACGCTGAATCAGATACCGAGCGCGCGTTGATATTGACGGTTATTGATCCTCAGAAAACAAAGTTAATCGCGATGATGCCATCCATCACCGCTTGCGGTTTCGCGCATGCCGCCCGTGAGACGCGCGAAACCGCAAGCGGTGATACCCCGCGTATGATCTGGTTCACGCGATTTTCCAAACTCGCGCTCGGCGCGGGTCTCTGACCCCGCCGCTCGACCGACCGAAGGTCTCCCGACATCGGCGGGGTCTGGAGACCCGCGCCGAGCGCGAGCGCGTTGCGCCCGCAGCCGCCGGGTGAGGGCGGGCTGCACTGCGAGTCACCCTGTTAGCAGTTCGGGCCGCCCTCATCCGATCCGCCTTCGGCGGACCACCTTCTCCCGGAGGGAGAAGGGTTCGGAACTCACTCCGCGGCGGACTTCGAGCCTTGCGGCGAGCCGCCGATGGGTTGGTTCATCGGCAGTGGCCGACCGGCGACGGCGAACCCTTGCTTGTACAGTTCCTTCTTGAGCGTGCGATAGATCGCGAAGCTGTCGGGATACGCCCAGAGCGTGATCGTCGTGTGCCGCGGGTTTGTCTTAGCGATCGCGTCGCGAAATTCCGAGCGCTGTGCCATCGCGCGTTCCAGCGTTTCGCCTTGCGGCTCGGACAAAGGCAGCATGACGAACGAAATGTCGAGTGCCGCCTGCGTCGACGAGATCATCATCTTGCTCAACGTGTAGCGCAAACGAAAATCGCCGATCGGCCCGATCGTTTCCGTGACCTCTGACATGCTTTCGAGTTTGCGCGCCGTGCGCTTCACGTCGTTACGCAACTCCTCGATGGCGGCGTCGATCGGCACCGGCGTGATGCGACCGTGCTTCAATTGGAAGTGCGCTTCGTGTCCGTGGACGGTGTGACTGATCGGCGTAGGATAGTTCTCGATCTCGACGGCTTTTTCGGCTGGCGTGGCGGCGGCGTCTTGCAGGTCGCGCGTCAGGCGGTCCAGGCTTCGCTCACGATCGGCGAGTTGTCGACGCAGGTCGTATTCTTCCTGCTGGCGAGCGCCGAGCGTGTTGCGTTTGTCGTCGAGCAACTTGCGAGCTTGGGCTTCGAGCAGCAGCAGCGAGTCGCGTTCACGGCCTCGTGATGCTGAAACCATCGACGCGTTCTGCAGGTCGTTTTCGAGCGTTTCCATCTCGGCCGTCAGGTTGGCTGTTTCGAGCTCGAGGGCGGCCATCTCCGCGAGCTGATCGTCCGACATCTGCGCGCCGACTAGGCGCGTTCTTCGCGCGCAAGCCCGCGATCAGCACCAAGATGATGAGGATGCCGACGGTGTTGGCGACGATGTCGAGAAACGAATCGCTACCGAAGGCTTCGCCTTCATCGCGTATTTTTTTGGCCATGGCTTACCGCTTCTTCGAATCGGGGGCCTGTACGGTGCGTGATTGCGCGCCCTTCATCTTCATTTCGAGACCGCTGTTGGCCAGCGACGCCAACAGGTCTTCGTAACGCGACGTGCCATCGGGCGCGACCTGCACGACGAGCACCGGCTTCCAGTGCATGCCGTCGCCGGCGATGCCCCACGAGTTGATGCGCTCCCACACCGCGCCCACCAACGGCTCGACAGCTTGCGACGTATCGGCGCCGAACGGAATCGACTGCTGACGTGGGTAATCGCCCCGCTCGCTGAGCAACACCAGTTGGTCGGCGCGGCACTCGAGTTGGATCGGCCGCGTGATCGAAATCGACGAGCGCGATTCTTCCTGCATGGCCCAGTTGCGATGCTTCGACTTGGCGCGCTTCTTGATTTGCTCGCGTTGTTCTTTCGACAGAGTTGCTCCGGGCTTCGGCGGCGTGGGAGGCGTCGAAGCGCCGCTCGCTTGGCTTCCGCCGGGATCGCCTTGAGTGTCGTCGGCAGAAACCCTGCGCTTGGGTGTCGCGTAGGCTTTGCCCGCGGTCTCGAACGCGCTGCGTTGTTTTTCTTGCGCGGCGGCCGTGCCGCCAGCGTTGCCGGTTTCGCTTGGGTCGCCAGACGGTTGTTGGCTCGATTTTGACGGATCGCTGAGGTTCATCGACAGCGCACCGGAGCCTGCCTGCTGCTGAGTTCCGCCAGTGCTCGCCATTCCTGCCGCGCCGCCTGCCTGGCCTCCCGACGTGGTGCCTGATCCGCCGCCGCCAGCACCCGAAGTGCCGCCCTGCGCGCCGCTGCCTGGAGATGCGCCGCCCGACGCCCCGCCGCTGCCGGCGCTACCGGGCGAGCCCGCTTGCGTGCCGCCGGGCGCACCGAGCGACGGGCCTTGTTGGCCGCCGGCGATTCCGCCTGTTTGACCGGGCTTGCCGCCGGGGATCGACGAGTTGCCAGTGCCGCCGGCCGTGCCGCCCGTCGAGCTTCCGTTGGCCGCCGACCCGCCATAGACATCGCCGTAAGGCGACCCGCCCATTCCGTTGCCGCCCGGGCCCGCAGGACCACCCGCCAGCGAACCGTTCGATGGCAAACCACCCGCGAGACCCTGCGGCGAGCCTGCTCCGCCGGTGCCGGGCACGCCCCAAGCGCCGCCTGCTTTTCCGAGCGGATCGCCCGCAGTTCCGCCAGCGCCGAGGCCGCCAGGTTGCCCAACGCCCGATTGCCCGAAGCCCGGTTGGCCCGCAGGTCCGCCCCCGAAGCCGCCTTGACCCGCAAACGGCGACGTGCCGCCGGGGCCAGCGCCGCCGGGGCCGTTTGAGCCCGTGAGGTCCATGCCCGCGTACGGCGCCAAAGCGGCCGCGCTGGCCTGCGCTTGTTGTTCGTCAAAGTTCGCATAGCGCGATCCCGCGCGACTGGCCATCGTCGGAAGGCCCGGCTTGCCGCCCGAGGGCGAACCACCCGCCGTGCCGCCAGACGGATGCCCCATGCCTCCGGTGCGATGGCCTCCACCGCCGCCGCTCGACCGGCTAGCGACCGCCGACCGGAACGCTTCGCGCTCGTCGGACGACATGAGCCGCGGCGCGGCACTGGCGAGCATCTCTTGTCGCTTGCGCGCTTCGTCGACCGCGCGACTCATCGCTGCGGCCAGCGAGAGGTTCGCCGGTTGATACTGAACTTTCCAATCCTGTTCGATCAGTTCATAGCCAAAGTCGTTGCCCCAGCCGGCCATCGCCGCTCGCGCCATGTAGTAAAACGGAATGCCGTCGGGTCGCACGAGCAACAACGGGTACGGCTCGGCGTCGGGATCCTTCGACGGGTCGATCGACCGCATCATGTACTCACGCGCAGCGCGCAACGACGCCGCCAGCGGATTGCTCGGCCCGGACGGACCCATGAAGTCGGTCTCGTCGAGAACGATCCCCTCAGGCTGAAGAATGATCGCATCGCTGCGGCACTCGATGTAAATCGGCCGGCGACGTGTCTGGTTCGGGCCGTCGTAGGGAATGATCGCGTACGAATCCTTGCGGCCTTTCGTCTCGCGCTTCACTTGCTCGACGTCGGACTTCATCGCTTCGATGTCCTTGTCGTAGCGCGCGATGCGATCACGCAGCTTGCGATTCGTGTCGCCGTCCGACTCGCTGGAGCGGACCATGTCGTTGGCCGCTTTCTCCATCTGCTCGATTTCATCGCGCATGCGCCGCGCGTGTTCTTCGAAATGGCTGAGCACGCTGCGTTGGTCGGTCAGTTGACTGAGTGTCTTATCGCGAGCGGCGCGAAGTTGCTCGCGACGCCATTGCAGATGCTCGCGAGCGGCGACGAAATCGGCGTCGACCTGCTCAGAAGACTGAGCGGTGAGCTTCGCCTGCTCTGCCGAGTTTCTCGCCAATGCGACGAGCAGCACGAGCAACGCACCCATGGTGCACAACAGCACCGCCAGGAACGGAAATAGTGCGATGCCGGCGGCTTGTTTCGGCGGAGCGTTCCGCTTCATGCCACCTTGCCTGCATTCTTATCCAGAGGTTCGCCCCGACCGATCACGCGTTTGCCGCTCTCGCGGCCACTATCTCTACCAGCACTATCATGCAATTCGATGTGCGGCGTGGGAACCACTTGCCCCAGCCGTGCATTGAGCAGCGTGAGCGTGGCCGACAGGTTGAGCAGCATCTCTTGAAAGTGCTGAGCGCCGGACAACGTCGCCAGGTTGTGATTCAGCGTCTTCTCGAGCTTTGCCACCTGGTTCGACGCGTCGACGATCCGCAGCAGGATGTCGGTCTGTCGGCCAAGCTCGGTCTTCTGCTCTACCGCTTGATCGACGCTCATCTTCAAACGCTTGTGCAGCTTGAGCCACTGACGTTCCTTGAGCTCCGACGCGTTTGTCTCGGCAGCGACCATGCGGTCGGCGTGTTCCTTGACGTTGCGATTGAGCGCGCCGGCCAGCCCGCGTTCGAGTTGCGTTTCGGCCGACGACATGACCTCGACCCATCGCTGATTCGAGGCCTCGATGCCGCCTTGCCATAGCTCGACTTGTTTCTGCACGAGTCCTTCGACACGCAGCAGCACCATTTCCGACATACGCTGGACGGCGGCAAGATGCGGATCGCGCGTGACGGCGACCGACTCGAAACGTCCGGTGAGTTCTTCGAACGCGCGCGCGTCGACTTCCGACAGCAGCGCTTGCTCGACACGGTCGATGAGAAACTGACCGAACATCAGGATCATCGACAGCGTGAGGGCCAAAGCGGTCGTGTCGAACGCGATGCCGAGGCCGCCGGTGACTTCACCAAGCGACGATTCGAGCGCCTGCGGATTCAAACTCGCGATGGCGATCGTGATGCCAATGACGGTGCCCAAGAAGCCGAGAATCGGGATGGCCCAGATGATAATACGCAACATCGCGTAGCCGGCGTGTGCGCGACCGGCATCGACCTCGGACAAATACTTGAGGTCGTCTTCGATCTTCTCGGCCGAGCCTTGGCGAATGATGCCGTCGATGGCTTCGCGGAGGCGGCGAGGCAGGTAGTTGCTTTGCTGCGAATACGGCAGCGTGTCGAGCTTTGCGATGAGTGCCGGGGCGTCGGCGACAACGAGTTGCGTTTCGCCGCGAGGTTCGAGCAGCGACTTCTTGACGCGTCCGCGCTGCTCGGAGAAATCGAACGTCTTGAGCAGCAGCTCAGCAATGCCAATGAAGAACAGCGTCGTCTCGGCATACAACGTCCAGTGAGCGGCGAAGTATCGCTGAAAGAATTCGCCGTGCAGGGTGCCGGTATGAATGAGCGCGTAGAAGCCGACCGACGCCAGGCTGCCCCACATGATGGAGGAGCGCAAGACGGATCCGATCAGGCGTACAAGCTTGGTCACGACGGAGGTCCTTTCTGCGGTGGCGCTACGGCGGTGGCGCGACGAACGAATCGTCGATGCATGCGCGCATAACCATCGAGCGCACGCTGGCAAACTCTTATGTCACGTGCTCCGTAGAATCGGCGTGATCGTCAAAGTTGATGAGCAAAACAAGCCCAAAATCCGCAACTTGTGAAGCCTGCGCGTCTGGTCAAGCTGCGGTGCGGCTTTTTGTCGGGCGAACTCTAACGGTTCGCTAAGGTCGCACAGGCGGCGTGCCGATAACTTTGCCGGTCGCAATGATCGCGGACCGCGAAGCATCGCTAGTAGTGGTGCATGCTTGTCGCCGTGCATGCTCGTGCAGGCGCAAGAGCATGCGGGTCACCTTGCGGCACGGGTCACCTTGCGGCTTAATCGTATTCCCAGGAGGGCACAGTCCGGCGTGGCTCGAAAGAGCCCCCGGGCTGTTCTTTTTTGTACGCCGATGCTTTCGGTTATTGATCCTCAGAAAACCGCGTGAACTGCGATGATGCTATCCATCACCGCTTGCGGTTTCGCGCTTACCGCCGCTGAGACGCGCGAAACCGCAAGCGGCGATACTGCGTGTACGGCCAAGTTCACCTCGTTTTCCGAGGATCAATAGCCGTGACCGGTTACCCGTTTAGGGGTGGCGCAGCGTTCTGATCGCAGCGCTCTTACCAACGGCGATGGTGATGGTATCCGCCACCCCAGCCGCCGCCGAAATACAAGCTGATTGGCGGCACCACCGGCCCGGGATAATAAGCCGGCGGAGGTGGATAGGCATAAGCAGGCGCGGGATACGCGTAGGCCGGTGCCGGATACGCATACCCTGGCGCGGGAGCGGCATAGACCGGGGCTGGCACAGGAGCCGCATAGACCGGGGCCGGCACTGCGTACACCGGCGCCGGAGCGTAGTAACCGCTGTTGTACGAGAAGCCCCATCCGGCTTCAGCGTTCGAGGCGACAACGGCAAGCGTCGCCACAGCGAGCGAGCCCAACGTCGCAAGCTTGCCAGTTGCTAGCCTGCAAGTCGCTAGCTTCCCATGCGATTTCATCTCGGACTCCTTCTCGAACCCATGCCGCCTCGACACAAGGACTGCCGCGGTTACCTGTGCGGCACAGATAGCAAAGTTGCTCCCGCCCAGCCATATCAAACGCGTCGCCTGAATGTTGCATCGGCGTTCAGGCGCGGCCGTCCGCAACAAGTGATACGTCCGCGGTACGGACAGCAGTCGATTGCGTTCATTACATTGTCGCAAGCAGTGACGTCGCCGATTAGCATGGGGGCCGTCGTGACCGCATAAACGCGACAAGTTATCACTCGCGTTGCAAAACGCGCGCTAGTTAGCCGCGTCGCTTGCGACGCGCTCCGGAGCGCGTCGCAAGCGACGCGGCTAACCCCCAACTCTTTAGCATCGAATCACGATGGACCTTGAACTTCACGACAAGGTATTCCTCGTCACCGGCGGCGCGAGAGGCATCGGTGCAGGCATTTGCCAAACGCTCGCCGCCGAAGGCGCGACGCCCATCGTCATCGGCCGCGATGCTGACGACAACGAGCGAATGGTCGCACAACTTCGCAGCAACGGCGGCAAAGTGCTGGCCGTGACTGCCGAGTTGAGCGATACCGCCGCTTGCCGTCGCGCGGTCGAAACGGCGCTCGCGAAGTTCGGACGCATCGATGGCCTGGTGAACAACGCGGGCGTGAACGACGGCGTCGGTTTGCAGACCGGTGACACCGAGCGGTTTATTGCGTCATTGCGCGCGAACCTCGTGCACTACTACGACATGGCCCGCTTCGCGCTCGACGCGCTCAAGCAATCGCGCGGAGCGATCGTGAATATCGGCTCGAAGGTCGCCGAAACGGGGCAGGGGGGCACAAGCGCCTACGCCGCCGCCAACGGTGGCCGCAACGCACTGACTCGCGAATGGGCCATCGAGTTAGCGCCGCACGGCATTCGAGTGAACAGTGTGATCGTCGCGGAATGCTGGACGCCGATGTACGAGGAGTGGCTATCGTCGCAACCCGACCCAACAGCAAAACGCCGCGCGATCGAATCAAAAATCCCTTTCGAGCAGCGCATGACGACGTGTCGCGAAATCGCCGACACGGTGGCGTTTTTGCTCTCGCCGCGATCGAGTCATACGACGGGACAATGGATTCACGTCGACGGTGGCTACGTGCATTTGGACCCGGGGCAACGTTAAATCCTTCTCCCTCTGGGAGAAGGTGGCCGAAGGCCGGATGAGGGCGCGTTGTGGCTTGTCGGGCCATGAGTCACGTCATTGGCGACGCGTGAGAACACCCGACGCAATTGATTACGCCGCGCTCCCTCACCCGTCTCGCCTTCGGCGAGCCACCCTCTCCCGGAAGGAGAGGGGTTCTTTGAACGTCACCCGCGATACGTCGCGAAACACCGCGGCGTCTCCCACAGGTGCGTCTCGACGATCGGGAAACCATGCGACGCGGCGACCTCGTGAATCACCCGCGCGATGTTCTCGGCCGTCGGGTTCACGTCGAGCAGGTGCATCGGCTCGCCCATCTCGCGAAAGACCGGCACGATCGGATCATCACGGTGCAGCACCATGCGATGGTCGAGATGCTCGTCGATCCACGTGCTTACGACGCGTTTGATGTCGCTGAAGTCCATGACCATGCCGCGATCGTCGAGCGTCTCGGCTTCGATGACGATCACGGCTCGGCCGTTGTGGCCATGCAAGTAGCGGCACTTGCCTTCGTAGTTGAGTAGGCGGTGGCCGTAGCAGAAGTCGATTTCGCGGGAGACGCGGAACATGGGAGTCGCTCAGGGATGGGTGGGTTGTACGCGGGGCGACCCAGGGCCGGCAGGCCCTGGGCTTGGGGCGAAGGCGGTGCGTCGCTCGGCACACTTGTTACAGCGGCCACAGTGGTCGAGACCGACGGGGTCGATGCACGAGAACGTCAACTGCAACGGCAGGTCGCGCCCGAGCATCATCACTTCGCGTTTGTGCATCTCGCCGAACGGTCGCGTGATTCGCAGCGTGGCGACGTCGCCGAGGTTCAAAGCCCGTTCGATCGCCTCGAAGAACTCATCGCTGGAGTCGGCGAACGGATTGCTGCCGAGCGTCGCCAGCGCCAGCTCGTCGATTCCGTGCAACTGGCACCACAACGCGGCCTTGAGAATCAGCAGCGCGTTGCGACCCGGCAGAAACACCGCCTCGTCGGGCGTGCGTTCGTCGGGAATCGCCTTGCCGGTGACGCTCCAGTGACCGGCGTAGAGATCGCTCAGCGGCAATTCGAGCGCGACCAGCGGTTCGAGGCGCGGGGTCGCGATCGCCGCCAAGAACTGGTCGAGGGCGTGTCGCTCGGCCCGCTGCCAATGCAGATGCGATTCGATGTAGAACGGTTGCACGCGGTGGCCGGCAGCCAACAGGTGTCCGACGAGGATCGCGCTATCCAGGCCACCACTGACGAGAACGCCCACGTGACGGCAAACCCCGCTGGCGGCTATGGGCGGCGGAATCTCGTTCACGGGTGCGAGCCTTGGGGAATGGTGACCGTCTGGCGATTCTAGGTCGCGAGGGTCCAAGGGACCACTGCCCGTGGTTAGCCGCGACCCGCAAGGGGAGCGCTCACGCGTTGATGCCACAGATGCTGATACCACAGACTCGCTCCGCTGGCACGTCGCGGCTAACCAGGCAGTGATATTGCGGTAATTTTGCGACGTCGCTAGACTCCCGCCGCGAAAAAACCCCCTTCCGCCTGCCGCTGATGCCCTCGGGTGCGTCGCGGGTGGCACAATCCTCATCACCGTAAACCGTCGCCCTAACGTCAAGCGTCCAGGGCATTTTCCTTGAACTGGAGTTCGTCGCTCTTAGAATAAAACTCTAAGGGCTGCAAAGCTCCAAGCCGCTGCACTCATGGGTAGATTATGAAGACTGCGGTACTTGGGGCCGTGCTAGGCGCCGGCCTGACGATCCTCGCTTGGACAGCTACGAACTCCGTTCCTGCCGTCTACGCGACGTCGTCACCCAGCGGTGTCTCGCCCGAACTTATCAGCATTCCTCTGACGTCGGCCGACCATAAGCAGCAACTGCTCCTCGTCGACCCGCATCAACGTGTGATGGGTGTCTATCAAATCGACACGAACAGCGGCGAGATTGCGCTGAAGAGCGTTCGCAACATTCATTGGGATTTGCAACTGACCGAGTTCAACAGTGCCGCACCGCTGCCGCGTGAGATCAGGTCGTTGGTAGATCAGCATTAGTCGACAACATTCGTAAGTAGTTTCAGAACACGGCCGCCTTGTCATGGACGAGTGAGGTGAGGCCGACAACCTCCCCGATCGGGGAAAAGCTCGGAGACATCTGGCATGGCCAGCAAACTCGTCCCTCTTGCCGAAGCCGCAACCCTGTTGGGCATTTCGCCCGACGAACTCAGCGAGATGCGTCAGCGCGGCGACATCTACGGCTATCGCGATGGCGCGAGCTGGAAGTTCAAGCAAGAAGACCTCGAAAAACTGAACAACGATCGCGCCGGCGCGTCGTCGGGCCTCGGTAGTGGTCTCGGACTCAGCGACTTGGGCCTCGGCAACGATTTCGAGATTCCGGCCTCGCCACCCAAGGCAGGCGCGAAGCCCGCCGGCGCGAAGCCGGCTGATCCTGCGCCTGCAGCGCCCACTCCGCCGGCCGACTCGGGTTCGAGCTCCGAGGTGCTGCTGGTCAGCGAAGGCATGAGCGGCATCCTCGACGAGTCGGCCGCATCGAGTACGATCATCGGCAAAAGCGGCAAGCAAGATGCCGCCGCCGCTTCGAAAGATAAAGATGACGACGAGTTGCAATTGCTCGATTCGGGTTTGGGGTCGGGACTCGGGTTGGGTTCGGACCTTGGGCTAGGCTCGGGTTTGGGAAGCGACATCAAGCCCGCCGCCAGCGAGACACCGAAGAAGCCTGCCAAAGAAAGTTCGAGCGACATCCTGGCAGGGATCGCCGGCGCTCCAGGGTCGGGCGAGATCGATCTGGGCGGCGACCTGCTCGGCAGCGGAATCCTGGGCAGTAGCGACATTCTCGGCAGCAGCGGAAGCAACATCTTCGGCGGCGATTCGAGCAATCTGCTCGGCGACATGGGCGGAGCAAGCGGCAACGCGCTCGACCAGCCCACTGGCTCGAGCAATGTGCTCGGCGAATCGGCCCCGGTGCTCGTCAATCCGACCGAGAGCATGGTCGGGTCGGAGCTGGCTGAGGAGCAAACTGCGGTCCGCAAGCGCGGCAGCGAACTGAACTTTGGCGACAACGCGTTGGCCGATGCCGACGACGATGACATCTTCGGCGGCCCTAAAAGTGACGTCACCCATCGCCCCAGCGACAGCGGCATTCTGCTGATCGATCCGGGCGACAGCGGCCTGTCGCTCGACCAACCGCTCGACCTCGGCGCAGGCGCGAGCGGTGTGCTCGAAACGACCGAGTTCCAGCTGGGCGGGTCGGCCCCCGGCCTCGAGGCCGACGACGACTTCTTGCTGACGCCACTCGATGAATCGTCGGAAGATGAATCGGATAGCGGCTCGCAAGTGATCATGCTCGACACCGAAGGCGAATCGGATTTCGGCGAAGCGACGGCCACGCTGCTCAGCTCGCAGATACCCGGCATGCTCGAAGAGGATTCGCCGATGGGCGCGTTCGGCGCCGGGACGGGCGTGTCCCCCTCTGGTCAAGCGGCCGTCATGGTGCCGGCCGTCGCCGAGACGCCGTTCCCGGGATGGCTCGTTGGCATGTTGGCGGTGTGCATGATGACGGTCGGGCTGAGCGGAGCGCTCGCCTACGACCTGGTGCGAAACATGTGGAGTTGGCAGGGGCCGTATCCCGTCAACAGCGCGATCATGGACATGGTCCTCGGCAAGTAGGGTCTTAATGATTGAACCCCTCTCCCTCCGGGAGAGGGTGGCGGCGCAGCCGTCGGGTGAGGGCGGGTTGAAGTAGGACGCGATTCCCAATTCAACCCAACCTCATCCGCCGCTTCGCGGCACCTTCTCCCGAGGGGAGAAGGGTTTATGCGGCGCAGCAACAAAACATCACGTCAAGGATGACGCGAAGAGTTCGAAAGGAGTCGAATCATGTCGGCAAGGCGCCTTGTGAGTTTCAGCGCGTTGGCATTGTTGGCCGCGACGGCCAGCGGTTGCCAGTTCGCGCCTCGCAGCCAGTTGAACGCCGCCGAGGCACGTAGCCGCACGCTGCAAGAACAGTCGCAAGCGCAGCTGGCCGAGTTGGCGAACCTCAAGAATCATGCACGCAAGCTCGAGAACCAACTGCTGCAGGCCGAGCAAGAGTTGGCGATGGTCGACGAGCGCACGGGCGTCGATCGCAAGCGACTTAAGAACTACGAGAACGAACGCGAGCGGCTGCGCGACGAGATCGACGCGCTCGCCAGCGGCAGCGGACGACACAACGGCCACAGCCGCCGGCTCGCAGACCTTGCGAAGCGATACCCGTCGCTGAAGTTCGACAACACGTCGGGCGTGTGCAAACTCGACACCGACGTGTTGTTCGCCAGCGGGGCGTCCGATCTCACGCCCGAGTCGCGCAAGGTGCTCGACGACTTCGCCAAAGTCCTCTCGTCGCCCGATGCGCGTGAGCTGCGCGTGATGGTCGTTGGTCATACCGACAACAAGCAGATCGCGCATGGCGCGACGCGTGAGAAGTACCCGGACAACTGGCATCTGAGCGCCGCTCGAGCCCTGAATGTCGCCGACTACTTGCAGCACCATGGCCTGAGCGAGGAGCAAGTCGGCGTGGCCGGTTTCGGACCACACGAGCCCGTGAGTGCTGGCGCCAGCGGCGACGAACGTCAGCGCAACCGTCGCGTTGAAATCTTTGTGATGGCGCCTGATACACCGGTCGTTGGCTGGACCGAGACGCTGCCAAGCGTGTATCGCTAACGCTTTCGACATGATGCGTTGGTTAGCCGCGACGCGCGAGCGTCGCGGCTAACCAAAACCCCGTACTCCCGCGTTCGTCGGGCGGCGCAAGCAATAGCCCCGTGCGCGAGCAAGGGCTTTGTGACCGCTCGTAGAGAGCCGGTCCCCTCACTCGCGCTCGGGGCTATCGTATCCTAACGCCCGTCGAGCGCGACGCTTAGGATCGCGTCGGGCACGACGTGGCGATGATGTTCAGGTACAGCTTTGCCATGGCGGCACGGCGCTCGCGCTTTTCCGGCGTCCAATGGCGCTGAATTTCGACGGCCTTGGCATGCACGTACTGCTGCGAGGGAACCCACTCGTCGGTTTCTCGGACGCGGCGGTCGGGCTTCGGTATGCAGATCATGTTCGCAATTCCTTCTGCTTCTGTGAACTTCTGTTCAGACGGTTTGTTCGAGTTCTGCACTCTTCAATTTGAAGACTGCCACTGAGCACGGGGTAAGAGCATACGTCGTGCCAAACTCGTGAACCGACTTCACGGCTCCCATGTCAGCTGTCGAAATTTGCAATTCCCAGCCAGCCGACTCCCCATTGTGTGGGAACGTAAAATCGATCGCCTGGCCGTGGTCTGCGTTGAACAGAATCAGGATGGTGTCGCCGTTGATCACTTCGCCGTGCTCGTCGACGTCGATGTTTTCGCCGCGTAGCTGCACGCCGAACGAACGCACGAACCCGCTTTGCCAGGCTTCGTTCTTCATCTCGCTGCCGTCGGGGTTCAGCCACGAAATGTCCGCGACCCCTTCGCCTTCAATCGCCCGGCCGTGGAAGAACCGTCGACGTTGAAACACCGGCTGCTCCATCAGCACCTGCGTCACGCTCTGAGTGAAGCGAAGTAGATTCTTTTGTCGCTCGTTCAGATCCCAGTTCACCCATGTGATCTCATTGTCCTGACAGTACGCGTTGTTGTTGCCGTTCTGTGTCTGCCCCATTTCATCGCCGGCGAGCATCATCGGCACGCCCTGCGACAGCAGCAGCGTCGTCAACATGCTCCGCTTCTTGCGTTCGCGGAGGTCGAGAATTTTTTCGTCCTCGGTAGGCCCTTCGACGCCGCAGTTCCAACTGATGTTGTCGTTCGCGCCGTCGCGATTGTCTTCGCCGTTGGCTTCGTTGTGTTTGTGGTCGTAGCTCACCAGGTCTTCGAGCGTGAAGCCGTCGTGGCAGGTGATGAAGTTCACGCTGGCGTGAGGCCGGCGCGAGCTCCATTCGTACAAGTCGCTGGAGCCGCAGAAGCGCGTGGCGAATTCGCTCACCACGCCGCCATCACCTTTCCAGAACTTACGCACGCAGTCGCGATACTTGCCGTTCCACTCGCTCCACAAGATCGGGAAGTTGCCGACTTGATAGCCACCTTCGCCCAGATCCCACGGCTCGGCGATGAGCTTCACCTGCGAGATGATCGGATCTTGGTGGATGATGTCGAAGAACGCGCCCAGCTTGTTCACGGCATGCAGCTCACGAGCGAGCGTGCTGGCCAGGTCGAAGCGGAACCCGTCAACGTGCATCTCCGTGATCCAGTAACGCAGGCTGTCCATGATGAGTTGCAGCACGCGCGGGTTCTGCATGGCCAGCGTGTTGCCGCAGCCGGTGAAGTCCATGTAGTAACGCGGATCTTCGGGCGATAGCCGGTAATAGGCCGCGTTGTCGATGCCGCGCAGCGACAGCGTCGGGCCCATTTGGTTGCCCTCGGCCGTGTGGTTGTAGACGACGTCGAGAATCACCTCGATGCCTGCCGCGTGCATGTTGCGAACCATCGTTTTGAACTCGCCGATGGCGCCCAGCGGCATGCCTGGCGCGTCGTACCGCACGTCGGGCGAAAGGAACGCGAGCGTGTTGTAACCCCAGTAGTTCACCAAGCCCTTATCGACCAGCGTGCGATCGTCGACGCGATGATGCACCGGCAGCAACTCGACGGCCGTCACGCCCAGGCTTTGCAGATGACGAATCACCGGCTCGGTGCCGAGCCCTGCGTACGTGCCGCGGAGTTTCTCAGGCACGTCGGGGTGCAGCATCGTCATTCCCTTGACGTGCAACTCGTAAATGAACGTCCTGTGCATTGGCGTGCGCGGCGGACGATCATCGCCCCACGTGAAGGCCGAATCGGTGACCATCCCCAGCGGCGCAAACGCAGCGCTGTCGCGATCGTCGAACGATAGGTCGGCCTGTTCGTCGCCGAGCTTGTAACCGAACAGCGAGTCGTCCCACTTCAAGCGACGGCCGATGGCCTTGGCGTACGGGTCGAGCACGACCTTGTTCGCGTTGAAGCGATGCCCCTTCGCGGGCTCGTAAGGGCCGTGAATGCGATAGCCATACAACTGCCCAGGAATCGCGTCGGGCAGATACGCGTGCCACACCAGGTCGGTGTACTCGGGCATCTCGATGCGGGCCGATTCTCGCTGAGCGTCTTCTGAATCGAACAGGCACAGTTCGACCTTCTCAGCGTTCTCGGCATAGAGGGCGAAGTTCACGCCTTTGCCGTCCCACGTTGCGCCCATGGGATTCGGTCGTCCCGGCCAAACCCGCATCTGCGTTGCGAGCTCGGGCGTTCCCCTGCTCACGCGTTCTGTCCCTTTGCGAATCGTCGTACTCATGAATTGCGGTCTCGAGGGTCGTTGATCAGAGCCATGCTCTGTGAAGTTCAAATGATGGACGCCGTGGGAAGTGCAAAGACTATACCGGGTCATTCGCGACTCACACAAAGATACGTCGCGCCCTGGGGAATGTTAGCCGCGGTCGCTACGGGTTTTCCCACGACGAACCGGGCATTTTGCCCAGCAACATGTGGCCTAGGAACGGTGTCGCCTAGTAACTACGCCGCGCCGTAATAAACGGCGACTTCGAGCCCCGTGCGAAGTCGCACACGCTCGGCAATCGAATCCACTTCCGCATCGGAAAGCGGCGTGACGAAGCCCTCGGCCGGCGGCCGCGCGACGGTGTAGATTTGAATCAGCTTGAGCCGTCCGCCTGCGGCGACAATCTCGTTTAGCCGATCGCCAAACGCCTCGATCTCGGCCTCGCTGGGAGCTACGCCCTCGATCCGCATGAAGAGCGCCTGGATGACCAACGGCCACCGCCGCGCCGCCAACGTGATGTTATCGAGGATGCGTCGGAACGGGATCGTCGTCCGCTCGACCAGTTGGTAGTACGCGTCGGTGCCGGCGTCGAGCTTCGCCCAAATCTCGCCCTGGTTGGCGTCTAGAATCTCCAGCCCTCGCTCGACGGCCGAGCGATGGAACATGCTCGCGTTGGTGATGAGCACCATCTTCACGGCATCCAGGCCGTGGCGGCGTTTCACTTCCGCACAGGCGGCGATGATCTCGTCGAAGTTGCGATACGTCGTCGGCTCGCCGTCGCCGCTAAAGGCGATGTCGTTCAGCCGGCGCAACGCCGTCGGCGTGTTCGCGAACGGCCCATGTTCGAACAGCTCGCCGCTTTTGACCATCGCGAGCATCGTGTCCAGTTCGTCGAGCAGTTGCTGCATCTCGACGAACCGCGTTGACGACTGCTCGACCCGATTCACCTGACAGTAGATGCAATCGAAGTTGCAAATCTTGTCGGGATTCAGGTTCACGCCGATCGACACGCCCGCCGAGCGTCGGCTGACAACGGGATACACGAATCGGTTCGTTTCGAACGACCGTGGATGCGACGTGAACAGCGGAACGACGGGGTCAGCCATATCGGCATTATACGCCGCCCGAGCGTGCGTCTGGGTGGAGCAAACATTGCCCACCATTACCGTTTAGCCGGCGGGCTTGCCTGTCGCTCGAGGCGGGACGAGACTTACACGCGCTTCAGCTGCGTGTACTCGTCGACCGTGATGGTCGTCATCGACCCATCATCGAGCCGCATGACGATCATGTCGCTGAACACCTTGTCGTCGAAATTCCGGCGAAAGTGCAGCCCATGCCGCCGCCGCTCGACGCGTTCGACCGTGCCGACCGTGGTGGTCGTCCAACTCGCCGAGCTGCCCACCTTCACTTGATGCACCACCTCAACCCGGTTGCCCGGTTCGAGCTCGTTGACGTTCTGACGCGTGGTGATGTCCGTCCGCTGCGTGATCGTAGTTTTGGTCATAGGCAGATTTTGACTGTTACGTCGGTGAACAACAAGGAGAATCACTGCCTCCGGATCTTAATGGACTTGCGGAAGGAACCAAAGCAGTTCGTCCCAAAAGCCGCCGTCTTCACCTACGACATCCGAACTGTCCGTGAGAAACGGGTTCATCTGATCGTAGCCTCTTGCCATTAGGTTACGGACCGTTTTCATGTCCGCCGTAGCGAGTTCGGGCTCGCCAAGGTATCGCAAGGCCTGGGCACGCTCGTAGTACACGCGTGGAGTGAAAGGGCGTAGCGCAATCGCCCAACGAAATTCGGCCATCGCTCCGTCTCGATCGTGCTGTGCTGCTCGTGCCAAACCACATGACACGTGTGTTAATGCGCACAGTGGGTTCTTGCGAACTGCGTATTCGGCTAGCGACAGAGAATTTGTCTCAAAGGGTATGCTTTGACGCGCTCTCACGGCAGCTCGCCACCAGCCACGGCTGCGATAATCGGCCGCGATCAGCGCCACAAGCAACATCCAGAGAAAGAGCGTGCGCAACCGAAATCGTATAGCGCGGAACGTCACAATCATGAGACCCTCCCCGCCGCTGCGTAGACCGACTTATATTAGTCTCACACCTCTTTCGCCTTGATCCAGCTCATCAGACGACGCAACTGGCGGCCGACTTCTTCGATCGGGTGCAGGCGCTCGCGGCGACGGGTGGCCTTGAAGGCCGGGGCGTTGGCCTTGTTCTCGAGCATCCATTCGCGAGCGAATTGCCCGGTCTGAATCTCGGTGAGAATCTTCTTCATCTCGGCCTTCGTCTCGGCCGTCACGATGCGCGGGCCACGCGTGTAGTCGCCGTACTCGGCCGTGTTCGAGACGCTGTACCTCATGTAGTTCAGGCCGCCCTGATAGAACAGGTCGACGATCAGCTTCAGCTCGTGCATACATTCGAAGTAAGCCATCTCGGGTTGATAGCCAGCCTCGACGAGCGTCTCGTAGGCGGCCTTCACCAGAGCGCTCACGCCGCCGCATAACACGACTTGCTCGCCGAACAGGTCGGTTTCGGTTTCCTCGGCGAAGGTGGTTTCGATCACGCCGCCGCGCGTGCCGCCGATGCCCTTGGCGTAGGCGAGACCCAAGCGTCGCGTCTCTTCGCTCGCGCCGGGTGAGAGCGCGATCAAGCAAGGGACGCCGCCCCCCTTCTCGAATTCGCTACGCACCAGATGCCCCGGCCCCTTCGGCGCGACGAGCAAAGCGTCGACTCCCGGCGGGGGCTCGATCTGGTTGAAGTGAATGTTGAACCCGTGCGAGCACATCAGCACCTTCCCGGGCTTCATGTGCTTCTTCACTTCTGCACGATAAACATCCCCTTGCACTTCGTCGGGCAGCAGCATGTTGACCAGATGCCCACGCTCGGCGGCCTCGTCGGCACTCACGGGCTTGAAGCCGTGGCTGATTGCGAGGTCATAGTTCGGTCCGCCCGGCCGTTGGCCGACGACCACGTCGCATCCGCTGTCGCGAAGATTCTGCGCCTGGGCATGACCCTGCGAGCCGTAGCCGATGATGGCAATCGTCTTTCCCTTGAGCGCCGAGAGGTCGGCGTCTTTGTCGTAATAAATCTTTGCGGGCATGAGCGGTGATCCTTGGCGACGCGTGCGAGTAAAAAAATGTTTGTCGTGTGGGGGAACGTTTAGAAATGTCCCATGTCGGTCGTGTCGACAGCGGCGGCGGCCTCGTGGTTGTTCAGCCGGCTGGTGGCGCTGCGGACCATGGCGATGCGTCCGGTGCGAACGAGCTCCTGAATGCCGAACGGACGCATGAGCTCGATGAAGGCCTCGACTTTGCGTTCTTGGCCTGAGATTTCGATCAGCACTTCGCTGGGGCCGACGTCGACGATGCGGCCACGGAAAATGTCGACGAGTTCGCGAACTTCGGTCCTGGGACCGCCCGGTGGCGCGTGCACCTTGACGAGCATCAGATCGCGCTCGACGTAATCTTGCGAGCTGATGTCGGCCACTTCGACGACCGTGACAATCTTCTGCAACTGCTTGCGAACCTGTTCGAGCACGGTGTCGTCGCCCACGACGACGAACGTCATGCGCGACAGGTCGGGGTTTTCGGTCGCGCCGACGGCGAGGCTGTCGATGTTGTAGCCTCGCGAGGCCAGCATGCCCGAGACGTGCGCGAGCACGCCCGGAACGTTCTGAACGATGGCGGAAAGTACGTGACGCATGATGCCGCTCGAAGCCTTAAAACCCGAGAAACCCATAAGATAATCGTGCGACGAAGGGCAGGGAAGCCACAAGTCAGGATGATGAACGCGGAAGTTCGGAAAAGGTTCGCCCATAAAGCCGCGACCGGTGGTCGCGCTCCGTGGCAAATGTACCGACCGACAATTCAGGCAACGCGACCACCGGTCGCGGCTTTATGCCATCGCCTAGAGCATTCGCCATGAAAGCGATAGACTACCCCCATGGCCCGCCGCTTTATCAAGGAATTCACGCACCAAGAGGCGATCGATCAGGTCTTTCTCGCCTCGCAAAAGCAGTTGCGGCCCAATCGCAACGGCAACCTGTACTTGCAGGTCGAGCTAGCGGACCGGTCGGGCACGATCAGTGCGCGCATGTGGAACGCCGACGACGCCGACTATCGCGCGTTCGAGGATGGCGACTTCGTGCGTATCGAAGGGACCGCCCAACTGTATCAAGGGGCGATCCAGCTCATCATCACCAACGTCTGCCGGGCTCGCGATGACGAGGTCGACCCGGCCGACTTCATGCTTCTCACGCCAGGTGACATCGACAAGCTGGCCGTGCGGATGGCGACGCACTTGCGCAGCGTGACGAACCCGTACCTGCGCACGCTCGGCGAATGCTTTCTCATGGACGACGACTTCATGCGAAAGTTCACCCGTGCCCCGGCCGGCGTGAAGAACCATCACGCCTACCTTGGCGGATTGCTCGAACACGTCGTCAGCCTGATGGACGTCATCGAACGCGTCACGCCTTGCTATCCGATGCTCGATCGCGACTTGCTGCTGTTCGGCGCGCTGGTGCACGACATGAGCAAAGTCGACGAGCTCGGCTACGATCGAGGCTTTAGTTACACCGATGAGGGGCAGTTGGTCGGCCACCTCGTAATGGCCATCGGCAAGCTCGATGCCAAGGTCGCCGAGGCTGAAAAGCTCTCCGGCGAAGCGATCCCCACCGAGCTGGTGCTGCGGCTGAAGCACATGATCGTCAGCCATCATGGGCACTACGAGTACGGCAGTCCGAAGTTGCCGATGACGCTCGAAGCCGTCGCGTTGCACTTGCTCGACACGCTCGACGCAAAGTTGCACAACTTCAGCCAACAGATGCGCGACGACCCGAACCTCGACAGCCCTTGGACCAGCTTCAACGCCTCGCTAGGCCGCAAGCTGTTCAAAGGCAACGCGACCGCCAGCGGTTAGCCGCGACGCGCCAGCGGAGTTTACCCCTCTCCCCTTGCGGGAGAGGGAATACTCGCGCTCGGCGCGGGTTTCTGACCCCGCCGCGATGAGATCAATCCGCGAGTGCCTCGGCGGCCTCTTGTTGTGCACGATGCAATCTTGCATACACGCCATCGACCGCCAACAGGTCGTGATGCGTGCCGACTTGCACGATCTTGCCGCGCTCGAGCACCACGAGCCGATCGGCCTTGCGCAGCGTGCTCAAGCGATGCGCGATCGCGATCGTCGTGCGGCCTTGCACGAGGTTGTCGAGCGCCGCCTGAATCTCGCGCTCCGTCTCGGTGTCGACGGAACTCGTCGCCTCGTCGAGGATGAGAATCCGCGGGTCGATCAACAACGCGCGAGCGATCGAGATGCGCTGACGTTCGCCGCCCGAGAGCGTCTGTCCGCGTTCGCCGACGAGCGAATCGTACCCATCAGCCAACCGCAGTATGAATTCGTGAGCACGGGCCGCCTTGGCCGCGGCGACAATTTCGCTGCGCGCCGCGTCGGGACGTCCGTAGGCGATGTTCTCGGCAATCGTGCCGTAGAACAAGAACGGCTCCTGCAGCACGATGCCGATGTGCTTGCGATAATCACTCAAAGCCAGCGATCGCACGTCGACACCGTCGATCAGTATCGAACCGCTCGTCACGTCGTAGAATCGGCACACGAGGTTCACGAGCGTGCTTTTGCCCGCGCCGCTGGGGCCGACGAGGCCGACGAGTTCGCCCGGCTTGATGTTCAACGTCACGCCATGCAGGATCGCGCGATTGCCGTAGCGGAAGCCGACGTCGCGCAGCTCGACCTCGCCGCGCATCTGATCAATGACGACCGGATTCTCCGGCTCTGCGACGCTCGGCACACGATCGAGCAGATCAAAGATGCGCTGAGCGCTGGCCGCCGCGCGTTGCGTCATCGTGAACATGCGGCTCATGGATTCGAGCCGCAGATACAACCGCGTGATGTAGCCGATGAACGCGGTCAGCACGCCGACCGTTAAATCCATGTCGAAGACGCGCCACGCGCCGACCGCCCAAACGACGAGCAGGCCAATCTGATTCAGAAACTGCACCATCGGCCAGAAGAACGTCCACACGCTGTTGACGCGGTCGTTCGCTTCGACGACTGCGGTGTTCGCGTTCTCGAAACGTTCGATCTCGCGCTGCTCTTGAGCGAACGCCTTGACGACACGAATGCCGGGGATGGTGTCGGCGAGCACGCTGGTCATGGCGCCCCATGCACGCCCGCCACGATGGAAACCGTGTTGCAACTTGTCGCGAACGCGGAAGATCAGGAACGCGATGACCGGGAAGGTGACCAACGTCGCGAGGCCCAGCACCGGGTCGAGCGTCGTGAGGACCGCCGCGGTGCCGAGAATCATCAGCGTGTCGGTAAAGAAGTCGATCAGGTTGTCGCTGAGGAACGAGCAAATGCGTTCGGTGTCGGTGCTAATGCGCGCCATCAGGTCGCCGGTACGCTTGCCGCCGAAGAACTCAAGCGACAGTTTCTGTATGTGCGCGTAGGTGGCGTTGCGAAGGTCGGCGCTCATGCGCTCGCTCACCCACGCCATGACCGCGCCTTGTGCCCATCCCAAAAGCCACGCCGCAATCGCCGCTGCCGCGAACACTGCCAGATAGATTGGCACCCATTGAAAGATCGGCCCGAACCGCTGCCGAACCTCGACCAACTGTTCGGCCTTTTGCAGGTTGGTCAGATCGTCGCGCTGCTGGACCTCGTTCACCGCGGTCTGGTAGGGAACGAAAATCTGGTCGGTCAGTGGCATCGTCAGGTACGGCGGAATGAGTCCCGCTGCGGTCGTTGCCAACGTCAGCAACATTCCGAGCGCGATCAACCGCTTGTGCGGACGCGTGAAGCGTACGAGTCGCAACAGCGCCCGAGCACGCGGCGCCTTCGGTGGCGGCGGAGCGGTAAGCGGATCCTCGTCCTCGGGCGGTGCTTCGAGCCCATCCTGCTCGCCGCGACGAAGGGCGTCGAAGACCATCAGCAGCCGGTGGACTTCGTGGCGCGGCCGACCGTGTAGTTCCACTGAGCGAGCCGTCCGGCCGGCCCCCAGACCTCGAACGTCCCCAGTCCGGCCCGGTCGCGAGCCCGCAAGCTGAGCGACGGCCCGAGTTCCCAGTACCGCCACATCGGGCCCTGCGGACCTTGGCGTTCGAACGATAGCAGTCGACGGTTGGTCAGTACGACCAACCCCTGGGCGAAGCGTTTATCGGCATCCAAGTCCGCGCGGACGTGGGCCAGAAGTGTTTCGCCTGGAAGCAATTGGGCCGAAACATCGGTCCATTGCAGCTCGACGGGGTCAGCTGGTGCCGGCGATTCCAAAGACAACGGATTCTCCGCCCCGCCCGTTACCCACGGCCGGCCCAAGGGTTCAAAGAATCAGGCCACCATCGCCCCAGCCGATGTGTACTTGGCGGCCTTGGGCAATTAACATAGAGCACATTCTGAACCGCAGCGCATGAACGCATCGGCCGCAATTTCGTACCGAGTATATCACGGCTTAGATGGCGCTGCACGCCGTCGGGCGCGTCGCGAGGAGCACGGCCACTGAAGGCCTTGTGCACGCATGATCTTCCGCAAAGTTCTCGCCCTTGAAGGGCCGAACGTCTGGTCTCGTACACCCGTCCTCGAAGTTCACGTGGAGCTGGCGTCGTATCGCGACGTCACCACCGCACAACTGAAAGGGCTGGTCGAACGACTGACTGCCTGGCTGCCCGACGTCGCCGGGCAGATCGGTTTGCGATCAGCCGGTACCGCTCCGTCCAACGGCGCCGCTAAGTCGAACAGCAGTAAGTCGCACAGCAACGGCAAGGCGCGATCGCAGGGCACCGCCTCGCGGCTGCTCGATCTGGCCGACGCGCTGTCGATTGTTTGCCTCGAATTGCAGAAGCGGGTCAGCGCTCCGGCCAGTTGGTCGCGAGCTTGCCAACCCGAAGGCCCCGACGTCTACGGCATTGCCGTCGCTTACGAAGAAGAAGAAGTAGGCCGCGCGGCGCTCGATGCTGCCCGTACGCTTTGCATCGCGGGACTCGATGCCAAGGAAGCCGCCACGATCAACATCACGACCATCGTCGACGGTGTGCGTGAAGTGGCCGACCGCGTGTGTCTCGGCCCGAGCACGCGAGCCATTGTTCGTGCCGCCCAGGCGCGAGGCATTCCCTTCCGACGATTGAACCTGGGCAGCTTCGTGCAGTTGGGGCACGGCGCACAGCAGCGCCGCGTTCGCACGGCCGAAACCGACGCCACCAGCGCGGTCGCCGAGATCATCGCGCAAGACAAAGAACTGACGAAGAGCTTCCTGCGCGCCGCCGGCGTACCGGTGCCCGAAGGCCGCCCGGTCTCGAGCCCTGCCGACGCTTGGGCCGCCGCCGAGGAAATCGGCGTCCCCGTCGTCGTAAAGCCGCGCGACGGCAACCACGGCCGAGGCGTGTACACCGCGCTGATGACACAAGAACAGGTCGAGTCCGCGTTCACGCACGCCTCTGAAGAAGGCGATGGCGTGCTCGTCGAGCGTTTTGCCATCGGGGCGGAACATCGGCTGCTCGTCGTCGGGGGCAAGTTTGTCGCCGGCGTGCGGGGAGACCCGGCCATCGTCATCGGCGACGGCAAAAGCACGATCGCACAGCTCGTCGAGTCGCAACTCAACAGCGACCCCCGACGCGGCGAGACCGACGACTGTCCGCTCGCACCCGTGTGGATCGATCGCGTCGCACGGCTGTTGCTCTCGCAGCGAGGTTACACGGCCGAGTCGATTCCGCCCATCGGCGACCGTGTCCTGATTCAATACAACGGCAACCTTTCGATCGACATTACCGACGAAGTGCATCCCGAAGTCGCCGCGCGGCTGGTCGAAGCCGCGTGCGTTGTCGGCCTCGACGTGGCCGGCATCGACGTCGTCGCTCAAGACATCAGCCGCCCGCTGGAAGAACAGGGGGGCGTGATCGTCGAGGTGAACGCCGGCCCCGGGTTGCACATGCACCTGTATCCGTCCGAAGGGAAGCCGCGACCCGTCGGCGACGCCATCGTCGCGAGCCTGTATCCGACCGACCCCGCGGGACGCGTTCCGCTGGTCGGCGTGCTCGAATCGCAGTCGTGGCGACCGACGACGCGCGGCATCGCTGAGGTGCTGCACGCTGGTGGCGCCGCGATCGGCGTGGCCTGTCCGCAAGGCATCTACGTCAGCAACCGACGTTTGACGTCAGCCCCGACGCACGAACGTCGCGCCGCCGACATGCTGTTGGCCAACAGCCGCGTTGAGTCGGCCGTTGTCGGCATCACGAGCGCAGGCATTCTCGGCACCGGCATGGCGGTCGACGTGTGCGACATCGCCGTCGTGGCCGAGCGTTTCAGTGATTTGCTTTCGAATCACGAACTCGACGCCAAGCACAGCCTAAGCGCCGCGACACGCACATTATTCGAGAGCGTTCCGCCGCAAGGTTACGCCCTGGTCGATGCTGATGACCACGCGGCGTTGCGGCTCAGTGAGCATTGCAAAGGTTCGATCGTCATCTTGGCTGGCGACGACGATCACGCGTCGGTCATGGCCCATCGCGGCGACGGCGATCGCGCGGTCTTCGTGCGTCACGGTCAGATCATTGCGGCTCATGGTGGCGAAGAGACATTCCTCGCGTCGCTGGGCCGTTTGCCTGTCGAACGGCTCGTCGAGGTTGGCGTCACGACGAAGGTGCTGCTGATGGCCGCCGCCGTCGGTTGGCTGTCGGGCCGGTCGCCGCGATTGATTCGCGCCGGGCTCGAATCGCTCGCCAACTCGTGCATCGCGCGTCGCGTTGACGGGCTGATCGTGCCGCCAGTACAGCAACCGGCCGAGGCCGACGTCGCCATGAGCGACAAAGATCCGAAGGCCGCGTGACGACGGTCGCGTTCCACGCGTCGTATCGTGTGGTTAGCCGCGACGCGCCAGCGGAGCGCGGCTGTGGTAAATCGCAGCGTTATCCGACGGTGGCGCACAATCGCGCTCCGCTGGCGCGTCGCGGCTAACCGCAGACACTCACCGCCCGTGGTACTGATACCTCGGATTCGCGGTGCTGAATTCAACCTCTTCGGTCGGCGGATCGAGCTCGAGGTTCGCGTAGGCGTACGATTCTTCGAGCACAAGGTTGGTGTTCTCTTCAGTCGGCGGACTGTACATGTCGAAGCCGATCGGCAGCAGGCGATCTTTCTCGATATAGATCACCGCCTTGTGAAAATCGCCTCCCTCGGCGGTCGTGCGCAGCAGCGTGAAGCGGTGGCACGGCTCGCCATGGAGCGGGTGTTCGTCGAGCGTGACGTCGACGTCATCGGGTTGCAGCGCTCGGACCAACGTGATCAGCCGATCGTTGAAGTGCCACGGGCCCGAGGTGTCGATCGGCCGGCGGCCACCTTCGGCTGCGCGAGCGCCATACGGATCGACCTTCACGAGCGGCGCGAACTTGCGTTTCCATCCGCCGGGATGCACGAGAATCTGCGCAGAGTTGGCGTCGGCTTGCCAGATGGCTTCGCGACCCGGGTCGGGCTGCTGCCATCGCATGTACACAGCCATCGGCTCGCGGCGCACCTTGAGCAGCATGACGTTCTGCTCTTCGAGCCGTCCGCCGAGGCGCTCACGCTTGTGGAAAGTCGCCTGAATACATTGCGTGCGGTCGAGGAAATCGTCGGCCGCTTCCAGCAGACTCAAACAATGCTGCAGCTCGCTAACAGGGACCGCCGTTTCAGGCGCCGGCTGCACAGGCTCGGCGGCAACCTGGGGATCACCGCTAGCCGTGCCAGCGCTAGCGGAGGCAGCACTGCGCTCGGTCGCCGTGATACGATCGGCCGTCGTGCAGCTGGTCAACATGCCGCCGGCGATAACGACCGTTGCAAGCAACAAGCCGCACCCAAGTTGGCGAGGCGTCCATAGGCCATTGTCATCGCTTGGGGCGAGACCTTGGCTGGGACGAACGAGCAGGCGCGGCAGATTGAGCATGAGGCTCGCCACCTTCGATATCGATGCGCACCGACAAGCGTTCCCGTGTACCATCGACCGGCTACGGCGTCGAGTTGAGTTGGGCTAGATGGCGGCATTAGTGACGCCAGCGTTGCTTGCACGCGAAGCCTTCGCTCAAACCCACGGATGGCGGTCCGTAGTCGCGCTCGCGCTCGGCGCGAGGGGTGGACTTCGATGGTCCGGTTGTGACGGTTGCGCAGAGTGATACCGTCGCAACGGACGTTCTTCATTTGCGCAACGTAGCGTTGCCGATCCTCCGTAATGGTTGTGCCGACGGCTCCGACCAGGCGGAGCCTTTCGCGGCGGCACGATGCGTTCCCCGCTCGCAGGACGGTCATCGATCATGAATCCTCGCCTCTGGCTGCTTGGCTGTGTCGTCGCCGCGAGTTGCGGTTGCACGCACATTCAGCTTCGCAACAACGTCGTCAATCAGTCATGGACCGTCTCGGACTTCCATCGCCAGCAGGTGCTCAACAACCTCGCGCTGTTCGCCTTCGACAACAACGCGCTGCCGTACTTCTCGTTCCCGAACCAAAGCTCGGCCTTCGTCACCGATCAAGGCTTCGTGGGCCTCACGCCGAGCTGGACGCGGTTCACCAACGGGCTGTTTCTGTTCAACGCGCTCGGCCTGTCGCTGACTGCACAGCGCAGCGCGCAAGAAGGTTTCACCGTCACACCGGTGAACGATCCACGCAAGTTGGAACTGATGCGCTGCGCCTACCAGAAGGCGATTAGCAACTGTGGCTGCGCGAAGATGGCCGAACGCTGCCCCGATTGCCAGACGCGTTTCAAGACGTTCTATACCGGCGACCCCGACGGCGACATCGCGGCCACGACCGGCGGCATCACCACGACCGAGTGCATGAAGGATTTCTGCTGGCTGCAAATTGGCTGCAAGAAGTGCGTGCCGAAACACTGCCCCTGCAACTACGTCGGCCACTACTGCGGCGTGTACGTGTGGGTGATGCCCGAAGGCCGTGACGAACTGACGAAACTGACGCTGACGATTCTCGACTTCGCGCTGCGCGACCCGCCGCAACGGCTGACGAAGAGCGTCGTTTACTACATCGACGAGCTTGGGCTACCGGCCGATAAGGACGGCGCCGTCGGTCAGGTCAGCGCCAACATCGCGATCAACGAGCGCAACGAAAGCTTGCTCAGCATGGCGCGGGACGATGAAGTGCGAATTCTCGAAATCCTCGAGAACTCTCTGAACGCCGTGCAAGCAAAACTCGCTGACCCGAACTTGCAAACGCCGGATCGAACGACGCTCACGCATCAGCGCGATTCGCTGCAACGTAGGATCGACTACTTGAATGAGCAGCTACGTCTCGGCGGCTTGAAGGAAGAGTTCTATCCTTCGGGAGCGGGGCCGATCGCGCCGTTCTCAGTCATCCCGCAGTTGCAGCAGCAGATTCAGACGCTGACGGCGCCGCGGACGTTGCCCTGATGTTGACGCGGCAACGAAGTTCAACCCCAAGCCCACGGATGGCCATCCGTGGGCTTCGCGCCGCCCCGCGTGGAACGCCTACTGCGCCGCGCTCAACGGTCGCGGCGCGATCGCCGGAAAATACATCTCGACCTTCCGCGTCGTGCTGCTGCGGTTCGATTCCGGCTCGGGGATCGTGCCCGACGCGTCCTTCTTCGGTGGATCGCTTGAAGCGATGCGATTCAAGCAGGCGTCACGCTGGGCGACAATGTCGTGGCGAATCTCGTCGGGAGCATAGATGCCGGCCTTGTGATAGTAGTAGGCCGCCCGCTCGAAGTTCCCCAGATCGCTGTACGTGCTCGCGAGAGTCGCCAGGCTGCGCGGCTGACGGAAGTCGGTGAGTTCGCACGCGCGGTGAGCCGACTGCCTCGCCAGCGAGTACTTGTGCAATCGGCGATAAGCCTCGCCGCGGTCGCGATAGGCGTCGACTTGCTTCGGGTTCGACAGGATCGCCTCGTCGAAGTAGACGATCGCCTTGAGAATGTTCGCTTCGCGGTCGGCGTCCATGCTCGATTGCAGCTCCTGCCAGCCGGCTCTCGCCATCAGCAGTTCGCCCATGCCCATCGAAGCCATCGGCCAATGCCGGCTGCGCTCGAGCGCCAACTGGTACAACTTCAGCGATCGCTGGAAGTCGGCGTCGGCGAACTTGGCTGACGCGTCGGTGTCGGCGGTCGATTTCGATGCGGGAACGATCTCCGCTTGCGAGCCGGCATCAAACGTCGCCACGCCGGTCTGCTCGTCGACCCACGATTGATAGTGACGTCGCAGCGCCTCGGCGTACTCGAAGTACGGCCGCGGTCGCGAGCCCAGCGATTGTGTCACGCGCTCGAAGCGCGCGATCCACGGGCGATCGTCGCTCGGCGTCTGCGATTCGATCCGCGCAATGCGCAGATCGGCGTCAACAAGGTCGGGGCGCTGGGTCAGCGCGGCCTGATACTCGCTGAGCGCGATGGCTGTCTCGCCGCGGCTTTCCCAGCAGATGCCACGCAACCAGCGCAAGGCCGGCTGCGACGACGTCTGCATCTGCGACGTGTAATACGTCTGCGCCTTGTCGAGCGTAATGACGTCGTCCTTCCGCACCCAACCTGAAACGGGCGGATGGCTGTATCCACTGCTGTCGTCAATCCACAGCCATTGCCCTTCGACCCGCGTAACGACCGCCGGCCACGCGATGTCGTGAATCGTGCCGGTGTACTGACTCGAAGCGCCGAGCGTCAGCGACTCGTTTCGAGGCATCACACGCGCCCCGAGCCACGGATTGTCGGCCGCTTGGGTCGTGGCAATCAGGCCTGCAACCATGCACGTCGCCAGGCAGAGCAGCTTGTTTCGCGACATCGTCAGACTCCGACTCTTTGGGGGGTCATGTTCCAGTCTGCCTTCGGTTTGAGGCCCATGCAACGAACTTTCGCAGCGGAGCTCGAACGTCCCCCGCCGCCGTGGTGTTTAAGCCGTTCAAATTAGGTTGAGAATGAATCTCAAAAATGCTTGACACAGCCTTTCCTCTCTATCAGAATCTTCAGCTCGGGACGCTCACCTAGGAACTTTCAACAACAGCACAGCCGAATCTTCGCGCCGGTCCCACCATTAAACACCGGTAGCGATCCGTACTTCGGCTTGTGTGATAGGAGCGTTTCCCATGCTCTCGGCGGCAGAGCACCCCTTCGTCTTTATGGCACAACCCTCTCGCACTATGCGCACTCGTTCTCTCTCGCTTTCCGATGCTCGTCGCGGCCTGACGCTGCTCGAACTCATCGTCGTCATGGCGGTTCTCGTGGCGCTGGCGACGATGGTCGTTCCCATTCTCGACAACTTCGCCGGCGAATCGCGAATGACCGCGACAGAGCAAACACTTCGTCGTTTGCAGGACATCATCAACAACCGCTACGCAACGGACATGAAGGGGTATGTGTTCCTCGATGCCAGCAACAGCCCGCTATTGGATGCGAATAATCTTTCATTGAACAAAGGTTTGCCTGTTCCGCATCCGACGGCCGCAGTCACATCCCTTTCCGGACGGAATGCATATTATCCCCAGCTAGCATTTCTCTTCGTGAATCCGCTGGACGGGACACAAAGCTCGACAGCAAGCGCGGGCTTTCTTGGGTGGCGAGGCCCCTATTCGAGCGCCGGCGGCGCAACCTTCCCTTATCCAACACAGGTAATGCCAAATGGTAATACGGCTGCCCAAAACGGATTCTATGGATCAAGCAATGCAACTATTTTCGGGAGCACCGTGGCTACCACAAGCACGACGAGTTCTTCGGTGACTCTAGGCTGGGTTGATCCTGCGGTAATCGATGCTTGGGGAAGTCCGATCGTCATTCAACCAATAGTCACTTCATCGAGCAGCGGCCCCTTTAATTTCACAATGTCGGGAATCGTGACCGCCAGTTATGCGAGTTCCGCAACACTCGCCACGACAATGACACCGACGAACTCGGCTCTCGTCTCCGCTGGGCCCGATGGGGTTTTGAATACCACCGACGATGTTTTCATCAAACTCCAATAACTCGCGACGTCCGCACGGCTTCACGCTGGTCGAGATGCTCATCGTGTTGGCCGTGTTGGGAATCCTGACGACGATTGCGGTGCAGTCGCTCGGGCCGCTGACGTCGCAGGCGCAGAACGAAGCGACAAGACGCACGATCGACAGCATTCGCAAGGCGGTCATCTCGGTGAACGACACCTCGGCCTCCGGAACGTCGATCGTCAGCGGATACATCGCCGACACGGGGCATTTGCCGCGCGTCGTGTGGGATTCGTCGACGCTCACGGGGACCAACGACCTGTTGATTCAGCCCACCGACCTGGGTATTCCCGCCTTCGGCGACGCGGCCAACGGCGGCATCGTGTCGGTGCCGTTCCCGCAACTCGGCAACGACGGAACGTTGACCGGCACCATGAGTTTCGCCTGGGGATGGCGGGGACCGTACGTCACGCCGCCGGCGGCAAGCGGTGCGCTCATCGACGGTTGGGGCAACCCGATTCTGATGCATACGTTGACCGCCACGACGTCGGCGATGCAAATCGGCGCTCAGACGATTTCGTCGCTCCCTGCGGGCGGCTTGAGCATCGTGAGCAGCGGCAACCCCGCGGCCGACACCGCGGCACACGCCATCGACCTGTACGGCTCGCTGACCAACATTGCCGAGACGATTCCGGCAACCAGTTGGATGGCCAACGGCCTGACCGGACGTTTGTTCGAGCAAGACAGCAGCGGCAATCACAATTCGCCCTCCACGGGGTCGTACTTCACGGTGACGTTGTTCGGCGCCGGGCCCAACGGTGTGACGAGCTACCTGGCCCACATCACCCCGTGCCGCGACACGAGCACGACCACGATATCGGAGCAAACCACGGGAAGCATCGACATCAGCTACGCGTTTGACGGCACGGCCGGGTCGTTAGTTCCCTGGGTTGGTCCGCACGTTTTGTACGCCTCGAAGTCGACCGATGGATCGACGTTCACTCCCGCCGGACGCGCCGTGATGTTCAACATTCTGCCGGGGTCGAGCCCAACGATTGATGTGCGGTTGAAGTAAAGGATTTGATGATCAGAGAGTTAACAAACCCCTCTCCCTTTGGGAGAGGGTGGCTCGCCAAAGGCGAGACGGGTGAGTGCGGGTTGAAGTCGAGTGCGGTTACCAATTCAACCCGCCCTCATCCGCCGCTTCGCGGCACCTTCTCCCGGAGGGAGAAGGGTTGGTTGGGCAATCTGATGATGAAATTAGCACGAGAAGAAACACTATGGCTTTGAAACTCTCCCTCGGCGGCCGCAAGCCGGTGACGATTCTCTTGGTCACGCGCGATCAGCTCGTGCGGGCCGACTTCTCGTCGCGCGGCGAAAAGCGCGGCATTTGGAATTGCCCGCGCCCGATGGGTGAAGAGCTTCCGGCGTTGATCGACGCGGCGCTGCGTCTGGAACGCCGACGTCCGAAGAACGTGTGGATTCTCGTCAGCGAGCTTTGGACGCAAATCCTGCCGCTGCACGCCAGCTCGACCAACGGTCTGAAAGACGCTGAACTCGCCCGGGCGTTGACGTTCGAGGCCGAGGCGTTGTCGGGCCTGAGTGCCTTCGATTCCGAGGCGGCGTTCGTGCCGCGCGGAGCCGACGGGGCACAGCGCATGTTTTGGCTCGTGCAGTTGCCGCGATGGCAGCGCGATCAGCTCGAAGAGGCCGTGCGCTCGGCAGGCGGCACGCTGGCGGGCATCGCGCATCCTGCGGGCTTGCCCGCGTCGCTTCAGACCGTCGAGACCAAGCGGTGGAGTCGCGTCGAGCTTTGGTCGCATGCCGTGGTCGGCATCGAAGGTCAAGGCGACGACATTACGCGGCTGCACATCATTAACACCGACCCGCGATCGGGCGCGTGGTTCGACGAGCTGAACGCCTGGTTCACCACCGGCTTGGCCGACGTTCAAGAGTACGTCGTCGAAGATGTCGCGATGGCCGACGAGGTGAAGGGCATTCCAGTCGGCGCGGCGTTGATGCTCGACAACGATCCGGCGCTCGAGACGTTTCTTACGGGATGGGCGAAATCGGTCACGCACGCAAAGCCTGCCGTGCCCCACGTGCGCCCCGCGCCGAAACCCCTCTCGCGACAGCAGCGGCAAAGCGTCGCCTTCGCGTTGGCAGCCGTCGTTGCCGGGGTCGCCTACGTCGACCATCGCTTCGTGGAGGACGAGCTCAGGACGTTGCAGTCGAGCACCGCGGTCTTGCGAGAAAAGGTTACACGCCTCGACGGAATCAAAAAGCAATCGACCGAAGCAGCGAAGAACATCGACAAGAAGCGCAAAGAGCTCGACACCGTTCGCCAGGACTACACCCTCGCTGAGAAGATCATCGAGAAGCACACCGGCCGGTACGCGAGGCTGTTGGCGTTGCTCTCGGAAAACTGTCCCGACGACCTGATGATTCAAGCCATCAAAGACGAAGGGGCGATCATCACGATTGCCGGCCGCGCCTTGGGGCCGCACTCGGCCAACGAGTTCGCCACCGATCTGGTTTCCGAATTGCGCGACATCGGTTGGGTCGTGAAGCCCGCACGCAAGACGATCGGCCCGATGCTGGTGAGCGACGGCGAGCCGTGGCTGTTTAACCTGGAGTTGGAAGACCTGCCTTTGGACAGCAAAGACGCCAAGGTTACGGACGAACCGTTCTTCCGTGAGCGCCAGCGCCGTGACGACGAGGACGGCGAACCGATTCAACGCAAGCCGAAGTTCCGCTTTACCGGCGACGGCGTTATCGGCGGGGAGGAATCGTAACCATGTCGCCCGAAGCCCGTCAGAAGTTGCTTTCGATGCTCTTGCCGTCGCTGTTGGTCGTCGTCGTGTGGGGGCTGTACCTGCGGCCAACCGCGAAGCTCAAGACGGCGCGAGCCGAGTTGCAAGCCGCCACGGCCAGCGAGCCGAAAGAGCCCGATTTCGTGATGGCCAACGCCGCAGCCACCAAGTCTCGCGAAGAGTTGGCCGCCGTCACCAAGGAATTCGACGAGTGGAACGCACGCTGGCAACGCATCAAGTTTGATCGCATCGGCAAGTCGCCGAATCGCATCGTGAGCATCGAAAATATCACGCGCATTTTCGAGAATTCGGACCTGCAGATTGTCCGCGAGGTCAGCCTCGACAACACCGCCAGTGTCACGCTGCCCCCAGAATTGGCGTCGCAGCTCAAGAAGCTTTCCGAGAAGGGGAGCACGGTCAAAACGGAATTCTGGCGGATCGACTTCGTGGGCAAGTATCGCGACGTCGCGATCGCTTTGGGACGCGTCGCGGTCATGTGCCCGATGGCGGTCCCCATGAGCCTGTCGATGCACGACGACCACAACGGCTACCATGTTTGGTCGCTCGATCTTTGGCTGTGAGGCACGCTGCGGCGACCATATGGATCTTGAACCTGGCACGAACGGATCGGCATCGGCGACCGGCGCGAAGATACTCCAGCGTCTGCTGTCCGAGTGCGTGACGCTCGACGCTTCCGACGTGCACGTCGCGCCCGACGTTCCACCGTACTTCCGCATTCATGGCATTCTTCGAGCCGCAGCCCGGCGACGCCGTGCTTACAACCGACCAGACCGAGGCGGTGGCCGCCGAGTTGGTGCACGCCATGGGCCGTCCGAAGTTCGGCAGCAGCGGCTCGATCGACGGCGCGCTCACGGCCCCCGACGGCACGCGCTTCCGCTTCAATGTCTTTCGCCGCCAGGCGCGTGCCGCCGTGGCGTTGCGTCGCTTGGAAGAGAAGTTCCGCTCGTTGGCCGACCTCGGCCTGCCCAACGAGTTGTACGACCTGTGCGAAATGCCCGACGGGTTGGTCGTCGTCGCCGGTCCGACCGGTGCTGGTAAGAGCACGACGCTGGCGACGATGTTGGATCGCATCAACCAATCGCGTCGCTGCCATATCGTCACGATCGAAGATCCGATTGAGTATCTGCACAAGCCCGCAATGAGCCTCGTCAACCAACGTCAGATCGGGGCCGATACCGACAGCTTCAACGAGGCGCTCGTGGCTTCGATGCGTCAGGATCCCGACGTGATTCTCGTCGGCGAAATTCGCGATCTGAACACGATCCGCACGGCCATCACCGCCTCGGAGACCGGGCACCTCGTGTTCACCACCGTCCACGCAGGCGATTGCGTCGGCACGATCGAACGTCTCGTCTCGGTGTTTCCGGCCGACGAGCAAGCCGGCGTGCGACGACAACTTTCGCTCGTGTTGCGAGCCGTGATCGCGCAGCACTTGCTCGTGTGCGACGGTCCCGCGGCACGCACCGACACCAACGCCGCGACCGGCGCCGTGCGACGCCGCCGCGTCGTCACCAGCGAAGTGCTCATGTGCAACCCGGCCGTGGCGAACCTCATCGCCACCGGCAAGAGCAACCAGATTTACTCGGCGATGGAGGCCGGTGGTCATCTGGGCATGCAAACGTTCGAAGAAGATTTGGCGCGACTGTGGGCAAGTGGGCAGATCACGGAATCCACCGCGACGGCCATGTCGCGCAACGCCGGCGTACTGAGAGATCGGTATCTGGCGCTGCGTGCGACGTCGGCCGTTGGCGGTCGACTACGAGGAGTCGTGCGATGAGCATTGTCGAACGCGGCGCGGCAAAACCCGGAGCAACTCCACCACCGACCGAGCCACCGAAGGCAGGCGACCTGAAGGCGGGCGACCCCAAGGCCACAGGCGAGAAGGTTCCGCTGAACATGGACCAGGTGCGCATCGACCCGGCCTGGGCGCTGCGCGTGCCTGCCGCGCTTGCGATGCGTCGGCAGGTGCTGCCGTTTGCGTGCATCGACGGCAAGGTACACGTCGCCTGCGCCGACCCGCGCGACCTCACCGCCTTGCAAGCCGTCGAACGTTTCGTCGGCAATCCGATTTGCCCTGAGATCGCCGAGCGCGCTTCGCTGAAGCGCGTCCTTTCGCGACTGTTCGGGCAAGGCGCCGCTGGTGGCCGCAGCGATGCGCCCTCGGCGCCGTTGCGACTCAACGATCCGCGCACGGCCGCCGAGGCCGACTCGACCGACGCCGTAGCGCTGTGCGATGAGTTGATGTACGCCGCGCTCGTGCGCGAAGCCTCCGACATTCACATCGACGCTGCCCAGGATCATGTGCACGTGCGACTACGCGTCGACGGCGTGCTCGAAACCTACCGCAAGCTGCCGGTCGCCGTGCTCAACGGCCTCATCAGCCGCTTCAAGGTCGTCGGCGGCATGGACATTGCCGAGAAGCGGTCGCCGCAAGACGGCGGGTTCACGCACAACTTCGGCGGCGGGCAATCGATCGACGTGCGTGTCGCGACGTTGCCGACCAAGCATGGCGAACGCATGACGTTGCGGTTGCTCGCGCTGCAGACCGAGTCGCTGACGATCGAACGTCTCGGCTTCCGCGACGCCGAACGTGTGCGGTTCGAGCACTCGATCGCCATGCCGCACGGCATGATCTTGCTCACCGGCCCGACCGGAAGCGGCAAGACCACGACGCTCTACGCCGCCTTGCGACGGCTGATCACTCAACGCGGCGGCAACATCATTACGATCGAAGATCCGATCGAATACAACATCCCTGGCGTCGCGCAGGTCGAAGTCGACTCGGCCGACAAGATTAGCTTCGGTCGCGCGTTGCGCAGCGTGCTGCGTCACGATCCCGACATCGTCATGATCGGTGAGATTCGCGACGCCGAGACGGCCGACATCGCCATCAAGGCGTCGCTGACAGGCCACTTGGTGTTCAGCACGCTGCACACGAACTCGGCCGCGAGCGTCATCACGCGTTTGGCCGACATGGGCGTCGAACGCTTTTTGATTGCCGCTACGTTGCGGCTCGCGGCCGCTCAGCGCCTGGTGCGACGCTTGTGCGAACATTGCCGCAAGCCTCGCGAGTTGACGATCGAAGAAGCGGCAGCGCTCAATCGCATCGACGCCGCCGGCGCGACCGTCTACGACCCCGGCGGTTGCTTGTACTGCGCCAATCGAGGCTACGCGGGACGGCTCGGCCTGTTCGAGCTATTCCCCAGCGACGAAGACATTTCGCGCCGCATCGCCCAAGGCTGCAGCGAGTCCGAGCTGATCTCGCAAATGCGCGAGCGCGGCATCGGCACGCTCGTCGACGACGCGGTCGAGAAACTGCTGACGGGCGACACCTCGGTGCACGAGGTGCTCTCCACCGTCGCTACGTGGTAGAGGAATAACGAATGTCGAACTATCGTTCATGCCTTCATTCGACATTCGTCATTCGACATTCGTCATTTTGAGTTCGCGTTCATCACCGCCCAACGTTCCTCATGTCCACTTTCGCCTTCGTAGCAAGAGACGGCACCGGCCACGTTCACCGTGGAGAGGTCGAGGCTGCGTCGGCCGCGTCGTTGGCCGGCCAGCTTCGCGATCGCGGTTGGCTGGTCGTCGACATTCGCATTGCCGCCGAGCGCGTCGCCAGCATCTCCGAGCAACTCACGGCGCTCAATCCGCTGAAGAGGTTGCCGCCGCGCTCGTTCGACATCGAGCTGAGCCTGCTGCAGATGTCGGTCATGCTTCGCGGCGGGTTGACACTGCTGTCGTCGCTGCAAACCGTCGGCGAGCAGGCGCGTCGGCAAACGATGACCAACATCTGGCATGAAGTCTCGCAGCGCGTGCAATCCGGCTCGAGCTTCGCCGATGCAATGGCAGAACATTCCTGCTTCAATCGGCTGGTCGTGCAACTTGTACGCGTCGGCGAGCAGACAGGTAACCTGGAGCAAGTCGTCGTCCGCGCAGCAGGCATTCTCGAACGTCGGCGTTCGCTCCGCGGCAGCATGATCACGGCACTGGCCTACCCGGCCATCGTGTTCTTCGCCGCCATCGGCGTCACGGTGTTCATGGTCTTTGGCGTCGTCCCCAAGCTGCAGGTGTTTTTGACCTCGATGGGACGCAAATTGCCGTGGATGACGCAGGTGCTCGTCGATATCGCCACCTGGTGCCAGACGTATGTCGTGCACGTGCTCGTGGGAACCGTGGCCGTGATCGCAGGAGTGATCGCCCTCTATGTTTGGCCGCCTGGGCGATTTGCCATCGACCGGTTTGGGCTGCGCGTTCCGGTCTTGGGAGCGATCTTCCGCCTGGCCGCGACGGCCACGTTCTCGCGCAGCCTGGGCATCATGATCCGCAGCGGCATCACGCTGCTCGAAAGCCTTCGCACGGTCGAAGGCTTGCACTTGAACCGATTTCTGCAAACGCGCGTCGCCGCCGCACGCGACAACGTGCTCAACGGCGGAAATCTGGCTGAGCCGCTCGGCGCTCAGCACGCCTTCATGCCGATGCTCGGCGCGATGGTGGCCGTCGGTGAGTCGACCGGAACGCTGGACGACGTACTCGACGAGGTCGCCAACTTCCACGAAGCGCAGCTTCAGCTCGCCATCAAGCGCTTCAGCCTGATCATCGAGCCCGCCATCATCGTGATCGTCGGCGGCATCGTCGGGTTCGTGTACATCTCGTTCTTCGTGGCGTTGTTCTCGGCCGCGGGCTCGGGCTGATCGCATCGCGACGCCTCGATCACCATTTGTTAGCCGCGTCGCTTGCGACGCGTTAGCGCCTCCGCCACCCGCAAGCGGGTACCCGGTCGCGGCTAACCGGATGCTTGAACCCCGTCAGAGATATCAAACGACGGCGCTCGTCCGGGTACACAGTCGGGACAGGCTGCGATTCCCGGACGAGCGCCTCGCTGATCATTCCATGCGGGGCCGAGTGGGGGGAGATGGCTCGCCGCATGTACGAGAATGAGACTCAGTCTCATTTCGTGAACGCTATGATACCCGGCGATTTCGAGGCGTCAAGCGCTTGGGGCGAGATTCTCAAAGTTTTTCGCGCTAAGCCCACGGACGGCCGGCCGTTTTCGGTTAGCCGCAACGCGCCAGCGGAGCGCTCCGCTGGCGCGTCGCGGCTAACCACCGTCACTCAAACACCAAATACCCGAACCCCTCCGGCGTTACCGCCGCGGTCGCCGGGGTCGTCCACGACTGAAATCCCACGTCGGGCACGATGCGTTGCACGCCGACCGTCCACACGTCACGAAGTTGCGGTGCCGAGCCGCACCAGCGCCGACAACGGAATCGCAGCCTCGGCCGTCCATGTGGTCGCGTCCGACTCCGCCGCCACGAACCACAAAGGATCCCACGTCTTGTCGCCCCAGCACTCCTCGCTCGCCCAACCACGATGGTCGACCGCTAGCCGGTAGAACGTCGCATAGTCGCGATCAATATCGATGAACAGCTCCACACGATCGCGTCGCGCCAGGTCGGGGTCGCGCGGACGTGGGCCGCCGGCCGCCTTGTAGTCGCAACCGTCCGCCTTGCGGCAGCGGATTGCCACGTACAAAAACTCCGCGTCGTACGCAGCCATCACCTCCGCGGGCCACTCGCCATCGTCGCCCATCGCGCTGTGCAACTCGGCTGCGGCCGCCGTCTGCCACACCGCCTCGTTCAACTTTCCATCGAGGTACGGACGCTCGGCCGTCGCATAAGCTCGCCAGATCGACTTCGGCGGTGTCGTTTTCGATGGCTCGGCCAGCCATTGCTCGCCAGCAGCGCAGGTCCACCAGGCGTCGTGCGAACGGGTGCGCGTGATCGACGCGAACAGGCGGTCGCCTTGGCCGGGCAGCCCCATCTTGCGTTGAGCGGCGATCCAGGCGAACTGCAAACTCGGCTCGGCGAACAGGGCAGGGCATTGCGATTCCATTTGCCTTGCGATGCCGTGGGCTCGTTCGCAACGCGCAGTTCTCGCTCAGGGCGTCGGACACCACCCCGACCGAACGATTCGGATGCAGCGACTTCGCCGCGGCCTGTTGCGCGGCAAGGGCGCTGCGGGCTGGTGTCGGCATCAGCCCCGCCGTTGGCAGCTCGGCCGACGTGGCGCTATCGCGCAAGCCGCGCTCGATCTGCCACGCCACTTCGCCGCTCGAACCGTACTGCACGAGCCACACCAGCGACGGCCCTGCCAGGCGATGGTTCGGGTAACGTCCGGCGAGCAGATGAAACATCTCGGCCGCCGCGTCCCAACGTCCCGCGTGCCAGTAGTAATGAGCCATCTGAAACAGCACGTCGCCGGAACTCGATTCGTCGAGCCCCATCGTCAGATCACCGACCTGGGCGGTCATCGCCCGACGTTCGGCTGATCCGTGCTCGTTGCGGGCGAGAATGGCCTGCACGTTGCGATGCTTCTGAGCGACGCGACGCATCAACTCGGCGCCCTGCTCGGGTACGTCGACAAGCTTTCGCCGCGCGTCGCCGCCCGGCTGCAGTATGAGTCCGCTCATGAAATCGTGACTTCCCGAACCTTGCGGCAGCGCGTCGATCGCAAGCTGGAAACCGATCGTCGACGCCGCCACGCTGTATTCGTCCTCGACGAGCGCCCGCGCACGATCGGCCAATTCGGACAACGAACATCCCAGCCTTGGCGCCAACTGCGAGGTCGTGACGTTCAACTGCCCTGACTGCCCATCGGCAAGCACGCCAATTACTTTCTTCACGCGCCACGGCTCGAGCCCCTGTGCAGTCTGCTCGGGAAAGCGCGTGGCGTCGGCAGCATGTTCCGTGGCGCGAAGCACGAGTTGATTGATCAGGTGACCGAGCGGGTCGTTGCCTCGCGGACTTGGCGAGTGCGTCACGATCACATCGGGCCGCCACGTGCGAATCTGCCGAACGAGATGCGCTTCGAGATGCTCGGGCGCTTGACCGTCGTTCGCACGATTCCACCCATCGAGAATCTGTTGCACCGATAGCGACAGCCCAGGTTGCCGCAGCGGGAAGTTCCACGCCGTCGCAATGCTGCTCGCTCCGACAAGCGACAGCGCCTCGGCAGCGCGCACGTCGAGCGTGTCGGACGTCGCACTTGGGCTTTCCAAGTCGCGACGATTGAGAAACTCGACGGCGCTGAGATAGCCTTCGTTGCCCGAGAGGCGCACGAACAACTCGAGCGGAGCCTTTTCGGGCTCGGCAAGCAACGCGAGAATCGCCGCCCGCGAACCGCCCGAGCGTTGCCGCTGCCAGGTGCGGCCGCCGTCGGCCGTGTGCAGCACGACGCCCATCGCGCCGACCGCCCAGCCGTGCGTGTCGTCGACAAAGCAGAGATCGTCGATCGGCAGCGACCAACCCGTGGAGAAGGTTTGCCACGTTCGACCGCCGTCACCGGTGTGAAGCACCCGCGAACCGGGATGGCCGGCGATCCAGCACTTGTCGCCGCGCATGTCCATCGCATGCCAGTCGAAGTCGTCGTTGGCGGCGAGGTCGCCCGTCGGTGAGGCCCATGTCTTGCCGAGGTCGGCGGTCGTGAGGACCAGCCCGCCATCACCGACGAGCCAACCGTGACCGTTCGCAGCGAGGCGAATCTTGTGCAGTCCGCGCAGGCCGAGATCGGGCGTGCGTGTCGCTTCGAGCGAGCGACGTCGCACGGCGGCCAGCACGCCACGCCGACCCGCCAGCGCACCCGAGAGCGGATCGACGAAATCGCCGGTCAACCAACTCTGCATGATTTGGCCCGGCAGCGGCGACCACGAACGACCGCCGTCTTCGGTCGCGAAGACTCCGCTGGGAAACGTCGCCGACGATTCGCCCAAGGCCCAACCGTTGGCGCGATCGAAAAATCGCACCTGCCGCAACGCCGGCAGCACCAGGGTTCGGTCATGCTTCCACGTTCGGCCACCGTCGGAGGTGACGAGCAGCACGCCGCGCGTGGTGTGCGTGTACGGCTCGCTCACGCCGCCGACGACCCAGCCGTGGTCGGCATCAACGAACGACACGCTCGTCAGCCGGCACGTGACTCCCGATTCCTGCAACTGCCACGAATGTCCGCCGTCGGCCGTGTGCCAAATCGTGCCGCGGTCGCCGACCGTCCAACCTCGTTGCGGATCGACGAAATGCGCGTCGCACAGCTCGGCGTCTTCCTGCATCGACCGCATCTGCGGCAGCGCCTCTTGGGCCGAGACGACTGACGGCAGGACGAACCACACCAGCGCGAAGTACAAGATTCCGAGACATCGATGACCGGCCATGTCGAACCTGCATATAATTCGGCGGCGAAAGTCTTTAGGGAGCGGGATTGTAGCGAGAACCGGCCGACGCGCGAGCGCCGGCCTGACGAGCCCACGGCGAAGGTGAGAACCCACGAAATGTCGCTTTTCGAAGCCGCAGAAGAGGCCAATCGTCGCGGGGCGCAGCCGCTAGCAGCCCGCATGCGTCCCGAACGTCTCGAAGACTTCGTCGGCCAGGAACATTTTCTCGGCGAGGGGAAATTACTTCGCCGGCTGCTGAAAGCCGACCGACTCGGGTCGGTGATCTTCTACGGACCTCCCGGCACCGGAAAGACGACGCTGGCACGATTGTTGGCGGTGGCCAGTCGTAGCCGGTTCGTGCAGCTCAACGCGGTCACCAGCGGCGTGAAGGAATTGCGCGACGTGCTTGTCGGCGCTCGCGATCGACTTGCGACCTCGGGCCAGAAGACGCTGCTGTTCATCGACGAAATCCATCGCTTCAACAAGTCGCAGCAAGATGTGCTGCTGCCCGACGTCGAAGAAGGTGGCGTGATTCTTGTCGGCGCGACGACGCAGAACCCGTTCTTCGCGATCATTAGCGCGCTCGTCAGCCGCAGTCGCGTGTTCCAGTTTCAGCCGCTGTCGCGCGAAGACATCAAGACGCTGCTGCGACGCACGTTGGCCGATAAGGTGCGAGGGCTCGGTAACATCAACGTGCGCATGCACGAGGATGCGATTGAGTTTCTCGCGGAAGTCAGCGACGGCGACGCTCGCCGCGCGCTTTCGGCGTTGGAAGTGGGCGTGCTTTCGAGTGACGAGCGCCCGTTGGAGTTCACGCGAGCGCTGGCCGCGGAGTCGGTGCAGCGCAAGGCGATCGAATACGACGCGACCGGCGACTCGCACTACGATGCCGCCAGCGCGCTGATCAAAAGCATCCGCGGCAGCGACCCCGACGCGGCGCTGTATTGGCTGGCTCGAATGCTCGAAGCGGGCGAAGACGTGCGATTTCTCGCGCGGCGGATCGTCATCGCCGCCAGCGAAGACATCGGCAACGCCGATCCGCACGCGTTGCCGCTGGCCGTGGCCGCGATGCAAGCCACCGAGTTCGTCGGTTTGCCGGAGTGTCAGTTGCCTCTGGCGCAGGCGGTGACGTATCTGGCCTGCGCTCCGAAATCGAATGCCGCCACGGTGGCGATCGCCGCCGCGCGCAAAGACGTTGCCGAAGGGCAACTGTTGCCCGTGCCTGTGCACTTGCGCGACTCGCACTATCCGGGGGCGAAGGAACTCGGCCACGGCGTCGGCTATCAATACCCGCACGACGCGCCCGGCGGCATCGTCGCGCAGGACTATCTGGGCGTCGATCGCGTCTACTACGAACCGCTCGACAGCGGGTTCGAGCGTGAGCTCCAGGAGCGATTAGCAAAAATCCGCGAGAAGGTGCGTGTGACCAGACCCTGCGCGGACGAGGTTAAGCCGGGTTGAGAAGTGTTCGCTGCGTTGATCGTGCGAAGAGCGATGATCCCGTCGACGATATCGTCTTTCGGTGGGCTGGTGGTAGAAGAAGTCGTCTGAGCCGTGCTGGTCGAGACTAACGAAGGCAGGCTAGGCAGCCCGAGGATGGATTTGCCTGGTGTCTGAGCCGGTGCGGAGCTGCTGACGACGGATGACGGCGGCAGCTTGCCCGTGAATGGGCTTATGAACTGATCCTGGAGATTCGGGGTCGCGATGCCCAGTTGGTCGGCCCGCGCACGCAGCGCGAACTGAAAGTACTGCAGCTGCCGACCCGGCTGTTTCCGGGCCCAAATGAAAGTGCTATCGACCAGCGATCGTGGTAGCTGACCCGCCTCGATCATCGCGGTAATCTGGTCAATATACTGGAACTCGCACGGTCGCCGGGCCTTGAGCCCCTTCTGAAGCTCGGTCTTCAGGTCAATCTGGATGCCCATATTCGTGCCGATTGCCGCCGGTTCGTCCGCACGAGCGATCCAAGCGGCAGTCACGAGCGAAAACAGACAGCAGACCGCGATCAGCGAGCGCGTCATGGTGGGAACCTTCCGCGAGATTCGGGAAGCTAAGGTGGGATGCGGCTTGTACCCAATCGGTCCGAACGAGGCAAGATGTCTCGCCGTGGGCAAGGTCGCCTTGTTCGAACGCTTGCACGACGGCTATAATCCTCGATTCATCGCAGGTTCGACGCCGAGAGTGTCGGCGTGTCACCATATTTCGTTGGATTCGGAGTCAGGCGTGGGTGTAAAGAAGACCGGCAAAGGCCGTCGCAAGATCGGCCGCAAAAAGCGTCGCATGCGTGCGCGGATTCGACATCGCAAGGGTTAACAGCCCTTCTTCCTACCCGAAGCGAAAGCGACGGGAGAGTTTCGATCAACCCGTCGCCAGTGCACCGGGTTCGTCTCGCGATCCGAGCTGTTGAAGCGTGAAGTCCCTCTGGTTCAAGTACGCACGCCGCAATGTTCACGCTGTGCGCGACGAACATGGGGTGCCCCACGTACATGCCGACTCTTGGGCCGAGGCACTCTACGCACTCGGATATCTGCACGCCGTCGATCGACCGACCCAACTTCTTTTCGCGCGCGTCGTCGCCAGCGGCCGCAGCGCCGAGTTGATCGCCGACCGGCCAGAGCTGGTCGAAACCGATCGGTTCTTCCGCCGCATCGGCCTCTACACGCGACTCGACGATGAAGTCAGCGCGCTCGACGACGAAACGTTTCGCGAAGTGACCGCCTACTGCGAAGGGGTCAACGACGGCCTGAAGCAGGCGGGTCGCTCGCTGCCGATGTGGGCGACGGGTTTCAAGCCCGAGCCTTGGAATCAGCACGCGGTGCTGCTGATCGGCAATTTGCTGAACTACAACGGGCTCGTCGTCAGCCAACAAGAAAACGAACGCATCTTGCTCGAGCTCGTGAAGTCGGACATCCGCGCCGATCTGCTGGCCGAGTTGTTCGAGCCTCTGCTGGATGGCGCCGATGTCGAACTCTTGAAGCGCATCAACACGGCGAATCGTTTGTCGGACGAGGCGCTCGAGCTCATCACCGACCTGCCACGCCTTGTCGGCAGTAATGCGTGGGCCGTGAGTCCAAGCCGCAGCGCGACAGGACACGCGCTGTTGGCTAGCGATCCGCACCTTGAGGTCAATCGCCTGCCAGCAATCTGGTACGAGGCGGTGCTCCACTTCGGCGGTCAGTATGTGATGGGCGCATCGCTGCCCGGATGCCCGCTTTTCGCGGTCGGACGCACGCGCAAGCTCGGCTGGGGCGTCACGTATCTCAAGGCCGACACGAGCGACTTCTTCATCGAAGATTGCCGCAAGCAGAACGACGTTTGGCAATACCGCCGCGGTGAGAAGTGGCTCGACTTCGACGTGCGTCATGAAGAGATTCGACGCAAGAGCGGCGCGGCACAGACGATGAACATCTATCGCAACGCGCAAGGCACGATGGATGTCGAACTGACCGATCGCGAAGATGGCTTGTACCTGAACAGCGCCTGGACCGGGCACAGCCGCGGCGTCGGCGAATCGATGGCGACATGGCTGCGGATGGTGCATTGCACCACGGCGAAGTCGGCGATGGAGGCTGTGCGCAACTGCCCGCAGCCGAGCCTGATGTGGATCTTCGCCGACACCGAAGGCCACATCGCGCGGCAGGCGAACGGTTGGGTTCCCAAGCGTGCTGCGGGAACGAACGGCGTTCTGCCGATTCCTGCTTGGGACGAGGCGAGCCATTGGCAAGGTTGGATCTCTTCCGACGAGCTGCCCCGCGTGTACGATCCGCCTGAAGGTTTCATCTCCAGCGCCAACGAGAATCCCGATCCGTCGGATCACCGCATCATCACGCAGCCGTTGTCTTCGTATCGCAAGCGTCGCATTGACGAACGGCTGAGCGAACTGCCGCAGGCCACGCTCGCCGACATGCAAGAGTTGCAGTACGACGTCGTGAGCATGCAGGCTCGCGACCTGCTTGCCGTTCTGTTGCCATGCCTGGAAGAGGGTCCGCTGAAGCAGCGCCTCGCCGCGTGGGACTGCTCCTACACGCCCGAGAGCCTCGAGGCCACGCTGTTCACTCGCTTTTATCGCAACGTACTCGTCGAGATCTTCGGCCAAGAAGGCGGCCTCGGCTGGCGACGCATGGTGTATCTCGTCAGCCGCATGGGCTTTTCGATGATGGTCGTGACGTGCGTCGATCGCATGCTCAAGAAATCCGAATCGATCTGGTGGGCGGGTCGCGAGAAATGCGAGTTCGTGCAAGCGGCGGCGGTGCGAGCGCTGGCCGAGCCCGATCAATCGTGGGGCGAGTTCAACGCCTTCCGCTTTACCAACCGCTTCTTCGAAGGCCAGTATGTTGGCCGAGCGCTCGGCTTTCACACAGCCGCGATGCCGATGCGTGGCTGCCATGCCACGCCGTTCCAAGGTCACCTGCTGCGCGTCGCCAAACGTGAGACGACCTTCGCGCCGTCGTATCATTTCGTCACCGATCTCGGGACAAACGAAGCGATGACGAACCTTCCCGGTGGGCCAAGCGAGAGTTGGTTGTCGCGATGGTATAAGTGTGATATCCCGCTGTGGTTCGATGGACGCTACAAGCGTCTCGCCCCGCAGGAATGACGATGGATGCACCTGCGAGACTGAGTCGAACGCTTTTCTACGGCTGCATCGTCCTGGCGACTGCCGTCTTCGCGTATGGTGCGACGCAGCCGTTGCTCGACTTGTTGGGAATTGTGCCCGACGACACGTTTTACTATCTCAAGGTCGCACAGAATCTCGCGGCCACAGGCAAGTCGACGTTCGACGGCATCAATCCCACCAACGGTTACCATCCCGGTTGGATGGCCGTCATGGTGCTCCTCGCAAAAATCGTGTCTCAGCCCGTCGCGTTGATGCGTGCTTGCCTCTTCGCGGGGTTCGCCTTCCATCTCGCGTCGAGTTTCCTACTCGTCGTCATCCTCAAGCGCTACACATCTCCCACCGCCGCCTACGTCGGCGCCGCATTGTGGGCAATCAACCCTCTTTCCGTTCACTTCGCGCTGCAAGGCATGGAAGCGTCGTTCTACGTGTTCGCACTTGCGCTCGCGATGTGGGTCTACGCCACACGCATCGCACCACCCTTGCAAGAAGCAAAAAGAACTCCGTCGATCGGCGATTTCGTTCTCTTCGGTCTCGGCCTTGCGCTTTGCTTCTGGGGGCGCACCGAGGCCATCATCCTGACGGCGTTCGTGATTCTCGGCGTCACGTTTCAATTCCGGCGAACTGCGTGGACGACGGCCTTCGTCGGGTGCAGCGCCGGCTTTGTGATCGGTGTCGTTCCGTGGTTTGCCTATTCGTACCTCGCGACCGGCAGTTGGTTCCAACGCAGCGGGTCGATGAAGTTGCTGTGGGCCTCCGCTCTCGATTCGCCGACGGGCAAACCCATCCGCGACGCGTTCCTGTACGTCTTCGGCGGATGGATGACGTATCCACTCATCGGCATTCCCGATGACGTATGGCTTTGGGAACGAACGCTACTCTCCCTGGCAGCGACCGTTGCGCTCGCAGCGATACTCATGTGGCAGTGGCGTCGGGTCGAAACACGACGCTTCGCAACGATGGGCTTTGTGCTGCTCGCTGCCACGCTCGCCACCGGCATCGTCTACGCTGCGATGTTTTCCGACATGCAGTATTGGTACAAGACGCAGTCGAGCATTCTTCTGTATGTCGTCAGCTTTATCGCCCTCGCCAATCTCATTCCCTCGCGGCAACCTTCGGGGCCGTGGCTCGTTACGTCTGCTGTCGCCATTGCGGCTGTGACAATGGCCTCGGCTCTCGTGTTGCGTATTAGCACACTCGACCCGTATCCGTGGCAGCGTGACGCGTTTCGATCGCAGCAACTGTTCGACACACTCGTGCCTGCCGACGAACCGATCGGTTGCTTCAACGCCGGCATATCCGCGTTCTTCGGCAGCCACGTCGTCATCAACCTCGACGGCCTGATGAACAACGTCGTTTACGACTACTACCGCAACAACGAGTTCGACCGCTATCTCGACGTCGCGAAGATTCACTACATCGCCGACGATATGGAAGCGATGAAGCGCGCCATGTGCTTCACACAACACATCGTGCCGCTCGATGTTGTTTCTACGGCGCCGCTGGAGGGCTGGCCGTCAGGCAAGCGTTACCTGTGGCGCGTTCGCGAGAAGTCAAATACCAGCGAGAGGCGCTAATCCGCCTTCTCGGGCACTTCGTCGAGCAACTGACGCAGCACGCGATCGCAATCGATACCCTCGGCCTGGGCTTCGAAGTTCAACAGCACGCGATGACGCAACGCCGGCAGAAACGCGCGCCGCGCGTCTTCGAAGCTCGCGTTGTAACGGCCTTCGAGTAAGGCTCGCACCTTCGCGGCCAGCACAATCGCCTGGGCCGCGCGGGCTCGCGCCCCAACGCACGTACTGATTCGTGATCGGCCTGGCGAGCGCTCCTTCGGGATGCGTCGCCAGCACGAGTCGCACCATGTAATCCTGCACGTGCGGCGCGACGATCACCTCGCGCACCAGTCGTTGCCATTTCACAATCTCGGGGCCATCCATCACCTTCAGAGGCGTCTCGTGCACACCGCGCGTCGTGCGATCGATAACCTTCGACAGTTCTTCTCGTGATGAGTACCCGACGATGAGCTTGAAGAAGAACCGATCGAGCTGCGCCTCGGGCAGCGGATACGTCCCTTCTTGCTCGATGGGGTTCTGCGTCGCCAGCACGAAGAACGGCCTCTGAAGCTCATAGTGCGTGCCGGCCACCGTGACCGACGCCTCTTGCATCGTTTCGAGCAATGCTGACTGCGTCTTCGGTGTCGCGCGGTTAATTTCGTCGGCGAGACAGATCTGCGTGAAGATCGGCCCCTTCTGAAACTGAAAGCGTCGGCCGCCTTCGGGCAGATCAACAATCAGATTCGTGCCCAAGATGTCGGCCGGCATCAGGTCGGGCGTGAACTGGATGCGCGAGAACGGCAAGTCGAGCGTCTCGGCCAACGTTCGCACCAACAGCGTCTTGCCAAGTCCCGGCACCCCTTCGAGCAAACAATGCCCGCCGACGAAAATGCACGTCAACACGCCGTGAATGACTTCGTCGTGCCCCACGATGACACGCTGTAGTTGCGCTCGCACGGCGTCATAACGCTCGACGAACTCCTGCGCCTGCTGCTCAATGGTGTCGGCTAAAGACATGCGTCGAAGTATAGCCAAGCGACAGGCGACGAGGGATGCACTGCAACAAAACGATTCGAATTTCTTCTCATCCGTCGCCTCGATCCTTCCACACGCGCTTCTTGGCCTTCAGCAGACGCTCGGTCGGCGATTCGGTCTCGGAAGAGGACTGCGGAGCCAATCCGGCCGAGGAATTGGGAGACGATGGTCCACTCGGTGGCTTAGAACCGGGCAATTCAAGCGGCGCCGCTGAAGGTTCGTGCACAGGCCGCTCGTACCGGCTCGTGGATAGCCGTTCGTCGAGCGATTGCGACACCTCGGACTTACGGCTGCGTAGTCGTTCGAGATATTCCGGACGTGCGACCTTTTGCCGTCCCAACATTCGATCGCGAACTCGCACCAAAGCCGTCGGCATCCAATCGAAGGTCACATGCACGCGGCGCGTGAAAACATCGGCGACGAACAAACCCGCGGCGATCCACAGCAGTTGCGGCCAAGCGTCGAACGTTTTCTCCACGGGCGGCAGATCGTGGCGGAACGTATCGGTCTTGAGCAACGAGTCGATGTCGCCTTTACCACTCGTGCCGCGAATGACGACGCCCGCCCTGCCCGAAGTTGCCGGCAGCGACGCGATGCGTTCGAGCAGCGCGTCGTTCGCGCGGCGATCACGGTACTCGGCCGAGTACGGAACGTTCACGCCGCTGCGTAGCGGCGCCTTGCCTGGACTGCCGACCGTCAGAAAGTAGCTTCCGGCATCGGTCGCATCGAACGACCCGACGTATCGGCCCGGCACCGTTTGGCGAAGCTCGATGTGCTCGCGCCCGAGACTTGGGCCGACGATCGTTCCACCGAGATCGAGAAAGTTCACGAGCTCGTCGTCTTTGTCGGTTGCGGTGACAACGACGTTCACTTTGCCATCCGAGACGTCGGTCGCGACGACGAGATTGCCCGGATCGTCCGCCGGACGCATCGACCATCGGACCATCTGGCTGAATAACTTGTCATAGCCCGACCACTCGGCCCAGGCCGCCGCCCAACGCTGACCGACGTCGCTGCTGAACGCCACGCTGCGACCAAGGCCGTAGGTCCAACTCGCGAGGATCGTGCTGTTCTCGACGATGTCGGGGACCGGTGACAAGATCGACACTTCGACGAGCGGGTTCTGCTTGATGCTCGTCATCACGTAGCCGGTCAGCGGAGGCAGCGGACTCGTGATGCCACCGAGCATTTCGTGCGGGTAGGTGATGCGAGGCGCGAAGCCACGTTCGTTCTCGTAGATGAGTGGTCGTGCGACGCGGCGAGCTTCGTGCATGAAAATGCGCGGTATCGCCTTGGGATCGACGACGTAGTAATATTTGCCGCCACCGGCGTTGGCGATCGATTGCATCAGGCCGCGATTGGCCCCGTCGCCGATGGCCACGCAACTGGTGGTGATGTTGCGGTCTCGCATCTGCCGGGCCATGCGCTCGAAGCCGCTGCCGGAGGTTTGCCCGTCGGTGAGCATGATCACATGCTTGACCGAGGTCTCGACATCGACCATCGCTCTAAAGGCCAGCGCCATCGCGGGCTCCATGTCGGTCCCACCGCCGGCGGCCATGCGACGAATCAGCGGCAACACGCGCTCGCCGTTGCCAACGCGCGCGACCTTCGACACCCAATAGGCACTCGAATCGAAACCGATGATGCCGATCATGTCGCGTTCGTTGAGCACCTTCACGGCCGCCGTCGCTGCGGACTTGCTCATCTCGATATTGTCGCCGCCCATCGAACCCGACGTGTCCATCACGAGCATCAACGCGCCGTGCGGGATGACCTTCGCCCCTTTGATCTGCATGTCGACCGGCAAGGCCTTCTCGACCTCGGTGTTGTTCCAACCACCGGCGCCAAAGCTGTTCACACCGCCGAGCATGATCAGTCCCGCCCCCAGGTCTTGCGTGTTGTGCGCGAGTGCCGAGACCTGCACGTCGCTGAATTGCTCACGCGGCACGTCGGCAAGCACGACCGTGTCGAAAGGTTGCAGCTCGCCGAGGCTCGTGAATGCCTGATCGCTGGCACGGACGGAGACTTCGAGATTCTCTCGACGCAATCGCTCGACGAGCAGCTCGTGCTGACCACGCGCCTCGGGATTCTCGATGAGCAGCACCTGCCCGCTCCCGCGGACGTGCGTGAAGGCCGTGGCGCGGTTGTTCTCGGCGAGCGTATCGTCGCCGGGGTCGTCGGGAACGAAACGCGCCTCGTAGGTGAAGAAGCTGGCCTCGTCGAGTTCTTGTCGCAGATTCAGCACGTGCTTGCCGGGCGTGAGCTCGATCGCTTGTTCGCTGAGAACGTCGGTGTGCCCTTCGGCGGTGCGACTGACGACCAGCTTGCCACGTACACGGCCATCGTCCTCGGACGTCGGCTCGGTCAGGTTGTTCAGCACCACGCGCAGATCGAACGGTTGACCGCGGCGAATGTTCGACGGCATCGCGACTTTTTCAACCGCGACCTCCGCCCGCCATGCGTAGTCGATCGGGACGACGTCGATGCCGACGCCTGTGCCGACCGCCGAGCGGGCTTCGTCGACGACGTGGCCGATGTTCTCGTTGCCGTCGCTGACGATGACGATGCGGCGAGCACTGTCCTCGGGAAATGTCGCTTGCGCGAGCTTCACTGCGGCGGCAAGGTTCGTGTGCCCGGGTTCGAGCGGGCTTTCGAGATGCGCGCCCAGTGTGAGCGAATCGTTGAAGGGCGGCACTTCGACGGCCGGCTCGCGACCGAACACGATCACGCCCGCGCGGTCTGCATCGTGACGGTGCTGCGCGACCTCGGCCGTCACGTAACGTCGCATGGCCTGGCGCTGCGACGCGGGAATGCTCGTCGATTGGTCGAGCAGGTAGATGACGGTGAGGCGTTTGCTCGATTGCAACCACTGCAGCTCGGCGATCGCGAGGATCAGCAGCACGAGCATCGCGCTGCGCAACAGAATGGCCGCGACACGCCGCCACGGTCCGAGACCTGCAAGGCTGCGAAAGCTGAGCCACCACACGGCCGGCACGATGGCCAACAACGCAAGCCACCAAGGGCTATCGAACGCGATGCCGGAGAGGTTCACGGATTGAAGCGCCGACGCGAGTGGATGGGAACGTCATCATTCTCCCACGAGCGGGCGTATCGCCGCAATGATCGCGTCGGCGTCGAGTTTGACCGTCGTGCTCGTCGATGTGCGAAGGTCTTTCACCTGGCAGATGCCGCCGGTGAACTCATCTTCGCCGATGACGATCGCCACGCGAAAACCACGACGGTCGGCGTACTTCAGTTGATTGCCGAGCCGCTTGGCCTCGGGATACAGCTCGACGCCTAAGCCCGCGACCCGCAACGAGGCGGCCAGTCGCAGATAGTCGTGCAACCGATTCTCGACGAAGTACGCGAGGAACACCGGCGCGGTCGTCCCGATCTTTTCCAGCAGCCCGAGCTTTTCCATCGCCGCCAGCAAGCGATCGAGGCCGAGCGAGGCGCCGATGCCAGGCAACTGCTGATTGGTGTAAAGCGCGGCGAGGTTGTCGTACCGGCCTCCCGAGCAGACGCTGCCAATCTCGGGGAGTGCGTCGAGGAAGGTTTCGTAGATCGTGCCGGTGTAATAGTCGAGCCCACGCGCGATCGAAACATCGAGCTTGATCCGCTCGGCAGCGACGCCGGCCGCTTCGGTGGCCGCCAACAGTTGCGACAGTTTCTCGACGCCTTCCTTTCCCTTCTCGCTACCGGCGACAAGCGTCGACACTTGCGCGAGAATTTCGGCGTTCGTGCCTTCGATCTTCGCCAAGGCGACAATCTCGCGGGCTTGCGTCTCCGTGGTTTCCGCGCCGCCGATCAATTCCTCGGCGACCTTTTCGGGACCGATCTTGCCGAGCTTGTCGAGTGCCCGCAACACGCGCGTCGCGCGGTCGGCTAATTCTAAACGTTCGAGTAGTCCGGTCAGGACGAGGCGATTGTTGATGTGGATCGTGAATGCCTCGAAGCCCAGCGCGCGGAACAGATCGTGAATGACGAGCGTGGTTTCGATGTCGGACGCGATCGACGTGGTGCCGATCGTGTCGAAGTCGCATTGCATGAACTCGCGATAACGGCCGGCTTGCGTGTTCTCGCCTCGCCAAACGCTCGCGATGTGATAGCGCTTGAATGGCGTGCCGAGTTGACCGATGTGCTCGGCGGCGAAGCGCGCGAGCGGCACGGTCAGGTCGAACCGCAAGCCGACAGCGCGGCCGCCATGGTCCTCGAACTTGTAGAGCTGCTTGTCGGTCTCGTCGCTTCCCTTGCCCGTGAGAATCTCAAGATACTCGAGTGCCGGAGTGTCGATCGGGCTGAAGCCGTAGGAACGATAGACTCGCCGCGCGGTGTCGATGAGCCGCTCGCGCGGGATCATCGTTTCGGGCAAGTAATCGCGAAAGCCCTTGAGCGTGCGAGGAGTGATGAGTTTGGACGACATGCACTCGATCTAACTAAGAATCGGCAGCAGCGGCGGCTTCGGGCTGCGGAAGGCGTCGGGGTCGTCGCTGGGGAACATGGCCTCGCTAAACTCGGCCACCTGCTGCGCGTCCTCGAAATAACGATCGTAGACGTACTTGTCTTCCCACTCGCAGTTGTCGGTCGAGTACTCGCGACAGATTTCCGGGCGCGTCTCGTAAATGCCGCAACGATAGTCCGGCTGCAAATGCCGACAGACTCCCCACACCAGGATGTACCACGTGTCGTTCTCGGTGAAGACTCCAGTATCGCCGTGGATCAGGTACCACCGCATGTAGTCGAAGTCTTTGACGCAGTCGGGCGAGTCGATCGGCAACGCGTAATAGTGACAACACTTTGCAGTGCAGTGTTCGCACAGCGATTCGCCAGGCTTGAGGTCCTCGCGACGAAATTGCGGCAGCGGTACGGTGGCCATTCGTGCTTCCGTGACGGGTCGTTGAAGAGAAGGATGAAACCTAACAAAGGTTCGCGAGATTGCCAATGAGTTGGTTAGCCGCGACGCGCCAGCGGAGCGCGCTGTGGGGAGACGCGTGGTACGAAGTCACCCACAATGCGCGCTCCGCTGGCGCGTCGCGGCTAACCCACGCTAGAGCCTCGCGAAATGTGGTTTATGCGCTCGCGATGACCACGGCCGTCGCCTGACCGGCGTCGGTGCGATTGACAATGAGCGCGATGGGCTTTGCGCCGATGAGAGGTTCGACCACGACGCTCACGCGACACTCGGGGTCTGTCTGGCGATGATTGATCGTCGCGGGGACGGTGTTGTGTGCCAGTGCGAGGACCGAAGCGGCGATCTCGACGATGCCCGAGGCGGCGAACAGGTTGCCGAAGTAACTCTTTGTCGCGAGAACCGGCACGCCGGGAACAGCAGCGGCGAGCGCCAGCGCCTCGATGCGATCGCCGGACTTCGTACTCACGCCGTGCGCGTTCACGTGGCCGAGTTGCGAAGGCGCGACGCCGGCTCGCTTGAGCGCGATGGCGATGGCGCGTTCGAGGCCACTGCCGGGACAATTGGGCACATCACAGGCGCTGGCCCATCCGAGCAGTCGTGCCCACGGACGTGCGCCATGCGCGGTGGCGGCCGTCGAGGTTTCGAGCACGAGACAGCCGGCCCCTTCGCCGGGCACCTGGCCGTCGCGCGTGACATCGAACGGACGACTCGCGGTCGCGGGATCGTCGCAGCGATGCGAGAGCTCCATCGTCGTCGCAGCGCGGAGAAAGTCGAGCGGCTGACGGCGCGAGCTCGAACCACCGGCGAGCGCGATGTCGGCCATGCCGCGTTCGATCAAGGCGGCACTCTCGCCAATCGCTTGCAGACCTGAGATGTCGCCGTTGTAAATCGTGTTGCACGGCCCGCGAGCGTCGTGGGCGATCGAGACGTGACAGGTGAGCATGTTCGGCAGCAGCTTAAGCATGTTCAGCGGGAAGGCCGCCGGAAGGCCGATGTCGCCCCATCGGTCATAGTGAAACTCGCCGTTCTCGGTACACGCGATGTAGCTTTGTGCCGAGTCTTCGAGCGTGGGGTTCACGGTGTCGGCGCCGAAAACGGTCGCGAGGCGCTCGGGGTCGAACGTGCCAGCTTCGGCGGCGGCGTGCGTTCGGGCGAGTTGCGCGGCGGCCAAGGCGAGTTGGCTATCGCGAGCCATGACCTTCAAACTTTTGCGCGGCTTGACGAACTCCATCGGGTCGAAGCCGGGAACTTCAGCGGCGACCCAAGGCGGCAAGTCGGGCGAGCCGAGAGGGGCGGCAAGCGTGGTGCCGCTCTTACCTTCGATGAGGCTGCGCCAGAATGGCTCGACGCCAATGCCGATCGGGCTGACAACTCCCAGCCCGGTGATCACGATGTCGCGGCGCTGGGCCATGCTGGATCAACCGAGGCCTCCCGAGACGAGACCGCCGAGGCCTCGGACGAGCCGGCAGTCTGTCACGCCTTGTCGATCATTGAGGAAGCAGGCACTTGCGAGGAAGCGGACCCTTGCGACGACGCAGTTGCGATTCGCCGCGGCTCGAGCACTTCGTGAGCCAAGCCCACCAGCGCCAGAAACCGGATGGTGAGATACGTGACGTCGAATTCGTACCAGCGGTGTCCGTGCCGCGCCGAACGCTGATCGGCATGATGGTTGTTGTGCCACCCTTCGCCGTTGCTCACCAGCGCGACGAACCAGTTGTTCTGGCTGTGCTCGCCGGTGTCGTACGACTGATAGCCCCACACGTGGCTGAGCGAGTTGACGCTCCACGTGATGTGCCACACCGCCACCGTTCGCACGACCACGCCCCACAGAAGAACGCTCAGCCCGTACTGCACACCGGCGCTCAAACCCCACAAGGCCGAGCCCACGAGCATCGGAATGCCGAAGAAGACGGGTACTTGCCAGAGGATGACCGAGTAGGCTCGCAGCTTGCGCTCGAACCAGAAGTAGAACGGATCCTTGAGCAAGTCGCGGGCGTAACGTTCGTAAGTGCTGATGTTGTTAATCAGCGGATTCTCGTAGAACAGCCAACCCATGTGCGCCCAAAACACGCGGGCGATCACGGGGCTGTGCGGGTCGTTTTCTTCGTCGGAGTATTGATGATGCAGGCGATGGATGGCGACCCATCGGCCTGGCGAATCTTGCAGGCAAAGGACACCGAGCCAGGCGAACGTGTGCTCGAGCCAAGCCGGGCATTCGAAGCCGCGGTGGGTGAGCAGTCGGTGATAGCAAAGGTTGATACCGAGCGTACCGAAGACGTAGAACCCCATCACGCAGATGACGACGCCCGTCCAACTAAACAACCACGGCACGAACGCTAGCAGCGCCAGCGCGTGCATGGCGACGATGCTGATCGTGTAAGGCCACGAGATTTGCCACAACTGCTTTTGAGCCGCTGTGGGGAGCGCATCGGGGCGCGGCACGTCCGGAGCGGCTTCGACCGCGGCGAGATGAGGGCCGCCGGGCATGGCTTCTAGTGTGGGGGATTGAGCGAGGTTGCGCGACATAACACCTAGTATCGGCTCCGGACGAGCGCAATCTTGGGGCTGCCCGGAATTGATGCCATGGCCGCGAGCGCGTCGCCGCCAAAGGTTGGGGAGATTGCAAGTTTCGCAGGGTGCGCCCAACGAGACAAGCGAAAGTCTGCGGATTAGGCAGGGTTTTACAAGACATTGACGTTTGTGAGGACGGGGGGAGAGCACCACGGAGGCGGGTCCTGACGTGGAGTAGCCGAGGTCGCTATGTTGATTGAGGTTACGACCTCGGGAAGTTCGCGTATGCAAATCGTCATCACTGCCGTGGGGCCCGACAATCGCGGGCTGGCCGACCCGATCATTCATTGCGTGACCGGGCGGGGGGCGAACATCTCCGAAATCCAGATGTACGACCACGACGAGGAATGCGTCTTCGCGATGCTGCTGCGGATGGAACTCGACGTGAAGTCGATGGCCGACGTGCAGCGCGAGATGACCGAGATCGGTGCAGAGAAGGGGTTGTCGATCCGCGTCTGGTCGCCAGAGCAACGGGCCAAGCGACCACGGTTGGCGCTGTGCGTGACGTATCGGCAGGAGCCGGCGCTCGCTCTGTTGCGAGCGATGCGTGACGGGCAGATCCACGCCGAGCCGGCCGTGATGATCGGCAACCGGGCAAACTGCCGCAGCCTTGCCGAGCAGTTCAACGTGCCATGGGAGATGGTCGGCGACGATAAGGGGGCCGTCGACGAAGCGCGATTTGTCGAGCTGTGCGACGAATACGAGGTCGATTACATCGTGCTCGCCCGGTGGATGCGCATCCTGCCGCCGAGCACGTGTTGGAAGTTCGCCGGCGGGCGGATCATCAACCTTCACCACGGCTTGCTGCCGAGCTTTCCCGGACTGCGGCCGTACCACGAAGCCTACGCCGTGCGAATGCTCACCTACGGCGCGACGTGCCATTTCATCGTGCCCGAGCTCGACGCCGGCAATCAGATCATCCAGCAGTCGACGTTCACCGTGCCGCCGGGGACACCGCTGACGGACATCATGCGCCTCGGGCAAGAAGACAACGAGCCGCGCTGCCTGGTCGAAGGCGTGCGGCGCGTGGTCGATCGTGAGGTGTTTTTGCACTTCCACCGTGTGGTGGCGCGAGGGCGGAAATGAATCGGTCCTTCTCCCTTTGGGAGAAGGTGGCCGAAGGCCGGATGAGGGCGGGTGGCCCCTGAATATCGGCGAGAACTCTTAGGCCACCGCCCTCACCCGACTCGCCTGCGGCGAGCCACCCTCTCCCAAAGGGAGAGGGGGTTCAATCCATCGCGCGAGCGCCGGCGATCAGGCTAATGAACTCGGCGTTCGACTTGAAGCGGCCAAGTTGCTTCGTCAACTGCTCCATCGCGTCGACATGGTGCATGCTCGAAAGCGTGCGACGCAACATCGTCACGGCATGAAGCGTGTCGGGGTCGAGCAGCTTTTCTTCGCGACGCGTACCCGACTGCGAAATGTCGATGGCGGGGAACACGCGACGATCGGACAGCTTGCGGTCGAGCACCAACTCCATGTTGCCCGTGCCTTTGAACTCCTGAAAGATCAGTTCGTCCATGCGGCTGCCGGTGTCGATCAGCGCGGTCGCGACAACGGTTAGCGAGCCCCCTTCCTCGAAGGCTCGCGCCGTGGCGAACAACTTCTTGGGAATGTCCATCGCTTTGATGTCGACGCCGCCCGACATGGTGCGTCCCGTGTTGCCGACCCACTTGTTGAAGGCGCGGGCCATACGCGTGATCGAATCCATGAGCAGGAACACGTCGTGTCCCATCTCGACGAGGCGCTTGCAGCGCTCGACGACCAACTGCGAAATACGCACGTGGCTCTCGACGTCGCGGTCAAGACTGCTGGCAATCACTTCGCCCGTGACGTTGCGCTTCATGTCGGTGACTTCTTCGGGACGCTCGTCGATGAGCATCACGAACAGCTTCAGCTCGGGATAGTTCGTGCTGATCGCCTGGCTGATCTGCTGCAGGAGGATCGTCTTGCCGGTTCGCGGCGGGGCGACGATCAGTGCGCGCTGGCCTTTGCCGAGCGGCGTGAGCAAATCCATCACGCGCGGGCTGAGGGGCTGAGCGCCCGTTTCCAAACGCAGCCACGACTCGGGATTGATCGGCGTCAGCGAGTCGAACGTCTTGACGTTCGGATAGTCCTCGGGCTTCATGCCGTCGATGTCGATGATTTCCTTGACGCGCGGGCCTTCTTGCTTGCGATTCTGCTGAACGAGGCCGTTGACGAGCACACCTTCGCGAAGGGCGAACTTCTCGATCATCGTGCCCGGCACGAACGGGTCGGTGCGTTCGCGCTGGTAGTTGTTCTTCGGGTCGCGAAGGAAGCCGTACCCGTTGGGATGCAGCTCTAAGATGCCGCAGGCAGGTTCGAGAGGCAGCGGTTCGCCATTCTCTTGCAGCTCTTGCTCGGGCGGTACGCCGGGCGGTCGATCGCCGCCGCCTTGGTAATGCCGAGGTCGGAAACGTCGTCCGCCTCCGCCGCCCCCGCCTCCTCCGCCACCACCACCACCGTGGCCGTTGTTCGGGTAGTAACCGCCTTGACCGCCGCGGCCACGTCCGCGACCCCTTTTCTTCTTAGCCATGCCTCAATCCAAAAGAGAACTCCGGCGCCAAACCGCTCGGAACGACCGAGCCACAACGGAACGGGCCAGGAACTGAAACCAAATGTCGGAACACGACAATGAACATCACGATGAAAGAAACATCACTTGAAAAAGCTTCACATGAAAAAGCTTCACTGTGAGCGGTGCGCAATGCGTCCGTACACACGTTAGATCGACACACCTGTCGAGCTTGATAGGCTCGACCGAAGTGATTTTCGTGCAATGACGAAAACCGGATCACGATGAAACCGGTCACAATGAAACCGAGTCACGATGCTAGGAACACGAGCCGTCGGCAGGGATCACCGATTCATTTCGCGTGCTGATGAAGCACAAAAGGCAGTGTTTGCCGAAATCTGCGTCTGTCGAAATCCGCGCGAGACACGTGTGGTGGCTCGCCCTGTGGCCGGATGACCGAACGACGAAGGCTCGTCGAAAAATTCTTGCAGGCCGTTCCTCGTCTGCATGGCTGCGTGCAATCGCGCAGCACTGTGCTCGAAGGAACCAACCCTGGACCCCGCACTACACTCTGCAAACCACCGCGGGGGAAGGCCCGAGAAACATCCTCGCGGGCCGGCGCGCCTTTCTAGGCAGCTCTCATAACTGCGCCAATCTTAGCTAAGCCCCTATCCATGTCAAGCGAGAGTTCTCAGCATTCATGTGGAAATCTGGGCAATCCTGCGAAGCGCGTTTCGCCGATTGCGCGTTGAAATCGATACAGTCCGCAAATTTTACCAAACTTACGACCCCCAGCTTTCCGATACATAGCCAGCCGAACCACTATTTTGAAGGACGCCGGTCGTATGTTGTGCGACATCAGACATCTCGCGGCGGGGCTATTGCTGGCGTTGGCCGCGCCCTGCTTGGCGCAGCAAGGCCTGCAGTGGGAAACCAACCTCGAAGAGGCTCAACGACAGGCCGCCGCAAGCGGCCGGTTGGTGCTCGTTCACTTCAGCGCGACATGGTGCCAACCGTGTCAGCGTCTCGAAAAAACCGTCTTCAGCCAGCCGGGTTTTGGCCAATCGCTGGCATCGCGATTCGTTGCCGTGAAGGTCGATTACGACCAGCAACAGGCGATGGCCACGCGACTCGGTGTGCAGTCGATACCGGCCGACGTGGTTCTCACGCCGAAGGGTGATGTCCTCTATCGCAACGTCAGTCCCGCCAGCGGCGAGGCATACGTCGCTGCGATGCAACGCGCCGCCGACTACGCGGTGAGCACCGGGGCGATACCGTCGTCGACCGCAGCGCTTGCTGCCAATCACACGGCCGACGGCGCCAGCGCCGCCGCCGGTGCGACCGATCGTTATGCGAGCTTCCAGTCGCCACCGCAGCAGCAAGGCGCTGCTCCGCCGGCTGGGCCTGCAACACACGGCGCACCTCCATCCTCGAACGGTATGAACCTTCAAGTCGCCACGGTCGCTGCCGTTCAGCTTCCGCCAGAATGTCCGCCGCTGGCCCTTGATGGGTATTGTCCGGTGACGCTCGTTGAGAAGCGTGCTTGGACGGCCGGCGACGTTCGCTGGGGTGCGATTCATCATGGCCGCACCTATCTGTTCTGCGGCGAGGCCGAGCAAAAACAGTTTCTCTCGAACCCCGAACACTACAGCCCAATCCTATCGGGCGATGACCCGGTGGTTGCGACCGACGAAGGCCGCAGCATTCCCGGCGACCGGCGGTATGGCGTGTTCTTCGGCGACCGCGTGTACTTGTTCCACAACGAGAATTCGCTGCAAACTTTCTCTGCCCAGCCGGCGCGTTACGCCGCACAGATCGGGCAGGTGACGCGGCAATAGCGACTCTGTCGCTTGCCAGGGGTCAGCACGGCCGGAGCGTTTCCGAGGGAGCGATTGGTGCTGCGTAGCGTCGGATAGCGACGAGCGCAGCAGTGCTGACCACTGGCAAGCCACAGCGTCGACTGCACGTCTCGTCTCGCGTGCACGTCTCGTCTCGCGGACTCGCTAAGCCGCGGGGCGCAATCGGCCATCATCTGCGTGACGCATGCGGCCTTCGTCGAGCGACCGTTGCACAACTTCGCGCACTTGCAGCAGTTGTCGCCAGTGACGGACATAGCTCGGATACTCGCCGAGCGCCAGCAACCTTCCGACTACACCCGTCGATTGACGCGGTCGCATCACTCCGCTCGCACACTCGCTGGCGATCATGCCAATGTGAGCCGCCAACGACGGAATCCAACCCATCATCGGCGCGTTACGCCAGAACAATCGCTCGGCCGCTCGACCGCGATGAGAATAACTCGTCAATGATTCGCACATATCATCGTGTACCGTGATGCGCGACTCGCGTTCGCAAACGATGTCGTAGCCGACGTGATGCATTCGCAAGCCGAGATCGACATCGGCGAACTCAGCAAGACGCTCCGCCATCGGCTCGCCTAACAGCTCGATCGCCGATTTGCGATAGAAGCCGCCCTGGAAGCTCGGCACGCGGAGTTGATCGTCACCACAGTCCGTATGCGCCGGCACATAACTACCCGACAGGTGATAGCTCAACCCTGCTGAGAGCGTGCGCCCATCATTTGCATGGACACTTGGCGCGACTGCTGCGACTCTCGGGTCGGCAAAACGTCGCATCGCCTTTGCCGTCCAACCGTCTTCGACTTCGACGCCGCACGCCAGCGTGTGAACGACATCCGCTTCTGCCGCTTCGATGCCAGCATTCAAACATCGGGGCAGCGACGAACGCTTGCTGACGCGAACGAATCGCACCTCGCCATCGAGTTGGTAGGGATCGTCGTACTGCTGATCGAGCACGACGATGACCTCGGCAGCGTCAGGTCGATGTGCTAGCACCGAAACCAACGTGCGCTCGAGCAGCTCGATTCTGCTCATCGCGGCAATGACGATCGATAAGCTGGCCAAAGACTTAACTCCTGCGAACCGGTCGGACGACCAGCCATGGGCCGCTCGCGACGTCGCGCAGATGGGCCCTCATTGGCAATTCTCGGTCGGCGAGGGGAGGGAAGTTTATGGTCGTTGCGGTAATTCGCGAGCCGCAGGCACTTCGCTTGACCGAAGAAATCGACGCTGGCATAGTATACGCAAGTTCACATATCGAAGACGCTTCCGGCGGGGAGTTATGGAGTCGAGTCTCGCGGCAAATTTGCGCCGACTTCTCAGCCGCGACGGGCTTACCTTGGCCGAGCTCTCGCAACGCGCAGGCATTGCCGAGCGGACGATCAAAAAGCTCCTCAGCGCTTCGACCGCGCAGCCGCACGCCCGAACCTTGCATGCGCTCGCCGAAGCACTCGACGTCGACGTTGACGAGTTCTTCCAGAACGGTGCGACGCTTGCGCATCGGTGTTTCGATCGGCAAACGAATCCCGTCGTGACGGAAGTGATCGAGGCACAACCCCAACTCGTCGCGGGTTGGACCGAAGCGGAATACGACGAACTTTATAGTCGCTTCGGCATGGGTGGCGCACTGACGGCGGAAGGCGCGATTGAAACCGTGCGCCAAATGAATCGCAATCGCGAAGTGATTCGGAAGGTCTTGGTGCTCCTTGAGAGCGACCAGTCGCAACTGCTGTGCGGCTTCGTAGATCTGCTCTACGGCAACGTGGTCATCAACGGCGTCGCAAGCGACGAAGACGTTACGATGTGAGCTGGCTCGCGCAGGTGCTGAGCCGATTCACAAGATCCGTATACGTCGCACGTTCATCGTCACTGATGCGGCTGCCAGCGATGCGTTGTAACGCGTCCACTGCGGCTGCGGCTTCCGTCGTGATGTCGGCCAACGTGTCATCGCTCGGGCGGGGCATGGCTCATCTCTTCTTTTGAGTGGGGTGGATGGCTTCGAGCTCGGTCACTTAGATCGACCGCGGTTCACGGCTGATGAATCGCAGCGTCATCGACGAGTGATACACGCCTCGCAGAAACGCCTCGGGCTGCAAGATGGGTCCAGGATCGATCGAACATGAGATCACCTCGTCGACGCCCGGCAACGGCTGATTGCGAAACGCGCGTGCGATCCGTTCACGCCACGACAGATACTTCCCGAAGTCGGCGACCAAGCGCTGACGGTCCGCAGCGATGATGCTCACGAGCACGGGATAACCGACATCATCCTTGAGATTGGTCCCTTCGGACGGATTCATCTGCTCTTCGCCCCAAGGCGCGATGATCACACCTGGAAGTGCATACTTAGGATTTGCGCCGAAGAAGTCGCGAGCCCAGGGCACTTTCTGAACGACAACGCTCGCTGCGCTCAGGTCCGACAACTTCAAGCCGCGAATGCGAGCCTGTACCGCCAACACGCAACGCTCATTGACCGACGTCGGCCACGGCGTTCTTCGGCTCGCGAAAGGCGGACACAGATTGGCGACATCCAACAAGCTCATGACGCGGATCCTTGCGTTTCGAGAAGTCCGTCGTCGGTCACTTCCTGCGTCGTGACGGGCGTGATTCCGTCGTCGGCATAGGTGATGAGCTGCGAGCTCGACTTCGTCACCTTGCCGAAGAATCGTCGCCAGGTTTGCACGAACATCTCGCGAATGTTGCTCGCCACTCCATCGGGCGCTTCCGTGCTCACGGCGTCCAATCCGTCGCTGGCCAACTTGAACCCCGTCTTGTCGCTTACGACCATCGACGATCCGACCGCTGCCGGCTGACTCGGCAGGTTATCGGTCTTGGCCTTGATTGCAGCGATCGAAGAATTATCAGGCGCCGCGTAAGCTGCCCCTGCCAGCCGGCTCGTGACGTCAGCGTTCAAATGATCGAGCAACGCTGCCCGCTCGGTCGTCAGATCGGTCGACAAACGCAGCAGCGCGTCGTGCTCTTCGGTTGTCAGGCCGCTCCCAGAGCCTTGCTGGGCGACGCTCGCCGTCACTGCGATGTGCTGTTCGATGTCAGCTGTCGAAAAGTCGAGCGGATCGAACAATCCGGCATCGGTCGGAGAATCTGAAATGATGGTGTATCGGCGGCCGTAGGTTCCAAGCGCCGCAGCGGAAATTGAAAGCTCGCCATCGTGCGCAACCGAGGCGGCAAGCAGATCGAGAAACGCCTCTCCATCGCCAGCAAGGTTTGCAAGCACATAGCCGTTCTCATCAATGCTTGTGCGGTAGCCGGAATCCTCCAGCAGTCCATTGATCACGGACAGCGCGAACGGACCGTCGCCGACGGAAACGGTGAGTGCAGATAACGCCGACTCATACGCGACCCCGTAGTTGCCGGTGGTGTCGAGGTGCCACGTCGGTGGACTCGACGAAACATTGGTGATGGTGAGTGCGCCGCTGGTGCCGGTTTTCAAAGTGCTCATCCACGCCGGCACCGGCACATTACCTCCGGCATAATCGCCGATCCATTCGATCGACAGGCCGTGACCGTCGCCATCCTGCCAATCGCCCGAGAGTTCGCAATTGCCCGCACCGACCAAAGAATCGAGAAGCGCTTGGTTGTCTTCGAGCGTGTTGGAAGGCAAGAGCTCGACGCTCGCGCCGTCCGAACCCTGGATGCTCAAACCACCGTCGAGAGACGATGCGTCGATGCTAAAGTCGAAATGATGAATCGTGTTCGCCATGAAAATATCTCGATAAGAAAGTTCGAAGTGAAGTCACGGCTGAAGCATGCCGTCGATCTCCAGTCGCGTTCCGAGCGTCACCACTCGGACGCTCATCACGGCCCATCGTCGCCCGGCGGTGTCGATGAGCGAATCGCCGCCGACAGGCAACACTCCTTCGAGGGCCGCGATCGGCACATGAAAACGTCGCACGACGGATTCAATGCCAAGCATGCCATCCACCATCGTTAGTTCCTGATGTTCGATCGCTCGCGCGACGACTCCCGCAACGCTCACCGAAACGCCGGCGGCGGTCGTTACCGTCATCGTCTCGGCGCCGTCGAAGTTCGCGAGATCGTCAGCAATGTTCTCGGCCAAGGTCACGGTGTGCATCCTTGCGAAGAGATTTCGAATGGATCGGCTGCGGCGATTTGAGCATTCAGCGCCTGCAACTGGCCGATGTAACTGTCGAACAGCGATTGCCACGACACCTGCTGACCATCGATGGAATACGACGGCTTCGGCTGAGCCGTAATCTCAGCCAAGTTCGTGGCGATGTTCTGTCGCGCGGTCAGCAAATTCTCAAGAAGCGTCGCCATCGTGTGTCCCTTGAATACGTGTCGCAGCCCGATCGCTCACAGCACGCGGCCCCGAGTTGCCCCGGAGCCGCGTGGTCCGACGTGGCACGTTAACCGGTGTTCTTGACGAGATAGCGCGGATTCATCACCGCTGCCGCGCCACGCTCGCTGGCCTTGAAGCGAACGAGAATGTCGTTGTTGAAGTCGGCTTCGCTGCCCGGCGGCGACTGCGTGACCGTAATGGGCCAGTTCTCCATGTAGGCGATCGCCTTGCGGAAGTCGCCGATGAACCACCATTTCTTCGCATTCGCCTCGCTCACTCCCGAGGCCAGTACACGTCGATAGGCCAGGCGGCTATCGAACACGCGATAGTTTCCCAGCGGATTGGCGGCGATGGTCGTCGTCGATCCGTTCGCGGTGCGAATCTCAGGCGAGTAGAAGACGTTGTACGCAGCATGACGATAGGCCGGCATCACGAGCACCGTCGTTGCACGGAGGAGCACCGGCTCACCCGTGTTCGGGTCGAGGATGTCCGCAAACAGCTGCTCGGCCGCGTCGACGTTCGTCCAATCGACGAGCGCGTTGGCGGTCTTCAGATTCACCCACGGAGCGGTGTCCTGGTAGGTGTCATATTCGGTGCCTTGCCACTTGTAGTTGTTCGTGGCGCCGATGACGAGGTCGAGCAACCGCTTCTCTTTATTCAGGCCAAGCACCTCACCCACTTCGGCAGCGCGGCTGAGCACCAGGTTCGTGCGATCGAAGAAGATCGCCTCTTTGGTGACTGGCACGATCAAGCCCCGCTTCGTCGTCGACGGCGTTTCGATGTAATCCTCACCGAAGCCGACGTGCGGATACGGCATGCCCGGCGCCACTTCCTCGGCCTGGTCACCAATCTTGCCGATGCCCGGAATCTTCTCGCCGTCCAACCGCGTCGGGATTGTGTCGACAAGCTTCGACACAACGAATGCGTCCTGCGTGTAGCCGTCCATGATCTTTGAGTAGATCACCTGACCCGTGATGTTTAGAAAGGCGGTGACGTCGACCCCTTCGCCGGCTTCGAGCAGGCTGACGCCTGGACTATTGCGTGGGTCGAGCATCCGTACCCACTCGCGGCCTTCAGGCACCAGCGCCTCGGCCAAGTCGCGAAGACTGAAATCCTCGGGACGCAACTGCTTCTCTCGCAGCGCCTCCGATAAATGGGCCACCGTCTTCTGTGGCCCATCGAGTTCCAAGCGATGTTTCAATTCCCGATACTTGATCGTGCTCACGTCATGCTCCCGTGTTGAGTTCGAAGGTTGAGAGATTGCACTCACGCGTCGTCCGCGCTCGCGCGTTAGGCCTTGGCCTGCGGACCGCCGTAAACGACCGTGCTCACGATGTCGACCAGCACGTGCGTGCCGGCGGGATTCAAACGTTTAGCGCAGCGGCCAACAGCGAGGTTTTCGGTCGCGACACTGGCAACCTGCTGATTCGTCAGCGAATCGCTTGGCTGGTCAGGTCCCAGAAGTGCGCCAACCTCGAACGTCGTCGAAGCACACTGAAACTCGAAGACGCCGGTTGTCGCGATCCGAATCGCGGTCGTGTCACCAGCCCGCGATCGCTGCATCGCCACGCCGGCAAACTTGTCGTGAAACGCTTCCTGGTTCTCCGCCTTGGTCTCTTCATCGAGCGTCGAAGCCGGCTTCGCGTCGTCGGTGTCGAGATACACCAAATCGCCAATCTCGATTTCCGTGTCGGCATCGACCGGCAGTAGCACCGGATTCGTCTCGCCGTATCGCCATCGCATCGTGTCTGCCACGGGCTGTCTCCTGTTTGAGTGACTGCGAAAATGAAACGCGTGAGTTGTGACGTTGCTGCGATTGCTTAAGTGATCGATCGCACGAAGCCGGTCGTATCGAGACGCGGAGCGACAACCGTCTCGGCGAGATGTTGATCGCGAGAAAGCGGGCGTGTCGGTCGTCCCGAGCAACGTGCTTGTTCGACGAGCTGCGCACGTTCGGCAACAAGACCGCGCATGTGGGTTTCGTCGCGCGCTTCGAGCAACGATTCGATGAATGCTGCGCTCACCGCCCAGCGCGACCACGGTTCGTCGACAGAACTCTCGGAGAGGTTGTATTCGGCGAGCAGACGTCGACTCAGTTCCTGCTTTTCATGCGTCGCTTGGACAGCTCGCAGACGATCGATTTCCTCTCGCAGCTGGGCGAGTTCGTCGCTCATCGACTTCGACAACGCCTCGACGAGATCGGGACGGCGTTCTTGCAACGTCTCGAGCGATAGTGCCTGCCAAAGATCGACATCACTGGTGACGAGCGATTCGAATAGCCCGCGCGTCGTGGCGGGGTCGGCGACGAGATCGACACTTTGCACGCGTGTGATTGCTTCGACGAAAATCTGTTGGCCACGTCTCGCGACACGGGCCTCGACGTTGTGCGAAAAGCCGACGTTCTCCGGAGCGTGCGCGGCGTCCCAAGCCAACTGGCCAGCCAACGCGTGTTCGGGATTGAAGAAAAAATCGCCGAAAAGGCCTTCGCCTTCACGCAACTGCACATTGCGAACGATGCCGATGCGGTCCTGATAGTCGCGCGGCCCCACCGGGCTGCCTTTCGGATGGTTGACGTTGACCTTGGCGCCTTCATAAAGGTGCGATGCTTCGGTCAACGCCTCGGGCAAATAGGTGCGACCGTTGCGAGATTCGAGGCCGAGCAGCTTCACACCGCGAAGGACACCGACGTTGCGATCGACTCGCAAGGTCAGGCCACGCGAGTCGAAAAACTCCAGAAGCGTTTCTTGCATCGTGCGTTTCCTTTCTGCGCAACAAAAAAGCCCACGCACTTGGCCGCGGTTGCGGCACTCAGTGGTGGGCTCGTTAGGATGCTCGCCTCAACGGGGCGGGCTCTTGGCAATACCGGAGATTGTTTAGCGAACGATCGGCTCAGCGTTCCTGTTGTTCAATGCGTCGGCGAAGGGTCTGAATCGTTCCATCCTGAATGACGACCTCAAGACTCACCGAGCCAAAGAAGCCTCGCTTGAGCGCCGACGCGAGCACTTCGCTCCACGCACGCTCGACTTGTGCGACCTTCGTTTGATTTCCGTTTGTCATCGCGGCCGTCGTCATGATTGGAGAGATTACAGAAATCGGGTTTACAGTTCAAAGGAGTTTGTAGGCCAAGCGTCAATCATTGGAAACTTTTTTTGAAGTCTCACGCGACTGTGCGAGATTCATCTGCTCTTGGCCGTAGTCGAGGCCGCTGAGCGTGCTCCATGTCTGCGGTGAGAGAATGCCGCTGTCGTGTTGGATCTTGTAGATCTGCGTCTCTTGCAGACGATCTCGCATGGCAAGAGTTGGCGGCTCGATCTGCAACTCAACATCGGTGAGTGCAGCAGGGGGCAACGCTCCAACAGCGCATGCGTTACGCACCACGCGACGCATCACGGCGCGATCTTCTTCAATCTGCACCGCCTGCAAACGCTCGAACATACGCACGGCCGGCGTCTCTGCAACCAAGGTCGATGAGTAGTTCGCATTCGAGGCGTCGGACGTCAGCATGAACTCCGGCATCACCAGACGGCTGGCGATTGCTCGCAGCTCGGCCTGTAGCACGGTGACGAAGCTGCCGGCATCGAGACCCGCGGTTGGAAACTCGTAATCGACATCCGCGTGAGCGTCGAGAATCGTTCCAGGCGCATAGCGTTTTACAAAGCTCGGCCCACGACTGCTCGGCTGCGCACTCGTCGCGTCGGATTGCTGCTGAATGAACTGCTGAATCGCGGTGCGCGTTCCGTTGCGATGACGACGAATGAGGGCGATGGCGGACTGGATTTCCGACACGACGCTCATGTTTCTCAATAGCTTCTCGGCCCGCTCAAGGTTGCGACGCACGGGATAGAATAGCGGCAATCCGCGTTTCACGTTGGCATCGACGTTGGCCTTGCGATGTTGAATATCGGACGCGTCGATCAATACGCCATCGACGAAGTATCCAAGCACGGTCTCCACGTCGTCCGGATCGGCGCGAACGCCGAAACTGTCGGCCGCGTTGCCCACATGATCGGGCGGCGTTGTGATCTGGCCGGGCTCGACGAACCGCACGCGGGTGCGACCTCCTGGATCGATGAAGAACCGCAAGAACGCTTCGCCGTCGCGATCGACTCGAAGCACCGTCTCCTGCTGGCGGCGCTGCCAGTGATTGTCTTCGATGAACTCATCGATGAGCGACTGAACTCTCACGGCGAGATCGACCGCACCGGCCGAGCTGTTTTTCCTCGGCGTTGCGTGATACGTGTGCCCGGCGCCGATGATGTAGCTCAACCGGTTTTCATGGGCGTTGATCGCGAACTCGTTGTTGACAGCCAGCGAACGGCACTCAGCGCGCAAGGCACGATGCTCAGCCTCGGTGGTGAACGCCGGAGCGCTCGCGCTGCGTTGATCGGGCTGCGTGCTCAGAGGCAGCCATGCCGAGCCTGTCTCGTCGAAGTAATCGGCTCGTGGGTCGACGAAGTTGTTCCACAATCCGTCGTAAGCCTCCATAAGGCGACGTTCGAGTTGCGACAACGGTGATTCGGCAGTGTTCGACACGGAGGCTTCCATAATCAGTCCTTTCGTAATGTCTCAGTGGGGTTCTTGTCCGATGAAAAGGCGATCGCCTAGGCCGTCGCCGCCCGCGGTTGGAGCCAACATCTCGGCGGCCAGGCGAACTGCCATTTCGAGCGCGTCGGGGCCATCGTCGTGATCGGCCGCGGGAAACTGCCGCAACTGTTCAACTAACTGCGCCGTCCCTGGAGAGCGGCTCTTGAAACGCAAGCGACGCGTTGCCAGGTAAGGCCCAAGGCGCCGGATGCGTACGAGCTTATTCACGTGATTCGTCACCGCCCACGGAGCCGCGTCGCACTGTCCTTGTCGGCGGAACTCTTCAGCAAACAGCGGCGCGAGCAAATCCTGGAATTGATTCGCCTCGATCGCGAACGCATCGGGACGATAACGACGGCACAGCTCGACGCCTTCGGCGACCATCTGCGGCGTTGGCCGACGGTCGAGCCACGCCTCGACATACAACGTGCCTTGAGAGTCGACGCCCAAAAGCACGAATGCCGAGTAGTCGCCGCGTTGAGCGTCGTTGCCTTTGCTGGGATCCAACGCCAGAACGCGTACACTCAGCCGAGTCGGCCAGTCGTCGAACCAAATCTCGTCGCCGAAATACGTCTCGGGCCATTCGCATGCTTCGGGATCGATCGGCGAGCCTTGCTTCTCGCGCTCGAAAGCCGTGTGACCGCTTTCGAGTCGCATGCACATCAATGCGTAAAGGTCTTCATGGGCGGGCCAAAGCAGAACGGCGCCACGCTCCATCTCTGACCGGTGCATCTCGAAGAATCGCCTCGCTCGATCGTGACTTTCGGGACGTTCGATGTCCGCATAGAGGGTTTCCCATTCGTGCCATAAGTCCGTGGCGGTCGGCCAATGCTCGATGGCTCGAAACTTTTGCGACACCCAACCCGGCGTGCGATCGAGCTCCATCGCGAGCGCATCGCGGTGCAGGGCGGTCGCGAGATTAAGGACTTTGGTCGTCGTGCTGCCCGCCTTCAGCAACGTGCCGTGAAACCAGCGGCGCGAGTGCTCGCGTTGCAACGCTGATTGCATGTGCTGGTCGTTCTGCAGATCGTCGCAAATGATAAGCGTCGGTCGATGCGACTTCCGTCTTCGACCGCGAATATGTTGGCCCGTGCCGTAGGCCTCGATCACGACACGATTTCGCAGTGTGATGGCGTCGACGCGCCATGCCGGTCCACGACCCGTCGCCCAGGGATAGTCGTGTGCTAGCCGAGCGTTGTCGAGCAGTTCCGATTTGATGTTCTCAAGATGCGCGCTCGCCTGATCTTTGGTGTCGGAGATGATCCAGATGTACGGCTCGCGCCCTTCCACGGCGAGCCGCAACGGCCAGGCGAGCGTGCCGATCGTCGACTTGGCGCCACCGCGAGGCCCAATGACGTTGACCTTGGCGCCGCGCATGTTCGGCATACCGTCGAGCTGCGACGCCAGCCATCGATGCATCCCCGAGGGCGGCAACTTGAAGTGAGACGGCAAGTATCGCCGTCCCCAGGCAAGCAACGTGGGCCGCTTGCAGTTCTCGGCACTTCGTCGCTCGAGCAACGTGCGTCGAAATCCTGAGTCGACCAATGCATAGGCTTCGGAGGCAATGCCCACAGCGTTCACGACATCGCGTGCATGTTGGTCATCAGTCACGTTTGCCGCCTTCACGTTTGCCACTTCCGCGCTTGGAAACCCGTCGCTTGCGCGAAGGCAGTGAGCGAAAGAGTCGCTTGAGGCGCAACATGATGCGACGTCGTAACGCCGGGTCGTCGACTTCGGAAGCGACGATTTCGCCGAGCCGTGTGAGAAAGTCGGCCACCTGTTCGACCGTCACGACATGGGCGGCCCGGCGAGCATAGCGCTGCGGATACTTGCGTTCGAGCGTCCACACCGCGGCCCGCCAGTTTTGCTCCTTTTTTACCGATGTCTGAATCGTCTGGAGCTGGCCGATTTCGTGTTGCGACTCCGCGTGACGAAGCTGCTTGGCGAACTCAGGCAGTTGCCGAGCCGTCCTTTGGATCGCTTCGAGCGTGCAGCCGACATAATGAGCGGCGACTTCGCGCGTGCCGCCGGTGTGCACAATCGCGCAGATCTCGCGACGTTTCGCTTCGCCCAGAGTGCGTGCGTGCTTATCGTCGCTCATGCGCTGCGAGCCTCGTCGCACGGGACAGGAATGTATTCAAACGATACGACCGCGCGATTGCTCGAACCGTGACAGCGCACAGCTCGTCGCGAACCTCGACGAGTTCCCGCTTTCGCGATCCTCACGGCTCGCCAGTGCGGCGAACGACGACAATGTGCGATGAGCGCCGGATGACTCGCCGTGACGCTGGTGCGCAGTCCGTCGCGGTGTTGCAACTCGGCAACTGCTTCGGTCATGCGCATGCCAATGCCAATCCCTTGATAGTCGGGCAACGTCACGATGCGGCTGATGCGGCGATGGCGTCGCTTGCCCATCAGTGGAAGAACTGCGCAGAACGAAACGGGTTCGCCGTTCCAAAGAGCGATGTAGCACTGGGCGGAAGGGTTGAGGCCGCCGCTTAGATAGTGATGACGTGCAAACAAGGTCCACGCACGGCGGTGGCAACGAAAGATTTGTAGCTCGACACGGGGACGCCGAAGACGCCTCCAATGACACGTGCGAGTGGCCATGTCGATGGTCCAGTCTGGCTCCAGCCATTCCGCCACATCGTAGTGGCAAGTGACGGCGACGAAGCGACGAATAATCTGGCCGCCACGAATGGCCTTGGCGATAGCGGCCGAACCGATGCGCGCGACATTGCGATCGACGACACTGGTGAATTCATCGAAGGCCACGATCGGCGCACCTCCGTCCGCCTCCGCAGTCTCATCTTCCGCAGCGAGGGCACGCACCAGATCGCAGCGAAATTGTTCTCCCCCGCTGAGGACGTGATACGGCTTGACCCATGACGGCGGAGAACTGAAGCCGACCGCAGTGAAAAGGCTCGTTGCCTGGCGCACTGGCAAATCGCCGAGGCAGTCGATCACCGCTCGGTCGGCCGGCCATGCTGGGCTCGCATATAACTGCGACGCGAAGAGGTGACGCGCAAGAGTGCTTTTGCCGCTGCCCGACGGACCCACCACCAGTCCGATCGTCCACGGCTGCATCAGGTCGGGCAACTCGACTTGAAATCGCTGCGTCGCCTTCGCGGCCAGCGGCACGTCGAACATCCCAGCGACTTGCTGAACGCGGAAGGAGTCGTGGATAGGGCACGTCACTGCGATGTCGAGATTTGCCATGTGCAAGCTTTCTTGATCGGAATCCGACGATCACTCGTGAGAACCGCAATGAGACATGGATGTCATGTCACAACATTACGAGACGACACTTGTATCCCTGGCCTGCGAGTTGCTCGAACAGCGTGCGCTGCTGCTGTTCGTCGCGGCATTCGACGATGACCTGATAGAGTTCGGAGAGTTCAATGCCATCGCTGCCGTTCACATCGACATCGCTGGGAATGCCGGCTCGCGCGGCGACGTGATCGAGCGCTTGCTGCACGGCATCGCTGTCGGTTTGAACCTGCTCGAGCAAGTCGGCCAACAAGCGCTCGTCCGTCCCGGCCATCGCGGCCAGCGGGTCGAGCAGGGCGAGCAACTTGTTGGCCTCGTCGGCGGTGACATCGAGCACGAGGACCGGCACTTCCATGTCGGGCGTCGTCTCGGCACGTAGGTGACCGTCGATCAACTCAAGCGAACCGTCTTCAAGCTCGCGCGCGAGCAGCGCACCGGCGTAGCCAATTTCGGCCAACACACCGCGCAGCGCATTTTGCTGCCTACGCGGGTGCGTGCGCCAGTTGCGAGGGTTCGGCCTGAGCAGTCTTGCCGGTATCCGGCGGAACTCTCGAATGCGGTCACGTACGTGCATGCTCATCTCCGCCTTGCGAATTGCCGCTCGCTTAAAAGATGCCAAGACCGCCGACGCGCGTGACCGACCGCGAACGGACGACCGTGCGCGGCTGCACCACACGCTGCTGAATCACCTGTTGTTTGACGACCTGCTGCTTGATCACGGGCTGGACGACCTTCTGTTGCACGACCTTCTGTTGCACGACTTTCTGTTGGACGACGATCGGTGTGGCGACCGCTTGCACGGCGACACTAGGAACAATCACGTTCGACGTGTACACCGGCAGAGCGATCGCGTTCGTCGTGACCACGGCACACGAGGGAACCACGGCGGACTGTAGCGTCACGGCAGGGCAAGCCATCGCAACAGCTCTGAGCGAGATCACGCCAACAGCAGACATCACGGCAATGAGCTTCTTCATGTTCACCTTCCTTTGGGTGCTTGGGACAGTTCTTGCAACACTTTTCCTAAATCTTCGGGTGAGAGTTTGATGTTGCTTGACGCCGGCGGCATGCGCGTGAGCGGATCGTCACTCAGCGTGCGTTCGATCGCGCGCAATCGTTGATCGGCCGATAGTGAGGCGAGATTCGTGAGCGACAATCCCGCCTTGGGATCGACTTGGCCGTGACAGGTTGTGCAACTGCGACTGATGGCCGTGTCGGCGGCGGCTTGCGATGTGAGTCGTCCGCTGGACTCAAGCGCTTTGACGACCTTCGCGACAATGCGGTCTTCCATCGCGGTGGTCGACGGTGGCGAGGCGCTGGCGCTTCCGACGTGACCATAGCCGCCGTATTGCACATGACTCGCCGGGGCGACAGGCACCGCGTATTGCGGAACAGCCACCGGCACTGCGAATTGCGTGACGACGAGTCCCGTCGCTGCATTCGTGACGACGAACTGCCCACCGGCAAACGCGGGTTTCGAAACAGCGGCCCACCCCGCGCACATCAATGACAAGTACAGCATGAATCTCATGGTGCTTCTCGCGATCGAAAGGTTTCAGCGAGCAATGCCGCGTCGCCGAATGCCGAGGTCCATGCCGCGCGGTTGACGCGCTTTCCGGCACGCACGGCGAGCGTGATGACGTCGCGACTCGACGCCAGCGCCTCAGTCAGTTCGCTGACTTCGAGCGCCAGCTCCTCGGCGGCACGTTCACGTGTGACCGGCTCGTCGAGATAGCCCGAGAACATCGACACGAGCGCTTCCGTGACCTCGGCAGGCGTCAAACCATCGCAAGCCAGGGCGACGGCCGCGGTGTAATCTTCGCGCGATCGCAGTACTGCAATGTTCAATCGAGCGGGATCATACGTCTCACCGATGCGCTGCGCGACTTCAGGAAGGTACGAGCTCAAACCGACGTGTGCGATCAGGTCGGTTTGGTCGTCATAGAAGGGTTGCAGGCCCGCTTGTCCGCCGTTGCGCTCGTGGCAACGAAAGCAAGTCACCATCGGCGCGATGATGCCATCGCCGGTGAAGTCCTTCGCCACCTTGTCGGGCACGGTGTCTTGTCGCTTGCCTGCGGCGTCGTACAAGGCTACGCGCCACAGCTTGTTGGCGCCCATGGCGAAGAACTCCGACGCCTGGAAGTTGAACTTCTGATCCTTCACGTTGATCGGATTGCGAAACGGATCGCGGTCTGGCGTCTCAGCGTCGACGTCCTTCGTCTGAAACACGCTGCCCAACGGACCCGGCCGTTCGATGATGCGGCGAGGCTTGCGCGTCACACCGGAGCGCATCAGATTCGCGGTCGAATCGGCGGCGAGGTTGGCGACAATCGCCGGATCGACGCCGAACAACTTGAAGAACTCCGCCTCGGTCGCGGGGATGCCGGCCCATTCGTAGTACGCAGGGCCGCCGATCGTCGCGACAAGGTAGTCGGCACGAAGCACGGCCCCAAAACTGCCCGTGAGTTCGCGCAGTCGCTGAGCAGCAGAAAGGTCAACCCAACCGCCATCGGTGGTCACATCGTTGATCTTGCCGTTCGCCGCGACTTGCGTGCGGATGTGAAAGTACGGGTCGTCTCTGGCAAGTTTCTCCCACGCGACGAACAGCTCTTTGTACGTCTCGGGGCGACGCAAGTCGGAGTAGACGGCCAGATCGATCCGCACCAGCCAACCGTCGGCAGTCATCGTCGGAACGGCGATTGCCCGAGCACGACTGACGCTATTGAAAAGAAAACTCATCACGGCAAGTTGCTGGTGACGCTCGCTGTCACTCTTGCCGGTGAGCATCGCATAGCGCGTTTGCTGACGCGCTTCAGGCGAAAGCGCCGTCGCGTCGGCGAGCGCCAATCGCACAGCCTCGGCCGGAGCGATGGCGAAGATTGCGGCAAGCGTGAGTGCGATCATCGTGTGCATCTTCGTTACGAGAATCCTGATCAGTGGGTTACGGCGGCGAGGTCGGCTTGCAATGTCGCGAGGTCGAAACCATTGGGGGCCTGCTTCGTTCCCGTCACCCAATCGTTCAACGGAAGGATGGCGTAGCACTCGTCGCAGTACGCATCCCACCAAGCCCACGACATGCCCTGGAGCGCGCCCCAGGTGACGCACGTTAGGCCGGGCGGAATCGAGTAGTCGGGAAGATAGATCGCGTGACCGCCCCACGAGCCGGGCTGATAGTCCCAGCCGATGCGGCCTCGCGACGGGACGGTCCACGGTTGGCCCGCATCGAGTTGTTTCTCGGCTGCCAGCGGAAGCGCGATGCCTGCGTACAGTCCGCCGAAGAGATACGCAGCCTGCGCGACGAGACGATGGTTCGAAGGTTGGATCGCCGCGTAGGCGCTGATCTTGTGGCCGCCGATGCCGGTTTTTCGCCAATACTTGAGCACGTCGAGCATCACGGCTCCGTTGTCGTTGGCGCCGGTGCGAGGGTCGTAGCCACTCACGGCGGAATAGGCCGTGACGATCGCGGCGTCGGCGATCGTTTGCTCGACGCCTTGATTGGCAGTCCACGACTGCACCGCATGACCGGCGCCGGCACAGGTGCAATCGCCGATGCGATCGTTGGCCATCATGCCCCACGGCGACGTCGCCTTGCGCGACCAGGCCGTGAGTTGCGGCGGATCGGGCAGCGCCGTGCCGATGTACTTTTCGAGCCGCAGCGTGCGCGAATCGTGTTGGACCGGTAGGCGACCGAGTTTGCGCGTCTGAGGGGCAGTGGTGGCGATACTCATGCGGCACCTCCCGTCGCGCACGGCGATACGCCTTGTTGATTGCCCGCAATCGACGACAGGTACTGAACAATCGCCGTCACGATGGCGAGCAATTCGGGATTGCTAAGAAGCTGATTGATGCGATCGAGCCAGCTCTGGTTGATGCCGAGCGTCGTGCCGAGTTGCGTGAGAATCGTGACGGCTTGCGTCAGTCCGTCAACGGTCGTCGCGGGATCGGCGAGCTTTCGCAGTGCGTCGATCAGGTCGAGAAGCTGTCGCACCGTGGCCAGGCCATCGGAAAGTTGAAGAGCTTGAGGAGTCGATGACATGCAGATGCCTCGTGGGAGAAAGGGTCACGTTCGATCGGTTTTGGAAACACGCAATGACAGTTGATTGAGCGCGTCGATGATGGCCATGTGGTCGCTGTGACGTTGCAATCGCTCGGCCGTCAGCTCCTGGCAGAGCATTTCGCGCTCGGCACGGAACTCGGCACGTGTCAGCGACGCCTCTTCGCGAAACGCGCGAACGATGCCTGGAATGGTCTTGGAGGCGGTGTGCCACGCGTACCAACCGAGAATCGCGGTGGCCGTCACGTTGCTGAGATCGGGAAGCGCCAGGTCGTTGGCGAACATGGGTGCCGCGTCCTGTAAATCGTTTTTGCGAACGACAGGTCGCAACGCGGCGCAAAAAAAAGCCCGCCATCGGAATCAATCCGATGACGGGCTCAGTGCGATACCCGGTTAGTACCAGGCTCGGTCCGGTGCCTCGTGCGTCGAGCGGGATACTACCGGAAGGCGCGGCCTAGTTTCAAGGAATATCTTTGAAATGGTGCGCCAGAAAACCCAGGGCAAGCATGCCCTGGGCTTTAGGCGCGGGGGCTGCGGGGCCTGAAGCCATTTGCCCCGGCCGGCCCCCCTCGCGCACGCTGAACTCAGCCCACACGGGGTTATGGTCCGAGACTTCCAAGGCGTCGGCCATCGACAATTGAAACTGACTCATCAAGTTCAACACGCCCGAACGGCCGGTGAACTCGGTGGTCGCCCGGGAGTCGAAAATGATGTTGTCGTACAACTTCGTGCCACGCACATTGCTGGGAACGCCAGATATGGTGCAGAGCATGTACGGCAACTGACCTAACCGCCCGATGTGGTGGTCATCTTCGTTGAAGTCGCCGAGCACGATGATGTCGTCCTCGCGGCGACCGTCGTTCTGCACCGCGCGATAGACGTCGGCCATGACATCGCATTCGTGTACCGCCTGATCCGGCTCGGTGTGTACGTCGACAAGTGTGAACGTAAAGGCCTCGTTCGGCGGCGGCCCGCGAGCGCGGAAGGCCGCGACCATCGGTGCGCGCTGCATCAAGTCCTGCGGATCGCCAACCGTGTAGACCGACTCTCGGTCGATGTCGATCGTGTCGGTATTGAAGATGAACGCGTATTGCTCTTTGCTAACGCTTCGACCCAAGCGTGGCCCAATGGCGAAGTCGTAGTGACCCCCCTCGGCGTTGATCTGCGAAACAAAGCGCGGCAGAACATCCTGCGTCTTCGCACGGACTTCTTGAATCGCGACGACGTCGAACATGCGAACGACATGGGCCAGCACGTTCATCACGGCCGGCTTGTCGACCTTTTGCTCACCGAAGACCTGAATGTTGAACGAGGCCACGCGAATCGTTTCGCCCGGCGCGGCTCGCGGAGCCGAAGGGTTCGAACTCGTGGTAACGCTCGGGGACGAGCTGCTGCTGACGCTCGACACGATCTTGCCGAGATCGAGCTTGATGCCGGTTTGTTCTTGGAGGTAATGCCATCCGAAGCCGCCCATAACGGACAGCGACATGAACCAGGTAATCAGCCGCTTCATTGGCCCCTCCGTGGGCGAACGCAAGTGAGTGCGCAAGACAATCGGGGGCGAAAGAATAGCCCAAGGCGAGCAGGCGCTCTAGGCCAGTTCCGCGACGCTAGCGTTGGCGGGGAGTGCGAGACCCGCTGTCTTGGCGGTTCACGCATGAGATGCCCGAGCTCGGACACGACGGCTTCGTCCATCGCCAGCCGCACCGGATGCGGAATCTCGCGTGTCGAAACCGTTACAACCGGCAAGAGGTGAAAAAAGTGTCGCCTCAGCCGCGGCGTCTTTATACTGAGGAAGTCGTCAGTCCAAGGCGACCCGTCATCCCAAATCACCATGCAGCGTTCTATCGCTGAGGCCGACCATGATTCGAGCAGTCGTCCTTGTCGCCTGTCTTCTCACGATACCGGCGGCCGCGTTGGCGGAGATCGCGGTTTTCAAACTCGCCAGCGGCGGCGAAGTGAAAGGCGAGCTGCTCAACCCGAATGAATCGCCGCGTACGAAGTACATCGTGCGCACGACGCTCGGTGGAGAGATCACCCTTGAGCGCGATCAGGTGAAAGAGATCGTGCGCCGCCGCCCTGGTGAAGTCGAGTACGAAACGCTGCGTCCGACTTTCGCCGACACGGTCGAAGCCCAGTGGGCGTTGGCCGAGTGGTGCCGCGAACACACGCTCATCGACTTGCGGCAGAAGCACCTCAAGCGCGTGATCGAACTCGACCCGAATCATGCCGAAGCCCGACGCGCGCTTGGTTACTCTCTCACCGACGGCAAGTGGAAGACGCAGGCCGAGCTGATGAGTGAACGCGGCTACGTCGAATACAAGGGCAAGTGGCGTCTTCAGCAAGAGGTTCAAATCCTCGAACAGCAGCGCACGAACGAGCTGTCGGAAAAGGCTTGGGCGACGAACATCAAGCGCTGGCGTCAATGGCTCGACACCGATAAGCGCAGCGAGGCGCAGAAGAACCTGCTCGAAATTCGCGACCCGCTAGCGATCCCCGCCCTGAAGCGACAGCTCGAAAGTGAACGCATCGAAGGTGTGCGCGTGCTACTGGTCGAAGCGCTCGCGAGGTCGGGCATGGCGTCGCAGATCTTGGCAATGCGGTCGCTTGAAGATCCGTCGCAAGAAGTTCGCATGACCTGCCTCGACTTCCTCGACGACGCGCCGCATCCGGAAGTCGTAGCGTTGTTCATCCAGAAGCTTCGCGACAAAGACAACACCATTGTCAATCGTGCCGCGGTAGGTCTGCAACGACTCAAAGATCCCTCAGCCATCTCGCCGCTCGTCGACGCGTTGACGACGACGCATACGTTCAAGATCGTCAGCGGCGCTCCCGAAGGCAGCTACACGGCGACGTTCGGGCCCGGCGGCACAGGGTTCGGCATGGGCACCAACGGCCCGCGCTACGTGAAGCAAGACATGAACAACGGCCCGGTGCTCGACGCCTTGGTCACGCTCACCGGCGGCGTGAATTACAACTTCGACGTCGGCATGTGGCGGAAATGGCTCGCAACGCAGGGCAAGGTTCACACGCTCGACGCTCGACGCGGATAATCGTCGAGTCTTTCTGACGATTATTGCTGCTCGATCGCGAGATCGATGACGATCGGCAAGTGATCGGACCCGACATTCTCGCCCAAGTGCCGATCATGCACGAACACCGTCCCCGAGACGAGACAGTGGTCGATCGGAATTCGTAGCGGAGCGGGAAGCATCGGCAGTTGCGGCGGCGACCACGTCGGCTGAATACCCCGTCCAAGGCGAGTGTCGCGCAAGCCTGTCGCGGAGAGGAAGTCGTCAAATCCCGGCGACCAACTCGTGGTGTTCATGTCGCCAACAACCACGACGGCATTCGTTTCCTGCCTGACGCGTGTCGCCAGGTCGTTGAGACTGATGCGTCGCACGCCGGCTAACTTTGCGTTTCCCGTCGGCGGCGGATGAACGCCGAAGATCGTCAGCGGCCGACCGTCGACTCGCAATCGTGCACTCACCACGGGAATCCATGCGGGATCTTCGACCGTGACGCTTTCGAGCGGAATCTTGCTAAAGAACGCCATGCCCAAGCTATTCGACCGCAAAAAGAAGTGCGTCTCTTCGAACTCGGCGCGTAGCGGTTCCATCGCCGTCGCCCAGGCGGGCGTAACCTCGATCATGAGCAGCAAATCAGGCTGCACCGAACGCACGTAATTGAGCACGCGTTGATATTCGGTGCTGTAGCGCCACACGTTCATCGAAACGACACGAACATTGCGCGTGAGCGCCGTTGGCGGTGTCTCGTCTGTGGGCATGTAGAAGGGAAGCAGTGTCCAGCCGATGCCGAGCGAGAACAAACCCGTAACGATCGCCTCACGATAGCGCTTGCCAACTAGATAAAGAACCGTTGCCGTCGCCAACGCGAGCAAACATTGCACGCGGAAGTGGGTCGTCAGGTCGAGCCACCACGTCCATCGCGCACCGAGGCCCGCTGACATCAAAGCAATGGCGCCGAGACTCATCGAATGAACCGCAGCCCAAAAGACGCGAATCAACCAAAGTGGGAATCGATGCATGCCGCGCGAACTCGCGCCAAGAAACGAAGCCTAGAACACGCGACTAGTTTACTTCGTAAACAATGCGCCCGTGGCGCTGGGCGCGAGAGATTCGATCGGTGCTGTAAAGCCCGGCCAACACGAACTCGACGCATGCGGCACGCATCGCGGCGTCGCTCGAAGCATTGACCTCAAACGCCTTATCCCACGCTGGTGGCACGCGACGCAATCGGTCTCCGTACGCATCGGAAGGCAGCAAGTCGCCGACCTCAATCTTCACCCCTTCATTGAAAATCTTGGCGATCTCCTCAAGGCCGTGCTTCTCGACATATTCCTCGAACACCGTCTTGATCGCCTCAGCCATCACGGCGTCGAGCACCTGACGCTCTGACATTTGATGGCTGCCCATCATGTCGAGCTCAAGCTTTCCGAGTGATGACGAATAGAGGTGTCCGAGATCGCTGATCCGCGGCACGGCGGGTTTCTCGCCAAGGCGTGCGCCGCGTTGACGAGCGCTGGCGACCATCGTGCGAAAGTTCGCGATGCTGAATCGTGCGCTGACGCCCGACTGATGGTCGATGTACTTGCTCTTGCGCCGCGACGGTGATCTCCTCGATAACTTGTCGCATGAAGTACGGCACCACGACCGGGAAGTTTCCGTCGAGGTCGATGCCCGCTTCTTGCTCGACGATTTGAATGCCGACGTCGCGCTCGGTCGGATAGTGCGTGTGGATGACCGACCCGATGCGATCCTTGAGCTGCGGAATGACTTTGCCGCTGCGGTTGTAAGTCGACGGGTTCGCCGAGAAGAGAATCACCACATCGACATCGAACTGAATCGGATAACCGCGAATTTGCACGTCGCGCTCTTCGAGAATGTTGAACAAGCCGACCTGCACCAACTCGTCGAGTTCCGGCAGTTCGTTCATGGCGAAGATACCACGATGCATGCGAGGAATGAGCCCGAAGTGCAACGCCTCCTCGGCCGACATGCTCACGCCGCCTGCCAACTTCGACGGATCAATCTCGCCAATGATGTCGGCGAACTTTGTTCCTGGTGCGAGCCGCTCGGCATAACGTTGCTCGCGCCTCCACCAGGCGATGGGAATCTCCTCTTCGGGGCGCGATGCGACGAGTTGCTTGCACACACGACTGATCGGCTGATACGGATCGTCGTGCACCGGCGACTCTGGCACGTCGATGTACGGAATCTCCGGATCGAGAAACCGGGTCAGCGCTCGCATCAGCCGGCTCTTGGCTTGCCCCTTTTCGCCGAGGAAAAGCATGTCGTGCTCGGCCAGAATTGCGAGGCTGATCTCGGGGACGACGGTGTTTTCGTATCCGACAATTCCTGGGAATAACGGCTCGCCGCCGACGAGGGCTCGCATGAAGTTATCGCTGATCTCGCGCTTGACCGTTTTCGACTTCCAGCCGCTCGCGCAGATCGCGAAGATTGGTAGGCAACATGAGGCATTGGCCGACCCCGGTCGGGGGCCGCTCGAAAGAAGATGGTGGTTCAATGCAGAATAGCGCTCGGGTCAAGGTTTTACAACGCCCGCGGCGTGAGTATGCTGGGCTCGTCGACCCGATCCTCAACGAATCGCTCACATGATTGCACGCATTCTCTGCTTCGCTACGTGTGCGTCCGTCGCATTGGCCTCCGTTGGTCGTGCGAACGAAAAGCACCCGTGGGTTTCTCTGTTCGACGGCAAGACACTCAGCGGATGGGAAGGAAACCTCGATGTGTTCCACGTCGTTGACGGGGCCATTGTCGGTGGAACGCTCGAAGCGCGCAACCCTCGCAACGAGTTCCTGTGCACGACGCGCGAATACTCGAACTTCGAATTGCGGTTGCAGTTCAAGTTACTCGGCGAGGGCGCCAATGCCGGCATTCAGTTCCGCAGCCGTCGCGTTCCCGACCACCATGAGATGATCGGCTATCAGGCTGATCTAGGCGGCAAGTACTGGGGCTGCTTGTACGACGAGTCGCGCCGCAAGAAGATCCTTGCGCAGTCCGATCTCGACGCCGTCAACAAAGTGCTCAAGCCGAACGACTGGAATCGTTACGTGATTCGCGCACAGGGCTGGCGCGTTCAATTGTGGATCAACGATTTGCAAACAATCGATTACATCGAGCCCGACGAGACGCTCGAAAGCACAGGCCTCATCGGGCTACAAATTCACGGTGGGCCGCCGAGCCAGGCTTGGTACAAGGACATCGAGATTCGTGAGATCCCCGGCGAATGAGCGAACTTGTCACGGAAGGCCAACTCTCGACGCCGAAGTTTCTGTACTTCGATCTCGGTAATGTTCTGCTGTTTTTCGATCACCGTCTGGCGGCGAGCCAGATGGCGACGCTGTTCGGCTCGCACGCCGATCGCATGTACGACGTCGTATTCACCGGCGGCATGAACCACTCGCTCGATGCCGGACGGCTCACGACTCGCGGAATGTACGACGTTTTGTGTACCGAGTTCGGATGCCAACCCGAGTACGAAGCGACCTGCCTCGCGGGCGCCGACATCTTCGAGATGAACTACTCGATGATCGCGGTCCTCTCGCAGCTGAAGTCTCGCGGTCACCGCCTCGGCTTGCTCTCGAACACGAGCGACTTGCATTGGCAATTCATCTCGCAAGGGCGCTATCGATTGATCCCGTCGATCTTCGAGACCGTCGTGCTCAGCTTCGAGCATCGGGCAATGAAGCCCGAGCCTGAGATCTTCCGTATTGCAGCCGAGATGGCCGGCGTCGCGCCGCACGAGGTGTTTTACGTCGACGATCTGCCGCCGAATGTCGAGGGCGCTTGCGCTGCGGGCTTCGATGCGGAGCAATACACGACGACGGCCAACTACGTTGCACAGTTACGTCGTCGCGGGATTCGGCTGAACTTCTAAAGCAGCGTGCCGCTCAGCAGCGCCAGCGCGACGGTGAAGTAGATAATCAGCCCGGTCACGTCGACCAACGTGGCAACGAATGGGGCCGAACTTGTCGCGGGATCGAGGCCGAGACTCTTCAGGATAAACGGCAACATCGAGCCCGAAAGTGTGCCCCAGAGCACGATGAACACGAGCGATATCGCCACGGTCGCGGCGACAAGCAACCAGTGTGGCCCGTACAGGTCGGAGAACGCGCTCCATAGCGTGATGCGTAAGAACCCGATCGCGCCAAGGATAATGCCTAACATCAGGCCCGAGGCAATTTCGCGTTTCATTACCCACCACCAGTCACGAAGCTTCACTTCGCGAAGCGCGAGTGCACGGATGAGCAACGTTGCCGCTTGCGATCCGGAATTGCCGCCACTAGAGATAATGAGCGGAACAAACAGCGCCAACACCACAGCCTGTTGAATCTCGCGCTCGAAGTAACCCATCGCTGTCGCCGTCAGCAGCTCACCCAAGAACAGCAACACCAGCCAAGTCGCGCTTGCGCACCATCGACATCAGCGGAGTGTTCGCATACGGTTCGTCGAGCGCCTCGAGGCCGCCGAACTGTTGCAGCTCGCGCGTCGCTTCTTCTTCTGCCACATCAATCACGTCGTCGATCGTCACGATACCGACGAGCTTGCCGCGAGCGTCGACGACCGGCAACGCTGAGCGATCATATTTGCGAAACACCTCAACCGCGTCGCGGCGACGATCGGTCGTGTGCAGCGCGACGAAGTGCTTGTCGGCCAAATCGCTGACACGACTGTGCAGCGGAGCCAACAAGAACTCGCGAATGCGAAGGTCGTCGATCAGCTTACCTTCGTCATCGACAACGTAGATCACGTTGAGCGTTTCGCTATCGCGACCATGCGTGCGCACATGATCGAGCACGTGCTTGACCGTCCAATCGAGCTGCACAGCCACATAGTCGGGCGTCATCAGCCGGCCGACGCTGTCGCGCTCCTGCTTAAGCAGCGACTCGGCCACCAGTCGCTCGTCTGTGGAGAGCAATGCGAGCAAACGCTCGGCCTCTTCCGGCCGCAGTTCGCCCAGCAAGGCCGTGCGATCGTCGGGCGCCATGCGATTGAGCAGCTCAGCCGTTTCGGCCGTCGGCAACTCGGCGAGCAGACGTTTCTGCGCGTCCAGACCGAGAAGCTCGAAGACCTCGATGCGGCGCTCGGGCTTGAGCAGTCGCAAGAGTTTCGACTGCTCGTCGTCCGTCAGCTCCGAAAGGAGCGCGGCAACATCGGCGGGAATCCAGGTGTTAAGCACCTCGGCGAGGCACTGAAAGTCGCCTTCGTCGATGAGCTCGCGAATGTCCGGAATGAGCAGACGTTCGAGCATCGACCAAGCCTCGCAGCGGCGTAGCGTTCCCCGCTGCTATCATACGACAAAAGATCGTCGCCGGGGCTCGCGTCGATACGCTCATGCCGAGCCGGATATGTTAGCGCCCGAAACTGTTCATCGCGATGGCCATCACGCCGCGACAAGCGTTCGGTTATCCACCGAACGTTCGGCCGGAAGCGAATGACACAGCCGCCGCAACTCGTCGAGGTCGCGGCACATGGTCTCGGCCAAGTAGCGATCGCAGCGCGGGCCGGCGGCCTCCCACTGACGGTGACAGTCGGCAAGACGTTCGAGCAGGTCTTGCATCCAAAGAAAGGTCGCCTGACGGTCCATCGTGCTGCCCTCCGCGGTCGTTCGATGCATGCGGTTCGATTGCATGCCGCCGATTAAAGCAGGGGGCGTGCCAAAGAGCCGCTGGCAGAATGGTGCCGGGACAAACTCAGACACTCAAGTCGCGATGGGGCCGAGCGTTAGCAGTGAGAGAATTCAGACGAAGCGTGCGACCGCTAGCATCCAGTGAGGACCGGCACGTTGTAATTATTTCGCGCCGAGACCCGAATGCCAGCATCCATTGGATGCCAGCACCACTCAGTCGCCGACGTATGGCAGCAAAGCCATGAAGCGGGCACGCTTCACCGCTTGCGAGACGGCGTGCTGACTGACCGCGGTGCAGCCCGTCTTACGACGGCCGATGAGCTTGCCTTGCCGGCTGATCATCTTGTTGAGCAGTTCGAGATCCTTGTAATCGACGTACATCGGCCGCGGACGCTTGCCGTCGACGAAAACCGGGTCCTTCTTCTTGCTGCGGGTGGCGGTCTTGCTGCGTTTCTTGCTGTTCGGAGCGGGTCGCACGACGAAAATCCTCGGGCACAGTCTGACGGCGAAACTGCCTAGCGGCGAATCGGAAGCCCTGGATCGTAGCCGATCGCAGCTTGGGCGTCAAACCGCCGCAGGCGAACTGCAAAGTCGACAGCTATTCACGCAAGCGCCGCCGCGAAGAGGCAAGCCTTTATTATCATTTCTCGAGTTACGGCGCTTCTCGTCGATTTTGCAATCCTCGTGCAAACCGCCGCTGAATCTGCCCCGACACCTGTGGCGCTCTCGCGAACTTGCTTATCCTGAAGGGGATACTGCCGAAAAGGCGGCCCGCGGGCGAACCTTTGCTGGCGGTGGTGCGTAGGGATAGTGCATCCTTGTCGAGACGTCTAGCAATATGCCTCCTCTTTCTGCAGCGTCGGGCCAAGCCCGGGCGTCCGATGACGTTGTCGTCGAAACCCGCAGCCTGACCAAGATCTATCGCGACTTCTGGGGGCGCCAGAAGGTCCGGGCTCTCAATGCGCTCGACCTGACCGTCCGCCGAGGCGAAATCTTCGGACTGCTGGGCCCCAACGGGTCGGGCAAGACGACCACGATCAAGCTGCTGCTGGGGCTGCTGTTTCCGACCGATGGCGATGCGTTCGTCTTGGGACGCAAGGCGTCGGACGTGCGGAAGAACGAACGCATCGGCTATCTGCCCGAGGAGACGTATCTCTACCGCTTCCTCAATGCCGAAGAGACGCTCGACTTCTACGGCCGGCTGTTCGACATCCCCGCGGCGGTCCGACGTCAACGCGCCAACGAACTGATCGAACTCGTCGGCCTCGGCTTCGCCAAACGTCGCCCGCTCAAAGAATACTCCAAGGGCATGACCCGCCGCATCGGCTTGGCGCAGCGCTCATCAACGATCCCGAGTTGATCGTCCTCGATGAGCCAACCAGCGGCCTCGATCCCGTCGGCTCGCGGCAGATGAAAGATCTGATCGTTCACCTTCGCAGCCAAGGCAAGACCGTGCTGATGTGCAGTCATCTGCTGGCCGACGTGCAAGACGTTTGCGACCGCATCGCGATTCTGCATCAAGGCGAGCTGAAAGAATTGGGACGCGTCGACAGCCTGCTCAAGCAGCGCGACGTGACAGCCATCCGCACCAGCACACTGTCGGCCGAAGCCGAGGCTGAAGTCCGCGAAGTGCTCGGCCGGCATCATGTGCAAGTGCTCGAAGTCGATCATCCCACGACCACGCTCGAAGACCTCTTTCTCAAGATCGTCGACGAGAGCCAAGCGCATCCCGGTCGCCGGGCGGAACACTCTTAATCGACGCACTCGTCTAACTCGTCGTTTCTCTTCCTTCGCTTTTTCCATTCGACGCCACGATGGTTCTCGAAACCGAAACCCTGAGCTTCGACCAGTGGTTTTGGGGTGCGCTCGTCGAGTGGCTACTCATCGTGACGACACTGACGGTCGTCGCGTCGGGCGTCGCGCTGTTGGTGTTGGTGCTCGTTGGCCGACACGAAGGCTTTGATCGCGCGTGGTCGCAGTTTTTGGCCCGTGTGGGGTCGGCGATCGACGACCTTTTCGGGATTTCGCCGCGGCGGGTGTGGGCCCTGGCGCGGTTGACGATTCAAGAGTCGATCCGACGTCGCGGGCTTGTGGCCTTTGTATTGTTCCTGTTTGTCGTGCTGCCGGTCGCGCTATGGTTTCTCGACACGCAAAGCCCCGATCCCGCGGTGCTGTACATCAGCAGCATGCAATGGGCGACGACGATTCTCGTGTTGATTACCGTGCTGCTTCTCTCGGCGGTCAGTTTGCCGAACGATGTGAAGAACAAAACGATCTTCACAATCGTCACCAAGCCTGTGCGGGCGAGCGAAATCGTCCTGGGGCGGATCGTGGGCATCGTCGCCATCGGCACCGTGATGCTCGTCGTGATGGGCGTGCTTGGCTACGTGTTCGTTCACCGAGCGCTCGATCACACGCACGGAATCGACGAGCACGATTTGACGGCGATTGAGACGCCGTCGAGCGCCGACGTTCGCGCCGTGGCCGAAGGGCGCACAACGAACGCTCGTGGACATCGACATCGCGTTCGCATCGATGCCGACGGCAGCGGCGGAACCGACGTCGTGCAGGGGCACTGGCATCGCGTGACCGCGCACGATCACGGAGGAGCACGCGATTACGTCGTTAGCGGACCGCAAGGAGAGTTTCGCGCTCGGGTGCCACTGTACGGTCAGCTGCGCTTCAAAGATCGTTTTGGCCACGCCGCGGCGAAAGGCACGAACGTCGGCGAAGAATGGACCTATCGCAGCTACATCGCCGGTGGAACGTTGGCGGCTGCCATCTGGACGTTCGAAAACATCGACGCGAAGGAATTCCCCGAAGGCTTGCGACTCGACATGAATTTGCAGGTCTTCCGCACTCACAAAGGCGACATCGAGCGCGGCGTCGCGGGAAGCATCGTGCTGCGCAACCCACGCACTCAGCGATCGAGCGCGCCTTACAACTTCATTGCTCGCGAGTTCGTCGTCGATCAGCATTTTCTTCCGCGCCGTTTGGCCGACACCAACGGCGTGTCGCTCGACATCTTCAACGACCTGGTCGAGGACGGCCGCCTCGAAGTCGTTGTGCAATGCCTTGAGAATGGCCAGTTTCTCGGCGTCGCCCGGCCCGACGTGTATCTGTTGGCTCGCGAAGGGTCGGTGGCCGCGAACTTCGCCAAGACGCTAACGGGCACCTGGTTGCTGATGACGCTGCTGGTGTCGATCGGCGTGATGTGGAGCACGTTCTTGAATGCGGCGATCGCGCTGTTGGCGACCGTCGGCACGTTGTTCACCGGCTACTTCGCCGAGTTCATCGGCAAACTGAGCCGCAATGAAGTCGTCGGCGGCGGGTCGATCGAATCGCTTGTTCGCATCGCGCAGCAGAAGAACCTGCTCGTTCCGCTGGAACAAACGTGGTCGCTGCGTGTCGTGGGCGCGATGGACGAAGGCATTCGCTGGATGTTGTGGTCGCTGGTCGAGGTGGTGCCCGACCTGCGACTCTTCGGCAGCGCCGACTATCTGGCCCAGGGATACGATATTCCTTGGAACGACCTGGCGATTCAAGCGATGACGACCGTCGGTTACGCGATTCCCGTTTTCATTGTTGGCTATCTGTGTTTCAAGTTTCGCGAGGTGGCTCAGTGAACCGTCCCGCATTCATTCGCAAGTTGGTGTATCTGGCGGTCATCGCGGCACTGCTGATTCCGCTGGCGCGGCTAAGCCAACCCTCGACGGCCGCCATGCCCGGCCGACCCGCGAGCGCCGGTGGCGTGCTCGCCCAGAAGCGACAGGAGTTCAAGCTTGGACAAGCGAACCTCGGCAAGATCGACCCCGCCAGCGAGACGCTTCGTCTGGCGAGTTTCGGTCTGCGCGGCATCGCGGCCAACATCCTGTGGAACAAGGCTGAGGAGTACAAAATCAAGAAGGACTGGACGCGGTTGTCGGCCGCGTATCAGCAGATCGCCTACCTTCAGCCGAACTTCGTGAACGCGTGGCGGTTCCAGGCGTGGAACCTTTCGTACAACATTTCGCACGAGTTCGACGACTATCACGACAAGTATCGCTGGGTCATCAAAGGTCTCGACTTCCTCGAAGAGGGGCTCGACTACAACGAAGGCGAGCCGCGGCTGCTGCAGTTCGTGGGATGGTTCGCGCGTCACAAGATGGGACGTTCGGACGAGCGCCGGCAGTATCGGAAACTGTTCCATGACGACGATGATTTCCACAAGCGACAGCGCGTTCACGAGCGTGACAACTTCCTGTTCGCGCGAGTATTATCGCGAGGCGGAAGACGCGGTCGCCAATCCGCGCGACGAACGCATTTTGCAAGTCGCCATGTCGCCGACCGTCTTCTTCATGCAATCGAGCATGGCGCAAATGGAATACGCTCAGGCGCTGGAAGACGATCATGCCGAGGCTCTTGCCGCAGCAGCCCAACGATCCGACGACGTTTCTCACGATGCAATCGAAGATCGTCTGCGCAGCATCGATCGCGATTTCCAGGCGAAGATTCTCGCAGCGTGGTCTGATGCGGCACGCCGCTGGGCACAGTACGGTCAGCGGCAGTTCTTGAGCCAGGACGGACAGCCGTATCGGCTCGCCGATCTCGAAGTGTACGACAACGAGCTGAAGCAGGTTGTCGAACAGCTCGACGTCTTAGCTCCCGGCGCTCGCGAGAAATTACAGCTTGAGAAGCTCGCACAACTAGAACCGGCCGAGCGACGCGCCTACGAAACCAGCGCTTTCGAGCGATCGAAAGAGCAAAACGAGTTGGCGCAGTGCGCCATGATGAAACTACACGTGACGCATGGCGAGGTTGCCGAGCGTGCCGAGAAGGATCGTCAACGAGCGCGAGAGCTTGGCGAGCGGGCGATGAAGCTACAGACGTTGTGCGATCAGGTGCGCAACGACCGCATGTACGGTGAATTCGACTATTGGACGGCCCGCTGCCGTCTCGAGCAGACGCCGCAGGCGCGTGAGGCCCGGCGGTTGATGCATCACGCGACCGTTGCATTCCACGACGCCGACTTGTTGCAGGCGCGTGACGATTACGTGAAGTCATTTGCCATGTGGGCCAACGTCGTCCGCGACAATCCCGAGATTCAAGAGGACCCGGCCACGCAGGCGATGGACGAAGCGATCCATCGCTACGAGAGCACGCTCAAGCAGCTCGACGAACCGTTCCCCAAGGACTTCGTTCTCGATCGCTTGAGAACGAAGGGGTGAATTCTTCGCGACGAAATGCATGCATGTTAGCCGCGTCACTTGTGACGCGCGTCGCAAGCGACGCGGCTAACAAGATGTTTGTTTAGCGCCCATCGTCCTTACCGTCGGTCAGCCACGCGAGGTTGAACCTCGCAACGGTGAGATACGTGTAACTCGTCGACTTGCGAACCTCCATGTCGGCATCGCGGCCACGCTCGTATAAACACAATACCGTGCCGTCGCCGAGCACCGCGGTGTCGCTATAGGCTCCGTATCCCGCTTCGAGCGACTTATTCACAGGCCACGTCGCTCCTTCGTCGTACGACAACTTCACCGACAAGTTGCGGCGATCGCGGCTGCCACCGTCGCGCTGCTTGCCGTCGAGACGTTCGAGGTTGTCGGGATTCACGAACAGGATTCGGTTCTTGCTCGAAGGCGGCGCAGTGCTGTAACGCACGATGCTTGCCATGCACACCGGCTCGCGCAGCGCGTCGTCGAAACGAGGCTTCGACCATCCCGTCGCGCCGTCGTCGCTAACGACCACGATGCGACGATTCGCCAGCGATTCGCTACGCACATTGAGCATCACGCGACCGTCGGCCAACTCGACGATGACCGTCTCGTTCGGAAAGATCAGCTCCTCGGTATTCGGCACAGCGATCTCGCCTCGCTGCCACGTGCGGCCATGGTCGTCGCTATAGATCGTCGACGTCACCGACGGGCGATGAGCGTGCCCGCCGGTTCCGGTCGACAACCACACGGGAACGACGAGCCGACCTGAGCGAAGTTGAATGCCGTGCGCGGGACCGGTCGCCAACACCTTCCAATCGTAGTCCGAGCGGAAAGCGTTGAACGCGTCGGTGATTTCCACAGGCTGCGACCAGCTGATGCCGTCGTCGGTGGTACGTGTGTAGAAGCAGCGCATGTATTCGAGGCAGAACAGGAAGTGCACCGTGCCGTCGCGATCGGCGAACGCTACCGGGTTGTTGTAGGTCACGTCGGTTGGCTCGGCGAGCTTCTGCGCCAGCGCGACGGGGTTCTTCGACTTGGGCCCTTCAACTTGCGGCAGAATCTGACGCGTCGACCACGTAAGGCCACCGTCGGTGCTGCGACGCATGACGATATCGATCGGCCCCCAATCGCCTTTGGCGCTCTTGCGCGCTTCGCAGTAAGCGAGCACCGTCCCCTTGGCCGTCACGACGATTCCTGGGATGCGATACAACGCATATCCGTCGGCGCCGCATTCGAAAAGGTCAGCCTTCTGCAACAGCGGCTCGACCGCGGATACGCGTTCTGCGACGAGAGCACCGAGAAGAATGGCTCCAATGGCGAAACGAAGATGAGTCTTCATGGCGTGTAAGTTTCCGAAGAGGTTGGAGGCGGGAATATCAGCAAGAATCAATCGCGTTGCAGAGCCCAATTCGCCGGCGAACGATAGCCCGGCCGTTCTTCGCCACTGGCGATGACGAACCAATCGCGCCACGCAATAACAGGCGCGGTCGCACGTGAGAAAGGGGACGGGCCGGCGTTCGTCCAAAGACTGCTACGTGGATCGAACATGAGAACATCGCGAGGAAAGCCGGGATGTTCAGTCTCGGGCTTAAAACCGACCCGCGATCCGTCGTCGCCGCTGGCGATCACGAGCGTGCCATCGGCGAGCCGCGGAGCAGGCGAGGGCGCGGCAACGGCGGGGCGGGGCAGGTCGGGCAGGCGTTGCCATCCGTAACTTGGTCGATAACACCAGGCGTCGTGAAGGTACTCGCGCACCGGCTTGCCATCGGCGCCCGCGCTGAGCCGCGTGCCACTGAACAAATAGAAGGTGTCGTCACTGGCCGCCGCGACGGCGAGCATGCGTTCGGCGCCAGGACACGGTTCGAGCACCTTCCAACCTTGCGACGGTTGCCTCGTATCGAGCGACCACAGCGTTCGTAAGCAACTGGTCGCATCGGGACGGTCGATGCCGCCCGAGATATAGAACGTATTGCCGACGAGTGCGCCGCTGGCGAACGAGCAAGGCTGAGGCAATGGCGGCAGCGATTCGACCTGGAATCGTCCTTCGTCGTATGACATGCGAAACACGTCGGCGAAGTTCGATGTGGCATCGCCACCGCCCGCACAGATCACACCGTTGGGCGTACTCACGGCGAGGCCGTAGGCACTAGCGCGCGGAAGATTTCCGACGCGTCGCCACGAGCCGTCCGGTGCGTCGAGCATCCAGACCGCGTCGTACCATCGCTTCACGCCACCTTCCCAAGGACGCTTGTCTGTGAAGTTCGCGCCGCCGGCAACGAGCAGCTTGTCGTTGTAAGCGCCACCCATCATGCCTGCGAAACCTTCACGATCGGGGAGCGGAGACAACGCTCGCCATTTGAGTGCCGACTTACTCGATTCGTCCGCACTCGCAACAGAAGTCGATAGAACCACGATGCCCACCCAAACGTTTCGAGACCAGAAACCAAGAAGCCAGGAATGCAGAAGACTGTGCATGGCGCACCTCGCGGCTACCACTTGCTACGCTTTACCATTCACCACGACGACCGAACTTTGCCTCGACGTTCTTGCCGAACTGAGCGCCGGCCGCGTCGATCATTTCGAGCACGACCGAGGTCGGTTGTCCGGACGAGCCGCGAGCTGCGGGGATCAATGTCTCGCATTCGTTGGTGTCCATGAAACGCGAGGCCTCGAGCAGGCGTGCTTCTTCGCCGAGCGGGATGGCCATAAAGCCGTGCTTGTCGGCATGGATCAACTGGCCGGGCTGAATCTTCGTGCCGAAGACCTCGACCTCCATGCCCCAACGCACGGGCGTCGAGTAGCCGTGACCAACACACAATCGTCGCGCCAAAGCTTTGAAACCCGCGTTGTTCATTTCATCGAGATCGCGGATACCGCCGTCGATGATCGTGCCGACGCAACCCAATGCCTTGTGAATGTTGGAATTCACTTCGCCCCAAAACGCGCCGACGGTGCGCGGCTTATCGAGGTCCTGCACCACGACGATCTTCGGCCCCGGCACGCTCGCGACGTAGCGGCGATAGTCGCTCCACGCCGTCGGCTTCGATTTTGGATGTTCGCGATTGCTCGGCTCGAAGACGACTGTGACCGCGTAGCCCACCATCGGGCCCATCTGCGGCATGAAGTCGCGAGTCTCTTCGATGTTGATGCCCACCGCAGCGACGTCGTGTCGCGTGAGTTGTTCCCAACCGTTGAAAATCGTCGGCGTGTTCCACCGCTTGAGCTGCAATAGCTCGGAATGCTTGAGGACTGCAGAGGCGGGTTGAGACATGAGGCGTTACTCCTTTTCTTGTTATTTCGCTTGCGCGCTGCTGTTGTCGTTGACTTTCAATGAGTTCCACATCCACTCCAACGCTTCGCGACGAAGGATCGGCTTCGATGCGTCGGCCTCGGGCTTAGGTCCGCTAATGAGCGCGGCAAATTCGCCACGCGAGATGGGTTTCGATGCATCGGTTTCGACCGAGGCCAGCGCGCGGGCAAGCGCGTTGCCGTCGTGCGAACCTTTGCGAATGTTCTGCAAGCCCACGAACCAAATGAGTGCCGCGTCGCGGCCCAAGGGAGCGTCTGGGCGTGCGTCGTAGCTCGAGAAGAATCCCTTGGTGCCGAAGTACTGGGCCGCACGCACCCAAGGAGTCGACTCGCTGGCGTCCACATCGTTCAAAAAGCTGACGAGCATCCGCCACTCGACGAGTTCGCGCGTCAGCAATTCGGGGTCGAGCGCTGCGGGCGCGACCTTGTGACGTTTCGCGAGAGCGGCAGCGAATCCGGCCGACTCGCCGAGTTGCATCCACACCGGCTCGAGTCGCACCGCGCCCCAAGCCACGTGCGTGGCCGACATGCACACCGGCACCAGCAGATTGTCGATGCCTTGCGGCAACAACGAGCGATAGGGAATCTGCCCCGGCCGCGACTCCTCGGTGAGAATGAGTTTGCCGTCATAGTGATACCCGGGTCGCGACTCGGTCGTGCACGCGTGCGAATCCATGTACCAATCGGTGATGCCCACGCTGTCGGCATGAATCGGAGTTCGCGATGTCCCTGGCGCGACCGAATTATCGTTCTCGTTGTACACGTGCCGACCGACGATGCGGCGCGTCTCACGAACGTACATCTCGTAAGGAATGTGATCGTTGTCGGCGTATTCGTCCTTTGGCAGACCCCACTGCCGGTACTCGTTCTTCTTGTTTTCTTTGATCGATTCATCGTTCTGCAAGAACCAGATGAGCCCGAGGCCGAAGTCACGATGACGGGCGATGATCTTCTCGCGCGTGGGCCAGTCGGCGTCGGGATAGGCATGATTCTCGCCCGGCAAGATCGGGCTGTTCATGTGCGACTTCAGGTTCGGCCCCGCATTGGTGGCGATCGATTTTCGACCGTAATTCACGTATTCTTCGCGATCGTAGGTCGTTGGCTTCTTGACCACGATGCGATTGTCGGGGTCCTTCGTCACGCAGAAGCGAAAGTTGAAGGCCTGCACCGCGCCGTCGGCGGAGAACGGACTCGACGGGTCGATGCTCAATTGTTTTTGTCCGTAGGGGCGAATGTTCAAACGCCCTTCGACGGCATCGAGCGGAGCGCGGCCCGGCCCTGTGTTGGTGAAGACTTTGCCGGCATGCGGCTCGTTGAACTCTTCGCGGGCCTCGCGACCGACACGATACGGCACCTTCGCCACGGCGAACAAATCGCCCTCATAAGTGGCATCGGCGAACGTGGTGGCGCTGACCGTGAGAGTTGTTTTGCCTTCGTACTCGGCGAATTTCACGCTGCGAAGCAATGCGCCGTCACGCTCGACGGAGATCGGGTCATACTTCAGCAGCACGGTGATGCTCGACTCGCCAGCAATCAGGCGATTGAATTCGCGCTCGGCGACGTGAGGCTCGGCCCAGCCAAGCGGGTAATGCTCGGCCGAGTAGCGGACCGTGCGATAGTCGTTCGAGTCTTCACCATAGGTCTCGCGGTAATGGCGTTCGACGTTTCGCAGCATCTCGGTGAACAGCGGCGCTCGATGGCCGCCGTAGAGCGCGTCCCACTGCATGAGGCCGTTGGTCATCATGCCGCCGAGGTGACCTGTGTGATTGACGAGCAGCACGCTCAAACCTTGTCGCGACGCACGGACCGCGCAAGCGATGCCACCCGGCGTGCCGCCGACAACGACCAGGTCGTAATGCTTGCCGTCGATCTCCTCGGGCTTCGCCGACTTGACGATCTGTACCGGAGGTCGCTTCTTTCCTTTCACTTCAGCCAACTCGCTCGGCTCGTTCCACACGAGAATCTGGCCGTCACCTTTCAGCTTGGTTTGCAACTTCTCATAGTCGACGCGTTGCACCGTCGTGCGATCGTCGATCGCCAGGCAAGCGGCCGTTGCAGCCGACTGACTGGTGATCATGAAGACCGGCTCCATGCGAATGCTGCTGAAGGCAGTGTGGCTGGCCGACATGGCGAACGTTACGAGCAGGTTCTCGCACTCTTGCGACCGCGGAACGATGGCGTCGTAGCCGATGCGGTACGGGCCAAAGCCGCCGCGACCCGTGGCGGTTTTGCCCTCGCGCTGGACGACGCCATTGCGGACGATGCGGCGCACCTCGTGCGTGTCGGTTCCGTAGGAGCCGAGACCGACGGACTTTGCCGCCACTTCACGACCGAACGTGTGATGCTCCGTCATTACGAAGTCCGATACCATGCGGCGAGCTTCGCGAATGTAGATTTGATGCGGCCAACCACCGTTGTCGACGAACTCGTCACGCGGCAGGCCGAAGCGGGCCATCTCGTCGCGCACCTTTTGCGGCACGCGCGGATCGGTCGCTAGGAAGTGCAACAATCCACGATGATAGTTCTCGTGCTCACGAGCGATCTCCGCGCGGCGGGCGTAGGTCGCATCGGGCCATGCCCAGCTTGCCTTGGGAAGGTTCGCACCGAAGGTGGCCGTGTTGAAGTCGAACTTTTCATTCGGCAAAGCGTCGTACTTCGAAAACCATCGCAGATCGACGTCGTCGCCCATCGCTTGGCAAGCAGCGATAAAGCGGGCCACGATCTCGTAACGCTTGGGGTCGTAATCCTTGGGTGGCGTGATGGCGATGCGGTCGGCCTTCGTCGACAGGCACAGACGATAGCAATACGCCTGCACGCCAGGCGCGGGATCACCAATCTCGCCGGGGGCGCCGTCGTCGATCAGCGGCAACACTCCACTCGACGCATTGCCCGGGACGACGTAAGGATCGAGAGGCAGGTCGCGATCCCACACGCCTTGCCCACCGGTCACGCGACCGTTCGAGCCGGGAGTGAGATGCCCCAAGCGCGGCGCGAACTTTTCTTCGTAGCAGATGCCGTTGTGTCGCTCGCCGTACTTCGCGTTGCCTTCACGCATGAGCGTGTACTCGACGCCGGCGGCGGCCATCAGGTCGCCTTCGTAGGTGGCGTCGATGAACATGCGAGCGCGAAACACGCTGCCGTCGTCCATCGTCAGCTCGACGATGCGAGGCCCTTGCTTCACGACTTTCACCAAGCGGGCATCGCGATGCACAGGAATCTTCGCGTCGCGCACCATGTCGTCGAACAGCGCCTCGGCCGAATGCGGCTCGATGGCGAACGCGCCGCCGGTCGCAGGGCCGCCAGTCGATTTGAACGCCTCGCCCCAGGCGAGCGTGCGGCCATACTTCGCCGCGAGCTTGGTGAAATACTCGCGAGCAATGCCGCCAACCGAGCGAGGCTCGCCGATATCGACGGCGCTCAGGCCGCCCGAGGTCATGCCACCGAGATGTCGCCCAGGCTCGACGACGACGACGCTTTTCCCCATGCGGGCGACTTGCACCGCGGCGGCCACGCCACCGGAAGTGCCGCCGTAGATACAAACGTCGACGTCCACGACGGCGGCCGACACCGGCAGCGCACAAGCCGTCATCGCGACGGATGTAATCAGGGATGGAAGCAGGCGGCGTGCGGATGCGAACATGATCGAAAACCTTATCGAGGGCGTGATGACTTCGGCAGGGAAAGCCGGACCGGGATGGTAAGACGATACGGATCGGGGCGCTGGCCTCGTGCACATTCGGCGAGCATGCGGCCGAGAGCGCTGCCCCAGTCGCTCGCAGCGCATGCCGCCTGAATGCAGGGGAACGCAATCTCACCGTCTTCGTCGTGGGCGACGTCGGCCACGACGATCGTCGAACGCTTTGACTTCATATCACGACGTGTCGCGCGTTCCGCGCCGCGCGCAAGCGGTTCCGAACGGCACAGAAATCCGACTCGTCCCTTGGCGGCACTGGCCAATGAAGCGGCCTCGGCGCGGATGGCCTCGTCGTCGGTCGGAAGGCAGCGTAGCGTTACGTCTTCGAGTGAAACGCCAGCCTCGGCGAAGGTCGCCATCGCGCCATCGATCATGGCATGATCGCCGGCGGTCAAGCGCTCGCGCATGAAGATCAAGAATCGACGGCAGCGTTGTTGAAGCAGGTGCGTCGCCAAGAGAACGCCAATCTGCCGCTGGTCGCGGTCGACACTTGGCAAGTTTTCGATCGACGGGTGCAGCGTGCCACTGACGACGGCAGGCAAGCCGCTGGCGGCGACCAGGCGCTGTGCGAAAATCGTCGAGCGCACGAGGACCAACCCCGCCGGCTGACGCGAGCGCAAAATCTCGGCGATCAACTGCTGCACATACTCGACTTCGTTCGCTTCCGACCGCAGGTTGAATTGCAACTCGGCGCCGGGCAGTGCGCCTTGAAGCCCCATCAACACGCCTTCGCCCCACAAGCCTTCGGTGCGGAGATGTTCTTCACGCACGAGGATGTGGATTCGGCCCAACGGCGTTTCGTTGCCGCGCGCCGTGGGATCGAGCACCAGCGTGCCGCGGCGCTGTCGACGTTCAATGACGCCGCGCTGCGCGAGAAGTTGCAAGGCGCGATTCACCGTCGATCCACCGACGCGCAGCCACTGCGCGGTTTCGGCCGTGCTCAGATACGACTGACCGCGGCGCAGGCCACGGCGGCGGATATCGGCGAGAATCTGGTCGGCGACTTCGACAAGTCGCGGCCCAGGCAGGGTCGAGGCGGACATGTGGCGATGACGATGCGGACGGAAATATTACTGCGTGGCAAGTAACTTATCGAGGTTACTGGGTTCTCGTCAACGAAATTCCGCCGAAAAGAGTGGTCACGGGGCTCGACGGACGAACTTCTGCACGCGCTTGCCCATGATGTCGCCCGCGTAAAGGTTCCCCTTCGAATCGACAGCGGCCGCGTGTACCCAGTTGAGTTCGCCGGGTCGTTCGAAGCCGTCTTGTGCCTTGGGCACCGTCCACAACTGTCGCAGTCGACCATCGGTCGAAAAACGCATCAGCACCTGATCCTTCGGTGGGCAACCGAGCGGAGTCTGGTACTCCGATTCGGTCCACCAGTGCATCGGTGAGCTGCCGCAAATCCAAATGTCGTCGTCCTTCGTCACGCAGATACCCCAGGGGATGACGAGGTTCGTCCATTGATCGAGAAACTTGCCTGATGTGTCGAAGACTTGCAAGCGCACATTGTTGCGGTCGGCAACGTAGACGCGCCCCTGCGAATCGCAACCGATGGCGTGCGGCAAGTTGAACTCGCCTGGCGCGGCGCCGAGCTTGCCCCACTCCTTGATGAACTTGCCCTTCGCATCGCAATGCACGATGCGATTGTTGCGATAGCCATCGGAGATAAACACGTCGCCGTTGGGCGTGATCGCCATGTCGGTCGGCATATTGAATTGCGAGTCGCTCTCACCGGGCGAGTCGGGTGTGCCGATCGTCAGCAACAGATCGCCGCCTGGCGTGTACTTTTGAATGACATGGTGGCCGGTGTCCGAGATCCAAATGTTTCCATCCTTGTCGATCTTGAGATGGTGCGCCTTGCCGATCGTGCCGCGGCCCCAGGTGCGAAGGAACTTGCCGTCGGCCGAGTACACCTGAACGGGATCGAGGCCGCGATTGAACGTCCACACACGATCGTCGGCATCGACGGCGACGCCGGACATCGCATCCCACGCCGCCACCGAGTCGGGACGCTGCGGCCAACTCGCGTCGACCTCGTACGACACCGCGGTGCTGGTCTTCGGATACTGCGGCGTCTGCGCGCTCAGCGAGTTGCAGCCGGCCGCAACACAGATCAACACGGCGACGCGATTCCAGCGATTGGCGTGCATGGAAGCCTCTTTGCGTAGGACGATGCTCGGGGCGCGATTGCCGAGGCATTGTAAATCGCGAAAAACTCGGCAGATAGCTGGCACCGGCTTTGCACCTTGCGGGGCTTGATGGCTACTTCAACTTCTCAAGAAACGACGCCCGGCGAGCCGCTGCCTGCTTATGCCAGCCAGCTCGACGCCTTCCACCAAGGCTTTAAGCGTGAACTGTCCGCGATCATCGACTCGCTCCCTTTGCGGCCCGGAATGCGCGTGCTCGATATTGCATGCGGAAGTGGGTTCTACACGCGACTGTTGGCTGATCGGGTCGGACCTGGTGGCATCGCAGTCGGACTCGATTCGAGCCACGAATATTTGCAGCGCTCGCCGAACGGACGACAAGTTTATCTTTGCGGAGGCCTCGAAGCGCTGCCGCTTCGACCGGCGACGTTCGACTTTCTTCTGTGCGCTCAGAATCTCTATAGCCTTCCCGAGCCGGTGCGAGCGCTCGAGCGAATGAAGTCCGCGATTCGCCCAGGCGGAGTGATCGCCGTGCTTGAGGGGGACACGCTGCACGAAATCATACTGCCGTGGCCGGCGAGATTAGAATTGGCCGTTCGCGCGGCAGAGCATCGTGCGATCTGCGACGAGACGAAACGGCCGGCGAAGTTTTACGTCGGCCGCGAACTACTGGCGGTGCTGGCCGAAGCTGGCTTCGAGCCTGTGAGCTTGCGAAGCCAAGTGATCGACCGCGCGACGCCGCTGGGAGATGCCGAGACGTTCTTCGTGCATGCTTATTTGCAGCGCCTCGGCCAACGGGTACAACCGTATCTCGACGCCACAGCTTATGAAGAGTTGCGGACGTTGATCGACGAGCAGTCGCCCGACTATCTGCTGCGTCGACCGCACGTGACGATCTCGTGGATGAACCTTGTCGCCATCGCACGACGACCGAGTTAGCACGCCGAAACGACGACTCACGCCGAAATATAAGGAGGAGCACCGATGAAACGAGCAATGCTGAAACGCTTCTGGATCGCGATCCTCTTACCGGTATTGGCGGTGGCCTGCTCGAAGAACGCCGCCACGAGCAACGACGGTTCTGACCTCAGCAGCGCCAAGAGCGAAACCGGCGCTGGCGGAGACATCTCGGGCACGGGAACCGGCGCCGGCGGCTATGGCAGCGGCCCGACAGGCACCGGCGGCACGGCGCCGGCCGACAATCAGGCGGTCGAAAGTAATCCCGACCAGTGACCGCGACTGCGCAATGACAGTTGCGCTATGATTACTGTCGCGCGGCTGGCTTCGTCATCGTCAGTCGTTTCGCGCGAAGGTCCGCCAATTCGCTCCACGAGGTTTTGAACTCGTCGAGCCCGATGCTCTGCGTACCCGACTTCTTCACGGTCGCCCAATCGGCGGCGGTCGCGACGTATCGGATCAGCTCGGCGGTCGGCCGATCCATCTGGCGGGCTTCGTGCTCGAAGCCGATCATCATCTGACCGGTCCCCGTCTCGGAGATGCGTTCGAAGCACTTGGTCTGCAAATCCCAAATGGCAAGTGCCTTTGTAGCCGTCGCCTCGGGAACACCGAGCGCCTTCATTTCGTCACCCATCTGCGCGAGTACCGCCGCGACGCGCGTCGGTCGTTCGCCCGGAGCAAGCGCGTTGATGTCGCGATGCGCGCGTTCCCAGCGCTCGACGAGCTGCGCCATCGCCGCGTCGTCAGCCAGCAACTCGCGTAGCTGCCGATACATGATGAACTTTCGCAGACGCAGACCGAGATAATCGACCAGGTCGTTCACGTTCGAGTCGTCCCCTTCGAACAGCCTCTCGTAGAAGCCCTGGTGTACGGCAGTAAAGAAGTCGGCCACGCGCTTGTGCATCGCGGGATCGACGCCGCTTTCGAACTGCGGGCTGGCCAGGTAGTCTCGTACCGGCTCCCAAAAGTCTTGCGTCTCTTGAATCGCGTCGGCCAGATCGCCGGGCGTGATGGTGATGCCGAACTCCGTCGTCGTTTTCAGCGGCTCATCGGCAAGCAGACGCAGCCCCAACACCGACGCGAACACCAGCCAAGCGACCATCAAAGGCTTGCGCATCATGGAACTCCTGCTACGACCGGCGAGAACGCGAGCGACGAGACTGCGCGGAATGGGCGTCTCCGAGGGCCGCGAAGTTTAGCGGCCATAGAAGGTCGCTGCCAGAGCACTTCCATGCCGCGCGAGGCACGCTATCAGCGCATTGAACACGCGCTTCGCGGCCATGTGACGGTTAGCCGCGAGGCGAAGCCGAGCGCTCCGCTGGCGCGTCGCGGTTATTGATCCTCTGAAAACCGCGTGAACAGGTCATACGCGTAGTATCACCGCTTGCGGTTTCGCGCGTCTCACGGGCGGAACGCGCGAAACCGCAAGCGGTGATGGATAGCATCATCTCGATTAACTTTTGTTTTCTGAGGATCAATAACCGGAGGCACAACTCCGCCTCATGCCGGCTCTGAACGATGGAAGTGCACGTGCTTCCATTTGCCCGACTGACGCTGCCAGACGCGCGTTTCTTCGACGACCGCAGTGACCGGGGATTGGTCGGCGGCGAGCTTCTGCGTCAGGCGCACATAGCTGACAACGGCGACGTCGGCCCCGAGCAAACGAACCTTTGGCGACGACATGGTCGTCGTGCGTGGCGAGTTCGAGGCGCCGAGCTCGAAGTAGAACTTGTGGAACGGCATGCCTTCGACCAGATGGCCTCGCGCCTCGGGCTCGAAGCAACTGAGCGTCGGGTCGCACAGCTCGGCATAGGTCGCCCAGTCGGCCTTGGCGATGCTTTCGAGCAATCGCTGATTGACGGCCACCAGTTCGCGTTCGGTTTCGTTCATTGTTGAGCCCATCATCACCACGCGAACGTGGCCGCTAAGAGAGTAAACCTAATCGCACCAGCTTCTCGCGACACTCGTCGCGCTCGCGGCAACGTTCCAAGCCTGCCCACGTGGAGTCCTGCACCGCCATGAAGTCTTCATCGGTCGCGGCCCGTCCGCCCTGCGTGGCCATGCGCTCGGCGAGCTTGCGAATCACTTCGCCGTCCAAACGCGACAGAAACATCGCGCCTTGCCGATAATCGACGAACGCTTCCCACACCATCGGAAACAACGGCGCGACAATCTGCTCGCCGATGGCTGACGCATAGACGCGAATTTCTTCCTGAGCATGGGAGTCCATCCGCAGACTCAGGAAGTGCAGCAAGTTGTGCAGGTCGATCTTCCAATAGGCCTCGGTGTAGGTCGAAAGCGGCAAATCTTTGCGCGCCTGCTCGCGTGCCACGCCAAGCTCGATGCGCCGCTCGTACAGTCGACGAGCTTCGTCCTGCAATTGTTGCTCGGTCAGCGACAACTCGACGCCCACGTGCTCGTCGAGCTTGCCGGCGCTCCCTTGACGATTGCTCTGCGCTTGAGCCCGCCATTGGTCATGCGTCGTCCGCTGGGCCGAGTCGATTGCCAGCGAGTAGCGTGTTGAATACTCATTCACGTTGGCCGTGCGGTGGCGAATCCATTGTCGCCAGGCGTCCATCGGCACCCGCACGAGGAACTTCAGCTCCGCCATCTCGAACGGAGTCGTATGACGATGCCGCATCAAATAGCGAATCAACCCGCGATCGTCCGAGACTTTTCGCGTCCCTTCGCCGTAGCTGACGCGTGCCGCCTGCACGACCGCCTGGTCGTTCCCCATGCAATCGACGAGACAGACGAATCCATCGTCGAGCACGGTGAATTTCTTCCACCGCAAATCTTCAATTGTCGCTTCTTTCGTGGCCATAAAACGCATTGTAACGAACGACTCGCCCAAGCCCAGGGCCTGCGGCCCTGGGTCATTGTGCGCTACAACGCCGCATCACAACGCCTCGACGAAAACTCGCTCGATATCCGCCGCCGTCACCGGCCGCGGATTGACTCGCAGAATGCGTTTCACCGCGGCGGCCTTCTCGGCCATCGCGGGAAGTTGATCGCGCGTGACGCCTAACTCGCGCAGCCTTTCGGGGATGCCAATGGCTCGCTTCAACTTCTCGACCGCCGTGATTGCTAGCTCGGCGGCGTGCGACTCGTCGAGGCCCGATGTGTTCTCGCCCAGCAGCGTCGCGATCCGTGCGAACTGTCGCTCGCGGCCGGGCAGGTTGAATCGCATCACGTAGGGAAGCAGCAGTCCATTGCCCGCGCCGTGCGAGCAGTGCACCGCGCCGCCGACCGGGTACTCCATCGCATGCACCAGCGCCACGCCGACATTCGAGAACGCCAGTCCGGCGATCGTCGCGGCCAGCGCCATGCCTTCTCGCGCGGCAAGGTTCTTCGGCTCGTCGACGGCGCGCACGAGATGTTCGCCGACCAAGGCAATCGCCTTCTCGGCAAAGCAATCGCCCATCGGGTTGCGGCCTTGGTAAACGCTGCGCTCGCCGGCGGGAAGCGGGAAGACTTCGTTGTCGACGGCGGTGTAGGCCTCGATCGCGTGGGTCAAAGCGTCGATGCCGCTGTCGGCTGTCACCTTGCGAGGACAGGAAAGCGTCAGCTTCGGATCGACGACCGCGAGCTTCGGCCGCAGGTAGTTGCTCAACACGCCAACCTTCATGTGGTTCGCTGTGTCGGTGAGAACGCCGGCGGCGGTGACTTCGCTCCCCGTGCCGGCCGTCGTCGGCACGCAGATCAAAGGCATCACGGGGCTCGGCACTTTGCCGTCGCCGATGTAATCGCGCGGCGATCGCCCATGCGTGAGCACCGTCGCGACGATCTTCGACAAATCCATGTTGCTACCGCCACCGAGCCCCAGCATGGCGTCGGGTGTGTACGTTCGCGCCTGTGCAACTGCCCGCTCGGCCAAATCGAGCGAAGGTTCCGGCTCGCCGCCGTCGAAGAGTTCGACCGCAATGCCCGCGCGCACAAGCGGTTCGCGCACCGCCTCGTAGAGTCCCGCGGCGACCAACGTGCGGTCGGTGACGACCATCACACGTTTGCAGCCCAGCGGAGCGGCGAGTTCGCCGAGTTGCTGAACAGCGTCGGAACCAAAGACGAGTTGCCCCGCGCTGTGAAACGTCCACGTCGTTCGCATGACCGCCTCCCTTGAACGTGTCGGTTACGCGTAATCGTGCCGTTCGAAAACGATAGTCGCCATCAGCATCGCCCCCAAGCCGATGCCGATCAACGACCACGTCGCCAGCGAAGGGTCGATCGGCTCAAACCACCTCGGGTCGGGAGACGTGATGCCTTCCTGAGCTCCAGCGACATACATCAGCGACCGCCCATAATAGTTGACGGCGATGCGCTTGATGATGCCTGGCATCGCGCCGAGGATCATCTCCACAAAAACCGCGTAAGCCAGTGCGATAATCGTGGCGTGGCGGAATGTCACGGCGAAGAGGTGAAACAGCCCGAGGTACGCGAACGTCGTCCACAACACGGCCGGCAGATAGAGCATAAGCACCGTCTCGCCGATGCCGCCGGCCAAGCGACAGCAGAGATAAAACGTGCCGAGGACCATGCCGAGCCCCAACGGCAGCGAAGCCAACCAACGTGTCAACAACACCAGAAAGCGCGGGATCGGCCGCGAGAGAATCAACAGCAGCGTGCGATCTTCGCGCTCTGACGCCAGCCCGCTCGTTGCGAACGCCACGGCACACAGCGGTATGACGATCGCCAAAAAGATGCCGATGAGAAAGCTGGTGTAGGCCTCGAACGCGCGGCCGGCGTCGGGCGCGGCGTCGTAACGGCGTCGCAAGAGGAACAGCACGCAGCACCCGAGTGGCACGCAGGCCATCAGCGTCGCTGCCGACCACAACAGTCGGTTGAACGACAACCACGTGAGTGCTACGCAAGCTCGAACGAGATTCATACCGCGCCTTGTTCGAGATAGTGAAACACACTGTCGGCGCCGGCATCGAGCGCTTCGAGCCGCCGCACCTGCCACGACTCGTCGGCGGCCAGTTGACCGAAAGCCTCGTAGAATCGCGCCGCCCGAAAGGTTCTCACGCGTAAGGTGTCGCCTTCTAAATCGACGCTCTGCACCTCAGGCATTTCAACAATCCGCGCCGCCAGCTTGCGCGCTTGCGGCGACTCGACGGCGATCGTGAGCGGGCGATCGTCGATCATCGCGCGAATCTCAGCCAGCGTTCCCGATGCAACGAGCCGGCCTTGCGAAACCATTGTCACTTCGTCGGCCAACTGCTCGATCTCGTGCAGCAGGTGCGTCGATACGATGATCGTCTTGCCGTTCTCGGCCAAGCGGCGCAGCAGTTCGTTGAATTCGCGACGTCCGCCGGGATCGATCCCCGAGAACGGCTCGTCGAGCAGCAGCACGGGTGGATCGTGCACCAAAGCCTGCGCGAGATTGATGCGTTGCCGCATGCCGTGGCTGCAGCCCCCCATGCGCCGCTCGGCGCGATCGGTCATGCCGACTTCTTCGAGCGCGACCTCGGTGCGTTCGCGCACTTCGCGAAGGCTGTAGCCTTCGAGGGCCGCCATCGTGCGGACGAATTCGCGGCCGGTCATGTCGTCGTAGAACGCGCCCACGGCAGGGCAGTAACCCACGTAGCGACGCGCGGCCGTCGATCGCGCCATGTGCGGACCCACGCGCACTTCGCCGTGGCTGGGACGCACCTGTCCGGCGGCGAGCTTGATGAGCGTGCTTTTGCCCGCGCCGTTGGCGCCGAGCAGGCCAGTGATGCCGACATCGAAACGGCAATCAATGTCGTTGATGCCGATCACTGGGCCGTAGAACTTCGTGACGCGTTCGAAGATGAGTTCCATGGTTGTTTCTCGAATCAGTCGCTCACTGCACGATTTCGACGGCACGCACTCGACGCACCAGCGCAGCCAGGCTGACAGCGCATGCCACGGCAAGGATTCCGGTCGCTTGCGCAGCGACCAAGCGTTCGCCCGGTGAGCCAAGTCCGAAGACCAACCGAGCGGTTTGATGCAGGTCGTACCAAGGGTCGATGAGTCGCCACGATGACAGGCCTGTCGCTTCTTCCATGAGTAGCGCGAGTCGATTGAGCACGACGAACAGGCTGCACCACGCGATCGCGATCGGTCCCATGCGTCGCAGGTACGCACTCGTCGTAACGAGCAACAGACTCAGCACACTGGCCAGCAACCCGCCGTAAGCCAAGACCGAAATCAACACGCTCCAGTGCTCGTACCAATAGTCGAACGAACTTGTGAACATGCCGTATTCGAGGAATAAAATCAGAGCAGGGAGGGTCGTGACGATAAGCACGAGGACGGCACAGGCGAGCAACTTGCCGACGATGTAATGGCGGCGATCGATGCGACGCGACAAGTAGAATGGCAGCGTTTGTTGCGTGAAGTCGGAACCGACGATCAAGCTACCCGACAGAGCCAGGAGGAGCATGACGACCAGCCCTTGTTGCTCCATAAAGATGGTGTAGCCGGTTTCTTGGCCGCGTTTGGCCTCAGCGCTGAAGCCGGCTCGCTGGAACATCAGCTCACGCACTTCGGGCGACGGCTGCAGTTGTGTGACGGTGTAGATGACGACCGCGGCCTTGATGAAGTTGCCGAGCCCGAGGAGCAGCACCAACCAGTACAGCTTGCGGCGAAACACCTGCACCAACGCGACACGCACCAGCGCCCAGCACGCCCACCAAGGGCTGAGCAGGCGCCCATGCCACGGATGATAACTCGCGCGGTCAAGACCCATCACACGGCCTCCCGAACGACAACATCATCGGTCAAGCGGAAGAACAATGACTCAAGGTTCTCCTCTTCGGCGCGAACGTGGGTGAGCACGACACCGGCGGTTGCGGCCAGGCGAAAGAACTCGCCCGGGTTCCAGTTATCAGGAACAGCGACGCGAACGTCCGCCGCTTGCGGTTTCGCGCTTGAGTCGTGTTGCTCGATCGTCGCCTTCACACCGACCTCGGCGAGCGCGGCGAGATACTTCTCGGTCGGACCTTGCCATCGCAGCGTGTAACGATCATGGACGACGGCGCGCAACTGTTCGATCGGACCCGCTTGCACCACGTAACCGCGATTGAGCACGACGACCTGTCGACAGAAACGTTCGACATCGCCCAACAAGTGCGTGCAAAGAATAACGCTCTTGCCCGTCTCGCGGATCAACGATTCGAGCAACCGGAGCATCGACTCGCGACCGGCGGGGTCGAGACCGTTGGTCGGCTCATCGAGCAGTAGCAACTGCGGATCGTGCACCAAGGCGGCGGCGAGCTTGAGCCGTTGCAGGCTGCCGGTCGAATACTCGTCGAGCCGCCGGTATCGTAACTCGCCGAGGCCGACGTAGTTCAGCACCTCGTGCGAACGGCGGCGAGCGTCGCGGTGGGGCATGCCGTACAAATCGCCCGACAGCGCGACGAAGTCGACGCCTCGCAGCATTGGCACCGTCGCGGCCGCCTCGCTCATGTAACCGACGCGACCCCGCAACCGCCACGACGCCTTCATGATGTCGCAGCCCAGGATCGTGCCGCGCCCGGAGTCGGGATGCAGCAGGCCGAGCAGGATCTTGAGCAACGTGCTTTTGCCGGCCCCGTTGTTGCCGACGAGCCCGATCGTGCCAGGCTCCAAACGCAGCGTGACGTCGGACAGTGCCCGCACCATACCGTAACTGCGGCTCACGCCTTCGAGTTCGATCAGCGCAGGCGTGGAGGAAACGGGCGTGTGCATTGAGGTCATTGTTTCCCATCGCGAGGCCGAAGGCTATGGGGCCACGACCGTGACCCCTTCGCAACCCTTGTCAGCCGCTGCGAGCATCGCATAGGCTAACGCGCCATGACGTATCTCATCGGCACGGACGAAGCTGGGTACGGCCCCAACTTGGGACCGCTCGTGATCTCGGCGAGTGTGTGGCATGTGCCCGACGAGGCGGAGACGGACCTGTATCGCCTCCTGCGACGGGTGATTTCGCCACGGCCGACGGCGCACGGCGCGACTCGTCGCCGACTTGCGGTGGCGGATTCGAAGGCGTTGTATTCGCGTGACCGAGGCTTGGAGTTGCTCGAGCGTGGCGTGCTGGCGATGCTCGCTGCCGCGGGACACACGCCGCGCACGTGGCGCGAAGTTTGGGAAACCCTCGCTCCCGGCACGCTCGAAGAGCTCGACGGTGAAGCATGGGCGCAAGGGTTCGACATGCCGCTGCCGTTGGACGACGCGGCCGAAGACGCGTTGCGATGGGCGCAGCGCGTTGGGCGATGTCTTGAATCTCAAGGCGTGCGGCTGGTCGAGTTGCGAAGTTGTATCGCGATGCCGGGACGGTTCAATCGCTTGCTCGACGAACATGGCAACAAAGCCTCGGCATTATCGTATTTGACGTTCGAGCTGTTGTGCTCGACGCTCCAGCAGTTCGATGCGGGGCCGGTGTCGGTTGTCTGCGACAAGCACGGCGGACGCAACCGGTATCAGGGCCTATTGCAGCCGCACGTCGGCCCATGGCTTGTCGAGGTGTACGGCGAATCGCGACACGAGAGCGTTTATCGCTGGGGTCCGGACGAGCGGCGGGTCGAAGTGCGATTCCGACCGCGCGGAACGTTACCTTCCGACGGCGCTGGCGTCGATGGTGTCGAAGTATTTGCGCGAACTGGCGATGCACGCGTTTAACGACTTCTGGTGTGCGCGCGTGCCCGAGCTGCGGCCGACGGCTGGTTATCCGCGCGACGCGCGTCGGTTTCACAAGCAGATCCGTGAGACGCAAACTTCGCTAGGCATCGAAGACGCCGTGCTGTGGAGGATGCGTTGATTCTATACATCGTGCGGCACGCCTGGGCTTTCGAGCGCGACGACGATCGCTGGCCCGACGATGGGCAACGTCCGCTGACGCACAAGGGCATGCGGCGCTTTCGTCGCGTGGCCAAGCGACTTGCAAAGCGCGGGTTCGCACCAGAGCAGGTGGCCACGAGCCCGCTCGTGCGTTGCATGCAAACAGCCTCGATCATTTGCGATCGGTTGGGGCACGACGCGCCGATCGTGATCGAAGCCTTGTCGCCGGGCGCAAGGCTAAGCGACGTGCTCATCGCGACGGCGGGGCTCGACGCGGATGAAACGGCGTGGGTCGGCCATGCTCCGGACGTCGGGCAACTCATCGCGGGGTTGGTCGACAGCACGATCCCGATGGAAATGTCCAAGGGGGCAGTGGCGGCGATCAGCTTCGATGGTCCGCCGCGACCGGGGGCAGGGCGGCTCTCGTGGTTCGTCTCCGCGACCTTACTCGGTGTTTAAAGGGAGATTTACACAGCCATGAAGATTCTCGACGAGTTCAAAAAGTTTGCCATGCGTGGCAATGTCATCGACATGGCGGTGGGCATCATCATCGGAGCCGCATTCGGCAAGATCGTGTCTTCGCTGGTCAGCGACATCATCATGCCGCCCATCGGCCTGGTGTTGGGCAAAGTGAACTTCTCGGGCCTCTTCCTCAATTTGTCGGGAACGCACTACGCGACCCTCGACGAAGCGCAGAAGGCGAACGCGCCGACGATCAACTACGGGTTGTTCATCAATAACGTCATCGATTTCCTGATCGTGGCGTTCGTGATCTTTCTGATCGTGAAGCAGATCAACTATTTGACGAAGCGCGACGAGCCGCCGGTTAAGAAGGATTGCCCGGAGTGCTTCACGAATATCGACATTCGAGCGAAGCGTTGCCCGGCGTGCACGGCGGAGTTGGTGGGGGCGTAGTTGAAGCGCTACGTGACGATCGAACTCCTCTCCCTTCGGGAGAGGGTGGCGGCGCAGCCGCCGGGTGAGGGCGGGTTGCACTGCTATTCGCGCTGCTAAAGGTTCAACCCGCCCTCATCCGATCCGCCTTCGGCGGACCACCTTCTCCCGGAGGGAGAAGGGTTTACTCAACGACCTCGAAGTAACCACTGCGCGGCGTCGGTAGCGCGCGACTCAAGCGCACCGTTGTAGACCGTTAAACTCGTCGAGTGATCGAGGGCGTCGTAGGTTTGCGTGACGATCTCGGGGGCGACGACGCCTTCGCCGCCCACCCACAACGGATACGGCGCCGCGAGCGACAACAGCGCGGGTAGATCGCCGTACTTCGCGCTGCCGGGCAGAAAGTTCGGATCGTCGAAAGACGTTAGCTCGGCGAAGCGGAAACCTTCGGTGTCGACCGCGAGGCGATCAACCGATCCGCCGGCGATGACTCTCGCAGCCGCTGCCCAAGGCGCTGCGCCACCCAGACCGACGACGTACACCGCCTCGGGCTGTCGCTTGTGATTGCGAACGAATGAGATGACGCTCAAGAGATCGTGCACGCGCTGAGCGAACAGCGAGTGGTTGTAGCCGAAGGTGTAACCTGCGTAGCCGCTTGGTGGGCCGATCTTCGGTCCTTTGATGAGTCGCTGCTTCGTGACGGGTTTGCCGTCGGCAGTGAATTCGCCGGTGCCGAAGCAGTCGACCGCCGCGATCGACAGGCCGGCGTCGACGAGTGTTTGCACGGCGGGATGAAGCTCGTCGTCGCGATACAGGCTTCGCTTGCCTTCGCCGTGGGCCCAGACGACGACGCGGCCGTTCCATTTCTTAGGCATGAGAAACGTCGCAGGCACCGACTCGCCGAACTTCGCGTAGCGCAGTATCGAGGCGAATTCGAGATACGTGCCGCGGTCGGTCTCGTCGATCTTCTCGTATTCGATGGCGCCGGCTTCGGGTAGGTCGCGACCGATGAGCGTTCGCCATGCTGAGCCGACAACATCGTGAAAGCCATCGAATGATTCGACGTTGCGTGGCGTGAGCGCCGCCAATTGAGCGTCGGAATCCTTCGTCATCTCGCGCACAAGAGAACGCTCGTAGTCGTCGCCCGACGGTGGCTTGGGATGTGCCTCGTCCCAGACGGTTGCTTCTTCGATCGTCAGCGGCACGAAGTCGCGCTCGACGATCGGCTCTGTAACGCCGAGCTTGAGATGCTTGTTGAACCACGCGTACATCACGGCGCGACTGACCGCGTTGTAGTTGTGCGGGAACTGTGTGAACGCCTTGGCGGTCACGTGGTCTTTCGAGCCGAGCAACGCGTACAACTGTTGCAGTTGCGGATAGCCCTTGGTTTCGATCTCCTTCGTCCAGTCGTCCGCGCCGGTCATACCGAGCGGCTTCGGGGCGAAGAGGCCAGCTATTTCGACGTTGCCTGTTCCGACGCGAAGGTAGTCGCAGTTCTCGCAAGTGCAGCCGCCTTGCATGGCGGTCGAAACCATCACGGCGGGAAACGCGACGGACACGCGCGGATCGATGCCGGCGAGCACGAGCGTCTGCGTCGCGCCGCCGCTTTCGCCGGTGACGGCCATGCGATCGGGATCGACGTCGGGCAAATGCGAAAGCCAATCGAGGGCGCGAATGGAGTTGTACGTCTGCACGCCCATCATGGTTTGCAGACGCAGTTCGGCCTGTGGGCTGAAGAAGCCCCAATTCTCGCGCATGTTCATCTTGTCGCGAACACCCGGGCGGTGCTCGATCTGCTGACTGTCGGCGTAACCGATCATGTCGTACAGAAACACGACGCAACCCATGCGCGCCAGTTGTACGCAGCGGGCCTGCAGCGGATAGCGACCGCTGGGGTCGAACTTCTCGGCGCCGTCGGCCAGTTGCTCTTGAAACTTCTTGTCGTCGGTCGCCATGAACCGACCACCCGGCCAATGGCCGTGCGGGCAGAGAACGCCAGGGAGTTTTCCGCTGCGGTTCTTGGGACGATACAAGCTGCCGGTGACGAAGTGGCCTGGGTAGCTCTCGAAGTACACGCGTTCGACGGTGTAGTCGTCACGATCGACGCGGCCGTGAATGACAGCGTGGTCGGGCGTTTTGCGCGGCATCGGCCACAGGCCCTGCGAGACGAGCAGTTGTCGGCGCAGCGTGTCGGCGCGGTGTTGCCAGACTTCGACGGTGGTCGGTGGCTCGAAGGGGAAGTAGCCGTCGTACGATTTCAGCTCGCCGAGGCGACGGTCATCGGGGAGCTGGCCGTCTGGGAAGGAACGCGGCGCGGCGGCGAGAAGGATCGCCGTGAGTAACGAGAGGCAGTTCATGGCGGGGACTCGCGACGACGGGGTTGCGACGAGCGCAACTGTAAACCGTCGGTTGGAGCGCCGCCAGAAGCGAGTAAAAGTACGCGCGAAACCGCAAGCGGTGAGGATCGCGAAAAGGATGGGCCGATTTCACTGCATACAAAAAGAAAAAGCCTGCTCGGAACTTGCGTCCCGAGCAGGCTTCGTTTCTACGTAGAGCAACCAACCCACGAGTTAGTTGGTACGGGCAACCGTGCGGCTCGCTTGAATGCGGCGAGCATGCGAAGCCGAGTGATCGGCCATCGGCGGCATCGGAGGTTGCGGCTCGCCGGCCGGGGCCGGGGCAGCAGCCGGAGCACCACCGCATCCGCATCCACCACAGCTCGGAGCACAGCAGCTGGGTTCGCAGCAGCTAGGAGCACCGCAGCAATCACCGCAACCACCACAGCACGACGACTTGCAGCACTTGTGCTTCTTGAACAGGCCGCCCAGCAAAGGACGGTGTCCGCAGCCACCGCAAACATCGTTGCAGCAGCTCAAGCCCAAGCAACCAGTCTCACCGCAACCACCGCAGCCACCGCAGGTCGGAGCGGCACAGCACGACGGCTCGCAAGCCGGGGCAGCACAGCACGACGGTTCGCAGCAGCTAGGAGCAGCACAGCACGACGGTTCGCAGCAGCTGCCGCATCCACCACAGCCGTGGTGGTGGCAAGCAAACAGACCGCGAAGACCAGCGAACAGGTCAATGCGGCGACGGCAAGGATCACAGCAGCTCGAGCAGCAATCACCGCACGACGGAGCACCGCAGCTGGGTTCGCAGCAGCTAGGAGCGGCACAGCACGACGGTTCGCAAGCCGGAGCACAGCAGGTCGGGGCAGCGCAGCAGCTCGGGGCGGCAGCGCAGCAGGTCGGAGCAGCGGCACAGCACGATGGCTCGCAGCAGCTCGGGGTAGCACAGCAGGTCGGTTCGCAGCAGCCACCACCGCAGCAGCCACGGCCCAGCATCCGATCGAGAAGCGTTCCGCCAAACGACTGGCTACACAAGCCAGCGCTGACGACGAGCGCTCCCAAAAGCATGTTCCATTTCATTGAGCAGCATCTCCTTTGCATGGAACCGGGGCGTGTGCGTGGCCAGCCGCTTCGTTGCCCTCTTCACACTTCGACCGCGCCGAGTTGGCTTTATGGGATTGCTGTTTCCCGCGGATCGGACGTGTGCGGCAGCGACTACTCTGGTCTACGTGGGTCGGACCCCAAGTTCACAGTTCTTGCATCAGGACCGTCGAGCCATTCCTTAGCCCGAAAATTTCAGCGGTTGTTCCTGACGCTTGCGGGTACATTCCTCGTGGGTACGTAGTCCTCGTATCTGGAGGACACCTGACGTATCGGCCACGCCTACGCAGAGGCTTGAGAGCGCCGAAGTATTTTTCAGAGAACGGTTTACGAGTCGCAATTGTCCGACATTGCGGGTTCCGCAGACTGGCAAAACTTTAACGGCTAACTGCCTGGGGGAAAGCCGAACTCCCGAAGGGTGGCAAGCACTGGCCGCCAATCAGCGAATGCCTGCAAGGTGCTTCCACCAGGATTCGTCATGTACTGGGCGACGTGCTACCATAGGCGTCAGCCACATTCGAAGCGTTGAGGATGTATGTCCACGCAAGCTACCGAGACAAAACGTCGCTACGAGATCGCCGACTTCGACAACATCCAAGGTGTGCGGTGTCCGTGTGGAACAGCCCATCGCGCGTTCGCCGAGGTCGAAGACTTTCCCGGCACCGTGCATCGCACCGAGATCGCCAACGACGCACGACTGCACTACCATCGCAAGCTCACCGAGACGTATTACTTTCTCGAGTGCGAGCCCGATGCACGCATGCAACTCGATGATGAAATCATTCCCGTGAAGCCGGGCATGTGCATCATGATTCGCCCCGGAACGCGGCACCGAGCGCTGGGACGCATGACGGTGCTGATCTTGGTGTTGCCGAAGTTTGACCCTCACGACGAGTGGTTCGATTGAAACTTCCCGGCCCGAAGGGTCGGGATATATGGCGGCGATGACGCCGGCCACCGGTTGCTCCGGCGGCGTGGGCGTCGTATTCTGAATTGCTGCCGCCCGCCCACCGTCCCCTCTCGGCTGTGAAGGTTTCTCGTTCATGTATGTTGCATCGCCCGGTCGCGTTCTCGTTCTGTTGTCGTGCCTGACGCTTGCTGCGTCGCAAGGTTGCGCACCACCCAATCCTGAGAAGGCGCGATCGCCCGTCACGACGGCGGAGCCACAAGCCGCGCCTGCCGCAGAGCCGGTTGCTGCGACCGAAGTCGCCGCGGTTGACGCATCGTCAACTACGAACACGGCAAACTCGACGAACTCCGAGTCTTCTGCCTCGTCGCCGTCAACTACCGCGGTCGATCCGCTCGATTGGCCGATGTGGCGTGGGCCTTATCAAGATGGCCGCTCGATCGAGACGGGTCTCGTTTCGAAATGGGAACCCGATAGCAAAGCGGTCGTGTGGCGACAGAAGGAACTCGGCACGCGCAGCACGCCCATCATTATGAATGGCAAGCTGTACACGATGGCCCGCAGCGAGCCCGAAACGCCGCGCGAAGGCGAATGCGTCATCTGTGCCGACGCCGCGACTGGCAACATCCTGTGGAAGAACGCGTGGAACGTGTTCCTCAGCGACGTTCCCAAGGAACGCGTCGCGTGGAGCTGCGTCGTTGGCGATCCCGCGACCGGTAAAGTTTACGCACAGAGCGTCAACGGTTACTTGCAGTGCATCGATGGCGACAGCGGCAAAACGCTTTGGTCGCGATCGATGACCGAGGAGTACGGGCTGCTGAGCACCTATGGCGGACGCACGAACACGCCCATCGTCTTCGGCGACCTCGTGATTGCCAGCGCTGTGATGACCAACTGGGGCGATCTCGCGGTGCCGACGCATCGCTTCATCGCTTTCGACAAGAACACCGGCGAAGTGATGTGGTTCACCGGCACCACGCCGCGACCAGCCGACACGACCTACAGCACTCCCGTTACGAGTTACTTCGACGGTGTTGCCGCGATGGTCTTCGGCTCGGGCGACGGCATGGTATGGGCAATGCAACCTCGCACCGGCCTGCCAATCTGGAAGTACAAGCTCACGATCCGCGGCGTCAACGTGACGCCGACGATCGAGGACGGCATCGTCTACATGGCCCAAAGCGAAGAGAACTTCCCCGAGGTCAACACCATGGGGCAGGTGGTCGCCATCAAAGGGGACGCAGCCAAGGGCGGCAAAGACATCACCGAAGGCGGCGCGCTGTGGGCCGATAAGGGCGTGATGATCGGCCGCGCGTCGATGGTCAAAGTCGGCAACCGCCTGTACGGCGCCGACGATTCGGGCAACCTGTACACGTTCGACGCCAGGACCGGCGAACAGGTCGGCAAGCGTGTCAAGCTCGCGGGCACGATCATGCGAGCGAGTTTGCTTTACGCGGACGGCAAGATCTACGCCTGCTCGACCACCGCCTGGCACATCCTCGAACCAGGCGACAAGGGGCCGAAGCTACTGCGCGAATGCACGCTCCGCTTCCCCGATGGAGAAGAGGTGCACGGCTCGCCGATCGTCTCGCACGGCAAGTTGTATCTGCCGACAACCGAGGCCATCTATTGCCTCGTCGATCCCGACAAGACGCCCGGCGTGGTGCCCGAGTCGGAGCGTCCGACGGTGCCGGTCGAAGCTCCGCTAACCGACAAAACTCCGGCCCAAGTGCAACTCGTGCCGGCTGAGACGGTGATCGCCCCAGGCGAAAAGCTACAATATAAGGTCCGCCTGTTTAACGCCGCCGGGCAGTACATCGAGGATGCGAAGGACGTGAAGTTCGAAGTCACCGGCCCCGGGCAGATTGCCGCCGACGGCGCCTACACGGCCGACAGCGCGCCGCAGCACAGCGGACTCACCGTCAAGGCAACGGTCGGCTCGCTCACGGGCTCGGCACGTCTGCGAGTGATTCCACCTTTGCCGTGGAAGTGGGACTTCAGCGACAAGGAAGTGCCGGCGACGTGGGTTGGCATGCGATATCGTCACCAGATTCGAGAGGTCGACGGCAACCCTATCATGGTGAAGATCACGACGATCCCGCTCGGCACCAAGAGCCGAGGCTGGTTCGGCCGCGACGAGTTGCACGACTACACGATTCAAGCCGACATCCTCGGCAAGACCGACGACAACAAAATGCCCGACGTCGGGTTGATTGCACAGCGCTACACGATGGACCTGCAAGGCACGAAGCAAGAGCTGCAGCTTCGTACTTGGGACTCGGAGCTTGCACGATGGTCGAAGACCGTTCCGTTCGCATGGAAGCCCGACACGTGGTACACGTCGAAGTTCCAGGCCTCGACGGACGGCAAGAAGACTGTGCTCCGCGGCAAGGTGTGGGAACGCGACAAACCGGAGCCGTCGGAGTGGAGCATCGAAGCAACCGACGACGGCGGCAACCTTCAAGGCAGCCCCGGCATGTTCGGCAACGCGACCGATGCCGAACTGTTCATCGACAACGTCACGGTAACACCGAACTCATAACATTCTGCCGGCGAGCCAGCTCGCCGTGTCACAGCTCGCAGAGTAATTGATACTGGAGACTCGCATGACTCGCCGTTCCATCACTCCTTTTTCGATCGTCAGCATAGCTGCGCTCGGCATCGCCGCGCTTGGCATCGTTGCTCTCGGCGTCAGTGCCGTGACCGTCGCCGCGATGAAGTCCGAAGGCACCGCGCCCTACGGCCCGCACGACTGGCCCATGTGGGGCGGCACGACGGCTCGCGACAACACGCCCGACTCGACGAACATTCCGACCGAATTCGTCCCCGGCGACACTGACGCCAAAACCGGCGCGTGGAAGAAAGACACTTCAGAGAACGTCCGTTGGGCCTCGAGCCTCGGCTCGCAGAGCTATGGCAACCCGGTTGTCGCCAACGGTCAGGTTTACGTCGGCACGAACAACGGTCACGGCTACATCAAGCGCTACCCCGACACCGTCGATCTCGGTTGCCTGTTGGCCTTCCGCGAGAGCGATGGCGAGTTTCTGTGGCAGGCTAGCAGCGAGAAACTTTCCACGGGTCGCGTACACGATTGGCCGCTGCAGGGCATCTGCTCGACGCCGATGGTCGAGGGCGACCGCCTGTGGTACGTCACCAGCCGCGGCGAGGTGACCTGCCTCGACACGCAAGGCTTTCACGACGAAGAGAACGACGGCCCGTACAAGGACGAGAAGTACACGACCAAAGACGAAGCTGACGTCGTTTGGGTTCTCGACATGATGAAGGAGCTTGGCGTTTCGCAGCACAACATGTGCAGCTGCTCGATCGGTGCGCTCGGCGATCTGCTGTTCGTCTGCACGAGCAACGGCGTCGACGAGACACACGTGAACCTGCCGGCCCCGAAGGCGCCGAGTTTCCTCTGCGTTAACAAACACACAGGCAAGCTGATCTGGCAGGATGCATCGCCGGGCGACAACATTCTGCATGGGCAATGGTCTAGCCCGTGCATCGCGACCTTCGACGGAGTGCCGCAGTGCATCTTCGCCGGCGGCGACGGATGGCTGTACAGCTTCCAGGCCGATGCCGGCAAGGACGGCAAGCCGACGCTGCTTTGGAAGTTCGACGCGAACCCGAAGGAATCGAAGTACATCCTCGGCGGACGCGGCACGCGCAACGAGATCATCGGCACGCCGATGGCCCACAACGGCAAGGTCTATTTGGCCGTCGGACAGGACCCCGAGCACGGCGAAGGCGTCGGCCACTTGTGGTGTCTCGATCCGACGAAGCGTGGCGACATCAGCTCGGAGCTCGCCTTCAAGCTGCCCGACACGACAAACCCGATTCCGCATCGCCGCTTGCAAGCGGTCGTGGCTGAAGATGGCGAAGTGGCCCGGCCGAACCCGAACTCAGGCGTCATTTGGCATTACAGCGAGCAAGACAGCGACGGCGACGGCAAGGTGAAGTTCGAAGAAACGATGCACCGCACCTGTGCCACGGCGTCGGTGAAAGACGGACTGCTGTTCATCCCCGATTTCAGCGGCCTGTTCCACTGCCTCGATGCCGAAACCGGAAAGGTCCACTGGACGCACGATTTGTTCGCCGCCACGTGGGGTTCGGCCTTGATCGTCGACGGCAAGGTTTTCGTGGGTGACGAAGAAGGCAAGTTGAGCGTCTTCAAGGCCTCGGCCGAGAAGGAGATTCTCGCCGAGATCGACATGGGCAACTCCATCTACAGCACTCCAGTCGCCGCGAACAACACGTTGTTCATCGCCAACAAGACGCACGTCTTCGCCGTCGCGAAGGACGCCAACTAAGCGCGATCGAATTCACCGCCCCAAGCCCAGGGCCTGCCGGCCCTGGGTCGGAACCTTCATAGATGTCCCACACCAAACACGTCCTCGACGTCGGGCAATGCGACCCCGATCATTCCTCGATCCGTCGCATGATCGAATCGTGCGGCGGCAAGGTCACTCGCACGCACGGCATGGATGACACGCTCGACGCGCTGCGCAAAGACCCGTTCGCGCTCGTGCTGATCAACCGCAAGCTCGACGCCGACTACAGCGACGGCATGGAGATCCTGAAGCGGATCAAGTCCGATGACGACTTGAAAAAGACGCCGGTGATGATCGTCACCAACTATCCCGAGCATCAACAGTCGGCCGTCGCCGCAGGCGCCGAGCTCGGCTTCGGCAAGGCCGAACTGTCTCGTCCCGAGACGCTCGAACGCGTGCAGCGCTTTCTCACCGCCTAGATTCGCCGCCCGCCAGCGCTGCGGCCGCTGCGTCGACTTTGCTTGCCTCTTCGCGGCGAGTCAGTCTACTTGCGCTTCACGAACCATGTGATGCCCGCGACCACGAGCGCCAGCGCCAGCCCCACACCGTACTGCGTCAGCAGCGGCACGGCAGCCAGGTCGCGCGAGAACTGACCCGCGATCTGAATCGTGATTGCCGACGCCGCGAACGTCAGCGCGGCCGCCACACCGGTGAACTTGAGCCGATTCTTCTTGCGCTCGGCGATCGCCTCGGGATCGAAATCCTCTTGCGCGTCTTCGGCATCTTGCGCCGAGGTGACGCCCATCTCGCGCGCGGCCGCCTCGCGCGGATAGAACTTGTTCACAATCTCGTGCACCGCGGCCGGCGTGCAGATTACCGATCGAATCGTCATGCCCATGCGCAGCCGCAACTCGTCTTCCAAGTTCGTCGGCAGCGGATTCGGCGAAGCGACCAAGATGCGGTCGTTGTCGATCATCAATGGGACGGCTGAATACTGACGCGCCATCATGGCCGGCATCTTGCCAATCAGGTCCAGGTCGAACTCAATCTCCTGCAAGTCGACATAAGACAGTCCTTGCGATTCGGCCAACGCCTGCGAAACGACGTTCGCGGGAATCTTTTGCTGTACGAGCGCCTCGTGCAGTTCGACACCGATGGCGACGGCCAGCTTCTTGGCCTTGGCCATCTGCTCGGCATCGACGACCTTGCGCTTGATGAGAATTTCTTCGAGCGACCGCTTGCGCGTCTCGCCCTTTGTGCTGCGGCCGAGCGTCGCATCGTAGTCGCTCTTGCGACGCGAGTCGGTCAGGCAGAGCATCGCCTTGGTCAACTCGTTCAACAACCCGTGCGCTTTGTCGGCGTACTCGGTCGCGAGATACTTGCGGACGTGAGCGCTCATCTTGTTGTAGTGAGCGCGGATTTGACTCGGGTCATCCTCGAAGTTCTTCAGCCGCATCAGTTGATAATGACTGAGTGGCCGATTCTTTTCGGTGATGCCCAGCCAGCGCGAATAGATATCGCCTTGAACTTGTGGAGGCATGACGAGGGCGTATCAGAAGACGACAGTGTCAGGAAGTGGCCGCAAGCGACGCGATGGTTCAACCTTCGGCCACTTGCACGGGATTTCGGACGAGCGACATCCGTGGCGACTATTCGGAGATGACTTCCTTGACGGGCTGAACGAAGTGCGGGGTCTTCTGCGAAGCGGTCAGCTCGGCGGCCTTCTTGTCCGCTTGCTTCCGCTCGGCGTATTCGAACAGCGCAACGCGCTTGAGCGACTGGTTGAAGACTCCCCAGAACGCCTTGAGCCGCACCTCTTTAGGTGTCTTGGCGCGGCTCTTGCGCTTGGCCGGAGCCTTCTTGGTGCCCTTGGTTTTCTCTTCCGCCGCCTCGGCGGCCTCGCTCTCGCGACGCAACTCTTTACGATCGAGGACTTTACGAGCCATTTTTGGACCCCGCACTGGTGGACGTTGGCCACGTGAACCCGATCTTACCACCGCACGCCGCGGGAAACTAGAGGCGCAAACCCCGTAGCGATACCGAGTTCGCCACCAGTGAACCTCAAAATTCACCTTCGTCGAGCGACAATATATTCCTACGCGGCTATTTGCCTTCCGCGGCCCATTTCTTCATCAAGGCGATGTTGCGGGCCGTCTCGGCGTCGGGCTTTCCTTTCCCGCGGCCGCCCAAATATTCCGCCATGTCGCTGTCGTACATCGCTGCCGACTCGGGCTGTTCGCCTTTGTCGCCGGTCTCCTTGATCCACTTGGCTAGCCGGTCGCGCATCTCGACGAGCGTCGATTGATAGGCGGGATCGGCGGCGAGATTCTTAATCTCGTTCGGATCACTCGCGAGGTCATATAGTTCCTCACTCGGACGCTTCGGCGCGAAGAGCAACTCTTGCACGGGGTCGAGCTTCCCTTGGTCGTGCAGCTCGCGAAGCCGGACGACGATCTCCTTGTGGTCCTTGTAGCGATTCGGCTGCAAATGAGGTCGCTCGGGGTAGAAGTTGCGAATGTACTTGAACCGCTCGGTGCGGACGGCGCGGATGCGGTCGACCGTCTCGTCGCAACGATCGCGAGCGGCGAACACTGCGTCGCGCGATTGATAGTCGGCCGCCAGAATGTTGCGACCTTGCATCGTCTTGGGAATGTCGATGCCCGCCAAAGCCAGCGACGTCGCCGCCATGTCGATGTGCTCGACTAGATCATCACGCACTTGGCCAGCCTTGATGCCCGGCCCACGCACCACGAACGGCACGTGCATGCCCTCGTCGTAAAGAAACTGTTTGCCACGCGCGTGACTGATGCCATGGTCGGTCATGAAGAACACATAGGTCGTGTCGAGCAGACCTTCGCTCTTCAAGCGATCGAGCACCTGCTGCACTTCGCGATCGGTCCAGCGAACGGCATCGAGATACTGCGCCCAGTCATCGAGAATGACGGAATCGCGCGGGTAATAAGGCGGCAGCGTCACGTCCTCGGGCTTCGTGTTCGAGCCCAGCTCCGCCTGCACTTTCTTCTTCCACTTCTCGCCGCCGCGATGCTTACCGCCGTGCAGTTGCACCTGCATGAAGAACGGCTGCCCTTCTTTGCGGCCGCTCCAATCGGTGCCGTTGTACATCGACGCGGGCCACTCGAAGTTATAGTCGGTCTTCCCCTGATTCTTGGTGCCCGGCGCAGCACCGATGCACGTGTAGTAGCCGGCTCGCTTGAAAAGCATCGGCACAGGCTCGACGCCTTGCGGCAAATGAATTTGTTCTTCTCCTCGGCCGCTGCGATGATTGTGCGCCCCGATACTCGTTTGATACATGCCCGTGATCAACGCCGAGCGGCATGGCGAGCACACGGGGGCCGTGACGAACGCGCGTGTGAACTGAACGCCGTCACGCGCCATGCCATCGACGGCGGGCGTTTGGATCGTCTTCTCGCCGTAACACGAGAAGTTCGCCGACATGTCGTCGACGAAAATCCACACGATATTCGGGCGCCCTGTTTTCGGAGGCTCGACGGGGGCGGCGCACAACGAGCGCGTCGCAAGCGACGCGGCTAACAGCGTGATCGACGTTAGGAGATATTTCATGGCGTGTGTTGCTATTTTCCTTCTTTGGCCCACTGCTTCATCAATTCGATATTACGCATGAATGCAGGCGGCATGCGATGCCCCGCCTCGGCCGCCATGTCACTATCGTACATGGCGTCGCTCTCGGGAACTCGCCCAAGATCGTTGGTTTCTTCCATCCACCGCTCGAGCCTGCCTCGCATGTCGACGAGTGTCGATTGATAGGCGGGATCGGTCGCGAGGTTGTGAATCTCGTACCGGTCGCTGGCAAGTTCGTAGAGTTCCTCGACCGGCCGTGACGGTGCGAAGATCATGTCCTGCACGGCGTCGAGTTTGCCCTCGGCATGCAGCTCTCGCAGACGAATGACGATCGGTTTCGAGTCCTTGTAGTTGCTCGGCTGCATGTGCGAGCGCTGCGGATAGTAGTTGCAAATGTACTTGAACCGATCGGTGCGCACTGCGCGAATGCGATCGACCGTTTCGCCGCAACGATCGCGGGCCGAGAACACAGCATCGCGTGGCTGGAAATCGGCTGCAAACAGATCGTGACCTTGCATCGATTTCGGAATGTCGATGCCCGCGAGCGCCAACGATGTCGCGGTCATATCGATGTGCTCGACAAAATCATCGCGTACTTGGCCTGGCTTGATGCCAGGACCAATCACGACAAAAGGCACGTGAATTCCTTCGTCGTACAAGAATTGCTTGCCGCGCGCGTGGCTGATGCCGTGGTCGGTCATAAAGAAGACGTAGGTCGTCTCCATCAAGCCTTCGCTCTTCAAGCGATCGAGCACCTGCTGCACCTGGCGATCGGTGTAACGAACCGTGTCGAGATACTCCGCCCAATCGTCGAGGATCACAGGATCGCGAGGGTAATACGGCGGAAGTGTCACGTCGCCGGGTTTGGTCGCTGTGCCGAATTCCTTAGCGACCGTCTGCTTCCAATCTTTGCGATGGCGATACTTACCGCCCAGCAACTGCACCTGCATGAAGAACGGTTGCCCCGGCTTGCGGCCGCTCCAGTCCGTGCCATCGTACATCGACTCGTCCCAGACGAAGTTGTAGTCGGTTTTGCCCATGCCCTTGGCACCGGGCGCAGCTCCGATGCACGTGTAGTAGCCGGCGCGTTGAAACTTGGCGGGGACTGGCTCGACGCCGTCGGGGAGATAAATCTTGAGTGTGCCTTGGCCGCTGCGATGATGCTGCGCCCCGATGCTCGTTTGATACATACCCGTGATGAGGGCCGAGCGGCACGCGGAGCAAACCGGCGCGGTGACGAAAGCGCGGCTGAACCTGAGTCCCGCGGCCGCCATGCCGTCAACGGCCGGCGTTGCGATCGTCTTCTCGCCGTAGCACGAGAAGTTCGCCGACATGTCGTCGACGAATATCCAGATGATGTTGGGGCGTTCTGCTTTTGGGCGCTCGACGGGTGCGGCGCCGAGCAAGCGCGTCGCAAGCGACGCGGCCAACACGGAGATAATCGTCGCGATGCGAATCATGTCTTTGCCGCCGCCTTGCGCTGCTTGACGCCCTTCGGCGTGTCGGTCGCGCGGGCGGGATCGTAGTTCGGATTCGGCAGCGGCGGCTGAGCGCCGACTTGCTCGCGCCATTGATTCAGCTTCGACCGCAACTCTTGCGTCTTCTCGGGCATCGCCGTCGCCAGATCGGTCGTTTCGCTGATGTCGTCGCGAAGGTTGTACAACTCGACTCGGCCGTCCTCGTAAAACTCGACGAGTCGCCAGTCACCCGAACGAATCGCGCTGTAAGGTGTCGCGCCGCCGGGATGATAATGCGGATAATGCCAATAGACGGTATCGCGTTTCAATCGACCGGTCTGCTTGAGCAGCGGCATCAAGCTTTCACCGTCGATCGTTTGATTCGCCTTCGGCGTGACGCCCGTGGCTTCGAGCAATGTCGGATAGAAGTCGACGCTGATCGCCGGCGTGTCACACGTCGATCCGGCTTCGACCACGCCGGGCCATTTCACGATCAACGGCACGCGCACGCCGCCTTCATACGCCGACCCTTTGCCGACGCGTGCCGGAACGTTCGACGTCGAGCCGAGCAGGCCGCCGTTATCGGAGGTGAAGATGACGATCGTATTCTTCGACAGGTTCAACGCATCGAGCTTCGCAACCACCGTGCCGACGGCGTCGTCCACGCTTTCGACGAGACCGGCATACGTGGCGTTGTGCTGCGGCGCGGCGGAATCGGCGACGGCCTCGTATTTCGCCTTCACCTCGGGCTTCGACATCAGCGGCGTGTGCACACCGTAGTGCGGCATGTAAACGAAGAATGGACGGTCTTTATTTTGCTCAATGAACTTGCACGCTTCCGTGGCGAGTCGATCGCTCAAGAACTCTCCTTCGGGACCATCAGGCAACGTCGAGATGTTGTAGGGCGAGAAGTACGTCGGTGGCGAACCTTTGCCGGTCCCCGCCACGTTCACATCAAAGCCTTGCGTCGTCGGCCAATGCTCCTCTTCGCCGAGATGCCACTTGCCGACGCTGGCCGTCGCGTAGCCGGCCTCTTTCAAGGCGCGGCCCAGGTTCGGTACGTCGTGCGGAAGGTACTGCGTCCACTCGGGCGGCCGCAGCTTCGCCCACGGTCGATTGTGACCAGGGATCCAATCCGTAATATGCAGCCGCGCCGGATATTGCCCCGTGAGCACCGCCGCCCGCGTCGGCGAACAGACCGTGCAGGCCGAATACGCATGCGTGAACCGCATCCCTTGCTTCGCCAGCCGGTCGATGTTCGGCGTTTTGTAGAATTTCGACCCCGAGCAACTCACGTCGTTCCAACCCATGTCGTCGATGAGCACGAGCACGACATTCGGACGATCGGCCGCAGCCAAGGCTTGCGAGACGATCAAGCCGAGAGAAAAAGCGACGATTGGGACAAGGTTTCGATACATAGCAAAGCCACTGGATGGAATGATCGCCGCCCCTAGTATAAAAAGGACGCGTGAGTGCTTGCGATTATTCGCTGGAAATCAGCGGGCAGCGGAGAGTTCCGTCATGCACTCGTCCAGGCAGTCAGCCAAAAAGTCGGCGTCGTCCTTGGTGATGCACATGGGCGGCTTGATGCGGAGCGTGTTGCCGTACAGGCCGCCTTTGCCGATGAGCAGGCCTCGCGTTCTGCATCGCTCCATGAGGTCGGCCGCCTCGGTGTTGGCGGGCTCTTTCGTCTTGCGATCGCGCACGAGCTCGATGCCCAGCATCAGCCCCATGCCTCGCACTTCGCCGATGAGCGCGTGCTTTTCCTTGAGCGCGTTGAAGCGGTTCATCAGGTGTCCGCCGATTTTGAGCGAGTTGGCTTGAATGCCTTCTTCGTCGATGATTTCGAGCGTCGCGAGTCCCTGCGTCATCGAAATCGGATTGCCGCCGTAGGTGTTGAAGTGAATGCGGTTCTTCATCATCGCGGCGATTTCCGGTCGCGTCGTGCACGCGCCCAGCGGAGCGCCGTTGCCAATGCCCTTGGCCATCGTCACCAGGTCGGGCGTCACACCGTAGTTCTCGAAGCCCCAGAACTTCGTCCCCGTGCGACCGAAGCCGCTTTGCACTTCGTCGGCAATGCACACGCCGCCATGCTTGCGAACGATGTCGTACACGATCTTGAAGTAGTCGGGGGGCGGAACGACGGTGCCGCCGACGCCTTGGATCGATTCGGCAATGAAGCACGCGACTTGGCCGCTGGTTTCGTACTTGATGACGTTCTCGATGTCATGAGCGCACTTGAGCCCGCAACTGGGATGCTCCAATCCGTATGGACAGCGGTAGCAGTACGGGGCGAGCGCGTTCTTGATGTTGATCGTCGGGTTCTGCTTGAACTTCCACGTGCTGTGGGCCGTCAAAGCCATCGTGGCGCTCGTGCCGCCGTGGTAGGCGTTGCGAAGGCTGATGACCTCATGGTTGCCGGTGAACTCGCGGGCTGAGAGGATCGCGACCTCGTTGGCCTCGCTGCCTGAGTTGGTGAAGTACGTCACCGACAGATTCGAGTCAGCGGGGAAGTGCTCGGCCAACTTCTCGGCGAACAGGCCAATCGTCGGGTGGATGTAAATCGTCGTGACATGCTGCAGCTTGCCGACTTGCTCGCGAACGCGCTCAACGATCTTCGGATGGCAGTGCCCCACGGAGACGGTGACGATGCCGGCGAAGGCGTCGAGATACTGCTTGCCCGTTTCGTCCCACAGGTACTGCATGTGCCCTTCGACCAGCAGTAGCGGATCCTTGTAATAGGTCACGAGTCCCGGCGTGACATACTTCTGCCGCAGCGCGAGGACTTCACTCTTCGTAGGTCCGTCGTACTCCGACGGCTTGTGATCGCTGACCGGAAGCGGAACGTAACTGCGCTTCGGTGCGCGGGATTCGCTGATCGACATTCGGGAACCTCCTGCAAGACGGGCGGATCGAGCGTATTCTAGTACCGAGCGACGCGGTTTCCTACACTTTCACCGGTCGTCAACATCTAGCCGCGTCGCTCGCCGAAGCGCGGGGCAAGCCCCGCGGCTAACAAATGCGAGCATGACCTCAACACTTCCTTATTGCGTTCTCGGTGCCGGAAGTTCGGGACTGGCCGTCGCGAAGAACCTCAAGCAACTCGGCGTGCCGTTCGAATGTCTCGAGCGCGAAGACGACGTCGGCGGCAACTGGTACTACGGTCGGCCTCACAGCAGCGTCTACGCCTCGACGCACCTCATCAGCTCCAAACGGCTGACCGAGTACACCGACTTTCCGATGCCGAGCGAGTATCCGCCGTACCCGCACCACACTCAGGTGTGGGAATATCTCCGCTCGTATGCGCGGCACTTCGGGCTTTATGAGCACGTTCGCTTCGGCACGACCGTCGAGCGCGTGTGGCGTGAAGGTGATGGCTGGCACGTGTCGTGCGCCGATGGCAGCGTGCGACGCTATCGAGGCGTCGCGATCGCCAACGGCCACAACTGGGATCCGCGCTGGCCTGCGATTCCCGGGCACTTCGACGGCCTCACGCTGCATTCATCGCAGTACAAGACGCCCGACGTGCTCAGCGGCAAACGTGTGCTCGTCGTCGGAGGCGGCAATTCAGGGTGCGATATCGCGGTCGAATCGGCACAGGCCGCTGCGAGGACGGTACACAGCCTGCGACGCGGCTATCACTACGTTCCGAAGTTCCTGCTCGGCAAACCCGCCGATCAGTGCGGCGAGCGCTTGTTGCGATGGCGATTGCCCATTTGGCTGCGTCGGGCCATCAGCGCGGCGCTCATTCGTGTCGCGATCGGGCCGCCGCAGCGCTACGGCCTGCCGAAGCCCGACCATCGACTGTTCGAGACTCACCCGATCATTAACTCGCAGTTGCCGTACTTCGTCGGTCATGGCCGCATCGCCGTGAAGCCCGACGTTGCCGAGTTGCTCGACGACCATGTTCGCTTTGTCGATGGCACGATCGAACCGATCGACGTGATCGTCTACGCGACCGGGTTCAACATCACGCTGCCGTTCATCGACAAGTCGCTGCTGCATTGGAGCGACGGCAGGCCCGACCTGTATCTGAATGTGTTCCATCCGCACGACGACACACTGTGCGTGGCTGGCCTCATCCAACCCGACAGCGGCCAGTTCGGCCTCGTCGATCATCAGGCGCGGTTGATCGCGCACTTCTGGCACGCCGTCGACAATGAGGCCGCCGCTGCCGAGCGGTTTCGTCGCGACAAGGCAAAACTGCGCTGGGATCCAGGAGCGGGAATGCGCTACATCCATTCACCGCGGCACCTGTTGGAAGTCGAGCACTTCAGCTACCGCCGGCAGCTCGAACGACAGCTTGAGCGGTACTTTCTCGCGCCGCGTCCGGCGTAACGGTGACCACACTAACGTCGACGCCTTTTGCGACTTTCGACGAATTGCTTGGACCGTAAAAACCCTCTGCTACAATCGGGGGGAGACTTGCCTCCAAGCCCCCGCTTCTTGCGAGAACTCCCACCATGTTGCGATGGTCACTCGCAGCGTTTATCACCTCCACGTTCATCGCTGCCTACGCTTCAGCGCAAGCGCCGTCGGCGCCACCTCCAGGCTCGGGTGCCGCGATGGCACATGCCAACTCCGGCACGTTCAAAGGCTATCGCATTCAGATGGTCGAGGGGTTCACAACGCTGCTCAGCGACGAGACGGTCGAGAACTTGGAATCGTCGAAGTTCAAGGTCAAACCCATCGAGGTCCTCACACAAGAACTGAAAGCCATCAGCGAAATCTTTCCGCCCGATGCGGTTCGCATGCTGCGCGGACTGCTCATCTGGGTCGATTGGGATAAGAAGCTTCCCACGCACACCGGCCGCGGCATGACGCTGGCCTTCTACTATCCCGGCGGCCAACAGCAGGCGATCTCCGAGGGTTACCACCCACTCACGTCGAAGAACATCACGATCGTCACCATGAAGTCGTTGGTTCAATCTTCGCAGCGCGGCAACGACCGACCTTGGGGCAGTCTGCTGCTTCACGAGCTGACGCATGCCGTTCACGACCAGATGCTCGGCGACGAGAACCCGCAGATCAAAGCCGCGTACCAACAGGCGATGGAACGAAAGCTCTACGACCTGAACATGTACTGCAGCACGAACGACAAGGAGTATTTCGCCGAGCTGACGACCTCGTACTTCGACCTTGCCGACTTTTATCCCTTCAAGCGTGCCGAGTTGAAGAAGCACGACCCGATCGCGCATCAGGTGATGGAGCAAGTCTGGGGCAAGCGGCAGGTGAAAACGGCCACGACGGGCGGCGGCGAGGGCGCCGACAGCGAAGCAATGCAGGTGCGTTTGAAAGACATCGATCTGGGCGAGCACGTCTACGGCCCCGACTATTCAGCCGACGATCTGAAGAATCGCGCCGTGGTCGTCATGTTGTGGAACCAAGGCGCCGACACCAGCATGCAAGCTTTCCCGAAGTTCAACGCCTGGTACAAGGAGCTCAACGATTTTGGGCTGGCGATCCTTGGCGTGCACCTGACGGCCAAGGGACAAGAAGGACCGCTCGAGGTGGCCGAGTCACGTGACGTGTTATTCAGCGTCACCGCGACGCCGTGGAAGGCCGGTATGCAGATCGAGGATTTCAAGCAGTTCCCGCTGTGCTTCGTGTTCGACCACACAGGCAAGTGCGTGTATCGAGGCGTGCCGTTCGATGCCGAAGAGGCCATCCGAGCAGCAACCGGCCGCGCTCTCGTCGCACGTTGCGAGGTCGACCCTTGGCCGAAGCCGTTGCAGCCGCTCGTCGATTCGCTGGCCAAGGGCAAAGCCCCGGCGATTGTGTTCGGCCAACTCTTGCCGCATACCCGTGCCGCGGATGCCGCAACAGCCGACGCCGCCAAAAAGCTCGTTGCCGAAATGACGCGCGAAGCTGAGAAGACACTGGCTCGCGCCACATCGTCTGGCGAAGCCAATCCGGTCGCCACCTATCTCGAAGTCGAACGTTTGCCGATGGTGCTCAAGGGGACAAAGCTCGCGACCGATGCCAACACGCTCATGGGCAAGCTCAAACGCTTTCCCGCCGTGCAGCTCGAACTCAAAGCGCGCCCATCGCTGCTGTCGATCGAAAAGATCGAAGCTGAATTGAGCACCAAGCCCGGCGCCTACAATCCGACGCTCGACTACTTCCGCAAGGACAATGCAGCATTGCTGCAACAACTCCAGAACGGTGTCACGCTGATGAAGAAGTCGTGGCCTGACGCACAGGCGACGAAGCAGGCCCTGAAAACTGCCGATCGCTACGCGGTCAAAGTTCGCTGACCGTTTCGGCGAAAAGCCCGTCGATTCAATAGGGTGCAGGCACCGGCAGCACCCGTCGAAGCGCCTCCCGCGGCGATTTCGGCATTGTCCCGCGCGGCACGTCGCCGATACGATTCGCCAACACAGAAACCCCTCTCCCTCCGGGAGAGGGTGGTTCGCCGCAGGCGAACCGGGTGAGGGCGGGTTGATGGCGTATAGCGATCCACCCGCCCTCATCCGGCCTTCGGCCACCTTCTCCCAAAGGGAGAAGGGCAGCCGTAGAACGCTCACATCTATTGAGTCCACATGCCCGCCGCACTGCTCCTCGTTCTCGCGCTCACAGCCCAACCGACGCCGCGCTACACGGTCATCGTGGGACCCGAAGGCATGCGCTCGGCAATGGTGCCGTGGACGCAACATCGCATCGCGCAGGGGCACGCTATCCGCGGTGTCACCAGTGACGGCACGGCCGAGAACGTTCGCGCGCGCATCGCGGCCGCGGTGCCGCCTGGCTCGCTCGAAAGCGTCGTCCTGTTGGGTGACGTTCCGATCGTGCCAACGTTCTATCCTGCCGCAAAGGTGAACATTCACTTCGGCTCCGAGTCCACCATCGCCAGCGACAACCCCTACGGCGACTTCGACGCCGACGGCATCCCCGAGGTTGCGGTCGGCCGATTGCCTGCCGACTCGCCTGCCGAGCTGAGTCGCATGATGGGCAAGATTCTCAAGTACGAGAACTCGGTCGATCTCGGCTCGTGGCGGCGTCGCATCAACTTCATCGCCGGCGTCGGTGGCATGGGAGCCTTGGCCGACATGGCCATGGAAGCCGCGACGAAGTCGATCCTTTGCGAGTCGATCCCCGCCGCGTATGCCACGACGATGACCTACGCGAGTTGGCAAAGTCCGTACTGCCCGGCGCCTTCGCTATTCCGCGACGCCACGCTCGCGCGGCTCAACGAGGGCTGCCTGTTTTGGGTCTATCTCGGCCACGGACATTGGCGACACGTCGATGCCGTGCAAGTGCCGCAAGGCGTGCATCCGATTCTCAGTTGCAGCGACGCCTCGCAGATTCGTTCGACGAGTGGCGCGCCTGTCGCGCTTTTCTTGGCTTGTTACACCGGCGCGTTCGACGCGCCGCAAGATTGCCTGGCCGAGGAGATGCTTCGCACGCCGGCCGGACCCGTTGCCGTGATCAGTGGGTCGCGCGTGACGATGCCTTACGCGATGGCCGTGCTCGGCACCGAGATGCTCGAAGAACTGTTCGCGCACCAACGCGAGACGCTGGGCGAGATCGTCCTGAACGCGAAGCGAAACTCGATGCTCAAGCCTCGCGACGATGCTCGTAGTCGCATTCTCGACGGCGTCGCCCGCATGCTGAACCCTGCAAAAACCGATTTGGCCGACGAGCGGGCCGAGCACGTGCTGCTGTTCAACTTGCTTGGCGATCCGCTGCTGCGACTGCGACATCCCGCCGAGGCCGACGTCCATGTCAGCGGCAACGCGCGACGCGGTGGAACTCTGCAAGTGCGGGTTCACAGCCCGATCGCCGAGGGGCAAGCCACCGTCGAATTGGTCGTCCGTCGCGACCGGTTGACGTTCGCCGCCGAATCGCGCCCCACCTACGACTCGTCGCCGCTGGGGCAGGTCGCGTATCAGCAACAGTACGAACGCGCGATTGACGCACGACTCGCGTCAAGCGATGTCACGTTCGACCGCCAAACGTTCAATGTTTCGCTACCCGTTCCCGATGACGCCAGCGGCCCTTGCCACGTGCGCGTGTACATCAACGGCAAAGACGACTTCGCCATCGGCTCAGCCGACGTTGCGATCGAGTAAATCGTCACCGCTTAGCCGCCGCGTCCACGCGGCGGACTCCGGGTAGTGGACGACCCGGCTAAACCAACATTGGTTACTGCCACAATGCGAGCAGGCGCTTCGCTTCGTTCAGCACGAACTTGGCGTCGGTGAAGGGCTCGGGGCCGATGTCCTGCCACAAGATGCGGCCGCGGCGATCGAGAACCACTGTGGCGTGCAACGGACGCTGCTCGAAATCGTCGAAGGCTCGGTACGCTTTGAACGTCGCCAGCGATGCGTCGGAAACCAGCGGGATGGGGAACGCCCCTTCGTTGGCGACCTTGGCGATCGACTTGCCCAGCGCCTCGGTTGTGTCGCTACTGATCGCAAGCAGGCTGATTCCCGCCTCCTCGAACTGCGACGTCATCGGACCGAACGTCTGCAACTGTTCGACACAGTGCAAACAACCGAAGCCCAGGTAGAAGATCAACACGACAGGTCGGCCCGAGTATTCTTCAAGCCGAATCACACGATCGTCGGCCGTCGGCAACTCGAACGTGGCGGCGCTCGTCGGGCTCCACGTCGCGGGGCCGAGCGTATCGAACGCGGGTCGCTCGCCGATGTCGTCATGCTTGATCGCCGGACGTCGCCAGTCGGTCGGCAGATTGAGTTCCGCAGCCAGCGGCGCCAAGCGACGCACGATCGGCAGGTCCATGTCGAGCGTCGCCGAGATCGCCCGCAATCGGCCCAGCGCGTTGGCGGCCTCGTCGGGCTTGTCGAGCTTCTGCAGGATCTCGACAAAGTTCGCCTGGGCGTAGACTTGATCCTTGTTCGTGTCAGCCGCTTGCCTCGCCAGCGTTTCCGCCTTCTCTTTGTTGCCGGCTTCGAGATACGCGCGACTCAAGAACTCTTTGCCGAGCTTTGCCTTCTCGAACAGCGGAAGCGCCTTGGCCAGATCTCCGTCGGCAACCGCCTGATGTCCACGCAATTCCGCCAGAGCTTGCTCGATCGCCGTCACGGTCGTCGGCTTCTTCGATCGCCTGTTGTTCGATGTGTTCTGTTTCTCAGTGTTCTGTTTCTCAGTGTCCTGTTTCTCAGTGTCCTGTTTCTCAGTGTCCTGTTTCTCAGTGTCCTGTTTCTCAGTGTCCTGTTTCTCTGTGTCCTGCTTTTCTTCGCTGGAAGTGTTCTCACTCGACTCGTCGGGCTTTTTCTTCTTCGCGTTCGCCTTCTCTTCGGCGATGGCGCTGGCCAACACTATTTCAAGCGCCCCGATTTGCTCGACGCCGCGCTTCGTGTCACCGGTGGCAAATAACGCGGCGGCCAGCAGGCGCAATCGCTTCGCCTGTTCTTGACGATTCTCAGTCGGTTCCAGGTACAACGAGTCGGCCATCGCAATGGCCTCGTCCCACAGCTCGAAACGTGAAAGCAGCTCAACGAGCCGCGTTCGGCCGAACGTCGCGCTCGTGCCCGACTTGCTAAGCGTGTTGTACTTCGGATGGCGCGGCAGCGCGATCATGTTCTTCGACAGGTCGACGGCCTTGTGTACCTGGCCGTTGATGGCGAGCGTGCGGATCAGCCACTCCTGGTTGTGCGCATAGTTGTGAATCTGGTCGGGCGCGACGTGATTGCGAATCATGTAAGCATGGTCGACCCGCGCGGCGGCCTCTTGCTGCCAGGCCGCATCGTGGTAACGACGCAGCTTGGTGTAGATGTGTCCCGGCATGTGCCACATGTGCGCGATCGACGGCGCGACTGGTCCGCACAAGGCTGCCGAACCCAGCGCCCGCGCCGGCTTTTCTTCGTCCCACAGATGGATGCGATAATGATGCGCCGGGTGCATCGGCTCGGCCGCGAACACCGCGTCCAACAGCGCATCGACGGCCGCGTAGCTGACGATCGGTACTCCCTTCTCGCGGCTGCCCCATAGCAGCCCCACCAGAAACGCCTTGGCTTCGATATCGTCGGGATACTCGTACGAGATGTTCTCGAGCCGCTTGATGAGTTGCTTGCGCAGTTCGGCCTCGCTCTTGGTGGGCTTCTTCTTCGCTTCGGAAGACTTCTCGCCCTTGGCATCTTCTAGGTCGGAAGCTTTCACGTCATAGAACTCGGCCAAGGCATCGATCCATAGCGCCTCGCGAGGTTTGCTGGAGTCGCGACGCTTGACCGCTTCGATCATGAACTGCCGCGCACGTTTGTTGTTGTTGACGTTCGCCATCGCCATGCCCAAGTAGGCGATCGCACATTGCGGATCGAGCGCGGCGGCCTGACGGAATGATCGCTCGGCTTCGAAATACCAGAAGCCGTGCAGTTGGCCGATGCCTTGGTTGATGAAGGCTTGCACCTTGTCACTGGCGCCTTCGACGGGGAAGTTCACCTTCCCAGTGCCGCCCATGATCTCGGCCGCTTGCCGTGGGCCTTCGTCGAACACCTCGCCATGCAGCGAGTGCCCGGCCGGCGCGTCGGGATCCTTGTGATCGGCCCGAGCTTGTGAGGTCAGCGAAGCAATGATGACGAGCGTCGCCCAAGCGCTCCAACGCAAATCAGAAACAAACCACATGACGGAGCGCTCGCGCAAAACTGAATGGCGACGGAACACTCCTATTTTCAGCCACATGCCGACGAGCGTCAACCGAGCCGCTGTCATGGGGGTTCACAGCCGATTAGACTACGACGATTGCACCGATTATCGCGAGAGCCTGACCCATGCGACTGGCCGCCGTTGTCCTGTTCGTTGCTGGATTGTTGCATTCCCATGTCGACGCCGCGCAGCCGACGGTGTCGGTCGGCCTCGCTAAGCGCGACATCACCCCGACCTATCCGATACGTTTGTCGGGCTACAACGGCCGCACCGAAGAAGCGACGGAAGCCGAGACGCGCCTGTGGGCGAAGGCCATCGCCATCGGCGACGGCGACCAGATGTGCATCCTTGTGACCGTCGACAGCATCGGCGTTTCCGAAGCCATCACCTCCGAGGTCGCGGCACGTTTGGCCAAGCGCCTCGGCCTGCGTGCCGAACGTCTGGCGATCTGCGCATCGCACACACATTGCGCCCGGCGCTGGTGGGTGTCGCGCCGTTGGTGGTGAAGGATCCGAAGCCCGAGGAAGTGCAGCGCATCGAGCGGTATACACGCGAGTTCACCGATGCGGTCGAGCAAGTCGCCGTCGATGCCGCCGCCGCGCGTGCTCCGAGTCGACTGTCGTGGGCTGAGGGCACGGTCGGCTTCGCCATCAATCGCCGCGTGCTGAAGGATGGCAAGTGGACGAAGATCGGCGAAGTCCCCGACGGGCCGGTCGATCACAGTTTGCCGATGCTCGCCGTTACCGACGAGAGCGGCAAGCTGCGCGGCGTGCTCGTGAACTACGCGTGCCACTGCACCACGCTGAGCTACATGCGTCTCAACGGCGATTGGGCCGGCTACGCGCAGGAGTTCGTCGAGCGCGACCACCCAGGTGCGATCGCCATGGTCGCCATCGGATGCGGCTCCGACTCGAACCCCAGCCCTCGCGGCGAAATCGTCTACGCCCAACAACATGGCGAAGCGATCTCGCACGAAGTGAAACGTCTGCTTGCGAGCACGATGACTCCCATGCCTGCCGTGTCGCAAGCGCGTGCCGAGGTGATCGCGTTGCCGTTCGACACGCCACCGACGCGCGAAGAATTCGAAGCTCGTGCGAAGCTGAAAGGCGGCATCGCCGTCCATGCGGCGCTCGATCTCGCGCGGCTCGATCGTGGCGAAGCGCTGGCGACGTCGCTGCCATATCGCGTTCAAGCCTGGGAGTTCGGCCCCGAGTTGGCGATGGTCTTTCTTTCTGGCGAAGTCGTCGGCGATTACGCCCGCCGCTTGAAGAGCGAAGCCCCCGGCCGACGTCTGTGGATCAACGCATACTCGAACGACGTTCCTTGCTACATTGCCTCCAAACGTGTTCTTACTGAAGGAGGCTACGAAGTTGACAGCTCGATGTACTACTTCGACAAGCCGACGCACTTCACGCCGGCAGTCGAAGATATGATCGTCTCGGCCGTGCGACGGCTGTTGCTGGGTTGGTTCGCCTCGGGCAGCTCGAAGTGGGAACCCAGCATTGCCGCCTTCGAAGAGCAAGATCGCAAGTCGATGCCGGCGCCGGGCGGAATCGTGTTCGTCGGCAGTTCAACGATCCGAAAGTGGGAACTCGACAAGTGGTTTCCCGAGTTGCCGGTTCTGAATCGCGGCTTCGGCGGGTCGCACCTTTCCGATTCCGTCGAGTTCGCGCCGCGTATTGTGTCGCCGTACAAGCCGCGCACGGTCGTCGTTTATGCCGGCGACAACGACCTCGGTGCAGGAAAAACGCCCGAGCAGGTCGCCAGCGATTTCAAGGCGTTCGTCGCCGTGGTGCGCAAGGATTTGCCCGACACGCGGATTCTGTATTTGTCGATCAAGCCGAGCATCAAGCGATGGTCGATTGTCGAGAAGGGGCGCGAGACAAACCGCCGCATTGAGGAGTTCGTGAAGTCGTCGGGCGATAAGAAGCTGGAGTTCGTCGACGTGACGCGTGGAATGCTCGGCGATGACGGGCAGCCTCGCAAGGAGCTATTCGTCGCCGATGGGTTGCACATGAGCGACGAAGGGTATCGCCTGTGGTCGGATGAATTGCGCGGGCGATTGAAGGAATGACGATTGCCGCGTCATTCAATCCACCGATGTGTACGACCCGCCGTTCTCTTTGGCGATTTGTTCCATCGAGTCCCGCCCCTTCGACGATCCTTTGCTGCTGTCGAACAACAGCGTGTGAATCGGAATGTGCTTCGAGTTCATCGAACGCAGCACGTCGGCCACATCGTCGGTAAACGCGCCGTCGCCGAGTACGTAAATCGCGTCGGGCTTCAGGTCGAGCGCCATCTGCATGGCCGCCGTGCCGCGCGTGCCTCGGGCAAGCTCGACTTGGGCTAACCAATCGTAAACCTTCTGGTAATTCTCTTTCGTGGCGGGAATGAACGTCTTGGCCGGCTCGGGGTCGAACATCCGCGTCGGCCCGGCATTGAAGAAGATGATGTAGTACGACTTCTCCTTCGTCATCTTCGAAATCGTTTCAAGCAACTCGGCCTTGGCACGCACGAACTTGCTGAACTTGCCTTTGCTGCTGTTCATGCTGTTCGAGTTGTCGACGACGAAGACGTACTTCTTCCCTTTCGCCACCGCGCCGAAGAACGCCGCCCCGTTGCGACCCACGGTCGAGGCCACCATCGCGGGCTTCAGCTCGGCACGTTCGATCTCGACCGACTCGCCGGTCGCGGTCGGCTCGGCCACTTCCGTCGCTTCGGCGAAAACCTGGCTCTCGTTGATCGACAACCCCTCGGGCACATCGCGTTCGACGACCTCCGCGTCGATCTGATCGAAGCTCGGAATCTCCTCGACAGCGCTGGCGACCAGCGACTGCGCCCCCGACTTCACCACCGGCTCGGTCACAATCAACCCCAACACGATCAGCACCACGAGGTGCACCATCATGCTGGTCGCGCTCGAAACGCTGATCTCGACGAGACGCAGCGGTTCGGCTTCTTCCTCGAGATGAACCGGCGGCGTTGCTGGTTGCGGCCCAACGGATGGCGGCGTCATCACTCGCGGCGGTGCTGCCTGAGCTGCCGACGCGGCGGCCTTCGGTGGCGCGACGGGGCGAGCAACCGCCGCCTGCGGCGATACCGGCAGCGCAGGACCCTGCGCGGGGCCAGATGGCGTGACTTGACTCATGGCGCGTTCTCTAGCAGGCGATGCGGCTGTTCCGGACCAACATCCCGATGCGGGCGTATGACGTGTGGCGCCGTCAGAGCGCATTGTGTTCTGGCCCAAGGCGTTGTCAACGTTTCCAGTGGCGAGAAGGTTACAAAAGCGAGAACGCCCCGCGATAACCCTCGCGCCAGCGAAAATCCTTCGACTTTTTGCCCTGCCCATGAAACCGCGGGTTTTGTGCAATAAGTCGCCCGTTCGCCGGGACTTTTTGCACGGTGGGCAATTGGTCGTCACGGGCGATTTGGGGGTCCGTTCGATGCATGACCCCAGTATCGCGAAAGTCGCCTCGCCATCACCGGCGCAAACGGCCGTTGACGACTGGAGCGCCTGCTATACTCCTACGGCCCGCGAACAGAGAGCACGATTAGAATTGCGGCGAACAGTTGACAGTCGCTAGCATACGCGAGAACGGCGCATACCACGCGTACGGATTATCGCAGAATTGCCTATTATGGAAATTGACCGGGCTCAGTTCGAGGCACTACGCGACCTTCCCTGTAAGGTGATTGCGTCCGACATTGTCTTTCAATCCGGACGAGATACACGTCCGAATCTGACGTTCGATTCTATCGCGGTCGATAATTCACTAGGGCATGACGTCGTCCTTAACGGCACGTACAAGCCCGGAATCCCGTCAATCACATTCAACTTCGTCTTGCGGGGCGTGGGTCCGATATGTCGCGTTGACGTGAACGGTACTATTCATGGGGATGCTGGCCGAACGCATAAGCACGATCTAACGGCGACGGGTGACCCCAGGCTCAACTTGCCCCACGCGATTGCACGACCAGATCTCGAGGACATTTCGGTGTGGGAAGTGTGGCAAATGCTATGTCAGCAGGCCAAGATAACGCATACCGGCTTATTCGTAGACCCGAGCGAATCCAATGCTCAGCTGTGAAGAACTAGCCGAATTCGCACCAAGCATCTCGCTAGTCGAAGGGTGCGATCGCATCCAAAATGGAATGTTGCGCCTAGCGACACCATTCCGTTACCCGAATGGTGCTACGATCGACCTCTTTCTTGGGCCATCTCAGCAACTGATTTGGCCATACGTTGTTTCCGACCTCGGCGAGACCGTTGCAAGTCTGCTGGATCAACACCTCAAGGTATGGACGACAAAAAGACGCAAACAAATTGTCTCGGACATCTGCCGTATCTTAGATGTCACTCAAGATGGCGGAGAATTGAAGATATTTTTCAGCCGTCCTGATGAATTGGCTGGCGCAATGGTGCGACTTGCTCAGGCATGCATAAGAGTCTCAGATATCGCATTCACACAGCGTCACGCTCCGCAGGCGGCTTTCAAAGATGACGTAGAAGAATTTATCTCGTCGCTCGACCTGACGTACGAGCCAAATCCTGAGTTCATCGGGATGCATGGCAATAGGGTCGTAGTCGATTTTGAGGTTATTGGGCGACGGCTCCCGTCGCTCGTGCAGACCGTTTCTTCAGCAAGTTCTGCATCGGCACATCCCGTTGCGAACGAAGTTTTTCGAAAATGGTATGATCTGTCGCAACTCCGCCAGACGCATAATCTCGTATCAATTTACGAGTCTCGGAACAATGTTTTTCGCGACGATGACATAACGCGATTGAGTGACGTGTCGACCGTCCTCGCATTCCCCGAACAGCAAGATCAAATCGGGGCGGTTCTCGAAACATGAAAAGTTCGATTGACCCGTCGATTCTCTGGCGAGTGCTTACAGCCGGAAGTGAAACGTCCGACTGAACCAGCGCCAGATGCGCATGCCCACGGGCTGCCAAGGCGCGTGGATGCGGGCGCGGCCGCGCAAGCCGATGCGGAGCTCGTCGTCGCCACCTTCGAGCGGCCAGACGAGAACGTGGTACGACGTGGTGAGTGGGCGCTCGTAACCGCCGGCGTCGGTCTTGGTTTGTAGCTCGCCGCCGGTTTTGCTTGAGAGGTGCCGTGGACTGATTTTGACGTCGGCACTTGAGATCTCGTGGATCACGCCGTGCAGCGTGCGGCCGGGCAGGGCGTCGAGCTTCACGTCGACCGTCTGTCCAACGGCGAGAAAACCGACGTCCGATTGCTCGACGACCACCAGCGCGTGCATGTTTCGCGGATCGCCGACCAAACAGAACTGGTCCTGCGCGGTCATGAAGCAGCCGAGATTCTTCGGCGCCATCGGATCGCCCGACCATGACACGAGATCACCTTCGACGCTCGGGCGCTCGGGCACCTCGGCCGCCGGCATCACGATGCCAGCCACCGGCGCGGTGAGCGTCAGCCGAGCTTCGTCCTGCTTCATCTTTTCGAGTTGCTGCTCGACGGCGGCTAGCGACTTCTGCACTTCGGGCAACTGTAAGCCGGCGGTTTCGTCCTCGAAACGTTGATGACGCAGGCTGAGCAACTGCGAGCGATACTGATCGCGTCGGCCTTGCAGTTCTTCGACGGCAAGCCGCACGTCGACATTGTCGAGCTTGCCGAGCACGGCGCCAGGCTCGACGTGTTGACCCGGTTGAACGCAAACCTCGCGGAGCAAGCCGGCCACCTCGGTGTAAATCGTCGCAGCGTCGTGCGCTTCGAGCTCGAGCGTTCCGTACACGCGATGCGGAAGCGGCAAGAAAAAGAACGCCAGCAGCAGCACGGCCGTCCAACTCGCCGACCACGTGAAGCGTTCGCGATCGACGAGGTCGGTGCGCCCCGGCACGTTGAAGAACTTGGCGAGTCCCCACAGCGGCATGCCGATCAACGCATACAAGCTCACAAAACCCAGCGTGCGGCCGATGACTTCGAGATGGTAAGGCTTAAACATCTCATTGAGAAACAACAACGCCGAGAACAACACCACGGTGCGATACACCGTCGAAGCAATCGCGTAGCCGACGTACCACTCGCGGTGATGTTCCGGCAAAAACGGGTCGGACGGCGATTCGAGCCCCAACAGCCAATGGCCGGCGAGTTGCCGCGTGAGCGTCGTCGCCTTGGCCGACAGGTTCGGAACCTCGACCAAGTCGCTGAGGATGTAATAGCCGTCGTACCGCATGAGTGGGTTGCCGTTGAACACCAGCGTGCTCACCGAGCTGACGAACATCACACCGAGCGCGAGTTGATTGACCAGCCCCGGCTCGCTGAACCACCACACGAACGTCGCGGCCGAGGCGAGCACGACCTCGACAATCATGCCGGCCGCGCCGATGAGTGCGCGATGCCACTTGCTCGGCAACATCCACGAATCGCTGACGTTGCAATACAGGCAGGGCATGAACAGCAGCAGCATGAAACCCATCTCGTGACACTGCCCGCCGAAATGTTTGCACGCTACGCCGTGACCGAATTCGTGAATTACCTTCGTCACGGCGAGAATCACCATCAGCCACACGGCATTGCTGGCTGTGAAAAACTGATGGAACGTCGGCAGCCGCGAATTAAACACGCGGAACTGCACGGTGATCAGAAGCAGGGCCGCGAGCACGAGCGCGATCGCGCACATCGCGGCGGTGCGTGAGAACATCCATCGCGTGCGCGGTTCCATCCATTGCAAGATGCGTTCGGGGTCAATGCCGCGGAAGCGCATCGACAGCAAGTTCGGCATCTGCGCGAGGATCTGCTGACGTCGCTTCTCGGCGCGGCGGCGAAGCAGTTGCTTGCCTTGCCCCGGGGCTTCGGACACCACGAGGCCGTTGCGGTGCAACATGCCGATGAACTGCGACAGCTCCTGCGCTTGAAGTCGCTGCGGCCGAAACTCGGTCTCGAACAGGCGCAAATCTCTTCGAGTGTCGCGCGGCCGTCGAGTTGTCGCAGCAGAAAGTATTCCTCCTCCTGCAGACGAAAATACTTCAGCGCGATCGGATCTTTGATGATCCAGTACTCGCGGCCTTGGTAGCGATGGCGATTGGCTTGCAAGTCGGGGCGAGCGCGGAGCGTCAGCCGTCGACGACCACTCGAAACCAGACTGTCGGCCGTAAGGCCCATGCGCGTTGCCTAGGAAATCGTGATTACGCGTGCCTGTAGGGAACGCCCTCTGTGGCGTTCCGGGAACTGCGAGCGACGCGTCCACTCGTGCGACGGAACGCCACGGAGGGCGTTCCCTACAGGATACTTCGTGGCGGCACAGCCGCCGGGTGAGGGCGGGTTGAAGTAGTCGGCGGTTAGCATTTCAACCCGCCCTCATCCGCCGCTTCGCGGCACCTTCTCCCGGAGGGAGAAGGGTTTGAATGGCAATCTTCGAAAGCAATAAACATTCGGAACCTCAGCCATTACCGCGTGCGGAGCGCATTGCCACCTGTCGCTGAGCCGGGCGGTATCGGCTTCGCGCCGGGCGCCAACGCGCCAGGAACAGGGGCGCCGGAGGCGGAAGCGGCAAGGTCAATCGTCATGTGGGCTTCGAGTCCTGGGCGGAGCACCCACTGACTGTGCTCCATGCGATTGGCGACCTCGGCACGCACACGGTAATCGCCGCCCGGCTGCACGAGAGGATTCACGAACACCACCTGACCCGTGAATCGTTCGCGGCGGCCGCGCACCAGTTCAACCTCGACGGTGACGTTGCACTTGTCGAGATCGCCGGGCAAGAAGTCGTGAGCGCTGACATAACCGTCGACGCGGAGGCGATCGAGTCGCACGATGCGCATCACCTTGTCGCCCGGTTGCACCCATTCGCCGGGGCGGAACAGAATCTCGACCACTTCGCCGTCGATCGGCGAACGAACATGCCGGCGCTCGACGTCATCCTCGGCAGCGTCGACTTTCGCGGCGCGGGCGTCGGCGTCGTACTTGGCGACCGTCTGCTCGTGTTGCGATTGTTCGATCTGCAGGCTGCCTTGCTCGACGGTCAGCCGCAGCTTTTCAAGCTCAATGTACGATTTGGTGCCCGACACTTTGCGGTTCGCGTCCTGGGCCGACTCGAATTCTTTCAATGCGACGTCGCGGGCCTTCGTCGCGTAGCGGACGTTGATGTCGTTCTCGGCCTTCTCGCGAGACGCCTGATGCTCGGCGACGGCGATGCGCTTGGCCGCCTGGGCCTGGCGATCGTTGATCGTGGCAAGTTGGTCGCCTTTGTGCACCTGCGCGCCTTCGCGAATATCGACCGACACGATCAGCCCCGAGTCTTCGCTCGACAACTGCACGTCGTCGATCAGCGACACGAGGCAGTCCTTCACCTTCGCTTGCGAAGTGCTCGCCCCCGGACTGGCAGGAACTTGCCCGGCCAGCAACACCATCAGCATCCACGTGGTCGTCATTATTATTCCCAGGTAATCGAGGCTGCCCATCGCTCTCTGTAGGGAACGCCCTCTGTGGCGTTCCGTGAAGCGTGAGTTCGCGTCACAAGGCGACTCACGGAACGCCACGGAGGGCGTTCCCTACAGGTGCCAATAGGTGGACAGCCTCATGGTAATCGTTCCTACAGATAGAACAGGATGCGTGATTGAACGAAGGCGATGATATCGTGAAACATCGCGTAGCCCAGCGAGCGGCTGCCGCAGTGGACTTTGGCCGTCACGTCGGCGCCCGGACGCAACGCGGTGAGCGACTCTTTGTCGATCGCGACCTTGATGAGCACGACGTTCCCTTCTTCGCCGTGCAACTCGGCCGAGCGGTGGATTTCAGTCACCTTGCCTTCGTGGTCGACGCCCGGCGACGTCGCCATGCGATACGTGACCCACACGGGTTCGCCGGCGGCGAGACGTCGGTCGGCCTCGGCCAACTCGCCCATGCGATGTTCCGGCATGCGCAATTCGAGCTCCCACGGGCCGTTGTCGTCGGCAACGCTCACAAGGACTTGCCCCTGACGCACGGGCCGTTCGCGCAACAGTTGCTCGACGTTCCACGTCGTCACTTCACCGGCGATCGGCGACGTCACCGACAGCAGCTCGCGTTTCTGCCGGTAAAGTTCGAGTTGTTCGTCGAGGCTCGTCAGCTTCTGACGCAACTCGCTGCGCTGGCCTTCGAGACGGTTGCGTTCCTCGGGCGTCGCCGATTTGCCCTTATCGAGCAGCGAACGCGCGCGATCGACGGCGAGAATTTGTTCTTGCGTGGCCATCCGCTGACCGGTGATGTCGGACAGCGAGACTTCGAGGTCGGTGTTGCGCAACTCGACGAGCAATGCGCCGGCCTCGACGCGATCACCGTGCTTCACCTTCACCGCCGACACCGTGCCATCGAGCGGCGCGAACACCTCGCGACGAACGGCCGGTTCGAGCGTTCCGCTGCACGAGACGCTAAAACTCCACGGGACGACAAACAGCGCGGCGATCACGAGCAGCACACCGATGCCAATCGACATCGTCCGCGGCAGCGCTCGGGCCTCGACCATCCAACGACTGCTGCCGATCGCGCGCCACAGCGAGAGCATGAACAACCGCTCGTGCTCGGCAGCGTTGGCGAGCGCCGCGCCGCTGTGCTCGGCGACGAGTGACAGCCGATCTTCGAAGTCATCGGCAGGTTTGCCGTCGTCGAGCCATTCGACCACGACGGCCGCGACGGGGCGTTCTGCTTCCGTGGCGTCTTCCTGCTTCGGTCGCCCGAGCGGCAACACGATCAGACGCTGCGCGTGCGTTTCGTCGATGTATTTTTCGAGGGCTTGCTCGATCTGCGGCGGCAAGTCGTCGGACTGACCAACATAGGTGAGGCGCTGGCCGTAGGCGACGACGCTCGTCACGAGCGCATTCATCAACCGCACGGTCGCAGCACGGCGATCGAAGGTGTCTTGTCCGCTGATCGCCTCGACTTTGCTGCGGCCATCGCGATAGGTGGCGACACTCACGCGGTCGCAACCCAGCATGCGGCGGCCATCGTTGGCGATTGTGTACGCGAGCTTGCGCGAATCGAGCCCGCCATGCACCATCCGCAAGAACGGTTCAAGGCGCTGCCATGTCGAGTGACGATCGGCAAGGCTGCGCGACTGTCGCTGACGGAAATACTCCGTCGCCAATTCGCACACTTGATTCAGAAAGCGCAGATAGTTGCGCTCGGCGCGCTGTGGGCTGTCGCCACGTTGGCGAATCTCGAGCACCACGCGGACCTGGTCGTCAATGCGCACTGCCGCGAGCACCAACAACCACTCGGACAGGTTCTCAACGCCTGGCGCGATCGACGACTTCGGCGGAAGGAGCAGACCTTCGGGGTTTTGAGCGGCGGCGACCAGCAGTGGCCGGTGGCTCTCGGGCGCGAGCTCGTTGAGCACGCCTTCCGTGGCTTCGTTGCCAACACGACTGAGCAGCTGAAACCCATCGTCGGTGACGATCCATGCCGCGCCACCCATGGCGGCCAGCGCTTCGACGACTCGCGCCAGGCACTCGCCAAAGAACGTCGCGGGGGGCACGTCTTGTCGAGCCGCACGACCGATCTCACCCAGCAGGGTGCGAATCTGTTGCTGGGTTTGGACGAGCAGGCGCGGATCGATCATTTCGTCGATACTCATGCCAGCATCCGTGCCGTATTGAGATGAGAAGGTTGCGGGGGCCGACGTCCATGTCGGGGAGCAGATTGGAGAATAGCTGTATCGCGACGCCGAGTCCAGAAAGACCCTGACGCGCCGCTAGCTTGCTGCCCGATGTTCTCGTCGCGCGTCCTGCTCGACTTGCTTGAGCTGGCGGACATGGCACAAGCGGCAAGGCATATAGACACGGCCGCCGCAAGTTCCGCAACGCGCGATCGGCCCGGTCGGTCGCAGCGAGACGGCATCGTGATCGGCCGCGCGATCGGGCCAGGCGGGGCGTCGACCGCTGGCGATCTTACACACCGTCGAACGGCTGATGCCGACGAGCTTCGCGACGCTGCGCTGCGACATCCGATCGCGAGTGAGCAGCCGCTGCACCTCAAGAACCAACGCCTGTGTGATCATCCGCCCCGCCCTCGAAAAAGTCGCGATTTCCTTCGCCCGTCCGCCGCTGCCGCCGCTCGCCGCTCCCTCATTCCTCTTCCGTGTCCGACGTGAAGTCGGCGTCGGGCCAGAAGTCGGCCTCGTCGGGGTCGAGCGGCTCGTCGTCTACATCGAGTGCCCAGTCGTCGCAGCGATCGAGGTCCGACGAATCGGGCTCCAACTCTTCCCAGGCGTCGTCGTCATCCAACTCGTCGCTGGAATTCGGCTCGTTTTCGTCGGATTCGTCGCGATCGTCCTGCCGAGCGATCGGAGGCGTGACTCCAAATCTTTTGAAGCCATTGACTTCTGACAAAAGAACGTCCGCCATCGCGATTCCTCCCTGCCTCATCAACGCGCGTGATACTGTACAAGAGAACACCACAGGCGAGGATCGTAGTGGCGAGGTGGCCTACTTTCAAACCAAAAGGTGTACAAATTTTTCAAACGACATTGCCCTTTTGATCCTAAGAGCGGTGCGGGATCAGAAGATAGAAGGGCTGCGTTGAGGTGGCGGCTTTTGGCGCTCGAATGACGCTGGGCACCAACCTGTCGAGATTCGTAACGACAAGTGCCGAAGGGAATCACTGGCACGGAAGGCCAAAGCGATCATGGATGCGATCGTGTCGGATCACGCTCCATCCTCGTTTAGCCGAGTACTTCCATGCCTCTGCCGCTCGATGTGGTTCAAACGACGCTGGGCGTCGTTTTCGTGGCCGTTCTGGCCTTCGTCGGTGACGTTATTTGGCGGAGCCCGTGACTCGCGCGCTTCGGCAACGCCGTTTATCAAGCGCGTTTAGCTGGTCCGTTTACGGACCGAGTTCCGCCCCACGCGGCGAACAAGTTCGCCGGCTAAACACGACGGAAAATCATTGTTGACGCCCCAGAACGGGCGTTACACTGAACGGACTCCGGCAAAAGCACGTTCCCGCCACGCATTAGCATCGTTTTCTGATTATGCGTCAGCGAGCCGTCGCCGGTCCCGCCCCGACTATCGACTACCCGATTTGAGGTGTCGCATCGTGACGATTCAGCATCGCGGTTCGTGGTTCGTGTTCACATGCCTCGCGACGGTCGCAGCCTGCGGCTCGTCCGCGCATGGCGAAGACGCCGCCCCGGCCAACAAGGTCAGCTTCTTCCGCGACATTCGGCCGATCCTTCAAGATCGCTGCCAAGGCTGCCATCAACCGGCCAAACCTCAGGGCGGGCTCGTGCTCACCACCTATGGTGATCTGCGTGAAGGTGGCGAGAGCGAAGAGGCGGCAATCGTTCCGGGCAAGCCGCAAGAGAGCGAACTGTACAAACAGATCACTGTTTCCCAAATCACTGCGGCCGAGGGTGAGAAGCCTTCGATGCCGAAAGATGCCGATCCGCTTCCCAAGCACCAGATCGAGTTGATCGCGCGCTGGATCACCGAGGGCGCAGTCGACGACACGCCGGCCTCGACGAAGGCCGAGATCGACATGGAGCACCCGCCGCAATACACCGCGGCGCCGGCCATCACGTCGCTCGACTTCTCGCCCGACGGCAAACTGCTGGCCGTCAGCGGCTATCACGAAGTCCTGCTGCACCGCATCGACAACGAACCCGGCGATCGCACGCAACTCGTCGCGCGTCTCGTGGGACTTTCCGAGCGCATCGAGTCAGCAGTCTTCTCGCCCGATGGCAAGAAGCTCGCCGTCACCGGTGGCTCGCCCGGTCGTTTCGGCGAAGTGCAAGTCTGGAACGTCGCCAAGAAAAAACTGTTGCTCTCGGTGCCGGTCACCTACGACACGATCTACGGAGCCAGTTGGTCCAGCGACGGCGCGAAGATCGCCTTCGCGTGCGCCGACAACACGGTGCGAGCGATCGACGCCAACACCGGCAAGCAGATTCTCTACCAAGGCGCGCATGCCGACTGGGCGCTCGACACCGTCTTCTCGAAAGACAACTCGCATCTGGTGAGCGTCAGCCGTGACCGCACGATGAAACTGACCGAAGTGGCGACCGAGCGGTTCGTCGACAACATCACCAGCATCACGCCCGGAGCCCTCAAGGGCGGGCTGATGACGGTCGATCGACATCCGACGAAAGACGAGTTGCTGTGCGGCGGGGCCGACGGCACGCCGAAGATTTATCAGATGTATCGCACGAAGGACCGCAAGATCGGCGACGACTTCAACCTGATGCGTGCGTTCGATCCGTTGCCGGGCCGCATTTTCGACGCGTGTTTTAATGCCGACGGTAGCCGCATCCTGGTGGGCAGCAGCCTGTCGGGGCAAGGCGAGGTGCGAATCTACGAGACTGCCGAAGGAAAGCAACTCGTGCGAGTCGGCGAGTTGGGGCCGATTTATGCCGTGGCGTATCGCGAAGATGGCAAGACGTTCGCCGTCGGTGGGTTTGATGGGATGGTGCGTGTGTTCGAGGCCGAAACCGGTAAGCTGTTGAAAGCGTTTGTTCCGGTGCCGTTGCCACCCGCGGTGGTGGCAAAGAAATCGGAGCGTTGATGGTTCTGTAGGGAACGCCCTCCGTGGCGTTCCGTCGAGCGGCTCGTGGCGTTGTATCCGCTTCACGGAACGCCACGGAGGGCGTTCCCTACAGTGTGTAGCTTGCATGTGCCGCAGCGTTAGTGTGTTGGTGAGTTGGTATACAGGGCCGCCCAGCGGATCGACGTCTGCTGGCTGAGGAAACTTGCCCTGTGCAGCGTAGTTCGTTCGCCAGTTTCCAAGCCATGAAAATCATTCTTCGTTCGTCACTTCGTTGGTCGACATTTGCCCTGTTGTTTGCCGCCATGTCTGCATCGACCGCGCTCGCCGCGACGACTGCCGACACCGCGACACCGGTCGAAAAACTTCCCGCCAATCTCAAGATCGTGCGGCTCGAAGCGCTGCCGAAGAAGATCGACCTCAAGCACCCCTACGACTACGCGCAACTGCTGGTCACGGCCGTCGCCGCCAGTGGCGAGCGGATCGACGTCACGCGATTGGCAACCGTTGCTGCCGATGAAGGTTTGATCCGCATGAACGATCGTCGCCTCGTGCGTCCCGTTCGCGACGGACAAGGCGCGATCCACTGCGAAGTGCTCGGCCAAAAGATCGACGTGCCGGTCACCGTCGCCGGGCAGACGCAACCGCACCCCGTCAGCTTCATCCAAGAAGTGCAGCCCGCGCTGTCGAAGCTCGGCTGCAACCAAGGCACATGCCACGGCGCCGCGCAAGGAAAGAACGGTTTTAAGCTCAGCCTGCGTGGCTACGATGCCTCGTTCGATCACACGGCACTCACCGACGACCTGGCCGGCCGACGTATCAATCGCGCCGCCCCCGACATGAGTCTCATGTTGCTCAAGCCGTGTGGCGCGGTGCCGCACGTCGGCGGCGTGCTCACGAAGCCCGGCGAGCCGTATTACGAAATGCTCCGCGCTTGGATTTCTCAAGGCGTGAAGCTCGACTTGGACGCTCCGCGCGTGGCGAAGATCGAAGTCCTGCCGAAGAACCCGCAGGTCGCGCTTCCCGAAATGAAGCAGCAGGTCGTCGTGCTTGCCCATTACACCGACGGCACGACGCGCGACGTGACAGCCGAGGCCTTCGTCGAAAGCAGCTCGACCGAAACGGTGGTCATCGACAAGCAAGGGCTGGCGACTGCCGAGCGACGTGGCGAGGCCGCGCTGCTCGCGCGTTACGAAGGCGCGTACGACGCCACGACCATGATCGTCATGGGGGACCGCACCGGCTTCGTGTGGAAAGACCCGGCCGAGAACAATCACATCGACACGCTGGTCTATCGCAAGCTGAAGAAGGTCAAGATTCTGCCCAGCGATCTTTGCAACGATTCGGAGTTCGTGCGTCGCATCCATCTCGACCTCACCGGCCTGCCGCCCGAGCCGGAAGACGTTCGCGCGTTCCTTGCCGACGAGCGGCCGACGCGCGTCAAGCGCGACGAGTTGATCGACAAGCTCGTGGGCAACCCCGAGTACGTCGAGCAGTGGACCAACAAGTGGGCCGACCTGTTGCAGGTGAATCGCAAGTTCCTCGGCGAGCAGGGTGCTTGGGCGATGCGCAACTGGATTCGCCAGGCCATCAGCGAGAACATGCCATACGACCAGTTCGTCAACGACGTGCTGACGGCCCAAGGTTCGACGCTCGACAATCCGCCGGCCTCGTACTTCAAAGTGCTCCGCGTGCCTGGCGAAACGATGGAGAACACGACGCAGTTGTTCCTCGCCGTGCGTTTCAACTGCAACAAGTGCCATGACCATCCGTTCGAGCGCTGGACCCAAGACCAGTACTACCACCTGGCTGCGTACTTCGCGCAGATCGAACGCAAGCCAGCCGCAGCGTTCGCCGACAAGAAGATCGGCGGCACAGCCGTCGAGGTCGCGCTCGCGCCGGTCGAAGTGATTTACGACGGCACCAGCGGCGAAGTGAAGCACGATCGCACCGGCGCCGTGAGTCCGCCGAAGTTCCCCTACGAACATCCCGACGTTTTGCCGACCGACGCCTCGCGACGTCAGCAACTGTCGCACTGGATCACGTCGAAGGACAATCCGTACTTCGCGAAGAGCTACGTCAATCGCATCTGGAGCTACCTGCTCGGCATCGGGATTATCGAGCCGGTCGACGACATTCGAGCCGGCAACCCCGCGACGAATCCGGAGCTTCTCGATCGTCTGACGCAGGACTTTATCGACTCGGACTTCAACGTGCAGTTGCTGTTCCGCACGATCTGCAAGAGCCGCGTCTATCAAGCCTCGATCACCACCAACAAGTGGAACGCCGACGACGAGATCAACTACTCGCACGCGCTCGCTCGCCGCCTGCCGGCCGAGACGCTGTACGACACGGTGCATCGCGTCACCGGCGCGAACGTAAACCTGCCAGGCGTGCCGAAGGGTTTCCGTGCGAGCCAACTTCCCGACTCGGCCGAACGTTTGAGCGACGATTTCTTGCAGCTCTTCGGTCGACCGGTTCGCGAAAGCGCTTGCGAATGCGAACGCAGCAAAGGCGTGATGCTCGGCCAAGCGCTGAACCTCGTCAACGGCCCGACGATCGCCACCGCAATCAACGAGCCGAAGAACCGGATCGAGCACCTCGTCGTCACGCAGAAAGACGACCGCAAGTTGATCGAAGAGCTGTTCGTCACCGTGTTGAATCGGTTGCCGACGAAGGAAGAGATCACGCTCGGCCTCGACGCGCTCAAACCCGACACGTCGGGTCACGAGGCGCACTTGGCCGCCCTCAAGGCTTACGAACACGACGTGTTGCCGAAGAAGGCGGAGCAGTGGGCCGCATCGCTGTCGGCCACCGTGTCGTGGACGCCGTTGTCGTTCGACAAGATGGAAGCGGAAGCCGAAGGCACGAAGTTGATGAAGCAAGCAGACGATTCGATTTTGGTGGAAGGCGAACTGCCGGAGACGGCCGTCTACACCATTGAGGCGAACACGACGCACACGGGCATCACCGGCGTGCGGCTCGAAATGTTGCCCGACGCCAGCCTGCCGCGCAAGGGCCCTGGTCGCGGCAACAGCGGCAACTTCGTGCTCAACGAGCTGAGCCTGTTCGCTGCCGACGATGCCGAGTTCGCGCCGGTCAAACTGACGAACGCTCACGCCGACTTCAGCCAGGATCGCTACGCGGCGGCTTATGCTGTCGACGGGGCGGTCAACAAGTCTGGCTGGGCGGTTGCTCCGAAGACTGGCGTTGAACACGTCGCGACTTTTGAAACAGTCGAGAAGGTCGGCATGGATGGCAGTACGCGGTTGCGGTTCGTGCTCGACCAACGTTTCCGTCAGCACAGCATGGGTCGGTTCCGCATCTCGGTGACGACCTCGGCTCCGCCGTTCGACGGCAAGAAGGCCGAGCTGCCCGCGGAGATCGCGTCGGTTGCAGGGAAGAAGCCCGCCGAGTTGACGCCCGAAGAACGAGCGACGTTGATCGAGCATTACGCCGCGCTCGACGCCGACTATCAGAAGCTCAAGCGTTCGGTGGAGGAAGACTCGGCCGGATTGGGGACTTCACGGCTACGCGGTGCGCAGGACCTGACGTGGGCGCTGATTAATAGCCCGTCGTTTTTGTTCAATCGCTGAAAACCCTTCTCCCTCCGGGAGAAGGTGCCGCGAAGCGGCGGATGAGGGCGGGTTGAATTGGTAAGCGCTTTCCACTGCAACCCGCCCGCGCTCGGCGCGGGTCTCTGACCCCGCCGCTCTCCGACCGAAGGTCTCCCCGGTGTCGGCGGGGTCAGAAACCCGCGCCGAGCGCCGTTGCACACGCATCGCGCTAGCACTGCCTGCACGGGGCGCGATATCTCGTGTAGGCACAAACTGCCGACCTCGGCATAATGCGGCCCTTGGATTTCCCGCAATCCGTCGTTTCGCGCCTGAGAGAAGGGATTCTCGTCATGACGACCCGTTTGTTGCTCCTTGGGGCTGCGCTCTTTTTTGCCTTCACGCCACGATTCGTCTCGGCCGCAGCCGATGAGGAACCGGCGCCCGCTGTCGAACCTCAAAAGGCCGACAGTGAAACCGCTGATGTCGAAAACGATGGCCAGCCCGATCTCGACGCTGCCGTCAGCGCGAAGCTGGCCGTCCAAGATCTCGAAGATTTGTCGAAGGTCATTCGCCTGTCGCAGCGTGCGCTCGACAAAGGGCTGAATGCTGAGAACAAGCAATTCGCCAGCAAGTTGCTCGCGGCTGCGCTGCTCGAACGCGCTCAGGCCATCACCGGCGCGATCTTCGGACCCGCGCAACCCGATCCGCGTTGGCGACAGATGCGAGACGCCGCGCTCGGCGATCTGCGTCGCGCGCTCGAACTCGACGAACAAGCCCCGATGCACTTGTTGGCCGTGCGACTCGAAACGTTGCCGGGCGGGGATCGCAAGCGCGCTCTCGAAGAACTCGACCGCGCCGTCGAAATCAGCGACAACGACCCGGAGACACAGTTCGAAGCGATCATGATTCGCGCTGGGACGCACGAAGACGTCGAACAGAAGTTGGCCGACTATCAACGCGCGATCGAGTTGCGTCCGACCGACGCCGTGCCTTTGCGAGCTCGTGGTGCGCTGAAACTGTCGATGGAAAAGCCGGAAGAAGCGCTCGAGGATTTCAGCCTCGCGATCGAACTCGATCCAAAGCACGCTGCGACCTACGAAGTGCGTGGCATGACGCTCACCATGTTGGGCCGTCTCGACGAAGCCGAGAAGTCGTATGCTCAAGCCGTCGAGCTTGCTCCGCGCACGGCGCAGACTCTATTGCAACGCGCTCAAGTCGACTTGTTGACGGAAAACTTCGAGCAGGCGTTTCAGAATGCGACCGAAGCGATCGAGATGGACAGCGAACTGATGGAAGCGCACCTGGTGCGTGCTCAGGCGGCGATGCGTCTCACACGTTGGGAAGAGGCGCTGGTCGACATCGACCGTTTGCTCGCCGAGCAGCCGAAGTTCGTTCCCGCCCGCAAGGCTCGCGTCACGGCGCTCGTGGGGCTGAAGCGAACCGACGAGGCGATTCGACAGCTCGAAGAAGCTGATCGACGAAGATCCGCGCGACATGGAAGTGAAGCTGCAGCTCGCCTTGCTGCATCGCACGCAGAAGCACTTCACCGAGGCGTTCAGCCTATTCGACTCGGCAATCGCCATCGATCCCGAGAACTGGATGTTCCGCTATGCTCGCGGCGATGCGCTGCTCAGCATCGGCAAACACAAGGACGCGATTGCCGATTACAACGTGGCGGTGAAACTGTCGCCCAAAAACACTGGTTTGCTCAATAACCTGGCCTGGGTGCTCGCGACCTCACCGGTCGATGAACTGCGCGACGGCAAGCGTGCGATCGAACTTGCGAAGATGGCCGCCGAGCTGACGAACTATCAGCAGGCGAACATTCTGAGCACGCTCGGCGCCGCGTATGCCGAGGCCGGCGACTTGGCATCGGCCAAGCAGTGGTGCGAGAAGGCGCTCGAAGTGGCCGACGAGCAGGAGCAGAAAGAGCTCGAGAAGGAACTGGCGAGTTATGCCGCCGGCAATCCTGTGCGCGAGTTGCAGCACGAGGATGAGAGTGCTTTGGCCACACCGGCCGATCATCAAGGCGTGCGTCGATAGATCTCTGCGTTAGCCGCGACGCGCCAGCGGAGCGCTCCGCGGCGAGCAAGCTCGCCGGCTAAACATCGACTTGGCGGTTGCCAACAGATAACGAAGGAACCGATGGTGATCACTCACCATCGGTTCTTTTATTTTGTGTGGCCAACCGTGTCGATTACTTCGCCGGACCGCGGCAGTGCTGATAGGCGAGAATGACTTCGTACAGATCGGTGGTGATCGTCACCGGATCGTCGTTGAAGTCGCGCAGCCACGTGCGGCGATTGTTCACGGCGTCGGCCAAGAGCGGCAGTATCTCGCTCAATCGCACGGTCGCGGTGTTGTCGTCGACCGGCTTAGCCGACTTCGACGACACCTTCTCGGGACCGTAGTAAATACGCAGTGCACTTCGAGCCATGGGCGACGCTTCCTTACGTCTTGAGTGACCAGCCGGCATTCGACCGGGTCGATTGTCCTACTTCGGCCCATGTGCAGCCGATGCTGGTTTCGCATCCTTTATCGGCAGGATGCGTGCTGAGGGTTCGACCTTTTTGGTCGCGCACAACGTTTTTGTGAGAAACGTAAACTCTCCGGTGCTGGCGTTGGCCGCAGACTTACCGCAGTTGCCAATTTGATCGACCAGGCAATTTGTGCGATGTTGCTGCCACGACGACACGCTCCGCGCGACCCTCCTTGCTTGACACGGTGATAGCCACTTCCTAGATTGCCAAGTCGATTAGCTCCACCTGCGCGCATGCAGTTGCATCGACACGGCCAGTGACGCGCGGTAGCGTTCCGGATTCCCGCCTCTATGCCAGCCTCGCCGGCGATCGACCTTCAGCAGATTTCGCACAGCCTTGGATTGCAGCAATCGCGCGTGGCGGCCGTCGTCGGCTTGCTCGATGCCGGCAACACCGTGCCGTTCATCACACGCTATCGCAAGGACCAAACCGGCGGGCTCGACGAAGAACAGATTCGTCACATCCAAGAACGCGTCGTCCGCCAACGATTGCATGCCGATCGCAAGCAAACGATCCTGCGCTCGATCGAGTCGCAAGGCAAGCTGACGCCTGAACTCGCCGCCGCCATCGAAGCTGCCGAGACGATCAAGCGTCTCGAAGACTTGTATCTTCCCTACAAGCCCAAGAAGCAAACGCTTGCGACCCAAGCGCGCGTGCGCGGGCTCGAACCGCTAGCGCTGGAAATTCTCGCGGCCGACGCCGCCGCTAATGACCTCGATGCTCGCGCTGCCGATTTCGTCAACACCGACAAGCAGGTGGCGACCCCCGCCGATGCACTGCTGGGCGCCGGGCACATCCTCGCCGAAATGTTCGCGGAGCGCGCCGACGTGCGCGGGAAACTGCGATCGATTCTCGAACACACGGGGAAGATCGTCACCGTCGCCGGCGAAGTCGAAAGCAAGAAAGCGTCGGAACCTGCCCCCGAGCCTGAAGCGGTTGTTGAAGAATCAGCGCCGGAAATGGTCGCCAGCGAGGCGATCGCTGTTGAGGAAGTCGCTACCGAGGAAAGCGTCGTCGAAGAAAGCACACCCGACGAGGCCGTTTCCGAACCCATCTCGGCCGAAGAGACCGCCGACGAGCAACCTCCGGAGACCATCGCCAGCGAAGCGCCTTCGGCCGAATCCACGGAAGCAACTCCCGCCGCCGAAGCCGCGCCCGCCGTTGCGAGCTCGGCTGCAACAAAAAAGACAAAGCCCAACACAAAGGCCGCTCGCAAAGATAAGAAGGAACAAGCTCGCAAGGAGAAGGAAGCGAAGATTCAGCGCACTTCCGCGACTACTTCCAGTACAGCGAGGCGCTAGGAAAGATTCCGCCGCATCGCATCCTGGCCATCAATCGCGGCGAACGCGCCAAGGCGCTGCGCGTGCGTGTCGAATGCGACATGGAAGCCATGCAACAAGCCGTCGAGGAGATGCTCGTCCCCGCGGGGCATCCGCATGCCGATTTCCTGCGCGGCTGTGCGCGCAACGCGCTCGCGCGGCTCGTGTTCCCGAGTCTCGATCGTGAAGTCCGCCGCGAGCTCACCGATCGCGCCGAGTTGCATGCCGTCGAGGTGTTCGCCCGTAACCTTCGCAACTTGCTACTGCAACCACCGGTGCGCGATCGACGCCTTTTGGCGATCGACCCCGGCTATCGCAGCGGTTGCAAGCTCGTCGCGCTCGACGAGTTCGGCACGTTGCTCGACCATGCCGTCATTCATCTCGTCGGCAACGAGCAGCGCCGCACCGAAGCAAAGACCAAGATCGTCGAGCTCGTCAAAGCGCACAACTTGTCGGTGCTCGTCGTCGGCAACGGCACCGCCTGCCGCGAGGTCGAACGATTCGTCAGCGATCTGCTGTCCAATGAATTGAACGAGCAAGGCGTGACGTATGTGATCGTCAACGAAGCCGGCGCGAGCGTGTACTCGACCAGCCCGTTGGGTCGCGCTGAGTTCCCGCATTACGACGCCACGCTGCGCGGCGCCATCTCGATCGGCCGCCGCTTGCAGGATCCGCTCAGCGAGTTGGTGAAGATCGATGCCGCGAACATCGGTGTCGGCATGTATCAGCACGACGTGAAGGCCAAGCACCTGCGCGAATCGCTCGACGCCGTCGTCGAGTCGTGCGTCAACTACGTGGGCGTCGATCTGAACACGGCCAGCCCCGCGCTGCTGCGTTACGTCTCGGGCATGAACCAACTCACCGCCCAGCGCGTGTACGACCATCGCACGATGCACGGGCCGTTCAAGACGCGTGAACAGTTGATGAAGGTGACGGGCATTGGCGAAGGCACGTATGTACAGGCTGCCGGGTTCTTGAAAATCGTCGGCGGCGACAACCCGCTCGACGCGACGTGGATTCATCCCGAGAGCTACCCGCTGGCCGAGCAGGTGCTAAAGCGACTCGAAGCCGCGCCGACCGACCTGACCGATACTCAGCGTGCCGCGCCGCTTGCCGAGCGTAGCCGCGAGTTGCGAATCGAACCGTTGGCCAGCGAGCTGAACACGGGAACGCTGACACTCGTCGACATCGTGGCCCAGCTCACCCGCCCGGGTCGCGACCCGCGCGAGTCGCTGCCTCCGCCGGTGTTCAAGAAGGGCATTCTCAAGATCGACGACCTGGCCGCTGGCATGGAACTCGCCGGCACGGTGCTGAACGTCGTCGATTTTGGAGCGTTCATTGATATCGGCCTCAAAGACAGTGGGCTCGTGCACATCAGCCAGATGGCCGACCGTTACGTGCAGGATCCGCACGAGATCGTGTCGGTCGGCGACATTGTGAAGGCCTGGGTTTTGGAGGTCGACAAGCAGCGGCGTCGCGTGTCGCTGACGATGATCGAGCCGGGAACGAAACGGCAACCGCCGCCACGAAGAGGCAAGCCGCAGACGGCGTCACAAGGTGGGCAGTCGCAAGGGGCGCAGCCTCATCCACCGGAAGGCTCCGTGCCTCCGCCGAAGCATGAATCGCGTCAGCAACAGGGCGGGCGGCAGCACGGTGGTCGGCAAGGGGGCCGCAAACCGCAGTTCGCCAAGTCGCACTCCTCGCCGCCGCCGCAGCAGTTCAAGCCGAAACCCAAGCCCAAGCCGGTCGTGCCGCTTACCGAAGAGATGCGCGACGGCAAGGCGCCGCTTCGCACGTTCGGCGACCTGAAGCAGTTCTGGAATATCTCGCATCGCAAGCCGACCGACGACGAACCGCCCAAGGAAATGACGAAGGACGAATGACGAATGTCTAATGTCAGACGCCTGGCAATCGACAGCGTATAATCCATTTTGTCGTTCGACATTCGTCATTAGACATTCGGCATTTTCCCCCTCATGGACTTCGAGAAGCGACTCGAAAAAGCGATCGAACGCGGGCAGCGCTCCGGCGCGCGCGGGCGGAAGAAGCTGCGCAACGCGATGAACGAGGAAGAGCTTAAGCGGCTGCATTCGCGTTACCGCCTCGACTTGTCCGAGCACATCGAGGAATGCATCCGCCAACTGCCCGATCACTTTCCTGGCTTTCGTTTCGAGACGGTCGTCGGCGATCGCGGCTGGGGGGCGGCCGTCAACCGCGACGATCTCGTGCTGACGCATGAAGGTCGCGAGAATCATTTCAGCCGGCTGGAGATGACGATTCGCCCGTTCAGCTCGTACCACGTGCTCGAGCTGACGGCCAAAGGGACGGTTCGCAACAAGGAAGTTTACAACCGCTCGCACTACCAACGCCTGACAGAAGCCGACCCCGCAACCTTTCGCGAGCTGATCGACCTTTGGATTCTCGAGTTCGCCGAGTTGTACGCGGCGCGCAGCTAGAGCGCTTTTTGTGATGAACATGGGAGCCGTTTAGCCGCGACGCGTAGCGAGCGCGCTCGGCGCGGGTCTCTGACCCCGCCGACACGCTAAGCGGCGGGGTCAGAGACCCGCGCCGAGCGCGTGTGGCCATACGCTATTCGTGTGAAATCATGCCGATAACGTCCGATGAAGTGCCACTCACTTCCGTGCGCTATGGCGTGCTCGCCTTCACCGTCGCGATGGCGGTGCTGTTGTACCTCGATCGCTTCGCGATGAGCGTCGCGACGCCTGCGATCCTCGAAGAGCTTGCGATCGACGAAGCGCAGATGGGCCAGGCCGTCAGCGCCTTCTTTTGGGTATACGCGTTAGCCCAAGTGCCCGCCGGGCGATTGGCTGATCGCTGGGGCAGCCGCAACGCACTGGCGCTCTACATGCTCGTGTGGTCGTCGGCGATGGTGGGGCTGGCGCTAGCGGGCAGTCTCGCCTCGCTGATCGCCATGCGTGTCGCGCTCGGGCTGGGCCAGGCAGGCGCGTATCCATCGGCGGCGGCGTGTTTGAAACGGTGGATGCCGCTGAAGACGCGCGGCGTGGCGAGTGGATCGGTGTCGATGGGCGGCCGCGGGGGCGGATTGCTCGCGCATCTGGTTACCCCGCAGTTGATGTTGCTGGCCGGCGCGGCGTTGGGCCTCGCCACTGGTCAGTGGCGCACCGTCTTCTGTCTCTACGCAGCGATCGGCGTCGTGTGGGCCGTGTTATTCTGGCGATGGTTTCGCAACACGCCGCGCGAGCATCCGCAATGCAACGCCGCCGAGATCGCGCTCATCGAAGCCGACTCGCCGTCCATCGCAGCGTCGACAGTCAATCATTCCACGCACCCGCAATGGCGAGCACTCCTGACGAGCCGCAACTTGTGGCTGCTGTGTACGATCAACTTCGTCGAGAATGTCGGTTGGATCTTCCTGGTGACTTGGCTGCCGACGTATCTCAAGAACATGCACGGCCACAGTCTTGTCGAAGCCGGTTCGCTCACGTCGCTCACCGGGTTGGCGGGCATGGCCGGTTGCTTGTGCGGCGGACTCGCGACCGATCGGCTCGTGCGATCATTCGGCCTCGTGTGGGGGCGACGTCTTCCCGCCGCCGGCGCGATGTCGATTGCCGCAGTGTGTTACGTCGGCTGTCTCGTCATCGAAGATGTCACGTTGCTCATTGCCATGATGGCGGCGATTTACTTTCTGCACGACACGGCGCTGGCGTCGATTTGGTCGACGTATCAGGACATCGGCGGCGCGCACGTCGCGACGGTGCTCGGGTTCACCAACATGTGCGGCAACTTGGGAGCCGCGATGTTCGCCTGGGTCATCGGCTATCTCGCCCGCGAAGAGCGATGGGAGACGGTGTTCATCGTCTCCGCGGCGAGCTTCGCGGTGACGGCCGTGTGCTGGATGTTTGTTGATCCACGCGTGACGGTGGAACGAAACGAACCCCTCTCCCTTTGGGAGAGGGTGGTGGCGCAGCCGCCGGGTGAGGGCGGGTTGAAATAGTTGGCGGCTACGAACTCAACCCGCCCTCATCCGCCGCTTCGCGGCACCTTCTCCCAAAGGGAGAAGGGTTAGTCCGGCAGCGCCGACGCAAAGAACCGCAGCCAGTTGCCATAAAACACCGCGTCGATGTCGGCCGAGCTGTAACCCCGTCGTTCTAAAATCGCTTCGAGCTTGTGCACATCGGTGATCGTGTCCAGATCGCGAGGTGTCTGCTCAGTGCCGAACCCGCCATCCAAATCCGTGCCGATCGCCGCGTGTCGCACGTTACCCGCCATCTGACAAACGTGATCGATGTGATCGGCCGCAGCCTCGATGCCGACGACTTCGGGCTTCGTTTGACCGCGCTTCCAGTCGGGAACCATCATCCACGCATCGAACGCCGTGCCGATGACCGCGTTGCGCTCGATGAGCAGCTTGATCTGCTCATCAGAAAGTTGCCGATCGCCGGGCACGAGCGCTCGGCAGTTATGATGACTCGCAAGCATCGGCCCATCGTAAACATCGAGCGCCTGAAAGAACGACACATCGCAAAGATGCGTGACATCGAGCGCGATGCCGAGCCGCATGAACTCTTTCAGCAACTGAACGCCGGCTTCCGACAGCGGACCATCGGTCGCGGTGCCGTAAGCGTAATGACTTTGCCCGTAGTGAGCCGGGCCGACCGCGCGTAGGCCGTCCTTCCACCACGCTTCGACTTGCGACACGTCGACGATCGGGTCGGCCCCTTCCATGCTCAGAATGATTCCCAGCGGCGTCGTTTCGGCCTCCAACTGCCACTGCGACCAATGTTCCGCAAGATCGCGTCGCGTGAGGATGATACGCACGTGACCTTGGCGTTCCAGCAATCGATACCACGCCAACTGCCCCTGACCTTGGGCGTAGGCAATCGTCTGCGTCCTCGAATCCAGATCGGTGCGCTTGCCCGCGGGCTTCACAGGTGGCCGCGGCCCACTCCGCGCCAGAATCGTCGCCACACACACACCGATCCGCGCCCGACGCAGCTCCGGCAACGTCAGCGTGTTCCGGCCCCGCGACTTCTCGTCGTCCATCCCTTGTTCGGCACGTCGCACCTCCGCCACCTCGGCCAACATGTCGCGATTGAACGACAGCGCACACCACGCCAGATCCAAATGTGCATCGATCATCGGTCGCATCAAGTGACTCTCTGTGTCGAGCGAAACGATCCATGCCACTCACCATCACCGCTTGCGGTTTCGCGCTGGAATCCTAGCAACGCGCGAAACCGCAAGCGGCGATGGCGGGCAACAGATCGGTTCTCAGTCCTCAGGCGAAGCAAAATCCGCAACGATTCTCATCGTGCAACGACCGTGGTGCAAGTCGTCGTGAGAGCAGGCTATAGTAGAGGCCTCCCGCCTTCACACTCAGCCGCCATCTGGGGTAATTATCATGCATCGCCGTGAATTTCTTGCCGCCACTGCCATCGGCCTTGTTGCATCGTCCCGCGCGATGGCCGCCACGCCGAAGTTGCGAGTCGCGGTCATCGGCAACACGCCGCGCGGCAAGTTCGGCCACGATGTCGACAAGATTTGGCTGAGCGAACCGGAGACTGAAATCGTCGCGGTGGCCGATCCCGATGCCGAGGGGCTCGAAGCGGCGAAGAAGCGTCTGAACATCGATCAAGGCTTCGCCGACTATCGGCAGATGCTATCCGTCGCTCGCGCCGACCTTGTCGCCGTGTGCCCGCGCTATGTCGATGAACATCACGACATGATCATGGCGGCGATCGACAGCGGCGCGCGTGGCATCTACGTCGAGAAGCCGATCTGTCGCACGCCTGCCGAGGCCGATGACATTGTCGCTGCATGCACGAAGAAAAACGTCAAGCTCGCGATCGCGCATCGCAATCGCTACCATCCCGCGCTGCCTGTCATCGCTCGCTTGATCAAAGAAGGGGCGATCGGCAAAGTGATCGAACTTCGCGGCCGCGGCAAGGAAGACGATCGCGGCGGCCCCGTCGACCTGTGGGTGCTCGGCTCGCACGTCATCAATCTCGGCTACTTCTTGGCGGGCAATCCGACGGCCTGCTCCGCCACGCTATTGCAAGATGGCAAACCCGCGACGAGCAGCGACCTTCGCGAAGGGGACGACGCCGTTGGCCTCGTGGTAGGCAACGAGCTGCACGCGCGCTACGAACTGGAGAGCGGCGTGCCGATGTTTTTCGACTCGGTGAAGAAGGCAGGCAATCCGAAGGCGGGTTTTGGGCTGCAGGTGATCGGCAGCGAGGGAATCATCGACATTCGCATCGATGCGAAGAACTACGCACACTTGGTGCCCGGCAATCCGTTCATGCCCACGAACACCGCGCGGCCTTGGACGCCGATCACCAGCGGTGGTCTCGGCGTGCCCGAGCCGATTGCCGACGTACACCAGCAGATGCAGAGTCATCATCTGGCCGCGCACGATCTGATCCTCGCCATGAGCGAGAACCGCCAACCGCTGTGCAGCGCAGCCGACGGCGCGGTCATTGTCGAAAGCGTGTGCGCAGCCTTCGCGTCGCATCGCGCTGGCGGCCTGCGCCTCGCGATGCCGCTGACCAGCCGTTCGCACCCATTTGTTGGGCCTTGGTGCTAACCGCCACCAATGATGAATTATTACGGTCGCCTGCTTTGCTGCTTCTTTTTCGTCATTGTCGTTGCGCCCACGGTGCAGGCCGCGATCACATTGCGGAACGATGCCTACGAGGTGCGCTCGTCCGACGACGGCAGCATAAGCATTCGTCCGCTCGATTCGCAGCAGAGCGTGACGTTTCTTCCCCAATTCACGGCGATTTACTCGAAGCAGCCGCTGACGTTTCGGCCCGTGAAGTGGAAGAACCCTCTCTACAACCTTCCCGGTTGGAAGCTCGCCGACGATCGCATCGTGCCGGACGTGTTTCAGATCGGCGAGGTCATCACATTGGATCGACCGCGCATCGAAGCGGACGATGAGACAATTCACTGGACGTTCGACGACGAACATGGCAGCCTCGACGCGACGCTATCGCTACCGACTGGCAATGCCGAGCCGCGATTGCACTACACATTCACGCCGAAGTTGCCGGGCACATGGACCGTGGCCTTCAGTGGCGCTCCCGCGACGAAACTCGACGATGTCGTCGAGTTGTTTCAGCCAATCGTGTGGGACGGACGACGTCTGCCCGAAGAAAGCTTTCTGATCGCCGACGAGCACTGCTCAATCCCGGGATGTCTCGTCGAGACAAAGGCTGGCACGGTTGGCGTGATGGCCGACCCGTGGCAGTTTCCGTTCGCGATGCCCAGCAGCCTCATCCGCCGCTTCGGTGTGGCGATTCGCAACGCCAGTGGCGACGTGCAACCGCTCGTGTTCGCGCCGTTCCCGGGAACGAAGGAGTCGCAGCTCAAGGCGAACCAAACCTTCGGGTTTGACATCTCGCTCGTCGTTCAATCGAAACCGCTCAATGCCACGTTCGAACATGTCGCTCGCAACGTGTGCGGCTTTCGCGATCGTCGTGAAAACACGCTCGCCTCGCTGAACACGGCACTCGACAACATGCTCGACTACGTGCTTGGGCCGTGGGGCAACTTCGACCCCGCGAACAAGGCGTTCCATTATCCCGACTCGCCGGGCTCCGTGAAAAACGTCAGCTCGCTACACCCGCTCGGCCTGGCTCGCGTGACCGACAACGAGCGGCTCTTCCGCGAGCAATGCGTCCCGATCATGGAGTTCCTTCTGTCTCGCGAGAAGTTCCTCTTCGCGCTCAACGACGCAGGCATGAAAAGCTCGCAACTTCCGTCGCGACGCATGGCCGGCCCCGCGATGCCCGTCTCCGAGTTGGCGACGCTGCATCGCATCGCTCACGGTGCCACACCGTACTTCGGCGTGAGCGTCGACCGGCTGTACGGCGTTGATCGCGCACTCAATATGGATTGGATCAGCCGCGGCAGTTCGTGGCAAAACGACCTCGCGCGCTATCGCAGCACTGGCGATCGACAGTGGCTCGACTCGGCACGTTCGAAGGCCGACGAATACATAGCGACGCGCATCGATAAAGAGCCGACCGACTTTCGCGAGGCCGAGCCCAACGGCAGTTTCTTCGAGTACATGGTGCCGTGGTGGAAGGACCTGTACGAGCTGTACCAGGAGACGCACGATCCGAAGCATCTGGCGGCTGCTCATCGCGGCGCTCGCCGCTACGCGCAGTTCATCTGGTTCTATCCTTCGGTGCCCGACGCCGACGTGACGGTCAACGCCAGCGGCTTCGCGCCGCGACGCGCATCGCTCGATAAGCCGGGGCTTCTGCCCGTCGCGAAGGAAACGGTCCCCGCATGGCGACTCTCGGAGCATGGCCTGACCTGCGAAGGCAACGGCACGGTGCAGCGACTCGCGATCTATCTGGCGACGCATGCTCCGTGGTTTCAGCGCATCGCGCGCGATACCGACGATGCCTTCCTTCGCGAGATCGCGCGCTCGGCGATGATCGGCCGCTTCGCGAACTTCCCGGGCTACCACTTCAACACGCTTTACTCGACGGCGCAGGAGAAGGCCGACTTCCCGCTGCATCCGTTCGAAGAGCTGAAGCCGACGACGTCGTTTCACTACAACCACGTGCTGCCGATGGCGAACCTCGTGCTCGACTATCTGATGGCCGAGGCTTACGACCGTTCAGCAGAAGCGATCGACTTCCCGAGCGAGTACGCCGAGAGCTACGCCTTCATGCAAGGTCGCGTCTACGGCGAGGCCGGGCGTTTTTACGATCGCCACGACGTGCGTCCCTGGATGCCGCGCGGGCTTGTGAAGATCGACAACGTGCAAGTGAACTACGTCGCGGGGCGAACGAAAGACGCGTTGTGTATCGCGCTGATGAACGAATGCGATCGGCCGCTCGAAGATGTCGCCGTGCGGATTGATCTCGCACGTTTCGCGGCAGACGCCTCGGCAACGAAGCGAGTCCAAGTCTGGCGCGACAATCAACCGTCGACTGATCTGACGATGACAAACGGTCGCGTTGAAGTGGCCCTTTCAGCGAAAGGCATCACGGCAATCGTCATCGACGGCCTGACGCCGAAGGTCGAGTTCCAAGACAAGTTCAACGCGCACGCCATCGACGCCAACGCGGTGACGTTCAAACGCTTCGCCACGCCCGTTGGCGATGCCGAGGCGATGGTCCTCTCCTTTGGCGACGAGCTGACCTGGCTGTACGCGTATATCACGGGCGACGATGGCTCCATGAAGTCGGCGACGCTGCACGTTAATGTTGACGGCAAGGTCACGACGCTCACCGATGACCGCTTTCCGTTCGAGTTCAGCCTTCCACTAAAGCTCGCGGATCGCACACTCACGCTCACCATCGAGACGGTCGACGCCGCTGGCGAAACCCGAAAGGCCGAGCCGATCGTGCTCAAGCCGCGGCCGTAGGCAACGACGTCACGCTATCTCACGCTATCTGTAGGGAACGCCCTCCGTGGCGTTCCGTGAACAACGTTGGTTTGTCCATCCCGCTTCACGGAACGCCACGGAGGGCGTTCCCTACAGAAACTGCGACGCTTCGTGGCAGATAATCACTCGTGCCGGAGCGTCATAATTCAGAAGTTACAAGCATCCCACGTTCGATCGAGGTGTTTCATGCGGGTTTTCAAGGGGCTGGCGCTGACGACGAGGTTTCTGACAACGGCGGTTCTGCTGGGCGTCGCGGCCGTAACCTACGCTGCTGAGCGGGCCGACAAACCGAACCTCATCGTCGTGCTGGCCGACGATCTCGGGGCGAAGGAGCTGAGCTGCTACGGCAGCAAGGACCATCAGACGCCGCGCCTCGATCGCATGGCTGCCGAAGGGGTGCGGTTCGACACGTTCTATGCCATGCCGCTGTGCACGCCGACGCGCGTCGCCTTGCTGACCGGCCAGTACGGCTTTCACAACGGCTTCCTGGGCATGAGCAACCCAGCCTTCAAACCGCCCAAGGGTTCGCCGCAGGCCGACATCGCCACGCATTTCACGATTGCCGACATGATGAAGTCCGCAGGCTATGCGACGGCGCTGGCGGGCAAGTGGCAGTTGTCGGGTGATCTGCCGACGCTCATCTACGACTGTGGCTTTGACGAATACCGCATGTGGGCTTACGACAACAATCTGCCGAAGGGCGTCACGCATCCGGCGCACGAGAAGGGGGGCAATGCGTCGCGATACTGGCAGCCGAGCCTCGTCGAGAACGGCAAGTACCTGCCGACGAAGCCCGACGACTTCGGCCCCGACCTGTTCAACGAGTTCGTGCTCGACTTCGCGCGTCGCCACAAGAACGAGCCGTTCTACGTTCACTACACGTCGGTTCTCACACACGGCCCGCGAGTGGAGACGCCCGACCCCGAGCATCCCGGCAAGCGGTGGCCCGCGGGGTTGAAGTCGAACCTCGAGTATCTCGACGTGCTGATGGGGCGGCTCGTCGATGGTCTGAAAGCGGAGGGACTCGACAAGAACACGTATGTGATCTTCATCGGCGACAACGGCACCGGTGGCGAAGGCAAGGCAACGGTCACCGAACTCGGCGCCCGCACGCCGTGCATCGTCTACGGACCAGGCCTGAAGCGCGGCCTCATTTCACCTGCCGTCGCCGATTTGACCGACATCATGGCGACTGCCGCTGAGTTGTCGGGAGCACAACTCCCCACCGATCGCCCGTTCGACGGCAAGAGTTTTTGGAGCGTCGTCACCGGCAAGCAACCTCGACATCGTGAATGGATCTACAGCCATCTCGACGCCGGTCGTCTGATTCGCGACGAGCGCTGGCTGTTGCAAATCCCGATGCGCGGCAACGACGTGAAGTTCTTCGACTGCGGCGCCTGTCGCGACGGCAGCACGTACAAAGACGTCACCGATTCCAACGATCCCGAGGTGCAGGCCGCCCGCGCCCGGTTCGATTCGATCGTCGCGTCGCTCCCCGAGCCGAAGCCGAACGCCGGCTTCGAAGACACGACGAAGAAGGAACGCAAAGGCGATCGAAAGGAAAAAAAGAAGGCGAAGAAGGACGACGACGCTTAGCGCGCCCAACGAAAATCGACGCAACGTTATTGCGCACCCTATAGACACGGCTTAGTGCGCAATTACTCGCCCCTCCGTTGGCCGCTTTTCACTCTTGCAACCGTTGATGCAATATCCCTGTAGGGAACGCCCTCCGTGGCGTTCCGTGAACTGTGCGCGACGCGTCCACTTGTTCCACGGAACGCCACGGAGGGCGTTCCCTACAGATCAGCATCGAGACGAAACTGCTACTTCCCGCCGATGCAGTACAACCGGCGATCGTTGCGGAGCAGCAACTGGCCGCGGCTGACGGCGAGACAGGCGTTGCTGCGGCTGTCGTCGTCGGCGAAGACGTTGTGCGCGAGCAGCTTGAACTGCGGACTCGCGGCCAGCACGAACGTGCCGTTGTGCTGCGAGACGGCGTAGATCTTGTCGTCGGCAATCGTGACGGATGAATACACGATGCCGGGCCGCGGCTCGAGACGCTCTTCGTACACAAGCTCGCCATTGGTGGCGTCGAGACAGAACAATGTCCCTTTGCGCTCGTGTACCCAGTACAGGTGACCCTTCCAGTACGCGGGTGACGCAACGTTGGCGCCTTTGTTCGTTCGCCACAGTTGATGCGTCTCGGTCACGTCGCCTCGGCCGCCGGCGCGAACGGCCAGCGCCGTGTTCTTCCGGCCGCCGATGACGTAGACGATGCCGTTGTTCGCCACAGGGCTGGGGCAGCAGTAGGTGTCGGGAATGCCGCGGCATCGCCACAGCTCTTTGCCCGTGCGCGGATCGCAACCGACGATCGAACCCTCGGGATCGCCGGGGTGACTGTACACCATCTCGGTTTCGCCGCTGGGAAGGTCGACAAGGATCGGCGTGTTGCGAGCCCCCTTCACGTCGTCGATCACCCACAACTGCTTGCCGCTCTCGGCATCCAGCCCGCGAATCGTCGTGCTCTCGATCGACGAGTTCACGATCAACACGTTCTCAAACAGCGCGAGCGAATTCGCCGAGCCCCAGCCGGTGGTCTTCTCGCCGACGTCGGCATGCCACAGCTCGCGGCCATCACTGGCATCGAGGCAGTACACGCCCGACCGACCGAAGAACACGTACAGCCGATTGCCGCGCACGACCGGCGTGCTCGACGCGTAGCCGTGCCAGGTATTGTTGCCCCCCGAGTATTCCGACTCGGGCTGGGCGGCTTGAAAATCCTTCGTCCACACAATTCCGCCGCCCGAGCGGTCGAGGCACACAACATGGCGGACAAGCTTGTCGCGATCGCCGGGTTCCTCGGCGTCGAGCCCGTATCCGGTGTAGCACGTCAGATAGATGCGGTCGCCTTCGACGATCGGGCTCGACGTGCCGGGCCCCGGCAGATCGGTCTTCCAAGCGATGTTTTCCTGATCGTTCCACGAGACGGGCAGCCCGGTTTCGTCGCTGGTCGCAATGCCCGACGGTCCGCGGAAGCGAGGCCAATCGGCGGCTGAGGCGACCAGGGAAATCACAATCACGACGAAACTCATCGCGCGTCGCATGACATCTTGCTCCTGGGACGAACCGATCAACACGACGATTCGACGAACCACCACCGCTTGCGGTTTCGCGCGTCTATAAACAAAGCGCGAAACCGCAAGCGGTGATGGTGATCGTTATCGTCGTTCATCGCAATACTGATGAACGACGCGCGGCGGGCGGCGATTATCGCCCGTCGCCCCAGTCGACGACAATGTGCAACCGGCCAGTGTCGCGAATCACCTCGAGTTCCACCTTGCGCTCGCTGGCCATCTTCGCCAGCAGGCGGTGAATCTCGTCGACGCTGCCGACGACGCGGTCGTTGAGGCCCACGATCATGTCGCCGGGCCGAAGTCCCGCACGTTGGGCGGCCGAACCGGCAAGCACCTCGTTCACCTCAACGACTTCATCCGTCAGCAAGTCGAGCTCGCGCACCATCACCCGCGGCAACCGTCGCACGCCGGCCGTGATGCCCAACGTCCTGCGACGCACGCGGCCGTGGTTCATTAGCTCGGTCATCACCCAGCTAGCCGTGTTGCTCGGCACCGCAAAGCCGAGACCCTGAGCCATGGCGATAATCGCCGTGTTCACGCCGATCACCCGCCCTCGCGAATCGAGCAGCGGCCCGCCGGAGTTCCCCGGGTTGATCGGGGCCGTGTGCTGCACGACGTTGTCGATCAAACGGCCATCCTGCCCTCGCATGCTCCTGCCTAAAGCGCTGGCGATGCCGGTCGAAACCGTCGAGTGCAATCCCATGGGACTTCCCATCGCGATCACGAGTTGCCCGACGCGCACGGCCATCGAGTCGCCAATCGTCGCCGTCGGCAAATCGCGCGCGGCCAGGCGAAGCAATGCGAGGTCGGTGGCGGGGTCGTCGCCGATGACGGTTGCGTCGACGCGATCGCCGTCGGTCGTTTGGGCGATCAGTCGCGCCCGGCCGGCGACCACGTGACTGTTGGTCACGGCGAAGCCATCGGGAGCGATGACGAACCCAGAGCCCGAGCCGCGCGGCTCGTCACCTTCGCGACCGGTGACACTAATCACGGCAGGCGAGACCGTTTCGACGACGTTGATCACGGCCCGCGAGTAGGCGTCGAGCAGGTCGGCGTCGAGTTGTTCAGAATTCGCTGCCTCGACGGGCGAGGTGCTAGTGCTTTCTCGCTGCGGCGTGTCGGGCGAGTTGGCAGCGGCCGATTCCTCGGAGATGCGCAGCGGTCGGTTCAGCGGCAGTTCGTAAAGCATGGCGGACTCCTTTCGGTGTACGCCTGTATTATTGCAGGGCAGGCAAATGATCGAACCCTTCTCCCTTCGGGAGAAGGTGCCGCGAAGCGGCGGATGAGGGCGTGCCGTGGCGGCAATTGCGGTCCACTCGCCTCCATGGACCGTGCGATGGTGGTGAGCGCATCCCAACGCGACCCGCCCTCACCCGGCGGCTAAGCCGCCACCCTCTCCCAAGGGAGAGGGGTTATCGAACTCTTCTCCCTCCGGGAGAAGGTGCCGCGAAGCGGCGGATGAGGGCGGGTCGAACGATCGGCAGGCCCGAATCGCAGCGCAACCCGCCCTCACCCGGCGGCTGCGCCGCCACCCTCTCCCAAGGGAGAGGGGTTGATGTGACTCGCGTCGCGCCGATGCGGCGACTACAACAAAACGATGCCCGCCCGTTTTACGATCGACGTGCCCGAGCCGTTTCGCGGCGCGCTCGTCGCCGGTGCTCCGCAACTCGTGGCCGATGCTGAGGTAACGGAGCCGGCGGCACAATTCGGCCGCGGGTTGGCGCGGATGGCGCTCGAACGCTTCGACGATGCACGGGCCGATTTCGAGGCCGCGATGCCGGCACTGGGTGACGCCTGCCGACTGGAGCTCGCGCAACTTGCGATGCGTCGGCGCGACAGTCTGTCGACCGCGCTCGCCGACTGCGAGGAGGTTGCCGCTCGGGCCGAGCCGAACACGATGCTGGCAGCGCGAGCACAGCATCTCGCTGGCGTGCTGCAATTCAAGCGCGGCGACTCGGCCACCGCGCTGGTCACGCTGACCGCGGCGGCCGCGGCGTATCAGAAGCTGGGCTATCGGCTGGGAAGCGCCCAGGTGCAAGACGGCATCGGCATGATCCACGCGGAGCAGGGGAGGCTCGACTGCGCGTTGCAGGCGTTCTCGGTGTCGCTGGCCGACAAGACGATCGACGGCGATTTCGAAGGGATGGCCATCACGCTCGGCAACCTCGGCCGAACGCACTTGCGAGCGATGCGTTATCAAGACGCGCTCGATTGCTTCCAGCGCGACATGGACCTCGCCGTGCGATTCAACGCGCTCAAGAGCCAAGCCCAGTTACACAACCATCTCGGGCAAGCATGGCTAGGGCTGAAAGAACTCGATCAGGCCGCGACGGCGCTCGAACAGAGCCTCGAACTCGCGGGGGCACACGGTTACAGCTTCGTCGAACTCTTCGCGCTCAAGGATCGCGCGCTGCTGCACCTGTCGCAGCGACGTTTTAAGGAAGCGGAGGCCGATCTCAAAGCGGCTGAGAAGCTGCTACCGAGCGACACCGAGCCGGACCTTGTGTTGCATCTGAAGGCGGCGCGTGGCGAGCTGTTGGCGGCGCGAGGCGATCGTGGGGCGGCCGCTCTGCTGGAGGAAGCGGCGAACGGATATGCCGACCTGAAAGTGCCCGACCTGCTCATCAACTGCCGCGTTCGGCTGGCTCACACGCTCATCGACGCGAACAACTCGCGCAACGCGCAGCGATGTTTGCTCGACACGATGGAGCTGGTGCGGGCAGGCGGTTATGGCCGGTATCTGACGATGGTGCGCGAGGCGTTTGCTGGGCTAGGCGTCGTCGAGCCGGTGGCGGAAGAGTCGCGAAGTCTTGCACCGGCGGGAAGTGCGGCGGCGCCGGGCAACTATCAGTCGGGCGATTATCAGGAGCTGCAACACCTGGGGGGCGGAGCGTTCGGCGAAGTGTTTCGCGCGATGGACTTCAAGCACAATCGTCAGGTGGCGTACAAGCGTCTGCATCTCGACCGATTGTACGACGTGCGCGAGCGGCAACTGTGTTGGGCTTCGGCACGCACGGAACTCGAAGCGGCGTCGCGCGTTTGTCATCCTTGTGTGGCAAGCGTCTACAGCCTGGGCACCGAGCCCAACGGCGGCGCGTATGTCGTGCAGCAATTCGTCGAAGGCCTGCCGCTCACCAAGCTGCTTCCGCCTGACAACAGCGCCGACGAGGTCGAAGTAATGCGATCGCTGAAGATGATTGCCGACGGGCTGGCGGCGTTGCATCTGGCGGACATCGTGCATCGCGACCTGAAGCCGGACAATATCATCGTGCGACCCGACGGAGTGCCGGTGTTGATCGACTTCGGTGTGGCGCACGTCACGCGCTTCACGGCGCGAACGATGCCGAACATCATCGCGGGGACGTTCGGATACATGGCCCCCGAGCAAGCGACGGGCAAAGCGATCGATGCTCGCGCGGACTTGTACGCGTTGGGCGTGGTTGCTTTCCAATGGCTGACAGGGATTCTGCCACTGCGGCCGCGCGGCACGACGTTCGAAGAACAGGCCGCGGATGTGGCGAAGCGAGCACCGGACGTGCTGCGCGATTTTCGCCCAAACGTGCAGCCGCCGCTGCACGATCTGGTGATGTCGCTTTTGGAGAAAAAGCCACGACGGCGACCGGCCAGTGCCGTCGTCGTAGCGCGTCAGCTTCAAGAGATGCTCGACGCTGCCGATGGCCAGGCGGCGGCCCCGTAAGGCCGCCGCGATCTGGCCTTAGATGGTCTCGCGTGGTGTGCGGCCAGCCAACAGGCTGACGACGAACAACACCAGGAATACGAAGAACAGAATCTTCGCGATGCCGGCAGCGGCGACGTAAACGCCGGTGAAGCCGAAAACACCCGCGACAAGTGCGATAATCAGAAATGTCAGGGCCCAGGACAACATGGCAGTGCTCCTCAATGGAACGCGTTTGAGTTTCGAGGTGAATCGCATCACCTGTCGACCTGAGATATTGCACTTGGCGTGCCAATTAGGTTCTGAGGTTAGCCGCGACGCACTAGCGGAGCGCTCCGCGAAGAGGCAAGCGTGGGGCGACCCGAGACGGAAACACGGCGCGAAGAATGAATGCGCCGTGTCAATCCCGCGCGGCGGTGGCGGTTGGTTCGCGCGGGGCGTCGGTGATGTCCATTCCTTGGCGCTGCGCCAGATCACCTGCACGAGCTCGGCGCCGAGGAAGATGACGATGCTGGCATAGTACATCCACGCCATGATGGCCACGAACGAACCGACGACGCCGTAGGCACTGTACTTCGACGAGATGACGATCCGCGTGAGGACGTGCGTGCCGATCTGCCAGACGATGGACACAAATACGCCACCGATCATCGACTCAAGAAAGCCGACGCGCACCTTCGGCAAGAATTTGTAGATGAGTGTGAACACAACCGCGTTGACCGCCAGCGCGATGCCGGGCTGAATGACCGACCAGGCCACGGCGCCGGCAGGAAGCGTGTCGACGAATTGCTTTACGCCATCGGCGGCGAAATTCGCGATCGAGATGCCAATGAGCAACACGCCCAACGCGACCAACATGATGAACGCGGCGATGCGGTCGATCAGCAATCGATGGATGAGCGAGAAGAACCCGGTGATCGGCTCGGCCGTGGTGTTCCAGATGCGATCGAAGATGGCGTCGAACTGCAGAAAGATGCCGATCGCGCCGATGCCGAGCGTCGCGATACCCAGCGGCCCGCCGTAGCCCGCGTTCATGTCGACGCCTTGCAGCAGGCCGTGCAGTTGGTCGGCGACCCAGGGGCCCGCGTTCTGGCGCACGATTTCAACCAGCTCGATGCGCCGAGCATGAATCGCCGGCGACATACGACTGACCCAACTGAGGCCGGCAATCAGGATGAGGCACAACGGGAACAGCGAGAACGCGGCCGAGTAGGCCATCGCGGCGCTGAGCAGCCAGCCGTCGTCGTGGTTCCAACGGTCGATGGTCGCACGCAAGGTCGACCAGACGGCGAGGCCCCACCGTTTCGCGGTTCGCAGAATTTTGAACGCCATCACGCTACCTGCATGCTTCGCTACTGCTCGACGCGCTAGTCCATCGACATCAGCTCATGAAATCTTGAGCCGCTCTCACGAGGTTGCCGGACGTTGCGCCTCGGCGACGCCGGTCGTGGCCGATGCCGCGGGTTGCCCATCGTGCGTGCCGTCGTGTGCGCCGTCGGGCTCGGGCAGCACCGGCTGCGCTTCGTGCACCAGATTATCCAAGCGCTCGACGATACTTGCCAGCTCGGGCGTCGGCTGTTCTTCATGAGCAATCGACTCGCGAAGCTGCGCGACTTCCTCGGCCAAATCGGCGTCGTCAGTCTCGGCGTCGCTGGCCATCCGATGTCGCAGCAGCCGCCCGCCAAGCGTCTGCAGAATCGCCGCCAACGGCGGTCCCAGGACGAGGCCCACAATGCCCAGCGAGTCGGCAAGCCCGATCATCATGATCGCCACCAGCAGCCAGTTGTAGCGGCGACGTCCGAAGACGCGAGGCTCGACGATCATTTCGAGAAACAACAGCAAGGCGAATGTGTAGGCCACCGACAACAGCAGCCAAACCCACGGCGAGCCCAGGTTGTGCTGAACCAACGACGGCAGCGCGAACACGACGACGCCGACGGCCGTGAGCAACATGCCGACCCAAGGCACGAGCCACGCAATCGCGCCGGCGACGGCGGCCATCACGGGAAACGGATAGCCGATCATCGACAACCCGACCCACAGCAGCAGGCCCGCCGCGGCGCTCTGCATGATCTCGCTGCGCAGGTAATCGCCCGATTCGTTTTCGATCGATCGCCAAATGTCGCGCGCCGCGGCGCGATGTCGCGCAGGCATGGCCGTCAGCCAGAGGCGCTCGAACCGATCGCGATCGATCGACCAATACAAACTCATCACGATGACGACGATGGCGTCGATCAGGTTGCTGAATAAATCGAACGTCGCCCCGAGCGCCGTTTGTAGCAGCGACATCCCCTGGCTGCCGAGCATTTCGTGATACACGTCCTCGGGGGCGGGGATGCGACGGATCGCCGCCGCACGCCAACCGCCGCGCTCGGGCCAGGTTTTTTCTACCTGGTCGTAGGCGTCGTACGTGAGTTGGCCGAAGCGCTTGGTTTCCACCACGAGAGGTTGGATCGACATCAACGCCAACAACATCAACGCCCCGATCAGTTGCAGATACGCGACCGTCACGGCCAACGCCTTCGGCCAACGCCGCGCGAGCAGACGATCGACCAGAGGTCGCAACGCGGCCGAGATGGCCAACGACACGACGAACAACAGCACCGGATAGCGAAGCTGCCAGGCGACGACGAGGCCGGCGAGAATCGCCAGCGCCACGGCGGTGTGTAATGCGAGCCGCGTCATGCGGGCGGCTCCTTCGCGGGCTCGACGGGTGGCGGTGAATCGGTTGCCTGCACGGCGGGGGCTGTCGGTGTTTCTTCTGCCAGCAGGCGGTCGTCGAGTTCCTGAGCGATGCGCTCGACTTCTTCTTCGATACGGTCGGCCTCTTTGGCCACCTCGCCTTCTTTCACACGGACCACACGCCGCACGTCCTGCAGCAGCTCGTGTACTTGATACCGCAGCCGACTCACGGGCCCGCGACCGGTGGGTGGAGGCGGTGCGTGCGCGTCGGCATTGAGCACCGCGCGTTCGAGAATCAGCTGAATGATCGCCGCCATGGGAATGGCCAGCACCATGCCCGGCAGGCCGAGCAGCGACCCGAAGCCGGCGAGCGCGAGCAACGTCACGAGCGGGTTCACGCCGACCGAGCGGTCCATGATCCGCGGCACGAGCACATAGTTCTCGGTCTGTTGGATCACGACTGCGGCAATGATCACCCAAAACACATGCGTCGTGTCGACCGAAGCCGCGACGAGCACCGCGGGCACGGCGCCGAGCGTCGGGCCGAGCACGGGGACCGCTTCGAGCATGCCCGCCAGCAGCGCGAGCGCGAACGCGTTGGGCACTCCGATGATCAGCAACGCCACGAGCGTCATCGCCCCCACGGACAAGCAGAGAATACCTTGCCCGCGGACGAACGCGCCGACTTTCTCGAGCACCGCGTCGAAGAACTCGCGGGCCGGCTCGCGCCGCGGCGGCGACATCCACAGCACCAACGATCGCAACATGCGCGGACCTTGCAACGACCAGAAGAACGCCAGAACGAGCACCGCGACCGTCACGAACATGCCGTGAAGCAGCGGCTTGGTGAGGGTTACCGCCTTGGCGACGTTGCTCAGGTTGATGACATCCTTGTCGGCAGCCTCGCTTACCGCGAGCACGCCGAGATGTTCGGGCAGGCTGCTGCCGAGCCGCGCCAGCAACTCGTTCGACGACTCGGCCAGGTTATCTCGCAACGTGTGATACGCTTCGGGCGTCGTCGCGATGAGCGATCGCACTTGCTCGACGAGGATCGGCAGGCCGTAGACGGCCAACGCGCCGCCGACCAAGGTGACCGTGACGTAGACGATCGGGGCCGCGACGTTGCGCGAGAACTTCAATCGCTCGACCATGCGAATCAGCGGTTCGAGCGCCGTCGCCAGGATAACGGCCACAAACAGATAGAACAGCGCGCCGCGAAAGGCATACAGCACGCCGTACATTAAGACAACGCCGACGACGGTCAGCGTCGCGCGTGCCGTGTCGCTGAGCTTCCAGTTGGTGCCCGGAAGCGCGGTTTCCGACGCGGCGCCTTGGGCCATCTTGCTGTCCTGCTCTTTCGGATGGCGCTCGTAAGTGATCGGCTACGAAGGACTCGCAACCGTCGGGTCCGGTGCGTCGCGATCGTCGTTCGGTGGGGGCTCGGCGACCATGGGGTCAGTGTATCGTTTCACGGAGGCGACCAGGAATGAGGTCAACGCGACTTTGATCATCTCGAACAGCGGCTCGAAGATCATGCTCATGGCGCTGGCGCTGAGCGATGCGTGCCGCGCGGGGCCACGATTCGCCGCACGGCGTGGGCGACGCTTGGGCTGCGGTTGCGGCGGTTCTTCGTCGATATAGTCTTCGTCGTCAAAATCTTCGACGAATTCTTCTTCCGGCTCTTCTTGCTTCTTCGGTTCACCGAACGGGTTGAGCACCGCGCCGGCCGTGAAGCCCGCGGCCACTGCCAACGCCAGGCTGATCCAAGGATGCTCTTTCGCCCAGGCGATCGGGTCAACCGCGTCGGCGAGGCTCGACTTCAGACGTTCAAGGTCGTCGGCGATCGCTTGCTTCGTGGCTGCGGTTTCTTCGTTGAGGTACGCGCTCTCGTCGGCAGTCTGGCCGGGACGATCGTCTTCGGCACGAGTGTCGTCGTGCTGTTCTTCGGTGTGACCGTTGTGGATTGAGGCGTCCGACATAACTTTCTCGGGTCGATTAGCTTCGCGAGGTTCGGCGAAGGTGCTGCTGCTGGTGCCAACGCTCATGTTTCGCCTTCGTTCGTTGGTAAGAGGTTTTCGTGACGCGACGAATTCCAAAGTACATGCCGGCCGTGAGTGCGACGAAGATCGCTGTTCCGACGAGTAAATCGGCCGCCCAAACCGAACCGAGCAGCACCGCCACGCCTTCGGCGATTCCCTTGAGCACGAACACGAAGGCCGCGATGACCATCGCTGTCGCTGCTACGAGAGCAAGGATGCCTATCACGGCGAACATCATCGCGCGGCGCACGACGAGCTTGATGCGGTCCATCTCCAGAGCAAGGAAGTGACGAACCTGCGCTTGCAGTTGATCGAACGACGCCGCCGCAGCCGAAAAGTCGCCGGGCTTGACGTGCTCGCGCGCTTCGGTCGTGGGTTGTGTGGGCGTGCGTGGGGGATCAGCGATCATGGACTATTGATGATCCGTAGTTCTTGCGGTGAATTTGAATGCTCGACGATCCATCACCGCTTGCGGTTTCGCGCGTTTTAGAAAATCAGACGCGCGAAACCGCAAGCGGTAATGGTGCGCGTGAGCAAAGTTCCGCCCGTCCTCTGAACAACAATTGCGTGCAAACAAAAAACGCTCAGGCGGCCGGAACTGTCTCCGACCGCCTGAAAGTTTACTCCCGGCTAGGGCGTCTGGCGCTGCCGTTTTTGGCGGCACCGTCTTTAGCGGCGGCGGGTCCAGAACATGCCGAGCACAACGCCTACGGCCGCTGCAATCAGCACGGCGCGAAGCGGTTGATCGCGGATTTGGTCCTCGAGCGTCTCGCCGAACTCCAGGGCTCGAACGCGACCCTCGTGGAGGTACTCGCCGGCGGCATCGCGAACGTGCGAGGCACGGTCCTGCACATAGTCGCGGGCCTGACCAGCAGCGTCCCGAGCGTGGCTCAGAACTTCGCTGGCACGGTCTTGCACGTCGTGAGCAGCATCTTGAACGCGGCTCTTCACATCATCGCGCAAACCTTCGGCATGATCGCGAAGATCTTCGGCGGCGTGGCGAGCACTCGCTGCGGCCTTGTGAACGTTTTGATTCGTGGTTGCCATGATCGTCTCCTTTATCGTGAACTTGTGGTTGTGGTTTTTCAGTCACTCTGCGGACTTCGCTTCGACGTTTATCTCCGATTGAGCCAACTCGGTGAGCTTCTCATCGGCAGCTTTTTCTTCTTCGAGAGTTTCTTCGAGCAGGCGGGCGACTTCGTCGTGACCCAGCAACTGGGCGAAGTTGCGTGCGGTGCCGTAGCCGGCCATCTCGTAATGCTCGACCCGTTGGGCCGCGCCGATCAGGGCCGCGTCGCGGATGCTGTCATCCGTGTCGAGTTCGATCACTTCCGAGCCTTCTTCGACGAGCCCTTGCATTGCTTTGCAAGTGTGGCCGCGAGCAGCCTTGCCAAGCTCTTCAAAAGCGCGCTCCAGCCGCTCGACGTGACCCTTGGTTTCTTCCAAGTGCGATTCAAACGCCTCGCGCAACGCGTCGGACGAGGCAGCCTTGGCCATCTTCGGCAGCGCCTTGGTCAGTTGCTTCTCTGCGTTGTACAAGTCGCGTAGCTCGTGGATGAGCAGGTCGTCCATGCTATTCAGTTTCATCTCTGCACCTATGCCTTGGTTTCCGTAATGTTCCCACGTCGATGGGACAATGGCTATTGCAAAGGGCGTGCCCGCCATACGTGTGTGATTCCCACCATCGCGCGGTACGCTCGACTTTTGCCGATTGCCGCGTGCTGGCATCGAGCGATCGGGACGAATGATTGCGAAACAGTCGGCCGGGGTACGCTGATCATCGCGAAAGCGTGCGTCACCCATGACCATCGTGACGCGACTCAGGTCAAAAAATCAGACACAGAAATAGGCGGTAAAAATCGCCCGCCGCCACGACCGTAACGCCTGCCAGTGTGGGGGCTAACGGTTTATCTTGCCAAGGTAGACCCCTTGGCACGTTCGATCCGTAAAACCGTTACTGAGTAGCCTCTTCCTACCCGGAACTTCTTGCGATCGCGTCACGTACACTGCATGATAAGGTGGTGAGCGCGCGACCACGGCGGCTCGCCGCTACGCTTCTCGACGCGGCTACTAAAATCCCGCCCAAACCGATGGGCTTCTGGGAGCGACTGAATGCCTTCCGTTCTGCTGATTGACGACGACCGCACGGTGCGTCACCTCATCTCCGAAGTCTTTAAGGACACGGACCTTGAGGTTTTAGCTGCCAAGAATGCGGAGGAAGGCCTCGAGCTGCTCGCCAAGAACAATCCCGACGTCGTGCTGTTGGACATCATGCTCTCGTCCGACGTGTCGGGGCTCGACCTGTTCCGACAGATTCACGCCCTCGACGGCAAGTTGCCGGTCATTTTCATCACCGCCTCGGAGAGCAGCGACACCGCCATCCAGGCGATGAAGCTCGGCGCTTCGGACTACCTGATGAAGCCGCTCGATCTGGAGCGGGTTCGCGAGCTCGTGAACCAGGCCGTGCAGATTCGAAGGTTGATGAGCGTTCCGGTCGAGGTTCCCGGCGGCACGCGTGGCCAAGCGAAGGCCGATGTGCTCGTGGGCCGCAGCCCGGCCATGCAAGACGTGTACAAAGGCATCGGCCGCGTCGCCCAACAAGACGTGACGGTACTGATCCTTGGCGAAAGCGGCACGGGAAAAGAGCTCGTCGCCCGCGCCATCTATCATCACAGTGCGCGATCGCAAGGGCCGTTTCTGGCGGTCAATTGCGCGGCCATTCCCGACGCCCTACTGGAAAGCGAACTGTTCGGCCACGAAAAAGGCTCGTTCACCGGCGCCGACGCGCGTCGCATCGGCAAGTTCGAGCAATGCTCGGGGGGCACCATTTTTCTCGACGAGATTGGCGATATGTCGCCTCTCGTGCAGGGCAAGATGTTGCGCATTCTGCAGGAGAAGGAGTTCGAGCGCGTCGGCAGCAACCAGGTTTTGAAGGCCGACGTGCGCGTCATTGCCGCCACGCACCGCGATTTGGAGAAGCACGTCGAGGAGGGGACGTTCCGAGCCGACCTTTATTATCGGCTCAGCGCGTTTACGCTCAACTTGCCCGCATTGCGTGACCGGCAAGAAGACCTTCTGCTGTTGATGGAGCACTTCCTCGAGGTCTACAGCCGCGAGTTGCACAAAGACGTTCAGGGCATTTCGCCCGAAGCGCTCGACATGCTGATTCGCTATAAGTGGCCGGGCAACGTCCGCGAGCTGCAAAACGTGCTCAAGCACGCGTTGCTGCAGGCGGCGGGGCCGGTGCTGATTTCCGATTTCTTCCCGCAGAAGCTGCGTCACTCCGAAGAGGACGTGGCGATCGTCGCTGGCGAAGATGGGGAGATGGAGTTGGCTTCGTTCATCGAGGGCCGCATTCGTGCCGACTCGACCAACCTGTACGCCGAAACGCTCGAAATGATCGAGCGCTACCTGGTCGCTCGCGTGCTGCGCGAGGCCGAAGGCAACCAGTCGAAGGCGGCGAAAATTTTGGGCATCACCCGAGGCAGCCTGCGTAACAAGATTCGCACGCTCGGCGTCTCGATCGGCCGCATGGTGAAGGTCGAAGGCGACGAGGTCGAGGCCGAGCCGGCGTCGAGCTAACGCTCGATGTCCAATCGTCCTTTCCGGGTAGAACGCGTTTCAGAAGTTCGCTCGCTTAGCCGCCCCGTCCACGGGGCGGAATCCGGGTCGTGGACGACCCGGCTAAGCGGGTTCCCCGGTCGCATGCCCCATTGGCAGCATCTCGCCGATTGCCGTCCCCATCGCCATCCACGGCACGCGACGTGCAACCACCTTCGAGACGAGGGGCCTCAAGCCTTTTTCGCTCGGAGTTCGTGCCATGAATAAAACACTTTTGCCCTGGTTGGGGCTCGCCGGCCTTTTGTGGATGTCGCAGATCGGCTTCGGTGCTGATCCCGTCGGTGTCACTCCGCGTCGAAGTGGATCACTCGACAGCACTGCCGCGACGCGTCAGACCGTATCGCCCATCTATCGCAGTGGAACGCTCGTCGGCATGCCGGTCAAGAACCCATCGCACGAGACGCTCGGTGAAATCAAGGAACTCATGTTCAACGTCGACGATGGCCGCATTCAATACGCCGTCCTGTCGGTGGGCGGCGTGCTCGGCCTCGGCGACAAGCTGTTTGCCGTGCCGTGGAATCAACTGCGACTGATGCACGACGACAGCGGTGCCCACTTCATGCTGAACGCGTCGAAGGACCGCCTGCAAAACGCGCCGGGCTTCGATAAAGAACATTGGCCCGACACGGCCGACGCCCAATGGGCCGAAACAATCAATCGCTACTATCAACCGTCCGACGCCGAGAAGGCGAAGTAACGGAAGCGACGAATTACCATCGCCATGAAATCCGAAGCGTCATCCGCTTCGGATTTTTTATTGGGCGGACAACCCTTGAGATTGCAAACACTGTAGGGAACGCCCTCCGTGGCGTTCCGCTGAGGCTCGATCGACGATCTATGCCACTTCGCGGAACGCCACGGAGGGCGTTCCCTACAGGATGAATATCGAAGGGCAACCATGTAAGGGCGGGACCATGCGATACTTGGCACTTGCGACCGACTACGACGGCACGCTGGCCCACGATGGCCGAGTCGACGCGCCGACGGTCGAGGCGCTCAAACGCTTTCGTGACTCGGGCCGCAATCTGATTATGGTGACGGGTCGCGAGCTCGACGAACTGCTCCAGGTGTGCGACGCCGTGGAAATGTTCGACTGCATCGTCGCCGAGAACGGCGCGTTGCTGTACTGGCCCGCCACGAAGCAAGAAAAGCCCCTCGCGCCGCTGCCTCCCGCGGCGTTCATCGAATCGCTGCGATCGCAAGGCGTGCCGGTTTCGGTCGGCCGATCGATCGTCGCCACGTGGCTGCCGCACGATAAGGCCGTGCTCGATACGATTCGCCGCTTCGGCCTCGAGCTGCAAGTGATCTTCAACAAAGGGGCGGTGATGATTCTCGCCTCGGGCGTCAACAAGGCCAGCGGCCTCGCGGCAGCGCTCGACGAGATGCGCCTTTCGCCACACAACGTCGTGGCGGTCGGTGACGCCGAAAACGATCACGCGTTGTTGGCCTCGTGCGAAGCCAGCGCCGCCGTCTCCAACGCGCTGCCGATGCTCAAAGAGCACGCGGACCTGGTGACGACGGCCGATCACGGCAAAGGAGTCGCGGAGCTGATCAACCGGGTGCTCGACGACGACTTGGCATCGCTCGATCCGAAGCTCTCACGTCACTATCTGCGCATCGGAAGCACGCACGACGACGAGCCCGTCGAGATTCATCCTTACAACGAACGCGTCCTCGTCACCGGACGCTCGGGCAGCGGCAAGTCGACCCTGACGACCGCGTTCCTCGAACAACTGACCGAGCACGGCTACCAGTTTTGCGTGATCGACCCCGAAGGGGACTACGATGAGTTGAAGGTTGCCGTCACGCAGGGAAACCGCAAGCAGCCGCCCGAGGCCGAACAGCTTGTGAAGTTGCTCGACTCGCCGAAGACGAATGCGATTGCGAACTTGATCGGCGTGCCGCTGAAAGATCGGCCGACGGCGCTGGCAACGTTGCTCGCGCGGTTGCTCGAGATGCGATCGCGAGTTGGGCGTCCTCACTGGACGATCATCGACGAAGCGCACCACATGTTGCCGGCAGGTCGTGCCCCGACCGATGCGATGTTGCCAGCGCAACTGGATCGCGTGTGGATGGTGACGCTTGAAGCGAAGCTGATGAACCATCGCGTGCTCGCCGAGATGGACACGATCATCGCCACCGGTGACGACGCGGGCGAGTTGATTCGCATCTTATGCGAGGCCGTCGGCGATCAGCCCCCGAAGCTCGACGGCCTCTCGCCGGGCAAGGGGGAAGCAATCGTCTGGCGACGCGGTTTCGATCAGTCGCCGTTTGTGATGCGTGTCGAACCCGGCAAGTCGCAGCGGCACCTTCAAACTCTTCTCCCTCCGGGAGAAGGTGCCGCAAAGCGGCGGATGAGGGCGGGTTGAATTGTTAGCAGGGCGGAGCGCAGTGCAAACCGCCCTCACCCGGCGGCTGCGCCGCCACCCTCTCCCGAAGGGAGAGGGGTTAACGCGCCGGCATCTCGACCATTCGTCGCACCCAACGCACGGCATCGTCCAGCGACGACGTTTTCTTGTACGTTTGCATGTCGCTGTCGTTCCACGACCACCACGCGCCACGATCGTCGACCGTCACGTACCACTTGCGGCCGTCGCTGGCGGCTACGAACAACGACGCCTCGAATAGCGCCGTTCGCGAGGCGAATCCTAACGTTTGGGCGAATCGATCGCGCTCGTCGCCCACGATCCGCTCGACGAGATCGCGATCCAGTCGACCATGGGCGGGCTTGTTCGTCGGCAGCGTGCCGCAGAAACGGTAGATCCAGCCTTCGTGATGCTCCTGTAGATCGTAGGCGGCGAGGCTGCCGACGCGTCGCGACGGAGCATGGCCGCCGTTGCCAAGCTCGGCACCGGGCGGTGCGGCCACCGGTATCACGACGCGCCCAGGCGTCGGCGGTTGCGACATGGAGATCGCTTTGCCATCGAAGGGCCCGCCCACAAACTCGACGATGAAAAGCCCGGCAGTCATGACGCAAACACTCTCAGGAGAAGAAGTTTCCTTCGGACTCCATCGGTAATGCACGCCCTGTGCCGTGAAAAGAAAGCGGGGGCATTTACCCGTCCACCGCAATTGTGTCGGGGGGGCATCAGCCTTCGGCCAACGGAATCGGCTCGGCGCCATGCTCGGCCAAAATCTGCGACGCCCGCGGGAGGCGACGATCGGCGGTTGACCCCTGGTCTTCGACGGCGACGAGGATTTTGCCCTCGCGCACCGATTGGTCGTAAAAGTTCGCCAACTCCTTCTCGACGCCGCGCGTCATCATCGCGCCGACCAATCCGCCCACGACGCCACCACTCCATGCGGCGATGCCCCCCGCCGCCAAAAGCCCGATGCCGCCGGTCGCAATCGCTCCAGCGACGGCCGCGAGTCCACCAAGCGCGGCGCCGACGGCTCCCCCCGCTACTGCTGCCTTCGGCGCGAACGTGCCCGCCGGCTCCTGGTGCTCGAACTGTTTGTAGTGATCGTGGCCGGGCCCCGCCGCGCAGACCACGGTGATCTCGTCCTTCGTGAAGCCCGCCTGAAGCAGGTCGTTGATGGTTGCGTCGGCGCTTTCGGGCGATGAAAAAATCCCCACGCGGATCGGCTTGTCTTGCGTGCTTTGCATGATTCGTGTCCTTTAGATTTACCGTCTGTCCACGGTTACTCCAGAGGTGCAAGTCGTGTTCCGAGGGCACTTTTGTCGCAACCAGACCATCGCGCTCGGGTTACGAAGCGCTCAGCATGAACGCAATGGAGTCATGCGTCGCGTTGGGCTCGCGAGGAGCGTGAGAAGCAACGATCGACTTTCCGATCGGCTGCGATCCGCTAGCTACGAGGCGACGTTAATCTGGTCGACGAGAGCCACAACTCCCGCGACCCGGCGGGCTGCGTGACTGCAAAGCTGTTTCTGATAGAACGAACGGACATTGCCGCTGATCGTCACAATCCCCTGCTTGGCATGGACTTTCAACCATCGAACGCCCGGGATATGCCGAGCCTCAAGGAAGTTGATCACCCGACGTTCGAGGTCATCGTTCGATGTGACATCATGTTCCGAAACCTGCGCAACCATGTCAGTAACTCCCACGTAAAATCTATGAGCAGGGTAGAAAAAAACAGCAGATTGCGTGCCCGTAGTAGGAATATCCGTATAAGGCTCCATATCTGCAAGGAAACTGCGACACACCACGAGGCATATTCGAGGAGGCGAGGTAGTGGACGACTCAATCATGAATCTCGACGCGGCCTTGGGGCGACTCGGCGGGGACCGCCGGCTGCTGGCCGACATGATCCAGTTCTATCTGGAAGATGCGCCGGGGTTGCTCAAGCAGTGTGCCGCAAGCCTCGAACAGAAAAGCGTCGCGGGTGTGGAACGCGCGGCCCACAGTTTGAAGGGGCTGTCGGCCAACTTCAGTGCTCAGCGGGCGATCGACGCTGCGCGAGAGCTGGAGACGTTGGCTCGATCGAACTCCCTGGACGGCGCCGCCGCGCTTCTCGCAGCGCTCGACCGTGAGGTGAGTGCGCTGAGCAAGGCCCTCGAAGCGCATCCGGCAAAGGCGGGCAGCGACTCGGTCGCGACCGGTGTCGCGACTCAGGTCACTGGATCGGCGGCCATCCGCTCCTGACCCGACGTCTGCAGCAGCACCATGCCGCGATAACGTCCGCTGCGCCCCATCAGCTCGTCGTGCGTTCCGTACTCGACGATTTTGCCATCGGCCAGCACGACGATCAGGTCCGCGTGCATGATCGTGCTCAGCCGATGCGCGATGACGAAACTCGTGCGCCCCCGCATGAGCGTTCGCAGACTATCTTGAATCAGCCGTTCGCTCTCGGTGTCGAGGCTGCTCGTCGCCTCGTCGAGAATGAAAATCCGCGGGTCGGACAACACCGCGCGAGCGATCGCCAACCGCTGCCGCTGACCCCCGCTGAGTTTCACGCCGCGCTCGCCAATGAACGTTTCGTAGCCGTCGGGCAGGGCGGCAATGAAGTCGTGGGCGTTGGCGACTCTCGCGGCATGTTCGACATCGACCATCGTGGCGTCGTTGCGAGCATAGCCGATGTTCTCCGCGACCGTCCCGTCGAACAGAAACACATCCTGCTCGACAATCCCCAGCAGCTTGCGATAACTCTCCGCTCGCAAGTCGCGCAGGTCGACGCCATCGAGTTCGATCGTCCCCTCGGTCGGATCGAAGAACCGCGCAACGAGATTGCACAACGTGGTCTTGCCCGAACCACTCGGGCCGACGAGCGCGACCATCTGCCCCGGGCGCACGTCGAGATTGATGTGCTCGAGCACCGGCCGTTCACTTCCGGGATACTCGAAGCTGACGTTGTCGAACGTCAAACGTCCGGCCGTGGTGCGTGGATCGACGTCCACCGTCTCGCCGCGGGCCGGCAACTCGCGCTGCTCGTCGAGCAAATCGAGCACACGATCGAGGCCGGCCAGGTTGTTCTGAAACGCCGTGGCGCTTTCGGCCAGCACGGCCAGCGGCTCCAACAGCATCGCGAGGTATACGAGGAACATCATCAGGTCGCCGATCGTCAAGCGATGGGCCATCACTTCCATGCCGCCGTAAAGCAGCAACCCCGCCGACGCCAATGGCACCAGAACGTCCCACGCCACCTCGATGCCTCGCGACCATAGCCATGCCATCAGTTCGTGACGCGCCATCAGATTGCCGTTGCGCGTGAAGCGAGCTGTCTCGTTGCGGCTGCGTCCGAAGGCGCGAACGACGCGCATGCCGGCGAACGCCTCGGTCGCGTGGCTGTCGATCTCCTGCCGCTGTCGGCGGATCTCGCGATACTGGGGGCGAATCCTCGCAATCCACGTGCGATGCGTGAAGTACAGCGGCGGCAAGATCGCGACCGATCCCAACAACAATCGCCAGTCGACCCAGGCGAGCACGGCGAGACTGGCCAGCAGTTGAATCACCGCTCGCCACGGGTTGTAGATCATGCTGAAGATCAGCTCAGCGATGCCACCGGCGTCTTCGCGCAGGATGCTCGCCACGCCACCGCTCTTGAGCTGATACACACGGTGCAACGGAAGTCGCACGGCATGCTCGAACACCCGGCGGCGCATCGTCACTTGCAATCGCTTTGTCGTGCGTGTCGCCAGCCATCGGCCCCACAAGTTCGCCGCCGAGGCCAGCAACGACACCGCCATCACCACGCCCGCCAGCGCGATCAATAGCGGCATGCCTTGCGTCGGAAGGTGCGATCGCTCGACCCACGCATACGGCAGCGGCTTGCCGGGCAGGACGTAGTCGATGACCAGCTTCGTCACCGCCGGCGGCACGAGCTTGAGCACCGTGGTGAGCGTGAGCGCCGCCAGCGCCGCGACCAGCACGCCCCAATGTCCGTCGAGCAGGCCGATGAACTGACGCAGCAACTGCCAGAACGTTCTCGTTTTCGGGCGCTTATCGCCGGAAGCAGGCGACCACTCGGCAGCGTCTTTCGACCTGCGGAAAGTTCGCAAGAACTGGGCGAAGCGTTGTCGGCTGCTGCGTGTGCGTCGTGCCATAACCACACTCATTATAGGCATAACCGTCCCCAGGCTTCGCCGGTTCCGCCAACAGCCCACAAACTACCCTCATATCGCCCTCAGTCGAACCACGTCGCCCCCGCTTGCCTCTTCGCGGAGCCAACTTGCACCGATCTCAAGTGATGTCCCAATCCTCCCGCACTTCTGACGGCGGCACCTTAAATCCGCTATGATCTCGGTAGAGGAACCCCACGATGACGCGCAACGCAAAGCCCCCCCGCTCGAAGTTCAAGGCCGGACTGCCGAAGCGAAAAGACACTTTCGCCGGCAAGCCGAAAAATAGCGGTCGCCCCGCCGGCAAAAGCACCGCCACCCACGGCACTGCTGCCCAAACTACTGCCGCCCAAAGTACTGCCACTCAAAGTGACGACGACAACGCCCAGCGCCTGCAAAAGGTGCTGGCCCAGGCCGGTGTCGGAAGTCGCCGCGATTGCGAGCAACTGATTCTCGATGGCCGCGTGACGGTCGACGGTAAAGTCGTGTCGACGCTCGGCTCGAAAGTCGACCCGCACCAGCACGAGGTGCGACTCGACGGCGAGGTGCTGTCGATCCAGCGCCACGTTTATTACGCCGTCAACAAGCCCGTCGGCATCGTCTGCACGAACGACGACCCTGCCGGTCGGCCTCGTGTCGTCGATTTGCTCCCCGACATCAACGAACGGTTGTTCACCGTCGGCCGCCTCGACCTGTCGAGCGAAGGCCTGATGCTCGTCACCAACGACGGCGAGTTGGCAAATCGGCTTGCCCATCCGCGTTACGGGGTCGAGAAGAAATATCACGCGCTGGTAGCGGGAGTCCCCGAGCCGGGGGAACTCGAAAAGCTCCGCCAAGGGGTGCATCTCGCTGAAGGCATCGCGCGCGTCGTGTCGGTGCGCATCAAACAGCAGCAGAAGAGCTGCTCGCTTCTCGAAATCGTGTTGGCCGAGGGAAAGAATCGCGAGATTCGCCGCGTGCTTGCTCGCGCGGGGCACAAGGTGCTGCGACTGAAGCGCGTCGCGCTCGGTCCGCTCAACTTGAAAGAGCTCGAGCCCGGCGAGGTGCGACGTCTGACGAACGAAGAAGTCCGCGCCCTGCGCGAGGCGAGCCAAGGCAGCGCCAAACCACGACGCAAGCGCCGGCCCGAGCGTCGCAAGCAATTTGCAAAGGCGAGCGCTCCTGCGACGACTTCGCGAACGTCCGACACACGAAAGCCGGAATCGCGCAAGCCCGAGCGCGAAATGACCGACGAGGCGCTGGCGCGGCGTCATCCGAAACCGGGCGGCGCTGCTAAGGGAAATGGCGCAGCCAAAGTCGGCGGCGCAGCCAAGGACCGTGGCGCCCCGAAGCGGCACTCGAAAAAGACGGCGAGGTCGCGGCGATGAGTGGTCCAGCGACGGCGCGCTGGGCGGACGACGCGTGGCAGGGAACGGTCACGATCGACGAGAACGTGCAACTAGCGCGCGACACGTTTCGTGTGCGCTTTACCTGCCCTGAGATCGCGCATCGCATCGTGCCAGGCCAGTTCGTCATGCTGCGAATCGGCGGCCGCAACGATCCGTTGCTGGCGCGGCCGTTGGCGTTGTACGACACGGTGCTCGACACCTCCGGCGAGCCTATCGGCATCGACGTGGTGTATCTCGTCGTCGGCAAGATGACGAGCGAACTCGCGCGGATGCGCGAGGGAGAATCGCTGGAAGTCTGGGGGCCGCTGGGCAATGGCTTCGCGCCGCACACGCATGGCCAGTTGATCATGGTCGCCGGCGGCATCGGTCAGACGCCGTTCATGGCAATGGCGCGCGAGGCGTTGAGCAATCGCGGTTATGGCCACTCGACCCGATTGGCCGCGACGCAAAGCGACCGCACGCCGACGTTACTCTACGGAGCGCGTAACAAAGATTACCTCGCAGGCGTCGAGGACTTCCGAGCGCTCGGCGTCGACGTGCAGGTCAGCACCGACGACGGCTCGGCCGGCCATCGCGGCTTCGTCACCGATCTGCTCGATGCACGACTTCGCGACGCCACAGACCTCGCGTCATTGCGCGTCGTCTGCTGCGGGCCCGAACCGATGATGCACGCCGTCGCGCGCATGACGGCCAAGTACGGCGTGCGTTGCGAAGTGTCGCTCGAAACGCCGATGGCCTGCGGCATCGGCATCTGCTTCACCTGCGTCGCGAAGGTTCGCCAAGGTGACGTTCGCCCAGATGACGCCCCGTGGGACTATCGACGCACCTGCGTCGAGGGGCCCGTCTTCGATGCGGCGAACATCGTCTTCGATTGAGGTGCGCGAACGCGATTTGAGCGCACAAAAAACCCAGGGCCGCAGGCCCTGGGCTTGTGTGTGATTACTTGGCGGCGGCGGTCTTCGCGGCCTTGATCGAGGCCGAGAGGCGCGACTTCACGCGAGCGGCGGCGTTGGCGTGAATGACGCCCGCCGCGGCGGCCTTGTCGAGCTTTCGCGAAGCGACACGAAGCTCGGTCATTGCCGTGTCCAGCGATCCGCCTGCGATCGCCGAACGCACTTTGCGAACTTCCGACTTCAATGTGGTGCGCACCGCGCGGTTGCTGGCGCGACGTCGTAAATTCTGCTTCAAACGCTTCTTGGCACTCTTGGTATTCGGCATATCTCTTCGTCGCTTGCGGTTTCACGCGGCCAAAGTCGGCGCGTCTTCAATGCGTTACAGGTTACGAACTAGGCCTTGCGGGGGCGTCGCCATCTTCCCGTAATTGACCGAGTTTGTCCAGCCATGCGGAGACGTCTTTGTAGCCGAAATCCAGCCCAGCCAGGGCCGAAAAGTGCTTCTCGGCCGTCTCGTAATCCTTCAATCCGGCGGCGAGTTTTCCGGCTAAATACATCGCTTCCTTGCGCTGCTCGATTTCCTTTTCGGGTATTTCCTTTGCCGCCATCTCGAAGTTCGCGAGTGCCAGCTTGTATTGCTTGATCTGGTAGAAGCAGTCGGCCAGGTTGAAGTACACAAGGCCCTTGCGCTTCAAGTCGCTGCGACACTCCTGCAGCAGCTTGATCGCTTCGTTGTACTTCTTCGTCCGCTTCATGCGCGTCGCGAGTTCGAACTTGAATCCGATGTTCGTCGGGTAACGATCGCAGCGAGTCGAGTAGACCTGAATCTCTTTCGCGTTCAGGTCGTTGGCGATTTTCTTGTACAGCTCGATCGCTTCTTCCGTGCGCTCTTCGGTCGCCCGCTTCTTGGCGATCTCCAGCGACTGACGGCCGCGGCGAAGTTGCACGTCTTCCAATCGCTCGCGAACCAGCACGTCGCCGCCCGAAGCCGCAAGCGCCTTCGTGAGAACTTCCTCCGCCTTTTCGTAGCGCTCGTCGCGCTGGTACAGGTCATTCAGCTCGATGTAGTTGGCCGTGACCTCGGGTTCCTTGTCGATCGCTCGCAGCAGGCGTTCTTCAGGCGTGAGACGTGTGTCCTCGTCATCGTCATCGAACTTGCTCGCGCGCACGTCTTTCGTCGAGCCGGCCGACTCGTAACCACCCTTGTGAATGGTCTTCTCGACCATCAGGTTGCTGCGACTGCGCTGGGCTTCTTCGTCGGTCGGCTTGACCTTGAGCACGCGCTGCCAACACTCGAGCGCCTGGTCGAAGTTGCCGGTGCGACCGAGCGCACGAGCGTACAACCGGTTGACGTTGACGTCGTTCTGATCGGCGTCGAAAGCGAGCTTCAAGTATTCCAACTGGCAGTCGCTGAACTCAAGCTGTTCGCACGCGTTGCCGATCTCGGCCAACGTGCCGGTGTCCCAAGGGTTGACCTTCAGAACCTCGAGGGCGCCCGCGATGACGCCGACCCAATCCTTTTGCATGATCGGCTTCTTGAGCGCCGCCTTCGCGCCGGCGGTCTTGAGACCTGCCATGGCGCTGCCCTTCTTGTTGTTGTTATACTTCTTCTGCAAGTTGGCCAGAAAGCTGCGCACGTAGATCGGGTTGCCGGGGTCGCCGATCACGCACTGCGTGTACATGTCGGTGGCGTAATCGAACTGACCGGCGGCCGCGACCTTCGTCCCTTGCTCGAAGCACATTTGTAGACGACGGCGTTTGCCCGGCGGCATCGGCTCCTTGCCGGAAGAATTGTCAGCGGGAGGTGCAGTGGCCATGATGACTTTGACGGGTCTAAGAAGAGATTGTGCCCTGGACCTTTTAGTCTAACAGGCCAGGGGGCTAAGACAACGACGTAGCCGCGCCGGTGGCGCAGCAGATTGGCCCCTCGAAACGCCCGAACTTATGTCGAATCCTAACGCGACCTTCGGGCGAGTCTATCTGGTCGGCGCCGGCCCCGGCGATCCCGGGCTCATCACCCTGCGAGGGGTCGAATGCTTGCGCCGGGCGGACGTCGTTCTGTACGACTACCTGGTCAACCCCCGAATCCTCGACCATGCCGCCCCCGCTGCCGTATGCATCTGCCTCGGACGTCACGGCCGCGACCGCATTTGGAGCCAGCACGAGATTAACGACCGCATGGTCGCCGAGGCCCGCGCGGGACACACCGTCGTTCGTCTCAAGGGTGGCGATCCCGCCGTCTTCGGTCGCCTTGCCGACGAAACCGACGTGCTAACCGCCGCCGGCGTGCCGTTCGAAATTGTCCCTGGCATCACCGCTGCCTTAGCCGTTGGCAGTCACGCGGGCATTCCACTCACGCATCGCGGGCTTTCGAGTGCCGTCGCCTTGGTCACCGGTCACGAACAAGACGAGAAAGCCCACACGGCTCTCGACTTCGCCGGCCTCGCGGCGTTTCCAGGGACGCTGGTCCTGTACATGGGCGTGACCAGCGCGGCCGATTGGACGAGCACACTTATTGCTGCTGGCAAGCCGGCCGACACGCCGACCGCCATCGTCCGTCGTTGTTCGTGGCCCGACCAGCGAACTGTCCATTGCACGCTCGGCACCGTCGTCGCGACGCTTGTCGAGCAAAAGGTCCGCCCTCCGGTGATCTTTGTCGTTGGGCAAGTCGCGTCGCTCGACACCACCATCGACTGGTTCACCGCCCGCCCGCTGCACGGCCAACGTGTGCTGGTCACGCGCCCCCGCGGGCAGATCGACACGCTTGCTCGCCGCCTCGAAGAACTCGGGGCCGGCGTGCTCACGCAACCCGCCATCGAAATCGTTCCGCCCCACGACTGGTCGCCCGTCGACACCGCCATCGAGCGATTGTCGCAATACGATTGGATCGTCTTCTCCAGCTCCAACGGCGTGCAGGCGTTTCTCAACCGCCTGACCACCGTCGGTCGCGACTTGCGAAGTCTCGCTCGGGCGAAGCTCGCCGCCATCGGACCCGCCACGGCCGAGGCGCTCGCGGCGTGTCATCTCACGGTCGATGCGCAGCCGCGCGAATATCGCGCCGAAGCGCTGGCCGAAACTCTGGCGCCGGAAGCGCGCGGCAAACGCTTTCTGCTGATTCGCGCCAGCCGAGGGCGCGAGGTGCTTGCCGAGCGGTTGCGCGAGGCCGGCGCGACGGTTGATCAGGTCGTCGTCTATCGCAGCCTGGATGTCGAGCAGCCTGACCCCGATGTCGCCGCGGTGCTCAAGGCCGGGCGCGTCGACTGGATCACCGTCACCAGCTCGGCGATCGCTCGCTCGCTGGTGCGACTTTTCGGCGATGATCTGCGTGCCGCGAAGCTCGTGTGCATTAGCCCGTTGACGTCGGAAACGCTCGTCGACGCGGGCTTCCCCGTGGCCGCCGTGGCGACCGAGTACACGACCGACGGCATCATCGACGCGATCGTTCATTACAACGATTGAAGAATTGCCGTAAATGCGGCCCGCAAAGTTTGCCGGGCTTGCCATGCAAGCAAAACGTCGAGCCGCACGCCTTCGCGAGCCGAAGCCAACGATATGCCGTCCGTTGGCCAATGCACGATTTGTCTCGATGTCGGTTCGACGACCGAGATCTTGGCGGCGCCGCAATCGATCGCCTCGACATCGCTCGAACTCCTCGATCGTCTCGTCGCCTTGCAGCTTCCCGCGACCTGGGCGTTGAACGACTTCGCCGTCGCGCTCGTCGGCGATCGCGTGGCAACCACGCCGGGACAAGAGATCGCGCTCTTGGCGAATCGTCACGAGTTCGAAACCGATGGCCGCGCGCTGGCCAAGAGTCTGGCGATCCATGTTGCCGCACGATCCACCTCGACGATCGTCGGCGATGGCTGGACCGACGCTGCGAGTCTCGAAGCGGCGGCACGTGTGAGAGTCACCGCCGTGCGCGTGCGGCAGGCTCCGCAGACGAGCGGCTGGTTCGGCGGCTGGCGGTCGACACCCTCGACGACCGGCAAATCGCTGTCCACGAAGTCGAGTGAACTTCGCTGGGGGCTGCGACAGTTCTCGCCAACGCTCGCGCTTCCCGAAGCGCGTCGCAGCGCATTGCATCGCGCGCTCGCTCTGGCGGCGGCCGGGGCGTCGATCGTGGTGGTGATCGACGTCGTGGGACTCGCAAGCTCGCCGCGTGCTTCGCTGCTGGCGACCGCGGCCCTCGACCAGCTCGCCGGCAATCGCGACGACGGCGCCATCGAATTGCTAAATCTGCGCGACCTCGTCACCAAGTTGGACGACGCGAACCGCGGACGGCCGACGCGATCGATCCTTCGGGCTTCGGCGTAGAACATTTGGATGGCGCAGCGACCTACTGTAGGGAACGCCCTCTGTGGCGTTCCGAGAAGCTGCATTGACGATCCATGGCGATTCTCGGAACGCCACAGAGGGCGTTCCCTACAGAGCCTGGCTCTCGATGTTCAGCGCTGTTCGCGGAACGTGCGCCAGCTCAGATAACTAAGCACCACGCCGCAGAAGATGAACCCGCCGTCCATCGTCACGCTCGCCTTGCGAAACGGGATGCCGATGGCCGCGTCGAGGCCAAAGATCAACAACATGCAAATCGCGACGATCAGCGCGATGATGGAGAATGCTTTACCCATTCGGCTAGTATAGTCCGGCAATTGCGCGACGGTAGTGGGAGCCGTCCGCTCCCGGTTTGTGGCTCTCGGCTGCTATAATCGGCGCGAGTCGTCCCACCGACATTTCTACGCACCCGGCACGGAAAACGATCGCATGTCCGCGCCGAATTCCGCACTGTGCGAGACGTTTCGCCGCGAGATGCCGGTGGCGACCCAAAGGGCGTATTTCGATCACGCAGCCGTGGCGCCGTGGCCCCGCGCGGCCCATGACATTTACGCCGCGTGGATCGACGACCTGACCGCCAACGGCGACATGAACTGGCTGCGGTGGTCGCGACAGGTTGAGGCGGCACGCACGAGCGCGGCGAAGCTCGTCGGGTGCTCCGAGGCCGAGATCGCCTGGGTCCGCAACACGACCGAAGGGGTGAACCTGGTCGCTGAAGGCTACCCGTGGCGGGCGGGGGACAACGTCGTCACGTTGGCCGACGAGTTTCCGACGAATTTGTATCCGTGGATGAACCTCGCCCGCCGAGGCGTCGAGACGCGACAGGTCGCAACGCGATCGGGGCGCTTCGAGCTGAGCGAACTCGACGCCGCTTGCGACGATCGCACGCGGATCATCGCGATCAGTTGGGTGAATTACGCGACCGGATGGCGGAACGATCTCGACGCGCTGGCGGAGTTGGCCCATCGCCGCGGGGCGCTGTTGTTCGTCGACGCGATTCAAGGTTTAGGCGTCTTTCCGATCGACGTGAGCCGCACGCCAATCGACTTTCTGACGGCCGACGGGCACAAATGGCTGATCGGCCCCGAAGGGGCGGGCCTTTTCTACGTGCGGCGTGAACATCTCGATCGGTTGCAGCCGCTCGGCGTAGGTTGGAACAGCGTCGCCCATGCCGGCGATTTCGCGAACACGGAGTTTCGACTCAAGGACACCGCCGCGCGTTACGAGGGAGGCACGAGCAACCTCGGCGCGTTCTTGGCCTTCGGCGCAAGCATCGAGTTGCTGCTGTCGTTGGATGTCGATGCCATCGCACGCCGCATTCTCGAATACACCACGGTGGCATGCGAGCGATTGGAGTCGCTGGGCGCGCGGATCATTAGTGCGCGCGAAGGCGAGCGAGCCAGTGGCATCGTGTCGTTCGAGTTGCCGGGCGTCGATCCGGTCGCGACGCGCAAGGCGTGCATCGAGGCGGGCGTGGTGTTGAGTTGCCGTTCGGGGCGGCTTAGGATCAGTCCGCACGCGTACAACAACGATGATGATTTGGATCGGTTGATCGACATACTGACCGCAACGCAACGCGTTCGCTAAACCCCTCTCCCTTTGGGAGAGGGTGGTCCGCCGCAGGCGGACCGGGTGAGGGCGGATTGAAGTAGAAAGCGATTACCAATTCAACCCACCCTCATCCGCCGCTTCGCGGCACCTTCTCCCGGAGGGAGAAGGGTTTGAATCGCAAGCTGACTTCAGATAAACGGAAACCGCATGCCTGACGATTCCGACAAGAAGCCACGCACGGCCGTCTACACCGGCTCGTTCGACCCGATCACGCTTGGGCACCTGAACATCATCGAGCGCGCCAGCTCGCTGGTCGATCGGCTCGTCGTTGGCGTCGGCATCAACGTCGAGAAGAACCCGCTCTTCACGCTCGACGAGCGCATCGCGCTCATCAAAAAGACCACGCAGCCTTGGCCGAACGTCGAGGTGAAAACGTTCTCCGGATTAGCGGTGAACTTCGTTCGCGACTGCGGCGCGCGGGTGATGATTCGCGGCGTGCGGCCGCTGCAAGATCTCGAGGCCGAGCTGACGATGATGCTCGCGAATCGACAGCTCGACCCCGGTATCGAGACCGTCGTGCTGATGGCCGACAAGGAGTTCGCGCACGTCAGCAGCTCGCTGATCAAGCAGATTGCACCTCTGGCCAGCGATGAAGAGCTCGCGCACTTCGTGCCGCTCGAAGTCGTCGAGGCCGTGCGAAAGAAGGGAATGCGCGTCGCAGCCCGTTGATGGTGTCGTAGAGTAGAATGAGAGAAACGGCCGAGGCGCTCATGTTCGATCGCATCACTTTCGATAGCAAGATTCTTGGTGGTCGGGCATCGATTCGCGGCATGCGAATCCCAGTTTCGGTGATTGTGGGGCAAATCGCCCATGGGGCGACATGGGACGAAGTCTTGAAGGACTATCCCGACCTCGACCGCGACGACATTCAACAAGCGGTTGCCTACGCGGCGTGGCTCGCGCAGGAAGAAGTTCATACGGTCTGAGAGCCTAACGCAATGCGCTTTCTTGCCGATATGGGCGTTTCAATGCGCGTCGTCGAATGGCTACGCAGCGTGGGCCACGATGTCGTCCATCTTCGCGAGCAAGGCTTGCAACGCCTCCCCAATGGCGACATTTTTCAGAAGGCGGCGGACGAGGATCGAGTTGTACTCACCTTCGACCTGGACTTTGGTGAAATCCTCGCGGGCTCGGCAGGCCAGATTGTCAGCGTGATTTTGTTTCGTCTGCACAACACGCGGTCCGAGCGTGTCAACGAGCGACTGTCGAAGGTTATCGACGAGTCAGCGAAAGAGTTAACCGACGGCGCGATCGTGGTTGTTGAAGAGTCGCGACATCGCGTTCGCAAGCTGCCGATCGGCGATTAGAGCAATGCCGCCGGCACTCAATTCTGCGTCCCGTTGCCATCCGGTTTGTTCAGGCGTGAACGCAAAAACCTCGCGCGCTCGATGTTGCGGTCGGCGGTGTCGAGCTCGACGCCTGACAGCTTCTGCAAGTGCGCCGGCTGCGTGTAGATGAAGAGCTGGTTCAGCATCGGGATTTCGAGGTCGCGAATCAGCCCGAGGTTCACGCCCATCCGCACGCTCGACAGCAAGTGCATCGTCTCTTCGCTGCTAATCGTTTGCGCCGTGCGCAGGATGCCGTAGGCGCGGCTCACACGGTCGTGCAAGTTCTCGTGACTCTCGCGCACCAAGAACTCACGCGCCTTGCGCTCGTACTCGATGATCGTCGGCACCAAGTCGCCAACTTGTTTGATCAAATCCGGCTCGCTGCGTCCGAGCGTGATTTGGTTGCTGATCTGGTAGAAGTCGCCCATGGCTTGCGAGCCTTCGCCATACAGGCCTCGCACGGCCAGGCTGATCTTCTGCAGCGAGCGGAACAACTTGTCGATTTGCCGCGTGATGACCAACGCTGGCAGGTGCAGCATCACGCTCACGCGCACGCCGCTGCCGACGTTCGTCGGGCAGGCGGTCAGGTAGCCGAGCCGTTCGTTGTAGGCGTAGGTCACCTGAGCTTCGAGTAGATCGTCGATGCGATTGATCTTCTCCCAGGCCGTTTGCAGGTCGAGCCCGCTTTGCATGACCTGGATGCGCAGATGATCTTCTTCGTTGATCATCAGGCTGGCGCGCTCCTGCGGATCGATCGCGACGCCGCGCGCGCCCTGGCTTTCGGAAAGTTCGCGGCTGATGAGTTGTCGCTCGAACAAAAACTGGCGGTCAATCTGCTCGAGCTTGTTGACGTCGACATACGCCAGCTCCGCGCCGTCGCGAATCCGCGTGACCTTGTCGCGCAGCACCTTTTCGATCTCGGCCCGGTCGGCCGTCGTCGCGCGGCTGATGAACGGAAAGTCGGCGAGATTGCGCGCGAGCCGAATGCGGCTGCTAATGACGATGTCCGACTCGGGGCCCGAGCCGCGAAGCCATTCACCAGAGCTGCGTGCAAGTTCTTCGATTTCCACGGGCGGATGACGCGAGGGGCCGGGGAGAGACAGGGGCCGGGATTCAGGATTCGGGATTCGGGGAAGCCGGCATTGAAGGCACAGCGGCGGACAGTTCGATCTGCTTGATCTCGTCGCGCAACTGGCTGGCCTTCTCGTAGTTCTCGTCGAGGACGGCATTCTTCAGTTCGCGACGCAGCCGGATCAGGTCGGTCTGACGATCGGTGCTGCCCGAGTGCCGCTTGGGTCGCTTGCCGTTGTGTTCGAGCTCGCCGTGAATGTTGAGAATCAGCGGGTCAAGCTCTTTCTGGAAGTAGACGTAGTCGTGCGGGCAGCCGAGTCGCCCTTGGTTGCGGAACTCGAAGAACGTGATGCCGCAGATCGGGCAAGACTGTTGGTCGAGCTTCGCCAACTCCTCGGCAGTCTGTCCGACGGCAAGCTGATGGGCCAGCGCCCCGGCCAAACTCGTCGAGGCCGCCTGCTCGGGCTCACTCGCGCTCAGATACTCGCGCGCATGCTCCTCGCAAACGTGAACCTCTTGCGGCTTGCCGCCCGTGAGTTCGGTGATATGGAACGTCGCGGGCTTGTCGCACTTTTGACATTTCATACGCAACCCTCCCTACATGCTCCGCACGGCCCTACATGCTCCGCACGGAGTGACACGCAACGGGATTCCAGCGGCCAGAGCGTTGCCGCCTTCTGGAGAAAATCACCCGAATTCTATCAGTGACCCCTAGGGTGTCAATGTAAGTGGCGACCAGCCCCGTGCCACTAACCACTTGAGACGATAGCGGATAGACACGCGCCGCTCGCCCGCTTGCGGTTTCGCGCGTTTGCCGTCAGCGCCCTCGCTTCATTGTCGCTGATTCGACACCTTGATAAGCTGAGCCGTCGCCGTTCGTTGTGCTGCACGCGAGCCCTTTCGTGTCTCATCTCCCTAGCTTCGACACCTTCGCTCGCGTCGCTCAGGGGGTACACCTCGCCCCCGTTTATCGGCGGCTGATCGGCGACACGCTCACTCCGGTGACGGCGTTTCACAAGATCGATCATGGCTCGTGCGCCTGCCTATTCGAGAGCGTCGTCGGTGGCGAAAAGGTTGGCAGGTACAGCTTTCTGGCGTCGAACCCGTTCCTGATCGTCGAGGCGTATCAAAACGAAGTCACGATCACCTGGCCGAGTAGCGACGGTTCAGCCGACCGGCAAGAGACGATCCAAGTCGACGACCCGCTCGAAGAACTGCGACAGCGGGTCGACGCGCTGCGGGCGGGCGTGCTCCCCGAATTGCCGCCATTCTGCTCCGGGGCCGTGGGGTATGCCGGGTACGACACGGTGCGGTACGTCGAGCGGCTGCCGAACCCGCCTCCCGACGACCGCCACCTGCCGGACCTGTCGTTCGCGTTTTTCGACTCGATGATCGTCTTCGACCACATCACCAAGACCATCACGGTCGTGGCGATGGCGAGACTCGACGAGCATCCCGGCGATTTACGCGCCGCCTACGACGAGGCCTGCGACGCGGTCGACTCACTGGTCGCGAAGCTCGAAACGCCGGGCGACGACCTGCCGCTGGCGAACATCCACCCTGCGGCAGCCGACACGATCACCTACGACGCGGACTTTCCGAAGGAGAAGTTCAAAGAGGCCGTTGAGAAATCGCTCGAATACATCCGCGCCGGCGACATCTTCCAAGTGGTGCTCAGCCAGCGGTTGCGCACGACGATCGAAGCCCCGCCGTTCGAGATCTATCGCTCGCTGCGCGTCGTGAATCCCAGCCCGTTCATGTTCTACCTGCGGACGCCACACGTGACGCTCGTCGGGAGTTCGCCCGAGGTGATGGTCCGCGTCGTCGGGGGTCGCATCACCGTGCGGCCTTTGGCCGGCACACGTCGTCGAGGCGCGACGGAGGAAGACGATCGCCGGTTGGCCGAGGAGTTGTTGGCCGATCCCAAGGAGCGGGCCGAGCACATCATGCTTGTCGATTTGGGTCGCAACGACGTCGGTCGCGTGGCGAAGTATGGCACGGTCGAGCTAACCGACGTGATGACGATCGAGCGTTACAGCCACGTGATGCACATCACCTCGAACGTCAACGGCATGCTGGCCGACGGTCGCGATGCGTTCGACGCGCTGCGTGCGTGTCTGCCGGCCGGCACGGTCTCGGGTGCGCCGAAGGTGCGAGCGATGGAAATCATCGACGAGCTGGAGCCGCATCGTCGCGGTCCGTATGCGGGGGCCGTCGGTTACGTCGACTTCAACGGCAACATGGATACGTGCATCGCGCTGCGGACGATCGTCGTCCAGGGGCAGATCGCCTACATCCAGGCAGGTGCTGGCATCGTGGCCGACAGCGATCCGGAAAGTGAATACCAGGAAACGCTTAACAAGGCTCGCGGGTTGCTCACTGCAATCGCTTTGACCGAGCTGCGCGTCGGTGTGAGCTAAGCGAAAACGTCAAAAATCAGCCTTAAAGTCAATTCTGACTGCAACTTCCCCGCGTATAACATAGAATCGCAAGATGGGGCGACGCAGCAGGCGAGCGATCTCTTCTCAGCACAAAGGACTCGTTAGATCATGCAGAAGTTTGTTGCCGCGGTAGTCGTCGCATTGGGGATCGGCGCGGTCGTCTGGGCACAGACGCCAGGCACGGCTCCGGCTCCGCTGAAGGACATCAAGCAAAAGTACAGCTACGCCATCGGCATGAACCTTGGCAAGAACTTCAAGGACAAAGTCGACGTCGAGGCACTCGTCCGTGGCATCCGCGACGCCCAAACCGGCGTCCAACCGGCGCTCAGCGAAAAGGAATTCGACGAGGCGATGGCCGCCTTGCAACAAATCATGATGGCCGAGGAAGAAAAGGTGGTGAAAGAAATGGGAGCTAAAGGCCAGCAAGAAGGCGATGCGTTTTTGGCCGAAAACAAGAAGAAGCCCGGCGTGAGCACACTGCCCAGCGGCCTGCAGTATCGCGTCATCAAGCAAGGGACCGGCAAAAGCCCCAAAGCGACCGACACCGTCACGACTCACTATGTCGGCAAGTTGCTCGACGGCAGCGTGTTCGACAGCTCGATCGAGCGTGGCCAGCCGATCAGCTTTCCGTTGTCAGGCGTCATCAAGGGATGGACCGAAGCGCTGCAGTTGATGAAGACCGGCGACAAGTGGGAACTGTTCATCCCACCGCAGTTGGCCTACGGCGCTCAAGGCCGCCCGCCGGCGATTCCGCCCAACGCGACGTTGGTGTTCGAGGTCGAATTGCTGTCGGTGGAATAACGAACACTGAACCCCTCTCCCTTTGGGAGAGGGTGGCGGCGCAGCCGCCGGGTGAGGGCGGGCTGCACTGCGATTCGCCCTGCTAACAGTTCGGGGCGCCCTCATCCGATCCGCCTGCGGCGGACCACCTTCTCCCGGAGGGAGAAGGATTAATTTGCCATTCCCTTCAGCGCCTCGGCCAACCCCGGCACGTCGTCCGCGCCGGCGGGGACCGTGATCGACGAACCCCTCTCCCTTTGGGAGAGGGTGGCGGCGCAGCCGCCGGGTGAGGGCGGGTTGAAGTAGAGAGCGGTCAGCAATTTAACTCTCCCTCATCCGATCCGCCTGCGGCGGACCACCTTCTGCCGGAGGGAGAAGAGTTGAAAGGCGTTCGCTGCGCGACGAAGCGCGATTATTTCGCCGCGTCCTTCAGCGCCTCGGCCAACCCCGGCACGTCGTCCGCGCCGGCGGGGACGGTGATCGACGAACCTTTGAAGTCCTCGCCGATCGGTTCGTAACGTCCGCCGAGATACTCGGCGAGGAACGCCTCGGTCACGGCATTGAAGCTCAACCGATTCGCAGGCCTCGCGAAGCCGTGACCTTCGTCCGGAAAGAGGACGTAGACCACCGGGATCTTCTTCTCCTTCATGGCCGCCACAATCTGGTCGGCCTCGCTCTGCTTCACGCGCGGATCGTTCGCGCCTTGGCCGATGAGCAACGGTCGCTTGATCTCCGCGACGTGCGTCAGCGGTGAGCGCTCGAGCAGAAACTTCTGTCCCTCGGGGCTATCGAAGTCACCGACGCGATCCTTGAACATTTGAATGTCAGGCTTCCAATACGGCGGAATCGTCTGCAACAGCGTGATGATGTTCGACGGACCCACGATGTCGACGCCGCACGCGAACACGTCGGGCGTCATCGTCATGGCCACCAACGTCGCGTAGCCACCGTAGCTGCCGCCCATGATACCGACGCGCTTCGGATCGGCGATCTTCTCCTTCACGCAGAAGTCCACCGCGTCGAGCAAGTCGAAGTGCATCTTGCCGGCCCACTCTTTGTTGCCAGCGTTGACGAACGACTTGCCGAAGCCGGTCGAGCCGCGGAAGTTCACACTCAACACCGCGTAACCACGATTGGCCAACCACTGATGCACCGGGTTGTAGCCCCAATCGTCGCGCGCCCACGGCCCGCCGTGCACGTCGAGCACCATCGGCAACGGCTCGCTCGGACGCGCATCACCATTTCTAGAATTACTGTCGCTGTCGGTCCCCGGCGGAAGCGTCAGATAACTCACGAGTTGCAACCCGTCGCGGGCCGGGATCAGCAGCGGGTGCATCTTCGCCAGCGGCAAGCCTTCGAGACTCTTGCGATTCGTGAAGAGGAACGTCGCCTTCTTCTCGCCTTCGCGATCGTAGCGGTAATAGCGCACCGGTCCGTTGTCTTCGACGAACGCGACCACCCAGTGATTGTTGTCGAGCGATTGACTGGCGACCTGAATCTCGCCGTCGGCAACGGTGTGCAAGTATTTGAAATCTTCCGCGATCACGGGATCGAGAATGTCCCACTCTTCGCGCAGGTATGTGAACGCGACCGCTTGGATCGTGTTCTCGGTCGGATGCGAAATCACCGAGCCAACGTCGGCCTTGTCGTTGCCGGCGATCATTTTCTTGTCGCCGGTTTTCAGATTCCACGAGTACAGGGCGCCGGTGTCGCGGCCACGGCTGTCGATCAGATACAGAATCTCGCCGGTCTTGTCGAAGCCCGCCGGGCCAGTCGTCATTTCGTCTTCCATCGAGACGGTCATGAACTGTTTCCAACCGTCGCCGTCCGGTTCGAGATACTCGCGCCCGCCATCGGGCAGCGGCCGACTCGCGAAACGAACCTTGTAATCCTCGTCGATCACGAAGCTCGTGAAGTCGCCGTCGTTCTTCTGCACCAACGTCCGCTCCGCCGTGTCGAGCTTCACCTTGTAAACGTCGTGCAGTTGCTCGTTGCGATCGTTCAGTCCGACCATGATCTCATTCGGGAACTTGTAGCTGACCCCGTCGATGCGGGCTTGCACCTTCTCGAGCGGCGTGAGGTCGGTCGTCTCGCCGCTATCCAGATCGGTGAGGTACACGTGCCAGTTCTCGTCGCCGCCCGTGTCTTGCAAATAAATAATGTGCTTGTTCGTGTACGCCCAGAAGTAGTTGCGGATGCCGCGCTTCGTGTCCTTCGTCACCACTTTCGCCGCCGAAGGATCGTCGGCAGGTCCGACCCACACGTTCAATACACCGTTCGATGGCGCGAGATAACTGAGCCGCTTGGCGTCGGGACTCAAGCGAGCGCCGGCCTTGTCGGGATTGCCGAAGAACACCTCGCGATCGATGAGTGCAACGTCTTTCAGATAGGCGGGCATCGGCATGTCCTTCTTCGCATCAGTCTTCTCGACGGGTGTCGACTGGCTCGGTTGCGTCATCGCGGTAGCGGCGGCCATTGATTTCTCGGCGCCATCGTCGGTCTTTGCAGGCACTGCTGGCAACACCTCTTCCTGGGCGACAACCGCCGACGTCTTCTTCGAGTTGCTTTCGCTCGGCGTACATCCCACGACAGCCAACGTGATCGCCATCACCGCAAAAATCGAACGTTTCATCGCCATGCTTCTCCCACCGTGGATGAGGTTTTCGACGCGCAACATACCGAATCATGTCCGCGCAGCACAGTGGCCGCCTTAGGTTAGCCGCGTCGCTTGCGACGCGCTACGCTGGCGCGTCGCGGCTAACCCCCGCGTTCCTTCTCCGCGCCGCCACGCGCCCACCCTTGTTCGCTCTTCAAGCGCTTCATGCCGTCGGGATAGTAGTTCGCCGGCAGCGCGGTGACGTGTTCTTGATAGCGCAGATTCTTTTCTTCCTCCCACGTCGCCGATGGTATCACGAATCGCTGCTCGACGAGTTTCGCAAGAATGGCGTCTGCCATGAGTTGATGTCCCGCGATCGTCGGATGCACGTGATCCACGAACCACTCGTGACCGTTGATACCGCCCGGACTGCGCGAGGCGAATAAGGCATCGGCATCGACGAGCATCGTCTTATGACGATGTCCGGCGATCATAATGATGCCATGCATCGGCTCGAGGATGCGCAGCGGACAAATGTCGAGGTCCTTGGCGCGAATGAACACCTCACGCGCTTGCGGCAACAGGCCGAGGCTCTGATAACACTTGGCCATATCAAACTGTAGTCCCGCATGCTCGTCGTCGATATCCGTAGCCTGCTGCAATAGCAGGAGCGCGTTCTCTCGATGATCGCGGTAGAGCTCGCGGGCTTCATTCCACAGCCGCTCGACTTCTTCAATCTGCTCGGGCGTCAGATCGTCGCGATACTCGGCCTTGAACGGCGCCCAATCGAGGTTCGCTGCCGGGTTCACCAGCACCAGCGGTACGTTTCGCTCACGGCAAACCGCAATGACACGCTGAATGTTGAAGGCGAAGTGCTCGATGCACTGATGCTGCCAAGCAGGATCGCGATGATAAGCGTCGAGACCACCACGCCAGTCGAGCCGAGCATTCACTTCGGCATCGAGCGTCGTCGGCTTAGGTGTCGACGATGACTTCACTTGCTGCCAGGCGTCTCGCAATAACGCGAAGGTGTGCAGTCGCGAAGCTTGTTCTTCAAACCAAGTCAGCAACGCCGGTGCGTGTTTGATCTCAGCGTACGTGCGATCTTCGAGGAACTCGTTATGCCCTTCGCAGAAGATGATCAGGTCGGGCTGATAGTTCAGCACCTCTTCGAGAATCGGCACGAGGCGATACGTCGCATACGACACGCCGCCGCAGTTGACGACTTTCACGCGCCGCTTCGGCTCGGCCGCTTGCAGCCCGATTTCGACGAACTTCGCGAAGGAGGTTTCGATCGAGAACGGCCGCCCCTGCACGGTCGAACCGCCGAGACAGAAGACGCGAAGCTCATCGGGTTGTTTGACCGCGTCGAACGCGTCGGGCCGAAAGTGCGATAGCCGCCCGCGTGCGATCTCGTACCGCTGGCCGTCATCGCTGAGCACGAACAGCGGCCGCGTCGCGCTGAAGCCGACGAACGGATCGTCGGCAAGTTGCGGCCGCGCGATGCCAGCGATGCGAAGCGCGATCTCGGCAACAACGAACGGCGACAGAGCGAGAAGTATCGCCAGCACGCGAAAGGCGACGACGCGTTTCATCGAACTATTATCCAAGGCGACGCGGGCGAGGTCCATCATCGCCGTTCAAATGATGACCGCAGAGGTCGCGGAGAAGGAGGAGAGGAACCACAGATGCACACGGATGAACACAGATAAGAAAAAGCTTTCGGTTTGAAGTAGAGTCCTCGCGACATTCTGTCTCGATCAAATCACTTCTTCCTCATCTGTGAAAATCTGTGTGCATCTGTGGTTCCTCTCTTGTCCCCTCTGCGCCCTTTGCGATCTCCGCGGTCGACAATCAACGCGGCCCGCACACGCGGCGAGCAAGCTCGCCGGCTAAACGGAGGAGGTTACGGTGTGCGAAACGTCGTGACGCGCACGTCGGCGGGAGACATCTCGATCGTGACCGCGCCGCATTCGGCGGTGTAGAAAGTTTGCCCGCCGTGCTTCGCGTAGGCCTCGTCGATCTTCGCGCGACGTCCGCCGGCGCCGCTCACAATGACAAACTCCGGTGTGCTCCACGCGGCGAAACCAGGCGGGTCGCTTCTCAGACTGCCGTGATGTGGCGCGAGCAAAACGTCGCAATCGAGCGGGCTTTGGCCCATCAACATCTCCATGCCCGGCGATTCCAAGTCCCCCGGCAACAACAGACGTCGCCCATTGCATTCGATCGACAGGACGATGCTGTGCGCGTTGTCGCTGCCGGTGCAACCTTCGACAGGCGGATGAAGGACGCGCAATCGAAACGGTCCGCTCGTCGTGAGTTCAGTCGGCGCGGTGAGCGGAACGATCGGCACGGCGGCGCGTTCGATCGCGTGATGCAGCGTGGCGAGTGCCGCGTCACGCGGAGCGGCGAGCATGGCGGGACTCATCGCGATGCGATCGATGCGAAATTGTTCGAGCAGATCGGGCAACGCGTTGAAGTGATCGATGTCGGCATGCGAGACGATCACGTCGTGCAGCCGGCTGATGCCGCGCGACCACAAGAAGCCGGCCACCGATTGCGCCGCAATGGTGTCCGAAGCGAGACTTCCCGCGTCGTAGAGCAGCGTGCGACCGTCGGGAAGTTCGAGCACGACGGCGCATCCGTGACCGACCGACAACACCGTCGCGCGGAGCTGGTCGTTCGCTTGGAGCGTCGCCAGCGGCGCGACTAACCCCAACACGCACCAGGCAGCGATCGCCCAAATCACGCGACGATCGCGCCGCCACTGCGGCATGAACATCGCCGGAATCACGATCGCGTAAAACCCAACGACCCACCACGCCATCGGACCGGTCGCCCACCAATGCCCGGCCGGCATGCGAGCGCCGACTTCGATGCAACTTTGCACGATTGCCAACATCGCGGAACAGATCGCGCCGAGCATCATGGCGAGCGCCGGAAGCAGCCACCCGACAAGCAGCAACACGAATCCCGCGACGAGCGCCACCGCGATCGGGATCGTCAGCAACGGCGTTAACAGTAACGACACCGGCGACACGATATGAAACTGATGCGCGACGAGCGGCAGGACAATCGCAAAGATGCAGGACGAAACGATCAAGCCTTCGACGACCACGCGCTCGGTCCGACGAATGTAGAATGCTGTGTAATCTCGCCATGTGGGATCGAACATATCGTCGACCGATTCAGCGTCACGGGGCCCTGGTCGCGACGATCGCCAGGCGAGAATCATCGCGCACAGAAACGACAGTTGCGGTCCGGCGCGAAACAGGTCGCACGGGTTGAGTGCGAGCACGACGAGCGCCGCCGCGGCGAGCGCATTCCAGCCCAAGGCCTCGCGGCCGGCGGCCATCGAAGCGCACGCGACCAGCACGATGATCGTGGCACGCACGGCCGGCGGCTCGGCCTGAATCACCAGCGCGTAGCCGAGAATGAGCACTGCCACGCCCGCGATCGCCGTCCCGCGTCTGAGAAGACCAAGCCGCAGCACGCCGAACAAACTCGCGGCGAGAATGCCGATGTGAAGGCCCGAGATCGACAACGCGTGGACCATGCCGGTGCGGAAGAAGTCGTCGGTCTGTTGCGTGTCGAGCCTCTCGCGCGAGCCCAGCATCAATGCCGAGGCGAGCGGCGCGACCTTCGGCTCGATGTTGGCCATCAGCAATCGGTCGCCGCGCGTGCGAAGGTCTTCGAGCATCCGCACGATGCCGAAGCGGGCCGGCGCGATGACTTCGGCACTCGCAGGACCCGTGGCGAACAGTCGACAAAGGATGCGATCGCTGCGCGCGTGCGAGACGTAATCGAACTCGCCAGGATTGCGCGCCTCGGGCACGAGCGCGAGCTTCGCGTAAATGCGCAGGCGATCGCCGGTGTGCACGCCGAGCAAGTGGCCATCGAGCACGAGCCAGGTTTTGCCAGAGCAGGGGAGCCAGCGCGCGCCGTCGCGAATCGCCGTGACGTTGACAAGCATCCGCGTGCGATCGCCGTGCGGGATCGCGACGAGCGGGTTCCTTCCCTCGGCCGGCATGCGACGCGGATTGGCCAGCGCTACCGCTTCGACACACACCGCGCGTGGCTCGGCGCGCGCGAAGCGACCAAGCTCGACCGACGAGAACAACTTCCATCGCTGGTGATGCCACGCGGCGCCGGTCGCGGCCACCGCCAGCGCGAGCGACACGATCGCGAGTCGCGGACGATGCGTGCGAAATCCGACGAGCCATCCACAGAGGCTCGCCATCGCCAGTGCCATCGACATGCTCAGAGCGATCGGCAATGCGCGATCGATGACGATGCCGGCACACAACGTCAGCAGCACCGGCACCAGTGGACTTCGCGGCAGCGACGGCGAACGTCGCGGCGTGCGCGCACGAGTGCTCGGAATGACGTCGCTTGGGACGACCGTGGCCGAGGCCATACCCCCCTCCCCACAGATAGCTAAGCGGCGACATTGTCGGGCGAGAAATGGGCGAAGTCTAGCGCGGGGGCAAGGTCGTAAAAATGGAGCGCTGCTCCCAGGGATGGCCATCCGTGGGCTTGGGGTCGCGATGCTTACACCGCGCCGCGCCACAAGATCTCACGGTTACGTCATCTAATGCGCTGCGACACGCTCGACTTTTACCCAGGTTTTACAAACTCCAGACTTCGCCGTGACAACGCTTTCGACGATATCTCCTATGATTTTTGCGATCGAATGAATCGAGGCGGAATCTCTACTACGGAGCGTGAACGTGTCGCCAGCAGAAGTGCTTAAGCAGCGAAAGAAGCAACGCAAGAAACAACGCCAAAAGGCCGTCGACGCGCCGGCTGCTCGGCCGCAGAACCCTGAACTCGAAAACATCTGGGCCCGCGGGCTCGACTGGCCGATCGTCATCTGGATCGCCGTCGTGCATCTCGGCGCTTTGGCCGCTCCGTTCTACTTCACGTGGAAGGGGTTGGCGATCTTCGCGTTCTTGTCGTGGTTTACGGGTTCGGTCGGCGTATGCCTTGGCTACCACCGTCAACTGACGCACGGCAGTTTCTCGACTTACAAACCCGTGAAATGGCTGCTGGCCTTCTTCGGCGGGTTGTCGGGCGAAGGCTCGGCACTCACTTGGGTGGCGAACCATCGCAAACACCACATGTTTAGCGACAAGCACGGCGACCCACATTCGCCGCGCGACGGCAAGTGGTGGAGCCACATGCTGTGGTTCATGCCCGACTGGGGCCGCAAACATTACGACGAGCTGACGGCCCGTTACGCGCCCGACCTGGTGAAAGACCCCGTGATTCGGCTGCTGCACAGTCTGTTTCTGCCTTCGCACATCGCGAGCGGCATCGTGCTGTTTGCCGTCGGTTACTTCGGTTGGGACATGTACACGGCAATCTCGTTCGTCACATGGGGCTTGTTCCTGCGGATGGTGTACGTGATGCACGTCACCTGGTTCGTCAACTCGGCGACGCACCTGTGGGGCTATCGCAATTACGAGACAAGCGACGACAGCCGCAACCTGTGGTGGGTTGGTTTGCTGGCCTTCGGCGAAGGTTGGCACAATAACCATCACGCCTACCAGCGCATGGCCAAGCACGGCCACAAGTGGTGGGAGTTCGACATGACGTACTGCATGATCTGGCTGATGGAAAAGTGCGGCCTGGCGTGGGATGTGGTGAAGACGGTGCCGCCGAAGACGCGCCCGGCGTAAATGCGGTCGAAGAATATTTGGCATTCAACCCAAAGCCCACGGACAGCCGTCCGTGGGCTTTGTTTTGCGCTCGGGTTGACGCCGAATGCGGTGCTATCACCGCCGATGAAATCGCCCTAGGTCGTTGTCCACCGCGGCGTCTATACTCCGCGGCCCGAAACCCGACGCGTCGCAGGACGCGCGTTCCTAGGACACCAGCCCGATGCGATCGATCGCCATCCTCAATCAAAAGGGAGGCGTCGGCAAAACGACGACTGCCGTCAACCTCAGCGCTGCGCTGGCGTCGGCGGGAAAGCGTGTTTTGCTGGTCGACCTCGATCCGCAAGCACACGCCACGCTGCACTTGGGTGTCGAGCCGAAGCCCGAGGATTTCTCGATTTACGACGTGCTCACAGCCGGCGCTCCGCTGGCGGAAGCTCGCCGCCAGGTCGATGAGAACCTGTGGCTGGTGGGGTCCGACATCAACCTTGCCGCGGCCGAAATGGAGCTGGCCGCACTTGCCGGGCGCAAAGTGATTCTTCGCGATCGCATTGCCAACGATCAGCCCGAAGGCGGGCCGTTCGACTTTCTGCTCATCGATTGTCCGCCGTCGCTGAACGTGTTGACGATCAACGCGCTGGCGGCCGTCGGCGAGGTGTTCATCCCGCTGCAGCCACACTTCCTGGCGCTACATGGGTTGAGCAAGCTGCTCGAGACAATCGAGTTGGTGAATCGCCGCATGAACGACCGGCTTCGCCTCGGCGGCGTCGTGCTGTGCATGTACGAAGCGAACACGAAGCTCGCGGTCGAGATTAGCCGCGATGTCGAATCGTTCTTCGCGCGACCGCAGGCGACGACGAACCGCTCGTGGGCGGGCGCCAGGCCGATGAAGGCCCGCATTCGCCGCAATATTCGATTGGCCGAGGCCCCGAGCTTCGGGCAGTCGATCTTTCAGTACGCACCCGACTCTCACGGGGCGGAAGACTACGGCGCTCTCGCCGCCGAAGTCGCTGCGATGACGGCCCGCGTGGCGGCCGCGGCGTAATTTCATTCGCATACGGTTAGCCGCGTCGCTTGAGACGCGCTCCGCCACCCGTAAACGGGTACCCGGTCGCGGCTATTGATCGTCAGATTATTCGCTGAACATCTCTACCACGTGCCATCACCGCTTGCGGTTTCGCGCGTACCGCCCGTGAGACGCGCGAAACCGCAAGCGGTGATACGACGCGTATGACCTGATTTAGGCAGTTTTCTGAGGATCAATAACCACCGCATTTGCCCACATTATTCCCGCTAGCACGCTAGCACTCTCAATTCACAAAAGTTGATATTGTTCCCCCATCGGAAATCTTGTACACATTGCCGAACCTGGATTCATTCTCAAGCAAAACAGGCAACGGAAGCCGCTCGAAAGACCCGTCGCAGCGAGGCGACCGTACAAGGAAGTTCGGACTCGGAAAGGAGACCGTTTCGTGTTAGTTCTCACTCGAAAAGTTGGCGAGAAAATACTCATCCCCTCAATCCACACCTCGATCGAAGTCGTCGAGGTGAAAGGCGAACGTGTTCGTCTTGGAATTCAAGCTCCGAAGAGCGTGAAGATCGTCCGCGAAGAACTCGCAGATTCGACTTCGTCGGCCGCACCCGCACAGCCGGCGACGAACCAAGAACACACCCTACGCAACAAGTTGAACCTGATGGCCCTCGGGCTCAACTTGGTTCAACGTCAACTCAAAGACGGCGCTGCCCACGATGCCGCAGCCACGATCGCCGAAATGCTTCGGCAGATCGCGCCCGCGCATGCCGTCCCGACAACCGTCGCCCCCGCACAACCAACGCAACCGGCCGGCCCGACCGTCCTGGTCGTCGAGGACGACCCCTCTGAGCGCGAAATGTTGGCAAGCATCCTTCGCTCGGCAGGGCTCGAAGTGACGACCGCCGTCGACGGTGTCGACGCTTTGAACGTGTTGCAACGTTCATCGGGTCCGCAGTTGATCATGCTCGACATGATGATGCCGCGTTGCGATGGTATGACCACCGTGCGTATCTTGCGTCGCAATCCGGTATTCGACGGCATCAAAATCGTCGCCATGAGCGGTTACGGTCGCGAGCAGTTCGGCATTGCCGAGCGAGCGGCGGGCATCGACGGCTGGTACGAAAAGCCGATCGACCCGGAGCGTCTGATCCGCGAAATCAAGGAACTGCTCGACGTGCCAATCGCCGGCGCTGTTTAGCGACACTCGTTCGTAATCTGTAGGGAACGCCCTCCGTGGTGTTCCACGAATCGCATTGGACGACCCACACCGCCTCGCGGAACGCCAGAGACGGCGTTCCCTACACGGGCGCGTGGAGTCCGTCATCGCAAACGGCTCAGGGTTGGCGGCCCTGGGGCTTGTTCGCCGCAGATTTGTACAACCTCGGGCTTGTACAATGGCGCCATGCGGCCCATCTATCTCGATCACAACGCCACCACGCCTTTAAGCCCGGAAGTGGCCGAGGCGATGCGCCAGTGCTATGCCGCCGGGTACGTGAACCCCGCGAGCCTGCACCAGCCCGGCCGCCGCGCTCGCCGCGTGCTCGACGACGCCCGCGAGGCGATTGGCCGCCTGCTCGGCGCTGACGTGCAGAGTCCGCACGGCGATCGACTCATCTTCACCAGCGGAGGCACCGAGGCCAACAACCTCGCGATCCTCGGACTCATCGACACGACTCGCGCCGACCCCCGTTCCGGCAACCAACCCGGCCAGGTCATCATCTCCGCCATCGAGCATCCTTCGGTCATCGGCGCGGCCGAGCGTCTCGCGCAGCTCGGTTGGCGTGTCGATCGTGTCGGCGTGACATCGGACGGTGTGATCGACCTTGAACAGTTCGACGCCCTTCTGCGACCCGAAACACGCCTCGTCAGCATCATGATGGCTAATAACGAGACGGGGGCGATTCAGCCGATCGCAGAGATCGCTCGGCGTTGCAGTGGCACGAAAACAATCGTGCACACCGACGCCGTGCAAATGGTCGCCAAGTTGCCGGTCGATTTTCGCACGCTTGGCGTGGACGCTATGACCGTCACCGCGCACAAGCTGCACGGACCCATCGGCATCGGGGCGCTCGTCGTGCGGCCGAACGTCGCGCTCCGCCCGCTGTTGCATGGCGGCGTGCAGCAAGAGTCGCTACGCCCTGGGACAGAATCGGTCCCCTTGGCGGTCGGTTTTCGCACGGCGTTGGAGATTGCATGTCGCGATCGTGACGAAGCCGCCCGACGCATGACGTCGCTGCGCGACCAGTTCGAGGCGCGATTGCGAGACAGCGGCCATCCGGTCGTCATCAACGCCGTTGGCGCGGCGCGTTTGCCGCACACGTCGAACGTGGCTTTCCCGGGAACGAATCGGCAGGCGATGATGATGGCGTTGGACCTGGCTGGCGTGGCCTGCTCGACCGGTTCGGCTTGCGCCAGCGGATCGACCGACCCGTCGCCGACACTCGTCGCAATGGGCTTGCCTGCGGACGTGATCGACGGCTCGCTGCGGTTCAGTTTTGGCCGCGATTCGACCATCGCCGACGTCGACGAAGCGGTCGAGCGCATCGTCCGTTGTCTCAAGGGCTTCGGGATCGAGAAAATGCGGGGAAATGTGCCTTCCGAAGGTCGTATTCGCACGGCCGATTCTGTATAATTCCGAGGCCCAAAACCGGGCGCTTCTTTGATCCCTCAGGCGACGCTCGCGAGCGCCTCACCAAGCCTGTGAATTCTGGCAAGACTGTGAACTCCGTCGAAACGATCCCCTTATTGGGACGCGCCCTCGAGACTCCGCGCAGCGGCAGTCTGCGCCCTGGCATGCCTCGGGGACGTGCGAAGTTGGCGGAGTTCGTCGTCGGGTCGGAGAATCAACTTCTGGTTCCCGTACTCGATTACTTCCAGCGACAGGTTTCGGGGTCGAACTTCAAAGTTCACGTGCTCGAGCGACCCGCCGTCCAGCCCACGACCGTGCCTACCGATGACGAAGCCTGCGCGTTGTACAGCCCGCTGTTTCTCTGCGGACCGCCGGGGACGGGCAAGACACACATTGCTCACGGGCTGGCCGAGGCGTGGCGAAAGCAGCGACCTCGCGATACGGTCGTTTACATCACGGGCACCGACTACTGGCGAGGCCTCGGCGACGCGTTGGAAAATCGCTCGCTCGATGCTTGGCGAACGTCATCGCGAGATGCCGATCTGTTCGTGCTCGACGATGTCGCGCCTTTGGTGATGAAGCCCGCGGCACAGGTAGAACTGTTGCACACGTTGGATGCGCTCGAACAACGAGGCAGCCACGTCATCGTTACGGCGCACTTGGCGCTCGAACAGATGCCAGGCCTGATGCCGACACTCGCCGCGCGATTGGCGTCGGGAGTTTGCATCGCGATCAGCCCGCCGAGTCTCGCCACGCGCCGGGCGCTGGTCGAACGACTTGCCGAGCAGCGCGGCACGCGTGCCGCGGGCGGGGCGCTGCGTGCCTTGGCCGATGGCTTGAACGGGTCGGTCCCTGAGTTGTTCGGCGCACTCGCGTATCTTGAGCGAGCGGCCGAACTTGACAGCGAACCTGGCAACAGCGAACTGATCGAAGTGGAGCGCGTCGAGCACTATCTCGCCGAAAAGACCGGCGCTCGAACACCCAGCCTCCGCGGCATTGCAGCCCGCACCGCGCGGCACTTCGCACTGAAGGTTAATGAGTTAAAAAGCCCGTCACGTCGGCGGACGGTGGTCGCCGCACGCGATGTGGCGATGTATTTGGCCCGACGGCTCACGCCCAGCAGCTTGGAGCAAATCGGGAACTTTTTCGGCGGTCGCGACCACACGACCGTCTTACATGGCTGCCGCAAGACCGAACGCCTCGTCGCTTCCGATCCAGCCACGCGCTCGGCCGTCGAGCGTTTGCATCAGGCGCTTTCGAGCCCGTGAAGCACACGGCCGTGGCCAGATTCACGATTGCCAGTTTTGTTGTTGCCGGGGAAGGGCTATTGCCTGTGAATAATCTGTCGACCCGTTGTCGCAACATGACGACGCGCAAGTCTCGCGGCTTCGCCGTCATCGTGACGACGAACATCGCCGACAGTCGCTCGACAACGGGCCGACAACCGATGGACGACTTATCCACATGCATTTCGCAACCGCGACGCATGACGAAGGTCGACCCATCACACGAGTTGCGAGACATACGCACGCCGTGCGTCGACAATCGCGTCGCGAAGCATTACTGCTGCTACTGAAAAATAAGTTTGTAGAGAGAAGATCAGTTCACCTGTCGAAGATGCGAAACCAGCCATGAAAATCACCTGTGACCGAGAGAAGTTGCTCGCGGCGTTTCAGATTGCCGCCTCCGTCGCCCCGACGCGAAGCCCGAAGCCGATTCTTCAAAACGTCAAGCTCGAAGTGGCCGACGAGACCGCGATCCTCATGGCCACCGACTTGGAAGTCGGCGTGCGCGTGAACGTCATCGGCGTGCAATGCGACGCGCCGGGCGCGGCCATTCTGCCGATCAACCGCTTCGGTTCGATCTTGCGTGAGTCGAGCGACGCCAAGTTGCGCATCGAGACGGATGGTCACGGCACGCAGATTCGCGGCGAACGGAGCGAGTTTAAGTTTCCGGCCGAGAACCCCGACGAGTTTCCGAACGTCGCGACGTTCAACGAAAAAAAGTACCACGAGCTGCCAGCCCGGTTGCTCAAGGAGATGATTCGCCGCACGGTGTTCGCCACCGACAACGAGAGCAGCCGTTACGCCCTCGGCGGCGTGTTGCTCGAAATGTCGAAGGACGAAATCATCGCCGTGGGTACCGACGGTCGCCGCCTCGCGAAGATGCAAGGCCCCGCGAATTCCGTCGGCGGTCACGAGACAGGCGATCAAATGACGATCGTCCCGTCGAAGACGATGCATTTGCTCGAGCGTTCGTTGACCGACGGCGACGCCGAGATTCAGATCGCTGCCCGCGGCAACGACGTGCTCATCAAGAGCCCGCGCGGAGTGATTTACTCGCGGCTGGTCGAGGGACGTTTCCCAAAGTGGCGCGACGTGTTTCCGCATCGTGCCGATGCCAAGAAGATCGAAATGAACGTCGGCCCGCTGTACTCGGCTGTTCGGCAAGCAGCGATCGTCACGAGCGACGATAGCCGCGGAGTCGACTTCACGTTCGGCGATGGCATGGTCGTGCTCTCCGGTCGCGCGGCCGAGTTCGGTCAATCACGCATCGAAATGCCGATCAGCTACGACGGCCCGAGTGTGTCGATCATGCTCGACCCACGGTTCTTCAACGACTTCCTGAAGGTGCTCGACCCCGAGAAGACGTTTGTGTTCGAACTGAAAGACTCTGAAAGCGCCGCGGTGTGTTTAACGGACGACGGTTATGGCTATGTGATCATGCCGCTGGCGCGAGATCGGTAGCGATAACGAAGTTTATCCCAAGCCCACGGACGGCCGTCCGTGGGCTTAACGTGACCCATGTCTAAACCCCAAAAACTTGCACAGGTGTTGTCCGAACTTATCACGCGGCGCGGTTACGCGCGCGTGCAGGCCACGGCCTCGTATGACGAAGCGTGGCGCACGGCCGTCGGTCCGGCACTGGCTGCGTTCACGCGCGTCGGCGCTGTCAAGCGCGGCGTGATCGAAGCCATGGTCGCCAACAGCACGATGCTGCAAGAAGTCACGTACCAGAAACGAAACATTCTCCGCGAGCTCGGGCGACTGTTGCCCGACGAAAAGATCGTCGACGTGCGACTGCGCGTCGGAGCCATTGAATAATCGCGATCACGTAAACATCTTCGCGACGCACGCACGCCAACAATTCACGCACGCAAAAACAATGACGGAATCCGAATGACCGACGAACCCGTTCAGCCCACACCCGAACCCGTCGAAGGCGCTTACGGCGCCGAGCAGATTCAAGCCCTCAGCGATGTCGAACATGTCCGCCAGCGGAGCGGCATGTACATCGGCAACACCGGCAGCCGCGGCTTGCACCATCTGGTGTACGAAACGGTCGACAACTCGATCGACGAGGTGATGGCCGGCTACGCGAAGGACATCTACGTCACGATCAACCCCGACGGCAGCTGCACGGTGCAGGACGATGGCCGCGGCATTCCGGTCGAGATCCATCCCGAGTTCGGCGTGTCGACGCTCGAAGTCGTGATGACGAAATTGAAGGCCGGCGGCAAGTTCGACAAGCAGGTGTATAAGACCTCGGGCGGCTTGCACGGCATTGGCATCAAGGCTGTGAATTTTCTCAGCGAGTGGTGCGAGGTCGAAGTCCGCCGCGGCGGGCACATGTATCAGGTCGAGTTCGAACGCGGCGTGCCCGTCAGCGAAGTCCGTCGCATCGGCTCGACCGACAAGCGCGGCACGAAGACAACCTTCAAGCCCGACCCTCAGATTTTCGGCCTCATCAAATTCGACTACGCGACATTGCATCGTCGCATGCAAGAGTTGGCGTTTCTGAACAAAGGCGTGCGCATCACGCTCAAGGACGAACGCAGTGGCGAAGGCGAGACGTTTCAGTACGAACGTGGCCTGCTCGCGTTCGTCGAGTATCTCAACCGCGCCTCCGAGGCTTCGCATCCCGATGTCGTGTACATCACCGGCGAGCAGGATGAGGTGTCGCTCGAAGTCGCGATGCAATACACCTCGGAATACACCGAGAACATTCTCACCTACGTCAACAACATCTACACGATCGACGGCGGCACGCACCTTTCCGGCTTTCGCACCGCGCTCACGCGCACGCTCAACGCCTACGGCAAGCGCGAGAACATTTACAAAGACCTCGTTCCGACCGGCGACGACTTTCGCGAAGGTCTGACGGCCGTCGTCGCCGTGCGTGTGCCGAACCCGCACTTTGAAGCTCAAACCAAGGGGAAGCTCAACAACCCCGAGGTCGAAGGCATCGTGAACTCGATCGTCGGCGATTACCTCGCCAAGTACCTCGAACAGAACCCGAAGACGGCCAAGATGATCGTCATGAAGGCGATGCTCGCCGCCGAAGCGCGCGAAGCTGCTCGCAAGGCCAAGCAACTGCTGCGCGAGCGCAAGGGCGCGCTCTCGGGCGGCGGACTGCCCGGCAAGTTGCGCGACTGCACGAGCCGCGACGTTGCCAAGTGCGAACTGTACCTGGTCGAAGGCGATTCGGCCGGCGGGAGTGCCGAAGGTGGCCGGCTGCGCGAGTACCAGGCGATCCTTCCGCTGCGGGGCAAGATCATCAACGCCTACAAGTCGCGCGAAGATAAGGTGCTCGCCAACGAAGAAGTCCGCAGCATGATCGCCGCCATCGGCTCAGGCATCGGCGACGACGTTGACCTCAGCAAGCGACGCTACAACAAGATCGTCATCATGACCGATGCCGACGTCGACGGTTCGCACATTCGCACGCTGCTGCTCACGTTCTTCTACCGTCAAATGTTCAAGCTCATCGAAGGCGGTCACGTCTTCGTCGCTCAGCCGCCGCTGTTCCGCGTGCAGGGGAAGAAGACCACCTACTACGTGCAGACCGAAGAAGAGATGAAACAGCAGTTGCTCGAAGGCGGGCTCGCCAACTGCTCGTTCGAGTCCGACGACGGACGCACCATTTCCGGCGAGGCGATGGCCAAGCTGTGCCGCATCCTCGCCGCGCTCGAAGACTCGATCATCGCGCTCGAACGTCGCGGCATCAGCCTCCGCACGCACGCCATGCGACAAGACGCGCAAGGCCGGCTGCCGATTTATCACGTCTACTTCGGCACCAAGGAAGAGTGGTTCACCACGCGCGAAGCGTTCGACAAATTCATGGAAGCCCAAGAGGCCGCGCACGGCGGCGAGTTGAAGGTCGAGGACCATCCATCGGGCGACGGCAACGGTCACGCCAACGGCGACGCCTTGGCCGCTCGGCTGCACATCGTTGAATTGCACGAGGTGCGTTCCCTCAACCGCGGCCTGGCCGACCTGCGCGAGATGGGCTTCGACATTCAGTCGCTCATTCCGCAAGAGCGCACCGGCAGCGAAGATCCGCGTTACGTGCTCAAGCGTGACGAAAATGAGACCGGGCTCGAAGACCTGCGCGGTTTGCTGCCGGCCGTCCGTCACGCAGGCGAGAAGGGCCTGAAGATCACACGCTTCAAAGGCCTTGGCGAAATGAACGCCGAAGAGCTTCGCGACACGACGCTCGACCCCACCAACCGCACGCTGCTACAAGTGAAGATGGAAGACTTCCAAGCCGCCGACGATTTGTTCCGCATCCTGATGGGCGACAAAGTCGAGCCCCGCCGCGAGTTCATCGAGAAGCACTCTCTGGAAGTGCGCAATCTGGACGTGTGACGATTAAACTTTTGGCGGACATAAATAGTTGTCATGGAATGGCCAACGGAGGCGCCAATCCGATGAGTTGCAATTCGGTAACACTCTTCGCAACGATCGTACTTTATTGCGCTGCAAGGTCGATTGCGGGGCACGCTGCGGAAAAGAAGACGGAACTTCGGATACTGGCGGGCGACGTTGAGGTTGTCTTTCGATTGATCGAGCCTTCCGCAGACGATATCAAGTACTCTGACTTCTATATTCAGGAGACCGAGGTCACCAATCGGCAGTTCAAGCAGTTCCTCATCGATACGAAACAAACTAAGGATGACGCAGAGGTTGTCGAAGCCGTTGATCGCATGAGGAAAAGCGGCGTGAGATCGACGGGGGACGTTCCTTATCGCATCGAAGACCCCGAGTCGATTTGGAAGAACGGCGACTATCCCGCAGGACAAGACACCTTTCCCGTGGCGTTGGTGACGTTGCCGGACGCCCAAGCGTACTGTAAGTGGCTGTCTGAAAAGCATCCGCAGCTAGGTCTCTATCGACTTCCGACCGCCAACGAATGGATGGTGGCCGCCTATGGCCGCCGGAAATATCCTTGGGGCGATCAGTGGGATCCGAAGAACGTTCATATGTCGTACGGATACGAGCACACGAGCGCGCCTCGTCGAACAGAAGATGTGAAGGCTCGTCCTGCAGGAAAAACACCGCAAGGAGTCTATGGCATGCTCGGAAATGTTTCGGAATTCATCGATGAGTCAGGTCCAACGAATCAGAGCTATTTCAACCTTGGCGCTCGCTGGATGGGTGGCGGCTTCACTGACGGCTCGCGCTTTCTGCACGATTCGCCTGCGCGTGTCGAGCCTCGGCAGGATTATTGGGGGTATAGCCATCACGCGATCTTAAGGGAATGCGATCTTGGCTTTCGCGTCGTGCTCGATCCGTCGAAAGACAAAACTTTGCTGGAACATCCGCGCCTGTTCAACCAGATGAACAAGGCGTGGATGACCGACGAGAAATGACGTTGTTGCCAAGTCTTGAGCCGACTCGCCCCCCGTCAGATCAGTGCAACAGGACGGAATCGGTGCCCGCCTCCAAGCCGATCAACCCGAGATCGATCGAGATGCTTGAGCCGAAGATGGTCGAGGTGCTGCGCGATGACGCCGGCGCAGCGATTGGCGGGCGCTGCTGAGTGCAATCGTTCGGCGCGATTGCTGCTTTCCGCAGGGTTCCGTCAGCGGCATCCCGAGTGGTCGGCTTTGCAAGTGCAGTCCGCCGTTGCCGAGAGAATGCTCCGTGGAACAGTTTGATCTGCTCCGACAGGCGCTTGCGACGCTCGAGCAATTGAACATCCCGCACATGGTTGTGGGCTCGATGGCGAGCATGTTCTACGGCCAGGCGCGGCTCACCCAAGATATCGACATTGTCGTCGATCTTCAGCCAGACAAAGTCGAGTCGCTCTGCTCCGCATTCCCCGCCCCGGAGTTTTACGTCAGCTTGGCGGCCGCGCGCGAAGCGGTTGCGCGAGGTGGTCAGTTCAACGTCATTCATCCCACGTCGGGCAACAAGATCGACTTCATGATTGCCAGGCACGACCCTTGGGGACGAGCGGAACTCGCCCGGCGGCAGACGGTAAAGCTCTTGCCTGATCTCGAAGCGCAGTCGCCAGCCCCGAGGACGTGATCCTCGGCAAAATGCGCTACTACCGGGAAGGCGAGCACGAGAAGCACCTTCGCGACATCGCCGCGATTGTTCAGCTGAGCGGCACGCAACTCGACCGCGCTTACATCGAGCAATGGGCGAAGGAGTTGGGGCTGTCTGACATTTGGGAAACCATCATCACGCGCGTCGATTCAGGCTAGAACTTCCTTGGCCGGCGTGTTCCTTGAGAAGCGCTCGCGATAGGTCAACGTTATTCGCTGCCGCTTCGTCGCGCTTCGCTCTCGTCTTTTTCGGGTAAGCCGAAGCAGCGGACGCTGCCGGTGTACTGCTTGGGGAAGAAGGACTCGAACTTCTGTGGGTTGAAAAAGACATTTCCGGTGCCGACATAGACGCGGCCTCGCGACAGGGACGGCCCCGAGAACACGGGCCCGAGGTCGATCTGCTTGAGCACGTTGCCGGTTGCGGCGTCGAGCGCAATGAACTTGCCGCTGCCGACCGCGGTGAAATACACGACCCCGTTGCCGACCGCAAGACCCGAAGCGACGATGTCGCCGACGTCCTTGTACATCGGCTTGCCGGGCGTGCCGCCCATCTCGGCGATCTTTGGCCGCTCGTGCCGCCAACGTTCGCTGACAAGATCGATCGAAGTTGCCGTCACGCGTCCGCCGGTAGGAGGCCGAGCGGGACCCAAGGGATTGGCCTGCGCGGTGAGCATGAGGGCGTCGATGCCATTGGTGAAGATGGTAAGGCCATCGGTGGCGCACCCGGTTTGCAGCCCTCCAATGCCGCTGGGTAGCGCGAGCATCCGGGGGTCGTGCGCCTCGGGCGGATTCGTCGGCGCACCGGTGTAAACAGGCGTGTGCTTGACGACCCGTCCGTTGTCAGCCCGTAGCAGGTAGAAGCCGCCGTTCTTGCAACCGACGCCGACGACCTTGGTCGGTTGGCCTTCTACATTGATGGTGACGATTTTCGGCGTGTCGCCGATGGATGCGTCCTTGTACACGCCGGTTTTCGAGTCGTAGCCTCGCATCGCATTCGTATACAGATCATTCGCATTGATCTGTGAGTTCCACTTCCGCTTGCCGGTAGTTGCATCCAGGCACACCACAGCGCACGAATCCTCGGTCGTAAGTTTCGGGTTGTTTTGAGTTGGTTGGCGCGGGGCGGTGTTCACGTCTGTTCCGACGAACAGCGAGTTGGTTTCGGGGTCGTAGGAAGGCGTGGACCAGATGCCGCTCGTCGCCGGACCGTATTCGAACCGGAGTGTGCCCCAGTCGTCTTTTAGCACCACAGGCGGAACCAGCTTCTCCGGCTTCGGACCGACGTCGTACTTCCAAATCAACTTGCCGGTCTTCGGTTCGAGCGCGACGACGAAACCGCGACCGGTGCTGCCGGCGTAGGCCTTGGTGCCGGCGAAGAGTTGTTCGAGCGTGCCACCACCGAACACCACCTTGCCATCAGCAACGATGGGCGAGGCAAATAGGACATTGTTCCAATGCGCGTTGGGAAACTCAGCGGCGCGGGTGTCGACTTTCCAGCGTTCTGTTCCCGTTTCCGTATCGAGGCAGTAGATCAAGCCTCCCATGTCTGCAAAATACACGGCGCCATCGGACACGAGCGCCGAGCAATAGATTCCCTCCCACGTCGCGGCTGCTAACAACTTTTGGGACATAGGATTGCCTTCTATCGGAGGAGGCACGGCCTTTCGTGGCGGAACTCGATAAACCCAACGCTGTGTGCCGTCGGGCCCGAGTTTGTAGAAGGCCGCTGATCTCACCGTTCCAAAGTAAACCTCTTCGGCGACGACGGTGGGCGTGGCATGAACGACGCCGATCGTCTCGTTGGAATCCGCCGCCGGGAACCGCCACCTCTCGATCAGCTTTCCGACATTCGCCGGGCTGAGCGTTTTTTCGGCGGGATTGAATCGCCAACCGGCCGAGTCATGGTTGTACGTTGGCCAGTCCGCGGCTTCCGCCGCCTGCCCAGCGCGTGTCGCGGCACTGGACGTCTCGGCACTGGATGTCTCGCCGCACAGTCCGCTCGGCAGCATGCGATCCAACCAGGGCAGCGCAAGCATTACGGCCGCGGCTCGGAGAAGCGCTCGGCGATGGATACGATCAGATGACACGGTGCATTCCTTCATGGGATGATGAACAGCTCGCGACCCGTTCCCGATTTCAGTACCAGTGGTTGTAAGAGAATCGGTTCTTGTGAGTTCGCGTGTTCGTCGGAGCGCTTGGCATAGACGCGAGCGTACGTTCAAGGTTTCGACGAGGTATCGTCTTATTCTTCGATACGCGGCGGTGTCTCGCCGTCGATTTGCGAGAGACAAGCCTTCAAGCGGCTGAGAACGCGGCTCTTTGCGATGTATACGGCGCCGGGACTGATACCCAACTCGGTTGCGACCTCGCGGCCGGGACGCCGTTCCATGGCGGTCGCCATAAACGCTCGCCAGGTGGTTTCTTCGAACTCGCCGCGGATTTGATCGAGTCCCCAATCCAGCAGCCGCAATCGATATTCACGTTGCCAGATTTCGGCCTGTTCTTCCTCGGCCATGTCCGTCAGCTCGATGGCCTGGCGATCAACGATCGAGCTTTGTGGGGAGGTTCGTTCTTCGGGATGTCGTCGTTGGCGTTGCAATAGGCTGGCGATTTGATGACGCACGATCGTGAACAGCCACGAGCGAAACAGTCCGCGGCTGGTATCGTAGTCGAACGTCCGAATTCCCTGGGCCACCGCACCGAGCACGTTCTGCATGAGATCGGCTGCATCCGCGTCTTGCAGTCCACGTTTGCGTGCGAAACGGTAGATCAGTGGCGAGTACACTTCGACAAACTGATCCCACGCCAGGCCATCTGCTGAATTGCGCAACCGCAGCAACAAACTGGGGGCGGTTGGCGGAAGATAATTCATTCACAGTACTCGAGACGACCAGTACGTTTCATCAGCCGACGACAGCTCGCGCGGCCGGCGACGCTGGATTATAAATTCGCAATCTTCGGGATGCACGTTCCGACCAACGGCAGTCTTCTTATAGCATTCGTGATTGACGCAACTCCTTTGTGCATAGTGCGCTCGCTATGATTTGCAGGTATGCGATCAACTGACGGGGTCGGTCTTTGGCCGGCATGGCGGCCGTTGCGAGCGCGAAAGGTTTGAGAACAGCCATCGTACTGAATAAAGAAGGCTGTGGGTCGCGATGCTCGCCAACCAGGCGGGTTCGACCGGGCCGGTGAGACTGCAGGGAAGGCGGGAATCGCCATGAGCTCTGCTGCGGAGTGTCCTTCGACGGATGTGCTGAACCGTCTGCTCGCCGGATCGCTGAGCAACGGTGAAGCGGACCGAGTCTCACGTCATGTCGACGGCTGCTTGGCTTGTCAGCATTTGCTCGACGGTTCGGACAATCTAAGCATAGTGGTCGAGCGAATGGTGCCCGGAGTCGTCGGCGACTACGGACCGGCCTTCTATCGGGCACTCGACGCGCTGCTCGCCGCGCAAAGCGCGAGTGCAACCGAGGCCTTCCATCCGTTCTTCGCGCGGTTGCTCGAGCCCTCGAACGATCATCGTTATCTGGGGCGGCTTGGGCACTACGACGTGATCTCGCCGCTGGGGCATGGCGGAATGGGAATCGTGTTGCGGGCACACGACGCCGTGCTGAATCGCGAGGTCGCGCTCAAGATTTTGGCCCCACATTTGTCGCATCAGCCGAATGCACGCGAGCGCTTTGCTCGCGAAGCTCGCGCCGCAGCCGCCATCAATCACGACAACGTATTGTCGATTCATGCAGTCTCCGAAGCAGCAGGGCTGCCGTATCTCGTCATGCCGTACGTCGTCGGGCGCTCGCTGGCAGAGAGAATCGAGCGCGAAGGTCGTTTGCCTTTGGCCGAAGTGCTCACGATCGCTCTGCAAGCGGCGCTCGGGCTGGCCGCAGCGCACGAGCGAGGCGTCGTGCATCGGGACATCAAGCCATCGAACTTGTTGCTCGAAGGAGACAGCGGGCGAGTGAAGATCGCCGACTTTGGATTGGCGACCGTGCTCGATGGCCTGCAACTGACGCAGAGCGGGACGCTGGCCGGCACGCCGGAGTTTATGTCTCCTGAGCAAGCTCGCGAGGAACCGGTCGATGGGCGGTGCGATCTGTTCAGCCTGGGCGCGGTCATCTATCTGATGATCACGGGCGAATCGCCGTTTCGCGCGGCAAGCCCACTGGCGACGCTTCGCCGTGTGTGCGATGACACACCTCCGTTGATCACGCAGTTCAACCCCGACGCGACCGCGTGGCTAGCGGCTGTGGTCGAGCGCCTGTTGCAGAAGCATCCTGAAGATCGTTACCAGACCGCAGCCGAATTGGCCGAGTCGCTGCGTTATCAGCTCGCCACCGTCGGCCAGCAACGTCGTCCGGCGCCACGCATCAATCCACCCGCCACGACGATTGCTTCGCTTGCGGCCGCACCGTTGACGCTTGATTCTGCACCGGCCTCGGTGTTCGATGTCGCTTCATTGGCACGCGTGTCACGAGTCTCGAAAGCTCGTCGAGCCGTGCGCCAACACCGCGTACCGATCGTCGTGCTGACGGCCTGCATCTGCGCGTTGCTCGTCTGGATGTTGTGGCAACAATCGCATCGCGCGAACGTGAGCGTCGCTCAAAAGAAACAACAGCAGCGCACAACTTCCCAAAAGCCTCAAAATCAACCATCGGCCACGCGCACTAAGAACGACAACGCGAACCGACGGCTTTCGACGGCACATCCACGCAAGCAAGGGTTGTCGCCGTCGCCCATGGAGAATGGGCTGACGAACTCGACGACTGCCGCGGCGCCGCACACGCCTCGGCTCGCCCCCGACGCTTCGCTGGCGATCACGAGCATTCAGCCAACGACCGGCCCAATGGGCACGCCCGTCACGATCCGCGGTCGAGGTTTTTCGACGACGAAGCGCGTGTTGTTTTACGTCCGCAATGGCTCGAAGGATGCCGCCTTCAGGATCGTTGACGACGACGCATTGCTGGTCGTTGCGCCTGAATGGCTGAAGGACGATGCTTCTGCGACGATCGTCGTCGAAACTCCAGAAGGGATCGCCGTGAGTTTTCCTGAGAGCTTCACTTGGGAAAACGCTCCCAGCCCCAATACCGACTCGTATTCGGAGCGCCCGGGTTACTTCGTGGTGCGCGACGGTCGGACGCGACACGGGCCGGCCGGCACGGTGCTGGTTCAGTCAGGCGGAACGCTCAATTCGTTCGGATCGTACGGCGACATCAAAGTCGTCGGGCCGTTCTTCGTTCAGCGCGAAGGCACGGTCGATATTTCTTCGCGCCAAGCGGTCGTGTACGTCGAGCCCGACGCCATTCTCAGTCAATCGACGCTCCGAAACACGCGGGTCATCAACACGCCGAAGATCTCCGTCAACGACGCGGGGTGTTTCACGTACACCGCATGCGCCGGGCCGACCTACCGCAAGACAACGGGTGAGCCGCCTCACGTCGTCGGCATCCGCCCCTACTCGGCACTGCCTGGCGAAGTGATCACCGTCAGTGGCTCAGGATTTCTCAACACCGAGATGGTCGAGCTGATTAGTGCGCATGGCGTGCGGCTGCGGCCGCAGCCCGGCTTTCGGATCGTGGACGATTCGACCCTGCGCGTTGAGATTCCCGATGACCGAACGAAATTGAATTACCTGCGAGGCGGCGGCGGTATGGGTGTCGAGTCATGCCATCTGCTTATCGTCACGCCGTTGGGAGCCACCGTCACGGCGACGCAAGACGAATTTCATGTCATCGATGATGCCAGTTCAGAGACGGTTCGCGATGGGATCGCTTGGGTTAGCAAAGGGGGAGTCTATTCAGGCCACGCAGGCCTGGTTTTTGTTGAGTCCGGCGGAGCCGTGCTCGAAGTCGGCAACGTGTTCGATGATGCTCGTGCGATCCGGTGGTCGCTCGGACGCCAGGCCATCTTCTCGAGGATTGGTCCTTGCCGAGCGCAACGCGCACCTTCACTTGCCGTCCGACGAAGCTTGGGCGGGAAAAGTGTGGACCGAAATGCGTGTGCCGCGAGTCACGACGAGCTTTGTCGACGCCGAATTCAAGACGGCCAACGCACTCGAGCTGTCTCATTCCACATCGCCGCCGCGCAAAGCACCTTGATCAGTGAGTCTTGAGATGTCGATCGCCGCAAAGACGAAGCTGAATGGAACGACGCGAGAGCCGCTTCCGCAGTTGCTCGACCCAGAGTTGCGGAAGGGTCGAATCGTGTGCGATGCGCGGGGCATGCCGCTCATTCGTCATGGCCGCGGAACGGTGGTCTACGGATTCACGTCAGGCGATGGCCGCGCCCAAGCCATGCGTATTTTGCCTGCGTCACCGGACTCTCTGCTCACGCGTTACGAGGTCAACGGCGACTATCTCCAGCGGCATCACATTCCCGCACTGGCGAGTTTCAGGTGTTATGCCTCGGCAGCTCGCCTCGACAACGTTGCCCAGGCGGCGACGGCGATCGTCATGGACTGGATCGCCGGCGAGTCGTTGGATGCGTGGATCGCTAAACAAGTGCGCCTCGGAGCAACTGCATCTTTGTCGCACGTCGCTGGCTTGTGGCATGAGGTAGTCAAAAACCTTGCGCAGCACGGCATCGTGCACGGCGATCTTGAGCCGGGCAATATCCTCGTCGAGCCCTCGGGTCGCATCACGCTCGTGGATTACGACGGTTTGGCCGTTCCGACGCTGATGGGTCAGCCGAGCCCCGAAGTCGGAACACCGCCGTACCAACACCCTGGCCGTCATGCGCACACGCCGATGTTTGCTGGGCTCGACAACTTCGCTGCCTTGATGATCTATGTCGAGTTGCGAGCGCTGGCGGCGGAGCCCGACCTATGGCGGCGGCACAGGCCAAGCGAACCTTGCGGCCGCCTGTTGTTCGATGTCTCGGACTTTTCGAGCTTTGGCGACAACGCGTTGTTCAACGATCTGTTCGCTTCGCCCGACAAAGAAGTGCGCGACCTGGCACACTACCTGCGCAAGCTGTGGCATGGCGACTTGCACGACGTTCCGCCGATTGAAGAGGTACTGCTCTGGCGTCACTCGCTGGAGCATCTGCTCGATGACCACGATTTCGACCGAGCCGCGCAGCTCGTCGGGCGCATGGGTTCGCAAGAGAGAATCGACTGGCGCATGTTGCCGGCGATCGACAACGCCCAGCGACGAGCGGCATGTCGCAGCGCACTCGAGAACGCGTTGAAATCGGCAGACGTGGCGGAAGTCGAGCGCATGTACGACGCGCAGCTGTTGGCTGATTATCCGAATGCCGCTCCCCTCGTCGAGCGTGCGACGCGGATGCTCGCAGCGGCAAGAGCATTGCGATCGGTCGAGGCTGCGGTGGCCGAAAGGCGATGGTCTGAATTCGCGCGACTGTGGCTAGAGCACGCCACGCTGCTCGAATCGATGCCGGCGGCTCGACGATACCGCCAATATTTCGATGCGATGCAGGCGGCCGAGCGTTTGGAAGCGTTGCTCGATGATCCAGCCAGCGACGAGCAAACGGTGCTCACGCAATGGCAAGCGATCTTCAGCGGCGACGAACCACCCTGGGCCGAACGTTTGCAGGCGGCACGCGACAAGCGCCAACAGCGGCAGTCGCTCTTCGCCGAGATCAGCTCCTTGATCGCAGCTGCGAGCCAAACGCCGACTTTCGACGGTGATCGGCTGTTGCGTCGCCTATGGAAGTCCGCCCAGCAGTTAGGCGAAACGCGATTGCAACCGTTGCACGGGCATTACGTCTTGGCCAAGCAGCGCATGAAGCGGCTGCGGTGGCTGAACTCGCTGGTCCGATCGCCGAGTCTAGTGAGCGAACAGCAGGTTGCCGCGTGCCAGCGCTATCTGCCCGTCAATTATCACGCCAGGCTCCCGAAGCGTATCCAGTTGGCGCAGCAGCGGCTCGAAGCGCTTCGCGTGCTGGAAATGGCAGCGATCGAACCGGTCTCCGAGCGGCGACTCCTTGCCGCCTGGTCGGCCGTAGTGGCAGCCAAAGGACAGACGTTCGTCAGCCAGGATCGCAACGAACGCATTGCTCTCGCCCAGCGACGATTGTCACTGATCGAAGCCATCGAACAACTCGACCGCTTGAACCCCAAAGAGCGAGACGACCGTATCATCGAGATGTGGGACGCGCAGCTGCTGACGAGTTGCAGCGACGCAAAAGTCGTGGAACCGCTTTGGAACGATGCCTGCGCACGAAAGGCCGCGATCACACGGCTTACCGAAGCACTCGAAGCTGGTGATCCCGACCATACTGTCTCCGCGAGAAACGATCCGTGTTTGGCTAACTATCGCTTGCCCAATGATTTGCAATCGCTGCTTGCCGCGCACGACGAACAACTTCGTCAGGCGCGTCTCGAGCGCCGCCACGCGTTGGTGCAAGCGATTCTTGACCACGATGGTTCACGGTTTCGCGATCTATTCGATCGCATCTTGGTCGCTGACATTTGCAGCCGCATGCCGCAGCATCAGCGGATGGTCGCCGATTGGGTCGAACGCGAGATTCTGCCGCTCGGTAAGTCCGGGCTCGCGCTCAAGACCGGCGATGGCCTGCGGTGGACTCGCTCCGACGTGTGCCAAGCTCGGTGGACCTGGCCGCATTCGACGGTCGCCGCGCATTGTCTGTTGACCATCTCGCGAGAGACTCCGAAGCAGCACGCGATTCCCAGCGAAATGACGCTGCTGCACAGCATGGTCGTTGAACGCGGCAGCTCAGCCTTCGCGCCGACGGTCGAGTTCTTGATTGATCCCGGTTATCGCGGCGCCAGCGTCTTCATTTGGGCGATCATCGATCTCGGTTATCAGACTTTTTACAGCGACCCGCTGTCGCTAGGGGAGTTGCCATCGCCCGACTCCTCGTAATCCGTTCGAGGCTGTGAGCCTCGCGACGGCCTTCTGACTGATTCCTGAATTCCTCGAAAACGTGGGAGAAATTCTCATGCATGCTCACATTCTGCGCATTGATCTCGCACAAGGAGCCGCTGACTTTGAACCGGTCGCCCTCGAACCCGGTGTGCCGATGGCTGATCGCTCGGGAGCGAACGATCGTGTGCTGCGACGGTGGTTCGACGACATGGTGGCCGAACCGCAGTGGGGAGAAGACGGGTCGCTACGTTTCTATCTACGCGATGAGCAACAAGGTCGCGTGGCCGAAGTTGTAAGCCGCCCCGCGACGGTCGATGACTTGACGGGTTCTTGCAGGCAAGGTGTGCAGAAACTGCTCGATCGCCTTCATCGCATCAAGCCCGCGTCTCCCCACGAGCAATCGTTGCTTCGCGCGGCGAAGACAGCGCTAGCGAGTCTTGGCGATGTCAAAGATCCTAGCTTGCGCGAAGGGTGTCTTATCAAATGTCGCGAGGCCTCGGGTCCGTGGCGCTTGGCCTGGTGCTGGGGTTTTCGACGCAAGAATGCGCGCCCCACGACGGCAGCGATCTGCGCCGATCCCGATTGCAGACATTTGTTTCTGCATGACGCCAAGAGCAAAGCGCGTTGCCCTCACTGTTCGAATGTGGCGCAAGTGCCCGCTGAAGGCAATCGTCACTGGCTGGCGGTGGCGCTAACGATCGCGGCGGTCGCAGTTGCTTCGGGCTTGTTCTTTGCCGGTCGCGCAAGCACTCGCTTCCTGCCAACCGCCGCCACGGTTGTAGAGAACACGGACCACGCTCCGAAGCTGATCAACGACAATCGTGGTGTTGTCGACGAACTGGCCACGCCACCCCAAAGCGACGTACTCGATGCGGCGGCGTCGGAAAACGAAGCAGCGCAAGACGCGACGAAAACAGCCGACAACGACGCGCATCACGATCAGCCGCAGGCCGCACCGAATGGCCAGGCATCTGCGAAGGCGGTGGTCGCCGATCTCGCGGCTCATTCCATCGCCATTGATCCAAATCTGAAACCTTTAGCGCCCAAGAAGGTCGCGGCGCCCGAGAGTGCTGCGCAACCAACCGTCTCCACGCCCACGGCGGTTTCCAAAACCGAACCGATCCACGGTCCTGCACGACCCGAGAAGACAACGGCCGAGCCACTTTCAACCCACGCGCCGGCCGTGCGAGCGAACACAGCGGATCCGACGCATCGGCTTGCGACGACGGCGCCAGCTTCAGCAACAGTCGTTCATCCCACGGCGGTACGGGGCGCCGCGATCGTCGCTCCCGATCATGTTTCACCGCTGCTGAAGCACGGCCTTGCGGTGCGTGACGGCGCTGTGGTTGTCGGCGACGCGCCAGCGAGTGTTGTTTGGCGCCGCACGGCCCTGCGGCCGGGCACGGTGATCACTGGCGTGAACGGCGTACCGCTGGTCGGGCTCAACCATTCTGCAATCGACGCTTACTTCACTGCTCATCCGCTTGTTGAAGGCAACGTGGTCGCGTACCGCGCTCCCGACGGAACAGTGGGTCATTACAAGATCGACGACCACAGCTTCTCTGACGACAGTTCGCGAGCGGTGTACGACGTGAAACTTGTCGACGTCCACGCCATCCATCTGACACCGCAAAGTTTTCAGGCGGTTCTCGGTCTGGAGCTGTCACAACCCGCTCGTTATCGACTGATCGACGCCGACGGCACGCCGCTGAGCGACTGGTCGGAACTTCATTCGGGTGTCACGGCCACGCTGATTAGCCAGCCGATGAAGCGTCGCCCCGGAGACGAATACGAACTATCCATCGAACGGCGATTGGGTGACGAGGTCCGAAACTTTCAAGCGGCGTTCCGACTGAACACATCAGGCGAATGAGTGCAAAGGAGAAACAACGATGAGCTTTCCAGACGAAAACGATCGAACGTTGATCGAACAAGCGACGCGCGTTCATTCGCTGGCCGCGGGCCTGGATGATTGGGCAGACCGATTCGGTCCGAGCCGCCGCGAGAAAGATCCCGACAGCTTCGCTGCTGCCGACGAACTCGCGATCGCGCAGCTACGTCGCATTACGGCGAGTCTGTTGGAGTCAGCGAGGTTGCCAGTCGCGGCTGCGGTCTATGGACCTTCGCAGGCAGGCAAGAGTTTGTTTGTCGGCAAAGTGCTAACCCCCAGCGATCCGGACCGCTCGCCTTTGGGCAAGGATGAACGTCATGGGCAGCCCGGTTACTTGCCGGGTCTCTCATTCGAGACCGATCTGAACCCACAAAGCGGATCGAATGAAGCCACGGCCGTCGTCACGCGGTTCTCGACGAACGATCGTCTGCCTGGCAACTTGCCGCCAGAGTTTCCGGTCGTCGCTCGAGCACTCTCTCGCGGCCAACTGTTGCGAGTCCTGGCTCGCGGCTTCGCCGTCGAATGCGCTGCCGAGCACACGTGTTGGAACGGCGCCGCGATCGTCACGTTGCTCGCCGAGCTTGGCCGCCGCTATCCGGCATCGAAACAAGACGCAACGTGGCGGCGCGACCTGCTCGACGCTTATGCCTACATGCGGCGTTGCGACGCGCGTCGATTCGAAGCGTCAGAACAGGAATTGGCCGCGGCGCTCACGGAACATGCGTTGACGCGAGAGGGTTTTGTCGATCTGGCAGGGCATTTGTTCTGGGATCGTTGGCGGTCGCTAACCGGGCTGTTCTTGCGAGTCGAGGAATTTCTGGCCAGCCTCGACGCCTCGGATCACGAGCCAGGTCTGTTGATCGGTTGGCCCGCCGTGCGGTTCTTACTCGACAGCAAGCGAGCCGCCGTGCATGAGTGCACAACCAGCCGTTGCTTTCAGCGAGTTACGTGGTCCGACTTTCGTTTGGTGCGTCGCGGAACGTGGCCCGTGCTCGAGCACTGTCCCGAGTCCAGCGCCTATCGCGAACCGTTGGAGACCATCCAAGCGGCATTGTTCGAATTGGTTGTCCCGGTGCTGCCACACCGCTTGCGCGATGATTGGCGTGCGGTCCTCGCGCAAAGCGACATTCTCGACATTCCGGGGCTGCGGGCGGGTCGGCAAGGCGCGGAACAAGGGAAACGGACCTCGGCCGACACGCTCGATGAACAGCTTGAGATCCTCAAGCGCGGCAAGGTCGCCTATCTGTTCGAACATTACAACGAGCAGTCGCAGATCCATTCGCTTCTGCTGTTGGCCCGCGGCGGCAACCTCGAAGTCACCGCGTCCTTGAAGCACCATGTCGATCTGTGGGGAAAGGTTCGCTACGGCGCCACAAACTGGCCGAACAATCTGCCCACCAACACGTCGGCGCTATTCATGGGCTTAACCGGAGTCGACGAAGAATTTCGACATCGCGGCGAATTCGCTGAGCCGACGTTGTACGACAGCCGTCTGGCGCAGTTGACCGATGCGCTGGGGCCGGTGATCCGACCTTGCGGCGACGCCAACGCGCCGTCGACCAACATCTTCCTCTTGCGGTATCCGGGCACCTGGGACACTACGGCCGCACAGCAGCAACGCGAAGGGCCAGAAAAATGGACACGCGCCGCGCAGGCCTTTCTGGCTTCGTCGGCCGTGCGCCGCTATATCGCCGAACCCGCCGAGAAGTGGGCAACGGCCATGCGAGACGACGACGGCGGCCTATCGGTCATCAGTGCCGGATGGCGCGCCCAAACCACGCCGCAGTCCAAGCAACAACACTTAGCGACGCAGTTGACCAATGTACACAAGGAGCTGCTGCATTGGGGCGGCCGGTTGGCGATCAACTCCGACGGAAGCGCGGAACGTAACCGACGCATGGACTGCGCTCAGCAAGTGCTCTTGTGGTTGATGGCCGACGCTTCGTCCATTCACGAGCGTGTCAACGCGTTGAAGGGGTCGCTCGGCATCGCCGAGGCGGCATTGCACCCGCTCGCAGACGCTACGGAGCACGTACACGACGGTCATCGTCGTCGTTCGTTGTCGAGAGACCGTTTCGGTGAGTTGCTGCGTAACTTCCTGCACACGTGGGCCACTCGGCACGTGGTCGAGAATTGGCAACGCCACGTTCAGCTTCGCCGAAACAGTGGTACTTGGCTCAATGTCGACGAGGTCGGCCGATTGGCCGTGTACCTGAGAGACTATTTCTATCTTCCAGCCATCTTCGACTGCGTGGTGTCGCGGTTGTGGAAGGTTGTCAGTCTCAGGCTCCGTGACGAAAGCGCTCAGCGCGAGGTTCGCCATCGATACGTCGGATTAATTCTCAACGATCTGATCTGGAATCCAGGTTTAGAGGCCGGCGCCCAGAATGGCGCCAGCGATAGTGTTGCCGATGCCAACGCTGGCCAATTTGGCTCGATGGCGCCGCTGGTCAGACGCTGGCGACGACGGTTGCCCGAAGCACTTGCTGCGGGAGCTGGCGACGCGGTGGAGATTCCACCAGGAAACGAGGAATTGAATCATTTGCTCTGCCGTTCAGCGACGCCTTAGGACGCTTTCGAGACCGCGAAGTTCGTTTTGCAACGGAGAATCGCCATGCATTTGCTATTCACCAACACCGGCGTGCAAATCATTTGCATTCCTTTGAACTCAACGCGGCGCTATTCCGCATCGCAGATCGGCTACGGCTGGCAGCATTGTTGCATGAAGGCAACCGGCGCAAAGGGCGGTGGCGACGCATCGTCTGCGCCGCGCGACATTCCATTCGTGCAGTGGCAAGTGATTCAAGGGCAAACGTGCCGATTGTTTCTGGCGATCGACACCAGCCTCGGCGATACCGCATTGGGACACGTCTGCGCGTCGGAAGCGTTGGCCGGAGATTATCACGTGTCGCTCGACGGCGTCCTTGACCTGACAGGAGAAGTGTTGCCGAGCGTCCCGTCGATCAACTTGTGTTTCCGAGCCGCGGCGGCCACGACCGGCGATGCGGTTGCTGTCGATCTCGTCGTTGATTTTGGCAACAGCCGCAGCGGCGCTCTGCTTTTGGAAGCCTCGGCAGAAACCGGCGCGCCAGTGAAGATGACACCGTTTGAATTGCTCGATCGCTATCGGCTCGACGCCTGGAACGAGCACGGCGAACCGCAGGAGAACGTCTCCGCTCAATGGTTCTCGTCGAAGACGCGTTGGTGCAACACGCCGTTTCAAACGCCGCTGCCACGAGAACGGACCGATTACGTCGCCCAGACCGTCAAAACCTTCTGGCGACGCAAACAGGTCATGCGTGAGCGACGGCAACACGTTCACCCCGACCTGTTTGAAGACCTGTCGCTCGCGCGGATCGGACGCGAGGCCGACGATCTTGGTCTGCACATCAATCTGCACGGCGAATTGCGACTGGGTGTCAGCTCGCCAAAGCGGTATCTGTGGGCCGACGATGCTCGTTGGCTGGAAGGCGCGTTCTGGTACATGGCAGATCCGTACAATCGCTGCCGCAGCGGCGCCTTCGCGGCAAAGCTGGCCGGGGCCATGCTCGCTTATTTGAACGACGACGTCTCGGCCTCGGGCGGGCAAGTGTCGAGCGAATCGTATATCGCCCAGCAGGCCGACCCCATCAAGCCTCGCTACGCGCCGCGCACCTTGATGACCGCGGCTTTGTATGAGTTGCTGTGCCAGGCGTTCTGTTTCGCGAACTCACCGCGCTATCGAACGCGCGCCGGCGATGCCAACCGGTCACGCGAGATTCGCAGCCTGAGTTTGACGTATCCCTCGGGCATGTTTCACGAAGAGCGTGAGGCGTGGCGTGCGGAGGCTCAACGAGCGATTCAGATCTTTCAACAAACGTTGGGCAAACGTCAGACGCGACCGATGACGTTGCACTTTGGCATCGACGAAGCCAGTGCCGTGCACCTTGCATATCTTTGGAGCGAATTGCAGCAACTAGGGCAGGATCCGCGATTGTGGTTCTCGCTCATGCAGCGCTCCGATCCGGCGCCCACCTCAACCCAGGCGCAGCCGTCGCCAGCCCACAAAGTGCGAGTCGCGTGCATCGACATCGGCGGCGGCACTAGCAATCTGATGATTGCCAGCTACGAGTGTCAGGCAGGCATCGAAGACACGTTGCAAGGCCAGGTCCTGCACCGCGACAGCGTCTCCACGGCCGGCGATCAACTGATCAAACGGCTACTCGAGCGGATCATCGTTCCAGCGTTGGTCAGCACCGTCGGATTTGAAACAGCCGATGCCTTACTATTATTCGGCCCCGAAGTGCCGAGCAATCGCGGGTTTCGAGCCCAGCGTATCGAGTGGATGAGCCGATTGCTCCTTCCTCTGGCCGAGGCGTACTTGCGGCAGTCGGTCGATCGAAAACCTACGGATGTCATTTCTCACACCGACCCGGCGATCGTCGACTCGGCGATTCTGGAATCGCTGGGAACGATCTGCAACCAGTTGCGTGGCGTGGGCTATTACAACTTGTGGCAAGACCTCAAGCTTCACTACGACGCCGAGCGGTTCGACGCCGTTGCCAGCGAGGTCTTCGACGAACTGCTGAGTGACTATTGCGAGCGCATCGCCGCCCACGAGGTCGACGTCGTGCTCTTGGCGGGCCAGCCGACGAAGCTCGAACCGCTGCGCGCGATGATTCGCAGCTATCTGCCGCTTCCCGACGCACGCATCATACCGATGCACCAATACTACGCCGGCAACTGGTATCCGTATCAGGCCGCCGACGGAGGCACGCCAGGACGAATCGCCGATCCCAAAAGCGCCGTCGTCGTCGGCGCCGCGGTGCATTTTCTGACGACACATGGTTGCTTGCCGCAATTTCGGTTTCAGACGCGCGACGCCGAGCTCAACCATAGCTACTGTTGGGGTGTGCTGACCGACGGCAGCGCTCAATTGCGTTCCGCCCGAGTGCTCTTTCGCAACGCCGATGTTGAGACGCGTGATGCGATTGAATTCAAGGTCACCTCGCAGCGGCTGCTCATCGGCCGCACGGCGAGCGCCGACCTCTGCGCCCCAGCAACGCCGATCTATCAGCTCAGGATCGACACCGCAGATCGCGTAGGACCGATCGACGTCAATGTGCGCCTGCGCCGATTCCGTGCCACCGGTCAAACCGAGGAGCATTTGATTGTCGATTCGATTTCGGGAACCGTGGCGGGCGAACCGGCACATCTCGAACAGAACGTCTTTTTCCGTTGGCGGACGTTGGCCGACGAACGTTTCTTTCTCGACATCGGTGGGCTCGACAACATCCAGTGGGAGTCTCAATCATGCTGACGCCGCAGCTTGCCGTTCGACAGATTCAACAGTCGCTGGCTCAGATGGCGCAGGAACTGCAAGAGTTAACTGCGCAACTTGCGCAGACGTTGGAAGATCTCGAGAACCGCGACGTCGAGCACGAAGATTGGCATCGCGACATTGGAACCTCGCTACACGATTCGGAATTCGATGGCGTGCCGCGTTCCGTCGTGGACATCGACCAAATACTGCTGGGAGACGCCCTGTCTTCGGACCCTGCAATCGCCGACGATCGTGCATCGCTGTTGCGAGGTCTCGCCGATGGCAGCGCGGCGGCGCTGGGACTCGTCGGCCGCCTGCTCACCTTTCGTGCTGGGACTGCCGAGCAGTTGCCGCCACTGCTCAAGGGGATCGGCGAAGCGTTCTACCAGTGGAGCGACGAATTGACCGACGAGCCGGTCGCGCTGCGCAACGCGCTCGTGCGCAGTCTCATCTGCGCTTGCACGTCCGCGGGATTGGGGCATCGCATCGAGCTAGTTCGCATCGGCGATCGGTTCGACCGCGCGAAGCATGTGGCCGCCGCGCCTGGATTCGAGATACACGAGGTTCAGGGTTGGGTCGTCCTTCGAGACGACGGCAGCGTCTACACCAAGGCCGCCGTTTCCACCACAAGTCCCTGACTTACATGATTCGAGTAACGCCTCCGCCAGCTCGATCGTTTCTCTTTTTTCACAACACGCACAGGCGGACTGCAAAGCCGACGGTCATGCACGCAAGTGCCGCCGCGAAGAGGCAAGCCTTTACCATCGTTTTTGGAGTTACGACGCTTCTCGTCGACTTTGCAGTCCTCCGCGCATGGGCGGCGCGCGATGACATTGCGATGCGCAACGCATAGAAGGCGCCGACGGCAGCTCTGTTCCTGCTATGCGGCTGGTTTTGCAACGGCATTGTTGCCGCGACCCGCTCGACGAAATAGATTGTCGGAACAGTCGGTTGCTGAGATCGTGTGGTGCATATGGTCCACAACTTCTCGGCGATCCGCGAGAGCGGACGCTGAGCGTTCTCGTCAGGTGCAGTAGGACATGTTTGCCTCGCCACGATCTATGGGACGAAGACGCATCGTGCGCCGAACCTTGTTTGCGATTTCCTGCGTGATCGCTTCGGGCTTGGTTGCATCGTGGTGCGTCGCCAGTGCACTCGTTGCCCCCGCCCCCTGCGTCATTGGTGATCCGCCGCTTGATCTCAACGCGACGTCTTTCACCGTGGTTAGCCAATCCGGCTCAACCATTTCTGGTTGGCATACGAGGCCTGTATCGAGCGACGGCGTGGTCGTGCTGTTGCATGGAATTCGCAGTTCTCGACTGTCGATGCTGGAGCGTGCCCGCATGCTTCACGACGCCGGTTATGCGACGGTGATGATCGATTTCCAAGCGCACGGTGAAAGTCCCGGTACGGCGATCACCATCGGACACCTCGAACGTCATGACGTTCGTGCCGCCGTTGAGTTCGCGCGTCAGCAACACCCGAATGAACACCTTGGTGTACTCGGTGTATCTCTCGGGGGCGCGGCAGCGTTGCTGGCTTCGCCATTGAAAATCGACGCTCTTGTAATTGAATCGGCGTATCCGGACATCAGGGATGCCCTTCATAATCGACTTGCCATGAGACTCGGTCCGCTGTCTCCAATTGCGGCAGGATTGTTGCTTTTGCAACTCAAGCCACGTCTTGGCATTTCACCAAGCGATCTTCGTCCGATCGCGCATCTGCCGGACGTCGGCTGTCCCGTATTCATCATCTCTGGCGCTGCTGACCAGCACACGACGGCTTCTGAAACTCGCGCAATGTTCGCCGTGGCTCCGAAACCCAAGGAACTATGGCTCGTCGAGGGGGCTGCGCATGTGGACCTGCTTCAAGTCGCCCCGACACAGTGCCGGGATAAGGTCATTGGGTTTCTGGACCGATACCTGCGCGGCGAACGCGAAGCAACGCACGAACCGTCGCGTCCTTCAGAGCAATGAACCTTCAGAGCAATGAAAGCGCTTCGAAGGGAATGTCACTTGGGGCGTCTGCCGGGAAGGAAATCGCCCATCCGTACCCTCCCCAAGATCGCATTGCGTCCCACCCAACGGTATTGGATGATGAGGTCAAGCTGGCTGAGTTTTCGTCAGCGCTGCACCGCATCATTCACTGAGACGCTGGAGCGGACGTGTCTCGTCGCATTCGAGGCGAATGGCGATTGAATTGCGCGCGAATACCGCGTGCGACTTCCAGGCGCCGACTCAATATCGAACCGCTTGAGCCGCGGTGGATGCTCAGTGCGACGACCGTCGACAATTCATCCGCCGATGTTGACTCAAGTCAGGTGGTGATCGACACGTCATCGGCGCCGATGATTTCGAGCGCAGATGCGGAAGATGGCATGGCCAATCCTGACGCTGTTGGTACGGCGACGCCCCAAGGTTGGACGCCCAACGACATCAGGGCCGCTTACGGCTTCGACAAGATCACGCTCCCCAATGGCGTTGTCGCCGATGGCACAGGCATCACGGTTGCTGTCGTTATCGGCGATGACTATCCCACCACGTGGAGCGATTTGCAGGCGTTCGATCAGCAGTTCGGTCTGCCCGATCCGCCGAGCTTCCTGCGTCTTGCCTCCGACGGAAGCACCAATTACACGACGGCGCAAAATCCGAACGGACCGCGAGAGGTCGACATGGATACCCAGTGGATCCATGCGATGGCGCCCGGGGCGAACATTATTGTCGTTGAAGGCAATTCGCAGTCGCAGGCCGACATGGACCGCGCGATGCAGTTTGCCGAGAGCCTGCCGCAAGTATCCGTCGTGTCGGTAAGCTCGAACTTTGCCAATGAGTTCGCGACGGAAGCGAACTACGACGTCGACTTCACGACGCCCACCGATCATCAGGGTGTCACACTCGTCGGATCTTCGGGCGACAATGGCGATCCTGGTGCGTACAAAGCGTATTCGCCTAACGTCGTGGCCGTCGGCGGAACGGTGCTGACTCGCAACTCCGACGGCACGTTCAGTGAAACCGGTTGGTCGGGAAGTGGTGGCGGCGTCAGCGTCTACGAGCCGCAGCCCAGCTATCAGAACGGCGTCGTCTCGGCCTACAGTACGACGAATCGAACGAATCCTGATGTCGCGATGCCTGCGCAAAGTTCTTCGGTTTACGATCCGACCGACTTCGGCGCGTCGACGCCTTGGCATGAGGGGGGCGGCACCAGTTGGTCCGCGCCACTCTTCGCGTCGCTGATGGCGATTATTGATCAGGCGCGTTTCGAAGCAGGCCTCGGCACGCTCGACGGCGGAACGCAGACGTTGCCGATGCTCTACAGTCATCCCAACGACTTCAACGACATCACGACGGGCAATAACAATTCGCCTGCGGGTGTCGGATACGACCTGGTTACAGGACTCGGCAGCCCCATTGCTAATAAACTTGTGCCAGACATGGTGCGGACGACCGGGATGTCAGCCATCGCCAGCACGCCCGCCAATGGCGCGCTCGTAAGTCCTTCGACAACCGATTTCTCAGTTTACTTTTCCGACACGTACGACCCCGCGACGGTCCAAGCCAGCGATCTCACGATCGACCATGTCGCGGCCGACTCGTTCACGCTCACGAGCGCGACCGAGATCACGTTCCATTTTTCGCGCAGCCCGCTGACAAGCGATGGCGCGCATACGCTGGACATTGCACAGGGTTCCATCGCACGGCTCGACGGTGCGCCAATCGCCGCTTATGAAGCGACTTTCGCCACAAGCACCTCGCCGGTCGTGTCTGTGCCCGCGACGCAGGTGACCTCGGAGAATCAGGCGGTCCAGTTCTACATTGGCGCCGACAATCTCGTTCAGTTGACCGAGGCCTACGATCCCGGCGGCGACAAACAGTTAACGCTCATGACTTCGCAGGGCACTTTGTCGTTGGGATCCACCAACCAATTGTCGAGCATGTCGGGAAACGGCACGTCGACGATCATCATGACGGGCTCGGTTGCGGTGCTGAACGACGCCCTCGTGGGTTTGGCGTTCACGCCGACGAGCGGATTCGTCGGCAACGCGGTATTGCAAGTATCGGCCGACGATCTTGGTCACAACGGCACAGGACAATCACGCACCGATGAAAAGACGATCGTCATTCAGGTCCGTCCGACTCCGGCCGCCAGTTTGGTGAGCGATATCAATTCCGGGACCGCCTCGAGCGCGCCTTCGAACTTGCTCGCCGTCGGCAACGTCGTGTATTTCTCCGCGACCGATGCGACACACGGCGCCGAGCTTTGGAAAAGCGATGGCACGGCCGCCGGAACGATGCTCGTGGCCGACATCAATTCCGGCACTGCGAGTTCTTCGCCGACAAACCTCACCTATTTCAACGGCTATGTCTACTTTGCTGCCACCGACACGGTGCACGGTACGGAGTTGTGGCGCACGGACGGGACGTCAGCCGGCACGACGTTGGTCCGTGACATCAATCCGAACGCGAGCAGTTCGTCACCAACGAACCTGACGGTTGTCGGCAACTATCTGTTCTTCACCGCCAACGACGGCACGCATGGCACCGAACTTTGGGAAACCGATGGCACGCCCACGGGAACTCTTCTCGTCAAGGATATCGATGCGGGATCCGCGAGTTCGTCGCCGAGCAGTCTCGTCAACATGAACGGCACGCTATTCTTTGCCGCCACCGATGGTGTTACCGGTAAGGAATTATGGAGCAGCGACGGCACGGCGGCCGGAACAACTGCGGTCGCCGATATCTTGGCGGGTTCATCTTCCTCGTCGCCAACGAGCCTTACAGTCGTCAACAACACATTGTTTTTTGTCGCAACGGACAGCACCGACGGAAAGGAACTTTGGAAATGGAATTCCGTTGGCGGTGTGGCACTCGTCGCCGACATCTATCCCGGGGCCACCTCAGGAACGCCGAATAGCTCGAGCCCCGCGTTACTTACGGCCGTTGGAAACGAGCTGTATTTCACCGCGACCGACGGCCTGCACGGAATTGAGTTGTGGAAGAGCGACGGCACCGCGGCCGGAACTCAGCTTGTTTGCAATGTCGGGGACGGCAATGGCTCGGCAGCCATCAGCTCTGTCGTGAATGTTAACGGCGTGGTTTATTTCTCGGCGGCCGATGGCAGTCACAGCACCGAGCTATGGAAAACCGACGGGACACCCGCCGGCACCGCGCTTGTCGATGACATTCGCCCTGGTGGCAACAGTTCGACGCCCGCTAATTTCACCGCTGCCAATGGTGTGCTCTATCTGACGGCGAACGATGGAACCAACGGTACGCAACTGTGGCAGAGCGACGGCGAGTTGGTGAACACGTACCTGGCGGCGAATATCAGCAATGGAGTCTCCGGGTCGTCACCTAATGGCCTAACGACGACTTCCAGTGGTGCGCTGTTCTTCACCGCGACCGACGCTGCGCATGGTTCCGAACTTTGGATGATTCCAGGCAATGCCGCGCCGACGACTTCCGGGCTCGCAACGATCAACGTGATAGAAGGGGCGACCAGCAGCAACGTCAGCCTCGCTGCATCGTTCAGCGACGACAACGACCAATCCAGCGGTATTCTCTATACCGTTACAAGCGACACCAACTCCGCGATTTTCAGCAACATCACGATCGACCCGAACACTGGCAACCTTATTCTCAATTATGCCTCCAAGCATTCGGGGAGCGCGACGCTCACCGTGCGCGCCACCGATTCGAGTGGTGCGTTTGTCGAGACGTCGCTCAACGTGACTGTCGATGCTCCGCCGACGGTGATGGGCGTGTACGTTAGCGGTGGCGACAAATGGGACTCGTCGTACTACGACGGTCTCGATTCCAGCGGCTTGGGTAACAGCACCATCACTGGGCTCGGCTACAACGTTTCCAATGGGGCCGATCAGCTTGTATCGCTTCCGTGGCTGAATCTCAACACGATTAACATTCTCTTTAGTGAAGACGTGAATGTCGCGCAGAGCAGCCTGCAGATCATCGGCTCGGCCACGCCTGGCGCGCCAACAGCGCCCACTCCTACTGGATTCAGCTACAACGCCAGCTCGCATGTCGCGACGTGGACGTTCGCTTCGCCGCTGGTGGGTGACCGCATCCTCCTGCACTTTGACGCTTCGAACGTCACCGACGCGGCCGGTGCGATGCTCGATGGTTACTGGCAGGACGGCGTGAGCTCGTCGATTGCGGGCTCCGGCGACGGCGCGCAAGGCAGCGACTTCAACTTCATGGCGTACGTGCTGCCAGGCGATCAACTCAATCAGCAGACCGTGACGCTCGCTGACGCCAAGCAAATCGTACCATACATCAACCTTTCGGTCGGCAATACCGGCTACAACTACCGCATGGACGTGCTTGGCCAAGGCACGATCACACTCGCCGACGCTAAGCAGATCGTCCCGCTCATCAACAGCGATATCAGCGGCTTGGATGATCCCACCGCGCCTGCGCCAAGTGATGCTGAGACACAGACGAGCGATGACGATTCAGACTTCACAGTCGCCGCCGCCCCGGGGTTCGCAACAATCATCAATCTGAGCAGTGATCCGGTCGTACTCAGCGCCGATCAACGTCTTGTTGCGGTCGACAATGCTCTCGAACTTGTCGTCAGTCCACGGATCGCGCCGGGTGAGACGACGATGCCGCTTTACCAGGACGCGAACGCATCGACATCCGAGGCCGTCACGCTGCCGCCCCCGTCCATGATCGATCGCACCGCAGTGATCGATCACATGTTTTCGGACGGCGTCGACTGGATGCCGTCGTCGACGCTACCCGTGTCGCCCGTTGCGCTCAACAGCGGGGTCTCGCTCGCCCTTTCACCGGCTGCACCAACCACCGGTCCCCTGAGTCAGCCGCCGGCGGCGGTTCCCGTGGCCACCGCGCGCATCGGCGGCGTCGGGAGAGCGGCGTTGGCCGAAGAAATGGCCGAGATTCTTGGTGAAACCCAGGAAACCTGGCGATTCGCAACTGCTGAACAGAGTGGCCTCGCAAATCGCCCGACGAACGTGCTGTGAAGTGCGGATCAACCGACATGCGTGAACGAGCCGTGGTGTTGTGGAGTGGCGGCAAAGACTGTGCGTTAGCGCTTCATGACGCGCGGAGCGAATTCGAGATCGCCGCCTTGCTCACGACCGTAACAGCAGACTACGACCGGATCAGCATGCACGGCGTCCGGGTAAGTCTGCTTGAAAAACAGGCTGCAGCGTTGGGCTTCGTCTTGGAAAAGGTCGTCGTTTCTACGACGTGTTCCAACGACGAGTACGAAGAAAAGATGCGAGCAGCGCTGGGTCGCTTGCGTCGCGCCGGTGTGACGTCGGCGATTTGTGGCGATTTGTTTCTCGAGGATGTACGCCAATACCGAGAAGAACGACTCTTCTATGAAGGAATGCGGGGCGTCTTTCCGCTCTGGAAGCAGCCCACAACAGAACTTGCCGCACGGTTCATCGGGCTTGGATTTCAGGCCGTACTCTGCTGCGTCGATACAACGGTGCTTGGCCAAGATTTCGCCGGTCGGTTTTTCGATCCCGCATTGCTGGCTGAGTTGCCGCAGGGCGTTGATCCTTGCGGCGAAAACGGCGAGTTCCACACGTTCGTCTTCGATGGGCCCCTCTTTGCAAAGCGGATCGAGTTCCAAATCGGCACACGCGTGTTGCGCGACAATCGCTTCGGCTATTGCGACTTGGTTGACGACGGTGGGGCATGAGAACCGTCGCCGAAAACCTGTGCGAAACATGCGTCCACAAGCGAGACGTGATCTCCGGCAAAGGCTCCCGATTTCTCTTGTGTCGATTATCTCAGACGGACGAACGGTTCCCCAAGTATCCTCCGCAGCCGGTCCTCAGGTGTGGCGGCTACGAGCGTGCGGGTGCAAACAGAGTCGACTAGAGGTTTCTTGAGCACACTAGCCAAAAGAAAACGACACGATCCAAAAAGAAAACGGCGACTGTATGAGACTGATCGCGAGGATCGGATGAGAACATCGTCATCAAGTCGGATCGTATCGCCGGTCTGCTCCGGAAGCAGAACGCTCGGTTGAAGCGTTTGGTGGCTGACCAGGCGTTGGACCATCAGAACCGCGTCTTTCTTGACAAGTTTGGGCGCGACTTGAAGCAAGCCATCGCGCGAGGCGATCTCGAGTTCTACCGAAGATGCTCGAATTCGCTCCGCCGCTCGGGTTCAATGGCTGCTCAGTCCCAATCCTACGGCATGCTCAAGGAAGCTTCATTGATGAGGCTCAACGCACGAATCTTTCCGTAGAAGCGCGAGCTAGTGTTGGTCCGCCCGCCGACAGCGAGCTTCTTAACTTCGGCATTGCTTTTGGGAGTCAGCTTTGCCGATTCCTTGGCGACCAGCTTTCCATCGACATAGATCGAAACTTCGTTCGCAGCGGAATCGTAACGAAGAATGACCGCAGTCCAGGCGTCGGGTTTCGCTGTTTCGAGCTTGGCGGACACCATTTGCGATACGCTGTTGTCATTTCCGATCCATCCCTTGAGAGCGCCTTGTTCGAGTGCAATGCCGAGCGGCCGATGTCCGGTTTTTCCGGCATACTCTTGAAACAAGGTTTGAGCGTCGGACTCTTCGCGCGCGCCGCGTTGAAATTCAAGGCGGGCCGTCCAACTTTGCGACTCATCGAAGGCTGATTGGATGACGAACTCTCGCACTTTTTCGGCGCAATCAAGCGATTCAATCGCAAGCGCAATCTTCTCGGTCGGAACTCCAGGCAATGCTACCGGCTGACCGGCAGCAACCGTAGTCACTGGCTCTTTCACCAAGGAGAGAACGTCTTCGTTGAAGAGTCGCAGATTGCGCACCTTTCCGAAGTAGCGGTCGCCGTTGTTTGCGCTGACCGGGCTAATGCCGACCTTAGCATTCATTCCCGACTCGGGGGTCGGCACGATGGCTGCGGCGTCCTTCTTCTTCAGTTCACCGTTGAAATAGAGCGAGATCGTCTGAGCAGGCGCGTCGTAACGGAAAACGATCGACACCCATTGATTGGCCAGTTTCTCATCGAATGCGGCGCTGAATCCCTTTTCGAATACGGGCATCGACTTTTGCGTGTATGCCGGCGTGTTCTGAATGCGGGCCTCGAGCTTGGCGCCGTGCAGGCGCAACATGAGAGGCCCGCCTCCGCGGTTGTCTCGCGAGTAATAGAAAATAGTTTGCATGGGAGCATCGAAACTCGGCGTCAGAAGATCGGCGGCAAAGGTCCAACTTCTGGCAAAGTCGAAGGCCGGACCGAGTTGAAACATGTAGGGTTGCACGGCACAGTTGAGTTCCTGCGGCACGTTCAGGCCAACAGCTGCGCCGACCTTACTCGCAGTGCTCCCCTTAGGTCCCGACGTACCCGTCTTCGTCGAGACCGTTTGTGGCGAGGGCTTTCTCGATTGCAGCTTCGGTTCGACCCAAACTGCATGACAGTTAGCGTAAGCGGCAGGGCAAACGACCTCGAGGACCAGCTCCTTCACCCCACGCACGGGAACAACAAGGTCGATGCCCATATCCCGGACCTTGATCGGCTGTGAACGCCATAACAGATTTCCGTCGCCAATGACTTGAAACGTTAGGGCACTCGTACCGGGTGTCGAGGAGAGACCGACCGTTGCCGAAAATGTGTCGAAGGATCCACCGATGCTGTAGCGCACGTGCGCTGTGCTTTTCGACATCGGATGAGTAAACAGCGAATGAGGCGGCGTTGTTCCCTTCCAGACGAAGCGATTGTTCGCTTGATCCAGCCCATGTTTGCCAAGATAGCGCAAGCCGATCCAATCGTGCTCCGCCAAGTCGTCCAGATATACGACACTGCCGGACGCCGCGTTACCACCGAGAGACGACCTTCCGCCGGCCGTCTTGCCTGCGAGTGATTCGGACTTCGCCTCGTTGATGTCCGTCAGTCGCTTCTCGACGCGCGTTTTTGCGAGTCCGGTAAGATTATCGACCGCGAGGCCATACCAGTAGCCGGCTGCCGTGCGCAGATTCTCTTTGTCTTTCGATAACGCTGGTTTGTCGGCGGAGTCCCACCAGGCGTCGCCCACGATTACCAATGCATCGGGCTCGTTGGAGACAGCGACGCTCTTGGCTCCTAACTCTTTGAGGACCGAGTCGTTCGACTTAGCAAGATGGTTAAAGCCGACGGCCCAATCCCCTTTGACGAACGCGTAGTAACGTCCCAACACGAGATGCGCGGCGGCATCATCAGGGGATTTTTCAAGCGTCGCCTTCGCGGCTTCGACGGTGTCCCACTGCTTTTTGTCAGCGGCGAGTACCTTGCTGCGATCCGTCAGTTGCTTAACAAGTTCAGCGTCCTTGCTCTTCCGCGCGGCGTTTGAGGCAATATCGTATAGCCGCTTTGCATCGTCCCACTTTTCGGCAGCCGAAAGATCCGCACCGCGAATTGACACGAACTCGGCGATCGTCTTATAGCCCGCCGGAGTGCGAGTCTTGGCGATCATCTTCTCCAACGCGCCCATCGATTCCGTGACCGGGTCGATATCGAACTTCGCAGCCGCGAGTTGAATCGTGTTCTCGACCAGCGCGGGATCGCCGGCATCAATCGCCAGGTCGCGCGCTCGCTGCAGCAAAGCATAATTGCCTGCCGCATCGTCGTTCTCGCCACTGGCTTGTTCAATGAAACGTTGCGCCAGCGAGCTGCGAGCCTCATCCGTCTTTGCCTCGGCAAGATCATCCTTGAAGATCTCTTTCAGAAGCGCATCGGCTTTCGAGAGCGTATCGGCATCGGGAATTGACAGACGCTCGGGGCCGGCGGGTTCGACAATCGGCGTTACAGATGGCTCGGATGTCGAAGCGACCGCTGAAGGCGCCGCCTCGGCGGGCGAAGGCATCGGTTCTGTCGTCAACGTCGGAGCATTCTCGATCGGCGAGTCGGCAGCCGGCGTCGCTGAGTTCGCGGCGGGCATCACTTCGCCCGCAGGCGGCAAAGCGTCGACAGAGGGTTGGGTTTCAACCTTCGACGGCGGCGGCGAATTCTTTTCCGGAGTTGGTGCAACGTCTGGCGTCAAAGGCATCGCGGCGGCCGTGATTGTGACTGTCTCAGTGGCGGTCGGTGTACTGATCGAGGGAGACGCCTCGCTTTCGACTTCGACGGGCAGGCTGTCGTTGGCTGCGACTTGCGTCGCATCGTCCCCCTTCTCTACGACTAAGAACCCCGCAATGGCGACCGCGACCAACACGCCGACACAGGCTGCGACGAGTTTCACGGGACTCGCCTTTTTCGCAGTCTGGTGGCTAGCTTCATTCTTCGAATCGGCTTTTATGACAGCTTTGCCAGGAAGCAACACCGAGTGCGCTTGGCGGATATCGCTATCCGATTTCGGTGCTGCGACGTTTGGGATCGCACGTGCTGTCACGGGTCTTGGAGCGCTGGCCGGTTGGGCATTGCCACTTGTCGTGATCCTATCGAGCGCGGCCAACACATCGGCCATCGTCTGGTAACGCGCCGCCACACGCTTGGCCAACATCTTTTGAAAGATCGCATCGATCTCGGCCGGCGCCTGCGGCACGGTTTGCGAGAGCAAAGGTATCGACGCCTGTTGATGCGCGGTCAGCCGCTTCATCAACGTGTCGCCACCATACGGCGATTTGCCGGTCAGCAGATAGTGGAGCGTGCAGCCCAGACTGTAAATGTCGCTACGTGCGTCGGCCTTGCGGCTGTCCATCGCCTGCTCGGGCGCCATATAATCGACGGTGCCCATGATGCTGCCGGCCGTCGTCAGGTCCGACTGCCCCACCGCGCCACTGCTGCCCAGCGGACTTGCGTCGTCGACGCGTGCCAGGCCCATATCGAGAATCTTTACGTTGCCCTGTTTGTCGAGCAGTAGGTTCGACGGCTTGATGTCGCGATGCGTAATTCCCTGTGAATGCGCATGCTGCAAGCCTCGCGCGGCTTGTCGGATGAAATCGAGAGTGGCAGCCACAGGGAGTGGACCTTGCTTTTTGACGAGCGACGACAGGTCGCTGCCTTCGACACATTCCATCACAAGGAAGTGCGTGCCGTCGGCTTCGTCGGCGTCATACGCGACAACGATGTTGGGATGTGTGAGCTTGGCGGCCGCTTTAACTTCGCGCTGGAATCGCTCGACTTTTTCAGACGCGTCGAGCGCTCTCTTCGGAAGCATCTTGAGCGCGACGACGCGGTCCATGCGACGGTGCCGCGCGCGAAACACCTGCCCCATTCCGCCTTCGCCAAGCTTGTCGAGCAACAAGTAGTTGCCCAGCACGAGTCCGGCAGCTTTGTCCTGATAAAGCGCAGCGGCCTGAAACTTGGTGAGCTTTCCGTCGCGCACCAGATCCCTCGCCAAGTCGGCGGCGTCCTTCTGTCTGGCTTCCGCCGGAAGCTTCGTCTCAAGGGCAGTGAGTTCCGACGGACTCATGCACCCGGTTGAACGCAGATGTTCAAGGAATCTTGCAATGGAGACGGCCACAGGTGCGATGCCTCGTTCGGTATTTATCTCCTGAAACCGTTATCTTAGAAACGTGCGCAAGCCATCACAACAGCGTATGGCAGTCCCCCACATCGCGAGGGCCACGAAACGGGCTGGGAGGAGCGGCCGCCGCCTCTCCTGCACTTCCTTTTCAAATTGCCAACGCGAGCGCCGCCGGTGTGAACCTTCATGCGAGAAGTTGCTTTACAACGTGAGCGGGTTCGACACCGGTGAGCTTGGCGTCGAGGCCTTGGAACTTGTAGGTCAGCCGTTGGTGATCGAGTCCCAGCAGATGCAAGATCGTGGCGTGCATATCGCGAACGTGGACGCGGTCACGGACGACATTGAATCCGAGTTCGTCGCTTTCGCCTAACGTGATGCCGGGCTTCACGCCTCCGCCAGCCAGCCACATGGTGAACGCGTTGGGATGATGGTCGCGGCCGTCGCTGCCTCCTTGCACCATAGGCGTTCGGCCGAACTCGCCTCCCCAAACGACCAACGTCTCGTCGAGTAAACCTCGTTGCTTCAGGTCCTTGACCAAGGCGGCACACGCTTTGTCGGTGTCCTCGCAATTCTTGGTGATGTCTTTGACAAGGTTGCCGTGCTGATCCCAGGCCTCGTGAAACAATTGCACGTAGCGGACTCCGCGCTCGACGAGCCTGCGAGCCAGCAGGCAGTTATTGGCGAACGATGAGTTGCCCGGTTCGGCTCCGTACATTTCAAGCGTTTCTTTCGTCTCGCCGCCGATGTCCATCAGCTCTGGCGCAGCCGATTGCATACGAAACGCCATCTCGAACGCCTGGCTGCGCGTCGCAATCTCCGGGTCGCGCATCTCGGCCAGGCGATGGTCGTTCAGGGCACGAATCGTGTCGAGCGAATCCTTCTGCAACCGGTTGTCTACTCCGCGCGGGTTTGAAAGATACAACACCGGTTCGCTGCCGCCACGAAACTGCACTCCTTGATACACGGTCGGCAAGAACCCGCTTCCCCAATTCGCCGCGCCGCCGCTGGGGCCTTTCTTCCCGCTACTGAAAACCACGAACGCCGGCAAGTCTCGCGACTCGCTGCCTAGCCCGTAGGTCAACCACGAGCCGATGCTGGGGCGGCCGAACTGCTGGTTGCCGGTGTTCATCAGGATTTGCGCCGGGGCATGGTTGAACGCGTCGGTGACCATCGACTTGCAGATCGCGATATCGTCGACGACTTCGGCCAGGTGCGGCAACAGTTCCGACAACTCGGCTTCGCACTTGCCATGGCGCGCGAACTTGAACTTCGGCCCGAGCAGTTTCGAGTTCGGATTGATGAACGCGGCGCGATATCCCTTCAGCAACTCGGCAGGCGGCAGCGTGCCGTCAAACTTCGCGAGCTGCGGCTTGTTGTCGAACAACTCCAGATGACTCGGCGCGCCCGCCATGAACAGATAGATGACGCTCTTTGCCTTGGCGGGGAAATGAGGCGAGCGCACTGCGAGCGGATCGCGGGTCGCCGACTTGGCGGCGGAGGCTGTGTTTTGTGCGCCGAGCAAATCGGCCAGCGCGATCGCCCCCAGGCCAACGCCGCATTCCTTGAGAAACCAACGGCGAGCCAATACCTCGGGCGGGCAATGTCGATGCCAGTGCGATTGACAATTCACGATCCAAACTCCTGCGAACGTTGTTCACTGCCGACTGATGGTTTCGTCAAGATTCAACAACACGCGTGACACGGCGGTCCAAGCGGCCAACGTGGCGGGTGTCACGCCGTCGGCCAGTTCTGGCGGATGCTCGGGATCGTCGGCCGCGAGTTCCCAAGGTTTCAGTTCGCCGCTCTCGAACCGTTGCCGTTGTCGTTCGAGGAGCGACGTCAGCAGCGACGCTTCCTCGGCATCGGGCGCGCGGGCTGTGCATGCAATGAACGCGTAGCGCAAACGTTCGGCGTCGTTTGACCCACCTTCGGCCAACGTTCGCCGCGCCAATGCACGAGCACAATCGAGAAACACCGGCTCGTTCAGCGTCACGAGCGCCTGCAACGGCGTATTCGATCGCGCGCGTCGCACACATGCGAACTCGCCGGTCGGCGCATCGAAGGTTTGCAGCGCGGGATAAGGAACCGAGCGGAAACGGAAGGTGTAAAGTGCGCGGCGATAGCGGTCGGCCCCTTCGGCAACGTGCCAGGTCTTCGGGCCATAGCTGTCGGGCGGTTTGAAAAGAAACTCCGGGGCAGGGGGGCACACGCTCGGCCCGCCCACCGCGCGATTCAAAAGTCCGCTGGCCGCCAAGGCAATGTCGCGCACGGTTTCGGCCTCGACGCGGTATCGCCCTCCGCGCCAGCAAGCGATTCTGTGGATCGCGCTCGAGCAACTTCGCGCTCACCTGCGATCGCTGACGATACACGGCGGAACTGACGATCATGCGATGCAAGTGTTTCAGGCTCCAACCATGTTCCATGAACTCGACGGCCAGCCAATCGAGTAACTCGGGATGCGTCGGCGGCTCGCCTTGCAGGCCGAAATCTTCGGAGGTCGAAACCAGGCCCGTGCCGAAATACGCTTGCCACACGCGATTGACGACCGCTCTGGCGGCCGTCGGTGAATTGCGACTCACCAGCCAGCGGGCGAAGTCGAGTCGTGTCGGCTTGTCGCTATTCTCAGATTCGACGTCGAGCGGATGCAAGAACGCCGGCGTGCCCGGGTCGACCGGTTCGGTCGGTTTCAGGAAGTCGCCTCGCGCCAGCACGTGCGACTGCCGCATTTGCTTCCGCGCACCGAGCGCGAGCTGCGACGTGCCGCGCGGATGCTGCCGCCACAAGGCTTCGATCTTGTCGTTCGTCCCCTGCCACGCATCGACCGTCGTGCGCCAATGGCTGAAGATTGCAGCTTGCTGAGCCGCCGAGCGTCTCGCCTTGGGACGAGACACGAGAGCACGCACGGCGGCCGGCAACGGATCGGCCGTGACATTCTCCGCCGTCGTTACCGAAAGGCGGAACCGGCCAAGATTGAAGTTCTGATTGTCATCGCTATTCCAGCCGCCGTGTTTTTGTACGAGACGAAAATTGATCTTCGTCAGCTCACCGCTCGTCTCGATCGGCTCGGCGAGAACGAACACTGCCTTGCGCGGCACGTTGCTGCGGCCAGGACCAAGGTCACTCGTCCACGCAGTCTCTTCCTTTTCGTCGATGGCAAAAGCGATGGGGCCGGTCGTCCGTTTCTTTTTGCCGTCGCGATCGTCGAAGACTTTGTCCAGATCGCGCTCGGGCGGGTTCACGTCGGCCGTAGCGGACGCGATCTTTACGAGTGTCATCTTGCTCGAGCCGTCAGCCGGTCCGACTTGCAGCTTGAATTCCGAGAGAGCAGACGTGCCATAGATCGACCGCCCCGGTCCGCCCAGCGGCAAGTTCGGATCGTTCAGCAGTTCCAACCTCACGGCGGTGATGCGTTGCAGGCTGGTGGTGATCTCGAACTCGGTCTGATGTTTGGTGGGCGCGTAACCCTGAGCGAGAATCGAACCGTCTTCCAAGAGTGTATGCTTCTGGCCTCCGCTGGTGTCGAGTTCGGGCCTCACGACAATCCAGCGCGGCTGATTGCCGCGAACGCTTTCTTCCCAAGCGGCCATACGCTCTTGCCAATCGGGGGTTTCTTGCTTGAGGCGTGTTTCGAGCTGTCGAACCTGCTTGAGAATCTTCGCCCGCCGTTGTTGCTCCTGGGGAGTGTAAACCGCGACGTTCGCTTCGTTCGTGTCATTGAGAAACGCGAACATGCGATAGTATTCTTCGTGCGTCAGGGGGTCGTACTTGTGACTGTGGCATTGGGCGCACTGCACGGTGAGCGCCAACACGTTCTTGCCGATGCAATCCATGCGATCAAACATCGCTTCCATGCGGAACTGCTCGGGGTCAACGCCTCCCTCTTCGTTAATCATTGAATTGCGCAGCAATCCCGTGGCGACGACCTGGTCCTGTGTCGCTTTGGGGAGCAAATCGCCAGCGATCTGCTCGATTACGAACTGGTCGTAAGGCAGATCGCGGTTGAGCGCGTTGATCACCCAATCGCGATACGCCCACACGAAGCGAGGCTTGTCCTTTTCATACCCGTCGGAGTCGGCATAGCGGGCCCCGTCGAGCCAGATGCGCCCCCAACGCTCGCCGTAGTGCGGACTGGCCAGCAAACGATCGACGAGTTGTTCATAAGCTTCGGGCGAGTGGTCGGCGACGAACGCCTCGACTTCGGCGGGAGACGGCGGCAGGCCGAGAATGTCGAGATACAATCGGCGCACCAGCGTGTTGCTGTCGGCCTCGGGCGACGGTGATAGTTTCTCGCGATCGAGCCGAGCCATGATGAAGCGATCGATTTCACCTCGCGGCCAGTCGTTGTTCTTGACCTTGGGAACTTTCGGGCGCTTGGGCGCAGTGAAAGCCCAATGCGGCTGGTAGTCGGCGCCTTGCGCGATCCAACGTTGAAGAAGGTCCTTCTCGGCGGGAGTGAGCTCCTTTTTCGAGTCCGGAGGCGGCATCCGCGTGTCGGGATCGTCCGACATGATGCGTGCGATGAGCGCACTCTCGTCAGGCTCGCCGGCGACGATGGCCGGCGCGCCGTCGTCACCGCCCTTGAGCGCGGAGTCTCGTTGGTCGAGTCGCAAACCTCCTTCGCGATGCTCGGCATCAGCGCCGTGACATGCGAAGCAATGGTTCGCCAGCAGAGGGCGAATCTGCCGCTGATAGTCGACTTGCTGTGCGCTGACCGTTAAAGGCGCGAGCATGACCGTCAAGGTCATTGCCGAAACGAGAATTGCGAATTGCTTCGCCATGCGAGTTCCCCCAGGCTAATTGGAACCGGGGGACAGCCACCGCAAAGGCGGGATCGGCGCGGTGCTGGAGTTCTCGGCCGGAGAAGTCATCAAAGCAACGCGCCGTCGCTGTGTCAAGCAGTTCGGCGTAACGGCCAATCGCCGAGCCATTGAAACCGAGCCCAGCGGTACGAGGCATTCGATCCGGGCGGCCAACGGTCTCGATTCAATCTCGAGTCGGACGTTGCCAATGCAGCCTTATCATCGGGAAGCATGAGAACCGCAGAGCCGTTGCTGGCGTCGAGAAGCGCCAGGTTTCCCGAGCGAAGGCTGGCGGCGACGGTCGCGCCGTCGGGCGAGAAGCACAACGCGTAACGGTAATCACCCAACGGCGTGCGAAAGATGGAGAGCGACACTTCTGCAGAAGTCAGCGCAAGCGACGATCTTCGCGTCGGTAGTGCGCCGCTAGCAGATCTTCGAGAAACCGTTCGCGCGCTTCGATCGGCGGCTCAGGGTAATCCATCCGGCTGCAGAGCGAATCGATCATTGACTCGGCAAGGGTATCGCGCTGTCCAGAGAGCAGTCGGTCCCAACGGCTGAGCAGTTGCTCGATGGCTGAGAAATCGCTGGGCCGCAGTTGGTCGAGCTTCGCGACGTTGAATGGAAACTGAGCCTCTAGCGCTGTCTGCGTGGAAAGCTCGGCACGTACGGGACTCAACTCGTTCGGCTCGTCGCTGACGACGATCGTCCCCGCCGCCATGTCGCCGAAGCGTTGCGATCGGGCTGACAAAACGGGGACGATCCACAGCGCCGGAATGTGATCGGCTACGCGAAACACGTTACGCACGACGACCGACGTCAGGTCGAGCGCGAAACCCTCAAGGCAGAAGCCGTGCTTTGCAACTCCCTCGCTTTCCGCGCCGTCGGCTGCCTACCATAGAGCCCCCTGCCACGCCCCTTCGCGAGAATCCAGCACGCCATGCCCGCTTCCATCACGCTCGACGCGGTCATCGAAACGCCGCGCGGCTCGCGCAACAAATTCAAGTTCGACGCCAAGCATCGGCAGCATCGTCTGGGCAGCGTGTTGCCGGCCGGGCTCGCGTTTCCGTACGACTTCGGCTTCATACCGGACACGAAGGGCGCTGACGGCGACCCGATCGACGTGCTCATTCTGATGGACGAACCGGCCTTCCCTGGATGCGTCGTCACGGTGCGGCTTATCGGTGCGCTCAAGGCCGAGCAGTCGGAAGACCGCAAAACCCTTCGCAACGATCGGCTTGTGGCGGTGGCCGAGGAAGCGCACGACTGGCGACACGTCCGCACGCTCAGCGACCTCGACGATCATTTGCTGAACGAGCTTGAACAATTCTTCGTCTCGTACAATCGCACGCGCGGCAAGAAGTTCAAGCTGCTAGGAACTTGCGGTCCCAAGGGTGCCGTCAAGCTGCTCGACAAAGCCAAAGCGAAGCCAAAGGCCCGGTAGCAACGACCGGCAAAGACTGGGGTTTCGATTGATCCTCAGATGATTCGCTGAACACTGCTCCGATCCGCCATCTCCGCTTGCGGTTTCGCGCTTCCTTATGGAAAGACGCGCGAAACCGCAAGCGACGTGGATCGTCGAGAGCCAAGTTCACGCTGTTGTCTGAGGTTCAATAACCACCCTTGCCGATACGCCCTTCACGCCGCGGTCGCGATGCTTGTTGAGGTGCTCGACAGCAACACGTTGGAGCGATTCCCCATGCGACGCTCCGTACGATTTATCATAATGAGCGCATCATGGCGCTCATCGAGCTAAACGCGGCGGGACTCTACTGCCCGGCCGGCGATTTCTACGTCGATCCGTGGCAAGGTGTCGACCGAGCGATCATCACGCACTCGCATAGCGATCACGCCCACGAAGGCTCGCGCAATTATCTGACGGCGACGTCGAATCTCGCGTTGCTTCGCGCTCGGCTCGGTGAGGTGAACGCAACGGGCGTCGAGTACGGCGAGTCGGTGACGCTTGGACAGGTGAAGGTATCGCTGCATCCGGCTGGGCATATCTTGGGCTCCAGCCAGGTGCGCATCGAGCACCGTGGCGAAGTGTGGGTGATGAGCGGCGATTACAAGACGGCGAGCGATCCGACGTGCGCCGCGTTTGAACCGCTGCCCTGCCACGGCTTCGTCACCGAGGCGACGTTCGGCCTGCCGATCTACCGCTGGCCCGAGCCGGCCGAAGTGCTCGCCGAGTTAGACGCGTGGTGGGCGCACAATCAAACCATCGGCCGCACGAGCGTGATCTTCGCCTACGCGTTGGGCAAATCGCAGCGACTGTTGGCGAGTTTGCGCGAGTTAAGAGGACCGATTCTCGCGCACGGCGCGGTGATGCGCTACCTGCCGATGTACGAAGCCGCCGGCGTCAAACTGCCGCCCGTCGTGCACGCCACGGCCGAGACCGCTCGCGCGGGTAAAGGCAAGGCGCTCGTGATCGCACCGCCATCTGCACGCGGGTCGCCGTGGCTCAAAAAGTTTGGGCCAGTGTCGACGGCGCTCGCCTCGGGATGGATGCGCATTCGCGGCGCGCGGCGACGACGGTCGGTCGATCGAGGTTTCGTCTTGTCCGAGCATGTCGATTGGCCCGCGCTCAATAGCACGATCGAGGCGACAGGCGCCCAGCAAATCTGGGTCACGCAAGGTTACACCTCAGCCGTCGCGCGATGGCTGAACGAGCGCGGCATCGAAGCTCGTCCGCTCGCCACGCGATTCGAAGGCGAGCCGCCGGATGACACGGAAACCGTAGACGACGACGCTTCTCAATCATGGTAATTCTTGGTGATCGGATTGCGATTCGAACCCTTCTCCCTTGGGGAGAAGGTGCCGCGAAGCGGCGGATGAGGGCGGGTTGGGTTATTAAACGCCTTCTACTTCAACCCACCCTCACCCAGCGGCTTCGCCGCCACCCTCTCCCGACGGGAGAGGGGTTTCTATAGATAGCAACAGTCACTCGCAGCCATGCAGCGATTCGCGCAACTTTACTGGGATCTCGACTCGTCGACGAAGACGAACGACAAGCTCGCGGCGCTGTGCGCGTATTTCACCGATGCGCCGCCCGCCGACGCGGCATGGGCGCTGTACTTTCTCTCAGGCGGCAAGATCAAACGCGCGGTGAACACGCGGCTGTTGCGAACGTGCATTGCCGAGTTGTCGCAACTTCCCGACTGGTTGATCGACGAATCGTATGATGCCGTCGGCGACCTGGCCGAAACGCTCGCATGGCTTCTGCCGCCGGTGGCCGAGGCGCGAGACGAGTCGCTGGCTGAAACGGTCGAGCGTCGTATTGTGTCGCTCGTTGGGCTCGACCCGATTGCGCAGGCGGAGCGCGTGAAGCAAACGTGGCGCGAGTTGCCGGAGCGCGAATGCCTGGTGTGGAACAAGCTCGTGACGGGCGAATTCCGCGTCGGAGCGGCAAGAACTCTGGTCACGCGATCACTGGCCGAGTTGGCCGGTGTGCCGCAGGCGACGATGGCGCATCGACTGTCGGGCGCATGGGAGCCATCGGCCGAGGCGTTCGATCGTCTGATTCATGGTGGCGACGCAACGAACAAGGCACATCCGTATCCGTTCTTTCTCGCCTATCCGCTCGAAGCTGCTCCCGAATCGCTGGGAGCCGCGAACCAATGGCAGGCGGAATGGAAATGGGACGGCATTCGCAGTCAAGTCGTGAGGCGCGAAGCGACGTTGGCTATATGGTCGCGCGGCGAGGAGTTGGTGACCGATCGCTTTCCCGAATTGCTGCCGACGCTCGAGCGACTTCCGATCGGCACGGTCATCGACGGCGAGATTATGGCCTGGCGCGACAACGGTCCGCTGCCCTTCGCTGTGTTGCAGCGTCGCATCGGCCGGCTGCGCGTGACGCCGCGCATTCAAGCCGAAGCGCCGGTCGCGATCATTGCCTACGACGTGCTCGAAGAGCATAGCAACGACGTGCGACCGCTGCCTCTGGTCGAGCGTCGCACACGGTTAGAACGCATCGTCGCCGAGTTGGATTCTCCCCTCGTGCGATTGTCGCCGAAGGTTGAGTTCGCCGCCTGGGATGAACTGCAATCGCGGTGGCACGAAGCGCGCAAGCGGAATGTCGAAGGTTTAATGCTCAAGCAGCTCGACGCACCCTACGGGGTCGGACGTCAGCGCGGGTCATGGTGGAAATGGAAGTCGCAGCCGTATGCGGTCGATGCCGTGCTGATCTACGCCCAACCGGGGCACGGACGTCGCGCGAGTCTGCTGACGGATTACACCTTCGGCCTGTGGGATGAAGGCAACCTCGTGCCGGTCGCGAAGGCTTATTCAGGACTGACCGACGAAGAGATTCGTCAGGTCGACGCGTTCGTTCGCCAGCACACGGTCGAGAAGTTCGGCCCCGTACGCGTGGTCGAACCTCATCTGGTGTTCGAGTTGCATTTCGAAGGCGTACAACGTTCGACGCGGCATAAGTCAGGCGTCGCCGTGCGTTTCCCGCGGATGCACCGTTGGCGGCACGACAAGCTCCCCGCCGACGCTGACACGCTCGCGACGCTTCATGGAATGATCCGCGAAGAGATCAAGTAGTCGCGGCCGCGCGATCTTTGCCTACCGTCGTCGCGAGCCCGTGAGGAACGAGTCGATCGTATCGCTGGCGAGCAAGGCGTCGCGGTCGGGGTTCAGCGACGCCGCAAGCGCCGTGAGATCGCCACGGATCGTCAGGTCGAGCCAGAAGGCGAGTCCGCAACCGAGGAACCCCAGCCCGCATAGTGCAGCGATCACCGCGCGATCGAAATTGATCGAAACGAGCGCCGCCAGCGCGAGGAAGGGCACCGACACGGTGATCGCGAGGAAGATTCTTCCCCAACGTGCGAGAGAAGCCAGATCGGCGATTTCGCGCGCGTCGGCGGTTCGTGCGCGAATCAGCCAGGGATAACAGAATCGCACGACGAAGAACGTGATGACATAGTACGTCTGCGTTCCGGCGATGAGGCCGCACAGCAGATTCGACGCGAGGAAGTGCGTGAAGTGTTCGGAGGACAAGCCACTCGTCGCTTGGCCGCTTGCGTGCAGCCAGGCGGGAAACACCAGCCCGCTCACGCCCCATAGGCAGACCGTGACGATCGCGGTTGCCAATCCCAGCGACAGAGCCCGCTGTACCAAGGTGTACGACGGCGGTGACTCCAAAGGTTGGCCGCGCGAAGTTTTGCGAGTGCGACGAACAGTCGACCGCGCGACACACAAACGTAGCCGAGGCCGATGGCGTACGCGACGGCATTGATCACCATCAATTGCAGTTGGAAAACGCGACGTTCGTCGGGGCCGAGCCGCTGCAGGATTTCGTTCCAGTTGTAAGTGATGTTAAGCGCGCTCATCACCACGTTGGGCAGCACGCCGAAACCGATCGTCGCGGCCAACGGATGTCGCATCAGCGCGGTCCGCCAACGTCGCCCGGTGTCGAGCAACGACTGCGCTCGCGGCTGCAAGCAAAGATCGAGTTCGCGAGCCAGTTCGTCGGCCGAGGCGTAACGATCGGCAGGCTCGGAAGCCAGGCACTTCAGCAGTACCGTTCGCAGCCCTCGCGGGCAATCGCTCGGCAAGCGTGCCATATGCGACGGTTGCACTCCCGCTCGCCGCATCGTCGCCATCGCGCCCAGCGCGAGGCCCCATTCGTGCGGAAGCGATTGTTCTGCAAAAGGCCTTTCGAGCGCGAGCAATTCCCAAAGCAGCACGCCGAGCGAATACACATCGGCGCGGCCGTCGAGTTGATCGGGCTGTCGCGCGTGCGATGGGTCGGATGCTTCGAGCTGCTCGGGCGACATGTAGGCCAAGCTTCCGCCGAAATACGCAGCGGGCGTGGCGCCGTCGAGCTTCGAGAAGCTGATGTTGAAGTCCGCGAGCTTGGGATGACCGTCGGCCGCCACGAGCACGTTGGCTGGTTTCACGTCGCGATGCAGCACGCCACGCGAGTGAGCATAAGCGAGCGCTGCCGCCAGCCGCGCGCCGATCCAACACACAACCTCCGGCCAGGTCGCGTCGCGCAAACGATGACGAGTCATCGAGTCGCTGGGCGATGCCTCGCCGCGTGCGGCCAACGAGGCGTCGACCGCTTCGAGATAGGTGCGGCCGCTGCGCATGAGAGGCGGCGTCTTTCGCGCGCGGGGGACCACATCGTGCAGCGTGCCGCCGGCCACGTATTGCATGTACATCAGCCGCAGCTTGCGTTCGGGCAACGTTCGCTGATCGTAAACGCGAACGATGTTCGGATGGTCGAGCTGTGCGAGGGTTTGTGGTTCGCTGCCGCGATCGCGCGAGATCTTGAGTGCCACGAGCCGCTGCATCGACACCTGACGCGCGAGGAACACCGTGGCAAAGGCGCCGCGGCCCAGCGCGACGAGCAACTGAAAGTCGTCGATTTGCTGACCAGCCTCGAAGGTCGGCACGCGCCCACCACCCGAGGCGATGCTGACACTTCGATCGCTCAGCTCGCCGGGCATCAAGCGACGCAGCTCTTGTGCGCGGCCCGGAAAGCGGCGACAGCAATCACCCAGCGTCACCTGTTCGCCGGCCGAGCGCCGCACGTGCAGCTCTTCGTAGATCAAATCGGACGGTGGCCCGGCATCGTCGGCGAGTTCGGGAAATTCTTCGAGATACTGCTCGATGGTTTTCGGTCGTCGAGGTTCGCGCCATCGATGCTCGAGGTCGACCTTCACGGCTTCGACGAGTGTCATGCGACGCAGCGACGGCGGCGATGCGGGAAGGTAGGCGGCGAGGCTCGGCGGGTCGCCCGAAGACCAAGCGGCGATGAACGCGTCGATCTGTTCGGAGAGCTGCTGCCAAACGATCGACGCTTCGGCATCGATCCAAGCCTGGTCTCCGTCAGCCATCTACCGCCCGCGGTGTGAGTAAGTTGGATACTTTCGCGAGTATAGCAGTCGGTGCGTTTGCGGGTGGCTGTGGTCGACATTCGTCGCAGACCGCACGTCGGGCTGACGCCTCGACGCTCGCCACATGAAGCGCATAAAAAACCGCGGCGTCCGGGGACGCCGCGGTCGAGGGAAGAGGGTCGGCGATAGGAGTTCGTGTATTAGTGGGCGGCCTCCACAGCGGCACGGTCGACGATCGCGGCGTTGTTGCTGCGGTCGGTTTCGTTCACGGTTCCATCGGAGTCGATCGAGACGGCCAGGCGATTGAAGGTCGTCGATTGTCCGTTGGCCGCGACCACTCGCAGAGCCGACTGCGGCAAACGCAGCGTGACTTCGGCCGTTTGACCCGCTTCGAGGCCGGCGACATCGACCACCGCTTGCGAGCCGGTCATGGCGTTGTCGAGGACCGCGAACAGCCCGACGCGGAATGGGCCGGTCGAACCCATGCCTTGGTTGCGGAACTTCACACGGTAGGCGGGACCGGCGAGCAGCGTGGCGGGTTCGGCCAAGTGGATGTCTTCGACGACGAGGTCGGGCGTGCCGGTGCTCGGGCTGGTCGCAGTCGTGGTAGTCGGAATTGTGCTCGCAGCAGTCGTGTCGACCGGGGCGGTGTACGAAGCGGGCGTCACGTCGCTGGCGATCGGGCTTGTCGTCGTGTCGGCCACGGTCGGTGTCGGTGCCTCGGTCGTCGCGGGGGGCGTGGTCGGCGTCGCGTCGGCGACCATCGTGGTGGCCGGGGCCGGTTGGCTGTAGTTGCTGTAGTAGCCGCCACTACCGTATCCGCCGCCGTATCCACCGAACCGGCCACCGAAGGGCCCGAAGCCACCAAGCCCGCCGCCAAATCCGCCGCCGAGCGACGGCACGTTGACGTTGATGATCGGCGGCGTGGTCTGCGTGGCGGTGGCGCCCATGTTGGCCGCGGCATTGCCGATCGCACCCGCAGCGTTGCCCATCGCATTTGCAGCAGCGTTGCCCATGGCGTTCGCGGCATTACCCATCGCGTTTGCCGCATTACCCGCCGCACCTGCCACTCCACCGGCCTGGTTCTGAGCGTTCACCGCTTGAAGCAGATGCGACAGCCCGGTTTGCGAGTGCTGCGTGAGATTGTTGCCAACATTCTGACCGTTGGTCGCCTGCAGCAATCGCGCGACGCCGCTGGGCGAACCATTGGCGAGCTTGTTGCCCAGGCTGGTCTGAGTGTTGTTCGAGACCTGGCCGAGCTTCGAGACGATGGCCTGGCGGTTGACGTTGCCGGCGAACTGCGAAACGTTCGGCTTGTGCGAAGTCAGCGCGGATGCGACCTTGCCGGCCGCTCCGCGCTTGGCCAGCGACGCCCCCGCACTCGCCTTGGACGCGTGCGAAGCGATCGAGTGCAACGCACCGAGCGCACCGGCCGACGCCATCTGCGGGGCCAAACCCAGGGCCATCGAAACGAGCGTGAACTTATAAACCAGATGATGGACGTACTTGAACATGACCGCACCTCGTGATTGTTTCGCTGGGGGCTTTCGACGATCGTCAGCCGTCCCTTACTCCAACCCAGCGAGAAACCACGCGGCTTGTTACAGAGATTCTTCAAGAATCTCGCAGGAAACCAGCGATGAGACGTAAGTCTTATGAAATAAGCATCTTGCGAAGAGGGCTGCGTGCCTATCGCGGCGCGTCTTCGGGATTGAGGAGCTTCTGAAGCTGCCCGAGCGACCGGGTTAAAATGACACGGATCGCGCCATCCGTCTTGCCCAGCCGCAGGGCAATGTCCTTCGACGCAAGCCCCTCGCCGTATCGCAGCCTTAGCGCCTCGCGTTGCTCGTCGGGCAATTTGCCAAGCGCCGCCAGCAAGTGCAACTCTTTCTCGTTCCGCGAGAGCGCCTGCGTCGGCGTAGTCATCGAGACGACCAGCAAGTCGATGATCGCTGCCTGATGCGTCTCGCCGCCTGGCGTGCCCAACGCCCTCTCGCGATCGGCGTCTCGCTTCTGCGCGTCAAAGTGATGGCGATGCGCGTCGATGATCCGCCGCTCGGCCAACCGACACAGCCAAGAAAAGACGTCCCGATGATCGAACGCCGTCGTCGGCAACGACCGCACCGCGTCGACGCTCACCTCTTGAAGGATGTCGTCGACCTCGACCTTTCTCCGCAGGGCCGCTCCAAGCTCGCGCTCGATCAACACCACCAACGGCTTACGTTTGAGCGTCAGATATTCTGCCAAAGCCGCAACATCATGCGTTCGCACTCGCTCGGCCAGCCGCTCTTCGTCGTTGCTCATGACCGGAAGCCCTGGCGGAGGTTCTCATCTGTCGCTGCGTTGAGTTTACCAAGGCCAAGCTCCACGGATGCGGTCTCGTCATAGCATGGTTCGCTCATCGACCTGACAAACCCGCGCGTCCTAGACGATTGGGCTCACCGCAGACTTGACGCGTAAGTATTTGCTTACATATATTAACCGCATGGTGGTGACTGCCGATCACGAGCCGGATGTCTTTGCAGCGATCAGCCATCCCGCGCGTCGCCGGATGCTCGATCTCCTCCTTGAGGACGACCGCTCCGTCAACACGATTGCGGGACATTTCGAGATGAGCCGCCCAGCCGTCTCGCAGCACCTCCGCATCCTGCTTGGCGCCGGTCTCGTGACCGAGCAGCGGCATGGCCGCGAGCGGCGCTATCGCCTCGTCCCCGCGCAACTCGCTCCGGTGCGTGAATGGATCGCGCATTACGAGCGGTTTTGGGATGACCGTCTTGAGCGTCTTCAGAAACTGCTGTCCAAAAAAATCAAGAAATGACCAAGACGATTCAACGTGAGCTTCTGATCCCGCAGCCGCGCGAGCAGGTGTGGCGGGCGATCACCGACAGTGCCACCTTGGCCGAGTGGATGTTCCCGAACGACTTCGAGCCGCGGGTCGGCCATCACTTCACGTTCCGCGTGCCCCCGAATCCGAAAATGAATTTCGAGGGGCTGACCGTCCACTGCGAAGTGCTCGTATGCGAACCGCCAAGTGAGAAGGACGGTGGCCATCTTGCGTTCTCGTGGTCGGCCGGTGGGCCTGTTGTCGATACGCGAGTGAGCTTTCGGCTAGAACCGGACGGTGACGGGACGCGTCTGCACTTCGAGCACTCAGGCTTCGACCTTTCTCATCCCTTTGGCGAGCAGGCGTTCCGTGGCGCCGAGTTCGGATGGGCGAAGATGCTCAAACAACTCGCCGTTGTCGTCGCAGACTTGTCAGCCAACGACCCATAAGAACATTAACCAGGCTCACTTCAATCAACCGACATCGGGAACTCAATCAAAGATGAGTGGCTCCATGAAACGCTCGATTCTCCGTTGGATTCATCTGATCGCGACGATTCCGGTGCTCGGTTTCGTCTACGGCGATCCTGCGGAAGTTCAACAGTACATCAACGAACCTCGATATATCTTCGTTCCTGTACTCATCCTTACGGGCTATTGGATGTACGCAGGCGTCGTTGTCGCTATCCTTGGCGCTGCGTTATGGCTCGGCGCGTTTTACCTGTCGGGATTTGGCGCGGCCTTGCTGAGTCAGATCGTGCTGCTCATCGGGCGGAAGATTTGGTTGGTCGTTCGTGCGCGACAATCAACGTGACCCCATCTGCGGTCACGACAGTGCTAGAGTGAAGCACTGTTGGATCAGGCGGACTGCAAAGTCGACGAGAAGGGCCGTAACTCGAAGAACTATAGTAAAGGCTTGCCTCTTCGCGGCGGCAATTGTGTGCACGACCGTCGACTTTGCAGTCCGCCTGAGTGTTGAAGTGAAGCAGTTTTGAAGTGAACACCATGGCTCGCAAGATGTCCAAGAAGTCGACCAAGGTCACCAAGAAGGCGGCGCCCAAGCAAGCCGGCACGAACGCGGCCAAACCGAGCAAGAAGCCGCCGAAGTCAGCGCTGAAGTCGACAGCGGCAAAGTCACCGCCGCCCAAGTCATTGCCCTCTAAAGCGACAACCAAGTCACCACCCCGCAAAGTTGCGAAGCCCGTGAAGCTCCTTTCAGGCGGCAACCCGCAAATCGCCAAAGGCTACGGCGACGCCCCGGTGCAGGCCTACATCGCGGCCATGCCCGGCTGGAAAGGTGACGTCGGTCGCCGTCTCGACGCGCTCATCGATCACGCCGTGCCCAACGTGTACAAGGCCGTCAAATGGAACACGCCGTTCTACGGCTTCGAGGGCGAAGGCTGGTTCCTCGGCTTTCATTGCATGACGAAGTACATCAAGGTCGCCTTCTTCCGCGGCACGTCGCTGCGTCCTTTCCCTCCTGGCGAGTCCAAGCAAAAGGACGTGCGCTACCTCCACATCCACGAAGACGGCCAGCTCGACGAAGCTCAATTCATCGCTTGGGTGAAGCAAGCCAGCCAATTGCCCGGCGAACGAATGTAAAACGCCTGACGAGGCACTCACGCGCTCTGCGCGGGTCTCCGACCCCGCCATTGCGCCGACCGCAGGTCTCCGCCGCCCTGCGCATCACACCACAGCCGCGCCGCGTTATTGCGCACCCTGATAAGAACGGGGTTTGTGCGCAAAAACCCGGCGCTTTTCCAATGTTGACAAGTCCACGCCGCTACGAGGCCCATATCGGCCGGTGACGTTTGCGATCACCTCTCGCGATGCGCTCTCTGACTAGCTACACCGCGCTGAGCACGTGGTTGGGTCGGGCCTGATCTGCTCAAACAGACGCGAGCTTGGATGCGAGCGTCGAGATACGAATTGCTTTGTCGAAGTTTAGGCAGATCTCCGAAGCACGTTCCTGGTTCTCCGGCTGCGTAACAACGAGTTCGTGAACCAGCTCGGGCATCTCGTCGAGCCTGAACGTGTGTTGATAACAATCAAGGGCGATGTCCTCAACGATTCGTTCCTTCAGCGCCACACGCTCTTCGGCAGTTGTACAATTTTTCATCGTCGCCACGAGCCGTGGATGGGCAGCGTTGACCTCGATAATCAACCAGCTTTCTCCGTTCCGCTCGGCGGATTCGCCCCAATAGGCGCAGTCAACTTCTGCAACAGACAACGCATCGCGGTACTTTTCTAGATAGGCGCTGAAAGACGCAATCTTGTCCTCAACGAACAGAGAAGCCAAGTAATCCCGATCTGCGCCTTCCGGCGCAGAAAGTGATCTTCGGCCGCACTGACTGTCGGCGTTTCCGTTGCCGCTCCTCTGGCCTAGGGCCAACACTAATCTCAACAGTCGACACAATGGTCCGACCATCAGCGGTTTGGAGCTTTATTTCTAATTGACCAACTGCCTCCTCAACCGCGATCGGTGAGTTCGGTGTTTCGGCGCAAGACAATGTCACCGAGCCATATCCACGTCCGTCGATGTCAGCCTTGCCTGAAATAGCGACCTGCGCCAGTCGCGACGCCGAACCATCGAGTCGCGCAAACAACCGCGGATTATCTCCATGAAAAGAGTATTTTGGTGGCCGTGCGTCACTCTTGAACTTGATGATCCTTGCGGCGCCCTCAGGAATGACACAGGCATCGAATTGAGGAACTCGAACACCACCGGTGGGTCGGCAGCCGGAATCTCGGGCCGAGGACTAGGTTTGCGAGCCCGACGATGCGCCTTTCCTGGCGCGTCACCTCCTGATTCAATAGCCGGCTCGGCGGCGGCATCAGAGAGAATCGCCGCCAGAAATCGCGTGATCTTCTGGTTCAACGCATCGCTTGATTGCTTGGCCTTCTCGTCTTGTCGCCGTTGCTCGATCTCAACCAACGCTTCGTCTTCCGCCAAAATATCGCGCACTCGTGCTACCAACGCGCGTGTAAACGGCGAGTTCTTAGGATGTTCGCGCGAGTTTGTGATGATGTTACTAAGGGCTTCTTCATCAAGCCCATCAAGCCTGATTTCGACGATTGAACTACTTGCCAATTCTGGGAAGTTCGCGTCGCTAAGCAGTTTCCCAGTCATTTCACCATGATTCTGGCCATTAAGAGTGATGATGACGGGATGTTGATTGTCGACGTAGTTCCGGACTAGCTTCCGATCCTTTAGGACAAACACGAAAATGCTAAATCGCCCGTAGTCATCGCCTTCTACCCGTAACGTCTCTGATTTCTCCCCGGTTCGGTACTCCACTACCTGATTCTTACCGCTCTTTTCTTCGACCAGACGGTAGTACGCGCCCTTTACTGTTCTTGAACCGGTAGTAGTGTCACCGCGGGCGAGTTCGCCGCGAATCTCGCATGGAAGCGGATAAGAGAAGAAAAGACGCCCGAGACGCGCCGCGGGTGTGTCCTGATGCGCACCAGCCGCCGTCTTCAGCCACGAGCCACGCACGTATCCAAAGTGCCAAATAGACGTGCCCGGGAATGCAGACGCCAATGTTGGCAGCGTGTATTTCTTGCCTACCATTGGCAAATCATCGCTGGCACAAAACCATTTGCGCACCACTGACTGCTTTGAGGGCCCGTCTTCCGCTTCCGGGAAAATTAGCGTCCAGAAGAATTCATCCTTGGCTCCGTCAAATCTTGGAGCTGTGAGAATTAGACAGAGTTCGCAGAACGCGAGCGCACTGCTGCCTCCATGGCCAAACTGACCGATAGTTTCAAAAAGCGCTAGTTTGTCATCGCTGTTGAGGTTCAGAATCGTGTCAGGCATGCGGGTGCGCGCGATTCCAAGCGACGTGTCTTGGACCAACACCGTTACGAGGCCTTCGGGTGACTTGTATCTGCGAAACCTCACAGACTCGACACTATCGTCGGGCCAGAACTGAATACTTGGCTTCTCGAAGTCTATCTTTGGATTCTGAGGCTTCCAAAGGGAGTTGTCAGTATCAGGATTAAGGAATCGCTGCGCAGCAACGCGTGGCCGAAGTGTCGGATCACTCTGGGTGATTCCGACAAGTCTCCTGGCTGCCGTGAGAGATGCGTCAAATGCGTTTGCGATCCGCTCCGTAACGCCTCGATCGCTTTCAGCAGCGGCGTCGATTGACGACTTCTGATTCATCCGACCGAACAGCCGCGACTTGCACCGAGATTGTCGAAGCGCGTCTTCAAGAGCACGAGCGTTTGCCAGCGAAGGCGTTTCAATAACGAACTTGAGTGCTTCGGTTACAGTTGGAACAGTGTGCATGTCAGTCTCTCGAGCGAGGGCGGATTTCAGTCCCAACGACGCGATCATCGTAGCATGCACGCCCCCATTTTGGAGTATGTTAGACAGGCTTGCTTCGGGACCTAATTTTGTAAGATGAGCCTCTGAAGCCCCGAACTAGGTTCAATTGGATGGCGTTCGAATGGCTATGAGGAAGAATACTGTCTCGAAGACGGCGAAAGAAGGCGATTCTCCGTCGCGATCAAGCGATGCGAGGCGCGACGGGGGCGTTGATTGGCGTGTCGAAATGCTCGCGCGGATTCGCGAGATCATCCAGCAGGCGGATCCTGACGCGGTTGAGGAAGTGAAGTGGCGGAAGCCGTCGAATCCGGGCGGGGTGCCGGTGTGGTCGCGGGAGGGGATCATCTGTACGGCGGAGACGTATAAGAACGCGGTGAAGATGACGTTTGCTAAGGGGGCCAAGTTGGAAGATCCGGCGGGGCTGTTCAACTCGAGCCTTGAGGGGAACACGCGGCGGGCGATCGATTTCCATGAGGGGGACAAGATCAACGAGAAGGCGCTGAAGGCGCTCATTCGTGCCGCAGTGACGTTGAATGTTGGCGGCGGAGGGAAACCCGCGCCGAGCGCGTCGAAATCCAAGACGAAAACGACCGCGAGCCCCAAGCGCTCTGCGAAGAAACCCAAGGGGGGCTAAGAACGGGTTTCAGAACGCGCTTAGCCGGGTCGTCCACGACCCGGATTGCGCCGCGTGGACGCGGCGGCTAAGCGAGCGAGCTAAAGGGGTTTTCGAGGGCGGCAACCCGGGGCGGCGGTCGCTGACAAGTCGGTAATTGAGGCCATCAACGGGGCGTCGTTCGACTTATAATGCGGTCGATGAAAACGCTCGTCACCGTCGCGAACACATGGCCTTTTCGACCATCTGATCACGCGATTCAGATGCTTAGTCCGAGCCAGCGGCCGCCCCTTTCACGAAGCTGAATCAGTACCTTGATGAATTGGTTGGCCGCGTTCTTTACGGCGCATCAGCGATCGGTCGCAGTCGTCGTGGCGGTCGTGACGGTGTTGGCTGCTTGGGGCACGGCGCGCGTGGAGTTCAACGACGAGCCGCGCACCATCTTTCGGCGCGATGACGACGAGTTCGCACGGCTCGAGCAGATGTACGCCGACTTTGGCGCGGACGACAACGACGTGTTGCTGGTCATCGATGGCGAGCGACTCTTCACCGGCCCGAACCTGGCTGCGATTCGCGAGATGGTTCGACAGGTCGCTGCGTTGCCCGGCGTCGAACGCGTGAACAGCATCTTCGACATTCGTCGCGTCGGCTCAAACGCCATCCCGTTGGTTCCCAACTCCGCGTCGTCTGCCGAGCGTTTTGAGCAAGCCGAACGGCGAGCGCTGAAGCATCCACTGGTGGCCGGGCAGATTCTCTCGGCCGACGGCAAGACGATGCTGGTTGTCGCGCGGCTGCGAGGCAACGCATCTACGGTCAACGAGACTGCGACCGACGCACCGCCGACTGACGCGCTGACAACGGAAGCGCTCACGACCGACGAGATGGCGCCCGTGCTTAAACGGATACGCGAGATTGCGGACAACACCGCCGGCAAAGAGCATCTCACGGTGCGGATCGCGGGACATCCGTCGTTGCGAGTCGACACGTTGTCGGGGATGCGCGGCGAGATGGTGCGCTCGATGGCATTCAGTGCGCTGACGTTCGCGATACTCGGGATTCTTCTCTTTCGCCGCGCCACGGCGCTCGTCATCACTTTGGCGGGACCGTGCTTGGGCGTGCTTTGGACGATGGGTGTCATGGGGTGGCTCGGTGAGAAAGTGAACGGTCTGAACTCGGCGATCCCGACCATCGTGTTCACCATCGGCTTTACGGATGCCGTACACATGATGGTCGACTATCGGCACCGGCGCGGCGTTGGCGACTCGGCGATCGACGCTGCTAGTCGAGTGATTCGCGACTTGGGCCTGCCGTGTTTGCTCACCGCGCTGACGACGGCCGTCGGTTTCGGCTCGCTGCTTTTGGCGCACACGACCAGCGTGCAGCGGTTCGGAGTGTTCTGCGGCATCGGCACGCTGTTGACTTTCGTTTGTGGGTTGGCGATGTTTCCGCTGCTGGCCAGCGTGTCGGCGCTGGGCGATCGATCGTTGCTGCGACGCGGCGTGGATGAGCGCTTGGAAGAAGAGCGTCATCACTGGCTGCGGCGGGTCGTTGGTCCCGTGGTCGCGCACCCGCGGATCGCGTCGTTGATTAGCGTCCTGCTTTGTTTGATCATGGCGCCGTCACCGTTTCAGTTGACGTCTGACATTCAATGGACCGAAGCCATTCCCGCCGATAGCGATACCAGCCTGGCCATGCGCGAATGCGACCGCGCTTTCGGCGGCGCTTTACTAGCGCATGTGCTTGTCGATTGGCCCGACGACGTCGATCTCAATAGCCCGCGGCTGATGGAAACGTTGCGTCGTGTGCACGCGTGCATCGCCGAGAGCCATGTCTTCGCGGGACCGTTTTCGGTGCTCAATTTACTCGAAGCGCTGCCAGCTCCGCGGTCTGGCATCACCGACCACATCGCGCAGTTGCGTCATGTTCCCGAAGAGACGCTGCATCGCGTCGTGCGACCTGATCTGCACCGGCTCGCGGTGACCGCTCATGTACCCGATGCCGGCGCGATCGTATTGGTTCCGGCGCTGGCCGAACTGGATGCGGCGCTGGCCACGATCGAGCAACAGCAACCGGGCTTCCATCTTCATTTGACAGGCACCGTGGTCGTCGCCGCGCGGAACGTCAATTTCATGGTCAGCGATCTGGGCAACAGCTTAGGGTTCGAGGCGGTTGCCGTCTTCATCCTCATGGCGGTCGGTTTTCGGTCGATCTATCTGGGCGTGATGAGCATGATTCCGAATCTTTTTCCGCTGCTGGTGACTGCCACGTTGCTGGTGTGGACCGATCAGCGGCTGACGCTGACGAGCGCCTTGGCGTTCAATCTCTGTCTTGGATTAGCGGTCGACGATACGATTCACTTTCTGCTGCGGTTAGAGCGAGAACGCCGTGTCGACGGTGATTTGCGGGCGGCGGTGTTGCGGACGTTCGACGGCATTGGCATTGCGCTGGTCACAACGACGCCGATCCTGATCGGCGGTTTCGCCACGTTGCTTCTGAATGGGATGCCCGCCATTCGCTTGTTTGCACAACTGTCTTGCGTGACGTTGCTCGCCGCGTTGGTGGGCGACTTGTTCGTTCTGCCGGCCTTGCTTCTCTGTTTCGCCCGTCGATCGCAACCGTCTGTCGATCGCACTCGTCCACCGATCTAAGCAAGCCGTAGAAAGCCGGCGACCCGTCGAGACGTGTTTGGCTTTTGAGCGTACCGGCATCGTTCCCCGCGGTGTTTCCAGCCCCCGAACCTTTAGCCCCCAACTTCCATCCATGTGGCAAGCCGTCGTTCGCATCGTCCGTTGGATCTTCGTTCCGTTCTCGCCACATCCCGATGATCGCGCCTTCGAACAAACGGCCGTCGTCCAACAACGCGATGGTCTCGAGGTCCGCGTCGCGGTGCTCAACGGCTCGGCCAGCCGGCGGTTCTTCGGCGTGCCGATGGCGCGGCGAGGCATTCAGCCGGTGTGGCTGCACGTCATCAACAAGTCCGATCAGCTGTACCGTTTGCAGTTCATCGCGCTCGATCCGAACTACTTCCCGCCGCAAGAGGCCGCGGTGATCAACCACTTCTCCGGCGCCAAGCGACTGTTCAGCTTCGGCATCTTGGCGTGGCTGTTTCTGCCGCTGCTGCTGTTGCTCATCGCCAAGTTGGTCACCGTGCCGCGGGCCAATCGCAAGATGGACGCCTTCTTTCGCGAGCACGCTTTCCGCATGCGGCCGATTGCTGCCGGCGACCAGCAGTCGGGCTTCATCTACACCAACCTGTCGGAAGGCAACAAGATCGTGCTCATCCGATTGCTCGGCCCCGACGGCACGAAGGACTTCGAGTTCACGATTCCCGTCGATGGCCTGCGCATCGATTACCTCCGTCACGACTTCGAAGCCAAGCACAGCGGCGACCACCTCACCGAAATCGACCTGCCCGGCCTTCGCCAGTACCTCGCCAACGCTCCCGCAGCAACGATGAACGCCGACGGCCGCCGCCACGGTGATCCCGTCAACCTCGTCGTCATCGGCGACTTCGCAAAGATTGTCGGCGCCTTCTGCGCTCGCTGGGATGAAACCGAGGTCATCAGCTTCGTTACTTGCGTGAAGACCGCCCGCGCGTTCATCGCTGGCCGCGAGTATCGGTACTCGCCGGTCAGCGCGTTGTTCCTGTTCGCTCGCTGCCAAGACTTCGCCTTGCAACGCATTCGCGATTCGATCAACGAACGGCTGCACCTTCGCCTGTGGGCCACACCGTTCCGCTACCAGGGACAAAACGTGTGGATCGGGCAAGTCAGTCGCGACATCGGCGTGCGCTTCACGTGGCGAACCTGGAACCTGACGACGCACCGCATCGACTCCGACGTCGACGAAGCCCGCGACTACGTGGTCGAAGACCTGATGCACATTGGCCGCCTGGCGATGGTCGGCTACGTCGACGGCGTCGGCCCCTGCGACGCCACCAGCCCGCGTTGCAACCTCACCGGCGACCCCTACTACACCGACGGCAAGCGCGCCGTGCTTCTCCTCTCCGACACCCAAACCACCGCCAAGTTCGTCGATCTCACGTAGCGCATCCGTGAACTTCATCGCTCGCCCCTCATCTCTCGACGCGAATTCTTGCACACCTTTCGGCTCGACTTATTCCCCGGTATAGACACGGGGGTTTTGTGCAATAAGTCGCCAGTTCGGCGCGATTAATTGCACATTTGCCCAGCGGGTAGGGATCGCTTCTTCTCGTGTTGATGCTCAAGTTGTCAAAGAACACGTGCGCAACGCGATCGCAAAGGGATACTCGCGATTGCAAAACGCGCGATCAATCGGGTCCAAAGACTATCCGAATGTGCATCGCGCTTTCAACGCGATTAAGAGCCAGTGGTCTCTGCGATGGAAGGAATATCGGACATCGGAGCTGCCCTTCTATCGCTTGACGTTGAAGATGGGTTTCCGTGATCGGATGAGCTCCGTTTCGAGAGCGCGTCGTACACGGGTTGATACATTCTCCGCAAGCACGTGAATTTCGAGATGAAGTTCTTCGGGGCCTTGTTCCCAAAGCCATCGTGCGAAGGCTTTATTGTCTGAATGGTCGAGATGCTTCCGCAATCGGGAGTTCAGGTTTTGAGCCTCACCAACGTAGAGCGCGCGGTCGCCGCAATAAAGGATGTACATGCCGGCCGACGTTGGAATCTGCGAGACATCCAGATCATGCACACGGAAACGCCGAACTTCCTGGCTCTCCACAACACGACTCAAAATCTCTGGCTTCAGTCGACTGGACTTTCGAAGCCTCAAAGCCGCCCATCGGTATTCGAGAGGACTAAATCCGGGTGCAAGACGCGCAGCGAGACCGTCGAACTCTGTAGCCAGTTCTGGGTCGCAGATCACGTCGTCGAGTGTGATTCCGTCTCGACGCTCAATGAAGCGGATAGCCATCTCCGAGGCAAACCGATATCCGTCCTCGTCTGCAAAGGACGACCGTTTTGATCGGAGGCCGCGCATCTCTCCACGTTTTCGAAGATTCAGCAACGCGCGGTTCAGTGACGCATCCGAGCCTTCGGCAGCCAATTCGCGGCATGCTGCCAAGAAGTCGCGATTCAACTCGGGGTCCGCGATGACCCGGTCTGGCGAGTACCCGCGACATATCGTATCGAAGGCGAGCCGCACCTTCTCGTTCATGCGATCTTTTGATTCGGAAGATTCAGAGGCGGACTATGATTGATTACCAGCCGCCATTGATGTGCGAGACGTGTGGAATAAGGGCAGTCCGTCGCGAGAAATCGGACACGCGAAGGAGTCCAGTAATCGGGAAGATGGCTTTTTGTCTTTCGATCGACGTGCCTCTTTAGTCGCTCGCGCACATTGTTCGTCTCGCCGGCGTAGAGTGGCTGTTGTTTCGAGTCGAGAACGACGTAGATGCCCGAGCTGGTCGGCATTTTTCGTAGGGTCGCGCTCGAAAGATCCCAAGGCTTGCTGAGCCGGGGATTAGCAAGCAGCAGTGCCTGAGCGCGAACCGTTTTTGCGTTCTTTCTCAACTTGAGCGCAGCCCAACGGTATTCCAGTGAGGTAAAGCCGGGCGATAGCTGCTGCGCGATACGATCGAAGTCTGAGGCGAGGGTCGGATCAGCCAGAATCATATCGAGACTCTCGCAACCACTGTCGATCATTTGCCGCCATGCAATCTCGCTGGCAAAAAGATACGCGTCACAGTCCTCCCACGCGTACTCAGTTCTTTGAACCGTTGGATGATCGGCGAACTTACCAGCCTTTCTCAGGCCGAGGAGACTTGCGTTCCACGTTCGAGCCTCACCCGGTAGGCCAGCCTTTGAGCAAGCGTCGACAAAGCGCGCGTTCAACGACGGATCGGCCACCACTCGGTCCAGCGAGTAGCCGTCGTACGATTCGCTGTACGCCTTGAGGAGCCCACGATGGAACAAGTTCAGTTGTTCGGATGACAACTGTGGAACGTCAGTCTCGATTGTTGTCTTTCGACCGCGACGCGACCCCGACTTTGGTGTCGCGGGTGCGCTCATCGTGGGTTCGGCCGCCCCGTCGAGCGGATCGCCCACGCAGGCTGAGTCCAAACGATCGCAACCTCGTTTCACGTATTCAGGCGACAGTTCCAATCCGAGAAAACGACGTCCTAGCTTTTTCGCGACCGTGACCGTCGTTGCGCTTCCACTGAAGGGATCGAAGACCAGTTCGCCCTCATTCGAGCACAGTCTCACGATGCGACCGAGAAGTTGCTCGGGCATCTGGCAGCCATGAAAGCCGGCGCGCTCTTTGAAGGTTCCGGCGACACGCGGGAGATACCACGTGTCTTCGGCCGATGTGAAGCAGTCAGACAAATCTTGCGGCCGAAGCACCCATGTGTCATCGGGCAATCGGCCGAGCGGATTCGCTCGAGCATCGGCGTAGACAAGCTGGCGTGCTGAAGGAATTCGGTTCTCCAACGCATCCGCGCGAAACGTAAAGGTCGTCGGGTCCTTCACGAAATAAAAGAGATGAGCGTGCGAGCGAGTGAGCTTCGTTTTGCAGTTCACGCCGAACGTGTAATACCAAATCACCCAACTGCGCGGGTGGAAACCGATCTCTTGGCTGATCAGCTTTAATTCCGCTGCGTACTCGTCGCCGATCGCCAGCCAGAACGTACCCGTGCTTTTGAGGACGCGATAAACGCTTGCGATCCAATCGCTCGACCAATCGAGATATGACTGACGCTCTTTTTTGTCGCGGTAAACGTCGTATTCGTAGCCAATATTGAAAGGCGGATCAGCGAACGCCAGGTCGACAGACCCCTCCGGCATCGTCGACATGAGTTTGATGCAGTCGCCCTGAAGAATCCCTTGTAGGCGATGAGCGGTCACAGCGTGTTTCTCCCATCCTGGTATACTGTTCGCGCATCGTAGCACTGATGGCAGGCACGCGCACTAGTGAACACCTGTTTATAGCGCTGCGTTCATTGGAACGCAATACGTTCAAGCCCATCGGAGCGCCTTCGCCGCGAGCGATGAAGCCGACGCGGCCCTCGCAGTCATCGCACCAACCGCTTACGACGACCTCGCGGCGATGGTTTTGAAGAGGTCGAGCAAAGTCGTCAGGTTGATGGGCACGACGTACCGGCCTGGCGTTGTGTATCTGCGCGACTGCCCAGCGCCGCCGAAGCGCAAGCGACCAGGAATCGCCTTGCAGGATTGAGCGTCGCTCAGACATGGCCTATGGGCTACGTATGTCGTTCGCGCAGCGCGATTCGTCTCGCGACGATCGAGAACAGCAGGACGCCGCTCAAGATCAACAGCGACCAGCGCAGGTAGGTCGCCTCGGCGAACGAAAGTCCGAGGCCGGTCCAAAGGGCCACGTGCGCCGCAACGCAAAGCGGGCACTTAGGCGTCATTATCCATAGGCCGATCGACAATGCGCCGGCGGCGAACTCCCAGCCTCGCCGCCTCGTGGCCGAAGGGCGGAGAGCAACGCCGTCGCAGCATCGACCAGTCCGTTGATTGCCTGCGGTCAGCGATCGGCACGCGGTTAGTGTTCGGCCTTGTGGTGGCAGCATGATTCGGCCGCTTGTGGGGTCGGTTCGTACTTGTCGTGATGACGCACCCAAGCCATCGGCATCGGCAGGCCTTCTTCGTCGCGGCCTTTCGGAGCACGATCGAGGATCGCATATGTGCCCAGCAACACTTCGAGGCCGCGGGCGTAGGTCGAGTAGGTGTGAACGACGGCGCCGCTGGGGTCTTTGTAGAAAAAGCTGATTCCCGGATTCTCTTCGTTGTACGGCGGTCGCGTGTCGAGGTTGTAAGCGTTGGCGCCGCTGGCGACTTGTTCCGGAGTGAACGAGACGCCGAAGTCTTGGTTGAAATCGCAACCTCCGGACGAGAACCACGGGACGTGCCAACCCATCCGCTTCTGGAATGCCGCGAGCTTTTCGAGCGGCGCGCGCGAGACGAGCACGAGCGTGACGTCGCGAGCCTTGAGATGCGCGATCATGCCATCGAGGTGATCGGTGACGTACGAGCAGCCGGGGCAACCTTCTTCCCAATCGGGTCCGAACATGAAATGGTACGTGGCGAGTTGGCTTCGCCCGTCGAACAGGTCAGCCAGGCTGGCCTCGCCGCGCGGGCCGGTGAAGACATAGTTCTTCTCGACCCGCGTCCACGGAAGTTCGCGCCGCTGCCGAGCGAGTTCGTCGCTCAGCTTCGTTAGCTCCTTTTCTTTGGCCAAGAAATCGCGGTGGGCTTGCAGCCACTGCTGATGCGAAACCACTTCGTGATCGAGCGCGGCGGTGGGGTTCATGAGCGAAATCTCCTTGTGAACGAGGGAACGCGTGCTCTGGGGTCGCGGGGGGAAGTGAACCACGGAGGACACAGAGAGCACGGAGAAGAAAGACAGAGAGAAAGATTGTTGAGGGTTGTTACTTCGTCTTGTGCTCGGCGCGGTCGCGAATCTTGCCGATCCAGATTCCCCAGCCGTCGGTCATTCCGTCGCGAAGCTCGGGCGCGATCAACCCCATGCCGCGATGCACAAACGCCAGCCGCGTACCGCCCGCCTGCGCCGTGAAGCGATATTGAATGTGATTGACGGCGGGATATGACATCATCAACGGCCCTCGAATCTCGAGCAGCGTCGGCGGCTTGATCACCTGCACGTGTCCCCATAGGTGTCCGGCGTTGTTGCCTAGATCGCGGTACCACCTGCCGCCCGGCCAGGCCTCGAGCTTCAGAGGCATCGGTGCTCCATTGCCCATGTGGGCTTCGGGACCGATCTCTTCGAGCATCGCTTCCCAGGCGATGTCAATCGGGGCCGCGATGTCGATCGTTTTTTGAATCTCGACAAGTTCAATCGATTGCGTGGGTGAAGTGGCGGTCGCCATGGGAGTTCCTTTCTTGAGAGTTGTGATGTCTTGAGAATGGTTACGTGGGTTTGCCAGAGGCGCGGGCCGCGCGTTGCTCGGCACGGGCGCGGATACGGTCGAGCTGGTGGTCCCAATGCTTTTCGAGCGTTTGGACCCAGGTCTGCACGGTTCGCAGTTGGTCGAGGTTCAGATCGTAGACGCGGCTTTTGCCGGCCTTAGTGACGGTGACGATGCCGACCTCGCGCAGCACGCCGAGATGTTTCGACACCGCCGGCTGCGCGAGCCCGAGCGTGAGAACGATGGTCCCCACGGCGAGTCCACGTCGCCGAGAAAGGAGGTCAATGATCTGCCGTCGTCGCGGGTCGGCGATGGCGTTGAAGACGTCGGGCGTGGCGGCGGTGTGCATCATGCCCGGATCATATTCTATATTTGGAATATGTCAAGCGCGTGTTTTTCGTCGTGCGGAGGCGTTGAATCGCCGAGCGACGCGACCGGATCAAAGCAAGAGAGCGTCGGCGTTCGATCGCATCGCGCGAAAGCAACAGAACCGACGCAACATCGGAAAGCCCGTCGTGTCGTCCTCGCCAGCGTTACCGGTCAATTTGCGCTAAGGCGTTGCGCAGCGAATCGCCCGAAACGTGCAGCAACCCTTCGAACGGCTGATCCAAGTCCACGATCAGAAACACCGCGCCGGCTACCGAGAGTGCGCAAACGAGAAGGATCGTCATGACGGTCCCATTCATCGGCGCAAAAAGTCCGAAGCTCGCGAAGAGCACGAAGAGCCAGAAGGCCAACACCACCAAAAACGGCATCGGCAGCGAGCTCTCGTTTGTTTGACCGAGTTGCGAACGCGTTCGCCCCAGCTCCGCACTCACTTGAAGGGCTTGGCTTTGAAGCGATCGTTGCGTGTCGTCGGTTGGCGAAAGAAGGTGGATCGAACGATACAGCGCGCCAGCGGCCTTGGTGATCTCCGGATCGTTCATGTCGGCCGATTGTGACCCGTGGGCCGGCCAAAGGCTTTCGATCATCGTAGCGACAACATCGCGAAGACGCTGGCGAGCCTCGTTCGCGTCGGGTCCGTAGTGCACCAACACGCGGTCGAGAAGGATCACGTTCGTGGAGAGTTGATGGAAGCCATCGACTTGCGAGTTGAACGACGTCTTCGCAGCGCTGACCAACAGCCCCAGCACGAGAGCGGCCATCGTCGCGACCAGGCCCGTCCCGAGCTTGACGACATCTTTCGATTCCGTGCCCAGATGCGATTGCGGCAGAACACGCTGCAAAAAAATCCCCACCAGCGCACCGCCGAAAGTGCACACGAACACGGTCGTCGCGACCCAAAACGAATTCACAGCGCCGCTCCCCAAGAGGTGTCGAATGCTCGCGTCGCGAAAATCCAGCGACGGCAACAAGCCGCATTCTACGCGCGCGCTCGGCGCGGGTCTCTGACCCAGCCGCTTGACCGACCGCAGGTCTCCCGGAGCGGCGAGGTCGGGAGACCTTCGCCGAGCATATGACAGTGCGGCGGCGTCTGGAGACTCGCGCCGAGCGCACTTCTTACTTCTTGGCCTTTGCATCCCACAGCGCGATGTTGCGGAACTGCGCGCCTTCGCCACGGGCGACGAAGCCGACTCGACCTTTGCGATCTTTGAAACGTTCGTGGGTGGCTTCGAGCGTGTAGGTGGCTGCCTTACTGTCGCTGGTGACGTCACCATTGCTGGCGACTTGGCTGTTGCTGGTGGCCGTACTGATACGCGCGAACATCTTGTCGCCGCACACCTCGACGGTGATGCGATGCCAGGTGTCGGGGTCGAGATTCACGGCGATGCGTTTGAGTTCTTCCTTGCGGGTCTCTTTGGCGATGCCGCTCATCTTCTGAATCCAGATGGCGGTGGGCGTGATCATCACGCGGCCGAGGTGCAAGTTCGGCGTGTTCGTGTCGCGACAGACGAAGCCGATCTGTGGCGACGTGCCGAGTTTGAACTCGCCAGTGAGCACCAGATCGCCGAGGTCGACCGAGTGTTCGCAGACGGCTTCGTGGCCTTTGGGCCGATTCTCGCTCGGCGGTTCTTCGATCGACCACGTGGCGGCGTCGCGAATGCTCCACGTGCCGATGCCCGGCATCCAACCGTTCGCGCCCGGTTGCCACTTTTTGCCGAAGGCTGCGGGCTGATCGAACTTCTCGGCCGAGATGAGCGCCCCCGGTTCGCACAGTTGGGTGACGGGCGGGGCAGGGGAGTCTGCGAACGTGGGATTAGCGAGCGCGACGAGAATGACGAGTGAGAAGATCGTGCGAGTCATGAGATGCCTTGAGCGACGAGAGAATTGAATCTGTAGAGAAAACGACGCGCGAAACCGCAAGCGATTATGGCATGCGAGCGCGCGAGTCCGCCATTGTCGGCCGGGCTACAATCGCGCAGCGCTCGGCGCGGGTCTCTGACCCCGCCGCCTGACCGACCGAAGGTCTCCCGACGCTCGGCGCGGTCTGGAGACGCGCGCCGAGCGCTGTACAGCGGTTAGCCGCAACGCGCCAGCGGAGCGCGGTCCGCGTACCAACCTCACACGCGCTCGCTGGCGCGTCGCGGCTAACCTCGTGCTACCCCTGCGGTGGCGGCGGCAGCGCGAGCTTCGGCTGGCTGGCGGCGACGAGTTCGGCCGTCAGCGCTTGAAGCGTTTCGAAGGTCGCTTGGAACTCGGGCCGCTCGGCGAGCGATTTGTATTGCGGCAGCGCGGCGACTTGTGCGAACTGCTGCTGACTGCGCTGCAGCCCCGGTAGCGGCGGCGGCTGTGTCCCTTCGAACACTTCGCGCGGCAGAGCGAGATAGTGTTGCCACGTCGGATCGAGCAGCGCGTAGAGTTGCAGCGAGTTGTTCTTGAGCGACTGCTGCAGAATCGCCAGCCGCGAGCCGGCCCCCACTACGGGCGTCATCCCGGGGAGCACAGCATTGTTAGGCATCGCAGTATTAGGCACAGCACCGGGCGGAAGCGTCCCGCCCGGCAGACTCTCGATCGGCACCGCGCCCGGTGGCACGCCGGGCGTGAGTGTCCCTTGCGAACAGGCCAGCAGATCCATCCGCAGTCGCGTGGCCGAGGCCGGAATCTGCAGCGGCACCTGCGCGGTCGGCGCACCGTAGTACATCATGTGGCTCGTGTCGTCGACTTCGATCACGCTGCCGTCGATCGCGAGGCCGGCGAACAGACCGCGACTGCGCGAGTACGACAGAATCTCAGCCTGCAGTCGGCCATCGGTCGCGGCGGCGGCGTTGCGTCCCACCGGTCCCGCGGCGGCAGCGGCATCGGCGCCGATCGTGAACTTGCCCGACATCAACCCGGTCACGCTTTGCTGCGTCATGAACACCAGCACGACGTCCGATCCCTGCACGCCCGCCTGCCAACCGACGCTGCCCCCCGTGAGCGTGACGAATTGCGGCAGGCTCCACTCGCCATCGGCATCGCGAACCACGACCACGCCATGCCCTCGCCGCACGCCAGCCACGAAGCCGATCTTGATGACGTTCGGAATGATCGCCACGCCGCGAGCCTGGGCCATCAACGCATGCGGAATCGCCCGCCCCGGGATGGCCATCACCTCTTGCAGCACCTGGTCCGCCGACTGCACGGTCAACTCCGCATCGGCCCACGCCACGCGCGGCCCAACCGCCATCGCCGTGATCGCGAACCCGAACGTCGTCATCAGCGGCAGCAGAGCACGTCGCATATCGGTTGCATCCTTGCGAAAAGCGCATCGTTGAACGTTCGAACCCCAAACCTCAGCGACCGCAATCTAGCCGCCATCGTCGATTTGCAGCAAGCAACGTTTTCCAGCAAGCAACGATTCTCCCCCACGACGCTAGCACGGTGTCACTCTCCGCGCTCGGCGCGGGTCTCCGACCCCGCCGCTCCGCCGACCGAAGGTCTCCGCATCCCTGCGCCCCCGAATCCCGCCCCCCGACTTCTTGCACACACCTCCGCCCGACTTTTTCCCCGGTATAGAACAGGGGGTTTTGTGCAATAAGTCGCCCATCTTCACGAGACTTTTTGCACATGCTGCTCGCGCGATCATCGCCCTTTTGCCTTCTTTCGCCGTCAAACGAAGAGAGCCGACAACCAATGAAACGATCCAACGCTCTGCGTGAAGACAATCTTCGCGCTCTACGTTCGGCTCAGCACATTACACGAATGGCGAGCCCAACCTCAACGCAATTAAAAGCCACAGTCACGAGCCGAAGATCCGATCGCGCTCGGCGCGGGTCTCCGACCCCGCCGCTTCGTCCGACCGAAGGTCTCCTCGGACCGTCGACAACTGTGTCGCATGACACTTGGCCCATCGCAGCGCCGAGCGGAATCAGACCGCGTGTTCGCGACGTCTCAAATCCAATTGACTCTCGACCCTGTGTTGGGAGCTCTTTCGGCCGCAGGACGGCGGGGTCGGAGAGCCGCGCCGAGCGCGATCTTCATCGCTTCACGTTCGAACGTCGTTTTCGCCTTCTGACCCGGTGTCTGTCTGAGACTGGTCGAGCCCAATAGATCGGAGCATTTCATGAGGGTCGATACCCTTACGATTGAGGGCGGCAGTCAATGCCCGATGCCATTTTGAATTCAATTGTGGAGCATTCGGCAAACTCTTTCCTGGAGACGGAAATCGGACGAAAGGGTCGCAGAATGAGAAAACGGACTGCCCGTCGTCCGCTCGTCGGATGACGAGATTCAGGTGTTTCAGCGGCGAATGCTTTTCGTGCCGCCAACCCGTTATCAAGGTAGTTTTGACCTGCGTGTATAGATCGTCATCGGAAGGGCCAATCGTCATTGGTACATTGGCTAGCCCAAGCTCGAAAAGGCTCTCAGAAAAAGCGCCAGCCGCAAGGTCTGGAATGGCGACTAAGTCCTCGGCTCGCATCTCATCATCTGTGAAAAGACCTGCGATACTTAGCTGTACTTTCGGATGCTCGCCAGGGAACGGATGCAACTGTTGGCCCATAACATTAATCGCGTCAACCTTGGCGTTTCCATTCGACACGATGGCGTCGTCGTCGGTGATCCAATGCAGCCGTTGATTCGGGCCCCGTAATCCGTCAACGAGTCCGCCTCCGAAGACGCCAATGCGGAGTAACTTTTGTAATGTGTCTGGTGTCCAAAGGTGCTTAAATTCATATTCGAACTCAGGCGACAGGAAGTGTTTTTTCTCTACGGCAACGCAAAGCAATACGCCATTAAGGAGGCTTGCTGCTTCGAGAAAGTCGGCAAAGGCATTTATTCGCAAAGCATCATTCAGCGCCTTGAAGGACATGCGTCTCTTGTTCGGTAGATATTTGTGACGAACAGCAAGACGGGCCTGCTCCCAATCCAAGAAGACCGAGTCTCTCGTGGTGGCGAGAAGTCCATACACTTGAAATTCCGTCTGCGCATGCTCACCCGAATAGTCTGAAGCGAGGATAAGATCGGAGCAGCCGCGAAGATTTGGGTACGCAAATCTTTCCGGATGACGTGCATCTTCTGCATTTGCGAGTTGGGAATTGATTCCGTTGCGGGCATCTTCGAAATCCCACAGTTTCCAATTCGACATGTTCTTCATCCTTGAATGCTTCGCGGCGTCGTTCAAGATGACGGGAAACAGGCGCACTAGGTTCGGGGATATTCCGATCGTATAGCCGCTGACGGCGGACCGGTACAATTGCTCCGGCCATTGTGCTCGGGGTCAGGGACTCGCGCCGAGCCCAAATAAATATGTGGCGGAAGCACGTATCAGGCGTACAAACGAAAGAAGGCGAATAGAGTAGCGGCATCATTCAGCACAGCGAGGCCTTTCATGCGAAAGCTGATTACCGCCGCGGGATTCGTCGCTGCAGTAGTGCTCTCGTGGGCGGTCGCCATGTTTGAACCGACCGGGACGCTTTTTCCCCTCCTCGTTGTTGGCTGCGTATGGTATTTGCTCGCTAAACGCCGCTGGCAGACGGCGCTTCTCTACGTTCTCTTGCTTCCAACAACTTTCGTTGTGGTGCACGCCATCGTGGACTACTGCCGTGGCGACGCCCTCTTTAGGTATTCCGGCTTGCCTGGCACCACGTTCCACAATCTTGATCCACAATATCGATGCGGCCGAGCCACGTATGGATGTATCGTGAGTGGCAACGAGTGGATCAGCCAGATGCCGTACAACGCCACAGTTTCGCTACTCGTAACGTGTTTCGGATACATGCCGGGCACATACACCGGACCGTATCCATCCGATAAAGACGCGATCGCGGCGCTGCGGAACGCCGAGATTGTGGATCGCGTGTTGTTGGTTTCAGATGAGCTGCGGATAGGCGTTACGAATTTCCATTTGGCCAGTGAAACCGGTGCTCGTTTGCTCCGTGCTGCAAACTACGGCGATGCTCCGATACTTTTCCAAGAGCAGGAGTTGCCACCGATCCGCGCGATAATCTGGGAGCAAGGTTGCATCATTCTTTCAATCCCTTCGCTGAGGAACCACGAGCCCAACTCGGCGATGATCGTGTTGCTCGATCCAAAATCCGGTCGACCTTTTGCGTATTACGGTACCGGTGGCTACCAGCACCCTTTCCCTCCGGTCCCATGGATCGAGTAGCCGTAGCGTTGTAGGTGGCGGCTCCGCCTCAGGCGCTGCCAAGCGATTGCAGGATCGCGTCGCCCATCTGACCAGTTGAGACGCGGGTCATGCTGGGCTGCAGGATGTCGGCGGTGCGGAGGCCGGTGGCGAGGACGCGCTTGATGGCGGCTTCGAGCTGGTCGGCTTCGGTGGGCATGTCGAAGGAGTAACGGAGCATCATGCCGAAGGAAAGCATCGTGGCGATCGGGTTCGCCAGCGATTTGCCGGCGATGTCGGGGGCGGAACCGTGCACCGGCTCGAACAGGCCTGGCGAGCCGGGCGCGCCGAGCGACGCGGATGGCAACATGCCGAGCGAGCCGGTGAGCATCGACGCGATGTCGGAGAGGATGTCGCCGAACATGTTGGTCGTCACCAGCACGTCGAACTGTTTGGGGTTGCGCACCAGTTGCATCGCGGCGTTGTCGACATACATGTGCGACAGTTGCACGTCGGCGTAGTGGTCGGCGTGCAGCTGGGTCACTTCCTCGCGCCACATTTCGGTGCACTCGAGGACGTTGGCCTTGTCGACCGAGCAGACGCGGCCTTGGCGCTTCTTGCAAAGCTCGAAGGCCACGCGGGCGATGCGGTGCACCTCGGGGCTGGTGTAGACCTCGGTGTTGACGCCGCGGCGCGTTCCGTCGGCGAGCGTTTCGACGCCGCGCGGTTTGCCGAAGTAGATGCCCCCCGTGAGCTCGCGGACGATCATGATGTCGAGCCCTTGCACGACCTCGCGCTTAAGGGTCGAAGCATCGGCCAGGGCATCGAAGCAAACGGCGGGCCTGAGGTTGGCGTAGAGGCCGAGTGCTTCGCGGATGCCGAGCAAGCCCTTCTCGGGTCGCAGCGCGATCGGCAGGCTTTCCCATTGGGCTCCGCCGACGGCGCCGAGCAATACGGCATCGGCCTTCTTGGCGGCGGCGACCGTTTCGTCGGGCAGGGGGGTTCCAGTGGCGTCGTACGCGGCGCCGCCGATGAGTGCGGTGCTGGTGCTGAACGTGACGCCGTTGCGGCCGCTGAAAAAGTCGATCGTCTTCTGCGTTTCTCGAACCACTTCTGGCCCGATGCCGTCACCGGGAAGAAGCAGAATGTGTCTGTTGCGCATGCGAGCCTCCAAAACCCAATCACATCGCCATCGCGGGAACTCGTTAGGATTCTCAACTTAATTCAACGCCATGCAACCGGTCGGCAAATCTTCATGCGCGGCGAAAAAATTCCGCCGACACCATCCGTAAGTGTGGGTTGTCCCCGCTGCGCTCGGCGCGGGTCTCTGACCCCGTCGCTTCACCGACCGCAGGTCTCCTGCAACTCATGTGGCTTGTACCCTTTGTCACACGTCGCCCGTGTGCCTGGAGACCTTCGGTCGCAGGGACGGCGGGGTCGGAGACCCGCGCCGAGCGCGCCGTTCGGCTGAGTTCGGTCGCGAGCGCTCTTGCGAAGCGGAGAGGTTCTTTGCGGTCCCTTCATCCGGTTGCGGGTTTCGGCTCAGATGTGGGCGTGTCGTTTGGTGGGTATGCTGCGAGACGGTGGGAGCTACCAGCGCGACTTTGCCCATGCCACTGCCCATCTCGAAACTTTGACCGCCACAATCGCGTGGAACCATGAGCCGCATCCCAACGCATCTGCTTCGTATCTTCGTCTTTCTGTTCGCCTCGTTCGGCTCTTATCTTCACGCCGCCGACCGCCCCAACATCGTCTTTATCTTTGCCGATGACTGGGGCTGGGGCGACCTGGGCTGTCACGGGCATCCGTATGTGAAGACGCCGAACATTGATCGCCTCGCGCGAGGGGACTGATTTCCACCGCTTCACCGTGGCGAGCGGCATCTGTTCGCCGAGCCGCACCGCGGTGATGACCGGGCATTTCCCGGCGCACTACAACATTGACGGTCACTTCTCGTGGGTGAAGGACAACGCGCGGCGCCATATGCCGGACTGGCTGGACCCGCAGACGCCGACGCTGCCGAAGATGCTGCAGTCGGCGGGCTACGCTACGGCGCACTTTGGTAAATGGCATCTCGCGAACGACATGATTCCCGATTCGCCGCTGCCGAAGGTCTATGGCTACGACGAATACGGCGCCTTCAACTGCGCGGGGAGCAGATGCCGGTGCATGAGGACGCGCAATGCGCCATCGCCTTCATCGAGAAGAGCGCCGCTGCGAAGAAGCCGTTCTTCATCAACCTGTGGATGCACGAGCCGCACACGCCGTTTCACACCGTGCCGAAATATGAATGGCGTTTCCGCGACCTTGAGAGCCGCGAGGACCAGATTTACGCCTCCGTTCTGTCGCATGCCGATGACCGGATCGGAGAGCTGCTTGCGGCGCTGGACCGGTTGCAACTTACCGAGAACACGCTGGTCATCTTCAGCTCTGACAACGGACCGGCGCACGACAAGAAGGGAGCGACACTCCAACTCGGCTACGACACCGCCACCGGCGCGGGCTGGTACGGAGCGTCGAAAGGCGTGACCGCCGGACGGAAGGGCTACAAGGCTGCGTTGTTCGAAGGGGGCGTCAACGTGCCGTTCATCGCGCGTTGGCCGGGGAAAATTGCCGCGGGAAAGATCGACAACACCTCGCTGATTTCGGCCGTCGATCTGCTGCCGACCTTCTGCGAACTGGCCGGAGCGAAGCTACCCGAGGGCTATCAACCCGACGGTCTCAGTCAGGTCGTCGTGCTCCAGGGCACTGCGCTCCTGGGCAGCGCGCTCCAGGCCACCGCCGCGCCGATCCGCGCGAAGCCGCTCTTTTGGCGCACATCCGCGACATGGCCCCCGAAGCCGGAGGAACCCAGTCACTGGGCGACGTACGCGGTCGTCGACGAACATTGGAAACTGCTGTCGAATCGCGACGGCAGTCATGTCGAGCTCTACGATCTCGCTGCCGATGCTCTCGAAACCATTGACCTCGCCGCCGACCGAAGCGAAGTCGTGAAACAACTGACCGCGAAGCTCGAAGCATGGAAGGCCACGCTCCCCGAGAAACCCACCGGCGCAGTGTTCTCCGCCGAGCGTCGTCGATGAGTCCTTCTAGATCTGCTCGGCGATGTTAAAAGCTGGAGCGATTGCGTGAGCCCTTCACCACCCATTCGCAGTAAGGTCGCATTGGGGATGTCGAGGGGTTTGGCGCGCCCCTCTACTTCTGACCTCAGCAATTCAGTCAAATGATGGCGATGCCCGCAACGGGCGTTTCGCGCGTGTTCTGGTAAGCGGAGGCTACAGCGATGGAATTCAGGCAGTTGGGTCGGTCGGGGCTGAAGGTGCCGGTGCTGAGCTTCGGCACGGGGACGTTCGGCGGGCAGGGGGAATTGTTCAAGGCATGGGGCGCGACGGACGTTAAAGAGGCGACGAGGCTGGTCGACGTGTGCCTCGAGGCGGGACTCAATATGTTCGACTCGGCGGATATCTATTCGGCGGGGGCGGCGGAGGAGATTCTGGGCCAGGCGATCAAAGGGCGACGCGACCAGGTGCTGGTGTCGACGAAGGGGACGTTTCGCAACGGGCAAGGGGCGAACGACGTCGGCTCGTCGCGGATTCATTTGATTCGCGCGATCGAGGCCAGTTTGCGTCGGCTGCAGATCGACACGATCGACCTGTATCAACTGCACGCCTTCGATGCGATGACGCCGGTCGAGGAAACGCTCGGCACGCTCGACGATTTGGTGCGGGCGGGCAAGATTCGCTACATCGGTTGCTCGAACTTCTCGGGCTGGCATCTGATGAAATCGTTGGCGGTGTCGGAGAAGTACGGCCTGGCGAGGTACGTCGCGCATCAAGCGTATTACTCGCTCATCGGCCGCGACTACGAATGGGAGCTGATGCCGCTGGCGATCGATCAAGGCGTGGCGGCGGTGGTGTGGAGTCCGCTGGGTTGGGGGCGGTTGACCGGCAAACTTCGCCGTGGCGTGCCGAAGCCCGAGACGAGCCGGCTGCAGAGCAAGCTGAACGTCGACATCGGTCCTCAGGTAAGCGACGACTATCTGTATGGCGTCGTCGACGCGATCGACGAAGTGGCGAAGGAGACCGGCAAGACCGTACCGCAGATCGCGCTCAACTGGCTGCTCACGCGGCCGAGCGTGGCGACGGTGATTGTCGGGCGCGCAACGAGGAACAGTTGCGGCAGAATCTTGGCGCGGTGGGTTGGACGTTGACGCCGGAGCAGGTCGCGAAGCTCGACAAGGCGAGTGAGGTGGGGCTCGCGTATCCGTATTGGCATCAGCGCGGGTTTAAGGAGCGGAACCCGCCGCCGGTGTGAAACAAAGCGCGGCGCTGAAGGCGATGGCGCGCATGGAATTCGGGACGCTAGCATCGCGTACGACTGATTCTCGCGTGCCGCTTGCGACGATGAAGTCGGCAGCGGCGGCCGGAATCTCCGACGTCCGGGCCACACGCGACTTTGCTCTTAGCGAAACTGAGGCAATCGTCTACGCTTTCGCCTCGCTGACCCGACACCCCGCACGCGCACCCGCAGAAATCGCAGGATGACGATCGTATGATCGCCGCTCTTCCCACGCTTTCTCGTGAAGACATCGACGCAGGTCCGCCGCCGAAACGGCTGTCGATCTGTCTGATCAATCCGCGGTTCGAGCCGTCGTATTGGGGATTCGATTTCGCCTTGCCGCTGTACCCAGGCGACAAGCGAAGCACGATGATCTCCGGCTCGCTGACGGCCGTCGCCGCGCTGTGCGGCACTCATGACGTCCATCTGATCGACGAGAACGTCGAAGAGATCGATTGGCAGTCGCTGCCGAAGTACGACATCGTCGGCGTGACCGGCATGAACGTGCAGAAGAATCGCACGCGCGAGATTCTGTTGCGGCTGCGCGGGCTCAACATTTTCACGGTCGTCGGCGGTCCGTTCGTGTCGGTGCAGGAAGATTTCTTCGAAGGGCTGTGCGACGTCACGTTCGTCGGCGAGGCCGAGACGACGTTTCCTCAGTTTCTCGACGACTTCGCCCGCGGCAAGCCTACCGCGAAGCGCTATCAGCAATGCGAACCGACGAACATGCGCAACGTGCCTCGGCCACGTTTCGACTTGCTCGACGTCGGTCGCTACGCATCAGGCGCGTTGCAATACTCGCGAGGTTGTCCGTTTCAATGCGAGTTCTGCGACATCATCGTGATCTACGGCCGTCGTCCGCGCGTGAAAGATCCGGACCAACTCGTGGCCGAGCTCGACGACATGCGTCGCGCGGGGTTTCACTCGGCGTTCATCGTCGACGACAACTTCATTGGCGATAAGAAGAAGGCCAAGGCTCTGCTCTCGAAGCTGATTCCTTGGATGGAAGAACACAACTATCCGCTGCGGCTGACGACCGAGGCGAGCATCGACCTGGCGGAAGACCCCGAGCTGCTCGACATGATGTACCGCGCGAACTTTCGCAGCGTGTTCATCGGAGTCGAAACGCCGCGGATGGACTCGCTGAAGGAAACGAAGAAGTTTCAGAACGTGCGCGGCGATTCGCTGGGCGCGAAGCTCTCGCGCATTCAGCGGGCGGGGCTCGACGTGAATGCCGGGTTCATTGTCGGTTTCGACACCGACGACAAAGGCATCTTCGAGGATCAGTATCGTTTCATTCAGGAAAACGGCATTGCGTTGGCGATGGTCGGCATGCTGCAGGCCATCCCGAAGACGCCGCTGTACGACCGACTGAAGCGCGATGGCCGGCTGGTCGAGGAAGACCCGAGTTGCAACTTCGTTCCGCAGCAGATGACGCGCGACGATCTGCGCAAAGGTTATTGGGACCTCGTCAAACGGCTGTACACGCCGCAGGCGTTTCTCGATCGGTACTTCAAGGTGTACGAATCGCCGGAATATCTCGAACGCCGCGCCGAGATTTGCCAGAAGGCGAACGAGGGGAAGCATCTGCCGACGCTTGCGTATGGGTTGAAGCTGCTATGGTCGCTGTTTTGGGCATTGGTGAAAGACGGGTCGCTGTTTTTGGTCGGTGGCGTGTACGCGCAATACTTCTTTCGAAAACATCTGCGCAATCGTCGCGACATCATCGGCTTCGCGCAGTTCATGAATCGCTGCGTGACGCACTGGCACTTCTATAAGTTCACGCGCGAGCTGACCGCCGGCCGGTTGCGGGCGTACAACACGCTTTGATCGCGATGGATGCGACGAACGACGTCGCGCATTGTTCGTGTATTGGTTAGCCGCGACGCGCCAGCGGAGCGCGTGTTGTGCGCTGTACATTGCACGCGCGCTCCGCTGGCGCGTCGCGGCTAACCAATACATCGGAACGAACGCGCGCTAGACGGGCATCAGCAGCGGCGCGTCGACCGTGGCGACTTCTTCGGTCCACACCTTGAACGATTGAAGTTGATTGACGCCGAACGTCGTCGTGATGGCGACGTCCGCAGCGTCGCGGCCGCGGGCCATGAGCACGCGACCGATGCGAGGCGTGTTGTTGCGGGCGTCGAAGGCGTACCACTGTCCGCCCAGGAACGCCTCGAACCACGCGCTGAAGTCCATCGGATACGGCGCCAACGGAACGCCGATGTCGCCAAGATAGCCGGTGCAATAACGCGCCGGCACGTTCAAGCAGCGGCACAGCGTGATCGCCAGATGCATGTAGTCGCGACAGACGCCGACACGCTCGCGATAGACTTCCATTGCCGTGCGATTGGCGCGGGCTTGCATGTAATCGAAGCGAATGTGCTTGTGTACGAAATCACACACGGCCTGCACGCGCGGCCAGCCGGGTTGCGTATTCGCGAAGATCTTCCATGCGATTTCTTTGAGATCGCTGTCGACTTCGCAATATCGGCTCGCCAAAAGAAACTGCAGCACCTCTTGCGGAAGGTCTTGCACGTTCATCTGCGTCGCGTTCCAGGCTTGCAGGTCGGGAAGTCCGCAATCTTCGACGACCGCGTCGTTGCGAAACTGCACACGTCCGGCCGGCACCACCGCGCGGCCGCAGCGATTGCCATTGATGTCGAAGTATTCGGCGATCGGGACCGACGGTTGAACCTGAAGTTGTTCGTGTTTGCGAATCGTCGGCGAACGCAACGGATGCAAACTGAGCATCAAGATCAAGGCGGTGGGTTCGGGGAAGACGAACTCAATCTCGCATCCCACATGAATTAGCATTCCATCTCATTTTCCGTTGCTTCGAGTCGCACGCCTCGACTGAATAAGTTTGAACCGTGAGTGTCGGAACAAACCCCGCCAGCGCTTGTTCATCCCCCGCATTGTAGCCGATCGCGAGAGCCCACTTCTCTCTATAATAGGGCGAACTTCAACGCTTCGAGCGCTCGACGAGCTTCGCTTTCACCTGCTCCCAATCGGGGCGGCGCGTGTTCGCCAGAATGCGGAAGTCGTCGATGAGCAGCGTGCTGCGGCCGGTGAGGCCGATGCCGACGCGGCTCTTCTGGGCGTCGGCGACCGTGGCGGTGGCGAGGAGCGTGTGGCCGTCGACCTGGGCGACGAGTTCGTTGCCGTTGATTTCGAGCAGCACGTCGTGCCATTGGCCGACGGGACAATCAAGAGGCGCAGCGGCGAGTTCTTCGGTGCGGAAGAAGGTCGGATCGGCGAGCTGCTCCGGCGTCGGCACTGCGATCGGCTTTCTCGCCGCGCGTGCCCCCTTCATCGCTTCGCCGACGACTCGCTTCGACGCTGGGCCTCCGCGCTTTTGATCCCACACGAACCGCTCGGGCGTGAGCGAGAACCGCACGAGATGCGCGTTGCCTTGATACATCTCGTTGTAGCCATCGACGCCGATATATAGGACGCCGGGCTCGATGAACTTCACACGAAAGGCAATCGTGATGTCGCGATCCGTGACGGCGAATACGCCGTGCGTCGCCCGTCCCTGGCCCGTCCGCGACACGGCCTGCATCGCGTGATCGACAACGCTGAACGCAGCCTGGCTTGTCGGCTCACGGAAGCTTTTGGGCAGCGCGTCGCCGGCGAAGTCTTCGCTCAGCAGGGTCGCTTGCGTCGTGGTCATCTGCGGTTGCAGCTCGGCGGCGCTCGCAACGCTTGAGTGAGCCGCGAGAAGGACGATCAGCGCATGGACTCGTTGCATGGTCACCGCTCGATATAAGGTGAATTCACATCAAGGATTGTAATCGAAGCCGTCGCGATCATCCTCTGAGTTGTAGGGCGTGACGCCGGAAGTTCCCCACTTGACGAGATCGGAGTGACAAAAGTGTTTCGCTCTCACGCGCAAACTCTTGAACACCCTGCTAATTCGTCGGGGAATTCGTTTGACCCATTACTTATTTGCAATTCAAATATCCCCCTGAACAGGGGCTGGGGCAAAGCGGCCGAAGTTACGGACGGTTTCGCATGCGCGCGTGGGCAGCATTCTTCATTCTGGGGGTTGCGCTGGCGGTATCGACCGGCGTCGCGCAGGGTCAGACGACTCTCACGACGTCGGCCACGGTCAGCGGCTCGGTGTATACACAGTCGCCTGGCATCCTCGTCATCGACGGCGCTGGCTCGCCTGTCCTGACGCTCACGAATAGCGCCACCACGAGCGGCATTCAAGGTTTTTATCTCGGAACCAACAGCGGCAACACAGGCGCGATTGGCATCTTCGGCGGCAGCGTGCTCACCGATACCGGCGACAGCTTTCTCGGTTACAGCGCGGGAAGCACCGGTAGCCTGACTATTAGTGGAACGTCGTCGACCTTGTCGATGAGCTCGTCGCTGTATGTCGGCAACTCGGGTTCCGGAAAACTAAGCATCCTCGCCGGCGGCAAACTTTCGAACGACGGCTTCTTCGGCAACCTGACGATCGGCGCCAACGTCGGCTCGTCGGGCGCGGTGACCGTCAGCGGCACGGGCTCGACCATGACGATCGGCAACAACCTCGCCATCGGCGCAGGAACGTTGACGATCAGCAGTGCCGGCACCGTCGTGAGCGGCCAAGGTTCGATTGGTCAAAACGTTGGCGTGCTAGGCACCGCGACCGTTAGCGGAGCAGGTTCGACGTGGACCGTAACGAATAGCCTCACGGTCGGGGACACGGGCATCGGCGCGATGACCGTCACGAGTGGAGGCCATGTCGCGGCCAGCAACCTGATCGTCGGCAACACCTCGGGCATGTTCGGCTCCGTCACCATCAGCGGCACCGGCTCCGCATTCACGGCGACGCCTGGCTCCGGCAATGGCAACGTGACCGTCGGCTCCAGCGGCACCGGCTTTCTCACCGTTTCCAGTGGTGGTGCTCTCTCGAGCACGGTGCTCAACATCGGCAACAACGCGAGCTCGAGCGGAACCGTGTCGGTCTTCGGCAGCGGATCGGCGTGGACCAACAGCGGCAACGTTTACGTCGGCGGCAACAGTGGCGGCGCCGGTGGCACGGGTTCATTGACGGTCCAAAGCACCGGATCGTTCACCGCCGGCGGCACGCTGAAGTTGTGGAACCAAGGCACGCTCACACTCGACACCGGCGGCGCGATCACTGCTCAATCGTTCGATGCATCGACCGGCTCCTTCAACTTCAACGACGGCACGCTCACGGTCAGCGGTGGCGCCTATACCCAAACGGCAGGCAATCTCACGATCACTGGCAACGTTAGCTCGGCGATCCCGACGTTGATATTGACCAATGGCGCGACCACCAGCGGCATTCAACAACTCAATATCGCCACCGCCGGAAGCCGACAAGGCGCTCTGCAGATTCTCAGTGGTAGCACGCTCACCAGTTCAGCACGATCGTCGATTGCTTACTCGTCGGGGGTTACAGCATCGGCTCTTGTCAGTGGATCAGGCTCCGCATGGATCAACACCGCGGGTAGCATTTTCATTGGCGACAACGGCACCGGCTCGCTGACCATTACGCAGGGGGGAAGGTACAAACGTTGTATGCCGAAATCGGCGCTGTCTCAAATGCTCACGGAAGTGTCATCGTCGACGGAGTTGGATCGACCTTCACCATGTCGAATGACCTGGATGTTGGACACAATGGCACGGGATCGTTAAGCATCACGGGAGGCGGCCTCGTCCAGGATGTCGATGGCAGAATCGCCGAATTCGGAACTTCGGTGGGAACCGCAACCGTAAGCGGCCTAGGATCGACCTGGTCGAATTCGGGATATGTCAGTGTAGGCGGATCAAATGTGTCCGCGTCAAGTGGTATAGGTTCCTTGACGATCAACACTTCCGGCACGCTCAACGTCGGCGGCACGTTGAAGATCTGGAGCGGCGGCACGCTGACGCTCGACACTGGCGGCGCGATCACCGCGCAGTCGTTCGACGCGTCGACCGGCTCGTTCAACTTCAACGGCGGCACGCTGACCGTCAGCGGCGGCACGTTCACGCAATCCTCGGGAACGTTGACGGTGAGCGGCGCTAACGGTCCAACCTTCGTCCTTGCCAACGGCGCGACGACCAGCGGCGTCACGGATATCGTGCTCGGCAGCACCGCCACTGGTTCGATGTCGATCGTCGGCGGAAGCACGTTGTCGCTGTCGGGCGGAGCCACGCTGGGTGCCAGTATTGGTTCGGTCGGTAGCGCCGTCGTCACCGGCACCGGTTCCGGTTGGACTCTTTCCAGTCTCAGGGTGGGCAGCACCGGAACAGGCAGCCTCGTGTTGAGCAGCGGCGCCGTCGTGACGGCCAGTTCTCTCTACGTCGCCACTGCCGCAAGCGCAGTCGGCTCGGTGACGGTCAGCGGAAGCGGCTCGCAACTCAATTTCACAGACGGAGAAATTGGTTATCGAGGCACGGGCAGCTTGACGATCACTGGCGGCGGTGTCGTCTCTGGCTCAACTTTGGATATCGGAAATCAGTTCGGAGCGACAGGGACAGCAACCGTCAGCGGAATCGGATCAGTCTTGACGACTAAAGGGGGATTCATCGTCGGTGGCTTTAGTCATGGCTCGCTCCTGGTCAACAACGGAGGCAGCGTCTACGGCGTCCCCGGCTACTCATTGAATTTTACCCTCGGAGTTGGAAATGGAGGCGTTGGGACGGCGACTTTCTCCGATGCCGGAACGACTGGCACGTTTGCGGCGCTTTGGGTGGCTGAGAACACGTCGAGCGGCGCTCTGACGGTGACCAATGGAGCTTCGATCGTGGTCAGCATCAATTCAAATATCGCGGCGAACACCGGCGGACAAGGTGCCGTCACGATCAGTGGTGTCGGTACGACGTTGCGCGACTCAGGCAGCGTTTATGTCGGCGGATCGTCGTCAGGTGCGGGGGGAACCGCGTCGATGAACGTGATCAATTCGGGAGCGCTGACGGTTTCGAACACGCTCAAACTGTACCAATACGGCACGCTCACGCTCGACACCGGCGGCGCGATCACCACCAAGAACTTCGACGCGAGCACCGGCTCGTTCAACTTCAACGACGGTACGCTCACCGTCAGCGGAGGAACGTACACCGGTGGGTTGTTCCTCAACGGCAGCACCATTGGTGCTTCACCGCTGTTGGTGCTCGCTGGCGGGGCCACTGGCACTGCTTCGGGGATTGGGACCGTGGGGGGCTCGCGCAACGGCCAGCTTGCCATCCTCGGCGGCAGCGCTTTGAGCATCGCAAGCCAAATCATGATTGCCTCGGCAGCCACCGGCACAGGCGTCGTGACCGTCAGCGGCAATGCGTCGGCATTGACCACGAGCAACTCGCTGTACGTCGGCCAAACGGGAACGGGCACGCTCGCGATCAGCGCGGGCGGCTTGGTTTCAGCCAACAATCTGTTTGCCGGGTACAACACCACGGGCTACGGCACGGTTACCGTCAGTGGTACGGGCTCGACCTTGAGCATCACCAACGGCTTCTACGTTGGCTACGGCGGAACGAGCAGCATGAGCATCTTGAGCGGAGGCACGGTCAACAGCGCCTTCGCCTACGTCGGCAGCGCGAGCGGCGCGATCGGTAGCGTGACTATCGACGGAACCGGTTCGACATGGACGATGAGCCAAGGCATTTCCGTTGGCTACTCAGGCAGCGGCACCGTAACGGTGACCAACGGCGGATTGGTCAACAGCGCGTTCATCAACATCGGCAATCAAACGGGCTCCAGCGGCATCGTCAACATCAATGGCACTGGGTCGCATTGGGCGATCGCCACGGGCGGCAACCTGTTCGTCGGATACGACGGTAGCGGAACGATCAACCTGACCGGCGGCGGTCGCTTGGACACGGGCAACACTTATATCGCGCGCGATGTCGGTTCGACCGGCACCGTCACTGTCAGCGGCTCGGGCACTCAGTGGATCGGCCGTCCGAGCGGTTTCTTCGACATCGGGGGCACCGACACGTTGAGCGGCGGCACGGCTGTTGTGACGGTTGCCAACAGCGCAACGCTCAGCGTCGGCGGCGCTTTGAAAATCTGGGGCGGCGGCACGCTCACGCTCGACACCGGCGGAACGATTTTCACTCCGAGCTTCGATCGCTCGCTCGGCTCGTTCAACTTCAACGACGGCACGCTGACCGTCAGTGGCGGAACGTACACGCAAGCGGCCGGCGCGCTCACCATCAGCGGCAGCAACGCGACCGCTTCGCCAACGATGGTGTTTACAGGCGGAGCAACGGCCAGCGGCATTCAGAACGTCTATCTCGGTGTAGGCAGCAGCGGATCGGGCAATCTCGTCATCACCGGGGCGTCCGTTCTTGCCACGACGACAGCTACCTTGGGCTTCGGTGCAAACGCTCATGGATCGGCGACCGTAAGCGGCGCGGGATCCGCCTGGAACGTTGCCGGATTCTTGACCGTCGGTTCGACAGGTTCGGGCACATTGACCGTTACCAATGGTGGAGCCATCACGAGCAACCTCGGAGGAGCCATCGGCGACTTCGGCCCCGGCGCGGCGACCATCAGCGGAACGGGTTCCAATTGGAACATGAGCGGCGCCTTCCGCGTCGGCGGCAACGGCACAGGGTCGCTCCTGATGAATGGCGGAGCGGCGCTGCAAGATACGAACGGATCGGTCGCTGCTTTTGTCGGTTCGACCGGAACGGCCACCGTCGACGCGTCGATTTGGACAAACAGTAGCTTCGTGTCGATTGGATTCAATGGCAACGGATCATTGACCGTCACCAACGGCGGGCTGGTCTCGGGGACCAACGCTTTCATTGGAGAAAACTCCACGGCCACCGGCGCCGCGCTGATCAACGGATCGGGATCACTCCTCAGCCTCTCAGGTGTTCTGCATGTCGGCTCTGCAGGCGTGGGAACGTTGAACCTGGCCAATGGAGGCACGGTTCGAGCGGCGGCGATGGATGTTGCCGTCACGAACAGCGGCAACGTGTCGATTCTCAGCGGAAGCACCGTGAGCTTGTCCGGCAACGTGACGCTCGCCGGCGCCGTCGGTTCGGTTGCCACGATGACCATCAGCGGGGCGAACTCGCAACTTCAGTTGGGAACCGGGAACCTGGTCCTCGGCGATGGCGGATCAGCATCGCTTTCCATCGGCAGCGGCGGCACGCTATCGACGTCAGGGTTCTTCTTCATCTCCAATCAAGCCGGCTCCACAGCCAGCGCCGCCATCAATGCCGCGACGGTGCAAATCGGCAGTGCCGGTGGCATGTACGTCGGCTATCACGGCCCGGGAACGCTGACCGTCAGTGGCGGTGGCACCGTAACGACGCCGTTTGCGTACATCGGCGCATTCACAGACGGAATAGGCTCGGCCGTCATCGACGGCGCAAGCTCGACATGGACCATGTCCGGCAACCTGTCGGTCGGTCGCAGCGGCAGCGGGACGATGGCCGTGACCAACGGTGGCCACGTCAATCTCCCGAACGCGTTCATCGCGTTCAATCCCAACTCGACCGGCAGCGCCACCATCAGCGGCAGCGGCTCGACCTTGAGCACCAGTGCCGGCGTCTACGTCGGCGGCACGAACACACTCGTCGGCGGTGTCGGCGCGCTGACGGTCAACAACAGTGGCTCGCTCAACGTCGGCACGACGCTCAAGCTGTGGAATCAAGGCACGCTCACGCTCGACACCGGCGGCGCGATCACCGCGCAATCGTTCGATCGCACCGCGGGCACGTTCAACTTCAACGGAGGTACGCTCACCGTCAGCGGCGGAACCTATTCCCACTCGGGTGCACTAACGCTCAGTGGAACCAACAATCCCATGTTGGTGCTGGCGAATTCGGCAACCACGAGTGGTGTCGGCGCCGTCGTGTTAGGCGCGGCAACAGGCCAAGGCGCGACACTACAAATCCTTGGTGGCAGTACCATGACGAGCCTTGGTGCATCCGTCGCTTACGCCGTCGGTTCGACAGCAACCGTTACGCTCAGCGGGGCTAATTCAAACTGGAATAATGGTTCAAACAGCGTCGTCATTGGCAACCAAGGTACAGGATCATTGTATCTTGACGGTGGTGCATTCATGTCGAATTCCGTCGGCGCAACGATTGGCGGCTTCGACGGAAGTTCCGGCTTTGGCGTCGTCACCATTTCGGGCACGAGCGCTACGGGTACAGCGTCGCAGTGGAATCTAGGGGCGTCGAATCTTAACGTGGGGTATCTCGGATCCGGCCAACTGACAGTAACTGGCGGCGGCAAAATCGTAAGTACCGGCTCCGACTTGATTGCCAATTCATCAACAAGTGTCGGAACGGTGAGCATCATCGGTGGTACCTCCGCCGGAACTGCATCGTCGTGGAATACTGCAACGTTGACTGTCGGCTGGTCCGGCTCGGGCTCTCTCAATGTTCTCAATGGCGGCGTCGTAACCGGCGGAAACTCGACCATTGCGCTGAATAGCAGTAGCCACGGCTCGGCAACCATCTCGGGCACTGGCGTCCTGGGAAGTCCTTCGCAATGGAACCTCGGCGCGAATTCGCTAACCGTCGGGCAATCCGGGACAGGATCATTAGTCGTTTCGGCGGGCGGTGTCATAAATAGCGGCGTCGCGTTCGTCGCCAGTGGATCGAATTCGCGAAGCACGGTTTCTATTAGTGGTTCTGGCTCAACGTGGACGAATACGGGGTTGTACGTCGGCGGAACCTCGACGAACAGCGGCGGCACTGCCTCACTTTCCGTCACCAGCAGCGGCTCGCTCAACGTCGGCGGCACGATCAAGCTGTGGAACCAGGGCACGCTCACGCTCGACACCGGCGGCGCGATTACCGCGCAATCGTTCGATCGCTCGCAGGGCAACTTCAGCTTCAACGGCGGCACGCTCACCGTCAGCGGTGGTACTTACACACAAGCAACGAGTGCGCTGTATATCGCAGGGGCTAACAGCCCACGGCTGGTGCTGGCCAATGGCGCTACGGCCACCGGCATCAGCGACATTACGATTAGTGCCAACAGCGGCACTTCGGGTGCACTTTCGATTTTGAGCGGCAGCACGCTATCGACCAGCGGCGGCCTGAATCTCAGCAGTGCCGCCACGGCGACCAGTACCGCAACGATTAGCGGCACTGGATCGTTCCTCAACATCGGTTTCGGCCTAAACGTCGCGTTCTCCGGCACAGGCACAATGAATATTCTGGGCGGCGGCGTCGTGTCGAGCGCGATCGCACAGATTGGTGTGAATTCATCGGCCATTGGCAACGTGCTCGTGAGCGGCACCGGATCGACGTGGAGTTCCGGCGGGCTGATCTTGCAGCTCGGCGTGAACGGTGGCAGCCTCGGCACGATGAGCGTCACCAACGGCGGCTTCGTTTCGAGCGGCGCGACGGACATCGGTGTGAACGTAGGTGCGGTGGGCGCCGCAACAGTGACGGGTCTGGGGTCGACTTGGAACGACGGCAATTTCTTCTCGACCAATATCGGCAATCAAGGCACCGGCTCGCTTTTGATTGACGCCGGCGGAACTTTCATCAGCAACGGCGCCAGTATCGGCACCAATGCAGGAGCAAGCGGAACGGTCACCGTCAGCGGTGGCGGCGCCTGGTCGAGCACCAACAACATTTACATCGGCGGGACGTCCACAACTTCAGGGGGCATCGGCTCGCTCTCCATCGTCAACGGCGGTGTCGTGACCGTAAACGGCACGATCAAAACGTGGAATAACGGATCGTTAACGCTCGATTCGACGGGCTCGCTAACTGTGGGCTCGCTGGATGTGTCGACAGGCTCGTTCAACTTCAATGGCGGAACGCTTTCCGTCGGAAGCTATACGCAGTCCGCCGGCGCACTGACGATCAGCGGCACGAATCATCCGACATTCTCCATCACCGGCGGCGTCAGCGGCGTTCAAAGCGTTTATGTCGGCGCAGCTCCGAGCCAATCCGGAACCTTGAACATCTTCGGCGGCACATTCACCGCGACCACCTCCGATTCGTACCTTGGGTTCACGCTCAACTCGACCGGGTCGGCGACCATCAACGGTGGCGGGTCAACGTGGAACCTCGGGTCACAAACCCTGTGGGTTGGCAACTCGGGAAACGGCACGCTGACTATCAGCGGCGGCGGTACGGTCAACAGCGGCGACGCGCACATCGGAACCTATTCAGCCTCCAGCGGCTTGGCCGTCGTCACAGGTACGGGCTCCAACTGGAATATGTCAGCCGGCAACTTGTACGTCGGCGGCGACGGCCCCGGCACGCTCAGTGTCAGCGGCGGCGCGACGGTGACGAGCGGCTACAGCTATGTCGGCGCGTATACCAACTCAACAGGCATCGCGCTGATTACTGGCACGAATTCCAACTGGAGCACCGGCGTCAGCAACTTGACCGTCGGCCTCAGCGGCAAGGGCGCCATGACCATCAGCGGCGGCGCAACGGTGCGTAGTGGATATGGCTACTTCGCCCAGAATGTCGGCTCAACCGGTTCGGCCACGATCACCGGCGCGGGAAGCGCGTGGACGGCCAGCGGCAATCTCTACATCGGCGGCACTTCGACCAACAGCGGCGGCGTCGGGTCGCTCTCCGTGATCAGCAGCGGGTCGTTGAATGTTGCCGGCACTTTGAAGCTGTGGAACCAGGGCACGCTGACGCTCGACACCGGCGGCGCGATCACCGCGCAATCGTTCGACGCGTCGACCGGCACGTTCAACTTCAATGGCGGCACGCTCACGCTCAGCGGCGGCGCCTATACGTTGGCTGGCCCGTTGAACGTCAACGGCAACACTCTTACGGCATCGCCGCTACTCGTGTTGGCCGGCAACGAAATTACCAGCGGCATCGCCGGCGTGAACGTCGGCAATCAGTTGGGCCATCGCGGAAGCATCTCCGTGCTCAGCGGCGCCGACCTGATCAACACAGGCACTGCATCGCTGGGCTCGGCCATCACCTCGACCGGCGCTGTGTTGGTTAGCGGCGCTGGTTCGACGTGGACACAAAGCGGCGGGTTCTACGTCGGCGGCAGCGACACCGCCTCCGCCGGCACTGGTTCGCTCACCGTCAACAGTACCGGCTCGCTAAATGTCGGCACGACGCTCAAGTTGTGGAATCAAGGCACGCTCACGCTCGACACCGGCGGCGCGATCACCGCGCAGTCGTTCAATGCGTCGACCGGCACATTCAACTTCAACGGCGGCACGCTCACCGTCAGCGGCGGAACGTACACGCAGTCGAACACCTCGCTGGTCGTTGATGGCTCCAACTCGCCGTTGTTTGTGTTGGCGGGGGGTGCAACCACCAGCGGCGTCAATAGTGTGAAAATCGGAAGCGCCTCGGGCAATACAGGCGCGCTGGCGATCCTCGGCGGCGCGATCTTCACGGCAACCGGATCGACGTCGAACATCGCTTTCGGGGCAGGTTCGTCCGGCACGGTGACGGTCAGCGGAACCGGCTCGCAGTTCAACCTCGGCGCGAACAACCTCGCTGTTGGTGAAGCAGGCATCGGCACCATGGTCGTTAGTGCTGGCGGTGTCGTCACGAGCGGCGCCGGGCACGTCGGCGATCAACTCGGTTCCTCGGGCGTCGTGACCGTCACCGGCACCGGTTCGCAGTGGAACGTCACTAGCGGCGGCAATCTGTTCGTCGGCTACGCGAGCAGTGCAACTCTCAGCATTCTCGCCGGCGGCACGCTCATCGACGGCGTCGGCCAGGTCGCGTCCAACAGTTCGTTCTCGTCCGGCGTCGCGACAGTTTCTGGTGCAGGCTCGACCTGGTTGAACTCGTCGAGCCTTTCGGTTGGCTTGATGGGCGTTGGGAATGTCACCGTCACCAACGGTGGCACACTTTCGAGCGTCGGCGGGTTCTTGGGCTTCAATGTCGGTGCTGTGGGAAACGTGACCGTCAGTGGCACGAACTCGAGCTGGAACGACACCGGCAGTCTCTACATCGCCGGCACCAACACGCGTTCCGGCGGCACCGCGGCCGTGACGGTTAACAACAGCGGCTCGCTCAATGTCGTTGGCGGCACGATCAAGCTGTGGAGCGGCGGCACGCTCACGCTCGACACCGGCGGCGCGATCACCGCGCAATCGTTCGACGCCTCAACCGGCACCTTCAACTTCAACGGCGGCACGCTCACCGTCAGCGGCGGAACTTATACACAGTCGTCGGGGCCCTTAGCGATCAATGGCAGCGTGTCGTCGTCTTCGCCGTTACTGGTGCTGTTCGGCGGCGCGACGACGAAAAACATAACGGCACTGACCGTCGGCGATAGCAATCAAGCAGCAGTCTTGGTCCTAGGCGGATCGACTTTGACATCGAGTTCCGCTGTCATTGCTCAGGGAGTCGGGTCCGTCGGTACCGTCACCGTCTCTGGTACGAGCGCTTCGGGCACTGCCTCGCAATGGAACCCTGGCGCCGGTGGTTTCGTAGCCGGCTATTCGGGAACCGGAAACGTCACGGTCACAGACGGCGGGTTGTTAAGAAGTGGGGGCGTGCTGGGGCATGAGATAGGCGCTGTTGGCAACGTGACGATTGCTGGCACGACTGCTTCAGGAACTTCGTCGCAGTGGAACGTCGGGGGCGGTTTCCTCGATATCGGGTTCGGAGGCAGCGGCAATCTGACGGTTACCGGCGGTGGCATCATCACGAACTCGGGAATGGCCTTCATCGGCTTTAGCGCAGGCGCAACGGGTTCAGTGGCCATCGTGGGAACGAGCGCCGCCGGCGCCGCCTCGCAGTGGAATTTCATGTCGGCTTCGAATCTTTACGTCGGTTCACGAGGCAGCGGCACACTGGCGGTTCTTGGTGGCGGCTCGGTGACACTGAATCCCTCCGCGTCGCTCGACGTCGGTGATTTCGCGGGATCAACGGGGACACTCACCGTTTCGGGCACTAGCAGTGCCGGTGTGCCGTCCCAGGTGTCAGCGCCATTGGTAAACGTCGGGAATTCGCTCGGCGGCACGGGCTTCGTATGGATCAACAATGGCGCAACGCTCAGCGTATCCGACACGCTAAGGGTCTATAGCTCTGGCACTCTCACGCTCGACACCGCCGGCGCGATCACCGCGCAATCGCTCGACACTTCGACCGGGTCGTTCAACTTCAACGATGGTACGCTGACCGTCAGCGGCGGCACGTTCACGTCGTCGCCAACGCTCACCATCAACGGCAGCACGGCGGCAGCGTCGCCGCTGCTGGTGCTCAGCAATGGCGCCACCACGAGCGGGCTCACCACCGTCGTCGCCGGAAGCACGCGAACCGGGTCGCTGGCGATTCTCAGCGGCAGTGCGATGTCGATCAGCTCCGCGACCTTCGGTGGAACGTCGTCGGGCAAGGGGACCGGCACCGTCAGTGGCGCGGGCTCGACCATGACGCTGAATGATCTCCGAGTCGGCGGCTCAGGCACGGGCTCGATGGTGATTAGCAGCGGCGGCGTGGTGACGACGACATTCGGTTACATCGGATACGCGGCCGGCGCGCTCGGCTCGGTAACCGTCACCGGCACCGGCTCGCAACTGAATATGTTGTCTGCCGGCGGGCCCGCAGCGGTGGGCTACAGCGGCACCGGAAGTTTGACCATCAGCAACGGCGGAGCGGTCTCGGCCGCCAAGCTCGACATCGGTTATCAGCCCACCAGCATCGGAACGGCCACCGTCAGTGGAACCGGGTCGAGTCTCAATGCCCCGATCCTCGAGTTGGGAGAGTTTGGCAACGGATCACTCCTCGTCAACGGTGCCGGCAGTGTGACGTCCACGACGCTGAGAATCGGAGATCACACCGGAACCGTCACCGTCAGCGATGCCGGAAGCACCATCACCGCGACGACGCTCTACGTCGGCTACACCGGCACCGGGAGCATGACGATCACCAATGGCGCGACCTTTCGAACGGTCAATAGTTTCCTGGCTTCGTACTCCTTGAGTGGGAATGCGGCCGTTACGTTGAGCGGCGCAGGCTCGACGTGGATGAACTCGGCCAGCGTCTTCGTGGGAGGTTCAAACACGGCCAGCGGCAGTGTCGCGTCATTGTCGGTTGCCAACAGCGCCTCGCTGAGCGTCAGCGGCACGCTAAAACTTTGGAATCAAGGCACGCTCACGCTCGACACGGGCGCAGCGATCACGGCCAAATCGTTCGACGCCTCGACCGGCAGCTTCCATTTCAACGACGGCGTCTTCACCGTCAGCGGCGGCACCTACACGCAGGCCACCGGCGCGTTGAACATCAGCGGCAGCACCGCCTCGGCCTCGCCGCTGTTCGTGTTGGCCAATGGCGCGCTGACCAGCGGCATCGCAGGCGTGAACATTGGCAACCAGGCGGGACGTCAAGGAAGCATCTCCGTGCTGAGCGGCGCCCAACTCGTCAATGCCGGAACGGCTTCCTTGGGCGCCGTCGCCAGTTCAAGCGGCACGCTGCTCGTCAGCGGCGTCGGCTCGACGCTTTCGACTTCCGATCATCTGAACGTCGGCGATTACGGCACGGGGTCGATGACCATCGCTGCCGGTGGCGTCGTCAATAACACCGGCATCTTCACCAACGGCAACCTCGGCAACAACACGGGGTCGTTCGGCGTTGGCACGGTGAGCGGCAACAACTCGGCATGGAACATCGACGGCGAACTGCGCGTCGGTTACTACGGCACAGGAGCACTGACCGTCTCTGGCGGCGCGGCTGTGTCGATGGGTGGCCAACTATTTGTCGCTCAATACGGACTATCGAGCGGCAACCTGCAAATCCTCGCGGGCGGCACGGTCTTCAGCACGAACGATGTCTCGGTGGCTTCCGGCGACGTCACGACGAGCGGTTCGATCACCGTCGATGGCGCAGGCTCTACACTGACCAGTAGCGGCAACACTTGGGTCGGCGGTTCGCTCTTCAATGCCGGCGGCACCGCAACAATGAACATCTCCGGCGGCGGCCAGGTGTTTAGCTCCAACGCTGCGGTAGGCAACAACGGCGTCTCCGTCGGCAACGTCACCGTCAGCGGGTCAGGCTCGCTGTGGACAATCACGAACAGCTTCGGCGGGCTCATCGTCGGCGGCGGCGGAACCGGAACCGGCGGCACGGGAGCCATGACCATCTCCTCCGGCGGCGCCGTCGTTGATGCCACCGGTCAAATCGGCGGCAACACTTCTTCGAACGGGCTCGTCACCGTCGGCTCGGCCGGCTTGTGGACCAACACCAACCTGCTCACGATCGGCGGCAACGGCAGCAGCAATCAGGGCGGACACGGCGCTCTCAACGTCATTGCAGGCGGCATCGTCTACAGCGCGGCGACACAGATCGGAGCCACGTCTTTTTCTAGCGGCATCGCGACCGTCTCCGGCGCCGCAGCCGTGTGGAACAACACCGGCTCACTCTACATCGGTGGGACAACAGGCAATGCCGGCGGCACCGGGTCGCTCACCGTCTCGAACAACGGCACGCTCAACGTTGGCGGCACCATCAAGCTCTGGAGTCCAGGAACGCTCACGCTCGATTCCGGCGGGTCGATCACCACTACGAATTTCGATCGCTCGACCGGTTCGTTCAGCTTCGCCGGCGGCACGCTGACCGTCAGCGGTGGCGCGTACACGCAAGCCGGTAGCGCGCTAACGCTCAACGCCGCGAACAATCCAACCTTCGTACTCGCCGGCGGCGCAACCAACGGCCTCTCCACGGTGACCGTCGGCAGCAACCTGTCCGGCAGCCTCGAAATCCTGGCCGGAACCACACTCACCGCCAGCGGCACCATCGCCGCCGCGGCCGGTTCTCAAGGCGTCGCGACCGTCAGCGGCGTTGGCGCTTTTTGGGACAACAGCAGCGGCGGAACCTTCATCGTCGGCAACTCAGGCACCGGCAGCTTGCAGATACTCAACGGCGGCGTGGTCGTCAGTCCGCATGCGGAGATCGCTGAGCACGGCAGTGGCGCGGTCACCGTCAGCGGAACGAGTTCGTCATGGACCGCCAGCAATCTCCGCTTGTTCATCGGCGATTTCGGTGGCAGCACCGGCGCCTTGAACATCCTGGCTGGCGGCACGCTCAACTCACAGGGCGCGCTCATCGGCTCGTTCAACGGCGCCAACGGCGCAGTCACCGTTAGTGGCACGAACTCTACCTGGAACGCTAACAATGGGTTCTCCATCACCGTCGCTCAATCCGGCACCGGCTCTCTTTCGATCCTGGCCGGTGGAAAGGTGGTCGGCCTCGGCATGACGATCGGCGCTAGCTCAACAGGTGTCGGCACGGCGACGGTCAGCGGTTCCGGGTCGACTTGGAATCTCGGCACAGCCAGCAGCTTCATCGGCGACGGCGGCATCGGCTCGCTCACGATTCAAAACAGCGGATTCGTGAACACCAGCGCGAGTGCCGCGCTCAACGTTGGCCGAACGGGCACCGGCATGTTGAGCGTCCTGTCGGGCGGCACGTTGGTCACCACCGTCACCAATCTCGCGTCCACGAATGGTTCAGCCACGGTCACCGTCAGCGGCACAAGTTCGACATGGACCAACAGCGGCAACCTCTACATCGGCGGTTCCAGTAGCGGCGCCGGAGGCACGGCAACGTTGACCGTCGCATTGGGCGGCACTGTTTACGTCGGCGGAACGGCGGAAGTCTACAGCGGATCGACCTTGAACGTCGCCCCCGGCGGAACCTTCACTGCCGCCAGCCTGCTCGCCCCCGGCGAGCTGACGAACAACGGCAACCTCTACACCAACGTCACCGTTCCCACCGGCGGCACGCTCGCCGGCAGCGGCACGATCCACGGCGCGGTGACGTTCCAAAACGGCAGCATCATCGCGCCAGGCAACAGCCCTGGATTGCAAAGTTACAACGGTGATGTGACGTGGAACTCGCTGACCTATCAGATGCAAGTCGCCGACGCCACCGGCGCTCGCGGCACGGGATACGATTCCGTCGCCGTTCATGCCGAAGGCACCTACCTTGGCAAACTCAATATCGTGTCGGGATCAAACATTGAAGTCGATGTTTCGTCATATCCCTCTGGTTCGTCCGCCGCGCATTTCAACAACGCATCACCGTTCGACTTTGTTCTCGTGAGCACCGATGGCGGCATCACCGGATTCGACCCATCGATGTTCACCATCAACGCCTCATCCTTCGCAGCCGACAACCCACTTAACGGCGGTCTGTTCTCCGTCATGGAATCGGCCGACAGCGACTCGATCATTCTGCACTTCAATCCCGCCGCCGTCCCCGAGCCAGGCACGCTTCTGCTGGCAGTGGTCTCCGCCTCGGGCCTCGTCTGGCGTTCGCGGCGTCAACGCCGCCGGCGCGACGCGACTCTACCTGCCAGCGGTTGAACGGTGTCGAGTCGAAATGCGTCGCAACCGTGGCCCCGCGAGCGGCGAGAGGTCTACTTCGCTGCCGGCTTTCCGCCACCGATCAGAACGCCGAGTGGGCTCAATGGCCCGATGGGGATCAGATCGAACGTCAGCAAGTTTGCTTGTCCGAGCGGCAATGCCTTCAGCAATGAGTCCGCTTCTTCGATGCTGGTGCTCATCAGAAAGACCACTCCCTTTCCATCTTCGCGGAGCCAGAACTGTTCCATCTTGCCGTCCAGATACAGTTGGAGCGTGGCAGGCACTTCTGTGGGCAAGAAACTTTGCAACTGCTCGGGTGATTGCGTTTTGAGCGTACCGATGGCCATCACTTTGGAGGGCATGAACATTATTCCCAAGTTGAGAACGGATGGGTTGAACCAGTACGGGATGCGGCGTCATTCTCGCCAATGGCAACGGCAATAGAAGACAACGAAAAGCGAAGTCAAGGGGCCGTTCGAGGGAAGGTACTCCGCAACTGAGCTGCTACGTAGCTTCGCTAAAGAACGCACCTCTCCAATGTGAAGGGTAAAGTCCGGGTTGTCAGCTTCGGCAGCGTCCATAGAGCGCCCGTATGCAGGCACTAGAATAGATCGCAAAGCGTTTCGGCTTGGCCTCACGAACGATTCGGGGGTCGCGTTCTATCACGACGTGCTGGTCGAGACCGTCATGACGCGGCGGCGCACGATACTCCGGCCCTCCGAGTCGCTGCATGACCATCGCGAGTTTTCTGTCCGCGCACAAGCGTAAGATGATTCTTACGTTCGCCGTTGGGGCGGCGCTGACGTTCGTGTCGTACGCCTTGACGGCGCGTGTTTATCGCTCGGAGGCAAAGATCTTCGTGCGTCGAGGGCGCGAAAGCGTCGCGCTCGATCCGACCGCCACGACCGGAGCCTTTGTCGCTCACGGCGACCCTGCCGAGCGCGAAGTCTATGCCGTGCAAGAGATCCTTACGAGCCGCGGACTCGCTGAGAAGGTGGTCGAGCTTTTCGGCGAGGATGGGATTCTCGAAGGCGATTCTGCCGATGCCTTCGCGCCGTCGCCGCCACGTTTTGCCTGGTTGAGTTCCATCAAAAAGCTGAATCCGCTGAGTGTCGGCAGCTTACGCGACAAGGCAGTTCAAACCGTCCTCGGGAGTTTGAGCGTTGCTTCAAGAACCAAGACCACCGTGCTCGCCGTCCACTATGAATGTGGCAATCCGCGATTCGCGCAGCGCGTTCTCGAAGCGGTGGTCAGGGTGGCAAGCGACGAGCATGTGCGCATTCACCGCACCGGTGGGTCGCAAGAGTTTTTCGTCGGCCAATCGAAGAAGCTCGAAGCGACGCTCGACCAGTTGGAAGAGCGGCTACGCAATCTGAAGAACACGTCGGGCGTCGTCTCGCTGCCGACGCAGCGGACGCTCGAACTGCAACGTCTCGGATCGCTTCAGGAAAGTCTTATTCGCGATCGTGCCGAGCGCGATGCCGTCGAAGCGGAACTACGGCTTCGCCGAGCACATGTCGAGGCGGCGCCGGCGATGAGTGTTACCGAGCAGACAACCGGGCAATCGCAGTCGGCCGAACAACTCGTGCGTCAGCGACTGTACGACTTGGAGATCATCGAACAGGAACAGGCGGCAAAGCTCACCGACAAACATCCGCATCGCCAGATGATTCGCGATCAGTTGGCCGAGGCGCGTCGAATTTCGCTCGACGTGAAGGCTCCGGTTCAGGTGAGAACGGGCCTCAACCCCGCGCATCAGGCGGCGCACATGGCAGTGCAGGGTCGCGAAGCGAATCTAGCCGCCTTGACGGCGCGCATCCGATCGATCGACGACGACATCGCGAAAGCACGGGAAGAGCTCACGTCGCTGAACGACTACGAATTGACGATCAATCGACTTGAGCGCGAGATCGACCTCGTTCGCGCGAACTATCGTCGCTATGCCGAGAACCTCGAGCAAGCGCGAATCAATCAGGAACTCGAAGAGGCGAAGATCTCGAGTTTGAATTTGATGCAAGCGCCGACGTTCAGCGAGACGCCCGTTCGGCCCAAGGCTGCGTTCATTCTGCCTCTCGGACTCGCTTGCTCGCTGCTCGCGAGTGTCGGCATCGCGATTCTGTTCGATCAACGGCATTCACCGCTGCCCGACGTCGACGACTCGTTCGAGGCTTTCGCGACGAGCGACGAATGTCCGGTGCTTAGGGCGCGTAACGGTAGGCATCGCAACGGCGACGCGGCACTTAGGGACGCGGCGCTCAGCGACCACGAGTAGCGACCATTTGCTGAGTCAGCGGGCTGTCTGCGGCGGCATCTATCAGCCGGTCCGAAGGTGCGTGATCTACCGATTTTGCTGATAGTGCTGATTATCCGCCCGCGCAAAAGCCGAGGTTGATTCAGTGCCTCGATCGACGGGAGCCCGCACTCCCTCGGTCGGGGCACCTTTCGGCAAAACTCAGCGATAGGGGCCCAGCATGATTTGCAAGCATCGCCTTTTGCTAGCGGCTGCGCTGCTGGCGGCTGGGCTGTTAACGGCGACGTCGAGCACGACTCTCCACGCTCAGCTCCCGGCGTTTTATCCCACACCTGGCGCGATGCCCGTGCCAGCGCCTGGCGCTACGGGGTTCGCTGTTCCAACAACGTTGCAGCAGTTGCCTCAAGCGAGCGTCGTGACTTCGCAGGTCAGTGCGCCGCAACTCGGCGCGATGCCGCAAACGCCGCCTACAAACTTTTGGCTATCGCAACCCACGCCCCAGCAGCTCGCCACGACGCAGCCAATCGTGCAACCCGTCTTTCAGACGAGTTCCGAGATTCCGCGACCGGTCACGCAAGCCAGCGCCGTGTTCCCGCAGCCCGACGCGGTCTCGCAGCCCTCGGGCGCCGCCTTTCCATCGCAAGATGATCCACTCGCCGAGCGCACGATTTATCAGCCAACGTACATGCCCGTGACGATCGCCGTCCCGAATCTGCCGTCGGCGTGGCAGTTCCATGCGGGGCTGCTGTATCTGCGTCCGAATGCTGACAACCTCGGCTGGGGCATCCTCACGACAGAGCAGAACTACCAGGTCGCGGTGCCGTTGGCGTCGCCTCACTGGGAAGTCGAGACGCTCAGGCCCAGCTATCAACCTGGCTTCGAGATCGGCACCGGCTACACGTTCGCCAACTCAGGGCGTGACTTTCAATTGAACTGGCAGCATCTGCGCACGTCGGACGTGCAGTATCAAGCCGTGCAGGGGCCCGGGCAATGGATCTCGCCGTTCAGTCAAACCGGCCCACCGACGGCGGACAACTTTGCCGAGCTGGATTCGCTGACGGGCGTGAAGGATCTTCTGTCGGCCAACGCGGTCGTGAACTTCCACTACGACTCGGTGACCGCCGACTTCGGGCAGTTCATCGATGTCGCGGCACGTTTGCGTTTGCGATTGTTCTCGGGCTTGAACTACGCAAACCTTTACGAACGCCTCGTGTCGTCGTTCTTCGGCAATCCGCCCACGGCAGGCCAGCCTTTCCCCTTCTCGGTGCCGATGTACATCTCGCTCAACAACACGTCGACATTCTGGGGACTCGGTCCTCGCGTGGGACTCGACTCGACCTACCAGACGCGTCGTGGGCTGACGCTCAACGGCCAGATGGCATGCGCGGGGCTGATCGGTCAAACGCAACCCGGTCAGTATCAATTCACGGCAACGGCGCCGGCACTTCAAAACTTGGGCACCAACTACGAATACGTTGCGAGCCAGCCGTACACGCACGTCGTCTTCACGGCAAACGCGAAGCTGGGTGTCGGCTATTCGCGCACGCTGTCCAACGGCATCACCCTCTCGACCGACGGCGGCTACATGGCCGTGTTCTACTCCAATCCGTTCTCGACCTACGAGACGAACGAGAACATCATCCCGCTCGATATCGGCTCGCTGTCGTCAGGCAGCATTCGTCACACGCTCAGCAACTTCACGCTCGACGGGTTCTACTGGAACGTCGGCATGCGGTGGTAACGTTCGAATCCCTCTCCCAAAGGGAGAGGGTGGTGGCGCAGCCGCCGGGTGAGGGCGGGTTGGAGTAGTGGGCGGTTAGCAATTCAACCCGCCCTCATCCGCCGCTTCGCGGCACCTTCTCCCGAAGGGAGAAGGGTTACGTCGTCGCCACACTCACGCGCTTTCCACCCTCCGCCACCGATCGATAAATCGCCTCGACGATGCGAATGTCGCGCAGTCCCATCTCGCCGGGGCACGCGAACGGCCGCTGGTCGCGAATCGCTGCGGCGAACGCATCGAGCAAATCGGCCAACTGCAGCGTGTCGTCAGTCTTGAACACCTTCCCCTTCGGCATGACAAGCTGCTTCGAGTTCGGCTTGCCGTTGCCCGATTGCGCGAAGGCGGTGCCTCCCGCGGGGCTGGCCGTGATCGAGAGCATCGCCTGCTCGCAGCAGACATCGCACTGCTGGCCAGGGAACGCGTAACTCGCGCGTCCCTGCGCCACCGCGCCGCTGGGGAACTCGAGCGTGAAGCTCATCGTCTCTTCGATGTTCGACGGATAAACGTCGCGCGTGCTGGTCGCGACGCCCGAGACGTGCGTCGGCACTTCGCCGGTCGTGTAGCAGGCCGCCTGAATCGGATAGACGCCGGTGTCGAACAGCGCGCCGCCGCCGGCGAGTTTCTTGTCGAGCAGCCACGGCTTGTTGTCGCCGCGCCGCCACGAGAACTCCGCCGTCACCGCCTTCACCGAGCCAAAGGCCTTGTCCTTCGTCAGCTTCATCAACTGCTTGTGATGCGGCTCGAAGTGCAGCCGATAACTCACTCCGAGGTACACGCCCGCTTGTTTCGCGGCGTCGATCATCGCTTGGCACTCGCTGGCCGAGGTCGCCATCGGCTTCTCGCACATCACATGTTTGCCCGCCTTCGCGGCGGCGATCGTGTGCTCGGCATGCAGCCCGTTAGGCGTGACGACGTGTACGATGTCGATGTCGCGATTCTCGGCCAAACGATCGAACTGGTCGTAGGTGTAAATGTTCTTCTCGGGAAAACCATACTGCTGTGCCCACTGGCGGCCCTTGCCATTCGGATCGCCGGTCACAACTGCCGCGAGGTACACGTTCTTCGCGTGCGGCAACTCCGGCCCGATGCTCACCGTGCTGAAGCCGCCCAGCCCCACGAGCGCGACGCCCAACTTTCCTTCACCACGTTCCTGGCCGAACGTCCGGCCGAGGCCCATTAACGCAGGAGCGGCGATGGCGGATTGAACGAGAAAGTTGCGGCGATTCGTTGGCATGGTTCTCACACAGGGGTTACCGACGGAGTCGGAGCACTTGATGGACGCGCGACCTTTCTACCGTAAATGGAGGTCAAAGAACGACGCCATCGCATCGACTGCGGCATTGAGCCACACATCGTTATTCAGAAACGAATGCGGCGCTTGCGGAATGATCGTCAGCCCCGTTGGAATGCCGAGCCGCATCAGGTCGCCACGCATGTCGTCGGCGTGAGTGCTCGGATGATCGAGCTCGCCGGTGATGAATGCCAGCGGTGTCTTGGAGCCACCGAGGTAATGGCGCGGCGAGGCGGCAGCGTAGCGGTTCGGCACGTCATCGAATGAACCTCCCAGAAACGTGCGATAGTACGGCTCATCGGGCTTGCGCGACCATTCAGCGATACGCGACGATTCCAGGTCGGACTGCGCACCCATCGCAACCGCCGCTTGTATCCAAGTGCTTTGCTCGCGATTGCCGCCGTCACCTTCAAGCTCGGTCGCGTTGGCGCTGGTGGCCAGCAACGCCGCCAGGTGTCCGCCTGCCGAAAGCCCCGTCGCGCCGATCGCTTGCGAGTCGACGCCGAATTCGTCGGCGTGAGCACGCAGCCATCGCACGGCCGCTTTGCAATCCTCAATCGCCGCCGGAAATTTCTTCTCGCCCGAGAGTCGATAACTGATCGCCGCCGCGACGAACCCGCGCTCCGCGAGCTTTCGCGCCAGCGGCGTCATCAGCGAGCGATCTCCCTTCACCCATCCTCCGCCGTGAATGCACACGATCGCCGGATGCCGCGCGGCACCGTCCTTTGGAACAAACAAGTCGAGCGCCACTTCGCGATCGCCATACTTCGCGAACGTTACATTCGCCCGATGCTCAACCTCTGCTTGCCTCTTCGCGGCGGGCGTTTGCGCCTGCACCATGACAGCCAACGCGATCGAAAATGCTGTGGCCAGCGAGAACGTCGGTAGATTCATACGATGCGTGCGTGAGCTGAAGTCGTCGGCGTGAACGATGGATCATGTGTCGCCGCTGCCGGGAATTCAAGCGCCGCGTCCGAATCGGGTCAATCGATGACGACGCCCGCAATCGCCACGATGACCATGACTGCCGAGATAACGGTTTTTGCAATCCAACCGATCAGTCGACCTTCGAAGGCCGCCGCTCCGACACGAAAACTGTGATCGAGCGGGCGGCGTTTCCAAAGTTCACCGCATATCGCCCCGAGCGCAGCACCTGCGGCGGCGCCGAGTGCCGTGCCGACAATCGGCACCGGAATGAGAACCGTACCGTAGAAGGCACCGAGGATCGATCCGATGATGGCCATCAGCGCTGCTCGGCGACTTCCGCCCAATTTCTGAGCCCCCCGCGCAGCCGTCAAGGTTTCCACGATCTCGCCGGCAATCGCCAGCATCGTCAGTCCGACGACCAGTGGCACGCTCAAATCCCAACGCAGATCGTCAGGCATCAGCCAGGCATAGATGATCGATGTGCCGACGATGATCCAGTTGCCCGGCAAGTTGAAAATGTTGAGTACGAACCCGCCGATCACCGCAGTCACGTAGATCGCAATTTCCAGTGTGGTGGTCACGTTCGTCGATTCCTTGTTGCTCTGGCGAAACGTAACCGATGCGAAGTCGAAATTCTCACTTCGCTTGCTCGGGATGCGTCTTCGCCCAGGCGCGATATTCGTCGAGCGTGTAGAACGTGTTATGGCGATAGAGCCGACCGCCTTCTTCGACGAGCTCGTTCGAGTTGAACGTCCACGCGTCGCCGTTCTTGCGCATCAGTTCGGCAAGACGGCGGTCCATGTCGCTTTGAAGCACGGCATGGGCCGGATCGCCGACGAGGTTGTGCATCTGTGCCGGATCGTTCTTGTCGTCGAACAGCAGCCACGGCTCGTCCTCGAAACGCGCGTATGTGGCGTCGGCCGTGATGATGCCTCGCCACGGCTTGGCGACCTGATCGCCAGGGTACGGCACGAAGATCTGTAGCAGCACGGCATCGGGCCCGTCGGTCGTTTCGCCTCGGGCAACGCGCGACAGATCGGCGCCTTGCATGTTCGCTGGCACGGGTAGGCCGGCAAGCGCTAACAACGTCGGGGCCATATCGACGTGACTGAACAACGTGTCGACGACCGTGCCCTGCGGAATGCCCGCAGGCCAGCGGATGATTCCCGGCACGCGGGCTGACTCGTCGTGCGGCTTTCGCTTGCGGCGGAGGCCGTGCGAGTTGAGCATGTCGCCGTGATCGGACATGAAGAGCACGATCGTGTTTTTGTCGAACCCTTGCTCGTCGAGCGTCTTCATCAATCGGCCGACCTGATCGTCGAGGGCCGTGATGGCGGCGTAATAAGCGGCGATCTCTTCGAACGTGCCGGGTCGGATCTGTCGATTGAGCGCCGCGCGTTGCTTCGCCTTCGCGTTGGATTCGTCTCCGTCGGCCGTATCTTTCGCACGTTGCCAGTTCGCCGGCGGCGTGATGCGCTCGGGAATATACTGCCGCGTGTACTCATCCGGCGCGCCATACGGATCGTGCGGAGGCCCCATCTGCACCGTGAGAAAGAATGGCTGATCCTTCGGCTGCGATTGGAGAAACTCCACGGCGAAATCGCACGACGCTTCGGGTTCGAACTTGTGCGCCGTGATGACCTTCGGCGAGTCGCGAAAGTACGTCGGCTCGAAGTGCTTGTGATGACACTCGTAAGCGGCCCAAAACTCGAAGCCTTGTCGTCGCGGCCCCGGCGGAACGAACCCGGGATCGCGAGGCCCGCCATCGAGGTGCCACTTGCCGACGAAGCCCGTGCGATAGCCCGCTTCGCGCAAGATTTCGGCCAGCGTGACCGTCTCCTCGCGCAGTCGCAGATCGTTGGCGATCATGCCGTTGACGTGTGGATATGTGCCCGTGAGCAGAATCGCCCGCGCGGGACAGCAGACCGGCGTGTTCGCATACGTGCGGCGAAAGCGCATCCCCTCGGCCGCGAGCCGATCAATGTTCGGTGTCTTCACGTCAACGTTGCCATCGCAGTGCATCGCGCTGCCGCGCATTTGATCGGGCAGGATCAGCAGAATGTTCGGCCTGGCAGCGGCGGCCGCATCACTCGCAATCAGAACGAGCAAAGCGACAATCGCGAAGCCCCTGTAGGGAACGCCCTCTGTGGCGTTCCGTGAGGCGGCGTGGAACGCAATCACTGACTTCGCGGAACGCCACGGAGGGCGTTCCCTACAGGTTGAGAGCATCGGTCGCTGGGCGGCGCGAGAACGCCGTGAAGAATGATTTCGATCAAGGCGGTGGTCTGCTCGTCGATCGTGGTTTTGCGACCGACGAAACGGTTCGTGAACATCGTACCGTAGAGCAGGCCACTGACGGTGTCGAGCATCCCTTCGACCGGAATGTCGCTGCGGAACCGACCTTCGCCGACCATGCGCGTGTACAGCTCGCGCCACGGTGCGCGGTTGGCGTCGCGGTGCTCGAAGTAGATCGAACGCTTGCTGTCGCGGAAGATCGCACGTTCTTGAATCTGTAGCTCGACGTAGTGCGGGTTCTCGTCGAAGAACGCGAGATACGCCCGAATGCCGCGCCGCATGCGTTCGAGTGGATCGTCAGTCGCCTCGGCCGCCGCGCGAACGTGGCATTGCATCTGTGACATGCCGAGGTCGACGCAGGCGAAGAACAGCTCCTGCTTGCCTGGGAAGTACAGGTACAGCGTCCCTTTGGCGACGCCGACCTCGGCCGCGACGCTGTCCATTTCGCAGTCGTTGTACCCCTTCTCGGCAAACAGCCGGGCCGCCGCCTCGATGATCGCCCGATGACGCACCGCTCGGCGATCTTCTTTGGGGCAGCCGTCCTTCGGGCGGTTGTCCTCAACGAGTACTTCCTTAGCAGCAGCAGTCTTCGTTTTCATGATTCGAGAGCCGACATGCGAACCGCCGGCGGGTGACAACTGTCTGTCTCGGCATCCCGCGGAGGGGGCATTGAAATCGTGACAATTCGCACAATAATCGAGCAATTGGCGCTGACTGACCGGTCAGTCATTAAGTATAACGGTTTTGGGGCTCGCATCAACCGCGGATTCGTGCATGCACGCCAAAAGTAACTCCCGACTCCTCGCCCGGCCAATTCTCTGGTTCGGTTGCGCCAGCGTTGTGGTCCTTGCCGTCATCGCCGGCTGCCATCGACCCGAGCCGAAGGCCGTCGTCACCAAGCCGCCCGATGTTTTGGTTTCTTATCCGACCGAAGAAACCATTACCGAGTATGAGGAGTTCACTGGTCGCACGATGGCGATCTCGACCGTCGAGATTCGCGCGCGCGTGAGTGGCTATCTCGATCGAAACTTTTTCGTCGACGGCGCCGACGTGAAGGCGGGCGAGCCGTTGTTTCAAATTGATCCGCGTCCGTTCCAGGCCGAGGTCGATCGCGCTGCGGCGGCGGTCGCGCAAGCAGAATCGCGCTTGGTGCGGCTCGAACGTCAGGAAGAACGCGCTCGTAAGTTGCGTGGCACCGGCGCCGTGACGGAAGAAGGTTACGACCTCGCTCGCTTCGATCGCGATGAGGCGCATGCCGCGCTGCTGGCGGCTCGAGCGATGGCCGAGACGGCGAACCTGAACCTGGGCTTCACGCACATCAACTCGCCGATCACCGGTCGCATCAGCCGTCGGCTTGTCGACCCCGGCAATTTGATTCAGGCCGACACGACGCCGCTGGCGAATATCGTCACGCAGGATCCGATCTACGGGTACTTCGACTTCGATGAACGCACGGCACTCCGCTTGCGCCGCATGATCATTGACGAAAAGCTGCCGGACATGAAGCACGCGCACTTGGACGTGAAGTTCTCGCTGGCCGATCAAGACAAGTTCACGATTCCTGGCACGATCGATTTTCTCGACAACCAGGTCGACTCGGCAACCGGAACGCTGCGCGTGCGTGCCGTGATCAACAATAAGGACAACCTTCTGTCGCCGGGATTGTTCGTGCGTGTGCAAGTGCCGGTGAGCCAACCGCACGCCGCCATTCTTGTGCGTGAAGAAGCGCTGGGGACCGATCAGGGGCAACGTTACGTGTACGTCGTCGATGATAAGGATGAAATCTCCTATCGGCGCGTGAAGGCTGGCTTTCTCAACGAGGGACGCCGGGTGATTGAGTCGGGTCTGAAGACGACCGATCGCGTGGTGGTGCGTGGCCTGCAGCGCGTGCGTCCCGGCGTGAAGGTGGTTCCGAAGCCTGCCGACAGCAGCAGCGATTTGGCCGCAACGCCTGCGAATCGCGGGTAAAGGCCTCAGGCGGCGTCCTCCTATGTTCGCGCGATTCTTCATCGATCGACCGATCTTCGCCAGCGTGCTGTCGATCTTGATCACGCTCGCTGGCGCGATCGCGGTCTTCACGCTGCCCATCGCGCAGTATCCGGCCGTCGCGCCGCCGACGGTGCAAATCGACTGCAACTACCCAGGCGCAAGCGCTCAGGTGGTCGCATCGACCGTGGCCTCGCCGATCGAGCAGCAGGTGAACGGTGTCGAGCGAATGCTCTACATGTCGAGCCAAAGCACCAGCGACGGCTCGTACACGCTGACCGTGACGTTCGAGCCGGGCGTCGATTTGGACGTCGCGCAGGTGCTGGTGCAAAACCGCGTCAGCCTGGCGATGCCGCTGCTGCCCGACGTCGTGCGTGCGACCGGCATCACGATGCGCAAACGCTCGCCCGATATTTTGATGACGGTCAGCCTGAGCTCGCCCGACGACCGCTACGACCAGTTGTATCTCAGCAACTACGCGGTGCTCCATTGCAAAGACGAGTTGGCTCGCCTCAAGGGCATCAGCGAAGTGCTCGTCTTTGGCCAGCGCGACTACAGCATGCGCGTGTGGCTCGACCCCGATAAGCTCGCCATGCGCAACTTGTCGGTCGCCGACGTCATCAACGCTATTCGCGAGCAAAACCTGCAAGTCGCTGCGGGCCAAATCGGTCAGCCGCCCGGCGAGGCTGGCCAAGTGCTGCAAGTGCCGATGACCACGCTCGGCCGCCTGACGGATGTCGATCAGTTCGAAAACATTATCGTCCACGCGACACACGCCGGTCAGGTGATTCGCATCAAGGACGTCGGCCGTGTCAATCTCGGCGCGCGCAGCGAAGACGTCAGCAACCGGTTCGACGGCAAGCCGACCGTCGGTCTCGCGGTGTTCATCTTGTCGGATGCCAACTCGCTCGACACCGCCGACGCAGTGAAGTCGATGATGAAGGAGCTGTCGAAAGATTTTCCCGAGGGGATGATTTATCAGACCGGCTACGACACGACGCCGTTCATTCGCGAAAGCGTGAACGAGGTGTTCAAGGCCCTCGGCGACGCGATTTTGCTGGTGTCGCTGGTGGTGTTGGTCTTCTTGCAAGGTTGGCGCGCGGCGATCATTCCGCTCATCGCGGTGCCGGTGGCGATCATTGGCACGTTCGCCGCGATGGCGGTCGTCGGTTTCAGCATCAACAACCTGACGTTGTTCGGCCTCGTGCTCGCCATCGGCATCGTCGTCGACGACGCGATCGTGGTGGTCGAAGCGGTCGAGCATCACATCGAAAACGGCCTCAAGCCGCGTGAGGCCGCGATCGCGGCGATGCAGCAAGTCGCGGGCCCCGTGATCGCCGTCGGCTTGGTGCTCAGCGCGGTGTTCATCCCATGCGCGTTCATCACTGGCGTCGTCGGCGAGTTCTTCCGGCAGTTCGCCCTCACGATTGCCGTGTCGACGATTTTGTCGATGTTCAACTCGCTCACGCTCAGCCCGGCGCTTGCGGCGTTGTTGCTCAAGCCTCGCGATCAGAAGCCCGACCTGCTCACACGGGTCATTGATTTCACGCTCGGTTGGTTCTTCCGGCTGTTCAATTACACCTTCAAGCGATCGACCGACTTCTATGTCGGCATGGTGTCGCGGATGTTGCGAATGTCGGCCGGCGTGCTCGTTGTCTATGGCGGACTGTTGGCCCTCACGTATTGGGGCTTCTTGCAGTTGCCGACAGGTTTTATTCCGTCGCAAGACAAGGGCTATTTCATCGCCAGCGTGCAGTTGCCCGACGCGACGGCCGCCGAACGCACGAGCGAAATCATGGCGCGCATCGAACGCATCGCTATGGAGACGCCCGGCGTCAAGAACGTGAACTCCGTGGCAGGCAACTCGTTCATGCTGTCGGCCTACGGCTCGAACTTTGGTTCGATGTTCATCATTCTCAAAGACTTCGCCGATCGAAAATCGCCCGAGATGAAGGGGGACGCCATCCTTGCCGCGATGCGAAAGCGGTACGCCAACGAAGTGCCCGAAGCGCTCGTGAACGTTTTCCCGCCGCCTGCCGTGTCGGGTCTCGGACGTTCGGGCGGTTTCAAGATCATGGTCGAAGACCGCGGCGACAACGGCCTCGACATCCTGCAAGGACAGACCGACAACCTGATCGAACAGGCGAACTTGCAGCCCGAACTGAGCGGGTTGTTCACGGTCTTCAACGCCAATTCGCCACAACTGTTCATCGATATCGACCGCACCGAGTGCATGACGCAAGGCATTAACCTCGGCGACGTGTTCAGCACGTTGCAGGGCTACCTGGGTTCGCGGTATGTGAACGACTTCAATCGCTTTGGCCGCACGTGGCAGGTGGTGGTGCAGGCCGACTCGCAGTTTCGCGACCAGATCGAAGACGTTCGCAAGCTGCGCGTCCACAACTCGCGCGGGGGCATGGTGCCGCTCGGCTCGTTGGCGACGGTGCGGCAAGTCAGTGGGCCGCTCGTACTCACGCGCTACAACATGTATCCCGCGGCCTCCATTCAAGGCAATGTCGCCAACGGCATCAGCACGGGGCAGGGCATCGCGGTGATGGAAAAGCTCGCGAAGCTGGAACTCCCTTCGTCGATGGCGGCCGAGTGGACCGAGATCACGTTCATCGAGCAGATGTCGCAAAACACCGGCATGATGGTGTTCGGCCTGTCGGTGGTGTTCGTGTTTCTTGTGCTCGCGGCGCTCTACGAAAGTTGGTCGCTGCCGCTGGCGGTGATTCTCGTCGTGCCGATGTGCGTGCTCAGCTCAATCGCCGGCGTGGCGTATGCCGACATGGACATCAACGTCTTCACGCAGATCGGGTTCATTGTGCTCATCGGCCTGGCGAGCAAAAACGCGATCCTCATCGTCGAGTTCGCCAAGATGAAGCACGACGCCGGCGCCAGCCGCCGCGAGGCGACGCTCGAAGCGTGTACGTTGCGATTGCGGCCGATCATGATGACGTCGTTCGCGTTTATTCTTGGCGTCGTGCCGCTGCTGTTTGCCGAAGGTGCAGGCGCTGAAATGCGTCGCACGCTGGGGACCGCGGTGTTTAGCGGAATGTTGGGTGTGACGCTGTTCGGCATCTTCCTGACACCCGTGTTCTTCTTCGTCATTGAGTCGGTGGCTGAAGCTCGCGCTCACTCGAAGAGTTTCGCCACGCGCGCCTCGTCGGTCGTTCTCGACGTGATCAGCCTCGGCTTCGCGCGACGTGGCGTGATGCGCGGCTTGGCGAGCATGGCGTATGCGATGCGTCGGCCGTTCCGTTCGCGCAAACCTCCCATCGTTCATTCTCCCGCCGCTCGCGACGAGCGTTTGAACCCGCTGCCGCGCATGAGCGACAGCGGCCATCATCTCGACCTTTCCACGCGCGGCGGCCCCGGCCCTTCGCACTCGAAACGCCACGGCTAATCACCACATTCATGAATACCACGTTGTTGATCGGACGCATTCGTTTAGCCGGCATCGCTCACTTAGCCGCCGCGTCCACGCGGCGGATCCGGGTTGTGGACAACCCGGCTAAGCGGTTTTGAAACACACTCGAAACGTTCGATCGGCAATCTGAAATCCACTAGCAACCCACCATGTTCTCCCGATTCTTCATCGACCGACCGATCTTCGCCAGCGTGTTGTCGATCGTCATCACGCTCGCAGGCGGCATCGCGCTCTTCACGCTGCCGGTGACGCAGTATCCCGAGATCGCGCCGCCGACGGTCGAAGTGTCGGCCGTCTATCCAGGCGCCAACGCACAGGTCGTCGGCGACACGGTGGCTTCCCCGATCGAGCAGCAGGTCAACGGCGTCGAAGACATGATGTACATGTCTTCGCAATCGACGAACGACGGCAACTACGTGCTGACCGTCACGTTCCGGCCCGGCACCGACTTGGATCTCGCGCAAATTCTCGTGCAGAACCGCGTGTCGCTCGCGCAGCCGATTCTGCCGGCGATCGTCATGCGGCGTGGCGTGACGGTGAAGAAGAAATCGCCGAGCCAGTTGATGATCATCAACCTGTACTCGCCCGATAAGTCGCGAGACAATTTGTATCTGAGCAATTACGCGACGATCCAGCTGCGTGACGAGTTGTCGCGCTTGCGCGGCGTGGGCGACATCTCGTTCCTCGGCCAGCGCGATTACAGCATGCGCGTGTGGCTCGATCCGAATCAGATGTCCGCGCGTGGCCTCAGCGCCACCGACGTCGTGCACGCCATCGAGCAGCAGAACGCGCAAGTCGCCGCCGGGCAGATCGGGCAACCACCCGCGCCGACGGGTCAGGTGTTTCAGTACACGATGTCGACGCTCGGCCGGCTCACCGACCCCGAGCAGTTTGCCGACATGATCATCCGCTCCGACGCGCAAGGACGCATCATTCGCCTCAGCGATGTTGCGGATACCGAACTCGGCGCGCTGGCGTACAACCAGGAGTGCACGCTCGACGGGCAACCTTCGGTCGCGCTGTCGGTGTATCAGTTGCCGGGCTCGAACGCGCTCGACACCGCCAAGGCGGTCCGCGACAAGATGCACGAGCTGTCGAGCCGTTTTCCGGCAGGCGTCGATTACGCGATCGTCTACGACACGACGCCGTTCATTCAGGAATCGGTCAACGAAGTGTTCGTCGCGCTCCGCGATGCGGTCGCGCTCGTGGCGCTTGTGGTGCTCGTCTTCTTGCAAGGCTGGCGAGCGGCGATCATCCCGCTCGTCGCGGTGCCGGTGGCGATCGTCGGCACGTTCGCGGCGATGGCGGCCGCGGGCTTCAGCCTCAACACGCTCACGTTGTTCGGGCTGGTGCTGGCCATTGGCATCGTCGTCGACGACGCCATCGTGGTCGTTGAGGCGATCGAACGCCATATCGAAGACGGAATGTCGCCGCGCGATGCGGCTTTTCAAGCGATGGAAGAAGTCGCGGGGCCCGTGGTCGCGGTCGGCCTGGTGCTTACCGCTGTGTTCGTGCCATGCACGTTCATCTCGGGCATCATCGGTCAGTTCTTCAGGCAGTTCGCGATGACGATCGCCATCTCGACCGTCATCTCGGCGCTCAACTCGCTCACGCTTAGCCCGGCGCTGGCCGTGCTGCTGCTCAAGCCTCGCGGCGAAGGTTACACGCAACACGAAGTGCTGCCGCGATGGGGCGTCGCACTCGTCGGCGGATGGTTGGGCTACACGTTCCTGTCGCCGTATCTCGCGCCATACCTCGGCAACGTGCCGTTCGAGCGCGTGCATCTGACTCACGAGATCGGCGTTCATGTAATTGGCGGCGTGGTTGGATTCTCCGTGGCGTTGCTGATCGCGCCGATTTTGAACTACGTGCTCGGCATTGGCTTTCGCGCGTTTAATACCGTGTTCAACTGGCTCACGTCCGGGTATGTGGGCATCGTGTCGGTGTCGCTTCGCGGAAGCTTGCTCGTGCTGGCCTTGTATGGCGGGCTGCTGTATCTGACGGTCGATCTGTTCAACAAAACGCCGACCGGGTTCATCCCGGCCCAGGACAAGGGCTATCTGTTGGTGAACTTGCGGCTGCCCGACTCCGCGTCGCTCGAACGAACGGGCGAAGTCGTGCGTCATCTCGAAGCGACCGCCCGCAAGGTGCCAGGCGTCGCGCACACGGTGGCCATCGCGGGGCAGTCGATCCTGATGGGCGCCAACGCGCCGAACTTCGGCACCATGTACGTCATGCTCGACGAGTTCCATCATCGCGCACACGACGGCAACACCGGCGACTTCATCGCCAGCGAACTACAGTCGAAGTTTCAGGACGAAGTCATGGACGGCGTGGTGAACGTGTTCGGCGCGCCGCCGGTCGAAGGCTTGGGCACGGCGGGCGGCTTCAAGATCATCATCGAAGACCGCGGCGACAACGGGCTGGCCGCGCTGCAAGACGTCAGCCAGAAGATCGTGGCCGACGGCGACAAGACGCCGGGGCTCGAAGGGTTGTTCACCAGCTTCCGCGCGAACACCACATGGCTGTACCTCGACATCGACCGCCGGGCCGCCAAGACAATGGGCGTGCAGATCGACGAAGTTTTTAGCGTGTTGCAGGTGTACTTCGGCTCGATGTACATCAACGATTTCAACCGCTTCGGCCGAACGTGGCAGGTCAACGTGCAGGCTGACGCACAGTTCCGCAACAGGATTGACGATCTGAAGGCGCTCAAGGTGCGCAACGATCGCGGCGGCATGGTGCCGCTGGCGTCGATCCTCAACGTGCGCGAAGTGAGCGGACCCGTGATGGTCAGCCGTTACAACCTGTATTCAGCGGCGGGCATCAACGCCAACGCCGCTCCCGGCACCAGTTCGGGCCAGGCGATCGAACGGCTACACGAAGTCGCCGACAAGAATTTGCTGCAATCGATGCGTGCCGAGTGGACCGAGTTGGCGCTGTTGCAGTTGCAGGCTGGCAGCACGGCGATGTTCGCCTTCGCGCTGGCGGTGTTGTTGGTGTTCCTCGTGCTTGCGGCGCAGTACGAAAGCTGGTCGCTGCCGTTGGCGGTGATTCTCGTCGTGCCGATGTGCTTGTTGTGTTCGATCGTCGGCGTGCGGATGGCGGGCATGGACATCAACATCTTCACGCAGATCGGGTTCGTCGTGCTCGTCGGCCTGGCGTGCAAGAACGCGATTCTGATCGTCGAGTTCGCACGAGCCCGGCACGAAGCAGGCGAATCGCGATGGCAAGCCACGCTCGAAGCGTGTCGTCTGCGCTTGCGGCCGATCATCATGACGTCGCTGGCGTTCATCTTGGGCGTCGTGCCTTTGATGATCGGCGTCGGCGCGGGTTCCGAGATGCGTCACGCGCTGGGGACCGCGGTGTTCGCCGGCATGTTGGGCGTGACGCTATTCGGCATCTTCCTGACGCCGGTGTTCTTCTTCGTTATTCAGTACGTGACGGACTGGCGCGGGAAGAATTGACGTTGAAATAACCCCTCTCCCTTTGGGAGAGGGTGGTCCGCCGCAGGCGGGCCGGGTGAGGGCGGGTTGCAGTAGAAGGCGGTTGCCAATTCAACCCGCCCTCATCCGCCGCTTCGCGGCACCTTCTCCCAGAGGGAGAAGGGTTTGTTATCGCGTGACCGGCACGGTCGCCGGCTGGACACGGAATCGCAGCGACCCGACGATCGCCAGCACCACGAAGAAAATCAGCGCCGTGAGCTGCGCGATCGCGAACGGTGGCTCGCTCTGCGTCGGCGCCAACTCGTGCAACGCCGGCACCTTCAAGAACGACTGCACGATCAACACGAAGAAGTTCAGGTACTGCGCCATCACAGCCGTCAGCACGTAGGTCGCTCGCCAACCGCCCGCCATCTTGAATCGATAACGGGCGAGGATCGCGACCATGAGCACCACGAGCGAAATGATGCCGAGGATGTGCGACGGCATGATATGGTCGACCGGAAAGAAGAAGCCCGTCACGCTCGTCAGCACCGTCGTCCACAGAAAGAACTTCGTCCACGCGTCCAACCGCCTTGCGGTCAAGAAGCCGAAGAGCACGACGAAGCCAGAGGCGATTCCGGCGAGGCTAATGGCGACGTGAACGATGGTCAATGTCGTGAGTGCCAGGCTCATGGTGGTTCCCCCTACGACGAGGCGTTGTGTTCGGTCCCTTCGCACGAGGGAGTACCGCCGCCTGCGCAGTACCTTACACCACGCGCGACGAATCGCGAAATCGAACCCTTCTCCCTTGGGAGAAGGTGCCGCGCAGCGGCGGATGAGGGTGCGTCGTGGCGGTGAGCGCTCTCGAATTGATTCGGCGAAGCGGGTGATGATGGCGAGTGTGTTGCAACGCAACCCGCCCTCACCCGGCGGCTGCGCCGCCACCCTCTCCCAAAGGGAGAGGGGTTTAATCGTCGACCTTCCAAATACGGACCGCTCCGTCGCGGCCGCCGGTGGCGATCAACGTGCCGTCCTGGTTGAATTGGACGGTGTGGATGCCGGTCTTGTGGCCGAGGTAGGTCGCGAGCAATTGGCCGGTCTCGACGTTCCACACTTTCAACGCGCCGTCGGTTCCGCCGGTGGCGAGCTTAGTGCCGTCGGGCGAGAACGCGACGCCCCAAATGTCGCCGTCGTGGCCGTCCCAACTCCGCGTGAGGATGCCGCTGTCGGTGTCCCAGATGCGGACGATCTTGTCCCATCCGACCGAGGCGAGCCGCTTGCCGTCGCGATGAAATGCCAATCCAAAGATCGGCCCCGAGTGGCCGTCGAGCGCGAGTTTTTGCGTCAGCGTCGCGGCGTTCCATAGACGCACGACCTTGTCGGTGCCGGCCGTCGCCACGGTTTTGTCGTTCGGCGACACGGCGACCGTGTAGACCGCGCCGGTTTGCTGAGCTTGAGCCAAGGGCTTCATTGCGTTGCCCGCCGCGTCGGGCGTCGGGTTGATTGCCCAGACGCGAAGGTCGCCTCCGCGGTCGCCAGCGAACAGCCGCTGGCCGTCGTGCGAGAAGGCCATGCCGCGGACGGCATTGGAGTGCGTGAACGTTTCGAGCGGGGTCGACTGCGACGTCCGCCAAAGTTTGATGAGTCCTTCGTCGCCGGCCGTTGCGAGCAACTCACCTTTGGGCGCGAAGCTCACGACCCAAATGTTGCCGCGATGGGCGTTCAAGGTTTCGATCACGCTGCGGGCCGGGAGATCCCACAAGCGCACGGTGCCGTCTTCGACCGCCATCGCCACCGTCGAACTTGCGGGGTCGAACGCGACGGACCACACCGCGCCGGCGTTGGCACTGAGAACCGCCATCGGCTCAGCCGACGAAACTTGATGCGGGGCCGACCCGCTGTGAGGCGCCAAGAACATACCGCAGAAAAGTCCCGCCGCCAGAAACACCGCGCCGACGGCCGCCGCGATCCAACGATTGCGAATCGTGCGCTTCCGTTGTTCGATGACGCACACGGTCGGCACGTCTTCGGACGTCGTCTTCATCAGCGCCCACTGGAACTCGAGCAGCTCGGCCAAATGAGCGGCCGACTGAATGCGGTCGGCGGGCTTCTTGGCGAGCAGCCTGTCGATCGTCATCGCCAGCCATTCGGGCACCTGCGGGTTCAGCTCGCGCACGGGGCGGTGCTTCACTTCGGAGATTTGCTTGAGAATCGCCAATGCGGAATTGCCGGTGAACGGCGGCTCGCCCGCGGACATTTCGTACAAGATGGCGCCGAGCGCGAACAAGTCACTGCGCGGGTCGGGCTCGCCCCCCATCGCTTGTTCGGGGGCCATGTACAGCGGCGTCCCCGAGACGAACCCCGTGCGCGTGAGTTTCACGTCGTCCGACACGCGGGCCAGGCCGAAGTCGGTGAGCATCACGCGATCGTGCGGCGGCTCGAGCAGAATGTTGCCAGGCTTGATGTCGCGATGGATGAGATTCTGCGCGTGTGCGGCCGTCAGACCATGCGCCGCTTGCATGCCGATCCGCACGACTTCGCGCAGCGGCAGCTTCTTTTCGCGTGCCAGTCGTTGTTCGAGCGACTCGCCTGCGATGAGCTGCATCACGAGATACGGCAGCGTGTCGCCGGCCGACTTGTCGACCTGATGCACCGACACAACATTCTCGTGCGTCACGCTTGCGGCAGCACGCGCCTCGCGGCAGAACCGTTGTCGCGCGACTTCGTCACTCGCCAGATCGGGGTCGAGCACCTTGATCGCAACGTTGCGCTGCAACCGTGTATCGAACGCTTCAAGCACGACGCCCATGCCGCCGCGGCCGAGGACGCGCATCACGTCGAAGTGTGCGAGTCGGCCGATGTACGCGCTATCGGTGGCGGGCTGCAAAAAGCTCAAGGTTACGTCGCGCGAACGGACCGCCGGCGATGGAGTGGACGGCGACGACGCAATCGTGTGCAGTTCGCGGTTGTGCGCATTGTTGTTGGGCGTGTTACCGTTGACCGTATTACTGTTGACCGTATTACTGTTGACCGTATTACTGTTGAGCGCGTTGTAGGCCGGCCAATAGGCCGACGTCGCCATCGGCTGGTCCTGGTCGAGGTGTTCGATCACTTGCGACAAGTTCGAGCCGTCGGTCGCGATGTTCTCGAGCTTCGACTGGCAGCAGCCGCAGGCCTCGAGGTGGCTCATGCACTCCTGCTGACGCGAGTCGGCCAGCGAACCGGTGATGAGTTGCTGCAGCTCTTGGGGTTCGGGGCAGCGGGTTTCGGTTTTGGGTGTTTGGGTTTTCATGTTAGCCATCCTCCTGGCGCTTGAGCGTGTCGACCTCTTCCTTCAGTCGAGCCAGCACGCGGCTCTTGGCCACGTAGATGGCGCCGGCGGAAAGTCCGATCTGCTTCGCGACGTCGGCGACCGCGAGTCCTTCGACGGCCGTCATCCAAAACGCTCGCCAGGTGTTGTCCTGAAATTCGCTCTTCACGCGATCCATGGCCATCGACGCCAGCCGACGTTGGTACTCCAGCTCCCAAACGTCGTCCGTGTCGCTGCCGTCGGGCTGCGTCTCGAGCAGTTTGTTCGTCGTGGTGTCGCCCGAACCTTGAGGGCGAATCTGCCGCGCCGAGAGAAAGTTGAACACTTTGTTCCGCGTGACCGTGAACAACCAGCCTCGAAACGTCCCTTGCTTCGGATCGTAGTCGAGCCGCGCGATCGCCGTGGAGATCGATCGCATCACGTCCTGCATCACGTCGGCTGCGTCGGCGTCCTGCAGGCCTCGTCGTCGGCAGAAGCCATACACGACCGGTCCATACAGGTGGACGAACTCGTTCCAGGCCGTGTGATTGGCCCCATCGCGGATTTGCACCAGCAAACTGGCGCGTGTCAGCGGTGAGTCGTCGACGGGCATGATTCGACCTTCGAGTGTCAGTCACCGATCGCAAGGCCACCACGCCGCGAGCCGGTGCCGGTACCCGCCATGATACGCCTTCGACCACCGCGAGACGATGGCCCCCGCCGTTTTGCAGCACCATCGTTGCCTCGCCCCCAAGCGCCCCACGTGCATTCGCGTTGCCGACGCTTGCCTCTTCGCGGCGGCGGTTCAAAGGCTGGTGAATGTGCGGGTACATGATTGTTAATGCTGTGTTTAAGGCGTGCGATGCTACTCAATTCAGCGCTGTGCGACACTTGTTGCGACATCATGCTGGCTAACCTGTACATGCAGTCCATCAACCAGGTCATCGGTGGGGTTGATGATCAACCGCTCGTCGCCGCGGACACCTTCGACGACCACGCGAGTCCCCATGTCGCGGCCGAGGTTCACGCGGCGGACTTCCACCTGGTTCTGATCGTTGACGACGACAATGTGCGGGCCTTCGACACGCATTTGCACCGTGTTCGTCGGAACCGTCCATGCGGCGTCATCTCCTTGCACGTTCAAACTCACCTGAGCGTAGCTGCCGGGTTGAAAGCGGCCTGCGCCGTTCTCAAGTTCGATCTCCGCAAGCATCGTGCGGTTCGTCGAGTCGACCGAGTTCGAAACACGCGTGATCGATGCCGTCACGCCTTGAGCGCTTTGTTCGGGAACTCGCACGAGCGACACGACGCCAACCTTCGCTTGGGCTGAATACGCTTGCGGCACGTTGCTCTGCACGCGAACGCGGCTCATGTCCTCGACGACGAACAGCGCGTCCTTGCTGGCCGTCACAAGCATTCCCGTCTCGGCAGCGCGACGCGTGATCGTTCCGGCGAACGGAGCGACGATGTGCTTGAAGGCTTGCAGTTCCTTGAGGCGATCGACGTTCGAGCGTCGTGCGTTCGCGGTCGCTTGTCGCGATTCGATGATGGCTTGACGTGTCGCTAGATTCGTGCGGCGACGCGAAAGGTCAGACTTGGCCGCATTCAAATCGGCCACACGAGCCTCGGCTTGCTTCTGGTACGTGTCGAACTCATCTTGCGAGATCGCTCGACTCACGAGCAGCTTCTCTCGACGAGCGAGCAGCGATGCGGCCAGTTCCGACTCCGCCTGCGCTCGCACGAGTTGCGCCTCGGCGACTTTCAAATCAGCCTCGGCCTCGCGTTGTTCAGCTTGCGATTGAACCGTCGCGGCGTTGGCTTCGATGGCTTGGGCCTCGGCCTGCGCGACTTCTTGATCGAGCTCCGGAGTTTCGATCTCGGCGAGCACTTCGTTCGCCTCGACCGTCGCTCCGAGGTCCTTGTGCCACACCGTGAGGTAACCACTCACGCGAGCATAAACCATCGCGGTCTGCCAGGGTCGCACGGTGGCGGGCAGCACCACGTTCGACGACGTGACGCGCGACGGGCGATCGACCTTGACTGACTTCACCGTGGTCGTCGGGTGCGACGCGGCGCTGGCGGAAGGTTCTTGCATGTCGGACCATTGCTTCGCCCCTACAACGGCTGCGAAGAACACCACTGCGGCGACAAACGAGGCACCGACGAAGCGGTTCGACTTGCGTTGTCGAGTCTCAGTGAGACGCACCAGTTGCGAGCGGCGAAGTTGCAGCGACTGCCCCGTCGTGGGCTTGCCTTGAAGGTCGGACGTTTTCAGATTCGCTGTTTCCATGCCTTGCGAGGCTTGGTAGAGGGCGGCTGAGGACATGATCGAACTCCTTACGCTTAAATTCCCACGAGGTTCTATGGGGAATACCGGCGGAAGCGGCGGGTCTTACACGCAAAACCCTCTCCCGCAAGGGGAGAGGGAGCATGAATTCACCCCGCCGGTGAGGGCGGGTTGAAGTAGATGGCGATTACCAATTCAACCCGCCCTCATCCGCCGCTTCGCGGCACCTTCTCCCGGAGGGAGAAGAGTTCGTACATTCCCTCTCCCCGTCGCGGGAGAGGGCGGTTCGCCGACGGCGAACTGGGTGAGGGGGGCGGTGCGAGTACACGCTTCTCAACCCCTCACCCCAAGCCTCTCCCGCAAGGGGAGAGGGAGTAGAAATTCACACCACGGCCTTCTCGCGTCGCAGCAGGCTATAAACCACCGGCACGAACAGCAGCGTCGTCAGCGTGGCCACGAACAACCCGCCAATCACGGCTCGCCCGAGCGGGGCGTTTTGCTCGCCACCTTCGCCAAGGCCCAACGACATCGGCAACATGCCAATGATCATCGCCGCGGCGGTCATCAACACCGGTCGCATGCGGGTGCGTCCGGCTTCGAGGGCTGCGTCGAACGCGCTCTTGCCTTCCTCACGCTGTTCGTTGGCGAACGTGACCAACAGAATGCTGTTGGCCGTCGCGACACCGATCGACATGATGGCGCCCATCAACGCGGGCACGCTGAACGTCGTGTTCCACAAGAACAACGACCAGACGATGCCCACGGCCGCGCCGGGCAGGGCGGTGATGATGATGAACGGATCGAGCCAACTTTGGAAGTTGACGACCATCAGCAGGTACACGAGGACCGCGGCAAAGACCAGGCCGAGGCCGAGCCGCAGGAACGCCGACTCCATGCTTTCGACCTGACCACGCATGGTGATCGTGTTTCCCGGAGCGAGCTTCGCGCGGTATTCGTCGAGGATGTGGTTGATGTCGCCGGCGACGCCGCCAAGATCGCGCGCTTGCACGTTGGCGTACACGTCGAACGCGGGCTGCACGTTGATGTGGTTGGCCACTTCGGGCGTCACGCTTCGCTGCACCGTGGCAACGTTCGACAACAACTGCACGCCGGCATTCTTTTGCGACGTCAGCGGCAGACCGTTGATGGCGTCGATGCTATCCAGTCGGTAGCTCGGCGTGCGCGTCTCGACGAGATACGAGATGCCCATCCGCGGATCGACCCAGTAGTTCGGCTGCGTTTGACCGCTGCCAGCCAGCGCGACGAGCAGACTATCGGCCACGTCTTGCTGCGTGTAACCGAGCTCTCGGGCGCGAATCTGGTCAACGTCAACGTGCAGTTTCGGGACGTTCATCACTTGGTGCAGGTGCACGTCCTCGACGCCGCGAATCGACTTGATCCGCTGGCCAATCTCGGTCGCCATCTCGAAATTCTCTTTGCGATTGAGGCCCGCGATTTGAATGTCGATTGGCGCGGGCAAACCGAAGTTCAGAATCTGACTGACGATGTCGGCCGGCTGGAAGAAGAACGTGAGTTGCGGGAAGCGGCCCGGCAACTCGCGTCGCAGCCTCGCGATGTATTCAGGCGTCGAGTGCGAGCGATGATGCTTGAGGGCGACGAGAATCTCGCCATCAGCCATGCCGGTCGTCGCGCTATCGCCGAAGGCCATGGCGTAGGTGCGATTCGGCAGGCCAATGTTGTCGAGCACCAACTCGACTTCTTGCTGTGGGATGATCTCGCGGATCACGTTTTCGACTTCGCCGAAGTACCGCTCGGTTTGTTCGACACGCGTTCCGGCGGGAGCACGCACGTGCAGGCGGAATTGTCCGGTATCGACCGTCGGGAAAAAGTCGCGACCGACCCACGGCAGCACAACAGCGCCACTCACAACTACCACCGCGAACAGTGCGAACACGCTGCGGCGATGCTCGAGGTTCCACTGCAACAGCGAGGCGTAGGAATCGCGGAACTGGTCGAAACGGCGTTCGAAGGCCGCGTGGAATCGCGCGAACCAGCCGTGATGGGCGTGCTCGCCGTGTGCTTCCACCTCCGCCGGCAGCAAATAATCGACCATCGTCGGTACGATCGTTCGCGACAGTAGGTACGAAGCGAGCATCGCGAACGCCACGGCCAACGCGAGCGGCGTGAACAGATACTTCGGCGGTCCGTCGAGGAACAACACCGACACGAACACGATGCTGATCGTCAGCGTCGACACGAACGTCGGCCCCGCGATTTGCATCGCTCCATCGAGAATCGCCTGGCGCAGCGGCTTACCGAGCGCGAGGTTTCGGTGGATGTTCTCGATCTCCACCGTGGCATCGTCGACAAGGATGCCGACCGCGAGAGCCAACCCGCCCAGCGTCATCACGTTCAGCGAATGGCCGAGCAGGTACAGCAGCACGATCGACGACAGGATCGCCAGCGGAATCGACACGGCGACAATCAACGTGCTTCGCCAACTGCCCAAGAAAACGAGAATCATCGTCGCCGTCAGCAAGCCTGCGATGATGCTCTCCGTGACGACGCCGCCGATGGCTGCGGTTACGAACAGCGATTGATCGAACAGCAGGTCGATGTTCAGCCCTTTCGGCGCCGACGCCTTGACCGCGGGCATCATCGCCTTAACTTGATTGACGATATCGAGCGTCGAGGCGTTGCCGTTCTTGAGCAGCGTGACGAGCGCTCCGCGGCTGCCGTTGCGACGCACGACGGTCGTTTGCGTCGTACTGCCGTCACGCACCTGTGCGACGTCTCGCATGTAGATCGTCGCGCCGTCGATGACTTTGAGCGGAATGTTATTGAAGTTCTCGGGCGACAACGGCGTGTTGTTCAGCGTCACCGGGTACTCGTGCGTGTCGATTCGCGCCACGCCGGTCGGGTACGCGAGGTTGTAGGCGTTGATGGCGTTGGAGACTTCCTTCGGCGAAATGCCCTTGGCCTGCATCAGCTCGGGATCGATGTCGACCATCACCTGCCGCTCGCGACCGCCGTAGGGAGTCGGCATCGTTAGGCCTTGCACGGTCGAAAGTTGCGTCCGCAGGATGAACAGGCCGTAGTCGTAGACGGCCTCTTCCGACATCGTGTCGCTGCTCAAGCTGATTTGCAGAATCGGCACGCTCGACGCGTTGAATCGCAAAATGACCGGCGGATTGATCCCCGGCGGCATGAGTGATCGGATTGCTTGCGCCACGGCCGTCACTTGCGACAACGCGGTGCCAATCTCGACGCTCGGGTGAAAGTAGATCTTCTGCACCGCCACGCCGTTCAGCGTCTGTGACTCGATACGCTTGATGTCGTTCACGTTCGACGTGATGGCGTATTCGCTGTACGTGGTGATGCGTTGCTCGACCTCGCTGGTCTCCATTCCCTTATAGGTCCAAATGACCGTGACGACCGGAATGTCGATCTCGGGGAAAATGTCGGTCCGCATCTGGCTGATCGACGTCGCGCCGAGCACGATGATCAGCAATGCCATCACGACGAAGCTGTAGCGATATTTGAGGGCGAGCTGAACGATCCACATGGCCGGGTCTCCTGCGAAAGAGGCATATCTGCGAAGAGATACCGGCGGGTGGCAGCAACCTTACAGCGATGTCACGGGATCAGTTCGGTGTGGCACTCTGTAGGGAACGCCCTCTGTGGCGTTCCGCGAGCTGCGATCGACGCCGACACGCGATTCACGGAACGCCACGGAGGGCGTTCCCTACAGTGACTTGCGCCGCTAACGAGAATTTTTCTTGTAAGACCTCGCCGCATGCCCGGTAATCACCCTTGGGCAGTCATCGCGACGTCCGTTCCGCGACACTCGAACACAAAGGAAACCAGCCATGTCCAACAAACTCCAAGGCAAAGTGGCCGTCGTCACCGGTGGGAACTCAGGCATCGGCCTCGCCACCGCCAAACGCTTTGTGAAGGAAGGGGCTTACGTCTTCATCACCGGCCGACGTCAGAAAGAACTCGACGCCGCGGTGAAGCAAATCGGCTCGAACGTCACGGCCGTCCAAGGCGACGTCTCGAAGATCGAAGACATCGAGCGGCTGTATCAAACGGTCGCCAAGCAAAAAGATCGGCTCGACATCGTCTTCGCCAATGCGGGAGTCGGTGAGCTCGTGCCGTTGCCGGAAGTCACGCCCGAACACTTCGACAAGCTGTTCAACATCAACGTCCGTGGCCTATTGTTCACGGTGCAGAAGGCGCTGCCGCTGATGCGCAACGGCGGATCGATCATCCTCACTGGCTCGGTCGCAGGCGTGAAAGGCTTTCCCGCCTTCAGCGTTTACGACGCCACGAAAGCCGCGGTCCGCTCGTTCGCACGCAGTTGGACGGCCGACCTTAAGGATCGCAAGATTCGCGTGAACGTCGTCAGCCCCGGGCCGATCGACACACCGATTCTCGCCGACGTACCGCCGGATGCCGTCGCGGGATTCGTCTCGATGGTTCCGATGGGACGCATGGGCACGGCGGACGAGATCGCCAACGCGGCCTTGTTTCTGGCCTCCGATGAATCGAGTTACATCACGGGCGTCGACCTGTTTGTCGACGGCGGCTTGGCCCAGGTCTGACCGTTCACCCGGCGGCTCCGGTTGACGCTGTAGATGCTTGCCTCTTCGCGGCGTGACCGTGCTTGAGGATACGCCTATCAGAAGTTGTGACGCTCCCTGCGAGATGGCGTCGCACGACTGCGGTTCTTATGATGAGTAAGCAACCGGCAGCGTGCGGCGTCATTTTTTGTTGCATCTCTCGCCTCGCAGGATCTTCACGATGAATTCGAAGTTTGCCTCGCTCCTGTTTCTGTTGATGTCGTCTTCGCTCGTTCACGCAGCCGAACTGAAGTACACAGTACCGAAGTACAAGGCCGTCGAAGGTTGGCTCAAGCCGGGGGCGGAAGTGCAAACGCTCGGCGCGGCGCATGGCGATGTCGCCGTCAGCGAGGCGGGCGACGTGTACGTCAGCATCCTCAATGGCCCGCGCGGCGGAATTCAGGTCTTCAGCGCCGATGGCAACTATCTGCGCAACCTGCCCAGCGCACCGAACGACTTTCACGGCTTCGTGATTCACAAAGAGAAGGACGGCGAGTTCATCTATGGCGCACGTCTGCAAGGGCAGACGATTTTGAAGATGAAGCTCGACGGCGCGGTCGTGATGGAAATCGACGGTTCGGTGATTCCGTCCGAGTATCGCACCGTCGTGAAGGAAAAGCCGACGCTGCGACTCACGGCCGTCGACGTCGCCCCCGATGGTCGCATCTTCGTCACCGACGGTTACGGCACCGACTACATTCACGTCTTCGATGCCGATGGAAAATACCTCAAGAGCTTTGGCGGCAAGACGGCTCCGTATGGTTTCAAGACGTGTCACAAGATCGCCATCGACACGCGTTTCGACCCGCCGCGTATTTTTTGTTGCGATCGTGAGAATCGCCGCGCGGTCCACTTGTCGCTCGACGGCGCAGTGTTGGGCGTGATTCCCGATTTGAAACGCCCGGCCGCCGTGGCGATCTATGGCGACTGGGCCGCGGTGGCCGAGATCGAAGGCCGCCTGAGCTTGATCGACAAGAACGGTCAGACGGTAGCCACGTTGGGCGAAAACAGCGTGGCCGAACAAACCGCGACGAACAAGGTGGCGCCCGCCGATTGGCGCACCGGCGTGCTGACGGCGCCGCACGGTGTGGACTTCGACCGCGATGGTGACATTCTTGTGAGCGAGTTCAATATGTACGGGCGGGTGCTGCGATGGGATCGCGACGGGAAATGAAGCTGCCTTTCTCCCTCTCCCCTTGCGGGAGAGGGTCGGGGTGAGGGGTAGGAAGTCTGTACTCGCATCGCCCCCTCACTCGATTCGCCTGCGGCGAACCACCCTCTCCCGCGATGGGGAGAGGGGACACTCGACGTCGATGGTTATCCTGCAACCGTCGTCTCCTCTCGAAACCGCGCCAAATACGGTGCGGTACGACTGCGCTTGTGCTTCGCAATCGCTTCGGGCGTCCCCTGGGCGACAATCTCGCCCCCTTCGTCGCCGGCGCCGGGGCCGACGTCGATTACCCAATCGCTGGACGCAATGACGCGCATGTCGTGCTCGACGCACAGCACCGTGTTGCCGGCATCGACGAGTCCGTGCAGTTGCGCGAGTAGCCGCTCAACGTCGGACGGATGCAAACCCGTCGTCGGCTCGTCGAGTACGTACAAACTATTGCCGCGCTGCGGTCGCTGCAGTTCGGTGGCCAGCTTGATGCGCTGCGCCTCGCCGCCTGAAAGCTCGGTCGCCGGCTGACCCAGGCGCAGATAGCCGAGGCCGACCTCGCGCAACACTTCGAGCGGCCGGAGTACCGAAGGTTCCTCGGCAAAAAAGTCGCACGCCGTTTGAACCGTCATACCCAGCACGTCGGCAATCGATTGCTCGCGATATTTCACTTCGAGCGTTTTGGCGTTGTACCGCGAGCCATGACACGTGGGGCAGGGAGCGTACACGCTCGGCAGAAACAACAGCTCGACCATCACAAAGCCCTCGCCTTCGCACGTCTCGCAACGTCCTTGAGCGACGTTGAACGAAAACCGCCCGGGTCCATAGTGGCGGGCCTTGGCCATCTTCGTCGATGCGAACAGCTTGCGAACCTGATCGAACAGGCCTGTGTACGTGGCGAGGTTCGATCGCGGTGTGCGACCGATCGGTTTCTGGTCGACACGCACGAGACGCTTGATGTTCTCCATCCCTGCGACGATCGAACCGTCCAGCGTTTCGACGGGCGTGCGTTCGAGTTCCTCGACATCGTCTTCTTCGAGCGTGACATCGTGTCCCAAGTGCCCCGCGACCAATTCGACCAGCGCCTGGCTGACGAGCGTCGACTTACCGGAACCCGAGATGCCCGTGACGGAGGTGAATACGCCGAGCGGAAACGACACGCTCAACTTGTTCAGGTTGTTGCGCGTCACGTCTTTGAGCTTGAGCCATCCCTTCGGCTCACGCGGCGTGTGCTCGGGCAGCACTTGTTCGCTGAAAAGAAACTTCCGCGTGTGCGAGGCCTTCACGTCTCGCAATCCGTCGGGCGGGCCGCTGTAGAGAATCTCGCCGCCATGTTCGCCAGCGTCGGGGCCGACGTCGACGATCCAATCGGCATGGCGGATGACTTCGAGTTCGTGCTCGACGACGAACAACGTGTTGCCCGACGCCTTAAGCCGATCGAGCGCTCGCAGCAGGGCCTCGGTGTCGGCCGGATGCAGACCCGCGGACGGCTCGTCGAGCACGTAGATCACGCCGAACAGGTTCGATCGCACCTGCGTCGCGAGCCGCAGCCGCTGCAACTCGCCAGGCGAAAGCGTCGGCGTGCTGCGTTCGAGCGTCAGGTAGCCGAGGCCAAGCTCGAGAAGCACTTCAAGCCGCGCGATTAAATCGTGTGCGATGCGCTCGGTGACGATCGCCTTCTCGGGATGTTCGGTTTTCAGCTTCGCCCAACCCGTCGCCGTGCCGTCGGAGTACGGTCGCAGGGTTGTGGTCAATCGCTTGATCGGCAGCCGCGACATCTCGGCGATATCGAGCCCGGCCACCTTTACCGACAGCGACTCGGGCCGCAGGCGTTTGCCGTTGCACGTCGGGCACTCGCTGCTGATGAGGTATCGCGCCACACGCTTCTTCATCAGCGGGCTTTGCGTGTTGGCAAACGTGTGGAGCACGTAACGGCGTGCGCCGCTAAAAGTGCCTTGGTAGCTCGGCGACTCTTTGCGTTTGAGTGCCGAGCGAACTTCGTGTGGTTCGTAGCCTGCGTAGACCGGCACCGTTGGTTGTTCGTCGGTGAAGAGGAGCCAATCGCGATCCTTCTTCGGCAGTTCACGCCACGGCTTATCGATATCGAAGCCGAGCGTAACGGCTATGTCTCGCAAGTTCTGCCCATGCCACGCCGGCGGCCAGGCCGCGATCGCCCGCTCGCGAATCGTCAGCGAATCGTCGGGGACCATCGACGCTTCGGTCGCGGTGTAGATGCGCCCTAAGCCGTGGCACTCGGGGCAGGCCCCTTCAGGCGTGTTGGTCGAAAAAGACTCGGCCTCGAGATGCGGCTGATTCTTCGGATACACGCCGGCACGCGAATACAGCATCCGCAGCAGATTCGAGAGCGTCGTCACGCTGCCGACCGACGAGCGCGTCGTCGGCGAGCCTCGCTGTTGTTGCAACGCGACCGCAGGCGGCAAGCCTTCGATCTCGTCGACTTGCGGCACGTTCATCTGGTGAAACAAGCGGCGTGCATACGGCGCGACCGATTCGAGATAGCGACGCTGCGCTTCGGCGTAAAGTGTTCCGAAGGCCAGCGATGATTTGCCCGAGCCTGAGATGCCGGTGAAGACCACGAGCGCGTCGCGAGGAATTTCGACGTTGACGTTCTTGAGGTTGTGCTCGCGCGCACCACGAACGCACACGAACCCTGTCTTGCCTGCGGAGTTGGTAGATGTTCGCGCGATGTTCTGTTTCATTCCAGCGTCGTCGCCACATTCATCCCATCATGTAAAGAAAAACCCCGGCCGAACATTTCGACCGGGGCTTTTCACGATGTTCAAAGGGCGACCACTTAGTAGTACCCGCGATACGGCCGATAGCCGTTGTAACCGTAGGCGCCGTTGTAGCCTCGATAGGCTGGTGACACACCATACGGTCGATTGTAACCCAGCGGCGCGCCGTAAGGACGCGCGACGCCCCAGCCGCGCCATGGACGAGCCACGCCAACTGTTTGAATGGGCGTTCCCGTGGGTGTGACAAAGGTTTCTTCCGCGGCCGGGGCCGAGCCGGCCAGCGTCAGAAGACCCAAAATTGCAAGACTTAGCATGAACTTTTTCATCGAATCAACTCCTCTCGAAGCGATACTGTCCCCCGCCCGTGTGGCCATGCACATGGGATGCCAATCGGCATCACTGGAACCTTAAAACGTCGACATGCGTCGAAGGGCTACTTACGATGCGTGGTATGCACCGGCCCGCAAGTTGTGGCTCGCGAATGGCTGGTGTTGGGCACTCTTTGCGGAGATTCGGCAATGCGACTTGCGCCAGTTGTCATCTCATCGATCGTGTCGTCGCTGCTTGTGCTTTCGTGGGATGTGACGCTATCACGCGCGGCCGATGACACCATCCTTTTCTCCGACGATTTCTCGACACTCAAATCCGGGTGGGGCAAGGCCGACGACACGCGCGGCGTCGAAGGCAACAAGCTGCTGATCAAGCTGAAGCCTGACCTGACGTTCCGCATTCTGTACACCACTTCGAAGTTCGGCGACATCGACGCGCGGATGAAAGTCGCCCAACAAAGCGGCGACAACAACCAGAGCGCGGGTCTCGTCTTCTGGGGGACCGATCGCGAGAACTGCTATGCGGCCTTGATGCAGTCGGATGGCGGGTTCTACGTCGTGCGTCGCATGAACTCGCAGTGGCTGACGCCCGTCGTCATTCGAGTGCGCGATGAAGTCACGAAAGGCGTTGGCCAAACGAACGAGATGCGCGTCGTCACCAGCGGCCGCACCGCGACGGTTTATATCAACGACAAACAGGTGACGACGTTCGTTGGCTTTCCTCCGCCGGGTGTGTGCGAAATCGGCGTGATGTGCGAATCGGGCAAGCAGCCCGCCACTTGGGCGTTCTCGGAACTCACCGTGCGTCGCGGCCCCGCGCCATCGCCGAGCGGCACACACGACGAATCGCTGCAGTTTTCCGACAACTTCCATGTGCTCGACCCGTCGTGGGGCGACCCTGGTGATTCGAAGACGGTGCGAGATGACAAGTTTTTAGTGACGCTGAAGCCGAATCTGTATCACCGCACCATCTATCAGGGATCGCTGTTCGACAACGCCGACGTTCGTCTTAAGATCACCGAAGAAAAAGGAGACGAGAACCAACCGGCCGGGATCGTGTTTTGGGCCATCGACCGTGACAACTATTACGCTGCGCTGATTCAGGCCGACGGCTCGTTCTATGTGTTGCGACAAGTCAAGGGGAAATCGTTGTTCCCCGTGTCGATGAGTATCCGCGACGAGATTCGCAAAGGCCTTGGTCAAACGAACGAGATGCGAGTCGTCACCAAGGGACGCTCGGCGATGGTCGTCGTCAACGATAAGCCCCTCGTGGCGTTCGAGGGTTTTCCGCCGTCGGGCGGCAGTCGCATTGGCATACACGGCGAGTCGGGGGCGACCGACGGCGTGTGGGCGTTCTCCGATCTCGCGGTTTACAAGGGGCCGGTGACGCCGCCTTCGACGACTCCGACAGACGATACGGTTCTGCTCGCCGATGACTTCGCGACGCTCGATCCCGCGTGGGGCCCCGAGACAACGTCGCGCAGCGTGAGCGATCACAAGCTGATGCTCACCGCCAACGCCAACTCCGGGTTCTCCGACATCTATCAGGGAGCGTTGTTCGGCGATGTCGACATGAGCGTCAAGGTTGCCGCCACCAAAGGTTGGACCGACCAGCTTGTCGGGCTTGTCTTTTGGGGCGTGAGCGGGCAGGACTACGCCGCGTTTGTCGTCAATCCGGCGGGGAATGTTTACGCGGGGCGCATCGTGAAGAACCAATGGCAAGGGATGAACGTCGTCGACAAAGCGACGAGCACATTGAAAAAAGGGGCGGGCGAGATCAACGAGCTTCGCGTCGTGACGCACGACAAGACCGCCGTGCTGATGGTCAACAACCAGATCGTTTACACGTACAAAGGCGAGCCGGCCGAGGGTGGAAGCAAGGTAGGGTTCTTCGTCGAGGCGAACAAAGACCCCGTGGCGTGGGCGTTCTCGGAGTTCCGTGTGCGCACGCCGTTGGTGACGCTCGAGAACAGTGCGGGCCGCGCCGATGGCTTGCTGATGACCGATGATTTTCGTGCGCTCAACACCGCTTGGGCCACGAACAATGAGATCAAGCACGTCGCCGACAACAAGTTCTACATCACGGCCGAGCCGAACAGCGGTCGCACGTTTCTGTACGACAGTCGTTTCGGCGACGCCGACATTCGCGTGACCATCAACGAGACGCAGGGCAAACCCGACCGGCCGGCCGGCATCGCGTTTTGGGCCGACAGCTACGACGCATATTTCCTGGCGACGATTCGACCCGACGGAACGGTCGAAGTCTCGCGACTGGCTGACGGCAAGTGGACGTACCCCGTCGATCTGAAGGACCGCGCCGAGATTCGCCCAGGCGTAGGGGCGAGCAACGAGCTACGCGTCGTGACGGTCGGGCACTCGGCCATCGTGTATGTCAACGATAAGCAAGTCGCCGCGATCGAAGGGACCCCACCCGCCGCCGGCGGGAAGCTCGGCCTCCACGGCGGCAGCGGCGCCGAGAGCTACAGTTGGGCGTTCTCGAAACTGTCGGTTCGCAAGCCGAAGTGACGTTGCTTAGCCGGGCCGTCCACGGCCCGGTGTGGGAGGGTCACCCGTGCGATCCCATCATCGCTTATCACGTCGTCTGGGGTGCCTACGGATTTTGGCTGCCCAACGACCCGCGGGGTTCGTGGTCGAAAGACGTTTGGTCGCCGCGTCTGATGCGCTTCGGACCGCCGCGACGTGTTAATACTCGCAGCTCGCGCGCGGCCGTTTCGCATGACCTCGCGCTGCGACGAGCCGCCAAGCGCGAACTGATGCGTGAGCCGATTCGTTTCACTGGCGTCCAAGCGCGTGCCATTGGCCACGGCATTGCCGACGTCACGAGTCGCTATGCGCTTCCGGTCTATGTCGCCGCGGTCATGCCCGATCATGTGCACTTGGTGTTCGCGCGCAAGGCGGTTCATGCGGAGACGTGGGTCGGCTATTTCAAACGGGCTGCGACGAAAGCAATGGTTGCTGAAAAGTTGCACCCGTTTGCCGGTGATCGAAGACCTGATGGCAGCCTGCCGACCGTTTGGCGCAGGGAGGTTGGAAGGTGTTTTTACATAGTGATGCCGAGATCAGCCGGGAGATTGAATACGTCGAGAAGAATCCGAGACGCGCGGGTTTGAGGGCGCCGCACTGGTCGTTTGTTAGCCCGTATCCGCCCTGTGGACAGGGCGGCTAAGCGTTGTGTTTGGGATGGTTGTTGCGTGACAGCGCGTCACGCTTCGATTACGCTCGGCGGGACGTATTTGCTCGCCACGCCCACCTCGCGGAATCTCGCCATGCCTGTCCACGTCCATAAGTTCGCGCTCGCGGCGCTTTCGGCCGTTGTTGTGTTGCATTCGATGTTCGTGCTTCCGTCGCGCGGCGCCGAAGAACTGCGGTTCTCGGTTTCGATTGATGAGTTTTTGCCTGATGGATACGTGAAAGATGGCAGCGTCGGTTATCAAGCACAATTGCAGAAGGCGATCGACGCGGCACGCGTAGGTGGAACGGTAGTCTTTCCACCGATGGCGTATCGACTCGACACGGCGGGGCTGCGTCTGAAGTCGGACGTCACGTTGATTCTTATCGGCGCGGTGTTTCAATTCGATGAGGAGGCCGACGAAGACGGACAGGCGTTCATCGGCGAAGACGTCGAGAACGTACAGATCGTCGGCGGCGAGATCGTGGGGCGCAACGACGTTTGGGCGGATGGCGTGAACATTCGCGGCATCGGCCTGCACGGCGCGTGCAAGAACATTCGCATTCGCGACACGCGGTTTCGCAATCTGTCGAGCAATGGCATCGGCATTTTCGGCGCCGAAGACAAGCCGGCCAGCGACGTGTGGATCACCGACGTCGTCGTTGAGAACTGCTGCAACAAGTACGGCGACTACGTCGAGAAGAAGACCGGACCCGAGAAGGGGAGCAAGCGCGAAGATCAGGGCTCGGTCTGTTTCTACTACGTGAACGATTGGCTCGTGGAAGGTTGCCGCTTCGACGGGTCGCGTTCCGACGGGACACACTTCTTCAAGTCGCACCGCGGTCAGTTCGTACACAACAAGGTCTATCGCGCAAAGATGGGGGGCTACTTCATCGAGACGTGCGACGACGTGCTGGCCAGCGACAACGTGATTCTCGACAACGGTTCGCGCGGCGCGACGATCGAACGGGGCGCTCGCCGTTGCACGCTCACTTCGAACGTCATCGCCAATAGCGGTCGCGAAGGCCTGTGGGCGCCGGACTGCGTCGGCCTGATCGTGAACGGCAACGTGTTTGACAAAAACGGTCGCAAGCCCAATGGCGACACGCCGACGCGCATTTGGAATGCGAACATCACGATCAACCGCTCAGTCTCGAAGACGCCGCAGTGGCCTGACCCGGTTGATTACATCGTGGCCGATAACATCATCACCACGACCGGCGATCAGATCGCGGCGATTCGCGTCGATGCCAGCGTCTCGACCGGCATCGCGATTCATCACAACATGCTGCGCGGCGATAACCGCAAGGTGCTCGTCGAAGGCGACGCGAAGGGGCGCGTTGATGCGCACGACAACGATTGACAGAACGCGAAAAGAAGAGGCGATGCACAATGACCCAGGGACGGCAGTCCCTGGGCTTCGGGGGGTTTGAGCGTGGTTACTTGCCGATGGCGTCGAAGATTGTGCCGTCGGTGAAGTTCGCGAGATTGTCCGATTCTTCGGTACTGAGCGTACCGACGCTCGACGGTTGCCCGTTTTGGTAGACGACGCCCGTCGAGGGGACCGTGATTCGAAGAGTTGGACTGGCCGAGGGGCCGTACATTCCATCGAGACCAGACGAAAGAATCTGGAACGTGTTGGGATTCAGCCATTGCATGGACATGCCCGTTTGCAAGTTGGCTCCAGCGTAAGGGCCGATGACGCCCCATTGCGACGCCAGGGCCGTGGTCGGTAGTGGATACATGTTGTACGAGGTGGTCGCGGCGGCCTGAGACTTGTTCGTATAAAGCGCCGCGTCGAAGTAGACGAAAGGCGGAAGATCGATGTTCGGCGTGTACTCGAGCCAGCCATCGTTGTCGTTATCAACGAGGCGATCGTCGTCGAAGTCATAGAGCGGTGGCGTTCGCGCGGTCAGAGTTGTGTCGAGCTTGAACGGGTTGGTCGGGTCGCTGTGAAAACCGATAATCTTTCGCGACGAGACGGGTTGGCCGTTCGCCCAAGGAGTTGGAAACCCACCCAGCCAAAACACCAGCGCCTCAGCCGGGTCGAGGGTTTGGATCTTGGGCGTACCTATCGATCCCGTCGATGACCGAAAGGTGTATTGATACTGTTGTGTTCCCATGCCGGTGACGAGGTCGTTGTAAGTGACGAGACATCGGGGGAAAGCCGAGCGTAGATACTTATTAAATCGCGTGGGAGAGTCGGCGTAGACAGAGGACGTCGTGAGCGCCGCCATACAGGGCGGGTAAACTCCCGCTTTCGACTTCACGCCTTCAATCGACGTCGCCAGCCGCGTGATTTCAAAGACGATGCCGCTCTGCTTCGCCGAGGTCATGGCCTTACGAATGCCGGTGATGAGCAGGCCCATGAGCATGGCGATGATGGCGATCGCGACGAGCAGCTCGACCATCGTGAAGCCAGCCCGACGCGCATTCCTTGCGCACATAAGTTGTCGTGAGACCATGGAATAGTCCTTCCCGCGCGGCGGCGCGAAGTCTGAATACGGCAGCGCATTGCCGAAGACCGGCAGAACAAGACGAGTTGCGAAGATTAGCCTCAGGTTAGCCTTGTGTTTGCGTTTTGCAAGCAATTGATGAGCGACAAGATTGCGCCGTGACGATGACACTGCGACAGATCGCGGGACGGCTGTCACCCGGCGGTCCATGGCGCTGAATAGTGCAAAGGGGGGAAGTCCCCCATTCCCGGAGGGCACTTAATCGCGTTGATACCATGCGTTTGAGGTGCATGGATTTATGACGCGGCTAGATCGTGCCGATCGTCGCGTCCCCTCAGGATGGCGGAACGGTAATGTGCGGCGATTGTATTGGAAACGATTGTTGGGCAGGGTTACCATAACATAGTTACGTCAAATCGCAGACCGCGACCGTGACTCCATCAAATCTGTATGGGGGCACCGTTCGCTTCGATGCGCGATCGATGGTGGCAGCGCGATCGTCAGCCTTTTTGCCTCCGGGGCAACCCTCCCTTCATTTGTGACGGTCAGTTGCAAGGACTGAAACGTGGCGCACCGTGATTTCGTCCCAAGGAACGAGCTTTCCTGAGGGATGATCTAATGTCCAAAAACTGGCGAACTCGAACCCAAGAACCGGCTGCGATCCATGCGCTGTGCCGACGGTTGAATCGTTGCGCGACGGCGCTGGTCATCGTCGGGTTCTTGATGTCGGTTCAAACTGCCTGTGCGACGGAATGGTATTGGGATCCGGGCGGAATGTCGCCGATCCTGGGCGGTTCGGCCGCGTGGCAAACCCCGTCGTGGAGCGTGAGTGCAGCAGGCGGCGGAGCCTCTAGTTGGCCAAACCGCACGACCGATAACGCGCACATCACGCAAGGACTCGGCGTGATCTCATTGGTCACGGCAGATCCGATCATCGTGGGCCTCGCCTCTTTCGAAACGACGGGCTACTCGCTCGGCGCAAGTGGCACCACAGCGGCCACCTTGACTGGAACGATTTCGCTAAGCAACAACGTCACGCTGGGAATCGGGACCACGGTTGGCAACACGACACAAACGATCAATCTCAGCTCGACGATCAATGGTGGAACAGGCACGACTCTCCAACTGAACAACGTTCAGAATGCGACTAGTCTTCTTACGCTGAATCTCAACGGCGCGGTCACTGTTCCCATTACCGTCAACACGACTGGCGTCCAAACGGTCTCGGGCGATATTGTCGCCGGATTCGGCAGCGCGACGTCGACGCTGGTCGGAACGATCACCAACAACTCGGGTGCCGGCTTCTATACGGGTCTGGGAGCAACGACCGGCAACACGCTGTCGGTCGGTGGCGTCGTCTCGGGAACGTCGGGTGTTGAGTTCACATCGGCGTTTGGCGGCGGCGGAGCGGGAACCGTGGTCCTCGGTGCAGCCAACAGCTACACCGGCGACACGCTGTTCAACTTGGCCACAACGGGCATCGTCAAGCTCGGGATCAGCAACGGCATCTCGACGCAGTCGAACCTCGTTATGGGCGGGCAAGCGGTGGGAATGGGCGGCATTTTCAACCTGAACGGCTTCAGCCAGGCGGTTCAGTCGTTGACGAGCACCGCCAACGGCGGCGGACAAATTCAGAACACTACCGGAGCCAGCACGCTCACGATCAACGGTTCCAGTTCACCGGGCAGCGCCTACGCGCTCACCATTGCTGACAACGGCGGCACGGTCAGTCTCGTTCGCGCAGGAACGGGCACTACGACGTTGAGCGGATCGAACTCCTATACCGGTGGAACGACCGTCAGCGGCGGCGTGCTCGTCATCGCCAACGGGTCGACCGGTTCAGCATTGGGCACCGGGGCGGTGACGGTCGGCGGTGGCACGCTGGCCAGCGCAGCCGGCGGTGGCAGCGTCACGGCGAATGTCACCCTCAACTCGGGCGGCATGTTGTCGCCGGGCAACGGCAGCATCGGCAACCTGACGATTGCCGGCAACCTCACGCTCACGGGCGGATCACTCAACTACGCGCTCGGCGCAACCAACGCCGCCAGTCTCATCGCCGGCACCGGTCAGCTCAATCTCTCGAATAGTATCACCGTCAACCTGTCGGGCACCGTCGGCACCGGACACTACTTGCTCATCAGCGGCTTCGCGGGTCATACCGGCACTGCCAACGAGTTCACCGCGGGCACCGGGTTCGGTGTGCTGGTTTCGCAGTTCTCGTTCTCGGGTAACGACGTCTATCTTGACCTGGCAAATGGAAGAAACCTCATCTGGTCGTCGACGGCCAACCCCACCAGCCTCGCCACCACGACCGACGGCTCGGGCACGTGGACCAACGGCGGCAACAACTTTTGGAACCCGGCGGCCGGCGCGTCGGCGAGCTGGAGTAGCACCAATCCCGACAACGTGACGTTCGGCAACAACGCCGCCGGCGGTCAAACAAGCGGCACCGTCGTGCTGGGAAGCAACATCACCGCCGGCACGATCACGTTTGCCCCGAACACCACGTACACGATCAATCGCGATGCCGGCAACGCGTTCTCGCTCACGATCGCCACAGGCATCGTCGCCAACGAAAACGCAACGATCAACGCACCGATCGTCGTCAGCAGTTCCGAATCGTGGTCGGTCGCCAGCGGCAAAACGCTCACTCTCGGCGGAACACTTGGCGAAACCGGTGGTTCGCAAGCGCTAACGCTCAACGGTCCCGGCACATACCGGCTGCAAGGGGTCGATAGCCGCACCGGCGCGACGACGCTCAGCTCCGGCGTGCTCACGATCACCGGCTCCGGCAGCCTCGCCAACACCAGCGGCGTCACGGTCAGCGGAACCTTCAATCTGAACACGACGGGCAACGCGCTCGGCTCGACCGTGCCGGTGACCGTCAACACGGGCGCCACGATGAACGTCAGCACTAGCCAAACGATCGCATCGCTCAACGGCACAGGCGGCACAACGGCAATCGCCTCGGGTGCGATTCTGACACTCGGCGGCGGCAGCTACAGCGGCGCGCTCAATGGAAACGGCGCGGTCATCGTCGCGGCCGGCGCCAACACCGTCACCTTCGGCGGTGCGGGAGCATACGCGGGTGGCACGACGGTCAACAGCGGCGTGCTGCAAGTCCTCGCGTCAGCGACCCTCGCCTCCGGCGGCAATCTTACCATTAGCGGCTCGGCGGTTGCCGTGTTCGCAAATACGCCAACGTTGGGCACGGTCACGAACTCGAGCACGGCCGTGACAGGCTTGTCGTTCTCGTCGGCGACCATCTCCACGCTCTCGGGCACAGGCTCAACGAGTTTCTCGACGAACGCGACGATCGGTCAGATGAGCTTCGGCGGAGTCACGGTTGCCGGTACAGCGACGATCAACACGTTCAGTGGCGGAAGCCTCGCGCTCAACGGCGCCGTGAACAACACGATCACCTATATCAGCGGCGTCGGCATCATGAGCCTGTTGCAAGCGGGCACGAACCTCACACTGGCCGGCGGCAGCTTCGCCGGCACTGTGCGTGGCGTGGGAAGCATCACTGCAAGCACGTCGTCCACAATCATGTTCAGCAACAACAACACGTACAGTGGCGGCACCACGGTCGCGGCAGGTGCAATCGTGGCAGCCAACATAACCAACGGCAGCGCCTTCGGCACCGGGCTGGTGACCGTCAGTGCCGGCGGTACGATCGCGGCGGCTGCGGTAGGCGGCACAGTGAACGCACCCGTGACAGTCTTCAGCGGCGGCGTTGTGTCTCCCGCCTTCGCGGGTTCGGGAACGCTTACCCTCGGCGGCAACCTGACGCTCAACTCCGGCAGCACCGTGAGCTTCGGCAACGTCACAACCACGCCGGGCTTGGTGAGCATGGTCAGCGGCTCGAACTTGATCTTCGGCTCCGGCTCCGAGACGTTTAGCTTCACGGGCACGATCAACGCGCCGACGACCATCAAGCTCTTCGGCTTCGATACGGGAACTTACAGCGGCGCCACGGCGAACTTCGGCAACGTCGCGCTCTCCGGCCTCGCGTTGGGCTCGGGGCTGGTCGCGACCATCTCTGGCGCGCACGCCGGCGAGCTCGATCTCGTCGTCACTGCCCTAACCGGCAACCTCGTTTGGAACGGCACCGCGAACAAGACCTGGGACATCGGCACGACGGTCAACTGGCTCGACGGCACAACGACCGTCCCCTTCGCCAACGGCAACAACGTGACGTTCACCGACACCGGCGCGGGAACGGTCAACATCGCGACCACGAGCGTCTCGCCCGGTTCGGTCACGATCAACAACACGGGGGCGGGAACGTACACGTTCACGGGCGGCGCCATCAACGGCGCGTCGTTCAGCAAGCTCGGCGTCGGCACGTTGTTCCTCACCAACACGAACACCTACAGCGGCAACGCGACCATCGCCGCCGGCGTCGTCACGATCACCGGCTCCGGCAGCCTCGCGGCCAGTGGCGTGACGGTCAGTGGCACTTTCAACCTGACCACTAGCGGCAACGCACTGAGCTCGACGACGGGCGTGACGGTCACCACCGGCGGCTTGTTCAACGTGAGCACCAGTCAGACGATCGCCGCGCTCAACGGGCTTGGCACGACGAGCATCGCCAACGGCGCAACGTTGAATATCGGCAACGGCAGCTTTACCGGCGCGCTCAACGGCGCAGGCGCGTTGAACGTGACGGCCGGCGTCAACACCGTCACGCTTGGCGGAACGATCGGCTACACCGGCGGCACGACGGTCACCAGCGGCACGCTGCAAGTCCTCAGCGGCAGCAGCCTCTCTTCAAGCAGCAACCTCACGGTCGCCGGCGGCGCCAATGCGGTGTTGGCCAACGTCGGCCAACAACTTGGCACGCTCAACAACGCGGGAACCGTGAGCTTCACGGCCGTCACCGGCACGACCACGATTGCATCGCTCACCGGCGCGGGCGCCACCAGCTTCGCCGCCAACGGCAACGTCGCACAGCTCAGCGGCAACGGCACGATCACGCTCAGCGGCACGACGACGTTGACCGTCGGCACCAGCAACTACACGGGCTCGTTCAATCAACTCAGCGGCAACGCCAGCGTGCTGATGCTCGGCACGAGCGCCACGTTCACACTCAACGGCGCGAACAATCTCACCGGCTCGCTCGTCATCGGCACGGGTACGACGCTCGTCACGCAGACGCAAGGCGCTGGGCGCCAACCTCGGCTCGGGCGAAGCGCTGAACATCTCCGGCGGGCAACTGCACATCAACGGCACGAGCGTCACGATCGACGACCGCAACGCCACGGTCACGCTCAGCAGCGGTGGCACGATCAATATCGACGCCGGCGACACGCTGATCCTCACCGGCGCGAACATCCACGGCAACATCACTCAAACCGGCAGCGGAACGCTCAAGATCCTCGGCTCAGGATACACCGGCAGCACCGTCGTCGGCACCGGCGGCACCTACGTGGCCGACCCCAGCAGCACCAACAACATCACGCTCGATCACGGGTCAACCCTGAGCTTCACCACGGCGGGCACGTACTCGGTGACCGCGATCATCTCGCCCGACCAGACGCACGGCACGGTGACGATCACCAACACCACCGGCGGCGTCGTCGACTTGAAGGGGACGATCAACAAGACCGACACGAACCTCGTGATCACCGGCAGCCCCGGCAGCAGCTACCTCGTCGATGCCGTCATCAGCAACACGGCCAACAGCAACTTCGACAACGACATCACCTACAACTCGACGATGACGTTCAACGTCGCGCAGACCTACCAAGGTCCGACCACGATCTCGAACAACGTCGTCGTCACGTCCAACGTCGCCACCAACGTCTTCGATCCCGCGACCGTCATGCACCTGGGCAGCGCCATCGACAACAGCACCGGCAGCTTCGACCTGCATGGCAATACGCAGACGCTGGCCGGCATCTTCGCCGAGGGGACGGGCACGAACAACAACATCACCAGCTCCGTGGCCGGCGGCAACCTGTTCGTGAATGTGGCGTCAGGCGTTGATACTTTCAGCGGCTCACTCACCGGGCAGATGTCGCTCGACAAGGAAGGGGCCGGCACGTTGTCGCTTTCGGGCACGGCAAACAACTACACCGGCACGACGACCGTCAACGCCGGCACGCTGGCCCTCGGCGCTTCTTCCAACACGCTTCCCACCACGACCACGCTCTCGATGGCGGGCACGGGCACGGTCGACCTGCTTGGTCATTCGCAGCAGATCGTCGCACTGATGAGCACGCTTACGACGACGACCGTCACCGGAGCATCCGGCAGTTCGCTGACGGTGTCGCCGAGTGGAAACGTCTCGGCCGCCTTCGCCGGTGTGATCAGTGGCAGCATCGCGTTGACGATCAACGGCGGCGCGAACAGCTCGCAGCTTCTCAGCGGCGCCGAGACGTACCTCGGCGCGACGACAATTAACTCCGGAGCACTGATCGTCAACGGTTCACTGAGCGCCGGCGGCGGCACGGTCACCGTCAACAGCGGCGGCGCTCTGGAAGGCAACGGAACGATCAACCGCGCCGTGGTCGTCAACAGCGGCGGCACGATCTCACCCGGCGGCAGCACCGGCGACACGCAGACGTTGCACGTCGGCGGCAACCTCACCGTCGGCGGCACGTACAACTGGGAACTCAAGCAAGAGAGCACCAGCAGCGGCTTCGACCAGGTTGCCGTCACCGGCGGCAACGTCGCAGGCAGCGGCGGCACGCTGCACCTGGCCCTCAGCGCCGCGGGCATTCCGACCAACGACGCCTTTTGGCAGACGGCGCATGAATGGTCGGTCGCCTCCGTCACCGGCGGCACGATCACCAGCTTGTTCGCCCTCAACGATCCGACCGCCGCCAACTACGCGAGCATCGGCCACTTCAGCCTCGCCAGCCTCGCCGCCGATCAAACCGCCGGCGCCGTCCTGCTCGATTGGTCACCCACCGCCGTCCCCGAACCCGGCACGCTGCTCCTCGGCACGCTCGCCACCCTCGGCCTCGGCGGTTACGGATGGCGCAAACGCAAGCATCACGCCGCGCCCACCGCCGACGAAGTCACTTAGCAATGGTGGGGCAAACATTCTTGTTTGCCGTCCGTCCGCTGCGGTGACTAGGCGAACAAGAATGTTCGCCCCACCAGATTTACAACGCCGCCGCGGCGTGACAAACTGGGACCGAAGCGGGCCCCGTACGCATCCCACCTTCCTTCTGTCGAGATTCTTCCCATGACCGTGTCGCGCCGGCTTTGCCTCTTCGCGTTGGTTTCAATTCTCGGATTCACGCAACGTGTTCACGCGCAAGACGCACCAAGCGTCGACGGCTGGATCACCATGTTCGACGGCAAGACGCTCGACGGGTGGGAAGCCAACGAGAACCCCGAGTGCTGGACCGTCGAGGACGGAACGCTGAAGGGATCGAAAGGGAAGAGCCATCTGTTCTACAAGAAGCGAGAGTTCACCGACTGCGAGTTCAAGGCCGACATCAAGCTCGCTGCGGGCAGCAACTCGGGCATGTACTTTCGCACCGCGTTTGGCCCCGGCTTTCCGAAGGGCTACGAAGCTCAGGTCAACAACTCGCACAAAGACCCGAAGCGCACCGGCACGCTGTACCACTTTGTCGTCGTCAGCGAGCAGCTCATTGCCGACGATACGTGGTGGAACCAGCACATCATTTGCAAAGGCAACCACATCGTCATCAAGGTGAACGACAAGACGGTCGTCGATTTCGTCGACGAGAAGAATTCCTTCACCAACGGTTACCTCGCTTTGCAGCAGCACGACCCGAACAGCACGGTGTGGTACAAGAATTTGATGGTGAAGCCGCTCGATTGAAACACCCCGTTTAGCGGGCGATCTTGATCGCAGCGTGTGGCGGAACACGGCCTGCAAGCAGGCCGGCTAAACGCGCGATTTCACTGCCAAATGGTTGCGTCGTCGCCCGTCGTCGTGCGACAATGCACCTTCCGCCGCCCCCCTGCCAGAACCACATCCTCTCGGATGATTGATCATGCTTAACGCGATCGCCCGCGCTCATGTCCCGTCGATTGTTGCACTCGTTGCCCTTGTTATCTCGTCGAACGTTTCGCTCGCCGCGATGCCGTCCGTCCGCAGCGCCAGCGTTCGCGGCCTGACCTCGGGCGCGACAACAACGATCGTTCTCGAAGGCGGCAACCTTGGGCCGAATCCAAAGCTGCTGCTCTCGACGCCTGTCGCCGCTCAAGAGGCCAAGCTCTCAGCCAAGCGCGACCAGGTGACGTTCGACGTTACGCTCGCTGCCGACACCCCGTCGGGGATCCACCAACTTTGGGTCGCGACCGACGCCGGCATCAGCGCGCCGATGGAAGTTGCCGTCGATCGGTTGCCAGAGCTGCCGATGAGCGACAAGATCGAAAAGCTCCCGGTCGCGCTCAACGGGCTGATCGCCGCGCGCGACGTGCTGCGAACGTCGTTCGAGGGCAAAGCCGGCCAGCCGATCGTCATCGACGTCGAAGCCCGCCGTCTCGGCAGCGCATTCAATCCGGTGGTGCGTCTCTATGATCCGCGCGGCGTGCAACTGGCTTGGGCTCAAGGACAGGATTCGATCTTCGGCGACGCGCGCATCGTCACGCAGCTCACCCACGACGGACACTACACGATCGAGTTGCACGATGCCTTGTTTACCGCCAAGGGCGCTTATCGTTTCAAGGTCGGCAGCCTCGAGTACGCCGATCTCGCGTTTCCTTTGGCGGCCAAAATCGATCAGACCCTGCCGCTCGGTTTTGTCGCCACGAACTTTCCGATGGGCACGGCCGTCGTCGCGCATCCCACGTTCACGGGCGTCACCGCCGTGCCGTGGCCAAGCCTCGCGAACCTCACCGGCGCGCGGCCGCGTCTGCTTGTCAGCGATCACGAAGAGCTTGTCGAGCAATCGTCCGCGGGTTCGCCACAGCAGCTCACGGCTCCGGTTGGAGTCAGTGGCCGTCTCGCGCAGCCGGGCGAGCAAGATCGTTACGAACTGATCGTCGCGCCCAAGGCGAAGGTGCGACTCGACGTGATGGCGAACCGGCTCGGCTCGCCGCTCGACGGCATGTTGCGCGTGCGCACTGCCAAAGGCGACGTCATTGCATCGAACGACGATCAGCCGATGACCGCCGACCCCGGCTTGCAATTCGCTGTTCCGGCCGACGCCACGAGCGTCTTCGTTTCGCTCGAAGATCGCATCGGACGTGGCGGCCCCGAGTTCGTGTATCACCTCAACGCCACGATCGTCGGGCAGCCTGACTTCGCGTTGAACTTGCTCAGCTCGAGCATTGCCGTCCCCGTGCAAGGCGTCGTCGTCGCGCAGATTCGTGCCACGCGCACCGCCTACAACGGGCCGATTCGCTTGGCGCTCGACCCATCGCCTGCCGGCGTGACGATGACCGGCGTCGAGATTCCTGCGGGCGCGACCGACACGCTGTTCACCTTGTTCGTTGGCGAGCGATCGCCCGAAGCGTTGCTCACGAACCTTTTCGGACAAAGTGTCGGCCTCAAGTCCGAAATCCGCCGCAGCGTGCAAACCCCCGCGCGTGCCGTGTCCTCCGTGCAGCCGTGGCTGCGCGATCAGGTGCCCGTGGCGTTCGTCGAGCCTGCGTTGTTGCAAGTTGCCTTCGAGCCGGCCAGCGGCGATGCCGCGCTGCCACTGGGCGCGGTGCTTCCGTTGAAAGTAAAGCTCACGCGCAGTGACTCCGCCAAAGGCCCCGTGCGCATCAGTCTGCTGACAAGCCAAATGATGCCGACCAAGCGAGTACCCAAATTCGACGCTCGAAAGAGGCCCGCTGGTGAAGAAGTCGTCGACGACGTCGATCGCGCGCTGCGTCTCAAGTATCCCGAGGACGCAAAGGAGCTGATCGTTCCTGCCGATTCCAACGAAGCAGCGGCCGAAGTCGTCGTCCCCGGCGGTCTCGTCGACATTCCTTACGATGTGACCTTCAAGGCCGAGCTGTTAGCCGCCGACGGCAAGCGCGTGATGGCCGAGGCTTACGCACCCGCGTCGCGGTTGCGGACGACGTATCCATTCACGATCGAGTTGTCCGGCCCGTCGACGATCGAAGCCAAGGCGGGCCTTGGCGACACGGGCTCGCTCGAAGGCAAGATCGTTCGCAAGGCCGGCTTCGACGGCCCGGTGACGATCACGTTGCGAAATCTGCCCGACGAGTTTTTGGCTCCCACGGTCGCCGTCGCCGCGAAGAAAGACACCTTCGCGCTGCCGGTGGCGTTCGCCTATCACACGACGGCCGGCGAGCTGAAGGGTGCGCAGTTGGTGGCCGAGGCGAAGGGCGCGTTCGGGCCGATCGAATCGAACGCGCTGCCCGTGTCGTTGATGGTCGTCAAAGGCGAGGCTCCCCAAGGCGCGCTGCGAATCTTCGACGACGAGCCATCGTTTCTCGCGATGCTCAACGAAGGTGACGGCACCGTGAAGCTCGACGCGAAAGACCGTTTCTCAGGCAAGGCGGCGCTGAGCGTCACGCCCGACAAGCAACGCACGCGGCTGCCAGGGCTCGGCATGAAGATCGTCGAGAACCCGAAGCCGGGCGAGTACCGCTATCTGCGTTTCGCGTGGAAGGCGCACGGCGGGCACAACATGATGTTGCGACTCTTCCAGAACAAGAACGAAATGGGCGCCGACGGCAAACGCACGTTGGCTTACGAGTCGGGCGATGCTAGTAATCGTTTGCGACTCGTCGCCGAGCGCATTGATGAGAAAGTGCCGACCGAATGGATGGTCGTGACACGCGACCTATTTGCCGATTTTGGCGCCTTCACGCTCGAAGGCCTGCAGTTCTCGCCGTGTCGCGCCGTCGGTTACCCCGACGAGAAAGGCGAGTACGGCCTGTACGATCAAATTTACCTCGGCCGCGCACTGAGCGACTTCGAGTCGCTCGAATCAAAACCCGCCGCGACGGCGAAAGCGCGTTAGTTCGCATAAAGCCGCGACCGGTGGTCGCGCTCCGCGAACCGCCCTGTGCGTGCAATCGCCATTTGCATGCAACCGCCCCAGTGCATGCAACCGTCACCAGCGCGACCACCGGTCGCGCTTTATGAATGGGCGCGTCACGGGTATATTGCGCCCTGCATGCCCGAGAACCCCGTCACGATCGGCCCGTATCGCTGCGGTCGCGGCCAGAAGCTGCTGGTCATTGCCGGCCCATGCGTGATCGAAAGCGAAAAACTCACGCTCACGATCGCTGAGCGCTTGAAGCAACTCGCCGACGAACTCGGAGTGCAGATCGTCTTCAAGGCCTCATTCGATAAGGCCAACCGCACCAGTGTAGCGGCGTTTCGTGGCGCGGGGCTCGACGAAGGGCTCGCCGTGCTCGCGCGGGTGAAGCAAGTCACCGGCCTGCCCGTGACGACCGACATTCACGAGTCGTATCAGGCCGCCGCCGCTGCCGAGGTGTGCGACGTGTTGCAGATTCCCGCGTTCCTCGCTCGACAGACCGACCTACTGGTCGCTGCTGCCGCCACGGGTCGGGTCGTGCACGTGAAGAAGGGGCAGTTCATGGCCCCGTGGGATATGAAGCACGTCGTGTCGAAGCTCACGAGCGCCGGCTGCCGCGGCATCATGCTCTGTGAGCGCGGCACATTTTTCGGCTACGGCCGTCTCGTGAATGATTTCCGGTCAATCTCGGAGATGCAATCGCTCGGCGTGCCCGTCATCTTCGACGCCACGCACAGCGTTCAGGAACCGGGCGGCCTGGGCTCCGCCACGGGCGGCAATCGCGCGATGGTCGAGCCGCTTGCCCGTGCCGCCACGGTCGTCGGGGCCGACGGGTTGTTTTTCGAGACGCATCCGGACCCCGACAAGTCGCCCAGCGACGGGCCAAACATGGTACCGCTCGCCGAGTTTCCCAACGTGTTGCGGCGAATATTGGCGCTGCGTGCGGCGGTCGAATCCTTCACCAATCTCGGCTGAACGGTCGCCCCGCGCGTCACCGTGCCATCCCCGTTTGCGGTTTCGCGCTTTCCCGCCCCCGCGCTCCGCTGGCGCGTCGCGGCTAACCAAACGCACGTTGTCGCATTTCACCGTAGAATAGATGCATGAAGCCCCTCGCATCGCTCGCCATTTGCCTGTCGCTCGCGATCGCCGGCTGCGCCGACTCCTCGGCCCGCGGCCCCACCGAGGCCGGCGCGACGCGCGACGTCGCTGACCGCCTGTTCGACAGCGCGTTCGCGCTGCTCAACCGCTTGAGCGAAGTCGACTCCGACGAGGCACTCTCCCAAATCGCCGATCGACTCAACCAATGGATCGAGTCGAAAAAGCTATCGAGCGATACAAGCGTCGATCCGCTCGTGGCGACGCTTCCCGAGACGTTACGCTCGAAGACGTTCATCGAGTCGCTCGAGGCGATGACCTTCACGACGGCCGATGCCGCGATGTTGCGCGAGTGCGTGTGGATGCGCGAGGCGGCGCGGGCGGCCGTCGGTCGACAACTCGAGCCGCTCGAACGCGCGAAGCTGCTGTTCGATTGGACCGTGCGCAACTTGCAGCTCGAAGCCGATCCGACGCCCGACGCCTTGCGAGGTTTCCAGCCGTGGCAGACGCTGTTGCTTGGCAAGGCCACAGCGGAGGAACGCGCGTGGGTGTTCGCGCTGTTAGCGCGGCAGCAGGGGTTGGATGTCGTATTGCTGGCGACGCCTGGCGATGGCGATCGACAGCGCGTTTGGACGGCGGCGCTCGTGCACGACAAGCAACTGTGGCTGTTCGAACCTGCGGTGGGATTGCCGATCGCAGGCGCCGACGGGCAGGGGATCGCGACGCTCGCCGAGGCTAGTGATAACACTGAAGTCCTCAAACGCCTCAACGTCGAAGGTCAGCCGCCGTATCGTGTCGCGGCAGATGACATCAAGCATGTCACGGCGCTTATCGTTGCGTCGCCGCAGAATCTTTCCAAGCGCATGGCGATCGTCGAGCGGCATCTGGTCGGCCCGTTGCGATTGGAGCTGACGGTCGACGCGACCGCCGTCGCTTCGCAGATCAAAGGTCTGCCGCATGTCGATGACGTGCAGTTGTGGACGGTGCCAATCGAGCGATCGCGCCCGGTCGCAGGCCCTTGGCAAGACGTGTGGAAACGCCAGGAGCGAGTCTTTCATTCCTCGCAAGGCGATTGGTTGTGGAAAGGACGCGTGCTCGAAGTGTGCGGCCGACTGACGGGCGAGCACGACGCGTTGGTGTGCCTGATGCACGCGCGTCCGGCGGAAGAAGAGATCGCACAAGCTCGCGAGCAGAATCAACTCAACGCCGAAACCGAGTCGGCCGTTCGCGCGGCCAAGCAAGACGCGAGCTATTGGTTGGGGATCGCATCATTCGAGCGACGCAATTACGAGGCGGCCATCGATTGGTTCAGCCAGCGAACGTTGGCCGCGTCGCCTGACGGCCCGTGGACCGAAGGCGCTCGCTACAACCTGGCGAGAACGTATGAGGCGCTTGGCCGGAAGAACGACGCCATTCGCACGTATCGCAGCACGCGCGGGCCGCAGCGTTTGGGGAATTTGATTCGCGCAAGATTTGGCAGCACAAACCCCAGGCAACTCGCCGGGGACTCAATGACACCTAAGTGAACAACTCGGCGACGGGCGTGCCGCCGTCGACGACGCGAATCGGCCGGCCGATGGGGCTCATGTTCTCTTTCTGTGCGTCGATGCCCAACGATTTGTAGATCGTCTGGAACAAGTCCTTCTCGCTGACGGGGCGATCGGCGATCTCCTCGCCCGCGGCGTCGGTCGCGCCGAGCACTTGTCCGCCTCGAATGCCACCGCCGGAAAGCACAGCGCTAAACGCCGCGCGGGAAATGGTCACGGCCTCCGCGCGGGTTGATGCGTGGCGTGCGACCGAACTCGCCCATCCACACGACCAGCGTGCTGTCCAACATGCCACGGTCACGCAGATCCTCGACGAGCGCTGCATACGGCTGATCGAACTGCTCGCACAGCGAACGCGATTTGTTGAAGTTGTCGAAGTGCGTGTCCCAGTTGCCGAGGCTCACCTCGACGAACGTCACGCCGCTTTCGATCAACCGACGCGCCAACAGGCAACCGCTGGCAAACTCGCCTTGACCGTAGGCCGCGCGTGTCTTCTCGGATTCTTGTTCCAGGTCGAATGTTTTCATTTGCGGACTGAGCACCATTCGTGATGTGTGCTCGTACAGCTTGCGATGATCGTGGGTCGTGGTGGCGGCGATCGACGCATTGCCCGCGACTTCGAGTTTGTCCAACAGCGCGAGCCGCTGCTGATAGCGATCGGCGTCGACGGTCAGACGTATGTTGTCGGGAATCCTGCCAGCCGCTGGCACGACGAATGGATCGTACTCGTTGCCGAGTAGTCCGCCGCCTGCCGCGTTCGAGAAGTTGCGACCTACGCGAACGAACGACGGCAACTGACAGGCGGTGTCGCGAAGCTCCTTCGACACGATGGCGCCAAGCGTCGGGTGGTGCACCGTTGCTGTCGGCACGTGCGACGTGTGCATAAGGAACGTCGCACGTTGGTGGTTGCCTTCCTTCGTGGTCATCGAGCGGACGACGGCCAACTGATCGGCAATGTTCGCGAGCTTCGGCAGATTGTCGGCGAACTTCACGCCCGACAGCCGCGTGTCGATCGCCTTCGTCTCGCCGGCGTTGTCGCCCATTTTCGGATCGAACGTTTCGAACTGGCTCGGCCCGCCTTGCATCCAAAGCAGAATGCACGCGCGGCCTTGGCGACGCAGTTCGCTGGCGTTGAGACTGACCACATCAGTCCAATTCATCGCCCCGGCAGCAAGCCCGGCGGCCGAAACGCCGCGCAGGAAGTGACGTCGGCCGATGACATGATCGCGACGCAGGCTGACGTTGAGTTGATGTTGGTAGTTCATGGTCGTGATGACTCTTAATGACGTGATGACCGCGGCTTAGTTGCGATACAAAAACTCGGTGCGATTCACGAGCGTCCACTGCAGATCCTCGAACGCTGCCGCGCGGTCGGCCGATGAACCGAGGTGATCGAGCGATACGTTCAATTCCTGCTCGTTCGGCTCGCGTGCCAGACAACGCAAGTACAGCTCGACCACGGCTTCACGATTGTCGCCAATGTCGGCGAGCATCTTGCCAAGCATCGTTTCGTGGTTGCGGCCGTTGATGACCGCGTTCAGTTGTGGGCCGTTCATGAGCATGAGAGCCTGCGGGATCGAGCCGGCGATCTCGTCGCGGCGCACGCTCGGGTCGTAGCCGAACGTGGCGCCGAAGAACATGCGTGGGGACCCGAACAGCCGTCCGATGCCTTGCCCGCCGTTGCCCGGGTTGACCAACGTTGTCGTGCCCAATGCCTGTTCGAGGTTGTCGTACACCTGATCGCTACGCAGCCGGTGCGAGCAGTTGGCCAAGAACGGCGTCTCATTCGGCAGACGTCGCGGGCGGCTTTCGCGTTGGTAGGCGTCGGTCGCCATGATCGTTCGCAGCAGCCACTTCACGTCGTAGCGATGCGAGACGAACTGCTGCGCGAGATAATCGAGCGTCTTCGGCGCGGTGCACGGACGGTCGGGCCCCAGGTCGTCAACGGGCTCGTAGAACCCTTCGCCGACAAGCTCCGCCCACATGCGATTCACAAACGCCTTGGCGAACCAGCCGTCTTTCGACGACGTGATCCAGTTGGCGATCGTCGCGCGGCGATCGGCGTCGACGGTGCCGGTCGGAAGAGTTTGGCCTGTGACGAAGAAGGCAGGCGTCATGAGTTTGCCTTCGGCACTCGGGTCTTTCAGGTCGGGCATATGATGTTCGAGCGAACCACGACCTTGCTGACCGGGACGACTGAGCCCGCCGAAGTCGCGGCCCACGAGCTCGAACGAACGGACGCGACCATCGCCATAGACGGGGCGTATCGCCAAGCGCGGAAAGAAGGCGGCAAACTCGTGGAACTGCTCGCGCTTCCAGCGATCGGTAGGATGGTCGTGGCACTGGGCGCAAGAGATTTGCACTCCCATGAAGATTCGCGATACCTCGGCGGCCACATCGTTCACCTCGGCCATCTGCGACATGTAGAGCAGCGTGTTGCCGGAGGTGTAGACGTCGCCGCTCGATTCGAGGATGGAACGTGTGATTTGGTCCCAACCGACGTTGTTGTTGAACGCTTCGGTGAAGAACTCCTCGGCTGCCCGCGAGCCAAGGAGTGCGCGATCTTCCGCACGGCGGTAGAGAATCACGTCGCGCCAGTAGCGGGCCCAGGTGCGGCCATAACGTTCGTCGGCCAATAGCGATTCGACCAAGCGTGTACGCTTGTCAGCCGCCGGATCGAGGGCGAAGGCGGCGATGTCGGTCGGGGTCGGAAGTCGCCCGACCAGGTCGAGGCTCAGGCGCCGCAGGTAGGCGTTGTCGTCGACCATGGGGGCCAGGCCGGCGCTGCCGGTGGCCGTCGAGTGCAAATTCAGTTCTTGGGCGAGAAGGAAATCGACGTGCTGGGCGGGGCTGTCGCTCGGCTTGTCGCCGCTAGCTGCGTCAACGTTGCTCGTGCTAACTCCCAGTGCCGCAGCGACCAATGCCACGGCAGCCGTCGCCATTCCCGCCCACACCGCTCGCCGAGGAGATGCCATTGCAGCGTCCTTCTCGAAAATGCCCATCGGTTCTGCGTTCCGTTCCACCATTATTAACCCGCAAACTGGCAATAGGTTTCGATGGTGAGGACAAAATATGTGATGGGCGTGTAACCGCAAAGCGCTGGGAGGTTTAGCCAGCGAGCGCTATTTGCCGCTGAGCGGGATGATCGCGAACGGGCGGCCGTTAATCTCGTCTCGGCCCCAGGTGCGGTTTGACGGCGCGGGACGCGGCGGGTCGGCAACGCGCAGAGGGGGTCGCTGCGGCGAGGTTTGCTGCTCGAGCCTTGCAACGCGCAGCGAGAGCGTGATGACCTGATCTTGCAGCGAAGCGACGAGCTGCCGCAGTTCCTTCTCGACGGCAACGCGGCGATCGTCCTCAGTCGTTGGCTCGTCAGCCAGCGAGGTCCATGACACGCCGATGACGGCGATCGCAACGACAATCCACGTAACACGTCGCATGATGTCTGGCTCCGCGAGATGCAAAGTAGTTCCGAGCGTGAACTCGGAACTATCTTACACCTTCGCCGGAACCAATCGTCAGCGACCGGCCGGCAACTCGACCACGCTACGGCTGACGACGCCGTTTTCATTCGCCTTCATCTGCGACACACCGACGCCGAGAGCGCCGTCGAGCTCGCTTTCGCTGGGGAGCAGCTCGAGCAACTTGTCGATCATCTCGGGGTTCAGTTTGTCGAAGGCGGAGTTCAACTCGTTGTCGTCGTCGTCATCGCCTGCTTGTTGATGTTTCTTGATTAACTCAAGCGTGTTCACGACGATTTGCCGCGCGGCCTTCATGTTGCGATTGTTGTCGGTGAGCTGATACGTCAGACAGGCCTCGGGAGCAAGCAACTCGCAAGCGCGTCGATAGATCGAACTCCCGGTCAGCGACGCCTCGCCGGCCGGCGGGCTACGCAACATCGACAACAGCGATTCGATCGCCGAGTCGCCAGCGCCGACGACGAGAAACCCGCGACCGAGAAACACGCCCCCCTGGAACTGCGGCTGTTGGATGCGCAGGCCCATAAAGCCTTGCTCTTCGAGAGGATCCTGACCGGTCATGGTCGCGCCGATTTGCATTACACGCCTTAGCAAAGTTTCGTCCTTCACTTCCCACACCATGCCCGAGCGGCCCGTCGACATTTCGCCTTCGTCGTCGGGTTTGGCTTCGGTGCGCGGCATGAGGCCGATGGCGATGTGCCGCGTGCCGAGTGCTCCCAACAGCGATGCGGGGTCGGCCTGCACGGTGCGCGTCACTTGGCTTTCGATGAAGTCGATGCCAGCCCGCGATTGATCGCCGACGAGTTCGATCACCATGCTCTTGATGCGCGCGTACGCCTTGGCCAGATCGAAGCTGAACTGCTCGTAACTGACGACATCGGCCGAGACCCAAGCGGGCGGTTCGGCGGCGATCGGCGTTTGATCGACCAGCGAAAAGATGCCCGATCGCGGCGACGGAACCGAGGCAAAGATGCCTGCTCCGAGCAGGTTGCCGTCGAGCGCCATCCGCCACCCCAACGGTCCGAGCGTGTCGAGGCCGAGGCCTTTGACAAGCTTCACGGTGCGTTGAGCACTCTCGCGCTGCGGCTCTTCGACTTTGTTCGCCATTGCGAGAAACCACGTCACTAGCGGACGCGGATCGGCAAACACCTCGAACAACGGAATTCCCGACGGCAGCGCTGCCGACAGGCCCGGCGTCTTGAGAATCTCGGGCTGCTCGGCGGCCGAGCGATGATGGGCATCAAGAAACTTGCCGAAGCCTTGCTGCAGCCGGTCGGCAATTTCGTTGGCGTGTTCCTTGGCATCCTGCATCGACGTAACAGCGAACGACGCGAACAGCCGCGAGCCGATCTGCGACAAGAACAGAAAGTCTTCGGTCTCGTCGTCGCCTTCCGTGTTCTTCGTTGTTAAACGCATAACGTCGACACCGGCGAGCTCCATATCGGAGCGCACGACCTTGTCGCCGTTTTCGTCGCTGGCCTTCATGGCTGCGTCGACAATGCGCGTACTCAGTTCTTCTTCGGGTTCGATCCATCCGAAGACCTGCGCCATCGGCGCCATGCCCCAGCCGGGACTGATTGCGACGGCGAAGCCCATCTCGCCCGTGAACAAGTTGGCGTAATCGTCGGGGCGAAGGTTGTAGCGTCCGAGCTCTTTGACGAGCTCGTCCCACTTGCCTTGGCTTTCGTCGGTGCTTTGTAGCAACTTGACGAGTCGCGCGATGCGCTGTGGATCGCCGAGCACGGCCCCGAGCTTAGTTCGCTCCTTCAACGCCTTGCCAACTGCCGCGCCGTCGGGAACACGGCTGATGAGCACGGTGTTCTCAGGCAGGCAGGTGATTGAGGACGGAAGCTTGTCGGCAGCGCTGGCCGAGGTAGTGATGGCCGAGGCGATGAAGGTCCCGGTGAAGATTGCGGCGGCTGTCCACCCGACGATTCCTACTCTCCGTAGCAGTGCGATCCGTCTCACGGTCATTCTCCCTTAGATGTTTTCGATCGGGCGGTGTGCGGGTTCTTGGTCCCTTGGTTTTCTTGCTCGGCCGAGGCGCGTGCAGCGGCGGCGTCCTTGTCGGTCGTGTTGTCTTTGTCGGAAGCGGTAGTGCTTTCGGCGGCACGGAACGGCGGCGCGAGATACGTCACGCCGTTTTGTGGTTGGGCAGCATCGTATAGGTACGTTTCGCGATGCAGCAGAAAGTCGACCAGATCACTGGCGGGAATGCCGAACGCAAGGCCGTCGAAACTCGTGGCGCCGGCGCACACGACGCCGACGATTTCGCCGCGAGCGTTGAACAGCGGGCCACCGCTGTTGCCGGGATTGATCGAGGCGTCGGTTTGAATCAGCCGCAGATGGCCAATCGTGCGAGTGGTTGAGCTCACGATGCCTTGCGTGACCGAGCGTTCGAGGCCGAGCGGATTGCCGATGGCGAAGATCAGATCGCCGACCGTCAGGTCGTCGCGATCGTCGATGACGCACGGCGTTGGCATGTTGCCAGGAATTTCGTCGACGTCGAGTTGCAGCAATGCGAGATCACGCAGCGGCTGCAAGGCGATGATCTTCACCTTCTTGAGCTCGTGCTTCTCGTAGCCGCTGTCGGTGCGGCGGAACATGGTGACGACGAGCTTCGTCTGCCCTTCGACGACGTGATAGTTCGTGATCAGGTGCCCTTGCTTGCTGATGATGAACCCGCTGCCGCGGCCGACGGCGTTCTTCACCATGACGACCGCGTCGCCGTAGTTCTTGACGAGCGTTGGCAGATCGGCCGGCTCGAGCTTTCCGGTGCTGAAGATGCCGCGATCGGTGGCTGCTTTGCTCTTGGCCTTCTTCGCCTGGCGATCGATGGCGAGGATCCGCTTTGTCGGCAGGTTGACGACATCGGTGCCGAGGTCGAGCACAAGCCCGTCGTCGTTCTCGCGCAACAATGTTGCCGTGATCTTCGCTCCGCCGACGAGCGTGACGGTTACTTGTTCTGCGGCTTGCGCCGTAGCCGCGAAGAGGCAAGCGATGCACAGCGAAAGAATGAATTGGAAACGTTTCATTTCCGGTCCTCGGCCATGTAGATGAGTAGCCGATCTTGCGAGAGCAGGGCGAGGTCGCGCTTGCCGTCGCCGTCGGCATCGAGCGCGATCACGCCACGCGGCTCGGTGACGAGCGCGTCGCCTTGACCGCCGTAGGGATACGTCGTGTCTTCGAACACAGGCCACGACAGTGCCGACTTCAGCTCCTTGTCGGTCCGCACGAGGACGGTGAGCTGATGCCGGCGATCGTCGGCGAGGATCACCTCGTCGGTTCCGTCGCCGTCGATGTCGGTCGTGAAGAAGCGGTGGATCGTTGCCTCCTTCACGCCGCTGGGTCGGCCGACGCGGCTATCGACGCTGTCGATCAACTTCAATTCGAACGGCGAACCCTTCGCGAGTCGCACCACACGATCGGTGTCGATGAGCACGAGGCCCAACACCGAATCGGCGCGCAGACTGCCGCCGTGCGGAGGCTTGATGCTTTCCTTGACTCGCAGCACGCCGCCATCGTCGGGTTTCAATCGGTGAATGAATTCACCGCCGGCCTCAAGCGCCCATGCTTCGTCCCCTTTCAGCGGTACGAAGCTCACGAGCTTCTGGCCATCGGGAAGCATCGTTTGATCGGTCGGATGCAGGTCGTCGCCCAGCCATTGCAGCACACCGTCGGTCAGTCGCCCAACACGCAATGACTTCTTCTTGCCCGTGCCCCTCTCGTATAGGCTGAACTCGGCGAGATCGACTTTTGCAAGGTGTGAAGGCTCGGTGATCTTCGGCTTGGCGTCTTCTGCTTTCGCATCGCCCTCTGCCTTGGAATTACTGTCGAGCGTCACCAACTTCGCCGTCGAGGCGTAGGCTTCTTGCACGAGCAGCCGCTTGCCGCCGAGCCACACGACCTTGTCGACCTTCGCGCCCAGATCTTTGAAGCGTGTCACTTCGGGCTTTGCGGCGTCGGCCGACCACACGTACAGATCGACGTGCGATCCCACACGCTGCGCCCACCACGTCGTATCTCCTACCATTTCGAGCGCGAGAATGCGACGTGTCGCGGCGGCGTCCTCGGCTGACATCGGTTGCGGATAGCTCAGCCGGCCTGATTCCCATTTGCTCGTGTAAAGGTCGGCGGCATCCTTGACCCACACTAGCAGCGTGCCGGGTTCGGCCACCGGAGCCGACAACGCGCGAATGTTGCTGACGGTCGGATAGCTTTGCTCGGCCAACCAGCCGTTCTCGCCGAGTTCGTGAACTCGCAACCGCGGCTGAGCCGAGTCAGCGGCGACGATCGTTGCCTTGCCGTTGATCTTCGCGCCGCACCACGCGGCCTTCGCGCCGCCGGGCATCGGCAAGGCATCGCGTCGGCCGAGATCGCTCTCTTCGCCGCGCGACATTTGATAACGACGCAACATGCCGTCGCGCGTGCCTCCCAGTAGCAGCAACTCGGTCGCCGCGTCGGGTCGCTGCAACACGCCGAAGCCCTGCACGCTGTGTTCGTGCAAAGCCTGGGCGGGCAGCAACACGCCTTGCGAACATTCGTACCATCGCACGTCCTGCCGCGCGACGCTCGACCACTCCACGAGGTCATCGTTTCCGTCGCCGTCCAAGTCGGCCAAGGCCCAATCTCGCCGGCCTCGCGCCTTGCGCGGCGACAGCCAACTTGCCCGGCTCGACTCGTCGAGATCCAGCACCTGGATGCCTTGCTCGTAACTGATGAGCAGTTCGTGCTCGCTGCCGTCTTTCTTTTCGCTTTTCTTGTGACGCAACAGCATCACGTGCCCTTTGCCAGCCGGCGAACCGGCCAACAAGTCCCACTGATGTTGCTTCTTCCACTTGGCCGCTGAACGCGAAGGCAAATTCGAGGGGTCGCCGCTGTCCTGCTTGTACAGCAGCACCTGGTTCTTCGACGCGGTGAGTATCAGCAGCTCGGGCTTGCCGTCGTCGTCAATGTCGTGCACGACCACGTCGCCGGGCAGCTCGTCGAGTGCGATCTCGCGGTGCGACCAGTCGGGCGCCATCGGCAACTCGTTGGGCCGCATCGGGTCGGCCGACATCGCCTTCTCACGCTTGTCGGCTGGCGTCCAGCTATACAAATCGAGCCGTGACTGCCGCGTGTTGACGACGATCAACTGATCGCGACCGTCGCCATCAAGGTCCGCCACGACCATCCGGTCCGGCGACCCTTCCTGGTGGATAACCCGCATCCCTTGCCAGCCACGCAACTCCGCCGCGCGAGTCGCCACGGGCAACACGACGAGCCCAACCACTGCCCAACCAACCAAGAGACGTTGCGAAACCATACTTTGAGGGGGCCAGGGCCGCGGTCGGAACCAGACCCCTCAGGCTAGTTTAACGATTGGGCAAAATCAACCGGCACGGAGCGACTACGGATGTGGACCGTCTTCGTGATCGTCGTTTAGGCCACGCGCGAACGCCAAAAGATTTCCGAGGACCAGCCAGCCGATGATCGGAATGAAGAGCCACGCGCAAAGCACGGTCTGGATGCGTTCAAACGTGCTGGCACTTGGCGCAATGTACTGCGGCGAGTGCCAAGCAAAAACTCCCACGATCGCCATAAATCCAGCGACCCAAAATACGAGTCGGAACTGGTAGACGCGTTGCGACCAACTTCGTCTCGGTTTCTCTTCCATCTTGGCATTGTAGCCATCCGTCATGGCCATGATTGATCGCCCGGCAGTAGGTAGGGCTCGCTGCGCTCGATCCGACCTAACGACCGTCAGGGCGCCCGGGAACGACGTAAATGCCCGGGTATTGGATCGTAGGCGCACGTCGCTTGTGCAAGACTACTGACCGCACCCGCATCAGTTCCAAAATGCGTTCGACTTCTGAGCTCTCGATAGCAATTCGTCCCTGTCCTTGTGGGCCGCCCTGAAAGTAGTCAATCGTCACCACACTGCCACGAACGATTAGCAAGCCATGCTTTGAGCGTCCAAGCCAATCGTAAAGCGTCGTCGGCGAGATTCCAAGGCGACTCGATGCTTCTCGGACGGTCAGTAGGTTGCGATGTTTCTCAGACATGCCCGTCATCCTACCTACAGGCGCTTAGCGGTTACCAACTCACCACGCACGAGTGTCGCTGCTACTCCGTAACCTCCCGAATCACGCGGCACGAATTGCTAACAGCGAATACGCCGGAGGCAATGTCGCGGGTGACGACGCTGCCGGTGCGACCGATTCGGCTGTTTGGACGTCGCGTGCTACTTCAACTGGAAGACGTGGGCACGGCCTTTTTGTTTGATTTCGGCGCACGTGCCGGGTTCGACGCTCGACGCAAAAGCATCGATCGATTCCCATCTGTGCACGAGCCACTTGGCCTGTTCCCACATCACCAGCTTGCCCCAGAAGGGCGCGAACCAGAGGGCGGTCAAGCCAGATTCCTTGAGGGCTGCCGCCTCGGCCTTTCGAGTTTTTTGGCGGTGATCGTACGTGATATAGACATCATGTCTCGCATTGAGTCGTCTGAGGAAGTCAGTATCAGCGATCGACTCGGCAAACTCGTTTCGTAGCGAGGTGACCTGCACTCCGAGCGCGGAGAGCATGTCGGCGAATCGGTATGAGATGCAATTGTCGAAAAAGTATTTCACGCTAGTAATGATTGCTCAAACGCGACCGCCGCATCCACGGCCGCCACGGGGATGCCAAGCCAATCCGCGACTACGGATCTCTTTTGACCGCCTCCCGCACTTACTGCGTCCGCAATTGCGCCTGTCGCTACTCCGGTCTGCGCGTCGATTGGCTTACCAAATTTCCGCGCGGGGTCCAAAACCACTCGGCCCTTCTTTCCGCGAGGCCAAAACCGAGTGACCGTCTCATCGACACTCGAGTAATCGAGCTTGTGAAAGAACGGTCGCAGGATTGACGCGAAGACAAGTTGCCCTTTTTCTAAGTCTTCCAACAGTAGTTTTCCTTGATGTTCGCTCACAAGTGTCGCGAAGATCGTCTTTCCGTCGGTATCGAATCGCTTCACGCTGAAAGGATAATCGCTCTCGAAAGTCGTGGCTGCCTTACGAGAAGCCTTCTTGATCGCTTGGAGCGATACGCCTTCATCGCGAAACATCTTGATGAACTGAAGCTCCATCAACTCGACGAAGGTGATGATCTGTTCATTGGCGTCGAAGTGTCGCGGCACCAAGCCAGTGCGAGCGTTTGCCCATCTGTAAACACTCGATTTCGGAGCGCCGAGCAAGCGTGCTGCGTCCGCGATCGAATACAGACCTAGGCCTATATGGCTTTGGTTTGGCTTGGACATGAGCATACAATTTCTCTTCGATCAGCCGCTGGCGAGTGCATGCAGAATCAAGCGAGACGTTGATTCTAAGTGATCGTATGTGCACGAACAACGTGGGTTTGGGACCGCCGTTGCAAGAGGTCGCGGCCACAATTCTCCTACACCGTAACCTCGCGAATCACCCTGCACGGGTTGCCGGCGGCGAAGACGCCAGCAGGGATGTCGCGGGTGACGACGCTGCCGGCGCCGATGACGGAGCGATCGCCGATCGTGACGCCGGGGCAGATGATCGCGCCGCCGCCGACCCAGACGTCGTGCCCGATAGCGATCGGCTTGGCGAACTCCTGCTTGCGTCGCAACTCGGCGTTCATCGGATGCGTCGCCGTGTAGATCTGCACGGCAGGGCCGAAGAGCGTGCAGTCGCCGACCGTAACCTGGCAGACGTCGAGCACGATGCAGTTGAAATTGAAGAACACACGTTGGCCGAGATGGATGTTCGAACCGTAGTCGCAGAAGAATGGCGGCTGCATCCAGACGCTGTCGCCACCGCGGCCGAAGAGTTGTTCAAGGATGCGACGTCGCTCGTGTTGTTGCGATTCGCGCGTCGCATTGAGGTCTTGGCAGAGGTCTCGAGCACGATTGCGCGCGGCGACGAGCTCGGCGTCGAGCGGGTCGTAGAGTTCGCCGGCGAGCATTTTTTCGAGTTCGGTGGGCATGGCGACTGTTTCCCTCGCACCGACCCAGGGCCAGCAGGCCGTGGGCTTGGGGCTGTTTGATGGTTCATTGGCCGCGGGCGTAGATCGAGCGGCCGCCGTCGACGGTGATCTCGTCGCCGGTGACGAAGTCATTGTCGATGAGGTACAGCACGGCTTTCACGACATTCTCGGGCGAACCTTCGCGCTGCACGAGCGTCGCCTCGATGGCGCGCTTGCGCTCGGCCTCGGGCAGGTCGAGTGGCAACATCACGGGGCCGGGGAGCACACAATTCACGCGGACCTTCGGGTTGCGAGTACCCAGCTCGACGGCCAACGAACGAGTGAGCGCGGGAATCGCCCCTTTGCTGGCAAAGTAGGCCGCGTAGTTCACATACGGTCGCCGCGCCGCCCAATCGCCGATGTTCACGATCACGCCCCCCGTGTCCTGAGCGACCATCGCGAGCCCCGCCTGCTGGCAACACAGAAACGTGCCCAGCAGGTTCACGTCGAAATGTGATCGCACGTCTTCGGCCGTGATGTCTTCCAGTCGCTTAGGCTTCCAGATGGCGGCGCAGTTGACGAGTACGTCGATGCGTCCGAAGCGTTCGATCACCGACTTCACAAGCGAACGTATCGCGGCCTCGTCGACAAGATCGGCGCCGAACGCAGCGGCGGTGAGGCCACGTTCTTCCAATGCCGCGACGGTGCGCTCGGCGTCGTCTTTACCGCTGTGGTAGTGCAGCGCGATCGAATCGCCCCGCGCCGCGAGTGCCTCGGCGACGTGCCAGCCGATTCGCTTGCGACCGCTGCCGGTGATGAGGGCTATGCTCATGGGAAGGGAACCACAGATGCACACGGATGAACACAGATCGGAAAAGACGAGAACGAATTCTGAATACTATCTCTTCCTTCTTTTTATCTGTGTTTATCTGTGTGCATCTGTGGTTTATCCTTTTCGGGCATTGTGCCCCGCACGCGGCGAGCAAGCTCGCCGGCTAAACGAGAGGTCAGCGCTTTTGCGTCTTCCAGATCGGGTCGACGTGACTGTCGGTGGCGCTGGCGAACCAGCGCGTCGAGACGACCTTTTGTTGCGTGTAGAACTGGATGCCTTCGGTCCCTTGGATGTGCAGGTCGCCGAAGAACGAGCGGTTCCAGCCGGTGAAAGGGAACCAGGCCATCGGGGCCGGGACGCCGACGTTGATGCCGATCATGCCGGCGTTGAAACGTCGCTTGAACTGACGAGCGGCATAGCCTGAACGCGTAAATATGCTCGCGCCGTTGCCGTACTCGCAGGTTTGGCCGATGGCGATGGCCTGCTCGAGATCATCGGTGCGGACGACCGACAGCACGGGGCCGAAGATTTCTTCTTTGGCCACACGCATCTCGGGCTCGACGTGATCGATCACGCATGGGCCGAGCAGGAACCCGTTCGGGTCAAGCTCGCGACGTCGGCCATCAAGGCTGAGTTCAGCGCCTTCTTTAGCGGCGATATCGAGATAGCTCGTGACCTTGTCGAGATGCTGACGCGAAACGAGCGGGCCCATGTCGACATCGCCGCCGCCGTCGGTTGGGCCGACTTTCATCTTCGAACCGGTGTCGACCAGGCGTTCGACCAAGGCATCGCCGATGTCGCCCACTGGCAACGCGAGACTACCGGCCATGCAGCGTTCGCCGGCGCACCCGAAGGCGGAGGCCGCGAGTGCCGCAACCGCCTGATCGAGGTCTGCGTCGGGCATGATGATCAAATGATTCTTCGCGCCGCCAGCCGACTGCACGCGCTTGTTGTTTTGTGTGCCGAGGTCGTACACATGCTTGGCCACCGCGGTCGAACCGACGAACGACACGGCCTTCACCAGCGGATGCGTGAGGAGCGCATCGACGCACTCGCGATCGCCGTGAATGATGTTGAACACGCCCGGCGGGCAGCCGGCCTCCGTGAGCAACTCGCCGAGCCGAACGCTCGACAGCGGCACCTTCTCGCTCGGCTTGAGAATGAACGTGTTGCCGCACGCAATCGCGAGCGGAAACATCCACAGCGGCACCATCGCAGGGAAGTTGAACGGCGTGATTCCGACACAGACGCCGACGGGATGCCGGCTCGTTTCGCAGTCGACGTTCGTGGCGATATTCTCCAGCGACTGACCCATGATGAGCGCCGGCACGCTGCACGAATACTCGACCATCTCGATGCCGCGCTGGATCGACGCTCGTGCCTCGGGCTTGGTCTTGCCGTGTTCGCGGGTGACGAGAGCGGCGAGTTCGTCGAAGTTCGCCTGCATCAGCTCGCGGAAGCGGAACATCACGCGAGCACGGTCGACGGCGGGCGTGTCGCCCCAGGCGGGCAGAGCCCTGTGTGCCGCTTGCACGACGGTGTCGACTTCGGCAGCCGAGCACATCGGCACGCGCGCGATGACCTGCCCGGTCGAGGGGTTATAGACATCGCCGAAGCGCTGGCTGGAACTGTTCTGCCATTGGCCGCCGACGAGCAGCGGCACCTTGGCCGGCGCGGTGGTTTTGCGCTCTGCGATGGACATAGAAAGTTCCCCCCTTCGGTGCTGCCACGAACTGTAAACTGTTTCATCCTGCGTGAAACGCACGGTATTATAGCCGACGCGCCGCGCCAATCACGTACTCCCTTACTCACGTACTCACTTCTCACCTTTGGGCACTGCATCTATGTCTCGCATCATCCGCGGCGGCCTCATTCAAGCGACGCTCAGCGAGCCCGGCACCGCGCCGGTCGCCAAGATCAAGCAGTCGATGATCGATAAGCACGTCGGCATGCTCGAGCAGGCCGCCAAGAAGGGGGCCCAGGTCGTCTGCATGCAGGAGCTTTTCTATGGCCCTTACTTTTGTGCCGAGCAGCAGACGAAGTGGTACGACCTCACGGAACGCATTCCCGACGGACCGACCACAAAGCTAATGTGCGAGCTGGCCAAGAAGCACGAGATGGTCATCGTCGTGCCGATCTACGAGGAAGAGATCACCGGCCTGTATTACAACACGGCGAGCGTGATCGACGCCGACGGCAAGTATCTCGGCAAGTTCCGCAAGATTCACATCCCGCAGGTGCTGCCAGGCTTTTGGGAGAAGTACTACTTCCGCCCCGGCAACCTCGGCTATCCCGTGTTCGACACGCGCATTGGCAAGGTCGGTGTCTATATCTGTTACGATCGCCACTTCCCCGAGGGAGCGCGATGTTTGGCGCTCAACGGGGCTGAGATCGTCTTCAACCCGTCGGCCACCGTCGCGGGATTGAGCGAATATCTGTGGAAGCTCGAACAGCCGGCCCATGCGGTCGCCAACGGTTACTATGTCGGCGCGATCAATCGCCCCGGCGTCGAAGAACCTTGGCGGATCGGCGAGTTCTACGGGCAGAGCTACTTCTGCGACCCTCGCGGCAAGATCATCGCCGAGGCCTCGCGCGACAAGGACGAGATCGTGATTGCCGACTTGGACTTCGACCTGATCCGCGAAGTTCGCAACACGTGGCAGTTCTTCCGCGACCGTCGGCCCGAAACGTATGGCGAGCTGGTGAAGCTGTGAGAACGCTTGCGGTATTCGTTCTGTGCATATTTCTCGCGCCGATAACGGCCAGTGCACAGACCGATCCGCGTTTCTTGATTCGTCAGGCGATTGACTCGCACGGCGGTATCGACGCGATCAACAAGGTTCCGGCATCGACGGCGACGATGCGCGGCACGGCAATCATGGCAAGCGCTGAGGTGCCGTTCACGGGGACGCTTGCGCAGTCGATTCCCGGCAAGTTCCGGCTCGAAGATGTCGCTCACGTTGCTTGGATTGCCGATGACCATTGTGCAGGTCGTCAACGGCGACAAAGTGCGGCAGACCGTGAGCGGTCAGGAGTTGCCCCTTGGACCGCCGATGCAGCAAGAGTTGCGGCAGATGGCGACGATGCAAGAGCTGACGATGCTCGCGCCGCTCATGGACGAAAAGCGGTTCAAGCTCAAGGCGGAGAAGAACGTGAAGGTCGGCGCGAAGACGTATCTCGTCGTCACCGCCAAGGCCGCCGGCATGAAGGACGTTACGCTGTTCTTCGACAAGACGAACGGTCTGCTCGTTCGCATGCAGCGCCCGCGATCAGCCCCGAGATGCGCGAGGTCAACGAGGCGACGACCTTCGAGCAGTACGAGAAGGTGTCGGGCGTCATGGTGCCGATGAAGCAGACGACGACCCACGACGGCCGGCCGTACATGACGGTGACCTACAGCGATTACAAGCTGCTCGAAAAGATCGACGACGCGACGTTCGCCATTCCGTGAGGCTTCTCTCGCGCCGATTCTCTCGTCCCCCTCGCTTACGCTCGGGGTTAATGTCCTCGTTGAAAAATCGTTGCGAGTTGCCACGATCGACATAAGCGGCCCACTCCCGTCCCTGAAAGACGTAGAGTCGACTATTGGAGGATTCGGCCGACTATTACAGGAGCGTCGCGATGCTGCGAAACACTTCTCGAGTTGCGGTTTTCGTCTGTACGATCGTGGTCGCCTCGCATGCGGCGGCTCAAGATGCGCAGCAAGTGGTGCAGCGGGCGATCGATGCACGCGGAGGACGTGAAGCGCTCGAAAAGTTTCCGGTGGCGACGGTCAACGTTGCGGGAACGATCTCGGCCAGTGGCATGATGCTCCCGTTCACCGGCACCGAGGCGTGGGAGTTGCCGCAGAGTTTCGCCACCGAGATCAACATCTCGGTCTCTGGGCAGAAGATTAAGACGGTCCAGACCATCATCAACGGCCGCGTGTCGCAGACCGTCAATGGCCGAGCCATTTCGCTACCTGAAAAGTTGAAGACCGAGCTTCGCCAATTGGCGCGAGCGCCACGAGATGGAAAAGCTGACACCGCTGCTGAATCCCGAGCGTTATCAGCTCACGCTCGAACCGGATGCCAAGGTCGGCAACTTCCAGACGAACGTAGTTCGCGTCAGCTCGGCGGGCATGGAGGATCTGACGCTGTTCTTCGATAAGGATTCGGGGCTGCCCGTCAAGGCGATGCGCAACTCGTTGAAAGCCGACGTGAAGCCGGTCCTCTTCGAAACGTTTTACTCAGACTATCGCAAGCACCAGGGCGTGCTGTGGTCGATGTACCAGAAGATGTTGCAGGACGGTAAGACCATCATGACGGTCAAGGCGAGCGACCTGAAGTTCTTCGAGAAGCTCGACGACGAGACGTTGGCGCGGGGGAATTGAATACCCCCTCTCCCCTTGCGGGAGAGGGCTGGGGTGAGGGGTAGGAATCGTGTACCCGTGCGACCCCTCACCCGATCCGCCTTCGGCGGCCTACCCTCTTCCCAAAGGGGCGAGGGTTATTCGTAGTGTAGTGCCGTGAGCAAATTCAGCCGCGCGGCACGCTCGGCGGGCAACATCGCGGCGATGACGACGACCGCGTAGGCCATCGTCCATAGGCCGAGCACGAATGCGGGATGGGCCGAGTACACGCCTGCACCGTGTCCGAACTGGCGGACAGTGCCGACGTGCATCAGCCATGCGAGCCCCGCGCCGATGATCGCGCCAGGCACCAACCCGATCACGCCGAGAATCGCGGCCTGACACAGAATCGTGTGGCGAATCTGCCGACGCGTCATCGCGACCACTCGCAGCACGGCAAGCTCGCGCGTCTGTTCGAGCACGTTCATCGTCAGCGTGTTCACGATGCCGAACGCTGCGACGACGACCGCCAAGCCAAGCAACCCCCACAAACAGCCAACGACGCCGGCCATCATGTTGTCGACCATGCCTCGCAAGCCCGCAGCCGATTGCAGAATCAGACCGCTCTCTTCGCTGAGATGCTGCAACGCGTTGCCGACTCCTTCGGCTTCGCCGGGTTGAGCCTTGATGACGTACGCATCGACGCCCGAGATGCCCATTTCGCGTTCGGCAACGTCGCGCGACATGAAGAGCGTGAGGCCACCGACGGTGTATTCGTTGGCGACTCCCGCAACGCGGAACTTCTTCGGCCCCGTGAGCGTGTCGAGTTCCACTTCATTGCCGACGGTCAGTCCTTTGCGGCTGGCGAGCATCGAGCCGAGCACGACCTCGCCTTGTCGCAATTGTTCGCGCACGACGTCTTCTTTGCCGACTTTCAAATCGAGCGGCAGTGTGTCGCTGGGCGAGAAGTCTCGCACGGTGAGAACCACGCCGGTGCCGTCGACCTGAGTTCGCACGCGGCGAATGCGCGAGATGCTCGCGATGCCATCGATCTTCTTCAGGTCGTCGCCGATCGACTCGGGAATGTCGGCAGACAGGCCGGTCGCCATGTCGGGCATCATCGCGCGGACGAAAAAGTCGGCGACCCCAACGGTGCGATCGACCCAACGCGAAACGTCTTGAATGTTGTTGAGAATCGTCGTGCCGAGCGTGACGCAGGCCGCCAAGGCGATGAACAACACGCCGACGGTGAGCATGGCCCGAATCGGATGGGTGACGAGTTGCCCGCGCGAGTTTTGTTTCGGCCGGCACGACCATGCCTGGCAACCAGGCGGCCATCCACGAAAGCGGCCGCAGCCCCGCGGGGATCATCAGCACGAACCCGACGAGCACACCGGCGCCCGACGGAACGGCGAATTCGATCACGAGTCGTTGGGTCATGGAAAGCGCCAACAGCGTTCCGCACACGACAGCCATCAGACCACCGGCCAATAGCAGACGACGCGGCATGCGGGTGAACTCGTCGATCGCGCCGACGCCGAGCCCTTCGAGCGGCGAAATGCGGCTGGCTCGCAGTGCGGGAATGTAGGCGGCAGTCACCGAAAGGCCGATGCCCATCAGCGCCGCCATGACGAGCGGCATCACCGGGACGGCGAACGTGGGCAGTTGCGTCTGCATCAACTGTTCGACGGCACGGTTCAGCAAGAACGCGCCGCCAATACCCGCGACGATGCCCAATGCGGAGCCGACTACGCCTAGCACAATACCTTCCAATAGCAGCATCCGCATCGTCTGTTGGCGCATCGCGCCGACCGCGCGAAGCACGGCGATCTGTGGCCGCCGCTCGGTCACGCTCATCAGGAAGGTATTGAGAATGATGAAGACCGACAGCACCAGCGACAACACGCCGGCCAATCGCAGTGCTTCTTCGGCTCCTTGCAACGTCTCTTGCGACAGCGACGTCCGACTGGCGGGCGCTTGCACGCTCAACTGCGGCGGCAACGCGGCGGCGATTTCTTGTTGAAGCTTTTCAGGCGCGACGCCGGCCTTCGGCACGATCTCGAGCGCGTCGACTTTGCCGGGAGCATTGAAGATGCGCTGAGCCGCGGAGAGTGGAACGAACACCGTGCCGCCGCTCGCGATGCCCGAAATGCCGGTGGGCGTGAGCAGGCCGACCACTTTCAGACGTTCCATGCCGAGGCTGCGAATGCTTCGACCGCGAATGATTCGCACCTCGTCGCCGACTTTCGCGCCGATGCTCTTGGCAAAACTTGCGTCGAGCAGCGCCGTGCTGCTGTTATCGCCGCTGGGTTGGTCCGTGTGTGGCGACAGGAACTCACCACTCGCGAGGCGGTAGTCGCGAACCTTGGCGTCGTTGGCGGGGTCGATGCCCAAGGTCATGACCTTGGCATGATGGTCGCCGAAGTAAAGGATCGTCCATCGCTGCATCTGCGGGACGACGGCCTCGATGCCCGGCAAGCCGTCGAGCTTGTCTTTGGCATCGGCAGCGAACGCTTCGCCGGCCGGCCCGACCACTTCCAGTGCGGCTCGGCCTGAGAGCGCATTCGAAATGTCGCTGTAGGCGCGGCGCGTCGTGCCGGAAGAAAGGGTCACCGCCACCACGGCTGCGACGCCGATGATCACACTCACGAGCGTGAGCAGCGAGCGTCCCCAACGGACCGCAAATTGCCGAACGCTCAGTCGCCAAAGTCGCCACATGGGCTAAGCATGCTCCTCGACCGGGGCGCGACGCTCTTCGTAGCCGTTGAGCGTTTCATCGCTTTCGATCACACCGTCGCGGAACCGCACGAGGCGGTCAGCCTGATGCGCGACGTGCTGGTCGTGCGTCACCATGACGATCGTGTAGTGATGTTCGTCGACGAGCGCTCGCAGCAGAGCGGTGATTTGCTCGCCGTTGGCGCTGTCGAGGTTGCCTGTCGGTTCGTCGGCCAACAGCAGCACGGGTTGAATGACGAGCGCCCTTGCGATGGCGACGCGCTGTTGTTCGCCGCCCGACATTTTCGACGGCACATGATTGCGGCGATGGTACATGCCAACGCGCTTAAGCATCTCGCCCGATCGTCGCGACACCTCGGCCATCGGCACGCCGTCGAGCAGCAACGGCAGGCCGACATTCTCTTCAGCCGTCAGCGTGCCCAGCAGATTGAACGATTGAAAGATGAAGCCGATGCGCTGTCGGCGGAGGATGGTGCGCTTGTCGTCGCTCAGTGATGCCAGGTCGGTGCCCTCAAGCAGCACTTGTCCCGAGGTTGGCGTGTCGACACCGCCGAGCAGGTGCAGCAGCGTGCTCTTGCCCGAACCGGAAGGGCCCATGATGGCTAGGAATTCGCCCCACGGTACGCGCAGCTCCACGCCGCGAAGGGCCTCGACGCGAGATTCGTTCTCGCCGTAGGCCTTCCTCAGCGCGCGGGTCTCGATGACTGCCATCGCTGACTCCTTTCGTGCGTCTGGTTGCGTTGCGTTGATCATTCGCAGTCAGTCACAGTGCCCCAAGATCGCAGCGCCCCAAGATCGCTCTGCCTCAAAGTCGCAGTGCCTCAAAGTCGCAGTTCCCCAAAGATCCGGTCCCCCGGATCGCGCGCCAAGTCGATAGCATCTCACGCGCGGCACGGGGCCGCAACTTCGATACTGGCTCCCAGACCATAGCGTTTTTTAACCGTGCGGGTCTGACAACGATTGTAACGCGTGCGGTAGGGTATTGCCCATGACCGCGCAATGCTCGCGACCGGCCGTCCGTAGGATTTCAAACGTGGGCGTGTAGCGATGATTCCGAATGCGCAATTTGCGCAAAGCACTCATGCGCGGCCATCGCGCAGACGCGGGTCGGTCGCTTCTTGAAGCCCTTCACCCACCAGATTGTACGCGAGGACCGCCAGAAAGATCGCTACGCCCGGAAACACCACCAGCCACCACAGTTGCAGCGGGTTGGCGCGTGCGGAATTCAGCAGCGTCCCCCAACTGGGGTTCGGCGGCGGCACGCCGACACCGAGAAAGCTCAAGCTGCTTTCGGTCAAAATGGCCGACGCGATGCCGAACGTGATCGGCACCAGCACCGGCGCCAGCGCGTTCGGCAGAATGTACCGCATCATGATGCGCAGCTGACCGACGCCCAGCGCCTCGGCTGCGGTAACGAAGTCCATGCGACTGAGCTTCAGAAACTCGCCGCGTGCCAGGCGCGCGATGCTCGTCCAACCTGTGATGCCGATGATCGCCATGATGTGCCAGATGGTGGGCTTATCGACGACAGCGATCATGGCAAGGATCAGCACCAGCGTGGGGATGCACATCACCAACTCAATGAATCGGCTCAGCAGTGTGTCGACCCAACCGCCGATGTAACCGGCCGCCGCGCCGAGCGAGATGCCGATGAACGACGCGATGCCCATCGAGACAAACCCCACAAGCAGCGCGATGCGCGTGCCGTGAACCATTTGTGCGAAGACGTCGATACCGGCCGCGTTCGTGCCGAACCAGTTGTGACGCGTCGGTCGGCCGTTGGGTCCCCACGGATTGCCAGGATGTCCCGGCCACTCATCGGCCTTCACGCGTCGATCGGGATCCTGGTACACGAGCGGCCAAATGGCCCAACTGTCTGGATCGAGTCGTTTGAGATTCTCTGCGTAACGTTTGCGGACTTGAATCCGCAAATAGCCGTTTTCCCACGCCGGATTAAGGTACGCGAGACACGGAAAGTACAGCTTCCCTTTGAATCGGCAGACGATGGGCCTTGTGCCGGCAATTGCGGGGGCGAAGATCGCGACCGCCGTGAGCAGCCCAACGTATCCGAGCGCGATCATGCTCAGCTTGCGACGTCGGAACTGTCGCGCCGCCTCGCTCCAGAACCCGCGCGAGCGCAGCGCCACCGGCGGCGCTTCGAGCTCAACGGGTTCGATGGGGACGGTGGCCATGTGGGGGAAACGATGAACGATGAATGCGGAGTTAGCCGCGTCGCTTGCGATGCGAGTCTATGAGTAACTAATGCGTGGATCGACGACGGCGTACAAGATGTCGGCCAACAGCGTGCCGGCGAGCGTGAGCACGGCGAACATCAACGTCAGGCCCATGATGACCGGATAGTCGCGCATGCTGATCGAATCGAAGAACAACCGTCCCATGCCGGGCCAAACGAAGATCTGCTCGATGATCACGCTGCCGCCCAACAGCGCGGGAAGCGTGAGGCCGAACTGCGTGACGAGCGGAATCAGCGTGTTGCGGAAGGCGTGCTTGAAGATGACGCGCCGCTCACTGAGCCCCTTGGCACGTGCGGTGCGCACGAAGTCTTGCCGCACCACCTCCATCATGTTCGCGCGAATGAAGCGACTGAAATACGCGAGCCCTCCGTAGGTCTCGCAAATGGTGGGAAGCAACGCGTGCTTCAAAAAGTCCCAGCTTTTTCCGATCACCGAGAGTCGCTGGTAATCGGGGTCGTGCATGCCGAAGACGGGCAGAAGGTCGTACTTCTGCGCAAAAACAATCTGCAACATCAACCCCGCGACGAAGACGGGGAACGAATACAGCATGTAGAGAAACAAGCTCATCGACCGTTCGTCGATTCTGCCCGCGCGCATGGTCGAGTACAGCCCGAGCGGAATCGACAGCAAATACATCAGCACCAACGACGGCACCGTGAGCGCGAGCGTCGCCCACAATCGCTCGCCGATAATCGTCGACACCGGTTGCTTGAACTGCAGCGACTTACCGAGGTCGCCCTGCCTGACGCCATTGAGCCACGACGCGTAGCCTTTGTACCACGGCTTATCGAGGCCGTAGGCTTTCTTCATACGCTCCCAGTCTTCGGGATTGTATTTCTTGCTCGGATCGGTCTCCGCCTGCGCGATCGTCAGCGGATCGCCGGGCATGTTGCGGATGAGCGCGTACACGACCAGCGTGATGAGCACGAGCGTAATCGTACTGATGAGCAGACGGCGGATGATGTAGTTGATCATGAGCGTTTCAAGCCCAGGGCCTGCGGGCCCTGGGTCTGCCCACGGACGGCGGTCCGTGGGCTTATGGTGTCAATCATTCTGCCGCCGGCGCCTTCCACACCGAACCAAACCCCGGGCTGTAACTGAACGGCCCACGCGGGCTGAACTTGTATCCGCGAAGGCGCTTGTTGAATCCATAGAACGAACTGCGCACGAATAACCACGTGTACGGCTGCTCGGCATAAATCATCTCGTCGATCTTGGCGTAGATGGCGGCGCGCTTGGTTTGGTCGAACTCGCGCTTACCGTCTTCGTACAGTTGGTCGACCTCTTTGTTCGAGAAGCTCACATAGTTGCGTCCCGCGCCGGTCTTCCAAATGTTGTCGGTCGACTCGGGATCGGTGCCCGTGCCCCAGCCGCCGAACATCGCCTGAAACTCTTTCGCTTGGGTCTTCTGCTGGAACACCGCGTATTCCAGGGGCCGCACGTTGCACAGGATGCCGATCTGGTCGAGGTTCTGCTTCATGAGCGCCGTGACCGCGACGCCTATAGGACTGTTGTTGCACAGCAGGCTGAACTCGAACGGAATGCGCCGACCGTCGACTTCACGATCGAGCACGCCGTCGCCGTCGCTGTCGGTCCAACCGGCTTCTTCGAGCAGCGCGATGGCCTTGTCGAGATCTTGCTTGTAGTAAGGCAGCGGCGGGTCTTTCGGCGCCATCCACGCGGTCGGATAGAACAGGCCGTTCGATTGCTGATACAGCCCGTAGCAGATGACGTTCAACAACTCGTCGTAATCGACCGTGTACGACATCGCCGTGCGCACACGGACATCGTTGAAGAACGGCGTCTTCAAGTTCCAGCCGAAGTAGTAGTACACCCACTCGACGCCGCTCGCCTTCGTGTTGAGGCGATAGAAATCGTCGCCCGATGTCTGTGTCTGCCACGCCTCGGGCGTGAGAATGGCCTCGTCGATGTCCCCCTTCTTAAGCGCGACGAGCGTCGTATTGCTGTCTTGCAGCACACGGAAGCGCACGCGCTTGAAGTAAGGCTTATCGCGAACTTGCTTGCCTTTGAATTTGTAGTAGTCGTCGCGACGCTCGAGAAGAATCTCTTCGCCGCGCGTGCGCGAGACGAACTTGAAAGGCCCGCCGCTGATCGGTTCACGCTCGTAACGCGCGTGGTAATCGCTGTTGGACATCGTGTAGTCGTCGGGAATCGACTTCTCGTAGATGTGCTTCGGAATGACCGGGAAGTTGATGTTCCAAACGTTCGTCGCGAGCGATTCCTTGTGAAAGAAAATGACCGTGTGGTCGTCATAGGCCTTCACCCATTTCAACTGATCGGTCCCCGAACGCACGGCGGGGATCGGGATGCGCGGGTTCATGATCGTAAAGAACGAGAATTCGACGTCGTGAGCCGTGATCGGCTTGCCGTCGCTCCATGTCAGGTCGTCGCGAATGACGACCTTGTCCATCAGACGGTCTTTGCTCGTCTGCCACGAAACGACCGTGTCCTTCGACGCGAATGGCTTGAAGTTCCAGTCGAAGCTGAACAGGCCGAAACTCGTGAGGCTCGAAACCTCGAACTCGGCCGACGAGCTGCCCATGATCGGATTCGTGCTTTTCACGTCGCCGCCGAGATGGCGCACGCAGGTCGATTCCCAATCGACGGCCGACGCGCTCGGCGGTAGCCGGCCCAGGGCGCTGAGAATCTTGGCGTTGTCGTCGGGACTGTTGTTGCGAAGCGCGAGGGCTTCGTCGGGCGTTGCTAGCGGCTTCTCGTCTGCTTGCAGGTCGCGCAACAAATCGAGTGCGTCGAGCACCGGCTGATCGATCCACTCAGCCGTGCGATCGACGTCCTCGAGCGCGGGCGGATCGAAAGGCTCGACGAGTGTCTCGGGTTCAGCGCTGTCGGCAGCAAATGCTGGCAGCCCGGCGACGATGTTACCGACGACAGCTGCACAAACAATGAAGAGCCCGACGCGCATTGCATCTCCCAGGACCGACGCACGCCGCGTCCGACGAAATGCTATCGCCGTGTGTCTAGACGGTCAACCTGCGATGGTTAGCCGCGACGCGCCAGCGGAGCGCGCCCGCGTGGAGACCGTGTCGCGCTCCGCTGGCGCGTCGCGGCTAACCGATGATCGCTAGCATCGCCGTAACTTCTGTTGTTGCGTCGAACTTTCGATTGATGGTAACGTATCGCCCCCAAACCTGTGGGATAGCGCCGCGCACGCGGCGCGCCGACTTATCACCCTTCTGTAGCGAGACCGACATGGATGTCGTCGCAAGGCGGAGTCTCCGCCGATGGTTGCTCGCATGCACAATCTTCGCGGGCGCGTTTTCAGTCGCGGCCAGTCACGCACTGGCTGAAGGCTCGAAGCCGACGCTCGGCGAGGCCGAGTGGATTTGGTCGGCCGCCGTGCCGAAAGATCGCGTGCCTTTGGGCCCGTGCTTCTTTCGCAAGACGTTCGACGTTCGCAATGCCGAGAGTGCGCGCATCCAAATCAGTTGCGACGATCGCTTCGAGTTGTTCGTCAACGGACGCAGCGTCGGCAGCGGCAGCGACTGGCGCGTCATGCAGACCTACGACATTAGCAAACACATCGTGCAGGGGCCCAACGTCGTCGCCGTGAAAGCCGAGAACACGCAAGGCTCGTCGGCGGGACTCGTCGCGCGCGTGACCGTCAAAACGAAGGGAGCTACGGAAGTCTCGTACTCCACCGATCCATCGTGGTTGACGCGCTCGACCGAAACGCGCGGCTGGGAGCGTCCGGGCTTCATCGAGTCGTCGTGGGTCGCTGCCCGCACACTTGGCGAGTTCGGCGTCGCTGCGCCCTGGGGCGAGCAGGTGCAAACCGCTGACGGCACGCAGCCGAAGCGCTTCAGCGTGACGCGTGACTTCCGCGTCGAGCGCGTCGTAAAGCCCGAGAGCACCGGTTCGGCCATCGCAATGGCGTTCAACGAATGGGGTGAGATTCTCGTTAGCAAAGAAGGCGCGGGCTTGCTGCTCGTGATCGACAAGGACAAAGACGGTCTGCCCGAGAGCACCGTCGATTACTGCACGATCGTGAAGAACGTGCAGGGCATTCTGCCTCTCAATGGCGACGTGTACGTCATCGGCGACGGCCCGCAAGGCGTCGCGCTTTATCGATTGATCGACGAAAACCAGGACGGTCTCGCCGAGACGGCCAAGGCGCTGTTCGGTTTCGAAGGCGGCATGGGCGAACACGGTCCGCACGCGCTGGCGCTAGGTCCCGAAGGCATGATCTACGTCATGCTCGGCAATCACACGACGGTAAAGCCACTCGCCGATGCCGACGCTGCGGTCGATGCCACCAGCGGTGGCGGCCGTGGGCAGGTATCGCGTCGCAGTCCGTATCAACACTGGTACGAAGGCGATCTGCTCGAGCCGAAGTATGAAGACGCCAACGGTCACGCCGTCGGCATCAAGGCGCCTTGCGGCACGGTGATTCGCACCGATGCCGAGGGTCGCGTTGTGCAGCTTGTCGCCGGCGGATTGCGAAACGCCTACGACATGGTCTTCAACAAGGATGGCGAGCTGTTCACCTACGACTCCGACATGGAGTGGGACATCGGCCTGCCGTGGTATCGTCCGACACGCATCTATCACGTCACGCCGGGCGCCGAGTTCGGGTCGCGCAGCGGGTGGTCGCCGTGGCCCGAGTATTACCTCGACACGCTGCCGAGCATGCTCGACACCGGTCGCGGCTCGCCGACGGGCATGGAAGTCTACACGCATCACGCCTTCCCGCCGGCCTACCACAACGCGCTGTTCGTGTGCGATTGGTCGCAGGGCCGCATTCTGGTCGTGCGCACGAAAGCGATGGGCGGCTCTTACGAAGCCGAAGGTCAGGTGTTTCTCGAAGGCCGCCCACTGGCGGTCACTGACATCGCCGTGGGACCGGATGGTTGGTTGTATTTTTGCACCGGCGGTCGCGACACCGAAGGCGGCGTCTATCGCGTCGTCTACACCGGCAAGACACCTCCGCAGCCGAAGCACACGCCCGTGCTGCAGGCGTTGCGTCAGCCACAGATGAACAGCGCGTGGGCGCGTCAGAAGGTCGCGATCATCCAGCAGAAGTTCGATGCCGACTGGAAGAAGCAGATGCCGATCGTCGCCACCGAGGCGAGCAATCCGACCGACGATCGTTTGCGAGCGCTCGACTTGATGCACCTGTACGGGCCAACGCCCGACACGAAAATGCTCGCGCGGTTGGCGAAAGATCCGCAGCCGTCGATTCGCGCCAAGGCGGCGTTCATGATGGGCACGCACGTCGACGCGGCGCAGGCGTCGCTGCTGGTGCAAATGCTCAGCGACAAGGATCCGCTCGTGCGTCGCATGACGTGCGAAGCGATCGTTCGCGGAGGCTACAAGATCGACGCCGAAGCGCTGTTGCCGTTGCTAGCCGACAGTTATCGGTACGTCGCCTGGTCGGCACGGCGAGCCATTCAAGCTGCGCCTCAAGCGCAGTGGCGCGTCGACGTGACCGAATCGAAGAACATTCGCTTGTTCCTTGATGGGTCGGCGGCGCTGTTGGCTTTGGAGGTCGATCAACCGACGTGTGAAACGATCATCGAGCAGGCGCACGTGTTCATGCGTGGATACGTCAGCGACGACGATTTCCTCGATTTGATGCGAGTCGTCGGACTCGCCTTGAAGCGCGGCAACCTGAAAGGCGACGACGTTCCGCAGTTGCGTTCGGAGCTGGCCCGCGAGTATCCGTGCGCCGAGCCGCGCATGAATCGCGAGCTCATCCGCGTGCTTGCATATCTCGACGAGCCCGCGGTTATTCCGGCGTTGCTCAAGCAACTGCACGGCAACACGCCCGAGGTCGAGAAGTTGCACGCCGCGCTGTGTGCGCGGTTCATCACCAGCGGATGGACGACCGAATCGCGGTTGGCGCTGCTCGAGTTCTACGAGGAGGCCGGCCGTCGCGAAGGCGGGCGCAGCTTTGCCGGTTACATCGAAAACATCTCGCGCGACTTCTTTGCGAATTTCAACGACGATCAGCGCCGTCGCGTGTTGGCCGACGGTCAACGTTGGCCGACGGCAGCGCTCTCGGTGCTCACAACCATTGAGCAGCCGTCGCCGCAGATCGTCGACCAGTTGATCAAGCTCGATTTGCAGTTGGCGGGGACCGACAACGACGCGGCCAAGAAGCTGCAAGTCGGCATCATCGCCGTCTTGTCGAGCAGCGGTACGGAAGAGGCGATGCGTCATTTGCGCCGGTCGGTACGAGCGATGGCCCGAACGCCGCGAAGACCTGGCAATGGGGCTCGCGCAGAATCCCACGGGCGAAAACTGGCCGATCCTCGTGCGTTCGCTGTCGGTGGTCGACGGTGTCGCGGCCGAGGAAGTGCTCGCGCAACTTGCGAAGTCCGACCAGGCGACGACCGATCCTGAGCCGGTGCGCCAGGTGATTTTGTGCGGGCTGCGGCTCAAAGATTCCGGCGGCGTGCATGCCGTAAACTTATTGAACAAGTGGGTCGGCGAGCCGGTGAATCAACCCAGCGACACATGGGAAGTGGCCCTTGGCAAGTGGCAGGAGTGGTTCGCCAAGACCTATCCCAATGCCGCGCCGGCCGATCTCCCGGTCGAGCCTGAAGGCAGCAAGTGGACGTATCAAGAGCTGACCGAGTTCTTGGCCAGCGACGAGGCCGCACACGGCATGGCGTCGCGCGGCGGGTTGATCTTCGACAAGGCCCAATGTGTGAAGTGCCACCGCTTCGGTGGTCGCGGCGAAAGCATTGGCCCCGACTTGTCGACCGTCAGCCAGCGCTTTCAGAAGAAAGAGATTTTGCAGTCGATCCTCTATCCGTCGCTCGTCGTCAGCGATCAGTATTCGAGCAAGACGGTCGTCACCGTCAACGGCCGCGTGTACACGGGCATCGTCGGCAACAACGGCCAGAACACGCTCGTCGTGCTGCAGGCCAATGGTGAAAAGGTCGCGATTCCCAAGGATCAGGTCGACGAAATCGTGCCGAGTCCGAAATCGGCGATGCCCGACGGGCTGCTCAACGGACTGACGCTCGAAGAGATCGCCGACTTGTTCGCGTACCTCACGGCGCAGCCGAGCCGCGTGACGCAGCGGCCGAAGTAGATAGCGGGGGTTAGCCGCGACGCGCCAGCGGAGCGCTCCGCTGGCGCGTCGCGGCTAACCGTTACGCATTGCGATTCCGATAGCGCTTGCTGGCGTCTTCGAGCGTCTTGCGCTCCTCGCGCGTCAGGCTTTGCTCGCCTTTCTCGCTCCACTTGGCGAGGATTTGATCGACGCGGCGCTGCATGTCCTGCTCGGTCGGCGGCTCGGTATGCACGCGCAGCTTCGGTGCGCGGAAACGCAGACTGCGCAAGTTCGTCGGCACCCAATCTTCAAATCGCCAGCGAAGCCGGAAGTACGGAAACGCCAATCCCGCGCCGGCAAGGTGAACGATGTACGCCACGTTGTCGGTGCCGTACGACACGCCGTATAAGTCTTGCAGAATGAACAACACGAGGCACATCCATGCCGGCACCGGCACGATCGCAAACAGCAAGATCGTGCGATGCGGGAAGTTCAACACGAACAGCGTCAGCACGCCTGTCACGGCTCCCGATGCGCCGATCAAGCGAGGCGGCCTCGGATCAAGAAACGGCTCGCCGAATGATTGGAAGCTCTCGACGGCCAGCCAGATGGCGCCTCCGACGACGATGAAAGCCAGATACTGCAGAAGAAACTCGCGACGACCGTACACCGCTTCAACCTCGCGGCCGAAGAAGAACAAGCCGAGCATGTTGAAGACGATATGGCTCATGCCGTGCGTGTCGTGCAGGAATCCGTAAGTGACCAACCCGTACAGCTCCCAGGGCCGCCACAGGGCGTCGCCTTCGAGTGCGAACCATTCGGTAAGTCGACCGTTGAACAACGCGTCGATGACGAACACGGCGACGTTGACGATGATCAGATTGGTGACCATCGAACGGTGACCGCCGCCGAAGCTGAGCCCCGGGCGTTCTTCGTCGCGCAGATAGTCTCGGTCGTACAAACCCATGATGGCGATGCCTCGTGCAACGTGAAGACGCCCCGGTGAGCGACTATCCATTCTAGAGCGCTTTGAGCGATTGTGCAGGGTTCGCCGCGTCGCTTGCGACGTGCTTTTTGCGAGAGCGTCGTCAAAGAGCGCGTCGCAAGCGACGCGGCGAACAGTGGTAACGCACGATTAACGTGCGCCGGTCAGCGCCGTTGAACGACTTGCGGCGTCCAGCTGCCACGTCGCGTATTCCTCGGCGAGCCGCTGATTGTCCGCAGAAAGGCGTTCGATCGAGCCCTGGATTTCCGCGATTCGCGCGGTGAGCTCGTCGGAGTATTTCTTGACGAGTTCGCGTTCACGATTGACGCGATCGAGCTGCTCCTTGAGCGTCGCGATTTCCTTGTCGCGATCAGCCACCTGGCCGCCTTCGCCGCTCAAGCCGTTGATCGCCTGCTTCACGGATTCGACTTGGTTGTTCGTTGCAAGCACCGCGTCGTTCAGCTCCCAAATCTGTCGGTGCAACTCACGCATCGCGACCGAGTAGTCACGCAATGGTCGATCGTAGAACTTTCCGCGTTCGAGCTTGCCGTCAACGAACTTGCCTTCGACCAGATCATAGGTGCCGCTGCCCGATGCGTTCGGCTTGAACTCGGCGCCTTTTCCGGCAGCGCCTTCTTCGGGAACGACGAGATCGTATTGCCCACGACCTTCTTCGTTCTTGACCCACACGTGGCTCAACTGATCGGCAGGCGTCGACTCGTTCGCCTCGCGGCCATCATTGAGAAACTGCGCCCGCGTGCTGGCGGGAATCAGCTTGATGAGTTCGTTATCGTCGAGGCCGTAGAACGCAGAGTGTCGATCGGACGGCACGACCTCGTACAACAGCCATTCGCTTTTGCTATTGGCGATGAGTGCGAGTCGACGCGGGCTAGGGTTTTGAGCCGGCGCGAGCACCACGCTTTGCTTGTCGACGGCCGTGACCTTGAACTCGCCGAGAAAGTGTCCGCCCGCATTCGAGTCGGCACTCGTCAGGTCCGCCTTCTCGAAGGCGAAGAGCATCGTGCCGTCTTTGATGCCGTGCGGCGACGGATTCTCGATCGTCACCTTCACCTCGCCGGTGCTGGCGTCGACGGTGCCGCGCGTGCATTGGTCCCACATCGGCCCGCGATCAACGAGTGCGTCGTGCAAGGCGACGTGCATCTGACGCAAGCCGGCCTTCATGCCTTGCAATTGCTCGACAATCGGCTTGGCCTCGTCGGGACGTAGCGGTGTGATCTGAGCCTGGAAATCGCCGTTGAGAAGTTGATCTCTCTCGGCGGTTTGCTTGTCGAGTTGAGCGCCGAGATTCGCGACTTGCTTCTCCCAGATGCTACGCTGCTTCAACGTCTTGGCAGCCAGGTACGTGAAGCCCAGGCTGGCGAGCATCAGCAGCAATGCGAACGACAGGCGAACAATCGTCATAGCGCCTCAGACATCATCATCCGAACGCGGCAACAGAAAAGAACTTGCGCCAACACGCGGTCGAATCGGTATCAGGCAGCTTAGGCAGGGCGAAAGTCGGGTGTCAAGCAATGGACGCCTATCGCCCATGTACCGACGGCATTCGACCACACCGACCACGATCAATCGCCACGATCGTTACGACCCGTTACAGTTTCGACCCACCGGCCTGGGGCGAAGGCTGTGGCGTCTCCATCCGCTTTTGCATCTGCTTCATGCGTTCGTTCAGGTCGCGCATCTGCAACTCGAGCCGCTCGTTGGCCTCGCGCATCTGACGTTCGAGAATCGGGGCCAAGTCGATGGGACCGGGCATCGGCGCCTGCTGCGGGGCGACGCTCGCCGTTGGCGCGGCCTCAAGCCGTACACCAAGGAACGCCGCCACGACGGGCCGCACGTCATCGGGCAGTACGTTGAGCTTGTCGCGCGTCGTCTCCCAAACTTTGTCGCCGTGACGGACGGTCACTTTGAGCGGTTCGTTGCCGCGCTTGGTCACCATGATCGTCATCTCGTCGGGCAGTTTCGCCTCGAGCGCGGGCGGAGGAAGCACGACGCCGGGATGATACAGATGAAACGCCATCGGCGCCTGGGGTCGTCCCGCAGGGCTGGCGGCGGCGGGGTTCTTCGCGAGCCAATCTTCGAGTTGTCTCAGCACGAGGCGATCCTGATCGGGCACCACGGCCGCCGCGCCACCTTGAATGGCGATCGTCAGTGGTCGCGCCTCGGGCTTGAGTTGCACGGTCGTCTCTTTGCCGGCTCGCAGCAGTTTGACCGATAACGCTTCGCTTCCCGCGCGATGAACCGCCTGCACTAAATCGGCCACGGCCGTGAGCTTCGCATCGCCTGCTGCAATGAGAACGTCGTGACGTTGGATACCTGCCTTCTCGGCGGGGCTACCGACGGCGAGGTTGAGCACGAGCAGACCTTGCTTGTCGCCGAGGCCGAGTTGCGCTCGCAGCGCGTCGTCGACTTCGACCGACTCGACGCCGATCCATGTCGTGTCCGTTTGTGCGGCCTGCACGTCGCCATTGGTGATGACGATCCGCGGCTGCGCGATCACGGTCGTCGCCAACAGCAGCATGCCGCAAGTCGCTAGAGTTTTCATGACGCTCATCTGCACAAATCTCCCGACCACAAACCTCAGGCTGATTATTGGAACGAACGATTGCCGACGGGGGTGATCTCGACGCGATCCATCGGCACATATCCTTGCCGTCCGTCTTCGAGCTGGAACGGCACGATCTGGCGTTGTTGTTTCACCTGGTGCCCTTGACGTTCGAGCATGCGGCGCAAGTCGGCCGGCAGACCGTTCGGCCCCGATTGCAGCCAGTTTTGATCGGGCATCGCTTCAACCACTGGCACCTGCACCTGCGACCGCGCACCGCCGTCATTCGTCACCAACGTCACCGCCTTGAGCGGATCCTTTGAATTCTGCTGTTTCGTTGTAGTGACCACTGCGTTCGACGGCGCGTCCAGCTTGCCTCTTCGCGGATCGTCGTTTCTCGGGTCGTCGTTGCGAAACCGATCGATCCCGACTCCCAACCCAAACGCGACCAAAAAGCTCGCCGCCATCGCCAGTAGTGTTCCGGTCACGCGGGTCATCCACCAAGGCGATGAACGCGACACAGTCGCGATCGGATTTACGATCGCCTGACTGGCAACTGCCGCAGTCGGCATCTCCGGTCGCTTGGAAAACAGACCCATATCGCGTCGCCAGCGCTGCGCTTCGAGAAACGCCAGCGCACAGCGCCGCCATGCGCCCGGCTCTTGTTCGAGCTTCTGCAACAGGCTGCGCTCGCGGTCGCTCGTCAACTCGCCATCGACGAGAAGATCGAGCACTTGATCGTCGATCGGTTCGTACATCGGTGAAGGATGGGTCGTGCTCATCGTTGCTCAACTCGAAACGTGCTCAACTCGAAACATGTTCTGTGCGACTCGCTCTTTCGTCGGCCATCATCGGTGTCAGTGCCGTTCGCAAGCGGCCGCGAGCGCGATGCAGGCGGGCTTCGACGGCGCTGTGGCCAATGCCTAGCCGGTTGGCGATTTCTTGGTAACTGCAGTCCTCGGCATACTTCATCAACAGGATTTCCGCGTCGCGACCGGGCAGCTTGTCGAGGGCCGTCCGCACCATCTGCCGCCGCTCGTCGCCCAACAGCCAGTCCAACGGATCGGCCACTCGCGAGTCATCTTCCGTCGGACGAATGCGGTCGGCATATCGGTCGGTCAGTTTGCGGATGCGCCCTCGTTTGCGCCGGTACAACAACGCCTGCGTCACGGCCAAGCGGTAAAGCCAAGGGGCGACCTTCGTCGGGTCGTGCAGCGGAGCCTTCTGCCGCACCGCGGCCAGTGAGACCTCTTGCATCACCTCATCGACGGCCTGCCACTCGCCCAAGCGCGCAAGGACCACTGTGCGCAGCCATCGATCGTTCGACGCTAGTTGCGCCGCCCAATCGATCGTCGACACGTCGTGTGCCCCGTCGTCGGTCGTCCCCGCGGGTGCTTGTGCCATGACCGTGAGAATAGTTGCCGCCCCGGTGCGCGGTCTTGCCGTAGAAAAGTGGCCGGGTCGCTGCCGTTGCTACGCATGCAACCACCCCGCGGTTCGCGAGAAAGCGCAAATACCGAGTATAAAGGCATTTGTGTCGTTTAGCCGGCGAGCTTGCTCGTCGCGTGCGGCGGGATCGAACGTCGCAAGCCGGACGCGGCGAGCAAGCTCGCCGGCTAAACATCAATCCTCGGGCCGATGCCGGACGATTTCGCCCTCGGCCATGTAAATGACGTCCTCGGCGATATGGGTGGCCATGTCGGCAAGGCGCTCGATGTGCTTGGCGACCGAACTCCACTTCAGCCATCGCTCGGCCTCTTCGGGCGATTCACGTAGGTGGCGGTAAACCATCGCCTTCACACGTTTGTGCAGGGCGTCGACCTCGTCATCGTCCTCGCGCACTCGCCGAGCCAGCGCCGCGTCTCCGTCGACCAGCGCGTCGAGGCTGCGCTTAACCATCAGTTGCGCCTTGCCGGCCATCGTGCGAATGTCGTCGGTGAAGTCACACGGACTATAGCCCGCCAGGTACGCCGCGCGTTTAGCGATGTTTTTCGCCAAGTCCCCCATGCGTTCGAGGTCGTTGTTGATCTTGAGCAGCGACACGACCAGCCGCAGGTCGTTGGCGACCGGTTGATACAAGGCCAACGTCTTCAGGCACTCTTCTTCGACTTCGACTTCCAAGCGGTCGATGATGTCGTCGTCAGCGATGACGTTGGCCGCGAGTTGCTGATCGCGATGAATGAGTGCCGTGATCGCCTGGCTGATCGCCTTCTCGACGCAGGCGCTGATGTGCAGGATCTTTTCCCGCAACAGCGCCAACTGACGTGAGAGATGCTGCGACATATTACAAACATCCGTGTGCGGCGATGCAGCGGTGAAGTTCAACCCTCGCCCCTTGCGGGAGAGGGTGGTTCGCCGAAGGCGAACCGGGTGAGGGGTGGCGCGTGTACCCGCTTTCCAACCCCTCACCCCCGGCCCCTCTCCCGCAAGGGGAGAGGGGAGAACGTTGTGTCGCGGTGCACATCGTTGATGCCGTTCTGAACATCGTTAGCCGAACCGGCCGGTGACGTAGTCTTCGGTCTGCTTTTGCGTCGGGTTGGTGAAGATTTGCTTCGTCGGGCCGTATTCGACGATCTTTCCTTGATAGAAGAACGCGGTGAAATCCGACACGCGAGCGGCCTGTTGCATGTTGTGCGTGACGATGATGATCGTGTACTTCGCACGCAGGCTGTCGATCAGGTCTTCGATCCGCGGTGCCGACGGGATCGATGGCTGAGCAAGGTTCGTCCATCAGCAACACGTCGGGCTCGACGGCAATCGCGCGGGCGATGCACAGCCGCTGTTGCTGTCCGCCGGAGAGCGCCGTGCCGGGCTTGTCGAGTTTTTCGTGCACTTCGTCCCACAGCGCGGCATTGCGCAGGGCGTGCTCGACGCGGCCAGAAAGCTCGCTCTTCGACACGCGATTGTGCAGTCGCAATCCGTAGGCGACGTTGTCGAACACGCTCATCGGGAACGGCGTGGGCTTTTGGAAGATCATGCCGACGCGTTTGCGCAGATCAAGCTCGTCGGTCGACGGGTCGAGAAGGTTCTTGCCGTCGAGCATCACCTGGCCGGTCGCGCGCTGTTCGCGATACAGCTGGAAGATGCGGTTGTACGTGCGGATGTGCGTGCTCTTGCCGCATCCGCTCGGGCCGATGACCGCTGTGACGCGATGGCCGTAGATGTCGATGTTGTTGTCGAACAGCGCCTGGTGCGTGCCGTAGAAGAAATTCAGGTTGCTCACCGAAATCTTCACTGGCAGCGGTTGCGTGAGCGGCGGCATAGGGCGCGAAGATTCCACGGCCTCGCGAAGCGAGCGGCTCGACATCGTGTCTTCGAGTTGGCCTTTCCCTTCGATCTGGTTCACGGCCATCACTTCCTCTCCCGTAAGATGAATCGCGCCACGAGTATCAGTGACAGTACTCCCAGCGTGATGAGCAGTGACGCTCCCCATGCCATTTGCTCCCATTCAGGGTATCCGCTCTGGCCCTTGTTGACGATCAAGACGGTGAGATTCGCCGTCGGTTCGTTGAGCGACGTGACGGCATAATCGCTGTTGAGTGCCGTGAAGAGCAGGGGGGCGCTTTCGCCACTGACCCGCGCGATGGCAAGGATCACGCCGGTGAGCAAACCTCCGCGGGCGGCGCGGAAAATAATGTCGAGCGTCATCCGCCAACGCGGACAACCGAGAGCTAGCGCCGATTCACGCAGCGTGTCGGGCACGAGACGCAGCATATCTTCGGCCGTGCGTGCCACGATCGGCAACACGATAATTGCTAGCGCGAGCGCTCCGGCGTAACCCGAATAGTGGCCGAGCCCCATCGGAGGTGTGACTAACAGCACGTTGACGAACACGCCGACCAAAATCGACGGCGTGCCCATGAGCACGTTGGCGGCGAATCGCACGGCGACGGCGAGCTTCGACGTTTTGCCGTATTCGGAAAGGTACACACCCGCCATGAGTCCCAACGGGATGCCGATCACGCCGGCGAGCACCGTCATCAGCGCGGTGCCAACGATCGCGTTCGAGACGCCGCCTCCAGGCACGCCGGGGGGCGTCGGCAGTTCGGTGAGAAACCCGTAGCTAATCACGCGTCCGCCGCGCGTCACGACGGTCGCCAGAATCCATGTCAGCGCGACTAATCCGACGCACGCAGCCACGGAAGCGATGACGCGCACCAGGTAATCGAGTCCGCGGTGCGCCGCCATCGAGCGCGGCACAAGCGGCGCGTGACTCAAGGTGGCGGCGTCAGTCGACATTACCGTCCCCCGCTGTAGCGAAGTCTTCGCAGCCACAAATGCGCGGCAACCTCGAAGATGATCGTCACGAGAAACAGCACCAGACCGAGCTCGACAAGCACGCTGTATTTGATGCCGGCGGCCTCGTTGAATTGGTTCGCCAACGTCGACGAGATCGTGTTGCCCGAATCGAACAGCGACGTCGCGATCTGACGTTTGTCGCCGATGACGAACGTCACGGCCATCGTTTCGCCGACGGCGCGTGCGAGGCCGAGAAACACTGCGCCGAGAATACCACGCATGCCGTAGGGGATCGTTACATCGCGCGTGACTTCCCAAGTGGTGGCGCCCATGCCGTAGGCCGACTCCTTGAGCACTCCGGGCGTCATGCGAAACACGTCGCGGCTGACGGCGCAGATATAAGGAAGGATCATCAGCGCCAGGATGATGCCTGCCGTGAGCAAGCCCATGCCTGTCTGTTTGCCTTGAAACAGCGGCAAGAAGCCAAGCGTCGCGTTCAGCGAGGGCTCGACATATTGCTGCATGAAACTGGCGAAGACCGTCATGCCCCAAATGCCGTAAATGATGCTCGGGATCGCCGCGAGCAGCTCCAAGCCCGTGCCGACGATGCGGCTCAGCCACGGCGGCGAAAGGTCAACCAGGAACAGTGCGGTCACGAGGCTGAGCGGCACCGCGAGGCTCATCGCGATGCCCGTTGTCACTAGCGTTCCGAAGATGCTCGGCCACGCGCCGTATTCATCGGTCGATGGGTTCCAAGCGCTCGAGGTGATGAACCCCAGGCCGAAGCGCTCGATGGCCGGCAGCGATTTCCAGAACAATAGCGCGAGGATCGCGCCCACGACGGCCAAGACCGTGATGGCGCAGAAACCCGTCAGCGATTGAAAGACGACATCGCCGAAATGGCGCGCATGCGCGATTTCACGCGCTTGATCGCCGGTGGGGGCCGGCGTGAGGGTCGGAAGACCGGGATGCGCTTCGGAAAATGTCGACACAATTAGCTTTCGTTAGCGCTCGACGGGCTTGCCGGCGACGGTCACTTGCTTGTCCCACAGGCTCTCGACCAACCCGAACTGGGCGCTGGTCAGAGGAACGAAGTGCAATTCCTTGGCGGTGTCGGCGCCGTGACGAAAACACCAGTCGAAGAACTTCAGCATCGCGCGGGCGGCTGCGGGGTCGGGCTGATCTTTGTGCATCAAGATAAAGGACGCGCCGGTGATCGGCCATGCGTTGTCACCCGGCTGATCGAGCAGCGTCAGGTAAAAGCCCGGCGCGGCTGCCCAATCGGCACTGGCGGCAGCGGCCTCGAACGATTCGATCGTCGGCTCCGCGAACTTGCCGGCCTTGTTCTTCAGCAGTGCGTGGGCCATCCCGTTCTGCACCGAGTACGTGTACTCGACGTATCCAATCGCGCCGTCAATCTGGCGAACGTTCGTCGCCACGCCCTCGTTGCCCTTTCCGCCCACGCCGGTCGGCCAAGCGACTTCCTTGCCGACGCCAATCTTCTCTTTCCACGGCGAATACACTTCCGACAAATAGCTGGTAAAGATCCACGTCGTGCCCGAGCCATCGGACCGGCGTACGGGCGTGATCGATTGATTGGGCAATTTCAGGTCGCCGTTTAGTTGCTGAACCGCGTCGTCGTTCCAGGACTTGATCTCGCCCAAATAAATGCGAGCCAATACTTCGGGCGACAGCTTCAACTCGCCTGCTTTGATGCCTTCAATATGAATGACCGGCACGACGCCGCCGATGACCATTGGGAATTGGATCAGTCCGCTTTCGTCGAGTTCCTTCTCCGTGAGGGGCGCGTCGCTGGCGCCGAAGCTGACGGTGCGCGACTTCACTTGCGTGATGCCGGCACTCGATCCGATCGATTGATAATTGATGCGCGTTCCGTTGAGTTGGTAAAAGCTGTGCGCCCAGCGAGCATAGATGGGATAGGGAAACGACGCGCCCGCGCCGTTGATCGTGGCGGTCTCGCTGCGCGAACAACTCGCTGCAGTGCAGGCGAGAAGAACTAGCAGCAAACGCGGAAACCATTTCATCGGTGCGAACTCGGTGGTGACGTAGGCGCGCAGTGGAAGAGCCGCATTCTAGGGTCGGAATGTTAGCGTTTCATTAGCGGCGAGTGAGACTTCCCTTTGATCTTTCGGAAGTCGCAAACTAAAGAAGCGTCGCTACTTAGGACGCTAGATGCGCATCCCGGTCGCCGACGCGCCCGGCTCGCCGACCATTGGCAGCATCGCGCGAGGAAGCTTAATCGAGAAGGTGCTTCCTTTTCCTACCGAACTTTCGACCGTGATGCGGCCGTGATGCACGTTGACGATGTGCTTCGCAATGGCCAGGCCGAGCCCTGTGCCGCCGAGCTTACGGCTGCGAGCTTTGTCGACGCGATAGAATCGCTCGAAGATGCGAGGCAGCTCCTCGGCCGGGATGCCGACGCCCGAATCTCGCACGGCGATCGTCACTTCGCCATGCAAAGTGGTCGCTGCCACGTCGACGCGACTGCCGGGTTCGCTGTACTTGATCGCGTTGTCGAGCAGATTGACGATCGCTTGGTCGAGCAAAGGCGGGTTCACGCGCACGAGCAACTCGGGATCGCAGTCGAGATGAACATCGATGTTGCGATCGGTCGCCTGTGGCTGACACGAATTGATCGCTCCTTCGAGCACTTCGTACAGGCTGGCGTCGAACAGTTCGATGTCGGCGGCTTCTTCGCTTTGCTCGATCTTCGACAGACTGAGCAAGTCTTCAATGATCGCGTGCAGTCGGTCGGCCTGCTTGGCGATGATCCGCAGAAACCGCTCGGCGTCCTGCGGGTTGTCGAGCGCGCCGTCGAGCAACGTTTCGACAAAGCCTTTGATCGACGTGATCGGTGTCTTGAGTTCGTGCGATACGTTGGCGACAAAGTCCTTGCGGATGTTTTCGAGCCGCCGGAAGCGCGTGATGTCGTTCAGCACGATCACCGCGCCGATGGCGCGTCCTGCTGCATCGCGCAGCGAGGTGCCATGCGCCTGCAGCACACGACCAGGTTGGCCGTGAAGGACGACATCGCTTTCGATAGGTTGTTGCGCCGCGAGCGATTGACTGACGAAGCGGCGCAGGTCGACGTTGCGAATGACTTCCTGCAAGCCGCGTCCGATCACGCCTGCAGGTTCGGTTTCGAGTAGCTCCGCAGCAGCCTTGTTCAGGCTGATGACACGCTGATGGGTGTCGATGGCCAGTACGCCTTCTTCCATGCTGGACAGCACCGCCTCCTGTTCGTTGCGTTGTCGAACGATCGTCCCGATGCGCTCTTCGAGCTGTTCGGACATTTGATTCAGCGTGATGGCCAATCCAGCCATCTCGGCCGAATCGGGGACGTGCATCTTGTAACCGAGTTCGCCGCGCGCGAAATTTTCGGCGGCGGCGCGCATTTCTTCCAGCGGGCGACTGATGCGTTGCGAGACGGCGAGCCCGACCATCGCCATGAGCGCCGTGATGCACAGGCCGCCGGTGAAGATGTGCCATCGCAGCGACGCGATGCTCGCTTCGACGGCCGTCAGCGGCATCGACGTTCGCACGACACCGACGATCTTGCCGTCTCGCTTAGCAGGCACCGCGACATAGATCATCGACTGCTCGAGCGTCGAACTATAACGCTTGGACGAACCCACGCGTCCGTCGAGGGCTTCGAGCACTTCAGGGCGATCGCCGTGATTCTGCAGAGGCAACGTGGCATCAGTATCGCGAAGGATTTCACCGTCGGCGGCGATGAGCGAAATGCGCGTTGCGCGGTCGCTTCCTAGCGCCTTCGCCAAACGATGCAACTCTTCGTTCGAGACGTGCAGAAAGTCTTCATCGAGCAGCGCATCGACAGCACGCGCTCGATCGAGCAACAGGCTACGCGTCTGATCGAAGTAGAACTGCTCGAGCGAGTGCGATGCGAACCAACCGACCGCCAGCAGCGAGACGACTGTGATCAGCAGGTACGAAGGATAAAGCTGCCAGAGCAGCCGCCTCTTTTTCATGAACTACTTCTTGAATCGGTATCCGACCCCACGGACAGTTTCGATGTACGCGCCCAACGCGCCTAGCTTCTTTCGCAAGCCGGTGACTTGCACGTCGACCGAGCGCTCGGTGACGGGATAGTCTTCCCCCTTCACGGCGTCGACGATTTGCGTGCGCGTGTAGGCCCAACCTGGCTTCGAGGCCAAGAAGTGCAACAGGCGGAACTCGGTGAAGGTGAGATGCACGGGTTCGCCGGAGAGCGTCACCTCGTGACGACCTGGATCGATGACGATCTCGTGGATGCGCACCGGTTGTCGAGGATCGACCGGGCCGGTCGGCTTGCGTCGCAACACCGACTTGATGCGCGCGATGAGCACGCGCGGGCTGAACGGCTTGGTGATGTAGTCGTCGGCGCCGAGTTCGAGACCGCTGACGACGTCAGCCTCTTCGGTCTTGGCGGTGAGCATGATGATCGGAATGTGGCGGGTCTTCGGATCGCCCTTGAGCAGGCGGCAAATCTCGAAGCCGTCGACACGCGGCAGCAGCACATCGAGCACGATAAGGTCGGGGAGCATCTCGTGAGCCACCGCCAGCGCCCGTTCGCCGCTCGACACGCCGGTGACTTTGTAGCCTTCTTTGGCCAGGTTGTAATTGACCAGCTCGAGCAGATCTTCCTCATCGTCGACGACGAGGATGCGTTCCTTGGTCATAGGTCGCGGTTTCTCCAGCACAGCGGATCGATATTGCATTGCTCGTGTCCTTGCTAGCAACAGTTCTTTCACTGGCGTCAGAGATACCACGGTCGAGTGAGTCGAATGTTAGGAAAGTGTTACAGATTGATTAGAACCGAAGAGACGGGAGGATAATTGATCGAATATTCATCATCTCTTGCGGTTTCGCGTGTTTCGAAAGACGACGGAAAGCGCAAAACCGCAAGCGGTGGTGGAGAATCGTCCGCCAACTTAACTACTTTTCTCATCCCAAGGGATTCGGTCGATTCGCCCACGGAAAGGGTTGCTTCGCGCAGCGAACTTCGAGAAATAGACCGATGTTGCGGCTGACTCCCAGCGCCGGTTCGGTCAGCAGCTTTACGCCTTGCAGCTTCGTCTTCAAACTCTCTTCGAAAAACAGGCTGCGTTCTTTCGGATCCTTCTCTGACTTGCGATGCGTCGAGAATGAGTTGAACACGCGCGTGGCATCGGCCTTGGCCTTCGAGTCGAGTAAGCCGCAAAGCACGTAGATCGAAACTTGCTTCTGCATGCCGGGCTCAGCCATCGCGGCTTGCATGTTCAGGTTCTTGAACGCGAACTCCGGCGAGATCAACGCCACCGCCTTCACGTCTTGCCCCTGCTTGCCCGTGGCGAGGATTGGCCACGCCCAATCGCGCGCGGCGAACAGAATGCTAACCGTCGAGCCCATGCCTGCGCCGACCATAGCGAGCTTGTCGATATTCAAGTCGCCGGCGTTGTTGCGTTCGACGAGAAACTTTTTCACGGTCTCGCAATCCATGGTGACCATGAGCGGGAACTGCGTGATCGGCATGTTCGACGCATCGAGCTTGACGCTAGGGTTGGTCGTCGTCGTACTTTCGCCGTGTCCGCGCAAGTCGGGTGCGATGACCGTGTAGCCATGCGTCGCCTGAAGATACAGAGCGAGCGGGAACATATCGTGCCGACTGCCGTTGAAGTCGTGCAGCGCGATGACGGGTACGGTGTCCTTGCCTTGGCCGCCCGGAAAGACCGTCGCTTTCAATCGCACGCCGTCCTTCGTTTCGAGAATGATCTCCACGGGCGCTGCGACCGGAGGTTGCTGCTGAGCGAAGCTCGGACGTGACACGATCGACATCGACGCGGTAACGACGATTGCCCAGACAAACCGGCCCCAAGTTTGACGATGCATGAAAAACGTCCCGAAAAGGTGCGAACTCGGCGAACTGCGACGCAAATATGATCGTAAATGCCCCCTATGGCACGGTCAACGTGCGCTCTTGCCGACACGCGAAACTGCTCGGACAATGGCATTTGGGGCTCGATACCATGCTTTCCCTCGCTTTGGGCTGGTAACTGCACGTATTTGATGTTTGCCGAGGCGGCGACGTGAACGAGATGCCGGCGGTACGAGCGATGGAAGACGATGGCCTCGGCATCGACTTCGATTCTCTCATCCCGGCGTGCCTCACGAGCGTCGTGCTGCACATGGCGCTGGTCGTCGTGCTCGGCGCGTGGTTTTTGCCGCGCGCGACGCCGAAGAACGAGCTGGTTATCACCAGCGAGCAAATCAAAGAGCCCGATCCCGAAGCGATTCCCGAGCTGCAACAGTTTCGGCTGACGCATGAGGAGCATCCCGAGATCGGTTCGGCGAGTGCCGTGGGTGCGAATGTCGTGGCGTCGGTCGCGCCGGTGGTCGCGCCAGTCGTGCAAGTCACGGTGCGCGAAATGCCTGTCGAGCCCGGCGTGTACGAAGCGCCGCTGTTGCACAATCTCGCCTCCGCGCCGCAGTTGTCGCAGATCGTTTCGATCAAAGGGGCCGCAGGCGTCGGCGCCGTGGGGGCGGTCGGTGCGGTCGATCGCATCACTGAAGAGATTTTGACATCGGTCGAACAGCGGCCGACGCTCGTCGTGTGGATGTTCGACCGCTCGGGTAGCATGCAGGCGCAACGCTCGGCGATCAATCGTCGCTTCGAGCGCATCTACAAAGAACTCGGCGCGAGCCATCTCGTCGCTGGCGCTGATAAGAAGGACGCGCCGCTGCTATCGAGCGTTGTTGCTTTCGGCAAAGAGGCGACCTTTCTCACGCCCGAGCCGACCGACGATCTCGCCGAGGTGCAGAACGCAGTCACGCTCATTAAGAACGATCCGTCGGGCGTCGAGACGACGTTCTCGACGATCGCGACCGTCGTGCATCGTTACCAGCATCTGCGGACCGATCGTCCGGCACGCAACATCATGATCGTCGTGTTTACCGACGAAGTCGGCGACGACGAGGAACGTGCCGAGGCGACCGCGACGCTGTGCCGCCGACTTGCGATACCTGTGTACGTCGTGGGCGTGCCGGCGCCGTTCGGGCGTCGCGATCTCGAGGTGCGGTACGTCGATCCGGACCCGAAGTACGATCAAAGCGAACGATGGATTCCAGTTCGCCAGGGGCCCGAAACGCTGATGCCCGAGGCCGTGTCGCTCGGCTTCGTCGGTCACATTCGTCGCGACGACGACTTGTACCGCATCGATTCGGGCTTCGGCCCGTATTGGCTCACGCGGCTGTGCTTCGAAACGGGCGGCATCTACTTTGCCGTTCATCCAAATCGCCCGCAAAGCGGTAGCGCGGTCGCCCAAGGCGAGACGCCGCTGATGTCGGCCAAGATCGATCAGTTCTTCGATCCGACTGTCATGCGACATTACGTGCCCGACTACTTGCCGCCGACGCAGTATCAGCACTTCGTGTCGTCGAACAAGGCGCGGCTTGCGCTGATCCAAGCGGCTCAAGCGGCGGCCGTGATGCCGATGGACAACACGACCTTCGAGTTCCGCAAGTCAGAAGACGACGAGGCAGCGTTCAAGCGGCAGCTCGACGAGGCACAGAAGGCTGCCGCGTACATCGAGCCGCGCATCGACGCCATCTATCGCATCCTGAAGCAAGGCGAACCCGATCGCGCGAAGATCGTCGAGCCGCGTTGGCGTGCGGGGTTCGACTTGGCGATGGGTCGCGTGTTGGCCGCCAAGGTTCGCACCGAGAGTTACAACCAGATGCTCGCCAAGGCGAAGCAGGGGATCAAAGGTAAAACCGCCAACGCGAACGTCTTCACCATCATGCCCGCCAACGAGATAAGCGTCGGCAGTGCGATCGAGAAACAAGCTCGCCTGGCCCGCGAGTACCTTGAGCGCGTTGTGCGCGAACACCCCAACACGCCGTGGGCGTATTTAGCTACGATCGATCTGAACCATCCGATCGGATGGAAGTGGGACGACCGTTACGAAGCGCCTCCGCCGCGTGCGCCGCAAACGCCCGTCGTGATGGTCGCCGCGCCAGCAGGCAACGGCGGCCCACCGCCCGCCGCGCCACCGCCTCCGAAACCAAAACGCGACGTGAACCTCTGACGAGTAGCCGCAACGCGCCAGCGGAGCGCTCACGGTTTCCACGCGTGCGCTCTGCTGGCGCGTCGCGGCTAACCTATGCAATAACCTTCTCACGACACGCGCTGCGTTTAGTGCAGCGCGTCGGTATCCTTCGCGAAGTCCGCGAGGCCGTCGTGATCGTAGAAGTGCCGACCGATCTCGTCGGCCAACACGCCGAGATACTGACGACGGAACTCGTCGTCGGACTTCTCGGACGTGGGAATGCCCGTGTTCGGCGGATAGATGCTCTTGGGCATCGTCTTTTGATAGATGATTTGTCCGCCGTCACGCATGTCGTACACGGCGAATGCCATACGTGCGTGACCTTGGTACAACGTCATGCTTTGGTACATGCCGAACTCGCGCAAGTCGATGCCCACCACGAGGTCGGCATCCATCGCTTCGCCGATTTCGGTGAAGTCTTCCCAGTTATGTTCGTCGGTCCACTCGTTGATTTTGTCTTGGTCGATGATGTCAATCTTGCGCAGATGCTGCTTGAGCAAGTACGAGAGGCGCTTGGCCAATTCGGTGCTGGCGTTGCCGGCCGAGTATTCCAGCTGAGCTAGTGGACGACAGACGACCGCGACGCGCTTGCCCTTGAGGCCGTCGAACTCGGCGTTGACGTTGTGCCCTTTGATGATGTACGCGGCCGCAGCCAGAAAGCTGGTGCAACCTGCGATACCCGCAGTCAATGCTGACAGCGCTAGCAGCAAGCCAAGGCGTTTCATGCGGCGGGCCTCTCGATGCTCTCGGAAGAGAAGGTCCGGGAGAATAGCGAGGGGCACTGAACATCGCAAGACGGATGTAGTTCCGGGACATCAAGCCACAACCATGGGTTTGGCCCATGCTTGCCCGTGTTCAGGGGCGATTCATACGTCACGAAGAGACGCATCGGACGGGCCTCAAGCGATGGTCGAGAACAAGTCGACGGCGGTGACTCTTCCGGCGCAGGCTCTACCGTGTTGTAACTGTTCGCAGCCACAGTCTTGTGGTTTCCTACGTGAAACTGCAAACAAGGCCGAACTGCCACCGGTTGACGGTCGTGAAGGTAGCTCGTCCGAGCCCGCTCAGCTCACGACCCCGAATTGTCAAAGAACGCGCGCGGCTGCCGCGAAGCCGCTTCCTCGTAGCTTGTGCACGTGCCGATGCGGTTCAACCAACACGTTGTAGATCGTTCAGCGCCGACAAGACTTGGGTCTCAAGCGTGCTGAATCTTTGCAAGGAGGCCTTATATTTCGCGAAAATATCATCGTTGAGCTTATGGAGCGCTTGGCCCGCGGCGATCACTGTCTTCTCGACCGGCGCCTTAACGCGCAGAAGCGAAATCAAATGCAGCAACCGGATACGTTCGACAACGCTCTCCGCTAGGCGCGCACGCTGTACGAGCTCGGGGATGATCGTGGCCTCGATTTCCTTGAGCATCTCTTTCCAAGCCGGACTACTTTCATCCTTGGCGTGATGCTTGTGAACTTCATCGACTTGGACGTGAGCGTGCGCTGAAGCCACCGAGGAACTGCCGGCAGGAGCGCTGGGCCGTGTAATCGACTTCGTATTTTCATCAAGACTATCGAGAAAACATTCCTTGGCGTCGTCAATGAGCTGCAACTCCAAAAGATCTCTGATGCGCTGGATTTCCTCAGGCAACAGTTGCCAAATGCCGAAGGTATCCAACTCAACGTCCAGACATTTAACAATCTTTTCCATTCGAGCGCGCGCCGCGACAATTGCTGGCGGCTCATTCGGCAGCAGTCCTTCGATGTCGCCGTTGACGAGTACCAGCCCCCGCTGGCTGTCTTTGCCTACGGCGCCTTCATGCTCGGCCGCTTTGAGCTCCTCCCCGTATAGCCGGTTCAAGACGTTAAATAACGTACCGATGTTGGGCTGTTTCAGCTGTGCGAGCCCGTCGACGGGTAGCGCCCGAAGACCGACGGACCACGCAATCGCCATGGCTTCCATCGTGTCCGTGACCAGGACTTCCCTGGACGATTTTCCGGTGCAAGCAGTTCGGTAGTCCTCCAGCAGCACGCTCCAGCCAGCATGCTGGGACAAGCCGAGGCCATGGATCACCAGATCAAATGGCAGCTTGTCGGATCCTTTCTTGGCAACAAAAACGAAGGGGGCGGGCTGTGCCAGTTGCGGGACGAGCACCGGCTGACCGCCGTCCTCGGTCGTGATGACGTTGGCGAGTTGGAGGTCTTCTTGCGAGAAGTCCTGCAGCAACGTTTCCAGAAGCGTGGGCTGTGCATCGCGTAGATCGACAAACGCCTTATGAGCGGGCAAGTCGGACCATAGGCCAGTAAATTTGGCACGGCTGCCGAGCGCGGCGATGGCGCCATAGATTTTGCAACTCTTCATCAGATCCCTCCCTGGATCTTCGGACTAACGGATTAAGCAATAACTTGCCAGGGCGGTGGTCACATCTTGCGAGCCGTCCACAGGCTGGGTCATCGACACGTAGCACTCGTTTGCGGTAGCGATGATTGGGTGCGCGGGAGCGGGCATCGGTGCCTTACTGCCGTCGCTCACCGCGGGGTTGGCCTGCGGCAGGGGGTTGGCCTGCGGCAGCTTGTCGACGTCCGCCCAACGCAAGGCATACAAGGGTGATGTTTGTAGCCGTGCTTTTCTGGCCTCTTGTTCAGCAAGGCGCCGCTGCTCGGCAGCAAGCTGCTTTTGCTTGGCCAGGTGTCTTTTATCTTCGGCCTTTTGGTTCTTCTGCGCCGTCGCAGCAACTTCGGCTTGAAACTTTTCGCGGTCGAGTTCTAGACGGCTCCATTTGATCTTCTGGTCGCCAAGGATCTTGATGAGCGGCAGAGCCGTTTTCTCTGTCAGCGGATAGTTCATCGCTTCGTCGAGCTTGAGGTCCAACTGCAACTTGCGGTGTGCGTCACGATCGGTCTCGGAAGCAGGAATCATGGCGACGGCATCAAGCATGGCACGTCCTACGATAGGGCCGCCACCCATCGCCGCTCGTAGTTGCGTAGCAAGGCGATGATTGCCTTCGGCGACGACCGGCTGAACGACGTGACGACACAACCAGCTCGTCGCCTTTCGCATTCCCTCAATATCAAAAAACAGCTTCTGCCAAACATCGAGCACTTCAGGGTCGAGTGCCGCGCGGCGACAGATCTCCTTGCGTGGAATGTTCGCCAGAAGTGCAACCTTAACGTCTTCCATCTTGGCCTGCTGGCAGTTGAGGTGCTCAGCGTCCAAGATCAGCGAGTAGCCGCTGGCGATCGTTTCTCGGGCGCTCTCCCCTTGCTCCAGGAGCTGCTTAAACGCCCAGTACTGCAACGTAAGATCATCGAGTTGCCGGTCTCGGCGGCGAAGGTTTTCGGGCAGTGATAAAGCAACGCGCACCCGCCACTCGGGCCCGAGCCGTGACTGAGAGCGTTTTGAGCGTTCGAGAGCAGAGTCCTGCATCGGACCTCCTTTCTTCATCCTGGTGAAGCGTTATGAAGCCAAGCGTGGTCGGCCAGACCACCCGCGGATTTCGTTTCCTTTGCGATAGAGACCGACCTTGAGCAGCTCGGCATCTAACTTCTGTTTTTCAATGCGATGTTGTTGACGGAGCTCACGGGTGATTCTTGCAAGGAGGCGACGTTGCTTCAGCGGCCCCCTCAGCTCCGCCAGTCGCTTGCGCACATGCTCAAGGAGAACGGGATCTTGGCCGAGATGCAGCGATTTCTGAACTCCGTGGTCATCACGCACCGTCAGCCGGTAATAGGGGCCGTAACGTCGTTTGCCGCGAGCGCGATAGGTACGCACGATGGTGCCCTGCGCTGCAAGCAATCGCGCATATTCGGCAAAAAACGCTTCGATACGCCGAAGGTGTTGGTCAACAAAATCTCGTTTTTCCACGTTCATCACCGTCCCATGGAGTCAGGCAGCGTGCCCGTCACGCGACTTGCTACGTCTCTCCCGTAGCTCGCGGATGCGACTTAAATAGGTCTGCGCCTTTTGTTTACTGCCGACGATTCTCAGGTATCGGTCGATCGCGGCATCACGCTCGGGAAGGCTTGGCACGTGCAGTTGAGTAAGGTCGATTTGGGCACTCAGCTGGAATTGCGCGATGACTTCGAGCCAAAGCAGATAGCTCAGGCTGACGCCAATGGACCGCCTAAGCCCGTCGTCCTCTTCCAGGACGAGCTCGACGTAGGTCGGTATCACTACGGTTTCGAGCACTACCTTCACTGAACTCGGCAGCGCGTCGAAGTCGAGGCCTTCAATGAAATAGGGCCGAACACTTGCAGCCTTGGCAGGCGCCATGGAAATCCCTTTCCCTAAAGTTAGAAAGCAAGCCAGGACTGCGTCCGCGGCCGCTATAGGTCGGCATCATGCCTACGACTTATTCTTAGCACGCATCGATCGCCTGTCCAGCAAGTTGTCAATAAATCAAGTTCGGTGAAGCTACGCCGCAAATCGCGACATGGACACTTGGTAAGAGCTAAAAAAAAGACGCAGCGCGAAAGTGTGATTCGGCGTCCCACAATAGTCGCGCTGCAGTCCCGAAGGACTGCAGCGCGAACCAACATCACCCTCGCGCATTGACGGAATGGCCGTCGAATGCTCAGACGGGCACTCGATCGGATGCACGTGCACGCGACCGGTTATGCAAACGACACCACGAACGCTCTAGTTCATGACGTCGCTGGCTGATACGTCCCGCTGTGACGCCGATGGTTGCGGCAACTTCCGACGTCGTCGCTCCCATTGCTAGTGCCATTGCGACGCGCCTATCGCGGGGGCTCAATGAGTAAAACCACGCTCGTAAGTCGATTCGCGCGGCAGCTGTCTCTGCCGGACCGGCACTCTTGTCCTCGATAAGCGACTGACTCCAGAGTCTTTGGGGATGGCCAAACTCGACAAGTGCCTCGAACGAAACGCGTGTATGCCGGGACGATTGCAAAATGTCACGTCGATTGCTGCGAGAACCCACGCGTCTCCCGCATCGCACTTGGCGAATGGCATACCCTGCGAGGGGAGTGGGAAAGGCAACTGCTTGCTTGCCGAGTTCTGCTAAGCGCGCATAGGCGACGAAAGCGTTGGCGATGACTTCCTGAACAAGCTCATCACGGGCTTCCCGTACGTACTGCCGAAATGCGCGCTGCGCCAGTTGAGTTATTTTTGGCAGCATGCTGATAAAGCGCTGATGCAGGGCCTCGACGGTCAGATGGCATGAGGGTTGCGCAATGGCGATCATCGTATTGCTCCGAGAAGGGATCGCCCTTGGCGGGGCGATCACGGGTGAACGGAATCGCCCTGCTTTCAGAAGCGCAGGGTGAGGGGGCATCCGCCGCAGACTAAGAGCGGGCAAGTGGACGCCTCGTCGATGAACATCACCGACGTGTCGACGAGCACGTCGAGAGCGTGCTTGTCAATGCTAAGGCCTAAGGCCTCCCTACATCGTGACGCAATTCTCCCTGATATTCAGCGCTACGATCAGTCGCACGACCTCACATGCCGCAGCCGCCGCCACACTTCGTCACCGCCGCCTAACGCGGCGTCACTTCGGCATAGATCAATGACTGGGCGATGCGATCCACCGAGCTGTGCCTTTGCGCTCGCCGCCGACAGCGACATTCATGGTATTTACGACGGACGGGTTTCGAGCTTGCGTTGCAACTGTGCATCGTGCTCGACTTCCTGCCAATCAACGCGCAATCGCCGGATTCCAGTGGCACGCCCGGTCGATGCGTCGACGTCGACGATGGACCCGCACATGCGCACATCGTCGGTCGCGACGTCAAACTGCGTTGGTACGAACGTGCGCGTCGTTTCGAGCACGCGATCGATGCGCCTTCCGAGGATGCTGTCGTACGGGCCGGTCATGCCTACGTCGCATTGAAAGGCGGTGCCGCCAGGGAAGACGCACTCATCGGCCGTCGGCACATGCGTGTGCGTACCGAGCACGGCGCTCGCGCGGCCATCGAGCAGGCGCCCCATGAGCTGCATGTCGCTCGTTGCCTCGGCGTGCATGTCGACGATGATTACACGCACCTCCGGCGGCAACTCAGCGAGCACACGATCGGCGGCCTTGAACGGGCAATCGACGGGCCGCATGAAGACACGTCCCAGCAGGCTGATGACGGCCACCGTCGTGCCGTTGCGGGCCGTGACGAGCGCGTACGGCTTGCCGGCGCTTCGGCAGGGAAGTTGGCCGGCTTGACGATGTTGTCAGCCGATTCGAGCGTGCTGAAAATTTCGCGTCGGCGATAGATGTGATCGCCGAGCGTGATGCAATCGACGCCCGCGTCGATCAGTTCGCGATAGATGTCGGGCGTGAGCCCCGAACCCGCAGCAGCGTTCTCAGCATTGGCGACGACAAAGTCGAGTTGCTCTCGCGCGATGATCGACTTGAGCGTGCGCGTGATGATCCGGCGACCCGGCTTGCCCACGATATCGCCGATCAAGAGGATCCGCACCGGTACGTTTCTCGCAACATGCCGTTCGTTTAGCTGCCAGTCGCAGCCGTCGTCGCTCGGTAGCTGGCCTCATCGCCTAGAGTCTGATCACTGAAATTCGTGAAGTTGTCGCGCTCTTCATTGGTGATGGTCGAATCTTGCAGGACTCGTGGCACCATCGTAGCGGGATTCATATTGATGCTGGCAGAGGTCGCCGCGTTGCTGGTGGCTAAGCTCGTCGAGCTGTACATGTGGTCGAACCCGGGGGCGATGATTTGGAAGCTTTGCGGATTCACCCATGTAATGGTGGTTCCGACAACACTCTTTGCGTACGGCATCGCCAGTCCCCACGTCAAAGCGAATTGCTGCTCGACATTCAGCTTGTTCGGAATGATCGACTGTGGGGCGGGAAACGGAGTCATCGGCGCCATCGGAGTGGCGAGATCCAAACGCCACCGCGTGTACAGATTTGCGTCGAAATAGACATACGGGGCGGTGGGAGGCGAGGTGGTGAAATCTGGCTTCTCGGGATAGTACTCGTACCAACCATCGTTGTCGGAATCGTACAGCCGCGACTCGTCGAAATCGAAAAGTGGTGTCGTTCGTGATTGCATGAATTGATCGACGGACATTGTTGCCTGCGTCGTCGAGTACGTAAGCGTGTAGGGATTGGTCGGGTTCTTAGCGAAGCCAATTAGCTTTTTCGGCGCGATGTACGTCCCGTTGATGTAAGGACACGGGAACCCGCCCAGCCAAAACACCAACGCCTCAGAAGGGCCCATCGTATCGAGGTCGAGCTTCACGACGGTGTTGACGGGCGTCAGATTGTAATAATTGTAGGTATACACGTTCGCGCTAATGGTAGCGGTCTTCAGGCTGCCGGTGGTGAAATTGAAGCCGTTGTAACCCGCCTGCGTGTGCGCGGTGGTCATTTGTTGACGCGTCATGTAGAAGCTGTTCTTCGGCAGAGCGGGCTGACTTGCACCGCCGAAAACAATCGCACCCATGCACGGCGGGTAGCCGTTTCTTTGTTCATGATACGACTCCATCGCCGTGTTCAGGCGTCCGATCTCCGCGATGATGGCCTTTTCCTTTACGTTCTTCAGCGCCTGGAAGGCTGCGAAGCCGCTGAGCGACATGAGCATGCCGATGATCGCGATGACCACGAGGATCTCGATGAGCGTGAACCCGCGAGGGCTGCGTGTACGAAGCGAACGGGAAGCCACCATGGCGAAAGTCTCCGACCAATGCGTAGGACGTGCGAGTGCCTTGCCGACGAGCAACTAAGCTGTATCTTACTGTCCGAAGCGTCCGACTAAAGCGCTTTCAAAGGAAAAACGTCCGTCTTGCGTCATCGCGTAAACACGTGGTGCATGAAGCCCACGGACGGCCGTCCGCGGGCGTGGGGCCGCACTCGATAACGACCCAAAATTCAGGCCTACCTCGCGACTTCCGAATGTCGCGTCTCACGCAAAACGGTGACCTTGATCTCACCCGGAAAGGTGAGTTGCTCCTCGAAGGCCCGGGCAATGTCGTGGCAAATCTTCGCCGCCGAAGCGTCGGTCGTGTCCCGGGCGCTGGCGATCACACGCAGCTCGCGGCCGGCCTGGATGGCGAACGCCTGCTCGACGCCGGGGAAACCGCCGGCAATCGTTTCGAGCTCTTCCATCCGCTTGATGTAACGCTCGAGCGACTCGCGCCGCGCCGGGACGCGAAGCACTGCAAGCGTCGGCCGCCGCCACGATCACCGTGTACGGGTTGCCGATGTGAATGTCGTCGTGATGCCCCAAGGCGGCATGCACCACCTCGGGCTTTTCGCCGTAACGCTTGAGCAAGTCGGCCCCGATCTTCGGGTGACCGCCTTCCTGTTCGTGGTCGGCCGCCTTGCCGATGTCGTGAAGCAACCCGCAGCGCCGCGCAAGTCGGCCATCGAGTCCGAGCTCGTCGGCCAACATGCCGCTCAAGTACGCGACTTCGATCGAATGCCGCAGCACGTTCTGACTGTAGCTGGTGCGGAAGCGCAACCGGCCGAGCAGATGGATGATCTTCTCGTTCAAGTTGCCGACGTCGGCTTCTTCGCCAGCTTCTTGGCCGATCTTGAGTAAGTGCGCTTCGAGTTCGGTTTGCGTTTGGCCGACAACTTCTTCGATGCGAGCCGGATGGATACGTCCGTCGGCGATGAGCTTCGCCAGCGACAGCCTCGCGACCTCGCGGCGGACGGGATCGAAACCGCTGACGATCACCACGCCCGGCGTGTCGTCGATAATCACGTCGACGCCGGTCGCCTTTTCGAACGCGCGAATGTTGCGTCCCTCGCGACCGATGATACGCCCCTTCATATCGTCGTTGGGAATGTCGACGGTGCTCGTCGTGCTCTCGGCCGTGTGCGCCGACGCGTAGCGTTGAATGGCCATGATGAGAATCTCGCGCGACTTCTCTTCGGCGATCTCCTTCATCTTCCGCTCGTGCTTCAGAATGATCGTCCCCGCTTCTTCCTTGAGCTCCTGATCCAACTGTTCAAGCAGCCTCTTGCTGGCTTCTTCGTGGGTCAGGCCGCTGATGCGGTGCAGCGCTTGGCGTTCATCTTCGAGCAGCTTGTTCAACTCTTCGCTGCGGCGGTTCGCGTCTTCGATCTTCTCCGACAGTTTGCGCTGCGTGGTCTCGACCATGCGTTCGCGTTTGAGCAACTGATCGTGCTGCTGTTCTTGCGAGTCTTGACGCTTGTCGAGCAGGCGATCGCGCTCGTGAAGTTCCTGACGAATCTTGGCGAGGTCTCGCTCACCTTCGGCGCGGATTTGAATGCCGAGTTCCTTGAGCTCGAGTTCCGCTTCCTTGCGGCGGTTTTCGATGTCGTGCTGCGTGCGATCGACGAGCTCACGCGCTTTGCGTTCGGCATCGGTGCCGCGCAGATAATCGAGTCCCTTGACGGCGGCGAACGTCATGATCGCCGCCATTCCTGCGGAAATCACGGCTACAACGATCGGGTCCACGGCTTGTCTCCCCCATGGCCAGCGCGACAGATTCTGTCTCTCGTCAAGAGAGCCGAGTCGATGCCGTGCGGCCTGCGTTTTCTATCGGGCACGAACGAGAAAACGCGCGTCCTGGGGACGTGCTCGACGCGAGACAGTTGGCCGAATGAATGGCTTCGGCCACGCGGCAGCAGCGATTGAGAACCATCGGCGTCGACATCTTCGACAGCGGAACAAGCCCGCCGACGTTAGCGACACTTCGCGAGCCGCTATCCGTTGCCTGGACGCCCTTGCGCCGATTCGCCGTGGCAGTCGTTTGGCGTTTCCGGAGCAGGGGAGCCGCCTGTGATTCGCTGTCGCAACGAGGTTGAATCGCTGGACGCGTGGAACTGGCGGCTACGGACCTGCGGCCGATTGTCAAACGTCTCGGCCATCGGAAGGGGAGTCATCCACCGATCGAGAGGCTGTTCGTGGAACGGGGCTGCATTGTTGCCTGGACCGGCGACCGGGGCGGCCTCCGGAAGTCGTGAATTGTGACGCCGCGAATGGTGACCTTCACGTCGAACCGGCTCGGGCTGAGGAGTTGGTTTCCTGATCAGGCCCAGGCAGTATTCCAGAATCACGACAAGCAAATGCATGTACGAACCCGACTGGCCGATGGTGGTTGGCTTCGGATAAGCTCGAATGGTTCGCAAGCGCTCAAACGCGTTGAACTGTCGCCGTCGAGGCGTCCTCATGTTCGACACGCCAAAAGCGAGTCGAAAACAATGCGGAGACCGCGCGGTTACTCGTTCCTGAATATGAACTCTTGCTTCACGCCGAGCGGCGTGCACTCGAAGAATCGAGGGCGCGCAAAACGACGCGAGCTTTGATCCTAACAAAGTCGCCGGCAACTGCAACCAAATTAGCCTCGACCGGGGGGATAATCAGTGACAGGCGAGGCTCAGGTGAACACGTTCACGAACGCCTCACGGATGATTTCGCCATGACTGCCGCCGATTTGCCGAAACTGCTAGCGGACGCCTGGCCGCCAGACCGATGGAGGCATACGACGGTGCTGGTCGCCGTTTCGGGCGGTCCGGACAGCGTGGCGCTGCTGCGAGCCCTCGACAGTATTACTAGGGCGGACGGCGAGCCTCGGTCGCCCGGCTTTCCGCGGCTGGTCGTCGCACACTTCAACCACAGGCTGCGCGGCGCCGACGCCGATGCCGACGAACGGTTCGTCGTCGCGCTTGCCGACGAATTGGGGCTCGACTGCCGCGTCGGCTGCGGCGACGCTCTACGTAGTGCCGACGAAGCTGGCGACGGGATCGAGGCGGCGGCGCGCGATGAGCGGTACGCGTTCTTGCGGGCTGAGTCCGAGAGGCTCGGCGCCCGGTATGTTGCCACCGCGCACACGGCCGACGATCAGGCCGAGACGATTCTGCACCGTCTCGTGCGCGGCACGGGGATCGCTGGTCTGGGTGGCATGTCGCGAGCGCGGCCCCTTGGCCCCGCCGTTTCGCTCATCCGTCCGCTGCTCACGTTCCGTCGCGAGCAACTCACCGCGTACCTTGGCGCGATCGGGCAGGCGTATCGCGTTGATGCCACGAACGACGATCGTCGCTTCACACGCAATCGATTGCGTCACGAGCTGCTGCCACTGTTGGCCGAGCAATACAATCCGCGCATCGTCGAAGCGCTGGTGCGTTTAGGTCAACTCGCCGGCGACGCGCAGCACGTGATCGACGAAACGCTCGGCGACCTGCCCGCGAGCGCAATGCACGTTGAAGCCAACGGCGCGACGGTCATCAACCTTGCCGCGCTTTGCGACTTATCGCCGTTCCTTCTGCGCGAGTTTTTCATCGCCGTTTGGAAGCAGCATGGCTGGCCGCTGCAACAGTTCGGCTACCGCGAGTGGGACGCCTTGTGCGAAATGGCATTAAGCCAAGCGCCGCCGAAGTTGACTCTTCCCGGCGGCATGTTGGCCGAACTTCTCGACGGTCGCTTGTTGTTGATTCGTTGCGTTGTGAAGGACGCTTGACAGGCGTCGTTCAATCAGGCACGAACTTGTGGGTGACCGTTACTTCGCGAATTTGCTTCGTATCGGGTTCGAAGCAGCGAATCTTTATCTGAACGCCGCGGAGCGGATAGGGGTACGGCGGCGGCGCTTCGGCTTCGCCAGGATCGTCGATGCCATTGATGTTGTCATCGTCGATGCCATTGGTCTGTGGATCGATGGCAAAGTGGCTCGAACCATCGTAGAACGGATTAATCGCCTTCCCGCTTATCAGACCGATGCCGTAATACGGGTCGATATTGTTCGCAAGTCCGTCGCGCTCGTAGTGTGTGGACCACGTATCGTAGACGGCTGCAATGGGGCGATTGATGGTGATGTCTTCGCCGTTGGCGGCGGTAAGGGTCGCCCCGGCGAGAAGGCCAGTGGTGTAGGTATAGGTCATCGCCGGATTGCCCGGCCACAGTCCGTAGACGCCGGAGCGTGGGTCGCCGGGGCCTGAAAAGTGCGGCCGAGGCAGCGATCCAATGGGCAGCGACTGGGCGCTTTCATAGCGACGCAACGCCACCTCATAGTTGCCCTTCGCACACATGACTGGGAACGTCGTCGCGTTGCCGGTGGTTGCCGTCGATACCGGCGCGGTGGGCAGCCAACGATACAGGCCGTTGTAAGGGTCGACGTTGGTCACGCGCTGCATGTAATTCAGATCGACATAAGCGCCGAAGCTGACATTGCTCGCCGTTGGCGAGGCGGCGGTGAACGTCGGTGGGTTCTGGGTAATGAACGCGTTGTACAAGATGCTGTTGTATCCCGGATCGCCGGGCGCAATCGACGTTGAAATCGACGTCGCCACCGCGGCAGCGACCGACGAGGCCGGCACCGGGACGTCAAACACCGGAGCACCGGGATCCCAAACCTTGATGTCAAACGAAAGCACGTTCGTCATCACGACATCGTCATAGCGGTCATCGTCCGATCCGCTGGAGAAGTAGTTCATTACATGGGAGAGATTTGACGAGAAGCTTTCCACGGGGAATGTCGCTCCCGCCGAGTAACTGCCTGTTCGTAACATGCCTGGCATCGGCTGAAACGAGCCGGTGGTCGTAAGATCGAAATGCATACTGTTCGGACCCGCATTGCCGGAAACCGTATGCGAAGCCAGGGCCGTAGATGCCGTGGACGTGTTAATCGGCGATATCAGCGGACGCACTTGGTTGTTGGTCGACCCCATGTTCGTGACCGGAAAAGCCAACATGCTCGCTGTAAGAGCGTTACTGCTGGTGCTCGATGGGTCAACCTGAACCAGCGGAAACGGCCACTGCTTCTGTGAGCACTCGAGGAGGATGGGCAAACCCATGCCTGGGTTCGCCGATCCCAAGCCTCCGGCAGTCGTCGTGGTGCGCCCCAAAATCGCGCATCGTGCGGGTATCGAAACGGCTGATGTCCGTACCGGTTTTCGCGTTTCGTCAAATCGCCAAGGCTGTTGGAATGAATGACGGGGACGCCATTCGGCGCCGCCGCGATGCCCGTCACAACGGCGCCCGACGACCCGGGCGCGGGTTGCTGGGCGTCATAAACGCCGCCTTCTTGGCGCATCGATAGGTCAAACTGTCGATAAAACGACCGAGCGCCATACATCGTCGAGGCGCTGGTCAGGTAATTGTTCCGCAGGTCGTTGTTTTCGACCGAGCCGAGGCCAGGGACGATCAGTAGCTGACGCCGAAAGAGTGTCGTCCCGCGCAAGAACCAACACACTTCAGCATGTGGCGAAGCCTGCACCGTGTCGGTCCCCGCGACGAGATCGGTCCAATCGCCGAAGAAATTGCCCGTTGGCGAGGCGGTCGTCAGCATCAAAATGTCGTCGACGTCCTCGAACGACTCGTCGAGCGGATAATGAGCGACATCCGTGGTGCCGATGATCTGGTAAGGGGTGCCACTGACGGGCGGCGCGTTGGTGCCGGCAAAGCGTGCTTGATTGGTCGTCGTGGGCAAATAGACCGGACCGATCGGCCCCTCGATGATCTCGACGTAACCGTTGTTTTGAGCGGGATCCAGCGGAGGCATCGTGGGCGCCGTGGCTCCGACCAGGTCGTTTTGAAGCAAGGTTGCCGCCTCACGCAACGACTCGTTCATTTCAATAATCGCGCGGCTGTCCGTGATGCTGTTGGTGACGAACGCGAACATCGAAGCGATGCTGGCCATCAACATCAGCGTGATCGCCGTTGCGACCAAGATCTCGATCAGCGTGAACCCGCTTCGCGGGCTTTGAATGCGCGTTGATTGCACGGCACGGGGCTCCTACTTAATTAGCCGCTTGATCAAGAAACATTTGTCGACGTTGTAGTTCTCGCCGCGCTGAAAGCCGACAGGAATCGTGCGATCGACGATGGCGAAGCCTCGATAGCGCCGCGTCGATCCCAGCGACGAACCTAGTTCACGCACGACTCGATAACCGTCGCGCTGCGGGAAGCCAGGGTCGGCCATCAGCCCGGCCAACTGCGTCTGCGGAATGCGATCCACTTCGAACAATCCGACCGTCACCCACATCGCATAGACATTCGATCGCGTCGTGAACATGCCGCCGATCTTCGTGAGCAATTGATATCGGAAGAAGGGATTGCGATTTGGATCAACCGGCATCTTCGACCAGCTTGCGTGGATGGCTTGGGCTGCACCTGTGCTGTTGTTTGTCCACAGGTCGCCAGAGTTCACGGCGAAGAGCGCTTCCGGATTTGGCGATCCGTCGACCATCGGAAGATCAGGCCTTAAACGACGCAACAAACTATTGTCGGCCAATAGCTGGCCGCTGATCGTCATCTTCGGATCGGGCAGCGCGACGCTCGCAGCGTACAGACCGGAACGGTCGATAGAACGACGGCGTGGTGGCATTGAACATTGTGCTGTTGCCGTATGCGACCGGATTGGGGAGTCCGCCAACCAAGGGTGGCTGCATATACATGGCGAAGTCTGCCGCCGTGCGCGGCGGGTAGTTCGCTGGCGAGGTGTTGGGATTGCTCGGCGAGCTCAACGGCGGCGGCGACGCGGGGTTCCACCACGATCGAGCCGAAACGAGGTCGCGGAAGTATTGTCCGACCTGAATGCCATCGACGAGGGGAGTCGCACCGCCGAAGATCGAGCTGAAGTAGTATCCGGCCGCGTTACCGTTGCCGATGTTCCAGTTCGGCTCGGGGAACCCGTTGGTGATGCCGCGCCACATATCGGGATGATCGCCCACGGCGGTAATTGTTCCGCCGATGTTGGCGGCAAACGTTCCGAGGTGATCGACGAGCGTATTGATGTTGATCTTGCCGGGCTCGCGGTAGCGCGACAAACGGTTGAACGGCGCCGTAAACGGCACGAGGGGAGAGACGTTTGGCGCAGTCGCTGCTTCGAAATACGTACCCGTGATTCCCCCGTTTACTTTGCCGCCGTTTAATACCGTGCTGCCTGCAGGGACTGGTCCGATCAGGAGGTCGTCGTTGCCAGAGAATCGCGACGGTACATGGACAAACTCGAAGAGCCTGTGCAGGTTCGACGAAGGCTTCGTTGTGTAGGGAGCTGTCACGTCAGACGAACTGAACAAGTTCATCATGTGGCCAAAGGGAAAACTTGCCGTCGATGTGATCGGGTTCGTCGCATTTGTGGCGAACGCGTTCAGACTGGCCGCCTTAGTAGCAACCATCTGCTGACTCGGCGGCGGCCAAGGCAGGTGAGGAAGGATTGAGGATGACGGAGCCACCGACGGCACCGTTCCCGTCTGCAATGGGAGAGGAGTATAGGGCGGCAAGATTGTGCCCCACGGTATCGGCGGCATGGGCGCGTAGACGTTGTTCTGGTTCGGTTCGCTGAGGCCGAAATAGGTCTTTAGGAATGGCGACAACCCGTAATTGATGGGGGAACTAGCAGTTGTGGCGTAACGGTCGGTCCACTGCGTCTGCGTGGTATAGGTGAACTCCGTCGTGAATCGGCCGGGGCTGCTCGACGGGACCAGCATGAGCTCCATGGCGTTGGCGTACGGTCGGTTGTTCCATGTCAGCCAGGGAAATGGCTGCTGTGGCGAGCCGATGTAATCTTTGAGCAGAGTCGGGTCGACCGTTGCAGCGCTGGCGCCGGGCATGGAATAGGTCGACACGGCGAGAGAGGTCGTTGCGGTCGGTTCGTTGACCGCGAGCCACGATCCGCGGCCAGGCGTATACGGAACGCCTTGCGAGGCTACCGAGGTAGCGCCTTCGGCCTGCTCGTCACGCATGCGACCGTAACTGTCGTTGATGAAACCGAGAGAATGCCCTTTGACTTGATGCTTGAACCCATACGTCGTGCCGCCCCATGGTTTTTCGATGAAGCGGACGCGGGGATGATCGCTGATGGCCGCCCACAGCGAAGCTTCGGGCAAAGGCTGCGTCGCCCAGAGGGCTCCGCCATTGGTTCCGGTCAACGGTGGGAAAGCACCAGCGATATTTGCACTCGACGTAGCGACCGCCGCAATGCTAGTGGCGTTCTGCCACTGCAAGGCAATCGGACCGGCCAGCGCCACCGTAGCACCCGCAGGTGCGGTCGCAATGATCTCGGCAACGCGCGGGCCCCGTTGACGACTTTCGAAACACAAAATGGGCGACGCGTTTGCGCCCGGAGAATTTGCCGTCGATCGAATATAGTTTTGAAAGGTGTTGGTTCCGCCTTGGGGAGACGGAATGGTCCAACCCGTCCATTGCGACTTGGCAGGCCCGTTCGGGAACTTGGTGTAGTCTTCTGCCGCTTGGTGGGCGCTCACGCTCGTGGCCTTTGTCGTGGCGCCGCCACCTGTGGGTGTGGGGACGTAAGTTGCCACGCCACTGTAGATGGTCAGATCAATCGGCATCCAATCGACGGTGATATAAGGATTGGTTTGTGCATCCCAATCCTTCGTAGGATCGGCGAGGCGTTGCAAGAACACCGTTCGATAGTCCAAGACGGTGCCCGATTGCCAGATGTTGGACTGGTTAAGCGGCGCTGCCGGAGTAAAAGCTTGCTGGTCGAACGGCGTGTCGTACGGCGTCAGCAGAGCGCCGATTCCGTTGATGGTGGGGGACGAGGTGACGGTGCTTGTGAAACTCGCCGAGCCGTAACCCTTCGCAGGTTCCGAAATGTTCAAGCCGAGACTTCTCGGGAAACCTGGCGGAGTAGCAACCGCTATTTGGTAAGCAACCGGTACGAGTAAGGGAGCTTTGACCTGACCCACACCCGAACTTGCAGGACTGGCTACGGTTGGATACGTGAAGGCGGGATCGGTGGACTTGGTGGCGTCACTCCAGATAGGACAAATCCACGGGTTGGCGCCGGTCGTCGATATCTGCGTTGAAACGGGGGCATTCGGGCCCGCAGCCGTCCAACCCATGTTAAAGAATTGCGGATTCCAAGTGGCAGAAGCCGCGCCGCCGAGAGTCATGCCAAGGACCGAAGCAAACTGATCGGTCCATCCGACGAACGTTGTATTTTTGAACGTCATACCGCCGGCGGTGACGGTAGGACGAGCCGGTCCAACCACCGCGTAGCCGCCTGCCGGTAAGATCGTGTTCGTAGCCACGCCTCCGGCCGGTGGAACGTACGTGACATTAACATTGGGGTCCGTCGCATCGGGCAATGTCACGGTACTGCTGAAATAAACCAAACGGTCGAGATTGAGGTTCGCGTTGGTAATCGTGTCCAGCGATTTCGGCTGGAGCGTTGTGGTACTGGGGCGGAACGGTGATACGGTCCCGGGCCCGGTAACTTGCTGAGGACAGTAAAGTCGTTCGCGCACGGTTGGTTGGGCTGGCACGGCGTCGTAGCCCATGTGCGGAACTGAAATCGCGAGTCGCCACACACCGTTGCCGCCGGCCGTTGTACGTGCCAGATCGAGCCCGCCGACCGCTCCACCAGCTTTCGTGGGGCTGTCGATCGTCGTGGTTGTGTCGTAGAGTTCGCGGGGCAGGTAGTTCAACTTCGGGTCGGTCTTATATCCCGAAGTGGAACCGCTGATGGCCGCGTTTGCTGCGGCTTCGACCGATCCTTGCCGGCCCGTGCAATACAGCTCGATGAACGCCGACCCTTGCGGTATCCGCACTTGGTCGAAGTCGTTGTCGACACCTGTCGCGTTTTTCTGATGCGTGAAACGCGCATTCTTCGCGGGCGTCGTCGATCCTGTCCGCAAATTGTCGTCATCGGTATCAGCCACGCCTTTGTCGTGAAAGGCAAGTGTCTCCGTGATCAACAACTCTGGGTATTCCATGCCCCAAACCAGGCCGCGGAACGTCTCATTGTCGTCACCGGCGCCGCCGCCCGTCACTACACCATCAACGTCCCAGCCGCCTGGCATCCACACGGGGGCGGCGCTGGTGCCGAGCGGCGCTGCATAGGGATCGCCGATCGAGAACGGATAGATGTCGAACTCGAACGGGGTCATGATTGCGTCCCGGTCGGCGAAGTCGACAGCGTTGATCGCCCATTGAGCCACGCGGTAGGCCGTGATAATTCGCCGCTGCTGGGCGACCTTCATTCCGTTCGGAACACCTGCCGTGCCCGCCGGAATATCTTGCAACGCTTCGACCGTCGGGAACGTGTAGCCGCTGTCCATCATCATCATGGCCAAAACGTACAGATGCTTTGCGAGTTCCTGTCGGCCATACACTTCGCAGGTGGAATCGTTCACGGTGTTTGTAAGAAACTTGCCGTCCCAGGTCGCATCGAAATTGATGCCGTTTCCGGTAGAGACGGACAACGCGGTATTTTTCCAAATCTGTTCGCCATTGAGGGCTTCTTTGGGTTCGTCAACGACGTTCACGCCTCCGCCTCCGCCAGCGGCCGTGTCATCGAAGCCGTTGCCCACCGGCCGATTCAGATTCATCCGCAATCCCATCAGCAAATCCGGCGAGAGAAGTCGCGCATTCACCTTGGGGGCCACCGCACCTGACCATTTCAAAGCACCGGCTCTTACAATCGCGACGGGTTGGGTGTTCGATGAGTCGAGCAACGCCGCCAGATTGAAGCTATTGGTGCCCGGAGCGCCCGAGACATTCGCGCTGCTCGTCGTGATCGCCGCGATTTGCGTAGGGGACAACGTGCCGCTGTCTGTCGGGCTAGCCGAGCGCTGGTTTGCCTTGATCACGGCGGCAAGCTTCCCGCGCAGCAAGTCGCCGAAACTCAGATTGGTTGCTGGAATGCCGAGCCCGCCGCCCGTCGGTCCGCCCGTTTGTGGTAAGGTCAGCGCGTCGCGAATTTCCGGAGTCGGCTGCAGGTTCGGGCACGGGAGATCCCACGATTCGCTCGTCAGACGCCGCGTCATATCGGTGAAGCCCTGCTTGTTGCCGCCCATCAAGTAGGTCAGGCGGTCGTAGTTGTTCACCGTGTCGAGATCGCGAGGGCGGAGGAACACTTCGAGCTCGGCCGGCGTGATCGGGGCATCCACGGGGCTCATACGCGCCGTGTTCGGCGTCGGGTCGCCCGGCATGACCATGTTCGTGCCGCGAGGCGCCTTTCTCGAAAGATTCAGTTCGTACGGATCGTCGATCGCGTCGTTGTACATTGAGGACGCAGTCGTGTTTGGCCTGGTGGTCGGCTGGCTGTTGGCGAAGATCGGCATGCCGCGGAAGTCGAGGCCAGTGATGATGCGACCGCTCAGATCGGCTGGCGAACCGTAGGCGCCCGAGAGCGTCGCGCTGCCGGGGACGCCGCTCGACTCGTAGGTCGCGTTTCCGCGTGCCAGAACGGGCAGTTGGCTTTGATAAAACAGCGACTGCGCCGGCGCCGGCGGGAAATTGTCATCGCCAAGCGTCGTCGCGCCCGTCGAGCCGGTCAGTCCGGCCCGCGGAGGGTGCAAGAAACCGGCCGCCTGCCGGGCCGTGGCCGTCATGTCGAGAATGTGCGGCTCGCCGTAACGGCCAGGCATCGGAGGTCGCTGCGAGTTGTTAGGCTGCCCGCCGCTAAACGATGTCGTCGAGCGCGGCATTCCATCCCAGTTTCCTTCCAACAGGAAACGGTACGGATTCACACGAAACGGCGTATAGCTTTTCTTGCCGTAGCTTCGATCATCGTGGATGTACGGTGACTCGAGCACCGGTCCTAGGTTGATATCGGCCACGCCGAAGCCGCTGCCGACGCCGATAGGATTGAGAGTCGTTGAGCCGAAGGTAAGCGAATGCGCGATCGCGTTGATCTGCGGTGTGATTCCGGCAAACGGGAGTCCGGTGTAGGAAGTCGACAGAATCTTGCCGTCGTCGCTGGAGATGGTTGTCAGCGGCTCGACGAGGGCGACGGTTTTGGTCGTGGTGAAACTGCTCGTGAGAGTCGGCAGACTGTAATGCGCGTCGGCCGTAAACGCGCCACCACCCATTACATACGACTCTTGTGCGGTCGGCGTGCTTGCGCTCGGCGGTGCGACCATGGGTGAAGACACCGAGTTGGCGATGTATGCGTCGACGCCCGGCAAGCCGTTGCGGTAATGACTGGGGTTACCGTGCGCGTTCATGTTCAGGCGGCCATCAAGGTCTAAACACAAAACCGCCACCAGCGGTTTAACGAGTTGGCCATCAGCCGACGTTTGCACGGGAAAACCGAGGTCGACCCAAACGCTGTCGGGCTGGCCGTCCTGATCGTTGTCGACGTCCCAAGGGCCGTTGACCGGGTCGAACCCGCCGAAAGCGCCGACATATCGGCCGGTAAAGTCGGGCTCGGTTGCAGGAGTCCATTTGCCGTCGCCGTCCAGGTCGTCGACGTTGCCGAGAACGTTGGGTCCAAAGTCCGGCTGCGGCCGGAGCATGATGCGACGCCGCAAGTTGACCGGCATCGCGAGCCAGTTTCCGCCTGCCCCCGCGAGGTTCATCCAATAGTTCACCAGGTCCGGGCGATGGAACGACGGGAAGCGAACCTCCCAGTGGCCGGTGAACGGATTGACGATCATTCCAGCCAGCGCCATGTTGTTGAAGTCAGGGATGTCCCAATCCTCGTCGGCGTCGACGCCGTCGAAATTCAGAAGCACGTCCGATGCACTCATTGGGCGATCCTTCAAGAAACCGCGATACATCGGGTTGATGGGATTGGGCGTCAGCGCAAATGGCCACGAGGATTCGTTCGTCGGATCGATGGTCGTCGAATTGGTCGCCGCCGCGCGCTTCCACTGGACTTGATAGTTGTTGGCGGCCGTTTGGTACTGGCCCCCGCCGCCTGACGGAGTCGTGGCCTCGAACGTGTCGTAACCGAAACCGGTGCCGTTGAACGGGCGGCCGTTGATGACGTAGCGATCGCCGGGGGCGGGCTTCGTTCCGTTCTCGAAAGGCCGAATCCACATCCGCCAATCAGGCGTCGCGCCGGCAGGATTCGCCGCCGAGCCGTTGGGCGCCGCGTTGTACCAGCGCACGATGTGCGTCGATTGCCCAGCCGCGTTGCCGTTCAGCATCGTCAACACGCAGCCGGCAAAGTACCCTTCCGTGCGCGGGATAATAGGTGCCGAATGCCGGTGGAGCAACGGCGCTCGAATTGTGCCGAGGATCGAGCTGCGAAGGCAAAGACTTGTCGAGCGGGCTGTCATCGGAAGAGCTCGAACTTTTGCTCGTGCTGCTGTCGGTGTACTCTCCGACATCGTCGATAATATGCGTGCTGTTCTTTGGCCATGCCCAACCCGCCGGCGCGGTTGCCGGCTTCGCAGGCGCGGCGCCGGCGTCTTCCACACCCGCAGAGCCCGGTTGACGGTCGGGACCAAAGCTCAACCCCGTCATCTCAACGAGTTGGTTGTTCGAAAGCCCTGAAATGGTGCTCGTGCCGCCCGTCGGAAGCGTCAGCAACGGGTCGACCACAAATACTGCGCCACTCACGCTTTCGCGATCGCCGTACATGTCTTCGAGCAGGCTGTGTGGGCCGACAACTGAGTTCGGGCTTTGCGACCCGCGGACGACCTGCAACATCGAATTGAACACCACGTTGCCCATCGACGATGGCGCCTCGGGCTCCTGTTCGCTTCGCGCGTTGATCACGGCGCCGTGACGTTCAGCGCTGGCCGTCATGACGTATGAGACGACCACGAGCATGAACAGCGACAACAGGCCCAGAATGACAAGCAGCACCACGCCTTTTCGAGCGTCGGGAGATCGACGACGTCGCCGGCTGCCGCCATACCGCGAAGAGGGCTGTTGGAACATCGCAGTTGCTCCGGAACTTTCGAGAGAGGTCGACTGCATGACTACTTCCTTCGATGCTTACCGTGTCCAAGCCGACGTGTTGTCGCTCGTCACAGTCTTTTGAAAGACGCCGAAAACCCCGTCCACGATAATCGCGCTCGGGTTCAGCCAATTTGTGTCCCAGTCCGGCCCGTCCAAGCGCAAAGGACGCGACCAATCGCTGGCGCTAAGCCCTTGAACGCCGCTGTACTGGTCGACGTTCGTCGCTGCTCCGGCAATGCGATACCAATTCATGATGATCTGCGGCTTCGCGGCCCCTTCGGTGTAGTTCTGCGCCAAGCCGGTAATCATGATCCATTGCTCGGGCTGGACGCCGAGGTACTGCTCGGCATCGCTTTGGCTCATCGTGTTGGGGATCGAGATATAGGCTTCGCTGGTGCTGAAGGTCGTCGAGGAACCGGGCACCACGCCTGAGGAAGCGCCGAACGCAACTTTCGCTGAACGCTCGGACGTGATTCCTTGAATCGCAGCGGTGCCGAGGTTGGGCAGATCGCGCTTGAAACAAGCTGCAACCGAGATTTGATACTGCCGTATATTCAGCGCGCCCCCCATGGCCTGCACATGTTGTCCGCTGGCGCCCCCTGCCGTTGGCGATGACGGAAGCCATGCCTGGGCGCCGGCTGCCTGAAAGACGTCGGGCGTCACTGTCGCGAACCACGAAATGTCGCCGTTGGAGAGCCGCTTACTCGGAACGGTTTGCCCGGCGTACTGCGTGCTCTGCAAGAACATAAAACTTCCCATCGGGCGACTGCGAGCGCCGTTGGGCAAGTTGAAAATCAAATCATCGGTCGATCGAAACACGGCATCCGCGGCGCCCATACCCATCGAAACCGTCGTTCCCGGGACGGCTGAAAGCGTGATGCGCGGCAGGACGCAAGATGAGGCGGCGGCCAACTGCGATGCATACGGGAATTGCGCAATCGCCTTGTTCGTCAGCACGCCGTTGGCGGAATTGATGGCCGTCATCAGCGGATCGATCACCAACGGCGTATAAGGAAGCCGAACCGGGGTGGCCGAGATGCTCCCCGCCAGTGCTGCGCTGAACGTTGTCAGCCCGGTTGTTGAATCCACGGTGCTCGAGACCACGCTTGCGGGACTTGAGCTACCGTAGAACAGCCATCGTTGCGGCGATAAGGCTCCGCGGATCGAGAGTTCACGAAAGCCGCTTCGGCCAATGGTGCTTGCGCGCATCGCCTGATTTGCGCGTGCCATTTCCAGTCGTCCTACCGGTAATAGCGAGGCCAAACCCAACAGCCCAATCGCCATGACCATGATCGCGATTAACACTTCGAGCAGTGTGACGCCGTCGCGGCAACGCGTTGCTCTGGAATCGTCGCGATCGAACGCGCTCAATGGTTTCACGTTATTTGCCTCCCATGAGGAAGCCAGTCTCGCCGAGGTTATGCGCTTGTCTCACAATGCCGTCGACGTTCACGTTGCCGGAAAGTGTTCCTGACGTGATGAGTACAATCGGTTGATAGCTATTGGGCGCTGTCGATACGGCGCCGTTGACGGGCGTCGCGCTGACCCAAAAGTTGTCCAGGTCGGCAACATTGCTGTTCATCACAGCATTGACGCCTGCTTGCCCTTGGATGGTCGGATCGATCGGCACCTTCTCGATCTTGCCGATCAGCAAGTGCAACTGCGCCGCGACCGGTTGCCCAGCCCAGGTCCATGTGTTTAACGTCGAAACGTACCGCGTGCAGTACACACGATCGATCGAGCCGTTGGTCGCAAAGGTGACAACGATCGGCCGCATATCGTAGTTTGGATTGGTCGCCCCTTGCGGAACGATTGTGTCCATTTGCGAGATCGGCCCGCCGGTGGGGAAGCCCGCCGTACCGCCGATGTACGAATACGTCGTCGTGCCGGTCGTTAGATCGCGCGGCCTCGGGTACAACGGGTTGTCTTCGATCACCGAGTAGTTGAGATCGATGCAGACAGAGGTCGGCAACTGCACGGCGCCGGTCATCATCTTTCGCGGCTGGCGAAGAATCTGGTAGGGAACCGTTTGTCCCTTCGTCGTTCTGCCTCGAGCCCGGCGTAACGAACGGCGTGCTGCTGTAGTTCGAAGGGAACGCATTGAGCTGTATCGGCGAAAAGCTGCCGGTCGTTACGCGCCCCTGGTTGAACGACGTGGTTGCCAGCTTATCCTTGGCCGCGAACACGCCGATTAGCCACTCCGAGCGCGTGCCCGTAGGAATGGGATTGGTTGTCGCATAGTACGGATCGAGCCTGTCGATCGTGTAAAGCGTGAAGTCGACTCCACTGCGATTGATCCTGAGCAGATCGCCTGACTGGATGACCTTCTGAATGCTCGGATTCGGGTAACGCCACGTGTTGTTGTTGCGCGCGCTCGTCACGTCCGCCACGCTCACGCGGCTAGGAACAACAATGTTGGCAAAATAGCTGGCTGTCCGTCGGTTGGCGTCGTTCCATTCAGGGATCGTGTACGCCTCGAGTTGAGAGTCCAGATAATCGCCCGTGTAAGGCTCGGGCGACATGCACGTGAAGATCGTCTGCGCAGCCTCGGGAATGCCTGGAATCTTTTCGATCCAGATGCCGCCGGGACGTCCCGTGCGAATGGCCCGGGCCGAGGCCGAACTAATCGCCACGTTCACCATGCGTGCACCTTCGCGCAGGTTGCGGCTGGCGAGGGCTGGGCTCAGCGTTCGCATCGTGACGGCGCTCACCAACAACACAATGACCGTCACGACGAGCAGTTCGATCAACGAAACGCCGTGCCGCGCCGTGTTTGTCCGTCTGTCGAGCAAAGGTTTCATCGCGTGTTCTGGAACGACTGGTTGTGGATGTTGTTGTATGCCGATGAATCTTGAATCGTCCCGTACTGATCCGTCGTTCCGGCACGGTAGTACGGGCATGCCGGACTCTGAATGCTGAACGGCGCGCTCACTCCTGCCGCTAAATTCGACGGCGTGAACTGCACGCCGAAGCCGCCGTTGGTGTTTGGATCGAAGTCATCGCCGCCGGACATGATGAGTGGGTACAGCGCGAAGCCGTACTCGGGCTGGCCGGTCCACGGACCGGTACTTTGCGGCTCCCACCGATCGACGGTCAGCACGTCCAGCGGATCGTGATTCCTTACCGGGTCGCGAGTGAGATGATTCCCCGCCTTCTTCGGATCTGTATCCACGGCTTGCCCCGAACTGGCGTAGCGAGAGTCGCTCGCAGGGACGGAGTACATGGGTTGCAGTTCCGAGACAAATGCCCCCGCCCATCGACACCACAGGATCGGGTTGCCCCAGCCATCGCTGAACTCCTTCATGCCGTCGAAGTCGGTATCCGACGTCTCGGGAACCGAAACGGATAGCGAGGTCGCGTCACGGTCTTCGGTGTTGAGGGCGACAATCATATACAAGCATTCGGAGCTCGAGTTCGTGAGCTGCGCCGTGGTGAGAAGATTTGCAAAACTTCCCGCAGTTTGAGGTGGCGTCAAACGCGTGGGCGACGTTGCAATGCAGTTCTGATAGACGTAGCACGATCGCGGAACATAGGGCTGTTGATTCGGCAGCAGGAGGTATTTCTGGTTGCCAGACGTTGCCATTTGAACGTCGGTGTAAGTATCCGGAAGTTCCAATCGCATCATCTCGCGAAGCGCGCCAAGGCGTTGCCCCGCCGCGATTAACGCTGTTTGGTTCCCCGCCACGCGACCGGCGAGGTCGCTCGGCGTATTCTTCGACGGCGGGCCGATCGGCAGTCGCCGGGTTTCATAGCCTTCCCACTTCGGCATCAACTGATTGTGCATCTTCGTGACGATTTGCTGCGTGCGGGCGCGCTTCGCCATGTTTTGGGCGCTGTACATCGCGCCCATGAGCGTGATGAATAGCAGGCCAATGATCGCCATCACGACCATCAGCTCGATGAGCGTGAAGCCGCACCGAGACGCGAGCGTTGCGAGCCGCGACGGGCGCCGGCTCTCAGCTTTTCGCTTTTTGCTTCGCGCTCTCATGACAACTTCTCGATCAGGCTGACCAGCGGCAGGAACAACGCGATCACGATGAACCCGACCATGCCGCCCAAGACGACGATCAACAACGGCTCCAACAAGCTGATCAGGCTTTCCGTGAGCACGGCGACTTCTTCGTCGTAGTTGTCGGCAATCTTGTAGAGCATCGTGTCGAGCTCGCCGGTCTCTTCGCCGACGTCGACCATGTTCACCACCAGGTCGTCGACGACGCGTTTGTTCATGCGCATCAGGTAGATGAGGATGCCGAGAATCGGAATGAACGTGAACCAGAAGAAGGCTGCCATGAGGTTGAACTTTGGACGCGACGCCTCGCGCATCGGCTTGGCGATCGATTCGCCTTCGCGGATCGAGTCGTAAATCTTTCCGTACATCTGCTCGAACATCCAGTTGCCGCTCGTTTCGCGCGCGATGTTCGAGCGCCTCGAGAATCGGCACACCGCTGGCGATCAGCGTTCCCAGAGTGCGCGTGGTGCGAGCGACGATGTTCTTCTCGATGATCTGTCCGAAGATGGGGACTTTGATGACGAACAAGTCCCAACCGGCGCGGCCCGCCTTGAACTTCCGTACCAGCTTGATGAACAGCCAAACGCTGATCGGTCCCAACGGAATCGTGAACCACCAGTTCACGATCCAGTTCGACATGTTGATGAGGTACTGTGTCATCGCTGGCAGCGTCGCGTCGAAGTCGTCGAAAATCTTCACAAACGCCGGCACGATCTTGTACATGATGAAGACCAAGATGCCGACCGCCACGCAGATGACGACGATCGGGTAGACCATCGCGCCTTTGACCTTGCGCTTCAGCGATTGGCTCTTCTCTTGGAACTCGGCAAGGCGGCGAAGGATGACTTCGAGCGCACCACCGGCCTCGCCGGCCTTGATCATGTTCACGTACAAGCGGTCGAACGCTTTCGGGCACTTGCCCATCGCTTCGGAAAGCGTCGAACCGCTCTCGATGTCGTCGCAGACGTCGATCAGGTTGTTCTTCAGTTTGCTCGGCTTCTGTTGGCCTTCAAGAATCTTCAGCGAGCGAAGGATCGGCAGACCAGCGTCTTGAAGAATCGACAACTGCCGAGTGAACGTGGTGAGAGCCTTGGCATTCACGCGGCCGAAGGCGATGCTTTTGCCTTTGCCGCCGGCTTTCTTTTTGGCCGCCGCCTGTTTCTTCTGCTTCTTCACCGAGATCTTGGTGACGAAGTAGCCCATCTGGCGGATCGTTTGCTGCGCTTCTTCCTCGTTCGCAGCCTCGATAATGTCCTTGATGTCCTTGCCCTGGGCGTTCGTCGCCTCGAACTGATAGGTCGGCATGGCCGTTACTCGCGTTTTCGAATGTTTCGACTACTAAGTACTGGGTACTCGGTACTCAGTACGGCTTATCCTTCAACGATCGTTTCTCGAACGATCTCTTCCATCGTCGTGAATCCGCTGTACACCGCTTCGAGCCCCGCGTCGCGGAGGCTGATCATGCCGTACGCGCGAGCGCGTTGCCGCAACTCGTCGGTGCTCGCGTTGCGCATGATCATGTCGCGCAGCTCGTCGTTCATGGTCATCAACTCGAACAGGCCCACGCGCGCGCGGTAGCCTGTGTTGTTGCAGTGATCGCAGCCTCGGCCGCGGAAGAACTGCTTCCCCTCGATATCCTGCTGCGTTAGTTGCAGATCGGTGAGCATCTCGCTCGTCGGTCGCGTTTCTTCTTTGCACTTGGTGCAGATGCGCCGCACCAGACGTTGCGCGAGAATTGCCTCGACGGTCGCGGTGATCAAAAACGGCGGCACGCCCATGTCGCGCAGACGGGTCACGCTGCTCGGCGCGTCGTTGGTGTGCAGCGTGCTGAAGACCATGTGCCCGGTCAGCGAGGCTTGAATGGCGATCTCGGCCGTCTCGGGGTCGCGGATTTCGCCGACGAGAATCACGTCGGGATCTTGTCGCAGAATCGCCCGCAATGCCGACGCGAACGTGACCTCGATCGACGAGTCGATCGGCACCTGCACGATGCCATCGATGTCATACTCGACCGGGTCTTCGGTCGTGATCAGCTTGTCTTCGATCTCGTTCAGTTCACTCAATGCCGAGTATAAGGTCGTCGTCTTTCCCGAGCCCGTGGGGCCCGTGACAAGCACAATGCCGTTGGGTCTGCCGATGACGACGCGAAACTGGGCCAGCAACTCGGGGTTCATGCCGACCGACTCGAGGTCGAGCTTCACGACCGTGCGGTCGAGCACTCGCATGACGACGCTTTCGCCGAACATCGTCGGCAACACGCTCACGCGCAAGTCGACTGGATGTCCACCGACAGTGAGTTCGATGCGGCCGTCTTGCGGCAGGCGTCGCTCGGCAATATCGAGGTTCGCCATCACCTTGATGCGCGTCGTGATCGCGTCGGCAAGATGCCGCGGCGGCGGCACCATTTCGTACAGCAAGCCGTCGGCCTTGATGCGAATTTTGAACTCGTCCTCGAACGGTTCGAAGTGCAAGTCGCTGGCGTGATCTTTGATGGCCAGCAGCATCACCATGTTCAACAGCTTGCGGACCGGCGTGCTGTCGGCCAGCGCTTCGACGCTCGTCAGATCGAACGCGCCGGGCTTGCCGGCCGCCTTGAGCGCCTCGTTGAAATCGTCGTCCGATTCCATCCCATCCAGAATCGACTCGACGCTCTCGGCCGTCGAATAGTAACGGTTGAGTGCGGTGAGCACTTCCTTCTCGGTCGCAACGACGGCTCGCACTTCGTAGCCAAGGAAGTTGCGCAGCTCGTCGAGCGTGGCGAGCTTCTGCGGATCGCACATGGCGACGGTGAGAACATTGTCGCGAAACGCGATCGGCACGATCCGGTACAGTTGTGCCATCGGCTCGGTGACGAACGACAACACCTCGGGCGCGATGACCAGCTCGCGAATGCTGATCATCTGCATGCCCATCTGTTCGGCGAGCGCTTCGGCAAGCTGCTCGTCGTTGATGAAGTCCAGATCCATAGCGATCTGGCCGAACAGAACCTCAGGCTTCTTGCGTTGTGCTTCGATCACCGTCTCGATTTGATCCCTGGTCAGGATCTTCTTTTCGAGCAGGATTTGACCGATACGTTTGATGGACATAGTCGTCGTCGTTGTTTTGATGTCTGGTTAGCCGCGACCCGCAAGGGGAGCGCTCCGCTGGCGCGTCGCGGCTAACCTCGGAACTAACCTGCCTCGCGCACGTCGTCGTCAAACACGCCGCGCTCGGCCTTGGCGATGCGTGTCGCCAAATCGTCGGGCATCGCGGCCTTGATCATTACTTCTTCCTTCTCGACCAACCCGTCGCGCCACAGCTTGAACAAGTGGTCGTCGAGCAACTGCATGCCTAGCTTGGCACCGGTTTGAATCGCCGAGTTGATGCGGAACGTCTTGTTCTCGCGGATCAGGTTGGCGATGGCGGGGGTCACGACGAGCATCTCGTAAGCAGCCACGCGGCCACCGGTCTTCTTGGGCAGCAGCGTTTGCGAAAGGATGCCGATGATCGACGTCGACAACTGCGTGCGAATCTGCTCCTGCTGATTCGTCGGGAAGACGTCGATGATGCGGTTCACCGTGCCCTGGGCGCCGGTCGTGTGCAGCGTGCCGAACACGACGTGCCCCGTTTCGGCGGCGGTGATCGCGGCCTCGATCGTTTCAAGGTCACGCATTTCGCCGACAAGGATCACGTCGGGGTCTTGTCGCAACGCGCGGCGAATGGCTTCGCTAAAGGTCGGCACGTCGACGCCGATCTCGCGCTGGTTGACCGTCGACATTTTGTGCTGATGCTGGAACTCAATCGGGTCTTCGATCGTAATGATGTGATGGTCGACGTTCTCGTTCAGGTAATTGATCATGCTCGCCAGACTCGTCGTTTTGCCCGAGCCGGTCGGCCCGGTGACGAGAAACAGCCCGCGGGGGCGCATGATCAGTTCCTTGCAGACCTTGGGCAGCCCGATGTCCTCCATGGGCATGAACTTGTTCGGGATCTGCCGCAGCACCAGTCCGACGTTGCCGCGCTGCTTGAACACCGAAACGCGGAATCGCGCCGCCGTCCCGAAGGCGAAACCGAAGTCGGAGCTGCCGGCCTCCTGCAGCTCGTTCTGGCAACGTTCGGGCGTGATGCTTTTCATCAACGACACGGTGTCTTCAGGCGTCAGCACCTTGGTTTCCAGCCGCCGCAACCGGCCATGCAGCCGCAGCACCGGCGGCTGACCCACCGCGATATGCAGATCGCTAGCCCCTTGGTTGACTACCGTCTGGAGCAACTTATCGATAAGAACCGTACCCATGACGACCCTTTCCTCGCCCTCGGGTCCGGGGTGTCGGTCGCCGAACGGCAACCTGTCTCCCCCAAGTGCCAGGCACGCGAGTCACGGACAAGGCCGTCGTTGGCTGGAACGAATCCAACCGTCGACGGCGGTCTCGCGTGCTAGCGCTCCTGACCGCGATGAGATTATTCGCCGAACCCGTGGCAAATCAAAAACTTGGACAACAAAACGCCCCAGACATCAAATTGTTCGTTCACACCAGAGGTGTTCGATGGTGAGCCGCGACGCGCAGCGGAGCGCCTCCACTGGCGCGTCGGGCCTAACCGACGCGCTCATGGCGCGTCGCCATGACAAAACCGTTGATCCTTTTCCATATCCCCGACCACCGACACGGTGCGCCACGCCCGCGTCAGTCCTCGGTTCGCTTCGCCGAACGGAACACTTCGTCAATCGTGGTGATGCCGCGCATCGCCTTGAGTATTCCATCCTGGTACAGAGTGCGCATCCCTTGCGCCAAAGCGGCCTTGCGTAGATCAATGGAACTCGCATTCTGGAACGAAAGTTCTCGAACGCGCGGCGTCATCATCATCAGTTCATAAATGCCTAACCGGCCTCGGAAGCCGGTTTTGTTGCAGTTGCCGCAACCTTTCCCCTTCATGAAGTTCGCCTTCTGCGCCACCTCGAGAGGGATTCCCGCCGCCTCCAAAACCGCGTCGGTCGGTCGATAAAGTTGACGACATTTCGGACAATTCACGCGTACTAAACGCTGCGCGAGGATGGCGATTACGCTGCTTGCGACGAGATAAGAGGGGACACCCATGTCGACCATGCGCGTAATAGCTCCGGGCGCATCGTTCGTGTGTAGCGTACTGAATACCAAGTGTCCCGTCAGAGATGCTTGAATTCCCATCTGCGCCGTCTCACTATCTCGCATTTCTCCTACTAGAATCACGTTCGGGGCCTGACGCAACATGGCACGGATAATTCTCTGAAAGTCGAGCCCGATGTTGTGCTTCACCTCGACCTGGTTGATGCCCGGTAGGTAATACTCCACCGGGTCTTCGGCCGTGATGATCTTCCGGTCGGGGCGATTCAGCTCGTTCAGAGCGGCATAAAGAGTGGTCGTCTTGCCCGAGCCGGTTGGACCGGTCACGAGGATGATGCCATTCGGCCGGCGGACCAGATTGCTGAACGCGCGGAAGTCTTCCTCGGCCATGCCCAACTGCTTCAGGCCGACCTTGATGTTCCCCTTATCGAGGACACGCATGACGATCGACTGCCCGTGGTTGGTCGGCAGGACGCTCACGCGCAGGTCGAGCTCTTTTTCCCCGACGCTCACCTTGATCCGCCCGTCCTGGGGGCGTCGACGTTCGGCGATGTCGATCTTGGCCAAGATTTTGACACGCGAAATGACCGCTCCCTGCAACCGTTTGGGGATGGCGTCGCGTTCGATCAGTACGCCGTCGATGCGGTAACGGACCCGCACCCGGTCCTCGAACGGCTCGATGTGGATGTCCGACGCCCGGCTGTTCACAGCCTCGGTGATCATCAGCTGGACGAGGCGGATGATCGGGGCGCTGGATTCGTCGGCATCGTCGTCCGAAGCGGCCGCCGTGTCGGCCCCAGCGTCGGCGAACTCTGTGAACATCTGTTCGTCGCCTTGGGCGCCGTACAGCTTGCCGATCGTCTGCAAGATGCCTTCGCGCGAGGCGACGACGATATCGATCTTCTTATTGAGGACAAACCGTAGTTTGTCCTGCAGGTCGAGGTCGAGCGGGTCGTGGACGGCGACTTTCACGCGGTCATGGTCGCCACCCAGGGGGAGAATCGTGTGCTCGCGAGCCAGCGACTCGGGCACCAGGTTAATGACGTCCTGCGGAACGGGCGTCTCGGTCAGATTGATATAGGGGACGCGCGAGTCGTCAGCCTGGGCGCGTGCGACGTGCTCGGCCGAAACGCCGATTTTGATGAGCGCGTCGGCCAGACTCATGTTGCCGGTGCGAGCCAACTTTTCGGCTTCGGCGACCTGCTTGGGATCCACCTGCTTGCGTTTCAGGAGGATATCGACGAAATCACCGCGAGGCGGCATGGTGGACTCACACTCGTGACGAGGCCCGGTTGTCGCTGGTGCCTGCCGAAAGGCAACCGCGACGTCTGAAAAGCCGGACGCAATCCGAGCGTCACATGCACGAAAGTCCGCGGCGCACCTAGCTACCGAACCTAACCGCTGGCATGGGCGAACACAAGCCGCCGCCGGCGGCGGAGGTCGAACGATGCCCCTGTATATTGATCCTCAGAAAACAAGGTTAATCGCGATGATGCGATCCAACACCGCTTGCGGTTTCGCGTGTACAGCCCGTAAGACGCGCGAAACCGCAAGCGGTGATACTACGCGTATGCCCTGGTTCACGCGGTTTTCTGAGGATCAATAGCCGGCGAATGTGGTCGCCGCGGGGGCGGTGGGCGGGGGGTCTTGAAGTATGGAGAGCACAACGACTCAGGGCCGGCAGGCCCTGGGCTTGAGCGTGTCGTGCGCGATTCGTGCCGGAATTTTCCGCGTCACGATTCGGGCCCAATGGATAAGTATCCATTGGACAATTCTTCGGGAATCAGAGCGCCCAGCAACGATGAAGCGGGATGTGAATTCGCGTTTTGGCAGTCCGACCCACTCTCTTGAGACCGCGATCGTCGAATGCCTCGACGAAATCGCCATCTCCCATAAGCCGGCACGTTCGCGCTTGGGCCGCCAGTTTGACTCGCCGCGGCTATTCCGACGCCGAGGTCGCAACTTTTCTGATCGAAACCGCCAGCGCTCTTCGAGCGTTGGGTCATCCTGCGCGTAGCCGCAGTCGTTAGCAATCGCGTACAACGCGCGACCCAGGGCCGGCAGGCCCTGGGCTTGGTGGGACTACTGAATCTTGTTGATGAAGTAGTTGATGCTGATGCTATTGAGCAGGATGTTGCCGACCAACTCGATCGGCGTGTACTGCAAGATGATGAGGTCGCCGGGCTGGATCAGAATGCGATCCGCCGGGTTCTTCAGCGCGTTGTTCAGCCGTACGCGGATGGGTATCTGATACCCGCCCTTGGTTTTGCGCACGATAATGATATCTGTCGGCGGCAGGATACCGCGCGGATTGAGCGATCCACTGCTGCCGAAGCCCGTGCCCGAGCCCGAGCCACCGGCGCCGACCGTGCCGATCGAGGCATTGGAGACGGCGATTGCCCCCAGGACGTCCAGGTCGTAATCGCGCGGCAACAGGTGTTCTCGACCTTGCAGCAAGCCACCGGTATAGAAGATCTCGCGTTCGCGGTTTTCGATGAACACGATGTCGCCGTTGGTGAGGATGATGTCCTCTTCGTTGATGTCGATTGGCGGATCGCTGGGACGGCGGCGAAGCGGAATGCGGACGATGTTTGGATTGTCGGGCAGCATCCCGGCCGGACAAATGCCTTCTTCGATGTCGCGCATCAGCGTTTCGCGTCCCGCGGCATCGCTGAACACGCCGCGCAGAATCTTGATTTCGTTCTTAGCATCGTAGCCTGGCAGGCCGCCGGTCTCGGTTAGCGCGTGCAACACGTCGTTCTCGTAGGCACGTAGATCGATGGCGCGAGCGCTGCCGCGACGCGACTGTCCGACCGTGGAGGTAATATCTCCGCCGGCAGTTCCGGCGCCACCACCGGCACTCGTATCTTCGCGGACGACGAGCACTTGGTACGTGCGTTTACGCATCAGCGTGACGATAATGCGGCTCTTATCGGGATTGAGAATACGAGCTTGGATGTATTCATTGCGGATTTCGTCTTCCGCCTGCGCGAGCGTCAGACCTGAAATGCGAATCGGACTTACCAGCGGCAGTGCGACGGTGCCATCCTCGCGCACGGGAATCGGAAAGCCGATCGACGGCGGAAGTCCACCGCTTCCGCTTACGCGCGTTTTGTTCGGGGAAATGCACCGGCGGCGGCTGATCAGCCTGCCCGAGCACGCCTTCGATGTACACGCCCAAGATGTCGTTGGGCCCGAGCTGATAGACCGGCGGTGGATCCTGACGCAGGCTGATGAGGTTGATCGGTTCCTTGTCGGCCCGCGGTTTCGCGAGCAATGACTGAGGCATTCGGCCGGCGGGAATGGCCGTGAGGCCCGTGCACCCGCTCGAGGCGAAGATCGAAGACACGGTAATCAACAGCAGCGTTTGCTTGGTCGAAAGTCCGCAACCCATGATTAACTTCCTTGTCCGTCCGCTGAGGCGATGCACAGGTTCTGAGTCTCGTGCGTCGCCTGTGTCTCTGAGGATTGAGGTATACGAGTTCGATCAGTTCGTTTCGCGTTACCGGCGCATCAGCTTCGATCGGCCGAACGTCGATTTCGCAGGCGGGAGTTCTTCGGTCGGGAACGCCGGTTCGGGCGCGCCATCGGGCATCGTTTCGACCGGAGCGCCGGGTGGCACTTGCTCCATCGACTTGCGATGACGGGCGGCGAGTCTCGCACAGCGTTCCATGATCGCGGCCTCTTCGCCGCCTGAAGTCGGAATCTGCATCCAGTAACCGACGCCGTCGGCCTTCGCGGCTTCGGCGCCTTCGTAGTAGCCGGCGAACCACGACGCGATTTCGTCACGGCCCGTGGGGTTTTGATACTTCGTGCCCCAATAGCGAGTCGGCGGCAACAACGGAAGCAGTGTGCTTCCGCCACCGGCGACGGCTGCGTAGCCATCACGGTAGCCACGCGCGAAGTCGTTGAGCAACGGTTTGTCGGCGCCTTCATTGCGGAAGGCAGGCTCGACTTGCTTCCACGCAAGCCGCGCCCAGTACTTGTTGCGCATGCGGATTTCCCAATCTTGGACATCGGGAACGACGCAACCAGAAGCGATTGCCATCAGGGCAACGGCGGACCAACGTAGGACGCGGGTCATACTTACACCTGGGTCATGCTCGTTTTCGTTTCACACGCTTTGGCGGTGCGGGCCGCCAAGAACCCGACCGAGTGCGGGCTCGGGGGTCATAGGGTCTATTCGGACGGTAACGGCTGCGGGGATAATTCTGTTTGTCCGGGGCGTAGCATTTATTCCTGTTCCCCGGTCGCCGCGCGCACCGCTATCGCTTGCCGAAAAAATATGAACCGCGGAGTGCGCAGAGATCGCAGAGGCGGAATAGAGAATCCTCTTGGCTTCCGATCCTCCGCAGCTCTTATCTCTCCTCGTTCACTTCTCCGCGTCCTCTGCGAACCCCGCGGTCAATCAATCTGCGCTGGGAGTTCGATAGCGCATGCCCCGTGATGGCAGTCGATGGCCGCTAGCGAGCAGGAAAAAGAAGCGGTTGCGCAAACTTCTCGCGAAGAAATGTACGGCCTGCGCCGATTGTACCGAGGATAGGGGCTGCGATAGGCGCGCCGTACACCGTCCGTGTGCCTCGTGCGTCAAGGGAAATGGGGGAAAGCGTCGTGATACATCTCACCAGGCCACGTCGACGGCGCACCGCTTGTCAGCGTATCGCTTGTCTTGCGCTGGTTGTTGTCATGGCCACAGCGCCGATGGCGCAAGCAGGTTTGCCAGCAATCGATGCGTACAACATCGGACGCTATCACGCCAACGCCGGCCATCACGACGAGGCGGTTAAATCGTTCACCGAAGCCGTCATGATGAACCCGCGCTATGCCGTCGCCTATCTAGGGCGCGGCAAAGCGTACAACAAACTCGGCCAGTTCAAGGCCGGCTACGACGACCTCTCGGCCGCACTGCAAATGCTGCCGCGTTATGCCGAGGCTTACATCGCGCGTGCCGAATCATTGGCCGGAATGGGCCGACCGAACGAGGCCATTGCCGATCTCGATTTCGCTATCAGCCTCGATCCGAAGAGCGCCCAAGCGCTCTATCAACGCAGCCAAGTGCTGTCGGCCCGCGGGCAGATTGTTCAAGCCAGCAATGATCTGAACGAAGCGCTCAAGCTCGACCCGTTCATCAATAGTCGTCAACAGACGCTTCGTGAGTCATCGCGCAGCACTGCGACGCATTCGCGACGAAACTACTCAACGCCCGACCCGTCATCGACGCCGCCGCAATACGCCCGCTCGGCGCCGCTGCCGATCGACATGCCGCCGACCTCAACCGCGCCGGCGCCCGTAATCGCCGCGCCGGTGCCTTTCGCTCAAATGCCCGCGCTTGGAACACCCGCTGTTGCAGCGCCCGCTTTGCCGGCTCCGATCGCAACGACGATCGTCGTGCCTCAAACGGGGCCCGCGCTGATGCCCCATGTGACGTCGCTTGCCAATCAACAGTTGTCGTTAATGCGCGAACATTCGCCCCAGCTCGTTCCTGCCGGGCCGACGACACCGGCTACGCCGCCCGCGCTCACGCCGGTTGAGAATCCGTCGCCGTTGCAGACTGATCCGTCGAATGCTTCCCAGTTGATGCCTCAGCAACGTGTCGAGGCGGCGCGCGAACAGATGCAGCGGCTCGGCCAACAGCAGCCAGTCGAACCGGCTCGCGATTACTTCGAGCGAGGCCAAAGCAACGTGGCTTCCAATCAAATGGAACGCGCCGTCGCCAACTTCGGCGTCGCGCTGCGATTGCGGCCCGACTATCCCGAGGCGTTGGCTGCTCGCGGTCAGGCGCTCGCCAGTCTTGGTCGATGGCGCGAAGCGATTGCCGATCTCGACGCTGCTCTGCAAGAGTATCCAGGCTCGTCCGACTTGTACTGCGATCGCGCGAAGGTCGCCATCGGGATGCACGACTTTTCGACGGCCGATGATGACGTGACGATCGCCTTGCGTCTCGATCCGCAGTCGTCCGAGGCGTTGCGTTTGCGTGCTCGCTTGACCGAGCTCGCGCCGCCGCCGTCCGACTTGGCACAGGCTGCCGACATGACGCCGCCGGGCGTCGCCGCCTCGCCGTTGCCCTTGACTGCATCGCCGTCGACTGTGGCCGCTCCGCAAGTGCCGATGCAGCCGAAGGTTCACCGCATGCCGCGTGGAAAGGTCGTGAGCGTTTCCGACGACGCGAAGGTTTTCGCTTCCGATGCGTCGCGTCCGCAGTCGCCGCCGGTTCACGTTGCCGACACCACGCCCGTGGTCGTCGCCGATGATGTGCCTGCCGCAGCCACGCGTCGTGTGCGCTCCTCGCCGGTCGTCGTTGCTGACGACGCGCCGCTGGCGCCTGCCGAACCGATCGCGACCGAAGAGCGTTTCGAGCCTGTCACTCCGCGTGCGCTTCCAACGCCGGTCATCGTTGCAGATGAAGCTTCGTCCGCCGACGAAGCCCCCGCACAGGAACCGACCGTGGAGCCGACCGTCCAAGCGGAACGCGACGCGCTCGATGTCGACGCGGACGCCCCGTTGCCGATCGCCCGACTCAAGGTTGCGGCCGAGCGCATCGAACGTGCCGATCCGCCCGCCGCGATCGAGACGCCTGCCGTGCCTCATCGCTTGCCATTGGTTGCGTCGTCGCCGCGTCCGCCGCTGAAGAAACTCGACATCGCCAAGACGTCGGAACCTGAATCGCCGCAACGGCTGCAAGCGGCAACCAAGGACTCAGCGACCACGGACTCGACGCCCTCGAAAGAACCCGCGCCCACCGTGCGACTGCGTCTACAAGTTGGCAGCAGCCCAGCTTCGGCTCCGGCAGTAACTCCAACTTCGATTCCGAAGAGTGAACCCGTCGAGAAGCCGCACTTGCGTGTGAAGTCCGGCAGCGATCGTCAGTCGGATCCGACACCGGCGGTCGTCGAAGTTCCCACCGAAGTAAAGCAGATCGAAGCGAAACCGATCGAGCAAGCGCCCGCGGAACCAGCGCCCCTCGAAGCCGCGCCGACACCCACCGAGATTGAAGCTCCTGAATCGAAGTCATCAGCATTCAACGCCGCGCGCTTCGTCCCGTCGATTCAATCTTCGGAACCGCGCGAACGCTTCGCGCGGCCGGCCACCTTCGCCGCCGCTGAAGACGCGACAGAAATCAACGATGCGACAGAAATCGACACTGCCAGTTCCGGCGATGCGCGTACCATGCTCGCGCGTGCCGAAGAATTCGCCGCCAGCGCGCGGCTCAACGAGGCCGCCAACGCGTTCGACCAGGCGATACGACTCGATCCCACGCTGGTCGACGCTTACGTGGGCCGAGGTTTCACCTCATTGCACAGCGGCGCTCCCGAGGCTGCCGCCGACGATTTTGCCGCCGCGATTCGTCGGGAACCGAGACATGCTCGAGCGCATTTCGGCATGGGTCGCGCCTTGCGACTGCTCGGCAAATACCGCGAGGGCGTCGAGCACCTGAAAGAGGCGACACGCCTCGATCCCGAGCTTGGCCAGGCCTATGTCGAGATGATCCGCACGCATCGCGCCTGGGAAATCTCCGTCGAGGCCGCCCGCGCGGAACGATAAACGTCTGCCAATTGCCATAGACGCCGCGATCGAAACTCCCTCTCCCCTTGCGGGAGAGGGTTGGGGTGAGGGGTTGTGAAGTGTGTACACGCACCGCCCCCTCACCCGATCCGCCTTCGGCGGACCACCCTTTCCCGCAAGGGGAGAGGGGAAAATGAAAAGCACGTCATAACGATGCGCTTGGGTGTGCAAACGCCTCCGCATTGTCACCACCTCATCAACGTCGCATACTGACCGTTGATGACCGCACCTGTCGCTCACACTCCGGAACTCTCGCCGGAACCCGACCTCTCGGGCCGCAAGCTCGGCGATTATCTCGTCGTGCACCGCCTCGGCCGCGGCGCGATGGCCGAGGTCTACCTGGCCGAGCAGACGTCGCTGCGTCGCCAAGTCGCGATCAAGGTGCTCAAGGCGAGTCTCGCCGGCGACGCCACCTATGTGCAGCGGTTCCACAACGAGGCCCAAGCCGCCGCGTCGCTCGTACACGCCAACATCGTGCAGATTCACGAGGTCGGTTGCCACGACGGCATTCACTACATCGCGCAGGAATACGTCGCCGGTCAAAACCTTCGCGAACTGCTCGCCCGACAGCGCACGCTCGACGTCGCGCTCGTGGTGACGATCATGCGACAGGTGTCGCTCGCGCTGCAAAAGGCGGCCGAGCGCGGCATCGTCCATCGCGACATCAAGCCCGAGAACATCATGATCTCGACGGCCGGCGAGGTGAAAGTCGCCGACTTCGGCCTGGCACGCCTCACCGGCGACGGACGCGATCTGCAACTCACGCAGGTCGGCATCACGATGGGCACGCCGCTGTACATGAGCCCCGAGCAGGTCGAAGGCAAATCGCTCGACCCGCGCAGCGACTTGTACTCGCTGGGCGTCACTTGCTTCCACATGCTCACCGGCGAGCCGCCGTTCCGTGGCGAAACGGCCCTCAGTGTCGCCGTGCAACATTTGAAGACGCCGCCCGAGCGTCTTGAAGAGTTGCGACGCGATCTTCCGCCGGCGCTCGCTCGCATCGTTCACAAGCTGCTCGCCAAGAAGCCCGACGAGCGCTACCCCTCGCCGCGCGAACTGCTGCGAGATCTGCGCCAAGTGCAAGTCCCAGGCCTCGATGACGACGCATGGAACGAATCGCTGGCCGTCGCCGGACTCGATAGTCTCGTGGCGCCCGAAGGTCCGCGTGCTGCCGATCATCTTGCCGAGGTAATGAAAACCTCCGCGATGATGACTCTTGATCGCCGCGCCGGTCGCCGTCGCTGGTTGAGGACGCTTGCCCTCTTCGCGGTGTTTGGCGCCGGCGCCGCTTGGGTCACGCGCGATCGTCCGCTCCTCACTCGCAAGGCGACCGCCGACATCCCCAAGTACCCCGCCGCCCGCGAGCAGTTCTTCGTCGCCCAGATGCAGACGACCAACCCGGAGCAATGGCTCAAGAGCGTCGAGCATTACTTCCCGAACGACGAGTTCTACGTGCTTCGCGCTCAGCAAGAGCTCGCGCGTTACTACTTGCTCAACCATCGTCCCGGCGAAGCGCTGGCCGCCTGCGAGAAACTTTCACGCTTAAAGGAACCCACGCACGCCGAGTTCCGCGCCTTCGGCCTCGCCGGCATGGCCGTCATCTATTCGATGCAGGGCAATCACGAGCGTGCGTCGCAGGCGCTCGCCGAGTTGTCGCCGTTGCGTCAAAAGCTCGACGGTCGTATGGTTGCGCTCGTCGGCTACATCCTTACACAGAACCGAAAAGTCCTCGACCAGCGTTCCGCCAGCGATTGGGACGACTGGCTTAAGACGTTGCCCTCCGACGCCGAGGAATAACCCGTTTCCCTTCGGCAGAAGCTGGTCTGTCTTTGTCCGGCCGGCTAGCCCTTTCTTATCTGTAGGCCGAACAGTATCGCGCGCCTCGCCCGCCCACGTTTGCTGCCGCTCCTTGAATCCCGACTCCGCATCCCGTCTCCCCGCATCCGCCAATTGACACGCCTCGATTTCCCTCTTAAAAAGACGGGTCTAGCCAGTCTCCAGCCTCGCCGCCTTGAACGCCGTTTCGCGCGTTCCTTCGTTCGGCGAATCGCTTCAGCACTGTGCCCCTATCGTCTAGTGGCCTAGGACGTCGGATTCTCAGTCCGAAAACCGGGGTTCGACTCCCCGTAGGGGTAGATCACGAAAAGCCTCGGAAAACACGGGTTTTCTGGGGCTTTCTTCGTTTCGGCGAACGACGCTCTGAGTCGTGCGGATGGTCAGAAATGGTCAGATATAGTGCCCAGATGCGCACACAGTGCGCACAAGGTTGCAAGCAGGGAGTGTGATCGATGAAGCGTGACCCTGATCTAGTCCGCCAGCTGCTGATTTTCTTCGACGCGAAGTCGAGCCCCGATTTGGTGAAGATACCGTCGATCGAAGGGTACGACGTTCTGACGATCAAGTATCACGGCGTCCTGCTGTATGATGCCGGCTTCCTGCGTTGCGAACCGGTTACATCGAGCACCAGCACGCGCGTTATTGAAGTCTGGCCCTTCGAGCTCACCTGGGCCGGCCATGAGTTTCTCGACACTGCGCCGATAACGCTCGGTGGCGGAGCGTTGTCTCCGTCGCGAAAGAGAAGGGCGGCGCGATCCCCTTCACGGTAATCGGGCAATTGCTCGTCGAGGCCGCAAAGGCGGCCGTTGGTTTGTAAGCTCATTCAGACCCAAATGGCGGGAAGTCCTACTGCTGACATTCCGAGGGGATGCGTACAATGTGGCTTCCTCGGGGGCACTGGGGAGCGAAGGTCAGCTTCGCTGCTCCTTCTTGACCCGCTACGAGTTCCCCGGAATCTCTGTATATGCCCCAAGCCGAAGCAAAGGCCAAGGCGCAGGCTTCGCCTCATTCTCTGAGCGAATTGACTCGCCGAAACGTCGAGATCATTTCGGAGCTAGAGCGCGCTGCTCAGCGCCAACCGTGGCCTGACAGAGCGCGTTGCGGATACCATTAGCCGCTTCGTGGGCTCGATGACGTTCGTGTATCTGCACGTGGTGTGGTTCGGGACGTGGATCGCGTTGGGCGTCCTGCCACAGGTTCCAGGGAGCTGGCGAATTGATCCGTTCCCGTTCACGTTTCTGACGTTCGTCACATCGTTGGAGGCGATCTTCCTCTCGACGTTCATCCTCATCAGCCAGAACCACGAAGAACGTCTCGCGCGACGTCGTAATCATCTCGATCTGCAGATCAATCTGCTCTCGGAGCAGGAGAACAGCCAGATTCTCAAGCTGCTCGAAGCGATCGCCCGGCGACTTGGAGATCGCGGTCGATCCGAACACGGCTGTCCTTCGCGAGGCGACGCACCCCGAGGAAATGGTGGCGCAGATCGAAGAGACGATCGAGAAGCAGTGAACGCCGTGGCGAGCGCGAGGAATAAAATGGCCCATCGAAGCAGAGCGCGAGCTACGGGACGGTAAGAAAGAGCCGCGGGCGCTGTGACCACAAAGGGTGGAGTCCCTCTGAGCTGCAGCAAAAATGCCAGTGCCGTAGTTTACTTATCGTAGACGCGCCAATCCGCGTGATAGGAACGCACATAGCCCATTCGGACCGGGCTTATGGCTTCTCGATTACCGGTCTGGCATCAGGCCGCTTCCCTAGGGAGCTACGGTTGATTGGCAGCGTTCTTGGATGCGACGCCGGCACGGCGAACTCCTAAGGTCGTGCCAAACGTCTCTGCTCCGGCCGTCGACTCGGTGCTCTTCGCGGAGCGGCGGTCGGACGCAAGACCGTTCTGAATCCTCAAGCTCTCGATGAGAAATATGCGAAGCCAGCCAAACGATTCCGCACTAACGCGATACGCAAGAAACCGTCGTTCTCAAGAACGATCGTCAGCACAGCGCAGCTTTATCACGATCACGGTCGGCCACCAAACAGCCGAAGAGCGCGTTATCGAAGGCTGTCTTCGGGATCTGTCAGGGCACGGCGTGGGCTTCGTCCACGAAGGAGAACTGCCGCTCGGCCTGGCTCTCGTCACGTTCACGGTGGATGGCAAGCCCGAATCGCTTGAAGTTGACGTGCGATGGTCGAAGCAGATCGCCGCCAAGTGGTACTGCAGCGGCGGTTTGTTCGTCGGCTCCCGATACACGCAAGAAGCAATTGACCGCATTCGAGAGCAGCACGTCTTCGCGAACTTTGAAGAGGCCGGGATCCAGGTCGTGTAATGGCGAGCGGGCGAGTACGACGATGGGATTTGCGCTCCCAGTCGGCTCGGTCGCTCGATCGTTTGACGGCAAACTAGCCTATCCGGGCTTTACGAAAAGCTGGAACAACCACGCAACAAGAAACCAAGCAGTGCCGATGCAGACAATCAGAAGCAGCGTTAGCAACACAATGAGCAAAATCATAAACCACAGGTCACTACGTTCAGCGCGGCGTCTGTGCTCCGGCGATCCAGCAAAATGCTGACGAAGCAAGGCGACATTCCGATTGTTCGCCTTCCAATACACGTCGAAGGCATCTCCGAGCAGAGGCAACGAACCGAATACGTAGTCGATGGCGATGTTCGATGCCATGCGAAGCATGGTGATGCGCGAGACTCCGAAGCCGCGCGCCGTATTCAAGATGTGCAGCGAGGCGATCGATGTCAGGGCGTCGCCGAGTCCCGGTACGAGTCCCACGAGCGCATCGATGCCGAATCGAATGCCAAGCCCGGGGATCTCGAAGACGCTGTCCATCCAACGCGCCAGTAGTTCGAGTTGACGCAATCGCTGTTCAGAGATTTCGTCGTCGGAATTCGGAAGAGGTCGTATCACGTGTTCTTGAAGCGGCCTAGCGCAAACGATCAGTAATGTCAGCAGGGCACGGGTAAGTTAGTGTGTGGGATGAAGAATTCTTTGGCGCAGCTGTCACCGAAAGAGCGAGAAATAGGTGTCGTACAACTTGCGCACGGACTCGCTGTTTTCGTAGAGATACTTTAGTGGCGCGTAAATCGTATCCCCCAGCGCTTTGCCAGTCTCGTGCGATAGATATCCGCGATTTATCATCGCGTCTATCGGCCCTGGCGCAAGAAGGTAGACGGGCACCAACAGCAGCAGAATAACGGCAAACGCCATCGCTTTCGAGCGCGCCTGATTTTCGTCGTCGCTCATGTCGCGGCCCACGTCACACCCCCGCCGCTCGCTCGATCAGCTCTTTGATTGCCGAGCCTTGCCGGCCTTGTGCTGTCGGCATTGTACCCGGCGGCGCGGGGAGAGGTGGCTCGGCTCAAAGGGCGAGCTGCAAGATGAGGCCCGCCATGCCGATGGAGAAGCCAAGTATCGGGCCGAAAAAGCACCCGCAGAACAGCGCGAACAGGATACGAACGTACGCCGGTTTTTCTCGAACGAACCGGGCCGCAACTGTCGCGGCGATGAGCACGCCAGCGATGATGCGCCGATGGTGATTTGCTCCTCGCTGAGTCGGCCAATGATCTCCGGTACCGCGAGTAGCAGGCAAAACGCTGGCAACCAGCCACAGCAGACTTCTAAGGGTGAACTGTTTCATCGTGGCCACGTTGCCCGCCTCCACGTCGCCAAACAGCTCGCCGACGAGTCGCCTCGGAGACTGCATGATCGTGAGTGATGAGCCCGATCCCACCACGGCGGAGAAGATCAAAGGCACGCTAGCCGAGGCGGAAGCTGTCCACAAGCGGCTGAATGATCTGATAAAAATCGAGGCCCTATCCGATCCAAGGGCCAAGGCAGTCGCCCGCAGGTCGAAAAGCGCAAGCTGATCGAGTGGTGGAACTCGCAAGAGCTTGCGTTTGACGAGATAGACGCGCGCGCCGAGGATCGACATGCAACACGTTGCCCACCGTCGAGCCTGATGGTCAGCACCTGCTGCGTCGGCGCGAGGTTGTACCGCGGCTCCCACTCGACGTCGCGAGCGATGGCCGAGAACTCTTGGAGCACCTGATTCAGCTTGGTGCGTAGGGTAAAGCGACCGCACATCGTCGTCTCGTTTACGCTATCTCTCCGAACGCCATCACGTGCAACGAATCCTGCCATTCCTTCCAGGCTTGGCGCAGCAGCTTCGCTTTGGCAAGTAGCTTCACATTGCCTAGCCGCGTAGTTTCGTTATCGAGTTGAGCCATCACGCTGCGGTACTCGTTGACCGTCCCATCGACGTCGAATTCTTCAGGCTCATCGCCGGCCGTCTCACGTTCGAGCATTGCCATCGCTTTCTCGACTTTCGTTTTCGCCCAACCTGCGACGCCTGAATTGACCGACGGCGCCGCCAACTCGTGAGCGACCATCGAGCGGATTGTAGCTTCTCGGCCAGCCGCTTCCACCTTCGCCCGTAGCTTGGACGCGTCGCGGATAACCACGCTCTGCACTTCCTCCTCGCGGGTCACGTACAGCAGCAAGTGCCGCGACCACGGCGAGGCGAAGCAGTTGCCGCGCGATGGGCGCAGGTCCACGGAGATGCTGTCGAGAGTTGCGGAGCGGTAGAGTCGCATGGCGGATTTCAACTTTAGGTCGAGTCGCAGCGTTAGGTGACGAGCTGCAACGAAAGGCCTCACCGGCTTCGCTATTGCCCGTCAACGTCGCTTACCTTCGCGATCAGATACAACACGACCGTTTCTAGGTGGCCGTCTTTTGCATCCTCGGGTTTCGGCTCGTAGTGGCAGGGCTTGGCATTCCACTCTTCAAACGGAACGCCCGGGAATTCCCCGACCATCATTTGCTGTACCGCCTCGCGGCCGGCTTGCAGGTCACGAACACGACCGGCCTCTAATAGCGCTCGTGCGATGTCGGTGTCTCGTCCCATGAAACCCTCGCAAGCCAGCGGCCCGGGCTTCTCTCCCATGCCGGCATTGTAGGCGAGGGGCTCAGACCGAAGCGAACGAGCATGGCCTGTAGCTACTTCGGCTCAAGCTGCGTGCTGAGCATGGCGTCCTCCCATTGGTCTCGACGCTGCCAGTGTATCGGCCGGAAGAAAAGGCCATGTGAAAAGTGCCCTTTTGGTCGCGAGGTTTGCTGGCGATTCATCGACTCATCCGGGCGCCCACAGATAGAAGATCGAGCCGCCGCTCTACCGCGGCTTGCGAGGGCTGCAATTGAACATAGGCCGATGGTCATGGGTTAGGGCATGGTGTTCTCGCGCCCTAGCCAACGAAACGGCGAATGCATCGTCTACGGTTTCGACAAGGCAAACACCCCCTGAAGCCCATTTGCATTCGCGGCACGCGCACACCCACGCGCGTCGCTGCGCGTCGAGCTGCTCGCTTCGCCATCGCCTCGATAACATAAGCCGGCCTCGCTTGGCTGCAGCGAGTGTATTGAGCGTTCACGAAGCCCCTTGCTTCGGCGTCAAAAGCACGGAGATGCGCCGGTAACGGAGATCAGATTGGCGCCTGTCGAGCGATAAAAAGCTCTGGAAGCGCGTCAGTGGCGAGGGCGACCCGACCCAAAGAGAACTTGCTGATGAAACGTCATCACGCGCTGGCGGCTGTCACAGTCGCGTTCGCGCTCCTGGTCATCCCGGCATCGCTATCGAACTGCTTCGACGCGTTTGCTGCGACTCCTTCGCTTCGGCGGCCAAACATCGTCTTCATACTGGCGGACGATTACGGCATCGATGAAGTGGGGTGTTATGGCTCGGATCGCTTCAAGCATAAGACGCCCAACCTCGACGCTCTTGCTGCCGGAGGTGTCCGATTCGAGTATTGCTTCGCGACTCCGCTGTGCGGTCCAACGCGATGCCTGATCAATACGGGGCGCTACGGCTTTCGCACCGGTGGATTGACGAACGACTCGGCAGGAGTTCCGTCATCGACTGCCGAGCCCTCGCTGGCTCGTATTCTCAAACAGGCTGGCTACGCGACGGGTACAACCGGAAAGTGGCGCCAGATGGGCGAAACACCGAAAGATTGGGGTTTCGACGAATCGATCACCGACTTTCGATCCAAGTCGGAAAGTAAGTACTGGACGCGCGGTTATACGAGGAACGGTCAGGAGTTGACCTTCGATCACGAGGTCTATTATCCGGACGAAGGGAGGAAATTCGCGATCGACTTCTTCACACGACATCGAGACGAGCCGTTTTACTTCTACTTTGCCGAGCGGCTGCTTCACGCTCCGATCGAACCGACGCCGGACTCTAAATCGGGCCTCGGACCCTTCGAAGCCTACGACGCCACAGTCGAATATCTCGACAAGCAAGTCGGCAAACTCGTTGGCGCCTTGGAACGCTTGGGATTGCTTGAGAACACATTAATCGTGTTCGCGGGAGACAATGGAACTTCGCGCAACGCGAATCCTTCGAACGTGACGGGCACCATTGGCGGCCGAGCGATCAACGGTCGCAAAGGTGAAATGCTCGAAGGGGGCGCACGTGTACCGCTCATTGCGAGCTGCAAAGGGCTGGTTCCTAGCGGACGCGTGATCGACGATCTCATCGATTTCAGCGACTTGCTGCCGACGTTCGCGGAATTGGCCAATGCAAAGCTGCCCAGCGAGTTTCAATTCGACGGGCGCAGTTTTGCTCCGCAACTTCGCGGTGAGCCGGGAGTGCCTCGCGAGTGGGTTTTTGTTCAACTGGGAAATGAGTGGTACGTTCGCCGCAAGGATTGGAAGCTCAATCAGGCTGGGAAGCTTTTTTCGATGCGCGATGCGCCATTCAATGAGAAGCTGCTAGAGGATACGGAATTGAGCGACGAGGCCATCACGGCGCGGCGCAAGCTTCAAGCTGCACTCGGCATGCTTAATCCCGCCGGCGGAAAGACCGAGGAAAACATGACACCGAAAGCCAGAGACAAGAAACCAAAGAAGCCGAAGAAGGCAAAAAATGTGAAGGCCTAGCCGCTCACCCGCACGAGTAACACCGCCTCATCGCGTTTCCGTGAGAGGCGTATCGTTGGCGGCAAGGTCGTGTGCTTACGCCATGCTTCGGCTCTCGTCCGTGCACGTGCGATGATCTCTTGATCGCGACGTCGAGCTGAGACTTGCCAGACACGCCGGCCGGCTTCGCAACGTTAGGTCGACTTGCAGCGTTAGGTGGCGTGCTGCAACGATAGGTCGGCGATCGTCACTCAGCGTGCAGGTCTGAGTGTTTTTTCGCGTGATGTTCTTTAGCGTCGACGAACGCTTTAGTCACCGCATCTGCGATCGAGTCCGCGATACCGGCTATTGTTGCGCCGCCTTTGCACGATCCGCAGACCCATGACCACGTAAAGCGTTGTGGCAAATCGTCATCGCGCGCCGTCAGATTGTAGGTGACGCCATGGATGTTTACCTTGCGGTCTTTTCTCAGCCGTTTACTCATCACTCGCCTTGACAGATTCGGAAAACGATACGCCACACCCACACGTGTAGACGCGCCTTCGCGTCTGGGGCATCGTTCTGTCCCCGAGCGTCCAGAATGGTGTTTCTGGGCCGCCGCTAACGAGTGTCACGTAGGTCGATCCGCAACTGGGGCACTTCGGCTTAGGCAGATTCTCTTCCATGCCGGCGTTCATAGGCTGGTCAGCCATCATGCGACCTCGACTTTTTCCGACTCGGTGAACGACAGCCCGCAATCACATTCGTAGACCGCGGTTCTCCACTGCGATTGGCGACCATCCTCTGACCGTTCGACATTGTTGCTGAGCGTATTGGAAGTCAGCATCGCGGTGAGAGAACCGCACTTCGGGCACTGCGGTATGGATAGTGTTTCGCTCATCTGACTGCTCCCTAATCGGGCCGTCATCAAAAGCACACCCGCAGGAAGATGAGCGCTCAGTTCCCCTAAGGGCATCCGAGAACCCCGCCTCCGCAGGCATGCCGTAACTGCTCGCTACGTCTGGCGAGCCTTCTGCCGGCATTGTAGCGAGGGGCGGCGTGACAAGCGGATGTCGCGATGCGAATCACCGTCTGACCGCATGGCACGGGCGGGCGAAGGTCTACGGAATTTTCCACTTTTGCGCTGTCGAGGCCGAGAAAAAATTGACCGGTGCGGTAGTCAGTTGAACGCACTCGAAGACTGAACATTGGCGGCGATCTATGGCGCTCTTCATTTGCCAAGCGGTCAGGCCACCGGAGCGACAGACGTCCGGCGGAGGTGGTTTCTCCGTAAAAGACTCGAAGGGCCGTGAGTGGCGCGTCTGGGATTCAGAGGCGGAGATGATCCCGCTTAAGTCGCTGTCCAAAGTTTTAGCTTTCGAGCGTTGCGACCTGAAGCAACTGCTGAAGCGGTTGAGTCAGCTCAGTTAGAATGGTCCTGCTCCTCCAATGCCGCGTGGCCCGTGAACCGAGCTGAATTGGCGAGCGTCGATCATCCCGCCACCCACACGAAGAACATCGACTCACCTCGGATCGGCGAAAGCTGCAGCTCGTAGTCTCTGATCCCGTCGGAGTAGGTGACGACCAGCCAACCGCAAACGAATCTACCGCCGTAGAGCGTTTTGTCGTCGAGGATGAGCTCGACGCGCTTCGAGGAGCTGGGCGGGATTTTCGAATGCACGTCTCGCACGTACCGCACCCAACCCCGATCTGCCTGGCGCTGCTGGTGCATGACCATGATCTGTTGCACGTCGTGCGGTGGCACGTAGTCGTGCTTCGGCGGTGGACCGTCCGCCACGTGCGTCATGTAGAACGCGATCGACTTCGCTGTGTACTTCGTCGAGCCCGCGTTCACGATCTCGTATTCGAGGCCGTTCTTCGTGTACCGAAGGGCGCCGGCTTCCAGTGGTCGAGGGCGGCGCCATTCGTTGAAGCGCTCGCCGGCCAGGAAGGCCAACGCGATGGCGAGCAATGCAACGAGCACGACTTTTTGGCGATCGATCATTTCGCGCCCCGCGGTGGCTTGCTGCGATCCTCGTATGAATGCTGCGCGGTTGCAATCACTGCGTCTTCAACGATTCATCGCAGATATTGCCGAGCCGCTTCGCAGCGATTGCACTTCATTGAGAGCAGTGAAAGCTGCGGGAGAATATGCCGATGATCTTTTGAGTCTTACCACCAGAACAATCGATAAGATCAGTGTGCCCGAGGCGGAGGGGTGTGTGGCAGTTGCCTGGATACGAGTCAGGCAGCAGCGATGGCCGCGTTGAGCGTACGCGGCCATCGCTTTGGATATCCGGCCGGCGCTTTGGGGGGGCCGCTCTCTTGTTGCTGCATTTGCGTTGCGGTCGATGTCAATGCTTCAAAGGCATCGTCGCCACTAGCTCGCAGCCGGCAATTCGTGCCGGCCTTCGAGAATGTCCTCAACTGCGCCGACGTGCGCTCCGCATTCGACGCACACGTATCTGCCCGTGTGCACGCCTTGGAACCGTTCCGTAACGGCGCTCGTATGGTCACAGTGTTGCCCATTCCAACTCGCGCGAAGCTGTATCACTCGTTCGTGTTCCATTCGTCCGCCTACTGACAATGGCCGCGTTAGTGAAAGAACCGAGCGGCTATTTTAGCCACGGCAGTCGCGTGGTTCAAAGCTCCGACATCTGAGACTTTCGACAGATTTGTCTCTGATTAGGAACGTCTTTGCCGACTGTGTCGCCGGTTCGTGAACTGATCGCGCAGCTGGCAACTCGAATCCTCCGCTCCTGCCGAGAAGTTCGAGTCGTTCGTTAGCGCCGGGTCACCTTCTGCTGTTGCTGCTGGCTGACTGCCTGCTCCAGACGCACGACATGCTCCGCGAGTGACTGTACCAGTTCGCAAAGCGTCTGAAAGGCGGCGTTGTCGTCAGCCGCAGCTTCGCCGAGATGCTTCGCTTCCTTTATGATTTCACGCGGTGAACGAACTTTCATGACGTGAATCCTCTGCAAAGAGCAATGAGCGCAGTCATGTTGCCGCGCCGCCCGGGGCTGATGTCGACGCCGGAATCGGTGGCGGCACGGCCACAGTATCGTCGTCCTTCGATGTTTGCAGGCCGAGGTTCGCAAAAAAGCGAGCAGTTTCAAGGCCACCACCGTAGTCGTTCGGTACGAGTTGAATGCCGGTGGCGATCCGGTATGCGAGTCCACGAATGAACTTTGCCGGATACGCCTTGCCGTTCAACAACAAAAATGTGCTTTGGGCGGGCTTGGCGGGAGCAGCTTTTCCCTGGTCGAATTGATCGCACGCCTGTTGCACATGGGCCACGGCGACGACGGACCAATCAATGCTCATCGGTACGCCTCTTCCGGGCTTCCGTGCATAAACGGTTCGTACGAAGCATTGCCGTGGGCACGCTCTGACGAATTTGGAAGTGTCAGGCTATCAGAATTAGCAGGTCAACTGAATAATCTCGCCGGTTGATTCTGTTGTCGCCGAGTAGCCCCAATGTCCGAACTCATCGCTTATCACGAAGCAGGCCACGCCCTCATGGCGTTGTTACTCGGCGGCACGGTTGAGCACGTCACCATCGAGCCGGACAATGACGATGGACCTGATCGACAGGGCGACCCGCAGGTGTTTTGGCGTCGATCAGGAATCAGCGACAAAGAGTTTGCAAAGAAGGCTGTGCAAGTCAGCCTCGCCGGGCCGGTCGCCGAGATGATCGTCGGCGGGTTGGTGGCGACGGCTGCGTTCGTTATTGCGACGGCGATTGGATAGAGGCTGACCAGGTTCCCGTTCACTTGTGTTGTTTCTTTAAGTCACTCAGCATGCTTTCCAACACTTTCAACTCGACAGGTTTGACGAGATGATGGTCGAATCCTGCTTCCGCTGTGCGGCGGCGATCTTCTTCCTGTCCCCATCCAGTGAGTGCCGCTAGCACTACGTTCTTCAGGTCAGAGTGTTGCCGAATTCGTCGTGCAGTTTCGTAACCGTCCATGCCCGGCATTCCGAGGTCGAGGAGTATCATCTGCGGACCATATTCGTTGGCTAGTGCAATGGCTGATGGCCCATCGTGCGTGACACGAACCTCATGGCCTTGAAGCCTGAGCATCATCGCCAGTGTATCGGCGGCGTCCCGATTGTCGTCAACCACCATTAGCCGTTGACCCGATGGCGTGATTGGTGCAGTTCGGTCGTCTGTGAGGGTCTGATTTCTTCGTAGATGTTCAGCAGCAAGTGGAAGGCGCATGATGAACTCGCTTCCCTTTCCTAATCCTTCACTCCTTATCTCCACGCTTCCGTCGTGCATTTCCACAAGGTTCTTCACGAGCGTCAAGCCAATCCCTAGCCCGCCTTGAGATCGTGTCGTGGCGTGGTCAGCCTGCACAAATAACTCAAAGACGTGAAGAAGCATGTCGGGAGCGATTCCGATTCCATTATCTCGCACGCTAAGTAGCGCTTGGTCGTTCTCTCTTTCGACGCTGAGCCAGATATGACCGTTGGCCTCTGTATATTTAGCGGCGTTGGTGAGCAGATTGGCGACCACTTGGGTCAGGCGCATCGGGTCTGCATCGAGCAATAACGATTCGTTTGGAAGCATTATTTCCAGTCGATGCCCTTGGACCTCGATAAGCGGTTGTGTCGTTTCGACCGCACGGGCAACGACGTTGGCGAGTTCCACCGGTTCTCGCCGCAATTCGATCTTGCCTCGCATCACACGAGACACGTCCATCAGATCATCCACGAGCCGAATCAATTGATGGACCTGTCGTTCCATCATCGCTCTGCTTTGTTCGAGCGTGGTCGCATCGACTCGTGGCATCTTAAGAATTTGAAGTGCGTTGCGGATCGGAGCTAGCGGATTGCGAAGCTCATGAGCTAATGTTGCCAAGAACTCGTCCTTCTGACGGTTGGCGTCCGACAACTCGGCGGCGATCTGACGCCGCTCGTCTTCAAGCTGCTTTCGCTCCGTGATGTCCCTTGCGATCTTGGACGCTCCGATGATCCGTCCCTCTCCGTCCTTGATGGGCGAGATAGTCAGAGAAATGGGAATCGCCGCTCCGTCCTTTCGCAACCGCACCGTGTCGAAGTGTTCGACCCGCTCCCCGGATCGGAGGCGGGCAATAATTCTCTCTTCTTCATCAAGGCGGTCTGCGGGGAAGAGCATGGTAATGGGACGCCCCACCGCTTCATGGACGGTGTAGCCGAAGATGCGTTCGGCAGCTGCATTCCAACTCTGGATAATCCCGTCCAGCGTCTTGCTGATGATGGCGTCTTCGGAGGAGTCCACGATGGCCGCTAACTTATGAGCGGCATCAGCTTGTTCTTTAGCTTGCCTTTCCAGCCGCCGCTGCACCATCACGTCCCGAAAGATCAGCACAACGCCGATCATTTTGCCAGCTTTATCTCTAATCGGAGCGGCGCTGTCGTCGATGGGCCGCTCGGTCCCGTCTTTGGCGATCAGAATTGTATGGTTTGCAAGGCCGACGACGACGCCTTCGCGCAGAACCCGCTCGACAGGGTTCTCGACCGGCTGGCGGGTCTGTTCGTTAAAGATATTGAACACCGTCTCCAACGGCTGGCCTTGCGCTTGCTCTTGCGTCCATCCGGTCAGGTCTTGAGCAACGCCGTTCAAGAAGGTCACACACCCTTCGGTGTCGGTGGCGATGACTGCGTCGCCGATGCTTGCGAGCGTGACTTGCAGCCACTCGTTTTGTTGGCGACTTTCTTCCTCGGCGGCTTTTCGCTCGATGCCCAGCGCAATCCCATTAGCGACCGACGCCATTGCCTCTAGCGTTGCCTGGGTGAACGAATGCCGAGCGAACATCGCCATGACCCCGGCGACTCGCTCATTCACGATCAGCGGGTATCCTGCGAATGCGACCATGCCTTGCTCTTTTGCCCACTCTTGGTCGCTGACACGAGGGTCATCGACGACGGCGTTGGTCAAATGCGGTTGTCGCTCTTGGGCAATCAGGCCGATCTTGTACCTGCCGACCGGCACTTGGCTATGGGGCCCGTCCAGATGCGTGTACATCCCCGCACTAGCCTGAAGTTCCAGCACGTTCTCTTGCGAGTTCAGCGTCCAGATGCGGGCAAATGCGCCGTCGAGATGCTCAACCATTGCCACGGTGCAGTGGTGCAGCATTTCTGCGAGGGAATCAGTGCGAGTAAGGGCGAGACTTACATCCTTGCTGAACGCCGCTAACTGCGCTTGCTCGTGAACCGTCCGTTCTCGGAGTTTCCATTCGGTACGATCCCGCATGATCTTCGCAAAACCTCGGCAATTGCCGCTCTCGTCCCGAAGAGGCGTCATCGTCCCGCCCGACCAAAACCGGCTGCCATCTTTACGGACATGCCAGCGGTCGTCATTGCCTCGACCGACCTCCAAGGAGTCCCGCATTTCCTTTTGGGGAATGCCGTCCTGAACGTCTTCGGGTGTGAAGAAAACGTCGGCAGACTGGCCGATGATTTCGTCGTCTCGATAACCGAGTAACCGCTCGGCACCCGAATTCCAGCTTTGGACCCGCCCCTGTGGGTCCACGACAAACACGGCGTAGTCCTTGACGTTTTCGACGAGGAGCCGGAAAAGTTCTGCTTCTGTTTCCTTACGACGCTCGGGCTGCGATTTCGGCATGGACTATGGCTCGTAGAAGTACGGGAGCTTGGGAGGATGGAAATGTGCAGGCAGTACCGTCACCGAACGAACTTGGCCAGTCCAAGGAGTGGGACCGAAGCGACCGGCAACAGGCGGCGAGATGCGTTTCCGCCGTCAATCGCTTAAATTTCTGGTAACGATAAGGACTGCGACTTCAGATTATGGATAAACCCGCAAGTTGTCCGCAACCGCCATGCCGTCACTCCGTAGTCCGGCAAGCGACGTCGTGCGAAGTGCGAGCGGCCCCATGCAGTGCTAAAATTCATTACTAAATGCACTCACCATCGCCTTAAACGCCTCTCGTGGCTTGCCGTACTTATCAGCGTCGCTCGGCGCAATCGACGATAGAAGCACGTCGTTCAGTTTGAAGCCAACGTCGTAGGGCGAGAGGTCGCCTTCTTCCAGCCACGCCGTCGCATGGTTGATGAGGTCGTTCATCGAACCCGTGACGGTTCGATCCAATGCTTTGGCAAAACGAACCGAGGCACTGCCGGGGGCGATGAATCGCCGATAGACGAACTGTTGTCCGTCGTCGGACATGAACTCCCCCAGGTTGCTCAGGGTTCGTTCGATGAACGTGCTGTCGTTGTTGATTCCCTTGGCGTACATCACGGTTGCGTAGAGCGACTTCGTGTTGCTCACGAGGATGTACTGAGTTCGATCTGCGACGAACAGGTGAGCGGACCAATCAGCGAACGGGTTCTCGTCGAGAGGCAACGTCGGCAGAGTCCCTGCCTTGATCTTGGTGTTCAGCTTTTGGGAAAGGCGGAAGATCATTGGCGATCAGAACTGCGGTTAGTGAATCTTAACCAAACCCGAATGGCTCATCGAATCACAAGCGGCCATAATGCTCGCAGGAAATGCCGGGGCGATTCGCCACCTTTACGGAGGAAAGCATGAAAATCATTCGAGGAGCCGTCGTCGTTCTGATCTGCCTGTTCTTGACAGGAGTTGGCCGAGCCGACAACGACGACAAAGACGACGAGAAACAAGAACATGAAACCGCAAAGGCAGTTCTTGCGAAAGCCACCATTGATCTGACCAAGGCCATCGGCATAGCCCAGGCGAAAGTGCCGACCGGCAAGCCGGTCTACGCCATCACCGCAAAAGAGCATGGCAAGCTCTTGTTTGAAGTGTTCTTTCTGGTGGGCGATTCGGTGACTGAAGTTGAAGTCGATGCGGTTACGGGCGAAGTAGCGAAGGTCGAAGAAGGTGAAGATGACGAAGTGGAGCATCTGCCCGATGCGAAGAAAGGCTTGGGCATCTCGAAGATCAGCTTCGCCGAGGCGATTGCCACGGCGATTGGCAAGGTCGAAGGCGGGAAGCCGTTAGAGGTCGAATTTGAAACGGAAGACGACAAGCTCGTGATCGAAGTTGAACTGTTGGCGGGCGACAAGATCATGGAGGTTGAGATCGACCCGGCAACCGGCAAGGTGCTGGAGGTCGAAGAGGAGAAGGATTAAATCTGTTTCGGCTCCTCGTAGACCAATTTCGTGGGTAGGCGGCTGCGAGTGTATCGAGAAGCGGTTCCGGCATTGTACTGTTTGCATCGACGAGTCACGTCCATGGTGATCCCGGTGTAGGGCGAGCCGTCTGCACAGCGGAGGATGTAAACGAACCAGGAGGCTGAAGAGGGGCGAGTCATGCTCGATGTCGTTTTGCCTGGATCAAGCGCTTTGCCTTTTGCGAAACTTCTCAGTGTTATTGGATCCGAAGTAGATCAAGTGCAAGGAGGATGGCAATGACGACGATCCACGTTCAATTGGCGATCACGCTTGATGACGAGGCTGCCATAGCCGTGGCCGAAGTTCTTACTCCTGCGATCAAACAGACGATTGGGCCATCCACCGATGCGTTCGATCAACGGCGATCCGCCGATCGTCGTACCGAGTTTGGCCCCTGGGAAAGATGAACTCCGATTTCTACGGAATCGAATCATCTCTTCGCTTGACCGATCCGATATTTGCATATACAACGATGTTGGCCCCGAGGCACGCATGACCAAGCCGGCTACAACGATCGAGATGATTGCCACTTCCTGCATTGCAGGTCGGTTGCGCATTTTGAATCGGGTGGTGACGAATCTGTATGACGACGCTCTACGTCCGTTCGGCGTCAAGCTCAGCCAAGGAAACATCCTGGCCGTCACGGCGAAGCTCGGCGTGGCCCGTGCTGCCGATGTGTGCAGCATTCTTGAACTCGATACGTCGACACTGAGCCGCACCGTCGAGCGGATGGTTGCTAACGGTTGGCTCGAAATCCTGCCGGACGATGATGGCCGATCTCACCCGTTTCGGCTCACCGAAAAAGGCAAGCGCCTCATGGAACAGTCGGTTCCGGCCTGGGAAAGGGCGCAGGCTCAGGCCAAGAAGCTGTTGGGAGAAGACGGAGTGTCGCTGCTGAATTCGGCGATTAAACGAATCAAGACCGCCCAAGCCGCCGGTTGATTTTTTTGCGGTGAAAGTTGCATATACAAATAAATGGAGCAGTCATGCCGACCGCACTTGCTGCATTGAACACGTTGATGTCCGCCGGTCGGGTCGATGCATCCCGGCTTCGCCAACTGGCTCTCGATTGCGGCGCCGACGACGCTGCGTTGGTCGAGATGGGGCGCACTGCTTTGGACGATCAGCGGGCCGATATTCTTCGCTTCTACCCACAAACGAAAACGCTGTTGTCATTCGTTTGTCGGATGAATCGCGAGCCGATCCGAAACCCGGCTCGTTCCGTGGCGAACCTGGAGTTCCATGCCACCGGCGATGAAGTGAACGACGTGAGCCGCGCGATCGTCACGGCCTTGGAACGAGGAGGCATCGGGGCGATCAATCCACCGATGGGCTTTCCGATGGAAGCGGAGGCGCTGGCCAGAAAAAATGTGGGTCGTCTCGCATAAGCCCGTCGCCGTGGCGGCGGGACTCGGAATGATGGGAATCCATCGCAACGTCATTCATCCCAAGTTTGGCAACTTCATTCTCCTGGGCACGATCTTGCTAGACACCGAGGCGACCGAGTATGGCAAACCCCTTGCGTACAACCCGTGCCTCGAGTGCAAGCTGTGCGTGGCGGCGTGCCCGGTGGGAGCGATCTCGTCGGACGGACATTTCGATTTGGCTTCTTGTTACACGCACAACTATCGGGAACTGATGGGTGGATTCGGCGATTGGGTCGAGCAGATTGCCGACGCCAAGAACGTTCTCGACTATCGCAAGCAAGTGACCCGGCAAGAAACCGTTTCCATGTGGCAAAGCCTCGCCTTTAGTCCGAACTACAAGGCGGCGTACTGCCTCTCGGTCTGTCCTGCGGGTGAAGACGTGATCGGCCCATTTCACGATGACCGAGCGACCTATTTGCAGCACGTCGTGAAGCCGCTGCAGCAAAAGCAGGAGGTGATTTACGTCGTAGCAAAGTCAGATGCCGAAGCGCATGTCACGAAGCGTTTTCCGCATAAGACATCGAAAAATGTGCGAGGCAGTTTGCTTCCTCGAACCATCGACGGTTTTCTCAGCGGGATGCGGTACACGTTTCAACGTCAGCAGTCTGCGGGACTGAACGCGGTCTACCACTTCACCTTCACCGGCAGCGAAAGCCGAAAGGCGACCGTCGTGATTCGAGACAAGACGATTCATGTGGCCGATGGTCACGAGGGGAACGCCGATTTGCGGCTCACTGCCGACAGCGCGACATGGCTTGGTTTTTTGGCGAAGGAGCGAAGTCTGTTCTGGTCCTTGGTGCGCCGCAGGATTCGCTTCAAAGGATCGCCAAAGCTACTCGTCGCATTCGGAAATTGCTTCCCGTCCTAGTTGATGACACAGGAGGACTGCAAAGCCGACGAGAAGCGCCGTACCTCGAAGAATGATGGTAAAGGCTTGCCTCTTCGCGGCGGCACTTGCGTGCATGACCTTCGACTTTGCAGTTCGCCTGCACGATGACAGGTTGAACCGTAGCCACCGAGTGACCCCGAAACCGCGCGAGAGTGGTTTGTTCCACTTGCCCACTTTCCCACCGCGGCCTACACTTCTCGGTGTAATTCGGCGTGCCGTCAAAGGCATGCATTCAGCCCGACCTACAGTGACCGGACATGACCACGAAAACCGCGGATAGCAAAGGGCGCGTTGCGCTCGGCAAGAACTTTGCCAACAAGACGGTGATCGTCGAGGAGATCGATCCCACGGAAGTGCGTGTGATCGTCGCAGCGGTGATTCCGGAGCGCGAGGCGTGGCTGCATCGGAATAAGGCGGCGATCGCGTCGGTCGAACGTGGGTTGGCGCAAGCCAAGGCTGGGAAGTTCAGCAAACGGTCGCCGGACCTCGCGGCCGGGAAGGCGCTCGCAGACGAGATCGACGCATGTTCGACGCCAAATGGACCGAAGAAGCGGCCGAAGCGTACGAAACGCTAAGCGTTGCCGCCGCCGAAGCACTTGTCGCTCGTCAGAAAAAAGGAAAGTCCAAAGCCAGCAAGGCGGAAGGACTTTTCGCTCAGGTGCGGAAGTGCGTCGAGCTCTTGCTGGCGAATCCGCGGCATCCGGGTCTGCGAACGCACGAGTACCATTCGCTCGCGCATCCGTTTGATCCGAAGGGAAAGGTCTTCGAGGCCTACGCACAAAACCGAACGCCCAGCGCGTATCGCGTCTTCTGGTGCTACGGCCCAGGGAAGAAAGATATCACGATCATCGCCATCACGCCGCATCCTTAACCGTTGAACAATCGGCGCCTTCACTGCCCCAAAATCTTAAACGACGTGCTGATTGTCTTCGTTGGGGTGCTCATCTGGAGGGTGTAGGTGTCGGGCTTCCACTCTTGGCGGCCGGGGCCGAACGTGAAGATCCATTCGCTGCGGCCGCTGCGAAGGTCGGGGCCGGTGGGCAGGTCGGCAGCGAGGCCGCTGAAGCGAACGATTTCGCCCGCCGAGTCGAGCAGCCGCGCCTCAACGGGAATCAGCACGGTCGAAAGGTTCTTGGCATGCGTGACGACGACGGCCCAATGCACAAAGTGTACGGGAAGCTGAAAACCATCGCCGAGCATGCGGCTATGCGGTTCGCCCGCCTTCGGGCGCGAGTCGGAGTCTTCGAACAGATACGTCTCCACGAATTCGTACTCGACGTTGGCCGCGGGGCGGAAGTAGTACGCGGCGCCGGCGACGATCGCCACCACCGCGATTGCGATGCCGGCAAGCAGCGCGCGGCGCGGCGGCTTCGCTGACGAGGCGCCCGCAACGTGCCCCGGCGTGGGCCGACCGCTGGGCGAGCCCCCTTCGACGATCTGCTTGACCGCGTGGATGACGTCGGCCACGTCGCGATTGAAGTCCGGCGGCGGACGCACGAACATGCCGTTGCGTCCGACGAGTCCGCGGATGCTGGCCGGAAGTTGGTCGGAACGTGGCACGTCGACGTTTTCGATAAATAGCGGAATGAGTGGAATCTTGCGATTGAGCGCGGTCTCCACTTCGACGCGCACAGCATCGTTCGGATCGTCGATGCGACGCTCCCCTTGGCCGTCAGCCGCCGTGAGCCACGACTTGCCGATGACGGCCAACAGGATGTCGCACTGCGAAACGGAGTTCTCCAGGTGACTGCGGAAGTCGATGCCGTAGGGAATTGAATCGACGTCGAAAAAGACTTCGCACCCCGGCAAATGCGACGCGAGCTGATCGCGCACGACGCCCGTGACGTACGCGCTGTCGATGCGACGATACGAGATGAAGATCTTGGCCATAACCCCCCATCACCGCAGCAGAAGTCCCAGGCCTAGTTCCTCGACAGAAGCCCAGTGCCTCGATTACCGCAGTCTCCATCGATGAATGCACTTAGCTAGGCGCCAACCGGCTGGAAAACCCATCCGCGCCTTTCAGCGATAACCTTTAGCGCCTTGCTCTTTCGCTCGAGCTGATTAGGGAATGCGCTGAAGTCCACAAACGCATGTTCAGGAAACGGAGTTGGATCGGACACAGCGGGGAGCGACTCAATGCCGCACTCGCTAACGGTCACGGCCATGACCCCTGACGAGGCGAACTTCAGCTCGTTCGTGTAATGCAACCATGATGCTTCGGACTCAATCAAGTCGCCGTCATAGACTGACAAGCGATTCTGATCTTTTGGAGTAGGACGGAATGCCTGTGAGGTTACGCGTCCAGACTGGACGAATGACGGATGCACTTGCCTAAAAAGTAGCGTTGCGTCTGTCATGCCTTAATCCCACTGGCGTCTCGTATTTGGCTTGCTACCCAATTCCAATCATCGGGCCGATCCAACGACAGCGTGCGCTCAGAATCCGATGCGGTTCCGATAATCCAAGAGTGCCAAAGGCCGGAGTGGTTAGCGAGATTTATGTCAAGCGACATCTCCTGCTCGTTGATCGACCACTCTGCACGCACGTGTCCTTCGGCCGTTGGATAAAGGTGTGGTAACGGACTCTCTTGGTCATAGTAGTTCTCAAATGCACTCGTTAGCCAGTCGAGCCCTTCAATACGTAAGCCAATGCCTTCTCCATCCAGCCATCCGTCTCTCAGTGTCTTAAACTCATCGAGACGAGCTGCCGTATCGAGTGGATCGAGAATAATTATTCGTTCGACTGACTCAATCGATTGCAATCGGGCATTTCGATTGACTCTACCTACACCGTGCAGCCGAATGCGAGTTCCTTGTGAGTAGCCGTTGAAAGCTTCGAGAACTTCTGATTCGTGCCCGTCCATCCCGGACGTTATCTTCCGCAGATCGGAGAGCAAAATCTGGAACGTGGATTTGAGCTGATCCGCCTCCGGAATCTTTCCAAAAACGACCACGTTCTCGGCGACCTCAGTTGCGGTAGCAGCCGCCAGCACAAGTCGTCGGCGAGTCTCCTTGGTAAGTGTGGCTGTGGCGGAATCGTCAGGCAGGGAAAACTCAATCGCCTCTCCCTCTCGAAGACTTCGTCCAAATTTGTCGAAATACCAAAGTGCACGTTCTGGAAGAAATTCGCTGACATCTCGATTCGCCTGGGCTGCGCCGATTGCGTTAACAATCGAGTCACGTGCATCTTCGAGAAGGGTTTGCCAAGGCGAAAATAGCACGTTGCCCGCGACGATAAGGCTAATTACGGGCTTAGCGCTCCCGTCATCAATTCCCGTCAATTTTAATGAAACGCCCGCCAAAAAATTTCGCGGAGAACGCGTTCGTTCCGTATTTAGACGAAGAAATCGCCATTTTGCGACCTCGAACAGCATGTCCTCAAGAACGGCGAAGTCGCCAAGAAATTCAAGGGGAATAGCATGGCCCTCGAAGCGGGCGCCCGTCAATCTCGGGACGAGAAATATTTCTGTCGTCATTGGGCACGACTCGAGACAGGCTTAATAACGCAAATCGATTATAGCTGCAAAATCTCGACGCTGTGATGCATGATCCGGGCGACTAAGAGGACTTCGAAGGATACCGGAGAAGGGCGGAGCCGGAATAGCGTCGAAGACATCCCTATCCCGGAAGGCGAATGATCGTCAAAAGCCAAATCCGTTAATTGTGTGGCGAGCTCTGACCACATCTTCGTCATCGGCGGAGATGTCGGCTTCGATCTCGTCGAGATGGTCGTGGGCGTAGGCGAGCGCGTCGTGAACGTCGGCGGGTTTCAGGGGCGGAAGCTGCTGAACGATTTCTTCGACACGCATGCCTTGTCGATAGCAGCAGAGGATCGTCGCCACGCGGATGCGAGTTCCGCTGACGACGGGTTGGCCGCCGCATCGGGCTGCGTCCTTCTCGATGTTCCGATAGTCGAGTCTCGACATAGAAGTTCTCCACGCGTATCTGGCCGTCGACGTCATCTATTCTACTTCCAGGGGCGACAACGACCAATCGGAGAGACTGTTGAAAGTAGGCCGCGCGATCGGGTACGCTGCTTGCCCTCTGCGAGTTGCCCTGTTTGAAAAGGCTGGTGTGATCTCGTGATGCGACATCGCGACTCTTCGAGGCAGATCGCGGGCGATTGCACGCTGTGCAAAAAGTCCTCCGCGAGTGGGCAAGAAGTGCGACTTATTGCACAAAACGTCCCGTCTCGTGGGTGTGGCAATAAATCGGTGATAGAAAGACGAGTTCGCGAGGTTGGACGGCGGCAAGCAAGCGGGACCACGAGGCGGGGGATCGATGAACATGGCTGATGCCGATGCGACACATGCGACGCTGAAGGAATGGATCGCAAGTGAGGCGATTCCGTTCGCGCTCGACTCGGCCCAGTCGGTGCACGCGGCCGTCGATCGGATGATGACGACCGTCGGCGGTGCGGTCGATGTGTTGGGACTGGGGGAGCCGACGCACGGGGCGGAGGTGTTTCTGGAGTTCCGTAATCGTGTGTTTCAGCGATTGGTGGAGAAGCACGGCTACACGGCCATCGCGATCGAGAGCAGCTTTCCGCGCGGGCGACTCATCGATGAATATGTGGCGGGGCGTGAGGCAGCGACCTACGACGAGGTGCGTGGGCGCGGGTTGAGCCATTGGTTCGACGCGAGCGGGGCCAATCGCGAACTGATCGAGTGGGTGCGTCGCTACAACGTCGAGCATCGCGAGCGGAGGTTGCGGTTCGACGGCTTCGACAGTCCGACCGAGATGACGCACACCGACAGCCCGCGCGTGATGCTGCATTTCGTGCTCGACTATCTCGCGGCCAACCAAGTGCCGGGCGTCGCGGAACGTCGGCAACGCATCGACGAGTTGCTCGGCGACGACGCTGCGTGGGAGAATTCGGAGGCGAATCTCGATCCCACGAAGTCGATCGGTCTGTCGCCGACGGCGAAGTCGCTGGCCACCGAAGCGACAAAACTCTCGGCGGGACTACGAACGCGCAAGGCGGCACTGATTGCAAGCAGCGGAGAATCGCAGTATCTCGAGGCGGCGCGTTATACGGCGGGAGCGAGACAGTTGCTCACGTATCACGCCTTGGTGGCGACCCCTTCGGAGCGGCGATTGGCCGACCTGCTCGGCCAGCGCGACGTGATGATGGCTGACAATTTGAAGTACATCGTCGAGCGCGAGCGGCTTCGCGGCGGCAAGGTCTTGGCCTTCGCACATAACAGCCATCTCAAGGTCGGCAAGGCCGAGTGGCAGTGGGGCGAGAATCGTCTTGAGTGGTGGCCTGCTGGCTCGCACGTGCGTGCCATGATGGGTGGTCGCTACGTTGTGATCGGCACGTCGATCGCCCGGTTGGAATCGCACGAGCTTGCAGCTCCGGAGGAGGAGACGCTCGAAGCGCTGCTGCTGGCCGCGGGCTCGTCGCTATTGATTCCCACGCATGCGGGGCAGATTTTGCCTGCCGGCGAGGTCGCGGCGCTGACGACTCGCATGACCGGACCGAGGTATTTCCCGTTCAACGCACAAAGTTTGACGGACTTCGATTGGCTGGCGATGTTGAATTAGAATGGATGGCGAACCCGCCCGCAGAGCGCTTGCTACGCGTCGTGGCTATGGGTGATCAGGAGCGACATGTCTGTATTCCCTCTCCCCTTGTGGGAGAGGGTGGTTCGCCGAAGGCGAATCGGGTGAGGGGTTGAGGCGGGTACACGATTCAGCTACCCCTCACCCCGGCCCTCTCCCGCAAGGGGAGAGGGAGCAAACTGCGTCGTCGTTCGATGAGTAACCTGAAGATCAATAAACAAACGAATCAAACACAGGGTGACATGATGACGATGGCGATTCTTCGACGTATCGGTTTTGCTTTGATTGGCGTTGCGTTCATAAGCGTTGCGTTCATCGGCAGCGCGGTGCTCGCGGCGACGCCGTCGGACGGCGGCATGGCGGCGGCGCTGCAGCGGTTCGTCGACAATCAAGTGATCGCCGGCGCGGTGGTGCTGGTGGCCGATAAGGACAAGGTGCTCGATCTGGAGACCGTGGGCTACAGCGACATCACGACGCACAAACCGATGAAGGCCGACGACTTGTTCTACATCGCGTCGATGACGAAGTGCTTCACGGCAGCGGCGATGATGATGCTCGTCGACGAGGGTAAGGTGAACCTCGACGATCCGGTCGAGAAGTATCTGCCCGAGTTCAAAGGGCAGTTGGTCGAAGAGCCCGACGGTGGTGGAAAGAGCGCGGGGCCGCATCCGCCACGGCATCCGATCAGCGTGCGCCAGACGATGAATCACACGGCCGGCTTCGAGAAAGATCCAAAGCTACGTCGATACACTCTGGAAGACGAAGCGAAGGTGATGGCTGGGACGCGGCTTCAATGGGAGCCGGGAATGAAGTTTCAGTATGGTTCGGGGCTTGAGATTGCGGGCCGTATTATTGAGGTGGTGAGCGGCAAGCCGTATGGAGATTTCGTTCGCGAGCGACTGCTCGATCCGCTGGGGATGACGAGCACCACGTTTTGGCCGAATGCCGAGCAAGCGTCGCATTTGGCGCTCACGCATGTCGTGAATGCCGAGACGAAGATGCTCGAGCCGATGCGGTCGAACCAAGAGTTGGTCGACGATCCGAGCAAGTGCGGCACGGTGCCTCCGATCATTTTGTCGCAATTCCCGGCGAGCATGATTCCGACCTACGCCGAACATTTTGCTCGCCCGAGCGGTGGGTTGTTTTCGACCGCGACCGCCATCTCGAAGTTCTGCCGCATGTTGCTCGGCGGCGGAACGTTTGAGGGCAAGAAGTACCTGTCGCCCGAGGCCGTGAAAGAAATGTCGTCGGTGCAGACCAGTGATTTGCCGGTGGCGAGCAAGGTGCAAGGTTACGGCTTCGGGCTGTTTGTGCAGCGGAAGCAATTGGAAGGGGGCGTGAGCGTGGGCAGCTTCGGCCACCACGGCGCGCGGAAGACGCAACTGTGGATCGACCCGACCAACGGCATTTGCATGGTGCTGATGGTGCAGAGTGCGGAGCTCAGCGGCGAGCAGCAGACCGACCTGTACGGCAGTTATCAGAAACAAGCCGTCGCGCGGTACGGCAAGCAGAATCGGCACGAACCGGCGGGGAAATAAACGTCCTTGTGCGGTGGACGCCACCGGTCGCCGAGGGCGGCATCGAACTTGCTCTAACATGAGCGTCTCGGGGCGCTCACTTGCAAGGCAGGGAACATGCCGACGAAATCAGCCCATCACGACGCCCAACATGCGAAACACCCCGGCCTCGACGATCAACAACTGCAATCGCTCAGCGAACTGACGCGACGCAACGTCGAGGTCATCTCGGAGCTCGAACAGGCAGCCAACGCGAGACGCAGCGTCACCGATCGCGTCGCTGGAGCGATTAGCCGCTTCGTGGGTTCGATGACGTTCGTGTATTTGCACGTAGTATGGTTCGGCCTGTGGATCGCGATCAGCAGCCTGCCGCAAGTCCCCGAGAGTTGGCGAATCGATCCGTTTCCGTTCACGTTTCTGACGTTCGTCACCTCGTTGGAGGCGATCTTTCTTTCGACGTTCATCCTCATCAGCCAGAACCACGAGGAACGCCTCGCGAGGCGTCGCAATCATCTCGACCTACAGATCAATCTGCTGTCGGAGCAGGAGAACAGCCAGATGCTCAAGCTGCTCGAAGCGATCGCGCACCGCCTGAACATGCACACCGACCCGAACACTGAAGTCCTGCGCCAGGCGACGCAACCGGAAGAGATGATCGCGCAGATCGAGGACGTGATCGAAGGCTGCGACGCGCCGAAGGTTAGTGAAGCGTAGGTTGCAGGAGGCGCGGCGGGTTAGCCACGACGCGCCAGCCGAGCGCTCGTTACGCGTTGCGACTTAACGACTCGTGATCGCCGCCGTTAAGACACGTCCCAGCGCAGCGGTCCGAACAGTCGCGTCGCCGTAGGTGCCGGAACGAACGCTTGCGTCTGGTCCGATGGCGGATCGACCCGCGAAGTAGGCGTTGCGTCGTCCTCGGCCGAAAGGCTGAGCAGGCCGCGCTGGATGTAACTGTGCAAGTCTTCGATGGCGACACGAACGTCCTGGTAGCGATCTTCCGGACGCAGCGCGACCATGCGGTCGATGATCGTGGCCAATGGGCGCGGCACGCGCGGCGCGACGTCGAGCAGCGGCGGCACTTCGTGTTGCGTGACGCGCAGAAGCATCGCGGCCGTGGTGCGCTCCTCGAACGTCAGCCGTCCGCCGACCATCTGAAAGAAACTGACACCGAGCGAGTAAATGTCCGACCGCTCATCGACGTCTTCGCCCATCGCCTGCTCGGGCGAGATGTACTGCGGCGTCCCCATCACGGTGCCCGACATGGTGGCGTCCATCGCCGGCTGATGGGCCTCTTTGAGCAGGCCGAAGTCGCTGATCTTCACATCCATGTCGGCCGTCAGCAGCAGATTGTGCGGCTTCATATCGCGATGTAAGATGCCGCGGTGATGGGCGTATTGCAGCCCGTGCAGCGCTTGGCTCAACCAGCGTGTGGCAATGCTGGGCGACAGCGGGCCGTTGCGACGCCCCCACGTTGCGAGGTCGCCGTTCGGCAAGAACTCCATCGCCAGCCAACGAAGGATGGTGCCGTTGGCCGCGTTCGCCGTGCCCGAGGCGAGCACCTGCACAATATGCGGCGATGTGAACGACGCGAGCACCGTCGCTTCTTTTTGAAAACGGGCGATGGCCGGGTCGGGCGTCGTCGAGACGGGACTCGAAACGATTTTCACCGCGGCCTTCCGGTCGAGACTCACCTGCGTGGCGAGATAAACTTCGCTCATGCCACCAGTCGCGAGACGACTCTCAAGGCGGAAGTCGCCGAGGCTCATCCCTTCCTTCACCACCCAAGGCGCCGACACGGTGCGCATCGCGCGCGAACGGACGCTGAGCGTCGAGCCGCTGTCGGCCGCCGCCGTCTGCGCGCGCATCAAGTCGCCTTCGGCCAAATGTTGAAACGCGATCGTCAGCCGCTCGCGCAGATCTTGTGCAATCTCGCCGACCGGCAACCCGCGTCGACTCGACATCACGCGCGCGACGTCGACAAAGCGGCCAGTGTCCTCGGCGCTCTCATCTTCGGCCATGTAGGTCGCCAGGCGTAGCTCTTGCGTGTCGAGCCCGTCGCTGGCCAGCGCTGTCGTGATCGCCGCGAGCACACCCGTGCGATCGTAACCGACGACACAGATGTCGTAACTCTGCGCACCCAGCGGTCGCACCTCGACATCAACCGGCCGCTCGGGCGTGAGCTTGGCCAGCAACCGCAGGTGACGCGCGATCTCGGCCGGCGCGTTGGATTCGAAATAACTCTCGGGCATGCGCCTGACGTGCGTTTCGATAAGCGACACAGGCACGTTCGCACATTGGCGGTTCAAAGTATCGACGAGACTAGCCATCGCAGCAACTCGAAAGGTCCCGACGTCGAGGGTCGATCACCGTCGCCCACCATGGGCGCGGTTATAGACCGTCGGGCATGCGCTGCGGCACGAGCACCGGTTCAGAACGGAGAGGGCGGCGGCGTGCGAAGTCGCCGATCTGAACCGAATGCTCATGATGCGCTATTATTTGGCGAGTCTCAAGCAAGTCTGGGGTTTTTATCTCAACGATAATGCTAGGCTTGTCCGCAGGCGACACGCGGGAATTTGTGACGGTTGCGGCGACAAAATCGACGTGAGGCGGCGGAGGTCTGATGGATCCACTCGGCGGCAATCCGCTCGGCATTCTCACGTTCATCGTCGCCCCGGCGATTTTGACGAACGCCGCGTCGATCTGCGCCCTGGCGACCTCAAACCGGCTGGCCCGCGGCACCGAACGCGCTCGGGCGATCTCGGCACAGTTGGAATCTGGAAAAACGATCACGGATGATGAGGCTGAGGTTCACCTGCGACTGCTGCAGTACGCTGAGAAGCGGGTGATGTTGCTGGTGCGAGCCTTGACCCGTTACTACGTGGCCATCGGATCGTTCGCCGCCGCGAGCCTGCTGTCACTTCTGGCGGCGGTGTTGTACGTCGTCGAAGGGCAGACGCTCGGTTACATCGCGACGGGCTTGTCGTTATGCGCCGGCGTGAGTGGCGTGGGTGGCCTGGCTTTCGGTTCGCTGCTGCTCGTCCGCGAGTCGCGTCTGACACTCAAGAGCCTTGGCGAAGAGACCGCCTACATGATCGCGCATCATCAGCGCAAGCGCAAAGCGCTTACAGGGCGATCGTGAGCGCTCCGATTGATGTTTTGGGTTAGCCGCGACGCGCCAGCGGAGCGCGCTCGGTGTCCACGCGTGAGCGTTCCGCTGGCGCGTCGCGGCTAACCTCAAAGTGCGTCCATCACCCGCGGGGCGGCCCCATCTGCGCGTTCCATATGTCCCACAGTTTCTGCATCGCGGCGACGCGCTCTGGATTTTCGGCGGCGACGTCGTGTTGCTCGCCGCGATCGGTGGTGAGGTTGATCAACACGGGCGTCTCGGCGGCTTTCTTCGTTTCTTCGAGACGACCGCGCACGAGCTTCCAATCGCCTTGGCGGATCGCGAGTTGTCCGACGCCGTGTTTCTCGGTCGCTTGCCGCCAATACAAGGCGCGATCGAAATGCACAACTTTGCCTTCGACGAGCGGCAACAGGTTCACGCCGTCGAGTTGCCAGGAAGGTTGCACTTCGACACCCGCGGCAGCAAGCGCAGTCGGCAGCACGTCGAGTTGAATGACGGGTTCGTCGATCACCTGGCCGGGCTTAATGTGGCTGGCCCATTGCATCATGAACGGCACACGGATGCCGCCTTCCCACAAGCTCCATTTGCCGCTGCGAAGGCCGTTGTTGTAAACGTTCTGCCCGCCACCGCCGTTGTCGGCGATGAGAAACACGAGCGTGTCGTCTTCGAGCTTCAGGTCGCGCAGCCGTTGCATTACCGTGCCAACTGCCTCGTCGAGTTCGGCGACTTGTCCCGCTTTGGCGGCATTCTTGCCGAACGACTCGAACTTTTTGAGCCAATGCTCGGAGACGTAAGCCGGCGCATGCGTGGCGTTGAAAGGCACGTACAGGAAAAACGGCTCGGCGCGATGGGCGTCGATGAACTTGACGGCTTCGGCGGCGTAGAGCGGCGACGTGACCTGGTAGCCGGGACTCTTGAGGATCTCGCCGTTGCGGAAGAAATCGATCGGCACTTTGACCTTCGATTTCTTGCGAGTGATGCCTTTGCCTTTGTTTTCCGCACGCGCCTTGGCCGTGGCTTCTTCATCGACGCTGCTCAAGTTGGCGACGCTGCCGAAGCTGAAATCGAAGCCACGCGTCGCAGGCAGATAGGCTGCCGACTCGTGACCAAGATGCCATTTGCCGGAAATACCGGTCGCGTAACCGGCGGCCTTCATACGCTGGGCGAACGTCACCTCGTTCAGATCGAGCGTTTCGGCGGTGTTGCCGTCGTGACCGGTGCGTTCCTGATAACGACCGGTCATCAGCCCGGCGCGGCTGGGGCTACACATACACGCCGACACGTAGCCGCTGGTGAAGCGAACACCTGCCGCGGCGATGGCGTCGATGTTCGGAGTTGGCACTCCGAGTTGACTGCCATAGCACCCGAGCGCCCCCTCGCTCATGTCATCGACATAAAAGATGACGACGTTCGGTGGACGGCCATTGGCGACGATCACTGTGAGACATGCTGCCAGGAAAACGCAGGAAGCAACGAAGCGAGCGATCATGTGTCCGATCCCGAGTGATGTGCGATATCAGAATGACGTGCTTTGCCGCTCGTTTATTTGCGGGGGGAGATATTCCTTCCGCCTCTGCGTCCTCCGCGAACTCCGCGGTTATCAATCCTGTGGCTGAGGCAGCAGCGGCAGCTTCGCGCCGTAGTAAACTGCGCGATGACGGTTGTCGTCGAAGGCGAAGTGCAGCCACTCGCCGTCACGGCTGACGAAGCCGTCGGGATAGTTGAGCTTTCCCTTGGGCCCGTCGGCCGATTCGGCAACAAGCACGCGGCGATACGGCCACGTCTTCAGACCGTCGAAGCTGATCCACAGAGCCAACGGCGTGCGTTGTCCGCGCACGGGATTGGGGTTATGCACGAGCGCGACTGTGTTGCCGGGCGAAGGGCCGCCGGGCAACGAGTACAGCGTCGCCTTCGAGCCGGGGTTCGGGATGTCGCTCTTCGTCGCGAACTCAGGCCACGTGCGACCGCCGTCCGTGCTCTCGGCGTAAAAGAGATCGCCTTGGCCGTCGGTGCGAGTGAGCATCGCAATATGACTGTCGGAGAGCTCGACAATGTTGTTCTCGGCCCAGCCGAAGTAACGGTCGTTGTTGCTCAAGCGAACGTTGCCGTGCTCGGTCCATGTTCGGCCGCTGTCGCTGCTCATCAGCACGCCGTTGCGCGGGTTGGCGAGCTTGCGTTCGAGCGGCGGTAGCGAGGCTTCGTCATCGGAGCCGATGTAATGTTGAAACGGCAGCAAGATGCGGCCATCGCGCGTGACGATATGATTGCGAACGAACGTGCGCTCCTTGAGTCGGCCGGGCACCGGCTGCGGCGACGACCGCGTGCGGCAATCGTCGTCGCTGGTCATGAACCACGAACGCCAGTCGCTGTTCCAATGTTTCGAATGCGTCGAGAAGAATAACGTCGCACGACCGTCGCGCACCATGAGCTCGGTCGGGCATTGGCCGATGGTCGTTCCACTGCGCGGAAAGCCGGTGTCGAACGGCTCGAGCGGCGTCCACGTGCGTCCCTGGTCAGTGCTGCGCGTGATGGCGATGTGATTCTCCGGCGCGGGCTCTTTCTCACCGCCGGCTAGGATGAACAAAATCCACGAGCCATCGCCGAGCTCGCGCAGCGTCGTGTCGCAGACCAGGCGGTTCGGCGAGCGGCCGTCGAATGCGATCATCGTGCGATCGAACTTCGCGTCGATACCAGCCTGTTTTTCCCACGAGAGTTGCGGCGGTGCGGGTTTCGCGCCGGTCGCCTTGTTGACGAGCATCCGTGACTTCGCGCCCGGTGTGTGCGCGGCCAGCGAGAATGTCGTCCTCGCGAAACTTGGCGAGCAGAATCTCGGCGTCGGTCGAGCGGTTCCAATCGTAGAGAATGTAGATCGTGCCGTCGGGCGCTTGGAAGCCATCGGGATACGACACCTTCGCTCGGCTGTCGAGCAGCAGGCCACCCTTCCACGTTTTGCCGTCGTCGTCGGACAAGTACGCAGTTAGATCGCTGCGTGTCTGTGTGCGTTCGCCGGGGGGGCCGTGCTTGACAAGCAGCAGACGACCGGAGGCCAGGCGGCGAATGTGAAATCGCGAGCTGGTGTGCCGCAGAACCGACGGCTGCGGCAGGGACCAACGTTGCCCGCCGTCGCAGGAATAACTCTCAGCCATGCCGCCGTAGTTGGTGCGCGCGAGCATCCACAGTCGGCCGTCGTTCAACTCGACGGTCATGTGCTCGTCGAACTCGCTGCCCGGAAACAGCACACCGCCGCTGCGAGTCCACGTCTCGCCTTCGTCGCTAGAGACAAAGACATGCGCCTTGCGATAGCGGTCGAGTTCCGGATACGCGTCCTTCAGCGACGCGGGAATCCGCTCGCGCGGCCACAGCGACACCGGCAGCATCCATTGGCCGTTGCGCAACACGGTCGGCTTGTTGAGCGTGCAGCCATGCCAAATGCGTTTCGGCTGCGACCATGTGGGACTATCGTCGTCGGGATTGTCGCAACGCGTCGCCCACACACCGGCTCGGCCGTCGAAGTAACTCATCGACTGATCGAAGTACAACCACAGCCGCCCCTTCGGATCGGTCCAAAAGTTTCCGACAAGGACGCGTCGCTTGATCGCGCCTGGCGGATCGGGCGGATCGATCACCAGTCGCGGCTTCGACCAGGTCGCGCCGTCGTCGTCGCTCGTGGCGGCGACGAAGTAGCCGTCTTGATTGTCGCCACCGCTGACCCAGCACGCCCACAACCGACCTTTCGGCGTGCGGTCGAGCCCGATGATCATGTTGACCAATCGTCGCTCGTCGGCGTACTCGGGGCCGGGCGAGGTGTTGATCGTCGGTGGTTCGAGCGCGAGGTCGAGGAAATCTTGGGTGATGGCTGGTGTAGCACCGGCGTCGGCGTCGGCCGCGAAGAGGCAAGCGTTGCTCCACATCAACGATGCGATTGAGAGCGGAAATAGAAGGGCGTGCGATCGGATCATGGTTTGACCCCGGGGAACGTGAAGGTGGCGACTTCGCTGTCGGCCATGCCGCTCTTGTAGGCAATCGCTTTGACCATCATGCCGGGGCGGACCGTGACCTTTCCGCACGAGACATAGCCGCGCGTGCGCGTCGGCGTGGTGCCGTCGAGCGTATAGCGGAACCACGCGCCGGGAGTCGTTGACATGAACGAGATCGGCGTCGTGTCGGCAATCGATGATGCCGTGGGCGCGACCTGCGGCGAGGCGACAGCCGTCGTGCCTTCTTTGTACAGGCCGCAGTCGGGATAGTTCTGCACGATGTCCCAGGCGAGCTGCTGAAGTTGCTTCGCCTGCGTCGCGTTGAACGTCGTATAGATAGGCAGGACTTTGCCCTCGGGCGACTCGCCGAACATCGCGGCGTACCACATCAGATCGACGAGATAGGTGCCGTTTGCGCCGACGTGCACTTGATCGCTGAAGAGCGTGTGATAGTAATTCGCTTCGCCTGGCGTGACGCCAGACAACTCGCCGCGATCGATCATGTTTCGCGTGCGACCCATCGCCAGCGACACCGGAATGATGCGCGGGCGTTTCGAGCCTTTGTACTTTTCGAGCACGCGATGCTGCACCTCTTCGACGTAGAGCAGCATGGCTGACATCGACTCTTCCCACGACAGTGCCGGGAACGTCTGCTTCATCTGCCACGTCGGCGACTCGCCTTTGTCGCTGGGGCGTTCGCGACGCATCTCGACCCACTCGGCATAGATCCACGGTTGCACGTCGGGCGACGTTGCGCGGATCTGATCGAAGAACTTCAACTCGTGCTCGACCTCGGCGTCGAGATTGAAATCGCGTGGCTGCACCGTGAAGACGTCGAGCGGAAGCGTGGCGTGGCCCCACAGTTCGTCCCAACGTCCACGGTCGAACGTCTCTTTCGCGTTCCAAAGTTGCGCGGTTAGCGATCCGCCGATAAGGAATTGCTCGTAGGTCATCACGCGGCCAGCGGTGTGTGCGTAATTCGGAATGCGCTTCGCGTTGCCTGTGAGGCTGTTGCCGATCGAGAAGGCGTTGGTCTTCGAGACTGGCGGGCCGACGAGCCACGTGCCGAGGCTCGGCACGCTGGGTGCAAGGTTCGGGCTGAACGCGACGGCGACGATCGTTGTGTGCTTGTCGACGGTGATCGACTTCGTATAAAGCTCGCCGTCGTTCGGGCCCGGCGTCGTGCCGTCGAGTGTGTAGCGAATCGTCGCACCGGGTGTTGGACTTCGCAGGGTCACGATTTGTGGCGAGTCGTAATCGGCCGCGGCAGGGGACATCGACGGCTTGGAGGTTGAGGCGAGTTCGCCGAGATCGAAGCCGACGTACTGCCCATCGGCGACGCCCGAGTGGAACGACGACTCGGGCTTGTTGTCGTAAGCCTGTTTGTATTGGCTCGTGGGTGTGATGGCGCCGACGGAGAAGATGGGCGGGCCGCTGAGTCGCTTCTTGTCGGCAAGAAACTGAACCTCGGCGATATCTCCGAACGAGCCTGGCGGCGCTTCGTAACGAACCCAGCGATAGGGTTGTTTGTTGGCGAACGTTAGCTCGGTCCATTCGCCTTCGTCGGGCGTCTTCGCGATTTCGACGAGCGTGACGAAGCCTTCGGTCGGCGAGACGTTCGAGCCGGTGAACTTTCCACCGAGCATGAGCTTCGCGCCTTTGCGCGGGAAAGAATTGAACTCGGTTGATAACGGATGGCTTGTGCGGGGCGTGCTCAACGGTCTTGTCGACATTATTCTTGTTGTCGGCATTCTTCTTGTCGGCGCCGATGGCGATGGCCGCGAGCGAAGTCGACACCATCAACGCGAACCCAGCGATGCGAGGCATCATGGTCGTTTACCTATTCAAAGGTGATCGACGACCAGAACCGCGTCTGGCAGGCGATACACCGGTATGGACGCAATCCAATGAGCACTAACAAGCACTCCCACCACTTGTTTCGCTGACTGCGATACACCTGGGAGTGTGGACAGTTCGGGCAGTGGACACGATAGACCCGGGGCATCGAACCGACCTTTGAGAACTGCGTGCTATCTGCCCCGTATCACCGCGTCCGAACCACAATGGTAATCTACGCGATCACCAAAGTGGACCTCGTGGCGGCGGGCGCTCCGCTGGCGTGTCGCGGCTAAGAAGGTGTTTCAGAACCCACTTAGCCCGGTCGTCCACGACCCAGATTCTGCCCCGTGGACGGGGCGGCTAAGCGACCGGTGCTAGCGCTCGCTGCCCTGGCGGCCACAAATTGGCGCTGCGGCGACTCGCGGAAATCACTACTATCCGCGTCCCTTCCTTCCTCCGGTTTTCTTCTTGGAGGCTTCGATGAGTAGGACGCTCGGGGCGTTCGCTGTTATCGTTCTCGCGCTCGTGCAAGTGGGCAATGCCCAGAATGCCGACGAATCTGATTCCGTGACGCCGAAGCTGGACATGCCGAAAGTGTTTAGCACGTCTTCGACGTCTTCTTCGAGCTCGGTAGCGCCAGTAAACGTCTCGCTATCGAAGTTCCCCGAAGAGCAAAGCCAGCCCGAGGTCGTGAGCGCACCGGCTGCACCTGACCCCATGTCTTCTGCGCCGAAGCGTCAGGCGCGTACAGCGAACTTGCGCCGATCGTGGGTGAAGGCTACCGAGACCGCTCGGTGATCCCGTCGCGCTCGGCGAACATGGGCGACGCCTGGATCGGTGGTCTGAGCATGTATTTACTCAAGCCCCACTGGACCAACGGCAACCCCGCCGTCGTTACCGATTCGGCAGGCGCGAATGGTACATCGCTGAGAGTGAACAATTTCAGTTACGAGTACCAGGCATCGCCGGCTGTGTGGTTTGGGTATCTGAACCAGTTCGGCAACGGCATCCGCGCGAGCTTCTTTCAGTACCATCAAGGATCGACGGCCTCGATTCCCGTGCAGAGTGGACAGGTGCAATTCGACGCCTTCTACGGCTCGCCATGGTTCGGCACCTACACGTTCTTTCCGAACAGCACGATGACGGTCACCAGCGCCACGCAACTTATCGTCTGGGATCTTGAGGCGATGAAACGCGTGAACACGTCGAACTGGAGCTGGACGGCTACCGGCGGCATTCGCTACGCCTACCTCGATCAGAAGTATCAGGCCGGCATCGGGCCCGCGTTCGCCGCTGGCAACGGTTCGGCGTCGTTGAGTGCTCGCCACTACTTCAACGTCGTCGGTCCGACGATTTCGGCGCAGGCACGCCGACCGATCGGAGACACACCATTTGGCCTGTTCGGCAGCGGCCGCGCTGCATTGCTATACGGCAACATGTCGCAAAGCATCGCACAGTCGCCAGTGGCCACCGGATCGCCGACCAACTACAGCAGCTCGGCTTGGAGCGTCCTGCCTCAGACCGAGCTCGAATTCGGCGCCGACTTTCGCCGTCCTTTTGGCGACATGACGTTCGTGTTCGAAAACGCGTTGACCGGCCAAGCCTGGTTCGGAGCAGGGACGTCGAGCAACCTTAGCAACGGCGGCAGCTACACGAACAGCTCGACGCTCGGCTTCTACGGCTGGCGCACAGCGATTAGCCTGATGTATTAAGGGCCTTGGTGGAACGTTCGTAAGCCTCGCCATGGCAGCCTGTTAGCGTCTGCGTGATTGCACGATCGTCGCTCATGGCACATAGTGAAGTGTCACAGCGATTCGTGCTTTTCTACGCGGTGCGCGGGCAATCATGACGGCGATCCTGGGCATCTCGGCCTTTTATCACGACAGCGCTGCGGCTCTGGTGGTCGACGGCAAGATCGCGGCAGCCGCCCAAGAAGAACGCTTCAGCCGTAAAAAGCACGACCCCGGCTTCCCGACGCTCGCCATCGAGTCGTGCCTGGAGCAGGCGGGCCTCAAGCACGGCGACCTCGACTACGTCGTCTTCTACGACAAGCCGCTGACCAAGTTCGAGCGGCTGATGGAGACGTACCTGGCCTTCGCCCCGGCCGGGCTGCGAAGTTTCAGCATGGCGATTCCGGTGTGGCTCAAGGAGAAGCTGTTCCTGGGCCGCATGTTGAGGAAGAACCTCGCCGGGGCCGAACGCGCGAAGCTGCTGTACACCGACCATCACGAAAGTCACGCCGCCAGCGCGTTCTTTCCGAGCCCGTACGACGAAGCGGCCATCCTCACGCTCGACGGCGTTGGCGAATGGACCACCACCGCCTGGGGCGTCGGCCGCGGCAACCGCATCGAGCTGCTCGAACATCTGCAGTTCCCGCACTCGCTGGGGCTGCTCTACTCGGCCATCACCTACTACTGCGGCTTCAAGGTCAACAGCGGCGAGTACAAGCTGATGGGCCTCGCGCCCTATGGCAAGCCGATCTACCGCGACCTGATTCTCGACAACCTGATCGACTTGCGACCCGACGGCAGCTTTTGGCTGAACCAAGACTACTTCAACTACTGCCAAGGACTAACGATGACCAATCGTCGGTTCGACGCGCTGTTCGGCGCCCCGCCGCGGCAGCCGGAGTCGATGCTCGAGCAGCGACACATGGACTTGGCCGCGAGCATTCAATCGGTGACCGAAGAGGCAGTGCTCAACATTGGTCGGCACGTTCACGAGCGGACCGGCATGAAACATCTCGTGATGGCCGGTGGCGTGGCGCTCAACTGCGTCGCCAACGGTCGGTTGTTGCGCGAGGGTCCGTTCGACGACATTTGGATTCAACCCGCAGCAGGCGATGCGGGCGGAGGCGCTGGGCGGAGCGCTGTTCGCCTGGCATCAACTGCTCGACAAGCCGCGACAACCGAAGGGCCATGACTCGCAACACGGCAGCTTGTTGGGGCCTCGCTTTAGCGACGATGAAATCGCGACGTTTCTCGACGGCGAAGGCGTAACCTATAACCGCTACGAAGACGGAACCGATCTGGTCGAACGCGTCGCCTCGCTGTTGGAAGAGGGCAAAGTCATCGGCTGGTTCCAAGGTCGCATGGAGTTCGGCCCGCGCGCGCTGGGCGCTCGCAGCATCATCGGCGACGCCCGCAGTCCGACGATGCAGGCGACGATGAACCTGAAGATCAAGTTCCGCGAGAGTTTCAGGCCTTTTGCGCCGATCGTCCTTCGCGAACATGCCAGCGAGTGGTTCGACTTTCGCCCCACGGACGAGAGCCCGTACATGCTGATGGTCGCGCCGGTGCGCGAAGAGCAACGCGTTGCGATCTCCGAAGAGCAGCAACGGAAGATGGCCGAAGCCCCCGATTTGCGTGAGCGCGTGAACGTGGTGCGATCGAAGATCCCCGCTGCCACGCACGTCGATTACAGCGCCCGATTGCAGACGGTCGACGCCGTTCGTCATCCGCGACTGCATCGCATGATGCAATCGTTCTATGGTCGCACGGGTTGCCCGGTGTTGGTGAACACGAGTTTCAACGTGCGTGGCGAGCCGATTGTTTGCACGCCGGAAGACGCGTATCGCTGTTTTCTCGCGACGGAGATGGACGCGCTGGTGCTGGAGAATGTCGTCGTCACGAAGGACGGCATCGACCCGATGGTCGGCGCCGCGGCACGCGAGAAATACCTGAGTCAGTTTCAACTCGATTAACCACCCCTAAGCCCACGGACGGCCGTCCGTGGGCTTGGCGCACCACCCGATACACGCCATGCGTTTCTCCGACATCGATTTCACCCCCTCGCGTCGCAAGCTGCGTCAATTCGCCGCGCTGTGGATCGTCTTCTTCGCCGCGCTGGCGGCGTGGCAGGCATGGGCCCACGATCGCTGGACGCTCGCCGCCGTGCTGGGGATACTGGCAGTGACGGTGGGGCCTGTCGGACTCGCGCGGCCCGAGTGGCTGCGGCCGATCTTTGTCGGCTGGATGGTGCTGGTCTTCCCGATCGGCTGGCTCGTGTCGCACGTCGTGCTGGCGGTCATGTTCTACGGCCTATTCACGCCGCTGGGATTGCTGTTTCGCCTGACCGGTCGCGACGCGCTGGGCCTTCGCTGCCAAAAAGACGCGACGACCTATTGGCAAGCCAAACCGCAGGCCACGAACCTGCGCCGTTATTTCCGACAATTCTGAGCCTCAGTCATTGAGCACGCGCATGCAAACGCCCGAAGAAGACTTCGAATCGATCGCACGACAGCAAACCGACCAAGGTCTGGTTCGCGAATTCTTCGGATTCCTGCGTCACAACAAAAAGTGGTGGCTGCTGCCGATCGTCGTCGTGCTGCTGATGCTTGGTGTGTTGATCTTCCTCTCCAGCACCGCGGCAGCTCCGTTCATTTACACGTTCCATTGATCCATGCCTTGAGAGGGATTGTGTTGCTTCGCATTTTCGTCGCGACGCTGTTGCTCTGCGCGTGCTTTATCTCGACAGCATCAGCCGAGGACTCCAAGACCTTGCAAGAACTCGGCATGACGACGCTCACGCGTCCGTCGCTCAACATGCGGCCGTCGCCGAAATACTGGTCGCGGACGCGCATGTGGCAGGGCATTCCGAGCATCGATCGCACGCCGGGCGGAAGGTTGTGGGCGACGTGGTATGCCGGGCCGTTGGCCGAAGGAAGCGAAGGCAACTATGCGGTCCTCGTCACTAGCGGCGATGATGGCCGCACCTGGTCGAAGCCCGTCGCAGCGTACGACCCCGGCACGCTCGGCGCCGGCAACAGTTGCGATCCGCACGTGTGGGTCGATCCCGACGGGAACCTGTGGTGGTTCGTCAATCGCTCGCTGAGCATCAACGACCCGCACGGCCATCGCTCGGTCTGGGCGTTTCGAGCCAAAGACCCCGAGAGCGACCAGACGAAATGGCGCTATCCAGTGTTCGCCGGTTACGGCGTCGCGCTCAACAAGCCGATCGTGCTCGCCGACGGTACGTGGCTGCGACCGGTCGATTCATTCCAAGGCAGCGACCCCGAGCGGACGCAGTTCTACATCTCGCGCGATAAAGGCGAGTCATACGAGTTTCTATCGAAGACGCCTGTGAAGGATGTCGTCTTCAGCGAGCACATGGCCGTCGAACGTCGCGACGGCAGCTTGCTGACGCTCGCCCGCACCACATATGGCATCGCGCAGCTCGAATCGTTCGACCAAGGACGCACGTGGAAGAACGATCGCCCGTTCACCACCGAGTTCAACATCAACACACGCTTCTACATCGGCCGCCTCAAATCGGGGGCGATGCTGCTCGTGGTCAACGACGACCCCAAGTCGCGAACGCACATGACGGCCAAGCTTTCCGAGGACGATGGCAAGACGTGGCCGTACAAACTGCTGCTCGATGAGCGCCGGCTGGTGAGCTATCCCGACGCCACCGAAGGCAGCAACGGCTTCCTCTACATCACCTACGATCGCGGCCGGTACGCGAAGGATGAGCAGGAGATTCTCTTCGCCAAAATCACCGAGGCCGACATCAAGGCCGGCAAACTCGTCAACGCCGAATCGCGGTTGCAGCAGGTGATCGATCGCCTCGCGGATTCCGGCGGCGGCGTGCATTTCGAGGGCGAAAGCACGCAACTGCGCAAGGAATATGAGGCGCTGGGCGGCAAGTAATCGGGGATTCAACCCCAAACCCACGGACGGCCGTCCGTGGGCTTTGCGCTGCCTCGTTCTTTCGCGCAATCCCTGTTGCACAACCTCCCGGCAAACGCTTCAATCGTGGGCGACCACTCACGCGTCGCCACGCCCCCCGAAGGAGTTTGCCATGACTGCATCTCGCGCCGTGTTCGGACTGACGGCACTCGTCGGCGTCATTGCCGCCGTGCTTCTGCTAAGCGTCGGGGCAGAGAAGGGCATCGGGCACGAAGGCCCCGACGACAACAAGCCACGCGCAATTCCCCAGAACGCCGTCGTCTTCTACATCCAGTTTGGCAAGGCCAACACCGACCAAACGCCGTGGAAGGGCGAAGTCTCTGTCGATCCGGGCAAAGTGATCAGCGTCGATATTGACAGCGCCGCGAAGAAATCGACGCTCGACGGAAACAAGTTCGAGGTGTTGGCCTCATTGGCTAAGGGAGCTAACAAGAAGGCCGCCAAGAAAAAGAACCAAGGCTTCATCCCTGCGCGGCTCAAGATCGTGCTCGACGCCAAGCCCGACGCGACGGTGACCATCGCGCTCAAGCAAGGCGACGTGCAATTCGCCGTTGGCGACATTCCGCAAGGCGAAGCGAAGAAGTTTCTCGACGGCGAAGTGACCGTCGAGCGCAAGATGCTCGCCATGCCGCTCACCGGGCGACAAACGGAGGACGACTTCCCTGTGCTCGCCAAGAGTGCGACCGGCGACATTTGGCTCGCGTACGTTGAGTACACGCCCGGCGCCGAGTTGGTCGAGCAGCGCGTTCAGGATGGCAATTTCGATTTGCTCATGCCGAAGAACAACGGCGACCGCGTGCGACTGATGCGCTACGACGGCAAAGGCTGGAGCGATGCGATGAACGTCACCGGCGAGCGACTCGACGTGTGGCGAACCGCCATCGCTGTTGACGGGGCCGGCGTCGTCACGGTCGTGTGGTCGCAAAAGACGAACGACGACTGGGATCTGTTCGCGCGTCGTTACGATCCTTCGAAGAAAGGCGACGCCGCCTGGTCGAAGATTCAACAACTCACGCGCAACGCCGGCGCCGATTTCCAGGTCGTTGCCACGACCGACTCCTCGGGTAAGGTGTGGCTCGCGTGGCAGAGTTGGCGCGACGACAACTACGACATCATGCTCGGCTCGCTGAACGACGACGGCAAACTCGCCAAGCCGAAGGCGATCTCGCGGAGCGGCAAGAACGATTGGACACCGTCGATCGCCGCCGACAAGCAGGGGAGCATCTACGTCGTTTGGGACACCTATGACAAGGGGAATTACGACGTGATGATGCACGTCGCTGGCGCGAGCACCACGACGCACACCGTCGCCGACTCGCCGCGGTTCGAAGGCCGAGCGTGCGTGACCTGCGACAGCGACGGTCGTGTGTGGGTCGCTTATGAGGAAGGCGACGAGCAGTGGGGGAAGGACTATTCGACGGCCGAGTTCGAGAAGATCGGCTTCGAGAAGAACCCCGGCTTTGCGCTCTACATCAACCGCACGGTCAAGCTGAAGTGCCTGGCCGACGGATCGTGGAAGGAACCGACGGCCGACCTGCAGGAAGCGATGGCCAGCGAATTGCCGCGCGGCCGCAGCGTGCCGCGCCTCTCGAGCGACGGTCGTGGCGGCCTGTGGCTGATGGTGCGTCACGCGCTCACCGCCGGCGGCGCCGGCGAGGCCTGGCAAAGCTATGCAATGCGCTACGACGGCCAAGCCTTCAGCAAGCCTGAAGCGCTGATCGGCTCAGCGAATCTGATGGACAATCGCCCCGCCTTGCTCGCGATTGATGACGGTTTGATGGCCGTCTACAGCGGCGACGACCGCACGCGCACGCAAGATCGCGGCCAAGACGATTTGTTCATGACGATCATGCGCGTTGATAAGGCAGGCACCGCGCCGGAGCTGCAAGCGGCCTCTGCCATGCCGAAGGCCGAGATGACGAGTGTGCATCCCAACGAGGCCGAGAGCATCGCGCGGGTGCGCGATTATCGGGTGAACCTCGGCGGCAAGACGATGCAACTGTATCGCGGCGAGTTCCATCGCCACACCGAGTTCAGCGCCCACCGCGACGGTGATGGTTTGCTCGAGGACAGTCTGCGTTACGCTCACGACGGCGCCGACCACGACTGGATGGGCAACGGCGATCACGACAACGGCCTCGGGCACGAGTACATGTGGTGGCTGATCCAAAAGACGTTCGACATTCACTCGCACGCCCCGACCTTTTTGGGCGCGATGACCTACGAGCGCAGCGTCACGTTTCCCAACGGGCATCGCAACGTGATGATGCCGAAACGCGGCATTCGCCCGCTGCCTCGCGGCGACATCAAGACCGGTGACGAGCAAACCGGCACGCCCGACACGAAGACGTTGTACGCGTACCTCAAGCACTTCGGTGGCATGTGCGCGTCGCACACTAGCGGCACCAACATGGGAACCGACTGGCGCGACAACGATCCGACCGTCGAGCCCGTCGTCGAGATCTACCAAGGCCATCGCCACAACTACGAGCACTTCGGCGCTCCGCGTTCCGCCACGGCGCAGACGCAAATCGGTGGGTATCAGCCCTCGGGTTTTGTGTGGAACGCGCTGGAGCGCGGCTACAAACTCGGCTTCGAGAGCTCGAGCGATCACATCAGCACGCATATTAGCTACGCGATCGTGATTGCTCCCGAGCTGTCGCGACCGGCGATCATCGACGCCTTCAAACAGCGGCATTCTTACGCGGCGACCGACAACATCGTGCTCATGGTTCGCAGCGGCAAGAACATGATGGGCGACGAGTTCACGACCGACGAGCCGCCGAAAATCGACGTCGAAGTGCAGGGGACCGCGCCCGTGGCGAAGCTGCACATCGTTCGCGACAACAAGTACGTCTACACCGTCGAGCCGAACAAGCAGCAGGTGAAACGGTCGTACACCGACACCGACGCCACGCCCGGCAAGACCAGCTACTACTACGTCCGCATCGAGCAGGCCGACGGCAACCTCGCCTGGGCCTCGCCGATGTGGATCACCTACAAGCCCTAACACAAAGCCGCGACCGGTGGTCGCGCTCTGCGAACCGTGCTGTGCGCAATACGCGCTCGACGCGGGTCTCTGACCCCGCCGCTCCTCTGACCGGAGGTCTCCTAGTGTCGCGTGGCGAAGGCTATTGCGGCAGTCCACGCCGCTGCGGTGTCACCGTATGACTATCGCGTGCTCGTGCGTCCCGAATGCTTGGTGCTAATGGTCGACGCCTTCGAACAATCGACGCGGCAAATGTTCGAGGAGGCCTGCTTTAATGCTGGCGACTACACGATCGAGGACCGGTCAGAGCCGGTGGAATCGGCGGTTTAGAGTTCCACCTTTTCCACGGCCTTACGCACGCGCGCGAGGGGAACGCGCCGCGACGCTCTTTGACAACCCGGTGAAGTGGACATGCCTCGGGAGCGTCGCGAACGCCCGAGGCGAAGATCGTCGCTAAAGTTGCGGGAGCAATTAACTTGACCAGAACTGCATGCAGAACCACGACGCGAGGTAGTCGACTGCTTTGGAAAACTCTGCTCTTTCCTCTTGCGCCATTGCGAGAGCACGGTCGTAGTTGGCCCCCTCACCAGTGGAATCGTGAATGTCATCTGTGTTCATCAAGCGCTCTAATGTTCCGAGCAATCGTCGCGCTTCGTGGTCTTCGATCGACTCAACGTCAAGATTGGCGACGCCGAGATGGCAAGCGGCGAACGCCCGGGCGATCGACTTTTCCTCGCCACCGATGTGAGGCAGCATCAGAGCTGATCGCGCCTCGGAGAACTTCCGAACCTGATACGAGAATTGCGCTAGCGTCATGTTGGTGAAACCCTACAAAACGCCCGTTGCCCGCTCAATGTCAGCAGGATCGGAGGCCTGCGTAACCCTGGAGGCATTGCATCGATAATGTTCGGGGGCGGTTGAATCATCATGACCGAACTTCTATCGAATGAAGTTGCCGCACGGCGTGGATTCGAGCTGCGAACTATGGACGGTCACAGTTCGGGCAGCACTGGCGAGCCGCGAGGGGAGTCGAATCAAAACGAGATCGCCAAGTACATCGAGGATCGACACCTTCAAGAGCGCCTCGCATTCCTCATCGGAGAAGTGTTCGGCGGAGATCATGAGCAGCTCGCGCGGCACGAACAATGAGAAGATGGTGCCCGCGTAATCCTCGCCGCACACTGCTGGCTCATCGCAGAGCGGGTTGGCCAGCACCTTGCACTTCAGCAGTTTCGAATTGCCTGTCACGTGCGTTACGTCCGGGTCGGCTCGATCTATGGCGGCGGGACGTTACCTGACGTGGCCATACCAATCGAGTCGGTTTTACCTACCACGGCCCCGACGCGTTCAAGACCGACGACTCCCGAGCTATTCGCCAGGTGGTACCGTCGTGAGTAGCTAGTCGTTACATGAAAACGCGCAGTTACCTTGCTGTACGAACTCGACCTCAGAGAAGGCCAGCGTTGCATGCATGGCGCCGAGGAAGTCGACCTTCACTACGTTCTCGCCGGCGCTAATGATCTGGCCGGCGCAACCCTTCAGTAGTCCGCTCGTCACTCGCACATGTTGGCCGACGAGAACGCGCGATGTCAGTCGTAATTCTTGGGCGGCGATCATTGGGTGTCTCCTCATGGCGGGTATTCGAGCGAGCTTTAAGCAGAATTGGTGCCGAGATTCGCCATCGACACTCGTCGGCCGGGTAGGTTCTTCCCCTTTAGGGCACGGCTTTATCGGCATTCCCGATTGTGCGATTTGTAGCGTCTCATGCGATGGCGTTCGTTTTATGTACCCCCCGATTAAAGAGAGCTATGTTTACTTAATCCCGAAAGAAGCGGATAAAAGAGCGCCCGAAAGATGACTGATATAGTTCCTAGACCGGTTGTGACACCACGGGTGTGCAACATCATGGTCTGGTTGAACGTTGGATGCATCGGTACGGCATTTGGCACCTTCGTTGATCCCGGCTGGCGTGCCATCATCCTGCAAACAGGCGTCGTCGGTGTGATTGCCGCCCTCGGATTGAGTCAGGCCGACCGTTATCGCCGCCGCGCAGTAGCCACACGAAAGCGCAATGCGGACAAGGCGGTGGTTGAAAGGCGCTTAAGTGCGCAAGTCGTCGCTCTGGTACCACTCGAAGAGACACCGCAGGTACTCGACCGCATTTTGGGTGACGCTTGCAAGGACGAGGCCATGGTGATCGATCGACGCTCAAACGATCGCGCGGCGACCAGTCGCCGACTGCTTACCATCACTACAATGGATCCTTGCAGCAAAGGACTAACAATCAGCGCGTGCCTCAAAGATATGTCCGGCTCGGGACTAGGCTTCGTTCATCAAGACGAGATGCCGCTCGGCGCCGCAGCGGTGACATTCGTCATCAACGGCGCACCGTTGTCTCTCGAAGTCGACGTCCGCTGGTCGCAAAGAATCTCGAAGAAGTGGTTCAACAGCGGCGGCTACTTCGTCGGCACTCGCCAGACGCAGAATGTAGTCGATCAAATCCAGGAACAGCATGGGACGCGCACTTCGAGACTCTTACGCAGGTGACATGCAATTCGACGCGTCCCCAGTTGCTATGGGCGGATAGCATGCTGCCGACACACTCAAAGCCATTGGCGTGAAAAAGGCCGCGCGGACGAAGGGAAGTCCCGCGCGGCCTCGAGCCAACTGTGACTGCACGGTAGTTCGTCAATCTCGACTGACAAAAAAGAGTTTCCGGCACGTGTCGAACGCCGCGGAGCGAGGCCTTGGCGCTGTCAAGCGGCTGATTGCCTTTTCAAGGCGTTGGAGCATTCGCCTCGGCTAGCCGCTCAAGTTCATCGTGAAGCGCTTGTATCGCTGCCTGAGCTTCGCCTCGTCGCCCAGCACCCGCTCAACGTCCGCCTTCGCCCACCCACGGACTCCAGCATTGACGGTTTCCGTCGCGAGTTCGTAAGCGACCATCGACCGGATTGTAACCGGCCGGCCGGCCGCTTCCATCGTCGCGCGGAGCTTCGAGACATCCCGCAGGACGAGCTCTGCACTTCGTTCTCGCGGGTCACGTACAGCAGCAAGTGCCGCGACCACGGCGAGGCGAAGCAGTTGCCGCGCGAGGGCGCAGGTCGAGCCAGATTTCGTCGAGGGACGTGGCCCGGTGGAGGCGCATGACGGATTTCAATGTTAGGTCGACTTGCAGCGTTAGGTGACGAGCTGCAACGATAGGTCGTCACTCGTCACTCAGCGTGCAGGTCTGAGTGTTTGTTCGCGTGATGTTCTTTAGCGCCGTCGAACGCTTCAATCAGCGCATCCGCGATCGAGTCCGCGATACCGGCTATTGTTACGCCGCCTTTGCACGAACCGCAGACCCATGACCACGTAAAGCGTTGTGGCAAATCGTCATCGTGCGCCGTCAGATCGTAGGTCACGTCACCGATGTTTACCTTGCGGTTTTCTCTCAGCCGTTTACTCATCACTCGCCTTGACCGTTTCAGTAAACGACAACCCGGAAGCGCACGTGTGGACGCGTCTTATTGTCTGTGGCGCATAGCTTTCTCCGAACATCCAGAACGGCTGAGCTGCCCCGTCGCTAATCCGCGTCACGTCGGCCGAACCGCATCGTGGGCAATTCGGCGATGACGGCTTCTCTCCCATGGCGGCATTGTAGCCGGGGGCGCAGACCGAAGCGAATGAGCACGGTCCCTAGCTGTTTCCGCTCAACAGCATTTTGCGCCATCGAATGTAAGTCCGCGCTGCACAAGGAATTGCGTGGACCACTAGGAAGCCCATCGCAAACTGTCACAACAGCGACTTACGACGACCAACGGGAAATGCTGTCAAGCTACGGGCTGAGGATGGCGTCCCCCGTTCGGTCTCGATGACGCGAGTCTACCGGGCGGAAGAAAGCGGCGCTCGGAAAGTGCCCCTTTTTGTCGTGAAGAGCCTACAGCGACGATTCCGTGTGGGGCCTGCCAGGTACGTAGAAGCCGATCAAAACCTGAAGCCGTTGCTCCGTGAGCATTAGATGAGCATCACTGCGGCGACAATCAGGACGAACAAGACGACAAGGGGAAAGATTCCGCCCGATGGAGGATATTCCCCGCCGCTGGTCGATAATGCAGACTCATCGTTACCCCTTTCTGTAGTCTCAATAGAGTCTGACCTGTAATCGCTATCGTTCAGGTTGCTCGATCGCCCGGAACCGTGCGCCGCAGTCTCGGCATCGGAATGGACGTACGAGCCAGATGATTGCCCATTCCCACCATCGAGGCTTAGATCGTTGGACATCTGGACTCTCGCAATGTGGACAAATGACTGACCCGCGCATTAATCGATCGTACTTGTCAATCGGCTTGGAGCTATCGGGGCAATCCCTACGCGAGGCGAGATTTCTCGGGGCGAAGATGCGGCCGGATTAGACGCCCAGCCGCCCACAGATTGAAGATCGAAGCCACACGTCGACGAGCCGCCTCTCTACCGCGGCTTGCGAGGGCTGCAATTGAACATGGGCCGATGGTCATGGGTTAGGGCATGGTGTTCTCGCGCCCTAGCCAACGAAATGGCAAATGCATCGTCTACGGTTTCGACAAGGCAAACTCCCCCTGAAGCCCATTTGCATTCGCGGCACGCGCACACCCACGTGCGTCGCTGCGAGTCGAGCTGTTCACGAACCGTCAAATTGTAAACCACGTCTCCGATTGTCACGTCTAATGTCAGTGCGGGGCCCGCTCCACACGCCTTCCGCAGATGATGTGAACGAGCGATAAGCTTGTCGGAGTGCTCTGTCGTATCTGCAGACTTGATGTAAAGCATCGCTGACACCTTTGCTCAGCTTCGATGCCCCGCTCTCCGCAAGATTGATTCCCGTGGCGCTGAGCAAAAGCCGCCATGGGGGATACGCCCATGAGTTAGCGTACTGAAGTGGGCCCGAACCTGAATTGAGCGGCGCCGGTTCATGCCATCACAATCAAGCTCCAGGCCGAGCGGCGAGCCGGAGAAATGTTGTTGGATATGGACAAGAGCGAGGGCGGACGTCCCTCAAAAACAGGTAACGTCGCGTTACCGGTTACTCTCGCCGATCTCGGCATCACAAAGATTCAGTCTCACCGTTGGCAGCTCGAAGCCTCGGTGCCTGAGGCCGAGTTCGATTCATGCATTGCCAACCTACGCGACGCAGGCAAAGAAATCACCACCATCATTTGGCGCGCCGCCGTCGCATTGCCGAAGAGATTTCAAGACTCGCCAACCACGCACATCATCAGTCGGCAATTCTCAGTTGAATCTTCGCACGAAGCATCCAGGCTCGCATCGCTCGCACAGGGGCGCGCAACTCGTGGCGCGCAGCCGATTCTTCACTCGGTACAGCTCACGATAGATGGGTAGAAACAACGGCGTCGCGGTAACCGCCGCTTCGGAGACTTGATCGAAATGCGATCCGACCTTTGCCTTATACGATTCGCCCCCCGAGGACATGTCGATGCGCGTAAAGCCGAGCGATGGGGCCAACTTCGCGACGCGCATCAACAGCACTAAGCCAGGAGCGAACCGACTCAACGCACGATCGTACCCCAGAATACTCCCTTGCAAGACGCTGTCCGACCTCAGGCAAAAGAAGCCAGCCGCCATACGATCGCCAATGTGAAGGGTGAACATCGTACCGGAGAAATGCTCGGTCTCGGCGAGCCGTAAACGCTCGTGCAATCGCATCACCCAATTGATGTCGAATACACAAGGGATGCGCGTTCGACGAGACTGGTCGATCTTCCATTCCAGCAACTTCGCGAATGAGGCGCGATGGTTGATTTCGACGCGGACGTCACCCAACTCACGGCCGGCCATGCGATCTTTTTGCAACACGCGTGTGATATAAAGCGAGGCGGACTTCCCGCGCGACTTGTGGTAACGGTCAAAACCTTGCGACAGGTCGAGATAAGGCGATGGCGACACGACGAACTGGTATGGACTGAACGCCTGTTGATCGACTGCGAGATGGTCGAATTTCAAGACCCGCAACCCGGCGGCACGCACCACTTCTTGCGGCGACCAGTCGACGTCTGGACGCATGATGGCGCCTTGCGCCTGATTGACGTAGAGACCGACCGCGCGACCTTGTTGCCGGCCTGTGCGCTCGAACGGAAGAAAGCCGACGGGTTCGCCACCCTGTTCCCACACCGCGACATCGACACCCTCACGCTCGGCAGCGACGGCCGAAGTGAATTCAGGTCGAAAGAATGGATTGGCTAGGCGTGGCTCTGATTGCTGGATCTCAGACCACGCCCTGAGCTGGTCGGCCGACAACTGAGTCGCTGGAATGACTTTGAGGGTCGTCGTCACTATCGATCCTTACGTTGCCGCTGCGATAAAGCGCCGGTTCTGTCTATCGCATTTCGGACAGGTGAACGAGTTTTGCACGACGACTCTCCTTGCGACTTGGCCGTAGCTGGTCGCGTCGTACCGGATAGGTGCCATAGTCGAGAGTAAGCTGCCCCATCGGCAGGGACCATCAGGGCTGTCCCTGAGAAAGTGCGACCGCCGTGGTTTGCAGTCCGAACGCCGGCGATTACCGCTTCTTCTTCGCCGGCTTGGCCTTGGCCGGCTTCTGCGGCTCGCCGGCCTCACGCAGCTCCAAGCCGAGATAGGCGCAGAGGCTTTCCAGCGTAGAAAGTCTGACGTCGCTGTCGGAGCCAAGCCACCGCGCGAGAGTGCTGTACTCTACGCCGGCACCCTTCGCGATCATCAAATGGTCGATTCTCGTCGAGGTCCGCCGAACGATCGTCACCCCTGACGTCGAATTCGATATCGAAGGCAACGGCATGGGCGTGATGAAGATCGAGTATCAGCGGCCGCTGCGTGTCGTGTACCCGACAGCGGAAGAAATGGGCCGGTATCCGATGCCTGTCGAGGCCGGCGTGAAAGGCGGTGCTCAATGAAGTCCGCAAGCAAACGAGTCATTCGTCCGCGTAAGATGCGTCGCCCATCGTCACAGACGAACGAGAGGCGGCGCCAGAAGCCAAGCCCCGAGGATCATCTGCAAATGATGGCGATGGAATTGGCCGACGTGTTCGACCCGCTCGTCAAGCCGTTGGGTGAGGTGTCCGCGACCTATGGCCGTGGGAGCGTCAAACTCTATCTGAGCTTGCCACTGGCAACGATCGAGCTGACCAGTGAACCCGCAGTCGGAGCCAAGCGACTAGCGGATTGCCTTCGTGCAAAGGCCAGCGAACTCATCAACGCCGCAGAACGAATCGAAGAGGCCCGGCTGCCGGCATTCCACGACGGACTAGCTTTCGCAACACGCCGGCCGAAGAAGAAATGCGACGTGTTCCCCGGCGTGTGGTCAATGCTCGGCGGTTCGATTGAGGCCGAAAGCTGGAACGCGACGAAGGGATCGAGGTTGTGCTCCTACCACCTGGGCACGCACTCAACCCGCTAACAAAGCCGGCGAAAAGGGGTGGCAAGTGAGAACCGCGACCAAACGAGTCATGAAGCGAGCGAAGTCACGGCGCGAAGAGCCTGAATGCTCAATAGTGAACTCGCCAGAAAGGTTGAGCGCCTTGATCGGCAGGGTGATCGTCGATAAGTATCCGGCGCCAAACTACGAGTACCCGCCGCATCGGCTCGAACTGCGGCGAATGAAGATCACGGACGTATGCGACGAGGCCCCGGGCGGCACGCTTGTCATCGGCCTTGACCTCGACAGGGCGGCGGCTGTACCTGGAGCAATTCGTGGATCCTCAGATAACCGACCTGCTGCCGTCCGACGACATCGAAGAGCGGACACACAATGTCGAAATCGTTGACGAGCGCGGTATCGTGCGACACATCCCGCTAAGAATGGTCGAAGAGTCGCGGGCCGAAAGCTATTGCGAGCGGTACAACTCCGATCGATCGTCGCTCAGGGCGCGGTCGGCTCGCTGCACCTGACCCCGTGAGATGGTCGCCGCGCGTGTGAAAGATTGCTACGCGGCAAAAGCGAAGGAACGAATGAAGGATGGTGGCGGCGATAAGAAATCGCGAGCCGCAAAAGGCAACGAAAAATCGGGTAGCGAAAATTTGCGCGAACCGATAACCGCAACGCAAAACGGTAAGGCATCCGACCAGGCCGGTTCGACGCTCGGCGTAAGCGGTCGCAGCGTTGACCCTGCTGCGACGATGCTTGCCAAAGGCTCGGTGGGTGCCACACGAAGCAGGTCGCAGGACCGCGTAGCAAGCGATTACAGCCCTCGGCCGGCCGAACGTCTGTTGATACTCGGCCGGCCGCGCGGGGCGATTGTGTGGCGTCCGGCGAGGTCGATTTCTATAATCCTTCCTTCGCAGAATCGGTGACGGCGCTGCGACGGACCGTTCCTGCCGTTTCACTGACTGAGTCTCTCAATGCCCCCAGAGAAAGTGAACGTCTCATGAAGCGAGTTCAATTGGATGCTTCGGTGCCGACCGTCTTCGTCATCGAAGCCGACACGGCGTCGCGCGCCTCGCTCAGTGGAGAACTCGCCGTCTCCGGGTTTCGGACTCGCGAATTTGCATCCAGCGAGAGATTCTTGACCGCGTTTTCTCACGCACTATCGGCTTGCGTGATCGTTTCCCTGTCGTCTCCCGAGGTGAGCGCGACCGACATCCTCGCCGGCCTGGCGGCACAATCAAGCGTCATGCCTGTCATCGTGTTGTACAAGGCGTTGAGCATGCGGAAGGCCGTCAGCTTGGTGAAGGCAGGAGCCTTTGAACTTCTCGAAAGGTCCGTCGCGATCGGTAATCTAATCCAAGTGGTCCGAGATGCTACCGACAGCCACGCACAGTTCAACGACATCACAAGCGGCCTTGCTGAATTGTCCGACCGCGAGTACGAGGTGATGAGGTTGTTCTTAGAAGTTCACTCTAACAAGGCGATCGCCAAAACTCTGAACATCAGCCCCAAGACGTCCGAGAAGCATCGCGCGAACATCTTGAGGAAGATGCAATGCGATGACTATCCCGAACTGATGAGGAAGATGCTTCCCGCAAGCCGTCGATTCGGTCTATCCCGCAGTCGAACGAACTCATCGCCGACGGTTCCCGCGGATGCTCCGCACGAATAGCGTTCGCGTCTTTGGCATCGCGATCGCATCTAACGTGCAAGCGATCATGGCCGCAGCCGCCCGAGCGCTCGTCGAGCGCTCGAAAGAACTCGCGCGGATGTCGCAACGCGGTTGTCAGTGACAACCGAACGTGCCAGTTTGCACCGGTTTGCACGTGTTTCGGTCGACACGCCTAACGTGTATCTCGTCTCGTGATTCACCGAGCGAACTGCGTTTTCTCTTGAAAACCACCCTTTGATTCGACGTAGCGTCGTCCTACGGCGTCTTGGCCGTGTCTGGCGGCGCGTTGGGGATCGGGATGAAAGCTGTTTTTGGGATGAAAACGGATCAGAAAGTGATCGTCTTCGGCCGTGAAATCGGTCAGCCGGTTCAAATCGCAGAAACCGCGGTCGGCCAACCAGAGCCGCTTGCCGTCGAGGCGAGCTCGCACCACCGGCAGCAATTCGGGCACGAAGCGCGCGTCGTTGGCGTCGCCATCGGCCTCGGCATGCAAGGCCACGACCAAGCCGGTGGCATAGTCCATCGCGACCAGCGCCCGCCCGCCGAGCAGTCCCCCCGAGACTCCCCGCAGCGGCTTCAGGCGTTTGGCCACGCGCTTGATCGCCTTGCCGTCGACGATCACCGTGGCCAAGCCGCGTAGGCTCTTGGGCGGCCGCCGCCGCGCGGCAGGCGGGAACAGCGCCTGCAGCGGCTGCGTTCGATCGGACAAGAAGGCCATGCTCAGCGGCAGGCTCAAGCGGCTCAGCTTGCCATACATCGCCACGAGCGAGACCTCGAGTTCCCCACGCTCACGAGCCCGAGAAAAGACGCGATAACCGGAACCGCTTTCCTGCGGCAGCACGTCGCTAATGAGGCGGACCAGTTGCGCAAAGGCGATGATCCGCTCGTAGCCGCGACCGCGGTGCTGATCGAACAACGCCGTCAGTTGCTCTTCGTCACACGCCAGCTGCAGCACCTGGCGAACCGCTTGCGCCAGCGGCAACGCCGCCGCGACTTCCGCTAATTGCATCGCATTCATCTTCGGCATCCTTGCAAAAAAAACACTCCCGCCGCTCAAAACTCTCGCACACCACACGACTTGCCGCCAGACAAGATGTTAAAAGCAGTGGTCGGGAGACCCGCGCCGAGCGCGGAACGCGGAATTCAAGGCAGCGCGACCAACGGTCGCGCCTTTATGTCGGCATCGTCACGTCATGGGCCTAAGTTGATCTTGGCCCGATACGGCGACGCGATACGATTGAGCAACGATAGATCTATCGGGGCTCGATCGATGAAGGTTAGCGCAGCTCTCGGCTTGGTGACCTGCATCGCGACGGTGACGTCCAGCAGTCCGTCGTCGGCGCAGTCGCTCCCCGATAAGCAGATCATCACGAACTCGATCGGCATGAAGCTCGTCTACATTCCGTCGGGCGATTTCACCATGGGACTCAACGAGCCGGCGGAGCACGTGCTCCAAGACTTCCCATACGAGGCCTCCGGCGCGATCGCCGACGAGGTTCCGGCCCATCGCGTTCGCATCACGCGCTCGTTCTATCTCGGCCAATACGAAGTCACGCTCGGCCAGTTTCTGAAGTTCTATCACGAGGCCAAGTATCAACTCGAAGCCGACCGCGATGGTAAACCCGATTGGGGATACAGCGGCGACAAGCTTGTCAAAAGCACCAGCTATCGTCCTTGGTCACCGGGCTGGATGGTGACGAACGATCATCCGGCCATCTACGTTTCCTGGAACGATGCGCAAGCGTTCTGCGCCTGGCTGAGCGAAAAGGAAGCTCGAAATTATCGACTGCCGACCGAAGCGGAATGGGAGTACGCCTGTCGTGCAGGATCGAAAAGTCGCTTCAGCTACGGCGACAACACCGAACAATTGATCTACTACGGCAACGTCCCCGATGTCTCGCGCTATGAGTATTCGCCGACCGAGGTGATCGTCACCTTTCCGGCCGGCGGGGGAAAGCACAGCACGCACCAGCCGTTCCCGTTTCTTCAGGGCCGCGACGGGTATGTGTTCACCGCGCCGGTCGGCCGATTCAAGCCCAACGCCTTCGGCCTGTACGACATGCACGGCAACGCGCGCGAGTGGTGCAGCGATCACTACTCGTCGAAGTATTACGACCACTCACCGACCGACGATCCGAAAGGCCCGGACACGGGCAGCCAGCGTGTCACTCGTGGCGGCGCCTTCGGCAGCCCACCGTTCGAGATGCGCTCATCGACGCGCATTCCCATCAACCCCAGCACGCGACGGTTCAGCGTCGGCTTTCGCGTCGTCTACGATCCGCAAATGTCGTTCAACGCGCAGTTGCCGATCGAACTGATTAACAACTGAGCGATCCGTCGGAAGCGCCTGATCGCGGAGCTATTGGCGCATTCTGATTCCGACCTCGGTAGCGATCGAAAGTTTGCCGACGACGAGCTCGCGGCTCAATACATCGAGAATGTTCGCCATGATCGCCAACAGGTTTCGCCGACTTTGATCACTCGCACGAATGACAATGAGCCCCCGATGCGCCGCGGGCGGAAACGAACGGATGTCGGCAAAGTCGAGGTCGAGCGTAACCAGCACACGGTCCTCGGCAACGCAGTGACGACTGAGCGTCATGTCGTCGCAACCGCGTAACCCTTCGTCCCATACTGTGTCAGCGTCATGGCCGGCCGCAACAAGGTAGGCCGCGACGTCGTCGTGCAGATTCTCGTCGACCTTGAAGCGAGTCACGCCGCGCCGGGAGTGAAAGGTATGACAGTTTCGCGGGCCAACTCGGCTGCATAATGGACTGCCGCCTGAACGTCATCGCGTTCGACGTGATAGCCTCGCATAATCTCTTCGACCGTCTCGCCGGCTGCCAGATTATCGAGAATCACCGATACCATGACGCGCGTGCCGCGAATGCACGCCTTGCCATGACATACGGCGGGGTCAGCAGTGATGCGGTCTTGCCATTTCATGGGTCACCTACCATAGAGCGTCTATGGCATTGTAGCTTTCCATCGGCGACACGACATCATACGGACGTACAATCCAACTCAGCGCTCTATCGCGCGCTAGCGTTGTCCGTCGGCGCGACCGCCGGTCGCGGCTTTATGCAACAGCAACGGGGGCACTTCGAGGCCGTGGGCGAGCATGAGCGCTTCGTCGGCAAGGATGTCGGCAGTCGCGCCATCGGCGCGAATCTCACCGCGATCGAGCACGATCACCCGTGGGCAGAGTTCGTAGATCATGTCGAGGTCGTGACTGGCAATGAGCTTCGCGCAGTCCAAGCCAGCCAAGAGCGCCAGGAACTGGCGGCGCAGCGCGGGTCGAGGTTCGCCGTCGGTTCGTCGAGTGCGAGCAGCCGGGGCTGACAGGCGAGCACGCCGGCCAGGCAAACACGTTTGCGCTCGCCGAGGCTGAGGTGATGCGGTGGACGATTGTCGAAACCCTCGAGTCCCACGGCGGCGAGTGATTCTTCGACGCGACGCCGCACTTGATCAGTATCAAGGCCGAGGTTCGTCGGGCCGAAGGCGATGTCTTCCGCCACGGTCGAACAGAACAACTGATCGTCGGGGTCTTGGAACAGTAGCCCGACGAGACGACGGATGTGCGGCAAGTTCGCGCCGACCGCGGCATCGAGACCTTCGACCTTCACACCGCCGCGGCCAAGCAACTTGCGGGGCTGCTCGGGATGCGGATGTTCGTGACCCGTAGGGCCCGCCGGGAGCAGGCCGTTGAGATGCCACAGCAGGCTCGACTTTCCCGCCCCGTTGGGGCCAACGAGGCCGACCGATTCGCCATGCTCGATGCGGAACTCGATGTGATGCAGCGCGAGCGTACCGTCGGGGTACGCATAGGCGAGATCGGTGACTTCAACCAAGGGTGTGTCGTTCATGGTTTGTCGTTCGCCCCGTAACCGCGCGCCACCATCGCGGCATGTACGCGTTGGCTTCGCTCAAACGATCGCGCCAGCGCGCGGCCGGCGAGGTCGGCCGTCACGCGCCAGCGCGCGATACCGCGGCGATCGAACGTGCGGGCCAAACGGGCGCGGCGCATGCGCGACAATTCATCCATGACGAGCGCCTGGTAACGCATCATGAACGCCAGCGTGCTGGTCATTGCCGACGGCACACCGAGCTGTCGCATCGCGCACGAGTGACTCAGCCGGCGTGGTGTTCGCCAGCACCATCAACGTCATAAAGCTCAACGTGCCGCGCACAACGACCTGGGCCATCAGCGTCCAACTCACAGCGTCGAAGTTCCGTCCCAGCGGAATCGACAACGCAATCGCGGCGATGAAGGGCAGAATTAACAATAGTCGCTTGAATGCGTAACTTACTGGGACGCCCGCCCACACGATCGTCACGCACAGCAGTAGACCGCCGATAACGTGTACCATCGACGCAGTGACCCCGGCCGGGGCGGGCCAGAACGTCGGCGGCGTAAAGCTAAAGATGACGACCGCCGCGACGGCGACGATCAGCTTGAGCCGCGCGTCGAGACGGTGTAGCAGCGTGTTGCTCGCGCGGCTGTAGCGGTCCAGCGGCTCGTGCAGGCCTGTCATGTTTCGCCGCTGGAAAGTCGTTGGCCGCTGCTTGGGCCGTCGACACGCGAGCCCAACCTTGCGAAGCCGGCGACGACCATGCCGAACCCGAACGTCAGCAACGTGCCGACGAGCCCCATCATCGATGTGACGACGCCGGCGTTTTGCAGCAAGGCAGGGCGGGCGTTGTCGGCCTCGACGCTGTTGAGCTGATAATCGGGAAACGGCGCCCATCGCCACGGTTCGCCAGCCAAATCGACGAACCCGAGATCCTCGGCGACTTTCTCCAATCCGTCGGCATGCTCGCTGGCCCACGGAGCCAGGAAGACGGCAATCGCCACAGCCACGACGAGGGCCGCGCCGGCGACCTGCCCCCAGCGTTCGATCGCGCCGATCGGCCGAGCCGGGTCGTAGATCATCTCGGGATGCGTGCGGACGAGCCAACTGAGGATGAGCCCGGTGATGGCCGCCTCGCCCAGGCCGATGAGCACGTGATAGAAGAGCATCCAGGTTGCCAGCGGAAAGACGCTCACCATGCCACCAGCCGCGAACTCAGCGACGAACGCCAACGCCGCGACCGGAATAATCAGCCAACTCGCCAACACCGCAGCAAGCACGGTGCCGCGACTTCCGCCGCCGACCATGCGTCGCAGCGGCGCGTAGATCGTGTAGCCCAGCCCTCCGCCGATGAGCGCCATGTTGCAGATGTTCGCCCCGAGTGCGGTTACGCCCCCGTCGGCGAACAGAAAGCACTGCACGATGAGCACCGTTGAGAGGGCGACGATCGCGCCCCACGGCCCGAGCACGACGGCCGCCAGCACGCCGCCCATCAAGTGCCCCGAGGTGCTGAGGCCGACGAGGGGGAAGTTGACCATCTGACCGGCGAAGATTCCGGCGGCGGTCACGCCCATCAGCGGCACCATCCGCGAGCCCATCGTGACGTGCAGTCGCCATAGGGCATAGCCGAGGCCGCATGCCGCGACGAGCCACGTAACTACCGTGGCGCCAGGGCCAAGAAACCCGTCCGGAATGTGCATTGCGAGCAACAACGTCATCTTCGCCACTGTAGGTGGCGCGCGAGGTGGTGACAAGCGGGGACGATTTCGTGCAGCGCCGCGAAGAGGCAAGCGTTGGGCGACGTCGTTTGGAATGGTCCGCATAGATGGCAAAGTCACGCGGGGGGTTGCGAGTGCTTGCCTCTTCGCGGAGGTTTTCTCCAAGGTTTCAGAATCGCCACGATTGCGTGCCAATCGCCGAATGCGATAATCAACGCCCCCAGCGCGTCTCATGCGTCGCTGGAGTACGGTCGTCGGTCGCCTGTCATTGCGTTCAAGGAAAATCGAGCATGCAACGTCATCGCCGCTGGTTGCTCATCGCGTTGGTCAGCACGTTGGTTGTCGGACTGTGGGGGTGGCAGCAGATCGCTCCGGCCCAACGTGACGAAGACAGCGCAGAGAACAAAGCCACGCAGAGCAAAGCCGCGGAAAGCAAAGCGGACGAGGCAAAGTCCAAGGCCGAGACTGCCAAAGGCAAAGCCAAAATGGCCGGCAAGAACAAGGGCGCCGGCGCGGCGAAAGCCGGTGCAGGCAATAAGGCCGCCGCCAAGGCCGACGACGATCATCCCGTGCATGCCGAGGGGGCAGGTCCTACGTCGACCGGCCCGTGGCTGTCGAGCGGCGACTCATACGACGACTTCGTTTCGGTTGCACAGCAAAAGGACGGCACGATCTACGCCGCCTATGCCGCCTACTTCGACGGGCATGACCAGATCCGCGTCCATAAGCAACTCTCGGGCGACCGCTGGTCGACGCGAACGCACATGCCGCTCGTCGAAGCGCAGGCTGACGTGTGGATGCCGCAACTCGCCGTCGACGCAAACGACAAGCTGTGGGTCATCTGGAGCGAGCAGACCGGCCGCACTCCTGCCGGCAGCGGCAACTGGGACCTGTACGCTCGCGCTCTGAACGACAAGGCATGGGGGCCGCTCGTGCGACTTACGACCGACCCGCGACCGGACATCAACCATCATGTGTGCGTCGACGCTGACGGCGGGATTCACGTCGTGTGGCAGGCGCATCCCGACAACAATGGCGACATCATGCTCGTTCGCTACGACGGCAAGAAGTGGTCGAAGCCGATGGCCGTCACCACCGGAGCCGCGAGCGATTGGTATCCACAAGTCGCCGTCGATCAGAAGGGGACCGAGTGGATTGCCTTCGACAGCTACCGCAACGGCGACTACGACGTGTTCCTGACCAGCGTGAAAGACAACCAGGTCGGCGACGTCGTACCGATCGCCACGAGCAAATACTACGAAGCCCATCCGTCGATCGCCTGTGCCTCGGACGGAAAGGTGTGGGTGTCGTGGGAGCAGGGGGGCTGGCTATGGGGCAAGGACCAGGGTCACTGGTTGAAGGTCGAGAACCGCAACGTCGGCTCGCCGCTGGGCAGCACTCGCCAGGTGAAGGTCGCCGTGTATGACGGTGGCACGCTGTTGGCCGCTCCCGATCCGATGGGCGAGCCTGTTCCCGAGCCCAAGGTGAACAAGCCTAAGGTTCGAAACCTGGGCGGTAGCACGGCGATGGGCGTGCTCGCCGCCGATGCCGAGGGCCGCGTGTGGCTTGCCTATCGGATTCAACGCGCGAGCGGCGTCAACAACCAAGGCAAGAACAAAAAGCATTGGACCGAGAACGTCACGTACATGACCGACGCCGGCTGGGCTTCGCCGAAGCAGTTGGAGTTGAGCCCCGGTCGCATTAGCGTTTTCAGTCGTCTGTTGCCGGCGAAGGATGGCGGTCTGATCGTCGGCTACTCCGCCGACATGCGAACGGTGGCTGACTGGCATCGACCGATCCAAGATCGCGCGTTCGTCACGGTCGTTCCGAAGCCCGAAGATCGCCCCGGCATCGCGAAGCTCGACGCCTACCAAGCTCCCGAGCCGCCGGAGAACGCTACGACGTTCGATGACGCGCGTGAAATCAAGGACGTGGCGGCGATTCGCGGTACGAAGCGCGACATCGGTGGCACGTCGCACCAAATCGTGCGCGGTGATTTCCATCGTCATACCGAAATGAGCTGGGACGTCGGTCCCGGCAACGACGGTTCGTTCCTCGACTTCTATCGCTACATGATCGACGTCGCGAGCATGGACTTCGGCGCGTTGACCGATCACCAAGGCGGCGGCCACTACCCGTTTCACTGGTGGCTGACCCAAAAGTCGGCCGACTTGTTCTACCTGCCGACGCGCTTTGTGCCGCTCTACGGTTACGAACGGAGCGTCAAGTTTCCTCAAGGGCACCGCAACGTGCTGCACGCCTACCGCGGTGTGCCGGTCTTTCCGTTTCAGATCAAGCTCGACGCCAGCGGAACGTTCCCAGGTGTGAGCGCCGGCAACGTCGTCGACAACGACACCAAGCTGCTCTACGAGTTCCTGCGAAAAACGAACGGCATCTGCGCTTCGCACACCAGTGCCACCGACACGATGGGCACCGATTGGCGCGACAACGATCCGTTCGTCGAGCCGATCGTCGAGATGTACCAGGGAGCTCGCAACAGTTCCGAGGCGCTCGGTGCGCCGCGCGTGCATCCGATCGATCGCGAGCCCGCCAGTGCCGCGCCTGGCGGATTCCAGCAAGAAGGGCTTGTTTGGAACGCCTATGGCAAGGGTTATCGCCTCGGCAGCATCAGTTCCAGCGATCACGGCTCGACGCACATCAGCTACGCGCTCGTCTACACGCCGAAGAAAGATCGCGAGTCGATCATCGAGAGCATGCGCCAACGTCAGACATACGGGTCGACCGACAACCTGATCGTCTCGTTCGAGGCCGACGGCCACTTCATGGGGCAAGAATACAAGACGAAGAAGCCGCCAACGCTGAAACTTTCGGCCAAGGGGACGTCGCCGGTCGAGCGGATCGATCTGATTCGCAATGCTCGATACATCTACACGTCGTCGCCGCGCAAAGGCGAGGTCGACGTCAGCTACACCGACATGGAACCCAACGTCGGCGTGAACTACTACTACTTCCGCCTGCTGCAAGAAGACGGCGAAGTGGCCTGGGCGAGCCCCGTGTGGGTGAATTTCGAGAAGTGATGCAAACCTCAGCATCGAGGAAATTCACGCGGATCGCGGTCGCTGCGGCGACGATTGCCGTGTTGGCCGGCGCATCGGCATGGTCGCGCCGCATGTCCGAGTCCTCCGTCGACGCAGCTTGGGATTCCGCGCCCGACGCCTGTCTCGCGCAACTCACGCGTGCCGCACAGGCCGGCAACGTCGCTGCCTATGTCGATTGCTTCGACGGCCCGCTACGCGAAGAAATCGAACGTCAACGCCGCGCCGCCGGCAGCGACGACACGTTCGCCGCTCAACTGCGATCAAGCGTCGCCGAGTTGAAGGGAGTTGCCACGCACGACGAGATTCCTTCGACGCCGACCGACGCGCTGCTCGTGCTCGAACGCATTTATCAGGGGCACAACGAGCGCTATCGTGTTGCGTTGCGAACTTCGGCAGGCAAGTGGCGCATCGCCGAGATGTCGCGCGTCGGCGCCGAGATGCCGCCCGTGGGATACGGCACGCCAGTGTTCGCGCTCGATAATGGCGATGCCTTGGGCGAGCCTTCAGCCCCTGGCGAGTCGCCGGCGGGCGGCGCCGCGAGCAAGCCCGCGCCTTAAAGGTCTTTGGGTGTGGCAAACATCCGCGCCGAGCGCGAGCGCGTTCCCTACAGAGAATACGCTCGCCGTGGGCTAGCGCGGCGCATCTTCGCGCATAATGCTCACGTCGAGCCCTTTGCCCGAGTCAACGATCAGCTTCGATCGCAACCGCGGCAGCACTTCGGTCATCGCTTCGAGATAAAGCCGTGTCGACGTGAGCGCCGGCTGGCGACGATACTCGGCCAATAACTTGGTGTAACGCTGCTGCTCGCCCTGCGCCTCGGCCACCGTGCGATCACGGAACCCGCGGGCCTGGTCGAGTTCGCGCTGGGCGGCCCCTTGCGACTCGGCACTCGTTTGCGCATCGTAGCCGCGGGCTTCGTTGATCATCTGCTCACGCTGTCGCAACGCGCCCGTCACCTGGTCGAAGCTCGCAGCCACCTCGGGCGGCGGCTCGACGCTCGCCAAATCGACGGAACGCACGGTAATGCCCAAGCCGTAACGATCGGTGAGTTGTTGCAGCCGTTGTTCGACTTCGATCGCCAACTCGCGTTTGCCGAGAGTGAGCGCACGATCGACGCCTTGTCGAGCCAGTGCTTCAGTCAAGATCGCCTCGGCACTGGTGCGCACGATCTGCTCGACGTCGGCTGAGCCGAACAAATACTGCGGCGAGTCGTTGACGGTGTACTGCACGGTCGCCTTCACGTTCACGAGGTTGCGGTCGCCGGTGAGGAGTTGCGTCGCGCCGGTGGTGACGGCTCCGGTGGCGGTGTCGGGCAGACCGAGCGCGACGCGTTTTGTCTCGCGAGGCCGCAAGCGATCGACGCGATCGAACGGTGCGGGCAAACCCCACTGCGCTCCCGGATCGCGAGCCACGACCTCGGCACGGCCGAAGCGGCGCACAATCGCCTGTTCGTCGGGCTCGACGAAGAACACGCCCGTCGCCGCGTAGATGGCGAGCAGTCCGAGCAACAGCGTTCGCGTCCGGATCATCGTGGCACCGTCGCAGTCGAAGGCGTGCTTCCCGTGACGCCCGATGCGCCCAGCGGCGGTTGCTCGGCATTGGGCTGTTGGGAGTTGGGCCGTTCAGCACTGCTTGCCGGGGCAGGGGCCTCGGGCAACTTTGGCAGTCCTTGCGTAAGCAGCTTCAGCAGCGGGCTGTCGGCCGAAAGCACGACGGTCGTCTGATCGTCGAGCATCGCGCGATAAGCTTCGAGCGTCTTGAGCAACTCGTAGAAGGCGGGATCTTGCCGGTGCGCGTCGTTGGCCAACTCGATGGCGCGGGCTTCACCTTCGCCGCGCACGGTTGCTGCTTCGCGCTTCGCTTGCGAAAGAATCTGTTCGCGATGCAGATCGGCGAGGCTGCGAATCTTCGTCGCCTCGCTCTTGCCTTCGGCCCGATATTGGTCGGCCACGCGCTGACGTTCGCTGCGAATCTCCGCGAACACGGCGGGCTTCACGCTCTCGGGGTAGTTGAATCGCTTGATCCGCACGTCGACCACTTCGATGCCGTACTCACGCGCGGCCGCTTCGCGAATGTTCTCCGTCACGCGTTCGAGCAACTGCGGCAACTTCACCTTCGACGCATCGAGCGACACGATCTGCGCCATCCGCACGCGGCCGAGTTCGGCGGCGATTGCGGCCTGGATGCGTTCTTCGAGCCGTCGCTGCGCGGTATCGATCGTGCCGACCGATTCGAGGAACTGCCGCACGTGATGTTCGATCTCGCGGTCGACCTGTTCGTCCTCAATCTCGAGCATGTCCTGCGACGCCTCGCGCAGCTCGTCGTAGGCGAACTCGCGTCCCGGGATGCGCCAACACGTGTACCACTCGACGTTCAGATTCTCCTTGTCCTCGGTCAGCATCTCGCGCCCCGGCGGCGAGTAGACCTGCAACCGCCGATCGAACCGCCACACGCTCTGGAACGGCCACTTGAACCCCAGACCCGGTTCGACGCGGAACTGCACGACTTCGCCGAACTGCGTGACGATCGCGTACTCCGTCTCGTCGACGAAGAAGACGCTGCGCACGAGTGCCACGGCGAGGACCGCCAACAGCACAATGCCGCCAAGGCGTCGCTGCCACAGCGATGGTGGCCGCGGCCGGTCGTCGTCATACCGCGCACCACCAGCGCCAAGCCCAGGGCCTGCTGGCCCTGGGTTCTGTTGTGCCTTACTCGAATCATTCGGCGATGCGTTCATACTTACGTCACTCTTCTCGTTCACTCTTCACGATCTACCGGCTGCGACAACGAATTCAACAGCGCCGACACCGACGGACTCAGCGTTTGCGGAAGGCCCAACAACAAATGACGGCGACCCGTTCCCGACGAATCGAAGATCAACTTCTTCTTGCCACGAAGCGCGGCGCTCGTCGCTTCGATCGCCAAACGCCACTGCGTCAGCTGCGGCGCGATGGCCTCGGCTCGTTGCAGTTGCGTGAACCGTGAGGCTTCACCGGCGGCGAGGTTCTGCCGTCCGATGGCTGATGCCTCGGCCGAGCGTAACTCGGCGGCTGCCTCCCCCGCCACGTCATCGCCGAGTTTCGACCACCATGCCTCGGTCACCTCGGCGCCGCCGCTGGCAAGCTGCTCCCACGCGGTGCGACCTGCGGCGGCAATCACCTTTTGGCGATAGTCGGCGTCGGCCTCGTTCAACATGCGGCCACGTTCCTTGAACGCGCTCGACACATCGCGGAACGCAGGCACCACTTCCAGCGGCGGATGCACGTCCTGCAGACAGACGCCATTCTCCAACACTTCGACGCTCAGGTTCAGTTGGTCGATGCGATCTTGCAACTGTTCGGCGACGAGGCGTTCGATCTCCGCGCGACCTGTGGTGAGAATCTCGCGTGCATGTTCACCATCTCGTTGATTGCCGTGCGTGACGACCGGATGCGTGGCGATCACCTCGCGGAGCGTGCTCTCGGCGAGCGCTCGCAGCGTTTCGTTCGGGTCGCGGATGCCGAACAGCCATTGGCCGAGGTCGGTGATGCGGCACTGCACGGTCGCGCTCAACTCGACGAGGCTGTGATCGCCGGTGAGCACCGTGGCTTCGCTCTCGAGCGATTTGCCGGTGCGATTGTGCTTGGCGTTCCATTCGATGGCCGTGGCCGGCGCGTCGGGATCGGGAATCGGGTCGATGCCGGCCGACCGCATGCCGACGTCAATCGTCAGCACGCGGTAGGCTTTGTGACGCCTGACGTTGTCCCATGGCCAGGGCAGACAGACGTGCAACCCCGGCGGCAGCAGGTCGAGAAACTTCCCGCAACGTTGCAAGGCGGCGACCTCGTCGGGCTGAATCGCCACGATCCCCGTCGCTAGATACGCAACGATCAACGCGACAGCGGTTGCGAGGCCAAGCCTTCCGCGGCGTGCGCTGGCCCATCGCCACACGTGTTGCACGAAGTCGAAACGGTCGCGAAGGTCCGTCCATCCGCGAGCCAGCGAGTCCTCGGTGCGTCCGAACCAACTGGTTTGCCAGCTCTCGAACCACAGCAACCGCATCGAATTCAAGAGCACGAGCACCGAGCCGAGCTGATGAAAGATCGCGGCGGCGATTGGCGAGCGGCGATGCCATGCCTCGCTCCACGTCGGCATAATCCACGCGGTGAGCACAATGCCGAGAATGTTTGCGAAGAAGGCGAAGACGATGATGTTCTGCTTGATGACGCGAACCGTCTGTCGCGACAACTGCACGAGTCCCGGTAACGGCGCGAGCGGCGCCCCGATCAACACCAGATCGCCCGCCTCGGCCGCGAGCGGCGAACCCATGCCCCCCAGCGCCAGGCCAACATCGGCAGACGCGAGCGCGGGTGCGTCGTTCACGCCGTCGCCAACCATGGCGACAAACGCGTTGTTGTCTGCGCGATCGTTTGCCGAGTGCCAAGCGGCCAACCACTGCGCCTTCTCCGCGGGTCGCAGTTCGGCCTGCCAGCGATCGATGCCGACGTCGCGAGCCACCTGGGCGGCGGTTGCCGGTCGATCGCCCGTGAGCATCGCGATGTCTTCGATGCCCAGCGATCGCAGGCGACGCACGACGTCGGCGGCTTCGGGTCGCACGGTGTCGCGCACGCCGAGAATGCCTAGAAGTTGGAAGCCTTGCAGTTGGTCGTCGCGTGCGATGAGCAGCGTTGTTTGGCCGGCGGATTCGAGGCGGTCGAGGTGAGATTGAACGTCGTCGGAGATGGCGATGTTGCGCTCGCGCATGAGGCGGGCGTTGCCGACCATGATTTCACCCGAAGCCCACGGACGGCCGTCCGAGGGCTTGAGGGTTGCTACGATTCCCGCGCCCGGCAGCGCTTGAAACGTTTCGATACCCGGCAACGCGAGCTGCTTCTCTTTCGCTGCGGCGACCAATGCCGCGCCGATCAGGTGCTCGCTCGACTGCTCAGCCGCGGCGGCCATCGCCAACACGTCGTCGGCGCTGTTCTCGGACAGCGGCACCACGTCGCCGACAGTGAGTTTGCCGGTTGTCAGCGTGCCGGTCTTGTCGAACGCCATGCGACGCACGGTCGCGAGTTGTTCCAACGCGTAGCCGCCTTTGACGAGCACGCCTCGCTTTGCCGTCCACGCCAACGCCGCCATCATCGCCGCAGGGGTGGCAAGAATCAGTGCGCACGGACACGTCACAACCAACACCGCGAGAGTCGGCATCCAGTTCCACATGCCAACCGATTTGCCGAGCGCGATGGCTTGAATCGCCGTGAAGTTGGTCGCCGCGAAGGTGAGTGCCGCCACGGTCAGCACCATCGGCAGGAACAGCTTCGCCATCTGGTCGGCGATACGTTCGACACCCGCCTTGCGAGATTGGGCGTCGGCGACGAGTTGAATCACTTGCCCGAGCGTCGTCTGCGAACCGACGCGAGCGGTTTCGATTTCGAGCGCGCCGAACTGATTGAGCGTGCCGGCGAAGACCTCGTCGTCAGCGCTCTTGTCGACCGGCAAGCTCTCGCCCGACAGCGTGCTCTCATCGACCGACGATCGGCCCGAGGTCACGCGACCATCGACGGCGATGCGTTCGCCAGGGCGGACGACCACCGTGTCGCCGGGTTGGACTTCGCTGGCGGGAAGCTCGACTTCCTGACCGTTGCGACGCACGCGGACGGTCGTGGGGCGGAGTTCGAGGATGCGTCGGATCTCGCGATGCGTGCGGCTGAACGTGAGCGCTTCGAGCGACTCGCCGATCATCGCGATGAGTACGACCTCGGCGGCGACCCAGTATTCGCCGAGCGCGATGGCTGCGATCATGGCGATCGCCAGCGCCAGGTCGGCCCCGGCCTCGCCTTCGAGCAGCGACACGAGAGCCCCATAGACGATGCGAGCCCCGCCGATGACCGCCGCTGCCAGCGCGAGGTTCACTCCCCACACGCTTCGCCAGGCATCGGCCCCGAACCACCACAGCAGCAGGTCCATGCCCAGCAGCGCGGCGACCAGCGCCGTCAACGCATACAAGGGCGCGAACGACGGCAGTCGTAGCGCATCGTCGGGGTCGACCTTGTATTGCATGTGCACGGCGATGAGTCCCGACGCGGGCGGACGCGGAGGCGATCTTTCACCCTAAGAGGGGCCGTAAGAGGTGTCAAGTCAAGGCGTTCCAGCACGGCAGTTAGGCCGGACGTAAAGTTGACACGCAACTCATCGGTTGCATACTTGCACGGAGCACGATTGTTACGATGGATGCGGTTTTCAAAGCGCTGGCTGACGCGAGTCGTCGAGAATTGCTCGATCGGCTGCGGTCGCACAATGGCCAAACGCTTGCGCAGTTGTGCGAGAACCTCGCCATGACGCGCCAGGCCGTGTCGAAGCACCTGGCCATTCTCGAAGAGGCGAATCTCGTCGTCGCCATCCGCCAAGGCCGCGAGAAGCTGCACTATTTGAACCCCGTGCCGATCCACGAGATCGCCGAGCGCTGGATCGGCAAGTTCGAGCGCACGCGATTGCAGGCGATTCATGAACTCAAAAAGCGCTTGGAGGAAAATGCCGATGGTTAGCCGCGGAAACGTCCTAAGGAACCACTTCGACGTTGCCAAATTGGCGAAAATGATCGTCGAAGGTGAACGCTCGTTGGATCGATAATCGCTCGATGACAACCTTGCTCACGCAATCGGTAAAGCTCCAAAGCTTGTCGCGTTAGGAATGAAAGACGTTCCAGGCATTTAAGACATCTTGCTTGGACGTCCATTCAACTTGGCAAACGTCCTCGATGAATAGACTCCGACCGATGAGCAGAGCACGTTGCCGCTCGCCACGCATGCGGAGCAGCGTCAGAAGTTCATCGATGACGTAATCGGTCGTTACGAGGCGTTCGTGGTTGTCGGCCAGAAACTTCCTCGCCACCGCGTGATCAATATCCTGCGGAACATTCGCAGCGAACCAGGCGCCCGTATCGACGAAGATCATTCTTTGTCGCCGTAAAGCACCCGATCGTGTTCACGGTTCGAGAATACGTCGGAAGGGCCTTCAGCCGGCAAGGCAGCCGTGGCGGTGAGCAACTTTTCGAGCGCCGTGCGAGATGTCGACGCCTCGCTAACCACGTCGTCTTTCGACGTAGAACGCTGGACCACTAGCCATACGACTTCGTGTTCCTCAAGGCCAAGCGGGTGAAGAGGACGGAGGACGCCGTTTTCGTAAATCGCTCGTACAGGGTTATCCATCGCTACACCTAAGAAAGGATCTCTTCCTAGAAGTTTAACACCCTCAAACGGCGGCGTCCAAGGAAGCATCTTGACCACCCGCGGCCACAAACCCGAAGATCGACGCATGCTCAGTCTGCAATCGACGACGTCGCGGCAGTGGATCGACACGGTCAACGAGAACCTCGAAGAGGTGTTGATCGATCACGCCCACTGCGAGAAGAAGGCGGCGGGCGTGGCGATGAATCTGATCTTCGCCTATGTCGATCAGGTCGAGGTGGTGCGCGAATTGTCGGCCATCGTCGTCGAAGAGCTCGATCACTTCCGTCAGGTCATCGATATCTGCGAGGCACGCGGCATTCGCTTTCGCCGATTGTCGCCGAGTAGCTACGGTCAACAACTTCATGAACTCGTGCGCAAGCAGGAGCCGGGCAGGGCGGTTGATCGGCTGCTTGTGGCGGGGTTGATCGAAGCGCGAAGTTGTGAGCGGTTCGCGATGTTGAGGGACGGCGTGCGGGATGAGGAGCTGGCTGCGTTCTATGGCAGCTTGTTCGAGAGCGAGGCGCGGCATCACTCGACGTACGTGCGGTTAGCGAAGATGTTCGCCGCGGCGGAAATTGTCGACGCGCGGCTCGACCAGTTGTCGGCGGCGGAAGCGGAGATTATCGCCAGGGGCGACGCGCTGCCGCGGATGCATTCGTAGTACCCCTCGCCCCTTTGGGGAGAGGGGCAGGGGTGAGGGGGCGGCGAGGCGTGTACCGGCATCGCGCGCTCGCTCGGCGCGGGTCTCTGACCCCGCCGCCCGGCCGAGCGAAGGTCTCCCGATGTCGGCGGGGTCAGAGACCCGCGCTGAGCGTGTCGGTGGGGTTGTGAGGCGTGTACCCGCGTCGCCCCCTCACCCGGTTCGCTTCGCGAACCACCCTCTCCCGCGATGGGGCGAGGGTTGGCTGTAAGCGGTGGAACGCACAATGACCCAGGGCCGCAGGCCCTGGGCTTGGTGGCTGTTGGCGCTTTTAGCGCGAGGGCGGTTTGCTGGTTTCGACCTTGGCCCAGAAGGGGTGCTGACGGTCGCCGCGGGTGCGGGCGTCTTCGAGCATCACGGTCATGTCAGGTTCGAGGTATGGCTCGCCGGTCTTGAGGCGGCCGCCGTTGACCGTCACGCGAACGGGCTGCGAGAAGTTCACCATCTCCGGCGACAGCCACACGGTGACCGATGCCGCTCCCGTGCGAACGTTCACGCCGTTGGTCGCGGTGAGCGACGCCTCGGTGAGCGCGGCGATCGTGTTCCGCGGCGGCGGCCAATGGGCTGGGTCGACGAGCGTCTTGGCGGGCAGGTCGTTCATTTCGACCCACCAGAAGTAATTATCCCAGCGGCGCATCGAGCGGGCTTTGAACTCGCGCGGGAAGAAGTTGCGTTGGAACCGCGACATCCAATCGAACACGCGAAGAATCTCGTCGCTAAAGTCTTCGTGTCCGCGGCCTTGGAACTCGACGACGGTCGCGTTGTAGTAGTTCTTCATGTACCGGTCGAGGTCGCGCGAGTTGCGCATTCCCTTTTCGCCGTCAAGCTCGCCGCACACGAGGTAGAACGGTATGTACTTGGCGTTCTCCCAGTAGTGCGAGACGAAACGATCAGCCTGCGCGGCGAACGGAATCACGCCCGCCCACAAGTCGGGATGCGACACGGCGAGGTCCCAAGCAGCGTCGCCCCCCATCGAGTGACCCGTGAGGAACACGCGATCGGTGTCGACCCCGTAACGACGACACGCGTCGCGCAGCGAGTTGAGCACCGCGGCATGTTCGTGTGCCGAGTATTTGTACTCGCGCTGTTCGAGCTTGCCCCAGGCCGGCGCGATGACGATGTAGCCGTTGCGCGTCGCTTGGCCAAGCCGGTTCCCCTTGTCGTCCCACTTTCCAGCCCACCATTCGATCTGCTGCTCGGGTGTCGTGACGGCACTGTGCAGCGTGACGATCGTGGGATAAACGCGAAGCGGATCGTATTCGGGCGGCAACTGCACCGAGTAGCTGATCGTCGGTTCGCCGTTGAGCGCTTCGATCTCGTGACGGAACAAGTTCGGTTGATCGGCGACGGCCGTGCCCGGCGGAAGCGCCGGCTTCATGTGCGAAAGGAGCTTCGCGACGTACTGCGGCGTGGCGGCTTCTTGACGTTTCGCGTCGTCGAGAATGCGGTCGCGATTGATCCGCACCGGTTCGTTGATGTACTGACGCACGAGGTTCCGCATCTCGTACAGCGAAACCGCGACCGGCAGGCGGCGCATCGCTTCGCCGGAACCGATTAACCATCCGCTGATCGCCAAGGCGGCTCGGTCCTCTGGCTGCAATGTCGGGTCGTCGAGCAACTGGCGATACGCGGCCAAGCGTGGCAGCTCGTTGACGTTCATCTCGGCGAACATTTCGTCGCGCACGGCTTGCAACTGCGCCTTGAATGCCGAGTCTTTGATTCGCGCGAGGTCGGCGTCGAAGTGCTCGAGCGTTTCGCGTACCTGCACGGCCTCGAGGTTGTACTGGTCGATCATCTCACGCACGGCGACAAGCGTTTCGCCGGCCACGTCCTCGGTCGGAAAGTGTTCGAGCATGCTGTACGACAGGAAATGCTGACCCGAATCGCGGCGGCTGCGAATCTCCGACAGAATGCGTCGCGCGTAGGCCTGCCGCAGTCGCACGACGGTCGGCTGATATTGTTGCTTCCCCTCGGGGAAGTCGGCGATGATCGTCTTCAAGCGTTCTTCGGCATCTTTGAAGCGTTCGCTCTGCAGATAGAAGCGGACGCTGGCGAGGCGTTGGTCGAGCTTCGCCGGATCGAGCACGTGCGACAGCATCTTGTCGAGCGTCGCGGGGGGGATCGAACTCGTGGCAAGCCGCTCTTCCCAGATCAGCGGGCGGCCTTCTTGCTGCAGCGCTTCGACCTTCACCCAATGCGGCGTGAGCAGCGTGATGCCTTGAATGACCGTCTCGACACCTTGTCCGCCGATCATCTTGAGCGTGCGGCGACCGTATTCGTCGAACGGCGTGATGTCGATGATCGGCCCGACCCCGGCGACATGCGGCCCGTTGCGCGTGACGGGTTGCTTCAGCGCGATGCGTTCCTGATTCTCGGCGACGTCTTTCTCGTCGACGGCGGCGATCTGGAACTTCGGAACGAACGTCCGCCGCAGGTCGTCGTCGACCAGCACGATCAGTTGCGATTGCACGCCTTCGGAGGACTTCGCAGCGTCGGGCTTGTCGACCATTGACGATAGCCGCGCGACGCGACCTTCGAGCGTGCGGCCATCCTTGAGCGTGAGCCGAGCAGCGGATGCCGTACCGGCCGAACACGCCAAGATGGCGACGGCCGCCGTCAGCAACAGGCGCGGGCCCGAGAAAATGTGCATGGATGCGAAGTCCCAAAGAGGTGCAACTCCATTGTCGATCGGCCTTTGGGCAAGTCAACGTTTGACATCCCGGTTAGCCGCGACCCGCAAGGGGAGCGCGGCCCCGTGTCGCGGGTTGCGCCGATCTCGCACGTTGACGGGCGCTCGCGCAACCCGCAGAATTGCCCCCATCGCCCGTCCTCCGATCGATCGCCCCTTGCGAGATTTGCCGGTGCCCGTTCCCCGCATCGTTTTGCGTCGGCTGATGGCCGGCTTCGTCTTTCTGCCGATGGCGACCGTCGTGCTATTAGCCGTCGGCCGCGTGCTTTTGGCGATGGGAGATGCGCAAGGTGGGCATGTTGTGCAACGTGTCTCCCTGGCAGCCGCCGTCATTTGGGTGCTGAACGTCGTCGCGGTCGTGCTTGTGCTGGGGCTTCGAGGAATGCAGGAGCCGCCACGTCGGCCACCCGAAAAGTGATTCTCGGCATCACGGAATGGAAGTTGCGAGCTTATCGACGGCTTAAAGCTGTCATTCCGCATTAGGACTTGGTGAGGTGACGTATGGAGAGTCTGCAGGGCAAAAAGGTGGCGATCCTTGTGGCCGACGGTTTCGAGCAGGTGGAGCTCGAAGGACCCCGGCAAGCTTTGGACGAGGCGGGGGCGGAGACGCACATTGTCTCGCCGGCCGAGGAACGTGTGAAAGGTTGGCAGTCGACTGAGTGGGGCGACGAATTCGACGTCGATGTGCAGCTCGGGAAGGCAGACCCCGACGATTATGACGCGCTCGTGTTGCCGGGCGGCGTGATGAACCCCGACAAACTGCGAATGGACACCGACGCGTTGCAATTCGTGCGCGCGTTCTTCGAGGCGGGCAAGCCTGTCGCGGCGATCTGTCATGGTCCGTGGACGTTGATCGACGCGGGCGTCGTGAAGGGCCGCAAGATGACATCGTATCCGTCGATTCAAGCCGACCTGCGGAATGCCGGCGCCGATTGGGTCGATGAAGAAGTCGTCGTCGACAACGGCCTCGTGACCAGCCGCAAGCCCGACGATATCCCGGCATTCAATCGCAAGATGATCGAAGAGATCAAAGAAGGCGTACACGCGCACCAGGTGTGAGCGTCTTGCACGCGACGCACAAAACCATTAAGCCCAGGGCCTGCCGGCCCTGGGTTTTTTATTGTGCCTTCCAACTCTTCCAGCCCTCACACCTTCTCCGACGCTTGGGGCAAGCGCCTCGATGCGCTGCGCAACGTCCCGCCGATTCTGCGCATCTTCTGGAACTCGGGTCCGAAGGTCGTCGTGTGCGGGCTCGCGCTGCGTTGCGTCATCGCATGTCTGCCGCTCGGGCTGCTGGCGATCACGAGGCTGATCATCGACGCGATCGTCGCGCATGTCTCGCGCGGCGAAACTCTTCGCAGCGATTTCTGGTGGCTCGTCGCGGCCGAGTTCACACTTGCCGGCTTAGCAGCCGTGCTCACGCGCGTCGTCGATTATTGCGACACCTTGCTCGGCGACCGCTTTCTGCGGCACATCAGCGTGCGCGTCATGCAGCAGGCGTCGCAACTCGACATCGCGCACTACGAAGACCCTGCGTTTCAAGACATGCTCGAACGCGCTCGCGCTCAGGCCACCGATCGCCTGGTGATGATTCAGCAATTCGGGCGACTCGCGCAGCAGCTCATCACCACGGCGGCCCTCGTGGCGAGCGTGCTGTTCTTCTCCCCGTGGCTCGTGCTGTTGTTGTTTTTGTGCGTCGTGCCGGCGTTCGTCGGCGAAAGCCATTACGCCTTTCTCGGCTACGCGCTCGCGTTCAAGCAGACGCCGATGAAACGTCAGATGGACTACCTGCGCTATCTCGGCGCGAGCAAGGATAGCGCGAAGGAACTCAAGCTGTTCGGGTTGAATCGCTTCATCACCGACCGCTTCACCACGTTGTCCGACCAGGTCTACCAACAGAACGTTTCGCTCGCCCGTCGCCGCTTGTTGGGCACCGCGCTGCTTGCCCTCTTCGCGGTGGCCGGTTACTACGCCGCCTACGTGATCGTGCTTTATCAAACCGTCGCGGGACGCATGTCGATCGGCACGCTCACGTTCCTCACCGGCGCGATTGCCGGCGCGAGCGCGAACCTACAGCAACTCTTCTCGACGTTCTCGGGCATTGCCGACCAATCGCTGTTCCTGTCCGATATGCTCGACTTTCTCGCGCTGCAACCCGACGTGCGATCGAAGCCCGACGCCAAGCGCGTGCCTCGGCCGATTCGCTCTGGGATCGAGTTTCGCGACGTGTCGTTCGCATATCCCGGCACGACGCGCAACGTTTTGCAAAACCTGAACCTTCACATCTCGCCGGGCCAACGGATCGCGCTCATCGGCGAGAACGGTGAAGGAAAGACGACGATCGTCAAGCTCATTACGCGGCTGTACGACCCGACGAGCGGCAGCGTCTTGCTCGACGGTGTCGACCTTCGCGATTACGACCTCGACGATTACAGCTCGCAAATCGCCGTCATCTTTCAAGACTTCATGCGCTACGACATGACCGCTCGCGACAACATCGCCGTGGGCGACATCTCCGTGAACGACAACGGCAAGAGCGTCGACATGGCGCGGATTGAAGACGCCGCGCGCAAGAGTCTCGCGTTCGATGTGATCGATCGGTTGCCAGAGAAGTACGACCAGATGCTAGGCCGGCGGTTCGAAACGGGTGTCGACCTTTCGGGCGGGCAGTGGCAGAAGATCGCGCTGGCCCGTGCCTATCTGCGCGACGCGCAGTTGCTGATCCTCGACGAACCGACAGCAGCGCTCGACGCAAAGGCCGAGCATGAAGTCTTTCAGCGCTTCGCCGAATTGACGGCCGGCAAGATGGCGCTGCTTATCTCGCATCGCTTCTCGACGGTGAAGATGGCCGACCGCATCATCGTGCTCGAGAAAGGCCGCATCTCGGAGCAGGGGCGACACGAGGAATTGATCGCCCGCGGCGGTCGTTACGCCGAAATGTTCGAACTCCAGGCGCAGAGTTACAGATGAAGGCAGCCCCAAGCCCAGGGCCTGCGGCCCTGGGTCATTGTGTTAAGCGCTCGCGATACCACTGCGGAATCGCCACCGACACGTACCGCCCTTTCCCCTCTTCGCGGCAACAAACCGCCGTGATCTTCCCCGTCGCGATCTGCTCGTCGCCAACGAAGAACGTGAAGGCGTAGGTCACGCTCTTTTCGCCGATGCGCTCGATGGCCAACTCCGTAATCACGGTGTCCTCGAACCTTGCCGAACCACGGTATTCGCAACTCGACGCCACGCGTGGCCATCCGAGCACGCCTTCGTCGTCTTCGGCGAGTACGCTCAGACCGCGGCTACGCAGGAACTCGTGCTCGGCCTGTTCCATGTACTGGAAGAAGACCGAGAAGTGCACGATGCCTGCGGCGTCGGTGTCGCGGAACTCGACGATGCGCTCGCTGCGATAAGGTAACGGATGGGTCATGGTTGAAGGGCGTTGGCGACGTCGGCCCCCGGTGAATCACCAGGGGCTAATGGTGCGGAACTCGATTCATGCTCGGCGATTACTTGTTCATACAGTGCATGATGACGGTCGGCCATGATGCGGTCGTGGTAGCGATCGCGAATCGCCTCCTGGCCTTGGCGGCCAAGCTGCTCGGCGAGAGCGCGATTACCGGCGAGTTGCTTGATCGCGCGGGCCAGGTCGGCCGGGTCGTTCGGTTGGCAGAGCAGACCGCCGTGCGTGTCTTCGACCAACTCGGGAAACGTACCGTGCGCCGGAAGCACGACGGGGACGGCGTTGGCCATCGCTTCGAGAATCGAAAGGCCCTTCGCCTCGCGATAGACGGTCGGCACGCTCATCACGTCGAGGCTCTGTAGGAACTCGATCTTCCCCTCGCGCGACAATTCGCCGACGTAATCGACGCGATCGGTCAGACCCCAATCGGCGATTCGCTTTTGCAAGTCGTGAAAGTACGGCCGATCCGCGGCGTTCAAATACCCAGCGATGCGCAATCGCACGCGCGACAGCGACTCGTCGCTGGCGAGAATCTTGAACGCCTCGACGAGATGGTGCAGCCCTTTCTCCTCGGCGATGCGCGAGATAACCGATGCGGAACTCGCCGTCGGTCGAGCCTTGCCGTGTGCCGTGCCCGGAAAGTTTGAGGCCGTGCGGGATGACCGCGATGCGGCTGCGTTCGACGTGCAGGTAGTCCGACATGAACTCGCTGTAGTAGCCGTTGAAGGCGACGAAGCGCGCGATGTCGGCCGAGCGTCGACGCAGCTCCTCGCGAACTCTGCCATACCATAGCGGCGGCAGGCGTTCGATGAACAGATCCTCGCCCGTGAGCGTGCAGAGGACGGGGATGTTGAGTCGGCGACGAATCTCGCGGGCGGCGCCGCTGAGCATCGAGTTCGACAGATGCACGACGTCGGGCTTCACATCGTTGGCTAGCCAGTCGACGAGGTTGTTGAGTTCTTTGCGCTGATTGCCGTCTTCGCCACGCAGCATCGACAACGTCAGTGGGCCGAGCTTCTCGGCGCGGACGGGGAAGTTGATCTTCGTGAGCCATTTGAGGACGGCAGGCGAGTCGAGCCAGCGATCCATCCACGACGGCAGCCATCGCATCGGCGGCACGGCTTGCTGCAGAAAGACATTGATGCCGCCGTAATGAATCGGCGGGGCGCTGACGTCGGGCTCATCGGTGCGAAGCGGCGTGTACGTCGGCACCAGCAGAATGTCGTCGCCTTGCGCGCGGAGTGCGGCGGCCAGCGTGTTGTCGTGCAGACAACTTCCGCAGTACATCCCCGCAGCGCCGGCGGCAAGGTAGACGATTCGCATGGATTAACTATGCGCCATTGATGTTCTGTAGGGAACGCCCTCCGTGGCGTTCCGCGAAGCATCATGGATCGTCCATCCAGATTCACGGAACGCCACGGAGGGCGTTCCCTACAGGAATTGCATTAGGCAGATATCGCCGTCACGATCTCCAACAACTCAATCGCGGGCTCGCCGTCGCATTCGATGAGTGCCGTGCGGCCATAGGTCACCGTCGGCTCGGCGAGCTCGAGCATCTTCGTCAGCTTCGGTCCGGGCGTGACGCGCCACAGGCCGGCCAGCCGCACGCGACGCAGCACGTCGTGCTGAATGAGGATGCGGCCCAGCGGCGTCTTTTCGCTTTGAATCTCGGTCCGCACGCGCGGCGACAGCCAATCGAAGTTCACTCGCATGATGCCGTATTGCACGACCTTGTTATCGCTACGTCGCGACAGCAAAATCTCACGAGCGTAATGCGTCTCCGTCTCGCGGCGGTCGAGCACACGCACGTCGACCTTCGAGCGGTGATATTCTTCGACCGAAACAGTCATGTGCTCGGTGTGCGCGAGCAGCCGGCGATAGTCGAGCGGCATGCTCTGCACCGCGACGTCTTTGAACTCGGCCAACTCGTGTGGCGCGTCGTAGAACAGCCCAAGCAGCGTTTCGAGGTCAGCTGTCGGAAGCATGAGAATGCGAGGCGTGGTGTGGTCAGGTTTTCCCTCGCCCCTTTGGCGAGAGGGTTAGGGTGAAGGGTCGAGGCGGGTACACACTTCAACCACCCCTCACCCCGGCCCTCTCCCCAAAGGGGCGAGGGAGAATCGTTCTCTCAACAGGCTAGATGGTTTGGATACCGACGACGTTCGGCTCTTCGGGGGCGGGACGTTCGAGCACGGTGTCGATCAGGTAGTACAACAGGCGACGCAACTCTTCGGGTTGCACCTCGTCGGCCACCGTCTCGGCGCGCTCCTGATATTTGTCGACCAGTCGCGTTGCCTTGTCGAACACGCCGGCGGTCTTGTAAAGCTGCCGGACGCGCATGACGGTTTCGGGACCACCCTTGGCCGCGGCGACGATCTCTTGCAGCTCGGTGCGGCCCGCGTCGTCGAGACCTTCGAGCGCGAGCGCCCACAACACAGTCGGCCTGCCGCCGAGTACGTCGCCGCCGGAAGCGAGCTTGTTGTGGTTGTCGTCACGCCAATCGTTCAAGTCGTTGAGAATCTGGAACGCCACGCCCAGGTGCCGCGCGAACGTGCCAATGAACGAAGTCGAAATGTCGACCGGGCCCGATAGCCGCAGACCGCAGTAGAGCGCGGCCTCGAAAGCCGGTGCCGTCTTGAGCGAGTAAATCTTGAGTGCGTCGAGCGGGGCGAGTCGCTTGTCGCGTGCGTCGCGCCACAACAGCTCGGCCCCTTGGCCTTCGGAGAGTTTCGTGTGCGCGTCGGCGAGGCGATCGACAATGTCGGCCGCGACGTCTGGACCGATCTTCGCGGCGTCGCGGCTGATGAGTCGATAGCCGAGGCCGATCAGGTAATCGCCAACGTTGATGGCCGTCGCCGTGCCGAAGCGACGATGCAACGTCGGCTCGCCATAACGGAACTGGTCTTCGTCCTCGATGTCGTCGTGAACGAGCGAGGCCTTGTGGAAGGTTTCGATCGACATGGCCGTGCGTTTCACGGCTTCGGAGATCGACGCGAGATATTCGGCGCCATCGCCGGCTGTGCCGCGCCCGCCGGTCATGGCATCGTGTACGGCCAGCGTGATGAACGGCCGCGAGTGCTTGCCGCCTTTGCTGAGAAAGTCGTAAGCAATCGCTTCGGTCCCGGCGATCGGATCCAAACCGCCGATCCCGTGACCGTTGAGATCGCTAAGGCGCGTCGTTCCACGAGTACGTGGCACGAGGTGCTCAAGCTCGGTCGGGTCGAATAGCTTCGACGCGGCACGCATCAGGTGCACATACGTCTTCGTGTGCCGCTTCGGTGCTGGCTTGTTCAGCTCGACCATCTGCATCACCCAGTCTTCGTCGACTGCTGTGTTGCGACAGTCGCTGGAGAGCAGCGGAATCGCCATGCACGGGATGCCAGCCAGCAAAATCTTGTCGATCGCCTTTTCGAGCACGTTCAGGCAGGCCACGCCGCAGATCGCGTCGACATAGCCGCTGACGATGATCTTCAGGACGATCGGCGAGCCTTCGGCGACGAGCACCTTGTAGCCCAGGTCCTCGGCACGCGTGCGGAAGTTGGCGATCGTGCAAGCGCCGCAACGTCGGCAGTCGAGGCCGAATTCGTCGTACTCGGCCGGACAGCCTTCGGCATGTTTCAGACAATGCGGCAGCAGGAACAGCCGGCGGTTGAAGGGGACGGCCGCCACCTGAGGTTGCCAGAACGCGGAGGCTAGGTTGACCATCATCCAGCCGACGTAACCTTCGCTGAGTCCCGCCGCTTCGAGGTTCGCACGAGCGACGTGCTCCAACTCGTCCTTACCGACGGGGCGCGATGCGTCGAAACGCTCGGCCGCCTCGATGCATTGCTGACGCAGCGACTCGCGCAGCTCTTTGGTCTCGGGGACGAGCTTGAGGTGGCTGGTGTTGCGGCGGCGGGACTTGCGGACCGTCGCGCTTTGATCGGCGCCCGCGCCTTGTTGAGAGCGGTCGATCGGAAGGTCCATCGGAGCGGTGGCCAAACAGAACTCCTCTCTGCGACGCCGGACGAATCAACGACCGATAACTAGCCAGCTTGCCCACGTGCGGCAGCCGACGCCATCCCCCGACGACTTAACGTTCCCGCCTCGGAGCGAGGAACCAACTGCTCGACCGCCCGGCCCAATGCCGAGACGGCAAAGATCAACGGATACAACCTCTCATAGTACCACAATTTAGCGAAGTATAAACCGATGGGTGCCGGTTCCAAGTGCCGCCCTTCTTCGACGCAATCGACCAGCCAACTCACGCCGGCTTCCAAGGCGGGACCGAGCGGCAGATCGGAGCCTTCGCCGGCCAATGCCTCGACGGCGAGCGACGTTTCTTCCACGCTTGAAACTCGTCGATGATTGCCCGCCTCCATTGTGGTGGTGCTTCCCCAACCTCCGTCATCGTTTTGGTTTGCCACGAGCCAAGCCAACCCTCGCCGGCACTCGGGACGTTGGGTGAGGCCCAATTGACGCCAGGTCAGGATCACGCGCGAGGTGCCGTAGATCGGGTTCTCCTCGTGCGGGTCGTGCTCGTTGCCGAACCACAGCGGGACCCAACTCCCATCACTCCTTTGGCGACGTGAGAGGAATTGGATACCGCGAGCGATCGCGCGGTCGATCCGTGCGCCGAGCTTCGTGCCGGGATCGCGCCAGCCGTCGAGAGCACGCAACGCGTGAGCGGTCAGGTCGTCGCCGCTGCGGTCGAATGGCAACTTTCCCCAACCTCGGCAAAACGTCGGCCAACCGCCGTCGCTGTTCTGCAAGTCGAGCAGCCACGTGCGACCCATGACGACCGCCTGCGTGAGCGCCACGACGTCGGCATCGGGATAGTCGTTGGCGAGAATGCGGAGGGCCACGAGCGCTCCGGCCGTGTCGTCGGCGTCGGGCACAGCGCCGGAGAGGTCGCTCCACCCCCAACCTCCGGCCGGTGCGCCGGTGAAAGGATGCCGCGCGCGATGCTGACAAGCGAGCACCCAGTCGAACATTTCATGCGACATCCACGGCTCGTCGCTCGCCGACAGGGCGTGTACCGACAGACTTGTCAGCCACGTCGCGAGATTCGTGTCGATCGGCCACGAGCCGTCGGGTCGCACCGATGCCAGCAGAAATTCGGTCCCCTGGCGAGCGACGGGATGATCCGCTTGCCCGATGCTGGCGAGACTCATCACGACGAAGCTCGTGAGCGGCGTGGCTTCGAGGTAGCCGCCACTCGTCGGCTGCATTTGTCGCAACACTTCGAGACTGCGCTTCGCAGCCAATCGACGGATGCCGCGTACGAGTGGGCTGCGCGGCGGGTCGTGATGAAACTTCGCCTGACCAATCGCGACGAGCGCGGGGATGGCGTAGCTGACGACCGGCAATCGCGCGAAGCGATACCACGACTGCGGCAGGCACGCGGCCTCGAACGGCAATGCCGACACCTCGCTCCACTTCACACGCCCGGCGAGCGCCATGTTCGTGAGGATCGGCACGGCGAACGTCTTGTCGATGCCATAGCGACGTCGCAGTCCCGCGATGCCGCCTTGTGAATTGACGTAGGAGTCGCCGCGTTCGATCGCCGCGAGAATTTCAGTCGCGCGATGTTCGGTCGCGACGCCGGCCAACGTCAGCGCCGATTGCACGAGCATCGTGGTCGCGATGTTCGACAGACTCTTTTCAGTATCGCCCCATCCGCCGTCGGCGTTCTGTGCGTCGATCAGCCATCGCACTCCCGACGCGATCAAACCTCGTCGCGATTGCGGCGGCGCGCCGGGTGGCGTCTCGGCCGTCGTGAGATGCGGTTCCATCAGCGAGAGCGCGCTGATGGCCGTCGCCGTGGAGAGTGCCGACGACGACAACTGACCGACCCAATGCCCCGCCGCGACGCGCTCGTTCAACAAATCGTGTCGAGCCGTCTCATACGCACGCAACAGACGCTGGGTATCGACCATAGGCGAGCGTCATGGTACGCGCCGCGAAATGCGATGTCCACCAATGCGTGCGGCGCGAGTGAAACAACCCCTCTCCCTTTGGGAGAGGGTGGCGGCGCAGCCGCCGGGTGAGGGCGGGTCGCGTTGTCATAGAACGCCGTCGATGGTGCAACCCGCCCTCATCCGCCGCTTCGCGGCACCTTCTCCCGGAGGGAGAAGGCTTAATTCAACGAACGCTGACACCGGACGTAACGATTGGCGCGACGGTGGAAACTGCGCACCGACATGGGCCGCGACCTATGGTTCCTACGGGTTTTCTCGCCGTCACGAGCCGTCACCAACCGCCGCGGAGTATTAAAATGTCGACCATGGTCTGCGATCCCGAACCGTCGGCGAGCACGCAAACGATTCACGCTCAATGCTGCGTCGTGGGGGGCGGCCCCGCGGGCATGATGCTCGGCTACTTGCTGGCCCGCGCGGGCGTGCAAGTGGTGATCCTCGAAAAGCATGGCGACTTTTTGCGCGACTTTCGCGGCGACACGATCCACCCATCGACATTGGAAGTGATGCACGAGCTCGGACTGCTCGACGAGTTCCTCAAGCAGCCTCACAACAAGTTCGATCACGCGCGGGTCATGGTCAACGGCGAGAGCATTCTCGTGGCCGACCTGACACATCTGCCCACGCGCTGCAAATACATCGCGCTGATGCCGCAATGGGACTTCTTGAACTTTCTGGCCGCCGAAGGTCGCAAGTTTCCGACGTTCGATCTGCACATGCAAGCGAAAGCCACCGGACTCGTGCGTCAAGGCCAGCGCGTGGTTGGTGTCGATGTCGACACGCCGAACGGTCCGATGCAGGTGCGAGCCGACCTGGTCGTGAGTTGCGATGGCCGGCACTCGATGTTGCGCGAGGAAGCGGGCTTCGTGGTTCGCGACATCGGCGCAGCGATCGACGTGCTGTGGATGCGGTTGCCGAAGGGGGACGGTCACCCCGAACACATGCTGGGCTACGTCGGCAACAGCCGGATGTTGGTGCTGCTCGATCGCGGCGATTACTTCCAGTGCGGCTACGTGATCGCCAAGGGTGGTTTCGACACGATTCGCAACCGTGGAATCGAAGCGCTGCGCGACGACCTTGTAAAGCTGGCGCCCGTGCTGAAAGAGAACGTTCAACATCTGACGAGTTGGGATCAGGTCAGACTGCTCACGGTTGCAATCGATCGCCTGGAAAAATGGCACATGCCGGGGCTGTTGTGCATCGGCGATGCCGCGCATGCGATGTCCCCCGCCGGTGGTGTGGGTGTGAACTTTGCCGTGCAAGATGCCGTGGCGACGGCGAACCTGCTGGCCGAGCCGCTGCTCAAGGGGAACGTGACGGAGGCCGACCTGGCAAGCGTGCAACGTCGTCGCGAGTGGCCGATGGCGATCGTGCAGCGCGTGCAAGCTGTGGTTCACAATAAGATGCTAAATCCCAACATGTCGGCGCGGCAGTTACGTGTGGCGGGCTTCGTGGCGAAGATGATCCAACACCTACCGTTTCGCACACGGCTGGTAGGACGTTTCATCGGCATGGGTCCGCGGCCCGAGCACGTACACACGCCTAAGGCGGAGTTCGCAAAAACATCGTCAGTGCGATAAGCATCACGGTATTGTAGGGAACGCCCTCCGTGGCGTTCCGCGAATCGGCATCAGCGCTTCCACCCGTTCAGCGGAACGCCACAGAGGGCGTTCCCTACAGAGCACCCGTCGCATTCGTCTGTTAGAATGCCGTCATGTACCTTCGCATGGCCAAACGCGTATTGCTCGAGACCGACAAGCGTCTCGTCTGGAAGCTCCTGTGGAACATGGGCTTCAAAGGCATGCGCAGCGTGCAGAAGCACAAGAGCCGCCTCAAGCGAGGCGAGTTCTTTCCGCCGTTTCTGTACGTGTCGGTCGTGAATAGTTGCAACCTGCGCTGCCAAGGTTGCTGGGTCGACGTCGCCGCGAAGCAGCAGACGATCGACTTGCCCGCGATGAACCGCCTGATCGACGAAGCCAAGGCGATGGGCAACAGCTTCTTCGGCATCCTCGGCGGCGAGCCGTTCATGCACCCGCAACTGTTCGACATCTTCGCCGCGCATACCGACTGCTACTTCCAGGTCTTTACGAACGGGCACTTCATCGACGACGCCGCGGCGCGAAAGTTGCGCCAGCTCGGCAACGTCACGCCGCTCATCAGCGTCGAAGGAAGCGAGATCGTCAGCGACGAACGTCGCGGCCGCTTGAACGTGTTGAGCAAAACCATGGAAGGGCTCGAAGCGTGCTTGCGGAACAAGGTGCTCACCGGCGTTTGCACCAGTCTGTGCCAGACGAACTACGAAGATCTGCTGACCGAGCGGTGGGTCGACCGGCTGATCGAGATGGGCGTCTTCTATTGTTGGTTCCACATCTATCGCCCCGTCGGGCCCGACATGAAGCCCGAGCTCGCGCTCATGCGCGAGCAGCAACTCAAGGCGAGGCGGTTCGTCGTTGACATGCGGGCCCAAAAGCCAATCGCGATCATCGACGCTTATTATGACGGCGATGGTCAGGCCCTGTGCCCAGCCGCGACGGGATTCACGCACCACATCAGCCCGTGGGGCGACATCGAACCGTGTCCGATCGTGCAGTTCGCCACCGAGAGCATTCACGACGAACGCCCGCTGCGCGAAACGTTCCAGCACTCGGAATTTCTGCGTGACTTCCGCGAGTTGGCGGCTTCAAGCACGCGAGGCTGCATCGTGCTCGAACGGCCCGACCTGCTGAAGCAGCTCGTCGACAAGCACGGCGCACGCGACACAACCGTCCGTCACGCCGCGATGGCGGAGTTAGAAGCGATGACGCCGCATCCGTCGCAAGACAGCCCCGGCAATGCGATTCCCGAGAAGAGCCTCGCCTATCGTCTCGTGAAGCGGCACTTCTTCAACGACTTCGGCGCCTACGCACGCCGCACAACGCCCGAAGCGGTTCTCAGCCGTTGACTCAGCCGCCGTTGAGCACCTTCACGACATCGTCGGTGATATCGATCGCGTCGTCGTGAAAGACAACCGTTTGGTTGATTTCTTTAAAGACGTCTTCAGTGCTGGACCGATCGAAGGGTTCGTCATTGAAGCGAACGACGAGACATATTCCGCGTTCCTTCACGATCTTGCGAACCGCAAGGTTCAATTCGTCGTAAGTAGCTAGATACATCTGTGTCTGCTTATCGACGAAATGCTTCTTCTTAAATTCGATGTCCATCTTGAGCTCAGCCTCTAGCCTGGCTGCTTTCTCTTTGATGTTGCGATACTCGCCAGTGGTAGGCTGATGGTTTTTCAGGCTTTCGACAAGCTCCTGATGCTGATCGCGCCGAGCTTGAGCGTGCCCGTTCTCCTTGGCGATCTCTTTTTCGAATAGCTCCGTTTGAGCATGTAGATTCTTGGATTCCTTAAAGACGTGCGCCACGTTAATCACGGCTATCTTGTCTTTGAGAGGCGGATCGACGTCGGTTTCGATCGCAGCCTCGCGTGGTACGGCGTAGGCGAAGTGTTCGAAAGATTCCCACGCGCGACCGACGAACACGCACGCTGCCGCGAACACCGCCAGCTTTACGCTTCCGCTTCGCATGACGAATCCTCCTGATAGATGACGCGAACTTATCCCTTGCGATTCTGATACACCGCTTGCAGCAAACTTTCGACGTCGGCGTATTTTTTCTTCGCTTTGAGGGCGGCGTCAAGCAGGCGGCGGGCGTCGGCCTCGGAGTGACCGAGAGTACGCAGTACTTCGAAGGTTTCCTTGACAACATCGTGTTCGACCTCGGCGCCGGTGGGGGCGGCGTGATCGACCATGAGCGCGAACTTCGGCACCTTGCGACGTAGCTTGGCGATGATGCGCTCGGCCATCGCAGGGCCGATGCCGGGGAGCGACGAAAGCACGTCCGCATCCTGTTCTTCGATCGCCGTCGCCACGTCACGCACGGGGAGCACCATCGCGCGTAGCGCCTTCTTCACCCCCACGCCGTCGACCTGGCAGATCAGGTCGAAGAACTCGCGCTCGGCCTCGTTGAGAAAACCAATGAGTCGCGGCGTCATGCGCCCCTGCATCGGGTTGCCTTCGAGATATTCGATCGTGTGCAGGCTAACGGCTTCGCCGATGCGACCCTGTAAATGTCGCCGCGTGAACTCGGGAATGCGCACTTCGTACTCGAACGCGCCGACCTGCAGAGTGAGGTCTTCGGTGCCGAGTGCGAGAAGTTGGCCGGTGACTTTAGTGATCAAGGGTTTGACGATCTCACGCTTGTGGTTTCGCGCGTTGCCGCGCTAGCGCGACCCACTCGCGCTGTGAATAGTAATGACACAGCGCGATGGCCAGCGCGTCGGCAACGTCGTGCGGCTCGGGAATCTTGGCGAGCTTGAGCTCTTGCTTGACGGCGCGTTGCATCTGCGGCTTCGTCGCGCGGCCGTGGCCGGTGAGCGTCTTTTTCACGCGCGTCGAGGCGTAACTCGCAACCTGAATGCCCGCCTGTGCCGCGGCGAGGCAGATTACCCCGCGAGCGTGTCCCATCAGGATCGCCGTCCGTGGCCGCTTGTAATGCGAATACAACTGTTCGAGTGCCATGACCGACGGCTTCGCCGAGGCGATCAGCTCCGCAAGGTCGGCATGAATTTCGTTCAAGCGAGCCGTCAGTGAGTTGCGAGTTCGGCCGCGAATCACGCCCGCCTCGCACACTTTCGGGCCACCCACGGCGACTTCCAGCACGGCGTACCCCGTGACGTTCAGCCCCGGGTCGATGCCGATGACGCGCAGACCGCTGCATTCCGCGCTTCGTGTCATTTCTTCGACCACGTCGTACCGTCGGCGCGGTCTTCGAGCACGACGTTCAACTCGCCGAGGCCCGCGCGAATGCGATCGGCAATCGCGAAGTTCTTGCTCTTCCGCGCCTCGGCACGCATATCAATGAACAACTTCATCAGGCCATCGACGAGTTGATCGCCGCCGCCCGCGGCCTTCGGCGCTTCGAGGAACAAACCGAGCACGTTCCCCAATTCCTTCATCAGCTTCACGCCTTCGACGAAGTCGGCCTTCGCCGCGGCATCGGCGTTGCCAGCATTATCGAGCTTGCCGGCGTCGGCCAGGCGGTTGATCGTCGACGCGAGCTCGTGCAACACGCCCACGGCGCCGCCGGTGTTGAAGTCGTCGTTCATGTGCTCGAGGAATCGCGAGCGAAACGTGTTGAACTCGTCACGTTTGAACGCGTGCTTGCCGTCGGCCGAGGTCGGCACGTTGAGCTTGTAGAAATCTTCGCCGGTCACGCGGCCATAACGCTCGGCGATGCGTGCGAAGGCGTCGTATGATTTCTTCGCGGCGGCCAAGCCTGGCGGAATGTCTTGTGTCTTGGGATCGAAATCGCCCAAGTCGATTGGCGAGCGGTAATGCGTGCTAATGACGAAGAACCGCAGCACCTCGCCCGACACTTTCTGCAGCGAGTCGGCGACATTGATCACATTGCCGACCGAGCCCGCCATCTTGCCTTTGCCCATTCGCAGCAGGCCGTTGTGCATCCAATACTTGGCGAACGTGTGGCCGGTGTGCGATTCACTCTGGGCTAGCTCGTTCTCGTGATGGGGGAATTGCAGGTCGAGGCCGCCGCCGTGAATGTCGAGCGTGTCGCCGAAGCCCTTCTCTTTGAGAACTTTCAGGCTCATCGCGGTACACTCGATGTGCCACCCCGGCCGGCCGGGGCCCCAAGGGCTTTCCCATTGCGGCTCGCCGGGCTTCGCGCGTTTCCATAGAGCGAAGTCCCCCGGGTTCCGCTTCTTCTCGCTGATTTCGACCCGTGCGCCGGCCTCCATCTGCTCGGGATCGCGATTGCACAGCTTGCCGTAGTCGTGATCCTTACTGACGTCGAAGTACACATCGCCGCCGGCAGGGTAAGCGTAGCCTTTCTTGATCAGATCGCCGATGACCGCGAGCATGTCGCCAATGGCGTCGGTCGCCTTGGGCATCACGTCGATGCCCGTCACGTTCAGCGAATGCAGGCAGTCGAGGTAGTCGGCCGTCATGCGATCGGCCAATTCCTTGACCGTCGTGTTCATTTCCTTCGCGCGGACGATGAGCTTGTCGTCGACGTCGGTGATGTTGACGATCCACGTCACGTCGTAGCCGCAGTATTTGAGATACCGCTTGATCGTGTCGAACAGCACCGGCCCGACCATGTGCCCAATGTGGCTGGGCTTGTAGACGGTCGGTCCGCAGACGTACATCGCGACGCGCATGTCTTTGTGAACCGGCTCGAACGGCTCTTTGGTGCGCGTGAGGGTGTTGAAGACGCGAATGGTGGCGGGCGATGTCGTCATGGTTCCTTAACCCCCGGCGAACACATCGAGGGATTGTGGCGTCAAATGGTTATGGCTTGTTACTGCGTGCCCGCGCAACAAGCGCGGGTCTTAGTCAACTTCTATTCTGCATTCTGACTTCTGCGCATGCAGCAGCACGACGCACTGGGCCATGATCGCTTCTTCGCGGCCGACGGGGCCGACCGACTCGCCGGTCTTCGCCGACAAACCAACTTGCGAAACATCTACGCCCAGCAGCCTCGCGATGCTGTCGCGAATGGCCAGCTTGTAGGGCGAAAGCTTAGGGCGCTCGGCAAACACGATGCAATCGCAATTCGCGACGCACCAGCCGAGCCCCTGAACCTTGGCGAGTGCCATCCGCAGCATGTCGACCGAGTTGCGACCGCGATTGGCCTCGTCGGTGTCGGGATACATATCGCCGATATCGCCCAGCGCCGCCGCCCCCAGTACCGCGTCGATCACGGCATGCAGCAGCACATCGGCGTCGCTGTGGCCAATGAGTCCACGGTCGAAAGGAACGTCGACGCCCCCCAAGCGCAGCGGCCCACCGAGGCCGAGCCTGTGCGTGTCATGCCCCATGCCCACTCTTGCGTTTCGCGTAATGATGTCACCTTCGATGCACGGGGAAGTTAGCCCCCAAACGTGGGCGAATTGTAGCATAAAGCCGCGACCGGTGGTCGCGCTCCGGCGGCCCGATGTGGGACGTCGATGCATGCACGGTGTCCACGAATGTTTCGGGTCGAATGATGGTTCGCGGCGGCGCGACCAACGGTCGCGGCTTTATGGCGGGGGGTTATCGTTTATAATCATCGCACGATGGCCATCATTGAAATCGCTGGGCTGACGAAGAGTTATCGCGTCTATCAGAAGGCTGAGGGGCTGCGGGCCTCGTTCGGCGGATTGTTTCGGCGAACGTATCGCACGGTCGAGGCGGTGCGCGGCATCGATCTGAAAGTAGAGCAGGGGGAGTTCGTCGCCTTTTTGGGGCCCAACGGCGCCGGCAAGACGACCACGCTCAAGCTACTGTCGGGCGTCATCACACCATCGTCCGGCGACGCGCACGTGATGGGCTTCGTCCCCTGGAAGCGCGAGAACGCCTACCGTCGCCGGTTCGCGCTCGTGATGGGTCAGAAGAACCAACTGTGGTGGGACTTGCCCGCCCAGGAATCGTTCCGCCTGCATCAGAACATCTATCGCATCGAACCCGCGAGGTTCGCCGAGACGCGCGACGAGCTGGTCGAGCTGCTCAATGTCGGGCGGCTGCTTGGGCAACCCGTGCGCGAGTTGAGCCTTGGCGAGCGGATGAAGATGGAACTGATCGCCGCCTTGCTGCACTCGCCCGAGGTGTTGTTCCTCGATGAGCCGACGATCGGGCTCGACGTCGTAGCGCAGCATAATATCCAAATGTTCTTGCGACGTTACCAGCAAGTGCGCGGCGTGACGATTCTGCTGACAAGCCATTACATGAAGGACGTCGAGGCGCTGTGTCAGCGCGTGGTCATCATCGCCCATGGGCAGATCATGTACGACGGCTCGCTGGCGGGAATCATCGACCGTTTCAGCGGCCACAAGGTCATCACGTTGCAATTTCCCGCGAGCGAACGCCTTCCCGGCGACCTGGCACGTTACGGCGACGTGCTGGAAGAAAGCGCGCCGCGCGTGAAGTTGCGCGTCGATCGGCCACGCGTGACCGAGGTGCTGGCGCACATTCTCGACAGTCACGCCATTGAAGACGTGAGCGTCGAAGACCCGCCGTTGGAGGAAGTCATTGCCGGGATGTTCGCCAGCGTCGAGCAAGTGGCCGTGGCGCAGTAGGGCGGAGGAAGTGAACCACAGAGGACACGGAGAGCACGGAGAAGAAGCAGAAAAAGATAATGATGTTTTGCTTCGTGGAGTAGAAACGTGCGACGCATCAGCGCTTCACGAAAATCCGCTCTTCTTTGTCTCAGTGCTCTCAGTGTCCTCTGTGGTTCACTTGTCCGGCTGGTGATTGGCTTTGAATCGCCGTGTGGCCCAGAAGTGCCATCGAACGCCGAGATGAAATCGCGATAATCGGCTCGTATGCAAGAGCGAACGTCGGCCAACATGCGAAATGAGTTTTTGAGCGCTGAGCAAAAAGACGCTCGAAGGGGCGACTTATTGCACAAAACCCCCTGTTTCATGGGTATGGGAATAAGTCGTGGGCAACGGATCGTTTAGCCGGCGAGCTTGCTCGCCGCGTGGCGCCGCGACACGGCCCGCAAGCGGGCCGGCTGAACGGGAAGTTCCACATTCGTCATTTTAATTCATCGACATGATTGCACGCATTGCCACGCACTGGACGATCCTTCGCATCTGCCTCGAAGAGCGGCTGGTGTATCGCGGGGACTTCGCGCTCGGGACGCTCATGCGGTTCCTGCCGATCGTCACGATGGTCTTCCTGTGGGAGTCGATCTACGACGCAGCCGCTGATAAGTCTGGGGTTGGCGACAAGTCGATCGGCGGGTACTCGAAGAACGAAATGATCGCGTACCTGCTGCTGACGATGATTAGCCGGGCGTTCAGCAGCATGCCGGGCTTGGCCTCGGGCATCGCGCTGACGATTCGCAACGGCGAGATCAAGAAGTATCTGATTCAGCCGATCGACATGATCGGCTTCCTGCTGTTGAGCCGCGTGGCGCACAAGCTGGTGTATTACGTCGTGGCGATCGCACCGTTCGCGTTGGTGTTCTTTCTGTTTCGCGGCTATTTCCCCGGCTGGCCCGACGCGACGACGATGGCGGCATACATGCTGTCGCTGGTGCAGGCGTTTCTGTTGGGGTTCTTCCTCGAAGCGACGATCGGCATGATTGGCTTTTGGTTTCTCGAAGTGAGCTCGCTGCTGTTCGTGTACATGCTGTTCAGCTTCTTCCTGTCGGGGCACATGTTTCCGATCACGCTGTTGCCGGGCGTTTGGGGTTGGCTGGTGCAAGTGATCCCGCTGCAGTACCTCACCTACTTCCCGGCCGCCATTTTCCTCGGCAAGATCACCGGCCCCGAGCTTGTGCAAGGCTTGTGGATTCAATTCGCGTGGATTGTGTTCTTCATGGTGATGAGCCGCGTCGCGTTCCGGCTCGGCGTGCGTCGTTACAGTGGCTACGGAGGTTAATCCGCTTCGCTGAATCCTGACTCCCGAATCCTGACCCCCACCCATGTCCGACCATCCTTCCTACGTCCGCGTCTTTCTGACCTTCGCACGCAACAGCCTCGTGCGCGACATGACCTTCCGCGCGAACTTCCTGATCGACACGTTCACGTCGATCGCCTGGGTGGCGATGAATCTGGGCTTCTATTTGATCGTGTTCCAATACAGCGATCACGTCGGCAAAGGGTGGGGCGAGAGCGAGTTTTTCGTCTTCATCGCCACGACGGTGATCATCAACAGCCTCGTCGAAGCCTTCTTCCTGCCCAACGCCAGCGAGTTCAGCGAGCTGATTCGCACAGGCAATCTGGACTTCGCGCTGCTCAAGCCGATCGACACGCAGTTCTTGGTGTCGTTCGAGAAGATCGAATGGTCGTCGATGTCGAAGATCGTGTTCGCGGTGATCTTGATGGGCTATGCGCTGGCGGGCCTCGCGCATCCGCCCGGGGCGGCCCAGGTGTTGCTTTATGGCGTGTACATCGTCTGTGGTGTGGCGATGTTCTACAGTTTGATCGCGGTCCTCTCGAGCATCACCGTGTGGATGGGACGCAATCAGAATCTGTACGACTTCTGGTTCTACATCACGAACTTCTCGCGCTACCCGATGGAGATTTACAAAGGCAGCGTCGGCGACCCGCTTCGCTTGGCGTTCACATTCGTCGTGCCCATTTTGTTAGTCGTGAACGTGCCGGCGCGGATGCTCGCCTGGCCGCTGGAAGCACAGAACTGGTGGTTGGCGGTGTATGCGTTTCTGGTGACAGGGGCCTGTCTCTACGCGTCACGCAAACTGTTTCTTTGGGCTTTGGCAAGTTATCGAAGCGCGAGCAGTTAAAACTCCCAATCTGAGAAACTTTCCGTTGACCTTGGCCTGCTAGCGTGCAAAATCGAAAGTTCCGCTCCACCAGTTAGGGGCAGCTTCGATTCACCAACATGCGGGAGCGACCGATGCGTCAATTCCTAAGAGTCTCAATCTGTGCGGCTTGGTTCTCTGTCCTGACGTTAAGCGTTGCACGTGGGCAGGAGGTCAATGACGGAGCGGCCCCTGAGGGTCCAAAGCTGAATTGGCAGCAGGGGCCGATGGTCGGCCAACTCGGATACCAAGCGCAGATCGAGGTTCCGGAGAATTACGCATACCTGAACGGCGACGAGACTCGCAACTTCATGCAGATGTTGCACAATCCTGTCGATGGCTCGGAACTCGGCACCGTGGCTCCCAAAGAAAGCGACTGGTTCGTCGTGTTTGAGTTCAACAATTCGGGCTATGTCAAAGACGACGAGGGCGGAAAGCTCGATGCGGACGCGATTCTCACATCGCTCAAAGAAGGGAACAAAATCGGCAACACAGAGCGCCTCAAGCGCGGCTGGTCGTCGATCGAGATTGTCGGATGGCAAGAGAAGCCGAACTACGATCCCAAGACACACAATTTGCAATGGTGCACGAACGCCACGAGCGACGGTAGGCAGATCGTCAACTACAACACGCGCATCCTTGGGCGTTCGGGCGTGATGGTCGTAACGCTCGTCGCCAATCCCGAGCAGCTGCCAGAAGTGTTGCCGGCGTTCAAGAAGCTGCTCACCGGCTTCCAGTACACCAGCGGCCACAACTACGCCGAGTTCCGTCCTGGCGACAAGATGGCCGAGTATGGACTCACGGCGTTGGTCGCGGGCGGTGGCCTGGCCGTGGCTGCGAAGACCGGTCTGTTGGCGAAACTCGGCATTTTCGTCGCCAAGGCCTGGAAGGCTGTCGCCATCGGATTTATCGCACTGCTTGCCGGAGTGAAAAAGCTGTTCGGCGGTCGAAAGAGCACTGCCGGTTAACCACGGCTTTTCGGCCAAACGACGCGTATGAGTGATGCCGAGACGTTGCTGGCGATTGTCGCCGCGATCTACCTGAGCGAATGTTCGCGATGGTTGCGGCATGACGTGACCGTCTTTCGAGCGATGTTCGGGTCAACGTGGCGTGCCGTCTGGCCGGGCACGGTGATCGGCAATCCGCATGGCGGTTTCATCTTCTTAAACCCGATTCCCCTCGGCGCCGCATACGCTACGCAGGCTTGGCCTTTGTCGGTCAGTTCGTATGGCGTGTATGGATACACCGCGCAAGTGCTTCATCCGTTCGATCGGTGTGAGCAATCGCAGTATCTCTGCGGCTGGGATGACATCCGTAGCGTCGACGCCTCGGGCAAGGATCTGTTCGTTAACGATGAGCGGATCGCGCGATGCGCGACGCCTCGCGCTGCCAAGGTCCTTGCGCAAACGCTCGAAACCATTCGCGGGGCTTCTGCCAACGAACGTGAAGCAGCGGTGCGGTCGGCATTTGGCGACACGTTCGACGTGCAAGTCGCTCGAGAGCGGATCACGCAAATGCGAGTGGCGTCGCCGACCCTGCGCATGTTGGGTGTAGCGTTGTTTGGTTCGGTGTTCGTCGTGGCCTTATTATTGGTGTGGAGCGATTGGCTATGGCCATATTGGGTGTGGTTGCTCGTCACGTTGTTGTCGTTACTGCTGCTGACGATCATGGATTACTTCCTTACGCACCAATCGCTTTATCCAACGGAACGTGCAGCGCGATGGAAACACGCGGCGATGATGTTCGTCTCGCCATTGAGCGCCATGCGAGCGATCGACGCCGTGCAGTTCGAATGGCTTGCTGAGTTTCATCCGTTGGCAGTCGCGAAACCGTTGCTATCGAGCGATGCGTTTGAAGCGCTGGCGCGTCGTGTGTTGCTCGACTTGCGCTATCCGTCTGGGCCACATTCGAATGAGGCACGTTCGGACGCGATCGCGACCGAAGCATGGTTCCGCGACCTGCACGAGGCAAATGTTCTGCGAATCCTCGAGGAGGCCGGACTCGATGCTACGGCGCTAGTGGCAGCGCCGATTCGGGAGAACGAGGAGGTGCAAGCATATTGCCCGCGCTGTCGGCAACAATTCGTCAGCGCCGACGTGCACTGCATGGAGTGCGGAGGTCGCGAATTGGTAGCGTTTCCGACAACCGCGCCTGTTGTCACCCACGAAGTCCGACTCGCGTAAGCCGCGGCAGCGCATTTGTCGGCTCGTTTGCTGCGCCCGTTCCAATCCGCGGACGAGCGACTAAGATAGCTGGGCTATGCACCTCGCCTTTAGCTCGAACGCGTATATGAACTTCTCGATCGAGGAGACGATTGCGCGCATCGCGGCGATCGGCTACGAGGGGATCGAGGTGTTGGCCGACGTGCCGCACGCGTGGCCGGCAGGGTTGCTGCCCGAGCGACGCCAGGCGATTCGCGACGCTTTGACGAAGCACGACCTGCGCGTGTCGAACGTCAACGGCTTCATGATGAACGCGGTTGCCGACCCGCGACAGCCGTATTGGCATCCGTCGTGGATCGAGCCCGATGCCAACTATCGCGCTATCCGCCGTGAGCACACGAAGCGAGCGCTCAAGCTGGCCGCCGAGATTGGCGCGAAGAACCTGCAAACCGAGCCCGGTGGTCCGCTGGCGCCGGGACAATCGTGGGACGACGCAGCCGCCATCTTTTACGACGAGCTGATGCCGTGCGTCGAAGTGGCGGAGAAGGTCGAAGTCGGTTTGCTCATCGAGCCCGAGCCAGATCTTCTGATCGAGCACTTCGGCCAATACGAGAAGTTCATGAAGCGGATCGACTCGCCGTGGGTTGGGCTGAACTTCGATATTGGTCATGCGTATTGTGTCGGCGAAGACCCGCAAGATTGGGTCGAGCGGATGGCGCCGCACACGCGGCATTATCACTTCGAGGACATCGCCGCGACGCGCGTGCATCGGCATCTCGTGCCCGGACGCGGGGCGATCGACTTTGCAGCGACGCTCTCCGAGATCGCCAAGACGGGCTACGATGGCTTCATCACGGTCGAGTTGTATCCGTACATCGAAAATCCCGACGAAGCGGCGACGGAGTCAATGCGGTATCTGACCAACGTTTTCAAACAGCTCAAACTGCCGCATAAAGCCGCGACCGGTGGTCGCGTTTCCTGAATCATGTTGAAATTGGATCTTCGAGCGCGACCAACGGTCGCGGCGTTATGAACCCCTATCTACGCCTGTTTCGCCTGCCGAATGTCTTCACGGCCATCGCCGACGTGATGATGGGTTATCTGTTCACGCATCCCGAGCCGCGGTTCGGCCTCGACTTTTGGTTGCTCGTCGCGGCGTCGGCGTCGCTGTACACGGCCGGCATGGTGCTCAACGACGTGTTCGATATCGAGCTCGATCGCGTGGAACGTCCCGAACGGCCGTTGGTGCGAGGTGAGGTATCGTTGACGTCGGGCCTGCGGTTGGGGCTCGCGCTGTTGGCGTTCGGATGTTTGTGCGGATGGCTGGCCGGTTGGATGCAGCCGAAGTTTCCGTGGCGAGCCGGGGCCGTTGCGACGGCACTTGCAATGATGGTTTACGCATATGACCGTTGGCTCAAGTCGAATCAGGTCGGGCCGCTCGCCATGGGGTCGTGCCGCGGTTTGAACGTGCTGCTTGGCATGAGCACGGCAGCCTGGGCGTGGAATGAGACGCACGCGCTCGTGGCCCTGGGCATTGGCGTCTACATCGCAGGCCTGACGTGGTACGCCCGTACCGAAGCGACGCGCAGCAATCGCTCGATGTTGATTTCGGCGACGGTGGTGCTGGCCTTTGGGATCACGGTTCTCTCCTACGTGACCAAGTTCGGGTCATATGCGATCGAGCAGGCGAGGTTTTGGCCGCTGCTGTGGCTCGTGCTTGGTGGATCGATCATCTATCGCTTCGCCTGGGGCGTGATGGACCCCGAGGCGTCGCGGGTGCAGATGGCCGTGCGTCACGGCATCATGTCGCTGATTGTGCTCGACGCGGTCGTGGCGTTTTCGGCCGCGGGGCAGGCCGCGACGTGCATCTTGCTGCTGTGGATACCGGCGATTGCGCTGGGCCGGTATCTGCCGTCGACATGAGAGACGGGTGAGAGATGCGACATGAATGTCGCCGCAGGCGAACCGGGTGAGGGGTCGAAGCGAGTACACGCATCAACCCCTCACCGCCGGCCCCTCTCCCGCAAGGGGAGAAGGGAGTCGCACCACGATTACTCGCGAGTCGGCAACTTCGCTTCGAGCACCTGCCCCGAGCCGAAGTCGATCGTCACATCGCGCTTACCGCCCGCCGCCAAACGAACGGTTTCCTCTCGCACCAACGTCTGCCCGTTCTGTTCGAGCTCGACGCGAACGTCGTACTCGGCAGCTCGTGAGCTCGCTTGCGGCAGCGTAGCGCTGAACATGCGCGTTGCGCCCTTCGATCGCATCAACTGTCCATTCACATACACTCGCGACTCAGCAGGAACATGCAACGCTAACGTGCCACGCGACGAGGTCGGAGCATTCTTCGCAACATCGCGATCGTTGCGTTTGGGCAGCAACGTCACGTCCTTCATCTTGCCTGGCGTGGCAAACACCGTTTCAGTCTTCGTGATCATCTTGTCGCCGTCCGGAATCTCGGCGCGAACTTCATACGTGTAGTTCAAACCGGGTTCGAGATTCGAAGTCGAGAAGGTTCGCATTGTGCCGGTCTGGCCGCTGCGCTGACCGTTGATGTACACGATCGCGTCAGCTGGGACACGCACGTTCAGCAACAGCGAGTTCGGCCCGACGCCTTGCTTGTCGGGAACACTTTCGTAACCGCCGGCCGCGCTGCCGTTGCCGATCATCGAACCGGTATCCGTCGAACCGTCGAGGCCGGGATACGGAAGCGTATGAAGGTAACCGTTGGTTGCGGGCCACGGGGCCACGTGCGGTGGATACCAGCAATGCGTGCCGCCGTAATAAGGTCCCGGGGGATGACCGTAATCCCACAGACGGGCGCCGGGATAGCCAAACATGTAACCGTCGCGCACCCACGCGGTCCAGCCGCGGTGGTATCGCACTTCGTGACGATAAGGCGAGTAAGCGACAACCGCATGTGCGACGCCGAGCGTCACACATGCCGCCATCACCACTCGAAAGACGCTAACGCGTCGCATGCTAATTCCTCCTGAACGAGCTCGTGCCGCCCGCATCCAATTTTGGGGCTTTTACGAGTGTACCCCGCAGTTAAGGGCTTGAAGGTCGTTCTGGGATTCGAGCTTGATTCAACCACCCTTTAACAACAAGGGGCATGGCGCGCATGCAACCCAGGTAAACCTTGCCGGGTATAGCGATCAGTCGAACTTGCGCCCTTCCATCGCTTCGAACGCTTGGCGCATGCCGTCGTCCATCGGCGACGAGCGTTGCTGTGCGTAGTCGAACACGACGATCGTCGAATCACCCTCGGCGACCAGCTCCCCTTGGGCTTCGCTGAACAGGCGGTGTTCCATGTCGAAGCTCGATCGTCCTAGCCGTGTCACACGAGCGGCGATGTGCACCGTGTCGGGAAAGACGACCGGGCGGCGGTACTGGCAACGAATGGCGGCAAGGATCGGGCCGATCTGATTCGTTGCCGTCATCGCCCGCAATCCGACGCGTTCGAGATACTCGATGCGGCATGTCTCGAACCATCGAAAGTAGATCGTGTTGTTGACGTGGCCAAACGCATCCTGGTCGCCCCATTGCACGGGCCACCGCACGACGATCGGAAAGCCTGCCAACACGGAATCGACGTCCATCGCTAGCGTTCCGATTCGTTGCGGTGAATTGCTGGAAACGACCGCATTTTACCACACGATATGAGCAATCGACGCATCCCGCGTCACCGAATCCATCTTGCCTGGAATGAACGCATTTCGTACAAGTCGCGGCCCAACGCCTCGCCATCGCGGCCTAGCTTGCACACTCAACGATGACCGAACTTCTCCAGGCTGAGAGCACCGGTTCCCGACGCCTCGCGCGGCCACAGCCGTTCGAGTCCGCGCCGTCGACACCCGCGCCATCGACACCCGCGTCATCAACGCCGGCGCGCCGCTCGTTCGACACGCCTCTCGGGCGAAAGCTTGCGCTCGTCGGACAAATCGCGATGGCGCTGTTCCTGGCAATCGGCTGCCCGATTGCCGTCAACCGCGCGATGCACAGCGCGGGCACCGACTACGTCATGTTCTGCGACAACGGTCGCTACATCCTCGAGCACGGCGTGCGAAACCCAACGACCAACCTCGCCCGCTATTGGCCCAGCGTCGACGTGCCGTGGATCGCTATGGCGTATGTGCCGATCGCAGTAGGTATGACGATTTGGTACGCGCTCAACGTCGGCAGTTGGTACGGCCTGCTCCGAACCATCCGCGAGCAGATGCTCGGCGATGCAACTCCCTCCGATCGAAAACTCGCGACGCTTGCCGGCGGGCTACTCGCCATGCCTTTGGCGATCGACGGCATGTGCCTCGGCAGCTTCCACGTCTTCATGGTCTGGTTCATGGTCGCGGGCCTGCTGCGCGTCCGCGCGGATAAAGAGTGGTCGGGCGGCGTGCTGCTGGGCCTTGCCGTTTGGATGAAGCTCCTGCCTCTGCTTGGCGTCGGCTATCTCATCATCAAACGCAAGTGGCGTCCGGCAATCGTCGCGGTCGGCTGCGCATTGGCCATCGACGTCGTTCTGTCGGTCGCCGCCTTCGGCTTCAGCGGCGCCTGGCAGGAGCACGTCACCTGGTGGAACCGCGGTGCATCAGGCACCGTTGCTCGCCAACTCACCACCGTCCGTAACACCGACGAAGATCGCATCACCAATCAGTCGCTAGTCATCACCGTGCGACGCATTCTGTCGTCATTCGGCCGCGCCCCGCACGAGGGCCCGTCGCCTGTGCAAGTCGCCAGCCTTTCGGGCAAGAACCTGACGCTCGTGTACTACGGCATCTCAGGTTCTCTGGCGCTGTCGATTGCTTGGTTCTGTCGTCGGAGCGCCGCGATGACTTCGATCTCGCAGTCGAACTCGGAGATCGCGCTCTTCGCGCTCGCGACCCTTTGGTTCTCGCCTGTTGTGTGGAGCTACCATCCAACGGCGGCAACGCCCGCGCTGGCGCTCGTTCTCTGTCGCATGACCGGTGCATCGCGCGTTACGTGGACGATCGCGACGGTGTGGATGCTTGGTATCGCGTTGTTGGCGTGGACACCCGCTCGTGCCGCTGGCGATCTGCTGTGGCTGAGCGTCATGGTTGGCGTCGTATTGGTGTGGACCAACCGTGCCGAGAATTGTCCTCAGCCATGTACGGTTTGAGTTTTCGGTTAGACGAAGCAAGGAAGTGAAGTCGATGGCGAATAATCAACTGCGTGCATTCGGTGTCGAGGAAGGTTGGGCTCCGTATCGGCTGCGACAGGCGCGCTACTACGAACTCGGCTGCGATGTTGGCCGATGGGCGACCGAACACGCGCGGCAACATGGTCGCCCGATGAACCTGCTCGACGTCGGCACTTGGAACGGCGTGACGCGCAAGTACGTCGAGGTGCAGCCCGGCGGCCAGTACGTTCGTTACCACGGCGTCGACATTTTCCCGCGCGGCACCGACTTTGTTTACAAGGCGCAAGACTGGACGCTGCACAACATCAACCTGGAATCGGGCATGCCGTCGCTCGAGTCCGAAGCCTACGACGTCGTCGTGGCCGAGCAAGTCCTCGAACATCTGCACCACCCCGAGCGGGCGCTTGCCGACATCGCGCGGGTGCTGCGTCCCGGTGGCCGACTGATTCTCGGCGTGCCGACGTTTTTCGAAGGCGTGCATCAGGTGCGGAAGCATGTCGTGCCGCTGATCGATCGCTGGACAAAGAAGACAAAGCCTCGCGGACACGTGCAAGCCTGGTCGAAGCGGAGCTTCTTGAGTTTCGTTCGCGAGACCTGCCCGGATCTGGTCGTCGACCAAACACGCGGCTTCCGCATCATCTCGGGCGGCGTTCTGCGACGGCTGGAGCATCATCGCTGGTGGTGGCGTTTCAATCGCCGCCTGGGCGCGATGTTGCCGTCCTGCTGCATCGAAGTGCAAGTCGTGGCGCATGAGCGCAGTACAGCCGCCGTTCAGCAGCCCGCACTGCAACGCCGTGCGGGGTAAGCATGAACCATGGGTCTCTCACAGCCCCGAGCACCAGCGAGCGGACCGACGCGCATCGTTCGCCCCCTCGCTGGCGCTCGGGGCTAAGTCGAAACCTCGACTGGCTGCTGCTTCTCGCGCTAGGGCTGACGATCTACGTTAGCCGCGTGGGTGCGCTCACGATTCGTGGCGAAGAAACGCGCCGCGTAAGCATTACGCGCGAGATGCTCGAACATCACAACGTGTTCGTGCAGACCGAGCAAGACGAGGTCTTCGCCGAGCGCCCGCCACTGTGCAACTGGATCATCGCTTGCGGGATTCTCATCTCCGGCAGCGATTCCGTCGTTCCGGCTCGATTGTTCTCGGCATTTGCGACGATCGCCACGAGCTTGCTGCTTTACGCGTACGGTCGCAGCGTGATGTCGCGAGTCGGCGCCCTGGCCGCAGCTACGGGCTATCTGACGATGGGTCAGATCATGCAGCTCGGCGGCATGGCTGAGAACGAAGCAGTGATGACGCTGACCTTCAGTGCAGGGCTACTGTTGTGGGAATGGGGTTATCGTCAGCGGTGGCCGGCGTCGCGCACGTGGTGCCTGGCGTACGGGTGTATCGCATTGGCGACCTTAACCAAGGGTTTGCAAGGTCCGGTCTACTTCGTCGGCGGTGTGTCCTTATTCCTCGTGCTCAAGAACGATGTGAAGTTCGCCGCGACGCGCGCGCACGTCGTTGCCGTGTGCTTGTTTCTACTCATCATCGGACTATGGCAGGTTCCGTACCTTTGGTATGTCGGTCCACACTTGGCGTGGGAGACTTGGACCAGCGAAATCCTCAAGAAGACCGAGCTGCTCGGCCCCGGCAAGCTCGTTGCCCATTTAGCAACGTTTCCCCTGGTGTTATTGGGCGGAATGCTGCCGTGGTCGTGGTTGCTCGTCGCCTTTGCCGATCGCCGATTCCGCGCGTCGCTTGATCCTCGCCGTCGTTCGGTCGCGATGTTCTGCCTTTGCGCGTGGATCGTCGCCTTTCCGACGGTGTGGTTCGCATGTGGCGGAAGAGTCCGCTATCTGATGCCGTTGTTTCCGATGGTGGCCGTTCTCATCGCCATCGTCATTGACGAGGCTTGTCACGCAGCGAAGGCCACCTGGCTTGGTCGGGCATGGAACGCGAGTCTGCGCCTCTCTGCCGTAGCAGGCTTGGCGGTGGCGGTGTTCGCGACAACGCTGACCGTGCTGCCGGTCTCTTTCTATTCAGCGCCTAATCGTTTTCACTTGTTCGTCTATGCCGCCGCGGCGGCCGTCGGCGCAGTCGTCCTCTGGCGATCTTGTGCGACGTCGTCCGAACGGACGACGCGAGTCGCAATCATGAGCGTCGCTTCAGTTTTGGGACTGAGCTACGTCCTGCCGTACATGGACATGAAAGTCGCCATGTCGTGCGATGCCGCAAGCCAGATGCACGCGATCACCGCGCAACTGCCTGAGAACGCCGAGATGGTGAGCCTCGGCGAAGTCGATCACGTCTTTCGGTATCACTTCAAGCGCCCGATTCACAAACTCGCGACCCACGGCGAGGCGCCGACGGAGTATTTCTGCTTCGACGACTGGAGCCGTGCGCAACTCGACTTGAACTTCCCCTGGGAGACCGTCGGCGAGGTCTGCTGCGACCGCAACGTCGACACGCATGAACGTTACGTGATCGTCGGTCGTCGTCTTCCTCCGTCGCAGGCGCGTTGTCCTGACGAAAAGACCTCCTGGCGGTAATCGAACATGACCGATCTCGCAGCGGAACGACGTTCGATGTTCAGTCGATTGGCTGCGCTGTCGCATGGGCAGCGAGCGGTGCTCGTCGTCGGCCTGCTCGTGGCGACGATCGACATTGGTGTCGCGACCTATCGGCGGACGCAGGCGACTGGCGACTTCGACGTGCGCTGCTGGTTCGGTCGCCGACTGGTCGATCATCAACCGTTGTACGAAGGTCTGTTGTGTTTCAACTACATGCCGATCTTCGCACTGTGGTGGGCGCCGGTGTCGCTGCTGCCGGCGCCTGTCGGCAACGTGTTGCACTCGATCGCGGCGCTTGTCTGCCTCGGGCTGACGCTGCACTGGCTGGCAAAGATGACGGCATGGCGGTCACGTGCGGCGACGTTTCCGGCATTCACGATCGGCGCGTTCACGGTCTTGTTGGCGTTTCATTACTTGCTTCGCGATCTCGACGATGCCGGACCGCACATCATCTGGTTGGCATTGATGGTTGGCGGGCTTTACGCCGCGTCGAAGGGGCGACTCATGACGAGCGCGGCATCGATGGCGCTGCCGATCGCTGTGAAGATCACACCCGGGCTGATCTTGCCGATGCTGATGTGGAAGCGCCAGTGGCGACTTGCCACGTACACCACCATTGCGACGGCCGCGTGGATCGTGCTGCCCGCCGTGTGGATGGGGCCGAGCGCGTGGTTCGACGCCCAGCAACAATGGAATCAAGTGGCATTGGGCGTCGCCAGTGACACGACGACGACCGAGCGGTTCGATAACGAAGTGCGCGTTCAGAACCAGGCCTTGAAGCCAGCGATCCAACGGCTGTTGGTGACTTATCCCGCCGGTCATCCCTTGAAACTCGATCACGCGTGGGATGTGCCGCTGGCGAACTTTTCGACGCGCACGGCGAACATCATTGCGACAGTTGTGATGGCGGCGATCTGCGCGGCGTTCGTTTGGTGGAGTCGCAAACCGTATCGCGACCTTGCCGACCCGCGTATGATGCTCGAGTTCAGCGCGGTGTATCTGCTCGTGTTGCTGCTCTCGCCGCTGACGTGGGTGCAGCACATGGTTTTCGCGGTGCCTGCGTTGTATCTCATCGTCGCGCAAGATTGGGCCTTCACGCCGCTCAAGCCGTGGGCGAGGGCGCTGGTTTGGATGTTCGCGATCGTCACGCTGGGTTTGAATCGCGAACTGCTCGGCAAGCAGAACTACTTACTGTTGCTCAGCTACCACGCGCACACTTTCTGCTTGTTGGCGATTTTGGCGATCGTGATGATCGTGCGCCCCACGGCGGATCGGGTGCCGTCGAGTACGACGCCCATCGCGAGGCCACATGCGTGGGATCGTCGAAAGCAGTCGAGCAACGTGGTTCATGGCTCTTCGAGCCGGAACTCGGTCTGACGCTGCCGCAGTCGTTGACGCGCGAGACGGTCCGAGCGATTCAGCCACCAAAACGCGCCGATGAGCGCGATCACGCCGACGAGCAAGATGGTGGTGATTAGCGTCGAGAACCAGGTATCCGCCTTCGGCGTGGCAAGAATTTCCGGGCGAACGCCGACCAACAGCGGCGCCATCTGGAACTGAGTCTTGTCTCCCTTGGTGCCGGTCGGGTAGCTCCACACCTTGAAGAAAAACCCGGCGACGCGCACGTCAACGGTGACGTGTTCGCCACGCGGCATGCCCGGTGGCAGTTCGAGCGCGCAGAACGTGATCGGGTTGCCTTGCGAGTCGGCCGTGACGAGCTCGATTTCGAAGTACCGATCGATGCCGATGGCCGTCGCGACTTCGCGATTGTCGAGCCGCACCTCGACGACGCGCTCGGTCGTGCCCGTCAGCCCGAATAACTTGCCGTGCTGATCCTGAGGCTGGTTGAACAGCGCCTCGATCGTCGTGCGGTCTTGATCGGCCGCGGTGACGCGTGTGCGCTCGAGCAAATTACTTTGCTGGGCGCGCGAAGCAGCCGCGAGCATTTCGTAGAAACACGGCCCGTCACTCGCCTGTAAGCGTGTGCGGTCTTCGACCGTGTCGAATAGGCCGACGTCCATGCCGAGGTCGCCAAGTTCCGTGTGCGGATACCACGCAGCTCGCGCGGCGACGAACACCGGCAGAGATGCGCCAGGATCGGCGCCTGCGAACTTGATCAGAATGCCTTTCGCTCCGCCACGCTGCGGCGGGGGGCTTGCATTAATCCAGGCGTTCGGAATTTCCAGGGCATAGACGATCGCTGCTTGTCCGTCGTCGAGCGTCAGCTCGCATCGCCAATAGCGTTCGATGTCGAAACGTTCGGCCAACTCGGGCGGCGGCTTTTCGACCGTCACCTTCGTGACGTTGCCGTTGAGTTGGTAGATATCGCCGCGAGCGCGTTTGGGTGTCTCCGTCCACTCCGACCAAGGCAACTTCGTTTTTCGCCAGCGATACCAATCGCCCAACGACATACGTCTGGCGGCCATCAAGACGCGCAACAGTGTGTTTCGCTCGCTGTCACCGACGTCGCTGCCGTCAGCGAATACGCCGAACTGTTCTTCGCCGACGCCATACAAGTCGAGCAACATGCGCGACGAATCGAGCTTCGGAGCCTCGGGCGATGCGTCTTGGGCAATCGAGTGGCGAGCCAGAGAGGCAATCGTCACGAGCGCCGTAAAGGCGATCACTATCGAACGAGCGTTCATGCGTGCGTCTCGGGCGGCTCGTGTGCTGGATGTTTCTCAGCTGCTTCCGAGTCGCCTCGCAGCGCCTGAAGCACGTCGGGCGACACCTCGAGCTCGCGAAGGTTCTCGAACTCCAGGTTGCCTTGCTTCGGTGTCGAGCGCGCGTACGGATTCATTCGCGAGGCGCGGCGAGTCATCGCCCAAGCTGCGGCGCCGAGTGCCACGGCCACGCACAGCACGGCGATCGTTGCCGTCGCAATCGTTTGAACGTTGCCCGGCATCGGCTGCTCGCGTGCCGCCACCTTTTGTGGTTGTCGCTGAACCGTGCGCGCCAGAAGCAGCGGTGCGATGCGCCATTCGTTGCCCTGGGCCTGGTAAGCCATGCGCTTGAACATCACCGCGTCGAAGCGGACCGGCTCATCGAGCCCGGCTCCCACTGTGATTCCCTTCGGCAACTCGGCGCAGCACACGCAGACAACCTCTCCGGAGCGATCGTCGGGCGTCAGCCACAGCTGATAGAAACTCTCCAGGCCTTCGTCGTTCACGCCGGCATCGACCTTGTCGCAACGCCGTAAGTGTGCTTCGAGCGTCACGACCATGCCGCGGTACGACTGTGGCTGCTCGAAGATTTCGACAAATGCCACCAGGCCGATGGACGCTTTCGCAATCTCGGCTGAAGGCGTCTCACCCAGAATGCGCAAAATGTCGTATTCGGCGTGGCGTTCCTCGTTGCGGACCTTGGAGTCGTCGCGCACGTTGGCCAGCAGTTCCTTGTCGATGCCGGGCAGCACGGGGCTGGGCGGATGCTCGATGCCGGCCGGGGGGGGCTTTGTGCCGGCCATTGCGAGCCGTCCATCGGTGGGGAGTGGGGTGTCGAGGGGTTTGGCGACCGGCTGCCCGAACTTCCAAACCCACATCCAAGTGTCGGGATTTGCCGCTTGGCTCAGCGCCAGCATCGCCAGGCCGACCAACATCACGAGCGACAACAGGCGCGTCTGCTCGGGGCGGCCCATGTAATTCCGCACGCGCGGTCGTTCGGCACGAAAGTCAAGCACGGCGTGCGCCAATCGAAGAAGAGGACACCATCGCCAGGCTGACGACGGCTGCGGGGCACTCGCTTAGATTATCGCCCGGCCTGCGGAGCTTTCAAGCCGCGGTGGGTTTGTTCAGATTCTGTCGATCGCAGCATCGTACGCGACATCGACGACGAGCGTTCTTCGTGTCGGCGATCCACGAGTGAAATTGCTTGAAGGCCCCCAAGGCCGCCTATAAGCTGGAACCTACCGCTCGCGGCGTCTTGGCGGGACTGCCAAAGCACCAGGGCAGGGTCGTTGGTTTCCCAGACGTTCTCCTTGTGGTCGTCTGCGCTCATCATGCTCGGTAGCGGCGTCGCGACGCCGCCAAACAGTCGAAGTTTTCACGGTTGAGGAAGGCACGGATGAATCGTCGTCTTTGCGTCGTTGTCGCCGCCGCGCGTTGGGGCTGCGTCGTGGCGTTGGTCATGCTCGGTGTGTCGTGCGCCCAGGCCAACGAACCGTTCATGCGGTTCCTCAATGGTCTCCGCGATCAGCAACTTTACGACGTTGCGATTGATTACCTCGCCCAGATGCGCAATAGCTCGCAGATCTCGGACGAGGACAAGCAGCTGCTCGGCTACGAAGAAGGTAAGACGCTGATCGAGTGGGCGCGCGAAGACTCGGACATCAAGAGTCGCACGAAGAACCTCGAAACCGCCCGCGAAAGACTGCAAGTCTTTATCAAGGATCATTCCGATCACGAGATGGCCGGCAGCGCTGCCATGCAACTCGGCAACGTGCTGGTGTTGCGTGGCACGATGACGATGGAGAGTTCGGCCAAGCCGTCGAACGTTGCGCAAAGAGAAGTGCTGCTGAAGCAAGCTCGCACGTTGTTCGAAGAAGCGAAGACGGTCTTCAAGAAGTCGGAAGACGATTACGAGAAGCGCGTCAACGAGTTCAAAGGCATTCCACCAGCCAACAATCCGGGGTGGGCCGATCGTCGCGATGCGGTGCGTCAGGCCTTCTTGCAAGCCAACCTCTACTCGGCCGCCGTGCTGCAAGAGTTGGCCAAGACGTATCCGCCCGGCTCGAAAGAAAACAAAGAGCAGCTCCAAGCCGCCGCCGACAAGTACCGCAAGATTTACGAGCGATGGCGCACGTTGATGGCCGGTCAGTTGGCCCGCGTGAAGCAAGGTCAGTGTCTGCAGGATCTTGGCGACACGAAGACCGCGATTAGCTTGTATGCCGACCTGCTCAATCAGCCTGAGGATCTTCCCGAGTTTCGCAAGCTGAAGGCCGGCGCCTTGTATCGCACGCAACAGTGTTGGCTCGACGCTTCACAGAACAATCCCGAGCTGGCGCACAAGATTGGTCGTGAGTTCATCGACCGCTCACGCCAGGATGAGGTCAAACAGCCCGATTGGCTGGCCGTCCGCTACTTCACGGCTTTGTCGGCGAAGAAGTTTGCCGACGGTTTGAACGATCCCAATGCCGCAGGGCGCAAAAAGTCGCTGATGAACGAGGCCCGCGACGACTCGAAGTTCGTCGCCAGCGTGCGTGGCACCTATCGCGACGACGCGCGAGCGCTCTTGGCCGAAGTCACCGGCAGAGACGAAGTCGTCAAGGAGCCCGTTAACTTCGCCGAAGCGATGGAGCGCGGTCAGCAGTATCTCGACGAGATGCAGACGAAAGAGTCGCAGGCCAAGATCGGTGGCGCCAACGTCGACGCGAAGAAGCTGATGGAAGAAGCCGTCGCCGCGCGTGAAAAGGCGGTGCACTACTTTAACCAGGCCATCAAGCTTCGCGATTCCGACGTGAAGATCGACGAGATCAACGCCGCCCGTTACTACACATGCTTCCTCGACTATCAATCGGGCAACTTCTACGACGCTGCCGTGCTCGGCGAGTTCCTCGCGCGAAGTATCCCGGTAGTGCCGGCGGGCGGCCGGGCGCGAAGATCGCGCTTGCATCGTATCTGCAAGGATACAACGACAAGCAAATGCCGCCGCTGCTCAAGGAATTCGACAAGCAGCACATGGCCGATCTGGCCACGTACATCGCCGGCCGTTGGAAAGGCGAGCCCGAGGCCGACGACGCCTGGGGCATCATGCTCGCGCTGGCGGTCATGGAACGCGATCTCAAGGCAGGCGAAGAATACCTTTCCAAGATTCCCGTCGAGGCCGGCAAGCGTGGCGAATCGGAGCTCAAAGTCGGCCAGGCCTACTGGGGCACGTATCTCACCGAGCAGCGCAAGGAAGGCGCCGAGCGCATGACGCAAAAGCAACTCGATCAGTTGTTGGCGCGATCGCAAGAGCTGCTCGAAGCAGGGCTGGGGCACATGAAGGCCGGCATGAAGTCCGGTTTGCCGCTGTCACAAGACACGGTCTACGGTGCACTCTCGCTGGCGCAGGTTTATTTGGCTGGCAATCAGGCCGACAAGGCAGTCGCCGTGCTCGAAGACGCGGAAACTGGCCCGCTCAAGCTTGTGCACTCGAAGCAGCCGCTCGTGATGCAGCCGGGCAGCAACATTCCGACCGAGGCTTACAAGACGGCCTTGCGTGCGTACGTCGAAGTGAAAGACCTCGACAAGGCGCAGGCGATCATGGCGGAGCTTGAGAAACTCGTGAGCGCCTCGGGCCCGCAAGGGCAGACCGAGTTAACGCGTATTTACGTGTCGATGGGCCGCGCATTGGAGGACCAGATTAAGGCTCTCAAGGAAGCCAACAAGGCCGACGACGCCAAGAAGGTGACGGCGAGCTTTGAGGTGTTTCTCGACAAAATTCGTTCCGGCGAAGGCGCGAACTTCAGCTCGCTCAGTTGGGTCGCCGAGACGTTCTTCAGCCTCGGCGCCGGGTACGATGCAGCCAACGGCAAGCCCGCCGCCGGCGAAGCCAAGGCCTACTACGAGAAAGCGCTGCAAACCGACCAGAGGACGATCGAGCTTGCCAAGGCCGATCCGAAGTTTGCCCCCAGCCCCGACTCGTTGCACGCGGTCAACCTTCGCATCGTGCGCGTGTATCGCCGGCTTGGCAAGTACCAAGAAGCGGTCGACCTGATCGAGAAGATCCTGATCGAGAAGCCGCTCTTGGTCGAGGCGCAAATCGACGGCGCTCGCGCCTTCATGGATTGGGGCAATACCAATCCGCTTTACAACAACCTGGCAATCTTGGGCGGTCGCAAAGGCAAGGACGGTAAGAACACGATCTTTGGATGGATCGAATTGGCCTCACGACTTAATGGTGCGCTCAGCAACCCTGGCACGAATCCTCCGCAGGCGCTGCAGTCGATGCAGGCTTGGTTCTTCGAGAGCCGGTATTGGCTGACCGTCGCGCACACGAACCTGGCGCTGGCCGAGCCCGATGCGAAGAAGAAGACAGATCTGCTCAACAAGGCCGTCAGCGACGTCACGATCACGGTGCGCTTCAACCCAGCACTCATGACGCCGCAGTGGAAAGAGTGGTACGACAAGTTCGATGCGCAAATGAAGGTGATTCAAAAGCTGCTCAATCAAAAGCCCGAGGGCATTCAGGCCGTACTGCCCAAGGCTGTTGCTCCGGCCGGAGTTCCCGCCGCCGCTGCCGTCCCGAATGCAAACGGTCCTGTCGCAGCTGCCAAGTAAGCCAAGCCCAACCAAAACCCAAGATTTGCCCTCGCGGAGTTTATGCATGTCCGTGCGACTCGTTCTAGCTACTGCTGCGGCGTTATCGATTGTCTCGACGCAGGTGTTTGCACTCGATGCGGTTCGCCGTCAGTCGGGACCGACCGCGAGCGGCACGATTAGCAAGATGTCGGCCACCGAACTCACGATCGATAAGAACGTTGGCGGCGCCGAGACGATTCCCGTGTCGGATATTGTCGACGTGCAGTACGACAAGGAGCCGACGCAGTTGAAGAGTGCCCGTCGCGACGCTGAGAACGGCTCGTACGATTCGGCACTCGCGCAACTCGACAAGATCGACGCCGCCACGGTTACGCGCGCCGAGATTCAGGCCGACGTGCAGTTTTATAAGGCTCTGTGCCGCGCGAAGCTCGCGCTCGCCGGCGCCGGCGACATGAACGTCGCAGGCAAGGCCATGGCCGAGTTCGTCACCAAAAACCCCAGCAACTTTCGTTGGCTTCCGGCCAACGAAATCGTCGGCGATCTGCTGGTGCGGCTCGGCAAGTTCGACGCAGCCCGGCCCTACTACGACGCGCTCGACAAGTCGCCGTTCCCGCTCTACAAGGCCCGCGCAGGCGTGGCGATCGGTCGGTCGTTGATGGCGGAGAACAAGTATCCCGAGGCGATGAAGCAGTTCGACACGGTTCTGTCGCTCGCGGGGAAGGGTGCACTGCCCGATGATCAACGTTTGGCGGCCACGCTCGGCAAAGCCGATTGCCTCGCTCAAGACGGCAAGGCCGACGAGGCTGTGAAAATGGTGCAGGAGGTCATCGCCGGCACCGACGCCGAGAACGCTCCCATTATGGCGCAGGCCTATCTGACGCTCGGCAACTGCTATCTGAAGAAGCCCAACGCCCAGAAGGACGCGCTCATCGCCTTCCTGCACGTTGACGTGCTCTACTCGTCGCAACCGCAGGCGCATGCCGAGGCTTTGAAGAAGTTGGCCATTCTTTGGAACGAACTGAACAAGCCCGAGCGCGCCGCCCAAGTCACGCAAACGCTTAAAGATCGTTACAGCAAGTAAATCATCTCATCGTCATTCTACGCACTTGGTATTTCTTGGAGGTCACCGGTTATGGGCTCGAAGGGTTCGCGACGCGTCGGCACACCGTGGATTCGCTTTTCGGTGTTGGCCGCAGTCATGGTGGCCTCGTGGATGATTGTCTCTTCGGCAACGGTACGAGCACAAAACGATTTGCAAGACGCTGCTGCCGCGGGTGCTGATGCGCCGGCGGCCGCTCCTGCGCCAGCTGCCGCTGCGCCTGGCGGCACCCAGCCGGCGGCGGATCCTGCGGCGCCCGTCGATGAGACGCAATTGCAATTCTATTACAAGGCGCTTGGGTTGCGGTATGTCGTAATCTTTCTAACGTTGTCGTTCGTCTTTGTCGCGCTGTTGGTTATGAACTTTCTGACGCTGCGCCGCGAAGCGATCATTCCCACGGCGCTCGTCGAAGGGTTCGAGGCGCATCTCAACGAGAAGCGCTACCAAGACGCGTACGACTTAGCTAAGAGCGACGATTCGTTCCTTGGCCATGTGTTGGCCGCCGGCCTTGGCAAGTTGCAGTCGGGTTACGCTCAAGCGGTCGAGGCGATGCAAGAAGTCGGCGAAGAGGAAAGCCTCAAGCTCGAACAACGCCTGAGCTACATCGCGTTGGTCGGCACGGTCGCCCCGATGTTCGGCCTGCTCGGGACGGTCGACGGGATGGTTGCGAGCTTCCAGGTGATCGCCAAGAGCACCACGCAACCAAAGCCGTCGGAGCTGGCACAAGGTATTTCGATGGCTCTTATCACCACGCTCGTCGGTTTGTGGTTGGCCATTCCCGCCATTATTTTCTTCGGCGTGATGCGTAACCGCATGACGCGATTGATGCTCGAAGTCGGCGTCATGAGCGAAGGTCTGATGGGCCGGTTCTCAACCGTCGGCAAGAAGTAGTCGCTGCATGGCCGGGCTGTTGAGTCACGGCACGTTTCGATCGACCGATCACGTTTTTGGAATGCTCTATGGCTAAACGCAAACAGGAAGAACTCAGCGCCGAAGCGGACATGACGCCGATGATCGACATGACGTTTCAGTTGATCGCATTCTTCATGGTGTTGATTAACTTCGCCGAAGACAATCAGAACGATCGCGTGAAGTTGCCAGCCAGCGAGTTGGCGAAGATTCCCGATCAGGTAGTCGCTTCGCCGCTCGTGTTGCAGGTAACGCGCGATGGAAAGGTGATGTTCAACGAACTAGACCTTCCCATCGGCGGTCCCGAGTTGAAGAAGGCCTTGCAGCGCGAAGTGGCGCTCCTGAAGGCCAAGGATCTGCATCCGTCGGTGGCCAACATCATCATCCGCGGGCACGGACTGGCGCCCGCCGGCAAGATTCAAGAACTGATCAAGGTCTGCCAGGAGCGAACGATCGGCTTCGAGAAGTTCTCGCTTCGCGCCGAACAAGGCAAGCCCAAGTCGGACAGCGACTATCTCAAGGTGCCGAACAAAGCGAACATTCGTGGTTAAGTGTAAAATGCCCCGCCTGTGGCGACTCATCGTGAGTGAGCTTGTATGAAAATAAAGAGGAAGAAGGGCGTCGACAAAGTCGAGCAGCAGATGACACCGATGATCGACATCGTGTTTCAGCTGCTGACGTTCTTCGTCATGAGCTTTAAGATTGCCACGGAGGAAGGCGATTTCAACATCAAGATGCCGATCGGCATCAGCCAAGGGGGCGTCAGCGAAGTGCAGCCGATCAAGGTGCGCTTGATCGCGGCTCGCGGCGGCGCGTTGGGTGAAATCCGCGTGGGCAACACGGCGCTCGGCACCAGCTTCGACGCCTTGCAAAGGGAGATCGAGGCCGTCGCCAATGCCGACCTCGAAGTCGAATTCGATGTCGACTACGACCTGCACTACAACAACGTGATGAACGCGATCACAGCCGTCAGCGGCAAGCGTGTCGGCGAGAACGTCATCAAGTTCGTCGACAAGATCAAGTTCTCCCCCCCGCGGGCGCCACGGCGCTAGCCTTCGCAACGGATATCTCTTCGTTGAGCCGGCGAGCTTGCTCGCCGTGCGAGGCGGAACGCGGCCCGCAAGCGGGCCGGCTAAACTTCCTGGCTTCGCGGCAGGTCGTCGAGACTCGCCAGGCCGAACAGTTGTAGAAAGCGATCGGTCACGCGATAGGTCACCGGCCGTTTGCGTGGCTCGGGACGTTCGAGCTTGAGCAACTTGCGTCGCACCAGTTGGGCGATCACGGCATTGCTCGGCGCTCCGCGCAGCTTGGCAATCGCGTCGGCCGTCATTGGCCCTCGATATGCAGCCAGCGACAACACCTCGATCGCCGCACGCGATAATCGCGCCTGCCTTGCGCGCCGAGCATCTTGGCGTGTAGGCCGTCGAACTCCTCGCACAGTCGCATGCAGTATCCGTCCCCCACACTGCGGATCGTGTACGGACATCCGTTCTGCGCGTATTGGTCGTTCAGCTCGCGCACCAGGTCGTCGACCTCTGTCGGCCGCACACCGCGCATGAGGCTCGACATGCGTTCGGCCGACAATGGCGCCGCATTCGCCAGCCCGACGAACAGCATCGCCTCGACGATGCCCAGCGGCGTGACTTCCACTTCGTCCGGCGTCGGATCTTCGGGAGGCGGGACAACGATCGTGGCGCGTCGCACGGGTTCCGGAGCCTCGGTGTAGGGGTCGCCTCCCTTGCCGAGCATCTGCGCGAAGGCTCCCTTCAGTTCATCGAGCGACAGGCCGCGATCGCTGGGAGGGGTGGGCTGCATCGTTCCGTCCGCGGCCACAAGATTTCCCGTCGATATTTATTTCTCGCCGATGAAAGTCCGACTACGCACGCTTCGCCCACTCGCTCTTCATGAACGTCAGCGCGTCGCGAGCGAGTTGCTCTTCGCTGTCGTACATGCGACGCCAAATCTTGGTGGCTGCCGCGAGCGCGGGCAGCGCGAGGCCGAACGCTTCGACGGTCATGTATCCGTCGTAGCCGACTTCTTTGAGCGTGTCGAACGTTTCGTCCCAGGCGATCTGTCCGCGCCCCGGAGTGCTGCGATCGTTCTCGGAAATGTGAACGTGCACCGTCATCGGGGCGCAGGCGCGAATCGCCTCGGCCGGGCTCTTCTCTTCGATGTTGGCGTGAAACGTGTCGTACATCATGCGACAACTGGGGTGCTCGACCTCACGGCAAAAGCGTGCCGTGTCGACCGCGGTGTTCAGCAGGTAGCACTCGAAGCGGTTGAGATATTCGACGGCGAGCGTCACCCCGCACTTGGCGGCGTGTTCGGCAACCGGGCGCATGCTTTCGACGCCACGCTTGAATTCATCAGCGGTCGGCATTGCGCCGCTGAACAATCCGAGCGCCGAGTGATACGGCCCGGCGAGGATCGTCGCTCCCGCCGCCTGGCAACACTCGACGACGAGCTTGTTGTTGGCGATGCCGAGTTGTCGCACGGCGGCGTCGCTGCTGATCGGGTTGTCGTCGGGTCCGCGGCATGTGACGGCCGTCCGTTCGAGGCCCAAATCGTCGAGCCACACGCCGACGGCTGCGAACTTGTCGGGGTTCAGATCGAAGATCGGCAGCTCGACGCCGTCGTAGCCCATCCCCTTCAACTTTTCGAGCACGGGCCGATGCGCCTCGGTGACGGTATCGGTCCACAGCAGCATGTTCATGCCGTATTTCATTGCACCCCTCGCGGCGAGACCAGCGGAGCAGCGTCCGATGGCGTGAGCAGTTCCTGTTCGCGAGAACGCACGAGCCGGCGGGCTTCGGGCAGCAGCGTCATGAAGCGCTCGGGAAGCTCTGCCAGTCGCACGCGTCGCATCACTTGGTTCAAGCGAACCCACAGTTTGGCATCGTCGAGATAGTCCCACAAGAACGCTTCGCGAGAAAACATGGCGACGACCATGGGCAGTTGCGGGCACGGCTTGCCGGCGATCGCGGCCACGGTTTCGGCAACCACGTTGCCGTCGACTGATTTCATCGTGTGATAGTACGCTTCGAGCCCCATCGGATCGCGCTCGACAAGGACGCTATCCAGCAGCAGTTCGACCAGAATGTGCCCGATGAAACTCGCGCGCAACGACGGGTCGTCGCCGAGCGAACGCTGCACGTCGGCAGTCAGTCGCCACTGCAGCTCGGCGAACGCGGCCGTCGCATGAAACCAAGCGTCGTCGCGATGGTGCTGAACGATCCCTCTCGCGATGGATGCGACCCGCGGATCGGCGTCGTCGACCCATTGGCTCGCATGTTTCCCGCGAGCCCGCACGCCGCGGTCGGCAACGTTCAACCAATCGGGCACTGCCGTGCCGGCGACGAACCACGGGTCGTCGAGCCAATCGCGTCCATGAGCGTAGTAATTCATCGGTCTCGCATTATATCTCGGCCCCGAGGAGGACCGACTCGCGAAAAGGCAGCGGCTTGACACGGCCATCGCCGCCTAAAAGAATCGAATCTGCCCCATTGAACGGCATCTCATCGCACCCCCTCGCGTGAAATATGTATCGACTCGGTTTCGTGTTGCTTGTGGTGACGGCAATCGGCTGCGGCCAGCAAGAGTTCAACGCTAACGTTGAAAAGGGGCTGACTGGTGTTCGTCACTTAGCCAAATTTGGCGATCTGGACCTCAAGCCGACGACGCTTATCGACACGCCGGTGTCGATCCGACTGCCGAAGGATTTGATCACCCGTTTGCCGTCGAACGCGCCGAACCCCGAGGGCGAAGGCGTGATTTCGGCAGAGCGCATGCAACCGCCCGGCTTCACTCTGCCGAACGTGCGCCTGATTTGTCAGGCGATCGTAAGCGACGAGCGCGGCGCTCCTTCACCAGTCTTCTGTCACATCGCGGCGCAGCAGAAGGATGCCGGCGCTCCACCGTTGGCGACGACTCTTCACGAGCAGATCAAGGCGACGTACCCAGACACCACCGATTGGGAAGAAGTGTCGTGCGAGACACCAACCATCGGCGAGACCATTACGTGCAAACGATTGGAAGCCAAGGGTGAGCAGAACTTTCAAAAGCTCGGTGTCCTGACGCCGAATGTCACACCCGGCGTCATCGAAACCTGTTTCTACGAAGGCGAAGGGTGGGAAGTGGTTATCGTGATCCGCGTTCCCGAGGCGATGGCCAGTCGCGTGCCATATGTGCGATGGGCGCGGGCGATGTGCGGCACGTTGAAGGTTAACCCGTGACATGAAGGCCGCATACATCCATCAGCCAGGGCCGCCCGAGAGCATCATCTACGGCGACTTGCCCGACCCGCAGCCGAAAGATGGCGAAGTGCTTGTGCGTGTTCGCGCCGTGTCGGTGAATCCCATCGACACGTATCTGCGCTCGGGCGCGGTGAAGGCCCCGCTGCCGATGCCATACATTTTGGGGTGCGATCTCGCGGGAGTGGTCGAGCGAGCGCCGAGTGGATCGCGCTTTAAGCCGGGCGACCGCGTGTGGGCGACGAACCAAGGCCAAAAAGGTCGCCAAGGCACGTTCGCCGAATTGGCGGCGGTGAACGAAGAGTGGCTGTACCCGACGCCCGACAACGTCAGCGACGAGCAAGCCGCGGCGCTGGCGCTCGTGGCGATCACGGCGTACCTCGGGCTGATGCGAACCGCGCAAGCGAAGGCAGGCGACACGCTCTACATCAGCGGCGGCAGCGGCGGTGTTGGCTCAGCGGTCATTCAGATCGCCAAGGCTCATGGCCTTCGTGTGATTACCACGGCGGGCAGCGATGCGAAAGTCGCCGATTGCCTGAAGCTCGGGGCCGATGCGGCCATCAATTACAAGACGGCGGATATCGACGCCGAGATTCGCAAGTTCGCTCCCGACGGACTGAGCATTTACTGGGACACCGTGCGCCAGCCGAACTTCGAACGCGCGGTGTCGTTGCTAGGAATGCGAGGCAGGATCATTGTCATGGCGGGGCGTGATGCGAAGCCGATCTTTCCGATTGGCCCGTTCTACACGCGCGATTGCTCGCTGCACGGGTTCGCGATCTTCAACGCCTCGCCCGACGAGCAACGCGCTGCGGCCGATGATCTGAATCGGCTGATGTCCGAGGGCAAGTTGCACGCGCGGATCGATCGCGTGTTGCCGCTGTCTGAGGCGGCCGAGGCGCATCGCCTGCAGGAGGACAACACGCTGCGCCACGCCGGCACGCTGGCGGGAAAGATCGTGCTGACTCCATCCTAATGGTGGGGGCAACAAGCAACTCCTTCAAGGCCGATCGGCTTGATTCGCGCAAGGGTCGTTCAGAATCGTGGCTCGCCCTCCGTTTTCCCGCCTGGAGTTCCGCTCGATGTTGCACCATATCTCCGCTGTTGTCCTTACGCTTCTGATCACGTGCAGCTTGAGCCTCGTACAAGCGCAAAACGTCCCGCCTTCTCGCTTCGTTGCGCTCTTTAACGGCAAGGACCTCGCGGGCTGGCACGGCATGAAGACATACGATCTGCGGCTCTACGACACCATGACTCCCGAGGAACGACAGAAGAAGATCGCGGATGATACCGCCGACATGCTCGCGCACTGGAAGGTCGAGAGCGGCGAGATGGTCAACGACGGCGCGGGGGCTTATGCGTCGACAGATCGCAACTACGGCGACATCGAGTTGTTCGTCGACTACAAGATGTTGCCGCTCGGCGACAGTGGTATCTACTTGCGGGGCACGCCGCAGGTGCAGATTTGGGACTACACGCCTGCCGGCAAAAGTCGTGACAAAGGGGCCGACAAAGGCTCCGGAGGTTTGTGGAACAACAGCCCCGGCGCTCCGGGCAAGGACCCAAGCGTGCTGGCCGACAAGCCGTTCGGTGAATGGAACACGTTCCGGGTCGTGCAGACGGGCGCTGGTACGAGCGTGACATTCAACGGTCAACTCGTCGTCGATCACGCGACGATGGAGAACTACTTCGATCGTCCGGCGAAGAATGGAAAGTATCCCGCGTGCGACCCCGTGCGTCAGGCGATCCACGAGGCCGGAAATCGCGCCAACCCGCTTTTCGCGTCAGGTCCGGTGCAGTTGCAGACGCATGGATCGGAGATTCGTTGGCGAAACGTGTTTCTGCGCGAGATCGGAGCCGACGAAGCTAACCGCATTCTCGCCGAGCACGACGACGGCGGCTTCACGTCGATCTTCAACGGCAAAGACCTCGATGGCTGGATGGGCGCGACCGATCACTACCAGGTAGTTGACGGCGCGATCGTCTGCAAGCCGAACGATGGCGGCAACCTGCTGACGAAGGACGAGTATGGCGACTTCGTCGTTCGTTTCGAGTTCAAGCTGCCGCCAGGTGGAAACAACGGGCTCGTGTTACGCGCCCCCAGCGCCGAATGCAAAGCGGCCTACGAAGCGATGTGCGAAGTGCAGGTGCTCGACACCGAACACGAGCGCTATCAAGGCCAGCGCAAGATCGACCCTCGTCAGGCCCACGGCTCGCTGTACGGCATGGTCCCCGCGCACCGCGGTTATCTACGGCCCACGGGCGAGTGGAACTTCGAAGAGGTGACCGTTCGCGGCTCGACGGTAAAGGTGGAACTCAACGGGTCCATCATCCTTGACGCCGATCTGAGCACCGTCACCGATTACATGGCCGGGGCCGCCCATCCCGGCAAGGACCGCACTCGCGGTTACTTCGGCTTCGCGGGGCACAAAGAGCCCGTCGCTTTCCGCGCCTTGCGCATCAAGCGCTTGGATTGAATGAGGCTGCCGAATCCTTCTCCCGTCGGGAGAAGGCGCCGCGAAGCGGCGGATGAGGGCGGGTTGAATTGTTAGCTACCTTCTACTTCAACCCGCCCGCACCCGGCGTCTACGCCGCCATCTTCCGCGCGGCCAGCGACAACATGACCAACGACCATCCGTTGAAGATCATGTCGATGGCGATGAACATGCCGATGACCCACAAGCCCGAGCCAGGCCATTGGGCAAGAATCATCACGCCCAAAAGCAACGTGATCACGCCGTTGACCATCAACCATCCACGATTCGGCAGCGGCACGGCAATCGCCGTCACGATGCGAAACACTCCCGAGAACAAGAACAGGACGGCAATGATCAGCGTCAACTCGACGGCCGAGCCGAGCGGATGTGTGATGATCAGCCCGCCCACGACTGTATACAGCACTCCGGTCAAAAGGTCGATAAAGAACCCGCTCCACTCACGTCGCCAGAACGCGTGACCGGCCTGAAAGACGCCGCCGATGATCAACAGCCATCCGAAGAAGACGACCGACACGAGCGTGATCTCGACCGTGACGGTCGTCCCGAGGCCGATGGTTCCCAAGACGATCATCAGGATTCCGAGCGCGAGATACCAACCCCAGCTCTTGCGCAGCGTGTCACGTCCCCACATTGGCCATCCTGCGAGTGTCACATCGTTCATGGCAGCTTCCGTTGTGAAAGAAAAACCCCTGGTCGGGGCGATGCACTTTGCTTCGAGATTATACGGCGCAGGTTCCATCTTGCCGTGGGGGTAGCGACGTAATGGCGTGGTTGATGCGGGCCATCCGCTTTATGATGGCTGTGCGAGCGCTGAAGGGCACTGCTCGCAAATCAACCCTGCGGCCCATCGATGTTGCGTTTGGGAAATACCGCACGATCGGCACTCACCACGGCAGTGGCGTTATCGCTTGCGCTGGTCGCGACGGCGCGCGCCGAAGATGAGCTTCCGCGGCTTCTGACCGATTTGAATGCAGACCGCTACGAGACTCGGCACGAGGCGGCCGTTCGCCTGGCGAAGCTCGGGCAGCGCGACGAGCTGCAGCCTCGTTTGGCTGCGGAGTACCAGCGGCTATTGCTCGATACCAGTACGCCGTGGGAAGTTCGCGAAGCGGTTCAGACGCTTCGCATCGCGCTGAAGGTGAAAGATGTTCCGCAGGCGGCGACGACGCGCGAAACCGCAAGCGAGAAAGACACCGAATTAGACAAGTTGCTCGATGAACTGAGAGACAACCACTCGAATGTCCGCGCGGCGGCGGCCGAACGGATGCAATGGCTGCTCGGTCAGCCGGAGTGGATCGCCCCGACGATGGCGAAGCTCAAACAGCGGTTGGCCGTCGGCGGAATCGAGCTCACGCTGCGACGCCAACTCGAAGCACTCTACGACGCGGCCCGCGGGGCGTGGCTCCTTTCCGACGCGAAGGACGTACAGCTTCCGGACATTAGCAAGGAGCAACTTCGCCAATGGGTCGACCTGCTCGCCCGCGGCGAGAACCCGTCGGCCGAGCGAGAATTGCTCGAAGCCTTGGCCCGCGATGACGTGATGCCACGTGTGAAGGCGGCCCTCGAAGCGCGACTGGCCGACGGCGATCTCACACCCGACGGTCGAACGCGTTTGATGGCGACCCTCGAACAGGCGCATCCGGCGATGGTTGCCGAGTTTTGGAGAGGCGTTCGACACGAGGGCATTCAGCACCTGCTGCTCGGCGTGCCGAACAAGCCCGAGAACGCCGAACGCGCGAGCTTGTTCGATCGTTGTGACGAACGCACGGCGCATTGCGTCAGTGGCAATTCGCTATCGCCTGGCGATTACCCGGTAGGTGTGTTCTTTCCGCACCCAATGCAAGACGCTCAGTTTCATCTCGTCAACCTGCCGACGCCACGCCGACGGATGGCCTACGAGTTCGATGTGAAGCGTGACGCTTCGACGCGATTCGTTGAAATCTCGCGGCGCACATTGGCAAGGATTCTCGATGAGAAGCGGTTGCTCAGTGAGGCGGAGTTCCACCTGCTCGAACAACTCGATGCGAGTAGCCTGTCGACATTCATCGGTCCCTATCTTCTCGCGGTCGACGACGCTCCTCTGTCGTTGCATGTCGACCCGCGATTTCAAAGCCACCATCGGCTGCTGTGCTTCATGATCGGTCGTTACGGAACAGCGGAGGCGGTGCCCGGGCTGGTGGGGGCGATCGACTCGAAGCGATTCTTCAAGGATGGGAGCGCCACACCGCTGGCCGCGCCTTGGAGTGCGGCTCTGGCGATTGCACACCGAGCCCCGTGGCCGGGTGTCGATGCGTGGCTTGCCGACTTGGTCGCTTCGGGCTTGCTTCTATCAGCCGACGAACGCACCACCGTCGGCGCGACTGCCGCCGGATTGCTGCTGACGCGGCACGAAACGGCTGTGGCGACCATGGGACTCATTTGCGTCGAAGATGACCTATTGAGCGAAACGCTCGGGATACCCGAGTATCGGTTCGTCGATCCATCGAAGGTAGACGACGTACTGAGATGGTGGGCGAGCCGGAAGGACGCGGCCGAGGGACAACCGACGTCGGGGAAGTCGAATGGCGTCGCTCCCTGACGTGCCACACACCACCGGTACTTCACCAATGCCGAAGCGCCGGATTGCCGTCATCGGCGGCGGCATCACAGGCCTGGCCGCCGCGCATCGCTTGCGCGAGTTGGAACCGAACTCGGAAGTCACGGTGATCGAGGCGGGGCCGCGACTTGGTGGTTCGCTCTACACCGAGCGTCGCGACGGGTTTCTTCTCGAACATGGCGCCGACAATTTCATCACCAACTTGCCCGCAGGTCTCGATCTTTGCCGTCGCATGGGACTCGAAGACCAACTGCAACAGACCCGGCCCGAAGGTCGCCGTGTGATGATTGTTCGCGATGGGCGACTTTATCCGGTGCCCGATGGCTTCATGGTCATGGCGCCCGAAAAGTTGGGACCTTTGCTGACGACTCCGCTTCTCAGTGCCGTGGGTAAAGCGAGGTTGCTGGCCGAGGCGGTCGTGCCGCGCCGCAAAGAGCAGGGTGACGAAAGCCTTGAATCATTCGCCACGCGACGGCTCGGTCGCGAAGCGTTCGAACGCCTCGTGCAACCGCTCGTCGCTGGCATCTACACGGCCGACGCGTCGAAGCTCAGCCTTGCGGCAACACTGCCGCGATTCCTCGAAATGGAACGCGAGCACGGCAGCCTCATTCGTGCCGCGAGGGCGAAGCGAAAACCCGCAGCGGCCGCGAAGGACAGCGGTGCTCGGTACAGCTTATTCGTCGCGCCGCGTGATGGCATGTCGACGATCGTCAATGCGTTGGCCGAGCGCATCGGTTCAGATCGCATTCGCTTGAACGCACCGGTCGGATACTTGGCGAGACGAGATGGCGGATGGGCCATCGCAGCAAATCACGCCTCGCGACATGACGATTTCGATGCCGTCATCGTCACAACGCCCGCTCCGTCCGCCGCAGAGCTACTCAAGGACGCCACGCCTGAGCTTTCTACCGAACTCCGCGCGATCGAATATGCCGGCAGCGTCGTGGCTTTGGTCGGCTACCGCAGCGATCAGTTGTCGCGACCGTTGGAAGGTTTCGGCTTCGTCGTTCCCGAAGTCGAGCGCCGCGACATTCTCGCCGTGAGTTACAGCAGTCAGAAGTATGAAGGTCGCGCACCGACGGGACACGTGCTCCTGCGCGTCTTCATGGGTGGCGCACTGCGGCCCGATTTGCTCGCCCAAAGCGACGAAGCGTTACGCGGCATCGTCGACCGCGAACTCGGTGAGCTTCTCGGCGCTAGCGGCGGACCGACGTTGTGGGAAGTGCAACGCTGGCCCTCGGCGATGCCGCAATACCACGTCGGTCATCTCGATCGCGTGGCCCACATTGAAGCGATCCTCGAACGCGAACCGCATCTCGCGCTGGCCGGCAACGCTTATCGCGGCGTCGGCATCCCGCAGTGCATCGCCTCCGGCGAACGCGCCGCCGAGCGCATCTTCGCAACCCTTCTCCCTTCGGGAGAAGGTGCCCGCTCAGCGGGCAGGTGAGGGGCGCCCTGCACGACGCACTCGCCTTACACCGAACCATCTTCCGCGAGCAGCGGCCCGCCGTTCAACAGATCGATCAACTGCCTCAGTCGTCCCAAGCTGCGGCGGTTGAATCGGAATGCCAATCGCGGCAACTTCGCGATCTCGGTGTCGTCGCGCTCCTCGGGCATCGCCTCGATGACGTTGAACTTGCCTTCGACGAGGATGTCGCTGAACTTCGCGTTGATCGTTTCGAGCAATTCCGGCGACGGGGCCTTTTGCAGCCGCAGCAGCAGCTTATTCCGCACGTACCGCATGCTGTGATAGTTGCGGTAGAACGTGAGAATCTCGTTGACCGACTCGTCGATCGAATCGGTCACTTTGTACAGCGAAAGATCGTCGGGCGAGATCATGCCGTGCCCGAGCAGGCGGTGCGTCACGAACGCTTGCCAGTCGGTCCAGAACTTCCCGCCCGGCTCGTCGAGAAACACGACGGGCACCATGTCGCGCTTGCCGGTCTGCAGCAGCGTGAGCACTTCGAGCCCTTCGTCGAGCGTGCCGAACCCGCCCGGCAGGAGGCACACGGCGTCGCACTCCTTCACGAACATTAGCTTGCGCGTGAAGAAGTATTTCATGTGCACGAGCTTCGGATCGCCGGCGATGACGGGGTTCGCCTCTTGCTCGAACGGCAACATGATATTGATGCCCATCGAGTGCTCGCGGCCGGCCCCGACGTGGCCGGCTTCCATGATGCCGCTGGCGGCGCCCGTTACGACCAGCCAATTCCGCTCGGCCATGGCTCGCCCGAAGTCGACGGCGTGTTTGAAGGTCTCGGCCGTTGGTCTTGTGCGGGCCGAACCGAAGACGGTCACTTTGCGACGCAACCGGTACGGAGCGAACACCTTGAACGCGTAGCGCAGTTCGCGGATCGTGCGCGACAGAATCTTGAGATCGCCGCGGCTTGTCTGGTCGCGGGCCAGCTTGTCGGCCGACTCTTTGATCGCCGCGATCAGGTCCTGCGAGCGCTCCGGCTCGCCGGAGCCCTCCATGAGCTTGCCGCTGTCGGTCGTTACCGGCAGGTGCGAATTTACGTCAGGAGCTTCGTCCGTGCTCAACCTTATCCGCCTTCACTGCACCCAAGGAGTGGCGACCGCCGGTCGCCGTGTGTTGATGAGTTGCAAAAAGTTGTTGACGCCGGTAACGGCAAAATCAACGTGCCCATTATAGTCTAAACCTCGCCGTCTCGTCCCCAACGCAAAAAGCCCAGGGCAAGCATGCCCTGGGCTTGTGCAAGTGTCTATCCTTTTGACTTTTTGCGCTTACTGCCCTTGAGCCCAGTCGGGCATCGGCGGCTGCCAACCAGCCGGGCGACGCACGTTGCTCACCGGGCGAGCACGCACCATGTTCCGTTGGTTCGGCGACGAGCGATACGTCGCGCCCCCCATCGGGCTCGGTCTCGGCATCGGCATCGGACTCATGCTTCCTTGGCTCGGCATGCCTTGGCTCGGCATCGGCGACATGGCCGGGGCCGGAGTTGGATAGCCCTGCGCCGCGGTGGCTGGTCCCGGAGCGACTTGCTCGGTCGACCATCGTTCGCTGCCAGGAACAATTTGTCCGTCGCTTGGCATGTTCGACGACATGCCAGACATTCCCGACATGCTCGACGACATATTGGATTGCATGCTCATACCGCCACCCGAGCCGCAACCGCATCCACCGGTGCTGCAGCCACTGCTGCATCCGCACCCGCTGCCGCAGCCACGACCACAGCCGCCGCCGCCGCAGGCGTTTTCGTCGCCACGGTGATACTGCGAGGGAGGCCCGGTCCAGTTGCCGCAGCCATTGCAGCAATCTTGGCAATACGGCAAGTTCTCTTGCCAGTCGCCCCAATAACGTTGTCCGCAACCACAGCAATCGCACATCGGAAATAGTTTGCCGCATCGGCATCCGACGGACGTGAAGCAGACGGCCAATATAACGGCCGCCAATCCTAGGCGTTTCATTGGACGCTACTCCCCCTAAATCGCATGTCGGTATTCTGAGACTGCCCTTGACACTTATCGGTCGGCATGACCCGCAGAATCGACAAAATCGATACCTTCGGAAGAGGTTCCCTAGTTTTTGCTCGCCGTTAGCGTCGTTTGCGACGCGCGTTGCAAGCAACGCGGCTAACCACGCGTCATTGGAGGAGTTGTGACCCGCGCGGGCTGCTACCATACACGCTCTCAACGTCCGAGGAGCCGAAACGATAGACCTGATGGTCGATTTTTTGAACAACGAAGATAACGAAGATTTCGACCCCTTCGGCGTCAACGAGAAGCCCAAGGGCCAGCGGGCTCTGGGCTTGTAAGCCAACGCGAAGCAAACGGACCGCACCTTGAACACGACACCCATGAAATTCGCGATTTGCAACGAGACGTTTCAGGATTGGCCCTTCGACAAGGCGTTCGCCTTCGCCGCCGAGTGTGGCTACACGGGGCTTGAGATCGCCCCGTTCACGATCGACACCGACGTCCGTCGCATCCCGTCGGCCAAGCGTGCCGAGGTCGTGCGACAAGCGAAGGCAGCAGGCTTGGAGATCATCGGCCTGCACTGGCTGCTCGCGAAAACTGAAGGCTTCTACCTGACGAGTCCCGACGCCGCCACGCGTCGCCGCACCGCGGAGTACCTCAAGGAACTGGCGAAGCTGTGCCGAGAACTCGGCGGGTCGATGATGGTGCTCGGTTCGCCGCTGCAACGCATTCTGCTGCCTGGCGTCACGAACGACGCCGCGATGAAGTACGCCGCCGAGGTGCTGCAAGAAGCCATGCCCGTCTGCGAGCAGCAGCAAGTGACGATCGCGATCGAACCGCTGTCGCCCGAGTGGGGACCGTTCCTCAACACGGCCGCCGAGGGGGTCGAACTGATGAACATGGTCGGCTCGACGAGTTGCCGACTGCATCTCGATTGCATCGCGATGGCGACCGAGCCGACACCGATCCCCGAGCTGTTGCGTCGCCACAAGCGCGAGATGGTCCACCTGCACGTCAACGACCCGAACAAGCAAGGCCCCGGCATGGGCAAGCTCGACTTCAAGCCTATCTTCGCCGCCCTCGATGAGATCGACTACCAAGGTTGGATCAGCGTCGAAGTCTTCGACTACTCGCCCGGCCCCGACCGCCTGGCCCGCGAGAGCATCGACTACATGCGCGGTTTGCTCGCCGCCGATTGACGTTCTTGCCCATCGACTTATTGCCCTACTCATGAAACGGGGGTAAACGTGCAATAAGTCCGACTTTTTGTACGCGCCGTTTCTGTCTTCATTCAGCCGAAGGAGTTGACCGCGGAGGTCGCAGAGGCCGCGGAGACGGAGGGAGTTGAACCACAGATGCACACGGATGAACACAGATAAGAAAGAGTGAAAAGTGGGAGCTTGAGTGGGTACGGCAGTATTCATTTCCTCATCCTCCGCATCCTTTCTCTTCCCTCATCTGTGCAAATCTGTGTTCATCTGTGGTTTCATTTCCGCTCCCTCTGCGCTCTCCGCGAACTCAGCGGTTCACTCATTGACACTCACGTTGGCGGAACGATTCTAGTGAGATTGCGAAGCGGTTCCAGGGAAGAAGCGGCCACCTCGGAGATGCGACGATGCGAGCGCTGTTGTTTGGTGCGTTGATCGCGATGACGGCGACGGCGTTGGCCGAAGAGGTTGGCTATCGCGTGCAGCTCGACACGATCCATCGCGGCTACGACGGCAAGATGTGTTGGGTGCATGCGCGGGCGGGCGCGATACCCACGTCGAGTTCGTCGCAGCAGCCGAGCGTCGTGCTCACCATGCAGAAACTTCTGTTGACGGGCAGCGACGTGTTCTACGCGCTCAACGACATGCGCACCGACGATATGGGCAGAACGTGGAGCGGGCCAACCGAACATGCCGACTCGCTCGGGCGACGTGACGAAGCGGACGGCGTGGTCGTGGCGGCATGCGATTTTTGGCCGAAGTGGCACGCGGCGACGGGGAAGATGCTCGGCATCGGGCACACGGTGCGCTATCGCGATAACCGAGTGATGCACGTTACACCTCGCCAAACGACTTACGCGATTTACAATCCTGAGCGTCGCGATTGGACCCCGTGGACAACGCTCGCGATGCCCGACGAGCCGCGCTTCGCCAATTCCGGGGCAGGGTGCGTGCAGCGCGTCGATTTGCCCAACGGCGACATTCTGCTGCCGATCTATTTCAAACGGCCCGAGTCACAGATCGCGTCGGTGACGGTCGTTCGCTGCCGCTTCGACGGAAAGCGTCTCGAATACGTCGAGCATGGCAACGAGATGACGGTGCCGATTCCGCGCGGCTTCGCCGAGCCGTCGTTGACGGTCTTCAAGGGTCGCTATTATGTCACGCTTCGCAACGACGAGCATGGTTACGTGACTTCAAGCAGCGACGGTCTGCACTTCGACGAACCGCAGCCTTGGCTGTGCGACGACGGCAGTGACTTGGGCAACTACAACACCCAACAGCATTGGGTGACGCACTGCGACGCGTTGTTTTTGGTCTACACACGTCGCGGCGCCGACAACGATCACGTGTTTCGTCATCGCGCGCCGCTGTTCTTCGGCCAAGTCGATCCGCAGACGTTGCGTGTAAAGCGCGCTACCGAGCGCGTCTTGGTCCCTCAGCGCGGCGCACGGCTTGGCAACTTTGGCGTCGTCGATGTTGGGCCAAACGAAACGTGGGTAACGGTGACCGAGTGGATGCAGAAGAAGGGGCCGAACATTGTGATCCCGGTCGACAACCCGTACGGCGCCGACAACAGCGTGTACGCCGCACGCATCGTATGGGACCGGCCGAACGCGACGTGGGATCAACATTGATCACGTGCAGTTTGCTCCCTCTCCCCTTGCGGGAGAGGGCTGGGGTGAGGGGTACTGAAGCGTGTACTCGCCTCAACCCCTCACCCGGTTCGCCTTCGGCGAACCACCCTCTCCCGCAAGGGGAGAGGGCAAAAAGACATGCCGCTGTCTATTCGGTTGACAACCTGCGGTGGTGCGCGGCGCGTTGCATCGACGTCCGATCGTGCGGCGCGTCACGCGTGATGAAAGTCGCACGCCCCCGGTGTATTCGCCGGGGGCTAATGAGAAATCAACCGCCGGCCTTGAGCTCGGCCAGGTGTTGCGCGGTGCCGACGAGGCGGTCCCAGTTGGCGTGGATGTACTCGGGCGGGCCGCCAATCACGGCGACGGCCTGAGCGACTTCCTCGGTTGGGACCATTTCGATCGCGTCCCACGGGCAAACCGTCAGCTCGTAGGGATTCGTCTTCTTCTGCGGAATGTGGACGCAAACTTCGCATCCCACGCAGCGTTCCAAGTCGATTTGGCAGAAACTCTGGAGGTTCTGGTACTGGTCGTACTGCTGAATTTTGATGATGCAGTCGACCGGACAGACCTCGAGACACGCTTCGCAGCCGGTGCAGTTGTCGGCATTGATGACCGCCAACTCTTTGGGCAACTTCTTGCGTGGGCCAGCTTTGGCCATCGGAATTCCTCACGAGATGCTTCGCGTGAAAGTTCTCACAAAGTATCATAGGGCGCAGGGCATCGAAAGCCCAGCGTTCCTTCCACAAAGCCGCGACCGTTGGTCGCGCTCCCGCCGGCCACCATCCGCGCACGCCATACCATGCAATATCCACCGCTATTCCGCCTGCGCCAAACGTTCGACGCAACGCGTGTCGATAACATTCCCGCCACGGTCGATTCCGAGCTGGGCCGCCTGAATCTGGCAAAAAAGATTAAGCCGGGCCAAACGGTTGCCATCACCGCAGGCAGTCGCGGCATCGCCAACATAGCCATTATCGTCCGGGCGGTCGTCCAACATTTGCAGCGACTGGGGGCCAAACCATTTGTCGTCCCCGCCATGGGCAGTCACGGCGGCGGCACCGTCGAAGGGCAAACCGGAATCCTCGCTGGCTACGGCATCACCGAAGCCTTCGTCGGTTGCCCGATTCGCGCGACGATGGAGACGGTCGTCGTGTGCGACACGGCAGAAGGTTTTCCGGTGCACTTCGACAAGCATGCTTTCGAGGCTGACCACGTGCTCGTCTGCGGTCGCGTGAAGCCGCACACCGCGTTCTTCGGCGAGGTCGAGAGCGGGCTGATGAAGATGATGCTCATCGGCCTCGGCAAGCACAACGGCGCGATCGTCTATCACCGCGCGATACAGAACTACAGCTTCGAGCAGATCATTCACAGCGTGGCGGGTCGTGTGTTGGAGAAATGTCGCATCGTCGGTGGGCTTGGCATCGTGGAGAACGCATACGACGAGACGGCGCTGATCCAGGCAGTCGAGCCGAGCGAGTTCTACGAACGTGAGCGAGAGTTGCTTCAAAAGGCGCGTGCGTGGTTGCCGCGCCTGCCGTTCGAGAACATCGACGTGCTGTTCATCGACGAGATCGGCAAGAACATCAGCGGCGCCGGCATGGACACGAACGTCATCGGTCGCAAGAACAAACAACTGACCGACGGCAACCCGAATTGGCGCAGCCCTGTGAAGCGGATCATCGTGCGTTCGATCACCGAGGCGTCGCACGGCAACGGGTTGGGCATCGGCATGGCTGACTATGCATTGACGCGCACCGTCGAGCAGATCGACCGCCGCATCACGGCCATCAACTGCATCACGGGGGGACATCCCGAGGCGGCCCGCATTCCGCTGCATTACGCCACCGACCGCGAGACGCTCGACGCGGCGCTAGCGACGATCGGACTCGTCGACCCGCCTGACGCGCGGATCGTCTGGATACGCAACACGCTGGAGTTGGTCGAGGTCGAGGTGTCGGCCGCGTACCTCGACGAAGCCCGCCGCCGCAGCGACTTGGAGATCCTCACCGACCCGCGGCCGATTCCGTTCGACGCCGACGGCAATTTGCCGAAGACCGTGGAGGAATACGGGCAGCACGTGGCGACGGTGTAAAGAAGAAATTGAATGTTGTTTAGCCGCGACGCGTAGCGAGCGCGCTCGCTACGCGTCGCGGCTAAACGAAAGTGAATCATGGGAGTCATCATGCGATTTGTTGTTGCGATGTTCGTGATATCGATTGCCGCGGTCGCATGTGCCGATGACACCTGGCCGCAGTTCCGTGGCCCTGATGGGCAAGGACACGCTACGTCGAACGGCCCGCTTCCCGTCACGTTCGGCGAACAAGAGAACGTCGTGTGGAAGACGCCGCTGCCGGGCGAAGGGTGGTCGTCGGTCGTCGGCGATATGCACATGCTATGGATGACGACGGCCATCAAGCTGTCCGAAGAGTCGGTCAGCCTGCACGCGCTCGGCGTCGACACCGCGAGCGGCAAGCTCGTGCACGATGTCGAGGTGCTGCCGCCGGTGGCTGCCGTGCATCTGAATCTGAAAAACTCGCATGCTTCGCCGACGCCGGTGCTCGAGAACGGTCGGCTGTACCTGCACTTCGGCACCTACGGTTCGGCATGCCTCGACACGAGCTCGGCCAAGGTGCTATGGACGAACACCGACGTGAAGCTCGATCACAAGGAAGGGCCTGGCAGCTCGCCGTTGATCTACAAGAACCTGATGATCTTCAACTGCGACGGCATGGATGTGCAGTTCGTCGTCGCGCTCGACAAGAATTCCGGCAAAGAAGTTTGGCGCACCAGCCGCACCGGCGAGATGGCTCCCGACGGCGATCAACGCAAAGCGTACTGCACGCCGCTCATCATTCACGCGAACGATCGCGACGAACTCATCAGCCCGGGTGCGTGGCAAGTGATTTCGTACGATCCGATGACGGGTGCTGAGTTGTGGAAGGTTCGTTATCCGCCGGGCTTCTCGAACGTGCCGCGACCGCTGTACGTCGACGGCGTGTTGTACATCTGCAGCGGGTTCTCGAAGACGACGCTGCTGGCGATCAAGCCAGGCGTGACAGGCGACGTGACCGAGACGAACGTGCTGTGGCGGTTTCCGAAACAGGTGCCGCGCAATCCGACGCCGATCTACGTCGACGGCGATCTTTATATGATCGACGACAAGGGAATCGCGACGTGCGTCGACGCAGGCAAGGGGGAGGCCCGCTGGACCGAGCGCATCGGCGGTAACTTCTCGGCTTCGCCGCTGTACGCCGACGGTCGGTTGTACTTCTCAAGCGAAGACGGGAAGGTGTATGTCATCCAACCGGCCCATGAGTACAAGCTGCTGGCGACGAACGTGCTCGACGGACGGCTGATGTCTTCGCCCGCGGTGCTCGGCAAGGCGATGTTCTTCCGCACCGATAAGGCGTTGTACCGGATTGAGAGTCGTGGGCAGTTGGCCGAACGCGGGCAGAATTGATCGCTAAGATTTAACCGCGGAGGACGCAGAGGTCGCGGAGAGGGGAAGAGAGGGAACCACAGATGCACACGGATGAACACAGATAAGAGGGAAGAAAGTCGATTCTGGCTTTCTCCTTTTCCCTTCTTCCTCTTCCTCATCTGTGTAAATCTGTGTAAATCTGTGTTCATCTGTGTTCATCTGTGTTCATCTGTGGCAAATATCCGCTGCTTCTGCGCTCTCCGCGTCCTCTGCGGTTAGACTGACCGCTGCGAGTAGGCTCGCCGGCTAAACGAAGTTCAAGAGTCGCAACGATTTGCGGCGAGTTGGTGGCGGTTTGGGCAAGGAACTGCCGGGGCTCGGCAACTGTATTGGGTCCGCAGGAGCGGTGCATTCGCGTCCGCCCTGGACAATCCGCACAGATACGCGTTATTTTCTGCATAAATGCCCTGCGGGGCCGTGAGCTAACTCGGTTGGAGATTGGGGACTTATGAGCAGTGCAGGCACGCCATCCAGCGCCACGCCCATGATCGAGGCCGTGAACCTCTGTAAATTCTACGGAGACTTCACCGCCATCGAGAATGTCAGCTTTTCGATCAGCGAAGGGGAGGTCGTCGCCTTCCTCGGCCCCAACGGCGCCGGAAAAAGCACGACCATGAAGCTGCTGACCGGCTACTTGGCCCCGTCGGCAGGGGTGGCACGCATCGCAGGGCACGACATGGCGACCGACCGCATCGCCGGGGCCAAAAAACTTGGATATCTTCCCGAGAACGGCCCGCTGTATCCCGACATGACTCCCCGCACGTTGCTCGATTTCTTCGCCGACGCCCGCGGCCTCAGCGGCAGTTACCGCACCCGCCGCCTGAACGAAGTCATCGACCAATGTGCTCTCGGCTCGGTCATCGGCAAGCCCATCGGCAAGCTGTCGAAGGGCTACCGCCAACGCGTCGGCATGGCGCAGGCGCTGCTGCACGAGCCCGACGTGCTGATCCTCGACGAGCCGACCGCAGGCCTCGATCCGAACCAGATTCGCGAGGTGCGCGAGACGCTTCGCCGCCTCGGTCAAAACAAAACGATCCTGCTGTCGACGCACATTCTGCAAGAAGTCGAAGCCGTCGCTAGCCGCGTGCTGTTCATTGCCGAAGGTCGGCTGAAATTCGACGGCACGCCCGCCGAGCTGACCGCCGACGGCAAGACGCTCGACGAACATTTCTACGCGCTGACGGAGTCCGAAAAGTCTGTCGCCGCGAAATCCAAGGTTTAGATGTCAGGATGCCGGACTTCTGCATGCGTCCTTCTGACTTCTGCATTTGATCTAAAAACACGCCAACCATTCGCCTTCATTTTGAATCGCCCATGAACCTCAACGTTGTCTTCGCCGTCTTTCGACGCAACTTTTTCAGCTACTTCAGCAGCCCCAACGGATACGTGTTCATTTGCGTGTTCGTCGTGCTCAGCTCGTTCGCGGCGTTTTGGCCGAACGATTTTTTCGTCGCGAACCTTGCAAACCTCGATCAGTTGAGCAAGTCGCTGCCATACATCCTGCTCATCTTCATTCCCGCGATCACGATGAGCATTTGGGCCGACGAGCGTCGGCAAGGGACCGACGAGCTGCTACTCACGATTCCCGCGGGCGACCTGGACATCGTGGTCGGCAAGTATCTGGCGAGCGTGGCGATCTACAGCGTCGCCCTCATGTTCTCGCTGATCTGCAACATGGTCACGCTCGCGTGGCTCGGCAATCCCGACCTCGGGTTGTTCATCTCGACGTACATCGGTTATTGGATCGTCGGCCTGGCGATGCTCGCCATCGGCATGGTCGGCTCGTTTTTGACCAGCAACCTGACGGTCGGATTCATCGCCGGCGTGCTACTGAACATTCCGTTGGTCGCGCTCACGTTGGCCGACGTGATTCTGCCGGGCAGCATTTCGCCGTACTTCGCGCGTTGGAGCGTCAGCAACGAGTTCCGCGATTTCGGCCGCGGCGTGATTAGCCTCGCCGGCGTCGTGTATTTCGCGGCCATTATCGTGGCGATGTTGTATCTCAGCATGGTGCTCATCAGCCGACGCCATTGGGCGGGAAGGCAGGGGTCCGATCTCGGATTGCACTACGTCGTTCGCACGCTCGCCATCATCGTCGCCGCCGTTGGGTTGGTGATGCTGTGCGATCGCTCGGGCGTGCGGGCCGATATCAGCACCGAACGTCTGAACAGCCTGGCCCCGCAGACGCGCAAGCTCATCAAGGATTTGAATCCGCAACAGCCGGTGCTCATCGACGCGTACATCAGCTCCGAAGTCCCCGAGTCGTATGTGCAAACGCAGCTCAACCTTCGCAACACGCTGCGAGAGTTCGAAGCGATGGGGCACGGGAAGATTCAGGTTCGCATCCACAACACGGCTCCGAACACCGAAGAGGCCGACCTGGCTGAGAAGCTGTACGGCATCGCTTCGCGGCGAGTGGAGTCGCGTCAAAGCGGCGCGTACAAAGTCGAAGACATTTATCTCGGCGTGGCCTTCACGTCGGGGCTGAACAAGGTCGTCGTGCCGTTCTTCGACACCGGCATTCCGGTCGAGTACGAAATCGCGCGATCGATCGCCACGGTCAGCCAACAAACGCGCAAGACGCTTGGCGTGATTCGCACCGACGCGCAACTGTTCGGCGGCTTCGACATGCAGAGTGGCGGCCAAACGCGCAACCAACTGCTCATCGACGAACTCGAAAAGCAGTACGACGTGAAGCAGGTCGCCGTCGATCAGCCGATCACCGAGAAGTTCGACATCCTGCTTGCCGTTCAGCCGTCGTCGCTGGGGCCCGAGCAGATGGAACATTTCGTCGCTGCCGTCCGAAGCGGAACGCCGACGGCCATCTTCGAAGATCCGTTCCCGTATCTCGCTCCGAACGTCACCGCCACCAGCGCTCCGAAGCAATCGCAGCAGAACCCGATGATGGGCATGTTCGGTGGCGGCCAACAGAACGTGCCGAAGGGAGACCTGCAGAGCCTGACCAGTTTGCTGGGCATCGACATTTCGCCCGACCGAATTGTGTGGCAGCGCTACAACCCGCACCCGCGGTTCGAACTGCCAGCCGAGTTCGTCTTTGCCGACAGTCAGGCCAGCCGCACGCAAGTGTTCAACGACAAAGATCCGATCAGCTCGGGCTTGCAAGAAATGCTGTTCGTCTTCCCTGGCGCCATCGCGCCGCTGAATTCGAGCACCCTGAAGTTCACGCCGCTCGTCGTCACCGGCGACGACACCGGCTACGTCGGCTATCAGGACGTCGTGCAACGCAACATGTTCGGCCAGGTCGGCGGTTTGAATCCCAAGCGACATCTCATCCCGACCCGCGAGCACTACTGCATCGCCGCGCACATCACCGGCACGCCGAAGGTCCAAACCGTGGCGGCCGATCCGACGAACCCCGATTCGAAGCCGCCGAAGCCGGCCGACATCAACGTCGTCGTGGTTTCCGACATCGACGTGCTGTACTCCGAATTCTTCAACCTGCGAGCGCAGGCCGGCGACCCGAACCGCGCCGAGTTCAACTGGAACCTCGACAACGTGACGTTTGTGTTGAACGTGCTCGACGAGTTGGCCGGCGACAATCGCTTCGTCGAGATTCGCAAGCGACGTCCGGAACATCGCACGCTGATGCGTGTCGACCAGGTGACGAAGAAAGCCCGCGAAGATGCCGCGCAAGACATCGACCGCTATCTGAAGGAGCGCGACGAGGAAGTCGATCGCGTGAAGAAAGAATTCCAGACCATCATCGACAAGCTCAACGAACGCAAGAACCTTGGCCTCAAAGAGGCGATCACCGAGCTGCAATACCAGCAGGAAGTGAACCAACGCCGCCTCGAGACGAAAACGGCACAGCTATCGAAGGAATACGAACGCAAGAAAGCCGACACCGAGCGGCACTTGGCCCTTGAGGTTCGACGCGTGCAGAACAACTACAAGTTGTTGGCCGTGTTGCTGCCGCCGCTGCTGCCGTTGGTCGTCGGCATCGCCGTGTTCTTCAACCGTCGCGCTGCCGAGCGCGAAGGCGTCGAACGTTCGCGCCTGCGTTAAACGACAACGCTTTGCCGAACTAACTCACCTACTCACTCACTTACTTACTAACTCACTCCCTCACGCCAGCAACGCATCCCGCGATCGGACCTGAACCCATGAGCGAATCTGCAAAAACCCTCCTCTTCATCGGCGTCGCCGTCGGCTTGATTGGCGTCGCCTTCGCCACCGCGCCGCGACCTGCCGAGAGCACCTTCAAGGACGACGTCGGCACCGCGTTCTACCCGAGCTTCACCGATCCGCTGAAAGCCACCACGCTCGACATTCTCGAGTACGACGAAGACGTATCGGAGTTGAAGCCGTTCAAGGTTTCGCAGGTCAATAAGATTTGGTCGATCCCGTCGCACGATAACTATCCCGCCGACGCCGAGCGTCAGTTGGCCGAGGCCGCCGCGAGCCTGATCGACGTCAAGAAACTGTCTTACGTCAGCGATTCGAAAGGGGACCAATCGGTCTACGGCGTCGTCGATCCGAAGTCGAAGGATCTGACGGGCGGCGCCACCGGCGTCGGCAAGCGTGTCGAGTTGGACGACGCTGAAGGCAAGGTGCTTGCCGCGTTCATCATCGGCAAGAGCGATCCGAAGTCCCCCGACGTGCACTTCGTGCGCGTGCCGGGCAGCGATCGCATTTATCGCGCTGAGATCAAGACCGACAAGCTCTCGACCGACTTCAGCGATTGGATCGAAAAAGACCTGTTGAAGATGAACGTCTTCGACTTCAAGCAACTCGTCATTAACGACCACTCAGTCGACGCGCTGCAGCACGCCCTCGACCAGCGTTCGCACATCGTTCTCAACTTCGACAACAAAGACTCGAAGTGGTCGGTGGCCGAGTTGCAGAAGATGGTCAAGAAGATGTGGGTCGACGACCCGATGACGGCCGACGAAGAGTTGAACACGACGAAGCTCAACGACCTGAAGACCGCGCTCAAAGACCTCAAGATCATCGACATCAGCCGCAAGCCGGCCGGCGTGAGTGCCGACCTGCGTGCCGACGCCAACCTGGCCGACGACGCGAAGGCGGTGCAATCGTTGGCCGCGCACGGGTTTTATTACGCCAAGCTCGGCGGCAAGATCGAGTTGTTCAGCAACGAAGGCGAAGTCATTGCCGGCATGAATGATGGTGTCGAGTACGTGATCCGCTTTGGCGACATCGCCGGCCGCGACAAAGGCGAAAAGAGCGACGAGCCCGCCAAGGAAGGCGAAGAAAAGAAGGATGAAGAACCGTCAGGCGGCGCGAGCCGTTATGTGTTTGTCACCACGCGCTTCAACGACGCCCTGATCGGCAAGCCGGAGTTGCAACCGTTGCCGGAACCCGCCGGTCCCGCGAAGCCTGCTGAACAAGCCGATCCCTTTAAGACCGAAGGCGAAGCGAAGCCCGAAGAGCCGAAGACCGACGAAAAGCCCGCCGAACCGAAGAAGGAAGAGCCGAAGGACGAGAAGACCGCCGAGGCCGATGCCGAGCGGGCGCGCATCGAGAAGGACAACAAGCGCAAGCAAGACGAGTACGACGGCAAGGTCAAGGCCGGCCAGAATCGCGTGAAGGAACTCAACGAGCGCTTCGCCGATTGGTACTACATCATCTCCGATGCGACGTACCACAAGATTCACCTCACGCGCGACGAGGTCATCCAGAAGATCGAGAAGAAAGAAGAGGCGAAGCCCGCGGCGACGCCGAGCGTGTTGCCGTAACGCCGAGTTCGGTTTATCCGGTGAGCTTGCTCGCCGCGTCTTCTCCCTCTCCCCTTGCGGGAGAGGGTGGTTCGCCGTAGGCGAATCGGGTGAGGGGGCGATGCTGGTACACGCTTCCCAACCCCTCACCCCGGCCCTCTCCCGCAAGGGGAGAGGGTGCAATTCAATGCGCCTCGCCCAACTCGCGCAGCAACTCGAACGTAAAGATCCCCGTATCGTGTCCGTCGCTGAACGCAACGGCATACGCATAGTTGCCCACCGGCGTCATGCCGAGCAGCTTCAAGGGCTGCGCCTCGGCGGCCGACAACACCGGCAACATCATCGGCGATGATTTGGTAGACGGCGTCGGCTCGGTCCGCTTCTCACGACACGTCGCGCACGGGCACTTGTCGCGCAGCTCACCGACGCGATAGGCGCGCCGTTTTCCGTCGTCCCAGGTGATGGCCAATCGCCCGTCGGGCAACATTTCGAGGTTGGTGGGTCGCGGCATGGATGGATTTGAATGATGGGGTTCGTTGTTTAACCGGCGGACTCGTCCGCCGCGTTTTTCTCCCTCGCCCCTTTGGGGAGAGGGTCGGGGTGAGGGGTTGGGAAGCGTGTACCAGCGTCGCCCTCTCACCCGATCCGCCTGCTGGCGGACCACCCTCTCCCCAAAGGGGCGAGGGAAGCTGCATTCTACCCATCAACGAACGCCTCGTCGCGCAAATCGGTGACGAACATGCAGCCGGGGCTGTGTGTGATCGCCAAATCGAGCGCGGCATTCACGAGCGCCAACTGCGGCGTGACGCCACACGCCCAGAAGACCGGCACTTCGCCGGGTTCAATCGTCACGGCCTCGCCGAAGTCGGGCCGCGACACGTCGGCGATGCCGATGGCCGCTGGGTCGCCAATGTGCACCGGAGCGCCGTGCATCCGCGGATAGCGCGCCGTGACGGCCGTCACGCGATCGATCTGTTCGGGACGATAAGGCCGCATGCTCACGACGAGCGATCCGTGGAACGGCCCTGCCTCTTTGCAAGCGCGCGACGTGCGGAACATCGGCACGTTGCGCCCCTGGTGAATGTGGCGAACTTCGAGCCCTTCGCGTTCGAGCGCCGTTTCGAAGGTGAACGAGCAACCGAGCAAGAAGCCGGCCAGATCGTCACGCCACAACTCGCGAATGTCGGGGCGATCGAACGGCTCTGGATGTCCGTGATGAAAGACGCGATAGCGCGGCACGTCGGTTCGCAGGTCCGAGTCACGCGCGATCGTTTCGAAGCTCGCGTCGCCGGCTTGGCCGCGAGCGATGAGTGGGCACGCCTGCGCGTTGAGTTTGCAGAATCGCTCGAAATCGTCGGCGGCGGAAGCGGGAACGATGACGACGTTCGTCTGCACGAACCCCGGCGCTTGGCCCGCGGTCGGGCCGGTGAACGATCCCGAGCGGATGGCCGCGCGAAGGTCGGACGGATTGCGATGGAACATGTCCGTCAGGGTAACGCGACGAGCGCGCTGTGCAAACTCCTCTCCCTTTGGGAGAGGGTGGTCCGCCGCAGGCGGATCGGGTGAGGGCGGGTTGAATTAGAAGACGGCTAACAATTCGACCCGCCCTCATCCGCCGCTTCGCGGCACCTTCTCCCGGAGGGAGAAGGGTTTCAGAATGTCAATCGATGGTTGGCGGCTCGAACTCGACGTCTTTCCATTTCATCGGACGGCGGAACGGCTCGATGCGGAGCACGACCTCGCCGTTCTGAAGGATGCGCACCGTGCCGCTCGATTCGCTCACGGCGACGGCGACGGCCTTGGTCGCGCGCGTGATGGCGGCAGCGGCCCAGTGCCGAGCGCCGAGTCCCTTCGACAGCGAGATGTCGGCGGCCGAGGCGTCGAGATACTGCGCAGCGGCCTCGACCGTGCCGTCGGCAGCGACGATGATCGCGCCGTCCATCTGCGCGATCTCCTTGATGCCTTCACGCACGCGGGCGCTTTTGAGGTTTCGCTCCTTGCGGCTGTATCCCTTCACGGGGTCGAAGCTGGCCGAGCGGCTCATCTTGCGAACCTTCTGCGTGTCGCCGACGACGAACAACGTGCCGACCGGTTTGCCTTCGCGTCCCTCGCGACCGATTTCCAAGGCGAGGTTCACGACCGTCTGCAAGGTGTCGAGAGGCACGCGCGTTTCGAGCTGTCGCAAGTCGCGCACGGTGAGGCGGCCCAAGTGATCGGCAAGATCGACGATGCTGATCGAGTCGAGCGTGCGCGCTTCGAACCCGCTGTAAACGGCGACGACGCGCGAGCCGGGCTCGAACAATTCGTCGGCGATCGCCTTGAGCAGCGCCTGCGAGAGCTTGTCGTAGACCGGCACCTCGGCAGCATCGAGCAGCACGACAGGCAAGTCGTTGGCGACGGCGTCGGCTACCTGCTCGTTGTTCTCGACCGCGACGACGACCTTCTGGCCACCAGCCCGATCGTGCAGAAACTTCCAGTCGGCCTGATCATCGACGAGCACGAGCACAGCATCAGCCTTGACCTGGCCGGCCAGCTTGATGACGGTGTCGTAAACAGTTTTGAACTCGTCGTCGTAGCGCACGGGTGCCTTGCCACCGATCTGCGAAATGCGAGTCTGCGAAATGCGACGCAATGCGTCGCGGAGAACACCGCCCCGCGGCCAGCAGGCCGTGGGCTTAGGCTCGCAACTGTACGGCTTTTTCGAGTGTCCGGCAACCGCAGAGAGGGGCGGTTGCGACGTCCGTCGGCGACGAAACTACCGGTTTTGCGGCTTGAGGCTGGGCGGCAACGGTGCGCCGGAACTCGAAGCCAAGGGACCGGCAGGCGACGAAGATGGGGGCGATGTCGAGGCCGGCGGCGACGGCGTGCGGAAGCGGCGCTGATCGTAGATCGCCAGCGCGTGGCACGCGTGGCCGAGGTGGCCGATCTCCCAATCCTGGTCCTCTTTCTCTTTGCCGTCTTTTTTGCCCATCATCAGCATCGACGCCAGGTAATCGACCGCACGCTTCACGCGCGGGTCATCGAGCTGTTCGCGAGGCAGCGAATACACGAGCCATTCGAGAATGTGCCCCGTCGTTTGCAGCCGGCGTTCCTGGTCGTTGCGGCTGCCTCGGCCGGTGAACCAGTCGGTGCTGAACGAGCCATCGCTGTTCTGCAGACCGAACGTGTATTTGTGGTAATCAGAGAGATATTTCTGGGCGCGGGCGAATTGTCCGTCGATCGGTTGGCCGCGAAGCTCGCGACGTTTGACGGCGAAGCTGAGGCCCATGAGTCGGTGCGTTCCGCCGCACGCAGCTCCGCGAACCGGCGCCTTGATCTCCTCTTCGACGAGTCGGTCAATGGTCCACGACTCACCACCGTAGTTGTTCCACGGTTCGTCGTCTTTGAGGTAGTGGGCCAGCCCGATGAGCTTGAACGTGAGCTCGATGCCCGACTGGCAACCGAGCTGTTCGGTCTCGATGAGATCTTGGATAGTGTATTGTTTGTTGTCGACAAGCAGCGGGTAATCGGCGAGCACGCGCGATTGCGCGAGGATGGCGAGGAATTGGCCGTGATGCCCCTGCACGCCGACGCCACGCCTTGCAGCGACTCGCCCCTGATCCATGAACAACATCCGCTCGCCTTTGCACGCGCCGTTGTAGCACAGCCACGAGACGGAGTTGATCGGCTTGCCTTGCGGCCCGCTGCGAAGCAACTCGCTGTGAACGCCGTAACCGATGATCGCGTGCATCACCTCCCACGAGTTGTGGTCGCGGGTGTTGAGCCGCTTGGGATAGTAGATCGTCAGTGCGCGGCGGACCTTGTACTTCAAGCGCTCGAGTTCGGGCGTCAGCTTCTCGGACAGTGGCGGTGATGACTCACTCGAGGCCGACGGAGCGACGGTGTCCGCGGGGTCGATCGGGGCGGGGCCGTTGTTGGCCGAGATGCTGGGGGCGGGCGTGACCTTCTCGGGCGCGGGCTTGATGATCGCCGTGGGTAAGCTGGCTGGCGGCGAGATGGTTGGCTTTGCGACGGCCGGCGGAGAAACTACGGGCGCGATATCGGTAGCCTTTTCCAAGCCCGCAGATTTGGATTCCTTGACAGGGTTTATCAAAACGACGTCGGCAGACCGCTTGGTGCTAGCAGCAGTAGACTTTGCCGGTTCGGCGACTTCGTCGCTACCGTGGCAGTCCACATCCTTTTCTTCGAGGTCCTTTTTTTCGATGGTGATCGACGCCGTATCTTCCGGCGCTTCGACCACCGTCAGCACGTCGGCCACGAGCGATTCAGCCTCGTCGAGTTCGACGTCGTTGCCGCGAACGGAAGCGGCGGCAAGGCATGCCAGCACCAGGCAAGAGATGGTCGTCGCTTGGCGAATGAGCATAGGCGAGGTTTGCGGGATGCAACGAGCGTCCGATCACGACACGACGGCACGAGCCGACGGAGCGGTGCAATGAGTATCGGATGTCGCCGCCGGTGGGTTGACGCATCAGCCGACCGTTGGGCATGACCGGCCGATGCGTCAGCGGCAGCGTAGGTCGGTCGATCGCCCGGAACGGAAACGATCGCGACGCCGATGTTGTGCGGGCGCGAAACTTTGTCGGTCGCAACGAAGGCGACGCGCCGTGTGAAAACGAAGCAGGCCCCGTTGAGTGGGGCCTGCATGTGACGTCATTTCGCGATTCGGTTGAGCGTGGCTCGGTTGCCGCGCAAAACTTCGCTCAGCTTTTGCTGCCGAAAGGTCGCCGACCGCTGCCGCCTGACTCTCCGCCGTTGTTGTTCTCGGTCGATGCACCGCGGCCGCGGAAGAACGACGACGCGTCGCCTTGGAACGGCGGGCCTTGCATCTTCTCGAACTCTTCACGCTGCGCGGCGGTGAGCACTTCCATCGACTGGCGGGTGCGTGAGAATCGTAGGTCTTCCATTTTCTTTTGCATGTCCGAGCCGCCGCCTCCGCGACCCCCCTCGAACATCTTTCGCATGGCCTCGCGATTCTTCTCTTGCACCTTGGTCAGTTGTTCCTGTTGCGCCTCGGTGATTTTGAGCTTCGCGGCGATCTCGGGATCGCTGAGCGCCGACGCCCCGCGTCGCTGGAGGCTGATCTGCTGCAAACGCTCGAGCTGCGCGGGCTGCAACAACTTTTCCATTTGTTGTTTCACAACCTGGTTGATCTGCTCGCTGGCTGCCTGCATGTCGGCGTAAACCTTTTCGCGCTCTTCTTCGGACAGCTCGCGGCGCGACTCGCGGGTGCCGAACTTGCGCGTCATGCCTTCTTCGAGCTCTTTCGACATCGACTCGATCGACGTCTTTTGCGTTTCGGTGAGCTTCAGCTCATTTTGCACGTCTCCGCCGCGCAGGAGCTGCAGGTAGTCGCCACCCGGCGGGCCGCCTCCGGGACCGCCACGAGATCCACCGCCGAACCCGCCCCCAGGGCCACCGCGGCCGCCGCCTCCCGGTGGTCGCTGCGCTTCGGCAGGCGAGAGCGCGGAGAACATCACCAACGCGGCCGCTCCGAGGGTCCAAACGTGGAGGAAGTGTCTGCTATTGCTGTTCATGATGGCGAGCTTCATGAGAAGCCTCCTAGGGAATGACGTCGGGTTTTCCGCGGCGGGCTGGCCCCTAGATCTAACGCAACAACCAACAATTTATTGCATCCGCTGCCGGTTTGCCACGTCGTATAGAATGAGATGTAATAAACCGTGACACGCATTCAGCCAGGAGAGTGACATGGCTAAGGCAATGTTCGGCGCCGGATGTTTCTGGGGCGTGGAAGCCAAGTTCCGGCAGTTGCCGGGCGTGAGCGATGCTATCGTCGGCTACAGCGGCGGCTCGACCGAGAACCCGTCGTATGAAGAGGTGTGCACCGACCGCACCGGACACGCGGAAGTCGTACAGGTAGAATACGACCCGCAGGTAATCTCATACGAGAAGCTGGTCGAAGAATTCTTCGCCAATCACGACCCCACGACGCGCAATCGCCAGGGGCCCGACTTCGGCTCGCAGTACCGCTCGGCCATTTTCTATTACACGCCCGAGCAGAAGGCCGCGGCCGAGGCTGTGAAAGAGCGGCTCGAAGCCTCGGGGCAGTTCCCACGTCCGATCGTGACCGAGATCACGCCCGCCGCCGAGTTCTTCCGCGCCGAGGAATACCATCAGCGCTATCTTGAGAAGCGCGGCATGGGGAGCTGCCATATTTGAAGTTGAATCCTTCTCCCTTCGGGAGAAGGTGCCGCGAAGCGGCGGATGAGGGCGGGTTGAGTTGGAGACTGCCTTCCACTTCAACCCGCCCAGGGAGAGGGGTTTGTGAAGTTTGCGGATCGTTGATAAACGCTACCGATAAACGCTATCGCATGTTCATCTCGCAACTGCTGCCGCCGGCGGCGGGCAGATAGGCCTTCTGCACGTAGTCGATGACCATGCGCTGAGCGCTGAACCGCCACGCCAGCGAGGCGATGCTGTTCGACATGCGCTTGATCCACTGACGCGGCAGACCGTCGATGTCGCGATCGTAGTACAACGGAATCACTTGCTCGCGGAGCACGCGATACAAGTCGGCGCCGTCGCGCTTGTCGAGAATCTCGGTGTTCACGTGGTTCGTGCCGTGCCCGATGGCGAAGCCGTTCTTGCCGTCGTAGGCTTCCGCCCACCAGCCGTCGAGAATCGACAAGTTCAACCCGCCGTTGAGCACCACTTTCTGACCGCTGGTGCCCGAGGCTTCGAGTGGCCGACGCGGGTTGTTGAGCCACACGTCGACACCCTGAATCAGGTGGCGGCAAACGTTGATGTCGTAATCCTCGATGAACGCGACGTGGGCCGCGAGCTTCGGATCGTGCCGTAGGTTCGAGATGCGTCTTGATCATCTGCTTGCCGGGCTCGTCGGCAGGGTGTGCCTTGCCCGCGAAGATGAACTGCACCGGATGCTCGCTGTCGGCGACGATTTGATAAAGCTGTTCCAAGTCGGACACCAGCAAATCGGCACGCTTGTACGTCGCAAAACGTCGTGCGAAGCCGATGGTCAGCACGTTCGGGTCGAGCATGTTCCGCGCGAATTCCACCACCTCGTCGCTCTCGCCGCGGCGGCGATACTGACGACTCACGCGACGACGCACGAACGCCAACAGCAAGTTCTTCAGGGCGTGGTGCGTTTCCCATAGTTCGCCGGGGTCGACGCTGTGAATGCCCTGCCAACCCTCGGGCTGGGCCATGTGCTTCGACCAATCGACCGGGAAGTAGCGATCGTAAAGCTGCTGCATCTGCCAGGCCAACCAACTGTGTACGTGCACGCCGTTGGTGATGTGCCCGATTGGGATTTCTTCTTCGACGCGCCACGGCCACAGGTGCGCCCACATGCGTCGGCTGATGTGCCCGTGCAGCGAGCTTACCGCGTTGGCGCGACGCGATAGTTTGAGCGCCACGACGGTCATGCAGAACGTTTCGCCGCCGTTGTGCGGCTCGACGCGCCCGAGGCCCATCAACTGATCGAACGAGATGCCGAGTCGATCGCGGGTAGGGCCCAAGTGTTCTTCGATGAGGCCGCCGTCGAAGCGGTCGTGACCGGCAGGCACCGGCGTGTGCGTGGTGAAGCACGTGTGTTGCGCCACTTCGCGAAGCGCTTCGTCGAACGACACGCCATCGTCTTCCATCATCTGACGAATGACTTCGAGCGAAGCGAACGCACTGTGACCTTCGTTCAGGTGATACACGCCCGGCGTGATGCCGAGCGCCTCGAGCGCCTTGACGCCGCCGATGCCAAGGACGATTTCCTGGCGAATGCGCGTGCGTTGGTCGCCGCCGTACAAGCGGCTCGTCAGCTCGCGGTCCTCGGGGCTGTTGCCTTCGACGTCGCAGTCGAGCAGGTATAGCGGAATGCGCCCACGTGCATGTGCCACACCTTGAACATCAGCTTGCCGTTGCGCGTATCGACGCTGAGCAGGATCGGTTTGCCGTCGACACCGGTGGCCGGCGACATCGGAACGTTTTCGACTTTGGTGTCGAGGTATTCTTCCGTCTGGTAGCCGTCGCTGTTGAGTTGTTGTTTGAAGTAGCCTTGGTCGTAGAACAAACCGACGGCGACGAACGGTAGACCCAAGTCGCTGGCGCTTTTCACGTGGTCGCCCGACAAGACGCCCAAGCCGCCCGAGTAAATCGGCACCGATTCGTGAATGCCGAACTCGGCCGAGAAGTACGCGACCGGCTTCGAGCCCAACACGCCGGCATGCGTGGTCGCCCACGTTTGATTGCTCGCCAGATATTCTTTCAGCCGGCGATACGCATGATTCACGCGGCTAAAGAGCACGAGCTCAGCGGCCCGCATCTCCAAGCGCTCAGGCGTGAACTCGCTGAGCAGCGCGATCGGGTTGTGATCGAGTTGTCGCCAACGAATCGGATCAAGGTCGCGGAAGAGATTGACAACTTCCGGTTGCCAGATCCACCACAGATTGTTGGCAAGGGCGACGCACTTCTCGTACAGCGTGATCGAGTTCAATCCGCTGTAGTTGGTCTTGCTACCGCCGCCAACGGGCGCGATATCGGTCTGGCTCATTGTGGGTCCTCATCGGTGTCGCGCCTGATTTTTCGTGTCGTAAGTATAGCGATTCGCGCGTCACAAGCGACAAGGCTGTTCGTATGTTCCCTGCCGCTCCATAATAGCGGTCAGGTAAGGTTGCCAAGTCACCCCCCAGAAGTGACGTTACCATAGCAGAAAAATTTGGGCTTTCCACGATGTCGTCTATTTCCACGCCGGACGATCCAGCCCTCGACGCGTTGTGCGAAAAATTAAGTGCCTCGTGTGACGATCTCGACAGCGACGCCTACGAAGCCCTCGCCCCGTGGCCTGCCGAGCAGTTGCGGCTTTGTGGCGAGGCCGGCGTTTACCGCTGGTTTCTGCCCCGGGCCTGGGGAGGACTGGAATGGTCCGAGGCCGACTGCATTCGCGGCTATCTGCGACTGAGTGCCGCGTGCCTGACGACGACGTTCATCATCACGCAGCGCACCGGGGCCTGCCGCCGCATCGCCGACAGCGCCAGCGAGGCGATGAAAGCTCGCTGGCTGCCGGGCCTCGCCGATGGCAGCATCTTCGCAACCGTCGGCATTTCGCATCTCACGACCAGCCGCCGGCATTTGAGCAAACCGGCTCTTCAAGCGACCGAAGCCGCTGACGGGTTCGTGCTCGATGGCTACAGCCCTTGGGTGACCGGCGGCGACATGGCCGACTGTGTCGTCACCGGCGGCACACTCGACGACGGCCGGCAGATTCTCGTCGCGGTGCCCACCGACGCTCGCGGCGTGAAAGCTTCCAAGCCTGCGAAACTCGTCGGCCTCTCCGCCAGCCACACAGGCGAAGTGCGTTTCGATCACGTCGTCGCACCGAGCGAATGGGTCATCGCCGGCCCCGTCGAAGGCGTCATGAAGAGTGGCGGCGCAGCCACCGGTGGACTCAACACCTCGACGCTCGCGCTGGGGCTGGCATCCGCCGCGATCGATTATCTCGACAAGCAATCGGAGCAGCGCAGCGAGTTGACCGCGCCTGCCGAGTCGCTCCGCGCCGAATGGCGATCGGCCGTCGAGGATCTGCTCGCTGCTGCCGAGGGCAATCCGAAGTGTACGTCCGAAGACATCCGCGCCAACGCCAATGCTCTCGCACTGCGCTCGTCACAAGCCGCGCTCACCGCCGCCAAAGGTTCCGGCTACGTCGTCGGCCATCCCGCAGGCCGCTGGTGCCGCGAAGCGCTGTTCTTCCTCGTCTGGAGTTGCCCCGCGCCCGTGATGAACGCGACGTTGTGCGAGTTGGCGGGACTCGGGGCAGGGGATTGAGCGACGTCGCGTAGTGTTACTTGCGGCGACGCCAATAGCCGGGGCGTCTTTTTGCGTGAGCGATTGCCAGAATCACGATCCGCTCGGACTCTTCATAGAACACCACACGAAACGGATAGCGATAGACCGAGCACGAGCGAACATCGTTATCTAACCGTGGAAATCTCGACGGATCGGCCACGATCGCGTTGATCGCATCATCGATTGCTGCGACAAATCCCATGGCAGCGGCCTCGCTTCGCTCGCGATACCACTCGAACGAATCATCGAAATCGGTCCTCGCCCCAGCAAGGTATTCAACTGCCTTGGCCATGGCCGACCCGCGCCAGTGCTTCGTCGCGAATCTGACTCCAAGGCACTGTCTTGGCTGTGCCGGATTTCAACTCGGCAAGTCGACGTTCGATCTCGTGTTTCCATTCGTTGGAGAATGGCGTCTCGGCATTGTCAGGCACCGTGTCCCAAAGCGCATCGATTAACCGAAGTCGATCGTCTTCGGGAAGCTGTTGGGCTGCGTGAAAAACCGAATTGAAGTCGGCCATGATGCTGAGTCTCCTCGTCGACTATCATAGCAGCGCGAGTTCTCTTTGGAGAAATGTCATAAACGGTACCACTTGGATCATCATCGGCGGCATCTTCGGCGCGCTGGGCGTGACGCTCGGGGCATTCGGTGCGCATGCGCTCCCCGATTGGCTCGAGGCTCATGGCCGAACGGGCGACGAACTGACGAAGGCCGTCGCCTCGTTCGAGACGGCGGCGCGCTATCAGATGTATCATGCGCTGGCGCTCGTGTTGGTCGGCCTGCTGGCGCGCCAGATGCCAGCCCGACTGTGGGACATCGCCGCCGTGCTGTTCATCGTCGGCGTACTCGTCTTCTCGGGGATGTTGTACGCGTGGGTTCTCACGAACGTGAAGTACTTCGCAATGATCGTCCCGCTCGGTGGTCTGGCGATGATCGCCGGTTGGGTTGTTCTCACCATCGCCGCGTGGAAAGCTAACAGCTAAGAGACGAAAGCTGATAGCTGAAAGGTTCGCGCAGATGGCACACCTCACTCTTCTCACCGGCGGCGCAGCGAGCGGCAAAAGCACGCATGCCGTGCGATTGGCTAGCGACTTCGGCCCACGCGTTCTCTTTGTTGCTACCTGCGAAGCGCGCGACGATGAAATGCAAGCTAAGGTTGCGCAACATCGCGCTGAACGCCCTGAGTCGTGGATAACGGTTGAGACACAACACAACGTCGCGGCCTCATTGAGTGCTGGCTACGACGGCGCGGTGGTCGATTGCCTCACGTTGCTCGTTTCGCAGCTTCTCGTCGAAGACAGTGATATGGGCGGACGAGCCGACTCCGACATCTACGCCGAGGTCGACGACCTGTGCCGCGCGGCCAAGCGTGCCGACTATCCCGTCGTCATCGTCACCAACGAGGTCGGCCTCGGCCTGGTTCCCGAGACGCCGCTCGGCCGGCGTTTTCGCGAAGTGGCCGGTCGCGCGAATCGCATCGCCGCGGAGCTAGCCGATCGCGTCGAGTTCCTCGTCTGCGGCATTCCGTGGAGCATCAAGAATGCTGGCTGAAACGATCGCCCGCATCGGCCCACTGGACGCCGCCGCCATGGCCGCCGCCCAGAGGCGCTTGGATTCATTGACGAAACCGCGCGGCAGCCTCGGCCGGCTCGAAGCCTTGGCCGTACAACTCGCCGGCATCACGCGCCGATCGTTGCCGATCGTCGAAGAGCGCGCCGCCTTCGTGTTCGTCGCCGATCATGGCGTCACAGCCGAAGGCGTCAGCGCGTATCCGAAGGCCGTCACCGCGCAAATGGTCGCGAACTTTCTCGCTGGTGGCGCGGCGATCAACGTGCTGGCTCGCCAGGCCCGCGCGAAGCTCGTGGTCGCCGATGTTGGTGTCGATGCCGACTTACCGCCTCATCCGCGATTGCAACAAAGCAAAGTCGCGCACGGCACGCGCAACTTTCTTCGCGAGCCTGCCATGTCGCGCGACGAAGCGCTCGCAGCAATCGAAGCGGGAATCGCCACGTTCGAACCCTGTCAGTTGGCGGCCATCGGCGAGATGGGCATCGGCAACACCACGTCTGCCGCCGCGATTGTCGCCGCGGTGCTCTCGCTTCCCGCGCACGAAGTTGTTGGCCCCGGCACCGGCATCAATATCGAGACATTGGCTCACAAGGCCTCAGTGATCGACTGGGCCCTCAGGTTGCACGCACCCAACGCCGCTTGCGGTTTCGCGCTGTTACAGGCCGTCGGCGGTTTTGAGATCGCCGCCATGGCCGGCGCGATGCTCGCCGCAGCCGCCGCTCGCGTGCCGGTCGTCATCGACGGCTTCATCTCCACCGCCGCCGCGCTCATCGCCACGCGCCTCTGTCCCGCCGTGCAGCCCTACCTCATCGCTTCACACGTCTCGGCCGAGCCCGGCCACGCGCCGGCACTCGCACATCTCGGCCTGCGACCGCTGTTGCAACTCGACATGCGTCTCGGCGAAGGGACCGGCGCCGTGTTGACCTTCTCGCTGTTCGATGCCGCGTGCCATCTCATCGCCGAGATGGCGACGTTCGACGAAGCTGGCGTGTCGGAGAAATCGGCGGGCGATGATGGCTGCGCCCGCAAATGTCGAATGTCGAAATTCAAATGTCTAAGGAATGACGAAGCTCGAATGACGAACAATTGCTGCTATCTTTGAGCATTCGTCATTCGTGCTTCTTTCGACGTTTGAATTTCGACCTTCGACATTCTTCCCGTATGGACCTCTACGACGCTATCCACACCCGCCGCGACGTACGCCAGTTCCGCTCGGGCAATGTTCCCGACGATGTGCTGGCGCGCATTCTCGATGCCGCGCATCACGCCGGTAGTGTCGGCTTCATGCAGCCATGGAACTTCATCGTCATTCGCGACATGCAAACGCGAACTCGGGTGCGAGCGCTCTTCGACGAAGCCAATGCCGCGGCGGCGCGTCGGTATGAAGGCCAGCGCCGCGAACTTTACGACTCGCTGAAGTTGGAAGGCATTGTCGAATCGGCCCTCAACCTGTGCGTTACCTGCGACCGCTCGCGAGGTGGGCACGTGCTCGGCCGCGATTCGATCGTCGATACCGACTTGTATAGCACCTGTTGCGCGGTGCAGAATCTGTGGTTGGCGGCGTGTGCCGAAGGCGTCGGCGTCGGTTGGGTGAGCATCGTCGACGAGCGGCGGCTGGCCGAACTGCTCAAGTTGCCCGATGGCGTGGTGCCGGTGGCGTATCTGTGCGTCGGCTATCCGCGCAAACTTGGCGAGCGGCCGATGTTGGAAGAAGTCGGGTGGCGGCGTCGGCTGCGGCTCGACGAGGTGGTTTTCGATGAATGCTGGGGACGCAAGAAAGACGGATAAGCCCGAACATGGAATATCGTCATGGCCTCGTGATCGTCAACACCGGCAGCGGCAAAGGCAAGAGCACGGCCGCATTCGGCACCGCGATGCGAGCGCTCGGCAACGGGTTCAAGGTTACGGTGGTGCAGTTCATCAAGGGACATTGGAAGACCGGCGAGCGCGAAGCGTTTGGACAATTCGCCAACGCGGAGTTTCGCTCGATGGGCGAAGGTTTCACCTGGGACACGCAGGACCCGAAACGCGACACCGAGGTGGCACTGAAGGCGTGGGCCTTCGGCAAAGAGAAGATATTGTCCGGTGACGTCGATCTCGTCGTGTTGGATGAGATCAACTACGCGATCGACTTCGGCTATGTGCCGCTGCCCGACGTGCTCGAAGCCTTGAAGTCGCGGCCGTCGCATGTGCACGCCATCCTCACCGGCCGTAACGCGAAGCCTGAGCTGATCGAGCTGGCGGACCTCGTCACGGAGATGCGCGAGATCAAACATCCGTACAAGAGCGGCATCAAGGCGCAGCGAGGCATCGAGTGGTGAACGAGGTGTTGCATCCACCCTCTCCCTTGACGGGAGAGGGTGGCGAGCGAAGCGAGCCGGGTGAGGGTGCTGAAGCGGGTACACAGTTCCAACCCCTCACCCCCAGCCCCTCTCCCGCAAGGGGCGAGGGGAGTGCGAGAATCTACTGAGCCATGTCATGAGAACCGCGTTCAAAGAATGGGCCGTCATCTGCCGGGCGCTAGCGAGAGGCCAGCAGACGGTCATCCTGCGCAAAGGCGGCATTGTCGAGGAAGGGGGAGAGTTTCGCCCCGATTATCCCGAGTTCCTGTTGTTCCCGACGTACTTGCATCAGTCGCCTGAAAGCGTAACGCCGGTCGCACAGCCCTGGTTGATGGAACTCAAGGACGAGCAGCCCGAGGCGGGGACCGTGACGATCACGCATTGGTGTCACGTTGATCGCGCGATCCGTGTGCACTCGCTGGATGCCGTGATGCGTTTGAAAGGCGAGCACGTATGGTCAGAAGACATTGTGCTCGAGCGTTTTCATCGCTGGAGCGATGCGATCTATGCGATCGTTGTGCGTGTGTATGCGCTCGCGAAGCCTGTGACGCTCGACCTTCGGCAGGAGTACACCGGCTGCAAGTCGTGGGTCGAGTTGGTCGAGGACGTTTCGACCGAAGGCTCTGCCCCCGTGTTGAGTGATGCGGATTTTGCGAAGCGTGCCGCGTGGGTGAACGCTCAACTACAGATGGGTTGACCATGTCCGTCTCGCACGAGAACGACACGCTTGCGAGTGAGAGTGTCGCTGCATGGCGACAGTTCTTCGCCGCGGTGCAGTTTCTGACGCGCGTTCCTTTGCCAGCGACATGGACGACGGAAAGCCCGCTCACGGTCGGCGCGCTTGCGTACTTTCCTTTGGTGGGAACATTGGTCGGCACAGGCACGGGGGTTGCAATTTGGCTGATGTCGCATGTTTGGCCTGTGTGGATCGCGGTGCTCTTAGCGATGACGCTCGAAGCGATCATGACCGGCGCGTTGCACGAAGATGCGCTCGCCGACTGTTGCGATGGCTTCGGGGGCGGATGGACGCGCGACGACGTGCTGCGCATTTTCGGCGACAGCCGCGTGGGTGCGTTTGGCGTGTTGGGACTATTATTGGCGGTGGGACTCAAGGCGGCAGCGCTGGCGACGATGCCTTCGATGCTGATAGTGCCCGGAGTCATCGCCTCGGCAACGATGGGACGATGGTCGATGGCGATTGCGCTCGCCTTTCTGTCTCCTATCGCAGGTCGATCGAGTTTGTCGGCATTGCTCGATTCGACAGCGACTCGCCGCGCGATGCCGCTCATTTCATTACTTGCGTTGCCCGGGCTGCTGCCGTTGATGGGGTTCGCGCCGTGGCAAGCATTTGTCGTCGTGATCGCGTCGATGGTCGTTGGTCAATGCTTCGTGAGGTATGTGCGATGTCGCATCGGCGGCATGACGGGCGACTGTCTGGGCTGCATCTGTTTGCTCGTGCAGATCGTTGTCCTTCTGGTGCTCGCCGCTGGGTGGAACGCATGAGCAAGCCAACAGCTCGCGATCGACGCATTCTGCTGGTGCGACACGCTGCGGTCGCGGAGAAGTATGCCGAACTGTGTTATGGCCGCAGCGACATCGAACTCAGCGACGAAGGATTGCAGCGGACCGAAGAACTCGCCGACGAACTGTCGCGGTTGCCGATCACGCATCTCTACTACAGTCCGTTGTGCCGCAGTGCGTTGCTCGGTCAACGCATCGTCGTCGCAAAGGATGCGCACGTCGCCGTGGTTCCCGAGTTGCAGGAGATTCACTTTGGCGAATGGGAGCTTCGCAACTGGGAAGACATCTTCGCCGAAGTGCCCGACGCGCTCGACCGTATGATCGCTGAACCTACGACCTACGCAGCCCCCGGCGGCGAGACTCTGTGGAGCGTTCGCGATCGCGTGATGGGATGGTACGACGCGCTCCCCGATCGTGGGCTAATCGTCACCGTCACGCACGGCGGGCCGATCGCCGTGCTGCGAGGCACGCTCGGTGGGTTTCCGGTCGACAAATGGTTCACGCTCGTGACGAACCACGGCGAGATTATCGAGCTGGAATCGCGTTGAACGTTCGCAATCGCGTCGCAAGCGACGCGGCTAACGGCGATCGGACGAGAACCCGAGCACCGTCTTGCGAGGCTCGAAGTCGGTGCGGTTGGCGTCGAACTGCTCGAGCGCCCAGGTCCAGTCCCAAACGCCGCGGTCGATGTATCGCATCGCCAACAGATTTTTCAACTCTTCGATCTCGGCGAAGCTGAAGCCATCGGTCGAACCGACGATGGTGTTCTCGTCGAGGTTCTGGCGAATGTCGCCATGCCAACGACGCACGAGTTCGCGACGCATCGAGGCGTCGGGCTTGCCGAACGGCAACACGACGTCGATGCGGCCCGGCCGCTTGAATGCCGCGTCGATCAGATCGAGCGTGCAGTTGGTCGTGAAGACAAACACCACGCCGCGCTTGACTCGCATACCGTCGAGCGCCGTCAGGAACACCGATTGGTCCTCGGTCTCGCCTACCGTGTTGCGGTCTCGCAGCGCCATGTCCATATCGTCGAAGAACACGACGCCTCGCTCCGCAACACGAAAAAGGGCGTCCACGTCGCCATCCTGGCGGTAACGTCGATATCGGTCGGGCGTCACAAGGCGGTAGTCCCAACCGCGGTGGCGGCAGGCGTCTTGTATCCAGCGGCAGGCCATCGTCTTGCCGTTGCCCGGCGATCCGGTCAGCAGTACACCCCGCTGTGGCCGGGCGCCGTATTGCTCGTATCGTGACAGGTTCTCATGCTCGAGAAAGCCAATCGTGTTGCTCCAGAGTTGCTCGGCCTGACCCGCGGCGAGGATCGGCTGTTTGCCGTCGCCTGTGCTGCCGATCGCCAACTCGCGCAGCCGGTCGTGATCCTTGCGGTCGACGGCGATGAAGCTGAAAGCATTGTCGTCGAGCGAGCAGTGGTACAAGAACTTCACGCATACGAACCGGATATCGTCGATCGTGTACACTTGCATACCCAACGCAATCGAGCCTTTCGTCGCGCAGCAGTGACGGTGCCAGCTGGTGACGAGCACGCCATCGAGCGGCAGCGGCTCCTCGGCCGTCGCGCGGTCGATTAGCCCCTCATCAATTTCGCAAGCGTTGATGAGCACCGGGTCGCTAAAGCCCGCGGCGCGCGCAACGAGATCCTTGAGATAGCGGTGATCGGCAGCGAATTGTTGGAGCGTAAACATGGCGAGAGAAAGAGACTCTCGCCGACAAGACAAGGTTCGCGCACATGCGCGATGCGGCATTGAAACGCCGTGAAGCCACACGGCTTGCGCGGCGATCAAGATCGCTGGCTCAACGTTAGACGTTCGATGGCATCTTGTACGGCGACCGATATTCCTGCCGGGCGAGCAGCGCGTTGGCTTCGTCGTCGCCGACGAAGCGCTCTTGCTGCGGGTCGAACTTCACCGTGCGGCCAACACGGTAGGCGACGTTGCCCAAGTGGCACATCGCCGACGAGAGATGCCCTTCGCTAATCTCGGCGTGAAGGTCGTCGATCTTGCGGCTACGGACGGCTTGCACCCAGTTGCGGAAGTGGTCGGTGTCCATCATCGGATTGCCGTCGACCGCCTTACCCGGGCCGAGCTCGCGATTGGGGCCTAGGAACGTGTGGTAACTGCTGTAGTCGGGAAAGATCATGTAGCCGTCGGTGCCGTAGAAGATCACGCCGCAAATGTTCTTGTGATCGACAAACGGATACTCGACGCCCATGCCTGCCTCGCTGTTCGTGTAGCCGTCGCGTGTTTCGCAAACGACCATCACGTTTTTGTCGCCGAACTCATAGGCGGCCGTCATCAGGCAAGGGCACTCGCAATCGTCGTCGTTAAGATGCATCAGATTGCCGCCCATCGCTTGCACTTTGGTCGGGTGCGTGTCGAGTTTCAGCCCCCAACGGACGATGTCGAGCTGGTGTACGCCTTGGTTGCCGATGTCGCCGACGCCGAAGTCCCAGCGGAAGTTGTAGCGCAGCCAATTGAAGTTGCTGAACGCCGTTTCGGGGCCAGGGCCGACCCACATGTCCCAATCGAGCCCTTCGGGGACCGGCGATTTCACACTGCGACCCAGGTTCTTCGAATGCAGCTTGTAGTTGACGACACGCGCCATGTATACGCGGCCGATCGCGCCTTCGTGCAGCTTTTGAATACCCTCGCGAATGTTGTTGCTCGAACGGCACTGCGTACCGTGCTGAACGACGCGTAGATATTTTCGCGCCGCATCGATCATCATCCGCCCTTCGGCGAAGTTCTGCGATCCCGGCTTCTCGACGTACACGTCCTTGCCGGCCTGGCAGGCCCAGATAGTGCCCAGCGCGTGCCAGTGGTTCGGCGTGGCGAACGTGACGGCGTCGATATCCTTGTCGTCGAAGATACGACGCATGTCGTCGTATAGCTTCACCTTCTTGCCCGATATCTTCTCGTAGTCCGCCGCCGCGGTGTTTAGATACTTTGAGTACACATCGCACAGCGCAACGAGATCGACATTCTCGCCCGCCAACTCGTGCAGCGCTTTGATATGACTTTCGCCGCGCCCTTCGACACCGATCATCGCGACGCGTAGCTTATCGTTGGGGTTCGACTTGGCGCGTGCAGAGGACGTGAAAATCGCGCTGCCAGCGACGGCGGCAGTTGTTCGAAGAAACTCACGGCGTGTGGACGAGGGCATGGGGCGTCTCCGACAAGTTCGTGGAAGTGCGCATTTTAGCCGGCGGCGATTGTCACTTCTTCTTTTTCTTCGCCTTCTTCCCCGCCGTCGAGTTGTCAGGATCGTATTCCGAGTTCTTCTCGGTTGGCAGTTTGGCGCCGGTCTTGTCGAACCATGTCAGTAAATCGCCGAGCAATTCGTCGCGCTTCGCGTGGTTGCTCGTGGCGACATCGCTCATTTCGCGAGGGTCGGTGGCGATATTGTACAGTTCGACCGCGTTGTTCGTGTCGAGTTTGTCGCGGCCACCGTCGAGTTGCCACTCCTCATGGTAGAGGAACAACTTCCAGTCGCCTTTGCGGATGACGCTCACCGGTCGTGTGCGGAACACGGGGTCGCGGCCTCGCAGAACGGGGCCATCGAGATACCCAGGGAAATGCCAGAAGATGGCCTGCCGATCGAGCGACGACTTGCCTTCGAGCAGCGGCAACAGGCTCGCGCCGTCGAGGGGACGATCGCTCGCCGGCGTGCCACCCGCGGCGGCGAGGAACGTCGCGTAGCAATCGACGTTGATGACCGGCACATCGCATGTCGTGCCGGGCTTCACGACGGCGGGCCAACGGACGATCGTCGGTTCGCGGATGCCACCTTCGTAGTAGCAGCCCTTCGCGCCGCGGAGCGGTTCTTGCGAAGTCGCCGTGCCGCCGTTGTCGGAGGTGAACATCACCAGCGTGTTCTCGTCGAGCTTAAGATCGGCGAGTTTCTGCATCACCATTCCGACGCCGTTGTCGAGCTCGGCAACGCACGCGGCAAACTTCGGGTTGTTGTGCATCTTGCCCGGCGTCTTGGCTTCGAACTTCTTCAGCGTTTCGGCCTTCGACTCGATCGGTGAGTGCACGGCGTAGTGCGGGAGGTAAAGGAAGAAAGGATGGTCCTTGTTGCTCTCGATGAACTCGCATGCCGATGACGTGATCGAATACACGCCCTTCGGATCGTCCGCCTTTTCGCCAGTCCACGAATGTCGCGAAACTTTCACGACGTCGAAGCCCTGGTCCTCGGGTTCGCTGCCGGTCTTTCCACTGAGATGCCATTTGCCGAACATGCCCGTCGCGTAGCCGGCAGCCTTCATCGCCTTGGCCATGCTGAATTCGTTGGGGTCGAGGCCGTCCTTATTCGGCACCGGTTCCATGCGCATCAACGATACGGGGCCGCGCTTCGTGCTGCCGACGGCGTACACGCCATGCCGCGGAGTGTACTGTCCGGAGATCAGGCACGCCCGGCTGGGCTGACAATTTCCCGCCGACGAATACGCCTGTCGAAAGACCATTCCTTGCTTGGCAAGCCGGTCGAGGTTCGGCGTCTCGTGAAAGTCAGAGCCAGCGTAGGCCGGATCTTGCCAACCGAGATCGTCCGCAAAAATAAGAATGACGTTCGGTCGACTCGCCTTATCCGACAACCCGTTGGCGCATGCGTCGCAGAGAATTAGAGACAGACTCGCCGCTACGAGAATGAGTGAAATGGTTCCACGTAGCAGCCGTCGGAACATCGGCCGACAATCGGACATCAGACGCATGCGATCCTCACTTGGGTAAGACTCAGCCGCCTGTTTGACACCCGTTCTAATATGCGTCTCCCGCAGTTGGGAATCAACGATGCGTCATCGCTAATCGCAAGGGCCGATGTCTCGGTTAAATGACCTGCGTTGTTCAACGATGGCCATTCCGGTCACCATATACCTCTTGATCGCGCGAGAAACCAATCGCATGCCAAGAGTCGCGGTCAGTTTCCCGGTTTCGGACGGGCTTTCTTGCCTTTGCCGCTGCCATCCTTGCCACCACCGGCTCCTTGGTTGCCGCGCGGTCGCTCGGCATTCGGATCGTAGGCAGGATTCGCGTCTTTTGGAATCGCGGCGCCGGTCTCGGACTGCCATGCTTGCAACGTGCGATACAAGCTCGTCGCTTTGTTGGGCATGGCGGCAGCCAAATCGTGCTGCTCACTCGGGTCGGTACGCAAGTTGTATAACTCGCGCCGGCCACCATCTTCGAAGAACTCGATGAGCTTGAAATCTCCTTCGCGAACGGCGCTCGAGGGCGTCGCCTTGCCGACGTAGCAGGGGAAATGCCAGAACAGTCGTGATCGCGAAAGTCCTGTCGTGCCATGCAATGCCGGCACCATGCTGACACCATCAAGAATCTGCCCTGCTGGAGCCTTGATGCCCGCCAGTTCCAAGAGCGTGGGATAAAGGTCTATGCTCGAGACCGGAATGTCGCACTTGCCGCCTGGCTTCTTCAGGCCGGACCATGAGATGGCCAGAGGAACGCGAATCCCTCCTTCGTACAGTTGTCCTTTGCTTCCGTTCAGCGGCGCGGTGTATTGCTGTGTGCCGCCGTTGTCGGAAGTGAAGATCACGACCGTGTCTTTAGTGAGTTTCAATCGATCCAGGGCTGCAACGATTCGGCCGACGTTTTGATCGACCGCCTCGATCGTCGCCGCGTACGCTGGGTCGTCGCGCGAATCGCTGCTTCGACTCATTTTGTTGTCGTATTTCTTGAGTAGGTCGGGCTTTGGCTCGAACGGTGCATGCACCGCATGGTCGGGTAAGTAGACAAAGAACGGACGTTCGCGATTATGCTCGACGAATTTGAGCACCTCGTCGGTCAGACGATCGCAGAGGTAATTGCCTTTTGAGTCGAAATAGGCATCTTTCTCGAAGCCGAGGTTTTCGGGAAAGACGACAGTTTCGAAGCCTTGCCCACCAGGGGTCACCGGGCCTGCGCGCCGCGTCCCAGATTCCACATGCCGAAGAACGCGGTCGCGTAGCCGCCGCGTTGAAGTGATTCGGCGATTGTCACGGTTTCGGTTGCCAAGTCGGAATTGCTGTGAGCTCCCACGAGTTTGTGCCATGGCGAACCGGCTGGCTGCCGCGGATCGACGACCGTGTAGATACCGTGACGTGGTGTGTATTGACCCGACATCAAGCAAGCGCGTGTCGCGCGCAATTCGGCGCGCTGGCGTAGGCCTGTGTGAAGACCATACCCCCCTTGGCAAGTCGATCGATGTTGGGCGTTTCGACGAACCGGTTCCCCATGAAGCCGACGTCGCGCCAGCCCATGTCGTCCATGAGAATAAGCACGATGTTTGGCGGGCGCGAGTTTCCATCTGCAAGTGCAATCGCTGAAGTCAACAGCGCAACCAGAAACAGCCCTGCGTTGATGCACGCGTGGAGCGTCATGGCGATTCAGTTCTTCGATGGGCGTTCGTATTGAAACGTCAACGTACCCTCGGCCACCGTGATGTCGCGGATCGCTTCGAGCAGGTTCGCTCGATTCGCCTGATTCGGCGGCAGCTTGATGTCACGCGACAAGGCGAACACGGTGATGTGATAGGTTTTGACTCCCGGTCCCTTCGAGCACATTGGTTCATACGCGGCGCGGCGCATGTCGTTGATGCCCGCGACGCCGACCGACTTCGAGCTCTTTTGCAACCGCGTCGTACCGGCTGGAATGTTGTAAAGAATCCAATACGACTTCTCTTGATCGGGCGCCGTGTGCCACAAGCTGAGCGCGAAGCACTTCGTTTCCTTGGGAGCGCCGCTCCATGCGACCGGCGGCGAGATGCCTTGGCCGTCGCAAGTGAACTCGGCAGGAAGTTTTTCGCCGGGCTTGAATGCGGGGCTGGTGACCGTAAGTTGCGGCACGTCGGTGCGTCCGACCGGGCGCGCATCCGCAGCGTCGTCGCGTGGAGGACGATCTTGATCGCGCGGCGGCCCGCCTTCGCCGGGGCGCGGAGGTTTGCGACCACCGCCTGGCCCACCATCACCACCTCCGCCACCGCCCGGAGGGCGACGCCGAGGCTGATACGTTTCGCTGGTTCGCTTGCCGTCGAGATCGGTGAATGCGAACGTCACCGATCCGTTGGTGTCGATCGTGTAGGCGACGGTTCCCTTGCGCCCCGAGACCTCGTAAGTGAGCACATAGCTATCGGGCTTCGTTGATGTGAAGCCGACGATCTTGGCTCCGCGCATTGGCGGAAGCGCTTCGCGCAGCGGCTCGGCACGCGGCTGCGGATCGACCTGGCCATCGCGTTCGGTCACTTCGCCATAGAAGCCACCGTTGAGATACGGATACGTCTTCGTGGCGTGATAGTGATAGCGGCCCTCGTTGTCCTTATGACCATTGAGAGCGTCGAGTCCCGTCACCTTCGAGCCATCGGGTTCGTCGTAGCCGTAGATCGGATAGCCATCGAGTGCGTAGGCGAGAATCTTTCCCTTGCCGAGTTGCTTTTCGAGGTGAACCGGCGCGATGTGGTAGTGGTAATCGTCGGCCCGGCCACAATGACCGCCGTACTCGTCGAGTTCACCAAACAGGTAAGCGTCGTCACCACGATTGTTGAGCGGATTGAAGATCGGGATTCCATTGACGGCCAGCGCGATCGCGCCGCGCAGAAAGCGATTCTTGGCGGTGGCGGGCTCTTTGGCGGGAACAGGGTTCAGAGGAATCTGCCAGGCATTCGCGCCGAAGTACTTTTGAGGCAGCGGCACCTGCTGTTGCCAGGCGGTGATGCCGATCATCATCGGATGGCTCGGCATGCCGTTCGACTCGACGTAAAAATTGCGATCATCCCAGCGGTAAGCAACGGCCTTCAGCGTCGCAAAAGGTTCGAACGCATCGGCGATCTCAGGCGCGTCGGCGCTGGGCTTCGATTCGGGAGCGAGCGCCAGAAGGACCGGCTCCCGCTCATTCGCGTTGCGAATCTCTGTCTGCCGGTTGTCGATCCATCGCCGGTCATCGTGAGAAAGGTGGTCGATTGCCAGCGTGATGAGGCTGCCATCGCGTTTGCGCAGTTGAACGTTGCCATCGCTCGATGCAACAAACGATGCCTGGAGCTCGAACACACCGTTGACTTCGGTCCAGGTGCGCATCCCTACGGGTTCGTCGTCATGTTCATGGTCATGATCGTGACCAGGATGAGCCCACGCACTGCAAGCGCAGAAGGTGAACGTTGCTGCACAAAATATCGCGGCTAAGAGTGATTGGCTTTTCAATTGGACGATCATCGCTTGTTGCCTTTGTTGCCGCCTTTGCGAGCAGGTTCGACGGGCTTACTTGGTTCGTAGTGCGGATTGGGAGAAGGGAACTGCGCATTCACCGCCTTCAGATAGGTCTCCAAACGTTTGCGCATTTGCGTCGTTTCGCTCGGCATGCTGCTTGCCAAATCGTTGCGCTCGCTGATGTCGGACGACAAATCGAAGAGGGCGTCGCGGTTGTCTTCGTAGAAGTGCATCAGCTTGTGATTGCCGAGCAGGATGGCTGACTGCGGACCGTCGTCGCTTTGGTAGTGAGGAAAGTGGAAGACCAGTTCCTCGCGCGGACGTTTGACTTGTCCTTGGCCATGGTGGGCGAGCAGCCCGGCGAGACTTCCGCCTTCAATTCCTTTGGGAAGCTGCGAACTCGCGACGCCGGCCCACTCGCAAAACGTGGGGAACAAGTCGTAGCCGACCACGCGCGTGTGACACCACGAATTGGGCTTCACCCCCGGCCCTCGGACGATGAGCGGCACCCGGATACCGCCTTCCCACACGCCTCCCTTGCCACCGCTCAGGCCGCCGCGCCTGTTGGGGCCTGCGCCGTTGTCGGCCATGTAAATCACATACGTGTTGCCTGCCAGGCCAAGTCGATCGATCGCTTCGAGCACTTTGCCCACGCCGTCGTCGAGGTCTTCGGTGATGGCGGCCGTCGTGGCTCGCTTCGAGTTATCGCCTTCGACGAGATGCTCGTACTTCTTCAGAGTCGCCTTTCGCGTGTTCTCCGCGGCGTGCAAGGCATTCCACGAAAGTTGAATGTAGAACGGCTTCTTGAGCTTGGCGTTCTTCGCCATGAACGCCTCGGCACGTTCAGCCATGCCGAAGATGTCGACCGGGTTCGGGTCGACGAACTTGTAAGCGTTCTCGTTGCCGGTGTCGCCGTCGGACTCGTCGTAGCCATGTTGGGCGGGGCCGCCACCGCTGATGTGCCATTTGCCGTAATGAGCCGTCGCGTAGCCCGCCTTGCGCAACAACTCGGCAATCGTCGTTTCGCCCCTCGAGATGCTTTTGATCAGCGTCGGCTCGATCAGCTTGCGACCCTCTTCGGGCGGTGCAGCTTTCGTCCAATGCAACTGAGCAGGGCTTTTGCCGGTTTGCAGGCTAATCCGCGTGGGCGAACAAACCGGAGCGGGGGCATAGCCCGCGGAGAAGCGCATGCCTTGCGCGGCGAACTTCTCCAGGTTGGGCGTATGAAAGAACTCCCCCTTGGATGCTGCGACCTCGGGATGCATCGCGACTGATAGGCCGCTCCAACCCTGATCGTCGGAGAGCATGAAAACGATGTTCGGACGCGTCGCGGCAACGCCAACGGTCGGAACCATCAACACAAGTAGAACGACAACGTTTTTCATGCGATTCCGACGTCGCGGAGTTCGAATCTCTTCGCGACGACGCTCATTTCTTGGTGCCACCCGGGGGTCGCTTGCCCGGCGGGCGCTTGCCGCCTGGCCCGGGACCGGCTGGCACGACGTTGTTGATATTCGAGAAGTCGGGTCGTGTTTTGCCATCAGGCGGAGCGGCAACCACGAGTCGGAAGATCACTGTGTTGTCGAGCTCAATGTCGTCGGTCCAGATGAACTTCGCGCCTTGGAAGTCGTGCTCGAAGAACGGCTGCTTGGGGCCGACCTGTTCTTCGGTGTACTCCTTGGCGTAACCCCATGAGCTGTCGTCGAAGTCGACGGCGTACCAATTCTCTGGAATGGGAAGACTCTCGACGCGCGGGTTCTTGGTGTCGCGATCGACCGGTCCCCACGAAAACTTCTTGGCCTTCCACGAGGCGTTGGTCACCGTGCCATCGCCGAACTTGAGAATGAACCCGGCGTCGCCGATGTTCGTGTTGGCGTACTCCATGCCGGTCTTCGCATCGGCATTGTCCTTGGCCATGACGGCGATCGTCATCGGATACGCCGGCAGAATGTCGATCGACACGACGTTGTGCGGAATGAACCTGATTGAATCGACTGCGACTATTTCACCATTGATGTAGAGCATGAACCAATTGTCGGCATACATGGTCGCCTTGATGGTGTCCGTCATCGACGGCTTGCGAATGCCTCCGCCCGCCGGCGTCGGCGACTGACCGGAAGCATCGCAGCCACAGAGGGCAACCATGATGAGCGAAGCCAAGGCGTGAGAACGTGAGCGATTCATTCGGCGTTACTCCCAGTCGATAGGACGATCGGCGTCGTGATGGGTTTCGTGCTTGAAGAACTCGGCCCCCAAATCTCGCCGATCGAGCAATTCCAGCACGACGCTTTTCACGCCATGCTCGTCGGGCGGAAGGCCTCGCATTTCGATGCGATGCGCCACACCGGCGGCGTCGAACCAGATTTCGACCTGTTCCGGTCCTGGCCGCGCGGGTGATTGTTTCACCGCCACAAGTACACTTTCACGTTCCGGCTCCGCGTCGGCGGGGCCTGCCGCCGTGAGGTCGAGCGTGTAGCCACGTCGCAGCGCAGCAAGTCCCGCTCGCAAATCGACAAAGGGGATCTCTTCGTGCTCGCCTGGCACGGCACGGCGAAAACGCCGGGTATCGTTACTGAGATGCACGTGGCCTCTCGGTGGAGCGGCCCAGCCGATCTTGCCATCACTCCCCGTCACGAACTTCGTGCCATCGCCAAAGCGGCGGATCAAGACGAATTGATCGGAGCCGCGCACATACAGTTCGGCGTCGTCGATGCCAGGCTTTCGACCTTTTGCATCGGAGGAAACCGGTGGCGCGACGCCGCCCGGACCTCGATCGGTTACGACAATGCGATACACGCGATCGATCGGCAGACTCGCGGCTTCGATCATCCGATCCAGCGCTGCGACGGCGGCCGAGGCCGAAGATCCGGTTCCGCCTTGCCAGATGATGCCTGCGGCCAAAAGCAGCGACGCAGCCAAAGCCAATGTGCCCCAGGTCCAACGTTTTGTAGGGAACGTGAAGCCTGGTGGCCTCTGCTGCTCGACGTATGACTCGTTCGTCAACAGGCCGACCTGCATCTCGGCGTGCAATCGATCGTGGAGCAACGTCGCCCGAGCGAATTGCGCTGCGTGCTCTGCGTGATCCTTCACGAGCATGTTCAGGCGCAGCTGCTCTTCAGGCGACAATCGCTCGTCGAAGTATCCGTTGATCAGTTGTTGCAATTCGTCGTTCATTTCAGCCGACCATCCCCGCCGAGGCCTTGCGCTCGACGCACGCCCGCAATTGGTCTCGCGTGCGTTGCAACGCTTTCGCCACGGCGTTGGCGGTCATGCCAACCGACTTGGCGATGGCTGCGGGTTTGAGGTCATCGCGATAGCGCAGTTCGCAGAGCTGTTTCGCCCGGCCCTCCAACAGCTTCATGCATTCCTGGAGATAGTCGAGTTGCCGCACTTCGTCGGGCGCGACGTTCTCGAACGCGATCGCCAACCGTTCGACCGCTTCAGGATCGAACACGAGCCGGTCGCGACCTCGGCGACGGAGGTACAGGCCGACTTGATTCCGTGCGATGCCCAGCGCCCAGCCGATAAATGGGCGTTCAGGATCGTACCTGTCGAACGATTCCATCACCGCGACGGCGGTCTCCTGCAAAACGTCGTCACGTTCGCGAAAATCACGCACCAACGACGCGACGAAGGCCGACACCTTCGGCTGCGCCAACGTCCACAACCGCATCGCTTGCTGTGCTGATTCGTCCATCGCCCGCCTCGTCACGAATGGCGCCTCTGAAGAATACTTATCCTCGAGGACCGGATTATGACGGTCTTTGACCGAAAGAACTGCGAACACTCGGAATTTGGCGCTTCGAGGATCGACGGCCCAGAACCGAGCCGCGTCATCGATCGCAGGCGAAGATATGGCGTAAGCCCATGTTTTCGATCACTATGGATTCAGGACGCCGAAGGTTATGGCCTGGGAGATTTTGTCATGGCTTCGCTCATGAAATGGATGGTTCCGACAGCGATTTTGATTCTTGCCGCCATCGTTGACGCCAACACTGCGACAGCCCAATACATCGCGGGTTGGGGGCCGTATTATCAGCCTCAGTTCCAATACACTCCGCCGACATTCATGTCGTCGCAGCCGACACAAGTTCCCTGGTACGCTCACACGCCTACGCTTGCCGAGTCGGAGGCAGTGCAGAACGCGGCCGCGATCGATCAATCGGCACAAGTGTTTCTGGGAATCGACAACTCCGACAAGCAGAGCGAGCAACAGTACGGAAGCAAGTTTCCGGCGAAACCTCTCGTAACCCCGCAATCGACTCGCGCCGTCGCATCGGCGGCAGCCCCGCATCGCCTCACTGCCAGCCAATACGATCGCACACACCGCATCATCAACTGGCCCCTCGAGCTTCGCGATCCCAAGTTCGACGACGTCCGGTTCCAACTCGATAAGTTGTTTCACGAACGTACGCCGCAAAACAGCGGCGACGGCTCTGACAATTTCAAGGCCATCGCCCAAGCCTGCAATCAGATGGAGGAAATCCTGAAGACCGATATCCGCGTGCTGCGTCCGATGCAATACATCCAAGTCCTGCAGTTCATTCACAGCCTGGCCTACGAAGCACGGTTTGCCGAGCGATCGTAGTTCACAAGACGGCGCGTCGGTGCATGCTTCTATTGGGCGCGACGGGTGCTGCGAGACGTCACTTTTGCGCTGCCTTCTTCTTCGCTCGCGGCTTCTCGGCCCGTAGCGAGACCGTGTCGGGCGCGGCGTCGGTGTCGCCCCTGGCTTCGCGAAGAAGTGTGTCGAGCCGTCGTCGCAACTCGGCGAGCTTCGGCTGATTGCCGGGGATGGCGACGAGATTGGTCGTCTCGTTCGGATCGCTGTCGATCGCGAAGAGTTCTTCGTAATCGGGCTTCTCACCCGTGAACGACGACGTCAGCCAGCGACGGTAAGCGTCGCGTTGGGCGTCGCTGGTGGCGTAAGCTTCAAGGCCTTTGGGCGACGAAGCCAGCGAACGATCGTTGGCGAAATAACGCGTGTACTTCCAATTCGTCGGGCGAACGGTCTCGCAGCGCGGATTGCCGAACACCGTCGACCACAGGTTCTCGGCCATAATCGCGTCGCGCCATTCCGGATGTTCGCCTCGCACCAACGGTCCAAGGTCGCGGCCTTGCATGCTCGCGGGAATCTCGACGCCTGCTGCCGACAGCAACGTCGGCGCGACGTCGATGCTCTGCACAAGCTCGCTCCGCTTCTGACCACGAGAAGCCGATGGCACGCGCGGGTCGTATGCAATCATCGGCACGCGAATGCAAGGCTCGTAGTTGAGCGCCTTCCCGCCGAGGCCGAACTCGCCGAGCATGATGCCGTGATCGCTCGCGAAGACGATGATCGTGTTGTCCGCCAACCCCAGCGCCGCCAGCCGCTCACGCAAGCGGCCAACGAAGCGATCGACGCCGGTCACCGTCTCGTACTGACGAATCATCCGTTCGCGCAGCGTGTCGAGTGTGTCGACGTAGTCGTATTCGCCTTGACGATATTGCACATAGTGAATGTCGCCGGGCAGCTTCGGCTGGCGAATGTCAGCCTTGGCGAGATACACCGGATTGATCGGGAGCGAGTCCACGCGGTCGCGATACAGCGTGCGATAAATCTCAGGGTCGCTCGGCAATTGTTTCATCGAACCGGTCCCCGCGCCGTGCGGAACGTTGAAGCACACGGATAGACAAAACGGTTGGTCGCTTGGCCGACGATACAGGAACTCGGCCGCGCCGTTCAGGAAATCTTCGTGAGGCGTGAGAAAGTTCGCGACCCCTTCGTCAAGCACCTCGACCTGCGTGTCGGCCTTCGCGTTGCGAAAGATCGCGTGAACTTCCTTGGGGTAGAACTTCAAATGTCCGTGGCCACCGTACCAGTAATCGAACGACCGCTCGAGAATACCCGTGTTGTAGCCATCCTCGCCGACCGGCACATGGTTCTTGCCAACATAGCCCGTGAAGTAGCCGGCGTTGCGAAGCAGCACCGGATACGACTGCTGCCAGGCACGCTCGCTGAGCGCGGTGCCTGAATTGAAGTTCACGCCGTGCCGCCGCTCGTATTGCCCGAGAAGATAACAAGCCCGGCTGGGCGTACAGATGGCGCTCGTGATGAACGCGTTCTCGAACAACGTGCCGTCGGCTGCGAGGCGATCGAGCTCCGGTGTCTGGATGAACGTGTTGCCGTAGCAGCCGAGCGTGTCGCGGCGCTGATCGTCGGTCAGCACGAAGACGAGGTTCGGGCGTTTCGTCGTCTCGGCCGCTTGTGCGAGCTCGCTGGCGACGAGTCCGCTGAACATCAGCACGAACCATGACAAGCAAAATCGGCGGGCGAGCATCGGGGAATCTCGAAGAAGCGTTGCGAAACGGGCTTCTTCGATTGTGCGCGCCGGCGCTAATGAGCGGAAGCCTTCCCTTCGTGCTCGTCGAGTTTCTTTGCCTCGTTCTGACGATGCCGTCGGATGATGTAGAAGAATACCGGCGTCAGGAAGATGCCGAACAACGTCACCCCCAACATGCCGGAGAACACGGCCGTTCCCAGCGTGCGGCGCATTTCGGCGCCAGCGCCGTGGGCGATCACCAAAGGCACGACGCCCAAAATGAACGCCAGCGACGTCATGATGATCGGCCGCAGACGAGTTTTCGCCGCGTCGATGGCTGCATCGAAAGCGCTCATGCCTTCCTCCTGGCGATCGCGGGCGAACTCGACGATCAGAATCGCGTTCTTGCTCGCCAGACCTACCAGCACGACGAACCCGACCTGCACGAAGATGTTCACGTCCATGCCGGCAAGCGCCACGCCCAGCAGTGCGGCCGACAGGCACATCGGCACCACCAGAATCACCGCCAGCGGCAGCGACCAACTTTCGTACAATCCACAGAGCACGAAGAACACGAGGATCACGCCAAGCGTGAATGCCGTGAACGGATTCTGCCGCAAGTCGCGAATCGAGTTCACCTGCTCAGCCTGCCGTTGCAGATAGCTCAGCTCGGTCCACTCGTAGCTCATCGACCGCGGGAGTTGCTCGTTGGCGAGTTGTTCCATCGTCGCCAACACGTCGCCGGTGCTCATCGAGGGTTCCGAGGCGCCGGTGATCGGCGCCGCGGGGAACATGTTGTAGCGCGTGATCATCAGCGGGCCCGACGAATCGCGAATGTCGGCCACCGCGCCCAGCGGAACCATGTCGCCTGTAGCGCTGCGAACTTTCATCTGTTCGACCTGCGCGGCATCGGTGCGGAACGGACCATCGGCCTGCGCGTTCACTTGCCACGTGCGGCCAAAGCGATTGAAGTCGTTCACGTAGTAACCGCCCATGTACACCTGCAACGTGTCGAACACGCTGGTCAACGACACGTCCATCGTCTTGCACTTCACGCGATTGATGTCGACATAAAGCTGCGGCGTCGACGCGCGGAAGCCGTTGAACAGGCCGATGAGTCCCGGCTGTTGATTGCCTTTGTCGACGAGTGCGTCGGCCTGGCCTTGCAAGGCGCCGTAGTTGACATCGCCGATGGCCTCGACCATCAGCTTGAAACCGCCGGCGTTGCCGAGCCCATCGACCGGCGGAGCGCCGAACACGGCCACACGCGCCTCGAGAATCTCTTGCAGATACCGTTGCCGCAGCTTCGCGCTGATGGCGTCGGCGCTCAGCGCGTGATCGCGACGCTCGTGGAACGGCGCGAGCGTGACGAACAGCGAGCCGAGGTTCGAGCCGACTGCGTTGAGCACGAACGAACGCCCTGGGTTGCCAATCGTGTGCGCGACGCCCGGCGTTTCGAGAGCGATCTTCTCAACCGTCGATACGACTGCCGTCGTCCGCTCGAGCGACGCCGAATCGGGCAACTGAACATTGATGATCAGACGACCTTTGTCTTGATTCGGGATGAAACCGATCGGTACTTGCGTGAAGCCGTAGCCCGTCAGCGCGAGAATGCCGAAGTATGCGATCAGCACGATGAAGCTGATGCGCAGCCCCGCGCCGACGACTCGCCCGTAGACCTTCGTCACCCAATCGAACCAGAGATTAAAAACGTGGAACACTGCCGCGAGCGCGCGATTCACGGGGCCGATAATGATCCAACCGATGACGCCGCCGATCAGTGCGCCCGGTAAGAACAGCGCAGCCTGCACTATGTAATTGCGGATTTGCACGATCAGCGTCGGAGGCACATCCCCTTCATGGAAGACAAGTCCAAGCTGTCCGCCGAACAACATCTTCAACAGCCACACCGACACGAAGCCGCCGACGACACCGAAGATCCACCACGGCAGCGCTTCTTTGCCTTCGTGTCCGTGCTCGGTAATCTTGCGTCCGGCGAAGATCGACGCGGCCCGTGCGGGGGTCATCGTCATGGCGTTGACGGCCGAGATGACCATCGACGCGGCAATCGTGAGCGCGAACTGTCGGAAGAACTCGCCAGTGATGCCCGTCAGGAACGCGCTCGGCAGGAACACGGCACTCAGCACGAGCGTGATGGCGAGAATCGGGCCGGTGATTTCGTTCATCGCGTTGATGGTGGCCTCGCGCACGGGGAGGCCTTTTTCCAACCAACGCTCGATGTTTTCGAGCACGACGATCGCGTCGTCGACGACGATGCCAATCGCCAGCACGAGGCCGAACAACGTGAGGTTGTTCAGGCTGAACCCCATGATGAGCATCACCGCGAACGTGCCGACGAGCGACACGCCGACGTCGATTAGCGGCAGCAGCAGCGATTTCCAATCTTGCAAGAACAGCAACACGACGAGCGCGACGAGGATCGTGGCGTCGCGGAGTGTCTTGAACACTTCGTCGACCGACTCGGTAATGAACGGCGTCGTGTCGTAGACGATGCCGTATTGCAGCCCGCGCGGGAAACGTCCTTGCAGCTCGTTCATGCGGGCCTTGATGCGGTCGGCGACATCGAGCGCGTTGGAGCCCGGCAATTGAAAAATCGCCAAGCCGACCGAGGGTTTCGTATCGAGCGTGAGCCCTTGGTCTTGGTTCTTCGCACCCAGCTCGACGCGGGCGACGTCGCGCAGGTACGTGACTTCGCCGCTTTGACCGGTGGAAACGACGATATCGCCGAACTGTTCGGGATCGAGCAATCGCCCGAGCGTGCTCATGACGAATTGGAACTGTTGTCCTTCGGGCACCGGCGGCTGGCCGACCTGACCTGCGGCGACTTGCACGTTTTGTTCGCGCAGAACGCGGATAATGTCGTCTGCCTGCAGGCTTCGCGAGGCCAGTTCGTTCGGATCGAGCCACACGCGCATGCTGTAATCGCGAGCGCCGAAGGTGAACACGTCGCCAACGCCTTCGAGTCGAGCCAGCGCGTCGAGCAGGTTGATCGTCGCGTAGTTGCTCATGTACAGCGTGTCGAAGTACGGCGTCTTCGTGGCCGGGTCGACGTCGGAGTACAGGTTGACGATCAGCAAAATGTCGGGCGAGCGTTTCTTCACCGTTACGCCGACGGCTTTGACGATGTCGGGCAGCGAAGGCTGCGCGATGGCGACACGGTTTTGCACCAACACCTGCGCCATGTTCAGGTCGACGCCAATCTGAAACGTAACGTCGAGCGAGTACGAGCCGTCGTTGCTGCTCTGGCTCGACATGTACATCATGCCTTCGACGCCGTTGACCTGTTGCTCGATCGGCGCGGCCACGGTGTCGGCAACCACTTGGGCGTTGGCGCCCGCATAGGTGGCGGTCACACGCACGACGGGAGGCGTGACCGGCGGGTACTGCGCGATCGGCAACAGTGCAGCGGCGATCAAGCCCATCAGCACGATGACGATCGAAATGACCCACGCGAGGATGGGTCGGTCGATGAAGAAGCGAGCCAGCATGCGTGCCCCTAACTCTTCGGCAGGTCGGGCATGTCGACCGGTTTGGGATCGACGGTCATGCCCGGCCTCACGCGTTGCAAGCCGTTGACGATCACGCGCTCGTCAGTTTTTAGGCCTTCTTCGACGACGCGCAGGCCGTCGTGCATCGCGCCGAGCTTAACCGGGCGATACACGACCTCGTTCTTGTCGTTCACGACGTAAACAATTTTCTGCCCCTGGTCGGTGTCGATCGCGCGGTCGCTGACGAGGATCGCCTTGTGAGGCAGACCGATCGGCACGCGCACCCGCACGAAGAAGCCCGGCGACAGCGCTTCTTCCTTGTTGTCGAACACGCCGCGGATACGCAACGTGCCGGTCTTCACGTTCACCTGGTTGTCGACGAAGTTGATGGTGCCTTGATGCGGAAAGCCCTGCTCATCGGCCAGGCCCAGCGATACCGGAATTGCGCCCTCGCGTGCCGATTGGGCTTTTCCTTCGCGAATGAGTTGCCGCACGTGCAACACCGTGTGCTCGTCGACATCGACATAGGCGTAAATTGGATTAACCGACACGACCGTCGTGAGCAGCGTGTTGTCTTGCACGATGAGGTTGCCGATGGTAACGAGGTAGCGGCTCGTGCGGCCGTCGATGGGGGACGTCACTTTTGTGAAGTCGAGGTTCAGCTGATTCGATTCGAGCGTGGCGCGCGCCACAGCAAGGTCAGCGATCGCTTTGTCCTCGGCGGCTTGATATTGGTCGAGATCTTGTTGCGAGACGGAGCCCGGCGATCGCATGGCCGTCGCGCGATTGCGAGCGTTGTCGGCACGCGCTCGCAGAAGCGTTGCCTCGGCCCCGGCAACCTGCCCCTGCGCGTAATCGACCTGCGCCTGGTACGGCCGGGGGTCGATCTCGAACAGCACCTGTCCCTTTTGAACGATCGAGCCTTCAGGGAAGTCGACCTTCATCAGGTAACCGCCGACGCGCGCCCGCACTTCGACGGAATCGACGGCGGCTGTCGTGCCGGTTAGGTCGACGTGGTCGGTGACTTCGCGCTCGACAGGGTTCGCAACCTGCACGATCGTCGGCGCGGTGGGCGCCATCTTCGGCCCGCGATGGCAGCCTGCCATCAACAGGCATGTTCCGACGACCAGCGTCGCAAGGCGGGTTGTCGCCAGGCTGGCGTACTTTCGATAGTCGTTCACGTTCCTTCGCCTCAAGACCAAAACGACGGCAGGCGACAGAGCGTCACCCGAGCCCGCTGAAGTATAGGTTCGCCGGAGCACGTGGCCGTGCGTCCGCTAGAGCGTATCTGTTTGCAGGCCGCCCCGTCTACAGGGCGTTCGCTCTGTTCGGGTTAGATGATATGACCGGCCGTAGAACTACGGCAGTTCGCGAAGTCGCAGGCCGCGAAATTCGACGGGCGATCCTTCCGATTCGAGACACAGATAGCCGGTGGCCGGCTTGCAGTCGTGGCCGCCGGAGACTTCTTCGCCGTTGACCCAAAGTCGCACTTCGCCGTTGATCGCCCGCACGTAGTAGTGGTTCCACTCGGGCGAACCGCGGCTCAGGTTCTTGCGCGGGAAGCCGCGCGTGCCGTTGGGCGATGTTGGTTCGAATGGCGTCATCTTGGCGACGCCGGTGTTGAACACGTCGCCATTGGTCGAGAAGAACGGCACGGCGGTGTCCTTCTTGTTCTTCTGCTTCCAAAGGTCCAGGTAACCGTGATCGAGAATTTGCACCTCGATGCCGTGCGGCAACTTGTTCGGCTGCAGGTTGTCGATGGACTCGTCCGTCGCCCACAGGAACACGCCCGAATTGCCGGCGCTCTTGAGATGTCGCCACTCGACGACGAGCTCGAGGTTGGTGTAATGCTTCGTCGTGCGCATGACACCCGTCGGCGTGCCGGTGCAACGGATCGTGTCGCCATCGAAGCTCCATGTGTCGTCCGCGCAGTTGACGTTCACAAAGTCGCTTTTGCCGAGCGCGACGAAGCCCGGCTCACTGCCGTCGATGCTCGCCTTCGGTTTCGTTGATTCTGCTGCAACGGCGGGGGGAGAGAAAACCACGGAGGCACGGAGGACACAGAGAAGAGATATACAGTGAAGAGACACAGAGAAAAGAAAAAGTCTCCGCTTCTTCTTGCCTTCACTCCTCTTCCTCTCCGTGATCTCCGTGCCTCCGTGGTTCAATCTCCGCCATTGTGCGTTACTTCTCATAGACTCCAGCCTTTGCGGTATTCGCGGCCCAGGAACTGTTCGGCCTCGGGTGCGTTCGGGAAGCGCATGCGATCGGCGTCCCACGTGAGTTTCTTGCCGGCGCGGAAGGCGACGTTGCCGAGGTGGTTGGCCTCGGTCAGCTCGCCGGCATAATCGAAGTTCGAGCCCGTCGTGCCGCCGTTCTTACACACGGCGATCCACTCGGCATGTTGGCCGGGCGAGTTCGGAAGCGACTGCGGCGGCACGTTGAACGGTGCGAACGTCGCGAGGTTCTTGCCGTCGACGAGCAGTTGATGCTTCGTGTAGTCGGCAAGCAGCGTGGCCTTCTCGCCGACGAAGAGCATGCCGTTCGTCCACTGTGGGATCTTCCCCTCGGTCCACAACTTCGGCTTCGACGTGCCTTGGTGCCACGTGAGTTTGAGGGCTGGCATGTCGCCGCGTGGGCCGTACTCGTAGGTGGCCATCATCGATGCCGGCGCGATCTCCGGATGCGGCGGCGGTCCGCTGGCTTCGATCGTCTTGGGAGCGTCGAGCTTCATCGCCCAGAACGGCAGATCGTTCCAGTGACTGCCGAGATCCGACATCGTTCCATTGCCGAAATCCCACCATCGATACCACTTCGGTCCCGGGAAGTAGACTTCGTGGAACGGACGCTCCGGCGCAGGCCCTAGCCACAAGTCCCAATCGAGTTCCGGCGGCACCGACATCGCCTCCTTAGGACGGTCCGTCACCCACACAATGTCCTTGTTCGCCTTCGCGTCGGCCTCGCTCTGCCAACCCCAAGCGCGCGACACCCACACATGCACCTCGCGCACGGGACCAATCGCGTCGGCTTGGATCAACTCGATCACGCGACGGAAGTTGTCGTTCGAGTGATTCTGATTGCCCATCTGCGTGACGACGCCTGCCGCTCGGGCCGCCTCAGTGATAGCGCGCGCTTCATGCACGTTGATCGTCAGCGGCTTCTCGCAGTAGACGTGCTTCTTTCGCTTGAGGGCCGGCATGGTCGCCAGCGCGTGCGTGTGTTCGGCCGTGCTCACCACGACGCCGTCGAAATCGTTGTCGCCCAGCGCGTCGTACATCTTGCGGAAGTCGCGGAACGTGCGCGCCTGCGGGCATTGATCCTTGGCGCGATCGAGGTTCGCCGAGTTCACGTCGCACAACGCCACGACGTTCTCGTCGATCATCTCCTTCAGATTCCGCCCACCGCGACCACCGACGCCAATGAAGGCGAGATTCAACTTCGAGTTCGGCGATCGCGCTAATAATGCGCGGCGCTGCAATGACCGTCGACGCCGTCACTCCCACAAACGTCCGACGACTAACGCGTGCCATGCTTTCAGCCCTCAACTTCGCTTGCGATTTCGCGCTTTCCGCACCTTTAGCCCCCGGCGAGTCGCCGGGGGTGTTTGCGGCCTGACCAGCGTAAACGCCGTACCATCGTGAGTCGAGCATTCACCGCTCGAAATACGACCGCAGTGGTACGATGGTGAACACGATACCCCTCGCAAGGGACAGGCTCGTATGAAACGCAAGAAGAAGCGCAAACGTCAGCCGCGTGACGAGGCCAGTTACATCTGCGACGCGTGCGGCGAAGAGATCGTCGTGCCGCTCGACCTTTCCGCCGGCGACACTCAGCGGTACGTCGAAGACTGTCCCGTCTGCTGCCGCCCGAACCTCATCCACGTCGACATCACCGACGGCGAAGCCCGCGTCTGGGCAGAAGCGGAGTGAGATTGGCGGCATTTCCAGTCGATAATCGCGTTGTTCGACTCCCTACAGACTCGAAGCCATACTAAGATCAAAGTATCCGATGTCGAGTGAGGAATTACAGATGAGCCAAATCGTGAACGCGACTTACGAGGACGGCGTGCTGAGGCCTGATAAACCGCTGGCCTTGCCGGCATTATCTCGTGTGAGACTGGTGGTTGAACCCATCGCCGATCAAGCGGCGAATACCGAAGCGGCTTGGCGTGAACTGGAACGATTGCGCCGTGAACATCCGATTAACTCAGGCGGACTGAGGTACACGCGCGACGAACTTCATGAACGCGATTGATACAAATGTTCTCGTCTACTTCGCCGACGCATACGGCGCCGAGAAGGCGGCGATTTCTGCGAAGCTTCTGCGACAGTTGCAACAAGACGGACAAACGTGCTTGCTATGGCAGGTTGCAGTTGAGTTCATGTCCGTAATGCGAAGATGGTCTGATGCAGGGAAGATCGATCGCGCGCTTTCCCGTGCATTTGTCGAGCAGGTGTTGGAGCTCTTCCCGATCGAGTTACCGAGACCTACGGTCCTGAAGACGGCTCTTCAGTTGTCGGATCAATACAGCTTGTCGCATTGGGATTCGATCCTATTAGCCGCATGTCTCGATGTCGGCGTGGAGCGTTTCTACACCGAGGACATGGGTGCGCCGCGACGCATCGAGTCGATTGAATTGATCAACCCGTTCGTCTCGTAACGAAATGCAACGAACTACTTGCCGCTCTTCTCAATCTTCGCCCACGTATCTCTCAGCGACACGGTGCGGTTGAAGATCGGCTTGCCGGGCTTGCTGTCGACGGTGTCGACGCAGAAGTAGCCGATGCGTTCGAACTGATAGCTCGCGCCGGCTTCGGCCTTGGCGAGACTGGGTTCGAGCTTGCAGCCGGTCAGGGTCACAAGCGACTCGGGATTGATGTTCGCTTTGTAGTCGCCACCAGCGGTCACGTCGTCGGGGTCGGGTTTGGCGAAGAGGTGATCGTATAGCCGCACCTCGGCGCTGATCGCGTGCTTGGCGGAGACCCAGTGAATGGTCCCTTGCACCTTGCGGCCATCGGGGGCGTTGCCGCCGCGAGTGGCGGGGTCGTACGTGCAATGCAACTCGACCACCTTGCCTGTTTCGGGGTCTTTGACGACCTTTTGGCAAGTGATGAAATAGCCCCAACGCAGCCGCACTTCTTTGCCCGGAGCGAGGCGGAAGTATTTCTTCGGCGCCTCTTCGCGGAAGTCGTCTTGTTCGATGTACAGCTCGCGCGTGAACGGCACCTGCCGCGTGCCGGCCGACGGGTCCTCGGGATTGTTCACCGCGTCAAGCGTCTCTTCCGTCCCCTCGGGGAAGTTCGTGAGCACGACCTTCAGCGGGTGCAGCACGGCCATCACGCGCGGCGCGGTGCGATTCAACTCCTCGCGCACGGCATTCTCGAGCACGACCAAATCGATCACGCCATCGGTCTTCGAGACGCCAATCTGTGCGCAAAAGTTTCGCACTGCGGCGGGCGGATAGCCGCGACGTCGGATGCCCGCGATCGTCGGCATGCGCGGATCGTTCCATCCGGCGACGTGTTTATCGCGCACGAGCTCGAGCAGTCGCCGCTTGCTCATGACGGTGTACGTCAGGTTCAGACGCGCGAACTCGATTTGCTGTGGTCGGTACAGGCCGAGCGTTTCGAGATACCAATCGTACAGCGGGCGATGGTTCTCGAACTCCAGCGTGCAGATGGAGTGCGTGATGCGTTCGATCGAATCGCTTTGCCCGTGGGCCCAATCGTACATCGCGTAGATGCACCACTGCTTGCCGGTGCGATGATGCTCGGCATGCAGAATGCGGTACATGACCGGGTCGCGCAGGTTCAGGTTCGGGCTGGCCATGTCGATCTTCGCGCACAGCGTTCGCGTGCCGTCGGGGAACTCGCCTTTCTTCATGCGCTCGAGCAGGTCGAGACTCTCGGCGACGGGACGATCGCGATACGGGCTGTTCTTGCCTGGCTCGGTGAGCGTGCCGCGATATTGACGCATCTGGTCGCCGGTCAGATCGCAGACATACGCCTTGCCGATCTTGATGAGCTGCACCGCCCAATCGTAAAGCTGTTGGAAGTAGTCCGACGCGTAGTACAGGCCGTCCCACTCGAACCCCAGCCAGCGCACGTCGTTCATAATCGCATCGACGTATTCCTGCTCCTCCTTTTCGGGGTTCGTGTCATCGAACCGCAGGTTGCACTTGCCGCCATACTGCTTCGCGATGCCGAAGTTCAGGCAGATGCTTTTCGCGTGGCCGATGTGCAGATAGCCGTTCGGCTCTGGCGGAAACCGCGTCTGCACGCGCCCCTCAAAGCGCCCGCTGGCGTTGTGCTCGTTGATGATCGCGCGGATGAAATCAACCGACTGAGTCCGCGCGGAATCGTCCGTACTCATGTGCTCATCTCTTTCGTAGCACGCTCAATGGTCAGCTCGATGCGATGCAAACTCTTCTCGCGGCCGAGGATCGCCAGGCTGTCGAACAGTCCAAGGCCGACTGTCTTGCCGGTGAGTGCGATTCGCAGCGGATGAATAATCTCCGAAAGGACAACTCCCTGGGCGGCGACGAAGTCCTTGGTGGCGGCTTCGAGAGGTTGCGGCTCGAATGGCTCGGCCTCGCGCAGCATCGCGGCGTATTTCGTCAATAGCGCGATCGCTTCTGGTGTACGGAGCTTCTTCTCGAACACGGCTTCGTCGTAAACAAGTTTCTCGTCGGGCGTAAAGAAGTCGGAGTAGTTGAGAATGTCGCCGGCGACTTTGATGCGATCGCTGGCGGCCTCGACGATTCGCGTCAGCTTGGGGCCGACTTCGCATGGTGTCGGCGTGGCGACGTAACCGGCGCGCTGCAGATACGGCAGCACGAGTGGCACCTTCTGCTTCGGCGGCACCTGCTGCATGTAGCGATCTTGGAAGGCTTGCAGCTTTTTGGGGTCGAAGCTCGCCGGGGCTTTGTTCACGCGCTCGAGCGAAAAGTTCGCGATCATCTCGTCGCGCGTCATCATCTCGGTCTTGTCGTCGAGCGACCAGCCGAGCAGCAGCAAGTAATTGACGATCGCATCGGGCAAGTAACCGACCTGCTCGTAGAAGTCGACGATCACCGGGTTGAACGTCTCGGCCGACGTCGACAATCCCATCGCCTTGGCGATCGCGAGGCCGTGCTCGTTGAGCTTCGCGAAGTCGGGGTTCTTCAGATACTTGTCGAGCTTGCGTTTGCTGAGCTTGTTCTTGCTGCCGGGCTCAGCGACGTAGGGCAGGTGTGCGAACTCGGGCAGGGGATAGCCCAGCGAGTTGCCAATGAAGATCTGTCGCGGCGTGTTCGATAGGTGCTCTTCGGCCCGGATGACGTGCGAGATTTCGAAGTCGAAGTCGTCGACGACGCTTGCCAGGTGATACAAGCACGTGCCGTCGGCACGCTGGATGACGTGGTCCTGCTCGCGGGCCCAATCGAACTCGACGTCGCCGCGCACGAGATCCTTAATCACAAGTTTGCCGTCGCGCGGCATTTTCAATCGCACGACCCCTTGGCGACCCTCGGCCTCGAACTTCTTCGCATGCGCTTCGCTCTCGGCCATCCAGCGACGACTGTAGATGAATGACCGCTTTTCCTTTTCGGCGGCGGTCCGCTCCTCGGCAATCTCCTCCGTCGTGGCGAAGTCGCGATAAGCGTGACCCGAAGCGAGTAGCTTGGTCACGGCGTCTTGATAGCGTGCCGAACGTTGCGACTGAAAGTAGGGCGCATGTGGCCCGCCGACCTCGGGGCCTTCGTCCCAATCGATGCCCAACCAGCGAAAGCCGTGCAGGATCGGAGCGAGCGCCGCCTCGACGTTCCGCTGCTGGTCGGTGTCGTCGATACGTAGCAGAAATTGCCCGCCATACCGCCGCGTAAACAGCCAGTTGAACAGCGCCGTCCGCACGCCGCCGATGTGCAAATAGCCGGTCGGACTAGGGGCGAAGCGAGTGCGGGGCATGGGGTGCGGAGAGGAGGTAAGTGGTCGAGTACGTGAGTAGGGCCGGAACTCGGCCAAACGGCAAGTATAGGTCTTCGACGAGATTCGTCCCAGGGGCCGAAGCCGTCACCCACTTACTCACCACTCACCTACTCACCGCTCACTTACCCACTGTCTAACCGCACTCAGGTCTCGTACCGTCGCTGCTGCTCTTTCGCGCGACGCATGGCCTTGCGATCGGCCTTGCTCAGCTTGCGATCGCCTTCATCGTGCTCATCGTCAACACGATGGCGCACACGATCGCGACGCGCGGTGCGGTCTTCGTAGTCGTCTTCGTCCTCATCGTCTTCGGCTTCGAGACGTGCGCGAGCGGCCGCGGCCGACGCGGTGGAGGGCGCAGTCGAAGGCTTCGGTGGTGCGGCGAGATCGGAACGCTTCGGCGTGGTTGATGCCGCTGGCTTTGTTTCGGCTTTCTTCGCAGCAGGCTTGGTCGCCTTGGCGGTAATCAATCCTTGAGAGTCGCGAATCACGTAGCGAGCGTGCAGCCACATCGCGACCGCAAGCAACAGATGCCCGAACAACTCGGCGCCGTGATGCACCATGACGCAAAACGTCGGGTGCATGTCGACGAGCACTTGCAGGCGTGTGAGCACCGCAACGGTCCAACACACCAGGGCCGCAATCATCGCCGTGGTCGACAACTTGCACGAACGCATGTCGATGGTCAGGCGAATCGAGATCGGACCCAGCACCAAGAACCAGGCGGCGACCCACCAGATCGAGCCGTCGCCATAGACGTGCGTGCCCGAGAAATGCGCCATCACTTGGCTGAACGCTTCGTGCAGGCTGCTCGACGTGTCGACGCTCATCAGCAGCCAGCACGCCGCCGCCCACAACCACACGCGATAGCGGCCGTGATAGTCGTCGGCCTTGTGACGTCGGACGTAGTAAACGACCAGCGCGCCGAGTGCCGCACCCGCTAGCAAGGTTGACGACAGCCAAACGCCGAGGCTGCTCGAGTCGGCGAGGTCGAACATCGCCAAGCGTTCGCCGCCTGCGTAGGCCGAAAGGTGCGGCATCCAAAAGTGCGCCGCCTCGAGGATGGCGATCATCGCCAGCCCGCTGCAGAACACGAGTGCGAAACTCGTGTAGCGCTGTGGAACGAGGTCGGTCAGTCGCGGTTGCCGATCCATGCCTTCCGCCTTTTTTTCGAGATAGTTCTGCCGAGCGCGTCGTGCCGACGTGGCGAGACTCGACGGAGGTTTTTCAACCGCCGTTTTGGATGTCGCAGTCGTGGAGGTCGGTGCTGCTCCGCCTGGTCCGAGGACGTCCTCGGTCAGAACGCGACGCCGCCGATCTCCGCCAAATAAAGGCACAAACGTTAAGCGTGGGGACGACGTTCGGGCGGCGCCTGAAGATGCGATGAGGCCACACACGCCGGGCCCTCCCTAGTCGGCGCGTGCAGCGATGCCGTCTCCCATTTGGTCGGCATTTCGACGACGAGGTATGTAGTCGGACTCCGCGCGGAAGGATGGGTAAAGTGCGAGGTTTGATCTGTAACGGTTAGCCGCGTCGCTTGCGACGCGCTCTTCGAGCAAGCACTGCCAAAACGCGTCGCAAGCGACGCGGCTAACCACACTTCGACATTGACCGAATGACAGCATCCCGATAGACTGCTTCGCCCAGTGGTTAGCTTGCTAGCATTCGTTGGCGAGCTCACAGACGACGTCTAATCTCTTCTCCCCTCTGTTGGTGTTGCGATGCGCGACCAGGTTCGAGCATTCGTGGCGATTGCCAGCCGCATCTTCTCGTGCGACGGGCCGATCTATCAGGTCGGCGTGCGCGGCGACGACGAAGACGGCGACCTCGGCGTGCTCTTCGCCGGACACGAACTGGTGCGCGTGGGAAGTCGGCCGGGGCCGAACATCGATCGCATCGAAGACGCCGCGAACCTCAGCGTCGACGACGACACGGCCGGCATGGTGCTGGCGCTCGAATCACTGGAAAGCACGTTCGAGGTGACGCAGGCCATGGACGAGGCCTTTCGCATCCTCAAGCCCGGCGGTCTGTTTCTCGCCGCCACGTTGCTCGAAGTCGACGGCGTGCGGCCGAGCGACTACTGGCGGCTTACGACCAACTGCCTCACGCGACTCATGACGCCGTACAAGGCGTGGCTTGTCGGATGGCATGGGCCCGAGGATCGCCCGACGACGGCCTACGTCATTGGATGCAAAGCGCCGATGCCTCAGCGCTTCGCCACCGACTGCGAACAATTCATTTGGACGTTCAACGAATGGTCGCATGCCGAGGAGCAGGTGCAGCCGTGGGGCCAGCGGATGCGACGTGTGTGGCGTCGCTGGCTGAGCGGCGAACGTCGCCAGGCCGAACATTCGCATGCTCAGTTTGCATTGCACCTACCCGACCGCGAAAGCTGGGCCCGCCACTGGCTCGATCCGGTGTTCAAGCCATCGATTTCGTCGTAAACATGCGACTTAGTGCCCCACGCACGTCGCAACCGACCTAGGAGTCCACGCCTAGCGCAAGTAAAATCAACTTATGTTGCGCTACTGGACCGCAGGCGAATCTCATGGCAAGGCGATGCTCGCGCTCGTCGACGGCTTTCCCGCCGACGTCGAGATCGACACCGCGCAAATCGACGCCGAGCTGCGTCGCCGCCAAGGGGGTTACGGCCGCGGGGGCCGTCAGCGGATCGAGACCGACACCGTCGACATCCTGTCGGGCATCTGGCAGGGTCGTTCACTGGGCAGCCCGATCGCGCTGCAAGTCGTCAACCGCGATTCGAAGCTCGAACGCCTCGGCGACCTTGAACGTCCACGCCCCGGCCACGGCGATCTGACCGGCGCGCTGAAATACCTCGGCTCGATCCGTGGCATTCTCGAACGCGCCAGCGCCCGCGAGACGACCGCCCGCGTCGCCGCAGGCGCGCTCGCCAAGCAACTCCTCAAACCTTTCGGCATCGTCGCCTTCGGTTACACGCTCGAGTTGGGCGGCGTCCGACTCGAGCCTCGCACCGGCACGCTCGAAGAACAACGCGCCTTGCGCGACGCGAGTGAGCTGTACTCGCTCAATCCCGATAAAGACCGCGAGGTGATGGACCTTATTGATGCTTGCGGCAAGGAAGGCGACACGCTTGGCGGCGTGCTCGAGGTGCGCGTCGAAGGACTTCCGTTCGGCCTCGGCACGCACGCTCAGTGGGATCGCAAGCTCGACGGACGTCTCGCTCAGGCCGTGATGGCGATTCAGGCGATCAAAGGGGTCGAGATTGGCCTGGGCTTCGAGGCCGCGCGACGTCGCGGTTCGCAGGTGCACGATCCGATTCACTTCGACCCTGAGCAAGCAAAATCGCCGAACCTCGGATTCACGCGCCCCACGAACAACGCCGGCGGGCTCGAGGCCGGCATGACCAATGGCCAGCCGCTCGTCGTGCGTGCAGCGATGAAGCCGATCAGTACGCTGCGCAAGCCGCTGGAGTCGGTGAATCTGAAAACGAAACAACCCGAGAGCGCTAACTACGAACGCAGCGACGTGTGTGCCGTGTCGGCCGCCGGTGTGATTGTCGAGAACGTCGTCGCCTTCGAGGTGGCCGGCGCACTCATCGAGAAATTCGGCGGCGATAGTTTGCCCGAGATGTTGGCGCGTTACGAACTCTTCCTACGGATGGCCCGCGAGCGCTGAAGTCTGGCTCGTGCCCACACGGCTGGTTGGGCGCGCTCGATGATTTGAATAGGAGCAAGGATGTTCCGCATGCACGAACTCAAGCGGCGACAAGTTTGCCGCACGGCGTTTGTGTTGGTGTGCCTCGCGCCCACGCTCGGCGCGGCGGCCTGGGGCGTTTCGCGCCGGCTGCCGGGGCACGTCGCGTTCTATGCTTCGGAAATGTCCGAGCTTCTCGATCTTGGCGTCTCGCTCGGATCGGTTAGCCACCCGCGACCCGGCGTCACGCTGTATCACGACATCGCCTTCGCCGATCGTGAAACGGGGACTCAACTCGCTCGAGTGCGGGTGCTCGAAGTCGATCGCACTGTCGAACCGGTAATCCTGCGAGCCTCACAAATCGAGACCGAGGCCGCACACGCGCTGACGGCCTGGAGTGCGATCGAGCGGCAGCTTCGACATGGCCATAAGTGTCGGCTGCTGGCGAGCGAATGGACTTGGCGCGGCGACAGGGTTGCCCAAACACTCACTGACATCGACGTCAGACTGACAACGACCGAAGCCAGTCGCGAACTCGAACTGAGCTTTCGCCCGGCGGGAGTCGAGCATGGCGAACCGATGACGCTTCGCGTGCAGCGCAAGCTCGACTCGGAGGTCGTCACGCGTTTCGCACTCGACACAAAAGGCTACGCGTTTCCCATCGCACTGGCGGCGGCTTGGAGCGAAGGACTCAGCGGATTCGGACCGCGCGCGACGTTCCAAGGCGTGGTGGACGTCGAGTCACGCACTGCCGGATGGGGCGGGACGTTGCGAGGCGAACTAGTTGGCATCGACCTCGACGCCTTGGTGACAGCGCAACTTCCGCACACGCTTTCGGGCGAAGCGCGCGTGCAGCTCGAACGTGCTCGCATCGCCAATGGCCGCATCGTCGAAGCGAAGGGCGCATTGACCGCCGGGCCCGGCGCCATCGGCCGCAGTTTGCTGGTCTCGGGCGGCGAGCGACTGAAGCTCGTCTCCACGGCCAGCGGCAAAGAGACGATGTTGCGTTACGAGAAGCTCGACTTTGGTTTCACTGTCGACACGCAAGGTCTGCTTCTGGTAGGTCGTTGCACCGGCGGTGCGATGCTGGTCGACGCAAACGGACGCGCTCTGTGCTCGCCGCCGCGTGAACAGCCGCAACCGCTCGTCGGCTTGGTGCAGATGCTTGTCCCGGCGAATCAGCACCAGGTTCCCGCGACGCTCGAAAGCGAGTGGCTCATCCGCCACCTGCCCGTGCCCGCGATCATCGCACCTCGCACCGCCACGCAGTCGCCGGCGGGGCATTTGAAGCGTTAGTCGTCATTCAATTGGCGGCAACAGCCTCGCGCCGTGGCAGATCGTGACGACTTCGATGTTATCGCTCTTAACCCGGTAGACGATGCGATAATTTTGGCATCGTCGTTCTCGAAGTTCGTCCAACTGATATTCAGGGACTTTTGGACCGAGTTGAGGAAACGTCGGAATGGATTCCACGATCGCGATGATTCGCTCGGTGAAGAGCTTCGCGTAATGCTCGGAGTCGCGAGCGATGTAATGATAGATGCCGCGAAGATCGGCAATCGCTTGCGGCGACCAAGTCAGCTGAGCCATGGAGCCAGTTGTCGGGTTGCCTCGTCGTGGTCGACGCCTTGGCCGGCATCGAGTTGGGCCAAACCTTTGTCGACTTTCTGTCGGAAATAAAGCTCGGCCATGATGTCGGCCATCGTCGCGTCCTCGGGCAGCCGCTTGATAAGCTCAATCACGGCGTCTTTCGTTGTCATGATAATTCCTCCGCGACGACCGAAATTCATGCACCCAGCGCTCGCGTGCTCCACCAGCGCTCTGCGCGGCACCATGCCGAGCGCGATGATGGCGAGTTGCGACAGGCAGAAGATGCCGAGGGCGAGAAGCACGCCTTCGGTGAAGCCGTACGAGTGCAGGCCGATGCCGAGCTCGTTGACGCCGAACCAGCTCCAACTGGTGACGATGTTGCCGCCGACGGCCAGAACCGCCATGCCACGATCGCCGACCATCGCCCCCCAGCGGGCGTGCAGGACCAGCGCGTTCCAGATGACGATGATCAGCGCGCCGTTTTCCTTCGGGTCCCAACCCCAAAAACGTCCCCACGAATCGTCGGCCCACAGACCGCCGAGAATCGTGCCGACCGCGCTGAAGAAAATCGCGAAGCAGAGCGTGCCGTAGATCATGCGGGCGAGGTCCTTGCCCGTCTCGGGGCGAAGGCTGGGCGTGAGCACGCCGCGCACGATGTAGATCAGCCCCAAGAGTCCCGTGACATACGTCGTCGCGTAGCCGAGCGTGATGCACGTGACGTGCGTGGCCAGCCAGAACTGCGTGTCGAGCACGGCCTGCAGCACGACGAACGTGTCTCCGCCGTTGCTGACGGCCAGCATGTGCGCGATTTGCAACGTGGCGAACCCTGCAACCGCGGCGACGAGGTTGCCGATGCCGATGTGGTAGATGCCTTCGAACACCATGCCGATGAGCACCGCGCCCCAGCCGATGAAAATCGCCGACGAATACAAGTTCGTCACCGGCGGACGACCAGAAATGTAAATGCGTGACGCCAGGGCGATGGTGTGGATGAGAAACGAGACCGCGATCACGGCCAGCGCGCTGCGGTTCAGCGTCTTCGTCCAGCCGAGCCACGACAACGCAGTGAGCACGAAGGCGAAGAAGTACCCGTACCACGCGAGTGTGAACGGATCCCAGTGATTGAACGCCGCCTCAAAGTCGCTCTTGAGGAACGGCGAATTGCTGAAGCCGAGCAGATGCGTCAGCTTCCACTCCGCGAGTTGATCGTAAGTGCTTTGCGAAACGTCGGCATACTTTGGCGGATGAACGTCGAGATACTGGCGATACTTCTCGACGGCTTCGTTGAAGGTCTTCGTGTCTTTCTCGGCGTAGGCGTGAATAATCGTCGCGAGCAATAGCACCGCGTCGCTGGGGTTTTGGCCGATGGCGCGTTGCACGTAGGCTTCGACGACGCCGTTGGCGTATGGCAGCCAGGGGTTGTCGACGTCACTGGTTGGCACCGCGAGCGGAACTTGCGCCTTGCGCAGGTTGTCGACCGAGGCACGCACGCGCTGCATCGAGGCCATCAACCGTTTACGCGACGCTTCCGGATCGGCTTCGAGCTCTTCGGGCGTCGGGAAGTCGGGCACTTCGCGCGGATGGAACGCCGCATCGAGGGCCAAGTAAACGCGCAGCTTGCCGTCGAACTCGAGCAGCTTCTTCTCATACACAGTCAGCGAGCCTTTGTCGGCCTTGCCCTTCGCGCGGGCCTTCTCGATTTCGGCCTCGAAACGATCGCCGTGCTCGCGGAACTCGTCGATGGCGTAGCGGAAGTTCTCGCGCTGCGGCAGGCCGAGTGTGTTGAGCACATCGAAGTTCTCGATGCGGAACACGCGCACGTCGGCCGCCTTGCCGGGGTCGGCGATCAATTCGAGCAGCCACTCGATGGCCGAGTGCTTCGGCGGCAAGCTGCCGGTCATGCGCTCGCCGAGCGTTTTGTCGGCCTTCTCTTCTTTGGGAGTTTCGCGATAGTACTCGCGTCCCGAAACGGCACGCAGCGTCGTTCTTGCCAGCGTGTCAAACGGCTTGACGCGTCCTTCATAGGCCAGCGGCAACGCGCCGAAGGCTTCGAGGTTCATGGTGTCGGGCGTCGGCTTCGGCATGCGCGCCTTGCTGAACGCCCAACCTGCGAAGAGTAGGGCAATGGCCGCCGGCACGACCCACGACGTCCACGAGCCACTCGGCGCTGGCGCCTTCGCAGCGTGGCCTCGCACTTTCGTTGCGGGAATCGTCGCCGTGTTGCGGCGAGTGAGGAACCGCGACAGCGTGACCATGAAGTGCGCCAACATGCCGACGGCGATGATCGTGCACGCGACGTAGGGAATCATCCAACCGGTGTTCGAGACGACCTGCAGCGTGGTGCTTTCGACACCGGTGTCCCGATCCTTGTGATAACCCGATTGGTAGAACGTCTCGCCTGCAAAGCGCAGCGGGTTGTTCATCCAAATGCGAACGTTGTCGCGATCGATGCCGAGTTCCGGATCGTCGATGTGTACCACGGACGAATAATCGCGAGCTGTTCCCGTGCCGAGGTACGTCGTTTGGCTGACGTCATCGAGCTTGATTGCGTAGGGCTTGTAGATGCGTTTGAATCGCAGGTAGGCGTCGTACGTTTTGTCGCCTACGGTCACCTGCTGCGGAATGTCGCGGAGGCTGAACAGTTGGCTGAGTACCCATGTGCCGAGCGGTTTATCCTGCCCGTGCGGATAGAACTTCACGACGGCTGAGGCGAAGTCAACCGACGAATCGGTATCGGTTCCCGAGCCGGGACGCAGCTCTTGAACTGCGAGGTGAGCGCCTTCGCCTTCCGTGGCCTCGGCCGTCTCGCCGTCGCGCAGCTTACGCAAATCGCTGTTGGGCACGAGCCGCACGATCTCGACATCGACCGGCAGTTGCTTATCGCTGATGCGTTTGCCAGCGACGAGCATCGATTCGGGAATGACCGTCACGTCGTCTGTCTTCGGATTGCTCGGATCAATAAGAGCCAATTCGAGGTGGCGAAGATCCTGCACCCAGTTGACTGTTTCCCCTTCGACGATCGACATGCGTGCTTCGACGTGCAGCGAGTACACGATGAGCTCGTTGAGCATCAGCAGCGCGACGCCCGCGTGCAGCAGCACGACGCCGGCTCGCTTCTTGAAGAGCAGGGCGCATCCGCCGAGCAGCACGAGCGCGGCGGTCGCGCCCTTCATCAACTGCCAAAGAATGCGCATGGCCGAGTCGCCGAGACGTGCGGCGTCGCCTTGGTAGAAGAGCGTTGCGAGCAGCGCGCCGAGGCCGATCACGACGAGGCCCAAGCTAACGCGTTCGATGCGTCGCTTCGATTCCAGGCGAACGAGGCCGACCAAGGCCGCGACCCATCCAGCGACCATCAGTCCGAGGAACACGTTCCACAACGTCGACCATTCGATCCACGTCACTTCGAGGATGCCGTCCTTGTTCGATCCGCCGAGAATCACGAGCACGGTCATTGCGATGCCGAGCGCCGTGACGAGCAATCCCGCGGTCAGCCGCACGCCCTTTGCTTGCACCTTGAAGCGCAGACCGTGCGCGGCGGTGAGATTCACGAGCGCGATCGTCAGCAACGTGAACCCGCCGGGATACGGGAAGCTGCCGCCGATGTGCGGTCGGCTGGGGAAGAATGCGGGGGGGAAGAAGACTTGGAACGGGACCCAAACGAAGAACGCACGGAAGTAGTGGTTCATCACCTGCCAGATGTCCTGGTCGACCTGGGCAAGGGTGCCAACGAAGATCAGGAAGATGCCCAGTGCGAAGACGGTGACCGTCAACTTCAACGACGCCAGCGGCATCAAAAGTTGTTCGATCGCCGACGGCTTGGGCCGCCCGGTGAAGGGAGCGCTTCGCGGGCGGGGAGATTCAGCGCCTCGTTCGGTGATATCGATTGCGGCCATCGGTGGCTTTCTCTGAAACGTCCTAGGGAGCGGCGATCTTGGAAGTCGTGACGAACTTGCGGAAGGCGTCGCGCTGGGATTCGACCAACGCGGCGTCTCCCATCATCTTGAAGAACCACGCCTTACCCGAATCATACAGGACCACGCCGAGAATCGCCTGTTGCTTGGCGTCGCGGCCTTCGGGCAGCATTTCGATGTAATGCGCGGGCTTGCCGCCGACGTCGATCGGCGTGGCATGCGATGCGAGTTCATCGGCGATGATCTCGTTCATGCCGACTTGTCCGCGCCAACGATTGATGTTGGGCAACAACTCGTTGCCACGCTCGGCCAGCGGCGTGACCGTGAGACGCGCTTTCTGATCGCCGTTGGTGATGGTGTATGCGGCCGAGGCCATGCCGCCTGCACCGGCGTCGTTCCAATTGTTCGGTACTTCACCCGCGACGAATCCACCGCTCGCGGTTTCGCGAGATGACTGATCGACCGGCGGCGCTTTAGGAGCGGCGCGGCCTGGTAGTGGACCGGCCACAGGTTTTCCAGACATTGGGCCTCCGGCCATCGGCCCTGCCATGCCGGAGAAAGGTCCGCCCATCGTGTTGCCGCTGAGCGTGCCGGTGTAATCGACGGTCGTGGCGATCAGCCCGGCGTCGAGTTCAACCTCGGTCGTGTCTTCGTCGAGTGCGTCGATCTGAAGAGGTGGCAACTGCAACTGTCCGCGCCAACGGTTGATGTTCGAGAGCAGATACTCGCGCTCGTCTTCTTTGTCGCCACGGTCGAGCGAAATGACGGTCAACTCAAGCGGCTCGGCAGACTTCTCATCCTTCGCGTCGATCTTGAGCGAAGCGTATCGCATGCCGGAGCCGGGCAGTTGTTGCCAACCGTCGGGCGTCGTCCATGTCGGCTCGCCGGCGGCGTTGAATCGCACCGACTTGAGAAACGCATTGAATGCGTCTTGCTGCGACGCAACGGCTTTGTCGACGCCCGAGAGTTTGAAGAACCAACCCTTGGCGGGTTGCAGCACGATCGCGGCGAGCATGCGGCCGGGCTTGCCTTTGGTCGCGTCGGCTTTTGGAGCGGGCGTCGTGTCACCGCCGGTGAGCTTTGCGAGTTCCGAAGGTTTCGCGACGGTGTAGTGCTCGATCGACTCGACGCGACCGCAGCCGGCGATCACGCACAGTGACAATGCACTGTGCGCAAGAGGCAGAGTCCGCGCAAGCGATGAAGCCGAGAGCTTGTGGAATTGGGGAGCATGAGCGACGACGCAAGAGTGCAGGGCGGCGATGGTGGCCACGCTCAGGCAGGAGACGAGCGTGCCGGAGGCGGGCAGACAGCGTCCCCCCCTCCTACCGTGCGATTATAGTCGCCCGCCGGGCAAAAGTCGAAAGTGGCGGATCCCACAATTCCGGACGAATTGCCCGTGGAATTCATCACGCGAATGCCGGAATTCGCTTATCGCAACGCGTCGCTGACCGGGACGTAATCGGAGCCGTCGCGGGCGCCGGCGTCGTGCGGCGTCGTCTGAGCGCGTTTCACCTCGGCCATGGGACGGTCGAAGTCGCGAGGCCGCAAGTCGCTCATCGAGACGTCGTGCGTCTCGTCATGCGGGTACGGGTCCCAGTAGGCGTCGTCACGTTGCTGGGCGGGAGCTGGTCCCGGGTGGAACAACGGAACCATTCCGTATTTGCGGCACCCGAACGATGCCGCGAGCAAAGCCAGAAGCAGTACGGTCGTTCCGAGACGGAGCATGGCCGCGGAGTATACGGACGTCCGCACTGCGGAGGAAGGTCAACGCGTTGTTGCTATTCCCGGCCGCTATTTGCCGAGTGATAGCGGCGCGTATGGTGACATCTGTGCGCGCTTGACTTCCGACATTGGGCGGTCGAAGTCGCGAGGCCGGAGGTCGCTCATCGAGACGTCGTGCGACTCGTCGTGCGGGTAGGGGTTCCAATAGGCGGCCGACTGACGCTGTTGGCGAATCGGGTTCCACGAGAAGAGGCGCGGCATGCGGATATCGCGGCAACCGGTTGCGGTTGCAACTACGATCAGCGCCAGCAAGGTCAGTGTTCGCCGCATCGATCGGTCCTCCCCCACACACGTTCGTCTTTGCTAGCATCGACGCCAGAACCGCGGCGTCTTCAATGGCGTTGAAAGTTGCGTCGTGGTTTACCCGAAGTGAGGAGCGAGGCAGTCCGCCTAGGGAAGATATGCGCAAAGTAACGTCGCGGAGGGCTTCGAGCTGGTCGAAGTCGGGGCGGCCGAAGTTGGGCTGATTTTGACGGCACCGAGCGACGCGGGCAGAAGCAGGGTGGTTCCGCGAGCGGCGGAAGTGGGGTGCGTCTTGTCGTCGATCGTCACGGCCCCGTCGAGCACCATCACGATGCGACAGCGATTGTCACCACCGATCGAACGTGATGCATCGAGTTGCCAGCGTTCCATCACGAAGCGATCGCATGCGACGAGCTGCTCGATGCCATTTCCCGTGCCCGACGACGGTTCGGCCTTCGGCGTGACGGGGTTGATGGGTCCGAGCGTGTAGTCGATGGCGTCGAGCGAAGGCTCGATGTGCAGCGGCCTCGGCTTGCCATCGCTGCCCAGGCGATTCCAATCGAACAAGCGATACGTGACGTCGCTCGATTGCTGAATCTCGGCGATGACGAGGCCTTCGCCCAGCGCGTGCACCGCACCTGCGGGAAGGAAGACGCAATCGCCGACATGCGGCTCGAAGGTGTGCAGACACAGCTCGACGGTGCCGCGGGAGACTTCGCGCGCCAGCGCCGCGCGGTCGAAGCCACGTTTGAGGCCGGCATAGATGACGCTTCCCGGCTCGGCCGCGAGGACGACCCAGGCCTCGGTCTTGCCGAGGTCGGGCGGTGTGAGCCTGGCCGCTCGTGCGTTGTCGGGATGCACCTGCACCGACAGCTTGCGATGGGCGTCGAGGAACTTTACGAGCAGCGGAAATCGATCCTGCGGGTCGTGACGGCCGAGAAGCTCACGGCCCCGCGTGCGCACCAGCTCGCCGAGCGTTGTGCCCTTGAGCGGCCCGTCGGCGACAACGCTTTGGTCGTTCGGGCGATCGCACAGCTCCCAACTTTCGGCATAATCGTCGCCATCGCCCAGCGTCTTGCCGAGCGTCGCTAAACGTCGGCCTCCCCAGACGTAGCGGCGTAGAATCGGTTCGAAGTGTAGGGGGTAGAGTGCGGACATGGGGCGATTGTAGTTCATTGTCGATTGTTTAGTATTGATTCATGGCCACATCGCTCTTGGGTTCTCGTCGCGACGAGGACTTGTTCGAAGATACGACGATGACCTTCGGGGAACACCTCGAAGAGTTGCGCACCGCGCTGTTCAAGGCGTTGGCCGGGCTGGTGGTCGGCGCGATCATCGGCTTTTTCGTGGCCGACTATGTCGTCGCACTGTTGCAGGCGCCGTTGCAGGAGGCGCTGAAGAAGTACTACACCGAGAAGTCGGAGACGACGTACGCCGCTGTGCAGGAAGAGTTGAAGGCCGACGGCAAGCAGCCGCTTCCTTACACAGATGAAGAGCTGACGGCGATGATGCTCGATCACGCCTTGCTGTTCGAGGTCGAATACGTGCATCCATCGGTGTTGGCCGAACGCTTGGGCCTGAAAACCGACAAGCCGGCGGCGGGGTTGGACTTCCAGGCGCTCGAACCGATGGTGATGTGGCACAAGACGAACGACGACCCGCGGATCGCCATTCGTGCGTTGAACCCGTCGGAAGGTTTTTCGATCTGGCTGAAGGCGGGACTCGTGGCCGGGGCGATCATTTCGAGCCCGTGGGTCTTCTATCAAATCTGGACGTTCGTGGCCGCGGGGCTGTTTCCGCACGAGCGTCGGTACATCCACGTGTTTCTGCCGTTCAGCCTGTTCCTGTTCTTGCTGGGGGCGGCGACGGCGTACCTGTTCGTGTTCGGTCCGGTGTTGACGTTCTTGTTCAACTTCAACAAGTCGATGAACATCGACCCGGACCTTCGCATCAGCGAGCTGATTAGCTTCGTGCTGGTGTTGCCGCTCGGATTCGGCATCAGCTTTCAGCTACCGCTGGTGATGCTTTTCCTCGAGCGGATCGGCGTGTTCGACATCCGCATGTATATCGAGAAGTGGCGCATCGCGGTGCTGGTGATCATCGTCCTGTCGGCCATCCTGACGCCGGCCGACCCGTACAGCCTGTTCCTGATGGCGACGCCGCTGTGCTTCCTGTACTACGGCGGCATCTTGCTGTGCCGGATGATGCCGCGGAAGACGATGGCGTAGAAGTGTCAGTTGTCCGTGGTCAGTGGTGACGACACGTTCGGCAACGGACCACTGACAACGGACGAGCCTAGATCGCTTCGGGGCCGCGTTCGCCGGTGCGGATGCGAATGCAATCGTCGAGCGGCAGCACGAAGATCTTGCCGTCGCCGATCTCGCCGCTCGGGCCGCTGCGTCCGCCTTTCACGATCGCGTTGATCGTTGGCTCGACAAAGTCTTCGTTGACGGCGATCTTGAGCATCACCTTGCGGAGCAAGTTCACGGCCAATTCGTGGCCGCGGTAGACCTCGCTGTGACCCTTCTGTCGGCCGAAGCCTTGCACGTCCATCACGGTGAGTCGAAATACTTCGACTTCCGTGAGTGCTTGCTTAACGGCTTCGAGTCGGCTGGGCTGAATAATCGCGATGATGAGCTTCATGCGATCCATGTTATCGAGGTGACGACGGGACAGCGAGAGGCGCGAACAACGAGCATCTCACTTCTTCCTTGGGAACCGCGACTCAAGCGAGGTGCGAGTCACGTTAAGCTGGCATGCACTTTGGAAGAAGGAAGAGCCCCGACCCGGACCGTGATCAGGCGGAACCACGGTCCGAGTCGTTGGGGCATCCTTCTGGACGAAACTGTGCCAGCTGAGACTTGATGGAGGCCGAAGCCTCCGGTGTTTTGTGCTGTTACTAACTACTTAGCAGACCAGTTGGCGGCGAGTTAAAAATTACCCGCAAGCGGGGCCCTCGCTTGCGGGTAACGCATCGCACGCCGGATGAGGTGTAAAGCAAGTCGAGTGCCATTGGCGCGCGCAGCACCAAATAAAATCGCGCAGCCATCGGAACCTATTTGCTGCAACGAGACTTACGAAAATTGCAAAATTCTTTGCCGCGAACGTCGTCGGCAACGTCGCGGCTGTAATTGCCCGATTGCCCTGCATGGCCCGCTGCGCGATTAGGCATCGCGTCGGTAAATGGCTACTGCATGCGGAACGAGATGCCGGCACCGGTGAAATATTCGTTGATATCGGCACTGCCGAGACGCTGGCCGACGCGGAGGTCGAGCTGCAAGTTCGGTGACAGGTAGTAGTAGAACCCGTAGTCGTGGTAGTTGTCGGGTTGGTTGTCTGCTGACTTCGCGTGCATCAGGACAAACCACTCGGCGAACATCCCCCAACGACGCGAAATCTGGAAGTACGACGAGAACGATTGAAACGTCTGCACCTGGTAGTCGCGGTTGATCGACAGCGATGAGCTCGGAGCGCCGGCCGTCACGAAGATCGGTCCCGCATGGTTCAGCCAGTCGACGCCGGTGCTCCCTCGGAAGAACCACCACTTGCGAATCTGCCAGTTGTAGATGTAGCTGACGCCCGGCTGCACCGTGTCGGCGCTATATTGCACCGAGCCTGTCGGCACGGTCAGGCGTGTGACGACCGTCTGCAACGGGATCCAATCGTCTTGGTCCTTGGCGATCCACTTGAAGCCGAGCGTCGTGTCGGCGCCGCCGTTGAACGAACTGGTTTGCCCGGACCCGTAGTCGTGCAACCGCGAGAAGGTGTAACCGCCGTCCCACTTGATGCGCCATTCGAATTTGTCGCTCATTCCGATACGGAGCAAGCTCTCGGGTAGCGTGTTCTGCTCGTTGATCGAGTCGGGCTGTTGCCGTTCGCGATGCGTCCAACCGGTTTCGACCTGGACGACGCCTCGGCCGACCACCGTCGCGACGTCGGTGAAATCGGGTCGATCGGTGTCTGGTGCGCACAGAGGAGTTCACCGCGCATAAAAAAAGACGCTCGTGCCTTGCGGCACGAGCGTCCTTGTATTGACCAGTAGGTCGAACCGTCAGCTTAGTAGACGATGACGACGTCGGTGCCAAGGATGCCTTGGACAGACTTCGTTCCGTCACCGAACGGCAAACCACCGTTGGTGCCCGAGCCGGGGCCACCGTTAGCATTCACGCCCGGGTTGTTCGGGCCGATCTTGCCATCGAACCAGTCAAACCGCAGGTTGGGGCGGATGACCAGGTTCGGGTTCGGCGTCCAGCGAGGACCGCACGTGATCTGATACCAGTTGCCGATGTAATCGGACCGGTTCGGCGACAAACCGCGGATTCGCGATTGGTAGTAGCCTTGGTAGTAGTCCGGCAGGAAGCCACCGACGCGGTAGCCCGTGTCGTCGCGGAACCATTCCGCGTTGATACCCCAAGAGATGCAGTTGTTGACCTTGTAGTACAAGTATTGGTTCACACCGTACCAGTGAGCAGCGCTACCGTCGGCCCAAGCGTTGGCTTGGTAGCCAAAGTCGCTCTGGAAGACGTAAGTCAGCTTTTCGGCAACCGGACGGCTATAGACCAAGGTCTGCAAGTAGCGAGGAGCAAAGGCGGGCGGGTTGTTGGGCACACCTGCGACGCCGGCGCTGATCGGTTGACCGTTGTCGGCATACGTGACGGGCTCAGCACTGCTGAAGACCGGAACGAACGAGAGCGAGTCGCCTTCTTTCGCAAGGTTGTTGCGAACCACGGTTCCGATGTAGCCGGAGCCGGGGTTAAAGCTACCCGTGTTATCCCATCCACGAATGAAACCAGCTCCCAGGTTCAAGTCGTCGGTGACTTGATATTGGGCAAGGAAGCCGGTGTGAGTAAACGGCTCGCCGTATTGGAAGGTATAAGGCAGGGTATTGAAGAAGTTGTTATACGTACCGATCGCATAGAAACCGACTGGCGATGTGTATCGTCCCATGGTGACCTTGAGGTCATTGTATTGGGCGATCACGTTCGCGTTCGGCATCGCGATGTTGTACTGCGACTGGTTGATGTTCGAAGCAAATTTGTCTTCGAAACCAGCGCTCGTGTTGAACCGCGAGCTCGTGCCGTACTGGGTGTCCCAACGGAAACCCCAGTCCCAGCCTTCGCCGCCGTTGTCGACGTCGCGCTTGAGGATGCTGTAGATTTCGTTGAGCTGGTAATCGTTCGAACGGTCGGTCCAAGTGACCGGGCCGTTGGTACGATCACGCGGGCTCCAGAAGTTCTGTGTGTAGCTCTGGGCAATCCAGCCCGTCGCCACGATGCCCCAGCGCTTTTCGAACGGGGTCTTGCCGAACAGGCGGACCGGTTCGAACTTCTCGCTGTAGCAGGTTGCCGGACCGTCGTCGGCAGCGGCAGCGGGAGTTTGATTTCCGCCGACGGTTGCTTCTTCGGTCTTTTCATCTGCCTTGTTGTCGTACTCCGGCGCGTCGCTAGGCGACGGCTGGTAGTACCGATTGTAAGCGACCTGCTTGGTCGCTCCATCTCGCTGCTGGGCGGACGCTGTCGTGGGGGACAGCAGGGCTGCCAGCAGTGCAGCCCTAAGTGCAGTCGTTGCCAATTTCATGTGCCCGAACTCCAAGCCAACGAATAGTGGTTTGTGACGCCGGCCGTCCGCCATGGGCCGGCCCGTATTCCTGTGCGCGAATCAATCAATCAGCGCCCGCGAGCGTTGCTGGCGCAGACCAACTACCTCTCGTATCGGAAACCTATGGCACCGACTACGCCGCAAAACTCCTACTCACCCAGCGCGCAGAGTGACTTCCGGGTACGGTCGCGGAGACTGTTCCGGCTGCGGAATTGTTAAGGCACTGCTTGCGAGGGGGAAGCACCCTGAGATGCATCCGCATGCGGTTTTGACACCCGATCGGATGGCCAGATTTAAGCCGACGGATCGCGTCAGCGCTGGCGAACAAGTCGGCGACGTTTGTTACACGCGTGCCGATGGAATCGCGTCGTCGAACATCGCGTCGACGAAGCTCGCGGCGTCAAAAACGGCAAGGTCGTCCGCTTGCTCGCCGACACCCAGGAACTTCACGGGGAGCCCCATCGATTGGCGGATCGCCACCACCACGCCCCCCTTGGCGGTGCCATCAATCTTCGCCAGCACGATGCCCGTACACTGTACCGCCTCGGTAAAGTGTTTTGCCTGGCTGATGCCGTTCTGTCCCGTCGTCGCGTCGAGCACCAGCAGCACCTCGTGCGGCGCCTCAGGAATCTGCTTGCTGATGACGCGGCGAATCTTCTCGAGCTCCGCCATTAGGTTCTTCTGCGTTTGGAGACGGCCCGCGGTGTCGATGATGCATACGTCGGCGCCGATTTCCAGAGCGCGAGCCACCGCGCGATGCGCGACGCTCGCCGGATCGCGACCAGCGTCGCCTTTGACAAGCTCGGCTCCCAGGCGATCGGCCCAAATGGTCAACTGTTCGACGGCCGCCGCGCGGAATGTGTCGCCAGCCCCGAGCACTACCTTCTTCCCTTGCGACTGGCACCAAGCCGTCAGCTTGGCGATCGACGTTGTCTTGCCGGCGCCGTTGACGCCTGCAACGAGAATCACGGTCGGCCCCGACGGGGCAAAGTTGATGGGTTGTGCGTCCTGCGCCAACAGCGCCCGCAGCTTGTCTTTCACCTTCGCCAGTACGTCGGCCATGTGAACGACGCGGCCACGGAAGGCGACACGCACCTCTTCGACCGTTTGCTGCGCCGCCGAAACGCCGACGTCGGTCTTGATCAGAATCGCGTACAGTTCTTCGAGAAACGCCTCGTCGACCAGCCGACCTTCGCTCTTGAACAGGTCGCGGACGTCGGTGTTTAGAATCCGACTGGTCTTGCGAAGCCCTTCCTTGAACTTGTCGAAGAAACCCATGGGGCAAATGTCGAAGCACGAATGTCGAATGACGAACGGCAAACATTCGTCATTCGTTATTCGACATTCGTCATTCCTTTTTCAGTAGTTTATCCAAGATGCCGTTGACGAACTGCGACGAGTTCGCCGTCCCGAATCGCTTGGCCAGCTCCAACGCCTCGTTGATCGCCACGCGCCCTGGTGTGTCGGAGTAAAGAATCTCGAACGCGCCGATCCGCAGGATGTTGCGATCGGTGGCGGCCATGCGTTCGAGGCCCCAGTTGGCGGCGGTTTTTCCGAGCACGTCGTCGAGTTCCGCACGATTGCGACGCACGCCGGCGATCAGCGATTGCGAGAACTCGACGAGTTCCCGATCGCCGAGCAACCGGCCACGCACGAACGCATCCGCATCCGACGGTTTCGTCGTCGGATTCAGATCATCCTGAAACAGGATCTGCAGCGCAATTTCACGAGCTCGAGATCGACGCGTCATAATCGAAACAAACACTCAGACGGAAAAGTCCGCGTCAATTTACCAAATACGCAGAAAGTATGCGCGCGTCCGCTGTCAGACAGTCCCTTTGTCCAACCGACGCAAGAGATCTGCCATCTCCAATGCCGCCAGCGCGCACTCGCTCCCTTTGTTGCCTACGTTGCCGCCGGCACGATGGATCGCTTGTTCGAGCGTATCGCATGTAAGAAGGCCGAACAGCACGGGCACTCCCGTGGCGACGCTGGTTGCGGCGAGCTCGTTACTCACCGCACGATTGATGTGCTGATCGTGCGTCGTCTCGCCACGAATGACGGCGCCCAGGCAAATGACCGCGGCATACGCGTTCGATTTCGCCATACGATCGGCAATGAGCGGAAGCTCCCACGCGCCCGGCACCCATGCGACATCGATCGCGTCCGACGCCACGCCGTTCTCAATGAGCGTCTCCGTCGCCCCCGAAAGCAATCGCGCGGTGATGGTCTCGTTATAGCGCGACACAACGATCGCAAAGCGACCGACGGGCGAGCTCGTCAAACCTTCAAATACTCGTGGCATCGTTTTGCGATCGTTGGCCGCGTCGCTTGCGACGCGCTCGTTGCGCGGCTAAACGCTAGCTCTTCATGCTCATTAGGAACTCGGCGTTGGTCTTCGTTTTGCCGAGACGCGTCGTCAACAGTTCCATGGCCTCGGTCGGGTTCATGTCGTTGAGCACGCGACGCAAAATGCAGATGCGACGATGTTCCTCCGAGTCGAGCAGCATCTCTTCGCGGCGTGTGCCGCTCTTGTTGATGTCGATCGCCGGCCAGATGCGCTTGTCGACGAGCTTGCGATCGAGCACGATTTCAAGGTTTCCCGTCCCCTTGAACTCTTCGAAGATCACTTCGTCCATCTTGCTGCCAGTGTCGATCAGCGCGGTGGCCAAAATCGTCAGCGATCCACCTTCTTCGACCTTGCGTGCCGCGCCGAAGAACCGCTTCGGCCGCTGCAAGGCGTTGGCATCGACGCCGCCCGACAGAATCTTGCCCGAGTGTGGAACTTCCGAGTTCCAAGCCCTCGCCAGTCGCGTGATCGAGTCGAGGAAAATCACCACGTCGTAGCCGTACTCGACCATCCGCTTGGCCTTCTCGATCACCATCTCCGCGACTTGAATGTGCCGCGCTGACGGTTCGTCGAACGTCGAGCTGATGACTTCACAGTTCGGCCCCTTCACCTGACGTTCCATGTCGGTCACTTCTTCCGGTCGCTCGTCGATCAACAGCATGATGACGTAAACTTCCGGATGATTCGCGAGTACGGCCTTGGCCATCTTCTGCAGCAGAATGGTCTTGCCGGCACGCGGCGGGCTGACGACCAAACCGCGTTGGCCGAACCCGATCGGCACGATGAGATCGACGACGCGCATGTTGATTTCGTCGGCGTTCGTTTCGAGCACCACTCGCTTTGCAGGATGCAACGGCGTGAGGTCGTCGAAGAACACCTTCTGCGAAAGCAGATTCGGATCCTGATAGTTGATCGCTTCGACGCGCAGCAGGGCGAAGTACCGTTCGTTTTCCTTCGGCGGACGGATTTGGCCCGACACGGTCGCCCCGGTTCGCAGCCCGAAGCGGCGAATCTGACTCGGCGAGACGTAAATGTCGTCGGGGCACGAGAGGTAGTGATAGTCGGGGCTGCGCAAGAACCCGAAGCCGTCGGGCAGCACTTCGAGCGTCCCTTCGCCGAACATGAGGCCGTTGAGCTTCACACGCTCTTTGAGAATCTTGAAGATCAAGTCCTGCTTCTTGATCCCCATGTAATCGGTGAGCAACGCGCCGCGCGCCTGCTCGATGAGCTGCGGCATCGACATGCGCTGCAACTCGGCAATGTGGATGTCGCCTTGCTTGATCTGCTCGTAGCGATCGTGGGCGTCGTCCTTGCGCAGGTCGATGCCTTGGCGTTCCGCTTCTTCCGCCAACTCTTCCGCCAACGACAACGGCTCAGCGTCCAAGTCGTCGGCAACATCGCGATTGGTGACATCGCGAAAGCCGTCGATGTGCGGCTCGGGATGGATGGTGTTGCCGTCGCGCAGGCCATGGGCCTTGGGCGCCGAACGTTTCGGCTGCGACGACGGACTACGGAAGTCGGACATGGAGATCTCCAAGCAAGCAAGAACTCTTTGCCAGCGCGCGGAAGGCGCTTAGCGGAAGGGAGTGAAAACTATTGTCGAGCGAAACGAGCCGGAAGGGAAGCAGAAAACCGGAAGAGAAGCAGATTGGTCGGAAATGCCCACAGGGCAAACGAAGGGACGACCTAGGGGCAGTCGAATTACTTACTTGTCACTTGTCTCCATAGGTCTACGACTTGCGATCGCGTGGCCTCTGCCGAGCCAGAATTGTCAACCATCATGTCCGCTGCGAGACGCTTTTCGTCGATCGACTCTTGTGCAGCCTCGCGGGCCGCGAACTCAGCATCGCTCCATCCACGCTGGCGCACCCGTGACACACGTATGTCTCTAGGGACGTCAACAAACACGATGTGATGGCAGAACCCGTTCCAGCCCGTTTTGAGCATCACCGGAGCATCGAGGATCGCCACCTGGCGACCCGCCGTCTCAAACTCCGCAAGCTGTCGCCCGAGAAGATCCTTGATATGAGGATGCGTGAGTTGCTCCAAATATTTCAGTTCGGCCCGACCTTCGGGCGTCGGTGCGAAGACGATTTTCGCCAGTCGCGAACGCTCGATGCGTGTTTCGTTTTCATCTCGCTTGCTCGTGAAGATCGCATCGCCCCAGCGAGCGCGGGCCGCAAGCTCGACATCCGCCCGCCGCAACGCCTCGTGCCCCGCCTTGTCGGCATCGAGCACTCCGGCGCCCAGCGATGCGAACTCGCGCGCGACGAAACTCTTTCCGCTGGCGACACCTCCTACGAGCCCGATGATTTGCATGGGATTTAGCCGCGTCGATCGATGACGCGCTCCGCCTGTGAGCGCATCGCCAACCTGACGGCTAATTCAGTTCCAAGGTTCGGTCTCGGCCCAGTTGCGTCCGGTCTTGACGTCAACCTTGAGCGGAACTTCAAGCGACAGCACGCTCGTCATCTCTTCGACGACCAGCCGGCCTAGCGCATCGACCTCCTCTGCAGGAGCTTCGAACATTAGTTCATCATGAATCTGCAATAACATGCGAGCGCGAAAGTTCTCGCGTCGCAGGCGGGCGTGGATGCCGATCATGGCTTGCTTGATCAGGTCGGCCGCAGAGCCTTGGATCACCGTGTTGATCGCGGTGCGTTCCGACAAGTTCCGCTGCCGAGGCGCTTGAGGACGGATGCCGCGAATGGACCGCCGTCGCCCTAGCACGGTCGTAACATACCCCCTCTCGCGGGCATCTTCCAGTATTTTCGAGAAGAAATTGTCGACGCCCGGGTAGCGCTCGAAGTACGCGTCGATGAACTGCGCCGCCTCGGTCTTGTCGATGTCCAGTGCCTTCGCCAATCCGAACGGGCTTTGACCGTAAATGATGCCGAAGTTTACGGCCTTGGCGGCGCGTCGCTGATCCTTTGTTACCGCATCGAGCGTCACGCCGTACACCTGGCTGGCGACGAGCGTGTGGATGTCCTCGTCGTCGGCGAACGCCTTCAGCATCGTCTCGTCCTGCGAATAGTGCGCGAGCACACGCAACTCGATCTGCGAATAGTCGGCTGCTAGCAATAGCCAGCCCTCTTCGCCCGCTAGAAAGGCCGAGCGGATTTCGCGCCGAGTCTCGGTGCGGATCGGGATGTTCTGCAGGTTCGGATCGTTCGAGCTCAGCCGCCCCGTGGCCGCCACTGCCTGGTGGAACGACGTGTGAACGCGGCCCGTCGCCGGATTGATCATCAATGGCAACGCGTCGACGTACGTTCCCTTGAGTTTCGAGTACTGCCGAAACTCGATGATCTTCGCTGGCAGCGGATGCGACCGCGCGAGTTCTTCGAGCACATCGACATCGGTGCTCGCGCCCGTCTTCGTCTTGGCAAGCATCGGCAGTCCTTGCTCGACAAAGAGCACCTGTTGCAGTTGCTTGGGCGATGCAATGTTGAACTCACGACCGGCGAGCGCGTAGATTTCGCCTTCGATCGTCGCCAGTCGTTCGCCATACGTTTTACTAAGCGTATTGAGGCGTTCGACGTCAACCTTGATGCCGTGGTGCTCCATCTCGGCGAGCACTTCGACCAGCGGGATTTCGAGCTTCTCGAATAGCGGATCGAGATTCGCCTCGCGCAGCTTCGCGTCGAGGATTGGCCACAGTCGCAGCGGAACATCGGCGTCCTCGGCTGCGTATTCGGCGACCTTCGCGATCGGCACCTCGTCCATGCACTTCTGATTCTTGCCAGTGCCGATGAGGTTGCTGATCGGGATGTTCTTGTGCTTAAGGTATCGCGACGCTAGTTCATCGAGTTTGTGGTTCCGCTCGCCGGCTTCGAGCAGATAGCTCGCCAGCATCGTGTCGAACTTCAGGCCTCGCATCGTCACGCCCGCTTTGCGCAGTGCGAGCATGTCGTACTTCAGGTTCTGACCGATCTTGCCGATCGCGGGGTTCTCGAGGATCGGCCGCAGCGCTTCGAGCGTCGTCGTCGGGTCGAGCTTCGCTTCGCCGGCGGGGCCTCGCACGGGCACATACCACGCCACGCCGGGCTTCCATGCGAACGAATAACCGACGATGTCGGCGCGTGTCGCGCAAAGCGCCGTCGTTTCGGTGTCGAAGGAAAACACCTTCTGTTGCGACAGTTCTTCCATGAAAGCCGCGAACTTCTCGGGCGTGTCGACGTTGCGATAGTCGGCTTCCCACGCCTCGGGCGCGGCGACGACGTCGAGCGCTCGCACCTGGTCGGCGATGCGATGAAAGCCGAACTCGGCGCACAGTTTCAACAGTCCGTCGATGTCGAACCCACCGACGCGGCCATGCGTCCAGTCGACCGGCACCGGCACTTCGGTTTCGAGCCGCACCAGTTCGCGACTCATGTACGCCTTGTCGCGACCTTCGATGAGATAGGTCTTCTTCGCGCCGGTCACCTCGTTGACATGATAATACAGGTTGTCGAGCGTGTCGTACTTCTCGAGCAGTTCGCGGGCGGTCTTGGGGCCGATGCGCGGCACGCCGGGGATGTTGTCGACCGAATCGCCAACCAGCGATTGGAAGTCGACGACCTGGTCGGGACGAATGCCCCAATCGGCCTTGAGCGCGGCGGCGTCGTAGATCTGGTCCTTGCGGACGTTGTAGATCTTCACGTGGTCCGTGATGAGCTGACGGCAATCCTTGTCGGCCGTCACCACGAAGCAGTCGCCGCCGAGTTCTTCGGTCTGCCGGGCCACGGTTGCCAGCACATCGTCGGCCTCGTAAGCGTCGAGGCAGAGCAGGGGGATGCGCATCGCATCGACAACGCGATGAATGGCGGCAAACTGCGGTGCGAGGTCGTCGGGCATCTCGCTGCGAGTGGCTTTGTACTCGTGGTATCGCTCGTGACGAAACGTCGGCCCCGCCATGTCGAACGCGCAGAACAGATAGGTCGGCCGCTTCTTCTCGATCAGCCAGAGCAGATCGCGCGTGAAGCCGAAGACCGCGTTGACCGGCTCGCCCGCCGGGCTCGTCATCTCGGGGATGGCGTGAAAGACCTGGAAGATCAGCGAGTTGGCGTCGATGACGAATACGGTCTCGCCAGCGAGCGTTTCAGGCGGCGAGTTGGCCGAGGCTTCGCATCCGGAAGGTCCGGGGGTGGGCTCATCGACCGATGGGTCCAGTTCTGGTGGTATGGCGTCCGGTTGTACGGCCTCCCAGGCGTCTTCCATTCCCGGCAGAGTGGGCTGCTTTGCGTTGCGAGTCATCGTTCGATCAATCGTAGGGGTCGTTGCGCCTGAGTGTCAAACCGAGCCCAAGCCCAGGGCCTGCCGGCCCTGGGTCATGGTGCGCCGCCCCTGTTTTCTTTTGACCGCGCCCGGCCCCCTGTTTACACTCGATCTAGGTCCTTGCATGTTGGTTGGTTACATCGGGACCTAAAGACTCATCTTCGCGCCGCGTTTCCCCTCTGGCGCCACGGGCTTAACAGGATTCGAGCAGACGTATGGCGAGCAGCGAAAATCAAGGCTTGCAGATCACGGTCATTATTCTTCTTATCAGCGTGCTGCCGCTCGCAGGCATCACCTGGTACTTCTTCAGCCAGTCGAACGGGTATTACGCCCAGATCAAGGCTGACACCGAGAAGATGCGCGAGTCGGAGACGAATCTTCGCCGTGCGGTCGACGCTGCCGACAAGTACAAGCAGATGATCGGCCTGAGCGACGAAGACGACCCGGAGAAGGCCAGCGCCAAGTTCACCGGCGACATGGAGACCTACGGCGCGACGCTGCCGGCCGAGAAGAAATTCTACCGCCAGGCGCTCGAAGAAATGGCGACGACGCTCGCCAAGACCGTCGCCGAGAACGCCGCGACGCAGGCGAAGATCAACGAAATGGAAATGGAGAACGCCAAGGCTCGCAACGAGGCGAAGGTCGCCGTCGACGAAGCGGCAAAGGCTAAGGACGCCGCGGTCGCTGAGCTCGAAGCCGAGAAGACCAAGTTCATGGCAGCCGAGAAGAAGGCAGCCGACGAGAAGAAGGACGTCCTCGATCAACTCGCTCAGGCGCAGAATAACTACACCACCGAACTCGACAAGCAGACCAAGGCAGTCGCCGACCTGACGAAGAGAATCGCGACGGCCGAGATAACAATCAAAGAGAAGGACAAGGTCCTTCAGCGACTCAAGGGCGAAAGCCCGATGGAGCGCGACGACGGCGAGATTCGCACCGTGCAAGAGCGGTCGAACACGGTGATGATCAACCTCGGTTCGAGCGACGGCCTTCGTTCGCAGACCGTTTTCTTCGTCCATTCGCCGAGCGTTGCACCGTCCGACGTCGCCGGTCGTAAGGGGAAGGTCGAAGTCACGCAGGTCATGGGACCGCACTTGGCCGAAGCCCGCATCGTCGACAGCATTGCGACTCAGCCGATTCTGCCTGGCGATCGCATCTACACGTCGCTGTGGGATCCAGGACGTCTCGAGCATTTCGCGTTGGTCGGTCGCATCAACCTGGATGACGATGGCATCGACGATCGTGACCGTTTGCGAAATATCATCCGGCTCAGCGGCGGCGTGATCGACGCTGAGATCGACGACACGGGCAAACTGACCGGCGCCATCAGTATCGACACGCGCTACCTTGTCGAAGGCCAGGTGTCGCCGAAGGCGCAGGCGGCAGTCGACAAGATGCGAGCCGAAGCCGCGTTGCTGGGAGTCGAACGCATCGGCGCCGACAGGGTTCTCGACTACATCGGAGTCAACGGCCCGCAACAAACGGTTCGCTACGGTCCGTCGGGCAACGTGAGCACCGTCACCCGTGCCGTTCCGGACGGTGGCTTGCCGCAAGGGCCGCGACAAGCTATTGATTCATCGTTCCGCAAACGTCAGCCTCCGCCGGCGGCAGCGACAGCGCCGACTTTTCAGTAATCGCTTCGCACCAAACGGTGCGCCATAATAATTCCCTCTCCCCTCGTGGGAGAGAGTTAAGGTTGAGGGGGGCGGACCGGGTGCACGCGTCTAACCTCTCACCCCGGCCCTCTTCCGCAAGGGGAGAGGGAGAATGAAAACGATGCCCACCAAAAGCGACGTCCTCAATCGCGAATTCCTCGAAGTGCGAGCGAAGATTCTCGAACTCGCGGCGGCCCTCGACCGTCTGCAGCGTGCCGATGGCTCGCTCGACGGCGATCCGCGCGTGGCGCGCATTCAGAATGCTCTCGAAACGTTGCGTGCCTCGCACGGCGGTCGTGCCGAGGAAGTGCAGCTCGTTTTCTCGCAGCCGTACGACGACGCCTGGCGCAAACAGTACGGCGTATAATTGACCGTCATTGTTACTGGCCCTGCGTTCTTCGTTCTTGCCGCTATGTACTACATCGATCCGCACATTCACATGGTCTCGCGCGTCACGGACGACTACGAGACGGTCGCCAAGATGGGCTGCGTCGCCGTGAGTGAGCCCGCGTTTTGGGCCGGGTTCGACCGCGGTAGCGTCGACAGTTTTCGCGACTATTTCCGGCAGCTCACGGAGTTCGAGCCAAAGCGGGCTGGCTGGTACGGTATTCAGCATTTCACCTGGCTGTGCATCAACGCCAAGGAAGCTGAGAACGTCAAGCTGTCGCGCGAAGTGATCGCGATGATTCCCGAGTTTCTCGATAAGCCCGGTGTGTTGGGCATCGGCGAGATCGGACTGAACAAGAACACGAAGAACGAAGCGACGATCTTCCTCGAGCACCTCGACCTCGCGGCCCGCACTGGCGAACAAATTCTCATCCACACGCCCCACCTTGAAGACAAGTACAAGGGGACGCGGATGATTCTCGACATGCTCTGCGGCGATCGGCGGCTGGAGCATCATCGCGTGCTCGTCGACCACGTTGAAGAGCACACCGTGCGCGCCGTGCTCGATGCCGGGTTCTGGGCGGGCATGACGTTGTACCCGGTAAGCAAGTGCACGCCGCAGCGAGCCTGCGACATCGTCGAGATGTACGGCCCCGAGCGTTTGCTGGTGAATTCGGCCGGCGACTGGGGACCATCGAAACCGACGGCTGTTCCGGACTTCATTCTCACGATGCGGATGCGAGGCCACCCGGAGTCGCTGATCCGCAAGATCGTGTACGAGAATCCGATCGAGTTCTTCAGCCAAAGTCGCGGCTTCAACTTCACGCCGCCGCACGTTGCCGAGCCCGCGCTGTAACGACGCTATGGCGAAGCGACGTCCCGAGTACTTCCGTTGTCCGCATTGCGACGGGAAGGTGCGCGTCGGCGCCGCCGCGTGTCCGCATTGCGGATCGGACAACGACACCGGCTGGTCGGAAGATGCCGACGTCGATGCTCATTACGGCGAAGATGACGACTTCGATTACGACGACTTCGTGGCCAGTGAATTCCCCGACCGCGAGGCGCCATTCCAGCGCGTCCGCGGCGTCAATCGTTTCTGGCAGGCAATCGCGATCATCCTGATCCTGATCTTCGCCTGGAGTTTCCTGAAAGGCTGACCATGTCCGCGAATTGCTCGAATTCTGCGGCTTCGATCGTCCCCAAAGACGTCCGTTTGAGCGACCTATAGTTGTGGACGGCCATTTGCTGCCGTCGAGCGTTCTTACGGTTTTTTGCATAGCTTACACGGCCATACTTATGCCTAGCTTTTTACAAGTCGCGATCTTTATCGTTCTCGAAGTCATCGTGTTGGCCATCATGCCGCCGGTGGGTGTTGTCGCGGGAACCGTGATCGCACTGTTAGTGGCCAGCGCGGCGAAGGTCGCCAACCAATGGCAACACGCCATCGTGCTGCGAGTCGGCAAGTTTTATGGCGTGCGTGGTCCGGGGCTGTTCTGGATCATTCCGATCGTCGACCGCGTGCGGATGATCGACACGCGCATTTCGCGCATCACATTCCTCGACAAGAAGTCATCACACGCGACAACGTGCCGGTTGCCATCGACAGCGTGTTGTTCTACCGCGTGACCAATGCCGAAGATGCGGTGCTGAAGATTCAAGACTTCTCATTCGCCGTCGCGCAACTCGCGCAGAGCGCGCTACGCGACGTCATTGGTGGCATGACGCTCGACGAGTTGCTGGCCGAGCGAGAAGAGATCGCCAAGAAGATCACCGAGCACGTCGAGGCCGATTCGCACGAGTGGGGTCTGCATGTGACCGGCATTCGGTTGCAAGACATCAACATGCCCGAAGATTTGAAACGCATCATGTCGCGTCAGGCTGGCGCCGAACGTGAGAAGCGTGCGACGATCACGAAGGCCGAAGGCGACAAGCTCGCAGCCGAAAATCTCGCCGCCGCCGCGATGACGATGAGCACCAGTCCCGGGGCGATGCAGCTTCGCACGTTGCAAACGATCGATGGCCTCGGCCCGACGGCGTCGAACACGGTCGTGCTGGCCGTGCCGATCGAAATCATGGACCTCGCGAGGCGGATCGGGTCTTCGGTCATTGATCCTCAGAAAACAGCGTGAACGTGGCTCTCGATGATCCATCACCGCTTGCGGTTTCGCGCATACCGCCCGTGGGACGCGCGAAACCGCAAGCGGCGATGGTTAGCATCTCGCGATAATCCTTGTTTTCTGAGGATCAATAGCCCGTAAACACAGCCGAGCCCGTAAACGCAAAAGCCCCGAGCTTTGCGGCTCGGGGCCATGACGTACGACGTGTCTAGCCGTCGATCTACCCTTGCCGCGTCACCTGCAGTGACGGTCGGTACTTCATCACCTTGCCGCTCGGTGTCTTCGCGTACTTCGAACTCCGCCCGCGATGCCTGGCCTCGGCACTGCCGGGGTTCACAGCGGTTAGCAGCATGGCGACGGCAAGCGGCCACGCCAGCGCCCTCAAACCACGCAACCAAAACTTGCGAACTCGATGCGATGCGTTCATTGCTCTCATGCTCCTAAGGAACGTTCGAACCAATGCCTCATCTGCTCATACCTATCGAGAAATCGACCGTTTGCAAGGCTTTTCGGCCGCAAGTAACAGACGTTTAATCGTCGCGGGCCACAACTAACGGCGACGTAATCGAACGGGGCAATTCCATGACAGCCGCGTCATCCATGCGTTACTTGACCTTCGTCATGTAACGGACGAAGTCGACGTCAAGCTGATGCAGATCGTCGCCGAAGAACTGGCGGAATTCGGCGAGGCGCGTCGAGGCGTCGCCGGTGATGAGACGCGGCTTCTGCGAGAGCATTTTCAGATATTCGATGTACTGCTTCGATTTCTGCCGCGACAGAAAGTAGTGCAACGCCCACGCCTCGGCGTACATCTCCTGCGCGAGCGCCGCGAAACTGCGAGTCGTCGCTTAGCAAGAGTTCGAGGCTGTTCGGCGGTCGGCCGCGCAGCGTCTGAAAGAACACGTTGAGGCGGCCATAATTCACCGAGCCGATGGCGCTCCAACCTTTGCTGCTCCGCAGGTCAGGCGTCTCGAAAAACACGGCCAATCCTTCGCTGACCCATAGCGGCGTGTCGCTGAACCTTATCTGCAGCCCCGTGTTGAAGGCGAGCTGATGCGTGGCCTCGTGCAAGATGGTGGCGACCGTGCGTTCCGCCTCGGGACGCGTGAGCATCTCGTTGATCTGCGCAGCGCTGGTGCGACGATCGCCCGGCCGACGCAGCGACTCGACGCCGGTCAGGTCGTACATCGTCATGCGGTTGGACTGGAAGCTGTAGTAGCCGATGATCGATTCGCCGGCGTCGCCGAGGTCGGGCCTGGCGAACGAGGCGTATGAATGCTTGTCGGCAAACACAATCGCCACGAGCGGGAAGTCGGGCTTGTGCAGCTCGAAGCCTTTGCGAGTCCAATAGTTCGTGAACGCGCGATACAACTGCTCGAACACGCCGCCGCACCACTGGGCGTAAGCCTTCGACGTGTTGTGGCAAATCAGGTAGTTCTGCGTCGCGTGAATCTCGAAACCCGCCGGCAACTCGGTCAGCAGACGTTTGCCGAGCTCCGTCGGTGATAGCGGCGCGAACGGCACGTCGTCCGAACTACGGCGGACCATCAACTCGGCCGTCACGGGCCACATCGCGCCGTCGGTAGCCAGCAGCATCAGCCCGCCGTCGGTGGTCGTGTCGAGCACGGTGCCGACGAGATGCTTCTCAACGCCGTCGTGCTTGATGTCGACATAGTCGACAGCCGCCGCTGGCGACGAGAGCAGCGCGAGCAGCAAGCACTCGGCAACAGCGAGTACTGCGATGAACGTTCGTGGCGACGACATTCTTCTATCTTATCTCGCTGCCGTGCATTGGCGATATGGCGAGGCCGGTGCTTTGACCTTCGGGAAACGCCTCGACTGCTAGCGAACAAACCGATTGTACGGGCAATCACGTCTTGGCTTGCGGGCGGGAGCATGGCTATACTCGCGACCCCTTCAAGTTCCCCACCGCAACACCTCATCCCCCAGGCACCTCGTGAGCGCTCGCTTGCTGCGCATCTCGATTCGCGCACGGATGGCCGTGATCTCTCTTCTTGTGGCCTTGGCCGCTGGCTGCGCTCAGGGCCCCAATTGGCAAATCAACGACATCAGTTGGTTTAAGAAGAAAGCGAAGCCGGAGGCCGGACCGCAGATTGCTGCGCCGATCGACCGCATCAAGAAGATGAAAGAGCTGGCTGAGAAAGCGCCTGAGATGAGCGCCGAAGAAAAAGAGCGCGAGTCGATCGAACTGGCTCGAAGCATTCAACACGAAGAAGACCCGATCGTGAGGCAGCAGATTCTGCGGACGTTGGCCGTGCTCCCGGGAACTGCCTCGACGGCGGTGCTCACGGCGGCCATGAACGATGCTGACGCCGACGTTCGCATCGCTTGCTGCGACGCATGGGGCAAGCACGGCGGTCCCGAGGCGGCCAAGGCCCTCGCGAAAGTGCTCGATACCGACACCGATTTGGATGTGCGCCTCGCCGCCGCCCGCGATCTCGGCAAGGTCGGCGACTCGTCGTCCGTCGAGGCATTGGGTTCGGCGCTCGACGACAAGGACCCCGCCATGCAGTTCCGGGCGATCGTGTCGTTGAAACAGATCACCGGCAAGGATTTCGGCGAAGACGCCGGCAAGTGGCGTGACTACGTGCGAGGCGGCTCGCCCGAGGAATTATCCGTCGCCGAGAAGGTCAAGCGTTGGTTCTAGTCGCCGCCTCGGGCGCTAAGTTGGGTCGCTTGCCTTGCATCGCGAAGCATTCAACATCGAGACTGTTGCGACGCGAAGAACACGCACGCTGCGCGTCGGGGCTAAACTTCACACATTCGTGACCTGCACTCTGGCTGTAGCAGTATTCGCAGCAGTTGGCTGCGCCAAAGGTCCTTATATCTACAGCCGATTCGAACATCCGGTCGACGCGACTCCTCAGACGGTCATGGTCGAGTATGGCAAGCCGATGAAGCGGATGGATCGCATTGCCAAGGTAATCGCCTGGCCGCATCGAGTGTTCTCCTTCGGGCACTCGATTGACAGCGACCACGACTCGAACGAGACAATGGTGAAGGTCGTCAGTTACCTCGAGCAGAACGATTTGGCCGACGTTCGCGTGTACGTCAACCATTACGACCCCGGCGCTCAATGGAAGCGGCTGCGAGAGAACGAGAACGTCGGCGCGGGATGGCGGTACTCCTTCGGCACGTTGAGTTGGCTGCGATACACGATTTTCCCTGGTCGCGTCTTCGGCCATGATCGATACGATCCGTACTCGAATAGCCTGTACGTGAACTCCGACGTGCCAGCGGTTGGGTTGAAGGAGGCCGCGTTCGCCAAAGACGTTCACACACGCGTTTATCCCGGCAGCTACGCGGCAGTGACGACGTTGCCGCTGTTCTCGCTGCATCGCAGCATTCACCATGCGGATGACGTGTTCGGCTACGCGCGTGACCGGCAGGATTGGGAGCTCGAACGGCAGGGCTATCGCACGCTGTATCCGATGCTGGGTTCAGAAACGGCGTCGCTGGGCGTTCCCTTTGTGAATCCGGCCCTGTGGTGGGCAGGCCCCGCGGTCGGCGCCTCGGGCGCTGCGGTCGGGCACGTCGCCGGTCGCACGATCGAAAAACGGCGCGATGCCGAGTTACGCAACGAGCAATCCGCGCCGATTGAACCACCATCGCCGCACGCCACGGAATCGCAGAGACGCTAGTGGCTGCAATCCCGACGTAGCGCAGCCGATCGCGAAGTCGGCACGCTACGCTGCTCGACGTTCTGCAAGCTCGGCAGCATTGCCGATCGGAATCGTCGCCACCTCGTTGCGGCGTTGCCTTGGCACTCGCCAAAGCAAGAGTAGCGCCGAAAAGCGCGCCATCGACGAGGTAGCAAAGAGCACCAAATACACGCTCGGTGTCTTGCCGAAATACGTGAGCGCCACGCCAGCAAGCACCGACCCTACCACCGTGCAGACGGCATGAGCCAGGTTGTACTTCGTCAGAATGCTCGTTCGTTCGTTGACATCGATCGCCTCGAGCATGAGCAGCGAAACCGCAAGCTCGTAGGCTGACCAAACGATCCCGACCGTCACCTGCAACGCGATGAGATAGATGAAACTCGACGAGACCAGCCACGCTGCCGCCATCGGAACGATGCCGATTCCGCCGATCCATAACAGCGAGCGAGCACCGTGTCGTCGCGCAAAGGCGCCGAACAGCGGCAACGCGATGATGCGACCAACCAACGCTGCCGCGACGAGCACGACGTAATTGACGTACGACAGCCGCAGGTGCTGCAGCATGTAAGGGTTGAAGTACGGCCCCGAGATCTGCACGGCACACTGCACTGCCAGAAAGTACATCAGCAGCGTGCCATCGGTGCTGCGGCCCAATCGGCCGACGAGCTCTCGCAATGGGACCGATCGACTTGTGGCCGTGGGCGACTGAGCCTCGCTTTGGTGATAGAGAAACGCTCCCGACACGAATCGACAGATCGCCGCCGCGAGAAAAATCATCGCAAACATGTCGAGCAGCCGCGCATTGGCCGAACCAAAGTCCAGGGCCAATCCCGCCGCGGCAAAACCCGCAAGCACGCTGACGTGACCTAAACGTGTGCGCAGCGCAAAGTAGCGTGGCCGCACGCGGTCGGGAACGATGGCGCCCATCCACGTGTTCCATGCGGGACTGCTTGCGAGGCCTGCGCCCCAGTAAGCTGCCGCGGCGATGAACACCAGCGGCGCGGGAACCCAGCCGATTGCTGCGCCTGTCGCCAAGGGCACAAATGCTAGCGCCTGACAACTGACGCACAACACTACCCATCGTTTGTGCGATGCTAGCCAACGAACGCCCCACGGGGCGACAAGCTGCAATACCGCGCCCATGAGCAGCGGCACCGTGCTCACCAGGCCCGATGCGACTTCACCCAAGCCAGCCGCCAACGCGAAAGCTGGCAAGTAGGTTTCGCCAGTGCCCACCATCAGACTACATGCCGCGCCGTCACCCATGCTGGCACGCATGTCGGAGCGGCAGTTCCGAAACTTTCGAACCGTACGCGAATCGTCAACGCGCGGACCACGATCCTCACAAACCGTCAAAACAGGGCCTCGTCCGCGGGAGGATTGAAGATGGGAGGCGGGATGATAACAACGCCTCGCCAATGTGCAAAGAGCGTCGAATCCTCGGTGCATGCACGTGCGGAAACTCCTTTCGATTCGACGTTTACATCACGCCGCGCGGCGGCCCTTGTGTACTCGCCAGTGTCGGAATAGATTGCGCACCAAACCACGATCGCACTCAAAGCACATCGCACCCGAGAGAACCGTTCGATGAAAGCCGTCGCCGTCCGTCCAGGCACTCCCGATAGCGTGCACCTCGCCGAGTTGCCGAAGCCCAAGGTCGACTCGATTCCCAACGGCCGCGGTGTGCTGGTGCAGGTGCTCAAGGTCGGCGTCGACGCCACGGACCGCGAGATCAACGAAGCCAAGTACGGCAACGCTCCGCCGGGTTACGACTTCCTCGTGCTCGGTCACGAATCGTTCGGCAAGGTCGTCGAGGTCGGCCCGAACGTGCATCACGTAAAGCCCGGCGATTACGTCACCGCCACCGTGCGTCGCCCAGGCGGCAGCATCTACGATCTCATCGGCACCAACGACATGACGAGCGAGGAAACGTATTACGAGCGCGGCATCAATCTGCTGCACGGGTACATGACCGAGTACTTCGTCGACGACGCCGAGTTCATCGTTCGCATTCCCGAGAAGCTCAAGCACCTTCATGTGCTGGCCGAGCCGATGAGCTGCGCGGTCAAAGCGATCCATCAAGCCTACGAGGCGCAGCGCCGCTTGCGAGTGTGGCGGCCGAAGCTCGCCTACGTGCAAGGGGCAGGGCAGATCGGCATTCTCGCGACGCTCGCTCTGCGGCTACGCGGGCTCGAAGTTTACACGCTGGCCCGCACGGCGCCGCCGAGTTTGCCGACTGAAATCGTCGAAGGGATGGGGGCTCACTACGTCAGCACCCGCGAAACGCCGATCAAGGACCTCGTCAAACGCACCGGCAAGCCCGACATCATTCTCGACGCTACAGGCTCCAGTGCCGCCGCCTTCGAAGCGATGCAATACCTCGGTCTCAACGGCGTCCTCGCCTGGACGAGCGTCACCGGGGGCACGCACACCGTCGAGGTGCCCGGCGACAAGGTGAACCTCGAATGGGTGCTCGGCAACAAGCTGCTGCTCGGTAGCGTGAACGGCAACCACGAGCACTTCGAGATGGGCATTCGCGACTTCGGCATGGCCGAGATCACCTGGCCCGGCGTCGTGCAGAAGATTCTCACCCACCCCGTGCGCGGGCTCGAAAACTACAAGCAGATGATGAACCTGCTGGTCGACAATCGCGCAAGGCGCTGAAGGTGTACGTCGAAGTCGCCGAGGGTTAGTCGTTTAGCCGCGACCGGGTACCCGCTTGCGGGTGGCGAGCGCTCCGGGTGACATCTAATTACACGTGCACGGCGCAATCGGCTGCTGTGCGGTTGTTGCCGTCGGTGCGGGATAGTACACCGGCGCGGGGGCATATTGCGGCTGTTGGTACTGGTTGCACCAAGCTGGTCGCCAGCAGCATCCAGCCGTGGCCGAGAAGCCGACAATTGCCAACACGAAGAGCGAGCGTTTCATCGCTGCGATCCTTGCGGCCACGAATGGGCCAAGACGTGAGAAGAGATGAGGGGTCGCGGAGGTTAGGCGATCGACCCAAACCGGTCAATCCCGACCAAAAACGCTCGCGTTCACCGAGCACGCCCGCGCTGCTAGCGCTCTTTCGCCTTTTTCTTCGGCGGATCGAATCCGCTCCACACCGGCCCTTCGGCAATCACCTCTTCGAACTTCGCCACCAGCATCGCCGATAGCTCCTTCAACTTCTCAGGCTCGCTTGCAGCCAGGTCCTTCTTCTCGCCCAGATCGTCACGCACGTTGTACAGCTCGAAGTGTGTGAGTTTCGACGCTTTGATTTTCTCGGAATCGCCGGGGTGAATGCTCGCGCCGCCTTTGTCGCTGAATTCTCCCCAACCGCCGAGCACCATGTAATCGCCGACGCGCATCGCCGCCTTCGGCTCACCGAGCGAGTGATAGTAATGCCAGAACAGCGGCGTCTTCCGCTGCCAAGTTTTGCCTTCGAGAAGTGCAGTCACGTCGGCGCCATCCAGCGCGCGATCGGTCGGCGCTTGCACACCTGCCATCGCGCAACAGGTCGGAAGCAGGTCGAGGCTGCAGATTGGCTCGTGAATCACCTGCCCAGGCTTCAAATGTCCAGGCCAACGCACGATGCCGGGCACACGCATGCCCGCTTCGTACAGCCATAGCTTCATCCCACGCAGCGGACCCGGCGAGCCGTACGAACGATATGCGTTCGGATAGCGTTTGAACGTTTCCGGTCCGTTGTCCGACGAGAAGAAAACAAACGTCTCGTCGGCGAGCTTCATCGCATCGAGCGTCGCCATCAATCGCCCGACCGCGCGATCCATGTTCGCCACGTTCGCGAAGTATTGCGCCTGATCGACATTCTCCGCCGACGCATATTGCGACACCAGATCGGCCGGCGAAGCTACCGGCTCGTGCGGCTCATGAAAACAAACTTGCAGGTAAAACGGCTTGCCCGCGTCGCGGCTATTCTTCAACCAATCAATGGCCTCGTCCGCGACCAACTGACACGAGAAACCTTCGAGCTTTCCCGCCTCCGAGCCATTGCGGACGAAGTTCGTGGGATTCTCGTGGCTCGGCGCGGCGTTGTTTTGCGTGGCGAACCAGTGCTCGAAGCCGTGATCGCCAGGTTGCGTCTGCCCGGGCGTGTTGAATTTGCCATTCAAATGCCATTTGCCCGCCATGCACGTCGCGTATCCGGCGCGCTTGAGCAGCGTCGGAATCGTCAACTCGCCGGCCTTGAGATGAACGACGTTCCCTTCCGAGATCCAATCGTAAACGCCCGACCGCGTCGGACACCTGCCCGTCACCAACCCCGCTCGCGACGACGAACACACCGGCGCCGACGAGTAGCAATCGGTCAGCCTCGCGCCTTGCGCGGCGAGCTTGTCGAGGTTCGGCGTCTTGATCGTTGGGTGCCCGAAGCAACCAAGATCGCCGTAGCCAAGGTCATCGCAAAGAATGACGACGAAATTCGGCTTCTTCTCTGCAACCGCAGCAGGAATGAACCACAGATGAACACAGATGGACACGGATAAGAAAAGGAGTTTCTGCATCTTTCCTGCTGATCTGTGTTTATCTGTGTTCATCTGTGGTTCCTTTCTCCGCCTTGCATTGCGAATCAATAATCTCGGAACGGCCCACGGGGCTCGCTGACGTCCATCTCGCGACGCCACTCGGCGAAGCGTTTCGTCAGCTTCGCGGCCAACTCGGGTTGTTCCTTTTTCAGATCGTGTTCTTCGCCTTCGTCGTTGGCGAGATCGAAGACGTATTCCTTGTTGCGATCCTTCACCCACTTGTGGTTGCCGATGCGAGCGGCCTTGCCGTACATGTTCTCCCAGAACATCTCCTTCCGCGGCGAAGGCTGTTTGCCGGCCAGAACCGGCATCATGTCGAACCCGTCGAGCGTGATGCCTTGCGGCGGCGCGACGCCTGCCACGGCGAGCACCGTCGGATAGATTTCTAACGACGTCAGGAAATCGCGGCTCGATGTTCCGGCCGGAATGCGCCCAGGCCAACGCGCGATGAACGGTACGCGCAGTCCACCGTCGAACATCGTCCCTTTGCTGCCTCGCAGCTTCGCGGTCTCGCCTTGTCCGCCGCCACCGTTGTCGGAAAAGAAGATCACCAGCGTGTCGTTCTCGAGCTTCAACTCGTCAAGCTGATCGAGGATCTTTCCGATCGCGGTATCCATGCACGTGATGCACGCGTACTTTTTGGCTTTCTTCTCGTTCTTGATATTCGAATACTTGGCCACCTCATCTTCCGGAGCTTGTGCCCCGCGGTCTTCGAGGTTCGACGCTCCGTGCGGTGCGTTGAACGGCAAGTACAGGAACCACGGACGATCTTTGTTCGTCTCGATGAACGACATCGCTTCGCGGCAGAATAGATCGGTCGCGTAACCTTCTTCCTTGATCCGCTCGTTGCCTCGGAACATCGATGGCACGCCGTAACGCTCGTGCGTCCAGTAGTCGATGCCCGTGTTCGCGAAGCCGTAGAAGAAGTCGAACCCACGCTGCAACGGCAGGAACCGCTTCGCGCGGCCACTGTCCCACTTGCCGACGCAACCGCACGCGTAGCCCGCATCGTGCAGCGGCTTGGCCAGCACGATCTCGCGCACGTCGAGGCCGAGCGTCATCTCGGGGCTCACCGCGTACTCGGCCTCGTCGTATTTGTAGCCGTAATTGACCAGATCGTTGCGGATCATTTCGTAAAGGCCATTCCGCTGCGGATAGCGGCCCGTCATGATGCTGCCTCGCGACGGCGTGCAGGCAGGCCACGTCACGTAGAAGTCGGTCATGCGAACGCCGTCGGCCGCCAGACGATCGAGCCGCGGCGTGCGAACATCCTTGTCGCCGAAGCAACCAAGCTCCGATCGCGCCTGGTCGTCGCTGACGATCAGCAGAATGTTCGGCCGCCGCGAGTCAGCCGCCCTCACTTCGATGGCGAACAGCACCGCAAGCAACGTCGCCGCGACGCGTCCCGCGGCTGTGCAATAAGTCCTCGACGATCGCATCGTTCTCATCCTCGAAAACCGGCCGACTTCTTCCCCGGGTCAATGGGGCCCCACGTTTTGTTCAGGAAGTCCCCATCCCCGACACGTCCGACGAGATTTTTTGCTCACCGGACAATTGTTCAACTATCCCACGCCACGAGCGGCGATGCCACTGCCGACAAGACGGCACTTTGATCACTGCTCAATCGGCTCGCGAAACGACGCGAAACGATAAGACAACCAGCCCGAAGCGCAAGCGAGGGACGTGCTGCGATGTGCGCAATCTCGAACACGCCACCTCCCTCGCTTGCGCTTCGGGCTGGTTGTCTCACCCTACGATCGGGCCGGCCAACAAGCTACACAAGCAACTGGCCTACTTTCAACAACCGATTGCCCGATCGGGCATCACTTTCCGCGCAACGAGTCGAGCAACGACTCGACTTGTCGCTGCGTGGGTTGCGTGTGCCAGACGAGAAGGTGCTTCGAGGGGGCGTCGTAACGGATCGCGCCGACGCCGCCGAGGTCGCTCCAGGTTTTGGGGGCGACCGAAGATTCGATGCGCTCGATGAGTGCGGCGGGCGTCGTGTCGTGCGTCAGCAGATCGCCGACGCGGTAGAACTCAAGCTCGCAGTGTTCGGCCAGCGCTTGACGCGAAGTGATTTGGATCGTGTGCTCGTCGATGGCCCGCCACGCGAAGCCCAGCGGCGCGAGCATCTGGTCGAGCGCTTGCGACAGCGGCAACTCGGCGGCCACTAGGACGGCGGGGGTTTGCACCGTGCGCCCTGCGGCGACCAGCGCCATGCCGTCGATCGGCAACTGCATCTTCGCGGCTTCCTGCAGATAGTCGACGATCCGTTGCAGCGGCGTCGGTTCGCGGAAGTTCGCCGTGACAGGAGTCGCAAGATTCGAGTGTGCTTGCTTCGAACGTGAGACTAATGACCAACGCTCTGCGGGATCGTGAACTTTCGTGGCAAGTCCGCGCGCGCGGCGCAGGCGTTCGAGCATCGCTTCGACTTGCGGCTGGACGGGACCACTCTGGCGGACGACGAGCGCGTTGCCGTCGAGCTTCGCGCTGCCGTGACCACCGACGGTCGACCACGTGCCCGGCTCGACGAACTGCGTGACCAGCGCGATCAGCTCTTGTCCGCGACTCTGGTTGCCGGCGATAAGATCCTCGACGTCCCAGCGCACCGTTTCGGTCGTGTGCTGCTTGCGACGTGGATGCGTGACGACGATTTGCCCGTTCTGCACCACGTAGGTCAGCCCGCGTGCGGTGAGAACGTGGTCGAGAAGTTTCGCGACGTTGCTCGCGCCGAGTTGGACGGTGATTTTTTCGTCGGGATGCACGCCCGCTTCGACGAGCGCGTCGAGATCGAACGTGATCGGCAACGTGCTCATCTGCGAAAGGAACTCGATGAAGTCGCTGAGCCGCACGCTCTTGAAGTCGACCGCAGGAATCGGGTCGGCCAATCGCGCGGCGATGTCGACTTTCGGCATCGGCGGAGCGGCGACGATCGGGGCCTCGGCGGCCGGTTCGGGAGTCGGTGCAGCCGGAACAACGGGCGGCGCTGCTACTGGTGGCGTGGCGCGGGCGAGCCAGCCGAGCGATTGCCGGGCGCGATCGTCGACCTTCTCGTGGCCGTTGATGGTCACAAGCGCTTCGAGCACTTCGGGATCGACGTCCTTGTTGATCCAGCGAACCGAACCGTCGGCCATGCCCACGAGCATGCCGCCCGCTTGCCCGCTACCGAAGCCGTCGGGGCCGTCGATGTACGGACGCTTGGTGAAGGCGCGAACTGTCGAGTCGCCGCCGGCAGCCCACGGGCCGAGGCGGTCGCTGACGCCGGCAATGGCGATCGTGTAACCCGCGCCATCGGCGATCTGATCGCTGGTCACGCGACGGTGATAGCCGAACACGCCAGCCCGCGGGTCACTGGCATCAAGGCGGGCGGCATCCGCGCCGAGGCCGGCGACTCCAACGTACTGCGTGACGGGATAGCCGGCCTCGGTCATGCTCAGCCCCATCGCGGGGTTCACAACCGCATCGAGCGGGCGGCGCGTGATCGGCTGATTGTCGACGTCGTTCCAAGCTCGGCCGAACTTCAGCTCGCGATGCCAATCGAAGCGGCCGTAGTACGGCAGCAGCGTGGCGAGCCAACTCAGCCGCGTCTCGGGGTCGAGCAGGGCGGTCCCCGCGACGCCGGCCGGGTACGTGTTTTCTTTGCCGCGATAGGTGTCGAGCGCTTCGAGTAGTCGGCGCTGCTGTTGTTCATCGTCGCCACGCGCGGCAGCGAGACGTGTTTGTTCGAGTGCCGTTGTGCCTGCGAGCGCCGCGTCGGCGAGCTTCGGCAAGTCACCACTGACGCGGGTTTCGACCGTCACCAGCGCATCGTGTACGCGGCAGTGCATCGTGTCGAGCGACGTCTGTGCCGCGCCCAACAGCAAGTCGAGCTGATCGGCCGAGGTCATCGTGAGCGGCAACTTCGAAAGGTTCGCGACGAGCGATTGACGTTCGACGTTGACGGTGTGTTTCAATTCAGAAGTGATGGCCTCGGCGGCGGCGCCGACTTGCTGGGCCTCGCTGGCGCTTTCACAGAGAAGCGTGAGCCGAGGGTCTGCCACGGTGCTCTTCTCATGCGAGTGCATGGCGAGTGTGAAGCCGACCGCTCGCGGCAGATCGCGCACGACGAGCCAGTCGTTCCGACGCACGCCCCAGCGTTCGACGGGCAAGTCGAGTTCGGCGGCGTCCGCTTCGCGCGCGGCAGCAACGTCCACGACGATCAACAGCGGGGCGTCGAGCGTCATCGAGCGCAGCAGCGTCGCCACGGCGTGTGGCCTCTCGGGCTTCTCATCGGATGTGTGAGGCACGAGCGAAATGAGCTTTTCGATCGGCCCGGTCGCGATCGTTTGCGCGTCGAGCAAGACGAACGGATGCGGCCAACGTCCGTGCGGCGCACGATACGCCATGAGCGACCCGCTGATCGGCTCGGCCTTTTCGAACTTCGCGAGCCACGGGTCGACCTTGTCGATCGGCTGACGCAACTCGACCACGCACAGCGACGGTCGCGGTTGCGTGGCGGCCTGTGTCGTGAGGCTTGGGTCGATCCACGTCACGCGGCGGACCTGATCGGGGCGGATTTCCAGCGCGGCGTAAAAGCCGACGACCGAGGCGTTCCACCACGGCGCGGCGCGTTCGAGCAGGCGACGTGTGGCGGCCTGATCGGCAAGCGCGGCGGGTTGCAAGCTGACGACGGTTCGCGCGTCGACGGGCAGCCATGAGAGCGGCGCGGCGACGGGCGGCGAGGTTGGTTCGGCCGATGGCCTTCGCGGTTCGGTGGACTCGACGACCGAGGCGGTTGCGATGTCGGGCATCGTTGATGGTTGCGGTGTGCTCGCGAGCCACCACCACATCGCGACGGCGGAGATCGCGCCGGCTAGCGGCACGCACGCCCAGGGCAGCCATGTGAAAGCCGACGGCGATGCTTGTGCGACGACGCTTTCTGCCGGCGACGTCGCTTCAGCGGCGTCGGCTGGCGCGGGTGCAGGTAGAGCGACCGCAGGAACGCTGTCCCCCCTCATCCGGCCTTCGGCCACCTTCTCCCGGTGGGAGAAGGGTTGTTTCGACGCACGGTGTCGCTTGAAGGCTGCGGGGTCGTCGGTCCATGCGGTGGAGGTTGAAGCGCTTGGCGAAGGCGCGGGCGTGGCCGACGGCGGTGTCGGCATGGTGAGCGACGAAGCCGAGCTCGTGAGTGGACTACTGCTTGAATCGATTACGTCTGCGGCGGGTGGCTTCCATCCGGCAGGGGGCGTGGCTTGCACCATGCCGCCGCACTTGGGGCAGGCGAGAATCTGACCGACCGCCTCGAGGCTTCGCACTTTCAGGCGAGCCTTGCACGTCAGGCAGTGGATCGAGAACAGTTCCACGGGCGGCGCCTGTCGGGTCGATGTTGCGAACTTTCGATCTCCCTATCCCCGTCGGGGAGAGGGCCGGGGTGAGGGGTAGGAAGCGGGTACCCGCATCACCCCTCACCCTAACCCTCTCCCCAAAGGGGCGAGGGAACGGAGCGTTACTTCGTAGCGAACTCCTGTGGCAGTTTGTCGCCGCGCTTGGCCGCGGCCGCACGCGTCGTGACGAAGATCGTTTCGGTCCCCGACTCGTCGGGCTTGATGACGTACACCAGTTTGCCGTCAGGATTGGCCTTGGCAAAGATGGTTTTGAAAATCTCGATGGCCGGCTTGTCGCGTTCTTCGAGACCGAACGATTGGTTCTTCGTAATGCCTTCCAATTGTAGGTCGGTCCCCAGGATCACGACCGGGCAGCCAAGGTCCTCGGATAACAGTTGCATCGATACTTCCAGCGTGTTTCGCGGGAAACTGAGGCTGGTGACCTTCTTGAGCTTGTCGGCGACGGTGTTGCCCGAACCGGCAGGCGCCGCGGGGTTCGCTGGCCCGCCGCCGGCTGGAGCGGCCACGACGTTTCCGGCCATGACGTTTTCGAGCAGGCACAGGTGCGTGCCCAATGCCAGGTGCAACCCGGCAGTCGGCGGCAGATAACTTCGCACAACCACTTGCTTGTCGCTGGTGCCGACGCGGGTTTCATGTTCCCAAGCACGCACCTTGTCGTCGAGCTCGACCAGCACCGGCTTGCTGAACGGCGTCATCAGCAGATCGGCCTTGAACAGCTTCTCGGCTCGGGGAATCTGCCGCACACGCTCGGCGATCGGCTGAGCGGCCGTCACGTTCTGCACATCGGCTTTCAGGTCGTGCAGCCGCGCCTCGGCGAAGAACGATTCGTCGGTGAGATGAGCGCTGAGCAACACCGCCTTGGTCGGATCGGCGCCGTCTTCGGTTGAGTTCATGCCAAGCAACCACTCGACCGCCCCCTTCAACCGCGAGCCACGACCTTCGAGCGCCGCCTTGCCGCCGGCCGACAGGAATCGCGTGGGCATGACCACCGTGAAGTGCCGATCGGCATCGCTCGATTGCAACAGCTTCTCCGGCTCGGGCGTCGCCCACAGCACTTGCGAACCATCGACGACTTCTTTGATTTCTTCGGCCGGCGCAATGACGATCACGCGGCCTTGCTCTTCTTCGGGCAGATAGTAGCCGGTCGATTCGCGCGTGAAATACTTTTTGCCTTCCAACTCGGTTGGCGACGGATTACCCCACGCGGCCAGCAGCGTCGCTTCGTCGGCAGGTTCCGTCAGGCGAACGACGATGGCGACCGTGCCTGTGTCGCCGGCGCTCTCGGGCCATCCGACGATGACTTGTTCCATTTGTTCAAGCGGCACGCCCGCGAGCGTCGGCAGTGTGTGTTGCGCCCAGTGGCCGATGACGCCCAGCGGGTGTTGGCCGGCGAGCGCCTCGACGGCTGGCGACATGTCGGGGGCCAGCAGCGGCTTGCCCTGCGGGTGCTTGAGAATGTCGGCCGGCCGCAACGCCGCGACGGCTTGCATGCCCAGCGCGAGATACTTCAGATCGAGCGGCTTGCCCGACGTCGGCGATAGCCAAATGTCTTTGTCGAGGCCCGTGATCGGCTCGGTTTTGATCTCTTTGCCACGCGAGGCCATTACATCAGATTGCGAACCGTCAACGGCGACATCGGTGGTTGCGGGAGTCGTCGTCTTCGCCGGCGTGGTGGCTGTTGGCGCGGGCGTCGACATGCTGGCCATGAGCGCCTCGAAGTCGACGATCCCACCGAAGTGCAACCCCGCGACGGTGCCAGCCGTGACAAGCAGCAGCCCGAGCAGGCCGAACATCATGATCTTCTTGCGACGTTTGGCGGCGCGCGATCGTGCGGAGAAACCGCTGGCCGTCGCTTCGCTAGTTGCGGGAGCACCAAAGGCTTCGCCCATCGCGAAGGCCGGCTGCTGCGCGCCACCGGGCATGGCGCCGCCGACGGGGACCGCCATCGCCATTGGCACGCCGCCCGGCATCGCGCCGACGGCCGGCGCCGCCATAGGAACGCTAGCCGCCATCGGAATGCCCATCTGTCCCACCGGCACTGCGGTCGCCATCATCGGCGCGCCCATCACGGGTTGCGCCATCGGGGGAGCCATGACCGGCGCGGCAGTCGCAACCACCGCATGCGGAATCTCGACCGCAGCCGCCGCTCCGCCGACATACGAACCCGCGCCCAAAAACGATCCGCCACCGATCGCTGACTCGCCGGCATTCGCTCCCACTGCCGACGGTGGCCCGGCGGGCATGGCCGTCGCCGCGCCGTGAATCGACGCCTGGTCGCTGTTCTCGGCGAGCCACGCCTCGTAGGCCTGGCTGCGTCGCGTCGGCGGAACGGGCTCGGTCTTGGCGGCTTCGGGCGACAGAAACGGCAGCAAACCTTCGACGACGCTCTCGGCCTTCTGGTAACGAAGGTCCGGGTCTTTCGCCATCATGTAATTGACGAGCTTCGCCAATCCCGGCGGCACGGCGTTGTTCAACTCGCCAAGTGGTTGCGGAGTTTCCTTGAGATGGTGCTTCAGCTTCTGCGTGAGCGAGTTCATCGCAAACGGCGGACGCCCCGCGAGCATGTGATACAACGTGCAGCCGAGGCTGTAGATGTCGCTGCGTTCGTCGGGTTGGCGTTTGCCGGAGATCAACTCCGGCGCGATGTAATCCGCCTCGGGCGGAATCTTTCCCTTCGACGCGGGCGCACCGGCTTGTAACTCGGCCAACCACGCGCGCGGCTGCGTCAATGGGTCGCGATAGAGCGGAAACAGCAGCAGCTTTGCCGTCTCGTTCGCATCGAGCCAAATGTTCGCGGGTCGCAGCTCGTCGTGTACTTGTCCCATCGCGTGCAACCGAGCAAGCCCGAACGCTGCTTGGCGCGTGATGCGACACGCCTCGTCGACGTTCAGCGGCCCGCCACTGGTGGCGAGCAATCGCTCGACGCGTTTGCCCTTTAAGTCTTCGATGACGATGAACTTGAACGACCCCAAATCGGCGAGGTGATAACAGCGGAACAAATGCGGATGCCCCACCGTCGAGCGGCAGGTATCGGCCGCCTGCTGACTCAGCACGGCGACGATCTGCTGATCTTGCATCTGCGCGCCCGACAAAAAGTACAGGCACACGGGATGTTTCGTCGGCGAATGAATCGCGCGGAACACCCCCGCCAAACGGCCGGTCTCGATGCGATCGTAAATCTGATAATCGCCGTAGAAGAACGGACCCGTGCGACCCGAGAGCAGAATCTTTGCCTGATAGGCGCTGATGCGCGACTTGCCGACCAGCCACTTGGCGATCTTGTCGGGCGTCGCGCCGCCGTTGCTCTGCGCCTTCGACGAAGCATCGGCCAGCTTGCCCACCTCGTCGGCGTCGAGCAGCCGACTATCGGCCAGCAACTTCCAGAAGCGATCGAGGGTCAAAGACATCAGACGTTCAGACACGCGCCGCGGTCGGCGCGTACAATAAGAGTGAGGGGGTTCTGGCAGATGACGATCGCGCGGTCTGGGCGTGTGCAGAGGTGAATCTAGCGGTGCTCGCCCGACGTTTCTGTTCCGGGGTCGAACATCTAGTTTACTTTACCGCTTCGCCCATTACAAAGCGCCAGTCCCGCGTTCCATGATGCTTCAAGTCCTCGCTACGGCGGAGTTTCTGGACCGAATGTTGTCGCCGTTTTTGTCACTTATGTAATGCGTCGGGCCACTTCAGGGGTGGCGATCTGCTACGACGACAGTAGACTTGAGAGCCTTCGACGTCCCACACTGCTTATCCCACGATAAGAAACTGCCATGCAACGAACCGCTAATCTCGCACCTCCGACCGCGGCGAAGGCGCCCTCGCAACCCGCATCATCACATCCGGCGCCTACGAGCATCGGCTCCAGCGAACTCGATTCGACGCAGCTCTATTTTCATCGCGCTGCCGACCACATCGAAATTCGCGACAACATGCGCAAGCTGCTCATCATGCCCAAGCGTGAGGTGCAGGTCGAAGTTGCTATCGAGCGCGACGACGGCGAGATCGCCACGTACGTCGGCTATCGCGTGCAGCACGACAACTCGCGCGGACCGATGAAGGGCGGCCTGCGATATCACCCGGCCGTCGACCTGAACGAAGTTCGTTCGCTTGCCGCGCTCATGACGTGGAAGACCGCGGTCGTCAACATTCCTTACGGCGGCGCGAAGGGTGGCATCGCCATCGACCCGAAGTCGGTCAGCCCGCGCGAACTCGAACGCATCACCCGCGCGTTCGTTGATGGCATTCACGATGTGATCGGCCCCGACACCGACATCCCGGCGCCCGACATGGGCACCAACGGCCAGGTGATGGCCTGGATCATGAACCAGTACGGCAAGTACCACGGTTTCAGCCCTGCCGTCGTCACCGGTAAGCCCGTTGAGTTGCATGGTCTGCCGGGGCGCGAAGAAGCCACCGGTCGCGGCGTCGGCATCATCACGCTCAAGCTCCTGGGCCGCATGAACCGCAAGCCGCCGCAAACGACCGTCGCCATCCAAGGCTACGGCAACGTCGGTCTGCACGCTGCGAAGTTTCTTGCCGATGCCGAGTGCAAGATTGTCGCCGTCAGCGATATCAGCGGCGGATACTATCGCGCCAAGGGACTCGATATGCTCGGCGTCATGCGATACGCTCTGGCGCACGGCGGCCGACTCGCAGGCTACACCGAGGCGGAACAAATCACGAACGAAGCGCTGTTGGAGCTCGACGTCGATTTGCTTGTGCCCGCCGCGCTCGGCGGTGTGCTCACGGGTGAGAATGCCGAGCGAATCAAGGCGCCGATCATTGTCGAGGCTGCCAACGCGCCGACCAATCTTGAAGCCGACGACATTTTCGCGCGTCGCGGCCTCGTCGTGGTGCCCGACATCCTCGCCAACTCCGGCGGCGTGACGGCCAGCTACTTCGAGTGGGCCCAGAATCGTCAGCACTACCAGTGGGAGCTCAACCGCGTGCGTCAGGAACTCGACCGCACGATGATCGAGGCGTTCGAGCGCGTGTGGGAAATCTCGCACGAGCGCAAGGTCAGCCTTCGCACCGCGGCCTACATCCTCGGCATCGGCCGCGTCAGCCGCGCCACCAACCTCGCCGGCGCCGTGTAGTTGATTATATCGCATTGATCTCGTTCCTCGCGTCGGGCGTCGCTCCTCATGAACGCGGCAACCATCGCTTGCCTCTTCACGGCGCTCGCTGCCGATCCCAGCGTGACCGTGCGTCAACTCACGCACGGCCCCGCGCACCACTTCTTCGGTTACATCGGACAGTGTCAAACGATCCCGTGGAACGCCAGCGGCCGCTACATCGTCGCGCTCCAAACCGACTTTCACGACCACATGCCGCGCCCCGACGAAGCGGCCAACATCATCCTCATCGACACCGAGAAACTCGACACTCACCACGACAACGCCATTCGCGTCGTCGATCGCACTCGTGCGTGGAACTTCCAGCAAGGGACGATGCTCTTCTGGAATCCCACGGCGGCCGAGACCGAGTTCTTCTTCAACGACCGCGATCCCGAAACGAACCAGATCTTTTGCGTTCGGTTCGACATTTCGCGCGGCGAACATGGCGAGCGTGTGGCTGCGTACAAGTATCCCGACACGCCGATCGGCAACAGCGGCGTCGCGCAGCGCGGCGGATACTTCCTGGGCCTGAACTACGGCCGCCTCGCACGCTTGCGCCCGGTGACGGGTTATCCAGAAGCGTTTGATTGGACGGCCGCCGAGTCGGTGCAGGCGCCGAGCGATGACGGCATCTTTCTCGTGAACATCGCGACCAAGGAGCGGCGCTTGCTCCTTTCGTTTCACGACATGGCGGCGAAGTTGCGCGAGAAGCATCCCAACGTCGAAGGCAAAGAGCTGTTCATCAATCACACGTTGTGGGATCGCGAAGACGATCGCATTTTCTTTTACGTTCGCGGCGATTTTGAGACGCCCAATCGTTTCGACGTGCCGATGGTGATGCATGCCGACGGGTCGAACCTCACCGTGCTTGAGCGGCACCTTGGCGGCCATCCCGAGTGGGCGCCCGATCATCGCGTGATCGGCACACTCGACGGCGACGCGATCTTATTCGATGTCGACAAGCAGCAGCGCGTCGCCACGCTCGGCAACGCAACGATCTTCCCCGATCCCAACGGCGACAAGTCGCTGTCTCCCGCCGGCGATTGGCTCGTCAACGGCTATCGCACGAAGAGTGTGAACTACTACGCCTTCCTTCGCCTCGCCAACGGCGCTCACGCCACGTCGCCCGGTTTCGATCAGCGCACCTGGACCAAGGGCGAACTGCGCATCGACCCCGCCCCCTGCTGGAACCGCGACGGCACGAAGATTCTGTTCCCATCGCTCGACGCCTCCGGCGCGACGCGACAGTTGTTTGTGGCGGAACTTCACCCGTAAATCTACGGGCGACGCACCACGTCCGCTTGCGGTTTCGCGCGCTCGTCGCACCACGCGCTCGGCGCGGTCTCCAGACCACGCCGACACCGGGGAGACCTTCGGTCGGCAGAGCGGCGGGGTCAGAGACCCACGCCGAGCGCGGCAGGCGATAGCGAATGATAGAATCGAAGGTTTAGATCAGCAGGGTATAATTACCATGCCGACGATCGGCGGAATCCCTGGCCCGTATCGCTTCTTTTTCTACAGCTTCGATTGTCAAGAACGTCCGCATGTTCACGTCGAGCGTGATCGCAACACTTGTAAGTTTTGGCTCGAACCGGTGGAGCTTGCCTACAACCATGGCTTCACGCCGAAAGAACTAAATCGTATTCGTCAACTGATCCTCGCGCATCTGCAGCGCATCATTGAGGCCTGGAATGAGCATTGTGCCGACCACTGAACCGAAAATTGTCGCGATCGACGTCAGTGACGAATCGATCACCGCTCAGCTCGCGGACGGCCGAACCATCAGCGTGCCGTTGGCGTGGTCGTGGCGATTGTCGGATGCGACGCCCGAGCAGCGGAGACACTTCAAAATCATCGGATCAGGCGAAGGCGTGCATTGGCCCGATGTTGATGAAGACATCAGCGCTCGGGGCATGCTGCAAGGCAATCCCGCGAAGCCGCCGAAGCAAGCGCACTAGGCGTAGGCCGACTGCGCTCGCGCGGGTCTCCCACACCCCGCCGACACCGGGGAGACCTTCGGTCGGCAGAGCGGCGGGGTCAGAGACCCGCGCCGAGCGCGCGGAACACACATCACGCGTAGGCCGACTTCACGGTGTCGACCGGCAAATCACCCGACCCGCCTGCGGCGACTTGGCGCAGCGCGTTGCAAACTTCCTCCATCTGCTTGCGATTCACGTCGAGGTGCGTGACCGCGCGGATGGTGCGTGCGTTTTCGACCATCATCAAGACGCCGTATTGTCTCAGGCGGCCACAAAACTCGCTGGCCGACCCGAGTTTGGGATGGACGCTGAAAAACACGATATTCGTCTCGACGGGGTTCGCTTGCAGCATGAGGCCGTCGGTTGCGTGAACGCAGTCGGCAAGCATCTTGGCATGTGCGTGATCGTCGGCGAGACGCGCGACGTGATGTTCCAGTGCATACAAAGCGCCGGCGGCGATAATGCCGGCCTGTCGCATGCCTCCGCCGAACAGCTTGCGATGTCGCAGCGCTTCGTGAATCATCGCGCGTGGTCCGCACAATGCCGAACCGACCGGCGCTCCGAGGCCCTTGCTGAAACAGACGCTCACGGTGTCGAACGGCGCGGCCCACTTCGAGGCTGCAATGCCGCTGGCGACGACGGCGTTGAACAGTCGCGCACCGTCGAGATGCGTCATCAGACCGCGCTCGTGCGCCCAATCGCAGGTGCGTTGCACTTCATCGAACGGCAGCACGCACCCGCCGGCACGGTTGTGCGTATTCTCAAGACACACGAGCCGCGTTCGTGCGTAGTGATTGTTGTCGGGGCGAATCAGCCCTTCGAGTTGCTCGACGCGCAACATGCCGGCATGTCCCTCGACCGTGCGCGTGGCGACGCCGCTGAGTTGCGAGACGCCCCCTTGCTCGTGGTTGTAAATGTGGCCGCCCGCTTCGAGGATCACCTCGTCGCCAGGTTTGCAGTGCAGCCGCACGCCGATCTGATTCGACATGGTCCCCGACGGCACGAATAGCGCGGCCTCTTTGCCGAGCATCGTCGCGATGCGTTCTTGCAGGCGATTGACAGTCGTGTCCTCGGCGAGCACGTCGTCGCCGACTTCCGCCGCTGCCATCGCGGCCCGCATCGCAGGCGTGGGACGTGTGGCCGTGTCGCTGCGTAGATCGATGGGCATGGGCGATGACCGGGGGGTTTGGGATTTCTCTGGTTAGCCGCGTCGCTTGCGACGCGCTCCGCTAGCGCGTCGCGGCTAACCCTTTCCTGACAACGTGTCAGTCATCACAATACCCTATTACGCGCCGTCCATCGACTCGTCATCAAAGCTACCCTTCCATGCCTGACGCACTCAAAATCCGCCGCATCGACACCCGCCGCGACGACGCACGGGCCGCGATCGCCGAGCTTCGCAAACAACTCAGCCCACGCGGAGACGTTGTGAGCGAGGCAGGGCGGCAGAAAACGATCGAGGTCTTTGGCGAAGAACTGTCGCCGCAGCGCGTCGTCGAACGCATCTGCGACGATGTCCGTCAGCGAGGTCTGCCGGCAGTGCTTGAGTACACGTCCAAGCTCGACAAGGCGGACCTGTCGCCCGAGACGTTGCGTGTTCCCGAAGACGAGATGGCGAGAGCGCACCGCGCCGCCAGCCCCGAGTTCCTGAACTGCGTGTCGCATGTGCGCGACAGCGTCGAGGCGTTCCAACGCGCGCTGCTCAGCGATGACGTGCGACTGGCGAAGCCCAACGGCGGATACATTCGTCAGCGATACCTGCCGCTGCGACGCGTCGGCATCTGCGTCCCCGGCGGCGCGGCAGCCTATCCGTCGACGGTGCTCATGACGGCGATTCCTGCGCAGATCGCCGGCGTGAAGGAGATTGCCATCGTCGCGCCGCCGACGAAGTTCGGCTCGTATAGCCCCGACTTGCTGGCGACGTGTTACGAGCTTGGCGTGACGGAAGTGTATCGCATGGGCGGAGCGCAGGCAGTCGCGGCCTTGGCCTACGGCGTCGACGGCGTGCCTCAAGTCGATAAAATCGTCGGCCCCGGCAATTTGTTTGTGGCCCTGGCGAAGAAGCACGTTTGGGGCGATGTCGACATTGATTCGATCGCAGGCCCCAGCGAGGTTGTCGTCATTGCCGATCGCACGGCGAGGGCGGACTTTACGGCGGCGGACCTCATCGCCCAGGCCGAGCATGCGCCCGGCGCGAGCATTCTCATTACCTGGGAAGAGTCGTTGATTCCGAGCACGCTTAAAGAGATCGACCGTCAGTTGGCGATTCTCGGGCGCGGGCGCTTGCAAGACAGTCGCTCGAGGATTTCGGCGCGATGATTCTCGTTCGCAACGAAGGCGAGGCCGCGGCGCTGGCGGATGAAATCGCCCCCGAACATTTGCATCTTGCTTGTGCCGATGCGGCCGCGCTGTTGGAAAAGATTCCGCACTGCGGCGCGGCGTTTCTCGGTCACTTCACACCCGTCGCGGTAGGCGATTATGTCGCAGGCCCTTCGCATGTGTTGCCGACTGGAGGCACCGCGCGCTTCGCCAGCGGGCTGTGCGCGAGCGATTTCCAGCGACGCACGAGCGTGATGCACTTCACCGCCGGCGACCTGACCGACACCGCCCCCACCATCCGCATTCTCGCCGAGAAGGAAGGCCTCAAGGCCCACTGGAAGAGCGTCGAGATTCGGATCGAGAACTATTGATGTCCTACTTTCGACCGAACATCGACGCGATGACGGGCTACGTGCCCGGCGAGCAGCCGCAGGCCGGCAAGTTCATCAAGCTGAACACGAACGAGAATCCGTACCCGGCATCGCCGGCAGTCGCGCGCGCGATCACGGCGACGGCGGAACGCGGATTGGGGCGCTATCCCGATCCGATAGCGAACGCCTTTCGTCAACGGGCGGCGGAGTTGTTGGGCGTCGGCCCCGAGTGGATTCTGTGCGGCAACGGCAGCGACGAAATCCTGACGATCGTCACGCGGGCGTTCGTCGGCGAAGGCGAAAAACTGCGGCTGCCGTATCCGAGCTACATCCTCTACAAGACGCTTGCGCAGATTCAAGGCGCGTCGAGCGAGGAGATTCGTTTCGGCAACGACTGGTCGCTGGGCGACGACTTCGCCGCGGCGACCGAGCACCTGAAGCTCGCGTTCTTGCCGAACCCGAACAGCCCGTCCGGGACGTATGTTCCCGTCGACCGCGTGCGCGAACTTGCGCGGCGGTTGCCGTGTCCGTTACTTGTGGATGAAGCGTATGTCGATTTCGCCGACACAAATTGCGTGAAGCTCGTCGCCGAGAACGACAAGGTGATGGTCTCGCGATCGTTGAGCAAGTCGTACGCGCTGGCCGGGCTGCGATTCGGTTTCTTGATTGCGCAGCCGCACATCATCGCGGGGCTGATGAAGATCAAGGACTCGTACAACGTCGACGCTTTGTCGATCGCCGCGGCCACCGCCGCGATCGACGACCAGGCTTGGCTAACTGAGACGCGCGCGAAGATTATCGCCACGCGAGGCCGGTTGCTGGCCGGGATGAAGGAGCTGGGTTTCGCGGCCGTTCCGTCGCAGGCGAACTTCGTGTGGGCGCCGCATCCGTCGCGACCGGTACAGCCGTTGTACGAGCACCTGAAGAAGAACCGCATCCTGGTGCGTTACATGAATTATGCCGGCTGGGGCGACGGGCTGCGCATCAGCGTCGGCAGCGACGACCAGATCGACGCGTGCTTGGCGCTGCTGCGCGATGCGTTAGCGACGGTGTAGAATTGAACTCTGTTAGCCGCGTCGCTTGCGACGCGCTCGCTGCGCGTCGCGGCTAAACGTCCGATTTAAAACGAATCGCATTCATTCATGTCGCGCACCGCCACCATTCATCGCAAGACGGCCGAGACGGACATCACGCTCGAGGTGAACCTCGACGGCACGGGTATTGCGCGCGTGCAGACGGGCGTGGGCTTCTTCGATCACATGCTCACGGCGCTTGCGCGGCATGCGGCGATTGATTTGACGGTCGACGCCAAAGGCGATTTGCACGTCGATCAGCATCACACGGTCGAGGATACCGGCATCTGTCTTGGCTTGGCGATCAAGCAGGCGCTTGGCGACAAGGCGGGCATCCGTCGGTACGGGCACTTCACGCTGCCGATGGACGAAACGCTCGTCACGTCAGCGATCGACCTGTGCGGGCGGTTCTATCTGGTGTTCCAGGCTCCGATTCCGCGTTCGAAGATCGGCGATTTCGACACCGAACTCGTGGAGGACTTCTGGCAGGGTGTGGCTGCAAACGTCCCGTGCAATTTGCACGTCGTGTTGCACCACGGGCGGAACAGTCACCACATCGCCGAGGCCGTGTTCAAGGCGACGGCGCGAGCGTTGCGGATGGCGGTTGAACCGGATGGCCGATTGATCGGCGTGCCGAGCACGAAGGGTACGTTGTAGACGATCGTCGCAAAGTTTCGGCGCGACGCACAGAGAGCGCGTCGCAAGCGACGCGGCTAACAACGATCACTCGTTGACGTACGTTTCCAAGAACCGCGCCAGGCGATGGAAGTCGCCTTGCTTCTCGACATATCGCACCACGGTCACGAGCGTCTGCTGATCGACGAGCTCTTCGAAGGGCACGTAGTGCAATTCGAGTTGCCCTTTGATCGAGACCATCACGGCGCTGAGTTTCTTCTCGACGAGTGCGCGATACGCGCCGACACCGAGTTGACTGCCAAGCATCACGTCGAAGGCGTGGGGTCGAGCGCAGCGCGCCTCGTAACCGAGTTGCAGGCCGGTCACCTTGCGGCTTTTACCGGTTTGCTTCTTGTACTCTTCCATGATGAGCTTGGCGAACGTGCGGCCGAGGTTCAGCTGAGCGATGGCGACGTGACCGTGATCGTCGCGCGGGATGCCTTCGAGATAGCTGTGCGGTAAGAACTCAGCCATTCCCTCAGCCAATACGATCACGCCGAACTCTTTGCCTTCTTCCTCGCGAGCGCGCATGGTGCGAACGATGCGCTTGACGACTTCGTCGACCTTCATCACGGGGCGCGTGTACGACTTGCCGGTCTTAGGATCGGTGACAGTTTCCTCGTCGCGGTACTTGCCGTCGATGTCCTCGACGCTGGCGACGAGACTCGCTTCGCCGGCGATCGCGGCGCCGTAGGCCAGCCATCCCGCGCTGCGGCCCATCGTCTCGGCCAGGTAATACGTGCGGCACGACTCGGCGTCGGCCAACAAGTTGCGAATCTCGGCAGCGAGCGTTTCGACCGCGGTGAAGTAGCCGAAGGTGAAGTCGATGCCCATGTAATCGTTGTCGATCGTTTTGGGCAAATGCACGACGGGAATGCGCTTCACGTCGGCAGGCAAATGCTTCTGAAAGAGCTGAAACTTGTTGGCGGTTTTCAGCGTGTCGTCGCCGCCGATCGACACCAGCGCATCGACGCCCATCGACACGAGCGCTTCGTGCACCGTGCGCAGCGGCTTCACACGCTCGGCGTCGCGCAGGTGGTCGGGATGCGAGACGTTCTTGCCCGGGTTAGCGCGTGCGGTGCCGATCAGAATGCCGGGACTGTTCCGAGTGCGGCGGAGCACCTTGCCGTCGATCTTGATGAAGTCGCGGCCAGCTTCCATCGGATGGTCGGGGCCGAACTGAATCAGCTGCGAATAGCCGTACAGAACGCCGACCACTTCGATTTGATTGCGGAGGAACGACGACGCGGCAGTCGAGATGACGGCATTGGCGGCAGGGGCCGGGCCGCCGGCGAACAGGATCGCCACCTTCTTGATGTTGGTTTCGACCTTGGCCGGATGAGCGAGCGCACTGGGTTGCATAGAAAATGATCGCGGGGTGTCACGGACAATTAAGACACGCCTGCCACGCGCGTCGCCGAAAATTACTGGGCGACATTCTAGCTCGGCCACGTCCGTTCGATAAAGGTCGTGTCGACCTGACCTTCGACGAATGCCGAGTGGCTGAGAATATCTTTCAGACGCGGCACCGTGGTCTTGATGCCTTCGATGCGCAACTCGCTGAGCGCACGCAACATGCAAGCAATCGCCTTCTCGCGAGTGTCTTGATGCACGATCAGCTTGCCGATTAAGGAATCGTAAAACTGCGGCACCACGTAGCCAGCATGGGCGTGCGAATCGAAACGCACGCCGTATCCGCCGGGGACGAACATGCGCTCGATGCGACCCGGCGACGGCTGGAAGTTGCGACTCGGATCTTCCGCGTTGATGCGGCACTCCATCGCAACGCCACGCACCTTGATGTCTTCCTGCTTCCACGGCAGCGCCTCGCCTGCCGCGACGCGCAGCTGTGCTTTCACCAGATCGATGCCCGTCACCATTTCGGTTACCGGGTGTTCGACCTGGATGCGGGCGTTGACTTCGATGAAATAGAAGTTGCCTTGCTTGTCGACGATGAACTCGACGGTGCCGGCGTTCGTGTAATTGGCCGTTTTCACCAATCGCACGGCCGCTTCGCAAATCGCGCGGCGAATCTCGGGCGCTAAGTGCGACGCGGGGCTTTCTTCGACGACTTTCTGATGACGGCGCTGCATCGTGCAGTCGCGTTCCCAGAGGTGCAACGCGTTGCCGTGCGAGTCGGCAATGATCTGCACTTCGACGTGACGCGGGTGCTCGACGTACTTCTCGAGATATACGCCCGCATTGCCGAACGCGGCCTGCGCCTCAGCTTGGGCTTGTTGAATCGACGACTTCAGCGACAAATCATTCGCGGCGACTCGCATGCCTTTGCCGCCGCCGCCGGCCGTCGCCTTGATCAACACGGGAAAGCCGATCTGATGCGCGATCCGCACGGCCTCTTCTTCGCTCGTGATCAAACCCTCGCTACCCGGCACGCATGGAACGTTCGCCGCGCGGGCGATTTGCTTGGCTTCGTTCTTGTCGCCGAGGCGGCGCATGGCGTCGAACGAAGGGCCAATGAAGTCGATGTTGCAGCTGCGGCAGACTTCGTTGAAGTGCGCGTTCTCGCTCAGAAAGCCGTAGCCGGGATGGATCGCCTGCACGTTGCCGATCTCGGCAGCGCTGATTACGCGGTCGATCTTCAGATAGCTGTCGCTGCTCTTGGCCGGGCCGACGCAAATCGCTTCGTCAGCAAGTTCGAGATACTGCGATCCGCGGTCAGCCTCGCTGAAGATGGCGACCGTCTCGATGCCCATCTCTCGGCACGCGCGTATCACGCGCAGTGCGATCTCTCCGCGATTGGCAACGAGGATTCTTTTGAACATTGGTACTTATGTGGGAAGCGTATTCACAAAATGACGAATGACGAATATCAAATGACGAATGAATGTCGAATGTCGAAATCCGAATGACGATTCGTCATTTGAGCTTCGTCATTCTTTCGTCATTAGTCATTCGATATTCGTCATTCACTCACGGGTTCACTTCTTAGGATCGATTTTGAAAAGCGGCTGCCCGAACTCGACCGGCTGCCCATTGCCGACGAGGACCGCGACGACTTGCCCCGAGCACTCGGCCGGGATTTCGTTGAAAACCTTCATGGCCTCGATGATGCATACCGTCGTCTCGGGGCCGATGTGATCGCCGACCTTGACGAATGACGGCTGATCGGGGCTCGACGAGGTAAAGAACGTGCCGACCATCGGGCTTTTGATGAGGACGATGTTGGCGTCGTCTTTGGCCGCCGCGGCTTCAGCCGCAGGCGCCGCCGTGGCCGGCGTCGCCACAGGTGCAGGGGCCATGCGCGGCATGTAGCCGGCCTCGATCCCTTCGCCGCGCTTTCGCATGCGGATGCGCACGGCGCCGTCGCGAAGGTCGATCTCGCCGAGATCGTGTTCGTTCATCAACTCGACGAGTCGCTTGAGGCGTTTCACGTCGAGGATATCGCCTGAGTTTGGCGTCGCGTTACCCATGTCGTCTTCCGAGGTGTCAGAGGCTTGCGTGCGGGACTTCGGTTTCGGTTGCTTGGCCAAATCCAGACTCCTCGGTCCCGGCGTACTTTAGTGTTCGATCGGTCACATCTGCACGACACAGTCTTCCCACCGCTTCGGGCAGTCGGTCAACAGCTCGCCACCGGTCTTGGTGACGAGGATGTCGTCCTCGATTCGCACGCCGCCCCAACCGGGGAGATAGATTCCCGGCTCGATCGTCACGACCATGCCGGGCCGCAGCGGTCGGTCGCTCGACGCATTAAGACGTGGCGACTCGTGAATGTCTAGCCCCAGGCCGTGGCCAAGACCGTGACCGAATTGCTTCCCGAACCCTGCGTCGGTGATGATCGCGCGGGCTACCTGGTCCACCTCGCGGCAGGCGATTCCGGGTCGGACGGCAGCGATCGCTTTCTGCTGTGCTTCGAGCACAACTCCATACACACGTTCAAGTTTCGGCGGGATTTTACCGGTCACCAAAACCCTCGTCAAGTCGCTCTTATACTGCTTGGCCGTGGCTCCCCAATCGACCAAAACGAAGTCGGCCGACCCGATCAGTTGCTCCGTCGGACGCGCGTGGGGTAATGCCGCCCGTGGGCCGACGGCAATGATCGGCGGAAAGCTCGCCCCCTTGGCACCGAACGCACGCATCTGGTGCTCCAAGTCGTCGGCAACCTGTTTCTCGGTCAACTCGGGTCGCAGCGTCGCTCGCAGCACCTCGAAAGCTCGCTCCGCTTGCCGGGCCGCGAGCTTGATCTCTTCGATCTCTTGCTTGTCTTTGCACTCGCGTAGCTCTTCGACCAATCCCGACGTGGCGACCAGCTCGACCTTCGGCAGCTTGCTCCCCATCGAGTCGCGCTGGCTGAGCGTGATCGAATCGGCCTCGACGCCGACGCGCGAGAGTTTCGCCCCTTCGAGCACCTTGGCGACCGCGTCGTTCATGCTCGTGCCGGGGCTGCGGATATGCAGCTCGACGTCCGGGCATTCCTCTTCGAGCTGCGTCGTGTAGCGCGGGTCGCTGATGATCACCTGCACGCCCGGCGCGACGAGCAGATAACTGTCGTCACCGGTGAACCCCGTCAGATAACTGACGTTCGTGAAGTTCGTGACCAGCAGCGCCGACGGCGCTTTTTTCATCAGTTTGCGTAGCGCGTCGCGGCGTGTTTCGAAGCGGGACATATTGTTCATTGCGGAGTGCGGAATGATGAATGCGGAATGGATAGCTTAGCCGCCGCGTCCACGCGGCGGAATCCGGGTCGTGGACGACCCGGCTAAGCGGTCTCCCCATTCCCCAGCCCCCGATCGCCACTTACCATGACCTCATGCCCGATCCACGACTCCGCGAACTCACTGCCGACGTTGGCGAAGCCCAGGTCGACCTCGACCGGCGGCGACGTTGCGGCTATCCCGAGGTCGTGTACGGGCAGGGCAAAACCGTCGCGGCGATCGAAAAGATCATCAGCGTTCTGCTGGCCGATGGCGGCGACGCATTCGCGACCCGCATCTCGCCCGAGCAGGCTGCGGCGCTCGTTGTCGCCTTTCCCCATCAGCAATACAACGCCATCGCACGAACATTGCGCGTGCCCGCGACGAGCACCGGCGTGGCGGCTTCAGCCGCCGCAGGCCTCGTCGCAATCGTCACCGCAGGAACCAGCGACCTCCCCGTCGCCGAAGAAGCCCGCGAAACCGCCGCATGGATGGGCGCTCACGTGACGCTCATTGCCGATGTCGGCGTCGCTGGCCCGCACCGACTGCCCGAGCGGCTTGGCGAGATTGAAGGCTCCGACGCCATCGTCGTCGTCGCCGGCATGGAAGGCGCGTTGCCAAGCGTCGTCGGCGGCTATGTCGATTGCCCCGTCATCGCTGTGCCGACGAGCGTCGGCTACGGGGCGAACCTCGGCGGCATCGCAGCGTTGCTCAGTATGTTGAACAGTTGCGCCGCGAACGTCAGCGTCGTCAACATCGACGCCGGCTTCAAAGGCGGTTACCTCGCAGCACTCATCGCCGGTCGCGCCGCACGTAATCGAACCAAGGGCAGTTGAGACGTGACGCTTCCGCAACTTCCGCCGCGCGAACCGGACAGTCACAAAGGCGATTTCGGCAACCTGCTGCTCGTCGGCGGCTCGCGCGGCATGACCGGCGCGATCTCCATGTCGGGCAAGGCCGCGCTCCGCAGCGGGGCGGGACTCGTGCGCCTCGCGGTGCCGAAAAGTTGCCTCGCGACCGTCGCAGCGTTCGAGCCGTCGTACATGACCGTCGAGGTTGAAGAAGACGAAGACGGCTGCATGACGACGGCCGCGATGGTGGCGATCGAAGAGGCCGTGGAGAACGCGACGGTTGTTGGCTGCGGCCCCGGCATCGGGCGAAGCGAGGAAACCGTTGATCTCGTCGCGCGTTTGTACTCGGCGATCGCGAAACCGATGGTGGTCGATGCCGACGCGCTGTTCGCACTCGCCGCGCGACCGCTCGCCGCTGGGGCCCCCGCTGGGCCGCGCGTGCTGACGCCGCATCCCGGCGAGTTCCGGCGACTGGCGTCGATCAAAACCGACATCTCGCGTGAAGACATGGAGGCCGAGGCGACGCGCTTGGCCGCCCATCATCACGCGGTCATCGTCCTCAAAGGTCATCGCACGTTCATCACCGACGGCCAGCAGACCGCGCACAACACGACCGGCAATCCCGGCATGGCCACCGGCGGCAGCGGCGACATCCTCACGGGCGTCATCACCGCGCTCATCGGGCAAAAGCTGTTGCCGTTCGACGCCGCGGTTCTGGGGACGCACGTTCACGGCCTCGCCGGCGACCTCGCCGCGAAGGACCTCGGCCAGGTTTCGATGATCGCCAGTGATTTGCTCGAATACCTGCCGAACGCGTTTCTGGCGTTAAAGCGCTAGCAGTGATGGCGTTGGCCGCGTCGCTTGCGACGCGCTTTGCGGGGGACGCGTCGCGAGCGCGTCGCAAGCGACGCGGCTAACCCCACGCGATTCATGCGTGCTATCACCACACCCGCCTACCCACGTCATTACATCCTCGATACCCTACGCCGCGCGACGAACTTTCGCTGTAGCCGCTCGGACACGACGTCCGATCTCCAGCGATACGTTTTCTGACGCCCCCGGCGAGGACCGACGATGGACCGACGCAGTTTTCTCACGACGGCGATAGCAGCCGCGGGTTCGACCCTGACGGGTTGCCGTAGCAAGCAGTTCGCCAAAGTTCGCAAGCCCGACGAAGGCGATATGGTCGGCAGTCACGCCGCCGGGGCCGAGACGTTCAAGCCGCTCGTCGAGCAAGCCACGGCTCAATTGCTCGCTCGCCATGCGCAGAAGGTGGTGCCGGTCGGAACGTTGCCGCCTCCGCCATGTCGCATCTGCTTCGTGTGCGTCGAAAACAAAAGTGCCGAAGAGATCGGCGACTTCAAGGAGCAGATCTACCAGGCGATCGATCTGCACATCCTCAACTCGCAAATCTTTCAGCCGATCAACAAGCGTTTCGTCGACGCCGGCCTTGCGCAAGTTCGCATGCGGCCCGATCAACTGTTCGTGCCCGAGAACATGCGGATGTTCTCTGCCGTCATGGAACAGCAGGGGCAGCCGTTCGATTGCTTGATGTACGCGACCATCACCAGCGGCACGACGCGCGAGAACAAGGACTATCAACGCGACTATCTGCTGACGATCGAGATGGTCGACGTTCACACCGGCCTGTACGACAAGCAGGCCGCCACGCTCAGCAAGGGTTACTACCATTCGCGCGGCGCGAAGTGGATGAGCTTCACGGGGCTGAAGAACTAACGAGTTCGCATTGGGAGCAGCCCACCGTGATCGCTTGCGGTTTCGCGCGTCCAGCTCTGTGGCTTGTCGTGACCTGTTTGATGGTCTCCGGCTGCGCCACCTACGCCGACCGTCTCGCGACCGTCCGCAACGAGTTCGTCACTGGCGATCTCGAACGCGCCGAGTTGGCGCTGGAAAAGAAGTCTTTTCGCGGCCGGTTCGATCGCGACGTCGTCAAGCTCGACCGCTCGATCGTGCAGCTTGCCGAGGGCAAACCTCGCGAGGCTGAGCAGTCGTTGCGCGAAGTGCGTGACCGGTTCGACCATCTCGAGCAACACGCCGTCGGCGAAAAGGCGCTGTCGATGCTCACCGACGCCCAGCGTGAAGCCTACGCCGGTGAAGATTACGAGAAGGTGCTCGTGCGCGTGTTCCTCGCGCTGTCGAACCTGATGACCGACGGCCAGGACGCCGGGGCGTATGCGTTGCAAGTCGCCGACAAACAGCAGCAAATCATCGACGCAGGCACGACCGAGGACGGTACGAATCCCAAGGCGTCATATCAACGCGTGGCCGTCGGCGCGTATCTCAACGGCGCGCTCCGCGAGGCAACGCACTCGAACTACGACGATGTCGAACGCTCGTGCGCCGTCGTGTGCAGTTGGCAGCCCGACTTCCCATATGCCGCGCAAGATCTCGAACGCGCGCAGCACGGCCATCACTCCGCTCCCGGCAACGGCGTGCTCTACGTCATCGCACTGGTGGGTGTCGGCCCACGCAAGGAAGAAACCTGCGAACTGCCTAGCACGGTCTCGCTGTTGATCGCCGATCGCATCCTCAGCGCGGTCGGCAACCAAACGCTGCCACCGACGATCGCGCCGATCAAAGTGCCGCAGGTCGTGCTCACGCCGCACGAAGTCGACTCGATCGGCATCGCCGTCAACGGCCGCCCGTTGGGTCGCACGGCCACGATCACCGATATCGGCCGCATGGCCGTCGCACAATACGACGCCGTTTACCCGCGTGTGATGGCCGAGGCCGTCGTGCGCCGCGTCGTCAAGAAAGGCGTGATCTACGGCGCGAAAGAGATCAGCGGCATGGAGAAGTATTCGCTGCCCGGTCTCGCGCTCGATGCCGTCGGCGTCGCTTGGGAGTTCACTGAAAGTGCCGACACGCGCTGTTGGGGGCTGCTGCCCGACAAGATTCAAGTGCTGCGGCTCGAGTTGCCCGCCGGCCAACATCAAATCGGCTTTCAGTCGCTCGGCGCCGGCGGGTTCGCCCTCGGCCGCCCCTCGACGCAGACCGTCACGATCGAGAACGGCCGCAACACCTACGTGCTTGGCAACTTCCCCTACGGCAACCTCGTCGGCAAGATGCTTGTGAATACGCCATAGCGTCGTGTCAGCCTCTGGGCAGTTCGTCCCAAATCTCGTTGCCAGTCATTTCTTGATACGCGGCGGCCAAACGTTCGCGACGTTTCTCGTCTGGTTCGTGCGGATACGCGTAGACCAAACTGTTAAATCCCGTCAAAGTTCGAATGCGTCCGATGAACGAAATCGCCTGAGCAACTTCGGCTGGGTCAGACGACTGCACCATCTCCAAAGCGCGGTCGATTTCGCGATCGACATAAATTTGGCAGGCCCAAGGGGCTCCACACGAGACCACCAATCCGAGCATGACCAAAGATGCCACGGCAGGTTTGCTCAGATGCGCTGCATAGTAAGCGCGAACGGCGTTTCGAAAAAAGACGAACGCGGTTGCCAGCGGTGTGAACCCAAGGATGCCGATGACGAAAAAAAACCCGAGAACGCTAATCGGCAATAAGACGATTCCTAGCAACAGAGCGAAGATGCCGCCTCCGGACAAGCATCCAACCAGAAACGCCGCGGGCCACCGAAGCAACAGCCAGGCCGTCAGCGAAACGAAGCCCAACGCAATGGCGACTCCCGCGACAATCACGTAATGTCCTAATTCTGCATTACCGACGGGCCGTCGAAAAATGCCTGGGTCGAAATACAGACAGATCAGCGGCATCGCGATGCCGAATGCGATATCAAATGCCGTTTGACGGCGGCTCGGCTGAGCAGCGAATTGCCGGCGCCAGAATGAGGTTGGTTCCATGACGATCGAGAACAGCTGCATATCAACGTGCTTAGGCAATCCCTCTAAGGTTATCTCCTCACCAGACGCTCGTGAACCACGTCATAGCTGATCGTCGTCTTCGCCGCCGCCATCCGATGGCGTTCGCCGTGGCGCGCGAGGTAAGATTTCCTTATGACTCCGAAGCTCAATAGCGAACTTTCCGAAGCGTTGCGTCAGCAGGCCGGGCCGCCGGAGGTTTACGACGCGCTCGGCGACAAGAGCTACGTCATCGTCTCGAAAGAGCAGTATCGACGCCTTTTGGAGCACGAGTTCCGGGAGTGGTTGCGACCCGCTCTTGAGCAGGATGCCCGTAACGAAGCGGAAGAATGGAATATCGAGGAAGTGCTGGCCGAAGCCCATCGTCGCTTCGAGGCTCGGCAGAAGGGCTAAAGGCGAACTCGATTCATGCCCGCGTCCATGAGGGACATGTTAGTGCGAAACTTCGACGAGTTGTTTCGCCACGAGTAGCGGCTCGCTATCATCGAACTCGCGTTCGATTGATCCCCCGGGCTTCTCGCGAGCACTCATCGCATGCGCATCTCTGGCCGCGTCGTCTCGTCGACTCTTGTTTTGTTGTTGATCGCAAGCACATCGCTCGCCGCGGACCCGGGCTTTCGCGTACATGAGATCGATCTCGAAGCTGTGTACAGCGCGGCGTCGGCCATCGATGTGAATCACGATGGCAAGCTCGATATCGTCACCGGCGGCGAGTGGTACGAAGCGCCCGATTGGAAGCGGCACAAGGTGCGTGAGGTCGAGTTCATTCGCGGCCGGTACGACGACTACACGAACTTGCCGCTCGATGTGAACGGCGACGGCTGGACCGATTTCGTCATCGCCAACTATCGCAGCGAGAAGGTCGGTTGGGTCGAGCATCCTGGCAAGTCGCTGGGGTTGTGGACCGAGCACGTTGTCGAAAAGCCTGGGCACGCTGAGACCGGAAGGTTGTACGACATCGACGGCGACGGGCAGCTCGACTTGTTGCCCAACGGTCGCGATTACCTGGCGTGGTGGGAAGTCATCAAGGATAAGAGTGCCGACGGTCGCATCACGCCGCGATGGGTGCGTCACGACCTGCCGCAAGAGGCGATGACGCACGGCGTAGGGTTCGGCGACATCAACGGCGATGGCCGTGGCGATGTGATTGGCGCCGACGGTTGGCTCGAAGCTCCCGAAGATCGCCGCACCGGCCGATGGCGGTTCCACGACGAGTTCTCGCTCGACAAGAGCGCGAGCGCCCCGATCGCGGTCGTCGATATCGATGGCGACGGCGACAACGACTTGGCCTGGGGTCGCGGGCATACGACCGGCCTGTGGTGGAGCGAGCAGATTCGCGGCAGTGAACTTAAAGACGGCGACGGCAAGCGCACGTGGCGACATCACACGATCGACACCTCGTGGTCGCAGCCGCACACGGTCGAGGTGGCCGACATGGACAACGACGGCAAGCTCGACATCGTGACCGGCAAGCGTTACCTCGGTCACGACGGCAACGACCCGGGCGAGTGGAACCCACTGTGCCTGTATTGGTACAAGTGGCTCCCCGAGTCGCGAACGTTCCAGCGCTTCACCATCAGCGAAGGCGGGCACGCATCATTCGACGTCGATCCAAAGATCATCGACCTCGACGGCGACGGCGACTTGGACATCGTCGCCCCCGGCCGCAGCGGCTTGTGCTGGTGCGAGAATCTGCTCGTGCACTCCGGCGACGCGCAACCGTCCCCTTTGCCGAAGACGCCGAGCTACAGCGATCACGCCAAGCTGCTCGTCGTGCGTGATGAAAAGGGTGCAGAACGCCCGGTTACAACACCGGCCGATTGGGGCCTACGGCGATCGCACATTCTCGCGCAGATGCAAGAGGTCATGGGCCCGCTGCCCGATCCGTCGGCGCGCGTGCCGCTCGATGTGAAGTGGGGCGAGGAATCGGACCAAGGCAGCTACATTCGCCGCAAGCTGACGTACGCGGCCGAGCCCGGCGACCGTGTGGCCGCATGGCTGCTCGTCCCCAAGAAGATCAAGGATAAAGCCCCGGCAATGCTTTGCCTTCATTCGACGGCGGACCCTGGCAAGGATTTGCCTGTTGGCATCCGAGGACCACGCTACGAATATTACGCCGCCGAGCTTGCTGAGCGTGGCTACGTGTGTCTTGTCCCTGATTATCCATCGTTCGGCGAGTCACATTACGATTTGGAATCGCACAAGAGCGCCGCTAAGAGCGGCACGATGAAAGCCATCTGGGACAACATGCGCGCGATCGACTTGCTCGAAACGCTGCCCGAGGTGGATGGCACCAAAATCGGAGCGATTGGTCACTCGCTCGGAGGTCACAACGCACTGTTCACCGCAGCGCTCGACCTGCGCATTCGGGCGGTCGTATCGAGTTGCGGATTCACGTCGTTTGCCAAGTATTGCGGCGGCAACCTGGAGGCATGGTCAAAAGATCGCTACATGCCACGCGTCGCCACGGCCTACCACAACAATCCCAGCGAGATGCCCTTTGATTTCTCCGAAGTCATCGCGGCGCTCGCGCCTCGGCCGTTCTTCGCTTCCGCGCCGACGGGCGACACGAACTTCGACAATTCCGGCGTGCACGACTGCATCGTCTCAGCCGCTGAGGTGTACGAGTTGCTGGGCGCGCGGGATCAACTTGTCGCTGAGTATCCCGATGCCGGCCATGATTTTCCCGAAGCAGCTCGCGAGGCCGCTTACAAGTTTCTCGACCGAACGGTCAAGAGTCGGAAGGGTAAGTAATGAACGTTCGATGCATCATTCACGCGTTCCTTCTCTTGATGTGTTCCTATGTCGTTGCCGATTCCAGCGTCATCGCGGCAACACGCTACAACGTGCTGTGGATCGTGGTCGACGACTTGAACGCGGACGTCGGTTGTTACGGTCAGCCGATCGTCAGCACGCCGAATCTCGATCGGCTTTCGACGCGGGGCGTGCGATTCGATCGCGCGTATGCACAGTACGCGTTGTGTAATCCCAGTCGTAGCTCGTTCATCAGCGGTTACATGCCCGACCGGTCGCGCGTGCTCGAACAGAATGGCACAGCGCGCGACGCGTTGCCTGATGCGACGTTTCTGCCTCAGCTATTTCGCAAGGCGGGATACACGACGATCGGCGCAGGAAAGATTCATCACGGCAGCGGTAAGAACGTCGACCGCGCATCGTGGGATTCCTACGAGGACGCGGAAGGCATGAACGAGCAGCAGCGCGCTGCTGAAAAGGATCGCCGTGGGAATCCAGATCGTTCTCCTCAATGGGCCGCCATCGATGGCGACGGTCGTGACACCAACGACGGCGTCAACACGGCGACGATCGCGAGCTTGATCGAAGAGAAGTCGTCCAAGGACAAACCGTTCTTCCTCGCGCTGGGATTGCACAAGCCGCATGTTCCGTGGACCGCGCCGCGACGGCTGTTCGAGTTGTATCCGCCCGCGCAGATGCCGAATCGTGAATGGCTCGTGGGTCGCGACATTCCCGACGTGGCGCTCGAAACCGAGTGGCCTCGTGGCACGCGAGCCGACAAACCGCAAGAAGCGCTCGCGGCCTACTTGGCATGCGTGTCGTTCACCGACGCCAACGTTGGCACGGTGCTGGCGCAGCTCGATCGCTTGAAGCTGTGGGACAACACGATCGTCATCTTCATGAGCGACCACGGTTTTCATCTCGGCGATCATGGCCTGTGGAGCAAGAAGACGCTGTTCGAGCAATCGCTGCATGTGCCGCTGATCGTCGTGCATCCCGACGGCCGCAACGCCGGTCGCACTTGTCGTCGCACGGTCGAGTTGCTCGATGTCTATCCGACGCTTGCCGAGTTGTGCGGCCTTACGGCGCCGAGCGATCTCGAGGGCCGCAGCCTTCGGCCGTTGCTCGACGATCCCGACGCCAAGTGGGACCATCCCGCCAGGTCGGTCGTGATGCACGGTGAATCGATGGGCCGGTCGTTGCGCAGCGAGCGATGGCGATACACGGAATGGGACCAAGGGCGTACGGGTACGGAGCTGTACGACCACGATCTCGACCCGCTGGAGCTGACAAATTTGGCTGGCAAGGCGGAGTTGGCCGAGGTTGTTCAGCAGTTTTCGTCGGCACTAAGATCCGGGCGCTAACGACTTCGAGTCGCTTTGACAGGCTGATCTCGACATCGGCCCGCCGACGTTTTATCTTCGTGGCCGACGAACTATCATGCTCTCGGCCTAGGAATGCGCCCGATGTCTTCTCGTTTCGATGTTCTGTTTGCGATCTCGCTCGTCGCAGCCACCGCAAGTACGGCGATGGCCGCCCCGATTGTTCCTGGCACCGGCAACCGGGCGTATCTCATCGACGACTACGAAGACGCCGAATGGGCGTACGTCCCCAGCTCGCCGAAGGCTAGCTATGAACAAGACAAACAGCAGCGCAACCCGTCGGGTCGTTCGAAGAATGGCCAGGCGTATGAGAGCTTACTCCGCGGACAGCCCGATGTTGTCGAGCGCGTCGAGACGCCGGAAGGGGGCATCAGCGGCAGCACCGGGGCGCTGCTCATGCGATCGCTGCACACCGGCGTGCCTGGCCGCACGTCGGGCGAAGATCAGCAAGACGATTTGATTCTCAACGTCGGTTCCAAGGTCGGCGGCACCATGCCTGTGTCGTGGACGCCGAGTTGCACGGTGCGTGTTTACGTGCCGCCGTTCGATCAATGGGAGAAGCGTCGCGGCACGTCGTTCGGTTTTCGCGCCGACGTTCGCGGCAGCAAGCCCGACAAGAAAGGCAAGACGAAGAGCGAAGAGTATTGGCCCGGCTTCTTCATTCAATTCAATCCTGCCGACAGCCGCAATCCCGAGCCGTCGGCTATCTTTCTGATTCGCGGCAACGAGCGAGGCCATGAAGTCGCGGGCCCGAAGATCACGCAGCCCGGCTGGTGGACGCTCGGCATGTCATTCAGCAGCGACGGTCAGGTGCACTTCTATGCACGCGAAGGGGTCGGCGATCTCGAATCCGCCAACCGCATTTGCTCGTATTACTGTTACGGCCTCCGCGCCGAGCGGTTCAACTCGGTGTTCTTCAACATCTCGAACCGCGACAACGGTCGGAATTGGTCGACGCCGTGGATCATTGATGACCCTATGGTGTTTTTCCGCCGGTGATGGCGCGCTCGGCGCGGGTCTCTGACCCCGCCGCTCGCCCGACCGAAGGTCTCCGCGGTGTCGGCGGGGTCAGAGACCCGCGCCGAGCGCGGCGAGCAAACCGGGTGAGGGGCAAACCGTGTCCATGCCTCAATACCCCTCACCCCAACCCCTCTCCCGCAAGGGGTGAGGGGCTCAACGTTACGGCATCAGCGAACGCGCCTCATCGACCCACCCCGCGGGGCGTTGCCCGCTGCCGGCCTTGTCGACGTCGCCGAGTTCCATCCGCGCGCGCTCGGCCATCGCGAGCAATCGCTTCACCACGTCCGGATGCTCGGCCGACACCTCATGCGTCTCGCCCACGTCGTTGCGAACGTCGAACAATTCAAGCGGCGCACGAGCGGGCTTGCGGCTATTCGTGATGTACTTCGCTTCCAGCGGTAGATACAGCTTCCAAGGCCCCGAACGCACTGCCTGCAACTGTTCCATGCGATAGTAGAAAAACCCGTCGGCGTCCCACGGCGAGACGGCGTGTTGGCAATCGAAGAGCAGGGGCGCGATGTCATGACCATCGATTGCGTTTGCGGGCGGTGACGTGCCGGCCAGACGGGCGAACGTTGGCAACAAGTCCATCGTCGAGCAAAGTTGATCGCACACCTCACCGGCGGGAATCTTGCCAGGCCAGCGCATGATGCACGGCATGCGCATCGCGCCTTCGGAGGTGTCATAACCCCAGCCGCGATACGGAGCGCAACTTCCTTGCGGAGGGCTGCGCTTCGCGGCGCCGTTGTCGGACGTCCAGATCACGAGCGTGTTGTCGTCGAGGCCGAGCCGTTTGAGTGCTGCGAGGATTTCGCCGGTCGACCAGTCGAGCTCTTCGACGCTGTCGCCGTAATCGCCGTTGGAGCTCTTGCCGCGAAAGTTTTCGCTCGAGAACGGATGCGTCGTCGAGCCCGGCATCGTGTGTGGAATGTAGGCGAAAAACGGCCCGTCGCGATGGGCCTCGAAGAAGGCGATCACCTCTTCGGTCGTGCGACGCACCAGCGTATCGCGATCGGCGGGGGCTTCGATCACACGCTCGCCGCGAATCAGCGGCAGCTCGGGCCACGTGTCGGGCGATTTCTCCTTCGTCATGTCGTCGCTGTAGGGAATGCCCCAGTACACGTCGAAGCCCTGCCGCGTCGGCAGGAATGGCGGTTGATCGCCGAGGTGCCACTTGCCGAACGCCCCGGTTGTGTACCCGGCGGGCTTGAGGACTTCGGCAATCGTCACTTCGTCGGGGTTGAGACCTTTCGGCGCGACAGGCTGCAGCACCGCAGTGTTCTTATCGCTGACGTGCATGTTCACGCGACGCGGATAGCAGCCTGTCATGAGTGCCGCGCGACTCGGCGTGCAAACGCCACTGGCGACGTAGAAGCTGGTGAACCGCGTACCTTCGCTGGCCATGCGGTCGATGTTCGGCGTGCGATGCACGGTCGAGCCGGTGCAGCCGAGGTCGCCGTTGCCGAGGTTGTCGACGAAGATCACCACGAAGTTCGGCGGGCGCGTCGCGTCGGCGCATTGCGCGACTCGCCAACCAGCGATCGTCGAACAAGCGGCAACCGCGAAGAGGGCAAGCGATCGAGCGCGTGTCATGAGCACAGTATTGGCTCATGAAACAGCGGAAGCAACGAATCACCCGCGCCGAGCGCGGCGAACTGTGCACGCCTCAATACCCCTCACCCCAACCCCTCTTCCGCAAGGGGCGAGGGGCTCAACGCTTAGCGCGTCTTCGTCGAATCCTTCTTCGCGATTTGCGGCACGCTGACGAAGTTTTCGCTTTCGCCGGTGGCGCGCTCGAGCTCACGGGCGACGTCGCCACTGACGTGCGAGCCCGTGGCGAGCAGACTCGTGTCCTTGTGGTTGGCGCGAGCGAGCGCGAATTCGTTGTTCACGACGGGTAGCTTCGATTTCGTGTCGTAAGCGAGCACGCGCAGTTTCGCCGTGCCCATCGCCTTGGTGCGCGTGAACAGTGACAGGCGCGGGATGGCGATCGGCGAAGGCGGCGGGAGCGGGATCTCGGGAATGCCGACGAACAACTCGGTGCGGTCGGTGCCGACTCCGCCGCTGCCCACTTCGAGAGTCACGTCCGACTCTTCTGGCTTCTCGACCAGCGTGCAGCCATTGGCCATCAATCGCTGGTGCAGCGAAATCAGCACGTAGTTCTTGTCGACGCAGTCGAGATACTTTTGATCGATGTAGACCTTCGCATACTTCATCGGCGCGAGGTCGACCTTGTCGAGCGACCGGTCGACGGCGCTGGAGATCAGAAGCTGCTCGAGGCCCGTGCGCGACGTGTCGGATTGCTTCGTCGTCGCACAGCCCGAACATGCCGTCATGCAGCCTGCCAAAACCCAAAGCGTCAGCGCACGCATCGTCGTTTCCCCCTGTGTGCCGCGCGTGGCTTGGCCATCGAGACCATCCCCCGAGTCGCGGCTATAATGGTGGTATCGGATAATCCTCCTGTTACGATTAGGCACTTTTTGTCGCATTCAACGATTGCAACATGACTAGCACCGCAAGCACCGCCCATAGCCACGAGTTCAAGGCCGAGATTCGGCAGCTTCTCGAAATCCTCATCCACTCGGTCTACACGTCGAAGGACATCTTCCTTCGCGAGTTGATCAGCAACGCCACCGACGCCCTGGAGAAAGCCCGCTTCTCGCAGGCCTCGGGGCAGAAGATGCACAGTCCCGACGTGCCGCTGGAGATTCGCCTCGAGACAAAGGCCGAAGGCGACGGCAAGGTGCTGGTGATTGCCGACACGGGCATCGGCATGACGGTCGATGAGGTACACGCCAACATCGGCACGATCGCTCACAGCGGGGCGACGGCGTTCCTCGAACAACTGAAGACCGCCGGCAAGACGGACGACGCGAAGCAGGTGAGCCTGATTGGTCGCTTTGGGGTCGGGTTCTATTCGGTGTTCATGGTCGCTGATCGCGTGGTGTTGACGTCGCGATCGTGGCAGCCGGATGCGAAGCCCGTCGTTTGGTCGAGCGATGGCCTCGGCAGCTACAGCCTCGAAACGCTCGATAGCGATATGCCGCGTGGCACGCGCATTGAGATTCATCTCAAGAAAGACGATGAGAAATTCGCCGAGCCCGAGGTGCTGAAGTCGGCCATCCACCGGTATTCGAACTTCGTGCCGTTCCCGATTCTGGTCGACGATCAGCGCGTGAATCAAACGTCGGCCCTGTGGCGCGAACCTGCGTCGCAGGTCAAAGACGAGCAGTACAACGAGTTCTTCAAGCTGCTGAGTCACGACGTCGAAGACCCGCTGCTTCGCATTCACTTCGCGGCCGACGCGCCGTTGCAGTACTCGGCGCTGCTGTATGTGCCGAGCAGTAATCCGGAGTCGATGGGTTTCGGACGCGGCGAAGTGAGCTTGCAGTTGTATGTGAAGCGCGTGCTCATCGACGGCGAGAATAAGACGTTGCTGCCCGAGTATCTGCGCTTCGTGCGTGGCGTGGTCGAGTCGGATGATCTGCCGCTGAACGTGTCGCGCGAGACGCTGCAAGAGAATCGGCTGGTCGCGAAGATTCGCGATGGCCTGACGCGCCGTGTGCTCGACGAGTTGCTCGACCTCGCGAAACACGACGTTGAGAAATACGACCGCTTTTGGCGGATGTTTGGGCGGATCGTCAAGGAAGGCTACTTCGACTACGCCCATCGCGAGAAGTTTCAGAACCTGCTGCGATTCAACTCCTCGCGCCACAGTGACGCCGAGGGGCTGGTGAGCCTGGCCGACTACGTGAAGGACATGCCGGTCGGTCAGAAGGCGATTTATTACCTCACCGGCGCGAGCCGCGAGGCGTTGCTGCGCGATCCGCGTCTCGAGTTGTTCCGCAAGAAGAAGATCGAGGTGCTGTACCTGTCGGACGTCGCCGATGAGTTCGTGCTTGGATCGGTCGGAACGTACGATGGCAAGCCGCTACTCTCGGCCGACCAGGCGAAGCCCGAGGATTTGAAGAACCTCGGCCCCGAAGGCGAGTCGAAAGAGAGCGAGATGCAAAAGGTGCCCGACCTCGACGTCGCGCCGTTGTTGGTGCGATTCAAGGAGATTCTTGGTGACCGCGTGCTCGACGTGCGTCCCAGCGAGCGGCTGGTCGATTCACCGGCGTGTCTGGTTGGTGATGAAGCGCAGGCTTCCGGTCACGTCGAGAAGATCATGCGGATGATGAACAAGAACACCGAGTTGCCGCGCCGCGTGCTTGAGTTGAATCCGAATCACCCGTTGATTCAGAATCTGGCACGCATCGCCCAGGCGAACACGCAGGACCCATTTATCGAACGCGCCTGCGAGCAGTTGTTCGAGGGAAGCATGTTGGTCGACGGATATCTCGCCGACCCGCACAAGCTGGTCGAGCGGATGAATCAGATTCTCGAAGACGCCGCGAAGGCGAAATGACAACCTCCATGCACTATCGCCGTTTTTGGCGCGCGTAGCGAATCATGCAGCCAATCGCCGTCGTCTCGGCCTTCGTCGGCGATGCGCCTTTGAGCGCAGCCTCAATCGCGGGGTCCAAATAGTTCACCGTCGCGACGGCCGCGTTGCTGTTGTCGTCCATGCCCCCCATGAATGTCACGCGACGTTGGGCGTCGAGCACGAAGAACTCGGGCGTGAACGTCGCCCCGTAATCGTGCGCAATCTGCTGCGTCTCGTCGAACAGGTACGCAAATGGGAACGCCTTCGCTTCAGCCCGCTTTTTCATCTCGGGCAGGCTGTCCTCGGCGATCGTGTTGACGTTGATCGCCACGACGGCTGCCTTGTCGGCGAACTTTTTGGCGGTCGCGATGATGCGGTCTTCGTAATCGGTCGCGACGGGGCAACTGTTGCAGGTAAAGACCACGACGACGACGGGCGTGTCCTTGAGATCGGCGAGCGAATGCTTTTTGCCGTCGACGCCGGGCAGGTCGCGCCACTCGGGAGCCTTCGCGCCGATGTTGAGCACGGGATTGAATTCGCCGGCGAAGGCGGACGCCGCGAAGAGGCAAGCAAGGGCGAAGGCGAAAACGCGAGTCATCGAGGAATCTCCGATAGGTGGGCGTGTGATCGGTGGGCTAGCGACTTAGAACCCGGCGGCCTTGCCGGGAACGCGGGGTTCGGACACGCCGATGAGCGTCTTGCCGTCGGCGTCGAGAAGGATCATTTGTGTCGCGCCGGGGGCGGAAATGAGCTGGATCGTGTGCCCACGCGCTTCGAGGTCGGCGACGATCGCGCGTGGCATCGTATCTTCGACCGCGAGCACGTCGGGCGACCACTGTTGATGGAACCGTGGCCGAGCGAGCGACATCTCGGGCGAGTCGCTGAGCGTCAGGCGGTTTGTGATCGCGAGAAGCACTTGTGTGATGATTCTCGGGCCGCCCGCCGCGCCAACGGTCAACACGGGTTTGTCGTCTTGGAGAACGATCGTCGGCGACATCGACGACAATGGCCGCTTGAACGGCGCGACCGCGTTCGCGTCGCCGCCGACGAGTTTGAAGGCGTTCGGCACACCGGCCTGCGTCGCGAAGTCGTCCATCTCGTTGTTGAGGATCACGCCCGTGCCGGGGACGATCACCTTCGAGCCGAACGCGGTGTTCACCGTCGCCGTGATTGCGACCCAATTCCCCTCGTCATCGACGGCGGCGATGTGTGTCGTGTGCTTGCCGAAGAGTTCCTGGTCGGCATTGTCGGGCGTGCCATGCGACGGGACTGGCGTCACGCGATTCGGGTCGATCTTCTTCGCTAGGCTTTGCAAGTAAATAGGGTCGATCAGACCGCGGGGCACACGAGCGAAATCGGGATCGCCCAGCCAGTAGGCGCGATCGGCGAAAGCGAGCTTCATCGCCTCGGCCGTCACGTGAATGCGCGACGCAGGATTTTCGCGTTCAAGCTGCGCGAGGTCGAAACGTTCGAGCATCGTCAGCATCTGCGCGACATGAATGCCGCCGGAGCTGGGAGGCGGCATGCCAATGATCGTGTAATCGCGATACGTCGTGCGGAGCGGCTCACGGTGCTTCACTTCGTAGCGGGCGAAGTCGGCCTTGGTGAGGATGCCGCCATTCGAGGCCATCCACCGCGCGACGGCGTGAGCGAATTCGCCACGATAGAACCAATCCATTCCATCCGCGGCAATGCTGCGATACGTGCGGGCCAAATCGGGCTGACGAAGCACCTCGCCTTCCTTGTAGGGCGAACCGTCAGCCTTGAGCAGCACGGCTCGCGATCCTGGAAAGCGTGCGATTGTTGCGGCGGTCGCTTCGAGTTTGGCGGCGTACTTCACGTCGAGCGGAAAGCCGCGCTCGGCGACGATCGCCGCAGGCTCGAGCAGTTCGGCCAATGACTTCTTGCCCCAACGTCGTGTCGCTTCGGAGTACACGGCAATCGCGCCGGGCACGCCCGAAGCAAGTGGCCCGGTTTGCGAACGTTCGACGTCAGCCTTGCCATCGACGACGAACATGTCGGCCGACGCTGCGGCAGGAGCGGTTTCACGACCGTCGATTGCGATGAACGTTCCGTCAGCCAACCTCGCCAACAGAAAGCAACCACCGCCGATGCCGGAGTTGTGTCCGTCGACGACGCCCAAGGTCAGCGCAGTCGCGACGGCAGCATCAATGGCGTTGCCGCCAGCTCGCATCGCCGCCACGCCAGCGTCGGTGGCAATCGGATGGACCGAGGCGACCATGCCGTGGCTGCCGGTGCCCACATTCGCACTGCCTGCAGCACCGCAGGTCACCCACATCGCCATAGCCAACACGAGTCGAACGAAGTTGCGTTGCATCGCGGAATCCCGAGCCGAACTTTTCAAGCGTGCATCATCTCAGGCCGAAAAACCCGTTCAAGGGTCGTTACGTAAAGAACAGGGAATCTCGACGCGTCTGGCAAGGCAGGGGGGCTGTGCCGAACGTAGGATCGGCACGTCGGGAATGGCCGTAAATTCCGGCGTTTTCGGATTTTTGGCCGCGCCGGGAGACGCTAGCGGTGAGCTATGATTCGCAGAGAAATCGTCTGGCGCGTGGGACATGCGACGCATGCAACTCCGCGCCGACTGGGAGCTTTTGCCATGCGAACGATCGTGCTCGCCGCGCTGTGGATGACTGCCGTCTCGGCCTCGGCCATGGCATCGGACGAATTGATGCTGCGGCCGTTGATGGACACTCGTTACAGGACGAGCAGACCCGCGATTGCGGTCGTCGCCGCGCCGGCCCCGGCAGCGGTGGCTTATCCGGCCGCGCCGTGTTCGACCTGCAACACGGCGACGGGTGTGCCGACGACGACTATTCCCACGACGGTTAGCCCGGCGGGACCGACGACGTTCGGGCCGACGACTTCGTACTCAGTACCTAGTACCGCGTACTCCGTACCAAGCACCCAGTACGCAGTGCCGACGACCGCCTACGCGGCGCCGGTCAGTCCGTCACCACAGATGAGTCGCTTCCCCACGCAGCCACGCAGCTACGCTCCTCCGGGTTCGCCGTACATCGGTTCACCCGCGGCGAACGCGGCGCTCGGTGTTCCGCCCACGACGACGTACTACGCACCGCCGAACTACGCGGCATCGCCGACTTACGCGACACCTGCGTATGCGACACCGGCATATGCAACGCCAACGTATGTCCCCTCGACAAGCTACGCGCCGACGACGTACGCCCCGACAACGTCGGGATACACGCCGAGCATGCTGTCGCCGTAGTTGAAACGACAGAGCGGTGAAACGACGCACGGCTGCGCTTCGAAGATCAAGCGCCGGCGCGGTGACGGACGATATTGCCGTCGACCATGTAGATGACTTCTTCGGCGATGTGCGTGGCCATGTCGGCCAGGCGTTCGAGATGCCTTGCCACGGACGACACCTTCAACAGGTTGTGCGTCTGCATCGGGTTCTCAGCAATCTGTTCGTGCACCTTCGCTTCGATCGCGTCGCGAATGTCGTCGACTCGGTCGTCATCGGCGAGCACCTGCCGCGCCAGTTGCGCGTTGCTCGTGACCAATGCGTCGAGACTATGCTTGACCATCAACTGCGCTAAAGTCGACATCTCGGCGAACTCGCGTGGAATGTCGATTTCTCTGGCGCGGGCGAGTGAGAGAACTCGCTTGGCGATGTTCTTCGCCAGGTCGCCAATGCGCTCGAGGTCGTTGTTGATCTTCAGCACCGCGACGACGAAGCGTAAGTCGTGCGCGACGGGCTGATAAAGCGCGAGTATGTTCAGGCAATCTTCTTCGACCGAAACTTCCATGCGGTCGATGGCGGCATCGGCCTCGATTACCTCGTAGGCGATGCGTTCGTCGCGTTGGGCCAGGGCCGAAATGGCCTTTGCAACCGCCTCTTCGACCAGTGAGCCCACGTACACTATGTCGTGCTTGAGCGACTGGAGTTGACGGTGCAGGTGTTCAGCCATCGCGATTCCTTTCCCGCCTAACGACTTACGCCACGGCGACGCCACTCGCCGGCCCCGGGTCAACTCTTCCGTTAGTCAAGCCCTCTCTACACTTTACGCACAACCACCGTGAGCGTAAACCGTGCTTTTCGCCGCGTTTCCGCAGTTCACCAAAACCAAATCATTTTTCAGGGGTTGACAAACTACGGTGGGCCAGGGTTTCCCCGCGCTTGCCAAGTGCATTCAGAAGCCGTACCATCACAAGGGGGGTGGGTTGCCTCAACTGTCGTGTGAGCACTTGTCCCAAGGGGCAAACGCGGACATGCACGCGCAACTTTTCTCCCAGCTTTTCTGGCTTTTCGTGTCGTGGCGCTGCTGCTGGCTGCACACGCCTGCTGCGGTAATTCCATGATCGTGTGCACGAGGAGTGGCGTCCATGCCGTTGGGTACGATCAAGAAGCTCGTTCAGGACAAAGGATTTGGTTTCATCGCGACGTCAGACGGAGCTGACGTATTCTTTCACCACTCGACGGTCGATGATCGTCAGTTCGACAATCTGACCGAAGGTCAGAAAGTCGAATACACCATCGAGCAGAGCTCGGCGCCGAAAGGCAAAGGGCCGCGCGCTGCATCGGTTAAGCCGATGTAACGCAACGAAGTCGACAGTTAGGCGGGCATGAGGGCGGCACGAGCCGCCCTCCTTTTATTGACGCGTCGGTTATTTGAATTCGATGTGCTCGCTAGCAAGCGTCGACAAAGCACGGAGTGCGACGCATTTCAAGCGGCATCACTGGTGTAGGTCGACGGCCTGCGTTGGATTAGAATCGCCCCCCTTCGATTCCTTGCTCGGTCTCGGACAGCGGGCGCGTCGCTCGTTATGGAGGCGGACCGAGTTGGTTCGGCGCTTCAAGCGTCGCCAGCCGAAGCAAAGGTGGGCACGATGCCAACACACTGCGCCTCGGGCAGACTTCGCACGAGTGTCACGCTGTCTGTCACCGCGGCCGTTGCGTTCGCCGCGCTCTGTGCTGCGTCGCATGCACAGAACATCGTGGCGACGCCCAACCAGGACGTCATCGCGGAGGACCAAGTGCGCGAAGAAATGCGCGCGCTGACCGAAACGAGCACGGCGCCTGCCGACGTCATCCAAAAGGCGACCGAGCTGTACAAGCAGGCGATCGCTGAGCTGCAACAGGCTGACAGCGCCCGTGGCAAGGCCGACGGCTACCGCGCGGCACGTTCGCAAGATCCCAAGGAGTTGGACGACCTCAAGGCGCAGTTAGCGCGCACGTCGGCCGAGCCCGAAGCGATTCCCGCCGATACATCGCTCGACGATTTGAAGCAAAAACTCGCCGAGGCCGAGGCGGCGCGTGCCGCGGCGCAGCGCGAGCAGGCTGACTTGGAAGTCGAATCGCGGTATCGATCGGACCGTGTCGACGAGGTGCCAGTGCTCGACGCCGCCGCCAAAAAACGGCTCGACGAAGTCGAGAAGCAGTTGGCCGAACTTCCCGACGGCGACGACAAACCCGATGTGGGCGGTCGCGCGCTGCGCGTGCTGTTGCTGGCGAAACGAACGCGCATCGTGGCCGAGCGTTCGAGCTACGAAGAAGAGCTCCCGAGCTACGAGGCGACGCGCGAGCTAATGCGTGCGAAGCAGGATCTCGCGGCGCGACATCTCAAGCAGTCCGAGAAAGTCGAACGGCAACTGAAGGATCTCGTGGCCGAGCGGTCGCGTGTCGACGCCGAGATGAAAGCTCGCGATGCCCGCTGGGCGGTGCTCACGGCATTGCCCGAAGTGATGCCGCTGGCGCAGGAAAACGAACGTCTGGCCGAATTGCGCAATGCGCCGGACGGACCCGCGGCAAAACTTGAAGAGGTCGAGCGCGAGGTCGCTGTCCTCACCGCCGAACGCAATCGCGTGCAGACGCAGTTCACTCACGTGCGCAAGCTCGCGGAACTCACCGATGCCGTCGGCCTATTGTTGCAGCAGCATCGCGACGAATTGCCGGATGTCAGTCGTCATCGCGCCAATACGCGTGCGCGGCAAAGCGAGATTGCCGGCGTGAAGCTCCACCTCATCGAATTGGAGTCGAAACGTTCGGAGTTGGCCGACGTCGAATCGCAAGCCGTGCAAGTTGCCAGTGCGCTCAATCCCACGCCGCCAGCCGACAAGCGGAAAGAAGTCGAGTCCGCGGTACGTGAGTTGCTCGAGACGCGTTGCGAGTATCTCGATGCATTGATTGCAGATGCCAGCCGATACTTCAATGCGCTGGTGATGGAGCTTGACCGCAGCGAGCGCGAGCTGATTCGCGAAACCAACGCCTATGCCGACTTCATCAACGAGCGCATCTTCTGGATTCGCAGCTCGCCGGTGTTGTCGTTGGCCGAGGCCCCGCGTGTGTGGAAGGCCGTGCAATGGCTCGGCGATGCGGATACTTGCGCGGGGCGGGGCATGCGCTCGTCAAGGACTTCCGCAACAATATGTTGCTCGACATCGTTTTGATGGCGGGCGCAGCGGGTTTGGTCATCTCGCAACGTCGGTTTCGGCAGCGTGTGCGGCGTCTCGGCGAAGAGATGGCCAACAGCTACGCGACGAATATCGTTCCGACGTTGCGGGCGACCGTGCTGTCGGTGCTCATCGCCTTGCCGCTACCGGCAATTCTCGCGCTCGTCGGCTGGCGTTTGTCGGCAGGTTGGGACGAACCGCCGTTCTGCAAGACGTTGGCCATGGCGCTCGAAGTGACGGCCATGGTCTACTTCGCCACCGAGCTAATGCGGCAGATCGTGCGTCATCGTGGGTTAGCCGAACTGCATTTCGGTTGGGCGCAAGCGACACTGACGCCTGTGCGGCGTCACCTGCGTTGGCTGCTCGTAATCTTCGTTCCGATGACGTTCATCGTGGCGATCATCCATTTTCAGGAGAGCGAGTTTCACAACTCGTCGCTCGGCCGATCGACGTTCATGTTCGGCATGGGATTGGTTTCATTGTTTGCATATCGCGTCATGCCAAAACGTCTGGAGACTGGCGCGGCGGCTGCGCGATCGCTCGGCGGCCCTTGGGCTGGCAGCCTGTATGTATTGATTCGCATGACGGCGCTTTATCTGCCGCTGACGCTCGCGGGGCTTGCAGCCTTGGGCTACTACTACACGTCGCTGCAGTTAATGTGTCGCGTGCAATTCACGCTGTGGCTGCTGATGTCGCTGACGTTGGTGCGCTGCTTGCTCGAGCGTTGGTTGCTCGTGGCGCGTTGCCGCTTGGCGATCGACAAGGCGCGCCGTCGTCGCGCCGCAGCGATGGGCGACGACCACGACGGTCCAACCGAGATTCATGGGCCAACTCATACGGGGTCCGGCGGGTCGGAAGCCGATCTGTCGGCTATTGATGTGCAGACGCGCCGACTGTTCCGCGGCGCGTTTCTTGTGGCGATTGTCGTCGGTGGGTGGGCGATTTGGGTCGATGTTCTCCCCGCGTTGAAGTATCTCGATCAGTGGCAATTGTGGAGCTACAACGAGGCCACGACCGCCCCGATGGGATCGGTCGAGGGATCGCCGACGCCCGCGCCAACGACCGTCACCATCACGCGATGGGTGTCGCTTGGCGACTTGCTGTCGTGCGGCGTGATCGTGCTGATGACGATCATCGCGGGCCGCAACTTGCCGGGCTTGATTGAGATCGCCTGGTTGCAACGGTTGCCGCTCGATGCCGGTGGCCGCTACGCCATCACCAGCGTCGCGCGTTACGTCATCACGGTGGCCGGCGTTCTCACGGCCTTCCGAACGCTCGGCATCGGTTGGAGCAGCGTGCAGTGGCTCGCGGCGGCCATCACCTTCGGTCTCGGCTTCGGTTTGCAAGAGATCTTCGCCAACTTCATCTCCGGCTTGATCATTCTCTTCGAACGCCCCATGCGCGTGGGCGACATCGTCACCGTCGGCGGTGTGTCGGGAACGGTCAGCCGCATCCGTGCACGTGCCACGACGATTACCGACTGGGACCGCAAGGAGCTGATCGTTCCCAACAAGGAGTTCATCACCGGTCAGTTGGTGAACTGGACGCTTTCGGATTCCGTGCTGCGTCTGGTGATTAAGGTCGGCGTGTCTTATTCAAGCGATCCCGCCGTCGTCACGCGGCTGCTGCGCGAGATCGCGAACGAGAACCCGATGATTATGGCCGAGCCGGCGCCGGTGGCGCTGCTGGAATCGTTCGGCGACAATGCACTGCTGTTTGAGCTGCGCGTGTTCGTCGCATCGCCCGACAAGATGGTGCCGACACGACATGCGCTGCACCTGACGATCGAGGAACGGATGCGTCACGCGGGGATCGAGCTGGCCTTCCCGCAATGCGACATCCATGTCCGCGACGTGCCGCCGAGTTTATCGCTGTCGCAAGTGCGCATGGCGACGAAGGCGGCGTCGTAGTCTTTTGTGCTTCGCCGCCAGCTTTAGCTGGCGATCGGCACCAGAAGGCGCCGAAAGGCTAGCGCAACGTGACCAGCTTCGTTCGCGAGTCGTCGATCGAAATCTTCTCTTCGCGGGCCAACCAACCGAGGGCCTGCATCACCACGTCGCGGGGAAGGCCAAGCTCGCGCACGAGCTTCGCCACGCTGATCGGTCCACGGGCGTCCAACAGTCGCCATACGGCGCCGGCCGCCTCGCCAATTTGGTTCGAGGTTTCCATAAGCGTCGCCATCATCCGGTCTCCACGTTCTCAGGTGGCCTGCCCACGCGCCATCGCGCGGCAGCCGGCATTGCCGGCACAACGATTATAGCTTGCGCTGAAGGCAAGTCTAAAGTGCCACAAATACAAAGGCCCGGTTGGCTATGCGGGTAGCCAACCGGGCGCTAGGGCCGTGAAAACGCGATTTTTCCCGAGACGGGATTGCGGTCGGATTGCAACGACCGGCATGATTAAGATCACGGCCACCGATTGTCACTTCACGCTCGCGATGAAAAGCACTCGTCGTGCCACGAACGTGCATTCCGCCTCTCGAAGTGCGCGAGATCGCGCTAACAAGTTGCGATCTTGCAGCTTAGCGACATAACGAGTTTGCCGCGGCTAATGATCGCTGGCGCTGCCGGCAGGCGAACGGCTTGTCGATTTTACAAACGACGTCATCTTCGACGACGGATTGAGCAAGCTGCCGGTGATGGCTTCGAACACCGGACCCACGCGCTCGAGATCGCGATCATCGGCCTGACACAACACGAGATACGTTCCGTGCGATGTGGCGAACGCGCGAATCTGCGCCGTGCTCGTCATGTCGAGACAGTAAAAGTTCAAATCGCTGCCGTGAATCTCGCGACCGTGCACGACATCGTGAAACGGCTCGGCGTCAACTTCGTCATATTCCTGGTGCATCGCTTCGAGCGCGGCATCGACAAGATCCTCAGGCTCGAGGCCGGGCGGATGAATGATGATCGACCAGAAAGCGCCACCCGGCGCGTAGACGGAAACCGTGTTGTTGCCGTCGAGTACTTCGCTTTCGTCGAGTTCCCAATTGTCGGGATAGAAAAAGCGAAGCCCAAGTTTGTCGAATGTGGCTGGCATGATCGCGCCCTCAGAATGAGTGCTGACCGAAAAAGATCGGTTGAACGGCTAATGAAATGTTACCAAAAAAATCGGACGAAGTATCCGCTTTTTACACCTTACGGGAAGCAAAGTTGGTATTGCTGCATGGCGCCGCTTGCGTTTACCATACCTGCCCATTTTCCCCGGGGCGTTCGCATCGAATAAGGCGCATTTTCGCGCCGGACGACGCAATGATGTCCGAACATGCTAAGCGCTTATATCGCGTCGGCGCTGCATTACTAAGTGTCGCGTTCGGGGCCTTCACACCGTCCTTTACGGCTTTTCGGGGCTGTTTGTTCGCAACGATCGGACTTTCGGCAGGTTGCCGAATGGCATCGTTCGAAGGCCCGGTCTCACGCTCTCTGGCGACGAGCCGCAAGCTGTCGCATCGCGGTCTCGGGGCTCTGGAACGCGGCGACACGCCGTCGGCCGCAACGCTTCTCTCGGCCGCCGTCGAGGCATGCCCGGCCGATGCCGAAGCCCACCGCCATTACGCCGAAGCGTTGTGGCAACTCAAGCAGCCAAGCAAAGCTTTGGCACAGATGGACGAAGCGTTGCGTCTGACCCCCGACGACGACACGTTGCACGTGCGCGCGGGACAGATGCGGTTAGAATCCGGCGATGTCGACGGCGCCTCGCACGAGGCGAGCCTCGCGCTCGACATCAACCCCAAGGCTGCACAGGCTTGGGCGTTGCGAGGGCAGGCCGCCCACCGGCGCGGCGATCTTCGCCAGGCGCTGAACGATTTTCACCGCTCGCTCGGATACACGCCCGAAGATCGCGAAGTGCTGTTGGCATCGGCCGAGGTGTATCGCGAGTTGAACCAGCCGCAGCGTGCGCTGCTCGGACTGCAAACGCTTGCCGACACCTACGGCCCCGGCGAAGAGCCGCAGCAGGTGTTGTATCTCGAAGGGCTCGCGCTGCACGCGCTTGGTCGATACGACGAAGCGGTAACAACGTTCATCGCCGCGCGCGATCACGGCGCCAACACCGCCGAGTTACAATGGCGCATTGCGCTCGCTGAGCGCGCAGCCGGTCGTGTCGATCGTGCGCGTGAAGCGCTCGACGCCGCACTCGCGCTCGATGCGAAGCACCCCGGCTGTCGCACCTTGGCCGATGAGCTGGCCAGCGACATGAGCGTCGCGCGGACTGTGCCGGATATGACGCAGCGGCGATGAATGCGGTGAACTTGAGTTTCGATTCGTTCGTCGGCACACGCGGTAAGAGTGATGCGGATCGCGCCGTCTGCGGCTTTTGCATGCGTCCGGCTTGCGAATTCCGGCTGCCGCAATTTTGACGACCCCCTAATCGCAGCGTAGGTTTTCCCGGTACGCCTCGCGCTCCGCAACGGCGACCATGGTCACGGAACCCGACCTCATCCCGGAGAAACGCGTCATGTCGATGCTGACGCCGCCGATGGCAAAGCCGTTTGTCGACCGTCGAGGCACGTCGGACGTTAATGCGCCGCAAGGCGCTGAACGTCGCCAGTTCGCCGATAGCCATGCCGAGCTTTCGCCTTCCGCGCAAGAACTCGCCAACGCCGTCGACAACTACAAGCTCATGCATCGCCGCCGCTTCGTGACGTACGAGGAAATCCTCAACGTCGTGAAGTCGCTGGGATACTCGCGCTAGCGCAATACGACGCGACGCGCGAACGCACACGTTTACTCGGCGATCTTGATCGCCGCGTGTGCGAGTTGGCGCTCATTCAACTCTCCACGCTCTCACCGGCGCGGCCGGTTGCGGCGTCAAACTCGTACAGTGCTGGCACCAACATCGCCGCCACGGCGAACCCGTAGGCGCTGGCGACCGCGAGAAACACCGCCATCGAGTGTCCGAGCAGAAAGCTCGTTAGCGCGTAGAACGTGGCGATCGGACAATAGAACGCCGCGGCAAACACGGCGGCCGAAGGGTTGCGTGCCCCCAGTGCCGCGTACAACGCCGCGCCGCCGCCGACCATCGTCGCCAAAAACGGCTGTAGCTGAAACGCGAACGAGCCACTGAACGCGACGAGGATGCGTATCGTCGTCGCGATGCCGACGGCGAGAAACACGACCGTCGCCAGGCTCACAACGATCGCCATGCGTGTGCGAACGTAGCGTAGCCCGCAGTGGAAGCCGAGCACGACGGAGAACGCGCTCAACACCAGCCATCCCGCGACGAGATACACGGCGCTCTCCGCCGAAACGCGACCGGCAGACGCCATGATGCCGATGAGGAGCACCGGCAACAGCACCGCCTCCTTCGTGTTCCACAACGCTCCGCCGAGCTTGCCGAGGATGAACTCCTTGCTCGTCAACTGCGTGACCAAAAGCAGATCAAGCGTTTGAGCGTCGCGCTCGCTGGTCATGCCGGTCACCGCCTGCGCGTTGATCAACAACAAGCTGACGAGCACCAGCGGAGCAAGCGGAAGCGCGACGTCGATGCGCGATACGCCGGTCGATGCGACCATGCCGCTGGCCGCCACTGCCGAGAGGGCGAAGATCGCGACGTACAACAGTCGCAATAACAACACATGTCGCCCGTACGCCCAGGTGCGCATCTCGCGCCACAAGATGGGGTTGTCCCACACTGCGCGTGCTTGGCTCGTCGGCGTTTCATGCGTCGCCACATGGTCGGCCGTCTCGTCGACAATCTCCGCCTTCTCTTTTACAACCGGCGACGTAGCCCACACTCGCACGCGCCATGCCGCCACGCCCACGGCGATGATCGAAGTCGCGACGGCGAACAGACAAAAACCCACAGGGCCTGACAACTCGTGAGCGCTCGCATCGATCGGCGTTAACGGTCGAGCAGCCGACTGCAATGCGTGCCAAGGGCTGAACACGCCCGCCATGCGTGCCGCCCCGCCAAACACGCTCGCCATTCGCGACGCGACTTCCCAATACAGCGTCCATACCAACAGAACGACACCGGTCAGCGCGAGCGTCTGAAAAGTCTTCTCGCGCCAAAAGCCGAGCACCGTTCCACAGGCGGCACACAGCACGAGCGTCGCCGCCGTCACCATTTGCGATTGCGCAACCTGGTCGAGTCCCACGCCACCGAGCAGCGTGCAGAGCATGAGCATCGGCACGGCCGACATCCATAGCGACGCGACGACCACCACACTGCCAAGCCATTTCCCCATCACGAGCTCGAAGTTCGTCATCCGCGTCGTGAGCAACAGCACCAACGTCTTGCGGTCTTTTTCATGGGCCACGGCGAGCGCCGACCAAACCGCCGCCCCGAATCCGACAACCATGAGTTGCACGACGATCAGAATCTGAAAGACGGCAGAGCCGAACCGTGCGAGCTCGCCGACGCCACGCACTTGTTGCGTCCCCGTGAGCATCTGCCACGCCGTGCTCACGACGAGAATCAACATGCCGACATACGCCGTGCGCAGCACGTGCAGACGGCTGCGTCTGGCCGCGGTAACAAGTTCGCGTGTGAAAATCGGACCAAGCATTTGAGTAATGGGCTGAGGGCACTAGGAAAATGCGCGAACACACCGCTTGCGGTTTCGCGCGTTTACGTTCATTCCGCCTTGAGCGCCTCCATAATCGGTGCACGCATCGCCCATCGCACGGCAATCAATCCGACCAACATCCCAACGACAATGACCGTCACGATTGTCCCAGCGGCGCTCGCCCACGGAATCCCCGCCTCGCTCGCTCCGTGAAGATGCGGCGCCAGCGCCACCACGGCCGCGAGCGCCTCGATCGCCAATCCGCCCACGAGCAGCACCATGTTCTCCAGCAGCACCAACATGCCGAGCGTTGCACGCCGGAAACCGACGGCACGCAGTAGTGCCAACTCGCCGCGGCGCTCGAGCGCGTTGCGCATCGTGACGGTCGCCAGGCCGAACGTCCCGAGCAGTAGCCCCAACCCGCCGAGGCTTTGGAACGTTTCGAGATACGTGTTCTGGACCGCAAGATAACCTGCCAGGCGATCGCTGGCCCGCTGGGTGTCGAAACCGTAATCGCCGAGCACGCGATCGAGCGTCGTTCGCACGGCCATCGCGTCGCTCGGCTTGGCGTCGATCAGAAAGAAGCGAAAGCCGCTCACGTCGGGAAAGTGTTCGAGAAACGCACGCTCCGAAATGAGCAGCGAGCCCTGAAACACGCTGTTCTGCAACAACCCGACGACGCGAAGTTTCAGCGGCCGACCGCGTCCGTCCTCGATCTCGTATACATCACCGGGCTTGCCGCTGAGATGCAGGCTGTACATCGCCGTCGCGAAGTCGAGCACCACGGGCACGCCGTCATCGCTGGGGCCGTCGAGCAGCTTCCACGGGTTCTTTTCTTCGTCGAGCGTCGCAGCCCATGCGAATCCGTCGCGATCGATCATCGCCTCAGGCACGCCGAGCACGCGCGGCTGCTGCGTCTGGTAAAGATTCAAGCAGCTCGCGTCGTCACCTGCCTGCACGCGCAGCGGATAGAACTTCGCATCGGCATGCGCAATCGTATCGTCGTCCTTCTTGCTGAACGCGAGATCGAAGCGACCGTCGTCGCTGTTCAGATCCTGAAAGATTGGCTGATCGCTTTCGGCGACGAGCGTGAAACCGCCGGTCCCCGTGTTCTTGTTCGTGTCCGATGCCGGCGGCTGCAAATGGAACGCACCGATCGCAAGGATGATGAAGCTGGCCGAAGCGACGAGGCCCACGGTCAGCGTGCTTCGCGAAGGATTGCGAGCGGCATTGCGCATCGCCAGTCGCGCCAGTGCACCACCGCCGGAAGAGACGATCGCCCCGATCGAAGCGCCGCGCAGTCGCGACCACAGCCATGCCAGCGCTGCCGTCAACACGAGTGCTCCCGCGCCGAAGAACGAGCCCGCCTGCGCCTCGCCCGACAGGTTCGTGCCTGCGACCGACACGCCAATCGCCAGCAACACCGCAACGATCGCAACGATACGGCTAACACGAGGTCGCGATCGCATCAGAGCTGTCGACTCGCCCGTCTCGCCTGCCAACAGTCGTCGCAATGCCACGTGACGCATCTGCCGCAATCCCCACACGATCGCCACGATGGCCGCGATGAGGCCGCATCCGTAACCGATCGCGAAGCTAGGCCACGTCGCGTGTAATCGCAGGAAAGGCGTCGTCACCGCCGCCACCCACCATGACCGCAGGCCCGCGACCATCAGCCATGCGTAACCGACGCCGACCGCGAGTCCGACGACGCTCGCCATTGCTGCGACGAGCACTCCTTCGGTCAACAACAGTCGGCGCACCGCACGTGCACTGAAGCCGACAGCGCGCAGGATTCCGACCTCTTGCGCACGTCGCTCGATGTTCAGGCGGAACAGCAACATCACGAGCATCACCGCCGCCGCGATGATGAACATGCTGAACCCGAGGAACAGAAGGCTAAACGGCGTTGTACCCGATGAGGCCGCGAGGCTTTGTGCTTTCACCGGTTGAACCGCGAAACCGCAAGCGATGGGGTCAGGTCGCCACTCCGCCGCCCGCTTCGCTGCCTCCGCGGCATCCACCGCTTCGCCTCTTCGCGGTGTCACCCGAATGCTCGTCGTATCCCCGAACCGGCTCCCAAAAAGTTTTCGTCCCGTCGCGAGATTCACGAATGCCTTGGGCGTCGCTCGATGCTCGTCCCAATAGTCCTCGTCTTTCTTCCTCACTCGCGACGAATCGAATGGGAAGGGCGGGTTCCAATCCGCGATCGACACCTGATCGGTCACGCCTGGCAAGGTCGGCGTGAGCTTTGGATCGGCCGCGAGGCCTTCGAGAGCACAGATCGCGCGAAGCGTGAAGGTTGTCGTGCGTTCGAGTGCCGCGCCATGCGTGCTCTCGGGCAAGAAGTACGTGACGGCAATCGCGTCGCCGACCTTCGCCTCCAAATCGTCCGCAGCCCACGAGCTCAGCACGATCTCGCCGTCTTTGAGCGGTTCGATCGTTTCGCCTTCCGGCGTGCGCCACGGCCCCAGGGGTGGCGACGTTGCAAAGTCGATGGCCGCGATCGTCGAGTAAGGCGCCTCGCGATCGCCGTCGGCGATGGTGTTCGCGAGATACGTGAACACAGGTTGGGCGCCTTGCGAGCCGAAGGCCTTCATCGCGGAGCGCTCGGCCTCAGCGTCGAGCAACATGCGATCGCTCGTGAGATCGAAGTAGCCATGCTCATCGGCCTCGACATGCAGACCGAAATCATCGAGCGTCGGATGGAGCATCGCCTGCAAGCGATGTCCATCGGTGACGTCGTTGGCCGTGACGAGGATGGCGTTGACACGATCCGTCTGCCGCAGTGCCTGTTGCATCGTCGCAAGATTCACGAAGGCGTTGCGCGTCGCGGCCTGGTTTGGCCGTAGGTTGAAACTGCCGAGCCCCTTCGACGGAATAATGGCCGTGACTTTAACGCGGCGCGTGGTGACGGTCTCGGTTTTGCGCCCGAGAGCGCTGTCGCGCGGGATCTCGCTCGGCGCAGGGAGGCGAAGCAGCACGTCTTGCCCGACGCGAACGCCCAACTCGTCGGCCGTCGTTTGATTGAGCGTGACTTCGTCCGGTTTTGGAACCTCGAGATCGCCCAGTCGCTGATCGAGCGCGAGCACCGTGACGTGGTTCGCGCGTGCTTTCGTATCCGGCTGCGACAGGCTCGCTTCGAGCAGAATTGCCGGAATCGCGGCGGTGTAATACTTCGCGAAGTCGGGCGAGGCGGTCAACTCGTTGGCCAGTTTCGTTCGAAACATACGATCGGTCACGAGCACGTCGTCGATCGGTCCTAGCCGATCGAGCGCCAGATCGCGAAGGCTGCCGCGCACCGAGTCGCCGACTACCAGCGCGCCAGTGAGCACCGCGGTCCCCGCCACCACGCCGAGCGCCAAGGCGAGATTCATTCGCCAGTGATAGGTCAAGCTTTCGACGAGCAGTCGCCGCAGGCTGTTGGAAGCGCGGGGCGGCGTCATATGGCTTCCTTGAACGCGACAAGTCGCCCTTCGTCGATTTCAACCGAGCGTTGGAATCGCCGCGCGAGTTCGAGGCTGTGCGTGACGGCGATGAGCATGGTTTGCTCCTCGCGTTGCAACTCGAGCAGCAAGTCGGCGATCGTCGCAGCGGTCGTTCGGTCGAGATTCCCCGTCGGTTCGTCGGCCAACAGCAGCCGCGGCGATTGAATGAGCGCGCGAGCGATCGCGACGCGTTGTCGCTCGCCACCCGAAAGTTCCGCCGGCCGGTGGTCGAGTCGTCCCGAGAGGCCGACGCGTTCGAGTAGTGTCATCGCTCGCGATTGCACATTCGCATCGGGATGGCTGCTGGCCAGCGTCGGAATGAGCACGTTCTCGAGCACCGAACACTGCGGCAGCAGATGATGGTCTTGAAACACGAAGCCGATCGAGCGGTTGCGAAACTCTGCGAGTCGCCGCTCGTCGAGCTTGGTGGCGTCGACATTGTCGAGCACGATGCGTCCACTGCTGGCGGTATCGAGTGTGCCGATGATTTGCAGCAGCGTGCTCTTGCCCGACCCGCTGGGGCCGAGGATGGCGAGGTTCTCGCCTCGCGAAAGTTCGAGCGAGCAGCCGCGCAGCACGCTTAGCGGTTGGCCGCGAGTCGCGTATTCTTTCGTGATGTTTTCGACGATGAGGTCGGGCATGTTTGAACTCCCTCTCCCCTTGCGGGAGAGGGCCGGGGTGAGGGGTTGGGAAGCGTGTACCCGCGTCGCCCCCTCACCCTAACCCTCTCCCGCAAGGGGAGAGGGGAACTGATGGTGAACCTTGTATTTAATCGGGACAAGTCATGCCGTGAGGGCCATCACCCCGAGACCGTAAAACGTGTATTCGACATCAATGCCGTCGTCCCAGGCGGCGCCGCGGAAACCGCCGTCGCTTGATTCCAAGTCGCGAACATAACGGGAGGCCGCGGCGAGGTCCACCTCGTCGGACGCGTCGAGATCGGCAAGCGACAACAACCCGGTGAACGTGCTCAGCACGTCGGCGATAGGAATGCGCGTGTTCGCACGCAGCCCGCCTTCGTCGTTTTGCATGTCGGCAAGAAACTCGCGAGCCGAGATGCGGATGTCGTCGTCGAGCGCGTCGAGCAACTTCAGCAGACCAATGGCCGCCGCGGTCGGGTTCGTGCCGCTGCGTTGCATAGGGCCGATCTCGACATATCCGCCGTCGTCGCGCTGCCGTGAACGGACGAAGGCGACGAGCTTGTCGGGATCGGCAGTCGAGCGACCGATCAATTCGTTGCACAACACCATGAGAAATGAGTAGTAAGTGCTACTCGATTGGCCGTCGTCGGTCTTCGCGTATCCGCCGTCACGGCGACGAAAACGTTCCAAGGCCGATGACACAGCGACACGCCACTCGGGTGATGCCTGCGCGAAGACATCGATTCCGGCCGCTTGCTCGATCAACATGCCGCTGTACATGAGCGACAGGAAGTCGATGATCGGCACCTGGGTCGTCATCTTTTGCTGCAAAAAGGTGGCGACCCGTTGGCCGACGTCGCCTTCGAGCCGACCGCAGAGCGCGAGCCCCCTCACGGCGAAGCCGGTGTAGTACAGATCGCTTCCCCCTTCGCGGCCGGCGAAGCCGCCATCGGGCAGTTGCCGCGCGACCAGAAAGTCGCCGTGACGCGAACGAACCTCGTCGTCGAGTTTGGCGAGTCCCGAAGCAAGTCGCCATGTCAGGTCTTCGAGGTAGGTCATACTGCGATCATCGTTGGCATTACCAATTGCCGCAAGTCTCGTTTAACCGCGACGCGTAGCGAGCGCGTCTCCGGTTTCGTGCCCAACAGGCGGCATCAACCATCGCATCGCGGGGGCCGCGATGATTGACGTGAGGAGCGCCATCACCACGAGCGCCACGTACGTGCGTTCGTCGAGCAGGCCTTGTTCGCGACCCAGCGCGGCAAGGATGATGCCCGTCGCGCCGCGAGCGTTCATGCCGAAGCCGACGGCCCACGACATCCGCCCATCCATGCCACCCAAGCGCGCGGCGGCTGCAGCGCTGAGAATCTTGCTCACGCAGGCGACGACCAGTACGACGGCGACGAGGATCGCGTCGAAATTGGCGATGAAGTTCGACGTCAGGCCGAGCGAGACGAAGTACAGCGGTGCGAAGAAGCTCATCACGAACTGATGCAGCACGTCGTACGCTTCGCCGCGTTCGTCGGTCGGTGGAGCGATGGCAAGACCCACGAGAAAAGGCCCGAGAAACGCGTGCAGCCCGAGCTTTTCGGACAACGCAGCCGCAACGAGCACGATCACGACGACCAACCCGATGAAGAGTTCGGTGCGCTGGAAGCGTCGCCGCAACCACGCAAGCAGCGGCGTCGCGATGAACTGGCCGAACACGAGCAAAGCCGCCATCAATCCCAACACCAACAGCGCGCCTTGCCAGAAGGAATGGGCGGCCATCGCTTCATCGCCTCCCACCTCGGCGAACACGACGGGCAGCAACGACCAGGCGATCAAATCGTCGACAACGGTGGCCGTCATCACGACCGCGCCCATGTTGGTCTTGAGCAGCCCGAGGTCGAGCAAGATGCGGCCGAGCACGGGATTGGCGGAGTTCGCCATGCACGCGCCGACGAACAGCGCGAACGGTAGGGGATGGGCCGAGGCCTGTTCGCCCCAGAGAGTCGGAATCCAATACACGACTGCGGCGCCGATCGCCAGCGGCACCAGCGAACCGATCGTGCCAATCAATAGCGCCGTCACGCCGTGACGACGCAGCGCGCGCAGGTCGATTTCGAGCCCGACGAGAAACAGGAAGAGTAGGGCGCCGAGCTTGATGGTTGCGCCGCGCAATGTTGACGGCCGGTGCAGCAGGAAACAGCCACGCGTGCCATTCGGGGGCGAACGTGCCCAAGAGGGTCGGCCCCAGCACGACGCCGCCGATCATTTCGCCCAGCACGGACGGCTGATGAAACCTCGCGAACAGTTGCCCAAGTACGAGCGCGCATCCGAGCATGACCGCAAGCTGCAGCGCGAGCGCGACGAACTCATCGGGTGTCATGCGGGGCCGTCTGTTTAGCCGCGACGCGCAGCGAGCGCTCGCTGCGCGTCGCGGCTAAACGTCGAATGTTTCAGGGATGCTACTCGACAGCGGCGGCCTTCATCTCGGCGCGAATCTCATTCATCGGCTCGATGACATCGTCGACCTTGTCGTCGAACAAATCACCGATGAGCAGATCGGTCAGGTGTCCCTTCAGTTGCGGGTTCTTCTTGACGAACCGCCCGAAGCTAAAGCCGTCGTAGTATTCGCACACCAGCCGCCGCATGCGGTCCATGCCGGCGTTGAACTCCGGTCCCCACGCACCGAGCACCGCCTCGGAGAAGTCGTTCCGCTTATAGGCCTCGGCGATCGCGTCGGCCGCGTACTCGCCACTCTTGAGGGCGAGCAACACGCCGGACGAATACAGCGGATCGAGGAACCCGTAGGCGTCGCCGATCAACACCCAACCGTCGCCGGCGACGCGCGTCGAACGATACGAGTAGTCTTTCGTCGCGTAAAACCCGCTTGCTCGGCGGCCCATCATCACGCGACGCTTCGCCTCGGGGCAGCGATCGAGCTCTTCGTTGTAGATCTTCTCGTGATCGCCGCGGCCTTCGAACAGGTAGCGGAAGTCGGCCACGATGCCGACGCTGATGATGTTGTTGTGCAGCGGAATGTACCAGAACCAACCTTGCTTGCCTTGCGTCTGCAACACCATCGTCGCGCCTTCATCGCGCCCGGCATCGCGATACGCGCCTTCCCAATAAGTCCACACGGCGCCTTTCTTCAGGTCGGGATCGACGACGCGCGTTTTGATGCGGTTGGAAATCATTGCCGTCTGACCGCTTGCGTCGACAACGACATCGGCGAGCACGGTGCGCTGCGTGCCGTCTTCTTCTTGCAACTTCACGCCGCAGGCCTTGCCACCGTCCATCAACACTTCGAGCACGCGCACGCCTTCATGCACGTCAACGCCGTGCTCACGTGCGTTGTTGAGCATCATCATGTCGAACTCGCTGCGCAGCACTTGCCATGTCTGCGAGCATTCGTGCGGCTTGTTGTCCCAAAAGTAGAACGGCTCGCTCAACCGGCCGCTGGAGCCGACGAACTGCACGCTGTGCTTCTTGACGAAGCCGCTGGCCTTCAGCTTGTCGAGCATGTCTAGCCGCTGGAGAACCCAATAGGTTTCGGGGATCAGCGACTCGCCGATGTGAAAGCGCGGGAAGTGATCGCGTTCGAAGAGTTGAACCTTGAGGCCGTGCTTGGCGAGAAGCGTCGAGCATGTCGAGCCCGAAGGCCCGCCACCGATCACAATGACTTGCGTTTGGGTATTCTGTGATTGGGTTTTCTGAGACTGCGATTCCATGATCATGCGTCCGATGAATGAGGGGACCAAACGCTGCCGTCTGGCTCATGAGGCCCGCGGGCAGTTTGAAGGAGTGAAACGAGTGACCGCAGTTGCGTCGCGTTCAGATGCCCCAACTGTTTCGTATGCAACGCACGCACGGGGCGATCGAGCTTCTTGAGCAGCTCCAGGCCTGCGGCCGTGATGCCGACACGCACGACGCGACGATTTTCAGCCTGTCGCTTTCGGACGATGAGTTCGCGCTGCTCGAGGTGATCGAGAATGCGTGTGATGTCTGGCGCTCGCGAAACTAGCCGCGAGCCCAAGGCCAACGTTGGCAGCGTCTCGGGATGCTCGCCGCGAAGTAGCCGGAGCACGTTGTACTGCTGCGGCGTCAGATCGTGTGGGGCGAACAGTTCGTCTTCGGCGGCGCGCAGACGATCGTAGGTGCGGCAGAGGTTGAGAAAGGCCTCTTGCTCGATCGAATCGAAATGGCGAGTGCGGGAGCGCTTGCCGGGCGGCGTCTTGGAGGGGGATTGCGTCGAGGTTCGCATGACATGCGCGACTATAAATGTCTGAACGATAGTTGTCCAGACAATTATCGGCTCGACGAGGTTTCGGGGTCTTTCAAAATCATCGCTGCTAAATTCATCTCCGTGCCGGGAATTCGCTTCACCAGGTCAGCACCGAAAGCACCCGCCGGCGTGCAGAAACCGGTCGGGGCACGCCCCGCCAGCACCTCGTCGAGGCAGGCCAAGGCCGCATGAATCGTGAGCGCGTAACCCCCCATCGTCTCAAGCGTCCCCTCAACCGAGTGGCCCGCATCGTCACGCACCTCGCCCCAGAACGAACAGCGGCTCGCCTCGCGCGTTTTGGTATTCGGCCCGCTGACGAGCTTGTCGATTAACCATTCCAGCGACGTCCGCACGAAGCGCGGTTTCAACAGCGACCTGAGTGCCGGGATGTATTTCGCAATGCGCGATTGAGCGCCGGGCAGACCACAATACGTTTCGATGTTTGGGATACCGGTGGTGTAGTAGGCGCTGGCGACATCGCCCCACGGAAGCGAGACGGCTGTGCGAGTTCGGTCCTGGAACGGGATCTCACGTCGCTTCGAGGCGAAGGGGACGCTCTCGATGCGGCCGTTGACGCGCGCCATGCCGCCGTGCGGAAAGGCTTCGAGCATCGTTTTTAGCGTGCCGGGACTGACGCCTTCGAGGGCTGTGAAGGCGAGCGTCAGATGCGTGGCCGAGGGCAATCGTTCGGCGAGCGCTTTGGCCAGGCAGTCGCTGGGCACCACATCGAAGCCGACGGCCGGCATGACGGTGATGGCCGCCTGCTTGGCGCGATCGTTCTGCGCGGCGGCGTGCTCGATGACGCCGATCTCGCCGGTGATGTCGAGGTAGTGACACTTCGTCTGCAGACAGGCCTCGATCATCGGTGCGCTCGTGCGCGAGAAAGGCCCGGCGCAGTGCAGCACCGCCTTGGCGCCGCTCAATGCGTCGACCATCTCGGCGTTGTCGTCGAGCGAAAAGATGCGCATCGGCAAACCGAGCCGCGAAGCGATGGGCTCGAGCTTCTTGGCATCGCGGCCGCCGAGCATCGCCCGCAATCCGCGTCGCGCAGATTCTTCGGCGATGAGTTGCCCCGTATACCCTGTCGCCCCGTAGAGAAGCCAGTCGCTCATGTGTTGGCCTCCTCGGCGATGGGAGCTTCCGGCGCAGGGGCGACTTCATCAGGCGTTTCGGCCGGAACGTCGAGCGCGCTGCGCAGTAGAGTGGCGATCCATCCCAGTTCGCCGTTGTCACGCCCCATGAGAAACGCAAGTTGCTTGCCGACACGAGGCACGATCTGCAGCTCGACCATCGGTTTGCCGTTCGTCTGCGCGCCCGAGCTGCCAGCCCGTATGGCAAGCAACTCGTCGCGCCGCCATTCGTAGTGCTTCTTGCCCGTCACGCCAGTTTGCAGGATCAGCAGACTGCCGTCGGCCACCGCGATTTCGACCCGGCGTATCGTCCAGTGCAATGCGACACCGAGCAACAGTACGCCCGCGACTTCCATGAACCCACCGATGCCGAGTGGGAAAAGATACTCGAACCAGTGGTCGAGACCTCGCACAAAGAAGAACGTGAAGACTGTCACCGCCACCATCCAAACGATCCCAAAGATCCACAAGCCAAACGTCGCACGTCCGAGACCCAGTGGCGGCACGCTGATCGTCAGCCCCTGTGGCAAGGGAACATAAGCGACTGTGCTGTTGGCCGGCTGCGTGGCCACGTCGGGAAGGACGACCCATGGGTCGGTGACGTCGGTCGATGTTTTGACGCCCAGAGCTTCGCGAATGCTGGTCGCCAGCCAAGCCAACTCGTCAACGCTGCGCCCACCAAGAAGGCCGAACTTCGTCCCGTCGCGAGGAATCACCTGCAATTCCATGATGGGGCGATCGTTGACCTCGACGCCGCTGGGACCGACGCGCACGAGCATGACATCGTTGCGCGGCCAGGTGTGTGACTTCGATCCGAAGATGCTCGTCTTCAGAATCGAAAGTTGATCGCTGGTTACCGCGATGCCCGCCCGCCGGAGGCCAGAATTGATGGCGGCCAGCATCATTGCGATGCCCACGAGCCAGAACAGGCTGATGAAGGCAATCGCTCCTGCGAGCGCGGCGACTCCTTGGGCGGCGGGGCCGTTGTCGGCCAGGAGCACCCCGCCGGTGAAGATTGTCATGAACCCCAACCAGAGGCACGCAAACGTAAACATGCCCGAGCTGCCGCCGATGATGCCGGCAGCGGGAACATTGAACATCACGCCGCCGGGCTGACGCTCGACGACGATCTTGCTGTCCGTGGGCTGATCGTGCCGATCGCCGAAGTGATCGTCTCTCGGATCGTCGACGACTTCGATCGGCGCCAACGGGTGCGTGTCGTCAGCGAATCCTGAGCTCACGGACGCGACGCGACAGCGCTCGGCCAACTCGTTGGCCAGCGGCAACAGCATTGCGCGCGGATATCCAATCGCCGCCAGCCACAGACGGCTGCCGCCCCATTCGATGCGGATGGCCGACAAGTCGTCGTCGGACATCGGCATGCTTGGCCTCACCTTGTCGCGAAGCTTCGCGCTCTCGACGCGCAATCGCAGCACCTGGTCCAACCGTCGCGTGCGCGTCCAGCGCAGCAGACTCACGCGCTCGATCGTGCGAAGCGTGTCGTGATGCACCTCGATTTCGCTGTGTCCGAACAATGCAGCCATCCCGATCGCCAGCGGTACGAACATCGGCGTGACGAACACTCCGAACACGATCGCCATCCACGGCGGGCTGCCCGCGAACGCCTGAGCCATCATCGAGAAGAATCCAACCAAAAAAAGCAGCTCGAAAAACCCGAACACGAGCAGCGCGATCCCTCCCCAGCGCATTTGCGTCCAGTCGCGCCGAGGCAACACGTAGCGCCGCCCTTCAGGTTGCAATTCCTCGACAACAATGTTGGGCGACAGATCGCTCATGTCCGCCAGTGTACCGAGTCGGTTGCCTCGCACCCAATCAAGGGTTTTCCCTCGACGATTGCTCCGACGTCGTGCCATAATTCTGACAAATGCGCAACGAACCACGAAGCGAGGCGCAGCGATGAACGGCACCGAGGCGAGCGTTTGGCAACGGCTCACGGCGTTTGAACTCGACGATCATGCGTCGTCGCTGCCGTTTTCCTTGCGATTGGCCCGCGAGAACGGCTGGTCGCCGCGATTCGCGCGCCGGGTGTGCGAAGAGTACAAGCGATTCTGCCTGTTGGCGGTCACGCGGCCGCACGGGGCGTCGCCGTCGGAGGAGGTCGACCAGGCGTGGCATCTGCATCTCACGTACACGCGCGACTATTGGGAACGATTTTGTCCCGAAGTGCTCGGCGCGAAGCTGCATCACTTCCCGACGCGTGGCGGTGCCGATGAGCAGCGCAAACACTGGACAATGTACGAGCGCACGCTGGCCGACTACCGCGAAGTCTTCGGCCACGACGCGCCGCCAGACATTTGGCCTCCGCCGCACGAGCGATTTGGAACCGAATCCCGTTCGCGTCGCGTGCGGCCTTCCGACTATTGGATCGTCCGGAAGCCGCGTCTCCTAACGAGTGCGCGACGAACGCTCGTCGCGCCGGCGGCGATTTGCGTCGGAACTGGCTTGTTCGCCGCATTCACGTCGCCGCTCGATCTCAGCGGACCGGAGTTCCTTGCCGTTTACGTGACCTTGACCGTGCTGGCGATGGTCGTCGCACTCGTTTTGCGTCGCAAGCTGCGAGGCCCTATCGTTGAACAGCCGAACGCTGCGCGCGGTTTGTCGGCCTACGAGGTGGCGTGTCTGGTGGGCGGGCCGAAGAACGCGCTGCGAGCGGCGTTGGCCGCGCTTTCGCATCAGAACCATTTGAAGATCGAACATCGTGATTCGAGCCGAGCTTGTTTTTTCTGCCCCACCGCCAAGCCGTTGAACGGCGGCGAGCCGCTGGACGGGCGCATCATGGAGGCGGTGAAGCCCGATGGCGCAACGTTGAAGACCATTGCGCAATTCGTCGATCAGCCGCTCAGCAGGCTGGTCGAAACGCTTGAACAGCGCAACCTCATCAACGTCTCGCGATCTCGCGTGGCCCGGTACGTTCCGTCGCTGCTGATGGCCGGCGTGTTAGCGTTGGGTGTCGCAAAGATCGTGGTGGGCGTCGAGCGAGGCAAACCAGTTGGCTTCCTGGTATTGCTGTGCATTGCCGTCTTGGTGGCAGTGATCTATCTGCTCAGAACAAGTCAGCGAACGATCGCTGGCGACCGATGTCTCGACCAACTGCGAGCTACGCATTCGCAAACAGGTGAGATCGCGCCGTCGCGAGCGATTACCATGACGCCTTCGGAAGTTGCCTTGATGGTTGGCTTGTTTGGCACCGCCGTCTTGCCGTCGGCCGTGTATGCAGACATTCAATCCGTGTTGCCTCAGCCGGGACGAAAACGAGACAACAACAGCTGGGGTTACAGCAACTCAGGTTGCGGAGGTTTTGGGTGCAGCGCGGGTAGCAGTTGCGGCGGGGGCGGATGTGGAGGAGGAGGCTGCGGCGGATGCAGTAGCTGATCGAAAGCGCGAAACCGCAAGCGGTGCCGCGACGTTCTCGCACGGTGCTTCGCAGGTGAGAATTTGCTTGCGCCTACGAAACGATCGATCGCCGCCTGTTCACGTAGTCCCAAACGACGTAGCGATCGAGGTCGCTGCCGGCGGTGAAGAAGACCCGGCCGGTGGTTTGCTCGGCCAGCTTCTGGGCGAACTGCACGTCTTCATGTGTTTGCGACCAACTGGGCAACAAAAAGATGTTGATCGTGATGCCTTCGCGATGACAGAACTGCCCTTCGCGCATCGTCGCCTTCTCGGTCGCGGGATGCGGCGGGTAGAGCAGGTACAACTTCTCCCCTTCGAAGTGGGCAGTCGGTAGGCCATCGGTGATGAGAATAATCTGCCGATTGGGCGTGTCTTGGGCGGCGAGGAAACGTCGCGCCTGCTGCAAGGCGTGTTGAATGTTCGTGAAGTGAGGCGGCACGACCGCTTCGCTCATGTCCTCGCGGCTCATGTCATACTTGCGCATCACGACGGGGTCGAACACCGTCACGGGCTTCGGCATCAGCTCGGCGATTTCGCTCATGTGTCGCGGCTTGGCGAACGTGTACATCTCGACGAACTGCAGAAAGTCGCCGGGGTACTCGCGACGAATCAGCCCGTCGAGCGCGAGCGCCATGCGTTTCACGTTCACATAAAGTCCGCCGTAGCGCATCGACCCACTCATGTCCATCAGCACGACCGTCGCGCACTTCGGCGTGTTGCGCGTGCGGTGGATTTCGATGTCTTCGCTCTTGAGGCGTATGGGCAGGCCGGGGCCGGAGCGGAGCAAGGCGTTGGTGAACGATTGTGGAATATCCATCTGCGCGACGGAATCGCCGAATTCGTACGGTTTCGTCGTCTGCAACTCGACCGCGCCTTCGCCGACGATGGGCCCTGCGTGACGACCCGTGCGCGAGGCCTCGAGCTGACTGAAAATGCGTTCGAGCAGCTTGCCTTGAAAGAGCCGATAGGCCTTGGGCGTGAGCTTGTAGCCGCCGCGCGATTTCTCCAAACCTTGTTGCTCGGCGATGTCTTTCAGATATTCCTGAATCTGCCGTTGCAGGTCGTTGAGCTGGTCCATGTCGCCCGGCTCGGCGAACTCGGCCAACTCGTCGAGATCGATCAGGCCGATCTGTGCGTTCTTCGCCGCCTCTTCCAACTGCTTGAGCAGGCGATCGATCTTCTCAAGCTCGTCTTTGATCTCGATGGCCTCGGGAATCGACATCGGTTGTCGGCCTGTGAACGCGTACTTGCCGGCCAACTCATCAATTTGGTACTTGTCGCCGAGAGCCTGAATGAGATCCAGCAGCGGCTTCGAGATCGGCGAGCGTTCGGCCCCTGTGCGATACCACAAGTGTTCAAGCTCGCGAAGCTGTTCGTCCTTGAAGGCGCTATTGAAGAACTTCTGCGCCTCACGGGGCACCTTCAGGCCTTGGCCGCGATCGTTGTATTGGCGAGCGGCCTCGTCGACGACCTTCTTCGTCTCGTACTTCTCGAGGATCTTGCGTTTGCGTTCGAGCAGCATCTGCCGCAAGGCTTCGATGCTGGGGCCGAAGCCGGCGATCTGACTCGGGTCGATCTTGATCGCGCGGGCGAGCTCTTCTTCGGTCAGCTCGCGCATGCTGCCATAGGCGAGCATGTGTTCGAACGCGCCACTGACGAGATCGGGCGGCGGTTGCGTCGGGCTAGGGAACTGCCCCGGGTCGTACTTTTGGTATGTGTGAATGATGCCGCCGAGGGGGCTACGATCAGGCATACGGCCATTGTAGTACGCTTAGCCGCCGCGTCCACGCTGCGGGCGACGGGTCGTGGACGACCCGGCTAAGCGTCTATGCCGCGCGGGGCGATGCCAAGGTCCATCCCCTCGCCGAAGTAGTACTTGCGGGCTTCGGGATTGTTCAGAACCTCGTTCGGGCTGCCATGACAAAGCACGACCCCTGCACGAATCACGTAGCTGCGATCGGTGATCTGCAGCGTCTCGCGGACCTGGTGGTCGGTAATGAGAATCGAGATGCCGGTGTCGCGAAGATTGCGGATGATCACCTGGATGCTGGCAATCGTCACGGGATCGATGCCGGTAAACGGCTCATCGAAGAGGATCAGCTTCGGATCGGAAACGAGGCAGCGGGCGATTTCGAGCCGTCGCCGTTCACCACCCGAGAGGTTCATCGCCAACGACTTGCGCAGCCGCGTGATGTCGAAACGTTCGAGCAGCTCGTCGCAGCGAAGGCGACGCGCTTTGCGCTCCATGCCGAGCATCTCCATCATGCCGAGCAGATTTTTTTCGACCGTCAATTTGCGAAACACGCTGGACTCTTGAGCGAGATAGCCCATGCCGCCATCGCGAGCACGGCGGAACATTGGCCACGTGGTCACGTCGATATCGTTGAGCGTGACCTTGCCCGCATTGGGGGCGATCATGCCGCACGCCATGCGGAAGCTCGTCGTCTTGCCCGCGCCGTTGGGGCCAAGGAGGCCGACGATTTCGCCGCGTTCGACCATGAAATCGACGCCATCGACAACGCGCCTGCGGCCGTAGATCTTCACGAGTCCTTCGACTTTGAGCACCGACATGGTCGTCCCTCCGTGGACGTATCGTTTAGCCGGCGAACTTACTCGCCGCGCGAAGCGAGTCGCAAGCGACACGGCCAAACGTCATCGAATGAATCGCATCTTCGCGAAGTTAGGTATCCATTGCAGCATCGGCGGTAGATGAATGTTCGTGCCGGGAATCGTATCCAACGCGTGCGGCCAATAGACGAACATCGCCTTACCAATGAGCAGCTCGCGCGTCACGTAATACTCGCCGTTGCCGTACATGTCGACGCGGTCCCACAGGCGGCTGTCTTTGCTCTGTGGACTGTTGTCGCCAAGCATGAAGTACTGATCGCCGGCCAGCGGAAAGTCCATCGGCTCCTTGCTCCCCGCCTCGGGAAAGTGGGTGCGTGTCGTATCGCCGAATCGGTTGAGCTTATCGGGCGTGTAGTAGATGTCGCGAAGCGTTCGCAAGTGTCGCACGGTCGCCGCCACGCCTTCGACGGCGACTCCTGCCGGCGCGTAATCGCGTCGATCGTACTGTCGCCACGGCAGTTCGTATCGCGTCGACGCATCGAACGACAGCAACCGACCATCGACCCACACGAGCAGCTCGTCGTCGACGTTCGACATTCGCAAGCGGTACGCCGCCGGAGTCTTCACCGTCGTTTGCGCACGTGGATGAAACGAGGGCAGATCGTCAGCCGACAGCGTCGCCGTGCCGGTCGTGAGATCGAAGCGGCATTGGAAGGCGCGGCCGCCTTCGATGAGTTCCAGCGTCGCTTGTCCGCCCGAGCCGCGCAGATCGAGTTCGCACTCGACCGCGAGGTCACCGACCCACAACAGGCCATGACCTTCTCTTATGCCCATGCCAGTGTCGTAGGCACAGAAGTCGTGAATTAACTTCGGCTGTATTTGGCTGAGCTGCTCGCGAGTCTGATCGCTTTGCGGTCGACTGATAAGAGCTTCCCAATCGCGCGACTCGGGATAACGGTGCTCGTATCGCAACCACGAGGCGCCAGTCGCCTTGCCATTGATTTCGAACGTGCGGCCGTCAACGCTCGACTTCCATGCTCCGTCGCCGCTGGTCGTCGGCGTCCAGCGCGGCGGCATGCCGAGCTTCAGCAATTCTTCTTGCGTGTGATCGTTGTCGTAAACCATCTGCAGCATCGCCAGCACTTTCGTCGGCGGCTTGCGCTGAATGACGAAGTCGGTCGTGCCGTCAGGCTTCGAGTAGATGTCGCCGTGGGCGATGCGCAGCGTTTCGCGAGGCAGCCCGACGATCCGTTTGATAAAGTTGGTCTTTGATTGAGCGGGATACTTGAAGACTGCCACGTCCCATCGCTCGGGGTCGGCAAACTCGTACGGGAATTTCGAGACGATGATGCGATCGCCTTTGAACGAAGGCGGCACGTGATCGAAGTCGCGATGAAAATTGATCTCAAAGCGGCAATTCGGACACACGCAACTGTCAATGCCGTGGCGCGGGTCTTCCTTCACGCCGACCTGGAAGTTGAATCCGCACTCGGGACAGTCAATGTCCTTGTGCTGCCCCATCAGGGTCGGGGCCATCGAACCGGTCGGGATGACGAACGCCTCGGCCTCGAACGTGCGAAACAGGAACGCCAACACGAACGCGATGACGATCGACTCGACCGTTTCGCGAATGCTGTCTTTATGCTCGTGAACGACGACGGCGTGCGAGGGCTTCTCTTTCATATACCCAAATATACTGCAACGACGCTTGCACGCTAAAGGGCACTTAGGCGCGTCGCTTAAGGCAGGTTCAACGGCCCCAAACGCGTCGCAAGCGACGCGGCTAACGAAACTCCCACACCGGCTCGCCCACCAGCAAGCTAGCAGTCACGATGCCGAACGACATATACCGGCTGTCGAGCGAGCGCGGACTGTTGTCGCCCAAGAGGAAGTACTCGTCGTCGCCCAGCGTGTACGGTTGAAACAGCGCCCTGCCCGGTGGGGCGTTGCCTTTCTGTCCGAGCACTGGAGGCACGGTGTAATACACGTCGCGCCATACGCGAAGTTGGTCGATCTCGACCGACCCTTGCACGAGGCCGATTGCAAACGGTTGGGCGCTCGGCTCGATCGAATTGCTCGACATATCTAAATCGAGTTGATACAGCGATCGGCCGTCGAGCGCGATTTCATAACGCCGATCGATGAGTGAGACAACGAGCGCGTGCTCGTGGCTCTCTCCGAGTTTCAATTCTTGCGACGTAAGCATGCGAAACCCCTGCCGTAGCTCGAATCGTTCCTGCAGGCCATCGAACGTGACGATGTACGGCGTCTTGCGATCCGTGGCGCGAATCGACCACGACGCTTTCGGAGCGAAACGCGCGCGACACGTCATCATCACGTCGCCGGTGGGATGCAGGTCTCGAATCGGGCTGGTCTGGTTATAGGCGTAGCGATCGGTGATCGGCCCTTCGACGAACTTGCCGGGCCCGCCTTGCCGTCGTTCGTTGTGATAGACGAGCCAATCGGTCGTCGCGTTTTCTCCCGAGCAGCGGAACGTGCCGCCGCTGGTCTCCCAATGACTGTCGGGGCCACCGCGCCACCGCGACTTCGCGCCTTTCTTGCCGCGCGGTGGATAGTCGGCATCGTGCACGAGAATCGCGATCGCTCGCTGCTCCTTGAGCGACTTGCGCACGAGATAGCCGTCGATGTACACATCGCCGTCGCGTAGCTGAATACGTTCGCCAGGCAGCCCGATGATCCGCTTGACGCCGAACTCTTTCGACTGCTTCGGCATGCGAAGCGTGATCATGTCCCATCGTTGCGGAGGCTGCATGTCGACAATCGAACGCCACACGAGCACACGATCGCCGGAACGAATCCTGGCCGTCTCGAGTTCTTCGGAATGATCGCAGTTCGGGCAAACGACGATCTGCCCCTGCTTGAGTTGCCGCTCAGCCTCGATGGCGTACTCGAAACCGCAGTTCGCGCACGTCACGTCGCAATGCGTGCCCAACAGCGTCGGGGCCATCGAGCCGGTGAGAATGACGTGCCAGCGAGCGAGCCACGTCGTGGTGATCAGCAGGCCGATAAACAGCAGCACGACCGCCTCGACATACGGGCGGCCACGCGGCGGGCGACGAGGGCGAGTGCGCATACGATTTAGCCGAGCGAACCCCTCTCCCTTTGGGAGAGGGTGGCGGCGCAGCCGCCGGGTGAGGGCGGGGAGAAATAGAAGGTGGTTACCACTTCAACCCGCCCTCATCCGCCGCTTCGCGGCGCCTTCTCCCGGAGGGAGAAGGAATTGCATCGCAATCCGATTACTGTTTGTCATTGCCCGTCTCGAGCACGGCCAAGAACGCCTTCTGCGGTATGTCGACCGAGCCGATCGACTTCATGCGTTTCTTGCCTTCGCGTTGCTTGGCCCACAGCTTGCGCTTGCGCGTGATGTCGCCGCCGTAGCACTTGGCCGTCACGTTCTTACGCATGGCGGAGATCGTTTCGCGGGCGATGATGCGACTGCCGACGGCCGCTTGGATCGCGATCTCGAACATGTGCCGATCGATTTCGCCGCGCAGCTTCTTGACGATCGCGCGGCCACGACGATCGGCGTCGCGACGATCGCAAATGATCGAGAGCGCGTCGATACGGTTGCCGCCGACGAGGATGTCCATGCGCACCAGCTCGGCGGGGAAATAGCCGATCAGCTCGTAGTCCATCGTGCCGTAACCACGCGTCACGCTCTTCAGCTTGTCGTGCATGTCGTAAATGACTTCCGCGAGCGGCAGGTCGTAGATGAGCATCGCACGAGCGGGGCCGAGGTATTCGGTCCGCACGTACACGCCGCGTCGGTCGGTGCAAAGTTGCATCACCGGCCCAATGTGATCGGCCGGCAGGATGAAACTCACGCGCACGATCGGCTGACGGAACTCTTCGATGATTCCGGCGTCGGGCACTTGTTGCGGATTGTAAATGCGCATCGTTTCGCCGGCCGTCGTGACGACTTCGTACGTCACGTTCGGAGCCGTTTGCACCAGGTCGAGATCAGCCTCTTGCTCGAGGCGCTGCTGCACGATCTCCATGTGCAACAGGCCGAGAAATCCGCAACGAAAGCCGAAGCCCAGCGCGTCGCTCGTCTCGGGCTCGAACTCGAAGCTGGGGTCGTTGATCGACAGCTTCGTGAGCGACTCGCGCAGTTCTTCGAAGTCCTGACCGTCCGACGGATAGAGGCCACAGAACACCATACGCTTCGGCTCTTGATAGCCGGGCAGGGCGAGGGTGGGATCGCCAGGCGGCACGCTGACGGTGTCGCCGATGTGTACGGCGCTGATGCTTTTGATGTTGCAGATGAGATAGCCGACTTGGCCGGCTTGCAGCGTTTCGCATGGACGTCGCTGCGGCACGAACTGCCCGAGTTCGAGCACCTCGTGCACCGCGCCCGTCTTGAGAAACCTGATCTTTTGTCCCTTCGTCACCGTGCCGTTCATCAGACGAACGTACGTGATCGCGCCACGGAATTCGTCGTAGTGCGAGTCAAAAACCATCGCTTGCAGCGTGGCTTTGGGATCGCCGGCTGGTGGCGGGACGCGATCGACGATGGCCTCGAGCAAGTCTTCGACACCGACACCAGTCTTGCCGCTGCAACGCAACACCTCGAACGGGTCGATGGCGAGCGTGGACTCCATTTCTTGAATGACTTCGTCGGGCCGCGCGTGCGTGAGGTCGACCTTGTTGAGGACCGGGATGATCTTCAAGTTGTGCCCATAGCGGCGTACGCGTTGGCGACGGTCTGCGCTTCAACGCCCTGAAACGCATCGACGAGCAGCAGCGCCCCTTCGCAGCACGCGAGGCTGCGCGAAACTTCGTAGTGAAAGTCGACGTGCCCCGGCGTGTCGACGAGGTTCAACTCGAACTCTTCAGCGTTCTTCCCCTCGCCGCGACGATAGCGCATGCACACGGCGCGGGCCTTGATGGTGATGCCGCGCTGTCGCTCGAGTTCCATGTCGTCGAGCAGTTGGTCTTGCATCTCGCGCTTAGCCACGGTGCCGGTCTTCTCGATGAGCCGGTCGGCCAACGTGCTCTTGCCGTGGTCGATATGCGCGACGATGCAGAAGTTGCGGATATGCGCGTTGTCCAACTTTTACCTCTGACGAAAAGGAACCACAGATGCACACGGATGAACACAGATAAGACGAAATTCCGGCAGAACTGTCTCGAAGCGATTCCCTTTCATCTGTGTTTATCCGTGTGCATCTGTGGTTTTATTTCTGTGTTCTCATTCGACGATATTCGGCACGCGCCAGCCCGGCCGCGCCAATGTATCCGGCATCGCCTCCGAGCGTAGCGTATACGATTGGCGTCTTCGCGGGGGTCGGAAAGGCTCGCCGCTGCACTTCGTCACGTATTCGCTGGATGAATGCTCGGCCCAGCGGCGTCGTATCGCGACCGAACGTCATCGCGCCACCGATCACAAAACAGCTTGGATCGATCGTGTGCAAAAACGTCACGCAGCCGACGCCGATGTAGCGAGCCGTGTCCATCACCAGTTCCATCGCCAGCGGGTCGCCAGCCTCGGCCTCTTGGGCGACCACGAGTGGCGTCAACGATTCCCCCTTTTCGCGTCGCTTGACGAGTGAACTCTTTCGACCATCGTCGAGCGCCTCGCAAGTTCGCTTCATCAGCGCCGTCGCGCTGGCGTATGCTTCGAGGTGACCGGTTTGGCCGCACTCGCAACGTCGGGCGTCGTCGTGGTAATCGATGATCGTGTGCCCAAGCTCGGCCCCGTGACTATTCTTTCCATCGATCGACCGATCGTCCACGATGATCCCGCCGCCGATGCCTGTGCCGAGCGTGACCATCACGATGCTGTCGTGCTCACTGCCGCATCCGACCCAGAACTCACCGTAGGCGGCCGCCCCGGCATCGTTGGCGAACGTGATCTCCAGCGGACAGTGTTGTCGCACGCGCTCGACGATCGGAAAGTCCCACCAGCCTTGCATGTTCGGCGGCTCGAGCAACATGCCCGTCGGAATGTCCATCGTTCCGGGAGTGCCGAGGCCCAATCGCGTGATGTCGGCCGGCGTGAGCTTCGCCTCTTTGATCGCTTGGAGAATCGCCGCTGCGATTGTTTTCGAGCCGCGTTCTGGGCCGGCAGGAACGTCGGTGGGAATAGACACCCACGAGAGTGAACGCCCCAGATCGTCTACAACCCCGACTTTAACATTGGTCCCGCCGACATCCGCCCCGACGAAGAACGGAGGCTGGGCGTCTTTGTGAGAAATGAATTGTCGGTCGAGGGACATGCCGAAATGCTAAAGGATTCGGGACCAATGCTGAATGGGAAAACCGCGGAACTCTGCTTGCACGGAGTCCAGGGAGGTACAATCTTAGTGAGACATTTGGGATGATACGCATGTTTCGACCGGAAGATATTCAGACTCGCCTGCGGCAAAAACCGTTTCAGCCCTTGCGCATTATCTGCAGCGAGGGCTTGAGTTACGACGTCCACCATCCGGATCTCGTCCTGGTGGGAACACGCAGCATTGAAATCGGATTTGCTGCTCCAAATCGACCGACCATCTACGATAAGCTCGTGCGAGTCGCACTTGTGCACGTTGTCGGACTCGAGGATATCTCGACCTCGGCTGAGGCCTCGAACGGCGAAAGCTAGTGCATTTTTCCAGCCTACTCGTCGTAACCCTTGAGCCGCCGCACCCATACGTTGCGGAACCGGGTGGGATTTAGATGGTCCTGCAGGACGAGTTGCGTTTCGGTGGCGGCGCCGCCCGTCTCGGCGGCGTGATGCACAAGGATGCCGTTGTGGAAGACGGTGAGCCGCGCAGGCGAGACGATCTTCTTGGTGTCGGCGGGATCAAACTTCGGTGCGAGAAACACCATGTCGAACGTCTGCCATTCGCCGGGCTTGCGTGAGGCGTTCACCAACGGCGGAAAGCAATGGTAGATCGCTGCTGCCTGACCGTCGGCGTAGGTTTCGTTCTCGAACGAGTCGAGAATCTGCAATTCGACGTGACCGGGCAGCATCACTCCGCTGTTGCCGCGTGACTGTCCATCGCCGTTCGGTTCGTACGGCGTCGCCCACTCGACGTGAATCTGGCAGTCGCCGAACTTCTCGTTCGAGATAATGTCACCGCTGCCTGGGACAACTTCGACGAAATGCGTGTCGATCTTCCAAGTAGGCGCAGTGAGCGGCGAGCCTTTCTTGCCGCGCGGACGCATCTGAAAGGCAGACAAGTCGCCGCCGCCGATGAGCACGACGGCGTCGCTGGGCGGCGCGGCCGGGCCTTCGCAATCTTCCGGTTTGCCGGGATCGATGACGCGCGGCTTGGGCCGATTCTTATCGCCGATGCGCCACACGCCGCCCGGTGCGAACGGACGTTCGGGCTTCTTCGACGTCGACGACTTCGTCTTCTCGTCGCCGTTGGCGACGCTCAGCGCTGACGTTATCGCTATCAGCACGACGAGCAAGGCGAATTGTCTCATGCGATCTCATACCCCTTCCGCTGCGCACGCGATTGGAACGCATTCGCCTCGTCATCGCCGACGATTTGCTCCTTCGTCGGATCCCATTGCAACGTGCGCCCCAAACGCATAGCGATGTTCGACAGGTGGCAGATCGTGAGGTTGCGGTGATGGCTATACGCGTCGGACAGTGTCTGGCCGCGATCCTTCACGCAGGCGATGAAGTTGCCCATGTGCGTGTCCTTGGCCTTGCCGTGACGCAAGTTCATGAACGCGTCCTCGGGCAGCGGGTTGTCTTTGAGGTCCTCGACAGGCTTGCCGGTCAGCTTGCCGCGGTTGACGAAGAATCGCCCGTCCTCGCCTTCGAACATCACGCCGTTGGTGAACCCGAGTTCGTCGGCCTTATCGCGAATGAACAGCTCGACCCCGTCAGCGTACTGGCAGCGAATGTTGTACGTGATGGCGGCGTTGTACGTGTCGTGAACGGTTGGCATGCCATGATTGAGCGGCACCGGGTGCTCGCACGAAAGCACCTCGATGCTCGTTGGGCCCGTGTTGTCGCGTCCCAGCGCCCACTGTGCGATGTCGACGTGATGCGCACCCCAGTCGGTCATCTTGCCGCCCGAGTACTCGTACCACCAGCGGAACGTCTTGTGGCAACGCTCGGGCATGTAATCGACCAACGGCGCCTGACCCAGCCAACGCTCCCAGTTCAGCTCCTTCGGCGGCTCGGTCGCGGCGAAGGTTTTGCCCTTCAGCGCTCCGCCGATTGCCACGGTCACGCGGTTCACCTTGCCAATGCGACCGGCGCGAACGAGGGCCGCCGCGGTGAGGAACCTGTCGTCGCTGCGTTGCTGCGTGCCGACTTGCAGCACGCGGCCCGACTCCTTCAGCACTTTGCATAGTTGTTTGCCTTCGTCGATGGTCAGCGTCAGCGGCTTCTGGCAGTAGACATCTTTGCCAGCTTGCAAGGCATCGATGGCGATCTTCGTGTGCCAATGGTCGGGCGTGCTGATCGTGACGATGTCGATATCCTTGCGATCAAGGACCGCACGGTAGTCGTCGTAGATGTCGCCTTTGCCGTCACCGATCTTTTTGTCGGCCTTCAGTTGCTCAGCGTGCGTGCTGTCGACATCGCAAAAAGCGACGATGTCGGCAAAGTTCTTCACGTTACGACCGTCGCCTTTGCCCATGCCGCCGTTGCCGATACAGCCCGCGATCAATCGATCACTGGGCGCTTGCGACTGCGCGGCCGCCGTGCGATCGGCGGCGAACCAATACGGCGCCATCGCGCCGCCTGTGGCGAGCGCTGTGGTCTTAAGAAACTCGCGGCGTGAACGAGTCATGAACGGCTCCGTGGGATGATTTCTAAGGCGGGAACGCGGGCGGGAACCCGTGGAGGGTTCTCGACATGATCGATCATGCGACGGGCGAATTCAAGTGTGCGCTCGGCGCGGCGTTTACGCGAGCAGATCTTTGATAACACGCGCAGGTTGCACGCCGGTGAGGCGTTGGTCGAGCCCTTGGTATCGGTAGGCAAAACGTTCGTGATCGAAGCCCAGCAACTGCAACACGGTGGCATGGAAGTCGCGAATGTGTACGGGATCCTTCACGATGTTGTATGAGAACTCGTCGGTCTCGCCGTAGATCGCGCCTGGCTTCGAACCGCCGCCGGCCATCCACATCGTATAACAACGCGGGTGATGGTCGCGACCGTAGTTCTCGTGAGACAGTTGCCCTTGCGAGTAGATCGTGCGGCCGAACTCGCCGCCCCAAATCACAAGCGTCTCGTCCAACATGCCGCGACGTTCGAGGTCTTGAATCAGTGCGGCACAGGGCTGATCGACGTCGCGACACTGATCGGGCAAACGGCCCGACACGTTGCTGTGCGTGTCCCAGTTGTTGTGATAGATCTGCACGAACCGCACGCCACGCTCGACCATACGGCGAGCCAAGAGCACCGTGTGCGCGAACGAGCCTGACTTGTGCACCCCCTCGCCATAGAGGGCCATCGTTTCAGCCGACTCCTTCGTAAGGTCGACCAGCTCGGGCACGCTGGCCTGCATGCGGAACGCGAGTTCGTACTGTTGAATGCGCGTGTGCGTCTCGGGGTCGCCTAGTGCGCGATAGTTCATCTCGTTCAGCGCGCTGATGCCATCGAGCGACTTGCGACGCATGTCGGTGTTCACGCCCGGCGGGTTCTGGATGTAGAGAATCGGGTCGCCACCGGTGCGGAACGACACGCCTGCGTGCTCGCCCGGCAGATAGCCGCTCGCCCAAAGTCGCGCGGAGATGGCTTGCGTTTGTTCGGTGTTCGACGGCGTCGCGACAAGCACGACGAACGTCGGAAGATTTTCGTTCAGCGAGCCTAGGCCGTAAGACGCCCACGAGCCGAGACACGGGCGGCCGGTGATTTGGTTGCCCGTCTGCATGTAGCTGATGGCGGGCTCGTGGTTGATCGCTTCGGTGTGCATCGAACGAATGAAGCACATCTTGTCGACGATCTTCGACGTGTGCGGCAGCAGCTCGCTGACCCACATGCGGTTCTCACCGTACTGCGCGAACTTGTACTTCGACGGCGCGATCGGAAACCGGTCCTGGCCCGACGTCATCGTCGTCAGTCGCTGCCCCTGGCGGATGGAATCGGGCAGGTCCTTGTCGTACCAGTCATTCATCCCGGGCTTGTAGTCGTACAGATCCATCTGTCCAGGCCCGCCGACCATGTGCAGATAAATGACCTGCTTCGCCTTCGGCGCGAAGTGCGTCAAGCTGGGCGGCGCCGACGTGGCGGCCATCGCCGGAGTGGTGTACGTATCGCCGAACAGCGACGCCAGCGCCGCGGCGCCCAGCGCATTGCCGCTGCGCGTGAGGAAATGTCGCCGCGTCAGGTTGCGCAGGAATTCAGCTTGGGGGTCCATGCTTTATCGACTCCGTAATGGAACGGTCTTTGTGTTCGACGCGGCCTTCGTTACTTGTTCAACACTTCGTCGAGGTTCATCAACGTGTTTGCGAGCATCGTCCAGGCGGCGAGCTCCGAAGTGTTAATGGCCTCGTCGACAGGTTTCTCGCCGAAGTGTACGAGCTGTTTCGCCTCGTCGGGATGCGATTGATAGTGACTCATGAAGTCGAGCAACGTGGTGTTGGCGACGAGCGCTTCCTCGGGACGCAATGGGCGGCACAGCAAGTGCCGCGACATCGAGTCCATTCGTTCGCTCGCCGATCGCGAACCCGCGAGCGTCGCTTCGGCCAAGTGACGTGCGGCCTCGACGAATTGCGGGTCGTTCAGGGTTACGAGTGCCTGTAGCGGCGTGTTCGTGCGATCGCGGCGGACGGTGCAGACCTCGCGGTTGGGCGCGTTGAAAATGTCCATCGACGCCGGCGGCGCGGCACGTTTCCAGAACGTGTACATGCTGCGGCGGTACAGGCCGTCGCCGGAGTCGCGTTGATAGAACCGTGTGTTGCTGGCCGTCATCGCGACCGCTTCCCAAACGCCGTCGGGTTGATATGGCCTGACGCTCTTGCCGCCGATGGTTTCCACGAGCATTCCGCTGGCGGCCAGCGCGTAGTCGCGCACCATCTCGGCATCCATGCGGAACCGGGGCCCGCGCGAAAGCAGTCGATTGCTCGGGTCGGCCGCGAGCTTTTCGGGGGTCGTAATCGCCGCCTGTCGATACGCCGCCGAGGTGACGAGCATCTTGAAGAACCGTTTGATGTCCCAATCCGACTCGCGGAACTCAACGGCCATCCAGTCGAGCAACTCGGGATGCGACGGCAACTCGCCGCTCACGCCGAAGTCGCCGCTCGTGCGCACCAGGCCGGTGCCGAACAGTTCCTGCCAGAAACGGTTCACCGTCACGCGTGTCGTGAGCGGATGTTCCTCGCGCAGCAACCACTGTGCGAGCCCAAGCCGGTTGTCGGGCAAGTCATCGGGCATCGGTGGCAGCGCTTCAGGCGTCTTCGCGGGCACTTCGTCGCGTCGCTGGTCGTATTCGCCGCGGAAGAGGATGTACGCCATTGGGTCGCCCGTGCGCTCTTCCATGACGTGGGCGATCGTGCCTCGCGACTTGATCACATCGCGATCGCGTTCGTGTGTGCGATAGACCTTCGACAGCCGAGCGTAGACGTCATCCAGCGCCAACAACCACCAGCGATAGAGCAACTTCTGCTCCGCTTCGGTCCGATTGGCGGCGACTTTGTCAATGACGCGCTCGGCGCGCGGCGTCGAGTTCAACAGCTCGATATCGTCGACGCCGAGCTGACGATCATAAACGCGGACGTCTTGAATGAGCGCGTCTTTCAGCCCATTGCCGCCGCTGCGCTGCCCGATCGTGAACGGAGCATCGGTGCGAATCGACAGCGGCATCGCGAAGTTCGTTTGTCCGGTGATGGCTTGTAGTTCGCCGTTGATGTACATCTTGATGCCGTCCGACATTCGCGAGCCGTCGTATGTGACGGTGACATGCTTCCAGCCTGTGCCGATGGCCTTTCGGGCGACGACCTTCGTCGACTCCTCGGGAAACTTGTGAATGTGGTGAACCGCGAGCCGGCCGTTGTCTACGTACAAATCCCATCCGCGATACTCAGGCGACGGCCCCATGCGGGCGACGATTGCACCGGTCGATTTCGCATCCGGTAACTTGACCCACACCGAGACGCTGAACGGCTGATCGGCATCAAAGTCCCCCGCGTCGGCGACGGTGGGAACGCACTTCACCTGGGTCTTGAAAGCCTTCGGCCAGACATAACCGACGTCGGCCAGCAGCGGCTTTTCGAGCGCTAACTGTCGCTTTTCGCCGAGAACTTCCGCACGTACCGAGGCGCCTTCCGCCTCGTCGAGCGGAACATGAAGTTGCAATCCATCGACGGGACCGGCGCCGACGAACGCTTCGCGGCTCGCCTTTGGCAACCACTTGTCGAACTTCGCTCGTGCGGCCTCGGCACGCTCTTCGAGTCGTTCCTTGTCTTCAGCAACTTTCGTCGACAACATCGTCCAACGGCGACGATCCTTGCTCTGAGGCACAACCAAGATCGGCGGCGTGTCCTTTGCGTTGCCGTCTTTGGCTGCTTGCGTCGTGTTGTTGAAGAACGCGGCGAGCTCATAGAACTCGCGCTGTGAGATCGGATCGAACTTGTGATCGTGGCAGACGGCGCAGCCAGTAGTCAGGCCCATCCACACGGTCGACGTCGTCTCCGTGCGATCGCGGGCATAAAGAACGAGATATTCTTCGTCGATGATGCCCCCTTCGCTGGTCGTCATGTTGCAGCGGTTGAAGCCCGAGGCGATCTGTTGCTCGGGCGTGCGATTGGGGAGCAAATCGCCGGCAAGCTGCTCGACCGTGAACTGATCGAACGGCATGTTCGCGTTGAAGGCGTTGATGACCCAATCGCGATAGGTCCACATCTCGCGGAAGTTGTCGAAGTGAATGCCGTGCGTGTCGGCATAGCGGGCGGCGTCGAGCCAGTAGCGGCCACGGTGCTCGCCGTAATGCTTCGAGGCCAGCAACTTATCGACGAGCTTCTCATAAGCCTTCGCCGACTTGTCGTTGACGAACGCTTCGACCATCTCGGGCTTCGGCGGCAGGCCGGTGAGGTCGAGACTCAGCCGACGCGCCAACGTGCGGCGGTCGGCTTCGGGGGCGGGTTCGAGCCCCTTCTGTTCGAGCGCGGCGAGAACGAACGCGTCGATCGGCGTGCGCACCCACTTGGCGTTCTTCACCTTCGGCGGCTCGGGACGTTTCGGGGCGATGAGCGCCCAATGCGGTTGGTACTCGGCCCCCTCGGCAACCCACCGCTTCAACGTTTCCTTCTGGGCGGCGTTGAGCTCCTTCTTCACCTCCGGCGGAGGCATGATCGACTTGGCGTCTTCGGTGAAGATTCGCGCGACAAGCTCGCTGTCCTTCGGTTCGCCGGGAACGATCGCCCCGCTGTCGACAGCGACCTCGCGCTTGTCGAGCCGCAGGTCGGCCTTGCGCGATGCGCTGTCCGGGCCATGGCAGGCGAAGCAATGCTCGGCCAAGATCGGGCGAACGTCGCGATTGAATTGAAGCGGCTCGGCCGAGGCGGTCGCTGTCAGGCGCAGCGTGACCACAACGATAGCCAGTACCACAAGCGAAATACGACGAATCATGCAAACACTCCCGCAGGGACGTTGATTACGATCCCGGGGGACAGCCACCGCATGGCAGGTAGGAGGGTGCGGTGCTGGAGTTCTCAGCCGGTGCGCGACCTTTACATCGAACCAAACCCGAGCGGAGAAGTCAACGATTTTGTGCAACCTTTAGCCGCGACGCGCCCGCGAGCTGAACGAACCCCACTCCCTTTGGGAGAGGGTGGTGGCGCAGCCGCCGGGTGAGGGCGGGTTGAACTGCGATTCGCCTCGTTCACAGTGCAGCCCGCCCTCATCCAATCCGCCTTTGGCGGACCACCTTCTCCCGGAGGGAGAAGGGTTCGAATCGCAATGCGATGACCAATAAAACAAGGCCCTCAATCTAGCAACCGCAGCGACACCAAACGCACGTCGACCACGCGTTTGCCCGGCACTTCCGGGGCGCTCAACGTCAACATCCCGCGGCCGGGCTTGAGATCGAACTGCCCCATCACCAGCGGCTTAAAATCCTTGACGAACGATTCAGAGCCGCGGTCGGAGCGGTCGTGTTCCCTGCCGTACAACGGCGGGTCGTGGGCTTCGGTCACCTTCGTGCGAACGGTGCTGCCATTGAAGCCAAGTTCAATCGTCGAGCCCACGTCGGCCGGTGCGCAGGTGTAGTAAAGCGTCGCCTCGTAACGTCCGGGGGTCGCGACGGCGATATCCCAGGTGATGCTGTCGTCGCGGCTGCCCGTCCAGTTGGTGAAGAACGAACAGTTCGGAGCACTGGCGCTGCGCTGAACGTTGCCGTGCGCTTCGCCGTCGCGGGCCGGTAGATGCGTGAGCGGGAACTCGCGGTAACCGACCGTGTACGCGCGATCGTCGTTCTTCGGCAACTCGGCCAGCACTTCCGCCTTCCAACTGTTGAGCGTTTGCGACATCTGCGACGCCACATCGGGCCGTTCGGCGGTGATGTCCTTTTCTTGTCCGGGATCGGCAGGAATGTCGTACAGCCGCCCCTCGGCATCGAGTCGATATTGCTGCGAGCGAGCACTCACCTTGCCGCTCCAGTGCGAGAAGATTGTGCGCTCAGGCCATTCAACCTTCTTGCCCAGCACGAGCGGCGCGACGCTGCGGCCATCGAGCGGCTTGGTCCCCGACACCGGCACGCCTGCCAATTCAGTGAGAGTCGGCAGCAAGTCGATCGCGCCAGAGATTTGCGGCACCTTCGTTCCGGCGGGAATGTGCCCCGGCCAACGCATCAGCAGCGGCGAACGCACGCCACCTTCGTCGGTCGAGCCTTTGCGGCCACGCATGCCGCCGTTCCAGCGGACGCCGTTCGGTCCGTTGTCGCAGAAGTAGAGGACGATCGTGTTGTCGGCGATCTTCAACTCGTCGAGCTTCGCGAGCAGTCGCCCCACGTTCCAGTCAATGTTCTCGCACATCGCCAGCACTGCACGCGTGAACCCGACATCCTCGTTGGCCTTGCCCGCTCGGCCCTTGTTGTTCTTCGCTTGCACGCCGGCTGCCGCAGTGCCGAGCATCGTGAGTTCCTTGTCGCGGAACTTGTCGTAGAACTTGTCGGGCACCTGGGCCGGCGTGTGCGGAGTGTTGAACGGCACGTAGCAGAAGAACGGCTTGTCGACGTTCTGCTCCATGAACGCAATCGCGTGATTTGTCAGGTCGTCGATGATGAAACCTTCGCCACGAACGATCTGGCCGTTGTGCTCGAGCGGCGGGCTGAAGTAGTCGCCCCAGTGACCGGACGTGAAGCCGTAATAGTCGGTGAAGCCACGAGCGTTCGGATGGTACGGCCATTGGCTGCCGCTGTGCCACTTGCCGTAAGCGGCCGTCGCGTAACCTGCGGCCTTAAACACGTCGGCAATCGTGCGCTCGTCGAGATCGATCCGTTCGCCGCCGGTCGAGGTGCTCCACACGCCCATGCGCGGATGGTATCGCCCCGTGAGAAACTCCGCCCGAGTCGGCGAGCAAACCGGGCAGACGAAGAACCGATCGAACAACGCCCCGTCGCGAGCCATCGAGTCGATGTTCGGCGTACTGAGGTTCGTGTTCCCATGCACGCTCAGATCGCCCCACCCTTGGTCATCGGTGAGCACGACAAGAATGTTCGGCCGCTTGTCGGCGGCGAGCGCTGTAGCCGCGAAGAGGCAAGCAGCGATGACGCCAAGGAGCGAGGCGAACATAACGCGAAGAGGCGAGGTGCGGCGCATGCGACGTTCCCGGATGCGAAGTGAAGTTACTCGATCATTGTCATTGCGAGGCTATTAAGGGTCAATCGACGCCGCGGCTCGACAATTCAACGTGCGACGTAAGTCGGCCCATTGTCAGCGGGCATCGAGCGGTGCCACTCGACGACGGCATCCCTTAGACGCGCGACGATGTCCGAATATCGCTCGGCGACATTTGTTGCCTCGATCGGGTCGTCGTCGAGGTTGTAAAGTTCGACGTGGCCGCCGTCGTAGGAGCACAACAACTTCCACGAGCCATCGCGAACGGCAAGGTCGGCATACGCAGTTGGACTGGCTGGCGGTGGGCGATCGGGCGGGCGACGCCAGAACAACGGCTTTGTTCTGCCTTGTGAATGATTGGCGAACAGGGCTTTCGAGCAGTCTTCACCGTCGAAAGACATCGTCGAGCTGTCGATGCCGGCGACGCGTAAGAGCGACGGAGCGAGATCGATCGCGGAGACGATTGCGGTGTCGTTGAGCTTGCCGGCGTGGTTGGCATCGATAAAACCTGGCGCCCACACGATGAGTGGCGAGCGCACGCCTCCTTCGTAGAGATAACCTTTATTGCCGCGCAAAGGATCGGCGAGGCCCGCGCCGGGTTCGGGGCCGTTATCGGAACACAGAAGAATGATGGTGTTTTGTCGTCGCTTCTCATCGTCGCGAATAAAGTCGAACAGCGCGCCAAGTTGCTCGTCCATCGTCGTCAGCACGCCTTCGTACAACTGTCGCTTACTGCCATCGCCGCGACGATCGGCTGGCGGGAACCATGGGCCGTGAACGTCGTCGGGCCACAGGTTCACATAGAACGGCTTCTGCTCACGTTCGGCATGACGGATGAATTCGATCGTCGCGTCGACGAACGACTTGGTGACTTGCGAGCGATCGGTCCACGTGATCGGGCCGTGACCGAGCTTGTCGGAACCCAATGCATGAGGCCGAGGCGGTTTGCCGTCGTGAGCATCGCACATCGGAAGCACGCGCGGGCCGAGGCCTTCGAAGTTCGTCAACGATCGATCGAACCCGTACTCGGCGATTGCCGGTGCATCGCCGACGTCGCGCTGTCCGCCCATGTGCCACTTGCCGAAGTGACCGGTCGCGTAACCTGCGTCGTGCAAACGGTGCGGGAGCGCCGGAGCAGTGGGATCGAGCCACTGCGCCATGCCGCGCTTGTCGTTCATCGCCCGAGAATCAAGATACGACGTGATTCGCCACCGCTGCGGATACTGACCCGTCGTGATTGCTACTCGCGACGGCGAGCAAATGGGCGAGTTCACGTAGAACTGTGAGAACCGCAGTCCCTCGGCGGCAAGACGATCGATGTGTTTCGTCGGAACTTTGTGATCGCCGAAGCACGACAAATCGCTGCGCCCGACATCGTCGACCAAGATGACGACGATGTTCGGCCGCGTGTCGGAAGCGTTGGGCTGCTGAGCCGACGTTGGTCGAGCCATCGCGATGAGCAGGCCGCCGACGATGGCGTAGGTGAGCGTTCGCTGCATGGCGGGCGTGTGTCGCATTGGCGGTACGATGCACTTTTGGAGGGACACGCCATGATAGCTTCGTCGAGCGGCTGACTTCAAAGACGATCCGCTACAATGACGTGCGGGCGTTCCTTCATTCACGACGGCGAACATGTGGGATCCGACGCAATATCTGAAGTTCACGAACGAACGGTCGCGGCCGTTTTTTGATCTGCTTGCGCAGGTGACGTGCGAGGCGCCGAAGTCGATTGTCGATTTGGGATGCGGGCCTGGGACGCTGACGAAGACACTCATCGAGCGATGGCCTATGGCGAAGGTGGTTGGTGTTGATTATTCGCGCGAGATGCTGGAGCAGGCGAAGACGCTGAGCGTTCCTGGGCGATTGGAGTTTGTCGAAGGCGACATCGGGCGATGGTTGCCGAGCGAGCCGGTCGAGCTAATCGTCAGCAACGCGGCCTTTCAGTGGGTCGGCGATCATGCGCGGCTTCTCGCTCGGTTGCACGAAATGCTCACGAAGGCCGGCACGCTCGCGGCACAGATTCCGTGTCGATTCGACGGGCCCAGCTACGTGGCCATCGCGGCGACGGCGTCGAATCCGCGATGGGCGTCACGGCTGCAAGGGCTCGGCCTGAAACCGGAGTCGGTGAAGTCGATCGATTGGTACGTGCATCAGTTGCACGACCTTGGCTTCGACGTCAACGCATGGGAGACGACGTACATCCATGTGCTGCGCGGCGAGAACCCGATTCTCGAATGGATGCGCGGAACGGCGCTCCGTCCGTATTTCAGCAAGCTCGATGTGGCTGAAGTAGCTGCGTTCGAGACTGACCTGGGTGGAAGGTTGCGTCAGGCGTTTCCAGAACGAAACGGACTGACGTTGTTTCCGTTTCCGCGATTGTTCTTCGTTGCGACGAAACGTTAGCCGTCGCGCATAATCGCCAGGACTTCGTCAAGGACGTGCCTGTTCGTGGCGATGGCCTCGGGGGCGTAGATCGTCGGTTGGCCTTGCCAATCGGTGAATGTGCCGCCCGCTTCTTCGAGCACTGGTTGCAGCGCGGCGCAGTCCCACAGGCTCATCTTCGGATCGATGGCTACCTCGGCCCGGCCGGTGGCGACGAGCAGATAGCCATAACAATCGCCCCACGTGCGAGTCAGCCAAGTCGCGGCCTGTAGGCGTTCGTAAGCTTGCGATCGCCCCACCGTGCCGAACGTTTTCACCTCCGAGGTGCAGAGCAGTCCGTCGGCCAGTCGTTTCTTGGAAGAGGTGCGAGCGCGGACGGGTTCGCGATCGCCACGAACGTACCACGCGCCGTGACCACGGGCGGCGTAGATGGTTTCTGCCAGTGCCGGGATGTGAATTACACCAATCACACTTCGGCGTTCGTGCTCGACGCCCACCAGTGTGCCATAGAGAGGCACTCCCGAGATGAACGACTTCGTGCCGTCGATCGGGTCCAGAATCCAGCGATAGCCCGACGTGCCGGGCGTTTCGGGAAACTCTTCGCCGAGGACCGCGTCGTCGGGCAGGGCGGCGGCGATCGCGTCGCGAAGGAACAACTCGGCTTGTCGGTCGGCGATCGTGACGGGCGTCGCGTCGTCTTTGCGTTCGACGGCCAGGTCGTCGTTGCGGAAGTAGCGAAGCGTGATGTCGCCGGCCTCGCGAGCCCATTGCAGGGCCAACTTCTGACGGTGGAGAAGTTCGGTGTCGTTCATGACGCCCATGGTGGCCGCGAGGCGCGAGCGTCAAATATGAGACCGATGCTAAGCCGCGAAGCGTGAGCGGCGACCCATCATGTCGAGGCCGGTGGCGATCAGTTCTGCAGGTAGCGGTGGGGGCCGTACTCGCTGCTTCGCGGCGGAATCAGGTGAGAGAGCTTAATCGACGAGAGCTCACGGACGAGGCAATCGTTGATGTCGTCCATCGCCTTGTTCAGCCGCGATTGCACCGGGGCGTTCAGCCCTTCGATGTAGGCCGACGTGACCGGGCCTTCGACGGCCTCGACGATGTCGAGCAGTGAAATCTCAGAGCTTGGCCGCTCGAGTGTATAGCCGCCTTCGACGCCTCGCGTGGAATGCAAAATGCCATGCGTCACCATGCTGCGCAAGATTTGCAGCAGGAAACGCTCGGGCATGTGCCCTTCCGCCGCGAGCCGACTACAAGGAATCGGTTCACGCCCACTCGATTGTGCTAACTGGAGCGCCGCTTGCACCGCGTACACAACGGTCCGAGACATTTTCATGGCCGGTTACCGTCCCCTCACGCCTGAGGTAACTAGCTCATACAGCCACGCGATGACCACGCCACAACGTTGACATTCGCGGTAGGGGTTATCGTCCGTTTGCAGCAACGAATGTCAAACAAATTCACCCTGGAAGTGGGGCGAATTTGTGAATTAGTGTTACGCGCGCCACGTTGCCACACACTCGGTGACTACGTTGTGGCACACTCTCAATTAGGCTGCGGGCTCCGCCGCGCTGGGTTCGCCCGCGGCCGGCTGCCGCAGCGCGTGCAAGAAGAGAGCCGCGGCGCCGCAGACGAGCAGACTGTCGGCGATGTTGAAGTTTGGCCAGACCCAACCGTGGTACTCAAGCAGGATCCAGTCGCGCACGGCGTGCTGCTTTCCATGTCCCGGAAGCGTCCATAACCCCAGGCGATCGTGCAGATTGCCAAGGATACCCCCCATGACCGCCGCCAGCGCGATTGTCAGTAGCCAGTCGCGAGCTGCACCGGCGATGAACACCCAGTAGAGAATCGCCATCGCCGCGACGATCGACAGCGAGGCGAAGAACCAGACTTGCCCCTGTCCCATGCCGAACAGAGCACCGAAGTTCAAACTGGTTTGGAATCCCACGAGGCCGTCGATGATCCATTCCGGGTCTGGGCACGGGTAGCCGAGCCGCGCGAAGATCCACTGCTTGGTCCACAGGTCGACGGCGCAGCCGATCGCGGCGATCGAGGCGAAGGCGAAGTATCTCCGTGCTATGCCTGGCATGAATGACGGCCGCTGCAGTAGCGCCAAATGTGAGAAGCGAAAGAAAAAACCGGCTCGTTTACGAGCCTTGTGGTTCGTAAACGAGCCGGCTTATGAGAGACCGGCTAGCGGGCTAAATCACAGCTCAGCGGCGTTCTAACAACTCGGCACATTTGACACAAGTCGGCGCGTAAGGGATGGCGTTCAACCGGGCCTTCGGGATCTTCACGCCGCATTCCTCGCACAGGCCGTAACTGCAGTCCTCGATTCGCTCCAGTGCCGATTCGATCGATTCGAGCACTTCCTCTTCGTTCTCCATGAGGCTGAGCGTGAACTCTTGCTCGAAGTTGTCGCTGCCCAGGTCGGCCATGTGAATCGGCATGGCCGAAGCTTCTGCACCATCGAGGCGACTCTTCTTGAGCGCGGCGTCGGCCATTTGGTTTACGTCGCCGCGTAAGCGGGCACGCAAGGCCAGCAAACGTTCCTTGTAAACCTTGCTCTCAGCCTTCTTCATAAGGATTCGATCTCCGACGCGGTAAAGATGAGACTCGCATTAGCGATCTGCATATCGGGAGGGACCAGAACCGCGATTCTAAAATGCCGATTAGCGACTGTCAAATTATGCGTTGATGAGAAATAGTCCATCTGCCTTGCCGCAAGCGGTTGTGCCAGCGGAGGATGGAGCGGTCGCTGCCAGCTTCCCAGGTTTGGGAGAAAACCTCCCTTCAACGGCTGCCCGTTTATCGCGGAGACAAGGCGATGGTCGCCATCCCCGCCAGGCAGAGCAACGCGCCGGCAATGTCCCAGACCGTCGGACGCACGCCATCGACGGCCCAAAGCCACACGACTGCCGTCGTCACGTACACGCCTCCGTATGCGGCATAAACTCGCCCCGACGCTGCGGGATGAAGCGTTAGCAGCCAGGAGAACAGTGAAAGACTGAGCGCCGCGGGAAGCAACAGCCACGGCGATTTGCCCTTCTGTAGCCACAGGTAAGGCAGATAGCAGCCGACGATCTCGGCGATCGCAGTAACGACGAACAGCGTAAGCGTCTTCGCGGCTTCCACGGCGGCATTCTAGTACGCGACGGCGGCTTCCCCAAGGAACGGCAACGTTTCGAACAGGAGGGCTGCAAAGTTGATGAGAAGCGCCGTAACTCGAAGAACGATGGCAACGGCTTGCCTCTTCGCGGCGGCACATGCGTGCATGAGCGTCGACTTTGCAGTTCGCCTGAACGTCTCAAAACCTACGCTTGTCGCAGCCCGCGAAGGCTTCTAGACTAGGTTTCCTTCGCGGACAGTCCTCCGCTCGTGTCGGCGTACATCGTCGATAGCGGCCGGGCTCGACCGCGTCGGCGCAACTGAGCGCCTCCGATGACCGGCGCCTCGTCCTCAAAAACGTCGACCACGAAAACCTCCGCCGCTGCCACGACGACCGACGTGGCCTATCAGCGGTGCATTTCTCCCGATTGTGCCGCGACTTACGGCGTCGATGAGGCGCTCGTCGCATGCACCCAGTGCGGCAGCCTGCTCGACGTCGTCTACGACTGGAACCGCCTCCCGACGCCGTCGTGGAAGTCGATCGAAAAGAAGTGGTCCCGCCGGCTTGACCCGCAGTGCTTCAGCGGAGTCTGGCGGTTCCACGAGTTCCTGCCATTTGCCAAGCCCGAACACGTCGTCACCATCGGCGAAGGGCAGACGCTGCTGCAAGAGTCGGCCGGGGTTGGCAAGTACGTCGGCATGGACGTCGCCGCTGGTGCCGGGCGGCTGATGCTCCAATATGAGGGGATGAACCCGTCGGGCAGCTTCAAAGACAACGGCATGAGCGCAGCCTTCACGCACGCCCGCAGCATCGGGGCGAAGCGGGCCGCCTGTGCCTCGACCGGCAACACCAGTGCCTCGCTGGCGGCTTACTGCTCGGTCACGAAGCTGATGCGGGCAGTCATCTTCGTCGGTTCAGGCAAGATCTCCTATGGAAAGTTGTCGCAAGCGCTCGATTATGGTGCGCTGACCGTTCAGATCGCTGGCGACTTTGACGACGCGATGGCGAGAGTTCGCGAGGTGTCGCGCGACCTGGGCATTTACCTGGTGAACAGCGTCAACCCGTTCCGGCTCGAAGGCCAGAAGACGATCATGTACCGGGTCCTCGAAGGCCTGGGATGGCAGGTGCCCGACTGGATCGTCGTACCCGGCGGTAACTTGGGAAACTCCAGCGCCTTCGGCAAGGCGTTCATGGAACTGCACGAACTCGGCCTCATCGACCGCGTGCCTCGGCTGGCAATCATCAATGCGGCCGGCGCCAACACCCTCTATGAGCTTTACGAGCATCGCGGCCTGCGGTGGAACGACGGACGCCCCCAGGACAGCGAAACCGCCGGCTATTACCAGTCGCTCGACACCGGCCACATTCGGGCCTCGACGATCGCAAGCGCTATTGAAATTAATCGCCCGGTAAACTTGAATAAGTGCTTAAGGGCCTTAGAATTTTGTCGAGGCGTAGTCCGCGAAGTCAGCGACCAGGACATCCTCGACGCCAAGGCCCAGGTGGGGGCTGGCGGACTGGGATGCGAGCCGGCGAGCGCGGCCAGCGTCGCTGGGGCTCGATTACTGGTCAGCCAGGGAGTGATCGACCCGAAGGAAACCGTCGTCTGCATCCTCACCGGCCACCAACTCAAAGACCCCACCGCAACGGTAGCCTACCACACGACCGACCAAGCCAAGTTCAACGAGGTGTTAGGTAGCCGGGGAGTCAAACGCGCCGCATTCGCCAACCGCGCCGTCGCAGTGCCTAACGATTTGAACGAGATTATCAAAGCAATTCGTCTTTATAGTTGACGTCTTCGCACGCTCGACTCGAAAAGACAGAATTTCGCGCTCTCGTCGAGTCGAAAGCTAGAATGAAACGATACGTCGAGGCAATGGCACCGTAATCCGCTTCATGGGCGCATTCGGCAAAAATCTGTGGGATCTCTGGCACGTCCAGGTTCGCCTGGCCACGCTCGTTAAGGGCACGCTAGCGGTCTTGGCTGTCTCCGTCCTTTGGCTCTACGCCACGAACCTTAAGATCGAGCCCCAGCACGTCGGCGTGGGTTCCGAGCCGGGCGGGACGCTCATCATCTGCGGCGGCGGCGAGGTTCCCGACGACATCGAGCGCCGGTTCGTCCGCCTTGCCGGAGGCCCGAAGGCCCGGCTCGTCATAATCCCTACAGCCCATTACCGGGCCGACACGGTCGACCCGAAGGACCCGCACATCGTCGAGGTCACTCGCGATTGGCGGAACCGAGGCGTCGCGAGCGTCACCTTCCTGCACACCCGTAGCCGTGAGATCGCCGACGACCCCGAGTTCCTCAAGCCGCTGACCGAATGCACCGGCGTGTGGCTCGAAGGCGGCGACCAGGAATGGCTGACCGCTCCGTACAGCGAAACGTTGTTCGAGGACGCGCTCAAGGACTTGCTCGCTCGTGGTGGTGTCGTGGGTGGCAACTCGGCCGGCGCCGCTTGCATGACGCGTGTGATGATCGCCGCAGGTCGCGACCCCCGTGAAGGCGTCGGCTTCGACCTGTTGCCAGGCGCGGTGATCGATCAACACTTCCTGAAGCGCAACCGCCTCAAGCGGCTGCTCGGCTTCCTCAACGATCACCCGAGCCTCGTCGGTTTCGGCATCGACGAACGCACCGCTCTCATCGTCCGCGTTCGCGATCAACGCCTCACCGTCGTTGGCGAGTCGTATGTCGTCGCCTACGTTCCCGAGTCGCCCGACCAGGCGCCGCGCTTCGAAGTGCTGCAACGTGGCGACACGACCGACCTCGTCTCGTTGCGAGAGTCCGAATCGCCGATCGCCTCGATCGCCGAGCTCGACGAGATCTTCTCCGGCACGACGCTGAACTAGATTGTAGTGTCGTTTAGCCGCAATGCGCCAGCGGAGCGCTCGGCTTCGCCTCGCGGCTGACCATCACACAGTCGCGAAACATGCTCTAGTCATCCAGGAAATCAGGAATCTGCGTGAACGCAATTCGCGTGGGAGCAGCCTTCTGAACACCGTGGATGCCGCCGAAATAAACGGTGTTGGCGCCAAGCCTCTGGTTCAGTTCATCCATCGTGCGAGATAAGGCGATCCGTTGTTGTTCGGCAGGAAACAACGGAAGCGTGGCAGATGAGTCCGGAACCAGGTTGTATAAGGTCACAGCCACCTGCGTAGGTCGACCCCCTTGAGGGCGTTGTCGCCACAGATCGCAAAACGCCTCGATCATCGTCAAGGTGTCCTGGCACGATCCGAGACCGATCGATCCGCTCCAGCCTTCCTCGCGAAAAGTGAACGACACATAAACTTCGAGACGGCCAGCCCAGTAGTTCATATGTCGCAAACGGGCAGCGGCCTTGTGGATCAGGCGTAGCAGGACAGCCCTCGCTCCTTCTTCCGTGCGAAGTTGCGGCGGAAGCACATGCGAGTGCCCCACGGTGCAACGGCGTGTGGGGGGCTGGCGTAGATCGTGGCCGCGAAGCAAGTACCACCAGCACTGTCCTACGACCCCGCCCCAGATGTGTTTCATCTGGGATTCCGTCAACTGACAGAGTTGTTCCACCGTGGTCACCCGCGCCGAGGTCAGACGCGCCAACATGCGCTTACCGATCCCCGGCAGGTCATCCAGCGCAAGGGGATGTAAAACGCGAGGCAGGTCATCATCGCGGATCACGACCAATCCGTCAGGCTTGCGCATATCCGAAGCAATTTTGGCCAAGAACTTATTGGGGGCCAAACCAATCGAACACTTCAGATAGCGCCCACACGATCGAGAATCGCTCGCTTGATGCGACAAGCCAATTCCGTGGCCTGCGCTGGCTCGCGTTGCTCTGGATTCAAGCGACACGATAGTTCGTCGATGGAATCCACGCTCTGTACTGGCAAGCACGATTCAACCGCTGCGATGATGGCGTGGTGAACTTTGACGTACAGCGCTGGCCTGGCCTCGACGACTGTCAGCGACTTGCATCTTTTCGCTTGCCAGACAGGCATCCCGCGACGGACACCCAGGTTCTTGGCCTCCTGGCTGACGGCGATGCAACACGTCGAGCCCACATCGACTGCCGCAACCACAACGGGGCGCCCTCTCAACCTCGGTTGAACCTGCTGTTCCACCGAAGCGAAGAACGAGTTCATGTCGACGAACAGAATTCGCAGTGGCATAGCTAGACTCGAAAGTGATCGCGTGTACACTATTCCAAGAAAACGCATATTTCAATGCTCGAATTTGAAGGCTTGGAAGAACAACTCAGAATCGAAAGCGTGTGAGCTACTTACGAACTCAACGTCGCGGCATTATCGACGCAGTCCCGTCTCACGCTCGGGGCTATTGAGCCTCTTGCAGCTCAGCCTTCGTCGGCAGCGTGGTCGCGCCTTCTCGTCGATCGTCATGTACAGCGCTTGTTGCCAGCGATGAGGCATGAACAGGTGCAGCATGCGTCTCGAGAATGCGCGTGTTGGTGCGATGCACCACCTGGCCGTCGAGTGCGTCGACCGTGAGAAGCCCAAGCTGCTTGCGCACGGCAGTGCCACGCGGCGGTTTCGCTGTCGAGATTTCGATGCCGTTGATGAGAATCTTCTCTGCAATTGGCAAAGGCTCGATCGGCAGAGGCTCGATCGACTCGGCAGCCACCGCGATTGCCGAGAGCGCAACCCAAGCGGCGACGAACAAACATCTCATGATGGGTGCCCTGTGCGAGATGCTTTTATGGCGGTGGGAAAAGGATTATCGTTTGCCGTATCGCCGCCTGCAAATTCTGGGCAGTTCTCGACACGGAGCATCCATCATGTCGGAAGTATCACGCCGCGGTTTCATCAGCGCCGCAACGGCGGCCAGTGTGGCCGGCACCGCGATGGCGGGCGACTTAATGGGTGCAGAGGCCGACTTCCCGTTCAAGAACAACGTCCCCGACCCATTGCTTTCCGGCAAAGAGCTGCCGACGTTCAAGTTCAAGCTCGAAGAATCGAAGGGCAAGGTCATCGGCGACAGCTATGGCAAGGAAGCGACCGTCGCCCAGTTGCCGATCTCCAAAGGCATCGCCGGCGTTTCGATGCGCATCGAGCCCGGCGCAATGCGCGAGCTTCACTGGCATGCCACCGCTGCCGAGTGGGCGTTTGTTCTCGAAGGGCGCGTCCGCACAACGGTCGTCGATCCGCTGGGCACGGCCGAGACGAACGATTTCGAACCTGGCGACATCTGGTACTTCCCACGCGGCCACGGTCACTCGCTGCAATGCCTCGGCGACAAGCCCTGCCACTTCATTCTGATCTTCGACAACGGTTATTTCTCCGAGTTCGGCACGTTCAGCATTACCGACTGGATCGCTCACACACCCAAGGCGCTGCTCGCCAAGAACTTCGCCGTCCCCGAGTCGACATTCGACGGCTTCCCGAAGGAAGAAGTCTACTTCTCGCGCGGCGCCATTCCGCCCGAAAAGCAACAGCCGCCGTTGCAAGGGCCGCTCACGTCGCCGCCGTCGAGCCACAAGTTCCGCATGCTCGCGCAAGAGCCGCACTCGGTTCACAAAGGTGGCCGCGAGTGGCGCGTCGGCGCCGACTTGTTTCCGATCTCCGAAACCATCACCGGCGTGATTCTCGATCTCGAACCCGGCGCGCTGCGCGAGCTGCATTGGCATCCGACCAGCGACGAGTGGCAGTACGTCATCGAAGGCCAGATCAGCGTCACGCTCTTCGGCTCGCACGGCCGCTACCGCATCGAAACGCTCGACAAAGGCGACGTCGCCTACATTCCGCAAGGCTACGGCCATTCGATCGAGAACATCGGCACAAAGCCCTGCCGCGTGTTGATCGGCTTCAACACCGGGCACTACCGCGCGATCGACCTGACGCAGTGGGTCGCGTCGAACCCGTCGTATCTGCTGGCCAGCACCTTTAGCAAGCCCGAGAGTTTGTTCGCGAAGTTCCCGAAGGGGCGGGCGTTCATTCAGCCAACCGAAGGCTCGTCGCAGGGCAAACGCGAGATCAAATAGCCTCGCGAACCGTCAAAGATGGCGATGCGTTATTGCGCACCCTATAGACACGGGTTTGTGCGCAACAACCCCGCGCTATTTCACCCTCCATTGGCCTGAAAGCTCGCTTGCGTACACAGTACTCAGTACCACGTACCGCTCGCCCTCAATGTTTCGCTGACCGTTGCAACCGGCAACGTCGCGGTCGTCTTATCAGATTGTCGTAAGTCCCGCGTCCGGCGGCGTCGAAGAGAATGCTGATGGTGCTAGCAATCACTGCCGCGGTTGCGCACGCTTCTTCCATCGGGGCTATCGACTGTCATGGATGCGCTGAGCGCGGTGCTCGCCGCGCTGATCTTCACGACGCCGTACCATGACGCGACGACCACCGTCGCCAACGAAGCGCCGCGCGGCGCGTTCGGCCTGCCGAATCCTCTGGCGAAAGATCCGTCGTCGGCCGACCCCACGATCGCGCCGCTCTTTACGGAGCAAAAAGTCTCGCGGTTGCAGATCACCGGTTGGGCCGACATGGGCTACACGGCCGCGACGTCGGGTCCCGGGCAGTTGGCTGTCGCCCCGGAAGTGAACCGCTACGGCAACGAGTTCCTTCTGAATCAAATCACGCTCAACGCCTATCGTCCGACACACCCCGACGAGTTATCCTTCGGCTATCGGCTGCAGATGATGGGTGGCGCCGACGCGACTACGCTGCAAGGCCCTGGCGACATTCAGAACACAAACACGCACTTCGGCGCTCAGGTGCGGCAAGTGAACCTGCAAGCCCATGTCCCCGTGTTCTGGGAAAACGGTCTCGATGTGGTCGTCGGCCGTCGCGCGTCGCTTATGGGCTATGAATCGTACATGCCGGTGTATCGGCAGTTCTATTCGCTCACGTATCAGTGGTGGTACGCCCAAGACGGCGCCGACACGGGTTGCTGGTTCACGGCACACCCCGACAAGCAGATGGACGTCACGTTCGGCGTCACGCTCGGCTCGAACACGTTCTTCACGCAGCGCGCCGGCTCGCCGTGTTACGTGGTCCAGGCCAAGCGATGGTTGAATGACGAACACACGCTGTATCGCGAGGCCACGTTTCTCATCGGTGATCAGTCGGTCGGCAAGCAGATCGCCGCGTATCCCGGCAATCTCGCGACGGTCGTCGAGTATTCGATCCAATACGCACCGACGTCGACTTGGACGCAGGTCTTTCAACTCAATGCCGGCTGGGATCAACAAACACCGACGGGCATTGGCCATTGGTACGGATTGCTCGAGCAAAGCGTCTTTCACATTCATCCGCGCTTCGATCTGCAAGGACGCATCGAGTGGTTCGACGATGTGAACGGCACACGCACCGGGCACTGGACGAACTACTTCGACTTCACGGGCGGGTTGGCCATCCGTGCCGCGCGATCATTGCAAGTGCGGCCCGAGTTGCGAATGGACACGGCCGGCGCTCCCGCGTTCGGCCCCGTCGGCAGCACAAATCTGTCGAACGCGCAGTTCACGACCGCGGTCGAAGCGCTCGTGACGTTCTGATCGCGCGAACGCTTAGCCGGGTCGTCCACGACCCGGAACCACCGCGTGGACGCGGCGGCTAAGCAGGCTTTCCGCCTTTATCACCCCTGCGTTGATTGTTACGCTGATCGAACATTCGAATCACGTTCGACCCCCGACGGACACCCTATGACCAAGCCATTGCATGTTGCCGTTCACGGCGCGGCGGGACGGATGGGCCAACGCCTCGTCGCGCTCGGTTCGGGCGACGCCAGCCTGAAAATCGTCGGAGCGGTCGATAAGGCCGGTCACGCGTGGCTGGGGCAAGACGCCGGCTCGCTGTCGGGCGTTGGTCCGCTCAATGTGCCGCTCAGCGATCAACTGCCCGAGGCGGTCGACGTGGTGATCGACTTCTCGGTTCCTGCGGCGTCGCTGGCGATGCTGCAAGTCTGCACACAGCGCAACATTCCGATCGTGATCGCCACGACGGGCTTTAGCGCCGAACAGGTCGAGCGCATCGACAAGGCATCGAAGATCATCCCCGTGCTGCGTTCGCCGAGCATGAGCCTCGCCGTGAATCTAGCGATGAAGCTCGTCAGCGTGGCGGCCGACGCGCTGAAGTCGCATCCTTCGGAAGTCGACGTCGAGATCATCGAACGTCATCATCGCTACAAGGAAGACTCGCCGAGCGGCACGGCACTCAAGTTCGGCGAGATCGTTCGCACCGCGATGGGGCAACTGCACGAGCAGCATGGCCGTAGCGGCCGACCGGGGGCGCGGCCTCACAACGAGATCGGCTACCATGCCGTCCGCACCGGCGACAATCCCGGCGAGCACACGATCATTTTCGGCATGCTCGGCGAAACGCTCGAAGTCGCCGTCCGCGCCAGCAACCGCGACTGCTACGTCCACGGGGCCCTCGCCGCCGCGAAGTTCCTCGCCCATCAGGCCCCCGGCATGTACGGGATGCAGGATGTACTGGGGATTTGAATGAACCCCTCTCCCTTTGGGAGAGGGTGGCGGCGCAGCCGCCGGGTGAGGGCGGGTTGAAGTAGAAGGCAGTCACTAACTCAACCCACCCTCATCCACCGCTTCGCGGCACCTTCTCCCGGAGGGAGAAGGGTTCATTCAACCCTCGCCCCGTCGCGGGAGAGGGTGGTTCGCCGCAGGCGGACCGGGTGAGGGGGCGATGCGAGTGCACACTTCCCACCCCTCACCCCGGCCCTCTCCCGCAAGGGGCGAGGGAGTTTTGGCGTGGATGGCCGCGCGAGCCGCGACGCGCTTCGCCGCTAACCGTCATGGCCGTGCGCTGTTAAAATGTCCACATGCGACACCTGCTGGACCTGACCGCCGATGAACTGCGCGCTTGGCTCACCGAGCGCGGCCTACCGACCTACCGCGCCGCGCAGATTCGCAAGTGGTTGTTCCAAACCCAGGCACGGTCATTCGACGAAATGACCGACTTGCCGAAGGGGGTGCGTGCGGCGCTGGCGGAAGATTTCACGTTCTGGTCGAGCAAGATCGTCACGCATCGCACGGCTGACGACGGCACCGAGAAGCTGCTCATCGAGTGGCCCGACCGGCAACGCATCGAATGCGTGCTGATTCGCGAAGGTGATCGCCGCACGATCTGCGTGAGCACGCAGGTCGGCTGCGCGATGGGCTGCGTCTTCTGCGCGAGCGGCCTCGACGGTGTCGCACGCAACCTGACGACCGGCGAGATCATCGAACAGCTGCTCTTGGTCACGCGGCTGCTCGACACGACCGAACGGCTCAGTCACATCGTTGTCATGGGCATGGGCGAGCCGCTGGCGAATCTGAACCACTTGATGCCCGCCCTGGAAGTCGCGACCGATCCGAAGGGACTCGGCATCAGCCATCGCCGTATCACCATCTCGACCGTCGGCCTGCCGCCGGCGATCGACCGCCTCACAGCGGCCGGCGTGCATTACCATCTTGCCGTCTCGCTGCACGCGCCGAACGACGCGCTCCGCAATCGCCTGGTCCCTGTGAACTCGAAGATCGGCATCGACGAAATCCTGGCGGCGGCGGATCGATACTTCGAAGCCTCGGGACGTCGGCTGACGTTCGAGTATGTGCTGCTGGGCGGGCTGAACGATCGCCCCGAGCATGCACGGGAACTTGCGTCGCTGCTCGACAGAAGGGCGGCGTTGCTCAACGTCATTCCCTACAACGACGTCGCTGGCTTGTCGTATCGCACCCCTTCGCAGAAGGACCAGGAGCGGTTTCTGGATATCTTGCGTCGCGGCGGCGTGAACGTGCAGGTGCGGCAGCGCAAGGGTGACCGCATTGATGCAGCATGTGGGCAGTTGCGCAGGTCAAACAGCGAGACGCAAGTGAGAGAATCGAGTGTCGCGCCGACCGAGGGGCAGCAGCCCCTGGGCTTGCCGGTAATTTCGCTGTGATTGTGGAACCGTCGCGCCATTGCGGGGTTCAGTATTTGTGGCTGTCAGCGAATCATCGGCGCAAAGCTATAGCCAGCGGGATCCCGACGTCCGGCTGATGCTCGACGTGCGCGACGACAACGCCGCCGCGTTCGAAGAGCTCGTCAGGCGCTACCAGAATCGCCTCGTGAACGTCCTGGGGCATCTCATGGGCGACACCGACATCGCCGAGGATTTGGCCCAGGAGGTTTTTCTGCGTGTCTACCGCGCGCGGAAGCGTTACGTGCCGGGTTCGAAGTTTTCGACTTGGCTGTTCACGATCGCCAACAACGTCGCCAGCAATGCAAGGCGATCGAAGTCGCGGCGTCGCGAGGTGCAGGTGGCCGCGTCGGCGGGAACAGAATCGACTGGCGTGATGTCGATCGATCAGATGGCGCTGGCCGCCAGTGGGCAGATGCCATCGCGACAACTCGACAAGGCCGAGATGCGCGACGTGGTGCGGCAATCGCTGCAAGTGCTCAACGACCGGCAGCGGATGGCGCTGCTGCTCAACAAGTTCGAGGAGATGAGCTATGCCGACATTGCCGAGGCGATGGAGATGACGCCTCAGGCGGTCAAGTCACTTTTGTCGCGTGCGCGGGTGCAACTGCGCGATGTGCTCGAACCTTATCTCGGCGAAGGGAAGCGTCCCGACGCAACGTAGCATGACCCCATCGACCAATACGGATCGCGTTGAATTGATCGACCAGCTCTCCGCCTATCTCGACGGCGAGCTTGACGACGCGTCGCGCCGTCGCATCGAGCAATTGTTGGCCGACGATGCTGAAGCGCGATCGCTGCTGCGGCAACTGAAGCAAGCCGGTGAATGGCTCGATGACCTGCCGCGTCGCGAGGCGCAGCCTTCGTTTACCGAAACGACCGTGTCGATGGTCGCCATCGCCGAGGAACAACTCGTCAACGTCGAAACGTCGTCAACACGCAGGCCGTGGCTCCGTTGGCTCGTCGGTGGCTTGTGTTTGCTTCTTTCACTGGCTTGCGGTTTCGCGCTGATGGCCGCGCTGCGCCCGAGGCCGAACGACCTGTTGCTCGACAACCTCGCGGTCATCGAAAACCTTGACGCCTATCGCGAGGCCGACAGCGTCGAGTTTTTGAAGCAACTGCACAAGCGCGGATTCTTCAAGGATATCGACGCGCCACCGTTATCCGATATCCCCGACGACGACGCGCGTCAACGCCGAGCGGCCGTGCAGAAAATGACCGACGCCGACAAAGAGCAATTGCTCGCGAAGCTCGAACGCTTCAAGCATCTCGACTCCGCGGAGCAACGACGACTGCACGATCTGCGCGACGCCATCGACGATGCCGACAACAGCGACGAGCTGCAAGAAACGATGAGGCGTTACCATGCCTGGCTGACGGGTTTGCAGGCTGTGCAACGCGCCGAGTTGCTGGCGATGCCTGCTCCGCGACGGCTGGCCCGCCTCGAAGAACTGCAAACGATGGCGGATCGACAGAAGAAACGTCGATTGAGCGATGCCGATGCGAAGGTCGTGGCCGATTGGCTCGACCAGACGTTGCTTCGCCTACCGCCGGGAGAGCGTCAGCGCATGTTGTCGCGCATGTTGTCGCAACGCGGTCAACCTCTCGACGCCGGCAGACCCGCGATGTTCAACGAGTTTCTTCAACTGCGCGAGCGATTGTCGCCGCAAGCCCGCGAGCAACTGACGTCGGCCGTGTCACCGATCGAGCGACAGGAGCTTCTCGCGATGTGGGTGCGACAAGGAATGATGGCGCTTGCCGAGCGCTATGGCCAAGCTGCCGGGCAAGACGCCAGCCCCGAGCGATTGCGTCGCTTCTTTGACGAAGACGTTCCGGAGAGCGAACGCGAACGGCTATTGTCGCTACCGTCCGAAGAGATGCAGAGCGAGTTGCGTCGTCTGTATCAACTGCGTTCGATTTTCCCCGGGCTGCAAGGCAAGGGGCCAGGGCAGGGGGCTCGTCAAGGCGCACCCAGCCGCAATCGCCCGATGAATCCCAAGGCGCCGTAGCAATCCTTCTCCCTCCGGGAGAAGGTGCCGCGAAGCGGCGGATGAGGGAGCGTTGAAGTAGAATCCGCTTTCTACTCTTCTTCGCTAAGCACGTGGTGATGGTGAGCGCGTTCGACGGCAACCCGCCCTCACCCGACGGCTGCGCCGCCACCCTCTCCCAAAGGGAGAGGGGTTTGATGTCTCGTGTCTCGGTTGTTCCGCGTGCAATCGCCACCGCGTGTGGGCCGGCACTTGTCGACGTAGATCCGCGTGATCAGGTCTTCGTAGCCTCGCACCATCTGATCGAGCGACCACTGTTTGACGACAAGCTCGCGACCTTGACCACCGATCGCGTCGGCGATCTGCGAGTTGTCGAAGACTTCGAGCACGCGCGCCGCCAGCGTCGTGTCATCGCCCGGCGCGACGAGAAATCCCGTGGCACCGTCCTTCACCACCTCGCCAATCGATCCGACGTGCGTGGCAACGACGGGTTTGCCGCAGGCCATCGCTTCGAGAATCGAAACGGGGTTCGCTTCCATGTGAGACGACAGCACGAGCACGTTCGTCAGTGCCAACAGTTCGGGGACATCGCTTCGAGTACCGAGGAAACGCACCGCGTCGCTCAATCCGAGTTCCGAGGCCAGCGTTTCGAGCATCGTGCGTTGCGGGCCGTCGCCGATGACGAGAAACCTGGCGTTCGGTCGTGAGTGGCGCACTTTGGCGGCCGCTCGCAGAAATAACTCGTGATTCTTTTCGGGTCGCAATGCCGCGACGATCGTCGCCACCGGCGAGTCGGCAGAGAGCTCCAATTCTGCTCTCAGCTTGGCATCGGCAGCGTGCGGGCGAAACCTCTCGGTGTCGACGCCGTTGGGAATAACGAACACCTTGGTCTGCGGGCAGCCTTCGTGCTCGGCAAGATAGCGGGCGTGCGTCTCGGCCACCGCGATGAAGCCGTCGGTGATCGGCGCGAGCAGCCGGTTCATGCGTTCGACGTGATTCGGAAACCCGGTCGAGTGAATCGCCGACAGAATCACCGGCACGCCCGCCTGCCACGCGGCCAAACGTCCCCAGAACATGCGGTCGCCACCCGTGCCGACCGTGACGACCGCGTCGATGCGGCGACGTTTGAGCAGCGACGTGAGCCGCCACAACACGCGCACATCGAATTTATGCGCGATGAGGTTCGAGTACGCAGGCACTTCGCGAGCCAGCGTCGCTCCCAACGGGCCAAGCTCTTTCAGGCAGCACAGCTCGGGCTCGATGCGGTCGCGATCGATGCGACGCACGAGGTTCACGAGCAACGTTTCCATCCCGCCGACGGGCATGCTCGTGAGCACGAACATCGTGCGCAGCGGTCCGCGATCGGCAGGATCAATCAGTTTGCGACGTCGCATCATACGGTGCTCGTGAGTTCGAGAGTGTTGGCAGTGGTGTGGCAATCGAAGTCGGCAACATGTCGCTTACGTGGATCAACCGTGACCCAGTTCTTGAGCCGCACGGTCTGCGGATCGCCATGAATGCGACGCAGATGAAACGGGTCGTCGCCGGGCAGGTTGTAAGCGCCGTAGGCCGAGCAAACGCCGAGATAACCGGCCTCGCGCGCGATGTGAAAGGCGTCGGCATTCAGATTCTTGTGCAGACCGTAGGGGAACGCGAAATAACGCACCGGCGAACCCACAGCCTCGCGCAACTCGTCGCCTGCCGTGACGACCTCGTCGTACAACCGCGCGTGATTGGTGATTTGTCCGAGATCGACGTGAGCCCGCGTATGCGCTCCGATCTCGATTCCCGCGGCCGCCATCTCGCGCAACTGCGCAAGCGTGTTCACGGCCAGCGGCGCACCGCGCGCGACGTCGTGCGCAAAGGGAACCTGTTCGAGCACGTGCCTCGTGCTGACGAAGTATGTGCAAGGAATGTTCTCGGCAATCAGCAGCGGCAGCGCAGTGCGGCAGTTCTCGGCGTAGCCGTCGTCGAACGTGATCGCCACCGATGGCCTGCCGTTGTGCCCCGACGCGATGCGCCGCTGCGCTTCCTCGAGCGAGATCATGTCGAACCGCCGCTTCAGCCATCGCATCTGACGCGCGAACACGCGGGTCGGGCACGTCCACGGGTTCGGCGTCTCGTCGGCCACGCGATGGTAGAAGAGCACCGTGATCGGCGTCTGTCCGTTGCGTGCATCACGCTGAGCGCGAAGGTGTCGATACGGCAAGCTGGCGAAGTAGTACGCCGACAGCAGCGACTCCTTCCAGCAATTCCAGTGAGCTTCGTTGTTTTGCATGACGTGCCGTTAGTCCATCTCTCGGGCCAGCATGGCATTGACCGGCGTGGGCAACGGCTCGCCGGGCGTGTACGACATCTGCCCACTCAACCAGCGGCGAGCCGTGCTTCCCGCGGTGAGCAGCCGATGCCGAAACAGCGCCGAGTTGTGCCGCCCGACGACGCGCACCTCGACGAGCGGCCGCTTCTGTCCGCCCCACGAAGCTTTGTACGGCTCGTCGCCGCGCAACCAGTCGTAGCCGCGATAGCCTTCGTCGATCGCCGATTGCAGCGACAGGATCGTGTTCATCCAGCCGACCTTCAGCTTCGCGAACTCGGGGTCGAAGCCCGACTGATAGACGTACACGGTATCGCCGCCGGTGAGCCCGTATTCGATGGCGACCGGCCGGCCTTCGTATTCGATCCAATGCAGCCGCAACCGTCCGGCAGCGAACATGCGGTGCATGACTTCTTCGTGGAACGCCACGAACCGCGCGTGTGCGAAGCAACCCGTCTGCCCAAGACTTTGGCGGCGTCGTTGATGCAAGTCGCGAAGGATTTCCGCCCCGCGTTCGACTTCGGCTTCGGTGCTGGCGATCTTCGCGACACATTGACCTTGTGCGCACAACTTTCGTTCGACCTGGCGAACCTTGGCTCTTCGCGGTTTCGAGAGCTGTTGCAGATATTGCGACCACGTGCTCGGCAACTCGATGCGCCATGCGCTCGGGATGGCGACGGTTTCAACAACGTGTTCGCGACGGTGCAACGAATCGGCCAGCGCCGTCACCGCTCGATCGAATCGCGCGACGCCCTCCAACTCCAAGCGATCCCAGGTATCGGCCCCCGTCGTCGCGAGCCAGTCGGCCACGACGCAGGCGACGTCGTTTGTCTTGTTCTCGTAGGCCAGCAGTGACAGGTAATCGGAGCACACCATGCCCGAGCCGATGAACGAGATCACACGTCCGCGGAGGGCCGATCGTGTCAGACACAGCGGGGCGAGGCCGACGAGTCGTTGCCGGGCATCGCGCACAACCAACATTAGCGGCCGCACCGAAGGCGTTGTGTAATGGCGAGTCCAGCAGTCGGCCCAGTCCCAACTGCGGAACGGAATGTCGCCGGCCAAAGCATCCCACTCCGCGCGCGACGCGGCGTGCGCGACTTCGCTGTGGACTTCGAGATGCAAAGGTTCGAACGTTGTGGCCAACGACATGGGTGCCAACGACATAGTGCGAGCGGCGGGCGGACCATCGTGCTGCGATTTCCACGCTCAACAACTCTTCGTCGCCGCACCCGCGATGCAAGGAATTGGCACGGATTACCGTGTTGTTTTTTCGCCACATCTGTTGCCGTGCGCCGACGCGATGCGACACGACCTGATGGAAATGAGTAATTTGGCGTCTGCGTACCTAAGTACAGAGTACTCCGTACTTTGTGCCTTCCATCCCCGCTTGCGGTTTCGCGCTTCCGCCGTCTCGGCACTCCGGTTGCTTTCTCCTGCCAGACATCCAACGCACCGTCAAACGACCCGTGGCAGGAGCCGCAATGAATCACGCCGTCCTGATGAACCTCAGCCCCCGCGATCTTCTGCAACTCGTCGTGCGTTACCGCCTGCGTTGGATCGTGCCGACGGTGATCGTCGCGCTGGCCGTGGGCGTCTTCGCTTTCGTGCGAAAGCCGACGTGGGAAGCCTCGCAAGCTCTCGTCGTTCGCAACGAAGCGGTTGGTTCGCAAGACATTCCGGGCAAGTTCCGTCACAGCGACGAGCTGAAGGCCATCCTCGACACGGTGCTCGAACTGTCGAAGAGCCGCAGCGTGTTGAATGCCACGCTCGTCGAGGTCGGCCCGCCGGCCGATTATGACGACGTTGCCGCTTGGCCGACGACGCAAGACGTCGACGACCTGATCGACGGCGTGAAGGTGACTGCCCCGAAGGGTTCGGAATACGGCAAGACCGAGATCTTCTATCTCAAGGTCAAGAATACCGACCGCGCTCGGGCGATCGCGTTGGCTGCCGCTCTGTGCAATCAAATCGAGTCGCAGTACGGCCGCCTTCGCAACGACAAAACCAACAGTGCCATGCTCGAACTTTCGGAAGGCGCCCACCTGGCTGCTGCCGACGTGCAGGCCTCGGTCAAGAAGCTCACGAAGATGGAAGAGGCCGTCGGCGGCGATTTGTCGGAACTGCGTCACTTGCACCAAAGTGCCAGTGCCGGCGACAGCGACCTGCGTCGCAAGACCGTCGAGATGGAAAGCGAACTGCGTCAGGCCAAGACGGTGTTGGCCGGCCGCAATCACTTGCTCGAAGCCTTGAACGACGCCCTTGTCGACAAGGACCGTTTGCTTGGACTGCCCAATGGCATGCTCGAATCGCTGCCCGCGTTGCGAAAGATGAAGGACGGCCTGATCGACGCCCAGGTTCGCACCGCGAGCCTGTCGGGCACCATGTCGTCGGCCCATCCGTCGGTGCGTGCTTCGCTGGTCGCCGAGCGTGAAATCGCCTCGCAGTTGAACGAAGAGTTGGTCGCCGCCATCCGCGGTGTCGAAATCGACCGCAAGCTGTCGGAGCAGAAGGTCGCTTCTCTCGGCAGCCAGATCGACGAAATCCGTGGCCGCCTCGAAAAGTTGGCCGGCATGCGTGCCGAATACAGTGCCGTGATCGTGCAGGCTGAGCAGCGTTCGCAGGTCCTCGCGACTGCCGAGCAGAAGCTGAGTGAAGCCCGTGCAGCCCACGCCAGTGCCGAGAAGACCAGCCTGATCAATCGCATCGACACGCCCGACACCGGATCGAAGCCGATCGGCCCGACCCGCACGATGTTGCTGCTCGGCGGAGTGTTTGGCGGTCTGGTCGCCGGTTTTGGTTTGGTTCTGCTGACGGTGCCGTCTTCGATGTTCTTCGGAACGGCTGTCGGCGGCTATGGCCGTACCGACCTCACCGTGGCCCGCGACCTAGAGTTGAAGGAAGAGGCAGCGGTCGGTGCTGCTCTCGCGGCCTAAACCAACCCCCTCTCCCTTTGCGAGAGGGTGGCGGCGCAGACGCCGGGTGAGGGCGGGTTGAACGAGAGGGCGGTTGCCAACTCAACCCGCCCTCATCCGCCGCTTCGCGGCACCTTCTCCCGAAAGGAGAAGGGTTCGAATCGCAAGCTGAAAATCGTTGAACGTCTTTCGCTTACTGATCGCAGGGGCGCGCCATGTCGATCGTCACGCCGTCGTTTGAAACGTCAGCGCACGTTGTCGTTCCCGTTGTCGCGCCGGTCGTCACGACTCCGCGCACGCCGCCACGGGCGACCACGCGACGTCGCGTGCTACACGTCATCAACGGCGAGCACTACGCCGGCGCCGAACGCGTGCAGGACTTGTTGGCTCTGCGTCTGCCACGACTTGGCTTCCAAGTATCGTTCGCCTGTCTGAAGCCCGGTGAGTTCGCGCGGTCGCGGCAGTCGCATTCGAGCACGATCTACGACGTGCCGATGTGGCATCGCTACGATCTGCTGCCGGCGCTGAAGTTGGCGAAGCTCGCGCGCAGCGAGCACTTCGAAATCATTCACACCCACACGCCTCGCTCGGCGCTCGTCGGTTCGATGGCGGCGCGCCTGGCGGGCGTGCCGTGGGTGCATCACGTTCACAGCCCCGCCTTGGCCGACACGACGCACGCGCTACGGAACCGCGCCAACGCGATCGTCGAACGCTGTCTCTTGCGTCGCGCCGATGCATTGGTCGCCGTTTCGCAAAGCCTTGGCCAATACGTCGAGGCGCAACGTCTCGGATCGGACCGGCCACGCGTGATCCCCAACGGCGTGCGCACGCGAGGCCCGTTGTCGCCGCGTCAGACGCCAACGACTCGCTGGACGCTCGGGGCCGTCGCGCTGTTTCGTCCGCGCAAAGGGCTCGAAGTATTGCTGCACGCGATGTCGTCGCTCGCGGCCGAGGGATACGACGTTCATCTTCACGCGGTTGGCAAATTCGAATCGCCGAAATACGAGGCCGAGATCAAACGCGTTGCCGTCGAGCTTGGCCTCGAAAGCCGCATTGAGTGGCGTGGCTTCCAACGCAACGTCGATGGCGAGTTAGCGAACGTCGACGTCTTCGTGCTCCCCAGCCTGTTCGGCGAAGGGATGCCGATGGTGCTGCTCGAAGCGATGGCGGGCGGCGTGCCCGTCGTCGCCACTCGTGTCGAAGGCGTCGAAGAACTGATCGACGACGGCGCGAGCGGCGTGATCGTCGAACCTGGCAGCGCGGCAAGCCTCACGCATGGACTGCGACGCATTCTTGATCGGCAACTCGATTGGCAATCGCTGCGAGCAGCGGCGCTCGGTCGGCAAGTCGCCGAGTATTCCGACCTCGCGATGGCGCGACGCATCGCCGACCTTTATCGCGAACTTCTCGACGTTCGGGCGTGATCCATGGCAACCGTTCCCGACATCTTCGGTTCGTTGCCGATGGAGCCGGTGCCGGTGGTGTTGCCGCCTGCGCCTGTGATCACTGTTGGTTCGGCTGTCACTGCGCCGAAGCCGCGCGTCCGACGCCATCGCGTCAACGTGCTCGGCTTTCCGATTGACGATATGTCGTTACGTGATGCGGCCAACGCAATCGTCGCGCGATTGAACGCCGACGAGCCGAGCCGCGTGGCGTTCATCAATGCCGACTGTGTGAACATCGCCTGGCGCGACGAAGAGTATCGTCGCTCGGTGCGCGAGGCCGACCTGGTGTTCGCCGATGGTGTTGGCGTAGGACTCGCGGCCAAACTGCTCCGGCGTCCGCTGCGGGCCAACGTCAACGGCACCGACCTGTTCCCCGTGCTGTGCGCGGCAATCGAAGATTCGCAGCATCGCGTGTTTCTGCTCGGAGCGAAGCCCGACGTCGCCGCCGAAGTCGCGAAGTGGATCAACCGGCACTTTCCCGAAGTGCAAGTCTGCGGCGTCGAGGACGGTTACTTCGACGCGACTGATGAAGCTGCGGTCATCGCGCGGATTGCAAAGGCGAAACCCGATTTGTTGATCGTCGCTTTTGGTGAGCCGCGGCAGACGAAGTGGATCGAGCGCCATCTCGCCGCGACCGGCGCTCGCGTGGGCATCGGTGTCGGCGGGTTGTTCGACTTCTACTCAGGCCGCATTCGCCGCGCCCCGCGATGGCTTCGCCGCCGCGGCATGGAATGGGCCTATCGCCTGTGGCAAGAGCCTCGCCGCCTGGCGCGACGTTACCTCATCGGCAACGTCGTGTTTTTAGCGCGACTTGCCGCAGTGTGGCGTCACCGCGCACGCCGGGCCGGCAGCTAGTGGCGTCACGTTGCCCGGTCGATCATGTCGCGAGTACAATGTCCGCAGTGCTCAACGCTCGATGCAGGCAGAGTTCGTCGCTATGAAATCGATCCACGCGATCTTCGAGAACGGGATCTTTCGTCCCACAGAGCCGGTGGAACTCCCCGAGGCTTGTCACGTCGTGTTCGAGCCTAAGATCGTAGCGGCGGATGCCGACGCGACGACCTTGGACGACGTCTACGCTGTGCTCAATCGTCGCTTCGATTCGGGAGAGCACGACGTTGCCGCACGTCACGATGAGCATCAGCCGTGACGGCCGTGTTTGTCGACACGGTCGGGCTGCTTGCACTTTGGGATGAAGCCGATCAATGGCACGTTGCCGCCGCGAATGCTTTCGCCGGCATCATTCAGCGCCGCGCGTCACTTGTCACGACGACTTTCGTTCTCTTGGAATGCGGCAACGCATCCGCTCGTCGCCCCTATCGCAACGAAGCGGACGATCTGCGACGGCTGCTTGAGCGACGCAACGAGCTTATCGATCCGACGGCTGCCGATTGGCAAGACGCGTGGAAGAGCTATCGCCGCGACGAGTTCGGCGGCGCAGGGATCGTCGATTGCATTTCGATCGTTGTCATGCGCCGTCTCGGGCTCAACGAAGTATTCACGAACGATCGTCACTTCAAAGCGGCCGGACTGCAGGTGCTGTTCTAAGCACCGAAGATCTTCGTCGTATTGTCGCGCAGCACCTGTCGTCCGAGCGCGAGCGCGCGGTCTTCGCTCCACGAACGATCGACGACATAGCGCTCGGCTAACACCTTGGCCAAAATGCGTTTGAACATCGCGAACTTCGGCAGCGCGAACTCCAGCTTGTACATGTCGCTGTAGTAGCCGATCTGCTTGGTGCGCGGCACGGCTTCGAGCCTCGCGGCCAGGTCGTGCTCGATGAACGTCGGCGTGTTCGAGTACCACCAATGTCCGTTCGTCACGACGTTCGGGAAGATCCAACTGTAGCTGGTCAGCTCCTGGTTCGTGACGCTGGCGAGCACCGAAATCGGGAACGTCACCTGCGGAAAGGCGTTGAACAAGTCGCGATACTGAATCAGCGACACGCGGCTGTCGTACAGGTCTTGCCCCTGAAACACACCCTCGGGATACACCTGCCGATTGACGCCGATCATCAGATCGAACGGCAGCTTAAACTCGGCGCAGTGCTCGGCCAGCGTCCAGAAGACGCATTGGGCCAGCCGGTTCTTCGCGCTTCGAGATGCTTCGGCTCCGCGAGTCCACACCTCGGTAAACGACGTGTGAAACGTGGGTGCGCCGTCTAAGCCGAAATCAGGCGGCAGCGAGATCGCACATGCTCGAGCGCCTCTCTTTACGAAGTGTTGAAAGAGTTTAGTAATGGCCTCTTTCAACTGACCTGTCGTGCCGACCGACACGCCGGTCGCCTTCTCCAGCCGCGCTCGCACCTCCGGCTTCGCGAGATGGAACACGAGGTCATCGGTCCGCAGACACGGCACGTAGACCTTCGTGTCGAAACCTTCGAGCGGGTCGTCGAAGTCGTTCGTCAGGAAGACGGCCGACAGGCGGCTTTGCTTGAGCACGGCGTCGGCCCAACCGGCGGACTGCATCTTCTTCGCGGCTGCGTCGTACAGCGGCTCCCAGTTCTCGACCGTGATGCGATCGTCTTTGAAGTCGAAGAACTTCTGAGCCAGCTCGATGAACCAACTGTATTGAATCGTGTTGTCGAGCGGCGAAAGTTGTTCGACGAGGCGACGCACCTTTTCCTTGGGGTCGAGCCCGGGCTCTTCGATGCGGGCCTTCGGCATGCCGGCCGAGTGGGCGAGTTCCGTGTAGTAGTGGTAGCCGAGGATGTCGGCCAACGTTTTCGACGCCGGGGCCAACGGATTGATGTGCGTATGCGGATCGACGATGACCAAGGCGTCGAGCTCGGCGAACAGGCGGTCACGAAGAGATTGCGACATGGGGAGGCGGAGTGATGGGTGAGTAGGTGAATGGTGAGTAGGTGACGTGCGTTTGAACTCTGGTTCGCCAGCTTCAGCTGGCGTTCGCGTTACGTGTAATGCCCGGCCAATGCCGTCGCGAAAAACGTTGACTTAGCGGTCGCTCGTTGGTCTGATAATGACATCCTCCGGCCGAGAACTCCAGCACCGCTTTGACCCGCCTGCGGTGGCTGTCCCCCGGGATCGCTGACGTCCTTGGAGTTCCCTCGATGATTCGCCCCGCACCCGTCGCGGCGTGGTTGCTGTTGAGCCTTTGCGCTGCCGGCCTGTTCGCCGAAGAAAAAGGCGAAAAGCCCACGGACGCGGTGAGTACTGACCCCAGTCACGCCGAAGCGGTCGACTATCACCGCGATATTCAGCCGGTGCTCGCCAAGCGATGCTACTCGTGTCACGGTGCCGAGCAGGCCGAGGGCAGCCTGCGGCTCGACCGCAAAGACGAAGCCCTGCGCGGCGGCAACAGCGGGGTGGCCATTGTCCCCGGCAAAAGCGCCGAAAGCCGGCTGGTGACGTACGTGGCCGCCACCAGCGACGACGACATGGTCATGCCCCCCGAGGGCGAGCGTCTGTCGGAGACCGAAGTCGCGATGATCCGCCGTTGGGTCGACCAAGGCGTGCCGTGGCCGGAGGAGAAACTCGAACGCCGCACCACATACCACTGGGCATTCAAGCCGATCAAGGCCGTCAAGCCGCCGAAGTTGAGTCGCAAGCAACGGGTGCACAACGACGCCGTTCACAATGACATTGACCGTTTCATCCTGGCGAAGCTCGCCGAGCACAGGTTGCAACCTTCGCCCGAGGCCGACCGCGCGACGCTCGTGCGTCGATTGAGTCTCGATCTGCTCGGCCTGCCGCCGTCGCCGGCCGATGTCGACGAGTTCGTCAACGACACGAGCCCCGACGCGTATGCCCACATGGTCGATCGCATTCTGGCGTCGTCGCACTTCGGCGAGCGTTGGGCTCGGCACTGGCTGGACCTCGCCCGATATGCCGACAGCGACGGCTATGAAAAGGACACGGGCCGCCCGTTCGCGTGGCGATATCGGCAGTGGGTGATCGACGCCCTGAACGCTGACATGCCTTTCGATGCGTTCACGATCAAGCAGCTCGCCGGCGATTTGCTCCCCGACGCCACGCTCGAAGACCGTGTCGCGACGGGGTTTCATCGCAACACACTCACGAACAAGGAAGGGGGTGTCGACCAGGAAGAGTTTCGCGTCGCCGCCACCATCGACCGCGTGAACACGACCGGCAGCGTGTGGTTGGGCCTCACCGTCGGTTGCGCTCAGTGTCACACGCACAAGTACGACCCGATTCTGCAGCGCGAATACTACGGCCTGTTCGCGTTCTTCAACAGCGTGCAAGAGCGTGACATTCCGGCCCCGCTGGCCAAGCATCTCGACGAGTATTCGATCGCCAAGGCAGCATTCGATGCCGACCACGCGCCCCTCGTGGCCGCCGTGAAGACATTTGAAAAGAAGCAACTCCCCGCGAAACTCGCCGCCTGGGAGGGGCAACTTCAGTTGCCCCAACAAACCACCTGGACCCCGCTCGAGCCAAAGTCGCTTAAGGCCTTGCAGGCTCGCAACGTGAAGATCGAGCACGTCGGCGAAGGCATCGTCTCGGTCACCGGTGATAACCCGGAGCTCAACGTCTACACCGTCACCGGCCGCCCCGAGGTGAAGCAGGTCACGGCCGTTCGGCTCGAAGTGCTCCTCGATCCAGCATTAAAGGGGCACGGGCCAGGACGTGCGCACAATGGCAACTTCGTGCTCACTGAGATTCGCATCCAAAAGATCACGCCAGGCAAGACCGACGCCGACAAGCCGAAGACCACACCGGTGACAATCCGCTTCGGCTGGGCCGATGTCGAGCAGAAGGGCTATCCGCTCAAGGCGGCATTCGACGGCGACATGAAGGAGAGCGGCTGGGGCATTCTGCCTGGCGTCGGCAAAAGTCACGTCGCGGTGTTCGAACTCGCGACGCCCGTCACCCTCGCACCAGGCGAGCAACTTTCGATCGTGCTCGATCAGCAGTATCGCAGTCAGCACACCCTCTCGCGGTTCCGATTGTCCGTCACCGGCGATGCGACGCCCGTGCAGGCCGAAGGGAGCGGCGTGAGCGTGCCCGACGTGCTCGCCAAGTCGGATAAAGAAAGAACGACCGCCGAGCGGAACTTGCTGCTGTCGTACTACCGCGGACTCGACGCCGAGTTGGTGAAGCTCGACAAGGCCGTCGCCGATCATCTGAAGAAAGCGCCGGCCGATCCGAACGATGCGTTCAAGGCACAAACGTTGGCCGAGATGGGCACGCCGCGCGAGACGCACATCCTCGTGCGTGGCGACTTCCTGCGCCCCGGTGCTTCGGTCGAGCCGCACACCCTCGAAGTGCTGCCGCCGCTGACGGTGCGCGGCGCGAAGCCCGACCGCCTTGATCTGGCCGCGTGGCTGGTTGATCCCAAGAACCCGCTGACGGCGCGAGTCACCGTCAACCGCGTGTGGTCGCAGTTGTTCGGTCGCGGGCTGGTCGCCAGCGTTGCCGACTTCGGCACTCAAGGCGACAAGCCGTCGCACGCCGAGTTGCTCGATTGGCTCGCTGCCGACTTCCAGCGCGATTGGAGCTTTAAGGGGCTCGTGCGTCGCATCGTCATGTCGGCCACGTACCGACAGTCGTCGAAGTATCGCCAGGACTTGCACGAGGTCGATCCGCTCAACGTGCTACTGGCCCGGCAACGTCGCATGCGCGTCGAGGCCGAAGTGGTGCGCGATCTGGCGTTGGCCGCGAGCGGATTGATGGTCGACGAAATTGGCGGCCCCAGCGTGCGACCGCGGCAGCCCGAGAGCATCGCGAAGCTGACGTACGCCGGCGGCTCGAAGTGGGTCGACAGCACGGGGCCCGATCGTTTTCGGCGCGGGCTGTACACATGGTTCCAACGCACAAGCCCGTATCCGATGCTGATGACGTTCGACGCACCCGACTCGAACGTCGCCTGCACGCGCCGCGAACGCTCGAACACGCCGCTGCAGGCGCTGACGCTGTTGAACGATCCGGCGTTTTTCGAGTGTGCCCAGGCGCTGGGGAAGCGGATCGTGAAAGAGTCGCCCGCGGACCGTGACGCGCGATTGAGCTACGCGATGCGGTTGTGTGTCGGTCGGGAGCCGGATGCGGAAGAGCTCGATACGCTCGGGGCATTGTTCGATGAACAGTTGCAACTGATGCAGGGCGACAGCGCTGCGGCACGCGAGGTCGTCGGCAGCGCCAAGCCCACGGACGGCCGTCCGCGAGCTTCGGGTGGCACTTCGGAAGCCGAACTCGCCGCCTGGATCATGGTCGGTCGCACACTTCTGAACCTCGACGAATTCATCACGCGGGAATAACGGTCATGGACCCACGACAAGCGATCCTCCAACGCGCTCGGCGAAACTTTCTATCGACCTGCGCCAGCGGCATCGGCGGCGTGGCGCTGACGTCGATGTTGCGCGACGACGGCCTGCTCGCTGCCGAACCGCCGAGCGAAGGTCCGCTCACACCGCGTGCGCCGCACTTCGCGCCCAAGGCGAAGTCGTGCATCTTCATTTTCCTTGAAGGCGCGCCGAGCCAGATCGACTTGTTCGACCCGAAGCCGAAACTCAACGAACTCGACGGGCAAGCGCTTCCCGAGTCGATGACGAAGAACGTCCGCTTCGCGTTCATCCAGAAAGAGACGGCCGTCCTGCTCGGCTCGCCGCGCAAGTTTCAGAAGTATGGCGACTGCGGCATGGACATTTCCGATCTGCTGCCGAACCTCGCGACGTGCGCGAACGACATGGCGTTCGTCCGCTCGATGCACACCGAGGCCTTCAACCACCATCCCGGTCAGTTGTTGATGAACACGGGTGTGTCGATGTTCGGCCGGCCGAGCATGGGCTCGTGGCTGAACTATGGGCTCGGCAGCGAGTCGAGCAGTTTGCCGGGTTACGTGGTGCTGACGGCCGGTCGCGGCACGAGCGGCGGCGCGAGTTTGTGGTCGAGCGGGTTTCTGCCGTCGACGTATCAAGGCGTGTTGTTCCGCAATCAAGGCGAGCCGGTGCTCAACCTCGACAATCCGCCTGGCGTGTCGGCGACGATGCAACGCAGCAGCCTCGACGCCCTCGAGCGGCTGAATCACGAGCATCTCGACGACCTCGCCGACCCCGAGATCGCGGCCCGCATCAATGCCTATGAACTCGCCTTCCGCATGCAGTCGGCTGCCCCCGAGTTGATCGACATCAACGGCGAGACGAAAGAAACGCTCAACGCATACGGCGTGAATCGCGAAGATCCATCCGAGTCGAACTTCAAGCGCGGCGGTGGCGGCGGCAGCGTCTACTCGGGGTTCGCGAAGAACTGTTTGCTGGCTCGACGCATGGTCGAACGTGGCGTGCGGTTCGTGAACCTGTACCACGCGTCATGGGATCATCACAGCAACCTCGACAAGGAGTTGGCGTTCAACTGCGGCATGGCCGATCAGCCGGTGGCCGCGTTGTTGAAAGACTTGAAGCAGCGCGGGCTGTTGGACGAGACGCTCGTCGTGTGGGCCGGCGAGTTTGGTCGCACGCCGCTCGGCGAGAACCGCAAGGGTTACGCCGCCGTCACGGGTCGCGATCACCACCCTTTCGCCTTCACGTTGTGGATGGCTGGCGGCGGCATCAAAGGCGGGCAAGTCATCGGCAAGACCGACGACATTGGTTGGAACATCGTCGAAGATCCGATTCACATCAACGACCTGCACGCGACCATCCTGCACCTGTTCGGGCTGAACCATCTCAAGCTCACGCACAAGTTCCAAGGCCGCGACTTCCGGCTGACCGACGTGGCGGGAAAGGTCGTGAATAAATTGTTGGCGTGAGTGTTGCGCAGGCGCGAGAGCGCGTCGCAAGCGACGCGGCTAACCTCGCGCGCAACGCGTTCTAATCGGCCGCGATCTCGGTCCATTTGTTGTTCTGAACGATCCACGACTGTCCGGTCGCCACGTTCCAGCGAATGACCGCCCAGTTGTCGCTCTCGGGAATTTCGATCGGTGCGATGTCGTAGGTGCCCGCGGCGCCCGCGGTAATCGCCGCCGATTCGTCGAAGTGTTGCCATTGCGTCCCCTGCAGATGCCAACACTGGCCGGTCGACGTGTTGCAACGATAGCCGTTGAAGAACTTGGATCCCGTGATCAGCTTGACCTTCCAAAGCAGGTTATCGTCAGCAACGGCGACATTGGCGAACGCGGCGATCGAAAGGACGCAAAACAGAACGAGTGATGACAATCGCATGGGTCGCGAACTCCTAAATACATTGTGTGATATTCGGGTTGATTGCTGCAGCTAACCGATATTACATCGCCCGCGCTGTTACGCGGTCGCCGTCGCCCATCCGGCCAGCTTCGCGCGGCGATACGCGTCGAACCGGTCCTCGACAATCGCCTGGCGTGCGCCGGCCAACAAGCGTTGATAGTACGTCACGTTGTGGATCGAGAGAAGCGTCGGCCCAAGCATCTCGCCCACCATGAACAGATGTCGCAGATAGCCGCGGCTGTAGCGGCATGCCGCGCACGGGCAGCCCTCTTCTAGCGGCCGGTCGTCGCGCGCGAACCGTTCGTTGCGTAGCCGCTGCGGCCCGGCATCGGTGAAGGCCAGGGCGTTGCGGCCATTGCGAGTCGGCAGCACGCAATCGAACAGGTCGATGCCGCGGGCGACGGCTTCGAGCAGATCGTGCGGCTTGCCGACGCCCATCAGGTAACGCGGCTTTTCTTCCGGCATGGCGGGCGCGGTGAAATCGAGCACGCGGTACATGTCCTCGGCACTCTCGCCGACGCTCAGACCGCCGACGGCATAACCAGGAAAGTCGAGCGCCGCCAGCGCCACGGCCGATTCCACACGCAGCCGTTCGTCGAGCCCGCCTTGCACGATGGCGAACTGCGCCTGGTCGGCGCGAGTTGCGGCATCGCGCGATCGCTGGGCCCAGCGAAGCGTGCGGGCCGCGGCGTCTTCGATCGTGTCGATCGTCGCGGGCAGCGCCAACACATGGTCGAGCAACATCGCCACGTCGCTTCCAAGCGCCTCTTGAATCGCCACGGCCCGCTCGGGAGACAACGCGACCAGGCTGCCGTCGAGATGCGAGCGGAACACCGCGCCTTCTTCGGTGACACGGGCGTTGGCTGCGAGGCTGAAGATTTGGAACCCGCCACTGTCGGTGAGAATCGGCCCCGGCCAACGCATGAATCCGTGCAACCCGCCGAGCGCCCGCACGATCTCTTCGCCGGGACGCAGCGCCAGGTGGTACGTGTTCGACAGAATCATCTGTGCGCCGGCATCGCGCAGGTCGTCGGGCCTCAGTCCCTTCACGGCCGCGTGCGTGCCCACCGGCATGAACGCCGGCATCTCGACCGGGCCGTGCGGCGTGTGAAACGTGCTGCGCCGCGCGGGTTGTGGCGTCGCGATGACGGAGCTCGAACGTGAACGGGGCGGGGGTCATGAATTGTGTTCATATTGAACCCTTCTCCCTTTGGGAGAAGGTGCCGCGAAGCGGCGGATGAGGGCGGGTCGAAATGTTAGCAGGCCGAGTCACAGTGCAACCCGCCCTCACCCGGCGGCTTCGCCGCCACCCTCTCCCGAAGGGAGAGGGGTTCGTCTGCGATCAGTCGCCGCGCAGCTTCAGGGCGTGCATTGTCAGCTTCTCGCGAACCTCGTTCAGGCTCGTGACGCCGAAGTTCTTGCACTCGAGCAACTCGTCGCCGGTGCGACGTACTAACTCGCCGATCGTCGTCACGCCCAAGCGGATCATGCACTTGCGAGCACGCACCGAAAGGTTGAGGTCGGAGATCGGCTTGCCGAGCAACGCTTGCTCGTCGGCCGAGATGGTTTCAGGCTCGAAGCCGATCTCGGGACGCGTCCGCTCGTGAGCGAACTGACCCAGCGATAGGCCCTTCGATGTCATCATCTCCTTGATTTCGGTCAGCGACGTCTCGCCGAAGTTCTTGCTGCCGAGGAGTTCTTGCTCGGTCGTTCGCGTCAGATCGCCAAGCGTCAGCAGACCCATCTTCTGCAAGCAGTTGCGGCTGCGGACCGACAGTTCGAAATCGGTGACCGGCACGCCGAGCAGCGTGTTCAGTCGGTCGCGACGCTTCTGGGCGTCTTCGTCGTAGAACATGTCGCCACTGGCGGCGGCGTCTTTGAAGAACAGGCGAGCCCGCTCGTCGGCCGGGAAGATTTCGAGAATCCGCGAGTAGCACTGGCGAGCACGGTCGTACTGCTGACGGTCCTCGTACAAGATGCCGAGGTTCAACAGCGCGCCGTAGTTCACCGGGAACCGTGCGACCGAGCGTTGGTACAGCTCCAAGGCCGTCTCGTCGTTGCCGTACCGCTCGTTCTCGAGAGCCAGGCCGAACAACGCGCCAGCGTGGCGGCTGTCGGCCTCGACGGCCCGCTCGTACAGCGCGACGACTTCGTGCGGATTGCCACCGATCGCGGCCGTCGTGGCGCCGCGTTGATACAGGTACTCGGCCGATTGCTCGATGGGGCCCGACATGCCGTCGAGCACCTTCAAGGCTTCCGCGGCATGATTGCCGAGTCGCAGCGATTCGACGCGCGCCAGCGCACATTGGTCGGCGTTGTACCCGGCCTTGGCCGCGAGTAGATACGCCTCGATGGCCGAATCGTATTCCTGGCGGGCGAACCGCGTCTTGCCGAGATAGAAGTACGCCAGCGCCCCGCCGTCGGCCTTGCTCAGCGCCTCTTCGGCCAACCGATAGCGGCCGAGCAGGTAATAGCACACGCCGAGCCGCACCTTGCCGGCCGGGCTCGGGTCCCCCTTTTGTTCGAGTTCCTGCACCGCCTCTTGCAACTGGCGATAGTTGCCGAAGTCGCTGCTGATCGCCTGTGCGATCTGCTGCACCTCGGTGGGACCGAAAGGACTGTTCGACAGGACGAGCGGCTTAAGACCTTGTTCGAGCACGGAAGGCATTACCGGCATTCTCCTTAGCGCGAAAGCGGCGCGTCCGTGGTTTGAACGCGTGCCGCGACGACCGATGTTCAAGTCCGCATGCCACAAGGCGATACGGACCCTGCAAGAGCCAGCAAAGGGAGTCGAACCCTTAACCCCCGCATTACGAATGCGGTGCTCTGCCAATTGAAGCTATGCTGGCGGTTCCCACGCCGTCTCGCGGACCGCACGCATGATGGTCCATGCGCATTGCGACCCCGAGAAACAGCGAAGCGTATAAATCTATCACGCCCAGGCAATTGAGCCAAGGGTCAGCGATAAGGCTCCCAGGAGGACTGCAAAGTCGACGAGCAGCGCCGTAACTCGAAGAACGATGGTAAAGGCTTGCCTCTTCGCGGCGGCACTTGCGTGCATAGCCGTCGACTTTGCAGTCCGCCTGGATAAGGCTCGGGGAGCAGACCCTACGTGGAATGCTCGCCCCCCGCCGAAACGGAAACTAGAATGCAGGTATGATCACGGGCACCTTCAAAGAACTTCTGACACAGCGACCTTTCAAGCCTTTCCGGCTGGTGATGTCGAGCGGGCAGACCTACGAGGTCCGCCATCCCGAGATGGCACTTCTCACGAAGACCGATATCCTTGTCGGCATCGATGAAACCGACGACGGCGTGCCGGCTGAGTTCAAGATCTGCTCGCTTCTGCACGTCACCGCCATCGAGCCGCTAGCGTCAGGCGTTTAATTCGTTCCTTCTGCACCATCATCGCGGCCGAAGAACATCAGGTGCTGCCACGGGAGCTTGTCGTATTCCTCGACCAGCTTGAAGCCATTGGGCGGAATCTCTTTGAGAATCTGCTCCTTGCTCATTTTGTGCAGCAGCTTGATCGGCACGTTCGGGTCTTCGAGGCGGAACTCGACGAGCGCGAGTCGGCCATCGGGTTTCAGACTCTTCCGCATCGCCTGCAGCATCTGCTCGGGATGCGAGAACTCGTGATACACGTCGACCAGCAGAATCAGGTCGACTTCGCCGTCGGGTAGTTTCGGATCCCACAACTGCCCGTGCAGCGGACGGACGTTGGTGATGTTCTCTTTGCGCAGGCGTGCTCGCAGCAGCGTCAGCATTTCGCTCTGCACGTCGACGGCCAACACGCGACCGGTCGGGCCGACGAGCTTCGACATCGGAACGGTGTAGAACCCGTTACCGCATCCCATGTCGCACACCGTCTGCCCCGGCGCGATGTGCAGCGCCTTGAGCATCTCGACACAATTCTCTTCTTCCTGGCGGCTGTCGCGCACCAGCCAGTCGGCCCCGTGATAGGTCATCGTCGGCGCGATTTCGCGGCCGTGATAGAACCGCAACGGTTGCGGCGGCGCTGCAACCGCGGGGCATGACAGTGCCACGAATACAAAGCAGATGGTCAGCAACAAGCGGCGAGGCGACATGCCTACCATCATAGCTTCACGCCGTCGCAGTCAAACGCCTCTCCCTTAGGAAGCAGCAGGCCTGCAAAGTTGATAAGAAGCGCCGTAACTCGAAGAACGATGCTAGATGCTAAAGGCTTGCCTCTTCGCGGCGGCACTTGCGTGAATAGCCGTCGACTTTGCAGTTCGTCTGCCTTTGGGTGAGGGTGGTCCGCCGCAGGCGGACCGGGTGAGGGTGGGTTGAAGTAGAAGGCGGTTACCAAATCGACCCGCCCTCATCCGCCGCTTCGCGGCACCTTCTCCCGGAGGGAGAAGGATTCGAATTGCGATCGGAGCCTCAATAAATGGATAGTCGACAGGCCGGCAAACGTTCGGCCAATGCAAGTGCCAGCGGCGCGATCCGCTGCGTCGCGTCCGAAGCGATGACCGTCGCTCCGATGAGAAGCCCGCTCGATCGGTCGACTTGCAACGTGACACCTTCGGCAACGTCTTGATCCGTGATGCAAATCGGAATCCGCGACGTTTCGACCTCAATGCCGCGCCTCACGGCCTCGGCCAACAGTAGTCCGACTCGGGCCACCTGCGGCCTCGTCGGCTCGACGTGCGGCACAATCGACGGGTTGAATCGCTGCGGATTACGTCCCATCGCGTTGCGAGCCGACAGCGTTCCCATAGCGCTCGATGCTTCCCACGTCGTCGGCAAGTCACACACCTCGCCGGCAGCGAAGATCGCCGCGTTCGATGTCTGCAAACGTGAAGTGACGGTGACGCCACGAGCGTTGTGTTCGACTCCCGCCGCGGCGAGTTGCAATTCGTTCAGACGTTGCGAATCGTCCGCGATCACGAGAATTTCGTCGACGAGGATTTTACGTCTTTGGCCCTCGACATCGACCAAAAGCGATTTCGCACCGCCGGTTCGGCCGACCTGCAACACCGTCGCGCCGCTCATCACGTGGATGCCATCGCTAGCGAGCGCCTCGCCGAGTCGCTGTTCGACGAACGGCTCATGGTCAGCGAACAGCTTCGACTCGGCAGTTATCAGATGCACCTCGCTGCCGAAGGTGCGCATGATTTGCGCGATCGCGCAGCCCGTCGCACGGCCACCGACAATCGCCAACCGATGCGGCAGCTGTTCGAGGTCGAAAAAGTTGTCGAGTGTGCGAACATTGGAAGCATCCAGTCCGTCGATGTTCGGCAACGCGATGGCTCGTCCCACGGCGACGATCGCACGCTCGAAGCGCAGCGTGGCTCCGTTCACGTCGATCGAGTCGCGGCCATTGAACTTCGCTTCGCCGAAATAAACGTCGACGCCCGAGGCCGTGAGCCGCCACGCTCCGATCGAGCGCGCGACTGCGCCCCTTCGCCGCTGGGCGAGGCCGAGCGCTTCGGTCAACGCCGTCGATTGCGCGCCGCGGTCGCTGCCAGCCGAGCAATGCACGGCCGCCTTTTTCCGCGCGACCTCCGCCAACGTTTCGAGCGCGATTCCGTAGTTGAGTCGGCGACCACCGAGGCGATGGCGTTCGACGATCGCTACCGACTTGCCGAGCGTTGCCGCCTCGCGTGCCGCGGCGATGCCCGCCGTTCCGCCACCGACGATCACGAGGTCGTATTTGCTGCGCGGCGTCGGGTTCACCCATGCCGGAGGTCGCGCGTGATGCAGCAGATCGTCGAACATGCCGCACAGGATACACGAATCGCCGCCGACGCGGCGGAGGCCTTGTTTAGCCGGCGGGCTTGCCCGCCGCGCGGAGCGGCAGGACGCGGCTCGCAAGCGAGCCGGCTAAACAACACAACTCACTTCAGCTGCGTGCGTTTCGCCTGGGCGGCGAGCTCGCCGAAGTTCTTCGCGCGATCCTCGTTGCCGAGGAACTTGTGAATCGCGGCGAGGTTCGTGTAACCGACGGCCAACGAGTCCTTGGCGATCGCGCCCTGCTTGACCGACTTCTCCAGACACTCGACACCGCGTCGCGTCAATTCGAGCGACCGGTCATGGCGGCCGAGTTCCCAGTACGAGACGCCCATGCTCACGAGAGCCTGGCCTTGGCGACCGCACTCGGCAGCCGACGCGCCGGGCAGCGCTTCGTCGACGAGCGGCACCGCGCGATCGAACCAACCGACGGCCTGCGCGTGGTTCTTCTGGTCGACGGCCGCCATCGATCCCAAGCGGTAATAGACGTTGGCCAGCACGAGCGTGTCGTTCACGCTTTCGCCACGTTGCTGAACGGCCATCTCGAGATAGCCCACCGCCAGTGCACCTTTGGCCTGAGCGGTCGTGAAGTCTCCGCGCGCCTGCGACGCCAGCATGGCTGAGAACATCGCTTGGCCCAGTTCCCACGCGAGAGTCGCACTCGTGCGCGGGTCGCGAATCGTTTCGAGGCGGCGTCGGCCGACGTCTTCGAGCGCGACAGCCCACGGCGTCGGATCGACCACGCCGCCGGCGGCAGCGCAGGCTTCGAGCGCCCCGCGGCACAACTTGATCGTGGCCTGCGATCGCAGCTCGGCCGTTTCGGCCCGCGACGCCAGTTGGTTCGCGCGTTCGAGCCACTTTTCTACGGCTTCTTTTTTCGAAGGCCACGAACCATGTGCAATGGCCGAGGCGGTGCCGATGTGGGCTTCGACGAGCACGTCGCGTGCAAGGCGTCGTACGTCGCTGCGTTTATCGTTGAGCATCGGTTCGATCTGACGGATGGCTTGCTGCTGATGGTCGAGGGCGGTCTTGTAATCGTGCTTGGGGCCGAAGGCGACGTAAGTCCCAAGCTGGCTCAAGGCGCGGGCTCGCAACTCGGGCTTGCGTCCGCACAGCGACATCGCGTGCTCGGTCGTCGTGATCGCCTGGTCGTAACGTCCCATCTCGGCCAAGATTGCTGCGTGCAGCAGTCGATACTCGGGAGCGGTCACGTCCATGGCCTCGGCCGCGCGGCAGTCGGCAATCGCTTCGTCGTAACGACCTGAGGCGAATTGCACCTCGGCACGCAGCGCCAGCGCGCGCGGTGTTTTGGCGCGAGCGCGAGCACCGTTTCGATGTCTTTCAAGCAGGCGGTGTCGTCGAGCCCCGAGCTGGCGGCGGCGCGAAGAAGAAACGGCTCGGCCGAGATCACGTCGAGCACGATCCGCGCGACCTGTTGACTTTGAACACCGGCGACGAATCCGAACGACACGCCACGCTCAGGCCACGCCACGCCGACGATCGCGCCCGCCTCGTTCTCGACCATCACGGGTTCGAACGCAGCCAACTCCATTTGCTCGGCGAGCACCGACGACTCGAACGCTTCGCGAAGCTGAATGACCAGCGACACGACGCGATCTTTGTGAAACGTGACTTCGATGCTCGAGGCCGGCTCGACACGATACACGTGCTCGACGGAGGCGCCATGACGTGTGACCTTCGTCGGTCGCCCCCACGCTTCTTGCACGTCGGCGAGCGTGGCGGAACCGGGACGAACGCCTGAGAATGCCGCAGGATGAAGACCCGCGAGCGGCGAGGCCGGCGGCTCAGCCGAGGCGGTCGACACGGCAACACCGATGCACGCCAGCACCGCGAGCATCGTTGCCGATGCGCGTCGCATTGTGCTGGTGTACCGGGGCATCGTGTGTTCCTCCTTGAACACTATCGACGTTCGCCGCTGGCGAGAGCCGCGAAAGTATAGTCGTGCCGATAGTAGCGTCCTAGACGGATCGCGAAGCTAGCACGGTGTCCGCGAATGGTTTGCATCGGCTTCTGTAGGGAACGCCCTCCGTGGCGTTCCGTGAAGCAGAGAGAACGCGTCCACTCGCACGCGGAACGCCACGGAGGGCGTTCCCTACAGGTGCGATTTCAGCAACCCGTGAAGTGCTTCACGCGCGATGTCGTACTGGCCGCGTGAGATCGCCTCGCGCGCCTCAATGAGCGCGGCGATTTGCTCGTTTGAAATGGGCACCGCGATGCCGGGTGTCGGCGCCATCGGAACGAGACGCTCGACGATGGCTGCAATCAACACGTCGATGCCATCGCCGGAAAGTGCGCTGACCGCGAGACCGACGGGGCGTGCGGTGTCGTTGCCGATGAGGTCGGCCTTGTTATGTACGATGAGTGCATCGGGCCATTGCGATAGCATCGCGGTGTCGGCCTCGGACCAGGGCCGCGATCGATCGAACACCAGCACGCGGCAGTCGGCATGGTCCAAGCGCTCGACAGCTCGCTCGATGCCCAATCGCTCGATGCTTTTGGCCTCATCGCGCATGCCGGCCGTGTCGCACAGTTCGACGGGCCAGCCATCGAGTGCCGTGACGGCGGTGACCGCGTCGCGCGTCGTGCCCGGTTCGTCGAAAACGATCGCGCGTTGATAGCCCACGAGTGCATTCACGAGGCTGCTTTTGCCGACGTTCGACGCCCCGCCGATCACCACGCGAAACGGCTCGACGAGATGCTGGCCCACGGGGTCACGGGCGATTAGTGCGTCGAGTGCCGCTAGCGCAGTGTCGTCGGATGTGATGATGATGTGTTCGAGCGCTTCGCGCATCGCGCCGCATGCTTGGTCGTGCAAGATGGCCGCGCAGCGGAGCGTGCGAGCATGAGGAAGCATCGCGAGCGCATCGGCTTCGAGACGACCGTGAACGCCATGCGCCAGCGATGCGTTCGCATCTTCGAGCGTAGCTCCGGCGGCTTGCAACGTTTCGGAAATCGCATCGGCCGCCGCGAGCCCGCCGTGGCAATGAATCTCGACTTGCTCGACGTTCGTGCGACAGACGACGACTTCCTCGCCGCTCTCGCCATTCCAACGGCCGAAGAGGATCGTGTTCGTCGGCGCGTCGGCGAGTGTGCGTCGCGTGGCCGAGCGAAAGAATCGATCGACGATCGCTGCCGCATCACTTCCCGAGACGGCAATCGTCGCCACCGCGCCGCGCCCGCGAGGCGTGAGGAGTGCAACGCGGCAACGGTTGATCGATGACATCATGCGGAGATGTTAACCGCAGAGGACCCGGAGAACGCAGAGTTACCGAACTCATTCTGCCTCTGCGTCCTCTGCACCTCCGCGGTTTATTTTTTGCCGAGAGCCACAAGAGCAATCGCAGCGAGGATGAGGTGCGGCTCGTAGCGTGTTTCGGCAGCGACGAGCGGCGCGACGCGTGGGGCCGCGCCGCCGGTGAGGAAGACTTCGGGATCGGCGCCGAGATGCTTGGCGGCGAGCTCGACGAGTCGCGAGACGCCGCCGACGGCGCCCCAGAAAAGGCCGCAGGTCATGGCTTCGACGGTGTGCGTGCCCCAGGCCGGCGGCTCGGCGGTGAGCGATTGCATGTCGACCAGCGGCAGCAAGTCGGTGAACTCGTGCATCGCGCGGGCCGACAGGCCGATGCCGGGCAGAATCGACCCGCCGAGAAATGCACCCGCGGCGTCGACGACATCGACGGTGATCGCGGTGCCGAGGTCAGCGATGACGGCGGGCTTGTCGGCGGCGCGAAGATGATTGGCGGCGACGGCACCCAAGAGGCGATCGATGCCGACCATATCGGGGCGCGGCAGATTCACCGCCAGCGGCAAATCGGTCGACGTGAGTAGTGTGATGTGCGTCGCATCGCGCTCACGCAGCCAGTTCACGAGTTGCGACGTCACGGCGCGTTGAACGCTGCCGATCCACCAATCGCAATCAGCGACGCGAGCGCCATCGAGTGATTCGCCGAGCCATGCGTCGATCGAGCCCAGTCGTTCGGCCGCTTCGGCTGATGCGTTTTCCGAGCGCATCGCGCCGGGCGTGATGTCGTGTGTTCGCAAGGGTTGCGGCAATGACGAGGCTTTCGTCGTGACGTTCTCGAAGAGGCCGAGCTTGATGCGGCTGTTGCCGATATCGACGGCGATGATCGGGCGACGCGTGACATCGTTTTTCGACTGAGCGCTCATGGTGGCGACGCCACCGATTCGCGATGGGCGGCCAACGCGTCGGCGATCTTGTTCAGCAACACGCTCAGGCCTTGGCCAGTCACGGACGAGATTGTCAGCACGGGATGGCCGATCTCGGCTTCGAGCTGCTGGCGAACCTCTTCGGCGCCGGGAAGCTCGGCCTTCGAAACGCACGTAATCTCGGGACGATCGCGGAGCTTCGCGTCGTACAATTCGAGTTCCTGACGAACGGCGCGATAGTTCGTGAGCGGGTCGGTGCCGTCGACCGGTTCGGGCTCGACGAGATGCACGAGGATGCCGGCCCGCTCGATGTGACGCAGAAACTCATGACCGAGGCCGACGCCTTGATGCGCGCCTTCGATGAGACCCGGGATGTCGGCCATCACGAACGAACGATCAGCGTCGATCTGCACGAGGCCGAGGTTCGGATACTTCGTTGTGAACGGATAGTCGGCGATTTCGGGGCGTGCGCGAGATGCGGCTGAGCAGCGTGCTTTTGCCGGCGTTCGGTTTGCCGATCACGCCCACGTCGGCGATCACCTTGAGCTCGAGCGTGACTTCGCGGCTTTCGCCTTCTTCGCCTGGTGTGAACTGTCGCGGAGCGCGATTCGTCGACGACTTGAATCGCATGTTCCCTTTTCCGCCGCGACCACCCCGAGCAGCGACGACGCTTTCGCCGGCAGTGGCGAGGTCTTTGAGGACGAACCCGCCGCGATGGTCCATGACGAGCGTGCCGGGCGGGACAGCGATGACTAAGTCGCCACCATCGCCACCGTGGCAGTTGGCGCTGCTGCCGCGCTCGCCGCTGGTGGCTCGCCACTGGCGCTTCATCGAAAGTGCGGCGAGGCTGTCGACTCCGGGAGTCGCGACGAGGATTACGCTTCCGCCGCTGCCGCCGTCGCCTCCGTCGGGTCCACCGCGCGGGATGAACTTCTCGCGTCGGAAGCTGACGCATCCGTCGCCGCCGTTGCCGGCCCGAACTTCGATTTGAACGCGATCGACGAACATGGAGTCACTGAATCGGAATCGGATGGTGCGATAAAAAAACCCAGGGCCGGCAGGCCCTGGGCTTGTGTGCAGTGGTCTGGTTGCCCGGGCCTTAGGCGCCCGCGAGGACGCTGACGCGGCGACCGCCGCGGTCGTACGCCACCTTGCCGGGGATGAGCGCGAAGAGCGTGTAGTCTTTGCCTTGGCCGACGCCGCGTCCGGGGTGAAAGACGTTGCCAACCTGGCGAACGAGAATGTTGCCGGCGATGACTTCCTCGCCTGCAAAACGCTTGACGCCTCGGCGTTGACCGAGCGAGTCGCGTCCGTTGCGGCTGGAGCCTTGTCCCTTTTTATGTGCCATGATCGTGGTCTTCGATAATGAGGTTCGCGATTACCCGGCCCGCAAACGCGGCGCGGCGGGTAAGCCCGCCGGCTAAACGACAGTGGGGCGGGCCGAACTTCGATTTCTACCGATAAACCCAGCGATAGTCAACGTCCCCTGGAATGCCGAAGCGAATCTCGCTCTCGTGCTGGTGGAACGGGTCGGCTGGACGCCAGAAGTTCAGCTGCAGCGTCTTCTGGGTGATTTTGCGGCCCGAACCGGGGGGCTGGCCAGGCTGATACGCGCCTTCCGGGTCTTCCCATTGGTAGGCGGTGCTGAGGCCTTGGATGTAGATCGAGAACTTTTTGAGTGTCGACGGCAGGTTGTCCCAAGTGACGATGCCCCAACGGTCTTCGCCGGGCGTAGCTCGCCAGCGATGGCAACATCGTTCAGCAGCGGACGGTTCGGGTCTTCGCGCTTCTGGATGGCGGGGATCACGACTGGCAGCAACTCGTCGGGATAGAGGATGTGCGAGTCGAGGTCTTCGAGCGTGAACACCGGCGAAAACCGCATCGGCTTTTCGCTGGGGTTCTTCACGTGAAAGACGAGATACCACACCAGCTTCGCTTGCAGGCGGCCGGCGTCGTTCGGCACATCAGCGCGGATCATGCGCAGCGGCTTGAAGCCGAAGGCCAGCGTCTGCACGTCGTGCTCGAAGCGAACGCCTTTGGCACGTGACGGGGCAGGGGAGTTCGGCGGAATTCCATACGTCGGGTCCGACGCGAGGATCTCGACGATGTCGTGCCGGCTGACCTTCTCGGCAGGTCGGGCGTCGGCGGGAATCTCGGTGACGATTCCGGGCGCGAGCTTTCGCACGGGTCCAGTCGCCGCAGATTTGGGGGGCGGAAGCGTGTCTCGCGTTGCCATCGCCTGGGCAAAACAGGTCGGCGCGGCAAGAGCGGCGACGAGACCAGCCGCCAACGCGATTCGAAGTGCAAACACCATTCGAAGAGCAAACATAGACGCAACCTGCGGGTGCAACTCAGCCTGACCGGCGGAGCAGAAGCCTCAAGTGTAATTAGGGTTGCGATCTCGATCAACAAAACCCTGTCGCGTTTACCCCAGCGAGTGTGTTGAATTGCGTGTTTTGGAGAAACTTTGACGTCTGTAGCGATCTTTCTGCACAGTTCGGGGGGCGTGTGGCGACATTACCGTTATGACCCGCAGGGTCGCGTGGGGCGTTGGATCGCAGCACTCGACCGGGGACATGCTCGCCGCAGTTAAGAACAACTCAACGGACACGAAAAGGGGCTTTACCAATGCGTCAACACTTTTGGCTGGTCGCTGTGGCGGTCATGCTGTCGGCGGTCACAAACATCTTCGCCGAAGACCAGTACGATGGGCCGCCGGCACCCAGACCGCGTGCAGGCACAGTCACCGTCAAGAACTCGGTGACCGATCGACCGGCAGCGGTCAAGGCGCGTCGCACGGCCATGGCCGTTCAGCCGACGCCTGTTCCTGAGAGCGAAGTCGTCAGCAGCGGCGTGCCCGATTCGTTCGGCGATCCGATGATGACAAGCAGCGGCCCGTGCTACGACGATTGCTGCACTCCGATGATGGCCTGCTGCGATCCGCCGCAAGACCACTGGATCGGCGGCGTCGGCGCGTATGTGCTCAAGCCGCACTGGAGCAACGGCAACGCGGCGGTTCTGACGCAGCAGGGTGTGACATTTGGCAATACTCCGGCTTCATACGGAACTGCGCAGTTTAGTTGGGACTATCAAGCGGCGCCGGCTGCCTGGATCGGTTATGTGAACTGCTCGGGCAACGGAGTCCGTGCCGGGTTCTTTCAATACAACCAGAATGTGACGGGTGTCAGCACCGTGGCGGCTGGCCAGACGATTCGAGACCCTTCTCAATTTGGCTCTTCGTCGACGGTGGGTACGGACTTCGTGACTGCCCAGCAGCTGCAAGTGTCGATGTGGGATCTTGAAGCACTTCGCCGCGGATGCTGCTGCGATTGGTCGTGGATGGCCACTGCCGGTGTTCGTTACTTGTATCTCAACCAGGGATACCAGGTCGACCAGTATTCGCCGACGGGAGTGACGCAGTTTTCGGCCAATTCTCGCCGGTTCTTTAACGGCGCGGGTCCGACGCTGTCGTTGCAGGCCCGGCGGCAGGTTGGCCAGCGCGGCGCCGGCGTCTATGGCATCGGCCGCGGTTCGTTGATGTTCGGTAGCCAAAACACTTCGGCGGCTTCGCCGATCAATCGACGGGCTGACAACGAAGGCACCTTCCCGGTCTCGGCTGGCACGAGCTATTGGGGCGTGATTCCGGTGATGGAATTGGAGGTTGGCGCCGATTACCAGCGTCCGATGGGCAATACGACGCTCGTCCTGAAGACCGGTTTGGTGGGCTTGGCCTTCATTGACTCGGGCGATGCGCAATCGACGAGCTTTTTTAGCGGGCTGGGCAGCCAGAACACGCTCGGCTTCTTCGGCGCCAACTCGTCGATCGGTCTGACGTACTAACGATCGGCGATCCACCGATCGTGATGCATGAGCCGCGTCGCTGAGAGCAGTAGCGACGCGGCTCTTTGCGTGCGCGTCGGAAGCCCCTGTAGGGAACGCCCTCCGTGGCGTTCCATGAGCCGCGAGCAACGTCTCCACTGATTCCACGGAACGCCACGGAGGGCGTTCCCTACAGAGATGCGACGAGTCGCCAGGCGAGATGAACTGTCGTGCTCGACGCCATCGACAACTCTTCACGAGATGTGTAATCGATGACGTGAACTGTGCGAGCGTCGACGTCGAGTCGCAATTCGCTGGTCGTCAGCGGCCAAGGCTCGATGACAATCGATTGCTCGGTTGCGGTGATGACGTGTGGCGTGAACGTCAGTGGCGTGCCCGTCGGCGATGTCATGCGATGCGGTTCACTGCGCTCGGCGCAGCAAAGCCACAGGCTCAACGCGTCGAAGAATTGCAACATCTCGACGGCGCGTTGCGCTTGCTCGGCGGTGTGTCGCGTGTCGGCGCTCAGCCAAGCTTCGAGCCATTGGGCGCGACGGCAATCTTGCTCGTTGAGAAATGCATGGGCGGCGGCGTCTTCGGAACCCGGCGTTTTTTGCCAGCGGTTCGTGTGGCGAATCAATCCCGAGAAATGACCGCTCACGGCGTAGGCCGCGAGTGGGCCGATGCGCTCGGCCACGTCGATGGATTTGCGCCAGATGGCTAGCGATTCATCGAGCGGCATCTCGGTGAACTGGCGTGGCCGACGCTTTGCGGGGTCAATGTCGGGATGCGCGTCCCAGTCGGCCCAGCCGTCGTCGTGATGGAATACTCCCTCAATCAACTCGTCGGCCGCAGCGCGATCGAACGGCAGGTCCGCCCATACGGCGGCCACTTGTCCCGCGACGTGCGCATGATCGATTTGAGCGATGAGCGCCCAAGACTCGCGGTCGGTGATGGTTTGCGTGCGACGGATCATGGCGATGCAATCCCCACGCGCTCGGCGCCGGTCTCCAGACTACGCCGATCTTGGGAGACCTTCGGTCGGCGAAGCGGCGGGGTCAGAGACCCGCGCCGAGCGCGTGTGCGTCATTGTCGCGTTAGCGGCGCTTCGGTGCCAGCGCCGCGGTGCCGTCGGCGTCGAGGAACGTCGACGTGGCGATCATCACCTCGTCCATGTCGGCGAGCCGCTCGGTCAGGTTCTGCTCGAGCGTGAAGGCGTAGACCGCGTGATGTCCGAGGCTGTCGGCGACGTGGTAGTAGTTCCACAGAATCGGCAGGTCCGAGGCGCTCCCTTCGATGACCGCGCGATAGACGAGCAGCCCGTCGGTCGTTCGCTTTTCGCTGGCGTGAACGAATCGCCCGAAGTTCTTGTCCAACGATTTGCGAATGTCGTCCTGGAACTGCTCGAGCGTCGGCAACTTCGCGGGCTCGACGTCCTGCAGATGCGACACGTTGCACTGAGCGACGAGGTCGCCGCGATCGACCAATCGCAAGGCAACGGCCTCGTTCGTCTCGTCGATGACGTGCCAGCGTCGGTCGTAAAGGAAGCGGAACTGCTTGTCGCCGGTCGAGTGTTCGAGCATCTCGTTGGCGCCAGCAAATGCGGCGTCGAGGTGCGTGAGCGATTCGTCACCGAGCTCCTTCAGGTCGCCGACGGCAGGCGAAATGGTCATTTGCAGGCGAGCGACGACATCGGCGCCGGGGGCGACGTGACCAATCGAACGCTTCTCCTCGATGAGCATCGCCAGCCACGTGATGCGGCCCAGTTGGCGATCGAACTTGTAGCGGCCTTTGAGGCCAATGGTGGTGCTGATGCCGTCGATCGCCCCGACCACGGTTCCCGAAAACTCCACTCGGGCGGCGGTGGCGTCGATTTCCTTGAGCGTGCTAGCAACATCGGTTTGGCTGACGGCGTCGAGGTTCAGCAGGCCGGCCATCAGAACATCCGAGTGCTTCCATGGTTGCCCTTGAGTGACCGGTTCGGTCGGAAGCAGGCGGTCGATGAGAAGCGAGTTGGCCGGCAGCTCGACGAGCTCGAGTTCATCGCCGGTCAGTGGACCTTCGAGGCTCACGAGCGTCGGGCGGCAGTCGTCGCAGCGGACGGCAATCGTCCGGCGATCGGCTCGCAGGGCGGGCTTCATCGCCCCCTTATCGAGCTTGATCGCGGCCTCGGCCATCGTGTAGCGACGGAGCGACGTTTTCACCTTGTCGGCCTGTGTGGCGAACCGTTCGTCGTACTGCATCTTGGCGACGACGTTCATCGGCAACGATTTGATGTCCCCTTTTTCGGTCAGCTTCAGGTCGCCGCCGACTTCGAGCAGCATCTCGACGTGGGCCACGCTGCCGGGCTTGATCTGGCTGGCGAGCTGGACGGTTTCGGCAGCGAATGTCGGACTTGCCAGGGCTGCGGCAACTAACAAGGTGAGGCACCGCGTCGAACGACGAGCTAGCAGCATGTGTAGGCTCCGTTTAGCCGGCGAGCTTGCTCGCCGCGTTCAGGCGTATCGACAGACCGACCCGTAACGGCAACATCGGTCGGGCAAGGCGAAGCGGTTGATCGAAACGCCGCGCGACGTTAACGATGGTGACAGCATCCAAAGCCCAGGGCCTGCCGGCCCTGGGGTCAGCGCTGCATCCTTCTGGGGGGGCATCCCGCTTGACGAACCTTGACTCCCTGCTACGGTCGGCACATGAAATGCCACATTCCGAGCGGAAAAGCCGTTTCTCCCTCGTTTTTCAGGGGAGAATAGAGATGTGTCGGTATTTTGGTGAACTTTCTTGAGAACTTTGGACACTTTGTTGCGTAGAGGAGTAGTGACATATCTAAACAACAAAATTGCCGGGTCTGAGACGGATTCCCGTTAGCGACGCGGCAGCCTTCGCCGCCGGCTCACGCACTAAGCGATTGAGTGGACGACGAAGGAGGTTCGATTCGACCGGTCGGGCGCTCAAGGGCGCAGGAAGCTCCGGCTGGTCTGGAGGGGGACTTCCAGATGCACACCGATTATCAAACTCCCGTGTTGCGGCAGTTGCGCGACCAACAGGTCCGTTTCGCGCCGCGCGAAAAGAAGATCGACCAAGCGAACCGCGCCGAGCGGCTCATCACCGAGCTCGACCCGAAGCGGATGTACACCTACGAGTTCCTCTGCCACAAGGTCACGGACTTCAAGCCCGAGACTTATGCCGCGGTCAAGCTCAGCGGTGAAGAAGCAGCCCACGACCTGCGCCTGTTCGTCGAGGACGTTTCCGACGCTGCCGATGTCGCAGCCGAAGCCGCCGGCGAGCGCGTTCTCACCGTCGAAGAGTTGAGCAAGCAGTTCAACGTTTCGACAAAGACGATCTCGCGCTGGCGTCAGCAGGGGCTCGTCAGCCGTCGCTTTAGCTTCGACGGCCGCAAGCGAGTTGGCTTTTTGCAAAGCTCGGTCGATCGCTTCGTTCAAGGCAACGAAGAGCGTGTCGTTCGCGGCACCCGCTTCAGCCAACTGACGGACGAGGATCGCAACGAGATCATCGAAAGCGCGCGACGTTTTGCGCGTGCCGGCGGTTGTCCGGCCGAGATCACGCGCCGCTTGGCCGACCGCATGGGCCGCAGCATCGAGACGATTCGCTACACGATCAAGGCGTTTGACGCTCAGAATCCAGACCTGGCGATCTTCCCCGAGAGCACGGGCCCACTGACCCTTGCGGCTCGCAAGAAGATCTACCAGCTGTATCGTCGCGGCGTGAGTGCCGAGTCGTTGGCGAAGCGGTATTGCCGCACCAAGACGAGCATTTATCGCGTCATTAACGAGATGCGTGCCGAACGCATCATGGAGTTGCCGCTCGATTTCATGATGAACGAGTCGTTTGCCAAGGCGAATGCCGAGGCCACGATCCTCGCTCCGCGAGCCACGGCAGCAGCGTCGGGCAAGAAGGCTCGCGCTCCGTCGGGCCTGCCGCCGTACCTGGCAAGCCTGTACGAGGTGCCGTTGCTCACGCGTGAAGACGAGGCGTACTTGTTCAGGAAGTTCAACTTCTTGAAGTACAAGGCGTCGAAGCTGCGCGAGGGCGTTGACCCAGCCCGCGCTCGTGCCAGTGACATGGACACGATCGAAAGGCTGTACGAGGAAGCGGTGCAGGTGAAGAACCAGATCATTCGTTCGAACTTGCGACTCGTCGTCTCGATTGCCAAGCGGCACGTCGGGCCGGTCGACAATTTCTTCGAGCTCGTGAGCGACGGCAACATGTCGTTGATTCGCGCGATCGAGAAGTTCGACTACAGCCGAGGCAACAAGTTCAGCACGTATGCTAGCTGGGCGATCATGAAGAACTTCGCACGGACGATTCCCGACGAGCTGAAGCGTCGCGACCGGTTCCGCACGAGCACGGACGAAATGTTCGCCGCCACGCAGGACGACCGTAGCGACCAGTACGAGCAAGAGGCTGCCCAGATGCACCGCGAGGAGCAAATCGGCAAAATCCTCGAGCGTTTGGACGATCGCGAAGCGAAGATCATCATCCGCCGCTTCGGCCTCGCGCGAGGCCAAGAGCCGCTGACCTTGAAAGAGGTCGGCGTCGAAATGGGGGTGACCAAGGAGCGCGTGCGTCAGATTGAAGCCCGGGCTTTGAGCAAGCTGCGCAAGGCCGCTCAGGAAGAGCACATCGAAGTGCCAGGGTTGTAATCGTCATTGTTGTTGTCGCTTAGCCGCCGCGTCCACGCGGCGGTCTCCGGGTCGTGGACGACCCGGCTAAGCGATTGATTGAATCATTGATGGAAGTTTTCATTCCGTCGTCTTGCGTGCTTGCCTCGGGTCGCTATATTTAGTGGTTTTCGTGTGGCGGGTCCAGCAGGCTAGCGTAGCTCAACTGGCAGAGCAGCTGATTTGTAATCAGCAGGTTGTGGGTTCAAGTCCCTCCGCTAGCTCGTAAGAGCACGTCGGCCGGGAGCCTTTGAGCGCGCAATTCAGCGTCCAGTGGGTGCACCAAAAGTTGTTTGCACTGTAAGTTGAGTTCGTGCGCAGAGCGCCACCGGATGGCGAAAATGGTTCGGCACCCGCGCGGAGGCGACCCCAACCCAGGTTCGCAGGTTTCCAGTATTGGTAATCAGCAGTGTTTACGAGAGACAGTTCTGCCGTATCGCGCATCGAAAGACTGTAAGTGAGACGTTAAAGCGCGCGGTTCGACGGGGGGTTTCCCGAGCGGTCAAAGGGGTCAGACTGTAAATCTGATGGCTATGCCTTCACAGGTTCGAATCCTGTACCCCCCAGTTGTCAATGACGAAGGACGAATGTCGAATGACGAAAGGGTGAATGAGTGATGAGAGGCGAATACGAATGGTTCGACATTCGTTATTCGACATTCGTCATTTTTGACTTGCGCGGGTGTAGCTCAATGGTAGAGCAATAGCCTTCCAAGCTAAAGACGAGGGTTCGATTCCCTTCACCCGCTTGACTGGTCAGTTGTTCGTGGTGATTGGTCAGTCGCGGGAACGAAGGATTGCACATGGAAACAACGAACTACTGACAACGGACAACTGACGATCCCGCTGCTGTAGCTCAGTTGGTAGAGCACGTCCTTGGTAAGGACGAGGTCAAGGGTTCAAGTCCCTTCAGCAGCTCTTGGGTGAGCTCACTTGAAGACGGCAGCAGACGCACACTTGACCGTGCCGCGGACAATAAGACAGCGGACAAATACGACAAGCGATGAAAAGCATCGCGACATTCATCACGACAGCAAAACGGGTTTCACAAGTAAGTAGGGAGAAATAATGGCCAAGGCAAACTTCGAAAGAACCAAGCCGCACGTCAACGTCGGCACGATCGGGCATATTGACCACGGCAAGACGACCACCACCGCCGCGATTCTGGCGGTGCAGGCTGCCAAGGGGCTGGCCCAAACCAAGTCGTATGCCGATATCGCCAAGGGCGGCACGGTCCGCGACGAAACCAAGACCGTCACGATCGCCGTTAGTCACGTCGAGTACGAGACGGCCAAGCGTCACTACGCACACATCGACTGTCCAGGTCACGCCGACTTCATCAAGAACATGATCACCGGCGCCGCCCAAATGGACGGCGCGATCCTGGTCGTGTCGGCCGCTGACGGCCCGATGCCGCAGACCCGCGAGCACATCCTGCTGGCCCGCCAGGTCGGTGTGCCGGCGCTCGTTGTGTTTTTGAACAAGGTCGACCTCGTCGACGACGAAGAGTTGCTGGAGTTGGTCGAGCTCGAGCTGCGCGAGCTGCTCACGCACTACGGCTTCCCGGGCGACGACATCCCCATCATCCGCGGCGCTTCGAAGCCGGCCCTCGATAACCCGAAGGATCCGGCCGCCAACAAGTGCATCGGCGAGCTGATGGACGCCATCGACGCATACATCCCCGAGCCGGTTCGCGAAATCGACAAGCCGTTCCTGATGGCCGTCGAAGACGTGTTCTCGATCGAAGGTCGTGGCACCGTGGCGACCGGTCGTATCGAGCGCGGTATTTGCAAAGTCGGCGACGAAATCGCGATCATCGGTCTGACGAAGGAGCCGCGCAAGACGACGGTCACCGGCGTCGAAATGTTCAACAAGTCGTTGGATCAAGGCATCGCCGGCGACAACGTCGGTTGCCTGTTGCGTGGTCTGAAGCGTGAAGACATCGAGCGTGGCCAGGTGTTGGCCAAGCCCGGTTCGATTACGCCGCACACGAAGTTCGAGGCTGAGGTGTACGTGTTGAGCAAGGAGGAAGGTGGACGCCACACGCCGTTCTTTAGCGGCTACCGTCCGCAGTTCTACTTCCGCACGACCGACGTCACGGGCTCGGCCAACCTGATGGGCGATGCCGACATGTGCATGCCGGGCGATAACGCGAAGCTGTCGATCGAGCTCATCAGCCCGATCGCTATGGACGACGGCGTCCGCTTCGCCATTCGCGAAGGGGGCAAGACGGTCGGTTCAGGCGTCGTAACGAAGATCATCGAGTAAGCAGAATTTAAGCCCAGGGCCTGCCGGCCCTGGGTTGCCACACAGGGGTGTAGCTCAATTGGCAGAGCAGCCGTCTCCAAAGCGGCAGGTTGGGGGTTCGACTCCCTCCGCCCCTGCCATGCATCGGTGAGGTTGGTGAGGGTAAGGTTTGCGAGAGGAGAAGGGTGAAACGAACTCAGGCCGCCGGAGGCGGTGAGGCAACCATGACTGCCGTAGATAAACCGAAAGGCTCAGGGACGAGGCCGGTGACCAAAGACGTTGAAGCTGCGCCCAGTCCGCTCATGCGTGACTGGTTCAGCGCGTCGATGTACAAGCGGAGCCAGGGGCGCATTGCGCGCCACGTGACGTTTGGCGCATTGGCGGTCGTCTTTGCCTACGGTGCCTGGTCGCTCGATCGCTTCCTGCTCAGCCAAATGGGTACTGCCGCCGCCTTCGGGTGCGCGGTAGCCTTCTTGGCCATTGGGTGTTGGATCGCGTTTCGATTGGTGAACATGCCGCGATTTGCTGACTTCCTGATCAGCGTCGAGGCGGAGATGAATAAGGTTTCGTGGCCGACACGTACCGAGCTGTTGCGCAGCTCGATCGTGGTGATATTGATGATCTTTGGTTTGGCATCGCTGCTTTTCATTTACGACGTTCTGTGGAAGTTCCTGTTAGGTCCGAACATGTTGAACGTCATCGGCTGATCTGTAGGGAGCGCCTTCCGTGGCGTTCCGCAGAGTTGGATACGTGTTTGAGGCGGACGGTTTGCAGGGGGAAGTTTTTGTGACGGACGATACGGAAAACTCGGCCGACCATGTGCACGCCACCCACGCGGCGGCGTCGCCCGTGGCAACTCACGATGCCGCAGCATCGCTTGGCGATCCTGCGCCTGCTACCGGCTCAAGCAGCACTGACCCCACGCACAGCGACGATCCCTCCGCGCACGCCACGCGTGTCACGCCTGCCGACGTCGGTTCGGTCGGCAACGCGCTGGGCGATCCGGCACTCGACTCGGCCGAGGTGACGACCCGTCCGGGCTCCGAGCCCGCGCCGGCCGTTGAAGCCGAAGCGGAGGAAGACGCAACTCAAGAAGATGATGGACCCTACATTCCGCCCGAGCCCGAAGAGCCCGCCGTTCCCAAGGGTCCGCTCGAGCTGATCGAAACGCAAGTCGGTCCCACTGGCAATCGCGACTGGTACATCCTCAAGGTGCAGAGCAACCGCGAAGATTCGATTCGCGACGCCTTGGAGCGGAAGATCGCCATCGCGGGCCTCAAGGACTACTTCGGCGAGATCATCGTCCCGGTCGAGCACGTCACCGAGTTCAAGAACGGCAAGAAGCGCGTCGTCCGCCGCAAGCTGTACCCCGGCTACATCGTCGTGAGCATGGAGCTGAACGACGACACGTGGTATCTGGTCCGCGACACGCACGGCATCGGCGACTTCACCGGCGCCGGTGGCAAGCCGAGCCCGATGCCTGCCAATGAAATCGCGAAGATCATCAGCAAGCAGGAAGAGAAGACCGAAGAGGCGCCGAAGCTCAAGATCAAGTTCGTCCCAGGCGATCGCGTCAAAATTACCGAAGGCACCTTCGAGAACTTCGAAGGGGACGTCGACGGCATCGACCAAACCAACGGCCGCGTCACGGTGATGATCAACATCTTCGGCCGCTCAACGCCGGTCGAGCTCGAATACTGGCAAATTGAATCCGTATAACGAACCTTAAAGCCCCGGGCCTGCGGCCCTGGGTTATGGAACCATGGCAAAACAACTCGTCGCACAAGTGAAGTTTCAAGTCCCCGGCGGTCAGGCCACCCCCGCGCCGCCAGTGGGCACGGCCTTGGGGCGCTTTGGCGTCAACCTCGGCCAGTTCGTGATGCAATTCAACGAGAAGACGCGCGAAGCCGGCGGCATGCCAATTCCCGTCGTCGTCACAGTCTACAACGACCGCTCGTTCGAGTTCGTCACCAAGAGCCCGCCTGCCGCGGCATTGCTGAAGAAGGCCGCCAGCATCGCCAAAGGTTCGGGCACACCGAACAAGGAGAAGGTCGGCAAGGTCACGAACGCTCAGGTCGAGGAGATCGTGAAGTTGAAGATGGCCGACCTCAACGCGCGCGACGTCGAACATGCCAAGCGCATGGTCGAAGGGACCGCCCGCAGCATGGGAATCACCGTCGAAGGGTAACCACACACGTTTAGCCGCGACGCGCAGCGAGCGCGCTCCGCCGTGCGGCGAATCACCGAATCCATCGCGAACACACACACATGACCACAGCTACCACCAAACGCATGAAGGCCGCCTTGGCCAAACGCCCGACCGAAGACCCGAAGCCGGTCGATCAGGCGGTCGCCGTTCTCAAGCAGTTTCCGCCGACCAAGTTCGATCAGTCGGTCGAGGTCGTCGTACGCCTGGGCATCGATCCGAAGCAAGCTGACCAACTCGTCCGCGGCTCGATCGTGCTGCCCAACGGCATCGGCAAGAGCCTGCGGGTGATCGTGTTCGCCAAGGGCGACGCGGCCGAGGCTGCCAAGGGCGCCGGCGCCGACGAGGTTGGCAGCGATGAACTCGCCAAGAAGATCAAAGACGGCTGGACCGAGTTCGACGTCTGCATTGCCGCGCCCGATATGATGGGTCTTGTCGGCCCATTGGGTCGCGTGCTCGGACCTCGTGGCCTGATGCCGTCGCCGCGTGCCGGCACCGTGACGCCCGACGTCGCCAAGACGGTCAAAGAATATAAGGCCGGTAAGGTCGAATTCCGCAACGATGCGGGGGGCAACGTCCACGCGGTCGTCGGCAAGATGAGCTTCTCGCCTGAGAAGCTGGTCGAGAACATCAACGCCTTCATTCAATACATTCACCACATCAAGCCGCACGCGATCAAAGGCCATTACCTCAAGGGCGCTTCGATCAAGGGGACCATGACCCCCGGCGTGCGAGTGATCGCCTAACAACGCACACAATATGCAACCCTAAGCCCAGGGCCTGCGGCCCTGGGTCGAACGAGAACCCGTTATGAGCAAATACGTCAAAAACCTAATCACCGACGACCTCAAGAAGCGTTGGGCTGGCGTCAACGACATGCTGGTCGTCAGCGTCGCTGGGCTCAATGCCCAGAAGACCTACCAGCTTCGCAAGGAACTGCGCAGCCAAAAGGTCGAGTTGCTGGTCGTCAAGAACAGCCTCGCGCGTCGCGCGGTCGAAGGCACGCCACTGGCCGCCGCGTTCGAGCAAATGGAAGGCGCTGGCCTGCATGTGGGGCGGTCCCGACATCGTTTCGCTTGCCAAGACGTTCGTGAAGCTTTCCGACAAGCTCGCGGAAAAGAAGGAAGCGTCGCTGTTCCAAGCGCGTGGCGGCGTGATGGACGGCAGTCGTCTGACGGCCGATCAGGTCAAGGACGTTTCGAAGTGGCCAAGCCGCGAAGAGCAGTTGAGCATTTTGGTCGGCCAGATTCTCGGTCCAGGCTCGAAGCTGGTCAGTCAACTCACCGGCGTCGGCGCGGCGTTGGCGAGTCAAATCAAGCAGAAGGGCGAAGGCGGCGACGAACCGCCCGCCGCGGAACCCGCCCCCGCAACTGCATAACCGTTTAGCCGGCGAACTTGTTCGCCGTGTTTGTCACATACACACCGATATCGATTCCCCGCAGAAAGGATCCGTCAGTCATGAGCGAAGCAGCAACCATGGAATACGCGGCCGAAACCAAGAGCCTCGGCGACAAGATCGTCGAGCTGACCTTGAAGCAGGCCAAGGAACTCAGCGATTACCTCGAGAACGTACACGGCATCAAGGCCGCCTCAGGCGGCGGTATGATGATGATGGCTCCCGGCGCTGGCGGCGGCGGCGCTGCTGAGGTCAAGGAAGAACAGACCGAATTTGCCGTCGAGCTCACCGGCTTCGGCGACAAGAAGATCGGCGTCATCAAGGTCGTGCGTGCAGCCACGGGTCTTGGCCTCAAAGAAGCCAAGGACCTGGTCGAAGGCGTGCCCAGCAAGGTCAAGGAAGGTCTGTCGAAGGCCGATGCCGAGAAGCTCAAGAAGGAGCTCGAGGACGCCGGCGCTACCGTCGCGATCAAGTAAACCCAGTCGCGATCGAGTTATTGTCCATTTCGGCGCAAGCTCAGGGCCTGCCGGCCCTGGGTCTTAGTCAGCCTTGGGTTGAAACAAGCCCAAGGCTGCTGCCGCGCCCATTGCTTTGAACATTTCGCTTTTTGGAGCGCGATCTAGATATGGCCACTACGGCACACCGACGTCTCCGCCCGAAAGAAGTCCGTCGTTTCGGCACGAGCAAAGACGAGGGGCACATCCCGAGTCTTACCGACATCCAAACGCGCAGCTACGACGCGTTTCTGCAGCTCGAAACACCGCACGACAAGCGCAAAGACCAGGGCATCGAGAGCGTCCTGCGCGAAATCTTCCCGATCGAAAGCTACGACAAAACCCTGCGGCTCGAGTACCTGCACTACGAGCTTGGCAAGCCGCGCTACGAACCTGACGAATGTCGTCAGTTGCGCCTCACCTACGGTCGCCCGTTCCGCGTGTGGTTGCGTCTCACCAAAGAGCAGCCGGTCGAAGAGGAAGTCTATCTCGGCGACATGCCGATCATGCTCGGCGGTGGTGAGTTCATCATCAACGGCGCCGAACGTGTCGTCGTCAGCCAGTTGCACCGCTCGCCGGGCGTCGACTTCGTCAGCGAGATGGAAGGCAACGAACGCAGGCTGCACAATTGCCGCATCATTCCCGAACGCGGGAGTTGGATCGAGCTCAACGTCAGCAAGAAAGAAGTGCTGACGGTCCGCATCGACCAAAGCGGCAAGTTCTCGGCCCTCACGTTGCTGCGGGCGATGGACCCGAAGTACAGCGCCAACGCCGACCTGTTGCGTTGTTTCTTCGAGACGTCGAACGAGAAGGTCGTTGACGGCCGCAGTGTCGGCAAGATCGAAGGCAAGATCGCCGTCACCGACATCGTCTACCCGGCCAGCAGCGAGCAGCGCCGGCGAGATTCTCGTCGAGAGCGGTCACAAGATCACCAAGAACGCGGCCGAGTTGATCTGCACCTCGGGTCTGCATTCGGTCGAGGTCATGCCCGACGCGAAGGATCCGTTGTTGTTCAACACGCTCGGCGAAGACGCCACGAGCAGCCACGAGGAAGCGCTGCTGAAGATCTATCAGCGTTTGCGTCCCGGCAATCCGCCGCAGTTGGAAAAGGCCCGCGCCTTGTTCCACGAAAAGTTCTACGACACGAACCGGTACCGTCTCGGCAAGGTCGGTCGTTTCCGCATCAATCGCAAGCTCGAGCTCAACATTCCCGAGACCGAGATGACGTTGCGGGCAGACGACTTGATCGCCGCGATCAAATACCTGATGCGTCTGCGTGCCGACGACCCGAAGGCCGAAGTCGATGACATCGATCATCTTGGCAACCGCCGTCTGCGCACGATCGACGAACTCGCTTGCGACGAACTGCGCAAGGGTTTCCTCAAGCTCCGCCGCACGGTGCAAGAGCGTATGAGCCTCAAGGACGTCGAGGACATGACGCCCCGCAGCCTCGTGAACCCCAAGAGCATCTCGGCGGCGATCGAGTACTTCTTCGGCCGCGGCGAGTTGTCGCAAGTCGTCGACCAGACGAATCCGCTGTCGATGCTCACGCACGAGCGTCGTCTGTCGGCACTTGGCCCGGGTGGTTTGAATCGCAAGCGAGCTGGCTTCGAAGTCCGCGACGTACACATTTCGCACTACGGACGTATCTGCCCGATCGAGACGCCGGAAGGTACGAACATCGGCCTCATTTCGAGCCTCGCGATTTACGCCGGCGTCGATGAGTACGGGTTCCTCGTCACGCCGTATCGCAAGGTCACCAAGGGCCGGGTTTCGGACGACGTCACGTGGCTTCGCGCCGATCAGGAGAGCGAAGCGTTCCTGGCGCCGGCCGATACCAAGACCGAGAACGGCAAGATGATCGGCGACACCCTGATCGCTCGTCACCGTGCGGACTTCGAGTTGGTGGCGATCGACCAGATCGAATACATGGACGTCGCGCCCAGCCAAATGGTCGGCGTCTCGGCAGGATTGATTCCGTTCCTCGAGCACGACGACGCCAACCGCGCGTTGATGGGTTCAAACATGCAGCGCCAAGCCGTGCCATTGCTCGTCGCCGAGCCACCGGTCGTCGCGACGGGCATGGAGCACAGCGTCGCGCAGAACTCGGGCATGCTTGTCCGGGCTCGCAAGAAGGGAACCGTCACCGCCGTCGATGCGTCTCACATCGAGGTGGGCGAAGACCTTTACGAACTGCGCAAGTACGTCGGCCTCAACGAGCGCACCTGCCAGAACCAAAAGCCGATCGTCGAGCTTGGCCAAAAGGTCGAAAAAGGCCAGGTTCTTGCCGACGGCGCCGCGACGTTTAAGGGCGAACTCGCCTTGGGTCGCAACGTGCTCGTAGGCTTCATGGCCTGGGACGGGTTCAACTTCGAAGACGCGATCATCATCAGCGAAGAGCTCGTGCAGAACGACACGTACACCTCGATCCATATCGAGGAGTTCGACATCGAGATTCGTGAGACGAAGCTCGGCCGCGAGGAATTCACGCGCGACATTCCGAACGTCAGCGAGAAGGCCCTGCGCAACCTCGACGAGGGTGGCATCATCCGTGTCGGCACCTTCGTGCGGCCGGGTGACATTCTCGTCGGCAAGGTGTCGCCGAAGAGCAAGACCGAGCTGACGCCGGAAGAGAAGCTGCTGCACGCGATCTTCGGCCGCGCCGGCGAAGACGTGAAGAACGACTCGCTCGAAATCCCGTCGGGTGTCGAAGGCATCGTCATTCACACGCAGAAGTTCTCGCGACGTTTGAGCCTGACCGACGACGAACGAAAAGCGTTCGAGAAGGCGCTCAAGGACGCTGAGACCGAAGGCAATCAACGCATTGCCGAGGTGTTCGGCGCGATGGTCGAAGAGATCGAAGGTGTGCTCGGTCGACCGCTGACCGACGAGGACGGCACGCAACTGGTCCATGGCCAGGAGCACAAATTCATCGTCGAAGCAGCCCATCGGTTCAAAAACATCTTCGACAAGCTGGACATTCGCAGTCCGCAGCGCAAGGCCGACGTCGAGAAGATTTACAAGACGCGTTGGACGGCGGTCGAAGCGGCTTTGGACGATCGCGATCGCAAGCTGAACAGCATGAAGCGCGGCGACGAGCTTCGCAGCGGCGTGTTGCAGATGGTCAAGGTCTACGTTGCCGCCAAGCGCGTCATCAGCGTCGGCGACAAGATGGCCGGCCGCCACGGCAACAAGGGTGTCATCGCCAAGATTCTGCCGGTCGAGGACATGCCGTTCTTGGCCGACGGAACTCCGCTGCAGATCATGCTCAATCCGCTGGGCGTGCCCAGCCGTATGAACGTGGGTCAGATTCTCGAAACGCACTTGGGTTGGGCCGGCGCGAAGCTCGGCTTCCAAGCCGTTACGCCGGTCTTCAACGGCGCGACCGAGGAGACGATTCACGAGTGTCTGAAGGAAGCCGGCTTGCCGATCACCGGTAAGAGCCAGCTATACGACGGACGCACCGGCGAAGCGATGGAGCAGCTGACGACCGTTGGCTACATCTACATGCTCAAGCTGCATCACTTGGTCGACGACAAGGTGCACGCTCGCAGCACGGGCCCGTACTCGCTGATCACGCAACAGCCGTTGGGCGGCAAAGCCCGATTCGGCGGCCAGCGTTTTGGCGAAATGGAAGTCTGGGCTTTGGAAGCCTACGGCGCCGCCTACATCCTTCAGGAGTTGCTCACCGTCAAGAGCGACGACGTCGAAGGACGGACGAAGATTTACGAGTCGATGGTCAAGGGCGAGAACACGCTCGAAGCCGGCACCCCCGCCAGTTTCGACGTGCTCACGAACGAGATCCGCGGCCTCGGCTTGAACATGCAGCTTGAAAAACGCCGCGTTTGACCGCGGTCCTACGATAGAAGTTGGCACATAACGTTTAGCCGCGACGCGCAGTGAGCTCGCTCGCGCGTCGCGGCTAAACACGAATGAACACCGGCAAGGAGTTCACAAGTGAGTATCGGCGAAACATCCTACGATCGCATTAACGACTACGCCTCGGTCAAGATTAGCTTGGCCCGCCCGCACGACATCCGCAGTTGGTCGTTCGGCGAGGTGAAGAAGCCGGAAACGATCAACTACCGCACCTACCGTCCCGAAAAGGACGGTCTCTTTTGCGAGCGCATCTTTGGACCTGAAAAGGACTGGGAGTGTTCGTGCGGCAAGTATCGCGGCATGAAGTACAAGGGCATGATCTGCGACCGCTGCGGCGTGAAGGTCACGCACTCGCCGCGTGCGTCGCAAGCGCATGGGGCACATCGAACTGGCCGCCCCGGTCGTGCACATCTGGTTCTTCAAGGCAATGCCCAGCCGCTTGGGCAACTTGCTCGACATGAAGACGACCAGCCTGGAGAAGGTGATCTACTTCCAGGACTACGTCGTCATCAATCCGAAGGACACCCCGCTCAAGCGTCAGCAACTGCTCACCGAAGAAGAGCATCGCCAGGCCCGCGAGCAGTACGGTGAAGGTTCGTTCGAAGCCGACATGGGCGCCGAAGCCGTCCGCAAGCTGTTGGCCTTGCTCGACCTCGTGCAACTGTCGAAGGATCTGCGCGAAGAGCTGACCACCACCGGCTCGAAGCAGAAGCAAAAGGATCTGATCAACCGCCTCAAGATCGTCGAGAGCATCCGCGACAGCGACAACAAGCCCGAGTGGATGGTGCTTGACGTCATTCCTGTCATCCCGCCAGACCTGCGTCCGTTGGTGCTGCTCGATAGCGGCAACTTCGCGACCAGCGATCTGAACGATCTGTACCGCCGCATCATCAACCGCAACAACCGCCTCAAGAAGCTTGTCGACCTGAACGCGCCGGAAGTCATCATCCGCAACGAGAAGCGCATGCTTCAGCAGTCGGTCGATGCGCTCTTCGACAACAACCGTTGCAAGCGACCCGTGCTCGGCAGCAGCAACCGCCCGCTCAAGTCGCTCACCGACATGATCAAGGGCAAGCAAGGCCGCTTCCGCGAAAACCTGCTCGGCAAGCGCGTCGACTACTCGGCCCGAAGCGTCATCGTCGTCGGCCCAAACCTGCGTCTGCACCAGTGCGGCCTGCCGAAGAAGATCGCGCTGGAACTCTTTCAGCCGTTCATCATTCGTCGCCTCAAGGAACTCGGCCACGCCGACACCATCAAGAGCGCGAAGAAGATGCTGGAGCGCAAGGACGAGGAAGTCTGGGACATTCTTGAAGAGGTGATTCGCAATCACCCCGTGCTGCTCAATCGCGCCCCCACGCTGCACCGCATGGGCATTCAAGCCTTCGAGCCGACGCTCGTCGAAGGCAACGCGATCAAGCTGCACCCGCTTGTGTGCAAAGGCTTCAACGCCGACTTCGACGGTGACCAAATGGCCGTCCATCTGCCGCTATCGATCGAGGCGCAAGTCGAAGCGCACACGCTGATGATGAGCACGAACAACATCTTCAGCCCCGCCAACGGCGCGCCGATCATCAGCCCGTCGCAGGACGTCGTCATGGGTTGCTACTACATGACCATGTCGCTGCCCGATCGCAAGGGCGAAGGCATGATCTTCTACTCGGTCGACGAGGTGCACCTGGCCTACGCCCAGGGCAAGGTCCAGACGCACGCCCGCATTAAGGTGCGGCTGCCGAAGAATCGTCGCCTCAAGACCGAGGCCAACGACGCCAAGCCGGGCGCGATCGTCGAAACCACGGTCGGTCGCGTCATGTTCAACGACGCGCTCCCCGGAGCGATGCCGTTCTACAACGTGCCGATGCGTTCGAGCGAACTCGCCAAGGTCATCAGCGACTGCTATGCGTTCCTCGGCCGTCGTCACACGATCGACTTGCTCGACGACATGAACCGTTTCGGTTTCCGATCGGCCACGCGCAGCGGTTTGTCATTCGCCACCGACGACTTGATTACGCCGCCGAGCAAGGGACGCATCATTGGCGATGCCGAGAAGACGGTCCTCAAGTTCCAGAAGCTGTATCAACGCGGTGTCATCACCGAGGTCGAACGCTATAACCAGGTGCTCGACGCTTGGACGCACGCTCGTGAACGCATCACGACCGAAATGATGGCCGAGCTCGAAACCGACGCCCGCTTTTCCGGCTATGTGAATCCGATCTACCTGATGGCGCACTCCGGTGCCCGAGGTGGTGTCGAACAGATTCGCCAGTTGGCTGGCATGCGTGGTTTGATGGCCAAGCCGAGCGGCAAGATCATCGAGACGCCCATCAAGGCGAACTTCCGCGAAGGCCTGTCCGTGCTCGAGTACTTCTCCAGCACGCACGGTGCTCGTAAAGGTTTGGCCGATACGGCTCTCAAAACGGCCGACTCGGGTTACCTCACGCGTAAGCTCGCCGACGTCGCCCAAAACGTCGTCATCACGATGCACGACTGCGGCACGACCCAGGGCATCACCAAGGGCACGATCTATCGTGGCGAAAAGGTCGAGGTTCGCCTCAGCGACTCGATCCGAGGCCGTGTTAGCCGTGCGAACATCGTTAACCCCATCACCGATGAATCGATCGTGAAGGAAGACGAGCTCATCACCGTCACCATCGCGCGACGCATCGAGGATCTCGGACTCGAAAAGATTCAGGTCCGCAGCCCGATGACTTGCGATGCAGCTCTCGGCGTTTGCCGCCTCTGCTACGGCATGGACCTTTCGACCGGATCGATGGTCGAAGAAGGCATGGCCGTAGGCATCATCGGCGCACAGAGCATCGGCGAGCCTGGTACCCAGCTCACCATGCGTACGTTCCACATCGGCGGCGTCGGTCAGCGTGCCGTCGAAGACAAGGAAAGCAAGTCGAAGAAGGAAGGCATCGTCAAGTTCACTCGCCTCAAGGTCGTTCGCAACGACGAAGGCCACCAGGTCGTCCTCACCCGCAACGGTGAAATCTCGATCCTCGACCCCAAGGGTCGCGAGCTGGAGAAGTACGACGTCCCGGCAGGCGCCATTCTTCGCGTCGAAGAGAATCAGGAAATCAAGGCTGGCACCGTTCTCTGCGAATGGGACCCGCACAGCATCCCGATTCTCGGCGAGGTCGGCGGACGTGTCCGCTACGAAGACGTCATCGACGGCGAAACGATGCGCACCGAAAAGGACCCCAGTGGTCACATCCGCAAGGTCATCATCGAGCACAAGGGGGATCTTCATCCGCAGGTCATCATCGAAGACGAGAACGGCAAGATTCTCGACTTCTACTACATGCCCGAGAAGGCCAACATCGAAGTCAACGAAGGCGACAAGATTTCTCCAGGCACCTTGCTCGCCAAGACGCCTCGTGAAGTCGCTGGTACGCAGGACATCACGGGCGGTCTGCCGCGAGTGACCGAAATCTTCGAAGCCCGCAAGCCGAAGGATCCGGCCGTCATCGCCGAGATCGACGGCACGGTCGAACTGTTAGGCGAGAAGCGTCGCGGCAAGCGAACGATCATTGTCCGCAGCGAAACCGGCATCGAACGCGAACATCTTGTCTCGCACGGTAAGCACCTTCGCGTGCATGCCGGCGATTACGTGAAGGCCGGCGAAGCCCTGGTCGACGGTCCGCTCGTGCCGCACGATATTCTTCGCATCAGCGGCGAAGAGGCCGTGCAGCAGTACCTGACCCGCGAAATTCAAAACGTCTATCGCAGCCAGCGCGTCGAAATCGACGACAAGCACATCGAGATCATCGTGGCTCAGATGCTCCGCAAGGTCCGCATCGAAACCGTCGGCGATACCGGTCTGCTCCCCGGCAGCGTGATGGATAAATTCGAGTTCCGCGCTCAGAACCAACGCCTCCACGGTTGCCAAAAGATCACCCACAAGGGCGACAGCGACTTCACCGAAGGCACGGTCGTTCCCAAGGAAGCGATCGAGCAAGTCAACGCTCAGATCGAAGCTCTCGGTGGCGATCCGGTGAAGGGCAGCCGTCCGAAGCCCGCAACCGCCAGCACGCAACTCCTTGGCATTACCAAGGCCAGCGTGCAAAGCGCGAGCTTCATCTCAGCCGCCAGCTTTCAAGAGACGACCAAGGTGCTCACCGAGGCGGCACTCGCCGGCAAGGTCGACAACCTCGTCGGTCTCAAGGAGAACGTCATCCTCGGCCACTTGGTCCCTGCCGGCACCGGCTTCCACACTTACCAGGAAGCCGAAGTCCGCATCTCGAAGGAAGCTCTCGACGAGATGGCCGCCGCCAAAGACCGTGTCCTTTCGCGTCGCTTCCCGCTGCTCGACACCGCCGCCGGCTCAGGCGACAGCAACGGCAACGGCGCTTCGGAACCCAAGAAGCGCCCCCCGCGCCGAACCTCGAGCAACTCCTCGGCCGCGGCGAAGAGTAACGCTCTCCGCAACGACTTCGCGTGTTCACTCACAGCGACTCGGACAACTCACCTTGTCCGAGTCGCTTTTTTGCGCCGCCTCACATCACGAGCCGCCGACCACCGCTTGCCTCTTCGCGGTACTCGTGTCGTTTCGGCGAGATAGCCTCGAGCGCAACAGAAGTATGCAAGTGCTCGCGCTCGTGATTTGGTGTGTCTTATTGTAGGGAACGCCCTCTGTGGCGTTCCGAGAACCTGCGGTGGGATGGTCCATAGCGACTCTCGGAACGCCACGGAGGGCGTTCCCTACAGCCCATTGGCTTCGCGTCGATGAAATTGGATCGGCGGACAGCCGTTGCATAATGCTGGCAAACGAGGGGCCATGTGCGTCACTCAGAGGCCGACAACAAGAAACGATCGACGCGACGTCACGACCCATCGCTTGTGCTTGGGGCCAAGTTGACGCTACAGCGTCGAGAAGTGCGCCCTAGCCATCCTCGCGCGCTTCGCGGATAAGATCGACAGCGATGTCTGTCACGCCGCGCTTGGCGATTTCTTCGCGCACGAGGTTCGCCCGTTCCTCGATACGTTTGCTGACTGCCGGATCAACGGCTCGCTTTTCGGCGAGCGCAAGGCAGATCGCTTCGAGGTCGGCACTTTCAACGGTCGTTGCCATATCCCTATTCTCGGTCATACTCGCGCACAGTCAATCGAAGTTGCCTCTGGTAGATTATTGGACCGGCCGAAACCATGCCGGAGTGCCGAACCATTGATCCATCTCGCGTTCGATGGGCGCGATGACGGCCGCGGGTTCGGGTTGCGCACCGCGATCGCCGGTTTCGACGATCCATGTGTCAAGCGCGGCACGTAACCGGACGAGCGCTTCGCGGTGGTCGGGCTGCGAGGACTCGAGCAGATTGTGGATCTCGTCGTGATCGGTCGACGTCTCGTACAGCTCTTCGCACGGGCCAGTGCGTTGCATGAGTTCGAGTGCGGGACCGTGCAACTCGCCGCGCGCACGAAGGTCGCGCATCACCGGCAGGATGAGAAAGCACTTCTCCTTGTATCGATTGAGCGACGCGAACGTCGGGCCGACGGTGAACGTGCGAATGTAATGGTAACGCTCGTCGTGAACCGAGCGGATTCGCTGCACCGTTTCGTCGATCCGATCGCGCGCGGCGAAAGCGAAGCTGCGTGCCGCGTCGGCCTGCGCTCCGAGGAACACGCGTCCTTGCATCAGCGGCGGCCGTTCGATTCCCGCGATCGCGAGCGTGGTTGCCGTCACATCGATCAGGCTGACGATGCGATCATCGACGCTGCCGGGTTTGAGCTGCGGCGGGGCAGGAAAGTTTTTCGGCCAGCGAATAATCAGCGGCACACGCAGTCCGCAGTCGTAGCACCAATGAATACCGCGCGGTTCGAGACGTCCGTTATCGCCGAAGAAGAGGATGATCGTGTCGTCTTCCAGACCATCAGCGCGAAGGCGATCGAGCACCTTGCCGAACCGGGCATCCATCCCAGAAACCGAGTTGAGATAACGGGCCCATTCCTCACGCACCGTCGGATGATCGGGATAGTACGGCGGCGGCGTGAGGTCTTCGGGTTTCGCGTATCGCACGTGCTCGCGCTCGCCGACCCATTCGACGCGCGGCTTCGTCGCACTCTTGCGATCGTAGATGTCGTACTCGTTTTCCTCGGCATTCACGACGGCGAAGAACGGGGGGCGGTTCTTGAGCACGCTCCAATCATGCGAGTCTGCTTCATAGATGGAGCCTTCGTTCACGAAGTTCAAGTCGAGCTTGCCGGTGCCGACGCTTTGATTGCCGATGCTCTTAAGGTTCGCGGTGAAGTAGCCCGCGTCGCGCAGTCGATGCGTGATGGGCCGCACACCCGGCGGCAAACGGAAGTCGTCGTCGCGATGTGATCGCATCGCATGGGCATCGATCGTCGTCTGATACATGCCGGTAAAGAATGCCGACCGGCTCGGAGCACACGCCGGATTGGTAGCAAACACACGCGTGAAGCGAACGCCCTCGGCGGCCAGCCGATCGAGGTTCGGCGTGTGGACGTGCTTCGCGCCGTAGCAGCCGAGGTCGTGCGATAGATTCTCGCCGATGAGCCAAACGATGTTGGGCTGCCGCTTTACGTCGGCACGAAGCATTACCGCCGACACGGCAAAGAAGATCGCCACCCACGAGATCGATCGAATCATGCACTTCACCGCAGAACGCAACGAGGCCCCTGGCCCTCGAGTGTAGCCAGTCGTGCTTGATGGCGGACGTTCTTTTCCGATGAGCGCGCTTTGCATGCTACGGCGACATCGATAACGAATGGGAATTGACTTCGCAAGCTATTGCAGAGTTTCTGGTCGGCCGTAATCAACTCGCATTGCTCGCGTTCAGCAAGCGCGACATAAAGTGAATCGTAGACGCTTCGACGGGTGAGGGTCGCTATCTCGAGCGCTCGTGGTAAGAGAGTGCTTGATTCGTGAAGTATGGGAAGTCTCAGCAACAATTCGTTAAGAAGCGAGGCAGCATCCACGATCCTGCCTCGTATTGTCGCGACGTGAAGAGCGTTCGTAATTTCGACGGGAAGGAAGTCCGGCGCGTGGAGGTCTTCGCTAAAGAGTGCGAGAGCCTTATCCGAGTCGTTCTCGGTTATCAGCCATTTGAACCCCGTCGATGCGTCGACGATTTTCATCACGCATTGCGCATGTCGGCGTCACGGAACTCGCGAATGATTTCGGTTCCAATGTCCTGGATGCCGAATCTGCGAACGATCTCGTCGCGAGCCTTTACAGCTCGATCGCGAATGCGATCCGCGACGTCGGGGTCAACCGGACGCCCGTCGGCGATCGCCTGAAGAACGGCCTCGCGATCCGATTGATCTGTGGTGGTCGCCATATTCCCAATTCTCGGTCATACCGAGATCGAGTCAACTCAAAACCACAAACCTGCGGGGCCAAGTCATGCCTGCAGCTTCGCGCAATGCGCCGACAGCGGCTGCACGTCGCCGAGGAACTTCGGCGGAGGCAGCGATTCGGAAGTAGCGGTGGGCTTCGACGGAGCAGCGGCGGGACGAACGACCGGCTCGATCACCGCGATGCGCGGCTTGCGTCGGAACATGCGGCTCCAGAATCGTGTCCAATCGTCCCACAGCGAGTACGCCACCGGCGTGACGAGCAGCGTGAGCAGCAACGACAGCGCCTGGCCGCCGATGATCACCTTCGCCATGCCGGCACGGCTCGCGGCGCCGGGGCCTTTGCCCATCGCCATCGGCACCATCGCGGCCACAAGCATGACGGTCGTCATCAGAATCGGCCGCAGTCGCGTGTGGTTCGCCTCGAGAATCGCCGTGTCGCGGTCCATGCCGGTGGCACGCAGCACGTTCGTGTAGTCGATCTGCAGAATGCCATTCTTCTTCACGATGCCGAACAGCATGAACAGACCGAACACCGCATAGATGTCGAGGTTTGTTCGCAGAAAGAACAACGACAACAGCGCGAACGGCACCGTGAGCGGCAGCGCGAGCAGAATCGTGATCGGATGCACGAAGCTCTCGAACTGCGCGGCCAGAATCATGTACATGAACAGAAAGCTCAGGCCGAAGATGAGCATGAAGCCCGCGTTCGATTCCTTGAGCGTCTTGGCCTGGCCAATGAATTCGTAGCGATACTCTTGCGGCAGGCCGAGCCCGGCCACATACGCGTCGAGGTTGCCGATGCCTTCGCCGAGCGAGATGCCTTGCAGGTTCGCGCTGATCACGACCTGTCGCTGCCGGCCGAAGCGATCGATCGTGTTTGGTCCCTGTGCTTCCTCGAGCCGCACCACGTTGCCGAGCCGCACCTCGCCGATGCCGTCCTTCGTCGAAGGTACGGTGAGCATCGCGACCGCTTCGGGATCGTCACGATAATCGCGATCGGCACGCAGCCACACGTCGTATTGCTCGTCGAGTTCCTTGTACTTGCTCACGGGCTCACCGCCGAGCAACACGCCGGCCGTCGACGAAATCTTCTCGATCGAAACGCCGAGGTCGCTGGCGCGTTCGCGGTCGGGACGGATACGCAGTTCGGGCTTTCGCAACGACAGGCTAGTGTCGACGTCGACGTAGTGTCCTTGCGTGCGCATCCACGCGGCGATTTGCGACGAGAACTTCTGCAGCTTCTCCATGTCGGGCCCGCGCAGGTTCAGATCGACCATGACCTGCCGGAACCCGCTGCCGCCGAAGGCAGAAACGTCCTGCACGGCCGCGCGAAGGTCGGGATAATCCGCAAGAATCTTGCGTGCCTCGGTCATCACAACGAACTGTGTGTAGTCGCGCTCGCGGAGGTCAATCAGTCGCGTGTAGATTGTGCCGGTCGTGACGTCGCCTTGTCCCTTGGTCACGCGCCCCGTCGTGTCGCCGATGATGGCGAACGTGTGTGTCACGCCGTTCAGATCGCGCAGCCGATGTTCGATCTCGCTGAACACGCGGTTCGCGCGATCGAGCGTGTAACCTTCGGGCATTGTGATCGACACCTCGAATTCGCTTTGATCGTCGCGCGGCACGAAGTCTTTGCCGACCATCGCGAGCGTCGCCGGAATGCTGACGATGAGCCCGACCGTCGCCAGGACGATGATCCATCGCTGCCGCAGCGAGAACGCGAGGATGCCGCCATAAAAGCGGTCGACGATGCGATAGAAGAACCCATCCTTGCTCTTCCGATGGCCTTCTTCGACCTTCAAGAAGTTCGCGCACAGCACGGGCGTCATCGTAAACGAGATGAACATGCTCATCAGCACGCTGAAACCGACGACGAACCCGAAGCTGCTGAAGAATCGGCCGACGCGGCCTGGCATGAATGCGATCGGCACGAAGATCACGAGCAGCGAAAGCGTCGTTGCCACGACGGCCAGTGCGATTTCTTTCGTCGCGGCGCTGGCGGCCTCCATCGGGCCGGTGCCGTATTCTTCCATGTGACGGAAGATGTTTTCGTGAATCACGACCGCGTCGTCGACGACAATGCCGACGGCGAGAATCAGGCCAAGCATCGTGATGTTGTTGAGCGTGAAGCCCATCATGTCCATGAACGCGAACGTGGCGACCATCGACGTGGGGATCGCAAGCGTGGCGATGATCGTCGTCCGCCAATCGCGGATGAACAGCAAGATGGTGAAACACACCAGCACGGCCGCCATGCCAAGGTGCAGCTTCACTTCGTGAATCGAGTTTTTGATGAACCGCGATTGGTCGCGAATCACCTCGGTTCGGATGTCGCTTGGCAGTGTTTCGGCGATTTGATCGAGACGGCGACGCACGGCATCGACGACGGCGACCGTGTTCTTGCCTGACTGTTTCTGCACGATCAGGCTGACCGCGTTGTCGCCGTCGGCCTTCTCGGTCCCTTCTTCGCGCACCCACAAACGACTCATGCCGCGCGGCTCTTCGAACGAATCTTCGACGCGGCCGATGTCCTCGATGCGGATCGGCTGGCCATTGCGGTTGGCGACGATGAGTTTCTTGAAATCCTCAGGTCGCTCGATACGTCCCATCGTGCGGACGACCTTCTCTTGCTGACCCTGGTCGAGCCGGCCGCCGGGCTGTTCCTGGTTCTCGCTGATGATCGCCTGTCGCACGTCGTCGATCGACAGGTCTTCGTATTTCAGCAGCTTGCCCGGGTCGATCCACACGTTGATCGCGCGCTCGCGCCCGCCGACGAGCACGATCGTGCCGACGCCGTTGATGGTCTCGAGCTCTTCCTTGATTTGCTTCTTCGTGATCTCGGTGACTTCGCGGAAGTTGCGTCGCCCGGAGACGGCGATTGTCATGACCGGTGACGCGTCGATGTCGAATTTGTCGATGATCGGTTGATCGGTCCCCTGCGGCAGTCGGGTGAGAATCGTTGAGATTTTGTCGCGCACTTCCTGCGCAGCGACGTCGCCGTTCTTTTCGAGCACGAACTGAATGGTGACCTGCGAGATGCCTTCCTTGGTGGTCGAACGCAGTTCATCAATGCCGGCGACCGTGTTGACGATCTCTTCGATCGGCTTGGTGACTTGCGTCTCCATCTCTTCGACGCTCGCGCCGCGCAGTGTGGTCGAGACCGTCACCACAGGCAGGTCAACGTTCGGAAACAGATCGACGCCGAGGCGATAGTACGACGCGAGCCCCAGCACGACCGGCGCCGAGACGAGCATGGCCGTGAACACCGGCCGACGAATGCAGATATCCCAGATCGCCATGCAAAGATCCCGTGTTAGCCGATGTATCGAGTCTGTAGGGAACGCCCTCTGTGGCGTTCCGTGTGTCGCGTTGTGTGCTGTTTGAGCGGAACGCCACGGAGGGCGTTCCCTACAGGAATTATTTCAACGAGGTCTTCTCAACGCCGCGCACGCGCACGGCAACGCCATCCGACAGTTGTGTGTATCCGGTGGTCACAACCTGATCGCCGGGTCGCACGTCGCCGATGACTTCGAGCCAGTGATCGCCGCGCACGCCGACCTGCACCTCGATGGCAACCGCCTTGCCACCGCGGACGACGAAGATCTTCTGAACGCCGGCGAAGCTGACGAGCGTCTCTTCCGGCACCGTGATCGCGCGCGCGTCTTCATGCGTGAGGACAGCAATCTTGGCGAAGTTGCCGGGCCGCAGCTTGCGATCGTTGTTGGCAACGAGGATCTCGATCTGGCACGTGCGGCTGACCGAGTCGACCGTCGGATTGATGCGCGACACTTTGCCTTCGAACATCTCGTTGCGATACGCATCCACGGCGATGGCGGCGATTTGCCCGACCTTCAAGTCGCCGATGTGGCGCTCGGGCACGGTCACCTTCAGCTTCAACACGTCATCGAGCACGAGGCGAAACAGGTCGGTCGGCGGCGAGCTTTGCACCATTTCGCCTTCCGAGACAAGCCGCTCGGAAACGACGAAGTTCGAGACGCTGCCGCTCGACGCCACGGGAACGATGATTTTCGTGTCGAGCAGTTTCTGGCGAATCATGGTCAGCGTTGCATTGCGATGCCGCGCGGCGGCGAGCGTGGCCCGCGCGTCGATGGCCGCCTGCTCCAGGTTCATCTGCGCCACCTGAAAATCGGTGCGCGTCTGATCGAACTCGTCTTGCGAGGTGACGTTCTTCGAGTGCAGCGATTCGGCCCGCATGTACTTGCGCTGCGCGTTATCGACCAGTAGCCGGTTGCGAATGATGTTCGGCATCTCGTCGACATTCACGTCGCCGGTGGGCAGCTTCGTCAGGCCGAGCTTCGCCAACTCCGACTCCAGCGATCGCGAGGCTTCTTCGGCAGCAAGTTGATAATCCGTCGCGTCGATTTCGAGCAGCACGTCGCCGGCGCGAACCGTGTCGCCAACGTCATGCAGAATCTTCGTGATGCGACCCGCGGCCTTCGAGCCGACCGTCACCTCTTCGAGTCCGTGGAACGTGCCGACGACTTCGATCGTCCGCTGGATCGGCCGCTCGGTCACGCTCGTCACCGTCACGGGAATGACACGCGGCTCGGCGGGCTTATCGGTCGCGGCTGCGGTCTTCGGCGCTTCGTGCGAACAGCCGGCGATGCCGACGAAGATGAAACTAAGAATGGAGAAAGCGGTGAGAACGCGGTGAGATGATTGCATTGCGTCAACAACAAGGTTGAGAAGGAAGGGAGATCGGTGCCGAGGGTGGCGTGGTTTGAGCGAGACGTTCGTCGCGGCGAGCGCGTTCGGCATCGGAAAGGATTCCGTGGAACACGACGTCGAGAATCTCTTTGGCCTGTTGGGCAAAAGTCTTCTGCCGGCCCGCGAAGTAGTTGGTGAACATCGTGCCGTACATCTGGTTGCCGAGGACTTCGCAAATGCGCTCGGCAGGGACGTCGCGCAGGCGGCCATCGGCGACAAGCTGCTGCAACATTTGGTGATGATGCTGGGCGTTGGCGTCGCGTCGCTGGAAGTACGTGGGCCGCTGGTTGTCTTTGAAGATCGCCCGCTCTTGAATGAGCAGTTCGATGACGCCGGGGTTTTCGTCGAAAAAGGCGAGATAGGCGACGATCGCCGCCTCGAACCGGTCGAGCGGGTCTTCGACCGACGCCATCGCCTGTTCGATGCACTCGTCGAGGCGGTCGATCGACCGGTTGACCGCGGCGGCGAACAGCTCCTGCTTGCTGGCGAAGTGCCGGTACAGCGTCCCTTTGCCGACGCCGAGACTGTCGCTGAGCATTTGCGTGTCGGTCGCGTCGTAGCCATGCTCGGCGAACAATTTCAGGGCCGTATCGAGAATGGCGTGTCGCCGCTGGTCGCGCAATTGGCGATTGGGAGGGCGGCCTAACACCTTTGAGCGGTTCGACATGCGGTGCTCCTGCGTCGCCCCGAAAAGTTTGTGGACCGACGAGTCCGCAAAGGGTAGGGATGTCCGCTACCCGGGGCAAGCCCGATTTTTCGCCAGTTTCGCCGCTCGGCGTTAGAGTCGCCGTTGCGGATGTTATGCTGTGGGCTCGCCCGCCGAAAACTGTGTCGCTCCTCCGCCCGGACATTTCGTTTTCTGGCGGTGCCGATCCTCACGGGCCCGTAGCTCAGCGGTTAGAGCAGGGGACTCATAATCCCTTGGTCGTGTGTTCGAATCACACCGGGCCTAATTCCTTACTGCCCCATTCTTTCCGGAGAAAGGGAATTGCCCTAATGGACGTGGACATTTTGTCGGACTAGGATCATTAGCGGTTTGTTAGGCAAGTTTCCTACAGGCGGAGGGAGCTGGCATCGTGGATGGTCACTTAACGTGTCCGTGTTGTGATTCTTCCGATTTGCAATTTTCTCGCCCACGATGGTGGGAATGGTTCGTCGTTCTGTTCGGACGACCGTATCGCTGCCGTGACTGCAGCGCCCGCTTTTGGTCGATCAATCGCTACGCACCGAACTGATTCCGTAACCACACGCGGCGTGATGTTACGATTTCGCAGTGACAGACAGTTGTCACTGCGCCACGCGAACTGCCGGTCGCGGAAGGTCGTGATCACGCAACACCGTACTTCTTGAACCAGGCCAGCATGCGGTTCCAGCCGTCTTCGGCGTCGCGCTTGTTGTAGCTGGGGCGATAGTCGGCGTTGAAGCCGTGCTCGGCATCGGGATAGACGACGATCTCCGACGGGCTGCTCGCCTCCATGAGCGCCTTCTTCATCGCCTCGACCAGGTCGAGCGGGATGCCGCCGTCCTTGCCGGCATAAAGTCCGAGCACCGGCGCCTTGAGCGACGTGACCACGTCGATTGGATGCTTGGGGTGCAACTCGTCAACGTCGGACTTCAGCCGCCCGTACCACGCTACGCCGGCCTTCAACTTTGGATTGTGCGCCGAGTACAGCCACACAACGCGTCCGCCCCAGCAGAAGCCCGTGATGCCGAGCTTCGCGGCGTCGCCGGTCCCCGACTTAGCCGCCCAGGCCGCCGTGGCGTCGAGGTCCGCCATCACCTGAGCGTCGGGCACTTTCGACACCACCTTCGAGATGACTTCGCGAATGTCGGCCATCTTCGACACGTCGCCTTGGCGCGCGTACAACTCGGGAGCGACGGCGAGATAGCCAAGCTTCGCCAGCCGGCGGCAAAGGTCTTTGATGTGCTCGTGAACGCCAAAGATCTCTTGCACGACGAGGATCGTCGGCAGGTTTGTTCCGCCAGACGGCATCGCACGATAGGCCGGCATGGTTCCGTCGGCCACTGGGATTTTGATCTCGCCGGCGTCGAGCCCTGACGTGTCGGTCGTGATCGTTTGAGCCGACACCGGCTGCACGGCTAAGGCGAAGCCCGTTGCCAACGTGGTGACGACAAACTCGCGGCGGGTGAAGTCGGCTTTCGGCAGCAGGCTGAGCAATTCGTCGTGCATGATCGCAATCCTCATCAAGGGCGTGTTCATTGATACCGAGTCGACACTGATACTGAGCCAACAGTGACCCAGTCGACTCTGATACCGAGTCGACTATTGTGCCAAATTCGCCTGCCGAGTGTGCGAAAACTTGCGGCGACGCAATCTTTTGAAGCGACGCTCGTGCAAGCATAATGCAGAGTCAATTCGTCGCACCCCTTGTGGAGCTAGCCGATGTCGCGAGTCGTCGCAGGCTGTGTCGCGTTGTTCGTGTTCGTCGTCGGTCTTCATGCGTCGCTCGACGCCGCTGACCCGGAGTATCGCATTGAACGGATGACGATTCTCACGGGGCCTGCCGATGCGCTCTACTTTCAATCGCGTGCTGCGCTGATTCCTGAGAATCCCCCGCGCGTGCTGGTGACGACGCAAGAAATTGATCGCCGCGCGACGCACGCCTTTCGCGATGTGTTTTCGATCGAGAGCACCGACGGCGGAACGACGTGGTTGAAGCCCGAGCGCATCGACAGCTTGCGACGCATGAAACTCGCCAACGGCGACGAGCGTGTCGGCGGCGACTTGAGCCCGCAGTGGCATGCGAAGACCGGCGTCGTGCTGGCCACCGGCAAGACGTTCACCTTTCGCGGCGGCACGAAGGAAGATCGCTCGGTCGAGCAAACGTCGTACTGCGTCTACTCACCGAAGAGTCGCAAGTGGGGCGATCTGCGCATCGTCGAGCTTCCGTCGACCGATCACGCGGGCCTGGCCATCACCGGGCCGAACACCGGATGTTGCCAACGCTACGACCTTCCCAACGGCGACATCTTGCTGCCGATTCGTTATTCGCCCGAAAAGTACGGCAAGCCGTACACGACGATCGTCGCGCTTTGTCGCTTCGACGGCGAGACGCTTAGCTACGTGCGTCACGGCAGCGAGTTCACGTTGCCGCGCGGACGGGGATTGTACGAACCTTCGGTCATCGGCGTTGGTGGCAAGTTCTATCTGACGATGCGGTCCGACGAGTCGGCATTCGTTGCTCGCAGTGACGACGGAATGAATTACGAGCCGATGCTCGAATGGAAGTTCGACGACGGCAGCGTGCTCGGCAGCTACAACACGCAGCAACATTGGATCGCCCACGGCGACGCGCTCTACCTTGTCTACACCCGCCGCGGCGCGAACAACGACCACATCTTCCGTCATCGCTCGCCGTTGTTCATCGCGAAAGTCGACAAGGATCGGCTCTGTGTGCTTCGCGACACTGAGCAAGTGCTGATGCCCGATGACCATGCCGCGCTCGGCAACGGCGGCGTGGTTGATATCAGCCCGAACGAGACATGGGTCATCGACAGCGAAGACCTGCAACGTGGCCCGCGCCAAGACGATCGCAACAAGGTGCTCGTCACGCGGATTCTGTGGGGTCTGTAGGGAACGCCCTCCGTGGCGTTCCGTGAACAAGTGGACGCGTTGTATGTAGTTCACGGAACGCCACGGAGGGCGTTCCCTACAGCTACTCCTCTTCATCCGCGGCATGAAACTTGTGCAACGCCCGATGCACCACGGGCGCCAACAGAATCCCGGCGACGAAGATCACGATCAGTCCGCTGTATAGTGCGTAACAGCCGGCGAAGAGTTTGCCGCTGGACGTCTTGAGTTCTCCGAGCGGGCCCATGCCCGATAGAATCATCGAGGCATTGGCGAACGCGTCGAGCCAAGGCAACTCTTCGTAATGATGGTAACCGACGACTCCGATCGCCAGCGACACGACGATCAATGACGTCGCGGCCGCAAAGTTTCGGGCCATGCGTATCGCGAAGACATGAAAGGGCGGCACGCGATCGCGATGAGTTTCGTAGCGGAACAAAGGGTGCGGCATTTATTTCTATTTCCCCTAGCGACTTCCGTTCGGAAAGTTTCCCCGGATCGGAAAGTCTCCATAGAACACCCTGTCGTCGACCACATCGGCCTCCGGGAAAAGTCGCTTGTAGTATGCAACGTCCCCAGCGTCGTAGCATACGACCTTGGCGCGTCCCTTCTCTCCGAAGAGTCGCAAGCTCCACGGTGCGTCCGGAACCGTCAAGCCAAGTGAATAGGAGTCGTTGGAGGGATGCAGTTTCGCCGCATGCCGCTCACGAATCCAATGCAGATGATAGGCGACCCAAGCCAACGAACTCGATACGATGACGGTCAGCCAAAGAAAGCTTCGCAAACTATATCGAAGATAATGTCGTTGTCGCTTTCGCTCCATGGCGGCATTGTAGCCAAGTGACGTGACACCGGTTCATCCACTCTTGAAGCTTACCTATGACGGACGAACGCTCATGCTTCAATTGGCAACAAGCAGCTTCGATGGCGGCACGCGCGCATGACGGTCAGCGTCGCAAGGATGGCCTCACGCCGTACGTCGCGCATCCTTATCGCGTGGCGATGACGGTGCGTCACGTGTTCGGCATCGACGACGAGATCGCGCTCGCTGCGGCGCTGTTGCACGACACGATCGAAGACACGAAGACCGACTACGACGAATTGCTCGAAGCGTTTGGCCGCGAAGTGGCCGACGCCGTGGCCGCGCTGACGAAGGACATGCGCTTGCCCGAGCAGCTGCGCGAGCCCGCCTACGACCAACAACTCGCCGCCGCATCGTGGCAAGCTCGGGCCGTCAAGCTCGGCGACGTGTTCGATAACTTCTGCGACTCCGCGACCGAAGCGAAACGGAAATCGGTCGTCGACAAGGCTCGCCGCGCCATCGCCTGCGCCGGCGACGACAAGCGACTCGCCGCCGCAATCGCCGCGGTGAAGAAGCTCATCGGCGACGCGGGTTCCCCCGGTTAGCCGCAACGCGCCAGCGGGAGCGCTCGGCTTAGCTTCGCACTGAACCGCACCATCTCCTAAAAAAACTCAGGGAGTTCCTGGTGTCCGTGCGTCATATTGTCCTGCCGAAATGGCAAGATTGGTCGCTTAAGTGGTTGCAAACCGCTGTGAGGTAGCAATACTGGCCCCCGCGGACGATATATTCACTGCCGTCTACGGAAAAGGAACAACCTACGCATCTCACGCAGGTTCGTGGGTTGGTTTCGCCAAATGGTACTCACTGGATTAGGAGCGAACTGAGATGTTGCACTTGAAGTTTGGAAGAATTGCGATCATTGCGATCGCGGCCCTCGGCATCGGAACGATTCTGTTGGAATCCGACGCTCAGGCATTTCATCATCGTCGCGGCGGTTGGGGATGCTGCCGGATGTATTGTTGCCCGATGACGTGCTGCCCGACCTATTGCTGTCCGCCGGTCTGCTGCCCGAGTGTCTGCTCGGTGTGGACTTGCCCGAGTCCGGACATGTCGATGCCAGCTTACGACCCGAGCATGATGGTCCCCGCTCCGGCCATGGAAACGGGCCCTGCGTTGGCGCCCGAGCCCGCGCCTGCACCGATGGCGCGAGCCACTCAGCGTCCTGCCGCGGCCGTCGCCGCACTGCCGCCGAGCACTGCTCGGTTGAACGTTCAGGTTCCAGCCGATGCGAAGATCTTCGTCAACGGCAAGGCGACCAAGACCGTAGGCGTCGAGCGTCACTATCAGTCGACGCCGCTTGAAAACGGCTTCGTCTACAAGTTCGAGCTCCGCGCCGAATTGATCGTCGATGGCCAGACCGTCACCCAGTCGAAGATCGTCCGCCTTCGCAATGGCGAGTCGGCCGACATCAACTTCGTTGCCGAGTTGGAAGTCGCCAGCGACGCGGTTCGCAAGCAGAGCACTGCGACGACCTCCCAGGTGTCGTTGTTGCAATAGTTTGTCGCTTTACATGATCGTGCGTAGAGCTGCCGTGCCGACGCGAAGCGCGGCAGCTCATTTAATCACTCGGAGCCGTGTGGTCACTTTGCTTTAGGGTCACTGGCCTTATGGTCACTGTGGCCACGCGGCTCCGTTCATTTCACGCGGCGAAAGTTGCCGCGGGTCGATCGTCGCGTGGCGAATCTTCTGCCGCTTCCACGTGTACGTGGCATGCACCATGCCGTCGCGAGTCTGAATCACGGCGGGATAGGAATACTCGCCGGGCTCGTTCTCGAGCACCAGCGCCGCCTGCCACGTCTTGGCATCTTTCGACACCGCGACGTTCAACGGCGTGCGACCCTTGGGAACATGGTTGTACACGAGCAAGTGTCGGCCGTCGGCCAGGGTCAGCGCGTCAGTTCCCGAGTTCGGGTTCGGCAGCTCGGTGAGCGTCATCGCTCCCCACGTCTTGCCGGCATCGCTGGAACCAATCTGAAACACCTTGCCTTGTTTCGTGCGACCTATGGCCAGTAGGGCTTCGCCGCCGAGAAACAGAATGCTCGGCTGAATCGCGCCGATCTCGACGCCGTCGTTCACCGGTCCAATGAACTGCCACGTCTTGCCGCCGTCGGTGCTGCGTTCGAAGTGGGCGCGCCAGCCGTCGTGTTCGGTGCTCGACCCCGATAGGATATCGCCGTTGCGAAGCACGACGGGTTTGTTCTTCACCGGCCCTACGAGCGGCGCGGGGAGCAGATCGGCCTTTGACCACGTGCGTCCGTTGTCAGTCGAGGTCTTGCGATAGCCGAGCCACACCTTCGGATGTTTGCCCACCTTGTAAAAGAGCATGAGCGGCCCGTCGCTCGGCTGGAACAGCACGGGGTTGAAGCATGAGTAGCGCTGGCCGTCGGGTTCGATGCCGTTGGCGACTTCGACCGGCTCGGTCCACTTGCCGTCGAGCTTGCGGGACAGCCAAATGCCGACATCGGTATGCCCTTCGCGCGTCCCGCCGAACCACGCCGCGGCCAGGCCTTCTGGCGTTTCGACAATGGTCGACGCATGACACGACGGGAACGGCGCGCTCTCGTAGATGAACTCTTGTTCGACGAGTCCCGGTTGATTCACGTCGGCGATCAATACCGTCGTCCACATCATGCACGCCGCCCACGCGATGCCACTTCGTTTCATGCGATGATTCTCCGTTAGCCGCGTCGCTTGCGACGCGTTCTTGTGCGATACACAATCCGCAACCCCTTGTGTCTGATACAGTAACGTCCGAGGCGAGCATTTTCCAATCATGCCTGTAACCGCGGGGCGTCGAGACGCGTCATCTCTTGTAGGCCGGTGGTGGCGTGTACGCCGGTGGTGAAGATGGATGAGGCCGCGATCGACCCCGAGTGGATTGCCCAGGTGCAGGCAGGCGACGAAGCCGCCGCGGCGCGGCTGGTCGAACGCCTTTATCCGTTGGCGTCGAAGATCGTGCGGTCGTACTTGCCGCGCGGATGGCCCGAGGAAGACTTGTTACAGGACGTGTTCCTGCGCGTGTTCGCCAAGCTCGATCAGTATCGGGCTGACGCGCCGCTGGAACACTGGGTGTCGCGTGTTGCGGTGCGAGTGTGCGTCGATGCGTTGCGGGCGGCGCCGCGACGACGACGTGAGTTGCGATGGTCGGATCTCGACGAGCGCGAAGCGGCGATCGTTCGCGAGGCGGCCCAAGCAGAGCAGGGGACCAAGCCGCTCAACGCGCTGAGTGCGCGAGAGTTGGTCGACAAGATACTCGACATGTTGCCGGCGGAAGATCGCGTGATTCTGACAATGCTCGACATGCAGCAACACTCCGTCGCCGAGGTGGCCAGCACGCTGGGCCGCACGAAAGTGTCGGTGAAGGTGCGTGCGATGCGAGCTAGGCGGAAGGTGCGCGGCGTTCTCGAACAGTTGTTTGCTGAGAAGTCCGATGGCTGAACCACATCACAATCGTGCCGCCTTTGAACGTGCCGACGCGCTGTGGCGACGTTTAGCTGACGGCGCGAGTGTTGAACCGTCTCCCTCAGCATGTCCGCCAGGATTCGCCGAGCGCGTGGTCGCTCAACTCGGAACTCGAAGCGACTTCGTCGGAGTGCGCGAGCAGCAACGCATTGTTTCGGCCGCAGCGTGCTTGGCGCTCGCCGCTTCGCTGCTTGTCTGCGTGTTCAGTTGGCGCGACTTGGAGGCCGCCTGGTCGCCGCCACCGACAATCCTTGAACCGACCGTCGCGCAACCTAACCTGCCTCTTGAGTTGTGGCCATGAGCATCCTCCGAAACTGGAAAACGATTCTGGGGCTGCTTGCCCTCTTCGCGGCGGGCGTCGTCGTCGGCGGCGTCCTCACGCTCGGTGCGATGCGCAAGATCATGCTTCGCCGTGCCGACCCCGACACCTGGGCTCCGCGCACGTTGGCATGGTTTCACGACGAAATGCACACGACCCCCGAGCAGGAGTCGCAACTGCGGCCGATCATCGATCGCGGCATCGCCGACATGGTGAAACTTCGCGACGAAGGCGAAGAACACTGGCGGGCAATCGTCGGCTCGATGCTCGTCGAGGCGACGCCGATCCTCACCGACACGCAACGCGAAGAGATGCGCGACGCCATTCGTCGTGCGCAAGACAAGAAGCAATTGTTCGGCGGTAGCCATTTACGCGACCGATAAAGGATTTTGACCATGAAGACGCGCATGCTGCTTGGCGTTATCGCTTTCGTCGGCTTATCGTCGATGGCGAATGCCGACGTTCCTTCCGTCGTCGCCAAGGTCGACGAGCAACTGCAAACGGCATGGAAGGAGCATTCACTCACGCCCGCGCCGGTGGCGGACGATGCCCGCTGGTTGCGACGCGTGTCGCTCGATCTCACGGGCCGCCTGCCCGAACCGCAGACGGTGCTCGATTTCCTTGAAGACACATCTCCCGACAAGCGTGCTCGCGCGATTGAACGCCTCTTAACGAGTTCCGCCTACGCCGAGCACTGGGCCACGTATTGGGACAACGTGCTCATGGGCCGCCTCACGCGCGAGGCGTTTCTCGATCGCCCCGCCTTTCACGGCTGGCTGCAAACGCAGTTCGAGAAGAATGCCGCTTGGGACAAAATGGTGCGCGAGCTGGTAACGGCCGAGGGTTACAACTCGAACCGTCAGCCGCTGCGAGGCGGCAGCGAGGCGCCGCGCGATTTCGAGGCCCGCTACAACCCGGCCGTGAATTGGTTTCTGCGTTACTCGCGAGCGCTGCCCGATTTGTCGTCGGCCACGTCGAAGGTGTTCCTCGGCGTGCAGATTCAATGTGCGCAGTGCCACGACCACAAGACCGAGAAGTGGACGCAGAACGATTTCAAGCAGTTCACCGCCTGTTATTCGAAGACGTGGCCCACGTATGTCGATCGTCCCGGCATGTTGCTGCAGGTAGTGGGCACGTATCGCATGGAGTTGAAAGACCGCTGGTTCGCGCCACCGACCGATCGCTATGAGCAAGCCTTCGGATCGTACAAGGAGTTCATCGACCAAAAGCCCAAGCTACTCGAAGGTCCCGAGCTGCGTGCGCTTGGCAGTCGTCGCGCGCAGTTGGCCGATTGGATCACGTCGAAAGACAACCCTTGGTTCGCGCAGGCGATCGTGAACCGACTGTGGGCGAAACTGCTCGGACGCGGCTTCGTCGATCCGCTCGACGACTTCCGCCCCGGCAATCCGCCCACGCAAGGCGAGACGCTCAAGACGCTGGCCGATGACTTTGTCGCCCACGGCTACGACCTGAGGCATCTGCTTCGCGCGATCACGAACTCGACGGCGTACCAACTCGCGTGCATCGAAGGGACGACATCGCCGGGGCAGCACAACTATTGGTCGAGCTACCCGATCAAGCCTCTCGATGTCGAGGAACTCTTCGACGCGATCGTCGAGTCAACGGAGTCGAAGACCGCGCTCGACAAAATGAGCAAGAACAACTTTCCGCTGATTCGTTCGTCGTTCATCGAGCAACTCGTCAGCCAGATGGGGACCGACGACATGGCCGAAGTGACCGAGTCGGACGAGACGATTCCGCGGTCGCTGATGCTGCTCAACGGAGCGCTCGTGTGTGGATCGACGCGCGTCACGCCGGGCTTCGGCCTTTCGGAGTTGGTCGATTCCGACGTGGAGGACGCGGCCATCATCGAACGTTTGTACCTTCGCACCGTGTCGCGCAAGCCGACTTCCGCCGAGCGCGAGCAATGGCTGGCGTTCCTCAATCAGCCGCGCAAACTCGTGCATACTTCCGGCCCCGCTTCGAGTACGCCGCAAGGACGCGAAGCGCTCGGCGTGAGCAAGGAGATTTCCGGCGCTAGCGAGGATGCCGACTTCAACGAGTTGCTGAAGCACGCGAAGACCGGCGGCGACTTTCTGGCGCTGCGCAGCCGTATGAAGAACAATGCCGACGCCGGCCTGTACGTCAAAGCGTTTCACGCGTTTGCGGCTGAGGCGCCGTTCGAAACGTTGGCCTCGCTCGGCGGCGGCAGCACGCCGCGCTTGCAGGCGTTCGAGGACGTGTACTGGGCGCTGTTGAATTGCACCGAGTTTTTGACCAACCATTAGTCGCGAGGCGGCAATCATGAAACGTGAGCAAGCGGCGCAGTGCGCGGGGCCGATGGGTTTCGATCGCCGCGCGTTTTTGACGGGCGGGCTCGGCGGCTTGTTGAGCGTGTGCATCCCTCGATGGCAGGCGATGGCCGCCGTCAGCGAGGCAAAGCGCGCGGGCAAGTCGTGCATCTTGCTGTGGATGAACGGGGGGCCGAGTCACATCGACACGTTCGATCCCAAACCCGGCGCGGCCAACGGCGGACCGTTCAAGGCCATCGCGACGAGCGCCTCGGGCGTGAAGATTTGCGAGCATCTGCCGCAGGTCGCCGAACAAGCCAGGCACCTGGCCATCATTCGTTCGATGACCAGCAAGGAAGGCAACCACGATCGCGGCCAATACCTGATGCACACCGGCTACGCGCCGTCGGGAACGCTCAGGCATCCCAGTTTGGCGCGTGGGTCAGCCACGAGCTGGGCGATCCATCGTTCGAGCTGCCGAACTTCGTGAGCATCCGCGGGCCGTCGGTCGGCGCGAGCTTTCTCGGCGTGCAGCACAATCCATTCACGATTCAGAACCCCAGCCAAGGCGTGCGCAATTTGCCGTTGGCGAGAGACGTCGATCGCACACGTTTCGCGCGACGCATGGAAGGTCTCGCGATGCTGCAGCGCAGCTTTCAAGCTGAGACCCATGCCGCCGAGGTCGCCAACCACGACGCGGTCTACAGCAAGAGCGTGCGGCTCATGCAGTCGCCGATGGTCAAGGCGTTCGAGATCGCCGACGAACCCGAGGCCGTGCGTCGCGCCTATGGCGATAGCGATTTTGGCCGCGGCTGCCTGATGGCGCGTCGATTGATCGAGACGGGGGTGCCGTTTGTCGAAGTGACGCTCGACGGTTGGGACACGCATATCGACAACTTTGCCAAGACCGAGTTGTTGATGCGCGATCTCGACCCGGCCATGGCGACGCTCCTTCGCGAGTTGGAAGAACGCGGACGACTCGACAACACGCTCGTCGTGTGGATGGGCGAGTTCGGCCGTACGCCGAAGATTAGCGCTGCCGACGGTCGCGACCATTACCCGGGCGCGTGGAGTGCCGTGTTGGCGGGCGGCGGTGTGCGCGGCGGACAGGCGTATGGCAGCACCGACGCCGGCGGCGAACGCGTCGTGAAGGACGCCGTGAAGGTGCCCGACTATTTCGCGACGATTGCGAGGCTGCTCAGCATGGACCCCAAGCACGAAGAGATGAGCCCCGTCGGACGGCCGATCGCGATTGCCGACGGTGGCACGCCGATCCAGGCACTCATGGCGTAGAAGGTGTTTTAGAACCTATGCGCTCGCTTAGCCGCCCCGTCTACGGGGCGGAATCCGGGTCGTGGACGACCCGGCTAAGCTGGTTGGTGACGATTTTATCCAATCAATTCATCGATACCGGCGGATCCAGCGGCGCTTTTTCTGTCGCGAATAACACGATGAAGTGTCTGTCGATCGCATACAGCACGCGGAACTGGACAGCGGCGTGATCGTGAATCTCGGTCGCGATCTTCAAGAGCTCAGGCAGCGTATCTTGCTGACCTTGAAGCAAGGCGACCTGCTTTCGCAGCATGTCGATCTTTTGTTTGTCGTTGCTGAGCTGTCCCTGCACCTTGCTCACGGACGCATCGAACGCGGTTTTTTGCTTGATGGTTCGGTTGCCCGGCTGGTTCATCAGCGCCAGCTTCTGCTCAAGCTGAGCCAACAGCTTTTCGTCGGCGGCTAGTTTGAACTTCGCGCTGCTCAGTTGGGTTCGTGTTTTATTGACCTCGGAAGTGAGAACCTTCAACGTCAGAGAATGCGTCTGGGTGCCTGTGCCGGCGATGGCAAGCGGGCGAACTTCGAGCAACAGGCTCGGCCCCAGCTTCGTCAGTGTCACGTTGAGCTCCATCCCAGGGTTCACATTCAGCGGTGTCCCTCCTTGTTGGTTATTCGGAGGCACGGCTTTGAGCACGACCGAGACCGGTTGCTTGAGCCCCGCACGCCTGTTCTCGGGTTTGAACGTGAGCGGCCCTTCGTAGCCGCTCAGCCCGAAGACCTCGAGCGTCAGATTGTCGTTCGGCGGCAAATCATCCACTTCAGGGTTGAAGGTGTCGGTATCGCGTTCCAGTTCCAGAATGTTCGCGGCGCCGACGACCGGCTTGCGGAGCGTGACCACCTTGATCTTCTCGGTCGTTTGCGGAGCCGGGTTCTCGGGTGTCTTCTCAGGAGGCTTCTCGCTGTGCTTCACTTGCAGCAGGCAGTTCCGCAACCCGCCGGCAATCGCCTTGTTGATTCCCGACTCCCATCGAAAGATCAGGCGATCGCCATCGAACACGAGCAACGCGAGCGGCGAAGTCGGCGAACGCTCGGAAACGATCTTCCAGATCTCGCCGCTTCGATTGCATCGATAACCCGACGGCGACGTCGCATTTTGATGCATCCCATTCAGGATGGTGATCTCAATGCTGAACCGTTCCGAGGCGGGCAGAGTTCCCAACTCGAGCGGCGAGTCGTCGGTCGGCTTCGGCAACTCGACGATCGCGCTGAAGCTCGGCCAGTGCGGTACGTGCTGGAATCGTGCCGACGACGATCGCCAAAACAATCCATGCGCCCCGCGAACCGAAAACACCGCTAAAGAAACTCGTCATAAGCCTTCGCGCCTTTGAGCTGTTCCGTGATTTGTGCGACGTTCGCTAATTTTTTCTCCGTTGGGCCGACGTTGCAACTCCATTGCTCACGGAATTCATCTTCGCCGATAGACGCAAGAACCGTGCTGTGGCGGCAAATCGAGCGGGCCGAAGCCTCGCGGAACGCCATTTCAGCCGCGATTAACGCTGCCCACCCGGTCGGCCAGCCATTCGAGGCTGTCGACCAGACGCGGCCCAGGGCGGTTGAAGAATTGCGACCCGTCGGCGACAAAGACGCACCGATTCCGCACGGCGGGGAGGTCGTGCCAGCCAGCGACACGGTCGAGCAATGGCAAGTCGCGCTCCGTTCGCGCGACGTCGAAGCCACAGCAAGCGATCACGACGATCTCGGGCTGCCAGTCGATAACTTCCGACCAGCGAAGCGTGCGCGACGGCTGGCCTTCTTTTCCGAGCCCCTCGACGCCGCCGGCGAGTCGCACGAGCTCCGGGTTCCAATGCCCCGACGAGAACGGCGGGTCGAGCCACTCGAGCAGCGCGACGCGCGGGCGCTTGGAAACGTTTTGCGCCGCGCAACCACGGCGTCGATGCGCGCTTGCAACCCCGCAACCGCCTCGTCAGCTTGCCTCTCAGCATCCGCCGCTGCCCCCACTTGTCTCATCGCGGCCAGCACATCGCCCAGCGACTGCGGCTCAAGGTTGACGACGCGCGGCTTCATGTCGAGCGATCGCACCGCGTCTCGCACTTCGTCTTCCGCGACCGCGCAGACATCGCACAGCGCTTGCGTGACGATCAGATCGGGTCGCAACGTTTGCAGCATCGGGAGGTCGAGCGTGTATAACGCGCTGTTTGTTTGCAATCGCTCGCGCACCATGCGATCGATTTCGGCGCTGCTCGCGTCGAGTGGAATTGCGGAGCGCGTGAGCTTCGGCAGCGAGCGCACGCTCGGTGGGAAATCGCATTCGTGACTGACGCCGACCAGAGAATCTTCGAGGCCCACGGCGCAGACGATCTCGGTCGCGCTGGGCAACAGCGAGACGATTCTCATCCGCGGGCTCCGTCACGCTCGAGCGCTGGCGACGCACTCCCGCGACTGATTGCGGCAGCACGCGTGACGGCGGTCGTTTCGGCCATCGCGCCACTGGCGATCGCCGCCTCGGTCGCGACGCCGGTGATGGCCTGCGCGGTCCCTGGCTGCCAGCGCTCGGCGAGCGCTAACCCGCCGAAGAGGACCGTCGAATACACAACGTCACCGAGCCATGCGACTTGGAAGTAAGGAATCGCGTCGGCGAAGCATGCCACCAACCCGTCCCACGTTTTCGAGTACATCGCGCTCACCAGCCACACGCCGAAATTGTTGATCGCAAAGAACAGCAGCGCACTCACCATGACCGAAACCGCGATGGGCGCGAAGTGGCGTCGCTGGCGCAACAGGAACCCGATGCAAACGATGAGCAGACAACTGCCATAGATGAACAGCGAGATGGGCTGAAAGGCCATCCACCATTTCAATGCGATGATGCCGATGAGCAAGTCACTCGCCGCGAGAGCCGCCAAGGGGACGAAGATGGCCGTCTTTCGGCTTTGGAAACACGCGCCCCCGAACAGGGCGATCGCCACCAGGGGCGTGAAGTTCTCCGGATGCGGAACCAGCCTCGACAGCGCGGCCGCCATGATGAGTGCGATAAGCACTCCGCGGCGTGGCTGAATCATGGGTGGCTGGTCATCGCGAGTCATTTCAACCGTCGCTCCACCGTTAGTTTATGTCGACCAGGAGGTTTGGGTTAGCGCGATTCTTGCGTATGCCAGCAATCCACCTATTTTGGGGCGCGCCATGTGCTTTGACGTCTCCGGCCGGTGTCAGCTCTCGGTCGGACGCTTCGCGGAACAAAACGCGAAGTACCGATTAGTCCGAAGGTTACGAATCTTCGGAGGCCCGTTTTGACGTGATCTCTAGCGAGACGTAAAGGTCTGACAGGGACCGCTGGTGCCCGTTCCATTGGATGGGGGTGCTCACATTTTGCGCTCACGAAACGCTGGTTTCGGCTTTGAGCAGATTTCATACCTCGCGATCCTGGGGGTGCTGATTTCCCTGATCGCGGCGGGCCATTCCACGCATTGGACGTTCGGTCTGAAGCACGCACCGGACTCGGTTCACGGCACGGGTTCGTCGCCGGCGACGCTCGATCAGTTCGAGCCACAGTCGTCACCCGACGTTCTAGACGCCGAGTTGGCCGCAGGCACGCGGAAGGACGCCACGCCGAAGGACGAAGTGAATCTGTCGGAGTCGGCGCGGCGCAAGTGGGGCATCGAGCTGGCGCGGGTCGAGCGACGCGCGTTGTCGCCGGTCGTCGTTGCCAACGGAGTCGTCGAGTACGACCAGGATTCGATCGCAGAACTTGCCTCGGCCGTGCCTGGCTTTGTCTTTAGAGTCTACAAGCGCGTCGGCGATCCGGTGCGCAAAGGCGAGATCCTCGCCATCGTCGACGCGGCCGACGTCGGCCACTGCAAGGCCGAGTTCCGCAAGGCCGTGGTCGACTACAACGAAAAGTCGTTGTCGCTGTCGCGGATGAAGTCGGTCGATCGTTCGCTGCCCGAGAAGTTGTTGCGTCAGGCCGAGGCCGACTGTCGGGCATCGCACTTTCAGTTGGTGAACGCGCAGCAGTCGCTCATGAACCTCGGGTTCCGCCTGAACCTGGTCGACATGCTGAAGTACAACGACGACGAGTTGATCCAAAACGTTCGTGTGCTGGGGTTGCCCACCGATTTGTTCGGTGACGCGCCGCCGCTGACCGACAACTTGTTGCCGCTTCGCTCGTCGTTCGACGGCGTCGTGACGGAGCGAACCGTGGTCGACGGTGAGCATGTCGATCGTGATCGGGCGGTGTTCACCATCGCCAACATCACGCGCATGTGGATCATGCTGCACGTCCGCAAGGATCAGCAGAATCTCGTGGCGATTGGCGCGCCGCTGCAGTTCGACATCGACGACGTGAAAGCGAAAGTCTCGGGCGTGATCGATTGGGTCGGCACCGAGCTCGACGCGCCGACGCGCACGTTACGCGTGCGTGCCGAGGTCGAGAACCCGCCCGTCGTGATTGATCCCACTACCGGCATTCTTGTGCAGGGTAAGCTCCGCGCAGGAACATTCGGCGTCGGACGCATTTCGGTGCGCGATGCGTCCGAATCGCTCGTCGTGCCGAACATGGCGGTCCATCAAGATAACGACGGACGCTTTGTCTTTGTGCGTCACGGCGACCTCTTTCATCGCTGCGACGTGGAGGTCGGCATTGTCGGCCCTGAGATGACGAGCGTGAAGCCGATCGATGACGCCTCGAAGTGGTTGATCGACGGCTGCGAAGTTGCCACGGAAGGCAGTCACATTTTGAAGGCGGAGCTTCACGTCGCGGCGTCAGACAAATGAGTCTCGCTACTTCCGTCGTCGCGTTGGGCAGGGACGCCCATGCTTGAACGAGTCATCGACTGGTCGCTTGCGCATCGCGGGCAAGTGCTCATCGGCACCGCCTTGGTGCTTGTGGCAGGCGTCATCGCGCTGCGGAATCTGAACGTCGACGCGTTTGCCGACACGACGCCCGTGCAGGTGCAGATCAACACGCAAGCGACGGCCTTGGTGCCCGAGGAAGTCGAGCGGCAAATCACGTTTCCCGTCGAGCTGGCGCTGGGCGGAATCCCTGGGCTCGAGGAAGTGCGTTCGATCTCGATGTACGGCCTGTCGCAAGTCGTGGCGACGTTCGCCGAAGGAACCGATGTCTACTTCGCCAGACAATTGGTCTATCAACGGCTCAGCAGCATCGAACTTCCGCCGAAGATCGGGCCTCCCGAGTTGGGGCCTCCCTCGACCGGCTTAGGCGAAGTCTTTCACTATCTGCTGGTCCCGCGCGAAAGCGCTCGCATTCCGCTCGTCAGCCGCGACGGCAGCGAATCGAAGCCCATCGCGCAGCCGACCCACGAGCGCCAACTCACGATGCTACGCGCGACACAGGATCGCAAGATCAAGCCGGTGTTGCGACAAGTGCCGAACACGGCCGAAGTGAACTCCTGGGGCGGGTTCGAGAAGCAATATCAGGTTCGTCTCGATCCGGGGAAGCTGCGGAAGTTTCACCTGTCGTTCGAGCAAGTCGTCTCGGCAATCAACGCCAACAACATGGCCGTCGGCGGCGGCAACATCGAGGCCTCGGGCGACATGCTGCTCGTGCATGGCCGCGGCCGAACGGTCACGCTCGATCAAATTGCCGACATCGTTATCGTGGCCGAGGCGGGCGTGCCCGTGTACGTGAAGGATGTTGCCGACGTTGCGATCGGCCACGCGGTGCGTGCCGGCGCGGTGACGGCCACGGTGCGCGATTCGCATCGCCCGAATCGTTGGCTGCACGACGAGGCGGTGCTCGGCCTGGGGTTCGCGCTCATGGGGCACAACAGCTACGCCGTCACGCAAGACTTGTACAAGGCGTTCACGAAGCTGATGCCTGACGTCGCTCGCGAGCTGGAAGCCGAGGGGGAACCCGCGTCGAGCATTGAAGTCGTTATCGCTTACGACCGCACCGAGTTGGTGAACCGCGTGATTGCAACCGTCACGTCAAACCTGCTCGAAGGGGCGTGCATGGTCGTGCTGATACTGTTCATGTTCCTCGGCAACTTGCGCAGGGTTGATCTGCGCGACCGCCATTCCGCTGTCGATGTGCGTCGGTTTCTGCGGCATGTGGTACGCGGGTATCGCAGGGTCGTTGTTGAGCTTCGGCGCGATCGACTTTGGCCTCGTGGTTGACAGTTCGATCGTGATGATCGACCACATCGTCCACTCGTTGGCCGGCGCTAGCGGGGCACGCGCGCGCGAGTCTCGACACCGTGCGTCGCGCGGCGATCGAAGTCCGCACGCCTGCCGTGTTCGGGCAACTCATCATCATGATCGTCTACTTGCCGATTCTTTCGCTCGAAGGGGTCGAAGGCCGCATGTTCCGCCCGATGGCGATGACGGTGATCTTCGTCCTCATCGGGTCGTTGATCTGTTCTCTCAGCTTGACGCCAGTGCTTGCGAGCCTGGTGTTGACTGCTCGTTCGCCGCGTGATGTGTTGCTCGTTCGTGTCGCGCGCAGGTGTACACGACGGTGCTCGAACGCTTGTTGCCGTGGCGAAAGACGCTCACCGTTGCGTCGCTGGCATTGTTGGGATGGTGCGGCTGGCTGGCCACGGGGCTCGGCACCGAGTTCGTGCCGCGCCTCGACGAAGGCACGATCGTCATCGGCATCACGCGTCCGCCGGGGACGAGCCTCAACGAGAATCTGCGCATTAACCAGCGCATGGAACGGCAACTCGTGACGATGTTCCCCGATGAAGTCGATTACGTGTGGAGTCGCGTCGGCGCGCCCGAGGTGCCGACCGACGCGTCGACCGTCGAGATGAGCGATATGTTTGTGTCGCTTCGGCCGCGTGATGGCTGGACGAAGGCGCATAGTCAGACGGAACTCGTGAAGCTGTTCGAAGAAGCGATGCGCGACTGCCCGGGTCAAGTGGTTTGGTACACGCAACCGATCGAGCAGCGCACGAACGAACTGATCTCCGGCGCGCGTGGCGACGTGGCGATCAAGCTGTTCGGCGAAGACTTCCAACAACTGATGCATTGGTCCGAACGCATTGCGGCAGTTTTGCGGACGGTGCCAGGTTGCAGCGACGTCACCACGGAGCAGACGCTGGGTCAGCCGATCTTGCGCATCGACGTGAGGCAAGACGAGCTGGCGCGTTACGGCATTCCGGTGCAAAGCGTGATGGACATTATCGAGTCGGTCGGTGGCAAGAGCGTCGGCGAAGTGGTCGAGGGCGCATGGCGATTCCCGCTCGTGGTGCGGCTGCCGGAGTCGATTCGCGGCACGCCGGAGTCGATCGCCGGCATTCTCGTCGAGAGCCCGTCGGGCGAGCTCATTCCTCTTTCGACGTTGGCCGACGTGCGTATCGAACGCGGGCCACGACTCATCTCACGCGAGTGGAGCAAGCGGCGCGTAATGATTCAGTTCAACGTTCGCGATCGCGACGTCGGCAGCGCCGTGTACGACGCCCAGCAAAAGATTGCTGAGAACGTGACGCTGCCGCAGGGTTACAGCATCGAGTGGGGCGGGCAGTTCGAGAACATGCGTCGCGCCCAGCGGCGACTTGCGATCGTGGGGCCGATTTCGCTGAGCCTGATCTTGGTAATGCTGTACCTGGCGTTTCGCAATCGATGGGACACCGCGGTGATCTTCGGCAGCATTCCTTTTGCGATGGCCGGTGGTATTATCGCGTTGTGGTTGCGATCGATGCCGCTGTCGATCTCGGCGGCGATCGGGTTCATCACGCTCTCGGGCGTCGCCGTGCTCAACAGCATGGTGATCGTTTCGGCCATGCGCCGCGAATACGAGCGCGTGCAGCCGAGTGTCGAAGCGATCTTGCGTGCTTCGAGCGAATCGGTCCGCACGGTGCTCATCACGATGATGGTCGCGTCGATCGGTTTTCTGCCGATGGCCATGAGCGACGGCGCCGGCGCCGAGGTGCAACGTCCGTTGGCCTCGGTCGTCATCGGCGGCATGCTTTTCGGCACGATCGCGACGTTGATTCTGCTGCCCGCGTTTTACGCGTGGCGGGCGTCGCGGTTTCGCGTGTTTTGAACCCCCTCTCCCTTTGGGAGAGGGTGGCGCGGGCACCGCCGCGTAGCGGTGGTCGGCCGCCGGGTGAGGGCGGGTTGAAGTAGAAGGCGCTTACCGATTCAACCCGCCCTCATCCGCCGCTGCGCGGCACCTTCTCCCGGACGGAGAAGGATTAAAATGCCAGCGCTCGCCGCAACAAATGTGTGTGATGCGCGACGTGGCCGACGCTCATGACCGCGCGTGCAGCGCGAGCAACGTCGGGTGACAAAAGGTCGCTGTTCGAGCAGTCGTTCACGTCGTATCCGTGCTGCTCCAACTAATGGCAGAGCGGAAACTCCCATAACAAAAATTCACCTGAACCTACGCTCTGCGGATTGTCGTAAATCTGCCGATACTTACCGTACGGGCGATCGAAACTCACATCGACGCCCGGCAGCGACGTCCAACTTTCGGCGGCGTGGCTGTGATAACACAAAGATGTCGATTGCTTCGCCGAGTGCGACAGATTGTCGCGCGATGAGTTTAGCATCGCGATTCACGTTGACGGGGCGCGCACTTCCGGAGACAGTTGTGCTATGACTCAATGCAGTGACCGCACCGATGGCAGTTTTCAAAACATCGCGGCGATCGACTTCCGAATGTAGGGGCACGTCCATCGTCATGGTCCTCTCAAGTCGTTCCCCCCACGAGCACTGCATCCACTTAACCGAAGTGTAATCGACACGCGCGGTCCAGCCGGAACATTCCTGCTATATCTGGTCGCGTAACTGTTTCCCACGCTGGAATGAGGCGCATAATAACAAGGGCGCCACCAGCCTTGTCCCTCCAAAAGTATTTGTCGCCGCCTCCCCCGCATGCCCACCATTCCCTCACGCACCAACGCTCCCGAACTTTCGGTTCCCGAGCGCCTCGCGCCACGGTGTCATCGCCGGCTGCGACATCGCACGCTGCGACATCACCGGCAATGACCGCACCCAAGGCGCGTTCCGATTACGAATCGCGCATCGAGACTGAAACCACCAAGGAGTTCGAAACTCCGAAAGAGTTGCCGCGTCAGCGACGGCAATTTCCGTGGGGCTCGTTGTTGACGCTGGCGTTGGTGTCAGCAGGCGCAGCCGCGGCGTACTACACCGCGCCACAATGGTTGCCGTACGCACGAGCGCGATGGGAAGCGCTCGTTCACACCAAGCCGACCACCGCGCCCAAGCGCGTGGTGCCCGTCGGCGCTGCCGAAGTTCGCACGAGCGACGTCAGCATCTATCTCAACGGCCTCGGCACCGTGACGGCCTTCTACACCGTCACGGTTCGCACGCGCATTGATGGCGAGCTTGTGAACGTCGCGTTCACCGAAGGCCAAATGGTCAAAGAAGGCGATGTGCTTGCCGAGATCGACCCGCGTCCGTACCAGGTGCAGCTCACGCAGGCGGAAGGCCAACTGCAAAAAGACGAGGCGTCGCTGAAGGTCGCGCAACTCGACCTCGACCGCTACTTGGCGCTCTTGCCGACACGCTCGGTCACGGCACAACAAGTCGATGCGCAGCGCGCACTCGTGCAACAAAGCGAAGGCGCGATCATGACCGACCGCGGCACGATCGACAACGTTCGCTTGCAGCTCAACTACTGCCGCATCACGTCGCCGATCTCCGGGCGCATCGGCCTGCGTCTCGTCGATCCCGGCAACATGGTGCACGCCAGCGACGCCAATGGCCTGGCCGTCGTCACGCAACTGCAGCCGATTGCCGTCGTGTTCACGATTCCACAGGACGACATTCGCAAAGTGCAGGCGAAGATGAACGCCGATCAGGAACTCGCGGTCGATGCGTTCGATCGGCAGTTCGATACGAAGCTGGCTACCGGCAAGCTGTTCGCCATCGACAACCAGGTCGACGCGCTTACCGGCACGTTGAAACTCAAAGCGATCTTCGAGAACAAGGATCGCATGCTCTTTCCGAATCAGTTCGTCAACGCGCGGCTGTTGATCGAGACGTTGCCGGGCGTGAAGGTTGTACCGTCGGCGGCGGTGCAGCTCGGCCCCGAGTCGAGCTTCGTGTATGTCGTCAAACCGGACGAGACGGTTGAGCTGCGCGTGGTGAAGCCCGGCGCGACCGAAGGCGACACGACCGTCATTGAAGATGGCCTTCAGCCCGGCGAACTGGTCGTGACTGACGGCGTCGACAAACTCCAACCGGGAACGAAGGTTTCCGTGAAGAGTCGAAACGGCGAACAGAACGCTCCGGGCGGTGCTAAGGGGTCGGCTCAACCCAAGGCAAGCTGATGAGCCCCTCCCGGCCATTCATCCTTCGGCCGGTCGCGACCATCCTCATGATGGTTGCGCTGCTGCTGGTGGGAGGCGTGGCGTACTACCAATTGCCCGTCTCGGCGTTGCCGCAGGTCGATTACCCGACCATCCAGGTGCTGACGTTCTATCCCGGCGGCAGCCCCGAGGTCATGGCCTCGTCGGTCACCGCGCCGCTCGAACGACAGTTCGGCCAGGTGCCCGGCCTCACGCAGATGACGAGCACCAGCTCCGAAGGCAGCTCGGTCATCACGCTCCGTTTCGCGCTCGAGCTGAACATCGACGTCGCCGAGCAACAGGTGCAAGCGGCCATCAACGCGGCGACAACCTTCCTGCCGAAAGACCTGCCGAACCCGCCGATCTACAGCAAGACCAATCCCGCCGACGCACCGATTCTCACGCTCGCGCTTTCGTCGGTAACGATGCCACTGACGAAAGTCGAAGACTTCGCCGACACGCGGCTCGCTCAGAAGATCGCGCAGTTGCCCGGGGTCGGCATGGTGAGCATCACGGGGGGTCAAAAGCCTGCAATCCGCGTCCAGGCGAACCCCATGGCGCTGGCCGCGATGGGGATGAATCTTGAGGATCTGCGTCTGACGCTCATGCAGGCCAGCGTCAACCAGGCGAAGGGAAACTTCGACGGCCCGCGCCAGGCGTATGCCATCGGCGCGAACGATCAACTGCTCACGGCCGATCAGTATCGCCAGTTGATTATCGCGTACCGCAACAACGCAGCCGTGCATTTGTCCGACGTTGCCGACGTCATCGACGGCGCCGAGAACGTGCGGCAGGCAGCGTGGATGAACACGACGCCCGCCGTGATCATGAACATTCAACGTCAGCCGGGCGCGAACATCATCGAGGTCGTCGACCGGATCAACGCACTGCTGCCGCAACTGCGGTCGTCGCTGCCGGCGTCGATCGACGTCAAGGTGCTCACCGACCGCACGTTGACGATCCGCGCGAGCGTCGAAGACGTGCAGTTCGAAATGCTGCTCACCATCGGGCTGGTCGTGATGGTGATGTTTCTGTTCCTGCGCAGCGTGTCGGCCACCGTCATCCCCAGCGTCGCGGTGCCGTTGTCGATCGTCGGCACGTTCGCGGTGATGTATATGCTCGATTACAGCCTCAACAACCTGACGTTGATGGCGTTGACGATTTCGACCGGCTTCGTCGTCGACGATGCAATCGTGATGATCGAAAACATCGCGCGGCACATCGAGGCCGGCGAAGCGCCGATGAAGGCGGCGCTCAAAGGCTCCGAGGAAATCGGCTTCACGATCGTCTCGCTCAGCGTGTCGCTGATCGCGGTGCTCATTCCGCTGTTGTTCATGGGCGATATTGTCGGCCGTTTGTTCCGCGAATTTGCCGTGACGTTGAGCGTCACGATCGTCATCTCGGCGATTGTGTCGCTGACGCTCACGCCGATGATGGCCGCGCGGCTGCTCAAGCACACGCCGCATCAACAGCAAGGTTACCTGGCACGAGTGATGGAGTGGGGCTTCGACTCGGTCATCGCCATGTACGGCGTCACGCTCCGCTGGGTGTTGAAGCTGCAAACGCTGACGTTGATCGTCGCCGCCGCGACGCTCGTCGCCACCATCTATCTGTACATCTACACGCCCAAGGGGTTCTTCCCCGTGCAAGACACGGGCGTGATTCTCGGCATCTCCGAGGCGACGCAAAGCATTTCGTTCGACGCGATGAAAGAGCGGCAACAAGCGCTCAACCGCGAGATCCTCGAAGACCCTGCCGTCGAAAGCCTGTCGTCGTTCATCGGCATCGACGGTACGAACGTCACGCTCAACAGCGGACGTGTGCAGATCAACCTCAAGCCGCTCGAAGAACGCCAACTGACGGCCGTCGATGTCATTCGCCGCTTGCAGCAACGGCTGGCGAACATTCAAGGCATCACGCTGTTCATGCAGCCGGTGCAAGACCTGACGGTCGAAACACGCGTTAGCCGCACGCAGTATCAGTACAGTCTCGAAGACCCCGACGCGAAGGAGTTAGCCCTCTGGACGCCGAAGCTCATCGAGCGACTTCGTCAGATTCCCGAGTTGCGCGACGTGGCGAGCGATCAACAGAACCAAGGGCTGCAAGCGCACGTCGTCATCGATCGCGACACCGCGTCGCGCATCGGCATCACGCCGCAGATGGTCGACGACGCGCTGTACAACGCGTTCGGTCAGCGACAGATTTCGATTCTGTTCACGCAGTTGAATCAGTACCGGCTGATCCTCGAAGTGAAGCCCGAGTTCCGCAATCGGCCCGACGATTTGACCGAAATCTGGCTGAAGGTTCCCGGAGGCCGCGAGGCGCCGCTCGATTCGTTCACGACGATCAATCAACGCACGATGCCGTTGACGATCAACCATCAGGGGCAGTTCCCGGTGGTGAACATCTCGTTCAACCTGGCGCATGGCGCGGCATTGGGCGAAGCGGTCGAAGCGATCGCCGCGGCGACACGCGAGATCGGCATGCCGCCGAGCATTCAAACGAGCTTCCAAGGAACAGCCGCCGCGTTCGAGGCCTCGCTGAAGAACGAGCCGATGCTCATTCTCGCGGCGCTCGTCACGGTGTACATCGTGCTCGGCGTGCTCTACGAGAGCTATGTGCATCCGATCACGATTCTGTCGACACTCCCCTCGGCCGGCGTCGGTGCGCTCGTCGCGCTTCTGCTGTGCGGCATGGAACTGTCGGTCATTTCGTTGATCGGCATCATTCTGTTGATCGGCATCGTCAAGAAGAACGCGATCATGATGATCGACTTCGCGCTCGATGCCGAGCGCAATGAAGGAATGGACCCGCACGAAGCGATCTTCCAAGCCTGCCTGCTGCGGTTCCGTCCGATCATGATGACGACGATGGCGGCGTTGCTCGGCGCCGTGCCGCTGGCGATGGGGCATGGCACCGGCAGCGAGCTGCGACGTCCGCTGGGCATCACGATCATCGGCGGCTTGTTGTTCAGTCAGTTGCTGACCCTATACACGACGCCCGTCATATATCTGTGGTTCGATCGTCTGGCGCGATTGATTACCGGCCACGGCACCACGCGAGTCGCGCCGTCTGAGGAGGAAAAAGAACTGTTGAAAACGGAATGAACGAATTCCCTCTCCCTTTGGGTGAGGGTGGCGGCGAAGCCGCCGGGTGAGGGCGGGTTGAAGTAGAAGGCAGTCACTAACTCAACCCGCCTTCATCCGCCGCTTCGCGGCATCTTCTCCCGAAGGGAGAAGGGTTGGCATTCACCATTCCGCGTTCTGACTTCTGTTTCCCATGAGCCTCTCCACGCCCTTCATTCACCGGCCGGTCGGAACCACGCTGCTCACGGCAGCCGTGATGCTCGCCGGCGCGTTGGGCTATGCGTTCTTGCCGGTCGCGCCGCTGCCGCAAGTCGATTTCCCGACGATCCAGGTGAGTGCGGCGCTCCCCGGGGCAAGTCCTGAGACGATGGCGTCGGCCGTCGCGACTCCGCTCGAGCGACAGTTCGGCCAGATCGCTGGCGTCACCGAGATGACGTCGCTCAGCTATTTGGGCACGACGTCGATCACGCTGCAATTCGACTTGAATCGCAACATCGACGCTGCCGCGCACGACGTGCAGGCGGCGATCAACGCGGCTCGCAGTCGATTGCCTACCAACCTGCCCAGCAACCCGACGTATCGCAAGGTCAACCCGGCCGACTCGCCGGTTCTCATTCTCACTCTCACGAGCCGCACGTACACGAAGGCTCGCATGTACGACGCGGCCTCGACGATTCTGCAGCAACGCCTCGCTCAAGTGCGCGGCGTCGGGCAGGTGATTGTCGGCGGCGGCGCGCCGCCGGCCGTGCGCGTCGACGTGAACCCCACGGTGCTGAATCACTTCGGCCTCGGCCTGGAAGACGTTCGCACGATGTTGACCACGGCCAACGCGAATCGTCCGAAGGGTCAGATTGCCAATGAAAACCAATCCTGGTCGATCAGCACGACCGACCAACTGACGAAGGCCGAAGAGTACGCGCCGCTCATCGTGACGTATCGCAACGGAGCGCCGGTGCGGCTGCGGGACGTTGCGACCGTGTTCGACGGCGTCGAGGACGTGCGGGCCATCGGCTTCAACAACGGCGAGCCGGCCATCATGATCGTCGTCTTCCGTCAGCCGGCCGCAAGCATCATCGCCACCGTTGATCGCGTGACGTCGCTAATTCCTCAGTTGCAGGCCGACATCCCGGCCGACATGAAGCTCGAAGTGGCGATGGACCGCACGGCCACCATCCGGGCGAGCGTTCATGACATGCAGTTCTCGCTGCTCATTTCGGTGGCGCTGGTCGTGTTGGTCGTGTTCCTGTTTTTACGGAATTGGCGTGCGACGTTCATCCCCAGCGTCGCGGTCCCCGTGTCGCTCGTCGGCACGTTCGGCGTCATGTACCTGGCCGGCTACAGCCTCGACAACCTTTCGCTGATGGCGCTGGCGATTGCGACCGGCTTCGTCGTCGACGACGCGATCGTGGTCATCGAAAACATTACGCGCCACTTGGAGCGAGGCGTTCCGCCAATGCGCGCGGCGCTCGACGGCGCCTCGGAAATCGGCTTCACCGTGCTGTCGATGAGCGTGTCGCTCGTGGCGGTGTTTATTCCCATCTTGCTGATGGGTGGCATCGTTGGCCGCTTGTTTCGCGAGTTCGCCGTGACGTTGTCGGTTGCCGTCGGCGTGTCGATGGTCGTGTCGCTAACGACGACGCCGATGATGTGCGCGCGGATGCTCAAGAGCGCGCACGAAGAAAAACATGGAGCGATCTATCGCTTCAGCGAGAAAATCTTCGATTGGATTCTCGCGTTCTACGAGGTCACGCTCGGCTGGGTGTTGCGGCATCCGAAGATCACGCTGTTGTCGCTGTTCGTGACGATCGGTTTCACCGGCTATCTGTACGTCATCATTCCTAAGGGCTTTTTTCCGCAGCAAGACACCGGCCGGTTGACGGGCAACATCCTGGCCGATCAAGACACGTCGTTCCAGACGATGCGAAGCTTGCTGACGCGCTTCGCGGCCGTCGTGTCGGCCGATCCCGACGTCGACGTCGTGACAGCGTTCACGGGCGGCGGCTCGGGCGGCAGCGCGAACACGGCGCGCATGTTTGTGTCGCTCAAAGACCTTTCGCAGCGATCGTCGAGCGTCGATCAGGTGCTCGCGAGAATTCGAGGCAACACCTCGAAGATTCCCGGTGCGGCGCTCTTCATGCAAGGCGTGCAAGACCTGCGCATCGGCGGACGCGCCAGCAGCGCACAGTTCCAGTACACGCTGCAGAGCGATCACCTACGCGACTTGAACGATTGGGGGCCGAAGATTCTCGCGAAACTTCGCACCATTCCCGGCATCGTCGACGTGAACAGCGACCAACAGAACCGTGGGTTGCAAGCCTCGCTGAACATCGATCGCACCGCCGCCGCGCGTCTCGGCATCACGACGCAGCAAATCGACGAAACCCTGTACGACGCTTTCGGCCAACGGCAGGTGTCGACGATCTACAAGCCGCTCAACCAGTATCACGTTGTCATGGGCGTCGAGCCTGAGTTCTGGCAAGACCCGTCGACGCTCGACCACATCTACGTGCGGGGTTTGAACAACGAACAGATTCCACTGTCGGCCATGTATCGCCACACCTCGACGACCACGCCGCTGGCGGTCGCGCACTCTGGGCAGTTTCCATCGGTGACGTTCTCATTCAACCTGGAATCGTGGATGTCGCTGGGCCAGGCAGTCGAACAGATCGAGGAAGCGGTCGCGAGCATGGGAATGCCGAAGAGCATTCGCGGAACGTTCTCGGGAACCGCGCAGGCGTTTCGAGCGTCGTTGGCCAACGAGCCGTGGTTGATCCTTGCCGCGCTGGTGACGGTGTACATCGTGCTCGGCATTTTGTACGAGAGTTATATCCACCCGATCACGATCCTCTCGACGTTGCCGTCGGCCGGCGTCGGCGCGTTGTTGGCGCTGATGATGTGCGGGATCGACTTGAACGTGATGGCGCTGATCGGCATCATCCTGCTGATCGGCATCGTCAAGAAGAACGCGATCATGATGATCGACTTCGCCTTGGAGGCCGAGCGCAACGAAGGCCGCCCGCCTGAGGAAGCGATCTTCGAGGCGTGTCTGCTTCGGTTTCGCCCGATTATGATGACGACGATGGCGGCGCTGTTGGGCGGCTTGCCGCTGGCTCTCGGCACCGGCAACGGATCGGAGCTGCGACGGCCTTTGGGCGTGGCGATGGTCGGCGGGCTGATCTTCAGCCAGGCGTTGACACTCTACACGACGCCGGTCGTCTATCTGTATCTCGACCGCTTCCGCTTGTGGTTCGCATCGAGACGTCGCATCTTTCGTCGTGCGCCGGAGCCAGTCTCGGTGTAGCGAGGAGAAAGCCACCGTGTCGCTTCGCATTCATTACACCCATGTCGCTCCCGAAGCCACGAAGTCGCTGGGGGCGACGAGCGCTTATATCAAGACGACCGCCATCGAGCCGAAGTTGCGGGCGCTCGTCGAATTGCGGGTGTCACAGATCAATGGGTGCGCCTACTGCGTCGACGTGCACTCGAACGAGGCTCGTCAGGCTGGCGAGACACAACAGCGGCTCGATTGTTTGCCCGCCTGGCATGAGACAACCTTCTTCGACGATCGCGAACGAGCCGCCTTGGCGTGGGCCGAGTCGGTGACGCTCGTTTCGCAAACGCGCGTTCCCGACGACGTGTTCGACGAGGCGCGAAAGCACTTCTCGGAAAAGGATCTGGTCGATCTGACGCTTATCGTGTCGGTGATGAACGCATGGAATCGCATCGCGATCAGCTTTCGACAAGGGCCGGTGTTGCGACCCGTGCATCACGCTGAGTAATGGCGTGCATCACGTTTGTAACATTGAGCGGTCTCCGGACGCTTGTTTTCCCCGGAAGTTGCGGAGTTGCGATAATTTGCGGCAAACATTACGTCCTTTTAATGTTCGCTCCTTTGCCGGAATAAGACGACACTGAGACAATGGAGGTGTGGGCGGCGACGGGGCTGCCGTCCCGTCCTTTTGCGCGCGCAACATCTGTGGACGTCCAAGGCGTCACAAGCGGGTTATCGGCCGTGGCGCACCGAGACCCCGGACTCACTCTGGTTGAGTCTCTCTGCCGGTTTCGTTGCAAACGCTGTTGCCAACAAATGTTGCGGTGAAGGCGTTCTCATGCATATTTCGACCCGTGGCGTCGCCGAATCCGACATGGGCAGTGAGTCCGTAACCGACCTTCCGGCGCTTGAGCAGGCGATTGAGCACGCAGCCCATTTGCTGCCGGCCCAAGGGCCGATCACGGTCTTCATCCACCACAATACGCTCCATGCGTTCGAGGATCTGCCGTTTGACGAGGCCGTGAAGAAGGGGGCTCAGGTCTTTCATTGTCAGCCGTATTTGGTCGAGGAAAAATACCGCGACGCGCTCCGACGTGGCCGCATCCGGTTCTCCGATCTGCAGGAAGTGCTCGAGCGCGATCTAGGCACGGAGGCTTCGAACCCGGTGCCGTGCTTCGGCAACCGCATGCAGCTACGACTGGCGATGATGCAGTTCCCGCTTCGCGGCGGTCCGACCCAAGAGCTCGTGTGGTACGTCGCCGAGACGAACGCGCTGCGACGTGTGCGACAAGAAACCTCGTCGGCCACGCGGGCACGCATCATTGCCGAGACACGTCACTGGGTGCTCCGCGATCTGCGCGGCCCGACCGACGGCAAGGGGCCGGCACCCGCGGCGAGCGGTTCGTTCCCCCGGCATCTCGTCGAATTGCTCGATCGCTTTGCTGAGTCGGCGATCGAACAGTGGACTGACGAAGATTGGGAGCGATTCACGTTGCAGGCGTTGTGGCGAGTCTGCTGCGAAGGCGTGCGCCATCTGCCGCAGTTCACCTCGCCGCCTCACATTCCGATTCGACATCGCGAGTTGTTGCTCGACGCCACCGGCGCGGATGCCGATGCGCCCGTCAACGATGTCCTCGTCAAGTTTTGCGCGGCGTTTCTCGATCAAGGCCTCGCACAGTGGCCGCTGCCGGATCGCGATCTGGGTTTCTTCCGCGCGTTCTGTGCGCTCTATGGATTGCCCGGCAGTCCGCCCGATGCATGGATGCGCGGCCTGAGTGCCGAGCTGCGACGATTGCAGGCCGAGAACGTCACGCCACTGGAGTCGATTGCCGAGTCGCTCAAACTTCTCGGCGTCGAAGATCACGAGTGGGAAGAATATCTCGGCGCGACGTTGCTGCCGCTGCGCGGTTGGGCTGGCATGGTGCAGCAAGTCGAGCAACGTGGCGACCGCACCGCTCGCCCGGTGCCGCAAGGCAGCCTGATTGAATTCCTGGCGATTCGCTTGATCCTCGATCGCTTTTCGTTGGCATCGACGGCGAAGCGAGCGCTCAACTTCACCGGACCTTTGAGCGAGTTGCGACGCGCCGTGTGTCCGAAGGTCGACAAGCATTGGCCTCCAAGCGTCGAGCAACGTGCGTTCTTGGTGTTCGAGCTGGCACAAATTTTTGGGCTCGCCCCCGACGCGTTGTATCGTCTCGATTCGGACAGTTGGGCCACGATCTTCGAAGAGGTCGAAGGTTTCTCTGGCCTCGAACGACGACGCATCTTCCATCTCGCCTACGAGCAGCGGTTCTCAATCCAAACGCTCGACGCTGTGAGCGTACATGCGAAGTCGCGCAAGTCGCGCCCGTCGGCGCCGCAATTCCAGGTCGTTTGCTGCATCGACGAGCGTGAAGAATCGTTCCGTCGTCATCTCGAAGAGATTGCTCCGTCGGTCGAGACCTTCGGCGCCGCGGGCTTCTTCAGCGTGGCGATGTATTACCGCGGGGCGGCCGAGGCACACTTCGTTCCGTTGTGTCCGGTCGTCATTCGTCCGAGCCATTGGGTGACCGAAGAGGTTGCCGACGAAGCGGGCGAAACGCACCGCCGACGCGCCAAGACGCGGCGGGCCATTGGCAACGCGTCGTTCCGCATTCACTCGGGGAGCCGCACGTTCGCGCTCGGCGCCTTGCTGACCGCCAGCTTCGGCGTGCTCGCGTCGATTCCGCTCACGGGACGTATTTTGTTCCCGCGATTGGCCGCCCGCATTCGACAGATGTGCGGCAGCTTCGTTCGCACACCGCGCATGACGCGGCTGCAACTCGAACGTTGCGAGCCGAAGCCCGGTTCGGAGAACGGCTCAGTCGGCTACTCGCTGGCCGAGATGATCGACATCGGCGACCGTCTGCTTCGCGATATCGGCCTGACCTCCGGTTTCTCGCGGGTCGTGGTGGTCATCGGTCACGGGTCAAACAGCCTCAATAATCCGCACAACTCGGCGTACATGTGCGGTGCGTGCGGCGGATCGGCCGGCGGCCCGAATGCTCGCGCGCTTTCCGAGATTCTGAACGACCCACGAGTGCGCGCTGCATTGGCTGGCCGGGGGCTGATCATTCCCGTCGATACGGTCTTCGTCGGCGCGTATCACAACACCTGTTGCGACTCGGTCGACTATTTCGACCTCGACCGCTTGCCGACGTCGCATCGCGAAGAGTTCGCCGACGCGCGCCGTTATCTCAACGCTACCTGCGATCGCAACGCTCACGAGCGCTGCCGCCGGTTCATGTCGGCGCCGCTGACGCTCGGATTCGCCGAAGCTCGGGCACACGTCGAAGGGCGTTCGGAAGATCTCGCGCAAACACGCCCCGAACTCGGCCACGCAACCAACGCCATCACCATCGTCGGCCGCCGCGAGTGGTCGCGCGGTTTGTTCCTCGACCGCCGCGCGTTCCTCACGTCGTACGACCCGTCGCAGGATGACGAGGAAAACACGATCCTGACGCGCATCCTGCAGGCGGTCTTTCCGGTCTGCTCGGGCATCAACCTCGAATACTATTTCTCGAACGTCGACAATGTCGGCTTCGGATGTGGTACAAAGTTGCCGCACAACCTGTCGGCGCTCTTGGGGGTCATGGACGGCGCGGCGAGCGACTTGCGCACCGGCCTGCCGTGGCAGATGGTCGAAATCCACGAACCCGTTCGCTTATTGTTTATCATCGAGACGACGGTCGCCGCGATGACGCGCATTATGAATCGCAACGAAGCCATCGGCCGGCTGTGTCGCAACGAATGGATTCAATTGGCCGTGCTCGACCCGCAATCGCGCGAGATTTTTGTGTTCCAGGGCAATCAGTTCCGCCGGTATTACGAACACACGTCGGTGCTGCCGCAAACCGTGTCGTCGGTCGACTGGTATCGCGGCTGGCGCGACCACCTGGAATTTGCAGAAATCGAGGCCAGCGACCTGGTCCAGGCAGCGCATTAGCATCTCATGCCTGACCAGCCCATCATCATTACGTTCCTCGGTCTGATCACCGTCATCAGCCCGATGGTGATGACCGTCGTGTTGGGCGGAGCATCACTTTTTGATCGACCGCTGGGCGAACGCACGACGACTCGGCTGATTTCTTCGTGCGTCACGTCGGGTCTGCTTGCGGCCGTCGCGATCCTCGCTTGGATGCTGTTCTCCGGAACCGTCAGCCTCGAGGTGGAGATCGGCAATTGGGTCGTCATCCCGCATCACTACCACTTCTCATTGAAGCTGGTGTTCGATCGGTTGTCGGTTCCGATGGCGATCCTGTCGCTGGTGCTCTCGGGCACGATCGGCGCGTTCGCCAGTCGTTACATGCACCGCGAGCCGGGCTACAACCGGTTCTTTGTGCTGTATGCGGTCTTCGTCCTGGGCATGGTCGTCACGTCGTTGGCCGGCACGATCGAAACCTTGTTTGCCGGTTGGGAGTTCGTCGGCCTGTCGTCGGCATTGCTCGTGGCGTTCTTTCAAGAGCGCCCCGCCGGCCCGCAACGGACTTTGGATCTGGATCATCTACCGCGTCTCCGATGCAGCGCTGCTGCTGGCGGCCGTCGCCATGCATCACTTGATCGGCGAAGGCGACTTCGACGAGCTGCTGGGCGCGGGAGTTTGGCCCGACGAGCACTCCGTCGTGCCGGTGGGCGATGCGGTTGTCGTCGGGCTGCTGTTGGTGATCGCCGCCGCAGGCAAGTCGGGCCTCATTCCGTTCTCCGGCTGGTTGCCACGCGCGATGGAAGGCCCAACCCCGTCGAGCGCCGTCTTCTATGGAGCGTTGTCGGTCCACCTCGGCGCGTTTCTGCTGCTTCGCGTCAGTCCGCTGTTGGAACTTTCGTGGGCCCTGTGTGCGTTCGTCGTCGTGCTCGGCCTGGCGACCGCGATGATGGCCTACCTCGCTGGCAGCGTGCAGACCGACATCAAGTCGGCACTGTCGTTCGCGTCGCTGTCGCAAGTCGGAATCATCGTCGCTGAAATCGGCCTCGGCTTCCGCTACATCGCGCTGTTTCATCTGCTGGGCCACGCCTGCCTTCGCACGTTGCAGTTCGTGCGTGCTCCGACGCTGCTGCAAGATTATCGAGCTATGGAGAACGCCATTGGCGATCGCTTGCGGCCGCCGCGAACCGTGTGGGGGCGTTTGAGCACCAGCGGTACGCATCGTTGGCTGTATCGCTTCGCGCTCGAGCGTGGCTATCTCGACTCGTTCCTCGTCAACTCTATTGTCGAGCCGTTCGAGCGACTGTTCCAAACGTGCGATGCCCTCGAGCGACGCTGGACCGACTTCCTGTCGGGCGAGGCGTCACGCGAGTCGGATCAGGTCAAGCCGCACTTCGGATCGATCGAAGAGTTTCAATGAACCTGCTGCAGTTGCCATGGCTTGAGCTGGGCGTCGCCATCGCGCTGCTCAGCTCGCTGCGCGTGAGCATGTTGCGCGACCCGAACCGCGCGTATCGTGCGGGACTCACCTTCACGGCAATGACGCTCGTTTGCACGCTCATGGCGTGTGTGTCGTTTTACTCGCAATCGCCCGACGCGATTTCGCCGTGGAGCGTCGAGCCAAAGCTGTTCGGCAGACAGGTTTTTCATCTCGATGAGTTGAGCGCTCCGCTCGTGCCGGGCGTCGCGCTGCTGCACTTTCTCACCGCCTTGGCCACCGCGCAAACGAAGATGCGGCGGTTCTCGTTCTCGTGGTCGCTGGCGGCCGAAGCCATCCAGATTCTCATCTTCAGTTGCAAAGAACCGTGGATTCTCATCGCGCTGTTGGTCATCTCGACCGTGCCGCCGTACATCGAGCTCGTCAATCGCGGACGACCGACGCGCGTGTACGTCGTACACATGACGCTGTTCATCACGCTGCTGATTTTGGGTTGGCGGATGATCGAGATCGCGCAGGCTTCGCCCGACCCGGCGCCGTGGTGGGTTACGCTTCCGCTGTTGGCCGCGGTGCTGCTGCGCTGCGGCACGGTGCCGGCGCATTGCTGGATCACCGACTGGTTCGAGCACGCGTCGTTGGGCATCGCGCTGCTTTACATGCTGCCGCTCAGCGGTGTGTACGCGGCCGTGCGACTCGTGCTCCCCATCGGCCAAGGCTGGGTGCTGAGCAGCATCGGCGCATTCTCACTCGTCACGGCCGTCTACGCGGCAGGCATGTCGATTATTCAGATCGAGGCGCGCCGATTCTTCGCCTACTTGTTCATCAGTCAGGCGTCGCTGGTGCTCGTCGGTCTCGAACTCCACAGCGAGTTGTCGCTCACGGGGTCGTTGTCGTTGTGGTTCTCCGTGTTCCTGGCGCTCGGCGGGTTCGGCCTAGCGCTGCGAGCGGTCGAGGCCCGCTTCGGCCGGTTGTCGCTGTCCGATTATCACGGCTTGTACGGCCACTCGCCGACGTTGGCCGTTTGCTTTCTGCTCACGGGGCTGGCGAGCGTCGGCTTTCCGGCCACGCTGGGGTTCATCGGCACCGAACTGCTTGTCGATAGTGCTGTCGAAATCAACCCGATCGTCGGCGTCGCCGTCGTCGCGGCCGGCGCGTTTAACGGCATCGCCGTGCTGCGTGCCTATTTCTATCTATTCACCGGTGCGCGTCACGTCTCGACGGTGTCGTTGAACCTTCGCAAGCGCGAACGCGCGGCACTGCTCACGCTCACCGGATTGATTATCGCTGGCGGCGTCTTTCCGCAGCCGGGCGTCTACTCGCGACAACGTGCCACCGAGGAAATCCTCGAACGGCGGCATTTGTTCCTCCATGAGGAAGATGAGGAACCAAGCGACGTGATGTCCACTGAGGCCGAACTCGACATCAACACCGACATCGCACCGCCGCAAGCGACCGAAGCGTCGCCGACGAGCACTTTGTCCAACGCTCCGCCGTCGTTCGGATCGTGATTCGTCGCTTTACTTGCGCGCGTTATGCGACTTCGGGGCTTGTCGCCGCGGCGAACTCCCTTCATCATGTGAGCGCAAGAAATCGTCGAGGCGGCGATTTTATTTCTTGAAGCGAACACCCAGGGGGCCGCAATCGCGGATCGACCATGCTGAAATGGATTTTTGTCGTACTGCTCGCTCTCGTCGCGGGCTTTGCGGTCGTGGTGGCCCTTCAGCCGAACGACTTCCGCATCGTGCGTTCAACCACGATCGCCGCTCCGCCGAGTGCCGTCTTTTCGCAGGTCAACAACTTTCATAACTGGCAAGGTTGGTCGCCGTGGGCGAAGCTCGACCCCGACGCCAAGAACACATTCGAAGGTCCCGCCGAAGGGCAGGGGGCCATCTTTCATTGGGACGGCAACGATCAAGTCGGCGCAGGAAGCATGACAATCATCGACAGCAAGCCGGATGAATTGGTTCGCATCAAGCTCGATTTCGAGAAGCCGTTCAAGGACACGTCGACGACCGAGTTCACCTTCAAGCCCGACGGCGACAAGACGGTTGTCACTTGGGACATGGCGGGCCAACAGGATTTCTTCCGCAAGGCGATTTGTCTCGTCATGAACATGCAAAAGAGGATCGGCGAGGAGTTCGACAAAGGCCTCTCCACGATGAAGGCCGTCGTCGAAACCAAAGGCTGATCGCGCCCGGTGTCGATTCGGACCCGTTTATTGGTCCTCACAAAACCTCGTGAACCAGGGCGTACGCGTCGTATCACCGCTTGCGGTTTCGCGCGTACCGCCCGTGAGACGCGCGAAACCGCAAGCGGTGATGGATCCCATCATCGCGATTAACGTTGTTATCTGAGGATCAATAGCCGGCGAGCTTGCTCGCCGCGTGCGGCGTAACACGGCGTCCGTCTATCACACGCCCGGCAGTTTTGACGCCGCGACGCTACAATCTCCGCCGGCGCGCTCCTACAATGACGCTGGCTCGCTTGCCAGCTAACGTTCGCGGAGACTATGGATGACCTATCAGCCTCGACCGCTCGATACTTCGCGCGTGGTGCTGCCACACGCGATGGCGTCGCTGGCCGAGCGGCTCGCTGAAAACACGCACGAGGTTTGGTCTTCGCAGCGTATCGCCGACGGTTGGACGTTTGGCCCGCGACGCGACGATGCGCTGAAGCAACATCCCGGGCTGGTGCCTTACGACGAGCTCGACGAATCGGAAAAGGAATACGATCGTCGCGTGGTCAGCGAGGTGTTGAAGAGCGTTCTGGCGTTGGGCTATCGCATCGAAGGCCCCGCCTAAGAGGGCAAACAATGGACGACGGCGACCGCGAAGCCTGGCTGGCACGTGTCGATGCGCGCGTCCTCGAGCACAGTTCGGGATCGATGCTCATTGGCCACGAGTTGCGGCAGATTTTTGCCGTCCGCGAGGTGCGTGCTCCCGAGGCGATGGTTCTCTATGGTGGTCGCATTCTCGAAGCGATCGCTGCCGAGGCGCTGACGAAGATCAACTTCAAGCCAAGCTCGAACGTCTGCTCGAACCTGGTCACGCTGGCCGATTACAACCTTTTCTCCAAAGAGACCGAGTACTGGGCGCACGCGCTGCGTCGGATGGGCAATGCCGCTCGCCATCTTCTAACCGAGTGCACAGTCGATGACGGCGATCTCGCGCTCTGTTTCGCCGAACGTTGGCTCGATTGGTTCTTTCTTCACTTTCGTTTCGGCCCCAACCTGAAACAGCTCACGCTAGTTGGCGAACCGATCGACCTTTGCGGCCAACCCGAGTTGCAAGCGTTGATGGATCACGTGAACGAGTTCAGCCTGCGCGTCTCGCGAGAGCGGGCCGTCGGCGATCTGACATGGCTCGGGCCTTTCATCGGCGCAGCGCTGTCGTGCCGGCGCTCGCCGCCGAGATTTGCATCGCATGTGGGGCGAACGATCCGGCCATCCATCTTTTGACAGAAGCGCTCGCCAAGCATCCGCATGATTTGCGATTGCAACAGTTGATGGGCCTGGCCTACAGCCGTAAGCGGCAGTTCGACAAGGCGCTCGAATGGCTCGAACCACTGCTGCACAAGAATCCCAACGATGAGGAGAACTCAGGCATTTGCGCCGGCGTGTACAAGCGTCTGTGGGAAGATCGCAAGACCCACGACCTGCTCGAGAAATCACATCGCATCTACAACCGAGGTTGGGGCCAATCGCAAAAGGCGAGCGCCTATCTCGGCATCAATGCCGCCACGACGGCGCTGTACCTCGGTCATACCGACAAATCGCGATCGACGGCCGAGGAGGTTCGCAAGTTGCTCGCCGATCGCTTCGAGCGAATGGCGAAGTGGAGCGATCGCACACACATCGTGCCGAACTATTGGGACGCCGTCACGCTCGCCGAGGCTCTGCTGCTGTTGGGCAACTTGACGCCCGCCGCGAGTTACTATCGCGATGCATTTGCGCGGTATGGCCACACGCAGCAAGGAAGCTTCGAATCGACCCTGCGCAGTTGCGGTCGATTCTTCGAGTGATGGACGTCGGCCTCGACGAGGCGGCGTTCATGGCGTTGGCCGAGACGACGTAAGTCCCGGCGGATCGTGGCATCTGTGACGTTTATGTCGCGCGAACGCCGTCTCGACACATCAACCCTCGCAATCGCGACGTACCTTTTCTTTGGACTCGTGCAACTCGTTTTTTCGCTCCACTTGCCATGATCAGCCTGGCAATCGCCTGCGTCGTCTTCACTGCGTCGCTCGACTTGCCGATGCTGCGCGATCCTGAAGGCGTCGCGCATGCAATCGCGCCTCAGCAGGGCGATCGGGCGGTGGTGGTCGCGTTCCTCGGCGTTGAATGTCCGCTGGCGAAGTTGTACGCCTCGCGATTGTCGGAGATGGCGGCGACATATCGCGGGCAGGGCGTTGCCTTTTTCGGCGTCGATGCCAACCCGCAAGACGACAACGCCGAGCTTCGAATCTTTGCGGCCGAGCATCAGCTCACATTCCCGCTGATGAAAGATGTCGCTGCGCGGACGGCCAGGCGACTCGGAGCGACCCGTACGCCCGAGGTGGTCGTGCTCGATGCGACTGGCCAAGTGCGTTACCGCGGACGCGTCGACGATCAGTATCTCGTCGGCGTCCATCGAGGCGAAGCGACGTCGCACGATCTGCAACGCGCGCTCGACGAACTGCTCGCCGGCGAGAAGGTATCGGTCCCGCAAACGACCGCCTCGGGCTGCCTGATCACCTTCGACGATTCGTCGGAGTCGGCGTCTCGAATCACCTACACCCGACACGTCGCGCCCCTGTTGGCGAAGCATTGCGTCGAATGTCATCAGCCGGGGCGCTCGGGTCCGATGTCGCTTACCGATTACGACGAGGTTGTCGGCTGGGCGGCGATGATCGACGAAGTTGTCGCTTTGCGGCGCATGCCGCCTTGGCATGCCGACCATCGCTACGGCAACTTCGCCAATGATCCGAGTCTCAGCGAGAGCGAGATTGCGACGCTGCGGCGGTGGATTGCCGACGGATGTCCGCGAGGAGAAACAGCGCAAGGAGCGATCGGTGCGATTGCGACAAGCGGCCATGAGTGGGCGATCGGCGCTCCGGATGTCGTCCTGTCGTTGCCGACGGAGTTTGTCGTGCCCGCCACTGGGTTGGTCGACTATCAATACTTCACCGTCGATCCCAAGTTCATGCGCGATCAATGGGTTTCGGCCATCGAGATTCGCCCGAGCAATCGCCGCGTCGTTCATCACTGCAACGTGTTCGTCTGCCTGCCGTGGTCAGAAGAGATTGCGTCGGTCGGCGAATTGAATTCGTTCTGCCTCGCGGCGATGGCGGCTGGAACGCAGGCTACGATTCTGCCACCGGGAATGGCGAAGCGGATTCCTGCCGGCGCGACGTTGCGGTTCATCGTGCATTACACGACGGTCGGCACCGAGCAGCGCGATCGCACGCAACTCGGCCTGCGATTGGCCGACTCCGACAGCGTGACGCGTGAAGTTGCCACGCGCGCGATCGTCGATCTCGACCTGAACATTCCCCCCCACGCAGCCGACTATCGCGTCGAGCACACGGCGACCATCGAGCGCGACCTGCTGCTGTTGGCGATGTTCCCGCACATGCACCTGCGCGGCAAGTCGTTCCGCTACGAAGCCGCGTATTCCGACGGTCGCACGGAGACGTTGCTGAGTGTGCCGCGGTGGGATTTCAATTGGCAGCATCGCTACGAGTTGGCCGTGCCGAAGATGTTGCCGGCCGGGACGATGCTCCGCTGCGTAGCGGTGTACGACAACAGCGCGGCCAACCTGGCGAATCCCGACCCCTCGGTGACCGTGCACACCGGTGAGCGCACCGACGATGAGATGTTCAACGGCTATTACGACGTCGCCCCGCTCGAGGCCGGTCACCCCGCCCGTGAGACACGTTGGCCGCGCTGGGTTGCAGCCGCTGCCACCTTGATGCTCGCCATGGTCGCCGCGCGGGCGTGTTTTCGCCGCTGATCTCGCTCGCTTCTTGAATACACTTCGCGGCACTGCGGTTGCAAATCGTCATGTACGCAAGCGTATTCAGGCCGTTTTCGTGGCGTCTAAGATCACGCCGACTTCAACGACGCCATGTCGATCGCGAAGCGGTATTTGACGTCGGCCTTGAGCAAGCGTTCGTAGGCTTCGTTCACTTTCTGAATCGGGATCACTTCGACGTCGGCCGTGATGCTGTGCTTGCCGCAGAAGTCGAGCATCTCTTGCGTCTCGGGAAGGCCGCCGATGTTCGAGCCCGAAAGACTGCGGCGACCCATGATGAGGGCAAACGACGAGACGGGCGACGGCTTCGGCGGAGCACCGACCAGTGTCATGTTGCCATCGCGACGGAGCAGATTGAGATAGGCGTTGAGGTCGTGCTCGGCAGAGACCGTGTCGAGAATGAAATCGAAGCTCGAAGCGTGTTGGTTCATCTCGTCGGCGTTGCGAGAGACGACGACTTCGTCGGCGCCGAGGCGGAGAGCGTCTTCCTTCTTTCCCGCTGAAGTGGTGAAGACGACGACGTGAGCCCCGAACGCGTGGGCGAACTTCACACCCATGTGCCCGAGGCCGCCGAGCCCGACGACGCCAACCTTCTGCCCAGCCTCAACGCCCCAGTGACGCATCGGCGAATAGGTGGTGATTCCCGCGCACAGCAACGGCGCAGTGCCGGCGAGGTCGAGGTTCGAAGGGACTCGCAGCACAAACCGCTCGTTGACGACGATGCTGTCGGAGTATCCGCCGTAGGTGACGCCGCCGAGATGTTTGTCGGGGCCGTTGAACGTGAGGACCAGGTTCGGGCAAAAGTTTTCGAGGCCGGCCTCGCACGCGGGGCAGTCGCCATCGGAGTCGACCAGGCAGCCGACCGCGGCGAGGTCGCCGGGCTTGTACTTCGTAACCGCGGAACCGACTTTCGTCACGCGGCCGACGATCTCGTGCCCCGGCACAATCGGGTAAACTGTCGGCATGATCTCATGCCACTCGTCGCGCACCGAGTGCAGGTCAGAATGGCAGATGCCGCAGAAGAGAATCTCGATTTGCACGTCGCGATCGGTTGGATCGCGACGCGGTATGGTGGCAGCAGCCATCGGCGACTTGGCTGAGGCGGCGGAGTAGGCTTTGGTTTTGTACATAGGACGACCTTATCGATTCGCGCGAAGTGATTCGCGCTCAGTGTTCAGGAACTATTTCTGACGATCACGTTTTTCTCGGAATGAACCCGGGTACCCCGGTCTTCACGACGGAATTCAACCTCACGCGGAACGTGATTCCGTCGTTGATCTGCTGCATCGCGTCTTCTGGTATGGTTGAAACGTCGAAGTTCTCTCGGATGCGGTTGGGAGTCTTCGAGGTGGTCAGCAGGGCTGTGCCACGCTGGATCGCCCAGGCGAGCAAGACTTGTGCCGGCGTTTTGTTGACTCGCTTGGCGATGGCGACGATGACCGGATCTTTCAGCAGGCTGGGCTCGCTGCTGTGGCCCAGCGCTGCGAAAGCTTGCAGCACGATGCCGTGCTTTTTGCAGTAGGTTAAGAGCTCCCATTCCGGGAGATACGGATGGGATTCGACGTGAACGACCGCCGGCTTAATCCTCGCGGCCTCAACGATTGCCTGCGTTTGCTCCAAGCTGACGTCGGATAGTCCGATGGCCTTGCACTTCCCTTCATCCACCAAGGCTTCCATTGCCTTCCATGTGTCGAGCAGCGTCACCCCTGGGTCATAGATCACGTTGCCGTTTGCATCCCTCGGGTCTTGGTCGTCTCCGGGTTGGAAGGCAAACGGCGTGTGGATGAGATAGAGATCGATGAAGTCGAGTTGGAGTTTTGTGCGACTGGCCTCGAAGGCAGGTTTGACGCGCTCGGGACGATGATTGGTGTTCCAGAGCTTCGTGATGACAAAAACATCGTCCCGCTTGATCTGGCCCGCCTTGAACACCTCCTGCATCGCATCGCCGACTTCGCGTTCCGTTCGGTAACGTTCTGCCGTGTCGAGCAGACGAAAACCTGCCTCGAGGGCAGCCTTCGTTGCGTTTCTAGTTGCGATGGGGTCGGGAATGAGTGTGCCGAAGCCCAGCGCGGGGATGGCGCCCGATCCGTTGTTGAGAGCTAATTTCGTGTGGCGAAGGTCGTCGGGATTCACCATGGTTTCGCTCCGTGGAGACTTGGGCTCGTCGCGCAGGATGCCGTTGGCTTCCCTCCTGTGCCCTCTCCCGCAAGGGGAGAGGGAGCAAACTGCATCGTCGTTCGATGAGTAACCTCAAGATGAATGAACCGTTTCGGAATGTCACGTGAGGTTCGCGTGGCAGAAGTGCCCACCATCCTACCCGACCGCGCGAAAAAGCCCCGGTCGATGGAAGCGAAGCCAGGAGGACTGCAAAGTCGACGAGGAGCGCCGTAACTCGAAGAACGATGGTGAAGGCTTGCCTCTTCGCGGCGGCACTTGCGTGCATGACCGTCGACTTTGCAGTCCGCCTAGGAGCGAAGCGCCGCGGCAAGCGCTCACGGTGTTAGCGGTCTTGCAGATGGCACGAAGCCACGATCACCACGCGTTCGTGCGAAATGTCACGCCAGGCAGGCCGTCTTGGTTGAACAAGTTGGCCCACGTTCGATGAGCGACCGGTCCCCACGCGTAACGGACGGCCGCGGGCTTTGCGACGTCGGGGCTCGAAACGATGACGGTGTCGCCGTCGATTTTCGCATTGGCCCAATGAAAGACTTTGTCGTCTCCTGCGATGGCGAACCCTTGCAGCTTGTCGCTGTGGCGCATCGTGAGACCTTTTCCGACATGATTGAATTTGACCCGCACGGTGCCTCCATCAATGTGATGCGACGCGTACACCGGGCCGTAGTATTCGACCGGCCGGTGATAAGCCATGCCGAGCGCGACCTGCGCGGCGCGGCTTCCGTAGGCCGACTTGATGATCGGATGAACGCCCGAGCCGAGGTCGGTGCTAATCACCATGCCGACGTTCGGATAGTTCATGATCTTGACGTGTTCCTCGACATAGAGTCCCTCGGACGTCGCGGGGACTTTTGCCGGCAGCGCGGTGAACGGTTGAATGACCGGCGGCAGCGCATTGGCACCGGGCGCCGATGACGACGCGTCCGCCGACTGCGCTGTTTCAGGTGGTGCATCGTCCCACGCACAACCGTTGCCGCTCGGCTTCTGAACGTAAATGAATGGGAACTCGTTGAACGAAGAATCCCCGACTTGCCACTCCTTTCGCCAGCCGCGAATCAGCGCGCCCATCAGTGTGTATTGGTCGACTCCGCCGACTTGCGTGCGCGCCTCGCCTTGATCCCATAACACGCCACCAATGCCGTATCCAACGAACGGCTTAATGTGCAACGCGTAGAGATGCCCGATCGGATTGCCGGTCACCGTGCCTGGTGCGAACGGTGGAGTCGGTTCGCGTCCGGGGTCTTTTCCAGCGGCCTTCGCCTTCTCGGCCCCTTGTTTCCAGCGAGGCAGATCGACTTCGTTGAACTTCTTGAGCGCTGCGGGATAGGTCTTCGCATATTCGGCCATCAGTTTCTGGCTCGGCTCGTCAGCGGCCAGCGCTTCGGGACTCAGCCAGGCCCCCGACGGCGTGCCCCCCACCGCTCCCAGCATCATGCCGATCGGGACGTTCAACTCTTCGTTCAATCGCACCGCCATCGAGAACAGCAAAGCCGAGAACGCGCCGTTCGTCTCGGGCGTCGAAAGCTTCCACGCGCCTTTGGCCGTGCATCCGCGAATCTGCGGATACGCCGTCGTCGCGAACTTGGCCAGCGTCGGATCATTCTTGGAGTAGCCGGCGACGCTTCCCGCCATGTTCGATTGGCCCGAGCCGACCCACACTTCGCCGACGAGCACGTCCGCAAACTTGATCGTGTTCTTCCCCGCGATGACGAGCTCATCCGGGCCGCCGGCCTTCAAACCTTTCAACTCGACGCGCCAGTTTCCCATCGCGTCAGCCTTCGTCTGCTGCGATTGATCGCGAAAGCGAACCGTCACCTTCTCGCCCGCATCGGCAGTGCCCCAAATCGGCGCCGTGCCTTCGCGTTGCAGCACCATGTGATTGCTGAAGAACACAGGCAACGCGACGTCGGCACGCGCCGCTTCGCCCATCGACACCAAGAGCGAACACACCAGTACGGCGACGAACGTGCGACGCGAGCGCATAGCGAACCTCTCCAGAGAGTGCAGGGAAGTGCGACTACCAACGGCGGATGCAGGCGGGAAGAGCCTATTTACGCTCGTCGCGCATCCGAATGCAAGCCGTGCGCCGCGCTCGGCGCGGGTCATGCGCTCGGCGCGGGTCTTTGACCCCGCCGCTCCGCCGACCGCAGGTCTCCTTCCGCCATCGCTCACCGGCGTGGCACGACTCACCATGACCGCAGCCTTACGGAGTGCCTCGGACCGCGCGTTCGGCGTGGGTCTTTGACTCAAATCATTCTGTGACCGTGTGTCGGGAGACCTTCGGTCAAAGTTCGGAGGGGTCAGAGACCCGCGCCGAGCGCGCGATTCCCGCGCTGAGCGCATGACCCGCGCCGAGCGCGCGATTCCCGCGCTGAGCGCATGACCCGCGCTGAGCCCACGTTCGCCGCTTCGCGACCACGCCTGCTCATGCATTGATGACGCTTTTCAGCACGTTCATCTGCGATGCGGCACGCTGCTCGACGTAGGCCATGGCCTTTTTCACTTTGGCTTCGGCGGCGGGGTAATCGCCGTGGATGCTCATCAGAATCTCGAACATCTTCTCGGCAGAAGTTCGATCGAACTCAGGCGCCCATGCTTCGAGGCCGATGTCCTTGAACATCCAACATTTCGGCGAGTGGAACTCGGAAAAAGTGTGCATCATCGGCGTGCCGACGGCCAGCGCCATGATCGGCGTGTGCGGCTCGTGGCAAATGACCGTATGAGCTCGCGCGTAGAACGAGCAGGCTTCATCCACGTTCCAGAACTCGTCGAAGTTGACCACATACTTCTTCAGGTCGTCGGGTAGCGGGTCATAGATAAACTTCTTGTTGTACTCCATCTCTTTATACACCTCGGGCGCGATGACCACTTTGTAGCCAGTCTTCGCAACCCACATGGCGATGAGATCCTGGTAGACCTTTGCCCGGCGCACATCATCAGCGATATTTTCCGGCGTGGGATGGAGCGGATTGAGCTTCTGCGGACGTTTGTCATCGACGCCCGGGCTGCTCGGCGAATGGGTGCGAAGCTGGATGGTGATGAACTTCTTCGGCTCCAGGCCGTGTTTCTTCATTCGAGCCAACGCCTTCTCTTCATCGCGGACGTCGATCCCGAAACAACCGTCGGGGCCGAACTCAAGCACGGGCGGCTTCACTCCCATGTCGTGAAGCAACTTGAGTGTTTTCGAGTCGCGGCAATAGATGAAGGCGGCGCTGTTGAGCAACGCGATGCGTTCCCCCGCGCCGGGGCCCGTGACCATGTCGGGAAAATAAGACTGGCCCTGCAAGCCCCAAGGTTTGCCATTCTTATTGCAGTACGCCATGAAATCCGTCGGCTGCCCCATGCCGGGACCGCGGAGGAAGAAGTCGGATCGTTTGATCGCCTCTTGAACGGGGCCCCCTTTTTCAGAGAGCGAACCCTTCACGATCTCCACCTTCGGAAACCGTCGCATCAGCATCGCGTCGACCTGATCATTCGTGTGTTGGGCCCAAAGAATGACGTTCGCCTCGGGCAGGTATTGTTCGAGAAAGCGCAACGTGCCAGGCGTGTGGCCGATATCACCAATGTTCTTCACCGCCCACGCGCACTGCAGCAGTACCGTCTTTTGCGGCTTCGAGACCTTTGCAGCAACGGGTAAGGCGCTCGCACCAAGTGCGCCTGTGCCAACTGCGCAGCCGGTGACTTGAAGAAACGCGCGGCGTGAAATCATGCTTGTAACCAGAGCCATCCAGGGTGGGCCGCATTGCATGCAGCGAAAATGGTAACGTTGGGTCCCATTGTACCTGGCTGGGGCCGTGGTTTCCTCTGCGCTCGACGGCGCTCGGCGCGGGTCTCCGACCCCGCCGCTCCGTCCGACCGCAGGTCTCCTCCTCCATCACTTCGCGAGTTGCATGGACCCATCTGCGTCGGGAGACCTTCGGTCGCAGTTCGGCAGGGTCAGAGACCCTCGCCGAGCGCCGACTCGCGGCGAGCGCGAGGCCGAAATCAAACCAAAGTGATCACCACGTCGATGTTCCCGCGGGTGGCCTTCGAGTAAGGGCAAATCTGATTTGCAGCGTCGACGATTTTCTGGGCGACCTCGCGGTCCACGCCAGGCAAGCTGACGTTCAAACGTGCGCCAAGCAAAAAGCCTCCTTCGTTCGTGCCCAGGTCAACCTCGGCGTCGATCGCTCGATCGCTCGATCGGCCGGAAGCGTGGGACAATCTAAGGGGACATTCTACATTATTATGTAAAAGTAGAATGTCCCCTTAGAATCCCTCGTTTGAGAAAATATTTCCAGACGCGAGTTTGTGCCTAATCGAGATAGGAGCTATTGGCTTCTCGACATTGTCATCGACTTTGAGGCGATATCGGCACTCTCCTGTAGCCAATCTACCGGAAATGGCGAAGGTCTTTGAGCTTGAAGACGCTCGACACAGGAGATGAGCGCAAGGAGATGTACCACTGCGCCACGAAGAAGCAACCGCATTGATAGATTGTCGAAGGTAGCCCAATCGGCAACTCGCTGAAGAAACAATTCCAACTGATTGGCGTCTATCGCAATGGTGTCAGACATGTATTCGTTTAGGCCAGCAGAAACCCCCACTTCTGATTCGAGGTGTCTTACTTGCGACAAAAAAAGCTTGCCAACCAAACGACCGGGCGACCAGACAGTCTTATCATTGTGCTCAACTATGTATCCCATGATGCTCTACCACTCCAATCGAATTTGGACCCCGGGATTCGCCTGCCGCAGAAGGTCGATCTCCTTTACGATCGCTGCTTCAAAGGCGGCGTCAACAGGCTTGCCGGCAGTGAACTTAAATCCTATGGGGGCGTTTTCGTAGCCAGGTAATAGCTTCCGCGCCTCCATATATGACTCGAATTTCTGTTTTATATGCCTGTTCACCCACGCTTGGATATCGCCAGCGAACACCGCTGATTTTTCTTCCCACAACACGCCACCTTGAATGAGATCTATGTCTGTTATTGTCTTTCCTGTCGTTGGGTTTACAACCGGATAGTTTTTCTTGCCATCAAGCAGCAATTTACTTGGGGCAACAGAGCACTCTGCGGTCGTCGATCAGCAAACGCCGCGTGAAGATGAGAGCGTGTTCGCAGTTAGGACAATCTAAGGGGACATTCTACATTATTATGTAAAAGTAGAATGTCCCCTTAGAATCCCCGCATAATCAAACAGATAATGCTACGGCGCTGGTTCGCGCTTCGATGTACCGGACCCTAGCTCCATTCCATTATTAAAAAGCGAGAGCACCGAACCCGACCAGCCGTATACGACTATTGCGTCGCCACGGAAGTCAATCTCAACCCCACGATCATTCTCCGGCCCTTCAGCCGTTACCTCAAAGGTCTGATGCGGCTGCATCGGGTATGTGTCGCCCCACGGTTCGAGGGCAAAAGTCACTGTCTCGTCGCTCTCGTTATTTACTCGAAAGACCATCTTTGTCTTTGCATCACTCATGGTTCTACCTCGTTAGTGTCCAAGTAAGTCCGTAGCTTTGCGCATTAGCTCTTCACGGAACTTTGCGGTAAGATTCGCGGGGTTGCGAGCAAATTCATTCGCGTAAAAGGCTTGCCATTTCTGCGCGATTTCTCTTGTGACTCCGCCCTGCACGAGTTGCTCTCTCGTTAAGTTACGGATTGCCGTTTGAGCGCCTTCCGCACCTGTGCCCCTTTTCATCACCTGCTTTCCGAACTGAGTGTTCGTAGTTACGCCCTTCGGGAAGTATGAGGGGTCGATTTGCAGCTTCGCCAAATTACTTGGGGCATTACTTGCTGCAAGTTCTTCGGCTTTGGCCGCAATACTCTTTGGATTGAAATCCGCTGCGTCTGGAAAGAGTTCGGCCTTAAGCTTCGTCGCGTCGGACAGAACGTCCTCTGCTTTTGCTCCCTTGTCACGAATCAGATTTCCAAGTTCTTTCGCGGCAGCGTCGGCAGCACTCTCCGGTGTCTTCGCGCGACTGACCTTACTCAGCAAATCACTGTAATCGTCGTTGTGGACCCAGATCGCGGCTCGCCCCACGAAATAGGTGTGGTGCTGCTCGACCTCGAAATTATAGACGATGATCGGCTGATCCGCCGCCGCATGGCTACGATCAATCCAATCGATACGGCATGTGCCGCCGTCGGCTAACGTCAGTTGGTCACCGACGTCCAGTTCATCCGCGCAAGAACCGGCCCTTTGTGGGGACATAGAAAGGATGAGTCGGCGTGCAAACGATTCGCTCAACTTCTCCCTTCGTGCGCGATCCAAGATGCAACAGTTCATGAGCTGGGTTCACGAAGGTTTGCAGCACAGGCCGATAGACATTCTCGGCAGAGCGATTGTGCTGATCGCGAGTTAGTACGCAGTCGCCAACTAGCACACTCTCGATCGGCCGTAGCCCCTCACGGGTATGAACCAGCGTACCGGCGACGAAGCATGTCTTGAGATTCAAGGCCTTGGCCAAGCTGCCCAGCGCTTCAGAAATCTTCGGACCTGCCGTCGGCGGACCCATTTGAGCGCGGTAAGCTCCACCACCGACGTGCGCGCCGCACATGCTTGGAAGCCGCCGCATGCGCCGATAGCCCCCAGGCCTCGCGACATCTCGTCCCCGCTCATATCCGCAAATTCATTCCCATTCGCCTCGCAACCACTTCCGCTAAAATCCCGGATGCTATTGTGCTTGTCAGCCAGTGCCGAGTTGCTCACGGCTGACCACCTGCGAGCAAAACACAATCTGTTTCACCGCTTAACCTCCACGGTAATCGACCTTCGGTCTTCGGAACCGATGCTCTATCCTTTGACCCGCCCCGATTTGATTGTTGAAAGTAGGCCAGGGGTTCGAGTAGCTTTGGCGGGCTTGGACTGAACGATCGCGAGGTTTGCGCCGCCATGCGAGGGCACGCGGTGTGAAAGGGCGCGAGGTGATATCGGTCGGCGGATGCGGTGCGGAGTTTTTGCTCATGGGCGCAGTGGGCAAAAAGTCGCGGCGATGATGAGAGGGCAGGGGACTTATTGCACAAAACGTGGGGCCCCATGGGTATGGGAATAAGTCGCGCGATGCGGCGAGCGAAAGGGAGGCGGGAGACCTGCGGTCGGACGCGCGGCGGGGTCAGAGACCCGCGCCGAGCGCAGGGTTCGACGCGCGGCGGGGTCAGAGACCCGCGCCGAGCGCGTGAACATGGACGGCGGCAGAGTGGGGCGACGCTCCCTCATCCGTCCGCCTGCGGCGGCCACCTTCTCCCGGTGGGAGAAGGGGTGATGAACGCGGACCCGCGCCGATCGCGTGCGTCAGGGCCTGGTTTGTTTCGTCGACGGATTCGCGCGGTCACGCTCAGCCAGTCGGCGAAGTTCTGCGACAGCTCGGTCACGCGACTCGGTTGTTGCGAGGCGAGATCGTTCTGCTCACCGATGTCGCGCGACAAGTCGTAGAGTTGCCAAGGTTCGCGGTCTTTCGAACGCACCAGCTTCCAATCGCCTTTGCGGACGGCGCTGTAACCGCGAAACTGCCAGAAGAACTCGCGCGGCGTCATTTTGCGTCCTGCCAGTGCCGAGCGAATGTCGACGCCATCGAGGATCCAATCGGTCGGCATCTCGTTGCCTGCAATGCCCACGAGCGTCGGCAGCAGGTCCATGCTCCACAGCATCTCGTCGCACACCGAGCCGCCGATGATGTGCCCCGGCCAACGTGCAATGGCCGGCACGCGGATGCCGCCTTCGTAGCACTGCGTGATGCCGCCGCGCAGTGGGCCGTTGCTTCCCTCGGGAATGTGATTTGGCTCGGGGGGATGGGCGCCGTTGTCGGACATGAGGAACACGAACGTGTCGTCGCGGTCGTCGAGATCATCTACCGTTTTCAGCACGCGGCCGATGGCATCGTCCAAGGCGGTCATCACGGCGGCGTAGCGTCGGAAGTCGTCGGTCTCGTCAGCGTCCCATCCATACAACTGCAGATACTTGTCGGGAACTTGCCACTTCGTCACTTCGCCGGGCGGCGTGTTCAACGGGTTCGGAATGTGCGCGGCGTTGAACGGCAAATAGACGAACCACGGCGTCGTGGCATGTGCACGGATGAAGTCGCACGCGGCGTCGGCGAACAGATCGGTCGAGTAACCTTCGACGCGAACGTTCTCGGTGCCTTGGTACGTGTCGAGCCGACCTCGGTACAAGTGATGGTAGTAGTCGATGTTGCCCGACGCGTGGCCGAAGAACGTATCGAAGCCGCGTTCGGTCGGCCGTCCACCCTCGCCGAAGCCGATGTTCCATTTGCCGAAGGCGGCGGTCGCGTAGCCCAACGGCTTCAGAAACGACGGAATGATCGGTTCATCGAGTGGCAGCCCAAGGCCCAACTGCTCCTCGGGCTTCAGTTGCCAATTCAATCCCGTCCGCAAGGGATGTCGGCCGGTGAGGATCGCCCCTCGACTGGGTGTGCACGATGGCGAGCCGCAGTAGAAGTCGGTGAGACGCGTGCCGTCGGAGGCTAGGCGATCGATGTTCGGTGTGCGGATCGTTTTGTTGCCGTAGCATCCGAGATCGCCGTAGCCGACGTTGTCGATGACAATCAAAAGCAGATTGGGATGCGACGCCTCGGCAGCTTCGAGCACGCGCGGTTGCGAGATGGCGAGCGCCACGATGATCGCCGCAATCATGTTCGCCGCAATCATGTTCGCCGCAATGATGTGCGCGATGTTCACCAGCGGCGGGGGATGACGGCTGTTCATAGCCCATTCAGCATGCACGATGCTCGTAGCGTTTTCCAGCAGATGTTGCGCGGCTCGCATCGGCCGACGGGCGAGGCTAGATTATGGTTTCCGCTTTTGACCACCCGCCTCCCGCGTAATCTTCGCTCATGCTGTTCACCGTTCGCGCGGCGTTCATTGCCGCAACCGCCGCCTTCGTGACCGTCGGGGCCTTTGACTCGATGGCTGCCGAGCAGGGGGCCGATTTAGGGGCCGAACTGCCGCGCATTCCGCCGACGTCACCGGCCGACGCGATGAAAACGTTCCAGCTCAAGCCAGGGTTTCGCATCGAGCAAGTCGCCGCCGAGCCGATGGTCAACAGCCCCGTGGCGATGGCGTTCGACGAAGACGGCCGGCTGTTCGTGTGCGAAATGCGAGGCTATCCGCTGAATGCCGCGGACCAGGCGAGCAGCATCCGCTTGCTGGTCGACGAGAACGGCGACGGCCGTTTCGACCGGAGCACGGTGTATGTCGACAAGATGCGATGGCCGTCGGCGGTCGCATGTTGGGACGGCGGCATTTTCGTCGCCGACGCGCCGGAGGTCTGGTACTTCAAGGACATGGATGGCGATGGCCGCGCCGATGGCGAAGGGGATGTGCGACGTAAGATCTTCATTGGTTTCGGCGACGACAACTGCGACGGGCTGCTGAACTCGTTCACGTGGTCGCTCGACAATCGTATCGAGATTGCCACCAGCAGCACCGGCGGCAATGTCTCGCTGCTCGACGAGCAAGGGCATCCGAAGCCCGACACGCGGCCGATGTCGATCCGTGGACGTGACATCGCGCTCGACCCGCGAACGCTCGAGTTCGAGCTGACCAGCGGAGCGATGCAGCACGGCATGTCGTTCGACGATTGGGGACGCAAGTTCGTCTGCGGCAATCACAATCCGATTCAGCAAGTGATGTACGAAGAGCGCGATCTGCGTCGTCGCGCCTTACGTCGTCGCGCCGCCATCGCGTGTCGAGATCTGCGAAGAGGGGCAAGCCGGCCCCGTGTATCGCACCAGCCCGCTCGAACCTTGGCGCGTGGTGCGCATGCGCATGCGCGTCACGGGTCAGGTGAAGGGGGCCATCGAGGGAGGTGGCACGCCTGCCGGTTATTTCACTGCCGCGACGGGTGTGACCATTTATCGTGGCACCGCGCTGCCGGCCGACATGGCAGGCATGGCCTTCATCGGCGAAGTCAGCGGCAACCTCGTGCATCGCCGCCGTTTGGAGACGGATGGTCTGCAATTCATCGCCCGACGCATCGATGACAAGAGCGAGCTTCTCACTTCGACCGACAACTGGTTTCGCCCGGCGCAGTTCGCCCACGGACCGGATGGCGCGCTGTACGTGGCCGATGTTTGCCGCGAGTTAATCGAGACGCCGCTGAGCATCCCCGACGACATTCGAAAGCATCTCGACGAGCGCAGCGGCATCGACCGTGGACGCATCTATCGCATCGTCGGCGCCGATTTCAAGCAGCCCGCCTTTCGCAAACTTGCGAAGGCGTCGACCGACGAACTCGTCGTGACGCTTGCGCATCCGAACGCGTGGCATCGACAAACGGCATCGCGACTGTTGTATCAACGACAAGCGCGAACGGCGGTTCCCGCCCTCGTGCGCTTGGCCGAGGCCGGCAATCCTTTCGCCCGGCTGCACGCGCTGTACGTTCTCGACGGCTTGGAATCGTTAAACGATTCGATCGTCGCGCGGCGCTCGACGACCGTCATCCGCAGATTCGCCGCCACGCGGTGCGTTTGTCGGAACGACTGGAAACATGGCCCGAGAACGTCACTCGCCGGCTTTACGCAATGGTTGACGACGATGACTTGGAGGTGCGTTATCAGTTGGCGTTCACGCTCGGCATGATGCCGCCAGACTCCGAACGCGACGCCGCACTGATGCGACTGGCCGAACGCGATGGCGAGAATAGTTGGATGCGTTTCGCCGTGCTCGTGTCACTTTCTTCCGGCGATGTCGAGACGGGTCTTGCGAGCCTCGTTTCTGACGAAGCGCTGCGTAGCAGTAAGGCCGGCAATGCGCTCTTCGCAGCACTAGCCGGGGTGCTCGGTCATCAGGCTGGCCACATCGAGCCGACGTTGGCCACCTTGAGCGAATCGGACAACGCGTTGTCGCTGACGCTCGCGAGAAGCTACCTCGATGGACTCGTGCGTTCGGGACGTCCGCCGAATGCGGTGCTTGCCTCGGGCGAAGCCCAACGTTTGCCCACGCTTGCCAAGTCGTTAGTGAATAGCTCACGACAGACAGCGGTCGATGCGGCAAAGTCGACGGCCTTGCGCGCCCGAGCGATCGCGATGTTGCCGCTGGCCAACTTCGCCGATGTTCGCGACGTGCTTTCGCAGTTGCTTCTCGATCAACAGCAACCCGGCGAAGTGCAGCAGGCGGTGCTCGAAGCGCTCGAACGGTTCGACGACCCGGGCGTGGCGCCGTTGGTGATCGAGGCTTGGCCTGCGCTGAGTCCACGCATGCGCGCCGTCGCCAGCGAAACGTTGTTCGGCAGACGGGCGTCGATCGTCGCGTTGCTCGATGCCATCGAGGCCAGCCGCTTCGCGGCACGTGATGTAGAACCTGCGCGACGCCAATGGTTGGCGCACTCTGACGATCAGGCGGTTCGCGATCGCGCCACACGGTTGTTCGGCGACATGTCGTCTGGCCGAAGGAACGAAGTCGTCGCGAGTTATCGCACCGCGTTGCAACTATCCGGCGACGTCGACCGCGGCCGAGCGATCTTTCAGAAGACGTGCGTGTCGTGCCATCGACTCGAAGGGAAGGGGACCGAGGTCGGCCCGAGCCTGACGACGGCCAAGAACCGCGGCGCGGAGTTCATTCTGCTCAACGTGCTTGATCCCAGCCGCGAAGTGAATCCGCAGTACGTCAACTATGTTCTCGTGACCGACGACGGCCGCAGCGTGACAGGGCTGATCGCCGGCGAGACCGCCACGAGCGTCACCCTTCGTCGGGCCGAAGGCGCGAGCGAGACGGTGCTCCGATCGCAGATCGAACAGTTGCAGAGCACCGGCCTATCGCTGATGCCTGAAGGGCTGGAACAGCAGTTCGACCCGCAGGGCATGGCCGATCTGATCGCGTATCTTCTCGCGGTGCAATGATCGCCGGTCACGCGACCGACGATTCGACCAACCGCGCGAGTAGCTCGTCGAGCTGGCGGATTTCGATCGGTTTGACGAGATGGTGGTCGAAGCCTGCCTCTTGGCTGCGACGATAGTCCTCGGGGCGACCGTAACCGGTGACGGCCGCCAACGGTGTGTGCCTTAACGTCTCGCAGCGACGGATGCACCGCGCGACTTCGTAACCGTCCATACCCGGTAGGCCGATGTCGAGCAGAATCAGGTCGGGCCTGAAAGCGGCCGCGTGTTCCAAGGCCGACAAACCATCGAAGTAAACCTGCGTGTCGTGTCCGCGAAGCGCAAGAGCATCGCGAGGCTTTTCGCGGCGTCGGCGTTGTCGTCGACGACGAGAACGCGTCGGCGCGACGCGTCGTTCACTCCTTTCCTATCAAGCGGTGGTTCGTCCGTTGCTCGTTCCATCGTCCTTGCCAGAGGCAGCATTACGACGAACTCGCTCCCTTGGTTCGCGCCGGGGCTGAACGCGGCAACGGTGCCGCGGTGCATTTCGACAATCGTTCGCACCAAGGTTAGCCCGACACCCAACCCGCCGCGCGAGCGATCCAGCGAAGCATCGACCTGCGTGAACAATTCGAACACGCGGCTGAGCATGCCTTCGGGAATGCCGACGCCCGAGTCGCGCACATGAATCACGCCGTTGCGGCCGTCGTGCTCCAGGGCCACCCAAATCTGCCCGCCATCGCCGGTGTATTTGGCCGCATTGTTCAGCAGGTTGCACATCACCTGCGTCAGACGGATCGGATCGCCCTGGATGTAGACGGGCTCCTGAGGAATGCGGCAATCGAGCGTCTGACGTCGGTCCTCCATCAACGGGCGGCTCATTTCAACCGCGCGTGCCACGACGTCGGCGAGTCGCACCGTCTGCTTCTGCAGCGTGATCTTGCCGCGCGTGATGCGGGAGATGTCGAGCAGATCGTCGACCAATCGCACCAACTGTTGCACCTGGCGGTCGATGACGTCCTGCGCCCAGTTTAACTCGGGCTGTTCGAGCGACGCGGCTCGCAGAATCTCAACCGCGTTGCGAATTGGCGCGAGCGGGTTCCGCAACTCGTGAGCGAGCATCGCCAGGAACTCGTTCTTGCGGCGGTCGCTCTCTTGAATGTCTTGATACAGCCGCGCGTTTTCAAGCGCGGTGGCGGCTCGGCCGGCGACTTCCTTCGCGAGCGAAATCTCGTCGGCGTTGTAGGCTGCACGAGTTTCGGAAGTGATAAGACACAACACTCCCATGACGCGGCCGTGCGCTTTGAGCGGCATGACCAGCGCGCGCCGGGGTGTGAACTCGCCGGGCCACGAGTTCTCGGAGGTTCCCGACTTCGCCTTGTCGTCGGCGAAGTCGACCTGCACTTCCGCCGTCTTCAGAGACAGTATTTGTTCGACGGTCGCCACCAGTCGAGACGGCAGCGCCGTACAACCCGGCGCGGTTTGCGACTGCACACTCGTCGATTGCGGCCGTCGCCACGAGAGTTCGGTCTCGCGCGGCCCACCGGCTTCGTCGGCGAACGTCACGGCGCACGCGTCGGCCAAAAACGGAACGATGTGCCGTGTGAGCGCGCGCAGCGTGCGATCGGAGTAGAGCGTCGCGGCGAGCACGGTGCTCGCCTCGGCCAAGAATTTCGAGCGAATTGTCGCCTGCTCGGCGATGGCGCGAGCCGCTTGCTCGCGTGCCACTAACGCATGGCCCTCGGCGCGCGTCGAACTGAAAACGGAATGGGACTCAGCGCCGCCACTCAGTTCCTGGATCTCGTTCGACATTTGCCGGCAGTGCTCGACGAGCTCGTTGAACGCCTCGGCCACTTCGCTGTTGGCCGACAGCCGAGTCGCGGGGAGTCGCACCGCGTAGTCGCCTGCCTTGAGCGCCTTAAGTGCTTCGAGCAGAGCGGTCGTGTCGAGAACGCTCGACGGAGGCTTGGTGAAAGCCACGAGAACTCCTGGAGCGGATCGCCCCGATGAGGCATGATCGGCCAGCGCCCAATCCGTGGCACGGCTCACGGGTAACATTGGAGCGGCAGCGCTGCGAATCGTCAAACTCATCTCGTGTGCGGTTTCTCCGTAGCGAAGCCGTGCAGCACGCGACGCGCGGTGCTATCGTGATTCACGTTCAACATCGTTCGCTTTCGGAGTACGGTCGTGATCAATCGACGCCAATTTCATCAGTCGGCCGCAGCGCTCGCATGTACAGCACTGGCGACGTCGACGCTTCGTGCTGCGCAAGGGAACGCAGACAAGCCGAAGCGCAAGATCAAAATAGGACAAATCGGCACGGCGCACGCTCACGCCAGCGGCAAGCTCGCTTCGTATCGCGGCATGCCCGACGATTACGAAGTGGTCGGCATCGTCGAGCCCGATGTCAAACGACGCGCCGCGCACGAGGGCCGCGCACCGTATGACGGTTTGCCCTGGCTCACCGAAGAGCAACTGCTAGCAACGCCGGGGCTCGAAGCCGTTGCCATCGAGACGGAAGTTCGCGACCTTGTGCCCACCGCGACGCGTGCCGTGCGGGCAGGCATGCATGTGCACGTCGATAAACCGGCGGGAGAATCGATGCCGGCGCTGCGAACGTTGCTCGACGAAGCGACGAAGCGTGGCCGCACCGTGCAGATGGGTTACATGTTGCGATACAACCCCGCCTTCCAACTTGCCTTCCAGGCCGCTCGCGAAGGTTGGCTCGGCGAGATCTTTGAAGTGCATGGCATCATGAGCAAGGTGCTGAGTCCCGACGACCGCAACGACATGCTGCCGTACAAGGGAGGCGGCATGTTCGAGCTTGGTTGTCACGTCATCGACCAGATGGTGACGATACTCGGCAAGCCCGACCGTGTGACGCCTTACGCGCGCAACGTTCGCAGCGACCTCGACGCGTTGGCCGACAATCAACTCGCGGTGTTCGAGTATCCGACGGCGACGGCGACCGTTCGCATCTCGCTGGTCGAAATCGACGCCGGCCCACGCCGTCAGTTCACCGTTTGCGGCACCGGCGGCACGCTGCAGATCATCCCGCTCGAGCCGCCGCAGGCCGTTTTCACGCTCTCCGCTCCCCACGGTGACTATAAGAAGGGTAGTCACAGCGTTGCGTTGCCGAAACCAACGGGCCGATACGACGGCGAGTTCACCGACCTGGCCGCCGTGATCCGTGGCGAGAAGTCGCTCGCCTGGACTCCGCAACACGACCTCGCCGTGCACGAGTCGATCCTTCGCGCCAGCGGCCTGCCGATCGACACATAGATCGTCACCCCGTCACCCGCAGGGCCGGCATGGGGACACGCGCTGTCGACACGCCCTCGCAAAGCCAGCTCGCGAACGACTCGAAGCGCTTGCGAGGATCAAACTCGCGACGAGCAACGACGCGAAACTGTAGATGCTCACGACTCGTCGTGAAGCAATCGCAGAGCGTGATCGGCTTCGTGGAAGTACCACGATGACTTGCGGAACGGGCGCAGATAAATGCCCGAAGGAATCGTTTTGCCGTTGGAGTCGTGAACGCCTTCACCGTGACTGTCGATGATCAGCGGCTCGTTGTCGGGCGAACGGCCCACGCTGCCGACCCAAATCACGACGTGCGAAATCTCCTTCTTGTTCTGTCGACGCACGAAGAGCAGGTCGCCGGTCTTCAGCTCGCGTGAGAACTCTTCGTAGCTCGACGGCCGCTCGATGAGAAGAGCTCGCGTGTAGTGTCCTTCGCCGGGGCCCGGGATGCGGTGCTCTTCGGCCTGCGTGTGAATCGCGCTGTTCGGTTTCAGCCCGTAGCCAAGGTTGTAGACGAACGACGTGAAGTTGCTGCAGTCGACGCCTTTACCGTTCTTTCCGATGCCGACTTCCTTCCACGGCCAACCTTGCGGCGGGTCGAAGTCGGGAATGTGGTGATGTTGGTACTCGTAACCTTGATAGGCCAGTGCGATAGCGATCACGCGTTGTTGCCGCCACGCCAACGGCCGACGTTCGATGCCTGGTATCCCCGGGTAATGCCGCGCCGGTACGCCCCAACGCCCCAGTTTCGCCGCGTGCCTTCGGAATACCACTGGCTGTACGGCAAGCTCGACGAATCGTGAGGATTGCCGCGCGGCGTGCTTTGCAGATCGCCGACGAGTTCGGGCAGCTTGTAGTCGAACTCGACCGAGTACGGGGATTTATACGATGCCCGATCTTCGGGCTCTTTCGCCGCAGCAATCGACGCTGAGCCGACGGCTGCCGACACAGCGAGCGCCACCGCGACGAAATGTCGCGCTGTAAAACGGCTCGAAATGACTCGGAAGGCGGTGCTCATACGATGCTCGCGAAAGCATAGCTTTTCGCTGCGAAGCCGTCAAAAACCTTATACGCGGCACGTTGTAAACCTTTTTCCACGGCCCATAATGGGGGCTCCCCCGCGTCGGCTGCTAGCGTCCCCGATCGTCCCGCTGAGCCGTCAGGCATGAATGCCTCGCAGTTTCTCGAGAGCGTATCGACGCTCAACCTGATTGCCGCCTCGGAAGTCACCCGCCTTCGCGAGACGCTGGGCTCCGAGCAGTTGAGTGCCGCTGCCGATGCCATCGCCCGTGATCTGGTCGAGAAGGGGCTGCTCACTCGGTATCAGGCCCAGAATATTTACAAGGGGCGCGGCAAAGGCCTCTTCTTTGGCGAGTACCTGGTGCTCGACAAACTCGGCTCCGGAGGGATGGGGCAGGTCTACAAGGCGCAACATCGACGCATGAAGCGTGTCGTCGCGCTCAAGGTGCTGCCGCCGCAGGCGACCGACTCCGACGCGATGGTGAAGCGCTTCTATCAGGAAGTCGAGCTTGCCGCGCGGCTCGTGCATCCGCACATCGTCACAGCCTACGATGCCGGCGAAGCACATGGCTTGCACTACCTGGCGATGGAGTATGTCGAAGGCCGCGACTTGTCGTACGTGCTTGCGAAGCAAGGGCCGCTTGCCATCGAGCCGGCGATGCGTTGCGTTATGCAGGCGGCACAGGGTCTGGAGTACGCGCATGCACAAGGCATCGTGCACCGCGACATCAAGCCTGCGAACTTGTTGGTCAATCGGCTAAGTGTCGTGAAGATTCTCGATATGGGCCTCGCGAGATTGCAAAGCACGTTGGGTGCGCAGGATGACGGCAAAGGATTGACCGAGGCAGGGCAGGTGATGGGGACCGTCGACTATATGGCCCCCGAGCAGGCGCACGACACGCGCAGCGCCGATCATCGCGCCGATGTTTACAGCCTTGGTTGCACGATGTATCGGCTGCTCACCGACCGTGTCCCCTTCGAAGGCGACACGCTGCTGAAGAAGATTCTCGCGCATCGCGAGCAGCCGATTCCTTCGTTGGCGCGGCGCGGCCTGAGGTTCCGTATGCGCTCGATCAACTGCTGCAACGCATGTTGGCGAAGGATCCGAACGAGCGGATCAGCTCGATGGGCGAAGTCGCGACGGCGCTCGAAAGGCTACTCGCCGGCAAGACCGACGAACAGTCGTCGCTCAACGTCACCGACTACATTCCGCCGCTCGAAGAAGGACGGAGCTTTCTCGGCGGTTCGACCGTCAACCGAACGCCAGGCTCGACCATCGGCCGCACGTCCTCGAGCGCGACGGTCGGCGCAACCGCCTCGTCACCATCGATTTCGTCGCCTTCATTGCCTGAAGCGGTCGCCTACGTGCAGGCGATGCCCGAGCGGCGCTCACGCCTTCCGCTAGTCGGCGGCATCGCCGCAGTCCTTGTCGTGGCGGTGATTGCCGTGGTGTTCGCGATGCGCGGCGGCGGGTCGGCCGACATGCCAGTGCTTGAAGTCGCCGAAGCTTCAATGGTTGCGACGCCGGAACCGTCGGCGGCCATCGCGAGCACGCCGGAGGCGAAGTCCCCCGCGCCGCCCACTCCGGTCGCCGCACCGACCGCCGCCGAACCGGTCAAAGTTGCTAGCGCGTCTCCGTCCACTACGCCGCCGGAAAAACCTGTCACGCCGACGACCGTTGCCGCTGCGGCTTCCACGTCGTCGCCCCCTGTTGTGCCGTCGTCGAAGCCCATCGTCGCCGAGCCATTAACCGGGCCCGTCGACTTGCTTGAGCGCATCGATCCGACGCGCGACGCTGTTGGGCAGTGGAAGAAAGAGGGCAGCGCACTGCTGGTGCAGAAGGATGGAAAGCCTGACGATCGCATCGTCGTGCCGTATTTGCCGCCGGCTGACTACGACCTGACGATGGCCTTTGAAGGCGATTTAGCACAGATCGAGACGCGCGTCGGACTCGTGATTGGCGGTTACGCGACGGTCTTCAACTTCACCGCGCGATCGCCGGTCGCGCTCATGACGCTCGATTGCAAAGAGCCGACGCAGTTGTCGATGCGTCCGATTCTTGATGCGCGGCCGAACTCGTCGAAGCCGACGCTGGTGTGCGCCGTTCGTGGGTCACGGTTGTTCGTCACGATCAACGGCGAGCCGGCCTTTGATTGGTCGGGAGATCCCAAGTTATTGATGCTCAGCCAGAACAAGGCGACGACGCAACCGAAATGTCTGTCGCTCGGCTGCGGTGGTGTGCAGGGAAAGGTCCGCTTCACCAGGCTCGAAATCTCGCCACCTACCGTCGCACTGCCGAGCTTCAAGACCGTCGATCTGTTGGCGATGATCGACGCACGCCGCAACAAAGTCTCGGGCAACGCACGCAATGAACACGGCGATCTCGTCATCCCAGGCTCGAACGAACCGTCGGGCACGCGCATCGCGTTCAACTCGGCGCGTCCGACCGAGTACGTCGTCCGGGCAGTCGTCGAACGGCTTTCGGGCAAATCGGAGCTAATCGCAAGCCTCCCGGTCGGCGAGCGCCGCGGTGCGATGATCATCGACATGGGCAGCGAGTCGTGGGTCAACAGTGCTCCTAAGAAGCTGCGCGGCGAAACGCTGTTGTTCCCCTGGCGATTGCACACGATCGAGTGTCGCGTCACGCATCGTGAGCCGACGCTCGTCATCGACGGTAGCGCGACGATTGGCGGAGTGACGTGGGGAAAAGATGTTTCATTGTATGCGTCGGCTGAAGTGCCCGACCTGACCGCCTTTACGCTGTATGTGCCATCGTCCGCGGGCTTTCGCATCGTGTCGCTCGAATTGGCTGAGGCAGGCGCTGCCGGCAAAACGAAGCAACCTCCTCGGCCGAACGACGAGGCGGTGGCGGCGGCGCGTGCGAAGTTTCAGTCTGAGATGGCGACCGCGGAGACGCGAACAGCGTCGAGCGATTTGAAAGCCTCGACGGCTGAGTCGCTGTGGCGCAAGTCGGCGGTGACGTCGGACGACGCAGAGCAATACTCTCGGCTCGAGGCGGCGGCGAAGCTCGCGGCACAGGCGGGTGATTTGGCGTTGGCATGTCACGCGGCGACAGGTTTGGCTCGCGCGTTCGACGGCGAAGTCGACGACTTGTACAAGGCGATCGTCGCCGATGTTGTGAAGTCGGCAAAGACACCCACCATGCGGCAGGCGCTTGTGCCTGAGATCATGCGGCAGATGGATCGGGCGATCGCGCTCGACGAGATCAGCCTGGCACTCGAATTGCACGCGGCGGCGACGACACTTTCAAGACCTGCGACAGGAGACTTCGCCAAGGAATTGAAGGCGCGAAGTGTTGAGTTGCGATTCATGCAGTCGCAACAACAGACGTGGCAGCAAGCGACCGCGGCTGGCGGCGATCCCTCGCTCGTGCAACGTGCCGAAGGACGATACTTGGGACTGGCGCGAGGCAACTGGGCGGCGGCGGTGCCGCTGCTTGAAGAGTCATCGGAGACGACGCTCGCGGCGATCGGCCGAGGCGAGTTAGCCCGCGCTCGCGGAGCGGACGAGCTGATGGCGCAGGCCGAGCGTTGGTGGGCTTTGTTCGAGCAGAGCGACGTGCCACTGAAATACGTGGCGATGGAGAACGCCTTTTCAGGTTATCGAAGGGCGGCCTTCGCCGGCATCGACGCGAAATCCAAATTGTTGCTCGAACAACGTCGGCAGGCTGTGGTGCAGCAGCGTCGAGCGTCGGGACTGGCGTTCGCGCCACGGCACCCGATCGATGCGCGTCGCATCGGCGAGCATTGGTACAAGTTGTACGATTCGAACATCCCTTGGAAAACCGCGGCGCAGTTCTGCGCCGATCTCGGCGGCAACTTGCTAACGATCGAAACGCCGCAAGAGAACGACGCGATCACGCAGTGGCTTCTGACGACGAGCACTGATCAGCGCAAGACGTCCTGGCTGGCCTGCACGGACGATGAAAAGGAAGGCGACTGGCGGTGGTTGGATGGTTCGCCGGTGGCGCGCCCCGGGGCGTTCATGAATTGGGGGACAGGTCAGCCCGATAATGCCGGCGGCAAAGAGAACTTCGCCGCTCTCGAAGCGCAGGTCGTCAACGGTCGCCCCGCCGGGCCTTGGACCGATCGCGCGAGTTCCATATTGCTCCCCTTTGTTTGCGAGTGGGAGCAGTAAGGCCGGTGAGGCAGTTCTAAGGCCTGGGGACTCTCCGGGTTTTGGGCGTTCTTGGGCCTGGGCGAATCACGCCCCCCGTGCGAACTCGGCTTGCGCTAAAGCGCGTCGGCAAAAGCAGATCGTGCCAACCAAGCCGCTTTTCGAGCGCAAAGAACTCGCGTCGCTTACCACCCATCGTAGTGGATCATAAATCTGTTGCAAATATTTTCCTTTACTTTGAGCATGCCGTCATTATCTTCGGTACTTAGCGCGAGGGGTTACTTGTAGGCGAATACAAGAAAACCCTTTTTTCTAGTCTTTGCACACTTTCTGGCGGTCCTTTTAAGGGCTGGAGTGCTTATGAGGCGGCGATCTGGGCGTTGCGCAAGATGCTGCGCACGGTTGAGGGGAGGAATTCCGTCAATTGTCTCACGAAATCTCCATTCTCATGGCAATCCCTTGCTGTCTGCTGCAAACGTGCGATCGCTTGGCTCATCGTGTGGTGGACTGTGTCGTTGTTTGCCTCGGTAGAGGCACAAACACCGAGCACATTCAGCGGCGCAGACAGCGCTTCGCCGACTTCGTTGAGCGACCCGTTGAATTGGCAAGGCAACACTGCTCCCGCCGCAGGTAACGCGTGGTGGTTCACGAGTAATATCGCTCCGAACAACAACACGTTGCTTTACGACTTCTCGTCGCCGTCGATGTGGGTGAACGGCATCACGTTTGCGCCGACTGCAGGCGCATTCACGATCAGTGGCGGCGCGGGGGCAACGATGACGCTCGGCGGCACGTTGTTGAATCTGAGTTCGGCGTCTGACACGTTCGATGCGAACTTGAACATCGTGCTCACGTCGACGTTGAACATCGGCGCGTTCGGCAATGTTGCGATCAATGGCATCATCAGCGAGGCCACGCCGGGGCTAGGAATCAACAAGGCGGGGACGGGGACGCTCACGCTCAGCGGGCAAAACACCTACACGGGCGCGACGGCGCTGTTGGGCGGCGTGACGACGTTGGACTTCGCCAACGCTTCGGCCGGGCGCAGGCAGCGGGCATCATTTCGAGCTTGTCGGCACTCCAGTTGAGCGGCGGTTCGCTGAACATCATCGGCGTTGCCGGAGGCATGCAGACCTTCAATGGTGTCATTAGCGGCGCGGGCTCGTCGACGATCACTGCCACCGGCAATGTGATGACCGTCAATCTCGGCAGCCTCACGCATCAGGCGGGTGGCGCGTTGAATCTTGCGCCTACCGGCGGTGCGGTGTTCAAGACAACCAATGCCAATGTGACGGCGGGCATTCTCGGCGGTGGATACTTCTTCAACGGCAACGACTTTGCGATCAGCACCTCTGGCGGAGTGGTCGCTACAGCGAGTTACTTGCAATTTCCCACAAGCGGCACCGGCGCGGTCGGGACGAAAGTCTATGACGATCACACGACGCTCTTTTCGGCGGCGACGACCAAAGTTTCAGGGTCGGTCACCATTGGTGGCCTGAACTTCGATAAATCCGGCGCGGGAGTTTTTAGCCTCAGCACCGGCGTACTGACGATTAATGATGGCACCGGGGTTGGCGGCATCATCGTCAGCACGACCGTCGGCGCGAACCTTCAAACCATTCAGTCCGCCACGGGTGGTGCGCTCAAGGGCGTCAACGAACTCATTTTGCAGAACAATAGTCTGTTGGCGATCACGGCGCCGATCGGTGATACGACCGGTGGTCCGGCGATGGTCCTTACCGTTGGTGGAAACGGACTGGGAGCGACGACGCTGTCGGCGACGACGAGCACCTATTCGGGAGGCACCTATCTCAACACTGGCACGCTGGCCGTCACGAACGATCGCGCGCTGGGCTTGGTGCCTTCTGCGGTGACCCCCAACATCACGTTCGCTGGCAACAGCACACTTCAGTTCGCCGGCACGACGAACTTGAGTCAGAACCGGACCATTGAGATCAACCCCGGCGTCACCGCAATCTTTAACACCTCCACCGGCACCGCCGCCGTCAACGCCACGATCAACGGCGTCATCGACGGGGCCTTGGCTGCGGGCATCGTGAAGACCGGCACCGGCACTCTGACGTTCACGTCGAACAACTCGTACGGCGGTGGAACCACGATCGCTATGGGAACGCTGAGCATCGCCAGCGCCGGCGGCTTGGGTGTCGCCCCGAGCACTCCGACGCCGAACGTGACGTTCAGCGGCGCCACCGCCTCGCTGCAACTCTCGACCCCGGGACTGATTCTTAACGCCAACCGGACCTTGTACGTTTCCAGCGGCACCACGGCCACGCTCAGTCCGTTGGGGCACTACTCCGGCATCGGCGGCAGCATCACCGGCGGCGGTAGCGGCGTGCTGGCGATCAATGGTACCGGCTCATTCGACATTGCCGGAACGGTCACGGGCGTGGCTGGCCTCCTGTCGAACACCGGACAAACCATCACGCTCGAGTCCGGCTACGGCGGCACCGGGACGATCACGCTGACGGGCGGCGCGATCGTGTACAGCAACGCGACCGTCACCGGCAACACGCCAGGCACTGGCACCAATCTGTTTTTGCAGACAGGCAGTTTCTTGTATTCCACGGCGCTCACCGGACAGACCTTCGGTACGGTGACGGTTGCCACCAGCGGTGGAACGATCGCTGCTGCGGGCCCCGTCACGCTTTCGGCGGTTACCAGTCAGAACACCAGCGGTTCGGCGCACGCTAACGCTTTCGGGCATCAATGGAGCGCCGGGAACCTACACGATCGACGGCGCGATCACCCTTGCTCACGTCATTTTAAACAACAGCGCCACGTTGAATCTTGTGAGCAGCAATGCTGTTTTCAATAGCGGCACGACCGCCAATGCGTTATCGATTTCAGGCGCCTCGACGGCGTACTTCAACAACGACACGACCAATGGCGGAGCCGACGTGCAGCGGCTTTCGCTCACTGCAGGAGCTGGTGTAAACCCACTCGGTCTTTCGGGTGGCACGCTTAGTTTCGCTACCGGCGCCGCCACGTTGAACAACACGCTCTCGTTTGCGGGCATCACGCTGAATCAAGGCGTAGGGAACCTGAACTTCGTCACCGGAAACGCGGCCACCATTTCGGGCACGCTGGCACGAACGGCGGCGGGCGGTGGTGAGATCAACATCACCTACAGCGGAAGCCTCGGCACCGGCGGCGCAGGTTCGCAGAACGTCGTCTTCAATACGATGTCGCCCGGATTCATGAACGGCGTCGTGTTTGCCAACGGCGTCGATTTCACGACCTATAGCGGAACGGCCGTGACCGTCGCCGACTACACGGCGTCATATACGACGAGTTTTTCATCGAACAACGGTCTGGCGAATAACATCATCAACGACGTTGTTGGCAGCGGCTTGGCGATGACGATCTCGACAGCGCAGTCGACTTCGATGAGCGGCCTGCGCTTAGCGGGCAACAATATTTCAATCAACTTCAACGGCGCCGACACCTCAGCATCGCTGAGTTTCACTGGCAATGCGGGCGGTACAGCCGCAACGGCGTTTCTCAGCAACGTCGGTGGCATCATCTCGACGGGCGGCAACAACGCGATCAACGTTCCCGTCTTGTGGGCGCAGCGACCGCCGCGAATAACGACCTGGTGGTTCGTGTGAACGACGGATCGTTAACCGTCGGCAATTTGCAGTTGATTACCGGAGGCACAACGACATCGACCGGTAGTTTCACGAAGGTGGGCGCCGGCACGTTGAGCGTCACCGGCAATATGGGCTTCCAAGGTTCGTTGTTGGTCATGGAAGGCACGTTCGGCCTGGCGGGCACGGGCACCAACAGCGGCACGGCGCAGACGGTCAGCACAAGCGGCATCGCGCTATTGAACGTTGCCAACGGAGCCACATTCGCCGCGAACAATCAGGCCGCGGTCGTCGGCAGCTTAGTCGGTGGCGGTACGATCGACCTGGGCACCTTGGCGCCCGGCGTGCAGACGTTCACCGTCGGCACCACGAGTACGACCAGCACGTTCTTCGGCAACTTCGTGAAGGATGGCGGGACAGGCAGCGTTCAGCTCGTCAAGTCGGGAACCGCGACGCAAACGTTCGGCGGCTCGTTGGCAGCCTTCACGGGTGGTCTGACCATGTCGGGCGGCGTTGGCTTCACCGGCCTCGGCAATCAGTTCTTGAGCGGTGACCTGTTCATGGCTACCGGCTCGAGCCTGACGTTTAGCGCGCTGTTGGGCACGACCGTGACGCTGGGCAACGTGGATTTCGAAACCGGCACGAACCCGGGCCTCCCGGGCAACACGATCACGCTCGGCAGCGCTGGCACGTTGATCTTCACGGGCGCTTTGACGCAAAACGGCAACGGCAACGTGCTGATTCGCGGCAACGACTTTTCCTTCACTGGCGGACCGCAAGTCGTGCTCAGCGGAACCGCGCCTTCGGGGTTCCTGTCGCGCGTCATTGGCGACGTGCGCGAAACCGGCACCGGTGCTGGGTTCTTGATGGAAGATCCTTCCACGCATGCGTTGCGGTTCTTCGGTTCCGCTGACGCCGATTTGCAGAACCCCACGTCGCTCACTGATGCGACGAAGAACGTTGCCTACACGACGACCACAAGCGGCATCGGACCGGCCGCGGGACTCCTCAATTCGTTGACAATCGATGCCGGCGATCCCGACGGCAGTGCGCTGAGCGTCGCGGGCACGGGCGGATCGTTGACGATCACCACAGGCGACATCCAATTCATCGGCAACGGGCAAACGCAGTCAGCGACGATTTCTGGCTTCGATGGCGGCATCATGCTCGGAGCCGGCCTGACGAACTACAACATCATCGTTGGCAACGTCAACACAGCGATGTCGGCCACGATCGCCAGCCCGTTTGCCAGCGGCGTCGGCACGAGCGTGACGAAGATCGGACAAGGGAACCTGTTCTTGACGGCCGACCAAAGCGGCAAAGGTATCGGCAGTCCGAGCTTTACGGGCAACATGTACCTGCTTGAAGGCGTCTTGGGAATCGTCAATCCCAACGCGTTGACGAGCGCTAATAGCGTGACGATGACCGGCGGCATTTTGTCGATCAGCAACAACATTGGAGCAACGGTGTCGTTGGGCACCGTCACGGCGAGCGTCGGAGTTACGACTGCGGCCCTGTCGATCGGCACCAACGATTCAGTAATCGCCGCCAACCTCGGCGGAACGTTCAATACCACGTTGTCCGCCGGGTCGACCCTCACATTTGGAAGCGGCGGAACCTCGCTGACCGTCACGGGCACGGTCACGGGGCCTGCGACCTCGAACTTCGTCAAAACCGGAGCCGGCACTGAAATCTGGCTCGGCACGATCAACATGACGAACTCGAACACGGGTCTCGTGCGCATCGACGGCGGCTCGCTCGCTTTCAATACGCGAACGTTGGCGACGAGCATCATTTCGAACTCAAACATCGCGGTGAACAGCGCGGGCATACTGTCCATTACCTCGTCTATCACGGGCGTATTGGTGAACGATAACCTGTTGATGAACGGCGGCACGTTGAACTTCACCACCAGCACAACGGCCCTGAATATCGTGGCGATGGGCGGCTCGATCACTGCTAACCTTGGCCAGTCGACATTTAACCTGACCAACAGTAATACCACCGGTGTGACGACGCTTACGGGTTCGGCGCTCAGTCGGGCAAATAACGCGTTTCTTGTCGTCAATGCCAATGGCGCGGGCGCCACCGGTTTGGGCGGGGGAACAGCAGGAGGCACCTTCAACGTCGTCGTCACGGCGGCTCCCGCTCTCAGCAACGCCAACGCCTTGGGCGGTGGCACGACCGCTGCCCCGATCATCCCTTGGGCGGTTTACCTGACCGGCGCAGGCGGTCCGAATTTCCTGACCTATGCGGCGGCCAACGGACTTCGGCCACTTGCCGCCAACGAAGAGGTTACGAGCGCTACCGCGTTGACTGCCGGCTCGAACAATATTCTTACCGGCGCCATCGCTTCGCCGATCAGCAACACCTCACTTTCGGCGCTGATGTTAAACCTTGGGGCTGCGGGCACTGCCTTCTCGATCAATTCGGGCGCAACGCTCACGATTAACAGCGGCTTGCTGGCGAACGTCGGCGCTGCAGCAATGATCTCCGGAGGCACGATCGTTTTCGGCACCAACAGCGCAACCAACAACGAAGGCATCATCTACGCAGGCGTTGCGACGACGATCAGCTCGGCCCTCAACGACAACGGTTCGGCGGTGTCGATCACCAAGGCCGGGGTCGGGGCGTTGACGCTCTCGGGCGCGAACGGGTACTCCGGCGGCACCGCGATTGTCGCCGGCACGTTAAGCATCAACAGCGACGCTGCGCTGGGCACGCCTCCGGTCTCGGCAACGAACAACATTACCTTTAGCGGCAACGCTGGGTTGCAGTTGAACACGGCGGGCATTTCGCTCGCTGCGACGCGCACGATCTTTATCGATAGCGTCCCCTCCAATCCGATCGGAAACACTGCCACGATCGACGCGATGACCAACAACGTGACGATCGGTGGCAATATCACGGGCTCGGGCAGCGGACTGCTCGCCTTCACGGGCAGTGGTGTGATCACGGTCGGCGGCACGGTTCAGAACATCAACGGAATGAACCTCCTGGGCGGCGCCAAAGTGGTGCTCGCGCAGGGCTATGGCGGTACCGGCACCATTTCGTTCTCGAGCACCGCAGCGACGATCACGACGCAGGCCGTTATCTCGTCGGGCGCGACGAGCCTCTACATGCAGAGCAGCAGCTTCCTGCAGATGGCAGCGGTGACCGCTGGCCAAACGTTCGGCACGGTCACGGTGGGAAGCAACGGCGGCACGATCGTCGCCGGTGGGAATCTGACGCTTACGGGCATTAACACCGTGGGCACGGCAACCACGCGAACGTTAACGATCAATGGCCCCGTGACGACGACCATTACTGGTGGATTGGGAACCGGCACGCTGTCAGGCGTGGGTATTACGTCGGCCAACCTGGCGATCACCGGCGGCGGTACGTTGCGATTGTCCAGTGCCTCGGCGGTGTGGGCCGTCGGCCCCGCCGAGACATTATCGCTGACCGGCAGCACCGCAGTCTTCGACAACTCGATAAACAACGTCGTCCGCGTCGGCACTCCGGGCAGCTTGTCGCTCGCGTTGTCGCAAAGCACCTTCCAGTTCCTGACCAACGCCACGGCCGGCGCCGGGAGTACGCAGGCGTTCAACAACATTACGATCTCGGCCGGAACATCGACGATCGACTTCGGCAACGCGGGAAGCAACGCCGCGACCATTTCGGGCACGTTGTCCCGCACGTTGGGCGGACAGTTGAACATCACCAGCAGCGGCGTGTTGGGTACGAGTCAGTTGGTGCTGTTCAACAATTTGAGCAACGGACCGTTGAATGGCGCCGTGATCGTCAACGGGACCAACTTCGCCACCTATAGTTCGACCTTAGGTGTGCAGTCGGCCGCGTCGTCATACACGACGCTTGCCACTGGGGGCGTCGTCACCGGTGGCGCGTCCGGATTCTATAGTGTGAATGCTGGAGCGACCGTCGCCGTATCCAGCGGCTCGACGAGCCTCGTGGGCTTACAACTTACCGGCGGTTCGACGGTGAATGGTCCGAATCTTTTGACCTTCAACGGATCGCCGGTGGGGAGCAACGCCGGTGGCATCATCGCTTTCGGGGGCGCTAACACGATCAGCGCGCCGATGACGTGGGGCGACGGCGCGACCACGCAAGATCTAACTGTACGCGTGAACTCAGCCACAGATACCTTGGCGATTGCCACGCTCAGCGGCACCGCAAGTTCCAGTTTACAGAAGCTCGGTCAGGGCACTTTGATTCTGACCGGCAACAGCAGTACGACAAGCGCGTTGGCGAGCTTTGCAGGCGCGATCAATATCATCGAAGGCAATCTCGATCTGTCGGGAGTTAATCTGTCGGCGACGACAAACACCGTCACCCTTGCCGGTGGCATGACCGTGACGGCCGACAGCAATTTGAGCAGCAGCCTCGGCGGGTTGTTCGCCGGCGTCGGCGGCAACACGCTGACGATCGGCAATAACGCCAGCCTGTGGTTGGGCAGCATGAGCGGCACGATCAGTGTCGGCTTGGGCGTCAATTCGTCGCTGACCTTCGGCAATTCTGGCGGCAACATCACGAGCACCACCAGCATTCAAGCGGCCGCCACCGGCACCGCCTCGTTAACGAAGTTGGGCAGCGGAACGCAAACGTTCGCGTCTCCCATCAATTTGACCAGCTCGCTGACGGGCACGTTCTACGTGAACGCCGGCACGGTCGCGATCAACACGGCCACGAATTCGGCCGACTTGACCAACGGCCTGCTCGCCGTGAATCCCGGTGCAGCGTTCTCGTACTTCACAGCAGGAAACGTTGCGACGCCGATGTCGGGCAGTGCCGTGAATGTGAACGCCGGCACGTTTTCGATCATTACCAATACGACGTCGAACAACACGTTGGCGTTCGCAGCGCCGCTGATCTTCGACTTTGGCGGGTCGACGTTGAACATCACGCAGAGCAGCGCCGTCAGCGCGACGACGATCACGGCCAATGTTTCGGTCCTCAATAGCACGTTGTTGGCAATTTCGCCGAATCAGACAGCTGTCGGAAACGGCGTGCTCGGTGGCGGCAACGTAGCGGGCGCGATTGACCTGTTCTTCAACACCACGCCGGCCATGTATGGCGGCACCGCCAACGGCCTTGGCTTGGGGCAATATGTGGCGAGTCCGACGCAAGGCGTCCAGGCAATCATTCCGAACATCACGATCGTGACCGGTACCGGCCTGCAAACCTTCGCGGTCTACGATCCGACGCTGGGCGTGCGTCCCGTTGCGGGTAATGAGATCGTGACCGTCGCCACGGCAGGAGCGCTCAACAGTGCGATCGTCGGCGGCAGTGGACCGTACTCGAACGTACAGGTAAACCTCAGCACAGGTACTGAGTCGTTGAGCGGTACTGCGACCGTCAACGCGTTGATCTTGAACTTTGCTACCAGTGGGGCGATGTCGTTAAGCGGGAACACCCTGGTCGTCTCTAGCGGTTTGATTATCACTGACGGTGCGCAGGGCAACAGCACCATTACCGGCCTCACTGGCGGCGGCATCACCGTTGGCAGCGGCAACAGCTATTTCAACACGCTGGGCAACGCGACCTACAACGCTGCGATCATGGATGTCACCCGTGGTTCTTTTCTTTTCCAGGCCGCGACGTCAAATACGGCCGGCATTAAAGATAGCCCCGATGGCACGCCCGTGACCCTGATTAAGACCGGCGCCGGAACTTTCTATTCGTACACGAATTCTTCCATGTCTTACACGGGCGGCACCTTGATCCAACAAGGCAGTTTCATCGTTGCCACGACCAACGGGTTTGGCCTCGGCGGCGCCGGTGGCACGCTCCCCGGCGGCGTCACGCTTTCGGGCAACAATCCGGTTCTCTCGCTGCGCAACGCGCCGGTGACCGTCCCGTTCATTACGACTGAACTGCCAACCGGCTCGCTTGCTGCCCTTTTGGCGACGTCGACCTACACGCCAGGAACGATCAACACCAGCTCGGGAACGGGCAGCCTCACGATCGGCGGAAGCAACGCGACCTACAGCACTACGTTCGCTGGAAAGATCACCGAAGCCGGCAACCTGGCCACGAGCCATCTCGGCATGATCGTCGCGCTGCAAGGAAGCACGACACTCACGCTCACCGGCACCGCCAACAATTTCTCTGGCGGGCTCACGCTCACCAGCGGCATTCTCGCGGCGCCGTCTGCCAGCTCGATCGGCGACCTGTCCTTGGGCACCGTCAATTTCAACGGCGGCACGCTGCAGATCTTCAATCAGGCAGGCTCGACGTTCGACGTCGTCAATAATGGGCAAACCTACAACGTCCTTGCCGCTGGCGGAACCATCAACGTTCTCAGCGGCGTCACGGCGACATTCGAGAACGGCATTGGCGGCGTCGGCGCTCTTACGATTAGTGGCAGCGGCACGGTTGTTTTCAATACCAGTGGCTTCACCTACGCCGGCGGCACCACGGTCAGCGGCAGCGCGACACTGCATGTCACTAGCGTCTCGAGCTTGAAATCGGGTTCAAACCTGACGCTCGGCGGCACCAGCGCCGCGATGATTGACACCGTCGGGCAACAACTCGGCATGGTCACCAACTCCAGCACCACGCCCAACGCGTTGAACTTCAGCGCTACCACCGGCACCGTGACACTGACGACGCTCACTGGCGGCGGGACGACGAATTTCGGCTCGAATGCCGCCATCACGAATTTCTCGAACGGCTCGGCTGCGGTTGCCGGCGCCGCCGCTATCGGCACGTTCTCAAGCAGCGGGACGCTGACCCTTTCCGGTGGTGGAACGAGCAGCATCACGACGCTCAGTCAGAACGGCACGATCCGACTTGGTCAGGCTTCTACGAACGTGAACGTCTCGGGCGGCACGTTTACGGGAAGCATCATTGGCAGCGGCAGCCTGGCGATGGTCGGCGTCGGTACGCTCGACTTATCGGGCGCGACGACAACCTACTACGGCTCGACATCCGTCAACTCGGGAACGTTGAGCATTGCGTCGCTTGCCAACTCGAACAACGTCTCGGTCGCGGCTGCAGCGAACTTCATCGTCACCGGTATAGGTAACAATGCATTGCCGGCTTCGACTGTGCTGGCCTCCAATGGCGCGGTTACGCTGTCAGGTAATCAGGAACTCGCGGCGTTCACCGGGGCCGGAACGATCGATCTGCGAAGCACTGCCGGCGGCGCGAATCCCACGGGCGTCCGTCTCACACTCGACTCGGCGAACATCAGCGGCGCCATCACCGGGGACGTCGGCCTCGGTAGCGTCGTCATCAACGCCGCGTCGCAATCGACGTTCGTCACCTTCAGTTCCGCCACGGGAAGCACCTACGGCGCGGGAACGAACGTCAACACCGGTTCACTCTACATCGCCAACACGAGTGGCTCAGCGCTGGGCACCGGACCGGCGGCGTTTGCCGCGGGGACCACGCTGTTGACGGGCGATGCAGCGACCATCGCCGGCGCGGTGACGCTCGGTGACGCCAATGGCGGCGCTACGTTGAAGGTCGGCAACGCCAATCCTGCCACGCTCATCATCGGTGGCGACCTGACGGTGCACGACGGCTCGGCCTTCCGTTTTATCCTCGGCACGACTTCAAGCAGCAGCACGATCAACCTCGGCTCGCATAATCTCACGCTCACCTCGGGCACCGACGTGATTAACCTGACGGCCACCACCGGCTTCGGGGCAGGCAACTACGAGTTATTCGCCTACAACCCGTCGTCCGGCGTCCTCGGCAGCGGCGTGTTCGCTCTTGGCACGACCGTCTCGGGCTACAGCTACGCCATCGACACGTCGACCAACGGACAAGTGTGGTTGGACATCGCCGCCCTGGGGCAGTCGCTCACGTGGTCGGCCCTGACGACGGGACTGCAAGATGGCTCGGGGACGTGGGGCACGACGAATACGAACTTCGTCACCACGTTGGGCGCGAACATCGCCTGGGCCAACACCGGCAACGACACGGCCGTCTTTGGCGCCGGTCAGATCGGCAACACGAATCTTGTCACGCTCGATCCGTCGGTCGCAACGTTCGCCGCCAACCAACTCATCTTCGCCCCGCTGACCGTCGGCGCGACGCCGTACACCATCTCCGGAACGTCGACGATTGCCGTCACCAACGGCATCATCGCCAGCAACTCGGCAACCATTAACGCTCCGGTCCATCTGTTGGCCACGCAGCAATGGTTCGTCGACGCCGCACAGACGTTGACCTTGCTGCAAGGCATTTCCGGTACGGGGGCGAACCTGACGTTCAACGGTCCCGGCGGCGGAAACACCGGCGCCTTTGTCTTGGCAGGCGTGAATACTTACGACGGCACGACGACGATTAGTTCCGGCGCCATCGTCAGCCTCACAGGCAGTCTGGCGAGCGGGAATATCGTCATCAACAGCGGTTCGGCCCTGGCTGTGACCGGTGGGCTCTCGTCGACCGTCAGTGTCGGAGACGATGGAACATTCACCGTCGCGGGCAATCAAACGATCGGGTTCTTGACCGGATCGGGTGTGACCAACGTCAACTCCGGTTTCGCGCTCACGCTCAACTCGGGCAGTTATGCGGGCACTCTCAATGGCGCGGGCAATCTCGCCGTCACGACCGGAGTGGTGACCCTATCGGGCGTCAACGATCTCAGCGGCACGACGACAATTTCGGGCACCGGCCAGATCGTCGTCGGCAACGGCAACGCGCTGCACAACAGCTTGGTCAGCCTCGGGGTCGCCAATGGGCTTGCGTTTACAACTGGCCTGGGCGATGCCACGCTCGGCGGTTTGACGGGTAGCGCCAATCAACTTCTGGCCGATCAATCCACCGGCGCCATCGTGTTGCACGTCGGCAACAACAATCTCGACTCCAGCTACGGCGGCGTGCTGAGCGGCGCTGGCGCCTCGGCCTTGGACAAGGTTGGCAGCGGTACGTTGACTCTCTCGGGAGCGAATCTGTACACGGGCGCGACGACCGTTTCTGGAGGCACTCTGGTCGTCGATACGTCGGGCTCGATCGCCAGCGGCAATGTTGTCGTCGCCAACGGCGCGGGGCTTCGCGTGCTTTCATCGCTCGGCTCGAGCACGACTCTCGACCTGACTACCGGCGGCGGCGCCACGTTCTCTGGAGATCAGACGCTCGGCAACTTGCTTGGCTCGGCTGGCACCGTCGACGTTGGTTCGCACGTGTTGACGCTCGCCGGCGGGTCATACGCGGGCACAATCTTGAGCAGCAATGCGCTTAACACGACAGGGAACGTCACGCTCGCGGGCAATGTGAACGTGACGGGCACGTTGACCGTCAGCGCGGGAACGTTGACCGTCAGCGGGTCGGGCACGATCGCGGCTCCGAGCACGTTTGTGCTCGACGGCGCCACGCTGAACGTTATCAATGTTGCGAACAATGCTTTGTCAGCCGCAGCTCCGACGCTCGACGTGTCGTTTAACACGAGCATCGCGACCGCCACGTTCGCCGGCAATCAAACCTTGGCTGACCTCACCGGCAACGGAGCTGTGGGCATTGCCAGCGGGAAGGTGTTGACACTCGACGCGGTCAGCTTCAGCGGCGCCTTGTTTGGCGACGGCAGCATTGTCGTCAATCCCGGCGCCGGCGTCGACGCCACGCTGTCAGGAACGACCAGCAGCTACACCGGCGGCATCACGATTCAATCGGGGACGCTGCACATCACCAACGACAATTCGCTTGGGCAAGTCCCTGTCGCTGCGGTGAACAACATCACGTTCAACACGAGCACAGGCGCCTTGCAAATTGCCGCCGCCACGACGATCTCCACCAATCGAAAGATTGTCATTAATGGCGTCACGGCAATCATCAGCAATGCGAACTCCGTCACGTATGCCGGGGTGATGAGCGGCACCGGCGTGCTGGTCAAGGCGGGCGCGGGGACGCTGACCCTGAGCGGCGTCAACACTTACAACGGCGGAACGTTTATCACCGGTGGAACGATTGCCATTCTGAAGGACACCGGCCTGGGCGCCGTTCCAACCACCGAAGCGGTCAATCTCACCTTCTCCAACAGTGGCGGTTTGATTCTGACCAGCGGATTCACGCTTAGCGCAAAGCGCGACATCATGATCGACACCGGAGCCACCGCGTCGATCAATGTCGCCAACTCCGTGTCGACCATCGCAGGCGTCATCAGCGGCGATGGCGTGTTGTCGAGCACTGGTGCCGGAACGCTCGATCTGAGTGCCGCAAATCTCTACACGGGTGGAACGGTTATCGCCGCGGGGACGTTGAAGACGCTGATCGACAACGCCCTGGGCAGCGGGGTCGTCACCTTCAGCGCGGTTGGCGGTACGCTCGATCTGGTCGGTAACGATCTAACGGTGGCCAATCTCGCCAGCAGTGTCGCTGCTGCCGGCACCATCACCAACTCGGCCGCCGGAATCTCGAATCTCACGGTCAACGGTTCCACGTCGACCAGCTACGCCGGCATCATCAGCGATGGCACGGGTCCGATCGCATTGGATGTGAACCTGAACAACGCCACGCTCACCCTCTCGGGTGTCAACGCCTTCAGTGGCGGTCTGACGCTCAACAGCGGCACGTTGGCCGTCACGGTTGAAACGTCGCTCGGCAGCGTGCCCGTTTCGCCGACGACCGATATCACCTTCAGCGGCAACAGCGCGCTGCTCTTTGCCGCCGACACGAGCGTGAACGCCAATCGAACGATCGCGATCAACAACGGCGTCACTGCCACGATCGACACCACGACTCACAACGTCACGATCGCTGGCGGCATCACGGGGCAGGGAGGTCTTACCAAGGAAGGCAGCACGGGCACGCTGACGATCTCGGGCCTCGCCAATTACACGGGAGCAACCTTGGTCCACGCGGGCACGTTGGCGGTCAACGCCAATGGCTCGCTGTCAGGGACGACCGCCATCACGGTCAACGGCGCGTTGAATCTGTTTGCCGCCAATGCCGTGAATAGCTCGGTGACCGTCACCAATGAAGGGGTCGTCAGCATCAACGCGAATCAAACGTTTGGCAACCTGTTGGGTGACTCGGCGGGCACCGTCACCATCAGCGGTGGCTCGACGTTGACGCTCGGCGGCGGCAGCTTCGCGGGTTTAGTCAACGGCGCTGGTGGCGTTGCCATCAACTCGGCGGGCACGGTGCGTCTATCGGCGAACAACAACTTCACCGGCGGCGTCACGCTCACGGCCGGAACGTTGCTCGTCACTCTCAATAACAATCTCGGAGGCCCGGCCGGCCAGATCACCTTCAACGGCGGCATTCTCCAAGCCACCGGCACCAACTTCACAAGTCCTCGCACGTTCAACATCAATAACGTCGCAGGCAACACGCTCTATGTTGACGGCAGCTCGGCCGCGACGATCGCTGGCGCTCTTGCCGGATCCGGTACGTTGAACGTGCAGGGGGGCGGGCCGGTGACGTTCTCAGGCAACAGCACCGCCTTCACCGGCGCCGTCAGCATCAACGCGAGCACCGTGTTTCTTGGCAGCCCAAGCGCGCTGTCGGGCGGCACCGTGATCTTCAACTCGGCATCGAGCGCGTTGGATCTGAGCGGCACGAACGCTTCGGTCGGAAACCTAGCCAGCGGCAGTACGGGCTTCGGCTTGGTGACCAATAGCAGCGCCACGCCCGCCACGCTTGCGCTCAACGGCGCTTCGTCGTCAGAATACAGCGGCGTGATTGGCGACGGCGCGGGCACGGTCGGCCTGAACGTCGCGCTGACCGGCGGCGCGGCCTTCACGCTTTCGGGCACGAGCAACACTTTCAGCGGCGGCGTGACACTTAGCAGCGGCATCCTCTTTGTGAACAGCGACTCGAAGCTCGGCAACGCAGCGGGTGGCCTCACTTTTAGCGGCGGCGAACTCGCCGTCTACGGCGGCTCGTTCTCGACCAGCCGTGCCATCACCGTCAACGGTGCGACCGGCAGCACCTTCGACACCGGCGGCGGCGCAGCCACCATTGCCAGCGCCATCACTGGCAATGGCACGCTGATGGTTCAAGGCACCGGCGGCACCGTGACGTTCTCCGGCGACAACAGCGGTTACTCGGGCGCCTTGAACCTCGTCAGCGGCACGCTCGCCGTCAGCAATCGCAACAACCTTGGCGCCGGCGATCTCAGCTTCCAAGGCGGGACTCTGGCCTTCTACACCAACAGCTTCTCGTTCTCCAACAACATCAACATCAGCACCGCCGGAACGATCTACGTCGACAGCCTGCTGACAATCACCAGCACCGGCACGATCAATGGCGCAACCAACAATCTGACCAAGGCCGGTGCCGGTACGCTCGTCTTCGAAGGCGCGATCACCGGCAACCTCGTCGTCACCGGAGGCACGACCAAGACCAGCCCAGGCAACGTCATGGGCGACATCGTGCTGTCGAACAACGCCACCGTCGACTTCACCGGCTCGGGGAATTTCAGCCACTCGATCACGGGCGTCGGCAACATCGAGATCGACGCGGGTCAAAGCGTCTCGCTCAGCGGCACAGGCAGCAGCTACAGCGGCAACACCATCATCGACACCGGCGCGAGCCTCATCGTCGGCGACGTCGGAAACCTCGGCGCCAATGGTGTCACGATCTACAACACGGGCACGCTTGGCTTCACCGGCAGCAACAGCTATGCCGGCAACATTACCGTTTCCAGCGGCGTTGGCACGTTGAGTTTTGCCTCGGGCAGCAGCACGACTCTTTCGGGAACGTTGACGAAGGACGCGACGACGTTGGTATTGTCGAGCAACGCGGCCAGCGTATGGATCAACGGCCCCGTGGTGGGTCCCAGCGCTGGTAGCGACATTGTGTTCGACAACACGAACACGGTGTCAGCCGCGGTGTACACGCTCAGTTCAGCGATGACGTACAACGGGCCGACGTACATCACCAACGGCAGCCAGCTCGTGCTTGCCGCTGGCGGCAGCCTTCCGGCGACGACGAACCTGACGCTGAGCACGTCGAACACGATGGGCTCGGTCTACAACCTGCAGACGTTCAGCAGCACGGTGGCCAGCTTGTCGAGCACGTTCAGCGGCACGGCCGCGAGCGACAACAACCAGGTCACCGGCGGCGTGGGCTCGGTGCTGACGGTCTCACCGACGACGGCGGGCATTTCGACCTTCGGCGGCCAACTCACCGGCGACATGGGCTTGGTGTTCAGCGGCGTGGCCAACAGCGCTCAAGTGCTGACCGGCATGACGAACACGTACAACGGCGACACGACGATCAACTCGGGCGCGTTGATCGTCAACGGTTCGATCGCTGGCACTGGCGTGGTCACCGTCAATAGCGGCGTCGTGAACAACCCCGGCATCCTGGCTGGCGATCAGTTGGCCAGCGGCGGCACGATCGCCCGCAATGTGACCGTTGAGACCGGCGCTTACATCGCTCCGGGCAATGCCATCCCGAACCTGAGCAACCCGAGCAGCAACGCCACGGCCGGTCTGATGTCGATCGCCGGCCAGGTGACGCTCAGCGGCACCTATCTTTGGGATCTCACCGCCTTGGGCGCTCCTTCGAACTCGTTGCAGACGGGTGCTGGGGTGAACTTCGACCAGATCACGCTCAACAGCCACGCGCTGGTGATCAACGGCGGCGCCTTGCAGTTGGTATTAGGCGCTGGCACGACGCCCGACTCGAGCAGCGCATTCTGGCAGACGAGCGAGCACTGGGCGGTGATTACCGGCGCGAGTGGCCTGACCTTGAACACGCCGTTCAACTTGGTTGCCGACAGCTATGCCTTCGGCAGCTTTAGCCTGGAGCAATCGCTCACGGGGGGCTCGGTGATTCTCGACTGGAGTCCGACGGCCGTCCCCGAACCCGGCACGCTGCTGCTGGGCGCCTTGGCCACCACCGGCCTCGGCGGCTACGGATGGCGAAAACGACGGTTGAAGAAGCTAGTCGCCGACCAGGCCGAAGCGGTGTGATTCGCGACTTGGCCGGCTTCTCATCATGACGACGTCTTGGCGTCGTCATTACGGCGCGTCATCTTAGAGACGCGTCATGCGCATGGCCCAGGTTGTGGCTATGTCTTTCGCCACGCACTTTGCAAAGGTGTCGCGATGCTTTCGTTACGATGCTGTGTATTGCCGTTGCTATTGATGACGGCGATTGCTCGTGCCGACGATTGGCCTGCGTGGCGCGGGCCACATGGCACGGGTGTCTGCGATGAGACCGATCTGCCAACGCATTGGAGTACGACAGAAAACGTTCGTTGGCGCGTGCCGCTGCCCGAACCGGGCAACTCGACACCCATCGTTTCGCGGGGCCGAGTGTTCGTGACGCAAGCGGTCGGCAAGCAGCGCACGCTGATGTGTTTCGATCGCAAGGACGGCAAGCTGCTTTGGCAAGCCGGCATCCAGACGACCCATGACGAGCCGACGCACGCCACGAACCCCTACTGCGCTGCGTCGCCCGTCACCGACGGCGAGCGAGTCATCGCGTCGTTCGCCTCCGACGGCTTGTACTGTTGGGATTTCGATGGCAAGGAACTGTGGCGTCGCACGGACCTCGGCGCGCAGATTCACATCTGGGGAGCCGGCACTTCGCCCACGCTGTACGAAGAACTTTGCTTTCTCGACTTCGGTCCCGGCGTGACGACATATCTCTTAGCAGTCGACAAGCACACCGGCCGCACGGTTTGGAAGCGCGACGAAGAAACCGGTTACGGCAAGCCGCCGACCGACGATGTGCAAGGGAAGAAGAATCAAGGTGACGTCGCGACCTTCATTGGCTCGTGGACGACGCCGACCCTGATGCGGGTCGAGGGGCGCGACCAGTTGTTGATGAGTTGGCCGCGCCGATTGGCGGCATACGATCCGCGCTCCGGCGAAGAGTTGTGGACATGCACGGGTCTCAATCCGTTGGTCTATACGTCGCCGATCTATGCCGACGGCATCGTGGTCGCCATGGGCGGGTTCAACGGTCAGAGCATCGCGCTGCGTGCCGGCGGCCGTGGCGACATTACCGACGCGCGACGTCTATGGCATCATCCAAAAACCATGCAACGCATCGGTTCGGGAGTCATCAAGGATGGCTACGTCTTTATCCACAATGATCCCGGCATTGCCGAGTGTTACAACCTTCAAGCCGGTGAACAGGTGTGGACTCATCGCCTTTCGGGAGGCGGCGCCAAGGGGACGAATTGGTCGAGCGTGATGCTTGCCGGCGATCGGTGCTATACCATGACGCAGGGAGGCGATTGTTTTGTATTCAGGGCTTCGCCTGATTTTGAGCTGATCGCCACCAATACTCTCGGCGAGTACAGCAACTCGTCGGTGATCGCCTCGGACGGGGAATTGTTCCTTCGCACGTATGACGCGCTTTGGTGTATTGCCCACCCAAAATAGGGTGCGCGTCGCTTTGTATCGATTGCAGGCCTATATTTGCGCCTGCCGCGACGGACATGCTGGGCTATAAGAGTATTAGAGGCGCCGATTCGGGTTGACCGCGCGACGGCCCCGATTAAGCTGGCAACCAGCCAATCAAACTTCTGGAGAACCCTGCTGTGGCCAAGACCGCCGTGAAAAAAGTGAACAAGTCGGAAGCGATTCGTGAGTATAAGGCTGCCCATCCCGAGGCGAAGCCCAAAGAAGTTTCGGAAGAACTCGGCAAAAAGGGCGTCAAAGTTTCGCCGGGCTTTGTGAGCACCATTCTCACCAAGTCCAAAGTGAAAGGCACGAAGCGCACCACCGGCAAGAGGCGTGGACGTCCGCCCGGAGCGATGAGCAACATTGAGAAGTCGGCCCACGGCGCGCTCGATAACGCATTCGACTTCGTACACAAGGTTGGTGGACTGCTCAATGCGCAGCAACTGATCGACAAGCTCAAGGCGTTCAAAGAACGTCTGTAAGAACAACTCGCGAGAGTTGATTGAATCAGCGAAGAGCGTTGGCCTCAGGTTGAGGCCAACGCTTTTTTCTTCACGTCTTATGCTGCTTCGCCGCTTTTGCAGAAGCCTTCTTTCGCGATGCCGCGCTTCCCTGCTTCGCGTGCATGCCGTTGGGAGGCGATTTGTCCGCAGCGGACTTGTTGCCGGTTGAGGATTTGACGTTCGACGGCTTTTGATCCTCGCCCTTCGGAACCGACGCTTTGTCGGCCGGGGCTTTGCGCGACGGTACTTTGTGCGACGGTACTTTGTGCGACGGTACTTTGTGCGACGGTACTTTGCGCGACGGTACTTTGCGCGTCGATACTTTGATCGGCTCGAGTGGGGTCTCGGCGGGGCCGGCGATCACTTGGCCTTCGGGCGTGAATCGCGAGCCGTGACACGGGCAATCCCAACTTTTTTCGGCGCCGTTCCAGTGAACGATGCAGCCCATGTGCGTGCAATAGGCTGAGACTTGTGTCAGCTTGCCGTCTTGGTCGCGCGCACATGCCACTTTTTGTCCGTCGATCTTGAGAATTTTTCCTTCGCCGCGCGCGACTTCACGCGTGTTGTCGCCGTCGGCAGGCACGAGGCGATCGCGGAGATAGTAGTACGGATAATCGAAGTTCTCTTTGAGATAGTCCCAGGTGCCGCCGTGCAGCTTTTTGCGATGCGGGTCAAACAACCCTTGCCACGGCGTTTCGCGTCCAAGCACAGCATCGCGGGCCATCATCCCGGCGAAGGTTCCGAACGTGGTGCCATTGCCGCTGAAGCCCGTCGCGACGAATTGCTTTTCGACAATCTCTCCGATGAACGGCAGCCCATCGTTCGTCTCGATCACTTGTCCCGACCAACGGCGATCGACGACAGCGTCGGGAAGCGTCTTCATCAAGCTCTCACCAAGTTGGTGAAATGCTTCCTGCGGATCGGCCTGACCAGTCTTGTGATCCGCTCCGCCAAAGATCGCATAGTCGGTTTGTGGTCCGCGATCGATGCGCAGGTAATTATAGGGATCATTCGTATCCCACAATGACATCTCATCGAACTCCCCGCGCGGAAGTTTTGCCCCTAACACGTACGACGTGTAGGGCGCGATCTTCGTCTGAAACAGCGCCGCCGAAAGCATGCCGGTCTTGCCCATGAGCGGCACATGCGTGGCGATGACCACGTAATCGCAGTCAATCTCATGCTCGCCGCACTTGACCACAAGCGGGTCATCTTGCACTTCCGTGACTTCAGTGTTCTCGAAGATATGCGAGCCATCGCCGTCGACTGCTTTGGCCAAACCGGCGAGGTACATCAATGGATGAAACTTCGCCTGGTTCGCGAAGCGAATCCCTGGCTTGTCAACGATCGGCGTCGACTCGACGAACTCGGCATCGAAGCCGAATTCGCGCGCCATCTCGGCTTCCTGCTTAAACGTCTCGCGTTCGTCGTTCTCAGAATCGATCGGCGTGTGTAGAAAGCCCGGGACGCGCTGCAGGTGGCAGTCGATATTGTACCGCGTCGCAATTGCTTGGATGGCGTCGATGGCCAGCGCGCCGGCTTGCCACACCGCCTTGGCCTGATCGCGACCGAAGGTGTTCACCAGCGTCGACAGGCGTTTGTCGGTGACATAGGTCAAGTGCGCCGTCGTGCAGAACGTGTCGCCCGAAGCCAACTTCTTCCGTTCGAGCACGCAAACTTTCTTACCGGCTTCTTTGAGGAAGTGGGCAGCCGACAATCCCGTGATGCCACCGCCGACTACGACGACGTCATATCGCGACTTGCCAGCAGTGAGTTTCGGGAACGTCGGAAGGTCGAAATCTTGCCACGCGGTTTCGGTCATGACGGCACCCTTGCAAAAGTTCTTGTGCAAAAGTTCTTGGAGCGAGGCGCCGGATACCGCATTTTCGGCGCCATTGTTGCTCTTACTCTTTTTCCGCCGTCCGCGGTGGGGCGGGCGTCCTGCCATAGGTGGAATCGCTCGGAGGTATCGCGAAGATGATCTCGCTCAAGCCGGCCTACATGTCGCGTTACGCGGCCGTCGCCAAGCTGATGCTCAAGTACGGGCACGGCGACGTCGTCAAGGAAATCGGGCTCGATACGGTTGCCGGCGAACCGCCGAGGTCCAACGGCGCCCCAGACGGCAAAGCACCTAATGACAAGGGGCCCGAAGCGCTAGCTAAGGATCTCGAGCAGTTGGGCCCGACGTTCGTCAAGCTCGGACAGCTCCTGTCGACACGTCCCGACTTCCTGCCGCCCGAATACCTCGAAGCGCTTGAGCGTTTGCAAGATCATGTCGAGCCGCTCGATTCCGAAACGATCGAGAAGATCGTGGAAGAAGAACTCGGCTTCAAACTCAAGGTGGGGTTCTCGGAGTTCGACCTGAACCCGGTTGCCTCGGCATCCATCGGGCAAGTGCATCGAGCCAAATTGCGCGACGGTCGACGCGTCGCCGTGAAGGTGCAGCGCCCTGACATTCACGCGCGTATTCACGACGACCTGGCGGCCATGCAAGAACTCGGCACGTTGATTGACGAGCACACGCAAGTCGGCCGGCGCGTGCGCTTCGCGCAAATCATCGAGTCGCTGCGCGAACTGATGACGTACGAGCTCGACTATCGCCAGGAGGCAGAGAATTGCCGTGTGCTGAAGCGGAACCTCGAGAGCTTCGATAAGTTTGTGATTCCCGAGATCATTGACGATTACACCACGCAACGCGTCATCACGCTCGAGTATCTCGAGGGCGCGAAGATCACGAACGTCAGCCCCGTGGTATTGATTGAGCTCGATCGCAAAGGACTCGCGGAAGACATCTTCCGCATCTACTTGCACCAGGTGCTGATCGATGGCGTGTTCCATGCCGATCCGCATCCAGGAAACCTGCTGCTCACGCAGGATGGTCGCATTGGGCTGATGGATTTCGGCATGGTCGCGCGTGTGCCGCCAGAGATGCAGCGGCACATGGTGAAGCTGCTCATGGCGCTGGGCGATGGCCGCGCGGAGGAAGCGGCTCGCGAAGCGATTCTCATCGGTCGCCCGTTCAAGAAGGGACATTTCAAAGAGGATGAGTTCCGCGAGCAAGTAGCCCGCGGGGTGACGGCACAGCGCGGAAAGCCATTGTCGGAAATGCAGGCCGGTCGCCTGATCATGCAACTCAATGGCATGGCAGGGGAGTGCGGCCTCAAGTTGCCGAACCCCGTGCTGATGCTCGGCAAGACGCTGATGAACCTCGACAAGGTCGTGTCGGTGCTCGATCCCGAGTTCGATCCGAACGCGGCGCTACGTCGCTACACGGACCAAATTGTCGCCCGCCACAGCAGTGAACGACTCACGAAAGGACACCTTTACGCGGCATTGCTCGAGGGTGCAGAGTTCGCCGAGCGCCTTCCCGAGCGGGCTAACAAGTTCGCCGAGCTGCTTGCCAACAACAAACTGAAGTTGGAGGTCGACGCCATCGACGAGCAGCGGCTGATGGCAGGATTGCAGAAGATTGCCAATCGCATCACGACCGGGCTGATTCTCGCTGCGATGATTATCGGGGCTTCGCTCATGATGCGGATGAACGTGTCGCCGACGCTATTCGGGTATCCACTGATCGCGATGCTTCTCTTCCTCGGTGCCGCGGTAGCCTCATGCGTACTCGTTTGGCGCATGGCCTTTCACGATGAGTCGCCCGAGGCGTGACGTCGAGCGATTTTCGATGTCAGCGGTCGCCCATTACGATGGGTGTATCGAATGCAACTTCCGCCGGTGACGTCAGTTACGCATTCATGTCGCTGAATGACGACAAACCGTCGCACGACAGGCGAGGGACAGGGAAAGTTCCTATGACATCGAGAAAAACAGGAATTTCACGTAATAATATAGTTGAGACACGACATTTTGTCGTGTCTAATGCATTAAGTCGCGGGGCAGGGCAATTATTCACATCGCAGAACGCGAGTGGGTGGGGCGTTCCTAAAGACTGGCATTATGCGAGTTTACGCGGCCATGGAAGTCAGTAGCACCGGGATCGAGGGATTGGGACTGTCGCATATCGCCGAGACGGGCGCCGTGCTCAATGCGACGCGTCAAATCGACGACGTACCGCGAAAAACATCCGACACGAAAACATCCGACGCAATGTCGCGTGCGACAGCACAGGAATCGCAAATATCGAGCGTCGTCGCTTCGCACGTCGCGAGTTCCCATGGCATCTTGTCGCAGTCGGCTTTCACGCACGGCGAAATCTCGCATTCCACGTCGCGCGAGTCATTGCAGCAAGCGTGGGCGCCGAGCATCGCGCGACTGTGGCGGTTGGAAGCCCAGCGGCGATTCGAACATCTCCGCGACAAGATCCTCGGCACCGCGCCGGAAAGCGTGTTGGACCTTCCGATTGCCAATTGGGTCACCTCGACCGACCGCGGCCTGCCAATGGCGCTGCTCGGCAGGTCGTTGGGTTTGATGCTGCGTCGGCCTTTCGACCACTTGTGTGCGACGCCGAGCATCGGCGTCAAGAAAATCACCGCCTTACTCGAGCTGCTGGCTCGCGCCTCGAACGAAGTCCTCGGAGGCCCAGCCCCGAGGCCGGTTGCATCGCCGCGCGCGGCGGCGCTCGCCGTCCGCTCGCACGAAGCCGTACTTCCCGGCCTGTCCGAGGCCCAGTGGCAGGTGTGGCGTCAGCGTTTGCGCGGACATGAACTATCGAGAGAACCGCTGGGTCGACTGGTGAGTTCGTTGCGCGACTTGCCGCGAAATATGTGGCGGACGCCGTTGTCGACCTATTGCGATCTCACGCTCTCGCAACTCCACGATCTGCCGATCCACGGCAAGAAGCGCATGCGCGATTTTGCAGACGTTCCAGATGCTTGACGTGGTGGTCGAGAACCTCGAGCGTGGCGGCAACTTCGCGTTGACGCCGCAACCGCGGTTCGCTCGAGCGATTCAGGCCTTCAACGCGCGTACGCGTGAAAGTGCCGAACCTGTGACGATTGCCGAGGTCGAAACGAACCTCTGCGAGCCGATTCTGCAGCAGCTGCGTCTCGACGCGCCGGCACAAGTGAACGACGTGGTGACGATTCTCTTGAGCGAACGTGGCCCGCTGAGCTTCAGGCAAATCGCACGGAAGCACGACATGGCGCGTGCACGGGTCCGAGACGCACTGTACGAAGCGCGCGAGATTCTACGATTGCGTTGGCCCGACGGTCCGAGCGTCGTGCAGCATCTGCTCGTGCGATTCCAAGCGTGCGGCCAGGCTGTCGAGGTGATCGACCTGATGTGCCGCATCGTGCAACTCTTCCGCAACGAACACGAGGCGGGAGTCGTGGCTGCCACGCGGCATCCGGCGATGCGGTTCGACAACGTGTTCGACGACGCGCGGACGGCTCTCTAGGGCGCGCGGAGCTTCTTTCTCTCGCTCCGCGTCACTGTGCGGCCGTAGGTCATCTTCGTATCCCTGAGATGTATTCCTGAGACTGTGAAGTCATGGTTCCGACGCAAAAGGCAAAGCTCTTCATCGTCGATCCGCATCCCCTGTTGCGGGCCGGCGTGCGTGCGACGCTCACCAACGATACGGCAGTGGAAATCGTTGGCGAAGCGCGTGACTCCGCTTCTGCCGTGGCCGCCTTCGCACAGCGATCGCCTGAAGTTGTGATCACCGAATCGATCCTTCCCGACGGTTCGGCGACTCAGCTGATTTCCCGAGCCCGCGAGGTCCTGCCGACGTGCCGCTACATCGTTTTGACGGGGCAGGAGGGGGCCACGCACGTCATGCATCTGCTTCGCGCGGGCGCCAGCGGGTTCTTACTCAAGAGCTCGCCCCCTTCGGAACTGACGGCGGCGTTGCGTTCGGTGCTCAATGGCGGCATCTTCGTCGACAGCACCATCACGCGCGACATGGTCGAGCAAAGCCGCCGTTCGCGCAGCGGGACGCTCATGACCGATCATCCGGAGCCGAGCAAGCGCGAGCTGGAGATTCTGCGTCTCACGGCCCTCGGCTACGGCAACAAAGAGATGGCTGCGATGCTTCGCTTGAGCATCAAGACGGTCGAGACCCACAAATGCCGCGGCATGAAGAAGCTCGGTTTCCGCGGCCGCAGCGAAATCGTCTCCTACGCCGTTCAGTGCGGCTGGCTCCCGCGTGGCGATAGCGCCTGAGGCGTTCGCGCCGCAGGAATCCATAGCGGGGGGCTTGTCAATAGGCTCTTTGGGGAGTTTTGAATACCCGTGGATGGTAGCTAGTCTTGGGCACATCGGCCCGCCAGAAAGGTTTCGAGACAATTTGTCGTATTAGGGGTTTCTCTGCATGTCATTTGTGGGAACTCCTGATGGCGGGGGGAGCACCGCTCACGGAACCTACACGCAGTCGCAAAAGCTTGCGAATCTGTGCGGGTTAGGCTAGCTCCCGCTCAGATGTCATTTGATCGTTCGATCTCTCGGTTCGGATTGCAGTTCGGCGTTTGAGGCGGAATAGGTTGAGTTGCGTACGCATCGTATTTTTCTGGGCCTTTTTCGGCATATCCAAGCAGGATAGCGCGCACCGCTGATCTCTTGCGCTCACTCGAGCGTTCAGCAATGCGCAGGAACCTGCAGACGATTGTCGGATGAGGATTGAGTTTCGGAGCGTTTCATGAGGCGGCGTGAATTTCGGCGCACGTGTTCTCTTCTCGTGGCCACGACTTTTATGCGCGAACATCGCGCTGAGCGTGGCGACATCAGGCGGATTGGAACAACGATGATGCATTCTTTCTTGAGGCTCCTTGGCTCCATAACTTCGTGGACCAAGTTTCCGTTGGTGCGCGCGATGGCGATCGCCAGCGCACTATTGCTCGCCATGACGACGTCGTCTGCAAGAGCGCAGTCGACCGACACGTTCACCGGCGGTGCGGGAACGTCGCTGACTCTGTCCGGCAACTGGACGGGCGGCACGCCGAGCGCTGGCCAATCGTGGTGGATCAGCACGACGTCGAACACGCTAACGTACGATTTCGATAGCGCGACGTTCCCAGGATTCTGGACGAACGGCATCACGTTCGGTCCCACGAGCGGTGCGATTACGATTAATGGCGGCGCTGGCAACAACACGATGACCTTGGGTGGAAACATTCTCAATCTCAGCGCGAGCACGGATACGATCTCCGCCAACATCGCGCTAACGTCCTCGCTCGTCGTGAACAATCTCGGCGCAGGCAACTTCGCCATTACGGGCATTATCAGCGGCACTGGGCTCGGCCTGTCGAAACAGGGTATTGGCACGTTGACGCTTAGCAACGCGAACTTATATACGGGAGCTACAACCGTCGCTTCCGGCACGCTCGCATTGCAGTTCTCGGCAACGACGTTAAGCAACATCGTCAACAGCGGTTCAGCCTTGGCGCTGACAGGTGGCACGCTGCAGCTTCTTGGCAGCGGTGCGAATACGCAGCAATTCAACGGCGTCACTTATAGCGGCGGTTCGTCTACGATCTCGTATACCGCGGGCACGAGCATGACGCTGACGCTCGGCTCGTTGACGCATGGCACCGGCGGCACGTTGAACTTCAACAACCTTGCAGGCGCCGGTTACACGGTCACGACTTCTAATGGCGCTGCCAACTTAACGGCAGGCATCATGGGCGGCGGCGTTTTTGCTGGTCTCAACGACTTTGCCGCGATCGTCAGCGGAAAAGTTGCGACGTACACCGGTTATCAAAACGTTGTTGCGCAGGGTTCGTGGGTGGCGAACACGGTGATATCGAGCAGCGCCGCGCTCACCGGTTCGATACAGGGCAACTTGACGATCGCTGGATTTAAGTTCGGCAGCGCCACCTCGACGGGCATGTCGTTGAACGGCCACATCCTTACGATCAATGACGGCGCAGGGGTGGGTGGCATTATCATTAACAGCGTTGAGGCCGCGAAGGTTCTTACCATCTCATCGGGCGTGGCGGGCGCCGGCTTGACTGCCGGAACCACCGCCGGGGGCGAGTTAGTGATTCTCAATAACGGCGGAACAACCACGGGCCTTACTGTCAACGTCCCGATCGGAGACAACGGAGCCGGTGTGGTCGATGTGGTTTACGCTGGAGGCCCGAGCACTACCGGAGCGACCACGTTCGCAGGAGTGAATACGTATTCGGGTGGTACATTCATTAACGGTGGGACCCTGATTATTCTGGCCGATACCGGGTTGGGCGCGACGACTGGCGGCGTGACTTTCAGTGGAAACTCGGTGTTACAAATCGTCACGAATACCACGACACTTAATTCCAGCCGCACGATTAATATCAATTCCGGCGCAACAGCCTCTTTCAATACCGCCGCGAGCACGACCGTTGCCGGCGTGATTCAGGGAGCGGGATCGCTAACCAAGGCTGGTGCGTCGACTCTTCTGCTAACCGGCGCGAACCAGTTCACTGGCAATGCAACGATCGCCGCCGGGACGTTGGTGCTCGGCAACGCGGGTGCTCTAAATAGCACGACGCTCAACACGGTCACACTATCCACTTCCGGCGCAGCGTTGGACGTCAATGGCTTCTCGGTGTCGGTGTCGGGGCTCTCGGGCGTGGCAGGCACGAGCGTCGTCAACAATGGCGGCTCCGCCGCCACGTTGTCTATCAATAACGCTGGCGCATTTACCGAAGCCGGCGTCATTGCAAACGGCACGAACGTCCTTGGCTTGGCCGTATATGGGACTGGGACCATGACGCTGAGTGGAACGACCAACACGTACTCGGGAGGGACGACGATCGCAGGCGGTACGCTGGTGGTCACCGGTACCGATGGGGCGCTGGCGCTTCGACCGGCAACGTCACCTTTACCGGCAACGCGGCTCTGCGACTCGGCACCACGGGCATCACGTGGGGCACCAATCGCACGCTCAGCATCGGCACCGGATTCACGGCCACGCTCGATACGAACATTGCTGCGGCCACCTGGGCGGGCGTTATCGCCGGTCCTGGCACGTTGGCCAAAGGTGCTACAACTGCTGCGAGCACTTTGACTCTGACCGGCCAAAACACCTATGCGGGTGGTACGGTTATCGGCGGAGGAACCTTAAGCATCACTTCGGATTCGGCGCTCGGAACGGCGCCCTTAACGCCGACGCCGAATGTCACGTTCAGCGGTACAACGGGAGCGTTGCAGTTATTTGGGACGAGCGGTGTGACCTTGAACGCCAACCGCACGATTTTCATCGCCAGCGGCGACACGGCTACGCTCGATACCCAGGGTAACAATGTGACGGTCGGCGGAAGCGTAACAGGTCCCGTCGCTGGAACGGGGGCGTTGAGCGTCTCTGGAACCGGCTCGCTCAATATCTTGGGCTCAATTTCAAATGTTAGCGCCCTGCAGGTTGCAACCGCCGCCAACGTTACGTTGAGCCAAGGCTACACCGGTGCCACGAACATCACGATGACCGCCGGCGTCCTCAACAGCTTGGGGTCGTTGACCAGCGGCACGACGAACATCGCGCTGACCACCGCCACGATCAACTCGCTCACGACCTCCGCCCAAACGTTCGGCACGTTGACGTTGGGTGGCACTGGCGTGATTTCCGCCTCGGGGAATCTCAATTTCAGTTCGATCACTTCCAGCAGCGCCACCGTCCGATTGCTCACGATCGCCAGTAATCCGGGCCAGACCATCACCGTCAGTTCCGCAAACGGCATTAATCAGTCAAGTGTGACGCTCGCCGGCAATGTGACGACGACGTTCTCGACGGCCACCCAAGTGCTTAATTCGTCGGCCGCAGCGACCTTCTCCGTCTACAACGGCGCTAAGGCGGTCTTCGACAACACAACGCAAAACATCTCTCGCGACCCCGGCGCGACCGCGTATGGCTTAACGCTAGCAGGCGGCACACTTGACTTCCGTGCTAGCACAAGCGCAGGTGCCGGTCAAACCCTGGCGTTCGGGGCCATCGGGCTCGCGGCAGGGGCGTCAACGATCGACTTGAGCAACGACATCAGCTCTACCGCGCTCACCATTTCTGGAACCACGTTCACGCGCCCATTGGGTAGCACGCTCAACATTTCTTTTACGGGATCGCTTGGGACAACCGAACAAATCATCGCCACGGGGTTCACGGCAGGCCTTCAAAACGGAGTGATCTTTGCCAACGGCGTCGATTTTGCCACCGTAGGTTCGAATATCGTTTCGAGCTTCACCGGCTACACGGCCGTCACCACGGGGGCTATCGCCGGCGGAGTAGGCGTTGTTGTGCCCAACGTCACGGGCAACGCCAGCATTACGGGAACGGTGCAGGTCGCCGACTTGAAGATCAATGGCAACGGCATCGTCATTGCTGGATTCACCACACCCATACTCAGCTTCTCATCTAATACGGCGCTCGGGGCGAACATGGGTGGCATCATCTCGACCGGCGGAGTGAACGACATCAGCCAAGTGCAGCTCGCATGGACTAGTGCTGCAAATCAGGATCTCACTTTCAATGTCGTCAACACCACGGACGGCCTCATTGTCGGCAAGCTCGGTAATACGGCAACAGGAAGCTTCACGAAGGTCGGGTTCGGCACCATGACGATCAGCGGAGCTACCGCCTCGATGGCCGGCACGATGTTCGTGGAGCAAGGCGTCGTCGCCATGGGCACCGGCGGCACGTTCCCATTGACGATGTCCGTCGCGATAGCCCCGGGCGCAACCTTCAGCGCCAACGGCGCCAACTTGACCGTTTCAGGTTTGACTGGCGGTGGCGCGGTCAACTTAGGTCTGGTGGCCAATCAAACGTTTGCTGTGGGCGGCAACAATGGCAGTTCCAACTTCACAGGTTCGTTTGTTGCTGGCGGCACGCCAAGCAATAACACGCTATTCATTATCGGAACCGGCACGACCGCATTTGGTTCGACCGACTTGAGCATGTTCGGCGCTGGTATCAATATCGCCGCTGGTATCGGTGCCGCGACCTTCGGCGAATCGGCTACACAGTTGGCCGGGTCGTTCACTCTCGGTTCGGGAATCGACGTGACATTCAGTGGCCTGTCTGGCGGCACGGTAACGGCTGCGACTTTTGCGCCATCTCTCACCGCAACCAATTCGACGACCATCAATTTCACGCAGAGCGGTAGCTTCAATTTTGCCGGCGGATTCAATTCAGCGGGCATTACTGCCGGTGGAACCATGCTGTTCAAAGGCGTTCCATTTACATCCGGGTTCGGAACAGTTGCTACCTTCAGCGGCGGCACCACGCCCGCCGCAGGGTTGCAAAGTTGGGCGTTGGGTGACGCGAGTCTCGCCGGCTTGGGTCAGGGTTACTTGTTCTACAACGCAGCGAATGGCGCTCTGCGTACGCTGAACACTGCAACGGATATCGCGACCAGCTTTAGTGCCGCGAGTAGTCCGAGCGTTACGCTCACCAATGCGGCTACGCTTTATGGTATCAGTGCTGCCGCCGGCAATGGCACGGTGAATGTCACAAACACCTCGGCCACGGCTCAAGGCTTGTATATCGACCTTGGTGCGACGACCAGCTCGGCTATCACAGTTGCCGGTGCAGGGGCCGGAGCGTCGTTGTCGCTGTCGAGCGGCGTCATCGAGATCGTAGGCACCGGGACGACGCAGGGATTCACGCTCAATGGCTTCAATAACGGTATCCAAACGAGTGCCACGGCTGGGTTTGGTATTTTTGTGGGTTCGAACGTTACCGCCACGCTTCTGTCACCACTCGTGGGAACCGGCATCAACAAGTCGGGCACAGGGTCGTTGACGCTCGGCGTCGCCAACCCGAATCTCCGCGGACCGTTCATGCTCGAAAACGGTGGATTGCTGCTGAATGTCAGCAACGCATTGAATAACAGTACTACGATCACCGCCAACAACGGTACATCGATCGCTTTCGCCAACGGCGTGAGCGTAACGCTTGGCGGCATTATCAACGCCGGCCCGCCGGCAGGCATTACCGCCACGACCTCGACGATGAGCGTTGGTACAGGTGCGACGATCAACCTTGGGCAGCTGACCGGCTCGATCACCACCAACATTGGTGCGACTTCGACGTTGCTCTTTGGCTCCTCGGGCGTCTCGAGTTCGGCAACAGGAAACTTCACCATCGCCGCGAACTCGACTGCAGTTAAGCAAGGTGTCGGAGCAACGACAATCGTTGGTACGCTCGCTGGCAATGGCACTGGCGTTTTCCGTATCGATCAGGGAACGATCGACTTCTATACGCGTACCGCTTCCAGCGCAATGACGAACACCACGCTGGTTATTAATCCGGGCGGCAGCTTTAACTTCTTGACGACGATGACCGGGACCATGGCGACCACGCTCTCGGGCAACGCCATCGTGTTGCAGGGTGGCAACTTCACGTTCCGCTCCACGGCCGCCGCCACGCCGACTGTGGGTACTCTGTCGCTGGCGGCGGGACAGTCGTCCATGACATTCTCGCAAAGCGGCACGCTTTCGGCATCGACCTTGACGTTTACTACGTTGTCTCGCAGCAATCACGCCTCGCTGTTGGTCAATACCTCGGCGGGCTCGTTGGGCGGCGGTCCTTCGGGTCTTCAGACGACAAACATTCTCTTCCCCAGCATCTCTGCGGGAGCGGGATTGAACCAGACGTACCAGACCTCGGCTACCAACGGCAACCAAGGCGTGTTCCCGTACTTGATGATCGATCAAGGTGCGGGCTCGTACATGTTTGCCACCTACGACACGACCACCGGCGTCGGTCTGCGTGCTGCGACGGCGTCGGGTGAAACGATCACCTCTTTGGCTACCGCGAATAGCAGCGGTCCGTATTCGAACGTGATCATCGGAGGCGGAACGTCGACCGTGATGACGGGTGGCCAGACGCTCAACGCGTTGATCATTAGCAACTCGGCGCCCATCGTCAACAGCCTCGACTTGGCTGGCAACCTGTTGACGATCAACGGCGGATTGCTCGCCAGTAGCGGTGTCGCAGCCAGCATTTCGTCGAGCCTCGCGGGTGGCGCCATTACCTTCGGCCCTGGCAACACCGTCGGCAGCAACTTTGAAGGCAACATCTTCACCGGCACCGCGCTCAGCATTTCAGCGTCGATCGCCGATGCCGCGAGCCCGGTGACAATCGTCAAGAGCGGCGTCAGCACGTTGTTCCTGTCGGGCGCGAACACGTACTCGGGCGGCATGCAGATCAACTCTGGCACGGTGAACATCGTGGCCGACAACAATCTCGGCGCTTCTAGCGGCACGCTGACCTTCAGCGGCACGGGAGCTTTGCAGATCGGTGCTGCGAACGTAACTCTCAATGCCGGTCGCACGCTGTTCATTGCCAATAACGGCACAACGACGGCAACCACCGGGGCTTTCATCGATGGCACGACCAACGGCGTCAACATTGCCAGCAGCATTCAAGGCACTGGAAATCTGATTCTTACCGCGAGCGCTGCGGCGGCCGTCACGTTGTCCGGCAACAATACGTTCGGCGGCGCCGGCAATTATACGGTTCTTGAGAGTGGAACCTTTCAACTCGCATCGGCGAACGCGCTGGGCAACAGCGCTAACACAATTTTGACGACGACGGGAACGCCTACGATCGTACCCCAAGTCAGCAACATGACGATCACCAACAATCTGACGCTCTCGACTGCCACTACGATCATCGGCGACAGCGGCAATGGCTTTGGTCTGACACTCTCGGGCACCATCCTGAACTCGTCTGGCAGTCGCACGCTGACGATTAACAATCCGAGCGGAGTTAACCTTTCAGGCACGATCCTTTTGTCAGAGATCAACACCACGGCTCGAACTCTGACCATTAGCGGCACAGGCTCGGTCAATATCACCGCCAGTATCCTTGACGCTTCGGTCGGGCTCGGTAGCACGTTGGCCTTGAACCCAACCGCTTCCACTTCGGTATTCAGCTACTCTGGCACGTTCGGCACTGCAGGCGCGGTGTTGGCCTTAAGCCCAGCTGCGGCGGGCACGATCACGTTGGGGACAGGCAGTTATGTCGACTTGTCGAGTTACGCCCAAAGCTTGCTGACGCTGACCGCTGCCGGCACGATCGCGATTAACACGACCAGTTCGACGCCATTTGGTAATACAGTAGTCAATGTTGCGGGTGGAACCTTCTCACTCACGCCAACGGTGGCGGGCGCGAACATTTCCGAGAACATTACCTTGGCCAGCGGCCTGACGATCGGCACCAATGCCGCCGGCGGTCTGACACTCTCGGGCACAATCACCGCTAGCGGTGCGGCCCGCACCATCACGAGTAACAACACGACGGGTCTGTCGCTTACCGGCACATTGGCACTGTCGGAAGGGGCCGCGGCCCGCAGCTTGATTCTCACCGGCGCCCAGCCTATCACCGTCTCCGGCGCGATCACCGACCCAGGCGCTTTCGGGAGCAGCTTGTCGCTGAACGTGACGGGCACGGGAACCTACACGTTTTCGCCGACGAGCATCGCCAATACCGCGATCATTTCGCTCAATCCTGTCGCCGGTGCGAGCATCTCGGTCAATATGTCTGGTACGACGGGCACGCCGGTCGTGACGTTGACTAACTCGGGCAACATTGTCTTAGGGGCCGCGAGCAACGTTTTCGGCAATGCGGCCGTCAACATTGGCGGTGGCACTCCCGTGTTGGTCCCAACGCTTGCCAACACTGTCGTATCGAAGAATATTACGCTCGGTTCAAACCTGATCGTCGCCGACAACACTGGAAATGCGAATGGTTTGACGCTTTCGGGAACGATTACCAACTCCGGTAACAATCGCACGCTTACGAACAGCAACACCACGGGCCTGTGGATCACGAATACCTTGGATTTGGCTGAAAGCTCTTCGGCTCGGACGTTGACGTTTGCTGGCAGCGGAAACACGACTGTTTCGGCAGTAATCCAAAATGGCGGTGCAGGGACTGGAAGCATAGCGCTCGCTGTGGGATCGGGAACGCTGTTATTGACGAACGCGAACACGTTCAATGGCACGGCGACGATCAGCGGCGGTATCGCCAGACTTGGCAACGCGCTCGCGTTGCAAAATGCTACGGTCAGCATTGGCGCAGGCGCTGTTGCGTTTAACGGCGGTATTGGCTCGTTTACGTTTGGCGGATTGTCCGGAGGCGGCGCGCTGTCGTTGACCGATTTGGCGAGCAACGCTGTCACTCTGTACGTGGGAAACAATAACGGTAACGGGGCATACACGGGATCGCTGGGAACTGCCGGTACGTTCGTTAAGGTCGGCAGCGGAACGGAGACGTTGAGTGGCAATGCCGCCACGTTCAGCGGCGGAGTGGCCGTCCAAGCTGGCACGCTTTACTTCCAGTCGCCACAAACCGGCCCGGCGGTTACCGGCAACATTGCTGTCAGCTCTGGCTCGACGTTCGTTGTCGATACCACGGGCAACAACATCACGCTCACGAATCTGATTACCGGCTCGGGTGGCTTGGAAAAGGCGGGCTTCGGTACGCTCTATGCCCCCAGCGGGTCGAGCTATGCGGGCGGCACGACGATCGCCGGCGGTCTGCTCGCCATCGCCGCCGATTCGGCCTTGGGCGCCACGGGCGCCGGCACCGGCATTACGTTCTCGGCGGCGACGGCCATTAGCAACAACGGTGGGCTGCAGTTCACTGCAAATGGAATCACCACCGACCCAAGCCGCGCGTTGACCGCGAACTCCGGCTTCCAAGCCGTGTTCGACACGAACGGCAACAATGCCACCATCGGCGGCGCACTCAACGGTGCGGGCGATGCGATCAAGTTCGGCAACGGCACGTTGCGTCTTGGTGTTGCGGGCGGGTTGACGGGCACCGTCACCATCTCGAGCGGCAACCTGCTGTTGGGCGACGCTCAGGCTTTGCAAAGTGCGACCGTCAGTGTCGGCGCTGCTAACGGCTTGTCGTTTGCTGCGACCATCGGCACGTTCACCGTTGGCGGACTCTCGGGCATGGGCGCCGTGCAGCTCGTCGACACCGGCGCCGCTGCGGTCGCCTTGAACGTCGGCGGCAATAATGCCAGCTCTAGCTTCGGCGGTGCGCTCGGCGGCATCGGCAGCCTGACGAAAGTCGGCAGCGGCACGCTGACGCTCAGCGGTACGTCGAGCACTTATTCGGGTGGCACGACGATCAATGGTGGCACGTTGGCGGTGGTTGGCAACGGTACGAATTATCCCTCCCTCGGAGCGACGCCAGGCTCACCGACGACGAACATTACTTTCAGCGGCAATAGCGCGTTGCTGTTCGCTACCAGCGGAACCTTGAGCGCCAACCGCGCCATCACGGTGAATTCCGGCTTCACCGGCACCTTGGACACCAGCACCAACGTGGTGACGATTGCCGGCGGTATCGGCGGCCTGGGCGGCATCAACAAAGCTGGTCTTGGTACACTGAGCTTGATCGGCACGAACACCTACAGTGGCGGAACCACGATCTCGGCTGGCGCAATTGCGATCGGCGCTGACGCGGCGCTCGGTGCGTCGGCAGGCACTGTTACGTTCGCCGGTGGTTCGCTGCAGTTCAGTGGAACCGGTTTAACGATCGGCACCGGCCGCGCATTTAACGCCCTCTCGGGCCAAGCAGCGAACTTTGACACGTCCGCCGTCGCCGGTTCAACCGACACCGTCAACGGCGTCATCAGCGGCGCCGGCGGTTTGCTGAAGAACACGGCCGGCACGCTTGTACTCACGCAGGCGAATCAATACACCGGCACGACGACCGTCAGCGCCGGCACGCTCGCCTTGCAATTCTCGGGCACGACGCTCAGCAACATCATCAACAGCAGCTCGGCCTTGGCTCTTCGCGGCGGCACCTTGAGCCTCGTCGGTAGCGGCACGAACGCGCAAACCTTTAATGGCACGAGCTACGCTGCGGGTTCCTCGACGATCGCATACACCGCTGCCACTGGCATGACGTTGACGCTTGCGCGCTGACGCATGGTGCAGGCGGCACCGTGAACTTTAGCAGCCTACCCGCTGCCCTCACCGTGACGACCAGCACGGCCAATGCCGCGAGCGGCATCCTCGGCGGCGGCGTCTTTGTTGCTAACAACGACTTTGCCACGATCACGACAACGGGCAACAAGGTCGCGGCCTATATCGGCTACACCCAGTTCCCAACCGCTGGCACAGGAGCAGTGGCCACCAGTGTGTACGACGATCACACCACGCTATTCGCTGCGGTAAACACGGCGGTGGTGGGGCCCAAGACCATCGGCGGGCTGGTGTTCAATAAGGCCGGTGCAGGTGTCTTCACGCTTAGCAGCGGCGTGCTGACGATCAACGACGGCACCGGCGTCGGCGGCATCATCGTCTCGAGCACGGTTGGCGCGAACCTTTCCACCTTGCAAGGCGCCGCCGGCACCTCAATCACGGCTCCGAGCGAACTCATCATTCAGAACAATTCGGGTTCCGGATTCAACGTCACCGCCACCATTAGCGACGGGGGCGCGGGAACGATTGTGACGGTGGGCGGCATCGGCACGACGAGTTTTACTGCCGTCAATACTTATGCCGGCGGCACCTACATCAACGGCGGGACGCTCGCGATAGCTTTGGACACGGCCCTCGGTGCCATCCCGGGTTCGGCGACTTCAAACATTACATTCAGCGGCAACTCGCAGCTGAAGTTTAACGCAGCAACGACGCTTAACGTGAATCGCAACGTGTTCATTGCCAGCGGCGTCGTTGCAACATTGAACGCGACGGCCGCCAGCACGGTCGCTGGGATTATCTCGGGTCCCGGTGGTGTGACAATTTCGAACACGAGCAACATCGCACTCGTGCTTAGTGGACAGAATCAGTACACCGGTGGGACAACGATCACGTCCGGCACATTGGCAATCACAAACGACTTGTCATTCGGTGCTGTGCCGACGTACAGCCTGTCGCCGAGCATTACGATGGCTGCAAACACCTCGTTGTCGTTCACGTCCTCGGCGACGATCAGTGCAAACCGAACGATCACTCTGGCTTCTGGCACGGAGACGATTTTCGCGGGAACCTCATCGGGGACCATTGCCGGTTCAATCCAAGGTGCGGGCGGATTGTTCAAGGCAGGAACGAACAGTCTCTTTTTGACGGGGTCGAACTCTTACACCGGCGGCACGACGATCTCATTGGGTATATTGAACATCAGTTCCGACGCCGCACTGGGTGCGGTGCCGGGCAGCCCGACCACGAACTTGTCGTTCACCGGCGTCACGGGTTCGTTGACTTTTTTGGCCCCAACGACGTTGAACGCGAACCGGCTCATCAGCATCTCGAACACCACGACTACTGGCGCGACGTTCAGCGGTGCAGTGCCATTCACGATTGCCGGCAACATCTCGGGCATCGCGGGGACACCCCTGGGAGTCGCCGGGTTCGCTGGCTCAAGTCTCATGTACGTCGGCGGAACGCTCACAAACCTGAACGGCTTGGCGATGAGCGGCACAGGCGTCCTGACGCTCGCACAGGGTTACGCGGGCGGTGGTGCGGCCGGCACGGTGACCGTTTCAGCTGGAACTTTGATTGCCGTCAACTCGATCAGTCAGAGCGGAACCACGCCGCTGGTTCTCGGTACAGCCGCGTTCCAATCGCAGACGACGTCGGCCCAAACATTCGTTTCGCTATCGCTCACTGGCAATGCCACGGTCACCTCTTCGAGCAACATGACGTTCGGATTTATCAATGGCGGTGGTACGACGCGCGCCTTGACATTGTCGTCTGGCAGCGGTTCTGCCGTAACATTCGCCCCGACGACATCGATCGGCAATGCCGCCGCGGCGGTCAACATAACGCTTCTTCCCAATACCGTTTTGAGCTTTGCGAACAACGGCACGATTTCGACCGGCCTGACGTCCACGATCACCGCCGCTGGCGGCACGTTGACGTTCGACAACTCGGGCACCGACGCGCAGCGGTTCACCGCCAATGTGAACCTTGCCTTGGCCGCGGGTACGCTGAGCTTCACGCCTGGTACGACGGGCAGCACCAACGATACTTTGGGCTTCGGTTCGATCTCGCTGTTGGCGGGTTCGTCGGCATTGAGCTTCAACGGCGCGAACACAGGGACAGTCTCAGCTACGAGCTTCGTTCGCAGCGTCGGCGCGACGATGAACATCACCAACAGCGGCACGCTCGGGACGAATCAGATCGTTCTGCTCGGCGGTGTGACCTCCGGCTTCCTTGGCGGCACGGTGTTCTCCAACGGGCCGAACTTCGCAACCTACGATGCGACCATCGGTGTGCAGTCGTTGTCGGCCGGTCAATACACGACGATCAACGGCGCGCCGCTCACCGGCGCCGTCAATGGCATTTACGATGTCACGGGTAATGCGACAGTCGCGGGAACCACGAGTCTGTCGGGCTTGCGGATCACCAGTGGCATGACGGTCGCCAGCGGCGGAACGTTGAGCTTTACGGGTCTCGGTATTTCGTCGTCGATCACGAACAACGCGGGCGGCATCATCGCCACCGGTGGTGGAACAAGCTCGATCAATTCGACGATCGCTTGGGCGAATGCGGGACAAGACCTCACGATTCGCGTCAATGCCGCGACGGACACGTTGGATGTCGCGACCTTGAGCGGTGGTACGAACAGCATTACGAAGGATGGCCTCGGTACATTGCGTCTGACCTTGGACAGCAGCGCCAGTTTCACCGGCGGTGTTTACCTGAACGGCGGCAGCCTGCGATTGGCTAGTAGTGTGACGACGACGCTCGGCTTCGTTCAGGCCGGAGCTTTGGGTGGCGCGACGTCAACCTTGTCCATCGGCAACACGGCGAGCCTGACGATCGGCACCTATGGCGGTTACATGAATACCGTCCTGGGCACCAACAGCGCGTTGATGGTCGGCAACGGCGGCGCCTTCAACGGCACGGTCACCGGCAGCTTTACGGCGGGTGCGACCGGCACGGGTTCGTTCATCAAGTCCGGCACTGGGACCGAAACGTACGCGGGCGCCATCAACATGACGAATTCGACGACCGGCCTGGTGCGCGTCGATGGCGGCACGTTGGCCCTGAACGCGGCGATCAGCTCATCGGGGATCAGCAACGCTGCGATCATTTTGAATCCAGGTGGTTCACTCACGCTGTTGAATGCAGCGTCTGCTTCGACGTTGACCAACGATCAGCTTATATTCCAAGGCGGCGCGCTTAACTACATCACGGCCGCGACGGCTTCGGGCACGTGGGCGCTGAGCAATGCCGCGCTTACCAACGACTTTAGCACCTCCTCCTTGGCGCTTACGCAGAGCAACGCAACCGCAGCCGTGACGCTCACGGCGCCTTCGTTGGCTCAGTCGAATCTCGGCTTCCTGGTCGTCAGTGCGGGTACGGGGACGGTGCTGGGCGGCGGCAGTGCCGCTGGCTCACTCAACCTGACGTTGGGCTCGACGCCCACGTTGTACGGTGGTTTGAACAACGCTTACAACGCGAATCCAGTGCTGGGTGAACAAGCCATTATTCCGAACGCCGTCGTTAGTATCGGCGGCAAGCACACGTTCGCCACGTACGATCCGACCTTCGGCCTGCGAGCGGCGACGGCCAGTGGTGAGACCGCCACCGTCCTCACGAATGCGGACTTGGCCAATATCAGTTCGGCCGCCCCGTATTCCAACGTCATTCTCAGCCAGACGTCGGCGATCACGCTTGCCGGCAATACGGTTGTCAACGCTCTTGAGTTCAACGGGGCCGCGGCATTCACGCTCAGCATGGCAAATAATGGCACGGCTAACACGTTGACGGTTGCCAGCGGTCTGATCATCAGCAACGAGCCCGCGGGCTTCCAAACCTTAAGCGGCGGCATGTTGACGTTCGGCAACGGAAATCAAACGGTCTTCAACGGCAAAACGGTGAATCTCGGAACCATCGATGTTCTTTCCGGCACCCAATTGCTCAACAGCTCGACGACCATTGCCGACGCGGGGACGACCTCGGTGGCGATCGCGAAGATCGGCGCCGGAACCTTCTTTGCGCAATTCAATGCCACGACCAACAACTCATACACCGGCGGAACGATCATCGAACAGGGCACGGTTGTCGCGGCGTCGTTGAGTGGTGCATTGGGCACGGGCGGCGTCACCTTCTGGGGCAGTAGCCCTGCGTTGGCCATCTCGGGCAATCTAACGGTTCCGTACATCACGACTGTCGCTCCGGTAGGCATTCCTAATGTTGGCACTACGTTTACAACGGGCGGGATTTTCACCCGCGGCATTGGCGCCATGTCTCTGACGCTTGGTGGCGCAAGAGATTTCCACCACGTTCGGCGGCAACATTCAGGAAACGTCCGGTACGCCGCTGAGCGTGAACATCAGCTTCAGCTCGCCACTCACCACGTTGACGTTGACGGGGACGGCCAATACGTTCTCGGGCGGGTTGACGTTGACCAACGGCATTTTGTCGGTCGTCAGCGATCAATCGGCCACAACTACCTCGCTCGGTATTGGCACGGTGACCTTCGCCGGTGGCACGCTACGTATCGCTAGCCAAGCCGGCGCAACGTTCAGCAGTCCGACGAATCAGACGTTCACGTTGTCTGCGGCAGGCGGCACGATCGACGTCGCCGGAACGTCGGCGACGATCAACGGAATCGTCGGCGGCGGCGGCATCACCGGCGTGGGCGCGTTGACCGTCAGTGGCTCGAGCGGCGGCATTCTGTACTTTGACAGCAACGCCACCAGTTACACCGGTGGTACGACCGTCACCGGCGGCGGCACGCTGTGGGTGACTAACCAATCTTCGCTCGTCGGTGGTAGCGCCTTGACGGTGAGCGGCAATGGGGCCGCAGTGTTCGCCAACAACGGCCAGCAACTGGGCGCCGCGGTCAACAACAGTGGTGCCGCGACCGGCTTGAGCTTTTCGGCGACGGGGGGAACGATCACGCTTGCCAGCCTATTCGGCACCGGCACCTCGCTGTTCAACTCCGGCGCCAACATTGGCACGTTCACCGGCGGTTCGGCAACGATCACCGGCGCCGGTACGATCGCGACTTACAGCGGCGGGTCAATGACGTTTGCTGGTGTTACGTCAAACGTCATAACGACGTTGACCAACACGGGAACGATCCGTCTCGGCACCACCGGCACCAGCTTGACGGCAAGTAACGGCAGCTATGCTGGTACGATCACAAGCACCTCGACCACTAGCTTCAACAAGGGCGGCTCGGGCAGCGATACGCTGACGTTGACCGGTCCGTTGAGTTACATCGGCGCGACGAACGTCAACGCCGGCACATTGGCCGTCAACTCAATCCTCAACTCCAACAGCATCACGGTCGCCAGCGTCGCGAACTTCCTTGTACTCACGACTTCGGCTAACGGCTTGTCGCCGAGCGCGACCCTCACCGCCAGTGGCAACGTCGCCTTCAACGGCGCACAGACGTTGAGTAACTTGCTTGGCGCCAGCACTGGCGTGGTCAACGTCAGCGGTGTTGCGTTCACGCTGCAGTCGGCCAGCTATGCAGGCAATATCACAGGCACGGGCGGAAGCTTAGTTCTCGATGGCGGCTCGTCGGCGATCTACAGCTTCAGCAGTGTTAACAGCGCCTACACCGGCGGAACGACAATTAACTCGGGCACCGCATTCGTCTCGAACGGAATTGGTGGTTCAGCGCTGGGCACCGGCACGGTCACGGTGGCGAACACTGCCGCACTGGTCACCAATGGTAATACGACCATCAGTGGGGCCGTTCAGCTGAACAGCGGCGGATCGCTCTATGCCGGCAACAGTGGTCTCGATGTGCTCAATCTCACCGGCGGACTCACGGCCAATGCGGGTTCAACGCTCAGTTTCGTCATGAACGGCTCGTCGAGCGTCAGCAGCATTAACCTCGGGTCCAACACGCTGAACACAACGGTCGGCACGGTGAATATTTCGCTTACCGGTGCCGGCTTGCCGTCGGGCTTCTATCCGTTGTTCGATTACGGATCGCCACTAGGCGCGAATGTCACCTCCAGCTTGGTGCTGCTCGGTGCGCCAGCCAACTACAGCCTCGACTATACACACCCCGGCTTGATTGACTTGAGCATCGCGAATATTAGCTCGACGCTCACTTGGTCGGCCACGACCACCGGCTTGGTGGACGGCAGCGGCAATTGGAATCTCGCTTCGGCCAACTTCGTGAATTCCGCCAGTGCCAACGTTGCGTACACGAATTCACAAAATAATAACGTTGTCTTTGGTGCGGGCGTGACGGGAGTCAGTCCGCCGTACACCGTAACCTTGCAGCAGGATACGACGGTTGGCTCGATCATCTTCAATCCGATGGCCGGCGACGGCCCGTACACGGTCACCGGGTCGAACAATCTTTTGATCTACTCCGGCATCACGGCTAATGAAAGCGCGACGATCGGCGCGGCAATCGCCCTCCAACAGACGCAAGTCTGGACGATCACGACCGCCAAGACATTGGCCGTCACGGGTGGCATCTCGGCCGTCGGTTCGGTCGCCTTAACCTTGCAAGGCCCCGGCGGAGGCAACACTGGATCGTTCATTCTTAGCGGCAATCAAACGTACGCCGGCACGACGACAATTAGCGGCGGCGCGGTGGTCAGCTTGACCGGCTCGTTGGCAAGCGGCTCGGTGTTCATTCAGGGTGTTGGTTCGGCATTGGCGGCCCAAGGCGCGTTGAACGCCTCGGTCAACATGTCGAATCAAAGCACGTTGACAATCGCTGGCAATCAGACACTCGGCAACCTGACTGGCGCCGGCACGGTCGATATCAATGGCGGCACGACGCTGTCGATTTCGGCAGGTAACTTCTCCGGAACACTCACCGACAGCGGCACGCTTTCGGCCACCGTGGGAACCGTGACGCTTTCGGGTGCTAATGGTGGCTTCACTGGACAGACGTCGATCGGTGGAACAGGTATCGTCGTTTTAGGCAATGCTTTGGCTCTGCAGAACAGCACGGTCAACCTCGGGAACACCAACGGCGTATCATTCGCCGGCGGCATCGGTGGTTTCACCATCGGGGGTCTCGTCGGAAGTTCGAACTTGCTGCTGCAAGACTCCGCCAGTGCGGCCGTGACGTTGCACGTTGGTAACAACGGCACATCGGGCGTCTACGGCGGCGGGATCAGCGGCACTGGGGCTTCGTTCGATAAGATCGGCAGCGGAACGTTGACCTTGTCGGGATCGAGCTCTTACACGGGTGGCACGACGGTCACCGGCGGAATTCTGGCTTTGGACGCGGCCGGATCGATCAATAACACCTTGGCCATTACCGTTGGCAATGGCGCTGCACTTGATGCTTACGCAGCGATTGGCTCGACAGCGACGCTCACGCTTTCGGGAACCGGCACGGCGACTTTCCACGGCAATCAAACGATCGGCGATTTGGAAAGCACCTCTTCGACAGCTCTCGTGAGCTTCGGTGCTAACACGCTCACGTTGTCGGCGGGCAACTATGCAGGCGGCGTCAGTGGTGTTGGCGGCAACATGCTTATCAACGGCAGCGTTACCTTGTCCGGATTGGCGAACGTCACCGGAACGACAACGGTTACTAATGGCGCGTTGATCCTGACCGGAACGCTGACCAGCCCGAACGTTTCGATCAGCGCGGGCAACTCGTTGAGCGTCTTGAACGATAACGGCCTCAGCGGCACGCCCACGTTGGTCGTGGCTTCGCTTTCGGGTCAGCCGGGAACCGCGGTCTTCACCGGCAGTCAAACGCTCGCCAGCTTGACCGGCAGCGGCATCATCCAGATAGCGACTTCAGGTAAGGTTCTCACCATTCAGGCCGGCAGCTATGGCGGCGTCATCGGCGGCAGCGGTTCGCTGGCGGTGAACCCAGGGGCGGGTAATACCGTTACTTTATCTGGAATTGTGAGCACCTACAGCGGCGGTACGACGATCGCGTCTGGATCGCTCCGCGTAACCGGCGATCTGTCGCTCGGTGCAGTCCCCGCCTCGGCGACGACGCCCAGCATTACGTTCAGCGGAACGAGCACGCTGAGCTTTGGTGCCGCCACGACACTGTCCACGAACCGCACGATGTTCATTAGCCCCAACGCCACGGCCACGATCGACACCTCCGGCGGCAGCGTGACGACTGCCGCGGTAATCGGAGGCAGCACGACCTCGCTCACACCGTCGGTATTGGTCAAGACCGGTGGCAATACTTTGGCATTGACCGGCACCAGCACCTACAACGGCGGCACGATCATCAACGGCGGTACGCTGTTGATCTCGACCGACCGCGCATTCGGAGCCACCACTGGCTTGCCGAGCACCAGCATCACGTTCAGTTCCAACTCGACCCTCACAACGACCACTGCTGCCGTCACCATTCTCGCGGCTCGCGGCATCTCGATCGCCCCGGGCGTAACCGCGACGTTCAATACTGCCAGTGCCACGTCTATCCTGGGCGTGATTAGTGGCTCGAGCACGAGCGTCCTGAGCAAGGCCGGTGCTTTGACGCTGACCTTGGCCGGCAACAACAGTTATGCCGGCGGTACTCTCATTACAGGCGGGACGGTCGCAGTCGGCGTCGGTAGCGGCGGTAACGCACTGGGTAGCGGAGTCGTCAGCTTCAGCAGCAACACCGCGAGTTTAGATCTTGCGGGTCAGAATCTCACGGTCGCCAACCTGGCCAGCACTGCGGCAGCTTCTGGAATCATCACCAATAGCGGCGCCGCCGCTGCGAATCTGCTTCTCAATGGTTCCGTTACGACGGCGAGCTACGTCGGCTCGATTACTGACGGCACTGGAAAGGTCGGCCTGAACGTTTCGCTCAGCGGCACCACGGCATTAACCCTTTCGGGAACGGCGAACACCTTCGGCAACGGCTTGACGCTTACTAGCGGCATTCTGTCGGTCAACAATACGGGCAGCATCGGCACCACCACTGGCGGCATCGTCAACTTCAACGGCGGCACGCTCCAATTGTTCAGCACGACGTTCAATAGCCTCGCCGGCAGCCGCACGTTCAACGTCAACGCGGCGGGCGGCACGATCAGCCTCGCGTCGGGCGTCACCGCAATCGTCGGTAACACGGTCAGCGGTTCTGGAACGTTGAACATTGTCGGTACAGGTGGAACGATCACGTTCAGTGGAACTGGCTCGGCCTTTACCGGCAGCCTCGTACTCAACAATGCTGCAGGCACAGAAACCGTCAAGCTCGGCGGCGCTGCGCCCTTGGGAACGGCCATCATCAATTTCGCCGCGTCCAACACGGTCCTCGATCTGGCAGGCGTGAGCAACTCGATCGGTAACCTATCGAGTAGCGGGGGTCTGGGTCAGGTAATCAACAGTGTCGCAGCAAGTTCGACGTTAACGGTCAACGGAAGCGGCTCTAGCAGCTACAGCGGCGTGATCGCCGACGGCGCTGCTACCGGAAAGACACTCAGCTTGAATATCGCGCTTACCGGCGGTGCGGCGTTGACCTTATCTGGAACGACCAACACCTACAGCGGCGGCACGACGCTCACCAGCGGTGTCCTGGCCGTGGGCGTCAACGGCAACTTGGGCACCGGTGGCGTGACGTTTAGTGGTGGCACGTTGCGGCTGGCTGATGGGTTCAGCGGCGCATCGGGTCGAACATTGACGCTTAACAACGTCGCCGGCAACCTAATTGACGTTTCTGGCGCGACCGTTAATGGCGCCGGTATCGCCGGTCAAATCACCGGAGCCGGTGGGCTAACCATCAGTGGTTCGACGGGAGTTTTGACCCTTTCCGGCGCGAACAACTACTCGGGCGGCACGACGATCAGTGCCGGTGTCACCGTGCGTGCCGGCAGCTCGACAGCGCTCGGTTCAAGTACGGTGACCTTTGCTGCCGCGGGCGCGACGTTGGATCTCAATGCCCAGGCCTTGACGGTCGGCGGCATCACCAGCAGCGGTGGCGTGGGAACGATCAGCAACAGCAATGCCTCGGCGGCAAGCCTGACCTTGGCCACCGCTGGCACGTATGTCTATGGCGGACTGATTACCGACGGTACGGGCACGATCAGTCTCGTCGTCGCTCCGGGTACCGGCAGTACGACTTTGACGCTGTCGGGTGCCAACGGCTACACGGGTGGCACGTCGATCGGAAATAACGCAACGATACGGATTGGCAACACCGGCTCGTTGGGAACCGGCACGGTGACGTTCACCGCCCCCAACGCGACGCTGGGCCTCAACGGCCTTGCACTGACCGTAGGTAACCTATCGAGCACGGCCGGCAACGGCATCATCACCAATTCGAGCGCTACGGCGGCGAGTGTCACCGTTAACGGTTCGACGTCGAGTGCATTCGGGGGCAGCATTGCCAACGGTACTGGAACAGTTTCGTTGAGCGTCGCCTTGACGGGCGGTTCGACGTTGACGCTCGGTGGAGCTAATACCTACACCGGCGGCACGAGCATCTCAAGCGGTACGCTCAATGTCTCGGGTAGCCTGGCTACCACGGGCAATGTCACGCTTAGCGGCACCGGCCAAGCCATCTTCAGCAATGCTTCGGGTCAACAGTTGGCCACGCTCAACAACGGCAGCTCGGCCGCAGTCGGCGCAAGCTTTACGGGCAATTCGACCTTGGCGGCATTGACCGGCGCCGGAACCACATCGTTCGCCGCGAATGCCAACGTCACGACGTTCAATACTGGGTCGGTCCGCGTCGGCGGCATCGGCACGTTCGGCACCGTGACAAGTGGCACGCTGACATTCGCTGGAGCCAGTGCCTCGATCGCCACGCTCAACGCTTCGGCTGGCACGACGATCAGCCTGTCGAGCGGCACGAACTTGGCGCTCACCGGCGGCAATTACGGTGGCGCGATTCATGGTGCCGGCGGCAATGTCGCGATCGGCGGTGCGCTCACTCTGTCGGGGGCGAGCAATGACTACTCCGGCACGACGAACGTCAACAGCGGCGGCTCGCTGTTCCTCACCGGTTCGATTGCCAATAGTGCCGTATCGATCAACACCAACGGCAACTTGGCCGGTAATGGTTCGATCGGTTCAGGTGGTCTCACGATCAATGGCGGCACGTTCGATCAGAGCGCCTTCTCTCCGGGTGGAACGGCTTCGATGGCCATCGGCGGGAACCTGACGCTCAGCGGCGGCCTGCTCAACTTCCGCTTGAACAACGGTGGTTCGGACATCTTGAACGTCAGCGGAAATGTCGTCATCACGAGCACGACGCAGATCGGCATCGCCTCCTTTGGCTCTCCGCTGACCGCGGCCAACTACACGATCATTTCGGCGCCCACCAGTACAACGATCGCCAACCTGGCGACCGAGTTGACCTTCTCGGCCACGGCAATCACGAACCTGAGCAACGCCCACTTGACCGGCAGCTTCGTTCAGAGTGGTGGCGTCCAGGTCGATTTGGTCACCACCGTTGTGCCGATCACGTGGACCGGCATCGGCGGCGGCAGCGCTCCGAACGGCGCCTGGGATACGGTCACGCAAAATTGGAGCGTCAATGGCGGCACGCCGACCACCTTTATCAATGGCGACGCGGTGATCTTCAACGATACGGCGAGCGCGAGTCCGGGTACGGCGTCGGTCATGCTTAGCACCACCATCTCGCCGGCCTCGATTACGGTGTCCAACAGCGCTCTGACTTACACGATCGACAGCACTGGCTTCTCGATTCTGACGGGCTCGTTGCTTAAGGACGGCACAGGCACGTTGAACATGATCGGCAGCAACGCCTTCAACGGCGGTGTGACGGTCAACAACGGCACGTTGAGTGTGGCCTCGATTTCCAACGGCGGAGCCAACAGCCCGATCGGTGCGGCCTCGTCGCTGTCAGCGATCGCGCTCGGCACGAGCACCACAACGGCCACGTTCGCCTTCACGGGTGCGACCGGATCGACCGACCGCACCTTCTCGCTCGGCAGTGCCGGCGCGAATGTGTACGTCGCGGCGACAGATAACCTGACGTTGTCCGGCACGATCAGCGGCGGTGCACTGCGTGTTAACGGTCCTGGCGTGTTGAACCTCACCGCAGCTAACAGCTATACCGGCACCACGACCGTATCGACCGGAGCGACCCTGAACCTGGCCGGCACAGGTTCGATCGCTAGCTCGGCAATCGTCGTTCGCGGGACGTTGAATGTCTCGTCGAGTGCTGCCTTGACCGGCAACTCCGGCACACCGACGGTTACTGTCTCCAACAGCGCCGGTATTCTTACGCTCAGCAATAGCCAAGCCATGGTCCTGTTGGACGGGGGCACGGGCTTCGCCGGCACGGTGAACCTGGCTAACAACAACACGCTGACACTCAGTGCCGGCACCAGTTTCGGCGGAGCGATCGGTGGCAACGGGTCGGTCTTCGTCATCGGTAACACGACACTGGCCGGCGCCAACACCTACAGCAATGGCACGACGGTCAACGCGGGCCTGTTGTCGGTTCTCTCGACGGGCAGCCTCGCCAGCGGCAGCAACCTCACGGTCGCCGGTGGCTCGGCCACGTTCGCCAACGTCGGTCAACAACTTGGCACGGTCAGCGTGCTCAACGGAACGGCTTTGAGCTTCACGGCCAACACCGGAACGATCACGATTGCGGCGTTGACGACCAATGTGACCACCAGCACGACGAGCTTCGCCAGCAATGCCAACATCGCTCAGATCGCGGCTGGAACCGTGAACATTGCTGGTGATCTGACCTCGACGGGTTCTGGCGTCTCCGGCGGCAACGTCTCGGTCGGCGGCGTGGCGACACTCAGCTCGGTGAGCAACGGCAGCAACGTGACGATGAGCGGAGCAACCAGCTCCATCACTTCGCTCAACGGTTTCGGCACGATGACGCTCGGCGGGTCGACGAATCTGACCGTCAACGGCGGCAACTTCAGCGGCTCGTTCAATCAGATCAGCGGCAGCAGCAGCCAACTGACGGTCACCGGCGGCACGTTCATCTTCGAAGGCGTGAACAATCTGTCGGGCGTTCTTTCGATCGCCTCGACCGGCACGTTGTCGACCGGCACGCAAGGCGCCTTGGGCACGAGCAACGGCCTGAACGAGGCAGTCGCTCTCGCCTCGGGCGGCACGCTGCACATCACTGGCAACATCAATGATCAAAGCGGCGTGTTCACCCTTAGCGGCGGCATCATCGACATCGACGCGTCGAAGACATTGACCCTCTCGGGCGCCAACATCACGGGCAATGTCAACCAGATTGGTGCGGGCACGTTGGTCATCCTTGGCGCCTACTCGGGCACAACGAACGTCGCCACGGGTGGCACCTACGTGGCTGATCCTGCCACGAGTCCAGCGGTCATCAACGTCAGCCTCAGCAACGGGGCGACGATGAGCTTCTCGCAGGCTGGCACGTACAACGTCAACGCGGTCTTGGCCGCCGGTGGCACGGAAACGATCAGCAACACCACCGGTGGTGTGGTCACGTTGACCGGCGTCATCGACAAGTCGGACGCCAACCTGGTCATCACCGGAAGCGGCGCCGGCAGCTACTATCTCGGCGCAACCATCAGCAGCACGAATGCCGCCAACCCGTTCGACAGCGACATGACCTTTGCGTTCTCGACGACGATCGGCGTCGCGAACACGTACGCGGGCCCGACGACGATCTCGAGCCCTGCGCAAAACGTCACGGTCACCTCGGCCGTTGCCATCAACGCCTTGCCGGCGGGAACGATCCTGAACTTCGGTGCGACGAGTGTCGGCCACGATGCTAAGTACGACCTGAACGGCAACACACAGACGCTGGGTGGAATCGTCGCTTGGGGCACGGGCAACAACGAACTCACGTCGTCATCGACCAGCCCTGGAATGTTGTACGTCAACGTCAACGCGGCCAGCTTCAGCGGCGGCCTCGACAGCTACTCCGGCAAGATCACCGGCACGCTGTCGATGTTCAAGGAAGGCAACGGCATCCTGTCGCTGACTGGCACCGGCAATAACTACAGCGGCACGACGACCATCGACGCCGGCACGCTGCGAGTTGGCACGAACGGCGCCTTGCCGAGCACCACGGCAGTGACGATCAGCAACAGCGGCATTTTGGATGTCAACGGTCAGTCGCAAACCATCGGCGGCCTCGTCAGCGCGAGCTCGACGGCCACGGTCACCGGTGGAGCCGGCAGCCAACTGACGGTCTCCTACAGCTCGGCTGGCTCAAATGTCTATGCCGGTCAAATCAGCGGCAACGTAAGCCTTGCCTTCAACGGTGTGGCCAACAGCAGCCAGATCTTGAGTGGCACAGGCAGCGACTACCAAGGGACGACGGCCATCAACTCGGGCATGCTGCTCGTCAATGGTTCGATCGTCAGCAACGGCGGGGGGACCACGCTGGTTACGGTGAGCGGCGGCACGCTGGGTGGCAGTGGAACTATCGAGCGTAACATCACGGTCGCTTCGGGCGGCACGATTGCTCCGGGCACCAGCAGCGGTTCGACGGGAACGATGACGGTTGGTCAATCGTCGACAGCCACGGCTTTGGCGATCAATGGCACGTATAAGTACGACTTGGCCGTCGCCGATACGACGAACATCGGTTCGACGTCGACGCACGATCAGATTGCGATGCTCGGCTCGACGCAAACGCTGACGCTCGGTTCCGGATCGGTGTTGAGCCTGGCGTTGGCAAATGTTCCGAACAGCGACGCCTACTGGACGACCGGCCACATCTGGAACTTGGTGACTGGCTCGTTCGGATCAGCTAGTGGTACTTTCACCACGCTCACGGACGGCACGAATTCATCGGTCGTCAATCACCTCGGTGGTTACATCGGTACAAGCGGTTACTTCGCGGTCGACTACGGTACGAATAACGCCGTTCAACTCGACTGGGTCGCTGCGGTGCCGGAACCAGGAACGATGTTGCTCGGCACGTTGGCCGCAATGGGCTTGGGTGGTTACGGATGGCGGAAGCGGAAGAAGGCGTCCGGGGCTCAAGGGAGCTCCGAAGCCGTTTGAGTACGGAAGGTCGCGAAGGCTAGTCAGTGGAAACGCTTATTCTGATACGATTTTTCTGTCGCTTGTTGTTTGTGTCGGTATAGTCAGCGATACGGACATTCGTTCGTCTCGATCGTTTGTTGAGGTCCGCGAGTATGACGCGGCGTCCTTTCTGGATCGCGCAATGCTTTAATGCGCGTATCGCCTGCGCACTTGCGCTAGCACGAAAAGAGCCGGTATCTTCTCGAGGAAATGAGTTGATGGCTAGCTTCGCACGCCCACTCCGAAGCCCTGCAAGGTAGGGAAGGTATGACCGACCTGCGTCTTGTGTCGACGTATCGAGTTGCGAGCGCACTTTCTTCGGCCGTGGCCCTATGTATAACGTTCTGCGCAACGGCACCTGTTTTAGCGCAATCGACGGACACATTCACTGGCGGCGCGGCGTCGTTAACGCTTTCGAGTAATTGGTCGTCAGGCGTTCCAAGTGCCGGTCAAAGTTGGTGGATCAGCACGACCTCTGCGGCCATTCTCACTTACGATTTTGATAGTGGCACGTTTCCCGGCTTCTGGACGAAAGGCATCACGTTCGGCCCAACGGCCGGCGCCATCACGATCAGCGGCGGCGCTGGTAATAACACGATGACGCTCGGCGGGAACCTGATCAACCTCAGTGCGGCCGCTGATGTGATCTCCGCGAACATCGTGCTGACATCGTCGTTGAATGTTGTCACCAACGGCGGCGGTGGAAACTTCCTGATCAGCGGCAACATTAGCGACGGCGGGAACGTGTTGGGTTTGAACAAATATGGAGCCGGCACGCTCACGCTCAACGGACAAAACACCTACACCGGTGCGACGACTGTCAGTGGCGGCGTGTTGGCCTTGGACTTTTCGGCGGCCGGTGCAGGCGCGATTGCTAACGGCATCGTCTTCGAGCTTGTCGGCGCTTCAACTCGCCGGCGGATCGGTCAACATCATCGGAAACGCAAGCACGCCTATTAACCAGACATTCAACGGAGTCACCGTGGGCGCAGGTGCTTCGACGCTCACAATCGCAGGCAGCACCGGCGGCGCAACTGTGACGCTCGGCGGATTGACCCACAACGCAGGTGGCATCCTGAATTTTGCCGTCTCCGGCACGCAGACGGTCACTACAAGTAACTCGAACCTCGGTAGTGGTATCCTCGGCGGAGGCTACGTCATTGGTTTGAACGACTTCGCCTCAAATAGCGGCAGCACCATTTCTATCTACACCGGCTACACGACCAGTCAAAGCAATCTGGCTAACTGGGCCGCGAATCCGAACCTCGTCATGTCAAATCAGGTCACGCAATGGTCGAGCGGACTGAGCGGCAGCGTGACGGAAGCTGGAGTTAAGTTTGGCATTAGCTCGGCCGGTATTCTGTCGCTGAACGGCAACATCCTCACGCTCAACGACGGCAACGGTGTTGGCACGATCCTTATTTCGAGTATCGTTGCCGCAAAGGCGTCAACAATCAGCGCGAGTGCGGGAGGCGGACTCACTGCCGGAACGAGCGCAGGCGGCGAGCTCATTATTCTCAATAACGGCGCAGGCGCCTCGCCTTTGACCGTTAGCGCGCCGATTGGCAACAACGGGGCAGGAGTGGTGGACGTTGTTTACATGGGCGGGCCAGCCACGACGGGCGCGACGACTTTTAGCGGCGCGAATACTTATTCGGGCGGCACATACATTCTCGGCGGAACGCTCGACATTGTGGCCAACACTGGACTGGGTGCGGTCGCCAGCGGCGCCACGGTTACCATCAACGGCGGTACGTTGGGAATGATCGGCGCCAGTAATTTCGCGCTCGATAACGCCGGAGCGAACGCACGCGGCATTTATCTCGGAGGCAATGGCGGCACCATATCAGTGACCTCGGTTTCGGCCACGGTCAACACCTATACCGTAGGCGGTTCAATCAGCGGCTTGTCCGTCGCTGGCGCCAATCAGTACGGCGGTGGGGCACTGACCAAAGCCGGCTCCGGCATCCTCGTATTGTCGAACGCGTCGAACAGCTATGCCGGCGGCACGACCATCGGTGCCGGCACGTTGGCGATTACCGGTGACGCAACCTTAGGTGCGAATCCTACCAATGCCACGCCCTCGATCACGTTCAGCGCCACGGGCGGCCTGCGATTCCTGACCACAGGCATCACACTCAACAGCAACCGGAATATCTTCATTGCGACTGGGGCGACAACGGCGACCCTCGACGTTCTTGGCAACTACGCCACGGTCGCGGGCAACATCCTCGGTCCCGCCGGCGGCACGGGCGTACTCGGCTTCACCGGAACCGGCACGATTAACGTGCTGGGCTCGATCACAAGCGTGAGCGGCTTGCAGGTGACAACGGCCGCCACGGTGACATTAGCTCAAGGCTATGCCGGCACGGGCACCATTACGCTTACGGCCGGGACCGTCAATAGCCAAGGGTCGTTGACCAGCGGCGGCGCGACGAATTTGCTGTTCAATGGTAATACCGTACTGAGCACGATGAGCTCATACACGACCGCCGCGCAGACATTCGGTACCGTAGCCACTGGCGCTGCGGCGGGTTCGACGGGTTCGTTCTTTTACGCTGGCAATGTCACGTTTAGCGCGATTACCGTGGCCGAAAGCACGGCAGCCCGTTCGCTGACACTCGGGGCGCTTGGCAACTCCTCAGTCGTTACGGTAGTCACCGGCCCGATCACTTCGTCTGCGACGACGGGGATCGGTGCATTGGTGTTGACCGGCAACAATACGCTGAGCATTTCCAACCCTGCGGCGATTTGGACCGGCTCAACGTCATCATTGACGCTGGCCAACGGCGCTAAGGCGATCATCGACAACACCGCCACGCCCACGGTGGCCCGCTTCGGCGCGACACCGACAGTGAGCTTGACGCTCGGCGGCGGAACGCTTGATTTCCGCGCGAGCACCTCGGCCGGAAGTGGGCAATCGCTTGTGACCAACGTCCTCACGATAGCGACCGGTGCTTCGACGATCGACTTCAGCAACAACGCGAGTGGCACCGCCGCCACCGTGTCTGGTGTCTCGTTGGCTGTAACCAATCCCAGCGCGGCGCTGGCGGGCGGCGGCGTGTTGAACATCGTTTATCCTTCCGGCGGCGGCCCCGCCACGCAGAAGGTGGTTTTCACCACCGCCCCCTCGGGCACCTTGATGGGGGCCATTACGATTAACGGCAACGACTTTGCCACGTACAGCGGCACGGCGATCACCACGGCCAGTTACACGACCGAGAGCAGTGGCAACCTGACCAACTCCGGAAGCGCTCTGCCTTTGGTAACCGGCTCGAACGTTACCACCGGCGCTGTGGTCAACCTGCAGATGTTGAAGCTTTCGGGCGCCAACATCGGCAGCGGCGGCAATAACATCACGTTTAACAACGCCGCGGCGATTAGCAGCATCGTGGGTTCGATCCTGGCCACGGGCGGGGCCAACGTTATCAATGCGCCAATCACCTATGGTTTTCCCTCCCCGGGAGCGGCGGGTCCGGAGCTCATCATCGATGTCGCCTCGGGTTCGACCCTTTCCATTGCGTCGGTAACGGCGGGCACAACTTCTTACCTTGTGATGGCGGGTGGAGGCACGTTGACCCTTGGATCTGCTTTGGGGACGACGACCGGCGCGACGTTCATTGACGGCGGAACGCTTGGGTTCAAGTCGGGCATATCTGGCAACGTTTTGGGCAATGCCACTTCGGGCCTTTTCATTGCCGCGGGCGCCACCCTGGCTTTGAATGGAAACAGCGGTACCATCAGCGCCCTGTCGGGGGGGGGCACGATCAATCTGGGAGCGCCATCCGCGACGACGACCTTCTCGATCGGAACCAGCAGCCCGGCTAGCAACAGCTTCACGGGTAATTTTGTCAATGGCGGTTCACATTCGGTATTCGACAAGGAAGGGACCGGGCTGATCACCTTTGCCGGTAGTCTGAGTGCCTTCGGTGGAGGCCTTAATCTCACGAACGGCGGCTTGATCTATACAGGCACCGCCTCCGGCTTCAGCGTCGGCGCCATCACTTTCGGAGGCGGCACGACCGCGTTGGGAATTACATTCACGGGCCTGAACGGTGGCACGGCCACCGCCACGGGACTCGCGCTCAACCTCTCGTCGAACAACCTGACGTCGATCAACTTCACCGCGACAGGAGGTTTGAATTTCAGCGGCACGCTGTCGCAAGGCGCCGGCAACGGTACGTTATTGGTGCGAGGTCCAAACTTCGGTCAGGTCGGCGGCACCAACGTCAACTTTGGTTTCAGCAATATTAGCGGTGGAACCATACTGCCGTATGTATTGCTCGATAACAATCCAAACGGCGGCGGTCTTGGCTACGCTGTGGTTGATGCCTCGACCAAGAATTTGCGATTACTGAGTGCCGCCTCCGGCGATTTTGGCTTCATCAATTCCCCCACGCCGAATAATGCCGCGACCGATGCGCTCTATACGACGTCGACTGCGATCACAGCGAACCCCGCGTCGATGAATTTATTGGCGATTGACCTCGGCTCGACGGACAACAATTCGATTTCCCTGACTGGTTCCGGCGGCGCCCTGACAATTGCAGGCGGCGTGATTCAGATGTCCGGTACAGGTGCGACACAATCTGCCATCATCAACGGATTCAGCAGCATCGCCCCGAGCACGACGACCGCCTTCAACATCTTTGTTGGGACTGGTGTGCTGACGGTTTCCAGCCCGTTGGTTAACCCAAGCTCGATTGCAACATTGACCAAAGTAGGCACGGGAACGTTGGTGCTCAACGCCGCCAATCCGAGCCTTAGCGGCGGCATCTTCGTTCAGCAAGGCGCGCTGCAACTTCAGGCTGCGAACGCGCTGACGACTCTCAATACGATTACCCTGAGCGGCACCACGACCTTGTCGGTCAACGCCAGCCAATCGACGAGCACGATTACCGGATTCGGCACCTCGACGGTTTCGCTGGGCTCGGCTGTTACACTCACCGCGTCTGCCATTGCCTCAAGCACTACCAACTTCGTGTTGGGCAGCGGAGCGACCCTTCTCTTCGGTTCAGCAGCCAACGCTTCGACCGTGACGGGCAGTTTGACGATGTCGGGCGGTTCAGGCACGGTTATCAAGCAGGGAAGCGGTACGGTCACCTTCCTTGGAGTTGTCAATTTGGGTACCGGCACACTGCGCGTCGATGCCGGTGGGTTTAACGTCAACACCAACACGAATACGGGAACGATCACGAACACCGCGATCATCCTCAATCCCAGTTCGAGCATGTCGATCAATGGAACGCAATCAGGCGTGGTGGCCCGCTTCGGCAGCAACTCGCTGACGCTCAATGGCGCCACGTTCGCCTACACCCAGGGTCTGACGACTACTTCGAACACAACGCTCGCTCAACTTGCACTTAGCCTGAGTTCCGGCCAATCCACGTTCACGCTGACACAGTCCGGTGCAACTTCTACGAATACGATGAGTTTCACGCAGCTCAACCGCAGCAACAACGCGGTGATGCTGCTCAACGGAACGACGAACCTGACCGGCCTTACCGGCGCGCAATTCTTCAATCTCACCTTCGGCAGCGCACCAACACTGAACAACGGCGGCTACCAGTCTTCTCCGGTCAACGGCGGCCAGGGGATCCTCCCCTACGTATTGGTCGCCAACGCAGGAGGCACTGGCACGGCAGTCAACTTTGCGACCTACGATCCGACGTTCGGCCTGCGAGCCGCCACGGCCAGCGGTGAAACCATGATCGTCGATGGTGTCACCACTTTCATCGGCACGGTCAACAGCAGCAGCCCCTTCTCGAACGTAATGCTCACCGCAGGCGCGCTTACGCAGCTTTCCGCTGGCGAAACAGTCAACGGCTTGATCCTCAGTAACTCCTCGGCGCTGGCGACGAGCATGGATCTCAATGGCCAGACGCTCACCATCGCAGGCGGCCTATTGGCCAGCAGTGGTAACACCGCGGTCATCGCAGACATTGCCGGCGGTGGTGCGATCAAGTTCGGCACCTCCAGCGGGAATGAGGGAGTCATTTACACCGGCACCGCGATGACCATTTCGGCCTCCATTGCCGATACGGGCGCCGGAACGACGATTGATAAGGCTGGCTTGAGTACGTTATTTCTGACCGGCACAAATACCTACAGCGGCGGAACGGTCATCGATGCCGGCACCTTGAACGTCATCGCCGATGCCAACCTCGGTAGCTCGGCCAGTGGCATCACGTTCAGCGGCGTGGGTGCTTTGCAGGCCGGTGCGGCCAGCGTCACGCTCGCCAACACACGTACGTTGTTCCTCGGCAACTATGGCAACAGCACTTCGACCACGGCCGCGTCGATCATCGACACGGGCGTCAATACTCTCACGATCAATAGTCTGATCAACGGCCCTGGAATCTTGGAAAAGAATGGTGCGGGTACGTTGACGTTAACGAACGCGACCAACACCTACAGCGGCGGCACGATCATCAACGGCGGTACGCTTTCGATCACGGCCGATACCGTACTGGGCAACACGCTGAGCGGCGTCATCACGTTCAACGCCAATAGCGCCCTGCAGTTCGGCACCAGCGGCATCACACTCGCTTCAGGCCGAACGATCGCGATCAACAGTGCCGTCACAGCGACGATGGACACGTTCGGTGGCAACGCGACGATTAACGGCTCGATCAATGGGTCGGGCAGCCTGACGGTCGTAGGCGGCGGCACATTGCGATTGAGCGCGGCGGATGCTTACTCTGGAGCGGCGACGATCACCGCCGGAACCTTGGTTCTCGGCAATGCGCTCGCGGCGCAGAACTCAACAGTCGCCGTCAATACACCGAATGGTTTGAGCTTTGCAAGTGGCATCGGCACCTTCACCATTGGCGGCCTGACGAGCACCAATTCGATCCAACTCGTTGACTCGGCTGCGGCGGGCGTCAATTTGGTGATCGGCAACAATAACTCAAGCACAACGGTGTCGGGTTCGCTTGGCGGCGCGGGAAGCATCACGAAGATCGGTACCGGCACGCTCACCTTAAGCTCGACGGCCAGCACCTACTCCGGCGGCACGACCATAGCTGGCGGCACCTTAGTCGTGTTTGGTAACTACACAAATTTCGGTGCACTTGGCACGTCACCAGGTTCGCCCACGGTTAACCTCACGTTCAGCGGAGGCGCGCTGCAGTTCCAGACCGGTGGAACGTTGAACGCCAATCGTCTTGTAACCGTCAGTTCGGGTGCGACGGCGATTTTTGATACTTATGGCAACAACGTTACTATCAGCGGCACCATAGGTGGCCTCGGCGGCATCGAGAAGACGAGCTTCGGCACATTGACGTTGCCAAACGGCTCGAACTACGCAGGCGGCACGACTATTGCCGGTGGCTTGGTCGCTATCGGCGCGGATTCGGCACTCGGAGCAACCGGCGCGGGAACGGGCGTCACGTTCTCTGCAGCGACTGCGGTCACCAACAACGGCGCGCTGCAATTCACCGCTGCTGGAATCACAACCGATGCGAGCCGCGTATTCACGGTCAACACCGGCTTCACTGCGACGATCGACACCAATGGCAACGACGCAACCATTGGCGGCGCGATCAATGGACCAGGTAATGTGGTGAAGACGGGGCTTGGTACGCTACGTCTTTCGGCCGCAAACGCCATCGGCGGAACGTTCACGGTTTCCGCCGGTGCAATCTCCTTAACGACCGCCACGTCTCTACAAAACGCTACGATAGCGCCTAGTCCGACGGGCGGTATCTCACTCGCCGCAAGCATTGGATCGTTTACGTTTGGCGGCTTGGCCGGCAACGGTAATTTCTCGTTGACTGATGTGGGGTCGAATGCCATTAGCCTCAACCTGGGCGGCAATAACAGCACCTTTAGCGGCGCGCTGAGTGGCGCAGGAAGTCTTAACAAGTTTGGTGCGGGAACGTTGGTATTAAGTGGTACGTCGAACAATTACACCGGCGGTACCACGATCAGCGGCGGCACGTTAGGCATCTTCGGTGATGGCTCCCTTGGCGCCGCGGGAACTGGCGTAACGTTCAGTGGCAACGGCGCTTTGTTATTGGGGACCACGAGCATCACGCTCGCCGCTGCACGGACCATTACTGTCAGTAGCGGCGTTACGGCCACGTTTGATACCGGTGCGAACATCGCCACAATCGCCAGCACGATCACTGGCTCCGGCGGTATCAACAAAGTGGGTGCCGGCGTCCTGGTCTTGGCAGCCACGAATAATTACACCGGAGGAACAACGATCTCGGCCGGTATTCTCAGTATCGGCGCGGACACGGCCCTAGGTCCGACGAATAGCACGCTGACGTTTGCGGGCGGCTCACTGCTGTTTGGTGTTCCTCTTATCACCCTCGATCCCAACCGATCGTTCGTGGTCGTTAGCGGCCAGGCAGCAAACTTCGACACATCGGTTGCCGGCAATGGCGCCGTGGCTGGCGTCATCAGTGGTGCAGGGGGCTTGCTCAGAAACACGGCCGGAACACTCACCCTGTCGGCGGCGAATCAGTACACCGGCACAACAACGGTTACCGCTGGCGTTTTGGCCCTGAGCTTTTCGTCCACAACGACAAGCTCGATTATCAACGGCAGTTCGAACCTGTACCTCGCCGGTGGAACGGTGAATCTGGTTGGCAACGCGTCCGGCACGAACACGCAGACCTTCAACGGCGTGACCTACGCCGCTGGATCATCGGTGATTACGGCCACGGCGGGCACGGCGATGACGGTCAGCCTTGGCGGATTGACGCACGCCGTCGGCGGCACGCTGAATCTTGTCGCGCAGAATGCAGGTGTCACCTACAAGACGACGAGTTCCAACCTTGCGTCGGGCATTTTGGGTGGCGGTGTGTTCTTTAATGGCGCGGATTTCGCCAGCGCTACCGCAGGCACGGTCGCGGCATACGCGGGCTATACCACGGCCAAGAGCGATCTGTCGACCTGGGTAGGGACGCCGAACGTTGTAATGTCCAACCAGACGACGCAGTGGACTAATAGCCTCACCGGCAATGTTACGGAAGCGGGCGTTAAGTTTGGGAACAACACCGTTGGCGTCTTGTCGTTAAACGCGGCCATCTTGACGCTTAATGACGGAAGCAATGTCGGCACGATTCTGATTAATTCGACGGTGGCCAGTAAAGCGCTAACCATTTCAGGTTTGACGGGTGCCGGACTCACCGCCGGGACGGCCGGCGTCGGCGGCGAGTTGGTCTTCATGAACAACGGTTCGGGCACGACGACGTTGATTGCAAGCGTGGCCATTGGTGACAATGGCGCAGGTCCGGTGGACGTGGTCGTCGGCGGAACTCAGGCGACGACCTTTGGCGGTACGAACACCTATACTGGTGGCACTTATATCACGGGAGGTACGCTCGTAGTCACCCTCGCCGACGCCGCCCTTGGTGCAGCGGGCACGAGTGTCACGTTCAGCAACAATGCCGCGTTACGATTCGGAACGACCGCCATCTCGTGGGGCACAGGCCGCACGATCAATATCGCTCAAGGCGTAACTGCCACCCTCGATACGGGTGCTGCGGCCGCGACGTGGTCAGGTACCATTGCGGGCGCCGGCACGCTGGCCAAGGGGAATTCGACAGCGGGCGCTTTGACGCTCTCGGGAAACAACAGTTACACAGGCGGCACGATCCTCGCAGGCGGCTCGCTCGTTCTTGGTACAGGCGATGCCAATCTCGGCGCCGTTCCGACCAACACTCTGACTCCGAATATCACGTTCTCTGCAACTTCAGAGTTGGCGTGGGCCGCTGCGACCACGCTGAATGCCAATCGCACCATTACGATTGCTTCCGGCGTGACGGCGTCGTTTGGCGGCCTTGGCAGTAACGTTGCGGCAACGATCGGAGGTGTCATTGAGGGCGCTGGCGGAGTCGCCAAAACGGGGACCGGAACACTTGCGCTTACTGGTCTCAATATTTACACCGGCGGTACCACGATCAATGGAAGCACGTTGCTGATTAGTAACGAGTCGGCGGGCAGCGGCTTCGGGACGTCGGCGTCATTAGGTCAAGTTCCTGTTTCCCAAGCGGTCAACATCACGCTCTCCGCTGGCACATTGTCCGTCACCACGGGGTCCAACAATTTAACCATCAACTCGAACCGTAATATTTTCTTGACTGCCGCGGGTACCATTAGTGGCACGACGAACGCGATCACTATCGGCGGCAATATCAGCGGCAGTACCGGCGTTTTGGCTTTCACCGGCAGCAACAACATGGTTGTCGCTGGTACGATCGGCGGGGTTACCGGGTTGCAGCTTTCTGGCGGCGGCAATTTGATATTGCTTCAAGGTTACGGCGGCTCGGGTAATCTCATCGTCGGCACCACGAACGGCACCATTCTCGCGCAATCAAACCTCACCTTCTCTGGCTTCACCGGTGTCGGGAACCCAACGACGAGAGTCCTCACGTTCAGCGGACCTTTCTCACTCAATATCAACGGCGCAATCGGGGGAAGCACCGTCACGTTGACGCCGAACCTGGCAATTGCGAATGGCGGCACGCTTAGCTTGTCTGGGTCGTCAGCCCTGTTTAACGGGACCGGGGCCGCGATGTCGTTGAATCTGTCGAACGCCACGGCGATTGTTGATAACACGACCGCCACCGGCGCCGATGTCTCGCGTGTCCTTGCAGGGGCCGTGGTCAACTTAAACTTGGCCGGCGGCAAGCAGACTTTTCTTACAGATCCGACGACGTTCTTTTCAACGCTCACTTTTGGCGCGATCACTGTAAATGCGGGTAGTTCCGCGTTCGATTTCGGAACTTCGGGCAACCCGGCGACCATTTCGGGCAGCAGCTTTGTGCGCAATGTCGGTGGCACCCTGAATATCTCCTATGGTGGTACGTTGGGTTCGCCCACGGGCGCTAATGTCACCTTTGCTGGCGTAAACCCCGGCTTTCTGGGCGGTACCGTTTTCGCGAATGGAACGAACTTCGCCACTTTCGATGGCACCGTCGGCGTGCAGTCGCTGTCGGCAGGCCAATACACGACGATCGCGAGCGGGGCAGTAACTGGCAGTCCCAACGGCGTGTACGACGTCACCGGCAATGCGTCTGTTTCTGGCACGACAAGCTTGTCGGGCTTGCGGATCACGGGCTCGACCATTGCCGCCGGAGGCACGTTAAGCTTTTCGGCGATCAGTATGTCATCGTCGATCACCAACAATGCCGGTGGCATCATCGCGATGGGCGGCACGAGCACGATCGCCTCAACCATCGCGTGGCCTGGCGCTGGACAGGACTTGACGATTCGTGTGAGTGCGGCCTCGGACGTCCTGAATGTCGCAACGCTAAGCGGTGGCGCCAATGCTTTGACGAAAGCGGGTTCCGGCACTTTGAACCTCACTGTCGACACCAGCGCTAGCTTCAGCGGTGGGATCAATCTCAACGGCGGAACGTTGTCTATTGCCGCCGGGCCCGCCATGACGCTCGGCTTCCTGCAGTCGGCTAACAGCGGCAACGCGACCGTAACGTTATCGCTAGGAAACGGCGTCAATCTTACTTTCGGCACGTTCAGTGGCTTGATCAACTCATCTCTCGGATCCAACGGCTCAGTAAACTTTGGCAACGGCGGCGCGTTCAGCGGAGCTGTGACCGGGAGCTTCAATGCGGCGGCGAGCGGCACGGGCTCGTTCATCAAGGGCGGCACCGGCACCGAGACGTTCGCCGGTGTGATTAATATGAACAGTTCGACGACCGGTCTGGTGCGCGTCGACGGCGGAACGCTTTCGCTGAACGCTGCGATCAACTCGTCGGCGATCAGCAACGCGACGATCGTGCTCAATCCCAGCGGCGCGTTGACGGTGTTCAATGCTACCTCTTCGACGCTGGCGAACGATCAGTTCGCGCTTCAAGGCGGCACGCTTAATTACACAACGTTGCCGACAACGTCGGGTACGTGGGCTCTTTCCAACGCAGCACTTTCCTATGACTTCAGCACGTCCACCTTGGCCCTTACGCAGAGCAATCCGACCGCGGCCGTTACTCTGACAGCGCCCTCGTTGGCTCCGTCGATTCTCGGCTTCCTGGTCGTCAGTCCCGGTACGGGGACGGCATTGGGTGGTGGAAATGCCGCAGGCGCGCTCAATCTGACATTGGGCTCAACGCCGACGCTCTATGGCGGTTTGAATAACGCCTACAACGCAGGTGCTGCGCTGGGCGAACAAGCCATTCTGACCAATGTCGTGGTCAACCTTGCCGGCAAGCATACGTTCGCTACCTACGATCCGACGTTCGGTTTGCGTGCTGCCACGGCCAGTGGTGAAACCGTCACGGTCGTAACGAGTTCGGACTTCGCGAACATCAGTTCCGCTGCGCCGTATTCCAATGTCATTGTCAACAATACGGCAGCCATAAGCCTGAGCGGCAACACGGTTGTCAACGCTCTTGAATTCAATCAAGCCGCCGCGGCGCAAATCAACCTGGTGAATAGTGGCACGCCGTACACATTGACTGTCGCCAGCGGTTTGCTCATCAGCAACGAGTCGGCGGGCTTCCAAACGTTTAGCGGCGGCATGTTGACGTTCGGCAACGGTAATCAAACGGTCTTCAACAGCAAAACAGTGAACCTGGGGATCATCGATATCGCCGCGGGCAGCGTGCTTAACAACGGAACCGTGATCACCGACGCGGGGACAACGGCGGTGGCGATCGTGAAAACCGGCGTTGGAACCTTCTTTGCGCAATTCAATGCCACCACCAACAACTCATACACCGGCGGAACGATCATCGAACAGGGCACGGTTGTCGCGGCGTCGTTGAGTGGTGCATTGGGCACGGGCGGCGTCACCTTCTGGGGCAGTAGCCCTGCGTTGGCCATCTCGGGCAATCTAACGGTTCCGTACATCACGACTGTCGCTCCGGTAGGCATTCCTAATGTTGGCACTACGTTTACAACGGGCGGGATTTTCACCCGCGGTGCCGGCGCCATGTCTCTGACGCTCGGTGGGCGCAAGAGGTTTCCACTACGTTCGCTGGCAACATCCAGGAATCAGCCGGTGCACCGTTGAGCGTGAACATCAGCTTCAGCGCGAATACCACAACGTTGACCTTGACCGGCACGGCCAATACATTCTCGGGCGGTTTGACGCTGACCAACGGTGTGCTGGCCGTGCCGGGCGATCAGAACGCGTCGACGACTTCCATTGGTGTCGGCGCTGTAACATTCTCCGGCGGTACGTTGCGCATCTTCAACCAGACCGGGGCGATCTTCAACGCTCCCACCTCACAGCAGTTCACGCTTAATGTCGGCAGCGGCACGATCGACGTGGCGGCAACAACGGCCACGATCCAAGGTGGCATCGGCGGCTTAGGTGCGTTGACAGTTTCGGGAAGTTCGGGCGGCGTACTTGTGCTCGATCAAAACCCGAGCACTTATTTAGGCGGAACCACAGTCACCGGTGGCGGCACGTTGCACGTGACCAATGCTTCGTCGCTGCTAGGCGGTAGCGCCTTGACGATCGGTGGCAGCGGCGTGGCAATCTTCGACAATGGCCAACAATTGGGCTCGGTATCGAACAACAGCGCGGCGACGAGTGGCTTGAGCTTCACGGCCAACACAGGCGTGATTACGCTGGGTTCGTTGGTCGGAACAGGCACGTCGCTGTTCAATGCCGGCGCGAACATCGGCACTTTCACGGGCGGATCGGCGACGGTCACGGGCGCCGGCACAATTGCAACCTTTAGCGGCGGCTCGTTGACATTTGCCGGAGTAACTTCCAACACAATCACAACGCTGAGCGGTTCGGGTGCGATCCTGCTGGGTGCGACAGGCACAAGCCTGACGGCCAACAACGGCAGCTACTCTGGCTCGATCGGAAGCACGTCGACCGGCAGCTTCACCAAGGGTGGTGGCGGCAGCGATACGCTCACCTTGACCGGTGCCTTGACCTACACCGGCGCCACGAATGTGAATGCCGGCACATTGGCCGTCAATTCGATCGCCAGTTCCAATGCCATCACGGTTGCCAGCGGCGCGAATCTGCTCGTGCTCACGACCTCGGCCAATGGCCTGGCATCGAGCGCAACGTTGACCGCAAGCGGTTCGGTGTTTTTCAACGGCGCTCAAACCCTGGCGAGTCTGCTGGGTGGCAGTTCCGGCGTGGTTAACATCGGCGGCGTGGCCTTGAAGCTGCAAGGTGGCAGCTATGCTGGCAACATCACGGGCGCTGGCGGCAGCTTGGTGCTCGACGGTGGTTCCACCGCGACCTATACGCTGAACAGCAGCAACAGCAACTACACCGGTGGCACGAGCATCAACTCAGGCACGGCGTTCATCTCGGGCGGGACTGGCGGCTCGGCCCTGGGCACAGGGCTGGTCACAGTCCAAAACACCGCGGCGCTCGTCAGCAGCGGCCCAACGACTATCAGTGGCGCCGTGGCGCTGAGCAGCGGAGCAAGACTTGTTGCTGGAACGAGCGGATCCGATGTGCTCTTTCTCACCAGCGGTTTGACGGCTGCAAATAACTCGACCTTAAGTTTCGTGATGGACGGCTCAACGCACGTCAGCGAGATCAATCTGGGGAGTAGCACGTTTACGATCTCATCCGGGACCGTCGCAGTTAATTTGACGGGGTCCGGTTTAAGTTCCGGGTTCTACCCCTTGCTTGCGTACGGTTCGACGCTTGGCTCGACGGTCACTGGAAGTTTGATTCTCAGCGGAGCCCCTGCAAATTACTCCCTCGACTTCACGCACGATCCGGGGAAGATCGATTTGCACATCACCAACCTTGGTTCGACGCTCACCTGGTCGTCGCTAACAAGCGGCAAGCAAGATGGCGGCGGCACCTGGAATCTGTCGTCGACCAACTTCGTTAATTCGAGCAATGCCAATCAAGCCTGGAGCAATTCGCAGAACGATACCGCAGTTTTTGGAGCCGGCGTGACCGGCGTGAGCCCGCCCTATACGGTCGCCATCGCACAGGATACGACCGTTGGTTCGCTCATCTTCAACCCTATGGGCAGCGACGGGCCGTATACGATCACCGGCTCGCATAATCTGCTGCTGTTCTCTGGCATTACCGCCAATGAGAATGCAACGATCGGCGCTCAAATCGCCCTTCAGCAGACGCAGGTGTGGTCGGTTGCAAACGGTAAGTCGTTAAATGTCACCGGCGGCATCTCGGCCCTCAACGGCACCATCGCTTTGACGCTGCAAGGCCCCGGCTCGGGCAACACAGGTTCATTTGTCCTTTCCGGCAATCAGACGTACGCCGGCGCGACGACCATCAGCGGCGGGGCAGTGGTAAGCCTGACCGGCTCGCTGTTAAGCGGCGTCGTGTTCATCAAAGATCCGGGGTCCGCCTTGGCGGCGGCCGGTGCGCTCAATACATCGGTCAGCATGACCGACCAGAGCACGCTGACGATTGCCGGTAACCAGACGCTCGGCAACTTGGCTGGCGCCGGTACGGTCGACATTAACAACGGATTTACCCTGTCCATCTCGACGGGCAACTATACGGGCACCATCACCGACAGCGGTACACTCTCCGCCGCCGTTGGTACGTTGACACTCTCCGGCGTCGACACTGGTTTCACCGGCCAGACGTCGATCAGTGGTTCTGGTGTCGTGGTTCTAGGCAATGCGTTGGCACTGCAGAACAGCACGGTGAGCCTCGCCGACACCAACGGGTTGTCATTCGCTGGAGGTATCGGCGGTTTCACGATCGGCGGTCTTGTTGGCAGCTCGAATCTGCTGCTCCAGGATGCTGCCAGTGCTGGGGTCGCGCTGCATGTTGGCAACAACGGGTCCACGGGTATCAACGCTGGCAACCTGAGTGGCACGGGCTCATCGCTCGACAAAGTTGGCGGCGGCACGCTGACTCTATCAGGCACAAACAGCTACACCGGAGCGACGACCGTTACGGCCGGCATCCTCGCGCTGGACGTGGCGGGCTCGATCAACAACACCTCAGGCATCTCGGTTCACAACAATGCTGCGTTCGATGTCTTCGGCGCCCTTAGTTCTGCGGTGACATTGACCGTGGACGGCACTGCGACGACGACGTTGGAAAGCAATCAAACGATCGGAAATCTGCTCGGAGGATCTTCAACGGCGATTGTCGCCATCGGTGGCGATACGCTTACGCTCTCGGCAGGCAACTACGCTGGTCAGATCAATGGCGCCGCAGGCAACTTGGTGATCGGCGGCAGCACAACGCTCGCCGGCGCGATTGGAGTGACAGGCACGACCACCGTTAGCGGTGGCACGTTGACCTTAGCGGGAACGTTGGCCAGCGCCACCGTTTCGGTCGGCGCGGGCAACGCGCTGAACATTACGAACACGGCTGACAACGCATTGTCAGCCTTTCCGACGTTGGCCGTCGCTTCAACGGTCGGCAACATCGGCACCGTGACGTTTTCCGGGAATCAAACACTCGCAAGTTTAACAGGCAATGGTCTCGTACAGGTCGCTAGCTCGAAGGTGCTCACGCTTCAGAACGGCACGTTCGGCGGTGTCATTGGTGGTGCCGGCGGCGTCGCAATCAATTCTATAGGCACGGTTACCTTCGCAAGCAACACAAGCACGTATTCTGGCGGCACCACGATCGTCGGTGGCACGCTGAATATCGCGGGCGACAACGCGACGGCCGGCCAGTCCGCCTCGCTCGGCATCGTTCCAGCAGCGGCTGGCGTCAATGTCATCTTCAGTGGCAATGGTGCGTTGCAATTCAACGCCGCCACGGCCTTATCGACAAACCGTACGACGACGATTGCCAGCGGCGTCACGGCGACGTTCGACACCCAAGGCAACGCGGTAACGTACGCCGGCGTCATTAACGGTCCCGGCTCTTTCGTAAAGGCCGGCGCCGCCGGCACGTTGACGCTCTCCGGCACGAACCTATTCTCAGGTGGATTCACCATCGCTGGTGGTACGGTTGTCATTAGCAAAGATGGTGCGCTGGGCGCAGCAACGGGAGGCCTGACGTTTAGTGGCACCGGGACGACCACACTCAGTTTCAGCACCGCGTCGACGTTAGTGTCGACGCGCGCAATCACAATCAATCCGAGCAATACAGGCGACTTTAACACCCAGACGGTCGCGGCGACGATCCAGAGCAACATCACCGGCGCGGGCGTCCTTCAGAAGACGGGCACCAACTCGTTGTTCTTGTCGGGAACGAATAACTACTCGGGAGGCACGATTGTCAGCCTCGGCACCCTGATCATTGGAACGACGGGTACAGCACTCGGTTCCGGCGTGGTGACGTTCAGTGCCACGGGCACCGCAATCGACTTGAATGGCAAGGGCCTGACGATCGCCAGCCTGGCCAGCAGCGCCGCCAGCGCCGGCTCGATCACCAACAGTAGCGCCGTCATCGGCACTCTCACGCTGAATGGGAATATCACCACGACAAGTTATGCCGGCACCATTACCGATGGTACGGGCAAAGTGGCCGTCATCGTGTCGCTCAGCAGCGGGACGACGGTTACGCTAGCCGGCACCAACACCTTTGGTCAGGGCCTGACGCTCAGTAGCGGCATCGTTTCGGTCAACGCCACAGGCAACTTGGGCACGACCAGTGGTGGGCAGGTTACTTTCAGCGGCGGCACGTTGCAGTTGACCGGAACAACGTTCAACAGCACCGCTGCCAACCGAACGTTCAACGTCGCTGCCGGCGGCGGTACGCTTAGTGTCGCTTCGGGTGTCACGTCCACGATCGCAAGCCCGCTCAGTGGCCCCGGAACACTAACCATCACGGGCACCGGTGCAACCATTACGTTCAACGGCGCCAGTCCAGCCTTTACCGGCGTCCTGGCGTTGAGTCCCGCTTCTGGCACAGAGACGCTGAAGCTCGGCGGAACAGCGCCGCTGGGTACCGCGATCGTCAGCTTTGCCGCGACAGGCTCGGTGCTCGATCTTGCAGGAGTCAACAACTCGATCGGCAACCTCTCGAGCAGCGGCGGCTTAGGTCTGGTGACCAACAGCGGCGCAGCCAATGCCACATTGACGGTCAACGGCAGTGTCTCCAGCCAGTATGACGGCGCGATTGGAGACGGCGTCAAGACGGTTGGTCTCAATGTGGCACTAACTGGTGGCGCGGTGTTGACGTTGTCTGGTTCGACCAACACTTATAGCGGTGGCACCACGCTTACCAGTGGCGTGCTTTCGATAGCCATCCCGAGCAACATTAGCACCGGCAACGTGACTTTCAGTGGTGGTACGTTGCGAGTTGCCGATCAATTCACAGGCGCGCAACTCGCGTTTACAACCTCAACAATGTTGCTGGCAACACGATCGATCTATCGTTGGCCAATGTCAATGGTGCAACGTTTAGCGGCCAATTCACTGGCGCAGGCGCCTTGAATCTCGCGGGCGCCGGCACTGTCACGTTGTCGAATGCCTTGAACAACTACGCGGGCGGAACATCGATCGGCGCGGGTGCTACGGTCCGTGTCGGCAATGGGGTGGCATTGGGTACCGGAACGGTCACGTTTGCCGGGGCAGGCGCCACGCTTGGGCTCAATGGACAGGCCTTGGCGGTCGCCGGCATCACCAGCAGTGCCGGCCTCGGAACGATTACAAACGGCAGTGCCACAGCTGCCAGCCTCACGCTTAACAGCAGTGGCTCGTTTGCCTACGGCGGTCTCATCAGCGACGGCACAGGAACGGTGAGTCTCGTTCTGGCTCCGGCTAGCGGCTCCATGACTTTGACCCTGAGCGGCGCCAACGTGTACACCGGTGGTACGACGATCAACACCAACAGCACCGTTCGCGCCGGTAGCGGTAGCGCCTTGGGTAGCGGCACGGTGACATTCGTGGGTGCAGCCGCAACGCTTGGTCTGAACGGACAGGCGCTCTCTGTCGGTGGCATCACGAGTAGTGCCGGCGTAGGAACGATCACCAATAGCAGCGCGACGGCTGCGTCACTCGCGCTTACTGGCACCGGAAGTTACATCTACGGTGGTCTGATTAGCGATGGAACAGGGACGGTCTCGCTAAGCGTCGCTGGCGGTCAAACACTCACACTTACCGGCGCCAACGCCTACACGGGCGGCACGACGATCAACTCGGCCACGGTGAGGGTCGCCAGCAGCTCAGCCTTAGGTTCGGGCACCGTCAGGCTTGGTTCGGGAGGCACGCTGGGGTTGAATGGCCAGGTTTTGGTCGTCGCTGGAATCACCAGCAGCAGTGGCCTTGGAACGGTTACTAACGGTAGCGTGACGGCGGCTAGCCTGACGCTCAACAGCAGCGGTTCGTTTGCCTACGGTGGTTTGATCAGCGATGGCACGGGAACCGTGAGCCTCAACGTTGCTCCCGCGAGCGGCGCCTCGACGCTTACGCTCTCTGGCGCCAACGCTTACACCGGCGGAACCACTATCAGCTCCGGCGCCACGGTCTTTGCAACGAACGTCTCGGGCCTTGCGATGGGTAGCGGCGCCACGGCTGTCCAAACCGGCGGAACACTGGGTGGCAACGGAACGGTAGGCCCGGTCACGATCAACGGCGGCACTTTTGATCAGAGCACGTTCTCGCCAAGCTCGACGACCTCGATCTCGATCAGCGGGAACCTGACCCTCAATGGCGGTTTGCTTAACTTCCGTCTCAATAGTTCAGGGTCCGATGTGATCAATCTGAGCGGAAGTCTGAACGCGACCGCTTTGACCCAAATCGGAATCACGGGCTTTGGCGGGCCACTGACCGCCACCGATTACCTCATCGTTTCTGCTACCAACAGCAGCGCGATTAATCTCGCGAACCTCACGTTCTCCGCCGCTGCACTCAGCGAGCTCAGCGCTGACCATCTCACCGGCAGTTTGCAGCAAATTGCGAATGGCCTGGACGTTCACCTCACGTCAACGACGATTCCGCTCACCTGGACAGGAATCGGCGGTGGTGCGGCGCCAAGCGGCACGTGGGACACGGCCACGCTGAACTGGTCGAGCAATGCGACTCCCGCCTTGTACACTGACGCGAGTGATGTGCGCTTCGACGGTACGGCAGGCAGCGGAGCAGCGAACGTTACCCTCAGCCAGAATGTTTCGCCGAACTCCATCACCGTAAGCAACAGTACCGCACTGAGTTACACGATCGACAGCACTGGCTTCTCAATCCTCACCGGTTCGTTGCTCAAGGATGGCAACGGCACGTTGACGATGATCGGCAGCAATGCGTTTACCGGCGGCGTCTTCATCAACGCGGGTACCGTAAGTGTTGCGAGCGTGGCCCTTGGCGGAGCAAACAGCCCGCTGGGCGCCGCCTCGTCGCTGACGCCCATCCTTCTCGGTTCAAGCACCGCCAGCGGTGCCTTGGCCTACACGGGAACCGGAGATACGACCGATCGCAAGTTCACGCTCGGCAGTGCCGGCGGTACGGTCTTCATCGCATCGGCCGTGCCCTTGACGCTCTCGGGGCAGTTGAGTGGCGGCGCCTTAAACGTCAGCGGCCTCGGCAATCTGAATCTGACGGCCGCCAACAACTACACCGGCGGCACCTTCATCGATACCAGCGCCACGTTGAATCTGATTAACGGCGCGTCGATCGCGAGCGCAGCGATTACCGTCACCGGCCTCATGAACGTCTCGGCTAGCGCTGGCTTGACCGGCAATTCGAACAACCCGACGGTTACCGTCGCCGGTGGCACGCTGACGTTGAACAATAGCCAAGGCATGGTTCTCAGAGACGCCACGGGTGTCGGCGCTGTCAACCTGAGCAATTCGAACGCCCTGACGCTCAACACGGGCAGCAGCTTTGGCGGCACGATCGGCGGCAACGGGTCGCTGGTCGTCGCGGGCAACACCACACTGGCGGGCGCCAACACCTACAGCGGCGGCACGACCGTCAACGGTGGACAGTTGTCGGTCTTGGCTGCCGGTAGTATCGCCAGCGGCAGCAATGTCACGGTCAGCGGAGGAACCGCCGCCTTCGCGAATCAACAGACGCTCGGCGCCGTCACCAACTCCAGCGCTGCGGCCGTCGGCCTCAGCTTCACCGACCTTGCGACACTGTCGCAGTTGACGGGGACGGGAACCAACAGCTTCGGTGGTGCGGCAACGTTGACGCAGTTGCTTTCAAGCGGCACCAGCACGTTTAGCGCTACCGCCAACATCACGACCTTCGCAACGGGCATCGCCACGATCGTCGGTGCGGGAACGTTCAGTGCTATGGGCAGTGGAACGGCGACCTTTAATAGCAGCGCGAGCATCACGACCCTGTCCGGCGGCAGTGTGACCGTAGGCGGCATCGCGACGATCAGCACCTTTAGCGGTGGGAATCTTTCACTCAGCGGAGCGACGGGCTCGATCACATCAATTGCTGGGTTAGGCAACATCACGCTCACAGGCACCGCGCTGTCGATCGGCGGCGGGAGCTTCGGTGGAGTGATCAATGGCACCGGCGGCGTTGGCATCACGGGCGCTACGACCTTCACAGGCGCTAGCGGCTACTCCGGCGGCACGACGATCGGCAATGCAACGCTCACCGCGCAGAACGCCAACGCCCTGGGCGCAGGCGCCGTTACCGTCAATAGCGCCGGCGTGCTGAACGTTACTACCTTCACGGGCAACGTGCTGACCGTCTCTGGAAACATGACGCTCAATAGCGGCGCCACGGTTGGCCTGACCGTCGGCGCGTCGACGATTAATCTGAGCAGTCACGTGCTCAATCTGTCGTCGGGCACCGAAACGATTAGTCTCGCCGGTACGATCTCAAGCGCCGGTGATTACCTGCTCTTGAGCAACGCTTCGGCGATCAACAGCGCGGGCGCCACACTCGCGCTGAACACGACGAATCTCGCTGGCAGCGGCTTCACGTATTCGCTGCTCACCACGAGTTCTCAAATCAGCCTGCACGTCGTCAGTGCCGTCGGTCCCACCGGCAATCTCACTTGGAACGGCGCTAGCGGCCAGCCCTGGGATGTCGGCACCACGCAGAACTGGATTGACAACACGCTCAACGTCGCGTTCGCCAACGGCAATACTGTGACATTCACTGACACGGGCGCAGGCACCGTGATCATTACGGCGGGCGGCGTACAGCCGGCCAATACCACCTTCAATAACAGTGGTGTGAATACTTATACGCTGGCCGGTGGCGCCATCGGCGGAAGCGGTGGACTGCAAAAGCTCAACACGGGAACGTTGGTCATCACCAACAACAACACGTACACCGGCGCCACAACCATTACCGCTGGCGTTGTGACGATCACCGGCTCGGGCGCACTGGCCAACACCAGCGGCGTGACTGTCAGTGGGACATTCAACCTCACCACCAGCGGCAACGCGTTGGGCTCGGCCGTTCCGGTCACCGTGACGACGGGCGGCCTTTTGAACGTGAGCACCAGCCAGACGATTGCCTCGTTGTTCGGTAGCGGCGGCACCGCCGCCGTCGCCAATGCCGCCGTCTTGACGCTCGGTGGCGGAAGCTATGGTGGTGCCATCAATGGCGCTGGCTCGGTCACGATCGCTGCTGGATCGAACACCACTACCCTTGGCGGATCGAGTGCTTATGCGGGCGGAACGACCATCAGCAGCGGCACCTTGCAAGTGCTGAGCTCCGCGAGCCTCGCCTCCGGCGGAAACGTGACGATCAGTGGGTCTGCGGCAGCCGTGTTCGCCAACAGCCAGACCCTCGGCACCGTAACGAATTCGAGCAGCGCCACGTCAGGTCTGTCGTTTTTGAATACCGCGACGCTCACGCAGCTCGCCGGCACGGGCACCAGTAGCTTCAGCTCGGCGGCGACGCTCACGCAGCTGACCGGCAGCGGCACGACGACGTTCAGTTCGACAGCGAACGTCACAACATTCGCCACCGGCATTGCAACGATCATTGGTGCGGGCACGTTCAGTGCGATCGGCAGCGGCCAGGCCACTTTCAACAGCAACGCGAATATCACGACGCTCTCCGGAGGCAATGTCTCCGTCGCGGGCATCGCCACCATCGGCACGATCAGCGGCACGACGACGTTGACGCTCAGCGGCGCTACAGGCTCCATCACGTCGCTGTCCGGCTTGGGCACTATCACGCTTACGGGCACGACGCTCTCGCTGGGCGGGGGCAGCTTCGGCGGCGTCGTCAAAGGTAGTGGCGGTGTCACCGTCGTCGGCAATACAACTTTTGCCGGAATAAATGCCTATACGGGTACGACGACGGTGAACAGCGCCGGGACGCTGAACGTGATTGCTGCCGGTAATCTCGCAACCGGCAACAATCTGACCGTCAACAGCGGCGGAGCAGCCACCTTCGCGAACGTTCAGTCACTCGGAACGGTTTCCAACGGCGGTAATCTCACGTTCACGGGCGCGACGGCGACAATCGCCTCGCTCGGCGGGGCCGGCGCTGACCTTGAGCAGCACCAACCTGTCGGTTACTGGCGGTGGCAACTACAGCGGCTCGCTCAACAACGGCGCCTCTCCGGGTCACCTAACAGTAGCCGGTTCCACCCTGACCCTCAGCGGCGTCGACAACCTCACCGGCGGCATCACGATTCAAAGCGGGGCAACCTTGGCGGCCGCCCTTGCGACTGCCCTGGGAAGCAACGCGTTGTCGTTTACCGGCGGCACGCTGCACGTCACGGGCAATATCAACGACTCCACGGCGATCGTGAATATCAACGGCTCGGGCGGCACCTTCAATATCGACAATGGCGTCACGCTCACTCTCACAGGCGCGAACATCACGGGCAATCTCACGCAGGCCGGCGCGGGTACGCTGTTCATCATCGGAGCGTATTCGGGCACGACAACCGTTCAGAACAATGGCACGTTTCAAGCCGTTCCCACATCGACCGGCAACGTCGTACTCAACAACGGCTCGGTCCTCGACTTCACGAGCACGGGCACCTACAGCGGAACAGTCTCGGTCAGCAGCGGCACGGCCATCATCGAGAACACCAGCGGCGGCATCGTCACGCTTAGCGGCACGATCGATAAAACACACACGAACCTGATCCTCGAAGGCGCCGGAGCCTTCTGGATCAACGGCCAAATCGTCGGTGGCACGGCAGGCGTCGATTTCAACAGCGACCTGACCATCACGAACAATCAAACCTACTCGAGTCAACAATCCTACTCGGGTCCCACGACGATTTCTTCGAACGCCACCGTCTGGTTGCAAACGAACAATGCTCTGCCGACGAACACGATCGTCAATCTCGGCGAAACGATAAACAATACCACCGGCCTACTGAATATTGGTTCGAGCACGCAGACGCTCGCGGGCATCGTGGCCTGGGGAACCGGTATCGGCAACGAAATCACTAGCACGGCGGCCGGTAATCTGTTCGTCAACGTCGCCTCGAGTATCGACAGCTACTCGGGCAAGTTGACAGGTGGCGTGTCGCTGGCAAAGGAGGGCGCCGGAACGCTCGCGTTGACGGGCACGAGCAACAGTTACACCGGCGCGACCACCATCGATGCCGGCACGTTGCAGGTGGGTGTGAACAATGCACTGCCGACCACAACCACGGTTTCGTTGACCGGCACCGGAACGCTCGATCTACTCAACCATACGCAGCAGATCGTTGCATTGCTGAGCACCAGCTCGACCGCGACCGTCACCGGTTCGGGCGGCACGCTGACCGTTTCGCATTCGGCATCGGTTCTTTCGAGTGCCTTTGCCGGCGCCATCTCGGGCACTTTGAATGTCTCCTTCGGCGGTGCCTCTGGCGCGGTGCAAACGCTTAGTGGAACGAGCAACTACGTCGGCTCGACGACGGTCGACACCGGCGTGCTGCTCGTCAACGGTTCGATCGTCAACAACGGCGGCGCCGGCACGCTCGTGACCGTCAACAGTGGAACGCTTGGTGGCACAGGCACCATCGAGCGAAATATCTCGATCTCTTCTGCTGGCACCATATCGCCGGGCGTTGACGGCACGACGCCAGCGACGTTGACAGTCGGCAATTCCTCGACCGCAACGTCCGTGGCAATCAGTGGAACGTATCAATACGACTTGCACATTGCCGATACGACGCAGGTCGGATCGAGTTCGACTCACGATCAAATCTCGATGCTCGGCACGTCGCAGACGTTGACGCTGAATTCGGGATCGACGTTGAGCCTGGCCCTCAGCTCGCTGCCCAATGGCAACGCCTACTGGACGGCCAATCACGTTTGGGCGATCGTCACGGGGTCGGCGTTGCTAACCTCGGGAACGTTCACCACGCTCACCGACGGTACAAACACCTCAACGCTCAATCATCTCGGCGGATACGCGGGCACACCTGGCTTCTTTTACGTTGATTACAGCACTTCGAGCCCGCAACTCGACTGGAGTGCGACCGCGGTGCCCGAACCCGGCACCATGCTGCTCGCGACACTCGCCTCGCTCGGCCTCGGCGGTTATGGCTGGCGCAAGCGTAAGAACAAGCGGGCCAACGGCGAAGCCCACGATGCTGAGGACGAGTCCGCCACCGCATAGTCTCGGCCGTGAATCAGACATCAACTTTCTAGCGACGTCGCTCAGCGCGTTGTATCGCGCCGGATTCAAGCTGGTACGAATCCCGTCTTTGGTGTGTGCTGCGCTGCTCGTCCATCGACAAACCAGCCGAGTGCATGTGAGCCGTTCAAGGGAACCGGTGCTTCACTCGCACCTTGAGGCAGAGACACGAAGCACGACTAAGCGAGCGACGACGTCATCGCCCGCGTCCAATTCAACGACGGAGTCAACCCCCAAGTCGCCGCCGCCTGAGGACTCCCGCCATCAACGACTTTTGACAATAACTCTGCTGCAACTTCTGGCGGCGTCTTTTTCAATGCAAACATCCGCGCCGCCATCAGTCGCCGCGCTTCCAATGGCTCCGCACTTCCAGATGGTCTCATTCCCTTACTACGAAACCCATCCAGCTAGCAATCAGTAGATAATTCACCAAGCAGGGATTAATAAAATGGTCTTTTTTTTACTTTCATCATGAGACCTGCTCATGTACAAGAGTGTGCAGCTACCCCCCTTCCTTGTAGGGTGTGAACATGTCATGTCAGGTCACTCGCGGAGTGCAGACCATTTGGCGGCCGTACATGGAAGCCATTCGTGCGCCGGATCGAGACAACATTGGCTTAATGCCGCGGTGCGTTTCATGGAACTGCGAAGTTTGCTGTTAAACGCGCCTGAACAGGTATTGGCGTTGCCGTTACGTCACTGGACCAAGTTGGAGGACCGCGGTTTACCGCTGGTACTGCTCGATTGTCCAATAAAAGATGTGATTGGCATGTCGTTCGACTCCATTTGCGTTAAGCCAAGCCTTGGAATCAAAAAAATTCAGGCGATGCTTGAACTACTTTCTCGTGCATCCATCGGCGTAATTGACGCCATCGATCGCAGCAGTTCTGACGACCAAACCCGGTCGCGAGGTACGTCCGACCAGCTCGATGAGCTTTCGCCTTCCGAACATGAGTGGCGTCGTTGGCATGATCGATTAAGAGATCAGGCTCTTGTGCATGAGCCACTGGGCAGAGTGGTTCAATCACTAAGGAATGTCCCACAGGCCATGTGGCATACGCCGCGATCGACTTATTGCAATCTACGATTGAGCGATCTGTGCCGTTTGCCAGCACACGGAAAAAAGCGCGTCGCCCTTATCGTCCGCACATTTCGCGTGATGAATTCGATCCTTCGCTCAATTGAGGATCACCGCGGATTCGTTGTTCTACCGCTTCCAAAAATTCGCTACGTCGCTACTCGCTCTCGGAAGTCGCTTGCAGCACGGCCCGGCTGAGTTGTCGCTTAACGATGTGGCGATGCATCTGTGTGGCATCTTTGTGATCCCATTTGACGCAAATTTGCAATGACGGTCCGCCCCATGCAATTGGCGTGACGCACACCATCCTAACCGAACAGGGCCGTCTTACCTTGAGAAAGACTAGTTCACATCACCACATACCGCGAGCTCGTCTCCAAGAGGGAATCGAGTTAATTCGTGAGATCCTACAACTTCGATGGCCGGATGGTCCCACCGCATTCAATCGATATTTTGGCGAAGTAGCGCCAGGAACTTTTTCACCGGAAGTAGTCGATCAGATAGGCCGAGTTTCGCAACTCTTTCAATCGAGTAGTGTGAGCGAAACGGTGTCGCCCACCCTAGAGCTCTCGCAGCCATCGATCTGGCGCGAGGCGGCGCTACTTTTATCTCCATTGAGTTAGAACAATGCAGGGGCCGTTGTTTAGTTCTAATTCGAAAATCCAATGAGCGTTTAAAACCCGCTCAGCGTACGGGCAGGCATCCGCACTTCTCTAATGGGTCACACCTTCCAGCGATGCAGAAACGTAAAGTTTTTATTGTCGATCCTCACCCTGTTCTTCGCGAGGGCATTCGGGCGTTGCTCCAAAAGGATTCGAGCTATCTCATCGAAGGAGAGGCTAGTGATGCGAAAACGGCCCTCCTGGAGTTTCACAGGAGGTCGCCGGATCTCGTCATCACGGAGCTCGTATTGCCCGATTCCTCCGCAAGCCATCTCATCTCCCGCGCGCGGCCCCTCATTGCTCAATGCCGATTTATTGTTTTAACGAGTGATGACGGTTCAAAGCACGTCCTTCATTTATTGAAGGCGGGCGCGTCGGGCTTCGTGCTGAAGAGTTCGCCATTTGCCGAGTTACACGCGGCGTTGCTCTCGGTCGTCAATGGCGGAATTTATGTCGATGCGCAAATCAACAAAACGCTATTCGAGCAAAACGTGCGGGCTCGCGGCAAACGGGTTCTTCTCGAAGATCATGAGCCAACGCCGCGGGAGCTCGAAATCATGCGCCTGGCGGCCGCTGGGCACGGGAACAAGGAAATCGCTGCGATGCTTCGCCTGAGCGTCAAGACCATCGAAACACATAAGTTCCGGGCCATGAAAAAGCTCGGCTTGCGAGGACGAAGCGACCTCGTGAGCTATGTCGTGCAGCGAGGCTGGTTGCCAGCCGGAAATACATTATGAGTCATCTTATCTTCCCCCAAGAACCCGGGATACCTGCGTGGGCAAGTCGAATCTGGGCTCCGAAACACGCCGGCAACCGCCAAGCCAGTCAGGGAAAACACCTACAGCCTTTGCTCTCTGCACTGATAGCGTTGAACGCGATCATCGCAGAATCTTAATCTTACCTTAACAACCATGACGGTTGTAACAAGATCGGACAGCTCCTACAGGTGGATATCTCTCCAAAAACAGGCATTTAAGCGACACGAAGTACCCCTAAACCGCAGTAGGCCTAAAAACGCAGCCTGTCTGAAACGCAATCTAGCTGACAAGCCATCGCCGCATGCAATCGCTCAATTCGCATCTCACGCCTCTGGACGCCATGAAAGAAAGATTCTCCATGCTCTCTCATCGCATCGCTCGCTCCTTTCAGACACCGGCTTCAATCTTGCCGGCCTAGTAGCCGTTTTGGCTTCGGTTCCATGCCTGCGGCCCATTCGTGCGCAGCCAGGCGCCGCATCTTACGTGATTCCAAAACGCAGACAGCTCAAGAACGCATCGAACGAGAATTGAACTCAGGAGTTCGCGACATGAGGGGGCGTGTTCTTCGGCAGTCGAGTTCTTTTTGCAACGGCAGCGGTTCGTTTTCATCCTTCACTTCATCGCACGATCACGTCGCCAGGCGGGGAAACATCATGACGGGCGCACCACGCATGGTCGCATCCACACGTCGCGAAGATCGCGCGTTCGCATTAGGCTGCGCGTTGTTGCTTGCCGTCGTGACGACGTCGCTGTTGACGGTGTCGCCTGCGTTCGCGCAGACGTTCACCTACAGCGGCACTGATGGTTTTTTGAACACTCCCGGCGATTGGACGCCTTCCGGTCCGCCAACGAACGCCTCGTCGAGCGTGTGGTGGTTCAACACCTCGACAAACACGTCCATTACCGACGATCTTCCTGGGGGCAGCTATTCCCTTGGTGGCATGACATTCGGCATCGGTGCAAGTTCGTTCACGTTCAATGGCACGAATGTGCTCAATCTCAGCAATGGGCTGACGAATCTGAGCGGCACAAGCGTCGAGAATTTTGGTGCCGGTCTTACCTTCGCTTTGGCAACGGATATCAAGATTGCGGCAGTCGCCGGCGGCGGCTTTTCGATTGGTGGCGTGATTAGCGGCGCCCACGGCGTGAACAAAACGGGTGTCGGTACGCTTACGCTTACCGGACAAAATACGTATACAGGCACGACGAGTCTGAGCGGTGGCCTCACCGTCCTCGATTTCACCGGCGCATCCACGGCCATTCAAAATTCCGGCATCATCGCCGGAGCGATCGTCACGGGCTCCGGAAGCGGCACGGCGTTGAACATGGCCGGCGGTTCATTAAGCATCCTGGGCGCCGCCAGCGGAGCTTCGAACCAGACGTTCACGGGCGTGACATACGGTGCCGGCAGCGGCACGATCAGCGTCACCGGTAACACAGGGGGCGTAACGCTTACTCTCGGTGCTTTGACTCACGCTACGGGCGGTACGCTGAACTTTCAGTCGATTTCGGGGACTGTTGCGATCAACACAAGCACAGCCAACAACGCCAACACCAAAATTCTGGGGGGCGGAATCTTCTACAACGGTAACGACTTCGCCAGTATCAGCGGCGTCGCACTTACCAATCCCATCGGCAAGTTTACCGGGTACTTGAATGGCCCCGGCAATAATCCGTCCAATTGGACCGGCACGTTGCCAAATGTTTATACCAACATTGCTGCGACTACCTGGAGTACTGCCAGCCGTTCCATGGGTTTCAATACCACGATCGCCGGCCTGCAGCTTGGCATTACAACCGCCGCAACTGCTCTTAGCCTTAACGGACACATCCTAGTCGTCAACGATCAAACCACGAACTCGGTCGGCGGAATTATCATCTCCAGCGGTGCCGGTGGCACCGTCACGATTAACAACTCTGGTGTCGGGACCGCTTTTTTGACTGCTGGGAAGGAGCTGGTGTTCCAGAATAACCTCACCGCATTCGGAACGACGGTGTCGACTCCCATTGGTGATAATACGTTCTCAGGTATCGTCCCCGTCGACGTCGTCATTAGCGGCGTCGGCACCACTACCTTCAGCAGCAGCTTCGGCAGCAATTTCTATAGCGGCGGAACGTACATTAATGGTGGATCGTTAGATGTCGTCGGCGTCGCCAACGCCACTACCAATAGCTCGTTCCTCGGATCTGGGGGTATTTTCTTTAACGGTGGAACTTTGGGTTTCTTCGGCCTGGCCTCGACAACATATTCTGAATCCATCAACGTCACCGTCGGCCCTCAAGGCGGCACGCTTGCCGGAACCAGAGCAGCATCAATAACCACATCAATCCTTGGCGGCGGCGTTCTTTCGATAACAAATTCTTCTACCATTACCTTTGCAGGGAACAATTCGACCGCGACATTCAGCTTGAATGTTGCAGATAATAGCACACTCGAAGTCGCCGGTACGGCGAACAGTAGCGCACTCGGTACTGGCACGATAACGATCTCTGGCAATGCAATTACTACTGCAGGCGACATAAATCTCCGCACCACTAAGGAGACGCTCGTCAACAACATCTACATTTCCGGGTTCGGACAGATTGACGACATTACCGGCGCGGGAACTCTTAGCGGTGTTATTTCGGGCGGAACGTTTTTGGCCGATGCGCCCAGTGGCAACACCATGTCCATTTCCGGTACGAGCAATAGCTATGCTGGGCTTGTCATCCTTGGCTCCGGCACGCTGATAATTGTGGGCGATGGATCCTTAGGGGCAGTCCCGTCAGCGCCATCCACAGCGAACCCTGATATCACCTTTAGCTCAGGCAACTCGATCCTCGCCTTCGGCGCGAACAACATAACTGTTAATGCCAATCGCACCATCCAGATCAACACGGGTATCAATGCGAACATCAACGCGCTTGCCAACGCAGCCGGGACGATCGCTGGCAGTATTCAAGGGCCTGGCGCCATCACCACAACGACTAGCGGGACAATCAGCTTTACCGGGGCGAGCCTCTATAGCGGCGGCACGACCATCAATGCCGGTACGCTGGCTATTGGCACGGGAACTTCGCTGGGAACGGGCACGGTTTCCTTCGGCGGCGGAGCTGCTCCTACCCTGGCCCTTAACGGCCTGTCGTTGACCGTTGGTACGATCACCAGCAGCTCCGGTGTGGGCGTGATCAATAACGGCACCGGAGGCGCGACGCTCGGCACGATCGTCCTTAACGGTGCGAATGCCGGCGGTACGGGCAATTACGGCGGAGCTATCGGTGCAGCGGGCAATGCCAACGTGGCATTGAACGTAAACGTCTCCGGGACCGCGATCGTTACTTTATCGGGCGCGGCCAGCCCTTACACCGGCGGAACGACGGTCACTAGCGGAACGCTCGTCATTTCCAACAACTTGAACACGAGCACGCCGCTGGGTAGTGGCGCGGTTTCGGTTCTTGCCGGGGCGGCTTTGGATAGCTCGGGTGGTTCGGTGGGTGGCGGCGGCGGTGGGGTAACCATTAATGCCGGCGCCACGCTTTCGCTGGGCTTCGGAGCCGCCGGCGCCTTTTCGCTCGGTGGCAACCTCGTCGGCAGCGGCACGAACTTTATCAGCCCCAGCACGGCGGCGAATTTCAACTTCGTGCTCGGTTCGAGTATCGATCAGAGCACGATCACCATCGCTGGCAATTTGAGCCTGACCAACGCGATTCTCAACGTCTCCAACGCCGCGGTCGGCACCTACAACCTGGTCCATTTCACCACGGACACGGGGAACACGAGTTTCTCAGCCATCACAGGTATTTCGAACTCGTTCCTCGCGACCCAAGTGGTCGACAGCACAAATCACGTTCTCGAATTGGTAATCAGCAACACGTCGCAAACGCTCACGTGGTCGGGCGGCGCGGGAACCCCGCCATCGGACGGTCCCGGCACATGGCAAACCGGAGGAGCGAGTAACTTTTGGACAGGTACCGCTTTGACTACATGGTCCGACAACAACCAGGCCGTTTTCGGTTCCGCGAACCCCGTCGGCGCGTCGACCGTGGTGCTCGGCAGCAATATCACGGCCAGCAACCTGACCTTCAATAGTGGCAACAACTACACCATTGCGCCTGACGGCGGCAATCTCTACAGCTTGTCGATCAGCACCGGGTTGACGGCGAGTGACTCGGCCAGCATTACGCGCCGGTCGTTCTGGGAAGCGGCCAAACGTGGACCGTGGCTTCCAGCAAAATGTTGAACGTCTCCGGCACGATTGGCGAGGGTACTACGGGCACGCTGCTGACCATTGCCGGTGGAGGTACCGTGAGCCTCTCGGGAAATAATGCATATACCGGCGGTACGTCGATTACCGCGGGTACCGTCCAGATTAATTCGGGTACAAGCTTAGGTGTCGTTGGTGCCGCTGGAACGGGCGCCGTGTCGATTGGCGCTGCGACGCTCGAGGTCCAGGCCAACATTTCGACTGCACGTTACATCAGCCTGACGAACCCAGCGAGCACAATTTGGGTTGACTCCAATATGACGTACAACGTCAGCGGAAACGTTTCAGGCGCTGGAGCTTTGAACGTCAACGGACCGGGCACGCTCATCTTAGCGGGTTCCGACACCTACGGCGGCGGAACGTACTTGAACGCCGGCGTGCTCAACATTGGGTCCGATGGGGCCTTGGGCACACCAGGCACCACGGTGACGTTCAACGGCGGTACGTTACAGAATTCTGCCGTCCTCACCTTGAGCACGAGTGGAACCTCAAGGCCCATTTTCATCACAGCCAGCGGTGGAACGATCGATTCCAGCGCCGCTGTCATGACGATCAGCGGAAACATCACCGGCCCCGCTTCGGGATCCCAAGGAACGCTCAACCTTGTCGGTAAGGGATTAACAATCAGCGGGATTAGCGGCACGAGCGTTGGCTTCACGGGCACTATGTCGGTCGCCGCTGCGTCGACGCTCTCGCTTATTTATGCGACCGCCTCGACTGCAGCTTTCAGCGCCAAAGTCCTACTGAACGGAACAGGTCCCGTCGCTGCGCAATTGGGCACCCTAAGTCTTCAAACAAACAATTTCACATACAGCCCCAACATTTACATCAACGGCTACGGCCAGCTCGTCGCATCCAACTCAGACTCCTATACCCTGACCGGAAACATTGCCAACGCTACTGGAGCTAGTAACGCCACGCTTTTGCTGCAGCAAGGCGCTGGGAACTGGATCGATAACGCTCAGTGGCAACAATACCTATAACGGAGGTACCTACCTCAATTTAGGCACAGTATACGCGGCCAATACGAACGCTTTTGGTACAGGAGTGGTAACGTTCACGGCCGGCTTGGTGAACACAGCATCCTCGACTCTCTATGTGGGTAGCGGCACAGGCGTCACTGGTTTGTCGATCAGCGGCATCGCCAGCAGCGGCACGGCCGTGAACGCAACGAATCCATTCGGGGCGATCACCGCCAAGACGAACAGTGCAACGGTTACCGTCGGTGGTAGCATATCCACGAGTTATGCCGGCACGATTGCCGACAATGGCGCGAAGACCGTCGCCTTGGATGTCGCGCTCACAGCTGGAACGATTTTCCAGCTCGCGCCGTCTCTTACCGGTAACAATACTTATAGCGGCGGTACGTCGATTGAAGGTGGTATTCTGGCCGCGATGAATACGGTGGGCACACAGGCGTTCGGCACCGGTGCGATCCTCGTGAAGTCGGGAGGCACGATCGCCGGTAGCGGCAACATCAGCGGCGCTTCGGGCCTGACATTCAACTCTAGCAGCGCCTTCAATCAGAGCGGCGTCCTCCCCAGCACCGCTGGAACCTTGACCGCCGGCGCCACCACGATCAACGGCGGTACATTTAACTTCCGACTTGGTGGTGCAGGCGTCAACGATGCGCTGTCTGTCACGACCCTCGCCGTAGCCAACGCTCCGACCATCGCCGTCTCGCTGTTGAGCGGAACGACGACGTACACGGCAGGCAGTTACAATGTTATTCCATTTTCCACCAGCGCGACTGGCCTGGGCAACTTTGTTCTTTCGGCTCCCAGTGTCGCTACTGCCCCTAACTTCACGTTCGCTCTGAATGCTGGCTCATCGGCTGAGCAAGTCATTGTAGGAATGTCGCAATTGACCTGGACCGGAGCTGGCGGCGCGACATGGGACGTGAATACGAGTCAAAGCTGGAAGAATGGATCGACCGCAACCGTCTTCCTTAATAGCAACTCGGTGCTGTTCGACAATACGCCTGGCGTCAGTCAGACGATTGCGGTTGCTGGCACTGGCGCAGGCACCGGTGTCACGCCATCGGCAATCACGTTCAATAACACGTCGATCAACTACACGATCAACAGCTCTGGCGGAGGCATTCTCGGGTCGACCGGCATTGTGATGAACGGCACCGGGACCGTCACGCTCAACGACGCCAGTGGCTTCAACAACTACAGCGGCGGTGTGACGATAAACGCCGGCACGATCGACATCAATTCTGCCACGAGTCTCGGCACCGGCGGCGCGACGCTGACCGGCGGCAACTTGGAGGTCAGCGGCACGTTCGCCAGCGGACGCACGTTCTCGGTTTCCGGCAACACCGGAAACAATATCAGCGTGGATGTCAGCCAGGTGTACACACTCAATAGCTCGAGCGTTATTAAGGACGGTCTAGCCGGCGCCGGCACGTTGCGTGTCAGTGGCGCCGGCACCTTGGTCCTGAATGGCAATAATTCGTACACGGGTGGCACGAGCATCTCGGGCACCGTCCGCGCCGGCAGCGCCAGCGCTCTGGGAACCGGCGGTGTGACGTTCCTGAGCGGCGGTACCCTCGATCTCAATGGCACGGCGACGGTCAACGTCAGTAGCATTTCGTCGGCCGCCGGCCTCGGGACGATCACCAACAATGGCGCGGCCGACTCGGTCCTTTCGCTAGGCGGCAACGTTTCGACCTCCTACGGCGGCCTGATCAGCAATGGTTCAACCAATAAAGTCGGTCTGTTGGTGAACCTCACGGGTGCTGGGACGACGTTAACCCTTAATGGCACGAACAGCTTCACAGGGGGCGTCACGTTACAAAGCGGCACGTTGGCAGTAGCCACAGGCGGCAACCTTGGTGGGTCGGGCAATCAGATCACGTTTACGGGCGGCACCTTAGCATTGGCTACCGGGTTCACCACCACGAGCAAGGTGTTCAGCGTCAATACCACCGGTGTCATCGATGTAACCAGCGCGTCGGCTTCCATCAATGGAGCGATCAGCGGCTCGGGCAGCTTAACGATCCAGGGGTCGGCGGGGACTCTGACACTTGGCGGCTCCAACACGAATCTTTCGGGCAACACGACGATGAACGGCGCAACCGTGAAGGCCGGAAGCGCGACGCCACTGGGCACTGGCCTTGTCACGCTACAGACGGGCGCGACCTTGGACCTCAACGGGCAGACGACCGTCAATGTAAGCAACTTGGCCTCGGCCGTTGGCGTTGGCACGGTCTCCAATAGCGGCGGTTCGTTGAGCACTCTGAATGTCAACGGCGGGGCTAGCAGCAACTTCGGCGGCTCGATCGCCGACGGCTCGGCCGCGACCGCCTTGACGGTTAGCTTCAGCAGTAACTCGACGGTTCTCCAGCTTTCGGGAAGCAACACCTACAGCGGCGGTACGACGGTCAACAGTGGTTCGCTGTATGTCACCGGCAGCTTGCTCTCGACCGGCGCCCTGACGCTCAACAATGCCGCCGCCGCCGTGTTCAGCAACGCTCAGCAGTTAGGAGCGGTCAACAACGACAGCAGCGCGGGCACCGGATTAACCTTCCTCGGCAGTGCCACCCTGGCGTCGCTGGGAGGCAGCGGTGTGACGCAGTTCAACGCGTCGAGCAATATCGTCACCTCGCTGAGTGGATCTGGAACGCTCAATCTCGCCAGTGGCACGGCTGCGGTCACGGTTAATGGTGGAAGCTTCGGCGGTTCGATTACCGGCAACGGCGCCGTGACGGTAGGCGGGACGCTGTCGCTCACCGGAACCAACAACAGCTATGTAGGCAACACGACGATCAATTCGTCCGGGCAATTGATCCTGTCCGGAGGCTCGATCACCGCCAGCACGATCCAGGTCAACGGCGGCACGTTATCAGGCAACGGCACAGTGCAGGCCATCTCGTTCAATACCGCCGGCTCCGCTTTGGATATGCGAGCCACGTCGGCACCGGCCACTTTGAATACCGGCAACGTCACGTTCAACGGTAGTGAGCAGCTCTACTTCCGCATCGGAAGCACCGGCGGCAATGCCGCCTACGACCAGTTGGCCTCGTCCGGAACGATCAACTTCGCGGGGACCAATGGCAACACCATCCTCAACCTGTTCAACTCGGGCTTCACGGGCAGCGCAGTCGCCGGCGAATATTATTTAATGACCGGCAACATGACGGGTACTGCGTTGACGTTTGCCAACGGAACGGCCTTCGAATCACTTTCGGGCGGACTGACGGCGCACATTATTGTCAATCCTGTCAATCTCGATGTGGATGTGAACGTCGGCCGTTCGCCAATCACGTGGGGCAACTTCGCCGGCACGAATGTTTGGACCGTGAATGACACCAACAACAACTTCGAGACCGCCGACGCGACGCACGCCCTGACGAACTTCCAATCGGCGGACAACGTTTACTTCCAGGATTCCTCGAGCTTGACCAATACGCCGGTCGCGCCGCTGGGTACGGTGAATGTGAGCGGAGCGGTCAATCCATCGAGCATCACGTTCAGCGCCAACTCGACGGCCTACGTCATCAATACCAGTGCCGTCAATGCGATCACCGTCGGCACTCTGTATAAGGATGGCAGCGCCGCGGCGAGCTTCACGGGCAACGGCTTGACGGTCAATACGACGACGACCGTCGCCGCCGGCGTGCTGAACGTCGCCAGCATGCAGACCACAGGCAATGTGACGATCCGCAACTCGGCCGGCTTCCACGTATGGGGCACGGTCGATAACTCGCTCAGCCCGTCGGTCGGGTTGGTGGCCAACGGCACCGCGTCGTTCGAAGGCAACCAGATGCTGGCGAACCTCACGGGCGCCGGCGGTGTGAACATTGCATCGAGCAAGGTACTTACGCTCAATGCCGGCAGCTTTAGTGGCGTGATCGGTGGAGCGGGCGGCCTGACGGTTGCTGGCGACACCACGCTCACCGGCATCAACGCCTACACTGGAGCAAGCAACGTCAACAGCGGCGCGACGCTGCGTGTGATTGGCGGCGGACAACTGGCTAGCCCCAACATCACCGTCACCGGGGCGCTGCGATTGGACGGCACCGCCCAGCTCACCGGCAACTCCGGCAATCCAACGGTCACCGTGGCCGGCGGCGTGCTGACGACGAGCAACAGCCAGGGCATGGTCCTCAAGGACGCCGGCGCCGGTGGAACCGTCAGCGTGACGGTCAGCGGCATCACCTTGACGCTTGGCGCGGGCAGCAGCTTCAACGGCGTCATCAACGGCGCCGGCTCGGTCACCATCGTTGGCGACACGACCTTGACCGGGAACAACGCCTACACCGGCGCGACGGTCGTCAACAACGGCGCGATCTTACAGCTCCTCAGCACGTCGGGCCAAATCGCGAGCGCCAACATCACTGTCTCCGGTGAATTCCGCATCAGCGCGAGTGCTTCGCTGACGGGCAACTCAGGCAGTCCAATGGTTACCGTCGCCGGTGGCGTCGTGACCATGAGCAACAGCCAAGGCATGATCCTTAAGGACGCCGGTGCTGGCGGCACGGTGAATCTTGCTGCGAGCAATACCTTGACGCTTGGCGCGGGCAGCAGCTTCGGCGGCGTCATCGGTGGTACCGGTGGCAAGGTCATCATCGCAGGCAACACGACCTTGGCCGGCGCGAACACCTACAGCGGCGGCACGACGATTAACACGGGCGTCACCGCGCATGCCGGCAACGCGACGGCCCTGGGTACGGGGACCGTCACCTTTGGTGGCAGCGGCTCGACACTCGACGTGGCTGGCTTCAACCTGCAGGTCGGCAACCTCTCGGGCGCCAATGGCTCGGTCACGAACACCAACGCCACGGCCGGTCGCGTGACCGTCACCGGCGGCACCTCGTCGAACTTCGGTGGCTCGTTCGCCAATGGGACGGGAACGGTTGGTCTGTCGATCGATCTCACAGGCGGCTCGACCTTGACGCTCTCGGGCAACAACAGTGGCGCCAGCGGCTCGATCAACCTCGACTCGGGCACGTTGGCCGTCAGCGCGTTGAACAATCTCGGCACGGGCGCGATCAACTTCAACGGCGGGACGCTAGCCTTCTACACGAGCAGCTTCTCGTTCAACAACGCAATCGACGTCACCAGCCCGAGCACGATCTATGTCGACAACGCGTTGACGATCACCAGTACGGGAAACGTCACCGGCTCGACCAATGCCTTGACCAAGGCAGGCGCCGGTACGTTGGTGTTTGGCGGAACGGTCGCGGGCGAACTGGACGTCACGGGCGGCAAGGCCCAAGTGAACCCGAACAACGTGGGCGGCAACATCGTGTTGTCCAACGGCGCGACGGTCGACTTCACCACCGCGGGACAGTTCAGCCACAACATCACCGGCATCGGCAACGTCGAGATCGCCAATAGCATCACGGTCAGCCTGAGCGGATCGGGCAGCGGCTATACTGGTTCGACGATCCTCGACCCCGGTGCGACGCTCGTCGTCGGCAACGCGGGCAATATCGGCTCGGCGGGCTTATCGATGTCGGGCAGCACGCTGTCGGTCACGGGCAATATCGCCGGCGCGATTCCGGTGGCTTTGGCCAGCGGCACGGCCAACACGTTCAACGTCGCCAACGGCGTGACGTTTAGCACCAGCGGCGCGATCATCGGTGACGCCGGCTCGTCGATCTTGAAGAACGGCTCGGGCACGATGCTCCTAGCCGGTGCCAACCCGGGCTTCGGCGGTAGCTGGAACGTGAACAACGGCGACGTCACCGTCACCGGCTCCGGCACTCTGGGCACCGGCGCTGTGACCATCAGCCCAAGCGGCTCGATGCACTTCGACAACACCAGCAATCTGACCAGCGGCATCACGGTCTACAACGGCGGTACTGTCGGCTTCGCGGACACGAACAGCTTTGGCGGCAACATCACCGTGGCCACCGGCACCGGCACCTTCAGCTTTGCTGGCGGAAGCGATACCACCTTGACCGGTTCGATCTCCAAGAACGGGACGGTCGCCTACTTCGTGGCCGGCGGGGACAACGCCCATGTCACCTTCAACGGCGCGATCACGGGCGACAATGCGAATTCCGACGCGTACTTTAACGGTGCGACCCACACCGGCACTTCGTTTGATTTCAACGGTCCGATGGCCTACACCGGTCCAACGTATGTATACGGCAATGCCACGCTTACGATGCACGGCCCGAATTACATGCCCAATCCTGCAAACGGTGCTGCTGATTACAGCGCGGTAACGCTTACGACCAGTGGCACACTTGATATCAACGGCTTCAGCCAAGTCATTCGCAGTCTGGCTGACAACGATGGAACGGGCGTGGTCAAAGGCTCGGGGGGCACGCTGACGGTGTCCAACAGTCAGGTCGAGACGGTCACATATAACGGCCAGATCACCGGCGGTGTCAGCATGGCGTTCAGCGGTGTGGCCGGCAGCGCTCAAGTGCTCAGCAGCACCAACAACAACTATACTGGCACAACCGATATCAACTCTGGCGCTCTCATCATCAATGGCTCATTGATGGCCGGCGGCGGCACGGTGACCGTCCACAGCGGTGCGATCTTGGGCGGCACCAGCGGAACGATCCAGCGCGATGTGACCGTGCTCAATGGCGGCACTGTGGCGCCGGGCGGCACGACGCAAGCTACGGCCGTCGGTTCGTTGGCTCTCAATGGCGCGGTTACGATGGGCGGCAATTATGCCTGGGATCTCGGCGGCTTGAACTCGGGAAGCACGGCGCAGACCAATGGCACCGGCGGTGCGAGCTTCGATCAGCTGACGGGGTTGACCAGCCTGACGCTGAACTCGTCAACGTCGCAATTGAATCTTCAATTCGCCAGCGGCTTGTCGCCAACAGGCGGCGACGGCTTTTGGTCCTCGGCACACACATGGAGCTTGATTACCGGTACGCTCGGTATCCCCAATATGTACGGTGCCTTTAGCGCGATCACAGGCAGCGGCGGCTCGTGGAACGGCAGCACATTGAACTACGGTTCCGGAGAGTTCAGTCTCGAGTACCTGCCCAACAGCGTCCAGCTCGACTGGTCGCTGACCACCGTCCCCGAGCCCGGCACCATGTTGCTCGGTACCCTCGCCGCCATGGGCCTCGGTGGATTCAGCTGGCGCAAACGAAAGAGCAATGCCGGCGATGCTCAATCGAATGACGCGACTGCGGTGTAGGTGAGCACGAACAGAAGCGGCTGACGGTTGCGTAAGACGAAGGCCTGAGACGGGTCGTTCATGCGCCCTTAAATTACGGGCGTCATCGTCGCGGCTGTTTCAGAAGTCGCAAAACCGATCGCCGTCTTCCTGCTCGGATTCGGCTTCGAACGGCTTGCCGTTGGCAAAACGCTTCATCGCAGCGTTGATGGCTTGCAGCAGTTCGCAGTCCATCGGCGGATCGTACTGCGTGGGACGTCCAGGGCTTTCTCAATTTCCCTCTGGGACATTCCTCGGCGTCTCAAGCGACGAGCGATCGGTCGCTTCATACTGCACTTTTCTACGCCAGCTCTCGCCATTTGTGGATAGCATGACAGCAAGACTATTCTCACCACTGCTTTCCGCGAGAATCTGAAAACCAAAACAATTCCTAGCACCAACACACCAGACATCCCATGAAACTCCACTCACTCGCCCTCGCTCTCATCGTTGCTTTTTCCATCACGCTAGTCCGCGCTGCGGACTCGCCGGCTCTGCCTTCGCCGTGGCAGCATCAAGATATCGGCGCGGTCACCGTCGCGGGCAGCGCGAGCGCGACGGATGACGTTTTCATTCTTAAGGGGACGCTCGATATCTGGGGCAAGAGCGACGGCTGCCATTTTGCCTGGCAGACGCTCCAAGGCGATGGCGCCATCGTCGCGCGCGTCCTTTCGGTGGAATTGAGCGGCCACGCAAAAGGCGGCGTGGCCATTCGCGAATCACTCGACGCCGGTTCGCGGCATGCGACGATGGTGGACACGCCGACGGACGGCTGCCAGTTCCTCGTGCGCGCGGAGACGGGCGGAGTCACGACGGTGCAACGGACCGATCTTCACAGGGCAACGATGCCGTATTGGTTGAAGCTCGTGCGCAATGGTGACCAACTTACCGGCTATGAATCCACCGACGGCAATGACTGGGCGCAAACTGGCACCACTACCGTGAAGCTGCCGGAGACGGTCCTGATCGGCCTGGTCGCTTCTTCGCACCAGAAAGAAAAGCTATGCACAGTTCCCTTCGATCATGTGTCGGTGACCAAATCTTCGAAATAAGGACGCCTCCATGCACGTTACCTTCTTCGTCAAAGTGGTCGCCGCGTTCGCCCTACTGTGTTTCGCTGTCGAGGCTCTGGCTCAGTCCCAGCACCAAGTCAAACCCCGCCAGGTCGCGAGGCTAATGACTATTGGCGTTGACGGTTCCGACCCGCGCATTATTTGTGAGACCAATGGCATCCAAGCGCCCAACTGGTCGCCGGATGGCAAATGGCTCATCTGCAATGGCGGCAACGCGCTGTGGCGCATCGCCGCCGACGGTAGCACCGAACTTGAGAGAATTCCCACCGGGAACGTGAAGGGTGCGAACAATGACCACATTCTTTCGCCGGACGGCAAGACGATTTACTTTAGTGCGGGCGCGCATCTTTATGCGGTGCCCTTCGAGGGCGGCCAGCCGCGGCGCGTCTCCAACGAGCATCCGTCCGCTACGGCGTTCAAGTATTTCCTACACGGCGTGTCACCCGACGATAAGACGCTGGCCTACGTCGGGGTGAGCGCCGTTGGTGATGATCCGTGGGGCAGACTTGATCTCTACTCGATCCCCACCGTCGGAGGTCCTGACACGCGCTTGACCGACACTCTCGCGCCCGACGATGGCCCGGAGTATTCGCCCGATGGGAAATGGATTTACTTTAATTCCGAACTCAACGCGAAGGTGCCCGGCCATGCGCAGTGCTACCGCATGAAACCCGACGGCACCGGCATTGAGCAGCTCACCTACGACGAGCGCGTGAACTGGTTCCCGCACGTTTCGCCTGACGGCAATTGGATCGTTTATATCAGCTTCCCGCCCGGCACCGTGAAACATCCTGCCAACAAGGACGTTATCCTCCGCCGCATGAAGCCCGATGGCAGCGAGCAGGCTGACATCATCGCGTTTCTCGGTGGTCAAGGGACCATCAACGTCAACAGTTGGTCGCCCGACAGCAAACGGTTCGCGTTCGTCGCCTACCCAATTCTGAGCGATGGAGAATCGAAGTAAGGTTTAGCCGTCTCGAACGATCGGCTTGGATTACTTTTTTTCGAGCAACTTCAACGACGCAATCGTCGCGCTAGTCATTCGAATCGGGCTTGGCGCCCGGCAGCGTATCGAGAGGCGCCGGAATTCGGTTCTCCCGCACATTTTGTGAACGGCGGGCGAAAAGGCACGATCGTCCCGCGAGGGTATTCGAATTCTCGTGCGTAAGCATATACCTGATGCATGTCGGCCTGTTGCACCGCTTCATGAGCTTTGCCCGGATCGAGCAGCTTCCACTTGATGTCTATCAGGAGCGAGAAGTCTTTGACGCGACGTACGACAGAATCAGGCCGCAACCAAAACTTGTGTTTCCCTTCGCGCAGCTGTCATTCGGCGCGTTGATTCCAGCCAGGGATCGGCGGGTTGGGACCAGCGGGTTGTGATGTTGAATAATTGCTTCGTTCGTTATGTTTCGCAAGGAGCATCGCCTATATTTGCCGAAGTTCCTGGCGGCTGCTTGCCCTTCCTCTTCACCGTGGAGCCGGTCGGCGCGTTGGCTGGTTTTGCATCGGCCTCGAAGGTGTCGGCCGGTGGCGCCTGGTTCCGCAGCCGATAACTCTTGCCGGTAATCGTGATGATGGCGGCGTGGTGTAAGAAGCGGTCGAGGATCGCTGTCGCGCTGGGCACGTCGCCAATCAGCTTGCCCCAATCCTCCAGCGGCCGGTTGCTGGTCATGACGGTCGAGCGCGTTTCATAGCGACGCATGATGATCTCGAACAAGACTTCTCCGCTTCGACGCGGTAAGTTTTTCATTCCCATGTCGTCCACGATCAGCAGGTCGGGCTTGAGATACCTGGCAAGCACACGCTCGTGGTCATCCATCGCTTCGTCGTGCAGGAAGTCGCGGACCACGTCGAAGATCGAACGGTACAGCACGATCATGCCCTGCTTGATCGCCAAGTACCCGAGGGCTTGGACCAAGTAGCTCTTGCCGGTCCCGGGAGGCCCGAGGAACAGCACGTCGCGCGCTTCACGTACGAACCGGCACGTGGCGAGGTCGAAGAGCTGCTTGCGCGGGATGGATGGGTTGAATGCCCAGTCGAAGTTATCCAGCGTCTTGAGCTCGCGGAACTGCGCTGCCTTCACGCGCCGGTCGATCAGACGCTGATTGCGCACCAAGAGTTCGTCTTGCAGGATCAGTTCCAGGAACTCGGCGTGGCTGAGCTGATGACCAGCGGCTTCTTGCAGCCTGACGTCCAAGGTTTCAGCGAGCCCCGACAGCCGCAGCTGGCGCAGGGCGGATTGTAAACGATCATTCATGGTGCCTTCTCCTGGTGGGATAACGAATCGCGAACTACGATCGAATCGTCCGGCGAAACAGACGCAGGCTCTGCTGAGGAGCAACCTGTCGAGGGATAGCCGGACCGAGGGCGCGTCGAGCGCGCTGTGCAGCCCTGGTCCGCCGCAGGCGCACCAGGGCTGCTGATTGCGCTGGCTCGAACGCCCGAGTCATGCCCTGTAAAACCTTCGCCCATGGAAGGGCGAGCGTCTTGGCGATGGATCGCCCGCGCGACGATCGCGGCGTAGTCGTCGAGCGGACGAATGATCGGATGCTCGTCCAGGAAGGGCAGCGGCTCCTGTCGCGGCGCGGAGCGCTTCAAGAGTTGCCGTAGCGTGCGCAGCCGAAACGTGCCGTGCGAGAGCGCGGTTTCACACGCGCATTCCAGAGACAGGTCCGAGTGCTTCTTGCTCAAGCTGAGCAAGCCTTGCAGTACGCGCGTCCCTTCGATGCCGCGAGCGGCCAGCATGGCGCGGGACCACTCGTCTGTGTGCGGGCCGATCCTGCGCCTTCGCGAGAAGCCAGGCGGCGCCGCGCTCCAGACCACTGATCTTCTCGGCCGCCAAGTGCTCACCGAGTGTGCTGAACCCGCCTGGCTCGCGCCGCAGGTGCAGCGCGACCTGCTCCCAGCGGTGATTGAACATTCGCACTAATCGTGCGTCCCAGCGGACCCACACCGTCCGCCCCAGGTACTCAGGCGGCGCCGAGTAATACGCCTTGGCCACCTCGACATGCCCGTCGCGGTTCACCTTCCGCTGCCCCTCCTGGAAGTTGGCGAACGGTTCGCTGCGCAATCGCACAAGCGCCGCGCGCTCCGCGGCAAAGAGCTTGCCGACTTGCTGCTTCGTCGTGCCGTGAATGCGCGTGTCGGCCACCGTTCGTTCCCAGTGCTCCAAGTGCCGCTGCGCATCGGCGAGGCTGGCGAACGTGCGCCCTTGAGCGCGTTGTTCTTCACGTACTTGATCCCCGCCTCGACCTTCCCCTTGTGTCGCGGCATGTACGGTCTCGTCGGCAGGATCACCGTGCCGTGGTGTCGACAGAACGATTGCACCTTCGGCACCAACTCGGGATCGAACCAATCAGGATGCGCCACGGCCGCCTTCAAGTTGTCGATCACCAAGGTCCGCGGCACACCGCCGAAGTGCCGGAACGCATTCTCAAGCGCGCGCAGGAAGTCGTCGGTCGTCTGCGTGAACGTGGCTTCGCTATAACCCTTGCGCGAGTGACTGAGCACGATCCGAAACACGTGCGTCTTGCGTCGCCGACCGTCGAGAGTGACGATCGGTGCGCCGGTGCCAAAGTCCACCTGCGCTTCTTCGCCGGCGAGGCACTGCAGCCTGCGAAACGGCAGTGCCGGGCTCCGCCCAAGGCTACGGAGATAACGCCGCAGCGCGTCGTAGTGGACCGTGATTCCTTCGTCGCCCAGGTCCTGCTGAATGCGACGCGCCGACAGCCCCGCCTCGTGCTTGGCCACGATCGTGTCGTGGTGCGCCGCGCACTGACTGGCTGGACCATGCCCGCCACGCGACCCGGTCGGCGCGCCCTGGCGGGTTTTGAACCGCCAGCCGGGAGCTCGGTCAATGTGGCTGGTTTTGAACCTGCTGAGCCGGTCGGCAGGTTGGCGGGTTTTGAATCGCACGACCCGCGCCGTAGGTACTTCCCAACCGTCTCGCGGTCCACGCCTAGTTCGCGCGCGATCCGCCGCGCGGACCATTGTTGCGCATGTAACGCTTGGATCGACTCGATCATCGCCACGTTGAGCAGATTCGCCATTGCCAGGTCTCCTTCCGCGGCGATGTGCCGCTGGAAACCTGTAGGACGAATCTTCCTCTCAAAAGTGGCTGGTTTTCACCCGCCGATCACTGGCCGGAGTTGCGCCGACTGACACGCGCAGCCAAAAAGCAGGCCCTGGCCGCCCAGCGAGCGGAACTTGACAACCACTTCGATGAGATCCAAGAAGCTCTCGTTGCGCTGAGCAAGACAAAGGGCCGTTCGCCACGGCATCGAACACCCGCGGGGTTCCCGCCAGCGTCGCGGGTCAGGCTTGCAACCCCCGCTGTCATGGCTAGGATGGCGTTCATCCGCCGTTTTCGAGCGACTGCGCACGCCTACCGCCGGGCGTGACCGGATTGTCTGGTCATCAACGAGCTGTTGCGGAACAACTTCATGGGCACGACGCTTTTCGCGCCGTTTGCGGACGACGGAACTACCAAGTTCGATCGCCGTCGTGCCGCCCATCTTTTGCGACGAGCAGGATTCGCGCCCACCTCGCTGGAAGTTGATCGCGCGGTCGAACTAGGACTGGAAGCCACGGTAGACGATTTGTTCGTCGAAGATTCGGAACAGGAAGCCGGCTACGCGGGAATGTTCGCCGCCGTGGCTGGCAAACTGATGAATCTGGCGACGCTGGAAGGCGCGCAAGCCTGGTGGCTTTATCGGATGTTGACCACGAGCACTCCGCTACGCGAGAAGCTCGCGCTCTTCTGGCACGGGCACTTTGCAACCAGCCAGCTCAAAGTTGAAAACACCGAGTTGATGCTGCGGCAGATCGACTTGCTGCGGGACAACGGCATGCGCGGTTTCGAGCACTTAGTGTTGGCCATCTCCGCGATCCCGCCATGCTCGTTTGGCTCGATGGAGAATCAAACACGCGCGAGCATCCCAATGAAAACTTCGCTCGCGAGCTGATGGAGTTGTTCACCTGCGGCATCGGCGGCTACACAGAGCATGACGTGCTTGAAGCGGCCCGAGCGCTCACCGGATGGAAACGAGACGGAAATGTTGCCGTCTTAAACGTCGAGGAGCAAGACCGTGGCCGCAAGCAGTTTCTGGGCGCAGCGGTCGTTTCGACTCCGCGGACATCATCGATCTTTTGATGCAGCATCCAGCGACTTCAGCGTTTCTCGCGCGGAAGTTGTTGCGGTTCTTTGCCGAGCCGGAACCTACCAACGACGCGGTCGCAGACGCGGCACGGTCGCTGAAGAACTCGCAGTTCAATATCAAGTGGTTTCTGCGCGACCTGTTCCTTTCGAAATACTTCTACTCCGATCGCTGCGTGCGAAAGCGAATTGCCAGCCCGGTGGAATATGTGGTAGGGACGCTACGCATGCTCGAGCTGCAGATGCCAGCCACCGACGTAATCCCGCATCTCGAGGCGATGGGACAACGGCTCCTCGCGCCGCCAAACGTCAAAGGTTGGGATTCCGAACAGGCGTGGATCAACGCCAGCACCTGGGCTGCACGTCAGGAGTTCGCGCGGATGCTCACCGACCTCGTTGACGCAAACCCGTGGGGACCGGTATTCGACCCAACGCGCTCCGTGTCGCTGGAATTAAACAGTCCGCCCGACATGGTCGATCGCCTTGCCGATGTCTTATTGCAAGGAGAGCTGTCGAGTGAGGCACGCCGCGCCCTGACCGAGTTTCTCGTTGCAACCGACCAGGGGCCGCAACCACAAGCTTTCGCCGACGACGAAGGTTTTCGGGCCCAAAAGATTCGCGAGGCGCTGACGCTTATCGTCGGCCTACCCGAGTTTCACGCCTGGTAGTTCTTTCGGAGGCCACTCCATGCTCTCGCGACGGCAATTCCTTCAGCAAGGGGCCGCAGGCCTTTCGGGGCTATCGTTCGTGTCGCTGTCGAGCCAATCGCCGCTGCTACTGGCGCAGGCAGCCAAAGCGGCAAAGGTGGCCGATCGCAACGACCATATCTTGGTGCTGATTGAACTGAGCGGAGGAAACGACGGGTTAAACACACTCGTTCCTTGCACAAGTGAGGCCTACTATCGGCAGCGGCGTACGCTCGCGCTACCCAAAAACACTCTGCACATGCTTTCCGACGACTGCGGATTGCATCCGCGGATGGGCGCGCTGGCGGAACTGTTTCATGATGGCAATGTCGCGTTCGTGCAGGGCGTCGGTTATCCGCAACCCGATCGCTCGCACTTTCGCTCGATGGAAATCTGGCACACGGCGAGCACCGCAGCGCGGACAAGGACCGGCTGGCTTGGTCGCTGTCTCGAAACCATGTCTGCCGCGACTCGCGGCGACCTGCCAGCGCTGGCCATCGCGACCGGGTTGCCGCAGGCGCTGCAATCAGACGTGATCTCCGTCCCCGCCATCGAGCAAATCGAGGGTGTGCAGGAAACGCTGGTCTCAGCAGGGCCACGCAGCGACCTGCTTCGAAAGCTCGGCACGAACTCGAGCCAGACAGGCGGACCGGTGCCGTTCATCGTCCGCCAGTCTCAGGCCATGTATCGCGCTGCTGACCTGCTACAAGGAGCACAGTCAAATTACGCTTCGAGCATCGCCTATCCCGAATCCCCAGTTGCTCAACGGCTGCGCAAAGTGGCGCAAGTCCTCTCGGCCGATCTCGGCGTGCGCGTGTTCTTCGTCTCGCAGGACGGCTACGACACACATGCCACCCAGGCGGAGCAGCACGGGCAACTTCTCGAACAACTGTCGGCTGCGATCAAGGCGTTTCTCGAAGACGTCGATCACATGGGCCTTGCCGAGCGTGTGATCGTAGCGGCGTTCAGTGAGTTCGGCCGGCGGGTCGAAGAGAACGCGAGTCGCGGCACCGACCACGGCGCGGCATCGTGCATGCTATTAGCCGGCCAACAAGTGCGCGGCGGCCTGTTCGGCAGCTACCCCAGTCTCGATGAATTGGATGAAGGGGATTTGGTTTTCAGCACCGACTTCCGTGCTGTGTATGCGACGCTGCTCGAGCAATGGCTTGGCTGCCCGAGTGCTCCGTTGCTGGGCGCGAGATTCCCGCAGCTCGACCTTATAAGAAGCGGCGCGTGATCGCACCCTTTGAATTCAGTTAGCGAGACGAACCGCCGAATCTGTCAAAGAACTACGGTTCATTGTCGGACTCGGAAAACGCGTTGACAACTTTGAGGTGGAACCAATCGACTTCCGAAATACTCTTATCCAAGGCGACCAAATTAATGACGGGAAACGTTAGGAATTATTGACCTAACTTCCACTTCCGCCGGTGCTCTCGAGCGCGGCGCCTTGGCATGAACTGGGTGGACGGCACGCCCGGCAATGAGAACGAGGTTCGGAAGGGGGGCGAAAACTCGCCCGCTGTCGACCAAACAGCAAAGACTACGAACGCACCACCGCAACGAGCGAGACCATGATCTATCTCTTCATGATTGCACTCATGTCACGCCGGCTGGCTCACGCAAAACGAATTTGAAGACACGTTCTAAGGGGCCAACGTTGGTTGTTTGTCGGACTTTTCGGCGGCCTTGGGCGGCTCGAACGGTTTCAAATAGTGATCGTCGAGCTTTCCGCACGACCAGAGCAAGCCCCGCGTCACCAAGTTTAGATAGCGTGGATCGGCCACTGTCTCGTTGTTGTGGCCTAGTGTGGTGGCGAACACTTTGGCGCGGTCGTTGTAGCTATTCGTCCATACCACGACGCTCTCTTCCGTGTTCTCCGTGCCGTTCTTTCGGGTCACCTTCTGTCTGCCGCGCACGACGGCCCGGGCCGAATCCAAGAGCGCTCCGGAGCTGTTGTTGTAAAGCTCTTCATTACTCGTGGACCAATTGACCATGCCCTGGGTAATAGGACTGGCGCGATCGATGAAATCAATGGCGATCGGCTGCTGGGGACCGTGCCTGGTCGATTGCAAACCGGTAAATGCAAACCATGGCGTTACCGAGTTCGGATATCCTTCACTGCGGTAGCAGTGCATGCCACAATGCAGCACCACTGCCGGCAGGCCCTGACGATGAGGCTCCAGGATGCGGTTAATCAAATCCAGATCGGTGACATCGGCCGTGCATTCATCATGGATCACCACGTCGAATCCTGTGGCCCAATCGGAACGTTCATAAACAGGATTCAGGTGTTTGGTGGTCGTATCGGGATCGTAAGCGATGGTAACCGCGATATGAGCGCGGGCTGCGATCCCTTCAGCGAGAATGTCTTTTTGCGTGGCGTAATCGTGACAACAGCCACCCAGCACTAGCAGCGCTCGCAAAGGATTGACGCTCGTCCCTGGTTCTATTTCGGCCGCGAGCAGCGCGTCGTCTACTGGCACGATGGCGAGCAATGCCAGGCAACCGACGATACAGCGCCATAACAAACCTTGCCCTAGCAACGTGGATGGTTCGCCGAATTGATCCAAGTTCATAACCTGATGGCCCTTCCTAATATTCCCTGGTTCTCAACGCTTCGGGCACGATTATATCCGGTTAGACGCGGCATCACGCAGTCGCAAAGCCTGTGGCCAGCGGCGGCTTCCGCGCCGTGCATCAGGTGCAGGGAGTCGAGCCAAGAGTTTCGCCGCTCGCCGCGTTCCCCAATGCCGCCCCGGAATCCAAATAATACGTGGCAGAAGAGCATCAATAATAGTGTCGCGCATCCACCGCGTGTCTGCCGGACGGATGGTATTTTGCTAAAATGTTTGACAGTTGGGATTTGGGCGCGCCTCTCCGCTGACCGGTGGGGTGGGGGGGCACGCGCGGTTTCTGCCGGGCTACCTCTTTTCCAGTTTTCCGGCTGAGCGGGTCCGCCCCTCTTGATGGGGATCGAAAGTCACCCGCAGCCGGGCGAGCCTGGCCCCCCAGCAGCCGGCAAAGGTCATGGCCAATAATGAGATTTGTAGCGGCTTGCTTCGTCGCAGTCGGATTGCTGTTCAGCGGTGCGATGGCCATGGAGCCGTCTGACGCGCCGCAGCGTGGCCTGGGGTTATTCCACGACTACGTTGAACCCCTGCTGCGAACCAATGTTATGAATGCCATTCGCACGAAGCCAAGAAAGCCAAAGGCGGTCTGGTACTCGACTCACGAAACGGTTGGGTCCGATGCGGCGATTCGGGAGCGGCCATCGTTCCTGGCAATCCGAAAGAGAGCCTGCTCTTCCAGGCGGTGAACTACGACAGTTATGAAATGCCCCCGCAAGGCAAGTTGTCCCCTGAAGAGATTGAGCACTTGCGGCAGTGGATTTCGCTCGGGGCTCCCGACCCGCGCGAGGGGATAACCGTAGATGGGGTGACGGTGAAGGCAAAGAGCGGTCCCCGCGCCGAAGATTTGTGGTCAGTTCAACCGCTCCAAAAAATCCCGCTACCACCGGTCAAAGTGGGAGACTGGCCGCGTAGCGATGTCGATCGTTTCGTACTGGCGGCGCTGGACGCGCGAGGTATTTCGCCTTCGCCCGACGCCGCTCCATTTGCACTGCTGCGACGTTTGCACTACGTGTTGACGGGCCTCCCTCCGGAGCCTGCCGAAGTCGAAGTGTTCATCGCATCGGCCAAGATCGACCTCGCCGCCGCGATCTGTTGCGGCACGCGTCTCCACCGATGCCAAGTACAATTCGTCTAGAGTCCGGCCGCGAAATGCGGCGTGCGTGGACGGAGGGAATATAGCCGTTCCGGTCGGCAAAGCCGGATGCGGCGGGAATGCATCAGAGATCGAGCAGCGAGGTTAGTACTACAGCGCTAGTCCCCCTTCCATCGGCAGCGAGGCAGGCCGCTGATTTGAATGCCGAGGGCATGTAGTTTTTGCACGGTGGTTTTAGCGTGGCTTCGACGCGCCGCGGCGTTGCGTCGCTGGTAGTAAGCGATCTGCGTGGCGGCGGCTGAGATCAGGACGCGTGTGGCCATCACCCCCAGCGACCACGAGCGAACGAGCGCTGCGGCGGCGAGGCGCACCTGGCACACGGTGAGTTCGGGATTTTTTCCCCCGCAGTTGCTGCTGCACCTGCGCGAGAAACAGATGGCTGACTGCGGTCACCGCCTGGTGACGCTTCAGTCCCAGATACGAACGTCCCTCGAAATGGTCGAAGCCCAACTCGGTCTTGTGATCCTCGAAGCAGCGTTCGACGTGCCAGCGCGAGAACGCCACCAGCAGTAGTTCCTCCAGCGGCGTGTCGGCCGCGGCATTGCTCACGAAGTACTTCACGTCGCCAGGCTCGAGCACGCTGCGCGCCACGATCAAGTGCAGCGCGGCGCCTGGCAGTCCGCGATCGTCTTTGGGCATCAGTGGCACGTGCTTGACGTCCCACACCAGCGGTCCACGCTGCGTGTCCTTGAGACGCCACTTCTTCCAGGGTTGGTCCTTCAGAGCTGGCGTCCAGTTGCGATGATACTCCACGTTGTGCGCCGGTGAGCTGCCCGAACGCAGCCGTGGCTTCGAGCGACGCGGACCGCTACGTCCTGCGCGGTACGGGCGCACGCTGACGGCCGGCATTGTCAGCCAACCGCTGAACGTCCGCGGCACTTCGGCCACGTACGGTTGTTCGCGCGCCGCGAGTTCCCGCAGAAACTCGGGCTTCGAGCCATGGTCTTCGTCGAAGGTCAGGTACCGAAACGTGACACCATTACCCCGAGCGCGATCCAGCAGCTCCAAGGCAATCCGCCACTTCGACCGGTAGACGATGGCGTCGGGAACGAAGGCACGCTGACAACGCGCTCGATCCTCCGACCAACTCTCGGGCAGATACAACTCGCTATCCAGCAGGCAGTGAAACTCATCGACCGCGTAGCCCAGGTGCACGCTCACCACGCAGTTGTCCGTCTTGCCCGTCGAACCACACCATTGACGCTGCACGCCGGGCGTCTGGTCTCCCTTCTTCGCGCACGACGTTTCGTCGATTAGACCAATCGACCGCAGACTCGTGTGATCGCGCGCTACGATCGCTTCCAGCGTGTCGACGAGTTGCTCTTGGTCCCAAGCCAGCGAATTGAGAAACTGCTGCAAGGTCCGCGGCGGCACGTCGGCTGCCAGCGCGATGGGTTCCACGCTCTTGCGCGGCAGGTCCGACAACTGACCCTCGACGTACCTCTGCAGATGACCACGTGACTTGTGGCTCGCAAAACAATCACGAAACTGCTTCAGGTACTTCCGCAGCTTCGGCTGCAATCGACGAATCTCGGTAGCATCCATGCCACACACTCCTGCAAGAGGCGCCCCCAGGCCGGTCCTCCGGCCACCCAAGCAGTGTCACTCATCGCGAACGAATTACCAAGAGGAGTCTAGCGCTGTTATGTTAGGCTGAGCGATACGATCTCCGCCTTTCAATACGACATTATGACAAGTCTCTCGCGCACCTCGGCACATTTGTACGTTTCGCGCACGCATTCATCGCTCTTCCTGGGAACTTCGCAAGATGGCCAACCCAGACAAGCTTATTGCTTGCACACAATGTTTATATAGACGCTAGTATGACGCATGCCACTACACTAATGCGTTATCGACTGCAGCGCCCATGCTGGTGCAATATCCGGGCGGCATGGACTGCGCGATCGCTGTCGATCGATGACCTTGTCCGTCGTGATGCTAATTATGAAATGAACTGTCGACGGAACACGTGTCTTTCGCCATCTCGTGTCACCTGCCTTGTGGTCTTGCTGGTCTCAATCCTCGCTGCCAACGCCATCGAAGCGTCTGGAGAACCTTTAGAAGATTCAGGGCTCCCTCAGTCGTTCAGCATAGAATCCGGCGACTTTCTAGTAGTGCAAGCCACAATCGATGGCAGAGAATATTCTTGTATGCTAGATACCGGCGCTTCGTGTACGATTTTGGACACGTCTCTCGCCAGCCTGACTGGCGGCACTTTGTCGACGACGTCGATAAAGGCTGATGGCGGCGCCGTCGAAGCACAGGTGCTTGCTTCGCCAGAAATTCGGCTCGGCAAATTCGTGGTGCCGTCTGGGCAACAATGTGTGTGCATGAATTTGTCTCTGCTGCGGATGCTTACGGGAAAGGATGTACGCGGAGTGCTGGGGCCGAGATCGTTTGGAAATATCATAATTCAGGCAGATTTCGACTCGGGCCTTCTGCGCCTGATGCCCCCAAAAAGCGATGCATTGGTAGACTTTGGTGTTCCGACAAGGATTCGACTCGATCGCAATTTCCGGCCGTTCGTGGTTGCTCGGATTGGGAATTCGGAGCAAGAGACGCTGATTGATACTGGCACTCTCCCTATTGCCATTGAGACAGCAGTGTCACCTACCATGATTGCGGACGGGTCGGTTCGGGTTATTTCCCGGCGTGACTATGGTTCCTTAACGGGCGCGAGGAAGACGAGCGAGTATGTCCTGGAACGGTTGGCAATCGGTGACTGGTCAGCCACCTCATTGTACGCATACGAAGGACGCCGTTGTAGAATAGGACTTCAATATCTATCGCGATTTGTAGTAACGATTGACTTTCCGAATCACGTTTTGTATTTGCGCCCCAGTAAGGGATATGCGCTCCCTGAAGTATTTGACATGTGTGGCCTAAGTGTTGGCCGCTTTTCAGGGGTGACCGTTGTGTCTGCCGTAGTAGATAAAAGTCCTGCGAATCGCGCAGATCACCAGACGCGACCACTTAATCGAGCTCAATGGTCGCGATGTGAGTGCAATGCAGTTGGCCGAAGTTCGTAGATTGCTGGGCATTTGCCACGGGGAGCGTGTAGACCTGCTGATCGATCATGACGGCCGGGAGCGTCGCGTTTCGCTGGAACTCGAAGACCCACGAATAAGGGCTTGGATCGATAGCGATTAGAATTGTCGCGACAATCCAAGAATCCGTAGGGTCAAATAATCGAGCCGAGCGTGACGTTCTTTATGAGTGGTAATCGATGACTGTCGGACACAGTCAAACGTGCCCTTTAAAAGATTGGCCTGCTTATTGCCCCTCCGCGTGTTAGTCCACTTTCGATTGCTAGCCGATGGTTGAAGCACAGCTCCTGCAAAGGGAGCCCCCCAGGCCGGTTCCATCGACCGCACTAACAATGTCCCTCATCGCAACCAAATTGCCAAGAGGAGTCTAGCGCTGTAGTGTTAGTCGATCGCTCGGCATGCCGAAGTCGGCCGTAATGAGCTTGCAGTCTTCTTCCTCGGCGAGCAAAGCGTAGAGGCAATCATAAACCGCTGCTCGCGACCGCGACGACAACTCGACTGCACGTTCCATGAGCGGCAAACATGGCTTCAAGTCGGGACAGGAAGCCATCAATTCCTCGAAGAGCGCCTCGGAATCGCGACGACTGACAGACGACCAAGCCGAAGCCGAAAGAAACAACGAACGCCGGCGGCGCGAAGCCTTAAAAGACCCATTAAGAGAGCATTCACCTCTCGCAATGCACAAGTTTTATTGTGGCGATCGCAGCGAGCTAATACTCTTATGCTATGAGGGACCTCGCCTTGGGATCGACCCCGGCCCCGCGGGGTGCATGTGCACTTTCGCTAGCTCTTCGGGGCACCTGATACCGCAATCGACCCATTTCGGAGACAAGCATCATGTGTCCCAAGTCATCATTCCCAGAATCGTCGCGGCGCAATTTTCTGACGCGATCGTCATTGGCCGTCGCCGGAGCCTCACTCGCCAGCGGTTTGAACATTGCGCGCACAGCGCACGCTAAGGGTAGCGATGTCATTGGAGTCGCCCTCATTGGTACGGGCGGGCGCGGCACCGGCGCCGTGGGACAGATGATGGATGCCGACAAGAATCTGAAACTCGTGTGCGTTGCCGACGCGTTCAAAGAAAGAGCCAAGACCGCTATCGTTAGCCTGAAGAAACTTTATGGCGATCAGGTCGACGTCCCCGGCGACCAAATCTTCGTCGGCCTCGATGCTTATAAACAGGCGCTCGCCACGGATGCATCGCTCGTGGTGCTCTCCACTCCGCCGGGGTTCCGGCCTCAGCACTATGCGGCAGCCATTGCCGCCGGTAAGCATGTGTTCATGGAAAAGCCGTGCTGCGTCGACGCTCCGGGTTTCCGAAAGCTGATGGAAACTAACAAGCTGGCGGATGAAAAGAACCTACTCGTTGGTGTCGGCCTTCAGCGTCGCCACGATCCGCAAAACATCGAAGCCATCAAGCAGCTTCACGACGGCGCGATCGGCGATATCAATCTGCTGCGCGTGTATTGGAACGGCCAATCGATTTGGAACCGTCCACGCATGCCTGGCATGACGGAGCTCGAGTACCAGATTCACAACTGGTACCACTTCTGCTGGCTCAGCGGCGACAATATCTGCGAGCAGCATGTTCACAACATCGACGTCGGTAACTGGGTGAAGAACGCCCATCCCGTCGAAGCCAACGGCATGGGAGGCTGCACGACGCGCTATCTCGGAAACTTGAAAGGAACCGGGCAAATCTTCGATCACCACTTTGTTGAGTTCACGTACGAGGACGGCGCAAAGATGTACAGCGAATGCCGACAGATGCCCAACACCTACACGATCGTCGGCGAGTTTGCACACGGAACCAAGGGAATGTCTAAGTGCACGACGCCGGTACAAGCCTCGCGAGATCGCAAGAGTAAGACAAAGGGCCCCAATGCCCACGCGCAGGAGCAGATCGACCTAATCGCCGCGCTACGTTCCGGCAAGCGCTACAACGAGGGCTACTATGGCGCGACCAGCAGCATGACCGCCGTCATGGGTCGCATGGCGACTTATTCGGGCAAGCTCATCAGGTGGGATGAGGCGGTGGGCAGCAATCTGACGCAGTTCGTCGACGCTTCAACTTGGGATTCGAGTGCACCGGTGCAAAAGAACGCAGACGGTGACTATCCAATTCCAGTGCCTGGGCACTTCGTGCCGGTTTAACTCTGTGCAGGTGGGTCGCGCCCTCGATTCGACCTTGATCTATAGGACCTCCTAAGCGGATCCTTCAGTCGGCCGCGCCGCTCGCTTTCTAGCGATTGCCTGCTCGCGGCCGCCTGCGATTCCTGATTAACAGATATTTTTCGGGCAACCGCAGAATTAGTTTTTCGATAATCTTATCATCCATGTTTGTGCTGCCCGCGCTTTCGTCGAACCGCAGGAGGTCGTCATGCCACTCGTTGCTCCCAAATGGTCGCACAACGCGCGGCTCCAGCGCGCGTCGAACAATTCTCCCTCCATGCATCCGAACGAATCCGATCATACAGCCGTCAGTCTGTTGCAGGAGGTCCTCATTTCGCAAGGGTTCGCAATCCCGTCGGGACCGACAGGCAATTACCTGGGCGAAACGCAGGCGGCGGTGCGTGCCGTCGAAACGAGGTTCCACCTCGTGCGCGACACCGGCATCGCCGGACACGAAGTGCTGACCGCGCTCGACACATTGCTGCGCGGCCAGACACCAACACCACCGGCGGTCGCACAGCACGGTCGAGCGTTGGCGCTGACCGATGTACCTTTGGCGCTGAAGAAGGTGAACGCGTCGATCGACGCGATTGCGGCGTTCGAATCGACGTTCGTGCGACGCGCGCTGGCACAGCCAGGCGATAACCCGCCCGATTTCAACCAAGTGACGGTCGATGCCTTGCAGACGCACTTCCGTTTGGCGCTGCCTGACATTACGGCCCCGCCGGCCCGCGGCGTGGACCTTAGCGACACGCAGTTCATTCGCACGAATTTCACCAAGATTCGTGAGTATCTGAACCATGCCGACGCACACTTTCGCGATGATATGCTAAATCCGGACACAATGGCCGAGACCAATGGCGGCGGCGGACCGACGTTCTTCGGCACGGCATATCGCAACACCGATATTCCTGGCGGTGCGAAGCTCATCGGCCCCAATTCGCGGGCCGCGGTCGTGATCCACGAACCAGTGCATGCGATCGACTCGCAATCAGTGGCTGCCGTCGACATCAACGAGTCGTCGCCAGGTTACGCCACGCAGCCTGCTGATAACTCGCTGCACAATCCGTGCAGCTACGCGGCCTTTGCGGCCCACATTTTCAACAAGGCCGACCCGAATCCGCGCTTCGGCCGAGGATCAGGACAGGCCCTTTAAGCCGGCGATCTGGTACACCGGCGGGTATGGCGAAATCATGTACCGCTTAATCGACGAGCATCGACGCTACGGTCGCCGTCTACGCGCATTCTATAACCCGATTCCGTTCACCGATTTCATTTCGCTCCGACAGCCCGGACGCGTTATCGGCTGGGGGTGTTGGGAAGTGGCGGCGAGGCTGTCGTATGTCGACCTTCGAAACCCGCAATCGCTAAATGGATTCTATTTGTCGGGCACGAATAACTCAGGCAATGGAACGCTCACCGACTCAACGTTGGGCATGACTTGGATGCTGAACGCGCATTCCAAAATGCAGCTCAACTGGATCCATGCAATGCTCAATAACACGTCAACGGTCGTCGGAACCACTCACGGCTAGCGTCGCCGAGGCTCTCATCAGCCGCTTGCAGATCGATTTCTAGCGTTGATCTGGCGACACGGTAAGCGTTCCAGTGCCGTTTGCGCCGTCTTCTTAAGCGGAATCGAATGCTATATTTTCGAGGGCCTTGCGGCTTGATTCGAGGAATGCCGTTGTGCATATCGTCCAACATGACTGCGATGCACTGGTGCTTCAGAGCAGCAATGACACCAGCCGCAAATGGAGCCAATTGGCGGGACTTGGAGCGTGCGGACTCCTGTCGACCGGGTTGATCTGGATGACGACGACCGCCCTGTGGTGGCAAGGCGTCGATACGTCGGCCGGGATGTCGATCATACTTGCCCTCGTGATCGGACCGTTGTCGTTGGGTTACGCACTTTGCCTTGCGATTCCCTACGGTTCCTGCTTCGCCTTTAATCGCAACTTGCGACAGATCTTGATCGTCCGCAACTCTTTGTTCCGGGCGACACAATGCGAAGACCTCAACTTCGCCGACGTCCAGCGCGTGCTGTCTGAGATTTCGACCAGTCGCTATGGTCATCGCATCGCCGTGTATCTTCTGCTGGCCGACGGTCGAATGATTTTTGTTGCTGGTCAAGAGGTGCTCGGGCTGACGCCCGATCAATTGCGCAATCTCCACTCAGCGATAAACTCGACATTAGGACTCGGAGATTCCGAGGACTATGCCCAGCAAGTGAAGAAGGTTCTCACCGGTTGGCCAGCATGGACCATGAACATTGCCATGAGCTTCGCCGGCATCGTACTTTGCCTGTTGCTAGGCTTGTACGCTCTCGAGCTTTGGCAAGCGCCGTATTGGCCGCAGACCGAGGCCGTGATCGACTCGATCCTGGTCGGCAAGAGGCAAACGACTGGCAAGCATCCGATATTGAGAGACGCGATCGTGATCGACTACCACTTTGCGATCAATGGCGTCGACTATCACGGATCGGCATTCAACACGCACGGCAACTGGCTGGCACCCGATGACGTGCCCTTCGTCGAGAAGCACTATGTCGTGGGCGGTTCCTGCCGGGTGTCGTACAATCCCAGCCATCCTGCACGGAGCTATGTGCATCCCGAAGTCGACAAAGCTTCTCCCGTTGTCTTTGCTGTACTTTCCGCTGTCATCGGGCTCGCCGGTCTTGGCGGCATTGCCTACAACGCGGGGCAAATAATGAGATCGATCACCGTAGGGCCGAAAGTCTCGCCGGATGCGTTGTCGTCTACACAGCTCGTCTGACGGCCAGTCAGCCAGAGCGGCTCGCGGCTTTCAGAGACTATCGCCCAGATACCAATATGCAGTGCTTTGAGCGCTGGGTTCGTGTGCGTCTTGTCGATCGTGCCCGGCAGTGTGACCACAACACCGCTGGTCTTCTCGCTCACTGCAAACCTCGGGCGACAAGCTGACCGTCACATTTCCGCCGTATGAACCCGCTGGTGAAGTCAAGCACCAAGTCGGTCGAGAGCGCGCAGCTGCCGGCGGACGCTGGGTTAGCCGTTAGCGTTTCGCCCAAGTAGAAGCCCGTACTTCCGGAAGTCAACCGAGAGCAATTTCGTTCTTGAAATTGCTACGGACATTCCAGGCTGCGAACACGGGGCTGGAGCCCACGCCGCAACCGTTGGTCGCCGAGTCTTCTGTTCTATGCCGGTCTGTCGAATTTGCGTCACGTACTGGATCGACTGCACTTGCCGAGTTCTTCCGCCACATGTGCGAATGGTTGAGCCAGCGTACGGCTGCGCTGACATTGCGATAGCTAAGAAAAACACGACCCATGCGGCAGAACTAAAGTGAGCAGTTGCCCGATTGCCCGTGCCACCGATCCCATTATTGGAATCGGGGCACGGGCCACAGCCTTCGTTCGCGACGAAACGATCCAGATCGTCCTGGTCGAATCATCCCGGCATACACGTCGCCCGCGATGAGCTGACCTGCGACGATCCAAAAGACAAGCCAGCTCTGAAACGACAATCCGGCGATCGCCGCGATGAGTACGCAGCCGTTGATCGCTGCGACCTTAGGTTTAGATCGGGCACGCATAGAACCTCTCGTTGGAAACTCATTGACAACGCGTCAGTGCTGCCTGCTTCGGTTCCGCTTGCTTACGTGAAAGGTCGAGAAGCGTATGGCGTTCAACTCTGGACTGCCGCTTCGCCTTGAAATTGGCGCCACGAGGTTTCCAGCTCACGGCGGAATTGGCTGATTCGTCCGAGCGTCACGCCGAAGTTCTTCGCTGCGCCGCTGGTCGATTCGCCGTTGGCCAACACACGGGCGATGCGGCGCGCCCTGCGCGGCAACGACCGCAGCCAATCGGCCATGTCGATCCGCGCCGCCGCCGTTTCCGCAGGACCGGCTTTGCGGTCTTCGACGATTGCTTCTTTCCACTCGCCTTCCGCATTGAACTGGTCGAGCCGCTCGAGCGTGACGCGACCTGTGGCAGAAGGTGAAAGCACGTCGCGGACGTTGAGCCGGCTGCCGACGCGGCGACCGGAGCACACCTGCCGAATGGCATAGCGCGCCAGTGGCGTCGGATAAGCGACGTTCTGCTTTCCCAGGGCGACCAGGCGTGTGTAAGCAACGTAGGCGTTCGCGATGACCTCTTGGATCAACTCCTCGCGCATTTCAGCCCGATGTGCACGGAACGCATAGCGAGCAATATCCTTAATCGTCGGCAGCATTGCCGAGAACCCCTCCTGTCTGCTGAGCGTCTGTTTCTGAGCGCCTCGTGCAAAAGCGATCATGGGACAATCTCCTTGGAAAGAGACCGCCCCTGCGCGGGGCGGTCGTGTGGTGGAACACAACCGCCCCGCAACGTTGCGAGGCACTTCAAACTACGAATCGAAACGACGTATCTCCGTGTACCGTTGAGACGGTTGGCACCTTCGCCGCGGCAAGCCGCGACGAAGCGCCGGATCGCATGTCCCTGTTCCGATGGCATCACACGCGTCGAAGATGGACCCTGCTCCGAAGACCGGCCGGGTTTTCGTTCATCGTGGACGACCCTATAAGAAGGTCCCACCACCGGCGAGCTCGCGCCCCTCCGCGTCAACAATGCTGCGGAGTTAGAATTGACGGTCCCATGCAGTTCGCTTTCGCTGATCCGCTTCGCCTTCCGACGCCGGTCGTCGAGCCATTGTTGCTCGGCGCTTCCGGTTTCTCGCGGGCTTCCCACCTTGCGGCAGGCCGCGCGTCGGACACTCTGATGACGAGAGGTTCGGTCGCGACTCGTCGCCGCGCCCGACAGTAATACCATCAGCTTCGTGAGCTATCTTCTCCTTTCGTAAGTAAGAGGCCGAAGCCTCGAAGGTCCAATAGCTACCAGGTCGCAACTATTTATTTTGACGCGTTTTGACCAGAAATTTAGGCCACCACATCGCCGCAAAGCGCCATCGTTTGATTCGAGCTCGCCCGTCGATTCTCTGCACGTTGCTGTAGCTTCCGGTGAGCCAGAGCATTGCGAACTGCTACGGCCGTCTTGGCAAATTGGCCCGGTGAGTCTGAGCCGCCTACTTTCTGACGCCGTCGAACGTCACGCGGTCGGATATAAGGCCGACCCAAACCAGATATCTGCACGACGAAAGAGGCGATTGCTCAAGGGCAGGAACTCGAAGCGCGCACCGCTTCACTCAGCGCCGATGCGGATGAGTTCATTCGGCGACGGCCGGAAGCAGGAAAGTAACAAACGTTTGACGATGAAGTATCCCGAATCTACCTCGTGCGGTGAGCAGCACGTCGGCTTCGTTTGCTCAGCGTGGCGTGTTGTCGCGCGATACCATCGCGAGAATCACGCTTGCTTTGACATCGTCCAGAAGCGCAGAGCAATCACTACACCGAACCGGTCTCGCTAACCACCGATCTCTTCGGTCCCACCAATGAGGTTTCGAAAACTGCACGTCCGTGCTCTCGCATTGGGGGCAGGGGACTTGTTCAATCACAGTGGGCTCCTCGCTTCGGCAGGACGAATCGCCAGATCCCCGTGATTGTCGACGCCAAGGGTTGTTCGACATTCGGGTTTGACTCGCGCTCCGATGTACATTCCAGAATCTGGGCCACCGGCGCGTCGGCGCGACAAACTAGATGGATGACCAGGACAAAGTTCGTTTGTTTCGCCTGGAGCATCGGCTGATTTTAGACAACAACGACTTCAATCGTCGCAGTGGTGGGGCAGGGCCGCATTGGTCGACGTTGTCGAGCTCAATACGTTCTTGCCGAGCAAGTGCTTGTCACGGCACCACATGCTCGTTCGTGCCGTGACCCTCATCAACGGTGGATCGTCCATCGAGATGTAGGTCATCGGCGACGCGTCCTGCGCCTGCTCTTTGTTCTGTTGAATCGCCCCACCGATGCCTCGGGCGATTCCGCGTAGTGGCTCGCTCTTCGTCAATTTTGCCTGAACGTTGTGACGAAGCGAACCGTATCGTTTAAGGCAAGGCCGTGCCCCCCGCGGCTTGACCGAGGAAGAATCGCAGGGCTTCTTGTTCCAGCAGTGCGACCGGGCGGATTTGAATCGTCGGATGACGAATATTCCCGCTCACGTGCGCGTTGATCACGCGATTCGAGAGCAGTTCGTTCGCTTCGATCACCCAACCCACGGGCCCCGCCGCGGTGAGTGCCAAACGATTGAGCGCCAACGTCGCCAGCGGTCCATTCGCGCCTTGCTGACCCGTGCGGGCGACGAGTTCTAGGTCCAGGCGCCCTGCAAGGGCCACGTCGCCGCTCGCAAAGACTTGCACGCTCGGACTCGTGAGCGTGAACTTCTTGAGCCGCACGACGCCATGCGATAGCGAACCCCGAATGTCGCCGTCATTGAATCGTGTCGCGGTGCTGACGCCGGCCGAGAGAAGTGGCCCAATCTGCTGGAGAACCGGAAGTGTCATGGCCTGCGCGTTGCGCAGCTTGAAGTGAAGCGTTCCTGTTAAATCGTTAACCGAGCGCACATTCTTTCCCGCGAAGGCCAACGAGCCTTGCACCGTTCCGCTGCCGAAGCGTGCTGAAGGAGAGAAACTAGCCTCAAGCGCGTTGAGATCGACGTTCGTGAGGTCGACGTTCCCTCGCAAGTCGACATCGTGAAGAACGTCGACCTCGAGGCGACTCGTCATTCGACCTCGCGCCAGCTGCGCATGGCCTTGATGTGCGACCATTTTTGCACGCCCGGTGCGCGGATCCCACGTCGCATTGAACGGAAACTGCGCGTCGCTGACACGCAAGCCTGCCAGTTTCGCATCATGCGTACTTCCAATTCCTTCAAAGCGGCAGACATCGGCGAGCCGGCCTCGCAATTGCAGATCCACTGTGCCACGAGCCAGCGAGGCTGCGCCAGGCCACGGTTCGAGCAGTTCTTGCAGACGCACGTTCGACAGGCCCAACGAGATGTGACCGGCGCGCGACTCGCCGAGCGGAACCTGCCCCGAAGCCTCCAATGTTCCGCCGGCTAGCGAGCCGCTCGTGTCGACAAGGTCGATTGCATCGTGGCCGATGCGAAATGTGGCGGCGAGGTGGTCGGACCAGAGGACGTTGCCCCAACCGAGCCCTTCGATTCTCAACGCGCCCGTGCCGTCGTCGTCACCCTTGGTTCGATGCAATTCGGCCGACGCGCTGACCGTGCCTCGCAATGGTCGCAGAGAGTAGTCGCGTATGACACGACTGAGCTGCGAAAGTTGCAATCGATCGAGCAAGAAATGAATGTCTTCGATGTCGAAATCGGCGAGCGTTGCGCCGGTGCGGACCGCAGCGTTCAACTCGATCCGGCCGTCGAGCAGCGTCCCGTGCGCTTCCACTTTCGCCCGGCCGTTACCGCCGTTGCCGGTCGACTCGAGGCCGCCGAGATGCACGCCGCCGCGTTCCGCAAGCCCCGCTTTGAGCGCGGCATGCCACGTCCACGCGTTCGGCTGTTCGAGGTTCTGAACGGGAACTTTGAAGTGAATGTCGCCGTCGGTTTCGGCTTGCAATCCCGCCGTCCGTCGCGGCGAAACGAGCGGTAAACGCGCCAAGTCGATGTGTTGCCAGGCGGCATCAATGGTTGCTAAAGCGCCGGGGTCGGAATTGAATCCCGCGAGCGGGAGAGTCGCCGTCAAAGTCGCCTGTCCGTCGTAGGCGTTGATGGCGGCTCGGTCCAGCTTCGCAACGTCTCCGTCGCTGGTAAGTAGCCCGTTCCATGAATCGATGAGAAAGTTTCCGACGTGTAACGTCTGACCGCCGGCCGCGGCACGTCCCGTAACCTTCAGCGGCTGCAGTGTGCCGTGGGCATCGAACTGGGCATCGACCGTTCCCGCGACGTCCAATGGCAACGAAGCGCCCGCGAACGATTTCGCCAAGGCGAGATTGAACCTTGTCGTTTGCCCTTTGGCATGAAAGGCAACGGGAGCGCCGAGCGCAATATCGCCCTCAAAGTTGGTCCGCCCGCCAGCGATGTTCACCTCACCATTCGACAGATGCGCGACACCTCGGTCGAGAACAATCGATGCGCCGGCTGCAGCGATCGTCTGCGAGTTCTGTGTGGCAGTCGCATTGGCCGAGGCTTTGCCGGTCCACTTTTGTAGATCGATGCTCTTCGGCGGCCCGTGACCGCGAATCCAACCATTGGTGACGATCTTCGTGTGCGGTGGCATCGGCCACGCCGCGCGTGCCGCCGGGGCCAGATCCACACTCGTCCAATTGAGTGCGATATTCGAGTCGCTATCTTGCCAAGCGATCCGCGCCGTTCCCGACATGCTGCCGCCCAAGAGCGCGGCGTCGAGGTTTGTAACGTCCACATGCGTTCCGCCCAGCGCGAACCGCAAGCTCACGCGATCTGCTGTTACGCCATCTGCCGAGAAACCCGTCGCGCCGAAACTTCCCGTACCGGTCGATTGCAAAGGCTGCAACGTGCCGCGTACGTTCGCCCGAGCGCTGACTCGACCAGCCAGCGTTGGAAGTGGCCGCGACGGCATCGCGAGTTGCGACAATTGGCCGACGTCGAGATTGACGACAGAGAGCTCGCTTTCAAAAGCATGCCCTTCGCGCAAATCGACACTCACCCTCCCGTCGATCGTGCCGCCGTCGAGGTCGCCTCGCACCTGAGGAAAGCTTAATGTTCCGTTGGCGAGCTTGAGGGTGGCCGAGAGTCGGCGACTTTGCGAGGCGGCAACGCGTAGATCGTTGCCGACCCCTTGGGCGTCAAGGGTCCACCGCAACCAATCGCTCGATTGTTCGCGGTCGATCGAGAATCGCGCGTCCCCTGAGACGCTGCCGCCAAAGGAATAAGCCAGTTTAGCAATGTTGGAGAATGGCTCGAGCCTCACATTTCGAAGGTTGACCAATCCAGAAACCAAGCCACTGGCTACCGGAATCGTCGCCGCCCCGGTGATTTCACCCCCATTGATCACTGCGTGCAGGTCGCTCAATGTCGCGGTTTGGCCATCGAAGACGAGGCCGCCGCTCGCCGTCGGAATGGTAATGCCTTCGATCGAAACGTTCGCCAAGGCGAAGAGGCCATGGGCAGTAACCGTCGCCGGTTGTCCGTTGCCTCGCGCGCTCAGTGTTGCCGTGGCATGGCCAGCAAGCGGTACCGCGATGCCTGCAATGGATTCGAGCTTACGGAGATCGCCGAACGTGGCGATTGCGTTCAGTTCGAACGGCAGCGGCGGCGAGAGTCCAGCACTCGCCTCGCCTTCAATTCGGCCGAAGGGCGCTTCGAGCACCAGGCGCGTCGTTCGTGCGTTGGCTTGCCGAACTTCGAAGCCCACATCGCCATGCAATCCGGCGATGCCTTCGACATTGACGTCATCGGCGTGGAGCTGACCATGAGCGCTCCACGCGGCGGGCGAACGAATGTCATTTACTGGCACCGCAGCCTCGATCTGACCGGAGAACCGACCCTCGCGAAGGATCGCCAGCGCGGAAACATTTTTGGCGAGCGTCGCGACGGTCAGTCCGTCGAGCGCTGCAGACAGGCTGAGTTGGCCGCGTGGCTCGACCTGCATGCGAGCGCTGCCATCAAATTGGCCTCGCTTGTTTTCATCTTCCACCTCGCCATCGAGCGCGAAGCGTAAATCGTCGAGTGTCAAAACACCTTCGGCCCAGCGTAGCTTAGCAGCCACCTTGTGAAGGTCGAAGTCTTCGACCGTAAGCTGCGGGGAGCTAATGTCGCCTGTCAACTCGTATGCGCCGGCGCTCAACAGCGATCGCCATGGCACGGCCACGCCGATGCGGGCCGTGATCTTTCCCTTCAATGCTATCGGAAGATGCACGCCCAAACGTGCCAGGCGTCCCTCGAGGACGCCCACATCGACATTGCGAAACGAAAAGTGCGTCTGCAAATGTCGTGAGGTGTCGACATGAACCGGGGCAGCCAGCGCCGGCTTGGGCGCCTGCGCCATTAAGGCGAGGCCGGCACATATATATATCAGGCGAGACGACATCCCGTCGGATGCGTGCAACTTAGATGCCGCGCCAGCTGCGGCCTGCAACCGGCTCCTGGGATTGTGCCGATTATGGCGATGCGCTCGGCAATGGCGGTGTCGGAACCGGCTCGATGTCCATTTGAGGCGAGTCGGGAGCTTCGGTCGGTTGCCCATCGATCGGCCGACCGGCGAGGAACTGTGGCAGGTGCGGAGCCATTGTCGGGTCGGAACAAGGACACTGAATTCCGCAGCATTGCGGGCAGCCGCGTCGGGTAAACGGCAGCAACTGTTCGGTCAACGATCGCGTGGCGACATAGATGCGGTCGCCAGGCATGATTTGGAAATTCGTCGACGTGTCACCGAGTTGAACGATGTGGCGGTAGCAAACGTTCAGCACAATACGGCAACCGCTCGGCGGCGTCGGACGCGCGAGAATAATGTTGCACGGCGAAGCGCGATCGGTCAGTCCGCCGGCAGCGACGATCGCATCGAGCACTGTCTCGCGGCCAACGAGTGGGAACGAGCCGGGCGCATTTACTTCACCGAGGACATAATACACGGCGCTGGACGGGTTCGAGAGTCGAACATTGACGGCGATCGTCTTATGTTCGACCGCAGCGATTGCGTTCTGAACAGCGGCCTCGATTTGCTCCACGCTTCTGCCGGCGACAATCAAGCGCCCGTACGGCCCAAGGTCGATCGTTCCATCAGCGAGCACGGTTTGGTCTGCAGTGAAGTTGAGAGGCGCTTCAAGTGAACTCGGCTCGATAATCAAGCCGTCGCCGGGTTGGATGACATAGACGTCGAGCACGGTCTTTTGCAGTTCGCGTGGAATCTGCGTCGAGTCGGGAACTGATCTGCGCACACAGTCGGTAACCTTCAGCAGGTAGTCGCCGGTGGGAAAGATCGTGATTCCGCCGCCGGTAGTAGAACAGCCCGCGGGTACGCACACCCATGCCAGAAGGAAGACTTTAAGAAATCGCGACATGGTCGAGTCTCGCGGGTGGTTCCTTTTATGACCATCGACACGAATGTAAGGACAGGAACACTCTCTTAAGCCGCAAAGTCCATGCTGTTACTGCTTGCGACGGCGCGCTAGCGAACTTCGGCAACACATTTCGCAGGAGGTGACACAGCGCAAGCAGCCGACACGCGCCGCATTCCTACACAAGGTTAAGCGAGCTGCGGCCTGCTGGTTCTAGCGAGCCACTCGAAGTGAGCAGTTTATGAGGCGAGTTTGTGGCAACTCTCGAACACGGCGACGTACTCTCGGTTGGCGGATGCGGTTAGCGCTCGTGTCGGCGTGCTCTTCACGCACGTGAGGTTGTAGTTCTTGTAGGCGTTAGCGTAGCGGCGGGAGAGAACTGTCTTGAAGACAGGCGCTTTTGAAACATCGCCTTGATGGCGTGGACGGTCAGCGAAGATGACCCAGGCAGGCCCAGTTCTATTGACGACGGATTCCGTTCCGGTGTTGCGACTGGCACGCGCCTAGTCCTATTCTTCTCCGCGCCTGGGATGAACTAAAATCAGCCGAACCCAAAGGTTGACATACCTGCTTGGCTCAGTTGATCGGTCGATTACTTGCCCAGTTGGCTTCGAGATCAGACAAGCAACGGTGCAGAACTGAGTACCCATGAAGAAGGACCAACCGCGGACAGCGATGACCGCTAGGTCGGCCTCACGACCAGCAAGTCAGTACATACAATTAACCGTCGAGGCTAGACTCGCGTCGCGCGAAGATTCGTTCGACTGAAACGCGGTTTCGCGCCATATGGACAGTAACTAAAGAATCGGTACGGTTTGCGTCATAACACTTAAGGCACGATCTTCGCTGTCGTGACTGGTCTCAATCTCGCGACGGCTAGTTGGACGCCCTGACGGCTGAGAACTGACTCACGCGTGGCTGAACGACCACGATTCACAAGTCGAGACGCGTGCACGTCAAGCCTCGCCTTCCAATAAACGACCAACCTGAGTGGTCGGTGCCGGGGCCTACTTCTGCCAAGTCATTCGAGTTTGTCCACCACTGCGGTGTGTGAGGCGATCAGCGCACCTCTTTCAGCCTGCTTGCGGGCTCTTCTTACAGCTACGCATTCGCGAATCGCGTGCGCATTCACACCGGGTCGTCTTGCAACGGCTCGTCATCCAAATCGCCCAGAACAAGGAGGGCAACTGTGCACCTCGTTACGGCTTCACCAGGCGCTGCGCAACTCATGCAGCAGTGGCGCAGACAGATTGGCTCACGAACGCGTCGTCGCGTGAACATTGGCGCGCGCCCGTTCGCAGTCATTAGTCATCTGGTACGCGGTCATTACGTCACCGGCCAGCAGATTGATCTTCGCAGGCTGACGCTCGTGGCGTGCTACGACGAGCGAACGGATACCGGAGAGATCGCCACCCGTTTGGTAGGGGTCCGCGCCGCCCTTACCAGCGAAGGACTTCGCTTCGGTGGCCCCGCCCTGACATGCTTCGATAAGAACCTTCGCCTATCGCCCATCGCTGAAGGCCATGGTCAGCACTTAGACGCTCGGCGCATTGAGCTGATGGTGACCGCGTTGACGCTCGAGCGATACCTCGAGCGCTGCGCTCGGCATCTCTTTATCTCCAGAAGGCGAACACCCGTCTTACCCGTGGTCACCATGCCGAGCTGTAGTTGTTGCCTCGTGGATACCTCGACGCTTCGTAAGCGGCAGGTGATCCGCCTGGACGCACTGCCGCATGACTTGTGTGGTCGCGCGGGCACGACCGAGTTCGACTTCTTTAACACTCGCTTCCGCTTGGCGCGCTAACGTTCTGCGCCGAGTTGTTTTCATGTATTGGATCGTTCCCAGGAGATGCTGCGCTATGCGAATTCTTTTCATTAACTGCGACGGCGGCGGTTTCGCCGATCACATCGAGGTTCCGGCAGGAACCAATGTGGCGACACTGTTCTGCGAAAAAGTGCCGCACGGCAAGGCGGCGGATTATCTGATCCGCGTCAATCGCCTGCCGGCGCCGGCCAATCAAGAGCTCCACGAAGGCGATCGCATCAGCTTCACGCCGACCAAAATCGAAGGCGCTCGCTAATCGCTCACCGCGCGGCGGCGGCGCGCAGCCGTTGGCTGCCGCGTCCGCCGCCGCCTTTCTCATAATTGAGGAACCCTCAGATGGATGCTTGGAATCCAAAGCTATGGCGGGCCGCATTGCGGCTCGACGAGGCCTACCGGAACGCGCATGATCCGCAACTCCGTTTTACATTGCCTGAACAGGCCTGGAACGAGCTCAGAAAGAGCTCCCTACGGCTCTCCATTGCCAAGTCCCGGGACTGGCGACGGGCGGTCGAGCGTGAGCGCGTAGCGGCCGCCGCCGAGCTAGAGCACCTACGCGACATGTTAGGGGATCTCGGCAGGGTGCTGCGCGCTTCAGCCCGCAAAACGCTACCGACGATTCGCACCTTCTATGACGAGCTCACGGCCATCGCTTCCGAGTTCGACGACGTGAAGGTCGAAGGGAACGCTTTGTGCGTTACGACGGACTCGATCGTGCTGGAAGACGTTCGTCTCGGAAGCTTCGAGATCCGACTTGAGCTGAAGCAGTTCGGAGCAAGAGCCTATTCGGTCGTCGCTCTGGAACCGAATCCTGCGGCGTCGTCCTCGGATACGACACATCCGCACGTCGCAAACGACAGGCTGTGCTCTGGAGAAGGCCGGCCAGCGATCAACTCCGCGTTGGACGAAGGGCGGTTGCTCGACTTCTTCACGATCGTCGACCGTATATTGCACACCTATTCGCCCGGCTCCGCATTCGTGGATCTCGAGCGCTGGTTCGGTGTGCCGTGCAGTGATTGCGACTGCCTTCTGGATGACGACGCTTCCTACGTCTGCGACCGCTGCGACGCAGCGCTGTGCGGTGATTGCCTGATCTGCTGCGGCGCCTGCAGCGAATGTTCCTGTGCAAGTTGCGTCGGCACTTGCGCCGTCTGTGACGAACGCTGTTGTCAAGGCTGTCTTGCGAACTGCGGCCGCTGCCGACGCGACGTCTGCCCGAGCTGTTTGGAGGACGAGCTCTGTAACGACTGCCGAGAGGAGCAACACGATGAAGACGAAGAAGATATCCCCAGTGAAACCTCGGTCGAGACAAACGCCTCGACCGAGTCTGCGATTTAGCCCCTTCGCTTGGGCCAAATTGCTTTTTCTGCGCGACTGCGGTGACACCGAGATCGGCGGCTTTGGGCTTTCGGCGCCCGACGACCTGCTGCTCGTGGTCGACATCTTGCCGGTGAAGCAGCGCTGCACTCCGGTCACCGTCGCATTCGACGACAAGGCCGTGGCAGATCTGTTTGACGATCTGGTGGATCAAGGAATTCCACCGGAGCGGTTCGGACGAATCTGGATCCACACGCATCCGGGCGAGTGCCCGCTACCGAGCATTACCGACGAAGCAACCTTCCGCCGCGCTTTCGGCGGAGCGGATTGGTCGGTGATGGCGATCGTCGCGCGCAATGACGCCGCCTACGCCCGGGTGGCGTTTCACATCGGTCCCGGAGGTTCGCTCGGAATTCCTGTGGCAATCGATTATCGCCATCCGTTCGAAGCATCGGATTGCCAGGCTTGGAAGCAAGCCTACGAACAAACCGTGACAGTCGAAACGCGATCAATCGCGACGCACCGTGTCGGTCGCGATGGCCAATCGCTACTGACCTTACCGGCGACCGACGACCCTTGGGATTGGGATCCTTACCATGATGAGTACACCGACGCCGGATCGTTTTGACCGGCAGGAAGAACTGGTACCCCGTGAACGTCTCCTGCGCGAGACGGTCACGGTGATTGGCCTGGGGGCGATCGGCCGTCAGGTCGCTCTGCAACTCACCGCTCTTGGCGTACCCAAGCTGCAGTTGATTGACTTTGACTTTGTCGAATTGAGCAATGTGACGACGCAGGGCTATCTGATGTCGGACATCGGCCGACCCAAGGTTGAAGCGACGGCCGACCTCGCTCAGCAAATCGAGCCCATGCTCGACGTCGAGGAAATCCGTGACCGGTTTCGGCCGGCGCAGGCGATTGGCACGAGTGTGTTCTGCTGCGTCGATTCGATTTCGGCGCGGGGAGCGATCTGGCGATCACTTGAACATCGCTGTCGTTTCTTCGCGGACGGCCGAATGTTGGGGGAGACGCTGCGGGTTCTTACCGTGACTGCAGAGCAGGGGCGTAGGCATTATCCGACTACGCTGTTCGCGCAATCTGAAAGCGCAAATTGGCCGCTGCACATCACGCAGCACCGTCTACGCGGCCAACTTGGCCGCAGCGCTCATGGTGCATCAGTTCACGCGCTATCTGCGCCATCTGCCGCTCGACGTCAATGCGACGTTCAACCTGCTCGCCGGCGAATACGTCGTCGGCAGCAACGCCGAGTAGTGACCTCGCTGCGCACTCGCGCTGCGGCCAGTCATTCGAACTCATTCGCGAATGCTCGTTCGCGTTTCTGAGTCATTTCACTCACCTACCGAAAAGGAGAATCCATGTTTCAACGTCAGCTTGATCGTGATGTTGCCCGAGCGACCGGCGAGTCGCTCCGAGAGATCCGTCGCCGTGGTTTTAGCTTGGCCTCTTCGGAGTCTGGACTCGATCTGGAGCCCGACGACGCGCCGCCGCAAACAGTTGATTGGGATGAGCTCGACGAACTCCGAGTTGCGCTCTTCCCGTAAGCGGATTTCACGGGCTCAGGCGTTCAACCGCCTCGGCGATTTGATCTGCTGTGTTCGGGAAATGAAGTTCCGTCCTCGGCATTGAGGGAATATGTCAGCTCGTACGAAGCTCAACATTGCGTTCATCAACGGCTCCGTGTTCATCGCCGCGATCGCCGGCGGCATTGCAGAATCATGGGCGGTCTTTTGGTTCGTCGCGATCGTTTTGATCGCTGGGGATGTCTACCTCGGATATATCCGTCCGGGTCGGCGTCCTGATTCGCCCCGTCGCTGAGATTGTTCTGCCCGTGCTCCGATTCCCAATTCTGGGATCGGCGGCACGGACAGAGCGACATCGACGCTCGTTGCGATGAAAGGGCCCTTTTCTTTAGCCATCAGTGCCTGCAGAGCAGCTGTCGTGAGGGGCAACGTGCCTCGGTCACCGCGCAGAGGCGTTCTTATGGTGCGGCCACTCACCATCGGACGGCCGATAGGGATGGCAGCCACTTCGTTCCGTTCGGTATCCCCTCGTCGGGAGATCGATTCACCGAAGCCGAAAAGACGTCGCGCGGCCTAGAGCTTCGCCTTGAACTCTTTGAGCTTGTCCATGAGTGACTGAGCGTGCACAAGGCCGCCGACCTTCGAAACGAAGTCGAGTGCGGAGTCTAAATATCCGTGACCATTGCCATTAGCCGATGTCACTTGGCTTTTACTGCCCAGCGGTCGCCCACGTTTGCGACCTTGGGCCTTTTTTGGCTTCATTGCTGCAACAGCAGCCTTGATGTTGCTCAACATTGAGGGGGGAACATCGATATTCTGCGTGCTTTTCAACATCTTGCTGATCTCGGTCGGCCCTTTGTCGGGGTGCAACTTCAGCATTTTACGAGTTGCTGCTGATTTGTTTATTTCATTTTCACAGACTTAACGAAACTGAGACCCCCGATAGTGTCCGAAGTGCGATTTGAATCGAACATGTTTGAGCGTTAGCGCGAATAAGCGAGTGCCGTGCAGAGCGACAATTGACTACGTCAAACCAACATCTTATCGTCTATTCTTTGATTCCGTCCAAGAAGCGAGATGTATGATGCCACGCACGAAAACCAAAGTGAACAAGTCCGAAGAGGTCCGTCAGGCCATGACGGCGAATCCCTTGGCTGGTCCGACCGAGATTGCCACGCAACTGGCCGACAAGGGAATTAAGGTCACACCGGCGATGGTTTCGACCATCAAGACTAAGGCGAAGACCTCGAAAGGTAAGCGTGATCCGAACGGCAAGAAGCGTGGACGTCCCGCCGGAAGCACGGCTCACGCCAACGGCTTTTCGGAAGTGGAGAGCACCATCGTGTTCGTGAAGGGCGTTGGCGGCTTGGACAAAGCTAAGCAGTTGATCGCTCTGATGGAGCGAGCACGAGGGATGTAGAGCCGTCTCTGCTCAGATCGCCAAATCAAAAGCCCAGGTTCAAGTGAGCCTGGGCTTTTTCGTTCAATGGAATGAGCCCTCGACTTCGGGCGTATCGGGAGGCGAACTGCCGTCATTTATTCATGAACCACGTTGGAAGGCAGATTCTCGTTGAGTAACTTCATTAAGTTGTCGTGGCTCACAGGCTTGACCAAGTGAGCGTTGAAGCCGGCCTCTTTGGATTTCTGTCGATCTTCGTCCTGCCCCCAGCCGGTTAAGGCAACCAGGAACACGTTCTTACCCCACGGCTGCGCCCGGATTCTGCGTGCCACTTCGTAGCCGTTCAATTTAGGCAATCCAATGTCTAGCAGTATGAGGTCTGGCCTGACACTCTCCGCTGCATCCATTGCCTGAAGGCCGTCATATGCGGTCTGCGTTTCGCTGCCAACAACCTTCAACAACGACGCCAGTGTATCTGCCGAGTCTCGATTGTCATCGACGATCAGAATGCGTCGGGGCAGTAGCTTCTCTCGTTGAACGCCTGGTTCTGGCCTCGACGGTGCAATCGCGTCGCCATTGATCGGCAGTCGCACGACGAACTCGCTTCCTTGACCGTTACCTGAGCTATGTGCTTCGACCGTGCCGCCGTGCATTTCCACCAAGCTCTTGACGAGTGATAGGCCAATGCCTAAACCGCTCACCGAACGCTCCAAGCTCGTATCGATTTGTGTGAACATCTCAAAGATGCGGGGCTGCTGGCCGGGGTCGATGCCAATCCCGTTATCTTTGACTCGGATGACGGCATGCCCCTTGTCTCGCTCGATCAACAGCGAAATCCGTCCTCCGCTATTGGTGAACTTGCTGGCATTGCTCAAAAGATTACTCACGACCTGGGCCAATCGGATCGGATCGCCGTTCAGGTAAATCGGTTCTGGCGGCAGCGTGACGACTAGCTCGTGCTTGGCAGCGTCGATGGCTGGGCGGGAAGCTTCGACTGCATGATGGATGATCGAGCCCAATTCCACCCGCCCCCGACGAAGCTCGATCTTGCCCCGACTAATTCGGCTCACATCCAACAAGTCATCCACCAGACGGACCATGTGCCCCAACTGGCGCTCCATCAGTGCGGTCATTAAAGAATCAGGTTGCCGGTTGTCTGTTTCTAGTCGCATGATTTGGAGGGCATTGCTCATTGGGGCGAGCGGATTACGGAGTTCATGGGCGAGCATCGCCAGGAACTCATCCTTACGCCGGTCTGCCTCCGACATGTCAGATGCGGTCTTTTCAAGCCGATCCATTACTTTCTTCCGCTCGGTGATGTCACGGATGTAGCCTGTGAAAATCGGGGGATTGTTCTGTTCAATAGGCGTGATCGCAAGTTCAACGGGGAATTCGCTTCCATCGGAGCGAATCGCTGTCAATTCGAGCAGTCGATTCAAAACAGGTCCTTCGCCGCTCTGCAAATACCGAGTCATTCCCTGACGATGCTGTTCCCGCAAAGCGGGCGGGATGATGAGAGCCGCCATTTCCCTTCCCAACACTTCTTCAGACCGATAGCCGAAGATCGCTTGCGCCGCCGGATTGAACTCGATGATCTTCCCTTCGTGGTCGATGGTAATGATGCCGTCGAGCGACGTGTTCACAATGCCGGCTTTACGTGCTTCGCTTTGTACCAACGACCGTTCCGCCTGCCGCCGCTCGGTGATGTCTCGAAAGATGAGAACTGCGCCGAGCACGTTACCTTGCGCATCTCGCATGGGAGCGGCGCTGTCATCGATGCACCGCTCCGTACCGTCTTTGGAGATCAAGATGGTGTGATTCGCCAGTCCGACGACTCTTCCTTCGCGCAACGCCTTAGTCGCTGGGTTCTCGACCTGCTCACGAGTCCTCTCGTTGATGATCTTGAAGACATCAAGCAGCGGCCTTCCTTGCGCCTCCTCCTGGGACCAACCTGTCAATGCAACAGCGACCGGGTTCAGAAACATTACCTTAGCTTCAGAGTCCGTCGTGATGACGGCATCTCCAATGCTTTGCAGCGTCACTCGTAGGCGTTCCTCTATCAGCATGCGGTCTTCCAAGGCCGCCTCCGTCTGCTTCCGCCTATCCTCTGCTCGCCGCTGGGCTTGTCGCATTGCACCTCCGAGCAAGGCGATGCCGAAACTCGTCAACAAATAGAGAACCATCCCTCCCTGATTGTCGAAGCCCTCGATTGCAAAGCTGGTACGAGGAGGAAGAAGGAAGCGAGCGCAAGCAAGAGCGCCCAGCAATGCTGCTGTTAGGGCTGGTCCGAACCCGCCATACCACGCGGCGACCATCACGGCAAAGAAAATGGTGGCGAAAGGGAATTTGTCACCGAGAAACGGGTCGAGCAGCAAACGGAACCCGGTTGCTAGGGCGATGCCGACGACGGCGCAGCCGTAACGCAAAAACGGCGAATCGGCATCGGTCCTAATCCGCATGTCTTGCTTCCGCCGTAGTCGTAGTTCCCAGGAGCACTGAGCGAGTTCCGCTCGTAACACGATGAATGTATTTCGGCGTCATCTTACCTTGAATCAGAACCTCTCGGAATGCGATGACCGATCCACCAGCTTGCTCCATTCATCGGCGAATGGATACGATTCTCGATGAGCGAGGGCGACGGATCATCGAGCGCTGAATGCCGAGCGGACCTCAGCGTTCGTTGGCAGGCGTCACTGGTGTACTGGTCGGCGCGGTCACCGCAATACAGCAACCGGTTGCCCTCCGGCCGTCGCGCTTCGATCGCCACGTGAGGGCTGTGTATACTAACTCCGTTTCCAACGACATGTCGATCGCGCACCCGACCGCGTCGACGTCGAGCTTCGTCGACACAATCAGCAGCGGCGCATCAGCGCGGCGCTCGCACCTATGCTGACCGGGCTCGACGAGCAATCCCGGCGCGTGCTCGAATATGCCGCATTGGTTTCGGCCGACGCAGTTCTGCTGCCACGGCTGAGAATGCTCTGGACGCGCGACTATCCAGAACTCATCGCGCCCGGCAGCCGTTGAAGATCTCTGGCTGGACCTGATTAATCGATTGCTGCGTCTGACGTTACTGAATCGCGGCCATAACGAAGCCGGTGACGGGAACTGTCGCGGGTGCACCGTCTTGTACAGAGAGGCGACCAAGAGCGGAGCTGTGTTTCACGTCGCCAAGGCGCTCAACGGGCTCACTCGCCGGCTGCTCCCCAGAGCGGCGGGACCAGAGTTTTATCCCATTCATCCCAGAGTGCCTGCAGCTCAACGGCAATTGTCGGCCGGGCCGAGGCCAGGTCGCGGCTTTCGCCGATGTCGTCGGCCAGATTGTAGAGCCTCGGCGGCGAGATGCGCGACGTCTTCTTCGGTCCCGCTTCCTCGCGAGTTTTCGCCTCGGCGGCTAGGTCGTAACGCACGAGCTTCAAATCGCCACGGCGAATTGCCATCTGCGGACCAAATCGCCAGTACAACGTCTCGTGCGGTGCCGCCTCATTCGCGCCCGTAAGGTATGGCATTAAGTCGACGCCATCGAGCGGCTGCGCGTCGACTTCCGGCAATGTCACGCCCGCTGCGGCCAGTGCGGTGGGCAAAAAATCCAGCTGGATCACCGGCCGCTCGTACGTGCCGCCGGCAGGAACATGCCCGGTCCAGTAGACGAGGAACGGTACGCGAATGCCCCCTTCGAGCGTGGTGCGCTTCGAGCCCCTAAGCGGGTCGTTCCGGGAGGCGTTGACCGTCGTATTCGGCATCGTCGGCCCACCATTGTCGCTGATGAACATGATCAGCGTGTTGTCGAGCTGCTTGGTCTCGCGCAGCGTTTCGACCACCTGGCCGACCGCGTCGTCCATGGCCGACATCATGGCCGCGTAGGTGCGACGCTTTGGATCGCTGACCGCTGCGAATTTTTTGAGGCGTGCGTCGTTAGCCTCCATCGGCGTATGCACCGCGTTGAACGCCAGATACAAGAAGAACGGCGTCGATTGCTGGGACTGGATGATAGCCACGGCCTCGCGCGCAATCGCATCGGTTAGATACCCTTCTTCGACTATTGGGGCCTGGCCGCGCAGGATTGGCTGCTTTCCTTTCTTGTCATCATTCAAAGGAAAGTAACTGTGCGCGCCGCCGAGGAAACCAAAAAAGTCATCGAAGCCGCGCCGCTGCGGTTCGTACTGCGGCTGCTCGCCGAGATGCCATTTGCCGACGATCGACGTGTGATAGCCTGCGGCGCGTAGCCGATCGGCGAAGGTTCGCTCTGCCGTCGGCAGACCGTCCTTGCCCGACGGGTTGAACTCGTGGCCGAAGCGCGTTTGATAGCGTCCGGTCAGCAGGCCGGCACGTGTCGGACTGCAATACGGTCCCGAAACGTAGCCGTTCGTGCAGCGCACGCCGCCGCGAGCAAGGGAATCGAGATGCGGCGTGGGTATGTCCCCGCAGCCCTGAAACCCAACGTCGGCATAGCCCATGTCGTCGCCGACGATCACCACGATGTTCGGCGCGCCGGCGGCGTCGGAGAGCGAAGGGAACCATGCCGCAGTTAAAACCGAGACAAGTACGATTAATTGTGGACCAGCCCGACGGCAGTGCGACATGGCGAACTCTGAATCCTAGCGAGGAAAAGAACAATGCGACAGCGTCAGGTACAAGACGTTCGACGCGGCCCAATTATTCTCGCTCGGTTCGATGCTTCGGTCGGACGTTGCGGGGCAACACGGCCCAGCGGACGTTGGTTCTTGCCCGTTCGCTGCTGCGACGAATCCCCTGGTTGCTCACGGGCCTTCTCGGCGAGGGCGTGCGTGTGCAACAACGTCGGTGTGTTGCAGATTGCCGCGCTGAATGTAAGCGGATACGCAATCGCGCTCGTTGCTCATAGATCAAAATGGGCCACCGCCGATCAGTTCAAGCGGGCTGACGTTCCCGTGTTCACTTGTATCGTCTACGTGTCCCCGGCCGTTGACGGTGGCGTGCGAGCGCGCATGGCGCATCTGTACTGCCTTGAATGCACCGCCGCCAACGAGCGAGCCGCCCTGGCCAACTTGATTCCTGCATTCAAGCAGCGTGTCGGCGAACTGCTGCAAAACGGCCACCCAATCCGTGGGTCGAACCGCCCTCTCCAGCCGAACCCGGCGAGCAGCAACGATTCGTTCCGGTCCATCTATAGAGATGTGAATGTCGTGGCAATCTTCTCCACGACATGGTTCAGCGAACCGGCGTTCAATCGTCATGACATGTGGCACATGATATCGTCGCGCCGCACAGCGGTTTGTCTACGGCGCACTGCAACGCTAACAACCGTCGCGGAGCCGGCGCGGTTGCCCCCAACCCTGGACCGAACTCTAACGACGTCATCTGCTACGCGGCCACCGGTTCACCGTGAAACCGCCGCCGCGAGGTTTCCAACTCACGGCTGTATTGGCTGATTCGCCCGAGTGTCACGCCGAAGTTCTTCGCTGCGCCGCTGGTCGATTGACCACTTGGAACGGTTTTCGTGGTCTGGCTCGCGCGTTCTCCGCGTACTTCCTGATGCGAGACGGGCGGCGCTTGTGGACAAAGTCGTTACGGCAAGCAAGAATCAACGCCTTGCCGATTCACCTGCTAATTCTCTTCACCAGATGTGCAATAGTTCGGTCTCCCATCGTCTCCTGATCCGCGTCGTATCATTTGCTCTTGCGTTCGCGGACGTCGTCAATGAGCTGTCAAAGGACTGGCCTGGGTGAATTGCATGTCGCTCGAAGGTAGCGAAAAATTCGTCGATACGTCGATCGAGTTACTGCAAGAGCTCTGGCAGAAAGACAGGAACAGGTAGTGAACGCGTCCGATTCTCGTACGAAGAGGTCTCGACAAACGGTTCTTGCTCCTTGCATGAAACACATACGCGTGCTCTTTCTCGTACTGTTGCTCAATGCGCTGCCGGTGATCAGCGCAGATGACAAGACAGGAGCCGTGAGTGGATCTGTCGACGCCGGTGTCGGAATCGTAGATATCACACCGACGGAGGAAGTCACGCTAGCTGGCTCGCCTTCACCGAAGAAAACATCGGCTGTGAAGACGCGGCTTTTTGTGCGGGCGCTGGTCTTGTCAGCCGGCGGAAAAAAAGCGGCGATCGTCACGCTCGATACCCTGAAATACCCTGTAGAACAGGTGCAGCAGGCTCTCGCAAAGATCGAAGAGATGACGGGCATCCCCGCCGCAAACGTAATCATTTGCGCGTCGCACACGCATCGCGGTCCGCTTTGGCCCTATTACAAGGACCGGCTCGTAACGGCGATCGCGAACGCTGTGGTACTTGCCTCGCAAGATCTCACGCCATGTACAATCGGAGCGGCAAAGGGACGTGTGGACGGCGTCAGTCAGTGTCGACGTGTCATCAAAGACGGCTGCGCGTGGAACCGTTGGCAGTTGCAGCCTGATGAGGCCGACAATTATCCCTCGGAGGGTCCTTCCGATCCGATGTTCGACGTGCTTGTGCTCACGGAGAAAGAGGGAAGACTCAAGGCGATCGTATATAACTTCGCTTGCCACGCCGCCAACGAACGCGAGTCGGTCATCTCGGCAGATTTTCCCGGCGACGTCTCGCAGTACGTGCAACATCAACTCGGCTACGATGCAGCCGTGTTGTTTCTCACCGGCGCTTGCGGCGACGTGAATCCGGTCTACGACGGGCGCAACCTTCTCGGTGAAAAACTTGGCGGCGAAATTATTCGATGCCTCGACCGACTCGAACCCATTACGAATTCGTCGCTGTCGATCGAACGCCGCGAGTTCCCAATGCCGGGCCGCGAACATCCTGAGTTCAAGGAGGTCGAGGTCGGTCGCAACTGGACTGCGCAACTTGAACACTACCGGAAAACGTTTCACGAAATGAAAAAGCGGGAGAAACCGGCCTACGATTATTTGATCACCGGCATCCGCATTGGCAATGACTTCGCCATCATCACGAACCCGAATGAACTTTTCTGTAGCATCGGCCTAAGCATGAAGAGCCGGTCACCCTTCAAATACACAATGGTCTCCGAGCAGACCAACGGCGCTCACGGCTACGTCCCCACGGCCAAGGCTTTTGAAGGCGGCAGCTACGAGACCTGGTTCGGAGAGCACTCCTATCTAACCATGCGGGCCGGCGAGATTATTGAAGATGAGTCGCTGGAGATCCTGAATCACTTATCGTCGCTTAAGTAGCCGCCTCTACGCGCCGTGCATCGGTCCACCTGCATACTCAGTGCAGGGTCGTTGTGCCGGTCGTAGACTGGATCGCTAAGGGAAGTCACTCCGCCATAGGAGCGAAAGATTTGAATACGCTCTGGCGGAATGTTGAGTAGCTGACCGCCTCCATGAATCGTTTCAATGTGATCGCTAAAATCCAGCGGCAGACCGAGCTTGTTGATCAGTCTCGACTTCGTTTTGAGGTGGTTGTTGGCGCAGTGTCGATCACCAAAATCAGCTGCATCCACGGCACCCGATTGCAGGGAATTAGCTCTGATCGATCGGCGAAGTTGCACACGATGCTCACCGGGCCACGATCGACGCGCAACCATTGTTGTTCTTCGTTGAAGTCGGTGTTGATGGCGTCGAGGCGGCTATCGGTAAGAGCGCTCAATCGCCGACGCAGACGAGTCAGCGATTGATGCCACTCGAGCATGTCGGCATGATGACCGCCCCTGCGTTCGTCCCAATTCAGCTTCGACTGTTCGAATGTTTCGATGGCCTGCGGATCGGGAATCTCCTCGGGCTTCCAACCGAATGCGGCGAACTCCTTACGTCGCCCCTCGGTCACGGAGCGGGCGAGATCGGGATCTTCTTCGAAGTCAACGAAGTACGCGAAGGGCGCCGACGCAGCCCATTCCTCGCCTTGGAACAGCATCGGGATGAACGGCGATAAGTGAATCAGCGCGGCTCCGATCTTTTGACGCTCAATGCTTGTGAGGTGCGAAATACGGTCGCCTTGAGCGCGATTGCCAAGCTGGTCGTGATTCTGCAGGGAGGCCACGAAGTTGCTTCCGCTAAGCCCGTTCGCGGGTCGTCCGTGCCGGCGGCCTCGAAATTTCGAGTGACGACCCTCGTAAACATAGGGCTTCGACATTGCCGCAGCCAAATCAGCCATACGGCCAAAATCGGAATAGTACCCGTCACGTTCACCGGTAAGGATCGAGTGAAGAGCATGGTGGATGTCGTCGCTCCACTGCGCGTCGATGCCAAACCCGCCAATCTCCCATGGACGCACGATGCGTGGGTCGTTGAGGTCACTTTCGGCGATCAACGGTGCGCAGGGTATCGGGCTGCGTTACGCCGGTCTTGTCCCCTGGGGTCGCCCAAGTTTCGTTGGGTTTGATAGCGACGCGTTTTCCGCTAAAGAGCCGATCCAGCGGCAAGTGTGCGAGTGCCTCGCTGATCGCAAGCTTGATGTCTGCGTTCTGCGTTATTGCAACTGTGACCATCGCGCGAAAAAAAACCAACCGAACGCGATGGCAAGGATGGCGACGCCAGCGACGACCCACGTGACATAATCAGCCGCGTTGCCGCTATGCGCCGTGCGCAGCAGCTTGAGCATCGGGTCGAATAGCCTTGCCGTGATCATGCGCAAGGACGGCGGCCACCCTGGACGAATCAACGCGAGGGCCGCGAGCACGATCGTTCCAAGAGACGCGACGCCGCTGCTCACCAGTGCGCTGGAGCCCGACCGTTGCCCGACCGTCAACGACGTCGTGGGTTCGCGGGGCGTGTCGGCCAGCACGGTCCTCGCGTAACCTCGCTGGTCGACGAACGGCCTGGCTGCGTGCTGCGCTTCGCACCCTAGCGCGGGCCAAAGGCCGAAGCTCAATGCCATGGCCAGGAGCGTAGCCGCCGGGGCAAACATGACGGCCGGAGGACGGTTGTAGCTGGCGACGGTTTCCTTGTTTTCCCGGCGTGGCGTACGGGCTGCGTCGTTCTGAGGGGAGCCAAGTCCAAGAAAGATCTTCCCCGCTGCTCGCAGCACCGCGCCGCCGGTGATCGCCTCGGCGCCGAGGAATACGAACACGAGCCAACCGTGGCCAAGCCGGCTTGCCTCGGCTTCGATTAGCGCCTTGCCGGCATGCGTCGCGAACGGAGGCATACCGCTCAGGGCCAGGGCGCCGATGGCAAAAAGCAAGCCAAGCACGTAAAGCCGCCGCCCCGCTCCGTGCAGCTCGTCTTCGTCGACGCTGCCGAACCGATTGAGCACCATGCCGGCGCCGAGGAATAGCGCCCCTTTCACCAGCGCGTGGCCCAGCACGTACACGGCTACCCCAGCCAGGGCATCCGCCGAGAGCAATGCCGCTCCGCAAAACATCAAGCCGACGTGACTGATGGTCGAAAAGGCCAGCAGACGCTTCAAGTGTCGCGAGGCGAAGCACATGATCGCGCCGACGAGCATCGTCGTCACCCCCACGGCTAGCCAGGTGCCGCGAACCACGGTGGCCATTGGCTCCAGCGCCGCCGAGAACACGGTCCAGTAGACGCGCACCACGGCATACAGCCCTAGCTCGACCATCACGCCCGAGAACAACACGCACACCGGCGTGGGTGCAACGGCGTGCGCATCGGCCAGCCAAAAGTGGAACGGCACCAGCGCCGCCTTAATACCGAACCCGCACGTGATAAGCACCAGCGACGCGATCACCAAGGCATCGACGGGTTCCGCGGCCAGTGACTCGCCTAGTTGCGCCAGGTTCAGCGCGCCGGTGCGACCGTATAGCAGCCCGATGCCCCACAGCACCAGGAAAGCGCCGACACTGTTGGTGATTGCGAAATTGAAGGCGCCCATCAGCGCCTGCTCTTCCTCGATCTTGTAGCCGGTCAGCGCATAGGCGGCGACGCCCATCAGCTCGAAGAACACGAATAGGTTGAACAGGTCGCCGGTCAGCGAGAAGCCGGCCATGCCCGCGAGAAAGATGAGCATCAGCGCCGGGTACATCGCACCGGCTTCGTCGAAGTACCGCCAGGAAAACACCAGGCTCGTCATGACGAGCGCCGCCGACAGCGCAGTCAGGCCCGCCCCAAGCGGATCGATGGCCAGCGCGATGCCGATCGCCACGCCGTCGCGCGGCATCCAGCCGCCGCACCAATAGACAATCGAACTCTCCCGCGAGCCGAGCATTAGCGCGATCGCGATGCCCAGCACGCCCCCGGCCGTGGCGATCGCCAGCGCGTCGCGCACCGGCCGGGCGGTGAGGTTCGATGCACCGACCAGCAACGCGGCCATCGCCAACGGCAGCGCGACCGGCAGCGCCGGCAAGTAGCTCATTTCATCCTCGCATCGTACAGAGCCGGCGCGGATCGAGCGTGCCGAGGCGTTTATGCACCCGCGCCGCCACCGCCAACAGCAGCGCCGTGACTGTTGCGCCGACGACGATATCGGTCAGCGCCAGTGCCTGCACCACCGGATCGACGGCTGGCGTGCCGGGAGGAACTTCCGCAAAGATCGGCGGCCCGGCATGCTCGCGGTAGCCGATCGACAGCAACAGCACGTAGGTCGACGATTGCAACACAGCCAGGCAGACTGTCATGTGGATCAGGTTGCGGCTCGTGATGATCCCGTACAGCCCGATGAAGAACAGCCAAGCCGCCACCGCGTAGGGAACGAAGTTCATGGGTGCTTCCTTTCCGACGGTTGGCGCGTATCTTTCAGGAACTCGGCGAACACCAGGATGAAGCCTCCGGCCACCTCGAGGCCGACGGCAAGGTTGATGACCGGGATCATGCCGCCGGAGAACAATTGCTTCGTGGTTCCCAGCGGCAACGCATTCTCGAGGAACACGCCGCTTGCGATCATCGTCGCCAGACCGACAACGGCGTAGGCTCCGGCACCGGAGGCGTCGGCATAATCCAGTACCCACCTTGGGCTGACCACGCGGAACTGGCGATAGCCGACGGCAAGGTACACCAGCAGGCATGCGGTCCCCAGAATGGCGCCCCCTTGGAAGCCGCCGCCGGGAGTCAAATGGGCGTGAACCACGACGTAGATGCCGAACAGCACCGTGACGGCAGCCATCAGCAGTCCCACGGCCCGCAGCGCGTCACCGTCCGGCGGCACGCGGCGATCGGCGGCGTATTCGGCCGGTTCATCTTCAATCTCGCCGCGCGCCTGGCGCAGCAACAGTGCCAGCCCGGTGACGGCAGCGAACAGGATGTACTCTTCGCCCAGCGTATCGAAGGCGCGATAATCGAAGTTTACGGCGGTGGCCATGTTCGTGACGTGCCGCTCGTCGACAGCCACGGCGTTGATCACGTCGCCGTACGGGCCACGGTAATGCCCGAATTCCGGCAGCCCCCGCATGCCGGCGATCAGCAGTGTCGCGAGCACGACCGCAGCAGCGAGGAAGGCGATCAATCGAACACGCGGGCTCATTGTTGACGCCCTTCGACTTTGGCGATCGTCACCAGCAGGATCAGCGGCAGGGCGGCCGAGCCGACGGTGATCTCCGAGAATGCCACGTCCGGGGCCTGCAACACCAAAAATAACAGCGATAGCGCCATTCCGTAAAGGCTGAGCACGATCGCCTGGTTCACCAAATTTTGCGCAAGCACCACCGCCGTTGCACCGAGCGCTACGAGCAACAGCGTGCCCAGCAAAAGCGGATTCATCGCGCAGGCCTCGCTTCGATATCGCGAGCATCGAGCTCGCCGGTTTCGCGGATTCTCGCGGCCCGCGCCGTCAGATGTGTCACCACAGGATTGACGACCAGCAGCACGGCGACGATCAGCATCCCCTTGATGCACGCCTGGGCCGAGGAATGATGCACCAGCACTGCCGCGGCGATCAGCACCGGTCCCAGCGTGCCGGCCGGTGCCAGGTAGTGCAGCCGCTGGTACACGTCGCGCATCATCAGCAACCCCACGCACGAGAGCAATTGCACCGCCACGCCCGCAGCCAGCAACACAGCGACGACGATCGAGAGGGGGCTCATAGCCAGCGTTCCAGAAAGTGCGCAAACACCAGCGTCCCCGGGAACGAAAGGATCGCGACCGACAGAGCCAGGTCGTACAGCGACGGTCGAGCGTATCCTTCCGCCAACAACACGATCACCATCGGCACGAGCAGACCGGCCAACTCGAGCGCTACGAGCCGATCCATCGTCGCCGCGCGCGCCGCGACCCAGCCGCAGGCCAGAAGCCCCGGCAGCAGTGCAGTCGCCGCGATCAGCCACGCGTTCATCCAATCGTCCTGTTCACATTCATTCACAGCGGCCATTGCTTATCGCCATCGCCGGCAAGCTGCGCGGGTTCGACGAGTTGATGCACCAACAGCACGCCGTGCTGGCGATCGATAGCAACGACGTAAGCGTTCGGCGCGTACCGACGCGCCCGCGGTGACCATTGCTCGCCGCGCCGCCGAAACCGAGCCGTTGCGCCCTGCGTCGAAAGACGCCGTGCGAAACGTGCCGAGCTTTACGCGATGTCCAGCAATGCGATTCCCGAGTGCCACCGCCACCAGGCCGCAATCCGTCACGATGCGCCACGGCAGCCAGGCGAACCGGGAAAGCCAAAGCCAATGGGCGCGCAAGCGGATTTTCCCCGCCCGGGCCGTCGCTAGCGCCGCAGTGGTCGCCAAACCCGCCGCAACGCCTCCGGCCAGCAGCTCCTGCCAGCTCACCGTGCCGGCCACGAGCAAATACGAGCCGAACAACAGCGCCCAGCATCGCAGCGCTGCCACGAAATCGCGTCGTGCCGTCGCCATTTGATTCGTCATGGGTGAAAAAGTCGTCCAAGGCCGGCGGAGTAGTCGGCAATTTATGTACCGAAGCGAAACACGACGCCGAGGCATCCTCTTTGCGGCATCTAGGGAAATTCGGCACCTGCTGGCATCTGCAAGTGAGGCATGAACTTGGGCGAATACATTCGACTCGTCGGCCCCAACCGCGCCGTTGAGATTCTTGGCGTCAAGCTGGTCGGTATGAACGCCGAGAACGGCCGCAAGCTGCTGTTTACGATCGCGTTCATTGTCGCATTGCTTGTGCTCAATCGGTTGATGCGCGGCCTGACGTGGGCGATGCTCGGGAAGCGTCGCAATGCCCCCGTGGGGTTCTGGACCAGCCAGGCGATCGGCCTTTGCACGGCGGTGCTGCTGATCGTAGGCGTGGTGTCGGTCTGGTTCGACGACCCTACCCGGCTGGCCACCGCGGCGGGGCTGGTGACTGCCGGGCTGGCCTTCGCGCTGCAAAAGGTGGTCACCGCGGTGGCCGGTTACTTCGTCATCTTGCGCGGCAAGACGTTCAACGTCGGCGATCGGATCCGCATGGGCGGCGTGCGAGGCGACGTGATCGCGCTGGGATTCATGCAGACGACCATCATGGAAATGGGTCAACCGCCGCCAGTGCAAAGCGACGATCCGGCCATGTGGGTGCAAAGCCGCCAATACACCGGACGCGTGGTGACGGTGACTAACTCGAAACTGTTCGACGAGCCGGTGTACAACTACACGCGAGAATTTCCGTACCTGTGGGAAGAGATGAACTTGCCGGTCCCCTATACGGCCGATCGCGCCGAGGCCGAGCGCGTGCTGCTCGAAGCCGCGCGGCGTCATACGGTGAGCATCGATGAGTTGGGGGGTGAGGCGCTAACGGAGATGCAGCGGCGTTACTACATGGAGCCGGCCGAGATCAAGCCGCGGGTGTATTACCGGCTGACCGACAACTGGGTGGAGATGACCGTGCGTTTCGTCGTGCGCGACCACGGCATGCGCGAGGTTAAGGACGCCATGGCCCGCGACATCCTCGCGGGGCTGGAAGCCGCTGGGATCAGCGTCGCCTCCGGGACCTACGATATCGTCGGCCTACCACCGATTCGCGTCGAGGGATTGTCGCTTGCTGAGAGCAATCGCGGCAATAACTCGCACGTCTCGTGACGCGCAGGCGGCCGGCACTTCAATAGCGGAACGACACGCCGCTGCCGGTGAAGAATGGCGCGGCCTGATCGTTGAGTCCCATCCCGACGCGCCAGTCGAGTTGCGCGTTGTAAACCAGCCGCCGTTGAAACCGCCGTCGAGGCTCGGCAGGACCGCGCCTGCATTCTTGCCTGAGCCGAACAGCGAATAGACTTCGATGAACGTAAGGTAATGGCCGCGGAGCCATGTGCGATTGGATTCTCTCATAGCAATCGGATCAGTTTTCCGGGAAGGGGTCACGTCGAAGCCATCACTAACATGGCCAAATCGACGATGAAGACGCACTCGCACCGTTGCATGGTAAAAGCAATCGTAGCGAGTGGTCTGTTTGATAGATAAATAGTGAGTTTAACATATGGCCCATTGTTCGTTCGACGAAGCTTCAAGCTAATAACTGCTTGTTCTTAAGGCATAACGCCACACGCTCGTGCGCATTCTGAAAGATTCAACCACACCGAGCGTTTAGTATTCAACCATGAGTTTGTAACTGCCTCTAAACGGACGTCCTGCATTTGACCGATGCATCGATTAATCCGGCCGTGTCACGTAGGGATGGCAGCCTGGCCAAGTGTGGTAGTTCAGATAACGACAATGTCATTGTGACACCCCTCAAATGGAAATACATCGACCTAGATTGTGGTTGATCCATATTTCACGGTGGGCACTCCAAGCTGAATAAGCATGAACACTATGCCGCGTTGTCGACAAAGAGACGCGACAGCGCATCAGTCACGAGCAGCGCTGAACTCACGTTATCAAAGCGGCGATCGGCGCGGGATCGCTGCGGTTGAGGCCGCGCTAGTGCTCCCAGTACTGGTCACTTTGATATTGGGCACGTGGGAGGTTAGCCGCATTGTCGAAGTCTACCAGATTATGAATAACGCAGTCCGTGAAGGTGGCCGGCAGGCCGCTGGAGGCCAGTTGAGTAACACCGCGGTCCAGCAAGTGGTGCTCAACTATCTGAAGAACGCCGGACTTCCTACCACCAACGCTACCTGCACCATCTCGGACCTGACGACGCCGGGAACCGACGCGACTAATGCCGCGGAATTGGACATGCTTCAGATCACCGCCACCATTCCGTTTTCGGACGTGCGATGGACGACGGCGACGCTGGTGACCAATAACTCGACGGTCTTGTCCGTAACAAGTCTCTGGTGGTCCAACAATAACCAGACTTACCCCACCAATATTACCGTCCCGCAGGGCTACTGAAGTAGCTGCAGTGGTCGGTAGTGATCGAAGTGGCGAGCGTTACAAGCATGACGAAACAATTGCGTATCCGACGGAATCGTGCGCCGTCGCGTCGCGGCTCGACAATCGTTCAAGTCGCCTTGGTCTTGAGCATCCTTCTGATGTTGCTCTTTGGCTTGTTTGACTATGGACGAGTATTGATGTTCCGTCAATTGCTGGCCAACGCGGCGCGCGAAGGAGCCCGCTTCGCGACGGTGAACACGAATAGCGCCTCGACCTCGGACGTTCAAACGTGCGTGACCAACTACCTGGCGGGTCAGCAGCTCACGAATCTAACCATTTCTGTCTATGAAGCGAACCCGACCACGGGCGCCAACATCGGGGCATGGACCAATGCGGCGCTCACCAACTGCATTGCCGTTGAAATTACCGGGACGTATAGCTGCATGACGCCGACGTTCAGCATGTTGCCGGCCAATCTACCGATGAGTGCCAAGGCGGTCGTGTACAGCGAGGGAAACTGAGAGGTAAAAACATGCGCTCTCTTCGTGGCACACGGCACAGGCGCGGGGGCATTTTGCCGCTGTTGGCACTGACGTTAACTGCAATCTTCGGTTTTATCGCGCTTACGATTGATATCGGGATGTTGGCCGTAGCCCGTACGCAGTGCCAGAACGCTGCCGACAATGCTGCAATGGCCGGCGTTCGAACGATCGACGGCTCAACGACGCAAAGCACGTCGATCGCCACCACGAATGCTCAAAAGGCGGGGACGTATAGCAGCGTGCTTGGGAAGACGCTGGCTGTCAGTGAAATCGCGGTGCAGCATGGTGCATACCATTACGACATGACGAATCAGACGTTTTCGGCGCAGTTTCCGCCAGTTTCGCCTGACAATTACAACCTGACTCAGGTGACGGTCACGCCGACACGCTCCGGATTCTTCTCGAGAATCTTTGGTCTGACGTCGTTCAACATTTCAGCCACGGCTCAGGCTGCGTATCGTCCACGCGACGTAGCGATCGTTTTGGACTTTTCGGGTTCGATGAACAACGAAACCGATCTTTGGAATTGCGAGAGCTACTTGGGATCGATGATCAACACGCCGAATAACGCGGATTCGGCGTTTCCGCAGTGGGGAATCTACGCGCCTGGCTACTCGGCGTCGGCCAGCTTGCAGTGTACGAGCACTGACACTCGCGTGGGTCTTTGTAACATCACGACGACCATCTCAGGCATTACGCCTTTAGTGAACGATTTTTACTCGAACAATCGTGGAGCTAGCGGATCGTCGGCGTTTACAGCGGCACCGGGGAGTGTGACCAATACAACGCAGCCTGGCGACGCGTATCTCACCACATCGAGCGACAAAACAGGAAATCCTCCGGGACGCACGATCGCGGAAATCTCCGGCAGCACCCTGCTCACGAGTACCAGCAACAAGAACTTTGTCGCTCAAGGCTACAAGTACTTCACGGGCAAGAACTTCAACGGGTACCAACAGGGGCCCGGCTACTGGGGCAAGACGTTTTTCATTTGGCCTCCCGATCAGACAAACGATTGGCGGAATAACTATTTCTACCTGAGCGACGGAAAGACGCAACTTGCGGACAATACGAAGCTCTGGGACTCCGGTGGCAATTGGCGGGATCCGCCGGGCAATTATGTAATTAATTACAAGGCCATTCTTGCGTGGATCAAGCAAAGCCCAAGCTCATTCCCCAGTCAACTGCGTGCCGGCAACATTCTTTATTACGGCAGCATTCCCACAGATGTGCCATCTAGCGCTTACGATCACACCCAGCCCAATTCGGCGATTGCCAACTCTGACCAGCGATTCTGGAAGGAATACATTGACTTCGTGATTGGTGTTTGGCGAGATCCGGGAGGGAACATCCAGCACCCCGGCAGCTCATCATGCAGTTACGGCCCCGATTTCGCGTGTGGGGATGGTTCTGGCGTGAGTATCACGGGTCCGGATTCGGCCACAACGTATAACGGCACGGCGTTTGTTGCCCCAACGGACAATCCGTTGCGCCCGCGACATCGTCTTTGGTTCGGGCCAATGACGATGATCCAGTACATGCTCGATTCAGGACTAACACCGGGCACGACGCACGATGTTTCGATGGTTGTCGCGAAACTCGGTATCGCTGGCGCCATTACCGACATTCAGAACAATCATCCCAATGACATGGTGTCGCTGATTTACTACAGTCGGCCTACGTTCAGCGGAGAGAGCGGGCAGGGCCAATTTGACGCTCCCATTTATTCACTTGGCCGCAACTATACCAGCATGGGCAATGATCTTTGGTATCCGCCTAACAGCAGCACATCGGATGTGAGTCCTTTTGACGCCAATGGCAATCTCGCTCCCGGGGCGCACGGCGACTACGACAGCAATACGGCCACTAGTTACGGCCTGATGCTCGCATATAACCAGCTCAGCGGAAATGCTTCGCTACGCAGTCTTGGCATGGGGGGGTACGGCCGCAAGGGAGCGCAACGACTGGTGATTCTCGAAACTGACGGTATGGCGAACGTCTCCAGCGCGGTAGGTAACACGAACAGCGGCGCCTACAATTCGTATTTCAACGCCGGTCCATCATTCACGTATAGCGGTGGATCAAACGATCCTGCTAACGAATCGGTCACCATCTCGCAGCAGATATGCGCGTTGTATAACAACACGTCCTACGGCCTGCCGGGCTTTGCCACTTCAAGCAAGCCAGTGTCCATCCAGTGCATTGCCTTCGGGGCAATCTTCGAGCCGACGACTCCGTCGTCGGATAATTCTGCGGCGATTTCGTTGTTGCAAAACATCTCGACGGTCGGCGGCAGCACCTTTCCTAGTTCCTCGAGCGATCCGACGAACGGCTACAAGTGGTGCATCGGTACATTAAGTCAGCGGCAGACGAAACTACAGCAGGCTTTCACGACCATTATGGATAGTTCGGTTCCAATCGTGCTCGTCAAGTGACAATGTCCTCGACCATGAGATCATCTCGCGGCTGAGTCGCCTTGCGCGTATCTAGGCCTCGCACCCACTTCGGTACCCTGGATGTTGTTGCTTGTTTTTGTAACCGTTGTCGGAACGACATCGTTGTCGGTTGGTCTACGCTGAGGTCGGGCTTTGTGCGTGTTCTCAGGAGAATAGACGATGTTACGTCGGCGCCGCCGTGGCGACGCGCGCAGTCAGCATAATTATCTAACGCGCTTGGCTAAAATAAAATAATCGGCTCGGCTGATGCATCCTCGCGCATTGGACACGGACGTTCATTCTCGCCCGACTCGCCAGCGCTCCTGCGACGCGTCGATGAATTGACCGCGCTGGTCACGGCGCAGCAGGCGATGATTGCGGAGTATCACGAGCACTTCGAGCGTCAGCAGGAGCAGATCGCGCTCTTGAAGCATGCGCTGTTTGGTGCGCGGCGTGAGCACTACCTTCCCAGTCCCGATCCGAAGCTGCTGTTCACGAGTGAACTCAACCTGGGCAAAGGCACAAGCCCGGCTTCCGAAGAGCCCGAGCCCGCGCAGCGCCGTCGTTCAAACGGGCGTCGCTCCGAAAAAGGCGTCCCAGTGCTAGCAACTGCCGTGCCCCGATCTCGCTGAGTAATCGCGGCGTATATGGCATACACATTGCGATAGCAGTTTATTCATGCATCGACGTCCGGGAGAAGCGAGAAACGATTTTCCAGTGCGGAAAGAAGCAAAGAGCCACGAAGAACAAGAGTTTCGTAGGCAGCTAAAGCTTTTCCCGGCCGATGTTGCCCAAATACTCGGGAGGAATGATGCGATGAAAGCCCTCTGCTGGCACGGAACTCATGACGTTCGCTATGAAACGGTGCCTGATCCGACGGTTCAAGATCCCGGCGATGTGATCGTGCGCGTTACGTCGACGGCCATTTGCGGGTCGGACTTGCACTTGTACGACGGATTGATGCCGACCATGGAAAAAGGAGACGTACTTGGCCACGAGCCGATGGGTGTCGTGGTCGAGGTAGGCAAAGGTGTAAAGGATCTGAAGAAAGATGACCGTGTTGTCGTGCCATTCACCCTCTCGTGCGGTCATTGTTGGTTCTGCGAGCGACAAATGTTCTCGCTGTGCGACAACTCGAACCCGAATGCCGAGGTCGCACGCAAGATGATGGGGCAGTCGCCCGCAGGACTTCTTGGCTACTCGCACATGCTGGGCGGTTTCGCTGGCGGACAGGCCGAGTATCTGCGAGTTCCCTATGCCGACGTGGGACCCATCAAGATTGAGTCGGACCTGCCGGACGAGAAGGTGCTATTCCTGTCGGACATCTTTCCGACGGGTTACATGGCTGCCGAGAACGCACAAATTCAACCCGGCGACACGGTAGCCGTGTGGGGTTGTGGACCTGTGGGCATGTTCGCGATTCAAAGCGCATGGATGTTCGACGCCGGGCGCGTGATCGCAATCGACCGAGTGCCCGAGCGACTGGAGATGGCGCGAACTGTCGGAAAGGCAGAAACGATCGACTTCAGCAAAGACAAGGTTTACGACCGTCTCATGCAAATGACGAAGGGCCGTGGGCCAGACAGCTGCATCGACGCCGTCGGTGCTGAAGCGCACGGCACGGGAAGCTTTGACGCCGTGACTGACGGCGTCAAGATGGCGGTCCATCTCACCACCGATCGCGCGCACGTGTTACGCGAGGCGATTATGTGCTGCCGCAAGGGTGGTACGCTATCGATTCCGGGCGTGTACATTGGCTTCCCCGACAAGCTGCCGTTCGGTGCGTTGATGAACAAAGGTCTTACGGTGAAGACCGGCCAAACGCATGTGCCGAAGTACCACCACAAGCTGCTCGAAAAGATCGAAGACGGTACGATTGATCCCGCAGCGATCATCACGCACACGAAGCCGCTGGCCGAAGGCCCAGCGATGTACAAGACCTTCCGGGACAAGAAGGACCACTGCATCAAAGTGGTGCTGAAGCCGTGAGTCGCAGGGGCGTGTCGAAAGGGGGAAGTGAAAGATTCGCGTCGATGGATCGGTCTGGCGCAGATGGGTCAACTGAGTTTGCCCAGAAGCTGTGGCAGGAGTTTGATTCGCAGCGCTCGAAGGCGAGAGTTCTGACAGTGTCTTAAGAGGAATCATCTCTGCAACACGTGGTTCTGACGCGGACCTGCTTGCCAAAATGAAAAGTTTTAAGACGTCTCCGATAGTCAGTCCAAGCGGGGCTAGGTGAAGGAGATCGTCAAGAAAGTGGGCCCGCTTGCGAGGGACGCGCAAAAGGCCTCGCTTAATTGATGCAGCCAGCAGCTTTCTTCGACCGAGATGGGGCTCTCAATCCGAACGGTCGAAGTGGACGTCGATCTCATCACCGGAATAGAGTCGAAGTCGTTAGGGTTCGAGCCTAACGAAAGCTCTCCGCAAAACATTCTTCCGTCGATCGCCTATTTGTCGCTAGCGTTGCCGATGCAGTAAAGGACCTCTTGGCGTTCGCCGCTCCTTTGAATGGCGACTCGCATGTAGATCCGGCTGTCACAAATAGCCGGCGTGGCGAAGACTTCGTCGCCAAGCTGATTCTCAGCGACCGCCCGAAACTCGTCGGGATCGGCCGGAATACAAATGTCATTCCGGCTTCGTTCGTGGCGAAGATATGGTCGCCGACCAATACAGGCGACGAACTGAATGTTCCACCGAGCCGATGCTTCCAAACCTCTTTGCCGGTGTCGGCGTTCCAGCACATCGCGACGCCGGCGTCGAGCACCGCGTAAAGATAGCTACCGTGAGCCAACAGCGACGGGACGTAGACTCGGATGTTGTTCTCCCATATCACGTCGCCGGACCCGTCCGCCTTGAGGGCCGCAAGATGATTCTTGGGATAGCCGCCGCTGGTGAAGATCATGGACCCTTTGGCTACGGTGGATGTCACGCACTCGGTCGTGGCGCCGGGGACTTCCCACAGCTTCTTGCCGGTGAGCGGGTCGAGACTCGTGACGAGATCGCAACCCGTGAGCAGCGCTTGGTCGCGGCCCGCAACGTTGAGAATGACGGGCGACGTGTAGTTCGGTAGTTGCGGCCGCTGTACCTTCCACACGATCGCCCCTGTGGCCCGGTCGAGCCCAGCAATCGTGCCGTTCCCCTTATTGTCGGCGGAGACGATGACCAGCGACTGGTAAATGGCGGGTGACGAGCCGAATCCCTGGTGCAGTACGTAGTCAGTAATCTTGGCCTGCCAGAGTTGTTTGCCTTCCAGGCTGAGCGCGGTTGTGTAAATCGCTCCATCGTGGAGGAAATTGATGAACACTCGATGGCCGTCACAGGCTGGCGTTGACGAAGCGAGTGAACTCTTCGTATTGCCTTTGGTCTCGAATCCGCCGCGGTGAACCACCGTTTGCCAAAGCTGTTCGCCCGATCGGCGATCGAAGCACAGCACCGACTGAACTTCGCTCGCCGTATCGGCCGTCGCCACAAAGACCCGTTCGCCAACCACCGTCGGCGAACCATGCCCGCGACCAGGAACCGCGCTCTTCCAGAGCACGTTCTCCGATTCGCTCCAGCGTAACGGAGGTTTCTGATCTGCAGAGGCGACGCCGTCACGCGAAGGACCTCGCCACCATGGCCAATCCGTCGCGGCAATTTCGATCGGCTCAACCTCCGCTGCGCCAAGCTGAATCCGCGAAAGCTGCGAACCCGCAAGCCATGCAATACACCCAATCACCACGACGGCGAAGCGATGGCGAGCCATACAGCACGATTCCCAACAGTAAAATGAGACGACGCCCGTCTTCGGTAAGGCGAGTACGAACATCCTAAGGTCAGTGGTAAGGGAAAGTCACCAGGGATGGACCAGATTGAAGAATGGACCAGATTCACGACCGGAAGGATGCTGGACTCCGTTCAACCGACCGCCCAGAATGCCCGCATGACACCTCAGCGGCGACAGGCTCTGCAAACCCGCGGGCGCGAGATCGAGCGTGAATCGGTTGCGTTGCTGGATGGCAAGACAACGAGCGAAACCGACAAGGCCATCTTCGTCACCGAGTTCAACATGCACGGCCGCGTGTTGCGTTGGGATCTGCCAGCCAGCGGCCAGTAGAGTCAGCGATGAACCGGTTCCTCGATCGGCGGCATTTGTTGCACGCGGGCGTTTCGGCCTTTGCGTGTTCGACGCTCGGTTCGTCGCGATCGATCCGAGCTCTTTACGCCGAAGAGCCGACGAGCCGAAAGGCCGATGTGCTGGTGATCGGCGCCGGAGCATCGGGACTAGCAGCAGCCCGGGAGCTGACGACCCAAAAGCTGGATGTCATCGTGCTGGAGGCGCGTAACCGCATTGGCGGACGCGTATGGAGCGAGCGCGCGTGGGGAGCGACGCTTGACATGGGGGCTTCGTGGATTCACGGCATTCGCGGCAACCCGATCTACGAGCTCGCGCAGCAGTACAACATCAAGACGTTTCCGACCCGCAGCGAAGCGCATTGGCTGTATCGCGAAGGCGCCCAAGAGTATGAAGACAACGAGCAAGAGATGACCGAGTCGCGCGTGAAGAAGCTGCTGAGCGAGGCCGGCGCGGGACGAAAGAGGGCGATCGAAAGCGGCCGCCCTGATATCTCATTGCAGGAGGCGATCGACCAGGCAATCGGCAATCGCCGCTTTACGCCGATCGAGCGCCAGGAGATCGATTTTCAGATCAGCAGCTTGATCGAACAGGAGTACGCCGCCGACTCCAATGAACTCTCGAACTACTACTACGATCACGGCGAGGATTTCCCCGGCACGGACGTGCTGTTTCCCGATGGCTATGTGCAGATCATTCGCCGACTGGCCGAAGGACTGAAGATTCGCCTCAGCCACTCGGTTCGCAGCATCGAGTGGGACGAGAAGACGGGAGTCGCCGTCGAGACGAGTCAGGGGCGCTACGAGGCCGACTTCGCTGTCGTGACGTTGCCTTTGGGCGTGTTAAAACATCGCGGCGTCGAATTCCAGCCGGCGCTGCCCGAGAGCAAGCGCGGCGCGATCTCGCGCATGGGCATGGGGCTACTGAACAAGACCTATCTGAAATTTCCGCGTCAGTTTTGGCCGCCCCGCGCCGATTGGCTCGGTTTCGTCAGCGAGACGAAGGGGCGTTGGTCTGAAGATCTCAACGTCGCCAAATTTCTGAATCAGCCGGTGCTGCTGGGGTTCACGGCCGCGACCTTTGCGCGGCGAACGGAGAAGAAAACCGATGACGAAACCGTCGCAGGCATGACGGCGGCCCTGCGCTCAATGTTCGGCCGCAATAAGGTACCCGATCCGCTCGACGCGAGAATCACCCGCTGGGCGTCCGATCCGTTCAGCTTCGGTTCGTATTCGTACATGAAGACCGGCTCGACGCCGGAAGACTACGAGCACTTGGCCGAGCCTCTGGGTGGCCGGCTATTCTTCGCTGGCGAACACACGTCACGGCGGTATTCAGCGACCGTCCACGGCGCGTACTTGTCGGGGCTCCGTGCCGCCAAACAAGTCCGCGCCCGAAGCGTAGCCGCTTACCCCTTCCTGCGCCGTGAATGAGCTGTAATGAGAGATAGCTCATTCAAGGCCCAGGAAGGAGCATCATGATGAGTCAGCTGTTGTTCGCTGCACCTCGCACGTGCGATATCTTGGTAGGTGGAGGGCCGGCTTAGGTGTTGCCAGTGCGCTTCAAGACAAAGGACACACGTCATGCGACTTTTTCATTCCGGAGTCCTGGTTTCGGCAGTTGCGTTGACGGTATGCACCACGGTTCGCTCGGCGCCGCCGAGTACGCCGGCCTTGTTTCGGGCGACCGTGACCGGCCAGGTCAAATCCGCCAAGCCGGACGGTCTGTCGTTCACGCTGAAGGTCGCGAAAGCCGACGAGGACGCGGTCAACAACACCGGCGTCGATCCGACCGTATTGGTCGGCAAGACCGTGGCGCTCGGCGTGCGCATGCCCGTCAAGGACGGAAAGCCGCAGCCGCATCCCGACGACGTCGCGTACATCAAGTCGCTCAAGGCCGGAATGCCGATCCGCATTAAGGTCTTTGCGGTGCGGGGAAACATGGATTTCCTGCGCATCCAGGGGCCAGGCGAACCAGCCAAAGACGGCAGTCAATAGCGACGAGAAGGTATGCGCCTATTTCCCTTCGATCCCGAAAACGCCAACGCACCTCGAAGCTACTGTGGACAATGCCGATCATCGGGACGTGTTGGTGATCGCGATTTGCCGAGAAGGTAACGCGAACCTTCGTACGTAGCTCGAACGAATGAAATAGGCGAGAAGCCTGTCGACTCGGCGACGATCATTACGACCGAGGCTAATCCGCTGATGGCGCCGATACACGACCGCATGCCAGTCATCTTGCCGAGTGAGGCATACGATGTGTGGCTCGATCCCGAATTCAAGGGCAAAGAGTCGCTGCTCGCGCTATTGAAACCGTACCCACAAGACGTGATGATCGCCATTCCGGTCAGCACGCTGGTCAACAGTCCGCGGAACGAAGACCTATGCTGCGTGAACCCGCTCTAAACCGTCGGCGCGGCAGGAGCACAACTTCATTCGTCCGGCTGGAGTGTCGGCGACATGGCGTTCCAACACAATGGCCGGCTCATCTGGCAGATGTACGCGCATCGAGACGAGCAAGAATTGTCGCGTCGACAGAGGCCGGAGCGTGGCGACCAGCAAGTTGTGAGATCGAGGCAGACATCTTCTAGAAAGCGACGCACGGCCATGAAGTCACGACGCGTTTCTTACGTCGTTTTGGTGCCATTTCTTGTGGTCGGTCTGGCCGGCTGGCAGCTCGCCGCGCCTGATCCGATCGAAGCCAAGGCAAGCAAGGTTCGGCCTGGGATGTCCCGAACTGAGGTTCACGCCATACTCGGTGATTCGTCGCGGGTGATCTCGAACGCGCTGAGCAAGAGCGCAACCGAGGAATGGGTAACACCGCGGGCCGTAATTGCAGTGAACCTCGATCCGGACGGCAAAGTGACTGACATGATCATTCACCGCGAGCCACTGGTGACAAGGATTCGTGCGCGCCTCGGGCTACCGCTGGATGCCGAGCCGCCTGCGCCATAGCCCTAGTGAGTTAATGAGCGAATACAAAAAGAGTGACCTTTCGCGAATCGCCGGCGGCCCATGACGTGTCGGGCCAACCTGTGCCGGCCAACGCTTTGAAGAGTGCGCCTCGGTTTAGGAGAACCAAATGAACTTCACCCTTCGCTGCATGCTCACCATCGCTGCCGTTCTTGTAGGGGCGTTTGCCTTTGCCGCCGAAGAGATTCGCAAATTACCAAATGGCGAGCGTGAGTGGCCCGAAGTTTCGGCGAGCGTCGTCGAGACCATTCGCGCGACACTTCCCGAGAAGGCTCCGGTTGCACCGAAACAACCACGCAAGCTGTTTGTTTTCTATCGTGCCGATCGCTTTGCGCATCTGTCGATTCCCGACTGGAACAAGATGCTCGATTTACTCGGGCGCAAGACCGGCGCCTTCCAGCCGACGTTCAGTCAGAACTATGACGATATCACGCCCGACGGGCTCAAGCCGTTCGACGCGGTGTTCTTTAACAATACCTGCGGAATGTCGATGCCCGAATCCGCGAAGGTCGCGCTCATGCGATACGTTCGCTCAGGCGGCGGCTTCGCGGGCAACCACGGGGCGGGCGACACGTGGCACGATTGGCCCGAAGGGCTCGCCATGCTCGGCGCCGAGTTCGTCGCGCACCCGTTCAGCAAGGTTCAAGTCAAGGTCGACGACCCCGCGAGCCCGCTGACCGCAGTGTTCGCCGGCAAGCCGTTCCCGTTCACCGACGAGATATATGCCTTCAAGAGCCCCTACAGTCGCAATGATCTGCGCGTGTTGCTCAGCGTCGACTACGCGAACTCGCCCGAGGTGCGCAAGACCGAGGAGCGGCTGCGCGAACGTGCCGAGAAGTCCGCCGCCGCGGTCCGCGCCGATCACGACTATGCGATCTCGTGGGTTCGTCGCTGGGATCGTGGTCGCGTCTTTTACTGCTCCCTCGGGCACCGCCCGGAAGTCGTCCGTGACCCAGCGATCATTCGTTACTACCTCGCCGGCATTCAGTACGCACTCGGCGACCTCGAGGCCGACGACACGCCGCTGACGACACGCCGCTGACGACACGCCGCTGACGACAGCACAATGAATTTGCCGCAGTTTTGATAAACGGTTATGCCGTGGACAACGAAACAGCAGCTCAAAGGGCAAAGATGTCATTGCTCGCGCTGTGGAAGTTTTACCCGCAAGGCGACACCGGCTCGCTAACCGTGAACAACACCAGTCCCCCGTGGAACACCACACAACTGTACATCGGCTACGTCGGAGTCGGGATGACGGTCAACTCGGGTGGCACCGTCATGTCGAGCAATTCTCCGCAGGCACTGGCTCGCTTTCGGTTAACTCAAGCGGCTCGCTCAGCATCTCACCGTTTTGGTGGGCGAATCATCGAAAATCCCGCGACTTAGCCGCGATGTCGCGGAGTTGCGATGTGAGATCACTCAGCCGCGCAGCGACAACGTGAACGATGCGACCCTGACGCTCTAACCGACCGTCGACCAACCACACCCGCGCGACCCGTGCTACGTCGCGCCAGCGTTGCCACACGGTGGGATGGATGACGATGTTCGAGACGCCTGTTTCGTCTTCTAAAGTCGCGAACGTAATGCCCTTCGCGGTCCCCGGTCGTTGCCGCAACAAGACAATCCCTGCGGTTCGCACCCAGTGTCCATGTTCGATGTCGACCAGTTGCCGTGCGGGGATGCAACGACGCGTGTTGAGTTGCTCGCGTAAAAACGAAATCGGATGAGCGCGCAGCGAAAGCCCTTGCGTTCGATAGTCGGCCAACACTTCTTCGAACTCCGTCAGTTTGCAGATACTGGCGGGTGGCCCAACTAAAGCACCAGCGGCTGTCATCCCCTCGAACAACGGCCGAGTGCCGTCGCGTTTGAGCCGGAGGGCATGCCACAGCGCCCCGCGACGATCGAGGCCGATTGAGCCGAGTGCATTGGCGCGTGCCAATAGCTCCATGACAGGCCGGCCAAGAGAGGCACGTTTCGCGACATCATCGATCGAGCGGAACACACCGACCTCGCGAGCCGAGGCGATCCGCCGTGCGGCAGCTTTCGGTAACCCGCTGAGGAGTCGCAACCCCAACCGAACCGCCCACGGTGATCGCTCGTTCGTTACAGCTTCCAACGTCAGATCGTAGTCGCTGCTGTTCACGTCGACGGGCAACAGAGGCACCCCATGTTCACGAGCATCGCGAATCAACTGAGCGGGTGCGTAGAAGCCCATCGGCTGGCTGTTGCACAGTGCCACACAGAACGCTGCGGGGTAATGTCGCTTGAGCCAGGCCGAGACGTAAACCAATAGCGCGAAGCTCGCGGCGTGCGACTCGGGAAAGCCGTACTCGCCGAAGCCACAAATCTGCTGGTAAACCCTTTCGGCGAATTCTTCCGCCAAGCCGTTGGCGCGCATACCGCTGAGCAGCTTGTCACGAAATTGGCCCATCACGCCGGTTCTGCGCCAAGCGGCCATTGCTCGCCGAAGTTGATCGGCCTCGCCCGGCGTGAAGCCCGCTGCCACCACCGCCAACTGCATTGCTTGCTCTTGGAAGATCGGCACGCCCAGAGTCTTCGACAAGACACCGCGGATCGCTTCGTTGGGGTACTCTACTGGTTCCTCCTCGTTGCGACGTCGCAAGTAGGGGTGGACCATGTTCCCCTGAATCGGCCCGGGGCGCACGATCGACACTTCAATCACTAGGTCGTAGTACGTGCGTGGTTTGAGCCGCGGCAGCATGCTCATCTGAGCGCGGCTTTCGATCTGGAAGACGCCGATCGTGTCGGCCTCGCACATCATGTCGTAAACAGTCGTGTCATCCTGTGGAATGTTGGCCAGCGTCAGATCACGGCCGCCGTGTTCTCGCACCAGATCGAAGCATTTACGAATGGCGGTGAGCATGCCCAGCGCTAGGCAGTCGACCTTCAGAATCCCTAGCACGTCGAGATCATCTTTGTTCCATTCGACGACGGTGCGGCCGGGCATGGCCGCGTTTTCGATCGGGACCATTTCGCACAGCGGTCCCTCGGTCATCACCATCCCGCCGACATGCTGCGACAAGTGACGCGGAAAGCTAGTCAACTCGTTGACGAGCGCAATGAATTGACGCGTGACAAGATCATCAAGGTCAAGGCCGCCGTCGCGGCAGCATTCTTCCCACTTCGTTTCGGGGTTGCGATGGTGATCGACGAGTGTCGTGGCGATCGCGTCGATGCGCTCGGTCGGCAAGCCCAAGGCTTTGCCGATCTCTCGCGAAGCGGAGCGTGATCGGTAACTGATGACCTCGGCGGTCATCGCAGCCCGCTCAGGGCCGTATTTTTTATAGAGGTACTGCAACACCTCTTCGCGCCGTTCGTGCTCGAAGTCGACATCGATGTCGGGGGCTTCCGCGCGTTCCTTGCTGATGAAGCGCTCGAACAAGACGTCGATCTGGTCGGGATTCACGGACGTGACGCCGAGGCAGTAACAGACAGCCGAGTTGGCTGCTGAGCCGCGCCCCTGGCAGAGAATATCTTGGGACCGCGCGAAGCGCACCAAGTCCCACACCGTCAGAAAATACGCCTCATAGTGGAGGTCGGCGATCAGATTCAGCTCATGCTCCAACAGGGAGCGGACCTTCGGGGGCACGCCATCGGGGAAGCGATCGTGCGCACCCTCCCACGTCAGTTGCGTGAGATGGTCCAGCGGTGTGATATCGGTCGGGGTTAGTTCCTTGGGATACTCGTAGCGCAACTGTTCGAGGTTGAAGGTGCACCGCGAGGCGATTTCCGTGGTGCGCTGCAAAGCGCCTGGCAGGCATTCGTAACGCCATTCCAACTCTTCCAGGGGTTTGAGATGCCGCTGGCCGTTGGCGAAGAGTTCCAGACCGCATTCGGCTACGGTGCGTCCCAGCCGAATCGCCGTCAGTGCATCGTGCAAAGGTCGACGCTCGGTGACGTGATAGTGCACGCCGCCGGCAGCGACCAACGGAATGCGCGATTGCCGAGCGAGGTCATCCAGCCGCCGCAACCAGGCTTCGTCGTCCGGGCCGTGGTGCGCTTCGGCCAGTAGGTAAGCCCGGTCGCCAAATGTTTCACGATAGATGGACAGTTCGCGAACGGTCGGCGCGTGCGATGACTCACCGAACACACAGGCAAGTAAACCGTCTTGGTAGGTTACGAGATCATCGAAGGTGAGCCGGCATTCGCCTTTGGGTGCCCGCGATTTGCCGAGGGTAAGCAGTCGCGCCAGCCGGCCGTAGGCGGCTCGGTCTGTGGCCATCAGCACAACCGAAGGGGCGTCCTCGGGATGAACCTCGGCGCCGATCAGCAGTTGGATGCCGATCTCCTTGGCAGCGGCATGTGCCCGCACGACACCCGCCACTGAATGACGGTCGGTGATGGCCAGGGCCTTGTAACCAAGCTCGGCCGCGCGAATGACCAATTCATCGGGGTGCGATGCGGCGCGCAGGAACGAGAAGTTCGTCAGGCAGTGCAGTTCCGCATATCGCATGGCGAATCTCTCAGTCGAACCAGCCGTGTAGGAACCATTGCCGAGTGCGTAGCTCGCGAAACAGCCAACACTGCGCGGCTGTCTCGGTCTGCACGCGGTAGTAGTCGCGACGAATGCTCGCCCCGCGCCACCAGCCGGTCTCGATGCGTTCGGGCCCCCAACAGCGCGTGACGCGCGACTCGTGGTGTCCATCATGAAACTGCTGCGGATGCCCTTGCGGCGCCATGGCGATGACGCGAATGGGACGTGGCTCGGGCAACAGCAGCGTTGGGCGGGGTGGCATTGGCTCGTGTGGTACTGACTTGCCTCTCGATGCTCGCGGTCTCGTCGTTGTCGCAGCATCGAATCGAATCCATGGTTCTGCACTCCACGCTCGTTCGGGCTGATGATCGGTGCGACGCTTGATGCGCACGACGGCTTGTGAGCCCAGCCGGCCGGTCAATCGTTCCACCAGCGACGCCAAAGCTGATGACTCGATGGGAGGCGAGACCGTGGCGAACAACACCTTCTGTTGCACCGCAAACGGCGCTTCTTCCAACACGGCCAAGCGTGTGCCGACGATCGGCTCACAAAGACGAACGACTTCCATGCGCAGCCGCAGTAGGTCTAGCAACCACCGCGCATCGAGCGTCGGACGTAGCAGCCCGACAACCAGCCGTCGCGTCGAATGTGACTCGCCGATGAGTTCAGCCAGCAACCGCACGACGCCACGGCCACGATGCGACAGCGGACCGAGCACTTTGGGCAGCAGGTCTTGCCAGGCGGTCAGCAGCGACTCAACGTCCCAGATGCTCGTCTCCCATAACTGGCTCGCTTCCCACTTTGGCAGCACTCTGTATGACACAAACAGTTCTGGTATTTGGCCCAGGGCTTGATCGAGACGCAGCAGCAGTTCGGGATCGAAGCGTTCGGCCAGGTCTTCGCGCGGCAACGACAACAATGGGCCAATCGTGCAAAGTCCTAGTTCGTGGAGAAGCGATCGCGTGAGCGGTGATAGCCGCAGTGCTTCGACGGGCAGAGACTCCAGGAGTGTCGGCAGTTCTGCCGGATCTACAATCCGGACCGCCAGCGAGGTCGCGATGTCGGAGAAGCCGTAGTGCGCTACGCCCCACGCGGTTCCCAACGTATCTGCCAGAGCTGCGGTGCCTGTAATCCGCTGATCCGTGGCCCACTGCCTGATATGTTCGACGAGTTCAAGTTCGCCGCCGAACCAAGTCGATGTCGAGAAGACGTCGAGGCACAAGCATGGCCCTTCGAGGCCATCTACCCAGCCGACCAGCGGGCTGAACTCTTCGAGATCGGCCACAAGATTGGCGCGCAAGTTCACGTCGAGCGACTCGGGGTGCTGCGATCGATGTTTATGCCCGCGCCGTGCGTCGGCGCTGGGCCGGCACAGACGGAGGCAGAAAATGCGCATCGTCATCGAGCTGTGTCTCGATCACCGCGCCAGCCGCTCCCTGCCGGCTGCGGAGAAGTTCAAGACGCACAGATCGTCCCTCGATCGCGTCCAACGGAGTTACGAAAACTCGCACGTCGCTGAAGCAAGCCTCGGGCTGCATCGCGACGTGGCGCACCACCAACCCGAGAACGCCACTCTGTTCGGCGGCGAGTTGCCAACGCCGCAACCACCGCTCTTGTCGTTCCTCGGAGCTCGTCAGCACGGCTCCTACACCTGAAGTGCGCATCGCCTGATCGGTCGCCCAGCGGGCTTCGTGAATCGTGTGGCAACGCACTAACAGCACGCGAGACCAATCGATTCCAGCACCGAGCCCTGGCGGATGGAACAGACCGGTGTGATCGACGATGACCAGCGGTTGGTCTGCCTGCATGACCTCGCGAGCCACCTTGAGTGCGCAGCGCATGGCTCCCGAACCCGCTTCGGCGCTCAGCCATTCGACGAGCGTCCCACGTCGAAAGCCGCCCATGGGCAGCAAGGCATTCAACTCAGTCACACCGCTAGAAACGATGCCCCAGGTTGGCCGCTGATCGCCGGCAACCTGCCGAAGCTGTTCGCGAAGTTCGAGGACAACTGAGGACGCCATAACGACTGAGCCGCACCAAGGAGAACGATTTCAGCGGTACGTATGATACTATACATATGAACATGTTCAATGCTAGCACTCGCTAGGGGGGAGGGCGCGCGGGACTTTGAATAGCGAGATGAGTTCTCAGGGCCAGTTGCCCGAAGATTTGTAGTTCTAACGACTTGCGGCGACGAGTTCTGCAAAACGAACCTTTTACGACACAACGCACGCAGTGAATGCAATCGCGGGCTAACGAGTCGGCCCGCCGTCAAAAGCACCCGTTAGTTCGCCGCGATGAGTGAGAAGTGAGCCCCCCTCTGCAAGCAAGAGCAGGTCGGGCTGAGAGTCGCTTACGCCGTCGTGAAGTACCCTGCACAAGTCGCATAAGTTCTTCCATTGAAATCAGGAAATGGAATCCAACTACTGACCTACTCACCGAGCCTGCGAAAGTCACGGGGCGACAATCCGGTTGCCTGACGGAATTGCCGCGTGAAAGCGCTTTGATCCGAGTAGCCCGACTGCAATGCAATGGTCGCAATCGGCTCGCAGGTAAACCTCAATTGTCGCTGGGCAAAATCGATGCGTAATTTCAGCAGCCACTGGCCGGTTGTCAATCCATATACACGGCGCATCCGGCGGTCGAGCTGATAGCGCGACATCTTGGCAATACCGGCCAGGTCAACAACCGCGGGGGGCGTCGCCAGATTCGCCTCGGCATAGGACACGGCCGCTGCAACGTGCTGATATTCGTCCGTTGAAGAGTCCGGCAATCGCAAATCTTGGGAGACCCCAACAAGTCCCACGACCGCTCCCCCCCGCTTACACAACGGCAACTTGGTCGTCAGACACCAACCGACATCTCGTGAAGGATAGTTATGCAGTTCGAGTTGTGAGAGAAGTGGGAGTCCCGACTGCAAGACCTTTTGGTCCTGGGCCTCGAAACCCTGCCCCAGCTGCAGACGAAACACTTGAGCCGGCGTGAGTCCAATCAGTTGCGACTTGTCACGGACGCCGCAGCGTTCCACAAGTGTATTGTTGACGACTACGTACTGACCGCTGATGTTCTTGATGAAAAAAACGATGTCCGGCAGATGGTCAAACAACGCTTCGCCGGTAAATGGTTCGTCAAGTTGACCGAGCATTTCTTGGATCGCCGTCGGCTTCTTCATTCCCATAGTATGCGCAAATTCAAGTTACGCGTCCCGCATTTGCCAAGACAAAATGACCATTTTGCCCGTAAAGTAATCAGCCGGAGTCAACTCGCGTGTCCGCATAGGCGCAAGCATAGGCTTTGCCGTTGAATTCTCCAGAGTCGTTCGATTCAAGCCTCGGAATGCTCTCATGGTCAATAACGCACAAGTCTTTCGCGGATGTATGCCTGCCCTGATGACGCCGTGCTTTCCCGATCGTTCTCCCAACTTTGACGCCCTGGTCGGCACAGGGCGGCAACTGATTGCGGCTGGCATGCGAGCCGTTGTGTATTGCGGTTCGATGGGGGACTGGCCATTGCTGACCGACGAGCAGCGCCAAGAAGGCGTTCGCCGACTCGTGGACGCCGGAGTGCCGGTCATTGTCGGCACCGGGGCGCAAAACTCCCATCTTGCGGCCGCGCATGCCGCTCACGCGCGAGAGGTCGGAGCGGCAGGGCTGATGGTGATCCCGCGCTTGCTCTCGCGCGGCACGTCGACCGCGGCGCAGCGAGCTCACTTTTCCGCCGTTCTGGATTCTGCCGGGGGACTTCCAGCGGTGATCTACAATAGCCCCTACTACGGCTTCCAGACCAAAGCGGACTTGTTCTTCGAGCTTCGTCGCGACCATCCCAACCTGGTCGGATTCAAGGAATTCGGCGGCGCGGAATCATTGAGCTATGCGGCCGAGCACATTACCAGCGGCGATCCCGGCCTGTCCTTGATGGTCGGAGTGGACACGCAGGTCTTTCACGGATTCGTGCGATGCGGCGCCGTTGGCGCGATCACGGGGGTTGGCAATGCGCTGCCCATACAGGTGCTGCGGTTGGTCGGCCTTTGCGAGCAAGCGGCGACCGGTAACTCTGAAGCAAGACGGCTCGCGTCCGAACTGGATGATGCACTCAAGGTTCTTTCAACCTTCGATGAAGGGCCGGACCTGGTCCTCTACTACAAGTATCTGCTGGAGTTGGAGGGCCATCCGGAATACGAGCATCATTTGAACGAGTCCGATGCACTGAGCCCGATTCAACGCGAGTTCGTCCGGTCGCAGTGGGAACAATTCAAAGTCTGGTGGAGCAAATGGCCGGGATCGGCCACGTGAATTATGCGATTGACCAATCTTGTCCAAGCCATTGATCTTCGCGCAGCAGGTGAACCCGGCCGTGTCATCATCGGGGGCGTCCTGGATGTCCCCGGCAAGACCATGTTCGAGAAGATGAAGTATTTCGACAGGGACGTCGACGACCTTGCGGTACTGGCACCTCGGCAAAGATGGCCACGCTCTATGCAAAAGGACAACTTGGCTTGAACGAGGATTTCCACCACGAAGGCATTTTGGGAACGGTTTTCACCGGGCGGCTCGTGGAGGAAACGCAGGTTGGCCCTTAAAAGCCGTGGTGCCGACCATCAGCGGCACGGCATGGATCACCGGCATGAGTCAATACGGCGTGGACCCGGCCGACCCATTTCCGAACGGATTCAAGGTCAAGGAAATTTGGCGAACTGCTGAAAACATGAAACCCACGCTACTGCCTGCCGCGCTGTTCACGTTGAATCGCGAGCGCCTCGTCAAAAAGGTTTTGCCGCGCTCGCTCGCCGTGCTGAACGCCAATGACATCATGCCCACCAATGCCGACGGCACGATGGGCTACCTCCAGAATGCCGATCTCTTCTACCTCACCGGCGTCCATCAGGAAGAAACGATCCTGCTGCTTGCGCCAGATGCGTTCGACCCGAACCACCGGGAAGTCCTCTTCGTGCGCGAACCCACCGATCACCTGACCATCTGGGAAGGCCACAAGTTGGCAAAACAGCAGGCGACAGAAATTTCTGGCATCCAGAACGTGAAATGGCTCTCGGAATTTCCGTCTGTCTTCCGCACGTTGATGTGCGAAATGGAAAATGTCTATCTTAACACCAACGAACATCATCGCGCAGATCACCGTCGAATCACGCGACACCCGATTCATTCGGGACTGTCAGACGAACTACCCGCTACACCGATACGAACGTCTCGCGAGGCTGATGCACGAACTGCGCGGCGTGAAGTCGCAGCACGAATTTGACGCCATCAAGGCCGCTTGCGACCTGACGGGCAAAGGGTTCGAGCGAGTCTGTAAAGTCCTGAAGCCCGGCGTGAATGAAACTGAAATTGAGGCCGAGTTCGCGCACGAATTCATCCGGCACAAAGGCCAATTCGCGTACCCGCCCATCATTGCCGGCGGTGCGAACAACTGCATCCTGCACTACAGCCAAAACGACCAGGTCTGCAAAGAAGGCGACCTGCTACTGCTCGACGTCGGCGCGGGATTGGGCAATTACATGAGCGACATGACCCGGACAATTCCCGTCAGCGGCAGATTCACTAGCCGGCAGAAGCAGGTTTACGATGCCGTGCTGCGGGTATTTCGCGCGCAGGTGGCCGCACTGGTCCCGGGAAAGACGCAGAAAGATCTACGGGCTGAATGCGAGGAACGGGCCACAAAAGAATGCGTTGATCTGGGGCTGTTGACAATGTCAGACGTAAAAAAGCAGACGCCCGACGATCTCGCGGTGAAGCCTTATTATATGCATGGCGTGACGCATCCCATTGGTTTGGACGTGCATGACGCCGCGTACTTCAACACGAGAATCGCCCCGGGCTGGGTGGTGACCGTCGAGCCGGGGATTTACATCAAGAACGAGGGCTTCGGCATCCGGCTGGAAAACACCGTGCTCGTCACTGAAAACGGCCAGCTCGATCTGATGGCCGACATCCCGATCGAGACCGACGAAGTCGAAGCGTTGATGAACTGTCGCTAATGGTCGGGATCAGTCAATTGAATCATCCAGAGATTGCTATGCGAGTCATCGATTCCCACACGGAAGGCGAACCAACACGCGTGATCGTCGACGGCGGGCCGGACCTGGGCCGCGGATCGCTTCGAGAACGCGTGCGACGATTTCGGGAAACTGCCGATGCTTACCGCCGCATGGCGATCAACGAACCCCGCGGATCGGATGCACTTGTCGGCGCCCTACTGTGCGCACCGGAAGACTCGTCCTGTGCCGCGGGAGTGATCTTTTTCAATAACACCGGCTATTTGAACATGTGCGGTCATGGAGCGATGGGCGTTGCCGTGACCCTTGCGTATCTCGGGCGGATCAAACTAGGAATTCACCGTCTGGAGACGCCAGTCGGCATCGTTGAAGTGAACCTCGTTGATCCCAACCAGGTCGTCATCGAGAACGTTCCCAGCTTCCGTTATCGAGCAAATGTCAGTCTGGATGTCGCGGACCTGGGCAATATCACCGGCGACATTGCCTGGGGGGGCAACTGGTTTTTCCTGGTGGAAGGTGCTCCAGTTCCGCTGACTCTCGACAACATTCGACCACTGACCGATGCCACCGCAAAAATTCGCAAGGCATTGGGCAATCAAGGTATCACGGGAGCGGACGGAGCGGAGATCGACCACATCGAACTCTTCGGCCCGGCTGAGTCATCTGCTGCCAACAGCAGGAACTTCGTTTATTGTCCGGGTGGTGCCTACGATCGCTCTCCCTGTGGCACCGGTACCAGTGCCAAGCTGGCGTGCCTTGCTGCAACCGGAAAGCTTCGACCGGGCGAAGTGTGGATTCAAGAGAGTATCATCGGCAGCCGTTTTACGGCGACCTACCGCGAGGATCGTGACGGCCAGGTCATCCCGCGGATCACTGGGTGCGCATATGTGTGCAGTGAAGCATCGCTCATTCAACAAGCGGGCGACCCCTTTTGTCACGGAATTCCAGTCAAGGGGATCGCATGACGTCCACTCCGAAGATGGAACGGGCGATCGTCGTCGGCGCCGGGATCATTGGAATCGCCTGCGCCCACTACCTGAAGAAAATAGGACTTCAGATTACGGTGATCGACCAGGGGACCATTGCCGGCGCTTGTTCGCATGCCAATTGCGGCTACATCTGTCCGAGCCACGTGCTGCCGCTGACCGAACCGGGGGCAATCCGCACCGCCGTTAAATCCTTATTCACTCCCAGTGCTCCCTTTCGAATTAAGCCGCGTTTAAGTCCCGCGTTGTGGAATTGGATGTGGCAGTTTGCCAAACGCTGCAACCATCACCAGATGCTGACGGCCGGCCGTCATCTCAAGGCAATTCTCGATTCTTCGATGAAGGAATACCGTCGTTTGATCGTTGAGGAATCTTTGGATTGCGAGTGGAAACAGAACGGCCTGCTTTATGTGCTGCGTACGGATCGGGGAATGCATGAGTTTGCCGATACCAATCAGCTGCTGACTGATCACTTTGGAGTGACCGCGCGGCGGATTGAGGGCAAGGACCTTCCTTCGTTCGACCCGGCGTTGGCACCTGGATTGGCCGGCGCTTTTCATTACCAAGACGACGCGTCAGTTCGCCCTGACCGGTTGAATTCGCAGTGGTCGCAGCGTCTGAAAGATCAGGGGGTGACGTTTATTGAACAATGCGAATTGCGTCGTATAGGAAAGTCGGCCGGGCGGATTACGCATTTGGTAACCTCGCATGGAGAGATGGAAGCCGATCGACTGGTTTTTGCGACTGGTGCCTGGAGTAGCCGCCTCTCGTCCGAATTGGATTGCCGGATTCCAATACAGCCGGGCAAGGGTTACTCCGTCACGATTGAGCGGCCGGAATCCTTGCCGCAATATCCCATGTTATTCCCTGAGCATCGTGTAGGCGTGTCTCCCTTCGAGCGTGGCTGTCGTTTGGGATCGATTATGGAATTTGCAGGGTACGATACGTCTATCCCGGATCGCCGCATTCAACAGTTGCGAGAGTCCGCCAAACATTATCTGGCCGTTCCCTTCAACGGCGAAGGCCGGAAAACATGGTATGGATGGCGTCCGATGACTTGGGACAGTCTGCCGATCATCGGCCGTGTCCCCGGCCTGGCGAACGCTTATCTCGCCACAGGACACAACATGCTCGGTCTGAGCATGGCCGCGGCAACCGGAAAGCTAATCACCGAGATAATACAGGAACAGCCCACGCATATTGATTCGACCGCATTTTCCCCTGCACGGTTTCAAGCGGCGTAATACATCTTTCGGAGTCATCGTTGTGAGTAATCAGTCGAGGCGCTTTTCAACTCTCATCTCCGTGCTGTCGCTCGGTGCGGCGAACTTGCTGTACGCCGCGGATGGACCGGAGGCGAGCGACAAACCTAACATCCCTAACATCCTGTTTCTTGCCGTCGATGATTTGCGACTTGAGCTCGGGTGTTATGGAGTGAAAGACGTCAAAACGCCGAACATCGACCGATTTGCCGCGTCGGGCGTGGCGTTCACGCATGCGTATTGCCAGCAGGCGGTGTGCAATCCGTCGCGCGTCAGCCTGCTGACGGGATTGCGGCCGGACAAAACGAAAGTCTGGGATCTCGACACCGACTTCCGTACGACAATCCCCGAAGCGGTCACCATCCCGCAGCACTTTCGCACACACGGTTATCGTGCCGTGGCCTTTGGAAAAATCTTCCACAACACCTTTCCCGACGACGTCTCTTGGGACGAGCCGACGCACTGGCCGGAAGGCGTCGTCAAATATTCGCAGGAAAATCGTCAGAGACTTGCCGACTTTCATCAACAAATGAAATCCGACGGCCGGCCTGAAAAGGCGATCGCCCGCATGCGCGGTCCGGCAACGGAAATTCAGGAGCAACCGGACGAGATGAATCCCGACGGCAAGCAGACCGTCGATGCGATTGAGAAATTGCGAGAGCTCGCGTTCGGTAAAGCGCCCTTCTTTCTAGCAGTGGGCTATATCCGCCCACATCTCCCGTTTATCACTCCAAAAAAGTATTGGGAACTTTACGATCGAGCGAAGATTCCGCTGGCGACGAATCCGTTCCTCCCGCACGGCGCCCCGGCCTTGGCGTTCGGCGACAAATCGCTCGGCGGCTTCTACGAGTTGCGGGATTACATGGACTACGCCGACGCGCCATCCCCCTTCGAACAACCACTGACCGAAGCACAGCAGCGTGAGCTAAAGCACGGCTATTACGCATCGGTTTCGTTTATCGACACCCAAATCGGTCTTTTGCTCAACGAGCTCGACCGCCTCGGACTCGCGTCGAACACCGTCGTCGTGCTCTGGAGTGATCACGGTTGGAAGCTCGGCGAACACCGAGGCTGGTGCAAACAGAGCAACTACGAAATCGATACGCGTGTACCTTTGATGATCCGTGCGCCAAGCGCAAAAGCAAACGGCCGACAGTCGCACGCACTGGTCGAATTCGTGGACATTTATCCCACGCTCTGCGAACTCGCATCGCTGAGCGTGCCGCCGGTGCTTGAAGGCAAGAGCCTCGCTCCATTGCTCAACGACGCAGCAGCCAAGGGGAAGAGCGCCGCATTTAGTCAGTTCCCTCGCAAGCATGAGGATCGCAACTTTATGGGCTACGCCATGCGCACCGAGCGCTACCGCTACATCGAGTGGTTGGAGAACTCGACTGGTAGCATTGCCGCTCGCGAACTTTACGATCATGAAACCGATCCCGATGAGAACGAGAACATCGCGGACAGGCCGGAATACGCCGCCCTGCTCAAAACGCTGAGCGCGCAGATGTGGAAGACGCTACCCAGGCCGACGAGCTTGCCGGAGACGATGAGATAAAAGGTCAACGCTTCCCGTGACGAAGCAGACAAGGTCGATGGTATGACAGAAGCTCTTATTGAGGGCACGTTTGAAAAAACATCCCAGCCGTACTTCGGCGTTTTCGATCTCTTCAAGATCGGCATTGGTCCGTCGAGTTCACATTCCGTCGGGCCCATGCGTGCTGCCGGTGCGTTTCTGGCCGAGCTCGAGCACAAGAACATGCTCGAAGCCGTCGGGCGCGTGCAAGTCGATCTCTACGGATCGCTCGCCCTGACCGGACATGGACATCGAACGGATGTTTCGGTGCTCATGGGACTCCTCGGCGAGAAGCCAGATGAGATTGATCCCGAGTTGATCGCCGCCAAAGCATCCGTGATTCGCGAACGTGGCGAAATCTTATTGGCCGGCGGTCGGGGAATTCCCTTTCATGAACCTCGGGATTTGATTTTCAATCGAACGATCACTCTCGACGCGCATCCCAACGGCATCCGTTTTCAGGCATTCACCGCAGACCAATGCTGGACACTCCTCTTATCGTCGACTTATTTTTCGATTGGCGGCGGGTTCGTCATTCGCGAAGGTCAGCCGCCCTCGAACGACGATCGCGCCAAATCATCGGTTCCCTTTCCCTTTTTCTCGGCCGCGGAGCTGCTTAAACTCACGGCCGCGCACAGCTGTTCGATCAGCGATCTCGCCTGGAACAACGAGAAGACGTTTCGCACTGAAGATGAGATTCGTGCGGCCCTGGGGCAGATCTGGCGCGTTATGCAAGAGTGCGTCCAGCGCGGTTGTAGCACGGAAGGCACACTCCCCGGTGGGCTCAACGTTCCCCGCCGCGCGCCGGGGCTGTTGCGTGTCCTGAAAACACGCGATGAGCTCGCCTTGCGCGATCCGTTGAGCGTTCTTGACTGGGTCGACTTGTACGCCTTGGCGGTCAACGAAGAGAACGCCGCAGGAGGCCGCGTGGTGACGGCGCCGACTAACGGAGCCGCGGGTATTATTCCGGCAGTGCTTCATTACTTCGCGCGATTCTGTCCCGAGTCGAATCCGGATCGTATCGAGCGTTTCTTGCTGACTGCAGCCATGATCGGCTCACTTTACAAACGCAATGCGTCGATTTCCGGCGCAGAAGTTGGCTGCCAAGGTGAGGTCGGGGTCGCGTGCTCGATGGCCGCCGGGGCTCTGACCGAAGCGCTCGGCGGCAGTCCGGCGCAAGTGGAGCAAGCGGCAGAAATCGGCATGGAGCACAATCTCGGGCTGACCTGCGACCCGATCAAGGGACTGGTGCAAATCCCGTGCATCGAACGCAACGCGATGGGTGCCGTGAAGGCAATCAACGCCTGCCGCTTGGCATTGCGCGGCGACGGAAGCCATTTTGTCTCACTCGATCGAGTGATTCGGGTGATGAAACGAACCGGAGCAGATATGTCCACGAGATATAAAGAAACGTCGCTGGGCGGCCTAGCCGTCAATGTTAGCGAGTGTTGACGATTCTGGGCACCGATCATCGCACTTTCTGCCGGAGGCGCGTCTTGTTCATAGAGATCACTCAAGGCCCAAAAGCCTGCGACACTCGAACGAAGAGATCGCGTTAGAAGTTCGAAGAACGGAGAAGGCTATGCGTTCAATCGGTTTGCTTGGCGGGACGAGTTGGCCGTCCACGGTATTGTACTATCGATTGCTGAATAGCTTGATTCAGCAGAAGCTAGGGGAGCATCACTCGGCGGAATTGATTCTGTTGAGCATTGACAACCACGATTTCAAGAGCCGTTACCACCACGCTTGGGCCGAGATTCCGGGATTACTGCAAACGCATCTCGAGCGATTGTTCCGTCTTGGCCCCGACTGCGTGCTGATCTGTAACAACACCCTGCATCGGGCACTTGACCTTCTCGGGGATACACTTCGTCCTCCGGTCCCGATTTTTCATCTGATCGAGCTAACCGCCGCCCATGCGGCCGATCGAAAGCTACGCCGGGTGTTGCTGCTCGGTACTCGGTTCACGATGGAGGACGGTTACTACCATCGCCACTTAGGGCGATACGGCCTGCAGGTGGAAGTACCTTCCGAAGCTGATCGCTATCGAATTCAGCAGGCGCAGGTTGAAATGTCACAGGGCCGGCTGCTGCCGGTTCACCGGCAGGTGCTGGCCGACGTGATCCGGAAACACCGGCATGCCGACGGTGTGATCCTGGGCTGCACGGAATTACCGTTGGCGGTTGATCCAAACGAGCACGAGCAGCTGATCATCGACCCAGTGACTGTTCACTGTCATCGGGCTGTCGAGTTTGCCTTGGGCGAGTCCTCGGATGCGCCGCGTGAGGCGCATGAACTTGGTCTCAGAGGTGAGAAGAGTGATGCATGACAGACGAGTCAGATCCGCGGATCTTTTTTTGCTGCTGAACGTACGTTGCTTGCATGGCTTCGGACAGGCCTGGCAGTTATCGGCCTTGGGTTCTTAGTGGCCCGTTTGGGTTGTTCTTGACGTTGGTCCGACCACCCTTAGGGGTGACGGTATCCGGGCATAGAAAAGGGGGCGTGAGTCAATACTGCCGATTCGCCTCCGTCCTCCGTCCCCTTTTCTGATCCTCTTTTTTGATCAATTCCGAGAGTGGTTGCGATGAACCCCTGCAAGTGTTTGGTTGCCGAAATATTTACGTCCGTAGCGGTCGTGCTTATCGCGGCGTCTCTGCTTCGGGCCGACGAAGTCGGTCGTCCAAATGTGCTGTTCATCGCCATCGACGATCTCAATGACTGGATCGGCTGCCTGGGGGGACATTCACAGGCTGCCACGCCGAACTTGGATCGGCTGGCTCGTTCAAGCGTTCTGTTCACCAATGCTCATTGCGCCGCCCCCGCGTGCAATCCCTCGCGAACCGCGGTTTTCACGGGGCGGTCGCCAAACGTTTCGGGCCTTTACGAAAACGGTCAACCCATGCGCGAGGTATTGCCCGATGTCGAAATCATGACGAAGACGTTTTCGCGACACGGCTACTACGCCGCAGGGTCGGGGAAGCTGCTGCACTATTTCATCGACTCGCCGTCATGGGACGACTACTTTCCTAAGGCGGCAGACGAAAACCCTCTTCCGCGCACGCTGTATCCCAAACATCGACCCTTGAATCTGCCGCGCGGTGGGGCATGGCAGTACGTGGAAACCGATTGGGGATCGCTGGACGCCACGAACGATGAATACGGCGGCGACTTTCTCGTGTCGCAATGGATCGGCGAACAGCTCAAGCGGAAGCACGCACAACCGTTCTTTCTAGCTTGCGGCATCTACCGGCCGCACGAACCTTGGTTTGTACCCGCGAAATACTTCGAACCATTCCCGCTCGATTCGATCCAATTGCCGCCGGGCTACCGTGAAGATGATTTAGACGATCTTCCTTCCGAGGGCAAACGCCGCGGACCGAATCGCTACTTCGCCCACATCCAAATGGAAGGCCGATGGAAGCAGGCGATTCAGGGCTATCTGGCATCGATCCATTTTGCCGATGCAATGTTGGGACATGTGCTTGAGGCTCTCGAACAAGGCCCGAATTCATCGAATACGATCGTTGTGCTGTGGTCCGACCACGGTTGGCACCTGGGAGAGAAGCAGCACTGGCAGAAATACACCGCTTGGCGCGTCTGCACTCGCGTTCCGCTCATGATCCGCGTTCCCGCGGGCGCGCCCGGCCTTAGCGCGGGCACGAGCCCGTCGAAGTGCGACAAATCCGTTAGCCTCGTCAGCCTTTTTCCAACGCTGCTCGACTTGTGCGGATTAACTGCGGAAACGCAACACGACGGACCAAGCCTGGTTCCGCTCCTTCGCGGTCCAAACGTCGAGTGGCCGCACGATGCCGTGACTTTTCTCGCCGACCCAGGCAGCTACAGTCTGAGCACGCAGCAATGGCGTTTGATTCATTATGCAAATGGAGATGAAGAGCTCTACGACGTATTGGAAGACCCCTATGAATGGACCAATCTCGCAAGCCTGCCGGAGCACCGTTCAACACTCAACGCGCTGCGAACACGGGGGCCGCAATCGTTTGCCGAGAAAAAGGCTCCAAGTATTGCCTCTCTTCCCGCTCTGCCGTGGAGTTCCATCGCTGATGAATCACCCCCGCCGTCTCGACTGGACGGAGGCCAATTTGATGTCGTTTTCATCAATCAATCAGAAGCAGCGGTCCGGTTGGTCTGGATCGACCCGCAAGGCAAACAGAAGCATTACGCAGACATCGCATCCGGAGCGCAGAAATCGCAGCACACTCGACCCGGCGCCGTTTGGCTCATCACCAATGATCGAAGCCAATCGCTCGGTTTCTTTCAAGTGGGCGATCGAAAGGCGAAGGCAACAATTCCCGCCGCCAATTCTTCGAAGGACAACCTAAAATAATCGACGTACTGATCGACACAACAACGGCGAAGACGGCGAACTTCTGACAATCGCGAGCGATCGTCGAAACGCAATTCTCGAGCCGCAACGTGTTCGTAGTACTTGAGCAAGCCGCCGAGCCGATGAATTCTCTTCAATGATGGACGAATCCATCGAGTCCTCGTAAGCTACGTGCCACCTTGTTGAATTCTCATCAATCAATCGTTTTGTCGGTAATCACAGAAATCGAACGAATAAGGGAAACGACGCAGCTACGTCCGAGTCGAATTTTTACCTATAACTTTTCTCTCAACATGATGCTGTTTCAAAAACCCGGTTTCCTATCCTTCGTCGTGACGCTGCATCTCCTTCTGCTGCCGGCCCTGTCGTTGACAGGGCGGGCTCAGGAGACGGGCAGCCCGATGCTCACGGTGCCTGTCCGGGTTCATCTGATGACCGGCTTGGAATTCGTCGAGAACGGGAAAAACATCAATAACTGGGTGACCCCGAAGGATTTCACCGCTTCGGTGCTTCCGGAAATCAACCGCATCTGGAAACCCGCGGGCATTCAGTGGAAGGCCGAGTCGGTGTCGGTGGAAGCAGCCGTGAAAGGGCCGGGGCTAAAATCGGCATTGCTGCGGATTGAGAAAAGAGAGGCTATTGAGATTCCGACATTCAGGGAGTTTTTTCCCGAAACGGACCGGAATCCCAAAATCATCAACCTCTATTTGATCCCATCCGTCGGCATGGCGAACGGCCTTGCGCTCAAAGGCGGCACGATTGCCTTGGTTGCCGTCTGGCGCCCAAATGGTCCCGATGATCATCAACGCGCCCCGCTGGTCATGTCCGAGCGGGGCGCGTCATCCGTCGCCAAGGCCTGTGCGCATGAACTGGGACACACTTTGGGATTAGAGCATCCAGACGAGCGGCTGATTGAGCGGCTGATGCAGGCCGGGCCCGGCACTGAATTGACCCCGGAGGAAATCACCACGGCACGTGAGGGAGCCGCAAAGAAGGCGAAGCAGTTTCAGAAACGCTAGATCGCGTCTCCGCTTTTTGGAAGTCGTATCAATGGACCCCATTTCTGACACGCGCAAAGGAGTGTGGCATTTTCATGCGCTAAATGAGAATGCCGACTCGGAGCGCCCCTCGGTCGATTCGCTTGACTGACCGTGCCGTGAAGCCAACGGATCTCAAGACAACGTGTTAACCCGATCCCAAGTTGCAACCACCGTTGTTTGCAGCGTTGTGAGCGATACATTAGCGAACGCAACCCATCCATCCCCGCAGGGGTACCTCAAATGTTTCGCGCTTCGGTGACTCTGTTGTCCGGGCTGCTTACCGTGTACTTTGCAAGCGGGATCTGCTTCGGGCAAAACCAATCGCGGGGAGGGGACCTCAAGCAACCGGGTCCGAAGCCGCAAGCGACGGCCGCCAAGAACAATCCGCCACGCGTCAAGCCATCGTTGCGCAAACCGTCGGTGGTAACGTCCCCACCGGCCGACCTCAACGCGGACATGTTTTATACGAAGTACGTTGATGCCGACGGCATTCCCGTGCTTGCCTCTGCCAAGGCGCCCGACCAAGCTTTGCTCGCGGCGCGAACGATTATCTTGGAGATGCTCGCCAAGCGGCCCGATTTGATCCAAGCTTTGATTGCCAACAAGACACGCGTCGCCGTGATAGCGCGCAGCGAGGTCACGACCGACATTCCGGAACATCGCGACCTTAACGAAAAGTGTCCGCAGACCAACTGGGACAAAAGCACGCGCGGAGTCGGTGCTACGAAGGCGCGACCCGTCTGTAGCGCCGCGGAGGAGAATCTGCTGAACTATCCGCAGGATTCCTCCAAAGGCGAGAGCATTTTGGTTCACGAGTTTGCACATACCATCGACGTGATGGGGCTGAGAATGGTCGATCCGACGTTTACCGCTGCGTTGGAACAGGTATATCGCAAGGCGCGGGCGCAAGGCTTGTGGGACAAAACCTACGCCGCTTCAAATGTTTCGGAGTATTGGGCCGAAGGCGTGCAGAGTTGGTTCAATGCGAACCTGGAAGCCAATCCGCCGAACGGCATTCACAACGCCGTGAACACCCGCGCTGAGTTGGTGGCGTACGATCCCGAATTGGCCCGCCTCATTCAACGCGTCTTCGAGTCGCAGAAGTAGATGAGCCGAGACGTGGAGCAGGCTATCACCTCAACCGAGAGCACGGGTGCTGTTTGGTCGTCAAGAACTCGTGGGACCGATTCGATTCTTGAGGTTCTCGAAAAACCACCGTTTTTGGCGCTGCTGAGATCGTGGCCGCCGTGGTGAGCCGTAGTCGACTCGGTCGGTCACGTCGTGATGACCGGAGTGTGCTTCCTGAAACGCTTACGCCCCTTTGGGTTCAAGTCGTTTCAATCGTACTCGAACTTCTCGTGGTGTGCACAGTTTGTCGGCGATTCCTATCTGGAAACACTATCGCCGCGGCAACCGCGACTCACGCGTTCTGCACCGATAATCGTTGGCGTGCGTCGATGGACGAACTACGAAAACTTCAGGGGCTTACCGCCACGGGATTCAATTCCAATCGGTTCTCAGTTCTTGATGACGATCGAACTCTGTGCGTCCTCCGCTCCGGAAGACGCATCGCCGGAAGAAAAGCCGTGCCCGTTCATCCAGTCGATGTACGCGCGAGCGCAACGATCGAGATTGTCGATGGTTCCGCCGCCTCGCAGCGGTGAGCACATCTCATACGATGCGATACCGCAGAAGCCGCCTTCGATCAAGCCCGAGAAAAACGCTCGGTAATCAATGATTCCGGTGCCGAATGGTACCGCCCGCACGAACGGAACCTGATGACGATGATAATTGACCAGATCCGGTTGATAAGCGTACCGCTGGAATTTTACGTAATCGGCGTTGGTGGTAATGACCGTTTGCGGGGCAGCGGCGCGGGCCGCTTCATAGAGTGACTCGCCCCGCAGAGCAGGGGACCACGCGTCGAACCCAAGCTTACAATTCGGTCGATCGATGTCGGCCAGCAATTCCAAAAGTGCGTCAGTCGCGACGGCAAGATCGTGATGATTCTGAACAGCGACAATCATGTTCAGCGGCCGCAATCGATCACACATCTCACGCAGCGCAGCCACGGTTGTGTTCCAAAGCGTGTTCGGCTGGCAGTCGATCCTCTCGTATCCCGTGAAGACACGAATGATCGTGGATCCGAGCAATTGTCCGACCTGCGCTAAACGCTCGACGTATGCGATTTGCATTTCCAGGTACGGCACCTCGGCAGCCGTCCCACCGGAGATGTCAACATACGCTCCGATGACCGGAACCTGTACATCGGCTTCTCTCATCGCCGCGCGCACCGACTCAATGCAATCTTCATCGGTGTCGAGAATCGAAAGGTGCGGCCGCTTTCCCGCCAGCATCACATGTCGATAGCCGAGTTTGCCGGCATGCCGAATAAACTCGGGCAGCGCTAACGTATGTTGTCCCCAGAGCCCGGCATAACTAACGGAGAATAGACAATTGGTCAGCATCCGAGTTCCCCATTTATCGGCATTCGCCTTGGTGTCGGTCGTGTCCAAACAACAGGTCCGCCATACACACGCGTTGCATCAAGAGGCCGCGGAGTCTCATGGTTGGTCTGTCTACAAGCGGATTTGCTTACGGTAGCGGTAGGTCGGGATTGCCGCCAGAGAACGCCACGGCAACGCGCAATTACTGTGGTACGGGCTCGCGTGAATTCAGCAAGACGCGGATGTTAGAGCGGGGGGGAGTCAATCGAGCAGGCGCGGACGATGGGCAGAGCGTCTTCGGCAATCTGAGCCGTTCGCCACTCGCCGTCCGCGATCGCACGCCGCATCCATGATCGCAACGTCCGCACGGCCGATGTGCTGCGTTACCTGCGCGAACCGCTCCGACACCATCACGGACCGCTGGTCGTGGTGCTTGATCGATTGAACCTCCATCGCGTTTCGAGGAACTGCCACGGGTACTCTCTAAAACCCTTTAGCAGGCGATTGCCGGCTCGTCGTCAAAGGGCCCCACAAATTAGAAAGCGCGATCCATTGCTCCGCGTTGCCGGCACGGAGACCTGTGATTGAGGGAAGCGGCCCCGATGCCGAGCTTGATCTCAGCGAACTACCGTCCAATGAGGCGGCGCTCTGCTGAGAGGCGGGCCGGTTCGAGGTGCCGGCCTCACGCTGCGCAACGGCTCACGTGGAGTGTGCCGATTTCCTAAGGCGTTCAGTATCAACTAGCCCTGCGGGTTCTCGATGCCCGTGGCGGGATCGTCGTCTGGAGACCGTGCGGCATGGATCAGGACGGGCCGGAAGGCAATCGCATCGAGAAATCTTCCATCGAACGCTTCAATGCGCTCGCGGCCAAATGGACCTATGACGGAACCTCGGTGCGCGACAATCAAGCGGTCATCGCCTGCAATGTGGTTCGCAACTCTGCGACCGAGACCATGGGCATCCGGGTGATGGCCCCGGCAATCACGTCGAAAGGAATCTCGTCCAGAATGTCGGCAGTGGTGACACCGGCGGCATTTATCTCTGGGCGAGGCGATTTATGCGGCAGTCGGCAACGTCATCCGCCACAATATCATCGCGGGAGCCGCGAGGGGGATCTATCTCGATGACAGAAGCTGCGCTGCGCGTGTCGAGCAGAACTACCTCATCGATTGTCGTGAGGTCGCGATCTTCACCGGCGGCGGACGTGTTAACGTCGTCAGCGAAAACATGGCTCTGCGCTGTCCCATCTTTGCCCATGTTGACAAGCGTCCGTACTGGCTGGCGCGACCTCCCGGAAAAGGCCGCCTTATTCAGCGCGGTGCGCGTTCGTCTGCGAAGCGCGATTAGCCATGAAACCCTTCGCGGCCGCATTACCGCCGGAGGACTCGACGTGAACGCCTTCGAGACAATTCCCGAAATCGACTTCAACCAACCGGTCGGCAATCGTATTGTTGGAAACATCGTCATGCCGCCAGCGGAGGAGGTCCGTTGGCAGAACTACGCGGCCCCCACGAAGTACTCATCGGGCCGCGCGCTGAAAGCCGCGATCCCCAATCGATTGCTTCCCATTCTGTCCACCGACGGGGCCCAACTTTCAGCGAAAACAGTTGGAGTTTCCGGCATGCCCGATGTGGCCGAACTCCTTAAGGCCATTTCTGAGCGATGAAGTCCTTACATGGAATCGTTGATCACTACTCCGGCCGTGCGAGCATCTCTTTTTAACCAACTCTCATCTATGATTTTCAAGCGTTGTTGGAAACTGTTTGTCCTATTCGTCGCGTGCGCCGCATTCACGGGTCCAGCGCTTTGCAGCCCTGCCATCCGACCGAATATGGTCGTGTTCCTCAGTGACGATCACGGATATGGCGACGTCGGTTGTTTTGGCAGCGATCGGGTGAAAACGCCTGTGCTCGATGGTCTTGCGGCCGAAGGCGCGCGGTTTACGAGTTTCTATAGCCCGGCATCGACTTGTTCGCCGACGCGCACCGGCATGCTTACCGGCCGCTCTCCGTTTCGTCTGGGCATCTACACGTATATTCCCAACAAAAGTCAGATGCACCTGCGACGCGAGGAACGGACGATCGCCAGTTTGCTGCGCGACGTCGGTTACGACACTTGCTTTGTCGGCAAGTGGGCGGCGAACGGGAGCCTACAAGACAAATCGCAGCCGCAGCCGAACGATCACGGCTTTGACCATTGGTTCGCGACTCAAAACAACGCGGTCCCTAGTCACTTGAATCCGACGGGGTTTGTTCGCAATGGCGTCCCCGTAACTGAAACCAAAGGTTACTCGTCGGCAATCATCGTCGGCGAAGCGCTCCAATGGCTCGCGAACCGTCAGGATCGCACACGGCCGTTCTGTCTATTTGTTTGGTTCCATGAGCCGCATCGTGTGATTGCCACGCCACCCGGTTTTGTCGAGCCGTATTCTCATTTGGGGAGCAACCACAAAGGAGCGCGCGACCAACACCAATTAATTGCTCCCGGCACAGATGAATATATGGGGAACATTGCTCACCTCGACCATCAGGTGGGCCGTGTGCTCAGCGCTTTGAAGCAGAGCGGCGACGAGGCGAATACGTTTGTGTTGTTTACCAGCGATAATGGCCCAATCGAGCCAGGTTCAGCTGGTCCGCTTCGCGGTGGCAAGGGAAGCCTCTACGAAGGCGGCATTCGCATGCCGGGAATCATGCGCTGGCCAGGACACGTTACGCCGGGGCAGGTGTTTGACGTGCCGGTTAGCGGTTTGGATTTGCTCCCCACGTTTTGTGCAGCCGCCGACATCGCGCCTCCCACGGACCACGCGCTCGATGGCCAGAACATCATGCCTTTATTGGAAGGAAAGACCTTCGAGCGCACGACTCCGCTAACCTGGTGGCGCATCGGAGGGGAAGCGGCCATCCGCGAGGGGGGCTGGAAGCTGATCGCGCAGACGTCGCCAGCCAAGAGCTTCCATTCCAGAATCGCTTGGATACATCACGCCTCGCTGCAGGCTGAGAGTTGTGCGCTCTACCACCTGCGCGAGGATATCGCCGAAGCGCACGACGTGGCGACAGATCATCCTGAGATTGTCGCCGAACTATTTCCCAAGCTGCTGGCGCTCCACGTGGCCATGCAGCAGGAGCAGCAACGAACTATCTCCTGGACCGATCGCGATCTGGTCGAGAAAGCAGGAACTCAATCAAAAGAGTCGGAGAGCACCCCGAAAAGCAAGAAGGCGAGGCCCACCGCTCAAGCGAAGAACACCGACCTTGCTAAGTCGCAGCCGGCTTTTCAATCGGGGGCTACGACAACTAGCGCGCTTGACCGTGCTTCCGACTCAGAGAAGCTTGCCCCGCAAACCAAGTCGACCGACGCGCCCGTATCCACAAAACGACCCAATGTTCTGTTCATTGCGGTAGACGATTTGCGGCCGCAGCTTGGTTGTTACGGTGTCGATTGGATGAAAACCCCCAACATCGATTCTCTAGCGGTGCGCGGCCTACGATTCGATCGGCATTACGTCCAGTTCGCCGTCTGCATTCCCTCGCGCGTGGCGCTGCTCACCAGCTTGCGCAGCGAACGAACGCATCAGATTTACGGCCCCCACATCTGGCAAAACGTTCCCGACGTGTCGACTCTGGGCAAAGTGTTCGGCAACGCCGGTTACGCCACCGTGTCGCTGGGCAAGATCTGGCACGGAAAACCAGCCGACGGCGATGGCGACAAATTCGACGAACAGTGGCACCCACTTTCGCCGGAATACGCTTTAACCACCGAGGCCGACACCGATACGAAGTCAGCCGCCCAGCAACGCAGTGAACAAAAGCGAGTGAAACAGCAGCACAAGGAAGAAGGGGGCGGCTCGTTTTATGAAATGCTCGACGTTCCGGACGAGACGTATCGTGATGGCGAAATGGCGCTCGTAGCGATCGATCGGTTAAAGAAGCTTGCGGCGAACCGGGAGAAGCCCTTTCTGCTCGCGGTCGGATTTCACAAACCTCATTTGCCATTCGTGGCGCCCAAGCGGTATTGGGATTTATACGACCGCGCGTCGCTGCCGCTCCCGCCGCAACCCGACTACCCCAAGAAAGCGCCCACAATCGCTCGCAATCATGGCCTGAATCCCTGGTCGAACATCGAATCGGGGTCGCAGGCCGAGTACGACGAGGCAACCATTCGCCACCTGATTCACGGTTACTGTGCGGGAGTCAGTTACACCGACGCACAAATCGGCAAACTGCTCGGCACCCTGCGCGACTTAGGCATCGAGCAAAACACGATTATCGTCTTATGGGGAGACCACGGCTGGCACCTGGGCGATTTGCATCAATGGGCCAAGTCGACCAACTTCGAACGGGCAACGCTCAGCCCACTCATCGTTTGTGCGCCAGGGAAGCAGTCCGGCGTCGGCACGAGTGCGATTGTCGAAACCGTCGATATTTTTCCCACCCTGGTCGATTTATGCGGCCTTCCCGCTCTGCCATTAACTGATGGCAAAAGCTTTGCGCCGCTGCTCGACGATCCCCATCAACCATGGAAGGAGGCGGCGTATCACGTTTTCAATCGCGCGGGCGAAGGCGGAAAGAAAAAGAGTCCGATTATTGGCTTTGCAGTTCGCACCGAGAAGGCGCGGTACGTCGAGTGGCATCAGGGCTGGAGTCTCGACGCCCCGATGGTGGCTCGCGAGTTCTACCGTTATTACCCGAACAAGCCCGATGAGATTTCCAACGCCATCGATAAACCGGAGCTGCAAGAGCTTATTTCGCAGCACTCGGCGCTACTGCGCGAGAACACAGCCTTCCGTCCGCAGTAGTGGCGTTGCGAATCACCGCGCAGCGGCCGAACGTGCTACGGTAGTATGTCTGGTCACATCAAATGCCTCGGCCGACGGCTACCACGTTCCTGAAGCCGATGCGCTTTCGTCGCCTGCGGCGCGACGGCCGATTCCGTCAGCGCTTGCGTCACAAGCTTTCTCGCCGCATCCACACGAAAACTCACCAGTCACGCGTTTGTTTCATGCCAGGTATTCGCGCTCCGGCAAGCCCAAGGGCGGCCGTCCGCGAGCCTTGGGTCGATGAGCGGGGGCTTGCGCCTTTGACGGCTTTCCTTCCGGCACGCTGTACCTTCTTCTCTTCTGCGGGCTGGTCTCGGCCGTCGCCCCGGCGTCTGCGCGTCTTATGGCTTCTGCAACTCGGGTTCGTTCGTCGACTCGGCCGTCATTATTTCCTTCGATTCGCGAAATAGAAACGGGACTTCTGAGCTGGCGAGTTGGATTGTCTTGAGCGTTTTGAAGATGTCCATGCGCCGAATACACTCACACTATCCCCTTCGACCGCAGCTGCAACCGCACCGCCAATCATTCAATTGCCAGAGCGACGGATCGGTCAGGTTAGCGCAACGGACAGCTGATAGGTAAAAAAACGCGATGAGTTTTTCAGCATCGAATCGGTCAAGCAATGGCCGGTCCGCCGACCGAAGAGTCGGCGGACCGGCCTTTAAAGCGTGACAACTGCGTAAGAACATCAATCAACAAGAATCTCGTCGTTGCCGATGGCTACACCACCCAATGCCGAGCCCTCTGCTGACGCGTTTTGCATGACCAAGTTAAATGTTGAACTTCGGTCAGCGCTAACACAACTGCATTAGACTATCCATCATCCGCGACACCTTGTTTGTGGGCTAGCGGTACACACCGACGGCACATAGAACACGTTCGACGATCTTCCTTCAGGAAGCCGGCGACGAGTTCATCGGCACCTGCCGCAATTCGTGAATCAGGTGGCTCGCTTGGACAATTGACAATTCCTTGGGTTCGGCGATTCCGAAGCGGTCGCCGAGGAGGGCTTGTAAGTCGATTTCCTGCTTCTGGGCAATCGCCATCAAGGCACGCGTCTGGCGTAGCGTTGCGGCGCGCGTCGTCGGAACACCCCCCGCGGCATCTGGGTACCGCGCGACCTGTGCAAGCTCCTCGTCGACCGCGGACTTCGCCAACGAAAACAGCTGCCGAACTCGTCGCTTGAGCCGGGCTGGCTGCCCTATGAAATCTGACGCGAGCTCGACTTCTAATTGCACGCTCGCTCCTCGCGAGCCAAAGTGTGATTCTCCCTTTTTGCGACTGAACCCAACATTAAGACGTAGCATGACAGGCCTCGCAATTGCAGTGAATGTTGAATGAAAGTTGACTTCGGACCTTTGAGGTCCAACAGGCATCAGGGCTTTAGCAGTGCGGTGAAGTATTGACGTCCGTGTTAAGGTCATCGTGTGCAGCTCAAGGAGGGCGAGACGATGACGATGCGACGTCGGAACAGCGCCAAGAGAGCTTGTTTGTGGCCAGCGAGTCGTTGGCATGTTCAGCTGGGCATCCGTTTTACAAGAAGCTATATGCCTTGTTGGCCGAAGCGGGCTTCGATCGCTGGATCGAAGCGCAGTGCGAAGGCTATTACGAACAGCGCGAGACACGTGGCCAGTCATCGCTGGCGCCTGGCATGTACCTTCGCACGCTGTTGGTCGACTACTTTAAGGGAATCGATAGCTCGCGCGGCATCGCCTGTCGCTGTGCCGCAGCCGCTCACTCAGCGAGTTCCTTGGCTACGCCCCACAGCAGCCCGGCGAACACTTGTTCGATCACCATGCGGCGCTACGAAACCTACCTAACAGTGATGGCCAGCAATTGGCCGCTCGAAGATTGAGCAAGCTGATCGGCGACGTCCCCGGCGCCACGGCGATCCTTGACCGCTTCGTACGCCACGCCGAGATCGTGACGGTCAACGGCAAGAGCTACCGCTTGCAAAACCAACTTCAGTCATCTGGCGCAGACGCGTAAATAGAGACGCGAGACGCGAACCAATTCTGTTTACAATCTCCATTGCGACCTGATACCGGAACTTCGGCAAGGACTTGACGCTCTCTCTATGTCCGTTCGCTTGGCGGTTCTTTGGGGCCATAAGTGGCTGTCGATTGTGGCGGCGGTCCCGTTGGTGTTGTTGGCGGGAAGCGGGGCGCTACTGACGTTCGAGAATGAGATTGACGAGGCGATCAATCCGCAACTTTGGCGAGTCGCGACTGGGGGAGAGCGTCGTGCGTGGCAGGAAATCGTTGAGGCGGCACAGCGGCGGCATCCGGACACGCGCGTCGGCGCGATCCGACTGCCGAGGCAGGATGGCCAGGCCGTCGAGATCGCCATGCGGAACGGCATGCAGGTGTATGTCGATCCGCATGATGCAACGATCTTGGGCGAGCGGCAGCGTGGAGACAATGTCGCGTCGTCCATTCATCGGTTCCACACGAATCTGCTCATAGGCGAACCTGGGAGCAAAGTGCAAGGGGCCTCGGCCGCGGCGCTCGTCCTGCTTTCGATGAGCGGACTGGTGTTGTGGTGGCGGCAGAAGATTGCCGTCATTCGATTCCGTGTTTCCGCACGGCGACTGTGCTACGAACTGCACAGTGCCGTGGGTTTATATGACCTCGTTTTTTGGTTGGTCGCGGGGACGACCGGCACGATGATGACGTTCGAGCATTGGGTCGAGCCGGCGCTGTATCGCGTCGCCGGAAAAATCGAAGAGCCGCCGAAGTTGCGATCGGCATCGGCTGAGGGACGTTTGCCGCTGTCGATCGACCGCATCATCGAACTGTCGAAGTCCCGATTGCCCGGTGCGATCGTAGCCTTGGTGTCGTTGCCGAAATCGGAGACAGACCTGTACACGGCTTTCATGAAGTTCCCCGAAGACCGCACACCGGCGGGTCGTAGCCGAGTGTACGTCGACCAGTTCACCGGCGACGTGCTATGGACGACAAGCACGCGCAGTACTCCATGGGGCAGTTGGATCTGGCATCGCCATCGATCGTGGCACACCGGTGAAGAATGGGGATGGCCAGGGCGATTGCTAATGGGTGCCGCGTGTGTACTGCTCATCGTGCAGGTTGTGAGCGGCCTCATATGGTGGCAGCGACGACGACTGTTTCGCTCGACAAGTCCGAGCGAGTGAACCACGAAGATCGAGCGTGACTTGCATCCGACGCAGCAATCAGATCGACCGCTACTGCGTTGGCCGCCCAGACGTCGGAGCGTTAGCGCGCGAGGCGCAACGAAATCGACGAGACGCTGCATCGACGGCGGAGCAGGGCACGCCGTTCGTTAGCGCATAGACCTGTTGCCGCTTTGCACCGATCAGCAAGAGTTCGTCCGAAGGCCTGGGTCATCACGAAGCGACGCGGTCCGCGCCGCTTCAAAATGTGGCCGATCTTACTGAATTATAAAACTCCGAGTCTTCACGCAGACAATAACGAGTGGGTGCTCCGCCGATTTCTATCGGATAAATAATCTGCCCTCTAAGACTCTGACGCAAAAACGTCAAAAATTTAGATTGGCCGTATCGGTTCGATGAAAGCACCAGCAATTCTGTTTGATGACGGAACGCCCGGCAAACCTCGACACCATCGCAGCGAATCGGCTCGACTCGCGTCAATCACGATCGCCACCTGCGCGGCGATGGCGGCACCGGCAACGACCCAAAGGCCGAACGGGCCACACGCCAAAAGCCATCATTGAATCGAGGACAGTGTTCACGACCGCAGCGTCGACGTTGGCCCACATGATCGTGTCCGTCTTGCCGCGTCCGCTGAGGAAGCAACTGGGCGCTGCTACCCTCAGTAGCGGGGCGCTGCCCAGGCACAACACCCAGAAATAAGACGATTCGAGTTGCTGCACGACCAGATCGTGGCCGATCGACGCGAAGATCGTCTCGGATGACGGCCCGAGCAGTGCGAGCAGCAATCCTGCGCCCTACGAAAAGTACGCGCCTTGCCACACGGCGCCCCCGACGCGATCAAAACGTTCGGCCCCGTGAGACTGGGCGATAAACGCGTTGACGTACGTCGCCACGCCGTATGCAACGCTAGTGATCGTCCAGTGCTGCATGGTTGCTGGCAACGCGGCCGCCATGGTATCGGTCGTGTACCACGTAAAGAGAATCCGATCGATGACGTACGTCAACGACAATTACCCGGAGGTGATCATCAGCCGCGCCGCGACGCGCCACAGCTGCCGGCGTCATGATGCACGAGCTCGGTCGAAGGCTACGCTGCTGGCCATCGATCATGGGTCGTACCATGATCTCACTTCTTTCAATGGTTGGCCGTAGTGCGTGATTTCACGCCGATCTTCTCATTGTTAGCCAGTGCCGCGGGAGCTGGGAACGCTCAAGCTGTCCTTTTCACGCGACTTGCAATGGATCTCGGTCTCAAGTGTCGTTGCCCCGCGGGGTTATGAAACCCGCGGGGCAACGGCAGGGCAATCGCACGTTGGCATGATCTTCCTGGCGTTGACCGCGACGATCTGCGGAGCCCGGGGTTGGGCCGACGTGGAACGCTTCGCCAAGAGCAAACGCGCATGGTTCCGTCGCTTCCTCCGTTTGAGCCACGGCATTCCCAGCCACGACACGTTCGGCCGCATCTTTGCAGTCCTCGACACTGGTGAATTCTTGACCGCCATGCATGCATGGGTCGACGCCTTCGCCGGCTCGCTACGAGGCCAGGGGATCGCCAGCGACGGAAAGACTTACGCGGCTCGTTCGATTCCGTGGCCGGCAAGTCGGCGCTGCATACCATTACGGCGTTCGCTTGCGACACGCGGTTGTGTCTGCGGCAGATGCCGGTCGACGAGAAGAGCAACGAGATTCCCGCCCCACCGGAGTTGTTGAAGCTGATGGAACTCAGCGGCACTGCCGTGACGCTCGATGCCATGCATTGCCAGATCGACACGGCACTCGCCATCCTCGCGGCCGAACCCGACTACACCCGTAATTACTGAGCCAATACATCATCATCTCATAGATGTGGAGTACAATGCTGCAGTGTCGCATTAATAAATAATTCCTGCTTGGCAACTTGCATTGAGCCTCGGGCGGCATTAAAGAGATAGCAGAGCACGATGCTCTCGGCGGCGGCGACAAACGTTCGCTTCTGCTGTTGACTGAAATAAACGCAATCACGGAAAGGGATTTCCATGTCTGATGCGAATGCTCCGGCTACTCGGCCCTACTTCCTCAAGGAAGCCGATTTCGAGGCGCTTTCCGACGAAGTCAAGTTGGTCGTCAACGAGTTCATAACACCTACCTATCTCGAATTGGTGCTGGCAGAGGATGACCCGCTCCTAAAATCAGTGGGTGTGAGCCTCGTCTTTCTCGCGTGGATCGAGATTTTCCAGCAGTTCGAGTTACGCGAACAGATGCCACTTTCGCAGTTGCCGAACATTCCAGCGGAGCGTGATCGCGACATTGCGATTGACCGCCATCTACGCCTTATCGGGTCGAAACTCAAAGTGCAAAACTTCCTGAGCCGGCTGCGTGAACTCCGAAAGCGATCGTGGCCCTCGTTGAATCAAACCCCCATTTTGGACTCACTCGAGGAGGGCGATTTTGGAAAAACGGAAAAGTGTTGACCAACGGCTTGCCCGAATCGAAGCCTTCTTCGCACGCCACCGCCAGTCGCTCGCAGAACAGGGCTCGGTGGTACCGACGTACCGCGTGCGCAAAGGCGAGCGGCTTGGACCTTATTACAAGTTGGTGGTGCGTGACGATCAGCGTCGGCAGCGCTCGGTTTATCTGGGCCGTGATGAGGAAATATTTCGGTCTGTCCAGCAGCGGCTGTCCGAGTTACGGGCGCCCTACGATAGGCGGCGTCTCTATCAGCGCATCATTGCGCAGCTGCGAAAGGGGCGTCGTGACGCAAACCAAGAGTTCGATCGCGAGTTATCGAAGGTGGGACTCTATCGGAAGGGGAATGAAATTCGGGGTTGGTCAAAGACCTCCAAGATTCCGTCGAGGAAATCGCTAACCACCGACTCGCCTGCAAACCCTTTTAAGGATGAAAGGAAAGACGATCAGCATGATGCAAAACACCAACACGCCGGCGGCGCCAGACCGCCGATATCTTTGGGGCCCATTATGGCGCGTGCGCATTGCCTTGGAGCTGCCGAGCGGACTTCCCGGGCGCCAACGGAACCAGGATCCTCTGATACTGCGGTACCACCGGTTTCGACAGCTGCTTGGCGAAGAGATCACGGTCGACGAAGAGGAACGATGTCAATATCGGACCTTTTACGCCGCGGAGCAGTTGAACGAAGAGGTCGTGCGCACCAACCAGATAAAGCTTGCCCTTCTGGCGCGTCTTCCGCGTGACGAAATCGCTCAACGTGTTGCCGTCCACCCAGAGGTCCTTGATCTCTGGCAAAGTTTATTCTTCGACATTGAGGGGACGCACAACGCCTCGGACTGGCTGTACGCCTACGTCGTTGCGCCGGTGATCACGGCCGGTGAACTCGAGCTCGCCACGCACATGAAAGCCGCGATCGGAGGAGGTCCTATTGTTGGTCGAGCGATCCTTGACATGATCGCCATGATCCCGGGGACGGACGCTGAGCGCGAGGCTCATCGCCAGCTGAAGCTCTATCTCAAGGGCGAGGCGGCGCTCGACTATCCCCTCAGCGACAACACGGCCCTCAAACTGGTCAGAGTTACATGTAACGAAAAAGCTCGCAGCGAGCGGCTGAGGTTCGATCGTGAAAAGCTTGAAGTCCGTCGCGCTGAGGTGCAGCGCCGAGATGATCGTGTGGCGCAGAGGCACGCCGCTCGACGTCAAGCGGCGGACCGGAAAGCATACGCCGCCGCAAGCAAGCGGCAAGCTATCCATGACCGTCTGCGCAATGAACAGATGGCCCGGGCTCAGCGCATCGCGGCCTCACCGTTGTCTGCGTTGACGTGGAGCGTCAAGAGCGAACGCCCACCGGAGAAGAGAAGTCCCACCAACATTTTGATGCCGAGCAGTCCGCCAGCGTACTCATCGGCAACAGGCTGCTCAGAACCTACAGGCTCGTCTTTATCGATGACGAAGTCTTTGTTCAAGGCCGATGAAGTTCAGCGGTTCGCAAGTTTCTGCACGTAACGTAATCGCCGAAGGGAATCTTTATGGAACAGATCGGTGCCATTTACGAAGCGATTGCCGAGCTCGGCAAGCCGGTCACACTTCCCGATCTATGGATAAACATCCAGGCTCATGGAGCTTTCGTTGACCTCCGCGAAGCCGTACCGGTGCTTCTTGAACGACTTCAGGAACGGTTCGAGCTTGCCGAGCTCGAATCGGCCCGCGTGGTGGTCGTCGGTGATGGCGGACAGCCCCTCCTGGCGCCACAGTTAGCGCAGTGCGGGCCTATCACCTTCGTCGCCCGAAAATGCCGCATGGAAGCTCCTTTCGATCTCATCGTGAATGGCCAGGGGCTTCAACAACCCGCGTGGAAGTCCGTGCTCGAGGACTACCGAACCGACAAGCTCAAAAACTCTGGGCTCGAGGTGCTTGTCGTAAACAGCATGGAGGCGATGGCAATCTTTTGGTCGTTGCGTATTGCGGCGATGCCAGCGGAAGGGCTCGATACGTTGGAAGCACTCGACGTCAAAGAATTATTCGAGCGCTTAGGGCATGGACGTGAACCGAGCACGCGCATACAGAAGGAGTGTGCCCGGTATGACGGCGAACCACAGCCGCGGAGGCTCGTTCTGGTTGATTTGAACTTCCCCTTGTTGACGCCGGAGCGGTCGCCGGAGATCGACAAGGTTCACGAATACTTCCTGATGATCCTTAAGCATTTGCGGCCCGACGTTACGGACTTCGCGATTTGGCAGCTATCCGGGGAAGACGTTGAGAAGCTGAAGTTTCTGCTCAAGGCCAAAGCCACCGTGGACGTCGTTCAGACGCTAAGCGACAGTCTTGAAGATTGTCTCGCGCTGGTGCCGTCACCTTCGTCATCTCCTGAAAATGCCGTTAGCGATGCCGATGTTCGGGTTCTTCATAAAGGACTAAGCAAGAAGCCAACTCACAAAGAAAGGCGTGAGCAAGAACGCAAAGAGTTCCAAAAGCAAATGGATCAAGCATACGATTTGCTCGCAGAGCAGGCGGCAAGTTGCGCCGATCCTATCGAGCGCATCATCGCACACCACACCGCACGTTCATCGAAGCGCCTGGTTAAGTTCTCGATGGGGGTGGAGGAAACCGCAGGAAACCTTTACCTCATGAATGGTGACGAGCTCAAGAGATACAACATGCTCCAACAACAAACCGCAAAGGAGTTCAACACATTGTTAGCGCTCTTGAAGGCGCGGAAGGGCGCCGCATGAAGGAGGCGAGACGGTCGGGGGCGTTGTAGTACCGTGCGGAGTTCTTTGACAATTCGGGGTCGTGAGCAGAGCGGGCTCTGAGGAGCTAAACCTTCGCGACCGTAATCGGTGGCAGTCCATCAGTGCGTAACCGCTCCTCGTCGCGACAGCGAAGTCATCACCCGCTACTCCGATCTGAAGCTGGGACTTCCGCCGAACGACGAGGTCGCAACGATTACATGCTCGACCTCTCGTCGGCATTTGATCGGGAGGTCCGGCTCGTACCATCTGGAAGCTTGCGCGTCACGCCGAAATGGGCGCCGGGTCGCAGCCTGATGCCTGTGTCGTCGATCGAAGAAACGACAGCAGCTGAGTGCGATCACGTGCTCACGTAATCGAACCTTTGCTCGACCACGCGGTGACACGCTACGTGCCCAACCGTTCGATCTATGATCGCGGTGCTGACAGCGATCCGCTGCGCGAGCGTCTGCGGCCACGGGACATCGACTCATCTGTCCTCATTGCCGAACACGCGTGCGGCCGGCCACGCAAGACGGTAGCGCTCCGCGGCGCCTCGCGCGACGACGGTTCGTAACAATGGCACTGTCCAAGCCAACCCCACGTCGGCCGGCAACGTCATGATTAACAGCGGCAGGAGGACTGCAAAGTCGCGATTGGCGAACTTTGTGTTGGTTGGTTTCTTAGAGGGAGCGGTTCAGGGTGGCTTCTTTGTTGGAAGGAGCCTGTCATGGTTGCGGCAGCAGTGCAGTCGTTGGGAGAGGGTTTCGCGGAGGTGTCCGATCCGCGTGACCCGCGTGGGGTGCGTCATCCGATTCAGGCATTGGTGACGCTGGTATTTTTGGGAATGCTGGGTCAACTGCATGAGATGGCCGTGGTGGTGTTCTGGGCGATGGCGCATTGAGATGAGTTGGCCGCGGCGTTGGGTTCAGACCAAGATCATCCGCCGGATGCCACAACGATCAGCCGAGTCTTAGCCGGTTGTTCGTTCGCCGACTGCTGGCCGTCTCGAGGTGTTGTCTAGACCTTACGCATGCGTGCCTAGATGATTGGCGTAACGCGTTTAGGCATTTCTTCTAGCGAGGTGAACGCACTTGCCAACGGGCGGGCGCTGGCGCGGTTCAGAATTAGACGACGCTAGTCGGTTCGACGGCGAACCTTGTAATTCCCCCGACTCTTGTCGTACTCAAGTTCGATCAATTCCTTCGCCTTGAGATCGCCCAGCATGTCGTTGAAACTTTCGTAGCCGTAGTATCCGTCGTTGAACCCTGGGTATCGACGTCGCACGGCCTGCTTGAGCATCGAGCCCCACACCGTGTCGTGATCCTGCTCGACCGATTTCAAGACCTCCATCACTCGGTCAATCGCCTCTTGCTTCTTGTCCGAATTCGGTTTGGCCTTCCGACTGGTCGGAGTTTGTTTGGCCGATCGGATCAGGTCGTCGTAGTAGATGAATTCATCGCAGTTGGCGATCAGGAGGTCCGACGTCGAACTCTTGACGCCGCAGCCGAGGACACGTCGATTGTTCTCCTTGAGCTTGGAGACGAGCGGCGAGAAGTCGCTGTCGCCCGAGATGAGAGCGAAGACGTCGATGTGCTGCTTGGCGTAGCAGAGGTCCATCGCATCGACGACCATGCGAATGTCGGCGCTGTTCTTGCCGCTCATCTTGCTCTGCGGGATGTCGATGAGTTCGATGCCCTGTGAATGAAATTCGCGCACATCGTCTCGATAATTGCTCCAGTCGCAGTAGGCGCGCTTGTAGACGATGCGTCCTTTTTCTAGGAGCCGTTTCAACACCAACTCGATCTGAAACTTACCGGACTTCATGTTCCGAACGCCGATTGCCAGATTCTCGAAATCGACAAAGACGGCAATCAGCGGTTCTTCGGACATGGCGATGGTTGTTCCTCGACTCAATCAACGGGGCTAGTCGTAGCTTCTGGACGATCAGCGTGGGGCTTCTCGCAACGCGTGAGAACGCGCTATCGTATCGTTGAGGGCGCCGTGTCTCCAAGTGCCAACTTCAACGGACATTCCTTCGCATCCGAGTCTCCTCGGCGATACCGGCTCAGCAATTCTTTCGATCGTTGCGCCAACATGCGTCGAATCTCGCGCCGCTTGCCTTTGACTCTGGCGATTTTCATCGAGTCGTAGGCGGTCGTTTGGTGTCGCATCCAGGCGATCACCGCAGCCTCGGCACGTTGCTCGACCGGAATGCGTTTCGTTCGCGCAACCGTGCCGCTACCCACCGGCGTTGCGTGTTCGGTTACCGCTCGTGCAAGCCGGTCGGCGAGATTGGCGTGCACCGGATGAAACGCAAGGAACGCCACCACGGCGCCATGGAAGTCTTCGACGTACTCGGCCTGGGCCTTGTCACGACGACGAGCATCGGCCTCTTTCTTCTTGGCGAAGCTCTCGGTGGAACGCTCGGCTTCGAGTTCGTCTCGAATGCGCTCGATGGTCGCTAGCGATGCCCAGATGCCTCGTGAGAAAACCTTGCGGCCCTTCTTCTCGGCCACGACCCAATGCTCGCCCGCGGCTTTAACACGACGCGTCAGGGCAGCGTCACCGGGCGGCAGCAGAATCCAGCCTTGAGGGACGGCAATGACTTTGCCATCGGCCGCACACACGGTGTTCGGCGTTGGGCCGGGGGTGAAGGTCGGGCCTGTAACGTCGAATGCCATTCTCCGCGATCCGGCGCCCTTCATGAAACCGTCCAAGCCATTCCCACTCCAAACAGCATCGCACCGACAAACAGAATCACCAAACACCCGCCGCCCGGCTTCGGCAAACCGTCTCGAATCAGCCGCCCCGCCTCGGATTCGTAGCCGACCTCTCGTTTGATCTTCCGCTTCTCGTTGGTCCAAAAGCGAAACGGCTTGAGCAGGGCCGTGATACCGAGGTCTTTTTTGATGCGTTTTTTGGCAGCGGTGACGCCGAGCAGCGTCTTCAAAGATGGGCGGCGGTATCGGAAGAATTTCATGGCGGCTGTCAGTTAATTCCTAATGCGAGGAGTTGAGCGAATGCATCTCGCTCCCTTTGAATCTGAAATGTCGTCGACGCGACCAACTTCTCTACAGACGGCAAGAGGACCGGACAGAGCGGGGCACGTAGTGATCCGCTATAACTTCCATAGAGAACCAACTTGGGCGGAAGGAAAACACCGTATGGATACCAGCCGAAAAGCGAATCGTGAAGGCAACGAGAGAACCCTGCAACACAAAAGCCCGCAAGATGCCTTGCTCACGGAAGAACTGAACGAGGAAAGGCTGACGCATTTGCTGACGTTCATTCGCGGACTCGAACAAACGCCTCCGGGCTCCGCTGAACTTCAACGCCGAATCAAATTCTTTGGCGAGTGCAAGCGTATCGAAGGGGAAACGGCAGGCGTGTTCTACGGTCGCCTGCGTCACTGGTTGGACAGAGACATACCGCAAACGAAATCGCCCCTCCATCCGCCGAGACAATCTGGCGGTTAGTTCGAAGCCGCACAACGAAACCGGCCCAACGATGCGGCCTGCTACCGTCGCTACTATTCCCCGCTTCCGAATACCACGGATTTCATTGGCCTCTCGTTCACATCGAGACGGAACACATCGGGCCGCGAGTAGTGCCCCACCACGTCGAAGTCGAACTTGGCCCGGGCAAGCTCGGCACGGTCGAGATCTGCCACGAGCACGCACTCTTCGTCGTACTTCGGCCCGGCCAAGACTTGCCCCAGCGGCCCGACGATACAGCTACCTCCCCGAATCAACACGTTCTGATTCGCTGAGAAGTACTCGATGGGGTAGTCGGACGGAATATCGCTTCGCTGCAAGAACTGACATGCCGACAGCACGAAACACCGGCCTTCGAGAGCAATGTGCCGAACGGTTGGAATCCACGTCTCTCGGTCATCCACGGTAATGGCGCAATACAACTCAATGCCCTTGGCGTACATCGCCGTCCGCAACAAGGGCATGTAGTTTTCCCAGCAGATCACCGAGCCGATCTTGCCGAGTGTCGTGGCCACGACCGGGATCGTCGAGCCATCGCCGCTGCCCCAAATGACACGTTCCATCGCAGTAGGCATCAACTTGCGGTGCTTGCCGAGCATCTGGCCGTCGGGCCCAAAGATTAATGCCGTGCAGTAGAGTGTTCCGCCATCGCGCTCGACCACGCCGACTACAAGATGGATCGCGTGATCCTTGGCGACTGATCCGATGAACTCGGTCGCTGGCCCTGGCACTTCGACAGCGCTCTCGAAAAGGCGGCGGAACTCCTCGCGGCCTTCGGGAGATCGTACGCCAACGCTCACGCCAAAGTCGTGCCCCTTGGGATAGCCACCAATGAACGCCTCGGGAAAGACAACGAGTTCGCCTCCTTGCCTGGCGGCATCGGCCGAAAGGTCCGCGAGTTTCTCGAGCGACTTGGGCGTGTCGAATAAAACGGGAGCAGCCTGCACAACGGCAGCACGCACGTTGCCCGAGCGAGTCGCAGCGTTCGATTCAACCGCAGTCGCCATCCGTCATTCTCCGATGCAGCCCGTGCGACTGATCGACGTCAGCATTGGGTCAGTGAGCTTTATCGAGCGCCCCGAAGTCTGCGTGCATCCACTTCGGCAGAGATCGGATGGAATCCAGCGCTGGTTCCGTAACGGGCAGCTTCCACCTGACGAAGAATGGGCCGAGGTTCTTACTTACGACCTTTGAGTAACGAACCATCCATTGGTCCCACTTTTCCGCGTCGGATTGCGGATGTTCGTCCGGTCCCAGATCGCGGTACTGCTGAAACACTTGTTGGAGCGGTTCCCAACCGAAGGCATCGACCAATTGAAAGTACATCAGCAAGCCCTCGAAGGGATCCCAATCGGTCGAGTTGCGTTCCGACGCGAGATATTCGGCAATGGCTTTCAAACGACGCTCGCGAGGGAAACACTCTGGATTCGTCCCCTCGAGCGGCAAGCGGTAGAGCTTGTTGATGACGTACATCGTAAATAAGTTGACGGTCACCTCAACGGCGCCATTTGGCGTCCAGTCGTCAGACTGATGGTTGTGGCCCAACTCGTGCCATTGACCCCAGCCTCCCGGCTCGTTTGCTGTTCCGAGCAGGCTGGCAACATCGACGTTGTATCCATACATATCGTTGCCGCACATGATCGGATAGCCGGCGTGCATGTAGCCCACCTCGATCTGTTCGTCAGCCACAAACCGTTCAGGGCGTTTGCGGTCGCCGGGCTTGTACATCGCCAGAGCGTCTTGTAACTCGACGGCACGACTCCAGAACTTCATCAACGTTTCTGGGTCGTCAAGATTGCGAATGGCCTTCGAGGGGACCGTGACGATGACACCGGCGCAGGCCAATTCAGCCCACGGGCCGGGCAGGGCGCGAATACGTTGACGCCAGTCGCTCAGCCTTGTCTTACCAAACACGTACAGCGGCGCCTCGACCGCACCGATGAGCGTAACTTCAATCGTGCCTAACTTACATTCCTCCGGCACGTCGATGTAAACGAGCCCACCGAATGGGCTGGCGACGCGTGTTTCCAGGGCGTCGATGATCACTCTTCGGCACAGATTGGGCCACCGCGACCATGTCGGAAGACTCCACAGCTCGTCCGTGTGACAGCCGATTTGAACCGCGAGTTTTACAGCTACCGCCTGAGAAGGGACTCTGACTTTAACGACGGCTCCCGCTGGAGCATATAAACCCAAGCTGTGCCAATTCGGAATTCGAGTGTCGATGCTTAGCTTTTTAGTCGTCACCCGCGCTTGGGCAGAGACCGCAAAGGGAAAGCCTGCCGCGGCCGGATGTGCTTTGATTTTTTCCGGTGGAAGCCGCCGAAGCAGCGCGTCCTGGACGGCGACCGACAACCTTGCGAGGGGCTCATCGTCGGAAAGAGGGTTTTCAGGGCTGGGGACGGCGGCAGTCCGCTCCGCAAGTTTGCGAAGGTGCGGCCAAAGAATCTGATCGGCAGCGGGCACAGCCGAAATGGCACAAAGCAATATCTGGCTGGCTTGCGCTTGGTCGTCGTTCCGCGGAGCTTTTTTGCTCTTCGTGCGTTGATCGGCGGCCTGAAGGAACTCCAGCGCTTCCCACGCGCTCGCTAGTCTTGGAGGCGGATTCGTTACTCCGAATCGTCCTCCTTTCCCCTCTGGATTAACGTCGGAGACGATAAGTCCAGCAGGCGCAAGGATCCGATTTCCGAGATAGTCATCAGTCAAACTCTTTCCCGGGTTGAGACTCGCCCAGCCCCAACCAGTTCCCGCTGTCACCAAGCCGCCGCCAGCTAGGACGAATTGGCGCACGGCTTCGGCCAGATTGGAATCATCGTGAAAGTTAGTGTCGACGCAGAACACCTGACATTGATTCAAGAGAGGTTGCCACGCGTCCGGCTCTCCGCCAATCGTCGCGATTCGATTGTCTCGCAAGAACTTTGCCAGGCTGTTTTGTCCGCACACCGATACGCGGAGTTCCGGCTTCTTCGAATCGCGATCGCCACCCGCCCAGCGAACGGAATTAAGAATCAAGCGTTTCAAGTCGCCTGTCGGACTTTGGCCCAAATATCCGTCATGTCCAAAAGCGACGATGCGCCCTCGACCGAATCGCGCAGCCGCCACCACGGGCGCCACCTTCGTTTCACCTGTGCTGCCGACAACCAACGGAAACGCTCGCGGACCGAACGGGATAATGGCTCCTGGCGAGCCAATCACTGCGATTTGACGAACCTCGTTCAAGAGTTCGGCAACGTCGTCTTCTGCTGCCAAGGCAATCGACGTTGCGGCGCCGGCGAAGATTCCGTAACAGCATCCGAGTCCGAGAAGAATTGATTCTCGCAGCCGAGACATGAGATTACTTCCGAGGCCATGTTCTGTCTCGTCGGCGCCTTTCGAACCATTCGAGCGGCGAACGGATGACTTGCGCACAAGACACCGGAGCCTAGATGATTAGAGTGATCGACGAACTCGTCTGCTCACTTGCCGTGTTTGGTCATCACGTGATCCAGCACGTATTGGAAAGGGTCGGACGAGATGCTGAACTCACCACGGTAGGGATTGTCCATCGCGGCGGTGAGAAAAATCAGCATGGCTAGCGCGGACGAAAATGCGACCAGCAGAAAGCACTGCAGGCGGACGTTGTCTAACCAGAAAAAGTACGTGATGCCGACGTTGATGATGGCCCCAATCAGCACGACTGCCCAAAGCACGCCCGGCAGCGCGACGCTGACCGACTGCACGCGATCGCTGTGATTCGCAACGAGCTGACCAAGGCTCTTGATCACTTCAACGTGGGCGATCTTTTCCGTCTCGCGGGACGGCTCAAACGCCATGATCTTATTCTCGAACTCATCGAGGATCACGTCGCTTACGTCGAGTACCGCCCCTTGCCGATGAGCTGGCCATTCTGTTTCGATAACCACCTTCGCATAGTCGCGCAGCAGGCTCTCTGTTTCTTGGCGCAATTCCTTGGGGTAACCATCAACGTCGCGATAGAGCGCTCCGAGCGAGTTGGCCTCCTTTGCCACCCTCGAGTCGACGTCGTTGAAGTTCTGCCACGTCCCGACGGCGATCAGTCCAAGCGTCAGGCCATACAACACACCGATGGCGGTGAAGTAATAGTTGGTGACATCGTTGTATCTGTCGGAGCCGTTGACCAGGCGACGAACCAACGGTCGTGTCAGGAAAAGTCCGCCCAGCGAAACGAAGGCGAAAGCCGCCAGCATCACGAGGAACAGTTGCCAATTCGGAATGTCATAAATCCAATACATAGGATCAGCGCGCAGGTGAGTGAGCGAAAACGTCAGTCGTTAGCCCGTCAGCAAGCGAATAAGAAGGTAACCGTTTGCGGTGTCGCCGTGCATGGGAATCTTGTCGGCTTCGCCCGGCGCCCGAACAGCGTTCTGCGATACAACCGTGCGATGGGTCGCCTGGTCGCAGCCAGATAACGCCTTGGAAGCCTCGGCAAAAATCATTTCGCCTTCGCAAGCCAGCGATCGAATTGATTGGCAAAAGCTTGTCGATCTTGAGCATTGAAATTGGACGGTCCTCCCCGGATGCGATCTTCGCCGCGCAATCCGTCGAGCAGGTTCCGCACGGCAAGTCGTTCACCGACGTTCGCGTCCGTGTAAAGTACGCCCCGAGGGTCGATCGCTTGTGCGCCCTTGGCGACGATCTCAGCGGCGAGCGGCACGTCTGCGGTGACCACTAAGTCGCCGGGCATCGCCAACTCGACAATCCGCCGGTCCGCCACGTTCATTCCCGAAGGAACGAGTACGAGGTCGATGAACTCCGAACGTGGAATGTGCATCGAGCCGTTTGCGACGAGCGTGACTTTGATCTGTCGCCGTTGCGCTGCGCGAAACAGAAGGTCTTTGATCGTCCCGGGGCAAGCGTCTGCATCAACCCAGATTTGCATGGCCCGCGTCCGACATGTTTCCCACTGCGCCCACGCTCTCGTAACCCGCGAAGCCATTCAACTGCCTACTGCATTTCTTTAGCGACCTTGAGGATTTGCAGCAAGGCAATCGCCTTGTCCAATCCGCCGATGGAATTGACAAACGCCGCAGCTTTGCGGACGTCACTGAGGCCGACGCTTCCGTCTAGCTGGGTATCGGCCTTCGCTTTCCGCGCCGACTTCCGTGCGGTCGAATCGGGTTCTTCCGCCGAATGGCTTATCTCCTCGGCTGCCGTCTCGAATTCGGTGGGATCTTCGACAATCGCTATGCCCGCCGCTCCGCCTGCCTTTCGGCCGTTCACATGCTTCTTCGCCACGTTGCACTCCGTTGTTCTGTGTTGGTTGGTTTATCGCATCGACGTTTGTGTCGGGCCATTGCCCTTGACTGGGCCTCAACGGCGCTGGGCCTCTCAGATACTGGGCCTCAACGACACTCGGCCTCTACGACGTCCGGGTCTTCGCTCGTTTTCTAGCTGCTTCACCGGCGCGTCGTTGCATCGCCAGCATGAGCGTGCGTTTGGTGATCGGCTCCACTTTCGATTCGTTCGACTTCCCGGCGAAACCATTCGAGTCCAGGCGACTCTTCTTGTCTTGGTAGCTCACTGCATTCCAATCTAACGCTGCATTTTTCGATGCTTGAGTTCACGCCATCGAGCTGATGTCAGCGTCGCTGAGGTCATGGTGACCGGGACTTCGGAAAGTCGAGCATTGTAAAGAGACGGAACCAATTACGCCATCCAGCGGGAGCCAAAGCGGCAGCGTGCTCGCCCCGGAACAGAGGCGAACACGAATCTGCCGTGACCGAAGCGAGCGAGCCAAACGCGCCGTGAACTTGCCGGTCAACTGGCAGCGCCGACAACCGCACTCGCTCAAGGCGATTCACGAAGCGCCTGCGATCGATGCCGCCAGCGCGAACCGACTCCTAGCCGATCAACGCATGTCCGCTATTTCGAGGGCGCGTGTCACGAAGCAACTCGGTGAGAAATGCGTCCAACGCTCCGAGATCAATCTCGGTGGGCACTCTTGACAGACAGAGGACATATAAGAGTTAGGCGGATGGTGCGAGAACCAACTATTCGCGACGGACAGAGTTTAGAAAACTCCACCGCCTTCGACGCGAGGCATATGAACGAGGGTGGCCCTTGGAAATAGTTCTTCGATGCGATTGCAGTATTCATCAGACAAATGGGATGCACACACAATGCTATCGACGGAGTTCAACTGCGTAGGTTGCTTCAGAATTACTTCATCGGGAGCATCGAAGAAATCGAGAGATCGAATTCGCTCGAACACAGTGATTTCCATGAGTCCTCCCAGAGTTCGTAGCCAGGAGGGGCCAACCGATTTACGACGCGCAACAACGCGAACTAAGCGGGACATAATCTCCGGTTCGCAACCTTCTTCAACTAGCGCTACAAATTCTAGATGGTCGACCAAGGCCGTTTCTCTATCGTAAATGCGATTTGCGTACGCAAAATACGCCATGCTGGCAGCGAGCAGGGACGTAGCAACGATTAGATGTACAAGTCGAAAACGAACCGCTGGTCGCCACATCGGATAAGTCTTCCGCCTAAAGAATCCATGCAAGCCGAGGGTCTGTTGCAGGGTAAGCGTCCGATACGACCCGTGTTGTTGCGATTGCTAGCCTGAGATCGTCGCGGTGACGATTCTCGGGAGCACGCCAATGACGACGCGCAGCAGACAGCGGGACCCGGCGAAGGAACAATTCTGGCGGAGGGTTGTGGAGGGTTTCGATGCTCAGCGCGGCACGGTGCACGAGTGGTGCATGAAGCACGGTGTTTCGCAGCCGTCCTTCTATCACTGGCGCCGCGAGTTGAAGCGGCGCGACGCGGTGTTGTCGAAGGGCATGGCGCCGCGTACGGCCGCACGGCTACTGCGTGTCGAGGTCTCGGAACCGCCGCGAACCGCGTCGACGGTGATCATCGATCTGCCTGGCGGCCTGCGATTGCACGTCGCCATCGATCAATTGATCGAAGTATTGGACGTGTTGACTTCGGCGAGCTCAGTCGAGCCAGAGGCGCGCCGGTGTTAAGCGTCCCCAGCCAGATGAAGATCTTTCTTTGCGCCGAAGCGACCGACATGCGCAAGGGGTTCGATACCTTGGCCGGCGTGGTGCGCGAAGCGCTGGGTCTCGATCCCCTGTCGGGGCACTTGTTCGTGTTCCGCAGCCGGCGTGGCGACCGGGTGAAGCTCTTGTGGTGGGACGCGGATGGCTGGGCGTTATTCTATAAACGGCTGGAGGCGGGGAACTTCTCGTTCCCCGCGTTGCGCGAAGGCCAATCCAGCGTGACGATCTCGGCCACGGACTTGGCGATGCTCTTGGACGGCGTGGACCTGGCGAGCGTGCGGCGTGGTAAAAGATTCCGGCGCGGTCTGAAATAAATCTCACGCCTCGAGCCTCTATCTAGGTGATGAGCACGGACGTTCCTCTTTCGATCGATCCCGCGCAGCTGCCGAGCGACCCTACACTGTTGAAGTCGCTGGTCGTGCAGTTGGTCGAATCGTTGCACGAGCGCGATCGGCGGATTGCGCAGCTCGAGCGGCACATGGACTTGCTCGCGCAAGGTGTTCGGCCGCACGAGCGAGAAGAGCGACGCCAACCAGTTGGCGCTCTTCGACAGGCAGCCGGAGGAAGTCCTGGACGTGGCGATCAGCGCGCGGCCTGCTCCTTCGACCAAGCGACAGGTCCGCGCGGGCCGAAAGAAGCCCGATACACTCGAGCGTCGCGACGTGGTTCACGACCTCACGGACGCCGAGAAGCAGGCACTGGCTGGTGAAGCGACGCTGGTGCCGATCGGCGAAGAGGTCACCGAGCAGTACGAGTGGGAACCTTCGTGCCTGTACGTGCTCAGACACGTGCAGAAGAAGTACGCCCGGCGACCGCAATCACTCGAGAGCGACGCCGTGACGAAGAACGTGATTACGGCGGCCAAGCCGCCGCAGCCGATTCCCGGCTCCAGCGCCGGCCCTGGCTTGTTGGCGTATCTGATCACGAGCCGCTTCTGCGATCACCTGCCGTATCATCGCCAGGAGCGCATCTTCGCGCGCCATGGCCTGCGCTTCTCACGGCAGACGACCTGTGACTGGGCGCGGCAACTGGCCGAACTGTGCCGACCGGTCTACGAGCTCATGATCGCCGAGGTGTTGACCTCGGCCGTCGTGCATAGCGACGACACACCGGTCCGCGTGCGCGACGCGCACCAGAAGCGACAATACACTGGCCGGTTCTGGAACTATGTCGGCGACGAGGAGCATCCCTTCACGATCTTCGCCTACACGCCGGATCGTTCGCGCGATGGACCACTAGAGTTATTGAAGGGTTATCGTGGCTACCTGCAAGCCGATGCCTATAGCGGCTACGACGAACTCTACAAGCAGTCGTCCGGTGCGATTCTTGAGGTCGGCTGTTGGGCTCACGCGCGTCGGAACTTCTTCGATGCGCAAGATCGATCCCCTGCGCGCTGAGACGGCTCTGGCCTACATCGGCCAGCTGTATACGATCGAACGCCAAGTGCGCGAGCGCATCGAACAAGAATGGAGCGAATTGTCACGCGCTGAACAGCACACGCACATAACCGACGAACGTCAGCGGCAATCACGGCCAGTGCTCGAAGAGTTCCACGCCTGGCTCGATGGCGAGGCGCCGAAGCTCTTGCCCAAGGAACCCGTGCGGCAGGCGATCGAATACGTACGCAACCAGTGGACTGCCTTGAATCGCTACGTGGACGATGGCCGACTGGCGATCGACAACAACGCCGCGGAGCGCGCGCTGCGCGGAATCGCCGTAGGCCGAAAGAATTGGCTGTTCTGCGGCAGCGATCGCGGCGGACACACCGCCGCGGTCCACTTCAGCCTAATCGCCAGCTGCCTCCGCCACAGCCTCGATCCCTTCGCCTACCTCCGCGATCTCTTCACCCGCCTGCCCAGACTACTCGCCGCTAACGCCACCCGCGACGAACTTCGCAACCTCCTGCCCGACCGCTCGACTCTCGTCTGAGCGACGGGTCGTGCCGGACACTTACGTTGCAGGAGTGGATGCTCGTGCAACAGGTTGATCGTTAGCGAGACAGATCAACACGGTTTACACGGAGCCCACGGCAATGAGCACGATTATCGGATTGGACCTCGGCAAGTTCAACAGCGTAGCCTGCACGTTTTTCCCGGGCGACGGCGAGGTGCCGTTCGCGAAGCTGCCGACGACGGCCACGCACCTGCGGCAGCTCTTCGAGCGCGAGCATCCAGATACGAGGGAAGCGACGCGATGCCATCCATCGTCACCGCTCGTCGATAGCTCAGCGTCCTTGGGGTGGGCCTTGGGCGGAATGAAGTTTTCGAGTTTGCCGGCGGCGACGATCCCGCTCTCTTCAAGTTGCTTCACAAACCTTTCAAGAGCGACGGCCATCGGATGCTCGGAGAATTTACTTGGTGCCGGCAGCGGCAGGCCCGGGCGTCTTCTGCTTGGCCCCCTCACCTGAATCCTGAATCCCGGCTCCCGACCCCTGCGTCGCACCGTCCCATTCGATCTTGCAGTTGGGCAGGGCTATTTGAAGTGCGGCTACTGAGGCGGCGGTGACCTTGGTGCTGTTTACGATCAGGACTTCGAGGCCCTTGCAATCTTGTAGCGGTGATAAGTCGGATATTTGCGTGCCTTTGCAATCCAGGACCGACAGACGCATCTTTTGTAGGGGCAATAAATCGGTTATCTGAGTGCCACCGCAATTCAAATAGATCAGTTTCATCTGTTTCAGTGGCAACAAGTCGAAGACCTTTGTGCCGTTGCAATTCAGTTTCGTCAAAGGCATCCCTCGCAGTGGCGACAAGTCGGATAATTCACCTTTGCCATAACCGCTGCCACGACAAACCAGATTTTTCAATTCTGCCAGCGCCAGCACCGGAGAAATGTCGGTCACGTTGTCCGTCAAGAAACCGATGTCCGTGACCACGCCCTTCTCGATCTTGGGCGGGGACTTTCCACTGACATCCCCCCTAGTCAACTTCCCATCGAACCCCGGATTCAATTCCATCAGCTTCTTGCTGACTGCCTCGATCTGTTGCGCGGCGGGCAGTGCGGCCACGTCCTTCATCCATTGCTGGAAGGCAGGCTTGTTCCACGGCTTTGTTGCGTCCCCTGACTCCTGAATCCCGACTCCCGACCCCTGCGCCGCCCCGTCCCATTCGATCTTGCAGTTGGGCAGAGCTTTTTGCAGGGCGGCGACGCTGGCGGGGATGAGTTTGGTTTTGGTGATATCCAACGAGCGTAGGCTCTTGCATGCTTCCAACGGTGAAAGATCGAACACCTTCGCGCGGCCGCACTCGAGGTTCACCAGCGGCATCCCGCGCAGCGGCGACAAGTCCGACACCTGCGTGCCGCGGCAAACCAGCGACGTCAACTTCATTCCCGCCAGCGGCGACAGATCGGAGACCAAGGTCTCGCTGCATCCCAACTTCTCCAGCGGCATCCCGCGCAGCGGCGACAAGTTCGACACTTGCGTGTTCTGCAACTCCAGCTTTTTCAGCTTCATCCCCTCGAGCGGTGACAAATCGGCGAGCTTCCCGCTTCGGCCAAGACCGCCCATAGAGATAAACACCTTCAGTCCCGGCAACGCCCGCAACGGGGTGATGTCCGTTACATGTTCGGGCTGAAACTTCAACTCGGTGACGACGCCATTCTCGATTTTCGGTTTGGAGTTACTAAATTCGCCGACGAGCTTGCCATCGAAGCCTGGGTTCAACTCGATCAACTTTTTACTGACGGCCTCGATCTGCTTCTCGGCCGGCAGGGCGGCAACCTGTTTCATCCATGCTTGAAAAGCGGGGGCGTTCCACGGCCTCGTCGGTTGAGCGGTCCTCGTTGCCGCGTTGACGGGCGCCGTCGCCTTGGGCGACTCGACCTTGGCGACGCGCGGGCCCTCCACGCTGCGCATCTTGAAGAGAACGCTGGCGGCGATCACCACGCCGAGCAATCCGACACCCGCCACCGTGTAGATCAAAGTCTTCTTGCCGCCGCGGGCCGGTCTCGCTTTCGTCGGCCTGTGCGGCGTGGCCACCGCAGGCGATTCGCGCAGGAAGGTGAAGTCATGGTTCTCAATACTCGGGGCAATCGTCTGCTGGGTGAGCGACGGATCGTGACCCACGCCGCACGTCTGTAATTCGGCGATCACCTCGGTCATCGCCTGGTAGCGATCCTCGACCTTCTTGGCCAGCAGCTTCGCAAAGACCGCCTGCACCCGGTCAGGCACTCCTTCGCGCAGGTTGCGAAGATCGGGGATCGGCTGATGATGGTGGGCCAATAGCTTCGCGGCCACCGACTCACCGTCGAACACCGGCTTGCCCGTGAGCAAGTAGTGCAGCGTGCAGCCGAGGCTGTAGATATCGGCACGTGCATCGGCGTCCTTGGTGCTGACGCCTTGCTCGGGAGCCATGTAGTCGACGGTGCCCATGATGGCGCCGGTGCCGGTCAGCTCCGCTTGGGCGGCCACGTCGCCTGCCGAGGCGTCGATGCGCCAGCCCCATGTCGAGAATCTTGACGGTCCCTTCCACGTCGAGCAGCAGGTTGGCGGGCTTGATGTCGCGATGGACGACCCCTTTCTTGTGCGCGAACTCCAAGCCCCGCGCTGCTTGCAAGACGCAGTCGACCGACTTCTCGACCGAAAACGGTCCGTTCTTCTTCACCAGCGCCGAGAGGTCGCGCCCTTCGACGTATTCCATCACCAGAAAGTGCACGCCGTTAGCTTCGTCGGCATCGTCGGCGGCGACGATATTCGGATGCCGCAACTTGGCGGCCGCCCGCACCTCGCGTTCGAAGCGCGCCACGGCAGCCGCGTCCCTCATCGTCTTTGCCGGCAGCATCTTCAGAGCCACCAGTCGATCCATCCGGCGATGCTGGGCCTTGAAGACCTGGCCCATGCCGCCGGCGCCGAGCTTGTCGAGGATCGTATAGTTGCCCAGGAACAGGGCCTTGACCTTGCCGTTGAGGATCTGATGACCTTGGAACGGCGTGAGGTTGCCTGCGCGGACGAGTTGCCGAGCCAGCTCTTCAGCGTCCTTGGGGTGGGCCTTGGGCGGAATGAAGTTTTCGAGTTTGCCGGCGGCGACGATCCCGCTCTCTTCAAGTTGCTTCACAAACCTTTCAAGAGCGACGGCCATCGGATGTTTTGCCCTCTACTTACTGCCGGCAGCGGCAGGCCCGGGCGTCTTCTGCTTGGCCCTCTCACCCGAATCCTGACTCCCGGCTCCCGACCCCTGCGCCGCACCGTCCCATTCGATCTTGCAGTTGGGCAGAGCTTTTTGAAGTGCGGCTACTGAGGCGGGGGTGACTTTGGTTTGTTTGACGTTCAGGGCCGTCAGGGTCTTGCAATCTTCCAGTGGCGACAGGTCGGAAACGTGCGTGTGGTCGCATTGCACCGTCCTCAAAGGCATCCCTTCGAGCGGTGAGAGATCGGATACGCTCGTACCGGAAAAACGCAGCTCAGCCAGAGGCGCCCCTTGAAGCGGCGACAAGTCGGACAACGGGCTTCCAGCATTGCCGCCAGGGTAGCAAACCAGCGCGTTCAATTTTGAAAACGCGCGTAGCGGCGAAATATCCGTCACACCTATTGAATGAAATCGCAATTCCGTGACCACGCCGTTCTCGACCTTGGGTGGGCCACTCTCATCAATACTCGTTAACTTCCCATCAAACTCCGGATTCAACTCCATCAGCTTCTTGCTGACGGCTTCGATCTGCTGCTCGGCAGGCAGGGCTAGCGTGGCTTTCACCCAAGCTTGGAACGCGGGTGTGTTCCACGCTTTTCCCAAATCCTGAATCCCGGCTCCCGCCCCCTGCGCCGCCCCGTCCCATTCGATCTTGCAGTTGGGCAGAGCTTTTTGCAGGGCGGCGACATCGGCAGCGGTAACTTTGGTTTTTTTGACATCCAGCGATGTTAAATCCGTGCATTCGTGGAGCGGCGACAGGTCGGACACTGCCGTACTTAAACAGCTCAACGACTTGAGTGGCATCCCTCGAAGCGGCGACAGGTCGGTTACAGGTGTCGTCATGACAATCAGGTACGTCAGCCTTAGGCCGGCGATTGGCCGCAAGTCGCTGACCTTCGTGCCGTACACGCACAAGCTCTCTAAGGGCATCTGGGCCACGGGCGACAGGTCCGTGACCTTGCAACCTTCCACGGTAAGGGTCGCAAGCTGCAGGCCACTAAGCGGTGATAAATCGACGATCGAACCGCAGTTGGTTCTCAACATTCGCAGTCCGACGAGGGCTCGCAGAGGCGATAGGTCCGCAAGCTCCTTGCTCCTTAATGCCAGTTCCGTAACCACACCGTTCTTGATTTTTGGCTTGGCGGTTTGGCCACCCGCGTAAGCCATGAGCTTGCCGTCGAAGCCTGGGTTCAATTCCATCAGCTTCTTGCTCACCGCTTCGACCTGCTGCTCGGCGGGCAGGGCTTGCGTGGCTTTCACCCACGCTTGGAAGGCGGGTGTGTTCCAGGGCTGCGTGGGCTTGATCGGCGAATCACTCGGCTTAGCCGTCGTTGCTACAACGGTTTCCGACTGCGTCGCGTCAAGCGGGCGGACGATGCGAAAGCCGTGGTGGAAGTTACGCGTCAACGCCGGGCTGGAGCGGCGAGCCGCACTGCGACAGTGGAAATCGAGGTAGTACCACGAGCCGCTACGGATCACGCGCTGCCAGCCGGAAGACGGTCCATTGGGGTCGGTCGGTGAGCTGTTCTCATACCACTTTCCGTCGTACCAATCCTGGCACCACTCGTACACATTCCCGTGCATGTCGAACAACCCAAATGGATTGGGCAGCTTCGACGCTACGGGCTGATCGCCGCGCACGGGCACGCGCGGGCTGTATCGTTCCAACTGCGTCTTGTCGTCGCCGAACGAATACTGCGTCGTCGTTCCGGCGCGACAGGCATACTCCCATTCCGCTTCGGTCGGTAGCCGGTAGCCGTCGCCCGTCGCTGCGACCAGCCAGCCCCCTGCGCCATCAGGCCGATACCGCGACGGGCGCTGCTCTTGTTCGCTGAGCCACGCACAGTAGGCACAGGCATCGTTCCAGGTGATTTGCGTCACCGCCGTATCGTCCGTGATCGAATAGCCGGGGTTCTTCCAGTCCTTTCCCTTGTCGGTTTCTTTGACCTTTTCAACGTCCCGTTCGGTGCTATTGCCGAAGCCATACTTCTCCGCTTCGGTGACGTACTTGCTGGCCTCGACGAACTTGCGGAACTGCGCCACGGTGACTTCGGTGCTGCCGATCAAGAAGGGCCGACTGATCGTAACCTTTTGCTGCGGCATTTCCGTGAGGAGCTGGCTAACAAACGCATCCGTCGATGGCTTCTTCTCGCCTTCGCCACTCGGGCGCCACTCGGCCAGTTGTTCCGGCGTGCTCCCCATCAGGAACTCGCCGGGTGGGATCAGCGTCATCCGCATGCCGACGCTGTTGGTCGTCTCGACCTGCGTACCGAGATACTTAGCCCAGGCGGCTTGATGCGCCTTCGCCTGCTTGGCATCGAACGGCGCGATGGCCATGGGAGGAATGGGGCCGAGAGGGGTAGTGGGCGTTGTCACCTTGGCCGGATCGTCCCATTCGATCTTGCAGTAGGGCAGGGCCTTTTGCAGGGCGGCGACCGAGATAGGGGTGATTTTGGTGCGGGTCACATTCAAGAGCTTCAAGGTGGTGCAGTCTTGAATCGGTGAAAGATCAGATACTGACGTTGCGCCACATTCCAGGCCGGTCAGTTTCATCTGATTCAATGGCGACAAATCAGACACAATCGTGTTACCACAGTTCAGATACTTCAGAGGTATCCCCTGGAGTGGAGAGAGGTCCGATAATCTTCCTTTACCAGGACCGCTGCCATGGCATGTCAACGCACTCACACTCGACAGCGCCCGAACCGGCGAAAGGTCCGTAACGTTATCACTTGCAAACGTTAAGCCCGTGACCATACTTCGCTCGATCCTGGGTGTGATGTTGCCATCGAACCCCGGATTCAACTCCTTCAGCTTCTTGCTGACGGCTTCGATCTGCTTCTCGGCGGGCAGGGCTTGCACGTCCTTCATCCACCGCTGGAACGCGGGGTCGAGATAAGCGAGATTGGCCGAGGCGGTAGGTTTGCCGAATTCGCCAGCATCGTACTTCTTCCAAAAATCAGCGGCAGGAAACCGGTCTTTGTCTCCCCGCAACCCAATGGTCTTGAGGCTTTTCATCTGCCGGATTGCGTCCAGCCCGGTGGTGATGTTTGTGGGCGTGAAAGCAATCGACGTCAAGTTCATTCCTCGCAACGGCGACGCATCAGACACCGCCGTGCCGTTGAACCATAGTCCTGACAGCGGCAGGTCTGAAAGCGGCGACAAGTCGGATAGTCTGCTCTTCGAACTGCCAATACATTTCAATACCTTCAACCCCTCCAAAGCCCTTATTGGCGAGATGTCTGTTACCTTTTCTGTCTGAAGTCCAAACTCCGTGACGACGCCATTCTCGATCCTAGGCTTGTCGCTTCCATAGGTACCAGTCACCTTGCCATCAAACTCCTGATTCAATTCCATCAGCTTGTTGCTGACCGCTTCGATCTGCTGTTCGGCGGGCATCGTCCGCACGTCGTTCATCCACTGCTGAAAGGCGGGAGTGTTCCAAGCCCGGTTCGGCTGACGGTTATTCGATGCGACCGCAACCGTTGGCTGCGATGTTGTATTGGTTGCCGTCGCCGCAGGTTGTACGGTCACTGCTTGTATGGCCGGAGCAGTTGCGACAGGCGGAGTGTGCGGTTCGTCTTTCTTTTCCAGATGCTTGATGAGATATGTGACCAGGATCGGCGCGATGATCGTGGCAAACGACCCACCGACGATCTTGGCAATCCAATATTTCGATTTTTTCGAAACCTCGGTCAAAGCATCCAGAGGTTTCTTCGTCGTCTTCGTTGCCAGTCGTTTGCGATCTTCGGGGGAAAGGGCCATCGTGCTTGCCACTTCACCTCGGCGGCTCATGATCGAGCCTGCCAACCCCAAGCCCTCCAACGCCTCGATCACTTCGCTCATCGACTGGTAGCGATCTTCGGTCTTCTTCGCCACCATCTTCTTAAAGACGGCTTCGAGTTGCTTCGGCACGGTTGTTTGAGCGTCTTGCAAGGACGGGATCGGTTGCTCTCGATGGGCGAGCAGCTTCGCCATCAATGTTTCGCCATCGTATGCAGCACGGCCAGCGATCAGGTAATAGAGCGAAATGCCAAGACTATAAATGTCGGCTTTGGCATCGGCATGGCGAGTGCTAAGAGCCTGCTCCGGGGCCATATAGTCAACCGTCCCCATCACCGTGCCGGTGCCCGTCAATTCGGACTGGGCTGGCGTATCAATACCCGATTCAATGCGAGCCAAACCCATGTCGAGAATCTTGACCGTGCCCGTTTTATCCAACAGCAAGTTGGCGGGTTTGATGTCTCGATGAATCACACCTTGGCTGTGAGCGAACTCCAAGCCACGGGCAGTTTGCAGGATATAGTTGACGGCTTTGCCGACAGGGAACGGCCCGTTTTGTTTGACCAGGGCAGACAGGTCTTTCCCCTCAACGTACTCCATCACCAGGAAGTGAACGCCGTTGGCCTCGGCGGCATCGTCGGCAGCGACGATATTGGGGTGACGCAATTTGGCCGCAGCTTCAACTTCGCGCTCAAAGCGGGCCGCCGCTGCCGCATCCTTCATCATGGCGGGCGGCAGCATCTTGATGGCCACGAGCCGTTTCATCTTGCGATGCTGGGCCTTGAAGACTTGGCCCATGCCGCCAGCACCGATCTTGTCGAGCAGCGTGTAAGCTCCAAGGATCAGGGCTTTGACTTTGCCCGCCGCAACTTGCTGCGCCTGGAACCTGGTCAGGTGGTTCTGCTTGACCAACTCCGAGACGAGTTCTTCAACACTCGTGGGATGAGCCTTGGGAGGTACGAAGTTTTCGAGCTTCCCGGCAGCGACGATGCCGCTATCTTCAAGCTGCTTGACGACAGTTTCGAGGGCGACGGCCATGGACGGTGATCAGGCAAGCGATGGGCCCCGACCTGGCGATTATAGCCACCCCCAGATGGGACTAAAAGAATCGGCTGAACCCGTGAGATTCGCTGCCCTCGAAGCAGTCCGTAGCGAGTCGTTGGCTTGTCATTGGTGGGACGGCGCAAAACCGCCGTTAGACGACTTCCTCCAGGTTGGTGAACGCCCATTCCCGCGTTCGCGTGTAGGAGGCGGAGCTTGATGAGTAAGTTCTTCAACTGTTCGATTGCATGCGGATCAAGGACCAAGGAATCCGTGACTGGTTCGCCAAGGCGCTCGCGCGAAGAATCGGTCTGACCTTCAATCGTCAACGACCCGCATCAATGAAGTGAATCGCCAGATCACACGGCTTGCGGGATCAAGAAGAGCGGCTGCTCAATCTTCGTCTGCTCGGGGAAATCAATGCAGCGACGTTTGCGCGGAAGAGCACTGAGCTCCGCGATCGTATCGCCCAGTTGGCGCTTCAGATCGAAGCCTGCGACCGCAGCCGGGCCCGAACTCGGTGACTTGGCCGAGAAAGTGTTTGAACTTTCGCAAAGCCTTACCGAGAAGTGGCTTTTTCGCGCCAAACGTCGGTTGCTAGGAATCGTCTGTTTCACTTTCGACTCGAAGGCACAACTCTCGTCGCACAAATAAGAAAGCCCTTCGACGTTCTCGCCGAAGGGCTCGTTTTGAACAACAGCCGGGGGCGGCCAGACACCCATTGAACCCGTTTTTGTACGGCCTAGACAAATCTGCCGTCATCGATCGGGCAAGCGTTGTCGATCTCGTGAGGAACGCCCGTTCGTGTCGATCTGGCGAGTGGTCGTTATTGACGATGCTTACGAAATCGCGTTCGAGTCCGCTACGAGCCGACGTTGTCGCTTGCCGCTGAGCCGACCAATAACTGAGCAAATGTCCGAGCCAGTTGATCGAGCGAACCGCGATCGGGCAGGCTGAATGCCAACTGAAGCTTGCCGTCGGCCGTCTGGTCAACGCACGCATCAAGGCCGCGGCGCACGCCGGCAACTAAGTCTTCGGGTGGCGTCGGCGTGGCCTGGGTCGATACGAGCTCGCCGAGCAGCTTGAATGCGGCGCCCAGCAACTCTCCCCCAGCGGCCGCGACGCGCTCGCGATGCGCGACGGCATCGACGCTTGCCGGCTGCGCTGTTTGCTTGATCGGTTCGGTCGATTGATCCCGCGGCGCCTCGGGCCGTGCGCCGAGCAACACTTCTAGACGACTCTTAAGCTCTTCCATCCCGCTGACCAGATCAACCTTCTCGACGTCGGAATCGGCATCGAGCGCCGCCAGCGCCAAATCCTTCTTCGCCGCCAGCGTAGCCAGCAGGTTTTCTTCAATCGTGCGTTCCGTGACGAGCACGAACACTTGCACGCTGCGCGACTGCCCCATGCGATGCGCCCGCGCGACGCGCTGTTCCAACACCGCCGGATTCCACGGCAAATCGACGTTGATCACCGTGTCGGCCGCCTGCAAGTTCAGCCCGGTCGAACCGGCGTTGGTGGTCAAGAACAGCCGACAGTGCGGATCGGTCTGAAACCGATGCACCAGTTCCTGGCGCTTCTTCTGCGGAACGCCGCCATCGAGACGCGCGTATGCCAGGTTGCGCTTCTTCAGCAGCGGTTCGATCAGGTCGAGCATCGTCGTCCACTCGGAGAACACGATCACCTTGCGATCGTCCTCCTCGAAAATGCGGTCGATCAGTTCGTCGAGATGCTCGAGCTTCGTCGAGAAGCCGGGCCGCTGCTTATCGACCAGATAGGTGCTGTCGGCGGCCATGCGACAGGCCAGCAGCGCTCGTTGCAGGCGCAGCAGATCCATTTCGCTGATGAACTTTTTGCGCGTGATCTGCGCCACAATCTGCATGTGGCAAGCGTGCAGCGTCAGTTGTTCATCACTCGGCGCGATGCGAACGAACTCGGTGACGCACGGCGGCAGATCGAGCTTGACGCTCTCGCGTGTCCGCCTGAGCAGCACCGGCTCGAGCGCCTTGCGCAGCTCGCCCAGGTTTTGATAGCCCAGGACTTTGCCCTTTTCGTCGAGCACGCGGTGCTTGTTGAAGAAGCGGAACCCGGGGCCTAATCGGCGGCCGTCGACGAACTGCACGATGGAGTACAGGTCGTCCAGCCGGTTTTCCAATGGCGTACCCGAAAGGACCAGGGCGAACCTTGAACGCAGGCCCTTGATGACCCGGCTCGTTTTCGTTTCCCAGTTTTTGATGCGCTGCCCTTCGTCGAGAATGATCAGATCCCACTCGGTCGCTTCGATCGCCAGGATATCGCGGAGCACCTGCTCGTAGTTACACACGGTGAAGAAGCAGTCGCCGGCATACTGACCGGCACGCTGGGCCAACGCGCCGCCGATCAGTTGCACGTCGCGATCGCAGAACCGGTGAATCTCGCTGCGCCACTGCGACTTCAACGACGCCGGGCAAATGATCAGCACCTTCTTGATCTCGGCTTCGCGCGCGAGCATCTCGGCCACGCCGACGCCTTGAATCGTCTTGCCCAGGCCCATGTCGTCGGCCAGGATCGCTCGTCCGGCGCCGGCTGCGAACGCGACACCATCGAGCTGATAAGGCAGCAGCGGCGCCTTCAGCAGCGACGACCGCAAGGGATGGTTGGCCGGATCGCGGCGGATTTCGGCGACGATTCCTTGCATCCGCTGCTGAAACAACCGCTGCTGAATGAACTCTTCCGCATCGGGATAGATCCGCACTTCGTGACCCAGGGCTTGCAACCGGCCCAGCCGGCTCATGAGATCGGCGACGTTCTCGATCGCGTGGTTCGCGACAGGGGCCACGATCGCCGCCACGTCGTCGGGCAATTGCGCGGGCGTTAGCAAATGGAGCGTCACGTCGCGCTCGTAACGCAAATACAACGAAAGCCCGTCGGGGCGGTAACGTCGCCTCAATTGGGCCGCGGTGAATCGTTTTCGCACGAAATGCGCGATGCGCAACACGTGCTTGCAGGTCCCCAATGTGTTGGTGCGGAAGTCGGGACACGAGCAGTACGACTCGCCGCAGGCCAGACCTCGCAGCACGACGCGATAGCTCTTGCCGCTGATCTTGTTCATCACCGTGTACTCGGCCCAAGGCCGCGACGGATCGAGCGCTCGCACCGTCATCTTTTCTTTCCGTGCGCGTTCGGCCCGCTCGTTGAGCGCACGCTCGACCAACTCGGCCTCGCCAAGATTTTGGATCGCGATCCGCTCTCGCGGAGCAGCCGCCAGGCCTAGCGCCGACTTTTCCTCGAGCAGCAGCGAAAAAACCGCCCCGACATGGGCGCAGGCGGTCTCACAGTGCGTGCAGTTCCAATGCAGCCGGTTGTGCGCCTCGGCCATGAGCGTGATCGTCACGACCACAGGCCGACCGTCGTCAGCTTCGCCAGGGATTCGCACGCGGCACAGGTCGTTGCCGAGGTAAACGTCGTCGGCAAGCGTGAAATCCCAGGCATTTGCGTTTTGCTGGATCAGCTGCTTGCCATCGTGCCCTAACAGCTTGCAGGCTTCGGTGAACGTCAACCGCGAAAGACGATCTTTGAGCGTCAATCGACCGCTGGGAAGAACTCGGGGAACGGTCGGCATGTTGGCGCACTCCTTTGCTCATCGGATACGGGTCGTCGCTCGCGGTCCATCCCGCGCACCCAAGCGCTTGACGTCACCCCGCAACGACGGGCGGACTCCATGGACCGGTAATGTATTCTGAATTTCCGGTTAGTAGAATAGTCGCGGGCCAAGGGGTTCAGAGCATTGCTCCATGGCTACGAGTGCGGCGGGGCAGCGAATCAGGAGAAGGGGATGGGCGAACTCGCGTCGGATGTGAATCGCGGCCACGGCAGCCCGAGCGCCCTCGACAACGACGACTTCGTCGCCTTCCGCTATCTGATCGCGGACCGAAGCAAGCTCTATCGCGGCATGATCGAGGTGTTCACTGCGGCCAAGGCCGAGTTCCGCCTTCACCTTCGGCCGGCGGAGATTTATACGTCGTTGCTCGAGCGCGGCCTGGTTGCTTCCGAGGAAGAGACGCTGGCGGCCCTCGACCAATTGGTGGGCTGGGGCAACTTGCAGTCGTATCACGACACCGCGGAAGTTGCGACGCTCGCCGACTTCCACCGACGCAAACTGCTGTACCAGTTGACGGCAGCGGGCGAAGCCGCTCAGCGCGCGGCCGTCGAGTTCCTGAACTGGTTAGGCCGGCCGATCGCACTCGAAGCCGAAGCACTCGAGCGCATTCACGCCTTGCTGGGCGAATTGAGTCAAATGCTCGACTCGGCCGATCGCGACGCCGGCAGGTTGACAATGGTCTTGCGCCAGATCGCGACCGACGCCGAGCAACTCACAGCACAGGCCCAAGGGTTTTTCCGTTGGCTTCACGAGCAGACGTTTTTGCGCGGCGTCGATCTCGAAAGCTTCCTGCGCTATAAGGAAAAACTGATCGACTATCTGCAACGGTTTCTGGCCGAGTTGGCGCTGCAAACGGGCGCATCGCCGCGCAGATCGACGCCTTGGAGCCGCGCGCGAGGAGTTTTTGCAGATCGCCGCAGAGCAGGAAGCCGCCGTGGCATTTGCCCGAGACGATGCCGAACGGAAATCGCTGGTCGTTGCGGCGCGAGCGCGCCAGGACCAGCGCTGGCGAGGATTGCGCCGCTGGTTTGTCGGCATCAACGGCGATCCGCAAGTGAAGCAGTTGGCGCCGCGGCCAGTGCGGCAATTCCACGAGTGTTGGTCATCGCCGGGCAATTGCATGAGCGACGCGCCTTGCGCAGCGATCGAAGGGCCGATATGCTGGAGTTGGCCGCATGGTTTCTCGAAGCCAGCGATGATCGCGAGGCGCATCGTCTTTGGTCTTCTGCGTTTGCTATCGGCTCGGTTCGGCATTTGCGCGTCAACCACGAAACCATCGAGCAGCGCGATCAGCAACCCGTTCCGGCAGACCGGAGCTGGCTCGACGCTCCGCCGATTTCGATTGCGCCGCGGTTGCGGTCCACAGGTCGATCGCCCACCGCCGCGCCCGCTCGACGCATTGTCGATTGCGCCGCGGGGCGCCGCGAGTTGCGGCGACGTCAGGACGACGAGCTGCAACGGCTCGCCAAGCGCAACGATCGTTGATCGATTTAGGACCGCGGCGCCTAAGCGAAATTCACGATCTCGAAAGCGACGCGATGCATTTGTTGCTCGAGCTCCTCGACAACGCGGCAGGCTGCCGCCTGCGTGGCCGTCAAGGGACCGCATTGAGCGAAGATGGCAGCATGAGGATCTTTGTCGATTGGAATACTCCGCAACAGATCGCGACGATCGAAACGTCCACGGGATATCTGCATTCCCAAGATGCTCACATCCACATTGTCGCCACCGACGACGGCTAGGACCGCCACACAACTTGGACCACAGGCGCGTCGCACAAGAGAAATGACATGGCCATCGACTTAAGAGAAAAGGTGGGAGCGAATGAAGTATTGTCGCATTCGCGCGCTGTGCGCGGCCTGACGGCTGGCGGGCGTTTGCGTCAAGCCGCCAGCGAGTCGGAGATCATCGAACGCCAGGCTGCGCTTCGCGCGCTGCTGCGCAGGCCGATCCTGCCAGCCGTCGGCGAGACGGCCGACGACTATCGACTGGTCTGGCGGCACGCCGACGCGCTGCGATTATGGTTGACGCGAATGACCGGCTGGACCTTGGCCTTGCACGGGGAATTGGCGCGGCTGCGCAAGACGCCCCAAGTTTGCGAGGACGTGACACGCTCCGCCCGTGACGCGAACGGCCAACCGTTGACGCGCCGCCGCTACGCGCTGCTGTGCCTGCTGCTGGCGGTGCTCGAAGGCGAGGATCGCCAGACCACGCTCAGCCAGGTCGCCGAGCGCATTGCGCTGCTGGCTGGCAGCACCGAACGGCTGCGCGACCTTGGGTTTCAGTTTGACTTGATTTCGCAAGATTGCCGCCGCGACCTTGTATGCACGATTCAACTGTTGGTAAGCGTCGGGGTTATGTCGCGAGACGATGGCGACGATCAAGAGTTCGTCCGCGGAACGGGCGATGCCCTGTACCGCATTCATCGACCGATGCTCGCGTCCATGCAATGCGTCAGCCGAGGACCTTCGACGTTGCCGCCCATGGAATGGTCCGAGAGGCTGGCGGCGCTTCATGAGTGCGACATGCCTGATTCGGACGAAGCTCAGAATCGGCATCTACGCCACCGGCTGGTGACGCGCCTGATTGAGCAATCGGTCGTGTATTTCGACCAGCTCACGGAACGAGAGCTCGTGTACCTGACAAATCAGCGGAACTATCTCCTGCGCGAAATTGAGTCGGCGACCGGCTTGGTTCCGGAGATTCGCCGAGAAGGTATCGCCTTGCTTGATGAAGTCGGCGACTTGAGCGACATCAGCCTCCCCGAAGCAGGAACTTCGGGACACGCCACGCTGCTTTTGGCCGAATGGCTGGCGACGAAACTTCGGTCGGCAACTTCGGAGTCCGCAGCAGGCGCCCTCGCATCGGGCATCGACTTGGCCGTCGTCGAAGAACGAATGGCAGAGCTCGCAATGAAACACCGCGAACACTGGAAACGCGGCGTCGAACAGCCCTCGGTCCGCCAGGCAATCCTACGCGAGGCGCTCGACCGCTTGGAAGCGTTGGGACTGATCGAGATTCGCCGCGGCCGAGTCGTGCCTCGCCCGGCAATCGCCCGTTATGCTTTGGAGAATGCCGCATGATCGGCGCGGCCGGGCAGTCCAATGGAGTAGGTTCGCCACGCTCGGGCGCGTGTGCTTGGGCCGACGAGATTCTCTCAGGACACCTGCCGTCCCCCCGACGCGAGCGCTGGCAGCCTCAACGAGCCGGACTGCTCAACATCTTTCTGTTCGAAGACGAACGCTTCCCATTCGCCGACGGACGTTTGCTATTGCGCGGCACCAATGGGACCGGCAAAAGCCGCGTGCTCGCCTTCCTACTGCCGTTCCTGCTCGACGCCAATTTGCACAGTACGCGGATGGAGCCCGACCGCGACCCAACTCGCCAGTTGGCTTGGAACCTGCTGATGGGCGAGCATCACGACCGTTTGGGCTACAGTTGGATCGAGTTCGGCCGGCTCGATGCGGAAAAAGGTCCGCAGTTTCTCACGTTGGGATGTGGACTGGCGCGGTCGAGGATCGGGGATTTGCCGACGTTTGGTATTTCATCACCCCGCGCCGCATCGACGCCGATTTCGCCCTCGTCACGCCGCAGCATGTCGCACTGACGAGGAGACAACTTGCCGAAGCACTTGGCGAACAAGGGCGTGTGTTTGAACGGGCTGCCGATTATCGCCGCGCCGTGGACGAACACCTTTTTCACCTCGGCGACCGTTACGACGATCTCATCGAATTGCTGCTTTCATTGCGACAACCGCAGTTGGCTAAGAAAATGGACCCCGACGCGCTGGAGTCGGCTCTACGAAATTCGTTGCCGCCGCTGTCGGAATCGTTGCTCGGGACCGCGGCCGAAGCGTTTCGATCGCTCGACGCCGACCGTCGTCAGTTGCAGGCCTGTCGCCGCGCCCAGGCAGAAATCGAAGAATTCCTTGATCCGTATCGCCGGCACGTGCGGATCGGCTTGCTTCGTGCCGCCGACGAGGTCCGCAAGTCGCAACATGCTTACGAGAAGGCGTGCCGGGCCCTGCGCGTGCTCGAACAGCAGATCGAACAATTGGCGGAATCGCTCCAGCAGCACGAAACCGCGCAAGGCGAAGCGCAGTCCGAAGTCGTCGCAGCAGGAGCGACAATAAGCGCATTGCAGGCGAGCGACGCTGCGCGATCGGCCGAACGCCTTACCGAAAAGAGCGATTTCGTACAGTGCGCCGAGCGTACTAGCCAACAACTCAATGCCGCGTGCGATCTGGCCAAGGCACATGCGGAACACTCATCGCAGCGTGTCGCTAAATCGGCTCAACAAACGATCGCCGCGCGTGAGCGCGTTAACCGGCAATCGGCGCAGGCGGCGACATTGGCTGCGCCGGACGCGTTATTGCGGAATCATCAGGAACAGATTTCGTCGCTTTGTGGCAGCGAAACTCTTAATGAAAAGACCGTAGCCGTAGCGTTTGACACCGCCGCGACGGAGACCCGCCGTTGGCAGCGGCATGCCCAACATCTATGTCTCGCCAACGAGGCGATTGGAAGGCAACACGCACGGCTGAAGGAATCGCAAGTCGCCCTGAATCTGCACGAGGCTGATCTTCAGCGACGGCGTGAAGCGGTCGAGAATGCGGCCGCGGCGTTGGTCAAAGCACGCGCCTCGCTGTGGCAGAATATTGAGCGTTGGTTCGGCGAAGCGACCGAGTGGATGGACGGCACAACAGTGTTGGCGGAGATCGAACCGCAATGGTCGACGTGGGCTGACCGGCCCGAGGGAACCGATCCGATAGCGTCGTTCGTGGATCAGTCCTATCTCAGTCGAACGGCCAAGTTGGCCGCGGAAATCGCTTCGCGGGATCAGTCATGCCAATTGCTCGAAGTTCGCAAGCAACAAGTTCTCAGTGAGTTGCGACAGATCGAGTCAGGCGAAGAGTTGCTGCCACGCTGTTCTCCGCTACGCGACCCCGGCGGCCGAGAGGGCCGCCGCGGAGCAGCGTTTTGGCGGCTCGTCGATTTCGCTCCCACGGTTCCTAAAGCGGAACACGCGGGCTGGGAAGCCGCGCTCGAGGCGAGCGGCTTGCTCGACGCCTGGTTGCATCCGGACGGCCGACTGGAAGCCGTCGAAAATGACACGCTTCTGGTCGTCGATGGCGAGCCGCTTTCCGCCGACCGTCAATTAGCACAGGTGCTTGTTCCCGAAACTTCGGCAATGCCAGGAGAGATCTCGCGCGAGTTGTTGATGGCGATCCTCGCGCGCATTGGCGTCGGCCACGAAGGAGGACGCATTTGGGTCGATCACAGTGGCCGGTGGCAGAACGGTCCCTTGGCGGGGCATGGCGCCAAAGAGAACGCCGAATTCATCGGCGCTGCTGCCAGGCAGCGACATCGTGAGCGGCGGCTGCGCATCCTGTCCACTGAATTGGCCGAATGCCAGCGCGAAGAGCAGCGATTGCAACACATCGCCGATGCATTAAAAACAGCCCAAGCGCGCCTCGAAAACCAGCGCCAATCGCTGCCGTCCAACGAAGCGTTCCGCCTTGCATCGACCGCTCTGGCCGCTGACGAACAACGCGCGGCCGAAGCACACCATGCCTATCTCGACGCAGCGAAGCGCGAACAGGCAGAACGTCAGCAATGGGTTGGCCTGATCGATCAGCGCAACCATGACGCGCAGGACATGGGACTTGCTCGCTGGTCTGAAGACCCGCAGGCACTGATCGCGCAGCTCGATCAATACCTAGGCGCGCTGCATATTCTGCAACGCGACTTCGCTGATCTCTCCGATGCACTCCAGAATCAAGCCGAAGCGCAGGATGCCTCCGCCCAAGCCGCCGATTCACTCCGCCTCGTCGAGCAACATTGGGCGGCAGCACAACGCGATTTCGAGCGACAAAGAACGGAGTTGGAAACACTCACCCGCACGCTCGGAGCCGAGGCCGCGGAGATCACGCGGCAGATCGACTCCGCCCGGCATCAGTTGCGAAGCGCCGAAGCGCGCCGTGAGGAACATCTCAAACAGGCCAGCGAAGCCCGCGGCCGATTGGACATTCAGCGCGGCTCGGTTGCGGCCCTTAACGGCGAGATTCAGCGTTCCGACGAGCGCCGGCGCACGGCAGTGCGATGCCTTCAACAACGCGCCGAGCGCGGATTGATCGAGACGGCTGCCTACGAGCTGACGATGCCTCAAGTTCCCTGGAACCTCACGCAAGGCGTGGACGCGGCGCGGCTGCTCTACCACGCCGACCAGCACCAAGCGCACGACGATGAAACCTGGAATCGATCGCAAGCGACCATCCATACCCTGCGCGAAGCCTTGCGCGAGCTTGTCGAGCTTCGACCTCACCCCCGATCCAGAGTTCCTGACCGACGGTCTGCAACTCGTTCACGTCCCCTTTCGCGGCGCGGTGTTGCGCATCGATCAGACCGCCCAAGCGCTGGCTGATGAGACGGCGGCCCACGAGCGCGTGCTGAGCGAAAAGGAACGGCTGATCTTCGAGGATTTCCTGCTCGGCGAGGTGGGACTCGAACTGCATCGGCGGATGCATGAAGCGGCCGAGCAAGTGCTGCGCATGAACCGCGAGGTCGCCGGCCGTCCGATGAGCACCGGCATGCAGATGCGATTTCGCTGGGAGCTAGCCGACGAAGCTTCCTCAGAACTTCGCGCCGCACGCGACGTGTTGATGCGAGTTCGAGAAACCTGGTCGAGTGACGAGCGCGCTGCGCTGATCGCGTTCCTGCAAAAGCGAATCCAAACCGAGCACCTTGGCAACGAAGTAGCCACTTGGCGGACGCTGCTGGAGTCAGCGCTCGACTATCGTCGCTGGCATGTTCTACACATCGAGCGCCGTCCCGATCAGCAGCAGCCCTGGCGCTTGCTCACACGTCGCAGCTACGGTGCACTGAGCGGCGGCGAAAAGGCGGTGGCCTTGACCGTCCCTCAGTGTGCTGCGGCGTCGGCCTACTACAGTTCGGCCGACCGGTTCGCTCCGCGGCTCATTCTGCTCGACGAAGCGTTCGCCGGCGTGAGCACCGACAATCGTAGTAGTTGCCTCGAACTTCTCGTGTCGTTCGACCTGGATGTCGTGATGACCAGCGAGAACGAGCGCGGCTGCTACCCGGTGGTGCCGGCTTTGGCGATTTGCCGATTGTCTCGAGCACCGGATCTGCCGGTGGTGCTGAACGACGTCTTGCTCTGGAACGGTAAGCGGCAGCAACGGGTCGTCGAACCGCCATGCGTTAACGATTCCCGTTTGGCAACTCCACCGGCCGCCTCGACCAGCAAAAACTCCTCGGCTCGCGGCAATGGCCAACTCTTCTGAACTCCATCCGCTCATCAAGCACATGCGCCAACCCGATCTGAGCCGCCTCATGAGGCGGCTCGTGACGCGCGTTGGCCGTGGTGCGCCGCTCGTGGGCAAGCTGGTCCTAACTCGGCCTAGCCCTTCGGAGCGGCGGGCGGTCGCCAGTTTAAGCGGCTGCCCTGCGGCTGATACGCTGTCGGTTGCCGTCGACCTTGACGCTCTGAATGCGTTGGCAACACGCGAGGGACATTTTAGCTCGTTGGCCGACTTCATTGAGGCAGTGCATGGCCGACCGATAAGAGCTGAAACGGCCCGTCGCGACCAGTTGCGACGAGCGTGGGATGAACTGTGGCAGAGCGCTGTGCGCGCTTCTGCGGTGGACCTGACTTCGATCGCTGGTTCGCCGAACCGCGTATCAAGACTTGGATCCGTCGATTAGCGCGCAACGACCTGGAACAATGCCGATTGTTGCTGACGCGCCTGCTCGAGGTACTCGAACGCATCCCCCTTAAAGTTCCGATGTCGTTGACCCAGCTAGCGGCAGAGACTTGTGGCGACAGCCACGCCCTTGATCGAGATTCATCGTTGGGGCGTCTGATAGCTCGTGCCCTAGCGGCGCTCCAAAGCCAATCGCCGGCCCGCTCGGCCGCTGAGATTCGTACCCTTTGGGCAAACGTCGGAGTTGTGCTCGACGAACTCTCGGCGACCGTGCTTGTGCTCAATCTTTCCGCGCTACCCGGCAGCGCGCTCGGCGACATGCTTTACGCATTGCGGCAAGCCGGTGAACCCGCCCGTCTGACTTTTCGCCAGCTTCGTGGCAACGCCCCGTGTGATTTTGACGTCGCCGGCGCTTCAGAGGTCTTCGTCTGTGAAAATCCCGCCGTGGTCGCCGCCGCGGCTGATCGTTGGGGCGCCGACTCTCGACCATTGATTTGTGTCGAAGGGCAACCCAACCTTGCCGCCGAACGCTTGCTGCAAATGCTCGTTGAGCGCGGTGTCTCGCTGCGCTATCACGGCGATTTCGACTGGGGCGGAATTCGCATTGCCGCGCATCTCTGGAAGCGATTTCGGTTCACCCCCTGGCGATTCACCTGCGACGACTACGTTCAGGCGCCGCCCGGAAGAACCTTGTCCGGCCAGCCGATTGCAACGCCTTGGGACGATCGGCTCGGCCTAGCCATGCAAGCCGCGGCGGTCATCGTCCATGAAGAAGCCCTGCTGGAGCAGCTCCTTGCCGACCTTGGACCGGCGGCCCATGTGGCGGGCCCGCGCATGAATTTGGAAGTCACGCGCGCCAGCCAACGTCGGCGTGGTGCGGCACTGACAGCAAGATTTGAACTCATCAAGTTCTTGCTCGACAGCGGCTTCCGACAGGTCAACACCTGTCAAGCCAGGAGTTCGGTACGATGTTTGAACCGAATCAACCCTCAAACAAGCGGCAAATTTGCCGCTCAAAAGAAACAGTCGGGGCGACTGGACACCAATTGAACTTTTTTTGCACGGCTTGGCAAACTGGGAAGGTTCGATCAGCCAATCACTTCCGTAAAACACACCGTCATTGCGCCGAATCAGCCAGACAACACAGTGCTTCGGTTCAATGTGATCGAAGCACGCTGAACCACGGATCATCTGGGAAGTTCGAACTCGTGACGTTGCGTTAGGCTGGGACGATAGAATACGTCAGAGAAGACGCTCACGGCAACCGGGATGGAGACGCCCTTCGCATTGAAGTACAAAGTCGTTAAGAAGTAATTCTTCGTGCGCGATGTCACTTTGTCGTAGGTTGTGCCGCGGGCGATACCCCCTGCTGTTCGTCGTGGGTGTACGGCTCGCCGAAGTAGGGGAACTCGCCCCGCATGCGCTGGCGGTCGGGAGCGACGCCGTCACTCAGCGCGTGGTTGGCCGCGAGAGTCAGCATCACGTCCATGGCGTCATCTCCCAGGGCGCGACCATTGAACCCGGCGTAATCGAAGGAGGCAAATGTGCCGATTTTGTAGGGTAGCGTCGCCGGACAGAGAACACCGGCGATACGTTTCCCATGCTCAGCAGGGTTGCCCGACGTGTTCGCGTGCGTTGTCATATTCCGCACAAACGCCGCGATGGGTTCCGAAAATTGAGCCATATCGTCACAAGGCAAGGAACGGTTGAAGGTTTCCTTGAGATCGCTGTTGTGATCGCTGAGAAAGATGTGCGTGATCATCGGCAGCCCCCAGCGTGACACCTGGACCTCCGGCGCATGACCGACGAGTGAAGCCGTCGCCCAGGCTCGGACCGTGCCTTCCCCAATCAGGCGATTGGGGACTTCCAGCACGATCGCCGAGACGTTCCGATTGGTGAAGAAATTCCTCCGATTAAGGAAGGCTTGGGGGTTGTATTTTTGCTCTTTGTAGAACGATGTCATGAAATCATGCATCGCCGCGGCATCGCCGGCGAACGGGTCCGCAGCCAGTCCCGCGAAGGCCCGTATCCCCGATCGGCCGACGACTTCGCCGGTTTCGCCTTCGATTAGCAACTCGCCGCCGAGGCCGCGAAGGGCATCCTCGCCGCTGGCCATGCGAACCTCACAGTGCTGGACGTGGCAATGCTCGGTTCCGTCGGCATGGCGTGGGTCGCCGAACCTGAACTTGAACGTAAGCTCCTCCCGCGCGTCGCCGTCAGGTCGAAGCGGAAAGCGTACAGGCCCTCATCTCGGAATGTATCCGGTGCGGACAATCCCGCATCGGGGCTCACCGTCATGGCCATAACGGTCGTGCCAGCGGCTCCATCGAACAAATAAAAATCGTTTACGCAGATGCGCGGGTCTTCTCTGGCGGTCGGAGTATCAAAGTGATGTGACATGGAACACTCTTTCTGCTGGACAGGGACCAGTCGCCTCCGCAGGGCTGCCAATTTCGCCGTCTATGATCGCAGCGATCTGAACCCCGCGCGCACTTCCTCTGAAAAAAGTTGCGGCTGCTCCCAGGCGGCGAAGTGTCCGCCCTTTGGTAAGCGGTTGTAATGGATCAGTTTGGGATACGCCTTCTCTGTCCAACTCCGTGGGGCTGGATAAAGTTCGTCGGGGAAGACGCTCACGGCAACCGGGATGGAGACGCCCTTCGCATTGAAGTACCCTTTCCCCCAGTATTCCCAATAGAGGCGGGCGCCGGAAAGTGCCGTGTTGGTCAACCAGGTGATCGTGATGTTGTCGAGGATGTCGTCGCGCGTGAGGCCGGCGGATTCTCCGGCGAAGGCGCGCGAGATCAAGTCGTAGCTGCGCGCGTCGTGGTCAAGGAAATAAGCCGCCAAGCCGACGGGTGAGTCCGCGATTCCGTATAAGGTTTGCGGTCGCAGACCCATCTGGAACCCGTAGGCGATTTCCTTTTGATAAACGAACTGCAGCCGGTCGTAAGCGAGTTTCTCATCAGCTGAGAGACCAGAAGGAGCGGGCGTGCCGGAAAAGGCCGCTTCATCAATGTCGGCCGGGAAGATGCCGGGCATGTTCGTGTGTATGCCGAGCAACTCGGGGGCGGCCTGCAAGCCCATCATATCGACGACGATCGCGCCCCAATCGCCGCCCTGTGCTACCAATTTCGTGTACCCGAGGCGCTTCATCAGCGCCACCCAGGCACGGGCGATGTGCGCAGGATCCCAACCGGGACTGGTCGGCTTGCCTGAAAATCCGTAGCCCGGCATCGACGGGATCACGACGTCAAATGCGTCCTCCACCTTTCCGCCGTGTGCGGTCGGATCGGCGAGTGGGCCGATGATTTTCAGCTGCTCGATGATAGAGCCTGGCCACCCGTGGGTGACGATGAGCGGCAACGCATTTTCATGTTTCGAACGCACGTGAAATGAAATGAATGTCTAGCCCATCGATTTCGGTGATGAAATTCGGCAGGGCGTTCAGCTTGGCCTCGACGTTGCGCCAGTCGTAATCCGTGGCCCAATAGCGGGCCAGGGCCTGCGTCGTCGCGAGCTGCACGCCTTGCGTTTGATCCGTGACCGTTTCCCGGTCGGGCCACCTTGTCGCGTTAATGCGCCGGCGCAATTCGGCGAGTTCCTCTTCCGGAACGTTCACACGCAACGGACGAATCCCAGCCTTGTCGGCGGGAAGTTCCATGAAAACCGCGACCGTCGGGGCTGTTGACGTTCGAGACATGAGGAACTCCTAGCCGAGACAGTTGCGCAGATTAGAAGCCTCGCGAAATATCTGGGACTTGTCGACCTAATAACGTAATGCAAACTGTCCTTATCCTCAAAGAATATCCCGCTTCCGCGTTTCGCCGGCTGGGAGCGAATGGTAGTGCGTCGCTGCCGCGAATCACACCGTTCGGACTCCAACTCTGACGACCTGCCTAAAGAAACTCTTGTCAACGTCGGTAGCGACACACCGACGCCGAGGAGACCACTCGGTTGATGTGACCGACGCGTGCTATGCGGTTCACTCATGATGAATCCGCAACTAACGCACGATGCTAGCAATTTAGTCTGCGATCGGAGTTTTACGTCGGTCACTTGTTCATCTTTCTTTTGAGCGCAGAGAGTTCGGCATCTAATTCGTGATCCGCGTCTGATGTCAGGCCGACGGCAAGTTCAGATGGCGCCGCCCCGGCCAGTTCGCGAAGCGCTTCAGCTTCGGCTTCGGCAACTTCGACTTTTTCGCGCATGCGGTCGAACTTCGCGAAGGCGTCGTCGTTCAGCTGCGGGTCGATCGTCTCCATCGCCATCTTAGCGCGAACGTCGGCGGCACGCTTGCGCACTCAGAGTTCCCAAACGTCGCTTGGCATCGGCCAGCTTGGCTTGCATCGCCTCGAGCTGCCGCCGCAATGTGGTGCTTGCCTCCAAGGCAGCGGTGTGCTGATCGCTTAAGGCGGCGGCGATTTTGACGTATTCCTGCTTACGACTCAACGCCTTGCGGGCCATGGCGTCGTCGCCCGCTTCGACCGCCGCGACCGCTCGTGAGTTCCACTGCTCAGCTTGATGCTGATTTTCGGTGAGTTCTTTGGCGGCAAGCTTTTCGGCGGCCATCGACTTGGCTACGTTTCGACGCGCCTCGTCGATCGAAGTCTCCATTTCGCGGACCGCCTGCTTAAGCATTTTTTGCGGATCCTCGTACTTTTCCGCCATGTCGTTCAGATTGGCCGAGACGATATCGCTCATACGTTTGAACAGACCCATCGTTACGACTCCCGTTGCTCGAGTGTGGTTGTTGTTGCTGATCGTGAACGGATTACACTCTCTTGATGTAACGGGCTTCGCGTTTCGTTAAATGATCGCGCTGCTGTGATCGACTTTTTGGGAAGAGAATGGATGGAACGGGTCGCTATACTCGCGAGAACCAGGAAACTTGCCGCGTCAAACCCGTGATCTTTCTCCGCATAAGCGCCGCGCATGCCATTTCCTGAGACGCGACACAGTTTGATCCAGCGAATCGTTGCTGTCGGCGACGAAAGCGATTGGCGGCAGTTTCTCGACGACTATTGGGCCTCGATCTCGCGATTCGCAGCCAGGTCGGGTGGCCTCAACCACGTGGATGCGGAAGAAGTTGCGTCTCAGGTCTTCGAAGGATTGCTGGCCAATCAGCTGTTGCATCGCTGGGTTTCGAACCGCTCGGCGAAGCTTCGGACGCTGCTCTGCGCCGTCGCGCGTAATGTCATCTCGAACCGTGTGCGCGTGCGTCAAGGACGTCAACGGCTGATCAAGGAGCACCTCGATCGAGGCGGCGAACTGCCCGGCATGGATGTGCCGACCGAGGACATCGACCTTTTCTATGCCGCGTGGGTCGAATCCTTGCTCGAACAGGCGATCGAAACCTTGTTGGAGGAGTATCATAGCAGCGGCCGCGGCGACTACTTCCGCGTGCTCTACGGTCGAGTATGCGAGGGGGCAACCATGGCCGAGGTGGCGGCCCTGCTCTGTCTTTCCGTCAGCTCGGCGGAGAACTATTACAAGGCCGCCCGCAAGCGGCTTTCCGATCTCTTCGCGCAGTTGCTGCGAGACCACGTCTGTCGCTACGCGCCCGACGATGCGATGGACGCGGAATTTGCCGCCGAATGGGCTCGCTTGGGCGAATACCTCAAAGATCACGGCGGACTGGAAGAGGCCATTCGACGAGCCTACGGCGACGGAAATGCCGTCAATCGTCGCCAGCAGCAAAGCACACGAATCAGTGCAACATTGTCACGGCGGTTCGGGCTACCGAAATCGACCCGCTGAAAGCAATTTTTCGTTTCGCGAATTTCGGCTTTTTATGATGCCGAAGCTCGGCGCTCGTTACATCAATGGTTGGAGCCCATTTTGTGGCTTCATGACTGACGCGAGCGAGAAATGCCATGTTCTTTGCCGTCCCCACACGATTTCACGAATCCGACCCGAGCGAAGTCCACCCACTGGCCAATGAAGGCATCATCGCCATCAATGTCCTGGCGTTCGCGTTCGGCTGGTCGACACACTGGGTCGTCGGCCCTGGCACGGGATGGTTGAGCCCTGGCACTTATGCATTTGCGCACGCCAGCGTTTGGCATCTGGTCGGAAACATGTGGGTGCTGTATCTGTTTGGAAACCCTGTCAATCGCCGGCTCGGCAACCTGTACTACCTCGCGGCCTATTTCACGTCTGCGATCGCGCTGGGGGTTTTTGCACGGTTGTTTTGCAGCGGCTATTTGATGGGATCGTCCGGCGCCATCTTCGCCGTGATCGCGATGGCTGTGCTATTGATGCCGTCGTCGTCGATCGACGTGTATTACTTGGCCGTATTCCCCTTGTCGTTGCTGGTGGGTCTAGTGTCGCGACCTCGACACTGGCTGTTCTGGATCATTCGGTGGGATCGTTTTTCTATGCGAGCTCTTTGGGCAATCGTCTTGGTTCCGTTGATGGAGTTTTGGGGACTGTTCTGGTGGGGATGGAACTGGACGAACCTCGGGCACTTGCTCGGGCTGCTGTGCGGAGCGGGCATTGTGCTCATGCTTCCTGATGAGATTTCCTTGCCGACGCGACGTCCGTCTTGGAAGCTAGGCTAGCCTTTCGCTTCGCCGTGTCTGCAACCGCGTTCGAGTACGACTTGGGGCGGAGATTAACGGTCGTGGTACAGCGATCAAATTCACACACAGAAGTCGAAGCCGCACCGAGCCCGTGGCCGGCCGAGCAAGCGGCGCCTTGGATCCACGCAATTGTCGTTGCTATGGCCGAATTGCATCGATGCGGACGATTCCACGGCAGCATCGTCGAAGCGAACGTCATGCGAAGCGACACCGATGCGCCCGTCTTGGCGAATCCTACGTCTCCCGTCCGTTTGTCGTCGGAAACTTCGAGCGACCTCGTTCCTCCGGAGTTACGGAGCCGAGCGGTTTGGGAGCTGCCGTCGTCCTTATCCGAAGCAAAGGCGGCGTTGTCGAGCGCGGGCATCGATTTCGATCCGAGGCGGATCGACATTTATCAACTCGGCGCGTTGGTATGTCGATGTGTTGGCGGCGTGTCGGTCGACGATTATCTGCGCAGTCCCAAGGCTCGCGGCAAGGTATCTCAAGACCTTCGATCCATCGCCGATCGTGCCATCGGTTATGATCCCGGCTCTCGCTTTTCAAGTTGCGATGAGATCTTAAGCGCTCTCCAACACACTCGCGATGGCGGCTCCACAGCTGCAACTCCCGCCGGCGAGCCATCGAGTTCGATGTCGGACACGCCTATCAGCGCTTTAGAAATCGAGAGCGAATCGCTGCCGTCGACGATCGAGCGGCTTGGCGTTTATCGCATCTTGCGATGGGTCGGCGGTGGCGGAATGGGCGACGTCTACAAAGCGCATGACGAGATTCTCGATCGCATGGTCGCACTCAAGGTTCTGCCGCCTGAGTTGGCGCGGCACGGCGACTTCGTTCGCCGCTTTCGTGCCGAAGCCATGGCCGTGGCCAAGCTCACGCATCCGAACGTCGTGCAGGTGTTCGCCTGTGGCGAAGACGGAGGACGACACTATTTCGCAATGCAGTATGTCGAAGGCGAGTCGTTGGCCAGTGCTCTGCACCACCATCAGCGTCTATCGGTCGCGGCGGCTCTGCCGATTTTCGAGCAATGCCTGGCCGGCCTCGCGGCGGCCCATCAGTGCGGGCTGATTCATCGAGATATCAAGCCGGGAAATATCCTGCTCGATCGCGACAACGGCCGCGCCATGATCGCCGACTTCGGCCTGGTTAAAACGATCAACGACGGCGAGCAGTTGACGGTCACCGGCACCGTCCTGGGCACGGTCGATTACATCGCGCCCGAGCAAGCGAGGGGGAAGAACATCGATTGTCGTGCCGATCTGTACTCATTCGGCGCGCTCATGTTTCACGTCCTCTCGGGCCAGCCGCCGTTTGAATCGGACTCGCCGACAGGCATCATCTTCAAACACGCTTTCGAGACGCCTGTGCCGCTTTCGACGTTGGCTCCTGACGTACCGAGGTCTCTCGAAGCGATCGTCACGAAGTTGCTCGCCAAGGAACCAGCCGATCGCTTTCAAACGGCCAAAGAGATCGCCGCGGCGCCTTGCGCTTTTCGGTTGAGCCAAGATCCGGCGCAGGCCTCGTCGCGGAGCGAAACGAAGTCCCGACTGATCTCGATGCCTCAGTTCTTGTCAGCCGCGTCGCCCTCTTTCGCATCGCTACCCGTCGACTGGTTCGAGCAGCAAGGCTGGCGTCGCCGTCTTTGGCGTTTGTTTCATGCCTACGCGCCAGAACAAGCTAAGCAAGTTCTCGACACGCAACATCAGGTCGACGGCGCGATCATCGAATATGAACAGCGGCGAAAGCGGTTGGCCGATCTCATCGCCGAAGCGACAGCCGTGGCCGAAGATTATCGCAACCAGATCTCTGTTCATCGGCAGTTGGCATCCCATGCTGCCAAACAAGCAGCGATGGCCGAATGTCCGGATGCCTCGAAGCCCGCGGAAAGCGAACAACTGGAACTTGAGCGCATTGCCGATGACTTCGCCGGCGAGTTGATCGAGCAGGAGGCCCAGCTCGATGCGATGAAACTTCAGTTGGCGAAGGTCGACGCAACCCTTGGCCAGGTCCGGGCTCAACGCAACGCGTTGGCGGCGCGCCTCCGTACGGCGGAAGTTCAACTCGAGCCCCGCACTCGGCCGACGTCCGCGTTCCGCACTCGCGGCTTCTTCGCGTCGCTCGGCATACTGCTTTTTATCGTCGTCGCTTATTGGGGCGTCCACTACATCACCGACTCAACGGGGACCGCGGTTCCCGTCCTCCCGCCGCAGACGGTCGCCGCGAAGCCAGACAACTCGGACAGCACCACCGCGCCCACAATTGCGACAACGTTCAAAGGCATCACCGTTCGAAATCACCAAGCCGCGGAGGTGAAGAAGATTGGCGAGTTGGTGCAGGGACCGGTTCCATCCATCCTTGAAGGCGCTGAGGCGCTGTGGATCGGCTTTCCCATCAAGCCGCAGGAAATCGAGGCCGACGGTGTCGTCGAAATCATCTGCGCTCGCGATGGTCCGATTTATCTTGCCGTGTCCTGGGGCCCTAACGATCGAGGCCCAGGCGATTGGCGAAACGAACGTTTCGACCTGAACCGATTCGTGCGTGAAGGATGGACCTCTGTCGGCGAATTACCTATGACAAGCAGCAGCCGCAAGATCGAATATCGCGGACTCCTTTGGCGATTCGCGAAACGCGGCGAAACCTTTCGTATACGCACCCGCCGGGCGGTCGCGCCCATGGTGATTATTCCAAGTCAGCTCATGTAGGAGACCTTCGTTGTGAACTCGCGCAAACGTTGCATGGCGACGCTCATTGCGATAATCGGAATGCTTGCAAGCGATCTTTTCGCTGAAGTCTCCGAACGCGATACAGCGAAATGGGTCATTGACGCTCAGGGATCGCTCCGAGTCGAACTGAATGGTGGCTCGAACCAACGAGTCGACAAGCCTGAGCAGATTCCCGCTGATGAATTCCGCGTCGTGGAAATCCAACTGAATGGCAAAGACGTCAACGACAGCGATCTGCCGCGCCTCGCCGAGCTCAAGTCGCTTCGTAAACTCAGCGTCGGTAAGACGACGATCACGGATGAAGGCTTGCGACATGTCGAACGGATCAAGACACTTGAATCGCTCGATCTATACCAAACACGGATCACCGGCGCCGGCCTCTCACGTTTGAGCGAGCTTAAGAAGCTTAAATCACTTGTGATCGCAGGCGTTGGCCTGGTCGATGCCGACCTCGTTCATCTCGCCAGGTTCAAAGACCTAAGAGAATTGAACATCCGCGATGCGGACATCACGGACGCCGGAATACTGACTCTCGCACAGCTCAAAGGACTCGAACGGCTTGATCTATCCCTCAACGCGATCACCGACGGCGGTGTGATGGCACTCGAGAAGTTTCCCAGGCTGCAAACGCTCGCCTTGACTCGGGTGCTGATGACAGACCTCGGCCTCGTTCATCTATCTCAATCGCTCAAGCTTAAAGAATTAAACGTCAACGGGACACTCGTCAGCCAGGCAGGCGTGGACGCCTTTCTCAAGGCTCGGCCTCAATGCAAATTGAAATGGGACTCGTCGGACATCGTCACAAAACTGGGAAGCAACGGCTCGTTGCTCGACCGCCGTTGTTTGACGCTCGACGAGGATTTGGCGGCCGAGCTCGAACCCGGCGCGACGATGTGGCGGTTCGAGCGCGTCATCGGTTCCGTAAGCAAGCCCAACCGTCCCATCGTTCCTTGGGCTCTCACGAACGGCAAGGCGGCAGGCGTGGCCCGCTCGCTGTCGCCTTGGAAGATTGAGCCGAAGCAAAATGTGTTGGCAGTGGGCTATCTGAAGATCGAGCAGCCAGGACTCTACGCATTCGCTGTTGCCGAGCCAAGCGACGCGGTGGCGCTGTGGATTGGCACGATGTCGTTGCGCAACGAAAGCGCGAAGCCACTGGCAACGCGCGATCTGCTTTTAGCGCCGTGTTATCTCCCCATCGCCGTGGCAGGGTTTGCAGATGGGACGGCAGACGTGACGGTGCAATGGCGACGTCCCGGAGAAAAGGCGTTCTCGCCGATCCCGAGCGACCTCATCACCTACCTCCCATCGTCCGACGCTGACGGGGCTCTTGAAAAAGCGGCGTCGGCTCCGGTGGTTTCGAAACTGTCATTGCCTCTGCCGCCGAGCGTCAAAGCGCCAAGTGCCGTTCGCGTTGCGGGCTTGCGTGCGTTTGCTCCCGTGGCGATCGAGCAATGGTGCAGTGGAACCGTTCCCGAGTTCCTGCGCGGGGCAACGATATACGCCTATCCACTGAGACACGACGAGGCCATAGCGAACGCCGGATTCGTCGAGATTGACGTGCAGCAAGACGCCGGCATTTTCATTGCTACCGCGTGGGACGTATCGAAAACCGACGACGACCGTTTTGGCGACCTACTGCGCGACTTGTGGGTGAGCATCGGCAATCTTGAATCGCGCGATCCCGGCGCTGGGAAGCAATATGTCTATTGGCGAAAGTGCAAACGCGGTGAACGTCTCGAGCTGAGAACCGACAAGTATCGTCCCCCGTCAGTCATTGTGTGTGCGAACGCGTCGATCGATCCCTTAAATTCAATTCCGCTACCCGGCGCGACATCCAACGAAGCCGCGATGGTCATCATCAACAAATGTCGCTATCTCATCCGAACAGAACGATTCGACGATCTTGAATCGATGGCGGCCGACCTTCGCGCGCGTCGGCCGAGCCTGAAAGATGGCCGAAGCATTCTTGCGCGGCTGTACGACGGCATTGAACCGTTCGGAACCACCGATGAGCAATGGGAGCAGCAACGCGAGATATTTCAGCGCTGGTGCGAAAAGAAGCCCGATTCGATCACGGCCCACATAGCCCTTGGACGTTTCTGGGAGATGTACGCATGGAGAGCGCGTGGCGGCGGATATGCGCGCAGCGTTTCGGCCGACGGCGCGGCCAAGTTCAACGAGCGCGTCAAACTCGCTCAATCCGTGGTTGAACAAGCCCGCGCGTTGAAAGAAAAGGACTCGCAGCTTTGCGACCTCGAAATGCAGTTGGCAATTGATACTGGTGCGCTGCGCGAACAAGTCGAGCGCATCATTCAAGATGCGCTCGCCATCGATCCTGCCGATCGTGGCGTTGTTATTCATGCGGCCCGCTATTTCTATCCGCGCTGGTACGGTCGTCCAGGCGAGTTAGAAAAATATGCGATGCACGCATATCAGCTGACACGGAAGCATTGGGGGACGATTGTCTACGGTCAGATAGCTTGGAACGCCAGACTTCAGCACGGCCCCAGTTTTCTCGACGATTTCAATCTTTCGTGGGATTTAGTCAAGCAGGGCTTGAACGAGTACACCGATCGTTACACCGAAATGACGGCCGCCCAAGAGCACTTGGCGCGGATGGCGTGCTTCAAGGGAGATCGTGAAACGGCGCGGGCCGCTTTTCTCAAATTCGATCATCCAAATCCGGCGGTTTGGCCGCCGACTCAGTATGCTGCTTGGCGACGTTGGACTCAGGACGACTTCTTTCAAGGCGACCAGCTCGAGGTGTTTCAGGCATCCGACTATGAGGTAACGCAAGTCCGGTGGACATCGGACGGCAAAAAGATCGTGACTTGCGACGCCTATGAAATGCTCGCTACTTGGAGCGCCGATACCCACAAGCGGCTCAGCAATTTTGAGATGGACAGTCGAGCCCGCACTGCATTTCTCGTTCCTTCCAGTACGCGGCTGATCAGTGCAGATTGGAACGGCGATGTTTATTTGCAAAACTACGCGACGGGACAAGCGACTCTCATCGTTCAGGACAAGAAGGCCACCACGCTTGCGTTGTCCCTTGACGGAAAGCTACTCGCGACGACCGCAAGCGATCGACAGATTCGATTCTGGAATCTTGAAAAGTTTTCAGAACTCGAGGCTTGGCCAATGAAGTCAGAGGAGGTCTCAACGCTGGCTTTCACCGATCGTGGCGCAACGCTCGTTGTTGGTACTAGAAACAAGCAAGTCAGCTTTTGGGACGTCAAGGCAAAGCAACGCATTGGCGAACTTCCTCGCTTCGAGCGCAGAGTCGGCAAGATGTGCGTGTCGGGCGATGGTCGACGGCTGGCAGTGCTTTGTGGCAATCAGCTTTCGATGTGGCAGTTGCCAGAAAGGACGCCGTTGGGCGTCGTTGAAATGCCACGGAGGTCCGTCAACGAAATCGTGCTTTCCAGCGACGGATCGCGACTGGCCGTCGCGACTGGCGCGATGAGCCCAAGCGTCGAAGGAGACGTGTTGTTGTGGGACACCGACAAGCTGAAACTACTGCACACCTATCGCGGCCACAAGGCGATGGTCCGCTCGGTCTCTTTCTCTCCCGATGACAAGCGATTAGCCAGCGGCAGCGACGATATGACCGTACGACTATGGAATGTCGATTGATCGACGCAAGAAGTGAATTGAAATGCGCGACGTGTGCGATGAAACTGCACGACATCATCCTCGTGAAGACAATGTTGCACGCGTATTGCCGAAGTCACTGGATAACGAGGGTCTTCCGTGCGACGACAGATTCTTTGGATCATCGGGTGTTGGGCGGCGCTCGCGACGAACGCGTTCTTAGCGGTTGGTCAACCACTGCCGGATCGCGTTGTGCAGGGAGATGGTTCGAAGACCAGCGTTCCTCCGCTCGTGACCATTGGATACGGCCGACATTGGTCGCTGCGCGGCGAGAATGACAAATCGTTACACCGTGGTCTTTTGGCCCGCGAGTTATGCCGGCAAGCGTTATTGCTCTCGGCTCGTGAAGAACTGCGATGTCGAACTCGTGACCCATGGCTAGGTGAAATCGCGTCTGCCGGTGGCTCGGTCGCTGCTTTGGATGTCGTAGCCGTCGGCGGCAGCGCCTCTCTGCTCGAGATCTTGCGCGGCATTCAACCCGCCGAGCAACAACTGGTTTGGAGCCAGGAGCTGTCGTCTTCCAAGGAGCGTTTTAGCTATGGCCTGCTGCTGACCGAACTGGAGGCGTTGTCTCGCGGCTCATTCGTGAAGTTGCTCGAGCAGGAGCTAGGCAATGCCGTCCCCGCTGCGTCTGCGGAGGCCGATGCCGCCGAAAACTGGAAGTTGCCGGACAGTGTTGAGGCATTGCTCGCGCAAATGGACCCCGTGTCCCAGTTCATGGCGCTGCGTTCGTTGCATGCTTATGCGCGTCGTGTGGGTGACGCTCCGGCACTTGTCGGTGGCTTGGTCCGCGGCTACGCGAATCTGGGCGTGCTCAGCGAATTGTACTGGCACCCGATGCATAACGTCCTCAAAGCGCGAGCTCTTTTGTACGCGCAACGACTGCACCAGGCGACTCCTCGGAGTTCGATCGGGCTTTGGCATCGATGCTATGCCTTCGCACTGTCAGGATTACATGCCGATGCCCTCGCGGATGCCGACGCGGCGCAGGAACTCAACGCAGCGGCGCCGCCGTGGGGCGAGGTGATTGTCCATCACTGCCGCTACGAAATCGCGCCATTGGCGGAGACGGCGGACGATCACCGCGAATATGAACTTGCGCATCTATTGCGATACCTGTGCATCGAACAGTCGGTAGCTCCCGCGATGGCGTTGCGCGTGGCGTTGGAAGAAAGCAAGCGGATGCCCCATTGCGCGCGAATGGCTCATGGAATTCAGTTCCTACATCATGCGCAGATACCGTTACTCTCCGAAGGAGCGCCGCTGGCTTCGTTGGGCGAAACATTGTATGTGCGTCTCGGAGCCATGCCCGCACTACCGATTCCCGTCGCCGAGGTCATCAAAAGAGCGACGACCCTGCGACCCGCCGCAGGTAGTCTCGCCGAGCTTGAGATTCGCGCTCAGCTCATCCGTGATCTCCTTGCAGTTGACGGAACTCGCGACTCGGGCGAAGCGGGCGCCGATCGGTGGGAACTGTCCTGGCCAGTGCTTGGTTGCATCCTCCGCGAGATCTCTTTTCTCGAGTCATTGCCCGAAGAAGATCCCGAAGGATTCGTCGTTACCGATACTCAAGACAGCGCTCAGCGAAGAGCGTTTTACGACCTGCTTGCGGGCCATCCATTCCGCGCACTGGTCCAGTTGCCTAAAAGCAACAGCGCCGATGTCGACAAGCTCGCTCGCGAAATGGCTACGGTAATCGACCCCGATGCGGCCGAGAGTCAAGAGCGCTACCACTTGCACGCGCTCGTCGACGTCGCCGAGCCGTTGATGACTCGCTTCCAGGTCGCGACTCATGCGCACCGCAATCACGATATCGGCGACATGACGCGACTGGCGAATTGGGGGAAGAGCTTTTGGCTCGACGGCAACGTCGTGCTCGCCGTCAGCCCGTACAATCCGTACGGACGCGCGAGAATGATCGAGAAGCACTGGGACAAGGCGCAACCCAATATCGCTCTTTGGGAAAAGCAAGGCGCCGAACAGCCTACCCTGTTGCTAGCGCTTGGAAGACGTTATCTGTCATCGCGCCAACTCGACGACGCACAAAGATGTCTCGCCCGTGCCGTAGAACTCGATCCCAGCCTCGAGCCACGAAAAGCATTCGCCGAACTGCAGAAGCAGCGAGGAGACGTTCGTGCCTGGATCGTCGCTTTGCACGAACTGGCCAAAGATCCGCAAAGCGATTTCGATGTCGAGGCCATTCCAATGCTGGTGGCCAACTACTACATCGGGCAACGCATGTGGGACGCGGCACGTCCCTATGCCGATGGGGCGGCGCGTACAGGAGGCGCGCGTGCACTGCTCACGGCTGGCCTCGTCTACGAAGGACTGCAAGAATTCGATCGAGCGGCGGAGTTGATCAGGAAATCTTCCGTGTCGGATGAGGAACTCGCGCCCCAATGGTACTTCTTGTGCAAACGCACAGGATTGCCCAGTGCAGATGCGGCCTATCCGGCGGCGGAGGCCTATGTCGATCAGCGCTCGACATTGAGGCAGAACTCCCACTCCGTCGAGCTTTACGACCAAATGGTCCCAGGCACGATCTTTCTATTAGCCAACAAGCCCGGTGCTGCCCGGCGATACCTCGAGGAAGATTACATGCGCAGCCGGACCCCTCGGGCTGGGCTGTTCGTTGTCACAGTTGCAAGTAAACAGGTCGATCAAGCTCGGCACGCCGCCATGCTCGAAGAGATTACGAAGAAGACCTCAAAGAAAAACCAGGCAGCACAGCCGCTCGCCTTCAGGCTGGCGCAGCTGATGGCGGACGATCTGTCGACGGGCGGCAAAGCCGAATTCAATCATCAGGACGTCGACAAGCTGATCGCATCCGGTTCTGTCGTTGAGCAGATCGAACTCAATTATTTCCTCGCAGAATATTTGCGCAGCCATAGCAAAACCGATGAGGCGATCGAGTATTGGAAGCGTTGCATGGCAGGAGTGCCGCTGAATGCACACTGCCGGACCCTGGCCGGGGCCGAGTTAGCCCAGCGTGGTGTCGGACCCGCCTCTTACAAGGCAGCATTGCAAACGCCTCTTCCGCCGGATGGTCGATAACGCTTGGTCATGGTGGCACCTCATTTCGAAGGATCGGGTCATGATCGGTATGGCATTCGGATTTGGAACAATCTACCGCCGAACGCTCGCAGCATGGATGAGCCTGGCAATGCTGCACGTTGCTCAGCCATGTGCCACTGCCGATGCGGCTACCCTGGTGCTCGGCAAGCCCTCGATCAACGTGTCGCGCGATCTGATACCGCCTAATGCCGACCTCGTCGGGTTTAACTTTGGACTAGGCGTCGTCGATGGCCGCAAGGCAATCCGGACCATTGATGCAATTTATCGATCGAATGGCAAGACATTTGAGTCGCGACTACCTTCGCCAGATGATGAGGTTCTCCATATCGAAGCGCGTCCCAACTATTGCGTCGGAGGGACCGTTGGGCAATTCGATGATGCGCTTCGTGGGCTGCGAGTCGTGTTCATGCGCCGCCGTGGCGATCACCTCGATCCCAGCGACACATACGAGAGCCGATGGGTTGGATATCGCCTGCGGAGCGAGGAGACCAAGTTGCTGAGCGACGGTCCGTGTGTTGCCGGAATCGCCACCTATTCGAGCAAATCATTGACAGCGCTGGAACTGATTCTGGCAGATGCGTCCGGACAATCTCTGACGGCACCGCCCATCTCGACAGGGCGTGCCGAGGCGCTCGCTGCCGTCAAAGCAATTGAAAAGATCGGTGCGCGCGTGATCGTCGATGATCAGCGATCGGGATCACCTGTCGTCGAGGTCGATTTTGGCGGCCTGCAAATCAGTCCCGGACAATTAGCGCCGTTACGAGCGCTGACCGATTTGCACACGCTTACACTCGCTTCCACATTTCACGAAACCAGTGATGTGGGGCTTGAAAACATTTCAGGTCTTCGCGAACTCCGCACGCTCGACTTGGAGCACATCTATCCTCCGCAAATCTCGGGCGTTGGACATTTGCGCTCGCTGAACAACCTTCGGCTTCTTCGTCTGCCATACGTCAAAGATCGCGATCTCGCCGAGCTTTCGGCCCTTTCAAAGCTTGAGTCGCTACGGGTTCAAGGAACCGACGTTACTGATCACGGAATCGGTTACCTCGCAGAGTTGAAGGAACTGCGGGAACTCGTGCTCTTTGACACCTCCGTCGGCGACGCGGGAGTTGAGGCGCTTTCACACCTTCCCAAGCTGACAACGCTACAGATCATCGGGCACCGGTTGACTTCGGCGGGTATCGCCACCATCGCAAGCATGGCGCAACTCGAATCGCTGTATCTCGTCGATCCCGACGGGCCTTCGCGCGATCTCAGGCTAGATGCCGCGAGCCTTGAACGGCTCAACCATTTAGAAGCCCTAAAGCGGTTGAGCATGGGAGGAGGTTCGCTCGAAATCGACGACAGCGTCTTGAAGTCGATTGGAAGTCTCACGCAACTAAACGTGCTCGAGCTTTTCAATACGCAAATCACCAGCGAAGGATTGTCGTCACTCGCGCCGCTGTCCAAACTGGAGAAACTCGATCTGAGTAACAATCGAATCGACAACGATGGACTCGAGCATCTCGGCAGCCTCCGCACACTCAAGGTCCTTTCTCTCGGTCACAATCCCATCGGCGATCGCGGACTGGCGTACCTCCAGAACCTAAAGCAACTAGAGGAACTCACCTTACAAAACACGAGGATTACGGACGACGGCGTGAAGAGCCTGTCCCAATTGGAAAGGCTCTCGAAACTATCGTTGGCAAATACCAAAGTGGCGGATCGCGGCCTTCTGCAACTTCGGAACCTTGTGAAATTAAAGCAATTGCACCTCGCAGGCACTGCCGTGGCCCGTCCGGATTGGACCGTACTGAAAGGACTGAAGAACCTGGAACTTCTTGATCTGACGGCGACGCAGATTAAGGACGAAGGCTTGCGCGGACTCAATCAGTTCACGAACCTCCAATCGCTTGTACTGGCACAAACAGCGGTCACTGGCAATGGCATGCATCATCTCTCGCAACTGAATCGGCTCGAGTACCTCGACATTTGCCTTAGCGGCGTCAACGACTTTGGACTCAAGAGTTTGAAAGGCCAAGGCGCGCTAAAAAGATTAAACCTCCGCGGAACGAAAGTGACGGACGAGGGATTGAAGTATTTGGAGCCGCTCAGCGAGCTGCGAGTCTTGGGACTGTCACAAACTCTCGTTGGCGACTCGGGAATGCCGAGCCTCTACAGCCATCCAAAGTTGACTCAGTTGTATCTTTCTAAAACCCGAGTTACAAACGCGGCCGTTAGGCAACTGCAGGAGGCATTGCCCGCAGTGGCGGTCATGCGATCCAGACCATTTGGTCCTGACCGAAGACCTTGAAACCGTGGCGCTAGCAAGTGCAAATGAGGGCGTGTCCTAAGCGGGAAAAAATCGCCCAGCCTGCGTCGGTGGCGACACACCGAAGCATCTCGTTAGTTGCAGGGTGCTCGAATCGTGCGACTTGCATGATCGGCCTTAAAAGCGGCGACGGGATTTGAACTCGGCAACTCCGTGCAGGATTACGAGTTGGTGCGATTTACGACGTTGAGCCATCAAGTTCGGCTAACGTTTGAACTTCGGCGTCCTGCACAAGAATCCGCCGCAAACACATGGCGTCAAACGAAAAACGGCTCGCCGCAATACAACGCGACGAGCCGTCTGTGTTCAAAGTCGGGGCGACAAGATTTGAACTTGCGACCTCTACGTCCCGAACGAACGAGCCCCTCGACGCAAGTGGGATAGACAAAGAACTTGCGGCGACTGAGGTGGACCCCGAAAACTGGGCGCGTGAATAAGATGGAGGGACCATCCCCGAGAGGGGCGAAAAGGAAAGGTCCCGATGAGCAGGAAGCGGCGGACGTTTGCGGCGGCGTTCAAGGCTCGGGTGGCGTTGGCGGCGGCGCGAGGCGATCGCACGACGGCGCAGCTGGCCAGCGAGTTCAGCGTGCACACGAGCCAAGTGACGGCCTGGAAGAAGCAGTTGCTGGACCACGTGTCGGAGTTGTTCGAGGACGGGCGGCGCAAAGAGGACGAGGCGTCGTTGGTCAATGAGCAGGAGCTGTACGAGCAGATCGGCCGCCTGAAGATGGAGGCCGAGTGGCTGAAAAAAAAATCTACCCAGCTCGATTGAAGGCAGGCGCCGATGCATCGACCCGAAGCATTCCCGACTGAGTGTGGCGCAGGCAGTGCGCGTTGCTGGGCCTGGCCCGCAGCACGCGCTACTACGTGCCGCAGGGGGAGACGGCCGAGGACTTGGCGCTGATGCGTGCGATCGACGAGCAGTACCTGCGGACGCCGTTTTACGGCAGCCGCAAGCTGGCGCGTCAGTTGGGGGTCAATCGCAAGCGTGTGCAGCGGCTGATGCAGCGGATGGGATTGGAGGCGATTTACGCGCGACGGCGGACGACCCGGCCGGCGACAGGACACAAGATTTACCCGTATTTACTGCGGAATGTGGCGATCACGCGTCCCGACCAGGTGTGGAGCAGCGACATCACGTACGTGCCACTGCGACACGGCTTCTTATACCTGGTAGCGGTGATGGATTGGTACAGCCGGTACGTGCTGGCTTGGCGGTTGTCGAACACGTTGGAGGGGACGTTCTGCTTGGAAGCGTTGGACGAGGCGCTGGCGCGTCGGCGTCCCGAGATCTTCAACAGCGATCAGGGTTCGCAATTCACGGCGCAGGCGTTCACCGCAAGGTTGGAGTCGTGTGGCGTGCGGATCAGCATGGATGGCCGCGGGCGGGCGTTGGACAACGTGTTCGTCGAGCGGTTGTGGCGGAGCGTGAAGTATGAGGAGGTCTATCTGCACGATTATGGCGATGGCTGGGAGGCCGAGGCGGGGCTGCGCGCTGGTTCCGTTTCTATTGCGACGAGCGCATTCACCAATCGTTGGCCTATCGCACGCCACGCTCGGTGTACTGCGAGGGGTCCAACAGCCGATGAAAACTTCGGGGCGGAAAAATTCTGGCTGCGCCAGACTGAGGAGCGACGCATCCTACGAAGCAATCCATGACACGCCACTGCGGCCGCGCGAGACCTGTGAAAGGTCTCGCGGGCCGCTTGGCCCAACAACCCTCCACCTTATTCAACGCCTAAAACTGTCCAACCTTTGGGGTCCACCTCAGACTCCACCGGCCGTTTGCACTCCTGTTTGCACCAGCGAGTCGAAAAACGCTCAAAGCGAGCCGGTCGAAGATCACCTGACCGACTCCAAGCTGGAAGCCGCCCTTCGAGCCTGTTCGTCGCTCCCCGAGCCACTCTGTAGCAGTGTTGTTGCGATGATCCGGGCTGCACAAGCTGCCGGCCACGCGTCACTGGACAAGCCGTCACCAAACGGGGCTAACGGCGCGTGAGGTTGCCGGCCGTCTCCACCGCAATTCCCTCGCTAAAGGACAAGGAAAGCATGAAAAGGAAGAGAACTGCTAGAACGGCCAGCGGGAAGTTCGCCCGTGGCAATCCGGGCGGTCCCGGAAACCCCAATGCCCAGCGGACAGCCGATCTGCGGGCGTTGCTGATGCAAACGGTAACCGAAAACGATCTGCGAACTGTTTTGAATAAACTCGTCAGACTTGCGAAGGGCGGCGACTTGGCCGCCATTCGTGAACTTCTCGACCGGGTTTTTGGGAAGCCGAAGCCATTTGAGGAACAGGTTGTCCTGCTCGAACAAATGGCTCAGGCGCGGCAATACGTGGCCACGGCGAAGTACATGCTTGAACACAACCCTGGTTACGCTGACTATCTGCGTGAAGCCGCGATGCGGAGCGGCGAGAACGGTAGTGTTGGCCATCGGTCGGACTAGCTTTAACGGCTTCGATGCGTGCGAGTACCGCGTTGAAGTCAATCGCCCCGGTTCACGCCTGCCTCGGTCGTTCATCGACTCGGCGACAGGAGATACTTGCCACGGTGATTGGCTTGGTCGGGACTTTGCCGATTGCGTTGTTCGACCACTTTGTTGCCGGGCCAGGATTCAGCGAGTAGATTCGGCTTCACGATGTTTCGAGCGTGCGATCGCGGATCGCATATACGGCCAGCATAAGAAGGACTCGTGCCCGGCAACGAAGATCACGAACCGCGTCTTGCGGCCGGCGGGAAACCAGGTCCAGTATCGGAAAACCGCGCAACTGAGAACGAATCGCCAGCCTTGACGAAGAGACATCAACATGACGGAGAAAAGCAAGCCGACGCTGTTTCTCCTCGGACCTCCCTACACGGCCGAGAGGTTAGCTATCTTCTACAAGCAACTCACGGGCAAAGATGCCACGGAAGAAGGCATGCAGCATCTTAGAGCGGCTGCTGAACACCTCGAACGAGCGAAGGCAGAAATGGAACACGGCCGTCCAGACAAACCCAAATAGGAAGGAGATGACATCTTGGTCTACGAAATTAAACCCGATGCCGATTTGGAAAATGCAGACTGGATCAAGCTTCTGGAGCGCAAAAAGCTGATCGACGCCCAACGAGCCGCACTGGCCAAACCAACTGTCGCTGCGTCTGAGGTCGAGCAAGCCCGCCCGCCCGCGACGCCGGCGAAAGACAATCAAGATGCAGATTCTTGAGCCCGAATGTCGCAAGCGCGGCTGTAGGCACTACCAGGGCATTCGTAACCCTTCGGGTGCCTACGGCGACCTTGTGCCATGCTGTGTGGCGTTCCCCGATGGCATTCCAGCGCAAATCTCGAACGGTCTCAATCCGCACACCGAGCCCGTCGATGGCGATCACGGCGTTCAATTCGAGCTGCTTGCGCCGGGTGAGGACTTTGCTGACGCACCTTGGAAGCATGAGTGGGTGCGCATGGCAGAACCGAACGAGAAGATCGACACTACCTGACATGCTCCCATCAGTGTAGAAGAGCAGCACGTCGGGTCCGCGCTTCGCGGCCCGGTTCTACGGGGCTTGAAAGCGCCGGGCGATAGAACACGGATCGAATGCTTCTGCCTCCAGTTGAAGACGCTCAATTACCGCATCCAGCGGTCGATCCCGACATCGCGACATCGAGCCGATGAAGCCCGAAGAAAAAGCCCGCCAATGGATCGACCATCAGCTTGAGCAGGCTGGCTGGGCCGTGCAGTCGTACCGAGACATGGACATCTCGGCGAGCGTGGGCGTGGTGATTCGAGAGTTCCCGCTCAAGAGTGGGTTCGCCGATTACCTGCTGTACGCGGACGGCAAAGCCATCGGCGTCGTCGAGGCCAAGCCCGAGGGTCACACGCTCACAGGCGTCGAAACGCAGTCGAGCAAATATACGGACGGTCTGCCCAAAGGCTTGCCCCACTACCACCTGCCGCTCCCATTCGCCTACGAATCGACCGGCACGGTGACGCAGTTCACCAATGCCTTAGAAGCCGAAGCTCGCAGTCGGCTCGTGTTCACGTTCCACCGCCCCGAAGAACTGATCCGGCTTGCGAAGCTGGACGATCAGGTGCGCACACTCTTGCGCAAGATGCCGCCGCTTAATGTCGGGCATCTGTGGCGAGTTCAGATCGAGAGCATTCAGAATCTCGAAAGGTCTTTGGCTGAGAACCGTCCCCGCTCGCTGATTCAAATGGCGACCGGCAGCGGCAAGACGTTCACCGCAGTCAACTTCTGCTACCGACTCATCAAGTTTGCCAAGGCCAAACGCATCCTGTTTCTGGTGGACCGAAACAATCTCGGCAAACAGACCCTCAACGAGTTCCAGCAGTTCGTCAGTCCGATCAATAGCTACAAATTCACCGAGGAGTACGGCGTTCAGCACATGCGGCGGAACACCATCGACCCCGCCGCCAAGGTCTGCATCACGACGATCCAGCGCCTCTATTCGATGCTCAAGGGCGAAGAAGACTTCCTTGAAGAGAACGAGGAAGGCTCGCTGTTCGAGACGGACATGCCGCTCGTCAGAGAGCCGCTGCCGGTCGTCTACAACTCGAAAATTCCGATTGAGACGTTCGATTTCATCGTCGTCGACGAGTGCCACCGCAGCATTTACAACATCTGGCGGCAGGTTCTCGACTACTTCGATGCCTTCCTGATCGGCCTGACGGCCACGCCCACGGCGCAGACCATCGGCTTCTTCAACGGCAATTTGGTGCAAGACTATTCGCACGAACAAGCCGTGGTCGATGGCGTCAACGTCGGCTACGACGTGTACCGCATCGAAACGCAGATCACCGCTCAAGGCGCCAAGCTGGTCAAAGAGCCGGGCATGTTTGTGCCGCACCGTGATCGCCGTACCAAGAGCCGCAAGTACAAGGAACTCGACGACGACCTGACCTACACGGCCAATCAACTCGACCGTGACGTTGTCGCCGAAAGTCAACTTCGCCTAGTCGTGCGCACGTTCAGGGACAAGTTGCCGGAGATATTCCCGGGCCGCACCGAAGTTCCCAAAACGCTGGTTTTCGCCAAGACCGATCTGCACGCCGAGGATGTGGTGCGGGTCATTCGAGAAGAGTTCGACAAGCCCAACGACTTCTGCCAGAAGATCACCTCGAAAAGCACCGGCAAGAAGCCCGACGAACTTCTCGCTGACTTCCGCAACTCGTACTTCCCTCGCATCGCCGTCACCGTGGACATGATCGCCACCGGAACCGACGTGAAGCCGCTCGAATGTCTGGTCTTCATGCGGAACATTCGGTCGCTCTCGTACTTCGAGCAGATGAAGGGGCGTGGTTGCCGGGTGGTCAATCCCGACGTGCTTCAAAGCGTCACGCCCGATGCGAAGCACAAGACTCACTTCGTCATCGTCGATTGCGTCGGCGTCTGCGAGGAAGATAAGTCTGCCACGAAGCCGCTCGACCGCAAGCCGTCTGTGCCGCTCGACAAGATACTGAACTTCATTGCCGCTGGTGCCGCTGATCCCGATGTGGTGTCCACGCTGGCCGCACGATTGGCCCGGCTCGAACAGGAAGTCGATGAAGACCAGCAGGCGATGATTGCCCAGGCATCGGGCGGAAAAGACTTGGCAACACTCAGCGCCGAGTTGCTCCATAGCATCGACGCAGACGTGACCACCCAGCAAGCAATTGCTACGTTCGAGATTCCCACCGGCCAAGAACCGACCGAAAAGCAGGTCGAGCAGATCGAACAAGAGAGAATGCGGGCGGCGCTCAAGCCGTTCCTGAATCCCAAGCTGCGGGAAGTGATCCTCGCCACCAGGCAAGCGCTCGATCAAGTCATCGACGAGCAGACCCCTGACCAACTTATTCGAGCCGGCTTCGATGCGGCCGCTTTGGAAAAGGCTCGGTCGATGCTGACCAGCTTCCGCCAGTTCATCGAAGACAACAAGGACGAAATCGAAGCCTTGAAGGTCTTGTACAGCCAACCGTACCGAGCGGGTCTTCGGTTTCGGCACGTCAAGGAACTAGCGGCCAAGCTGAATCAGCCGCCATTCTTTGTCGATCCCGCCCGGCCTGAATCACTGACTCACCTCTGGCGAGCCTACGAGATGGTCGAGCCTGGGAAGGTTAAGGGCAAGGGAGGCAAGCAACTGGTAGACGTAATCGCCCTGGTGCGGCACGCCATTGATCCGAACACGTTGCTCGCTCCGGTCGGCGTAACGGTTGGGCAGCGGTATCAAGCGTGGCTCGCTGAAAAGCAATCGACGGGCGTCACGTTCACTACCGATCAGCGCCGTTGGCTCGATGCCATCAAGGACCACATCGCCAGCAGCCTCGCCATCGAACAGGACGATCTCGAAGAAGTTCCGTTCAACACCATCGGCGGATTGGGACGGGCCTACGAACTTTTTGGCGACCGGCTCGGCAGCATTCTTGACGAACTCAACATGAGGTTGGCGGCATGAGTGAATCGAACGGATTGCCCTTAAGTTGGGCTGAAGTACCCATCGAAGCGTTGCTTCAGCCGCTTCCAGACGGACGACTTCTCCACCACGGATGGAGTCCTCAATGCGAGTCCGAGCCGTCTCAGTCCGACAACGAGTGGGGAGTTCTTAAGACGACGGCTATTCAAGACGGCCTCTATCTTAGTGAGCATAACAAGCGGTTGCCAAGCACCCTCACCCCCCGTCCTCAATTGGAAGTTAACGACGGAGATATCCTCATCACTTGCGCTGGACCACGAAATCGTTGTGGTGTTCCGTGCCTTGTTCGCCAAACTAGGCCTCGGTTAATTCTGTCAGGAAAAATCTACCGATTCCGAATGCGTGAGTGCCTCATGCTTGCTCCCTTCATGGAGAGTTATCTTCGTGCGAAGAGTACGCAAACGGCAATTGATGCGATGAAGACCGGGATTAGCGACAGCGGTCTGAATCTGACCCACGGCAGATTTCTCCGTCTAACGGTTCCCGTTGCCCCGCTAAATGAGCAACGCCGCATCGTCGCCAAGATCGAAGAACTTTTTTCCGGTCTCGATGCGGGTGTTACCGCTCTCGAACGGGCGAAAGCAAATCTCAAGCGTTACCGTGCCTCCGTTCTCAAGTCTGCTGTCGAAGGCAAGCTGACCGCCGAGTGGCGAGCCAAGCATCCGAAAACCGAACCTGCCTCGAAGCTGCTCGAACGCATCCTGATCGAACGCCGCCAGAAGTGGGAAGCCGACCAACTCGCCAAGTTCGCCGCCGCAGACAAAGAGCCGCCAAAGAACTGGCGAGAGAAGTACGTCGAACCTACACCGCCGCATATTGCTGACTTGCCTTCGATTCCAAATTCTTGGACCTGGGCGACTTTGGATGCGATTGCTAATGTCGTCGGCGGAATCACTAAAGACAAGAAGAAGGCGAATCAGCCAGGTATGCGTGAGGTTCCCTACCTCCGGGTGGCGAACGTGCAACGTGGTTTCCTCGACCTATCCGAGATGAAATCCATCTCAGCCTCGGAAGATGATATTGCCGACCTTCGACTTGAACCGGGCGATTTGGTTTTCACCGAAGGGGGAGATCGAGACAAGCTGGGTCGGGGCTGGGTCTGGACAGGCGAACTCAGCGAGTGCATTCATCAGAACCACATTTTTCGTGGTCGCCTTGTATCGCAGGATATGCATCCCCGGTTGGTTTCACACCACGGCAACACATTCGGTAAAGAGTGGTTCATCAAGGCGGGCAAGCAGACGACAAATCTGGCGTCGATCAATCTTGGAATCCTGCGTCGATTTCCTGTGCCGATCCCACCCGCAGCCGAACAAGCAGAGATCATTGCTCAGGTCGATGAGACGCTATCACAGATCGACGCTGCCGAAATGCAAATAGAGCACGGCCTACTCCGTGCATCTCGCTTGCGCCAAAGCATCTTGAAGCAAGCCTTCGAGGGAAGGTTGGTCCCGCAAGACTCGAAGGATGAACCTGCCAACGTGTTGCTGGAGCGGTTGCGTGCAAGTCGTTCAGTCCATGAAGGAAACGGCAAGGCGGCAGTTCCGGCCCGAACTCGTGGTCGCAGGGCGAAGTCCAAACATTTGGAAGGGAGGACCGACGCATGAACGTCGTAGTCCACAGAGTCATTCTTCAAAACAACGAACACTTCGGGCGCAAGCTACCGCCCCATCACCTTGGCATGTTGCTGGCCGAACTGCCCTTGGCGATTCGTGCCACTGTCTCGATGGCATTTCGCAACCGCAGCTATGTCAAAGGTCGTCGTCCCGGCTGGTTGGATCGAGCATCCGATGTGCGATTCGTAGACCACCAGGGAAACGGGGAATCCATCTTGTACTTCGAGGCCCCGCCGCTTGGTGAAGCGGCCTCTGACGTTTATGCCCAGCAGTCTCTTTTCCCGGAAGCTGACGACCGGCCCGCTAAAGAAGATACGTGCTTCGATGTCTTTGGTGACGTGTTGACCGATGTGCGGCAACGAAACGCCGACAGTGGGCATTATGACCCGTCGTTACTGTATCGCATCACGCAGTTCAATCGTGTTTTCAAAAAGGGACCATACAACGAAGTCGATTTCACGAGCCGCCGATTCCCACAAGAAACACCTGCCCGCTTTACGCCGGAACTGGTCGAGTCCGCAAAGGTGTTGCTGGGCAGAACTCCCTCGCCGCAGCGTGTACGAATCGTCGGACAACTCGACGGCTTGGTTGCCAGCACGCAACGGTTTTCCGTTCTGCTTGACTCCGGCGAGAAAGTAGTTGGAAGTTTTGCCGACGAGCAGATGGACGCCATGCAGGAACTTTGGCGCAAGCGGATTTTAGTCCTTGGCACTGCCGTTTATCGGGCTTCGGGCCGGTTACTGAGGATAGATGCCGAGGCCGTCAAATCAGGTGAGAATGAACCGACCGTTTTCTCTCGTATGCCGTCGCCTCCGGGAACCAAGATTGACACTTCCAAACTGAGGAAACCGCAAGGGCCGAAGTCGGGGATCAATGCAATCATCGGTAAGTGGCCGGGTGACGAGACGGAGGAAGAAATCACGGCAATTCTTGAGGAGTTGTCGTGATGATCTCCGCATCTGACATCTTGGTTCTCGACACGAGCGTTGTTGTGGACGTTGCTCGGAACAACCGTTCGGGGCAAGCGATTCTGGAAACGTACTCGCTCAAGAACCGTGCCGACCGACCGCTGATCTCGGTCATCACGACGGGTGAAATGCTGGGGATCGCCAAAGCTCAGGCATGGTCATCGGACAAAACCAAAGTGCTTCACGAACTTCTATCCGAGTTCGTCAGGCTGGAATTAACTCCCGAAGTGATCGAGGCATATTCCGATCTCGTTGCTCTATGCCGTCAGCAAAATCACACGATGGGTCAGCAAAACGATATGTGGATCGCAGCGACGGCAAGAGTCACTGGAGCCGTGCTTCTGACTGGCGATTCGGGATTCAACTGGCTAAATCCGCAGTTCATTCGGGTGGAATACATCCCAAGGGCAGCATGAGCAACAACGACTCTCAACAGATTGTCAATAAAGCCTGGAACTTCGCCCACGTTCTGCGGGATGACGGCCTCTCGTACATGGCCTACACAGAGCAGATTACGTTCCTGCTCTTTCTCAAGATGGCCGACGAGCAGACGAAGCCACCTTACAACAAGCCGCCCATCGTCCCGGCCAAGTTCAGTTGGGAAAGTCTACTGAAGCGGGAGGGTGACGAACTCGAAGCCCACTATCGGCACATCCTTGAAGAACTCGGCAAGCAACCGGGAATGCTGGGTGAAATCTTCAAGAAGGCCCGGCCCGAAATCTCGAACCCGGCCACACTACGTCGGCTGATCGTGGACCTGATAGACGTCGAGAAGTGGTCCTCGATGGACGCCGACGTTAAGGGCGACATCTACGAGGGGCTACTCGCCAAGAGTGCCGCCGAAAGCCCCAAGGGGGCCGGGCAATATTTCACCCCTCGGGAACTCATCAAGGGGATTGTCGATTGCGTGCAGCCCACCGCCGACGACACGATCTGCGATCCGGCAGTTGGAACAGGCGGGTTCCTGCTCAACGCCTACGATTATGTCGTCAAGCATCATGGCAAGACACTCGACAAGGATCAGAAGAAGCACTTGCGAACGAAGTTCGTGAAAGGCGGCGACATCGTGCCGAACACGGCACGCCTTTGCATCATGAACCTCTACCTGCACGGCATCGACGCCGATCCATGTCCGATCAAATCAGGCGTCGACAGTCTGGCGAGCGATCCCGGCGAGCGGTTCAGCATCGTGCTGACCAATCCGCCCTTCGGCAAGAAAAGCAGCATTTCGATCGTGAACGAAGCGGGCGATCTTGAGAAGGAAGATCAGTCCTACGAGCGTCAGGACTTCTGGACCTCGACCAAGAACAAGCAATTGAACTTTTTGCAGCACGTCAAAACACTGCTCAAGATCAACGGTCGCTGCGCCATCGTGGTGCCGGACAACGTGCTGTTCGAGGGTGGCGCTGGCGAGACGGTTCGCCGTAACCTGCTTAAGCAATGCGACGTGCATACGCTGCTGCGCCTCCCGACCGGCATCTTCTACGCCGGGGGCGTAAAGGCCAACGTGTTGTTCTTCGACGCCAAGCCTGCCCAGGAAAAGCCCTGGACGAAGACTTTATGGGTTTACGATCTGCGAACGAACATGCACTTCACACAGAAGACGAATTCGATCAAGCGTTCGGACTTGGACGAGTTCGTGGCCTGCTACAAGCCCGAGAATCGCCATCGCCGCAAGGCGACCTGGAACGCCGACAAGAACTCCGATGGGCGCTGGCGTTCGTATGACTACGAAGAACTGATGAAGCGGGACAAGGCGAACCTCGACATCTTTTGGCTCAAGGACAAGAGCCTCGAAGATTCCGACGACCTGCCAGATCCCGATGTGTTGGCGCAAGAGATCGCCGACGATTTGCAGACGGCACTAGAACAGTTCACAGCGATAGCGGAGAAGGTGAAGGCATAACCGCCTTCGAGCACTTGATGGTTGATGCACGGCTCCGGCGATCTTCTAGGCAACGAACTGCCTCTGAGCCTCACACGGGGCATTCCTTCTGCACAACGAACGTTCCTAAGTCTTTCGTGCGACTGTTTTCCTCTGGGCCGAGGTCCCGGCGGAGAAGGCCGACGTTATGAAAAACTTGTGAGCGAAATACTTCGCGATCACCCTCGAAGACGACGACGTAGAGGTCGGGCTTCAGTTCATGCAGCGAGTCGAAGCTCCAGGCTTCGGAAATATCGAAGAAGAATTGAACGCGGCCATCGGCGTCGGGACGCGTTTGCCCCAACTTGTCGTCGAAGAGAATGTCCTTGTCGTAGAGCGCCACACGGAACCGATTGCCGTCGAGTGGCAAACCATCCGGTGCCACAAAACGCGCATCAACCTTGACCATGTGAAGCATCGCGATTTTCCCTGCGCAATTCGCCTGACTCAAGTTACGAGTCCACCGTAGCCGATCAGGTGCGACTTGCACCACGCGGTAGATCACCGACGGCGTTTGCGATCGCAGTCAGTGTATGGATGGGCAAGCCGTGCCGCAAGTTTGGCGCGTGACTTGTCTTCCCACGCATCGACGGAGCCGTACCGGCGTCGTCGCGCGTAAGCATCCGTGACGCGGTAGAATATCGAATTGGCCCCGCCGGCTTGCCAGCCGGCCGGCCGTTGCAAGGATGCTGTAGCTGCCGGTGCGCCATCCAAAACCGGAACAGCATCATCGAATTGCGACCGTGCTTGTGAGGGGAGATCGGCGTTGTTCCGAGGAATATGCCGCTCCGCCCGCCCGCACGCTTGCCGTCGAGAATGGTGGAATATGGCCGACATGCGCGACTCTGTTCTTCGATCGTTGGAGCAACGATTTCTCGACGCATCCGAAAAATACCATGAGTTGCATCATGTCGCAGTACGCCCGCACGATGGCCATTGTCCGGAATGGCCGGAAGTTCCGTGCGAGAGCAGTCCTGTCGCCAATACGCTGGGCTTTTCTGAGGCCCGATGGAAAAAGGACATCATCGGAAGGCACGCGTCGGAAGACCTCTTTCGCCGCCCTTTGAGTAGGCAATTTTTGCACTTTGATGGGAGGCTCTGGGAAGGCGCCTTTCTATTCGACTGGGCCAGCCGACCGAGCGCGACGGAGGTAATCTACGAACACTTGCACCAACGCCAAAGCAATGAAGCCGAATGTCTCGAAACCTTCCGCGTATTGGCCGCCGAAGCCGCCGGCTGTTTTTCTCACGAGCGCCGAGAGGTGGACGCAATCGGCTTCCCCTTATGCGATGACGACAGCCATCGGTGGCTAGAGTTAATTCACCAAACGACAATTGCCAAGGTCGAAAGCGATGGTTTCTGTGTTGTATCCCGGTTGCCCTCGAATCTGTTTCTCGCATCGGCACGCGCGATCGAGTTCTTGAGCGAGCAAACATCCACGGAACCTCGAAGCGACGACGGCCAGAGTGCGACCAGCAACGCTAAAAGCGAAGTCCTCACAACGGAGGTATTGCCGCACGACAAGTTGAAAAGATCCGAACGGTTGGCGATCAATGCCTACGATTATGCGACGAAGATGTGTGGCGAGGCGCTAAAGGACCAAGCAGCTTACGTCTGGTTGAAAGAGCATGGTGCCGAGGAGCTAGATTCTCGGCTACCTCGATTCCCAACATGGGCGCGCTACCTTCGTTCGGCGCGACGCAAATCGAACCAATCAAAGTACAGTCGTCGCGCCGATCGCCCGGCCGGTCCAAGCATCGCTAAGGCCGATCAAATCGAACACCGATCCACTGATTAGCTGGTCCGTTTCGTTCAAACCGGATCAAACCGGATTTTTTTCAAAATCCGGTTTGCGGACCGTCGTCGCGTATCCCCTTCGCCCACTGGCATTTGTGGGCATTTCCTTTCTGACGCTCGCCGCCTGGCGCAATCCGGTCTGTGGTCTGAAGCTGGCGCGTTCTGAGGCCGCAATCCTTCGGCCGACGCGTCTGCACACCACAATCGGGAGACTGACCGTGACCGCTTTTGCTGAGAACTCGGCCGCTGAACCGAGGCTGTATGACATTCGACAAGTCGCCGCGCTGCTGGGCGGCTGCTCGACGCGGCATGTGTATCGCCTTGCCGACGCAGGAAAAATGCCGCGCCCCATCAAGTTGGGTTCGTTGGTTCGCTGGAATCGCTCATTGATTGAGCAATGGATTGCCGGCGGCTGCAAACCGATTCGCGTTATTGGTGGGAAAGCGGGTGACGCATGAAGAATCGCAAAAGCCGAGAGCGCTGTTGCGCCGAAGGCGAGGCACGAAAGATTTTAGCGTTGGACCTGCTTGAGGCCAATCGAGAGTCGTATGTGTTGCGCGGCCGTCGTGTGCTCCTCCAGACCCTCTTGCGTTCGGGAACAGCAACGGCCGACGACGTGCGACGCGCAGTAAAGCTCCCACGAGGGATCGACCCGGTTTGCCTCGGTGCAGTCCCAGGAGCACTTGCACGGGCTGGCATCATTGAGCGTGATGGTTATGTGCCGACCTGTCGTCCAAAAGCGCATGCTCGTCCAGTGAGCCTTTGGAAACTGGTCAATCGTTCTAAGGCCGAGAAGTGGCTCAGAAGGCATCCCGAGCCGCGTCGCATTGAAGATGCGTCATCGTCAGGCGCTGCTGTCGAGCGAACTCGTCCATCGCGATTGCGCTACGGAGAGCAACGATGAACAAAAAACGACCCCAGTCGCGCTCTACCGGCTCTCAGCGCAGATTGGACGCTGCAATTGAATACCTACGGAACGGGCTGCCAATCACTCTCTGTACGTCGAAAACCAAGAAGCCGCTCGGCATCGGCTGGAGCGCAAACGGTCGAGGTAAGAATTGGCGGAAGCAGCGCTGGACCAAAAAGGAAGTCCGGCGTGCATTTCGTGTCCTGGGCGATTGCAATGTCGGAATCCAGCTCGGCCCGGAGTCTGGGGTGATCGACATCGAAGAGGATTCCCGTGAGGCGCGTGACGACTGGCTGACATTGTTCGACGGGTGCAATCGTCCGAAGACTCCGAAATTCTCCAGCAAGCTGGGCACACACCGGCTGTACAAATGGGATGAAATGCTGGAGACGATCGAGAAAGCTGTCATCCACTTCAAGAGGCTAGAAATCCGCTTGGGCGGAGGCGGCAAGGCCACACAGTCGCTTCTTCCCCCAAGTAGGACCGATCGAGTTACGCGCCAATGGCTCGTTTCGCTTGACGATCGCGACGTCGCTCCCTTACCGAAACAAGTCCTTCGTCGGATCGTCGAAGCGAGCCAAACCGCCGGGAAGCATGCACACAGTAGACATAAGCCATTTGCTGTGGGTACTGGGACTACTGCGTCTGCTAGGTCTACTGTGTCTACTGCGTATCTTGGGTCTGCTGTGACTTCTGTGTCTCCTGTGCCTATCGAGTTTCAAGAGACTATCGAGTTGGCTATTGCCAACACCTTGCCGATGGAGACAGGACAGCGCAACCGAATGATCTTCGAGTTTGCTCGGCATTTGAAAGCAATCCCGGCGCTGGCTGATGCCGACGTTCAAGCGCTGAAACAATTCGTAAAACGATGGCACAAGGCGGCGTTACCGATGATCGGAACAAAACCGTTCACCGAAACTTGGCTCGACTTCGCGAACGCTTGGAAGGCGGTAGTGTACCCGGCGGGGCAGGGTCCTATCGCGATGATCTACAAGCAATCGCTGGCCGACGATCTGCCGGCCCTTGCGGAACAGTACCCCGAACGCAAGCTACGTCGGCTGGTCGCGTTGTGCTTCGCATTGCAGCGCGAAAGCAAAGACCGCCCATTTTTCCTTGCCTGCCGAACGGCAGGCGCATTGTTGGGCGTGCCCCACGGGAAAGCAAACCGCTGGCTCCGAATACTGGTGCTGGACAAGGTGCTAAAACTGGAGAGCGTGGGCACGCGGCACAGGGCGAGCGAATACCGGTACGTTGCCGTCGAGTGAATTACTTGACTCCGAAGAAGAACGCTGTAATAATTATTACACCATGCCGAAGAGACGAGAAAAGCAACCGATGACCACGGCCTTGCTCAAGGCGATTGCCGATAGTGAACTGTCGTTTCTGGCGCTGGAACTGCACACGGGCGTTAAGCGACAGTCTTTGATGAAGTTTGTTCGCGGGGAAACGTCGCTGCGACTCGACTTTGCCGACAAGCTGGCCGCGTACTTTGAACTGGAATTGACGACGCGGAAAGGAAAGTAACCGATGGGCTCTGTCTACCGAAAAACCGTCACCAAGCCATTGCCGGCCGGCGCGGAAATCTTTACACGCAAAAACGAGCGGTTCGCCCGCTGGAAAAATACGAAGGGGAGAACTCGCACCGCGGCGCTGACCATTGGCAATGATGACAGTGAGCGTATCGTGATTACCGCATCGACGTTCACGGCCAAGTATCGCGACGGGGCCGGCGTGGTTCGCGAAGTGGCCACCGGCTGCAAAGATGAAACGGCCGCCCGTTCAGTGCTGAGAGATTTGGAGCGTCGAGCCGAGTTAGTGAAAGCCGGCGTCATGACAAGCACTGAGGATGCGGTCGCCGATCACCAGGCGACACCACTTGTCCGACATTTCACCGACTACTCGGCCCATCTGACTGCCAAGGGAGTAACTAGAGAGCGAATAAAGACAACTGACAACCGGCTGCAACGTGTCGCGGCGGACCGTGGCTTCGGCGTTCTCGCCGACATAAACGCCGGCGCGTTGGAAGGCTGGTTGAATGCTCGGGCAGTCGAAGGAATGTCAGCGGGCGCTCGCAATGGCTATCGCGAAGCGTACGTCGGTTTTGCTAACTGGTGCCGTCGATCACGCCGACTTGTTGAGAACCCACTAAGCAACGTACCGAAGGCCGACGCCAAGGCCGATTGCCGACGAAAGCGTCGGTCGATGACGGAAGCCGAGTTGATCCTGTTGCTTGACGTGGCTCGTCACCGTCCGTTGAAGGACGCTAGAACGATCCGCCGTGGCAAGCGACGTGGCGAATCAGTTGCCAATTTGAGTCCAGAGGTTGTCAAGAAACTCGAACGCCTCGGCCGCGAAAGGGCGCTGATCTACAAGGCATTGGTGCTGACGGGACTTCGCAAGGGGGAATTGGCGTCGCTCACGGTGGGGCAATTAGAACTCGATGGGGCAGTACCCGTTGCCATTCTGCACGCGGCTGATGAAAAGAATCGTGAGGGGTCGCAGATCGTCTTACGAGCCGACTTGGCAGCCGACCTAGCCTCGTGGGTCGATGAACTGCGACAAGCCCATATGCGTAACGCTGCGGGCTCTCAGGGGCAAAACTGTCTACAAATGACACCAGCACCCCGCACCGATGTCTTGCCGGCCGACACGCCGTTGTTCACGGTGCCGAGTGGTTTGGTGCGGATTCTTGACCGTGACCTGAAGGCCGCCGGTATTGCAAAATCCGACGAACGTGGGCGGACGCTGGATGTTCACGCACTGCGGCACACGTTTGGGACGCTGCTTAGCAAGGGAGGTGTCGCCCCACGGACGGCGATGGCTGCGATGCGTCATGGCAGCATTGACCTGACGATGAGCGTTTACACCGATCCAAAGTTGCTGGACGTGGCTGGAGCGGTCAATTCCTTGCCAAGCCTGCCGCTTAACGAACCACCAGCAAGCGAGCGAATCACCGCAAGGGCGACAGGCACCGACGATTCAAGGATCGACCGGTTTGCACCACGGTTTGCACCAAACGCTGACGTTTTGAATCCAAGCCGTCATTCGCTGACAAAGCAGCCGTCCGGAAGTCGAGAGCACAACGAGCCGTTCCGCGTCGTTGTAAGTAACTGCGCTGACAAACAAAAACACCCTTCGACATCAACTGTCAAAGGGTGTCATGAAGTCGGGGCGACAAGATTTGAACTTGCGACCTCTACGTCCCGAACGTAGCGCTCTAGCCAGGCTGAGCTACGCCCCGATTGGCGGATACGCCGGCTGTAACGCCTGACGCTCGCCCGTAAGCGCACGATTCTAGCGACACGGCCGGGGCGGTCAACGCCGATCGAGGGTATGATAGCTAGCGACTTCGCGCACTCTGCGAAGCATTTTCTCCCCCGATGCCCTCCGCGGATGCATCTAGTTCACCGTCATTTCGCCGCTGTTTTGGTCTTAGCTGGGCTCGCTGGCCTTCCGGGTTGCGGACGTCAGCAGACGACCATCAGCGAGGAAAATGCCGACCCGGTCGCCGAGCATTCGACGGTCAATCCAGCCATTGCCGATGCCTTTCGCCGGGCGGCCCAGCAGCAATCGAAGAAGATTCGCGGCACGACGATCGTCATGCATCGCGCTTGTCGCGACGTCAGGCCTAACGACGATCGTGATGCCGAGCGGCGATGGATCGGGGTCGACGTCGAGTTGCAAGCGCTAAGCGACCAGTTCGAAGGTCTCGATCTGCGTCAAATCGACATTCACGACGGCGACACGGGCGCTTTGTTAGGGCAAGTCGCTGCCGTTCAGCGTCTCAGCGACGACGCGACGCCGGCCGACAACGACGATCCCATCTTCGCAGGCGCCGACAAGTTTCGCGGCATGTTGGTTTACGAAGTTCCCACCTCGGCCAAGGCGGTGACACTTTATCACGATGGCGAGCCATTGAACGCCGACCCCTTGCCGCTGGTTGAGTGCAAGGTTTGTTTGCCGCAGCCCACCGTCGTGCCGATTGGCATCGTGCGTCAGCCTGCGAGCGAATCGATGTATGACATCTACTTGCTTGCGATCCAGTGCGACCAATGGTCGCGCATGCAGACGCCCAGCCGCATGAAGCTTCGCTGTCTGACAGACCAAAAGTCGGAGATTGCAGACGCCGATCGATGGATCGAAATCGACGCGCAGAAACAAGTAATCGATTCTGCGCCAGGTGATCGCCCTCTGTATCCGCCCGAGCGTTGGTTCGTCATCGAGTTTTGGTGCCCGAAGGACGCGGTGCTCGTCGACTTCACCTGGGACGGCAAGAGCCAACCGCTGCCGAAGGATTCGGGCCTCGACCTGCCGGCGAAGACGCTCGAAGCGCTCGCCGAGGCGCCGCGATTAGAACGTGCGCGCCATCGTCGCGAAGAGTGACGGCGCGACATCCTGACCTTGACCGTACTTGAAGATGAACCGAAGTTGCCGAGTACTCCACACTTGATCGACATCGGCGGCGGTTGAAAGTCCTGACCGCCCGCTGCAGGCGTCCCTGAGGTCATTCGTGTTTCATCGCGAGCTAGTCAACAACCATTGCACTCGCTTCGAGGGCGCTCAGAAGTAGCGGGTAGCTATTCGCAACGAGCGACACCGCTTCCATCATGAAACCATCGCCGATGGCATCTGTCGCAATTTTCATCGTGGTGGCGATCTCTTTCGGCGGGTGTCGCCGCAGCGGCGATGGCTCGTCTAAAAACGAGGTCCCGGCGACCCAGGTATCCGTGACAAACTCGCAGAGCGTCGTCCCCATCGCCAACGAAATAACTGATCGAGACGCCGACATTATTCGTTTCGTTCTGCAGATGAACGATCCGGAAGACGATGACCGCATCTATTTTTTGACGCCCACTCCCATGGATGCCTGGGGGGAGCATGGCGATTGGAAATCGTTCTCCGCTTCTTTTCACAAGACGCTTTCGTTGTTGAAGTGCCGATATCGTCCTGCCGACGAAGCGTATTTGCATGACGACCAAGTCTTCGACAAACAAGCGAAAAAACAGGCATGGATGCGATGGGTGAGCGTCAAACGCTGGATTTCTGAGAGCGAGGTTGAAGTTGAGAGTGGCTTCTGGTGTGGTCCGCTCGGTGGCGGTGCGGCAACCGTGATCTTCGAGAAGTTCGAGGGACGTTGGCGCATCAAGTCAGTGGGCTCGATGTGGCAATCGTGACTTTTTAGAGGCGGCCGTTCCAAGTCCCTACAGTTGCCCGCCACCGACCGTCTAATGCAATAGGCTGTCATCGATGACCACTTTTTATATCACGAATGCGATCGTTCAGCTTCTATGGCTTGCAATGCTTATCAAGGCACTATGGCAGCTACGCTTTGTCCGCTCTGCTTCGACGATCTTGCAGGTTGCCGGCTTGGTGCTAGTAGTCGGATGGTTGATCGCGGACAGCATTTTCTACGATCCTACTTTCGGAGTTTTTGCAGATCGCTTGCCGAGCGCCAACTGGACAGAATGGTGGGTCGTCGTTCAAAAGTGGCTAACATCGACCGCCATTATCTTCTTTGCAATTGGGTACTGCCTCAGGCCCATTAGCAAAGCTTGAAGAGTCGCTGCCGTTCCCATTAACGGCCACGTGAAAGGGGAGCGCAATTGCGCGTTCCATCCGGACACGTGCTCGCTGCGCGTTGCGGCAATCCGAGTGCGCCATTAGCCGACATCCGCGCAAAATGGCGGCGTGCTATACTGCAATCGTGACGACACCGCCTGAAAAAACGCCTTGCCCGAAGCCTATCATTGGTCGCCGGCCACGCATGATCGTGCTCGGCCTGGGCGATCGTCCGCATGTGGTGGCTGAGGCGGAACGTCTGCGTCCCGAGTTGGCCGAATGGGCTGACATCATCGTTTGGGACATGACGTTCGAGGCTTGCTTAGATAATGTCGACGCCGACCTGGCGGTCGTCTTCGGCGGCGATGGCTCGATTCTTCGGGCGGCACATCAGATGGGCGAACATCAAACACCCATCATCGGCGTGAACCTCGGCAAGCTCGGCTTCCTTGCTGATCTGTCGCCGAACGAGCTCATTCGCGCGTTGCCCGATTGGTGTGCCGGTGGCTGTCGTGTCGTCGAACACTTGATGCTGTCATGTCGTTTAGAACGTGACGGACAAACGTTGGCCGAGGATCTCGCGCTGAACGAAGTCGCGGTGCTAGCGAACCCGCCGTTCGCGATTCTGCAAGTGCATCTCTACGTTGACGCAGAATTGGTCACTACCTATAGTTGCGACGGCCTGATCGTCAGCACACCCGTCGGCTCGACCGCTCATAGCCTTTCGGCAGGCGGACCGATCCTGCGAAAGGATTTGCAGGCAGTGGTGATTTCGCCCATCAGCCCGCACACATTGACGAATAGGCCTGTGGTGGAGTCAGCCGACCGCGCGTTTGAGATCGCATTGCCCGCCCCGCAATCACCGGCGACTGTTGTCGTCGATGGCCGCGTGATGTGCACGATCGAGCCTGGCGATCGGTTGCACGTGTCGAAGGCGGCCCCGCGTTTCAAAATGGTCGAGGCGCCAGGACGCAGTTACTACCGCACGTTGCGTGAGAAGCTTGGTTGGGGTGGAAGCTTGCGGTTGGCCGATCGTTCGTAATCGACGCACCCAAGGATGGTGTTGTGTCGCAGGCTGACTGAGTTAAGCGACGACGTTGCGAATCGAAAGGATGCGATTCATGATCCCCTGTATATCGACGATCCGCTGTATATCGGTCTTCATTTCGGCGATGTTCGCGCTGGGCGTCGCCTTGCTTGTCGCGCCGGCATGGGCCGAAGATGCCCCCGCCGCGCCGGAACCCGTCGACACCGCGACCTATCTGCTGCGCTACAAGTTCAACCCGGGCGAAACGCTGCGCTGGGAAGTCGAGCATCGTGCCGAAGTGCGCACAACCGTTTCGGGCACCACGCAAACGGCTGAAACGACGACCAGCAGTGTCAAGAACTGGAAGGTCACGAGCGTCAACGCCGATGGCGCGGCCACGTTCGACTATTCGGTCGATAGCGTCGACATGCGTCAGAAACTAACCGGTCGACAAGAAGTGCGCTACAACAGCAAGACCGACAAAGAAGCGCCCGCCGGCTTCCAAGACGCCGCCAAAAGCGTCGGCATTCCGCTGACGACGTTCACGATGGACCCGAGCGGCAAGATTCTCGATCGCCGCGAACATCTCGATCGCTCGGCGTCGCAATCGACCCATCCGTCGGTGCCGCTACCGGAAGGGCCGGTGCCGATCGGTCACAAGTGGTCGTTCAACTTCGAAGTGACGGCGACCGCCAAGGATCGCGGCACCAAGAAGGTGCAGATGCGGCAGCAGATGAAGCTCGAAGAAGTGAAGAACGGCATTGCCGTCATCTCGGTCGAGACGCAAATCCTTTCGCCTGTGCGACAAGATCCGACGATCGAAGCCCAGTTGGTGCAAAGCGAGTCGGCCGGCAAGGTCCGCTTCGACATCGACGCGGGCCGCATCGTCAGTTTGCAATCCGACAACGACAAGCACGTCGTCGGCTTTCAAGGCGCGACGAGCAGTCTGCACTGCACGACGCGTTTCGCTGAGAAGTTAATGCCGGCCGAGGAAAAGACCGCCTCGAAGCCGCAAACCGTCGCGGGCCCCGTCCAGAAGCCCGCAGTTCAGCGTCCTACGACGCAGCAGCGTCCAACAACTCAGCGTCCGACGACACCTCGCCGCACACGCTAAGCGATCCATACCGGCAGGAGGTTGGCGATGCGCGTATGTTCTTCTTGGTTAATGCTCGCGATGACGGCGCTCAGCTGTTGCGGCATATCGTACGCAGATGAGCAGGTCGGCGATTTCGCTGATCCCGCGGCGTTGGAGTTCCAAGGGAACACGAGCTTCTCGGATGACGAGCTGCGCAAGGGCTTGTTCGTGGATCCCGACGTGATGTTGGCTACTCACGATTTCGCCCCGCTTGAAAGCTACGTCGAGATTCTGCCGCAGCGCATCGAAGCTGGCTACCACTATCAAGGCTTTCTCGATGCGGAAGCCGTCGCTCTGCTGAATCGCGACAACGCGCACATCGAGGTGTGGATTAACGAGGGGCCGCGCTACCAAGCCGGCGAAGTGCGCATCGAAGGCGCCCACGCCATCAACCCCGAAGCGCTGGCTCGCTGGATCACCGAACCTCACGCCGGCAACTCGGCCCGATCGCTCGACCCTGACGGATCGGAAAAGATAACGGACTGGCTCACTTCGTCGGGCAGTCGCAGCCGTCCGAAGAGCGCGCTGTGGAATCCTGGGCAAAACGTCTGCAGCTACGCGTATCAGACCGCGCGTATCGAGGAGGTTGTGCGTCGCGCCTATGCCGAGGTCGGCCGACGACAACCCGTGTTGGCTGTGCGTCTCGAACGGGATTTTGATAAGCGTGTTGCCTGGCCGATGGTCAAGGTTATCAACGAAGGGCCGCCTGCAACCGTCGAGAGCATCGAAGTTTCGGGACTCGTCAAGAACACACGCGAGGAAATGTTGGCGTTTCTCGAACTTGAGCAGGGACTCGTGTTCGATCGCGCCGAGCAGACGCGCATCGAACGGGCTCTGTGGCACTCCGCCAGGTTCTGCAAGTACTCCGTGCGATGGGAACAAGATACGAGCACGACACCTACGGACCATCCTGATGCCGCAAGTCCAGCAACCATCCTCAAGAAAGTGGTCTCGCCGCCGGCGAAACCCGCGGGGAACACACTAGCCATCAAAGTCACAGAGTACGCCGCAGCGCCGAAGTTGACCGAAACGCTATCGCCCGAGTCGCTGGCGATGCTGAACTTCCGCCGTTGGCTGATCTCGCTCAGCGATCGCGACGAAGAATTAGTGCTCCGCACACACCTCGCGGAACGCTTCTCGGCGGAACTGATCCTGACGGCCGATCGCGGCTTCATCGCAAATGTCACGATTGCCGAACAGGTGCATGAGAAAGCTCTTCGATACACGGCGATCGTCAATGACAAAACGTTTGCGATATACGCTCTCTCGCGTGGCGAAAAGGTTGTGTTCGTTCCCGACGCCTGCGAGATTCAGATTCTGCACACTCAAACTCTGAGCAATGACGATGAAAAGCCTTTCACGCTGTGTTTTGGCGCCGGATCGCTTACTGTTCGCGCGGATTTGCCGCCGGAGCACATCCGGATCATAAATCGTATGCCGCCCGCTGTGTTCGCAGCGCTTTCGAATACACAACACCTCAAGGAGCCGATGCCCTGTGCGTTAAAAGACGGGGTGTTGACGCTGGACATCTACGGCGTTCGGCTCACGATTCGAGCAGAGACCGGGGAACTTATCTCGCTGGAGACTGTTGACGACGAACTTCCGCCGACCGTCGTAACGGTCGAGCGCGGCGTATTTGCCGCGAGGCTCGAATCGCTGCAAACAGCGGCAGCCGAAAGCCGCAACGTCTTCGACGCTGAACGCCCCTTTGCGTCAACCGCTCGCTTTATTCTCGATGACCCCGCCTGGCGGCATGCTACCGACGATTCGGGAGTTGAGTTATTCATCGGCATTGCGAAAAAGTTCTTTGACGCCGAAGTGCTCGAGGCGGTGTTTGCCTGTGTCACGACGACGTTAGATACTGCCTTCCCGTTTGCCGTGGGCAGCGCCGACCCGATCGCCTACGCCACTCACGACGATCCGTGGATTCAATGGCTCAATGCGCTTCGATATCAACTGCCCGTATTCGCCCGGACAATGTTTCCGCACGATAGTTGGGCCTCGGAGCTGATGATCGAGTTCGGCCTGGCATCGACGGGACGTGGGCAACACCTCGGGCAAGCATTCGAGCAAGGCGTCTCGCGACGTGGCTGGGGACCGTTGGCTTGCTGGTGTTTGGCCGAAGGGGCATCGATGGCCGGCCACAAAGAACTCGTCGAGCCGTGTGCGCTACAAGCGTTGGAGCGTCTCGAGCTCGACGACTTCCAACGCGATTGCAGTGCGTTGCTGGCGCGCGACGCCGCCGCGGGGCAGGTTGTTGATCGCTTCGTGAAGTTTGTACGTGATCTGACTTTTGTCGAAGCGATCGTTGTCGAAGGCGCGGCCAAAAAGGCTTCGCCGGCTCTGAGCACAGGGCTGCGAACGTTGCGCGCCGATCCCGGCGAGCCGGCGGACATCGCGATGGCTAGAGCGCTCTCCGCGGTATGGGATGCCGGATGGCGATATACGTTCACCCGTCATTTCGCTGGTCTAACTCCAGCGCCCCCAGCACCTGTCGCCTTGACGCCAACTAAACTGCCCCCCGATGACGCTCCCGTACCGAAACTGACACCCGGTGACGATTCCGCCGCAAAGCGCCCGACGACGGGTCGCACGCGGTAAGGTGCACCGGTCCCACTGGGTTTCGTAAATTAGCCCGACCTTCTCGGCCCTGGATTTGCGATCCGTCTTCACGGCCGCACGACGACACGTCCCACGATGCGTCCCGCCGTGATGCGCATGATCGCGTCCGATAAACCGTTTAGACCGATTTCTTCGCGCGCGATCGTCTCAAGTTGCGAGGGTCGCCACTCGTTGGCGAGTTTCTTCCATAGTTCTTCACGCAATGCGCGCGGACATTCGACCGAATCGATGCCGACCAGCGTCGCGCCGCGCAGGATAAACGGATAGACGGTCAACGGCAGGTCGATGCCTCCGACGAGGCCGCACGCAGCCACGCATCCGCGGTAGCGCAACGAGCGAACGATCGTGGTGAGCGTGGTTCCACCGACAGTATCGACCGCGCCGGCCCATTGCTCGGCGAGCATCGGCTTGTTGCTGCGGTCATCAGTCGCACTGCGACCGACGATGCGCAACGCGCCGAGTTGCGCAAGAAGTCGTGATGCTCGGCCTTGCCGCTGGCGGCGACCACCGTGTATCCGATCTTCGCAAGGATCGCGACCGCGATGCTTCCAACGCCACCGGTGGCGCCAGTGACAAGCACCTCACCGTCACTTGGCTTCACGCCGTGTCGCTGGAGCGCTTCGATGCACATGGCCGCGGTGAGACCCGCTGTGCCGTAGATCATCGCGTCGCGCGCGGTCAGTCCTTCCGGCATCGGCAACAGCCACGCGGCCGGCATGCGGATGTACTCGGCGAAGCCGCCCCAAGTGTTCTGACCCATGTCGTGACCAGTGATGAGAACTTGCTCCCCCGGACGAAATTCACTCGCGGCGCTCTCGACGACGGTGCCAGCCGCGTCGATGCCCGGCACATGAGGAAACTTGCGCGTCACGCCCGGGTGTCCCGCGGCACTCAGCGCGTCTTTGAAGTTCAACGACGAATAAGCGACGCGTACCAGCACTTCGCCGGCGGGCAATTCGTCGAAAGCGCGCTGCTCGACAGACGCACGGAATTGCCCCATATCGTCTTTGATTACGAAGTAGCAAGCGAAACTGTTGTTGACGTTCATAAGCGTTTAAGAAGCTCGGCAAAACAAGATGAAAAACTCGTAATCGAACGACACGCCCCCTGAGGTTTCGACTAACATGCTGCGAACTCGCATCGCCCGCAAGGGCGTAGCAGTTGGCCGCGTTAGGTTCCTGCCCCACCTAGCGCGGTTTTTTATTGCGCTGTTTTCGTCGCAGCACTATTCAAAATCGACGCCAACACGCCGCGATGCAACCGACGGTCGCGGCTTTATGATTTGCGATTCGCGATCGAGCGGCCCTATAATGACGATTCCCTCCCTGTGGGCACCGTCATGCATCCCTCGGCCACCGCGCGGCCCGCCGTGCTTCGCATCTGCACTTTCTCGATCGCTGTTGCGCTCATGGTGCTGCGTAGTGTTGCATCGGCAGAGGAAGGGGTTACATTCCGTCGCGACGTGATGGCCGTCCTTGCCAAGGCGGGATGCAATCAAGGCACCTGCCATGGCAACTTCAACGGCAAGAATGGTTTCAGGCTCAGCCTTCGCGGGCAAGACCCAAGCGCCGATCTGAATGCGCTGCTGCGAGATCAATCCGCGCGGCGCGTGAACCTCGAACAGCCCGAGCAGAGCCTGTTGCTGCTCAAGGCCGTGGCGGCGGTGCCTCACGGAGGTGGCCGACGGTTTCGCCCGCACTCGCCAGAGTATGACGTGCTGCTGCGATGGATCGCCGACGGCGCTCGCGACTCCCACGACGGTCCGAAGCTGACGAAGCTCGAAGCCACGCCACGCGAGAAGTTTCTCGTCGCGCCCGAGTCCGAAATCGCACTGCGAGTCACCGCCACGTGGGACGACGGCAGCACGAGCGACGTGACGCGCTGGGCGCTCTACACGCCGAGCAATCCGATCGTCGAGATCGACGAAGCAGGGCTCGTTCGCCGAGGTCGCGATGGCGAAACAACCGTCGTCGTCCGCTATCTCACTCGGCAAACGACCGTGCAACTGGCATTCGTGCCCGCGCGGCCCGACTTCACTTGGAACGACACGCATCCGAACAACTTTGTCGATGAGCACGTGCTTGCACGCCTGAAACGATTGCGAATGAATCCGTCGCCGCTGGCCGACGACAGCGTGTTCGTGCGGCGTGCGTATCTCGACTTGCTTGGCATCTTGCCGACCGCCGACGAAGCTCGCGCGTTCGTCGCTGATAAAGATGACCGCAAACGTGCGATGTTGATCGACACGCTGCTGGATCGCCCCGAGTATGCCGAGTTCTGGGCCTTGAAATGGGCTGATCTGCTGCGTGTCGAAGAACGCACGCTCGACCGCAAAGGCGTGCAGTTGTTCCATCATTGGATTCGCGAGGCGGTCGCTGAGGATCGGCCCTTGGATGAGTTCGCCCGCGAGTTGTTGGCAGCTCGCGGAAGCACGTATCAGCATCCGCCTTCGAATTTCTATCGAGCCATGCGTGATCCGATCACCCGCGCCGAGAGCGTTGGCCAGGTGTTTCTCGGCGTGCGGCTGCAATGTGCCAAATGTCACAACCATCCGTTCGATCGCTGGACGCAGGACGATTACTACAACTGGGCAGGCGTGTTCGCGCGAGTCGATTACAAAGTGCTCGAAGAATCGTCGCCGCGATAAAAACGACCAGCACGAATTCAGTGGCGAGCAGTTCGTTGTCGCCGCGCTCAAGGGTGAGGTCGAAAACCCTCGCATCGATGCGCCTTCGACGCCGAAGTTCCTCGGTGCTCGCGGCGGACCGAAGGACGACGACGATCGCTTGGAAGCAATGGCCGATTGGGTCGCGTCGCCGGAGAACCCGTTCTTCGCCAAGGCGCAAGTGAATCGGCTGTGGTTCCATCTTATGGGTCGCGGCATCGTTGACCCGATTGACGATTTTCGCGACGAACCCGCCGACGCACCCGGGCCTGCTCGACGCCTTGGCGCGAGAGTTCGCCGCGGGCGGATATCGAACGAAGCCCATCTTGCGGCTGATCATGAACTCGCACGTCTATCAAACTTCGGCCGAGCCTAACGCCACCAATGCCGACGACGAAACGAACTATTCGCACACCGTGCTGCGACCACTCGCGGCCGAGCAATTGCTCGACGCGTTGCATCAGGTGACCGGCACGCGGGCGAAATTCTCAGGTTATCCCGAAGGGCTGCGGGCCGGGCAGATTCCAAGTGTGGCGATGTCGCGCGGCAAAGAGGGCGGGGCAGGGGTAGAAGAAAAATTCCTGTCGCAGTTTGGCCGTCCACCGCGATTGCTCTCCTGCGAATGCGAACGCACGAGCGAGTCGACGCTCGGCCGAACGTTCCAACTCATCAGCGGCCCGATCGTGCAAGAGCTTTTGAGCCGCAACGACAACCGCCTCGCGAAACTTCTCGCCACCGAAGATAACAACGCCGTCGTCGATGAGTTGTTTTGGACGACGCTCAGTCGGGCGCCGAGCGATACCGAGTCGATTCGCATGGTCGAGTATTTGAAGACTTCGTCGAATCGCCGCCAAGCGCTGGAAGACATCGCTTGGAGCCTGATCAACGCCAAAGAGTTCTTGCTCCGTCAATGACGGTGTCTCCATGACCAACGCCTACGCCTGCACTGGCTATCAACACATCAACGCGTCGCGGCGAAGCCTGCTGAAAATCGGCGGCCTCGGGCTGTTGGGGCTGAACATGCCGCGGCTCCTGCAGGCCGAGGAGAAGCAGACTTCGAAGATTCGCCCGCGCGCGAAGAGCGTCGTGTTTTTGTTCCAGTTTGGCGGCCCGAGTCATTTCGAAACGTTCGACATGAAGCCCGACGCCCCCGACGGCATTCGCGGTCTGTTCTCGCCGATCTCGAGCAACGTGCCGAGCATGCCGATTTGCGAGCACTTGCCCGGCATGGCAAGCGTCATGGACAAGGTGTGCCTCGTGCGAAGCATGACGCACACGATGAAGAACCATAACTCGGCAGCGTATTATGCGCTCTCCGGTCGTGCGCCGCCGGTCGATGACATTCGCCTCAAGGATTCGCTCGAACTGTTTCCCGCGTACGGCAGCATCGTCGATCGTCTGTCGCCGTCGAAAACCGAGATGCCCACGTTTGTCGCGCATCCGTACGTGATTAGCGACGGCTCGCGCACGCCGGGTCAGTTCGCCAGCTTCCTCGGCAAGAATCATGACCCGCTCGTCGTGACGGCCGATCCGAACCAAAAGGCCTTTCGACTACCTGAGCTCAGCCTGCCGGCGGGACTCACGCTCGACCGACTCGAAAACCGACGCGAGCTTCAGAAAGTTGTCGACCGGCAATCGCGGTTGCTCGATGCTTCGGCGAAAGCCCGCGGACTCGACTCGTACTACGATGCCGCGCTATCGATGCTCCGCTCGCCGAACGTGGAACGCGCGTTCAACCTCTCGGCGGAGCCCGAAGCCGTCCGCGATCGCTACGGACGCACAACCTACGGTCAGAGCTGTTTGCTCGCTCGCCGACTCGTCGAGGCCGGTGTGAAGTTCGTGAACGTGTACTTTTCCGACGGCATCGGCGGGCAGAGCACCACCAGCGGCGGTTGGGACACGCACGGCTTCAACAATACGCGCATGTTTCCGATCATCGAGAAGTATCATCTGCCGATCACGAACCAGGTGTTGCCGACGTTTCTATCGGACCTCGACGAGCGCGGACTACTAGATGAAACGCTGGTCGTGTGGGTCGGCGAGTTCGGCCGTACGCCAAAGATCAACGCCAACGTCAGTCGCGACCATTGGCCGGGTTGCTACACGGCGCTGTTGGCGGGTGGCGGATTGAAGCGAGGCTACATCCATGGCGCGAGCGATAAGAACGGAACCTACCCGGCCCGCGACCCCGTGAAGCCCGACGACTTGGCGGCGACGATGTTCTATTTACTTGGCATCGACCCGCTGACGGAAGTTTACGACGCCGCGAACCGCCCACTGACGGTTGCGGCCGGCGACCCGGTGATGGAACTACTTGCATAGCCTTCTGAATTCTCAAGAGGTCACGATGAAAATCGCCATCGCGCTTTTACTCACGAGCGCCGCATTGCTCGCCGTTGCATCAAAGAGCAGGGGGGCCGACGTTTCTTCGGGCTCGCGACTGTTCGAGATGCGCACTTACATCACACACGATGGCCGGCTCGACGCGCTGAATCAACGCTTTAGCAATCACACGAATCGGCTATTCGCGAAGCATGGCATCGAGATCGTTGGCTTCTGGGTCCCCACGACCGAACCCGACTCGACGAATACGCTCATCTACATCATTGCATTCCCGAGTCGCGAAGCCCGCGAGGCGTCGTGGAAGGCGTTTCAAGCCGACCCCGATTGGAAGGCCGCCAAGGAGGCCAGTGAGAAGGACGGGCCGATCGTGAAAAAGGTCATCTCGCAGTTCATGACGCCGACCGATTACTCGCCCATCAAGTGACGACGTTGACCCCTGCCGAGGGTTTCGTCTCAACATTTCATCGGCTATACCGGCCAAAGCAACACAAGAACTAGCGTTCCGGAGAACCTCATGAGTTTTCGATGGATAATGTCCGCAGCACTTTGCACGGCGGTCGGCGTGAGCAACTTGAGTTGCATGAAAGGCCCGGCGCCTGCGAAGCCGGTCGATGAGCACTACGAAGGCGATGGTCACGATCATTCGCACGATCACGACCATGTGCCCGAGGTCAAGAAGCCATAGCGCCTTGGCCGCGTCGCTTGCGACGCGATTCGCCATCCTCAGAGCGCGTCGCTTGCGACGCGGCTAACGGGTACCATCGCGAAAATTGTTGACAATCTGCAATCGGCGACTACGATGCGGGAACTTCCCGCCTTCCAGGTTCCCGCCTCGCCGCCATGTCGCAGGTCTATCACACCATTCGCGAGCAGATTGTCGAGCAACTGCGCCACGAGGTGCTCTCGGGCGAGATCGCGGAGGGGCAATCGCTACGCGAGCAACATCTTGCCTCCCGCTTCGGCGTCAGTCGCGGACCAATTCGCGACGCGCTGCTTCAACTGACGCAAGAAGGGTTGCTCATCGGGCAACCTAATCGCGGTGTGAAGGTCGGGCGTGGGCCGAGCCAGTCGGTTCAGCCGCTGGTGGTCGACACGCGACGTCGCATCGAATTGTTCGCGCTCGATGCCATCTTCGATCACCTCGGCCCTGACGACTTCGCGGAATTGAAAGAGATCGTCGAACGCTTTCGGCTGGCGTGCGAGAAAGGTTCGCTGCCCGACTTGGTGCGGCACGACATGGCGTTGCATCGTTGGATTGTCGAACGTGCCGGCGAGCCCGATCTGTCGGCACTGTGGCTAACGACGGTCATGCGCATGCGACTGCGGTATTCGCGGCACGAAAGCCTGATGGAGTCGTATGCCGAACATCGCGCGATCGTCGAGGCCATCATCGCGCGCGACAAGCCCGCCGCCGTTGCTGCCTTGGAGGCAAACATCGTATGAACGGCAGGCATGCCCTCATCTGCCGATGGGTTGCATTGCTCGCTGTTGTACTCTGCGCGGTCGATGCCTTCGCTGCCGAGTTGAACACGGCCGAGCGATTGTTCGCGACGAAGGTGCAACCGCTGCTCAAGCAGAAATGCGCCGGCTGTCACGGCGACGATCCGAACGAAATCGCCGGCGAGTTGGATTTGCGCACATGCGCGGGGCTCCTCAAACCTGCCGAGTCGGGCGAGCCTGCGATGGTCGTCGGCAATGCCGCGCTGAGCCGGCTGTATCAGGCGGTGACTTGGAAAGACGAATCGCTGCAGATGCCGCCTCAGGAGCGCAACCGTCTGACGGAAGACGAAGTCGCGATCGTGCGTCAATGGATCGACGCTGGCGCGCCGTGGCCCGAAGTGTCCGCAGAGCAGGCCAGCTCATGGTCGCAAGGTTCGGCGGTCGACGGCATCGTCGTCGCCACCAGCGGCGGGCGGTCGCCTGACTGGACGAATCGCCGCTACCAACCGGCCGACGTCTGGGCCTACATGCCGATCACGCGCCCGACCGTGCCCACCGACGTCAGTGACTCGACGACGCATCTGGTTGAACATCCCATTGATGCTTTCCTGTTATCGAAGCTCAAGCAGCGTGGCATCAAACCCGCGGCCCCCGCCGATCGTCGCACGTTCATCCGTCGCGCGACGTTCGACATGACCGGCCTTCCGCCGACGCCCGAAGAGGTCGAAGCATTCGTCAACGACGACTCGCCCGACGCGGTGAAGAAGTTGATCGACCGGCTGCTCGCTTCGCCACACTATGGCGAACAGATGGCACAGCATTGGCTCGACGTGACGCGCTATGCTGACACCAACGGCTTCTCGAACGATTACGAGCGCCCCAACGCGTGGCGGTGGCGGGACTACGTTGTTCGCAGCTTCAATGCCGATAAGCCATTCGATCGTTTCATCGTCGAGCAACTGGCCGGCGACGAGCTCGATCCGGGAGATTCCGAGCTGCGCATCGCGACCGGTTATCTGCGTTGCGGCCCGTGGGAACACACGGCGATGACCGTTGCAGCCGTCACGCGCCAGCAATGGCTCGACGACGTGACGAACCACGTGGGTGTGACGCTCCTGGGGCAGGGGCTCCGCTGCGCGTCGTGTCACGATCACAAGTTCGATCCCGTGCCGACGAAGGACTATTACCGTCTGCAGGCCGTGTTCGCCTCGACGCAATTCGCTGAGCAGCCGACCGATTTCCTTGCCAACGAAAACATCTCGGGCTCGAGCTACGGGCGTGCTTCGCTTGGACGTCGCATGAAGGAAGCGGAAGAAGCGATCGACGAGATCAAAGCGAAGAACGACGCTGCGATCGCCCAGTATCTTAAAGAGCAGGGGGTCGAGAAGTTTTCCGATCTGCCGAAGGAGCACCGCGAACGGCGGAATAATCTCGGCTTGTCGAACGAAGATCTCAGCTTGCGCAAGATCAACGACAAGCGGCTGCAATACTTTCAACGCGAGTTGAAGCGCTACGACCCTTATGCGTTCAGCGTCTACTCGGGCCCGCCGAACGGATACACGTCGGTCAAGGCGCTCAATCCGATTCCGAAGAAACGCGAGGGCGTCGTCCCCGACGTGTTCATCCTCGCGGGCGGATCGCTCGAATCGCAGGGCGAACAAGTGACGCCGGGCGTGCTCTCGGCGGCGTATGAGTCGAACGATGTCACGCATCCGACCAGTTGGAACACGGTGCCGACGGACGTCGAAGGACGTCGGCTGGCGCTGGCTCGATGGATCGCCAGCGCCGACAACCCGCTGACGGCGCGCGTGATTGTGAACCGCGTCTGGCAGTGGCACTTCGGGCGCGGCATCGTCGCGACGCCGAACAACTTCGGCAAGATGGGATCGCGGCCCACGCATCCCGAGCTGCTCGACTGGCTCGCCACGTGGTTCATCGAGCACGACTGGTCGATCAAGCAACTGCACCATCTCATCATGACCAGCGACGCTTATCGGCAGGCGAGCGAGCCTCGCGATGCGGCGCGTGTCGCCGAAGTCGATGCGAAGAACGAGTTGTTGTCGTACTTCCCGCCGCGACGTTTGGCGGCCGAAGAGATGCGCGACGCGATGCTCGCCGTGACGAGCGAACTCAACGACGAGATGGGCGGCCCCGGCGTGTTTCCAGAGATCAACTGGGAAGTCGCCTTTCAGCCGCGGCACATCATGGGTTCCGTTGCGCCGGCCTACCAACCTTCCCCGACTCCCGAACATCGCAATCGCCGGACGCTGTACGCGTTCCGCTTCCGCACGTTGGCGGACCCGATGCTCGAGGTGTTCAACCGCCCGGGAAGTGAAACCTCGTGCGAGCGCCGCGACGAGACGACTGTCACGCCTCAGGTATTCGCGCTGTTCAACAGTTCGTTTGCACTGGATCGTGCCACGGCACTCGCGGCATCGGTGACGAAGAGCGAATCGACGTTGACGAAGCGGATCGGTCGCGCGTTCGAACTCGTGTATGGTCGCAAAGCAACGGCCGAGGAGATTGCCTCGTGTACCGCGCATGTCGAAAAGATGACGGCCTATCATCGCGAACATCCTCCGACGCCGCAGAAGTTGCCCACCAGCGTCAAGCGTCACATGGTCGAAGAGATGACCGGCCTCCCCGTCGAGTGGGAAGAATCACTCGACGAGTTGCAACACTACAAAATGGACCTGAAGCCGTGGGATGTCGACGCCGAGACGCGAGCGCTGGCTGACGTGTGCTTGGTGCTGTTGAACTCGAATGAGTTTCTGTACGTGAGATAGATGAAGAATCCCTTTCCATGCAAGCGCTTCTCGCCGCGGATGACTCGGCGAGATTGTCTGTACGGCCTCGGCGCGACACTCGGCACCGTGGCGCTCAACGCGCTGTTCGATCGAACGGCGCTCGGGGCTGGAACGGGGCCGCTGTCGCCGAAGCCGGCGCATCACAAGTCGAAGGCGAAGTCGTGCATCTTCCTGTTCATGGAAGGCGGGCCCAGCCACATCGACACGTTCGATCCGAAGCCGAAGCTCGCCGACATCCACATGACGGAGTTCACGCGCGAGGACAAACTCGCTAGCGCGATGGCCAGCGGCAAGCGATACTTCGTGCAGAGCCCGTTCAAGTTCCGTCAGACCGGCAAGAGCGGGCTATGGATGTGCGACAAGTTCGAGCACCTCGCTGCCGTGGCCGACGAGTTGTGCGTTTATCGCGGATGTCAGGCTGAGTCGATCGACCATCCGACCGCGTGTTACCACATGAACACAGGCAACCGCTTCGGTGGCGACCCGGCCGTCGGTTCGTGGGTGACTTACGGCCTCGGCTCGCCAAACGAGAACCTGCCTGCGTTCGTCGTGTTGCCTGAAGGGGCGTTTCCGCAGGGAGGCGCCGCGAATTGGTCGAACGGCTTCCTTCCCGCGTATTACCAGGGGACGCCGCTGCGATCGCAAGGCTCGCCCATTCTCGATCTCAACGCGCCGTCGTATGTCTCGCGCGAACAACAGCGTGCCGACCTCGACTTGTTGGGGCAGCTGAACCGTAGCGACGCCGAGCGCCATCCGCACCACGCGGACCTTGCCGCACGCATGGAGGCCTACGAGTTGGCCTTCCGTATGCAGACCGAGGTGCCCGGTGTGCTCGACCTCGCCGGCGAAGACCCGAAAACGCTCGAGCGTTACGGCATCGGCAAGCCCGAGACTGACAGCTTCGGCCGCCGATGTCTGCTCGCGCAAACTGGTCGCCAGCGGCGTGCGCTTCGTCCAGTTGTTCGAAGGTGGCTGGGACTCGCACGATTACATCGAGCGCGCTCACACCGGTCGCATCAAGGCCGTCGATCAACCGATCGCCGCGCTGATTGCCGACCTGAAGCGACTCGGCCTACTCGACGACACGCTCGTCGTGTGGTGCGGCGAGTTCGGCCGTTCGCCCGACAATGGCGTGCGCGGCGGCGACGAAGTGGCCGGCCGCGACCACAACGCCAAGGCGATGACCGTGTGGTTTGCCGGCGGCGGCGTGCCGCGCGGCGAAGTGATCGGCGCGACCGACGAGTTGGGAGCCAAGGCCGTCGAATGCGTGCATCCGATCAAGGACTTGCACGTGACGATCTTGCACCTGCTTGGTCTCGATGACAACAAACTCACGTATTTCCACGAAGGCCGCTACAAGCAGATCAGCCAAACCGGCGGACAGTTAATTAAAGAACTGGTGACGTGATGGCAACCATCACTGGTCGAGATCGATCGCCTGATCGAGTTCGTCTCGAGTAAGAAATCTTCGTTGAGCGCGGCGAATTCTCAGCACGCGCACCGTGTCGTTGTCGATCGTAAAGATGACACGATAGACGTAGGGTCGTTTGCCGAAGTGGGACTCACGAAGCTCGATGTCGACCTTTCTGTTCTCACGCGCGAGAGGACAGCGCTCCGGAAGCTTTTCAAGCGTTTGAAGAGAAGCTTCGAATCGATCGAGCCATCGTGCAGCCGTTGTCGGAGCACGCCGCGCAGCCCAAGTGTAGGCAGCCTCTAAATCCTGCGTTGCCAATCGTTGAAGAATGACCCGATAGGTCATGTCCCCAGCTCACCGACGACTCGATCTCGAATGTGAGCGAATGCGTCGGCCAACGGCATGCCCTGATCGCCGCCACGCCATTCGGCGATCGCATCGCGTACCGCAATGAAGTCTTCATCCTCCTCGGCCAAGGCGATGAGCGCCTCGCGAAGAACTGCATCCTCATTCGCGTAACGACCGCTGGCGAGATAGGCGTCGACGAGCTTCTGTAGGTCGGGAGGAAAAGCGTATTGCATGGCGTGGGTTCTCAAATGTAGGTCTTATTATACTGCCGCAATTCGTTCGCGGCATAGCGATCACAGCGCATAGACCGGGAGGACTGCAAAGTCGACGAGAAGCGTCGTAACTCGAAGAACGATGGTAAAGACTTGCCTCTTCGCGGCGGCACTTGCGTTCATGACCGTCGACTTTGCAGTTCGTCCGGCGCATAGACCGGGGGTTAAGGCGACCAGCCTGGCATCGGCTTGTGAAGCAGCGTGGGTTCGACGCCGCGGGCGAGCGTGGCGATGTCGGCTGCGGCCGCGTTCACGCTTTGGGTCGAGGGGTGGATCTCCATCGCGATCTCGAAGCGGCGCGTTTGGCCGGGGTCCATCGGCAACACGCGGCGTTGCTCTTCTTCGAAGCGTCGCACGTTGGGAAAGCCGGTGCCCGGCTCGAGGCCGGTGACGTAGCCGTCGGCGGGAAGGCGCTGACTTTTCCAGAGTGTAAAGAACGGAAGTTGGCGGCGATTGAATTCGACGCTCACGCCACGAGCGCCGTCGGCTGCGACAAGCATCGCGCGCGTGCGGCCGTTGGCGTCGGCCGCTAACTCGGCAAAGTGCGCGAACTCGGCGAGTCCCGCCTCGGCGGGGCGATACGCGTTCCACGTTTTTGAATCGGTGGCGGAGTGCGCATTGCGCGGGGCAAGCGTCTCGATGGGTGCCAGAACGCGGCTTCCCGGTGTCGCCAGCGGAGCGCCGAAGTTGATGTGGTAGAGCAACTGCATGTCGGACGGTTCGGCCGAGAGGTTCGTCACTTCGTCGATAATGCGTAGATGCGGCTCGCCGAGTTGCGTGACGTAGGTCGATCGCAGACGCAGCTTGTGGCCGAAGATGCGTGACTCGTCGACGACGCCAGATATGGCAAGCGTGTGCGACTTCGAGTCGAACGAAACTTCAACATGATTGGCGGGCAGGTTTGCGATGTGGCCGTGCAACGGATATTGGAGCTGACCGTTGTCGGCGAACTGCGGAGCGCCGTTGCTTTCGAGCCCGCAACGGACCAGCAACTCGTCGAAACCTGACAGCCAGCCGATACCGCCAGGCTCGAAGACCGGAACGAACGCCGGATGCACCGGCCCGCGCACGGGCGACTGCCATCCGACATCAAGATCGCCAAGCGCCGCTCTCCAAAGGCCCATGCCTCGCGTGGGGACGACGGTAAAACGGAGTGCGCCGTTGTCGACCTCGACGATATCGACGCCTTCGCGTAGTCCGCCGCGCAGCGTGCGCTTGCGAATCGACATCGAACCGCTTAGCCCCAATTCGCCCGCGGTGACGTGCAGCTTATCGAGATACACGTCGTTGTCGACGTCAAGAATCGTCCAGGTCTTCATCGCTCAGTCCGTAAAAGCCAGTGGCGGTGCCGCCGAAAATACTATCGCGCTCGTCGTTGCTGATGGGCCCCAGCACTTCGTTCAACGCGTCGATCACTTGTTCATACGTCGCGGCGACTTCGCAGACCGGCCAGTCCGAACCGTACATACAGCGATCGTGGCCGAACAGCTCGAAGCACGGCTCGACGTACGGTCGCAAGTCGTCGGGCTTCCAGCGATGCCAATCAGCCTCGGTCACCATGCCCGAGAGTTTACAAAAAACGTTCGGGAATTTTGAAGCCGCCTTCAGGGATGGCAGCCAGTCGTCGCGTTGGCCGGTTTTGATTGCGGGCTTGCTCAGATGGTCGATCATCATCGGCAGGTTCGGAAGTGCATGAGCCAGCGTCGCCGCATGGCGCAGATGCTTCACGTAGAACAGCAGATCGAATGGCACGCTATGCTTTTCGAGCACGCGAAGGCCGTTGAGCACCTCGGGCCGAATGATGAAATCGTCGTCGGGTTCATCCTGAGTGACATGGCGCACGCCGATGAACTTCGGATGCTGTTTGAACTCCACCAACTGCGATTCGCAATCGGGCGACGCGAGATCGACCCAGCCGACGACGCCGGCAATCCAAGGATTCTCTTCGGCGAGTTGTAGCGCCCAGCGATTCTCTTCGACGTTATGCTGCGTCTGCACGAAGATCGTGCGGTCGACGCCAGTCTGGTCGAGATGCGGCTTCAGATCGCTGGGCAGAAACGTGCGGCGAATCTTCGCCAGCTGCGGCGCGTCGAGCCACGAGTAATCGAACGGCTTGCGGCCGAGTTGCCAGAAATGTTGATGGGCGTCGATGACGGACATACACTCGCGAGGTTACTCGACAACGTCGAGAATTGCGAGTCGCATGCCATCGGGTGTTGCAACTAGCCCGAAGCGCAAGCGAGGAATGAAGCGTGTACCCGTCTCGCCCCTCGCTTGCGCGTCGGGCTGGTTGCTGTACAAGATTGAACACGGAGATGATGAATGCCGAGTGTCGATAGGCGGGCACTACCGGAACACCGCGGGCTGGCCGGTCGATTCGAGCACAGCCATCCACAGATCGCCGTTCGGGTCGACCTGGTATCGCTCGCGCACGGCCAACCGCATTGGCACATGGACGAATCGCGTGTGCCATCGGCCGACGATCATCTCGGTGCGGCCCGACATCGCCGCGTGTACGGCATTATGGGCCAGGCGAATGCAGTAAACGCTGTCGTACGCGTTGGCGGGCACGCTGCGAATGGCGTAGCTGGGGTCGATGTACTTCAGGTTCAGTTCAACACCGGCATTGATGAAGTGCTCGATGATCCGGTGTTTCAAGAGCAGGCCGATGTCGTGCAGCCGTGCATTGCCCGAAGCGTCGGTGCCTGCCGCGCCACCTTCGATCAGTTCTTGGCCGGCACCTTCCGCGACAACGACGACCGCATGTCCGCGACGTTCGACACGGCGTTGCAACTCGGCGAGCAGGCCGTCTTTGCCCTCGATACGAACGGGCACTTCGGGAATCAGGACGAAGTTGGCATCGCTTTTGGCCAGCGAGGCGTAACAGGCAATGAACCCCGAGTGTCGCCCCATCACCTTCACCAAGCCAACTCCGTTCGGCGCGGCGGCGGCCTCGACATGTGCGGCGCGAATACTCTCGGCAGCCATCGAGAAGGCGGTCTGAAAGCCGAAGCTCTGCTCGATGAACATAATGTCGTTATCGATCGTCTTCGGAATGCCGATGACGGAAATCTTCGCGCCTCGGTCGGCCACCTGCTCGGCAATCTTGATCGCGCCGCGCAGCGTGCCGTCACCGCCGATGACGAACAACAGGTTGATGCCCATGCGTTCGAGGCAGTCGACGATTTCGCCGGGGTCTTGTTGACCTCGCGACGTACCGAGCATCGTGCCGCCTTGTTCGTTGATGTGGCTAACGGCGTCGGGCGTCAGGTCGATGACGTCGCGGCCGTACTTGGCGATGAACCCTTGATAGCCGTTGCAGAAACCGTAAACCTTCTTCACGCCGTAACGGTGATGCAGTTGCATCGTCAGCGCGCGAATGACGTCGTTGAACCCCGGACACAGTCCGCCGCAGGTGACAATGCCGGCGCGCGTCTTCGACGGATCGAAGAAGATTTTCTTGCGCGGTCCTGCGGGCTCGAAGCACGGAACTTCGTCGAGCGGCCTCTTACGGGCTTTCAGAACGGAGATGCAATCGTCGAAAACGACACGGTCGTCTTCCTCGACGTTATGAAAGCTTTGTTCGCGCTGAGAGAGTATCGACGCCAACGGCGAGTCGATGCGACACGGCCCCAGGCTTTTTACCTGAAGATCGGCAGACTCTACGAACATCGAGACACCTCACAGGCGGATTCCGAGTAGAGTGTCACTTGCAGATAATGTCACTGCAGACACCTCTTTAACGTCGAACCGCCTGTGTTCGATTCACTCATTCCTACCACTAAACGCCGCGCATTTCCATGAGCATCAGAGAACCTGAACTTGTGACGCCGACGGGAGTGCCCGGCCGGCCGCCGGCGTGGCGGTGGTATGTCTGCACGTTGCTGCTGCTGGCGACGGTGGTCAACTACATGGATCGGCTGACCGTCAACAGCCTGGCGGTCGAGATTAAGACGGCCTTTTCGCTCGATAACGAGAAGTACGGAAACGTCGAGCTGGGCTTCGGACTGGCGTTCGCGGCAGGAAGTTTGCTGTTCGGATGGCTGGTCGACAAGTTCGGGCCTTACTACCTGCACCCGATTGCGCTCATCGGGTGGTCGGTGATGGGTTTTCTCACCGGCCGTGCCGAGTCGTACGAGCAATTGCTTTGGCTTCGCGTGGGGCTCGGACTGTTCGAAGCGGGGCATTTCCCATGCGGGCTGAAGACGGTGCAACTGCTGCTCGACCCGCGCGACCGGGCGCTGGGCAACAGCATCCTGCAATCGGGCACAGCCTTGGGGGCGATCATCGCTCCGCAGGTCATCAGGATTTTGATGGCTCGCGGAGAATTGGAGGAAGCCACGAACAACGATTGGCGGACCCCGTTCCTCGTGATCGGCGTCGGCGGATGCCTGTGGGTGGTGTTTTGGCTGGCATCGGTGCGACGTCGCGATCTGACGGCCGCCGCTTCGGCTCGGGCGATTTCCGATGCCGCGCTCACGCCCGACTCACTGGGCCGGCACACGTCGTTTTTCAGCCAAGTGCTGTCGTGGAAGTATCTCGCCTTGGCGATCATGGTCGTTTGCGTGAACCTGAACTGGCACCTGTTCCGCGTGTGGTTGCCGACGTTCCTGCGCGAAGCACGAGGGTACGACCTGAACGCGAGCCTGAACTTCTCGACGTTTTACTATCTCGCCGCCGATGCCGGAGCACTCGGGGGCGGGGCGGCGAGTGGTTGGCTGGCTCGACGAGGGATGAGCGTTTTCGCCTCGCGGATGAGCATTTTTGCCGTCTGTTGCGTGTTGACGTCGATGACGACGGTCGCGGTGTTTCTGCCTTCGGGATGGCCGTTGTTGGCGGCGTTGTTGCTTGTGGCGTGCGGCGGCCTCGGATCTTTCACCGCGTTCTATTCGATGACGCAGGATCTGTCGCACGAGCACCAGGGAAAGATCAGCGGCAGCTTGTCGACGATCACCTGGCTGACGACGGCGACGTTTCATCCCTTGTTCGGCCGGTTCCTTGATCAGGGCGAGCACGCCGACGATTTGGTGCATCGGTATGAGATCGTGATCGGCGCGATGGGGTGGTTGCCAATGATCGCGCTGGTGACGACGTTGCTGCTGTGGAATCGAAAATCTATTCCCTCTCCCCTTGCGGGAGAGGGTGGTTCGCCAAAGGCGAACCGGGTGAGGGGTTGAGGCGAGTACACGCTTCTGTACCCCTCACCCCGACTCTCTCCCCGACGGGGAGAGGGAGACAGAGCGGTTACATGTTCGTGCGATCATCCATCGCGCCCGAACCATACGCGGCCGAACCGACGAGGCGGTCCAGTGCGGCGGCCAACTCGGCACTGTGCTCGGCGGTCTCGGCGTAGACGCGACACAGGCGATACGCCAACGGCAGCTGCCGATAGAGTTCGCTGTCGTCGAGCGGTCGCACATCGTTGCGGGCGGGATCGAACAGGAAGTTCTGCCCGCACGAGGTTCCATGCCCGCCGGGACGGTGCATGTGGCGTGGCACATCGACGCGCAGCGGCAGGTCGCGAAGGTGCGCGGGTAGCGTCGACCTTAACGCGGCAGCGAAGAAATCGCCCCGACTGAAGATGCTCCCCGTCTCTGGCTTCTCGGGATTGAAGAAGACCGTCCGCTCGGCCGCCATCTTCCATCGCATCTCGCGCCGCAAGAACGCCGTCCAACGCTCGCCCAACGCTCGCTGCCGCGCATCGTCCGCCGATGCCCATCGCGGAGCGTCGACCAACAGCGACCAATCGGTGAACCGGCGGTAGGCGTCGCGATGCTCGAGCGGATTGCCCGGGAACAACCACTCGCGGCTGTCGGCGAACAGGTCGGAAAGCGTGAGATCGACCGCGCGCACCGTGCGATGAAAGTACACCGTCCGAAACAACTCGGCGCGGACGGAAAGAAACCGCATCAACGCGGGCAGCCCTCGGGCGTGAATCGTCAGTCCCGCGTCGCTGAAGAAGCTGTAGTGCAGCAGCCGGTCGAGGTCGAACGCTTCGGTGCTGTAGCCGACAACGTAGGCGTCGCGAAGGACGAAGTCCATGTTGTCGACGGTGTACAGTCCGCTGAACAAGCTGCGTAAAAACACGAGCCATCGCGGAGCGTCGTTCGTTTCGCCAGAACGGGTGATGAGAAACGCGATCTGTCGCGGGTCGAGTTGTTCGTCGTTAGCAAGCTCGCCGTGAGGGTTGCGGCGGATGGCTCGTAACATGTCGCCGAGCTCTTCGACGATGATCGCCGCGCCGAGCGTTTCGTGCGTCAGGTCGAAACGCGACAGAAAGTGCTCGTCGAAAAAGTGTCCGAACGGCCCGTGGCCGACGTCGTGCAGCAGGCCGGCCATGCGCACGAGCGACTCGACATACGCGCGGCTCGGCACGTCGGGGCAGGTCGATTTGAGCGAATCGTACAGGGCCTCGACGGCGCGGCTGGCCAGGTGCATCACACCCAGAACGTGCTGAAAGCGGCTGTGCTCGGCCGACGGAAAAACCCAAAGAGCAGTCTGAAGCTGATGAATCTGGCGCAGACGTTGCACCCAGGGGTGGTCGATCACCGCCCGTTCTGAAACCTCGCCCGAGCGGGCCTCGGTGGTGAACGGGATGTATCCGTGGATCGGATCGTGGCTGAGGGCTTCGTGCTGAAAGTCGGGAATTGTCATTGGTTGGGAGTCAGTTGTCAGTTGTCCGTAGTCAGTTGCGTTCTGTAGGTTGCCGTCTTCTATATCCTCTGAACTACCACTGACAAACTGACCAATGACAACTGACGCATCCTATCAATCTAGCGTCAACTACCGAATACAGCTAAACTTCCGACACGCATCATGGGCCGAGACCGCGTGTGAAGAGGGAGTCTTCACGAACCGGGTCGCGGCCGACAACCAGAGCATTTCGCGCCGGACGCCGGGCAGAGGCGCTGTCGGTTCGGATGAAGGAGCAAGCCCTGTGGTTCTCGCCTATCGTTGGATCGTAACGTCGGCCGTTGCCGTCGCGTTGGTCGCCGTCGCCTTGCCCGCCGCCGCTGTAATGCCGCCCAGCGAGCAAATCTTTCCTGCCACGACGAAGGCGTACGTCAGCGTCCCGAGCCTGCCAAAGCTCCGCCAGGCCTGGGAGCGTTCGCCGCTGGGCCGCCTGCTCGACGATCCCGAGATGCAGGACTTCCGCATGGATCTCGAGCGTCAGCTCGAGGACAAGGGCATGCAGATGGAAAGTCGCTCTGGAATCACGCCCGCCGATCTTGAAGGGCTACCGACCGGCGAGATCGCCGTTGGCCTGATCGCCGCGACCCCGGACAAGGCGTCGATCGCGCTGCTGATCGACGTGACGAACAACTTGCAGATGGCTGGGCAGACGCTGCAAAAGGTCGACGCCACGCTGATGCGGCAAGGGGCCAAGCGGGTCATGCACCCCAACAAGCTCGCCAAAGCGCCGCTCACCGAATTCATCATTCCGCCCAAGGGAAAACGGAAGAAGGAAGCGCATGTCGTTTACTTCATCGAGAATGAGATTCTCGCCGCGTTCGACAACCTCGCCACGGCCGAAGACTTTTTGACTCGTATCGCCGGCACGAAGCCGGACTCGCTGGCCGGCGTCACAGCGTTCAAAACGGTTATGGAACGGACCAAGAAGCAGGTCGATGCCGTCGCCCCGCACGTGCGATGGTGGGCCGACCCGCTCACCGCTGCCGAAGCTGTGCAGGTCAGTTACATCTCCGAACGTGGCAATCGCGACCCGATCAAGATTGCCCGCAATGTTGGGTTCTCGGGCATCAAGGCCGTCGGAGGGCTGATCACGATGTCGAGCAAGCCGTATGGCATGTTGCATCGCACGATGGTCCTCGCGCCGCCGCCGTATCAAAGCGCGATGAAGATGCTCGACTTCCCGAACGCTGCCGGCTTCACGCCCGAAGCTTGGGTTCCAGCCAAGATCGACAGCTATTCGTCGTTCCAATGGAACTTGCAGACCGCGTTCGACAACGTCGGCCCGCTGTTCGACGAAGTCGTCGGCGAAGGCGAAAAAGGCGTGTGGCAAGACGTGATCGACAGCATGCGCGACGACCCCAACGGTCCGCAGCTCGATCTGCGCAAGGAGTTGGTCGCGCACCTCGGCAAGCGATGTTCGATGCTCGTCGACACCGTCGAACCGATCGACGTGCACAGCCAACGCCGGCTGCTCGCCGCCGAGACGACCGACGAGGCGAAGGTTGCCGCCGCCATTGAGAAGACAATGAAGAACGACGAAAGCGTGAAGGTCCGCCTCTTCGAAACCGGCGGCAAGAAGTACAAGATCTTCGAGATCATTCCCGAGGATGAAGGTCTGCCGTTGGTGGATGTCGAAAACGGCGTCGTGCCGGTCGGCGGTATTGTCGAGCAAGGCGACGGTGTGGGCGGCGTGCATGGCCGCCACCCGCACATTCCGCACTCGGCGGTGACGGTCGGCCTTGGCTGCTTGTTGATCTCATCGCACGTCGAGTTACTGGAAGAAATCTTGTCCAACCCGAAGGTCGGCAATCCGCTCGACGCCGACAAGGACTACAAGGAAGTGCTCGATCAATTCCCGAAGCTGAACGCCGGTCAACGATGCGCCCAAAGCTTCACGCGGAACGACGACCGCTATCGCGTGCAGTACGAGATGTTCAAGCAAGGCCGCATGCCCGAGGCCGAGATGCCGCTGGCCCAGGCCCTCAACGCAATTCTCAGCGATGAGTCCGATGACGAAGTCCGCAAGCAGCGGCTCGACGGGCACGCGCTCCCCGACTACAAGGTCGTGCGGCAGTACCTCAGCACCGCCGGCACATTCATTCAGGGCGAAGCCGACGGCTGGCTCATGGTCGGCTTCACGCTCGACAATAAGAAATAACGACGGCGCATTGCGCTATTCTTCCGTTTAGCTGGCGAGCTTGCTCGCCGCGTGAGAGGCGGCAACACCGCGACCAAGCTCGCCGGCTAAGCGTCGTCGTCACGACGTCCCTGTCCACCCGCACAACCGCCACAATCCGGTGGTTTGACGCCCTCGTCATGGGCTTTCGTATCTTGCGCGGTACGATTACAGGCGTACACCATCGCACGCCCCGTGCCCGCACGCCGCAAGCGCCGCCGCCATGAACACGATCGACTACATCTACCGGTTCGATCCCAAGAACCCGAGCGTCAAGCCGCTGCCTAACGACTACGAGGCCGCGAAGCAGCGACTCGAGGCGGGCAACGAGCTGTTCTCGCATTGGATGGAGAGTTGCCGCACGAGTAGCTTTTCGACGGGTGAGCCACGCTATGTTGTCCAGTGCAACGGCTTGGAAGTCGGGATGGTTCGCAATGAAGGCGAGATGCCCAAGCAAACGCCCTTCGCCGTCGTCATCGGTTGTTCCGACGCTCGCGTGCCGACCGAGATGGTGTTCGCCCAAGGGTTCAACGATCTGTTCGTCATTCGTGTCGCGGGCAACGTGCTCGGCGACGAGTGCTTGGGCAGCGTCGGCTTCGCCCTCAACGCGCTGAGCGAGAGCGTGAAGGTCATCGTCATGCTGGGCCATAGCCGTTGCGGCGCGGTCACGGCCGCGGTCGATGCGTACATGTCGCCCATGAAATTCTGGGCCAAAAGCACGCCCCCGATGTTGCGCAGCATCATGCAACGTCTGTTTGTCGCCGTGCGCGAAGCGGCTGGTGGATTCAAAGAAGTTTGGGGCCCCAACGCGCGTGACATGTTCGGCTATCGCGACGCGCTGATCGACAGCGCCGTGTGCATCAATGCCGCTCAAACCGCGTATGACTTGCGGCTCGAAGTCGAACGGGCTGGCAAGTTCGACATCGAAGTTCTCTACGGCGTGTACAACCTGCACACCCACCACGTCGTGTCGCCGAACAAGGTTCAAGACGTGGATACGACGACCAGTTTGGCCTACGCGATGACCAACCCGCGCGAGTTCAGCGCTCTTTCGCACAGTCTGGCCGACCGGTTGATGCACACCCTCGGGCCGAAGTCGCCCTTCGCACAAGGCGTGACGACCGAGCAACCGGTGATCGATTCGCCCGCCAAATCGAACGGTCACCCGGCCAAGCAATCGAAGCGTAAGAACAATAGTTCGCGATAGCCGGTTGTTCCGGTCCCCTCTCCCCTCGCGGGAGAGGGCTACGGTGAGGGGCGAAGCGGGTACACTCGCGACTTCATCCAAAACCGCACGCCCGTGGGAATAACGTAAATTCCCATATGGCAAGTTGCGATCTCGAACCCGTCGAACCGCTCGAATCCCGCCCCGCGGAAACACTGCGCCGAGTCGCTATCGGAAAGTGTCGCCATCCTGCTCGGCCTGACGGTCGTCCAGCGCATTATTGGTTTTCTTCGCAGCGTGCTGTTCTGTCGATGGTTGTCGGCCGAGCAGCTTGGCGAATGGGACATGGCCTTCGGTTTCCTGATGCTCGCCGCGCCGTTGGCCTGTCTCGGACTGCCCGGCAGCTTCGGTCGCTATGTCGAGCACTATCGCCAACGATCGCAACTGCGAACGTTCTTGTGGCGCACCACAAGCGTAACGATCGCCATGTCAGTCGTCGCTGTCGCGGTGATGGCATGGAAGCCGGCCTGGTTCTCGCAGTTGATCTTCGCCGACGACGCGCATGTCGGGTTGATGCCGTTGTTGGCGATTACGCTTGCCATCGTGATCGTCTTCAACTTTCTGACGTCGCTGTTCATCTCGTTGCGGCGCAACCGCATCGTGTCGGCGATGCAGTTCAGCAACTCGCTGGTCTTCGCCGGCGTTGGTTCGGCCCTGCTGCTGTGGCGCGGCGCCGACGTGCATGGCGTGCTTCTCGCCTTCGCCACGTCGTATTGCTTCGCAGCTGTCCTGACATTGCCGGCGTTGAAGAATGTGTGGCGAGCATTGCCGCCGACGGCGGGCCCGCTCGAACATCGCACGATGTGGGGACGCGTGCTGCCGTTCGCCTTTTGGCTGTGGCTGTGCAACTGGCTGTCGAACATGTTCGAGATCACCGATCGGTTCTTGCTCGTGCATTACAGCGGCCTCGACAGCGCAACCGCGCTCGACCTGGTGGGCCAATATCACAGCGCTCGCATCATCCCGATCTTGCTCGTCGGGGTTGCTGAGCTGTTGGGGGCGGTGATTACGCCGCATCTCAGCAGCGATTGGGAGGCGGGTCGCCGGCGTCACGTCGCCCGTCGGCTCAATTACTTCGTCAAGCTGTTCGGCCTCGGCGTGATGGCAACGTCGATCGCCGTGCTCATCGGTGCGCCTTTGCTGTTCCAACTGGGCTTCGGCGGCAAATTCACTCAAGGACAGGAGATTCTTGGCTGGGCGCTGATGTATTGCTCGTGGACCAGCCTGTCGGTCGTGGCCTTCAACTATCTCTGGTGTGCCGAGAAGTCGCGGTTCGTCGGCCTCGTCCTTGCGACCGGGTTGGCGATCAACGTCGCGCTGAACTTCGTGCTTGTGCCGCGATACGAACTCTGGGGCGCCGTGTTGGCGACATCGATCGCCAAGGGATTGGCATTCGTGCTATTGGGCGTGTTGTTGGCGAAGAATGGCATGAAAGTCGATCGCGGCGTAATGATGGTCGCGGCCTTGCCGTTGTTGCTGCCACTCGGCCCGTGGGTGGGGCTGGTCGGTTTGATCGTGGTGACGACGCAATGTTTTACGAGATCGGAGCGTGTGCGGATTGCGTCGCACACCGCGGTACAACGCGCATTCGCTAAGCGATTCGGCAGTTGAAATCAAACCCTCTCCCCGTCGCGGGAGAGGGTGGCTCGGCCGCCAAGCGGACGGGCCGGGTGAGGGGCGACGCGGGTACACGCTACATCCCCTCACCCCCGGCCCCTCTCCCGCAAAAGGAGAGGGGTGAAGGTTCGACCCACTTGACCAACAACGGCAGCAACATCAAGTTCCCCGCCAGCCCGCCGAGCATCGCGAGACTCACGAGCGCTCCGAACGTGATCGTCGGTACGAACTCGCTCGTGCACAGTGCGCCGAATCCCACGCACAGTGCGACCGTTGAGAAGACCATCGCGCGACCCACCTGCTGATGCGCCGCGCCGATCGACTCGTCGATCGAACGCCCCAACTCGCGATGGCGTCGGAAGTCGGTCAGCCAATGAATCGACGAGTCGACCGATAACCCCATCGAAACGCTGGCGATCATCGCCGCGCCCATGTTGATCTTGAAACCCAGCCATCCCATCAGGCCCGTGACCATCAGGATTGGCAACGCGTTGGGCACCAGAGCGACGATCGCCAGCCGCCAGTTGCCACACGCGCCGCGCAACATCAACGCGATCGCGACCGTCGCGACGCCAAACGTCAGCCATTGATCGCGACTGACGCTGGCGATCAAACGTGTCAGCAACACGAAGAACCCGGTCACTTCGGCATCCGGGAACGCCTCATGCGTGATCGCGTTGACCTGCTCAATGAGCCGTTCTTTCTCGGCGGCGGGCTGGCGCTCGCGGGCTCGCAGCATGATCCGCAGATATTCGACGCCGCTCTCGGGATCGGTCGCGTGCAGCGCCGAGGCCAGCGGCATCGCGCGTTCCAGCAGGGCTACGCGAGCGGCGACTGGCATGCCGAGCGTCATCCGTTGAGCGCCGACGTCGAGCACATCGGCGAGACTCAACGTCTTGGTCAACCCCGGTCGCTCGACACCGTGATCGTCTTGCACAACTACTTCCGCTTCGAGTCGCCGTCCCAGGCCACGAACGCGTTCGAGAATGTCATCGTTCAAACCACCACCACTCGGACTACTCGCAATCGGAACGACGACATCGAGCAACCCGGCGCCGCCTAACCGCGACTCGACGAACATATAGGCTTTGACGAGGGGGCTGCTCGCGCGAAAGTTCCGCGTGAAGTCGGTTTCGACTTGTAGGAACGGGATGCCAGAAACGGACGCGGCAATGATGAGCGTCAACACAATCGCCAGCCCGCGAGGTCGTTTCTCGATGAGTTGCGACAACCCGTCGAGCGCATGATCGAGGCGAGCTTCGCCCCAGGCGCGCTTTGGATCGGCGTCGGTCTTGCCGAGCAGCGCGAAGCCAGGAATCAACAAGGCCATCGCCACCAGCGCCAACAGGCTCGCCAGCGACATCATCGCGCCGAAGTCTTGCACGGGGCCAACGTGCGCGATCATCAGCGATCCGAAACCTACAGCATCGGTGGCGCACGACCAGAAGATCGGCCCACCGAGCGCGACACCCGTCGCCACGAGCGCGGCCGGCGCATCGAGCCCGCGCTGCCGCGCCGCGCGAAAACCGACGATCACGTGCATCACGGTGCCAACGCAGATCACCGTCACCAGCGCCCACAGCATCGAACTGACCATGCTCAGTCGGTAGCCAACGATCGCCAATAGCGCTTGCGTCCACACCAACGTCGCGGCCATCACGGCCAGCGGCACGATGACCCACCGCACGCTGCGGAACGAAATGATGATCACGCCCATCAGCAGCGCCGTCGACGTCGCCCCGAGCAACAACGCGTCTTCGTCGAGGCGGCGGAACCCGTCGAGCACGAGCACCGGTTCGCCGGTGACCACGGCCTCGGGAACTTGCTCCGCCACGACGGCCCGCAAGCGACCAATGGTTTCGCTCCGAGCGCCGGCAACGTCGAAAGGCTCGAGCAAACACGCAACACCCGCAGTCTCGTGATCGGGGCCGAGCACATAACCTTCGCAAAGTTTCAGAAAACGGTCACGCAGCGGCGAATCGAGAATCGCTTTGCCGACGACGGGACTCGACGTCAGGCTGAACACGGCTTCGATGCCGGGCACCTTTGCCAATGCCATCGTGAGACGTTCGAGGCGGTCGAGGCCTGCGGGTTCGAGCACGTGCGGATCGACGTAGGCAACGAGCGCGACCTCGTTGCCGCCGAAGACGCGACGCACCATGCGGTAGGGTGCGAGCATCGGATCGTCGGCCGCGAACATCGCTTCGATCGAACGATTGAACGAAAGCTTGCCCGCGAAAGGGACCGCCGCAAGCGTCAGCACGAAGGCGACAACGAGCAGCGGAATGCGCGCGGCGACGAGAGATTTGCTCAAGGTTTCGGACATGACAGTCGGGCCAGTTTATCCGCATTGGCCGCGGTGCGTCATGCCAGCACCCGATCGCGGCGTCAGAAGCCTCGCCGCGACAAGGGCTTACGGAACATTAACCTATCTTGACCGTCTTGAACGGGCATATCTATAATCTCGCCTCCTCGAGATAGGTTCCCACCGCTAACAACTTTTCCCCCTTCGGTTTGTGACGGCGTCGACCTGCCCGTTCGGGCACCCACCACGGTCGACCCTTTTAGGACATCACTCTGCTGACTCGTGATGCAGATCGATGCTTCGTTTTCTTGCGCGCGCCGCACGCACTGCGAGTACGCGCGCTCATCGCGACGCTCGTGATGTGGGCTTTGTTTGTCATTCCAGCGCAAGGCACGCGCCGATGTCGAGTTGCCGCGACCCGATCCACAAATCGGCGTGTCGATTACGGCCGACGCTGCCGAGCGCTGGACGCAAGGTGCGTACGAAGTGTGGATGCTGCACGGCAACTGCCGCTTGGAGCAAGGGACGATGAAAGCCCGCAGCGACGAGGCCGTGCTGTGGATCAAGCGAAGCGGCGAGTTCGGCGATCGACAGAACCTGGTGATCGCGTATCTCGAAGGGGCCGTGCACATCGATTATCAACGGGCTGGCAACCCGTACCAACTCGACGACACCACATGGTTCGGCGAGTTGTTCACGACGGCGACTGTGGACCTTCGCACGCCGAAGCCAGGTCCCGAGCCGCAGACGAAGCCGCCTCTGTTCGATCGCGCGATGGCGAAGCGCGACCCGTTTGCATCGACGGCAGTCCGTCACACACAGTTCCAGCCGTTCGACGCACAAGCGCCGCCGCCGATGGACCCGATTCCCGTCGGCACGCGTCGACTGCGCGCCTATCCGCGTGGCGGTCAGCGCGTGCAAGCGCAGTGGTTTCCGAATCCCGCGACGCAGGACTGGATCGCCGTCATTCCGACGGGCGTCAACCTGCTCATCGACGGCGTCGGTCAGTTTGGCACGCTCGACATCGCTGCCGACCGGCTTGTGCTGTGGACCAAGAGCGGCGACCAGCCCGACCTCACCGGCCAAAACCTGCAAGGCGAAGGGACGCCGCTGGAAATCTATCTCGAAGGTCACGTCGTCTTCCGTCAAGGCGACCGCGTGATCTATGCCGATCGTGTTTACTTCGACGTAAACAACCAAACGGGCACGTTGTTGGGAACCGACATGCTCGCTCCGGTGCCGTCGTACCTTGGGCTGGTGCGTCTGCGGGCTGATGTGGTGCAACAGCTCGGCAAGGATCAGTTCTTCGCTCGCCAATCGACCGTGACCACGAGCCGGTTCGAGAACCCAGGCTATCGCCTGCAAGCGAGTGACGTGTTCTTCGAAGACAACCAGACCCCGGTCGTGAACCCGTACACGGGCACACCGGAAATCGATCCCGCGACGGGCGAGCAAGTCGTCTCGCATCAGCAGCGGGTGACGAGCAAGAACAACTTCTTGTTCTTAGGTCCGGTGCCTGTGTTCTATTGGCCGAAATTCGTCACCGACCTCGAACAGCCGCAATACTACGTGCGCATCTTGCAATATCGCAATGACCGCATCTTCGGCAATCAGTTCATCAGCCGCTTCGACGTATTCCAACTGCTCGGCTTCGAACGCAAGCCGGCCGGCACGGACTGGATCGCGGGCCCCGACTATCTGAGTCTGCGCGGCGTCGGTGGAGGCACGATCTTCCGCTACGCGCGGCCTGATCTGTTTGGCTACGGCGGCCCAGTGACGGGGAACATCGACGCGTGGGGGCTGTATCACGACAAGGGTGTCGACACGCTGGGCAGCGATCGACAAGGCTTGTTGCCTGAGAGCTTGAACCGCGGACGCATCAAGGGACGTCATCGTCAGTACTTTGCCGACGGCTGGCGCGTGACTGGTGAGCTGTCGGCCATCAGCGACCGAAATTTCCTCGAACAGTTCTACGAGCGCGAGTGGGACACCGACAAGGACTTCACCACGGGTGTCGAGGTAAAGAAGCTGCTCGACAATCAGTCGTTCGACCTGCAGTTAGACACGCGCACGAACACCTTTCTGACGCAGACCGAGAAGTATCCGCGTGGCGAACACTTCATGTTCGGCACGCCGCTGCTGGATGATCGGTTGACGTGGCAGGAGCACACGTCGCTGGGTTACGAAAAGCTGCGCGTCGAAAGCTGGCCTGCGTTGAACTCGGTCGACACCATCAAGCTGCAACCGCTGCCGTGGGAAGTCACCAGTTCAGGCGCGAGACTTCTTCGCGCAAGAGCTTGACGCGCCGTTCGACCTCGGGCCATTCAAGTTTGTGCCCTACGTGCTCGGCGAAGTCGGCTACTGGGGCCAAGACGTGACGGGCAACAGCCTCACGCGCACGTACGGTATGGCGGGGTTGCGATCGAGCATTCCGTTCTGGAGCGTGAACCCGACGGCCGAAAGTTCGCTGTTCAACGTACACGGGCTGGCGCACAAGGTGACGTTCGAGACCGATTTTGCCGCCGCCGACGCCAACGTACCCGCTTCGCAACTTCCGTTGTACGATCCGATCGACGACGACTCCGGCGAGCTGTTCCGCCGACGTATGCGCTTCAACACGTACGGGCTTCCGGCAGTCATCTATCCCACGGCAAAAGGGGCGCCGGCGCAGTTCGATCCCGTGTTCTACGGCGTGCGTAGCGGGCTCGGGTCGTTGGTCGCCAGCCCGTCGATGGAAACGGCGCAGACCATCGCCTATATGCGATTCAACCTAAATCAACGTTGGCAAACGAAGCGTGGCCCGCCCGACCGACGTCGCATCATCGACTGGATGGTGCTCGACAGCGGCCTGACCATGTTCCCCGACCCCGATCGTGACGACTTCGGCCGCCTGATAGGTTTGGTGAACTACAACTATCGCTGGCACATTGGCGACCGCACGACGGTCGTCTCCAACGGCTTGTACGATTTCTTTTACCAAGGTCAGAAGAACACGACGCTCGGCGTGACGATCGCCCGGCCGCCGCGCGGACAGTTGTACTTCGGCTTCTATGCCTTGTACGGACCGATCACGGCCGACGTGTTTTCCACGGCTTACAGCTACCGCTTCAGTCCGAAGTGGGTTTCGACGGCAGGCATCACATACGATGTCGCCGGCAACGGCCTGGTCGGCAACACGCTCGCGCTCACGCGCATCGGCGAGTCGTTCCTCACGAGCTTCAACTTCTCAGCCGACCCGTACAAGAACAACGTCTCAGTCGCCCTCATGGTCGAGCCGCGCATCATGCCGCGCGGCCGCCTCGGCAATATCGGCGGTTCTCCGCTGGGCGTATCGGGTTTGTCGGGTTTGGAATGACGTGATGTCGGGCCGCCGCGCAACATGAACGTTCAACACAACAAACGATGCGCGCGCCGTTTGAACGACGCTATTCGGACAACGAATACATGATCACGTTCAGGCCGATGCGGGCGGCGTCGTCGCGGCTGTAGCCGGGACATTCGAGCGATTCGTGACGCTCGAGCGCACAGCTGAGATCGTAGGGCGAGAAGATGACTCCGTACTGATCGCCGATCTTCACGCCTTCCAACTCGGGATCGATCTGGCGCGACACGACCTCCATCGCGCCGCCGTCGGCGCGAGGTTCCAGCTCGCGAAGCGTGACCTTCTTCAAATCGAACCCGCCGTAGGCGTTCGTGAAAAGCGCGTTGTCGGGCGGGATGCGGGCCAGCGGCTTGTCCTTGAACACGGCGGCCATCTCGCGGCGGAACGAATCGGCATACGCGTGGCTGCCGCAAATCGCATCAGAGAAGAGCATGCCGCCGAGATCGATGTACTTTCGCAATGCCTTGCGCTCAGCGGCGCTGAACGAGAACGAATTGCGGCCGTGCATGAAGATGAGATGATGGTTGAAGATTTCCGGATCGAGCAGCGACAACTCGCGACTCTCGACATTCACTCGCAACGCCGTGTTGCGCGCGACGGTGCGCATCAAATTCGGCAGCGCCTGGGCGCGACGTTCCATCCGCCCGAGTGCCGCAGCTTCGCGATCCAAATCCGCGCGCGGTCGATGGGGTCATTCTTCCCATCGGCCAGCGGCGGCTCGATCCCTTCGAGCTTGTACTTCAACTCGCGATTCGTGGCATACGCGAGCACGTTGATGCCAATCGATCGCGCGGCGTCGACCTGGTCGCGAATGGGCTCCGGAAGTTTGTCGTCTCGCCCCGGCCTTGCGAGTTCCCAAAAGCAACCGAGATCCTCGGGGCAATAGACGACGCTCGTGCGGCAACCGATGTCGACGCCCCACAACGGACGCAGATACTTCGCGTCGACGCGTTCCTCGGCCGTCCACACAGGATGCTCGGGCGGCAACAGACGCATTTCATTTTCTGGCGACGGGAACATGCGACGCATGAGCTTGCGGAATCCCGCGTCGAAATCCTTGCCGCCGCAGCAGGCCTCGGCGAACAGGAACCCGCCACGATCGATGTACTGACGCAGGTTCTGCACTTGCCGATCGCTGAGCTCAGGGATCAACTTGCCGCTGAAGAACAACACCGGCGATTGCAGCAGGTCGTCGGGCTCGGCATGGGCAATGTCGATGACCTGCCACGTCAGGTCGCGCTTCCAACGCTGTTCGACGTACGCGGTGAGATTGCCGAGATCGGTGCGATGGTGATTCCAATCGTCGACAGGCGCATGGCGCACCTTGCTGATAAGAATCGGCCGACGCCCCTTCGACAGAAACAACAAGGCCAACGACGTGGCGATGTGCGGGTTGTCTTCCGAGTGCCCTGTGCCGCGCCATTGGCCTCCGCCCAACTCGTCTTGAGCGCTGACCAGCACGTCGGCCCCTTCGCGATACCAATCGTGCTGGCCGAGGAAGCGTTGGTTCGTGAGTCGCCCGGCACGCTCGACGCCGTAGAGATAGTAGAGCAGCCAGGTTTGGTTGCCGCGGTCGTTGCCAGGGTTCACGTTCACCGAGAAATTGCGACCCAGCCATGCCAGCGCGCGTTCGAGCGTCGTGTTCGATTCTTGATCGCCACAGCAGTGGACGCTGCCGTTGTCGTACGTCGCGTCGCCAGGGTTCAACTTCTCGCCAGCGACTACCATCGCCGCGATGCCCGCGCAGGTCATGCTGCCCGTGCCCGAGAGGCCTGGCATGTACCCCCACGACCCGTCAAGATTCTGTGTCTTCTGCCAATACCCCATGGCGAGTCGCCATGTCTGATCGCTCACCGACACGCCAACGCGCTCTGCCTCGTGCAGGGCGAGGATGGCGAACTGCGTGTTCGAGTTGTCGCCCGTGCCTTGGTTGCTGCCGTAACCCCAGGCGCCTTTCTTGTCATCGTTGCGAAGCTGCTGTTGCTCGAGCCATCGCACGTTCTCGCGAATCAGCAGGAGGTCCTTCTTCGGCTCGGCTGCGCAGAGCACCATCGTCTGCAGCGACAGGCTGTACGTCATCTTCAGCTTTTGCTTCCGCAGCAGCGCGAGCGACTTTTGAATCTGCGGGTTGTCGGCCGGCACGCCCGCGGTGAGTAACGCCAACGTGCAAAGCGACGTGACGCCGGTCGGAAAACCCGGATGGTCGCTCCACGAGCCGTCGGCACTCTGCTGCCGCAGCAGATAAGAGGTGCCGAGATCGATGGCCCGCTTCACCTTTTCGGCGTCGATTTCGGCCCGGACGGGGCGCTCGAGCGCCGTCAGAACAAGCGACGCGGCGAGCACCATGGAGACGAGGCGCAACATACGCAAACATCTTATTCGTTTAGGCTTAGGACGGCAAACGCGACGTCGTCGCGCGTTGCTGCCCAACACTCACACCGATAGAATCGGGATGTGTGCATAAGCCCTGGGCCTGCGGGCCCTGGGTTCTTCCTATCGCGACAATCTCCCTCAACCGCAAGGACTCGCGTTGTCCACCAAGCCCCGCAGTCTCGGAGACGTTCTGCAAGAGTTCAGCCAACATCGGCGGCTCATGCAGGAAGAGCTGCAAAAGGTCATCATTGGCCAAAACGAGGTCATCGAACAGCTCTTCGCCGCCATTTTCACCCGCGGCCACTGCTTGCTCGAAGGCGTTCCCGGCCTGGCGAAGACGCTGATGGTCGCGACGCTCGCCCGCATTCTCGATGTGCAGTTCAAGCGCATCCAGTTCACGCCCGACCTGATGCCCTCCGACATCACGGGCACGAACGTGCTCGAAGAAGATGAGCACGGCAAGCGGAACTTCCGCTTTGTCGAAGGGCCGATCTTCACGAACATTCTGTTGGCCGACGAAATCAATCGCACGCCGCCGAAGACACAGGCCGCCCTGTTGCAGGCAATGCAGGAGCGCGAAGTCTCGGTCGGTCAGCAGACGTACATCTTGCCCGAGCCGTTCTTCACCATCGCCACGCAGAACCCGATCGAGCAAGAAGGGACCTATCCGCTGCCCGAAGCGCAGCTTGACCGGTTCATGTTCAACATCAAAGTCGGCTATCCGACCTCGAGCGAAGAAGAGCAAATCCTCAGCAGCACCACACGCGGCGAACGCCCTGAAGTTCGCAAAGTCCTCTCCGGGCGCGCGATTCTCAACCTGCAGAAGCTCGTCAGCTCGGTCGCCGTCACCGACTACACCATCACTTACGTCGCGCGACTCGTGCGTGCCACGCGTCCGAAAGACGACAGCGCCCCCGAATACGTGCGTGAATGGGTCGATTGGGGCGCTGGCCCTCGCGCGGGACAGTTCCTCATTCACGGCGCCAAGGCGCTGGCCGCGATGGACGGCAGATTCTCCGTCGCGATCGAAGACATTCAAAAAGTCGCCATCCCCGTCCTTCGCCATCGAATCAGCACGAACTTCCAGGCTCAAGCCGAAGGGATGACGAGCGAAGATGTGGTGACGCGGTTGCTCAAAGATCTGCCGGCACCCGAAATCGAAAAGTACGAGTGAGTGCTTTGTGGCGACAACTGCCGAAAGCTACCTGAAGCCCGAAGTCATCCGCCAAATAGGCCGGCTTGATCTGCGCGCGCAGTTCATCGTCAAAGGTTTTCTGCAAGGGCTGCACGCGAGTCCGTTCCAGGGGTTCTCGGTCGAGTTCAGCGAACATCGCCGGTATTCGCCTGGCGATAACCCGCAGGACATCGATTGGCTCGTCTACGCCAAGACCGACAAGTATTACGTCAAAAAGTTCGAGGCCGAGACGAACATCACCGGCTATCTGGTGATGGATCTGAGCAAGAGCATGGGCTACACGTATCGCCAACAGCTTACGAAGTTCGAGTACTCGATTTGCCTGGCGGCTGCGCTCTGTTGGCTGATGGTGCATCAGCAAGACCCCGTTGGGCTGGTGACGTTCGACGAGAAGATTCGCGACAGCTTGCCGCCGCGGTCGAAGCGCACGCAGATTGCGCATGTGCTGTCGCTCTTGTCGAAGTTGAAGCCGACCGGTCAGACGCAGATTGCCAAGAGCATCGTACAGATCGCGGCGATGCTCAAGCAGCGCAGCCTCATCATGTTGTTCAGCGATCTGCTGGCCGACCCCGAACCGATTCTCAAAGCATTGCATCGGCTGCGTCACGGCGGGCACGACGTCATCTTGTTCCACATTCTCGATGAGGCCGAGGTGCGGTTCCCGTTCGATGGCGTCGTCGAATTCGAGGAGCCGGAGACCAACGACACGCTCACGGTCGACACCGCCGCTTTCCGCCGCGATTACCTCGACGAGATCGCGGCATTTCGCGAGACGTACAAGCGCGACTGCTTTCAGACCGGCATCGACTATGTGCCGCTCGACACGAGCATGCAATTCGATAAGGCGTTGACGGAATATCTGGTCAACCGCCGGAAGCAATTCTAGAACACCGTGGGCTGCGGGCGCATGGGACGTATTACCGACGCTGCATTTCTGTATCTGTACAGACGTCGAATGCGTGGCGCATCGCGGATGGCATCCATTCTGAAGATTGGCGGCCGCGAGGGCAGAAAGCTGATCGCGAAAAACAAATACGGGGCAATGCTCGAGCTTGATCCGTATGACTACATCGACACGTTTGTGTTGCGCGACGGCTTTTATGAGTCGGAAGTTTTCGAAGCAGCATTAGACGCGATGCCCACCGACGGAGTGTTTTGGGATGTCGGCAGCAATAACGGACACCACGCGATTTCGATGGCTGTGTGCCGTCCCCAAGCAACGGTCATCGCGTTCGAGCCAAGCGTCCGAGAAATTGCGAACATCGTCTCGGTCGCTCGTCGGAATCATGCTGTCGTGCAGGTCATGTCGCTTGCGTTGGACGAAACCACGGGCATCAAGCCGTTCCATATTTGCACAAACAACCGTGGTCGCAATGCCCTTGAGACTTGGGGCGATCAACGAGACTACCAGCCTACTCTCGCGTCGTGCGTTAAAGCTGACGACCTCACCGCGGCCGGATACCTGCCGGCACCGAACGTCGTCAAAATTGATGTCGAGGGTGCGGAGCTACGAGTCTTGCAAGGCATGCAGCGGACGTTGCAGCACCCCAATTGCGCAAGAGTCATTTTCGAAGCAAGCGTCGACGTTCTTCAATCGACGAACGACATCAACCAGCTTCTGACGCGCTACGGGTTTCGAGTGCGACAGCTCGCGAGAGCCGAAGGGACATCGCACGACTTAGAGAACTTTGTGGCCGACAAACTGTTCAACGGTAGTCATTCGTCGTAGAAACGATCGGTGCCCACTATCGGCCACTGTGAAGTGCGGTGCGAAGGACGCTGACGTCGAAACCGCCGCGCGAATTCATATGTTGATTGAGGTACTCGCCCACTTCGCGTGAGTTTCGTTCGGCCCCGGAGCGCGCGAGGTGCGTGCCGTCTCCGGTCATCATTGCCGGATACTCGCGCAGAAAACCCTCGCGGACAACCGTCACGTTCGAAAACGGTTTGGCGAGCTCGGCGTACTCGTCAGCAAACTTCGCGTGAGCCTCGCGCAGCTTGTCGTGCATGCCGTCGCCGGCAACGGGGTTCATCACCATCAGCACCTCGAAGTGATGATCTTGCCCCATGCGAAACAGGTCTTCAAGCATTCGATCCCAATCGCGCGTGCACACCGTTCCGCCGTCGAGGCCACCGGGCTGTTCGTTGTATGGGTACTCGAGATATCCGTTCGTGACGGTGAGCAACGTGTCGACTTCTCGATCGGAAGGCCAACGATCGCGTGGCTCCGACCAGTTTGGATTGTCGGGCTGCGGATGAAAGTACTCATGAACGCTGTTGGCCAATACGCGTCGGCGACGAACGCTCGGCAGCGTTTGAAACAGCGTCTTCCACGAAAAAGCAAAACTCTCTTGCACGCCCGCAGACCAGCCAAGGATTTGATCGCGGTATTCTCGGTGCATCGAGAAATTGCAATTGCAAAGAAGATGTTTCGAAAGCTGCAGCACGACCAGCCGCGGAGCGCCATGCTTGGCAATATGCAATCGCAGCATCTCGTTCTGCACGTCCAACGTGGCGGCGCCGTTCGACGCGAGGTTCGTCGTGTTGAACCCCGTTTGCTCGCGAATGATCGACGGGATCAGGCCCATCGTGCACGAACTGTCGCCAACCAGCACGACCGGATAGTGACGCGGCAGCACTTCGGGCTTAAGCAGATGCACGTACTTCCAATGAACGAGGCTGTCGCCGATGTTCGGCTTGCCGTCGCCGGTGTAAAAGCGAACTCGGTGCAGGTCGGCGAACGGCGCAAGCGAGCACAGATACTCAATCGCACCCACGCATACGAGCGTCAGCCAGGCCGATCGCCACATGGACGGCTTGCCAGCGCGATTCTGCGACTCGAACGGGCTGTCCGACTCTGGCCGCGCCACGTCGGCGTGCAATGCGGCAGTATCGAATTCGTGCGATTCAGAATTGGAAGTAGATGAAGTTGACATCGTACACCGGTGCAAAGAAGACCATGCCGTAAATCATCGCAAGGTTGAAGCCCACCGATTGCCAAGGCTTCCAACGCGTCCACGGTTCCAAATCGTCACGCAGAAACTGATACAACTCGAACAGCACGAGCGGAACGACCAGCGCAGCGAGCATGAGCGCGTCGCTGCTCGAGAAACCGGCGCGGCTCGAAATGCAGACGGCCGAACGCGTCAGCCGCCAGACGTCGTGCAAACTATTGGCACGAAAGATCAGCCATCCGAAGCAAGTCAGTTGAAAGAACCCAACCACCGTGAGCCAGAACCTCAGATCACGCGCCGGCGTCTTCACGGCAGCGCCGCGGCGTCTGGCAATGGCGTGAAAGGCGACCAGCAGCAGTCCTTGGTAAACGCCCCAGGCCACAAAGTGCCATGCAGCCCCGTGCCATAGCCCGCCGAGAACCATCACGATCATCAGGTTTCGCATCGACCGTGCAAAACCATTCCGATTGCCCCCCAGCGGTATGTACAGATAGTCCTTCAGCCACGTCGAGAGGCTAATGTGCCAGCGCTGCCAAAACGCGCTCGGGTTCGTGGCAAAGTACGGCAGCTTGAAATTCAACATCAGGTCGAATCCCAAGGTTCGAGCGACGCCCCGTGCGATGTCGGTATAACCTGAAAAGTCGCAATAGATCTGGAAGGCGAACGCGCAGCAGCCGACCCACACCGCAAACAACCCGACGCGAGAGCCGTCAAACGTGTGGTTAGCGATCGGGGCGAGATTGTCGGCAATGACCACCTTCTTGAAGAATCCCCACAGCATCAAATGCAGCCCCGAGGCAAACATCTCGACATTCATTTGCCGTGGGTTGCAAATCTGAGGCATCAGCCGCGACGCGCGTTCAATCGGTCCCGCGACCAATTGCGGAAAGAAGCTCAGATACAGCAGGAAATCGAAAAAGTTGCGCTGCGCCGGCAATTCGCCTCGATACACGTCGATCGTGTAGCTCATCGATTGAAACACGATGAACGAGATTCCGACCGGCAGCAAAATCTCGAGCGCATCGAACCAAGGCCCGCCCGACGCCTTGGTGGCGATGAGATTCAGCGACGCAATGAAGAAGTTGCAGTACTTGAAGTACGCAAGCGTGCCGAGATTGGCGGCAATGCTCACCAGCAGCACGCCTTTTCGCCGCCTGGCCGACGACGGCTTCTCTTCGGCAATCGGGTCCAACATCCGCGCGCAGACGTAGTCGACCACCGATGAACCAAACAACAGCCCTAAAAACCGCCAGTCCCACCATCCGTAAAACACGTAGCTTGTCGCCAAAAGCACGAAGTTTTGGATGCGATGTCCGTAGCTCGCCGACATGCTCGCAACGTGATACAAAACCGACACCACAACGAACAGCAGCACGAATTCCGGCGACGGGAACGTCATGATCCCACTTTCGGGACGGGTGGCGCGGCCTTAGGCAATCTTTTGAGGTCGCGGAAGATAGCTCGACCGAGTGGCCTCTGCAAGGTCACGACAGGCTGCTATCACACTATAATCGAGCAATGCAACTCGATCGTCGCCGCCCCACCGCGGTCGACGACGTCGTTGCTCACGGAGGTCGTCGCTCGTAAGCGATGCCTGCACACGCAGTTTGGCGTTCGGCAGTGACACAGCTCGCATGTTCCTCAACCCTCTATTCCTTGCCGGCACCGCACTCGTCGCGCTGCCCATCGTGTTGCATCTCCTGATGCGGCCGAAGCCAAAGCACTTGCTGTTTCCGGCACTACGGTTCGTCAAGCAGAGGCACGACGTCAACCGTCGCACGATGCGCGTGCGGAATTGGCTACTGTTGCTGTTGCGAGCGGCGGCGATCTTTTTGCTCGCCATCGCGCTGGCTCGGCCGAGCATTCAAACGGCGGCAAGCATCGGCTCGCGCGAAGGGCCGATCGCGGCGGCGTTCGTCTGCGACACGCTGCCACGCATGGAATATCGCAACGAGAACCAGACTCGTCTCGACGTCGCTCGCGAACTGGCCACGTCGCTCATGACCGAGCTGCCCGAAGATAGCCAGATCGCAGTGCTCGACGCGGCCACCACCGCCCCGAGTTTTCAAATCGATCGCGCCGCCGCCAGTCAACGCCTCGAACGATTGGAGATCAAGAACGTCGGCCAACCGTTGTCGAGCGTCGCGCTTCGCGCCTTGGAACTGCTCAAGACCAGCGAACTGCCCAAAGAACTTTATGTCCTCACCGACATGTCGAGCGGCGCCTGGAACCTTCACGACACGGAATTGACTGCGCGGCTCGACGAGATGCCGGGCGTCGCCGTGTACGTGATCGACGTCGGCGTCACGAATCCGCAGAACTATAGCCTCGGCGAGATTCGCCTTTCGGGGCAGACACTCGCTCGTAACAGCCAGCTCAACCTGTCAACCGACCTGACGAGCATGGGCCTCGATGGCGAACGCATTGTCGAGTCGTATGTCGTGAATGCGGAAGGCAAGCCCGAGAAGCGCAGCCAACAAATCGTCGCGACGAAGCCCGGCGAGACGAGTGCCGTCGACTTCGTCCTCGGCGGTCTCGATATCGGCACGCACCAGGGCTTCTTGCGTCTTGTCGGCGGAGACGCGTTGCCGGCCGACGATCGTCGCTACTTCAGCGTCGAGGTGCGGCCCGCGTGGAAGGTCCTCGTCGCGGCGCCGCAGCCGGCCGCCGAGACAGCGTTCCTGTTCACCGAGGCGCTCGCGCCGCAGGTGTTCCGCAAGAACGGCCAGGCTCGCTTCGAATGCACCGTCGTCGATTACGAGGCGCTACCGAACGCAACACTCCATAATTTCGCAGGCATTATCCTTCTCGATCCGCCGCCGCTGGCCGACCCCACATGGCAACATCTTGCCGCGTATGTCGAGAGTGGTGGAGGCGTCGCGTTGTTTGTCGGCGAAGCGGCGCAGCCTGTCGCCTCGTTCAACAGCGTGGCCGCGCACGAGTTGCTTCCTGCCGATCTCGAGTTGCAAGCCCGCTGGCCCGACGGCGACCTGGCCATCGCGCCCGACGAATCGCAGCACCCGATGCTCGCTAAGTTCCATCCGCTGCGTGGCGTGATTGCATGGGATGGCTACCCGGTCTATCGCTACTGGCAACTTACAAACATGGCCGAGCACGCGAGCGTCGCGCTGCAATACTCGAACGCGCAGCCAGCCATCGTCGAACGCACACTCGGCAAAGGTCGCGTGTTGATGATGACGACGCCGGTTTCCGAATCATCGAGCGCGAGCGTTGGCGACCGCTGGAACTTGCTGGCCACGGGGTTCGAGCCTTGGCCGTTCTTCATGCTCGAAAACGAGTTGGTCCTGTATCTCGTCGGCAGCAGCGACACACAGCTCAACTATCTCGCAGGACAAACGGCCGTGCTGCGTCTCGACGCTCCGCAGCGTCGCGCGACCTATCTGCTTAGCCTTCCCAGCGGGGAAACGCAGCGCATGTCGGCCGATCTGAGTCAGAACACGATTCTCGTCTCCGCAACCGATGAAATCGGCGATTACACCGTCGGCGCCGGCGGGGCGCGAGACGGCGTGAAGCTCGGCTTCAGCGTGAACCTGCCTCCGTCAGCCACGCAACTCGAACGCATCGAGCCCGACGCGTTGAAGCCACTGTTCGGCAAGGCCGAAGTTCGCTTCGCACGCAATCGGCAACAGATCGATCGCGCTGTGTCGACCAGTCGCACCGGTCGCGAGTTGTTTCCGCTGTTGGCGGTCGTGTTGGCGGTGGTGCTTGGGATGGAACATGTATTGGCGAATCGGTTCTACAAGAAATGACCCCTCTCCCTTTGGGAGAGGGTGGCCGCCGAAGGCGGACGGGTGAGGGCGGGTGAAAGTTGAACACGCATAGCCTTGATGGACGACGTGAGTTGTGATCGCGAAAGTGAAATAGATGGCAAAGAAAGCAACCACGCACCCTCATCCGGCCTTCGGCCACCTTCTCCCAAAGGGAGAAGGGCTGGTGCTGACTCACACTGATTGATAAACGAATGCTCCGCGACGTCACACTCTCCTTCGATCCGGTTGGCAACTACTGGCTCGTCGGAGCGTTGGTGGCATTTCTCGTCGCGCTGTTGGTGCTGGGACCGGGGCGCGATCGCATTCCGCCGTTGCGCCGTCGCGTGCTCGTCGGACTGCGCATCGCGGTCATTATTCTGACATTGCTCGCGCTGCTGCGGCCGACGATGGTACACAGCACGACGATCCGTCAACCGGCGGAACTGATCATTCTCGCCGACCAATCGCGGAGCATGCAGGTCGATGACGCAGCCGGCAAGGAAACGCGCTGGGCGGTGCTGCGACGTGTGTTGTCCGAATCTGCGCCGACGCTGAAGACGTTGGCCGACGAGCTCGATGTGAAGGCGTTCGGGTTCGACGGTCAACTGCATCCGCTGCCCATCGGCGACGAAGGCATCACGCTGCCCGAAGAACCCAAGGGTCAAGAGACCGCCATGGGCGTCGTGCTCGATGAGTTGCTGCGTCAGGAAGCGGGCAAGCGATTGGCAGGCATCGTTATGCTCGGCGACGGTGCTCAGCGGGCATTGCCTCCGCGCGACATGGCGCCTCAGCTGCCTGCGCGCCGGTTGGCCGATCTGGGTTATCCGCTTTACACCGTCGCGATGGGGCAGGGGCGTGGGCAAGGGCAAGTCCGCGACATCGCGATCGAAAGCCTGCTCGTGCCCACTTCAGTCTTCGTGAAGAACCAGTTGCCGGTCGAAGGGACCGTGCGTGTCGACGGCTTCGTGAACCAGACGATGCCGGTGCAATTGCTATTCGAGACCTCTCCCGATGTGATGTCGCCTGTGGGAGCCGAGCCGATCAAGCCGCGTGTCGATGCGCAACGGCTCCCCGTCGTGCTCGATTACACACCCACGATTCCGGGCGAGTACAAGGTCACGCTCCGCGTCCCGCCGCAGCCGGGCGAGCTTGTTACCAGCAACAACGAGATGAGCACGTTCGTCACGGTGCTCAAAGGTGGGCTGAACGTTCTGTATCTCGAAGGGGCCGCTCGCGTCGAATCGAAGTTCATTCGCCGCGCGCTCGACGCTTCGCCCGACATCAAAGTCGACTTCCTTCGCATCGACGCGCGCAAGCCCGAGACGAAGCCCGCCGACTTCGCGGAGCGCTTCAAGCCCGGTAAATACGACGTCTACATCCTCGGCGATCTCGACTCCGCCGCGTTCACACCCGATGAACTGACGCAGTTGGGCACGTCGATCGAGCGCGGCGCGGGGCTCATCATGCTCGGCGGCTTTCACAGTTTCGGCGCCGGCGGCTACGGGCGCACTCCGCTGGCCAGCGTGTTGCCCGTTACGATCGATCGGCTCGAACGGCAGAACTTCGACGAACCTCTTCGCGCCGATCTACACTTGCCAGGTCGCCCGAAGATGCGCCCCACGCAGATTGGTCTCACGCAGAGTCTCATGCAGCTCGCCTCGCGCGATCGCAATCCAAGTATTTGGGCCGAGCTTCCGCCACTGGAAGGGGCAAACCGCTTTCGCGCCCTCAAGCCCGGCGCGCAGGTGCTCGCCGAAAGCGAAGCCCATGAGCCGCTGCTGGTCGCCAAGGATTACGGCCTTGGCCGCGTGCTTGCCTTCGCGGGTGATTCGACGTGGCATTGGTGGATGAGTGGTCAGGATGCCGCGTGCAAACGCTTTTGGCGTCAGACGGTGTTGTGGCTCGCGCAAGGATCAATCGAACGAGGGAAGCGTGAACATCGTGCTCGAATCGCGACGGTTCGCGCCGAGCCAGCGCGTCGAGTTCACCGTCACAGCACACTCGCCTGAAGGGGACCCGATTCCCGACGCGACGTTCACTGCCGAAGTCGTTGGTCCTGCGGGGAACGGGCCCGCCGAGAGTGGCCCCGATAAGAAGTCGACACCGGCACGGTTGCGTCGCCAAGGCGATCACTCGGCGGGCACATTTCTCGAAACGCAGATGCCGGGCGATTACATGCTGCGTGTGCAGGCGTCGTACAATGGCGCCCAGGTCGGTCAGGCGCAAGCTCGCTTCCTCGTGTATCAGCAGGACCTCGAGTTGGACAATCCCGCGGCCGATCGCGCGCTGTTGGAGAGTCTCGCCTCGATGACGCGTGGCAAGTCAATCGCCCCGGAACAGTTGCCGTCGTTGCTGGAAGAGCTGAGCCGCGCGGCCGAGAAGTTGCAAGTCGAAATGCAGACGAAACACACGTTGTGGGACACCTGGCCATTCTTTTTTCTGTTTGTCGCTTTGCTAGGTGTCGAGTGGTATCTGCGGAAAAAGTGGGGGCTAGTGTGAAATGTGGAGTTAAGCCCACGGATGGCTATCCCTGGGCTTGGGGTACATCACTCCTTCGCCTGCCACCCGTAGCGTATTCCGCACGGGCCGTTTGTCGCTAAAATGACACGGGCCATTTCCTGTCCGCGCTTTGAATGTTAGGAGCTTCCAACGATGACCTCGCCATTGCAGTCACTCGTCGCCTGCGGCACCAAGCTGTGGCTCGACTCGATCGATCCGGACCTCGTTCGCAGCAACCGAAAGCTCGGCGCCAGTGGGGCGACGTCGAATCCCATCATCGTTTCCGACCTCATTAAGACTGGCCGCTTCGACAACGAACTCGACGAGTCGATGCGCGAAGGCATGGACGATAGCAAGATTGCATGGCACGTGACCGACAAACTCGTCCGCGGCGCACAGGAAGTTTTCAAGCCCGTCTGGGACCAGACGAGGGGTAACGACGGCTACGTGAGCTTCGAGCTCGACCCATTGCTCGAAGACCCGAAGGCGAACCTGCCGCATCGCCACCGAGTCGAGCAATACATCGAACTTGGCAAGCAGTGGGCCAAGGGTCATCAAAATCGCATGATCAAAGTGCCCGCCACGCCCGCCGGCATCGACGCGCTCGAAGAACTGTGTGCTGCCGGCATCACGCTCAATGTCACGTTGATCTTCAGCGATCGCCAGTATCGCGCCGCGCGACGCCGTGTGGAAGGGGGCTCAACGACGCAAGGATCTCAGTTCCTTCAAAAGCGTGTACAGCATTTTTGTGTCGCGGCTCGACGTGTACACCGAGAAGGCCGTACCGCAACTCTCGCCGGCCGCTCAAGGCATGGTAGGCATCGTCAACGCGAAGCGCATCTGGCAGGAGAATCAAAAGTTCTGGGCCGCGCAGAAGACTCCGTTGCAGCAAGAGATGATCTTCGCCAGCACGGGGACGAAGAAGCCCAGCGATCCTCCGTACAAATATGTCGAGGCGTTCGCCGGCAGCGACATCGAAACCAACCCGCCTGCCACGAACGAAGCGGTCGAGAAGAGTGGCCGCATCTTCACGCGCCAAGTCGACAAGATGCCCAGCGCCGAAGTGCTGGCCGACATCGACGCCAAAGTCGACATGCAGAAGCTCGAGAAGACGCTCATGGAAGAAGGCATCGCCAAGTTCGCCGACCCGCAAAAGGCGCTGCTCGCGCTGATTGCCGAGAAACGTACCGAGTTGGCGACCACGTAACGCATCAACGGATTCTATTTCGCAGCCACGGACGGCAACTTCGCCCGTCGACGGCCGCCGCACCTATCGCTCGCCGGAACACGCAATGCCGATCGACCCGTATGCTTTGTGCCCTTGTGGCAGTGGAAAGAAAGTCAAGTTCTGTTGCACCGATCTCGTCGGCGAGATGGAGAAGGTGCAAAAGATGCTCGACGGCAACCAACGCCACGCGGCGCTCGAGCACGTCGAGAAGGTGCTCGCGCAGCATCCGGGCCGTGCGGCATTGCTCGCGCTGAAAGTCCGTTTGCTACAGGAACTCGGCATGGCCGAGCCCGCCCGCGCGACGATCGAAGAGTTCTACGCGGCCCATCCGAAGAACCCGATCGCGCTTGCCGAGATTGCGATCGTGCGAGCGTCGGAACATGGGGCGCTTACCGGCGTCGAGCCTCTACAACAAGCGCTCGCCGAAAGCGAAGATCACATCGCGCCGCAGGTGGCCGAAGCGCTCGACGACATGGCCCAGCTGCTGTTGGCCGACGGACATTTTCAGGCGGCGCACGCGCATCTGTTGCTAGGCCTGCGAGCCAACCGCGAGAACGAGATGGCGTTGTCGATGTTGGCGCGGATGAACGCTTCGCCGCAAGTTCCATTGTTGCTCAAGGACGAGCCGCCATTGCTCGAAGCCCCCACCGGAGTGCCGTGGAAATCGGAGTTCGACGCGACGATGACGATGGCCCGCGGCGTGCTTTGGAGCGCCGCCGAAGAACGTCTCACAGCGCTTGCCGAGCGTGCGCCCGACGCGATCGCCGTTTGGCAGAACCTGGCGATCGTGCGATCGTGGTTGGGCGATGAGGCCGACGAGGCCGACGCGTTGCATAGGGTCGCCGCGCTGCAAGGCACGAAGGAAGAAGCGGTCGAGGCCGAGGCGACGGCGCAACTTATCGATCCCGCGATGGCGGCCGATGTCGTCGACCAGCTTCAAATCACGTACCCCATTACCGACATCGACCGGCTTGTCGAATTGGCCGGCGGCGATAAGCGGCTGATCACGTTTCCCGTCGAGGCCGTGCCGCGTGCCGAAGGCGAAGCCCCGCCGCGAGCGGTCTACATGCTGCTCGATCGCCCGTTGCCGACGACGGGCGTGAACATCGCCATGGACGCCGTGCCGAGCGTCATCGGCCGAGCGATGATCTTCGGTCGCGAAACCGATCGCGAGGCGAGACTGGAAATCGACGCCAGTCGTCGCGATCTTGAAGCCGTTCAAGCGCTCGTCAACGAACTTTGGAGCGGTGCTGTCGGCCAGCCGGCTCCCGAATTCGTTGTCGGCCAAATCCCGACGCGGCAGTTGCTCTTCAGTTGGAATTGGCGGCTTCCCGACGACACGCCTCCCGATCACGTGCAGCAGTTGCTCGTCCGCAAACGTCGCGATACGATTCTCAACCGTTGGCCGAAGACGCCCAACGCCCTGTTCGACGGTCGTACGCCGGAAGAAGTCGCGAGCGACCCCGCGCAGCGCGTGAAGTTGCTCGGCGCGTTGCTCATTATTGAATTGTCGCTCGAACACCCGACGGCCGAAGGACTCGTGAACGAGTTGCGAGCGCGGTTGGGTCTGCCGACGCTGCACCCGATCGACCCGAAGAACGTGAAGCTCGATTCGCTTCCGCTCGTGCGGTTGTCGCGGCTGATTGTCGAGAATCTGTCGGACGAAGAGCTGATCTCGGTTTATCGCCGCTCGATTTTCGTCGGCGCTCGCGGCGCGCTTCGCAAGTTCGCCCATGCGATCATCGCCCGTCCGTCGCTGGCCGAAAAGATCGACCTCGCGGCGGTGTATGCGAACCTGGCGGCGTTGGAAGAAGATCCAGCACGCGCCTTGGAATACATCGGCAAGGCGCGCAGCGTCACGCAGTCGGCGGGCAAGTCGTGTGCTCGATGGGACATCACCGAGTTGTCGATGCGACTCGAACGCGGCGACGAGATCGGCGCGAGCGAACTGCTGCGGCACATTCAAACGCGGCACGGCAACGAGCCCGGCGTCGGCGAAGCGTTGCTCCGCATGTTGTACGAGGCGGGGCTCGTCGGCCCCGATGGTCGACCGGTCGCCGGTGCTGGACTCGGCGGCGGTGGTGGTGCGCCTGCACAATCGCCGGGCATCGTCGTCCCTGGCGCGGCTGCAAGCGGCGCTCGATTCAAGCGGCGCTGACTCGGGCCGTATCTGGACTCCCGGCAGCGAAGCCCCCGCCGGCGCGGGAAAGAAGTCGGCACTGTGGACGCCGGGCATGGATTGATCGTCCAACGTGATCGCGGTCGACTGACGGACGTTCTCTCATGACGCGCATCTCCGGCATCGCCGCCTTCTTGCAGATGCTCGCCGATGCCGGCGTCAACACAATCTTCGGCAATCCCGGCACCACCGAGTTGCCGCTCAACGACGCGCTCGTCGATGACGATCGCTTCCGTTACGTGCTCGGGCTGCAAGAAGTCCCGGTCATGGCGATGGCCGATGGTTACGCGATGGCCTCGGGCTCGTTGGGCGTCGTGAATCTGCACATCAGTTGCGGACTCGGCAACGCGATGGGCATGCTCTATAACGCCTTTCGCGAAGGGACACCGCTGCTCGTCACCGCCGGTCAAACCGATCGCCGACTCGCGGTCGAAGAACCGATTCTTTGGTCCGACATGGTCGCCGTCGCGAAACCCTGGACGAAATGGTCGGTGCAAGTCGAGCGCGTGGAAGACTTCCCCGCGATCCTGCGCCGCGCGATGCAAACGGCGCTCACGCCACCGACGGGGCCGGTGTTTCTGTCGATGCCGCTCGACGTGCAAACCGAGATCGCACAGCTCGACATCACACCCGCCACGCCGCTCAACACGCGCACGCGCCCTCCGCTTGAATCCCTTCAACAAGCCGCCCAACTGCTTGCCTCTTCGCGGAATCCCGCCTTCCTCGTCGGATCGCGCCTCGTTGAACGCGACGCCGTTGACGCCGCTGTGCGTGTTGCAGAAATCCTCGGGACGCCCGTCATCTCCGAGTCTGGCACGACGCACGGTCGTCTCGCATTCCCGAGTAATCATCCGCTGTACGCGCTCGGCTTGCCGCTTTGGTCGCCGGAGGTCAGCGAACGACTGGCCGAGTTTGACGTCATCCTCGTCGCGGGCATGGATCTGTTGCGTCAGTACGTTTATCACGAGCCGGCCCGGGCGATTCCCGAGCACGTTCGCATCGTTCATCTCGACGAAGACCCTTGGCAGTTGGGCAAGAACTACCCGCTGGCCGTCGGCGTTCTCGGCGACGTGCGCAGCTCGCTCGAAGAGCTCGCCTCGCTGCTCGAAACCACAATGACCGCCGAGCAACATCGCATCGCCCAAGAGCGCGGCGACCGTCGCGCCAAGGAACATCGCGAAGCACGCAAGCAGTTCGAGGCGTCGATTGCCGAGCAGCATGACCTTCGCCCGATCACGCCGCTTACGCTCATGCAAAGTCTGTCTCGCGTGCTGCCGACCGATATCGCCGTGATCGAAGAAGCGGTAACGACCACGAACACAACCTTCGAACGACTCGGCGCACTCAAGAACACGACGGGTTACTTCGGTCATCGTGGTTGGGCGCTTGGCTGGGGCCTGGGATGTTCGTTGGGCGTGAAGCTTGCGTGGCCGAATCGGCCGGTGCTCGCGATGCTCGGCGAGGGTTCCGCGATGTATGGCATTCAGGGGCTGTGGTCGGCCGCGCGTTATAAGCTCGGTGTGACGTTCGTCATCTGCAACAACGCCCAGTACCAGATTCTCAAGATCGGCGCTCGCCAGTTGGAGCTTCCAAAAGCTCGCGAAGGCCGCTTCCTGGGGCTCGACCTTGCCGAACCCGAGATCGACTTCGTCGCACTCGCGCGTTCGCTGGGCGTCGAGGCGCATCGCGTCACCGAGCCCGACGAGTTGGCCGAGCGCGTCGCAGCGTCCCTCGCCGGCGATAAGCCGCAGTTGTTCGACGTTCCCATTGGCCGCGGTGTACCGAAGCGTTTGAACTATGGCTGACGCAAAAGCGCCGGTGCTCATTCTCGGGGCGGGCATCAACGGCGCGGCGCTCGCGCGCGAACTCGCGTTGCAAAACATTCCGGTTTGCGTCGTCGACCGCGCCGACATCGCCTATGGGGCGACATCCTATTCGTCGCGACTCATCCACGGTGGGTTGCGCTACCTTGAATATGGCGAGTTCGACCTCGTTCGCGAGTCGCTGCACGAGCGCGGCCTGCTGCTGCGGCTGGCGCCGAAATTCGTACACCCGTTGCGGCTGTTCATCCCGGTCGAACGGCGTGCCGGCGGGCTGATTCGCTCCGCGGCGAGGTTTCTGCGTCTCGATCGTTTCACGAAAGGGCCGCCGCATCGCGGGCTGTGGCTCGTCACGATGGGACTGCAATTCTACGACTTTCTCGCGCGATCCGCAGCTTCCGAAACATTCGGTCGTTCGATCGTCGAGCGGCGTCGCTCCACCGGTCGATCGCCGACGCTTTCCTTGGCTGGCATCGTACTACGACGCGCAGATTCGCTTTCCCGAGCGCTTCGTCGTTTCGATCTTTCGAGACGCCGCGACGCAGCCGGGCTTCGAGCTCTTCACGTACACCACCGCCACGCTCGACGGCAAGTTGGTGACTCTACGATCGGCTAAGGGCGAAACGATTCGCACCTTCGAACCATCGGCGATCATCAATGCCACCGGCGCATGGGTCGACCGCACGCTGCAATCGATGCAGGTTCAGTCGCCGAAGCTCATGGGCGGCACCAAGGGGAGCCATCTCGTTTGCACGAACGCGAAGCTGCGAAATGCGCTCGAACACGGCGGCTTGTATGCCGAGGCGGCCGATGGACGACCGGTGTTCGTGCTGCCGTGGGGACCGCTGACGCTCGTGGGCACGACGGATCTGCCGTTCTCAGCCGATCCCGCAACGGCCGTCGCCGACGTCGGCGAGATCGACTACTTGCTGTCGACGGTGAACACACTCATGCCCGACGTCCGCCTCACGTTCGACGACGTGCTGCTGCACTACAGCGGCGTGCGCCCGCTGCCGGCATCCGATCCCTCGCAACCGGGCGCCATCACGCGTCGACATTGGATGCAGGAACATACCGATGCTCCGCTGCCAACGTACTCGATCATCGGCGGAAAGCTGACGACCTGCCGATCGTTGGCCGAAAGCGCGACCGACACGATTCTCAACCGCTTGGGCTTACCGCGGCTTGTATCAACGCGTGATCGCCCGATCGACGATCATCTCGACTTCGGCAACTTTGAATTCTCATCGGATGTCATTCGCCGAGTGATTCGCGACGAGTGGGTGCAACAGCTCGACGACCTGGTCGAGCGCCGGTTGATGACGCTGTACGATCCGACACTGTCTCGCAGTCGATTGCGAGAGTTGGCGGAGTTGATGGTCGCTGAAGGTAAATTGTCGGCTTCGGAGATTTCTGCCGCGGTCGACAGAGTCGTCGAACGATTAAAACGCCATTTCGGACGCAATATCTAGTATCGCCATGAAGAAATACGTTCTCGCCCTCGACCAAGGCACGACCTCGAGCCGTGCGATCGTCTTCGATCATTCGGGCGGCGCCGTCGCGACGGCGCAGCAAGAGATTCCACAGATTCTCCCTGCTCCAGGCGTCGTCGAACACGATGCCGAGGCGATTTGGTCCTCGCAACTCGCGACGGCGCAGCAGGCCATTAAGTCGGCGAAGATCACGGCTGAGCAGGTCGCGGCCATCGGCGTGACGAACCAACGCGAGACAACCATTCTCTGGGATCGACACACGGGCAAGCCGATCGCCAACGCCATTGTCTGGCAAAGCCGCGTGACGACGCCGATCTGCGAACGGCTCAAGGCCCACGGTCTCGAAGCGACGGTGCGCAAGAAGACTGGGCTCGTAATCGACCCGTATTTCTCGGGCACGAAGATCAAGCACCTGCTCGACACGGTGCCGCAGGCTCGCCAGCGCTCCGAGGCCGGCGACGTGCTGTTCGGCACCGTCGATACGTGGCTCATCTGGCGGCTGACCGGCGGTAAGCGTCATGTCACCGACGTGAGCAATGCCAGCCGCACGATGGTCTTCAATATTCACACGCTCGATTGGGACGATGAGCTGCTTAAGGCGCTCGACATTCCGCGCCGCATGCTGCCCGAGGTGCGCGCGTCGAGCGAGATATATGGCGAAACGACGTCCGAACTCTTCGGCAGCGCGATCCCCGTGGCGGGCGACGCCGGCGATCAACAAGCGGCGACGTTCGGTCAGGCGTGCTTCGACGTCGGCAACGCGAAGAACACGTACGGCACCGGATGTTTCATGCTCTTGAACACCGGCGATAAGCCCATCGCGTCGAAGCAGAATCTGCTGACGACGATCGGTTGGAAGGTGAACAACAAGGTCACGTACTGCCTCGAAGGTTCGGTGTTCGTCGCCGGCGCAGTCGTGCAGTGGCTTCGCGACGGATTGGGCGTGATTGAGAAGTCAGTCGATGTCGAAGCGCTCGCCGCTTCGGTGCCGCATTCCGACGGCGTGGTGTTTGTGCCGGCCTTCGTTGGGCTCGGTGCTCCGTATTGGGACCCCTACGCGCGTGGCACGATTCTCGGACTGACTCGCGGCACGACGGCAGCGCATATCGCACGGGCCGCAGTGGAGTCGATCGCATTTCAGACGCGCGATCTCGTCGAGGCGATGCGCAAGGATTCGGGCGTTGCATTGGCGGCGCTCAACGTCGATGGTGGCGCGAGTCAAAACAACGGGCTGATGCAATTTCAGGCCGATGTGTTGGACGTCAAGGTGCGACGACCAGTCGTCCACGAGACGACCGCGTTGGGGGCGGCCTATCTGGCCGGGCTTGCCGTGGGATATTGGGCCGGCCTCGACGAGGTGCGGAAGAATTGGTCGCTCGACCGCGAGTTCGCGTCGACGATGAAGGCCGACGAACGCGACGCGTTATACCGCCGATGGCAACAAGGCGTAGAGCGTTCGCGCGGTTGGGCGACGTGAACTGATAGGCGCGGGTCACATGCGGGCGATGATCTTCAAACAAATCTCGCGCACGCGCGCGGGATTCACGTTGGGGTTCTTCTTCTTCGCGGCGCCGACAAAGGCGCCGGCGGCCTGAAGCTTGCCGGCTTTGACGTCTTCGACCACTTTCGGGTTGGCGGCGACAAGCTCTTCACACAACGCGATCAGCGCCGACTCGTCGACACGCTCGATGCCCAACGCCTTCATCGATTCGTCGGCCGAGCGGCCATGCGCGGCCATGTCGGCCAACACTTCGCGGCCACGCGTGGTGTCGACGTCGCCTGCCTTCACTTTCTTCAGCAGTTCGCCGAGCGCTGCCGCCGAAACGGGAAATGACTCGATCGTCAGCTCTTGCTCTTTCATCGTCCGCAGCACGTCTTGCTGCATCCAGTTGCTCGCGACCTTGCCGTCGCCGCAGGCCTCGGCCACGGCGATGAAGTAATCGACGAGCGTGCGGCCCTGGTTGACGAGTACGTCGCTGTCGTAGGCTGAGATGCCGTAGGTTTTCTCGAGCCGCTGACGTAACGCTGCCGGCAACTCGCCCAAGGCTGCAACCACTTCGGCAACCTTCGCCTCGCTGACGGTGACCGGCACGAGGTCGGGATCGGGAAAGTAACGGTAGTCGCTCGACTCTTCTTTGTGTCGCTGAGCGCGCGTCACGCCGGCCTCATCGTCCCAGCCGCGCGTTTGCTTCGGGACTTGGCCGAGCCGCTGGCCGGTTTCTTCCCACACGTTCCACAGCCGTTGCTCTTCGTACGCGAGCGCTCGTTCGACCGAGCGGAAGCTGTTCATGTTCTTGATCTCGACGATCGGCGTGGCGAGGGTTTCGCCGCCTTCACCTGCGACGTGCAGGTTGACGTTGGCATCGACGCGCAGACTTCCCTCCTGCATGTTGCAATCAGAGACGCCTAGGTACGTGAGCATCAATCGCAGCTCCGTGAGAAAGATCTTCGCCTCGGCGGGCGACGCAGATCGGGCTGCGTGACGATCTCCAACAGCGGCGTTCCCGCGCGATTCAGGTCGATGCGACTATCGGCCAGGCCTGCCGCCTCGTCGTGCATGCTTTTACCGGCGTCCTCTTCGAGATGGGCGCGAATGATGCGAATGCGCTTCGGTTCGATCTTCTGCTTGGCGTCGACGATTTCGACCCAGCCGTCGTGACTGAACGGCAAGTCGTATTGGCTGATCTGATAGCCCTTCGGCAAGTCAGGATAATAATACTGCTTGCGATCCCACTTCGTTCGCGGCGCGATCTCGCAGTTGAGCGCCGCCGCCGTGCGCAGCGACAACTCGAAAGCTCGTGCGTTCATCACTGGCAGCGTGCCTGGAAAGCCCGCGCAGATCGGGCACGTTTGCGTGTTCGGCGGTGCGCCGAACTTCGTGCTGCACGGGCAGAACAGCTTGCTCTCGGTGAGAAGCTGCACGTGCACCTCGAGGCCAATGATCAGCGTGTATGGCGATTCAGACATGCGGGAAGGAACCACAGATGCACACGGATGAACACAGATAAGAGAAGAGTGTCACAACACGACTCGTTTTATCTTGACGCTCGTGGTTGCAAAGTTGATGAGTAAGCAAAGTTTTAGATTTGTGGCTTTGAGGTAGTTGAGGCACTGCGCTACGTGAATCTCGTCGAAGGCTTTAACCGTCTTGAGTTCGACCAGGACAGCCTCCTCAACGACCAAGTCGGCAGCGTACGTTCCAACAACGACGCCGTCATAGTGAATGGTGATGGGTTTCTGTTGTTCGACACTCAAGCCAGATTTACGCATCTCGCAGGCCAAGGCGTTCTCATAAACCTTTTCAAGAAACCCTGAGCCCAATACATTTCCGACACTAAAGGCGCATCCAATAATTCGTTCGCTAATCGCGTTGAGTTGCGACTCGTCGAACATCGCCTTCATCTCCTCTTATCTGTGTTCATCCGTGTGCATCTGTGGTTCAAAACTCCGGACGCTTCTTGTGCCAGTCGGTGGCCTGTTGAAACGTGTGGGCGGCATGGAGCAGGCGAGCTTCTTGGAAGTGCGGGGCTTGCAGTTGTAGGCCGATCGGGAGGCCAGTCGAGGATTGTCCGCAGGGAATGGAGATGGCGGGGATGCCGGCGAGGTTCGCGCCGACGGTGTAAAGATCGACGAGGTACATCGCCAGCGGGTCGTCGCTTTTTTCGCCGAGACGAAACGCGGGAGCTGCAGTCACGGGGCCGGCGATGAGGTCGACGTCTTGGAACGCGTTTTGGTAATCGTCGTGAATCAGACGACGCACCTTGAGCGCCTTGAGATAGTACGCGTCGTAGTAGCCGGCGCTGAGCGCGTAGGTGCCGAGCATGATGCGACGCTTCACCTCGGGCCCGAAACCCTCGGCGCGGCTGCGGCGATACATCATCACGAGCGGCGAGTCGAGTTGATCGGCAGCTTTGCCCGCGGCGCGACGCATCACTTCGACATCGGTTCGCAGTTTCGCTTCGTCGGTGCGATGGCCATAGTGCACGCCGTCGTAGCGTGCCAGGTTGCTCGAAGCCTCGCTCGGGGCGATGAGATAGTACGTCGCGATGCTGTAGCGACTATGCGGCAGCGACACCTCTTTCACCGTCGCGCCGAGCGATCGATAGACGCCGACCGCCTCGCGCACACTCGCTTCGACTTCGGCGTCGAGCCCTTCGGCGAAGTGCTCGCGCACCAGTCCAATCGTCATGCCCTTGAACGGTTCGCGCAAGCGAGCGACGTAATCTTCGGTGGGCCGATCGACGGAGGTGGAATCGCGAACATCGTGACCGGCGATCACGTTCAGCAACAGCGCGGCGTCTTCGGCGGTCCATGCCATCGGTCCGATTTGATCGAGGCTGCTGGCGAAGGCGACGAGACCGTAACGACTGACGCGTCCGTAGGTCGGCTTGAGGCCGGTGATGCCGCACAGGCCGGCGGGCTGACGGATCGAGCCACCAGTGTCGGTGCCGATGGAGCAGGGGACCATCGACGCCGCGACGCAGGCGGCCGACCCGCCGCTGCTGCCGCCGGGGGCGCATGCGAGATCCCACGGGTTTCGCGTCGGGCCTACGGCCGAGTTCTCGGTCGACCCGCCCATGGCGAACTCGTCCATGTTCGTGCGTCCGATGAACACGGCGTCGGCGGCGCGAAGGCGTTCGATGACCGTCGCGTCGTAAGGTGCGCGAAAGTGTTCGAGCATCCGCGACGCGCACGTCGTGATTTCACCGCGCGTGCAGAGAATGTCTTTGACGGCGATCGGCAAGCCCGCAAGCGCTCCGAGCGTTTCGCCCTTCTGCCGACGGCGATCGACGCGCTCGGCTTGCTCGAGCGCTTGACCAATGTCGAACCGCAGAAAGGCGCCAACGTCGGGATCGAGCGTACCGATTCGCTCGAGACATGCCCCGGTGAGCTCGAAGCTCGTGACGCGGCCTGCGTTGAACTCGGCCAACATCTCGGTCGCGGTGAGATCGGTGAGAGCCATTGCAATTTCGGATTGCGGATTGGCGATTTCGGATTGTGGAGAACAGCATTACAGATTGCCGTGAATCCGCAATCGGCAATCCCAAATCCGCAATCGACGGACTCACTCGCCGAGGACGGCGGGCACCAGATAGCACTGCCCGTCGGAGTGCGGAGCGCTAGCGAGCATTTGATCACGCTCGACGCTCGGCTGCACGTGGTCCTCGCGAAAGACGTTCGCGCAATCGATCGGATGGGCCATCGGCTCGATCGCTTCCGTGTCGAGTTCGCTCAACTGCTCGACGTAGTTGACGATCGCCCCGAGTTGCGACGTCATCGTCGCCAACTCGTCACTGGTGAGTTCGAGTCGAGCGAGGAGAGCGACCTTTTCGACCTGTTGGCGCGAAAGGCTCATGATGAACCTCGATCGCTACTTCTTTTTCTTGCCGCCGGCTTCGGCTGGCAGACGGAACGGCGTCGCACGAATGCGCTTCACGACCGCGCCGCTGCGGAGGCATTGCGTGCAGGCGAAGACGCTTTTGTTCGTCCCCTTGACGGTGATGCGAACCTTCTGCAGGTTCGGCTTAAACTGACGCTTGTTGATGCCGGTGACCTTCGTGCCGACGCCGCCAAGGTACTTCGCCTTGCCACGGATCGTCACCTGGTTGCCGACGGCCGGCCCTTTGCCGCAGATATCGCATTGGTGAGCCATGGTATCGCGAGTCTCCACCGACGGTTATGACAAAAAGTCGAAACCGCTAAGTATATCGAACTTGCGGTCGGTCGCAAGGCGTATGGGTCGACGTCGAGGTGAACTGCAAAGTCGACGGTCATGCACGCAAGTGCCGCCGCGAAGAGGCAAGCCTTTACCATCGTTCTTCGAATTACGGCGCCTCTCGTCGACTTTACAGTTCGCCTGGGTCGACGTCGAGATGCCAGCATCACAATGCGAAGATGCGGTCCATGCGCTGCGAAATCTCGCGCAGCCGATCTGGCCCCCCGCCGGGAACCTCGGCCGAACCCCACCCCTCGTAGCCGATTTCGCGCAATGCGGCCATCACGGCGGGCCAATCGCAATCGCCTTCCAAGAGTTCGACCTTGAAACCCTTGCGAGTCCCTTGGTCGTCGGCCACCTGACGGCTGTATTCTTTGATGTCGAGCTTGAAGATGCGTTTGCCGAGCGTGCGAATCCACTGCTCGGGCCAACCGTAACGCACAATGTTGCCGACATCGAAATACGCGCCGACCCACGGGCTCTCGAACTCGTCGATGTAACGCGCGTACTCGATCGGGCTGAGCAGGAAGTTGTTCCACACATTCTCGAAGGCGACCTTCACCCCCGTCTCGGCAGCAACAGGCAGCGCCTTGCGAATCTCAGCCTGCGACCGCTTGTACGCGTCGACGTATGACACGTCCTTGCTAACGACGGCGGGCACCAACAACACCGTCGTCGCGCCGTAGGTCTTCGCATCGCGCAGCGCCTTTTCGAGCGTGGCGACTGCCTCGGCACGCACGTTTGCATCGGGGTCCGAGAACGTCACTTTCCAATGCGTCGCCTCGATCACGCCGGGAATCAGCAGGCCACTTTTGTCGCGGGCCTCGAGCACTTCGTCGGGCGAATACTTGTTCGGAGCGTCGAGTTCTACACCATCGAAGCCGACGTCAGCCAGCATCCGAAACTTGTCGAGCATGCTCCCTTCGTACTTCACCATCGAGTACTTGAGCGACTTCTTGTACTTCTTCGCGGCTGTTGAAGGCGCGTCGGCGGCAAAGGCCGAAGGCAACGCAACCCCGGCGGCGGCAACTCCCGCAACTGCGACACCGGCAACTGTAGCGGCCGAAGTTTGAAGAAACTCGCGACGAGAGGACGAGCGGTCGGACATGAGAAGCCTCGAAAAGACCATGCGGGAATGAATGCCAGCATACGAGCCCGCGCAGCAGCGAGCAACATAACGTCGAGCAAAGTAACGACAAGCAACGTTCGCCATGCGGCAATCGCGGTATGGTGAAATCGTGACGCTCGCGGTAAAATGCCAACGCCGAAAACGCCTATTTTTGCCGGAGAAAATCACATGTTGGGAGCGACGCACGACGCCCCTCAGTATCTCAAGCGGCTTCACGACGAACTCGATCGCGTCGACCTGAAGGAGATGCAGGTCTGGTCCGATCTGATCTACAACGCCTGGGACAAAGGAAAGTTCGTTTACATCTTCGGCAACGGCGGGTCGGGCACTACGGCCTCGCACATGGCCGAAGACCTTGGCAAAAGCTCGTTGCGTGAGCGCGACCTTAAGGACGAAAGCAAGAAGCGTCTCAAGGTGCTCAGCCTCACCGACAACGCGGGCTGGATCATGGCCGTCGGCAATGACGTGCACTACGACCAGATCTTCGTGCAGCAACTCATGAACTACGGCAGCGAAGGCGACCTCGTGATCGCCATCAGCGGATCGGGCAACAGCCCGAACGTATTAAATGCCGTCGACTGGGCCAACCGGCACAAGCTGAAGACCTTCGGTCTCACGGGCTTCAAGGGGGGCAAGCTCAAGTCGATGACGCACCACGGCCTGCATGTGCCGCTCGACGACATGGGCATGGTCGAAAGCATTCACCTGGCGTTGTTCCACTGGGTGCTGAACGACGTCTTCGCGCGGATCAACAGCGAAGGCCGGTTCGCGAATGCCGGCGCGAACGGCGCCGCCAAGAGTCACGCGTAATTCAGTCGGTTAGCCGCGACGCGCCAGCGGAGCGCTCCGCTGGCGCGTCGCGGCTAACCAACACACTTGAAACACGCGCTCACTCACCGCTTGCGGTTTCGCGCATGCCCCGGTTAGTCTCTTGTCCATGTTCCTCGGCATCGAAATCGGCGGCACGAAGTTGCAACTCGGCGTCGGTCCAGGCGACGGTACGCTCGTCGCAATCGAACGTTTCAGCGTCGACCGAGCCGCAGGCGCCGAAGCCATTCGCCAACAGATCGCTGCGACGGCTAGTACGCTGATCGATCGCCATGCCATCGAGCGCATCGGCATTGGCTTCGGCGGGCCCGTCGACTCCGCGCGCGGCGTCACCGTCACCAGTCACCAAGTCGCCGGCTGGGATAACTTCCCGATCGTCGAGTGGGCGCACTCGACGCTTGGCCTCTTCGCGGTGCTCGGCAACGATGCCGATCTCGCCGCGCTCGCCGAGGCCCGTTTCGGCGCGGGTCGCGACCGCAATCCGGTCTTCTACGTGACGGTCGGCACCGGCATTGGCGGCGGACTCGTGATTGACGGCCAACTCTATCGCGGCAGCGGTCTCGCGGCTTCCGAGATCGGTCATCTCCGCCCGGGACTCGATGCTGAAGATGCGAATGAAACCGTGGAGGCGATCGCCTGCGGTCCGGCCATTGCCGAGGCTGCACGCCGCGCATCACATAGCAGCGAAGAGTTCACGGCTAAGCGCGTGGCCGAAGCCGCCACAACTGGCAACCCGATTGCAATGGCGATCTTTCGAACGGCAACCCGTGCCCTGGGATGGGCTATCGCTCAAGTGATTACGCTGAACTCGCCGCAGGTGGTGATCGTCGGTGGTGGCGTACCCCTAGCGGGTGAAAAGATTTTTTATGCGCCGCTCCGCGCAGCAATCGACCGCTACGTCTTTCCACCACTGCGGGGCAAGTACGAAGTGCTGCCACCGCTGTTGGGTGAAGAGATGGTCGTTCACGGCGCACTAGCACTCGCGAACGACCATCTCTAACGTCACTTTGAGTCGCAAAGACCAAGGGAAGGTCTTCGCGACGCTCTACTCTTTCGTCGACTTATCAGCGTTTGAAACCGCTTCCTTGACCTTGTCGACGGTCTTACTCACGGCATCTTTGACCTTACCAGCAGCCTGATCGCGTTTCCCCTCGCGACGCAGTTGATCGTCATCCATCACCGCGCCTGCCGCTTCCTTCGCTCGTCCCTTTATTTGATCTGTCTTGCCACTCATGTTTGATCTCCTTCGATAAGAACTCAACTCCCATCGAAGGGAGAGCATTTGTCATACCCGACTCTCCAAAATCGCCCCCGAGCGACGAAGGTGGCCTTCCTGTTCAGACGTATATCGAGCCCCACGCAAGTCGACCAAGTAAAAATCGACACCGTCGATTTTGGCACCACGCAAATCGACCCCACACAGGTTTGCTTTTCGGATCTCCTCCGGCGATTTGAATCCCTGCTCGAGCGATTCGTCGGTGTAGAAGCCAGTGCGACTCCCTTCGCTAGCGATCGGACTACCGACCAAGCCGCTACGTGACGAGCCAAGATGAAACGTTGAACCGCGCAGGTCGGCATCGCGCAGATCAGCGCCTTCCCATTCGATCTCGGCCAACCCTGTCGCGGTGAGATGGGCGCCATAAAAGTTCGCGCTCGGCATGAAGCTGCCTGTGAGATGCGCGCGATGAAGATTCGCACGCGTGAAGTTCGCGCCTGGCAGTTTCATGGTTTCAAGATCGCAGCCGATCAGGAAGCTCAGCACGAATCGCGCCCCCGTGAACTCAGCCGACCGCAGTGCGACCTCCCACATGTTGGCGCCCCATAGATCCGCGCCCGAAAAGTCAGCGCCCTCGACGCTCGCTCCCGCGAAGCTTGCTCCGGTCAAATCGGCACGTACGAATCGTGCGCCTCGCAAATCGGCATTGTAGAAGCGAGCGTTACGGAGAAGCGCCCCGTCGAGATTTGCATCGCGCAAGTCGGTCGCGGACAGATCGGCTGCCGGTGCGTTGATGTGCGACAAGTCGGCGTCGCTCAGCACTGCGTCGACAGCCAACCAACGTTTGAGGATCGCGCCATGCAAACGCGCACCACCGAGACGCGCGGCCTTCATGTTGACGCTTTTCAATTTCGATTCACTCAAGTCCGCGCCCGACAGGTCGGCATTCGACATGTTGAGCCGCACTAATCGCATGCCTCGCCATCGCACGTCGGGTAGGTGCGCACCGACCAAATTCGGCGACCGTCCCGGCAATGGCTTCCACTCGACGTTCGCGGCATGCAACAAGCTCGCCGCCATCGGCTGACACGTGGGATCGCGACTCGCGACGATCTTGCGCAGCAACGCCAAACAAGGTTCGTCTCCTCGCACGAGCGACGCCACTTCTTGCATCAACGCGACGGGAAACTGCAGCTGGAGAATCTCGAACGCCCGGTCGTCCATGAGCGATGCCGCGACATATTCCGCCGCCAAGAGCATTTGCACCTGGTCGTGCCTCAGCAACGCGCGTGCGTCGGTCTCGATCGAATCCCATAATGAAAGGATGTCGGGGACTTCGAGTCCCAGTAGCGTACGGAACGCGAAGTCGCATGCTGCCTCTCGCGACTCAGCCGTTGCCAATCGGGCCCACAACTCCTGCCTCAGTGCCTCCTTGACGTCGACGAGTTCTTCATCAGCCGCTAGCCGATCTAGGGCCAACGTGCATAGTTCGGGGCGGCCAGCAAGCCATCGAGCGTGATGACCGTTGACCAGCCGTCGCATCACGCTCGCGCACCGATCATGATGTCGAGCAAGAAGGTACTCGATCCACTCGTCACGTCCCCACGGCGCCAATGCCCAATACTCGACGTCCGCGGCTGTGATGGGAACCAGCGGCGACACGCTGATCACCAAGTGCGCAAGCGCCGTAATGGCGACCTCTCTCATCGCCGACTCTACGGGAGCTTCAACGAGCACCATGAACGGGTCGTCGCCGAACATCGCGCAGGTGAGCCAGCGCCGTCGTCTTTCCCGCACCCGCTGGTCCCGTGAGCTCGACGATTCCCGGTCGCCTCGCCTCGATTCGCTCCGTCACCTGGTCTTCAAGCAGTGCGACGCCCGTTCCATCAGGAACGAACACCCTCGGCCTCACCGCCGCTCGCCGCCGCTCGATCATGGGTTTAGGCCAGCAGATCGGTCACGACGTGCCCGGCCACGTCGGTCAGACGGAACTCGCGGCCTTGGTACTTGAACGTCAGGCGTTCATGGTCGAGACCGAGGAGATGGAGCACGGTCGCGTTCAGATCGTGGACATGCACCGGATTGTCGGCGACGTTGAAACCGAATGGGTCGGTCGTTCCGTAGCTGACGCCGGGCTTGATGCCACCGCCGGCCATCCACATTGTGAACGCGTCTTTGTGATGATCGCGTCCGGCTTTGGCGACCGTAGCGCCGTTGGCCGAACTGCCTTGACGGAGAGGCGTGCGACCGAACTCACCGCCCCAAATGACGAGCGTGTCGTCCAACAGGCCGCGGCGCTTCAGATCAGAGATCAGCGCCGCCATCGGACGATCGACCTCTTTGCACTTGCCGGGTAGCCGCGTTCCGAGTCCGGTGTGATGGTCCCAGTCGGCGTCGTAGAGTTGCACCATGCGCACGCCCCGTTCGACCAAACGTCGGGCGAGCAGACAGTTGTTGGCGAACGATGCCTTGCCGGGCTGCGCGCCGTAAAGCTCAAGCGTCTCGGGCGACTCTCCGCCGAGGTCCATCAGCTCGGGCACCGAGGTTTGCATACGGTACGCCATTTCGTATTGGCTGATACGCGTGGCAATCTCGGGATCGCCGACGTCGGCGAGTTCGGCCTGATTCAAGTCGCGAACGGCGTCGAGAATGCGACGTCGATCGGCGGGCGTTTGGCCGTCGGGATTTGAGAGGAACAACACGGCATCGCCGGTCGAGCGGAATTGCACGCCTTGGTACACGCTCGGCAAGAAACCAGCCGACCACAGTGACGTGCCGGCGCCGCCTAGCGGGCCCGACAACATGACGACGTATGCGGGCAGGTCGCTGTTCTCGCTGCCGAGGCCGTAGGTGACCCAAGAGCCGAGGCTCGGGCGACCGCCGCGGCCGAAGCCCGTGTGCAGAAACATCTGCGCGGGGGCGTGGTTGATTTCCTCGGTGTGAATCGAATGCACGATCGCCAATTCGTCGGCGATGCCAGCCAGGTTCGGCAACAACTCCGACATGTTGTGCCCGCACTGGCCATGCTGAGCGAACTTGAACTGCGAACCCGCGAGCGTCAACTCGTTGCCGATGAACGCGAACCGCTTGCCCTTGGTTAGTTCGTCCGGGCACGTCTGCCCGTCACGTTTGACCAGCTCGGGCTTCGGATCGAACAAGTCGAGATGCGACGGCGCGCCGATCATGTGCAGATAGATGACGTTCTTCGCGCGGGCCTTGAAGTGCGGCTTCTTCGCCACGAGCGGATCGTCGATCCCGATCGACTTGCCACTCGCTTGCGGCTTAGCGCCGAGCGCCGTGTTCGACAGGGTTCCATTCAGCAGTGTTTCGTTCAGCAGCGAACCGAGCGCGATCGCACCCAAGTTCAGCCCCGTGTGCTGAAAGAACGCTCGACGGCTCCAACGATTAAGCGACTCTTCGACTGGATGCATGACGGTTACCCTTTGGTGATCGTTTCGTCGAGGTTCAACAACACCGTCGTGATGGCATACCACGCGGCGAACTCCACCGCGTTGACACCCTCGGGAAGCTCGAAGTCTTTGACGAGCGCTCGCGCTCCGTCGACATTCTCGCGACTGGCGGCACGTTGCTGTTCGTACAGTCGACGCAGCGTTTCGACCTCGTGCGATTTTGGCGAGCGTGTCAGGCACAGGCGAAATGCGTATTCCAACTTCTCATTGAACCGAGCATCCGCCTGCTCGGTGAGCACGCGCTTAGCCATCGCCATCGCGGCTTCCACATACACCGGGTCGTTAAGCAACGTGAGCGCTTGCAGCGGCGTGTTCGATCGCGATCGTTTGAGCTTGCAGGCCAAGCGGCTCGCAGCGTCGAAATTGACGAAGCTCGGATACGGCGACGCACGCTTCCAAACGACGTACACGCCGCGACGATACTTCTCTTCGCCGGGGCTGACGATGTAATCGAGCTTCTGGCCACCAACTTTGGTCCACAAACCGTCGGGCTGATAAGGCTTGATCGGTGGTCCGCCGGCCTTGAGACACAGCAGTCCCGCGGCCGCCAGAGCATTGTCGCGAATCATCTCGGCATCCATGCGAAAGCGTGGGCCTCGGGCGTAGAGCAGGTTCTGATCGTCGGCGGCCAACAGCTCGGGCGTGATGCGGGTGTCTTGGCGATACGTGGCCGAGGTGACAATCGTGCGAAGCATGTGCTTCACCGACCAACCACCGTCCATGAACTCGTTCGCGAGCCAATCGAGCAGCTCGGGGTGCGTCGGCGCTTCGCCCTTGATGCCGAAATCCTCAACGGTCGTGACGATGCCGTGGCCGAACAACTCGTGCCACCAACGATTGACCGTCACGCGCGCGACCAGCGGGTTGTTGCGATCGACGAGCCAACGGGCGAGCGTCAGCCGGTTGCGTTCGCCCTCGGGCAAGGCATGCAACACGCCAGGCGTGCTCGGCTCGACAGGGTTGCCAGGGCTGCGAAAGTCGCCTCGCATGAACATCTTGCTCGCACGCGGCGCGTCGAGTTCTTGCATCACCAGCGTCGTGGGCCTCGCCAGCGATTTCAACTTGCGATCGGCCTTCGTGCGTTGCGAGGTGAGCTTGGTGATCTTGGTGTCGTTTTGAGCGCGGAAGTCGAGCAACCGGTTCGTGTGCTTGATCTGTCGCTTCGCCGGCGTCAAGCGCACGATGCGCAAGACATCCTCGGGAAGTTCCATCGCCTCGGGTTCGCCGGTGAGGGCGGTCAATCGCAGACGACCGATGGTTCGCCCGCCGCCATAGTTCTGCACCAGAGTGAACGTGAACGTCGCGCCCTTCGTGTCGCCGAGCGGCTCAGCGGTTTCGAACGATGCCCAGTGCGGCTTGTGGAACTCACCGCCGATGGCCCACGCGCTCTTCGGGTCGTTGTCGATCGCGCCAGCAGGATCGAACCCCTTCTGCGCGAAGTCGGCCTTCGCCTTCTTGAGTGCAATGGGGCGTTGCGAGCCGTCACCGTCTTTCAAGGAAATCGAGAACGTATTGAGCACGAAGTTCGGTCGATCGGCGTCGCCGCGACCGGGGCCTTCGCCTGGCAGACTTTCGTGCGTGAGCGCCTCGAGCTTGAAACCGGTGATGTCGGTGGCGTCGATTCTCGCGGTCACCGTGTAGGTGTCGACATCGGGCGTGTCGTTCACAGGCACGAGCAATACCGACCCGTCGTCGAGCACACGGTAGGCCGAGCCGCCGCTCGACTCGAAATCGACGACTTCGACGGGGAACGTCTCGGCATCGCGCTTTGCGGCAGCATTCATCGACGAGGCCCATTCGTCGAGACCCGCGTGCAACTCGCCGCGTCGGGCTTCGATCTGCTTGTCGAGTTCCGCGATCTCCTTCGTGATCTCGGCACGTTGCGAGGCGTTCTCTTCGTCCGTCAGCGGCATCATCGGTCCGAGAAAACGAATCGAGCCAGGCGTGTTCGGATCGCTGCGGTCGGCTTCGAGCGCGGTGTTGTTGAAGAACGCGAACAGACCGTAGTAATCGCGCTGCGAGAACGGATCGTACTTGTGATCGTGACACTGGGCGCATTCGAGCGTGCTGCCCAACCATACGGCGGCCGTCGTGTTCACGCGGTCGAGCACCTGGTTGACGCGCGTCTCTTCCGGGTCGCTGCCGGCCTCGACATTCGTCGGCGAACAACGACCGAAGCCCGTGGCGATCTTCTGCGATTCGGTCGCATCGGGAAGCAAGTCGCCGGCGATCTGCTCGATCGTGAACTGATCGAACGGCATGTCGGCGTTCAGGGCGTCGATCACCCAATCGCGATAGGCCCAAATCGAGTGAATGTCGTCGCGTTGAAATCCGTGCGAGTCAGCATAGCGGGCGGCGTCGAGCCACGGCCGCGCCCAGCGCTGGCCGAACTGCGGCGAGTCGAGCAGACGATCGACGGCGTTTTCGTAGGCGTGTTCGCTGGTGTCGGCGAGAAAGGCGTCAATCTCGGCAGGCGAGGGGGGCAGCCCGATCAGGTCCAACGACAGGCGACGTAGCAATGTTGCGCGGTTGGCCTCGGGCGAAGGCTGCAAGCCGGATTGTTCGAGCCGCCCGAGAACGAAGTGGTCGATCGCGTTGCGAGCCCAGTCGGCCTTGTCGATTTTGGGGGGCTTCGGTCGTTGCGGAACGACGTATGCCCAGTGCGGCGCTTCGTCGAAGTGCTCGGGCCACACGGCGCCTTGATTGATCCAATCGCGAAGGATGCGGATGCTCGGCTGCGATAGCCGCGCTCCGCGAGCCGGCATGAGCGAGTCGTCGCCGTCGGGCAACACGACGCGTTTTATCAACTCGCTGTCGGCCGCCTTGCCGGGCGTGACGGTTGGCCCGCTGTCGCCGCCTTTGCTCAAGTCGTCGCGACGGTCGAGTCGCAGGCCGCCTTCTTGTTTGTCGGCGCCGTGACATTCGAAGCACGATCGCTTGAGAATCGGATAAACATCGCGAGCAAAGTCGACCTTGCGACCTTTGCCCTTGGGCTGTTCTGCGGCGATCGACGTCGCTGCCAACAGCAGCGCGACCGTCAACGACACTGCAAACAGCGGCAGTGCCCGCCATGCGTGCGATTTCATGACAATACTCCCCGAGAATGAACGCGCCTGGTTCGGGGGACAGCCACCGCAAGGAGGGCAGGGCGGTGCTGGAGTTCTCGGCCGAAAACCGACCTTTATGAAACCACCAGCGAGGGAGAAAGTCAACAAGTTTGCGCTCTGTAGTCACGCTACCAGATCATTCCGCGAACTTGATGTTTCCCGGCTTAGCGTCGTAATAATAAATGCCGAATCGTTTCAAGGCTCCCAGCAGCGACAGAACTTCGGACCACCGGCCCTCGAAAAGGTCTTCGCCCTGCGCGTGCCAGTCTGCCATCTTGTCCGGATCGTCCGCATAGTCGGCCGGTCGATCGAGCCATGCCTTTGCGAAGTCCAAAATGAAAGGTGCCGTTACGATGCGCATCTCGACGATCATCAATGCGTCGTCGTAACCGACGAGTTCCGGAACAGCGAATCCGTCGAGCGTGGTCACCCGTCGCTGTTTGAATCGTTGATAGCATTCGAGTTCGGTGCGATAATTCTTTTCCAGCTGCAACGCTTTCACGGCGGTCTTTCTCGCAGTTCGCCAAACAGTGCCGTCGGTTCCGTGCCCGAGCGGGGTTGTCAGGTCCAACATCGTTCGCGATAACGTCGCATATTCAACTGCTCGCTGTTCGAGAAGCTGGTCAGACATGGGACAACGTTGGCTCGATGGTTATTCTGCCGCGGTTGAAATCTACTTGATCGTCGACGGAACGAGACATGACGTCGCACAGATCGGTGACGGGTCTCTGATTCTACGCGAGGAAGTTGACATCGAGCCCGACACTGACGCAAAGCTCGTGATGATTATCGACGGACACGAAGAAATGGAAACCGTCGTGCTTCCCAAAGGCGCGAGCCGAAGCGACAAAGTCGTTCCGTTTTTCTAATCCCCGAAACGTTTCGACACGCGTGGCTCACAACTCCAGTGGGAAGTCGCTGAGCAGCTCGACGCCGGTGGCGGTGACGAGGTAATCGTTCTCGAGGCGGATGCCGCCGTGGAGGCCGGGAGCGTACAGGCCCGGCTCGGCGGTGAAGACGTCGCCGACTTCGAACGTGTCGTCCCAGTGCGGATTGAGGTGGGGGCCTTCGTGCGGGAAAAGGCCGATGCCGTGGCCGAGATGGTGGCCGAACTTGCCGAGGTCGGCGTCGACGAGATGCTTATCGACGAGCTCGAACAGCTCGCGGCACCGCACGCCGGGCTTCACGAAACGTTCGACGAGGTCGAAGACCTGGACGATCGTTTCCCACACGGCATGTTGGTCGTCCGTCGGCTGCGCATTCACCGCGAAGGCGCGGCAGTTGTCGGCAAAGTAACCGCGGAAGGCGGGACCGAGATCGAGAATGTACAGCTCGCCCGATTCGGCAGGGCGCTTGCGCGGTGGTCCGCCAGGGACGCCGCAAGCGTAGTCGTTGCCAGTGCCAGTGAGCATCTCGCCGAACTCGCGCACGGCGACGGCTTGCAACTCGTTGAACACGTCGAGCTCGACGACGCCTGGCGAAATGATCTCACGGGCGCGCTCGTACATCTTGCCGGTGGCGGCGATGGCTTTGCGAATTCTCGCCATCTCGTCGGGGTCTTTGCGGCGACGTAGATGAAAGATGGTCGGCTCGATGTCGAAGGTTTCGGCTCCAATCGCGTGAAGCAAGTGCAGACTGGCGATCGAATACTCGACGCCGATCCGCTTCGGTCGCGGACGCCCTTCGAGCACCGTCGCGAGTGCCGTGCTGGCGGCACGGCGCTGGTCGTTGCGGAGCGTCGAATGCCACTGCGCTTCGTAGGTCGTCACCTCGTCGGCCGCGGCGACTTCGGGCGCCTTGTTCGGCGCGACAAGCGTGACGCGCCCCGACTTGTCGAGTGCCGCCATCGGCTCAAACACCCAACCGAAGCGCGGGCCGGTGAGCCACTGAACGTGTTCAGTGCGCGACACGATGACCATGTCGAGTTGCAGTTGTTCCATCTCGGCCAATAACCGTCGTTGGCGGCCGCGGCAGAAGTCGATGTTGATGTCGTAATCGTTCATAGGTTAGCGATGCTCGAATGTTGTTCCCCTCTCCCCGTCGCGGGAGAGGGTGGTTCGCCGAAGGCGGACCGGGTGAGGGGGCGAACCATGTACACGCTTCCGACCCCTCACCCCGGCCCTCTCTCGCAAGGGGAGAGGGAGTTACATTACCAGCTTTGTGCGGAGGCGGCTTCCTGGCGGTCGAGCTGATCGATGGCGTCGAGGAGCCGTTGCCGAGTCTCGTCGAGACGATATTGCAGGTCAACCTTTTGTCCCGAAGTGTCGGTGACGTAAAAAACGTCGACGACCTGATCGAGGTACGTGCCGATCTTCGCGACAGCCACGTTGAGGCTAAGCTCGAACAGCACGTTCGTGATCGTGTAGAGCAAGCCCATGCGGTCGGCGGCGAAGACGTCGATGATGGTGTAGCGGTCGCTGGTGCTATTGTCGAATCGCACCTGCGTGGGCAACGGCGACAAACTCGCCTGGCGTCGCTGTTCGGGTGGTCGCCACACGCGTCGAAAGACCGGCGATTTCTCGGGATTTCGCAGCGCGGCGACCAGCGCCTTGCTGACCGATTCGATACGCGTCGACGGCGGCCGATCCGAAAAGTCGGGGTCCTGCACGCGGAAACGATCGAGCACCAGACCGTCGGCAAGCGTGGTGATGTCGGCCGAAAGAATCTGCAAGCCTTGGCTGGACAGCGCGCCCGTGAGCTTGTGGACCACGCCGGGGGTGATGCTTTCGTTCGTGCCGATCGTGTATTCGACCGTGCGACTGTCGGCCAGCCATCGGCCGCGGGCAAGGGCGTCGTTCGGCCCGAGTCCGCGCAGCGGCTGTAAGTCTTCAGCGATCGTCTCGGCCGGCGTGCTCGACAGATACGAAGAGGGGAGTGCGTCGACTTGTTTCTGGAACCATAGCGGGTCGCCGAACCTGGTGGTGAGCCGCAAGACTTCGCGACGCCGGTGATCGAGTTCGACCGCGGAGGCGCGTGTCGGATCGTGGCCGCCGAGGTGCTGCATCGTGCGATGGAACAAATCGGCAAGCACGGAGACCTTCCACGCGTTCAACACGCCGGGTCCGACGGCTTCGAAGTCGGCAGCCGTGAGCACGAGCAGCATCTTGAGCACCTCGGGCGACCCAACATCGACGGCGAATCGCACGACGACGTCGTTGTCGCTCGTATCGCGACGAAACGCCAGGTGCGCCATCATCAGGTGCTTGTGCACGAGATACTTCAAGGTTTCGCCGTCGGCCGATTTGATTTTCAACCGCGCGACCGTCTCTTCGGCAATGCGCAGACCGACCTCGCTGTGGTCTTCGGCGTATCCCTTGCCGAGGTCGTGAATCAGTAGCGCGAGGTGCAAGATCCACTTCCGCTTGATGTGTCGATAGACCGAACCGAGCGGGCCATTGTCGTTGTTAAAGCTCACGGCCGCGGCGACGGCGCGAAGGCAGTGCTCATCGACCGTGTACTTGTGATAGGCGTTGAATTGCAGCAAGCAGCGCGCGTGTTGAAAGGCCGGTATCAACTTTTCGAGCACGCCCATTTCGTGCAGGTTGTACAGCAGTTCGCCGAGGCGGCCGGGCTGGCTCAGCAGCGAGAGAAACCGCGCACCGGCCTCGGGGGTGATTTGATCGGAGAATTTCGGCATCGCCGCGCGAACGGCCTCGTAAGTTTCGTGCGAGATCGGCTTGTTGTACAAGTTCGCCACGTCGGCGAGGCGGAGGACCTCGACGAGATCGCGGCCGAGTTTCTCGATACCGCGTTTGGTGAGCGAGATGTTCCACGGATCGACGCGAAAGTCGCCTTCGAACTGATGGCCGAGCAGCGGTGCGAGAATCTTGCGCAGTCGCGATCCGGGCGCGCATTCGCCGCGAACCGCCGTGTGACCTGGCTGACGCCGTGCGTCATGCGGAAGTATTCGCGCATGAACTGCTCGACCGGCAGAAGCCCCGCGGTGCCGGTGTAACCGAATAGCTCGGCGATGCGCACTTGCTCAACACGATCGAGCACGTCGATCGGCTTGTCGGTATGGAAGTGCAGCTCGTTGCGCAATCGCAGCAGGAACTCGTGCGCACGCAAGATGACGTCGTGATCCTCGTCGCTCAATACGCCGACGAGTCGCAAGCCATCCGGGTCGGCAGCTCCGTAGCGTACGAAGCCGATCCAACGCAGCAACTGCATATCGCGCAATCCGCCCGGCGAGCGCTTTACGTTCGGCTCGAGCAGGTACACGGTCTCGCCGAACTGCTCGCGCTCGACACTACGGGCTCGTTCGATGGAATTGAGAATCGACCAGCGCCGGCTTTTGACGTCGGCTTGGAACGAGCGTGTGAAGCGAGAGTAAACCTCTTCGCTGCCTGACAAAAATCGCGACTCGATGAGCGACGTACACACGGCCGGATCGCTACGGGCCAACTGGCAGGCCTCGGAAGGTGTGCGGATGCTTTGGCCAAGCGTGAGGCCGACGTCGAACACGTCGCGCACCAGGCGTTCTGCCAACGGCGCGACGCGTCTCTGCATGGACGAGTCGTAGAGCATCATCAGGTCGACGTCCGAGTGCGGCGCGACGTCGCCGCGGCCGTAACCTCCGTGCGGCACCAACGCGATGGAAGACCGCAACCCGTCGGGGCGGTTCTCGCCGAGATCTTCAATCGCCGCGTCGAAGAGCATCATGACGAGGCTGTCGAACAGCTCGGTGAGCGCTCGGCAAACCTGAATGCCCGGCGAGCCTTTGTCGTGGCGCGCCTTGAGCTTCGCCCGACCTTCGGCCAGACGCTGCTTCGCTTCGAGCACTTTGGGACGTAGAGACACGGCGAGCGAAAGTTAGAAGTATGAATGCAAATGACAAAACTAGCCCGAAGCCCGAACAGTTACCAGCCCGAAGCGCAAGCGAGAGTGAGGCGTGTACCCGCTTCCTACCTCGCTTGCGCTTCGGGCTGGTAGGTTGCTCCGAGCTTCGGGCTAGTCGTTAAACCGCGTCTTCGCCGGTTTCGCCGGTGCGGATGCGGATCGTTTCATCGAGGCTAAAGACGAAGATTTTCCCGTCGCCGATCTGGCCGGTCTGCGCCGCTCGCATGATGGCGTCGAGCACCTTCTGCACGTCCTCGTTGCGTGTCACTACTTCGATCTTCACCTTGGGGACGAAGTCGATGGAATACTCGAGCGCCGCGGTACATTTCGGTATGGCCCTTCTGACGTCCGAACCCGCGCACCTCGGTCAGGGTCATTCCGTTGATCCCCGCCGAACTTAGCGCGTTCTTGACGTCTTCGAGCTTGAAATGCCGAATGACCGCTTCGACTTTCTTCACTGTCCGCCTCCAATGTCGACCGCTGCGAACAAGTCGCGAGCACAAGTTGATCGTGAGACTGTCCGGGAATTCGTTCCCTACAGGTTCAATCCCCGGACAGCCTCAAGTTTATCGTGACGAGGTCATCGTCAGATAAAGATGTACCCTTCTTCACCGTGCTGACTGTAGTCGAGGCCGGCCATTTCGTCTTCCTGCGAAACGCGCAGACCCATGACAGCGTCCAGAACCTTCAACAGCACAAACGTGACGGCAGCAGAGACGACCCAAGCCGTGGCCGCCGCGAGAATCTGCGGCACCAACAGCGGACCACCTTCGAGAAGGCCCAACGGCTGACCACCCGAGACAAGCGGGTCGGCGACTTCCTTCGTGGCGAACACGCCGGTGAGAATCGCGCCGAACGTACCGCCGACGCCGTGAACGCCGAACGCGTCAAGCGAGTCGTCGTAGCCGAACTTCGGCTTTAGCCACGTGCAGGAGTAGAAGCAAACGACGCCAGCCAGCGCACCCATGAGGATGGCGGGCATCGGCTGAACAAAGCCGGCGGCGGGCGTGATGCACACGAGCCCCGCAACCGCGCCCGAGCAACCGCCCAACACCGTCGGCTTGCCGTGCTTGATCCATTCAGCCAGCGGCCAAGTCAATGCACCGGCCGCAGCAGCGAAGTGCGTGGCGGTGAATGCACTGGCCGCGAGTCCACTGCAGCCCAGCGCACTACCGGCGTTGAAGCCGAACCAGCCAACCCACAACATCATGGCGCCCATGCAGGTGTAGGTCATGTTGTGCGGAGGCATGGCCTCTTGGCCATAGCCGAGACGCTTGCCCATGACGAGCGCACAGACCAACGCTGCGGCGCCTGAGCTAATATGCACGACGGTTCCGCCGGCGAAGTCGAGTGCTCCGGTAGGAATGCCTGCGATCACCGCATGCGGGCTGCCGTATGCGAGCGGGCCGTTATCCCATACCCAGTGACACAGCGGGCAGTAAACCAGCGTGCCCCAAAGAATACAGAACACGACGAGCGTGCTGAACTTCATACGCTCGGCAAACGCGCCGCAGATGAGGGCCGGCGTGATCACGAAAAACATGCCTTGGAAAAGCATGTGCGACAAACGCGTGATCGTGCCTTCCATCGGATATGCGACTTCGGCCCCTTCGAGCTTCGGTTGCACGTCGTTCATGAATAGATACTGCATGTTGCCGATCCACGGACTGTCGGTCGACACGTCCTTCGGACTTCCGCCGAACGACAGCGAATAGCAGTAGACGCCCCACAGCACCGTCATCAGGCCCATCATGAACAAGCACTGCATCATGACGCCGAGGATGTTCTTCTTACGGACGAGGCCGCCGTAAAAAAGCGCCAACCCGGGGCCCGTCATCATCAACACTAACGCCGAGCTCACGAGAATCCACGCGTGATCGCCCTTGTCGAGAGCCGGGGGCGGGGTCTCGACCGCGACGTTCGCTTCTTCTTGGGCCAAGACCGGCACGGCCTGCAAGGTGAGTAACAGCGCGCAGCCAATCCACGCGCAACGACGAATCACGTTCATGGTTTCGTTCCTTCGGACAGAGATGAAAATACAACAGGTGGCGACAAAGGCGCGCGAAACCTTCGTGCTATCGTGGCTATCAGTGCGTGCAGAGCGCAGAGATTACATTAAAGAACGACGATTTACAAATGCCCAGCATTACCTTTTTGAATCACCGGCGTTTTCGGGCCTAGCGGCTCGATTTCCACGGAACGTCGTGCTGACCGGCCTGTTGATTTGTCCACCGGGCAAGGACGAACAGCAAGTCGCTGAGGCGATTGAGGTAAACGATCAGGTCGTTTGCGATGGGTTCCTGCTTGGCCAACGCGACGACGTGACGCTCGGCGCGACGGCAAACCGTGCGAGCCAAGTGGAGCAGGGCGGCCACGCGCGTGCCGCCAGGAAGGATGAACTGCTTGAGCGGTTCGAGGTCGGCTTCGTGGCGATCGATGGCAGCTTCGAGCGCTTCGATGTGCTTGCCGCCGAGCACGCGCGTGCCGAGCCGCGCGGGGTCGGGCGTGGCGAGTTCTCCGCCGAGGTCGAACAACTCGCACTGGATGCGTTCGAGCAGTTCGTCGAGCGGTTCATGGATGGCCGCACCGTCGAGTTCACAGCGAACGAGGCCGAGGACGGCATTCAGTTCGTCGACGGTGCCATAAGCCTCGATGCGCGGCGCATGCTTGGCGATGCGCGGACCGCCGAAGAGGCCCGTCTGTCCGTCGTCACCGGTCTTAGTGTAGATCTTCACGTGGTCATTCCATGATGGGGATTTCGATCGCGGGTGCGCGGCGGCGGTATCGCAGAATCAACCCACACAGGATCGCTGCGCCGCCGGCGAGTGTCCACCAGGCTGGTACTTCGCCCCACACCAGCCACACCCACACCGGCACGAGCACCGGCTCGACCAACCCGATGCCTGCGGCCTCTTGACTGCTGATGCGACGCAGCGCGGCGGCCATGAGCAAATACGGCACGCCCATCTGCAGCAATCCGAAGGCGCAGAGCGCGAAGAGTTGCGAAGTACTGGGTACTCCGTACTGCGTCAGGCAGAACGGACCGATGATTGCTGCACTCGCCAATAGATTCAGCGCGATCAACCACGCGCCATTCTCGTCTCGCAACCGACGAATCGACAACACCACGATCGCGTAGCACACGCCCGAGACGACGCCGAGCATCGGCCCAAGCAGCGAGGTCTCCATCGACGAAGCGTGCGTGAGTTCACAGATCAGAATCAGCACGATGCCCGACAATCCACAAGCCAGCGGCGCGAGATCGCGGCGATCGAGCGGTTCGCGCCAAATGCCGACACCCAGCACGAGCACCCACAACGGCGCGGCGGCTTGCAGCCAGCCGGCGTTGGCCGCCGTCGTCAGCGACATGCTCTGCAGAAACGACAGGCTCATCGCCGTGAAGGCGACGATCATCGGCAACAGCGCCATGCGGAACCGCGGACGTCGCACGGCCGGCAACAGCCACAAGCCGGCGAACAACGCTCGCCAGAACGCGAGAATCGTTCCGCGCTCTTCCGGCGACCAAACGTCGAACAGCGGCGCTTTGACGAACAGCCCGTTGATGCTCCACATCAGCGCCGCGCCGAGCACCAGCAGTCGGCCGACGAATGCCGCTCGGTCGTCGTGGAGAGAACTCACTTAAGAAGACGCGAGGAAGATTTGATATCCAATCATGCCGGCCACCGTCACGCCCACGAGAATCGCCACACGAATCGCCCACTTCAGCAGCGAGTTGTTGAACTTCTCTTCCTTGAGACGCCGTTTCTCCGCCTTCTCTTCGGCGTACTCGGTGCTGTCCTCATAACGCAGCTCGAACTGCGCGTTGCAATACGGGCACAACGCTTGTTGGCCAAACATATCGGACGGCGTTTCGAGCGCGTGGCCGTTGGGGCAGGGGATGTGTACGATCCGCGGCGGCTCGGGCTCGGGCGGAGGTGGTTCGGGTTCCGGCGGCGGCTCGGGCGCGACTTGCTGCGGCGGAGCAGGCGCTTGAACGGCGGGCGTCATGACGGCTTGCGCCGCCTGAGGCGCGAGAACTGGAATCAAAAAAACGGTGCCGCACATCGGGCACTGGCTCTGTTGTCCCTGTTGCGACTCATCTCCCTGCAAAAGATGCCCCTGGGGACAATAAAACTGGAATGGCATACGGGCCCCTGACGTTCCCTTTCCCTGCGCGTCACGCGCATGCTTCGCGATAACCGTAATCGAACAACAACCGCCATTCGCTCTGCTGAATGTGTCGGCACAGTTCGGTCGACGCGTTACGACCCGCGACCGCGGCACTGCACAGATCGACGAATGCCGACGGGCTCCAGGTGTCGCCGTCGAACAACCGGCGCACCGCGACGTCGTCCGCCGACAGCTTGATGCCGATCCGCAGCGCCTCGTGCCCCAGCGCTTCGTAAACCGGATGCTGCCCCACGCGATGGAACCAGTACTTCGCGTTCGAAAAGTCCCCTTCGCGCCGATGCATGATACCATGCCAGAAGCTGCCGGTCGTCGTCTCGATCGACTGGCTAATCTCGTGCGACTCGTCGATAAAATCATGAAGCAGCCACAAGCCAGCACGGCACGCGGCGGCCATATCGTGATCGACCACACGCTTGCCGGGCCACATTTGCGCATCATCGAGCGCCTCAAGCTTCGCACGCGCCGACGTATTCGGCTTGCCGTGTCCCAACTCGTTCAGCCGCTCGGGCACGAGAAGGTCGGCAATGGCCGGGCCGTATTGCGGTGGATAGAAAAACTCGGACATGCCAGCGCGACGTTACAAGTTTGGAATACCGATGGTCTATGCTAACACGTCGCTCGCCTCGATTCTGCTGGCCTGATAAACTTACGGCCGTCCGAAACACATCCGATTCAACCCTGACGATCGTTTTGCGTTAGCATCATGTCCGACGACTCATCGCCCGCCGCAGCCGCCCCCGAACAAACATCCACGCCGCCGTCGCCACCGCGACGCATCGGATCGCAGCGCTCGGGCCAACCGAAGATTCAATCGAAACCGCAGTACGCAGTCCGCGCCGATCAACCGCCACCACCGAAAGTGAAGGTTGCGCCGCCGAATATGCGTCAGCAGCTCGAACCCGAAGACGAGCTAGAGCTGGCTGCCGCGATGGGCGAATCGTCGCTGGACGAGATGCTTGACCCTGCCGCAGCGACGAAGGAACTAGAGCCCGACAGCCGGCACACAGGCACCGTGGTCGCGATTCATCAGGATGACGTGTTCGTCGACTTCGGCGGAGCGAACCAAGGTGTCGTCTCGCTGCGTCAGTTTCCCGAGCCGCCCGAAGTTGGCGCGAAGATTCCCGTCGTCGTCGGTAGCTTTAACGCCGAGGAAGGGCTGTACGCCGCGTCGCTCAGCGGCACCGCCGCCGTTCACGTCGAAGACTGGTCGCAGGTCAGCGAAGGAATGTTTGTCGACGCCCGTGTCACGGGACACAACAAAGGCGGCCTTGAGTGCGACGTCAATAAACTTCGCGGCTTCATTCCGGCCAGCCAGATCGGAACGTTTCGCGTCGAGGACTTTGCGCCGTTTGTCGGCCAGACGTTCACGTGCATCATCACCGAGGCGAACCCCGAGAAGCGCAACCTCGTGCTGAGCCGGCGAGCGGTGCTCGAGCGCGAGAAGCAGGCGGCGCGCGAGAACGCGATGAAAGAACTTGCCGAGGGGCAAATCCGCGAAGGGACGGTGACGAATCTGCTCGACTTCGGCGCGTTCGTCGACATCGGCGGCGTCGAGGGACTCGTGCATATCAGCCAACTGAGTTGGCAGCGCGTGAAACATCCCAGCGAAGTGCTCACCGTCGGCCAACGTGTGAAGGTGCTGGTGCGCAAGATCGATCCCGCCACCGGCAAGATCGGACTCGCCATGCGCGACCTGGTCGAGAGTCCGTGGGCGACGGTTTCGACGCGTTGGCCTGTGACGAGCGTTATCCGTGGCCGCGTGACGAAAATCATGGACTTTGGCGCGTTCGTCGAGCTCGAGCCGGGCATCGAAGGGCTCGTGCACATCTCCGAGTTGTCGCACGGTCGCGTGTTCCGTGTGAGCGATGTCGTGCAGGAAAACGACATGATCGAAGCCAAGGTGCTGTCGATCGACGCTGAGCAGCAACGCATCAGCCTGTCGATGAAGGCGATCCAAGCGCGTCCGGAACCCAAGCGCAGCCAGAAAGAAGAAGAGCCCGAAGTCGAAGAACCCGCCGCGCCCTTGCCACAGTTCAAGAATCTCAAAGGGGGCGTCGAGCGCCCCAGCGGCGGCTCGCAGTTCGGGCTGAAGTGGTAAGATAACATTCCCGCCCGCTCGCGTTCGGCGCCGCTGACGCTTGCCTCTTCGCGGCGCTCAGCGCGGCTTCTTCAGCGCCTTGGCGAGATCGAACGGGTGGACCGGCTTAACGAGATGCTCGTTGAACCCGGCATCGATCACCGCTTCGCGGTCCTCGGGCCGCCCGTAGCCGGTGAGCGCCACCAGACGAATGGGCGTCCCGTCGAGCGTGGCGCGCACGCGGCGAGCGATTTCGTAGCCGCTCATGCCGGGCAGTCCGATATCGATCAGCGCGACGTCGGGTTTTTGGGCGACAATGGTTTCGAATCCCGCGACCCCGTCGGCTGCTATCGCCACCTCGTGTCCTTCGATGCGGAGCAGGGCGGCGAGCATCTCACGGCTGTCGGCGTTGTCTTCGACAATCACCACCTTCAAGTCTTGATCGGATTGAACCGGCGCGTCGTCCTTTTTGTCAGGCTCGTTAGCACTCAACGGCAAAGCGATCTCAAACTCACTGCCATGCCCAACGCCTTCGCTTTGCACACAGATTTTGCCGCCGTGAAGCGCGATGATGGTTTGGGCGACCGACAGCCCGACGCCGATGCCGCCGTCCGAACGGTGGAGCGTTTGGTTGACCTGAACAAACGGTTCGAACACGCGTCCATGCATCTCCGGTGCAATGCCTTCGCCGTTGTCGCGAACGCGGACGACCGCTTCACCTTCCTTCGCTTCCAGCGACAGGCGAATCTTTCCGCCCGGCGGCGTGTACTTCGCCGCGTTGCTCAACAAGTTTTCGAGCACCTGCAGCAGTCGAGCAGCGTCGCCGTCGACGTACACAGGGTCGTCGGGCAAGTGGATCGTCAGCGCATGTTCGCGCGTGTCGATCACGGCTTGCGCCACTTGCACGGCCTCTTCGACTACCGGCCTCAGATCGATCACCGCACGTCGGACTTGAATCTTGCCCTGTGTCAGGCGAGCGACATCGAGCAGATCGTCCAACAAGCGGGCCATGTGCTTCGCCTGTCGTCCGATGATCGCATGCGCTCGGTCGATCGCTGGCTGATCGCCGTCGACATGTTCCAAGAGGCGAGTGCTGTTGAGAATCGCGCCGAGGGGATTGCGCAATTCGTGAGAGAGCATCGCCAGGAACTGATCGCGACGTCGCGCAGCATCGCGTGCGTCTTCCTCGGCGCGCTTTTGTACGGAAATGTCTTTAGCAATGGTTGCGATCGCCGTCGGCTTTCCCGCCTCGTCGTTCAATAGCGAAAGCGTGATCAAGACGGGGCACACTTTACCCGACCGGTCGACGCGCAACGTCTCGGCATTCCGCACCGACTCCTTTGCAAAGCAAAACGATCGCAACGCCTTCTCGTGCTCGGCATATTCCGGCGGCGCGAGCGCCGTGATGTTCTTGCCCAGCAACTCCTCACGGGGCCAACCGTAGGCCCGCGACGCCTCGCGATTGAACTCGATGATGCGCCCGACAAGTCTTCGATGATGATCGGGTCGGCGCCTTCCATGAATACTTTCGATAGCCGACGCAGCTCCTTCTCCGTCTCTTTGAGTCGCGCGATGTCAATCAGCGTCAGAACCACGCCCTCGACTTTCCCTTTCGACCGATAAGGCAAAATGCGCAGCAAGAACCATTGTCCAAAACGATCCTGCACGTCTTCTTCGAACGGCATCTCTGTCTCGAGAACGTTCTTCACGTCGTCGAGCAGCGACTCATGCAAAATGTTGTAAGCGAAACTGTCGATGCGACGTCCGACGTCTTGCGGTAGCAAGTGGAACGCATGCGCGATGCGCGGCGTGAATTTTCGGATCGTCAAGTCACGGTCGAGAAAGATCGTGCCGACCTCCGTGCTCCGCAGCAGGTTGTCCATGTCGTCGGTCAGCTCGGTTAGCTCGGTGATCTTTCGCTGATACTCGGCGTTGACCGTGTACAATTCTTCGTTGACCGAGTGCAGTTCCTCGTTCGTGCTCTGCAATTCTTCGTTCGAAGCGAGAAGCTCTTCGTTCGTGGCTTGCAGTTCCTCGTTGGTCGTCTCCATTTCCTCGAGCGCGGCCTGCAAGTTCTCCTTCGTGTAGCGAAGCTCGTCTTCGAGATCACCCATCCGCTTGCGCGACACCACATCCAGATCGAGATGCAATGCGGGTTCCGGCGCGGGCGAGCGGTCTTCGCACTCGAACGAGATGAGGAAGAACGTTTCGGCCGAGCTTCGCAACGGCAGCGGCCGCGCAGACCTTGATGCGGCTTTCGCCTTCGAGATCGCGGTGAATCACGCCGGCGTAGGCGACGGTCGCGCTTTCTTTAGCCGCGCGTTGCATGGCGCCGGAAATCGCCAGACGCAGATCTTTGTCGACCATGTCGAGCAAATCATTCGACGGTCGGCCATCGGGAACCGACAAGAACTTGCCAGCTCCAGCGAAGGCGTGAACCACTTCGCGGCGCTCGTTGACGAGCACGCTGGCCGGAACGTATGCCGACAGCAATTCGTCGTAAGCTTTGATCAGACTCGCGTCGGGTGCTCCCTGGCGTCCGCCGCGTGCAGGCGATACTATCGTCGGCGCTTGCGGCGAGAGCGGGGTCAACGGCATTCGCAAGTCGGCCGGCAAGCGGATGTCGCGGCGCTTGCGATAGATTCGCCAATGGCTATCTACGGTTTCGAATTCGTCCGCGATCTCGCCAGGCGTTTCGCTTGGGCCGAGCACCAGCGTGCCGCCTGCCTTCAGGCCAAAGTGAAACAGCGACAGTGCCTTTCTTTGTGCGGGAGGCTGAAAATAAATGAGCAGATTCCGGCAACTTACGAGATCCAACTTTGTGAACGGCGCGTCCTTAATGACATTGTGCGGGGCGAAGACGATCGACTTGCGCAGGTCTTGCGATACCTGGTAACTGTTGCCGTGCCTGACGAAGAATCGCTTGAGCCGTTCTTCCGATACTTCGGACAGCGCGCTGTCGCTGTAGACGCCGGCGCCAGCAAAGTCCAAGCTCGCGCGGTGAACGTCGGTGGCAAAGACGCGCACGTTCAGCGGTCGACGAGCGTGGGCGATCGCCTCGTGCAAAAGGATTGCGATCGAGTACGGTTCTTCACCCGTCGCGCAGCCGGCAATCCAAACGCGAATTTCCTCGTCGGACGGCACCTTCGACAGCACCTCGGGAATCACGACGTGTTCGAGACGTCGGAACAGATCGGGATCCCGAAAGAATCGCGTCACGCCGATCAGCAGATCCTTGTACAGCAGATTGAGCTCAATCGGATCGTTTCGCAGTTGTTCGATGTACTCTTCGAGGTCCATCGAGCGGTTCATTTGCAAACGTCGCTCGATGCGACGCAGCACCGTGTTCGGCTTGTAGAACGAAAAGTCGATGCCGCACTCGGCGCGAAGCAAGCCGTACAAGGCCGTCAGTCCGGTTTCCGACAGGGCGGTGTCCTTGTCGAGCGGCTTGCCATGGATCGGATGCTTGATGTGTCGCAGCAGCGTGCCGGGAATCTCGCCGGGCGCGACGATGAAGTCGGCGACGCCTGTTTCGATGGCGCTGCGCGGCATGCCGTCGAACTTGGCGGTCTCTTCGCTCTGGACGACCACTAACCCGCCGGCTTCGTGAATGGCGCGAATGCCTCGCGAGCCATCACTGCCTGTGCCGGAGAGAATCACGCCCATCGCCCGCTCGCCGACATCCTGCGCCAACGACCGAAAGAACGTGTCGATCGGCAGGCTGAACCCGACGGTCGGGTCTTTGTCGCTGAGCAGCAATCGCCCACCGGAGATGATCATCTCTTTCTTGGGCGGGATGAGATAGATGGCGTTAGGTTCGACGACCATGCCGTCTTCGACACGATGGATAGCTATCGTGGTGTGCCGTGATAGCAGTTCATCCATCAGACTCTTAAAGTCTGGCGAAAGATGCTGGATGACGACGAATGCCATGCCCGTGTCGGGTGGCATGTTGTTGAACAGCGCTTCGAGCGCTTCGAGACCACCCGCGGATGCACCCACGCCAACCACCGCGAAAGATGGTGCTGACGACGCGGGTGGAATGACGTCTTCTGCTGCCATAAAGCCGTCTGAGCTCCCTTCACTCGGCGCTTCGTTTTACCTCATTATTACCTCTTAACGAAGAGAGCGAATTCGATGCCCGATGGCTATTTCGTGTCGTGAGCGCGACACCAGGCAAGGATTTCGGGAATGGCCTTGGGCAAGTCTTCGCGACTCGTTTTGGCCGGGGCAGGGGAGGGGGGCGGCTCCGGCTCTGGCGTCTCGACAACGACCTCGGATTCCGGCTCGGGTTCGGGGGCCGGCGGTGGTGGCGGCGCAACAGGAGCAGGCTTCGCCACTGGCGGCGCGGCGGCCGACTTTGCTCGCGCGGCGGCGAGGATGTCGGCCGTCGAGGGCTTTGCCGTTGTTGGCGTCGGTTTGGGCGCGGTGGTTGGCGGCGAAGCACTCGGCGGGGACGCCTTTGCTTCGGCTGGCGCCGCTTTCGCTCGCGCGGCGGCGAGAATGTCGGCCGTCGATTTCTTCGGCGTCACGGCGGCGGGCTTTTCGGGCGCTGCTTGTTCGCCGAGCACCGGGGCAGGGTGCGCTTCGCCAATCGGCGCCGGGCTCGGCTGCGTCTTCGCGGCAGGCTTCTCGGTTGCCTTGTTCTCTGCCGCTTTCTTCTCGGCCGGTTTTTTCTCGGCCTTTTCCGGTTCCGGCTTCGGCAGCGGTTGGTCGATGACCTTCAACCACACCGGATCGATGTCGTACCAACCGATGTTGTTGTACGCATCAAACTCGACGAGCGCCCGGCCACTCATGTTCACCGTCTTCACGCGGCCGGTTTGGCCACGGAAGCGGGCGAGCTCAGGCCGTTGGTCGTCGACGACAACGTACTTGTCGGTATAACGACGCTTCAGGTCTTCCACGAGGTCGAACATAGGCGTTTGCTGACCTGGCTGTGGGTGCGATGGGGCGATGACTACGAGGATTCTGGACGATCCATCGGGGCAAATCAAGCAGCGCCGGAATGTCTCGCCATTGATTATGATGGATGCCATGCGCACGCCTTTCATTTCCCGCTGTCTGCTCGTCAGTTTCTCGATCGCGCTCGTTGCAATTGCGGCGACGTCGCATGCCGCGCCGCTCACGCTTCAGGCGCTCACCGAAGCTCGCAATCGCATGGTCGATTCCGAGGTCGCCGCCGCGGGGGTGAAGAACCCGCGCGTGCTCGACGCCATCCGCGCGACGCCGCGGCACGAGTTCGTCAATCTCGCGCAGCGCGACATGGCCTACTACGACATGGCCTTGCCGATCGGCGAAGGTCAAACCATCTCGCCGCCGTTCATCGTCGCGTACATGACCGAACAGCTCGACCCGCAACCGAGCGACAGGGTTTTGGAGATCGGCACGGGCAGCGGTTATCAAGCGGCCGTGCTCAGCCCGCTCGTGAAAGATGTCTACACCATCGAGATCAAAGAGCCGCTGGGCATCGCTGCGGCACGCGTGCTCAAGCGGTTGAAGTACCCGAACGTGCACACGCGCATCGGCGACGGCTATCAGGGTTGGGCCGAGGCTGCGCCGTTCGACAAGATTATCGTCACCTGCTCACCCGAGAGCGTGCCCGATAAACTCGTCGAGCAGCTTCGCGAAGGGGGGCGACTCATCGTGCCGTTGGGCCAACGTTATCAACAGACGCTGTTCCTGTTTCGCAAAGAGAACGGCAAGCTCGTCTCCGAAGCGCTGCGGCCGACATTGTTCGTGCCGATGACGGGGACCGCGGAATCGCTGCGCAAGGTGAAGCCCGACCCACTGCACCCGACGCTGGTCAACGGAAGTTTCGAAGAGACGGAGAAAGTCGACAACGCCGAGGTGCCGAAGGGTTGGCATTACGTGCGACAGGCGGAAGTGGTGACCGACCCACTCGCGCCTGACGGCAAACACTACGTGCGTTTCACGAACGTTGTGCCTGGCCGCGGCAGTCAGATGCTTCAGGCATTCGCGATCGACGGCACGAAGATTCCGGCGCTCGAAGTAAAGCTGCGTGCGAAGGGAACGAGCATTCGACCGGGGCAATCTCCCGGCGAGATGGCGTACGTCGTCGTGACGTTCTATGACGAGAATCAGCGCACGCTTGCCGAGCGAGCGGTGGGCCCGTTCCGCGACACGTTCGATTGGCAGGACGAGCACGGCATCATCCGCATTCCGCCTAAGGCCGTGCACGCGATTTTGCGCATTGGGTTGTTGGGCGGCGTCGGTGAGTTCTGCGTTGATAACATTTCGGTGACGCCGGCTAAGTGATGTTTAGACGGCGAGCTTGCTCGCCGCGTGTGCGCGGAGCGCGTCGCAAGCGACGCGGCTAACGGTGCGTCAAACGACGGCCGCGCCCACGAACGGCGCACTCGCGACCTCGTACCCTGGCCGCAGGCCGATGTTCAACACCAGCCCCAGCGCCAGCGCATGCGCGAGCATGCCCGACCCGCCGTAGCTCACCAGCGGCAACGACAACCCCGTCACGGGCAACAGCCCGACCGTCATCGCGGTGTTGACGACGACCTGCGTTCCGATGAGCGCCGCCACGCCGGCCGCGACGAGTCGACCAAACGGCTCGCGCGTTTGCCTCGCAACGGCCAGCGACCCGAGGACCAGCATCGCGTAAAGCGCCATCACGCTGCTCAGCCCCAGCCAGCCGAAACGTTCGCCGACGATGCTGAAAATGAAGTCGGTCTGTGACTCGGGCAGATGGTACGCCGCACGATCGTCGGCCGGCTCGCCCGCCCAATAACTTCCCCACACGCCGCCAAGGGCCAACAACTGTTTCGATTGATAGAGTTGATACCCGTCAGCTTGCGGGCGTTGGCCCGGCTCGACCTGCGCAAAGAGCGACGTGATGCGCGACCGCTGCTCGGCGCTCATCTGCGACCACACGACCGGCGCTGCGCGCAATGCCGCAGACAAGCAGCAGACACAAATCTCGCATCCGTGTGCCCCCCACATAGAACATCGCGGCCAGCACCGGCCAAAACACCAGCGACGTGCCAAGATCCGGCTCGCGCAACACGAGCACGGACACGACGCACGTCATCAATAAGGGTGCGACGAGCGCCGCGAAACGTCGGCAATGGTCGCGGTGCATCAACCATCGCGCCATGGCCACGACGATCGCAATCTTCGCGAACTCGGAAGGTTGGATTCCTAACGAACCCACGCGAATCCAACGATGGGCGCCGTTAATGGGTGTTTGAGTCAAAACAAACACCAACATGACAATCGTGATAACTAGCGCTAAATAACTCCATCGCGCCAAAAATCGGTAATTGGGGATTGCGACCAGGAACATCGCCCCTAGTCCTGCCCCACACCAAATCAGCTGTTGACGGAAATACCGTCCCGACCCGCCTGCGAGCTCCTCGCTTCTCGCAATTGCTAGCAGCCCAAAAGTCATCAAACCCAGCGTCGCCACCGCAATCGCCCACGGCATTCGCTGTGCGAAAGGCGGTAATCGCATCATGGCTGGGTGCTTCACAGAACGGTTGTGCGGGTTATGCTGTTGAGGCGGGCATTCTAGGGAACCTTTGTGGCTGAGAGGGAGATGAGTTTTTTCTACCTCGACGCTGGCTTGCATTCTGCCAGCAGCGAGCGATATTTAGCCGTACAGCTTGTGTATATTTCGCAACTTGTGAACGCGGCAAACACAACGCAGGCTTTGTGAACTACGTCTAACGCTTGCTGAGCACTAGGCTCGGTCGGCATTCACTCTCAGGGGAGCAATGCTCATGTCTTGGAAACTGATGTTTGCGTCGATCGCGACGCTGGTGACGCTTGGCGTGAATCTGACCGATGCCAATGCGTTCTGGGGGCGTCACGGTGGCTCGAGTGGTGGTTCGTCGGGCGGTTCGAGCGGCGGCTATAGCATGTCGAGCGGTGGTTCGAGCGGTGGCTGGGGAATGTCCAGCGGTGGCTCGAGCGGCGGCTATGGCATGTCGAGCGGTGGTTCGAGCGGCGGCGGACTGTTCCATCGCCACTGGCATCGCGCCAGCTACTGGGGCACGGGATACGGTTCGAGCGGTGGATCGTCGGGTGGTTCGAGCGGCGGTTGGTGGGGTGGTAGCAGCGGCGGTTCGAGCGGTGGTTACAGCATGAGCAGCGGTGGTTCGTCGGGCGGTTGGACTGGTGGATCAAGCGGTGGTTCGAGCGGTGGATCGTCGGGCGGCATGATGGTTCCAGGCACGATGATGCCAGGCGCCGTGACCCCGGCCCCGTCGATGAGCCCGATGATGGAAACCCCGGCTCCGGCTCCGGCCCCGATGACCTCGACCCAACGTAGCGCGACGATCGTCGTCAACGTTCCGGCCGACGCTCGCGTGTTCGTCAACGACAAGGCCACGACCAGCACTGGCATGGTCCGTCGCTATGTCTCGAACAATCTCGAGGCTGGTTACAGCTACACCTACACGCTGCGTGCCGAGATGGTCGTCGACGGCAAGACCGTCACCGAGACGAAGATCATCAAGGTTCGTGCTGGTGAGACGACTGACTTGGCCTTCGCGTTCGACAACTCGTCGGACAGCAAGATTGCCGAGCAGCCGGCCCGCACCACGCTGACGCTGAACGTTCCGGCCGACGCCAAGGTTTTCTTGGCCGGCAGCGCCACGCAATCGGCTGGCACGGTCCGTGAGTTCACCACGTCGAAGCTGAACAACGGCCAAACGTGGAACGACTACACCGTCCGCGTCGAGATCGAGCGAAATGGTCAGAAGATCTCGAAGGAAGAGAAGCTGGCTTTGGTCGGCGGTGAGAACCGTGAGATCGCTTTCGACTTGGACGCCGCCCAGGTGGCCATGGTCGTTCGCTAAGCAGCAGAGTCAGTAACGCGAACTGACGGCCTAGGCCGCAAAAGTTCGCTACAATACGCAAACCCTCGCATGCCCTTCGGGTCGTGCGAGGGTTTTTGCGTTTGTCGGGTTCCGCGCCCCGCGGTGCCGATAACGTGAATGTGACGCCGAATGCGGCGTCATTTCGTCGTTTAGCCGCGTCGCTTGCGACGCACTCGCTGCGCGTCGCGGCTAAACCGGGAATTGCCGGCACGGACATACATATGGCGCAAGATCGCGACACCACCGCCACGACATCGACCTGGCCCGTGTGGGTGCGCTGCCTCGTCACCCTTGCCATCATTTGGCACGTTGGGGCGTTGCTTGCCGCGCCGCTGTCGCTGCCGCCGTCGGTCATCGGCACCGCGCTGCGCGAGAAAGTGTTCCGTCACTACTCTCAACTGATGTTTCTTGATCATGCCAATAAGTTTTTCGCTCCCGATCCGGGCTTTAGCCACCTGCTTCGTTACCAAGTCGAGTTGGCCGACGGCACGACAAAGACGGGCACGCTCCCAAACCTCACGGAGCAGTTCCCGCGACTTCTCTATCACCGATACTTCATGCTGACCGAACGTATCGGCAACGTCGATCCAGCACCGATGGATCCCGAATGGTCGCAGCACCCACCGAATCAATGGGAATCTGATTTGGCGCGATCCTATGCCAATCACCTCATCAACGAATTCAATGCACGCCGCGTCACGCTTACTTTAGTTCAGCACATGTTGTATCGACCCGATCAAGTTCGCGACGGCCACAAGATCGAAAGCGAGAACTCGTACCGTCAGCGCGCGTTGGGCACGTTTGTTAACCAGGCAGCGCTATAACGTCAGGCAGCGCCATGAAGCTCGTCCTGCAATACTTCCGCGAGTTAGGGCAGGGGGTCGTCGGCGGATGGAACCGCTTCTGGTTCGCGCCGTCCGATCCCGCCACGCTCGGCATGATTCGCATCCTTGCCGGCGCGATGCTGCTGTACACGCATTGCGTGTGGTCGCTGGGTCTCAACGACTTTTTCGGCGCGCATGCGTGGGTCTCGGCCGAAGCCGCCAAGATGCAGACCGGCGACACGTGGGCTTTGAGTTGGTTCTGGAAAATTGACTCGTTGGTGTTGTTGTGGGCAGTGCACGTTGCGGCACTCGTTGTCTTTGCGATGCTGATGCTCGGCCTCTACAGCCGCGTCGTCTCGGTGCTCGCGTTCATCTGCGCACTGCAATACGTCAATCGCACGCCGGGCGCGTTGTTTGGTCTCGACCAAATCAACGTGATGTTGGCGACGTACCTGATGGTGGGTCCGTGCGGCGACGCCTTTTCGCTCGACCGATGGCTCGCGGCTCGCAGGGCAGGGGAGGGGGCACTCCCGCCAGCCTCGCCAAGCACCGGCGCGAATCTCGCCATTCGACTGATTCAGATCAACATGTGCATCATTTACTTCTTCGCCGGCCTGTCGAAGATTCAAGGCAACTCGTGGTGGTACGGCGATGCCTTGTGGGGCGCGTTCGCCAACCTCGAGTACCAATCGCTCGACATGACGTGGATGCACAACTGGCCGTATACCGTCGCGATCATGACGCAGACGACGGTGTATTGGGAGATGTTTTTCCCCGTGCTCATCTGGCCGCGATTGCTGCGACCGATCTACTTGCTCATCGCGTTGCCGCTGCACTTGGGCATCGGCCTGTGCCTGGGCATGTGGACGTTCGGCCTGGTGATGCTCATCGGGTGCGCGTCGTTCATTTCGCCGAAGGTCGTGCGCGCCGTGTTCGATCGCCACGCCGAAGAGCCCGAAGAGGTCGAGACGCCGCGTCCCAAACGCACGCCGACGCAACGCGCCACCACCCGCGAGACGCAAACGTCGCGGTCATAACGTCCGCATAAAGCCGCGACCGGTGGTCGCGCTGGCCGCCCCGTCATGTGCGCCGGGTATTCATCTCGCGCCAACCGTGAATAAACGCGTGTTCCGCCGCCGCGAAGCGCGACCACCGGTCGCGGCTTTATGACCGCGACGCCGCCATCTATAATGCGCCTGTCACACCGAAATCGCATTGGGGAATTCATCGTGTACGAGTCGCTTGCTGTCGTCGGCGCCACCGGGGCCGTGGGTTCGTTGATCTTGAGGATGCTCGAAGATCGCGAGTTTCCGATCGATAACGTCAAAATGTTGGCGTCGAAGCGCTCAGCTGGCAAGAAGCTCACGTTCCGTGGCCGCGAGGTGACGGTCGAAGAACTCACGCCCGAAGCGTTCGAAGGCGTCGACATCGCCATCGGCAGCACGCCCGACGAGACGGCCCGCGATTTTGTACCGTGGGCCGTCGAGCGCGGAACCGTCGTCGTCGACGAGAGCGGCTACTGGCGCATGGATCCGAAGGTGCCGCTCGTGATTCCCGAAGTGAATTCCGACGCGATCGACGAACATCAAGGCGTGATCGCCAGCCCCAACTGTTCGACCACGCAATTGGTCGTCGCGCTCAAGCCGTTGCACGATGCCGCGCGTGTGAAGCGGGTCGTCGTCAGCACGTATCAAGCCACCAGCGGCGCCGGTGTCGCCGGCCAACGCGACCTAGAGCAGGGGACTCGTGCCTGCCAAAGCGGCGAAGAGTTCAAGTACGAAACGTTCGCGCATCCGATCGCGTTCAACTTGATTCCACAGATCGGCTCGCACAAAGAAGAAGGGTACACCAGCGAAGAGATGAAGATGGTGTACGAGACGCGCAAGATCATGGGCGACGAGTCGATCCAGGTTTGTCCAACGTGTGTGCGTGTGCCCGTGAGCAATTGCCATAGCGAGAGCATCCTCGTCGAAACCGAACGCAAGTTGTCGGTCGCCGATGCACGCAAGTTGTTCGCCGCGTTCCCGGGCATCGTCGTCGTCGACGACCTTGCGAACAAGTCGTATCCGATGCCGATGAATTGCGACGGTTGCGATGAAGTGTTCATCGGTCGCATTCGCGAAGACATTTCATCGCCCAACGGGCTGGCGTTCTGGTGCGTGAGCGACAACCTTCGCAAAGGCGCCGCGACCAACGCCGTACAAATCGCTGAGTTGTTGGTGAAGCGTGGTAGCGCCAAGCGATCAACGGTTCGCGCATAGGGCGTGTTGATTTGTTTAGCCCAGGCCTTCAGGCCTGGGTTCGCGATGCGCGACGGTGACGTTCTCCCAGGCCTGAAGGCCTGGGCTATTCAAAAATATGCCGCGCACGTTCAAGCTCACGCTCGCCTACGACGGCACTGCCTACACTGGTTGGCAGTGGCAACCGAAGTTCCCGAGCGTTCAAGGCGAGGTCGAGGCAGCGATTCTCGCGATCACGAAACAATCGGTGCGCGTGGTCGCCAGTGGTCGCACCGATACTGGCGTGCACGCGCTGAAGCAAGTCGCCAGCGTTGATCTTGAAACTTCGCTGACACCCAAGGCTTTGCAGCGAGCGATCAACTCCGAGTTGCCGTGCGATATCGTGATCCTCGATGCGGTCGAAGTCGAGCCAGGATTTCACGCCATCCGCGACGCTGTTCGCAAGCGCTATCGTTATGTGATTCACGACGGGCCGCTGCGCGAGATTTTTCGTCGTGGCTACCTGTGGCACGTCAAGCAGCGTCTCGATGCGACGGCCATGCACGCCGCCGCTCAGCTATGGGTCGGCCAACACGATTTCGCCGCCTTCGAAAGCTCGGGCTCGCGACGTCTCGAAACTGTTCGCAACGTCTACGAGGCAAGTGTCTCGCGAGTAACTGATGGTATATCAAGCGGCGGCATCTCGAGTGATGTCATCGAGTTTGAAATCGAGGCCGACGGCTTCCTCTACAACATGGTGCGCACGATGGCCGGCACGCTGGTCGAGGTTGGCCGCGGCAAGTTGCCGATCTCGTGGGCCGGCGAGGTGCTTGCATCGCGCGATCGCCGCATCGCCGGCATGAAAGCTCCCGCGTGTGGGCTGTTTCTGATCAATGTTGAGTATTGATCAGACAATCGTGACGGCCCGATGCGGCGTTTACGGATTGAGTCGCGTTGCGACGGTCGGTTAACATGGCAGCATGGCTACTGCACCCTCACAACGTCTCGCGTTCGAACGCCCGATCTACGAAATCGAGACCAAGCTCGCGCGTGTTGAATCCGTCACCGAAGTCACGGCCGAGAGCGCCGAAGAAGCTCGCAGCCTGCGCCGTGAGTTGGCCGATCTGAAGAAGAAGATCTACGGCAACCTCGAAGCGTGGGAAGTCGTGCAAGTCGCGCGGCATCCCGAGCGGCCGATGACGAGCGATTACCTCGAGCTCGTGTTCGACGAGTTCTACGAGCTGCATGGCGACAAGGCCTTCGGCGACGACCGCGCGATGCGGTCCGGCTTTGCCAAACTCGACGAGTACAAAGTGATGGTCATCGGCCATCAGAAAGGCAAAACGCTCAAGGAGCGCAACGCTTGTTACTTCGGCTGCGCGCATCCCGAAGGCTATCGCAAGGCGCTGACGAAGATGCGACTCGCGGCGAAGTATCGCGTTCCGGTCATCTGCATGATCGACACGCCCGGCGCGTATCCTGGCATCGGCGCCGAGGAGCGCGGTCAGGCTCAGATGATCGCCACGAACATGTTCGAGATGTCGCGCCTGCCGACGCCCGTGGTCTGCGTCGTGATTGGCGAAGGCGGCTCAGGCGGCGCGCTGGGCATCGGCGTCGGTGACAAAGTCGCGATGCTTGAGTTTGCGTACTACTCGGTCATCAGTCCTGAAGGCTGCGCCGGCATTCTGTGGAAAAGCGCGAGCTATGCCGACCAGGCCGCCAAGGCGCTTAAGTTCACGAGCAAGGATCTGCTCAAGCTCGGCGTGATCGACGACGTGATCGAAGAGCCGCTCGGCGGCGCCCACCGTGACCACCATCAAATGGCGTCGCGGTTGAAGATGTATCTGACGCGTTGCCTGCGCGAACTCACGCCGCGCTCGAACGACGAGCTGTTGTCGATGCGTTACGACAAGTTCCGCAACATGGGCGTCTTTCTCGAGCCCTAAATCCGTCTTGCAGACCCCTGCCCAAATCGGCATTATTTGGCCGCGCTCGACTGCTGGCATTCGGACGGTTTTGGAGCGATTTCTGTCGCCGGCCTGGGGTCCAGGCGTCATTCGACCCCGAATCGGGATCCGGACTGCCGACATGACGGCTCGGAACGGACAGCCAGCGGACGGTTTCAGGACATTTTGGAAACGGATTTTTTGCGCTGACCGGACGGAAATTCGGACGGCTCGGCGGCATGGCTGGGCGCGATTTCTGCGCCGGTTCAGGAACACCAATGCCGACTGCCGCGGGCGTCCGCCGAGACGTCATGGCGAATGAAATGAAATCGTGACAGCGTTCGTTCAATCAATGGTCGTTCCATCGTCCGTGAACGCATGCCAGAGCGGGTGAGCTGAGATGGGTCCAAAGGCGTGAATTGGCCTCGAAACGACCCTCTCCACAACGTCCGATAATGTTTCTTATGTTCGGTTCGAGGCTTTGTTTTCAGCGGTTTGGGCTTGGTTCGCATCTCGCCTTCTTGTACAGTCGCGGCCCCAAAACCTCGTCTGCCTTTGCAAGGACGCAAGCATGCCCGGGTTCAAAATCCATATCACCGCCAGCACGTCGCTCGGTCTCGTTTACGGAGCCGGCGCCGCCGCGTTGTACGACGTCCCCCTGCCGACCTGTGCCTTAGCGGCGACCCTGTGCGGGGTCTCCGGAATGCTCCCGGACCTCGATAGCGGTCCCGGCAAGCCGATGCATGAAAGCATCAGTTTCGCTGCCGCCGCTCTGCCCATGATGATGGCCGACCGGTTCCGGCACTGGGGGTGGACGCACGAATCGATGATCCTGGCTGGCGCGGCGATCTATTTGTTCATCCGGTTCGTCCTTTATCACTTCCTGAAGCACTGGACCGTCCATCGCGGAATCTTCCACAGCATCCCGGTGGCCCTGATTTTCACCGAGATCGCGTTCCTGGTCTGCACGACGGGCGACATCGACATGCGGTACTACAAAGCTGGCGCCGTGACGCTGGGTTTCATGTCGCATCTGATTCTGGATGAAATCTGGAGCATCGACTTCAAGCATTTCCGACTCAAGAGCTCGTTCGGCACCGCGATCAAGATGTGGAGCGAATGCAAGTGGGCGACGGCAGTGGCGTACGCCATCGTCGTGGCGACGACACTCATGGTGCTGCACGACCCGGTCTGGGCCGGCGTCTCGCCTGAGGCTGAGAATCTGCACGAGGTCGCGACGCGGTTGATCGATCAGTTTTACAAGTAGGGGTGGGCAGGGCGTTCATGCGGACGTGTCGATCCACAGCGTCACCGGTCCGTCGTTGACGAGCGCCACATCCATCATCGCGCGAAACTTTCCGGTGCTCACCGGCACGCCACGCGCGCGAATCATCTCGACAACTTCGAGATACTGACGCTCGGCCTGCTCCGGCGGCGCGGCGCTGCTGTAGCTCGGCCGCCTGCCGCGTCGTGTGTCGCCTAGCAAGGTGAACTGACTCACCACGAGCATCGCGCCGCCAACATCGCTCAGCGCCAAGTTCATCTTCCCTTGCGCGTCGTCGAAGATGCGCAGGTTCACGAGCTTGTCGACCATCGCGAGCACGTCGTCGTCGGTGTCGGTCGTCGCTACGCCAAGCAACACGAGCATGCCGCGCTCGATGCGCGAAATCATTTCGCCGGCGACCGTGACCGAGGCGTTGTGCACACGTTGAACGCAGGCTCTCATAAAGCCGCGACCGCTGGTCGCGCCAGTTGCCAACTCACCCGTACACCATTTGAACGAGCGCGACCACCGGTCGCGGCGTTATGTTAAACCGCGCTCGGTGCGAATGCGATGAACTTCGTTCAACACGTCGGTGATGATCTCGTGATTGGTGGCGACTGATGCGCGCTGCGCGACGAGTGACCATCCGACGATGACCATGCCGATGACCGCGGCGGCCAGGTGCATCTCGCCCCATGACATACCATGCGTCGATGGCGCGGTCCCCGTCATCGGATCGGCCGCGGCACCCAGCGCCGCGATGCCGATGATCGTGACGATGCCGACGATCGACGCCGGGAACGCGCGTCGCTTGAGCTGTGCACTGCGTCGAAGGATCGACGCGTCGAGCTGGTACGTCTCGCACACTTCGCGACACCAGCGGCTCGTGCCGATGAAGTACGTCACGACGATCGAGTTGACGAGCAGCACTGCTACGCCCGCGCCGATGCCTGAGAGGCGATGAACGCGCAGGTTCGCTTGGGCTGTGGTGTCGAACGGATCGCGGATGTCGCCGCTGAGCGTGACGAGCCCTGTCGCGATCGCCAACAGCACGAACACGAGGCTGAAGCCGCCCAGCACGTTGAAGATGCGTGTCACGCGTTCAGTTATAATTGAACGATCATGTCTGGACGATGGGGATGCCTCGACGATGGTGATGATTCACGGCGGCGCGACCACCGGTCGCGGCTTTATATCGACGCGACCTTTGTTGGCCTGGACGCTTGGCGATCCCACCGGTGTTGGACCCGAAGTGGTCGTCGGTGCATGGCTGCGTCCTGAAGTCCACGAGTTCTGCCGCCCTGTCGCCGTCGGCAACGCGGAAATGCTGCGGCGTGCGGCGAAGTTGCTCAAGGCCGACGTCGAGGTGCGCGAAGTCAGCGACCCGGCCGAAGCAGCCTCTTCACCGCGATTGATTTGCTGCCTCCGAGCCGGTAGCGATGAGATTCTCGCCGCGCCGCCGGCAATGATCGACGCGCGCGGCGGACAAGCGGCATACGACGCCCTGCTCGTTGCCGCCCAGTTGGCGATCGACCGACGCATCGACGGCCTGGTGACCGCGCCGCTGCACAAGGCGGCGCTGTGGCTGGCCGGCCATCGCTACCCGGGTCACACCGAGTTGTTGGCCGAGCTGTGCGGCATTCGCGACGTGGCGATGATGTTGTATCTCGCGCCCAATGCGACCATCCGTGGTCCCGCCGGCCTCGGCGTCGTACACGTGACATTGCACATGGCGCTCTCCGAGGTTTGGACGCATCTGACGCCCGACGCCATCGTCACGAAGATTCGTCTCGCGCACGATGTCATGTGCGCGTTCGATCTTCCACGCCCGCGCATCGGCGTGTGCGCACTGAACCCGCATGCCGGTGAGTCGGGCCTTTTCGGTGATGAAGAGACGCGCATCATCGCGCCTGCGATTGAGCGAGCTCGCGGCGAAGGTTTCGATGCGCAAGGCCCCTTCTCGACCGACACGTTGATGGTCCGTGCGCGTGATGGCGAATTCGACGCCGTCGTCGCGATGTATCACGACCAGGGTCACATCGCGCTCAAATTGCTGGGCATGCATCGCGCGGTGAACGTCACGCTCGGGCTGCCGATCGTGCGCACGAGCGTCGCGCACGGGACGGCGCTCGACTTGGCGTGGAAAGGTCGCGCCGAGGTCGGAAGCATGATCGAGGCCGCAAAGGTCGCGGCGGCGCTGGCGCGAGCGCGACAGTCGGCGCTGTAGGGAACGCCCTCCGTGGCGTTCCGTGAATCGGTTGGTGCGTCAACACGTAGGCACGGAACGCCACGGAGGGCGTTCCCTACAGGACGTCAACACCTTGCGTCATCGCGTTTTCAGATTCTCAATGTACGTCGACGTCAGCTCCGAGATCGGCAGCTCGCCGGGCTGGTAGTCGAACAAGCGGCGTTCGATCGTCGCGTCGGCACGCACCTCGAACAACTCCATCACCAGCAGCACGCGAGTCTGCGCCCCGTCCTCGCCACCTTCCTCATGACGCCGATACTCGACGCGATACGGAAACAGGTCGTCGCGGCCCAGCAGCAGGTACACCTCGTCGGGCGCCTCTTCGGGCAACTTGCTGAGGTCGGCCGGTCCGCCGGCTTCGATCTTCGCTTTCTGATCGGGCAACATGCGCGCCAGCGCCTCGGGACGCCACATGCCTCGCAGCTCGTGGACGGGAAACGTCGACAACTTCGTCGGCACCGGGTCGGCGAAACGGAACGAGTGGTTCAGGCTTCGCACGAGTCGCGGCAACCCGCCGATGCCAATGCCGAGCGGTCCCCCCTGCCCCGGTTTTTGGGCCCAACCTTTTTGGTTCTCGACCACGGTTCTGGCCTCGATTCGGCCGAGCGTTTGCTGCGGTCCGAGATGGCGAATCACCCACAGGTTGTTGCCATCGCACACCTGTTGAACGCTCATTACGTCGTTGTCGACCTGCATCTTCAGCTCGAGTCGCATGCACTGGCTGCCCGGCGGCCCTTGCAAGTACAGGCCGGTTCCGATCATGGGCATGTCGTAGATTTCGGCTCGCTGGCGGATTCTGGCCGAGATCGACGGGTATCGGTCGAGCCGGTCGACTGCTTGCGCCAGCATTGCATCACCCTGCGAAACCGCGCGAGTTTGGGGAGTCTGCGCAGCGGTTGAACCGCAAAGCAGCAAGACAGCGGTGATAGGCAAGGCTGCGAAACTGTAGCGCATCGCGCGATTATGCCGGATTTATCAAAGATTCACGCGCTCGAAGGTCGACCTTACGGGCAGACGATTGCCTTCGGGCGGGTCGTCGGGTCGTGGATGGTGGTCGCGGTCGAACGATCGCGACAGGCAGGCGGGCGGCATTGTAGCGATGCCGGTCGTTTGCGGTCCACGCCAACCCACGAACATCAGCGCTTTGCCGACCATAAAACCGACGCACGCTCCGCTGCCAGCAATGCTGGCGAATCGATCCAAAAAAGGGTAACGGACATGAGAATGCGATGGGCCTTGTTGCTGGTGCTCGCCACGACCGTCGGGTGCCAATTTCACAACAACAACCTACCGCCGGCCGCGATGCTCGAGCATCCCGGCCCTGGCGTCGGTGGACCCGGACCGGGCGTGATGACGCTTGGCCCCCCGGCCCCGAATCCGTACGTCGGCCGCACGTCGCAGGTGGCGTTCGTCGCCCCTGAAGGCGCGATGATCAACTGGGACATGTCCGGAACCTCCACGTTCGATTCCGACCCGCTGGTCTTCCCGGCCCGTTACAACTTCGGCCAGTGCGCCTTGTACCGGCTCAAGCTCACGAACATCCCGGGCCGGCCGGGCGTTGAGTTGTATCCGACGATCGAGATCGCCCCGACGCTGCCGCGCACCGACGCGTACCTCGAACACAACGCCATTCCGTTCCAACTGACGGAAGAAGATTTCGACCAGGTGCTGTCGGGCAACTTCGTGACGAAGGTCATCTACTTGCCCGATGCCGAGTACCAAGAGCTCGCGCTCGCCGGTGTCGAGACGTTGGTCAGCACGCGGCTCGATCCGGGTGTTGATCCGATTATCGAAGCTGACCGTCGTGGCTCGATCCTCGCGATCATCCGCATTGGCAACAAGGACCTGGAAATCCCCGGCGGCGGCGAGATGTTCGCCGGTGGTCCGATGCCGGTCGGCGACCCCTCGATCCTCGCGACCGGTTACGACATGCCTCCGGGAGTCGGCGGCCCCGGTCCGCAGTACGGCATGCCCATCACCGGCACGCCGATCGGACTGCCGGGACCTCCGCACATTCCGCTGGGTGTGCCTGCCGGTTTGAAGAAGCACGTCATTCGCAACCACACGGCGACGCACATCCCGAACCCGACGAAAAAGGTCAAGGTACACGTCAAGCAATCGCCGGGCATCAGCTATCCGAAGCCCGCGAGCACGGCCATCATCCACGAGCGGACCAATGGTCTCAATCTGCCGATGGTGCCGCCGCTGGCCAGCCGACACCAGTTGATTGGATCGCCGGGAGCGGCGTGCGACCCGGCCTACTGTCCACCGACGGGAACGGACGCACCGTAGTCAACATCCATAAAGCCGCGACCGGTGGTCGCGCGGCCCGGGTAATTGCGACCGGTGGTCGCGCCGGTCGCGAGCTTACGCGGATCAACCCTCCACGAGAGCGACCGACGGTCGCGGCTTTATGATGCGTGCCTTCATCGTCCTCGCAGTCGTCGCGGTGCTGGCCGACGTCACCGTCGCGCAGCAGATGACGCCGCCGGCAGGTGCGGGGAAGCAGCCGCACTTTCATTCGCTCATTCCCGACTCGCTTCCGCCAGGCATGACCAGCGCCGTGCGACTCATGCAAGGCGGCTGTGCGGCCGGCTATCTGCAGCACGTGCAAATCATCAGCGAAGAGCCGATCACCGTTTCGGTCGCTTCGGAAGGAGCGTTCACCGAGCCCATGGCGTCGCCGACATTGTTGGCAATGCTCATCGGGCCGGTCTATCGCTTGCGGATCACTGGCATCCCAGGCTACGAAGACCGCGCCGTCTATCCGACGATCGAACTTGTCGATCGCCTGTACCCGCCGGCCGGCGCCGAGAAGAAGTTTCCGATCCCCATCGAGCTCACCGCAGACGATCTTCGCCTCGCCGCACAGGGACATTTCCTCACGCGCGTCGTATATCTCGAAGACCCGGAGAAGGCGCTGCCCGGGTTAAGCGATCCGGCGCATCCGAGTTGGTTCGACGCGGGGCCGGGCGTGCATCCGCTGGTCGAGGCGCAAGGACTCGGACGTCCGATGGCGATCGTTCGCCTCGGCGGCCGCATCCCTGACGAACGTAATGGCCCGGACATGGTGTTCCTCAACGGATGCCCGCCGCTGAAGATCTACCTCGCCGCCGAGGCCATGCCTTCGTCGATACCCGATGCGGCCGTGCCCATTCCGACCGAACAACCGAGCGACGTCGAGCCCGCTGCTCCCAAGGTGAACACCTCGCCGACGGAAGAAGCTCCGCCGACCTCCGAAGCGCCGCAGCTCGAACGCATTCCGCCTGTGACCGACGATGGAGTTCAAACATGAGCGCCATCGCCACGAAATTGCGAATAAGCATTGTCGCGCTCTCGACACTCTCGCTGTGCTCGTGCCGCGCGCCGTCGGTGCGATTCCTTTCGAATGAGACAGAACTGTTGCCGGTCGCTGCGCAGGCACCATCGCCGTTCGACGAGCCAACCTCGCCCTCGACGCCGGCCGTTCCTAGCGACCCGTTCGGCACGACAACGCCCGAACCGACCGCTCCGACATCGACGCCGCCATCCGAAAACGCGACGCCGGGACGGGCCGCCCCCTCCCCTGCCCTGTCGGAACCGCCGACGCACGTCATGGTCGCGCCGCACATCGCGCCGCTCGCGATGATCACGCCGCACATCCGTCGCGTTCCCGCATCCTTCGTTCGCCAAGGCAACGTCATCGCCCACAGTGGAACCGCGTGCGGTTGCAGTTCGTGCGGATCGTGTTCGACCAGCCCGTGCGCCCCACGCTGTGCCACTTGCTGCTCGCCCACACCGAGCGACGAACTCATCTGCGATGGCGGCGACGCTCCGCCGGGAGTGCGCGTCTCGCCCGAGTGGAAAGTCGTCGGTCTCGATTCCAGTGACGCCGTCGCGCATTTCGATTCGCTCGATGGCCGCACGTTGGTGCAGCCGTCGAATCGTGTGTGCATTTACGCTCCGCGCTTCGGGGCCGTGCGCGTCGTCACGCGACTTGTGGCTGACGAGCAGGTCGAAAAGATCGAAGGGGCCACGCAGCCGCTGCACATCGCGAGACACGACGACAAGCTACCCGCCAAAGTCGACACGCAAAACTTGCAACCGATCGGAAACCGAGCCAACCGTCTGCCCGAAGCGTTTCGGACGCGCGAGCAAGGCGGCCTGACGTCGGTGCTCGTCGTGCCGCGTGCCGTGCAAGACGCGCTGCTGCCGTACGAGAATCTGTCGATCATTCGCGCCGGTATCTTCCAGGGCACGGAAAAGGCGAAGCTGATCGAGGCTGTCGACGCCGCCATCGTGTGGAGCAATGTGCAGGCGCCGCAAGTCGAGATGGGCTTGCAAGCCGCGCAGGCATATATCGGGGCCGAGCGTTTGCAGATCACGTACACGGTCGATTTGCCGCATTGCCCGAAGCTGCGACTCGTGAAGGTTGCCAGCACGCAGATGGCCAGCCCCGGCGACTACGTCGACTTCACGCTTCGCTTCGACAACGTCGGTTGCGAAGCCATCGGCAACGTCGTGATTCTCGACGATCTGACGACGCGCCTCGAATACGTCCCCGACAGCCAGCAGTCGAGCGTCGCAGCAACGTTCAGCACCGTGCCGAACGACCACGGTTCCCTCGTCGTTCGCTGGCAGATCACGAACGCCCTACTTCCCGGCGAAGGCGGCATCGTGAAGTTCCGCACCCGCGTGCGATAATCCCTTGTTCGCACGCGGAACTTCTTTTTCGCGGTGACATCCCCGCTTGCGGTTTCGCGCGTCTCCTCGTACACTCCGCGACCCGCATGCACTATCAATGCCCCGGACAATCGCACCCGATCGATCGCGCCGCCCACCTCGGCCGCCTCGCGGCGTTTCATCCCGAGTGCCGCAACTGCGCGCATCGCACCGACACGTCACCGCTGCCGACGGCGCTCGTCGAGCAACTGCATGACTTTTGGAAAGGCGACATCGTCGGAGCTCGCTTCACCGCAGGCGGTGTCGAGGGGATCCATCGCAATCAGATCGCGCCCTCCGACGTTCGCCGGCTTGCAAGTGCGCTAGCGAGTTACGTGCGTTCAACGTCACCATCCACGCCGCCGCCGCGCATCGTAATCAGTGGCGACTCACGGCCGATCGTGCCTGAGCTGATCGTCGCGGCGGCCGAGGGGTTACGCTGGGCCGGTTGTCATGTGCTTGATGTCGGCACCGGCACCGCCGGCTCGACTGGATGGGCCATCGAGCATCTCGACGCCGACGGCGGCATGTTCATCGGCAACGCGCGCACCGAGCCGCATTACGTGACGCTGAAGTTTTGGGGCGACGACGCAACACAGTTGTCGATGCCCGGCGCGCTCACGCGATTGCAGATGATGTTGATCCTCGCCGACAACCGTCCCACGCGCCGCTTCGGCCCGCTCGAACGCATCGCACTGAGCGCCGCGTATCTCGAAACGCTCAGTGAACGGTTCCATGCGCTGCGACCGTTGCGGTTTGTGCTCGACACGTCGTGCCAGGCGCTTGTCGGTTGGTTGCACGAGTTGTTGCGCCCCACGGCATGTCGCATGACGCACGTGCAGGCCGAGCCCGAGCGAGCCCTCTCCCCTGCCCCACCCCGCTCGCAAAACAAGCATGCTTCGCTTGCTCAGCGCGTCGTCGCCGAGCACGCTCACTTCGGCATGTGGATCGACGGCAACGGCGAGGCGTTTCAACTGGTCGACGAGCAAGGCCACACGATCGCGCACGAGCGAGTCGTCGCCGCACTCGACGATGAGACGCACGACGCGCTGGCCACGCTCGCCCAATGGCTGACGTTCCTCAGCCGCAGCGACCGCGCGGCATCTCAAGCGGTCGCCAACACGCTAGTCGCGACCTCGCCGACCCGTTAAAACGGCCCCAAGCCCAGGGCCTGCTGGCCCTGGGTCATTGTGCCCTCCATTTGAAAGACTTCCGCATGCTCGCCGATCGCATGGCCTTTTTCGACAGCTCGGGCATCCGCAAGGTGTTCGACCTGGCCGCCAAGATGACCAATCCGGTCAACCTTTCGATCGGCCAGCCCGACTTCGATGTTCCCGAGCCCGCGCACTTGGCCGCGATCGAGGCGATCAATGGCCGCATGAACGGGTACTCGGTCACGCAAGGCGATAAGGCGCTGCACGAAAAACTCTCGGCACGCATCGCCGACGAGTACCCCCATGCCGATCGCCAAGTGCTCGTCACTAGCGGCACCAGCGGCGGCCTCGTGCTCGCGATCCTCGCGCTCGTGAATCCGGGCGACGAGGTGATCGTCTTCGATCCGTATTTCGTGATGTACGAATCGCTGGTGCGACTAGCGGGCGGCGTTGTCGTGTTGGTCGACACGTATCCCGATTTCCGCATCGACGTCGACAAGGTTCGCAAGGCGATCACATCGCGCACGAAGATGATCCTCTTCAACAGCCCAGCAAATCCAACCGGCGCGGTTGCGAACGCCGACGTGACACACGCGATTGCGAAGCTCGCCGACGAGCGTGGCATCGTTCTCGTCAGCGACGAAATCTATCGGTTGTTCTGTTACCAGCCGTTCGTATCGCCGGCATCGTTCAGCGAGCGCGTCGTCGTGGTCGACGGGTTCAGCAAGTCGTACGGCATGACCGGTTGGCGCGTCGGCTTCGCTCACGGCCCTGGTGAGATCATTCAAGCCATGACGCGAATGCAGCAGTACACGTTCGTGTGCGCTCCGCATCCGCTACAGTTCGGCGCCGCCGCGGCGCTCGACGTCGACATGACCGACGACATCGAGAAGTACAAAGCGAAGCGCGATCGCATCGTCGCGGGTTTGGCCGACGATTTTGAGATCGTGACACCCGAAGGCGCGTTCTACGCTTTCCCGAAAGCGCCGTGGGGCACCGCCAGCGAGTTCGTCGCCGCCGCCATCGAGCGCGAGGTGCTGATCATTCCCGGCTCGATCTTCAGCCGTCGCGACACGCACTTCCGCATCTCCTACGCCGCCAGCGACGACACGCTCGAACGCGGAATTGCGCTGTCGCGTACGCTACGCGCGAAGTAAATGAGTGGTGTCCAACAAGTCCTTCTCCCACCGGGAGAAGGTGGCCGAAGGCCGGATGAGGGAGCGTCGCGCGCTTAACCGTGGTGAATTCGTTCGGAGCGTAACAGTGTGAGGTGTCGAGCTCAGTCACAGCGCCACCCGCCCTCACCCGTCTCGATCGCTTCGCAATCGAGCCACCCTCTCCCAAAGGGAGAGGGGTTTCATAACAACTCGTCTAACTCTTCGACCAGCTTGCCGAAGTATTCGAGCGCCGTATCGACGGGCTCGGGCTTCTCCATGTCGACGCCGGCGTCGCGGAGCAAGTCGAGCGGGTCTTTCGAGCAGCCGCCTTTGAGGAAGCTGAGATATTGCTGCAGCTCGCGCTTGCCACCTTTGGTCACGCGTTCGGCCAGCGCGATCGCCGCCGACAGGCCGGTGGCGTACTTGTAGACGTAGAACGCCCGGTAGAAGTGCGGGATGCGGAAGCACTCGAGCGACAGCTCATCGTCGAGCGTGAAGTCGGGGCCGAAGTATTGGTCGAGCAACTTGCGGTACATCGTCGTGAATGCATCGAGCGTCAGCGGCTCGTGGGCCTCGGCCATCGCGTGTGTCAGCTTCTCGAACTCGGCGAACATCGTCTGGCGAATGATCGTGCCGCGAATGGCGTCGATCTCGCGATTGATCAGGAACGCACGCTCGCGATCGGTCTTCGCGTTCTTCATCAAGTGCTTCGAAAGCAGCTGCTCGTTGAACGTGCTGGCCACCTCGGCGACGAAGATCGTGTAGTTGTAATACTGAAACGGCTGCGTGCGGGCGGAAAAGTGTGAGTGCATCGAGTGCCCGGCCTCGTGCGTCAGCGTGAAGACGTGGTCGAGCACCTCGCTCTGATAGTTCATCAAAATGTACGGCAGCCCATCGAACGATCCGCTGCTGAACGCGCCGCTTTGCTTGCCGCGGTTTTCGTAGCGATCACACCAGCGGCCGCGCAGACCTTCTTCGAGCGTCGAGCAATATTCTTCGCCGAGCGGCGCGAGCGACGCCATGACGACGTCCACCGCCTTGTCCCAGGTGTGATGGGTCTCGAGCTCGCTGAGAATCGGCACGTAGGTGTCGTATTGATGAATCTCGCGAAGCTTCATCTTGCGACGTCGCAGATCGTAATAGCGATGCACGGCCGGCAAGTGGCGGTGGACGCTGTCGATCAGGTTGTCGTAGACGCTTTGCGGCACGTTGTCGGGAAAGAGCGCCGAGGCGAGCGCGCTTTTGTACCCGCGGGCTTGCGCGTAATACACGTCGCCTTGAATCGAACCGGCGAGCGTTGCGGCGAGCGTGTTCTCGTGCGCCTTGAATTGACTGTAGTACTGATGGAACGCGGCCTCGCGAACCGCGCGCTTTGGCGAGTGCAGCATGGCCGAGAACGACGCGTGCGTGAGCTCGACATTTTGACCGCGATCGTTTTTGACGGTGCCGAACTTGAGGTCGGCATTATTCAGTTGGCGAAACACTTGCGAGGCGGCGCTCGCCATCTCGCTTTGCATCGCCAGCAACCGCTCTTCGCCGGCAACGAGCGTGTGGGGCTTGAAGCGTTCGATGCGTTCGAGCATCAGGCGATACGGCTTCAACTCGGCGGCGGCGAGATAGCGCTTCATCTTCGCGGCCGGCAGCGCGAGGATTTCGGGGCGGATGTAGCTGGCGGCCTGCCCGGCGCGGCTGCTCGCGCTGCGGAATCGGCCGAGCATGCGTTGATACGTGCTGTTGCTCGTGTCCTCTGCCGTCTTCAGAAACGCGTAGTTGCCGAGCCGGTCGGCGACGCGATCGAACGACAGATCGAACTTCAAGCACGCGGCCAGCGCCTTCGGCCCTTTGCCAAGTTTGCCTTTGAATTTGTCGAACTCGCCAATGCGCTTTTCCCACTTGAGAAACGCACGTTCCCATGCGTCGTCGCTCTCGTACAGGTCCGAGAGGTCCCACGTGTCGGCGGCTTTGACCTGTTTGCGTGACGGAAGTTCGCGGGTGGTGCTCATGGATGGTGAATGCGTCCTTAGTACGTCAGAAAACTGCTTATACGCTTAGCCGCGAAGCGATCGCGCTCGCTACGCGTCGCGGATAAATAGATCTAAATCGGCCCACGCGGAATCTCGATCCAGCGGCGCTCGGCGTACGATTGCAGCACGGCGTCGGCGATGACTTGAGCGCTCCAGCCGTCGTAAAAACTCGGCACGGCGTCGCGGCCTTCGACGATCGCAGAGACGAACTCCCACATCAAGTCGTAGCGGAATACGGTCGCGGGCTTGCCTTGCGATGGGTCGCGCGGGCTGTCGGTCGGCTTGAGAAACTCCTTCGGCACCTCGACCGTCGCGAGGTCGTTGCCGGTGCTGCCGATCATGATCGTGTTCGGCTCGTGAAGTCGGTAAACGGCGGAACCTTCGCTGCCGTTGATCTCGGCCCACTCGTGGCCAAAGCCGTCGCGATGATAACCCTTGGCCAGCGTGGTGCCTTCCCACACGCCGGTCGCGCCACTCGTGAATTCGCCGAGCAACGCCGACCAATCGTCGACATTCGACGGCGGGCAATCGCGGCCATCGACGGTCTTCGTGCGTGGGGCGAAGCGGGCCACCGCGCCGGAGATGCGGGCTATTGGCCCGAGCAAGTCTTGTGCGAAATCGAGGCGATGGATCGTCATGTCGAACAAGTCGCCGGCGCCGGCCTTGTCTTTGTACTGACGCCATCCCCAACTCGTCTCGGGCCAGTCGAGAAAGCGCTGCGAGCGGAAATGTCGCGGCTCACCGAGCTTGCCGCTCGACACGAGATGCTTGAGGTAACGCATCGACGGCGCGAAGCGGTAGGTGAAGGCCGTCATATGCACGACCTTCGCCTCGCGGCAAGCTTCGAGCATGTTGGCGACTTGCACGGCGTTCAAGCCCAACGGCTTTTCGCACATGATGTGTTTTCCGTTGCGGGCCGCCTCGACGGCGATGGCTTCGTGCGTGAAGTTCGGCGTCGCGATGACCACGGCATCGACACTCGGATCGCGGCAAAGCGCGAGCGGATCGGTCGTGACGTGGTCGATCTGCCACTCGCTGCGACGCTTCTCCAGCAGCGCGGCATCGGTGTCGCACGCGGCGACAAGCTTCGCGCGCTTGTCGAGCCGCAAAGCGGGGGCGTGGTGATAGTCGCTCACGGCGCCGGCGCCGATGACGGCGACGCGGACCGGCGTGCGGGTGGTTTTCATGCGGCTTTCCTCTCCCTCTCCCCATCGCGGGAGAGGGCCGGGGTGAGGGGGATCGGAAGCATGTACCCGCGCTGCCCCCTCACCCTAACCCTCTCCCGCAAGGGGAGAGGGAAACGTTGAGCAGCGTCGGTCACGCGGTCGATCATCGCGGGCCCATGGCGCCTTGAGTGGCACGAGCGCCGACGCCGAGGACGCGCAACACACCTTCTTCGATTTCGATGCGCATCATCGAGCCATTGGGAACCATGCGCGACGTGAGGTGGATCTTGTCCTTCCCCTTTTCGAGCGTGTCGGCGCAAATGCCGAGCACAGGGTTGTCGGGGTCCTGCTCGGCCAAGAAATCGAGCACGCGGCCCATGGCCAGGTTCATCTGTAGCGGTAGGTCGGCCTTCGCAGCGCCAGCCGAGCCGTCGATGACCTTCTTGATTGCTCCGACGCCGTCGGGACCGAGAGCGAAATAAATGGCATCCTTCGAAAAGCCTGCGGTGAGCTCAAGCTCGTCGCCGAGCGCTGCCTTCATGTTCTCGATGTCTTCGGCATCGGCGTCATCATTTTCAGGCCACGGACCTTTGAGCGTGTGGAAGTTCACGCTTTGATACTTCGCCACGTCGAACGCGGCCTTCGGGGCGTCGGCCTTTTTCTTGCCAAGGTCAACGGCCTGCTTGAACGCCGATTCGAGCGTGTCGCCACCGGCGACGCCCAAGCCGCCAGCAATCGTGAACGGAGCAGTCGGCGTGACGAGCAACCCGCCATCGACCACACCTTGCTTGAGCGTCGCCTCGATCACGTCGAGCAGTTGGGTCGCCAACTTCTTGACGGTTTCCTTCTCTTGATCGGTCGGGAGATCGTCGTCGTTCGTGATGGCGTCGGCGATCGACGATCGAAGCGAGTTGAGCATCGCCACGCTTTGCGTCACGTCGGCGGCCTTCTGCTTGGTCGCGCAGTGAGCGTTGAACAACGTGTCGGGCGACAGGAAACCGGCGAAGCGACTGGGGATGATTTCGACAACCGATTGCTTGGCCATCTGACTGCCGGCGATCGCCGTGAGGCTGAAGTCGAGGATGGCGCGGCGAGCTTTGCCGTCGATGGCCCAGCCGAGCGTCAAGGCGTCGAGGTCCTTGATCATTTGCGTCAGTTGCTCGACCTGCGTCTCCATGATGTTGACGCGCGTTTGGTACTGAGCGTCGGTCTCGTCGTCCTTGCGTTCGAGCCCTTGCTGCATGCCGCGCTTGATTTCGGAGATCGCGCGATCGCGATACGGCTCAGGCACGTTCTGCACGTTCACGCGAACGGCCAGGTCATAGTCCTTCGTTAGAGTGCCGAAGATCGCCTGTGGATCTTTCGGCAAGTTCGCGAGATGTTCGGGGTCCATGGCGAGAAACGCCCAGCCCTTTTCACTCTTGATGAACACCGGCGCGCCGTTGACGCGGATTTGAACGTGCTCGCCTTTGTCTTCTGGCGGTCCGACGATCCCGACCAACACGCCGAGCAACTTCTTCAAGTCGTTGACCGGCAGGAACGCGATGTTCTGCAGATCGAGACCATCGGTGCTGATGGCCAGGCCCCAGGGCTTCGACTTATCGAGGCCGACGAGCCCTTGCAGTTGCGTGAGCAAGGCGACCAACCCTTCGAGGCTGTTGCCAAGTTCGGGGTTGTCGGAGATTTGGCCGATGAAGTCGAGGTCGGCCTTGAGTTGGTCGTAACCTGAGAAGGTCACGACGACGACCGGCTTCGACTCGGCGGCCGGCGCAGACGCGGCGGGCGCCAAGCATGCGAACACCGCCAGCGTTAAGAGAGCAAACTTTTTCACGGCGACCTTCTCCTTCAGCAGCATGAAAAGGCAAAGTGCATTGCGTTATTCGATCCGTCAGACGATCGCCGTCGGCAAGAGTCGCCGCACGGGTTCGATGCGTCGGCGCAAGCCATCGAAGGCGTTGCGATTGCCGTAGTTCTACGAAAATCCGTGTCGGCGGACTACCGGCACGGACCGAAAAACATCGCGGGTGCGCGCAACATCACCGCAATCGATGCATATCGAAGCGAACGCTCGACGTGAATTGGCGACGTTCCGCGCGAGGGAATGCGTCTGCCCAATGAATGCGTTCGCGCGAGTGAGTGCGGTAGTGTAAGCCTACCGCTCGCGAAACGTGATGCGGCCCTTCGTCAGATCGTACGGGGACAGTTCGACCCGTACCTTGTCGCCTGGCACGATGCGGATGAAATTGCGACGCATGCGGCCCGCGACGTGTGCGATCACCTGGTGACCGCCTTCGAGCGTGACACGAAAGCGCGTGTTGGCGAGCGCTTGCGTGACCGTACCCTCGACTTCTAATGCTTCTTCTTTCTCAGCCATAGGCAACTCCGACGGCGATACTTCTTCCAATATAACTCTTTGGAATCATACCATTTATGGAGGTTTCGTCCAGGGCGGTGACGGTGGCATTTCGTGCCGAAATGCGGGGGATTCATCGTCCTTGTTAGCCTCCGGCGAACACACCGGGGGGTTGTGGTCAACCGAAGCGCGAAACCGCAAACGGAGTGTTAACCCGCGATGGTCGTGAGCGCCCGATCTATGGCGTCGAGGAGGTGCGTGGGCGATTCGATGCCGACCGAAAGGCGAATCGTGCCGCCGTCGATGCCGATGGCGGCGCGGGCCTCGGGGGAAATGGTGCGGTGACTCGTCGATTCGGGGTGGCTGAGCGTGGTGCTCAGGTCGCCAAGCGACGGTGAGAATGGAATCTCGCGGGCGGCGCGCATGAAGGTCTCGGCCGCGCCGCGACCTCCACGAACGGTGAACGTCACCACGCTGCCGAAGCCACCGGTGAATTGACGCTTGGCGAGCGCGTGGTCGGGATGCGACGCGAGCCCCGGGTAGTGGACCGATGCTAGTTCTTTGCGTTCGGCGAGAAACTCGGCAATCTTCTGCGCGTTCGCCGAGGCCCGCTCGGCGCGGAGGGCGAGTGTGCCGATGCCACGGAGCGCGAGCCAACAATCGAACGGGCTGGGAGTCATGCCCCAGATGGCCGACACTGGGCCGACACGCTGCCACACGTCGGCGCGTCCGCACAGCAGGCCGAGCAGCACGTCGCTGTGGCCGTTCATGATCTTGGTGAGGCTTTCGAGCACGAGATGTGCGCCCAGTTGCAACGGCCGGCAGATCGTCGGCCCGGCAAAGGTGTTGTCGACGAGCAGCTTTGCGGCGGCGGCGTCAGCGATCTCGGCCAAGGCGGCGATATCGGCGACGCGCAACAGCGGGTTGCTGATTGTCTCGACGGCGACGAGTTTGGTCTTCGGTTGCATCGCCTTGCGCGTCGCGATGAGATCGCAGGTGTCGACGACCGTCGATTGCACGCCGAGGCGACTCGCTTCGCTGGTGAGCAGTTGCAGGCTGCGACCGTAGAGTTGATTGCTCACGACGACGTGATCGCCTTGTTCGACGAGCGCGAGCATCGCCACCGAAAGCGCGGCCATGCCCGAGCTCGCAACGATCGCACGCTCGGCGGCGTGCAGCTCGCGACACTTCTCGGCGAGTTGCACGGCGTTGGGATGGCGTTCACGGCTGTAGACGAAACCCGTCTCGGCGCCCGAAAGTAACCGCTCCGCGTGTTCGGGGTCGGCGCACTCGTACACGGCTGACGGGTAAATCGCGGGCGCAATGGGGCGCGTCGTTGGCGGCGGCGTCAGGTCGGGTCGCGGGCAGATGTCTTCGGCGTTGAGAAGTTTCTCGTGTTCGGAATTCATGGCCGATCGGCACTCCCGAAGCGTGCGATCAACACGTCGCGGTAGGCTGCGGCTAATGTCTTCGCGCAATCGGGCGTGACACGATCGCGCTGGCAAGCCACGACGACATGGCCATCCATCGCGCCGAAGACATTGATCACCTTGCGCTCAAGCGCCGGCGAATCGACGAACACGCGGCCGGCATTCTCGGCAGCCTCCTGGGCGAAACGGCGAAAGCGCACGTCCTTTTCGACCGCAGCGAGTTCGTCGCCCCACGCCGTCAACACGTAGGGGACGCCGGCTTCGAGCGCAAGGTGGCCATGCAGCCAGACGTACTGAGCATGCACGATGTGCGGGTCGAACGCATGAATCTCATCGTCGAGCGCCGCACGCAGTGCGTCGCGATGGGCAGCGAGTTGCTCGTCGGTCATGACGCCGAAGGATGCAATCGCATCGACATCTTCAGACGGCGGCGCTACCAACACGCGCGTCTCGTGCCCCAGCGCGATCAATTGTTCACTCAGCGAAGCAACGAACCGGCCTGCGGGAGCCTCGTCGAGCGCAAGGTGGCTGGTGAGCAAGACGCGCATGCGCGATGGAACTATTGGAAGGCTGCGAGTATTTGAGGACTACCAGCCCGACGCGCAAGCGAGGGACGAAGCTTGTTCGAGATTACCAACAGAGTGCACCTCCCTCGCTTGCGCGTCGGGCTGGTTACAACTCGCGATGGTGAATGGAACGCTAAGATCGATCGATTTATTGCACGGAGAACTTGTGGACCGTCGTCTGCCGATACGTTTCGCCGGGGCGGAGGACGGTGCTCGGGAACGCTGGCCGATTCGGCGAGTCGGGATAGTGCTGGGCTTCGAAACACAGGCCGCCGTACTGATGGAACCCGCCGTTGAGGACGGTGCCCGCCAGATAGTTGCCGGTGTAGAACTGCACGCCAGGCTCGGTGGTGTGGATCTCGAGAACGCGGCCGCTGCCGGGGTCGCGCACCCGCGCGGCAAACTTCAACTTGCCAGGGCTGCCAAGCACCCAACAGTGATCGTACCCGGTGGGGCCGACCTCGGGCTTCATCTGCGCAATGCGCTCGCCGGGAGTGTGCATGTTGCGGAAGTCCATCGGCGTGCCCGCGACACTCGCCACGTCACCGGTCGGAATCGACTCGGCATCGACGGCAACATAGCTGTCGGCGGCGATCGTCACCTCGTGATTGAGAATGTCGCCCGCCCCTGCGCCGGCCATATTCCAGTAAGCATGGTTGGTGAGGTTGAGGATCGTCGCCTTATCGGTCGTGGCGACGTAGTCGATTCGCACCTCGTTAGCATCGGTCAGCGTGTAGTCGACCGTCATGCTCAACGTGCCGGGGTAGTTCTCTTCGCCGTCGGGGCTGACGTAGGTGAATCGCACCATCGGCACTTGCGAGTTCGCGACGATCTCGGCGTTCCACAGCTTCTTGTTAAAACCTTCGTTGCCGCCGTGCAGATGGTTGTTGCCGTTGTTGCAGGCGAGTTGATACGCCTTGCCGTCGAGCGTGAACTTGCCTGCACGGATGCGATTGGCGAACCGCCCCGTTGTGCCGCCGAAGCTGCCATGATGCGTGACATAGGCGTCGGCACTGCCGAGGCCGAGCGTAACGTTCGCCATCAAGCCGTTGCGATCGGGGGCGTACATCGCGACGATGCGCGCCCCGTAATCGGTCAGCTCGAGCACGAGCCCGTTGGCATTCGTCAGCTTGAAAAGCGACGCCTCGCGGCCGTCGGGAAGTTTGCCGAAAGGGGTCTTTTCAACACTCATCGTGACTCTGTTGAGTTTTACTTGGTTGAGGTCGCGCCCTCGGCCGCCGGGGTCTTGGCTGCGGCGGAGGGCGTCAAAGGGCGGATCTTGATGCTCCGATACGAGACCACGTTGCCGTGATCTTGCAGGCAGATATATCCGCGCGGAGCTTTGCCGAACAGAGGCAGCTTCGCGAATTTGCTCTGCGCGATACGGGTGTTCCAATCCTCGCTGCCGATGACGTACTCGACGTACTTTACGCCGTTCATCCAGTGTTGGCACTTCTCGGGCGACAGGATGATCTTCAAGTGGTTCCACTCCCCTGCTGGCTTCGTGGCGTCCATCGTCGCGGCGTAAAGCTGATACAGCCAGCCGGCGCGCTGCGGATCGTGGCCTTCGACGTTGTCTTGCACCTGAATCTCGGGGCCGGTTTCGTGTGCTTTTTTTCCGTCTTCGGTCACGCGGTACATGATGCCGCTGTTGCCGGCCGGGGTGATCTTGTAGTCGATCTCTAACTCGAACCAATCGTATTGGTCCTTCGTGATCAGGTCGCCGCCCCCCTTCTCCGTCAGCGTCATCGCGCCGTCCTTGACGACCCATAGATCACTGACGTCTTCCTTCTGATAGTTCCGCCAACCCTTGGTCGTCTTGCCGTCGAACAACTGCTTCCAGCCGTCGGCCTTCTCGGCTTCGGTGAGCGTGTTCGGCGTCGCGTTCATCAACTGCGTGACCATCGGCTCGATCGACGCCGCCCAAATCGCGTAGCCTTGCGGGCTCAGGTGCAGCAGGTCGGGCATGACGGCTTTATCGAGCGTGCCACCGCCGGCCAAAAAGTCTTTGCCGATGTCGAGGAAGAACACGTTCTTGTCGTCGGCCAGGTTCTTGATGATCGCGTTCGTCTGCGTGTTCACCTTGCGACGTTCGTCCTTGTTGTCGGCGCCGCGCGGGAAGACGGCCAACAACAGAATCTTCGTCTCGGGCAACTTCGTCCGCAGCTTCTCGACGATCAGCTTGATGCCTTCAGCGATCTCCTTCGGCTTGTTGTCGCCTGAGTTGTTCGTGCCAATCATGATCACGGCCAGCTTCGGCTTGAGGCCGTCGATGTTGCCGTTGTCGAGCCGCCACAGCACATGCTGCGTGCGATCGCCACCGATGCCGGCGTTCATCGCATGCCGGTCGCCATAATACTGCTTCCACACGTCCTTGCCGTTGCCTTCCCAACCCTGCGTGATCGAGTCGCCGATGAACAGCAGATCGACCTTGCCTTCTTTCGCCCGAGCGTTGATGGCATCGTGCCGCTTCATCCAACTCCCTTCGCGCGGCACCGGCTTCGTCGGATCGGTCGGCGGGGCAGGATCGGCCGCATGCAGCAAGAACGGCAACGACAGGCTGGCGCTCAGTGCGATGAGCGGCAACAGACGACGAAAGATCATGGCGAGAATCTCCGATGCGGCGACGGGTAGGCAGGACGAACCGTCCAGCGTAATCGGTAGGAAACTCCAACGCCAGCGGCACAGTTTTGACCGCGGAAAGTTAACCGCAGCGGACGCGGAGGACGCGGAGGGAGGAAGGAGGGAACCACAGATTCACACAGATTTACACGGATGGGAATGAATAAGAAGGCAGAAGCGATGCCGAAGCACTGCTGTCGGCTTCTTAATCCTGCTTATCTGTGTTCATCCGTGTGCATCTGTGGTTCCCCTCTCCGTCTCTGCGATCTCAGCGTCCTCCGCGGTCAATCTTCCGCGGTCTGGCGCTTGCGACGGAGGCCGTAGCCTAGCGCGGCGGCCGACAAGCTGAAAAGCGCGAGCGTGGCGGGTTCTGGGACGGCTGAAGTAAAGTGCAGGAACAGATCGTCGCCGTCGGGGCTGAGAATCACGCTAAACGAACCGCCCCCCAGCGAGTTCGCCATCTCGAACAGGCTCGAATCGACGTGGAAGTTCGAGCCGACGAAGTTCTCGACGCCGTTGGTGGTGCTCACAAGGATCAAGTCGAACGGCGAACCATTGCTGAAGTGCGCCACTTGTGTGTTCGCGGGATACGAATCGACGTTCACGGCGATGTTCGTGCCGACGATGTTCAAAGAGCCGGTAACGCTCAGCGAGTCGTATCCCACGCCTTGCGCTCCCGCGACATCCGCGATCTGCATCTGGTACGTCATGTTGCCCCACGTCACATCATGATCGACCGTCTGCATGCCCGGGCTATTGCCGGGAGCGTACGTGCTGCCGTCGGCCATCATGAGCGTGCCGTGAATGTTTCCGGTCCCCGCCAAGGTGCCGCCGCTGGCGAGGGTGACGTTGCCGAAAGCGTCGCCGTTGTTCGTGAAGTGCCCCGGCGCGACGATATTGGTCGCGGTCAATGTCGCGCCGGTCGAGACTGTCACATCGCCGCCGCCGGTGAGCGCGCCGGTCAAGTTCAGCGTGCCGGCCGTAACGAACGTTGGACCGGTGTAGTTGTTCGTACCTGCCAGAACTAACGTCCCGACGCCCGTTTTTGTGAGTCCGCCATTGCCGGTAATGTTGCTCGTAATCGTTAGCGTGCTCGCGGCAGTTGGAACATCGAGAGTTCCTCCAGCGGACAACAAGTTGATGATGTTGCTTGCCGAATCAGTGCCAGTGATTCTCAACGTTCCGCCGTTGAAGTAGACGCTGCTGTTGGCGTTGCCGCCATCGAGTGTGGACGCGATCACCAACCCGCCGGTAAGGATATTTAGCACCGCGGTGCCATTGTGGTCGCCGCCCACGGCTAGAGAAGTTGAGTTATTCCAGACGGCCGCGCCGTTGCCGTCCCCGACTGTTACCGTGCCGATAGCGGCTGAATTACCTGCGATGAAGCCTGCCGTATCGTTTACGGCGCCGCCGCTGATGATATTGAGCATCGCAATCGAGTTGTTGCTGTCGCCCACAGATAGATTACTTGAGTTGTTCCACGTAGCCGCGCCGATGCCGCCACCGACCGTCACGGTGCCGTTGCCTGATACAGCGCCGCCAATGACGCCGATCGCGTTGTACACAGTCCCGCCCCCGATGATGTTGAGCGTCGCCGTGCCAGAAATGCCAATGGTCATGTTGCCAGAGTTTGTCCAAACGGCCGGGCCGGTTCCGCCGCCAACCGAGACCTCGCCATGACTGCCGACGCCAGCCCCAATAGCGCCAATGGAGTCTTTCACAGAGCCCCCACCGACGATGGTCAGTGATCCACTTGCGTTGAGGCTGCCACCAATCGTGAGGTTGCTTGAGTTAGTCCACGTGGCCGCGCCTGTACCCCCGCCGACAGTTACTGCACCGAAGTTTGCCGACGTGCCGCCGGAAGCACCGATCGTGCCGTTCACATTCCTAACAACGCCGCCGCCGACGATGGTGAGCATTCCTGTTCCCTGCTTGCCTATGGCTAGATCGCCGGAACTGGTCCAGGTGCTTGTACCCACGCCGCCGCCGACGGTTACCGTACCAACACTTCCCGACGTACTGCCGACGAAGGCGTTTACACTCCTCACGGTGCCGCCACCTACGATAGTAAGTGAGCCCGTTCCGAGAAGACCAACGCTTAGAGTCGCTGAATTGGTCCAGGTGCTTGTACCGCTTCCGCCTCCGATCGATACGCTTCCGATACCGGTGGACGTGCTGCCGATCATTCCAACCGAGTTCGTCGCGCCTGCGCCATCAGTAATCGTAAGAGCGCCAGCGCCACCAACGCCCACGCTCAATGTGCCGGTCGAGTTTGTAAGGTTTGAGCCTGCTCCGGTGATCAACACAGAACTGGTTGATGCACCCGCGGTGTTGGCGATCACTCCGTCACTTGGGTTGGTGACCTTGCTGCCGCCGCTAATGGTCAGGTTGCCAACACTCGTGTCGCCGACGATAAGAAGGCTTGTGGTCCACGGGTCGTCGGTGCCGTTGTATGGCGTGCCTGTGCCCGATAGGTTTCCGCTCGTGGTGATCGCCGCAGAGGCAATCATGGGCGCGAACATGGCCGCGACAATGACGGCCGCGTAGTGTACGCGCGCTAATGCCCGGATTGAACCGAACGGTCGCATCACGGCCCCTTGCTCGCTTTCCTGCCGGAGTTCCGGCAACGCTCAGAGCATTGTAGTCCGTATTGGGGGGGGCAAGACTGCACCCAGCGTGGCCGCTTCTAGCCATTTCGCGTTAGCGATCAGTCACTAGAATCTTCCGACGCAAAGCATCGACAGCTGAGAGCGCGGGGAGCGAAGAGAAATGAACCACAGATGCACACGGATGAACACGGATCAGCAGACGGACGAAGGGCGACGCGGCAGCTTCTTCAACTCTTCTTCATCTGTGTCGATCCGTGTGCATCTGTGGTTCCCTCCTGCCGCTCTTTGCGCGCTCCGCGACCTTTGCGGTCAAATCTTCGCGCGTGCAAAAAGTGGAAACAGCGCGTGCAAGAAGTCGGACTTATTGCACGTTACCCCCTGTTTCATAGATAGGGGAATAAGTCGGATGTGCGGCGCGCATAAAAAAACGAGCCTTGAACCGAAGTTCAAGGCTCGTTTTGAATGTCGCGGACTGGACCCCCGGCGGTCTCTTGAGAGCACCGGGCTTGAACGTCACGCGCTCTTATTCTTGGCGTCGGCGGCGGTGGGCAGAGGCATCAGCGGCTCACGGCCCCGAACGACTTCGGGAGTCACCACGTATTTGCGACCTTGGCCATTGTCGGGCAGGTCGAACATGACGTCGAGCATCACCTCTTCCACAATCGACCGAAGACCACGGGCGCCTGTATCTTTTTCGTGGGCCCGGTCGGCGATCGCACGCAAACCCGCATCGGTAAAGGTGAGTTCGGCGTTTTCCATCTCGAACAGCTTCTGGTACTGGCGAGTCAGCGCGTTGCGCGGCTCGTGCATCACGCGGACCAGCGACTCGACATCGAGCGGCTTCAGAGCGCTGACGACCGGCAACCGGCCGACAAGCTCGGGGATCAGGCCGTACTCCATGACGTCGTCGGTGGTGACCTGCGGCAGGAGCTTCGACAGATCCTTTTCGTCGGTCGTGCCGGAACCATCTTGGCCGAAGCCGATGGTCTTGCGACCGAGCCGCTTGCTGATGATCTTGTCGATGCCGACAAACGTTCCACCGCAGATGAACAAGATGTTGCTCGTGTCCATCTGGATGTACTGCTGCTCGGGATGCTTTCGGCCGCCTTGCGGTGGGACGTTTGCCACCGTGCCTTCGAGCATCTTGAGCAGGGCTTGCTGCACGCCTTCGCCGGAAACGTCGCGAGTGATCGAGACGTTCTGGCTGGTCTTGCCGATCTTGTCGATCTCGTCGATGTACAACACGCCGCGCTGCGCGGATTCGAGATCGAAGTCGGCGGCGTGGAGCAGCTTGAGCAGCAAGTTCTCGACGTCTTCGCCGACGTATCCGGCCTCGGTCAACGTCGTGGCGTCGCCGATGGCAAACGGAACGTTCAACAACCGAGCCAACGTGCGAGCCAACAGCGTTTTGCCGCTGCCGGTGGGCCCGATCAGCAGGATGTTGCTCTTGTCGATTTCGACATCCGAACCTTCGTTGGCCATCAACAAACGCTTGTAGTGCGTATGGACAGCAACCGCCAAAACCTTCTTCGCTTCTTCCTGGCCAATGACGTAGTCGTTCAGCTGCGCGACGATTTCGCGAGGGCTGGGGACCTTGTTGAACAGCGGCTTGCTGGTCCCACGGCGACGGCGTTCTTGCTCGAGAATGCTTTGGCACAGCTCGATGCATTCGCCACAGATGTAGACGTCGCCTGGTCCTTCGACCAGCGGTCCGACGTCGCGATAGCTCTTGCGACAGAACGAACAGAAAGCGTTCTTCTTCGTGGTTCCGCCACCGCGGCGACCTCCGGTCATATCCCGGCTCGAGGGCATGCTAACTCCTTTCCGCTTCCCTCATCGCCTGACCGTTCGCCCCGCGGCGTCGGTAGTGATGAAAGACTGAGTGCAAAGATCTCGCTCGAGTGGCCACCGGTCTTGACGATCATTCGCCACTGGCCCTGGGGCTTCCCTGTCCACGCGCGTCGAGCCGTAAACGTCCACGCTGCCGAATCAAACCGTTGCAACCGACCCCGCATCATGTCAAGCACGGCCGAAGCAAGATCAGCTTCGAACCCCGCTTGCCTTATCAACCCGTCATCATGTACGCCTGCCGAGCATCGGCGGTTTTTGCTTGCACACACCAGTTGCAAGTTTTTATCCGCTACCAGCGTCGCTAGCAGCACCGTCGTACCGACCGCTGCGACCGGCTTAAGCTCTTTCCTCAGGACTCTTTAGCTGTTGTTGGAGGCCCGAGGCTAGCTTTGCTTTTATAGTTCGGAATTCTTCGTCCGTTAGCTCACCCTGTGCATGCAGTTCGCGGAAGTTCGTCATGAAATCACTGGGGGTTGGCCCGCTTTCATGGACCTTCTCGCGTATCTTGCCAATGACGTACCACGCGATGGCACACATCACCGCGACAACCGCCCCCCACATCATTGTCTGCGCCGTCGGGCTGCGCAGGAACTCTGACAAACTGTCGCGCGCCATAGATCACGGGCCGTGTCGCCGGCCCTTGCAAAGTCGCTAGTACCGCACCTTGGCATTATGTACGGGAGGGGCCGAAAGGTCCAGCAAAAGCATGCGGAGCGCACACGTCGGCTGGTCATTGAGAGCGATCACACTACTCAGCCGCGACAACGACGGGCTCGGCCGAAACTTCGACGTCTTGTGCGCGTAACGTCTTGTCGAGAAAGGCATGTACGCGCGCCGTGATCTCGGGACCGCGGATGCTGTGCCCGCCACCCTCCATGCGGATGAACGTCACCGGTACGCCGGCCTTCTTGAGCGCAGCCGCAAGCGTCTCGGCTTGCGAGATCGGCACGAGCGGATCGACGGTGCCGTGCACCACCAGGAAGGACGGATCGTCGCTCGTGACGTACACCACGGGAGAAGCCTGCTTCGCCTCGGCCTTGTGCTCGTCGACCGGACCGCCGAAGAGTAGCGCCAGCGGAGAATCGGGCTTCTCCTGGCGAGCGGTTTCGATGAACGCCAACAAGTCGCTCGGCCCGCAGTAGTCGACGACGGCGTTGACGCGGCTCGAGTAGCCCGAGCTTCCGTTGTTGCCTTCCAACTCAGCAACGTCGCCCGAGGTGCCGAGCAGACTGACGAGATGGCCGCCGGCCGATCCGCCCCACACGGCGATACGATCGGGATCGATGTGATACGTCGCCGCGTTCGCGCGCAGCCAACGGATCGCCGCCTTGCAGTCGTTAATCTGCGCTGGCCAGATGGCCTCGCCGCTCAGGCGGTATTCAATCGACACGCCGATGTAGTTGCCTGTGGCGACCAGCGGCGCGACGTTTCCGACGCCGCCTCGTTTGTTGCCGTTGCGCCATCCGCCGCCGTGAATGAACGCGATCACCGGCAGCGGCTTCGTCGGTTCCTTTTCGGGACGGACCAAGTCGAGATGCAGTTCGCGTTCACCGGCCTTGCCGTAGACGATGTCAGGTACGAGCACGACACCGTCCGGGAGCTTCGGCGGCCTCGCTGGCTGTTGCGATGCTGCGCTATGCGGCTTCTCCGGGGCTGCCGCCATCACCGACGAACCGAAGAACGCGACGATCGCCAACGAACAAAGACAGCGCTTCATGAAAGAACTCTCGTGGTGGGATGCGGACGATGTAAGAGTGTCGCGAGGGCTACTTCGTCTCGCCCAACGACTTCGCAACTTCCGTGGTTTCGCTCTCGGCCGATTGCTTGTCCTGCGCGGCGGCGACGAGTCCACGAGCCTGGCTGAGTTCTTGCTTCGTGAAGTAGGGATCGAACACTTCGGCGGCGATCATGCTTCCCTTTTCCTTGGCGAGCTCCGACCACGCGAGACCGCTGTTGAGATTCCAAACCGCGGCCTGCGCGACCTTCTGACTGCACTTGTCGTCGCCGAAGTTGCGCAGCACGTGTTCGACTGCCGGATCGCTCGTGATGGTTGCAAGCGGCACGACGCGATACGGAAGCATCGAGCGCGGCGATCGCTTGCCGTATTCGAAGCAGACGCCCGCCACCTTCACATCGCGCGTTTGACCGGGCGGGATGTTGAAGATGCCTAACGGATTGTTGTTCCGTTGTGGCGCACTGATGGGGCCGCCGAACTGCTGCGGCATTTGCTGCGTCGGCTGATTGCCGCCTGGCTGAGCATTGAACTGCGCCAACACGAGAGGAACCGCGCCGTAGACGGCCGGCAGCTTCACACGCAGCGGTTCGTCGGTCTTGTTGGTGACGAAAATGCGTGCTTGCTTTTCGTCGCGTGGAATGATGCGGACTTCCACTTCACCAGCCTCGGTGGCGGCAAACATCTCGACCATGCGCGGCGGCGGTGCCTTACCCGGCGTCTTAGCACGAGCCGCCGATTGAGGCGGCTCACCGGCGAACACAAAGGTCGTTCCGGCTATCAGTGAAGCGCAAACGACCGAGCACAAAACGCGCATCGAATGTACTCCCTACGAAAGACGCGCCAGAGAAGAGAAACCGCGTCGCAACGCCTTTGAGTTTATGACTCGCGACCATCAAATGCCAACGAAAATGCTACGAATGATGGTTTCGTTAGGGCGACCGCGTCGGCGTCCTTGTCCGGGCCTAAAAACAAAGCGAGGGACAAAGCGTGTACACGCCTTATCCCTCGCTTGTGATTCGGGCCGATCGCCGTTGCGATGCAACGTCGCCGACTAGTTCAACCGACGCAGCTGCTCGACACGGGCTCGCAGACGCACCATCTCTTCGCGCATCAACTCGAGCTGCCACTCGATCCGCGTCAACGGCGGTTGGCTTTCCAACTCGCGGGCATATTCCCAACGGGTCTTCGCAACTTCGTAGGTCAGTTTCAGACGTTCGAGATCGTCGGGGCTGTAGGTGTTTTGCAGCCGTTCGTTGGTGCCGAGGGCCGATCGGTACTCGTTCTCGGCGATCTTCATCGACGCTTCTTCCGATCCGATATAGAGGCCGTACAGCGGATCCTTCGTGTGCTTTTGGATCTGCTCGACGTGCAGCTTGGCCAGGTCGGCCGACTGCCTGAGCGCCGCGATGGCTGCCTGCGAGAACGTGTTCGGGATGCGACGGTTCACGTCGAGCGCCCGTTGCAGCTCAAGCTGCGCAAGCTTCAGGTTCAGCTGCGAATACTGCGATTGAAACTCCATCAACGCCGGCGAGGTCGGCGTCGACGGGCGATCCGCCTGCTGCTGATCTTGCGCTTGGACGTGTGTGCCGGAAATCGCCGCCGCAACGACGACGGATAGGCTAGCCAACATGAGACGCTTCATAACCATCACCCCCTGAATCCCGTTTTCTTGGGTCGAGGAAATATAGCCCAACGCAAAGTGCTCGAATGAGCCGCGTCTGAAGTGAAGGCCACACTTGGGGGCGCGCGCCCGTCACAACCGTTTCAATCGTCAGTTTAGCCGGTCCGCCGAGCGCGAGCCACGAGCCAGACGACGTTGCGAGAAAGATAGAAACGGTTATTTCTGCCCGGTGGCCGCCTGAGTCGCCTTGTCGGCCGGCTCATTGTTTTTGCTCGTTTCAAGGAACGCGAACAAGTCGGCCACGTCTTCCAGCGACATCTCGCGAAGCAAGTTCTCGGGCATGATCGAAATCGTCGCGGGTGTGGTCTCGTCGATTTCGCTCTTCGGCAGTTCGAGCTTCGTTGCGTCGGAAAGCAGCAGAACCACGCGATCTTCGTCGCCTTGTTTGGCCTGCAAGCCGGTGTAGACCAAGCCGCCGGTCGTCACGACCGTCACCGCGCGATACTGATCGGACACAACCTTCGACGGGTGCACGAGCGACTCGACGATTTCCTTACGTTGAAATCGCCGGCGAACGCTTGTCAGGTCGGGGCCTATGCCCTGCCCTTCCTTGAGGAACTGATGGCACTTAATGCAGTTCGCCTTGACGAACATTTGCTTGCCGCGCGAAACGTCGCCTTCTTGTCCGCGCTTGCTGTCGAGAAACCTCGTCAGCTCGTCGACCGAGTAACGGCTCTTCGACGGATCGTCCTTGGCAAGTTCGGCGGGCGGTTCCTGCGGATAGGTTTCATGGAACCACTGCTGGTAGAACTCAAGCGCCTTGGCAACGTCCTTGCCGCCGGTGTGCTTCTTGCCTGTCCAGCGTTGAAGCAGTGACACCGCGGCGCTACCCCCGTTCTTACCGAGTTGCAACCCAGCGACAATCACATTGCGGAAGTCGGCCGGCTTGTCGGCATTGTGATCGACCTTGTTCAGTGCGACCAAGCAAAGCTGCATCGTTGCCGAGTCGGCGAAGCTGACCGTTCGCAATAGGTACGGCCAATTCTCCTCCGACGGATGTTTGGCCATCACACGTGCGAGCTCGTTGCGGCGATCGGGATTGTCGTCGTACAGGCGACGAAACAGCGCCTGCACATCGGCAGCATCGCTCTTCGCGACTGCCTGGATCGCGGCATCCAACAAGCTGTCGCGCACCTTGCCTGCCGGCTCGTCGTACAAGTCGGCGATCAGCTTCTCCATCAGCGCGGTGAAGTCAGGAAAGCTCGCGGGCTCCGATCGCTCGACGAGCAGCAACGTCGCGTGAGGCCGCGACTGCCAATCGACGATCAGGCGATGACGCTCTTCGGCCGGCAGCGTCGCGAGTCCGGCCTCAACGATGTTCGCCAAGAACGGTGCGAAGCTCGCTCCGCCTTCCCAGTTCTTCGTCGTTTCGTACCAGTCGAGATACGCGACACGCTGATTGTACGTCCAACCTTCGTCAACGTATCGTAAGCACAGGGCGTAATGAATCTGTTCTTCCTGTGTGCCGTGACCGAGTGTCGCAAGCAACTTCTTGATCGTTCCGTCGGGTTGCAGATACGCGAGAATGTGCGCGGTTTCTTCGGCAACAAACGTATCGCTTTGCGGGAATTGATCGAGCAGCGTCTGACCGATCCAATCGGCATCGGGGCCTTTGCAGCCGGCGATGAGCGTCAATTGTACGAGACGCAGCAACTCCAATTGTTCTGGGGTTGCCGTGGGGCCCTTGCTGAATGCAGTGCGCAAGCGTGCCATCGCTTCGCCCATTGGGAAGTCGTATTGCGTGACTTGGTACAGGCCGAGCATGGCTTCGCGCGTGGCGTGCGATTGCACGTCGCCGAAGGCCATAGTGCGCAAGAATCGATCGGTAACCGCTTGAGCGCTTTGCGCGCAGCGTAACGCAGCCAACGATCGTCATCGTTCAAGCATGGCGTTAGCGCATCGAGGGGGGGCTGCAGCCCGTTCCGCACGAACGCTTCGCATGCACGGCGACGAACGCGACGGTCGGAATCTTTGAGAGCTTTCGTGAGCGCGGCTTCGGTGACCTCGCTCGAACGATTGCCAAGCAACCACACGGCGAACGCTCGCACTGCGGCATCGTCATCGGTCACCAGCTCGCGCAGCAGATCGCCTTCGGGCTTCGGACCGAATTGCGAGAGCAGCGACAGCGCTCGCACTTGCTGTTGCGAGGAGCCCGTGCGTGCTGCGTTGACGAGAGACGTCGTCCAATCGTCGCCGGCCTTCTGTTTCAACTTGCCGATCGCTTCGCGCGCCCATGCGGCCTGTAGTTGCGGTACTGCCAACGGATCGTCGGGAAGCGTCTTCACCGCCTTGTCGGCATCGCCATAGCGAACGCGGTACACGCCCCCTTCCGAGTTGCGGCCGCCGGTGCAGAAGATGAGCGTGCCGTCGCGATCGACTTCGATGTCGGAAGCGTTCAGTGGATTGCCCGCGACGAGTGTTTCCATCTCGCCGGCATACGTCGCGCCGTTGGGCGACAACTTCACCGACAAGATTCGGCCACGCGACCAATCGCAGATCATGAACGCGCCGCGGTGACGCTCAGGGAATTGCGTGTGCTCGTAGAACACAACGCCCGTTGGAGAGCCGCGACCGACGTTCACCGTCGCCGGCAACGAATCGAAGTAATACTCGGGCCACTTCGCCGTGCCACTGCGCCAGCCGAACTCGGCGCCTGGCACGCAGTGATTCACGCGGCACGGACGATACCACGGACATCCGACGTCCCACTCCATGTCGGCGTCGAACGTGAACAACTCGCCATCGCTGTTGAACGCCACGTCGAACTGATTGCGATAACCCACCGACTCGAGAAACCACCGGCTTCCGTCGGCCGTGAATCGCCACACGCTACCGGCCGGCACGGGGTTGCCGCCATGATCGTGGCCGCGAGCGTCTTCGAAACGCGGGCGCAGTAAGTCGCCTTCGTAATAGTGTGCGACACCGCTGTTGGGCTCGAACGGTCGCGCGATGCGAGCATGGTTGCCCATATTGTGGTACAGCCAACCGTCGGGACCGAAAACGACGTCGTGCGGACCGTGATCGCCGATGCGGCCTTTGCTCTTCGGCGTCGTGCCTTCGTGCAGCACCATCAACTCGACCGAGTCGGCCTTGTCGTCGGCGTCACGATCGGTGAGGCGGTACATGCCCACTCCTTCGGGCCCATCGCCCACGGCGTAAAGCGTATCGAACACCATGCAGATGCCTTGGCAGTTCTTCACCTCGCTGGTGAACTCGATCGCGCGATCGTATTTGCCGTCGCCGTCGTCATCGACGAGGCTCACGAGAGGCCCCTTCTCTTGCGACACGATCAGCCGGCCGCGATTGCCCCACGTCATGTTGATGAGCGTGCCCGTCAGCTCGGGTTCGGCGATGCGCTCGATTTGAAAGCCATCGGCCAGCGTGAAACGATCGTCGCTCGTCTCAACGGCCTTCAAACGTGCCCACGGACTCGCATCGGCAGTCGTGAGTTCCTTGGCTGCCGTCCAGAGGTTGGTGTTGTAATCGCGTTTGAGCCAGTCATCGCCTTCAGGAGCGTCGCGCGTCGCCAGCCACTGCGAGCTGGAGTGCAGCGTCAGCCCTGTTTCGACATTGTTACGTCGCCCTTGATAGAGAATCTTTCCGTAGACGTAGAGCCCTGCTCGGTTGCCGGTGTTTGTCGCTTCGATGGCGATGACGTTCGTACCCGCGTCGACTTCGCCTGCCAGATTGAATTTGTAGAGCTTGCCGAGATCGCCCTCGCCGAGACGCTTGCCATTCACCCACAGAACGAAGTGGTTATCGCAGGCGATTTGCAACACGCCTGTGCATGGCTGCAAGGCCTTGGCCTCGAGACGGAACCAGACCTTTCCTTTCGGCGCTTCGGTGAGCGGATCGCCTTCGTTGAACCAAATCCATTGTGGCTCGGCAGCCTTTTCTTCAGCTCTGCCCTGCCCGACCATTGCGAGAACCGCTGCTCCGACGAGCAGTGCGTGCCAATACCGCATGCGACGTTGTTCCTTGATATACCGGCCCTTGATATACCGGCCCTTGATATGGTGATCTTGAATTAGCGTTGTGCGACGAGAGCTAAGGCGGGGTGCGAACCATTATAGATTCGATGAGCGCGCGTGCGAAAGCACCGTTTTCATATGGCAAACCGCAACGATTATGCGGTTAGCACGACGTTTCGTCGCAGATGAGCGTCGGCGTCGGCTCGTGCTGCGAGGCGGTGTGGACCGCGACTTCGGCGGCGAGGGGTTCGATCACGGCCAGCGCCGCTTGTCTCGCGAGTGAGGGACGATTGCACTGCCGGCTGAGATGAAGCTGGACAAGATGACGCAGCCGCCCGCGGCGTGAATGGTTTAAGACATGTTGAAGCAATGCCGCTGCCTGCTCGTTCGACAGATGGCCTTCGTCGCCAAGACAACGTGCGATGAGCATCGGATGCCGGCCGCTGTTCTTCTGAAGCTCGACGTCGTGGTTGAACTCCAATGCCAGCACGTCGACATCGGCCGCCAACTCGGCAACACGAGCATCCACGCAACCGAGATCGCAGAAATAGGCCGCCGCCCATGCTTTGTGAAAGAGGTCGCCCCCGGCCTCGAAGCGGAACCCGAACGTCGGCCCGCCATCATGCTGCACTTCCGACGGCAGGCATCGCAACCCCGGCCCGAGCGTCAACCACTGGTCGTGGTCGTAGGTTCGTAATACGTTGGCTGCGCGAAGCAGTGCGATAGCGGGACAACTCGTCTGCAGGTTTCGCTGATGGCCGGCGTGCATATAGACCGGCCGTCGACGATGGGCCATCTGTTGCAACGTGCGCAGCGACCAATGATCGCCGTGGGTGTGCGTGAGAATCATCGCATGCACGTCGTCCCACGAACGGCCGACGAGTCGCAAGCGCGTCGCGAGTTGCTTCGGACCGAGGCCGCCGTCGATCAACAGGCCGAAGTCGTCCAACTCCAACAGGCTTGCGTTGCCTGAGCTGCCGCTGGCGAGGATGGTGAGCTGCGCCGTCATGCGTTTATCGTGTCGATTCGCCGTCGAACGGTCAATCGTTACGCAGCGTGGCGACGTGACGTCGGCGACGCTAGCAATGGCGCGAGCAGATCGATCGTACGTCGCGTCGCGCCGACTTGCCTGGCGACGAGTTGGCGTGCTCGCTGGCCGAGTTCATTTGCGAACGCTGGTTCTTCCAAGCAACGCTCGACGAAGCGCGTCAGCTCATCGCCGTTCTTGACGACGATTGCGGCGTCGGCAGCAAGCAGCATCGACACGATGTCGCGGAAATTCCACGTGTTCGGTCCGAAGCTCACGGCAGTGCCGTACGCGGCCGGCTCGATCATGTTTTGTCCGCCGCGAGTCCCGAGACTGCCGCCGACGAAGCCGATCGTCGCCGCACCCCACCACGCACCGAGTTCGCCGACGGCATCGACGAGAAGAATGCTCGCTGCCGAGTCAGGACGCAGATTCGTTCGTCGCTGCCAGGCTAGCGTCGAGTCGTCAAGCATTTGGGCCACGGCGTCGAATCTCTCCGGGTGCCGCGGAACAATGACGAGACGCAATCGGGGATGCTTCGTCACGAGACGTTTGAACGCTTCGATCGCGAGTTGCTCTTCGGGTTCCTGCGTGCTGCCCGCGAGAAACACGATGTTGTCGTCAGCGAAACCCGCGAGCGACGCCAGGTTCCGCGTCGCTGGATTGCCGCGATCCATCTGCGCACCGTCGAACTTCATGCTGCCGGTGACGCAAACGCTTGCCGGCTTCAGCGCCCAGCGCGAGGAAACGCTCGGCGTACTCGTTATTTTGTACCGCGATGACGTCCACGCGATCAAGCGTCGATCGCAGCAGCCATCGCACATGTCGATACCCACGAAAGCTCTTCTCGCTCAGTCGCGCATTGACGATCGCCACGCGGGCGCCAACTTCACGCGAGGCTCGCACCAGGTTCGGCCACAACTCCAATTCCGTCAGCACGACGCACTGCGGCCGCACGCGTCGCATCGCCGTTCGCGTGGCCCATGAGAAGTCGAGCGGGCAGTAGAAGACCGTGAGCTTCGGATGTTTTTTCTTCGCCAACGCCATGCCGGTCATCGTCGTCGTCGAGATGACGCACTGCCAATCGGGATGGCTGCGCTCGAACTCCTTGAGAAACGTCGCGAGCAGGTTCACCTCGCCGACACTCACCGCATGCAGCCACAAACACGGACGTTCGTCGGTTGTTCGTGGCACGAGGCCGAAGAACTTCTCTTTGAATCCCTCGCGATACTTACGCTTTGTGACGGCCTGATAGACCAGCCACGGCGACGCGAGCGCGAGGACGCTGAGATAGATGATGTTGAGGAGATAGAACATCGCGGGGCATCCTTGCCCGAAGGTGCACTAAAGATCGCGTTCTTGTTCGGTCCAAGCTCTTCCTAGATCGCGGGCCCCATGAATGACTGCGAGAATCTGAACCTCCCGATCTCGGACGCGAAAGATGAGCCGATACGAGTGGAGGAACAACTCGCGAACGGTCTCATCTCCGAATTCGGGAACGACAGGGGCCCGCTCGGCAAACGTCGCAAGCGATCTAGCCTCCGCTCGAACGCGCCCGGCGAATGCCAATGCATATCGAGGAGAGTCACGTGCGATATATTCGATGATTCGTTCAAGGTCTTCGATGGCGGCAGCCGTCCACGCTATTCGTCTTTTAGCCATCGAGTCATCCGCGCTTCGACTTCTTCCTGCTCGATCAGCTTGCCGTCGTCCGCGTCCTTGATTCCTCGTTCAATCTTCTGCCGGACATAGATGCGGTACTGAATGTCCTCGTACGTTGCGTCGTCCGGAAGCTGATCGAGCAGTTGTCGGACTTCGTCTTTTGCACTGGCCATAGGGCTTGTCTCACGCGATTTGCTGGCCGCCCTTGCGCATGTGGCAGTTCTTGTATTTCTTGCCGCTGCCACAAGGGCACGGGTCGTTGCGACCGACCGTGGGTTCGCGATTGCGGATCGGCTCGGGTTTGGCGCCATTGGCCTGCGAGTTGTTGATCGCCTGTTGCTGATCGTCGTCCATGGCCGCGGCGATGCCTGGCGCGGGCGACTCGTGCGTGGCGTGGCTGTCGACCCAGGTCGAGCCGACGAAGCCCTCGTCGAGTTGCTCCATGCGGAAGATCAGGTCGGTCACACGTTCGCCGACGGCCGTCCACATCAACTCATACGTCCGCATGCCTTCGCGCTTGTATTCGACCTTGGGGTCGACCTGGGCGTAACCTCGCAGGCCGACGCTGGCGCGAAGGTGATCCATCGCCAGTAGGTGATCCTTCCAGGCCGTGTCGAGAAGTTGCAGCACGAGCGCCCGCTCCATGCGACGAATCTCGGGGCGGTAGCGATCCTCGATGGCCGTTTCGAGCCGCGCGACCAATCGATCGTGCGGCAGCGCGTCGAGCGTCTCGGGCGAAAGGTCGACGCCGATTTCGTCTCGCATCCAAATCGACAGTTTCCGGCACGCTTCGAGGTTGGCAGTGGTGCCCGGCTCCGCACGTCGACCGCCGTCGAACACTTCGGAAACCAACACGTGCAGCTTGGAAAGTTTGCTCTCCGCCTCGGCCTGTACCTGGCGGCTCTTTTCGAGCAACAAGTCGCGGACCTCGTCGCGCTGCTTGTTGCGCAGATCCTCAAGATCGAACGTGACGTTGAATCGCGAACTCGCCCACGCGGCCAACGCGTCGCGATCGTACCGCTTCTGACCGCTCGAATCGGTCGTGGTGAAGTGGTACAGGCCCGCCATTACCGGGTACTCGACCTCTTTCTCAGCGTAGGCGAACCGAGCTTTCTCGAGCACCAGCTTCTTGATCGCCTCGGCCTCGAGCCCTTGAACTTGTTCCAGCGGTAACTCGATGCCGAACTTGTAGTGCACCCAGCCGCACGTGGTGCGCAGGCCGTAGTCGGCGTCGAGGAACCGGGCGCCTTCGCTCAAGTCGACCTTGTCGATGGCTTCGCGCGCCTTGGCGATGAACAGTTCGCCAATCTCTTCGCGACCGATCTGTTTCAGGTCGCGGTCGCGGTAGTTCGTCTTCCAACGTGTGTTCGCAAACTTGGCCAACGACTCCCAGTTCCATTCGTCGGCCTCGGCGTCGCTGGGCAGGTTCTCTTCGATCGCGTCGAAGATCAGCGTCTCGGCCTGGCGATGGGACTCATCCTTGGCGACGCGGTCGGCCTCGGCGAAATCGACGCCACGGAAGTCCTTCGCATCGAGCTCTGCGCCCAGTTCGTTGCCCGCCCACTTGGCGAATGTGCTGCTGCCGTAGTCTTTGTCGAGGAACTCGCCGACGTGATGATTCACCTGCTGGATGATCATGTCGAGAACTTTCGACTTGCAGTTCACGCCGTCGAGAATCTGCTGACGGAAGCCGTAAACTCGCTTCCGCTGTTCATCCATCACCTCGTCGTACTCGAGCAGATTTTTGCGAGCCTCGAAGTTGCGCTCTTCGACCTTCTTCTGAGCGCCTTCGATACGACGCGAGACCATGCCGCTCTCGATGGCTTCGCCTTCTTGCATGCCGAGCGAAGTGAGCACGCGCTTGACCCATTCGCCGGCGAAGATGCGCATCAGGTCGTCTTCGAGCGACAGGAAGAAACGGCTCGAGCCCGGATCACCTTGTCGTCCGCAACGGCCGCGTAGCTGCAAGTCGATGCGCCGCGCTTCGTGACGCTCGGTGCCGATGATGTGCAGCCCGCCGAGTTCTTTGACTTCTTTGCCTTGCGCCTTCATTTGCTCGCGCTGTTCGATTTCGGCGACGAGCTTGTTCCATTCGTCCTGCGGAACGTCGAGACGCGTGGCGTACTTCGATTGCAACACGGCCCAGGCCATCGTCTCGGGATTGCCGCCGAGAATGATGTCGGTACCGCGGCCTGCCATGTTCGTGGCGATCGTGACCGCGCCCAAGCGGCCGGCCTGCGCGACGATTTCGGCTTCGCGCTTGTGATGCTTCGCGTTGAGCACTTCATGCTTGACGCCGCGACGTCCGAGCACGGCGCTCAGCCGTTCGCTCTTCTCGATGCTCACGGTGCCGACGAGGATTGGCCGCCCTGCCCGCTCGATCTTCTTCACCTTCGCGGTCGGAATCTCTTCGCGGTTCTTGCTGTCCTTGAGCTTGATGGCTACCTGGCCGGCCTGATCGCTTTCGATCGTGCCCACCAGAATCTTGCCGTCGGTCGTCGTCACCTGATCGAACTTGTGAATGCGTTCGATCTCGTCGACGATCGCCTCGAACTTCTCGGACTCGCTGCGATAGATGACGTCCGGATAGTTGTCGCGCTTCATCGTGCGATTCGTGGGAATCGCGATGACGTCGAGCTTGTAGATCTTCCAGAACTCGTTGGCCTCGGTCATGCCGGTGCCGGTCATGCCGCTGATTTTGTTGTACAGCTTGAAGTAGTTCTGCAGCGTGATGGTGGCATACGTCTGCGTCTCTTCCTTGATGCGGACGCCTTCTTTCGCCTCGACCGCCTGGTGCAAGCCGTCGCTCCACTGGCGGCCCGGCATCTTGCGCCCGGTGAACTCATCGACGATGATCACTTCGCCGTCGTCAACGACGTAATTTACGTCGAGCTTATAGAGATGATGCGCCTTGAGGGCGTTGTCGATCAGGTGCGGCCAATCCATGTTGCCAGCCGTGTAAAAGCTTTCGACACCCGCCAAGCGTTCCGCCTCGCGCACGCCGACGTCGGTCAGCAGCACCGAGTGTTCCTTCTCTTTGACCTCGAAATGAAGGTCCTTCTTCAGCTTGCGGGCGATCTCGTCGGCCTTCGCGTAGCGCTTGACGTCATCGTGCGCGGGACCGGAGATGATGAGCGGCGTGCGGGCTTCGTCGATCAGGATGTTGTCGACCTCGTCGACGATCGCGTAGTTGAGCGCTCGTTGTGTCTGCCGTTGGCTTGGAGGATAGCGCTCGTCGTTCTTCGCGGCAGGCTTCATGTTGTCGCGCAAGTAATCGAAGCCGAACTCGTTGTTCGTTCCGTAGGTGATATCGCTTTCGTAGGCACGTTGCTTGGCCTCAGGATCTTGATTGGCAAAGATGGCGCCGACGGTCAGCCCCAGCCCCATGTAGATTGGGCCCATCCATTCCATGTCGCGACGAGCGAGGTAGTCGTTCACCGTGACGACGTGCACGCCCTTGCTGGAAAGTGCATTGAGGTACGCCGGCAGTGTTGCCACGAGCGTCTTGCCTTCACCGGTCACCATCTCGGCGATGTTGCCGGCATGCAGCACCATGCCGCCGATGAGTTGCGTGTCGTAATGACGCAGACCGATGAACCGCCGCCCAGCCTCGCGGCACACGGCAAAGGCCTCGATCAAAATGTCATCCAGCGTTTCGCCCTGAGCCAAGCGGCGACGAAACTCGACGGTTTGCTCGCGCAGCTCGGCGTCGGTCATCTTTTGGTAGGTCGGCTCGAGCGCATTGATCGACTCGACCTTCGTCTGAAGCCGGCGGATGTACCGAGCGTTCGACGAGCCGAACAATGACGTGATGACGCGCTCGACCGATCGGCCAATGCCACCGAAGAAGATGCCGACCAGTTCCCACAGACGTTCGAGGATTTCCATCGCGCTTGAAGAGCCGGGGTGAGGCGCCCGCAAGAACCAGATCCCCAAGCGACGCAAGTCGCGGCCCGGTGGAGATTTACGAAGGCGCAAAGTTTTCCAGCGCAGAAGTTTATAGCCGAGCTACCAGAGGGTCAATGGCAGTGGCCGTGAGCGCGTTTAGCCGCGACGCACAGCGAGCGCTCGCTCAGCAACGCAGGCAAAGTTTGAAGTGGCGGTATGATTGATAGGGAAGCCCACTTGTTAACATCCGCCCGAGGCGCCTGTTACAATTGCCGCAATAGGAGATATGGTATGCAGATCGACGTGGACCCCGCCGTTCAGCAGCGGATCGATTCTCTGGTCGAGAGCGGAAAGTTCGAATCGCGGGAAGCCGTTGTCTTCGCAGCGGTTGCAGCGCTGGAAAGTCACGTCGCCGAACACGATTTCCAACCGGGCGAACTGCGCGCCTTGCTAAAAGGGGGCGAAAATAGCATCGCGGCCGACGGGACGCTCGACGGCGAGGCGGCCTATCGCGAACGTCTGGAAGACCGGAAACGACGACGCGACCAGTCGTGAAATATCGCATCTCGCGGCAAGCAGATCGCGATTTGCGTATGATCGGCGACTACATTGCCGCCGAGAATCCGGCCGCCGCCGATCGGATGGACGAGCGAATCCATATGGCCATTCAACAATTGGCCACTTTCCCCGAGTTGGGATACCGCCATCCCGACGTCGACGATCTTCGTTATCGATTCTGGACGGTTCGCCCTTACGTGATCGCGTATCGTATCGAGCGCGGCGAGCTTCTCGTGGTGCGTGTCGTCCACGGCGCCCGTGAGTTTCGACAATTGTTCGATTGATAGACGGCAACCATTGCGGGCGGAAACGCGATTTGCGAATCTGCCATCATGTCGATTCCGTCTTACGAGCCACAGCCGTCGTCCGACTTCGCTGGCCAGTGCGTGTTCTTGGGTACGGGAACGAGCGTCGGCGTGCCGGTCATCGGCTGTCACTGCGCGACGTGTTCGAGCGCCGATCCGCGCAACTCGCGATTGCGTTGTGCTTTAGCACTCGGGCTGCCGGAAGGCAACCTGCTTATCGATACGCCGCCAGATCTGCGAACGCAGTTACTGCGCGAGCGGATCGACATCATCCACGCAGTCGCTTACACGCACGAGCACGTCGACCATCTTTACGGGCTCGACGACTTGCGTCTGTTTCCGTTCTACCTTGGTCATCCGGTGCCGCTGTACTGCGAAGAGCAGGTCGAGTCGCGGATCCGCAAGGCTTTCGATTACGCCTTCGATCCGGCCCCGCGAGCGACGCATGCCGGTGCGGCGCCGAAACTTACGTTTCATCGCATTGGCAACGAGCCATTCGACGTCCTGGGTTCGACGATCACGCCGATCCCGTTGCACCATGGGAACTTTCGCGTGCTGGGCTTCCGCATCGGAAACTTCGCCTACTGCACCGACACCAATGGCATTCCCGAAACGAGCTGGCCGCTGTTGCACGGACTCGACATTTTGGTGCTCGACGCCCTGCGACCTCAGCCGCACGCCACGCATTTCAGTCTCGACGAGGCCGTCGACGTCGCCCGACGCACCGGGGCTCGGCAGACTTATTTCACCCATATTTCGCATGAGCTGGAACACGCCGCCACCAACGCGTCGCTGCCGGCCGGCATGGCGTTGGCCTACGATGGGCTTCGAGTATCGTTAGGATAAGGTGCATCTCACGCCGATCTGGGTACATTGTTGCAACGCCCCAGGGACGACAGCCCGGCGAGTCGCCGAGGTTGCAGGGGACGAACCATCTCGAGTTTACGAATGATCGACACGGATCGACGGCAACGTTTGGAATCGATCTTGGCCCCGCATGGCCAGACGCATCTCCTGACATTTTGGGACAAGTTGAGCTCAGACGAGCAAGCGGCATTGGCGGAACAGATCGACCACATCGATTTCGGGCTGCTCGCTCGGCTGCATCACGGCGACCACACAGTCGATGACTGGGGCGCGCTGGCAAGCCGCGCTGAGTCGCCACCTGCGGTGCGCTTGGATGGCACGGGTATGCGCTACACGGCGGCCGAAGCAAGGGCGGCCGGCGAGCGAGCGCTGCGGGCCGGACGCGTCGGCGCGGTCTTGGTCGCAGGCGGTCAAGGAACGCGCCTCGGGTTCGATCATCCCAAGGGCATGTACTCGATCGGCCCCGTCTCGGGCGCGAGCCTGTTCCAGATTTTGTTCGAAAAGATTGTGGCCACTTCGCGCCGTTACGAGACGCGCATTCCGCTGTACTTGATGACAAGCCCGGCGACGCACGACGAAACCGTCGCGTACCTCGCCGAGAAGAATCGCTTCGGACTACCGGCCGAAGACCTGCACATCTTCTGTCAGGGGACGATGCCCGCGATCGACGCCGACACCGGCAAGGTGTTGCTCTCCGAGCCTGGGCAGATCGCGCGAAGTCCTGACGGGCACGGCGGCTTACTCGCAGCGATGGTGCAAAGCGGTGGACTTGCCGACGCACAGAAGCGCGGCCTCGGCCATTTGTTTTACTTTCAAGTCGATAACCCGCTCGCGCAGGTTTGCGATCCGGCGTTCATCGGCTATCACCGCCTCACCGATTCGCAACTCTCGACGCAGGTTGTGGCGAAACAATCGCCCACCGAGCGCGTGGGCAACGTTGCCATGATCGATGGCCGCGTGCGGATCATCGAGTACAGCGACTTGCCGGAGAAAGCAGCGAATCGCCGCACGTCGAACGGCTCGCTCGCGCTGTGGGCCGGGAATACAGCGATCCACGTGTTTCAGATGCCGTTTCTCGAAAACGTCGCCGCGGATCAAACGCAGTTGCCGTTTCACATCGCTCGCAAGGCGGTGCCTTACATGGATGAGCAAGGAAAACAGGTCGAGCCGACCGCGCCGAACGCGATCAAGTTCGAGCGGTTCATCTTCGACCTGCTCCCCTCAGCCAAGCGAGCGATCGTCGTCGAAGTCGACCCCGCGCAAGGTTTCGCACCGGTGAAGAACGCGCCCGGCGCGAAGACCGATTCTCCCGAGACGGTGAAGAAATCGATGGCGGCGCTCTATAAAGATTGGCTCGTCGACGCCGGGGCCGAAGTTGCCGAAGGCGTGACGGTCGAAATCAGCCCGCTCTTCGCGCTCGATGCGGAAGAAGTGTCGCGAAAGATCCTGCCGGGTCAGCAATTTAGTAAAGACACGTACCTCCAGTAGTTCCACACCGAAAGGAGCGCACGCGAGGTTTCTCGCGACGACGTTCATGCTGCATGCTGTGATCATGGCTGGAGGTGCGGGGAGTCGGTTCTGGCCCGAGAGTCGCGAGTCGTATCCCAAGCAGTTGCTGCATCTGCTCGGCGATCGATCGATGCTGCAAGGAACGGTCGAAAGGCTCCAAGGTCTCGTGCCGGCCGAGCGTGTAGTGATTGCCACACGCGCGAACTTGGCCGAACAAATCGCAGCGCAATGTCCCGATCTTCCAGCGAGCGCGATTCTCGCCGAGCCGTGTCGTCGTGACACCGCGGCGTGCATCGGCTTGGCGGCTCTGTACGTGTCGCAACACGATCCCGATGCAACGATGGTCGTGCTGCCGGCCGACCACGCGATTCAACCCCCCGAGCTCTTTCGCCGCGCGATTGATTACGCCGCAAGTCTCGTCGCGAAGGCCGCCGGTCGCATCGTCACGTTTGGCATTCGTCCGACGTATGCCGCCGAGAGTTTCGGATATATCGAACGCGGCAAGTCGCTTGCCGAAGCTGACGCGAACGCCTTGCCGACGTTTCATACTGTGCGCTTTCGTGAGAAACCGAAGGCCGACGTCGCGCGTGAGTTTCTCGCCGCCGGCACGTTCTACTGGAACTCGGGCATCTTCGTGTGGAAGGCGAAGACGATTCTCGATGCGCTCGCCGAGCATCAGCCGAAGATGATGACGCATCTGCGCCGCATTGCCGACGCGTTCGGCAAGCCGTCGTACGCGGCGGTGCTCGAAGCGCGAGTTCGCTGCCATCGAAGGTGTGTCGATCGACTACGCCGTGATGGAGCACGCCAAGGACATCGTGATGGTCGAGGCGCCGTTCGAGTGGGACGACGTCGGCAGTTGGCAAGCGATCGCACGCATTGCCGGCCGCGACGCCGAAGGAAACACGATTGCCGCGCGGCATATCGGCATCGAGACACAGGACAGCATCGTCCATTCAACCGATCAACACCTCATCGTGACGATTGGCCTGAAAGATTGCCTCGTCGTTCACACGCCCGACGCGACGCTGGTGGCCAACAAACACGACGAAGAAGCCGTTCGCCAAGTGGTGAAGCTGTTGGCCGAGCGCGGTTGGAAGGATTTGCTGTGAGCGGCCCCGCCGGCCGCTTGGCGGGCATCGACTATGGCACCGTGCGGATCGGCATCGCCGTAAGCGACGCGCGGCAGACGCTCGCCAGCCCGTTCGAGAATTACACACGCCGCGGCGAAAAGTCCGATGCCGAGTTCTTTCGACGATTCGTGAAGGAAGAGTCGATCAGCGCATTCGTTGTCGGATTGCCGGTTCATTTAAGTGGCGACGAGAGCGCGAAATCCATCGAGGCGCGAACGTTCGGCGGGTGGCTTGCCAAGACGACCGGTTTGTCCGTTGAATACTTCGACGAACGGTTCACGAGCGTTGAGGCAGAACGTTATCTCGGCGCGGCGAAGATGACGAAGAAACAACGCAAGGCGCGGCTCGACAAGATCGCTGCGCAGATTCTGTTGAGCGCGTACCTCGAATCGCGCGATCGTGCCGAGTCAACTCGATCAATCGACGGCTGACCCTTTGTTATCGCTCTAGCCACTGCTTCAGGCTCGCGAGAAGCATTTTTGGCAGAGGCAATGCCGAGATGAAGCCAAGTGGACCCATAAAAAAGAAGGCCAACACGGCTAGTTTCTGGATGAGAGTGATACCGACTTTGAGCTGAGCACGACCGGTCAGCAGGAGATAGAAGACCCCTAGAAATGCAACCTGTGCGGCCAGAGCTTGCCATCGCTGGAAATCGCACGCGATGAAGTGCAGCAAGAGTCCGGAATTAGCAGCGGTCAACACGCCGAGAAGCCAGCGATTGCGTTTCCAATCGACAAAAGAAATAAGGAGGGCGAGAATTCCAGCGAAAACACACGCGCTCTCGATCCAGTTTCGCACGACGTAAGGCCGCTTTAGATAATCGAGCATCACATGCAAGTTATCGGTCCCGCTACGTTCCCAGATCTTGGCGTCAAAATCGTTCACGTGCCTGTCTATAAAGACCTGAACCTCATGCGCCGGGACTGGTCGCGCGAAGATTAATAGCGCTGCGATTACTGTCGCCCAGCCGAAGCAAATCAGCGCAATTTGTGGCCACCGCGATTGCTGTTGTGATTCGACGCACATCAGCGCGACGAGAATCGGAAGCCCCCACAACAAGAAGGCTTCGTGGATCAGGATACCTGCCGCACCAAGAATAAACGTCGAAAGACCGTCGTTTGCGCGGATTCGGCAGGACGCGAGAATCAAGATCAGCATGAGAAAAAGGTCCATCCGACCAAAGTCGTAGCCGGCGTTCCAGAAATTTGATGGGCTTGCGGCACAAAAGATCAACAGCCATGCCATCGATGAACAGTTCAACTCAAGTAGTCGAAGCCCGCCAATCGTGATGCAGGCGAGGATGATGGCAGCGCAGCCGATATAGAGAGCCGATGCCCCAAGGTCCCCTTCCGTTGCCATCAGCGGATATGCGAGAGTCCCGAGCAAACCGCGCTTGATGAAGCCAAACTGCGGATATGCCATATAAAAGTATCCGAGCCGAAAGCCATTCATGACCAGCAACGGCTCGGGCTCGAGCGCTTCTCCGCCAATGAAGGCGATGATCGCCAGGCTTATGACCAATAGACAAATCATTGCGCGCTTCAGGTGGTCATTCCGAGCGATGCTGCCCGTCGAGTGCATAGTCGAGCGTATCGGAGTGGAGAAATTGGTTCGAAAGATGCCTTTGCTACGATATCCGTGTGCCAAGATGATTGCGAATGCTTATTAACAGAGGTGCCGCCATCAAACCGAGGCTCGTCATCGGCTGCGGGTATCTCGGCCAGCGCGTAGCCACTTTGTGGCGCGATGCCGGCGACGAGGTCTTCGTCGTCACGCGCAGCGACGAACGAGCACGGCAATTCGAACGCCAAGGCTTTCGTCCGATCGTGGCCGACGTCACGCGGCTCGAGACATTAACATCGCTGCCGGATGTCGCGACGATGCTGTGGGCGGTGGGATACGATCGTCGCCAGGATTCATCCATCGAAGATGTGTACGTCGACGGGTTGAGAAATGCTCTGGACGTTATGAGCAACGTCGAGCGCGTCATCTACATCAGCTCGACCGGCGTGTACGGCGATGCCGGCGGCGAGTGGATCGACGAGGACACGCCATGCAAACCAACACGTCCCGGCGGCGTCGCATGTTTGAAGGCTGAGCAACATCTCAGCGAGCACCGCCTCGGTGCGCGATCGATCATTCTGCGACTCGCAGGCATTTACGGTCCTGGTCGCCTTCCACGAGCTGACGCTTTGCGTGCCGGTGAGCCGATCGCCGCGCCGAGCGAGGGATACCTCAACCTCATTCACGTCGACGACGCCGCGCGGATCGTGCTCGCCGCCGAGCGCGATGCGCCGCTGCCGCGGTGCTACGTGGTTTCGGATGGTCATCCCGTGCAGCGTGGCGAGTATTATCGCGAGTTGGCAAAGTTGCTCGATGCTCCCGAGCCGCGGTTCGTTGCGCCCGACCAGCGAACGCACGCGGCACAACGTGCGAGCAGCGACAAGCGAGTGTCCAACGCTCGCATCCTGCGAGAACTGTGCGTGACGTTGCGATATCCGTCGTATCGCGAAGGACTCGAACAGATTATCGCGACCGGCTCGTGAGGCCACGCTTGTAGCTGGTTGCCCTGACCCTTAAGATTTGTGCCAGGGGACGAAGGGGAACACGTCAGGGACATTCGGATGTTGCAGCGAAAGCCGGTATTTCCAAACGTCATCGAGATCAACTACCAGGCCGGCGAACGCATTGGTTGCAACGTCTATCTCGTGTACGACGCGTCCGAGTGGGCGATCATCGACATCGGCTTCGAAGGCGAAGTTGAAGAGATCGTCGACTTGATCAGGCAGATGGACTTCCCTTTGTCCAACTGCAAAACGATCATCGCGACGCACGCGGACGTTGATCACGTGCAGGGATTGGCGAGGCTGAAGCAAATGGTCCGCGCTCCGGTGAGCGGTCACAAGCTCGCGGCCGAACCGCTCGCCAAAGGTGACGTACTAAAAACGTTTGCCGAGATCGAAGCGCAGAACATTCATCTGCCGATGCCCGCCGTCAAAGTCGACACGTTGATCGACGACGGCGACGTGATCGAAATTGGCAAGCTCAAACTCGAGGTCTGGCACACGCCCGGTCACACCGACAGTCAGCTCTCGTTCCGACTCGGCGACTTACTGTTCAGTGGCGACAACATCTATCGCGATGGCTGCGTCGGCGCCATCGACGCCCATCACGGCAGCAACATTCAAGACTTCGTGAAGTCGCTCAAGCGCATTCGCAACAGCGACGTGAAGTGGCTGCTGCCCAGCCACGGACCGATCTTTCGCAAGGACGATCGGTTGCTGGACGAGACGATTGCCCGCGTCGAAGGCTATTTGCACATGGCCGACTTCGGCACGTGCGCCATCGATTGGCCGTTGCTCGACGATTGGGATCGCGAGCTTGCGGACGGGGAATTCCCGCAGAATTCCGCAACGCGTTCGCCGGCTGTTAAACCTTAACGGTTGTAACGCGCCGAACTTTAGGCCTGTACGGGATATTCGCTCAATGCGGTCGGCGCGGCGTGCCGATTCAAAGTTTAGCCGGCCCGATGACGGGCCACGCGATGAGCCGCGGCGGACATGTCCGCCGGCTAAACGACGCACGGAGCAACGCCATGATTCGCCGAAGCATGTTCGCACTGGTCGGGGCAGTCGCCCTGGGCAGCTTGATGAGTCCGGCCACCGCCGAGGCCCAGCAAGCGTATGGCCGATCGTGGGGCGGCAGCATGAACACTCAGGACTGGAACCGCTTCTACCACTATCCGTACGTCTATTATCCGCAGAACTATTACGGCAACGAGTACACGAAAAGCGCTCAGGACATGTACTACCGGTATCCGCAAGAAATGCGCATTCCGGTCTACAACAAGAGCTGGCAGAACTACTATCCCGAGCCGCGCCTGTATCACCGCGGTGCGCACTTCCTGCTCGACGTGTTCTAGTCGCTCCGACGCGAATCTCCTTGTCAGTCGTCCGTCGCTGCGTCACGATGAGCGGATGAATATTGCTTGCCGGTTGTGGGTGCGAGTTGCGGCGCTGAGTTGCGTCGCGGCTCTAGTCTGTGTCGCAGGGCTCGCGGCGTCGGTGGTTTCGGCCAACGAGCCAGCAATCGGCACATACCACTGGCCCAACGGCACGGCGGGCGTCGATGCCTTCGCAACCTGGCTGAATCGGCCCGCAGTTTGGGGTCTCGACTTCGTTGGCGGCGAATCGTGGGACAATGTCGAGTGGCCCACGTGGTGGCTCGAAGCCTGGTCCAGTTGGGCCCACGCTCGGCCAGGACGACGATTCATTTTGTCGATCCCGATGCTCGCCGGGCCGCCCGATGGCAGTGGGCCGACGCAGGGCAGCCTCGACGTGGGACGTGCCGTGTCGCTCGAAGACGGAGCGGACGGCAAGTACAACCGTCACTTCGAGCAACTGGCCAAAAATCTCGTCGCGCATCGGATGACCGACGTGATTGTTCGTCCCGGCTGGGAGTTCAACGGCGGCTGGTACGCCTGGCGCGCCAAGGGCAAGCCCGAGAAGTTCGCCGAGTACTGGCGGCAGATCGTCACCACGATGCGCGCCGTCGCAGGCTGCGAGAACGTGAAGTTCTGTTGGAATCCGACCCTCGGAGACCAGGACTTTCCGGCCGACGAAGCGTGGCCCGGCGACGAGTACGTCGACTTTGTCGGCATCGATGTCTACGACGAAACGTGGAACGCCAACACCTATCCTTGGCCTGCCGAGGCCTCTGGCGAAGAGATCGCCGCCCGTCAGCGAAAGGTTTGGGAAGAGTGGATCTTCTACAGTTCGCGCGGACTAAACTTCTGGGCTGATTTCGCCCGCCAGCACGCGAAGCCTCTCGCGATTCCCGAATGGGGCCTTAACCATCGTGACGACGGGCACGGCGGCATGGACAACCCGTATTTCGTTGAGCAGATGCACCGCTTCATCAACGACCCGACGAACAACGTCGCCTTCCACTGTTACTTTGACGTCAACGATGCCAAAGGCAGCAGCCACCAACTTTCGCCCGGGCCGTCGAAAAGCGAGCATCGCGAGGGGACCGAGTTCCCGAAATCAGCGGCGCTTTTTCAGCAGCTTTTCAGCGCACGAAGCCCGTAGTTGAGCACGGTTCACAGTCCGCGGCGGGCGAACTCGCACAACACGTCGACGGCCTGATGCAACTCGTCGATCGGCAACCACTCGTCGGCCGTGTGCGCTTGGGCGATCGAGCCTGGGCCGAACACGACCGATGGCACGCCGGCGTCAGCGAACTTTGCTGCGTCGGTGCCATAGGCGACGCCAACCTTCGCGCCGCGGCCGGTCAACTCGCGAGCCACCGTCGACAGTCGTTCGGCCACTGGACCGTTGTGTGTCGCCGCCAGCGGCAATCCGGCCATGAGCAGCGGCTCATGCTCGATCGTCGCTCGCAGTCCGTCGCAATCTTCGAGATAGCGACACACCTGCTCGTATGCCTGCGCCGGCGTCTCGCCAGGCACCACGCGACGGTCGATTTCGATCGTGCATCGGTCGGGCACGGTGTTGACGCTCAGACCACCGTTGATCGTGCCGACGCTCAACGTCACCGCGCCGCAAAGCGGATCGGCCTGCATCCTTGGCGTGATCTCATTCGCATAACGCTCTAGCGCCAAAGCGACACGCGCCATTTGATAGATCGCATTGTTGCCGCGGCCGGGCATCGAGCTATGACATGATCGGCCGATGGTGTTCAGCCGCCAACGTGCGGTGCCCTTGTGCGATACGACGACGTTCAGATCAGTAGGCTCGGCGACGACGCACGCATCGGGACGACGCGGCATGATCAAACGCTCTGGTGTGAGCCAAAGCTTTGTCAGTGCTGTCGCACCGGTATAGCCGTGCTCTTCGTTGACAGTGCAAGCCATCACGATCGTCGGTAGGTCGGGCGGCCGCTCGGCGCTTAATCGCGCCAAGGCCGTGAGCATCGCGGCCATTCCGCCTTTGATGTCGCACGAACCGCGACCGTAAAGACGTCCATCGCGGATTACCGGATCCCACGGGTCGATCGTCATGCCATCGACAGGCACGGTGTCTTGGTGCGCTTCCCACAGAATCACCGCGCCGCCTTCGGACGGCGGAATCGCGCCGTCGAGCCTCGCGATAATATTGTCGCGCTTTTCGGCGACGTGCTGCCGCTGCCAGGCAAGTCCGAGCCGTTCGAAGAACGTTTCGAGGTACTCGGTGACGCGGTACTCGAAAAACTCGGGACCTTCGAGCGGTCGGCCCATTGGGTTCACGCTGGCGATGGAAACCAGGTCGCGAGCTGTCTGAACCACGTCGAGCGTCATCGTTGTAAATCCTTGTGGTCGCCATTGTGGCATGTCGCGGTCGGGTTCGCACGGGGGCACAACGCGCTTCGAGCGCTCCGCTTGCGCGTCGCGGCTAACCAACCCTACTGGTGGAGACCTATTTCAATTCGCTCCCAGGTCGGCTACTTGACCCTCCCGGAACGCATCGCTACCATTCGCCTCTGAGCCGACGCCATTGTCGGCTTTCTTTTGGCGACCCTTTGTGAAACGATTCACAAAGTCGCCGATCGACGGGACTTTCGGGGGGATTTTGGCCTGCCGACGCACATCGGCCGGCATGGTATGCAACCAGCCATACCCATTTTTCTGTTCGTTCTTGCCGCGACGGGACTGAGCGTCGGTCTGCTCGTTCTGTCGTTTGTCGCCGGTGCGCGCCGCAAGGATACCCCCGTCAAAGAGATGCCGTACGAAAGCGGCATGAACCCGATTCACGACACGCGGCGTCGGTTCGACGTGCGGTTTCACCTCGTCGCGATCGCATTCCTGCTGTTCGACGTCGAATTGCTGTTCCTTTACCCTTGGGCGACGGCCAGCCGTAATCCACAGGGCATCGACCACGCGGTGCAAGCGGGGCTCATCACATCGCGTGCCCTCGTCTTCGGTGAAGTGCTGATCTTTATTGCCTTGCTGACGGTGGGATTCGTCTATGCGTGGGCGAAAGGAATCTTTCGATGGCGCTAGACCTGCCTGAAAACGTAGTCGTCAGCAAGCTCGACACACTCGCCAGTTGGTGTCGCAAGAACAGCCTGTGGCCGATGCCCTTCGCCACCGCGTGTTGCGGCATCGAGCTGATGGCCACCGGCGCGAGCCGTCACGACCTGGCCCGTTTCGGCGCCGAAGTGTTTCGCTTCTCGCCGCGCCAGTGCGATCTGATGATCGTTGCCGGCCGCGTTGTGATGAAAATGATGCCGGTGCTCCAGCGCATCTGGGGACAAATGAACGAGCCGAAGTGGTGTATCTCGATGGGAGCTTGCGCGAGCACGGGCGGCGTGTTCGACACGTACTCCGTCGTGCAAGGCATCGATCGTTTCATTCCGGTTGACATGTACGTGCCCGGCTGCCCGCCGCGTCCCGAGCAGTTGATCCAGGCGATCATCGACCTGCAGGACAAGATTCAGCTTGGGGGCACCATCAACGGCAACGAGTTCCACACGCCCGCCCGCCAAGGGCCCAAACGAGCGCTCATCGAACTCCCGGTGATTTCGAGAACCTAGCATAAAGCCGCGACCGTTGGTCGCGCCGGCCAACTTCACACGCAATCCATCGAGTACATCGCGGCCAACCGTCGCGGCCTCATGACCAAGCCCGAAACCATCAAAGCCCTGCAAAGCGCTTACCCCGATATCAAGGTCAGCGAGTTCCGCGGCGACACTCGCGTCGTCGTGCCGCGCCAAGCGATGCTCGGCGTGCTCAGCATTCTCCGCGACGAGCGCGGCTTCAACTTTCTCGTCGACATCACCTGCGTCGACTACCTGTACTATCGCGATGCCACCGATCGCTTCGGCCTGGTGTACCTGTTGGCTTCGACCGCCTCGAACGAGCGCATCACGGTGCGCGTGTTCGTGAACGAGCCGAACCCGACGGTGCCGTCGCTGACGTCGATGTGGGAAACCGCCAACTGGGCGGAGCGCGAGGTGTGGGACATGTTCGGCATCGTCTTCGAAGGGCATCCCGACCATCGGCGCATCCTGATGCCCGAGACATCGACCGCGTTTCCGCTTCGCAAGGACTATCCGCTGCAAGGTCGTGGCGAGCGACACAACTTGCCCGTTGTCACTCGATCGAGCGCTTGAGGAAGTGAACGTCTATTGAAAATGAATTGTTGTCACCGAATATCGAATGACGAAATCCAAATGACGAAAGAAGCACGATTGACGAATGTCAAAAGCGTCTTCGGCTTTCGAGCTTCGTCATTCTTTCGACATTCGTCATTCGACATTCGTCATTAACCGCCATGCCACTTTCACAAGCCAACGTTCAGACCCGCGATATCTCGCACGACGAGTCGCAGGATTATCTGTGGACGCTGAACTTCGGCCCGCAGCACCCGGCCACGCACACGACGCTGCGGATCGTGCTCAAGCTCGACGGTGAGCGCGTCGTCGATGCGATGCCCGACATTGGCTACTTGCACTCGGGATTCGAAAAACTCGGCGAACATCTCGACTACAACCAATACGTCACGGTCACCGACCGGATGAACTACATCTCGCCGCTGGCCAACAACGTGGCCTGGCACGGCGCGGTTGAGAAGCTGCTGGGCATCGACCTGACGCCGCGTTGCAAGGTCGTACGCACATTGCTTGTCGAACTCGCCCGCATCAGCGACCACCTGCTGTGCAACGGCGCAGTGGGCCTCGACACGGGCGCGTTCACGTACTTCCTCTACGCGTTCAACCGTCGCGAAGATTTGTACAACATCTTCGAGACGTTGTGCGGCGCGCGGTTCACAAACAGCTACACGCGCGTCGGCGGCGCGATGTACGACATCACACCGCTGGCGATCGAACAGATTCGCGCGTTCGTGAAGTCGTTTCCGCGCACGCTTGACGACATGGAGCGGCTGCTCGACCGCAATCGCATCTTCCACGATCGCGTGAAGGGCGTCGGTGTTCTCACGAAGGAAGAGGCCATTAGCTACGGCGCGTCGGGGCCGATCGCTCGCGCCAGCGGCGTGACGCGCGACCTTCGCAAAGACGAGCCTTACCTGGCCTACGAAGGCCTCGACTTCAAGGTGTGTTGTGCGAGCGCCGGCGATTGCTTTGCTCGTTACCTCGTGCGGATGGCCGAGATGCACGAGAGCCTGAAAATGGTCGCTCAGTTGGTCGAGAACATCCCGTCCGGGCCGATGAATGTAGGCATCGGCGAACGCGCGGCACTGCCTGATAAAAAGGCCGTTTACTCGACGATCGAAGGGACGATCTCGCATTTCGAGCTGTCGATGACCAATCGCGGTTTCGAAACCCCTCACGACGAATGTTACAGCGCCATCGAGGCGCCGAATGGTGAGCTTGGTTTCTATCTCGTTGGCGACGGAACGGACGTGGCCTACCGCGCTCGCTGCCGTCCGCCGTCGTACATTCATTTCGCGCTGTTCCCACATCTGATCAAGGGGCACACGCTCAGCGATGTCGTCGCCGTGCTGGGAAGTTTGAACATCATCGCCGCGGAGCTCGATCGCTAACCATGGGCGTGCTCACACAAGAGATGGTCGACGCGATCAAGGCGTACTTCCCACGCTATCCGAACAAGCGCGCGGTCACGCTGCCTGCACTGCATATCGTCAACGAACGTTTGCGCTGGGTGCCGCTCGAAGCGGTCGTCGAAGTCGCACAGTTGCTCGAACTTGCACCGGCCGAGGTGCAAGACACGCTCAGCTTTTACGGTTTCTTCAAGCAGGACAAGCCGCACGGCGAAACCCGTGCCTGGGTGTGTCGTTCGATCAGTTGCGCCCTTCGCGGTGGCGAAGAGGTGCTCGAGCACATGTGCCACAAGCTCGGCATCACGCCTGGCCAGACGACGGCCGACGGCAAGCTGACGCTCGAGTTCGGCGAATGTCTGGGCGCCTGTGACTTCGCCCCCTGCATGTTGGCCGGCAAAGACCTGCACAAAGATTTGACCAACGAAAAGGCCGACGCGTTTATCTCCTCTCTGAATCCCGGCTCCTGAATCCCGACCCCTGCCCATGCCCTTCGAACCCGTACTCTTCGCGAACATCAACAAGCACGACAGCCATCGGTTGTCGGTGTACGAATCGACGGGTGGCTACGGCGCGCTGAAGAAGGTGCTCGCCGAAGGCGATCCCGCGAAGTTCGTCGAGCTCGTGAAGAGCAGCAACCTGCGCGGTCGCGGCGGCGCGGGTTTTCCGACGGGCCTGAAGTGGACGTTCTTGCCGAAGAACCATCCCGGCCCAATCTACATGTGCATCAATGCCGATGAGAGCGAGCCGGGCACGTTCAACAATCGCATCCTCATGGAAGAGGATCCGCACCAGGTCATCGAAGGCATCATCCTCAGCAGCTATGCCACGAAGGCATCGACGGCATACGTCTATCTGCGTTACGAGTATCCGTTGTCGCTGGAGCGCATGCAGGCCGCGATCGACGAGTGCTACACGGCCGGCTATCTCGGCAACAACATTTGTGGATCGAGCTTCTCGCTCAACATGTACATGCACCGCGGCGCGGCAGCATACATCTGCGGCGAAGAGACCGGCCTCATTGAAAGTCTCGAAGGCAAGCGGGCGTGGCCTCGCATCAAGCCCCCCTTCCCCGCCATCGAAGGTCTGTTTCACAAGCCGACGGTCGTCAACAACATCGAAACGGTCGCATGCGTCACGCACATCGCCAATCGCGGCGCTGAATGGTTCAAGAGCATCGGTATTCCTGCCGACCCGAACAATCCTCGCGACCCCGGCAGCTATGGTCCGAAGCTGTATTGCCTCAGCGGCCACATCAACAAGCCCGGCTGTTACGAAGCGCCGCTAGGCATCACCTGCCGTCAGTTGATCGACGAATACGGCGGCGGCGTGTGGAAAGGTCGCAAGGCGAAGGCCGCGATTCCCGGCGGCATCAGCATGGGCCTGCTCACCGAGGCCGAACTCGACACGCCGCTCGACTTCGCCGGCCCCGGCAAGGTTGGATGTCTCGGCCTTGGCACCGCGGCGGTCGTCGTCATGGACGATCAAACGAGCATGGTCGACTTCCTGCACAACAGTTGCCGCTTCTTCCAGCACGAGAGTTGCGGCCAATGCACGCCTTGCCGCGAAGGGACCGCCTGGTCGCTGACGATGCTCAATCGCATCCGCGCCGGCAAGGGTCGGCTCAAGGATCTCGACCTGTTGCTCGAAATCGGCGACTCGATCGGCATCATCCCAGGCACGACGATCTGCGGCCTCGCCGACGGCGCCGCCTGGCCGATCAAGAACGCCATCCGCAAGTTCCGCGGCGAATTCGAAGAGTACATTAAGCGCACGAATCCCACGGGTTACATGGTCGAAGAAGCGGTCCCCGCCCTCGTGCAGTTGGCCGGCGCACATTGACGTGGAGGTGAGTAGGTAAGGAAGTAAGTAGGTGAGTAGGTGGCAGACGAATACGATCCACGATTCGGCCTCGATACGTTCGAACTGTACAAGACTGCTCGGGCTTTTCGAATTCGGGTCTATCAAATCATTCGGATGTTGCCGGCGTGCGAACGTTTTTGTCTAGTGCCACAGATGCGTAGGGCAGCAATTTCCATCTCGAACAACATCGCCGAAGGACACGGCCGCTGGCATCACTGAGAAAACATCCGATTCTGCTTAACGTCTCGTGGATCGATTGAAGAAGTGATTGACGACCTGAACATTTGCCTCGACGAGAAATACGTTGACGAAACGACGATCGCGTCAATGAAGAACGACGCCAACACCTTGATTGCACGAATTAATAGTTACGTGGCGTATCTGAGAAAGAACATCGACCGCAACGAATGACGGCCTTACTCACTTACTCCACCTACTCACCACTTACTTACTAACTGCTCCCATGGGTATTGTCTTAGTTGACGGTCAGGAAATCGAAGTCGGTGACCAAGAACGCCTCAATGGCATTCAGGTCGCCGCACGCGCGGGCGTCGATATTCCGCGCTACTGTTGGCATCCGGGTTTGACCGTCGTCGCCAGTTGCCGCATGTGTCTGGTCGAGACAGGCACGCGCGATGCCGCTACCGGCAAGATTTCGATGATCCCGAAGCTGGTGCCCGCGTGTCAGACGCCCGCGAAGGACGGCACCGTCTTCGTCACCAACAGCCCGGCCGTGCACAAGAGCCGCGCGATGGTCGAAGAGGATTTGCTTATCGACCATCCGATCGACTGCCCGATCTGCGACAAAGCGGGCGAATGCCTGCTGCAGGACTACCACTTCGAACACGGCCAAGAGCAACGTCGCGCTGACGTGCGGCCGTTCACCAGTCGTCGTCGCGATATGGGCGACACGGTCACGTTGTTCGTCGATCGCTGCGTGATGTGTACTCGCTGCGTGCGGTTCGCGCGAGATCAGCGGCACCAGCGAACTGATGGTTATCAATCGCGGCAGTCACGAAGAAATCGACGTCTTCCCTGGCTTCCCGCTCGAGAACAAGCTGGCCGGCAACGTCGTCGACCTCTGCCCGGTCGGCGCTCTCGGCGATAAGGACTTTCTGTATCGCCAACGCGTGTGGTTCATGAAGAAACACTCGGGCGTATGCACGTTGTGCTCGACGGGCTGCTCGATCCAGATCGATGAGAATCAAGATACGGTCCACCGCCTTCGGCCTCGCGAGAACCCGCACATCAACCAATGGTGGATGTGCGACGAGGGTCGCTACGGTTATCACTTCGTGCACAGCGAAGAGCGGCTCACGATGCTCACGCGCTATGAGCGCGACACGCACGTGCCGGCCGAGTGGAAGGCGCTCGTCGAAGAACTTCCCGCGCAGCTGCAAGCGGCCGGCAAGCTGGCCGTCGTTCTTTCGCCGCATTTGACGGTCGAAGAAGCTTACCTGCTCGCGAAGTTCGTGCGCTCGATTGATCCGCAGGCGGCGCTCGTGCTCGGTCCTGTGCCGATCGTCGGCGAAGACGAAAAGTATCCCAAGGGCTTCGTCATCCATGCTGAAAAATGCCCGAACCGTCGCGGCATCGAAGCGATCATTCAGCACTTCACCGGCAGCGTGCTCAAGTGGGCCGATTTCCTTCCCAAGCTCGACGCCGGCGAATTCGGCGGTGTGTGGGTGACGGCCGGCTATCCGCATCCCTGGATCGATGAAGAAGAGGCCTCGCGATTCGACGGGCTGAAGGAGCTCATCGTTCAAGACATCTTTGATTCGCCGCTGTGGCAGCGGGCGACGTGGCAAGTTCCCGCCGCGACGTTCCCCGAGCGCGATGGCTCGTATGTGAACTTCGCCGAGCGACTGCAATCGGCGCGTTGGGCGATTCGTCCGCCAACTGGCGCGTGGGTCGACGGCTACTTGTATTGGCGACTGCTCGAGATGCCCGGCCTGTTCAACGCTCGCCGCGCACTGAGCGAAGTCGCCGCGACGATTCCTTACTTCGAGCTCGCCGGCGCCGACGTGCCGCCGCTAGGCGTTGACCTCAACCTGAACAAACTCGCGGCTCCGACTGCTCCTGCGGCGACGACGTAATCAAAACGAAGAGAAAACCACGGAGGCACGGAGACACGGAGAACGACACGAAGACTGCAGAGAAAAGTATGAAACAAACAATTCCAATCTCCGTGCTTCCTCCGTGTCTCCGTGCCTCCGTGGTTTTTCCGCTGCCGCAACGATCGGGAAAGTAACGTGTCGATCCATCTCGAAACCATCATCGTCGCGCTGGTCAAAATCGCCTTGCTCCTTGGCGGGTTGATGACGGCGGCGGCGTACCTCGTGCTGCTCGAGCGCTGGATCGCCGCGTGGGTGCAGGACCGCATCGGCCCGAACCGCGTCGGCGTGCCGCTCACGAAGATTCGCCTCTTCGGCCTCGGGCAGCCTTTGGCCGACGGCTTGAAGTTCATCTTCAAGGAAGAGAACACGCCGCGACACGTCGATTGGGCGCTCTTCACGCTCGCTCCGATTTCAATCCTCACCGCGGCACTGGCGATCTTCGCGGTGATTCCTTTCGGCAGCGTGCTCCCCGAGGAAGTCGGCATCGCGGGCGTCGAGCAGCCGATTCAACTCGTCGTCGCGCCAAATGTTGACGTCGGCCTAATCTACGTCTTCGCGCTATCGAGCATCGCCGTGTACGGCGTGATCCTCGGCGGGTGGGCGAGCAATAACAAGTACAGCTTCCTCGGCGGCCTGCGCTCCAGCGCTCAACTCATCGCCTACGAGTTGCCGATGGGGTTGGGCATTCTCGGCATCGTGCTCTTCACGGGTTCGCTGAGGTTGGAGAACATCATCGACCAGCAGGCCGTGACGGGCTACTGGAATGTTCTCTTGCAGCCCATCGGGTTCTTGGTGTTTCTCGTGGCCGCGTTCGCCGAAAGTGCTCGCCTGCCGTTCGACTTGCCCGAGGCTGAGCAGGAACTCATCGGCGGTTATCACACCGAATACGCCGGCATGCGTTTGCTGATGTATCTCATTGCCGAGTTTCTGCACATGGTCACGGCATCGTTCCTGATCGTCATTCTGTTCTTCGGAGGTTGGCACTTCTGGGGCATCACAGGCAGCGATCCACAACACGTCACATGGGTCGAAGCGATCCTCCGCATTCTCGTTTTGCAAGCGAAGGTGTTGGCCGTCGTCGTCTTCTTTATGATGGCCCGCTGGAGCTGGTTGCGTTTCCGCTTCGATCAACTCATGAGCATGGCCTGGAAGGTGATGCTGCCCTTGGGCCTGGTGAACCTCGTGGCAGTCGCGTTCCTCGTCGAGTTCGGCTGGGACGCGGCTGAACACCGGCTGGGCATCAACCCACTCATCGCCATGGGCGGGATGTGGGCCATCGCCGTTGTCGCCTGGATCGTCGCCGGATCACTGGCACCATTGGCCACTGATAATCGACCGAGACTCGACGCGCTTCAGGACTAAGAAACAAGAACCACAGATGCACACGGATGAACACAGATAAGCAAATAAAGAAAAAAGGCAGAAGACACGAGGAATGCCTCGTTCCTCATCTGTGCTTATCTGTGTGCATCTGTGGTTCCCATCTCTGAATAAAATCACATGCAATCAACCGACCCGAACATCAAATGGATTGAAGAGCCGCGGTTGGGGCTGACGGGCAAAATGTATTTGCCTCTCATCTTCAAGGGGCTCACGACGACGGCGCACCATCTCGTTGGCCCGAAGGTGACGGTCAGCTTTCCCGAGCAGCGGCCGAAGGTCGGCAACCCGCTGATCTATCGCGGCGTGCATCGTTTGAACAAGGACGAGCATGGCCGCGTGAAGTGCGTGGCATGCTTCCTGTGCGCGACGGCCTGCCCGGCGCATTGCATCGACATCGTCGCGGCCGAAAGCCCGTGGCCCGATCGCGAGAAGTATTGCGAGAGCTTTACGATCGACGAGCTGCGCTGCATCTTCTGCGGCATGTGCGAAGAGGCATGTCCCGTCGACGCCGTCGAGTTGACGAGCCTGCTTGACCTGACAGGTCGCAGTCGCGAAGAGATGATCTTCGACAAAGAGAAGCTATTGAGCGTGTACGACCTGACGCACGAGGCTGAGCCGATGAAGTCGAAGGCGTTGGGAGGCACGGTATGAGCGACACAGCAGTGGCCGACGCTGCGGCGTCGCCGGCCCAGTGGCCCTACGCCTTGGCGGTGCTCTTGTTGGCGGCCGGCCTTTGGCTGATGCTGCCTCGCGGCCAAAGCGGCGGTCGCTGGCTCGGCGCGGGACTCGCCGCCGCCGGCCTCGGTCTGCTCACGATGTTGGTTCACTTCGGCCTCGCCTTCCTTCGCGATGGCGCAGAGCGCATAACGTTCACAACGCCGTTGCCCGCGCTCGGTGACTGGAGTGCTGACGTAATCTTCCTATCACTGGCGGCAGTGACGGTCGGCTCGGCGATTGGCGCCGTGACGTGTCGCAGCCCCGTGTATTGCGCCATCTGGTTCGCGCTGACGTTGGTCGGCACGGCAGGCTTGCTGCTTTATCAGGGCGCGCAGTTCATTGGCGTGTCGACCATCGTCGTGTACGCGGGCGCTATCCTGGTCACATTCTTATTCGTACTCATGCTCGCGCAGCCCGAAGGTCACGCCTTCTACGATCGCGTGAGTTGGGAAGCTCCACTGTCGGCATGCACCGGCGCCGTGATGGTTGGCTTGATGACGATGACGCTTGCCGCGTCGTTGCGATCGCCCCCCGCTGCCGAAGGCGCACCAGCGCCAGCCATGTGGCTCGATGCCAAGGCCGCAGCCGATCGCGATGCCGACATTCTCAACAGCGAGCATGTCGCGACGCTCGGCGGGCAGTTGTTCAGCTCGCATCTCGTGGCGGTCGAGTTGGCCGGCACATTGCTGATGGTCGCGCTCGTCGGCGCGATCGCCATCGTCGCACATACACAAGGCTCACACTCGCAATCATCGACGCGTTTGTCGATCGCCGGCAATCAAGGCGAGCCGGGGCAGGTGTCGAAATATGCATGAAGTTCATCTGTTGTACGACTACCTGATTGTCGGCGCCTTGCTGTTCGGCATCGGCCTGGTCGGCTTTCTCGCGCGGCGGAACATGATCGTGATGTTCCTTGCGGCCGAGATGATGCTGCAAGGCGTGTCGGTTAGCCTCGCCGCATGGGGCCGCTTTCATAACAACTGGGGCGGCCAGGTGCTCGTGATCTTCGTGCTCACGGTCGCCGCGTGCGAGGCGGGCATCGCGCTGGCACTCGTGTTGATGCTGCACCATCGCAGCGGACGCCTCGACATCGCCTTCTGGCAGTCTATCCGCGAGGCGAATCAGCCGTCGTACATTGACACCGAGATTCCCGACGACGAGCATCCGCTGCCGGTCTGGCCGCAGTTGCCCGCTGCCGGCGTCGAGCCTCCGACCGACGAAGAAGAATTGGAAGAACGGGAGCATCGCATCCATGTTTGAAACGGGACGTTATGTTTGAGACCGAAACATTGATGACGCTAATCCCGGCATTGCCGCTGTTGGCGGCGATCGTGATCGGCATCTTCGGCAAAGGCGTGTTCAAAGAACGCAGCCACCTCCCCTGCATCGCTGCCATCGCGTGTTCGTTCCTCTGCGCGGCGATGTTGTTGACGAGAGTGATTGGCGAAGCGACTCCGCACGGCGACGAACATGCGACCACAAGCGGCGTCGGTTTCGAAACGACGCACACGCTATGGACCTGGGCGAACATCATCGACGCGTACAATCCCGGCCGGGCCACCGAGGGGCCAGAGATTCGGCCCGCGATGGCGAACTTCACCATCGACGTCACGCTGCGTGCCGATGGCCTGACGTGCATCATGCTGTGCATGGTGACGTTCGTCGCCACGCTCGTTGCGATCTACGCCAGCGGCTACATGCACGGCGACGAAGGTTATTGGCGGTTCTTTGCCTACGTATCGCTGTTCGTCTTTTCGATGACGATGCTCGTCTCGGTCAGCAACTTCGCGCTGCTCTACGTGTTTTGGGAAGCTGTGGGCGTGTGCAGTTACCTGCTCATCGGCTTCTGGTACGAAAAGCCCTCGGCAGCCGCGGCGGGAAAGAAGGCGTTCCTCGTCAATCGCATTGGCGACTTCGGCTTCGCGCTCGCCGTGTTTCTCATCTGGACGACGTATGGCACGTTGAACTTTCACGACACTGCGGCGGCTGACGGTACGAACATCTCGGGCGTGCTTGGTCAATCTCGCTTGGCCGATCCCGCCCTATTCGTCGCCGGGACGACGGGCTTGTTGATCGCGCTCGGCCTGATGACCGGCGCCGCGGGCAAAAGTGCTCAGTTCCCGCTGCACGTGTGGCTACCCGACGCGATGGAAGGTCCGACCCCCGTCAGCGCGCTCATTCACGCCGCCACGATGGTCACAGCCGGTGTGTACTTGGTCGCGCGATGCACGCCGCTGTTTCACGTCGACGAACGCGCCCAAATGGTCGTCGCCTGCATCGGCGCATTCACCGCGCTTCTCGGCGGGCTCATCGGCCTGACGCAGACAGACCTCAAACGGGTGCTCGCCTATTCGACGGTCAGCCAGCTTGGCTACATGTTTCTCGGCCTCGGCTGCGGAACGCTCGCGGGCATCGTGGCCGGTTTCTTCCACTTGTTCACGCACGCCTTCTTCAAGGCGTTGTTGTTCCTCGGCGCCGGCAGCGTGATGCACGCTATGGGGCACGTCATCGACATGCGTCGCTTCAGCGGGTTGCGGCACATCATGCCTTGGACTTTCCGCACCTTTTGGTTTGGTTCGCTGGCGCTAGCCGGCATCGTGCCGTTTGCCGGGTTCTGGAGCAAGGACGCGATTCTTGCTGCCGTGCGAGCGCGAGGTCACGACAGCGAGTTGTATAACTGGCTGCTTTTCGTGGCGATGTTTGCCGCTCTGCTGACGGCCTTCTACACGTTCCGCGCGTTGTTCATGACGTTCTACGGCCCAACGCGCGTTCCACCCGAAGCAGGTCATCACGCCCACGAGTCGCCGCCTTCGATGACGGCGCCGCTGGTGATCCTCGCGTTCTTCGCGCTGGTCATTGGCATGTACGTCGAATTCACGCACGGTTTTTTAGCGTTCCTCACGAGCACGCCTTCGCTGGCCTATGCCCCCGTATTCGGTCATGGGCTCGAACACGCGTTCGACTGGAACGTCGCGGGCACAAGCACGGTTCTCGGCCTCGTCGGCATCGGGCTCGCGGCGGCGATGTACCTCGGCCAACGCACGGCACTCGAGCGAGTCAACTCGATGATTCGCACGGGCCCCGGATTGCGGCTGTATCAACTTTCGTATGGCAAGTTCTTCTTCGACCAGATCTACGGCGTCACCGTCATTTGGCCGCTGCGGATCGTCGCCTTCGTCAGCGCTTGGTTCGATCGTTGGGTGATCGACGGCTTTGTCGATTTCGTCGGCCGCGTGCCGCCGGCCATTGGATCGATGCTGCGAGCGCTGCAGGCCGGGCTCGTGCAGTTCTACGCTCTGGCGATGGTGCTCGGGCTGCTGGTGTTGTTGGGGTCGATGCTCATTTGGCGTCCGCTGGGATAAGGACCACTGCTCGTAATGAACCTTTTGGCTGTCACTGTGTTTTTGCCGCTGGTGGGCGTCGGCCTGATTTGGGCCACGGCCGAGTTGGGCCGTTCCGTCGTGCGCCGCATCGCGCTATGGACGTCGCTGGCGACGCTCGGCTTCTGCATCCCGGTGATCATGCCGGACGCGCATTTCGCGGTCGACTTGCCGTGGTTCGCAAACTCCGTCGTCGACATTCGTTTCAGCCTAGGGCTCGACGGACTCAGCCGTTGGATGTTCGGCCTGTCGGCGCTGTTGCCGATCACGGCGATCCTCGTCAGTTGGGAATCCATCGAAGAGCGAGCCCCGGCCTTCTATGCCCTGCTGCTGATGCTCGAGAGCGGCATGTTGGGCGTCTTCGCGGCTCGCGACATCATCCTGTTCTACATCTTCTTCGAGTTCACGCTCATCCCGCTGTTCTTCATCATCGGCATTTGGGGTAGCGAGCAGCGACGCTTCGCAGCGATCAAATTCTTCCTGTTCACACTCGCCGGCAGTCTGCTCACGTTCCTCGGCCTGCTGACGATCGTGCTTTGGACCTACTATCACGCGCGACCTCAGGTGCTCACGTTCTCGATCCCCGAACTCACCAAGCAACTGCAAGCGCAGCCGATCGACCCGCGACTACAACTGGCCGTCTTCCTCGGGCTGTTCGCAGGGTTCGCGATCAAGGTGCCGCTGTTTCCGTTTCATACATGGTTGCCGCTGGCCCACGTGCAGGCGCCCGCCGCCGGGTCAATCATCCTCGCGGGCATTCTGTTGAAGATCGGCACGTACGGCTTTCTGCGATTCAACATTCCGATGCTTCCCGACGCGACGGTCACCTGCATGCCGTGGGTGTTGTGGCTTTCGGTGATTGGCATCATTTACGGAGCGCTCGTCGCGCTGGCGCAGTCCGACATCAAGAAACTGATCGCGTATTCCAGCGTCAGCCACCTTGGCTTCTGCATGTTGGGCATCTTCGCCATCGATCGCCTCGGCGTGCAGGGTGGCGTGTTACAGATGATCAATCACGGCCTGTCGACCGGCGGTCTGTTCGCCATCGTCGGCATGGTTTACGAGCGTTACCACACGCGGCAGATCGCCGACCTCGGCGGGCTGACGAAGCGCATGCCGATCATGGCGTTCTTCATGCTCGTCTTCACGTTCTCAAGCATCGGTCTGCCGGGGCTCAACGGTTTCGCAGGCGAGTTCCTGCTGTTGGCCGGCATGTTTCAACGCGCGTGGGCCGAGGCGCCGATGATCTTTCGCGGCCAATGGATTGCCATTGCGGTGCTTGCCGTGTCGGGCGTGATTCTGGGCGCGTGGTACATGCTGTGGCTCGTGGAGCGTGTGTTCTTCGGCCCACTACACGAAGGGGGCGAACATCACGACGACTCGCACCCAGTGCCCGACATGAAGCCTCGCGAGATGGCCGCCCTGATTCCGCTCGTGGTGCTGATGGTGTGGATCGGCCTGACGCCGAACACTTTCTTGGAGCCCATGGCGACCGATCTCGACACCGCGATTGCTTCAGCACAACAAAAGTTCAAGGCACGCTATCCCGACGCGGAAGCGCCGACGGCTGTGGCTTCCGGAATTGTCTCCCCTCTTCCCTCGCAGGCGATGGGCGGGGATGAGGGAGCCGTCGCGCATGCACCCGCCTCATCCCCTCACCCGGCGAGTTCGCTTGCAGCGATCTCGCCACCCTCTCCCGCAAGGGGCGAGGGTGATCTGTTGCCGCGTCCTATCGCGCGATCTCAGGAGCATCCCACCCCGTGACCGGCGAAACGCTCGCATACCTCATTCCCGAGTTCGTGCTCATCGGCATGGCGACGCTGATCTACATCGTCGGCGCGTTTCCGAGCACGACGCAGAACGTTCAGCCAGGCCGAATTACGTGGCTGTTGGGAATCATTGGATTCGCCGCTGCCGCATGTTTTCTCGCCAGTCCAGTGTCGGCTTCACCCGCACCCGGCACTCTTTCACCCGATGGTTTAGCCCTGTACCTGCGTTGGCTGGCGTTAGCAGTCGGCGCGCTATTGATGCTCATGTCGGCCCGCGCAACGCCGGGACCTGAGGTGCTCGGCACGTTGATGATGGCGATCGCGGGATCGATGATCGTCTCATGCGCCGGCGAGTTGGTGCTGCTGTTCCTCGGCCTCGAACTGGTGTCGATCCCGACGTACATCCTGCTTTACCTCGGTCGTCGCGATGCCGCTTCACAAGAGTCGGCCGTCAAATACTTCTTCCTCAGCATTCTGTCGTCGGCCGTATTGCTCTACGGATTCAGCTTCCTGTACGGCGTCGCCGGGTCGACGAGTCTCGCGGCTTTGCAAACCGTGCTCAGTGGTCCAGCCAGCGAAGTCGGCGGCGGTCGGTTGATCGCGCTGGTGGGCATGATTCTCGTCTTCGCGGGGCTTGGCTTTCGCATTGCTGCGGTGCCGTTTCACTTTTACGCTCCCGACGTTTTTCAAGGCACGACGAACGTCAACGCCGCGTTGCTCTCGATTATTCCCAAGCTGGTCGGCTTCGCTGCCTTGGTTCGTATCGTGTCGATCGCGATGCCAGGGCTCGAGCTATTCGGCTGGCGCATGGCATTGATCCTCGCCATCCTCACGATGACCGTCGGCAATGTGCTCGCGCTGTGGCAGAACGATCTGCGACGCATGATGGCTTATTCGTCGATCGCGCATGCAGGTTATATGCTCATCGGCATCACGGTGGCGTTCGCTCGCGTCGGTAATGCCGATGCGGTTGCATTCGACGGTGTCGCTGCGGTGCTCTTTTATTTGGTCGTGTATGCAATGGCAACCATCGGCCTGTTCGCCGCGCTCACCTACCTCGGCACGTCCGAGCGCCAGGTGAATGACGTCGATGAGTTGGCTGGCCTGGTGCGAACGCACCCTGCCACGGCAATTGCGATGGCGGTGTTCCTCTTCAGTCTGGCCGGCATCCCACCGTTGGCAGGATTTTGGGGGAAATTCACGCTCTTCTCCGGCGCGGTGCAAAGTGCGCTGGCCGTCGACGTAACGTCGAACCCGAACGCGGTGATGGTGCGCAATTGGCTGCTCGGTCTGACCGTGATCGGTGCGCTCAACGCCGCCATTGCGGCTGCCTATTATTTGCGGCTCATCTCAACCATGTACTTCCGACCGTCGATCTCCGTGCTCAAGGGGCAAGGCGGCCTCGGGCCGGCCGTCGCAATGTTTGTGGCGCTCATCGCGGTTATTGCCGTCGGCGCTTATCCAGTTCCGTTGGTGCGCGACTCAGGCGATGCGAGCCAATCGGCCTACGCCGCCGCCGTGCAGGTCGAACCTGCGCCCACGCTATCACTCGTGGCGGAAAAGCCGTGATAATCGGCGAAATTGTTTGTCACGCTCACAAAGTCCGCTAAGATTGAGCGGGTCTAGTCGGTCCGTCTTTTCTTGTCAGATTGTGGAAGTCATCCACGCGCAGGGATCGCCCTGTGGATCATTGCGACACCGGTCGCCCTTTTTGCGGAAGAACCGCGCATGCCGTCGCGTTCTAGCGCCACAGAACTATCGAGAGTTCTCGATCGGTCGGTCGATCCGATCTACGTCCTCGACGCTCGCCGCCGCATCATTTTTGCCAACGAAGCATGCGCTCAGTGGACGAGACAATCCCTCGACGAGTTGTTATCGGCCGAGTGCCGTTATCATTCGATGTCCGACGAGACAGGCGCCGTTCCTGTCGCTGCGACCTTGTGCCCGCCGCCCGAGGTCTTCACCGGCCACGCGACGAGCGTGCCGATCACGTTCGAGAGCGACGGCGGCGAGCGATCGCGAATCGTCGACTTCGTGCCGCTGATCGATCCTGATGGCGAAGTCATTGCCGTCATGGCGACCGCGCGTTGGGCGAAAGCATCGACAACTGCCGACACGCTCGACGGCTCGCTGACCAGTGCCGAGCAACTACACGCGCGCATCGAAGCCTTCCGTCGCGCGCAGCGCCAGCAGTATCACGTCGATCGCTTGATCGGCAACAGTCTCACGATCCGTCGCGTGCGGGCTCAAGTCGCGGCACTCGGCGCGGGCGCCGCCAGCGTGTTGATCGTCGGCCCACAAGGCAGCGGACGACAACACGTTGCCCGTGCCGTGCATCATGCCGGCCATCACGCCGCGTCGAGCCCTTTGATTCCGCTTGCCGCGCCACTCTTGGGAGCCGCGTTCCTGCAAACAACGCTGCGAGCGCTGCAACGATCGAACGGCGAACCGTTATCGCGGCCCACGCTCCTGCTGAACGACGTCGACCATATGCCGGCCGAGGCTCGCGGCGAGCTGCTGTTGGCGATGCGTTCGTCCGAAGTTCCACTGCGCGTGATTTCGACCGCGCGTCAGCCGCTCTTGGAACTTCCCGGTGAGCATCGTTTCCAACCCGAACTGGCCGCCTATCTCAGCACGTTCGTCATCGAGCTTCCATCGCTGTCCGAACGGTTGGAAGACCTTCCACTGTTGGCGCAGATGCTTCTCGAAGAGTGCAACGCCGCGGGCGACAAGCAACTCGCGGGCTTCGCGCCCGACGCGCTCGAACACCTGGCAACGTACTCTTGGCCTGGCCAGGTCGATGAATTGGCCGAGGTCGTTCGTCACGCACATCGCGCTGCCGCTGGACCTCTCGTGCGCCGCGAGGATCTGCATCCACGGCTATCGCTTGCCGCCGACGCAGCCCGCTATCCGCCGCGTGTTGAGGAGCCGATCGAGTTGGAACGCGTGCTCGCCGAGATCGAACGCGATTTGATCGAACGCGCCATCGCGAGGTCGAAGGGCAACAAGACCCGCGCAGCCCGGCTTTTGGGTCTCACACGTCCTCGGCTGTATCGGCGGTTGGTGCAGTTGGGGCTCGAGGCCGAAATCGTCGACGGCGTCGATCGGATCTAGCTCCCCTCTCCCTTTGGGAGAGGGTGGCGGCGCAGCCGACGGGTGAGGGCGGGTTGAAGTAGAAGGCGATCGCCAATTCAACCCGCCCTCACCCGCCGCTTCGCGGCACCTTCTCCCGAAGGGAGAAGGATTAAATCGTATCTACCCATTCGCGCAGGGTTCCTTAAAATGCAACGTTTCCATAAGCTGCACCCGCCTCGTGGCAAGTCAATGTCCTCCCCCGTGTTAATCGTCTGTGAACGCACCGGTGACTGGGCGGTCGCTTGGCGATCGGCCTTGGCCGGTGGCGGTCGCACGGCGACGGTGACGATCTCAGAGTCGCGAAGCATCGACGAATGCCGCGCGTTGCTTGACGAGCACTCGGCGGCCGTGGCGGTGATCGAAATCACGCAAACCAACTTCGAAGCGGGCTGCTCGTTGTTGGCCGACCTCGAGCGTCGCTGGCCTCGCGCCGCCGTGATGGTCGTCGTCGATTCCAAGGCGCGTGCCGAGGCGGAGTTGCCGCTACGCGAACACGGGGCCCAGCACGTGATGAGTTCGCGTTATGAATTACCGTCGGCCGTGCAGTTGGCGTTGCGACATTTTGCTCGTGGCGCGTCACGCGTCGCGCCCGAACCAGAACCTTCCGCACCTGCGGCACACCTTCGGAGTTCCACTTGATGGCCGCTGCCAACGTAAGCGAGGCCGACATTCGCGCGGCCTTGAGCGATTTTCTCGATCCCGAGACCGGGCGCAGCGTGATCGATCAAGGACAAGTTCACGATATCAAAATCGACGGCGGTCGAGCGACGCTGCGGCTCGACCTTTCGACCTACAGCGCGCCGCTGTGGAAAGAAACACAGATCGAGTGCGCGCAGCGCATCCAGGCAAAGCTTCCGGCGTTGGCCGAGGTGACGGTCAACCTCGGCGTGCACCATCGCCCGGCGCAAAAGATCGGCGAGATCGGTCTGGCCGCCAAAAACGTAATCGCGGTCGGCTCAGGCAAGGGCGGAGTGGGCAAAAGCACGATCGCGGCGAGCGTTGCCTACGGCCTGACGCGAGCCGGCAGCCGAGTCGGATTGATGGACGCCGACGTTTACGGCCCGAGCATCCCGCATCTCACGGGCATCTCGGGAAAGGCGGAACTCGACGAGTCGCGGAAGATTCGTCCTGCGGAGCTCGACGGCATGAAGATCATGTCGATGGGTTTCTTCGTTCCGCCGGGTGAAGCGGTTGTGTGGCGTGGGCCGATGTTGCACGGCGCAATCACGCAGTTTTTGCGCGACACGAATTGGGGCGAGCTGGACTATTTGGTGATCGACATGCCCCCCGGCACCGGCGACATCGCGCTCACGCTTTCGCAATTGCTTCCGCTGACCGGCGCGGTCGTCGTGTGTACGCCGCAGGATGTCGCGTTGCTCGACGCGGTGAAGGCGATCGCGATGTTCCGCAAGGTGAACATCCCGGTGCTCGGCATGGTCGAGAACATGAGCTACTTTCTGTGTCCCGACAACGGCAAGCGTTACGAGATTTTCGGCAGCGGCGGCGCGAAGAAACGTGCGGCCGAGCTCGACATTCCGTTCTTGGGCGAGGTGCCAATCACGATCTCGGTACGCATCAACGGCGACGAGGGCCGCTTGGCCGCGAACTTCGACGACCCGCAAGCGACGCCGTTTTTCGAGCAAATCGTTCAACGACTCGTCAAAGGTTTGGCGACAAGTCATCGGCAAGCGCCGCCGCTGCCGACGTTGAACGTGCTGTGACGGCGCAGCGACCGGGCCGAAACGACCCGGTCCTATCAAACACTAGGGCCGCCGAATGAGTGATCATCCGGCGGCCCTTTCTCGTTGTATCAGGATAAGTAGTATCGGGTGCAAACGATCTCGGTCGTCCGGGCATTCGAGCCCCGCGGCGACATTACGTCACCGAGCTACTGCGTGCCACTCCGAGATCCGCTGCAACTACTTCTTCTTCGCGCTCTTCTTCTTGGGGCTCTTCTTCTTGACAGCCTTCTTCGCTGCTTTCTTCTTGGCCACGCTAGATCCTCCTACAAAAAAGTCTGACGAGGTCGCACTCTTCAAGGCCGTCGTTTGTTCCGACGGTCACCGACGCGACACTCTCGCGTCCGAGCTGCAACGTTCGCCACTGACAGAAAACACTCGATCAACCAACTCGATCAGTCAAACCTGTCACGTGACTTGTCATCCGTGATCGCGCCCAACTGAAAGCGGCTTGGAATCGCTTGACATGAGTCGCGCGCTTCGACAACCGCTTGCATGTTGGTCATTTGTACGCGCGTTGCAAAATTTCGGCAACAGTGTTTCGCAACAATTTTCTGCGCACGCGCCGCGCGTGTGTTGAAGCGCGCGCTTCAGAAGAGAGAGATCGTCGTGCCGTCGCTCAACGTCTCGCAAGGTTGCGCACGATGAAACTGCGCACCGAGCAACGTGCGCTCGGCCGGCGCCAACGTTCGCATGCGCAGTCCGAGGATCGCGCGCTCGAGCGGCTGCGATGTCGACGAATGCTCGGCAATCCAAGGCGAAAGTATCTCATGCCATGCCTTGGTCCAGTGCGGCATGCGGATGTGAATCGGATCGGCGCCATACCATGTCGACTGATGCGCGACGACCGGAATGGCGCGATCGGCTGCGTACTTCACAAGCCGCTCGTTCAACTGATTCGCGCGTTCGACGGTCTCTTTGAGCGTCAGCCGGCACTTGGGAACGAAGAGCGTTCGAAAAAATAAAAACCTTGCCGGCGATAGATTCGCGAGGTTGCACACAGGCAGCGCCGTCATCACCGTGCGAGCCCCGACGCGTAGCAGACGCTCGATCGCCGACTCCACCCACTCGGCAATTTGCGGCACGGGAACGTGGTACAGAATGTCGTTGCCAATGTCGGTAATGAGCGCCGTCGTCGGCAACGAAGGGCTGCGTTCGAGCGTCCGCCAGAGCTCGCAATCGAGAATCGACGGCAAGCCGCGGCCGAGCCAGACGGTCCGCAGGCCGTAAGAACGGCCATTGCCCAGCGCGAACATCACGTCGAGCGGCTCGTTCCAGAAGCTGCGGGTCGTTTCGAAGACGGTAGCCATGCCACGCGTCAGATTGCTGGCCCCGAGCAGGACGAGCCGTCGCGTTGGCCGACGAGCGGCCTCGATCATCGATAACCCCCGAAGCCGCTGCTCAGGAACTGATACGTCTGGTAGCTCTGATACGCGAGGTACGCGAACAGAAGGGCAAGGTATTGCTCGTGCCAGAACATCCAGAAGAACACGGCCGCCATGCCGGCGACGACTGTCGAGACCATGAACGATTCGCGCATACCGTCGGATCGCATCTGCGTGAGGACGGCCCGCATCATCTGCCCACCATCGAGCGGGAAGACGGGCAACAGATTGATCAACCCCCAGTAAAGATTGACTTCGAGCAGGTCGCGCATCAGTTCATCGAGCGGTGCGATTTCTCGGACCGAGAAGTAGTTCGTGAGAAACACCGGCATTCCGGTCGAGCCACGGAACACGAGAAGATGGCCCGTCGCGTAGGCCACTCCGGCGATCACTCCGAAGAATGCGAAGCCTGCCAGCGGGCCGGCGAGTGAGATGATCACTTGCGCTTCGGCCGGTCGGCGTGTCTGCGTGTCGGGGATCGCCAGTCCGCCAAAGGCGTGTAGCACCACATGGCTTCTCTGGCCAAAATACCGCATCGCGAAGACGTGGCCGAACTCATGGACCAGCAGCGACAACACCACCGCGCCGGTCCAGATGACAACGGCCGCCGGCGGGAGGCTGAGGTTCATCAGCAGCACACCCAGCCAGAAAAACGGATGGATGCGCACCGGAACGCCGAAGAGCGAAAACCTGACGTCGTAGGGCGTTCGATCGGGTTCGTTGAAGATCAATGGCAGGCTCCTGATCGCCCCTAGCATACCCGCGAGAGAATCGCGCGCTTAGTCATAAAGCCGCGACCGTTGGTCGCGCCGGTCGCGGAAACCTGCATTCAACCGGATCAAACGCGACCGACGGTCGCGGCGTTATGCCGGGGCAGATAGTGCGGCCGCGGCGGCGTTCGCCGTACATCGGTGTTGAGGGCGGCCACGATGTAATCGGCCGCGCTGCGCGAGGCGCCGCCGTGGGCGATCTTCGTGCGAAGCGCGTCGAGTTCGGCGACACGACGATTGCGTGTTTCCGGCTGTTCGAGCCAATCGGCGATGCGGCGTGCGATATCGGCCGAGCGATCGCCACTCGTCAGATACTCGGGAAACAACACCTGCGGAGCACCCGGCGCGTCGGGATCGTACGCATTGTTCTTGTTGCCGAACGGATCGTCGGTCGTCAACAGGTTCACCAGCGTGATGTAACGCACGCGGCGTAACAGTCCCTGAACGAAAAACATCCATCGCGAGACTGAATACAGCACAACGGTCGGGCAGCGATGGTACAGCAGCTCGAGCGATACCGAGCCGGAAACGGCCATCGCGCATTTCGCCGCGGAGATGAGTTCCGCCGTCCGTCCGACATGCACCTCGATGTCGAGACCGCTGTCGGCGACCAATTGCCGAGCGAATTCGGCCTGGCGAGGTTTGAACGCGGCGATTGCGAGTCGCGCCGAAGGGACTCGCTCGCGCACGATCGCGGCTGCTTTGAGGAACGACCGCAAGTTGTGCTCGACTTCCTGGGTGCGCGACCCGGGAAGGATGGTCACCAGCGGCGCGTCGTCGTGAAACTGAGCGAGGAACTCGTGATCGAGCTGTTGCGATCGGACTTCGTCGAAGTACGGATGCCCGACGAACGTGGCGTTGCAGCCTCGGGCGGCAAACCAATCGGCCTCGAACGGTAAGGCGCAGAGCACGTGATCGACGGAACGCCGCATCTTGGCGACACGCCACGGCGCCCATGCCCAAATCTGCGGAGGCACGTAATAGAACACGGGGATGCGGGCCGCTTTGGCACGACGCGCGATCCACCAATTGAAACCGGGGAAGTCGATCAGCACGACGGCGTCGGGCCGATGACGACGGAAGTACCGGTCAGCGAGCGCCGCGAGATAGACGAAGCGGTGCAAGCTCAGCAAGACGCGAATGAAGCCCATCACTGCGTGGGCGGTCAGATCGACGTGCAAACGGCAGCCGGCCTCGGCCATGCGCGGGCCACCATAGCCGACGAACTCGGCACGTGGTTGCACGGCCTTGATTGCACGAATGAGATTCGCGCCGTGAAGGTCGCCGCTGGGCTCGCCTGCCGAGAAGAAGATTTTCATGCGGCAGTGCGCGCTTCTTTGTAGGGAACGCCCTCCGTGGCGCTCCTTGTCAACATTTTCGTGTTGCCCGCGATTCTCGGAACGCCACGGAGGGCGTTCCCTACAGTGGATCGCTAGCAGGCAAAGGCCGCGGAGTATCGCAAAACGCCATGGATGGGTCCATGCCGTTTCGGCCACGCGCAATTCGCGCTCGCTGGCGCGTCGCGGCTATTGATCCTCAGAAAACAAAGTTAATTGCGATGATGCTATCCACCACCGCTTGCGGTTTCGCGCGTACCGCCCGTGAGACGCGCGAAACCGCAAGCGGTGATACGACGCGTATGACCTGGTTCACGCGGTTTTCTGAGGATCAATAAACAACGACAACTGGCCTTGTCACGCGTGACGCTCACCGGGAGACTGCCGCCCATGCGTATTGTGCAGCGATATGTCGTCGCCGAAGTTTTGAAGAACTTCTTCGTCACGCTGGCGATGCTGACAGTGATGATGATCCTTGTCGTGCTCATGCGCGAAGCACGCGACCAGGGGCTTGAGCCGCGGCAGATTCTGAAGATCCTGCCTTATCTGCTGCCCGAGGCGATGCGTTACACCATTCCGGCAACCATTCTGTTTGCTGTCAGCAGCGTGTACGGACGCATCGCGTCAGCGAACGAGTTGGTGGCATTGAAGTCGCTGGGCATCAGCCCGATGCGCATCTTGTGGCCGGTGTTCTGCCTGTCGATTGTCATCAGCGTGGGGACCGTGTGGCTGAACGACGTGGCCGTTTCGTGGGGCCGCAAGAACATGCGGCGCGTGGTGGTCGAGAGCGTCGAAGAAATCGTCTACGGCATGCTGCGGAGCAATCGGTCGTTCACGTCGCCGGCGTTTTCGATCATTGTGAAGCGCGTCGATCGGCGGCGGTTGGTTGAGCCGACGATCACGATCCGCGGTCGAGGCACGTCGCCATCGGTGACGCTGACCGCAGAAGACGCCGAGCTTTGGGCTGACACGAAGAACAATCTGCTGACGATTTCATGCCGTCGCGGAACGCTGGACGTCGAAGGCGAAGCGCGGTTGCGGTTCGACGATCCGATCGATTACGGGATCCCGCTCGACTCGGCGAGCCAAATGTCGGGGGACGTGCAGCCTTCGCAACTGCCGCTCAATGCGATGCCGGATTTACGGCGAGAGCGTGAGACTGCTATCGAGCAACTCGATCGCAGTCGGGCGGCAAAGGCAGCTTTCAAGCTGATCACGGGAGAATTTGCCACGATCGGCGGCACCGAGTCGCAACGCGACATCGAAAGCTTGCGCGAGCAAAACGTTTACTTGCACCGGTTGATGACGGAGCCGTATCGACGCTGGGCTGGCGGGTTCAGCTGCCTCTGCTTCGTGCTCATCGGGGCGCCGGTGGCAATCGTGCTGCGAAACTCGGACTTCTTGACGAGTTTCTGCCTCTGCTTCCTGCCGATTCTGCTGATCTATTACCCGCTGCTGCTGTTCGGGGTCGATCAAGCGAAGAACGGCACGCTGCCGCCGATCTCGGTGTGGCTGGGCAACGTGGTGGTGGCGGGCGTCGGGGCGTGGATTATCCGGCGATATATCGTCAGGCATTGAGGCCGGCGAATGCCAAGCGGGTCTATGCGGTCGAGCGCGAGTGATAGCGCACGCCACCTCATCCGCCCTTCGGGCACCTTCTCCCAGAGGGAGAAGAATTTTAGGACTTCGGCGACTTGGGTTTGTCGCGAAGATCCCAGGCGGTCAGCCACTTGACGCTCTGGCGTTTGAGTCCGAAGTCGCTTTCGAGCCGCTTCTCCATGTCGGCCAGATGCCCGGCGCCATAGAAGATGCCGAGCTTTTTCTTTCCTTCGCCGATCTCCTTCTTAAGCACGTCCAACGCCACCTTGTTGCGCTCAGTAATAATGACAGAGCCATCGGGGCCGTCGAAGATGTTCATCGAGCTTTCGAGATCTTCGAACTGTTGAGCGATAGCACGCTTGAGTGCTAGTGCTCGATTCGGCGAGAACAAGGCCGCCAACAACTCGGCTTCGCTGTTTCGCTCGGGATGCTGACTCTGCTGGGCGATGCTCTGGCCCATCATGCGAAAGATAATGGTCCACATCGTTTCGCCGCGGTCTTCCATCGACTTGCTGAAGTCGTCGGGCGACATGTCTGCATGCACGAAGTTCTTCTTGCGGTAGTTGATGCAGTCGAGCTGGTAATCGAGATCGAGCACGTCCTTCATGCCCTGCTGCACCATGCCCACCGGATGCGAGCTGCCGGTACCCTTCTTCGGCACGGCCTTGCCTCGCGGTGCTACCAACTCGTAGAGCAATGCGTCGTATTGGGTGAACTGCTTGTTGAGTTGCTTGTAATAGCCGGTGTCGCCGACGTGTACGGCACCGATGAGGTCGACGTACATGCCGCTGGCGTCGCCGGGCTTGGCATAGCGAACGATCGCGGTTTGCATCTCGAGCGGACGCTTGCGGTCGTCGCGTAGGATGCGGACAAAGCCGGCCTCGGGGTCGGCCTTCTTTGCGTCCCCGTCGGTGTCCTTCTTGCCAGCTGCGGGCGCCTTCGGTTTGGCGGCCTCTTCTGCCGCCGTGAGTCGCTGCAGATTCCACAGCCCAAAAGCCCAAGCGACGGCCAAACTCGTGAAAACAAGACCTCGGGCGACACAACGGGTCATGGGAGTAACGTCCTGCTTGCTTACGTGAGACGATCGCGACCTAGGCCGAGGCCGCGAATACGCCCCTAAGTATATGACTGCGGAGCGCGAAAGCACAGCAATGTGGCGTTTGAGACGGACCAGTCTGGCGTGATAGCGGCCGAATTTGTGCTTTCTTGCTGTCAAATCCGGGTTGCCGGGGGGTCGTAAGGCTTTCGCATCTTCGCAGGCTTTCCAGTTTTGCGCCGGTAAGGGGAACGCAACCGATAATTCCGTTAGCTCTTGCCTTTCTTACTCAACTGCTACAGGCGGCAATTCCGATACTACCGGCACGAACTCGGCGCGTCTGTGCGCAGGGTGGAGCAAATTGGGCTTTGACGTCTTAGGTACAACGATGGCGCTCACTTGCCGAAAGTCATGGCTGCTCGCACTGGCCTTGCAAATGCTGCTGACGGCAGCTGCACGGGCTCAGGTGCCACCTTATGCTGTGGGCAGCGACCCAACGGCGTTCGGTGTCACCGACGGCTCGATCTTTTCGCCGTCGCAGCTTTCATTGTTCGGTCGAGGCCCGCAACAGAACTACGGGTACTTCGGTACGGCCGAGTTCTTGTTATGGAGCATCAGCAATCCGAACTCGGTGCACGACTTTGGCGTCGACGGCGGATCTCGCCAGGTGTATGTGAATAACGCGACACCGCCATCCACCTTTACAGCAGCAACGACGGTCGTATTCAATCCCGACTCGCCGCCTTACCCGATTTCGAACGCCTCGCTCACTAGCACGTTCGATCAGCAAGAAATCGTAACGACTACGACAACGCAGGTGACCGAGTCGAATTTGGGCGGCAACAACCTGATGAACTTTTACCAGAACAGCGGTCTGACGACGGAGCACAATTCGTTGAACACGAGTTGGCTGGCCGCGCCGCTGTCTGGAGGGTTTCGCACGGATTTCGGTTACATCGACGAAGAAACGAATCGCGGGTGGTTGTTCTCAGTAACGTCCATGAGCCAAACGCAGAGCAATTCCACCAGCAGCGTTTCCGCCGTATTTGAAGACGGAACGCATGATCCGGCAATACAAAACACGGTCTACAACGGTCTCTTAAGCTACACCAGCACTTCGGGAACGACCGCCCTTCTCACGACGACCACGAGCAACGGCAGCGGTGGACAAAGCACCGCGTCGTTCCCGTTCAGCAGCTTGTCAGTTACTACGCAAGCTCCCATTCAAGTGCCGCAACTCTACGGCTTCATTGCTGACCCGCTTAGCAACACTACTACCGCGTTAGCCCAGTGGCCGAACGGCTTTGCCGCAGACCTAAATCATAACGGCGTTTATGGCGCCTACGGTCGCGACTTGGGTACCGGCGGCGGCACCACCGCCAGCGGATCGAATGACGGCATCCCTGACCGCGAGTCGGCCGGTGTTCCGCCCCTGCCGATCGACTATGGTGACCTGGTGCCTTTGCCGCTGGTGTTCACGAACGTTCAGTCGTCGTACAAGTCGACGTTCTGGTCGGTCGAAGCGAACCGGCTGTACCGTATGACTGGAGAAGATAAGCTCGGTGGTCGCTGGGATGTGTTCGGCGGCGTGCGATACATCGACTTCTCAGACATCTACAACGTGATTGCCTCCGGCGGCATTCTCGATACCACGACGTTGAATGTGAACTCATACAACCGCATCGTCGGTCCACAGATCGGGTTTCGGTGGTCAAAGCAGAATGGCAAGCGTCTGACGTTCTCGACCGAAAGCCGCCTGATCGGAGGCGCCAACTTTCAGACGATTCGCCAGAACGGTATTGTCGGCAGCAATCTGACGCAGTCGCTCATCAGTCCGACACCGACGACTACTACGATCGTCACGAATGGGTCAACGACCAACTTGAACGGTACCGTGGTAAACCCAACGACGACCAATCAAATTGTCTTCGCGACTAATCAGGCGAATAACCCCGGCCAAGGCACCGCAGCGCCGCGGCTCAACCAGCCGCTGACGATGCAGCCCACGTCGTACAACAGCACGGTAAACCACGTGGTGTTCAACCCGGTGTGTGAACTCCGAGCGAATCTGAATTACCAGGTCTTTCGCCGAGTGTCGGTAGCCGCAGGTTGGACGGGGCTGTACATCGACGGTGTCGCGCGATCGAGTGGTATGACGAACTTTGTGTTGCCGTCGTTCCAACTGTCGGCTGGCAACAACCACCAGGGAGTGTTCATTAACGGTCTGAACTTGAGCTTGATCATCAATCGCTAACGTGCGCAGAACGGGCGCGAAACCGCGAGTCGCTTGCGACCCGCGTAAGCACGAGAGGCATCTAAGCGTCTGCTCGGAGATCGAGCCTTACGAAATCAAGTGACCTTGACGCGTGGACGTCGCGCGGCCGGTTTCTTGGTGGTTGCCCCGACGCTCATCCGACGCAACTCGGTGAGCTCGGTACTGAGACGATGACGCAACGGGTTTTCCGGACGCAGCTCTTCGATGAGAGCCTCGGCCTTGACGAAGGTTTCTTCGGTCATCGGACCAGCAGCAAAAAGCTGCCGCCAACTCTTCGAGACTTCTTGTTCACTCAGCAAGCCAGCACCTCCGCGGGATCGGGTCATTGCTTGAAGGGACGTGCCCATGTATTTTACGTGAGGACGCAGACGACGCAAGACAGACAAGTTAAATGCGGAACGATAAATGCCTTGCGTCTCGCTCAAATCGGTGAGCGACGAGGCTTCGGGGTTCCGTCATTTCGTCTCCTCGAAAGACACCTCACGTGAGCTATCTGCTGGCAGGCAACGCACCCGCCGCCGCTGGCGGTGTCACGATTCACGAGGTGCGCACCCGGCGCGACCGTAACGCATTTGTCCGCGTTCCGTGGCAAATCTACGCGGACGACCCCATGTGGGTGCCCCCGCTGTTGATCGAACGCAAGGCGTTCATCAACCCGCAAAAGCATCCGTTCTATCTGCACGGCACAGCCACGCAGTTTTTGGCCTCGCAAGACGGCAAATGGGTCGGGCGAATTCTGGTCAGCGACGACCCGCTTTACAACCAGACACACGATAGCAACGTCGGCTGCTTCGGCATGTTCGAGTCGACGTCGGACCCCGCCGTCGCTCACGCGCTGCTCGACGCCGCCTCGAACTGGCTGCGCCAGCGCGGGCGAACGCACATCATGGGGCCAATCGATTATTCGACCAACTACGACTGCGGGTTGCTGATCGACGGTTTCGATACGCCGCCGCGCGTGCTGATGAATCACAACCCGCCGTTCTACGCGGGGCTGCTCGAGTCGTGGGGCCTGATGAAGGCCAAGGACTTGTTCGCCTGGTGGGTCGTCGTGAATCCCGAACTGGTAACCAAGTGGGGCGCGCGCGTCGAGCGCATCCGCAAGCGAGGCAGTGTCACGGTTCGCGCGTTTCGTCTCGATGACTCCAAGGCCGAGGTCATGCGTTGCAAGGACCTCTACAACGCCGCCTGGGAAAAGAACTGGGGCTTCGTGCGTATGACCGATGCCGAGTTCCTTTTCATGGCCAAGGATCTGGTCGAATGGGTGCCGCCCGACCTGCTGCAGATCGCCGAGATCGACGGCTGCCCGGTCGGCATGTCGATGCTGATGCCTGATTTTAACGAGGCCATGCGACCGCTCGATGGCCGGGTGTTTCGTTGGGGCATTCCGATCGGCTTGCTTCAGTTCCGCCGCAACATTCGCCGCGTGAGGCATTGCCGTCTCATGGCGCTCGGTGTGTTGCCGCCGTATCGACGTCGTGGCGTGGTTGAGTTGCTCGTCGACGGCGTCATGAACACGATGTTGCGTCACGGACTTGTCGCCGGCGAATGCGGGTGGACTCTCGAAGACAACGAGTCGATCAACCACGCGATTCGCGCCACGGGCGGCACGCGATATAAGACGTATCGCGTGTATGAGCGCACGTTAGTGTAGTTCTTAGCCGCCAGCTTTAGCTGGCGCTCAGCGGCACCTAAAGGTGCCGGCCAAGAGTTACTTTCCGCTGCCCGCCGCGACTGCCTCGTGGTCGACAGGCTGCTGAATCTTCCGCAACTCTTCGGCCACGACGTTCACGGTATAGCGAATCTGTTCCTCGGTGTGGTTAGACGTGATGAAGAACCGCAGACGAGCCGCCTTCTCTTCAACGGCCGGATACAGAATCGGCTGCACATTCACGCCACGCTTCGCCATGGCTCGCGAAAGTTCCAGCGACTGCATCGAGTTGCCGACAATGATCGGCACCACAGGCGAGTCCTTGCTCAAACCGGTGTTGAGCCCCTGCTCTTTCGCCAGCGTGAGGAACAACTTTGCGAGCTCGTGCAGCCTGGTAACGCGTTGCGGCTCCTTCTCGAGCAATCGAATCGCCGCCAGCGAGGCCGCGGCGTTCGGAGGCGAGATGCCAACGCTGAACACGAAGCCCGGCGCTGTGTACTTCAGATACTCGACAACTGCCTTGCAGCCCGAGATGTATCCACCGCAGCTGCCAAAGCTCTTGCTCAGCGTGCCCATCCACAAGTCGACGTCCGACGCGGGAACCTTGTGATACTCGCCGATGCCGCGGCCATGAGCGCCGAGCACGCCGATCGAATGCGCTTCGTCGACCATCAAGAACGTCTTGTGCTTCTTCTTCACTTCGACAAATCGCGGCAGGTCCGGAATGTCGCCGTCCATGCTGTATACGCCTTCGATGGCGATCAGCACTCGGCGATATTCGCTGCGCAGGTCGGTCAGCAGTTGGTCGACGGCCCGCCAATCGTTGTGCGGGAACGGCCGGCGACGGGCGCCCGACAGGATGCAGCCTTGGACGATGCTGTTGTGGGCCAGCGAGTCGTGAAGAATTAGGTCGCCAGGTCCAAACAGGTGACCGATCGTCGTTTCGTTCGTTGCGTGTCCACCGACGTAGACAATCGAATCCTCGGTACCGAGCAAGTCGGCAATCGATCGCTCGAGGTCGCGATGGATCGTCTTTTCGCCCGAGACGAGTCGGCTAGCCGAGACGCTCGTGCCGAAGCGGTCGATCGCTTGCTTGGCGGCAGTGGCGATCGTCGCATCGCCCGACATGCCAACATAGTTGTAGCTCGAGAAGTTGATCAGCTCGCGACCGTCGATCATCGTCGTGTCGGTCGTTACGCGTTGGTGAACGGCGAAGAACGGATTGCCCATGCCCGAGGCTTCGAGCATCTCCAGGTTCTTCTTGATCGTCTGGTATTCGCGGTATTGGTCGAAGCGGTAGTTCTCCGGCGGAATCTCAGGCCCGGTGTCGGCCTTGGCCTTCTTTGCCGCGGCGCCGAGGTACGTCTCGACCGCGTCGACCACGTCGCGGCACGTTTCGAGCGTTTGGGGCACGTCTTCCGGGAACCGGCCGCCGAACTTCTCTTCGAGCGCGGCAAGGATTTCCATCCGCTCGAGCGAGTCGAGCCCGAGTTCCGTGATGTTCGTGTCGAGCGTCAATCCGCGAGCGCGTTCTTTCGCGATGCGTTGCACGGCTTCGAGCACCGACTCGGCCGTCGTGCGTTTCTTTGCCTTGCGAGGCGTACCGTTGGTCGTGCTGCTCTCAACGTCTTCGTACGGTGTGTGACCATCCAAGCCGGCTCGCTGCCACGCGCTGCCGTTGTCCCACGTCGGTTCGAGCTTCGGCGGACCAGAACTCTTTGTGCCTTCGCTGACCTTCGGCGGCGTGGGCTCGACGCCTCCCGCATCCCATTTGCCGAGCGTGTCGAGCGTGCCTTGTAAAAAGCCGTTACGACATGCGTGGCGTTGAATCTTGCCGCTCGACGTCTTCGGAACGCTACCGGGTTTCAACAGCCGGATGGCCGACACGTGCAGTTCGTGCTCGCGTGACACTTCGCGACGGATCGCAGCGATCACTTCGGCCACGTCTTCGCGTGCCGTGCGTTCAATTTCGCAAACAATCACCAACCGCGAATCGTCATCGTCGTCGGTCGCAACGGCTGCCACCGAGCTGGGGCGAATCGCCGGGTGAGCGTTCTCGACGGTCAACTCGATATCGTGTGGATAGTGGTTCAGACCACGAATGATGATCAGGTCTTTGAGACGGCCGGCGATGAAAAGGTCGTCGCCTTGGAAGAATCCGAGGTCGCCCGTTCGCAGAAACGGCCCGTCGCCGGAGTCTGCCAACTGAGCGCGGAACGAATACTCCGATTCCTCGGGGCGTCGCCAGTAGCCTTGGGCGATCGTGGGGCCAGAGACCCAAATCTCGCCGACTTCGTTCGGTCCCGAGAGCATCTTCGTCTCGGGGTTCACGATGGCGATCTTTTCGTTCGGCAGTGTCTGTCCGGCGCTCACGAGCCGGCGAGCACCAGCCTCGGACGGCGGCACGTTGACGATTTCGCCGTTCTCTAAAGCCTTCGAGTCGTAGGCCCGGATCACGGGCGCTTCGAGCTTCAGGCCGCCGGAGACGAGCAGCGTTGCCTCGGCCAGGCCGTAGCAGGGGTAGAACGATTCGCGACGGAAGCCGCACGGCTCGAACATCTCGGCAAAGCGGTCGAGCGTCTCGGCCCGCACCGGCTCGGCGCCGTTGAAGGCCAGCGTCCAGCAGCTCAGGTCGAGCTTCGCACGCTGTTCGGCCGTAATCTTGCGGACGCACAAATCGTAAGCGAAGTTCGGACCACCGCTGATCGTGCCTCGGTATCGCGAAATCGCGCTCAACCAGCGGAACGGCCGCTGCAAGAACGCCATCGGTGACATGATGACGTTCGGGCGACCCATGAACAGCGGCTGCAAGATGCCGCCGACGAGGCCCATGTCGTGGTAGCTCGGCAGCCAGAACACGCCCATGCCCGAGCGCGTGAGCTCGAAGGCATGCGAGATCAGGCCGCAGTTCGACACCAGATTCGAGTGCGAGAGCATGACGCCTTTGGGCGTGCCGGTCGAACCCGACGTGTATTGCAAGAAGGCCAGCGTGTCGCCGTTGACGGTCGGCGGAACCCACTCGTCTTCCAAGTGCTTCGGAGCCTGGTCGGTCGCCAACCAGCAAAGCTTCTTCAGGTCGGGCGTCATCTCCAGCAACGGCTGGGCACGTTCCAACACATGTTGCGTCGTGAGTGCGACGGCGGCCTCGGCATCGGCGGCAATCGCGTCGATGCGGTCCATCTTGCGGTTCATGCGCGGCGGATACGCCGGCACCGCGACGACTCCGGCATACAAGCAGCCGAAGAACGCACAGATGAAGTCCAGCCCCGCCGGGTACAGCAGCAACGCCCGCTGGCCTTGCATGCCGTGCGATTGCAGCCACGCTGCGATGCGGCGAGCCCGTTGGTCGAGGTCTGAAAACGTCAGAATCTCTTCTTCGTTTTCGCCGTCGACCAAGAAACGGAAGCACACATCGAGACTGCTCACATTCGCACGATGGCGAATCAGCTCGACCATGTTCTTCGGACCGAACCCGAAGCCTGGCAAAGGATCGTGATGCACTGCTTCACGTGCTCCCAAATTGAGATCAGTCGAAGTGTTTGCGCCGCCCCACCGGTATTGGCGATTACCAACACCCGCCGAGGCTCGCACGGTTTTCGCGTGCTCGACCTCGGCGACTTTGCGGGTTCCGGGCGTTACCGCCTCATCAAGTCGTACAATCTTCTGCATTTCGACTAATCGGGTCAGCTTAACAGTCGGGACAACGGGTTTCAAACTTTGGCCCTGCTAGCAAATCGTTTGGTCGTCCTGTGAAATCGGCACGCACGCCGAGCATATTGCGAACGAACCTTGTCTCATCTCAAAGGCCCTACAACCGCGCAGAAGGCGTTCCGGTTGCAGGACTTATGCACGCGAATGTGCACCGCAAACCGGTCACAGGGGCGGTGCCGGACGCGTCCTTTCTGCCCGACGTTCCGCCGCGTACACTCACGACGTGGGGCAAGCTCGCCAAAGGTGAATCATGGCCGAACCATTGAAATTACTGATTCTGGCGCTCGCCCAGACGATGCCGAGTTCACGGCCGGCGGGCTGATCTCGCTGTACCGACACGCCGGGCACACGGTCAAAATGATCTCCGTGACCTGCGGCGACGCCGGCCATCATCTGACTTCCGGACCTCCGCTGGCCAAGCGACGCCGGGCCGAAGCCGCCGCCAGTGCCGCGACCGTCGGGGCTTTGTCCGAGGTTTGGGAGTATCACGACGCCCAACTCTTTCCAGACCTGGAGTTGCGTCAACAAGTCATCCGCGAGATTCGCTCGTTCGCGCCCGACCTGGTGCTCACGCATCGCACGAACGATTACCACCCCGACCACCGCGCCGTCGGCCAGGCCGTGCAAGACGCCTCGTATCTCGTCACCGTGCCGGCCGTCGTCAACGATGTGCCGATTCTCCGCCGCGACCCGGTCGTCGCGTTCTTGCCCGACCGGTTTACCCGTCCCAACCCGTTGCGGCCCGATGTGGTGCTCGACGTTAGCTCCGAGGTCGACCGGATCGTCGCGATGTTAGCCTGCCACGTTTCGCAAGTCTTCGAGTGGCTGCCGTTCAATCGCGGCACGCTCGACCAGGTGCCCGCCGACGAAAAGGCCCGCTTCGCCTGGATGCGCGATTGGGTGGCCGGCACGCTGCGTGGGCAGGCCGACCGTTACCGCGCCGAACTTGAGCGCGTTTACGGGCCCGCGCTCGGCGCAGGTGTTGAGTTCTGCGAGGTCTACGAGATCAGCGAGTACGCGAGCCCGCTGACCGACGAACTGCGCGAACGACTGTTCGGCTTTTTGTATTAACCCTCGCCCTTCGGGGAGAGGGTGGTTCGCCGCAGGCGAACCGGGTGAGGGGCAGCGCGAGTACACGCCTCCCAAACCGCTCACCCCTGCCCCTCTCCCCCAAGGGGCGAGGGGTTCTGAACGCTCCGCAGCAGCGCCCCGCACAGCGCCACCAACGTCGGCACGTCGAGCTCCTCGCCACGCGCCGACGCGCCGAGATTCATCTCGGCCAACACCGCGTCGACCTGCTCCTTGCTCAACCGATCCTTGAACGCGCTGATCGTCGCGCTGCGCAAAAACTTGCGACGATGCAGAAACAACGCTCGCACGGTCGAATGCACGAACTCGGGGTCGGCAATCGCTGCGCGCCGCTCGGGATCGAAACGCAGATGGATGATCGCGGAATGCACCTTCGGGCGAGGCCAAAACACTTGTGGCGGCAGGATGCGCACCAGCTCGACCTCGCACTGGCACTGCACCCACACGCTCAGCGCCCCGTAATCCTTCGTCTTCGGGGCAGCCATGATGCGGTCGGCCAACTCTTTCTGAATCGTCACCGTCATGCTCGTCGGAATCGGCGACTGCGTGAGCAGGTTCGAGATGATCGGCGTGGCGATGTTGTACGGAAGATTCGCGACGAGCTTGAATTGCCGCCTCGGATCCTCCGCCAACGCGCGACGCACGGCGTCGAGCACTTCGGCATTCAGGCGATTCTTGTTGTGCAACGCATCGGTCGCGAGAAGCTCGACATTCGGATGGTCGATCAGCTCTTCGCCGGCGAGCACTTGCATCTGCGAATCGACTTCGACGGTAATCACCTTCGCCACCTGCGGCGCCATGAGGCCCGTGAGCGAACCGGTTCCAGTGCCGACTTCGAGCACGACATCGTCAGGCGACAACTTCGCCGACTCGGCAAGCAGCCGCAGCAAGTTCAGATCGATGAGAAAGTTCTGCCCGTGCCGCGTCTTGGGATGGATTCCCACTTCGGCGAAGCGACGCATCAAAAAACTTTGCGTTTGATTCGCCATGTTACTCGGCGTGGTTGATGCGTTGTGCGTACTTTGCGAGCAAATCGGTTTCGATGTTCACCGCATCGCCGACCTTGCGACGGCCGAGCGTCGTGTGCTCGAGCGTGTGCGGAATGAGCATGACGCTGAACCGGTCGGACTCGACATCGACCAATGTCAGACTCACGCCATCGATCGCGATGGAGCCCTTGCTTGCCATCTGCTTCGTCAGCGCGGTGGGTACACGAAACCAGCAGGTGCTCCACGGGCCATCGTCGACTCGCTGATCGAGCGTGCCCAGGCCGTCGATGTGACCCGTTACGAAGTGACCGCCCATGCGATCGCCGACGCGCAGCGAGCGTTCGAGGTTCACTGTGCTGCCGGCCTTCAGCGTGCCGAGGTTCGTGCGAGCGAGCGTTTCGGGACCAGCTTCGAAAGCGAGGTCGCCGTTGGCGATGCTCACAAGCGTCAGGCAACATCCGTTGATCGCGATGCTGTCACCGATCGCCACGTCGGTGGTCCACGAAGGTTGGTGGATCGCCAGCCGTCGCCCCGAACCTTCCGCGTGAACGGCGGTCACAGGAGCACAGCATTCGACGAGACCGGTGAACATAACGTGCATTCAATCCGAAAAGCGCGAAACCGCAAGCGGCACAATCACACCGCTTGCGGTTTCGCGCTTCTGACTTTCGATCGAACTCAAAACATCGGTTCCTTGTGTGGTCGGCGCTCCACAGTCTCTTGCCAGACGTAAAGCACCGGACCCGACAAGACGAAACCCACGCAGATGATCGGGATCGCGTAGCCGCGGACGACCATGATCGCCAGGGCCGCGAAGATCAAACTCACGAGATGCCCGAAGCTGCGTTGACCGTTGAATAGTTGATTGACGAGATGCGGATATGGGATGCGCGAGACCATCGCCGCGGCGACAAGCACCGCAAACCACGGCAAGACCGCTTGCAACACCGTGTCTACCGCCTCGGCATAGGCGAACACGTTGTCTTCGCGACGAAGCGTGTAAAACATGATCGCGAAGCCCGCCAGCGCCGCCGCGGCCGCGGGACTTGGCAGACCGTCGAAGTTGAAATGGTCGTCGTCTTCGTGCGTCTCGGCATTGAAGCGGGCCAGCCGAATTGCGGCGCAACAGGCGAAGCTGGCCGCGATGAGCCACACCCAGCTGGAGTGCCGATACGTGAAACTCGGGCACATCTTCACCAATAGAAACGCTGGCGCGATGCCGAACGTCACCACGTCGCACAGGCTGTCGAGTTGCGCCCCGAAGTCGCTCGTCATGCGCGCGAGTCTTGCAACTTGGCCGTCGAGCGCGTCGAAGATCATCGCCAAGAAGATCAGGTATCCGCTCAACATGCAGTTATGCACCGGATCGGTCTTCACGAGTCCCGCGAACACGCCGACCGGGCTGGCGGCATGAATCGCCGCCCCCGTGGGGCGTTCAAGCGACGTCGGCGCTTCGACGCGTGCCGCGACGACGATCGCAAAGAAACCGCAAACGAGGTTGCCCAATGTGAACAGGGTGGGCAACACGGCGACGGTGCGAAGTCTGGACATTGATTGATTCTCTTCTGATTCAACGCGCGAAACCGCAAGCGGTGACGTGTAACCGCTTGCGGTTTCGCGCGTTCTCACTTATTCCGCGTGCGATCCATAGCGCGCCATGACCGTGCTTCCCGCGTTCACCGCCTGCCCCACAGTCGTCACGATAGTTAAGTCATCTCCCGCGGGCAGAATCAACTCGGTGCGCGATCCTAGCTTGATCATTCCGAACTTCTCGCCGCGCTCGACAACCTGGCCCGGCCTCAAGCCACAAACGATGCGGCGGGCGAAAAGCCCTGCAATCTGCCTCACAATCATACGACGGTGTGGAGCACATTCCTCCTCGAAGCCGATCGAAAGTTTCTCGTTTTCCCAGGCGCTGGCCGGGTTCAAGGCATTCAGGAACTTGCCCGGGACGTAACTCAGCTTGATGACGCGAGAACCGACCGGAGCCCGATTCAAATGGACGTTGAAGATCGACAGGAAAATGCCGATGCGGATGGCCGGTCCACCGATAAAGTCGTCGAATTCCAACGGCGTGATTTCGACCACCTTTCCGTCGGCCGGCGCCACGACTAGCCCCGGCGCTTGCGGCACCTCGCGCTTCGGGTCGCGGAAGAACGACACGAACCACGCCAGCACCACGGCGACCGGAATCGCGACATACCACCAACCAAGCGCGAGCGTGACGACGGTGATCGCCGTGAGCGGAACGCATACGAGTATCAGTTCGCCTAATCCCCAGCGTGTCACGGGCAAACGGTCACGCCACGTGAACGGATCGTCACTATCTCGCCAGTGCGCGGTGCAGCGATTCGTGAAGAATTTGACATCTCGCGGATCGAGCACCTCGTGCGGGCAACCGCTGACGTCACCCTGCCGAAGCTCGGCCATCCGCTGCACGTATCTCTTGCGCAGTGCTGCGCAGATACCAACGTCGCACGTGGCCCCAAGCCAGTTCGATCGTGTAGCAGTAGCCGCCTCCGGGCTGGGCGCTCGTGATGTTCGCCGGCAGCGGCTCGGGCACGGCGCGAGCCTGGGGCGTTTGGACGTCGCTCATCGCATTCATCGTAACGTGCGCAAGGTCGCGAGGCCAAGGTGTAGAAAAACGCAATCGAATGCGGCACAATGGCCGCACCCGAACTTCAAATTCCAAGCGCCGCAAGTACGAAAGAGACGTTTATGAGTTCCACGATTATCGACATTCACGGACGCCAGATCCTCGACAGCCGCGGCAACCCGACGGTGGAAGTCGATGTGCGATTGGCCGACGGTTCGCTCGGTCGAGCCGCCGTTCCCAGCGGCGCGAGCACCGGCGTGCACGAAGCCTGGGAGCTTCGCGACGGCGACAACAAAAAGTTCATGGGCAAGTCCGTCACCAAGGCGGTCGCGAACATCAACGAGAAAATCGCAGACGAGCTGATCGGCGACGATGCCCTCGATCAACGCGAGATCGATCGCAAGATGATCGAACTCGACGGCACTCCGAACAAGAAGAACCTCGGCGCGAATGCGATCCTCGGTGTGTCGCTTGCGGTTTCTCGCGCGGCCGCCGATTACTGTGCGCTGCCGCTGTTCCGCTACCTCGGCGGAGTCAACGCGAACCTGTTGCCCGCGCCAATGATGAACATCATCAACGGCGGCGCTCACGCCGATAACGCAGTCGACGTGCAAGAGTTCATGGTTATGCCGCTGGGCTTCGACACGTTCAGCGACGCGCTGCGTGCGGGAACCGAAATCTTCCACAACCTCAAAAAGGTGCTGCAGAAGAAAGGCTACAAGACCGCCGTCGGTGACGAAGGCGGTTTCGCGCCCGACTTGAAGAGCAACACCGAAGCGATGGACGTCATCGGCGAAGCGGTCGCTGCTGCTGGCTACAAACTCGGCACCGAAGTCGCGATCGCACTCGACGTCGCGGCGACTGAACTCTACGACGCTGAGAAGAAGGTCTACAACGTCGGCGGCGAGAAGATCGACTCGGCCGGCATGGTCGAGATGCTCGCCAGTTGGGCCGCGAAGTATCCGATCTGCTCGATCGAAGACGGCTGTGCCGAAGACGATTGGGAAGGTTGGAAGATGCTGACCAAGAAGCTCGGCACTCAGATTCAACTTGTCGGCGACGACTTGTTCGTCACGAACACCGAGCGTCTGAGCCGCGGCATTAAGGACGGCATCGGCAACAGCATTCTCATCAAGGTGAATCAGATCGGCACGTTGACCGAGACGATCGACGCGATCGAGATGGCCCGCCGCGCCGGTTACACGAGCGTCACCAGCCATCGCAGCGGCGAGACCGAAGACGCCACGATCGCCGACCTCGCCGTCGCGCTTTCGACCGGCCAGATCAAGACCGGCTCGTTGTCGCGCACCGATCGCACCGCGAAGTACAATCAACTTCTGCGGATCGAAGAGATGCTGGGCTCGACGGCCACCTACGGCGGGCGACTGTTCAAGAACTGGCCGCGTCATTGAACCGACGTTGATGTCACGAGCGTCGACCGATTCGCCGTGGTTTTGGGTGTTCGTATTCTCGGCATCGGCGCTCGTGGCTCTGACAGTCATTGGTCCGAAGCACCTGCGCCGGCAGGAACGGCTGGAGCGCATGGCCGATCAGCGCGCGATCCAACAAATCGATGCTGACTCCCCTGCCCCGCCGCCCGAGCTTGATGGGACGCCGTCGATCGAGTCGTTACGTTGGATGTCGCTTGTCCTCTTCGCGGTGATGCTCGTTTCCGCCGTCGCCTTATGGCGACATCGTCGCCGTCCAGCTTCCTAGCATCGGTCTCAGCATCACATGACGCGTTTTCTCGAAGACCCGGTGCCAGCCATTGTCCTCGGCATCATCGCCGAGATCGCGCTCATCGCCGTGTTGCTGCTCACAGGTCAACGCAGCGCGCTGTTGGGCATGGTCGCGGTGTGTCTGTTGGCGGCCCTGGGCGTGGTAATTGAACGTCAAGTCGTCACGGAACGCGAGAAGATCGAGGATCTGTTCACTAGCGCCGCGCATGCCGTTGAAGTCGGCGACAAGGCGACTGTCCTGGCGATGCTCGACCCACAATCTCAGGGGCTGGTCGATTCAGCGCGGCGAATGATGCGAAAGTACACGCCCAAAGAAATCAAACTCGCCGACGAACGGATCGAAGTCGACGAGGTCGCCCGCACCGCAACGGCTGACATGGTCGTCGTCGCAACTTTCGGCAGCGACCGCATGCCGCAGCGCGTGCGGTTCAACCTTCGCGAAGTCGACGGCCGATGGTTGATCACACGCTACGAGATTCGCAATCTCGTCGGGCGGAATCGATAAACTCGGAAAGCGCGAAGCCGCAAGCGGGTACTCTCACCGCTTGCGGTTTCGCGCTTAGGGTCTTCGCTTGAATCGCGTCCGTCCTGGAAGCCAGCCATCATACGTTTGAACGAAATCCCAGGTCTGTCTCGGTCGCCCGATTTTCACCGGATTGTTCTCGATATATCGAATCGTCCGTCGGATATCGTCGGCGGTCTCCAGATACACCTTCCATCCCGGGCCGCCCCATACCGGATGATTCGTGTCGCGCAGACTTAGAACCGCCTCACGGCTTGCGTCCTGAAACGCGAGAATCATTTCCTCGGGCATGTCACGGTGCTTGCGGATGAGAATGTGAACGTGATCGGGCATCACGGCACACGCGTAGCAGGTGTACTCTCGTCTGGCGATAACGGTTCAAATCGCATCTCCAATTCTAGCGATCTCCGAGTTGGAAAATGTGAGCAATGGAAATTTGAGTTGATCGGCCGCCGCTTCGTAGAACGCGCGGATGTCGTCGCCTGCCGGTTGAATCTGTTTACGGCCGTAGTGGATGTCGCCGAGGTCGATGAGGTTTGCGGCGCGGATCGTTGTCGAGTTCCTGCCGCGCGGGTCGTTCGGTAGCCACCAGCCATAGGCGGTCCAAATGAGATGGCTGGCGGCGATCATTGTTTTTCTCCTCTTCTGATAAGCGCGAAACCGCAAGCGGATACCCATCACCGCTTGCGGTTTCGCGCTTATCACATTGCGTTCATCCCAAATCCATCTTCCACGCGCGCATCGCTTCCATCTCCGCGCACTTCGTCATGTCGAAGTTCAAAGGCGTGATCGTCACGTGTCCCTTGAGCAGCGCGGTCAGGTCGGTCTCGGGTTCGAGCGGCAACTCGCCGGTGCGACCAATCATCCAGTAGTAACTGCGGCCGCGCGGGTCGACGCGCTTCTCGAAGTCCTCGGTGTGCCGGTTCAAGCCCATCGGCACGACATGCACCTCGGGCGTGCCGACGAGCGCGGCCGTTGGAATGTTCACGTTGTACAACTGCGGCGCGGGGCCTTTCGATTTGAGAATCTGTTCGATCACGCAACGCGCCACCTTTGCGGCCTTGGCGTACTGGGCGTGCTCGTCGAATTCGAGCGACACGGCGATGCTCGTAATCTCGAAGAACGCGCCCTCGATAGCCGCCGCGACGGTGCCGGAGTAGAGGATGTTGATGCCCGCGTTGAGCCCGCCGTTAATGCCGCTGACGACCAGATCGGGACGCTTGGGGCAGAACTCGAAGATGCCGAGCTTCACCGAATCGGCCGGACTTCCCTCGACGGCCCACCCGCGTCGTCGGTCGCCGTCGAACACCTCGCGAGCCACGAGCGGACTCAAGAACGTGATCGAATGGCCCACGCCGCTTTGCTCGGTCGCGGGGGCGACGACGCACACATCGCCCAAGGATTGCAGTTCTTGTTCGAGCGCGCGAAGGCCGGGTGCGTAGATGCCGTCGTCGTTCGTCAGAAGTATTTGCATGGGTTCAGTGTAAGCGATGTAAGTTCTCGTGACGTAGTCGCACCCCGCGAAGAGGCAAGCAGACGCGACAACCAGCGCTTGCGGCTTAGCACAGGTAAACAAGGTAGTTGCGAACGCTAGCGAGTCAGTGCCGATTCTCTTATAATCTCGCGTTTCGCTAGGGTCTAAAGCGATGCGGTCTGCGGCCGATGAGAAAGTGTTGGTTCTCGATTTTGGTTCGCAGTACGCGCAGCTGATTGCCCGCCGCGTGCGCGAGCAGCACGTCTATTGCGAGATCGTTCGCTACAGCATCACGCCCGAGCGCATCAAGGAGCTGAACCCGAAGGGGATAATCCTTTCGGGCGGGCCGGCAAGCGTGTACGCCGAGGGCGCGCCGCGCTGCGATCCACGCCTGTTGCAGCTTGGCATTCCGGTGCTCGGCATCTGTTACGGAATGCAACTCGCTTGCGAGTCGCTGGGCGGCAAAGTCGATAGCGCGCCGGCGCGCGAGTACGGTCGGGCGACGTTGAAGCTGACGGGCGATGACGCGCTGTTGGCCGACCTTCCGCGCGAAGGTGAAGTGTGGATGAGTCACGGCGACCAGGTGACGCGCGTCGCCGAAGATTTTCATCCGCTGGCCGCAACGTCGACGTGCCCCATCGCTGCGGTGAAGCATACGACGCTGCCGGTGTACGGCCTGCAGTTTCATCCCGAGGTCACGCACACACCAATGGGCAAGGCACTGCTCGGCAATTTTCTCAAGCTGTGCGGTTGCACCGGCCGGTGGCGACTCGGCGACTTCGCTGAGGAAGCGATCGTGGGTATTCGCGAGCGTGTTGGTGATCGACGCGTGATCTGTGGGTTGTCGGGCGGTGTCGATTCGTCGGTCGTGGCCGCGCTCATTTATAAAGCGATCGGCCCGCGACTGTCGTGCATCCTCGTCGACAACGGTCTGCTGCGTCAGGACGAGCAAGAGTCGGTGATTCGCGAGTTCGCGACGCACTTCCGTACCGACCTGCACGTCGTGCATGCCGAGGATCGGTTCTTGCAGGTGCTCAAAGGTGTGACCGATCCGCAAGAGAAACGTCGCCGTATCGGCAAGGCATTCATCGATTGCTTTAGCGACGAGGCGGCGAAGATCGAAGGCGCCGAGTTCCTCGCGCAGGGAACGCTTTATCCCGACGTCATCGAAAGCGGCGCTGCGAAGGATGGCCCCGCGGCGACGATCAAGCTGCATCACAACGTCGGCGGCCTGCCTGAAGATTTGAACTTCAAGCTCATCGAGCCGCTGCGCGATTTGTTCAAGGACGAAGTGCGAACGCTCGGGCTGCAACTCGGACTGCCCGAGGACATCGTTTGGCGACATCCGTTCCCGGGGCCTGGGCTGGCGGTGCGATTGCTTGGCGAAGTCACGCGCGAGCGGCTGCACAAGTTGCGTCAGGCCGACGCGATTGTCGTCGGCGAGATCAGGGCCGCCGGTCTGTATCGCCAAACGTCGCAAGCGTTCGCGGTGTTGCTGCCGGTGCAGAGTGTCGGCGTGATGGGCGATGCGCGGACGTATGATGACGTGATCGCGGTGCGTTCAATCACGACCGAAGACTTCATGACGGCCGATTGGAGTCATCTGCCGCACGAGTTGCTAGCACGCATTTCGACCCGAATCATCAACGAAGTTCCGGGCGTGAACCGCGTCGTCTACGACATCAGCTCGAAGCCTCCCGCGACGATCGAGTGGGAATAACGCCGCAATTCGCACGGACGTGACGATTCTGCCAGGCGGCCAGGTTTGGCACATACCGCGCCAGATTGCGAACTTGTCATAAGCCGCCCTAGCGAGTGGAATGTCAAATCTATAATAGAGGGGCACCGGCGCATGTGGAGATCGCTCACTTGAACGTCCGTATATCGTGGATCAAAGTCGCGGCGCTGACGGGCGTCGTCGCCATCGCCTTCTGGGGTGGACGTTTAGCGTGGAGTCTGGTGCGAGCAGAAAAAGCTGCCGTCGTTGCCAAACCGGAACTCCCGCGCGTCACGGCGGCCGACACCATGACGCTCACGAAGGACGCGATCCAGGGTCTGCGCGTGACGACCGTCCCCGTGATCGAGGCGCCTCCCCCGCCGGCGCTCGTGCTGAGCGGAACGCTGGTGCTCGACCCGAATCGGATGATCAACATCCACACGCGCTTTCCTGGCGAGGTTGTGGAAATCGGCACGCTCGATCACGGCGTTGCCCGCATGGGTCGACAACCCGAGAACCCTTCGACGCGCCCGCTACAGTTTGGCGATCACGTCGTGCGTGGGCAGTTGCTCGGGTCGATTTGGTGCAAGGAGGTCGGCGAAAAGAAAAGCGACCTCGTCGATGCGATTACGCGTCTGCAGGCCAGCCAGGTGACGCTCGAACGTTTGCAGACGTTGCCGAAGGGCGCGGTGGCTGACCAAACGGTTCGCGACACCAAGCGTGCCTTTGACGCCGACCTGATCGCCGTCGAACGTCTCGAACGAACGCTGCGTTCGTGGCGCATCGGTGAAGAGGAAATGGCTGAGGTGTACGCCGAGGCCGATCGCGTCAGCAAAGGCGAGCGTCATGCCGATCCCACCGTCGAAAAAACGTGGGGCGAGATTGCGCTGCGGGCGCCGTTCGATGGCGTGATCCTCGAAAAGAACGTCGTCGTCGGCGACATCGTCGATGTGAACCAGGATCTGTTCAAGCTGGCCGACCTCGATCAACTCGGCGTGTTGGCCAACGTGTTCGAGGAAGATCTGTTCTCGCTGCATCAACTCAAGCCCGACCAGCGCAAGTGGAGCGTTCAACTGAAGTCGAATCCCGAACTGCCGCCGATCTACGGCGAGTTCGACGTCATCGGCAAGGTGATCGATCCGCAACAGCACTCGGGTCGCATTCTCGGTTGGGTCGATAACCGCGAGCAGCGGCTGTTCGTCGGTCAGTTCATCAATGCCTTGGTGCAACTGCCGTCGCGACCGAACGAGGTGGCGATTCCCGAGAGCGCGATTATCGAAGGAATGCCGTTCAGTCAGATTCTGATCGCCGATGCCGACGTGCCGTCGAAGGTCGTCGAGCGCCGCGTGCAGTTGGTGCGGCATGCAAACGGCATGGCGATTGTTCGAGCGCAACCGTCGGCAGACGATCGCCAGCGGGGCGCGGGAGCGCTGCACATCGGCGAGCGCGTCGTTTCATCGAGCATCGTCGAGTTGCTGACCGCGCTCGACGAAGGGGCCGCCTCGGAAGGGTTGAAATAGCGCCGTGGTATCGTTAGCCGCGTCGCTTGCCGACGCGCTCGACACGGGCTCTATGGACTTTCCACATCACGGAAACGTTTCGAGCTGCAACAGCCCCGCCAACTCGGCGGCAGCATCCAGGCGATCCAACTGCGCCGAAATGTAGTCGAGGTTCGCCTCAACCAACGCCCGCTGAGCTTGCAGCACCCGCAGGATGTCGAACAGGCCGCGTTCGTAACCGGCCTGGATTAACTCGACGCCGCGACGGGCATCGGGCAGGATGCCTTGCTCGTAATTCACCACGACCTGCTGGGCGGCTCGATACCGGCTCTGAGCGTCGGCCACCGCGCCAAGCACTTCGTTGCGAACGTTGCCAAGCTCGGCTTGCGCCCCCAGTATGTTCGCGCCGGCAGAACGGATTTTGCCTTGATTGCGATCCCAAATCGGCACGTCAGCGTAGATGCCAATGGTCGCCTGGTTCGGCGACTCGGGACTGAGCGTGCGTTGATAACCGCCTTGCCAGATGATGTTCGGCACCGGCTCGGCACGCGCACGGTCGAGCAAGATTCGATTGCGGTTGATGTCGATCTCGGCACTACGGACGTTGGCATTCTGCGCAAGCGCCACACTCCCGAGATGCTGTTGGTCGAGCACCGGAATCGGCAATCGCAAGTCGCCGAGAACGCGTTCGATGGGCATCGCCGGCACACCCATCGCAGCGGCTAATTGCGCGCGATCGCCGGCGATGCGTTGCTGGTTGCTGAGTAAGTTGGCCTGCGAACGTTGCCGCTCGACGCGCGTCAGCAGCAGATCGGTCTCGCTCACGCGGCCGGCTTCCAACAAGTCGGCGCTTGTCTTTTCCGACTGATAGAGGATCGTCACCAACTGCGTGAGGATGGCGATGCGATCTTGCGCGGCGAGGATGGCGAAGAATTGTTGCCGCACGTCGGTCAGCAAATCGTACTGAGCGCGAATGTACTGCAATTCGGCCTGACGCATCGCCTCGGCCTCGGCACGCCGCGACAAACGCAGCTTGCCCGCGGTCACCATCGGCTGCGTGAGACCGACGTTGTACACCGAGTTAAGGCCGCCGAGGATAAACTGCGGATTGCCGTTGTCGATACGCGGGTTCGGATATAGCCCCGCCTGCACCATCGCGCCGTAGGCCACATCGACGGCAGCGCGAGCTTGCGTGAGCCGCGGGCTGTTCGTGAGCGCGAGCCGCACACAGTCGTCGAGCGACAAGGGCGCAGCGCCCGAAGGCGGCGGGATCGCGACCACCTGTTGCGGCACGGGGACCAGCTCGATTTGCTGCGCAGCTTGCGGCTGTTGCGCGGCAGCAACGCCGACAACGCTCGCGCAGAACGCGATCGCAATAACAAGCCAGCGTCGCATCAATGCTTGCATGAACAGAGTGCGGCGTGCGTGAACAAAGCGCGCTTGCCGAATGGGAAAGCGGCAGGGTGCCCCTTGTCACGAACATCGGCGCAACGTCACGTAACTGCTTAGATGCTAGCGAGCGCAACCCAACAGAGGGCCAGACTAACCCAGCCTACCGCCCAAGACGCCGCAAAACGGGCTGCTAGCGCTGCGAGCCGTCGTCGTTTCGCCTTATTTGGCGTCAGGCTTTTTGCCTGCGAGCAGTGCATCGAGCTCACTGGCGAGTTCGGCCTTGAGTTCAGGCGACGCGCCGACATGGACGACGGCGACAGTCCCTTGCTTGTCGATGATCACCGTTTGCGGGATCGCGCTGGCGGCGTATGCGGCCGCCACTTTGCCGTCGCTATCGAGCGCGACCGGAATCGTCAGGTTCTGCTCCTTGAGAAACGCTCGCACGGCGTCGGGCTCTTCCTCGAGGTTCACCGCATAGAAGGCGACGCCTTTCTTCTTGTAGTCGGCGGCGACTCCTGCAATGGTTGGCAATGCCTGAACGCAGGGGCCGCACCACGTGGCCCAGAAGTCGAGGATCACGATCTCCTTGCCTTTGTGCGTGGCAAGGTTCACGCTGCCTCCGTCGAGTAGCTTCATGTCGAACTCGGGGGCGGGCTTGTCCGTCAACGGATGCGGGCCACCCTGATCGGCACCGAACAGCGAATCGACTTTCTGCGCTCCTTCGGGTGCGGTGAACTTAAAATCGTCGTCGGTCAGCTTCGCCGCCAGATTCCAATCCTTGAAGTCGATGCGCAGTTCGAGCGTGAAGTTCTCGGGCAGACGCGCGGCGCCGGCGGCCAACAGCCGTGTCAGGTCAGGCTTCACACAAACGATGGTCGGCTTGTCGCCTGCATTGACCCACAAGTCCCAATCCATCGAGGTTTTAACGAACTTGATGCGGTGCGTCTTGGTTTTGTCGATTTCTTCTTCGCCCACATAGCGGACTTCGGATACTTCCTCGAGCAGCACGTCGTACGGGTTCGGCGAGAAGAACGGAATGACGAACATCATCCCCTGCGCCATCGTGAGCGCTTCCATCGGTCCGGTGAGTAAGCCGTCGGCAGTTTTCGGAGCGTCGGAAACGGTGTAACGGTTGAGCGCCGGAAAGAACACCGTCGATTGTTTGCCGTCGGAGATGATCGTCGCGCCGTTAGCGCCGCTTTCGAGCCGCGCAGCCAAACGGTTCGGACGACCGAACTTGATCATCGTCACCGTCTCCGAGGCGTCGTTGATCGGCATGATGAGCATCACGGAGACCATCTGCACGCTGACGCTGTCGGCCTTGCGATAGAAATCCGCGACGGTGTGCAAAACCTTGTCGGCTTGCGGGTCGACCTTTGCGGCCGCTTGCTTCGCGGGCTCGGCGGAATGACAAGACAGCGAGCCAGCCAGCAGTGCGACACTCGCGAGGAAGGTGCGACGGATCATGATTCGAGTTCTCGACTTCGGATCGAACGGTATTGGGTGTGCGAGCGCTTCAGCCTAGCGTTTTATCGTTATTTGGGCGAGAGGCGATGGAGTAGACGCGCGAAACCGCCAGCGGTGACGCTACGTCGAATGCGGTTTCGCGCGTCAGATAGATAAACGTGAGACAATGATTTCTTGCCGCCGGTGTGCGCGATTGATATGATCCCTGTGTGCCGAGGCGGGCAACTGCCAAGGCATGCGTCCTCTGCCATGTTCGTGATGAGACGTCTATTTTCGTCGAGCCGATAAGAAAGTCCGCTGGGCACCTGAATATGTCCTCGGCCGCGTGTATAGCCGCCGTCCTTCAGCGCAAGCTGGGGAACTAACGGTCGGATCACACAACCCGAGGTCCGGGATGCCCCCATGTTGACATGCGGGCTCTCGAAAACCGCGTCGCCACGGCATTGCGGTGGAGGATTCCTTTTGGCGTCGTCGTGTGAAAGCACGCCGGCTTCAAAAGGACCAAAAGGGTGTCGCGTCGATCCCATGTGGGTCGATCATGACACCCTTTTTTGGTGCGCTGACGTAACATTGGGATGGTTAGCCGCGACGCGCCAGCGGAGCGCTCGCTGCGCGTCGCGGCTCAACGGATAATAAAACGATGACCACCGCGACGATTTCCGACGATTTAACCGCCAAGCGCGACGCGCTGTTGGGCCTCTTGGCGAGTTACGGCAGTTGCGCGGTCGCGATGTCGGCGGGCGTGGATAGCTCGCTGGTCGCCAAGGCCGCGCACGAAGCCCTCGGCGATCGCGCCATGGCCGTGACGGGTTCGAGCAACAGCTTGGCCTCGGGTGAACTCGAGCAGGCCCAACGATTGGCGGCGTTGATTGGCATTAAGCACTCGGTGGTCGTGACCGACGAATTCTCGCAGCCTGCCTACACTCGCAACGCGCCCGACCGCTGTTATCACTGCAAGACCGAACTGTACACGCAGCTGGAAGGATTGGCCGAACGCCTGGGTGTGGCGATGGTTGTCAACGGGGCGAACCTCGATGACGTCGGCGATTATCGGCCCGGGATGCAGGCGGCCAACGAGCATCGCGTCGCCAGCCCGCTCATCGAGTGCGGCTTCACCAAGAGCGACGTGCGGCAACTTGCCGCGTTCTGGCAGTTGCCGGTCTGGGACAAACCGGCAAGCCCCTGCCTCAGCAGCCGCATCGCTTATGGCGAAGAAGTAACGCCTGAGCGGACGGCAATGATCGATCGTGCCGAGCGGTATCTGCGCGATCTTGGCCTACGCGAGTTGCGAGTGCGCTACCATCGTGGCGACGTGGCGCGAATCGAAGTGCCAGGCGACGCGATCGCGCGCTTGGCCGATGCCGAGGTGCGTCGCGCGCTCGTGGCGAAGTTCCGTCAACTCGGCTTCAAATACGTGACACTCGACCTCGAAGGCTTTCGCAGCGGCAGCATGAATGATGTGCTGCCGGTGGAAAGTCTGCGCGTTATTGCGGATTGATATTGAGCCGCGCTACCGCAACCACGCCTGCGCGAGTTTCTCGGAGTTCACGCCAAACGTCTGCATCAACGCCTGATCAAATCGAGCGCCTTTGCGCATCGCATCAATGAGCGCGTTGAACTTCGCTGAGTTGCCGTACATCGACTTGACGAGCCCGTAGCTCAAAGCCACGTCCTGCCCGTCGAGATTCTTCGCCGTGACGAAGTTCGGCTTCGCGCCGCCCATGGCAGCCATCGCGGCTTCGTCCCAACGCTTGACCATCGTGCTGCGGGCTTCAACCTTCGACGCGTAGACGCGTCCCGCGCCGATCCCGAACCACTCGGGAACGTTCGTCGCCAGCGACTCGACGTGCAGGCCGCACATCACTTCGGAAGCCAATAGCGAGAACATAATGTCGTCATCCTTCGGCAGCAGAATACCGCCGTAGGCGTCGATCACGTCGAACTTGAAGAACGACCCAGTGTCGCTCGATAGATCGCGATGCACGAGCATTCGCGCGAACTCGGTCAGCTCAAAACGCTTCTCGAACACAAAGATCGAGAAGTTGCCTTTCACCAGCGGCTTGCCGGGGGTGAGCCGAAGCACGTTGCTGATCTTGCTGCGTTCGTGGCTAATTTTCTCGGCAATCTCTCTTAATCGCACCGGCGTCAGGCTGCCGTAGACGACGAAGTCTTCCATTTCGACCTTGTCGAGCGGAACACCGGGGTTGCCCTTGGTCCAGTTCCCCTTGGCCAGTTCAGCCCGCGCGGCAATAAGCTCTTCGTGGCTCATGCGGCTGGCACGGAGTTGCTTCACCAGATATTCGATCTCGACGTTCGGATCGCCGCCGTCGTACTTCGCGCCTTCGGCGATCCATGTCTCGAACTTCTTGATGTCTTCCTCAGGCAGCTTCGACTTGCTCTTGGCGGGCATCTGCTGACGAATCTTGCCCATCTGATCTTTGGCCGTGCCTTTGAGCATCTGCACGAGCAAGCTGCGGTTCGGTTTGCCGGGGTTGAGGACGTCGCCCATGCGGCCGCCTTTTTTGAGCCGCGCGAACGTGTCGAGCTCGAAGTTGGCCGAGCCCTGACTGCCGCCGTGGCATTCCGTGCAATGATCGGCAAGGATCGGAGCGATGTCGCGCATGAACGAGATGTGCTCGCCGCCGGTGGGATAGTCGGGCTTCTCGCCGCCACCCGTGCTTCCGCTGGCGCTGGCCAACGACATCGTCGGATCGGCGCCGTCGAAAATCGCGCCGGCATCGATCCACTTCACGAGCATGTCGATGTCGGCATCGCTGAGCTTGCCACCGCCGCCGCGCGGCATGTCACCCGACTCGAGCAATTCGATGAACGTGCTCCCACGACCTTTGCCGGGATTGAAGACCGTTCCGCTCGGCGACCCCTGACGCAATGCTGCGTAGGTGGCGACGCTGAAGCCGCCCTTCTGTTGTGTGATGTGACAGTTGCCGCAGCGATCGGCCAACAGCGGCGCGACATCGCGCACAAAGCTGATGCCGCCGGTAGGAGTCTTCGGCTTCGGCGCCGTTTTGGCCATCGGCTTTGTTGTCGTCGGCTTGGTCATGCCTGCGTGATCGACGCCGGCCTTCAGCAATCGTTGAGCGGCCGCCACACGCATCTCGAGTCCGGCGAGCGACGGCGCGAGCTCTTCGTTGCTCGTTTCCTTCAACTGACCTAACGAGGTTTCGAGTTCTTCGACGAGTTTGCCGAGATCGACGAACTTCTTCGATCGATAAAGCGTCGCCGCTTTGTGCAGCGACTGGTCCATCGCGTCGATCTTCTGTTGATCGTCGGGACGGATTTCGGCGTTGGCGACTGAGACATCAGCGGACGTGGCGACAAGCGACGTGGCGACAAGCGCGCAAGGCCACAACCACGTGCGATAGGCGAGCATGACAAGGTCCCTCTGTTCCGGGGGCGAGTTCTGTTCGGCGTTCGTGCGCGCAGACTCACGGCGCAGACCGCCAGCCTCCTCAAAGCGGAGGCTAGTATATCGGACAGTTTGCGTCGATGTCCATGAAAACGTGGCGACGCGAGGCGATGTTTATCGAATGAGGTGGAGCGCTAAGCCCACGGACGGCCGTCCGTGGGCTTGGGGGGCGCTATCGATCCGGCGCTCCATCGATCAAGCACCCGCGACCGTCGCAACGCTCGCCGCAAGTCGCCGCGACGCCTTGTACCCGTATTGAATCGCGAACCACTCGGCGTACCGCTCGCGGTCGATCGATCGCGAGTTGCGATCGTCGAGCAAGTGACCCAGCTCGTGGATCAGGATGTTGTTCAGGTAGAAGTCCTTGATCGCCTGCTCGGTCCAAATCAGCCGCCACCCCTGGCGATCGTGCTCCCAGCGCCCGCCGTACATGCGGGCTTCGTTGATCAGGTGCGGCTTCGGCGGCTGATCGTAGTATTCGACCAGCTCATTCTCGATGGGATACAGGTAGATGGCCGTGCCCCACTGCATGCCGTAGCAGGGGAAGCTCTGCTTTTTCCGCGTCATGCGGCTGAATTGCACGACCTCCAACGACTCGATGAAGTGCTCAGGCAGCTCGGCAAGCCGATCACGCACCTCGGCCGGCGTCAGGACGTGGCGGTAGCCAGGCCCGGCGTTTTGAACGATGGTTCGGTAGGCGCGTCCGTCTTCACGCGGTTCGTGCCAATCCTCGGGCGGAACGAACGGCAGACGCTCGTTGATGTGGAATCCCCGCGCACGCTTGCCTCGCGCACGATTGCTGAGGCGCACGCGCTTGTTCATCGACTTATCGAGATGCCCTGCGGTGGGCTGTGGCGCGATTCTTGCCGCACGGGAGTAATGGCGATCGTATCGCATGCGATGTCCTCGATCCGGTTCGGTTCAGCGATGACTGACCCTGCTCGACGAAGCGGAGGTTGTCCCCGTTCGGCGATCGATCCATCGAGGGTGAAACCGGCATTTTGCCGGCCGTGCGCATCCGTGCGAAAGCACGCTGAAAAGCTCTTACAAACCTATCCTAGAAAGGGGCGTGAGGCGAAAGCAAGTGAACTTCGCAAGTGGCTTATTTCAAAGGACTTGTGAAAACCACCCACTTGGGAATATTCTCGAAAACGGGCAGTTGACAACGCCCTGTTTGTCGGCTTGGCAATGATGCCAAAAAGCCACGGTTAGCCGCGACGCGCAGCGAGCGCGTGCGGCGAAACTTTTTGTGCGATGCGGCGCTTTGAACAAGCGCACGCAGAGGTCAACCAAGCGCAGCGTCAGGTCGCGATGTGCGATCTATCGCATCGTGGCTATCTCATCATCGCCATCGCCGCCACCAAAGCCGCCATCATCAACATGGCGATCGCCGAGCCGTAGAGAACGTTCGACTTGTTGCGACGCGACCTCGGGCGGCTCTGTGAGCGGCCGACGACCGACTCTGATTCGCCGCTCTTGATGCGAATGCCGGACGCTGGCCCGCCGTTGCCGTCGAGTGCCCGCGCGACGACGACCTTCTTGTTGCCGCGCAGAATGTCCGATCCGCCCGTCTTGCCGCCTTTACGAAGCAGTGGGTCGCTTCCGGAGCCGGCCTGTTGGCTGCCAGAGATCTTCACGGTCGGTTGCTGCCCAGGGGTCGGCGACGTGTCGTGGATCGAGCGCGCGGTGGCCGGTGATGAACCGCCGCGACGCGCGCCGGAATCGCCCATCACGTCGCCGCCGGAGTCGCTGCTGCGCTTGGGAGCCAGCGCCCGACCACCGGCGACCGAACGGAAGCCGCTCGATCCGGCGCCGATCGCCACCGGAGCACCCGACATGAACTTCGAAAGGGCCTCGGCGACCTCCTTGGCGTTCTGGAACCGCTTTTCGGGAGTCTTGGCCATCATCTTGCTGCAGATGGCCACGAGATCCTTCGGCGCATCGGGGCGATCGATCAGGATGCTGGGCGGCTCGGACGTCTGATGCTTCAGCAACCGCTGCGTGAGCGTCCCTTCGTTGAACGGAGGGTGCCCGGTGAGCACGAAATACAGCGTGCAACCGAGGCTATAAATGTCCACGCGATGATCGACGTTGTGGCTGTTGACGGCCTGTTCAGGGGCCAAATAGTCGGCCGTGCCGAGCACGTTTTCGTCGTGAGCGACGGTCAACGACGCGCGTCCGTCGTCGGTGAAGCGTGCCAGGCCCATGTCGAGCACCTTCACCGTGCCGCGCGTGTCGACCAACAGGTTCGCGGGCTTGATGTCGCGGTGAATGAGGCCTTCTTCGTGGGCATGTGCGAGGCCTTCGGCCGACTGGCGGATGTACTCGGCCGCGATTTGGTACGGCAGCGGGCCATCTTGCTTGACGGTGATCTGCAGATCGCGCCCCTCGACGTACTCCATCACGAGGAAGTGAATCTTATCGTCGCAATCGACGTCGTAGGCGCGGACGATATTCGGATGGTCGAGCGCCGCGGCGGCGCGGGCTTCGAGATAAAAGCGTTCCAGATACGACGAGTCGTCGACGCGATGCTTCGGCAGCACCTTGATGGCGCTTTGCCGATGCATGTGCTTGTGCTCGGCAAGGAACACGCTGCTCATGCCGCCCGAGCCGAGCAGGCGCAGAATCTTGTAGTTGCCGAGGAAGAATCCCTTGGTGCGGCCTTCCAACAGCCGGTCGGCCTGCCACCGCGTGATGAGCCCAGTGTCGACGAGATACTCGGACGTCGTCTTCGCGTCGTTCTTTGCTTCGGGACCTTTCGAGGTCTCCAACGCAATGAGCGTCTGCGTCAGCGTGTTGGCATCGATGAGCCCACTGACGCGTATTAGCTCGAGGAACTTTTCGCCGGTGATGTTGGCCATGCCTCTAGCGTCGTTTCCGTGCCGAGTCGCGAGCTCACCGGGCATCGTGCGCCGAGGCGCATGGCCATACGAGCGTTCGCGTCAGCTGTTCCGTAAATTGTCACTGGCCAGGCGTGCGAAGCACTGGCGACAAGCCGAAATTGCGATCGTTCGAGTGTCAGGCAAGAAAGCCGTACAAGCAGGTATCGTAGAGGTACCTCTGCCCCTAGGCAAGCTACCACACGGTCCTGGTCATTTCCAGCAAACAGTCGGCAACGATCGCGTTTTTCGCGATCTCACGAGTCGCTATCATACGCGTATGCCCATCAGCCAGAACTCGACGCACGAGGTGACCGTTTACACTCGCGAAGGATGCCACCTGTGCGAGGAGGCTGAGGCGGTGCTCGTCGCCCATGGGTTGAAGCCTCAGTCGGTCGATATCGACGCCCATCCCGAGCTTCGCGAGCGCTACACGAACTGCGTTCCCGTGGTCGTCATCGACAGTCGCGAGCGGTTCCGCGGTCGGGTCGATCCCGTCCTCCTGCGGCGACTTTTGAACCATCAAGCGTAGCGACGCCCGAGACGGCCACAATCACATGCACGATTGTTTGATCATCGGCGGCGGAGTTGTCGGGCTGTCGCTGGCGTACGAACTGGCCGGAGCGGGGCTAAGCGTGCATCTCGTCGAACGTGGACAGTTGGGTCGCGAAGCCTCGTGGGCAGGAGCGGGCCTTTTGCCGCCGGCCGTGCGTCGCGAGGATAACAACGCAATTCAGCAAACTGACCCCATGCAGCAGCTCGAAGCGCTCTCGCACGAGATGCACCGCGCCTGGGCCGCCGACTTGCGCGAGGCGACGGGCCTCGACACCGGCTATCGCCGCACCGGCGGCATGCACATCGCAGGCGCTTCGCCGAATGCCCCGCAGATCGAAAGTGAGCTTCGCACCGCGATGGCCGATCGGCGAAGGCTCGGCATCGAGGTGCGCGAATTGTCGACGGCGGACGTCAAGAAGATGGAACCCGCGCTGGCCGCGGTCAACACGGCGTTCCTGCTTCCCGACGAGTGCCAGATCCGCAACCCGCGGCATCTCAAGGCACTCGCTGCCGCGGCGACGCTGCGAGGCGTGCAGATATCGACCGGCATCGAGGCCACCGACCTGATCGTCCGTGGTGGTCGCATCGACGGCGTGGGCACGGGACAAGGCACACTGCAAGCCGATCGCTATTGCATCTGCGGCGGGCCCTGGAGTTCGACCTTGCTCGCTCGTGTTGGTTGTCGCGTCGAAATGCGGCCGGTTCGCGGGCAGATGCTGCTGCTGCAAACGTCGCCAACGCTGTTGCGGCGCATCGTCAACGAAGGCCCACGCTATGTCGTGCCGCGTGGCGACGGCCGATATCTTGTCGGCTCGACCGTCGAGGACGCCGGCTTCGATTGCCGCACGACCGCGGCAGGCATCGGCGGACTGCTTGAGTTCGCGCAGCGTCTCGTTCCCGCTCTCGGCGACGCGCAGCTCGAACGCAGTTGGGCGGGATTGCGACCTGGTTCTATCGATGGCCTCCCCTACCTCGGCCGCGTCCCGAACATGTCGAACCTCTTCGTCGCCGCGGGTCACTTTCGCGCCGGCCTGCACCTCTCGACCGGCACCGCGCGCATCATGTCGCACCTGATGCGCGACCTCGCCCCCGAAATCGACCTTACCCCCTTCCGTCCCGACCGCGCCGTGTCATAACCTCACGTCGGTCAATCCGAAATCCGCAATCCCAGTCCGCAATCTCCCCCGTGTCGATCGACACTCCCGCACGCATCGCGATTCTCGGAGCCGGGCCGATCGGCATCGAAGCCGCTCTGTATGCCCGCTACCTCGGCTACGACGTCGACGTCTACGAGCGTCGAGCCGTCGGCGATCACGTGCGCCGCTGGGGCCATGTGCGAATGTTCACGCCGTGGGGCGCGAACTGCACACCGCTGGGGCTGGCGGCGCTCGAGCGCAAGATGCTGGATGGCGTCGCCCGACGCTCGACGAGTCGCCCACGGGGCGCGATTTTCTCGATCGTTACCTGTTGCCGCTGGCGCATTCCGATCTCGTCATCGACGGCCTGCACGAGCAAACAACCGTGCTCAGCGTGGGTCGGCCGAACATGCTCAAGAGAGAACTTGCCGGCGATCCCGCTCGCGCTGACGAGTCGTTTCGACTGCTCATTCGAGGCCCCGAAGGCGAACGGCTTGCCGAGGCCGACGCGGTTATCGACTGCACGGGCACCTTTGGCCAACCGAATTGGCTCGGGCGCGGAGGCGTGCCCGCTATTGGTGAGCGTGACTTGGCGAAGCGCATCGAATATCGACTTCCCGACTTCGCCGTCGAACGATCGCGCTACGCCGGCAAACGCGTGCTTGTCGTGGGCGACGGGCACTCCGCGGCGACGACCATCAACGGCCTGGCCACGCTCGAACCCGCGTGCAAGGTGACATGGGTCACACGCTGCGAACCCTCGGCGGCGCCTGGCCCGGTGACGTTGACCAGTAACGATCCGCTGCCGCAGCGCGCGCGGTGCGCTCAGGCCGCCAACGCGCTGGCCGCGACCAACAAAGTCCGCCATCTCGCGGGCACGTCGGTCGAGTCGATCGAGGGTGATTCCGACGGCGCGATTCGCTTGAAGCTCTCGGGCCTTTATGAAGAAGAAATCGACGTCGACGAGATCGTCGCCAACGTCGGTTACCGTCCAAGCGTCACGTTTCTCGAAGAACTGCAACTCGCGTTCGATCCCGCCACCGGTGCTCCGATGACGACCGAGGCCACCGAGCCCGACTTCTACATCCTCGGCGCAAAGCGCCGCGGGCGCGACTCGCGGTTTTTGTTGGCCGACGGGCATCGCGAGATTCGCGATCTATTCAAGATTCTCGGCGATCGTGCGGGGTTGGACCTGTACGCCACGGCACGTTGACGATTGATCTTCAGATTGCGATTCAAACCCTTCTCCCTCCGGGAGAAGGTGCCGCGAAGCGGCGGATGACGGCGGGTTAAAGTGGTGATCGCGTTCAACTTCAACCCGCCCTCACCCGGCGGCTGCGCCGCCACCCTCTCCCAAAGGGAGAGGAGTTTGTTTGGATTGCTGAAAATCAATAAATTCAATCTTCCACTCGCAGCACCTTTTCGCCCACATCGCGGCCGTTGACGACCAGCGGCCCGCGAGGCATCGGGTTGCCGCCGCGCGATGGAAGCGCTTCGTGCGTGCTCATGTCGAGCGCGACCGACATTTCCCCTTTGTCTCCTTGCACCGTGACGCGGTACGTCGAGTCCTTCACGTCGCGCGACACGATCGCCTCGGCGAATGCCTTGCGAAACTCGGCAAAGCGCGCCTCGTCGAGACCCTCGGCCGCTCGCATCCACACGGCGACAACACCGGTTCCGTCAGCGGTCGGCGTACCTTCGATCAGATTCTCCGCATGAACGCACGTGAGACGTCGCACGTCGCCGTCGAGGGTATCGTCGAGGCCATCGTCGACCAACTGCATCGGCGCGTCGATGCCCAGCGTGTCGAGCGCCAACACCACGCGAATGCCGACCACCACGTCATCGCATCGCAAAAACAGCGGCAAGTCGCCGGGCCACGATCGCTCTTGGTCCGCTTTCGCCGCGATCGGCTCGACGTCCCACAGCTCACATTTCGCCGGCAGCACGATGTGCGAAAGCAAACACGTCGCCGAGTCACCGAGCTTCGCCGCCTTGCGAGTCTTCGGATCGTCGGCCGCGAGCATCAGCACTTCGGCATCGCGCTGAGCGCTAGCGATTAATGGCACCAGATGCAGCGACTTCTGATGCGTGCCGCCTGAGACGACGCGCGTCTTTCCGTAAGCGTCGCCGCGGGCATCCATGAAGAAACTCACCTGCGGCATCGCCGGGCCGCCCGGCAAGTTGACCACGAGCGGCTTGTCCATGCTCGCGTAGCTCGCGCCGGCTGAGCCGATGCTGAACTTGCGTCCGACATATTGATCGGCGCGATGGCGATCATCGCTACCCCACCGCTGCGAGACAACGCGCGGTAGGTCGAGCGCCAGTTTTCGGAACTCTTCGGTCGGTTGCCAATGCGAGTAACGCGCCAATGTCCGCGTTGGCAGCTTCGTGCCATCGAGCCAACCCGCGAGACTCAGGTGCACGTCGAGCTCGCCGCGGCCGGTGAGGTAGTCGTAGTCGCGGCTATGTGCTCCGCCGAGTCGTCGCCCCGGTTCGTACCAGTTCGCCGCGATGTCGGCCCACAGATAGCGCAGCGCGGCCGTCGCCTTCGCGCGTCCGTCGGCTCGTTGAGCGTCGCGCGCCAGCAGGCCGAGCGCGTCGAGATCGACGCCGTAATAGGTGGGGCTGAGGTATTCCGTGATTCCGTTGGCCCGAGTGTGCGCGATCCAATCGTCGAGCATCTGGTAACCCGTGTCGGTCAAGGCTGGCCGCTGCAGAGTTTCGCCGAGCGCGACGAGGTTCCACGTCTTGATCAAGTAAATGTTCGTGTAAGTGATCGGCACTTGATGACGTTCGATGCCCAGGATGCTGTGCTCGAGCAATTGATCGAGCAGCGCGCGAGCTTCGGGAGTGAGGTGATCGGCGAAGTGCTTGCGAAGCAGGACTGCTTGCGACGTGATGAACTCGACCGCGTTGGGGTCGAACACGCGCGGGTCGTCCATTCGCCAGCGATAGTTGCCATAGAAGCGGCTCGTCGAATCGACGTCGCGCATCTCAAGCGCCATCGCGAGCGCGGGGCCGATGCGTTCCGGATGCCAGTTTTCGGCCGCCGAATCGAGACTGAGCGACACACATTCGCGCACACCGACCTTGGGGCTATGCGATTCAATCGAACGCCAATGACGATCGAGAATTCGCGTGAGCGCTTCCGGCTCCTCGGCGCGCACACCTTTTGCTGTGATTGCCGTCGCAAGAACGCAGAACACCGCAAGCCATGTTACGAAACGTGACATATCGACACCCGAGGGTGGTGGACTGCGATCTATTGTACCTGTCGGTGATGGCCCGATCGCGTATGATTCCAGGGAGTTAGACTTCGACGCTTTGAAAGGATTCGCACATGCCATGGCGCGACGGAACGTTAAGCTCGATGCGGCGGCTATCGCCTCGCCGCAAGACGACTGAGGCCACAAACGTCGAGCAATTGGTCGCCGAGCAGCTCGCACACTTCGGCATCGACGCTGACACGCCGTTCGGCAAGACCTTGGCTGGCATCGCGCACCACCTGTACGAAAGCCAAGGCGAGCTGGAAACGCTTTGGCGGCTGACGCTCGAAACGATCGACACGCTCGACCGCGCCGACCGCATCGCCTACTTCAACGCCAAGAAGTTTCTGTCGTTCCAACTCGCGAAGTTGCTCGACACGCTGCAAAACCCGTCGCGGCGCACGTACCAGAGTCTCGGCTACAGCGAGTCGACGCTCACGGCGAAAGGGCCTTACGCGATCTTCGACAACGTGACGGCCATCTTCTCGGCGAACCCCGTCATCGCCCGCACGGCGACATACATCTACGCCTGCGCCGAGTGGATTGAAGACGCCTTCCAGGGCAAAGAGCTGCTGCTCGAGATCTACTCGCGGCTGCTGAACCCGACGAGCGTGTCGCTGGCCAATCACATGGTCGACCTCGAAGCCGGGCCGTACGCGCGAGAGTATTTCGCGTGGAACTTCAACAGCGGGATGGCAGCCATCGATGCGGTGTTGTCGCACGTGCTGGGGCGCGATGACGTGCTGATCACAAGCCGTCACTTGTACGGCGGCGCGCACCAGTTGATTCACGACTGGTACGCTAAGAGCGGCAACCTCGACGTCGGCGTCGAGACGTTCGATGGTTACGGCGCGAAGGAGTTCCTCGCGGCGTGCGATCGAGCGCGCGAGCGATGGAAGGATCGTCTCGCGCAAGGCAGGCACGTGTACGTTTATCTCGAGAGCCCGTGCAATCCGCATGGCTACGTGCTCGACGTGCCGGCGATTTGTCGCGAGGCGCACAAGCTCGGCATGCGCGTCATGCTCGATGCCACGGTCGGCACGCCGTTTCTCGTGCGGCCGTTGCAACGCGACGATCCAGCCGAGCGCCCCGATTTCGTCGTCCACAGTTATACGAAGGATTTATCGGGTTCGGGGTCGGTCATCGCCGGCGTTGTGATCGGCCGCAACGAGGATATGTTTCTACCCAAGGGCACGTCGGCCAACGGCGTGTCGTGGGACCAAACGTTGTTCTGGAACGTGTACTACGTGAAGGGCGCGTTCCTCAATGCAGATGCCGCGTTCGAGGTGCTGCTCGGCATGCGAACGCTCGACGTGCGAATGTTGGCCAAGTGCATCAACACGCAGATTCTCGTGCAGTTTCTCGCCGCACATCCGCAGATTACCTGCCACTCACCTGCCGTCGCCACCGGCGAGCAAGCGCAACGCGCGAAGGAGTTGATTTTTCTCGGGCTGGCGCCGCCGCTGTTCACGATCGATATGCCCGACGTGCCGCGCGAAGCCTTTCAGCGCTTCTTCGACTGCCTTGCGCCGACGTTCGATCACATGATCAGCCTCGGCCAATCGAACACGATCGTCAGCTGTCCCGCGCTCACAACGCATTCCGAGCTACAGGCCTCACAACTCGTCGAGGCCGGCATCTCGGCGACGACGATCCGCTTCGCCGTCGGCCACGAGGATCCGAAGAGCCTCATCGCGCACTTCATCGACACCGCAAAACTGATGATCGACCCCGCCCTGCCCGGCTTCAGCGATCAGTTCCTCACCGCCCGGGAAATCGACGCCCTCTTGCGCGACTGTTATCTGGACGTGCATCGCCGCTACATCGAGGCCCAGCCGCCCGTGGCGATGTGAGCTGAATTCAAATGCAATTCAGCGGAAGACTCATGTCTTATCTCGCAGTCGCGATTGCACCTCTTCCCATGTCGCTCCGGCTGTGGGATTGTCCCGATACGCTTCGAAACGGCGGTCCAAATCCTGTTTCTGGGCGTCTGTCAACGGTACGGCATCGGGCGTCGCGGCAATGCTGTCCCATAGTTCTTCGACGAGAATCAGACGTTCGGTCATGGACAGGGCATCGAGCCCGAACGATTTCATGGAACTCGACATGGAATGTTTGACCTGACTGAGGGTGCATGTATCGAGGATTGCCAAACCTCTACAATTCCATCGTACACGGGGCGTTTGGTCATGCGAAGTGAGAGGTGTTCCGGGTGAAAGCGTTCTCGCGTCCTGGTGCTCGTGGGCCACTGAGCGAGGTTGCCGTCGTCTCTCGCGCACACCTTTATTTCGTTGGCGTCAGCTCAAGCACGGCGCGATAAGTGAGCCCGCGCGGGTCGATGTCGGTACGGCTGGCTGAAACGCCTATCAAGCTCTCGTCGGCTGCGTCGCCCAAGAGCGCGTGCCACCAGCTCTTGGCGAATTCATCGGTGACGCGACTGCGTTCCTTGGAATCGTCGCCAGAGGGAACCAGGCTAAGATCGACGATGCGACGCGGCAGATCAGCTAACCAGCGAGTGGTCGCTTCGGTCGATCGCCAGTCGCTGAAGGCGAACGAGAACGCCGCGCCCCCCGGCAACAACTCGACTGCTCGTTGATAGGCGCCGTTCGATCGCGCGTCGCCGTCGGCTTGCGGCTGGTCGATCAACGAAATCGGTGGGGCGGTTGGGTCGGCGGCTCCGTTGAGAATCAGATGCCCGTGCCCAGCCATCAGGTGCCACGGTGGCCCGCCCCAGTCAGGAATCTCGATGTCGAACCCGACGTAGCCATCTTGCCGCAGACTCTTGTACCCGAAGGTACTCGCGACGCATTCGAACAGCCGTTGCCACGCAGCGTCGTTACGCACCTGCCAGGCGACTGCCCCCAACGGCCCTCCCTTGCCCGATGTCGAAGGCTTCGTCGTGCCGTTGTTGAATGATATCCAAACCAGTCGCGGACCCAACCCGCCAAGCAACTCTGCGAAGTCAACCTTGAGCGCCTTCTCGAGAGCAGCAAAGGCTTCGAACTCCTCATCGGCTCGCAGCGTGCGCAGTGTTGTTGTTAGCGACTCGGTGATCGGCGCGACATCCACTTCGATCTGGCTGTACATGCCCGCACTTGTCGGCGTCCACGGAACAGGTTCGACCGGCAGCGGCGGCGCATCGAACAATGCCAGTAACCCGCTGCGAGGCGCAGGCAGTTCGAGCTGAACAACCAGCTCGCCTCGATTGCTATGGATCGCATTGCGAACGGTCAACGTGCCGATTCCGCCAACGGTCTTGGTGAAAAGATCAGACAACGACTGTGTGATGGCATCGAGCGGTTCGTCCGGATCGTGCATTGCTTCGTTGAACAGATTCAAGAACGCGCCGGCCAAACTCCCTAGGTCGCAGAACACCTCGTACAGCGGCGTGCCATCTCGCGGGGCTTGTGCAACGGCGTTCCGCAACCATGCAGCAACTTCACCGTCACGGTTGTGCGCCTCAAGAATATTGGCCATCGTCGTGAAGTGAGGCTTTGCGGTCTCTTCCGACATCATGGGGTTACCGTCTTCGTCTTCACATTGGCTGGGCAGCGTGTGAACGATGATGATTCGACGCCCCTGGCGGGCCGCGAAGACGCGCCCATAGTACGAGCCCGTAATTCCCGTCTTCGTGGCCTCGGCGTCTCGTTTGATGCCGATTGTCCAATCCAACCCTTGGCTGAAGGTGAACCCTGCGCCGAGGCGTAATGTGCCGTGACCGATCCACTCAAAAATCGGTCCCGACACTTGAATCACCGGCACATCGGCAACCGTCTCGTCGTTGCGTTTGAATTCAGGTTGGTCGGCGAGATCCCGCGTCCATGTGTCGAGCCATTTCCACACACGATCGGCAAGTTCGGCCTGTGGTTCGACCCAAAAGATTCCCGAGCCGGCAGCCCCATCGATTCCGCCCGTGCAAGCCCAACCCATCTCGCCCGAGGTCAGCGCCCGCCAATCTTCCAGCTTCAGATCGTGTGTCGCCAGCGCGTGTTCGACATCTTCCCAAGCGGCGTCGTGTCGGCGGCAGAACTCATCGAGCGCCGATCGCCAACGCTGCGAGTCGTTCCAGGCCGCGCCAAGGCGCGTCCCGTCGGCCAGCGCGTCGCCGAAGGCGGTAAGCGACGGCAGTCGCGCCACGAAGAAGGTCGTGTTGGGCAGGCATGTCCAGGCCGGGCGAAGCGCGTCGTCGGCCTGCAACTGTTCCTGGGCGCAAGCGTATGTCGCCAAGACAAGCAAGGCCGTGCGCACGACAGCGGAACAAAGCCCGTTGCGGCTCATGGTGACGCCTCCTGCGCCTGTGGAATCCGCAACTCCGGGTGCACGCCCGGGCGGCATTCTAGTACCGTCAGGTGAGTCGCCGCTAGACTCATTGCGCCGCCACGCTTGATCGCTAGCGCCTCCCGCTGTCAGAATCAACAGCGTGTGCAGTCATGTCTGGCGTCGCCGGCCTAGGAGTAAGCTCGTTCGATGAAAGCTCTTGTGAAAGCGTTCTCGCGGCCGGGGTTGTGGCTGCAGGAAGTTCCGCGGCCGACGATCGGCGCGAATGACGTGCTCGTGCGCGTCAAGAAGACGTCGATCTGCGGCACCGATCTGCACATTTACAATTGGGACGCGTGGGCTCAGAAGACGATTCCCGTGCCGATGGTGGTCGGGCACGAGTTCATGGGCATCGTCGCCGAGGTCGGCAAGGACGTTGTCGACTATCATCCCGGCGATCGCGTGACGGCCGAGGGGCACATCACCTGCGGCCACTGTCGGAACTGTCGGGCTGGGCGTCGGCATCTGTGTCGCAAGACGCGCGGCGTGGGCGTGAATCGGGCGGGATGTTTCGCCGAGTTCGTCTCCATTCCGGCGAGTAACATTTTCAAGTTGTCGCCGAACATTTCGGACGACGTCGCAGCGATCTTCGATCCCTATGGAAACGCGACGCACACGACGTTGTCTTTCGATCTGATCGGCGAGGACGTGCTCATTACTGGCGCCGGGCCGATTGGTGTGATGGCGACCGCCATCGCGCGGCACGTCGGTGCGCGCTTCGTCGTGGTGACCGACGTGAACGACTATCGCTTGGAGTTGGCGACGAAGCTCGGGGCCACTCGTGTGCTCAATCCGACGCGCGGCAAGTTGACCGACGTGATGCGCGAGCTGGGCATGACCGAGGGGTTCGACGTGGGACTCGAAATGTCGGGCTCGCCGCAAGCGTTTCAGTCAATGCTCGAAACCATGAACCATGGCGGGCGGATCGCGATGCTCGGCATCTTCTCGCAGCCCGTTGCGATCGATTGGAGCGAAGTGATTTTCAAGGGGCTGCACCTCAAAGGCATCTACGGCCGCGAGATGTTCGAGACGTGGTACAAGATGAGCACGATGCTCGAAAGCGGCCTCGACATCTCGGGCGTCATCACGCACCACGCCCCCTTCAGCGAGTTCGAGCACGCTTTCGAAATCGTGCGTGCCGGGCAATCGGGCAAGGTGATTTTGGATTGGTGAGTGGGTGGGGATTAGGGACGCGGTGTTTGGGACTGAGGTGAACTGCCCGCTTGCGGTTTCGCGCTTTCTGGTGAGATCGAATCAATGAACCCTCTTCTCAACCGCCTGCAATCCACCCTGGCCGACCTTCACAAGGCCGGCACCTACAAACATCTGCAATACCTCACCTCGCCGATGTCCCCGGTGGTCACCATCGACGGCCTCGGCGAAGTGCTCGTGTTTTGCGCGAACAACTATCTCGGCCTGGCCAACGATCCCGAAGTCGTCGAGGCCGGCATCGAAGGCCTCAGCCGCTATGGCGCCGGCACGGCCAGCGTGCGTTTTATCTGCGGCACGTTCGACTGCCATCGCGAGTTGGAAGAGCGCATCGCGAAGTTCCTCGGCGCCGAGGCGGCGCTCACGTACGTCAGTTGTTGGAATGCCAACGAAGGGTTGCTGACGAACTTGGTGCGTGAAGGCGACGTGATCATCTCCGACGAGCTGAATCACGCCAGCATCATCGACGCCTCGCGGCTCGCTCGACAGGCGACGCGCGTCGTCTTTCCGCATGCTGACATGAACGCCTTGGACGACATGCTCAAGAAACATCGCGACGCCTCGGTGAAGATCGTCGTGACCGACGGCGTGTTCAGCATGGAAGGCGACGTCGCGCCGCTGTCGGAGATGGTCGCCGTGTGTCGTCGGCACAATGCGACGCTCGTCGTCGATGATTCGCACGGCACCGGTGTGCTCGGGGTCGGCGGTCGCGGAACGCACGAACATTTCGGCCTGCCCGGGCATGCCCCCGAAGGCGTCGACATTTTCACTGGCACGCTCGGCAAGGCCTTGGGCGGCGCGGCAGGCGGATACGTCGCGGGACCAAAGGAAGTGATCGAAACGCTCGTTCAGCGAAGTCGGCCGCAACTCTTCTCGAATGCCTTGCCGCCGACGGTGGCGGTCAGCGCTGCCAAGGCGCTTGAGATTCTCGAGCGCGAACCGCAGCGCGTCGCGCGGCTTCAAACGAACGTCGCTCGAATGCGCATTGGCCTTCGCAAGCTCAAATACGACGTCGTCGATTCGCCGACCGCCATCATCCCCGTCCTCATCGGCGACACGGCCGAGGCCATTCGCATGTCGCATCGGCTGCTCGAACGCGGCGTGTTCGTCATCGGCTTCGGTTATCCCGTCGTCCCCGAAGGCAAAGCCCGGCTGCGCATTCAAATGTCGGCCGCGCACACCGACGAGCAAATCGACAAGGCGCTCGCGGCCTTCGACTCACTGCGGTCATGACGCTCCCAACTCTTCTGCACTACAATGACCCGCGAACGATTCGCACCCACGAGGTTCACCGACGATGGTCTTTCCGCTAGCTGACGACAATAGCGATCGTCGCACGACGCCGATCGTCAACTACGCGATCATCGCACTCAATATCTTCGTGTTCGTCGTGTTCCAAGGCATGGGCGACAACAATAACTTCACCTACGCCTTCTCTTGCGTGCCGAAGGAAATCATCACCGGACACGACGAGGTCACGCAGGACCATGTCGAAGTGGAACCGATCACCGGCGAACGGTACGAAGTGCCGGGCTTGCGGCCGACGCCGATCCCCGTCTGGTTCACGATTCTCACGTCGATGTTCATGCACGGCGGCATCGCGCATATCGCGGGCAACATGTGGTTTCTGTGGATTTTTGGCGACAACATCGAAGACGATATGGGGCACGGAAGGTATTTGGTCTTCTACCTGTTGTGCGGCGTCATCGCGTCGCTTGCCCACGTGTTCATGAATATGAACGGGCCGAATGCGCTCGTGCCGAGTCTCGGCGCGTCGGGGGCGATCTCGGGCGTGATGGGGGCGTACATGGTCGTACACGCCAATCGGCGCGTGCGCGTGCTGCTGTTTCGCGTCATTACCGATGTGCCAGGCTGGGTGGCAGTCGGCATCTGGTTTGGCTTTCAAGTCCTCAGCGGCATCGGCATTCTCGGCGAAGGTTCGCAAGCCGGTGGCGTGGCCTACGCGGCACACGTCGGCGGGTTCATTGCCGGCATGGTTCTCATCAAACCGTTCATGATCGGCGTGAACCCTGTCGACACCACAAGGGTCTAAAAGCCCAGGGCATGCTTGCCCTGGGTATGTGCAAGCACCCGCTTTCCCAAAGACCCAGGGCAGGCATGCCCTGGGCTTGGCGCGATTGTGCGCTACAATATTTCGCGCAAACAATGGCGTGCGGGTACCTGCGATCGATGTCTTCCATTTCACCGGCCGATTTCGAGCCGCGCATTGCCGACGCCTTGGCCGGCGACCGTTTTCGCCTGCGCAAGCAGCTGCGCACGATCGACGAGCGCCGCCGTTCGGGACTTCCGTTCGATCGCAGCCTCGCCCGCTTCAGCGAAGATCTCGAAGTGTCGATCACACGCCGACGCCTTCGCCGCGCAGGCGTGCCATCGATTCGATATGACGACTCGCTGCCGATCGTCGCGCGCCGCGAGGAAATCGCCCGCGCTATTGCCGAGCATCAGGTGGTCGTCGTCAGCGGCGAGACCGGCAGCGGCAAAAGTACGCAACTGCCCAAGATCTGTCTCGAACTCGGTCGCGGCATCGAGGGGCTGATCGGTCACACGCAGCCTCGCCGCATCGCCGCGCGCTCGGTCGCTTCGCGCATCGCACAGGAACTCAACTGCAAACTCGGCCACGAAGTCGGCTACAAAATCCGTTTCACCGACGCCACCGACGAACGCACCTACGTCAAGCTGATGACCGACGGCGTGCTGTTGGCCGAGTCGCATGTCGATCCGCAGCTTCGACGTTACGACACGATCATCCTCGACGAAGCCCACGAGCGGTCGTTGAACATCGACTTCCTGCTGGGCTTGCTGCAACGACTACTGCCGTCGCGGCCCGATCTGAAGATCATCATCACGTCGGCCACGATCGACGCGCAGCGCTTCGCTGAATACTTCCGCGGCAGCGTTGGCAAGGTGCCGGTCATCGAAGTTTCGGGACGCGCGTGGCCCGTCGAGACGCTTTATCGCCCGTTGAGCGAAGCCACGGAAGGCGATGAGCCCGATTGGTTGCAAGGCGTCGTCGCCGCCGTCGACGAGCTGACTCGCCGCGGCCCCGGCGACATGCTCGTGTTTCTACCGACCGAGCAAGACATTCACACCACGGTCAAGTCGCTCGCCGGCCGTAACTTGAAGAGCGCCACCGAAATCGTCCCGCTCTACGCGCGGCTCGCCGGCTTCGAGCAGCAGCGCGTGTTTCAGCCGCACACCGGTCGCCGCATCGTGCTCGCTACGAACGTCGCCGAGTCGTCGCTCACGGTCCCAGGCATCCGTTACGTCATCGACACCGGCACCGCGCGCATCAGCCGGTACTCGGCGCGAATGAAAGTCGAACGTCTGCCGATCGAGCCGATCTCGCAGGCCTCGGCCGATCAGCGGGCTGGTCGTTGCGGCCGTGTGGGACCTGGCGTGTGTGTGCGGCTCTACAGCGAAGAAGACTACGCGTCGCGCGACCGCTTCACCGTGCCCGAGATTCAACGCAGCAACCTCGCCGCCGTCATCTTGCAGGCGCTGGCGCTGCGTTTCGGTCGCATTGAGGACTTTCCGTTTCTCGATCCGCCGCGACCCGAGAGCATCCGCGATGGCTATCGCACGCTGTTTGAAATCGGGGCGATCGACGAACGTCACCAGCTTACGGAGCTGGGTCGCACGCTCAGCCGCATTCCGGTCGATCCTCGCATCGCGCGTGTGATCGTGGCCGGCGCCGACTTCGGCTGCTTGAACGAGATCCTGATCATCGCCGCGGCGTTGGAGATTCAAGACCCGCGCGAGCGGCCGATAGATCGCCAACAACAGGCCGACGACGCGCATGCGCGGTGGCAGGACGATGAATCGGACTTCTTGGCGTATCTGAAGTTGTGGGACGCGTATCACGACTGGAAGCAGAACTCGACGCGCGGCCAACTGCGGGCCCTCTGCCGCGAGCACTACTTGTCGTACAACCGCATGCGCGAGTGGCTCGAAGTCCACCGGCAACTGCTGACAATCACGTCGCGGGCCGGTTACACGATCGCCCCTCGCCGTCTCGATGCCGGCGCAATCCATCGTTCAATGCTCGCGGGCTTTCTTTCGGGAGTCGCGCAGCGTCGCGATGCGGTCGAGTACGTGGTGGCCGCTGGTCAACGGGCGAACTTGTGGCCTGGCTCAGCGGCCTTCGAGCGCCCGCCGCGTTGGCTCGTGGCGTGCGAGATGCTCGAAACGAATCGCCGCTACTTGCGAACCGCTGCGCCGATTCGATCGTCGTGGATCGAGCCATTGGCCGGTCATTTGGTCGATCGCTCGTATCACGGCGAGCACTGGGATCCGACTGCGACGGCGGCGATGACCTTCGAACGCGTGCAGTTGTGGGGCATGACACTTGTCCACGATCGCCGAGTGCCGTTGGCGAAGGTCGACCCGCACCACGCGCGTCAGCTGTTCATCGAACATGGATTGCTGCGCGGCGATTTGCCGACACGTGGCAAATTCCTCGATCACAATCGCGAACTGCTGGCCGACGTGCGACGTTTGCAGCACAAGACTCGCCGCCAGGATTTTTTGCGCGGCTTCGAGGCGCGTTACGACTTCTACGACGCGCGATTGCCGGAAGACGTGGTCGACGGCGCGACGTTCGAGCGCTGGCGGCTCGGCATCGAACGCAGTCAACCGCGATTGTTGTTCATGACACGGGCCGACCTCGTGGTTGATGCTCAACTACCGCTCAAGGCGGAGGCCTATCCCGACGCGCTGTTCGTTGGCTCGCATCGTTTGGAGTTGGAATATCGGTTCGACCCAAGCTCGTCGCAGGATGGCGTTACCGTCACCGTGCCCAAGGCTGCGTTCCATCAGCTCGACGCGCGACGGCTCGATTGGCTCGTCCCCGGCTACGTCGAGGAAAAAGTCCTCGCGCTGATCAAATCGCTGCCAAAGCCGGTTCGTCGACAACTCGTCCCCGCTCCCGAGATCGCTCATCAAGTAACGTCAGCGATGCCATTCGGCGACGGCGTGTTCGCGAGCGCCGTGGCCCGTGAGCTTTCGCGAGTCGCAGGCCAGGCCATCCCGAGCGACGCGTTTCGCCCGCATCGATTGGCCGATCATCTGCGGATGCGGGTGCGCGTCGTTGACGATGACGGAAGAACGCTCGCCACCGGTCGCGATTTGGCAGCGCTCTCGCGACGACTGTTCGACGAAGCGACCATCGAAACGAAAGAAACGCCCGAGCCACCGCACGACCCAACCACGCGCGAAGGCATCACCACATGGGATTTCGGCTCGCTTGCCGACGAAGTCGAGGTGCGTCGTAGCGGGCTAACGCTTGTTGGCTATCCGACGCTCGTCGATCGCCAGGATTCCGTCGCGCTCGAACTCGCCAACTCGCCCGAGGCGGCGCAGCGAGCATTGCGTGGCGGCGCGAGACGGCTGTACATGCTCGCGGTCGAATCGCAGGTGAGGCCGCACGTCGATTGGCTTCCGCGACTTGCCGAGATGCTCGCTTGGGGCGCGTCGCTGAAACCGGCGACGTTGCGCGAGCAACTGGTCGAGTTGGTCGTCGATCGTGCATTCTTGGGCGACGAACCGTTGCCCCGCGACGCAGAGACGTTTTCGTCACGGATGACCGATGCCTCGGAACGCATCGCGATCGCCGTGCAGGATGTTGCTCAGCTTGTCACGCCGCTTTTGTCGACGTACCACACGCTCAGGCAGAAACTCCGCGCCTCGGCCGAGAAGCCGTGGCCCGATGCGATCGCGGACGTTCAAACGCAGGTCGATCATCTGACTTCGCCCGGATTTCTGACGTCGGTCGCGTGGACATGGCTGGAGCAATATCCACGGTACTTCCGCGCGGCACAGCATCGGCTCGAACGCATCGAGGCGGGCGGCATCGATCGCGATCGGCAGGCAATGGCGCTCGTCACGCTGCGATGGCGGGCTTTTCAAGATCGCGATCGTGAGCACCGCGCTCAAGGCGTCGTCGATCCGCAGCTCGAACGTTACGGCTGGATGCTCGAAGAATATCGCGTGTCGCTATTCGCTCAGAAACTCGGAACGCAGATGCTGGTCTCGGAGAAGCGACTCGACGAGCAGTGGCGGAACGTGACGGCCTCTTGATACGATGGGCGGCCCATCACTGTCGTTCGAGCTGCCATGTCCCGAGTTGCAATGCCACGAGATGCCATGATGACGTCTTCGCGTCCGACCGAGCTTCGCCCCTTCCAGCGAGAGCATTACACCGCCGCCGACGTCGAACAGTTGACAGGGTTGCTCCACGCCAACGGGACGTTCAACTTCCCGCGCATGGCCAATGGTCTGTTCCCGGCGGCCAGCGGCGTCGGCACCGATTTCGACGTGACCGGCTACGCACACGTTTGGGTGCGAGACAATATCTATATCGCGTTGTCGCATTGGCTGACGGGTCAACCGCATATCGCCGTCGAGAACGTTCGCGCCCTCGTGCGATTCTTCACCAAGCATCGTAAAAGACTCGACGATGTTGTCGCTGGCCGCGTCGACCATTCCGATCCGATGCAGCGGCCGCACATTCGCTTTCGAGGCGACGACCTTTCCGAGATCGACGAGAAGTGGGCCCACGCGCGAGAACGACGCGCTCGGCTATTTCATGTGGCTGTTCTCGTCACTCGCGCTAGCCGGCGAACTTGCACCGACGCCCGATGAGATCGAGCTGTTCACGACGCTCGCTCGTTATTTCGAGACGATTCGATTCTGGCAAGACGAGGACAGCGGCCATTGGGAGGAAGTTCGCAAAGTTGCGGCCTCAAGCATCGGCGTCGCGACATCCGGGCTGGTGGCTTTGGGGCGATTGCTCGGCGAGCATCCTGAAGCCTCGCGCATCGCACGGCTCGTTGCGGAGGGACATCGCGCGCTGGCAGCGATCCTGCCGGCCGAGTGCGTTCAAGCCGATCCGTCGAAGGCACGACGTTACGACGCGGCGCTGTTGTTTCTCATTTGGCCGATGCAGATCGTCGACGACGCGATGGCCGATCGCATTCTCGCCGATGTGCGTGAACATCTGCGCGGCGACCACGGCATTCGGCGTTATCTCGGCGACTCGTATTGGTGCGCCGACTACAAGACGCTGCTGGCTGCTGACGAGCGGACGGCCGATTTTAGCGACGACCTCGAACGTCGCGATCGCTTGCTCAAACCCGGCATGGAGGCGCAGTGGTGCATCTTCGATCCGGTCGTGTCGATCATCTACGGTCGCCGTTACCAGCAGTCTCGCGACCAGGCTGATCTAGAAAGTCAAACGCATTACCTCAACCGCTCACTCGGACAGTTGACCGACGACGCGGGTCGCTTCCCCCCTTTCCGCTGTCCCGAGTCGTACTACGCTGAGCGTGGGCGTTACGTGCCGAACGACATCACGCCGCTGCTGTGGACGCAGGCGAACCTCGCCGTCGCGCTGCGAACCATGCACGAGAGCGCGAAGTTGGCGAAGTCGTAACATTCGCCAACTTGGCACGCCGCTTGCTCCGTTTCCGCATGCTAACCTCGAGTTGGCGGGCGAACGGTCCTCAAGCGAGCGACAACGGTGATGAAGTGCTTCGCGGCGGCAATTGCGATCGGTTGCATGTTGCCACTCGGGTTGGCCATCGCCGTCGATACCTCATCCGATCTTCTGCCACTCATTGATGACGCGATTCGCGACGTATCGACGGTTTCGTCGGATGGTGCCGCGGTTGCGAGAAACGAAGTCATCAAGGCATCGCGCGACGTTCGTAAGCGACTCACAGACGAACCGATTGGTCAATGGCTCGTGGGCGAGATGCGCCTCGATGAACTCGAGCGGCAGCTGACAGATGTCCAACCCGATATCGCGTCGCTGCGAAGCATCGAGCGTTCGTGGCATCGCGATACGCTGAGCCACCTGCCGGTGAACGTGGCAGATTTGACGACAGCAACACGCGGCCATCTCGCAATGCTGCAAGTGTCTCGCGATCCCGATCATGTTGCTTGTTGCCGCCGTCAACTTACCGAACTGCGCAACGTCTGGATCGCGCACCGCCGAGGCGTCGGCGACTTCGATGAAGTAAATCACCACTACTCTTGGCTGGCCGAGCGCGACGCCGCGTCGGTGGTTCGCGCATGGCTCGATGAGCACGCCTCGTGGCCGAACTTGTGGCTCGAAGCGTCGCAATCGTTTTGCGAGTCGTTGCTGCCGGAAAGTATCGAACGTCACTTCACGATCGACGAAAACAACGACGGAACCGCACTGACAGGTCGCGGCACGCTCCACGGTGCATTGCGTCTGGCGTTCGAGGCCAGTGACGATCAGGCTATCGCACGGCTCGGCTTCGCGGGACATGGGCAAACGGAACTTGTCGGCCATCGCGGCTCGGCAAAGGTCGACGCACGCAGCACGCTCGAACTTCGCGCTTCGCAGCAATTCATCTTCGACGACAACCTGCGACTCGGCGGCCCTGCCGACATCGACGTTCACGTCGGCTCCGAGCCGCTATCCGCCACAGTGAAGGCTGGTGCCCCGTTGATGCGGCAGATTGGTTCGCGTGCGGCGATGAGCATGGCTACTCGCAAGCGTGAGGTGAACGATCGCCAAGCTGAAGAACGGTTGCGAGCACGCATCGAGCGCGAATTTGCCGAGCGACTGCAATCGCTCACGGCCGCCATCGCCACATTCGAAAACACCATGACGCAACAACTCGCGCCGGAAGGCTTGTCTGTCGACTTGCGCGGGAATTCAACGACGGCGTCGCTCGCCATCGGGCTACGATTGGCCGGCGACCGTCATCTCGCCGCCCCAAACCTCGCGACGTCCGAGCCGTTGCCCAAGCGCGCGATTCGCATCACCGTGCATGAATCTCTCGTCAATAACTACGCAAGTATGATGACGGGCAAAACGTTCGGCGAGGCGGACTTCCGCTCGACGTTCTTCGAGACGCTGTCGTTCGTGCCCGATGAGAATCGTGCGGAACGCGGTTCGGGCCTGGCGGCGTTCATCACCTTGGCTGACGACCCGCTGGAGGTTCGATTGGCCGACGGTTCGATTGCGTTGACGCTACGTGTGGCCTCGTTCACGACCGGCGATGAACCGATTGATCGAACTCGCGACAACGACGAGCCGTGGACCGTTCACGTGCGATACCGATTAACGCAGACCGAAGACGCCGGAGCCGTAGCGATGCGCGAAGCGCCGCCGACAGTCGAGCCTCGCGTTGCCGAAGGGTCGGCGGAACTTGAAGCCCTGATGCCGCGGTTCTTCGTCGAACGCGCGCAGTCGGACGGCATTTCAATGACGGGCGAGTTCGCGCGGGCGCTGCAGTTGAAACTGACGCAACTCACCATCGACCGCGGCTGGGCGACCGTGGTCATCCAGCGATGAGGCCCGCATGCAAGTGACGCGTCATCGCCAACATCGCCAAATCGTCCTGCTTGCTGCATGCGCCCTCTTATCGGCGAGTACGAAAACGACTCTGGCCGTCGAGCCGCAGGTGCTCTTCGCGTTCCAGGGCAAAGGCTCGGCGTTGGCGTTCGATCTCGGCGTCGTGTCACGCCTGGCTCGTGACATTCCCGCGCTGCACGAGAACCGCGTGATCGTGGCTGGCAGCAGCGGCGGCTCGATTCTGGCGGTCTACTTCGCGTGCTTTGGTTTCAGCGATGAGACGATCGACCGCGCGACTCACAAGATCAAAGCGATCGACGTCTCGCCGATTCACAGCAATGAACAGTTGCTCACAAAGATGCGCAGGCTGGTGCTCAACGAACACACCGAGATTCCGCCCGAAGCGTTGAACGAGTCGATCGCATTCGCCCTGGGTTGCGAGTATCAACCCGCGGATGACTTGGCGGCGATCGTCGCCCGCTCGACATGCCGTCCGCGGCTGCCGCTGCTCATCGTGGCCGCCAACAGTGAAGTGCTCGCGAATCGTCGAGGCGATAGCGCTACCGTGGGACGGTGGGAGAAATCTTTCGACCGCGACAACTACGACGTGTCGTGGAAGGACGGAATCGCCGAGTTCTATCGAGCCCATCCCGATGCGTTCGCGACGAACGCTCTCGACTTGCGTTTGGGCGCAACATCGCGCATCGGCAAGGCCGCGACGTATTTCGTGGACCGCACGATATTCGACCTGTTGAGCCGCATCCCCGCCGACGAGCGATTGGCAGACCTGCGGCTCGTCGAAACTCCTGCCGACTTGGCGCTCGCGATTCGCGCATCGGCAGCGGAACCGACGTACTTCGATCCCGTCGTGGAGACCGAACCTACGAAACTCTCGACCGGAGGCGAACTCGGTGACCTCGGCAACAGCGTGCAGCGCAGCTATTGCGGCGGATTCATCATGCCGCTGCCGGCACAGGACGCCCGCCGCGCAATGCCGAGTCTGCATGTCGTCGGCACGAGTTGCGTGGCGCTGCCGCCATCGGCTCGCACGTTGGTCGAAACGTGGTACTTGGTCGACACACAGCCGTTGATGTATCAGTGCAATTGGTGGAGCGACTTCGACACATCGGCGCACGAGGCCGAGAAGCGACGTTTGGCCGCCCATCGCCTTTCGCCCGACGACGAGTGGGAACTGGGCCGCGCCACCGCCGCTGAATGTCTCGGCCGAGGTCAGTCGGCGCCGAACTTCACAATGCGCCCGAAATTCACGACCGCCATTGGCGCCCCGTCGACCGTCTCGGCGCCTCTGCCGACGCGCCGTGGTCTTCAAGGTCTGCTCTCGACCTCCGAGCGCGCCAGCCGATAAGCTGCTTCTCATGGCTGGGCAGCTCGTACCCGAGAACTCGCACGAATTCGTCGCCGACCGCGCGGCACTCGTGGCGGCGCTCGCATCGCATCGGCCAAACGTGACGCTCGCCTATCATGCGTTCAATCCGTACCCATGGGCGATCACGCGCCACGAACTCGCCGAGTTGGAGAACATCTCGCGTGCGCTTCGTCGTGCGGCATGCGCGGTCGTCGAGAACTATCTGACGGACCGACGTTTGCAAACAATGCTCTCGCTGCCTGCGCGGGTTGTCGAGTGGTTGCGACTTGCCGCCGGTCGACCTTACACGCTCGGCGCGATACGGCCTGATTTTCTGCACGCAGTCGACGGCACGCCGGTCGTCAACGAGATCAACGCTCGCTTTCCGCTCAATGGCTTTCTGGTCAGCGAGGCGATGACGGCCGCACTTGCCGAGGTGTACTATCGGTCGCGATTGCCGGGCGATTTCGAGCCGATTCCCGGCCTGGCACGCATCACCGGCGCTTTGGAGCAAATTGTCGGGAACCGCGAGTCGGTGGTCGTCGTCAAAGGGATCGAGCGTGGTTACGACATGCGCTTGCTCGTTGATCATTGGAAGTTGCGTGTCGTGACACCCGCCGAGGCGGTGACGTCGGTGCTGGCCGATCGGTTCGCGATGTTGGAGCTACATCAACACGAAATGCTCGACGAGGTTTTGCCCGAAGCGATGACGGCACTCGCCAGCGGCGGCAGACATCTGAACGACTTGCGAACGATCTTTCTCGTACACGACAAAAGATTGCTGGCGGTCATGACGAGCGACATTCTGCGTGACTATGTAAGCGGCGATGATATGACGACGCTCGCGAGAAACGTGGCGCCAACATTTGTCGTGGGCCTCGACGACGCAATCCGCGAAGAGGCAAGCCAGCGCCACCATGAGTGGGTGTTGAAGCCGAATTTGCTTGGTAAGGCGGAGGGGGTCGTTATCGGCGCGCATGTCACACTTGCGGAGTGGCAAGCGGCGCTGAACGCGGCCGACCCGCGGTGGGTGCTGCAGCGCTACGTGCGTCAGGGTGAGTTTCTCATTCTCTCGGAGGTTGACGGTGAAGTCGCGGTGCGCCCGATGAACGTCATCGGCCTGCTGCCGTCGCTCGATGACGAGTGTTTTGGGCCGGGCATCTATCGCGCGGGACTTGGGCCGATTGTGAACGTCGCCGGCGGTGGGACGATTCTCGCCCCGGTAATCGCCGCTCCCTCTCCCCTTGCGGGAGAGGGCTGGGGTGAGGGGTAGGAGGCGTGCACTGGCGTCGCCCCTCACCCGGTCCGCGTTCGGGGACCACCCTCTCCCGCAAGGGGAGAGGGTTGGAAGGAAGAACATCATGACATCTCTCGATCGAATTCTTGCTGCGGCGCGTTTGCATCCGCTGTATCGCGAACAGCTCGCCGGTGTGGTGCACTTCCACGACGTGCCGATTGTCACCAAGCCCGAGCTCGCGGCGAGGATCAACGCGCTGATTGAGACGAACGGCGTCGGCACGGGCGTCTACTGGAGCTCAAGCGGCGGCAGCGGCGGTCGGCCGCTGTGCTTTCCGGTGGCGATCGAAGAGAACCATCTGCAGCGACGTCGCTTGGCGACACGACTCGCAGCGGCAGGTGCCCTTGGGCCGAAGAGCGTTGTGCTCAATCTGTTCCCGTCGCTGGCGATGGTCCGCTCGCTTGAGATTTTCAACGAGTTCACCGAGCTTTGCGGCGGCGCCCCCTGCCCTGCCCCATCAACCGCGGAATGAATGACGGCGCCGCGGCGGACTTCGAGCAGGCATGGAATGTGGCCGAGCGGTTTGGCGCGAACGTGCTCGCCGGCATGCCGTCGACGCTGGCGGACTTCTCGCATTGGTGCGGAAAGGAGAATCGTCGTCGCTCGTTCGAGACGATCCTCTTCGCAGGAGAGTTCTTGCATCCGCGCCGGCGAGAGTTGCTTACGAATCAATTCGACACGCCCCGCTTCGCAGCGGTCTATGGATCAGCCGAGATGGGCATCATCGGTTACTCGGCTGACGTCGGAAGCTCACCGGTCTATCATGTTCCTCGCGATTTGGCAGTGATCGAGATTCCCGAAGTGAACGCCGCCGGTGTTGGACACCTTGTCGTAACGAATCTCGTGCGAACGCGATTTCCGTTGGTGCGTTTCGATACTGGCGACGTGGGGCGCATCGTCGAGACCCGCGACGACGAGGTGTTGCTCGAGTTGCACGCCCGCGACGACAGGACGTTCGAGTTTCACGGCGCCTACCATGAGCTTTCGCCGCTGGCGAAGGTGCTCGAACCCTGGGGCGATTGGCAACTGGTGCTCGAATGCGACGGCCAAGGTCGCGAGCAGTTGACTTGCTCGATCGCGGCCGAATCACAGCTTTCGCAAGGCGACGAGCAGGCGCTTCTCGCGAGCCTTCATGCTCAGCTTAACCCTTACGGCGATGCTTGCATCGAGCTGCGAAAGATTCCGGGGAACCAATTCCGCACATCGGGCGTCAGTACCAAGAGGCCGCGAGTGGTCGACGTTCGTTGATCCCGTGACGTCCTGTTGTGATTGCCATCATGAACATTGCAAGAATGTCCCAAGATCGAATCAGCGTGTCCGAGCTGCGCGCCGAGTTGGTGCTGCACGGCTGGAGCTGCGTGCCGTTGGAACCCGGCGACGTCACGGGCGAGTCGATGCAAGGAATCGTGCGCGCGCTCGGCACGCCGATCGCGCAGAACGCCGCAGGAGCGACTGTGTGGAACGTGCGGCACCATCCCGAGGCGGCGCGTCGTATTACCGCGCCGCGCTCGTGGACGCTCGACGAGTTTCCGTTTCACACGGACGGCTCGTTCGAAGATCCGCAGCCGTCGCACGTCGCGCTCTACGTTGTGCAGGCCGACCGCTACGGTGGCGGGGAGACGCAGCTCAAAAATGTCGCCGAGATTCTCTCTCACCTGACGCCCGAGAGTCTGCGAGTGCTGCGAAGCACACGCTTTCGCATTCATGTGCCTGACGAATTCACCAAGGACGTCGGCGAACGGCGATTGCCGATCGTGTATGGCGACGGTTTGATGCGCTACCGTCGCGAGTTGATCGACGATCGCGATGCGACCGACGAGCAGCGCGCGGCGCTGGCGGAGTTGGTCGACGCAGTGGAGACGGTGCAGGCGATCTGTTTGCACCTGCGGAGTGGCGATCTGTTGGTGGTCGATAACGGCCGGTGGTTGCACGCTCGCACCGAGATCAGAGACCCGCAGCGGCACTTGCTGCGAATGCGGTTTGAAATGGAGGGTTGAAGGTTGGATAATGCCTCAGCAAAGTGCGAAACTGCAAGCGGTCGACGAGGCGTACACGCATGGCGGGCTGGCGATGGATGATTCTTGCGTGGGTCGTGATTTGCGGGTCGGTCGTAAATGCTCAGTCTGACAAGCACGGTCTGCTCGGCAAGATCGTCGTCGGCTACCAGGGATGGTTCAATTGTCCCGGCGACGGCGCCGACCGCGGCTGGGTGCATTGGTCGAAAAGCAAGAAAGAGTTCGATCCCGCAACGGTGCGCGTCGATTTGTGGCCCGACATGTCGGAACTTGGGCCAACCGAGCGGTTCGCGGCGAGTTTCAAGCACGCCGATGGTAAGCCCGCCGAAGTGTTCAGTTCGTTTCGTGAAGCGACCGTGCTGCGGCACTTCGAGTGGATGAAACAGTACGGTATCGACTGGGCGATGGTTCAGCGATTCGCCGTCGGGCTGAAAGATCCGCGCATCGCGCATCACACCGACACGGTGCTCGCGCACTGCCGTGAAGGCGCTAAGCGATCGAATCGCTGTTACACGGTGATGTACGACCTGAGCGGCATGGGCGTGGGTCGCATCGACGAAGTGATCGCCGACTGGCGCCGCCTTCAATACGACATGCGCGTGACCAACGACGCGGCGTATTTGCGTCATCGCGACAAGCCGTTGGTGGCTGTGTGGGGTGTGGGCTTCAACGACGATCGTGCTTACACACTCGCCGAGTGCCGGAAACTTGTCGAGTCGCTGAAGCACGAGGGTTGCAGCGTGATGCTCGGCGTGCCGACATATTGGCGCGAACTGAAGCGCGACGCCGTGAGCGACACGACGCTGCACGAGATCATCGCGTTAGCGGATGTGGTCAGTCCGTGGACGGTGGGCCGGTATCGCACGCCCGACGAAGCCGAGCGGTACGCCTCGAAAACGATGTCCGACGATCTGAAATGGTGCCGCGGGCATAACGTCGATTACCTGCCCGTTGCGTTCCCGGGTTTCAGTTGGCACAACATGAAAGGCGACGAACTCGATCACATTCCCCGACGGCGTGGCGAGTTCTTTTGGTCGCAATTGCGAGGCGCGTGTGCGGCCGGAGCGACGATGATCTATGTGGCCATGTTCGACGAGGTCGACGAAGCGACGGCCATCTTCAAATGCACGAACGACGTCCCCGAGGGTGCGCCGTTCGTTACCTTCGAAGGGTTGCCGAGCGACTACTATCTCCGCCTTACAGGGGCTGGCGGCGAAATGCTCCGCGGACGACGCAGCCTCGACGTGCCGATGCCCCAGCCGTAGCCTGGCCGCGGCGATGAAATGAGCGGCGATCAAATGAGCGAACGCGAAATGAACAACATTGTTCATTGACTCTCAGCGCGTCGGTTGGCACGATAGCAACGAACTCAGGCGGAGTAGAGGCTCCGATGGAATCGAAACATCCGACGCAGTCCGACCCGTCCGCGGCAACGCATGCCGACGATGGCCATGGGGCCGCCGTCGCGCCAGCCGTTTTGCCGCCCCCCGCGGCGAGTGCACATCCTCCGGCTGTCGAACCTCCGGCATCGAGCGCACACGTCTCGCCCAAGAGACGTCTCATTCGCTGGGCGATTGCGGCGGCGGTGCTCGTCGTCGCGCTGTGGTTTCTCGTGCCGATCGTGATCCTGGCGATGACGACCGTCTCGACCGACGACGCCTATGTCGATGGTCACGTAACGTTCGTCGCGCCGCGCGTGGCGGGGCAGGTGTTGCACGTGCTCGTCGACGACAACATGCGTGTCAAGCGTGGCGACGTGCTGGTCGAAATCGATCCCGAGCCGTTTCAGGTGCAGGTCGATATCAAGAAGGCGATGGTCGAGGTAGCGCAGTCCGATCTCTCTGCCGCGACAGCGAAGGTGAAAGGCCAGGTTGGCCAGGCGCAGCGCGCGCGCTTCAATCTCGAGCACGCCATCGAAGGCGTGAACAACCAGCTCGCCACGCTTCGTGCGAACGTGGCACAGCTGAAAGTCGAGCAGTCGGGGCTGACACTGGCCCAGCGCGACTACGAGCGCAACCAGCCGCTTGTGCAGGGCAATGCTATCTCGCGGGCCGAGTTCGACACCTACACCGCGCGTCGCGATCAGGCCATTAGCCGTGTCGAGAGCGCCGCCCAAGTGATTCAAGAGACACGAACGAGCCTGGGACTGCCGGTGAACACCGAGAATCCGCTCGACGTGCCGCCCGACCTCGATCAGAACTTTTCGCTCGTGCGGCAAGCGCTCGCGAACCTGATGGAGACCGTCGCCAACATCGGTTACACACCGCCGTCATGGAACCTCACGCCGAAGCAAGCGGTCGCAGAGTTTCTTAAGCTCGATACCGACGGCGATATCGATCACATCTACGCGCGGCTCATTCCGCAAGCGCCGGCCATCAAGCAGGGCGAGGCGAAACTGATGCAGGCTCAGCACGACCTGGCGAGCGCCGAGTTGGACCTTCGCTATTGCAAGATCGTGGCCGACATCGACGGCGTCGTCACGCGTCGCAACGTGAATCCCGGCAACTTCGTGCAAGTCGGGCAAAGTCTGATGGCGGTCCGCTCGCTGACCGAAATCTGGATCAATGCGAACTTCAAAGAAACGCAGCTCGGCGAATTGCGGATTGGTCAACGCGCTCGCCTGGAAGTTGACATGTACGGCAGCCGCAAAGAATTCGAAGGACGCATCACGGGCTTCACGATGGGGACCGGGCAGACGTTGTCGCTGCTTCCGCCGCAGAACGCGACGGGCAACTTCGTGAAGATCGTGCAGCGATTGCCTGTGCGCATCGAGCTGACCGATTACGACCCCGAGAAGGACCCGCTCTTCGTCGGCTTGTCGTGCGTGCCGTATGTGTACTTCAAGGAGCCCGCGAAGGGCCCGCATGCCGGCGCCGTGTTGCAGTCGTTGATGGCGCTGCCCGAAGCGCCGGTCGAAGCCAAGCCATGAGCGCCGCCGCGATGTCGGCTACCGCATTGCAGGGATCTGTCGCTCGGCCCGCGATCAACCCTTGGTTCGTGGCGATCGCGGTCATCGTGCCGACGTTCATGGAGGTGCTCGACACGACGATCGCCAACGTCGCGCTGCGTTACATTGCTGGCGGACTGTCGGCGGCGGTGACCGACAGCGAGTGGGTCATCACCAGTTACCTCGCGGCCAACGCCGTCATCCTACCGATCAGCGGATGGTTGTCGGCCCATCTCGGTCGCCGCAATTACTTCATGTTGTCGATCGCCGTATTCACCCTCGCTTCGGCATTGTGCGGGTTCGCGACGAGTCTTGAAGAGATCATCCTCTTCCGCGTGCTGCAAGGTTTGGCCGGCGGCGGGCTGCAACCGTCCAGCCAAGGCGTGCTGCTCGACACCTTTCCGGCCGAGAAACAAGGACAAGCGCAGACCTTGTTCGGTGTCGCGGCATTGCTCGCCCCGATCGTCGGGCCGACGCTCGGCGGCTGGCTGTGCGTGAACTACGACTGGCGATGGATTTTCTTCATCAACATCCCCGTGGGGCTGATCGCCCTGGGGTCTGCGTACTTCCTCGTCCAAGACCCCGACTACCTCAAGCAGGAACGCGCGGCGTTCAAAGGCAAGCCGCTGAACTTCGACTACATCGGCCTCGGCCTGCTCGTGCTTGTGATGTCGAGTTGGGAGGTGCTGCTTAGCAAAGGCCAGGAATGGGACTGGCTCGGCGATCCGTTCAATCGCATTCAGACGCTGCTTGTGTTGTTCGTCGCCGGTCTGGGCTTTCTCATTTACCGCGAACTCAAGATCGCCAACCCGATTGTGAATGTTCGCGTGTTGGCCGAGCGCAACCTGGCAATGTCGTGCATTATTGTGTTCTGTGCGTTCGCCGTGCTTTATGCCGCGAGCATCGCGCTGCCCGGCATGTTGCAGGAGCTTTTTGGATACGACGCCTACCGGGCCGGGCTCGAACTGTCGCCTGGCGGCATCTCGTCGGTCACCGCCATGGTGATCGTCGGCTTTTTGCTCGGCCGCGGCACCGATGCCCGATGGCTTATCGCGACGGGCCTGTTAGTCATGGCCGCCTCCAATTTTTGGATGGCGCACATGAACCTCGATATCAGCCCGATCCAGATCATTTGGCCACGGATGCTGCTCACGCTCGGCCTAGGATTTCTCTTCGCGCCGATTAACGTCGCCGCGTTCAAGTACACGCCGTTGCACTTGCGTGGCGCGGCAGTCGGGCTCGCCAGCTTGTTGCGAAACGAGGGGGGCAGCGTCGGCACGTCGCTCTCGCAGACGATGGAGCAGCGACGGTTGCAATTCCACCTCTCGCGCGTCGGCGAAACACTCGATCCGCTGAACCCGCCCGTGACCGAGTTCCTCGCGCAAGCCAAGGGCGCTATCGCGACGCAGTTGGGCGACCCCGTCGGCGCTCAGACGGCGGCCTACGAAGCGCTCGACAACTTGCGTCAGCAGCAATCGGCGGCGCTGGCGTACTTCGACGTCTTTTGGCTGTGCGCCGTGTTGGGCGTCGTGCTGCTTCCGCTGGTGCTACTGATGAAACCTTCAGCCGCGGAAAAGGGGCAACACGTTGGGGCCGAGTAAACCCTTCTCCCTCTGGGAGAAGGTGCCGCGAAGCGGCGGATGAGGGTGCGCGGCCCCGCGAAGGATGTTGTGCCTTAAGCGACGTCGCACTGCGCGTAACAATGACGCGAGTCGCATGATGACGGAACCCGCCCTCACCCGGCGGCTGCGCCGCCACCCTCTCCCGATGGGAGAGGGATTCAAGTAATGTGTGCTGCCTAACGCGCTCTCACTGATCGCGCGAAATCTGCGACAAAAACCACGTGCGGCGCTCGCTCTCGTCGATCCAGTTCTCGAGCAGGCTCGCCGTGGCCACGTCGTTCGCTTTGTCGCACACTTCGTGCGCGGCACGCATCGACCGCGTCAGTTCCTGGTTGTCTTCGCACAGCTCGGCAAGCATCTCGTTGGGCGAGACGAATTCGTCGTTGTTGTCTTTGATGCGCTGATGACGCGCGATGTCGCCGATCGAATGCAACGTCGTGCCACCGATCTTACGAGCACGTTCGGCCACGTCGTCGGTCATCGCGAAGATCTGCTCCGATTGCTCGTCGAGCAGCAGGTGATAGTCGCGGAAGTGCCGACCCGACATGTGCCAGTGAAAGTTCTTCGTCTTCACGTACAGCGCGAACGTATCGGCCAACAACTTGCGAAGCTCTTCGCAAACTTCTTCGACGCCTTCGTGTTCCAAGTCGGTCGGCGTATCGAGCACGTTCTTCACATTCGATCGGGCTGCTCCGTTTTTTCCCATGATCGTTCCTCCGTAAGCTTGTTATGTATTGATCTTGAGACGTTAAAGGCCGCATCGCTGCGACGCATGTTCATTCTAGGGGTGCAACAAGACGCGAGCCAGACGCTGCCAGCCACGTTGACTCGCACCGATCGGTAGCCGATATTCGCTGTTTAGCCGAGTCTCGTCACTTTCACCATCGCTCCACGCCAATGACCCGCTATCGATTCGCGATTGCCGTCGCTGTTAGTTTTGTCGCATCTTTCCACGTTTCCGGTGTGTTCGCGGCCGCAGCGAAGAGCGACAAACCTAACGTGATCTTCATCTTGACCGACGATCAGCGCTGGGACTGCCTCGGCTGTTACGAGAAGCCGTACCTCGGCCTCAAGACGCCGAACCTCGATCGGCTGGCCAAAGAAGGCGCGCGGTTTCGCAATATGTTCTGCACGACGAGCCTTTGCTCGCCGAGTCGCGCGTCGTATCTGTCGGGGCTGTACGCACACACGCACGGCGTGGTGAACAACTTCACCGAGTTCCCCGTCGATCTGCCGAGTTATCCGAAGCAACTGAAAGCGGCCGGATACGCGACGGCTTATATCGGCAAGTGGCACATGGGCGAAGACAACGACGCTCCGCGCCTCGGCTTCGACTATTGGGCGTCGCACAAAGGGCAAGGCACGTATTACGACACCACGTTCAACATCAACGGAACCGAGACGCCGACCAAAGGCTATTACACGTCGACGGTGACGAAGTTTGCGAACGATTGGCTCAAGCAATCGCGCGACGTGCCGTTCTGCATGATCCTCGGCCACAAGGCGCCGCACGGCCCCTTCCAACCTGAGCCGAAGTATGAGCACCTGTTCGACAACGTGCCGATCGAGTACCCGAAGACCTCGTTCCAACTCGACGATAAGCCGACGTGGTACAAGGAACGTCTCGACACGTGGCACGGCATCTATGGTTCGCTGTACGGCTTTCGCAAGGACGTGCCCGACCGCAGCCCCGAAGGCGTGAAGACGTTCGCGAAGTTCATTCGCAGCTATGCCGCGACGATTCCCTCGATCGACGACAGCGTCGGCGAAATCTACCAGACGCTCGCCGACCTTGGGCAACTCGACAACACGATCATCGTCTTCGCAGGCGACAATAGCTTTCTGCTCGGCGAGCATGGCATGATCGACAAGCGCACGATGCACGAAGAGAGTATTCGCATTCCGCTGCTCGTGCGTTATCCGAAAGCGGTGAAGCCTGGCACGGTCGTCGATGGCATGGTGCTGAACATCGACCTGGCGCCGAGCATTCTCGACCTCTGCGGCGTCGACCCATTGCCGAAGACGCACGGTCGAAGTTGGCGGCCGCTGCTTGAAGGCAGCGACGCCGATTGGCGCACCTCATGGTTCTACGAATACAACTATGAGAAGCAGTTTCCGTACACGCCGAACGTGCGCGGAGTGCGTACCGACACGTGGAAGTACGTGCATTACCCGCACGGCGACGGCGGCCCTGATCGTCACATGGCCGAGCTTTACAACTTGGCCGATGATCCGCAGGAGACGAAGAACCTGATCGCCGACGCTCGACACGCCGCGACGGTCTCGAAGATGCAGGCCGAGCTTACGCGTCTGATGATGGAAACATCGGCGCTGCCCGACAAGATGCCGCTCGACGAAGGCATCAAGACCGAGCTGCCCGAGAAGTCGATCCGTTAGCCGCGTCGTTTGCGTCGTGGAGTGAGTAGGTAATTGGTGAGTAAGTGGGTACTCAGTACCTAGTACTCAGTGCTTATCCGCGAGTCACTTACGTCAGCTCGCGAATCTCGTCGCGCAAACGGGCGGCGTCTTCGAAGCGCTCGTCGATGATCGCCTGCTGTAACTCTTCCTTGAGTTTGGTGAGCGGGCTGGCGGGTGGTTCGAGGGCGGGCTTGTTCGGACGACGCGCGACGATTTGATCTCGCCAGCGTTCGAGCTGAGCCAACTCGGTGCACTCGGTTTGCTCGTACTCTTCAAGGAACTTGCGGATCGCCTTGATGCCGGCCTCGATCGCGGTCACGGCGGCATCGTGCTGATCCATTTCGACTAACGGCGTGGCGACGGCGCGGGCGTGCATCATCGTCACGTACGGCCGCCATTGGTCGAACTGCTTCTTGTCGCGCTCGTGACGGGCGTTCTCACGCACGAAGCGGAACAGTTTGAGATTGCGGTTCGTGTCGCGAGCACACAACTCATACCGCTTGAGATGCCAGAAGCTCAGGTAGCGGTAGTAATACTGAACGCCTTCGCGGAGAAGTCGCTCGCAGTCGGCGCTTTCGAGCAGCGCGGTCGCCTTGTCGGGTTCGGCCTTGGCTTCCGACTTCTGGCGGTTGACATAGAACTCAAGCCACGACTCCGAACCTTCGGGGCGAAGGCCGTCGGGTCGGCCGTCCATCTCCATTTGCAGCAGGCCGAGGTCCAGACGCATCTGGATTTTCTCGCGTCCGTCGGTGCCGACGATAATGCGTACCGAGACTTGCTCGGGATCGTAGGACCAGCCGTCGAGAATGTTGGTGATGTCGAGCGACACGAAATGTGCGATGTTCGCGACTACATGCGGCGATAAGTTAGTGCGTCGCAAGCGACGCAGCTAAACGGCTCCGCCGACGCGTCAACGTCAAACAACGGCTAGTCGTTCGCGTCGCGAACGAGCGGCTCCATCACCTTCGTGTTGCGTTCGACGGCCAAGACGATCGTGCGTTGCTCGAGCCCATTGGCGCTGGAGGCGACCGCCGGAATGACTTGCCGACAGTTCGGCAAGCTGAACCGCACGGTGAACGTGCCGTCGGAACGCAGCTTGACCGGATCGCCTTGCAAAGTGATGTGAGCGTCGGGTTCGCTGACGCCGTAGACGATCAACTCCGCATCGAGCTCGAAGTTGAACGGCTTCTTGCGCGGCATCAACGCCTCGGCGCCCGAGCCATACTGCGTGACCATCGGCGAACCCATGGGGCGACGCAGCCGCTCTTCGAACAGTTCTTGCAATTGTCCGCCGCCGCCGTCTTGGGCATAGCCGCCGCTCATGGCATAGATCTTTTCGTAATCCTCGGCGACCGCGGTCCAGTTCTCGTCGATGGCGTCCTTGATGCCGGGCTTCGGCGTGTTGACGACATTGCTGCGGGCCAGCACGAACATCTTGCCGCTGGGGGCGAGGTAGCCGACGTCGAGCCGGTAGCTCTTCGGCGGGTCACGGACGTCGACGTACCAATTGTTCACGCCGCCGTGGATTTCGATGTCGCGAACGATCTTCTCGGCCGCGCTGGTCGTGCCGCCTTCAGAGACTTCCAACAGACGCAGCACCGGTTTCGCACAGTGCCATTCTTGTCCGATGGCAGCCTGGGCTCGCGAGACCCCTTGGCGGCTCAATTCCCAGTGAGCGTGCAGCCAATACGGGTCGCGAACCATGACGACCAGGCGATCGCGGACCGGTTCGCCGTTGACCGCGTCGGGCGTGCCCAGGTTCTTGAGTTGGTCGAGCTTCGACTTGATCGACTGCAAACGTCGCGCAACGGCCGATTCCTTGGGCTTTACGACCGGCGGAAGGCTCTTCACCACCGCGGCTTGCTGCTTTCCGTTCAGCGCGACGCCGGAAGTGGGGCGCTTCGAAGTTGTTGCCGTTGTCGCGGGAGTAGCGGCCTTCGTGCCGTTGGTTCGCTTCGCAGTAACGGCGATGGTGCGCGAGAGACTGGCAGCCCGACGGTCGGAACCGACGGTCTTGGCCAGCGACAAAGGAGCTGTTTTCGCCTTATTGACCGAGAAGCGGGACTTGGCGGGCGTTCGGAGCAGCGCCTTGACGAGCTGTTCCTTGCGCATCGATCGCCAGCCTTCGACGCCTCGCTTGCGCGCCATTTCGGCTAAATCTTTGGCGGTGTAGGACTTGAGTGTTTCGGCGGTCATGGGGACGACGTCTCCGGCTTAGGCGAGGCGGCAGGCTGGCAACTCCAGACCGACGCGGACAATAGTTGAGCGAAGCATCGTCCCTGACGCGCGATACCAGTAGTTTTTGGCGCTTGCCCCTCGTTTCGCCGCGCCGGGCGTTTGGTGTGACCGGAGCCAAACCGCAAAATGCCGCACGTTGGGCGAGGTTATCCCTCGATGCGGCGGTCTGTAGCGATTCGCAACATCGTGGACCAATTCTTCGCATCCATGACGTTAGAACCGAGTGTAAACATCGAATCACATAAACGCAATGTACTCGCCACCCTTTAGAGTGGGTATGCGCCCCCATGCCCTTTTCTTTGTACTCCTTGAGAGGTATTTCGTCAGCACTTTCATTACTAAACGCACCAAGAGGGTCGCGAGTTCATTTTGCCTTTAGATGAGTGTGCGCAAAAGATTGTGCGGGAACGACCTAGAGATCGCAGGCGCGACATTGTGAAAAAAAACACGAATTTACTCGGAACGGCTGATTGACAACGTCAGCGATTCGCGATTACAGTCCTGTAACACTTGGGCAAACTTCGCATACGATCAGGTCGGCGCGTCTTGTTTCTTTGAAACGTTGCGGCGTTCCGCTGCAAGACACGCCCGCACGGGTTGACGCTTTTTGCCTTTTAGGAAGCTCGTGACAGAGCCGCCGTTTCAGCCGTCGCCAATGGCCGAAGCCCTCGAATGGGTATCGCGCATCACGGCGGTGGCGGCAGTCATGGTGTTGCCGGGAGTCGGCGGCCTATGGCTCGACAAACGCCTTGAAACTTCGTTCATCGGTCTGATCGGCTTCGCCTTCGGGATGGTAATGGGGTTTTGGTATCTCGTTTTGATTGCCCGACCGCGACAACCTCGCGACGGTTCTTCGCAAAAAAACGGCGTTTCGCAAAAGAATCGATGAACTTAGAAGCTGCTCCAAACACACGAAACGGATTCGCGACGGCGGTTGCACAGCTCGTGCTTGCCGTGACCGTGGGGTTAGCGCTTTTGGGTGCGATCGGTTTCCAAAGCGCGGGTTGGCCTGGACTCGAAGCGGCGGCCGTCGCGGCAGGCGTTTGCTTGCTGGGGGGCGTCACGGCATTGGCCGCCAGCTCAGCGATTCGTGGGCCGGAGGCAGTGCTCTATAGCGTGGTGTTTGGGATGTTCTTTCGCATGGGATTTCCGCTGTTTGTCGGAGGGTATCTGCACTGGAAAGGCGGATCGCTGGCGCAGGCCGGCGTCCTTTTCTATATTCTCGTCTTCTATCTTCTGACGCTAGCCGTTGACACGATCTTGATCGTCAAGCAAATTCGCATCGCACGCAGCTATGTCATCTCAGCGCGACCGATCGGCCCGCCGCCGTAACGTTTCGCTTCTCGAACCATGTCCGACGCATCGCACGACCACGCCGCACATAGTCCGCTTGACGAGGCCCACCTGATTGGCCACGTCAAGGATGCTGACTATTTCGAATTGCCGCGCTTCATGACGCCCGATCGCAGCGGCAAGCTCAAGATTCCTCAGCCGCTCGAAATCGCTCACACGGGCAGTGCGCCTCCCGATCCGCAGGCGATCGTCGAGCCGTTCGATCTCCGGATCACAAAGTTCATGATCCTCGAAGTGATCGCGAGCATGCTGCTTGTGGTCGTCTTCGTCCGCTTGGCGCGACGCATGACGCGCGAGAATCAGCCGCGCGGAAGACATTGGAATCTGCTTGAGTCGATGCTCGTCTTTATTCGCGATCAGGTGGCCAGGCCAGCCATCGGAGATCACGACGCCGACAAGTTCCTCCCTTTTCTGTGGACGATGTTCTTCTTTGTACTGGCCTGCAATCTGTTGGGAATGGTGCCCTGGGCCGGCTCGGCGACAGGCGCTTTGGCCACAACATTGGCGCTGGCGGTGATCACTTTAGGCGTCGTGGTTGGGGCCGGCTCGGCAAAGCTGGGTCCGGTCGGCTTTTGGATCGGACAGGTGCCTCACATGGACCTGCCGCTGCCGTTGGCGATTTTGCTCAAACCGATGATTTTTGTGATCGAGATCATGGGGATGGTGATCAAACACTTTATCCTCGCGATGCGTCTTCTGGCGAACATGATGGCCGGGCACTTGGTGCTGGCCGTCATGATGGCGTTCATCGCTGCCAGTGCCACGGCAGGCGTCGAGACGTGGGTTGGTGTCAGCGCCGCAAGCGTCGTTGGGGCGATCGCGCTGAGTCTGCTCGAATTGTTCGTCGCGTTCCTACAAGCGTATATCTTCACGTTCTTATCGGCATTGTTTATTGGCATGGCCGTGCATCCACATTGAAGCACGCCCAGCCTGGCTTAAGCATTTCAAACTTTTGCACAGGAGATACTCGAGTGAAGCGATTGACCCAGATGAGTCTGTTTGCATTGGCCGTATTGGCGATGGTGTCTCCGGCGATGGCGCAGCGCCCGACGGCGGAGCCATGTCGCAGGGCGGTTTCAGCATGTTCTTTGGCGGTGCGTTTGGCGCCGGGTTGGTGATCATCGGCGCCGCTTTGGGCATCGGTCGCATCGGCTCCAGCGCCGTCGAAAGCATGGCCCGGCAGCCCGAGGTGGCCACGAGCATTCAAACGGCAATGATTATTTCCGCGGCACTCATTGAAGGCGCCACGTTCTTCGCGCTGATCGTGTGCATGCTGTTCAATTCGTTGCCTAAGTAAGGTTCGTTCACACGAAGCGAGAATTTATGGACCTAAGACGATTACGTCTTGCTGCGACCATTGCGTTGAGCGTGGCGCTCGCGTTTTGGATGTGCAGTCCCTCGGTCGCTGCCGACGAACATGCGGCGGCGGCCGAGCATGGTGCGGAGCACTACGTCAACACAAACCCGTTGTCGTTTGATCCGGACCTGGCCCTTTGCACGCTGATCGTGTTCGTGCTGTTGATGGCGGTGCTCGGCAAGTTCGCGTGGAAGCCGATCACCGCTGCGCTCGACGCTCGCGAGAAGCGCATCGCCGACGACATCGCGGCGGCCTTGCGTGGCAACGAGCAAGCTAAAGACCTGCTCAAGCAGTACGAGGCACGTCTGACGGCGGCCCAGGAAGAGGTGCGGGGCATTATCGAGGAGGGTCGTAAGCATGCCGCGCAGCTGCAAGACGAAATCCTCGCGAAGGCTCGCACCGATGCCACCGCCGAGATGAATCGCGCGAAGCGTGAGGTCGAAATCGCCCGCGACCAGGCGCTGCAGCAATTGGCCGAGACGAGCGCAAACCTTGCCGTCGATCTCGCCGGCAAGATCGTTCACGCAAAACTCAACGCCAAGGATCACGCCACGTTGATCGACGAGGCGGTCCATCGCATCACTCCGTCAGTGAGCAGAAATTAGGCTGCGCAGAAACTAGGCTGAGCACAAACGAGTTCGTACCCGATCGATTTCGAGCATGACCCCGCTTCCCGAAGACGAAGTTCCGTTCTCCACGTCGGTGACGCATTCCGACATCGATCCCGGCGCGTTCCGCGTCGCGATGGTCTACGCGAATGCGCTGTTCGCGGCGGCCGAGAAGAAGAACGTCCTCGAGCAAGTAATGGCCGAGCTCGACGAGTTGGTTGCGGTGCTCGAAAGGGTGCCGAAGTTCACGGACGTGCTGGCCTCGGGAATGATCCCCTCGGAAGAGAAGATCTCGCTCATTGACCGCACATTGAGCGGGAAGGTTGAGCCGCTGTTTCTCGACTTTTTGAAGGTGCTGGCCGAGCACGAGCGCGGAGGCGAGCTACGCTCGATCCAACGGGCGATGCGTGACTTGCACGATGAGAGGTTTGGCAGCGTGCGCGTTCGCGTGACGACGGCCACGCCGCTTGATAAGGAATCGACCACGAGAATCGCCGCCCAGTTGCGCGGCGTTTTGCATGCCGAGCCGATTTTGGAACCGCACGTCGATCCACGAGTGATCGGCGGCGTTGTCTTCCGCATCGGCGACACGGTCTACGACGGTTCGGTCTCGGCACAGCTCGAGACAGTCCGGCGTCAAATGATCACCAGGAGCGTTCATGAAATTCAAAGCCGACGAGATCGCTTCAGTAATTCAGCAGGAAATTGAGCACTACGAAAGCCAGATCGACGTCCGCGAAGTCGGGCGCGTTTTGGAGGTCGGCGACGGCATTGCGCGCGTCTACGGCATGAGCGGCGTGATGGCCGGCGAAATGGTCGAGTTTCCCAGCGGCGTCACCGGGCTGGCCTTCAACTTGGAAGAGCACTCGGTCGGCGTCATCATTCTCGGCGACTTCTTGGCCATCAAAGAAGGCGACGAGGTGCGCAGCACCGGTCGTCTGTTGAGCGTGCCGGTCGGCGAAGCCCTGATCGGCCGCGTCGTCGATCCGTTGGGCAACCCGCTCGATGGCCGCGGGCCAATCGTGACCGACCAGCGTCGCCCGGTCGAGTTCATGGCCCCCGGCATCGCCGCTCGTCAGCCCGTGCGCGAGCCGTTGCAAACGGGCATCAAGGCCATCGACGCCATGACGCCGATCGGTCGTGGCCAGCGCGAGCTGATCATCGGCGATCGCAAGACCGGCAAGACCGCCATCGGCATCGACGCGATCATCAACCAGAAGGACTCTGGTGTGCAGTGTTTCTACGTTGCCGTCGGTCAAAAGGAATCGACCGTCGCCGGCGTCGTCGAGAAGCTGCGTCAAAGCGGCGCGATGGACTTCACGACCGTCATTCTCGCCGGAGCCAGCTCCCCTGCCCCGCTGCAATACGTCGCTCCTTACGCGGGCACGGCGATGGCAGAATATTTCATGTACAGCGGCCGGCACGCATTGATCGTCTACGATGACTTATCGAAGCAGGCCACCGCGTACCGTCAATTGTCATTGCTCATGCGTCGTCCGCCGGGTCGCGAGGCTTATCCCGGTGACGTGTTCTACGCTCACAGTCGCTTGCTCGAACGCTCGGCGAAACTGAGCGCCGACCTCGGCGGCGGTTCGCTCACGAGCTTGCCGATCATCGAAACGCTTGAAGGCGAAGTGTCGGCCTACATTCCGACGAACGTGATCTCGATCACCGACGGACAGATTTACTTGCAGCCCGACTTGTTCTTCGCCGGTCAACGACCCGCCATGAACGCCGGCATCTCGGTTTCGCGTGTCGGTGGCGCCGCTCAGATTCCCGCGATGAAAAAGGTCGCCGGCGGTTTACGGTTGGACCTCGCATCCTTCCGCGAACTCGAAGCCTTCGCCCAGTTGGGAACCGACCTCGACCCCGCGACGCAGGCACGTCTCGATCGCGGCTACCGCATGATCGAACTGCTCAAGCAGGGACAGTATCAGCCGATGGGCGTCATCGACGAGGTGCTCAGCATCTACGCCGGCACGCGTGGTCACTTGGACAAGATCCCGCGCGAGGACGTCGCTGCTTGGGAGAAGGGGTACATCAAGTTCATGCACGAGCAGAAGCCGGAAATCGTCAAGACGCTTCGCGACACGCAGAAGCTCGACGACGACACCGCGCAGAAGTTGGAAGCCGCGATCGCCGACTTCCAAAAGCAGTACAGCAGCACCAAGGGCAAGGAAACCGTCCGCGTTTAATCACGCCGACCGACACACATGGCCAAGGCCCGCGCACTCGATAAACGCCGCAAGAGCATCAAGAACATCCGCAAAATCACGCGGACGATGGAGCTCATTGCAACGGCTCGGTTCAAGAAGGCGATGGACCGCGCGCACGCCGCGACGGCCTACACCAAGCGCATGACGGCACTCGTGGCCGAGTTGGCAACGGCGGGCCTGAAGGTTAGCCATCCGCTGCTCGAAGCTCGGCCGGTTGTGAACAATGCGACGCTGCTCGTGCTCACCGGCAATCGTGGTTTGTGCGGAGGTTACAACTCAAACGTGCAACGTGCGGGGCTTGCACGCTACAACGAGTTGAAGGCGACGATGCCGAACGTGCGACTCGAAATCTCGGGCAAGCGCGGCATCGCGTCGTTCAAGTTCCGCGAGATCACCCCCGACGTCGCCTTCACGCACTTCGAGGATCGTCCGAGCTTCGACGAAGTCGAAGTGCTCGCGAATCGTTACCTCGAAGAATACCTCACAGGCAAGCTCGACCGCCTTGATATCGTCTACACGCGATTCGAGACCATTGCGCGACAGTATGCGACGGTCGAGACATTGTTGCCATTGGGCTCGATCGTCGGTGCCGACGAAATGCCCAAATCGCAGCCATCGCGACAATACGAATTCCTTCCGTCGGCCGAAAGCATTCTCGACGAGGTTGTGCCGATGAGTTTCAAGGTAAAGTTGTTCAAGTGCTTTCTCGATTCGGCGGTCAGCGAGCAGATCGCCCGCATGGTTGCGATGAAGGCCGCCACCGAGAACGCCGACAAGATCATCAAGAAGTTGTCGATGACCTACAACCGCGCCCGTCAAAGTCAGATCACCGGCGAGATCATGGAAATTCTCGGCGGCGTCGAGGCACTCAAGGGTTAACCACGTTGATCGCGACGCGCGTCGCGACTGCAAGCCGTTACAAAATCGTTCACATAAAGCCGCGACCGTTGGTCGCGTTTCCGCCGCAGGAGCAGGATCATGGCCACCACCGCAGCCGCCCCGACGCCGCAGTCCAAAGACACCACCGCGAAACGCGTCGGGCACGTCACGCAAATCATCGGCTCGACGTTCGACGTCGAGTTCCCCGAAGACCATCTTCCAGCAATCTATAACGCTGTGAAGATCACTGCCGAAAACAAAGGCGTGACGATCAGCCTTGTTGGCGAGGTGCAACAACATCTCGGCGGCAGTCGTGTGCGTGCCGTCGCGCTTGGCAGCACCGACGGTCTCGTGCGTGGACAGGAATGTGTCGATACCGGCGCTCCGGTGCAGGTTCCCGTCGGCAAGGCGACGCTCGGTCGCGTGTTCAATCTCATCGGCGAGCCGATCGACGGCCGTGGCCCCGTGAATGCCGAAGAGCATTGGAGCATTCACCGCGACGCTCCCGCCGTCACCGACCTCTCAACGAAGACCGAAATTTTCGAGACAGGCATCAAGGTCATCGACTTGCTCACGCCGTTCGTCCGCGGTGGCAAGGCCGGTCTCTTCGGTGGTGCAGGCCTCGGCAAGACGGTCATTCTGCAAGAGCTAATCGCTCGCGTCGCCAGTTCGCACGGCGGTTACTCGGTGTTCGCAGGCGTCGGCGAACGCACGCGTGAAGGAACCGACCTGTGGATCGAAATGCAAGAAGCGAAGATCGGCGACACCGGCCGCGCGGTCATCGAGCAAACGTGCATGGTCTTCGGCCAAATGAACGAGCCGCCCGGCGCCCGTCTTCGCGTCGCGTTGTCGGCACTGACGATGGCCGAGTACTTCCGCGATTCGACCGGCGCCGACACGCTGCTGTTCATCGACAACATCTTTCGCTTCTCGCAAGCCGGTAGCGAAGTAGCGCACTGTTGGGTCGTATGCCGAGCGCCGTCGGTTATCAGCCGACGCTCGCAACCGAAATGGGCGCGTTGCAAGAACGCATCGCTTCGACCACCAAGGGCGCGATCACGAGCGTGCAGGCCGTTTACGTTCCTGCCGACGATCCGACCGACCCTGCCCCGGCCGCTGCGTTCGGTCAGCTCGACGCGTTCCTTTATCTCGAACGATCGATTTCCGAGAAAGGCATCTACCCGGCCGTCGATCCGTTGGCCTCGTCGAGCCGCATTCTCGATCCGCAATACGTCGGCGAACGTCACTACGCCATCGCGCGTCGTGTGCAACGCACCCTGCAGCGCTATCGCGAGTTGCAAGACATCATCGCCATTCTCGGTGTCGACGAGCTCAGCGAACAAGACAAGCTCGTCGTGCATCGCGCCCGTCGCATGGAACGATTCCTGTCGCAGCCGTTCTTGGTGGCCGAAGTCTTCACCGGCAAGAAGGGCGAGATCACGCCGCTGGCCGAAACGATTCGCAGCTTCGAAGAGATTGCCGACGGCAAGTGGGACCACCTCCCCGAGAGCGCGTTCATGTACGTCGGCCCGATCGAGCAAGCCGCCGAGCAGGCCAAGAAGATGGCGGCGAAAAAATAACACAAAGCCGCGACCGGTGGTCGCGCTCCTTGAACCCACACCCGTCAAGCATTCCAACCCGTCACGAATCACCACGCAACACGCACAGGCAGCGCGACCACCGGTCGCGGCATTATGGAAGCAACAGCAACCCCCAGTCGCGCACTGACGAAGGAACACGGCGGACGCCTGGAGTGCGTCGTCGTCACGCCCGAGGCTACCGTGCGCGAGGTGGTTGCCGACTTTGTCGCGTTGCCGCTGTTCGACGGCGAGATCGGCATTGCGCCGGGACATAGCCCGATGATCGGCCGCCTCGGTTACGGCGAGATGCGCGTCGTCAACGGCAACGAAACTGAACGCTTGTATGTGGATGGCGGGTTCGTGCAGGTCGCGGACAACGTGGTGTCGGTCCTCACCAATCGCGCGATGTCCGCCAAGTCGCTCGATGCCGAGGTCGCCTCCGAACAATTGGTCTCCGCACAGAAGCGAGTCGCCAATACTCCCGAGTTGATGGCCATTCGCGATCGACTTGAAACGCAGGCGCGCGCTCAAATCCGAACAGCGCGGAAGCGCGGTAACACTCTCAACGTTACTCGCCGCTCGCACTGAAGAGACGCCATTGCGACGCTTCAACTGATAGTCGTCTCGCTCTCGAAAAACAGAAGTATTTTCGAGATTTCTGTGGCGATGCCGTTTTGACAGGCGTAAAACACAGCCGAGCGCTGATGGCGATAGGCGTTCCAGCTTATCTAGAATCGCCAAGATGATTCGTTGCCCGTTCGGGCGAGTTCATAGTCCAACGTATCCGCGACCGCAGGGCTGCCGGCCGGTATGTCTCTTCAAGCGCTTCCGCATCGCTGAACCTTGAAGTCTGATTCCACCGCTGGGTTGCCCTCGTGCGTCGTCGGCTACAAAGAGGGAGCACCCGTAATGAAACGCAGGGATCTTTGGCAGTCGGCGCGTCGTTGTTCGCTTGAGTGCTTGGAACCTCGGATGTTGATGTCGGCGGCACCGATTTCAACGTCGCCGATTTCGACGACGACCGTGCCGATTCCCGCCGTCGAATCGATCGACGGATCGGACGTCAACACCAAGCATCCGACGTGGGGCGAAGCGGGCGACGATCTGTTGCGTGTGGCCGCACCCTTGTACGGCGACGGCATCTCAACGCCCAACGGCGCCAATCTCCCTTCGGCGCGATTCATCAGCAACCTGGTCGGCAGCCAGTCGGGAGACGTGCTCGACACGCGCGACGTGAGCGACTTTATTTGGGCCTGGGGACAGTTCATCGACCACGATCTCGACCTGACGCCGACCGGCGACACGGAGTTCGACATCTCGGTGCCCACGGGCGACCCGGTATTCGACCCCAACAGCACCGGCACGCAAACGCTGCCCGATACGCGCTCGGTGACCGATCCCGCCACCGGCACGAGCAAATCGAACCCGCTCAATCAGCCGACGGTGACGACCAACTGGATCGACGGCAGCATGATCTACGGCAGCGACACCACGCGCGCCGCGGCGCTGCGCACCATGTCGGGCGGGCACTTGGCCATGAGCGCCGACGGCTTGCTCCCCTTGAACACCGACGACAGCCTCGACAACGCTAACGACGGTCCGTATCCCGATACCGATATGTTTGTCAGCGGCGACGTGCGCACCAATGAAAACATCGTCCTCACGTCGCTCATCACGCTGTTCGTTCGCGAGCACAATTACTGGGCCGACCAGCTTGCCGCTCAGCATCCCACCTGGACCGACCAGCAACTGTACAACGGCGCCCGCTCGATCGTGATCGGCGAGATTCAGGAGATCACCTACAACGAGTATCTGCCGGCGCTGGGCATCAACCTCACGCCGTACCACGGCTACAACGCCAACGTGAACCCCGCCATCTCCGCCGAGTTCAGCGAAGCGGCGTTCCGCTTCGGCCATTCGCAACTCGACAACGACGTGCAGTTCCTCGATGCCAACGGCAATAACCTCGCCTTCAGTTTCACGCTGCCCGGCAACCAGGAAGTGGATGTCAACACCGCGGCGGACGTTGCTGACGGCGATACGGGGCTGCCCGAGGAGGACATCTTCTTCGACCCGTATATTCTGTCCACCACTTCCGATCCCAATGCCGTGATGGCGAGCATGTTCAAGTATTTGTCTTCCGACGTCGCCCAGGCGGTTGACTTGCAAATGGTGGACGGCGTGAGGAACGTCCTGTTCGGGGCGCCGGGCTCGGGCGCTGGCGGTCAGGATTTGTTCGCGCTCGACATCCAACGCGGCCGCGATGTCGGTCTCAACACGCTCAATCAAACGCGCATCGCTTACGGCCTCGCCCCGTTCACTTCGTTCGCGCAGATCTCGTCCGATCCGACCGTGCAGGCCGAACTCAAGCAGATTTACGGCAACGTGAACAATGTCGAGCTGTTCGTCGGCGGCCTGGCCGAGAACCATCTGCCAGGCAGTTCGCTCGGCTCGACGTTTACGGCGATCATTGCCGATCAGTTCCAGCGGCTGCGCGATGGCGACCCGTACTTCTACCTGAACCAGCCGGGGCTGGCGCAGTACGGCGTGAACAACGTGACGCTGGCCGACATCATCGCCCGCGATACGGGCCTGACGAACCTGCAGTCCGACGTGTTCTTCTTCCAAACGACGATCACTGGTGAGGTCTTCGCCGACAAGAACGGCAACGGCGCGCTGCAGAAGAACGAGGCAGGCGTCGCGAATATCGTCGTCAACTTGCTCGACAGTCAGGGCAACATCGTCGCGACGACGACCACCGATCGCAACGGCAACTATGTCTTCAAGGATGTGGGCCTGGGTTCGTTCACGATCCAGGTCGTGCCGCCAACCGGCCTGACGGTCACCTCGCCGACAAAGACGATCACCTTCACCAAGGGCGGCATCGCCAGCGGCATCGACATCGGCCTGACAACGCCTCTCAAAACGCCGCCAATCGTCTGCAACCCGCCGCCGGTCATCGGTCGGCGGTGATCAGAAATGTCTTATTCCCTCTCCCCTTGCGGGAGAGGGTGGTTCGCCGAAGGCGAATCGGGTGATGGGTTGAGGCGAGTACACGCTTCAGCTACCCCTCACCCCGGCCCTCTCCCGCAAGGGGACAGGGAGCAAACTGCGTCGTCGTTCGATGAGTAACCTGAAGATCAATGGCCCATCGAGCGCAATCACAACTAGATCTGATAATCCAGCTCTTGGTGCATCTGCTCAAGCGGCTCGGCGCGAATGCGCAGCTTCGGCTTCTCAAGCACGACGGTCGAGTGCGGTTCGACCGATCGTGTGAGCCACACGCTCGAACCGACGACTGAATCGTGACCGATGACCGTCGCTCCTCCGAGCACCGTGGCGTTGGCGTAGATGATGACGCGGTCTTGGATCGTCGGATGACGCTTCGTGCCGCGGATCAGCTTGCCGTCTTCATCCATGGCGAAGCTCAACGCGCCGAGCGTCACGCCTTGGTACAGCTTCACGTGTTCGCCGATCTCGCACGTTTCGCCAATGACGACGCCCGTCCCGTGATCGATGAAAAAGTAGTGCCCGATTCGCGCTCCCGGGTGGATGTCGATGCCGGTCTTGCTGTGAGCCCACTCGGTCATCATGCGCGGGATCAACGGCACTTCGAGATCCCACAACAAATGCGCGAGGCGATACACCGTGATCGCTTCGAGCCCCGGGTAGCAGAACACCACCTCGTCGGTCGTCCGCACCGCGGGGTCGCCATCGAACGCGGCCTGCACATCCAAGGCAAGCACCTTGCGCAACTCGGGAATCTGTTCGAGGAAGATGATCGCGCGAGCCTGGCCCATCGCCTCGAAGTCGCATTCGCCGTCTTCGAGCGTGCCGTTAATGCGCGCTTCGTGGCGCAGGGCTCGGCCGATCTGCTGCGTGAGCTTGTCGTGCAGCCCGTCGATCAAATCGCCGACGTGGTACATCACGTTGCCGAGGTGCAGACGTTCGCGACGTCGATAGCCGGGGTATAGGATTTCTTTCAGGTCTTCGAGAATCTCGACGACCGCGTCGTAGTTCGGCAGCGGGCAGTGCCCAAGGTGCGTGATGCTGCCGGCCTCGGTGTACGTTTCGACGATGCGTTTCGTCAGTTCGGGCAGCAGTTCCTTGCGGCGGAAATCGGTGGCCATCGTCATCGGCTCCTGGCGGCGACGCTTCTTGTAACGGCGTCGTGCGCGATAGGCTGCATGGGTCATACCGAAGTAAGGCGTAATGAAGGCTCTCGACAGGCAAAATTCGAACGAGCAGCGACGCGTCGGGATTCCGGTCTTAAACCGGGCCGCAACAGCGACACTCAACAGCCGCGTGCGAAGCGTGCCGCTCGTGAAGTCGCATGCAAGCTACTCGCTGCCTAGAGTGGAACGTGCCTGGAGTGAAGCTTGCGATATTACGCACATTGCCCGCCTTTTCAGCCATCATAGGCCGCAGTACAGGCACGATCAAGCTTCTATCCTGTCTCTTCGGCACGCTCGATACCCGAGAATGAAGCATTTTCTTAGGGCCACCGCGCGAGCATTGCTAGAATCCGACACACCGTCGTTCAGCATAGGTTTGACGACGGTAGCACACGACGGCATTCGGTAGCATCGCCGAGTCACCACCGATGAAACGCCTCTGGTCGCGTCGTCATGTTTTGCAGACTTTCGGTGGAGCGGCGTTGGCCGAGGTGGCCTGCGGCGAGTCGTTACGAGCGTTTCCAGCGCCCACACGCGCGACCGCATCGCTGTATGAGCGACTGATTCTCGCCGCCAAACCTGTCGGGTATTGGCGACTCGGCGAATCGATCGCCACGACCCCAGCCGGTGATGCCGCGCCGATCGCCCATCCCGGCGCTTACCACGGCCCGGTGTCGTGCTGCCAAAAAGGCGCAATCAAATCCGACGCGAACACTTCTATCACCTTCAAGGCCGACGCCTATGTCGAGATCGCCGACGACACCGCGTTGAGCATCCCCACGAGCGGCGTCGGCATGACTGTCGAATGTTGGATGCGGCCCGACGCACTCGACTTTCCCGTCTCGTCGGAAGGTTACATCCATTGGCTCGGCAAAGGCGATGGCCACGCCAACGAGTGGGGATTCCGGTTCTATCCCAAGAGCGACGGCGAGCGCTCCAATCGCATCTCGGCCTACGCGTGGAATCTCGACGGCGGGCTCGGCGCAGGCGCGTACTTTCAAGATCACCTCGTCGCGGGCGATTGGATTCACATCGTCGCGATCTTCAACGATCCCTCGGCAACGCCGGCCGTGCCGATGCCAGGCGTGAGCATCAACCGCGATGGCGCGTTGCGACAATCGCCGCCCAACAAAGGCTGCCGGTATTACAACCCGCCCGATTGGAACGTGACGCCGACACATGGCAAGGCTCCGTTGCGATTGGGAACTCGCGACCTCAAGACCTTTCTCATCGGCGGTCTCGATGAAATTGCGGTGTATCCGCGCATCCTCACGCCCGTCGAGATCATGGCCCACTACAAGGTCGGCATCGGGGCGAGACTCGCGCCCGATGAGCAGCGTGTTCTGCAGCAGTTGTTGAAGTCGCACAAGTAAAACCATCTTCATAGGTTGCTCTCAATCGTCATGTCGACCGATCCACTTGTGGCAGGTATCGAAGGAGGCGGCACGAAGTGGGTGTGCGCCGTGGGAACCGGGCCCGGCGACAAGCTGCTCGCGCGGACGTCGTTTCCCACGGGCGATAATCCATCGCGGCTGCTGGAATCGGTCGTCGCTTGGCTGAAAGAGCAACAAGCGAAGCACGGCGAACTCAAGGCGATCGGCATCGCGAGCTTCGGTCCGGTAGATCTTCAACACGGTCTCGAGCGCGAGCCTCGCTCGCCAACATACGGGCACATCACCTCGACACCCAAGCTCGCGTGGCGGAACACCGACGTCGTTGGCGTCTTCGAACGAGCGTTTCCCGGCCTGCCGATTGGCTTCGACACCGATGTCAATGGCGCAGCTCTCGGCGAACGCACCTGGGGCGCGGCCGCGGGACTCGAAGACTTCGTGTACATCACGATCGGCACCGGCCTGGGCGCCGGCGGCATGGCGCGTGGACGGTTATTGCACGGCCTCGTGCATCCCGAGATGGGGCATATGCGTTTGCCGCGCGTAGCTGGCGACACGTTCGTCGGCGTCTGCCCTAATCACGGTGACTGCTGGGAAGGCCTTTGTTGCGGCGTTGCGCTGAACGCTCGCGCCGCGATGCCCGCCGAGCAACTGCCTCCCGACCATCCGGCATGGCAATACGAGACGCACTACATCGGCGTCGCGATCGCCAACATCGTATGCACCCTTTCACCACGCCGCGTGATCATCGGCGGCAGCGTCCGCAAAGGCGGTCAACTCGGCGAGCCCGCCTTCTTCCGCGCCATCCGCCGCAGCACGCTCGACGCGCTCAACCATTACATCGTCTCCCCCGCCCTCACCCCCGCCGGCATCGACAACTACATCGTCCCACCCCTCCTCGGCGACGACGCCGGCGTCTGCGGCGCAATCGCGCTGGGACAAGCAGCAATCGAACTTAATGCGAACTAGGCGAGGAATCTCGAAAGACGTTCGCTCAGCCGATCGAGCCTATCTTTTCGCGTCTGGCATTCCCAAACGGTGAGCACACTCCAGCCTAATCGACGCAACGCTCGTCGCGTTTTACGATCGCGAGCCGCATTTCGTTCCAGCTTCGCGACCCAATAGTCGCGACGAGAAGATGGGATGCGACATCGCGGGCAGCCATGCAGATGCCAAAAACATCCGCTGACGTTCACGACAGCTCGCAGTCTTGGGAACACGAGATCAGGGCAGCCGGGCAGTGACCGAACATGCAGTCGATAACGATATCCGAGCCGATGAACCAATCGCCGAACGACCAACTCCGGCGTCGTGTCCTTCGACTTCACCGCCGCCATGATCCGCGAGCGTTCCACTTTGGTGAAGGAGTCTGCCATGCGAGGGATTTTAGCGTTGACTTCAGATCTCGTGGGCCCACGCCTGCGTAATCGCCGCAAAATGTTGAACACCACCCGATTGGATGGCACAATCAGCGGCCAAGATAACGACACACCAAACGACGAGACATTCGATATGGCGTCAAAGCCAAAGTGGAAATTTCGCAAGAAGACTCGGTCGGAGATGGAGCAAAATCCGACTCACGCCGAATTCTTCGCGCCGAAAGGCATCGTTGAACAGCTAGTCCGTGAAGCCGTTCAAAATTCGATGGATGCAAAGGTGCCGGGACACGAAGTCGTTCGAGTCCTGATTCGATTTGTACATGGCAGTGATGCCAGAGCATTACCTGATCGTTACCTCAAAGACCTATGGCCGCATCTTGAGCGAATTGAAAAGCTCGACGGCCAACTACCGGATCCAAATTCACGCATTTCGGCGCTCGTCGTCGAAGACTTTGGCACGTCCGGACTCGAGGGCAATACGCGACACGTTCCGGCTATCGTGAACGACGAGCAAATGAATCGGTTCTATTATTTCTTCAAGAACATTGGCAGATCGGGAAAATCGTCGGGAAGCCGCGGTCGTTGGGGCTTGGGTAAGACTGTGTTCCCAGCAAGTTCCCGCATTAACACGTTCTTTGGCTTCACAGTTCGTCATTCCGATCGCCGGCGGCTCCTCATGGGCCAATCTCAACTGACACAGCATACGCTTGCAAACGATCCAGCCGTGTACGATCCGTATGGCTTTTACGCTATCCAGGAGGGTGAAGAAGACTATCTTCAAGTTCCAACAGAAGATGAAGGCATCATCAACCGCTTCTGTGAAGATTTTGGAGTCCAAAGAACGGATCAGCCTGGATTGTCAGTGGTGGTGATGTATCCGCGCGAAGAACTGACGTTTGCTGCGGTGGTAAGAGCGGGCATTTTGAACTGTTTTTACCCAATTCTTTCTGGCCGGCTGGTACTTGAAGTTATTGATGGGGATGTTCTCGTTCGGCTCGATGCTTCAAGCATCCAACACGAATGCGGACTAACCACGTGGGAAGGCCTACCGAGTGACTTCGGAACGACTGTTGCTAAGCGGCTTGAGCTCGCAAGAAAGGCCATTCACGACGGCCCTCCGAAAGAGTCACTTCAAGCTCCACAACCCGACCGAAAACAAGAGCTCTCTAAAGAGCTGCTTACTGATGACCAGGCCGTGCGTCTAACTCAAGCTTTCGCCGACGGCGTTTCACTGGCTTTGCGAGTTCCCGTTTACGTCACGCGTAAGTTGACGAACCCCGTCGCATCTTACTTTGACGTCTATCTTCAGCAAGATCGCACACTTAGAAGTCCAGACGATCAGTACCTGAACCAAGGCATTAATGTTTCCGGCAATTCCGGACAAGCGCCATCTGGAATCCGAGCGCTTCTGATCGTAGAGCATGAACCGTTGGCGACACTATTATCCGACAGTGAAGATGTTTCGCACGAGAACTGGAAAACGCGAGGCGCGGACCTTGTGACTCAGCGCTACGAGAGAGGACCATCGACCGTTCAATTCGTTCGCTCTGCAGTCCGTCGACTCGCGCACATACTTATGACGCCAACAGGCGTTAGAGACACCACGCTGTTGCAAGACATCTTCTTTGTCGAGGAGCCAAGCACTGACGATGACTTGTCAGACGTTGGCGATGTTCGAGGAACCAGGACAAAAAACAAGCCTTCTCCAGAGCCAATTGTCGGACCGTTCCCAGCGGGTTCTCCCAAAGCATTTACACGTTCTTCATTAGCCGACGGATTCGCAGTTCATGGGAACAGATCCTTTGATGGCGAGATGAAACCAATCGAGATCCGCATGGCCTACGCGACGTTCAAAAGAAATCCATTCACGCAATATCGAGAATTCGACTTTTCTCTCAAAAAGGTTGGACAGCTGAAGGTTGCGCTCGGCGACGTTGTGGAATCGTTGGATGAGGCGATTCGCGGTCCCAACGTCGTTAGAGTGACGCCTAGGTCGAATGCATTCTCGGTGGTTATTACGGGGTTTGACCGAAATCGAGCGTTAGAGGTTGCAGTTCGCAGCGAGCGCTCCTCAGAGGAAACTGATAACAATGGGTAGTCCATACTTCTTTACCGGACGCAAGAAGCTTCACCTGAAGGATCTTCTGGTGCGAGTTTGGGATGGGCCACTTGGCACCTTAGTTATGAATGCTGACTTACGGCTGGAGAGGTACAAGTTGTCCGATGAAGCTGAAGTCACCGTCGATGCATATTCGACCGTCTTCTATGAACGTCTTTCGCTTGGCCGGGTCGGTGATCTGAGAAAACCGGTTGAAATGTCACTCTCCGGCTTTGGACGAGGCGACCGTCCACTATTCCGAGTAAAAGTGACAGAACCCGGCACTGGCAAGTTGCTCGCTGCGCACGATCGCATTGTCGCGGGCGCGAAAGGTGCCTTGCACTCTAATCGAGCGTGCATATTACACGTTGACTGGAAGAGCAACGAGGAGATGGGTGGAGAGCTGTGGCGTGTCGATCGAGGCGACAAAGTTTTGTTGCTGAACCGCGATATCCCTGGCTTGCCGTTGTTGGCAAAACAGCGCGACGCAAGATTCGAGGCCATGGTTTATCCAGCGGCACTGCGAGAGATTCTTCGTGCCGCATTCGTCGAAGAAATTGACGACGACATAGATCGCGAGACTCCCTGGTATCGTTTCGCGGTGTCGCTGGCAGCGGAAGATGCTCCAGAACGAGGTGAGAACGACGAACGTGAAGATTACATGCAAGAATTAGACGAGTGGATCGATAGAGTAGTTCGAACGTTCTGCACGCAGCAGCAGTATTTTCAGAGAATGAGTGCGCTTTTTGAGTCGGTGAGCAATCAAGGAGACCTGCTGTGATTCTTCGCTCGCTGAACGCGGACGGTTTAGCTCGCTTCAAGGAGTTCCTGCTCGCGATCAAGACCGAACCCGGTCTAGCCATCCCAGTTGGTTTGCTTGAGAGGCATGAGTACACCGATGGTGTAGATGTCGCCATCAATGTTGAAGACAAGCCGTTTAGAGACAAGCTTGAGATTGGTAGGTATCTCGTCACGCTCCTTGAGAGGCTGCCAGTGTCCGCGCTCTTCAGCAACTCAGGACTATGGGCCTGGCTTACGCTGTTCTACTTTGATCAATTGTGTCCGAAGGATGGTCACGGTAGACGCAGGAGACTTTCATTGGAAAAGTATTTTCCCAGCACCACGGATTTCCGAGTGGGCTTCGATAAACATCTTCTATTCTTTCCGTGGAAAATGTACAAGCTACACGGTGACGCCGCTCGCCATCTTCTCCTTGGAAGCGTTGCTGGTGACTCTCGAGCTCAACGTGAATGGACTGGATATTCTTACAATGTCTGCACTGAGCTGGTGAAGGCGGCGGATTGTCTCTACTTCGACGCCGAACACGGCAAGCTCAAACGTGGGGCAACTAGCGGCAGTCAGAGCGGGAGTCTCCGCTACTTCACGCGAGCGTTAAATCAGCTCGACCTAACGTTCGACCTTTGGGGCATGTCCGTCGAAGAAATAATCGGCATTCTTCCCGCAGAGCAATTCAAGAGATTCATGCCGAAGCAGTCTTAAATAGCGCAAACTCGAAGCGGCTCAACAGCATGGGAGATAATCCAGTCTACGACGGGCACGCATACCGCATCACCGAAACCGAATAATGCCTTATTGATTGAATCTTCAATTCGGAAGCTATCAGGTACCCCCTGGAGTCGAGCGCATTCTCTCGGCAGGAGGAGCCGAACCTTCAGTTGCCCCTTTCCTGCTCGCAACAATAGCTGTCTTGCGCTTCCGCCGCGAGGAGTGCGTAGGCAGCCAGCGATCCCGTCTATACGCACCTCGGCCATACTTTTGCCATTGCGCATTCGACGAAACGCAGTTGCATACGAATAGTCGTCGCGGGTCATCATTTGTTCAACCAGGCGCAGATGCCGAGCACTTAGTTGTCCCCAGAAGTAATTGACGCGCTCCTCATTCCACCAATATTGGTTCTGATCTCGAAGTTTTTGAACGATGTTGACGAGCGATGTTGTTCGCTTTGGGAGCGACGGAAGGCTATTGATATCCCACCGGATGTTGCGATGGGTATTCACAAAGTCTACCAATCCAGGCGGGCGTGCGTCGCACTGAATAGCGATCGGATTTGCGGATTGGACCGCAAGCTTCGCCACAACAAAAAGTCGTGCGCGACTTTGCGGCACCCAATGCATGGCGTTAAGAATGAATGCATCGACTGCATATCCGAGCCGATTGAGCTCGAGCAGGGCGGTTTCGAAGTCTTTGCCACCCTGGCTCATCAAAAAGCCGACAACGTTTTCCAGCAATACCGTCGGTGGGCGCCGTTCGCCAAGTTCTTCGAGCAGGCGTGTAAGGCCCCAAAACGCAGACGACTCTTTACCATTCAGGCCTTCCCAACGCCCTGCGATGGAAAGATCATTGCATGGAAACGACGCGGTAAAGAGATCGCAAGTTGGAATTGCGTCGGCACTCAACTTGTGAATGTCCTCAACAACGAGATGATTGTCGTTCGGCCAGTTTAGGCGGTACATCGCCGCTTTGTCGGGGTCGATGTCGTTGGCGAAAACGACTTCCCAGCCTTGGCGTTCGAAAGCGAGCCGGACCAGTCCAATACCCGCAAAGAATTCGCCAATGCGAGGCTTATGAGACGGCGACGCCCCGTTGGATTCGAGGGATAGGCGGTACTTCGATCGGTCGATCCTCGTCAGACGGAGTTGCGCCCCGTCCGCAACACCGTGATGCTCGTAGAATCGACGTACCCAGCCCCTGCACCGAAAAAAGTTGCGCGGCTTGCCTGTCTTCGCATCCGTTCCAATGTCCGTGTTGACCGTCTCGCCTAAGCCGTCGAGAACGATGTCGACGCCGCGGTTCCCGTTGCGCTTCGGATGGCCAATGACGGACTTCGGAAAAAAGTCGTGATGGCCGGTCACGTAGAGGTGATTTTGACGCAGGTTACCCGCAGTAACGCTGAGAATTCGCGTATTGTCTGATTTTGTGTTGGGCATTGCGGTCTACATCCATGTTGATTCTCGAATGCCAATTCTAGCGTAATTGGACGTAACGTCACGTAGCGCGTGGCGTAGTGATTCGCCGCCCTACCCCTCGTCGTCCTCTTCCTTCAAATGCGTGGCCTTGTCGACGATTTCCTTTTGCACGTTGGCGGGGACGACTTCGTAGTGGCTGAACTCCATCGTGTAGCTGCCGAGGCCGCCGGTAATGCTGGAGAGGCTGCGGGCGTAGGTGGTCACCTCGGCCAGCGGCACGACGGCGGTCACGGTTTGCAGATCGCCGCCGGCGGAGTCCATGCCCACCACGCGGCCACGCCGGCCCGACATGTCGCTGCTGATGTCGCCGAGCTTCGAGCCGGGCACCGTTACGTGCAGCGTGACGATCGGCTCGAGCAGCGAGGGTTTCGACTGTTGGAACACGTCGCGGAAGGCCATCGAGCCGGCAATCTTGAACGCGGCTTCCGAACTGTCGACGGGATGGTGCTTGCCGAAGTGCACCTCGGCCGCGATGTCCTGCACTTTGTAGCCGCCAATCACGCCGCGCTCCATGCGTTCGCGGAACCCCTTCTCGACAGCGGGCAAAAAGTTGTTGGGAACGGTGCCGCCGACCACCGAATCGACCCACAGAAAGTTGTTGGCCGGGTCGTGACGGTACTCGCGCATGTGCGGAAAGCGTTCCTTCGTCGCGAACTCGGCGATGTCGACGTTGCCGGGCATCGGGTACAGGCGAATATGCACTTCGCCGAACTGCCCGCGGCCGCCCGACTGCTTCTTGTGGCGGTAACTCCCTTCGCCTTTGGCTTGAATCGTTTCGCGATAGGGGATCTTCGGTTCCTTAGTGTCGACCTCGACCTTGTCGCGACGCTTGAGGCGTTCGCGGATCATTTGCAGGTGCAGCTCGCTCATCCCGGTCATCACCAGCTCTTTCGTCTGCGAATCGCGTTCGAGACGGAGCGTCGAATCTTCTTCGACGATTTTGTGCAGCGCGCCGGAGAGTTTCGTTTCGTCGCCGCGGCTTTTGGGCGTGACGGCCAGGCCGACCATGGGTGTCGGGAACTTGATGTCTTCGAGCAGTAGATCGCCGAGCTCGGTGCCGGTGTGTAGCTCTTCGTTCTTGGTGACGGCGACGATTTCGCCGGGGCCGGCCTCGTCGATCGGTTCGGTTTGATTCGCCTGTATGCGAAACAGCTGGTGCAACTTCACGCCTTTGCGGGCGTTGGTGGCGTGGACGACTTCTTCCTTCTTGAGCTTGCCCGAGAAGATGCGGATGAAGCTCAACCGCTGCACGAACGGATCGATGCGTGTCTTGAACACCTGCGCGACGAGCGGACCTTCGGGATCGCCGACGATGTCGACCTCTTCGCCGTTGGGGCGATGACCGGACCAGTGCAGCTTGTCGGGCGGTAAGGCGGCAATCTTCAGGCCGTCGAGCAACTCGTCGAGTCCGACGCCCGTCTTGGCCGAGCAACAGAAGACTGGAATCAGATTGCCATGCACGATGGCGTCGACAAGGAGGCGGGTGATTTCGTCGTCGGTGGGTGGCGTCCCTTCGAAGTATCGCGCCGTGACTTCCTCGTCGTTCTCGATGATCGTTTCGATAAGTTGCGTGTTGATGTCGTTCGGGTTCACCAACGCGCCGGACGTGTTCGTCGGCAGCTTGAGCGTGTTGATGACGCCGCGGAAGTCGTGGCCGCATCCGATCGGCACGTTGAACGGGACGCAAGCGTGGCCGAAGAGCTCGGTGATGCTCGCCAGCAGCGCGGGATACTCGACGTTTTCGGCGTCCATTTTGTTGATGATGATGACGCGGCCGATGCCCGCCTTGCCGGCCTCATGAAACGTGCGGCGTGTGTTGACCGCGATGCCGTCGTGGGCGTTGATGACGATGGCCGCCGTGTCGGCCCCGCGCATGGCGCCGATGGTCGCGCCGATGAAATCCGGGTAGCCCGGCGTGTCGATAAAGTTGAAGAGGATGCCGTCGCGTTCGAGGTGGGCGACTTTGGCTTCGATCGTGTGCTTGTGGTGTTTCTCTTCTTCGTCGAAGTCGCAGACGCTGGTGCCGGTATCGACGCTGGCTGCGTGCTTGATGACGCCTGTCTTGATGAGCAGCTGATCGATCAGCGTGGTCTTACCGGCTCCGCCGTGTCCGCAAAGGGCGATGTCGCGAATCGTATCGACGTTGCGAATGCTCATGGTTTGTCCTCGTTAGAGATCCATGCGTTGCGATTTCAACTCTCCAGGCGCGGCGCGTCGTGCCGCGGCGAGCGCCTCGGCCAACGTGACGCGATGTTCGTACAGGGCGCGGCCGATGATGCAGCCGGCCACGGGTAACTCCGCCACGGCGGCGACGTCGGCGGCGTTCGAGATGCCGCCTGAAGCGACAATCGGAAGATCGACCGCTCGGCACATATCGGAAAGGGCCGTGACGTTGGGGCCCGTGAGCATGCCGTCGACTGCGATGTCGGTGTACACGATGGCGGCGACCGGCTCGCCTTCGAACTGACGCGCGAGTTTGGTGGCCGACATGCTGCTGGTTTCGAGCCAACCGTCGGTGGCGACGTGACCGTCGCGCGCATCGAGGCCAAGGACGAGCCGTTGCGGCCAACGGCGACACATGGTGCGGAACCACTCGGGCTCGCGCAGCGCCTTGGTGCCGATGACCAGGCGCGTGACGCCGAGGCGTATGAGTTGGTCGATGGTCGCTTCGTCGCGAACGCCGCCGCCGAGCTGGATCGGCACGTCGATCGCCTTGCGAATGGCTTCGATACTGGCCATGTTCGTGGGCTTGCCGCTTCGGGCGCCGTCGAGGTCGACCAGGTGCAGGCAGCGGGCCCCTTCGGCGATCCAATGTTTCGCCATCGCGGCGGGGTCATCGCCGAAAACGGTTTCCTGGGCGTAATCGCCTTGCCGTAGGCGGACGCATTTGCCTCCGCGCAGGTCGATGGCAGGCCAAATCTCCATCATGGTCGCCGCTTGGGTCACGCGCTGGCTCCGGAGTCGGGGCTGAGTTGCCCATCAATATGACAGACCCGGCGGGCGATGCCAACGAACTGTGCCTAGCGGTTGATTCTCTGCTGTGCTTGCGGTTTCCGGCGCTTTGCCAGGTAAGCGCGAAACCGCAAGCGGTGATGGAACACGCGTCCGACGGTCACGCTACGGACGATCACGCTACCGACGATCCGTGAGAAACTGCTGAAGTTCGTCGATCGCCTCGATCAGCTTGTCCGCGAGCGGTGCGAGCGCGACGCCGTCTTCGCCTTCGGCCGCGTGCTCTAGCTTGACGGACGGCGTGCGAATGCGCTGGGCGCCAATGCTCAATGCGAGACCACGAACGTTGTGCGCGTGATGCGCGAGAGCCTCGCGATCGTCGTCAGCGATGGCCTTGCGAAGCCCGGTAAGAATATTGGGAAGATCATTCGCGACCAGGCCGATCATCATTTCGAGCAACTCGGTGTTGCCACCCATGCGCGCGAGGGCTGCGTCGAGGTCGACAATCTTCAAGTCCATGTCGTGTATGCGTACCGCCGCGGCGACGAAGTTTCAAGTCGCCTGCCCCGGTGGCGGCGTCGACATTAAACGCATGTAATCCAGTCGAGCCATTCGTGCATGCCCAGACCACGCTTGGATGAAACGTGAAGAATTGGCGCGCCCGGACGCACCGCATGGATGTTCGCCTGTGCAGTGGCCGCGTGCCTAAGGCTCCAAGTCGGCAAGGGCCGCAGACCTTGCCATAAGCTGAGACGGCGATGACGGAAATGCACCCTTCATCGACGAAAAAAGGGCAACGCCGCCGCTCGGAGTCGACGATGATGCGCTGAGACGACCCGTTGTCCTTTGATTTCCCGACGATCAGCAATGATTCTGCGGCTTGCGACCGTCGCTGGACTACTCCTGGTTTGGAGCGCGCTGCTTGGCGGCGGCCAGGTATTCGCGCAGCCATTGCGGGCGCGTTCGGGGTTTTTCTCAGACATTACTCCTCCGGATCTGCGCGGATCGGACAATGGCGGTGACGGGGCTTCCACCGATGACATCATGATCGAAACCGATCGCGACTCGTTCACGCCGGCCGCGTCACTGGCCTCGGAACGACGCATGATTGTCGAGACGGCTTACTCGTACATCAACAATCGCGGCGGACGCGCCGATACGTCGAGCTTTCCCGAAACCATCATGCGCTACGGCTTGAACAAATGGATCGAGCTGCGCGTTGGATGGAACTACGAAATCGACGGCAGCGATGTCGACGTGTCGGCCGTGCAAGGTGGTGCTGAACTCGAAGAACCGGGCCACACCCCTGAGTCGCGCATCGAATATGGTTTCAAGTTCAACCTGGGTGACCAGCGTGGCTGGCGGCCGCGCAGTGCCGCGATCGTTCAGGCATATACGCCAACTTCAGGTGAGGCCGTCTTCACGCAATGGGCGGCGACATATATCAACGGTTGGCAACTGCCCGGCGGAAGTCGCATCGACACCGCGCTGCGTTACTCGACGGCCAGCAACGAATATGATCGCTACAGCATTTGGTCGCCGTCGATCGTCTGGAAGGTGCCGATTCACAAGCGATGGGCCGTCCACGCCGAGGGCTTCGGAAGCACCACGTACGATCGCAATCGCGACTATACGCAGATCTATTTCAGCCCGGGCGCCCATTATCTCATCACGAAGAACACCGAAATCGGTTTTCGGCTCGGATGGGGATTGAACGCGCAATCAGCGCCGTTCTTTACGAACATCGGTGCCGGCGTGCGATTTTAATTCGTTAACGCGGGACCGGCGGCGACGGCCCGTGATGCGGCACGCTCGCGCTCGTTCAGCCGCGCGAGAATCGGCTTCATCGCTTCGAGTTCGGTGTAATACATCGCGCTGGGGTCGATACGCTGCTCGTCAAGCCATTGGAGTTGTGTGTTCACCAACGGCTGCTTCGCAAGCCAAGGCAGCACAAGCAGCCACACAAAGCTGATCGACGAAACGAGGAGAACGAATCGCCATCGCGTTGTGAGTTTCGACAGCGAATGTTGCGTAGTCGATGCGGTCATGGATACTGCTACTCCACCATGCCGCGGAAGATGACACCAAACATCAACCACGCCATGAATAGCGTCAGCGCGAGGTTCAGCGCCTGCCCGCACACATAGAGCACGACGGGTTTGCCGGTGCGTAGATACGGCATTAACTCGCGGAAGTTCGTTTCGAGGCCGATCGAGACGAAAGCCAGGCAAAACAGCCAGCCGCGAATGGTCGCTGTCGAACCGTCGATCATTGAATCGATCACCTCAGGGCCGGCGGTCAGCGACCCGTAGAGAATCGAGAAGATGATCGACGCGAGCACGAAACCGAGAACAAACTTCGGGAATCGCCGCCAGATTTCCGAGATGCCGGGCCGCGCCGACGACGACTCGTCGCGCTCGACATACGTGGTCCAATACACGGCCACGCCGAATGCGACGACGCCGATCAGGATGTTCTGAATCATTTTGACCGTGGCGGCGACTTCGAGCGCCCGGTCACCGAGCGCCGCGCCTGCCGCCGCCACGGCGCCTGTCGAGTCGATCGTTCCGCCAAGCCACGCGCCACCGACAACCTCGTCCATGCCGACCGCTTTGATGAATGCCGGCATGGCGACCATCATCGCCACGGTAAAAATGAGCGACAGGCCGATGGCCAGCGACAGTTCTTCCTTCTTCGCCTTACAGGCCGCCGCGGTGGCGATGGCAGCCGAGACGCCGCACACCGACATGTCGGCCGAGATCACCATGTTCAGTGACGGCGATTCCATCTTGAGAATCTTCTGCCCGAAGATGAACGTCGTAATGAGTGTGATCGGCGTGACGACCCACGAAACGAAAATGCCGGGCGCGCCCAGCGCCAGCAAACGATTGAGCAGCACCTCGGCGCCCAACAGCACGAGCCCCGTTTTGATGTAGAACTCGCTGAGCAGCGCAGGTTGCAACCACGACGGCGTGCCGATCGTGTTACAGATCACGAGTCCAACGAGCAGCGCCCACAACGCGTATTCGAGGTTCAGCGCTTTGATAACGCTCTGTCCCGACATGGCATAGGCGAACGTCGCCAGCAAAAAGATCGCAGGAAATGCGGTAGCGAATGCCAGTCCACGACCCGTGCGCAACTGCACCGCAACGGCGACCACTACGCCAACGGCCACGAACGCGCCTAGCGTTCCCGGCAACGAGTTGAAGATCGGTGCCTTCTCGGTCGCCGAGCGAAAGAACGCATCCAACGGATTCTGAGTCCACGAGCCCGGCTTCGACAGCCACGGCTTGAGCGGGTTCTTGATTTCGATCTTGTCGCCGGAGGCGATCTTCTCCGCGAGGTTCGCAGGCCGCGCGGCCCAGACGGCGAAGAACGACACCGCTAGAAACACCGCTCCGCACACGATGGCCCATGAGTCCTCGGACCCGCGAGGCTTGGCAACGGCGGCTTCGGAACCGATCGGTTCGGTTTTGATGTTGTCGTTCGGGGTGTCTATCATCTGCGTTGATCCGTCGTGTGTGCCCATGATGCGCAGTGAGTCGACGGCCTTTCAAGCTCCAGGCGGGGTAGTTTCGTGAATCGACACCGATGGGTTGCGGGCCTCTGGGCAATTGCCCTCACGCTCTCCGCGAATCTCGCCGCTGCTGATGAGCCCGCATGGATCGAGACGGCGAGCTTCTCGGCGGAAGAGGCGAAGCAGGCGGCTGCGGCTGATGAGCGGTTCTTCTACGTCATCACGAATCGCGTAATCGCCAAGTACGACCGCACCACGCACGAGCGCGTTGCCGTTAGCAGCGGAGATGCCGAACATCTCAATAGTGGTTTTTTCTGGAATGGCCGGCTGTACTGCGCCCATTCCAACTATCCGAAGAAGCCGGAAGACAGCCAGATCATGGTGCTCGACACGCCGTCGATGCAACTGAGCGTGTTCAAAGACTTCGGCAGCTTCGGCGGCAGCCTGACGTGGGTCATCCGGCGAGACGAACGCTGGTGGTGCAATTTCGCGCTCTACGGCGATGACAACGACAAGACGTTTCTCGTCGAGTTCGACGACGCGTGGAATGAAGTGGGACGATGGCGTTATTCGTCGGAACTCATCGCGCGCATCGGCAAGGCAAGCCTGTCGGGAGGCGTGTGGTTTGGTGACACGCTGATCGTGACCGACCACGACAACCCGCGGCTTTATCTTTTGCGGCTTGTCGTCGGCGAATCAATGCTTACCCTAGTCGGCGAGCAAACCGCGCCGATCACCGGCCAAGGGATCGCCTTCGACCCCGTTACGGGCGGGCTCGTCGGCATCCAACGTGCCGCGAAGCGCGTGGTGCTGTTCGAGCGGCAGAAGTAGTACGCCATTTTGTATGACTCGCGTAAAGGAATGCGATGCGACATCTGAAACGGATTTGCGTGACTTGGTTGTTAATGGTCGCCACGGAATTGTGCGCGCAGCAAGCTCGCGAGAACGTGGGGCCGCAGCGCGATGGCCGCGTCGTGGTGCCGACGAATCAAGTGCTTGCGCCTGCCGGCAAGCAAGTGATCATGGCCGGTCGGCCGACGGACCTCGTGCTCAGCCCTGACGGCCGACGGCTGGCAATGACGAGCTATCGCGACGTTCGCATCCTCGATGCTGCCAGCGGCGCGACAATCTCCACGGCGAAGATCACCGGCGCGAGCTACAAGGGTTTGCTGTTCAGCAAGGATGGCCGCGACTTGTACGTGTCGACGATACCGAGCAAGCGCACCGAAAAGGCCGGCGGCATCGTCGTGCATTTCGAGGTCGAAGACGACGGTGAACTAGAAAAACGCGGACAGATCGAGTTTGGCGAGACGGGCGACGAACGCGAGCAGCGTGTGCTCTCGGCCGACGAGACGTATTCGTTTGGCACCAAGCACTTACCGGCTGGTATGGCATGGACGCCCGATGGCTCGAAACTTTTGATTGCGTTGAATCTCGCGAACCAACTGGTCGTCGTCGATCGCAAGAACGACACGATCGTGCGACGGATCGCCGTCGGCAACGCTCCGTACGATGTCGCGGTAATCGGCTCGAAAGCGTACGTGACGAACTTCGCGGGCCGGGTCCCTGCCGAAGGCGACACGGTGGGCCCGTCGGGCATCGCTCAACCGGTGCGTGTCGATGCCGCGCGAAACATCGCCTCCGAAGGGTCGGTCTCGATCGTCGATTGGGAACAAGGCAAGGTGCTCGATGAGATCGTCATCGGTCCGCACGCCTCTGCAATTGCCGTGAGCCCCGACGAGAAGTACGTCGCGATTACGTGCGGCAACGATGACCTGGTGTGGGTGCTCGACGCGGCGACCGGCAAGATCGCCGAGAAGATATCGGTCAGGCCATCACAAGATCTATTGTTCGGTACGGCGCCGAATGCGCTGGCTTTCAGCGGCGACAGTAAGCGACTGTTCGTCGCCTGCGGAACGAACAACGCCATCGCAGTCGTCGACTTCGCGCCCTCGAAAAGCGCGTTGCGAGGTTTCATCCCGGTCGGCTGGTATCCGTCGTCAGTCGTCGTCGACGAGGCACGCAAGCGGCTCGTCGTGTCGAACGTCAAAGGCATCGGCTCGCGCGAGCATGAATCGTGGGAAGGCAAGCGCATCATCCGCGATCAAAAAGTCTTCGGCTACAACAGCCACGATTACCTGGGAAGCCTGTCGCTTGTTCCGTTCCCGAATGCCCACGAACTCGAACGCTACACGAAAACCGTTCAAACCAACAACCGCATGACCGCCGCCGTGAACGCCATGGCGCCGCTGCGGCCTGATGCTCGACCGCGACCGGTGCCCGAGCGGCATGGTGAACCTTCGGTGTTTAAGCACGTGGTGTACATCATCAAGGAAAACCGCACCTACGATCAGGTGTTCGGTGATGTTCCCCGTGGCGAAGGCGATCCGAGCTTGTGCATCTACGGTCGCGAAGCCACGCCGAACCATCACAAGATCGTCGATGAGTTCACGCTGTTCGACAACTTCTATTGCAGCGGCGTGCTCAGCGCCGACGGTCATCAATGGGCGATGGAAGCCTACGTGACCGATTACCTCGAGCGGGCATTCGGCGGTTTCCCGCGCAGCTATCCGTTCGACGGCGGCGACGCGCTGGCTTACGCCTCGAGTGGCTTCCTGTGGGACAACGCGCTCGCGCATCGTAAGACGCTGCGTGTCTATGGCGAGTTCGCCGATGCAGAAATCAAATGGGCCGACGACGACCGAAGCGGCAAGCCCACTTTCCTCGACTGCTACCGCGATTACGAATCAGGCAAAGGCGAGGTGACGATCCGCGGCACCGCGAGAATCAAGACGATCGAGCCGCACCTGTGCCCGACATACATCGGTTTTCCGAGCACGGTGCTCGATCAGTATCGTGCCTCGGAGTTCATTCGCGAATTGAAGGAGTTCGAGAAGAACGGCGACCTTCCGAACCTTTCGATCCTGTTGCTGCCGAACGATCACACGGTCGGTACGCGCCCAAACATGCCGACGCCCGAAGCGGCCGTGGCCGACAACGATCTGGCGTTAGGCCGCATCATCGAAGCGATTAGCCAAAGTCGCTTCTGGAAAGAAACATGCGTGTTCGTCGTGCAAGACGACCCGCAGAACGGCTTCGATCACGTCGACGGTCACCGCACCGTGGCGATGGTTGTTAGCCCTTACACTCGCCGGAGATTCGTCGACAGTACGAACTACAATCAAACGAGCATGGTTCGCACGATCGAGTTGATCCTTGGCATTCCGCCAATGAATCAGCTCGACGCCTCGGCGATCCCGATGTCGGCGTGTTTTGTCGAGAAGGCGGACGTTTCGCCGTACAAAAGCGTGAAGAACAACATCCCGCTCGACCGCGTGAACCCCCAGCTATCCGACATTCGCGACGCGCGGCAGTTGCGATGGGCGCAAGCGTCGCTCGACGAACCGCTCGACGAGATCGATGAGGCCGACGAGGACACGCTCAATCGCATTCTGTGGTTCGCCGCTCGCGGCAACGACGAAACGTTTCCCGCGTGGGCGGTGTTGGCCGATGCGGATGACGACGATGACGATGATTGAGGCGGTGATAAGCCCACGGACTGCCGTCCGTGGGTTTGGCGTGAACTCTCGCCACGCCCAACTACTTGGCTCCAGCCGGAATCTTGTGCATCTCGTTGGTGAACTCGTCGAGCAAATCAAGCGTCGCAGTCTTATGCTCACGGCGAAGCCACGTGCCGTAAGAGATTCGCACGGGCGCTGCCGGCAAAGGTTTGTCCCACAGAAGGCCGTCGCCGCTGATTTGGGCCGTTGCTTTCGTGCCCTGCGGGCGAGCGCGAAGCTGAACCTCGGCCTTGTCTTTGGTGAACGTGATGAACGTGTAATCGTCACCCACCATGCCGGCGTTTTCGCGAGTCCAGCCGAGCGCCTGCATCTGCGCGATGAACTGATCGCCTAACTTCGTCGCTGTGGCGCCTGCAACTTCGAATTCGATTTGCTTGAAGTCGACGTCGAACTTGATGGCGGTTGCGCCGGCCGGAAGCGTAAAGTCGGCCGCCTGCAGCCCCGGCTTCTCGTTCTTGTCGTCCTTAGGCTTGGCGTCCGATGTCTTCGCTTGTTCGAGTTGCCACGAACTATTCGCGGCATCGCCCGCTACGATGCGCGTGCCACCGTCGGGCAAGCCCGACAGACGCAGGAAGAGGTCTTCTTGGCCGCGGATGTACGGCAGCCACGCTTTGTCGTCTTTGAATTGCCGACGGGCTTCGCGTGCGATCCAACCTTCGGCGGCCATTTGCTTGTCGTAGAACTCAATCGTTTGCTGTAGGTTCATCTTCGTGTTGATGACGAATTGCAAGTCGGTCGAGTTGTCGAACTCGATCCAGCCAGCGTCGGGCGGGATCGGCACCGACTTGTTCGTCACGCTCACACTGGTCTGCACGAACAACTCGGTCTGCGAGTCGGCCGGATGACCGATCGACACGGTCAACACGCTCCCGCTTTGCAGCATCGAGAGGTTGCGAGAGTTCGCGTCCTCGCTGCTCGAAGCTGCGAGGCGCGTGAAAGCGGTCCATCCCGCGTCGTGGAACTGCTTAAGCAATCCGACTTCGACGTCGGTGATCTCCGCTTTCGTGCGATAGGATGCCGACGAGAACGCCGCCCAAGAGCTTTTAGATTCAAGCGGCGAGAACTTGGGCAGCCAGCGGACGTCGTAGTTTCCGGCGAAGTTCATGCTGATCTGCAAGTCGCCGTCGCGACCACCGGCCGCCACCATCGCAGGCGTGAACGAGACGTTCAACTGACAACCGTCTTTTTGAAACACTATGCTGGGCATCGCCGCGGTCTGAGGTAGCTCCATCCACCCTGCCCTGCCAAGATAGTAACGGTAGAAAGCCTCGGCTTCGCTTTGCGATACGGGAGCGCTGTAGGCGCACATCGAAAAGTCGCTCCACTGCGGCACGGCGCCAGGCAGGCGAGGAAACGAGCGAATATCCATCACGCGTTGCAACTGAGCCGACGACATCGATCGATGGGCCCCCGCAGCGAGCGGTTCGAGCGGCGGCGTCGAAAGTGGTTCGATGCCGAGCGACTTCGCGGTCTCCGTCGTGCCCCAGATGCGAACGCGACCTTCTACCGAAACCAAGATTAGCCCGTCGCACTGCGGTAGCCACGCGATCGCCGACGTTTTATCGCCATCGGCATCGATCACTTGCATCACTGTGCCGGTGCCGGTGTCCCAGATGCGGATGTTCGAATCGTTCGAGTACGTCGCGATCCATTTGCCGTCGTGCGAAAAGGCGATGAAGTGGTGCTTGCGCCGCGCAGCCGAACGCCCAACGACTTGGCGGCCTCGACATCCCACAACGCGACGTTGCCGTCGGGATCGCCGAAGGCAAGCAGCTTGCGATCGTTCGACAACCCGAGCGCGGGCCCGATGACGTATTTTTGGGTAAGCGTTTGTTCTTTCGAACCGGTATCGATGTTGTAGATGTTCGTTTCGCTGCCGGCGGAGGCAAGCAGCTTGTCGGACACGAAGACAATGCCAGCGATCTGCTGATTGCTCATCTTCAGGCTTTTGATCTTCTTGCCGTCGGGGAGCTGCCAAAGGATGACTTCGCCCGAGTAGCTCGTCGTCGCCAGAGTCTTCGAGTCGGGTGAGAAGGCGAGATGAGCAACGCGCGAATCGTGCGCTTGAATGAGGACCACTTCCTTTTGATCGCTCCACGTCCAAACGCGAACGCGACCCTTCTGGTCGCCGGCGGCGAGCCAGTTGCCGTCGGGCGAGATCGCCATCGAAATCAAAGGTCGCTCGACTTCTTCCGCCGTGTAGTTCGCGAGAAGCTCGGTCGTCGGCTGCGATTCGTTCACATTCCAAATCGTGAGCTTCGCGCCGCCCACAGCGTACTGCTTGCCCTCAGGCGTCACGGCCATGCAGAACGCCGGCCAATCGTCGCCGCAGCTCAACAACCGTAGCGGTGTGAACTCCGGCACATTCCAACGCGCGATCTGTTCGGCCGTTGGTTGCGACGGTGCGTTGGTCGAAGCGACGGGTGTCGCCTTTGCGACGGCGGGCATCGCGCTATTTGTTGCCTGCGGCGTGCTGCTCGGCGCCGCTGCGGCCGGAGCCACTGGAGCGTCCGACGCTGAAGTCGCCGGCAGCGATACGGATGAGTCCTTTCCACACCCGACAGCCAGCAACACAACCAATGCGATCAAGCATGGACGACTGTGATTCGTTCGCAAGGAAGCCCCTTATCTGTCGGCGTGCAGACCATCAAGTTTAGTTCATGAATCTTTTCGATGAGGTGGACAGTATATCGACAGACGCGGGGCGCAAAAAAGAAGCCGGGCCGAGAGCATGCATGATGTTCTCGGCCCGGCGTAACGATCACAACAGATTGACGACGCGGTCGGCGAGGCCCCGCTCGCCCAACACGACGTTCAGCTTTGAGTTCGAAGCCACCTTTTCGAGCACTTCGAGCTCGCGCAGACGCATCAATCCTGCTTCAAGAGAACCCACTTGAAGCTGCTTTGCAGGCAGCCGCCTTGCCATCGGGCTCCAGCGTTGTTGTCGCCAATCATCGAGATGGGCGACGTCATGTTCACTCTCTAAAAGTAGTCGTCGCGGTTAGCGCCATCAAAACAAGCCAGACTTCAGGCAACAGCGTTTGAAGCGCTTGCCGCTGCCGCAGGGGCAAAGGTCGTTGCGGCCGAGCTTCTCCTCGAGAAGTTTGTCGCCATGCACGGTGCGGACACCGCGCTTGACATGCGTCTCCGATGGGAAGCCTTTGCGTCGTTTACTCATCGTCTCGAAAAAACGAGTCGCGATCGTTGTGGTTGACGTTCATAAAACACCTCCGATCAAGTAAGTAACCGATGACCATTGTCCTCGCCAGGAATCGAACCTGGCCCTCGACCTTCGCACGGTCGTATGCGAATCCAACACACTCCGAGGACTAAATGAGTTGAGGCAGTCGGTTCCTGCGATTGCGGCGGCCGTGACTGAAGGGAATCGCCGCGATTTGGAAGTCGTCTTCGTAGACGACACGTCCGGGCATCCGCGTCCAACGTCGCTGCACCATCACGCCTTCTTCACGCAGCGCAGCGACGAGATGCCAGATCTCGCGGACGATCGTCGCGCACGGGCGAAACCAGAAAATGGCGCGTTGATCGAAGTCACGCATGCGCGGCGCAGGTAGGTGCTTGCCAAACCAGTAGCCACGGTCGATCAGCCATTCACGCTTCCACTCAGCAAGGTCCGAACGGTCCTCAACCTGGGCAATTGCCCAAAAGATGCCGAGCGGCTGCTGGCTCGATTCACAACGGTACGGAGTTTCAAATCGCACGTAGGTCGCCATCGCAGCACCATCAAGGAATCGGGATTCAGGGGTCAGGATTCAGGATTCGGGAGGAAAGAGGTGCAACGCAATTTCTTCTCCCGGATCCTGAATCCCGACTCCTGATCCCTGCTCATAGAAGTTCCACGTTCCAGTACGCTTCGCTGACAAACTTCGACCAGCTCTCGATACGTGCCGCGGGCGATGCGTACAGCGGCTTCCACGTCGGGCGAACCGGTTGCTTGCGAAGTCGCATGCTTGCCTGCTCGGGCGTGCGGTCGGCCTTGCGCTTGTTGCACGCCACGCACGCCAACACGCAGTTCGTCCAGCTCGACGTACCGCCTTGGGCGCGCGGCGTGACGTGGTCGATCGTCAACTCCTCGCTCCCGGGCTGCACGCCGCAGTACTGACACGTGTAGTGATCGCGCTTGAAGATGTTCCGTCGACTGAACGAGACCGCCGCCATCGGCACACGGTCGAACTCCGTCAACGTGACTACCTCAGGCACGCGCAATCGCGTGCGAATCGCCTGGATGAACAATTCGCCGTCGTGCGGCGTCAACTGCGACCAGTCGTGCCACGCGTACATCTGGAAGTCGTGCGGGTCGACAACGCGTGCCGACTCGTTCCACAACATCGTCAGCGCGCGGCCCACCGTCGCCACATTCACCGGCTGCCAGTTGCGATTCAGCACCAGCGTCGGGCGCTTGAGGATGCGCGTAACCATGTTGAACTCCAATGACGAATGTCGAAGAACGAATGACGAACGCTTAGACGCCCGGTACATGGTCCAGGTTCATCATTCCTCATTCGACATTCGTCATTTCCTCCAAGGGGTATCTGGGCGGAGTCGAACCGCCACCTTCTGGTTCACAGCCAGCCGTGCAGAGACCGCTACACCACAGACACCATGAGCAGGGGGCAGGAGTCGGGATTCAGGAGTCGGTGAGGAAGAGCGTCGGGCTCTCTTCCCGAATCCTGACTCCTGCCCCCGAGCGGAAGGCGAGGGATTCGAACCCTCATCTCAGCGAGAGAGCCGCTTTAGCAAAGCGGTCCGGCCAACCGTATCCGGCTACCTTCCAGATCAAACTTCTCTGAGTGGACCGCCGGGGAATCGAACCCCGATTTCCTGCTTGCAAGGCAGGTGTCTTGCCGTTTGACCAGCAGCCCATTTCTGTTCGCTGAGTCATGCTCAACGATCGAACGCTTCGTGAAGTAGCCGAGGTGGGAGTCGAACCCACAGACGATCACCAGGCTCTCGGGCACCGACGCGTAGCGTTGGTCGGGCCGCTTTACCGGAGAGTTTGCGTACTCGGCCGTAGTGTTGTTGACTGATTGCGCCTTCGTCTTCATCAGTTGCAGGTCCAGGAGTCGCACCTGGCGTGCTGAGCTTATGGGGCTCGGCTGGGCGCTGCCCACCTGCACAGAGGTTTCGAGTGACCAAGGGGAGAGTCGAACTCCCATGCCTTGCGGCACGACGTTCTGAGCGTCGCGTGCATACCGGTTTCACCACCTGGTCGTGATTCGATTCGTGCGAGTGCTATCGCAAGTAGCGAGAACGCTGTCACCGAGTTCCGAAATTCTGCAATTGCCGTTAAAAATGGGAGATGCCTACACTGCTCGCATGCTGCACAGTTTTTCCGTACTAAAGAGCCGAGGTCTCGCGAGTCTGCTAATGCTCGCGTATCTTTTCGCGATTCCTGCTGCCGCGGCATCGGCAGAACCATCTCCCACAAACATCAACGAAATCATCGAGCGGTGGGCCCAGGCGTCGCGATCATGCGAATCGCTTCACACGAGACTGACCATCTTCGATTCGTCGTGCTTCTCGGACAAACCGACTAAACGTCGCGGCAGGTTTCTGTACCAATCCGCCGGTGACTCTCGCTACGACGATGACGATACGGGTGGTTTCATCTGGCGCGACGACGGTGTGACGTTCATCGACGAGCGAACCAAGTCGTACGTTCGCTTTTCGAAGGAAGACCAAGCCGCGGCAAGAGAGCGTAAGCAGGCCGCACTCGCGGGCTCGAACGGTTGGTGGACGCGGTTCAACTACGCCCTAATAGGGTCTATGTCGCAACGAGTTGACGAGGTCATTCCTCACCTGCTGCTGCTTGATCCTGAGTTATTGCGAGGCCGATACGATCTCACGATTGAAACTCGCGAAGTTGATCGTGTGCTGAAGGCCCGCTCAAAGACACAGAAATGCGATGACATTGCCGAGTTGTGGTTTCTGTTTGCAGATGAAACGCATTTTCCGAAAGCTGTGCGACAGGTTCGAGTGTCTGGCGGCTACACGACTTGGGCGCTGTACGACGTGCTCGTGAACGAAGTGCCCGCCGACCGTGACGAGTTCCTTAACCCCAGCCTGCGTCTTTATCAACGACGCACGAAGTAGCTCGTGCGGGAATCGAACCGGGCACCGCCGCGTTAGCGGTGGTCGTTCCGGCTTGAGGGGCCAGCGTCCTATGCCGATAGACGAACGAGCCGCGAGTGCGTCGAGCAGGAGTTGAACCTGCATAGCTTGAAGGCGGGTGCTTTACAGGCACTTGGGCTCGCCGATGCCCAGCCGACGCGCGAAGAGAAATCAAGAGCACTGGCCAGTAGCACGGGTCGGAGTCGAACCGACAAACGTGTCACCAAGGTTTGAGCTTGGTCGCTTTACCGATTTGCGTACCGTGCCGTGTTGCATGACCTTTCGGTCGAGCGTCCCCGATGGGATTTGAACCCACGATCTTCGCCGTGACAGGGCGACGAGCACTCCAGGCTGCTCCACGAGGACAAGTTTGAGTAGCTCGGGTGAGAGTCGAACTCACAGCATCCCTGGTTCTAAGCCAAGGTGGTCTGCCGGTTGCCTACCGAGCCCCATAACCTTTGGGTGCGATGCCCAGAGCGAGAGTTGAACTCGCAAACACTTGGTTTTAAGCCAAGCCGCTCTGCCTGTTGGCGTATCTGGGCGCGAGAGTAGTCCCGGGTGGACTCGAACCACCGGTCGTCACTTTGTAAGAGTGCTGCCTTCGCCGCTAGGCCACGGGACCAAGGTCAAGCGGAAGCCGTGGGACTCGAACCCACAAGCGACGCGAGGCCGCCACCTGTTTTCAAGACAGGCTCCTCATCCGGCCGGATGACTTCCGTTGCGTGCCATTCAAAATTCCGGGGGTTGGAGTCGAACCAACGGCCTCCTGGTTCAGGGCCAGGTATCGCATACCGACAGCGACAGCCCCGGATCAATCGTTTCGTCAAAAGCTCGGGGAGAAGGATTCGAACCTTCATCGCCTGGTTCAAGGCCAAGCAGCCTGCCGTTAGCCGATCCCCGAATGAAGTTGGTCAATAGCGCGACTCACAATACAGCGCTCCGCTGGCGCGTCGCGGCTATTGATCCTCAGAAAACAAAGTTAATCGTGATGATGCTATCCATCACCGCTTGCGGTTTCGCGCATGCCGCCCGTGAGACGCGCGAAACCGCAAGCGGTGGATACCACGCGTATGACCTGGTTCACGCGGTTTTCTGACGATCAATAACCGTGGAAGCTGCGGCGGCAGGAATCGAACCTGCGACGGTGCGCTTAACAGGCGCCTGCCTGTACCAACACAGGCTCCACCGCAATGTGAACTTGAAACCGCAAAAGCGCTCGGCGGGAATTGAACCCGCACTTCCGCCGTGGCATAGCGGTACGCTGCCGTTACATCACGAGCGCTTGAAAAAACAAAACGCACCGAATTGTCAAAGATCGAAACGTTCAGAGCACCGTTCATTGGGATCAGAGGGACTCGAACCCTCACTCGCCTGGTTAAGAGCCAGGTGTGCTGCCGCTAACACCTTGATCCCGTTAGTTGTTGTCGTCGTTGTTCTGTATGCGTGTTTCCTCAGCGCGCAATCTCGGCGCGGAAGGAGTTGAACCTTCGTCGGATCCTTTCCTTATAAGAGACCTGCTCTGACCGTTAAGCTACGCGCCGTAGCCAGTGAGGTCGGAGGGACTCGAACCCTCACGTGCCGGATTAAAAGTCCGGAGTGCTGCCGTTACACCACGACCCCAGAATCGCTGGATCGGGCGTATCGGTTTCGCGCGCTCGACGCGTCGCATCGTTGAGGTCATGTGCTTCTCCTTTTTGCGAGTGAATAGTCCGGGCTGGAATTGAACCAGCACCAGCGACATATCAGGTCACCATGCTTCCGTTACAACACCGGACAGTCGGGAAGGACGGAGTCGAACCGTCTGTTTCGTGGTCCCAAGCCACGTGGGGCGCCGTTCCCCTTCATCCCGTTGTGTTCGTTCTTCTGTAGTTGCGTTCGTTTCGAGTAGCTCGTAGGGGAGTCGAACCCCTGTCTCCGGCATGAAAGGCCAGCATCCTTCCGCTTGACGAACGAGCCATGTTGTTCTGTTTGTGCGCCGCGGCGCGCACGTTCAGCGCAGTGGGTCGGGAGGCGCTCGAATCCTCGTCTCCTGGTCTTCAGCCAGGCGCTACACCGTCTCAGCTACCAACCCCCAACGAAAAAAGCCCGGCCCGCCGTCAGGCGAACCGGGCTTTGATACAGCCCTGGAGCTCGGGTGACGGCGTCACAAGCGCAATCGATACGGCTGGGCCAAATTCGCCGATATATCAGCGAAGCCCAACGTACCGTTTTGTTCAAACAGACTTTGTCGGATGTGTGACATGGCTGTGACGTTGATTGTTTGATTCTTCATGGCAAGAGGGATGCTCGTTCTCACCGTTCCGCCTTATTAGACGCGCGAGGTCTCGAATTGTTCACAACAATTTCGAGAAGATTGTGCGCGACGCAGCATTACGACCAGCGCGGTCGAAATAGCGACTTACAGCTTCGACGAAGAAGCGACGCCAGCAACGTGACGGGCGATCGACTGCAATCGTTCGTAGGCAACTTGATGATCGGGAGGGACGAGACGCCGAGCCTCGTGCAATCGCTTGACCAACTCGAGGCTTCTAGGGCAGTACATAGCGGCCTTTTCGAGCGCTTCGAGGTCGTCGTCCGAATGCCACGACAGGTCGCGAGTCTTGGCGTCCCACCAAGCAAGATAAGTTCGATGCAGCGCGACGGCGTACGCGGGATCGGCGATCTGTTCGTAACCTTCGGCGAGACTTGCGGTCGCGCCTTCATAGTCGGCCAGAAACACCTGAGCCTCGGCAAGCAGCAATCGTGCGCCACGACGCCATTGGGAATGCTGCAGCTGCGCGACGCAATCCGCTTTTACGCTTTTGACGAGCGCGATCGCATTGGCGCGGCCGTCACGCGGCGCCATGAACCGCGCGAGTTCCATGCGATACGCGGGATCTGTGGCGGTGGCTTCGGCAAGATGCTTACTCGCACGATTGGCGTCGCCGCGCGCCAAGTGCAGCTGATAGAGCAACGCATGCTGCGGCCCGGAAGGCTGGTCATTCCGCAATAACAGATCCAGAGCCGAAGCGATCAATTGCATGCGGTCCTTCGCGTCGACTCCGGGCTGTTGACTTATCTGCAGGTGCAAGCGGCAGAGTTCCTCGGCGAAAGGTCCGTTGGGATACAGGACCAGACCTGCTCGCAGGATCTGCTCAATCTTTTCGAATTGACCACAGATGCCGTAGGCTTCGGCCAACAGCAATCGATCACCCATCGTCTCGCGCGCTTCGATCCGTTCCTCGAGCTTCTGTCGGGCGAGCGTCGCCTGCCGCACGGCCGAATCACGCATGCCGAGCGATGCATACGTGCGTGCCCCCAGCAATCGCGCGGTGGGAGAGATCCCTTCCGAAGGGCTCAGCAAGGCGTCGGCGCGAGCGATTTTCCCCGTACGCAACCACAACTGAAGTTGAATCTCGTCGAGTTCATCACCATTCACGCCGTTCAAATGCTCAAGCTCATACTGAATGCGCTGCAATCGTTCGGCCGAAACGTCGTCGGCCCTCACGTCGTGCTTCGCACGGATGAGATATGCCGGCGCGTAACCGCGGCCGTCGCTTGGCGCCAAACGATTGAGAATCTCGTGGGATTCTTGGTGTTCGCCTTCACGCGCAAGCGCTTGAGCGAGTCGCAAAGCCGACGCATGATCGCTGGGCTCAAGTCGCACCAGCCATCGCAACGCGGCGACCGCCTCGGCATTGTCGCCTCGGGCCACCGCTTTGCCCTCGTTCTCGGTAAGGCGTGCGATAAGCCGCCCACGCGCGTGAATCGTAAAGAATGTCGAAACAATTCCGATCGCCGTGATACCGACGAGCACGAGCATGGTGCGAATCAACTGGCGGCGCAGATGGGCGCCGGCGATTGACGAAATATGTCGGACAAAAGCGACGATGCCGCGCCGCGAGACCCATCGCTCTAGCGTTGAGCGCAGTCGTGCACGACGATAGAAGAACTCCTCGCGAACGCGCTCGTAGCGCGACGCAAGTCGATAGCGCGTCTTGTACCAGCGTCGGCTGATCCGCCACAAGAATTGCACGTTTGCGATCCTTACGCAACGTCGCCGGGCTGAGCGCCGAGACTCGTCTCGTCGTGCAATGCATCGGCAACGCGAGCCGATCGACGACGCAATCGCCACGCGAACGAAGAGGTTGCCAAGAAGCCGAGAAGAAGCGTGCCAGGCTCGGGGACCGCCGTATAGTCGAGGAATAGCTCCGACCCACCGCCGCCGGAGGCGAGACTAAACGTGCCGCTGTAATTGTTGGCGAATCCAGACAGATTCAATCCAATCGATCCGAGGTCGCTGGCGAAGTTGCCACTCGTGCGAGTTGCGATGAGCCATTCATAAGAGCTGGAAGGATTGAAGCCGCTGAGCATTCCGGCCGTATTGCCGGCTGTGAGGGACGTCACATCCACGGTGAATCCGCTGTTGACTGCGAGTAGTCCCGCGTCCCATCGATCCCAACCCGGATCGGTGCCGGCGGGTGTCTGATCGCCGAAGCTACTGCCAAGGTGGTTGATCTCCCAAACGTACGTGCCGCCAGTGTCCCAGGTAGTGTTGGCGCTCGTCATCGTTCCTGGGCTGTTGCCCGGTGAAACGCTACCGCCGCTGCCGACGTTCAACGTGTCGAAACTTCCCGACCCATGAACCACGCCGCCGGCCGAGACATCGACCGTTGCGTGCAACGTTCCGTTGTTCACCAGCCGACTGCCCGCAACGTCGATCGGAGTGTTGACGGTCGCGGTGCCGCTTATGTTCAAGGTCTTGCCGCTGTCGACGGTGACCATGGTGGCGGTTGCCGAGCCTCCCCAGCTTGAATCAGCTGTCACATGCACCGTGCCGACAGTGCCGCCGCTCATGCTCAATGTGCCGCCCGCCAGCGCGACGGTTGCGGCGGTGTTGACGATGCCCGTCCCAGCGAGTGTTCCGCCAGTTGCTACTGAGACGCCACTGGTTCCGGTGAGAGCTCCATCGACCACAAGCGTACCGCCGTTGATCGTCGTAGCGCCACTGTAGTTGCTGGTGCCCGTGAGGTCGGTAGTGCCCACGCCAGCTCGAACCAGCGCAACCTGACCGACTTGGCCTGTGAGCGTGCCCGTTCCTAGGGCGTCGGAAATCGCCAAGCCGAAGCTTGTACTTGCCGGGCCATTGATCGTCAATGTGCTGAGCGTTCCGAGCATGCGGTTGGTGATCGTTCCGGTGCCAGTGCCGCTAATGAGCGACGAAATCGTTTGACTGTAACTGTTCAGATCGAGCGATCCGCCGGCGCCGGAAGTTTGCCCCATGGTTAGATTCGTTGTGGTCGGCAGGGCATTGTTAATACCGAGTTGAACGAAACCGGACGAGGCATTGTTGATAATAGTGTCACCGGTGTAGCTGCTGGCGGCATTAAGGCTGATAACACCTGCTCCGCCAGACGTCGTCAGCGCGAAGAGCAAGCCACCGTCACCGCTGATAGCGGCGTTCACTGCCACTGGCTGGCTGCCGCCGATCGTGGCAAAGAACGAACTAGCCGGTGCAACGTCGTTGGGATTCAGCACGATCTGCGAATTAATGTTCAACGTGCCAGAGCTATGTTGCGTCAGCGACCCACCGGAGACTAAGAACCGCAGATCGCCAGAGCCGCTGATCGTCACATTTCCCTTCGTGTTGACGTTCAACGCAGTACCGATGTCGAGATGCGCGCCGCTGCTGACACTGATAATTCCGTTGGTAAACGTGAGGTTGGTGGCAGCGGGGGCCGCGAGAACCAAATTGCCTGCATCAACTGTCAATCCTGCTCCGCCGCCGATGGTCGACCCTGATCCCGTGACAAAAAGGTTTCCAACACCGGCCTTCTCGAGGACGCCCGTACCGCCGATTGTGCCCGAAAGGGTCAAATCGCCTCCGGTGGTGTCGATGATTCCCGAGGCCGCACTGAGATTGACCGCACGAGCGGACGAGAAGCTCGCCGTCGTTTCCAACGCACCGCCGCTGAGCGTCAGCGTGCCGCCGTTGCCCAGGCTCGCGTCGCTACCGACGGCGACCGTACCGCCGGCGATGGCCGTTCCGCCCGAGTAGGTGTTTGTGCCACTAAGGGCCAAAGTGCCGGGACCATTGAACGTCAACGAACTTGTGGTTGTCTGACCGATGCTGCCGGTGACGGTAAGCGTCTGACCGGAAGCGGCCGACCATGTCTCGGAGTTCGTCATCATGACGTTGGCCGCGATCGTGGCGGAATTCGACACCGTGACCGCATTGCCACTGGTGAGAAACAGTGAGTACGGTCCGGCGCCGCCTGTGATCGTGTACGGCGACGACACGGTTGAGAAGATAACGGCACTGGCTGTAATGTTGCTGCCTAGAGCGATGGTCCCGCCGGTGCCCGTGGCGCCAATGATCACCGTGCTGTTGGCCGTGTTATCCCATTGAACATTGGTCGAGCCGTTGTAGAAGTTTGCGCCGCCGCTGGCAGTCTTGTCGGCCCACGTGCCGGCGCCGTCGGTCAAGCCGCTTGTCGTCGCTGACCATGTCAGCGGGAGCGTCGTGAGCGTGATGTCGAGGGCATTGCCAACGATGCTTTCGGAGTAAGTGTAGCCGTTGATGCCGAGGACCGACGAGAACGAGCCGGACTCCGCACCGCTGAAGGCAATCAACTGATAGGTGCCTGCACTGACGTTGCTGAGGTTTAGCGTCACGCCGCTACTGAGCGTAAGGTTATTCACGCTGATCTCGCCGCTTGTGCTTGTCGCGCCGAAGACAAAGCTCATGGTCGAACCGGAATAAGCGGCCAAGTTGCCACTGCCGATCGACAACTGAACGGCGCTGGCATTGCCTACAGCCAGCACACCGCCACTAGAGACAGTGACGTTGCCGCCGCCAAAGGCCGAGACGCTGCCTGCCACGAGCGTGCCACCGGCGACGGTCGTTCCGCCGCTGTAGGCATTGGCGCCGCTGAGAATTTGCGTATTGCTTCCCGACTTGAAAAAGGCGATCTGACCGTTGCCGTCTGTGATGGCGCCACTATAAGTCGTTGATCCTGAGGTTCCGCTGATCGTCAACGTCGATATCGTGCTGCTCATCCCGTCAGTGATGGTGCTGGTGCCCGAGGTTGTGCCAGTGGCAAGCGAGGCGACCTGTTGACTGAAGCCGTTCAGATCCAGTGTCGGAGTATCGCCCGTCAAGCCGGCAGAATTGAAGGTAACAGCGGTGCCGGTGGGCAACGCATTGGTGACGCCGAGTGTCACGGTCCCTTTGGTGTCGAAGGCGGTCGTGCCGGTCCAAAGGTTTGTCGCACCGAGGTAGACGCTGCCCGCTCCGCCGCCGCCCGAGCCATTGGCAAAGTCGACAGACGAGTTACCGGAGACGACACCGCTCAAGGTGACTCCGCCGCCCGTTGTGCCGCCGATGTAAGTAACAAAACTTCCCAAAGGACCACCCGGGTTCAACGCAATACCTTGCGTGACTGCGGCAGCGCCAGCGTTGCCGCTGAGGTTGGACAACGTCATGCCGCTGGTCAACACCTGGATCGTGCCGGAACCGGTGAAGGTGGTCGAGTTATTGAAGTTCAAGCGAGAGGCGCCGCTTACCACCACCGTGCCATTGAACGTTTCGGTGACCGGCGTGCTGCCGTCGCCGAAGTTCACCGTCCCATTCGTTGCGACATTCATGCTCAACGTGGCGCCGCTTGCGACGGTGAATGGAGCGGTGATAAACGTCGTCGAGCCAGCCTGAGCGAAAGCGAGCGTGCCAGCGTTAACCGCGACGCCGCCTCCAAAGGCGTTGCCGGTGGCCGACAGACTGAGTGTGCCGCCATCGTTCTTCGTCAGCGAGCCGGAGCCCGAAACGGCCGTACTCACGATGAGTGTGCCGCCGTTGGCGATATCGAAGACGCCGCCGCCTGTGCCAAGCGTGATGGAACGACCCGTGGTAAAACCACTGCCGGTGACCGCCAGGGTGCCTCCGCTGGTGAGCGTCACGCCGCCGGCGGTGTTTCCGAGTTCGCCATTGGAATCGACTCTGACCGTGCCGCCGCTAATGACCGTGCCGCCGGAGTAGCTGTTTGCGGTGTTGCTCAAAACGAGCGTGCCAGGACCCGTGGCATTGAGCGTACCGGCCGTGGCGCCGTCGGCGATCGTGCCAGACATCGAATAGGTCACACCACTATCGACCAAAATTGTGCTGCCAGAGTTGTTGAGAACAAAGTTCCGACCGCTCGAGAAGCTGGACGTCACTTCGAGTGTGCCTGCGCTGACGGTGGCCGTCCCGCTGGTGTTGCCCAAGCTGTTCACGTTGTTGATCTGCACCGTGCCACCGGCGATCGTCGTACCGCCGGAATAGCTGTTAGCGCCCGAGAGGCGAACCGTGCCGGCACCGCTGAACGTTAAGGCCTGGCCAGCGCTCGACTCGTTGATGTTGGCCGAGACGGTCAACGTCGAACTCGTCGTTACGGTCCACGTTTCCGGAGTTGAAATCAGTACCGAGCCTGCAAGGGTCGCCGAGCTGTTGGCCGTCACCAACGCGGCGATGGTCAGCGTGTGGCCGTTCGTGTTGATCGTGTAATTGCCGCCGCTAACGGGGCCGAAAGTAATCGAGCCGGCCGTAATGTCGGTCGTTAGGCTTACGGTTCCACCGGCGCCGCCGTTGCCGAACGTCACGTTGTCGGGACGAGTGCTATCCCAACTGGCTGCCGCCACAGCGTTCGTATCCCAGAATTGCTTGTTCGTGTTATCGGCGTTTGCCCAAGAACCGCCGCCGTCGGTGACCTGACCGCTTGTTGCCGGATTTGCGAAAGCCGACCACAGGAGTGAGCGTGGCGCCGTGGCATTCGGATCCACCTCGAGGGTAATCGTCCCGGCGTTGTAATGAAGTTGGTAGGTGAAACTGCTATTTGTCGGATTGTTCACCGTGCCGAAGGTGCCGCTTTCACTGCCGAATGTAAATAGCGTGTAGGTGCCAGCCTGGAAGCCGGTGGTCGAGGCAAGATTAAGGACCGCGTTGCTTCCGAGCGTCATGGCCCCGGTCACCTTGACCTCTTCGTCCGTGAAGCCGCTAGCCAGTGTGAAGCCGAACGCCGAACCCGTGCTTTGCGTCGTGAGGGCGCCACCGATGTTGAGAACGCCTTGACTCGCTCCGTTGCCGGGAAGAAGAACGCCGCCGTTTTGAACGGTGACGTTCCCCGACACGCCACCGGTGACAGCGCTGGCGAGCACGGAACTCGAGCCGCTCACCGTCACCGCACCACTACCCAACGCCGAGCCAGTGCTGTTGGAAAGGACCACGGTGCCGGCATTGATCGACGTTCCGCCACCATAAGTGTTGATGTTGGTCACAAAGAGGGTTCCGGACGCATTGCTCTTGATCGCTCCGATGCTTCCCGAGCCCGACAAGGTTCCGGAAATATTGCCGGCCTGCAGATCATAATTTCCGGTGCTCAGCGCGACATTACCACTAGAACCCGTGAGTGTGCCGCCTGTGAGATGGAATGCTCCGACCGCCTGGCTGGTCGTCGTGATATTGAGCGTACCGCCACTGACAGTGACCGTGCCGGTACTTAGGAGGACGTTATTATTGGACGCCAAGACCAACGTGCCGCCGGCGACGGTCGTTCCGCCCGAGAAGGTATTCAAAGTGCCGTTGAGCGTCAGCGTGCCTGTGCTGCCGGCCATCAACACGATACCGCCGGTGCCGCCGATGGCAGCGATCTGACCGGCCGTTGCGGTAGTGATGCCGAACGTCGTATTGCCGCTTTCCAAGATATTGAGAATCGTACCGTTGAGTGTAATTACCTGCGTCTGGCTAGTACTCGCGACGAACGAACTGATGAGGTTGCCGATTTGCTGGGAAGCGTTGTTCAGTTGCAAACCATCGTTGTTGTTTGAGGTCTGAGCCAACGTCAGACTTCCCGTTCCGATTGCGGAGCCAGCATTGACCTGAAGCAAGCCGTTGGTAACTGACGTATTCCACGCTGCATTATTGGCACCTGTGAGCGTCAGAGTTCCGCCACCAGATTTTTGCATCGTGTCCGCTGCGGTGCCGGCGATTGTGCCCGTGACGGTTAACAACGCGGCACTTTTATGGGTGTCGATATTTGTGTTGCCGTTGACCGTGATATTTCCAGCCCACGTGGCAGCGACCTGCTCAACGACAAACGCCCCGTTGTCGGTTTTCACCCCGAGCCCCAGACCGTTCAAGCTCAAGTTTTGACCGAGGGCCCCGTAGGTACCCGTGAGCGAAAGCACCAAACCGCTATTGGTGTTGACGGTGATCGTTCCGGTGGTCGGCAGTGCGGTCGCGTTTTCGATGTTGAGCTCACCGGCTTGTGAGCCGTCGGCCTTGCCGATCGTAATACCGCCCGTAAACGTATTTGAAGAACCGGCCAGAAACAACTGGCCGCCAGCAGTTGATCCGTTGCCGCCGCCATAATAAGTCAACTGCTTGCTTGTGCCAGCGATGTTCGCACTGATCGTCATCGCACTACCGGTTGCCCCTTGAATGATGTTGTTCGTGGAATCACCGAGGGCCAATGTCATTCCCCCGTTCTGAGTTCCGCTGATCGTGACTGGTTTACTGGTGCTCGATGCGATATCGAAATCGGCGAAAATCGTGTCAGCTATGCCGTTAACGCTCGCGCCGTTTAAGAGCAGCGTTCCAGCTGTCGAATTGCTCGCACCGAAGGTCAACGCGTTAACCTGGCTACCGGTGATATTAATGGCACCGAGGCTGAACGTCGTCCCGTTGTTGAACGAAAAGCCCATTGTCTTCGCCGCGCCAGTTCCGCTGAACACCGCGATATCGTTGTTGATACCCGACGAAAACGTTCCGGGATAAAGCCACGAGTTGCCCGACCCGGTCCAGTTAGCCGTCGTCGTCCACGTATTCGTGCCGCCACTGGTGGTGTAAGTGTACGTTGACTGCGCATGAGCCGAAGTGTTCGGCACAATCAGCGAGGCGACAAAGGCAAGCAGTAATGCTCGCAGTGGCAAACGCAGCGATGTCGAGATGTGCAGGTAGCGTCCAATGATCTGTCGCATATCGTTCCGGCCTTCTTGCTGGACGGGCGTGTGTCTCAAACTTGTGCGAACAATAGCAGCCGTTCGTTACGCGAGAATGTTGCTGGCGTTAGAAAGCAATGCGTTTCGCGCGTGAACTTCTCATGACGCCGTAAGCCGCGCGTTTTTGCGGCGCCTCGCCACAAGCGTTTCTGAAACCTCGTTCCTGAATCGCGCAGCCCAATCCGCGGCGCATTTCACTCCGTAGCGATTGCACCGCATGAATCGACGAAAGCGAATCAAGACGATAGCAGCACATCATTAAGACTGAGTGTTCCGTGTGTTAGAAACGAATGTGGATTGTGTTAGCGGTCGCGAACAATGAGGAACGGCGAGCCGTCGCTCGCGGCTTCCGAGGCGTTCAAAGCAACGCGACTGACACGAATCTCACTTGGTTGAATGCCAATCTCGGCCCAAAATCACGGGTTCAGGCCCGCGCAACTCGCCGGCAGCAGCCAGAAGGTTTGTCATGACCCCGCCGACAGCGCATCTCACGTCGGAGGCGGTCCTCAGTGATTTGAAGACTACCGACTTTCAGGTCACGCCCGCCACCGCCGCCCATCATGTCGTTGCCGAATTCGAACGGCATCTCGATTTGCCCGGCGTTCTTGTCGTCGAGCGCGGCATGCTTTGTGGCATGATCTCGCGCGAACGGTTTCTCGAACACTTGAGCCGGCCGTTCGGCTTGGAGTTGTTTCTTCGACGCCCGCTGCAAGAACTGCTCGACACCGTTGCCATGGCGCCTTTAGTGCTGCCGGCTGCACTTGGCATTTACGAAGCCGCACATGAAGTGCTGGCACGACGCGAGGAGTTCGTTTACGAGCCGATCGTCGTCGTTGATGGCCATCAATACAAGCTGCTGAGTGTCTACGAGTTGCTGCTGGCGCAGTTGCAATTGTTGCGGCTTGCGAATGAGACGATCCATCATCAGAAGGAAGCGGCCGACGCGGCGAATCAGGCGAAGAGTCAGTTCCTCGCCAACATGAGCCATGAGATTCGCACGCCGATGAACGGCATCATCGGCATGGCCGACTTCATGTCCGACACGGAACTGGATTCCGATCAACGCGAATACCTGGGCATGATCAAGAACTCGGCCGAGTCGCTGTTATCGATCATTAACGATATTCTCGACTTCTCAAAGGTCGAGGCCGGCAAACTGCGACTCGAACCAACAGCCTTTGCCCTGCGCGAACTTTTGCGTGACACGTTGCAGCCTCTCAGCTTCAGAGCACGCACGAAGCAATTGAATTTAACGTGGCACGTAGAACATGACGTCCCCGACGCGTTGATCGGCGATTTTGGACGGCTGCGGCAAATCCTTACCAACCTCGTTGGCAACGCGATTAAGTTCACAGATTGCGGCCGAGTGGCAGTCAACGTGAAGGTCGACGATTCGTGCGATCAAGACAACGCGAAGGCGAGCCTCACGTTCTCGGTGAGCGACACCGGCGTCGGCATCGAGCCCGGCCGGTGCGAAGCGATCTTCAAGCCTTTCGAGCAGGCGGATGGATCGACGACGCGAAAGTATGGCGGCACAGGCCTAGGCCTGACCATTTCCATGCGTCTCGTTGAACTCATGCAAGGGCGTATTTGGCTCGAAAGCCAGCCGGGACGCGGCTCGACGTTTTACTTTTCTTGCGTGCTCGATCTCAGCACCGAGCCGCAGGCTGCTGCGTCGTATCTACCGCCAACCGAATTTCCATCGTTGCCGCCGCTGCGCGTACTGCTGGCCGAAGACAATGCTGTCAATCAACGGCTCGCCGTGCTGTTGCTCGAAAAGTACGGGCACACGGTCGATGTCGTTGGCGACGGCCGCGACGCGATCGAGGCATGTCGCCGTGAGGTGTACGACCTCGCCTTGATGGATGTGCAGATGCCAACGATGGACGGCCTCGAGGCGACTCGACAATTGCGCACGCTCGAACGAGCGACGGGGCGCTGCCGCTTACCAATCATCGCGATGACCGCGCATGCGATGCCCGGCGATAAGCAGCGCTGCCTGAGCGCAGGCATGGACGGCTACGTGGCCAAGCCCATTCGCGCCGACGAGCTGTTTCAGCAGATCAGCAACACCATGTACCTGAACTCACGTGACCATGGCACGCCCGCTGTCGCTTCGACCAACGACGGCGTCTTCGATCTCGATTGGAATCGAGCGTTGGAAGCCATGGGAGGCGACGAGGCGATCTTGCGGGAAGTCGCCGACACCTTTGTGAACTCCGCGCCGACGATGTTACAGGCGCTTTCCGACTCACTTGCCGCTCGTGATTGCGAACGATTTCGCCGCGCTGCGCACACGCTGAAAGGTTCGATCGGCTATTTCACGAAAGATGGCGCGTATCCGATTGCCATGGGACTCGAAACTTTGGGTCAAACCGCGCGGCTCGACGAAGCACACCCGCTCATGCAATCGCTCGTGCATGAAACCAATCTCGTATGTCACGCGCTCGGAAGAAGATTCGCGTCGACGAGAATGGTCAATCCGTCGTCTTAGGCGCCCAACTGTTCACGTGACGTCGGCAGCAGGTGTACTGCGACGTTTGCGCCATCCGTAACCGCCGAGGCCGAGGGTGGCGAGCGTGCCCAAGAGCAGCGTGCCGGGTTCGGGGACGGCGGTGGGTGACCAATCGAGCAGGACGGCGCCGGCGGTTTGATCGGCGGCGAGGCTGGCGAGGCTGAAGTGGCCGATGCTCGCGTAGTTGGCTGCCGTCGGATCGTTGAGGGCGAACAAGCTGGTGATCGTGCCGCCGGTGACGGAGGCGACCGACCATTCATGCGCCGTCTGCCAGAAGGCGTCGTTGGTGGGAATGCCCGCGGCGCTGAGGGCCAGGTGCAGCGTGCCGCCGCTGCCTGCGACGTTGCCGCCGGTGACGGCAACCTGGTCGAAGCCGCTGCTGGTGCTCTCTTGCTTGAGTTCCCAGTTGTACGTGCCGCCGACGGTGAGGTTGCCGCCGACGTGCAACGTCTGCGTGTCGCCGGTGCTGCCGCCGGGTGAGATCGTGCCGCCGCTGTTGACGACCACGGCGCGGTTGATCGTTCCGTTGCCTTCCAGAGCGCCGCCGCTGTTGACGGTGACCGTGCCGCCGCCGGCGCTCAGTGAACCGTTGACGATCAGTGCTCCGGAGTTAATTGTCGTCGCGCCGAGGTACGTCTCGGCGCCGCTGAGAAGCTGCGAGCTGTTCGCGCCGCCGTTGATCGTCAACGCGATGCTGCCAGAGATCACACCGGCGAAGGCGGCCGAGACGTTTCCACTCGGCGACACCGTCAGCGAACTGCCGGATGCTCCGGTGACGGTCGTCGTCGTAAGCGTGCTCATCAGTGCGACGATCTGCTGCGAATGACCAAGCAGGTCGACCGTGCCCGTGCCCGCCATCGAGAGCGTGGTCGTGGTGGGAAGCGTGTTGGAAGAAGCGCCGAGGGCCAGCGTGCCGGCGTTGACGGTCGTCGTGCCGGTGTAGTTGTTTGCCGTGCCCGAAAGCGACAACGTGCCGGCCCCTTCCTTGTCGAGCGACATCTGCCCGGTGAGTGAGCCGCTGAAAGTATCAACGCCTGACGCCACATTCACGAACAGGTTGCCGCCGGCCACGGAGCTGGTGATGTTGTTGTTCGTGCCCGTCCCCTCGGCGAAGATGCCGGCCAGCGTCTGCGTATTGCCATGCAGGTCGAAGCTGCCGGTGCTGTTGTCGATGGCGCTGCCCAGGTGCATGACGGTCGCGGGATCGAAGACGTTGGTGGCGACGTTGGACGTGACGACGACGTTGTTCGAGATCGTGGTCGGGCCCTGGTAGGTCTGCGCGACGTTGAACGTCATCGTCGAGTTGTAGGTGATGTCGTTGTCGAAGTTGCTGTTGGCCGTGTTGCTGATGACGGCGTCGACGAGGTAGCTGCTGCCGGAGCTGCCGGTGATCACGAGGTTCGTGTCGGTCTTGTTGATCGTCCCCTTCAAGTCGACGACGCCGCCGGTGGTGTTGGTGATCGTCACCGTGCCGTGCGTCTGGTCGGGCGAGATGATCGCGGTCACCGAGTACGTGCCCGCCGTGGTGAAGCTCAGGGTTGACCCGTGATCGAGCGTGATGTTGTTCGTGCTCGAGGGGTCGGCCACATACGTGCCGCCGGTGCCGACGACGGTGCTGCCGGTGTATCCTGAGCCGAGGATCTTCAGCGTTCCGCTGCCGGTTTGAGTGATGTTGCCGTGGATGTTCGCGCCGGTGAGGATCAGCGTGTCGCCGGCGTCGATATTGATCGTGCCACCGCTGCTGAGCGTGACTGTGGCGTTGCGGTCGTCGATCGTGACGCTCGTGCCGTTGATGTGCAGTTGCCCGCCGGAGATGTTCAGCGCTTCGCCCGAGCCGTTATTGGCCCCCAGTGCGCCTTGCGTCTGCGTGATGAGCGTCGTCCCCGTGCCGATGACGAGCGAACCGGTGAGGTTGTTCACGCCGTTGAGTGTGAACGTCGCGCTCGTGCCGAGCGTGAGCACGCTGGCGTTGCCGCTGAGCTGATTGAAGGAGCCGGTGAACGTTCCGCCGCCGATGGTCAGGTTCGTCGTGCCGCTGAGCGTGACGGTGGCCGAGCCGCCTAAGTTCGTGATCGAGCTGGTGGCCGCCGAGAGAGTCAAACCCGTCGCGTTGCCGCTGACGGTGCCGATCGTTGCCACTCCCAGGACGTTGATCGCGCCGCCGCTGATAGTCGTCGTCGCGAGCGTTCCGCCGATGCTGACCGTGCCGCTGCTGATCTGTGCGACGTTGCCGTTGGCGGCGAAGCTGGTCCCCCCCGCGCCGGTGAGCGATGCAATCGTGGTCGTGCCGGTGACGGCCGTGAAGCTCACGGTTCCCGCGTTGTTGAGCGTGCCGAGTTGTTGGCCGGCATTGGCCAACACCGCATTGGCGCCGCCGGCGACCGTGAGGTTGCTGCTTGAAGAGAGGCTGCTGCCGCTAAGGACTTGCAGCGTGCCGCTGGTGACCGTCGTGCCGCCGGTGTAGCCGATCGTTCCGCCAAGCGTGACGGTGTTGAGGCCGGCCGTCACGTTCAATGCGCCTGCGCCGTTGAGCGCGCCGGTAAAGCTGCCGTTGCCGATGTTCAACGTCGCGCCGTTGGCGATGCTCGTCGTGCCGACGCCGTTGAGCGCGGCGATCGTCTGACTCGTGCTCACGTTGAACAAGCCGCCGGTGGTGACCGTCACACCCGTCGTCGAGCTCAAAGCGTTGCCGCTGGTCGTCAGGTTGAACGTTCCACTGACCGTCACGCCGCTTGCGGCGAGGCTGCCGCTGCCGGTGATCGTGACGACGCCGGCGGCGATGGTTGCGTTGCCGCTGTAGGTGTTCGTGTTGGCCAGCGTCACCGTACCGACGCCGAGCTTGCTGAACGACGCGCCGTTGATCGCGCCGCCCGTGAACGTGTACGTTCCCGCCCCCGTGTTGTTGATCGTGACCGAACCGGGCGAGACGCTCGTGGTCGCGATGTTGACCGTTCCCGCGCCGGTGTCGGTGAACGTCACGTTGTTGCCGTTGGCGTAAGTGACCGCCGTCGAGCCGTCGAGCCAGTTGACCGTCGTGCCGATGTCCCAGGTCTTGTTGGAGGTGCCGTTCCAGGTGAGGTTGCCGCTTAACCCGGCAGCGACGACCAGGTCGAGCTCACCGGGGTTCTTCGTGCCAGAGATCGTGGCGTTGAGTCCCGAGCCCAGGGACAACCCGGAGATGATGATGTTGCTAAAGTTGGTTCCCGCGCCGCTGTACGTGCCGGTGCCGAAGCCGATGAGCTTGATCGTCGTCGGCGAATTGATCGTGCCGCTAAAGCTGAACGTCTCGGAGCCGGAGCCGAAGATCAGGTTCGACGCGCCCGTCATGCTCAACGCGCCCAGCGCGCCGACGCTGCCGAAACTCACCGTGCTGCCGGTATTGAGTGTGAGATTGCCGCCGAGGCTGAGTGTGGCCTGCGCGAAGAAGGCCGGCGAGACCACGCCGCCGCTGAAGACCGTCACCGGTGCGTTGACCGTGCCGCCCGACGCCCCCGCGGCGATCGTGCCGCCGTTGCTCACCGTGACGAGCCCGCTGCCGAAGGCGGATCCCGATCCGTTGGCCGCGACCAGCGCACCCGACGAGATCGTCGTGCCGCCGGAGTAGGTGTTGGCGCCTGTGACGAACCACGTTCCCCCGCCGGCCTTGACCATTGAGACTGCGCCGCTGCCGTTGTCGCCGACCGTCGGCGAGAAGACGTTGACGCCGGTGTTGCTGCCGGTGAGCGTGAAGGCGGCCGCGGTGTTCGGGGCGCTGTAGGCCACGGCCCCGCTGTTGCCGAAGCTCAACGTGCCGGTCCCCGAGGCGTCGATCACCGGCGCGCCGCTCGTGCCAATCGTGAACAGACGATCGGTCGACACCGTGCCGCCGACGTATTTAAGCGTCTCGTTGATGACAAGGTTGCTGGCCTGACTGCCCGAAGCGCCAATGTTGCTGGCCACGCCACCATTGGCCAACGTGCTGACCACGACCGTGCCGGCCCCCGAGAGCGTCGTCACGCCGGTGTAGGTGTTCAAGGCCGAGAGCGTCAGGTTCCCGACGGCCGCGAGCGATGACACGCCCGATCCGTTGTTGCCCAGCAGCGGCGCGAACGTCATGCCGTTGCCGATGCTCAGCTGCGTGGGCGTGTTAGGCGTGGCGAATGCAACCGCGCCGGTGTTGGTGAAGTTGATGAGCCCGCCGATGGTTCCCCCCGTGCCGCCGACGGTGAACAAGCGATCGGTCGAGACCTGCGATCCGGTGTAGCTCAAGGATCCCGCGACGACGAGGTTGCCGGCCGCGCTGCCCGAAGCGCCGATGTTGCTGGCCTGCCCGCCATTGGCCAATGAACTGACGACGAGCACGCCCGAAGCGATGCTCGTCGCGCCGGTGTAGTTGTTCGTGCCGGTGAGCGTCATGGTCGACGACGTGCTCACTGTTACGCCGCCGGCACCGCTGATCAGGCCGCCGTAGCTGCCGCCGGCAAGCGTCACGCGCGTGGCCGCTTGCGAGAGCGTCAACGCTCCCACGCCGCTGGCGCTAGTGATCGTGCTGGCCGCGGCGCCGGCCAACGTCAGGTTGCCGCCGCTGTAGGTGCTGATCGTCGCTGCACCCGTAACCGTCACCGTTCCGCCGCTGAGCGTCGTCGCAGTAAGCGTGCCGCCGACCGTGACCGTGCCGACACTGATCTGACCAATCACTGCGTTGGTCGTGAAGCTCGTCGTGCCGCTGCCCAAGAGCGTCGAGATCGTCGCGGAGGTGAATTGCAGACCGACAGCGGCCGTGCTGCTGTTGGTGGCCGTGAGGAGTGTCGGCGTGTCGGCGAAGATGGCGGCCGAAGTTCCGCTGACCGTCAGGTTGCCCCCCGCGGTGAGGCTCGCCGCCGCGAGGACTTGCAGCGTGCCGCTGGCGACCGTCGTACCGCCGCTGTACGCGCCCGTGCCGCCGAAGGTGACCGTGTTCACCCCCGCGGCGATCGCCACCGCGCCAGCGCCGTTGAGCGCGCCGCTATAGCTGCCGCCGCTGAGCGTGAGCGTCGCGCCGCTGGCGACCGCGGTGGTCCCTGCTCCGCCGCCCAGAGAACCGATCGTTTGGCTGGTGCTCACGTTGAGCGTGCCGCCGGTGGTCATCGTGACCGGCGTGGTCGAGGTGAGCGCGTTGGCCGTCGAGTTCAAGTTCAACGTGCCGGTGACCGTTATTCCGGTGGCGGCGAGGCTGCCGCTGCCGGTGATTGTCACGACGCCTGCAGCGATTGTCGCCGCGCCCGAGTAGGTGTTGGTGTTCGTGAGGAACAGCGTGCCGACGCCGTTCTTGGTGAACGACGTGCCGCTGATTGAACCGCCCGTGAACGTGTATGTCCCCGCGCCGCTGTTGGTGACCGTGACCGTCCCCGGCGCGACGCCGCTGCTGGTGACGGTGATCGTGCCACTGCCGGTATCCGCGAACGTGACATTGTTGGTGTTGGCGAAGCCGACGACCGTCGAGCCGTCAAGCCAGTTTTGCGACGTGCCGATGTCCCAGGTTTTGGTGCTGGTGCCGTTCCAGATCAGGTTGCCGGTAAGCACCGTTTGATTCGTTACGACAAGATCGATCTCGCCGCTGGAGGTGGTGGTTTGCAGCGCGACGTTGAACCCGGTAGCGACAAGGTTCGATGTATTCGACGCAAGCGTACCGCCGCCGGTGATGCCGCTGCCGCCAGCGAGCAGAACATAGGTGCCGCTGGAGGTGATCGTCCCGGCGATGCTGATCGTCTCCGTCCCGGCGTTGAGCGTGAGAGGCGAGCTGGCAAGGTTGAAGTGGCCGCCCGACATATTGAGGCTCAAGATTGCGCCGGAGTTGAGCGTCAAACCGCCCGACAGCGTCAAGATGCTCGCCGACTGGCTACCTGCCGACAGCACACCGCCGCCACTTACGGTCACGAGGCCGGCAATCGCGCCGGTCGAACCCGCGCCGACGAGCGTGCCTCCGGAGCTGACCGTTACGTTGCCGGTGCCGAGAGCCGAGCCGGTGGTGTTAGCGACGACGAGCGTTCCGCCTTTGATGGCCGTTCCGCCGCTGTAGAAGTTCGAACCCGAGAGCGTGAGCGTTCCGGTGTTCGAGCTGCCGAGGACGAGGGCGATGTTGCTGCCCGACATGCTGGTGCTGATCGAGCTGGTGTGGTCGCTGAGGACGCCGCCGCCGATGGTGCTGGCGAACGTGTAGTTTGCCGCGCCTTGAATCGTGAGCGTGGCCAACGTCGCGCTGCTGTTGGCGATGCCGCCGACGGTTGCCGTGGGGTCGACCAACGCGGCGTTGATGCCGGAGACGGTGGCACTGAAGCCGTTCATGTCGAACAGCCCGGCAACGCCTGAGCTTGTTGTTCCGAACGCGATGGTCGTGGCGCTGGGGAGCGCGGTGTTCGAACCGAGCTGAACAACGCCGTACGTGCCGCTCGAGCTGTTGAGCAACATTCGCGTTTCGCCGGTGTATGAGTTCACGACGCCCGGAGCACCGAGCACGACGACGCCTTTTCCGTTGACTCCGCCGCTGTTCGTGTTCGAGAAGATAATTGATCCGTTGCCGCTGATCGTGCTGCTCAGCGTGAGCGTGCCGCCGCTGGCTGCGCCGAAGAACGCGGTGATCGAACCCGTCGGAGGATTGAAGACGATGGCGTTGCTGATGATGACCGACGAGGTCCCGCCGGCCACGAGTCCTGCCCCCGTGGCCGTGAATTGAATTTGTCCGCCGCCATCAATGGCGACCGTCCCCAAGCTGGTGCTATTGACCGAGAGGACGGTCGCGCCAGCCACCACAAGGTTGCCCGCAAACGCGTTGCTGCCAGGTGTCGCGCCGTTGATAGTTTGTGTTCCGCTCGTTTCGGCCAAGACGAGCGACGTGGCGCTTGCGATCGACAACGCGCCGGTGAGCGCGACGTTCTGATCACCGGCGCCGGCCATCACGATGCTTCCGCCGCCAACGATATTCAACGAGCCACTGCCGCGCAGGTTGCCGGTGAACGTTGTTTGTACGCCACTGGTGTCGAATGTGCCCGTCGTGGCGACTCGCAGATTGCGACCGGTCGAAGTAAAAGCGGCCGTCGTTTTCAACGCTCCGCCGCTGAAGGTAACATTGCCCGCGGGGTCGCCGAGAGCGCCGTCGCTGCCGATGGCGAGCGTACCAGCTTGTAGGTTGGCGCCACCGGTGAAGCCGTTGGCTCCCGAGAGTCGCAACGTGCCGGGGCCGGTGACGTTCAACACGCCCGAGCCGGCGACCGTGCCTTCGAGCGTATAGGTTTTGCCCGAGTCGACTTGGATCGTGCTGTTGGGACTTGAGAGCGTGAAGCTGCGTGTGCTGTCGATGTTGGCGGTCGCTTCGAGCGTGGCGGCGCTTAAGGTAACTCTGCCCGTTCCAAGGCTCGTCGCCGAGTTGATCAGCACCGTGCCGCTGCTGATCGCAGTGCCACCCGAGTAATTGTTGTTACCGAACATCGCAACCGTGCCGGCCCCAGTAATCGCCAAGGCGTGCGCACCTCCGGTCTCGCCGATGGCGCCGGTGACCGTAAGGGTCGCCGCGGAGTTAATGGTCCACGTTTGGTCGCTGGCAATCGTCACGGGAGCGGCAATGGCGGCCGAATTCGTCGCCGTCACGCCGCCGGTAATCGTCAACGAGAACAAGTTGCCGCTGTCGCGGGCCAGCGTATAGAAACCGGACTGCTGCGGGGCGAACGTCACGAGGCTTGCCGTGATGTTACTGCCGAGCGTCACCGTGCCACCTGTGCCGGACGGCGAAATGCCGAAGACGACACCGCTGTTGGAGGTGTTGTTCCACGCGACGTTGCTCGAACCGTTGAAGAAGTTCGTTCCGCCGCTGCTGGTCCAAGTTCCTGTGCCGTCGATTTGACTGCTGGTGTTCGCCGTCCACGTGAGCGTCGATCCACCGGAGCTGAGTATGAGCTGCAGAGTATTGCCGCTGATCGTTTCGGAGAAACCGAGGCCGTTCAACCCTGTGACGTTCGAGAATGTGCTGTTGTTGGTGTCGCTGGCAAAACTGATTAATGAATAGGTGCCAGCGACGGCCCCGGTCAGGTTGAGCGTTGTGCCCGACAGGCTGAGCGTGCCGACGTTGATCAGGCTGCTCTGGTTGCCGCTACCCAAGGCGAAGTTGAACGTCGAGCCGCTTGTGGAAGTCAGATTGCCGACAATCGTGAGCGTGCCGACGCTTCCGTTGCCCGGCGCCAGTGTTCCACCGCTGATCGTCACGTTTCCGCCGATGCTCCCCCCGAGGACCGCGTCGCTGGCCAGTTTGCCTCCGGTGACGACCACGTCGCCGACGCCGAGGGCCGAACCCGTCGTGCCATTGGCCACGACGAGGACGCCGCCACTAACGGTTGTGCCACCGTTGTAAGTGCTGGCGCCTTTGAGAACGAGCGTGCCGGTGTTAGCCGCGGCTAGATTGAGCGCGATGGCGTCGGTGCCCGTGACGTTCACATTGCTTACCAAGCCAATCTGGCCGACGTAGGTCGTCACGGCCGAGCCGCTGATGTTGAGCACCGCCGTGCCCGAGGCACTGTTCGTGACGCCGCTGGCCGTCGAGGTGCCGAGCAGGTTGCTCGCAAGGCCAGAGATGGTGATGCTGAAGCCGTTGAGGTCGAGCGTGCCGACGCTGCCTGTGTTCACTCCGTCGCCGAAGGAGACGACTGTTGTCGAAGGCAAGGCGTTGGCGACGCCGAGCTTGAGCACGCCTGTGCCGGAGCTGTTGATGTACGTCGTGCCGGTATACAGGTTCGGGGCATTGAGCAGTACAAGTCCAGCTCCGCCTGAACCGCCAGCGGCAAAATTGACGTCCGAGTTTCCGGAGATTACTCCTGCGATGGTCAGCGAGTTTCCGCTCGTGGCGCCGATGTTTGTTTTGAACGCACCTGCGATCGACAAGCTGTTGAGGACGATATTGTTCGAGACCGTTAGTATCCCGAGGCCTTGCGCCGTAGCATTGTTGACCGACAGCGAACCGCCAGATGTCTGGAACTGAATTTGTCCGCCACCGTCGATGAAGGTGCCACCGCCAGCGACAACATTGATGCGCGACCCATTCGCGCTAACCAGATTGCCGGTGAATTGGCCCGATGAAAATCCGACGCTGATGGTGTTGGTCCCGCTCTGGGCGACGATCAGTGACGTGTTAGCGCCAAGGATCGCTACGCTGCCGGTTGCCAGATTGACATTGCCACTGACGGCCAACGAGCCGCCGCCCGTGACCGTCAAAGCCCCGGTGCCCGTTAGGCTGCCGCTAAAAGTGGAAGCTGATGCGCCCGTGTCGAACGTTCCGTTGCCGATGTCGACTATCAAGCTGCGTCCGGACGTGACGCTGGCGGAGGTTCTCAGTGTGCCGCCGCTTATGGTCACTGAACCAGCAGCGGCGCCGAGATTCGCATCGGCACCTACACGCAACGTGCCGCCGGTCACCAGCGTTCCGCCGCTGTATGTGTTCGTGCCAGCGAGGATGAGCGTCCCCGGCCCTGCAACGTTCAGTGCGCCAACGGTTGCGCCTGCATTGCCGATCGCGCCGCTCATGGTGAACTGCTGGCCGGAGTCCACAAAAACGGTGCTTGTCGTACTTCCCAGGGCGAAAACACGACTGCTGGCGACGTTCGAGGTGACTTCGAGAATTGCGGCATTGAGAGTCGCGGTGCCGGACGAGCCGAGGCTCGTGTTGGAGTTGATCTGCACGGTGCCGCCGTTGAGATTCGTGCCTCCCGTGTAGCTGTTGTTCCCCTTCAGATCGAAGGTTCCCGATCCGGCCAGCACGAGCGCGGTTCCTGCCGTCGTCTCCCCAACATTGCCCGAAACGGTCATCGTGACACCCGGTTGCAGCGACCAGATTTGCGCCGCGCCGAGGCTAACACGGGCGTCGATTTCGCCTGAGCCAGTCGCCGTGATGCCTCCACTGCCAATCGTCAGCAAATGCGTTCCGGCCGTATCGGTGATCGTGTACTGCGCACCTGCTCCGGTGAATCCCAAGGCGCTCGCGGAAATGTTGCTGCCCAAGTCGACTGCTGCCGTGCCGAATCCCCCTGATGAACCAAAGAGCGCCGAATTGTTGTCGGTCCAGGCGACGTTCGCGTTGCTGCTGTTGACGAAGTGCGTTTGACTGTCGCTGATCTTCCACACGCCTGAACCATCGACAGCGGAACCTGATGTATTGGCCGACCAGGTAAGCGGCACTCCGCCCGCTTGCGTTTGGGTGATGTCGAGAAGAATCATGTTGTTGACGGTGTCGAGCGTCTGCATATAGCTGAAACCGGGGCCGACACCGGTGACATTCGAGAACGACGTTGTGCCCGTATCCGTGCCGAAATTGACAAGGTCGTAATGACCAACGGCGACACCGCTGAGATTCAACGTCGCGCCCGTCAGACTCAGGTTGCCCCCGACGCTGATCAGGCCGCTGGTGCTGTTCGCCCCTAAGACGAAATTGAAATTCGAACCCGAGGCAGCCGTAAGATTGCCACCGACCGTGAGTGTGCCAATGGTCCCGTTACCGGGCGACACGGTTCCCGCGCCTCCGATGATCAGATTGCCGGTGAAACTACCGCCAGCTCCGGTACCGCTGGCCAGCGTTCCGCCGCTGACCGTCACATCGCCGGTGCCCAAGGCAGAACCGCCAGTATTGGCGACGACCAACACGCCGCCGCTGATTGTTGTACCGACGGAATAGGTGTTCGCACCCGATAATGTTGTCGCACCGCCCGTCTGCACAAAACCGACTTTGCCCGATCCGTCTTGAATCACACCCGAGAATGAAATCGCCGTAGTGTTAAAGCCATTGATCGTCAGAATGCTCGTCGTCGAAGCGACGCGATTGGTGATCGTCTGCGACCCCGCGCCGCCGGTGGCCAAATAGGCGACCGCTTGATTATGTCCGTTGAGATCGAGCGAGCCGCCGTTGCCGCTACTCATTCCCATCAACAAACCCGACTTGGTGGAAACGGCGTTGTCCACGCCGACGACCAAAAATGCCGAGTTCGCCGCATTGAATCGCGTCTCGCCGGTGTAAGAGCTTTGTCCCATCAGCGTCACGGTACCTGCGCCGCCGCTTGACCCGGACGCAAAGAACAGCCCCGCGTTGCCAGTCAAGATTGAGCTGACCGTCATCGCATTGCCGCTCGTGCCGCCAATCTCTGTAAACCGTATCGCCCCGCTGCTACTCGTGTTGTTGGTGATCGTCGCGCCGTTAATCGTGACGCCGGCGCTGGTCTTGGAGAGGATCGCGGCATCGATCGTGGCAGTGCCGCCAGCGCTCTGAGTGACCGTGATTGGCACCGACACAGTCGATGCTGCCGAGAAGATGAGCTCCGGAATGTTCGATCCGGTCTGCGCTCCTTGTATCTGCAAGGCGCTTCCCAATGCGCCGAGAATCTGGCCCGAAAACGAAATCGGCGTCGTGCCCGTACTCGTTAGCGATCCCAGATTGAGCGTTACATTCGAGTTCAGCGTGATCGTGCCGATGTTGAGCGTCGCGGTCGTCGCGCCAGCGCCGACCAGGCTGTAACCGGTTGTATCCACGAACAGCGTCCCGGCGGTAATCGCCGCAGTGACCGTCAATGTCCCCGCAGTGCCGGTGAGGTGCGCGTTATTGCCGGCGCCGTTGACCCATGCCGTCGGACTTCCTCCGCTGGGAGACGCGCTCCAGAGATTACCGGTTGTCGTCCAAGTTCCGTCCCCACCTAATGTGGAACCGCCCTGCGGATCCCAGTAGTAATCGGTCGCGGTTGCCACCGTCGCTGCGCACCACGCGCAGCGCGCACGCCAGCACCGCGCAAAGGCGCATCGGTGAGTTCGACCGCGCAGCAAACAGACTCCGCCAAAGTCCGCCCATAGTATCCTCCACCCGCAGCGACAGCGCTGCATGGGAAGGACGGTAGCAGGACGATGTTAAGGCTCGGTGAACGCACTGTTAGAGTCGCGTTAGTTTTTCCCCGCAGGATGCTCTTCACGAATGTGGGCCAACGCAATCTAGCGGATGCTAACAGCTTTCGCATGAATCGCTCATCTAATTCTCATACATGCTTGCTAGTCTGAGTGCCCATTCTTCGGCGACGCCGCACGCTCGCCTAGGTCATCGCGTTGGAAGGAACGAATCACTATGGTTGTCAGGTCTCGACGCGCAGCGTTCACGATGGTCGAGCTTCTCGTCGCCATCGCGATCATCGCCATGCTCATGGGGCTGCTCATCACCGGCATACGCAAGGCAATGGTCTCGGCCAAACAAAGCGGGATGGTCTTCGAGATCTCCCGCCTTGCAACGTCGATGGAAGGCGTCAAATCCAAAAGCGGTAGCTATCCCCCTTGCATGGGTGCGCTGACCAGCGGCCAGGTCACGGGCTCAATGGTCGATCGCGGCACTCGTTTTGACCGCTATCTGCGCAAAGCGTATCCACGATGCCTGGTGAACTACGACGCTTTGAAGGCGTCCATGGGAACAATCCCCTACGCCTACACGTATCAAACACCGACAGGCAGTCCAGGCACGCTCAGCATTCAAACGCTCGACCAGGCCGAGGCGATCGTCTTTTGGCTCGGCGGGTTTCCGACCCCCTTCGTCAACGGTCAACCGGTGTCGTCGCGCAAGATCATCGGCTTTCACAGCGATCCGACGAATCCGTTCAAGCTCGACTCAACGCTCACCGCGCGAACGCCGCCGTTGTACGACTTCGACGATGATCGGCTGGAAGATCACGATGGCGACGGATGGCTCGAGTATTGTCCCATCGACGATGGACCTCCGTACGTCTACTACGATGCGTCGCTCTACACTGGTAAGTCACGCACTACCGATCCGCTTCCTTACTTCATGTACCCATCGTTTGTTACGAACGCGCCGAACACCGGCATAGCAACGTCCTATTACACCAACCTGCGACAGACATGGGGCGTCGTCGGACCTTATGCCGCGGCGAACATGCAAAGCGGGGCGAGCATGCAGTGGCTCAATCCAAATACGTTTCAAATCATCGCCCCCGGTCTTGACGGTCAGTATGGACCCTCGAGCCTCTCCACTGTGAACCGCATCACGATCCCCTCGACCGGCGTTGTTTACTCGGGGGGCATGCCCGGCAGCAGCACGTCGTTGAGCACCGAAGAGACCGACAACCTCGCCAACTTCACCGACGGCACGATCGGTGACGCGATCGGCAAATAGCCGGCAGCTAGCGTTAGCTATCACTCTCTAAAGCGTGTATTCGCGAAGACGCTCAGCCAAATTGTCGTTGCGCCGCTATCAAGTTTGCGGATGCCAACATTGATAGTAAAGTCGTGCGCCCGCCGGCTTCGATAATCGCTCTAGGCGGCGATGGTGAGTGAGCATACACTCACCGCCCCTTCTGGAACGAAACGTCGCACCGACCGGACGCGAAGTATGAGCACTGCCACGGCTGTCGCAACCAAAAAACTGTCGGCCGAAGAACGACGCGCGGCCATCATCCGCGCCGTTCGACAGGTCTTTGCCGAGAAAGGCTTCGACGCCACCACGACGCGCGAACTCGCCGCTGCCGCCGGAGTTTCCGAGGCGCTGCTGTTCAAGCACTTTCCGAACAAAGAGTCGCTGTACTCGGCGATGCAGTTGGCCTGTTGCAACGAAAAGGACACCGACCAAATCGAACGCCTCAAGGCGCTCGAGCCGTCGGCCGCGACGCTCGCGCTGCTGGTTCATGTGTTCGTTTCGAAGGTGCTCGCAACCCGAGGGCCGGATGACGATCGCTCGATACATAGCCGTCTGTTGTTGCGTAGCCTGATCAGCGACGGCGAATTCGCGCGCATGTTTTACGAGGGTTTGCCCACGCAACTCAATCAATGGATGTCGGCTTGCGTGAAGGCGGCCATTGCTGAGGGAGAAGCCTACGACGGACCGGTGCAACCAAACCTGGCGAGTTGGTTCACACACCACTTGGCAGCCATGATCAGCACGTACTCGTTGCCAGGCAACTGCGTTGTGGATTACGGAATTCCGCAGCCAGCGATGATCGAACAAGTCGTCTGGTTCGCACTTCGCGGCCTCGGCCTGAAGGAAGAAGCGATCCGACGACATTACAACCCGATGGCCCTGGCGTTGTTGGAAGCGTGAGCGTTCTTATCAAGACACTCGTGGCGATGAAGGCGCTGCAATGCCGCCTCGCGATCCTGGCACTGGTTGCCTGGGTGTTGCTGCCGCTGCGCGCGTCGTTTGCCGAACGAGTGTTCGAGCCGGTCGAGGCTCCATGCGCCTTCATCACCGATTCGAACTACGTCACTGATTCGACCTACGAAGCCAATTCAACCGACGAACCCAATTCGACTGTCAACGAGCAACCGTTCACGTCGTCGCTGAGAGAGCCCTTCACGGAAGAACAAGACTCGGCGGTCGTGCAAGCCTCGGCAACGAGCGAACGTTCCACCGGCGCTTCGAGCCAAAAGTGGGATCGCGTATGTAGATACTTCCCGCGAGGGATGATTCCTTACGTCGGCGCCCGAACGCCCGATGACCAAAAGCATCGCGGCCTCGGCATTCCGTTAATTGGCCGTGGATGGCGCAGTCAGCCGTTCTCGATCAGCGCCTTCGCCGGCGCCACCGATGGCGACGCGTTCATCCGTCACCGCGTGCATCAACAGCCGAGCTTCTATGGTGGCGTGAACTTCGGTTGGGACTACGACCATTACTGGGGCATCGAGAAACGCCTCGGGTTCGGGGCGTTGAACCTGACGGACGGCAACTACCGATCGATCGCCGACACGGGGGCCAGCATCACCGGCGAATACCGTTTGATGTATTACCCGCTCGGCGACGCGAAGTGGCGACCATTCATCACCGCCGGCGTCGGCTGGAGCGACTTCTACTATCAAGACGATGTCGGCAAGACGCATCTCGACACGGTGGGCATGATCCCGTTCGGCGGCGGCCTGAAGTATCTCTACACCGAGCGGATCGCCCTTCGCATCGACCTGATCGACGAGTTCACCTTCGGCACCGGCGCTCTCTCGGACTTCCATTACGTCGCGCTCACGGCCGGCGTCGAGTTCCGCTACGGCCAGCGCCTTGTCAAAATGCCGTGGCACCGCAAAGGTTAGCTGAGCCGACGTCTCGCATTGCCTTGCGCAACCGCCTTCCGGCCCTTTCGACTCGCCGCCGTCTTATCATGGAGCGAGGCGGCTCGTTGCTCTGCCTGATCAGTAGGTCATGCAAATTCGTCTTCCTGTAGGGAACGCCCTCCGTGGCGTTCCGAGAGTCGCTATGGACAATCCATCGGAGGTTCTCGGAACGCCACGGAGGGCGTTCCCTACAGCCAATTGGCTCCGTCGATGCATTCGATCGCAACAAGCAGTTGCATAGCGCTGTTATTGATCCTCATATTCGCAGAACATTGCTGCCATCCGCCATCACCGCTTGCGGTTTCGCGCTTCCATGCCTACGTCGAGGCGAACCTTGGCAATCGCCGCGTGTCCTCCATAATGCGACGTCGGCTTGCGTAAGCTGAGCAGGCAGCTCGGATGTCAGGCGGAGTGCAACCACGTGGCAGTCATCACCAACGGCGTCGCCGATCGCAATACATCAGGCGGCGATACATCAAGCAACGTCGCCTCAAGCAGCATCGGCACACCAAGCAACGTCAACGGCCCGCAACCGCCGACGCCTTCGACCGAACTCGTGCATCACGCCCCTGCCGGCAGCTGGCGCGAGCTGTGGCGCGTCGCGGCGCCGCTAATGATCAGCTCCGGGTCGCTGTCGTTGATGTACGTCATCGACCGCATCTTTCTGACGTGGTACACGACCGACGCCATGGCGGCCGCGTTGCCGGCAACCATGCTGCACTGGACGATTATGAGCATTCCCTACGGCGTGGCGACGTACGTCAACACGTTCGTTGCACAATATCACGGCGCGGGACGTTTCGACCGCGTCGGGGCCGCCGTGTGGCAAGGCATGTACTTTGCGCTGGGCGCGGGATTGCTGCTCGCATTGCTCGCGCCGTTGTCCGAGTCGATTTTCGCGTCGATCGGCCACGATCCCGTCGTGCAGCAACTCGAATCGTCATACTTTTGGGTTCTGTGCGTGGGCAGCGCTCCGGTGCTGATGGGCGCTGCGCTCAGTTGCTACTTCAGCGGACGCGGCAAGACGCTAACGATCATGTGGGCCAACGTCGGCGCTGCGGTCGTGAACATCGTTCTCGACTACATGATGATTTTCGGCGTGTGGCCTTTCGGCGCTTGGGGCATCGCCGGCGCCGCGATCGCCACGGTCACCGCGCAGGGGGCGATGGTGGTCTTTTACTTGTGGATGATCTACCGATCGCCCGAGGCGCGCGAGTATGGCATCGCGACCCACTGGCGATTCGACCCGACATTGTTCCGCCGGCTGCTATGGTTCGGCCTGCCCAATGGATTGCAGGTGTGTGTGGACGTGGTTTGTTTTTCGTTGTTCGTGCTGTTGATCGGCACGCTCGGCAAGACGGAGCTGGCCGCGACGAATCTGGCATTCAACCTGAATGCGCTGTCGTTCGTGCCGCTGATGGGCCTCGGCACCGCAGTGATGACGATCACCGGTCAACGCATCGGCGAAGGTCGCCCAGGGCTTGCTGTGAAGACGGTGTGGACCGCGCTCAAGTGGGCGTTGGGATACGAAAGCATTTTTTGCATCATCTATTGGTTCGCGCCGGACTTGATTCTGTTGCCCTACACCGTGCGGACCGATCCTGCCGAGTTCGCGGCGTTGCGTGCGATCACGATTACGCTGCTGCGGTTCGCTGCCGTCTATGCGTGCTTCGACGGAATGGTGATCGTCTTCAGCGCCGCGGTGCGTGGCGCCGGCGACACGCGCTTTGCCGTGCTGCTGTCGGGCATCGGCGGGTTGCTGATCATGGTGCTGCCTACCTACCTGCTGCAACGCATGGGCTGGGGCGGCATCTACGAGTCATGGGCTCTCGCGACCACGTTCGTCGTCGTGATGGGCATCGCCTTCCTCTGGCGCTTCCAGCAAGGCAAGTGGCAGACGATGCGCGTGATCGAATCCAGCGTCATCGATTGAGAACACGCTACCGTTCTTGTTTAGCCGGCGGGCTTGCCCGCCGCGTAGCGGCACGAAACGGCTCGCAAGCGATCCGGCTGTCCGAACCCTGCTCCCTCCGGAGAAGGTGGTCCGCCGAAGGCGGTTTGGATGAGGGCCGGCCGAACTGCGAACAGGGTGAATCGCAACGCAGCCCGCCCTCATCCGGTGGCTGAGCCGCCACTCTGCCAAAGCGAGAGGAGTTAGAATGCCCCCGTTTCATCCCATTTTTTCCTAATATGAATTGCCCCACTCGCTGCGTCGTAGGGGGTGGCGCTTTTCGTTTCATCCGGAGAGCACAACATGCTCATTGCGGAAGCTACCCCGTGGTTTACGCCGACCTTCATTGTCGCCACGCTCGGCTTGATTGTGTCTGCGGTCGCCTTGGTCGTTAATCAGCAATTCACGATCTGGAAGGATCGGCAGCAGGAGTTGATAAAATTGTTCCTGCGAATCCTCGCAGACGCACGGGAGTTTTACCTTGCGAACGGCGACTTCGCGTCCGCTAAATTGCAGTTAGAGAGGGCGAAGCAAAAGCGGAGGTCTATTGGCATTGGAAGAAAACCATACGGTACGACTGTTGAACGGCTGGAAGCTGACGAAGAGCGAGCATCTGATGAGAAGGATGATGTGGGCCGAAGGATCGCGAACTCGATGCTGAGCCTGCAGTCCGATCAATACGCTCTGGATTTACTGCTCGACGTTCAAGCAAAACCGTTGGTATCAGTGATTCAAGCGTTCATGGAAACGGCAAATCGCAATCGAAAGCAACAATTGAATAAACCGGAAGATGAAGCCCAATTGGATGAATTAGCCGAACGTATTCGCCAAGAAATAAACGATCTTTGGAAGCGATACGGCAGGTGGACCCTTCAGGTCGAATGAGGGTCGCACTATATCTTGCCGGTGAGTCGTATGACATTGTGGGCGAGAAAATGGGACGCGATTCGAAACAAATCGAGCTGCGTCATCTTTGTCTGCCCCGAAGAATGGCTGGGAGTCATCCGGGGCCGCCCATGACGGCGATCGTGCCGCTCCGAAAACACTTGCTTGACTCTGCTTGACGCGATCAAAACAAAGTCTCTTAAACTTTAACGGCGCGGCGAGGAACGTTTGAAGTAGCACAAAGTAACGACGCGCCGCGGGCCCGTCCACAACAACGGCTGGTTATGTCACCGTCACCGGTCTGCGGCCTTGCTAACAGAAGACGTAATGTCGATTGCACCAGCAAGTGCGCACGCCTGCGGATAACTGATGCGATTGTATTGATGATTGCGAGCTAGTTCCCATACAGAGGCATATGGAACTACTACGGCACCTTTGACGGAAAAATCCGGCTGGAAAATAACTACAGCAAGATGGTCGAAACCAGATTCCTTGGCTACGGAAATCTCGACACGCTCTTCGATGCGACCATCGGGTGGCAATTGGCGGCACTTGACCTCTATTCGCCCGAACTGCGATGACACGACATCGTGGCCCTTTGTTACACGGCTGGCAACGCGCTCGCCGTTAACCGCTTGGGCGATTAAAACCTCGGCATAGTCCGCCGCATCGCGGATTCCGTGTTCGCGAAGGTTTTCGCGCAACACGCTAAGTTGGTGCATGAGCAAGCGGCGTGACATGCTGGTCATTGTATCCGAACTTGCGGACGAAGCGTGAGGGCGTTCGGTGCGGCTGGGACCACGTTTCAAACCAGGGCATAACGTGCATCAAACGGAGGTGGCAGTGCGATCCGTTCCGCAAACGATTGGTTCGCCTCGCGCTCGGCGCGGGTCTCTGACCCCGCCGAGTTGTGACCGAAGGTCTCCCGAAACACGGTCACAAAATGATTTGTAAAGACCCTCGCAAAACGCGCGGTCTGATGCGCTCCGTGGCGCTAAGGTCATGATGAGTCATGCGACGCGGTTAGCGAGGGCAGGAGGAGACCTGCGGTCAGGCAGAGCGGCGGGGTCGGAGACCCGCGCCGAGCGCGTAGCCACGGTCAATGCCAGAAAGCATCCGGGTTATTGCGCATGACCCCCTAGTCCATAGGCCGCGCAATAACTCGGCGTCCTTTTGGCGGTGGATGATCGACGATTTGTATGAGACGCACAGGCGTCACACGGGCCAACGCATCGGAAGCGTCGTCGAGCAGCAGCTTCATCGACTAAGACGCAGTTGGTCTTGTTTAGCCCGCGGGCTTGCCCGCCGCGTCGCGGCAGGGCGCGGCTTGCAAGCGAGCCGGCTAAACGTCCGATTGAAAGCGCGAACGTCGTCGCGGGCGCGATGTGCGCAAAAAAAATGCCCCCGGAAAGAACGCGTCCCAGGGGGGCAGAGGACGCAGTCCGTTTCCGGGAGCGATTGGACGAAGCGTGCTGAACGACTTCCCTGCCGCAAAGCACGGAGCTTCGCGGTCCGCAGAGCCACGTTGCCGTTGCTCCGATGCAGACCAACCACGTGGTCGTGTCGCTCACGATCAAGTTCAGTGGCCGACTGGCTTGCTCATGAGGCGGGGAGAATATGGATTCCGACCGACACGGTCAAGGGCATTTTCAATGTCACTTTTCAACACCGGAAAAACCTCGTGATGAAACATTCGCCATCGGCCGCGCGAGGCCGTATTCTAAGGCCCAATCGCGTGCAAGCGTCCCATCGATCGGGCGACGATTGAGGACGGCACGTTGGCGAAGTGGGCAGCATCATGGGCGAGCAGATCGAGAATCTTTTTGCAGAGATCGACACCGCAGAACCGGACGAAGTCTTCGAGACCTTGCTATCGCGACCTGGGTTCAGGCTGGAGCGCATTATCTCGCATGGTCACGCGACGCCCGAGGGCGAGTGGTACAACCAGCCGCAGGATGAATGGGTCGCGCTGCTAGCGGGCTCGGCGGGGTTGCTCATTCGTGGCGAAGTGCAGCCACGCACGATGAAGCCCGGCGACTACGTCTACCTGCCGGCGCATTGCGAGCACCGTATCGAATGGACCGCGAGCGGCGAGCACACCGTTTGGCTGGCGTTGCACTTCTTCGTCGGTCATGAATCGTGATGCGACGCGTGTTATCGCAACGAACCAATCACCGCGCATAAAAAAACCGGGCCCCATGTGGGACCCGGTTGTGTGAGCGGAACCGACGATCGACTAGCGAGTCGCCAACGTCGAGACGTCGGCGTAAACGGGAACCACGGTCGATGCGGAGTTGCCGAGGTCGGTCTCGATGCGAATGTTGCCGGCCAGCTTGCCGGCGTGAGTGGGTGTGAACGTCAGCGAGATGACGTGCCAGTTCTTGGCTTCGTCGCTTGTCTTGAGTTCGAATGACGGGTCATCGCACTCGACGTTCACCACGCGGAATGGCTTCTTGGCCTGGATCACAAACTGACGCGTGACGGGTTGCGTCATCGGCACGGCCCCGAGCACCAGCGTCGCCGGGCTGACGGTCAGCTCGGGCAACACGCGGCCTTCAATCTGCACCGGAACTTCCGGAGTTGAGCGGTCGTTGGTGAGCACCATCAATTGGTCTTGCACGTAACCGGCAGGAGCATCGTCCTTCAATCGCACCTTCACTTGGAACGACCGACGGCTGTCGGGCATTGGCTGCAGCACTTTCGCTTCGAGGTACGGGCTGTCGGTCCGCACGCCTGTGACTTGCCAGTTGGCGGAACCCGAACCGGAGTAGTCGATCGTGACGATCTGCTCGGCCGGCGCACCTTGCGACACACTGCCGAAGTTGACCGCCCCCGGTCGAACGACCACGTCGCTGCGAATGTTGCCATCGACGCGAAGTTGCACTTCGGCCTGCATTGGCTTGTCGATCACCACCGTCAACGTCGCGCCGCGCTTGCCGACGAATTTGTCGGTGTTGAAGTGAGCGATCACCTCGCCGGTGTCGAGCGACTTGACCGTCTTGTTGTTGACGATCGGCGTCGTGCATCCGCAGCTGGTGCGAACGCTGGCGATATGCACGTCATCGGCGTAAAGGTTTTTGAACGTGAAGCGGTACTCGGTCGTCGCGTTCTTGGCGACCGTGCCAAACTCGTGCGTGGTCACTTCGAACATCTTCTTCGCCCAGTCCTGCGCGGTAGCAGGAGCGACGATGCCGAAGACCAACGCGGCGGTAATCGCTGCGATTCGGTTCATAAAACCACCCTTCGATGACGGTTCCGTTGTGGGACGGGGTATCGCCAAAGCACTTTCCGCACCCGCTGGTAGTATCGCTCGTTCTTTGAAGACGTCAAAGCAGCGATACGCGAATTTGGGAGTGACAGCCGCCTTCAACAAGGTCCGTTACGGCCAAGACTTACACAAACGGCCTGTTTACCGCTCGTGAAATCGTTCACGAGCGGCAGCCCAGCGATCAGCGTGTGCTAAATTAGGCCACCCTGTGTCGACCGGGGTTGTGCGACGACCGTTTCGAGAGCTGTGCCGGCCCGGCTCCGACGGGTGGCGCGATATTAGGTTTCTAGCGTCGCCTTGAGCGTGATCTCAGCGCCGGCGAAGAGTTTCGAGACGGGGCAGTTCTTTTTGGCCATCTCGGCGAACTCCTGGAACTTTTTGGCGTCGAGGCCGGGCACCTTGCCTTCGGTCACGAGGTCGACCTTGCTGATGGCGAACCCACCGTCCTTTGCGTCGAGATGCACCGTCGCGGCGGTGTGAATCTTCTCGGGAATATGGCCGGCGCCGCTCAGCGTCGCGCTAAAGGCCATCGAGTAGCAGCCGGCGTGCGCGGCGGCCAACAATTCTTCTGGGTTGGTCCCCTTCCCTGTTTCGAAACGCGACAAGAACGTGAACGGACCTTTGTACACGCCTTTACCGACGATCATTTCGCCGTGGCCGCTCTTGAGGTCTTTTTCCCAGGTCGCTTCTGAAGTTCGTGTGGGCATGGATGTCACTCCTTATTTGAATGTCGAGATGCGAATGATCTTAGGTTGATGAACTCATGTCGGTGGTCGAGGTGTGGCCTGCGGATCGTTCGGACGCGTCGCCCAATGGCAAAGCATGCGCCAAGCGGCGCTTCGCCCGACGCAACTGCGGCGACTCGTTGAGCACGAAACCCACGAAGGCCCATAACGCCGTCAGCAACACCACCACGACTGCCAGCGCCGTCAGCCCCGTTCGGAACAAACGCGCCGCCAGCTTGCGCCGGTATTCACTGCTGTGTCGTATCGCTCTTGCACGATGACGACCAGGCCGGTGTCGCGCAAGGCTTCGGGACGACTGGTCAAGATAACCGGCTCGATGCCCGCCAACCATCGCCCCTCGAACTCACGCCCGACGGGATCGTGGTAGTCGCTATCCGACGCCAACGCATTGATGCGCGCTTCGATCGCCTCGCTGTCGGGCTTGAGCTGCAGCTCACGAATTTCTTGCATTCGCTCGACCATCGCGGGCGTGACATACATCTGCGGAATGCTGCCGTCCGTCTCAAACGTCTTGGCGAGGTGCGGATGTTCGAGAATCGCTCCGCGGCGCGGCGGCTCGCTGCTGTCGAGCATGTCGTCGACAAGCACCGCGACTTGCACCGATCCTAGCGAAGCGTCGGCATGCAACTCGGCAAAGTGCCCGAGCGGCACCGAAGCAGCCATCACGCCAATCACGCGACGATCGCCGTCGTCGCCGCTCCAAATCGGCACCGAGAAAGCCATTCGACGCTGCCCTTCGTGTTCGCTGACGTAAATGTCCGAACGATGCGGGACGGTGGTGGGCTTGAGGCCTGGCGTGCCTTTGGGCAAGTCGTGTCCTTGGCCATGAAAATAATCGCGATACGAGAAGTTCTGATCACGGATCATTTCGTCGAGAGGACTGCGCCAGTTGAGTCCCTTTTTCGTCAAGGATGAACCAGCTCGCGCCGTTGATTTCGGGATGCGACGCGTGCAGGAACTCGATGGCATCTTGGAGTGCGCTGCGTTCGGGGCTGTCGGGCGGCTTTCCCACAGCGGAAGTGAACGTGCTGAGAAACCGTTGGTCTTTCGCCTCGCGCTCGAGTGTGTACCAACGTCGATTGATCTGCCCGCCGGTCGTCATGGCGACGAATCGTGCGGCGAACCGGCAACTCTTGAGTGCACTGTTCACCAGCGCGTCCTCGGAACGTTGGAACGAGTACATGGCTGCGTTCGCGGCGAACGCGCCGATCACCAGCACCAGAATCGCTGGCCCGAGTGCCCCGAGCACCAACAATGGTCGACGCTGACGCCGCTGCGCGCGAGCGGCCAGCGCGTCGAGCACCATTTGCGGGTTGCCGAAACGTTTCGACGGGTTGATCGCGATCGCGCGGTCGACGATGTCGGCCAAGTCGCGATCGACGCCACGCACATGGCGGTGACCCGTCGGCTTCGGCGACGTCGTGAGAATGTGAACGTATTTCTTCAACTTGCCGTCCAAGTCGGTCGCCTCGGCAATTTGAGCGATCGCCTCGGGTGTGCGGTACGGCGGATCGCCGGTGAGCATCGCGTACAACAACGCTCCGAGTGCGTAGACGTCCCATCGCGCATCGGGCACCGCGTGCAAGTCGGCCTGTTCCGGCGCCATGAAGAACAACGTGCCGAGCGCGGGCGTTTGATCGTGCGACATCCGCGACTGTCCGAAGTCGGCCAATCGTGGCTTGTCGTCCTGGTCGATGAGCACGTTGCCAGGCGTGAGGTCGCAGTGCAGCACACCTTTACCGTGAGCGTGCGTCAATCCGACTGCAACATCGTGCAGCAGCGCGATCGCCTCGGTCACCGGCAGCGGGCCTTCGCGAAGACGGTCGGCCAGCGAGCCGCCGTCGACATACTCCATGACGTAGTACGGTGGGTTCGCGTCCCAGCCGACGTCAATCAGCTGCACCACGTAGCGGTCGGCAAACAGAAAGGCGAGCTTCTCGACTTCTCGCGACAGCAGCGACCAGTCAAGACCGCCGCGATGCGTGTAGTATTTGATCGCCACCATCCGCCGCGTGTTCGTTTCGACGGCGACCCAAACCTCACCGTAAGCGCCCGAGCCGAGGAACCACAGCGGCTCGAACCCCGGCACCTCCAGCGGCGGACGCGTTCGCTGCAAACTGCGTTTGCGAGATTCCTGCGTCTCGTTGGCCGACTGCGTAAGCGTCTGGGAAAGCGGTTGGTCGAGCGCCATTAACTTCGATCTCGTCGCGAGCCGCCGCGAAAGGCGACGGGGCCGTCTTACTGTGCGAATTTATCCACACCGGCTCGTGTGAAGCCGTATGACGGATTCTCTGGCGAAAAGTCGAAATCGTCAAACCGCTCGTCCAAACTGATTGAACTGTACCTGTATTCTTTCGACCAGCGGGGCTGTTTGTTGGCCGTGTCGATACATCGCTGCCAGCATGGCCGTCGCGAAACCATGAAAGAATAGCGAATCACACGAATCACACCGTTTGGTTACCTCGTTGGCATCGAAGGTGCACCACCGTCCGCGTTGCGGCCTCGCGGACGAGGCCATTCAGTAACGGAGTGCTTCAAAAAGGAGACGTTGGATGAAACGCATCACGATATTTGCTGTTCTGGCTTTGGGCGCCGCGCTGGTCGCGGAGACAGAAGCCGGATTGTTCCGACGCCATCATCGAGGTGGCAACGCCTGCGGTAGCTGTGCGCCGGCTGCGTGTTCCACCTGCGGAGCACAATGTGGACCGCAACAGCAGACGGCGTACTACGCGCCGGCCGACGGTCATCAACCCGGCCAACCCATGCCAGGTCAATCCATGCCTGGCCAACCGATGCAGTATCACGCGCAATCGGCGCAGCCGCAGACGGCCCAGCCGCGATTGGCCCAACCGCAGGCGACGACTTCACCGGCGCAAAGCCCGTTCGGCAATTCCGGCACGGACCCGACGTCGAATCGGTAGTGAGGAAATGGTGAGCACGATAGACGCCGGCGCGCTGACGACCGTTATCATGACGGTTCACGTCAGCGCGCCGCATTTATCGTTGATTGATCCTGAGAAAACCGCGTGAACCAGGGCATAATCGTAGTATCACGCTTGCGGTTTCGCGTGTCTTAACGGGCGGTACGCGCGAAACCGCAAGCGGTGATGGATAGCATTATCGCGATTAACTTTGTTCTCTGAGGATTAATAGGAGTATCGCTCGTGCCTACCGGCATCGTCACCGCCGCTATCGGATTGTCGGCGCATTTGCTGGGTACTCTGACTATAGGAAGTTGGCTTCGCGATCATGTCGAGCGATGCGACATCGACGCCGCTGACTCGTGCTTTCGCCCCGGTGTCACGATTCTGAAGCCGCTGTGCGGCGCCGATGACGATCTTGAGGCGAACCTCGAATCGTACATGCGGCTGACCTATCCGCAAGTGCAAATCATCTTCGGCGCGGCCGACGCCGACGAACCTTCGCTGGCTATTGCTCGCCGTGTCGCTGCACGTTTTCCCCAGCGGGACGTCGAATTCGTCGTGACGGAACCCGATCCGACGAGCAATCCGAAGGTGGCGAATCTCGCCGGCATGCTGCCGCACGCTCGTTATGACTTGTGCCTCATCAGCGATAGCGACGTCGCAGTGCGGCCCGATGAGTTGGAGCATCTCGTTCCGCCGCTGCGCGATCCGAAGGTCGGGCTCGTCTATCAGCCGGTGATCGGCGAAGGAGAACAGACGTTTCCCGCCGCCGTCGAGAACTGCAAGCTCACGGATACGGCTGGCTACTTCCTGGTGTTTACCGTGGCTTTAACCAAGCACGACGTCGTGATGGGCAAGGGTATGCTCCTGCGACGGCAGGCGTTGGAAAGTATCGGTGGATTCGAGGCGGTGCTGAAGGTGGCGGCCGAGGACTACATTCTCGGCGTCGAGTTGCGTAAGGCGGGATGGAAGCTGGTCATGTCGCCGCTCCCCGTGCGTGCGGTGCATACGCATTGGTCGTGGCCGCGTTTGTTCAACCGCACCTTTCGTCACTCCGCGATGCGGTGCCGGCTGTCGCCTTGGACCTATCCGATCGAGTTGATCTGCAATCCGATGTTTCTCACGCTGCTGGGCGTGATCGTGGCGGGCCGACGTTGGTTGCCGATGTTCCTTTTGTCAGTCGCGGGTCGGATGACGGTGCAGACGATCGCGTCGAAACGGCTGCGCGGGGAGTGGCCGTCGCTGCGCTATCTGCTCGCGATGCCGCTCACTGACATTCTGCTTGGAATGATGTGGCTGCCGGCCATCTTCGGACGAACAGTCACGTGGCGTGGACACACCATGCGGCTCGGGTGGCGAACGCGGCTGACGAGTCTCGAACCTGCCCTCAAGCCCGCAAAATCGTACTCGCTCGTCCGCCAACCTTAGATTTTCGTCGCAGTAGCACGGCTTATAGCGGCCAAGGTAGCGAGCCGTCGGCACAGCTTGTGCCCGTCCAATTCCGCGCAGGTAGGCTAGTCGTGTCCCAGGAATTGTTCGATCATGGCCGCTTCCAAAACGTCGGGCACTATCAAGTCGGGCACTATCAAGTCGGGCATGGAACGCAGCGCGATGGATCGCCCTGGAAATACGAGTCTGGCCGCCCAAGCAACGGCCACTGAGCGCGGCGAGCGTCCTTCCGACGCGCTCTGGTACAAGGACGCCGTCATCTACCAATGTCACGTGCGTGCCTTTCGCGATGCCAACGGCGACGGCATCGGCGATTTGGCCGGCATGACGCAGAAGCTCGACTATCTGCAAGATCTCGGCGTCACGGCCATCTGGGTGTTGCCGTTCTATCCGTCGCCGCTGCGTGACGACGGGTACGACATTTCCGACTACACGTCGATCAACCCGATTTACGGCACGATGGCCGACTTTCGCGAATTGTTGCGCGAGGCCCACAGTCGCGGCTTGCGCGTGATCACCGAGCTCGTGCTCAATCACACGTCGGATCAGCATGTGTGGTTTCAGCGATCGCGACGCGCCAAGCCCGGCAGCCGATGGCGCGACTACTACGTGTGGAGCGACACGGCCGAGCGCTACAAAGAAGCGCGGATTATTTTCAAGGACTTCGAGCCGAGCAACTGGTCGTGGGACCCGGTGGCCTGCGCGTATTACTGGCATCGGTTCTACAGTCATCAGCCCGACCTCAACTTCGAGAACCCGCACGTCAAGCAATCGTTATTCAACGTGCTCGATTACTGGCTCAAGATGGGCGTCGACGGCCTGCGGCTCGATGCCGTGCCGTACTTGTACGAGCGCGAAGGCACGAACTGCGAGAACCTGGCCGAGACGCACCAGTTTCTGAAGGACCTTCGCGCGCACATCGACGAGAAGTTCGACAACCGCATGTTGCTGGCCGAGGCGAACCAGTGGCCCGACGACACGAGCGCTTACTTCGGCGAAGGCGACGAATGTCACACGGCCTTTCACTTCCCCGTGATGCCGCGCATGTTCATGGCCATCCAGATGGAGGACCGCTATCCGATCGTCGACATTCTGCAGCAAACGCCCGCGATCCCCGACGTCTGCCAATGGCTCATGTTCCTCCGCAATCACGACGAGCTGACGCTCGAAATGGTGAGCGACGAAGAACGCGATTACATGTGGCGCATTTACGCCCGCGATCGGCGGGCACGCATCAACCTCGGCATCCGTCGTCGGCTGGCGCCGCTGATGGGGAACGATCGCCGCAAGATCGAGCTGATGAACGTGCTGCTCTTCTCGCTGCCGGGGACGCCGGTCATTTATTACGGCGACGAGATCGGCATGGGGGACAACATTTATCTTGGCGATCGCAACGGAGTGCGCACTCCGATGCAATGGTCGAGCGACCGCAACGCGGGCTTTTCGATGGCGAATCCGCAGCGCATGTATTTGCCGCCGATCATCGACTACGAATACCACTACGAGAGCGTGAACGTCGAAACGCAGCACAATAATCCGCAGTCGCTGTGGTGGTGGATGAAGCGGCTCATCGCCTTGCGGCAGCAGTATCCTGCGTTCAGCCGCGGCACGCTCGAGATGCTCGCCCCGACGAACCCGAAGGTTCTCGCGTTCGTTCGTAGTTTCCAAGGGCAGACGGTGCTCGTCGTTGCGAACTTGTCGCGGCACTCGCAGTTCGCGGAGATCGACCTATCGGGCTACGAAGGTTTCCGACCCGTCGAGTTGTTCGGCCAAACCAAGTTCCCGACGATCACGAAGCAGCCGATCACCGTCACGCCGGGACCACACTCTTATTACTGGTTCCACCTTCGACCGCCGTCGGAGCCCGTCGAAGTCGAGGCTCAATCGCGCGTGCGCAAGCCGCTGCTGACGGTCGATGATTTGCAACAATGGGAAAAAGTCTTTACGTCGCGCAGCCGGTCGGCGCTCGAGCGTGCATTGCGACAATCGCTGCCCACGCGGCGCTGGTTCGCAGCGAAGTCGCGCACGGTGCAGAGTCTGTCGGTGTTGGATGCCGTGCCGGCAGGCCGCGGTGGCAACGGACATGAGGCGTTTCTCGCGTTGGTGCGGGTCGAGTATCTCGAAGGCGAGCCCGAGACGTACCTGTATCCGCTCACCGTCGCGATGGGTGAGGCGGCCGAGCGCATCACGCGCGATCAAGCGCCGTTGGTCGTGGCGAGGCTCGCGGTTTCGGGTCGTGACGAGGAAGGCGTGTTGTACGATCCGATCGCCGACGAGGAGTTCGCGAGATCGATGCTGGAGATCATACAGCGGCGCCGTCGCAGCCAAGGCCAACATGGCGAGTTGGTCGGCTCGTCAACCGTCGCGCTGCGGCGACTGCTGGGCACGTCGAACGAGCCGGTGGTTTCGCGCTCGATGGGCGGCCAACAGAACAACAGTTCGATCCTTTTCGGCGACAAGCTGGTCCTAAAACTTTTTCGCCGCGTCGAGGCAGGAACGAACCCAGACCTTGAAATCGTCCGCTTTTTGTGGGAGCACGGCTTCAAACAGATTCCGCCCATGGCGGGCGATCTCGATTATCGTCATGCAGGCGACGACGCGCTCACGCTCGCGATTCTGCAAGGATTCGTCGCCAATCAAGGCACCGCCTGGCAGCAGGCCGAAGACGTACTGCGACGCCAGTTCGAGCGTTTCATCGCTCAGCCGGCGAATAAGGCCAGCGTCGATGCCGACGCGCCGGGTCGCTCGCCGCTCGATCTGTTGAACGAAGAAATCCCTGCTGCCGTGCTCGACCTGGCGGGCGATTATCTGCCGTTCGCCGAGCAACTTGGACGCCGCACGGCCGAGATGCACGTGGCGCTCGCCAGCGATCCGGACGACGCGAACTTCGCCCCCGAGCCGTTCACGCAACTGTATCAACGATCGCTGTATCACTCGATTCGCCGCATGGTGAGTCGCAGTTTGCAGCAGCTCAAAGCGCACGTCAGCGAGTTGCCCCCCACGGCATCGGCCGACGTCGCGCGATTGCTGGAGTTGGAACGCAACGTCGTTCCGTGCATGCGCGGGCTCGTCGATCGCCGCATTCAGGGAATGCGGCTGCGCTGCCACGGTGACTATCATCTCGGGCAAATTCTCTCGACCGGCAACGATTACGTCATCATCGACTTCGAAGGGAACCCGAACCGCCCCTTAAGCGAACGACGCATCAAGCGATCGCCGCTGTTGGACGTGGCTGAAATGCTGCGGTCGTTCCATTACGCCGCCTCGCACGCCGCGTCGATGGTTGTCGAGACGATGGTGCTCGGGTCCGACGACCAGCGTGCCCTGGAAAGTGCTGTGCACGCGTGGTATCGATGGGTCGCGGCGGCGTTTCTGCGATCGTATCTCGAAGCGACGCGGAACGCGCCTTTCGTGCCAGGGTCTCGCGACGAGTTGCGCACGTTGCTCAATGCAATGCTGATGGAGCGAACCGCCCACGAGATCATCAGCGAATTGGGACAACGACCCAAATGGGTCGCCGTCGCCGTGAAGGGCATGCTCGAACTTCTCGACGTCACCACCCCGTGATTCTTACCACATGATGGCTCGCGCGACCGATTCCACCGGCAGCCGCCCTGCCCCGCCGTCGAACAACCTCGCCACGCAGGCGACGTTGCTGACGGCCGATGATTTCTACTGGTTCAACCAGGGAACGCATCAAAAGCTGTACGAAAAGCTGGGGGCCCACTGCGGCAGGCTCGCAGGCGTCGAAGGGACGTACTTCGCCGTCTGGGCGCCGAATGCGCAGCGCGTGGCCGTCGATATTTACGACAACCCGGCGAAGAAACATCAGTTGCACTCGCAAGGACCGAGCGGCATCTGGAGTGGCTTCGTCCCCAGCTGCGCACGGACATCTGTACAAGTACCGCATCGAATCGCGCACCGGTAAGTTCACCGTCGACAAGGCCGACCCGTTCGGCTTCTGGTGCGAGGTGCCGCCGAAAACCGCCTCCGTGGTTTGGAATCTTGACTACGCGTGGGGCGACGAACGATGGATGCGCGAGCGCAAGGGGCGCAACGCGATCGACGCGCCGATCGCGACCTACGAAATGCACCTAGGCTCGTGGCAGCGGCACGACGACGACTCGCTGCTCAGCTATCGCGAGCTCGCGCCGCGACTCGTCGAGTATTTGCGCCGACTGAATTTCACGCACGTCGAGTTCCTGCCGGTGATGGAACACCCGTTCTACGGAAGCTGGGGCTATCAGACGACCGGCTACTTCGCGCCGACGTCGCGCTACGGCACGCCGCAGGACTTCATGTATCTGATCGACCAACTCCATCAGAACGACATCGGCGTGATCCTCGATTGGGTGCCGTCGCACTTTCCCGGCGACGAGCATGGATTGGCCTACTTCGATGGCACGCATTTGTTCGAGCACGCGGACCCGAAGCAGGGGTTTCATCCCGACTGGAAGAGTTACATCTTCAACCTCGGACGCAACGAGGTGCGCAGCTTTCTGCTATCGAGCGCCCGGTTCTGGCTCGAGCAGTACCATGCCGATGGGTTGCGCGTCGATGCGGTCGCGTCGATGCTGTATCTCGACTACTCGCGCAAGGAAGGCGAGTGGGTGCCGAACGAGCATGGCGGACGCGAGAACCTGCAAGCGATCTCGTTTCTGCGCGAGTTGAACACAAGTGTCTACCAGGCCTTGCCCGATGTGCAAACAATTGCCGAGGAATCGACGGCGTGGCCGATGGTGTCGCGGCCGACATATTTGGGCGGGCTGGGCTTCGGCCTGAAGTGGGACATGGGCTGGATGCACGACACGCTGCGGTACATGCGTGAGGATCCGGTGCATCGCAAGTTTCATCACAACGACCTGACGTTCCGATTGCAGTACGCCTTCAACGAAAACTTTCAGCTTCCGCTTTCGCACGACGAGGTCGTCTACGGCAAAGGTTCGCTGCTCGACATGATGCCGGGCGACCCGTGGCGAAAGTTCGCGAACCTGCGACTTCTTCTAGGATTGATGACCGTTGAGCCGGGGAAGAAACTGCTCTTCATGGGTGGTGAGTTCGGTCAATGGCGCGAGTGGAATCACGACGAGCAACTCGACTGGGCGCTGACGAACAAAAAAGAACATCAAGGCGTGCAGCGCTGGGTCGAAGATTTGAATCGCACCTATCGCGAACAGACGGCCCTGCATCAACTCGATTGCGACCCGCAAGGATTCGAATGGGTCGATGGCTCGAATGTCGAGCAAAGCGTGATCGTATTTCTTCGCAAAGATCGCGCGGGGGAAACAATCCTTGTCGCTTGCAACTTCACGCCTGTGCCGCGACGCAATTATTTGCTCGGTGTGCCGACGGGCGGTTGGTGGCACGAAATTCTCAACAGCGACTCAGCGATTTATGGCGGCACAGGCTGGGGCAACCTCGGTGGTCTTCAGGCTGCTCCGATCGCGTGTTACGGACGTCCTTGGTCGCTGACGGCAGTGCTTCCCCCTTTGGGACTGGTAGCATTTCGATCACCTCCTTCTGGTAGCTTATAACGAAATCGTGAGCACGATGAATTTGTCGAAGCAAACCCTGGAATTTTCGTCACGCCGCTTCTATCGTTGATAGAGGAATGGACGAGCGCGCCACGCCAGCGTGGCCGCACAGCAAGCGGCTTCAAGTCCTTCCTCTCATCGCAACTCATCGCACTGGCATCCGCATCGCATCCCCTGCTGAAGAGAGTCGCTATGATCTCGACACCGTTACGCGTGGTGGTCGCCGACGACGACCGCTCGGTCTTAACCATGTATGCGGCTTTCTTGCCGCGGTTGGGGCATGAAATGGTGGCAGAGGTTTCAACCGGCGAAACGTTGGTCGAAGCATGTCGCGAGCATTCGCCGGACCTCGTCATTACCGACATCAAGATGCCCGACATGGAGGGTGTCGCCGCGGTGTTGCGAGCTTATGAAACTCAGGCGTTTCCGGTGATCTTCGTCTCGGGTGTCTACAACCCGAAGACTTGGGAACGCGCCGCGAGCGAACAGATTGCTGAATATCTCGTTAAGCCGATCTCGATCGACGGGCTGCGCGAGAAGATCGAATCGGTGATGCGTCTGTTCGAGCAATTCGAGATCATTCAGGGCGAGTTTCCGATCGCGCGGCAAGCGCTCCGACATCGCAAGACCGTTGAACGCGCCAAGGCATTGCTGATGCGCGGGGCCGATCTGAGCGACGACCAGGCGTTCGAGCAGTTATGCAACGCCGCTCAACAGCAAGGGCAGTCGATCACCGTGGTGGCCCAGCGAATTGTCGCGGCCACAGAAGCCACAACTACGTAGCGACTACAACGTAGCGACGACTACCTAGCGAACCAACCACGTAGCATAAAGTCCATCGCCGCCTCGTTTGTTTGGCATGACGGTTGCTTTTTGTTCTCCCGCGTCAGTTCCATTAACGAACGACTTTTGGGAGTGAACTCATGCAACGCGCATGGAAACAAGTTGAACGTGCCGGCAAAGCGGGCTGGATTGTGCTGTGGCTTTTGGGAATACCACTTCCCATTCTCCTCCTGCTGTGGTTGATCCGCGGCGGCACGTGAGGTTCGGCTGACAACACGATTGAAAAGGGCGTGTCTTCTGGCACGCCTTTTTTGTTGCGCTTACTTTTCGATAGGGATGGTTATTTGATCCTCAGAAAACGACGTGAACCAGGGCATACGCGTCGTATCGCATCGCGACGAACTTTGTTTTCTGAGGATCAATAACCATGACAACGGATTTACGCGTGGACAGCGCTCTTCGAGCGCTGCTGCTCCATCGCCTCTTTCCAGGCACGCAGGTCGTTGCGGATCGCGGTCTCAGCATCTGCGCCGAAGAGTCGGGCAATCGCTGCCCCGGCCTTGCCACCGATGGGGTCGTATTTGAGCTCGACGTGAACCGCCGTCGGCGCGTTGTCTGACGCTTGCGAGAAATGCACCGAGCCAGCCGTGTCGATCGTGCTGCCATCGACTGATCGCCATGCGATCATTTCGTTCTCGCGATCACCAATGATCTCGGCGTCCCAAGTGGCATTGAGTCCGAACGGGGCGCGGGCGACCCAACGCGAATGACGGTCGTCTTTAACTTCGACGCTTTCGAGGTGACGCATGAACTTCGGCAGATTTTCCAACCGACGCCACTCGTGGTAACAATCCTCCGGCGATCGATTCACCAGGATTGTTTCATCGACGCGCACACCCTGCTTCGACGCGACGCTGCGACCGGCGCTTGCCGCGTGCGCCGTGTCGATGCCCAACAGACTGTAGCTGTGACAATGACCCGTGAGGCCGCGATAGATGAGTGCCCCGCCGGCCGCCATCGCCAAGGCGGCTCGCCAGGGGATTCGTCCCGTGCCCATTACGGCCAGCGCAAGGCCGGCGCCGACGCTGGCCATACGCTCGAACTCCCCGATGTTCATGGACTGATTTCCGACGCGCCAAGAGGACGCTGCCGCGTCGTATCCGTGCCGATTTGAGCCACGACGATCTGAGTTACGACGATTTGAGCTACAAGGCATAAAAAGCACCTTCCGAATGAGAGATAGATAAACGAACAACCCCCGGCGAGTCGCCAGGGGTTAATGGTGTGAATGAATCGTATTAGCTTTTGGCGGCCTGGCGGCGCTTGCGCGTGGCTGCGGCCTTTTTCGCCGATGCCGAGCGTGCGGCCTTCGGTCGACTGGCCGCCGCCTTACCGCCGAGCTTGCCGCCTTTGTGCATGGGGGCTTTATTGGTCTTCTTGCCACGACCGGAACCCGACTTCTTTCCGCCGCCGGTCACTTTGTTCACGGTCGCCCAGGCGCGTTGTTCCGCTTCTTTCTCGCTCACTCCGCGCTCTTCGTAACCTTCTTCGATGTGCTCTGCCTGCCGTTTTTGCTTATCGCTGTAACTCGATTTATCCCCGCGTGCCATGGCTGAAACTCCTTGTTTTGCAGCACAAACCCGGATTCGATAGGCGGCATATCGTGTGCCATATCAAACCGCAGGAACGTTTGGAGCGGTTTTTGCTTAGCTGGCTATTCAACAGGCTTGTTCAACGCAACATGGGGAGTTTCCGATGACCAGGCATCCGCGGTTTCCCTCGCTACCGCCCGATCAGCCCGACCAACTGTTATCTGCCGTTCCAGCCGTCGTGAGCAAGGTGCTGCGTCGCTCGCCCGATGACTTCGTGGGCATCGCGGCGGCGGTTGTCTCAGCGTCGATGCTGGCGGCAGGTTTGGGGCTGACGTTCTTCGGCACCAAGAAAGGTCGCCGCATTGGACTCGGCTTGGCGGCATTCGGCGCCGGCACGCTCATCGGCAACGGGCTGACGGTTTGTGGATTCAACCTGTCGCACCGCAGTCAAGACTGGTCCAGCGAGCGACCGAGCAGCGACCTCGAATCGAACTCGGTGGATGAGTCCGGCTGGGAATCGTTCCCGGCCAGCGATCCGCCGGCTCATGGCTCAACAAAGGCGACGCGACCGAACGGAAACGGCAACGGCCGACACTAAGGGCCCTTGGCGACTATTGTCGGCACGGTTTATGCATCTATCTCAAACATTCGCGGTCACTTGGCAGGAGACGTGTCATGAGTACGGCTCAACGCGTGGTGGAATTCATCGGCGGCCCCTACGACGGCTACCATCATCCCGTCGGTCTGATGGATGACGGCATTGCCGAACGCGCTGCGTTGCCGGTGAGCGAGAACCTGATTCGCGCCGTCTCGGGCGACGAGCACGGACCGCTTTACCCCTATCACAGTGTCGCTCTGTATCAACTCTCCGACGCCGCCGAAGAGTTGCAATATGTTTTCCTCGGCGAGATGCGGCAAAGCGGAAACGATCCGTTGAACGAATCAATCGACTGACATTCACCCTCAATCTGACACAGGTTGATCGTCAGTTGTCGACATAAGGAGATTTACGTGATCGAGCTTGCCACGAACGGATTTCGGCAAACGCTTAACGCAGGGCGAGCAAACGGCAGCACCCCGACGAAGAAGCTTCGTTTTGCGGTCGTCGGCTTGGGTCATATCGCACAAGTGGCGGTGCTCCCTGCGTTCAAACATGCCCGCGACAACAGCGAACTTGCCGCCCTCGTCTCGCGCGACCCGATCAAGCGTCTCGAGCTGTCGAAGAAATATAAGATCACGAACACTTACACCTACGAGCAATACGACGATTGCCTGCACAGCGGCGAAATTGACGCCGTATACATCGCGCTGCCGAATGACATGCACTGCGAATACACCATCCGCGCTGCCGAGGCCGGTGTGCACGTGCTGTGCGAAAAGCCGATGGCCGTCAACGAAGACGAGTGCCGCCGGATGATCGACGCCTGTGCGGTGAACAACGTGAAGTTGATGATCGCCTATCGTCTGCACTTCGAAGAGGGGAACTTGCAGGCGGTGCATCTCGCCAAGACCGGCGACCTCGGCGACCTTCGATTTTTCAGTTCCGATTTCTCGGAGCAAGTCGTCGAAGACAACATTCGTCTCGATCGCGACAAAGGCGGCGGCACGCTGTACGACATCGGCGTGTATTGCATCAATGCCGCTCGCTACCTCTTCCGCGACGAGCCGACCGAGGTGATGGCCTTCACCGCCAACAACGGTCAGGCGAGGTTCCGCGAAGTCGACGAAATGACAAGCTGCATCATGCGCTTTCCGCGCGAACGGCTCGCCACGTTCACGTGCAGCTTCGGGGCGTCAAGCGTCGGGGCGTATCGTCTCGTCGGCACGGCCGGCGACTTGCGCGTCGAGCCGTCGTACCCCTACTCGAAACGTCTGGAACATTACCTCACCGTCGATGGCAAAACGAAGAAGCGTCTGTTCTCAAAGCGCGATCAATTTGCTCCGCAGTTGCTTTACTTTTCAAAGTGCGTGCTCGAAAACAAGAACCCAGAGCCCGACGGTTGGGAAGGCCTCGCCGACGTGAGAATTATCGAAGCTCTGTACCGGTCGGCTGATATCGGTCATCCTGTTCCGGTGGAGCGCGTCGATCGCACGGCCCGCCCCGACATCGATCAGCAGATTCATCGACCAGCCATCGCACAGCCCGAGGTCGTTCACGCCCACAGCCCGTCGGGCGACTAGCTTATCCAACGCAGCGCACATGTCGAAGGATCGCAGCAGGAGCCACGGTGCGCTAAAAAACGAATCGCGGAGGGCGATACTCATGGGCGCCGAAACGTCGTTACGCATCGTCGTCGCGGACGACGATGATTCGATGCTGCACATGTATCGCTCGTTACTTTCGACGCTCGGCCATCGCGTCGAAGCCATGACGCGCACCGGCCGCGAGTTGGTCGAGCGCTGTCATGCGTTGTGTCCGGACCTGGTGATGTCGGACTTCAAGATGCCCGACATGGACGGCCTCGACGCCACGCGTGCCATCTACGAAGAGGCGCCGACGCCGGTGATCATGATCTCGGGCTATCACGACACCGATTTGATTCGCCGTGCCGAGGATCATCACGTCCTCGTGTTTCTCGTCAAGCCGGTGGCGATCGACACGTTATCCTCGGCGATCGACGTCGCGATGCGTCGCTTCCGCGAGTTCCGCATGTTGCGGCAAGAGGCGTTCGATCTGCGTCAGACTTGGGCCGATCGGCGCGTCGTCGAGCAAGCGAAGCGCATGTTGATGACGCGGGCCGAACTCGAAGAGAGCGAAGCCTTTTGTCGTCTCGAAACACTGGCAGTCGACGAACAGCAAACGCTCGCGCGTGCCGCGCAGACGGTGCTTAACGTCGATCGCGCATTGCGGCCGTCCGAAGCCCATCAGCCTGCGGCCTCGCGCTCGGGGTAGAGTGTTCAGCACTGAGCACACAGTACTTTCTGCGCGCCCGTGGCCGAATTCCTCACGCGAAAGCTATTCGGCGGCTTCGTCTTCGTTGACAATGCTCTACGTAGAGCGTATCCACACATGCACGTGGCACGCTAAATGCTCCATCCTTCCCCGATTCGCCAAGGAGGTCGTCATGGTGAAGGCAATTTCGTCGCTGGGCATCGAGATCGGAGTCTCGGTGGTCGTCGGCGCCCTGTTGGTCGGTGTCATCAGCCATACCGGCAAGCTGGTGACCGCTCAGAACAAGGCGCTGACCATGATCAATGACGAGGACGGTTCGACCCACACGTATGAAGTCGCCGACGGGGCGTCGGTTTTGCGCAATGGCCGGGCGTCAACTCTCGAAGATCTCGTTCCCGGCGACGTGTTGCGCGTCACAACCGACGCCTCGCAGACCGTCACGAGTGTCGATGCGACGAGTGCCTCGGGAAGCTCGGGTTGGCGAGACGATCCGATTTAGCATGCGGCGGTCGAAGCGACATTTATGGTTGGAAGGCCCTGCGTAGCAGCGGTATCGCGAGGGGCGGAGGGAACAGACGATACTTAGCCGGAGCGCTCGATGGCGATTGGATCCGTGAACGCATTGTCGGAACGCATCGGTGGACCGTCGGTGCCGTGGTACACACCGGCCTCGACGTATCGTTTACAGTTCAGCGCTCATCTGCGCTTCGCCGATGCTGCAGCGCTCGCCGGATACCTCCACCGGCTTGGAATCTCCGCCGTCTACGCCTCGCCGCTGTACCGCGCCCGTCGCGACAGCGCGCACGGATACGACGTCATCGACCACAACACGGTCGATCCCGACTTCGGCAGCGAAGCCGACTTCGCACAGTTTGCCGAGGAACTCACCCGGCACGAGCTAGGCCTGATCATGGATGTGGTGCCCAATCACATGGGCATCGACGATCCGAATAACGTCTGGTGGCAAGACGTGTTGGAGAACGGGCCAGGCTCACCGTTCGCGAAATACTTCGATATCGATTGGCATCCGCCGAAAGAATCGCTGCAAGAGACGGTGCTCGTGCCGGTGCTCGGCAATCAATACGGCAAAGTGCTCGAAGATCAGCAGTTGCAGTTGGTTTACAGCGACCAGCGGTTTTACGTCGCGTACTTCGACAGACGTTTCCCGCTGTCGCCGAGCACGTGGCCGCTGCTGCTCAAACATGCGCTCGCCGAAAACCTTGCCGACGTGTCGGTCGACGACCCCGGCCGCATGGAGCTCGAGAGCATCGTCACGGCGCTCGAGCATCTGCCCGATCGCACCGAAACAGACCCAGCGTTGCAGCGTGAACGCTCGCGCGAACAGGAAGTGACGCGCCGTCGGCTGGCGACGCTCGTTGCCGACAACTCGCGTATTGCGAAGGCGATCGAGCTCACGCTCGCCACCTTCAATGGCCGCAAAGGTCAACCGCGAAGTTTCGATGCGCTCGAAGGGTTGCTCGCGGAGCAGTCGTATCGACTGTGCTACTGGCGCGTGGCGGCCGACGAGATCAACTATCGCCGCTTCTTCGACATCAACGAACTCGCGGCATTGCACGTCGAAGACGCCGAGGTCTTCAAGACGGTGCATGCGATGATCTTCCGCTTCATCGCCAAGGGTTGGCTGCACGCGCTGCGCATCGATCATCCCGACGGCCTGCTCGACCCCGAGCAATACCTCGAAAGTCTGCAAGAAGGCTGCCGCGCTGCCCGGCAAGAGGCGGGCGAGCCGGGCGACATTGACCGTCCGACGTATGTCGTCGTCGAGAAGATCTTGGGTTACGACGAAGAATTGCCGCACGCCTGGCGCACCGAGGGCACCACGGGCTACGATTTCCTCAATCAGCTCAACGGCATCTTCGTCGACCGACGCTCGGCTCTGAAGATCAAGGAACTTTACGAACGATTCACCGGTGTCGCTCCGCGCTTCAACGATCTGTACTACGAAAGCAAGAAAGCGATCCTCGCCAACAGCATGTCGAGCGAACTGCACATGCTCGCCCGCCGGCTCGATCGCGTGAGCGAGCAGCACCGCTTCTCGCGTGACTTCACGCTTGCTTCGCTCATGGGAGGCGCTGAGCGAAGTGATCGCCTGCTTCCCGGTCTATCGCACTTACATTCGCGCCGAAACGCGCTATGTCAGCGACGAAGATCGCTTGCGTATCAAGACCGCCCTGCGAGCCGCCCGACGACGCAACCCTGCGATCAGCGGCACGCTGTTCGATTTCATCGGTTCGATCTTGTTGCTCGATTTCCCCGATGGTCTGACCGACGAACAGAAGGCTGAGCGCCGCAAATTCGTGATGCGTTTTCAGCAGTTCACAGGCCCCGTGACGGCGAAGGGGCTCGAGGACACCGCGTTTTATCGTGTGTATCCGTTAGCGTCGCTGAACGAAGTCGGTGGCGAGCCGCAGCACTTCGGCATTTCGGTCGAAGAGTTCCATCGTCGCAACGCTTCGCGCGCCGCAGCCTGGCCGCTGGCGATGCTCGCCACGTCGACACACGACACTAAGCGCAGCGAAGGCGTCCGGCGCGCATCAACGTGCTTTCCGAAACGCCCGAGTCGTGGGGTCAGGCGATCGAGCGCTGGCACGCGTTCAATCGATCGCACAAGACTCAGATCGAAGGTGTCGAAGCTCCCGACGCCAACGAAGAGTACCTGTTCTATCAAACGGTCGTGGGATGTTGGCCGCTCGAGCCGCAAGACGATGCGCAACATCAGGAGTTCGTCGAGCGGATTGTCGCGTACATGCTCAAGGCTGCCCGAGAGGCGAAGCTCAACACCAGTTGGATGAACCCCGACGACGAGTACGACGCCGCGATTGAGAAGTTCGTGCGTGAATCGCTCGAACAAGGCGACGACAACCGCTTCCTTCCGGAACTCGCCGCGTTTGCCGAGACCATCGCCGAAGCCGGCGCCATCAACGCGCTGTCGCAAACGTTGCTCAAGATCGTGTCGCCTGGAGTACCGGACTTTTATCAAGGCAGCGAGCTTTGGAGCTTTTCGCTCGTGGACCCTGACAATCGTCGGCCGGTCGACTTCCGCCAGTGCAATCAATGGCTCGAAGAAATGCAGGAGTGGTACGCACGCGATCCCAAGACGCTGCTCACCGATTTGCAAGCGAACTGGCGTGACGGGCGCATCAAGTTGTTCCTCACCTGGATGGGACTCGAATTTCGTCGGGCCCATAGCGACTTGCTGCTCTTCGGCTCGTACGTCCCCCTTTCCGGAAACGGTGACGGCGGCGAACAAATCTGCGCGTTTGCGCGAGTGCGCGAGGACCAATGGGTCGTCGCGGTCGCGCCGCGATTAGTGCTCAATCTGCGGTCCTCAACCGAGGATTCGACATCCGGCATCTCGATACCCACCGATGTCTGGCACGACTCGCAACTCATCTTGCCCGAACGAGCGCCGACCAAATGGCGAAACGTTCTTACCGGGCAGGAGCTTATCATCGACGTGAAGGACGGGCAGCAGACGCTCGATTTATCGAGTGTCTTCGCGCGGTTCCCGGTCGCGCTGTTGTCGGCAAACGTCTTGCCGTAATGTTCCGTGGTTAGCCGCGACGCGCCAGCGGAGCGCGTCGTGCGCACCAACCCTGCACGCGCTCCGCTGGCGCGTCGCGGCTAACCATCGTGTTGTGCCCACCATGCGCAAAAGCAGACGCGGCCAATGGGTCGTGGTCGCTTTCGCAACCCGCTGACGGCGATAGGTGGTGGTCTATCGCCGTCACAGAACCCAATCGGCCGCGTCCTGATCGTCCATGAAACCGCCGCATTAAAGCTGCGGCAGTGCGTCCTACGACTTGTTATTCTCCAACGTTTTCATCAAGCTCTTCGCGTGATCGAGGTGCTGCTGCGTGGTTTGTGCAGCCTGATCAAGCGTTTGCTGGAACTGTTGTGAAGCGTGGCCACGCGCCACTTGCAATGTCGCAAGCATGTGCATGTGGGCGTCGATCTGACTGCCGACGTAGGCCTTGTCGAAGTGATCGCCGTCCTTCGCTCCGAATTCACGCTTTGCAGACGCCAAACACTGCTGACCGATTTGGTTGTGCAACTGCAGCAGGTTGATGCCCCCGCCGCCCATTTGGCCACCGGCCATCTGACCTTGCGTGCCCATTCGTTGACCGCCGTTCGAGGCGCCAACGTCTGAACTGCGCGGATCTTGTTGTCCCAACGGACCTGCGACACCTTGTAGTTGACTCAGCAGTTGCGTGTGTTGTTGCACCATCTGCTCAGCGAATTTCTTCACGTCGTCGCTCTTCGCTCGCTGCGAAGCAAGTTGCCCCAACTCGATCTCGGCACGGTTGCCACCGATCAACCAAGCAGCCAAAACCATGTCATTCTGCTGCCCAGGCTGACCGTGCTGCATCCCCGGGTGGCCGAGTTGCTGTTGCCCGAACTGCGGCTGTTGGCTGAAGCGTTGTTCGCCGGGAATCTGACCCTGTTGACCCTGCATCTGGCCGGGCTGCTGTCCCGGAATCTGCTGCTGACCGGGAATCTGTCCCTGTTGGCCGAGCTGACCGCCGAGTTGACCACCTTGAACTTGTTGCTGCCCGCCTTGCAGTTGTTGGCCGGGCACAACCTGTTGCCCCATCGCCAGTGCTGGCAACATTCCGAGCGAAAGGCCAACCACTGCCACGATCGTGTGTTTCATCGCCTTATTCCTTATTCGTGAAGATGCCGAGACGCGTGCCCTTGTTCCCATTCCAACGAGGACCGCCTGAGGAACGCGTCGTAGGGCCGCAGTTTTGGTGCCGTTCGATCGTAGACCTTTGCACCACGGCAACTTCCCCATAACGGCGGACATCGTGACTCACATCACCTTGCGATGGCGACACTTGCATCACCATGGCCGCTGCGACGCCACCGTTTCGCTGAGGAACTGTTCTTGCGTCATCGGCGTCTAACGGGTTGCCTGCATCGCCGTCTGCCGACCAAAATGAATCCTCACCACTCGCGAGCACGCCAGGACCGCTCACATGATTCGCAACATTGCCGACCGCCGAGGCCGCGTACGACTCCGCTGGCTCGTGATTCTGATCCTCGTGCTGGCGGTCACGATCTTCGCCGCCCCGTACCTCCTTTCGTTCGATCCGTTTCGAAAGCTGGTGCTTCGGGCGGCCTTGCCGAACGTCAATGGTCGCATCAGCGCCGGCGACGCACACTTCGGTTGGCTCACGCCGCTTTCGATCGAGGACCTGCAAATCCGCGCCACCGATGGTGAGCCCGTCATCAGCGTCGCCTACTTCGGTACCGATCGCACGTTGTGGCAACTACTGACCGACCGGCAACATCTCGGCAACATCCGCGTCGAAACGCCGCAGGTCCACATCTTCAGCACTCCCACCACCAACAGCCTGGCCGAGACGTTTCCGCAGGCCCACGAACAACTTCGTGGCAAGCCAGGCCCGCCCAACGACGCCTGGAAGCAGCTCTCGGTGCACGTCGCCGTGACCAACGCTTCTGTCAGTTGGCGCGCTCCCGATACCGGCCGCACCTGGGGCGTCGATCACGTTCCGTTCTCGGTCGGCATCGAGCCTGCCGATCCCGCCGCCGGCAAGAAGGCTGAGATCGTGATCGATCCGGTGACGGTGTTCGACCATCGCGAGATCTCGCCTGGCATGTGCAACGACTTGCTCAAGTACGTCGCCCCGGTGCTTGCGAACGTCGCGACCGCGCAAGGCGAAGTCTCGTTGCAGCTCGACGGCGGTCATTTCCCGGCCGACGATCCGAAACTCGGCGACCTGTCGGGACGCTTGACGTTGCACGCCGTCGAAGTCGGCGCGGGGCCGCTGGCGCAAGTCGTAGCCAAGGTGTTGAAGGTGCCGCAGACCGTGTCGTTGGTGCGCGAGAACGTTGTCGAGTTCAAGTTGGTCGATGGCCGCGTGTATCACGAAGGCCTGCAGTTCGGCGTCGATCAACTGCAAGTGCGCACGCACGGCTCGGTTGGCCTCGATCAAACGCTCGATCTGGTGGCTGAGGTGCAGTTGCACTTGTCGGACACGACGACCGGCGGTCGCCCGATTCTCAAGGCCTTGAGCAACCAGATGCTCCGCATTCCTGTGAAAGGGACGCTCAATCATCCCGAAGTCGACCCGGGCGCCTTGGCGCAGACGAGCCTGGGCATTGTTATCGACGCGCTCACTAAGGCGCGGCGCGAAATCAAGCCCGAGCCCGAACTCACGTCAGGTCCCGACCTCGGACCAGGACCCAGTCTCGGGGCCGCGAACGATCCTGCCCCGGCGCCTGCTCCGGAAGGCGCGATGCCCAATGAACTGAGTCTCGATACGCTCGAACAACTTCGCGCGTCGGGCGTGTTGGTGCCGCAAGGCGCACCCGAGGTTCTGCCCGCGCCGCCGGGGCAAGGGCCACCCGTTCAGACGCCTGGGTCGCAGCCGCCATTTGTACAGCAACCGAGCGCACAACCGCCGGGCAATGTCGCGCAAACGCCCAGCACGCTCGACGACATCAAAGCCACCGCGATCGACGTGATGGCCGAGTTACTTCGTCGTCGACAGCAGCGGATGGCCCAAGAAGCGGCTCAACGCGCCGCGGCGCCTGCGCCGGCTGGCGTGACGCCACCCCCTGCTACGGCGCCATCGAGTACCGCGCAAGGCGGTGTGCCTCAGCAACCGGTTCAGCCCCCGCCGCCGCAACAGCCGCCGTTGCTGCGACGTGGCGGGCTCATCGGCCGCGCCGTGGACCGCATTCGCGCCGCGACGGAACCAACGCCGGACACGGCACCCGCGCCGAATCCGTAGTGGCGCGATGTTGAAGGTTGAATGGCGATTCAACCCCAAGCCCACGGATGGCCATCCGTGGGCTTAGCGCTCACCCGCGAGCGCCGCCATCCACCCTCTTCAAAATCCGACCTTCGCCTCTTCCGCGATCTTGATCTGGTCGGGACTCTCAACCTTGATCTGCGGTTGTTCCTTGTACAGCTCCACCGTGCCGGTGACCTGAATCTTCTTATCTTTGAAGTGTTTCGACGGATCGTCGATGCCGGCCTCCTTGAACTTCGTGAGCGCGGGACCGAACATCACGACCGAGAACGCGTCCTTGTCCTTGTAATTCTTCGACGCGTTAAGAAAGCACGGGCCTTTGTCGGCCAACTTCGCGCCGGCAACCACGGTCATCTCGATCGTCACTTTCTTGCCGACGTTCGCTTTCGCCTCGCTCGCTTGCACGACCGCCGGCTCGTCGGCTGCGAGCAATGACGATGCCGCGAAAACACAAACAACAGCAGCACTCAACAGCGTTCGCATCAATGATTTCATGATCTCTCTCCTCAGTTCAGACCTCTTAAATGTGGCGTATTCTATCGACGATCGATGAAGATTGTATGAGTTGACAAGCTCACGCGTTCTTCTTCTCGCGGCTCTCGTCTTTTTTCTTGCGTAGCCGCTCGACGAACTGCTTCAAGTCCGGCGGCAGCGGCATGTGAAACGTCATCCGCTCGCGGGTCTGCGGATGATCGAACGACAGGCTCTCAGCGTGCAGCGCCAATCGCGGCGCGCCGGAACGTCGCTCGCCGTCGGCATGTCCATACACTTTGTCGCCACATACGGGATGCCCTGCCTCGGACAGTTGAATGCGAATCTGATGCGTGCGTCCGGTCTCGAGCCGACATTCGACGAGCGTATAGCCGTCGAACGTTTCGAGCGGACGCAGGTGCGTGACCGCCCGTTTGCCGACGCCTTCCTCCTCGGTGCTTCCGCGACGACCGTCGCCTCGATCGCGCACAAGTTGCGACTCGATCGTCTGCGCTTTGACTTGCCCCTCGACGACGGCCAGATATCGCCGCTCGGTTGTGTGTTGGCGGAACTGCTGCCCCAGCTCGCGCTCGGCAGGCACGGTGCGCGCGAAGATCATCACTCCACTCGTGTCGCGATCGAGCCGATGCACGGGCCGCACCGGCGGCGTGCGTGTCGGGGCCTTCCCGTCACGCGCGTTCTTCTGTGCTTGTCGACCTTGCGGACGCCGACCGCGGCCTCCTGCTTCCTTTTTGGCGATGATTCGCGGCAGCAGGTCTTCGACCGTCGGTTGTTGCTCCTTGCGCTTCGTCGGCCACGAACGTTCGAGCGCATGCCGCACACTCGTCATCCCCGACGGCTTTTCGATCACGACGAGATGCGCATCGAGATGGCGAACGTGGACGTCGTCTTCACGCGCCGGCGGCGCGGCCGGATGTTCGAGCACGCGCACGACGTCGGTGATCTTCAGCCGACGGGCGGAGTCGACGCACACGTTGCCGTTGAGCAGCACATGACGCGAGCCGATGAGCTGGCGCAGTTTCCCCCATGTCTTGCCGGGAAACCACTGCCGCATGGCGGTGGCTAAAGGTTGGTTGGCTTGGCTGGGCGCGACGCGATACATGTCGGCATGGCGCTGGCCTTTGTTGCTCTTCTTCATTGCCCCTGTAGCCTAGGTGCAAAACGCGCGAGCGTCCAGCGATACACGGGACCTTCGACTATGATGATCCTTCATGCACAACGAGCTCGATCACCTGCAACTGCTCGCCGACGTCGACACCTTGGCCGCACAGATGCGGACTTGGGCCGACGACGCGCCGAATTGGCCCCCGGCCCACGAGTCGCAGGCGCTCGTGCGACGTCTGCAACAACGAACCGACTCGCTGCGCGTACGGTTCGACGCGCCGCTGGTCGTGGCGACGCTCGGCGGCACCGGCACCGGCAAAAGCACGTTGGTCAACGCCCTCGTCGGCGCCGACGTGACCGAAACGGGCCGCCAACGGCCGACGACGCGTCAACCGGTGCTCGTCACACGCGCCGACATCACGCCCGAAATGCTCGGCATTGATCCGAGTGCGGTGCGTCACGTGACGTGCGAAGCGCCGGCGCTGGCCGACTTGGTGCTCATCGATTGCCCCGATCCCGACACGGCTGAGGACGCTGCCGACCCCGCGAGCAACATTGCTCGGCTGCGAGCGATCCTTCCGCATTGCGACGTGTTGCTCGTGACGACAACGCAGCAGAAGTATCGCAGTGCTCGCGTGTCGGCCGAGCTGGCGATGGCGGCCCCCGGAGCGCGACTTGTCTTCGTGCAGACGCATGCCGACACGGATGACGACATTCGCGACGACTGGCGGGCGTCGCTCGGCGAAGAATACGCGGCCGGCGAGATGTTCTTCGTCGATTCGTTGCAAGCGACCGCAGACGCCGAAGCCGGGTTGCAGCCACGCGGCGAATTCGGGCGACTCGTGCAGTTCCTTGCGCGTGAAATGGCTCCCGCCGCGGCGCATCGCATTCGTCGCGTGAACTTCCTCGATCTCGTCGAGCAGACGCTCGCAACGTGCGCCGAGCGCATCGACGCCGCGATGCCTGCCGTCGAACAACTCGAGACCGCGATCACCGAGCAACGCGCACGATTGGTCGACCGATTGTCGGGACAACTGCGCGATGACCTGCTGCAGCGGCGCCGCTCGTGGGAGCAGCGCATCCTCGGCGAAGTTGCGGGGCGCTGGGGGTTCAGCCCCTTCGCCGTGTTGCTGCGCGCGTATCAAGGGCTCGGCGGCTTGGTGTCGAGTGCCTTGCTCTTTCGCGTTCGCACGCCTGCACAGGCGGCATTGTGGGGCGGTTTAGAAGGTGCGCGGCGCTGGCGGGCGCATCGGTCACAACGAAGTGCCGAGCCGACCGAGCGCACGGCGGAATTCCGCTGGGAGCAGAACGAGCTGCGCACCGCGGCAATCATTCTCGACGGTTACGCTGCCGAGGCCGGTTTCTCGCGCGAAGAACTGACACCCGCCGCCCTCGAGCGCGAAGCCGACGGCGCGAGCGGCGATTTTCTCGCCCGCGCCTCGCAGGACTTGCAGCAGTTGATCACGCGTCGAGCGCAGCGGCTCACCGGCTTCGCCACGCGGATGGTGTACGAACTGTTGCTGGTCGCGATGCTCGTGATGTTGCTGTATCGCTTCGGCCGCAATTTCTTTTACGACTCGTGGCTCGCCGTCGAGTTGGGCTTGCAGCCTCAGGCGACGCCGCTGCTCGGCACCGACTTTTTCATCGCCGCAGGCGCGATGCTGCTGTTGTGGTGTGGCCTGCTGTTGTGGCTATTCACCGGTCGGTTGCGACGTGGACTGAAGGCCGACGTCGTGCAACTCGCGCAGTCGTGGAACTCGCCGACGATCGCCGCGGCGCTAGCCGCGGGACTTGAGAGGCAGGCCCAGATCGCACGTGCGTGGCGTGAAGAGTTGAAGTTTCTGGAACAGCGCGTGACGTCGTTGAACGCGAGGATCACGCAGCCCGATTCGCGATTGGGGCATCGGACGGTGATCGCGCCCGCGAACATCCCCCGGCGACTCGCTGGGGGCTAAATTGTCGTTGTCGGCCCGACGTAATCTCTCCCCGACCGCGCTGCGACGGCGATCATTACGATGCCGATCGCGAGCACTACGGTCGCGGTGGTGTAGGTCCACATCGGCGAGTCGGCGAACAATCGCAACCCCACCACAGGCCCAACAATCCGCGCCAGCGATGTGCAACTCTGCGCGAGCCCCAGAACGCCACCCTGCAACGCGGGGCTCGTTCGTCGCGAAATCAGAGATTGCAACGACGGATTCACGAATGCGAAGCCCGTGACTTCGACCGCCATCGCCACGAGCAACCAGCCAAAGCTTCCCCAGCTCGCGGCCATCGCCAACAGCGCGAAGCCGATCGTCGACGTGATCGCGCCGCCGACGGCCATCGTCGCTTCGCTGAGCCGCGTCGCGAGCCGTCGCACCAAGAAGCCTTGCGCCAACGTCAGCACGACGCCCAAGTACGCGAACGCCACGAACACGACAAGCTGATCGGGCTCCGCCGTCGTCACGCCTTGCAACTTCGCGACGAGCCACGCCATCAGCGGCGACACGACCTCGCCACGTTCGTAGCGGCCGTAGATGTCTTCGATCTGCAGCGACAAGCTCGACTCGAACATGCCGAACGACAACACCGCCACGAACGACGTCGCCAGCAGCAGCACGATCGAAGGCGTGGCGAGCGCGGCCGCCCATGCCGATCGGGCCGATAGTGGTTGACTGTCGCGATGCACGGCCGTCTCGCCGCTGCCGGGCGTGTGCGACTCGGGCAGTTTGAAGATCGCCAACAGCAGCGCGACGCCCGACATCGCCGAGGCCGCGTACCCCGGCCATGGGCTGAGCGCATCGCCGCCGCCTGCCAACCGTGCAATCGCGCCGATCGTCGGGCCTAGCGTAAAGCCCAAAGCGAACGCGGCGCCGATGAGTGCCATCCCTTTCGCCCGCTTTTCTTTCGTTGTCGTGTCGGCAATGTACGCCTGCGCGGTCGAGATCGTCGCCCCGGCGATGCCTGCACCGAGGCGCGCGATGAACAAACCTGCGAGGCTGTGCAGCACCGTCGCGACGCCGAACATCGCATAGAAAAATGTCGAGCCGACGAGCCCCATGATCAGGATCGGCCGACGCCCGAACCGGTCGGAGAGTCGCCCCCAAATCGGCAGAAACAAAAACTGCATTGCCGAGAAGCTCGCCATCAGCAGCCCGATGGTCCACCCGACCTGCTGGTCGCTCAGCCCGTGCGACTCGGCAAACCGCTTGCCATAGATCGGCAGCAGCGGCAACACGATGCCGAAGCCCAGCAGGTCGATAAAGACCGTGAGAAAAATAACGAGCAACGACCCGCGAGTCGGCGGGCCGGGGCGTGCGGATGAAGAATTCGACATGCGGTGTTTAGCCGGCATGTTTACATGCCGTTCGGCGGGGCGGCTACATTTGGTTCCCTCGAACTCTAGCACGATCGCCCGTAAAATGAAGGCATGTCTATCAGCACTTACGCCGATCGCCAGCGAATGGCGACGATGGAACCGGCCGAGCTCGAACAATATCAACTGTCGCGGCTCAATGGGCTGCTGCAAAAGATTCTGCCGACCAACGGGTTTTATGCCGAAAAACTGGCCGAGGTGACGCTCCCGCTGGAGTCGCTCGATCAGTTGGAAGCGTTGCCGTACACGTTCAAAGAAGAACTGCTCGGCCCAGGCCAAGGTGGCGAAATGGCCGCGAACCTCACGTGGCCGATCGACCGGTACGTTCGCTTTCATCAAACATCGGGCACGCGTGGCCGGCCGCTGGTCGTGCTCGACACGCCCGACGATTGGCGATGGTGGTTGGAATGCTGGCAGTGGGTGCTCGACGCGGCAGGCATCGAGCCGACCGACCGCGTGGCGATGGCGTTCTCGTTCGGTCCGTTCATCGGATTCTGGACCGCCTCCGAAGCGTCGCTGGCGCGCGGATGCCAAATGATCCCGTGCGGCGGCATGAGCACCCTGTCTCGACTCGAGTTGATTCGCACGAGCGGCGCGACGGTCGTGTTCTGCACTCCGAGTTATGCGCTGCATCTGGCCGAAGTTGCGGCCGAGCGGAAGATCGACGTCGCAGAGTGGCGCGTCCGCAAACTCATTCTGGCGGGCGAGGCCGGTGGCAGCGTCCCCGCGACTCGCGATCGCATTGAATCGAGTTGGCAAGCAACCGTCGTCGATCACGGCGGCGCGACCGAGATCGGAGCTTGGGGCTTCAGCGATCCGCAGCGTAAAGGACTTCATCTGTTGGAGACCGAATTCATCGGCGAGTTTCTTTCCGTCGAGACCGGGCAACCGGCCGGCGAAGGGGAACTTGCCGAGTTGGTGATCACATCGCTCGGCCGCGCCGGGTCACCCGTGATTCGCTATCGCACCGGCGATTTGGTTCGCCCCGTGTGGCAGCACGGGCAGGCATCGCCGTTCGTGCTGTTGGATGGCGGCATCCTCGGCCGCACCGACGACATGCTCATCATTCGCGGCGTGAATGTCTTTCCGACGGCGCTGGAACAGATTCTGCGAAGCTTTCCCGAGGTGCTCGAGTACCGCATGATCGCGACCAAGATCGGCGAGATGGATCAACTGAACATCGAAGTCGAAGATCGCCTCGACCAACCGATGCGCATCGCCGAAGAGGTGCAAGTGCGACTCGGTCTGCGGGTCGAGGTCAAATGCGTGCCGACGGGATCGCTGCCACGATTCGAAGGGAAAGGGCAGCGATTCATCGACCGCCGCGGGCTGCTCAACATCGAAAAGTAGGACGGTCTGCGAATTCACCGCTGTAGGGAACGCCCTCCGTGGCGTTCCGCAGTGCGAGTGGATGCGCTGTCCGCAGTTCACGGAACGCCACGGAGGGCGTTCCCTACAGAATCCGACACGGCGTAGAACGATGAACAACGATGTGCGAAACGCCGACGTCATCATTCTTGGCGGTGGAGCGGCAGGGCTCGAGGCTGCTTCGGCATTGGCTCGTTCGGGGTTAAACGTTGCCATTCTCGAAGCCCGTGACCGGCTCGGTGGCCGCATCGATACGCGCCACGCCGCCGATGATGCGAAAATCGTCGTCGAACGTGGAGCGGAGTTCGTTCACGGTCGCGCTCGCGAAACGTTCGATCTCATCAAGGCCGGCAAACTCGACGTCGTGAAACTCGACGAAGAGCACCTACGATTCAATGGGCAATGGAGTGACTGTGGCCAATGGTGCGACGACGATTCTTGGGAGCAGGTCGAAGAGTTGATGTCGCGGCTTGAGCGCGAAGAGTCGGTCGACGAAACGTTCGCCGACTTTCTCGCCCGTGAGGGTCGCGACCTTTCGCCGTCAGTGCGGGCGATGGCGATCGCGTTTGTCGAAGGGTTCAACGCTGCCGATCAACACAAGATCGGCACGCTTGGGCTCGTCGAATCGCAGCGCGAGTCGGAACGCATCGAGGCCGATACGTCGTTTCGTTTACCCGGCGGTTACGATCAACTGGTGCGCGTGCTGGTCGAGAGTTTGCCCCTGAACCGCGTCGCGATTCACACCGGCACAGTCGTCACGAACGTGCGATGGAGCGCCGGGCATGTCGAGGTCGAGACGGTTACGTCTACCGGCGAACGCTCGACGTTCACAGCGCGGGCAGCGATCGTCACCCTGCCGCTCGGCGTGTTGAAAGCGCCGGTTGGCTCGCCCGGCGCCGTGCGCTTCGAGCCCGAACTCACCGAGAAACGCGAGTCGCTCGATCATCTGATCATGGGGGACGTCGTGAAGGTGGTGATGCGATTTCGCACGGCGTTTTGGCGCGACTCGCATCCGAAGTTGTCGTTCGTGCACGCGCTCGACGAGGCGATACCGACGTGGTGGACGCAATCACCGATCGACGTGCCCCTGCTCACCTGCTGGGCCGGCGGAGCGCAGGCAGCAAAGCTAGTGACGATGACAGACGCCGCGATCGTCGACGTCGCTTTGCAGGTCGCGTCGCGCATCTTCCATCGCAGCGGTCTGCGCGAGTTGCTCGTCACGGCTGACGTCAGCGACTGGCATTGCGATCCGTTCAGCCGCGGCGCGTACAGCTACGTCGCCGTCGGCGGTGTGCACGCGGCAGACGAACTCGCTCGTCCCATCGCCGACACGCTCTATTTCGCAGGCGAAGCCACTCACGCCGGCCTCTGCGGCACCGTCGCCGGAGCGGTGGCCAGCGGATATCGCGCGGCCAAAGAGTTGCTTGACCGTTGATAGTCGGTCAAGGACGATAAGGGCATGGATTCGCCACTGCCATTGATCATTTTCGCCGGCGGCGTCTTGGTCGCCGTGATTGCGGTGATGCTTGCCTGCGCGGGCGGCGTAGTGCTGCTCGCCGCTGCGGGAGTGAACACGATCGTGAAACTCATTCGTGAGATTCTACGCTCACCGCGAATCGACATTCGCCACCTGATCGTGTTGGTCGTGGCGACGGCCGTGGCGGCGACGATTGGCCGCGAGGTCGAGTCAACGGGGGGCAAACTGCTGAGCATGACGGCGTTCTTCGGAATGCTTGTGGCCGTCTGCGTTGTCGAAATGTTCAATGGCGAGGCACGCGTCCGTGCTGCGCGACTATCGAGTCGAGCGCCGCGGCATCGCGTGTGGCGTGTTTATCGGCGTGAGAGTCTGATTCATCGGCAACGCACAACGACCCACGGACGGCAGTCCGTGGGCTTGGGTGGTTACACCGATGCCAGCTCGGGCACTTCGGCCAACGACTCGTACGCGCCGAGGATGAGCTTGCGAGTTTCGTCCCAGCCGGTGCAGGCGTCGGTGATGGAGACGCCGTAGCGAAGTTTCGAGAGGTCGCTGGTCAGTTTTTGGCTGCCTTCGACGAGGTTGCTCTCAAGCATCATGCCGACGATGTTGCGGTTGCCGGCGATGCGTTGATGCACGACGCTGTTCCAGGCGATCTCCTGGCGGCGATGGTCCTTGTCGCTGTTGGCGTGACTGCAATCGACCATGATGTTCGACTTCAGACCGGCGGCGGTCAAAGCGTCGGCGGCGATGGCCAGGTTGGCGGCGTCGTAGTTCGGTCCCGAGCGTCCGCCGCGAAGGATCAGGTGGCCCCACGGATTGCCACGCGTGTTGATGACACACGTGCGTCCGTCGAGGTCGATGCCCAGGAAACTGTGGGCGTGCTGTGCCGAGAGCATCGCGTCGATGGCGATTTGCAGGTTGCCGTCGGTGGCGTTCTTGTAGCCGACGGGCATCGACAGACCGCTGGCCATCTGGCGGTGCGTCTGCGACTCGGTCGTGCGAGCGCCGATCGACGCCCACGTGACGAGGTCAGCCACATACTGCGGTGTGATCGGTTCGAGCATTTCGGTCGCGGCCGGCATGCCCATGTCGTTGATATCAATCAGCAACTTGCGGGCGCGACGCAATCCGGAGGCAATGTCGAACGTGCCGTCGAGGTTCGGGTCGTTGATGAGGCCTTTCCAACCGACGATCGTGCGCGGCTTTTCGAAGTAGACGCGCATGACGATGACGATCCGCGAGTTGACTTCGGCGGAGAGTTCCGTGAGACGCTGCGCGTACTCGAGCGCGGCCCGTTCGTCGTGGATCGAGCAAGGCCCGACGATCGCCAGCAGCCGGTTGTCGTCGCCGCCAAGGATGTTGCGGACGGCCTCGCGAGCGGTGACAACCGTGCGATTGCCGGCCTCGGTCATCGGCAGCTCTTCTTTGAGCAGCCTCGGGGCGGTCAACTCGGCAGTGCTGACGACATTGATATCGAAGGTTTTTTGCATCATGCATTTATCTTAATTCGGCGTGCCGAGGTGCCAAAGGGCAAATGGCGGGGGCGATAACGCCAAATGGTGGGGCAAACCCGCGCTCGGCGCGGGTCGCGGCTAACCAAACGTCACAACCCCACGCGGGATACGAACCCCGGTCGACCACGAACGCCCGGATCGACGCGAAACAGCGCTCCGGCCGTGGGTCCGTTGGTCGCGCGGTCTTCGCCGCCGCCGGTGGTGATGAAGAGTTGATCGAGCTGCGCCCCGGCGAATGCGGGGCACGTGACCTTGGACGTCGGCAACTCGATGCGCGACACTTCGGCGCCATCCGGCGAGTGGCGTACGACGCATCCTCCGTCGAAGTGCGCCGACCAAAGATAACCATCGGCGTCGATCGCCAAACCATCGGGGCGTGCATTGCTCTTCGACTGTGGCACGACGACGAGCGGGCGCTGATTGGAAAGGTTGCCCGTCGCGCGGTCGTAGTCGAACTGCCAGATTGTTTTCTTGCCGGTCTCGGTGAAGTACATCGTTCGTAGATCGTCGGTGAAGCCCATGCCGTTGGGCGTGCCGACGTCGTCGAGCAACTTGTGCAACGTGCCGTCGCGATCGAGTCGGTAGAGCCGGCCGTTGCGAATCACTTTGCCGTGCGCGTCTTTCACGCCCATCGTGCCGCAGAAGACGCGACCTTCGGGGTCAGCGATCACGTCGTTGAAGCGCGAGTCGAGCTCGGCTTCGATTTGTTCGACGACGGTGCGCTCGATCTTGCCATCGCGCCACACGACGACCGTTCCGAGATCTTGAAACAGCAACAGCGACCCATCGGCCTGCACTGTCATGCCGCCGACAGGACGGCCTCGGTAAATCTGCTCGTGCTTGCCGGTGACGGGGTCGAGGCGATACATCGCGCCGCCGGGGATGTCGGTCCAATAGAGCCGCTGTTCGGCTGCATGCCACGTCGGGCGTTCGCCGGTGCGACAGGGATAGTCGGCCACGATTTCAAGTTTCATCATCGCTCCAGTGGTTCGGGCGGCGCGATTGAGAACGACGGCGCGGTGTGCGGTTTCGGCAGGCTCGCACGATCGAGGCAATCGGCGAAGAAGGTGTCGATGCTCGCGGCGATCGTGAGAGGCTGTTCGATGAACGGAAGATGGCCGGCCGCGATGGCGACGTCGATGCGAGCGTTCGGTAGTTGCGAGGCCATGAATTGATGGCACGCGGGGGGCGTCCAACGATCGTGCTGGCCAACGATCAACAGTGTCGGCACGTCGATGCGCGGCAGCGTCTCGCGTTCGTCGAAATCGAGCATCGCTTGCAAGCCCGACATGACGATGCGAGGCGGAGCAGAGCTGAGCAGTCGCGCGAGATGGTCCAGTTCGCTCCATCCAGGCGAGCGGCCGAACATCGCCAAGCGTGTCGCGAAGTGGAGCGAGCCGTTGAGGTAACTGAGCGTGTCGATCAATCGCACGAGCGGCGAAACGGCTTTGGCGACGCGGATGAGCGGTCGGATCACGGGGCGTTCGAGGCGCGATAACTTGTCGGCCTGCGCTGCCGTGTGAATGGGGCTGGTGTATGTCGTGTCGATCAACACAAGCCCGGCGATTTGTCGGCCCAAACGATCGCGGAATCGCCGCGCGTATGTTTGGAGGATCATTCCGCCGATGCTGTGACCGACGAGCAATACGGGGCGATCGTTGCCGATCGAGCCGACGACGGCATCCAGGTCATCGGCGAGGGTGTCGAAGTTCACGTCGCGCGTGCCGCCGGACTCGGTGTTGCCAGGCGCGGTACTGCCGGGTAACGACGAGCCCAATCCTGGCAAATCCCATCGCACCACGCGCCATCGTGTTGCGAGGCGCTCGAGGAACGGCGTCGGCCAAATGGTGCTGTCGACCGCCCAGCCATGCGTGAGCACGATGGTCGGCGCGTCGGCGGGGCCGAGACTTTCGACGAAGATGCGCGAACCGTCGGGGCGATCGAGGAATGATGTAGTGGCATTCGACAGGGGCGATCGCGCCGGCCGTCGCCGATGCGAGAAAAGCAGCGCTAATAGCGGGATGGCAAAGCTCGCGATGAGCATCCCGGTCCCTTGCACCAGGAAGCGATGCTTCGCGGGTTCGGTGGCGAACCAGGCTCGCAAATAATCGATGGCGCCGACGACTTGCAGCAAGCCGCCGATGCCAAGCACCCACACGCGCACGATACCGAAGGGAAACATACGCGTAACGATGGCGGAACGTGCCGAGATTTGCAACGGCGGTGCGTGTGCGAGGCGAACCGTCACGCCCAGGCGTGTACCCGATAGAATAGGCCGCCTGCTACGAGCGATTGCAAATATCTGCACGCCCTGTCGTCGGGAACTGCCTTCGAGAATGTCACCACAACAATGTTGCAGCCGTAATGCTTGAACCACCCGCCGCCGGTGATTTGAGCGATGACAAATAGAAATCGCTTTCCGGTTTCGGCGTCTCGCAGAATGTCAGCAGCGGCAGCGTCGGGAACGTGACCAACTTGCTGACCATTCTGACGTGTCAGCACAATCGCGTGTTTGCTGTGCTCGTTCGCTGGATCGTGAAATGCCCAGAGGCGCTCGCCTTGACTGCACGCCTTGATGACAGCCTGCCGCCCCTCGAACGTTACGCCAGCGATGTTTTGATGAAAGTGTCCGCACCCGTGCCATTTGTCGGTTGGCAACGGCATCGGCAGAAAGGGGGGCAACGTGATCGTCGGAACTTCAACCATATTGCCGACCAGGGCTGAGCGAGCAACATCGCCGAGTGGATTCGTGGCGGTATTGACCATGGCGCCGGTTACTGGCGCAGCCTCGGCTTCGCCGTTATCGCCAGATCGCACGGTTGTTCTGAGTGCGGACACGCCTTTGCGAATCACGCCTTTGATCGTGTTCCAAGACCCGTCCATGGTGAAAGATCCGAATGGCTCTGTCGAAAACATCCTCGTACCGCCACGATTCTATCGTGATCCGGGCGAGCGAGCCAAACGCGACAGGAGCGTCGTCCCGCCGGCTATTGATCCTCAGAAAACCGCGTGAACCAGGGCCTACGCGTAGTATCACCGCTTGCGGTTTCGCGCGTCTCACGGGCGGCACGCGCGAAACCGCAAGCGGTGATGGGTAGCATCATCGCGATTTAACTTTGTTTTCTGAGGATCAATAAACGTTACGGACGTCGTGCGGTCGCATTGAGCTGCGCTTGAAGGGCCTGCACTTCGTTCGAGAGTTCCTGAAGGCGTGTTTCGAGAATCTTGATGTCGTTGTAGGTCGTGGCGGTCGCGGCGGCCACGGTCGCTTGAGTGACATCTTGCAAGCGTGGCGTGAGCGTCATCGTTGTCGGGAAGGTCTTGTTCTGACGCAAGATGATCATGTTCACACGATTGCCCATCTGCTGCATGCCGAGAAGGCTCACGAACTGCGCGACGGTGCTCACCTGCGTATCGCCAACCGAACCGATGATATCGCCACCGACAAGGCCCGCCTCGGCCGCCGGACTTCCGGGAGCGACGCGTGTCACCGATACCGTGTTCGGCGAGACGTCACGCAGTGCGAGCCCCAGCATGCTGGCCTCGACCGAATTCGGATCGGCAGGCGATGACGCGGTCTGCTGCTTAGCGGCGGCCGCGGGGCCGGCATCGGCCGGAAGGATTTGGACGGTCATTTTTTCGCTTCGCGTGTCGTCGATCGGACGCGCGAACTCGACGGTGAACCCTGCCCCCGAATGCTGACGGCCAACGAAGTCGGTCATGCCCGCGATCATCGCTGATACCGGCGACGCAGGATGGCCGCCGACCGAAATCAGCATGTCCCCCGCATGGATGCCTGCCTTGGCGGCTGGCGACATGGCTGACACGCGGTCGACAAGGACCGGCCCGTTGGGAACCTGATGGACGAACATGCCGAAAACGTTGCTTTCGGTTGCGTTGGGCGTCGGCGTGGTCGAGGTGCCTGGCCCCGTTGCTGTCTGAGCGCTCGGATCGAGCGCAACGCGAGCATCGAACGTCGTGCCGCCACGATTCAGCGTGAACGTCAACGTTTCGACACCGGTCAGGCTGAGCAGCGTGTCGTCCATACGGGCGATGGTTTGCACCGAAGCCCCGGCAATGCGGACCACTTCGTCCCCCTTCTCGATGCCGCCGCGGGCTCCGAGGCTGCCGGGACGAACCTCGTCGATGATGACGTGCGTGACCGGAGTGCCCGAAAATCGCAACCCGAAACGCTGCCAGACGAGTTCAGCCTTCTGACCGTCGGACATCGTGGGTGGCGTGGCTCCGCCGGTCGAGGGCGCGGTAGCACCCGCCGATGACGTGGCCTGAGCATGCACGTAACACGGCAGCGAGGTGATCGCCGCGACGCAAACGATTCCAGCCAGCCACCATTTCAAGTCTTGCGAGCACATGGGTCACGCTCCCGTTGCAGATTGGGCGATATCTGCTGCAACGGGAGCATTTCATGTGCCAAGAGCGTGACCGCGGCGACCGCTTCGTCGTCCGCGGCCCATGCTGTGGCACCGGCCCAAGAGGGGGCCGTTAGCGCTGGGCATTCGTCAAGATACGGCGATCGGTCACCGGACGCACGACGCCACCCGTAGACGGCGGATCTTGGATCTGGTCGGCCGGCAACGCGTCGGTCGCGAAGGCTTCGACCGTGTTGGGCCCGTCGAACGCCACGCCGTCGACCAAATCGCCGGTCGGCGTCCAGCGCGTCCATTGGCCGGTCTGCTCGCCCAGGTCGTACGTGCCTTGGACGAAGCGCTTGCCGGTCGGATACCACCACGACCAGCGACCCTGCTGACGGCCGTCGAAGTAATCGCCTTCGATCGCACGCATACCGTTGGCATGCCACCAGGCGAACTTGCCGACCGGCTTGTCGTCGCGGAACTCCCCCTGCATGGCCTTTTGGCCGCTGCTGTAATAGGTGGTCCACATGCCGTGACGGATTTCTTTGCCATCGGTCCCCGTACGTTCGCTGCTGCGAATGCCCGCCCACCAATCGTCGCTCACGTGGACGGTCTCCTTCGCGCTGCGATAGTGCGCCTCGGCCTTGAGCACGCCGGGCGAGTACCACTCGCGACGCACTTCATTGCGGCGGCCTTCGTGATACACCTCTTTCGCCACGAGCGAGCCGTCGGTCGCCCATTCGAAGAACTCGCCTTCGAGGTCGCCGTTGGTGTAGCTCGCCTCACGCCACTTGCCGCCATCGGGGAAATACCAAACAGCGCGGCCATGACGCTGACCGTCGTCGTATTCCCACACGGCAACTTCGCGACCTCGCGCGTCAACGACCTTCCACTCACCGCTGAGTTGGCCGTCGCTGAACGAAGCTGTCGAAATGAACGGCGCGGTGAACATCTTGCCCCACGAGCTCGACAGCATTTCCGCTTCGCCTTCGACGAAGATTCGCACCCACTTGCCGTGCGGCTTGTTGTGACGATAGTTGCCGTGCCCCATCTCGCGGCCCTTCTCGTCGTACATGATCCACGGACCATGGTTGACGTAGTTGCCGTCGATGTCGCAGATCACGTGTCGTTCGACTTTGATCGCGCGGTTCTTATAACGCTCGGTGATCACTTCCGAGTCGACGCTCTCGAGGTTCACGCCCGTGTCGAGCGGAGCGAGCCCCGCTGGCGGCGGCGTCAGGTCGAGCACCTTTTCGGCATGCACGGCCATGGCAGTGCCACCGAGTGCTGCCAAGGCTAGGGCTGTCGTTCGACTCCAGCGTCCGACCGCACTGCTTATTCGCACCACCATGACATCGCGCTCCTTCGAAGGCGTCATACTTTGCCTGAACCGCCGCATCGCGACGACGCAGGCCGATAAGATCGGTTCCTACAGCACAACAGATCGTCGCGGAATAATCGGGGTTTTGATGCTTTTTGGTTTCCGACGCAGGACCGCTAGAACCCGCACCTCTTACCGGACCCGCACGACTGCGATAACCTGAGAACCCGCGTGCTGGCATCGACCGCGATTGAGCCGCGACGCGCAGCGAGCGCTCCGCTGGCGCGTCGCGGCTATCAAAAATGAGAGAATGAAACGAACTCCTCTCCCTTTGGGAGAGGGTGGCGGCGCAGCCGCCGGGTGAGGGCGGGTAGAAGTAGATTACGATCACCACTTCTACCCGCCCTCATCCGCCGCTTCGCGGCACCTTCTCCCGGTGGGAGAAGGGTTCGAACGACACTCTGAATATCAATAAACCAAAGTCAGCAACCAAAAACGCCCCCATGAAATCCTTCACCGACTACCTCACCATCACCGTCCCCACCGAGCGCGGGTTCGAGAACATCACGCCACGCGTCGCCGACGCCATTCGCAAAAGCGGCGTGCAAGAAGGGATCGTGCTCGTCAACTCGATGCACATCACGGCCAGCGTGTTCATCAACGACGACGAATCTGGCCTGCACCACGACTTCGAGAAGTGGCTCGAGCAGCTGGCCCCGTTCAATCCCGACCCGAACGTCTACCATCACAACCGCACGGGCGAAGACAACGCCGACGCGCACCTGAAAAGGCAGATCATGGGACGCGAGGTCGTGTGCGCGATCACCAAGGGCAAGCTCGACTTCGGCCCGTGGGAACAAATCTTCTACGGCGAGTTCGATGGCCGCCGCGCCAAGCGCGTGCTGATCAAGGTGCTCGGCGAGTGAAAAGCTGACGCTCGATAACGCACAAGGGCAGATGCGGTGAAATCATTCCATGTGCCGATTTTCAGTAGCCAAATTCTGCGGATGCCTCATGATGCCGAGGAGGCTCAATACGTATTCGATAGTTTTTGGAGCAAGGGACCAGTAGGCGAACGCCCATACTTGTACGCAGATATTATCTTGGACTCCGGAATCTACCTGAGGCATGTCGAGTTTGACGGCAGCGGGATTGGGGTTCGCTGTGGCGTTGGCACAAGTCAGCGGGTGGCTGATTGTCCCGAACTGTTCGGAAGCCGTGCTATTCGTTGGTGTCCGATACGGAGTTTTTCTCATGGGCAGCGATACGACTGGGCTACTTCGTCGGACCGCATGCTATTTGCCAAAGAGCAAGGGCAGCAAATCCGGCTCTGCGGGTTGCCTATGCCGCCGGCTCTCGTGTCGTTGATCGAAGCTGGAATGTGGAACCATCCCGGTGACGATGTGATCAAAGAGATAATCCCCTTTCTGAAAGAGCCGGTGGATTTCTTATCCGTAGATTCGATGGAATCCGAGTCGTCGGGTCATTTGGCAGACTTCCCCGATACTTCGTCATTGTTTCATGAAATGAGAGGTGGCGGTTCTGTCGTAGTCCCTGACCTGCCGTGGCGTGATGTGAACAAGTCGTTTTTCATCGCCGTGAATCGCATTCCCGGAGACGACATCGGCATAGCACTCGACTTTCGAACTGGTGACGAATCTGATCCAAGCGTAATTGCGAGCGATTGGAGCGATGGAACGTGCAAATGGAGGATGGTATCCGACTCGTTGTCGAGCTTCCTTCAGCAAATTGGCCTTTAGTATCAGTCATGCATTTCGAACTCCTTCAAATAGACCGATGCTGCGAGTTCGACGGCCGCCGCGCCAAGCGCGTGCTGATTAAGGTGATCGGCGAGTGAACAAAGCGGACCACCGTCACATCGTCGCCGATGATGACAATGGCGCACCCGAACGACAGTTGTCGTTGTTCGACACGACGTCGATCATCGTCGGCATCATCATCGGCTCGGGATTGTATCGCACTAGCCCGTTGATCGCTTCAAGCGTCGAGTCGACCGCGTGGCTGTTGGGCGTCTGGATCGTCGGCGGCGTGCTCGCGCTCATGGGCGCGCTCTGCTACGCAGAGTTGTCGACGACGTACCCGGTCGAAGGGGGCGACTTTGTTTTCTTGTCGCGGGCTTACGGGCGACGCCTCGGCTTCGTTTACGCCTGGTGCCAGTTGTGGGTCATTCGGCCCGGCTCGATCGGCGCGATCGCGCTCGTGTTCGCCGCATATCTGCAGCAACTCTTTCCTGCCATGCAACTACCGCCCGCGTTCCTCTCCGTCGCGGCCGTCGTGACAATGGCGATCGTGAACATGCTTGGCGTGCGTCAGGGTAAGTGGACGCAGAATGTGCTCTCCGCCGCGAAGGTCGTCGGCCTGCTCGCGGTCGTCGTTCTTGGACTCACCGCGCCTTCGCCCGAAGCGTCACCACAAGTCGCCTCAAACGACAACCTCCCGCTCGCGTTGATTCTCGTGCTCTTCACGTATAGTGGATGGAACGAGATGCCCAACGTCGCGGCCGAGGTGCGCGACCCACGCCGAAACATTCTGCGAGCGCTCGTCCTTGGCGCGTCGGCCGTCACGGCGATCTACGTGCTCACCACGCTCGCGTTCGTTCACGCGTTGGGGCTCGAAGGCGTTCGCGTGAGCAGTGCCGTCGCCGCCGATACGGTTTCACGCAGCATGGGCCCGTGGGGCGCTCGCGCCGTCAGCGTGCTCGTCTGCTTGTCGGCCTTAGGCGCCATGAATGGCATGACGATGACTGGTTCGCGCGTCTACTACGCCTTCGGTCGTCAGCACCCGATGTTCGCTTGGCTGGGCCGCTGGAGCCCGCGTTTCGGCACGCCCGTCGCTTCGCTGGCCACCGAAGCCGCAATCACGTCCGTGACGATTCTCGTGCTCGCCGCCGTCTACGGGGCCGATCGCGACGTCTTCGGCCAACTCGTGACGTTCACCGCGCCGCTGTTCTGGCTGTTTCTCGCGCTGGCGACCACAAGCCTGTTCCTGTTGCGACGATCGGACCCATCGCGCGAGCGCCCGTTTCGTGTGCCGTTCTACCCGCTGACTCCCGCGTTGTTCGCCCTCGTTTGCGGTTGGATGACGTGGTCGGCGCTGCTCTACGCGTGGAGCAACCGCTCGTGGGAAGCGCTTTGGGCGATCATCGCGCGATGCGCAGGAATCGTCATGGCTTTATGCGAACGTCGCGGCGAATGAACAGCGCTCGGCGCGGGTCTCCAGACCCCGCCGCTCAGCGCCGATATCGGCGGGGTCTGGAGACCCGCGCCGAGCGCGCGAATTCTCTGCCGCCCCTCTGCGATCTCTGCGTCCTCCGCGGTCAACTTCTTCCCGCGAATCATCACGGATGCAGGATCTCCGTTCGATAGCGCGGCGCAAGCTCCACGGCCTTCGCCATGCGCGCGGCCTTGGCGGCATCGTCGAGCTTCGGCGGCGGCGAAGTGCGGCCCTCGACGGGATCGCCAACGGTTGCAAAGTACTCGTCGATTCCGGCAGGCGAGCAGAGGCACAACATGCGGGCCGGGTTCTGCGATGCGTTGCGGAACGAGTGCGGTGCATTGGCGGGAACGTTGACCGTCTCGCCAGCTTTGGCCGTCACCTTCTCGCCGCGGAACGTCAGTTCGATCTCCCCTTCGAGGATGCTGAACGTCTCCTCGAAATCGTGTCGATGCGGCGGCGGCCCACCGTCAGGCGGCACATACATATCGATCAAACAGAACCGCCCCGCGGTGTCCTCGCCGCTGAGCAGGATCGTGTACGTGTCTCCCATCATCGAAATGTGTCGCAGCGACGCATCCGAGTTCGGCCTCGCCACGGCGAGACTACGTTTGGGATCGTCGGAAGGAAGCGCGGCATCGGTATTACTCATTATGCACCTTTGAAATTTACGGTCCGGAGACAGCTTTCAGCAGGTCGGCAACATCGGGCATGCCGGAGATGTCGAACGCCTTCGCCGAAAGTTGTTCCCACTTGGTAGATGGAAGGGGGATCATTCGATTCGGACGCGCCGCATCGAGCGCACTGCCGGTAAGCGCATCATGGGGACTCGCGTAGTTCTGCCAACGGACTTCGACCGCGGGGGGCATCATGACGTTGTTGACAATCAGGTTGTCGGCCGGTTGGTTGAAGTCCATTTCGGACAATGTCTCGAACGCCGTCACATCGAGGCCATCGTCGACCATGCGAGTGCGAAACGTTTCATTGCCTACTGCGTTTTGCAACCGAGCGCGAGCGGCGGTGAACACTCCCGACTTCTCGGGCAGGTCGCGCCAGCCCGTGCGACGGTTGTCGATGTGAGCCAGGATGGGGCAGCGGACCGCGATGTTTTCGCTGACGACATGATCGCGCCCGCCGCCGATGAAGACCGCGGCCTCACGACAATCGATGAGATAGTTCTGCTCGACACGGGCGGCGCAGATGCCGTCGTCGAGGTAGATGCCTCTTGGCGCTCCGACGACGATGTTGTGACGCACGACATTGCCGATCGCGGTGTAGATCGCCTCGCCGCCCCACAGATAAATGCCACCGGAGTCACCCCCGCCGACGTTCTGGATGAAATTCCCCTCGATGCGATTTTCTGCCCCCATCACGCGCAGGCCCATGGTTTCGGTTGGAGAGTCGCGAACCACGTTGCGCGCGATGATCGTTTGATTGTCGCGGACCGAAATCCCGTCGTGCGTCCATTTGGCTTTGACCGTGTTGAAGCGTTCGATGATGCAATGCTCGATACGGTTCTCTGCCGGACCGTCTTGATCGATGCCGCACGGTCCCCAGACGACGATCCCGCCGCCGCGGGCATCGAGAATGTGCACATGCGACAGTTGATAACGAACCCCTTGCGAGATTTGCACGCTCCATGCCGGCCCGTTCCGCAGCGTGAGGCCCCGCACCTCGAAGCAGCCCGCTTCCAGGCAAAGTGCCGCGTCCTTCGGGGACAGATCGCCGAGATCAAGCTCCGCTTCGGGGCCGTCCCCTTCGATGACAAGCCGCTGTGCCGGCGGCACGGAGAGATGCACCGCGTCTCGTAACTTGTGCGGACCTTTCACGACAAGTCGGCAATCGCCCCCCGCAGCGACTTTGGCCAGCGCCTGCGGAAGTTCTTCGAAGCGGCTCAACGTCGCCTCTTGTCCGTCCGCGTGGTGCAATTTCAAGACGGAGTCAGCAGCAGCCAGCACCGCGACGGACGGGGCTAGCAAAACGACGGTAAAGATCAGGAGATGTTTCATCGGCGCCTTTGGGAACGATGACGGTTTTGCTGATTGGCCTGCATCCATTGTTGCCGTTCGAACAAGGGTTTGGAAAGATGGCGAGGCTTCATACGACGCACTTTCGAAACGTGTTGATTCCGATGATCCAGAGCGTTCGATCTTTCGATCGGTTCGCAGCGCCTGCGCGAAAGCGCGGCAGTCGACTTGCCATGCGAAGCGGCGACTTATTGCACAAAACCCCGCCTTCTATGGCGAGCAAAAAGTCGACCCGTCGCTGTGTGCAAAAAGTCCGACTGCCTGCGGTGAAGGCAGGTGTGCCGTTTAGCCGGTCCGCCGTGGCGGACTCGCCGCGTGGCGGCGTCGAACGGGGACGCGCGAAACCGCAAGCGGTGACGTCGCGCTCACACGCCGCGCTCGGCGGTTTCGATGCTCTCGCTCACCTGGCGACAGTCGGGAAGCGAGTCGAGAAAGACGCGGCCGTAAGGTTTCGTCACCATGCGCGGGTCGAGAATCACGACGGTGCCGCGATCGCGGCGCGTGCGGATGAGACGGCCGAAGCCTTGTTTCAACTTCAGCACTGCTTCGGGAAGTTGATAGTCGCGGAACGGGTTGCCGCCGGCGCGGCGCAAGTTGTCGAGCCGCGCTTCGAGCAACGGTCGGTCGGGGACGCTGAACGGCAGCTTGGTGATGATCACCATTTGCAAAGCATCGCCGGGCACGTCGACGCCTTGCCAAAAACTATCGGTGCCGAAGAGGACTGCACGCGGATCGGACTTGAAACGTTCGATCATTTGCGAGCGCGGCAAGGCGTCGGCCTGGCTGTAGAGCGTGAACTTGCGCTGCAAGAGCCACGGGCCAAGCACGTCGGCCGCGCCGCGAAGTTGTTCGTAGCTGGTGAACAGCACGAACGCATGACCGTCGCTGCGCTCGACGTAGCGGCGAATCATCTCGGGCACCATCCGCTCGAACGCGAGACGTTCGCTGCCAGGGTCCGGCATATCGGGCACGAGGACCAACTCGGCCTGCTCGCGATAGTCGAACGGGCTGCCCAGCGCCAACTTCTCAGCCTGTTTCAGACCGACACGCGACGTGAAGAAATCGAACGACTGCTCGGCGCCGACCGACAGGGTGGCGCTGGTCATGATGACGCTCGGCACTTTCTCGAACAGTTCCTGACGCAGAATCGGCCCCACGTCGATCGGCGCGGCGAGCAATCGCGTGCGCGGTCGGCGACCGCCAGAGGTTTCGATCCAGTAGACAGTGTCGGCCTCGGATTGTTTGCACCAGGAGTCGAGCTCGTCGGCCAGGCCGACCAGTCGATCGTGAGCGGCGAGAAAGTCCTGGCGCTCTTCGGCATCTTTGAGGGCCGAGGCTTCGCCCTTCACCGAGCGGGCCAACTTCATGAGCACCGGCGACAGCGAGTTCGGGATCTCGATGGGAGATGTGAGGCGTCCGTTGCCGCGACGCGACGACTGCGAGACGTAATCATCGAAGAAGTCACCCGCCTTGAGCCGACATTCGAGCACCTGGTTCTCGGTGTCGCGCAGCTTGTGATGGACGAGCAGACCTTTGTTCGTGCGGTCGTTGTAGAGCTTGTTCAGAACGTGATCGACCGTGCCTGAAGAGATGCCGAGGCCGAGATGATCGCCAGCGACCGACTCGATGGTGTGCGCCTCGTCGAGGATCACGATGTCGTAGTCGGGCAGAATGCTCGCCCCGCGACGCCGCAGCCCCAGGTCGCTGAAGAAGAGCGCGTGATTGACGATCAGGATTTGCGCGTTTTGGGCGCGCCGTCGAGCGCGGTAGTAGAAGCAGTCGTTGTGACTGGGGCATTGGCGGCCGAGGCAGTTGCCGTGGTCGCTGGCGACTTCGTCCCACACCTGCGGCAACGGTCGATGGTCCATATCGGACAGCGAGCCGTCGCCGGTTTCGCCGCTCCAGACGCCCAACTGCCGCAGCTCGGCGAACTCGGCCGACTCGCGAAACAGGCTGTCGGCCCGCTTCATCGCGTTTCGCATGCGGCGGAGGCTCAGGTAGTTGTGCCGCCCTTTGACCAGGACGGCCGAGAACTCGAGCGGGATGACCGCATTGAGCAGTGGCAGGTCCTTTTCGACAAGCTGCTCCTGCAGGCTGATCGTCTGTGTGGAGACGATGACGCGACGGGGTTTGGCGTCGGGTGCGGATTCTTCGGCCTGGGCGACGGCAAGAATTGCCGGGACGAGGTAGGCGAAGCTTTTGCCGACGCCGGTGCCGGCTTCGACGACGAGGCGGCGCTTGTGAACAATGGCCGCCTCGACGGCCTCGGCCATCGCCAGTTGCTCGCGACGATGCTCGTAGTGCGGCAGTCGGGCGGCGATGCGACCTTGGGGGCCCAGAATCTCGGCCGTCGTGAGCATTCGTACAAACTACCGCTGATGCCGCGATTTGTCGCCCGCGCGTCTTCGCAAAAACATCGTCACAAAAACATCGTCACAAAAATGTGAAACCGTCGCCTTCGCGTGACACGCAAGCATGAACCGTTACGCAGCACGGAGATACGCACTCGAAACAACGCGAAAAGCGTTAAGCGGTTGTTCCGTCGACGCGAAATTCACATCGCGCGAAATGCATAGCGAAAAGAAATTCCGAGATTTTCTAAACCGCATGACCACAGCATGTTATGTCGTGAGTTTGCGGTTATTCTGGACGCACTTTGCATCGTGGTACACCCATTGCTTTAAGGGCCTGTCGAACCCGCGATCAACAAAAGCCTGGCGGCCGGGAAACAACAACCAACTCCATTTCTCATAAGGAACGCAGCCATGAAAAAGGTCGAAGCAGTCATCCGTCATTTCAAGCTCGAAAACGTGAAGAACGCCCTCAACGAGCGAGGCGTCAAGGGAATGACCGTCACCGAGGTCCGAGGTTTCGGACGTCAAAAGGGGCACACCGAGACGTATCGCGGTGCTGAGTACTCGGTCGACTTCATCCCGAAGGTGAAGCTCGAGGTCGTCTGTGGCAACGACGACGTTCGGGCCGTGGTCGACACGATTTTGAACAGCGCCCGCACCGGTCAGGTCGGCGATGGCAAGATCTTCATCAGCGAGCTTGCCGACGTGGTGCGGATTCGCACCGGCGAGACCGCCGAAGCGGCGATCTAACTAAGGCGGAAGTCAGGCGGCATCGCACGCCGTCTTACATACGCGGCATCGCACGCTGCGTTGTCTAACGAGCACGGTCGGTCCTTCGGGGCCGGCCGTGCTCGTTTTCGTTTGCGGCTTAAGCGGCCTAATGAGGCGGCAACGTTTGCCCCATTGGTGGGCATTTGGGTGAGCGGTTCGAGGCGTGCTACGCAGCATCACATATTACGCTTTTGCCAAAAGGGTAACTGTAGGTTCGACTTACGTCACAACGACGTGAAGCGTTTCGCGTTCGATCGAAGTCCTGGCACACAAAGTGTTATGGGGGCAGAGTCCACGACTGGCAGGGCGGCCTTTCTCCCCCATATACATACCCGCGATCAAACGCATGCACAGAACGATTCTGGCTCTCGTGGCGATGCAGGTCATCGCTATGGCAATGACTGCCACCACCTTCGCGGAAGAACCGGCCGAAGGTCTACGATCATGGAGCGACGGCGCTTGGCGCCTTGTTGAAACGTCGAATTTCCGCGTAGCGGCGATCGCGACGGAAGACGAAGTCCGCAATCTTGCTCGCTCTTGCGAGTCGCTCAAGGATTACCTTTGCCAGAAGTGGCTGGGAACACCTTCGATAAGCGCTCCCATCGAATGGACGCCGAAATGCTACGTCGTCGTTCATCCCACGGCCGACAGTTATCTGCGCGAGGTCGGTCCCGGGCAGCTAACGGCGGGCAGTTCGTTCATTGAAATTGACGGCAAGGCGCTGCTTTCGCGGCGCATTGATTTGAGAGCCGACCACCCGCTGGGCTACCGTGACGCGTTGGCTCACGAGATGACTCATGTCGTCGTGGCCGAGCGATTCGTGCAGCGTCAGATTCCGCGTTGGGCGGACGAAGGCATGGCGACGCTTGCCGACTCGGTTTCGAAGCAGTCGGCGCACCTCACTGACTTCCAACACGCACATCGTCGTGGCCACTCGTTCCGGCTTGCGAACTTGTTCGCTCTTGAGAACTACCCGCAGCCAGAACATCAAGCTACGTTCTACGGTCAAAGCGTTTCGCTGGCGAAGTTCTTGGTCGAGCGTGGCTCGGCTGATCAGCTCATGCGATTCGTCGAGATGTCGCAGCACCGCGGCTACGATGCAGCAGCGCGCGAGATTTACAACTTTGATGGAGTGCTTGCGATGGAACGCGCGTGGATGTCGCAGCTTTCATCGCGACAAGCGATGGTGGCTTATCAGGACGATCACCCAGTGCGATCTTTGCCTGTAATCGGTCGCCAAGTTGCGATGTCGCGTTAGTCTCTTCGAATCAGGTAACAGCGCATAAAAAAAGGTTCTGACCTTCTGGGGTCAGAACCTTTTGTCGTTCCTCGTCTCGGTTCAGACGAACCGTCGCGGGCGTTACCAACCTGATCCGCCGCGAGAGAACACCTTGTTGTCGGCACGGCTGTAGTAGTGATCGCCGTTCTTGCCCAGACCGGTCCACGTCGGTTCGTTGTTGACGTTGTTGAACTGTCCGTACGGGTTGTACGAATAGCTGCGATACGCCCGACTCGGAGCCGTCTGCGCCACGGGCTGTGGCTGCGTTTGTTGAACCCGCGGCTGTGCCATGGCCGGAGCTTGCGTCTGCACCGGTGCAGCAGGAGCTTGCACCGCTGTGGCCGGCGCGGCTTGCGTCGTCGGCTGATTCGTCATGCGCGGTGCATACGAATTGCTGCGATACGAACGTCGCATCGCTTGCTGATTCGTCGCTTTGCTGCTTGCACTCTGATTATAGGGATCAGCGCTGGCAACCGAGGCGACGCCCAACAACAACGCGACTGCCAAAGAGAAACGTGCGTGCTTCATCGTACTTTCCTCCGTCCGCGTAGGGACAAAAGAGATGCTTCGATGCACCGAGCATCGAAAAGAATGGGATGCGTGTTACTTATTCTAGAACCCGCCTCACTTATTGGCCAAATGCGATTTCAATGACAAACACGTCAGGTAAGCGAATTAAACCACGGGACTTGGGGTGTTTGAATCCGGAAATCGGACCGGAATAAGCCGAAGGACGCAAAGCCGCCGAGACTCTACTCAAATGTAGGTCGATTCCGCCCGGTTAGCGGACCGCCCGCGCAAAGAAGGCCAAACTGACCGCTTGGCAACGCGTCGAAAAATCGTTAGCGTACAAGGCCTTACAAAAGACAGATGATCCGCGAGAAGAGGCTAGTCCTATGGTTCGCCCCCGTACCGCTTTGGTCAAAACGCGCCGCATGCTCCGTTGCCCGAAATGCGGGTCGAAGATCAACCGCCAGCGCAAACGCTGCAAGGTCTGCGCTCGCGTTCAGCCCAAGAACTAAATGTTGCTGGACACTTCGCGGATGAACTAAAAGTAATCCTGCGAGGTCGGCTTGATGACCATTTCGGCCACGTGTGCGCGAGGCGGAAGCGTTGCAATCATGACGACGGCAGCGGCGACATCTTCAGGCTGCAGAATTCTCGCACGATGTTCGTCACTCACAGGCGTCGGTCGCGCATCGAGAATCGGCGTATTCACTTCGCCGGGATAGATATTCGTCACACGAATGTTGTGCTGCGCTTCTTCGCGTGCCACGGTGGTCCCGAGCGCCGTCGCCGCGAACTTCGACGCTGAATATCCGACTCCGCCGAGCAGCGACGATCGTTTGCCGGCGACCGATGAGATGTTCACGATCAATCCGTCGCGACGCTTGCGCATCTCGGGCAACACCGCGCGCATGGCATAGTACGCGCCGAACGCGTTGATGCGCATCATCATCTCCCAGTCCTCGGGCGACAACTCAGCCATCGTGCGTTTCACGACGTTCACGCCTGCGCTGTTGACAAGTATGTCGACGTGGCCGAGTTCTTTGTCGGCCCAAGCGATGAGTTCCTCGACGCTCTTCAAATCTCCAACGTCGCAGATGCGAGAGATCAGTCCTGGTTTGCCGTGATACGAGGCGACCGCTTCGCGCAGCCGCTTCTCACCACGGCCGGCGATTGCGACCTTCGCGCCTTCGGCGGCGAGCGCCTTCGCGATGCCCAAGCCAATGCCGCTTCCTCCGCCTGTGATTACTGCTGTCTTTCCTGCGAGTTTCATGATGGAATCCGAAAAAGGTGATACTTCGCGTCGCGTCATCTTAGCTACCGAGAGACGTTCGCTCCATGAGTCGTTTCGGCGTGAGGCGCCTCTGCACGAGGCATAGAGCAATCGGCACTTTCCTGCGATAATGGCGTGAATGTCTGAACGCATTCGCCTTTTGGCGCTCGATATCGATGGAACGCTCGTCAATAGTCGCGATGAGCTGACACCGGCGACGATTGCCGCCATTCGCCGTGCCGCCGACGCGGGCCTGCATATCGTTCTCGCCACGGGGCGTCGCTACAGCCGGGCGTTGCCGTTGGTCGAGCCGTTGGGGATCGAAGCGCCGCTTGTTACTTCCAGCGGCGCGTTGATCAAGCGAGCGCTCGACCACGTGACGCTCTACAAGGCGAGCTTCGAGCGCCCCCTGCTCTGCTCGATGTTGTCGATCGTCGAGCAATCAGGCTACGACGCGATTGTGTATGGCGACACCTATGCCGAAGGGTTCGATTACTACTGCCGCACGATCGACGTCGAGCAACCCGAGTTGGCCGAGTATCTGCAACTCAACGCGAAGTGCGAACGCGTTCTCCCCGAATTGATGCGGAACCCGCCGGACGGTATTTTCGCCGGCTTCGCCATCGGCTCACGAGACGCCATGCTCGCGATGCACGAGCGCTTCAACCACGAGCTACCAGGCCTGCTCTACACACACGTCATTCGCAGCCCGAGGTATCGAGGATACATGTGCGAGATCGCGCCGGCCGGCGCGACGAAGTGGGCAGGCATCGAACGCATCGCGCACGAGTGGGGCATCGCCGACGATGAAATCTGCGCCGTCGGGGACGATGTCAACGATCTGCCGATGATCGAAGGCGCCGGGCTAGGTATCGCGATGGGCAACGCCGTCGCCGAACTCAAGGCCGCCGCCGACCGCATCGCCCCCGGCCACGACGCCGACGGATTGGTGCAAGTCGTCGATTGGATCTTGGCATAAGGGATTGCGTGTTCGTTAAGCCGCGACGCGTAGCGAGCGCGTGCCGCACTGTGGGTGAAACACCCGCGAACCCTTGTCGCCAACCACGCCGCGGGATACCGTAATTCTATGGGCCCTAAGATTTAACGTCGCGGGACGCGATGATGCTGCCATGTCGCGCTGGAAGGCTTTTCGTCGGGGTCGCAGCCGTCGTGCTGACGACGATCGGCGCGACGCGAGCCGATGACAAACTGACCGAAGCCCGTCGTCTCTGGCTGACCGGTAAGTATGCCGAGGCTCAGGAAGCCTACGAGGCGGTTGCCGAAGTCGAGCCTGCGGCGGCGGCACTTGGTATCGCCCGCTGCCTGACGAGCACCGGCAAGCAGTCGCAGGCGGCCGAGACGCTTGCCAAGGCAATTGAAAAACACGCCGATGTCGCCGACTTACATGCCGAGGCGGCCTTGTTGGCTTTGGATCGCGGCGACGATGCGACGGCCGATCGCGAGGCGGCCGCGGCGCGGGCGATCGACGACGATCATTTGCTTGCGCGCTGGGTGCAAGCCGAGCGAATGCGTCAGACCGGCAAACTTGCCGAGGCCGACGCCGCATACAAGTGGTTCGTCGATTACTACAACGCCAAGGACGTGTCCGACGCCGAACAACTGCGAATCATCGGCCGCGCGGCCGCCGAGTTCGCGCGATGGAACCGGTTCAGCGATCAATTCACATTCCTCGTGAACGATCTCTATCCCTCAGCCATCGATGCCGACTCGCAGTTCTGGCAGGCCCATTACGAAACCGGCCTGCTGTTTCTCGAAAAGTACAACCAGGCCGAAGCCGCCAAGGCATTCAAGGCAGCGCTCGAGATCAACCCCTCGGCGGCCGACGTCTATGCCGCGATGGCGAGACTCTCGATTCAAAACTACGAGCTGGAAGAAGCACGCCGCCGCGTCGCACGCGCGCGGCAGATCAATCCGCGGCTGCTCGAGGCCGAGCTGTGCCAGGCCGATTCGCACCTCGCGAACTTCGAAACGGCCGAGGCGATCGATGTTCTCGAAAAGGCTCGAAAGCTGAATCCTCATTCGGAGGAGACGCTTGGTCGACTCGCCGCCGCGTTTGCGGTCGTCGACAGCATCAAGGACGACGAAACAGGAACGCGCTTCGGCGAGCTGTGCGAACAGGCGATTAAACGCAATGAGCATTGCGGTGTGTTCTTCAATGCGGTTGGGGCTTCGTTCGATCTGACGCGCAAATACCCCGCCGCCGCGCGCTACCTCAAAGTCGCCGTCGAGCGCATGCCGCAACTCACCGAGCCGCGAGGCTCGCTCGGCATGGTTTACATGCGGCTGGGTGAAGAGGTCGAAGCCCGCAAGATGCTCGACGAATCGTTCGAGATCGACCCGTTCAACGTGCGAGTCAGCAACACGCTCAAAGTGCTCGAAGTCCTCGACAGCTACGCGGTCATCGAGACCGATCACTTCGTCATCAAATTCGATCGCGGCAAGGACGAGGTGCTCGCTCGCTATGCGTCGCGCTATTTGGAAGAGACGGTTTATCCCGAGTTGACGAAGAAGTTCGGATTCGAGCCCCCGCAGAAATCGCTCTTTGAATTCTTCAATCGCGCGAAGAACACGAGTGGGCACGGTTGGTTTAGCGCTCGCATGGTGGGTCTGCCGTACATCGGCACGGTCGGAGCTTGCGCGGGGAAAATGGTCGCAATGGCCAGTCCCGGCGACATGCCGCAGCAATACAACTGGGCTCGCGTCCTCAAGCACGAGTTCGTACACGTCCTTAACCTGCAACAGAGCAACTTCAACATTCCGCACTGGTACACCGAGGCGCTCGCCGTCGAAAGCGAAGGTTACCCGCGACCGAAATCGTGGGACGAAATGCTCGCGCAGCGTGTCCCGGCGGGCAAGATGTTCAATCTCGACAACATCAACCTCGCTTTTGTGCGTCCCCGATCGGCCGACGATTGGCAGATGGCGTACTGCCAGGCTCAGCTCTATGCCCAATACATGCTTGTAATGTACGGAGAAGACGCGCTGGCCAAGATGTTGCAGTGCTATGCCGACAATCTCGACACGCGAGCCGCATTGAAGCGATCGTTCGACGTCGAACAGAAGAACTTCGAAGAAGGCTATCTCGCCTATGTAAGAGAGATTGTCGCCGACCTGTCGATCGAACGTGAAGAAGGCGACGACAAGGCAATGACCTTGGCGCAGTTAATGCGCGCTCACGAAGAAAAGCCCGAGGACGTCAATATCACCGCGAAGCTAGCCGAGGCTTATCTCGGTCGTAAGAGTTATCCCGAAGCACGCAAATTGGCCGAAAAGGTGCTGGAGAAAAAGCCCGGGCATCCGCTGGCGTCCTACGTCGTGGCGAAAGTGCGGCTCGTCGTCGGCGACAACGACGAAGCACTAGCCATTCTCGAAAAGGCCGTCGATCGTGAACATCCCGAGCCGAAGTCGCTCGGTCTGCTGGCGAGTCTGCGCCTCAGCGCCAGCGACTATGACGCAGCCAGCGACCTGTATCGCGCTGCGGCAAGCACCTGGCCGGGCGACACGCAATGGACAAAGGCGCTAGCGAGGTTGTACCTCAAAACTGGCGACAAGAAGCAACTCGGCGAAGTGTTGGCGAAATTGGCCGACGCGGATGCTGACGACTTCATCATCCGCAAGAAATTGGCGCACATGGCGCTCGAATCGAAGGATTACAGCCAGGCCTGTCGCTGGGCGACCGACGCCATGCACGTGAACGTTAGCGACGCGGACATTCATCGCGTGCTCGGCGAGGCAATGGTCGCGGAGAATCAATTCAAGCCTGCGATCGAAGAGTATAAAACCGCCGTGAGCCTCGACGAGAAACAACCTGCCTGGCGGTTCGCGTTGGCCGACGCCTGTGTTCAAGCGGGCGACACGGATCAGGCGTGTCGCGTGCTTCGCAAGCTCATCGAGTTGCATCCCGACTATCCCGGCGCAGCCCTGTTGTTGGAAAGCCTCGAGGAGCGCCCGTGACGAGCAAGCCCGCCAGTGACGACCTCGAAACCGCGAAGCCGACGCCGGCAATCACCTTTGCCGAGTTCCAGAAGCTCATTCGTCAGATGTACCACGAGAAGGACGTCGCTCGCGGCATCGACGGCACGTTCATGTGGCTGATCGAAGAAGTTGGCGAGCTAGCCTCGGCACTCCGGAACGGCACGCACGACGAACGACTCGGCGAGTTCGCCGACGTGCTCGCCTGGCTCACGACGATCGCCAACGTCGCCGGCGTCGATCTGAACGAAGCAGTTGCACGCAAGTATGGGTCGGGCTGCCCCGGATGCGGACAATTCATCTGCACCTGTGCCGACGCGGAAAAACCATGATGCGTGCCCTGCTGACCGTTGGGTGCTTGGTCATCGCCGTCGCGCCGGCACGGGCCGCCGATGACCACCTGCCCACCGTCACGACATTCAGTTTCGGCTTCGATGGCCAATACAAGCTCGGTTGTTGGACGCCATTGAAGGTCAGCGTACGTGGCGTTTCCGAACCCGTGCATGGCGAGTTGTGCGTCGAGTTGCCCGATGGCGACGGCGTTGGTGTGCGCTACCTCAGCGAGACTATCAATCTGCCCGCGGGTGAAGAGCATGACGTGCTTTGGTACGTGAAGGTCGGCAGGCTGATCAACCAGATGACGATTCGCGCGCACGCCAGCGGCGACGGGCCGTCGCGTCTGAGATCGCTACGCACGGTGCCGCTGAAGCAACCGCTCGACTTGCAGACGCGACTGGTCTTAAATCTGGGCCCCGCCATCTGTCCGCCCGAAGAGCTCGAACGCTTCAACACCGTGCTCGTGCAACTCGACAACTGCGACCGCCTTCCCGAGCGATGGATCGGTTACGAGGCCGTACATGCGCTGGTGCTCACGACGTCGCAGCCCAAGCTGCTCGATCAGTTGACCGACGACACAGGTCAATATCTCGCCTTCGAAGATTGGCTCGAAGCGGGGGGGCATGTCCTCATTTGCGGCGGCGTCAGTGGGCAGCACGTGTTGGGCGTCGATTCGCCGCTGGGTCGGTTCATGCCCGGAAAGTTGGGCGACCCCGTCGCCTGGCCACGGTTCGACGCACTCGAATCCTACGCCGGCGCCAAGGAGCGCATTACCGCAACGCGCCAGGGCAGCGCCGCAACTCGAGCTCCCGCGGTTACAAGAGGTGCGAGGCACGATCGAGGCGGCCGAAGGTGATCTGCCGCTTGTCGTGCGATCGCTGCGTGGGCTCGGGCAAGTCACGTACATGGCGGCGTCGATGGATCAGCCGCCGCTGGCGAACTGGTCGGGCCGCACCGCGTTGGCGGCGCGATTGCTCGGAGTCGAACGACACGAAAACTCTGCATCCACCGAGTCCCCCGTCGCCGATCGCGCGCGCACTTACGGGATCACCGACTTGGCGGGGCAGTTGTATGCCGCGATTGACCAGTTCGACGGAGTGCGCAGCGTCGCGTTCTGGCTGCTCGGAACGCTCGCGCTCGCTTATGTCGTGGTCATTGGCCCGCTCGACTACTGGATCGTGGGCCGTGTGTTGCGACGCCCCGAGTTGACGTGGCTCACGCTCCCGGTGCTGATTGCCGCGCCGGTGCTCGCCATCGCTTCGGTCGACCTCGCTTTCAAAGGAACGAACGAGCGATTCAATCAAGTCGACGTGATCGACGTCGATCTCGATCGCAACGTCCAGCGCGGGACGAGTTGGCTTGCGATCTTCACACCGGGAGCGGATCGTTACGACTTGTGCGTGCATCACTGCTCGCGCTCTGGCAGCAGCGTGCTCGGCAACGAGGCGCTCTCGTGGTTTGCCCCCCCCGGCGACGGTTGGGGGGGCATGCACTCCTCGGCCGCCGCAGCCCACGCAATGGCCGAACCCTACACAGCCGACTACGCACTCGAGCACCTGCGTTCGGTTGCAATCGAGGCGGCCAACACGAAAGCCTTCTGCGCTCGTTGGACTGGCCCTGCCCCGCCGACCATCGAAGCCACCTTGCGAAAGACGGCCGATGGCGGCCTCGAAGGAAGCATCGAGAACCATCAAGCCGGTCAGCTCGATGATGCGATCGTGCTCTTTGGCCGTTTCGGCTACGCGCTCGGTACGATCGCCGCGAATGCCAAGGTCGATATTCCGCGCGAAGAGCGTCGTGATCTCGACGTGGTGCTCAAACGGTTCCAGGTGGTTCGTAATCAGCAGAACAACAGTTACTTGCAAGCACCCGTGCCTTACGATCCCGCGTCGCTCGAATTGCCCAGCGTCGTGCAAACGATGATGTTCTACGATGCGCTCGGCGGTCGCCAATACACTGGCATTCCCGACGACCAGCAGGGTTTTGTCGACATGAGCTCCGTCGTTCGCCAAGGTCGCGCTGTGCTCGTGGCCCATATTGCGGAGGAGGATCGCCTTGGCAGCTCGTGGCATAACCACGGCGATGCCCTCGATCCCGAGCAGCTGCAGTCGTGGAAGTACTGCCGCATCGTGATGCCTGTGCAACCATGACGTTTCAACTGCGAAGGCGGCGTGCGTGATCGAAACTCAAGATCTGACGAAAGTCTACGGCCAGCTGCGAGCGCTTGACCGACTGACGCTCAAGCTCGAACGCGGCGACGTGTTCGGTTTCATTGGCCCCAACGGCGCTGGCAAAACCACGGCGATGCGCATCCTCGCCACGCTTCTTGCCCCCACGCATGGCGAAGCGACGGTTTGCGGCTATTCCATTTACAATGCGCCTGCCGACGTGAGGCGCGTGATCGGTTATATGCCCGACTTTTTCGGCGTGTACGACGACATGCGAGTCATCGAATATCTCGAATTCTTCGCCGCGGCGTATCGCATCCGCGGTCACGAACGTCACAAGGTGTGCAACGAGATGCTCGAACTCGTCGACCTTGGTTACAAGCGCAACGCGCTCGTCACGAGCCTTTCGCGCGGTATGACGCAGCGGCTGGGCCTGGCCCGAGTGCTGTTGCACGATCCGCAAGTGCTGCTGCTCGACGAGCCGGCGAGTGGCCTCGACCCGCGAGCGCGCATCGAGATTCGCGCACTGCTCAAACGGCTCCGCGATCTGGGCAAGACGATCATGGTATCGAGTCACATTCTGCCCGAGTTGGCCGACGTGTGTAACCGCATCGGCATCATCGAGCGTGGTCAACTGCTCGTCGAAAGCGACGTGAACGAAGTCATGCGACGTGTGCGTCGTCAGACGGTGCTGACCATCGCCGTCACCGGCAAGCTCGACCACGCGGCCAATCTGCTCGAACAGCATCCGTCGGTCGAAAAGGTTACGGAGCAAAACGAACATCTGATCGTCACGTTGAAGCCCACCGTCGAGGACTACAGCGATCTGCCGTCGTTACTGATCGAGAACGGACACAAGCTGACCTTGTTCAAGGAGGAAGACGTCAACCTTGAAACCGCGTTCATGGAACTGACGAAGGGGATCACTGCGTGAGACCAATCGCGATGTTCGTGATCTTATTCGGCTGCGCTCCGACGTTGTCGGCTGAAGAACCGGTGACGCAACTGGCCAAGCCCGACAAGTTGCTGTTCTCGGATGACTTTTCGCGTTCCGAACCCGGCGAAGCGTGGAGCGGTTCCGTACGTTCGTTTCGTATCGAAGATGGCGCGTTCATCGTCACGCAACGATCGGATGCCACGCACCCGGCCGTTACGCGCGTGACGCCCGAGTTTAAAGACGGCATCATCACGTTCCGCTTTCGATTCGACGGCGCACCGCGATTTGGTGTCGTGTTCAACGACAAGACGTATGAGCAGTCGCACGCGGGGCACATCTGCCGCGTGAGCGTGTCACCGACCCAGATTAGCATCGGCGACGATCGAGAAGGTGCGATGAAGCACGGCATCTACGAGTTGCGACAAGATCCCGCTCGTCGAGCCGAGTACGACGCGCTCGTCGAAAGCCGACAAGCCAAGGCGGCGGTGAAGATCGAGAAGGATCGTTGGTATTCGATGACCATCGAAATCGTCGACGACGAGATGGCCGTGAGCCTCGACGATCGACCTGTCGTGCAATTCAAGTCACCGGGCATCGGGCACGCCATCAAAAACCACTGGGGGTTCACCGTCAGTGGTCAGTCGATGGCCTTCGACGACCTGAAACTGTGGAGCGTCGCCAAGCATTAGGGGCGAAAGCGAAGTGCCGTAAACTCACGAACACGCTCGGTGATGGCAGGTTCGACGGGCAGACGCTCCATACTGCTGGCGCCGTAGAAACCGACGACGCCTTCGGTGTGATCCAAGATGTATTGTGCGTCGCTCGGCTCGGCGATCGGTCCGCCGTGGCAGAGAACGAGAATATCGCGACGCTCTCGGCGAGCAGCGTCACACATTTCCTGCACGCGTTGCGCTGCAGCGTCAAGCGTGACGGCCGTCGTCGCGCCGATCATTCCCTTTGTGGTGAGGCCAAGGTGCGGAATGAGGACGTCGGCGCCGGCACGGGCCATCGCGGCCGCCTCGTCGGGATTGAAACAGTACGGCGTCGTTAGCAGCCCCATGTCGTGCGCGGTGTGAATCATGTCGACTTCGAGGCAGAAGCCCATGCCAGTCTCTTCGAGGCCAACGCGCATCGTGCCATCGATGAGTCCGACGGTCGGAAAGTTCTGCACGCCCGCGAAGCCTGCATGGATCACGTCGCGTAGGAATAGCTTCATCACGCGAAACGGATCGGTGCCGCAGACGCCTGCCAACACAGGCGTGTGCTTCACCACGGGCAGCACTTCGCGAACCATGTCCATGACGATGGCGTTGGCGTCGCCGTAGGGCATCATGCCCGCCAACGACCCACGCCCCGCCATGCGGAAGCGGCCCGAGTTGTAGATCACCAGCAAGTCGGCGCCGCCGGCCTCGGCCAGCTTCGCGCTGAGTCCCGTCCCCGCACCGGCGCCGACGATCGGCCGGCCGGCCGCGACCTTCGCCCGCAAGCGCTGCATGATTTCTTCACGTGTCTGCATAAATCGCGACTGACGGCCGCGTTCCGGGGGGCTGCGATGTGTGTGTTAGTTTGCGTTCGCGCGACCACCGGTCGCGGCTTTATGATGCATGAGGGTTATCAGTTCGTTCGCGACGGCCTCGGCGAACGGCGCGTCGTTGATATGGTAATCGAGTTCAACGACCGTCGTCGCACCAGTATGTGCACGAATCGCGTCAAACAATGCCTGACGCGATTCGGGATCATTGAAGGGTTGGCCCGACGCGTCGAGCGCCGATACTCCGCGTCGGGGCAGCATGATCGTTGCGGGCCCGTGCGACGCGGCAACCTTCGTCGCCAGATCGACGCCGATGAGCGCATTCTCCTCGGGCGTCGTCCGCATCAGCGTCACGTTTTCATTGTGGCAATGTAACAACCGATCGCGGAACCGTTCGGGCACCGTCGCTGCACTGTAGAAGTTCACCATGTCGGTCGCGCCGACGCTGACGACTTGCGGGATGCCGTGCCGTGCGGCGGCTGTGAGTCGATTCGGCCCTGCGCTCAGAAAACCACCAACCAACTCGTCGGCCAACTCGGTCGTCGTGATGTCGAGTACACCCGCAATGAGACCTTCATTGATGAGTGACTCCATCGTCTGCCCGCCACTGCCGGTCGCGTGGAAAACGAGCACTTCATATCCGGCACGTTCGAGCACTTCGCGAGCTCGTTCGACGCACGGCGTGGTGACGCCGAACATCGTGGCCGCGATGATCGGGCGATCATCGGCCGAAGCGGGCGCGCGAGGCAACCGCACCATGCCCGCCATCGCACGTGCGGCACTGTCGAGCACCGAGCGGCCAATGCGATTCAGTCCCGCAACATCGACCACGGCATTGAACATCACGATGTCTTTCGAGCCGACGTACTGCCGTGTCTGCCCAGAAGCCAGCGTGCTGATCATCAGCTTCGGCACACCTAACGGGAGCACCCGCATTGCTGACGTGGCGATGGTCGTGCCCGCCGAACCACCGAGGCCGAGTACGCCAGTGACTTTGCCTTCGTGGTAACGTTGCGCGATGAGTTGCGTGGCGCCGTTTGCCGCAGCGGTTACCGCTTCGCCGCGATTCTGGTCAATGGTCGCTGACGAGAAGACTTCTTCGCGCGGGATGTCGGCCGCCACGACCGAATCGCCGCGGCAGCTACAGTCGACGAGCGTCGTGTCGACGTCCAACTCGCGGAGCCGCGTTCGCACGAAGTCGGCTTCGATGCCTTTCGTGTCGAGCGTGGCGAGGATGTGAACGCTCATGAGGCGGTAGCGGACGGTACCGAGTACTCAGTACTCACGGTCTTAGTATCGCGCCAATTCCTTCACGGCCCCTTCGGGCTGAATCGCCTTGAGGACTTCGGTGGCCTGCTGCGTCATGAATCGCAACTCACTGCCGATGGCGATGAACTGCATACCTTGATCCGCACGCGCGAGCGCCGCCTTCGGGTCCATCGTGTGCATGCCAGTGGGGCAACCGGTACGACGGCCCGCGGCGACGACGTCAGCGAGCGCCTGCTCGAACTCCGCGTCGGTGGCAAGGCGGCCGTCGGGCGAAGTCATGTTCGCACGCAAGTCGACCGGCCCGACGAAGATCGCATCGACGCCGGGCAGCGAGTAGATGTCGTCGGCGTTCCTTAGACCGGTCGGGCTTTCGGTCTGCAGCACGACGAGGATTTCGTCGTTGGCGTGCTTGTAGTAATCGACGGCAGTGGTGTCGAAGTTCATGGCGTGCATGCCGCCGCCGAGACTGCGGTTACCTTCGGGCGGATACTTCGCCGCCTTGATGGCGATCTCGGCCTGTTCGACCGTGTCGACCATCGGCACGACGATGCCCCAAGCGCCGGCGTCGAGCACGCGCTTGATGTAGTCGTGACTCCCCTTGGGCACGCGAGCCAGCGGCACGCAGCCAGCGTCGGCAATGCACCCGAAGATCATCGCGGCCTGCGACCAGTCGATGGCTGAGTGCTCGATGTCGAGCGTTAGCCAATCGAAGCCGGCACGGGCGAGCACCCGCGTGGCATACAAGTCGCCGAGAGACAGCCAGGTGCCGAACGACGGCTCGCCAGCTTGAAGTTTACGTTTGACAGGGTTCGTGCGCATTGGATTGAGTAGACCACAGAGGACAGTAGGCAGAGGGCAGCAAGAGAGCAATTCTCATCGCGGGCGACGGCGCTCGCAAGGGCCTGCCGACGCCGCAATCGCACATCGAGTGGCTGCCGCTAGGATTGTGCGTGGCGCACGAGCGAGCGAAACTCCTTGCGAACCGCTGCATCGAGGTGCCTCGCGAACGACCCGTCGAGATTGTTGGCGGCGATCAGCTCGACAACATCGGCAAAGTCTTTATGGGTCCGCCTTAGATTTCCGAGGCCACAAGCAATTTTCGACTCAATGAGGCAAGCCAACGATAGCACCACGAGCCCTTCACGTTCGGTGATTGCGTGGGAATCTGCCGGGTCCGGAAGCGCAACGTTCTGTCCTTTTCCTGCCCGTTCGCCAGTCAGCACGAACTGAACTGCGACACCCGAGGGGCTTTGAAATTCACCAGCCTCCTCGGACCACACGTATCCCGCTTCGGTTATCGCGGTTCGAATGGCAGGCTGATCAGAGGGACGAACTAGCAGGTCCAAATCGACGGTGTTGCGTTGATAGCCATGCAGACAGACGGCAACACCACCGACCACGGCGTACGGTAAATGTCTTTCGGTCAAAAGCGCATGGCAACGCGCTGCCGTTTGCCACAGCGTCTCGTTTCCGAGCACAGTGTATACCTCGCGGGCTGTCGCCATGGGCCGTCCTTACGCTTCGATTTTAACAGCTCATCAATTGTATCTCACGCGCGGACGAGCGACATGATTGCGTTACAATGCGTGTTTTGCATGACTATCACGGCGAGCTGTTGAATGGACGAGTGGGTCACTGTCGCCAAAGTCGGCGCGATTGAAGAAGGCCGCGGGGCGACGTTCACCGTCGGCGAACGTCTCGTGGCCGTGTTTTTGAGCGGCGGCGAGTACCATGCCATCGACGATTTGTGCCCGCACATGGGCGCGTCGCTGGGTGATGGCGAAGTCCACGGCGGCGCGGTCGCATGCCCATGGCACGCCTGGCGGTTCCGCGTGAGCGACGGATGCTGGTTAGACAATCCGAAGCTGAAGATCGATTGCTTCGAAGTGCGCGTCGTGGGCGAAGAGATACAGGTGCGCGGCCCCGCCCCCGCGGCGGACAAGTCCGCCGGCTAAACGGCGATGGAATCACGGGATCAAACGGTCAACGACTCGCCGGGCTTGATGACCGTCGGCACAGCGCTGGTTTCGGCCTTCACGCGCTTGGCCCAGGCTTGGGCGTCCTGCTCGATCGGTGGCCAGGTGTTGTAGTGCGATGGCACGACACGCTTGGGAGCAATGAGCTTCACCGCCTCGAGCGCGTCGTCGGGGCCCATCGTGAACAAATCGCCGATCGGCAGCACGGCCAAGTCGATGCCGGCGGCACCGATCAACTTCATGTCGTAAAACAACGCGGTGTCGCAGGCGAAGTAAATCTTCGGCCCCGCCTTGAGCGTGAGCAGAAAACCACTCGGGTTGCCGCCGTTGCTGCCATCGGGAAGTTGCGAGCTGTGATGGGCGAGCGTCAGCTTCACGCGGCCGAACGGTTGCTCCGAGCCTCCGCCGAGGTTGTGCCCCATCGTTTTCTCGACGCCTTGCTTCTCGAGCCAGGTGCAAATCTCGTAATTCGAGATGACCATCGCCCCGGTGCGCTTGGCAATCTTCGCGCAGTCGGCAACGTGATCGAAGTGACCGTGCGAAATGAGTATGAAATCGCATTCGACGTCGTCGGCCTTGAGCGGCGCCTTCGGCGAGTCGTCGAGAAACGGGTCGACGAGGATCTGATGTTTGTCGGTCTTGAGCAGCCAGCTTGCGTGGCCGAGCCAGGTGAGTTCTGTCATGGCGAAGATTATGGACGACAGCGGGTGAATTATGAAGCAAAAGGCTCTAAAATTGGCCCGTCCCGCATTCATCATTCCGAACCTTACGATTCCGAACACAACGATACTCAATCATGGACATGCACGAACTGACACGCAGCTTGTTTCAGAAGAACGACTCGAAAATTGTGATGCTGGTGGCTGACGGCCTTGGCGGGCTGCCGTTGGAACCCGGCGGAAAGACGGAGCTCGAAACGGCCAGCACGCCGAACCTCGACGCCTTGGCCAAGCGCGGCGTACAAGGGGCGAGCATTCCGGTGAAGCCCGGCATTACGCCCGGCAGCGGCCCCGGTCACCTCGGGTTGTTCGGCTACGATCCGCTCAAGTACGTCATTGGCCGCGGCGCTCTCGAAGCGACCGGCATCGGCTTCGAACTGGGCGCGAACGACGTCGCCATCCGCGCGAACTTCTGCACGCTCGACGCCTCGGGCAAGATCAGCGATCGCCGCGCCGGACGCATCAGCAGCGAAGAGAGCGCGCCGCTGGCAATCAAGCTGCGGCAAGTGAAGATTGCTGGAGTCGAGGTGTTCGTCGAGCCGGTGAAGGAGCATCGCTTCGTCGTCGTGTTCCGCGCCGGGGTTGGGCGGTCACGTTCACGATACCGATCCGCAAGTGACCGGCGTGCCGCCGCTGGAGCCGCACGCTGACGACGCTGCGAGTAAGAAGACAGCCGAAGTCGCGGCCGAGTTCGTGAAGCAGGCTCGTATCCTGCTCAAAGAAGAGAAGAAGGCCAACGGCATGACGTTGCGAGGCTTCTCGGCCAAGCCGGCGTTGCCGAGTTACGAAGAGGTGTATGGCCTGAAGGCGGCGGCGATCGCGGTCTATCCGATGTACAAGGGGCTCGCTCGCCTCGTGGGCATGGACATCGTCGGCAAAGCACAAACGCTCGACGAGCAGATCGCGGTGCTCGAAGAGAACTGGAAGAAGTACGATTTCTTCTTCATCCACTTCAAGTACACCGACAGCACCGGCGAAGATGGCGCGTTCCAGAACAAGGTGAAGCGCATCGAAGAGCTCGACGCGGTGATGCCGCGAGTGACGGCACTCAAGCCAACGGTGCTCATCGTCACCGGCGACCACAGCACGCCGAGTTTCCTCAAAAGCCACAGTTGGCATCCCGTGCCGACGTTGATGGTCAGCGATTGCTGCCGCTATGACAACGCGACGACATTCAACGAGCGCGAGTCGCTGCGCGGCGGCCTCGGTCAATTCGAGGCAAAGTATTTGATGACGCTGGCGCTGGCGAATGCGAACCGGCTGGGCAAGTTCGGCGCGTGACGACCGACTAAATCGACGATCACTCCACCAATCGCGCGTTGAGCCAATCGACGTGGTCGAGTTCGTCGGCGCGCTCGGCGAAGTCGACGATGAGGCTAAGCTGCTTGCCCCCTTTGAGGTCGACGGTGACGGGCACGGGTGGCATGCCGCCGCGAACCGTGTCGCTGGCCCAGACCTGTTGCTCGTCAAGGAAAACGCGACAACCGACGCTACCGCCGCCATGCGTGGAATCGTCGATCGCCACCTCAGCCTCGAAACGACGATACGACTTGTCGAGCCGGTACGTGAGTCGCGACGCGCTGTGCATACCGAGTCCCTTGGCATACAACCGGCCGCCGGCGCGAAGCTGTGTGCCCGTGACGTTCAGATCGTCGTGATACGGCCACGCAAGCGTGAGGTAGGGAATGTGCTTGTAGCTGGCGGCATCAAGGTCGGACAGATACGTGACGCGTCCGCCCAGCGGTTGCAGAAAAACGAGCGAGTCCAGCGGAGTTGACCAGGCTGGTTGCTTGCCCGCGAAGATCAAGGGGGAGACTTGCGCGGCATCGCTCGATGCGGTGAATGGTTGCGAGACAATGCGCGAGCCGTTGGCGAGCCCTACGATCGTGCGAGACCCGCGCTCCGATGGCTTCGCCAATAGCGCGGGGTCGAAAGCCAGCGCAGCCAACTTCATGACGTCGATTTGCACTTTGCCGACGTCGCTGGTGAGGTGAACCTGCTTGCCGTCGCACATTTCGACCGCGCCGCTCAACTCGTCGCCGTTATCGAGCACGAGCAGATCGCCCGTGCGCGGCGCGGAGGGATCTTTGCGATCGCGCTCGATGCGGCGAGCCAGGCGGTCACGGTCTTGTCGATCGGACGGCGGGTGAAACATCACGCCACGAATGGTTTCCAGCGGCAGCGATAGCCGCCCGAAGGCGGAGCGATCGATCTCCAAGCGGTCGTGCACGATGCGCAACATCACCGGCCCTTGCCCTGTCTCGACTGGTGATTGAGCGATGATGCCGCCATCGGCGAGAAAGATCACCGGCCCGTGGGGATACTCGGCCGGGTCGCCCCATTGCACGATGTCATCGGCGCGAACGGTGCGCGACTTATCGCCTTCGCTTTTGAACGACCACGAACCGTCGGCCGCGGCGCTGGCGAACGTCGCCTGCGAGGGTGACGCATTGATGGTAATAAGATCGCGCGGCGGCGCGGCGAGCGCGGTGGCCGCGAGCAACGACCAAGCGCACACGCATACGTTCGTCGACGTCACACGTATGCCCTCAGCGTTGGAAGATCGGCAGATAATTGTTCGGCATCTGCAACACGATGCAGGCCATCGCCGTGCCGTACTCGGGGCAGATTGAATCCATCCACGAGCCGTCGTCACGCTGCCGGACGATCAGTTCATCGCGAATGGCTGGATACCATCGCACCCAATGATCGCCGCCGGCATGCCACATCGCTTGGACCGCGTAGTAGTGGCCATAGAAGTAATGGCTCTCGCGATTGAACACGCCGCCGCGCGGAATGCTTTCCATGAGATACTTCAGCCCCTTGTCGATCTCGGGGCCTTCGTAGATGCCGGCGCTGTACAACGCGACGACGCCGGCGGCCGAACGCGGGAACGCGCTTTGACCACCTTGGATCATGTACATAAAGCCGCCGTCGGCGTTCTGGCTTCGCTTAACGTACTGGACACACTTATCAATCGTGTCGTGCGAGACAAAGATGCCTGCATTGCGTGCCGCCCGAAGCGCCATGACCTGGCAGATGGTAACCGAGATATCGGCATCGCGGCGCACGGGCTGATACCGCCATCCGCCGTCGGCGTTCTGCGTGTTTTCGATCAGCGCGACGGCCTTGGCCAACTTCTCGCGGACGTCGGTGCGTTGCGTCATGCCGTAAGCTTCCGCCAGGAACAGCGTCGCGAAGCCGTGCCCGTACATCGGCCCGTGACTGCCCGAGCCTGCGACGTTGATGAATCCACTTTCTTGCGTGTTCTCGAGAATGTATTCGACGCAGCGTTCGACGTTCGCCCCGTAAGGCCCGCGACCCGGCGTGCTGCCGCCTGCCATGAACGCCATACCCGCCAGTCCACACACGGCCACGTCGCGCGCGAACCCGCCGCTACCGAACGAACCGTCGTCGTGCTGTTGCGCTGCCAGCAACGTCAACCCGCGACCACTCGCGCGATCGGCTTCGGGAGTGACGAGTTCGACCGCCGTGCGCTCGGGGTCGTCCTGCACCGCGGCGGGCGCCGGAGCGACGGTGAGTAATACGGCGATAAATAGGGGCGCGGCGCCAACCCAACCCTTCTCCCTTCGGGAGAAGGTGGCCGAAGGCCGGATGAGGGAGCGCCGCCCAGGTGAAGGTTCACAACAAGCGCAATGTCGCACGCGATTGAACCCGCCCTCACCCGGCTCGCTGCGCTCGCCACCCTCTCCCGAAGGGAGAGGGGTTCCTATTGTGACGACTCCGTTCACGGGGCGCTCCCGTTGCGTTGCTTCTCAGCCAGCGCCTTGAAGTATTCCTCGATGAGCAACTCGTACTTGGGAATGAACTTCTCCACCGACGATTGCATCATCTCTTGTCGCAGCCGCGGAGGCAGCTCGCCCCAAATGTCCTTGAGCATTTCGCGCATCCGGGCCATGTCGGGCTTCTCGGTTTCGCGCTTCACGACCTTGCCCGAGCTGTCACGCGCCGGATCGGATGACGGTTTTTCGCGTGCCGGGCCGCCGGGCTTCATCTGCGGTTGCGACTGCGGACGTTGATCGGCCGTTTTTTGTTGCTGCTGTTTCTGATTCTTCGAAGAAGACGACGAGGACGACTGTTGTTGCTGCTGTTGTTGTTCGAGCTCATCGATCAACGCTTCGAGCTTGCGGACGATTTGCGTTTGCAGATCCTGCGTCTTGGCGTCGCCTTTGGCCTCGCGCATGAGTCGTTCCGCCTCGCGCATTTTGCGGTTGAGCGAGACGAGCGGATTGTCACCATCGGCTTCCGCCGTGTCGCTGGCTGCCGGACCGCTTTCGTCGCCAAGTCCCTTGAGCAACTCGTCGTCGAGCGAATCACGGGTCGCCGGCTTGGCGGGTTCGGTGGTCGTCGAATTCTTTTCAGTCGATTTCGTTTCAGCAGGTTTCGTTTCGCTCGACTTCTTCGCCGGCGATGCTTCTTTGGGGCCCTTCGTCGCGGGTTTGGCAGGCTTGATCTCGTCGGCCGGATCAGGACCGAGTCCTTGCAGCAGTTCGTCATCAAGCGACGGTTGCTTCGCGGGCGCCGGATCGGCCATCGCCGTCACGCCATGCATCAAAACGATCACAAAGGCATAGAATGTGATGTGTTTTGCCATCATTCCGGCTCCGGAAGCTTGGTGTCGCGACTACGCCCGGCATCGGGGTCGAGCAGCTTCTTGAACTCCGCGTCGTCCTTACGCGAGTCGTCCTTCGGCTTGCTGAGTTCCAACAACAAGTCGGCCAGGTCGGCTTGCTGCCCGCTCAAGTCAGCGTATTCCTCTTGTTCAGCGGGCGTCAAGTCGCGGCCCTTCGTCCCATCGAACAACTGGCGCACGCGATCGTTGATCGACTCTTGCAAGAGCTTGATCAAGCGTAGCTCAGCGACACCGGCCGAGGGTTCGTTTTGTCCTTGCTCGCCTCCCTGCCCACCTTGGTCGCCGCCGGCCTGCTGTTTCTGTTCCTTCTGCTTCTTGTTGCCGCGTTCGAAGGCCTTGAGCATCTGTGCGAGGCGTTCGATCGCTTGCTGTTGGCGACTCTGTGTGATGTTGCCGGTGTCGCGATCGTCAAGGCGCTCGGCGGCCTGAGTCATCGTGCGCGCGGCGGCTTTGAGCGCTAGCTCGAACGCTCCGCCAGCCTTCGACAACTTGCCCGCGAGCGCCTCGACATCACCCGACAAACTACGCTGACCTTGCGCCACATCGCGAAGGCTGAGCAACTGCGCACGTCGCAGACCGCCGGTGTCGCGAGCGAGTTGATCGTAGTGCTTCGTCTCGGTGAGCAGCTTTTCTTGTTGTTGACGAAGGCCGTTCAGCGTGTCTTCCATCCGCGCCAACTGCTCTTGAGCCAGGTCGGCTTCGGCTTTCTTGCGTTGCTCGGCAAGCTGTTGCTGTGCGTCTTGCAGGTCCTGCTCCGCGGCTTCGGCCTGTTCGGCGGCTCCGGCGGCGTCGCCTTGTTCGCCGGCTTCGGCCGCAGAACCCGCCTTGCCACCTGCGCGGTCGGCAGTGCGACCGGCTTGATCGGCCTGCAATCGTTTCAGCGAGCGGGCGAATCGCTGGATTTCTTCTTCGAGTTGCTTCTGCTGCTTCGTCAGGCGTTCGAGCTCGCGTTTCTTCTCCGCGTCGTCGGGCTTCTTGGCAACGTCCTGTAACTTCTTCTTGAGCCCCTCTTGTTCCTTCTGCAACTTGTCGAGTTGCTGTTCGGCATCGCGAAGTTTCTTTACCAGTCGCCCGAGTTCGCGCTCACGTTTGTTCGACAAGATGTCGAGCAACTCGTCGAGCGTGCGCATCGACTGTTGCTGTGCTTTCGCGGCTTGGCCAAGCTGATTCTGTTCGAGCTCGCGACCGGCTTCACGCATCTGACCGCCGAGCGTTTTCTCGCGCGCGGCGTGCAATGCGTCGGCGATCGTGTCGGCCGCCAAGGGGTCGGTCTCGCGCAGCTCTTTGGCCATCTCCTCCATGCGCTGCTGGATTTTCTCGAAGTTGCGGGCCAAGTCGGACTGCCGCGAGCCGAGCTTCCGCAGATCGGCCTGCTGCTGCGGCTTCAGATCTTTCACATCTTGCGTGAGTGTGCGATTGCCCTGCTCGGCCGTGTCGCGCGCGAGTTCTTCTTGGTCGCGGCGTAGCTGTCCGATGTCGCGATGAAAGCGGCGATAGTTGTCCCACTCGGTCAGGCTGCTCAGCAACTGTTCGAGCGATTGAATCGTGGCGTCCTGATGCTTGCCGGCCTCGGCCAACGACGGCGCGGCATCCGGTCCGGCGGGCTTCTCCGTTGCTTGCTGGTCGGGAGTCGATGGTCCTTCGACAGTCGAGGGCTTTTCGGGAGCGCTCTTCGCCGCATCTTGAGCGGTCTTGAGCGCCGCGGTGAGATCGCGCGCGACGACGGGCAAATGTTCACGGCCGACGCGTTCGAGCTCGTCCATCACCTCGGTCAGGCGGCGCTCGACGTCGCTGCTGTCGACTTTGTTGTTCTTGAGCTCGCTGAGAAGCGAAGAAATCTGCGCGGGCACCCCTTCGTTGCGATGTCCGAGCCCGCGCTCGACTTGCCGCTGCGTCAGCTCAGCCTGCTGCAGATGATCGATATCTTGCTTGCTCAACTTGCCAACTTGGTCGAGCTGGATTTCGAGGCCCGATACTTGGGCCCGCGATTGTTGTTCGAGCTTGAGTAGCCGCGACAGCTCGGTGAGGATCGCGCCTTGCCTTTCGGTCAGGCGATCCTGAAGTTCGTCGCGCGTAATGATCGACAGACGCCGCGGATGGCTCTTCGTTTCTACCGGTCGATAGTCGGCGACCAACGCGTACGCGGTGATTCGTGCGCCGGGTTTCAGGCCCAGCGGCGCCAGATCCCAGCGATGCTCGAGTGTACGCGATTCACCGCGACCGTTTTCGATGCCCTCGGCCGGCGGCTCGACGACTTCGGGACCTTGATACAGCGGCAGCTTCTGCTCGGGCTGCTCCGATTCGTCGCTGCGAGAGAAATTCAGATCGACGCGCTGGATGGCGAGGTCATCTTTCGCGAGCACTCGCACGGGCACCACGGCGTCGGCAGTCACGTAAATGTCGGCGGCCGGTTCCTCGAACGACACGGTCGGGGCACGATCTTCGACGGCACGCACCTCGTAGCGAATGTCACGCGGGCCATGAAAACCTTCGCGATCGACCAGATCGAACGTGAAGAATCCGGATTTGCGAACGACGAAGCCCGGCTCCGCATCGGCGGAAATCGTGAACGCCAGTCCGTCGGCAGCAACGGTCGCGGCGATGTCGGGCTCGCCTTCGATGTGCAGCACGGCCTCGGCAATCGGCTTGTTCGTGCGTCCAGCCAAAGCGACGCGCGTGCCGATGATCGCACGCACGTGAGCTTCGCTGGCCGTGGGAGGCCAACCCGTGTAGGCCGGGTAGTGCAGCGTCGCTTCGAGCTGCTCGACCACCGGCGGCTCGACGACTTCCAAGTCGTACCAAGGCATCGAGTCGTCGTCGCCGCCTTCGGCACGGTACTTGAACGGACGGCTGACGCCTTCAATGTTCGCGACCATCACGCCACGCGCGGGACGCATCGGCTCGACACGCTCGGGGGTCGAGGCGGGATCGCCTTCGTAGCGAAAATGAATGCGGACTTCCGCGGGTAAGCGAGCGCCGTTGACGTCGGACACTTCGACTTCAAACGGTTCACCGACCGCGAGACGACTATCGGGGTTGGCGATGACGAGGTTGTTCATCTTCGGCCAGGCGGCATTGCCCAACGGAGCGGACAACCGAAGCAGCGCGGTGGCAAATGCCTGCGGCGACCAGAGCGCAGCGGCGACGAATACCGCGATGGCGGCGACCGCCGCGACGACCGCACGCACCGTGGGACGAACGTCGACAACTTCGCTAACATCGACGTGGCCGATCTCCGCGGCGGTTTGATGAATCACCTCGCGACGCAGCATCGCCGAACCGGCTTCCGGATCGTCCGAGCGTTGGTGGAGAAACTGCACGGTGCTGGCCAGCTGATCGGAAAACTCGGGGAAGCGTTCTTCAACGCGGAGCGCCAAGGTGACGTCGCTGAAACGCGTCACGATCGCCGGCCACAGCAGTCGGTACGCCAGCAGCGCGCCGGTGGTGACGACGGCCAGCGTGCACATGATGCGGATACCGCGATCTTCGAAATGCACCAAGAAATCGAGCGTCGACAACACGGCAACGACCGTCAGCACCGCCGCCAACATCCACGCCAGCGCGTGCAGCACCAGCAGGCCGCGAACGCGGCGACGCACGGTGTGGAGTTGTCGGAGTAACGGGTGCATGAATTGACTCGACGGTCTTCGATATCCAAACCCTTCTCCCTTTGGGAGAAGGTGCCGCGAAGCGGCGGATGAGGGCGGGTTGAATCGGTAGGCGCTTACCAATTTAACCCGCCCTCACCCGGCGACTCCGTCGCCACCCTCTCCCAAAGGGAGAGGGGTTCATGTTTGTCTTACAACATCCCCTTCATTTTTCGCAAAACCCATTCGCCGCTCAACACACAGACGAGCAGCATTAGCACCGACCAATGATTCCACAGCACTTTCGGCGGCAACGATTCGATCGGCACCTCCTGCCCTTGCGGCAGGTCGTTGGCGAGGCGATCGACGTCGGCCATCGTGTAGGCGTGTCCTTTGCTCTCGTCGGCGGCTCGCTTCAACTCGGCCAAATCCATTTGCACATGCTCGAACTCGCCGGGCGGCGGAACGACGCGGAAATCGGCGGACGCGGCCTTTTCTTCGAGCGCCGGCGATGTGATCCAAGCATGGTATTTGCCGTCGGCTGGGCGGCTGAGCAATCCCTCGAACACGCCGCGATGTGACGGATTGCGGGCGAGCGTGATGCGGCGATTCGGGTGCCCTTCGTGTTCGATCATCACGACGACGCCTTCGTCGTCGGTCGGCGCGAGGCGATCGTCGAGAAAGCGCACTCGCATGCGCACCGACTCGCCACGTCGGTATTCGCGACGATCGACCGAAAGCTCGGCCGTGCGTTCCTTGCCGAGCAGCTTCGAACGCGCGAGATAGCGAAGCGTTTGGACCCAGTAGCGCGCGAAGTACACATCGCCCACACGCCATCGCCATCGCCATGTTTCGTCGACATTGTGCAGCAGCACCTTGCCAGCGCCGACGTATTGCAAGGCGATGACCGGCAACGTGCGGTCGGCCAAGCGAGCTTCGGCCAGCACGCGAGCGGCGGGCTTGAGTGCCGGCGCTTCGAACAACCAAAACAGCCCCGGCAACTTCTGCCAGATCTCGATCGTCTCCTCAGGCGTGTTGCCCATTTGCATGTTTGGCATGGCGAGGCCCAACTCGGTCGGCTCGATCGAGAACGGGCGGTCGGTGGTGATGCCGTTGTCCGGACTGCTGCCGGCCGTGAAGTCGATCGGAATCAGATTCGAGAGCGGCGTATCGCGATAGGCCATTGGCGTGAAGTGTGGGCCGGCGACGAACACCAATCCGCCCCCCTTCTGCGTGACGAAGGCGTTGAGGTTGTCGATCGCCGAGACGTTGAAGTACGTCGGATCGACGTCGCCGAAAATGATGACGTCGTACTCGAACAACTCGTCGCGGCGCACAGGGAACACACGCAGCGCCGTGTTGTCGGTTTCCGCGTAATCGAGGTCGGCCTCTTGCAGCACGGTGCGTAGCGAGACGGTGCTGTCGCGCGCGAGCATCTGCTTGAGATAGCGGAATTCGTAGTTGGGATACAACTGCACCAACAGCACGCGGATTTGCTCCTTGCGGACCGTGACGACGCGGTGCTGAGCGTTGTTGTCGGCGTGCACTTCCTCGGTGAGCGGGCGGACCTCGACGACGTATTCGTGTTGGCCGACCTTCGACGGTCGATACGGAATGCGAACTTTTTGCGGCTTGCCATCCGCGGCGATCGTCACGTCCGTTGCCGACAACACCTCGGGCGAATCCTTCTCGCGAAGGATCACGTGCACCGTGCGACCCGCGAGCCCCGTGGCGGTGATCTTGCATTCGAAGTTGACAAAGTCGTCGACGAACACCACTTCATCGACGAGCAGGTCATTGACTTCGAGATCGCGGACCGGGGTTTGACTGCCGAGCGCGACGGTGAACAACGGCACGCCTTTGCGACGCGCGTAGGTGGCGGCTTCGGTGATCGGCTGGCCTTCGGTGTTGATGCCGTCGGTGAGCAGCACGAGTGCCGTGGGGGGCGTGCCGCGCAGATCGTTCAGGACGTTATGCACACCTTGACCAAGACGGCTCGCTTGCCCCTCGGCCGTGTGCGTGCGTAGCTCGCGCTCGAGGCCGTCGAGATCGCCGCTCAACGGGCGGGCAGTGTCGGAAACGAAGTACACCTTGAGGTTGTACTGGTCGTCGATCGAGTGCAGGAGTTTCGCCTTGTCGGCCAACAACACCGACTTGGCCTGATCGAGCCGGCTGGCGTCGGAAAGATCGGCAGACTTGAGATGCGTGTTGACGATCTCGCGCAACTTTTCGTCGTCATAACGATCGACGATGCCCATGCTCGCCGAGTCGTCGACCATAACGATGACATACGGCAAGCCCGTGCGCGATTGCGTGACGATGAACTGCGCGAGCATAAAGGCCACGATCGCCAGCGCCGTCAGCCGCAGAAAGATGAGCAGGCCACGTGTGAAGCTGCGCGCGCCGCCACGTTCGTGGACATAACAAACGGCGACGAGCGCGACGATGGCGACGGCAAGGATCACCGTCACCCATGCCGGCAGATACCACGTCCCTTTCAGCGAGCGCTGAATGCCTTCGCCGGAGCCGAGCGGTTCGCTGCCAAGGAACCAGTCCACGATCGAGGAGAATGACCCGTTCATGTGGCTTTCCTTCCGAAAAAGGTCGCCATGAACGTTTCGCCGACCAGTAGCGCCATCGCTGCAACCAACAGCCAAACATGCAACCACTGTCGACGCACCACGCCTTCGATCGGCTCATCGCTCGGGTTCTGCCAATCGGTGCGATGCACGAACGTAATGCCTGCCCACACACGTTCAGCCAACTCGCCGGGGTCGAGCTTCGTCAGATCGCTCTCAGCGGGATCGACATTGACGGAGAAAAGTTCCTGTCGTCCGGCGGGCAACGTTGCCGTGTACACGCCGCTGGTCGAGGTGTCGGACAGCGACCATGCGGTGTCGCTGCCGTCGTTGGTCATGCGAACGTTGCTGGCTTCGCCGGTCGGCAGAGCGACGCGAACCTGGCCGCCGGCGGTTTGGCCGTGCAGCGAGTCGCCGACCGCCTGGCCGACGATGGCGTTGTGCTCGACTGATTGCCCCGCGACCGACAGTTGTAACAACTCGTGAACGAGAGGCGGAAAGCTGGGCCACAACGGCATCGCGGACCACGAGACGTCGGCGCTGGTGGCAACGAGAATCGACCGACCGCGCGCGATCGGTTCTTCGACAATCGCGGGATCGCCGTTGTCGAACGCGAGCGCTACCTTTGCCGTCGAGTCGGGCGGCACGATGAGCTTGAAGTAGCGCATGATCGGCGTCGTGAGGAGGCCGGCCTGTTCCTGGTCGCGGAAAACATTGAGCAGCGCGTGTTGATAGCCGAGCGGATTGAAATGGTACTGCCCCTGCGACGCCAACTCGCCGATGGCGGCGGGGAGCACATGGGCGCCGTCGGTGCTTTGACCGGTGAGGCGACGGTTGTAGCTGTCGGCCTGCACCTGGTCGCCGAGAAAGCAGACGATGCCGCCGCCGTGTTTGAGGAACGACGCGAGGACCGAGGCTTCGCTGGCGGTGAACTGACCGACGTTGGTGAGAAACAGGCAGTCATAACGCGTGAGGTCGGTTTCGAGTAACGCGCTTTCGGGCACGACATCGGCGGCGACAAGTGCGCGAGTGGCGTCGTTGGTCCGCGGCGCCAGCGCGACGGCGAGATAATCGGTCGCGCCTTGGAAACCACCTTCAGGCTTGCCGCTGACGCACAAGACGCGAAGCTGATCCTTCACCGTCGCCGTGAGCCAACGGTGGTTGTCGATCGTCAGCAGATCGTTGGCCAACCGAACTTCGACGGCATGATCGCCGGCAGTGTCGAAACGATAACCAAACGAGACGGACGCCTCGCCTTGTGGCGGCAGGTCGACAAAGTCTTGGCCGATCTTGCGGCCATCGACGAAGCATTCGACGAGCTGACGTTCGTGCGAACTGCGACCGAAGTTATGCACCTCGGCTTCGAGCGTGACATCGCGAGCCACGGTCGCAAGCGGTTCGTTCAAGGCGAGTTGCACCACGGCAAGATTTTCGCTGCCGACTTGGCCGACATCGAGCACGAGCAGTCGGGCGGCCTCGGAAAGGCGGCGGCTGCGCGTGCGGAATTCATCGCCAGGGTCGCGTAACGATGGCGACCACGTATTGCGCGCGAGATCGGTGAGAAAGTAGACCTCGCTGCGCGTGAGACGCGGGTGTTCGCGCTCGGCCGTGGTGAGAACCTCTTCGACGACGGCGAGCGTGGCGGGCAAGTCGGCGCCGCCGTGCCACAGTTTCAGGTTCTCGATCTCTTCGAGGAAGTCGCGATGCTCGAAGGCGGGCTTGCCGACGATGACGCGCGGCGGCGACGCCATCAGCACTAACGTGAAGCCGTCGCCTTGATTGCTCTCTTCGACGATGCGAGCCGCGATTTCCTTTGCACGATCGAAACGGCTCTTCTCCGTCGGCTTGTAGGCCATCGAGAATGAACCATCGACAACGACCACCTTGTGCGTGCGTTGGTTGCCGCCGACGCTGAGCCCCGTTTTTTCGCAACCCGGCTCGGCCACGGCCATCACGACGAGCAGAATCGCCGCGGTGCGCATGGCCAGCAGAACCCACTGCTCGACCATCAGGCGGCGCGAGTTCTTCTTGACGGCCGCCATCAGGTACTGCATCGCCGCCCATTGCATCTCGCGATACTTCCGCTTGCTGAGCAAGTGGATGACGATCGGCACCCCCGCCGCCGCCGCCCAAAAGAGCATCGCGGGGTGCAGGATGAACGCGGTGATGATGGGGATGGGGAACATGTTCGTATATGTCGACTGTCAAACCCCTCTCCCTTTGGGAGTGGGTGGCGAGCAACGCGAGCCGGGTGAGGGCGGGTTATGGTGGGACGCGGCTCGCGCCACGACGCACCCTCATCCGGCCTTCGGCCACCTTCTCCCCGAGGGAGAAGGATGTTGTTCACGTCATCTGCTGGTTCTTGCCATCCTTCTTGCTAAGTACGTCGAAAGCGCGACGTCCAACGGTTGATCGGTTCGCATCTCGAAATAGTCGATGCCTTGCGTGCGGCAGCCGACGCGCACTTGTCGCTGGAATGCCTGGAACTCTTCGAGATATGCCTTGCGCAGTGAACGCGGGTCGGTGAGCACCTCGGGCAGTTGCTCGAGTCCTTTGAACATCGTGGTTTGATTGAAGGGAAACGTGATCTCGGCCGGATCGAGCACGTGAAAGAGAATCACCTCGTGCCGTCGGTGACGAAAGTGCTTGAGGCCAGCGAGCATCGAGCCGACGTCGTCGAACAAGTCGCTGAGAATCAGCACCACGCCACGCTTCTTCAGCCGCTCGGCAAGCTCGTGAAAGATCGGACCGGTGTTCGTTTTGCTCTGCGGAACGGTCTGTTCCATCAGGTGCAGCAGTTGTTTGAGCTGCGACGGATTGCTGCTGGCGCGGACGAGGGAACGAATCTCGTTGTCGAACGTGACGAGGCCGACGCTGTCTTGCTGTTGCAGAATGAGATACGACAGCGAGGCCGCGATGCACTGCGCGTATTCGAGTTTTGAGAGCGCGACGTATTCACTCTTGTATCGCATGCTCTCGCTAGTGTCGATCAGCATGTAGCTGACGAGGTTCGTCTCTTCTTCGTACTGCTTGAGGTAGACCTTGTCGGTCTTGCCGAAGACTTTCCAGTCGACGTAGCGCAGATCGTCGCCGGGCGCGTACTCGCGGTGCTCGGCGAACTCGATCGAGAACCCTTGGAACGGGCTTTTGTGCACGCCCGAGACGTACCCTTCGACAATGCTCCGGGCACGCAGCTCGAGGCCTTGCAGGCTAGCTAACGTCTGCGGGTCTAAATATTTCTGGAAGCTTTCCACGTGCGGGAGCCTCTTCCTCGGGAACGGGGATCACTTCGATCAGCTTCTGCACGATCCAATCGGGCTTGATCCCTTCGGCCTCGGCGTTGAAGTTCGTCATGATGCGATGCCGCAGCACGGGATGGGCGACGGCGCGAATGTCTTCGCAGTTGGCGTAGTAGCGTCCGTGCAGCACGGCGCGAGCTTTGGCGCCCATCACCAGATACTGGCTCGCACGCGGGCCGGCGCCCCAGCTCACGTAGTCGTGAATGAAGTCTGGCACGTTCTCTTTTTCGCGGCGAGTAAGGCGAGTGAACTGCAACGCGTAGCGACTCACGTGGTCGGCCACCGGCACGCGACGCACGATGTGCTGCAGCGCCATGATCTCGTCGCCCGACAGTGATGCGGTCAGTTCGGGTCGCGTGTCGTTCGTGGTGCGCTTGACGATCGCGAGCTCTTCTTCCTCGCTGGGATAATCGACGAACGTGTTGAACATGAACCGATCGAGCTGCGCTTCTGGGAGCGGGTATGTTCCTTCTTGCTCGATCGGGTTCTGCGTCGCCAGCACGAAGAACGGCTCGGTCAATCGATGACGTTGCCCGCCGACGGTGACTTGCTGTTCTTGCATGGCTTCCAGCAGCGCTGCCTGCGTCTTCGGTGGCGTGCGGTTGATTTCATCGGCCAGGATCACGTTGGCGAAGATCGGCCCTCGGATGAACTTGAACGCGCGCGTGCCCGAGTTCTTGTCTTCTTGAATGACTTCGGTGCCGGTGATGTCGGCGGGCATCAGGTCGGGCGTGAACTGGATGCGGCTAAAGTCGAGCGACAACGTCTCGGCCAGCGTGCGGATCATGAGCGTCTTGGCCAGTCCCGGCACGCCGACGAGCAGACAGTGGCCACGCGCGAACATGGCGATCATCAGCTCTTCGACCACTTGCTGTTGGCCGATGATCACTTTCGCCAGCTCATGCGTAATGCGGCGATACGCCTGATTCAGGCGATGGACCATCTGAACGTCGTCATCGTGCAGCATCAATCGTGTCCTCGGGTCAGGTTCGACCTTGTACGCGGATGATTAGCCGGCTCGCTCGCGAGCCGTGTCCCACCGCCACGCGGCGACCAAGGTCGCCGGCTAAACGGGATTCTCTCATTTTAGACTCGCACGGGCGGCTTGGGGTTCCGGAGTTGCTTTGCCGGCGGTCGACGGTGTCTCGAATCCATAGATCGTATCGCTGGTAATCGCGAGGAAGTACCCGTCGGCCACCACGAGGTTTCCGCCGCCGGCGTTGTGGGCTCGAAGCATCTCGATCGGCGCTCGCGATTCGTCCCCCGTGTGGGCGTCGAAGACGTACACTCGCTCGCGCGTCGGCCAATACACCTTGCCATCGGCGAGCATTCCGCGTCCAAACCCGCCTGGCTTGTCCATGGGCCACGGCAAACGCGCGGGCTTACCCGTGACGATATTGAACCACCAGATTTTGTCGCCGGTAGCAATCAGGTTGCCGCCGCTCACACCGAGCAAATGAATGGTGTCCTCAGCGAGTGTTGTTTCCCAACGCAGCTGACCGGTGCCGGCCTCGATCGCCAGAATGCGCGGGCTATCCGACGGAGCAGCGAAGACCGTATCGTTGTCGTAAATGCACGGGTTCAAGTCGCGATAGAAGTGCGGAGGCCGTCGAGTCAGGTCGCCGCCTTGAGCGCGTGGGTAACGGCGAATCCATTTGATCCGCCCATCGCGACCATCGACGGCCGCCACGGCGCCGAGGTTCGTGTTGTAGTAAAGGACGCCGCTGTGCAGACACAGCAAGTTGTGCGTCACTTCTTCCATTTGACCTTGAGCAGGCGTCTCGGCGCTGCAGATCCATCGCTGCCAACGCAGCTTGCCGGTCGTCGCGTCGAGGCACGCGACGTGCGCCTGCGGATGCACGTCACTGCGACGCAGCGCGACGTAAAGGTTCGGGCCATCGCAAATCGGCGATCCTTCGAAAGCCCATTTGTCGTCGAGCGGAAACGACTGCCGCGAGTCCCACACGGCGCTACCTTCGCGGGCCACGTCGAGACAGATCAAATAGCTGATCGCGTTCGGATACCGTTGATCGTTCGGATTGCTCGTTACGGGCGAACCCATGCGAGCGTACACCTTGTTCTCGTGTACGGTCAGCGTGTGACGCGGCACGCCGAGTCGCGAACGACCGCTGTTGTGCGACGACTGCAGATCAATATCTTCGTATTGCCACGCGGCCTGGCCCGTTTTCAGGCTGAACGCCGAGATTTCGTGCTGATTGTTGATGAGCAACAAGTCGCCGACGATCGCGGGATGGTAGCTCAGCGGCTCGTGCCGATCTTCGGCGATGCGGCGCGGATACGGGCCGGTTTCTGGCGCAGATGTTTTTGGAAGTTGAATCTTCCACTTCGGCGAGCCGATATCGATCGGGCCTCGCGCGACTTTATTGCGATCGGCAGCGCCGGCGAACGTGGGCCAGTCGCGACTTGTGCTCGCGGCGGGCCATTGCTCTCGGGACTTGAGCAATGCCGCAAGCGCATCGGCCATGTTCGTTTCGCGACCGCCGAGGCGTCCGCGTGCGTCGGGATACTGTCGAGCGAACTCGGCAAACGCGGAGAGGGCCATCGGCTCCGGCGCTTCGAGAATCGAGAGCAACACCTGTCGGGCACGGACGTCGGCGAGCGGAATGTCGCTGCCTGGATAGGTGAGTCTCGTCGGCCCTTGTCCGTGTTCACGGAAGACACGGGCGAGGGCTTTGAGTTGGCCGTCGCTCCAGCGCTCGCCGGCGGGCAGTGGCCGTAGCACGAAGAACTGGCCGTCACGGTCGGTCGATTTCACATAATCGCGATCGAGCAAAAGGGCATCGGCGTCAGCGAGGTTCGCCGCGCCGCGAAGCTTCTGATAGTCGGCGGACGGCACGTCGAGCGGCGGTGTCTCGATCAGCCGGTCCCACCAGGTTTGTGCCGCGCCGGCATCGCCACCTTCCAGAGCGAACTCGCCGAGCGTGAGCAGCGCGTCGTCGCCTTTGCTGCTGCAGAACAGGCGATCGACAAGATCCTCCAACGGCCTCGGATCGTGTGTCGACATCGCCGCCGCGTAAAGGCTGTCGGCTTCGGGATCGACGCGCTGCCGGTAGAGAGCCAAGGCGTCGGGCGGCAGACGGCTAATGAACAGTTGGCAGTATTCGCGGACGCCGACATATCGCCAGCGGTCGGCAGGAACCACTTTCGTCCCGGGGCTTTCCATGACTTGTCGTAACGTCTCGACCGCTTCGTCCCACTGCCCATCTTCGAGAAAGGCGCGGACTCGTTCGAGATGCTGCTTCACGGCGGCGTCGACCTCGTCGACGTGGACCGAGCCGGAGAGCTCGAAATGATTGCCGTAGAAGTTGCCGAACTGGGCGGTGGAGGTGGCGGCGATCGGCCCTAGAGCTACCAGGGTCGCGAGCAGCGGCCCGATGAGGCCGACTCGGCGCACCAAACCCATGCGATACCTATCCTTCGCCCGAAGTGTGGCGGATCCCTACCAGGCGGCGAGATGCAGGCATCCGAGCCTTGGAGGAGCCTAAGTCACATAAGTATAATGCTTGTCGATGGTTGTGGGAAGAGTTTGGTGGGCCGAATTCAGATTTCAAAATACTGCGCAAGCGTAAGCGCAGACAGAGTTTTAGTTTCGATCGACTCTTTGAGACATTCTAGAGCCGTCGATCTGAATCGCGGTCAGACCTTGCCGTGCGACTCCACCAGCCGGCCGATGCAGAAGAGGCACACTGCGCCGCCCAGCATCGCCAGTTCTTGCCAACCCTTTGCCAGCCCGCCGCTGAATTGCAGCAGCAACGCCATCGGGGCGACGACCAATGCGACGATTTGGAACAGCCGGCCGACGCGCCGCATGAAGAATCACCATCATTTGCTCGGTTAGCCGCGACGCGCCAGCGGAGCGATCGGCTTCGCCTCGCGGCTAACCAACGTAATCTCGCAGCCCGTAGCAGAATGCTCTCCAATCGTACACCATGACCCGATGCAAATGTTAACGCACATCCGCCGGGCTCTCGCACTGCGTTGCCCTCGCTGCGGGCAAGGCAAGCTCTTCCGCGGCTGGTTCACCATGTACGAGCGCTGCTCGCATTGCGACCTGCTGTTCCAGCGCGAGCCCGGCTACTTCCTCGGTTCGATCTACTTCAACTACGGCATCACCGCTTCGGTGGTGACCGTGACCTATTTCGCGCTCTTCTTCACGACGGATATTCCGCCGCGCGTGTTGCTGTGGTCCCTGGTCGCGTACTGCGTCGTGTTCCCGCTTTGGTTCTTCCGCTATGCGCGAGCCTTGTGGATGGGCTGCGATGAATGGCTCGACTCGCAGAGCGAGGAACCTTCAAACGGCCGACGCCAATGATGCGCCTCGGACTTCCCGCCGTGTTAGACTATGAAGAGGTTTCACCAACGAGGCTCGCATGACTCCGCTTGAGCAACTCGGAATCGATCGACTCGGAATCGACGAGCGATTGGACCTGATCGGACAGATTTGGGATACGATTGCGCGGGCACCGGCCGAATGGGTCATGCCTCCCAGCCATGCTCGAGAGCTCGAACGACGTATCGCCGCGGCTGATGCCAAGCCTGACGCTTCCGTGCCTTGGGAAGAAGTAAAAGCTCGCCTCAAGAAACGGCCATGAGCCTACCGATCTCGCTGCGGCCCGAAGCGGAACACGACGTCCGTGATGCCACAGACTGGTACGACTCGTAGCGTCCCGGATTGAGTGATGGCTTCCTAGCCGCCCTCGAAGATCTGCTTAGGCAAGTAAGCGAGATGCCGGAAATGTATCCCGTCGTTTCGGGAACGATTCGGGCGGGGCTGTTAAGACGATATCCCTACGTTGTCTATCACCGCGTTCTCGCCGACCGCATCGAAGTCTTGGCAGTGTTGCATGGCAGCCGAGACACAAGTGTCTGGCAATCGCGGAAGTGAAGACGGCCGGTTACGCGCCGACTGGCTCTTCTTGGCGCATCTCAGCGTGAGCGGCGGTCGATGCCGCACGTTCGCGACGGGCGCGGCGAAGCTGGAAGTAGATGTAGGTGCCGAAGCTGCCGAGCGTGACGAAGGGCATCGCCATCATGAACAGGATGCTGTACATGTAGGCGGTGACGATGTCGCCTTGAGCGGCGTCGTGACTGCCGAGCGCGAGCTTGCAGGTGGGGCAGGCCTCGGCGATCGATGCCGCAAGCAGCACGACGACGGCGAAGAGCAGCAGGCTAACGCGGCGGAACATCGCAATCGTCCTCACGAAGATCACACGCCTCACCCAGGAATCACGGCACGCGGGACTCACGGCATTGTAGATTGCAGCGCCGTCGATGGCCAGAGATGGTACAGCATCAGATAAATCACCACGCCCGTGACCGAGACGTACAGCCAAATCGGCCAGGTCCACCAGGCCCAACGGCGATGGGCCGCCCGCCGGTCGCGAAAGCCGAGCACGATGGTGACGATCGCCAGCACCGGCACCGCGGCGGCCAACACAACGTGCGTAAGTAGGATCGTGTAGTAGACGTACCGCACGGGCGACGGGTCGGTGAACTTCACGCTGCCCACGTAGTAGTGGTAAAAGAGATACGTCGTGAGAAACGCGATGCTCACGCCGAAGGCTGCGACCATCGTCCACTTATGCGCCGTCTCGCGCTTCTGCTTGATGAGGACGTAGCCCCACACGAGCAGCACCGTCGCCAACCCGTTGAGCGACGCATTCACCGCCGGCAGATCGTGGACCGTCATTCCGAGTAGTGCGACGCCTGCTTCGTTCACGACGGCGACTCCACCGCTTGCGGTTTCGCGCTGGCCGGCTGCTCCTTCAACACCTTATCGAGCGTCCTCCTGAACGACTCCAACTCCAGCGGCTCGCGCGATCGCCACGTTCCTCGCACCTTGCCTTTGCGATCGACGAGGATGATGCGATCACTGTGTTCCTTGCCCATCACGGTCACATGGAACACGTCCTGCCCCAACTCCTTCGTTTCGGTCAGCGGGCCGGTGAGGAACAACCATTCCTTGGGATCGGCCTTGTAGTGTTCCGCATATTTGCGAAGCACCTCGGGCGTGTCGGTGTCGGGGTCGACCGTGACGCTGACGATCTTTACGCCACGCTCCTTCAGTTCGGGCTGCAGCGTCGAGATGATTTGATTCATCTGCGCACAGAAACCCGGACAACTGGCGAAGAAAAAGCTCGCAACCCAAACATCGCCTTCGAGCGCGCCGAGGTTCAGCGACTCGCCGCTCTTCTCGGTGAACGTGAAGTCAGACAGCGGACGGCTGGGCGTGTCGGTTGACGCGCTCTCCGAATCAGTCGCTCCCGTGCCCTGCGAGACGTTCATCGCGTGTGCATGCCGCCAAAACGAATACGCTCCGTAGGCCCCGACCACGGCGAGCATCACACTCAACCACAAACGCACCGCGAGCGTCATAACAAATCTCCTGTCGTTCGCGTGCCAGCCACCTTGCACGAAAGCGCGAACGTGAGCACCGCAAACAAGAGCGTGACGATCCAACACACACTGAGCGACGGCAAGCCGGCCAGCAGCGGCGTCGCCGCATCGCCAAGTGGTAAGTATAGCAGTCGCCGCACGCCGGCAACGCCATACGTCAGGGGGTTCAGCGCCAGCACCCAACCGAGCCATCCGCCTTGTGCCGGAAAGAACGCGCCCGAGAGCAGCCACATCGGCATCAGGAACACGCTCATGATCGCATGGAAGCCTTGCGTGGAATCCATCCGCCATGCGATGAGAAAGCCAAGCCCCGTGAGCGCGATCGAAAGCACAAACAACAGCGCGGTGATCGCGACGAGCGACAGCGCGGTGAAGCGCAGCCCCAACGTCACGCCCAGCGCCAGGAAGATCATCCCCTGCACCATCGCGATCGATGAGGCGCCGACGATCTTGCCGAGCACCATCGACCATCGCGGGATCGGAGCGACGAGCACCGATTGCAAGAAGCCTTCGCGGCGATCTTCGATGATCGAGATCGTGGCGAAGATCGCGGTGAACAGCAGAATGAGCACGATGATGCCGGGAAAGAAATACTCGGCATACGACGGCCCTGCACCGGCGGCCGTTTCGGTCATGCGAAACGACGGCCCCAGCCCCGCGCTGAACAGCAGCCAAAAGATAATCGGTTGACCGAGCGCGCCGAACACGCGATTCCGCTGACGCACGAAGCGCAACACCTCGCGCATCGCCAGCGCCGTGGCTGCGCGAATGGCCGAGATGGGCTGGGCGTCACTTCGCATGTTGAGTCTCGACTTCCTCGGTCATGCGTCGCCCTGTCCGATCGATGAACACGTCTTCGAGCGTCGGGCGACCCAACGTCACCGCCTGGATGCGCCCACTGAAGGCCTCGACCAATTGCGGAATGAGGCGATGACCGTCCGGCTCTTCGAGCCGCACGCGACCGTCCACGACCTTCGCCGTGCGCTGGAAACGCGACGCGATTTCCGCGACGAGCGCCGCGGGCTCGGTCGTTTCGATGGTGATCGAGTCGCCACCCACGGTCGACCGCAGACGGTCGGGCGTATCGAGGGCGACGAGCTTGCCGCGATCCATGATCGCCAGACGATCGACCTTCTTGGCCTCTTCGAGCAAATGCGTGGTGAGCACAATCGTCACACCATCCGTGCGGCGGATCTCGTGCAGATATTCCCACAAGTCGGTCCGTGCGCCGGGGTCGAGCCCCGTGCTGGGTTCGTCGAGCAGCAAGATCGGTGGGCGATGCAGCAGTCCCTTCGCGAGTTCAACTCGCCGTCGCAATCCGCCGGAAAGCGTCTCGACCATATCTCGCCTGCGATCGGTGAGGCGAAAGCGTTCGAGCAGCGCGTCCTCGGCGCGCCGCAGCGGCTCGCCCGACATGCCAACCAGCGGGCCGTGAAAACGCAGGTTCTCGGAGACCGTCAGTTTTTTGTCGAGGCTCGGCGCTTGGAACACGACACCGAGTTGCTGTTGCACCGAGCGGCGATCGCGCGTGATGTCGAGGCCGAGCACTTCGATCTTTCCTTGCTGCGGCGGCAGCAGGGTCGAAAGGACGCGGAACAGCGTGGTCTTGCCACTGCCGTTGGGGCCGAGGATGGCGAGCAGTTCGCCTTGGCTGATCTGCAAGTCGAGTCCGTCGATCGCGCGACGCGAGCCGTAATCGTGCACCAACCGCGAGATACTGATCGCCGTCGCGGTCATCTAGTGCTTGTGCGCATCGCCGGGGGCATGATCGTGGTCGTGATCATGATCGGCGGCCAGCGTGGCGCTGGCGTTTTCGATGCTGCGAGCGTCGGCGGCTGTGCCGACGTATTCCTTGCGCTCTGCGGAATATCGCCGCACACGCATGCCCACGTCGGGGATGAGCGCGATGACGAGAAACGCGCTCATGATCGACGCCGGAATCGTCAGCACGTATTTCCAGTCGGCCTCGTACTTCAAGTGCATGAAGACCAGAATCACGAGCGACGCCTTGGTGCACGAGACAGCCATCATGAAGAACCAGCCGACAGCGGGCTTGTGATGGTACGGCCAAAACTCGGAGTAGGTGAAGAACGACGCCCCCGTGAGCACGCACAACGCGAGGAACACGTAGATGTACTTGGCCAACGAGTGTTCGCCGCCGTGATCGCCATGCACGGGATCGTGATGTCCCGGATGCGGATGGGCGTAAGGATCGTGCGTTGGGTCCATATCGTTTCAACCAATCCGTTTAGCCGGCGAGCTTGCTCGCCGTGCCGGTGACGTGTCTCGGAACCAGGCGATCAGAACAAATACAGCAGCGGGAACAGGAAGATCCACACCAAGTCGACGAAGTGCCAATACAACCCGATGTTCTCAACACCGTTGACGCATGTCGAGTCGAGTTTCCAAGTGAGCAGCATAATCGCGAAGAAAATCAGCCCGACGAGGACGTGCACGGCATGAAAACCGGTGAGCAGGAAGTACGAACTCGCCCACATGTTCCCGCCGGGAATGACGATCGGCATCTTGAGCCATGAGTATTTGTCGTTCAGTCCATGCAGATGTTCGTGCGACCCCGGGGCGGGGAGCGGCATGATTTTGGCCGCGAGCGTCACCAGATCTGCCGGGTCGGTCGAGGCCGCCAACGCCGCAATCTTTTCTTGCTCGACGATGCCGTTGACCTCGGCCTGCTCTTTCTCGACGGTCTCCAGTTTCTCGCTGCTTTGGTTGTTCTTGATCGCGTTGATGCGCAACGTGAACCCGAGCTTCAACTCGAGCAGCCTCGTGCGAACAGCGGAGCCGTAGTACAGGTCGGGACGTTCGTAGATCGCGCTGCGTGGAGAGGCGGGATAAATGCCGTGATCGAACTTGGCCATGTACTCGAACCCCTTCACGCCGAGGAACAACGAACCAAGCGCCAGCGTGACGGCCATCCACATGCGGGCTGCGGCGGACTTGTTCACTCGAGCCGACTCGAAGCAGAGCACGATCGACACGCTGGAGCAGATGAGCACGAACGTGTTGAACGCGCCGATCGGTTCGCTGAGATGCACGGCATGCGGCACCGGCCAGGTCATCGCGCCGAAGCGAATGACGATATACGTGCCGATGAGCGCGGCGAAGAACATGATCTCGGTCGAAAGGAACAGCCACATGAACAGCTTGCCGTTGTTGATCGGCAGGCCGTCGTGGTACTGCAGCTTCAAATGGCCGTGACCGTGGTCATGACCGGCGTCGTGTGCAATCGTTGCCATGTCACCCTGTTTAGCCGGCCCGCTTGCGGACCGTGTTGACGAACCTTATCGCATCGGGCCGCAAATCATCACCAACAACAAAATCGGCAGATACACCAACGACGCCCGCAACAGTACGCGTGCTGTCGTTTCGTTCCGCCGCCAGCAGAACGCCAACGCACACATCAACTGCGCGACGCCCAACACCAGCGCCGTCACAAAGTACGGGGTGCCGGCGAAGTCGACGACGCTGGGCAGCAGACTGACCGGGATCAGCAACATCGCCGAGCAGACCGCCTGCAACCCCGCGAGTTGACCGGTCGGATCGACAACCGGGAGCATCTTCATGCCGGCCGCCTCGTACTGACGGCGGTACAGCCACGCGATCGCCATGAAGTGTGGGAACTGCCAGAGGAACAGAATTAAGAACAGCGCCCACGCCGCCGCGCCAAGTCGTCCGCCGACTGCGGCCCAACCCATGAGAATCGGCAACGCGCCAGCGACCGCGCCGACGAACGTGTTCATCGTCGTTCGCAGCTTCATCGGCGTGTAAACGCAGACGTACAGCACCCACGACGCCAGTCCCATGACGGCGGTCGCCATGTTGACCATCGTTGCGAGATAGATCAGCCCCGCGATGACCAACACCGTGGCGAACGTCGTTACTTCCACGACGGTCAAACGTCCCGAGGCCGCGGGGCGGTCGGCCGTGCGTGGCATAAGGATGTCGATCTTGCGTTCGAGCAACTGATTGCACGCGCTCGCGCTTCCCGCCACCAGCGCGGTGCCGATCATGGCGTGAATGAGGATTGCGGCGTCGGCGGTTCCCCAACTGGCCATCACGCCGGCAGTGAACACGGTCAACAGCTCAAGCACGGCGATGCGCGGCTTCGTGAGTTCCAAATAGTCGGCGAAGCGCGCGACACTCAACGGTCGCGACCGCACGGCGACGGCTTGTTCGCAGAATGCACCGGTGCTGCTCATGCCGCGACCCCCATCATCATCGTTGCTCCGACAAAGGAACCGGCCGGCCAGCGTACCAGGCGAAACGATCGCAGCGCCAACAACACGGCGGAGACAAAAATCAACGAACCCGTGGCGACGTGCGCCGTCGTGATGACGGCCTGGCCCAGGCTTTCTTGCACGATGACGTGACTCTCGGCCCAACCGTAGCCTTCGAACCATGCGGGCCAACCGAAGTTAGTGACCCATGTCGCGGTGCCGAGCAGCAACTGCACGACGATCAAAGCGACGAGCGCCCACGCGGGCCGCCGCAATAGCGCTTCACTGCTGAACGATCGTCGCACACGATTGGCAGCCAGCGCGATGTGGACGACCAGCGCGAAGGCGACCACGAGATGCGAGATCACGTAAAGTTGCACCGTTCGCGGATTCGCCATCGGCCCGGCATGACGAAGGTGCGCGCCAATGGCGATTTGCAAGTACGCGATGACGGCGGTGAGCGTCGTGAGTCGACGCAGTTTACTGGCTGCCTGGTCGAGTTTTGCGGGAGTGTTTGCACGCCAATAGCGTGACGTGAACACGGCGAGCGCCACGGTCATCGCGAAGAACAGCGGACCCGTGGTGCCGTGAATCATGGCGAGCACGCGGCGATCTTGAAGCACACGCGCTCCGCCAAGCAGCCCTTGTCCAATCACGGCGGCCAGCACGGCGACACTATAAAACTTCACCCAACGTCGCGAGTCGCACAGCCACACGGCAACGACGACGGCGATCGTGATCATGCCGATCAACGCGCCGAGCAACCGATGCCCGTGCTCGACGAACAGATCCCAAGGACCGAACAGCCATGTCTGCCACGGATACAGGAATAAGTTGTATCCATAGGTGGTCGGCCAATCGGGCACGGCCATGCCGGCCTCGTATGTCGTCACCATGCCGCCGACCCAAATGAGCGGAAACGTCGCGCAGACCAACACCACGGCCAAGACGTGTGGCAGGCGTGAGTCGTGATTTGCAACGGGAGGCGTCATCGAACGGTTAATGTCGAATGTCGAAAATCAAATGACGAAAGAAGCACGAAGCTCCAATGACGAAACACAAGGGATATTCGTCATTTGAATTTCGGCATTCGTCATTCTCCTCAGTGGTGTCCGGGATCGTGCAATGGTCGATCGGTCGGGGGCGGTTGGGTTTGTGGATAGTAATCGCTGTCGACTTCGGGCGAGCCGTATTCGTACGGACCGCGGTAGACGATTGGCTGTTGATCGAAGTTGCCGTGCCCCGGCGGCGAAGGCGCGAACCATTCGAGTGTATTCGAGTGCCAAGGGTTGCGGCCACATTTGGGGCCGAACATCAGGCTGTAAACGAAGTTGAACGCGAAGATGAGCTGCGCCGCTCCCATGCCAAGGGCCGAGATCGTGATGAACCGGTTCATGTTCAACATGTGGGCAAACGTTTCGTAATGATACGGGTCGGCCAGACGTCGCGGAAAACCGCCCGCGCCGAGGATGTGCATCGTGAAGAACGTGCCGTTGAAGAAGATGAACGACAAGAAGAAGTGAATCTTGCCGAGCGTCTCGTTCATCATGCGGCCGAACATCTTCGGGAACCAAAAGTAGATGGCGCCGAAAACGCCGAACGCCGTGCCGCCGAAGAGCACGTAATGAATGTGGGCGACGATGAAGTACGTGTCGTGGATGAAAATATCGACCGGCGTGGCGGCCATGAAGATGCCCGACAATCCGCCGATGATGAACATCGACACGAACGACAAGGCGAACAACATCGCGGTCGTGAACTGAATGCGGCCGCCCCAGATCGTGCCCAGCCAGTTGAACGTTTTGATCGCGCTCGGCAAGGCAATCATCATCGTCGAGACCATGAACGTCATGCCCAAGGCCGGGTTCATGCCCGACATGAACATGTGATGCCCCCACACGATGAAGCCGAGCCCCGCGATGCCGGCGATCGAGTAGACCATCGGCTTGTAGCCGAACAACGGCTTACGGGCGAAGCAACTGATGATGTCGCTGACCATGCCCATCGCCGGCAAGATCATGATGTACACGGCCGGGTGCGAGTAGAACCAGAACAAGTGTTGCCACAACAGTGCTTGGCCGCCGCCGCTGACTGGCTCGGCATTGTTGACGATCAGGAATTCAGGCAGGAAGAAGCCGGTGCGGATCGTGCGATCCATGAGCTGCATGAACAGCGCCGCCGTGAGGACCGGCAACGCGAAGGCTTGCAGCACGGCGGTGATGAACATCGCCCAAATCGTCATCGGCAGGCGGAACATCGTCATGCCGGGAGCGCGCATCTGGATGATGGTCGTCATATAGTTGACGGAGCCCATCATCGAACTGACGCCGACGAAGATCAGCCCGAGCAGCCATAACGTTTGCCCGAAGTGGCTGCCCGGCGCAGCAGAGGGCACGGCGGATAGCGGTGGATAACTCGTCCAGCCCGATGCCGAAGCTCCGCCCGTGACGAAGAACGATGCGATCATGCACATGAACGCCGGCCACATGAACCAATAGCTGAGCATGTTCAGCGTCGGGAACGCCATATCGTCGGCGCCGATCATCAGCGGGATCAGGAAGTTGCCGAACGCGCCGGCAAGAATCGGGATGATCACGAAGAAGATCATCACCGACGCGTGCATGGTGAACAGCATCGTGTAGAACTCGGGCGAGATTTGGCCACCTTCGCCACTGAACAACATGCGGCCCACGATCGGCATGCTCGACCATGGCCACGCGAGTTGCCAACGCACGGCGAGCGCCAACAACCCGCCGACGACGAACCACAACAGCGTCGAGAACAAAAACTGAATGCCGATCACTTTGTGATCGAGCGAGAAGACATAGGTGCGTAGAAAGCTCGACGAGTGGGCCGTCTCGTGTGCCATCGCCGCTTCGTGCGTCTTGTCGGCGCCGTGCGTGTGTTCCCAGGCGGGTATGCTACTCATGCGAAACCTTCCGCCTTTACTTCATCATGTTCTGTTGTTCGGAGATCATCTTCAGCCAGGCGTCGTAGTCGCTGCGCGATTCGATCGTCAGACGCCCCTTCATCTTGTAATGCCCCCAACCGCAAAGCTCGGCGCACACCAGGTCGAACTGCCCCTGGTCGGTGGCGCGGAACCAGACGGGAATCATCATGCCTGGAACCGCGTCTTGCTTGATGCGGAGGTTCGGCAAGAAGAAATCGTGCAGCACGTCCATGCTCTTCAAACTGACGAGGATTTCTTCGTCGACCGGAATGTGCAGGTCGTTGACGTGGTGGATGTCGTCGGGCGTGTTGAACTTGCCGTCGGGGCCAGGCCAACGCAGCCGCCACTCGAACTGCCGGGCCATCACCTCGACGGTCGGCGGCATGTCGGGCTTTCGCATCTTCACGTCGGCCCAAGCGTTCATCTGATAGATCGCGATGAACAGCAACGTCGAAGCAGGCAGAATCGTCCACACCACTTCCAGGTTATGGCTGCCGTGCATGAACTTCACCGGATCGCGGTTCGACGCCGAGTCGTATCGCCACAGAAACCAGAACAGTACGCCTTCGGTAACGACGAACACAAGGCCGGTGAGAATGAGGATGAAGTTCCACAGGTGATCGATTTCGTGCCCATGCTCGGAGACGTCGCGCGGCAGCCACATGCCGCCGTCGGCGGCCCAAACGAACAGCGCGACCCCGAGGATCGGGACGAGCAAGAACAAAAAGGCCCAATACCTACTCACCTGCGTCCTCCTTAGCCGCGCCGTTGGTGACGCGCTTCGTTCTCGAGCGCGTCGCAAGCGACGCGGCTAACATCTCAATTTCGTGGTTCGTGCGATGTGATCTCGTAACCCAGCGCTGGCTCGATGGCGTCGTAAGGCAGCGAGCGGATGTAATCGACAATTTGCCAGATCTCGTCGGGCTTGAGCGTGCCGGGACTTCCCGGACCCGGGCCAGCGCCGGGCATCGGTGTTCCGTTGATGCCCGCGTGAATGCGACGATACGTGTCGGCCGGGCTGCGGCCGAAGCGGTAGATGCCGAGCCGCAAGTTGCGCGGCTTGATTTCTTGCTTCGGCAGCAGAAAAGTCGCGAGTACCTCGGGCTTCTTGTCTTTATTCCAGTCGTCGAACAACGGCTCTTCGCTGCCATCGCCGAGCGCCGTGGGACCGTGACATTTCATGCACTGCGCTTTCGCGCCTTTGAACAACTCCATTCCGCCGGCCATCCACTGACGCTGGTCGGCCACCGATGGATGATCGGGCACTTGGATGACTGCCTGATCGGCCGCCGCCCACAGGCCCGCGATCGGCTTGAGATGCGCGTCGACCAATGCCGTGCGCGTCATGTCGAGCGGTTCTTCGTCAATGAACACGGTAATGTCCATCGAGATTTCCGTTTCGCCGCGAATCGCCAAATACTTCACGTACTCGACGAGCGCTTCGACTTCGTCGTCGGGCAACAGCGCGAACGACGGCATGGCTGTGCCCGCGATTCCGTCGATGAGCACACGCTTCAGGTCGGCATGCGTCGGCTTGCTTGCGCGCTCGGTGCTCTTGAACTTGAATTGCCCTTTGCGATAGTCGCGCGGATACGGATTCAGAAACATCGCCGTCGGCCCCGCGCCATCGCCGTTGATGCCGTGACAATGAACGCAGTGTTGACGAAACAGACCGCGCTGCGTTCCATCTTCGTTGCCACCGAAGGGGCCGGCGGCCATCTCGACCTTCGTCAGATCGAGGCCGCTTTCGTCGAAGACGTACGGATCGTCGGGCGTGCCGAACATTGCGTAAAGCGCCGTCGCAATGTCCTGGCGACCCTTGACGCGGGCGGAGTTGTCTTTGTTGCCCGAGGCGAAGTCGGCGGGGCTTCGCCCCTCCATGTTCATGCGGAACTCGGGGATCGGCGCCTTGCCGCAACCGGTGATGAAGAGAGCCACTACAAGAATGAACGCCGTGCGCGTTGCGGCGATCGAAACCCCTCTCCCCTTGCGGGAGAGGGGCAGGGGTGAGGGGTTGTGAAGTGTGTACCCGCTTCGCCCCCTCACCCGGCTCGCCTTCGGCGAACCACCCTCTCCCGCAAGGGGAGAGGGTGAAGTGCGGCGCCAAGCGACGCGGCTAACCGATGATCACGACTAACACGATTCAACATCATCACTTCAACGCCTCGGGCGGAACGACAATCTCTTTCAAATCCTCGACGTCGCTGGCGGGTATCTTCCGCTTGAAACGCCCCTTCGTCGCCAGCCCCGGGATGTCGAGGTTCACGCCCGGCCGCTCTTGCCAGATCTGGAACTCGATGTCTTCACCGGCTGGCAGGTTCTTGATCTCGAACGAGCCGTCGGCGGCGGTGACGGCGAAATACGGATCGTCGCGGGCCATGATGTACGCCTTCATCCAAGGATGGATGCTGCACGTCACATCGACGGGCATGGCCACGGCCTTGGCGAACTTGTACTCGGCCTCGCCACCTGCCGGCAGCAGCGGGTTAATGCCCTGCTGGCCCGGCGGAGTGATGCTGGTGTTGTGACCGATGGGGTCCGAGTTCTTCACGACAACGGTGTGCTTCGTCTCGACCGCGAGCACATGGGACAGGAACAAGCAGTGCCTCTGGTCGAACTCGACTTTCTTGGCGGCCTCTTGCTTCGCCTCGTCGGAAACGCGCGACACCTTGCGTGCGTAGATGACGATGTTCGCGATGCCCTTGTTCGACGGATCGACGATCAGTGTCTGGATCGGGATTTCCTGACCGCACACCGCGGCGTCTTTGCCGCCCGTCGAGAGCGAGCCCGCCTGCGGCGGCGAACCGCCGTAGCGAAATACACCTTTGAGCGTGCCCCAACCGGTGCCCGTCGGCGCCGCGGCCACCGTTGTTGCAGCGCCACCCTCGCCGCTGCCGGCGCGAAGCGCCAGCGCTTCCTGAATGCGCGGCATCGGGTCGGCCGACATCTCGCGATGACAACCGGCCAATGACACCGCGACAATAGTGGTAAGCACTAAACGAGAAGACAACAATGTTTGAGATCCCGAATCCATGCGTTTCATTGGAACATTGCCGGCGGAACCTTGACTGTGCCCAGATCGTTCGTGCCGGGCTTGATCGTCACCTTGAACTTGCCATTGTCCCAAGTGGGATCGGTGAGCGCGAGGTACCCACGTTTCTCGTGCCATGCCTGAAACTCGAGCTCGCCAGCGGGCAAGCTCTTGAGTTCGAGCATTCCGTCGGTGGCCGACACGGTAGCGTACGGGTTCTCAAGCGGTAGGATATGCGCCTTCATCCAACCATGAATGTTGCAAGTCAGCGGCTGCGGCGCTTTCTGAACGCGGCCGCAGGTGTATGTCACCGCTCCGCCGGCTGGCAGAAGTGGATTAATGGCGACGCCGCCAAGCGGTGCGAAATTCGCATTGTGACCGACGGCGTCTGAGTTATGAAACTCGAGCGGCTGCGAAAGACGCAATACCGTGACGTGCGGATCGAAGCGGCAGTCCTTGTTGTCGACGACCACCTTGGTCTTGGCGGTGGCCTCATAGCTCGGATGCACCTTTACTCCGGTCCCGACGGCATAAACAACGACGTTGGCAATGCCGTGTGATTTCGGATCGACTAACAGCGATTCGTTCACAAGAGGCCGCGCGGAGCAGACGTTGTCGATTGCTTGCGGCGTCGGAGGCGTGCCGTCGTACACGAACCGCATCTTCAAATCGCCCCAGTCTGCCGACGCTTGCGACGCTTCGAACGCGCATACCGTCACTAGAGCGCTGACGAGCGCCTGGCGGGTAGCGGTTCCATACGTCGGCATCATGTGCGTCTCACTTCGTCAACATTTCACTTCGTTAGCAATGACGGCGGAACCTTGACCGTCCCGAGATCATTCATCCCGGGCTTGATCGTCATCTTGAACTTGCCGGTAGCCCAAGCGGGGTTGGTGACCGCGAGGTAGCCGGCCTTCTCGTGCCAGGCTTGGAATTCGAGTTCGGCGCCGGCGGGCAGATTCTTGATTTCGAGCGTGCCGTCTTTGGCCGACACGGCCGCGTAGGGGTTGTCGCGCGGCAGAATGTGCCCCTTCATCCAAGGATGAATGTTGCACGTCACGGGGACGGGAATCGTCTGCGCTCGGTTGAACTTGTAAGTCGCCGCGCCGCCGCCCGGCAGCAACGGGTTGACCGGCGTGTCGCCGAGAGGTTGCAGATTGCTGTTGTGGCCGATCGGGTCGGCGTTGTGCAGTTCGAGGGTCTGCGTGAGTTGAATCGTCAGCACATGCGGCTCGAACCGACAGCCCTTGTTGTCGAAGACGAGCTTGTCGTTGGCCGTCTTGGCGTAGTCGGGATGAACCTTCACCCCCTTGGTGCGAACGTAGACCACGACGTTGGCGATGCCCTTCGAGTCCGGGTCGACAATCAGCGATTCGTCAAAAAGCGGATGGGCGGCGCAGACCTGCGGGTCTTTGTCGGCTGCGATGGCATTCGGCTTCGGCGGCGTGCCGTCGTAAACGAACTTCACTTTCAAATCGCCCCACTGGGCCGAGGCCGACGACGCGAACGCCGTGCAGCCGGCAACGAGCGTGGCGAGAAACAAAATGCGTGCAAACGAACGACTCATCTTCACGGGGCTCCCTTTTTCTCCGCCTCGGGCTTCGGTTCCGTCGGCGGTTCAAGACTGACATTCATCTCGGGTGTGTCGGTTGGCGCACCGGGCGGCGGGCCCGAATCGCTGCGTCCACAACCGACGGCGGATAGTAGGCAGAGGGCAGTCGGCAGTACGCAGTATGCGGAAATGCCTGCCCAAGTGAATCGTTTCATGTCCATTCTCCTCAGTGTTTCTACTTGTTCGCAACTGCCCGCTGCCGACTGCCAACCGCCGACTGCCCTGGCGCTTACTCGCCGCCGGCCATTGGCGGCGGAGTCGTGGGGGGTGGCTTGACCATCGGCTTGATCGACGTTTGTTCTTTCATGTAGGTCGGCCAGTTCAGCAGTAGGTCGACGACCGCGTTAAGTTGGTCCTCGCTCGAGCCGGCGAACAACTTCTGGTCGGCAGGCTTGTCGGGCGGAAAGTTCACGGGCATGCCAGTATACGGCAGCAGCCGCTTCGGGTTGCCAAGCCACTTCTGCAAGAACTCGGGCCGCAGACGTTGCGAGACGCGATCCAACTGCGGAGCCATCGCCGCCACGGCGCCGGCGGGTGCGAAGTCGCCGATGAAGTGACACTTCACGCAGTAGTTGTTGTCGGTCATGATCTTGAGTGCCTGGCTGAGCCGGTCGGGATGACTGGCCTCGGAGCTCGACAGATATTGCTCACGCGTGCGGGGATCGAACTCATACGGGTAAACCGCGTTGTCGGCCGCCGCGAAGTAGTTCACCAGCGCTCCCGCCTCGGCGCTCGACATGTTGAACTTCGGCATGCGAAGCACGACGGCAGGGCGAATCTGGTACGGGTCGAGCAGGAAGTTGTGCAGCCAATTCGGCTGAACCTTGCGACCTTCGCCCACGAGAGGCGGCGGCACCCAACCCCAGGCGTCGCTGGACTTGGCGTTCGGGTTCGTCTTCTGTTCGTTCGCGAGTACGACCGGGTGCAATAGCCGCGCGAGATCGCCACCGCGAGGCGGGCTCTTCTTCGTGATCGTGCCGTCGACGACGGGCACATCCTGACCGCCCTCGGCCCACACGCGGCCGTCGATCGGCAGCGACTTCCAGATTTCGAAGAAGTACAACGGCTTGCCTTCGTCGTCTTCGCCGACTTCGGCCTTCGGCATGCCGGTGATGGTGGCATGGCCGAGCCCACGGCGATCGGTCTTTTTCGAGGCCGCGAGTTCTTCGGGCGTGAAGTGCGGTTCGAGGAACGCGTAGTCGTTCCACGGCGGCGGCGGCGCGAACGATGTTGGATCGCCTTCCTTGAACGGCTTGTAGTCGAACGTCCATGTCTCCATGAGCGTTGTATGACAGCCGACGCAGTTATACTTCTCGAGCAGCTGCGAACCCTTGGCGATGGCCTGACGCGCGGCGTGCCTTTGTACACGTACTTCGCGGCCGGCGGCTCGGCGACGAGGCCGAGCACGAACGTGATCACGCTCTCGCGTTCTTCGGGCGTGAAGTTGAATTGCGGCATGCGTAGCCGCTCGGTGTAATCTTTCGACTCGGTCTTCTTGTAATCGTAGCTGCGTGGTTGGCGGAGTTTCTGCCAGATGAAGCCTTCACGTCCGTGGCTCAATAAGGCGTCGATGTAAAAGCCTGCGTCGGGGTTCACATCGCGCGTGGTGAGATGCCACGCGTGGGCATCGTGGCCAGCGCCGTTCTCAGATGCGCCGTGCTCAGACGCGAAGTGACCACCGGCCTTGATTTCCGAATCGCCGTCGCCGTGCTCGGAGGCTTCTTGTTGCCGCATCGTGAGATATGGAATGATCTGCTCGAACGCGAGCTTCGAGGTCTCCTTGCGGCCCCAGTCGGCGAGTCCCGTGCCGATCGACTTCGCTTCCACCAGGCCTGGAATGTCGTGACATCCCGTGCAGCCCAGGCGTGAAATCGAACGCCGGCCGACGTACAGCAGCTTCTTGCGCTCGAGTTTCTCGGGCGTGGTGTTCGCATCGGCAACGAGCAGTTGCTCGTCACCCTTCACTTCGCCGGCACGCTCGGAAGGAATGCCGGTTTCAAGATAGGTCTGAGCTTGCTCGCGCGTGAACGACCCGACAAGGAACTTCAACGCCATGTCGTCGAGCGACTTCTTATCCAACTCGGGGACTTCGCCGGGCGTCCAACCTTGCGACGAAAGCAAGTACGCGGTGACGTCGGCCGCGGGGTCGACCGTCTTGTCGCCTTCCTTCTTCGTTTCGAGGAAGACGTTCGGCATCACTGTCCGCGCGTGGTAGCGGTTCGGTTCGCGAACCCAACTGTACAGCCATCGCGCGCCGCGGCTGCCGGTGAGCTTCGAACCCAAGCGAGCCAGGTCGGGGCCTTGCTTGTCGTGGGCGTCGGGGAAATCGGGATGACGATGGCAAGCGAGACAGCCGCGCGTTTGGAACGTGGCCTTGCCGCGCTCGATGCTCGGTTCCTCGGTCACGCCTTGGGGCTTGTCGAGATAGGTGAACTTCTCGCTCGCTTCGAGCAGGTATTCGCTGATCGCGCGAATCTCGACCGGCTCGAAACGTTCCGATTCTTTCAAGCCCGGCGAAGGCTCCATGATCGGATGGCCATGCGAGTCGGTTTTTATCGTGCCGTCGGCCGTCAGCTTCGGCTCGGGAGTCAGGTGATCCCACAGGCCGAAGAAGCGCGGCATCTTGGTCGTCGCTTTGAAGTCCATTGGATTGCGAATCCAACTGTAGAGGAACTTCATGTCGAGCTTGCTCGCGACATACCGCAGGCTGGGGCCAACCTTGCGATACTGCCCTGGCGTCTCGTCGTCGGCGCCGAGAATGCCAGCCATCTTCTTCGTTGCCGCGCCGAGCTTGAGCTTTTTCTCGCCCTTGTCTTCTTGATTCAGTCCCAGGCCCATCGGCAGGTCGCCGTTGGCACGGATGACTTCGGCCAGTCGTTTGCGAACGTCGGTCATCTCTGGATGGGCGACGACTTGCTCGGCCAGCGATCGTATTTGATTGTCGATCTTCGGATCGGCCAATACCTCGGCCGCGGCAGCCGAGTAAGGAGGCTCGGCACGCATGTCGGGGCCGCGACGTTTGTTGGGGCCGTCGTAGCCGTTGATCTCGTGACAGCCGAAGCAGCCGTATTGGCGGATGACGTTGTAGCCAGCCATCACATGCGGCGCCGGCGGATCGGGAAACCTCTCGCTCGGAGCGAGCTCCGCCACCTCGTGATGGCACTTCAAGCAAGTGCTCTCCGAGAAGCGGGTCGGCATCATCGGATAGATCCAATGATGGTTGTTGAACCAGCCGTGCGCATGCGCCCAGTCTTCGGCCTCGTCGGGCGTGTTCGGCGTATGCGACGCCCACTTGAAACCGGTCGCGCTCCCCTGCCCTTCGTGACAAATCGTGCAACCAAAGTCGCCCAGCTTGTGCGGGCTCATCGAGCCGACGAACAGATCGAGACGCGGATGCGAGTTGAACGGCTCGGGAACACCGCGACGCACGGAGATACTGAGCGGCTTGCCCCACGACACGCTCTGCAGCAGGTAACGTTGCGCGGCGTTGCGATCGAGAATCTTGACACCGTTGATGAACTCGATGACGTCGCCGCTTTCGAGCATTGCCATCGCCGCAGGTGTTTGCGGCCACACGACCTCGATCGTCACGTCCGACGCGTTGACCAATCCTTGGTCGGCCAACACCATGCCGTAGACGTCTTGGACCGTAGCGGGATGCACCTCACCGGCTTCATCTTTCGTCGGCTTCGGCGCTTCCTTGGGTGTTTCGAGCTTGAGCGTGAGACGTTGGATCGGTTCGTAACCGGGCTCGATGGCTGAGCCGGCGGCGGTCTTCTCGATGCCCTGGTGACAAGTCGTGCAGCGATCGAACCGCGCAACGTCGCGGAAGTTATTGTTGAACGTGAGTTGCGGCAGCCAGAGGTTGTCGATCTTCAGCGGGCGCCCGAAGGCGTCGATGATCGGTAGTTCGAGGATGGCTTTGCCGAGGTTCGGCCGGCGCTCGTCGTAGCTGATTTGCAGTTGCTTGAGAGTCGACTGGTGCGTTTCCAACTTCTTGATCGCGACGAGTTCCTCGGCGGTCATCTTCGCAAGGATCGCTTCGAGATCGAGGCGGTCGGTCTTGGCGGTCTGCGCGGCAAGCGTCTTCTCTTCAACGCTGGCCTCGATTTTCTTGACGCGTTCTTCGGTTTTGGACAGCGATTGCTCGGGAAGGCCTTCGTCGATGCCGATCGAGTATTCGCTGCGAGCGACGTCGAGGTTCGCACGCTCGAACTTCAACTCGCCGCTGCGTCGGGCCTCGATGAACTTCGCTTTGCGCGTGACTTCTTCCATCGCCTCGAGCAGGTCGTGCCGCCGCGCGATGCGTTCGTCTCGCTTGGCGTTCGGGCCAGGCAACTTCTCCTTCGCGTTTTCGACGGCCTTCAAGTCGTAGCCGTTCGTCTGGGCCTTTGGGCGAGCACGCTCGATGAACGCGTCGACGACGTCGAGCGGCACTGGCTTGGCGCGAACTTCCTCGAGTTGTTCTTCGAGCTCTTTTTTCTGAGCTTCGTAAGCGCCGGTCTCTTGCTCGCGGATGCGGCTCTCGGCCGTCCAGGTTTCGACTTTCTGGAACTTGCGCTGATAGTCCTTCCACTCGCGATTGTGGTCAGCCGCGAGCATCCAGATCGTGGTGCCCAGCATGGCCAAGGCCGTGAGGCCAAAGACCAGGTGCAGGGCTTTCGAGTCGCGCCAAGTTTGTTCGGTTGCGGGCATGTTCGTTATTTCAAACCGCGTCTATCAATTCCCTCTCCCCTTGCGGGAGAGGGGCAGGGGTGAGGGGAAATGAGGCGTGTACACGCATCGCCCCTCGCCCGGCCCGCCTACGGCGGACCACCCTCTCCCGCAAGGGGAGAGGGTATGCCATGTTTGTCCGTCACAAATTCAAAAAGTATTCGTCGATGTGAATGATGTATTTCATCGCCAGCGTCCAACGCAGCACCATCTTGATCGGCAGCGCCATCATCATCAGCAACAGGTTCACGAGCAGCATGTAGCGCATGAAGCCCAGCTTGACGAACATTTTGCGAAAGACCGTCGTCGCAAGGATTGGCGGCAGCAGTATCAGGTAAGCGGCCGTCAATAAAATGCCCGGCGCTTCACGGTACGCGATGTAAAACAATTCGGTGAACTTATCGGTGCCGGTTGGCGCCTTCGGCAGGCTGCGTCCGAGGAAGTCGATCCAGAAGTATTGCGATAGATCGACGTTGTTCATCGCGAGCACTTTGTGGGCGTCCCAATGCTCGAATGGTCCGAAGAAGTTCCAGTTCGGACCACGCAGGAACGTGCCAAGGATAATGAGAATGACCCATAGCTCGATGAACCCGAGCTGGAAGATGATGTAGCTGAACTTGCGTTCGGCGATGGTGTAGTAGCCATTCCCCTTCTTGTTGAAGTCGAGGAACGGGATCGCCATCAGCCCGAAAATGACGATGCTCGGCAGCACGACGCCTGCCATCCACGGGTCGAAGTAGACGAGCATCTCTTGCAGACCGAGGAAGTACCACGGAGCCTTCGACGGGTTCGGCGTCTTCACGCTGCTAGCCGGCTCTTCCAACGGCGCTTGCAACGCGATGCCCCACACGAGCAAGAACGCCGTCAGCGCGACCATGCAGATCATTTCGGTGTAGACCAGGTCGGGCCACACCAGGACCTTCTCGTCGTCGAGCTTCTCCATCGGCGGCAGGCCTTGGGCGATGCGATCGTCGTTGACGACCGCCTTGTAAGTGGCCAGCCATGTGAAGAATCCGAGCAGGTACACCAGGCCGACGATGGGGACGTTGTCGGGCTTGGCGACGATCTCGAAGAAGTCGGGATTTGTCATTGCCGCACCCATCGACAACAACGCGAGGTTGAGCAGCAGCCAGGCGATGCCGGGCGTCGAGAAGAAGCGGCGGAAAACGAACATCACGGCCATCACCGCCAGCGAGCCGACGGTAAGAATGACCGGCCCGGAGAGGACATTGACCGTGCTCTTGATGCCGTTCCACGCGTTGGGCAGCCACGGCTCGAACGGCGTGAAGTGCCACACTGGGAACGGAGCGCCGTCCATCGCGATCGGCGACAGCAGCAAGAAGAACGCCCCGACGGCGAACCACGTCGCGACGTTCGTCACGGGCACCGGATCGCCGAACGGATAATGCAGATGGAAGTACGTCTTCACCGGCCCGCGCCGCCACAGCAGCAGCGCCGTGATCCAGTTCATCGCGCACAGGATCAGGTAATACAACCCGAGCCCACCGGCGACGCGTTCTAGGAATTCTGGTTCACTGAGGTGCATGGCAGCGGGGGGTCAGGAGTCAGGATTCGGGATTCGGTGTTTAGCCGGCGAGCTTGCTCGCCGTGTTGGTATCTACAACGGTCCGCTGATGCCGCCGTCCTTGCGCACTCGCCAGAAGTGAATGGCGATGAGCAACGCGGCCGCCAGCGGAATGGCGACACAATGGAGAACGTAAAACCGGTTGAGCGTTTCTTCGCCGACGAAGCGCGCGCCGAGAAGGCCGAACCGCGCGTCACTGGCGTTGGTGATCATGTCGATGCCGCCGAGCGTGAGCAACTGTTGGCCGGGACCTTCGTGTCCGAGGAACGGCGTCGCGCGAGCCATATTCGATCCGACCGTGATAGCCCAGATCGCCAATTGATCCCACGGCAGCAAGTAGCCCGTGAACGACAACAGCAGCGTGAGCAACAACAAGATCACGCCGACGACCCAGTTAAATTCGCGTGGCGGTTTATAGCTGCCCGTCAGGAACACGCGGTACATGTGCAACCACGTGGTGATGACCATCGCGTGGGCGCCCCAGCGATGCAGCTCGCGCAAGATGCCGAGACTTGTGACGTCGCGCAGGGCGAGAATGTCGTAGTACGCCCACTCCAGCGTTGGGCGGTAATAGAACATCAGCAGCACGCCGGTGATCGTTTCGACCAGGAACAGGAAGAACGTCACTCCCCCCATGCACCAGGTATAGGAGAGCGCGATCCCCTGTTTCTTGACCGACACCGGATGCAGGTGCAGGAAGAAGTTGGTGAGCATGACCACGATTCGGTTGCGCCGATCGATGGGCATGGGGTGCCGGAAGACACTCTTCCAGACTTGCGAATTGCGAATGGTCTCGCCGATGGACATGCGCGATGATTCGATGCGTGGTTCACCGGGCCGAGACGGCCCGACTCGATAACGTCACACGGACACAAACGATGAGGGATCGGTCCACTGTCCCAGTTCCTCCTGGAACAGCTTGCTCTTGTCGACTTCCAATTGGCCATCGTCGGCCAACTTGATTGCGTAACGCTCCAAGGGCCTCGGTGCGGGGCCCTCGAAGTTGACTCCGTCTTTGTAAAAGCCGCTGCCGTGGCAGGGACATTTGAACTTCTGTTCGCCTTCGAGCCAGTTCGGCGTGCAACCCAGGTGTGTGCAGACCGTGCGCAGGGCGAAGATTTCGCGAGTTCCGTTCACCTCGGTGTTCACCACCCAGATGCCGAACAGCGCTTTGAACTTCTCCTCGACCGAACCGGGCGGGAAGTCATTCGGAAAGCCGACTTTGAAACGGCTCGGCGGCTCGGTCAGGATGTTCGGGAACATGAACCGCGCGAGGCCCAGCGTCCACAGCCCTGTCGCTGCGGCGAGCGATGTGAATCCGACGGCGAGAAACGATCCGAACAGCAACTGCATGAAGCTGCGACGATCTTCGTTCTCGGCCGGCTTCGGTTTTGGCTTCGCGTACTCGGGCTTAACCGGCATCGGAGGCACGGTCGTCTTCGACGGCGTGACTTTTATCTCGGCGGCCTTCGTCACCTGTGCGGCCGCTGCCGCTTTCGAGATCGGGCCCGGCTTTGTGCCGCCGCGGGCTGCTGCGAGAATGCTCGCCGTGTCTTTCGGCGCCTTGGCTGTTGCGCCGGGAGCGGCCGTTTTCTCAGGCGAGGGCTTTGTCTTGTCGGCGACTGGCTTCGGGGCTGCTGGTTTGGGAGCAGCGGGCTTCGCGGCCGCGGGTTTCGCAGCGGCGGGCTTGGACGCCGCAGGTTTCGGCGCTGCTGGCTTCGCGGCTGCGGCGGCCGCAGGCACCCCCGATTTCTCACCGCGTGCTGCCGCGAGCATTTCAGCGACACTGAGTCGCGCACCGGCGGGCTTTGCCGCTGGCTTCGGCGGCGGAGCACTTTCCGCGACCACTTCAGGCTCGGTGGCCGTCTCTTCAGCCACAATCTCTTCGACTGGCGCCTCGGCGACGGCTTCGGAAGCGACTTCTTCCGCGGCCACTTCTTCGATCGGAGCGGGCGCTTCGGCGCAGACTCCGATCCCGAGCCGCCTTCGCCATCCGCCCGACGGCACGCCGCTAGAATCTCGGCGACCGATAGTTTCTTTTTCTCAGCCATGCGCCGACGTGTCCCCTCGATGCTCGTCATGCCGAGAGCCAGACACGGCCACGTGCATTGAGTCCCAGAAGAGACTCAGTCCCGCACGCGCGATGCAAAGGCTAGCGGCTTGGGGCGCAAAAGAAGAGCGGTGCTCTTCTTGTGACTTTTTTCACAAACGCTTTTGTAGCTGAACAACTCCGCTTGTCAACTATTCGTCGTCTCTTTGCAGTACCGCCCCCGGTACTGCTCTCGCCGCACGGGCGGCCGCTAACGTGCTGATGGCGACAACGTACACAGCCTAGGGGTGAAAGTACAATAGTCTGCTACGATTTCGTTTCGACTTCTTGCCAACGGTTCCATTGAGCCCTTCCCACGCCGCCATCTCCGAAACCTTCGCTCACGGCCCGTTCTTCGACGAAGTCGATCGCATCATTCGTCGCGATCCCGGTCGCCGCGGGCCAGCCAGCTACCAACGCGACGGCCAAATCATCGCACCCGGCGGGCTGCAAGCAGCGTGCGAGTCGTTGGCGCGCGAGTCATTGGGAAGCGATCGTCGCGCCGTCGGCATCGTCACCGGCTTTTATGTCGAGGGGCCTCGCGGCCCCACGTGCGAAACCGATGGTCCCACCGGCGCGCTCTATCTCGCACGCGCCTTGATGTCGTTGGGCATCGACGTGACGCTCATCGGCGATGCGCTCACGATGCCGACGCTCGAAGCGGGTTGTCGACATCTCGAGTTGCCGCCGGAGATCTTGCTCGAATTCCCTTTCGACGCCGACGACGCGTCGCATCCTGCACGTCGGTCGTTCGCGCCTTCCGACAGTCGCCGTTCGCTCGAGTGGATCGACACGCAACTCGGCGAAGGTCGTGCGTCGCATCGGTCGCACGGGCTGTGGTCGCATCTCATCGCGATCGAACGTTGTGGGCCGAATTACGTCGATCAAGGCAACTGCTGCTGCAACATGCGAGGCCAAGACATCACCGCTCACACGGCCAAGACGCATCTGCTGTTCGAAGCCATCGCGGCGAGGTCGTTGCCGATCGTCACGATCGGTCTGGCCGATGGTGGCAACGAAATCGGCATGGGAAGCGTCGCGTGGGAAACACTTCGCGATGCCGGAACAAGCAACCACGCCGCGAAGATCGCTTGTCGCATCGCGACCGATCATCTCATCGTGGCAGGCGTCAGCGATTGGGCAGCCTACGCGCTTGCCGCTGGTGTGTGTCGTTTGCGAGGTCGCAGCGATTTGATCACCGAATCGAGCGTGCGACAGCAGGAAGCGCTGATCGAAACGCTCGTGCGAGACGGCGGCGCGGTGGATGGCGTCACTCGCTTGGCCGAATCGACTGTCGATGGTCTGCCGCTGGAGCTTTATCAGCAGGCGCTCGTCGGTATCCAACGGGCCTGCATTTGCTAGAATTGACGGGACCGGGAGACACGCATGAACGTTCTAGTGGTCGGCAACGGAGGGCGCGAACACGCGTTGGCGTGGAAGCTGAAGCAGTGCCCTAAGGTGAAGAAGGTCTTTGTCGCGCCAGGCAATGCCGGCACGGCAGAAGACGCCGAGAATGTCGACATCGCGGCGACCGATCTGCCGCGGCTCATCAAGTTCGCCAAGCAGAACGAGATTCGCCTGACCGTGGTCGGCCCCGAGGCGCCGCTGGTGGCGGGCATCGTCGATGCCTTTCAAGCCGCCGGGCTGCGCGTGTTCGGTCCGTCGAAGGCTGCCGCCGAGTTGGAGGCCAGCAAGGTCTTCTGTAAGAACCTGCTGCGTCACGCCGACGTGCCGACTGGCGACTATCGCGCGTTCAAACACATGGATCGCGCGTTGACGTTCCTTCGCGATCGTGAAGACGTGCCCGTGGTGGTGAAGGCCGACGGACTCGCCGCGGGCAAAGGCGTGTTTGTTTGCGCGAATCGAGCCGAGGCAATTGATGCCGTCCAGCGCATCGCGGGTGATCGCGAGTTCGGCGAAGCCGGCAATCAGATCGTGATCGAAGAACGCCTCGACGGGCTGGAGCTCAGCGTACTGGCGATCACCGATGGCCAAACGATCGTCACGCTCCCCCCGGCCCGCGATCACAAACGTGCCGGCGATGGCGACACGGGACCGAACACCGGCGGCATGGGCGCGTTTTGTCCCGCCGCGATCGACGACGATGTGTTGCACAAGATCGAAGAGCAAGTGCTCGTGCCGACCGTACACGCGATGAAGCGTGCGCGTCGCCCGTTCCGGGGCGTGCTGTATGCCGGGCTGATGCTCACCAACCAAGGCCCGAAGGTGCTCGAGTACAACGTCCGCTTCGGCGATCCCGAGTGTCAGCCACTGCTGATGCGGTTGCAGAGCGACTTGTTCGAACTGCTCGAAGCCGTCGTCGACGGTCGCTTGGAAGAAATCGGCCCGCTGCAGTGGGATCCGCGCCCGAGTGTGTGCGTCGTGATGGCCAGCGAAGGTTATCCAGGGCCATACGAGCGCGGCAAAGCGATCCGCGGACTCGCCGAGGCGGCGAAGGTTCCGAACGTGAAGGTCTTCCATGCCGGCACCGCCACGGCCGGCGGACAAGTGGTGACCGACGGCGGCCGCGTGCTCGGCGTCACGGCCCTGGGCGGAACGATCGCCAGCGCGAAACTTCAGGCCTACACCGCCGTGAAAGCCATTCGCTGGGACGGCGCCTGGTGTCGCAAGGACATCTCGGACAACCGCTGAGCGCCCAAACGGCGCGCTAGTGAATCCATTTTGACACCGAGCTTGCGCGCGTTGCGCAGCTTAGGTGTTCAGCTAGGTGTTCATCCACGGCTCGTACTGGAACGTGCGAACCTGCGCCATTCCGACGTATTTGAGTAGCTGAGCACTCGCAATGCTTCGCACACCGCAGTGCAGCAACTTCACGCTTGGCAAACGCAAGCGTGCGTCGGTGCCACGGATGCGTCCGCCGATGACGCCTGCCTTCACGAAGAGTGCTCCGCAAGCAACGCCGCGAATCACTTCGGCAGCTACCTCGGGCGATAGGTTCGCACCCGGCGAAGCGACAAAGCATCGCGCGCCCGGTATCGATTTCGACGCGTGTGGCAGATCGAGCAAATCTGCAAGCCGCCACCAACGATCGATTCCGATTTCGACGCGGTCGCTGTCGGCATCGAGAAACACTTGCAACGGTGCGCTGCGCTCGTTCTTCGGCTGAATGTCGATCACGAGATCGTGATGACCATTCTCGCCGGCGCAATCGTCCGCGAATGCTTCCTCGAACGGCATCTCCGAAACATGCGCGATTCCTAGTTGCCAAGGCTCGAGCGCTTGACGAAGAATCGACAGAGCGGGATGTTGCGAAACTTGTGGAAGTGTCGACATGGGTGCGGCCATGCAGTGAAGTGAATCGTCCTAAGAGTTGCCGCCGCGTTGCGGCTTCTATTGTAAATAGTAGCTAATACCGAGCCGAAGATGTCAGATGCATGTTTTGCTCAGAAAACATAGGTTGCTCCTAAGGTGACGCGCTTGGGGATTCCCCCGAGATTTTTGCACGTTTTTACCACATATGGGTGGATTGAAACCGTGGATTGGATGACTTGGTACACCAACCTTACGAAACCTACATGGACGCCGGGCCCCGCGACGATCGGATTCATATGGACCATTCTGTATCCAATCATCGCAGTGACATTCATCTATGTCTTCGTACAGGCCGCGCGAGGAAAGATCACGTGGCGCGTCGCGATACCATTCGCAATTAATCTCATTGCGAACTTATTGTTCACAACCATTGAGTTCACGTTGCGAAACCTACCGCTGGCTTCGCTCGATATTCTCGTGGTGCTCGCGACGATTGTGTGGATGATCGTCGCCGTGTGGCCGCACTATCGATGGGTGGCCATCGCGCAACTGCCATATCTCACCTGGGTGAGCATCGCGACGGTCCTTCAGCTTTCGATCACGGCGATGAATGGGTGATCGCGAATCGCCAAGTTCGCGTGTGTCTTCATTGCAGTGAACCATCGAAGTGATGAAGATGGCTCCTCTGAGTCTTCATTGAGGCAAAGTGCATCATGCGATCATTATCGTTGCCGCTGTACCTGTTGACGCTCGCTTGCACGACGAGTGTTGCCATTGCTCAAGCGACACTGGCGCCGTCGACTCTACCGCCGTCGACTCCGACGACTCACGCCGCGCTGGTGTATCCGCCAGTGGCGGACGTGCGACGCGACTTTCTCAAGCTGCTCGACCGGCCTCGCGTTGATCCGGAGCCGCGAAGAGGCAAGCTGATGGATGACGATCCGGCGAATTGCGACGTCGAACGATTTAGCATCGCCACCGAGAAAAAACCCGACGGCCATGTCGAACGCATGCCTGTGGTGCTGTTCAAACCCAAGGGCAAAGGCGGCGCGGGGCGATTGCCCGTCGTGATCATGCTGCACGGCACTGGCGGCAACAAGGATGCGATGCGCGATCGGCTTGAGCGCTTCGTCGAGAAAGGCATGATCGCCATGGCGATCGACGCCCGATATCACGGCGAGCGCAGCGGCGGCGCGAAGGGTTCGACGGCGTATGTCGCGGCGGCCACGCGCGCCTGGGAGACACCCGTCGGGCAACCGCAGGAACATCCGTGGTTCTACGACACGGTGTGGGACTTGTGGCGGCTGCTCGATTACTTGGTCGCGAGGCCCGACGTCGACGCGCAGCGCATCGGCATGATGGGCATCAGCATGGGAGGCATTCAGACGTGGCTGGCTGCTTCGGTCGACGAGCGCGTGAGCGTCGCCGTGCCGGCTATCAGCGTGCAGAGCCTGCGGTGGAGTCTCGAGAATGAGAAGTGGCAAGGTCGCGCTCGCACGATTGCCGCCGCCCATGAAGCCGCCGCCCACGACCTGGGTGAACCCGAGGTGAATCAGCGCGTCTGCCGCGAGTTGTGGAACAAGATCATCCCCGGCATGCTCGACGAGTTCGACTGCCCCAGTATGCTTCGCCTCTTCGCGTCGCGGCCACTGTTGATTCTCAACGGCGAGCTCGATCCGAACTGTCCCCTCGACGGGGCCCAACTCGCGTTCGACTCGGTTCGCCGCGAGTACGATCGTCTTGGCGCCAGCGATCGCTTGAGAATCGACGTCGCTGCCGGCGTCGCGCACAAGGTAACTGAAGAGCAGCATGACATGGCGCTCGCGTGGTTCGGTACGCTGGTTGAAACCGCAGAAGTAACCTGTATTGAATTGGCGGCGTGATTCATTGACCGCAGAGGTCGCGGAGTACGCAGAGGGTGTTCGACATCCCGCGCCTGCAGAAACGTCTGCGAGAACGCGAACAAGTGCTACACTGGGCGGCACCAGGTTCCTGATTCCATACAACTCTTTGCATGGGCACAATGAATCAACACCACCACGAGAAAACTCCCAAACGCGATCGCCATTGGCTGCGGCATCCCGCCCTGTGGATTCCCGTGCTGCTGATGCTGGTGGCAATGGCGATGTATGTCATGACGATGGACGAATCGCTTCAGCCCGGCGGGCCACAGCAGGCGCCGGTCCCGGCAGCTCCGTAAGTCCGCGATACCTGCACGCTGCGGCGGTGTTTAAGATCGGGGCCTCGGCCGGTCACCGTTCTTGGAGACGAGCATGCGTAGCAGATTCATCGCGCGGGCGTGCGTCGCCGTCGTTGCCGCCATCGCAACGGCGTCGGTTTCGTATGGGCAGGCAGCCGGCACGCGGCCGAACTTCAAGAATCGGTCGCCGTCGAAGGCTGAATGGGTCGATTCGATCCGCGAGGCGCCCAACGGCACGACGTATCACACGTTCAAAAGCGCGACGCTCGACGGCGAGGTGAGTTACCTCATCTATTTGCCGCCCGATTACGAAACGCAGACTGCCGAGCGTTACCCGGTCATCTATTGGCTGCACGGACTCGGCGGCAATCAGCGCGGCGGCGCGATGATGTTCGTGCCTTTTGTCGACGAAGCGATCCGCTCGAAGTCGCTGCCGCCGGCGATCGTCGTGTGCGTCAACGGCATGGTGAACAGCTTCTACAACGATTGGCCCGACGGCACGCGGCCGATCGAAACGCTGATCGTCAAGGAACTGGTCCCGCACGTCGACGCGACTTACCGCACGATCGCCACGCGAGAAGGTCGATTGATCGAGGGTTACTCGATGGGCGGTTACGGCGCGGCTCACCTCGGATTCAAGTATCCCGATGTTTTTGGAACCGTCGTCGTCGATGCCGGGGCGCTCATCACCGAGATCGCGCTGTCGGGTCCGATGATCGGACCGATCTTCCAAGGCGCGTGGAGCGGCGACCTGGCGAAGTTCACGGCCGAGCACCCGATGCAACTCGTCGAGAAGAACGCCGACAAGATTCGCGGACGCACGAACATTCGCATCGGCGTCGGCGGCGACGACAGCCTTCTCGCGCGAACCTTGCCTTGCACGAACAGCTCGAGAAGCTCGACATCGCACACGAGTACGAAGTGGTGCCCGGCGTCGGTCACAACGGGCAGGTCTACTATCGCACCCTCGGCGACAAGGCCTTCGACATTCATCGCAAAGCGTTTGAGAAGCTGAGCGCGGAGAAGTGATTGGCGCGCTGTTGTGGCGCGCTCATCACATCCTGTAGGGAACGCCCTTCGTGGACGTTCCGTGAAGCGTGACGGAGCGCGAACGCGGACTCCCCGGAACGCCACAGAGGGCGTTCCCTACAGAGCTGTGCGGGCGCAAGTCGTCGCTTTCAATGACCGGTTTAGCGAGAGTCTTTGCGGTATGCACCGTGCGCGACACGCCGCTGCTGGTCGCGATGCCGGAGTCGTCGACGAACAGAAACGGCCCACCGTCGAGCCGTAGGGTCCGCGAGCCGTTGGGCGATGGCTCGACAGCAAACAACAACGATGCCGAGACGGTCAGTCCAACAACGGCGACCGTCGCGATTCGTATCATGTGCATGGGGCTGTCGTGCGTGCGGTCGTGATTAGGTGAGGGCGTTGCCATAGTACACAGTGACGCTCGAGCCGTCGGCAAGAAAGGCGGAGGTCGGCGCGGCGGCGAGCGCTTCGACGAACGGCTGGCCATAGAGGCTCGCGACGTCGCAGTCGAGTTGCGCCTGCTGTGCGGACCAGAATCGCCAGGGCGGATGCTCGACTTCATATTCGAGCGTGCGCGTTTCGGAGCGACGCGTGTAGCCCCAGAACTGCTCGGCGATGAAGGCCTCGTGGCTGTCGGGATCCATCGCGCGCGATTCACCCACCGCAGTCACGACGATGCTCTGCTCATGTCCGTTGAATCGCCAGCGATAGGAGACTTGCTGTGTCGCTTGTCCGTCGGACTCGCCACGTTCGATGCGGTGGGTCATCGGCACGGTGTGATAGTTTTCGCCGTAGAGAGTTCGTGCGGCGAAGGTGACCGCAGCGCGCGGCACGAGTTCCTTGATGAAGACGACTCCGCGCCGCCAACCGTCGCTGGTCTCGCGCCGCACGTAGAATCGCAGGTTCACCTCTTCGAACGCTTGGTGCCAAGGAACTCGAACGCCCAGCACGCGCAGATCGCAGAAACGAAAGCCGACGACACTGACGAACGTCTGCCCTTGCCACGTGTCGAGCTCGGTCGCCGCTGGCACGAACGGCCGCAGCACTCGCGGGTCGATCGCGAAATTCAACAACACGAGGTCGCGCCACGTGGCCGTCAGAAACGGGCGGCGAGACCGAACGTTTGTCATGCATGCCCCTGTCGACGGATCGGCCAAAAAGATGGTTGACCGACGAAGATGTGACCTCCATCACGCGTCGGTCATCGATCGAGAATAACTCAAACCGTCGTGTTTATGAACTTACATGACAAATGGCGTTTGTGCTCCGATCCCTCCCCCGACGCGTGGTCCGCCTGCATGGCAGGCGGCTGTCGTTCAAACCGGTCTTGGTCGATTCGGGCGCGACGGGTTACAACGATGGCCGATTCGGGGCTGGGGCGACTTCGTGTTCGCGGTTCGTTCGGTGTATATCGCCCTCGCTCGTTGGTCCGTCATGCGAACTCTTCTCGTTATCGCGGCGATCTATTTGAGCGCCGGCTGCACGGCGTCGCAGCTCAGACGAAGCACGATCCATCAGCAGACAACGCTCGCTGATTTGCAATGTCAGCAAGTCGTCGACAACTTGGCGCGCTTCGCCGCCAATCCCGCGAGCTTGCCGTACTTCTCGTATGCGGCCAGCGGTTCGACACAGGTGGTCGATACCGGCGCCGTTGGCGCGAATCCGATTCCGGTGCGTCACGGCGTGTTCGAGGCGATCGGCCTCGGCGGTAGCCGCACCGTGACGGAACAATGGGGCATGGCGCCGGTGAACAATCCCGACAAGTTGGCCGCCATGCGTGCCACGTACCAGATTGTCCTTTGCGGCGCACGCGACTCGGCCAGCGACGAAGAGCAACGCTTAGTCGGCGTGCTCGGCGATCGCTACCTGCAGGACCCCGACGCCTGCGTGCCGCGCGGCTGGTTCAAGGTTGGCAAGAAAAGTCAGATGCCTTGGAGCGGTGTCTGCTACTCGGCACACTGCGGCGATGTGCATGTGTGGGTCATGGGCGACGGCATCGACGGACTGTCGCGTTTCACGATGACGATTCTCGACATCGCCACGCTCGCGCCGCCGCCGGCTTCGCCTGCTGCATTCGCTCCATCGACGGTCATGCCACCGTCGCCCGAGCACCTTCCATCACCGTCGGACGCGCTCCCTTCGGACGCGCAATGGCTGCGCCCACGCGAAACACCGCCGCCCGCAACGGGCCCGATGTTCTTCCCACAAAGCGGTTCGTGACCGCGAACTCAGTCCTTCTCCCTTCGAGAGAAGGTGGCCGAAGGCTGGATGAGGGAGCGTGGTGCGCGAGGCTCGTCATCCATCTTTTTTCCCCCGCACACCATTCCGGTACGACGAGCCCAGGTGGACAGCAAAGTCGATGGCCATGCACGCAAGTGCCGCCGCGAAGAGGCAAGCCTTTACCATCGTTCTTCGAGTTACGACGCTTCTCGTCGACTTTGCAGTTCTCCTGACGACGAGCCACATTGCCTTGACCGACGCACGTCCAGGGGAGAAAATTAGTTTTGCATTCTCCGTTCTCGATCGGCGCTGCCATGACTATCTCGAATAGCGAAACGGCAATTTTCGAGCGAATCGTATTGCCGCTCGAAACGGAATCGAGCAAGCAAGCTGCGCGTAGTCTTCTATCGCTCGGCTTTGGTGCCGAGGATCTTGCTCGTATGCAGATGCTTGCCGATAAGGCCAAGGCAGGGACGCTTACGCCATCGGAACAGGAAGAGATCGACAATTACGAGCGAGTTGGCCATTACTTGGCGATCTTACAGTCGAAGGCGCGCGTTGCTTTGAAGGGCTGATAGCGACTTGACGCATGAATAAGGCGCTCGCCGATCTGGTTCGATCCCGAGCGAACGCCCGCTGCGAATACTGTCAGATGTCGCAGGCCTTCGATCCATTGCCTTTTCAGTTCGACCACATCATTGCCCAGCAGCACGCTGGCAAGTCCGTTGCAGACAATCTCGCGCTCGTATGTTACGCATGCAACCATCACAAGGGACAGAACATCGCTTCGCTGGCTTTGACACGGTAACAAATGACACCGTGCCGCTCTTCCATCCGCGGCGAGACATTTGGAACGAACATTTTCACTGGCAGGGTGCACAATTGGTTGGCATGACTCCGGCTGGTCGAGTCACAGTGCACGTCTTGGCGATCAATCGGGACTTCCGAGTCGCCGTGCGACAAAGTTTGATCCAAGAAGGTGTCTTTCCCTCTGTAATCTAGATACTGCGGCTAAGGGCAGCATGGCAGGGATTTCGCGGCACTCATTCGACCTAGCGTGGTGTCATGCGGCAATGACTCCGTACTTAAAGGATCGCGCGCTTCACACGCTTCCGTACGGCTCGGCCATCGGAATGCGAACGGTGAACGAGCTTCCCTTGCCCACGCCGTCGCTCATCGCCTGCACGGTACCGCCGTGCAGCGTGACGATGTCTTTGACGAGCGAGAGGCCGAGGCCGAGGCCGCTCGTTGCGTTGTTGTCGGATTCAGCCTGCGTGAACAATTCGAAGATGTGCGGCAGAAACTCGGGAGAGATTCCGTTGCCGGTATCCTGCACCTTGAGCAACACGCTATTGCCGTCGACCATGACTTTGATCCAAATGTTGCCGCGACCGCGCGTGTGCTTAATGGCGTTGTCGACGAGGTTCGCGACGACTTGCCGCATGCGCGTGGCATCGGCATAAACGTACACAGGCGTCTCTGGCATCAGCACCTGCAGCGTCACGCCCGACTCGGGGGCACACGTTTCGGCAACGCTTTGCACGAGCGTCTGCAGCACCAGTTTCGTGAGGTGCAGCTCGATCTTTCCGGCCGCGCTGCGAGCGCTCTCGAGCATGTTCGAGATCATCTGCTCGACGAACCGCGTTTCGCGCTCCATCATCTCGAGCGTTTCAGCAGCATCGGCCCGCGAGATGGACTTTGCCTTCACGTCGGAAGGGACGGTGGTCTTGATCAGGCTGATGCCAATCTTGAGCGCGCCGAGCGGATTGCGCAGATCGTGGGCAAGCGTGGTGATGAAGACGTTCTTGCGATGATCGCGCTCGTTGAGAGCCGCGATTCGTTTTTCGAGCGTGAGGACTTGCTCTTTGCTGTCGGTGCGATTGCGGAGAATCTTGACAAAGCCGAGCAGTTCGCCGGCCTCGTTGCGTAGCGGCGTCATCGCTCCGTTGACCCAAATCTGGGCGCCGTCCTTGCGTCGCTGCCATCGGTCGTCGTTCGCCTCGCCCGACCGCGCCGCCATTTCCATTTCTAGCTGCGGAGCCCCGTTGGCGATGTCTTCGTCGATGAAGATCGTCGACAAGTTCTTGCCGATGATCTCGTCAGCACGGTAGCCCAGCGTGTGCTCGGCCCCGCCCTTCCAGCCGACGACGATCCCCTGCGGATCGAGCAGAATAATGGCATGCGCCTGCGATTGCTCCAGAGCTAATGCCGTCAGCTCGGATTCAGAAACAGACATGCGGCCGCTCGACGGATCGTGCTCGAAAAGAACAGTTGTAGCTGTTCGATCACGACAACGCCACGCACGGGCGACACACTAAACCCTTCTCCCACTGGGAGAAGGTGCCCGAAGGGCGGATGAGGGTGCGCTGTGGCATGATGGACGGCGCACTGTGGCGCGATGGACTATGAGACCTCGCGAGTCGTGCGACCTGTGGCACATCATTCCGAGTCGCGAGACGTGAGCTCGCGGCCCACGCTACTGGCTTTTCAGTCGACCGCCGCTCGGTCCCTGCCGCTGTCGTATCGCTTGCATGGCGGCCTCGCGTTCGTCGGGATCGAGCATGCCATTGCCATTCTTGTCGTGCTTCTTCATGAGCGCTTTGCGCATCTGGGGATTCATGCCGGCACCCAACCCACCGGCACTTGGCTTGCCGCCGGAACCGCTTCGTTGCTGCATGGCTTCCATCGCGGCCTTGCGTTCCTCAGGGTCGAGCATACCGTTGCCGTTCTTGTCGTATTTCTTCATGAGCGCTTCGCGCATCTGCCCGCTCCCCTGCCCTGCTGCTGCCGCTCGGCCGCCAGCACCGCCCGGTCGCGCTCCCGCCCCAGGTTGTCCGCCCGGCATCCGTACTCGCTTGCGAACCTGTTGGGCCTCAGTCATCGACGCCCCGGCCAAGAACACGACCACAAACCCTGCTGTCAGCGTTCGACTCGTCATGATCCACCTCTCTCGTTCCAGGCGGCGTGCAACCGCAACCCTTTCACCCGCTCCCCACAACTACAAACCTTCCCCGCCTGCAAAAGTTTCGCGCAAGCCCTTCTCCCTCCGGGAGCTTTGCCCATGGCTGCGGATGGTCTACCCAAAAGGAATCTGCCCGAAAGTCTGCGTGGCAGTTTTTGAACAAAACGAGCGATCCGCGACTTTCGATGCTGCGACGGTTTGCGGCGGCTGTTGACCGCTCTGTTAGCTCGATCGTGTAGGTTTGTGGGCTACAATGCGGGCATGGACGAGCCAACTTCCCGATCGGCGCTAAAGGCCATCATCGACCGCGAGGCAGCCACTGGCTGCTGTATGGCGGAAGATGTGCTGATTGAGCCGGTGCTCAGGCGATGGAGAAGTTACGAGTGCCGGCACCGGCGATCTAAAGACAATTCGATCGAGCACCGCGTCAACGATCTACGGAAGGGATGGCTGGAAACCGTTTACAAGGGCACCCACACTTACGACATGCTCTGCCTTGAACACCTAGCGCGATCATTCGCCGATGTCTTGTCTGGAGAAAAGGAGAGCCGGACTGGCCACGGCCAACAGCCAGCAACGTCAGACTGACACGGTGTACCGACTTTTTGGACAACCTTCTAGCTTATTGGGCAGACACCGGTTCTTGGGCAAAGCTCCCTCCGGGAGAAGGTGGCCGAAGGCCGGATGAGGGCGGCCCGCGGCATGGAAACCGCACCACCCGTTCCCGATTCTCACCACGCGCCTTGCGGCAATTCCTCGCCGCCGTTGTAGGTGAAGAGTGCCCGCAGCAACTTCCGGTCGATGTCGGTGGGAAGGACTGTCGTCCAAGTATTGGCCATCACGACATACACTCCCTCTCTGTGAAAGCTCGATATCGATTTACCAACCTTCGTGTCGAAGGCGTAGTGAAGATCGTCGAGTGACAAATCTCGCGGCTCCATCCAATCGATTCCGGTGTTTACGGCCTCGACAAGCAAAACCGTCTCGTTCGTACCATCGGCTGCTTCGATCTCCTTCAACGTCAGCGTACGCTCACCGTCGAAGAGCGTTGAAGGGCCCGTAACGACAAAGTAATTCGTTCGAGTGATTAGGTTCGAGGTGTCACTTGGGCACTGCCATGCGGGCATCCCCACATGAACTTTCTGATTGTTCGGGCCGTTCCAAGGTTCGTCGAAATCGTAGGCGTCGTACAAGTCCTTGCGTTCGAGGAATGGCAGCAACAGAACCCGCCAACTGTGCTTGTGGCCGTTTCTCTCGATGTACTGAGGCGGAAGCGTCCCATGCTGTTCCGCGTAAGCGTGCATCGCCTGAGCGATTTGACGAATGTTACTTGAACAAGTTATTCGCCGACGGCTTCGCGGCATGTTTGCGGAAGGAAGCAGGAGTGCGACGAGCCCCACCACGGCAATCGCCATGAGCACCGAAATGCCAAGAATCCGCACCTTTGAAATCGACATAGCCTGATGCTCTCGCGAACGACAACAACCATCCATCATATCGTGTTATCGCCACGTCATCCGAAACGGCTGTCGCTGCTTGAAAAGCTCGAGTTGCGCGCTGCCATGCGCGTTCGTAGAAAACTCGATCGCTTTGGTCTGCCATTTGACGGCCGCGTCGAAGTCGCCTGCTTCGGCTGAGGCAATCGCCAGACCGCTCAGATACAACGGATTCTTCCATTCAGAAAGCTCGCACGCCTTGGTCGCATCTTTGACGGCCTGCGCTCCATTGCGAATCGCCGCTTCGTTACAGGCGCTGAGCATGAGTGCCCGGTGGTGCAGCGAGTCGGTGTTCTCGGGATCGACACGAATGCTCTCGGAATATTCTGCCACCGCTTTCCGGTAGTCCGCCATTCCCGCCCATGTGGCGCCTCGCACTCGCCACGCGAGCGCTTCGTTCGGGTTCAAGGCGATCGCGGCGTCGAAGTCTGCCATCGCCCTTTGCTTATCACCTTTGCGCTTCCACGCGTAGCCTCGAAGGGTGTGACCTTCGCTGCTCGGTCTCAGCGCGAGACTTCGATCGAAGTCGGCAATCGCGGCGTCGATGTCCCCCTTGTCGAAACGAACCTTGCCTCGTGCCAACAGCGCCGCGGCGTCTTGTGCGTCCTCTGCGATGCGTTTGGAAAAGCGATCGTCCGCTTCGCTCACCGGAACGATGGCAGCAGCATCGATCCACCCTACCCTGCCGACCGCCACCTTCAAACGTTTCGCGTCCAGCACCTGTGCTGAAGATTCCTGAACCGTGACCGCCGTCCCCATCGTTAGCGGCAGCGTCGAACCGTTAATGGTCTTCATCTCGACCGGCTGAACAACAACGACTTTCTCGCCCGGTTCAAACGCTGCTGCGATTTGGCATCCTACGAACAGTCCGGCGACCAAGGGGAGATGGAAGTGCGTCATGGCGAGAGTTAACGAGTCGATAAACTCGGGTTCTCCGCTTCCAGAATCTTCAGCCCCGCTTCAACCGAACGCTCTGCCGGAGCCCGCTTGTCTTTGTTCAGTTGCAATTCCCAACAACAATGAAGTGCATACACCTCGGCCGGCTTGAGGGTTGGCAGATCTTCGCCGAACAAAGCGAACGTGACCGAGCCGACCATGCCAATTCCGTTGACCTCGGGCGCGTCGGGACCATCAGCGTCGTAATGATAACGGAACAAATACACCGTGCGACGGTCGTTCGTCGGAGGCCAGAACAACTCGCGTGAGTCGATCTGCTCGATCGTGTCGGGCACGCTCGCCAGTTCCTCGGGATCGGACAACCACTGACACATTTCGGCCTTGGCCTCGAACGCGGGTTCCTTGGCCTTTTCGGGCACCGCGTCGGGTCGGCCCAACTCTTCGAGATAGTTGATGGCTTCTTTCGAGTAGCGCGCGTCGAGACACCAGTGCATTAACTTCTCGAACCCGCGCGTTTCTTGCTTCTTACCGGCCGCCCAGCCCCCTTCGATTTGCACCTCGGGATCGGGATGGTCGAGCGCGAGGGTGAACAACGCGTCGAACCCTGGCCGCTTGAGAAACGGCAAACTCGCTGCCGCGCTTACGGCAATGTCGTAATCATTCTCATCCTTGCTGCCGAGCCAGGTCGTAAGGCGTGCGAATCCCTCGGCCGAATCGAACGGATGATGAAACTCGACGCCCGACAGCGCGAGATCATTCGCAGCGTCGAGAAGCCCCTCGCCGATCGCGCTGGGCGGAAGCATGACCGCAAACTCTCCCATCACATGCTTCGCGTCCGGATGCTGGGCGTCGAATTGCCCAAAGATGACCGACCAGAAATCATCGTCGGGCTCGAAACCCATCTTTGCCGCCGAGACGACGATCTGCGTGCCGCGATCGGTCTGATACATCGCCAGGATTTTGAGCACGAACAGCAAGTCGCCGCGCAACTCCTCCGGTGCAACGTGCGATGACGATTGAAAGATGCGGCACAGCTCGGGTATTCCGTGGCTCGTCAACTCATTGAGCGCCTCTTGCGAATCGACCTGCTGAAAGAACGTCGCGACGATCATCAACGGCGAATCGCTGTCCGCGTCTACCTTGGTCGACGGCAACGTTTTCAGCTTCGCGCAGAGCATGCGCGCCTCGTCGACGGTCGTCACATTCTCATCGACGACAGGCGTCATGATTTCGACGAACTTGTCCGGCGTAAGCAGCGCCTTGTGCAACGCCGCACTCAAGGCCGTGTCCTTTTCGACGGCCGAGGCAGAACCGACATTCGCCGCACCGATCCCGCAGACGCACAAAGAAACCATCACCAGTTCGCGCAGCCGATCTCGTGACATGGATGCAACTCTCCCCGAAAGCAGACGTGGAATGCTGGAAAGACGACCACAAAGAGAATCGCCCGGCGCAGCCGAGGGGTGCGCCGGACGTTTGTGCCGCAGAATGCCGTGGCTATTTCGTCAGCGAAGCGCCAACGGTCTTGCCTGTAGGCTTGCTTCCGGTCCCCGCGGCGTCTTTGGGCTTCGAAGCGGGAGTGGAAGCCGGCTTGTGTACCCGTGCCAATTGAAGTTGGTCGCGATCGATGCGCTGAGAACGCCAGTCGTTATGCAGATCGTGATGCACGTTGCTCATTCGCGACTGGCCCGATACGAGTGCGCCGCCGCCGCCATGCAACCTGGCCTCGGCGGTATTGAGCGCTCGCTCATCGCGCCGGACGGCCGCCATATTTCCCGACCGCGCCGCCATGTTCAACTGTGCAAGATCGTTATTCACTTGCTGCATCGGCCCACGATTGCCTCCAAGCCCATTGCTTCCAAACGCGCCAGTACCGCCGAATCCAGTACCGCTGAGGCCGGTGAGGCTGGAGGTCGCATTCAAACCTGAAGCCTGATTGTTCGCCCATGCAAGGTTGTTGTAGCCCCCTAAGTATCCTCGACCTCGGTGGTGATAGGCGTTGTTGTTCAGAGTGTGCATACCGTGCGTTCGATGATGGACGCGCGAGGTATGATGCGCGCCGGCGACATGGCCTTGGCCGCCAGCAAACCCGTGCGTAGACGCGTGGCCCATGCCGGCGTTGAATCCGTGGCCTGTACCGCCGTTGCCGACGTGACTCGCGCCACCGTTGCCGACGTGACCCAGTCCGCCCTTGGCTTCGTGGTGTACGTTTCCACTACCGTTGGGTTGTGAATGGTGCGGCATGTTCATGTGCGTCGGGGCGTGTGGCGTGTGATGGGCAGCCTTGCCTGGTCCGCCCGAGTGACCGACGTGCGCCGCCGCGTGACCCCCTCCGTGATGAGCCGCCCATGCCGTGCCGCTAAGACCGACCAAACCGATCACGACTGCCGAGATTACGATGTGTCTCTTCATGGCCTGTTCCCCCGATGCGTTCGTGCAACGAAATGTGACCAGCGCTAACCATTTTACGCGACAGGCTGTCGCACCGTTCAGTGGAGGGGGTTACTTGTTGGTAATGCTGGCGCGTCGCCCATCACTCAACTGAAGCAGATAGCCTCAACATGTTGTCGGCGCCACCCGCGGCGTCAACTTCGCACCAGTTTCACCAGGCATCACTCGAGGACAACCACTGACTCAGCGTCTGTTTCCAAGCGTCTTGGACCGCTTGGCCGAATCGCTGAATGACGAGCGACCTAAGCACGCCATACTCGTGGCCTTCGGAAAGTGCATTGGAGTATTCCGCCAACTCCGCACGCGCCGCGGCGTTTCCAATCAGTGAAAGTGCGAACAACGTCTCAGCTCGCCGGTTAGTGCCGTGCGTGTTCAGTCTCGCGAGAAGATAATGTTCCATCTTCTCTCGTGTCGTCGGCAACAGGTTGTTATTCCAAGCGGCCATATTCGCCGCGAAGAACTTGCATTTCTCGCTATTCGTTTTCGTCATGTGCGCCGCCGCCATTTCCGACGCCTCGGTCGTGGCCACATTTGCCAGAGATTGCAGCGCGTAGCCGTGCAATAGGCCGCGGCTACACGGACTCTGCAGAAACCCTTGGCATTCAGCGAGGACGTGCTTGTCGCCGAGAATCGCCCTCAGACGAATGATGATGGGCTCAGCGTTATCGAGAGCACGTTCCCTGCAAAGTTGCTTCATCTCTTCAAGAACGCGATCCTCTTCCTCGACGCTGAAGCCGTTCGGTGAAAGCGCAGCGATCCGAGAGCTCATCACGACGTCTTCGAGAGCGAGAGCGGCGCCGCTCTCGTAACGATGCCGAGGGTCGCGAAGAATACGAAAACAAAGCTGCGCTCGGTCGTAGCGTGATTCGAGACGCTCGCGCACGAGTCGAAGAGCGGTGAGCGAATTCACAGGCGGCGACGCGCTCACCATCGCGTTGAATTCCGCCTCTGCACGATCAATCTCATCGCTCATCGAAGAACTCGGACCAAGTCACGAGGTTCGGCATCGCGTTGTCGATGCGTAACACGCCTCTATCCATTCGAATCAACGTACCATGACACATGGCGCGGACAACATCGCGTCCAGACAACATCTATCAGCGGCATCGCATTCACAATGGCCGAAAGAGCCATCGGCTTTTCTTCGCTCATCGAGTAATTCACATCACGGTCGTGCGATTACGCACGTCAGTGAATCACTTCGTGAAGTGGGAGATCTCGACGATGTTGCTCGTCATTCGATTATGGTGTGGCATCGCCGCAACGGGGCTCCTCGCCGTTTCGACGCGCGTTCATGGCGAATGGCGGAGCGTGCAGCCTGGGCGATATGCGGCGATTGGTGATGAGATCGGCGACGCCGGAAGGGGCGACTTATTGCACGTTTACCCCGTTCTCATGGGTATGGCAATAAATCGGTGGGCAAGAAATGCGACGGCAGCACGCGACAAGGCGGCGAGGTTGCTGACGAGACGACCTGCGTCGTTACGTCGCGGTCGACGCTTGGCTGTCGCCGGCGAGCTTGTCGGGAGTGGCCGATCGTCGGCGACGCCACGAGCGAAGGCCCAACCCTGCGGCGGCGAGGGTGCCGAGGAGCAGTGTTCCTGGTTCGGGTACGGCGGTGGGGTTCCAGTCGAGGAGGACGGCGCCGGCGGCGTTGTCGGCGGTGAGCAATTCGAGGCTGAAGCTGCCGAGGCTGGAATAGCTGCCGGCGGTGGGATCGCTGAGCGCGAACAGGCTGGTGATGTTGCCGGGGTTCATGCCGTTGGCGACGGCCCAGGTGTGCGAGGTTTGCCAGAAGGCGGAGTTGGTGGGGACGCCCGCGCCGCTGACGGCGAGTTGCAGCGTGCCGCCGGCGCCGGTGAGAGTGCTGCCGCTGGAGAGCGTGACCTGGTCGAAGTTGGTCCCCGCGCCGCTGGTGCTGGCCATCGTGAGACTCCAGTTGTAGACGCCGCTGACCGTGAGGTTGCCGCCGATGTGCATGAGGCCGTTGGTGACGCTGTTGCTCGGGTCGCCTGGGGCGAGCGTCGCGCCAGAGTTCACGACGACGGCGCGATTGATGACGCCGGTGGTGCTTCCGTTGCCGGTCCCTTCGAGCGTCGCGCCACTGTGGACGGTCACCGTGCTGCCGCCGGAGGTGAGCGCGCCGTTGACGATCAGCGCGCCAGAGTTAATGTCGGTCGTGCCGGTGTAGCTGTTGCTCGTGCCGCTGAGCACCTGGGCGCTGCCGGCCACGCCGTCGAAGGCCAGGCTCATTTGGCCGGAGATCACGCCGGCGTAAATCGACGAGATCGCCGCCGAGTGCGACACGTCCAACACGCTTCCGGCGCCGCCGGTCACGGTGGCCGTCGTGCTCGCGCTTTCGAGCGTAGCGACTTGCTGCGTGTGGCCGTTCATGTCGAGCGTGCCGCTGCCCGTCAGAGAAAGGGTCGTGGTGCTCGGCAACGCGCTGTTGACGCCGAGTTGCAGCGTGCCGGCGTCGACGGTCGTTGCGCCGCTGTAGGTGTTCGAGGCACCGGTGAGCTCGAGCGTGCCGCTGCCTTCTTTGTGCAGACCCAGGCTGCCGGTGAGCAAGCCGCTGTAGCTGTCGATGCCGCTGGCGATGTTGGCATACAACTGTCCGCCGCTGGCCGTGCTGGTGATGGCGTTGGTCGTGCCGCTGCCGAAGGCCACGATGCCGGCCAAGGTCTGCGTATTGCCGGCCAGGTTGTACGCGCCGGTCGTGTTGCTGCCATCGCCGAGGTTCAAGATCGTGTTGGTCGGCAGGGCGTTGGTGACGTTCGCCCAGACGGTGGCGCCCGACGAGATCGTCGTCGGGCCCGAATATCCCTGCTGCGACGAGAGGGTGGTGTTGGTGCTGAATGTCATGTCGCTGTTGAAGTCGGTGCCTGCCGTGCCGCCGGTGATCGTGCCGTTGACCCAGAAGCTGCCGGGGCCGGCAAGTCCCAGGTTCGCGTGCGACTTGTCGATCGTGCCCGACAGTGTGACGATGCCGCCCGAGGTGTTCTCGATGATCGCCGAGCCCGGAGACGAGAGCGTGACGTTGCCGCTGTACGAGCCGGCGGTGGTGAAGTCGAGCGTCGCGCCGTTGGCCAGCGCGATGTTGCCGGTCGAGCCGGGACTGGCGTTGAGCGTGCTGCCGCTGCCGACGTTCGTCGTGCCGGTGTAGTTGCCGAGGATCACGAGCGTGCCGCTGCCGGTCTGGTTGATGTTGCCGGCGATGTTGGCGCCGGTCAGGGTGAGCGTGTCGCCGGTGGCGATGAACAGCGAGCCGCTGTTGAAGGCGACGTGTCCGGTGGTGTCGCTGATGTTGCCGCTCACCGAGAGCGTGCCGCCGTTGAACGTCAGCGTGCCGGTTCCCAGCCCCGCCGCGGAAGCGACCGAGAGGACGCCGCTCGTGCTGAGCGTCACCGCGCTGAGGTTGTCCGTGCCCGCCATCGTGAACGCGCCGTTGACGCTGAGTTGCCCAGGCGTTGCGCCGTTGGCCAGCGTGCCGCCGAAGCTGCCGCTGCTGACCGTCAGGTTCGTGCCGCTGAGCGTGATCGCGCCCGTGCCACCGAGCGAGGTGATCGCGCTGGTCGCGGCGCTCAAGGTCAGGTTGCCGCCGCTGACCGTAGCGATTGTCGCTACGCCGGTCACGGTGACGTTGCCGCCCGAGAGGGTCGCGATGTTCGCCGTGCTGGCGAAGCTGCTCGTGCCGCTGCCGGCCAGTTGCGAGAGGGTCGCGGCATTGGTGAACGACAGGCCGACGGTGGCGGTGCTCGAGTTGGTGACCGTTCCCAGCGTCTGGGCATTCGCGAAGCTGGCCGAGCCGGTGTTGTTGATCGCGAGGTTGCCGCTGCTCGACAGGCTTCCCGCGGTCAGCACCGACAACAGTCCGCCGCTGACGGTCGTGCCGCCGGTGTAGGTGTTGTTGTTGGCGACGAACAGCGTGCCGGTGTTGAGCTTCGTCAGGCCCCCCGAGCCGCCGATCGCGCCACCGCTAAAAGTGTAAGTGCTAGCGCTATTCACCGTGGTGTTGGCCGGCAGCACGCCGCTGGTGGTGATGTTCACCGTCCCTGCGCCGGTGTCGGTGAACGTCACCGTGTTGCCGTTGGCGAAGGCCACGCTCAGCGTGTTGTCGATCCAGTTGGGCGTGGTGAAGTCCCACGACGTGTTGGTCGCGCCGGTCCAGGTCAGGTTGCCGGTCGGCGCGGCGCTGTTGGTGGCGATGACCTCGATCAGGCCGCTGGAGGTGATCACCTGCTCCGAGATGTTGAAGCCGGTGGCGACGAGGCTCGCGGTGTTGAACGTCAACGCGCCGCCGCCGCTGATGCCCGAAGCTCCGGCGAGAATCACATACGTGCCGCTGGAGGTGATCGTGCCGGCGATGCTGATCGTTTCACTTCCCGACGCGAGGCTCAACACATGGCTGTTCAGGTTGATCGTCCCTTGGCCGATCGTCATGCCGACCGTCGCGCCGCTGTTGAGCGTCAATGCGCCGGAGATCGTCAGCACGTTGCCGGTGAACGTGCTGATGTTCAGCACGCCGCCGCCATTGACCGTGACCGCGCCTGTGCCCAAGGCGGTCGCGTTCTGCGCGAGCACCGTGCCAGCGATCGTGGTGCCACCCGAGTAGCCGTTGGCGCTGGCCAACGTCAATGCGCCGTTGTCGGTCAATCCGCCCGAGCCAGTGATTGTGCCGCCGAAACTGCCGCCGCCGACGGTGAGGTTCGTGCTCGTGAGCGTGAGCGTGCCGGTGTTAGTGAGCGTGGTGATCGCGCTGGTCGCGCCGCTCAAAGTCAGGCTGCCTCCGCTGAACGTGGTGATCGTTGCCACGCCGCCGACGCGGACCGAGCCGCCACTCATCGAAGCGGTCGTGAGTGCGCCGCCGACACTGACCGTGCCGACGGTGATCGCGCCGAGGTTGGCGCTGGCCGCGAAGCTCGTCGTCCCCGCGCCCGTGAGCGACGTGATGGTCGTCGTTCCCGTAGCGGCCGAGAAGCTCAAGGTAGAGCCATTGATGACCGTTGCGAGGTTCTGGCCGACGTTGTTGAACGTGACGATGCTTGAGCCGGCGATTGTAAGGTTGCTGCCGCTGGCGAGGCTGCCGGTGGCCAACACAGTCAGGCCGCCGTTGTTGACGTTGGTGCCGCCGGTGTAGGTGTTCGCGCCGCCGAGGGTCGTGATCTCCGGACCGCCGATGCTCACGACGCCACTGCCGCCGATCGTGCCGGCGAAGCTCGTGTCGAGGCCACCCGTGAGTCCCGAGAACAGCGAGAGGATCGCGCCGTTGGCGAGATTCACCGTGCCGCTACTGCCGTTGAGGACCATGCCTTGCGACACAGTGGAGGCCAGGCTCAGCGTGCCGCCTGACAGCGTCACCGTCGGCGTCGAAGCATTGGCCGTCAGAGCATTCGACGCGCCGATGGCTAACGTTCCGCCGACGCTGATCGTCGGGCTGGCGATCGCGCCGGTGAGACTGATCACGCCGCCGGCGATGTTCGTCGCGCCAGTGAACGTGTTGAGGTTCGCCACCACGAGCGTTCCCGTGCCCAACTTCGTCAAGCCCGTCGCGCCGCCGATCGCTCCGCCGCTAAACGTGTACGTGTTCGCTCCGCTATTCGTCACCGTTACGCTCGTCGGCAGCACGCCGCTGGTCGTGATGTTGACCGTTCCCGCGCCGGTATCGGTGAACGTCACCGTGTTGGTGTCCGCATACGCCACCGGCGTCGCGCCATCGAGCCAATTCACCGACGACAGGTTCCACGCCCCGTCCGCAGAAGCGTTCGTCCAGGTGAGGTTGCCGGTCAACACCGGGCCGCTCCCGCCCGCGATGTGCAACAGAATCTGCGCGCTGTTGGAGACGAGTGAGTACGTGTAACCCGAGCCGACGAGGTTCGTGGAGTTCAGCACCAGGTTGGCGCTGGTGCTCGCGATGCTCGACGCGTTGTTGATGAGCACGAAGTCGCCGGTGGTGGTCACCGTGCCAGCCAGGCTGATCGTTTCCGTCCCCGCCGCCAGCGTCAGCAGCGAGCTGTTCAGATTGATGGTTGAGCTTCCGAACGTCATGCCCAGCACGGAGGTGTCGTTGAGCGTGAGCCCGCTGGAGATCGTGAGCACATTCGTCGCCACGCTGCCAACCTGCAACGTACCACCGCCGTTGACCGTCACGGAACCCAATCGCAACGTGCCGCTGCCGGTGGCGGTCAACGTGCCATTCACACTCAACGGACCCGTGAACACCGCCGCCCCCGCGTTGCCAGAAGTCGACACGACATTGATCGTGCTCGCCGTGGCGGCGTTGGACGTCATCGTCTTGGCGCTATTGAAGCCGCTGCCATACAACTGCAACGTGCCGCCGGAGAAGGTGACCTGGTTCGCCGGGCCTTCGAGGCTCGCCGCGCCGCCGATGCTCAAGTCGCTGCCGACGGCAAGCTTTCCGCCGGAGAGCGTCAGGCCGCCGGTAAAGTCGTTGCTCGTGCCGGTGAGCGTGAGCGTGGTGGCCGCGTTGGCGAAATTGACATTCACACCGAGGAAACCGGTGACTCCACCGCCCGCGGTTGCAGTCGAGGCTTGGGTGATGATGCCCGCGTAAGTCGAGCTGAGTTCGTTCGCGCCGCCGAGGGTGAGCGAAGACGTGATGTTTACCGTTCCAGCGAGGCTGGTCGTAATGATGCCGGGAACGTAGCTACCCGCGAGATTTGCCGCACCGTCCGGGAGATCGGTCGAGATGAAGGCGACGTTGGCATTGGCTGTCTGCCCGGTGTTGATGCGCAATGCGGCGTTGTTGCCTGCGAACGTGACGCCGCCGGTGCCGAGTGCGTTCGCACCACGGACATCGACGGTGCCCGACGAGATGACGGTGCCGCCGCTGTAGGTATTCGGGCCCCACAGCAACAACGAGCCTGCCACGCCACCGGACTTGACCACACGCAGCGGCGTTGCGCCGTTGTCGCCGAACGTAACCGCATTGGTTGTGGCGTTGACGCCGACCTGCAAAAGACCCGTTCCCATCGAGTAGAAGTTGGCCTCGTTGTACGCCTTTGTCGTTCCATTGACGTTGCCGGTGTAGGTGACTCCCTGCCCGAGAACCAGCGAGCCGGCACTGATCGTCGTGGCAGCGACACCGTAGGCGATGAGGCCGCTGTTCACGGCCAGCGTGCCGCCGGTCAGGGTGTAGGTCGCTGCCGTTGTAGAACCGAACAACAATGCATTAATCGTCGTCGTGCCGCTGCCCAAGAGCATCGAGCCGGTCGTCGCGCTGTAAACGATGTTGCCGCCGGGCGTGGCCGCCGAGATCGCTCCCGAAGAAATGGTCTGCATTTCGTCGCCAGTTGTCGCGCGAAGGCCCAATGTCGGGTCATACGTCACGAAAGCGACTGCGGTGCTGCTGATCGACGACATCGCATAGGGGACGATGGCTTGCAAACCGGCGGAACCCGTCGCGCTGGCGTTGTAGGTATTGCTAAAGGTTCCGCCCGAGTAAGTGCCGCCAACGAGCGCAGGGCCGCCGTCAGAAAACTTCAGATAGTAGGCTGCGGTGTCGGTTGCCGAACCGATGAGCGCGCTGGTGAGCTGAATCGTCGCGCCGTTCTTTCGCGACAATGTGGAGAACGTCGCAGTGGTCGTGCCGAGGTTGGCGGTGGCTGTAGTAACGTTGAAGATCGTACCGCCGAGATTCGTGACAAGCGGAGCGCCGTAGGCAATTTGTTCATTGGGTACGGGTGCAACGATACGCGTGGTAAACGTACCACCCTGCAGCACCAGTCCCACATTGGACACGTTGCCTGTAATGGTATTTGAGTTTGAGCCCGTGCCTATTTCGAACTCAAACGCCGTTCCCGCGTTGACGACGATGTCTGCATCCTTCAGCGTTGTCGGAGCACTGAGTCTCGTGCTAAAGACAAGGGCGTTGCCAGCGGTGGCAGAACCGTCCATCTTCAACACGCCTCGGTTTCCGGCGCTGCCAAGATCAATCACACCTGTCAGTGTCGTGATCTGAGTACCTGTTCGCACAAGCGAAGCCGTGGTCGCGCCCGAGGCCATGCTCACGTTGATAGTGGTTGAGCTGATCGATGTGGTGTTGCCTAAGGTGAATGTCGAATTGCTTCCCATGACGAGGCCGAGGGCGCCGCTGGACGCGTTGCTCATGGCCCCGACCGAGAATGATGAACTAGCGCCCAACGTTATCGTGCTCAAAGCATTGGATGTCGAGATCGTGCTCACGGACTCCGACACGCCGGGATTCAGCGAAATCGCAGTCGTGCCTAGGGTGAGCCCGGCCGTGGTGGCGAAGGCATTGCTCGCCACAAGGTTCACCACACCGGAAATCGTCGCGTTGCCGCTAATGGCGCCAGTGACCCCGAGCACCAAGGTCCCTGTGGGAACCGACAACGTGGTGAGCGCACTACCGGCGCCAGTCAACACCAGCGTACCGGCGCCGAGCTTCGTCAGTGAGCCGCCCGTAGTGAACGGGCTCGCGATGGTTGCCGTCTCTGCTCCGGCATCGTTGCCGACAAAGACGCTCCATCCGCTCGCGGCCGATGATGTTAATCCTGAGAAGCCGCTGATCGTCGCCGTCTGTCCTGTCGCGGATCCGATGAACTGGATTGCGCCAGTCGAGACGTCGAGCGTGCCTGAGCCCGTTACGGTAATGGCGCTGCTCGGAGTGCTCCCATTATCGATCGTCAGCGAGGAGATTGGCCCGCCAGTGATGCCCGCCGTGTTGGTAGAATAGGCCGCGTCGCCTGTTGGTGTGGTTTGATTGACATTCGCAACGCTACTGGCGGAAGTAAACAACTCGACGGCCCCCGTTGTGGGATCTAAGTAGGCGAATCCTTGACCGGTACTGGTCGTGGAAGTTCCGGCCATGAGCCACGGAAGCAACTGCCCGGCGGGAACGCTCGTTGATGTGGTGAGGATCAGGTTTGCGCCAGTGGTTTGACCGAGATTGTTGCCTCGTACCAACAGCACGCCGCTCGGGCTTACGGTAATCACGCCGCCAAGTGTCGCCGTCAGGTTGCCCAAAAGATTGATCGTGCCGCCTGCCGCGCTAACCGTGGTTGGCTGCGTGCCGCTGAAGCTGGCCCCGGCCTGGCTGAAGATTTGCAGTGTGCCGCCTGAGAATGTGACGGGGTTCGTCGCCCCGCCGACCGAAAGATTTGACGGTACTGCGAGGATACCGCTGGCCAGGATCAGGCCGCCGGTGAACGTGTTGTTGGTACCGGTCAACGTCAACGTCGTGTTGGCACTTTGAAATGCGACATTGATTGCAAGAGCATTCGTTCCGGTCATACCCGCCAAGGTGCCGGTCCCGACAGCCGAATTGTTGGCAAGAATGCCCGCGAAGGTTGTGCTGGTTTCTAGGGCACCGCCGAGCAGAAGCGTGCCGGTGTTGTTCACGCCCGCGGTCACCGTGGTGGTGACCGTAGCACCGCTATACGACGTGCTGATGAATGCGGCGGTGACCGTGGTCGTACGCACCTTTAGGCCCGCGGTATTGGCTGCAAGCGTAACGCCGCCGTTGCCCAACGAATTGATGCCATAGGCGACGACCGACCCTGATTCAATATAAGTGCCGCCGGTGTAAGAACCGCCGGTGCCGATGAGCAACAGGCTGCTACCGCCCGTTTTGACGAGCGTCATCGGGACCGAACCGTCGGCGAAGCTGTTATTCGTTTCGAGCGTCGTGCCAACGGTGTTGATGATGCCTTCGGAGTTGTTTCCAAAATTGATTTTGCCGGTGCCGCCCGTAAGCACGGTGACACCGCCCGTGGCCAGGATTACGCCGCCGCTGATGGTGAGGTTGACACCGGTGTTGACTGTTATCTCGGTGCTCGCTGTTGCAGGCCCGGCGGCATTCAGCGACAAAGAATTGATCGTCAGATCGCTAGTAATGGGAGCGGCGAGCGTCGTAGTCAGCGACACATTGGCGCCGGTGGCAACGGAGTTCGGCAGGAATTCGCCGGCGATCAGGGCTCTTAGTCCTGTGCCACTGTTGTCGTATGTGAGGAGCGCTGAGGTCGTCGCGTTGCCGATGATCGTCCCGATGTAAGGAACAATGGCTTGAATGCCATTGCTGATCGACGAAGCGCCATCCATCGCGTTAGGAATGTACGCGTTGTTGTTGCCGCCTTGTAGGTTCAGGCTCGACGTATTCGCAACCGTAAACTCGATGGCAGGCCCCGTAGCGCTTCCGAGCGAGGCTGTCGAGCCTGCGAGCGTAAGAAACGCGTGATTTGTGCGCGAGAGCGTGGCACTGAATGTCGTTATCGACGTCGCGGCGGCGCCGCTTTGCGTGAACGACAATGTGCTTGTAGTCAGATTTAACGCCAGCGAGGCCGCCGCATTGGTCGCCGCCGTCAGGCTCGTCGTATAGCCGAACGTGCCCCCCTGGAGCGTGATCGAGGTCGTCGTCAACGCCGTGGTGGTGGTCGAGGTGCTGACCGTGAAATTGCCCCCTGGATTGACAACGACATTGGTATTCGTCAGCGACCCGCCGCTTGCCGGCATAATGTAGAACGTGCCCGAATCAACTCGCAGCGTTCCGCCGGCGAGATTGATCGCGCCTGCATAGGTTGAAATCCCCGCGCCGGTCTTAACAATCGTCGCCGAGTTTGTTAAAGCGTTAACGCTGGCCGTGGTCGTCTGCCCGCCGCCAGAGATTCCAAACGTCAACGTCGAGTTCCCGCTCATGGTAATTGCATACCGGCCGCCCAACGAGTTCGTCGTCGCCAGCGACGAGCCCACGCCTAGAAAAACTGACGCGATTGTGCCGGTATTCGTCAGGGCTCCAATCGTAGACGCGATTCCGTCGGCGATCGTCATCGTTGTGCCCGTGAGCGTCATAGTGCTGGACGTCGTCAGCGCCGCCGACGAGCCGACGTATAACGGGTCGAGCACGACAACGTTGGTGTTCAACTGGGCGCCTGGGCTGAGCGTGACTGTGCCGCCGCCATCAATGGAGACAACGCCTGCCGCGTTTCCCGTAATCGTGCTTGCGATCACCAGCGATGAGGTGCCATCGACGAAGATCGTGGATTCAGCAGCCCCGGTTTGAATCGGCGCAGTGAGCGTGCTGAGCCCGCCCGTCACGAGAATTGAACCTGACACCGACGTTCCGCCGACCGAAGCGTTCGTGACCTGAGAAAAGTCCAGCAGGCCACTGCCGCCGTTGGTGAACGTGGAGTTGATGAGCTTCAGACCAGTCAACGATTGCGTGCCGGCGACCGAGGAAGTCGTTCCCGTAGCGACCCAAAGTGCATTGGCTGTCGGTGCGAAGCTAGTCGTGACCGTCTGATACGAAACGGTCGATACCCCTACTGTCCCGTCGTAGGTCGCGAAGTCGGTTCCCGACGCGCCTTTCATAAACATCGCACCGCCAAGGAAGCCGGCAGTGACTCCGCCAAGGGTGATGGTCTGCCCCGTCGGGCCGCCGCCGACGTTAAGCCCGCTCACAAAAATGCTGCTTCCCGCCGATCGCGCGAACGTCGATGCCGAAATCGTAGCCGCGACGTTTACGCTCGTGGTTCCCGCAAAGTCAATCGTCCCCGAAAGACCCAAGGCGGAAGTGATCGTCCCGAAAGGCAACGAGCTGCTGGTGGCATTTGCCAACGAATTGCCGAGAAACTGTAGCGTGCCGCCATTCATGTTGAGCGACAGAGTGCCGGTGGTCGCCGAGGGCGCGTTGAACCGGGCAACATTGGTCGTGCGGTTGTCAAACAACGCCACACCGCCAGGGTTCACGTTGATAGTGCTGCTCGGTGTCGCTGTTCCACCATTCGTCGAATATGTGGCCGTAGGACTCGAGAGCACTAAGATTTCGTTGGATAGCGTGATCGTCGCCGAGGAGATCGACCCTGTCACGTTGAAGCGTGACGTTCCCGTGCCACTGATGGTGAGCGTTTGCGACTGGGTGATCGTCGCATAGTTCGCAAGTTGCGAGACAGTCACGTCGCCACTTAGCGTGAGAGCATTGGGCGCGGTGGTTGAGATCGATCCTTGTAGCCGGAAAATGTTGAACGTCTGGCTGCCCGAGAATGATGAGATGAGCTGGCTATTGCTAAGGGTAACATTCGGCGCCGTGGCATTCTTCGTCAGCGAATCCAACGCATACACCGTCGAGTTGCCAGAGATGGTTATCGTGCCGGCTCCGGCGTAGCCGGCAGCAAGAGTTGTCGTGCTTTTGGTGGTGGTGCTGAGAATCGTCAACGATAGCGTATTGTTGGTGCCGGTAGCGCCGATGGACGAGTTCACTAAAAAATTGGCGCCTGTTCCGCTAAGCGTTAACGCTGCCGTGGTGGTGCCAGTCCCGCTAATCGCGTTCACCGAAGGACTGCCGATCGTGATCAACCCGGTGCTCGTCGAGTTAATTTGATGCGAGCCGCTGATAACGATGTCACCGGCAATCGTAAGATTTGTCGGAGCGTTTGCGCCACTGATCGTAATCGCGGCTGCCGTCGTATTGCCCAACGTCAGCGACCCGATTGTGAGATTGGCTGTACTTGTGAGCGAATTCGAGATGAGCAGCCCGGTGCTCGTGAGCGTGATAGGCACGTTGATCGTCACGGCCGACGAGGTGCTCATCGTCAGGATGTTCGTCGACGTGCTGCCGAACGATAAGACCGACCCCGTGCCGCTGCTGTTGATCGTGATGGGCTGACCGCCGTTGTTGCCGAAGATCAGCCCGGCGAGGGTGAACGTGCCGTTGAAGTCATCGGTCGACGTGAACGCCGTCGATCCACCATTGCCGAACTGCAGGATCGTCGACGTGCTTCCCCCCGTCGTGGGTGCTGATCCTGTGTTGATCCAAGGGCCTGTGCTCCAACTGCCCGTGGTCGTATTCCACGTGCTGGTGGGGACGGCTTGCCCTAGCGCCAGTGAACCACTGAAACTCAGGAAGCTAAGACCAATAAGCGCAACGCCACAGAAGCGCGACGCGCTTGCACCCGATTGAAGCATGATGACCTTTAGCGGAACAACATCGCGGGAACGAAACGACGCAACGAGCGATGCCGAGCCGAAGATCCGGGGAACGCGATCAACAAACTATCGGGCGACGCAACGCTGACGTGGATTGAGACTGCAACCGAATTACAACGCCGCCACGTTGGTGAGCACTTCACGCGCGCCTAAGAAAGCGCATCGCGGAGGGTTGCTCGTGCCAATGCAACACCTGTGCCTAATATTCGCTTCCGATAAGTTTTGGCGGTTGGCGCGTTAACCTGATGAGTGAGAAGTTCTTACGCGAGGTTAAAAGTGTATACACATTTGGGCCCCTGAAAGTTGGGGCTTGCGAATCTGCGTCGCGTTTGTGGGCAAATCATGCCTCGGAATGCCGCAGCCCAAAAACATGCGGGTTGGCCAGCACCCCTCGCTATGTGTATACACTTTCCGGCCTGGATCGACGCTGCTGTAGTTTGATCGGGCCTGGTCGCCGTCGCCTGAGGCGGAATCAAAACGGCCAGTCATTTACCTACCTGCGGGAAGAGGCATGGACGCTTTGATCCGTCGCTGACGACAATGGTCGGGCGGTTCCGACCCCTTTGAACGTGCGATGGCTGACCGAACGATGTCGCGACGAGTGCTGGTGTTAGGCGCGCGAGGCTTCTTGGGCGAGCATATCGTTCAACAGCTTGAAGACAGCAAGCAGCAAGTCGTCGCCGTGGTTCGTCCCGGTTCGAAGCATGGATTCGGGCCATCGGTGCGAATCGTCGAAGGGGATCTGCTCGGCGACCTGGGCTTCTTGCATCGCGAGCTGCACGAAGTTGATGCGGTCATCTTCAGTGCCGGTCGTACTTGGATTCAAGGACTGCCGGTTGGCGAGTACTATCGGCAGAACGTCGAGATCGCCCAACGGTTTTTTGAGGCGCTCGGCGATCGGCCTTCGTTGCGAGTCGTCTTCACGTCGTCCATCGCGAACGTCGGCGGCACACGATCGCCGAAGGTGTTTCGCGAAGACTCGAATCGCGAAGGCGTGTGTGAAGGCCGGCTCTCGCCTTACGATCGAGCCAAGATGGCTTGCGAAGCCATTGCAATGGCAGCGGCGCGGCGGGGCAACAACGTCGTGGTGCTTAATCCCGGACTGCTGCTGGGGCGTGGAGCGACACCAGTCTCGCAGGTGGCCGCCCCGTTCCAACTTCTCTGGTCATGCCAAGGGAAGCTGCCATTCTATGTTAATGGCGGCGTGACGCTGTCGGACGTGCGAGATGTAGCCCGCGCGCACGTCGCGGCTCTCGACCGCGGCCGTTCCGGCGAGCGTTACTTTCTTGGCGGACATAACATCGATCGCCGTGACTTTTATCGTCGCGTCGCCAGACTGACCGGATTGCGACCCCCGCACGCTTTGCCCGGCGGCTTGGTTACGGCCGTGATGACATTCACCGATGGGCTGGAATATGTGACGCGCGGGCTGATCAAAAGTCAGGTCCATCGCTCGTTCGCGAGGATTCAAGACCTGTACTACTACGTGTCGTCCGAAAAGGCGGCGACCGAACTCGGCTACACCATCACGCCGCTGGACGACATCATCCTCGACTTGTTGCGGTACTACGACGAACTTGGTCTGCTATCCGCCGAGATGGCGTTTGTCGGAAAGTTGACCTCGGCGAATGCACCGTCGTTTGTGCTGCTGCGGCAGCTTGCGGCCGCGAGTGGCACTCGCAAGTTTCTGTTGCCGCGACTCGACCGGCTGTACGCGATCGTTTGTTCTAATCTCGCCTTGAGCGAGGCGTTCGATCATTTGAGCGAGCAAAGCACGTTCAACGATTCCACCGCGCGGTATCAATGGGATCGTCATGCGTGCCGCGACGATCTTAAGACGCTAAACCGATTCTTCGAGTACGTTTATTTCGCCTCGAATGAGTTTCTAGGATCGGTGCTATGAGCGACTCTGACGCGACGCGAGTTGAGTCGTGCGAGGTTTGTATCGTCGGCACCGGCGCGGCGGGGGGAATTCTTGCCTATCGTTTGGCTCAAGCTGGCTTAAACGTGTTGTCGCTTGAGCAAGGCGGTCCGATCAGCGACGACTACTTCACCAACGAGTTGAATCCTGAAGAGGAGCCGCATTTCGGCATCACGTCGGACATGCCGTGGGATCTTGATCCCGGCCAGGGTTTTTTCTTCGGCAACGCGCGAGCCAACGCTCTCTATGCCCCCGACGATCAGAAATCCACGTCGGCCGCGTCGCACGATCGGTTTGTCAACCTTCAGATTTTTCGAGCCAACGGCAAGCTGAATCTTTGGAATGCCGTGACCCTGCGGCAGTCGCGACGCGATTTCTTGGGCAAAGACTTCGGCGACTCCCATCACAACTGGCCCATCGGCTACGACGACTTGGCGCCACACTATGGCGCGGTCGAAAAGCTGATCGGCGTTTGCGGCACGCACGAAGGACTGGAGCAAGTGCCGGATGCCGACGAGTACTTGCCCCCGTTGCCACTACGTCCGGCCGACCGCATTCTGCTGAAGACCCTGCCGGGCATTCGCGACGTCCCGATCCGCGCGATTCCGATGCGTAAGGCGATCGAGACGCGCGTCGACCAAGAGAATCGTTGTCGCAATTGCGGCGATTGTTACTTCGGCTGTCGCACAGGCGCCGTCTACAAGTTCACGAGCCGGCTGCTGCCGCGAATCGAGAAGCGCGACAACTATCGCATCGTGTACAACGTGAAGGTCCGCCGATTGTTGCGCGATCCGCAGTCGAACCGGATTCAGGCGGCCGACTGCCTCGACACAACGACGGGAAAGCCGATTCGTGTTGAAGCGCGAACCTTTATTCTCGCGGCCGGCGCACTGGAGACGCCGCGAATCCTGTTCAACTCGCGCGACGAGGCGTTTCCCGACGGGCTCGCGAATCGCTCAGGTCTTGTCGGTTGTTATCTCCAAGACAAAGTGAAGGCCGTCCTCGGCACGTCGTTGGTGCGGCTCATGGGGAGCCGCCGACGGTACGAGTTCGGCAGCGACGACGCTCTGATCATTCCGCGATTCTTGTTCGACAATCGTGAGTTCCGCGGCGGCTTCATGTATTCGTTTTGTCACTTTCTGCCGAAGCGGCCTTATTACCTCGATGCGTTTCAGATGTTCCCTGCGCGACTCAAGCCACACCTGGCGCGGTTTCTGTTTCGCAGTTACGCCGCGCTCATGTGTTTCGGCAAAGCCGAAGCGCAGCGCAGCAATCGACTTACTTCCAGCCGCGACTGCGATGTCTATGGCATTCCGCAGGTCGACGTGCATTACAACTTCTCCGAGAATGATCGAAAAATGCAGCGATCGATGATCGCCTACGGCCGTCGTATCCTCCGGCGATGCTCGGGCCTGATCATCATGGAATATGCCGATCCGCTGCCAGGCCGCTCGATTCACTACGCAGGAACCTGCCGGATGGCGGCGGAAGCAAACGAAGGCGTTGTCGATGCGAATCTTCGGACGTTCGATCATCCGAATCTTTATCTCTGTGACGGCAGCGTCGTTCCGGAGTTGGCAGAGAAGAACATCACGCTCACGATCATGGCCTTGGCCGAACGTTTAGCCCGGCATTTCACGAGCGTTGACGAACAGAATTCATCGACGCACAGCAGCGCGTCGATTTCTCCCAACTGAGATTCTTCCCAACTGAGACGTGTCGCCAAAGTTCCGCCGAATTGCGTCGCTGCCGACTCACTGGGCTGCCATGAGTCGGATTCGCGGTTGCGCTTGCGGCTTCTTTTGCACCTGAGTCGATCGGGAACGTCGAACATCTCGTCAGCGCGATTGAACGCTGCCAGCACGATCGCGACAGCCCTCGGTGCGTCGCAGGCGATCGCCACCCGGCGAATTGCGACGTTGTTTTTCGAGGTCGGGCCATGATTCTCTGAGGGTTCTTATGCGAGTCCCGAGTGTTGACCCGCGCTGTCGCAGTACAGATAGTGGCAATTGCTTTCTAAAACGAACGCCGATTCGCAGGAGGTCTCGACGCCCATGCACGCCGCAGCCACGCCAGGCATTTGCCACGTTCAACGAGGTCCGCATTGGCTACATAAACTAGCTGTACTCATCTTTACAGCGATAAGTCTCTCCTACGGAGTACGCCACGTTGATGCCGATGATTCAGCAAAAAAACCGCGTACGCCGAATGTCATCGTGATCATCACCGACGATCAGGGATATGGCGATGTCGGTGTGCACGGCAACGACAAGATTCGCACGCCGAACCTCGACCGCTTCGGCGCGAAGGGCTCGAAGATGTCGCGATTTTATTGCAGTCCGGTCTGCGCACCGACGCGAGCAAGCCTGATGACGGGGCGCTACTACTACCGCTCGGGCATCATTCATACCTCGCGCGGCGGAGCGAAAATGCATGGCGAGGAGGTCACGCTCGCCGAGATTCTGTCGAGCGCCGGCTATCGCACCGGCATCTTCGGCAAGTGGCACCTCGGCGACAACTATCCCATGCGCCCCGAGGATCAAGGGTTTCAAGAATCGCTCGTCCACAAGTCGGGTGGGATTACGCAGCCACCCGATACTGAGTCGCATTACGACAATCCTCGCCTGTGGAAAAATGGCAAACCGATTCAGTCTCAGGGCTATTGCACCGACATTTTTTTCAACGCGGCCGGGGAGTTCATTGACAGTCATCGCGACGAGCCGTTCTTCGCTTACATCGCCGCGAACGCGCCGCACACGCCGCTCGAAATCGCCGACAGCTACGTCGCGCCGTACAAGGCGATGGGTCTCGACGACACGACCGCCGCCGTCTATGGCATGGTGCAGAACATCGACGAGAATTTCGGACGCCTGATGCAACGGCTCGACAAGCTCGGCGTGCGCGACAACACGCTGGTCATCTTCTTGACCGACAACGGTCCGCAGCAGCCGCGATACACCGCAGGCTTGCGAGGCCGCAAAACAATGACCTACGAAGGAGGCATTCGCGTGCCGTTCTTCGTGCAGTGGCCGGCCCAACTGAAAGGCGGACGCAAGGTCGACCGCATCTCGGCGCACATCGACATCACGCCGACGTTGGTCGCATTGTGTGCGCCCGAAGCTTCGGGCTTGCCCGAGTTCGATGGCCGCAACGTGTGGCCGCTTTGGTCGGGCAACGAGGGCGATTGGCCTGATCGCATGTTGTACTTCCAATGTCATCGCGGCCTCGAGCCGAAGCGTTATCAGAACTGCGCGGTCGTCACCGATCGTTGGAAGATGGTTGGCTATCCGGAGCAGTTCAACCTCGACAACCTCGATACTTCAGGCACGCCGGACTTGCAGCTTTACGACATGGAGAACGATTGGCAGGAGCAGCACGACCTGGCCGAGAAGCGGCCGAACGTCCTTGTGCGATTGCGGGCCGCGTACGACAAGTGGTTCGACGACGTCGAGAGCACGCGGCAGTTCGAGCCCGGCGTGATTCACCTTGGCAACGATGCGGAGAACCCGTCGCTGCTGTGCTACAACCAAGACGGCACGTTCCGGGGCAAGAACTTCTTGGGATGGAGCGTCGCCGTCAAGCGTGCCGGGCGGTATCGCATCGCGCCGGTCGACGCAGCCGCGAAGCTCGACAAGATTCGCTTCGACGAGCAAGAGATCGCCTTGAAGCCGGGCGACGGCGCGATGATCGCCGTGCTGCCGAAAGGCGAGGGCATGCTCGAGATTCCCGTCACAGGCGACGTAAACGTCGAGTATTTGGGGCCGTAACTCCGCACCCCTCTCCCCTTGCGGGAGAGGGTGGCCGCCGAAGGCGGACGGGTGAGGGGTCTGAGTTGGGTACACGCTTCCAACCCCTCACCCCTACCCCTCTCCCGCAAGGGGAGAGGGGTTTACGTCGCCATGCGATGCGTCGGCACCGGTCGCCCGGGCCGAAAACTTTGCATGTCGGCGACCTCGACGGTCAACTTACGCTCCTCGGCCAGCGACTTCGCAGCGTTCTCGACGAGCGTCGTCAGAATCGCCGGGTCGATCGCGACGCGTGCGTTGACGGTGAGCGTCGCTTCGTCGACTTCGATCTGCGAACGCAACGACAACTCGCTGCCGACCTCGGAGCTGACAAGATTCGCCATCGCCGATTCTTCGCCTGCCTCGGCGAACACCTTGAGATGCGCCGGCTCGGCCTGTGCTTCGAAGCATGCCATCCGCAAACGCTCGACCAAATCCAGCACGACCTCGTCGAGGGCGAATGGCTCATCGGCCGATTGCAGACGCACGGTGCAATTCAGCCAACCCAGCTCGGCTTCGCCTTCGGCATAGATGTCGTAATCGACCTCGGCCGCTCGCGACAGGTACGGTTCGTTGCTGCTCAGCAGCGCATCTAAAGCCTCGAACCCCTCGCCGCTGCGAGCGCTCATGGCAAAGATTTCTTTGTCGGGGAATCGCTCGCGAACCATTTTCAATAGCGCATGTCGCTCGGCTTCCTTGAGCTTGTCCATCTTGTTGAGCACGATCACGTCGGCTTCTTCGAGTTGCTTGAGGAAGATGTACGCCGCCTTGGGCGAGAAGCCGAGATCGCTGTCGCCGCTGAGGATTTTGCGTCCATGCTCGGGCTTGAGCAGCACCGCCAAAGGGCCGACCTCGTATTGATCGCCGTAGAGTTGTCGTAGCGGCTCGATCACCGTCGCGACCAAATCGGTGCAGCTGCCGACCGGCTCAGCCAGGATCACGTCGGGCTGATCGTCCGCCGAAAGCCGCTCGGCCGTCGCCACGAGGTCGTTGAACTTGCAGCAGAAGCACGCCCCGGTGACTTCGCCGACATTGAACCCCTGCGCTGCCAAGGCCTGAGTGTCGACGAGCCCGAACGCTTGGTCGTTCGTCACGACGCCGACCTTCAGGCCACGATCGACCCAGCGCCGCGCGAGCTTGCCAATGGCCGTCGTCTTGCCCGCTCCCAAGAATCCGCCCAGCATTAGAAATCGAACACGCTTCGCCATCGATGTTCCTCAGGTTGTTTCCGCCGCCGCTTTCTCGATCTCTCGATGAACCCTAGTATAGTCACGCCATGACACCCGCACCCCACCGCTTCGCTCCCCCCTGGCCCCCTTTCGACGCCGAGATTGCCGACGCAATGGCCAAGGCAATGGCCGACGGCACGTGGGGGCAATATCAAGGGCCTCACACGCAGCGGCTGGCCGATGCGCTTGCCACGATGCTCGACATTGAGCACGTGCTTCTGTGCTGCTCGGGAACGATCGCTGTGCAGTTGGCGCTGCGAGGCCTGGGCGTTGGCGACGGCGATGAGGTGTTGCTCGCGGCTTACGACTATCCGGGCAACTTTCGCGCGATCGAGGCTGTGGGCGCGACGCCGGTGCTCGTCGACGTGCAGTCGAACGACGTGACGATCGACGCCATTCGATTGGCAGAAGCCTGCGGCCCGAAGACGCGCGCGGTCATCGCTTCACACCTGCACGGCATGATGGCCCCGATGCGAGCGATCATGACGATTGCCGAAGCGCACGGGTTGGGCGTCGTCGAAGACGCTTGCCAGACACCCGGCGCGACGATCGAGGGCCGACAGGCCGGCACGTGGGGCGACGTCGGCGTGTTCAGCTTCGGTGGAAGCAAGTTACTTTCAGCAGGCCGTGGCGGGGCGATCGTTACGCGTCGCGCCGACGTGCATCAGCGCGCGAAGATTTTTGCCCACCAAGGCAACGATGCGTTTCCGCTCAGTCAGTTGCAAGCCATTGTGCTGTTGCCGCAGTTGGCGAAGTTAGCCGAACGCAACAAGCTGCGACGTGAGAATGTCGAACGACTCGTCGCGTCGCTTGGGACGTCGAGCCGACTGCGTCCGTTGCTTGCTCACAATGTCGATGTCGTGGCAGCCTACTACAAACTTGCGTTTTGGTGCGAAGCAACTGTGGGTAACACGCGCGATGAGTTCATCGAACGCGCCCAAGCCGTCGGCGTGGCGATCGATTCAGGGTTTCGCGGGTTCACGCATCGCGGTTCCAAGCGCTGTCGTCGTGCGGGTTCGCTCGACAATAGCACGCGGGCTGCAAGCGAATTGGTTGTGCTGCATCATCCGGTGCTGCTGGAATCGGCGGAGACGATCGAGCAACTCGCAATGATGTTACGTGAGGCGACGCGTTAGCCGCGTCGCTTGCGACGCGCTTATATGGAGGCCAAGGTCTTTGCGATCGCCTACGAATTGCGTCGCAGGAGGCCGAACTCTTCCGACGATTGTTCGTCGGGAAAGCGGCCGGCCAGCCGATTGTGATGCAGCGGAGCGGGTTGTTGCTCGGGCAACGGCTTGAGCTCGCCGCGAACAATTCGCACGCCCGACGGGGCTTCGATGCCCACGCTGACACGGCCACCCGAGATGCGCGTGATGGTGATCTTCACCTTGTCGTCAATGACGATCTTCTCTCCAACTTTCCTGCTGAGGACGAGCATACAACATCCCTTTTAATGGTGGCCGCGGCCTGCGGCCGTGACGCGACGTGGCGGATCAGACGAGATGAGAACTGTTTCGCAAGTCGAGTGCCATTACTGAGCATCTCACGCATGGGGATTTTCGAGGCTAGCGATCTAACTCATATTTCTGCAAGGACTTAGATTGCGAATGCATTTTTGCGGCCACTGGCTCGGCGTTTTCTGCTATTGGTGGTAGCGACTGCGGTGGTTGCGCCGCTGCCACTGTCATTGCTCGTCGCGCGACCGCAGCGGTTTCGGAACTGACAGCGGCGCGATCGTCGACGTGACAAACTGTCGCGTTGTGTTTCAATAAATATGCGTTTCAATGAATGCACGCCGGGAGGCTCAGATCGTCGACCATCCATCTGCAGGTGAACCACTCGATCAGGCGTCGGTCGTGCCGTATCGGCTCGCCGACGACGGCATTGAAATCTGCCTGATCACGACGATGAAGGGCAAATGGGGATTACCCAAGGGCATCGTCGATGCGGGCGACACGGTGACCGACACGGCACTCAAAGAAACGTGGGAAGAGGCCGGGCTGCGCGGCGAGCTCGAGGGGCCACCGCTTGGGGAGTTCGCGGACTTCAAATGGGGCCGCCCGCTGAACATCACCGCGTATCTGATGCGCGTGACCAAGGTCGAGGAGAAATGGCCCGAGATGACCGTCCGCCGACGCGAGTGGGTCACGGTCAAGGCAGCGCGCAAGCGCTTGGCCGAGAGCAAACATCGGCCGATGTTGGACGCCGCGATCGAACGACTCGCGTTAATGTAATCATCAGCGTGTTCGCGCTCGACGCGGGTCTCCGATGTTGGGAGACCTTCGGTCGGACGAACGGCGGGGTCAGAGACCCGCGCCGAGCGCGCTTAGGCGTCACAGATACGTGTTGATCAGATTCTCAATCATCTCTTGCCGGCCGCTGCGGTTCGGCGTGGCTTCGCCTTTGTCGAGCATGTACTTCTCGAGCGTTGCGAAGCTCGCCTTGCCGCTCTCGATCTCGGCGCCAACGCCCGTGTCCCACGAGGTGTAACGCTCCTTCACGATCTTGTCGAGCGCGCCGTCGGCCCGCATCGCGACGGCGATTTTCAATCCTCGTGCGAACGCGTCCATGCCGCCGATGTGCGCGTAAAAAAGATCGACGGGCTCGAAGCTTTCGCGACGCACCTTGGCGTCGAAGTTCAAGCCGCCCGTGGTGAAGCCGCCGTACTTGAGCAGCACGATCATGATCTGCGTCGTCAGGTAGATGTCGGTCGGAAACTGGTCGGTGTCCCAGCCGAGCATCAAGTCGCCGTAGTTGGCGTCGATCGAGCCCAAGAACCCTTGCATCGCGGCGTACTCGAGCTCGTGTTGCATCGAGTGCCCCGCGAGCGTCGCGTGGTTCGCCTCGATGTTCATCTTCACATGCTTCTCGAGGCCGTTGGCGCGGAGGAAGTTGATGCACGCGGCCGAGTCGTAGTCGTACTGATGCTTCGTCGGCTCCTTCGGCTTCGGTTCGAAGTAGAATTGGCCGTTAAAACCGATCTGCTTGGCGTGGTCGACGGCCATGTGCATGAAGCGTGCAAGGTGATCCACCTCGCGTTTCATGTCGGTGTTCCATAGGCACTGATAGCCTTCGCGTCCGCCCCAGAACGTGTACCCTTCTCCGCCGAGTTCTTTCGTGACTTCGATCGCTTTCTTCACCTGGGCGGCGGCGTAAGCGAAGGCGTCAGCGTTGCAGCTTGTCGCCGCGCCGTGCATGTAACGCGGATTGCTGAACAAGTTCGCCGTGCCCCACAACAGCTTGATGCCCGTGCGTTGCTGCTGTTCCTTCAGCGCGCGAACGACAGTGTCGAGAATCTTGTTGCTCTCGGCGAGCGTTTTGCCTTCGGGCGCGACGTCGCGATCGTGGAAGCAATAGAACGGCGTGCCGAGCTTCTCCATGAACTCGAACGCCACGCCGACGCGATTGACGGCATTCTCCGGCGAGTCGGTCGCGGCTTCCCACGGGCGCTGCATAGTGCCGGGACCGAACGGGTCGCTGCCGGTGCCGCGGAACGTGTGCCAATACGCGACGCTGAAACGAAAGTGGTCGCGCATCTTCTTGCCTTCGACCACTTCGTTTTCGTCGTACCAGCGAAACGCCAGCGGGTTCTTGGTCCTCGGTCCTTCGAACTTGATCTTCGAGATTTCAGCAAATGCAGGCATGGCGATGCTCATTGGAACGATGGATTAATTCGATCAGTGGAATGCTTCGCATCGTGCCACATCAACGCACGACAGGCAATCGGAAAAACGGCTTCGATTGTCACCAGCACTCAAGCGAAAAGTCCACAATGACGCTCTTGATGTTGCTGATGCCTCCATCGTGCGTGACGAGCGTGAATTCATTTACTCGCGCTGTGGCAGCGAGCATTAGGTCAACTTGACCGATGGCGATGCCACGCTCTGCGAGAGAGGCATGAAGTCGGCCATACTCGCGAGCACATTCGTCGTCGAACTCGACGATATGAACTTCTTTGAAGAAGTCTTCGAGCTCTTCGACCCGTCGTTGGGTGCCGCGATAAGCTCGTGCGTAGAGTTCAGCGCAGCTCAGCCGCGACACATATAGTTGGCCGCCATATTGGACCCAACGAGAAAAGAGCGGAGACTTGTTGCCCCGTTTCGCGTGGAACGAACAAATGTTCGTATCCAACAGGAAAGACATGTCTCGCTATGCCTCGGCTGCATCTTGGGACGATTGGTAGGGGAGCGGATCCATTAAAGGATCATCCGCCCAAGCGCCCGCTGACCGTCGAATACCTTCGCCAGGAATCAGATTCTTTTGCTCGCGGTCCTTAGTCAGTTTTACCCCGAGCAACTCGCTAAGCTTGTCGAGATGCTCATGCGACAAGTCGAAACTGACTGCGTCGGCCTGCTCACGGTCTTTGCATTGCGTGAGCAAGTCGATCGGAGTCAGCTTGAAGAGATCGTAGACGTCGAAAGGGCTCAGGCGCAGCTCTCTGATGCCGGGACTGGCATAAATCGCTTTGATCACCGCATCGAGCATTTCTTTGCCAGTTGCCATGATCGTCCTCCTTCATTCGTCAATCGACCTTCGGTATCCAGTTAGACCTTGTACTCGCGGTCCTTCACGAGGCCGGGCATTGGAATGGGGTACTTGCCGTTCTTGGCTTGCAGCGGCGCGGGGCCGTCGAGCGTGAGCTTGTCGATGTCGGGGGCGAACTCGTGATCGCTGTTCAGAATTTGCTCGTAGGTGATGACCTGGCCGGTGTGGGCGGCCATGCGACCCATTGAGGTGACCAGGCTCGCCTCGGCGCCGCGCTTGGCCTCGTTGTAGGGCAGATCGCTGCGAATGGCGTTGATCAGGTGATCCCACTCGAGTTGGTACGGGCTTGGTTCCTTGCGGCCGAAGCTCCACGTCATTTGGCTGTCGTCAAAGGTCTGTCCGCTGTAGATGCGGCACTTCGCCGGAGTGTGCGAGGCGCTCGAGATGACGGCCGTCCCTTTCGTGCCGTGGGCGTAGCTGGCGAACTCGTTGTGACAGCCGCCCACGTTGCGCCCTTCGAGCATGAACTTCGTGCCGTCGGCGAAGGTGTATTCGACCGAGTAGTTGTCGAAGTTCTGATCGACGTAATCGCCACGGTAGTGACGAGCGCCGATGGCCTTGGCCGAGACGGGCCACGCGTCTTTCATCCAACAGCACTCGTCGATGTTGTGGACGTTGAAATCGCTGTAGCAACCGCCGCTGGCCCAGAGGAAGCCGTGGAAGTTCTTGATCTGATACATCAACTCGCTCATCTCGCCGTTGTTCGGCTCGACAAAGGCGGAACCGAGCGGGCCCTGCATGCGATACGCACGCATCAGGATGATGTCGCCGATTTGGCCGTCCCTGATGCGTTGATACAACTCGCCGCGTGCCTCGCAATGGCGGCACATCAAGCCGACGCCGACCTTCAGGTTCTTTTCCGAAGCCTTCGCCGCCAGGTCGATCATCTTCCGCGTGGTCGGGCCGTCAACGGTCGTCGGCTTCTCCATGAAGGTGTTGATGCCCTTTTCGATGGCGTGACTGAAATGCACCCATCGAAATCCTGGCGGCGTGGCGAAGATCACGACGTCGCCCGGTCGCAGACAGGCGATCGCCTTTTGATAGCCATCGAAGCCGATGAACTGTCGATCTTCGGGCACGTCGATCAGGTCGCTCGCGCGGTCACCCAGTTTCTTCTTCAAGTTCTTGTAACTGGCCTCGAGCTTCGCCGGAAAGACGTCGGCCATCGCGACCAGCTTGATCGGGCCGCTCGTTGTGTTCAGAGCATCGGCAGCGGCGCCGGTGCCCCGCCCACCGCAACCCACGAGCGCCACGCGAATCGTGTTGTCTTCGGCAGCGTGCACTTTCGGTATCGCCATGCTCAACAGCGTTCCCGCCGCCGCGATCGTTCCGGTCTGCTTGACGAACTGACGGCGCGTGGAGCCAGTGTTTTGCGGCTGATTGGTCTGCGAAGATTCCATGGCGATTTTCCTCGGGAAGAGAAGCGGTGGGCGGGGCTTGCGGGGACGGTCAACGACGACACTTGAGTATCCCCGCCCGCGGGCTATGTCGCAAGCGCCGCGATGACGCGTATTCATGAAAGCCGCAACCGAGAATCACCCCGCCACGGCGGATAAGTCCGCCGGCTAAACGGAATGCTGCAACCACCGCTCGTTTCGCGTTACACTCAATTGGATGCATCAAAACTCGCCATGCGACGGCTACCGCGAGGCCTTGGCCCTGCTGCTCCAGCGTATCGATTACGAGCGGGCGGCCTCGCACGGCTATGGCGAACGCGAGTTCAAGCTCGACCGTATGCACGAGCTGCTGGCCCGTATCGACCACCCGCACCGTCAGTTGCCGACCATCCACATCACCGGCACCAAGGGCAAAGGTTCGACCGCCGCCATGGTCGCGGCGATGCTCACGGCCGCCGGCTATCGCACCGGCATGTTCAGCTCGCCGCACCTCGACCGCATCGAGGAAAGGCTGGCAATCGACGGCGTCCCCTGCCCCGCCGAGCGCTTCGTCGAACTCGTCGAATGTCTGCGGCCAGCGATCGAGGCAATGGACGGTGACGCGCGACGTGCCGGACCGCCTGAGATTGGACCGACCTACTTCGAGCTGACGACGGCGCTCGCGTGGATGCACTTCTTCGCGGAGAAGGTCGACGCGGTCGTGCTCGAAGTCGGCATGGGCGGGCGATTGGACTCGACCAATGTCTGCTGCCCAAGCGTGACGGCCATCACGAGCATCAGCTTCGATCACACCAAGCAACTCGGCAACACGCTCGAAGCGATTGCCGGTGAGAAGGCCGGCATCATCAAAGACGGTGTGCCGATCGTCAGCGGCGTGATGGCCGACGGACCGCGCGAAGTGATTCGCCGCGTGGCCCGCGAGCGCGGGGCTCCGCTGGTCGAATTGGGCATCGACTTCGACTTTCAGTATTACCCGCCGGACTCTCTAAATCGCGAATCTCAGCGGCCGCGGATCGATTACTTCGCGCGAGAACAAGAAACCGCCGCGCGGCAGAACTCTATCGAACTTGGCATGCTCGGGCGACATCAAGGCGCGAACGCAGCCGTGGCGCTTGCCATTATTGATCAACTGCGAGCATGTGGGTGGAACCTCCCCGAAGCGGCCGCTCGTCAAGGATTGGCGACATTACAACTGCCGGCGCGAGTTGAGTTGTTGTCGCAGCGGCCGACAGTGATCGTCGATGGCGCGCACAACGTCGCCTCGGTCGAGGCGCTCATGTCGACACTCAAGGAGAGTTTCGACGTCGCGGGCCGGCGGACGCTCATCTTCGCCACGACGCGGGACAAGGACGTGCGCGGCATGCTCGAACGTCTCGTCCCGCATTTTGACCGCATCGTGCTGACTCGCTATCAGAGCAACCCACGCGGCGTGCCGACCGAGGAACTTGCCCAACTGGCGCAGGGGCTGGGAGCCCGCGACTACCGAAAGGTCGCGACTCCCGAGCAGGCGTGGCTCGAGACAAGCACGAGCATCGGCGGCGATGATCTCGTGTGCGTGTGTGGGTCGTTTTTTATCGCGGCTGAGATGCGGCGGGCGATTCTTTTGGCGGGGCGAAATGGGCGAATCGGTGTTGTGCGATAGAGGATTCAACCTCCGGAAGCGTGACGAACGGTCGCGGTTTTAGGAGTTGAGTCGCCCCGTCGCGTTTTTCCTTGCCGGGTATCTTGGGCGACGCTCTAATAGCGCGAGTCGAGTGTCCCGAAGCCGGTGGCTGCGGGCGGCGTTGGATCCTATCAGGTGGAGGCTACCATGGCTTTGTCGGGCCCTGTGCGTTGGGCATTCGTCGGATTCTGTTGTTTGATCGGGGCGACTGTGCTGTCGGCACAAGGGCCGTCGCGCGGCAGCTACCGTGGTCGTGGCGGACCACGCGACGACAAGAAGGAAGACTTCAAGCTTCCCGAAGACCAGCGCCTGCTCAAGATTCACGAATCGTTCGTGAAGGAGGCCGAGAAACTTGCGTTGGAATACGAGAAGACGAACCAGTTCGACAAGGCTCGCTCGTGCTACGAGGAGATTCTGCGACTCGTTCCCGTTTACACCAACGCTCAGGCCGCGCTCGACAAGGTTAAGACGAAGCAGTACTCGGCCGAGACCAAGAAGTTCGACGTGTTGGCCAACAAGGGCTGGCAAGACTCGGGCGTGATTGTCGGCGCCGGCAAGCCGATCATCATTCGGGCCGATGGCTCGTGGACGTTCCGCATGACATTGGACCTGTCGGCCGACGGCATCGAGATTCCGCAAGAGCTACAAGCGTTCCGTCTCGGTGCGTTGATCGGCATGATCGACGACGGATCGGGCACCGCGATGCAGTCCTCGTCAGGCTCGCGCGATGGAAGAGAGGGCAACGACGAGGGTGGCAGAGGGGGCGACCGCGAGAGAAGTAAGGAAGACAAGAACGGCCCGTTCCTTGTCGGTTCGCAGTACGAGTTCACACCCGACAAGAACGGCAAGCTATTGCTGCGGATGTACGACGCCGACCCGACCGACAATCAAGGCAAGATGAACGTGCAGATTTCCGGTTCGTTCTATCACCCGAACAAAAAGTAACCGCGCGTTTGTGGTCCGAAAGGCCATAGGAGGGCAACATGAGGCGATGTGTAGCCCGTAGGTTGTTTGCGCTCGTTGGCGTTTGTGTGTTCGGCGCCTCGACAGCGCTCGCGCAATCGCCGTCTGCTCCGCCATCATCGACGAAGGTTGCATCGACTAAGGCTTCTCCAAAGCCTGCGGAGTTGGAACGCGCCGTTCGAGAAGCACTCACACGGGCGCATTCGCTTAAGGGTTCGCCCGACAGTGACACCGTGCAACGCATGGTTGATCTGTATCGAAACGTTGCTGCCGACACTCAACTTCCGCTGGCGCGTTGAGAGGCGCTGCGCCGGGCGCTCGCGGTCCGTTTGAATCAGTGGCACACGATCCTCGCGCAGCAGTTTCCACCCGGAGGTCTGGCGCAGCCGCAGGCAAACCAGTCGCCCGACACGCTCGGTCCCGATCTGGTCAAGCTCATCGAAGAGACGTTACATCCCACCAGTTGGGACAACGTCGGCGGCGTGGGCGTGATTCGTTTCTGGGGCCCCGCCAACGTGCTCGTCGTGCGTCAGACCACCGAAGCGCACGAAGACCTGCAAAAGCTGATCGACGATCTCCGCTGAGTAGGTGAATCCGCGCATGGCGGAAGAACCGCAGAGGCACCAACACTTTTTCTCTCCGCGTTCTCTGTGTCCTCTGTGGTTAATCCTTCCGCTTGGAACAAGTAAGTAAGGATGCATCGCCACATCACCGTCATTCTCGTGGCCGCGTTGTGTCTCGGCGCCGCGCCGAAGACGAAGGAGTTCAGCGGCAAGGTGGTCGGCGTCAGCGATGGCGACACGATCACCGTGCTCGTGAAGAAGACTGAGAAGAAAGTTCGCATGCTCGGCATCGACGCGCCGGAATCGACCCAGGCGTTCGGCGCCGTTGCGAAGCAGTATCTCAGTTCAATCGTCTTCGGCAAGGAAGTCACCGTGCAGTGGCAGGAGACGGACGATTACAAGCGCACGCTCGGATTTGTTTACGTCAACGGCCAGCTCGTGAACAAGGCCATGCTCGATGCCGGCTACGCCTGGCATTACAAGCAGTACTCGAAAGACCCTGCCTTCGCCGCTGCCGAGTTGTCGGCGCGTGCCGCGCGGCGTGGCCTGTGGGCCGACCCGAACCCGATCCCGCCGTGGGACTATCGGCATCACAAGATGGCCCCGGCGAAGTAGAGCAACGGGCGGATGTACTTAGTACTCAGTACTGGGTACCCCGTACTCCCCTATCCTGTCGCCTCGCGGCCACCTTTTCCTTCCGCACCCGTGTTTTGCGCGAACTATGCTTGTCGTGGTGTTGTAACGATCGTCGCACTTGGACGAACGGAACCACGATGAAACGCAGACGATTCATGTTTTGGGTCGGGCTCGGGCTGTTCAGCTTGGGCGAGAAGCTGCGCACAGCGCCTTCGACGAGCTCGCTGCCGCGCTCATGGTCGACGACGCGCCAGCGAATCCCATCCATTGGCGGGCCGCTCGAAACGCCCACTGGCTGTGGTACGAACAAGAGACGTTCAAGGACGGCAAGTGGGTACTCACGGGCATGACCACGCCGACCCACAGCAAAACGAAGGAGCCCTTCACCGAACGCGACGGCTATCTCGACCCGAGCGTGGTGCCGGCCGAGCTACGCGTGTGGGAAGTCGAAGACGCCGACGAAGTGTCGCTGGTCAAAGACGGCCAACACCTGCCCGACGAAAGTCGCCGGGCGCGTCACGGACGTCCGCCGAGCAAATGGCTGCGTAGTCTGAAGGCCGACGAGCTTCGCATCTGGCTCAAGACGATCGACGCGCCCGAGGCGATGGTCAGCGGGATGTCGTACTGGACGCACCTCACGCGAGATCACTTTTTCGACGCCGACAAGATCGAAGGCTTGACCGAAACCGAGCAAGCCAAGCTTCACGCCGCCGCGCACGACGGCTATTAAACCAGCCGCCGCCGCGATCGCATTCCATACAATCAGTGGGCGATACAAGACTCGAACTTGTGACCCCTACCTTGTCGAACGACCCCTGATCACCGCCGAAAACCACCAAATTCTTCGAGCGTTGCGCGGATTGTAAGGCCCAAACGAGCAATTGCAAGTCATCTTACGCAATTGCATTTCACCGCAGAAAAGTGCGGTATTTCCGGCAAGACTTTTTCGCAAAACGGTAAATACCGTTTTGGGAATTGCGGTTTTCTTCGAGAAATATGGGGGTGCTTATCGCGGCTCCCGTTATCGCCATCACGCGTTCGCCGCTGCTGCCTCGTCCATGCGCTGCTCAGCGTCGCTGTGGTCCGGCAGAGCTTGCTCGCCCGACAGTGGGTCAATCGAGTCGGCTTGCTGCCCGGCCCACTGGAGTCATCGTCCCTCGTGATGACGCGTTGTTGAAACGCTTCTCACGCTCCTCCGTCGCAATGCTTGGGACACCCACTCTCGAACCGGCCGGGCTCCGTTCCAGCGAAGTGGAAGAGCCGTTCTGGCTGCGTTACGATCGAGTGGCACGAGTTGAGGGCTTTGCTTCGCACGCGCGACATCGTCTTGGGGCTGCCCTGCCGGCGCTGGTATTGCCAGCGCACTTCAAGCCAAAGGATACACGTCATGCGACTCTTTCGTTCTGGCATTCTGGTTTCGGGAGTTGCGTTGACGATTTGCGCCACGGTTCGCTCGGCGCCGCCGAGTACGCCGGCGCTGTTTCGGGCGACCGTGACCGGCCAGGTCAAATCCGCCAAGCCGGACGGTCTGTCGTTCACGCTGAAGGTCGCGAAAGCCGACGAGGACGCGGTCAACAACACAGGCGTCGATCCGACCGTATTGGTCGGCAAGACCGTGGCGCTCGGCGTGCGCATGCCCGTCAAGGACGGAAAGCCGCAGCCGCATCCCGACGACGTCGCGTACATCAAGTCGCTCAAAGCCGGAATGCCGATTCGCGTGAAGGTCTTCGCGGTGCGGGGAAACATGGAATTCCTGCGCATGCAGGAGCCAGGTGAACCTGCCAAGGACGGCAGTCGATAGCGACGCTGCAAATCGGTGGCCCGTTCGGAGTGCGCCGGAGACCTGCCAGTCCTCCTTCGCGAACTTTGCCACCGGCAGACCGGGCACTATCTACGATCAGCCAAAGGGCATCGCCGATCAGTAGCGAGGCGATAATTTCGAGCGTTGCCGTTCATTCTAAGTCCCGCTCAGATGGCTGCCAAACGTCATTCAATCGCCTAAAATAGTTGTCGAAAACGGCGTTCACGGAGGGCATGCGCGTGCGACTCTCAGTCGAGCAGATCAAGGCAGCGATTCAACACCCTGAGGCCGAGGTTCGGGAAGCGGCGCTATTTTATTTCGCTGGGTCCCATTCGGACGATCCCTCGATCATGCCGCTGGTGATTCAAGCCGTCGAGCGGTTCGGTCTGGATGCCTTTGCAAACCTGCCCGCCGCTGACCTTGTCCAAACCGACGACACGATCGCCTGGCTCATCGGAGAGATCGAACGAATTGATCGCAGTACAGGCGAGCGTGAAGTTCAATACGTTACGGCACTTCGCGAGGCGCTTTGCCGGGCCGATGCGGCGTTGTTGAAACGTTACGCGTCCACGATCGAGTCGATGCAGCAACTCGACGCCGCATCGCAGCAAATCATCGCTGATCGTATTTCCGTCGTCGCGTTGGCGCCGGACGTCCTGTGGCGCGAACTGATCGATTTTTGCGATCGCGAGAACGATGCCGACGAACTCTCGGATCGTCAATGCGCACGCATCGACGCGGTGGTGGACGCCTTAAGCGGTTTTCCCGAGCAATGCGCAGAGCGCGTGCTCGCGAATCTCGCGGTGGAAGACGCCGCGAACGAGTGGCTGGAGGGTTTCATGATCCGTTTGGCGGGCCAGATACGCCTCGCGCCGGCGATTCCACACCTTGTCGAGCAATTCAACCTTTGTGGCGAATGGCTCTGCGAGGAGGCAGAAGAAGCGTTGCAGCGAATCGGCACCGATGAAGCCGTCGCGGAAATCGCAGAACGGTATCTTGAATCAGGGGGCGCGTTTCGACTTGCTGCGGCAACGACCCTTGAACATGTACATGCGGATTCGACCGCGCCCACATGTCTTGAACTCTTGCAGCGAGAATCCGACGCAGAACTCCAGCGGTTTCTGCTCCAGTCAGCGCTGATGAACTTTGCGACGGAGGCCATTGAGCCTGCACGGCAATTTGTGCTTCGTTCGCCCAAGAGCCCGGACATGCTGGAAGTTCGCTCCGATTTGCTTGTGGCCTGCAAACTGTTGGGCGAAACGTTTCCCGAATACGCCGCATGGCTCGAAGACGCAAAGACCGACACCGAATTCCGGCGCCAGTTTTACGAGGATATTCCCCTCGTTCAGTTCGCAGACGATTTCGATCGTTTGGGGGACGATGAGGACGATGAGATCGACGTGGACCTGGATGACTTCGAAGAAGATGAGGAAGAAACGCTTACTGTCGTTCGCCGTCACGCGCCGATCGGCCGCAATGATCCTTGCCCTTGCGGGTCGGGCAAGAAGTTCAAGAAGTGCTGCTACGGGAAAGCTGGCTTTGAGGAATCGGACGAGGTTCACGCGGCGACCATGAGCGATGTTCCGCGCAGTCAGACGGCTGCGAAGTTCCCGGTCGGCACCGTGGCCTTCTACGGCCCCAACGATCAATCGACGACGAAGATCGTGGCTGGCGTGATTCGGCGGGAGGGAGCCGAGCCGATACTCCAGCGCTGGGTCGGGACGAATGTCGTACATAATCCTAAGATCAAGCGACAGATGCAGGAGTTCTTTCGGCAATACAAGGTCAAGAACGTCGTCGCATCGGAAGGCAACATGGGCTGTCCGCACGAGGAAGGACAAGACTTCCCTCACGGCGAAGATTGTCCGTTCTGCCCCTACTGGTCCGGCAAGCAGGGAAGTAATCAGCGATACTGAACCGACAAGCGGGTGACCTTGCAGAAGAGAAAACCGATGAGTACCGCCTTTCGCGTTCTCGTGAACGCTGTCCTGCTGGCCGTAGCTGCGTACTGCATTCTCGCATTGGTTCAAACGGCCGAGCCGATTCCGCGCACAACGTCCCTGCGGGTGCTGTGCTGTGCCGGTCGAGCGTTCGCAAACCATGATCGACGCGCTGAAGAAGAACGGCGGCCATCCGAAGCTGACAATCTACCCCGATGCGAAGCACGACTCATGGACGGAGACGTACGACAACCCGGCACTCTACGAATGGTTGCTTGCCCAGAAGCGAACCGACGAGTAGCTCGGACTCGAAAGCCCCACGCGTCGCTCAAGTTGCCTTGTAAAGGATCAACGGCTTTACTCGGAACGTTCCATTCGCGACCGGCCATCGGCTAGTGGGCGCCGCGTTGCAGCGCGACCGTTAGGTTTGGCCGGATCATAATTGGCGTTGGCGGTCGGAAACCTCGCTCCGACCTGCTTTTGCCACGCGTGAAGTTCTTCCACCAGCTGCGCAACTCGCTCCGGTTCGCTAGCCGCCAAATCGGCGGTCTCGCCGAGATCGCGCTGGACGTTGAAAAGTTCTACCCGGTTGTCTTCCTGCCACTCGATGAGTTTCCAGTCGCCGCGCCGAATCGCAGCGCCTGGCGCGCCCCCTTGGTTGTTGTAGTGCGGAAAATGCCAGTACAACGTCCGTTCGGCGAGCGGGCGACCTCGCAGCAGTGGCACCAGGCTGACTCCATCGAGAATCTGCCCAGACTGCGGCTGCAAACCAACGGCTTCCAGCACGGTCGGAAAAAAATCGACACTGCTGACCGGCGTATCGATGACGTCGCCGGCGCTTGCAATGCCGGGCCAGCGCACGATCAGCGGCTCACGTATGCCTCCTTCATACAACCATCCTTTGCCCCCGCGCAGCGGGACGTTCGAGGTCGGCCAGCCTTCGCTGGTCGAGAGACCGCCGTTATCGCTGGTGAACACAACAAGCGTGTTGGCGTGCAGGCTCAGTTCGTCCAACTTTGCCAAGACCTTACCCACCGCGATGTCCACCGCTTCGACCATCGCGGCGTACGCCGGATAGTCCTGCACGAGGCGAACATCGCGATCAGCCTCGCGTCCCCATCGTGTGCTCAGATGAAGGCGATCGCGCTTGCGCTCGTATTTCTGCTTGAGCTCGGCGCGCGGCATCATCGGGTTATGCACACTGTAGAACGAGAAATAGACCAGGAACGGTTGATCCTTGTGTTCCTCGATAAACGTCGTGGTCTCGGCAGCCAGGCGTTCCGGCAGGTATTCGCCGATGGGTCCATCTGGCAAGCGCGGATTGGCGTACGGAGAAAAGTAGCTATGGGGATGGCCCGCTTCAGTACCTCCCCGATTCACGTCGAACCCCTGGTTCTCGGGCCAGCATCCTTGCGGACCTAGATGCCACTTCCCCGCGAACAATGTCGCATACCCTAGTGTCTTCAGAGCCTTCGCGAGCGTCGGACTGTCAAGCGGGAGTCGATCCGCATAGCGTGCTGGAAGCAGCTTCGTATTGCGCGTCCAGTCCTCACCGGCCGGGGTTCCGATGGCATCAGTAATCCCAAATCGCTGTGGCCATTGGCCGGTGATGATGCTGGCCCGTGTGGGCGAACAAATCGGCGCGGCGGCATACGCTGCCGTGAATCGAGCCCCTTCACGGGCCAGCCGGTCAATGTTCGGCGTTTCGTAGAACGTGCTGCCATAACAGCCGACGTCGCGCTGACCAAGATCATCCACCAGAAAGAAGACGATGTTGGGAGGGCGCGCGTCGGCGGCGGGACGTGCGACATCGTGACCGAGCGCCACAACCAGACAGAGCAGCCAACGATGATCGCTCATCAAATCCTTCCGTCTTTGGAGTTGCCCGACTCGATCATTGGCGGAATAGCGTGCACAAGCCTCATTCCGATACCGCTCGTCAGCACCGTACTGGGGGCTTGCGCTGGCGCACCGATCGGTGCAGCATGTGGCGAACTGTGGGAACGTCGGCCGCTCGACCACAGCTTTCGCGTCGGAGCGGCGGACTTCCAAGGTCGTTGGACGGAACGGAGACTTGAGATGGTGATCTCGGCATTATGAGTGGTCATCGACGCGATCGCGGGCTGGTACTCGATTGAGGGCGCGGTGGCGTGCCTTCGTTCACCGGAAGCGCAAGACGCTCGATGCGTGGCGGATCACTGAACGGTTGGGCGTGTCCATCGAAGGGTCCGCCTACAAACGGAATCGAAATGACTTCGGATGGTTTAGGCACGCGTTAGTTCTCCGTCACCACGAGCCGCTTCTTTTCCGGCGACCATCGCAAATGATCCTTGTTAGTCTCGTACCAAGCCTTCAGTGCCTCGATCTGTCGATCGCGACTCGCCACTTCGGGGTCGCTCACGTCGAAGAAAGTTGGATCAACACGCGGAGAGCTGCCTGGGAATGGGTCCTCTGTGCCATTGCGCATAAGAACCAATGCAACCGCAGCAACATCATTCATCCGAGTCTTGACGTCATTTGTCGAACCACCGGTCTCGTCACGTCGGTCGGCGGCGGCAATCAGCACCGGAACCATTTCGACGCAAGCGGCCGGTGTGCGCTTCCTCCCCCACAGATCACCCGTGATCGATGCTGTGACCGTTCGGAGAACTTCGCTGGCGCGCGTCGGAGGGGCCGTCACAATGATCGACTGCAATGCGTCCATGGCTTCCTTTGAACGCGTTAGCATGAGGAACCAAATCGGCTCCTCCCAATTCCCGTACGGTTGCATCTCGGACTCGACGAAATCGATGGCGATCGGAATTCCAGAGTTGTCGCCGAGCCGCCAGAGACCAATGGCGGCACTCATGCGGTCGGCGGGCGCCGGAGCCGTGGTCATTACCCCGTTGAGGACGGGAATCGCCGTTCGGTCTCCAAGTTCACCGACCAACTCGCAAACAGCGCCCTTGGAAAAATCGCGTGCCCGAGGAATGAGTTCCAGCAGAGGCTTGACAGCTCGCTCGCTCTTTTTCGCATCCAGAAAATATCGTCCCGCCGTGAGCCAGTCATTCGGCTCCTGGCTCGAAAAGAACCCGAACATCCTGTCGTCGTCTGAGACGTTTTTGTTCTCCGCGTACCATTGTTTTATGGCCTCGATTGCAGTTTTTTTCTCGGCCGGCTCCATGGTACCGAGCGTGAATCCGACGACTGGGCGATAGCCAAATTCTTTTTTGGTGATGTCTCGTAAAATCTGCCAAGCGAAATCAGAAGTGCGCCAGACGTATCGGCTATGTGCGAAATCACGCCAGTGATAAACCGTCCGTGTCGGAGTGTCGTCGTCCAAAGCTTCGATTAAGAATGGGACCGCCTTCATGACCAAGCGGAGAAGTTTCGCAGAGGGCGGGTTTTCGTCCGGCTGCCCGTCAACGATGGTCGCGTAGATCGCGATGTCCCCGGGCTGAGACATTTGCGGACAATTCAAATCCTTGAGCTGCGTGACGTAGAACCGGATGCGTTCCGCCTCGCCCATCTTCGACTCGTCTAGTGAAGGCTTCAGCGATTCGGCCCCACCGGCGACCATTCGCTCCAAGTGTCGTACAAGTTCTTTGGCTTGATCCGAATACTCGCCTTTGGGCGATATCTCGGAAACGAGTCGAAGCTGCTGTAAGACGTCCTTTCGGTCGGCGTACATCAGCAAGTTGACGCCGCGTAGAAAGTGCAACCACGCCAAGTCATCGAGCACCGCCTCCTGGTACCTGGCGAAATCCGCCTTGTAGTTCCGTTCCTTGGCATCCGCGGCGATGATTGGATCACAGAACTCGGGAAGGCCGTGCTTCCACGCCATGTATGCTTGCAACAGCCGCTGCGACGGGCCAGGAATGTCACTCAGCCGACGCCTGGGTCGATCCTCATCTTCGAGTGGTTCGGGAATGCTGAGGCTCTTGAAATACTCTCGCAGATCAGCTTCTTTGATGCCTTCGAGCTTGATCGATCGGGGGTACCAACTCGCCGGAGTTTGTGTTGCCTCGTTCTTGCTAAACGTCCATGGCAGGAGGTCGTTTCGCATCACGGAAATTGATGAGTCATCCTGTCGGACCAGCCAAACGTTCTCAGACCACTGACGGTCCGGGCGATCCGCGTAAGAGAATCTCAATTCAACAAGCACCAGAGGATGCTCATTCGGGTTCAGCGTGTCCAATAACCCGAAGAGATCACGGAGATCGTCAGAAATGGGAGCGGCAGCCTCAGCGGGCTCTCGGTCAACACAAGAACCCAGAATGAAAGATGCACAGCAAAGAACGATCGTTCGCGCCATGACGGCACCGCTTCCCATGGGAAAGGCTCCGCAGTCGGTCTTCAAGCGCAGTGTAACGCGCTGAGGCTGGTACAGCGCAGCTTGTCCGCTTATTCGCTCATAAGTTTCTTACGCTGGGTAAAGAGCCACTGCCACATCAGCGGGTCACTATATGCCGCGCTCCACTATGGTCAGACGCTACCGAATGACGCTGCTTTCCAACAGGCATCGAGCCATGCCTGCTCCGGAGCGTTGAGAATCAGACCGTGAACCGCGCCATCCTCGACCCGCTGCACCTTGTTCCAGCCGACGTCGCCGCCGCGAAGCTCGCCTTTCTTCATCTTACGGTCATAGGTGAAAATCCACTGCTCGCCATACTCGTTCTCGAAGTAACCGATGTAAATGCTCTTTTCGTCACCATCGACGATCGGTGGATCACCACAGGCAGGAGCGTGATGATTGCGGATACGCAGCAAAGGCTCGGGCATGGCGCGACTCCGAAGATAGGGCAGTCGATCTTGAAAGTCTAAGCCGTCACGCACGCTCGTGCAGCAGTATGCGAACCTGCGGCATGCAGCTCGGGAGCCTCGTTCAATCGTCGCGAAGGCTTGCGCCGCGTCGTAACGCGCTCTTGCCGAACTTCGCCGCAATTTGGTCGGACGTTCGATCCAGCTCACGCTGCCGATTTCGGTCAGCTTCGTCAAAGAGTTCACGCTGGTCGTTTACGCCGTTGGCCAAGCCATGCACGCCAAATCCAAGCAAGCGCACGGGCAGGTGCTCTTTGGGCAGCTTCTTCGTCAGCAGTTCTGTCCCGGCGTCCAGCAGCTCCTGGGTGACGCTCGACGGTTGTCGGAGCGTCAACGAGCGGCTGATCGTCTGAAAATCAGCGAATCGCACTTTCAGTTCGACGGTCCGTCCTTTCAATCCATGCCGGCGCAACCGCCGTGCGACTTGCTCGGCCAGCTCAACGAGCCACGAGCGCAACAGGCCCATGTCACTGATGTCCTCGGCGAAGGTGCTTTCGTGCGATATCGATTTCGATTCGCGATCCGGTACGACGGGACGGTCATCGATTCCGTGCGCCAGTCGCCAGTAATGTTCGCCAGACGCGCCGAACAGTTGGGTAAGCGATGCAGGCGACAAACACCGCAGATCACCGATGCTGCGTATCCCAAGTTGCTCGAATCGACGATTCGTCACCTTCCCGACACCCCAGATGCGACCGATCGGCAATGGATCGAGGAACTCCTGCACACCGTCAGCCGGCACGACGACGAGGGCGTCGGGTTTGCGCAGGTCGCTTGCGACCTTGGCCAGAAACTTATTTGGCGCGACGCCAACCGACGCAACGAGACGCACATCTCGCCGGATGCGCTGCTTGATCTGCTGGGCAATCTCAATGCATGAGCCGAACAGCGACTGGCTGCCGGTAACATCGAGAAACGCTTCGTCCAGCGAGAGCGGTTCCACCAGCGGCGTGAAGTTCTCAAAGATCGCGCGAATTTGGCGCGAAACGCTGGCGTAGTGATCCATCCGCACTTTCAGAAATACGGCATGCGGACAGAGCTGCTTCGCGCGTGCGCTGGCCATGGCGCTATGCACCCCGAATTTGCGTGCTTCGTAGTTCGCAGCTGCAACAACGCCACGTGCTTCAGCGGAACCGCCGACGATCACCGGCTTGCCAAGAAGTGATGGATCATCGCGCTCCTCGACCGAAGCGTAGAACGCGTCCATATCGACGTGGAGAATCATCGAGCGTCCTCAGTCCATCGAGGTAGATGGCATTGCCGAAGGTGATTGTATGCCGACTCTTCTGACAAGGCGACGCGTTCCAAGCAGGCGGCCGCCTTGGGCGCTGAACTGCGATGGACCTATTCACCGACCGCGTATGGAAGTTCAGCGGAGAGCATGCGCTAAAGAAACTGGCTCGAACGCGTCAAGATAAGTGTGCGCGGCCGTTAGCTACGGTGCGCTCTCCGGCCTCGCGCGAGCATTGCAGCTTGTGCGATGCCGCTTCGTTTTCGGGTTCAAGTTCAACGGCTCCGAGGAGGAAACTAGCGAATGTCTCACATCGTTTCGATCCAGACGAAAGTCCGCGACCCCGTGGCCGTCTCGGCAGCATGTCAACGACTCGGCCTGGCCTTGCCGAGTGTCGGCACCGTGAAGCTCTTCAGCGGTCAAGCGACTGGTCTTCTCGTGCAACTGCCTGGCTGGCGTTATCCGGCCGTCATCGACACCAGCAGTGGTGAAGTCCGCTTCGACAACTATGGCGGCAATTGGGGCGATCAGAAGCATCTCGATCGCCTGCTTCAAAGTTACGCGGTCGAGAAGGCAAAGATCGAAGCACGCAAGCGCGGTCACAACGTCACCGAGCAGCAACTCGCTGACGGTTCGATCAAGCTCTCGATCCAGGTCGCCGGGGGTGCCGCATGATGCAGGTCATCGAGATCGTTGTCGCGCCTAACGGCGAATCTGTCGTTCAGACGAAAGGCTTCAGCGGTTCATCGTGCCAGGATGCCAGTCGGTTCATCGAGCTAGCGCTCGGTCAGCGCGTCAGCGAACGACTGACGCCCGAGTTCTATCAGACTCAAACCCACGAGCAGCAAACGCAACAAGGAACATCAAGCCAGTGATGAACCACCTAACGGTCCGACGCCGTAAAGACCAGACAGCAAAGTGCCGTTCGAAATGGAGGTCCAACCGCAATGCGTTCTGGGCGATGAGCGTTTCAACCCCGAAAAGGAGCGCCTTTGAGGACGTGGGAACCGCTTCGAAAAAATGCAGAGCGGAAGTAGGTTCCAATCTTCTCGAACTCGCGATCGAAGTCTTCCCCGACGAACTCCGCTGGAGCCTCATCTTCGTCGTCTATGCCGGCGTCCAGATCAGCAAGGTATCTTGTGCCGATGTCAGCCAGCTCGTAAAGAAAGCGAGGCGGAACGGAGTCTTCGACGAAGAGCCGATACACTTCTCTTCCTCGTTTCCAATCGAGGACAGACCCGCCCGCGCGAAACGGCGCGAGTATTACAATCGCGCGACCTTCTACTTCGATCGAATGGACATGCCGTCGACGCGCTTTCAGAAACGACTGAAAATCTTTGAGAAGCTGTTCTATCGCTCGCTGATAATCGGCGCGGTCTTGACCAGACATAAGTCATCTCATAGCGGTTGCGCGGGACGCTTTTATCCTACCGAAGGGGAACGCGGGTCGCCATTCTTCGCCTCGGCGGCTCGTCAGACGCGAGCATTCTGCGCCATAGAGAAGCAGCGGCACGACGTTAAACTTGTTAGATCGCCAAATTCGGCAGCTTGAACAGGCTGAGTCGTTAGCCAACGGCCGTAAGTAACTCGCCGATTGTCTGTTCCAAGAGTCTCTGGCCACCGAACTGCATGCCGAGCGCTCGCAGCTTCTCCGTAACGATCTGGTTCTTTGCTGACTTCTGACCGCCGTGAATCATGCCGTGGCTGCCGGCAAGACGCTTTGCGATCGTTGCGACATCGAAGTCGGAGATGTATCTGTCGAAGCAATTGTAGACCTCGCCATCTTCGCCTTTGTCGAGTAGAAGGGCTGCGGCCTTGGCGACATCGGCCGCGTGGACCTCCTTGCCGCCCCGATCGCAGGTGACATCTCTGCCTTGTGCCACGTCGCGCACAAGATTGAACCACTTGTTTTGCTCGACCGGACGATCGAGACCGTAGACGCCGGTGGGTCGCACGGCACAGATTGCGTAGCCCTGGCCCCAGCCGTAGCTGTGAACGAACTGTTCGATGGCAGCCTTGTGCGCGCCATAGTGACTCGTTGGCGTTGTCGGATGCGTTTCGTCGAGCGGCCGATCACTCAAGATGCGCTCGTGAACGGCGCACGTTGAAATGAATACGAATCGTCCGACGTGCGCCGCGCGAGCCGCTTCGATCAACTTGAGTGTTCCGACGACGTTCCGTTCAACGAATTCGACGAGGTTTCCTTCGCCGCCACGGAAGCCGCCGCCCGGGTGATAAAGCGCAGCGTGGATTACACCGTCGCAGCCGGCGACTAGCTCTGCGCATTCGTCAGCATCGCCGAGTCCACCGGCAACCCATTCGATTTGTTGCGCAACGTCATCGAAGCCACCGCGATCGCTGGTGGGTCGGTACCAGCATCGGCAGCGGTGCCCTTGAGCGACGAGGTGCCGCACGATGTAGCGTCCGATGAACCCGGTCGCTCCGGTCACGGCAATTCGCATTTTCGTTGTCCTGTTCTCTCACGAAGTCCGCGCGAACGCGCCGGCTCACTTACTTCCCTCGGAGGATCATTATGCCGCTTTCTGATTACCTAGCCGAGTACGTGCGGGCCTGCTTCACGGGCCTGTGGGTGCAGTCGTTCGAGCACGACGATGCGCTGGCCGAAATCGGGCAGCTTTGTCGTCGCGAAGCCTGGCACCTCGCAACGTGGGACGTGGATCGTGGATTGCAGGCAGGCGCGCAAACGGGCGAGACCAGCGGTGCCGATCCGCTTGCGGCGATCCGTTCGCTCTCGGCAATGGCGACTGGCGACGGCACTGCCTTACTGGTGCTCGTGAACTTCCATCGCTTTTTGAATTCCGCCGAGATCGTGCAGGCGCTTGCCAGCCAGATCACCTCCGGCAAGCAGCACCGCACGTTCGTCGTGATTCTTTCGCCGGTCGTGCAAATACCGACCGAACTCGAAAAACAGTTCGTTGTGATCGAACACGCACTGCCCGACCGAACGCAGCTTGAGCAGATCGCCCGAGGCGTTGCGACTGAAGAGGGCGACCTTCCGAATGGCGATGGACTCACGGCGCTACTCGACGCCTCGGCAGGGCTGACGCGTTATGAAGCCGAAGGCGCGTTCAGCTTGTCGCTCGTGCGTCACAGTCGCCTCGAACCGCAAACGATCTGGCAACTCAAAAGCCAAATGCTAAAGAAGAGCGGCCTGCTTGAGCTGCACGAAGGCGTTGAACGTTTCAACGATCTCGGCGGCCTCGAAGCGCTCAAGAGCTTCTGCCTCCGATCGCTGCGCCGCCAAGGACAAAGCAATGCAACGGTACGACCGCGTGGCGTGCTGTTGCTCTCACCGCCAGGTTGCGGCAAGAGCCAGTTCGCCAAGGCGCTGGGCAACGAAGTCGGCCGGCCGACCGTCTCAGTCAACATTGGCCGCTTGATGGGAAGCCTCGTCGGACAGAGTCAATCGAACATGCGGCAGGTCTTGCGAATGCTCGATGCCATGGCGCCGGTAATCGCGTTCTTCGACGAGATCGAAAAGGGATGGAAAGGCGCGGCCGGCAGCGGCATGTCGGACGGTGGCACGACCGCACAGATGTTCGGCGAGTTTCTCACATGGGCCAACGACCATGAGAGTGATGTGTTCTTGGTCTGCACGGCCAACGACATCGCAGCGCTACCGCCCGAGTTCAGCCGCGCCGAACGTTTCGACGCGATCTTCTTCATCGAGTTTCCCGGCGTGCAGGAGCGCAGGCTCATTTGGCAGCTCTACATCGACAAGTTTGGCCTCGATGCCAAGCAGCCCAAGCCGGTCGATGCCGACTGGTCGGGCGCCGAGATCAAAGCGTGTTGCCGGCTTGCGGCGCTGCACGACGTGTCGCTAGTCGACGCGGCAACGAACATCGTCCCCGTCGCTCGCACTGCCGCCGAATCGGTCGAACGATTGCGCTCGTGGGCCAGTGGCCGTTGCCTATCAGCCGACGTGCAGGGCATCTACTCGCGCAGCGGTGCGTCGACCCAAAAGGCGGGACGTAAAGTTAGCCGCGACGCGTCGAAGAACTAGGGCATCTCGCCTTTTCGGATGCTAGCACGGCCTGGAGCCACTGGCGGCCTCTGGAGCGGCCGCAGGCAAACACCGCATTCTGCTCAGGCATAACACCAACGGCTTGCTAGCGAGCGCCGAGGAGGGCCAGGAGAGATGTGCGCCCGCCCAGGCTGAGCTGGGTGCCGTTCCGCTCTGCTAGCATCGTGTTGGAATCATGGAATTGCCAAATGGCGGTGCTACCATAACGTCCGGACGCAAGCATCAGCAGAAAGGGCGAAGCCATGTTGCTTATGCAGTTCGCACTCGCTTCGGACCAGGAGCTATTGGCGTTCTACCGCAAGTACCATGACGAGTTACACCGGATCAAGCCGGCGAGTTACGAGCGCGCAGCGGTGGAGCGCATCGTCAGTGAAGTGGAAGGCGAGATGAGCCGTCGCAATCTTTCGTGCGACCACGCACCGACAAGGTCGCAGAATCCACTCACGGCGTCGCGCGTGTTACGCGTCGTCGGCTCGCCGCTGCGTACGCACAAGCCGCCGCGCTGAGCGCGACGGCATACCTCGGCTTCGACCACGCGTGCTCATCAGTCGCGCTGATCCATTCGGATGAGCGGTGCTCCTTCGATCACCGCTCGCTTCGTTCCCTTTTCCTTAGGAGGTCGAGCCAATGCCCGATCTACATGACGGTGAAACTGCGCGCATGCAAGGCTCGGGTCGCGAGCCGTACCTCTTGAAAAACGTCGGTGGCGTCTATTCCTGCTCGTGTCCGGCGTGGCGCAATCAGTCGCTACCCATCGAACAACGCACCTGCAAACACTTACGGCAGTACCGAGGCGAACAGGCGGAGGAGGCGCGTCTGGGCAAACTGATCCAGGTCAACACGTCGCCTCCAGCGGCACGTCGTGTCCCGGGGCTGCTGCTGGCCGAAACCTGGGACTCGGCCAGCGACCCGACCGACTGGTGGCTGAGCGAAAAACTTGACGGCGTGCGCGCTTACTGGGACGGCACGCAGTTCCTGTCGCGGCAAGGCAACGTGCTGCGTGCGCCGGAGTGGTTTACCGAGCGGCTGCCAAGCATTCCGCTCGACGGTGAGCTGTGGCTAGCGCGCAAGGCGTTTCAGCGCACGGTAAGTATCGTGCGGCGGCATGACGGCACCGAGCTGTGGCGCGAGATCAAGTTCCGAATCTTCGACGCACCGGCACTCGACGATCCGTTTGAAGCGCGGATCGAGTACCTCTGCGAGTGTTTCTCGCAACTTCGCCTGCCATACGCGGGCATCCTGCCGCAACAGCGCTGTCGCGGTGTCGAGCACCTGCGCGATGAGCTGGAGCAAATTATCTCGCGCGACGGTGAAGGCTTGATGCTTCGTGAGCCGGGCTCGCGTTATGAGCCCGGTCGCTCGAATACCTTGCTCAAGGTGAAGCAGTTCCAAGACGCCGAAGCGCGAGTGATTGGCCACCAAGCCGGCAAGGGGCGGCACAAGGGGCGCCTCGGAGGCGCTCGTCGCAGAGCTGCCGGACGGCACGACGTTTTCGGTCGGCACGGGATTCAGCGACGCCCAGCGCGAAATGCCGCCACCGATCGGCAGCACGATCACGTTTCGCTACCAGGAGCTTACGGACCGTGGTGTACCTCGGTTCCCGAGCTTCGTACGCATGCTTTCTGAAGTCGACGCGGCGTCGAGATGACTGCTCGTCAGCAAATCGACGAACCTCGAAGGGAGAAAACATCATGGCTAGTGAATACGCGCCGTGCAGTGGCTGGATCATCTCGACAGAGACCGTGCGTGGTTTGGCGCCGAACGAACTCGGGCGCCCTCGAAGCAGCGCTCGACCAGTGCGGGCTAACGCTCAACGACCTTGCGCGCGACGTGTCGACAGAGGAGCCATCCCCGCCCGTAGCGCGAGCGCTGAGCGCAGTCCGAAACGCGTTCGAGCATGCTACGACCGTGGACGGCGAGCATCTGGAGCTGGAGCTGTTTGAATACAACCTCGACCTGGGAGGCAGGTACGACGAACTGCCCGATGGCGCGAACTGGTCCGTCAGCGGCATGACGCAACTGACCGCCGCGGGCAGGAAGTTTCAGGACAACATCCGCTACGAGCGTTGGACGCAGTTTGGTTGATTGAGTTTTTAATCCAAGGAGAAGAAACCATGAGCCGACGTTTTGAATTCGTGAGTGGAACAAGTGCGAAGTTCTGGGAAGTCAGCGTGGCCGGCTGTGACGTCACGGTGTGTTACGGCCGGTTAGGCGGCAGTGGTCAAACCCAGACCAAGAAGTTTCCCGATGCAGCGGTCGCCCAACGCCATGCCGACAAGCTGATCGGCGAGAAGACGCGGAAGGGTTATCGCGAGACAACACGCGTCTGAAGCCGACACCACTTCCGCCACGCGCAATCCGCGCGGGCGCTGCAAACCACGAAAGGATGTTCCCATGTTCAGCCAACGCGAGTTGGCAACGCTTCTGGCGGCGCTCTTGTACTGGCGCGAAGAAATGTCGGTCCAGAGCGTGGCGATTCAGCGGCCGTACTTCAAGTCGATCGGCATGCCGCGCGAAGCCGCTCGTGGCTACTGAGATCGAGAAGCTTGCCGAAAAGCTGCGCACCATGGCCCGCCGATAACCGGCGTCGCCGAGTTCACTCACAACAAGGAGTTCTTCATGACCATGATCGCTGAACCGGCTGGCAATGCCGGTATCGAAACTCGCAGCGCGGCCGCTCGGCTCCGTACCGCGATGGCGGCCGTTCGCTTGAGCTTCGTTCTGGTTCGGTGTCCGCAAGAGCTTGACGACTGAACAGCGCGCTCAGGCCGCCGAATCGTTCGGCGCCGAGGGGCAGTTCTTGTCGGCCGGCAAGAAGCTTCTCGACACGCGTGATCCGGCGTTCAAAGCCGTGACGGCGGTTCGCGGCAGGATCGTCGCGCTTTGGCGAGGGATGAGTCTGCCGTACCCGGAACCGGGCATTCGGCTGATTCGCCAAGACGATGTACCGACGTTCGATGTGCAGATGACAACGCTGCGCGCCGAGCTTGCCGAAGCCGTCGACAAGCTCGACGAGCATTACGACCAGATGAAACGCGCCGCACGACAGCGGCTGGGCCGACTGTTCAACTCGTCGGACTATCCCGAGTCGCTGCGCACTCTGTTCCGCGTCGAGCATGACTTCCCTTCGGTCGAGCCACCCGAATATCTTCGGCAGCTAAGCCCTGCACTGTTTGCTGAAGAGCAGCGACGCATTACAGCTCGATTCGACGAAGCGCTGCAAATGGCCGAGCAGGCCTTTACCGAGGAGCTGTCGAAGCTCGTCAGCCACTTGGCCGAGCGGCTCAGTGGCACCGACGATGGCAAACCGAAAGTGTTCCGTGATTCGGCCGTCGAGAATCTCGGCGAGTTCTTCGAGCGGTTTCGGCATCTGAACGTTCGCTCCAGCGAGCAGCTCGACGAACTGGTCGAACAAGCTCAGCGGATTGTTCGCGGCGTCGAGCCTCAACAGTTGCGCGACAACCAGCCGCTGCGACAGCAGCTCGCGACGCAATTGGCCGGTGTGCAGTCGGTGCTCGATGGCTTGATGATCGATCGGCCCCGGCGCCGAATTCTCCGCAGCGGTGGCACGCAGCAGGAGCCATCGTGATGGAGCTTGTGATCAGACCAACTGGCCAGGTCAACTGCATCTACGACGAAGTGATCGACTTGCACGAACTTGGCAAGCTGTCCATTCGCCGTGCCAGTCATGTCGAGCCCACGGTCGATGGACAATGGCTGGCCGATCTTGCTCCAACTTGCGGTCCACTGCTCGGGCCGTTCGCAACTCGCAGCGACGCGCTTTCCGCTGAACTGGTCTGGCTGCGGACGTTCTGGCTGAATCAGCCCGATTGAAGTCGCTCGTTTTCGCCGTCCGCTCTGGATGGTCGTTTTCTCGGTTCGTTTTTCCCTAGGCGGTGCTGCGCGCAGACCGCTGCTATTTGAAAGGTGCTTGTGATGACTCAGTCCGATTTTGAACGAGAAGTCTCGCGTGCAACCGGTGAATCGATGGGCACGGTTCGCAGTCGAGGCTTCAGCCTCATGGAAATTCCCGATCTTGAGCCACTAATTTTAGACTGGGATGAGATTTATCCGACCGAGCCGCTGCGAAAGCCGCTGCCGAGAAAGCGGCGCGAGCGAGTCGCAGCGTAATCGCCATGGTTCAGATCATGATCTCCGCGTCATTCGCCTGTAGTGGGCGGGCGACGCGGAGACAATCTGGAAGCTGCGTATCATCGAAAACACGTCGTCAGAATTATCGAGCGAATAGCTCATCAAGCAACACCTGTGCGCGAACTAAGCCTTCCTCGGTAAACACTACGGATTGCGCCTTCGTCCTCGGATCGCTAATGAATCCCTTTTCGTAGAGCCGATTCATTGCGTCCCAGTCGAACCCCTTCCAAGCCCGAGCCCCGTCGTGAAGTCCGAGAACCAGGAGTGCGAGGACCGCGTCGTCAATCTTGTCGTCGTCGAGTTCCATGCAGAATCACGAGTAGTTAACGATGAACCTGCAAGGCACGATGTACCGCAGGACCTTCCATTCGAGAAACGAGTCATGCCCAGCCACCTGCTGGGACGCAAGGTTACGTGGCGCGTCAGTAAACAAGGTTTGCTCCGAAATCGGGAATCTTCCCGTCCTTGACCTGCTGACTCCAACTATCCAATTGCCCACGGTGCAACTTCCAAAACTTTCGGCACAACTCAAAATGCTCCAAGACAACTTGGCGCTCTCCCTTCTCAAGAAGGTCTTTCGCCAAACTCATGTTCGGACCAAAAGAATTCATCTGCGGTGAGCCGGGGCTCTTGCCCGCCTCAAGGAGGTACCGCTTGGCGTCATCAATGCGTCCCTCACGGACGGCAATACGGCCAAGGACCAAATTAGCGTTTTGGACAGCATTGCCGTAATTCCAATTCCCTTGGAACTGCGGCAATACGGTCATTAACTCCTCCGCGTATCTCCGAGCGTCCGCAGTGTTCCCGGCAACGAAGCTTTCTTTGGCCGCGTCACTCAAGGCATAGAATCTCTCCTCGGGCGTCTTCGCCGAGTTCAACCTATTTATTGCCTGCTGCAGGCGCCCGCCAGCGGTTACCGAAACCCCGTGTCCGCAACCCAGCAAAAGACTGCATAGAAAAAGCCCGGTGATGTGTCGCATATGAGTATTGGCTAATGAGAACATTCAATTGCCCCACGCCGAGCGGGGTGCAGGGTCATTCTATCGTGGCAGAAGTGAACGAGCCAAACACGCCGAGCACCTGTGGGTCAATTGCAGCGATTGGTTCAAGCTGCGCCCGGGCTCCCGTCGCTCGCCCCATCCGAGGCGCCAAACCGTCACCGCATCGCCGCCACCGCCCCGACACGAGCCAGCGCTTCACGCGCGCGATCATCCACTCGCCAGCCAAGAGGGTCGCGGACGCGTCTCAGTAGCGATTCCCGCGCCCCGCGTGGGCGAACCGTTACCCTAAGATACAGCCCGCTTCATCGTTCACCGGGCTTCTTGAACCAAGGATTGCAGGCCCGGCTGCGCGGGCTGCAATCCTTAAGAAGTTAGGCGGGAATATCTTGGGCGAGGCTGCAGGGCCCCGCTTTCAATATCCTTCCGCCTCAATTCGTTTCCAAAACTCGCAGTACAATCCCACACAGTCGTCAGTCCCTTCCTCCTCTAAGCCTTCCCAGAAACCATCGCTTAGCCAAGGCTCGGGCATCATGTCCAACGAACCACGGCTAGTGATGTTCACAGCCCAGTACCGGGATACCTTGCTGCTGACGATGGCGAAATCGCTTGGAAAAACCATGATCGGATCGCCACGTTTATCGAAGCCATCTGGTAGCCACCATGGCGGATTATCCGAAGGCAAGACGATTCGAGCAGGCTGCGTTTCCCAACTGCTGAGAACGCCCAGAACGGGATAGGAGGCCCCTACGCGAAGCCAGGGAGATTCGGCTCCTTTGTCCTCACCGGTTTGCTTGTCGGTGATCCGTATGCATCTGACGATCATGGGCGCACTGACTCTACGCCTAACGAAAAAGCTCAGTTGCCCGCTGGAAGTCAACGGGTTGAAGGCCATTGTAACGCGAGCGAAGTGAACGAGCCAAACTCGCCAAGCGACTGCGGGTCAACTTGTATGTTGGATTCGCAGGGAGATGGCGTCATGTTAGCGGCTGCGTTGCCGCACGACGAGCGTAGCGAGTTGGGCGGCAACGCAGCGGCCGACACACTCGGGGCGGGCGCGGTAGATCGTTGTCAACTCGGCGCAACCGACGCCGTGCTGCAGCCGGATCGCCGCGCTCGCGCCGCTGTTGTGCGTGGCACGAGACCGAACAGCCACTCGACCCGTCCCTCGACCAAGCTCAGGGCGAGGTCGCATTCGCAAGAAAGGGACTTCGCCATGCACAGCAGCGCCTCGCCCGAAGTGTTCGTTGGTATCGACGTGGCCAAAGACAAGTTCGACGTGCATCTTTGGCCCGAGCACAAGGCTTTCACCTTCGACAACACGACGGCCGGCATCGACGCGCTGGTCGAGCGCTTAGCTCAACACGTCGTGCGTCTGGTCGTGATCGAAGCGACCGGTCGCTACGAACGTCGTGTGGCCACCGCCTTGATGGATGCCGGATTCGAGGTGGCGATCGTCAATCCGCGTCAGCCACGCGACTTCGCCAAGAGCACCGGTCAACTGGCCAAGACCGACATGATCGATGCTCGCATCCTCGCGCACTTCGGCGCCGTGATCGGACCACGCGCCAGCGAAAGGCCCTCGGAAAACCAGCTCTTTCTCGATGAGCTGGTGGCCCGGCGTCGTCAGCTCGTGGCGATGATCACCATGGAGAAGCAGCGGCTGGAGCAGGCCATGCACATGAAGCTCCGCCGACAGATTCAGTATTCGCTCAAGGCGCTCGACAAGCAGTTGTCGCAAGTCGAAGCGCAGATGCTCGAACTGATCGAACGCGATGACGACTGGCGGCAGCGCTATCGACTGCTCATCAGCGTGCCCGGTGTCGGCCAGGCCACGGCCACCGCGCTCATCGCCGAACTGCCTGAACTGGGCAAGCTCAACCGGCAGTGCATCGCGGCACTCGTCGGCGTCGCGCCGATCAATCGCGACAGCGGCAAGCAGCGCGGCCAACGGCACATCATCGGTGGTCGGCAGAGCGTCCGCAACGCGCTCTACATGGCCACGCTCACCGCGCACACGTGGAACCCGACGATTCGCGCCATGGCCCAGCGCCTGAGCGCTGCCGGAAAGCCCTTCAAGGTGATGATGACCGCCTGCATGCGCAAGCTGCTCGTGATCCTCAACACCATCATCCGCAACAACGAACCTTGGAGAACATCATGCCCAGAAAATCGCGACGAAGTTGTCCTTCAACCCTCTTGAAAATCAACACAGCCGCTGCAGCGACTGGTTATGTGGCCTTAAGGGCTGCGGCTTCCAGTATAGGAGCGAGAACTTTTGCGTCGTGAATAAAATCGAGCTTACAATCGTGGCGAGCCTTGTCGAAATGCTGTTGCATGCCTTTCGCAAGATCGAGAATACGTTGATCAAGCGTCGGCTTTTTAGCTTTGCTACGACGCGAAAAGCTATTCCAACGTCGGATGGCGACCGAAACCATTTCATCGACCGGCCACCCGTAGCCTAGCGACCGCGCGTCGTCGTCGGCATACAGAGCTGTGGCCAGTGCGTGTTCTAGCTCGGCTAGTGTCATTGAATCGTAATGTCGGAGCCACATAACGAAAAAGCTCAGTTTGCCCACTGAGAGTCAACGGGTTGAAGGTCATTCTACCGTGACCGAAGTGACGGAGACAAACGCGCCGAGAACCTGCGGGTCAACTGCAGCGAATGGTTAGCTGCCCTGGGTGTGCTTACGCGTGAATAGGTGGACGACCAACTGAACGGTGACGGCGAAGACGCCAAGCGCACCGCCGCATATGACACCACCGGTCGCTCCCAACACAATGGCAAAGCCGAGTGGTTCGATAGTCTCCCACGGCATAAAACGCTGAAAGAATGTTGGAGCAAGAATGCCCGAAGCGGCGCCGAACAACGCGCCCAGCACCAAGCCAAACATCGCCGTTCCAGTGACGAGGAACACGATCGACTTGGCTTCAAATGTTGTTGACGCCATGTTGACAGCTAACGAATAAGCTCAGTTGCCCGCTGGAAGTCAACGGGTGGAAGGCCATTCTACCGTGACCGAAGGTGACGAGCCAAACGCGCCGAGAACCTGCGGGTCAACTGCAGCGCATGGTTAGGCCGCCAGTGTAACGGATTCGTGTCGGTGAATGCTCGTCGTTGGATACACGCCGGCCTTTTTCAATCTTTCGAGTAGCGCGTCGGTGCTGTGCTCCATCGCGAAATCAAGTTCCGATTGGGTGACTCCGTGGAACTGGAATAGCGCATAAGGTGCATCATCGATCGTTACTTGTGCGAACTCGTCGACGACGAGCCCCTGGACAGGACATCCAACCTCAACAACTTGGCCGATGTCGATGGTGTGGCCGTGGCCAAACGCTGAGTCAAAGGACATTTGGCCGATCTTTGTCAAGATGTGACGGGCCCAGTCTTCGTCGTCACACGTCATCATTGCCTCATAGCGACCCAGCTTTGATGGGATCTGTTCGTCGCGATACGCGAGTTCGCAAGTAACAAACGTCGTGAACTGGCGCTTACCGCGACCAACTGTGGACAAACGGATTGGGCCACCGCAATCAAAGCCGATAATCGCGCCGATGATCATTTCGTCCATCGGACCGACGCGTTGTTCGATCGGTGCGAAAAGCAGTTTGTAGAACCGGTCGCAGTCCATCGCACCTACGGCCTAACGACAAAGCTCAGTTGCCCGCTCACGTCAAGCAGGGTCGAAGCTGATTGTACCGTGACCGAAGGGAGCGAGCCAAACGCGTCGAGAAGCTGCGGGTCAACTGCAGCGACTGGTTAGGCCGCCACTATTCGTTGCCCGTGCTAAGTTGCTTGAGGCCCCAGCCAAGGAATGCAGCACCGAGAAGGCCAAACACTGCGACAGTTGGCCATTTGCCAAAAAGGTTGTAGAGGCCAATAAACCACTTTGAGCCGACAATTAGGTTCACGTCGCCGTTTTCGAGCTTGGTGAAGTCGGAGTACGCGGCATAGGTACCTGCAAAGATTAACAGCGCGAGAATAACTTTACCCCACCAAGCGGAAATCGCCTTGTCAACGAGCGAATGTTTTTGCTTGCCCATGAGCGACACCTTGCAGCCTAACGAAAAAGCTCAGTTGCCCGCTGAACATCAACGGGTCGAATGGCATTCTAACGTGACCGAAGTGAACGAGCCAAACGCGCCAAGAACCTGCGGGTCAACTGCAGCGAATGGTTAGGCGACGGAGCGGCGGCCGCGGTAGAATCCGGCAAAGTAGGAACCAAACGATAGCACGATGAGCACGCCAGCGAGTAATAGGACAGACGCGGGATCAGCAGGACTGAAGACGATCGCAAGGACATATGAAATGAAGGCGATCATGAATAACGTCAATGCACTCGGTTTGGCTGGTGACATGATCGCAACCGCTATAGCGTTGATTTAAAAGACGGGCGGACTCGATCTGTATCGCCTAACTACTTGTTACCATGCGCGCCCCTGTGTGATAATGTAGGACCCCCCTGCGTGCCAGTCAACGACTTAAGTCCTTGTGCAGCTGGCAACTAGACATTCGCGCCTGCGCGGTAATTGACACAGCAATTGTTGCGCGCGATGCTGAGCGTGCCATGAAGCTCCTGGACCTGTGCCGCCAGGTTTGCCAGCGGCGCCACTTCTCGACTGAGACGACGCGGGCCTACCTGCGTTGGATCGAAGCGTTCATCCGCTTCGAGCACGCCAAGTCCGGTCGCTGGCGGCACCCCCGGGAAATGGACCGGTGCCACGTCGAAGGTTTTCTGACCCACTTGGCCGTCAATCGCAGGGTCGCCGAAAGCACGCAGAACCAGGCCCTGGCCGCTGTGCTCTTCCTTTACCGCGATGTGCTCCAGCGGAATCTCGGGCCAATCGATGCCTTGCGCTCAACGCGCCCAAAACGGCTGCCCACCGTCCTTTCTCGCGAAGAAGTGACTCGCCTGTTGTCGTGCCTGCCGAAACGCGGTTCCTCTCGGCTAGCCGTCAAACTGATGTACGGCACCGGCATGCGGGTCTCCGAATGCTGCCATCTCCGCGTGCTCGACGTCGATTTCCAGCGCATGCAGCTGTGCATTCGCGCGGCCAAAGGCAAGAAGGATCGGGTCACCATGCTCCCGAGCTCGCTGGCGCAAGAGCTGCGGCAACAGCTTCATCGAGTTGAAGCACAACACCGGCGTGATCTGCACCATGGCGGCGGCTATGCTCCCGTGGCTGCGAGCTTGGAACACAAGCGCCCCAGCGCCTCACGCGAAGTGCGTTGGCAGTTCGTCTTTCCCTCGGCCGTCCTGCGACAAGATGTTTCGGGGGGACGATCGTTGCGCTGGCATCTGCATTACGCCGTACTCGATCGGACGGTGAAGCAGGCAGCTGATGCCGCTGGATTGCAAAAACGTGTGACGTGCCACGTGCTGAGACATTCGTTCGCGACGGAATTGCTGGCCTCGGGGACGGACATTCGCACCGTGCAGCAGTTGCTCGGGCACAAGCACGTCGAGACAACGATGATCTATACCCATGTGCTGGCATGCGGGCCGTGTGGCGTGCGCAGTCCACTCGATGCGCTGACGCTCGCATGATCCGCTGGACCGACACGTCGCTTAGCTGTGCCGGATTTCCAGAATCGCGGCGACCGCGTTTCGGGCCTCGGTGCTGAATCGCTCCATCTCTTCGGTGGATAGCAATTCATGCGACTGCATCGCCGTCAGTTGCAGCAATGCCCCAGAACGACGCGCATCGTTAAACGCCAGGGCTAACTCGTCGTCACGTTGATCGATCAGCTGGAAGAGTTCCAGATAGCTCATGAGGCGTCTTTGCCTCGTCGGTGCCGAGACGCTGGACTTCGGCAAGCACGCGCTGGCAGAAGCGCTGCAGTGCCACCTCGCGGAGCTGGCGGAAGGTTTTCCAATCGGCTTCAGCGATTTGCGCGGCATGTGTCGGCTCCCGATTCGCGTTCGCCGTACCGAAGGCAGCAAGGCGAACGGGTACGTCATTATCGCCCAGCGCGGCTGTCTCTTGCAAATCGAAGCAAGCGGTAAGGCAAGCACAACAATTATCACATGGTTTTGAGGAGATTCTCATGGTGAACATTCCCCGTTCTCTTGCCCGGCAGTTTCGAGCAGTCATGCGCCGCGCCAAGCTCGGTCGAGCTGGCCAGCCTGACGCGTTCGTGCGTGTCTTGAGCGATTGCGATTCACTTCGCCTCCAAGTAGTCAGCCACGACGTTGCGATCGAGCATCGGCAGAACGGTGCATTCGAGGCAGCGGAGTTCCGGCTGCCGGTCGCGACGCTCGAAGCGGTCGCAGGCCGCAGTGACGATCCGGTCCGTCTCGAACCGACTGGAGACTCCGGTGTGCTCGTCCGCTGGACCGATCAAGGCGTGCCACGTCAAATCGACGTGGCCGTTGACTGCAAATCAACGTTCAGCTTTCCCGAACTGCCCCAGACCACGGTGGCCAGTGGGGCAGTGCTGTGGAGCGCCTTGCGTGATGCGGTCGCCACAGCTGACCCGTCATCAACGCGTTACGCACTAGGGTGCGTGCAGCTTCGAGGCGACCTGGGTCGAATCGATGCCACTGACGGCAGACAGGTGCTCACACATTCGGGCTTCTCGTTCGGCTGGGAAGACGAGGTACTCATTCCCGCTTTGCCTGTGCTGGGCTGCCGCGAGCTTGATCTCGGCGAGGTAACCGTTGGTCGGACCGAGGAGCACGTGGTCTTCTGTGTCGGGCCGTGGTCAGTCTCTGTGCGCATCAGCAAGGAGGGACGGTTTCCCAAGATCGATTCGATCTTGCCCAACCAGTTCGCTGCTCGTTCGCACGTACAGTTGTCACAGAATGACGCAGCGTCACTTGCTGATGTCCTGCCGCGTCTCCCCACCAATGACGCATTGAACGATCCCGTCACGCTCGACCTCAACGGTCATGTCGTCATTCGTAGTCGCGAGACGTCCGAGTCACGCACGACCGAACTGACTCTGCCGTCATCGCAGCTCATTGGCGAGCCCGTGGCTCTGTGCACGAACCGCAAGTTCCTGGAGCGTGCCCTCAAGCTCGGCTTTCGCGAAGCGCACATTTACGGCGCCGAGTCGCCGGTGCTCTGCTGCGACGAACACCGCAACTACGTGTGGGCGCTGCTGAGCAAAGAGAGCGTCGTGCCGGCCGGCGACAACCCGCTCCGAATTGAGCCGCCGCAGCCGACTCAGAAACGTCCTAACGTTCATCTCCAACGTCGAAAGGAGGCCATGATGGCCACGTCAGTGAACAGCACCGTCGCGGAACCCGTGAACGAACCGGCTCGCAAGCGTATCAAAAGAACACGGGTTGCCACCAATGGCAACTCGATCGAACAGGCAACCGTCCTGCGCGACGAGCTGGTCCGTGCTGCGCGGCAGGCCAACGAACTCATCCGCTCGCTCAAGCGCAACAAGCGTCAGACGCGGATCGTCGAAAGCACGTTGGCTTCGCTCAAGGCATTGCAGAAGGTCGCGGGCTAACCCAGATCGCGGACCAGCTTCTTCTCAAGCATCCGAAAGGAACCACCATGTTAAAACTCAACATTGGCGTCAGTAAGAAAGTCGGCGAATCGAATTACGGTTCGCGTGGAGCAAGCGTCAATCTGGAGCTGGAACTCGACAGCGCGCTCGTCGAGCAGCCCGACCGCTTCAAGGAGCGCGTGCGGCAGATATTCAGCCTGGCCAAGACCAGCGTCGATGACGAGCTGAATGGCACCGCCAACGGCAACGGTCACGCGACGAACGGTAACGGTGCCGCTCGCCGAAACGGCACACCGCGCCGCTCCACTGCTTCGCAAGTGCGTGCGCTCAACACGATCGCCGATCGCCAGCAGGTCGACTTGTCGAAGGTTCTGCGTGATCGATTCGGCTTCAACGAGCCAAGCGAACTGTCGATCACTGAGGCCAGCCAGCTCATCGACGAGCTGAAATCGGCGACCAACGGAAATGGAGCACGTCGATGATAATCGCGACGCCTCGCACTCCGAACGCCGTCGCTGAGGAGCTAACTGGTCGCAACTACATCAGCTACTCGGCGCTGAGCACGTATCAACAGTGCCCCCTTCGTTACTTCTTCAAATACGTCGCCGGCCTGCCCGAGGAAACCGTCTCGGCCAGTCTGGTGTTTGGCGGCGCCATCCATCGGGCTGTGCAGTTGCACTACCAGGAGTTGCTCGCCGGTGCGCCGTCTCCCGATCTCGACATGCTGCTGGCCGAGTACCAGGACGCTTGGCGAGAACGCGATTTACAGCAGGTCACCTTCGCGAAGGACAGCGATGTGTCGTCGCTGCACAGTCTGGCGGATCGGATGCTCCGAGCGTTCAAGGCCAGCGAACTCGCCAATCCCAGCGGCACGATCCTGGGCATCGAGGAAGAGTTTCGCGGGCAGCTCATCCCCGGCTGTCCCGACGTGCTCGCGCGTGTCGACTTGCTGATCGATGTGGGCGAGGAGCTAGTCGTGACGGACTTCAAGACATCGCGATCACGCTGGAACCAATCGCAAGCTAACGACTCCGCCGAGCAGTTGCTGCTTTACTCGGAGCTGGTCAAGGAACTCGCGCCGGGTAAGCCGGTGACACTGCAATTCAGCGTGCTCACGAAGGCAAAAGAGCCGGTCATCGAATCGTTTCGTGTCGCAGCTGATCCGAAGCGTGTCGCCCGCACAAAGCGCGTCGCCGAGAACGTCTGGCGAGCGATTGAAGCCGGTCACTTTTACCCGTCACCCAGCCCCATGAATTGCCCGTCGTGTACGTTCCGTGAGCCCTGCCGCAGATGGCAGGGCTGACTGACTATCAATGAGTTTCCACCGAGAGGTTCTATGGGCGCTCGAACAAAACTTAACGTCGCGGCCATCAACGGCTGCTTGGTCATCGCGGCGATCGCCGGATTGTCGTTTCAGAGCTGGCTTGTCTTTTGGATCGTCGCAAGCCTGCTCATCGTGGGCGATTTGTACGCCGGAATGATCCGACCAGGGCGATCCGGTTCGCTACGACGCTAACGAAGGCTGTGGCCCGTGCCCCGATTCCAATCATGGGATCGGCGGCACGGGTGGGCAAAGGGTCGCAGGTGCCCACGAGGCTGGCCGTACCTTTTCTTAGCCATGCGAGACGCGAACCCTATGCGCGTCGGCAATTCGCAATCACTGCGGCGATCCCGCGATAAATGAGCAAGGTTTCCACGAGTAACCAGACCGCCGTGGCCGTGAGGACATAGCTTCCATACGCATCAGCTCGGATCAATAGTTGCCGAACAGCCGCAGGAACGTTTCCCTTGTATACTCCCTTGAATAAGCCAGTCAGCGGATGAGGGCGAAGAAGTGCGAGCGCACCGGTTCGCAACCACGCTACACCAGCATTACCTTTTCGCGCTGCCAATTGCAGCCCGCTCTCGATCGCTCTCCCACTGTCTTTGAGTAGGTACTTTGCGCCTTCCTTGCCTGTGACATGGAGAACAAAAGCGCCGTCCGGTATGTCTTCGACGAACCTGGTGATCTTTGCCAAATCGCTTGGGTCATCTGCAAATGAGATGAGTCGCAGAGCGCCTGACGGAGATGCTTTTCGCGACAGCGTCGTGACGTCCGACGTCATGTCCTTCAGCTCGTCAAAACTTCCCGTGCTGGCGCGCCGACATACAGCGATAATACTTTCGACCATTTTGGCCGACAGGTACCCCGATTTTTTTGCGATCTTCAAGAGTGCCGCTGCCCAATCGAATTCGGGGGCGACCGTCGTAACAACGCCTATAGTCGAAAGTACGATGACGAGTTTGTCGGACTCACCATCTACTCCTTGCTTTGCGGCTTGGATGAGAAGGTCACGGATATCTCCGACGATGAGCATATCTGTCGCGATGGCGCCGACGAGCGATTCAACGGACGTGCCCTGGCCGGTGATCGCACCGCGTAAGAACTCGGTGCCTCGTCGCCAGTAGCTGTCACGCTGCTCAATTGTCTTGTGCCGTTCGCGTTCGAGTTCTTCAACCTGGTCGCCATCGAGCACTTGACGTCCTGCATCAGCAACCACAAGTGCTTCACCGAAACGGCCTTGTTCCCGCAGACGAATAGTCTCTGCCTTGTAGTCAAAGCCTGGCAGCGCCGCCCAGCGCAAGCGCGCGAGCCGCGCTGGGTTGTCAACAACGAGAACGCTAAGCAACGCGAGGGCCATCGAAAGACGCGCAATGCCCCATTTGGTTTGGTAGATGGACTTCAACAACCCAGGGTCCACCTTGGTTGATCCTGCCGATCCAGTCATTCGTCGTACCTCACGTCGACTCTCGATTCAGTTCCAACAATTTTTTCCACAAGCTCTTTCACCCGCTCAAGGCTTTCGGTCTCGACTTCTTGCTGCTTCTCAAACGGCAAAGCGGCGCTTTGTGCATGTTCTTGGACCTTCTTGTATGCAACGAGGAGTTGCTGATTGCCCGACAGCTTCTTGAAACGAAGCCAGCCGACCTCGACATCTTCGCGAATGGGTTCGCCGCCAAGGATTTCAGTGATCCGCGTCGGCTTGGGAATCTCAATCGTGAACATCTTCCCTTTCGGCGTGTAAGAGAAGGACGAGTTCTTGAGCTTTGTGAGATCAACGCCGTATCGATAGGAGACCGGAACCTCCACAGTCGCAAGCGTGTCACCACGGAGCCAGTTTTCGTCCTTCGCTTCTGCGACAACGGAACTGCGTATTACCATTGTTTGCAACCAGCTACTCCGGAGCTGCTCGGCAAGCTCGGCGAGTGGACGGAGCCGCCCCGCATCGTCGATTTGAGATGGAGCGTCGGATAGACGGAGAATCTGTGACTCCTGTGCATGGAGGAAATGCAGGAGCACACCACCCATCGCAAGCGCGACGAGCGTAACAATCGCAATGGGCACGACCGAGTGTATTCGTTTCATCGAGTTGCAGCTCCTTCTTCTCGCGCCCCGTCTGAAATCGAGATGGCTGACACGGCCGCCAGAGTCACGATGAAAAGCTCGTCGACGCAAACGTCAGCAAATCTGAAAGTTGAAAGCTTCACGGATCGATTGCAGAACACGTCTTGCCAACATCGGAACGTGCGACCGATAAACGACGAGCCGAGCCACGCCGGCGTCGCGAGTGCAGACGCCAGCACCGAGCAAGCGTAGTGTAGAGCGCTTGCGAGCCTCGGATGTGTGTCATGCCACAGCCGATGCAGACGCAGCTGCACTAGTTTCAGCCTCGGCCTTTGCGCGGTTCAGACAGTTCTTGAGTCGTTTGACTTGCCCCAACAGAGTATCGGTGTCTTGTGCCCTCAGCAGCCGACATTCGCTTTTCGCAGCGTAGCCAAGCCGCATAAGCATCACCCCATTGCCGAGCCCCTGCCCTAAACGGCCGAAGATCATTGCTAAACCGCGATTGTTCAGCACGGAGCCGGCAACGGCATTCGAGACATGATCGGCAATGCCGGCCACAGTAATGCTGTACATGCTGCGACGAAGCAGCAGCAGAGTTCCAAAGACTCCAGGTCGGCCGCCATAGAGCGCTGCAATTTGATTGATTGTCGCCAACGTTCGCCAAAGCACAATGAGGACGTCGAAGGCAGCGCTGGCTGCGGCTGTTCCCAGCGCAACGCCCAATGCATTGTCGAAGATGATCTTGTCAGCCTTGCGATCGACCGGCACAAGCCGCTCCTGTTCAAAACGATCGATCACCTGCTTGGCATCGCACTGCTTTGAGAACGCCTTCGACAAGGCGGCCGGCAATTCAATGGCGTTTCGCTTGCGAAGGAGCTTCAGTAGACGCGATTTTTGTTTGTGGTCTAGCGGCTCGCCGCTTCGAAATTCTTCGAGCCGGTCGCGGACCTCGGAAACCTCGCAGAGGCGCCAGTAACGCCCTCCCGAAACCACTGCGTAAACTCCGATCAGCGCAAGGAGCGCCGAGGAACCGACAGACGCTGCTATGAGATGGATTGTCTCCAGCGCCGTCGAGCCGGTCAGAGTCGCCAAAGGTGCCAGCAGTAGCGTGGCAGCGTAACCCAAGGCGCATAGCGTTACGAGAACTGTAAACAACCACGCGGTCCAATTGGGGCAGGAACTTTCATTCTGCTGCCTTGGGCGTGACTTGTTGGTTGATTTGGAAGCCCGCCGTTGGTGTTCTTGATTCTTCAAGGTCGTGAACTGCTCGTCTCCGACGACGGGGCCCAGATGCAGTGGCGGTTGCGGTGGGCTCCCTATGCCGTTGTCGCCATTGCGATTCGGCGGAGAGTACAACGTCTCAGCAGCTTCGGCGCAAGGCGGAACATCTTCTATCGGCGGGTGACCAATATCTCGATGTGCGGCATCATCGGGCGTCATTGGCTGCGATGGTCGCCCCACATGCTGGTATGCCACGAGCCCACCTCAAGCGGTCAAAAATCGAAATACGTCGTTCAGTTTCACGTGGTCCGGCGCGTGGCGGTTCACCTGCGAAACGTCTGGAAATGGACGTGGGAAACGGAATTGACAACCGTCCCACCTTCCCCGTGGCCAGTGTCGAGGCACCTCGCTCACCTCTTGGTCAGTTCGTTTCTCGCCCGGAGAGGGTGGACCGCGCCAATAGCCGGCTAACTGGTGGTCGCCATTGGTCGTTGTCGAACAAACAGCCGCACAGTAGAAAACGCGGACGCGACACCGGTCGAGTCGTTTATCCTTGGGTGCAATCAGTTCTTCGGCAAGCGTGGCCAACCGCTCCCGCTCGTCCTCGACAGCTCTATCGGCCATGGTGGCTACAAGAGCCGCGCGCTTCAGTCGCGGGGCACATTCCCGAATAACGTCAAATGTGTCTTCCAATATCTCATGAGTGCCATTGGCCTTACTTGGCCCACCACGTAGCGTGTCGAGGACATCTACACATGCACACAGTCCATTGCATTCGCGCAGCGCAGCGAATACTGGCGCAACGACCTGCTCTTTGTAACTCGCGTACGCCCCTTCAAAATGGCTGTGCAGCGCCGGATTCCTCTTGCGCAGGTCGGGGGAAAGGGGCGTAAACTCACCACCGGGCAACCCACAGGACCTCGCCAACGCACATCGCTCAACATCTTCCGGTCGAGGCTGAGTGCCATCAGTGCCGAAGAGGACCGTCGAAGGCGTCACGTATGGGTCACATTCCTTAATCATTCTGGCCAGCACCTCCAGATACGCTTTAACCAACCGCTCCGGCGAAACGGACGAGCCAGGTTGCTGGAGTTCTAAAAAGTCCTTCGAGAGTCGTCGAAGTTTTGCTGTTGTTTCCAAGCGTTCCAGAACCCACTCGGACCAGCCGGCATAGTCAAGCGTAAACATCTTCGCGTCGGCGAGTCGCTCTCCGGGGACGTCGTACATTTTGAGGCGACAGTGCTTCGAGCGCCATCTGCCGTTCAATGTGTACCGACAAACGTATTGAAAGCGATCGGCAGACTTGTCGGGCCACTCACCTTCGGCGAGTGCATCTCGGCAAGCTTTGTACGGGAATTTCGTCCATCCATCATCGCAGCGTTCTTCTTGTACATTCGTAATGCAGGCGTGTGATAGCCAATCTGCGATCCGGGCAACGCACTTCCAGCGTCCCACGCGCGCTTTGAAAAGTGGGAAGAGGCTCGCATTGTGTTCGTGTTCCCGTATGTGGTTGATGAGCGACGTCAACAGGACCGTTTTACCGGACGCGTACGGCCCGATAAGCGCGATCCGCCGCTCGCGAACCCCTCTTTTCATCCAAGTACCCTCGAATCAGATGCTACCTAAACGCATCATGAGACCGGCGAACATGCTCGTCAAGCATGACGACGAGCATCGACGAAAAGCGATTCTTACGTGCCCTTGGCGAGCGAATCCGCGCCCAGCGGCAGAAACTCGGCTTAACGCAGCAGCAACTGGCCGACAAATGCACAATTCACAGGACATTCATCGGTAGCGTCGAGCGCGGCGAGAGGAACATCTCCGTGCTGAATCTGCGGCTGCTCGCCCGGGTCCTGCGGGTCCGAATCGCCGAACTGCTTGAATGAGCAGGGACGAATCGCGAGCTGCGCGGATACGGAATTGACGACGGACCCTAATCTCCCGACTCGCCGAGTGTCTTGAGTTGTCGGTCGGTCACCAGCCAAACGTAGCCGTGCTCATGCGCCTGCGTGACAACCATGTCCCGCAGTGCTTCCTTTTTCGGATACTCGATCAATAGTACCGGCTTGCCAGCTTGGACGAGGTTCTCGACGTCCTTGACGCGCGGGTTCGATTCTTTGGACTTTTGCGCACGATTGCCGTTCGTGAAGACGTCCTCCATGCCAATGCCCGAGATAATCTTCACGAAGCCCTCATCGGCCAACAGTTGTGACCCGTTCTGCGGGATGAGCAGCCGTTTGGCAAGGCTAGCCGCCTGTAGCAGGCCATCAGTAACCGCTGAGGTCACGCACTCGGTCGTCGAACCGGCGACTTCCCACAGCTTTTTGCCGGTAAGCGGGTCCAAGCTGGTAATGAGATCACACCGGTGAGCAGCAACTGGTCGCGGCCTGCACCGCTCAAGATGATCGGCGAAGTGTAATTCGGCAGCGCGGGCGCTCGACGCGCCAGACGACGCTTCCCGTTGCGCGATCAAGGGCCACGATCGCACCGGTTCCTTCATCGCTGCGAGATGCTTGGGATACCAGTGTTCTGCATCGCTAGGGAAGTACTGCGTGTCGGCTCCGCATCCCGCCAAGAGCATTGCCGCCGTGATAGCCATCAAAGAAAAGCATCTCATTTTCATCACCCATTCCGACAAACGTTTACTTAGTGTCGCTGAGATTTTGAGTCGTTCTCCCTAATCAGACCCCGTGCGCCCGTAAATGCAATCATTACTGCCCTCCCATGAACGACGCCGGTCGGCGGTCTCCCTCGGCAAACGTGTCGTTGCTGGCACCGCAATTCGGACGCACATTCCCAAAGTTCGAGCCGAGGCCGAACATCCCGGCGAGGCTCGCTCCGCAGGCAAAGCAGAACGGCTGTGCCGGAGGGACGCCGATAGTCGCCTGCCATTTACTGGTCACTCGTCATTGTCTCGGCGGATAGCAAGGGAACCATCGCTCTACGAGCATCATTCGGACAACGACGTAGAACGGTACCGCTTCCTGTGGCTTCGGACTTTTCATAAGCCGATCGCCGTCCGAATCGAGAAGAACGCCGGTGGATTCACGGGTCGGGTGGTGCGCCTAAGCGGCCAGGGCGGCTATGAACCGGGCCAAATTGAGCGAGATGAACAGTTTGCTGTGACGACTCAACAGTGGAACGAGTTCACCGACCTATTGCAGCGATCATCTTTTTGGCAAATGCCGACAGACGAAGACGAAGACGAACCGGGACTCGATGGCGCTCAATGGATTCTCGAAGGCCAACATGCTGGCAAGTATCACGTTGTTGATCGGTGGACGCCAATAAGGGAGGAGTCTCGAAACACCGATAGCTTTGTTGCGTGTTGTCGTTGCCTGCTGACATTGGCGCACGAGCAAGTTCCTCAAGGCGAGGAATACTGAGCGACATGCTCGTGCTGTTGCACCCTCCTCGACGGTCATTGGACCACAAGCGGGCGATAGCGCCGCGTGCCGTTCACAGCCAGGAGCTACTGACAAACTCAAGCGGATCATCACGAAAAGCGATCGTCATTCGGTCAGAGGCGAAGCTTGCCCATGGTCCTCAATAGAGCATCAACTGTCGGAAAACGGTCTGCCGGCCGCTTCGACAAACAACGCAGGCAAACATGACTGACCGCTTCCGGGATACTTCGGCGGAGCGTTCTTGGTGCGATGGGCTCTTTCTCAGACACCACCGCAGTTAGCACATCGGCTGGGCGGTTGCCGTCAAACGGTAGCTGTCCCGTGAGTAACACGTAAAAGGTGGCCCCAAGTCCATAAACATCCGTGTGCGCGCCTATTTCGCCCCACGCAGAGCTGATCTGTTCGGGAGCCATGAACGCCGGCGTTCCCGCCACGCGCATGTTACGGCTCGGGTCGTCGGCCCGAGTGGCTAGGCCGAAGTCAGAAACCAAAATTCGCTTCTCGCGTGAGAGGACGAGGTTACTTGGCTTCAGATCGCAATGGACTATGCCTCGCCGATGCGCATGACGTACGCCTTGCGCGGCTTCGCGAAGCCATGCTAGCGCTTGGCCAATCGGAATTCGGCGACGATCAATTTCTCGTTGTAGGTCCCCGCTCGCGAGTTCCATCGCAAAGAAATAGATTCCGACAGATGTTCGGCCACAACCGTGGACCGGCATAAGGTGCCGATGACGCAACTGAGAGATCAATGAAAACTCGGTTAGGAATCGCTCGACAGCACGCGGCTGCGTAATGAACGATTTGCGGAGAAACTTCAGCGCGTAGTGCTTTCCGTCTCTCACGGATCGTGCTCGATAGACCTTGCCGCTTGCCCCGGCGCCAATCATTCGTTGCAAGACGTAATCGGAGTAGTTGAGCGTGAGTAGCGCGAGCGGAGGCAGCTCGGTTTTGGACTCAAGCAACTCGGGCGCATATCGGCGGACGCTGGACTGTGCCGGCGATTTGTTGAGAACACCGTTGTTCGCTTGTGTGGGTCGCTTCGTAGAGCGCGGCCGCTTGAATGACGAACTGTTCTGCCCATGAAGGAACTCTGCACGACGAGCTGTTAGCGCGACTCGCGCGGTTTCTAGCCAGCGTCTCACCGTTCGTTCGCTTATGTCTAACTCGCTTGCAATCGCTGTCAGTTCTTCACCTTGTAGCCGCAGTTCAACAACGCGTCGCGCCGCGACAGGAAGCTGCTCAAAAAGCAGTTTAAGTTCGTCGGCGGCGATGGCCGCCTCTTCGGGAAGCGGTTCGCGGTTCGGAACCGGTAAGAGCGAACCGTCTCGCAGATGCAACGTCACGTCGCGACCTACCGCACGTTTGTCAGCCTTGTGGCGGGTGACCTGCCGGAAGAGCTTCCGCAACGTGATCTGAGCGAGAAGCTGCCAAAGTTGCTCACCGTCAGAGATCGAGAACTTGTTGGCGCCGAGGCCGACAAAGAAGCTGCGATATGCTGACATCACGACATCCCCGGCGTCGAAACGGGCGGCCAGCTGAGACGAGAGCCTCGATCGAGCGAGAGCCGTCAGGCGGTTCACATACCGGGAAAAGATTCGCTCGGCAGCCTCCTCATTCCCGTCTCGGCAACGCGCGATCAAGGCGGCAGTGCTTAAGCCTTTCGAAGCAGGCTTGTACGGCAATCGTTGTGAATTGTCAGCCATTTGCAAAAAGCGTGTCCGGTCGGGCGACCCGATTTGCATCCACTACTGAGGACGCAACTTGCCTTCGATCCTAACCGTTTTTGGAGCACAAAACATGGCGTTTGTTGTTACCGGCGCATGCTTCGGTTGCAAGTACACCGACTGTGTCGTGGTGTGCCCCTGCGACTGCTTTCGTGAGGGCGACAAGATGTTGTACATCGACCCGGACGAGTGCATCGACTGCGAAGCCTGTATGCCTGAATGCCCAGTCGAGGCCATCTTCCACGAGGACAACGTACCCAGCGATCAACGCGAGTTCATTGCCTTGAATGCCGAGATGTCTCGCACGTGCCCGCCTATCCTTCAAAAGAAAGTGCCGCTCGCAGGATAGCCGATGAGGCGGACACATCGATGCGGGTTCAGCTGTTTGCCAACTCGATCAGCACGTCGCCGTGGCACCGGCCCGGCACCGGACAGAAACACAGCAGGTCCTTGCCGCGCAATTCACCAAGTTCTGATCGCATCTTGATGGCAGCCGTATCGTCACTCTTGATCTACTCGCGGAACATTTGGACCACGGCTGGTCGACCGTGCGTCGCGTCGATATGGAACGGGTTGCCCCACTTCGACGGTCGACCGACGACCGTTGTGTTCGGTGGCTTACGCCAGCCCTTCGTCCGTTTCTGCTGTAGACGCTTTGGCTTTCGATTCATGTCATTGTGCCGGCGATCATGCGCAGGAAAAGGCCCGGCACGCGAATCGACGTGCCGGGCCAGGGCCTTCTGAGCCCTCTCGATGTCTTCGCGGTTAGTTTGCTACCGATGCCGAATTCTGACGCACGGATTGGCGCAGCTTTTCTGGCAATCGACGCCACCATTTACGATTAGCTTCGATTCTAATGAAAATGGTCTCGTCGAAAGGAAGCTGGTACTTGGCATCCGTAGTGAGAGCGTCGCCCACAAGTGCATAAAACAGCGCGTCCAGCGTCGTCGGCCATTCGATGAGAAAGCCCGCGAGTATTTCGACTCGTTCTCGGACGAAGATGTAGTCGATCGACTCAAATTGCTCGTACGGCGTGTTTCGCCGTGGTCCGATGTATAGATAGTCACCAGGCGCCGTTTGCACCTTCAGTGGGTTTCCGGAGTTTGGGAACGTGAAAGTAGTTAGCTCATGGACACGTATTCCGTCGACACATGTTCGTCTTTGTTTCATAGCTCCAACCTCGCGCGAGCAGCCCTGCGGCGACTCGCACTTAGATGTTGAATGCCATGCCGCCAGTTGAGCGCACTTCGCGAATGATGCGCGCGTACAGCCTAGGCGGCAAGGTATCGGTGTGTCGGCTGCGCAGACAACGCAGCCCGCGTTAGAAGTCATGGATAGATGTTGATCTACTTGAACAATGGAGCTGTAAGCTCCGCGCTAGCCAACCTGTGAGCGGATTTAACCGAACTCAGGTTCTCCTAACGATTCCTTGGCGATCGAATCGCCTTTGGCCCGGTTTACGTTGCCGGGCCTCCATCCATTTGGCGACGGCATGGTGAAGCCGACGCGGTCAAGTTGTTCAAGTTTTGACAGATTGTTCCGAATTTTCGCAAACCACATTCTGCTCGGCGGTTTTGGTCCTCCTGTCAGTAGCCTTAGCCTTCGAGTTGCCGGTATTTTACTCGTTGAGCACGCTCCGTCGAGGAAGCAAATTTTATACCTCTTCGGCGCTAAGAAGCAGGCGGCCATTTGCGGCCCAAAAGAGGCCCGCCGCCGCCCCGCTATTCACTCATTGGATCGACAATGACCAGTTTCTGGATCGAGAGCGACCGATTCCTGGTTTAGCGAGAACCGTGGTTACAGCAGCCGCTCGACTTCGGCGCGGACTTGCTGCATCCCTGCGGCGATCGATCGAACGTCGGCGAGTTGCTGTCGTAGCTGCCGAATCGAAATCGGACCATGCTGCCGGCTCCGGCCATTCTGGGCGGCCTTCCCCTTCCCATCCTTTGTTCTCGGGCCAGTCGCGAAGCGCCAGGGCTGATGCTTTCGTGCGGCTTCGCGGAGCCGTTCCCGGCCGGCGTCCGAAAGACCCTTTCGCTTGGCGCGGTTGAGCCTGCCGGCAGCTACGCGCTTCGGATTCGGGCTCTTGCCGGCAGGGACGCTCGTGGTTGAGGAACGCTTACTTACCATTCCGGCGCCTTCGATTGGTATAGCATCCTTTCGACATGCGAGGCTATCGAGCCATCCGCAGGACTTTCAGCGACGGATCAGCTTTGTCCCTGGAAACAGGGGATCGATATGCCTTCAGACTCAATGCGGTGCGGCGAAATTCGCCGAGCATCCTGGCTGCTGCGGCGCTGTAAAGCTTGGCGGCCTCACTACCGGTCGCATTTGCGGCGGCAACTTGCAGTTCGGCCACGCGAAAGTGGGCCATTGCGAGCTGCTCGATCATCATGCGCTCGATCGGGTCTTTCGGATCGCCGAGGTCCTTCATGATTCGATCGAGATAGATGTAGAAGCCCGTTGCCGACACGTACCCATCGCGACTCACGGCAGTCGCCATGAATGATGAAAACAGCGCCCTGCGGACAAAGTCCGCCTCGGCGGCCCTTTTTTGGGCGAGGGCGTGCTTGTCGTTGTTTAACCCTGGCGGTGGTGGTTGATCGCGAGAGTCTGCGTCAGGGTCCACTGGGCGTTTCTTCCTGCTCGCCGGCTTTGGCTTGCTCTTCTTGTTCATTCGTTCGTTCCTTGATGGCACTAAGTTGGCTGACTCATTCGGCATGGCGAGGTGGACGATTCGGTCGCAGACGAGCGTTCTTTCTCGATAAAAGGTAATCCCTTGCGCTTGTGTGTGGGATTGGCGCGGCACTCGCCAAAGAATCGCCCCATGAGGGCCAGCACCGGGTCATTGTTTTCGGCCGCGTCACCGGTCAGCTTGTCGAGCTGCTGGCGAATACGTAGCAGCTCTGCAGCGTTCGAGCCTGCCGTCATCATTGCCACGGTCAGACCAACCAGCGCACGGAGGCGAGCTTCACAAAGTGACCGCCCCGACTTGTTGCCGAGTGCTTCGGCGATGTAGTTCGGCAACGGCCGACTGGTCGTGATCGCGATCACGGCGTCGAGTACGATCGAGCCGCCGATGAAGGCCGCGTAACGCCAGAGCCCGCCGACGTCGCCCGCGAAGCCATTCCACGGGCCGCATCGCACGGCCTTGAGCATCAGCCAGTCGCGCGCCGCTACGAACGGTCGAACGTGAAAGAACAACTCGTGATACGCTTCAACCGTTGTCACACGCGTGTCGCAACGAATGGCGATCTCTTCTAACGGCAACTGCGTGAGCAGCGACGCTTCGAGCTTCCATCGTTTGGCGGACTGCCCATCCCTCCAGATATCGAGCGCCTGCTTTACGGCCAAGTCTGTCTCGCACCGCTTCGTACGTGCAGAATACTGTCCGCGATTGGCCGTCTCGACGATGAGTCGGTGGGCGCGTACGATCCACTCATCGCCACGGCGATGAACGCGTAGTCGACGCCTCGAAAAACTTAATGCTCGATCCCAGCGCCATGCTGGCGAGCGAAACGGGTTGTTAACGTGGTTCCGCGCGTTGTCATCCATGACTGGTCTCCTTCGACCCTAGTTCCTAGATCAGACTAACCCGCGCCTTTTAGTTTCCCCAGGCCAGTGATGTTCAGCGCGTCGTCGAACGGGCGCTCTCGATTCAATAGTGCGCTTTTTCTGCGGAGACTAGCTGGATGCGCGAGCAGTTGCCGCCAGATTAAGAACGCCGACACTCCCAAGGTCGGCATGCCGGCCGAACGGGAATCGTCGGCAGATTCGTTCCATTGCGCATGAGAGAATCGAGCCGAGGGCCTGCTAACGTCATTGTTACCCGTGAAGATCAAAAACACTTTTTAACTCTAAATGCTGACCACTGTGTTAAGCTAGGCAAAATGGCACCAGGGCCCTCCTCCGGCCCCAGGACGGCGACTCAATACACGGACGTCTGGGAAGGCGGTTCGAGGCGTAGCGGGGCGGCAGAGGCCCTCTCCGTGCGTTTGGCGCCGCCAAGTCCGTTGCAGTCGACTTCCTAAGGCCAAAATGCGGTAGAGCGGCCTTGGTTATAGATCGTGCCCACTCGCACAATGTGGCGAATCCATTGAATCGCGGGGGCGAAACGAACTTCAAGGGCGTGCCCGTTACGAGGACGCCTTGCACATTGCAGAATGGTACGCTTCATAGGAGTTCTTGACGCTCCGTTCGCTTGGTCGCGTGCCTGGCGAGATGGTGATCCTTTCATCCAACGCGCGCCGACAGCCAAACCAACATGAGTAAGAAAAAGACAACTCCGGCGAAGGAAACGAACGCCCAATCGATCGCTTTGCGAGAATTCTGGCGAGCTGGACGCGACAGCCTCGTCCAGCTCGACAAGCTAAAGAAGGACAATCCACGCTCGCTCCGATACGGGAAAAAGAAAACGACTCACGACGCGGAAGCAAAGCGGTTGGAGATGAACGTGGATACGGCCGCGAAGGGCGCAGAATTGCCGAGGAATACACCGAAGAGGACCTTAGCGACATCTGCGGACTCGTCGCCCAGCATCAATCGACGTTCGGTCCGACCAACTGGGTCATTTTACTGCGCATGGCGGACCGAGAAAAAAGAGACAAGTTGATGCGGATGGCCATTCGCAAGCGTTGGTCGTCGAGTCAGTTAGAACGCGCCACGCAGGCACAGGAAGGCGTGCAGCGATCACGCGCTGGCCGCAAACCGAAAGTTGCGGCAGATAAGAAGGAGCGTCTCTTGGAACTTCGAAGCCTTTCCGAGAAATGGGTCCGGTGGTGGGAGACTGCCGAGCTGATGGTGCCCAAGCTTCCGGATGACGTCCATCGCACAATGGAAAACGCGACCGCGTCGGTACGAAAAGCTCAAGACACTGTGAACGCGGCTTTGGGGCTCAAATCTGCGTAGACTCTCACCGTGTTCGATGCGCAGTTGCGATTGCCAGTACAGGCTCGTCGTCCGAATCGTACCCGAGCTTTGCTACGGATCATTTCAGATCGATCGCACCGCTCGTAATGTCACTCGGTGACAATCAGTGTGGCAAGGCGCCTTCCTGTCTCGCATCAACCATCGACAGATTCTGCGATTACGATTTTTCGCGAAACGCTCGGCGAGATCGACTTGCGAAACTTCTTGACGGTTGCCTGTCCCACGAGTTCTTTGAGGCGGTCCCAGGTCAGTCGTCGAAGAACGGTTCTTTCGATGCTCGCCGTGAGCGGCCCCGGCTCAATCTTCGCGCCATCTTCGAGCCGCTGCACAAGGCTGTCGCGAAGATGGTTGTATTCGGCGACCAATCGGCGTAGCTGTTCAAGGTCCTCAAGTTCGTCTTGGCGAATCGTCTTCGGCAACGGCCCAGCACCGTTGTCATAAGTGGCCTGTTTGCTCTTCCACGTTACTGCGGTTTTGTTCCGGCTCATTATAAAATGCCTTTCAAGTTCAAAAGTAGATTTGAATTGACGCTGGGCATTGTATTCGCGACAATCTGGATGACCTAGACGAGCCCGCAAGGCCTTAGTGGCTACTAGGCAGATGAAGGAGCCGAATATGACCAACAATCGTCCATTGCAACGCATCAAGTTCGACTTGCCCGAGGTGTTCGCACGGGCAATTCGCAGTCGCGCCGCTGTGGACGGCTGCAATCCGCGTGATGTACTCGCGGCTGCGATCGAAAGTTATCTGCCCAAAGAGATCGACGAGTGCCGACAGAAGTTCGCCGAGCCGGCCCGGCAGATCAAGCCAGTCGTCGAAGACCGGCGTCGCAAAATCACACGTTGACGTCTTTAGTCGAAATGAAATTCCTGCGGGCCGGACTCTTGCTTAGCCGCATGACAAACAGCCCGGGGTGGAGGATCGAACATGTTCGACTCAGCGTTCAATAGGGTCTGTCGTGAGACATGCCTGTTGTTCCCGCTCTGGCCAGACCGAGAGCGAACTCCGATCGGTGGTACTGAGCTTCCGTTTCAAGGCTTCACGCCAGGATGGCTTGTTGTCATGAGCACTGACGCGACGTAGTGATCTGTTTGGGTACAGCTTACAGACCCGCTCTGGCTGTTCCTTACCAGACCACGCAGTGAACGTCTTAGGCTCTGAGACCTACTTAGGTGCGGAACTATAAGGCGTCCGCTCTCCGGCAGGGCTCCGCCCACTGCCGGTCCCGCAGCGGTCAAGGAAGCAGTGGGAAAGCTACAGCTTCTGGTCGCGGCCGAGCTTCATAAGCGTAAGCCTCTGCGAGCGACACGTAGGACGATTGAGAAGCGAGAGTCGAAATGATGATATGACGCTGGGCTATTCGGCGCTCGTTGCTGCTGGTCAAGAAGTTGGGCACGAAGGCGAACAATTAGGCGTCCTCTGAGAGCCTCCGCAACTGGCCAACCAGGTCCGGATTTCGGTCCTTAAAAAGGGTGGTGACGGTGAGCCCCAGATAGAACTTCCTACGATAGAAATTCATAAGGCAGGCGAAGAAGTCCCCGTCATCGTCTACGCCTCGACGGTACCGACAGCCGAAGACGTCATCGCCAAAATGGTTCCACGCCTTTGGCAGGTGTGCGATCAAGGCATGAAACGGCGGCGCGAGCAGCTCCCTATCACGCGCGATCAGAATGTCGGTCGTCGGAGGCAGCGGTTCCTTCGTGGCGACATAGAAACACCCTCGGAGCACATTCTTCAAAACGCGGTCCATGCGTTTCGTGTTCACGACAAATGATGGCTTCTTGCCGAGGAAGATTCCGCTCCGCGTTACGACCGGCCGCTCTTTGACGTCTTTGAGCGTCTTGGAAATAGCTCCTGGTCTTTTCTGAATCTTACGGGAAAGTGCTCCCGCGCGCAGCTTCAGAATCTCCGGATGGGGGTCGTCGCAGTCTTCCAAGACGAGAATGTCTCGGAAGTATTCATTCTCGGCCATATACCTCTTGTTGCAGGCCTCATGTGCCGGGACCGTCTTCGTCAATGTCGGTCGCTCTTTATCCCAAAGCGCCTTCGGGACGAAGTGCTCGACGTTCATCGGACCGACAGATTCGTCCTTGCCGCAGAACATACAAAGCGTCGGTCGCTCGGGCACGGCGGAGTCCTTTCAAACAACTGATTATGCCGATCGAGTGATTCTGTCGGCGATGGAAGTGCGCCAGCGCCGTATCGAACAACCCAACCATGGCTCCTTGGGGTGTTGGTGTGTGGCGCCAGCCACACCACCACCAATACCCCTGTGGGTATCGTGGTGGATGGTGGGCGACGAAATCCGGGGTTTTCCTCGGGTGAAAACGATTGAGCGACGAGCCGCGCGCGCACTTTTTGGTGACCATTACGCCAGGCGCGCGCACTTTTCGGTGACCGTTGTGCTTCGCGCGCGCACTTTCGGGTGACCACGCTAGACGCGCCCAGGAGTGCGCCGCTGTGAATAGGCTGAGTCGATTGTCCGCAGGACGGCGTCTCTTTCACCCACGTTCCAGGGCCGGGCGCCCGCGATTAACAGGGGGATCGCTTCGTCCAACGGCATGCCGCGACCATGGAGATCGCAGGCCGCGTTGAAAAGCCCGTCGTTCCAACGTGGGCCCTCCGCAAGTTCGCCCCGCAGAAATCTCGCCGTTGACCTACTAGCTTTAACACCAGCGATGGTTGTTCCCAAAACGGCGGCGGAGACTTGAAGCGGGACCGGCTTCAGCGCTTCGAGGATCGCCTGCGGCACCTCGGGCAGCGGTATATCTTTGGGACTGCGACCGGCTGCCCATGTGTATCGATTACCGCTTTTATGCACGGACGGAGGCAGGATGACGATGCCTCCTTTGCCGCGAAACTCAAGGTGTTCTTCCCAAGGCGTGCTTTTGGCTTTCGTGCTCACGGCCGGATGGCGGAAGAACAGATGATAACGGTCTGGCTTGCCACTGCCAGAAAGAACTTTCGGTGCAATGGGCTCGTAGCCGAGGCGCTTGACCAGCTCTGCGTGAGCTTCGGGGCCATCCACGTCGACAACGAAAACACCGCTGACAGGTCCGAGGACGAGGGCCATGCCTGCATCGGAGGAATGCTCGAACCATTTATTCAACTCCTCGCGAGTTACTTTGCGATCTTGCAATGACTTCCATCGGACGCGAGGCTGCTTCGCGCCAGCACGCTGCGGTACGACGGACCAACCGAGCTTGTGATACTCAAGTGCAATGGCAAGTGGGCTGTTGGGCTTTCCCGCGCACATCATAGCCTCAGTGAACATTTCCGCAGCTCGGTCTGACTCCGGTGCCGGTTGTCGATCGGCCCAGGCATGAGCGCGACGAAGCTTGACAGGGTCCCACGCTGACTCCTGATCCTTGAGCATCCGTGAAACGTAACTGTGACTTACCTTAAGTCCGTCGCGAGATAGACGCCGAATTGAGATGCGCTTGATCGCAAGCTTGCTAAGGAGGCTCGTGACTTGATCTTCGCTCGGAATCGAAGCGCCCGTCTCAGGTGCGACAAAACCGAAGGTGTGGCGCCAGCGGTCGAGGTAGTCGGCGCGCGTATAAATGCGCAGATGTACTCGCATGAGATCGTGAGAGCGACCATCGGCCGCGAGTTGCTGTAGGCGCTTGAGATCAAACCATTGATCACGGTGGATGCCAACGACGTTTAGACCCAATAGATCGGCCAGCTTATTAAGTTGCGCCAGAAAGCCACGGGCGTCGTCGCCGAAGCCAGCCCTATCCGCCCAGGTGGCGACGAGGTAACCCTGGCCCTTGCGCGTCCGATTGCCGTTGAAGCCGACGTAATCACAATCCGGCGACAGTCCCGGGCACTTGGTGGTGCCGGTGCCGGAAAAGCTCCGCACGACATTGCCCTGGAACGTCTCCAGGTGGCCATAGAACTCTCGATCGTCGCGGCGTAGTCGAGTTCCTTCGCGCAGGATAGCGGTGAAGATTCGGCCCATGCTTTCCGAGATTTTCGACCGTGCTTCGGGATCACCGAGTTTCGAGGGCATGTACATCGGAACGACTCGCCCGCTCTTGCCAAGGGCTTGCAGACGTTTCTTGGAGAAGTCGTACGTGCGAGTCCCTTGGTCCTCTTGGATTACGAGTTGCTCTAGGACACCAGCGAAGCCCCTGCCTAGATTGATCTGATAGTGATGGTGCTTACCAGCAGGTGTGGAGCAACTTTCGTCACATTGATCGTCGTCCTCTCCACGCAGATCGGCAACGCTGTTGACGAGTGACGTCTCTTTGCCGAAGGACGGCGCGTCTTCGTCATTCCACGGTGCGACATGGAGCCAGGTCAAACTTTCTAGGACCCGCAGAACGCAGGAACGCCAATGTTTCGGTCGCTTCCGATTTCGTCCCCACAACACGTCAGCGATAAGGTAATCGGGCAAAACCAACACGGATGATTTAGTTCGCCACCATTCACGATGGAACAGCCAAAGCAGCGCCTCGCTGTTGGCGCCGAGCCGGAGCTGTTGCAGCACGTCATTCAACTCTCGCCGAAGCTGCTGACTATTGGCCTTGGCCATTTGCCGGCGTCGCTTGCGGACCTTCTCGATGCGAGCTTCGTCAATGGCGGGGTCGAATACCCATCCACGCCCGAGCGACGTCAGAGCGATCCCCTGCGAACCGACGCGGGCTCGGAGCCACGCGACCCCGCTCGCGTCTACCCAGACAGGTTCGTCTCGTAGACGGAATCGCGCGGAATTCACGAGCCCAAACTGGTGAGCCCGGTCTATGTCGACGGGAAGAGTGCTGGCTTCCACGGCTGGAGCGATGCCAATCAGTCTGCCGCCTTTAAGCGGGTCGCGATTACGTCGCTTGGCCGGTGGAGTCTTCGGCGGCTTTTTCACAGACTGCGCCACTGACGGCGCCTTGGTGCCCCCATCGCTGAAGCACGTACGTGTTGGGTCGAGGACCAAGGGTACGTCCACTTCCGCGCCAAGCGCGAACTTGAAGGCAGACGCTTTTATGGGCACATGGCCTCCTTGGCCGACAGGTCCGTTCGGCTGCAACAGGATGATGCCGTCCGAATTGCCGGTGAGTTCCACGCCGCCGTACACGTCCTCAATTCCGGGTGCGCGCCCCGAGGTTTTGCGGAATTTGGCCAACACCACAATCGTCGACCCATTCGGCCCAAGACCTTTCAAGCGCTCGTTCAAGTCGAGCACTTGGTTGAGCCGCCATTCGTCCTTGTTGGCGTGGATTCGTCGGACCTCGGCCTTGTAATCGCTGTCGGCTTCTGCGTCCGGGGACGGCGTTACGGGAATGTCGTCGAACATGTCAACGACGCAGATCACATGACTACCGTTCGCGGTTTTCATCACTTGACGGCAGATGTCGAACATCCTTTGTCCTGTCAAGCCCACTACCGCACTGAGTTGGGATTTCACGATCGTTCGCATTCGAGGCCGAATGCGGTTTTGAAGATAGGTCTCTGCTTCCGTCACTCGATTGCGTTCATCGCCGGTCAAGTGGCCTGCCTTATAGCGGTTCAAGTCGATTCCGGCTTTTTGGCAGAGCAAAAGATCAAAAAAGCGTTGCCAAGGCGTGGGATTGAGCAGGAAGTAAACGGCCACTAGTCCGGGATCGCGCTCCAGCGAGGCAACGACCAGTTGACCCGCAAAAAGGGTTATCGGAATCGTTGTCGGCCCGGCTATTAACGTGAACCCTGGTAAGACGATCGTGGCCGCATCCAGCGCGGGTAATCCCGTGGTGGCGCCGACGAACTTATCGCTACTAATCTGCTTCGAAAGCTGTGCTCGGTGCTGGGCATAGGCATTGGCCGAATTAGCATCGGTGTCAATTGGGAGGATTTGCTCGCCGGGTTCATCGTCGTCGTCATCTTCATCGTCGTCATCTTCATCGTCGTCATCTTCATCGTCGTCATCTTCATCGTCGCCATCTTCATCGTCGCCATCCTCGTCGTCGGCGTCCTCGTCGTCGGCGTCCTCGTCGTCGGCGTCCTGCTCGTCGGCGTCCTGCTCGTCGTGTTCGCTATCCCCCTGGACGTCATGCTGGTCGTCCACGAGTTCGTCTGTGGAAATATCGTTGTCCTCTTCATCGTCATCGATCGTGTTCTCCAATTCAGCCTGCCGGGGACGGCGAGCACCTGAAGAGGACTTTTTGCGTTCACGTTTTGATCGTTTCATCGGCTACTCCTTAAAGTGGTGGTTGCCTTGGGCGAATGCCCTCTCGCTGCCAATCAAAAACCTTCGCGCCGAAGGTGATCGTCAGCCTGTTCGATACGTCGCTTGCGTGACGGGTAGTCAACGGCAGCTGCCTCGTCCCTAGCGGCAGTCGTGCGAGCAATAAAGCGTTCGAGCGCTTCGCGGCTAGTGAAACGACGGCCGCCGACCTGCACCGTCTCAAGGCGGATGCCCCGCACGCCACGCGTAGACCATCTCCAAATCGAACTCACGTGAGGCCGGCTCTGAAGCACGCGCGAGGCGTCGGCAAAGGAGAGGAGCTGTTCGAAGAGAGTAATAGACATGCAAACCTCGCAATCGTGTGCCTTCAAACGCAACGAACTGCGAGGATTTTCGACCCACTTACCGTGGCCCAGCAACGACCAAGACGTGGCTTAACTAAGCCAGTTTCTCTGACGGGATTCGTGTGCCCGTACCAGGTCTTGACTCGATTAACGCCCGAATTGGCTTTGGAAGCCCATTTCGGTTGCGAGCAGTACGCCCGTTGTACTTCGAGGCGATGGCTTTGATGTCTCGGGGTGCGACCCAGCACCCTAGACATTTAACGAGCCCATCGAGGTAGAACGCACATTGCTTCCTCAATGGGTAGAGCTTGCCATCGAACGTTGCAGAATTGTTTTCTACGTCGACGGTCAGTCGCGACTGTCCTAAAACCGGCTCGGTTTCGCCATGATCCGCAGGGAGTGCCTGCGCCGCCGTGCCAAGATGAGCGAGTTGAACAGCGCTTAGTTCCTCCAACAGGCGGTCGCCAACCTCAAGTAGCATCGAAAATGCGAGAGACGAGTCGTCCTGGTTCTTTTCGAGCGCTCGTACCAGAAAGCCGTGAACGCCGAAGGCCTCAAGCTCATTCGCTAACTCGCTCATCCTTCGTAGCAGGGGCACTCGTTCTCGATTGTCTGGGGTAAGTTTCGCAATCCAGTCAACAACGGCTCGCACGTTCGCCACTGTGCAACCCTCGGGCGAATCAGTCATTTCCGCTAGAATTTCGTCGATCACACATGATCCGAGTAAGTTCCCAATTCGATGCAGCGCAATGAGTTCTCCGTGGTACTTGGTGATTGATGTCACTTGTATGCAGATGTCCTGCCACAGAATGTGAAGCCTCTCGTGGCTGCTGTGCGGAATACGATGTCTAATTTCAGTCATTTCCACGATGCGTTGAAATAGACGCGAGGCGCCCCGAACCATCCGCCGCAATCGCAGGACATCGGCGGCACTCGCCTCTTCCTGGAAGTGCTCAATGGCTCCGTCGATTTGGGCGAGGGCGATCGGGACGCCCAATGCCGCACAATCATCGCGGCCCTGGTACCTCTGAAAATAGAGTTGCCCGTACCGCAGCATCATGCACGCGAAACCGAGTTGGAATGCCGCAACCGGTTTCTCGTCATGAGACGTCTCTGCCGCCGTCGAAGAACTCCCAATGCATGCCGATGCTGTCGAACTCGGGCCGAACTCACCGGCTTCAGAACATTCTGGAACGTCTCCTGAGGTCATCGCGAGTCGCTCCAAACAGTTGCGCAAACCAACTCGCTTATCAGCTTGTCTAGGTGCATCATCCAACTTCACGAATGATCGCTGCCGCCTTTGCCAAGTCTCGCTCGGCGTAAATCTGCGTCGTGTCGGCTTTGCGATGCCCCAACACGACCTGCGCACCTTCGAGGCCGTACTTCTTACGAATTTCTGTCCCGGCAGAATGCCGTAACTGACCAGGTGACCAGCGAGGGGTCGCGAGCTTGTAGAACCACGATTCTTCAGTAACAGGTGATGCTATGCCGCTCAGGCCGCGCGAAAAAAGCCCGCGTTCTGAACCCGCTCGTTTCCATCGATTTCGCTCACCCTTGCGAATCATGTCGCAAGGGCTGAGACGCTTCTTAAGCACGAGTTTTTGGAGATCATTCCACGCGATCGGTCCAATCGCTTCGCCAAATGTTTTATCACAGGCGCGATGCACAGCGGTCCGGTATGAACTGGCATCGTAGTGATCCTTCGGTCTTCGGATCGGCTTTCGTTTCCGGCGATCGAGCTGTGATGGCTGCACCTTGGTCTTGCGTCGTGCTCGCATGGCGGCCTTGCGGCTCGACTCACTCTCTGCCGGTGAGAAGCAAAACGCTTCCGCAGGACGGTTCAGGTAGGGCTTCAAAAGCTCCTGCGCCTTGGGACCGATGAAAACGAACCGCTCAATGTCGAGATGTTCGAGTTTGTGTCGCGGCCTGTAGACCCATACCGGCTCGGAGCGATCGATAAGGCACGGTTGCAGCAATCGTGCTTCGGCCGGCCGACACCCTGTGAGCCGTTGGAAACGAACCATGCTGGCGACCACGGGCGGCATGTGTGGCAAAGTCGCTTCGACGACCTCATCGGCGACCGGCCGCACTGGCAAGGTCTCGCGTGCCTTGGTGCGATCCTTCTTCAGGCCCTCAAGTGCGGCAAGAGCCTGGTAAACTTCCGTGGGCACTAACTCCTCGGCCGCGCCCCACCGAAACACGCGTTTGATTTTTTGGACGCGAGCATTGATGACACCGCGAGATAGATCGCGATCCAACAAGCGCGCACGAAGCGTCTTCAGCCGCTTCGGTCCGAATTCCTCGACCAGCGTACTGCCGTAGAGGTTCTTCAGCGGACGTAAGGCGTAGCGATAGTTTTCCAACTCGCCGGTCGGGCGACCGTTTTTCACGTAGTACGACTTGGCGAAGCGCCAGAACGCCGCGAGAAGCTCGACCACGGTGAGCCCGTCTTGCGGCACGACCGGCCGACGATCGTTTGCGAGCCATTCAGCGACGAGGCGATCGTATTCGAGCCGACTGGCTTTAGAGCGCCAGGGGCCGAGATAGACGTCATGGCCGCTGATGGTAACCACGGCCTGCCCGGAGGCTCGGTGGAGACGGTATTTGGGGACGGAGCTGGTGAGACGAGGCATGTGCGACCCTCCACGAATGCGCAAAACGGTATGTACCGTTTTGGCTCGGAGAATTTGGCCGCACTGCCGACCACCGGCAGGTAACGCAACTTGCTGCTTCGGCTTAACTTACAACTAGTGGGCGATACAAGACTCGAACTTGTGACCCCTACCTTGTCGAGGTAGTGCTCTAACCAACTGAGCTAATCGCCCTAAACGTGTTGAGCAACTCAATCTGACGACGTAGCCTATCGTCGTCAATAGCCGACGACAGAACTGCGATCGTTGACGAGTTGCCCCCCGTTCCTATAATTCGCGTGCATTCAATCTTGGCCCGAAAACAAGGACAACTTCCATGGCCGGCAACGTCGTCGAAATCACGGATCAGAACTTCCAATCCGAGGTGATGCAGTCTTCCGATCCGGTTCTGGTCGATTTCTGGGCGCCATGGTGCGGGCCTTGTCGCATGATCGCGCCGATGGTCGAAGAATTGGCCGGCGAGTACAAGGGATCGGTCAAGATCGGCAAGATCAACATCGACGATAACCCTGGTGCCGCCAATAACTTCGGTGTCAGCAGCATTCCGACCTTGATGATCTTCAAGGCCGGTGAGGTCGTTGACCGCTTTGTCGGCGTGCAGCCGAAGAATCGCCTGCAGGCGGCCCTGGACGCCGCGAAGACCTGCTGATGTGTCGAGCCTGTTTAGCCGCCACGCGTAGCGAGCGCGTGCGGTTCTCGACGAGCGCGTCGCAAGCGACGTGGCTAACGAGGGTTTCGCCATTTTGTGTCGGTTGCGCATTTGCGCTGCGCAGGTGCGACCTGGAAGTTTGAGTCAACTTTGCCGGCTGGTGGGCCGATCTGTACGGACGCCCAAGCTCAAATCCAGCCAGCAAGAAGGCTCAAGCGATGCCCGCGCCCATGCATCCCATCGAGGCCAGAGCCCAAGCCGATGCCGCGGCCTCGCTTCCCCTGGTGTCCGACAGCGGTCTCGATCTGTCCACCCCGCCCGCCGCGGTCGAAGCCGTGTCCCTGGCAATCGCCGACGATACTCCTCCGGACCCCGCCGACGAACCGGCAGCCCTCGAGCGTCAAGCACGCGAGTTGGCCGAGTTGCTCGCTCGCCGGCAGCGCGAGGTCGACCATCGCCAGGCCGAGCTCAATGGCCAATGGGCCGATTACGACAAACAGCTTCGGGCCGCCCGCCTGTGGTTCGATGCTCGCAAGCAGGAGATCGACGACTATCAGCTCGAATGGTCGCTGAATATCACGCAGCGCGAAAAGGATCTCGACGAGCGCGAGAAGACGATCTCGGCCAGGGCCGAAGCGATCGAGGTCCGCGAGCAGCTTCAGGCGTCGCGAATTCAGGAACTCGACGCTCGGCAGCAGGAACTCGACGGCCGTCACCAACGGCTCGAAACCGCACGCCAGGCGGAAGAGTTGCAGTTGCGCGAGGCCCGTGAGCGGCTAGCTCGTGAGGCTTCGGACCTAGGCAGCCGGGCGGACGAACAGAATTGGCGGCTCGCTCAGCAGCAACGCGAAATGCAGTCGCGGGCAGAATGGCTGGAACGCCGAACGGCCGAGTTGGACGATCGCGAGCAGCGGCTCATCGAAGCGGAACACGACCTGTCGCTCCGGCAGCGTCAGTGGGCTGAGGCCGACATGCAGTTGGCCGACCGTCGCCGCGAGATCGAACGCATCCACGAAGAGCTCGAAGCCGAGCGGCACGAGCAGACGGCCGAGATCGAAGCCCTCAAACGTCAAGCCAGCGACGAAATGCGGCACCGCGAGGCGGAACTGCAGCGTCGCCGCGAGGCCGTCGAACGGCAGGGTGAACAGTTGGATCACCGTCGCGTGGTATTGGAACAATCGCAACAAGACGTGACCGCCCTGCACCGTGAGGCTTTGGAGCTACGGCTGGCAACCGAAGAACTGTGGGCGCAGCTCACGGGAGCGGTGAAGCCGGAGGTGCTGCACGAGGCATTGAACGAAACGCGAGGTCGTCTGGCGGCGCACTATCGGCTGGCGTCGGCCGAAATCGAGGCTCGCAAGGCCGAACTGCAATCGCTGCGCGACGACTTGGCGGCCCAGCACGATCGCCTGCGGCATCAGGTTGTCGAGACCGAAACCTGGACCGCCCAAAAGCTCACCGAACTCCACCGTCGCGAATCAGCCGTCGAGGCGCGTCGGGCTGAACTCGAACAGGCCAAGAACGAGCATGCTTGGCAATATGCGGGCTGGCGTGAACAACGCGAGCAGTGGGACTTCGAGCGTCGCCATTGGATTTTGGAGCAGCATTCTGGCGAGCCGCGCGGGCCGCACAGCTCGCACTTTGCCGGCGACGATGCCGATCGGCCGTCGTTCGCGCTCGGTGTCCCGACCGGGGCGTAGGCCGCACTCACGCGCTCGGCGCGGGTTTCCGACCGCGCCGACCATGGGAGACCTGCAGTCGGCTGAACAGCGGGGTTGGAGACCCGCGCCGAGCGCGTGGTGAACTTGGGCCATACGCCTAATATCACCGCTTGCGGTTTCGCGCGTCTCACGGGCGGCATGCGCGAAACCGCAAGCGGTGATGGACGGCATCATCGCGGTTCATTTCGTTTTCTGAGGATCAACAGACCGACATGGCGGCGATGTCACACCGACGTACCAAATTCCCTTGTCCGTTTCTGACACCAATGCTATAAGCACGCAGATTTGTTGCACAGGGCCAGGGAGTTAGGCCAACTCGGACGGGTCGTCCCCGCAGCGAAACCTCGCTGCAAGGCATCGTCCGCCGAGCCAAGATTGGTCGAATATCGTTGGCTACATTTCAAGGAGGAGAGGCTCGCAAACCATGAACCAAATCGACGCGGCGCCCTTGGCGGCATGCGCCGGTATTGAAGACGCGGAAGAGCCTCCCAGTTCGGCGCGTCGCCACGATAAGTGGAAAGACGTGCCAAGCCAGCAGTGGGACGACTGGCGTTGGCAGATGCAGAATGCGGTTCGCACGACCAGCCAGGTCGCGGAACTTCTGCCGCATTCTCCGCAGGAAATCGCAGCGCTCGAACGACTCGAAACGTCGTACAAGCTCGCGATTCCACCGTACTATTTCTCACTCATCGACTGCGACAATCCTTGCGATCCCATTCGCTTGCAGTCAGTCCCCAGCCCATTGGAGCTGGTGAGCCATTCGGGGCAGGATCTCGAAGATCCGCTCGAAGAAGACAAAGATTCGCCCGTGCCGGGGCTGACGCATCGTTACCCCGACCGAGTGTTGGTCGTGACGACGCACGTCTGCTCGATGTATTGCCGGTTCTGCACGCGTAAGCGCGTGACCATGGACCGCGACGGCTGGGACGGGCCGAGTCACAACGATCAGCGGATGGTCGACTACATCCGTCAGCATCGTCAAATTCACGACGTCATCGTCTCAGGCGGCGACCCGTTGTCGTTGCCGGTTTCGAAACTGAAGTGGTTCGTCAATGAACTGGCTTCGATCGAGCACGTCGACGTGATTCGTCTCGGGTCGCGCGTGCCGGTGACGTTGCCGCAACGATTGTTCGATCCCGACCTGATCGCGATCCTGCGCGATGCCGGCAAGATTTGGATGCAGACGCACTTCAATCATCCGCGCGAGATCACGCCCGAAGCGACGCGCGCCATTCGCAACCTCGTGAGCGCGGGCATTCCGTGCAATAACCACACGGTGCTGCTCAAAGGCGTGAACGACTCGGTCCCCGTCATGCGTTCGCTGATGCGAGGCCTGCTGCGGATCAAGTGTCGTCCGTACTACTTGTTCCACTGCGACCCCGTCACCGGCGCTGGTCACTTCCGCACGACGATTTGGAAGGGCCTGGAGATCATCGAAGGTCTGCGCGGTCACATGTCGGGGCTCGGCGTGCCGACGTATGTCGTCGACGGCATGCACGGCGCCGGCAAAGTGCCGCTCATGCCGAACTACCTCATTTCGGCCAGCGACAAGGCCGTCGTGCTTCGCAACTACGAAGGCATGATGTTCCGCTACGCACCGGAAGATCGCGAAGACGGGTCGCCGGACTTGTATCCGTCGCTGGGCGTGAGCAACTTGCTCTCGGGCAACGATACGGCGTTGGTGCCCGACGGGCTGCCGCGTCTCGATCGTCGCCACGAGCAGGCGAACGCCAAAGGCGCGAAGCTGCCGATCGTGGAATCGCCGATTTTGAACGGGCCGCACTTCAGCATGAGCAACGTGCATCAGAAGTGATAGGTGTCGATTACGAACTAAGCCCAGGGCCTGCGGGCCCTGGGTTTTTTGATTGAGGAAAGAACTCATGCTCGTCGGAATCACGTTCACCCTCAAACATCCCGACGACGGCGATGACGTGCTGCTCACGCACGGCAGCAGCCAACTCAACGATGCGAACGAAGAGTTCGACTCGCCCGAAACGATCACAGCGTTGGCGTCGGCGCTCGAGTCGTTTGGCCACGATGTCGTGATTCTTGGGGACGGCCCCGCGTTGCTACGCAAACTGCTCGACGGGCCGCGTCCCGACCTCGTGCTCAACATCGCCGAAGGCCGTGGGAACTTGCGTGGTCGCGAAGCTCGTGTGCCGGCCGTGCTCGAAATGTTCGGCATTCCGTACACCGGTTCCGATCCGCTCACACTCGCCGCCGCACTCGACAAGGATTGTGCCAAGCGATTGATGCGTGCCGCCGGCGTGCCGACGCCCGATTGGGTGCTGATCGATCATCGCGGCATCAATCACTGTGCTGACGAGTCGTCGCGAGCCGAGCAGCGCAAGAAGCTCGATGCCCTCCCCTTGCCCGTGTTCATCAAGCCCGCGTTCGAAGGTTCGAGCAAAGGCATCGTCGGTTCAAACCTGATCGACGACCGTGATGAGCTGCACCGCGCCGTCGCACAACTGCAACAGGATTACGATCAGCCGATTCTCGTCGAAGAGTTCATCGAAGGCGATGAGCTCACGGTCGGCATCGTCGGCCACGAGCCGCAAGATGTGCTCGGCATCATGCATGTGATCCCGACCAAGAACCAAGAACGTTTCGTCTACGGCATCGACATCAAACGCGATTGGATTGACCGCATTCGCTACGAGTGCCCCGCGAACCTCTCGCCCGCCGACGATGCCGCCGTGCGCAAGGCGGCGCTGGGCGCATGGCGAGCGCTGGGATGTCGCGACGTGACACGGCTCGACTTTCGCCTGCGACGCGGCGTGCCGTATTGCCTAGAACTCAACCCGCTGCCGGGCCTTTCGCCGGCGACAGGCGACCTCGTGATTCTCGCCGGCATGGTCGGTGTCGGCCACACGGAGCTGATCGGCCGCATCGTCGAGTCGGCACGGCAGAGAATGATGAAGACGCGTGAAGTCGCGGTGTTATAACCCTTCTCCCTCCGGGAGAAGGTGCCGCGAAGCGGCGGATGAGGGTGGGTTGAACTATTGTAAGGCGGATCGCAGTGCACCCCGCCCTCACCCGGCGGCTGCGCCGCCACCCTCTCCCAAAGGGGGCTTTGCACAAAAACTCACGTCAAGCCGCTACATCGCGAAGCTGTCATGAATTGCTATCGCAATGTCTCGTGCATTGACCGGACTTTTTGTGCAAAGCCCCCAAAGGGAGAAGGGTTTACTCAAACCGTCAACAGCTAGAATACGCCACTTAAGCCACCCGTTATTGCGCGAACACCCTATTCCATAGGGTGCGCAATAACTCGAGACGACTTTGTGCGCGAGATCGTCCGTCATGCACGTTCTGATTCTCTTCAACGCCCCGACGCTGCCGCCCGATCATCCCGATTCGGCGCAGGAAGCGGGAGTGCTTGAATCGGTCGAGGAAGTCGAACGCGCCGTCGCGGCGGCGGGACATCGAACGTCGCGGCTCGGCATTCGTGAGCCAAACGAAATGCTCGACGCGGTCCGGCAACTTCCGCAACCCGACGCGGTTTACAACTTCTTCGAAGGCTTTGGCGGTGTGGGCACGGGCGAGGCGGCCGTCGCCGGAACGATGGAGCTTGCGGGCTGGTCGTACACGGGATGTCCCGCACGAGCGCTGGAACTCGCGCGCGACAAGCCGCGCACGAAGTGGCTGCTCGCCGGCGCGGGACTGCCCACGCCTCGCGCGCTGCTGGTTCATGCGGGTGATTGCTCATTCGTCCAGCATGCGGCCACACTCGGCGACGGGCCGTGGATCGTCAAACCTAGCGATCAGGACGCCAGCCTCGGCATCGACGCCGACAGCGTCGTTGACGATCTCGACGCGCTGACGGCGCAAGTCGATCGCGTCGTCACACGCTTCGGCAGTGCGCTCGTCGAACCGTTCATCGACGGTCGCGAGTTCAACGTCTCGGTCGTCGAGACCGATCGTGTGCGCGTGCTTCCGCTGGCGGAGATCGAATTCGAGCCTTGTGTCGCCGGTGGCAGGCGGATCGTCACGTATGATGCGAAGTGGTCGCTCGACAGCGCCGACTGCATCGGTACTCCCGTGCGCTGCCCGGCCGACGTCGAACCGCAACTCGCGAGCAAGATCGAACGCATCGCACTCGACGCTTTCAAGGTCGTTGGTTGCCGCGATTACGCCCGCGTCGATATGCGTGTTTCGCATGAAGGTGAGGTGTTCATCCTCGAAGTGAACGCGAACCCCGACCTCAGCCCGTCGGCCGGCCTGGCCCGAGCGCTTGCCGCGGCAGGCATCGGGTATGATGCGTTCCTCATGCAGCTCGTCGAGAATGCGGCCCGTCGTCGCGGATAGAAGAAGGTCGCGCGCGTGGCATTCGAACATCGTCGGTTAGGCCTGATGCTGGGGACGATGTACTTTGTTCAAGGCATCGGCGAGCCGAGCGATGGCCTGCTTGCTCAGCCGATGATGGGGCTGATGAAATCGTGGCAGCGATCGCCCGAGCAGATCGCCACGTTCTCGGCGATGCTCGGCCTGCCGTGGGCGCTGAAGCCGCTGTATGGGCTGCTCACCGACTTCGTGCCGCTGTTCGGGTATCGACGCAAAAGCTATCTCATCGCGGCGAACCTCGTCGCCACGCTCGGTTTTCTCATGATGGCAGTGTTGCCGTGGAACGAGCCATCGCCGCAGCGGTTGTTGCTGTGTCTGCTGATTCCCGCCCTCGGCGTGGCGGTGGCTGATGTGGTGATCGACGCGCTGATGGTCGAGCTCGGCCAACCGGCTGGCATCACCGGGACGTTGCAGTCGATTCAATGGGGCGCGATCTGCGCCTCGGCGATCCTCACCGGCGTCGTCGGCGGCCATGTCAGCGAACACGGTTGGTATCGCGCCGCGTTCGTGGCCTGTGCCCTCTTGAGTGCGGCCATGTGTTGGGTGGCGATCACGCTGAAAGAGCCGCGTTTGATCGAAGGCGGCGATGCGCGATCGACAACGACCACGACGTCGAAACCTTGGCGCACCATCGCGGCTGTGCTGTCGGTTGTCGTGCTTTGGCACTTCAATCCGTTCTCCAATGCGGTGCTCTACGTCTACATGACCGGTCCGCTGGAACTCAGCGAGTCGTTCTACGGGCTGAATGTGACCGTGCTGGGCGTCGGTTCGCTGATCGGATGCTTCGCCTATTCCGCGATCTGCCGACGTTTAGAAGTGCGACGATTGTTGCAGTTGGCGATCGTTTACGGTGTCGTCAGCACTTTGGGTTACATGGAGTTGCAAGGAGAACGCTCGGCGATCGTGGTGTCGGTGCTGATGGGCTTCACATCGATGACGGCTACGCTCGCGCTGCTCGACGCCACGGCTCGTGTCTGTCCGCCGTTGTGGGCGGGGACCGTCTTTGCTGGCGTGATGTCAGCGGCGAATGCCAGTGCGATGCTTTCCACGCATTGCGGCGGCGTGATCTACGAACGATCGGCCGCGACGTGGGACCCTCACACCGCGTTCCGGGCCGTCGTGTTGCTCGGCGCTGTGACGACTGCGGCGTGCTGGCTGTTCGTGCCGCTTCTCGCGAGAGAAGAAAGGAAACCACAGATAAACACAGATGAACACAGATAAGTCGAACGAAGCGTTGGGCGCAGACAGTTGGTCTTTTCATCTGCGTGCATCTGTGTTCATCTGTGGTTCATTCTCCCCGCGTATGGAAGCACGCCATGCTGACGCCTGCCGAGGAAGTTGGTTTAAGTGGCCTCGCGCTCGCCAGTCGAGTGCGTCGGGCGTTCTATGCGATGCCCGAGTCGCGGTTGCTCGAGTTGATGGAGCAAATCCGCGCTCAGGCCCTTGCGCGGCATGTCGTCTACCTGCGCGACGGAACGCCCGAGCCGGTGCATATCATGGCCTGCCCGTTGACGGTGCTGGCCGATCAGATGGCGTATGTACACTCGGTCACGCTCACGATTCACAACGCCCTCAAGCGGCTCGTCGAGCTGTACATGCACGACTTTGCGGTGCGCGAAATCCTTCGCCTTTCGGCTGATGAAGAGCAATGGCTGTGGGAATGTTACGGCCCCAGCCATCGCGAGCACGATCCGATCTTCGGCCGCCACGATGCCGCGGTCGATTTCATCAGCGCGATGTGGAAGGACTCGCTGAAGTTCATGGAGCCGAACATGACGGGCATCGGCGGCATGCACATGGTGCCGATGGCGGAACAGATTCTGGCGAGCGTCGTCTTTCCTGCGATTCACAAGCAGGACCCGGAATTGCACCTCGAAATCGGCCGCGACATTCGTGATCTGCTGATGCAGGACGTTCGCGATCATCTCGAAGCCCTGGGCCGTCCGGCGCGCAGCGTTTGTTTTGTCGAACCGAAGTACGCCGCCAGCGGCATCGACGAGCAGGAAGACCTGGCCCGCTACTATCACGATCGTTACGGGCTGCGCGTGATGCACGCCGACCCTTCGGAACTGACACTCGATCGCGGTGAGGTGCGCTACGGCGGCGAGATCGTCGACGTCGCTTATCGCGACTACAGCGTGGCTGACTTGCAGGCGCTGGCGAAAACCGGCGTGGATGTGACGCCAATGCGGACGCTGCTACGCGAGAACCGCGTCATCTCGTCGATCTCGGCCGAACTCGACCAGAAAAGTTGCTGGGAGGTGTTCACTGATCCGGTGCTCGCGCAGAAATACTTCAGTGCCGAGGAGCGACAAGTCTTCCGCCGTCATGTGCTGTGGACGCGAATCGTCTCCGATCGCCGTACGTCGTTGCCCGACGGCCGCGAAGGTTCGCTGCTCGAATACTTGCGCAGCGACTATGAGTCGATCGTGCTGAAGCCGAACCGATCGTACGGCGGCGAAGGCGTGGTCCTCGGCCAAGGATTGACGCGTGCCGAGTGGGATGCGGCGTTAGAAGTGGTGTTAGCCGACAACAATCGTTGGGTGGCGCAGCAGTTGACGGCGATCCCTGTTTGCGAGTTTCCCATCGCCGGCGCCGACGGCCGTGTGCACGTTGAGCCGTTTTACGCGGTGATGGGCTTCGCCGCGACGCGCTACGGAATGGCGGTGCTTGGCCGCGCGAGCCAGAAGCACGTGGTCAACGTCGCCCAGCGAGGCGGCATGTGCGTTGTCGCCCAAGGTTCGCCGCCGGCACGCCTCGTTGGGCCGCAAGGCTAGATACTCGGTGGAGAGATGGTTTCATTTCTTCAATCTTCTTCGATCACGATTTCGGCCTTGCGATTCGAAGGCATGCAAACGGCGGCGAGTCCGATGCCGATGCCGAGAATGGTCGCGGCGTAGGGAATGAGGTACGACTTCTCCGCCGGTTCTTCTTTCTTGTCCTTGGGCTTTCCGCCTTGCGCCCACACACTCGTCGGACTGGCCAGCAGTATCGCCATCACGGCCGCGGCAGCAATTCTTTTCATCATGATGTCTCGTCTTCCTCTCTGCTTTCTTCTCTGTGCTTTCTTCTCCGTGCTCTCCGTGTCCTCCTTGGTTCAATTTCCCTTCGGAGTCAGAGCACGCGTTCCAGTGGCGCCGCTAGTTCCCTAAAAACCTTCGCCGGCATGGTGACCGTGTTCCAGCGCGGCGACAGTTGACGTGCGTGCCGTGCGTAGATCGCCGTCGGAATCGCCACGAAGCCATACGTCCTTCCGCCGAAGCTGAACAACTGCTCGGCCGGCAGCGGCGCCTTGCAGCCATGCACATTGTAGGCAAAGACGAACAGCCCGCGAAAGTCGTCGCCAAACGTTCGTTCCCAGCGGCCGAGACTCACCAGGTCGTCGCGCGTCGACCAGTTTTTCCAATATTGCTTCCGCAGCCCCGACGGAAAACGCCGCCCTTTGACATCGACCAGCCAGCGAACGCCGCAAGTCCCGTGAATGATGAAGTCGAGGCTTTTGAGCGAATCGTCCCCCAGCAGGCTGCGACGGCTTTCGTCGACGGCGACATACGCCACGCGCCGCTCGCGCAGGAATCCCTCGACGGCCGTCTCGTAATGGTTGTTCCGCTTCATGCCAGAATGCTACGCAACCGCGGTGACAGGCGCATGTCACCGTATTTGACGGAAAAAGTTCACCACAGAGGACGCGGAGATCGCAGGGGGAAACGAGAGGAACCACAGATGGACACAGATGAACACAGATAAGCAGAAAAAAGCAGGTAGAACACGTCTTTCTCAGATCGGTGTTTATCTGTGTTCATCTGTGGCTATTTCCCCTCTACGCTCTGTGCGTCCCCTGCGGTTAAATTCTTCGCGGTGCCTTGGAAGAAGCGGCGATCGATTTCGTCGCGGCCGACCTTGGTGTAGTAGGCCACGAGGGTTGTCCGCAGTTTGCGCGGCGTGAGTTGGCCCGCGGCGAAGGCGCGAACCAGATCGGCGTGGCGATCGCGATAGGTTTTCGCGACGGCGAGTTCTTCGTCGGACAGGCCTTCCTGGCGCAAGGCGTTGAGCGAGCCAGCACGCACGGCCTCGCGCCGGCACGGAACTCGTCGCTGGCGGCGAACGCCACGTCGTCGAGCGTTTCGACGACGGCCGAACCGCGCGCGCGCCGACGAGGTCGACGTCGTTGCCGACGCCGGCGGCGCGAGCGAGCGCGCCGGCCAGCAGGGTGTTTTGACTAGCGGCTGCGGCGACCTTTACCATCAGGCTGTCGAACAACTCGGGGGCGGGGTCGAGCGGGCGATCGACCAACTGCGTGGCAAAGCGGTCGAACACCGCCTCTTCGATCTCGCGGGCGGGCTCGTACATAGGCTCGCGACGACCGGCGACGGTAAGCGTCGGCGAGAACATCGCGCCGGTGGGCGAGATGAACTCCTTGGCGAACGACATGCCCAGCCGAGCGAGATTCTCGACCGTGTATCCGCCGGCCGCGTATTCCTCGAGCGGAAAGAACGCGTGTCGGTCAACATCGGTCTGCACGGCACACAGCAACAACATGCCGGCGCAATAAGTTTGAATCTTGCGTCCGGCAAGATTCGTGTGTGCAAGCGCCAGCACGCGCTCGGTGCGGAAATTCAAGTCGAACTCAGTTTCGTTGCCGATCGTTTGTCGAGCCGCCTCGGCCATCGTCTCGGCCACCTTCGGATCGGGATGGCGAAGAAAGACGTAATGCAGTGAGCGCTGCAAGAAGGTCTCGACGTTCGTGGCGGGCATGAGGCGGCCGCGCTCGGGAAGGTCGACGATCACCATCCGCGTGATGCCATCCGTGCCGCGTTCGGTCGTGACCACGCCGACGTGGGTGAAAAGCCCCGGCGACAAGTCGGTGAAGAGGTTGTACGGCGATGGATTGCGCATCAGCAGCCAATCGCCGGGGTGCACGTCGTAAGTTCCCAGGCGATAGGCCGATTCCGTGACGCCTTGCTGGGCTCGTGCCGCGAGCCATGACCGCAACGCGGTAAGGCGGCTACGCTCGTCACGGCTGAGCCCCGCAGCGCTGATGCTGCTAACCAGCGCTGCCAAACGAGCCGGCGTGACGGCCGGCGCCGGCAGGTCTTCGGTCGTTCCAGGGCGAACCGCTTGCGGAAGCCCGATGCGGCGGATCGTTTCAACCGCTTGCAGAGCGCGCTGCGGCGGGACATCGCCGCGTTCGAGCATGCGAACGATCTCGCCGATGCACGATGTCTCGCCGCTGACGGCGATGAGCTCCAGGACTCGGCCTCGCAAAGCGTCCTGCTCGCGCTCGGCGGAAGCGGCAGCAATGCGGCGGCGAGGCGGCTCGACCGAAGCGTTCAACGAAGCGTTCAACATCGGCGCAGACCATCGCGCCGATCGAGCTGCGATATTGAATCAACAACTCGACCATGCGTGCGCGGTCGCTCGGAGTCGCGGCGTATCGAGAAGCGACCTGCTGCAGGGCGTCGTTTTGCAGATAGCGCAAGCGTCCCGACAAGTCGATCAGTCGCGAGCAGGTTCGCAAGAAACTGCGAATGTGATTGCGGCCAGTGTCGGGATCGGCATTAGCGGCCGCTTGCGTGCGAAGCTCGATCGTGGTGTCGAGCAGCCGGTCGACGCGTCGCTTGGCGTCGAGCAGTTGGCGAATGACGGCCAGCGCTTCGTCCGATGAACGCGCGGAGCGAAATGTCGCGCGGTCTACAGCCCATTGCTCGATGGCGTCGTTGGCGGCAGTGAGTTGCGAGGGGAGCGTCGTCTCGAACTTCGCCATGTCCGACGGCACAAGCCGTTCGACGTGCGTGAGCCAACCGGCAAGCGGGTCGGACGTCGAGCTTTGCGAATGCGCGATCGCCGTTGTCAGAAAGACCAATAGCAGCGTGGTTGCCATGCGCATCGTATGCGGAGTCACCGGTGAGTTTGCTCCCCAACACAGCGGCGACGTCGCGACACTTGCAAACTGCTAGCGGCCAGTCGCCCCTGTATGAATTACAACCGGGCCGACAGGATGTAAAGGGCCAACAACGCCAGTGCCATGAATCCGACCACCCACAGCCCAAATCGGGCGGCCCCGACGAGGATCGGCACGATGCGCTCGGCACGCGTTGCCGAGTAGACCAACGAGATCGACACGATCAACGGCACGGCATACCACAGGTCGTGAAAACCCGGGGCGGCTAGCAACATGGACATCAGTATCGACGGTTGCAAAGGAGTTCCTCGAAACGAGTCGCGAACGTCGCGGCGTCACTCGTCGTTTTCTTTTTCGTCTTTCTTGCGCGGCTGCGGCGGCGTGACGATCGGATCGCTTTGGGCCGGCCCGCCCCAGGCGTCGTAAATCGCTAAGAGGTTCAAAAGTCCTGCGATCATCGTGTACACCGTTCCCAATTCGAAGTAGCGATGCAGCCGCTTGTTGATCAGGTCCAACTCGTCGGCTTGATCCTCGCTGAGTTGTTGTCCCGGATTGTAGATGCGCACGAGTTGCTGCTGCACGAGCCTGCGGTCCTGATCGGCAGGCGATAGCGGATGGTTCATCGCGAGTTCGGGATCGATCACGAACGGCGGAGCCATGAACCAATCGCTGAGCGTGGCGCGGCCATCCTGCTGACGTTCGGCCGCCTCGATCCGTAGCTCGGGATTGCGAAAACGCTGAGCCTGGACCAGCGCGGGCATCGAAGGCAGGCCGACACCGACCTGGCACAAGAACGGCAGCCGGCGGTCCTCCGGTCGCAAGGAGGCATACACCACGCGGCCATCACCTAAGTACAGGCCGAAGGCGTAGGTTCCCATGATGCACAGAAAGAAGAGCACCGCCTTAGCGCGACGTCGCTGATACCACTGACCCAGGCCGGGAACCAGCCACGTCAGCAAGGCGGCGAGCCAAGGGTCGCGAAGATCGACGATTTCTGCGTCGTCCGCCGATGCAACTTCGGGAGAGACGGCGGTCACAGGTGGCGGTGGCGGCACGATGACACACGCTCGTGCGGGAGCGCGTCGCAATTGAAGCAATGGTAATTCCGCGATTGATTCTAGTGGTCGAGCCGCCTCCGACGCCAGAGCAATGGCAGCGGTGGTGGCAGCGACGGCGACATGTGGTGATGCTCGCTGGCCGTTCATCGTGCTCGCCGGTCGTGCGCGACCACGAGTCCTCATTTCGAACGCACCATTGCAATCGCATTGATTTGCTCGACAATCGCGGCAGTTTCGGTGCGTGGCCTACCCCGGCAGCGTCGGCATAGTGTTTGCACGCTAAGCAGGGCTACACTTTTTGCCGCCCGTCGTCACACCTGCTCGGCCACCTGTGGAAGTATCCTGCGAAACTCGCCTGCTGCCGGTTGGCGCCGAGCAGTTAGATTCGGACCGACTCCAGTTTCGGGTCTGGACCCCGCAACGCCGCAAGGTCGCGCTCGTTCTCGAGTCGCCCGCCAACGGCTCAGCTGCAGCCGAATTCGAGATGAAGCGCGAGGACGGCGGGTATTTCGCCGTCGAGACATCAGGCGCCCCTGGTCTGCTGTATCGCTACCGGCTCGATGGTGACGGGCAGTTGTATCCCGACCCCGCCTCGCGCTTTCAACCGCGCGGTCCCAGCGGACCATCGCAGGTGATCGACGCGCGAAGCTTCGCCTGGACCGACAGCCACTGGCCTGGCGTCCGTCCCGAAGGCCAGGTCATTTACGAGATGCACATCGGCACCTTCACGCCCGAGGGGACATGGGCCGCGGCGACCGAGCAACTGCCCGAACTCGCGCGCCTCGGCATCACGCTCATCGAACTGATGCCCATCGCCGAATTCCCCGGACGATTCGGGTGGAGCTACGATGGCGTCGCGCTGTTCGCGCCGAGTCATCTGTACGGCACGCCCGACGACTTTCGCCGCTTTGTCGATGTCGCCCATGCGCTCGGCGTCGGTGTGGCGCTCGACGTGGTTTACAACCACTTCGGGCTTGGCGAGTGTTCCATCGAACAGTTCGCCGAGGCTTACGTCAGCCAAAAGCATAAGAACGACTGGGGCAAGGCGATCAACTTCGACGGCGACGACAGCGGTCCCGTGCGTGAGTTCTTCTTGGCGAACATCCGGCATTGGGTCGCCGAGTATCATCTCGACGGCGTGCGCATCGATGCCACGCAAGCCTTCGAAGACGATTCGCCGGTACACATTCTCGGCGAGTTGGTGCGCGAAGCCCGCGCTGCGGCCGGGGGACGCTCGATCATCGTCATCGCCGAAAGCGAACCGCAAGACGTCCGCATGCTTCGCGATCCCGCGCGTGGCGGGTTCGGCATGGACATGGCATGGAACGACGACTTCCATCACACGGCGATGGTGCGCGCCACCGGACGCAGCGAGGCGTATTACACCGACTATCGCGGCAGAGCGCAAGAGTTCGTGGCCTCGATGAAGTGGGGCTATCTCTTCCAAGGCCAACGCTATGATTGGCAGAAGAAGCCTCGCGGCACTCCGGTGCTCGACCTTCCTGCATGCACGTTCGTCAATTACTTGCAGAATCACGATCAACTTGCCAACTCCGCGCGCTGCCAGCGATTGCACGAGTTGACTAGTCCCGGTCGCCTGCGGGCGCTGACGGCAGTGCTGTTGCTTAGTCCCGGCACGCCGCTGCTGTTCCAGGGGCAAGAGTTCGCCGCGTCGAGTCCGTTCTGTTACTTCGCCGATCCACCGACGTCGATGGCCGCCGATGTCGTGAAAGGTCGGCACGAGTTCATGAGCCAGTTTCCTTCGTACCTGTCGGAGGGCGTCGCGGAACAAACACCCGAGCCTTGCGAACCAGCGACCGCAGTGCGCTGTCGTTTGAACTTTGCCGAGCGTCACACGAATGCAGCCATCTATGCGCTGCATGCCGATTTGATCAGGTTACGTCGCACCGACGTTTGCCTTCGCGTGCAGGACCGACGACAGTTCGAGTGCGCCGTACTGACCGACGATTGCTTTTTGGCGCGTTACTTCCACAATGACTGCCAACGGCTGATGATCGTGAACTTTGGCACCGAGTTGCACCTCTCACCCGCGCCGAACCGTTGCTCGCGCCGCCTGAGAACATGCAATGGAAGTTGCTGTGGAGTAGCGAAGACCCCAGCTACGGCGGCGTCGGCACGCCACCGCTCGAAACTGATCAGAACTGGCGCATCCCGCCCGAGTGTGTGGTCGTGCTCGAACCAGTGTCGAGGCCGGAGGATTGACCAGCGAGGACACGCAGCGATCGGAGACGGAAAGAGTTACGGAATTTGGTATTTGATTGTGTGATGTCGTCTCCGAGTGGCGCACTTCTTGCCGCGAGTGGATCTTTCAATCTAGCTTTTCTTTCTCATCTTCTTCTCGGTGTTCGCTGTGCTCCAATCTCCGCCATCCGAGAAACGACAGACGATGAATTCAGTCGTTGCCATGCCCCCGGCATTCACCCGAGTTGCGTGGATGCCGATTGAAACGGCCGACAAGCACGATCTGCTCACGCGCGAATGGCTCGTGACCAACGGCCTCGGAGGTTACGCCTCGGGGACGTTGGCCGGCGCGTGTACGCGCCGTTATCACGGGCTGCTGATCGCTGCGATGCCGGCTCCGATGGGCCGCGTGGTGATGTTCAATCACTTGCTCGAAGAGATTCGACTGACCGGCGGACGCGTCGTGCATCTCGGGGCGGAAGAGTCGCCGCATGAAGAGTTCGACGGCTCGCTGGCGACGCTCGGTGAGTTCCGTCTCGAAGACGGCGTTCCCGTATGGACGTATGACTTCGACGGTTACGTGATCGAGAAGCGCATCGTTCTTCCGCACTTGCAGAACACGGTGCATATCATCTACCGGTTGCTCCGCGCTCCGCACGAGATTCGTTTGCGACTGCGGCCCTCGTTCGACTTTCGTCCGCACGAAGGTTCGGTCACGGCGGGCCCCGATCATCCGTACGAAGTGACGGCCGTTGGCGAGCGCATCGAAGTTACCTCGGGCAATCTGCCGTCGCTGCGACTACGCATGAACGCGGCCTCGCCGGCGTTTGTGCTCGATCGCGGTCAGTACCGCGATGTCTTCTATCGTGTCGAACGCGACCGCGGTTACGAATACACCGGTCGTCTGTGGAACCCTGGCTACTTCCGCACCAATGCCGGTGAAGGCCAAGAGGTTTCGCTGGTCGCGTCGACCGAGGATTGGGACACCATTCTCGCCTCGTCGAGCGCTGAGGCGCTGATTGCGGAACGTCAGCGCTCTGACCGCCTCGTGTACCAGGCCGATCCGAAAGCGCGCGAGGGTCTGGGGGCGGAGCTCGTGCTGGCGGCCGATCAATTCATCATCCGCCCGACGACGCGACCGGTCGATTCTGCCCGCGCGCACGCGGCAGGCGACGAGATTCGCACGATCATCGCCGGCTATCACTGGTTCACCGATTGGGGTCGCGACACGATGATCAGCCTCGAAGGGCTGACGCTCTCGACCGGTCGCCACGAGGAAGCAGGCTACGTGCTGCGGACATTCGGCCGTTACGTTCGCGACGGATTGATTCCGAATCTGTTCCCGGAAGGCCAGCGCGAAGGCCTGTATCACACGGCCGACGCCACGTTATGGTTCTTCCACGCGCTCGATCGGTACCTCGCGATCACGGGTGACCACGAGACGCTGCGGCTGCTGTTGCCGACGCTGAAGAACATCATCCACTACCACATTGTCGGCACGCGCTTCGGCATCGGCGTCGATTTCAACGATGGCCTGCTTCGCCAAGGGGCCGAGGGCTATCAGCTCACGTGGATGGATGCCAAGGTCGACGACTGGGTCGTCACTCCACGACGCGGCAAGGCTGTTGAGATCAACGCACTTTGGTACAACGCGCTGCGGTTGACCGAGCGCTGGTGCAAAGAGTTCGGCGATGGCGACGATGCCAACGAGCTTGGTTGCCGGGCTGACCAAGTCGCGGAGTCGTTCAATCGCCGTTTCTGGAACGAGCAGGGCGGCTATCTGCTCGACGTGATCGACGGCCCCGACGGCGACGACGCGAAGTTTCGCCCGAATCAACTTCTGGCGATTTCACTGCCACACCCCGTGCTCGATTCCTCTCACTGGAAGGCCGTCGTCTCGAAGTGCACCGAGCGGTTGCTCACGCCCGTGGGGTTGCGTAGCCTCGCCCCTGGCGATCCAGACTACAAGCCGACCTACGACGGTGACCTGCGTGCGCGAGATGCCGCCTACCATCAGGGCACTGTCTGGGGATGGCTCATCGGGCCGTTCATCGACGCGTACTTGCGTGTCTATCCCGACCAGCGCGAAGAGGCCCGCAAGTTCCTCGTCGGTTTTGTCGCGCACATGAACGAAGCCTGCGTCGGCCAGATCAGTGAGGTCTTCGACGCCGAGGCGCCGTACTATCCGCGCGGCTGCGTGGCCCAAGCGTGGAGCGTGGCGGAGGTGCTTCGCACGTGGATCAAGACGGCGTCGTGAACCCCTCTCCCCTTGTGGGAGAGGGTGGTTCGCCAACGGCGAACCGGGTGAGGGGGCGACACGAGTACAAGCATCAACCCCTCACTCCTGCCCCTCTCCCGCAAGGGGAGAGGGTTGCGAATCACGGGAACTGCGCCGGCGCAGTCGTCTCGCCGCGGTCGATCTCCGGCAACACCACGCCATCGCGGGCATACAACTCGAAAGCGCCGTCGCGATACACGCGATGCCAGCCTTTGGCCGTGTCGATCACCTCGGCGAGTTTGCAATTGCGCGGAACGAGCAACACGTCGGTCGCATACTTATTGAGCGTCGCTTCCCAGCCGGGAGATGCGGTGTACATCGCCTCGTTCTCTTCAAGCACTCCGTGCTTGTAGGCGACTTCGTAGCGGCCGTCGAGGCTGACCTTCACGTTCGGATGCAGTTTCCACATCACGAACCCACCGGGGACGAATGGCACCATCAGGTTGCCGTGGAAATCGCTCTCGGCGAGATAATCGACCGCGCCGGCCGGGTACATCGGTCGGCCGGTCACTTCATCGGCGATCGTCACCGGCAGCTTCATCTTCCAGAACTGCGCCGGCACTGCGCGCGTCATGCACAGCAACACGACGATCGCCGAGAAGCCCGCGATCCACTTACGCCGTTTCTGCCACAAGTCTTGCAGCGAATCGCCCAATGGCGTCGCATCGAGCCATGCCGGCACGTAGCTCAACCACACGACGAAGTACAGCGAAAGGTGTCGCGTGTGCTTGAGCGCCGCCAGTGCAGTGAGCGCGAGCACCAACAGACCCGGCATGCCGCGCCATCCCAACTGCAGGTAGGCGTACACGACCAACAGCACCGAGATCAGATAGACCATGAACGTCGTGGGATCGTTCTTCCAAAGCGGAAGCCACTCGAGAATCATCGGGCGATCCATCGCCAATGCGTCGGCCAGGTATCCGTAGTAACTGACGCCATAAGGGTTCAGCACCACGAGCCCGAGCAGTCCGAAACCCAGGATGACGAGATGTTGCCACTCCTTGCCGCGTATCGCTTGTTCGACGGCGTGAGCAGCGAGCACGGTCAGCCCCACGACAAAACCGGCGTGCACGTTCAACCAAATGACGAAGATCGGCAGCCACGCGAGCATCCAAATGCGCCGGCCGCGCTCGTCGAGATCGAGCCAGTTCACCAAGAGCGCGAGGAACAGCATCGTGAACAGCTGCGCGGATCGTCGTGAAGCCGTAGCAACCGGCCAGAATGATTGCCGGCGCAACGGAGAGAATCGACACCCAACTTGCGCCACGTCGTCGTGCGGTCCAGAAGCAGAGAATCGCCACACCCGCCGTGAGCGCGTATTTAAGGGCCATGATGCCTGGCGCGCCGGCGTACTCGGCCACGCGGAACATGATCTCCCCGGTGCCCCACTCGTGATGCACGACGGGGTACACGGTTGGCGTGTAGGCGAAGCGGTCGTCCCAAGGCAGATGGCCGATCCGTTGGGCCTCGCGCACAGCGCCATCTCGTGCCACATGTCGGGATCGACAAACGTCAGTCCCGATAGGTTGACGAGGAACATGCCGGCAATGGCCGCCCCCGCCAGCGCGAGCGCTAGCCGTGACGACTGTAACGGCGGATTCGGATGTGCAGTGGCCATGGGCGCGGACCTCCGCCCAAACATAGGCCACGCGCAAGGCGCGTAGACGCGCTTTGTCGGCAGGGTTATTGATCCTCAGAAAACAACGTTAATCGCGATGATGCTATCCATCCCCGCTTGCGGTTTCGCGCGCTTACCGCCCCGAAGACGCGCGAAACCGCAAGCGGTGATACGACGCGTACGCCCTGGTTTCCGCGGTTCTCTAAGGATCAATAACCGCTAAACATCCCAGCGTTTGTGATATTTGAACCCGAAGGTCTCAGCCACGGCGCGGTTCGTGACCTCGCCTGCAATCACGTTCACGGCTCGGGCGATCGGTTTCAACTCCGCGGCCGCTGCGGCCATGCCACGCTTGGCGATCTGCATCACCCAGGGAAGCGTGACGTTGCACAGCGCGTAGGTGCTCGTGCGACCGACCGCGCCGGGCATGTTCGTTACGCAGTAATGCAGCACGTGATCGATGATGTACGTCGGCTCGCTGTGCGTTGTCGGTCGGCTCGTCGCAATGCAACCGCCTTGGTCAATGGCGACGTCGATGATGACGCTCCCCGGCTGCATGAGTTTCAGGTCGTCGGCCTCGACAAGCCGCGGCGCTTTCGCTCCGGGAATAAGCACGGCGCCTACCACAAGATCGGCGCGCCGTAAGTATTCACGAATTGTGTGACGATCGCTGAACAAACAGTCGACGTTCGGCGGCATGACGTCGTCGAGGTATCGCAGACGTTCCATGTTCACGTCGAGCAGCGCGATGTTCGCCCCGAAACCGGCAGCGACCTTCGCAGCGTTCGCGCCGACGACGCCGCCGCCGAGCACGAGAATATTGGCAGGCGCGACACCCGGCACACCGCCCAACAGAATGCCGCGTCCCATCTGCGGACGTTCGAGGTATTTCGCCCCTTCTTGGATGCTCATGCGGCCGGCAACTTCGCTCATCGGCGTGAGCAGCGGCAGCGTGCCACGGTCGTCGGCCAACGTTTCGTAGGCGACGGCGGTGATGCCGCTGGCGATCACGGCCTCGGTGAGGGCGCGATCGGCGGCAAAGTGGAAATACGTGAAAACGATTTGCCCGGGCCGAAGTCGCGGCCACTCGCCAGGCATCGGCTCCTTCACCTTGACGATCATGTCGGCAGCGCCGAACACCTCGTCGGGCGAATTGACGATCGTCGCGCCGTTGTCGGAGTAACGCTCGTCAGGAATGCCGGAGCCCAACCCCGCCCCAGCTTCGAGCAGCACACGGTGCCCTGCCCTGGTCAGCTCTTCGACACCAACGGGCAGCATCGCGACGCGGTATTCGTCGCGTTTCACTTCTTTGGGGACGCCGACAATCATGGACGCAATCTTACCGGGCGGTCATTAGGGCGGCTAGCGCTCGATTCGTCGCGGTAATGAAACGTTTAGAAGGTTGTTGGGAACCCGCTTGCCGGGTCGTCCACGACCCGGATTCCGCCCCGTGGACGGGGCGGCTAAGCGATCAAACTCGCCGGGTAAACATTCCGCGACAGCCACGATTATTCGACGCTCAGCGCGTCGGTAAATACTATAGGAACGACATCCCGCACCATCGAGCACCACGCCATGAAGCGTTTCCTCACGATCGTCGCCTTGATCGGTTGTTCTGTTGCCTCGCAAGTGGGACACGCAGCCGACGCTAAGAAGCGACCGAACTTTCTGTTCATCTACACTGACGACCAGCGCTGGGACGCAATGAGCGTTGTGCAGCGCGAGCAAGGCGAGCGGGGGCGCTTCCCTTGGTTCTCGACGCCGAACATGGACCGCCTCGCGTCCGAAGGCATCCGCTTCCGCAATGCCTTCGTCACGATGTCGCTGTGTGCGCCCAGTCGCGCAGCGTATCTCACGTCGCGCTACAACCATCTCAACGGCGTGCCGAGCAATCAGGTTCCCTTCCCCGAAGACAACGTCACCTATGCGACGTTGCTGCGCGACGCTGGCTACAAAACCTGTTACGTCGGCAAATGGCACATGGATGGGCAGGAGAATCGTCCTGGCTTCGATTTCTCGGCCAGCTTCGTCGGACAAGGCAAATACTTCGACTGCCCGATCCTCGTGAACGGCGAGGAGTTCGAGAGCGACGGATTCGTCGATGATGTGACGACCAACTACGCTTTGAACTTCATGGACGATCATCAGGCTGAGCCGTTCGCGATGGTCGTGGGTTTCAAGTCGACGCACGGCCCGTTCACGCCGCCCGAGCGCGCCGAGAATCGCTTTGAAGGCAAAGAGGCCCGATCGGTTCCAAATCTGACCGTGCCGTCGATTTATAAGGACGAGCGCTTTCCAGACGGCCCGAAGAAAGAAACGAACCTCGGCTATTTCCGCTGCTTGTCGGCGATCGACGAGAACATCGGCCGACTGCTCGACATGCTTGAAAAGCTGGACATCGCCGACAATACGGTCGTCGTGTTCACGAGCGATAACGGCTATTACCTCGGCGAACACGGCCTCGGTGACAAGCGAACGGCCTACGAAGAATCGATTCGCATTCCGATGATTGTTCGTTGGCCGGGGCATGTTCCGGCAGGCGCCACACGCGACGAGATGGTGCTCAATATCGACATCGCGCCGACGTTCTTAGACATCGCCGGCGTCGCGGTTCCCAAGGAGATGCAAGGTCGAAGCTGGACGCCGTTGTTCTCCGGCAAGCCCGACGGATGGCGAGACTCGTTCTTTTACGAGTATTTCCGCGAGGGCAAAACCGGTGCGCCGACCGTCTACGCCGTGCGAACCGAAACGGCCAAGTACGTGACGTATCCGGGGCATCCCGAGTGGACCGAAGTCTTCGATTTGAAGGCCGACCCTTACGAGATCAAGAACCTCGCCGCTGATCCGTCCGGCGTTAATCTTCGCGCAAAACTTGAGGCTGAGTTCGAGAAGCAGAAGAAAGCCGTCGATTTTGTCGAGCCTGCGGAGACGAAGCGCGTGGCATACAACGAACCTCGCAACGCTTGGGTTCTGGAGTATCGTTTCGACAAGGACGATCTGGACAAGGTCATCGACGCCTCGACCTTTCGCAACGATGGAACCGCGACCGGCACGGAGGTCGTCGACGGCCACAACGGCGCTAAGGCACGCAAGTTCGATGGCGAGGATGTGATCGAAGTCGGCAACCCGGCCAGCATCGATCCTTCGGGGCACGACTGGACGCTGGAGCTGGTGTTCAAGGCGAGTGCGCCGGACGGCATCTTATTGGCGCATGGCGGCGCGTCGACGGGCTACGCGGTGGCGTTGGAAGACGGCAAGGTGGTGATGGTTGTCAATGCGAACAAACGCTCGACGCGAGTCGTGTCGAAACGCCGCATCGGCGACGATTGGACTACCGTGCGCGCAGGCATCGAAGGGACCACGGCTTGGCTGTCGGTCGATGGCGGTGAGTCGGTGGCCAAACCCCTGAAGGCTCAGATTGAACGCACGCCCAACAACGGCCTGCAGATTGGCGACGATCTTGTCAGTAAAGTTTTCGGTGATGTGAAGATGCCAGGCTTCAAAGGGCTGATCGAATCGGTGCGTCTGTACAGCGGTAAGACGCCGTAGGACATAGGACTAACGACGATGTTGCCATTTCGCCACACGGTCGGGCGATCGCGCCGGCGGCCAATCGCAACCCGAGAGTGACCTATGCTTGCGATGGACTTCACCCCCCGACGGATGGTTCATCGCGATGGCACTTGCTTTCGATGCGCAGACTTCATCTCTGTCGTGTGATGATTCGTCGCGCTGCGAACGACTTGTCGACACCACCGAGATTCGACTCTCGGAGATTAGCGCCGCACTTTCCGTCGCGCTCGACATCACGCAGGGCCAACCTCACGGGCATTGCATGCGCAGCGCGTTGATCGGCATGCGCTTGGCCGAAGAATTGCGCCTTCCGATGAGCGACCGCTCGGCATTGTTTTATGCATTGCTGCTGAAGGATCTCGGCTGTTCGAGCAACGCCGCGAAGATGGCATATCTGTTCGGTGCCGACGACCGTCAGGTGAAACGCAGTGCGCGGATGACCGATTGGACCAAGGCAGGGCAAGCAATCAAGCACGCATGGCAACAATGTGCGCCCGGCGGTTCGGTGATGGAGAAGGTTCTGAAGATCGCCGCCATCGCGCGCAATGGAGCCAAAGGCGCCAAGAAGATTTCGGAAGTGCGCTGCGAGCGCGGAGCAGAGATCGCACGCATGTTGTGCCTTCCCGAAGGAACGGCCATCGCGATCCATGACCTCGACGAACACTGGGACGGCCGCGGCTTTCCGCGCGGATTACGAGGCAAAGAGATTTCTCTGCTCGGACGCATCTGCTGCCTGTCGCAAACGGTCGAGGTGTACTTCAGCACCTACGGCCTGGCGTCAGCGGTCGAGGTGGCGCTCAAGCGACGTGGCCGCTGGTTCGATCCGCAACTGGTCAACGCGCTCGTCGGGATCAAAAACGACCGCTCGTTTTGGAACGATCTGCGAAAAGAAGACCTGGTCGATGGCCTGACCCGCTGGGAACCGGAAGATGCGGTGTTGTTGGCCGACGAAGAATGCTTGGACCGCGTGTCTGAAGCGTTCGCGCGTGTGGTCGATGCGAAGAGTCCATGGACGTTCGAGCATTCGACGCGCGTCGCGGAGATCGCCACTGGTGTTGCCGAGCAGTTCAATTGCACGCCCGAGGTGCTTCGCGACATTCGGCGAGCGGCGCTTCTTCACGATGTCGGAAAGCTGGGCGTGTCGAACATGATTCTCGACAAGCCGGGCAAGCCGACCGACGATGAGTTCGTCGAGATACGGAAGCATCCCGACTACACGCAGCAGATCCTCGAGCAGGTCGACGCGTTCAAAAAGTTGGCCGACGTTGCGGCCGCACACCACGAACGGCTCGACGGACGCGGCTATCACCGCCGATTGAACGGCGAGCAGATACCGTGGGTCGCGCGGGTGTTGACGGTCGCTGACATTTCCGAGGCGATGTCGGCCAAACGACCGTACCGCGATCACCTGTCGTGGGAGCAGATTCGCGACATCATGCTCAAAGACACCGGCGCAGGCATCGACGCCGAATGCTTCGCAGCCCTCGAGCGATGGCAAGAGCACCATTCGCTAACATCGCGTGTCGAATCGCAGCTGTGCGAAGTCGATCGCCTACTGTGCGATTTGTAACACGACCGTCGTCGTGTATTGATCTTCAGTTGCGATTCGAACCCTTCTCCCTCCGGGAGAAGGTGCCGCGAAGCGGCGGATGAGGGCGTGTGGTGGCTTGTCTGGCGACGACACTTACGATGCGCGAGCGAAGGAACGGGGCGTGCAAGACTGTGTAACCCGCCCTCACCCGGCGGCTGCGCCGCCACCCTCTCCCAAGCGAGAGGAGTTTAGTGAGTCTAGTGGTTGCTTGTATCCACCATGAAGAACCCGTTATTCGCCACGGGCATTAAGGGCATCCAGCACCGGCCGGCCACCGTGCTCGAACGTGACTGAGCTCGCGGGTAGAACGCCAGCCCGACGGTGAAGTTCCACATCTCGTCTTCCGAGGCCAACGCCCCGGCCGCGGCCGACGGACTCATGTAGGTGACGAGCGTGTAAAGGCCAACGTAGTCGCACAGCGGAACAATGGCCTGCGCGCTGGCGATCCACGAGCCGAGACTGCCGCCTCCCGAGAGTCGCGAGTGATCGGGAGCACCGAGCCAGATCCACGTGTCGGCGCCGCCGGGACGGAACTTGTAGTGCCAGTAAGCCATCAACTGATTCACGGCCTGCCACTTCGTCGGCCCAATGCCGGCGACATCGCGTGTGTCAGACCTGCCACGCCAAGTCCCCCACATGCCGAGTTCGTGACGCCAATTCAATGCGTAACCGAGTTGACCACGCCATTGGCTGAGCGTCGGGTTCTGCGAGAACACGCCGTAGTTGTCGTTGAACATCCAGTCTTGCACGATCGCGCCGGTGACCGCGCAGTTTTCGTCGGGCCGACGGAAGAGGCCGTAGGTGAGAAAGCCTTGCATCTGGGAGTCGGTCGAACGTGGGCGATAGTCGGTGCCCGACCAGTCATAGACACCCGCCGTGCCGCCGACCTGAAAGCCGATGCCCGTCCATTCACTGATGGGCCCGAGCCGGGTGCCGAGATTCGCTCCGCTGTGGATGCCGTTGTTCTCCCAACTGTCGTCGGAAACGCCACGGAAGGCGTCGTATCCCACGAGCACGGCGACTCCGTAGTTCGGGCACGCATCGCAGTCGGGACGAAGCGATGGGACACTCGACGCGCAGCGAGCTTGGTCGAACGCGACGGGTGGCGGCGCGAGCGATGAAGTTGCGTAGCTCTGCGTCGAACCAGGGGCCGAGTAAAAAGAACTTGGCGGCGGCGAAACCATCGGTCCAGGCTGTTCGACCATCTGCGCGGCAGTCAGAACGTTGCCGTAGACCGACGGCGCACTTGATGCGCTATGCGGCTGAGCGGAAGTCGCGCCAGTGCCCAACGGCTGCTGAGCGAGCGTCAACGTGGCAGCGCCTGCGACGATCCATGTCATCACGGCGTATCGAACCTGAAAGGTCACCTATCCTCTCCGGTAAGAAGCGGAGATCGAGCATATCCCCTATTCGCCATCGGCCTGGGACGAAGTGCGCAGACAGCTTTGAGTGACTGAACGGCGCAGTCATTACGCTGGGTGCGATGCGGCGAGCCGTTAGCCCTTCGCTAACCGAAAGGGGGCAAACACACGTGGCCGAGTGGTCTTCGCGCGTCCCGCCCGCGTGCTAGCTGCGAGAATCAACAAATGCCTGTGGTTTCCGCGACATTTTGACGCATTACAAAAGTGTTGGAGACGCATGGCTGATATAGGAAATCCCTGAGCGTTCCGTTAAAAACTGGGCGGGGCAAGTGTTGAGACGATCCATTTGCTCATGGCCATCTCTTGAACTCGTTGCATTGCGCGAGTTTTTCGAGAATTGGCCGCTTCCCCATGCGTAACACGGATGTTCACGCTAATGCAAGTTCTTCGCCGGACCCTTGGTGGCGCTCGCTCGCCTGTCGAACCCGCTCGCCGATCATCGCCCGAACTCACTCAGCGATTGCTTGTCAATGCGCCGAATGATTTGTTCTTCCTGATCGCGCTTCCGAAGAGCGCAGGTCAGGCGCTTCGGAACATGCTCAACGCTTGCCGCAACGCGGGGCCGCTCAATTACAGCATCCCGCCATCGCTATTCTGTCCGAACGGCCTGCACGTCGAATTGCCTTTGACCGACGCCGCGCTTCACGACTTTCCCGACGGCGGCTGGCATCACACGCATGCGCCGGCCACGCTCATGACGCTCGACTTTTTGCATCGTCATCGGATTCGCCACATTGTCCAAGTCCGCCACCCGCTCGACCAGTTGGTGGCCTATTATTGCCACATCATGAAACACGTGCGGCAGGGCGTGATGCCGGTGCTTCCCTGGCAGCCGACGCTGGCGCAAACGCATCCCCAGGCGGCTGTTCCTGCTGCGGCCTTCGACGAGCGCACGTCTCCCGACGATGCGTTCGAACTACTCATCCGTCACGGTTATCTCGAGGCTGTGTTGACGTGGATCGGGCAGTGGGAGACTTTTCGCGATCCGGAGCTTAGCCTTCTCGTGCATTACGAGGAGTTGATTGTCGATCCGATGTGGGTGCTCCGCCGTGCTTGCGACTTTCTGCAGCCTCTATTGCAGGAACCGGCTGAAGGTTTCGAGCACGCGGTTCAAGAGCTTGAAGATTACTCGATATCGAGCCGGTATCAGGGACAGCAACTGTCAGCGTCGCCGTACCCGAACGGGTACACCGGTCGCGCCGCTGTCCATCTCGATTACTTCTCGCCGCGCAATATCGAGTCCGCTAAGGCCATCTGTCGGCGGTTTCTCACGCAATCGCCGTATGCTGATGGCGTGCGCAAGATCTATCCCGACCTTTGACGCACGACTACGGCTCGACGCTCACGCGCTCGATCGACTTGAGACTTCCTTCGCTCATGCTCGCGCCGCCGATGGCGAGGAACTCGCGATCGCCGAGCGGGACAAAGCGATGATGGAAGCGCGGGTGGGCGAGCTTCGCGACTTCGTTCCAACTCTTCGCGGCGCCGTCGAAGCGAAAAATGCCCCCCGCCATGTTGCTGATGTAAACGTCGTCGCCGAGCGTGATCGACGAACAGGCCATGCCGTCGATCGGCTTACCGGGAATCTCGGGCGCCTTGTGCCACTCGCCGGTCTTCGTGTCGAGCACATCGACGACGCCCGACGGCCCGTTCTCAGTTAGTCCACCGAGCACGAAGATCTGTCCGTCATCGGCGACCGTCGACAAGGCCCGACGCCGGAACGGTTGTGGAATCTTCTCCCATGTCGCCATCGGATCATCGAGCCGCAGCTTGAGGCCGTGGTCGAACCACACTTTCGCTTCGCTGCTCATGCCCCAGCCGCCGAGCACGTACAACACGTTGTCAACAACGACCGCGTCGTGCGATGACCGACCTTCGGGCATGGGTTGCACCGCGGTCCAAGTTCGCGTGGCCGGGTCGTAACGGTCGACGTCAGGGACCGAGACGAGCTTCTCTTCTTCGCCCTTCGCGTTGAGCGCCTTGAGGCCTCCGACGCGATAGATCATGTGTTTGTTCGCGACGAGCGGCATCCCCTGCAGCGGCTGACCCATGGGCAACGATTCCCATTCCGACGTGCCGTTGGAGCGATCGAGCTTCAATCGCTCGAAGCGCTGCGACAGGTTATCTCGCGAGTGCTCGTGGGCGGTGCCCGTGTGGCCGCTATAGACGTACAGCCAGCCATCGCACGCCGCGGCGCCGAAGCTCGAGATCGGTTCAGGCAGCGTCGCCCAATCGTTTGCACTCAAAGGTCGTGCGTAGATGGACAACAGCAATGTGACGACGGCGAGATGAGTGAGGGTCGGCATGAAGTTCTCTTGTTGGATTGAATGATGATCTCGTTTATTGATCTTCAGGTCGCTCATCGAACGACGACTCCGTTTGCTCCCTCTCCCCTTGCGGGAGAGGGCTGGGGTGAGGGGTAGTGAACCGTGTACTCGCCTCAACCCCTCACCCGGTTCGCCTTCGGCGAACCACCCTCTCCCGCAAGGGGAGAGGGTATAAGACATGCCGCTGTCGGTTCGATCGACAACCTGAACACCAATTGCCGGCCCGCTTGCGGGCCGCGTTCGAGGGCGTGGTTTTCCGTGGCCATCTCACGGTGCGTCCCCCAACGCGATCAACTGTCGTCCCGTTCGCACGATGAATCGACGATTCACCGCGGCAACGCCGTACACGCGTCCATCCATGGTCAGCGTGTTCTCGGCGATTCTCTCAAAAGTCGGCCCGGCACGCACTACGGTCGTGATGCCGCTCTTGCCAAAAAAGTACACGTGTCCGTCGCTGCCGATCGGCGAAGCCCAACACGACTCGGGCATCCGCTCGGTCCATTGCAGCTTGCCGTCTTCCAAGGCCAGGCACGCGGCGGCTCCGGCCTTGTTGATGAAATAAACATAGTCGCCATACACCAGAGGCGATCCGAACGAAGCCGCCGCCTCGCGCGTCCGCCAAAGAACGCGATCCTCCGACGTCTCGCTAGGTTCGTCCTTCTTCGCACGGTCGACCAGCATGTTGAAGCCGACATCGCTCGAGCCCACGAGCACGCGGTTGCCTGCCAGCGTTGGCGAGGGGACCGTGTTCCCCTTCAAGCCTTCGAGCTGCCAGCGCGTTTTTCCGTCGGCCGGGTCGATCGCTTCGACAAAGCCGTTCGAGCTCACGAGGATTTCCTCGGCGTCGCTGTCCGCAGAAACGACCGGCGAGCTCCACGACACGCGCGAAGCGTGATCGCTTTTCCAACGCGTCACCCCAGTCGCCTTGTCGAGCGCGAGAAGATACGACGGCCCTTCATGTTCGATGAGCAAAACGACAGCATCGCGTGTCAGCACCGGCGAGCTGCCGAGACCGTGGTTGCATTTGAACTCGCCATAGTCGGTCACCAGGTCGCGCGACCATAGCGGTTGCCCGTGGTGGTCGAGGGCGATCACGTTGCCGCTTTCGAAGAACGCATAGACGCGTTCGGCGTCGATCGCGGGCGTCGGCGCCGCTTTGCTCGTCATGTCGCTATCGGCGACGCCCTGCGTTCCCGCGGCCCGATGCAACCAACGTCGTTTGCCGCTGGCCAGATCGTATCCCGCGGTCAGTAGCTCCGTTTTCTTGGGACCGGCAACAGAGGTGACGACGATCAAGTCGCCCCACACGATCGGGCTCGATTGACCGTAACCGTCGATACCAGCTCGCCAGGCGACGCTTTTCTGGTCGTCCCAAGCAACGGGCAATGCTTGATTGTCGGCGATGCTGGTTCCGTCGCCACGGAAGGCGGGCCAAGAATGCATCGGCGTGACGGCGAGTGCCGTGCAGACGACGAAGTACAACGCGACCTGCATAACCGCCCAATGTATTGAGATTTTGTATCAACAACCAACGGCGATTCTAGCCTTCCGGACGCCGCCGTCAATCAGTGAGCTCACGCTGCGACCCGTGAATTCATGGGATTCTTCACACTCTTAGAATTCCACCCATGGGCGACGATTTTTTATGAAGATCGCTGCTTGACGATACTCGACGTAGCTATAAGATGGCGACACTGTAATGAGAATGAGTCTCATTATCTCGGATACGCCTTTACGGTCTCGTCGGAGTTGCGGGACATCGGGCACCTTGTCCGGGGTTGGAACGCCAGCCAACCACGGTTGATTCCTCATCCGAGGAAGCAGCGAACGTGTTGGTTTCGATTCGGCGTCCCGGGACGTCGCTGATGCCGGCTGCCTATGTGGCGCCAGGCGCAGGCGTCCCTCTCCATCCTGATAGACGAGGAGTTTTGCGATGAAGGTGTATCGATTGGCCGCCAAGCGCGGTCTCACGTTGATTGAACTGGTGGTGGTCATGTGCATTCTCATTGCCCTGGCAGGGTTGGTGCTTCCCCGCCTCGACTTTCTCAAGGGCCAGGCGACTGAGGCGGCCGGCGCTGCATCGGCGGCGGACCTGGGCACGATGTTGCAGACGTATCGCACGTCGTCGGGCAATTACCCGCTTCTCGACACGCTCGTCGACAGCACGGGGGCCGTCGCGAGCACAGTGTTTTCGCAAGCCGGAACCATGGTTACGGCGACGACCCTGTCGGGGGCGGCGACCGGAGGATTCTGGTACCAGTCGTTCCTCAACTCCGGTTTTGTGAACACGCCGGGCCCTAGTGCTTACACCATGACGACTTCGTACTCGTCGTTGACCAATGGCGCAAGCGACGCGGGAATTACCGGGGTCGATCTCATTGGCACCATTGCCGCAGGCACGGGAACCGTCGCCGAGGTCGTCAATCCGTTCGCGTCGGGTGCCAGTGCATCGCCGTACAACAACGCGATCTATGCCGCGGCTTTCCCGAACATCAGCAACGGCGGATCGCTCCCGGTCGACAGCATGGGAAATCCGCCCAAGTTGATCGCCATGGGCATCGGTCCCAACAGCGGACTTGCCGGCACTGTGATGGCGACGACCCCACTGGACATCCAGCCCGGCGATAGCGCCGCGACCACGTATTGCCGATACCTCGCCATCTTTGCGATTTGGTCGGACGGCAAGCCCGCCCAGCTCAAGATGGTGGTCGACCATCGCGGCAAGACCATCGACAAGCGCATCTCGCAGTTCAATCAGGCTGGACCGACCGGCAACTAGCCCCCCACTCCGAGCTGGCTTCGAGCTCGCTTCAACTCGTCAGTCGCTTGATCTGGCGTAGGCGCTCGTTCGGGTGTCGTGGGGCGGTCCCGCCTGCGCACCCGAACGGCGCCGTCGCCGGACGGTCGAAGTTGAATTGCACCGTCGCGAAGGTGGTGAGTAACGATCGAAATGTGAGCGAGGCTCGACAAAAGTTCTTGACGCAAGGATCGCAGTCGCTACCATAGGGCGACATCTGGCTGAGAATGAATCTCAATAAAGCGTGGCAGCTTCAAATTGACGCGTGGTGGTGCCAGCCGCCCGCGCCTCGATGCCCTCAGAATGATGAGGGCCATCCACAGCGTCCGGTACCGACGAAGTTCTAAGCAGCGCCCATGATGGGCCGGCTACCAGAGTGTTCGGCGGTGTTGGTTTTTTGGGTGAGTCGGTTCGCGCGTAGCGACCGTCTAGAGATGCGTTGTTTCTATGTTTTCGCTAAGGGGTAGCTCGAATGAAGAAGTTCCGTTTCGCCGGCAATCGCCGTGTGGCGCCTGGTCGAATTACTAAGGATATCGCGACGAACGAAAGCGTTCTGAAGTCGCGTGTTGGTTTAACGCTCATAGAATTGGTCGTCGTCATGGCGGTCCTGGGAGTATTGGCGGCGATGCTTTTGCCCAAGTTCGAAGGTTTGCAGAATGCGGCCAATCACACGGCGACCGGTTCATCCATTTCGGATCTGAATCGGCTCATCGGCGTGTATAAGACCTCCAAGACGGTTTACCCAGACAAATGGGACTCCCTCATGGACAACAGCGGCACTGCATTGTGGACGGCAGGAAACGCCGGCTCGCAGGTCAAAGGTCTTCATACCCAATTGGTCACCGGCACCACTGCGAAGCTGACGACGGCGACGTTGACGGATGCAGAGGCATTGGGCCTGCAATCAGCCGGGATCAATACGCTTTACAACGTGGCAGCGACCGTCGCAACCGCTACCCGGGCCGGCGACGCGTTTAATGCTCCGGCAACCCTCAGTTCGGGAATGACGGTGGCCATCATCAATACAGCGAGTGACAACGGCAAGAAGATCATCGACCGGTTCTATCGTCAAAATGGCGTCACAGGCGGTGTGTCGGGAACGGTGAACGGCAGCAACACGAACAATAAGCTTGCCGTGTTTGGTGTCGGCCCGCTGAACTCGCTCATTCCGAACTCGATGATGGAGGCACCGACCTACGGCAACGCCAATGCCACCTATGTGTACAACCGGTTGCTTGTCGTCTTTCAGCTCTCCACGAGCGCGAGCTCCGGAACGACATCGGTGACGTACAAGGGAAGTCTCGCGGCCGACGGCGACCTGCTCGACGACCTTACCGTCAACATGCAAACCGGCAACTTGTAGAGTCTCGTTGATTGGCATCGGCGGTGATCTGCGATCTGCGAGCGCGGGGTCGGTCTCGTTCCGCCCCCGCGCCCGAGGCTGACATCCCTAGGATCACCGTGAGGCCGAGGTTTGGATGAGCCGGGGCAGGCTCATCCGAGAGAAGCGTCGGCGGTCGGCTCCCCAAAAAGAGCCGGCCGCCGATGGTCTTCTGCATTCGATTGGCCACATAAATCGAACGCGACCGTCCGCGTCGCTCGTCGAGGGGCTGGGGCAGGCCCTCGTTCGGGCGTCGCGGGGTGGTCCGGCTTCCATAGATTCCAATAGCGCTTTCGCCGGCCGAACGCTCCTCGCCGCCGCGATTCTTGTCGGCAAATGCTTGACGGCCATCGCCATGCTGCTACGATGGCGACCTGTCGGAATGAGAATGAGTCTCATTTAACATTGCATCCGCGGATTCGTCGTGGGACCGACGGATCAGCACATTCCCAAATTCGCATTTCGATCTGTCGTCGCGACTCCTGTGGGCAGTAGGACCCAGCGACACAAGCGGCATCGCTCGCCAACGTTTGGCGGGCACATCTCATTTGCGGCGAGCGTCGCATTCCTACTGCATGGAGTCACAGTGATGAAGTTTCGTACGGCTGCAAAACGCGGCCTCACCCTGATCGAGTTGGTAGTCGTCATGGCGATCTTAGGCGTGTTGGCGGCCGTTTTGCTGCCGAAATTCGACGGACTTCAAAAGGCAGCTGACCACGTCGCCGCCGCAACTTCGACCACCGACGCCGCCAAGTTGATCCAGAGCTATTACGTCGCCAAAAATTACTATCCGAATTATTGGGATTCCTTGCTCAACGGATCAGCCTTGTGGAACGCGGGCAGTGTTGGTGCCGCGACACTGGGGTTGGATGCGGAATTGACCGGTAGTGGAACTACCACCGACAAAATCGTCTTGGGACCTGCGCTCCAGGCCAATCAAGTGACCGCATTCTCGAACGTGGGCATTACTCAGGTTCTGACTGTGAATACAAGCTCGACATCGGGAGTGTCGCGGCCCGGCGACATGTTCCTCACCCCTACGGCTATCGCCACGGGGTTGACGTTGGCCACCATCAACACTCAAAGCACCGGTGGAATCAAGATTATCAACCACATATATCGCTCGAATCTGCAAACGGGCTCGACCTTATCCGGAACGATTAATCCGACTGGAACTGCGGGTGACACACAGCTGATCGTATTCGGCCTTGGCCCCCAGAACTCCTTGGTTGGCAACTCAATGATCGAGCCGCCGACGTACGGTGAGGTCAATGCGCAATACATCTACAACCGGTTGCTAGTGGTTTTCGAGCTCACCGGATTCAGTTCATCCACCGCCTCATCGAGCGTCACGTTTAAGGCGGTCTTGGGCGCGGATGGCGACTTGCTTGACGACATGGCAGCGAGTATGCAGAAGGTGAAAATGTAACGAGTCGTTCGATCACGATGAGAACTATTTCGAGCCCTCGGCGAACCATCGCCGAGGGCTTTTTCGTTGCGTCACTCATCGGCTTCTTCGGCCTCGCCGCTTTTGCGGTTGCGGTAGTAGAGCTTGATCGGCACCTCGGAGTACGGCAGACGTTCGCGCAAGGCGCCGAGCATGTAGCGCTGATAGTTCGGGCTGATCGCGGCGGGGTCGTTGCACACGAGAACGATCGTCGGCGGGGCCACGCCGACTTGCGTGCCGAAGTAGATCTTCGCCCGATGGTTCTTGTACATCGGCGGCGGATTGCGTTCGACCACTTCGCGCAGCACGCGGTTCAAGTCGGCCGTGCTCACGCGCTCGCGGGCTTGCTTGTAGAGCATCTGAGCGTGGTTGACCAGAGTCTTCACGTTCTTGCCGTCGATGCCCGTGATGAACGCGATCGGCACGTGCGTCATCGAGCGAAACGTGTCGTGCAAGTAGGTGGCCCACTCTTCCGTCGCAACCTTGCCGGCATACAAGTCCCACTTGTTCACGACGAAAATGCACGGCTTGCTTTGCTCGTTGATGTAGTCGCAAAGCTGTTTATCGACGCGGCCAATCGGCTCCGAAGCATCAAAGAACAACAGCACGATGTCTGCTCGACGAATGCTGCGCTGCGCGCGGTGAAAGCTGTAGAAATCGACGTCAGTGGTGATGCTCTTTGTGCGCTTGAGGCCCGGCGTGTCGATGGCCACCAACACCTGGCCGTCGAGGTCGAAGCGAACGTCGACGCTGTCGCGCGTGGTGCCGGGCACTTCGCTGACGATCATCCGTTCTTCGTGCGCGAGCGTGTTGACGAACGTGCTCTTGCCGACGTTGCGGCGACCGACGATGGCCGCCTTGAGAATCGGTTCTTCGGGGTTCTCGACCTCATCGGACGGCGGAGGCAGACGTTGTAAGATCGCTTCGAGCAGGACGTCTTTGCCACGGTTCTCGCGCGTGCTCACTAAAATCGGATGTCCGAAGCCGAGCGAGAAAAACTCCGCGGTTTGCGCGTCGAGCGATGGGGCATCGGTCTTGTTCGCCACGCAAATGACGGGCACTTCGAGCGGCCGCAATCGCTCGGCAACCTCACGATCCAAAGGCGCGAGGCCCAAACGCGTATCAACGACAAACACGATGCAGTCGGCGCTTTCGATGGCGAATTGAATCTGCCGCTCGACGTGGGCCGTAAGATCGTCGTCGTCTTCGATGCCCATGCCCCCGGTGTCGACAATCTCGACGTAGCGATCCTCAATCTCGATGAGATGGCTTTGCCGGTCGCGCGTCACACCCGGGCGATCGTCGACAATCGCGAGCCGCTTGCCAGCCAGCCAGTTGAACAGGCTGCTTTTGCCGACATTCGGACGGCCAACGATGACGACTTGCGGTACAGGCATTTTTATTGGTCAGTGGTTCGTTGTGAGTGGTCAGTTGTCACTGGTGGACGAATGATGATAATTCACCGCGGCATGGTCTGACGAGGACACGGACGTTTAGCCGGCACATTTATGTGCCGCGGGTGTGACGCGTGGCGAAAGCGAAGACGAAGAATGTGGCGAGATTGTTGGTGCAAGAACTCGAAGCGCTCGAACGGGCGGGCGTGACGCATTTGCCGAAAAGACGCGCGAAACCGCAAGCGATGGTGGAAACCGTGGCACCCGTTAAAGTTCCGGTAAAGCAAAAAGAGAAGGCGCCGGCGAAAGTCGACGCGATTGAGGATGCCAGCGAAGCGCTAGCGATCATCGCCCGCGAGGTCGCCGGCTGCACGCTGTGCAGCGAGCTTGCGGAGACACGTACGCAAACGGTCTTCGGTGTCGGCAATCCGAAGGCGAGGCTGTGCTTCATGGGCGAAGCGCCAGGCGCCGACGAAGACCGGCAAGGCGAACCGTTCGTCGGCCGAGCCGGGCAACTGCTGAACAAGATCATCGAAGCGTGTACGCTGAAGCGCGAAGACGTGTACATTCTCAACACGCTCAAGTGCCGACCGCCGGGCAATCGCAACCCCCTGCCCCACGAGTCGGCGAACTGTCGCGGCTATTTCGATCGCCAACTACAGATCATTCGTCCCGAGTTCATCTGCTGTCTCGGCTCGGTCGCGGCGCAGAACCTACTGGCTACCGAAGTGACGATTAGCCGCCTGCGCGGCAAGTTTCACGATTACCGCGGCATTCAAGTCGTCTGCACGTATCATCCCGCGTATCTGCTGCGTAACCCGGCAGCGAAGCGCGACGTGTGGGAGGATATGAAGATGTTGATGGCGAAGATGGGTGTGAAGTTGTGATGGGCGTGAAGTTGCAGTAGCGCGAAAAAAACCCAGGGCCGGCAGGCCCTGGGCTTGGGGGAGTTCGCGCTGGAGGGAGCGCTATTCGACATTATTCATTCGTCGATGCCGCGATACTCGTCGCGTTCGCGGCGAGTGGCTTCGAGATCGAACACGAGGTATTTCATGTCGAGCCGCAATTGGCTCAGGGCCTCTTGCACGAGGTTCATAATCTTCCGACGCCGCTTCGTGCCGTCGATGACGCGCTGGACGGCGGGCTCGATGTGACGTCGCCACTCGAGCGGCAAAGCCTCGACCGACTTTCGCAGCTCGACGAGGTCGTGCGGGAGATCTTCGATTGCAACGGTTGCGTTTCGCGGGGCGGTGCTCATCAAGGTTCCTCGGTCTGTGGGCTGCGTGTGGCGACGGGGGCTGTGCAAGGTGGTTAAAGCAGTAGGCGTGCCGTGAGAAATCTTCGGGCGTCGCCAGCGATCGCAAATCGCTATCCTGAAAGCGTTTAGGCATCGACGTGAAAGGTGGAGGGTCGCGCGGTCGATGTTGCGTTTCAGCCACAAACTCGTCTGGAGACGGATCGCCAAGTTAAGTACAGTTCCGCACTTGCGCCGAAATCCCACCCTTCCGCCTCGTCGTGGCGAAAGCTCAACGCATGCCGCCCGCTCTGCGGTCCGCCAAGGGCGGACCTGCCATCGTCGCTGTTCTCGTCGTCATGTTGACGATGACGCGCGTGCAGGCGCAGTGGCGTGACGGCTTCGAATCGCCCGAGTCCGCCTGGACCGACATCGGTGGCGACGCGCGCTATCGCATCGAGGTGCAACAGCGCGTGCAGGCCGGCGCTCACTCGGGCAGCGGGTGCGAGTATCTGCAGATCGCGACGTTGGCCGCCGGCCGCTCGGCACTCATGAGTTACGCCTTGGGGCGTGCGCCGATCATCCCCGAGCTGCGCCCCAGCGTGTGGGTTCGCTCCGACCGCAACGGCATCCAACTGCTTGCGCGAGTCGTCTTCCCGCGCGCGCTAGATCCCACGAGCAATCAACCGCTCACGGCACTCATCGCCGGCGACATCTACGCGGCGGCCGGGCAGTGGCAAGAACTGCGGATCGACAACCTTCCGACGGTGTTGCAGCGGCAAACGTGGGTGATGCGCACGCAGTTGAAGCGCGACATCGACGTCCGCGAGGCGTTCATCGATCGCATTGTGTTAAACGTCTACACCGGCGCCGCACGCACCAGCCTGTGGATCGACGATCTGACCGTTGAAGGCATCGTGCCATCGGGGCCGCCCGTCGAAGAACGCCTTCCCCTTGTCGGCACCGATGGTCGCAACATATACGAGGCATCCCACCGCGCGATGGTCGAACTCAACGGCAGCGTGTTGTTGGCCGATGGGCGACCGTTGTTTCCTCGCGCGGTCGACTATCGCGGCGAGCCGCTGGCACTCATTCGCGGACTCGGATTCAATGCCGTGCGACTCACGTCGCCGCCCAACCGCGCTGCTCGAAGAGGCGCGGCGCGAAGGATTGTGGATTGTCAGCCCGCCGCCGACCGCTGAAAGTCTCGACGGCAAATCGACACCGATCTTTGGCGAGATTGGCCCCGAATACGATCGCGTTCTGGCGTGGGACTTGGGCGAGGGACTCACGAGCGCGCATCTCGATGCCGCTCGGCGAGCTTCGGATGCCCTGCGACGCGCCGACGGCCAAACCTCGCGACCGATCCTCGCATCGGCCGAGGACGAAGTTTACGCCTACAGCCGTTCGGTCGACGTGTTGGTGCTCACACGCGAGCCGTTGGGGACCAGCTTCGAGCAAAACGACTACGGCACGTGGATGCGCGAACGCATGCGACTCGCGCGACCCGGCACGCCGTTTTGGGCGACGATTCAAACGCAGCTCGCCCCGGAACTCGTTCGGCAAATCGAGAGCCTTTCGGGCGGGGTGGTCGCGGCGGGCGCGGTCGATGCCGACCAGATTCGAGCGCTTGTCTACACGGCACTCGCTTCGGGCGCGGGGGGCGTGATGTTCCGCTCGCACAGCCGGCTCGATGCTGACGACGCAGCGACACGCGCTCGCGTCGCCGACCTCGAAATGCTGAACCTCGAACTGGCGATGCTCGAATCGTGGACCGCCGCGGGGCGATCGGTGAGCATCGTTCAAGGATCGAACTACACGCCGCCGAAGCCGCAAGCGCAATCGGTCAGCAAATCGCTGCGCGGCAGCGGCAAGAAGGGACTGATCAATCCAGGCTTCTCGGTCGTTCGCGACGTGAATGCTTTCCTGCTGCAGACCGATCGCGCTCAGTTGTTGCTGCCAATATGGAATGGCGGCGGCTCGCAGTTCGTCGCTAGCCAATGGGCCGGCGCCAATCTATCGTTCGTGATCCCTGGTATTTCCGAGGCTATCGACGCTTACCAGATCACCCCCGGCGGGCTGCGCATCCCGCACAAGCGACAACGCGTCACGGGCGGCCTCCGCCTCACGCTCGACGAGTTCTCGATGACCGACATGCTGGTCCTCACGCAGGACCCGCTGGTGATTAGCACCCTGGTCGAACGGATCGGCCAGATCGGACGTCGTTCGACGGATCTCGAGCGTCAGCGCACGCAGGAGAAGTTGCGTCTCGTCACCGAAATGGAATCGCGTTTGGCGGCGATGGGACACCCGACCATCAAGAGTGCCGAGTGGTTGGTGGCCGCGCGGCAGAGTCTGTCGCGAAGCGACGAACGCCTCGGCGTCGGTGACCTGGCGGTCGCGTACCTCGAAGCGCGTCGAGCCCATCGCCCTTTGCAGCGCATCGAGCGCGCACAGTGGGAAGAAGCGATCAAGCCGCTGTCGAGTCCGCTGGCGAGTCCGCTGGCGGCGACGTACGCAACGCTGCCCGAACACTATCGTTTCGCGTCGGTCACGGGGAACAACCGGTGGGGGCCGAACGAGTTGCCGGGCGGCAGCTTCGAAAGCTTCGACGAGCTGGTTGCCTCGGGATGGCAACACTTGCAGAACAAGCAAGACGGCGTGAAGGCCGAGGTCGACCTGTCGACCGAGGATCACCACACCGGGCGTAATAGCATGCGGCTGTCGGCCAAGCCCGAAGACCCCGCGGCGGCGCTCGGCATCATCGAGACGTCGCCTGTGTGGGTCATCACCCCGGCGGTCAACGTGCAGGCCGGGCAATGGGTCCGCATTCAGGGTTGGGTCTATGTGCCGACAGCGATCATCGGCAGCGTCGAAGGGTTGATGATCATCGACTCGCAAAACGGCGTGCCGATGGCCGAGCGCATCGGCGTCGCCGAGCAGTGGCAGCAGTTCACCATGATTCGCGCGATGCCGCAGTCGGGGCCGGTCTCGCTCACGTTTGCATTGACGGGATTGGGCGAGGCGTTCATCGACGACATCGCGATCGAACGCTACGGGGGTCCGGATTATGTTCGCCCCGAGTTGGTCGATCCGCGACAGGCAGCGCGCCAGCGTGGCGGACTGCCGAGTAATGGAGTGCCGACTTCGCCACGCATGCAAGCGCCGGGAAGCACGCAGACGCCCGGCCGCGCCGGCTCGACGTACCGGCAACGATAGCACCTGCAAACTCGGATAGCGTCACTCTCCCTTCGTCAGTATTATTGCCCGGCTAACCGTTCGGCCGTGGCTGGCGTCAAGGAGGACGCAAGGTGAATGCGATCAAGTCGCTGTGTGTGGCGATCGTTCTGTCGGCAGTCGGATACGGCGCGTACGTCACGCTGACCGGCAAGGCCGATGCTCCGCCGCCACCCGAAGCCGGCGCGTGGGCGGCGCTCCGAACGTCGAGCTTCCCGGCGTTCACTCGCCGCTCGCTTCGCCGATGTCGGCCGACGCTTCGATGTCAGCCGGTTCAAGTGCGCCGCCGTCAGAAACGCCGAAGTATCTTCCGCCGATGGCAGCGCCGACAGATGATCTGTCGTCCGCTCCTTCAAGCAGCGGTGGCCTGCCCGGTCAATCACTAAGTTCAATGTCAGCGCCGGGCGCCGATCCGTTCCCCTCAGCGCCGCTGACTCCACCGCCGTCTGGGCCTCCGTCGGTCGCGCACCTCGGCGAAGGCATCGACACGAGCGCGCGGCAACTCCGCCCGATGCTCACGACGAATTCTCCGTCGCCTGGGGCGAAGCACAGACCATGTGCGACCAAGGCCGTTTGGGCGACGCCCTGTTGATGCTCAGCGAGTGGACGACGAACACACGTCTGTCGCCGGGCGATCGCGACCGACTCATGGATCGCCTCGATCAGTTGGCCGGTACGGTCGTGTACTCGCGCCAACACTTGTTGGAGCCGGCCTACACGGTTCAGCCGGGCGACACGCTCGAGAAAGTTGCCGAGCGCTACAACGTGCCTTGGCAACTGATGGCGAAGATCAACGGCATCGGCGACGCGCAATCGATTCGTCCTGGCGATCAGTTGAAAGTGATGACCGGTCCGTTCGACGCGCTCGTCTCGTTGCAGGACTTTGAGATGACGTTGTTCCTGTACGGGCGTTACGCCGGTCGGTTCCGCATCGGCGTCGGTCAGGATCAAAGCACGCCCGACGGCGACATGACCGTCCAGAACAAGGTCATCAACCCAACGTACTACGGCCCCGGCCAGGTCATTGGCCCGGACGACCCGGCGAATCCGCTGGGCGGTCGCTGGATCGACCTCGGCAACCGCATCGGCATCCACGGCACGAACGATCCCGGCAGCATCGGACGCGCCGAGAGCCGCGGCTGCATTCGCCTCAGTCCCGGCGACATCAACGATGTCTTCGACATCCTCTCCGTCGGCAGCCGCGTGACGATCTGGAAGTAACGCGTTGACCGCGTCGCTTGCGACGCGCTCCGCCACCCGTAAACGGGTACCCGGTCGCGCCTCAATGGCGACCGTTTCTTTCCATCTGTAGCGGTTGTGCCGTCTACCTCCGTTCCGGCCCTAGCGGTCGCCGCGAACGTTGTGCGCCCGTGTCGCAGTCTGTTTTGCTGGCGTGATAGCGTCGATAAGTCATGTCAGCGTGAGGACACGGATGTAGGCCTCATGCAGCGGAAGCCTGGAAGCGCGATCGTCAGCCGCATTTGGGGCAGAGGGCGACGCGAGGCTCCGCATTGGCGATGGCGGAGAACTGCCATGCGACGGATCGCGTTCGTTTTGCCTTTGCTCGTCATGACGGGCTGTGCCTCCGTGCAGGAGTGGTACGGCTCGATGCGCGCTCGAGCCTCGCAGCGCGTGGCCTCGATCGATTCGCCGATCCGTTCGCGACAGTCGTCGCGCAACTCGGGACCGACCGAGCAGATTGCTTCGCCGCAGCGCCGCTTGTTCCCCGCTCCGCCGAAGGTTGACGACGACAGTCCGTATTACGACACGATCGTGCTCGACCCCAAATCGCGGGCTCGCCGCAACGAATCGCTCGAGCAGATGCCCTCCGAAACCATCGAGCCACGCCTGTTCGAGCCGCCGTCGCTGTAAACTGTGTAATTGATCGGCGTTAGCCGCGTCGCTTGCGACGCGTTTGGTAAACGTCGACCATTCGATCACGTCCTTTTCCGATCGACGATGACCCGCTAGCCTACAGGGCATGGCAGCGCGTTACGTCATCGGCATCGACCTCGGCACCACGAACAGCGTCCTCGCGTACGCGCCGCTGGGTGTCGACACGGCCGAGGTCGCGATCCTGCCGATCCCGCAACTCACGGCAGCGTCAACCGTTGAGTCGCGAACGCTCCTGCCGTCGTTCCTCTATCTGGCCGCCAACCACGAACGCGATTCTAAGTCGTACGACCTGCCCTGGGCCGCGGGGCGCGACTTCGCCGTCGGTGAATTGGCCCGAAAGCAGGCGGCCGACGTCCCCACGCGCACCGTCGTGGCCGCCAAGAGCTGGCTCAGCCAAAGCCGCTTCGATCGCCATAGCCCGCTGCTTCCGTTCGGCGCTCCGGCCGAAGTCGCCAAGGTCTCGCCGGTTGCGGCATCTCGACGCTACTTGCAACACATGGTCGATGCCTGGCACGCGGTCTTTCCCGACGCGCCGATCGCCCAGCAGCAGGTCGTCGTCACGGTTCCTGCCTCGTTCGACGCCGCTGCCCGCGAGCTGACGCGCGAAGCCGCCGTCACGGCCGGGCTGCCCGATAACCTCGTTTTGCTCGAAGAGCCGCAGGCAGCCGTGTACGCCTGGCTCAGCGACGTCGGCGAGCGATGGCGGTCGCAGATGCATGTCGGCGACACGCTGCTCGTGTGCGACGTTGGTGGCGGAACCAGCGACTTCACGCTCATCCGCGTCGGTCAGCAGTCGGGAGAGCTGACGCTCGAACGCGTCGCCGTCGGCAATCACATACTCGTCGGCGGCGACAACATGGACCTGGCGCTCGCCCATCAAATGGCCGAAGTCTTCAAGGCCAAGGGCACATCGCTCGACGCCTGGCAATCCGTGTCGCTATGGCACGCCTGCCGCGCCGCGAAGGAAACATTGTTGTCAGCCGATGGGCCGAAAAAACATCCCGTCAGCGTCCTCGGCCGATCGAGCAAACTCATCGGCGGCACCGTGACGGCCGACGTCCAACGCGTCGACGCCATCAAGCTGCTCGTCGATGGTTTCTTTCCCGAGTGCGCCGTCACCGATCGACCCGCAAAGCGCGCCGCCAGTGGCTTCCGGCAACTCGGCCTCGCCTACGAATCCGATCCGGCCATCACGCGGCATCTCGCCGAGTTCCTGGCCACGAACGCCGCGTCGAACGAACCCGTCGTGCGACCGACGCACATTCTGTTCAACGGTGGCGTGTTCAAGGCCGACGCGCTGCGTCAGCGGCTGTTCGACGTGATGGGCGGTTGGTTCGGTAAGGACAGACGCCCGCTGGGGCTCGAAGGCAATCACGACCTCGATCTCGCCGTCGCTCGCGGCGCCGCGTACTACGGACTCGCCAAGCAAGGCCGGGGCGTGCGTATCCGCGGCGGGACCGCACGGTCGTACTACGTCGGCATCGAAACGGCCGGTCTCGCCATCCCCGGCGCGGCGCGGCCACTGAACGCTTTGTGCGTTGTGCCCTTTGGCATGGAAGAAGGAACCGAACTCGACGTGCCAGGTGACGAGATTGGCCTCGTCGTTGGCGAACAAGTCGCACTTCCGCTTCTTCAGCTCTGCGCGACGCAAAGAAGACGCGCCGGGCACGCTGTTGCGATCGTGGAGCGACGACGAACTTAGCGAGACCGATTCGCTCGAAGCGACGCTGCCTGCCGACGAAAATAAACTCGACGCGAAGCAAGTCGACGCCTATGTGCCGGTTCATTTTCACACCAAGATCACCGAACTCGGCACGTTGGAACTTTGGTGCGTCGGCAACTCACCGGATGAGCGCTGGAAGCTCGAGTTCAGCGTCCGCGACGATGCAACCATGAACCCCTCTCCCCTTGCGGGAGAGGGGCAGGGGTGAGGGGTCGCGGCGAGTACAAGCTTCACCCCTCACCCGGCACGTCGGCCTGCGGCCGCCGCGCCACCCTCTCCCGCGATGGGGCGAGGGTTGTTAAGAGAACAGTGAACCCATGGACGACACCTCACCACAACCGTCGCGATACGTCGTCGGCATCGACCTCGGCACCACGAACAGCGCCATGTGCTGGGTCGACACAACCCAAGAACCGTGGAAGGTTCGCACGTTCGCGATTCCGCAACTCGTCGCCCCTTCGACGATCGAAGCCCGCGACACACTGCCGTCGTTCCACTACGAGGCGGCCGCGGGTGAGTTCGCTCCCGGTGCGCTTCGCATGCCGTGGTCGACGGAAGAACCCAATCACGCGGTCGGCGCGTACGCCCGCGATCACGGCGCGACGGTGCCCGGCCGACTGATCGCCAGCGCGAAGTCGTGGCTGTCACATGGTGGCGTCGACCGTACGGCCGACTTGTTGCCGTGGCGCGGGTGGTGATGTCACCAAGCTCTCGCCGGTCGAGGCCAGCGCACGCTATCTCGCCCACATGCGCGCTGCGTGGAATCATGCGCATCCCGGCGAACCGCTCGAACGGCAGGAGGTCGTGCTCACACTGCCTGCGTCGTTCGATGAGATCGCACGCGAACTGACCGTGCGTGCCGCCGCGCGTGCGGGGTTGCCGCGAGTGGTGCTGATCGAAGAGCCGCAGGCGGCGTTTTATGCGTGGATCGACGCTCATGGTGACCGCTGGCAACAGCTTGTCACGCCCGGGCAAACGATTCTGATCTGCGACATCGGCGGTGGCACAAGCGATTTCACGCTCATCCGTGTCCGCCAGACGAGTGACGGCAGCGTGCAGTTCCACCGCGTCGCTGTCGGCGAACATCTCATCCTCGGCGGCGACAATCTCGATCTGGCATTGGCGCATCACGTCGAACGCAAGCTCGGGAAGGAAAAAGAAAGCAATGACGAGGAAAAAGAGAGCAACGCCAAGCTCGACCCGCTTCTATGGGCCGCGCTCGTGCAAAGTTGCCGACAAGTGAAGGAGACGCTCCTCGGTTCGCAAGCGCCCGAGCAGACCGTCATCAACATTGCTGGCAAAGGTCGCCGACTTATCGGAGGCGCGTTGCAAGCGCCGCTGACACGTGACGAAGTGCGGCAACTCTTCTTCGATGGCTTCCTGCCCGAGGTGCCGCTCGATGCACGTCCGGCCGCGCGACGTTCCGGCTTTCAGGAGTTTGGGCTTCCCTACGCTTCCGACTCGGCGATCACGCGCTATCTGGCGTCGTTCCTCACGTCGCATCGCGACGCCGGACGCGACCCGTCGATTCCCGTGACCGGTCACGATTCGGCACGACCCGACATTGTGCTCTTCAACGGCGGGTTCTTCGCATCGTCGGCGCTGCGCGAGCGATTGCTCGACGTGCTCACCTCGTGGTTTAACACATCATCGTTCAACGAACCGGGCGACTCGTCATGGCGGCCGGTGGTGCTCGACAACGAACGTCTCGACTTAGCCGTGGCGCGTGGCGCGGCGTACTACGGCATGGTCCGCCGCGGCGTCGGCGTGCGCATCGCGGCTGGTCTGGCTCGCACGTACTATGTCGGTGTCGAGACCGCCGCTTCGCAGCATTCCGCGATTTGTCTGTTGCCGTCAGGCATCGAGGAAGGCCACGAAGTCACGCTCGGTCGCACGTTCGAGTTGTTGATTCGTCAGCCGGTCGAGTTCCCGCTGTTCTTTTCGAGCGTTCGTCTCACGGATACTCCCGGCGAAGTACTGCCGGTCGAGCCGGAACAGATGACATCCCTGCCGCCGATTCGCACCGTCATCGACGCCGGCAAAAAGAGCGGCAAGGCCGAGAGCGTCGCCGTGAATCTGCACGCACGGCTCACCGAGATCGGCACGCTCGACATGTGGTGCGCTCAAACGGATGGGCCACGCACGTGGCGTCTCCAGTTCGACATCCGCGCCGCCACGCAAACCGATCAAGCCGCACACACCGGCGAGGCCGAGCAGTCGGGCATCGTCGACGAGACGCTGGCGCAAACCGGTCGCGATTTCATTGATCGCACGTTCGGGACGTCATCCGAACCGATCGCGCCGGAAGGGCTCATCAAGCGGTTGGCCGAAGCGCTCGGTATGCCGCGCGGCGAATGGCCCCCTTCTCTGCTGCGGAGCCTGTGGGAATCGGCTTGCGATGTCGAGCCAGGCCGCAAGCGGAGTGCAATGCACGAAGCACGGTGGTTGGGTGTTGTGGGATACGCGCTCCGGCCCGGCTACGGCCTGGCGCTTGACGACTGGCGCGTGCAGCAGACGTGGCGGTTATTGCAAAAGAAGTTGCAGCACCCAGCCGCGAACGTTCGCGCCGAGTGGTGGATTCTGTGGCGACGCATCGCCGGTGGAATGCTGGCTGGTCAACAACGCGCACTGGCTGAGCCCGTTCTCGCCGAGTTGCGGGCTCATCGCCGAAGCATCGAGTCCGGCCGGGGCGGCGAGTTTCGCCCGGGATCGCATGAGGCGGCCGAGTTATGGCGAGCGCTCGGATCATTCGAGTTGCTGAGCGCGAACGAGAAAGAGGAGTTGGGTACGATCGCTTTGCAACTAGCGTCACGCGAGAAGACAGCGACAATCGCGGCTGCCGAGGTCTGGGCCATCGGACGCATTGGCGCTCGTCAGCCGACGTATGGTCCGCTGAATGTGAGTGTCGACCCCGAGATCGCGGGCCGTTGGATCGAGACGTTGCTGACGATGAAACGTCCGCCCGAGACGGCGTCGCTAGCGCTCATGCAACTTGCGCGAAGGACGGATGACCGCTATCGTGACGTCACGCCGAAGCTGCGCGAGCGCGTGGCGACGTGGATTGACGACCAAGGCGGCCCGGCGCACTTCGTGCAGTTGGTGCGAGATGGTGGGCAATTGGAGACGGAAGAACAGGGACTCGTATTTGGCGAGGCGCTGCCGCGCGGGTTGAGGATTGTGTGAGTGTTAGCCGGCGAGCTTGCTCGCCGCGCAAGAACGCGCGAAACCGCAAGCGGTGATGGATCGATCAATCGAGCACCATGACAGAATCAGAAAAACATTCGCGTCGCACTGCGGGGTTGGTCCTCATCGCGCTGTTTAAGTTGTTGAAGGCGACGATGCTCATTCTCGTCGCCGTCGGCGCGTTTCATCTGGTACACCACGACGCTGCGGACTCGATCGGCGATTGGGCCGTATCGCTGGGGCTCGACCCCGATGGCCGACTCATACGTAAAGCCATCGCGTATGTCGGCAACGTGAACGACGAATGGCTCAAACGAATCGGGGCCGGAGCGATTGCCACTGCGATACTCTTCCTGATCGAAGGCGGCGGGCTGCTCACCGGCCAACGTTGGGCGGAGTACATGACCGTCACCATCACCAGCCTGCTGATCCCGCTCGAAATCTATGAGATCGTACAGCACATGACGTGGGTTCGCGTCGGCACGCTCGTCATCAACCTTGTAGCGGTGGCGTATTTGATTTGGTTGCTGCGCCGTCAGCACAAGACGGAAGCCCTGGGGTGACGTGGTTGCGTCCCTTTCGGGTGACAGTCACAATCGTCGCATTCCCGATTTGCCCCGACGATGGTTTCCATGTCCCAAGCTCCCGCTTCTTCCGTTGAATCACTCACTGAGGTCGTCGGCACGCACGATGCCAACGTGCATGGATTCCAGGCACGCTATCTGTTCGGTTTTCGCTTCGATGTCGCGAAGATCAATGAAATCGAGAAGCGGCTGTCGGCCGACACCTTCGCGACCCTCAAGGGTAAGGCGACCGCGATCTGGGAGCCGCCGGTCAAGGGTGACGACGGTGGTTACAAGATCGAGCACGTGTACCGTGACGAGTTGCTGCACGCGGTCACGAAGTATCTGTTCACCGAGCGTTCGGCGCACGACTGTCGTTGGTTTCGCGCGTCCGAAGTGCTGACGAACGCCTGGTTCGCCGACTTGAGTTGTCAGTGGAAGGAACGCGGCGCCTTTCAGCAAATTCCGTTGCGGTTGATCGATTCGGCACGCGTCGAGTTGCTGTTGTCGCCACAAGGCATCGGTGTGCTGTCGATCGCGATAGAGATCGTGGCTCGCGGCATTCGGCTCGATCAAATCGTTGCGACGAATTATCGTCTGTCGCAGTTTCGTCGTCGCAACAACGCTGTCGAGTTGCGACATGCGCATCCAAGCGACGACCCTCAGCGCTGGCAGCGAATGCCCGAAGAGGCGCGATCGCAACTGCGCGTCGTCACTGCCGACGATCCGATCGAAACGCGATTGCAAGCCCCCGGTGGGGTGTTCATTTTGCCCGAGCTTGTCGATCGGTTGCTTGCGCCGTTCGTACAGGCGGGTTCGCCGGTCATTGCGCTGCAAGACGAGTTGTTCGCGTACTCCGTGTTGCGCCTCAAGGCGGGCATCGACTTCGACCGCCGTGTCGATCGCGATCACTGGTGTACTTGGTTGGCTCGACTGGCGCAGGTGGAAGAAGCGTTCCATCCCAGTTGCGGGCCCGGGAGCATGCAACTCGCGGAGTCGGTGCTCAATCGGTTGCACTGGGCTGCAATCGGACAACTTGGCGCGGCACATTTGATTGCCGACGAGGCGGGGCACGCGCCCGGCGAGCAACGTCCCGACTTCGACGAGCAGAAGCCCGGCATCGTGCGCGACAAGTACTTTGTGCCGTATCTCGTCGCGCTCGTGCAGAAGCTGACGATCCACACTGCCTTGCACGATGCGCGGCAAATCGCCGACGCACCCGAGAGCGAACTGCCGACGAAGCTCGCGGAGTTGCGAAGCGAGCTGCTGCACTTCGGCGTGCGTGGGTACTTCGCCCAGATCAGCACCCGCGAATCGCTGCATCGCTTTTACCAACTCGTGCAGCGCGGTCTTGATGTGCCGACGAACTGGATGGTGCTGCAGCGATCGTTGCTCGACTTGGAGTCATCGGTTAACGACCGCACGGCGGCCAAGCAGCAGACGTCGATGGACGAGAACCTGCACGAGATTCGCACCGTGCAGACGTTCCTGCACTTTCTCGAGTACCCGCTGATCTCGGTCTACTTCGCACATCTGTGGCACATGTACGCCGAGACGCGGTGGCCGGAAGATCACCACTTCGTTTCGGATGGCGTCGTCGTGGCGGCCGTCCTCGGGTTCGTCGTCGTCTTCATCAGCGATTGGTTCGACGTGCCGTCGAAAGTGCATGCATGGCTGCACACCGCAAAGGCCCGGCGAAAACGGGCACGGTAAGCACCACTAGCCGCGTCGCTTGCGATGCTCCGATTCGGTGAACCTTTCTTCGGCATTCGCGTCGTAAGTAACGCGAATACGCACTTCCGCGCCGATTGAAAATCGCGGGCCGACCGTATAAGGTAAAGTGTTTTGCAGCACGCCCTTGCTTGTCTTTGGGACGAAGGATTTTCTGTGGCAACGAGCAGCACACCCGCATCCGCGAAATCGACCGGCCAAGTTCAGTCGGGGGCCGACATCCTCGTGCAATCGCTGGTCAATCACGGCGTCGAGGTGATCTTCGCTTATCCCGGCGGCGCGAGCATGCCGCTGCACCAGGCGCTCACGCGGTTCAAGCACGAGATCCGCACCATTCTGCCCCGCCACGAGCAAGGCGGCGGCTTCGCGGCACAAGGGTACGCTCGCACCACCGGCAAGCCGGGCGTGTGCATGGCCACCAGCGGCCCGGGGGCGACGAACCTCGTCACCTGCATTGCCGACGCGAAGCTCGACAGCATTCCGCTCATCGCCATCACCGGCCAAGTGGGAACGCGCGTCATCGGCACCGACGCCTTCCAAGAGACGCCGATCGTCGAAGTCTGCCGCGGCATCACGAAGCACCACTACCTGGTGACCGACGTCAACGACCTCGCCCGAGTCGTGCGCGAAGCGTTTCACATCGCCACGACCGGCCGCCCAGGCCCCGTGCTCATCGACATGCCGAAGGACGTGCAGTTGAGCTTGTGCACGCCCGATTACGACGCGCCGATGAATCTGCCTGGCTATCGGCTCGATCATCCGCACGCTCGGCCCGAGCAACTCGCGCAAGTTGCTGACGCGATCAAGCGCTCGAAGCGACCCGTGATCTATGCCGGCGGTGGCATCATCTCGTCGGGCGCCAGCGACGCGCTGCGTGAACTGGTGCAGAAGACCGGCATTCCGGTGACGATGACCGTCATGGGGCTCGGCGCCTTTCCGAACGAAGACCCCCGCTCGCTCGACATGCTCGGCATGCACGGCAGCGTGTACGCCAATCAGGCCGTCGATCAGGCTGACCTGCTGCTCGCGCTCGGCGTGCGGTTCGATGACCGCGTGACCGGCAAGGTTTCGGAGTTCGCCAAGCACGGGTTCATCGTGCACATCGACATCGACCCGTCGGAACTCAACAAGAACAAAGAGGCGCACATTCCGATCGTCAGCGACGTCAACTTTGCTTTGACCGAGCTGAACAAGATTGTCGAGAAGCCCACCGCCGATCTGAAGCCGTGGTACGAAAAGATTGCCGATTGGAAGAAGGCCGACCCGTTCCATTACGACACGAAGTTCCCGGGCATTCTGCCGCAACACGCGATCGCTGAGTTGTCGCGATTGACGCATGACCGCGACGCGATCGTTTCGGTCGGCGTGGGTCAGCATCAGATGTGGGCGGCGCAGTTTTATCAGTTCCGCAACCCGCGCACGTGGTTGTCGAGCAGCGGCTTGGGCACGATGGGCTTCGGCCTGCCTGCCGCGATGGGCGCCAAGGCCGCGTATCCCGACAAGCTCGTGATCGACATCGACGGCGACGGCAGCTTCTTGATGAACATCCAAGAGCTTGCCACCTGCTTCTGCGAGAAGCTACCGGTGAAGGTGTTGCTGCTCAACAACCAGCACCTTGGCATGGTCGTGCAATGGGAGGACCGGTTCCATCAATCGAATCGCGCTCACACGTACCTCGGGCCAATCGACGATCCCGAAGCCATCGGCCGCGGCGACGGCTTAGGCCCCAAGCATCGCTATCCCGATTTCGTGAAGATCGCGCAGGGCTTCGGCTGCGGCGCGCGTTCGGTGAAGGCCAAGAACGAATTGACCGACGCGTTGCAAGAGATGATCGACTACGACGGTCCGTTCGTGCTCGACGTCGAGGTGCCTTATCAGGAGCATGTGCTGCCGATGATCCCGTCGGGCAAGACAGTTAAGGATCTGATCAAAGAGTAGCTACGAGACGCTGGGGATTAGAGGTTTAGGTAATCGATTGAGGACGCGGGAATGGGGAACGCTGTGGAGCAAGAAGCTCCCGTTGTCACTTCCCCAGCCCCCAGCCTTAAGCCGCTCGTCCCCATGCTGGTCCTTGTCGCGGCCACGCTTCTCGTGTTTGGCCGCACGTGGTCGTACGCGTTCCTCACGTGGGACGACGACCGGCATCTCGTCGATAATCCGCTGCTGAATCCCGTGCGCTGGTCGAGCGTCGCGCGTTTTTGGGAGGCGCCGTACGATCATCTTTACATCCCGATCAGTTATTCGTTCTTCGCCGTCGAAGCGTGGGTTTCGGAGACAATCACCGGCACTCTGCGCCCGAAGTGTTTCACATCGCGAGCATCTTGCTGCACGCCGCCAACGCTACGCTCGTCTTCCTACTGTTGCGGCGACTCGTCGGCGCGGCAATTCCCGCGCTCGTCGGCGCAGCGCTCTTCGCGGTCCATCCACTGCAAGTCGAGTCGGTAGCCTGGGTCAGCGAAACGCGTGGCCTGTTGGCGACGCTCTTAGGGTTGACTGCGCTGCTGCAATATTTGGCCTGGCGCAACGCGCCTCGGCCGCGGCAGTACCTGGTCGCGGCAACCTACTTCGTTCTGGCGATGCTCGCGAAACCTTCGGCCGCGGCCGTGCCACTCATGGCAATGGTGATCGATGGCGTTTGGTATCGCCGGCCATGGCGGGCCAGTCTGTACGCCATGTCGCCGTGGCTTCTCGCCGCGGCAGTCGTGATCTTCATCACGCGCTGGCAACAACCTTCGTCGTCGATCCTGCATGCTCCGCCGTTGTGGCAGCGTCCGTTTGTCGCAGGCGATGCGCTGGCGTTTTATCTTGGAAAGCTCGTGCTGCCGTGGCGTCTCGGCTTCGATTACGGACGACGTCCGGACGTTGTGCTTTCGCAGATGTGGACGTGGCTGGCCTGGCTCGTCCCGCTGCAAATCGTCGTCGCCATTTTCTTCTCAACTCGCCGAGCAGCGTGGACCACGGCAGCCCTTCTCGCGCTCGTCGCAATCCTGCCGCAGTTGGGATTCGTGCCGTTCATCTTCCAAGAAACGTCGACCGTCGCCGATCGTTACATGTATTTGCCGATGGTGGGCGTGGCCTTGGCGGCGGCTTTGGCGATCGAAGCCTTCGCATCGCTGGAGGCCCTCTCGATTGCCGGCGTCGTGCTCGGCGTGCTCGCGGCGCAGACCGTCTCGCAGTGCGCTGTGTGGCGTGATGACGTGTCGCTGTACACGCATGGCCTTGCAGTTAATCCTGGCAGTTACGTCGCTCATTACGGCCTCGGCAACGCTTATCAGCGCGATGGCCGCAACGTCGCCGCCGAGGCCGAGTATCGCCTCGCCCTCGATTTGAATCCCCACTACGCGTGGGCCTTGAACGCACTCGGCGTGTCGTTGGCGGGCGCAGGCCAAACCACCGAGGCGATTGCCGCCTACCGCAAGGCGATTGCCAGCAATCCGTCGCTGGCCGAGACTCACGTCAACCTCGCGAACGCCTATTGGCAATCTGGCCAGAAAGAGAAGGCATTCGACGAGTACCGCGAAGCCTTGCGACTCGACGATCGCTCGGCCAACGCGCATTGCAACTACGGCGACGCGCTGATCGAGTCCGGTCGCGTCGGCGAAGGGGTCGAACATCTCGACCGTGCAGTGACGATCAATCCTCGCTTCGCCGCGGCGCACGTCAAGCTAGGTCTCGCCCTGGTCGCGATCGGGCAACTGACCCTGGCGGCCGAAGAGTTTCACGCCGCGCTCGACGCCAATCCCAAGCAAGTCGAAGCGATCGTGAATTTGGGGCTCATCGCGTGGCAACAAGGTCGCGCCGACGAAGCGCTGCGCGACTTCGACGAAGCGCTGGCCATCGAACCCGATTTCGCCGACGCCTTGTTTCACAAAGGCCGATTGCTTCTCGAACGTGGCCAGCGTGAAGCCGGTCTCGCGCTCCTCCGTCGAGCGCTGGAGCGCCTGCTGTCCCAATCGCGTAAAGCTCAGTTCGTTCGCGACGAGCTGAAGAAATACGAGAGCCCGTGAAACACCTCCCGGCCATCGTCGCGCTCGTTGTCCTGGTAATCGTCGCCTTTTACCCGGTCGTCGACTTTCAATACACCAACTGGGACGACGACCTGTTCATCACCAATAACTCGCACATCGCCGACGGCGTCACTTGGAGCGCGATTCGCTGGGCGATGGGCGTGCACGAAGGCAACTGGCGGCCGTTGCCGATGCTTTCGCACATGGTCGACGTCGAGTTGTTCGGCCTCGATCCTCGCGGTCCGCACGTCGAAAACCTGGTTCTGCACGTGATTAACGTGTTGCTCGTTTACGGCGTGTGGCTCCGCATGGGCGGCAGCAGTTCGAAGGCCCTTGCCGTCGCGGCGTTGTTCGCCGTGCATCCACTGCGCGTCGAAAGCGTCGCATGGGTCACGGAACGAACCGACTTGCTGTGCGCGATGTTCTGGTTGTTGACGATGGCCGCTTACCTCCGTTACTCGCGGCGGCCGAGCGTCGGAGGGTACGCAACGATCACCGCGCTCGTGGCCGCGCGCTATTGTCGAAGCCGATCGCTGTGATGCTCCCGTTCGCTCTGCTGTTGATGGACTATTGGCCTCTCGCACGTCGCGCCTCGCTCGGCCAACTGATCTGGGAGAAGTTGCCCTGGGTCGCGATGGGAGCGGCAACTACGGTTGTCACCTACGTACATCAATCGCAGTATGGCGCGGTGCAATCGTTGGCGACGATTCCCCTTTGGCTGAGGACTTGCAACGCCGAGGTCAGCTACCTGCTGTACTTGCGGCAGATGTTCTGGCCGAGCGGCCTGGCGTGCTTCTATCCCTATGCGGTCACGATCGACGATCAGCCGATGCCGCGCTATGCGTTTCTGGCGCAAGGTGGCGCGTCGCTCGTGGTGTTGGTGGGAATCACGTGGCTTGCGTTTCGCTTGCGTCGCAGAGCGCCGTATCTACTGTTCGGTTGGCTATGGTATCTCGTCATCCTCTTGCCCGTCATCGGGTTCACGCAGGCGGGCACTCAAGCGCACGCTGATCGTTACACGTACCTTCCCTCGCTAGGAATCGCGACGGCGCTCGTCTGGGGACTCAACGACTTGCTTCGAAGCCTTTGGCCGCACGATCTGCAACAGCGCTCGACGGTGGGAAGCCTGCTCGTCGGTGTCGCCGTGGGATTGTGCCTGGTGGTCGACCGTCCGCTGTTGGCCACGTGGCAGGATACGGCTACGCTGTTCCGCAGAGCGCTCGACGTACGCGCCCAGCGCCCTCGCGCATCAGCATCTCGGTTCGCATCTCGATGCGGCAGGCCACAAAGTCGCGGCACTCGACGAGTACCGCAAGGCGCTGGCGCTCGATCCTCGAGATTCCCACGCGCGGAACAACCTGGCCGCGCTCCTTTGGTTCGACGGTCATCGCGACGATGCGATTGCCGAGTACCGTCGAACGGTGGCGATCGATCCGCGTCTGGCGATCGGCGCGAGAACTTTGGCGAGGCCTTATTAGAAACCGGCGAGACAACCGAGGCGATCGTGCAGCTCGAGGCGGCCATCGCCCTCGATCCGAGCTCGGCACGATCCTACTACCATCTCGGTCGAGCACGGGCGGCGCTCGGACAAGTCGCCTTGGCTGACATTGCGTTCCGTGCCGCAGTGCAGTTGAAGCCGAAATGGCCCGAGGCGCACAACAACCTTGGTGCGGTCCTCATGCAGCAAGGTCAACTCGACGCTGCAATGGCCGAGTTCAACACCGCATTGCGCCTCGCCCCCGATCTCGTCGATGCCCGCATCAATCGCGCGTCGTTATTGGCCGAGCGTGGCCGCGTTGACGAGGCAAGCGTCGACTTCAACCGCGCCCTTCGCACACCGCACCTCGACACCGAAGCGCGACGTTATATCCTCGACGTCATGCGACGATTTGGCATTGATGCTACGTCGGAAAAATAACCACGGAGGACACGGAGATCACAGAGACGAGGACGAGAAAGAGGAAGTATTCGAATTAACTCACATAAGTCTTCTCTGCTTCTTCGCGCTCTCTGCGTCCTCTGCGGTTTACTATTCTCCCGCCACCGTCTGAACAATGCGCGACCCAAGTTCCTGCGTCGTCAGCTTCCCGCCAAGGTCGGGCGTGGCGTGACCCGCGCCGAGCGTGCGCTCGACGGCGGTGCGGATGGCGTTTCCCGCCGCAGGCAGTTCCAGCCAATCGAGCATCATCGCGGCGCTGAGAATGGCGGCGACGGGGTTCGCGATCCCTCGGCCCGCAATGTCCGGCGCCGAGCCGTGTACGGGCTCGAACATCGACGGATACTGCCGCTCGGGATTCGTGTTCGTGCTTGGCGCGAGTCCCAGTCCGCCGGCAATCACGCCGCCGAGGTCGGTCAGCAAATCGCCAAACAAGTTCGACGCGACGACGACGTCGAACATCTGCGGCGAGCGCACGAAGTTCATCGCCGCGGCATCACAGTGCTGCTTGTCGGCCTCGACGTCTGGGTAGTCGCCTCGCACGGCCTCAAGGATTTCGTCCCACATCACGTACGCGTAACGCTGAGCATTGCTCTTGGTGATCATCGTGAGCTTCTTGCGTCGCTTTCTCGCCATGTCGAAACCGAACCGCAGCACGCGCTCGACGCCTCGCCGAGTGTGAATGGCCGTCTGCAGCGCGAACTCATCGGGCTTGCCAACGTGAAAGCGACTGCCGCTGTCGACGTATTCCCCTTCGGAGTTCTCGCGAATCACGACGAAGTCGATATCCTTCGGCCCACGGCCCGCCAGAGGCGTCCGCACTCCTGGAAACAACTTCGCCGGGCGAATGCATGCGTATTGGTCGAACGTCTGCCGAATCTTCACCAACGGCGCGAGCGTGACGTGGTCGGGCAACTTCGCAGGCCAGCCGACCGCGCCCAAAAGAATCGCATCGAACGGCCGCAGCACATCGAGGAAATTCTCGGGCACGACCATGCCGTGACGTTCGTAATGTGTCACACCCCAGTCGAAAGTCGTGTACTTGAAGTGAAAGTCGCCCAAACGCTTTTGCACGGCGTCGAGCACGGCGACCGCTTCGTCAATCACCTCAGGGCCGATGCCGTCGCCGGGATACAACGCGATATTAAAAGTTTTCATGAGGGCGGCGGCGTTGATGCAGGGATGGGATGGACAAGCCAATAGACAAGGGACCAGAATAACCGATGTCCGCCGAGTCCCCAGCCCCTAATCCCAAACCTCGGTTCACGCCGCCATGCCGCTCACTGCTGAACAAGTCGCCGAGTTTCAACGCGACGGATACGTTTGCGTCCGTTCGTTGTTCGACGCCGAAGAAATGCAGGTTTTGCTCGACTATGCCCGCGGCGATCAGTCGTTGCAGGCCTCAGCTTATGCACGCAAAGACGCCTCGGGCGCCGAGACGAAGTTGGCGCTCTGGAATCATGCGGGCGAAGACTTGTACAGCATGTTCGCGCGCTCGCCGCGCATCGTCGATGCGATGGAGCAGGTGCTCGGCGACGAGGTGTATCTGTATCACATGAAGATGATGCTCAAGGAGCCTTACGTCGGCGGCGCCTGGGAATGGCACCAGGATTACGGCTATTGGTACAACAACGGCTGCCTGCTGCCGACGATGGCGAGTTGCCTGATCGCCGTCGACCGCGCAACGCGCGCCAACGGATGTCTTCAAGTCATCCGCGGTTCGCACCACATCGGACGCATCGACCACGGCAAGACCGGCGATCAAACCGGGGCTGACCTCGAGCGTGTGAACGTCGCGCTCGAGCGGATGGAACTCGTCTACAACGAATGCGAGCCAGGCGACGCGTTGTTCTTCCACGCGAACCTCCTGCATCGCAGCGATCAGAATCGCTCGGCCGACCCGCGCTGGTCGCTCATCTGCTGTTACAACACGCGCACGAACGACCCGTACAAAGAGTCGCGCCACCCGCGGTATTCGAAGCTGGAGCGCGTTGGTGACGACGCGATCAAATCGTTTAGCCGCGACGCGCAGCGAGCGTTGTGACGAACGGGGTTTGCCCAAACCCACGGACGGCAGTCCGTGGGCTTAGCGCTATCCCATCTTGTCAATCCGGCGCACCCGTGCCCCGGCTAGCCCACCAGGGCAGCCCGAGGCCGCCATCGATCTTCAGTGTCGAGCCGGTGATGTAATCGCTCGCGGGGTCGCACAAGAACACGATCGTGCGGGCGACTTCGTCGGGATGAGCTAAGCGGCCCCACGGAAGTTTCGAGGCGACGGCGCGAATCTGATCGTCGCTGGTGAACTTCCGTTCGCCGGGCGTGTCGGTCCAACCAGGATGCACGATGTTCACGCGAATGCGGTGCTCGATCAACTCGATCGCAGCGGTGCGGGCCATCTGATCGATCGCGGCCTTGGCCATGTTGTAGGCCATCGCTCGCGGCACCGGTATCGTGGCGTGCGGCGAACTGACGATGACGACCGCCCCGCCGTTGCCTTGCGCGACCATTTTCCTCGCCGCGGCGCGCAGCACGTAGAAGGCGCCCCACATCGTGACGTCGATCGTTTTCTCGAAGCCCGTCATGTCGGCCTCGTGAAACGGCTGACGATCGCTAAACGCGGCATTCGTGACGGCAATGTCGAGCCGTCCGAACTTCGTGATGGCTTGCTCGACCATCGCCTCGACGGCGGCGCGATCCGAAACATCGCACGCGACGGCCAGCCCTTCGCCACCGAAGCTCTCGATTTCTTTCACGACGTCGACGCAACTCGCTTCATGCAGATCGTTGACGACGACTCTCGCACCGCCCTTCGCCAGCGCGATCGCCGCGGCACGTCCGATCCCCCGGCCCGCTCCAGTCACCAAGGCTACTTTGTCGCTGAACGGAAGCATGGGTAGTCAGTGGGGGCCACGAATCGTTAGGCTCTTCATTCTGAACTGCCTACTGCCCTCTGCCTACTGCTCTCTGCAGGCTACTGCCGCATGTGCAAGATCGACGACCTATTGAGCTCGTTTTTCGCGACGCTGCCGGGCGCGCCCGATCACGTTCAAATTTCCGACAACGGGGCTCAGCCGATCTACGACCGCGCCGGCGAGCGATGGTCGTTGGAACTTGATCGGTGGATCGAAGCGACATGGCTGAACCTTGCCGCATTGGAGAAGCTGAGCGAGCGCGAGAGGTGTCAGCGCATGGCGATGGCGATCGAAGCGCGAAGACGCGCTCAACCGATGCTTGCCGCTCGCGCGGAAGTCGAGCAGCAACGCGCCGACGCATCGCGCGCAGTGCCTAACGTCACCGAACATTACGCCGTCACCGTCGATCGTATTCCACCGTCATTGCATCATGAGATTGTTCGCAATGCGGCGCAAATCGTTGCTTGGCGGACGCAATTGGCCATCAATGTCACGGGCGATCTCTCGCAACATCCACACCTCGTTGTCGACACGCGGCACTTTGACGAGGCGTTTCAACGGCGACTGTTGCAAGCGTTGGGCGATATCGATTCGCAACTTGACGGTATCGCGATTCACGGTGAGAACTTTGCGGCGCTCACTTGGCTAGCGGCACAGCACGTCGATCCGATTCGTTGTGTGTTCATCGATCCACCGTACAACACGGGCAGCGGCGTGTGGACGTATGACGATCGGCTGGCTCGTGAAACGTGGCGCGTCATGATGCGCGATCGGTTGCGAGCGGCCCACTCACTGCTATCCGACGAGGGAGCGATGTTCGTTTCGCTCGACGATCACGAACATGCAACCTTGCACGGTTTGATGGAGGAAGTTTTCGGCGCGGAAAACTTTCTCGCGACGATCATCTGGGAGAAAGTTCACACGCGGAAGAACTCGGCCCGCCACTTTTCGGTGTCGCACGATTACATTCCTGCCTTCGCTAAAGACCGGCAACGATGGAAGCGGCAGTTGTTGCCACGCGAGGAAACGATCGCCTACACCAATCCCGACGACGATCCGCGAGGGCCGTGGAAGCTTGACCCTGTGTACGCGAACAAGCCTTACGCGGCCGACTACACGATTCGCAAACCGAACGGCGTCGTGCTCGATCGGCCGACAGGTCGGTATTGGAGGTTCAGCCGCGAGACATTCGACCGCAAGGCGGCTGACGGCGCGGTCGTGTGGGGCGAGGATGACGCGTGGCCGATGGTGAAGCGTTACCTCGCCGACGTGCAGGACGGCCTGGTGCCGACGACGTTGTTCACGCGTGAGTTCGCCGGCGACAATGCGCGAGCGAATGCCGAGTTGGCGGCGATGTTTGGCCGCAGCCGACCGGTATCGTACCCGAAGCCGTCGCTGCTGGTGCGGCGCATCGTGCAGATCGCAACTTCGCCGACGTCGCGCGACACGGTGCTCGACTTCTTTGCCGGCAGCGGCACCACGGCGCAGGCGGTGATCGATCAGAACCGCATCGATCAAAATCGCACTGGCCGGACGAACGGAGTTCAAGCCGACCGACGCTGGATCGTCGTCGAGAAGGACAACGTGTTCGACACAGTATTGGTGCCGCGGATTGTGAAGAGCGTTTACTCCGACGCGTGGAAGGACGGAAAGCCCGTCGCTCCGCGCGGCGTGAGTCAGCTGTTCAAGATCGTTAGCCTGCGCGCTTGACGGGTTGCGAGTCTTGCGTCGGCGGGAAGACGGCGAGCCGCGAAGAGGGCAAGCGGACGCCGTCGTCGTGCGATTGGGGCACGGTTGCGTCGGAGGCGAGGTTCTCGCGGTGCGAGACGACGTAGAGAGGGCGCTGCTTTAGCTCCTCGAAGATGCGGCCGACGTAAGCGCCGAGAACGCCGTTGCTCAGAAGGATCGCGCCGCCGACGAGCAACGTGATCGTCATTTGCACGGTCGAACCCGACACGGTGCCGTCGCCAATCAGCAGTTGCCACAGGCCGAACCCGCCGACGAGCGTGCCGCACATGGTCACCATCGCGCCGAGGTACGAGCTCATCGTCAGCGGCAGCGACGAGAACGACACGATCGCCGTCCATGCGAAGCGGACCATCTTGGCGAGCGTGTATTTCGATGTTCCTGCGGCGCGTGCTTCGCGATCATAACGCACAGCCGTCTGTGCGAAACCGACCCATGCAACCATGCCGCGCAGGAAACGATGCTGCTCGCGCATCGAGCAAAGCGCGTCGAGACATGGCCTCGAAATGAGACGGAAGTCGCCGGTATCGACGGGCAGCGCGCGATGCACGAAACGTTGCATCAGGCGATAGAACGCCCAGCCCGTGAACTTTTTGAAGCACGTTTCGCCTGCGCGGCAGTTGCGCTGGCCGTAGACGACGTCGTAGCCTTCGCAATATTTGCGAAGCATCGCGTCGATCACGGCGAGTGGGTCCTGAAGGTCTGCGTCCATCAGAATCACCGCGTCGCCCGAGGCGTGATCGAGCCCCGCGGTCGCAGCGACTTGATGCCCGAAGTTACGGGCGAGCGATACGACCTTGATACGAAAGTCGTCGCGGGCCCAATCGGTTACAAGGTCGAGCGTGCGATCGGAACTGCCGTCATTGACGAGCACCACCTCGGCCGGGCATGACAGCGTCGCGAGGAACGCCTCCATCTGCTGGCGCAGCAGCGGCAGCATCTCGAACTCGTTGAACATCGGAAAGACGAACGAGACGAGTTTCGGGAGTTCGCGCGGGCGGAGAATCTGGTAGCTCATCCGTATATCGAACGCCGCGAGGGATGATCGCCCCGGAGGGACAACATTACATGAGTCGGCGTTCTGCGTCAGCCCACGAAAGATGAAATTGCAGTGATGCGTGACGCTAGCACATGGGGTGCGACGTTTAGTCGCGACGCGATCATTGATCCTCAGAAAACAAAGTTATCGACTATCAAGTTCTCCATCTCCGCTTGCGGTTTCGCGCGTACCGGCCCGAGACGCGCGAAACCGCAAGCGGAGATAGTGCGCGTTCGGACAAGTTCACCTGATTTTTTGAGGGATCAATAACAGAGGGACATCAGCGCGACGCGGTCGCGTCGGGTGGTTTCGCGTCGATGAACACGTCGAGCTGTTGGCCTACGTACAGTCGGCGGCCCTTCGCGTCGATCGAATAGATAACCTGCAACACGCGCGTGTCGACGCGCTCGCTGCTCTCGTTGGTCAGCGATCGCTTGGGAATGACATACGGCTCGACGCGCACGAACTTCAGATCGTACGTCTCTTGCGGCCAGCCTTTGAGCATCGCCTTGGCCGGCGCTTCGGGACGGAATCGCGGGATGTCGTGCTCATCGATGTCGACGCGCACGTGCAACTGCAAGACGTTGCCCAAGACGATGAGCGATTGTTTCCACTGACCTCCGACAAACTCGCCGGGTCGCACGTTCACTTGCAGCACCTCGCCATCGACCATAGCGGGCACGACGAGTCGCGAGAGTTCGATCTCGGTTTGATGCACCTGGCTGTCGGCCTGATCGACGGCGGCCTGAGCGACCGCTTTGTCGTATTCCCACGCCCCGGCCTTAAGCATCGCCAGCTCCGCGCGAGCTTTTTCCAGTCGCGCCTTGGCGCCGTAATAGGCCGTCTCGCGAGTCACGAGTTCGGTGGAGGAAACGACCTGTTTCGAATGCAACTCGCGAGCGCGTTTGAGTTGATCTTCCTGATCGACCACGCTGGCTTCGGCTTCGCGTACCTGCGCTTCGTTGACGGGCACCAACTCGGGCCGAGGTTCGTTCTTCAGGCGATCGAGATCGGCGCGGGCTGCTTCGGCCGTGGCTTTGCGATAGCTTAGCTCGGCCTGCAGATGCCGTTCGTCGAGATGGAAGAGGTTATCGCCGGCGCGAACCTTTTGGCCGACCTTCACGAAGACTTCGGTGACGATGCCGGGCATCGGAGCGCCAATGCCGATGTTCTCGGTCTGCGGCTCGACGACGCCCGAGCCTGCGACAGTGCTCAGATATGGGTTGCGAGGCGGCTCGGCTACCGGCTTGCTCGGCGGCGCGACCTGCTGGGCGCTCATCACGTGAATCCATGCGAACGCGATGCCGCACACAGCGGCGATGGGCAGTACATATTTCGTGAACATGGTGACTCGATCCGGTTAAGCCTGCGCAATCGCGCTGCGATCGGCAGGCGTTTGAGTGATGACTTCGAGAATGTGACCATCCTCCATGCGAGCAATGCGATCGCCGAACTCGAAGATGCGGCTATCGTGCGTGACAATGATCACGGCGCGATCCTTCTCCATCGCAATGTTGCGAAGCAGCCGCATGATGACGTGCCCGGTCTTGGCGTCGAGTGCCGACGTGGGCTCGTCGCAGACGAGAATCTTCGGATCATGCACCAGTGCGCGGGCGATGGCGACGCGTTGTTGCTGACCGCCGGACAGTTTCGTCGGCAGCGAGTTCACACGATCGCCCATGCCGAAGGCTTCGAGCAGCGGCCGCGCCTTAGCGATCGCCTCGCGGCGGTTCACGCCTGCCAACAGCAGCGGCACGGCGACGTTTTCGCAAGCGGTGAGCGACGGAAGCAGATTGAACTGTTGGAAGACGAAGCCAATGTTCTTGCCGCGGAAGCGAACCTTGCGCCGCGACGACAGTCGGCCGACATTGGTGCCGAGCACGACAACCGAACCAGCGGTCGGTTCGAGAATGCCGGCAATCACCGAGAGCAGTGTTGTCTTGCCGCAACCGCTGGGGCCGACGAGAAGCGTCAACTCGCCGGGGAAGACATCGAGATCGACACCGCGCAGCGCGCGCGTGAGCGAGTTGCCGGTGCCGTAGTCTTTGAGCACGCCACGGCAGGCGACCGATGCGGCGAGATCGTTTTTTGTGAGTTCCCCGACCGACATGATTGCCCTGTTTCTCACCTTATCCTTGAAACACGATCGCCGGTTCGAGCACCAACACGCGACGCACCGACAGCAGGCTCGCCAACATCACCATCACAAGAATCACCACTCCGGTGCCGGCGACGACCCACCAAGGCATGAAGAACGCCAGCTTCGCCGTTCCCTTGGCTAGCGCACCGAATCCGGCCGCCGCGCCGACGCCGAGCCCGTAGCCGATAAAGCCGACGACCGCTGCGTGAAACAGAATCATCATCACCAGCCGGAAGTTCGTCGCGCCCATCGCTTTCAAGGTGCCGAACTGCCGCAGGTTTTCGACGGTGAACAGATAAAAGGTCTGTCCCGAAATCGCCGTGCCGACGATAAAGCCGAGAAGCACCGTGATGCCGAAGTTCATCGGAATGCCGGTGTTCTTGAGGTAATAGATGATCGTGGCGCGAATGAACTGCGGGCGCGACATCGCTTGCAGCCCCGTCTGCGCGGATCCGATCGCAAACAGCCTCGGACGATACCCCGGCTTCCGGCTCGGCGAGGACGAACGTCAGCACCTTGCGCTCGGCAGGCATGTATTGCACCGCCTGGCTGTAGCGCGTGTAGACGATCGGAAACGTCGCGAAGGTTTTGCGCGCTTCGCAAATGCCGACCACCACGGCGCGGCGATCGTTCATCTCGAAAACTTTGCCGGGTTGCAAAGGCTCGCCAGGCCACAACTGCCGGAAGCCGTTGATGTCCATGATGACGGAGTCCGGCTGACGCAGGTCTTCGAGGTTGCCGACAAGGATCTTCTGCGGGGAGCCGACCATCGTCGCGTCGTCGAGTCCGATCAGGATGATCTGCTGATACTTGCCCGCCTGCTCGTAACTCCGCTCCGAGCCGTCGGGCAACATACGTCCGCGAGCGAGCCCCTTGTAGAGTCGAACCGCCCACGCGACGCCGGGCACGCCACGTACGCGCATCAGCTCGTTGTCGCTCATCGGTTTCAGGTCGTCGATGAACTGCACGTTCGGGTCCATGACCCAGATGTCGGCGCCCGTGATGTCTTGAATCTGGCTGGTGGTCAGCAACATCAATCCGCAGAAGATCGACATCTGCTGCGCGATCAGCAGCGCGGCGAACGCGATGCCGAGCACGATGCCCGCGTACTTGCCAGGATTGCCGGTCAACATTTTCCAAGCGACCCACGTCATGCGCGTGCAACCTCCGCTGAAAGGTTGCCGAGAGCCGCGAGTGACAAGCTCGCGATGTGATCGGCGAGATAGTCGTGCGTGTGGTTCTGGAACTCTTTATCACCGACCAGTTGTTCGACAATCGGACGAGCAACGCGATGGAACAAACATTGGCCGACGATGCTAAAGGCGATCAACTGGCGGCGTTCGTCGGAAGTTTCGGCCGGAACCAACTCGTCGAGGATGCCGAGCAATAGCTCGTGCTGAGGCTTGATGTAATCGCGCACCAGTTCGACGCACGCGGCCGTCGGTTGCACGAGTTCGCGCAGCATGAGCTGAGTGTGCCATTCCTCGGACGGATCTTGAAGCATCCGCGCGAGCAGCACACCGACGAAGTCGCGGAGCTTTTGCTGTGGGGAAACACCGTCGGGCCAAGTCGGTGCGGGGTGTTCGCCCATGCGATTGCGATGGGCTCGCTTGACCGACTCGATGTAGAGCCGCTCTTTGTCGCCGAAGTAGTAGTTGACGGCAGCGATGTTGACGCTGGCGACCTGGCAGATTTCGCGAACGGTGGCCTCTTTGAAGCCGCGGGCAGCGAAGACCTGCCCGGCCGCGATGAGGACGCGTTCGCGCGTTTCGGTAGAGAGTTGTGTGGCCACGTGAATGAGCGTTTCAAACAAGTGTTTCAACGAAAGTATATGGCGATTTAGCAGAAAGGCAATGGCGAGCGTTGGGCCCTTATGTCTCGACGCTCGCCCGGGCGCTTTTGGCCCGTGGACGTTGCGCAGATACGCACGCGCGACGTCGGGCTGCTCGACGATTCCCAGCAGACGCCGATGCTCGTGACTATCGACCACCGGCAAGGCGGTGACGTTGTGCTCGACGAACTCTTCAAGGGCATGGTCGAGCGAATCGGTTGGCAATAGGCTGGGCAGATCGCTGCGCATGATGTCGCTGCCGACGACGATCGGCTGCGAATGCGGCGAGAGAGCCGCGATCTGCGCATCATCGAGCGACATCATGCCGACGAGGTTTCCATCTTTGTCGATCACCGGCAGCATTTCGTGATGCGTCTCGGCCAGCGTCGCGAGAATCTTCGGTAAGGCGTCTTCAGGATGCAACGCCGGCAATTCCTCGCGTGGGTGCAGATACTTTCCGACCGTCAGCCCTGCCAGCACGTCGCGAATGTAATCGCCGCGGTGTGCGGGGGACGACGACCGCTTGTCGACTTGCGAGCTGAAGATCGATTGCTCGTCGGCAAGTAGGAACGAGATGGTGCAAACCCACAGCGTCGGCAGCAGCAAGTTGTAATTGCCGGTCATCTCGCTGACAAACACGAGTGTTGAGAACGGGGTCTTCGCGGCGGCGCTAAAGAACCCTGCCATGCCGACGAGTACGAAGCAGGCGGGATGCGGCACGAAGTCGCTCCACAGGCGGTGCAACACAATGCCCAGCGCCCCGCCGCCGCATCCGCCGATAATCATCGACGGGCCGAACACGCCTCCCGAACCTCCGCTGCCAATCGTGAGGCTGGTGGTGAGAATCTTCCCAAGAGCGACAACGAAAAACAAAAGCGCAAGATGCAAGCTGTGCTCGGCGGGGCCGAGAATCACCAGCGCGTCTTGCAGGATGCCATATCCGGAGCCGATCACCGACAGCGCACGTTGGTCCTGGCCGGCCGCGTAGTACAGCATCACGCCGATCGCCCCGGTCGCAGCCGCGCCGATCATCGGTCGCAGGTGCGGGATGATGGGAAGTCGATGCAGTGCATCAGTCAGCGCGTAGAATGTTCGCGTGTAGACCATTGCCAGCACGGCACTCGACACGGCCAAGGCGAGATATGGCAAAAGTTCGAGCGGGTTGGTGAACTTGAGAACTGCGAGCACTTCGGGCGGCAATATGAAGAGTGGTTCCGAACCGAAGGCGAGCGAAAACGTGCAGAAGGCGGTGATGCTTGCCAGCCCTGCGGGAATGATGACTTCCGACTCGAAATCGGGCGAGCTGTAAAGCACCTCGGCAGCGAAAAGCGCCCCGGCCAACGGAGCACGGAAGATCGCCGCGACGCCAGCCCCCATGCCGGCGGCCATCAGAATGCGGCGTTCGCTGGGACGCATGTTCAGCAGTTTGCCGACGAACGATCCGAAGCCTGCCCCCGATTGCGCGATCGGCCCTTCGCGACCTCCGGAACCACCCGTGCCAATGGTCAGAGCGCTCGCGATGATCTTGATGATCGGCACGCGTGGGCGAATCGCCCCCTGATGATAATGGTAGGCAGCGATGGCCGCGTCGGTGCCGTGTCCCTCGGCCTCGGGCGCCAGCGAGTACACGATCAGCCCGCTGGCCAACCCGCCGATGGCAGGAATGAAGACCAGCAGCCAAGGTCGCAGAGGGCCTACCTGCGAGGCGAACAAGGGCGGTTCGCCGCCAGGGTGGTGCGGATTGTATCCTGCCCATGCGTAAAGCGTGTAATGGAAGACGAGGTCCATGCTGTAAAAGAAGATGATCGCAGCGACGCCGGCGACCACGCCCACCACAAGCGACAAGCCGAGAAGTCGGGCCTGGCTGCGGAGCCGCTTCTGGCTCATTCGCAGGAATTCGGGAAACCACCGCAGCGGGCTCTCGAACTGCGGGGTCTGCGGCTCTTCGGGCGTGGCCATAGGCGATATCCGCTTGGTTTATTGATCTTCAGGTTTTAATCGAACGACGACGCAGTTTGCTCCCTCTCCCCTTGCGGGAGAGGGCCGCGGTGAGGGGGTAGCTGAATCGTGTACCCGCCTCAACCCCTCACCCGATTCGCCTTCGGCGAACCACCCTCTCCCGCAAGGGGAGAGGGAATACAGACATGTCGCTATCGGTTCGATTGACAACCTGATCACCCATAGCCGTTCAGCTCGCAGGCCTTGCCCCCGCCACGACGCGGCGAGCAAGCTCGCCGGCTAAACGGCTAAATGATTCAAATGAGATTGAAAGTCCGCAAACCTCCAACAGCGTAGCGGCCACACCGCCGCTAACAAGACGCTTATCGCGATACCCTGCCGAGCGGCGGGGATTTTCGCTAGGCTGGGCGCATGCTTTGCCACATCGCAGTGGCTGGCTCGCTTCGCGCCCTGGTATCGGCACGCGCATGAACTCGTCGCATCGTCGGAAACGTCATCGTTGGCTGCTCATGAGCGTTGCCATTGCGACACTCATTGCGGTAGTCGCATGGCAGACAACCGTCGCCAATTCGGCGGCCTCGCGTCGATCGAGCGCTCACGAACCGGGTGAGGCGCCACCGGGGAAAACGGCCGCGGGGGTCGAACCCGCAGCCTCGGACGTGCTTCGCGTCTCTTACTCCGACGAACCCGAAACGCTGAATCCGATCACGGCCGGCGACGCCACCGCGAGCCTGTTTCAGAGCTTCGTCTACGAACAGCTCGCCGACCGCGATATGGCGGACCCCGACCAGCTCGTGCCGCGATTGGCCGAGAAATGGGAGTTCGACGAAAAGTCGCTCACGTACACGATCCATCTTCGCAAGGGGGTCAAGTGGCACCCGATGACGCTCCCCGACGGCACCGAGATGGACCAGCCCGAGGTGACGACGCGCGACGTGAAGTTCACATTCGATTGCATGCTGAACCCGCACATACCGGCGGCGCTGCGTGGCGACTTCGAAGATTCGGAAGCGAAGGACGAGGCGCATCGCTACAAGATTCGCCTCGAGATCGTCGACGACTACACGTTCCGCGTCGTGTGGACGAAGCCGTATTTCTTGTCGCGCGATTCGACGCTGCTGGTGACGATCGTGCCGAGGCATGTGTTCTCGGTCGACAAGCAAGGCGATCTGATCTCGCTCGATTTTTCGTCACGCGAGTTCGCCGACGGCTTCAACCGTCACTGGGCCGGCACACAGATGTGCGGCACGGGGCCGCTGATGTTCGTCGATTGGAATCGCAACGAGCGGGTCGTCCTGAAACGAAACCCCGAGTATTGGGGCGATCCGTTTTATTTCAGCCGCATGGTCTTTGGCAGCGAACCCAATAGTTACACGCTGCTGCAAAAGCTGCTGCAGAACGAGATCGATTGGGCCGACATCGACGAGAAAGATTTGTATCTGCAGAGTCTGCACAATCGCAATGTCGAGTCTGGCAAGGTGGTCCTGAAGACCTACGAGTACCCAGGTTATCGATACATCGGCTACAACCTGCGACGGCCTCTGCTGCGCGACAAGAAAGTTCGCCGCGCGCTGACCCACGGCATTCCGATCGAGCAAATCATCAAGACCGTGTTCGACAATCTGGCCGTGCAAGTGACGGGCCCGTTTGCGCTGCACAACAAGGCGTACAACCACGACGTGAAGCCGCTCGATTACGACCTGGACCGCGCTCGCAAGTTGCTCGATGAGGCCGGATGGCGCGACACGAACCGTGACGGCACGCGCGATAAGGTGGTCGATGGCCGACGCGTCGAAGCGCATATCGACCTAATGATCGAGGCCAATAGCTCGCAATATCTCACTGTTGGCCAAATCATTCAAAGTAACTGGAGACGACTGGGAATTCGTGTCGACCTGACGCCGGCGCAGCAAGCGCTGATGAGTCAGCGCACGCGGGCGAAAGACTTCGACGCTGTGTTGCGTGGTTGGGCGCTCTCGTGGGACGCCGACCCGTATCAGACCTGGTACAGCGGCAATGCCGAACTCGCCGACACGTCGAACATCATTGGCTACGCGAATCCCGAGGTCGACAAGTTGGTGACCGAGCTGCGCGTGACGTTCAACCGCCAGAAACAGCTCGACCTCTATCACCGCATCCACGAACTCATCTACGAAGACCAGCCCTACACGTTTCTGTTCTCTGAGAAGCAAACTTGCGGCTACAACGGTCGCTTGCAGAACGTGAACTTTTTTCCCGTGCGGCCGTGCGTTGATTATCGGAAGTGGTACGCGAAGGAAGGACTGTGATTGGTGAATTAGGTGAGAAAGTGAGTGGGTGAGTAGGTGCAGCGATGAAGCTGCCGCTCACATATGACTCGCCACGCATCTACTGACTTACTCACCGTTCACCTACTCACTCCTCACATGATCAGCTACATCATTCGCCGCTTGCTGCTGATGATTCCGACGCTCTTCGGCGTCACGATCGTGTCGTTCGTCGTGATGCAAATGGCGCCGGGCGATCCGCTCGCCGGCGGCGGCGATGCCCAAGGCGGGCAGCGCGAAACCTCACGCGAGTCGTACCTGGTGCAGAAACGCGCGCTGGGCCTCGACAAGCCGGTGATAATCAACCTCAATGATTTTCGCGACTATCACGAGTCGATCGCTACGGCAGCGCACGTGCTCGGGCGCACAGCGGACGCATTGGCGAAGGAGTTGCCCGAGCTTTCGGAAGCGCCGGATGATTCGCTGCTCGGTCGGCGACGCGCGTTTCTCGAATCGTTGCATGTCCCTGATTTTGCGAGTCGATTGCATGACTCGAAGAAGCATGCGGGGCTCGCCCACAGCATCGCCGACTTCGTGCAGGTGTGGTGCGAGAACGTAGGCACAGGTGCGGTGCCGTCGGCCATTGCGATTCTCAAGAATAAGCAGGCCGACCTGAACGATCGTCGCGGCGCGGTGCGAGCGCTGAACGACATGCTCAGCGACCCGTTCGAGTACACGTACAGTCGCGAGCCGGCGGACAGCGAAACCGCAGCGGTCGTCGCCACGTGGGGCTTGTGGGCGAAACGGAACCGCGAGTCATTCGAGCCGATTTCGCCATCGTGGCGGCACGAGCTCGAAGTCTCGCTCGAGGAACTCGCGGCGGCGAAGACACGCAATCAACTCATGACGGGGCTCGAGCAATTCCACAAGAAGGATGCGCCATTCTTCGTCGACAAACTGCTCGGCAATTCGACGATCGAAGAAAAGAACGTCGCGTCGCTGATGCTACGACTTTACATCGGAAAACCGCTGGCGACCGACGTGTCGCTCGAAGCCGATGAGAAAACCGTGAACGAAGCGGCGGAGAACTGGATCACCTTCTACGAGGTGAATCGCGCGAAGTTCGAGCCGACGCTAACGCGCAAGTTGTGGAACGTTTTCGCCGATACGCAGTACGCGCACCTGGCGTGGCGGTTGGTGACGTTCAACTTCGGCCCCTCGGCGCTCAAAACGCGCGAGCCCGTCGGCGACAAGATCTGGCGGGCATTCAAAGTCACGGCGCCGCTGATGTTGAGCAGCGAGGCGCTCATTTATCTGATCGCGATCCCGTTGGGCATCGTGTGCGCCGTGAATCGCGGCAAGTTGCTCGACCGACTCATCAGCTTCGTGCTGTTCGTTCTGTATTCGGTGCCGAGCTTTGTCGCGGCAATGATTTTGCTGCTGCTGTTTTGCTACGGAACCTACTTCAAGTGGTTTCCGATGTCGGGGTTGCACTCCGAGATTTCCGACGAGTTGGCGTGGGGCCCGTGGTTTCTCGATTATCTGTGGCACGCCTTTCTGCCCGTGGTGTGCCTGTCGATTTTCAGCCTTGCGGGCATGGCCATGTACGCGCGGTCCAGCATGTTGGACGTCGTGCGCGAAGATTACGTGCGCACCGCGCGTGCCAAGGGTGTATCTGAGCACAACGTCATCTGGAACCACGCGCTCCGCAACGCGTTGATCCCGGTCATCACGCTGTTTGCCGATTTTCTGCCCGCGATGCTCGGTGGCAGCGTGTTGGTCGAAGTGCTCTTTGCGATTCCCGGCATGGGGCGTTTGAGTTGGGCGTCGATCGAGCAGAAGGATTACCCGACGCTGATGGCGCTCGTGTATGTCGATGCGATCGTCGTGCTGTTGAGCATTCTGCTGTCCGACATTCTGTACTACGTGGTCGATCCGCGCATCAGCCTCGAAGCGGCCGAGGAGGAAGGCTGATGGCGAGGCTGCGGCATCGAACCTACTGGGACATTGTGTGGCGGCAGTTCCGGGCAAATGGCCCCGCGTTCTGGTCGTTGTGGTTGTTGGGGCCGTTGATGGCCATGGCGATCGCGGCGCCGCTCATCGCGTCGAATCAGCCGTTCATCTTTTGGGATGGCGACGAAGTGCTGTTCCCGTGGGTTCGGGCACTGTTCGTGGCCGACGAGCCGATCAATCTGCTGTTCAACATGGGGTTGATCGCTTCGTTTCCTTGGTGCCTGGCCTACTTGTGGCTGCGTCGCGTGTGGCGAGTGCGAAATGTTTCGCCGCGCATGCGCTTCACACGTGGGTTGATATTCTTTCTTGCACTCGTTGTCGCGATGTCCGCTGTGTTTTCGGCGCCACAGTTGCGACCGACGCAGCGTTACGCGGCGCGCAGCTTCAAGACCGAACAGTTCGAAGACCCCGAACACAAGCACGGCATCTATCCGCCGATCCCGTTTGGACCCATCGAACAGGATCTCGACGCGATCTTCAAAGGGCCGATGTACCACAAGCCTGCCGACGAACGACACGAGGCGTTCGACGATTGGCCGCATCTGTTCGGGACCGACAACACCGGCCGCGACGTGCTCGTGCAGATGCTCTACGGCACGCGGATCTCGATGACGGTTGGTTTCCTCGCCGTCGGTTTGTACATGACCATCGGCGCGATCATTGGCGCGCTGGCCGGCTACATCGGCGGACGTTTCGACATGCTCGTCTCGCGCATCATCGAAGTCATCATGCTCTTCCCGGCCTTCTTCCTGATTCTCACGCTCGTCGCGATCATCGGCCCGAGCATTTACATCATCATGCTCGTGATCGGCATTACGGGTTGGCCGACGGTGTCGCGGTTGATTCGTGCCGAGGTGTTGCGGCAGCGGTCGCTGGATTACATCACCGCCGCCCGAGCGAACGGAGCTTCGCACGCGCGGATCATCTTTCGCCACTTGCTTCCGAACTCGCTCGGCCCCGCGATGGTCACCGCCCCGTTCGGCGTGGCGGGCGCGATCATGACCGAGGCGGGGTTGAGCCTGCTCGGCTTCGGCGTGCGGCCTCCGACACCAAGCTGGGGAACGCTGCTCCGCATGGGTTCGGCGAACTACAACTACTGGTGGCTCGTGGTGATTCCGTCCGTGGCGATTTTCGCGCTCGTGACGTTGTTCAATCTCATCGGCAGCGGTCTGCGCGACGCGATGGACCCGAAGCTCCGCGCGGGAGATTAACACGGCACATCGTTGTTGGCCAACATTTATTGATGGTCAGGTTATTCATCGAACGACGATGCAGTTTGCTCCCTCTCCCCTTGCGGGAGAGGGCCGGGGTGAGGGGTAATGAAGCGTGTACTCGCCTCAACCCCTCACCCGGTTCGCCTTCGGCGAATCACCCTCTCCCGCAAGGGGAGAGGGAATAAAACATGCGCCGTCGGTTCGATTAATAACCTGATCACCAATAAAAGCTACTCGATCAGATACGGCTTGCCTTGATCGCCCGACTCACCGGGCCGGTCGGCGCCTTCCCACTCGCGGCGCAGTTCGTTCAGCCCGTACGCGCACAGCTCGAAATCGTAGCTCAGGCGTTCGAGCACTTCGCTTTGCTCGCCGTTAGTGTCGTTGCGAAGCGTGCTGGCGATGTAGTACGCGCGTTTGCCCTGCTGGCAGTAGTCGGAGAAGAAATCGATCTGCACTTTGCGAGTGCTGCGCTTGAGGGCCTCGGGATAGACGCCGGTCCAGAACAACGCGAAGTCGCCGATGTGACGATGGACTTCGCGCTTCGGATCGCCTTGCCGCGCTTGGGCCTCGACAAGCATCTCGGCCAACTCGTGCAGCCGACGACCCGCAGGATTGCGAACCTGATAGATCGCGTCGCAATGAACGAACCGCGTGAGCAACTCGGCGATGTACTCGATCAGCGGCGGGTCAGCGATCCCCAGCTTCGTCTGAAACGTGTACTCTGCCAGGCCCGTGAAGAACCGACTGAGCGGAATCTGCGAACGACTCGGATCCATGCTTCACCGCGCCCTTGCGCGTCGAGCGTCGTAACGAACTTTAGAGACGAACGAATCTGGCGGGCGTGGATGCAGATGCAGGGCCCACATCTTGGCCCTCTTCTCGAAGTCTACGCACGCGTTTCCGGGTGGGTCAAGGTCAGCTTCGCAATGCAGCCTCTATTAACCCGTCATTGAGCGAAGAACCCTCAGATTCGACATCCCTGGTTTCGTGGATTCGCAATCCGAATCCGTCGTCTCCCAGCCTTAGGTAGTGAGCGAAGACGTCGGCCTCATGGAATCAGAGGAAGTGGCCCGGTGTGTTCACTCAATCGCCACAGCCTTGTCATTTCCGCTTGGATCTCTTCAACGGATTGCGGCTTCTCGTACTCGACCCACCGCAGCAGCATCCCGGCTATTTGGTATTCATGCTGACGCATCCACACGATCACCATCGGCCAGAGCACGTTGGCCATCTCCGGATGCGCCTCCGACCAATCGATCCAATGACCGTCAGACGTGCCCCAACAGCGAAGTGCTTGGCATGTAGCTCTCGCTTCGCCCCTCCAACCACGCATTCCGGGATGAAATCCACTGACGAAATCCCAACGTGCGACGTTTGTTGGCGGTGGCGATATGTACCCATGGTCATTCAAGTACTGATCGAACTTCGAGAACCATTCGTGCGTCTCAATCGGAGTGACCTGGATTCCCGGAATCGTAATCACCCAATACCGAAATGACCTGTGCTTGAACAAGTCGGGCGAAAACTCGACGCCTGTGACTTGCCCCACCGGCCCGTCAGGGACCAGCCCAATCATCGCGCCAATTGCGAACGCAGCTCCCCAACCAACCGCCCACTTTCGTCGCCGACGAATTCCGTAGAAAAAAAGAATGGCCCCAAGGCATATAACCCAACAAGCAATGCCTCGAATGCCGTTCGCGCTCCAGCATGCTAACGAAGTCGCGACAAGCGTCATCGCCACGAGAGCAGTCTTCATACTGAACTGCCATCGCATTTCAAAATCCTCGCATTCGTTGCGCGAACGAATCGGATTCTTTCTGCGTCACGACACAGTCGACAGCGCAGATACAAGTTCAGCGACATAATCGCCAACTTCGGCGAGCACCTGCGCTCGTCCGAGCTTCGGTACGTCGGCAATGCGGCGAACGACGGCGGAGCCGACGATCAGGCCGTCGGCGACCGGTGCGAGTCGTTTAACGTGCTCGGGCGTACTGATGCCGAAGCCGATGCAGATCGGCAGCGGCGTGCGCTCGCGCAACCAAGCGACACTTTCGAGCAACTGCGCCGGCAGCTCGCGCCGCTCGCCGGTGATGCCGGTGACGGACACGTAATACACGAAGCCCGTCGACGACTCGGCAATGCGCAGCGCTCGCTCGCGCGGCGTCGTAGGCGTCACGAGCTGGATCAAACTAAAGTCGGCTTTCCGACACAGCTTGGACATCTGGTCGGCTTCTTCGACGAGCAGATCGGGAATAATCGCCCCGGCGATGCCCGCCTTTTGCGCGTCGGCGATGTAACGCTCCGGGCCGTGACGATGCACGATGGCGTAGCTGACCATCGTCACGATCGGCGCCTTCGACTTCGGCGCGACGGTGCCCGCCATCGCCAGAATGTCGGCCAGCTTCACCTTCCGTTCGAGCGCCCGCGTGTACGACGCTTGAATCACGGGGCCATCGGCGATCGGGTCGCTGTACGGAATGCCCAACTCGCACAGATGCGCTCTGCGCTTGACCATTTCTTGCAGCAACGCAGCCGTGAACTCAAGGTCCGGATCGCCAGCCGTCACGAACGGCATGAACGCCTTTCGCTTTTCGGCTTTGAGTCGTTGAAAGAGTTGGTCGATCGATGACATTCGAGATTCACGTCCTACGGTTTCGACGGCCACTGTTTCTTCCAGCCGCGGTGAAGTTCACATGGCTTGTCGGGCCATTCAAGGGTGAGTAATCGTGCGTTGCCATGTGACATGAGGCCGCATCGAAATGTCTCGCCGGTGTCCGCTTTGAAATTGAGATGCGATACCGTTCCGACGCCGAAGTCTTCGAGCAGCGTCTCTTCGGATACTCCGGGTGAGAGCTCGATGTTCACCGTGCCGCGGGTATGGAGCATAAAGAAGTTGCGCGATTGGTCGCCGGCGTCCAAGCCGTTTTTGGCGTCTCGCCAGGCGTAGGTTCCGCCATCGTGCAAATCGAGCCCACCTATCCACTTACAATTTCCATGATTCTTCGGATCGGGCAGCGTGGTCGCCTCGTAGTAGCCAACGATGTTCGACCGAACTGGATTCTTCGTCCAAAGCAGCCAGACAAACTTTCCGCCTGCGGTCGTAAACGTGGGTCCCGAGAGCGGGTGACACATGAGTGTTCCACCATCGATATCCCAACATGGCATGCTCACGCCCGAACCCGGGTCATGGTCCGAAGGGCCAAACCGTTTCGTCGCCTCGGCAAGTACCTGCTTGTCATCCATGTGTTGAATCGCCAGGCGAAAATCGGCAATCCGTTGTGGCAGAGGCGGTTCGATTGCCGGTGACGATGTCGGAGCCGCTGACGCTCCACTACCGAAGAGCAGGATCATCGCAAGGATCAAGGCGATCGACCGGAGCGCACTCATGGAAGTCCACCGACAAGTCGTTGTGATTCAGATTGACTCGCCACGCAGCCGTGCGACTTCGAAGCTGTCCTTGTCACCGCGGCCGGAAAGGCAAACGACGACGGCTTCAGTTTTCTTTCGCTGGCTGGCGATCTCCATTCCTTTGGCGATGGCGTGCGAGCTTTCGAGCGCCGGCAAAATGCCTTCGTTCTTGGCGAGTGTGTCGAAGGCCTTGAGCGCTTCGTCGTCGCGGCAGGCGGTATAGCGCACGCGGCCGGCGTCTTTCCAATAGCTGTGCTCGGGGCCGACGCCGGGATAGTCGAGGCCGGCCGAGATCGAGTGCACGTCGCACGTTTGGCCGTCTTCGTCCTGCATCACGTAGCTGTAGCTGCCATGCAACACGCCGGGGCTGCCGAACGACAATGGGCTGGCATGGTCGCCGGGATTGCTCGATCGCCCCCCTGCCTCGACGCCAATCAGCTCGACCGACGTGTGTTCGACGAACGGATAGAACATGCCGGCCGCGTTGCTGCCGCCGCCGACACAGGCGACGACCATCTCGGGCAGTCGGCCGAGTTGCTCGCGGCATTGATCGATCGTCTCGCGGCCGATGACCGATTGAAAGTCGCGCACGATCTGCGGGAAGGGGTGCGGCCCAACGACCGAGCCCAGGATGTAATGCGTGTTCTCGACCGAGCTCATCCAGTCGCGCATCGCTTCGTTGATCGCGTCGCGGAGTGTTTTCGAGCCCGTCGAAACGGGTCGCACCTCGGCCCCCATCAGCCGCATGCTGAAGACGTTGAGCTTTTGGCGGCGAATGTCTTCCTCGCCCATATAGACGACGCACTCGAGACCGAAGTGAGCACACGCCGTCGCCGTCGCCACGCCATGCTGCCCCGCGCCAGTCTCAGCAATCACGCGAGGCTTGCCCATGCGGAGCGCGAGCAATGCCTGCCCAAGCGTGTTGTTGATCTTGTGCGCGCCGGTGTGATTCAGGTCTTCGCGCTTCAGGTAGATTTGCGCTCCGCCCACCTTGTCGCTCAATCGCTTGGCGTGATACAGCGGCGACGGTCGACCGACGTAGTTGCGATACAGATCGTTCAGCTCAGCCTGGAACGCCGGATCGCACGTCGCCTTCGCATACGCATCGGTCAATTCATCGAGCGCTCGCGTGAGCGTCTCGGGCACATAGCGACCGCCGAACGCGCCGAAGCGACCAGCAGCGTCAGGAACTTGCGGAGCAGGCGTGGGCATGATGAGCACTATCAGCGAGGCAAAACCCGATTCTCGGCCGCGATGCCAAACGGGTCAAGGGAGGTGTAGAATGGTGTAGTTGGTAATCCATAAAAGCAGCGAGGCGACGGGAAACAGTATGAGCCCAGCAATGGAGCAATTATTGAAAGACGCGATGACGCTGTCCGAGACAGAACGTGTCCAACTTGCCGGCAAGCTCTTGGAGAGCGTGGAGGATCCGCTTTCGGAAGCCGAATGGTCGGCCGATTGGAATGCCGAAATCGCTCGACGCTTGGCAGCGGCCGATAGTGGTCAAATGAAGGCGATGCCCTGGGACGAAGCCGAGAAGATCATTTTCGACGATCGCGATGCCACGACGCACGATTAGAATTCTTCCGCCCGCAACGCAGGAAGCGCGCGAAGCATATCTCTGGTATCGAGAGCGCAGCCGGTCAGCAGCCGCGGAGTTTCAAGCGGCCGTCAAGGCGACCATCAAGCGCATGCGCGAGAGGCCACAAGGCTGCACTCCGCACATCCTCGGAACACGCGCTGCGCTCTGCAATCAATTTCCATTTCTCGTGATCTTCCCGTGAGATTGCTGACACGATTGAAATCGTAGCCATTGCGCATACAAGTCGACGATCGGACTACTGGACAAAGCGACTTTAATTCATGCCCGAACTCCCTGAAGTCGAAACGATGCGGCGCGGCGTGGCGCCGGTGGTGGGCATGACGATCACGGGTGTCGAGAAGCCGAAGAGCGGGCTACGGCCGATTGGCATCACGCCTGCGTTGCCGGTGCTGCGTAGACGCGTCTTGGGGCGGAAGATTGTCGATACAGATCGCGTCGGCAAGCGAGTGATTCTCGTGCTCGACAACGACGAGCGGATCGTCATGGAACCGCGGATGGCGGGGCTGGTGTTGTTGTCCGATCCGCCGACACAATCGCACTTGCGGCTGGTCTTTCAATTGAACAAAGGCAATCGCACGAAAGAGCTGATGTACTGGGATCGTCGCGGGTTGGGGTCGGTGCGGCTGGTCGATCGCGAAGAGTTCGACGATCGCTACGGTCTGCACACGATCGGACCCGATGCGCTTGTCATCACAGCCGACGAGTTACGTGATCGACTCGGCAAGAGCAGCCGGCCGATCAAGGTTGCGTTGCTCGATCAGCGAGCGGTGGCGGGCATTGGCAACCTTTACGCTTCGGAGATTCTGCACCTGGCGAAGATTCGCCCCACGCGGCCGTGCAACAAGATTCGCGCCGCCGAGTGGAAAGCGATTTACGCGGCGACGATCGAGATTCTCAACCTGGCGATCGATCACGAAGGTTCGACGCTCGGCGACGGCACCTATCGCAACGCACTGAACGAGGCCGGCCGCTATCAGAGTCGCCACCGCGTTTACGGCCGGGCGAAGCAGCCTTGCCCCACTTGTGGCGAGCCGGTGGTGCGAATCGTGCAAGCGCAGCGATCGACGTTTTATTGTCTGCGCTGCCAGAAGTAATCTTCGCAACTGAGTGGTGTCGCGGCGCAAAGTGACTGTAGGGAACGCCCTCCGTGGCGTTCCGCCGAAGCGGTGCTGACGTCGGCGCAATTCTCGGAACGCCACGGAGGGCGTTCCCTACAGCGATGGTTGTTCGCGTGGGATCGCGACGCGTCGAAAAAATCGCCACGCTGCAATAATCGCACGTCCTCCGCCGTTAAATGTTTGCCGACGTGCTTCGCCGCGGGTTTAATGATCGGAGCACGCCCGAACGTCACCGAAACAAGGAGTCCGCCATGACCGCGCCGAAGATCGTCTGCCCCGATTGCGATTCGATGGATCACGTGACGCGTCGGCAGTTCATGAAGACCGCGTGCGCGGCGGGGCTCGCTTCGGCAGCGCTACCGGGTTTGGCACATGCCGCCGACCCGTCGTTGAGTGCCGCCAGTGCCGAGCAGCCCGAGTCGATCGTCAAGTTGTTGTACGAATCGTTCTCGCCGAAGCAAAAGGAAACGCTTTGCTTCGCCTGGGATTACCAAGCGCCGAAGATGGGACTGCTGCGAACGCGCGTCGCCAACAACTGGCACATCACGAAGCCGCAGATCAACAGCGACTTCTTTAACAAAGATCAGAAGCGCATGGTTCGCGACATCTTCGAGGGGATCATCCAACCCGAGTGGCACGCGCGCATCGACAAGCAACTCGACGACGATGCCGGCGGGTTCGGTGAGGATCAGAACGTCGCGATCTTCGGCACGCCGGGGGACGGCAAGTACGAGTTCGTGATGACGGGGCGACACATGACCATGCGTTGCGACGGCAACAGCACCGAGCACGTCGCCTTCGGTGGTCCGATTTTCTATGGCCACGCCGCGGCGAGCTTCGACGAACCTGCCGACCACAAGGGGAATGTCTACTGGTATCAGGCGCAAGAGGCGAACAAGTTGTTCAGCATGATGGACACGCGTCAGCAGAAGTTGGCGCTCGTTGCGAAATCGCCGCGCGAACAAGATTCCGGCTTCCGCGGCGCGAAGGCGGAGCTTCCAGGCATTCCGGCCAGCGAACTCTTCGAGCGATCAGCGCACCGAGCTGCAACGTGTGCTGCAAGTGCTCATCGAGCCGTACCGTCAAAGCGATCGCGACGAAGTGGTGAAGTGCCTCAAGGCGCAAGGCGGAATCGACAAGTGCTCGCTGGCGTTCTATGGCGATCACGACATCGGCAACGACCGCGTGTGGGACAACTGGCGGCTTGAAGGTCCGTCGTTCGTGTGGTACTTCCGCGGTTCGCCGCACGTACACGTGTGGGTGAACGTGGCGGATGACCCGAGCGTGAAGTTGAACGCGTAACCGTAGTTGCTGTGTTCACGCGGTCGCCTCCGGGTCGTGGACGACCCGGCTAAGCGATGATGTCGATCTTGCCCGCGACGGTGAGAGTCGGTATTGAAAGGCCCCCACCTTTCGCCGACTCCTCACGCCGCTGGCGATGCTAGCAACTTCTCGACGATCGCGACCGCTGCGCTTGTGCTCTGCGCTGGCGTTGTCGATGGCCGTCAGTTGCACGGCGGTCCAACGTCCGTCGAACGAGCGCGATTGGTCGCCCGACCAGGCGAAACTGCCGAAGGCGGAGTTCCAAGGCAACTCGGTCACGGTGCGGAACGTCCGCAACTGCCAGTACCGCACGGCCAGCGACTACGACGTCCAGTGGTACGACAAGACCTACGACCTCACGAAGCTCGACGAGGTCGACTTCATCGTCGTCCCCTTTCCCGAAATGCCCAGCGGGGCACACACCTTTCTGAGCTTCGGTTTCGAAGGCAAGGAATATGTCGCGGTGTCGGTCGAAGTTCGCAAGCAGCGCGGCGATCCGGGCTTCAGCGTCGAGCGGTCGCTCGTGAAGCCGTATGAGATTATGTACGTCGTCGGCGACGAGCGCGATCTCATCGGCCTGCGCACGAACTATCGCCTTGACGATGTGTACGTCTACCGCACCACGGCCAGCCCGCTTGCGGCTCGGGCGCTCTTCCGCGATGTGATGGAGCGCGTCAACGGCTTGGCCGAGAAGCCGGAATTCTACAACGTGGCGACGAACAACTGCACGACCAACGTGCGTCGTCACGTGAACGATATCTCGCCCGATCGCGTGCCGTACAACGTCGACGTGCTGCTGCCCGGCTACGCCGACAAGCTCGCCTACGACAGCGGGCTGATCGAGAAGCACGGCACGTTCGACCAAACGAAGGCCGCCGCGCGCGTGAATCGTTTGGCGTACGTTCATCGTGACGATCCGGATTTTTCGCAGAAGATTCGACGGTAAGAATCGGTGTTTGGCAACGACGGCCGCGCTGTAGGGAACGCCCTCCGTGGCGTTCCGAGAGTGAGGGCAAGCGTTACTCGCGGTTCACGGAACGCCACGGAGGGCGTTCCCTACAGAAGGTCGATGGCCCCTGGCTCACGCGACGGCGCTTCGCTAGTCTGAGGCGATGTCGCCTGAAACCGCCGAACAACTCGCCGCCGAACTCGACACCCGCGGCATCGCGCTGCCTGCCGAACAAGTCGCGCAATTGGCCGATTATGCCCATCGGCTGTGGGACTGGAACGAAAAGATCAACCTCACGCGGCACACCGACTTCGCGAAGTTCGTGGCTCGCGATCTGGTCGACACGCTCGAACTTTCCAAGGTCATCGACCCCGACGAAAGCGTGCTCGACGTCGGCACCGGCGGCGGCGTGCCGGGCGTGGTGTTGGCGATTATTCGACCCGACCTGCGCGTCGCGTTGAGCGAATCGGTCGGCAAAAAGGCCCGCGTGGTTGAAGACATCGTGCGATCGATGAATCTGCCGATCGCTGTCCATGCGATGCGTGCCGAGGATCTGCTCGAAAACGATTACTTCGACACACTCGCCATTCGTGCCGTCGCGCCGCTCATCAAGCTGATGCGATGGCTGGGCCCGCGCTCGGGCGCCTTCGGCCGCATGCTCATCATCAAGGGCCCGGCATGGGTCGAAGAACGTCACGAAGCGCGGCAGGCGAATCTCATGGCCGGCTTCCAACTTCGCAAGCTCGCCACCTGGCCGCTCGAAGGCACGCACAGCGAGAGCGTGCTTCTGGAAGTCAAAAGCCAGAACGAGGAATGACGGCGTTCGTTGCATTCAGTTCAAATCATGCTCACGTACGATCCCGACGAAGCCGTTGCAACGCTCGCCGCCGCCGACAAGAAGCTCGCCAAGGTCATCGCCAAGGCGGGCCCTTTCACGATGCGGCCGAAGCACATGCAGAGCCCGTTTCAGGCGCTGATGCGGTCGATCGTCTATCAGCAACTCTCCGGTCGCGCGGCCGAGACGATTCACGGTCGCGTCGAGGAAGTGCTCAAGAAGGCCGGCGGTGTGAAGCCTGCGACGCTCGCTGCCGTCAAGGACGAGCATCTGCGCGCGGCAGGCATGTCACGTGCGAAGGCTGCGGCTTTGAAAGACCTCGCCGCCAAAACGCTTGAAGGCGTCGTGCCGACGTTGCCTCAGCTGCGAAAAATGAACGACGAAGAAATCATCTCGCGGCTCGTCGAGGTGCGCGGCATCGGTCGTTGGACGGTCGAGATGCTGCTAATGTTCCGCCTCGGCCGGCCCGACGTGTTGCCGGTCAGCGACCTCGGCGTCCGCAAAGGTTTCATGATCGTTTACAAAACGCCCGACCTGCCCAGCCCCGCCGTGATGCACGCCCGCGCCGACCGCTGGCGGCCGTTCCGCTCCGTCGCCAGTTGGTATCTCTGGCGGGCCATCGAGCTCCACGAGAAACCCGCCAAAGCCGCCACCAAGTGACGTAGCTTTTCTCCCCTCGCCCCTTTGGGGAGAGGGGCCGGGGGTGAGGGGGAGGAAGCGTGTACTCGCTTCAAGTTGTCAACATGGATGACCCAGGCACTGTCCGAACCTGTTTTCCACCGCACCCCTCACCCGGTTTGTCCGCTTGCAGCGAACAAACCACCCTCTCCCCCAAGAGGCGAGGGTTTTCGGAGGAACCGCACGGCCGGTCTTACGTCTATAATTGAGACACCGCTCGCGGGCGACACGTTCCAGACGCAAGGCTGCAAGGCATGGCACAAGGCACGACCGGCATCGAATCTTCCGGCGGAGGCCCAACTCCGCCACCCGTGCCGCAGGCGGCCGCGCGTCAGCCGAACGAATATCAGAAGTTCGTCGATCGCCAGCTCCAGCGAACACGTCGCCGCGTGTGGTCGGTCGATCTGACCGGGGCGCTGCTCACGATTCTCATTTGGTGCCTGGTCTGTCTGGCCGTGATGGTGTTGGCCGACCACTGGCTCGTCGAGGGTGGCCTCGGCTTTCGCGGTCGGCTCATTGCGATGATCGTGTGCGCGGTGGGAACGGCCGTTGTCGCCGGGCGCGTGTTGCTGCCTCTGATCGTGCGACGCATCAACCCGCTTTACGCCGCCGCGACGATCGAACGCAGCCAACCGGGACTCAAGAACAGTCTCATCAACGTGCTGCAGCTTCGCGGTCGCACCGATCAGCTTGGCCCGGTCATCTATCAGGCCATCGAACAGCGTGCCGCGCAAGACCTGTCGGCCGTGCCGATCGAGTCGACCGTCGATCGTTCGTGGTTGGTGAAGCTCGGTTACGTGCTGCTCTTCGTCGTCGCCGTTGGCACGGCCTACAAGTTGTTCAGCCCGAAGGATCCGTTGCGATCGGTCGAACGTGTGCTCGCGCCGTGGGCCGATATCTCGGCGCCGACGCGTGTGCAAATCGACGAGATCGAACCGCGGACGACCGAGGCGTATTTCGACGATCGCCTGAAGGTCAGCGCTCGCGTGATGGGCTTGAAGAGCACCGAGCCGGTGACGCTGTACTATTCGACGCGCGACAAACAGATCGTCGACGCGACCGTGCGGTTGACAGCCGAGCAAGGTTTTCGCTTCGGCGTCGAGTTGCCCGACACGGGGCCGGGCTTGCAGCAAGACATCGACTATTATCTGAAGGCCGGCGATGCGGTGACGCCGAAGTATCACGTCCGCGTCGTCACCGTGCCGTCGATCGTCGTCGATCGCGTCGAGTACAAGTACCCGACCTACACGGCCATGCCGCCGCGCGTGGCCGAGCATCAAGGCGACTTGCGGGCGCTCGACGGAACGCAGGTCACCGTTCACGCGAAAGCAACGCACGACATCCGCTCGGCACACGTCGATTTCGAGCGAGACGGCCGCCGCGATTTGCCGATGCGTGCGAAAGATCGCGAGGCCGAGGCGAGCTTCACGCTTCGCTTGAAGCGCGGGACCGAAACGCCGGAGCACGAGCGCTATCAACTGCTGTTCACGAACAGCGAAGGCGCCGACAACCCGCGCCCGACGGAACACAAGATCGAAGTCATCCGCGACCTTCCGCCCGAAATCGCGATCACCGAACCCAAGGCCGTTGAACTTCAGTTCAACGACGTAAAAAACGATCGGTCCGCTTCGGGCGACGAACCCCCCCCGGCCGTAACGCTCGACGAGAACGGCTCGTTAACGATGCGCGTCGAGGCCAGCGATCCCGACTTCAAGCTCGCCAGTGTGCAAATCTTCGCCGAGCGCAACGGCAAGCAACTCGCGCGCGAAGAACTGCTCGCGGCCGAGCGCGGTGGGCAGTTCCGCGGCAGCTTTTTGTTCGACGCGAAGAAGCACAAGCTCAAAGCCGGCGATCGCGTGACGTATTGGGCGGTCGCGACCGACAACAAGTCGCCTGACCCCAATCGCACCGAGACCGAAAAGCGCACGCTCACGATCACCTCGCGCAAGCAGGCAGAGCAAGATCAACTCGCCGACGCGAAGCAGCAGCAGCGCCAACCGCCGCAAGATCCGCAGAACAACCAGCAGCAGCGGGACAACGCCTCGCAACAGCCACCGCAGGAACGTCGCGGCACGCCACCGAAGCCCGGCGAACGTCAGCCGCAAGGACAACCGCCGCGCGAGGGTGAACAGCAGCAGCAACCTTCGCAGCAGCCCGATGCCGACAACGCGCAAGGCCAGCAATCACCACAAGGGCAGCAACCGCCGCAGGGTCAGCGCGAGCAGAAGCAGGAACGTCGCGTTGATCCCGACTCCGATCCAGGCGACGCCATCGAACGCATCAACGAGCACTTTGATCGCAAGGATCCGAAGCCGCCCGAGCCACAGCAAGGTTCGCAGAAGTCAGAGGAACAGCGTTCCCAAGAGCAACGCGAGCCGATGGGCGAGCAGCCGCAAGGCAACCCATCGAGCGAAGGTCAGCAGCAAGGCGGATCGCAAGACGGCCAAGGCCAACAGGGCAAGTCGCAAGAACGCGGCGGCGGCTCGAAGGGTTCCGAGCAGCAACCGTCGGGCGGTCAGCAACAGAATCAGCAGGGCGATAACCAACAGGGTCAAGGCGAAGGACAGCAGCAATCCGGCGACGGCCAATCCGGAGAACAACAGCAAGGTAAAGAGCAGAGCGAGTCTGGTGGCCAGCAGTCGGGCAAGCAGCAAGGAAAGAGCGGTCGCGAAGGAAAACAAAGTGGCGAGCGGCAACAGGGCGAAGGCCAGCCGCAGGGCGAACAACAGCAACAAGGCGAACGTCAAGAACAAGGCGGACAACAGGGATCGCAAGAACAGCAGGGATCGCAGGAGCAGCCGGGCGGTAACGGGCAAAAGAGCGGTCAGCAACAGAAGGCCGACCCCAACGCGCGAGGCAAGCAGCAGTCGGGCGAAGGCAAATCAGGCGAAGGCCAATCCGGTCAACAAAGCGGCGGCTCGCGCGAACAACAGCAGTCCGGCAAACAATCGGGCGACGGACAATCGCAGGAAGGCCAACAACCTCAAGGACAAAAGGGCGGCGGCCAGCAGCAAGGCAAACAACAGCAAGGGAAGCAGCCTCGCGACGGCTCGAACGAATCTGGCGACGGTCAAGAACAGCAGCAGGGTTCGAAGGGGGGCAAGTCTTCGCAGCAGACCAAGGGCGAACAACAGCAGCCCGGTGGCGAAGGGGACGCGACACAAGAACAGCCCCAGCAACCTAGCGGCAACGGCAAGCAGCAATCGAAGCAAGGTGGGCAACCTCAAGGCGGCAAGGAACACGGCGCGACGCCCGAGAAGACGGCCGGCAAAGAAAAAGACGGCTCGTCGCAACAGCAGAACAAGGGTGGCGACGGCGGCCAAACGAACGACGCCGTCGGTCAAGATGCGCCCAAGAGCGGCGAACCCAAAGGGGACAAGGAATCGACCGAGCGAGGCCCCGAAGGCGAGAACGCGAACACCTCGCAAAGTTCGCCCGGCAAGGGGGAATCGTCAGGCGACAAGAAGGCGACGCCCGCTGCGCAAGAATCGAACACGCCGCGCAAGAAACAATCGTCGGGCAACGACCAACAATCGCAAAGCTCGAAGGACGGCACCGACGCGAGTTCCCCCGCACGCGACAAGAAGGACTCCAACTCGAGCGGCGATTCCAGCGGCGATTTGAAGGGCGGCGGAAAAGACGGCGGAGGCCAGAGAAGCGGCAAGTCGGGTACCGGCAGCGACGGTCAAAACACGGCGTCCGAAGAAGGCGGCGGTCGCTCGGACGAAAAAGGCGAAGGCGAAACCTCGTCGCGCGGAGGCGAACAAACGCCCGGCCAAAAGAAGTCCGGCGAAGGCAAGTCGAGCGACGACGCCGGCGAAGGTTCGCGCTCGCGTCCCGGCGGTCAGCAACGCAAGAGCGACGAAAAGAGCGGCGGCAAAGGAAGTCAAGACGATCAACAGTCCGGCGAAAGCCAACCTTCCGGCGAGCAGCAAAACAGCCAAGGTCAAAAGCAGTCCGACGGCAAGCAGCCTCGCGACGGCAAACAACCGCAAGGCGGCAAGAGCGGCAATCAACAGCAGGGTAAGAATTCACAGAATCAAAATTCACAAAGTCAAACCAACCAGCAACCCGACGACACCAACCGCTCGGCCGGCGACGATTCCAACAATCAACAGCAACCCGGCCGGGGCGCGAAGAATCCCAAAGCGCAGCCCGGCCCGTCGAAGCCAGGCGAACACACGAACGCACTCACCGGTCGCGGCAACCCGACGGCCGGCGGTCCTTCGAATCAAAATATCGAGACGAGCGAGCCCGAGCCCGGCCGCGAACCGGGTGGCGACGCTGCGAACCTCGAGTACGCACGCAAGGCCACCGAGTTGGCGATCCAACGCCTCAAAGACCAGATGGCCAAAGGCGAGCCTGACAAGGAACTGCTCGACCGCTTGAAATGGACCAAGGAAGATGCGAAGCACTTCGTCGATCGCTGGGAAAAGATGAAGCAAGCCGCCGGCCAATCAGGCGAGCGAGGCGAACACGCCCGGCAAGAGCTCGACAAGACGCTCTCGAATCTCGGCCTTCGCCCCAAAGGAACGACGCTCGGCGCCGGCCGCGACGACCGCACGCGCGACATGCGTCAGACCCGCCGCACCGCCCCACCGCCGGAGTACGCCGAGCAGTATCGCGCGTACACGACCGGCACGAGTCAGGGGAAAGAGTGAGTTTATTGATCTTCAGGTTGCTCATTGAACGACGACTCCGTTTGCTCCCTCTCCCCTTGCGGGAGAGGGCCGGGGTGAGGGGTGCGGAAGCGTGTACTCGCCTCAACCCCTCACCCGGTTCGCCTTCGGCGAACCACCCTCTCCCGCAAGGGGAGAGGGTATAAGGCATGCCGCTGTCGGTTCGATTGACAACCTGAACACCAATAGCCGGCTCGCTTGCGAGCCGTGCCCAGCCGCTGGCGCGGCGGGCAAGCCCACTGGCTAAATCATGAGCGAAAACGGAACGCATGTAGGGTGGGTCGGAGACGCCGCAGGCGTCGAGGCCCACCATCTCGGGCCTCGTCTCATGGTGGGCCTCGATCGCGGAGCGCGATCTCCGGCCCATGCTACAAGCCGATGGCGGCGCAAACTTTCCTTGTAAGTGGGCCACGCTCGCGTCTATTCTCGACACCACGGATGAGGAGCGCGCCTCTGTTTCGACATTGCGGAACGGCGCGACAACCAGCCCGACGCGCAAGCGAGGGACGAGGCGGCAATGAGGTGAACTCGGTACCCGCTTCTTCCCTCGCTTGCGCGTCGGGCTGGTGGTCGAACATCATGCAACATTGGTTTCCTGTCCGCTGTGCAAAAAGTCCGCTTCGCTCGCCGAGAGACGCGACTTATTGCACAAAACCCCCTGTCTCATGGATATGGCAATAAGTCGTGACCTTTGCCCAGTGACGACGAGCTAATCAATGCCCCACTCCCCATCCTCATCGCCGCGCTACCTCGTTCCGTTTCATCCGAAGCGCGTGCCGCACCACTTCACCGATGTGCTCGTCATCGGCGGAGGCATTGCCGGGCGCGGGCGGCGATGGCGGTCGATCCGGGGCAGTCGGTCCTCGTCATCACGAAGGAAGAGATCGCCCAGAGCAACAGCACCTATGCCCAAGGCGGCATCGCCGGCGTGCTCGATCCCGAGGATCGCTTCGAGAACCACGTCGCCGACACGCTCAAGGCCGGCGGCGACTTGTGCGATCCCGACGTGGTCGACATGGTCGTTCGCGAGGCCCCGCGGCGAATCGGCGAACTGATCGAGTGGGGCGCGCACTTCGACGAAGAGGCAGGCTCGCTGGCCTTGGGGCGCGAAGGAGGTCACAGCCACGACCGCATCGTGCATGCCTTGGGCGACGCCACCGGCCGCGAGGTGATGCGGGCGCTCATCAAATGCGTGCAGCATCGGCCGAACCTCGAGACGTGGCCCAACACGTTCACGCTCGATCTGCTCACGCACGACGGCGAGTGCCGCGGCGCGCTGGTGTGGAACGCCGCGCACGGCAAGACGTTGGTGTGGGCGAAGCAAACGATTCTCGCCACCGGCGGCTGTGGGCAAATCTATCGCGAGACGACGAACCCCGCGGTCGCGACCGGCGACGGCCATGCGATGGCGTATCGTGCGGGGGCGGAACTGCGCGACATGGAGTTCATGCAGTTTCATCCCACGGTGTTGTACATCGCCGGCAGCAGTCGCAACTTGATCACCGAGGCCATGCGCGGCGCGGGCGCGTTGCTCGTCGATCGTGCCGGACATCGGTTCATGAGCGACTACGATCCGCGCGGCGAGTTGGCCCCGCGCGACGTCGTCAGCCAGGCGATCGTCACGCAGATGGAGAAGACGCGTCATCCGAACGTGTATCTCGACCTCTCGCATCTCGACCCGGTGAAGATTCGCGCGCGCTTTCCTGGCATCGCCGCCATCTGCGCCGAGTTCGGCATCGACATCACCCGCGATCGCATTCCTGTTCGTCCCGGGGCGCACTACATGATCGGCGGCGTCACGACCGACATGCACGGTCGCACCACGATTCCAGGTTTGTGGGCGGCCGGTGAAGTCACGAGCACCGGCCTGCACGGGGCGAATCGCCTGGCGAGCAACAGCCTCTTGGAAGGGCTCGTGTTCGGCGCACATGCGGGACGCGAAGCTTCGGAAGCCGCCGCGGCGATCGACGACGATTTTCGCGGGTTGCCGTTGGAGAACCCTCCTCGTGACGGAAACGAACCCCTCGATCTCGCGGACATTCGCAACTCGCTCACTGCGCTCATGTGGCGCGACGCCGGCGTGCGTCGTGAGAATGCAGGACTAACCGAGGCGGCCGAGATGATCGACCGCTGGTGCCGCTATGTGCTGAATCGCCAGTTTGCCGACCCCGCAGGTTGGCAGTTGCAGAACATGCTGATTGTCTCGCAGTTGACCGTCGCTGCGGCCTTGGAGCGCGAAGAAAGTCGGGGAGTTCACTTGCGTGTCGACTATCCGGCAATGGATAACGAACATTGGCGGCGTCACATCGAGTTTTGCAGAGCAATATGAATTCACTTCGAAGTCGTTCTTGTTTAGTCGTCGTTCTCGCTCTCTTGGCTCCGCCGCTGTCCGTCGCTTCCGCCGCCGAGCCGCTGAATGCGCTCAAGCCCGACAGCAAAAGCGAAGACATCGTCCTCACCGAGTTGTCGGATCAATCGACGCTCGACGTTGCACGCCGTGCGCCCGGCAAAGTCCGCTGGCTGAAATCGAACTACGACATCGTCGTGCCGCAACACGCGACATCGCAGGAGTTGAAGGCGGCGCAAGAGCTTTCGTTTTGGTTGGAAGAGATGACGGGCGTCACGTTTCCGATTCTCAGCGAAGATGCCCGTAAGGCCGCGGGGTCCACCGAGCGCAAGGGTATCCACGTCGGCATGACGGCTGTCAGTAAAGCGGCGGGATACCCGCGAACGGCCACGAAGCTTGGCGACGAGGGCTACGCGATCTTCGTCCGTGACGGCGAGATATTCCTGATCGGCGGGCGACGTCGCGGGCCAATCAATGCCGTGCTCGCGCTGTTGGAAGAAGACCTCGGATGCCGCTGGCTGCCCGACGGTGTGAACGTCATTCCGCACAGCCCCGAACTGCGATTCGACCTCGTGCCGCGCACCGTCATGCCAGCCTTCGAAGGTCGCGAGCCGTTTTACTTCGAGTCGCTTTCGCCGATTTGGTCGCTTCGCAATCGCACGAACTCAACGCATGTGCCGATTCCTGATTCGTGGGGTGGATACACCTTTTGGGCGCTGCGAACGCACAGTCACTTGCTGCTCGTCCCGCCCGACGAGTATTTCGGCAAGCATCCCGAGTACTACGGCCAAAAGCGCGCGAGCAACGAGCACGACAGTCATTATCTTTGCCTATCGAATCCCGATGTGCTGCAGATCGTGATTAAGAACCTGCGCGAGATTCTGAAGGATAGCCCTCCGACGCAGGCGGTCGTCATCGGACAAGAAGACGGCGGTCATCACGGTTGCTTCTGCAATCAATGCAACGCGCTGAACGATAGCGAAGGGACGCAGCAGGCGACGCATCTGCGGTTTGTGAACGCGGTTGCCGACGCGCTGAAGAAGGAATATCCGAACGTCACGTTCTGCACGTATGCGTACACGTACACCGTCCCGCCGCCGCGCACGCTTCGCGCTCGGCCGAACGTCGGTGTGCGGTTCTGTAATACCGACACCTTCGACGAGCCGTTCACGGCCATGGAAGACCATGAAGTCTTTCGACGAAACTTCCTCGGCTGGAAGGCGATCTGCAACAACATCTTCGTCTACGACTATTCGGCGCATCCCGAGTTCCCCAAGGCGCCAACGCCGAACATGGACATGATCGCCCGCAACATTCGCTCGATGGGCGAGGCGAAGGTCCGCGAAGTTTCGGGGCTCGGGACCGGCACGTGGTATCCCGAAGGGGACCGCAGCGAGATGCGCACTTGGGTGACGGCCAAGCTGCTGTGGAACCCCAAGTGGGATCACAAGGCGCTGGAGCAAGACTTCATCGAGCACTACTACGGCAAGGCGGCGCCGATGCTGATGAAGTACGAGAAGCTGCTGGCGAGCAATTTCGAGGCAAATCGGCTGTCGATGCAGCGTCCCGCCGACGGTCGCCGGTATCCGCTCACCGCGGCGATTTATTCCGATGATTTTCTGTCGAAGGCCGAGACGTTGCTCGAGCAGGCATCGCAGGCGGCCGAGAACGCTGACATCCGCGAGCGGGTGAAACGCGCTCAGAACACGATCGAGGTCGTTCGCAACGGCCAGGCGAAGAGCAAGTAACGCCATTTGCTCGTATCGTGGCCGATGCCGTGTTAGAATGTTGAGGCTCGCCACAGCCCTCCTGCCGGTACTCGCCATGTCATTTCGGGGCACGAAAATCCGATCGTTTTGCGTCGCGGCATTGTCGCTTGCGGCCCTCTATATCCACGTATTGGACGCGCGCGCCGACGAGGCCGAAGGTGTCGAGCTTTTCAAGACGCGCATCGAGCCGCTGTTGCGAAGCGAGTGCTTCAAATGTCATAGCCATGCGGCGAAGAAAAGCTCGGGCAGCCTCGTCGTCGATTCGCTGGCGTCGCTGTTGGCCGGCGGCGACTCGGGGCCAGCCGTTGTTCCCGGGAAGCCCGAAGACAGTCTGATCCTTAACGCCATTCGGCGCGATGAAGACTTCGTGCAGATGCCGCCCAAGACGTCACTGTCGGCCGACGACGTCGCGGCGGTCGAACGGTGGATCAAGCTCGGGGCGCCTTGGCCTGGCAGCGAAGGCAAAGGCCCCGCTCGGGTGATCGAAAAGATCAGCGACGAGGATCGTCAGTGGTGGGCATTTCAAACGCCGAAGGCCGTCGAACCGCCGAGCGTTGGCGACACGGCTGACGCGGCATGGGTTCGCAACGACATCGACCGCTTCGTTTTGCATAAGCTCACCGAATCGCAACTGACACCGTCGCCCGAGGCCTCGCGTCGCGCGTTGGTGCGTCGAGTTTACTTCGACCTGTGGGGATTGCCTCCAAGCCCTGCCGAAGTCGACGCCTTCGTCGCCGACGAATCGCCCGACGCTTACGAACGCCTCGTCGATCGGTTGCTGGAGAACCCGCACTACGGCGAGCGTTGGGCTCGTCACTGGCTCGACCTCGTCCGTTACGCCGACAGCGACGGCTATCGCATCGACGATTTCCGTCCGAACGCGTGGCGATATCGCGACTATGTGATCGACGCCTTCAATGCCGACAAACCTTACGATCGTTTCGTGCAAGAGCAGTTGGCGGGCGACGAGCTGTTTTCCGACGTGCCCGAGGCGCTCGTGGCGACGGCGTACCTGCGACAGGGCATCTACGAGTACAACAACCGCGACGTGCGAGGCCAGTGGTCGGTGATGCTCAACGACATCACCGATACGACCGGCGACGTGTTCCTCGGTCTCGGTCTGCAATGTGCGCGGTGTCACGATCACAAATTCGACCCGATCTTGCAGAAGGATTACTTTCGCTTGCAAGCGTTCTTTGGCGGGTTGTGGCCGCGCGATGATTTGGTGTACGCGACAAATCACGAACGTGTAGAGCACGCGAGCAAGCTGGCGGCATGGGAGACGGAACATGCCGACTTGGTGAACGAATTGAAGGAGCTCGAGGCGCCATATCGCCAGAAGGCGGCCGAAGGGGCGATCAAGAAGTTCCCCGACGATATTCAGGCGATGATTCGCAAGCCGGTCGAGGAGCGTGAAACGCTGGAGCATCAACTTGCTGAGCTCGCGTATCGGCAGGTGTATTACGAGTACGGGCGTCTCGATCGCAACCTGAAGGGCGAGACGAAAGAACAGATTCTTGCGCTTCGGAAGAAGCTCGCGGAGTTCGAGAAGAGCCGCCCTGCTCCGCTTCCGACGATCATGGCGGTTTCCGACGTCAGTGCGCATGCGGCGCCGGTAACGATTCCCAAGCGTGGCGATACGCCGGTCGAGCCGGGTTTCTTGAGCGTGCTCGACGAAAGCCCTGCCACGATCGCTCCGCTGCCCGATGTGCCGAACTCGACGGGGCGTCGCGCGGCGCTGGCGAAGTGGCTGACCGAGCCAGCAAACCCGTTGACCTCGCGCGTGATGGTCAATCGCGTGTGGCAGTACCATTTCGGCCGCGGACTCGCGGCGAATTCCAGCGACTTCGGCCATCTCGGCGATCTGCCGACGCATCCCGAACTGCTCGATTGGCTCGCGACGCGATTCGTCGGCGACGGCTGGAGCCTGAAACGATTGCATCGGCTGATCCTCATGTCGGCCACGTATCGCCAGAGTGCCGAACATCCCAACGCGCAAGCCGGTCGCCTGCGCGATCCTGAGAATCGCCTGCTGTGGCGCGGCGGCGTGCGACGCCTCGAAGCCGAGCAGATTCGCGATCAACTTTACGCGGTCACGGGCGAATTGAAGCTCACCGACGGCGGCCCTCCGGTGCCGGCTGTCGAGCCGCGGCGCGCCATCTTCACCAAGTTCATGCGTAACACGCGAGATCCGTTGCTCGACGTGTTCGACGCGCCGTTTTGGTTCACCAGCGCCTCGTCGCGAGACACGACGACCACGCCGGTGCAGTCGTTGATGTTGATCAACAGTCAGTTCATGCTGCAGCGCGCCACGGCGCTGGCAACAAGATTAGAACGTGACGAGCCTTCCGGCGGGCAGCGACGCATCGAGCAAGCGTATCGCCTCGTCTTCGGACGATCCGGGTCGAAATCGGAAATCGCTTCGGCGGAAAAGTTTCTAAGCGAGCAGGCGCGACGCATCGAACCCGAAGAAGCGTCGTCGGCGCAGGCGCAATTCCTCGTGGGCAAGATTCCGTACCGCGACGGACAAGCAGCGCTGTGCGATCCCGACGGCCCGCAGCGCGGTTTTCAGGTGCCTCATCGTGAGGGCATGCCATCGGGCGACTTCACGATCGAAGCGTTCGTTCTGCCGCGATCGATTTACCCCAGCGGCGCGGTGCGAGCCATCGCCGCCAAATGGAGCGGCAAGCACGACGCCGCCGGTTGGCAGTTCGGCATTACGGGAGAAGGGTCGCGTCGCAAGCCGCAGACGCTGGTGATGCAAATGTTCGGCAAGAAGCTCGACGGGACGTTCGGCGAGGAGGCCGTCTTCTCGGATCAGCATATCGAAATCGACAAGCCGTATTATCTCGCCGCCGCGGTTAGGTTCGGAAAAACCAAGCGAGGCAAGGTGACGTTTTACGTCAAGGATTTGTCGAACGACGACGAGCCGTTGCTCGTGGCGGGCGTGTCGCACAATCTGGTGAGTGGCGTGCCGAATGGAGAGCCGCTTGGCCTCGGTGCTCTCGGAGGCGGCACACGTAACTTTTTCGATGGGCTGCTCGACAACGTGCGTCTTTCGACCGGCGCCCTCGGCGTCGATGAATTGCTGTTCACCGAAGAGTCGATCGAATCGAACACGGTCGGTTATTGGCAGTTCGAGAATCGTCCCGACGTGTTCGCCGACTCCAGTGGCCACGGTCTCGACATCCGCGCAGGCGGCACTTCTGCCCGGCGTCAAGTGAATGTCCAGCATGCTGCTTGGGTCGATTTGTGTCACGTGCTGCTCAACAGCAGCGAATTCTTGTACGTGGAGTGACGATGGCACGAGCACACGATCCGCGCTGTTTCCGGTACGAACAAGCTCAGTCACGCCGCGATTGGCTGTTGAAGGCGGGTGCCGGTTTCGGAGCGATTGCGCTCGAAGGCCTCTTGCGCGGTGAACAGCTTCGAGCGAATGAAAGTTCCTCGGCGAAACCATCGCCGCTGGCCGCGAGAAAGCCGTTTCACACGCCGCGCGCGAAGAGTTGCATCTTCTTGTTCATGGAAGGCGGGCCGAGTCACATCGACCTGTTCGACCCCAAGCCGCTCCTCAACGAACTCGCTGGCCAGCCGCTGCCCGACAGCTTTGGCGAAGTCATTACGGCGATGGGCGAGGCGCGTGCGCCGCTGTTGGCGAGCAAGCGACAGTGGAAGCAGCATGGCGAGTGCGGCACATGGGTTTCCGACTGGCTGCCGCACACGGCCAAGCTGGTCGACAAGTTAACCGTCATTCGTTCGTGCGTCGCCGACGGCATCAACCACTCGGCTGGCGTGTGCCAGATGAACACCGGGTCGATTCTCGGTGGCCGCCCGTCGCTGGGTTCGTGGGTCACCTACGGCCTGGGGACCGAGAACACCGACCTCCCCGCGTTCGTTGTGATGACTGACGGCAGCTCGCAGGTGGTCAACGGCCCGCGCAACTGGAGCGCCGGCTTCATGCCCGCCGTTTACCAAGGCATCCGCATCTCGGGCGGCAAAGAGCCGATCCCCAACCTCAACACGCCCGAAGGTGTTGTCGAAGCTCAGCAACGCGGCAAGCTCGACTACTTGCACGAGATCAACGCCGGCTATGCGAAGGCGCATCCCGATCAAACCGAACTCGACGCGCGACTTACCAGCTACGAGTTGGCGTTCCGCATGCAGGCCGAAGCTCCTGGAGCTGTCGACCTGGCCAGCGAGACCGAAGCGACGCAAACGCTGTACGGAATGGACGACAAAGAAACGGCCGAGATGGGTCGGCAATGTTTGCTCGCCCGGCGGCTTGTCGAACGTGGCGTGCGATTTGTGCAGCTCTATCACGGCGCCGGCAGCAAGTGGGACGCGCACAGCAAGCTCGAAGAGAATCACGGCAAGTTGTGCCGTGCGATGGACCGCCCCGTCGCGGGACTGCTGCGAGACCTCAAGGCCCGCGGACTGCTCGACGAAACGCTCGTCGTGTGGGGCGGTGAGTTCGGCCGAACACCGATGAGCGAGAAAGGCGACGGCCGCGATCACAATCCGTCGGGCTTCACCATGTGGATGGCCGGCGGCGGCGTGAAAGGCGGCCAGGTCATCGGCACGACCGACGAGCTCGGCCTTCGCGCGATCGAAGACCGCATGCACGTTCACGATCTGCACGCGACGATTCTTCATCTGATGGGGCTCGACAACATGGAGCTCGTCTATCGCTACAAGGGGCGTCCCGAGCGCCCGACTCTCAACGAAGGCTCGGCGAACTTGCGGGTTCTCGGATGATGGCTTTGATCGGCATCGCTACAAAAAACCCTCGCCCCTCGCAGGAGAGAATGGCTCGGTCGCCGCAGGCGAACGAGACGGGTGAGGGGTTGCAGCGAGTACCAACTCAACCATTGCCCCTCGCCCCTGCCCCGCCATCCTATTGGGCGATGGGTTCGTTGGCGGCGCGTTGCGTTGTGATCGTCGCGCTCCTGGCGACGTCCGCGCACGCCGACACCTGGATCGTCGACACCATCGCCGGCACGGGCAAGGCCGGCAACAACGGCGACTCAGGTGTCGCGACGGAGAGCAACGTCGATCAGCCCTTCGGTGTCGAAATAGGCCCCGACGGCGCGTTGTACATCACCGAAGTCGGGCAGCATCGCGTGCGGCGTCTCGACCTCACCAGCGGCCAAATCTCCACGGTCGCCGGATCTGGAAAAAAGGGTTACGCCGGCGATGGTGGTAAGGCGACCGAGGCACAGCTCGACGAACCCTACGAAATTCGTTTCGATCGCGACGGCAACCTGGTGATTGTCGAACGGCTGAACCACGTCGTGCGGCTTGTCGACGCCAAGACAGGCACGATCAAAACGATCGCTGGCACGGGCGAGGCCGGTTACAGCGGCGACGGCGGCCCCGCGACGAAGGCAACGTTCAACCAGCCGCACAGCATCGCGATCTTTCCGACCGGCGAGATCTACATCGCCGACATTCTCAATCATCGCATCCGGCGTTTGGACCCGAAGACCGGCATCGTCGACACCGTCATCGGCACCGGCGAGAAGAAACTGCCGACTAGCGGCACGACCGCCGCAGGCCAGCCGATTCTCGGCCCACGAGCTTTAGTGATCAACGAGCCGCAACTGTGGATCGCCTTGCGCGAGGGCAACAGTCTGTGGAGTCTCGATCTGCAGACGAGTGTCATCACACACGTGGCCGGTAGCGGCAAAAAGGGATTCACCGGCGACGGCGGCAACGCGCTGACTGCGACGTTCGATGGCCCCAAGGGCGTTGCGATCGATACGCAGAATCGCGTCTATCTCATGGACACCGAGAACCAGGCCGTGCGTGAGGTCGACATCGCCAAAGGCGTGATCGCGACGATCGCTGGTGGCGGTCCGAAGTCGCGCGGCTACGAAGGCGATGGCGGACCGGCGCTCGAGGCCAAGTTCGATCGCCCGCACGGCATCTGCGTCGGCCCCGACGGTTCGATCTACATCGGCGACACGAACAACCACCGCGTCCGACGTCTGCGCCTCGCAACGAAGTGATCATGCGCGCTTTTTTTCCGCGTCGTGTCTGGTTCTGACATTCGCCTCGCCGCTTGCGGTTTCGCGCGTTCTCGCCGAAGCTCCCGACCTCATCCTCCATCACGCCAAGGTCATCACCGTCGATCGCGCCTTCGCAATCCACGAAGCCGTCGCCGTCTCCGACGGAAAGATCTCCGCTGTCGGCTCGAACATCGACGTGATGAAGCTCCAAGGCCCTCGTACCGAAATGGTCGATCTCAAAGGCCGCATGCTCATGCCGGGGCTGATCGATTCGCACACGCATCCCGGCAACGCGAGCATGCACGAGTTCGATCACGAGATTCCACCGATGGAAACGGTCTCCGACGTGCTCGATTACGTTCGCGCGCGGGCGAAGGTGCTTGGTCCCGGCCAATGGATCGACGTGCGGCAAGTCTTCATCACAAGGCTCAAGGAGCAACGCTATCCGACGCGCGACGAGCTCGACCAGGCCGCCCCGGAGAATCCCGTCCTCTTTTCGACTGGCCCCGATGCGAGCGTCAACTCGCTGGCCCTCAAGGAAAGCGGCATCGACAAGGACTTCAAGCCCACGATCACCGAGGGAGTCATCGAGCGCGACCCGACCACAGGCGAACCGACCGGCATCCTCCGCAGCTACGCGAAATTCGTGAAGGCCAAGAGTTCCGAGCCAAAGCCGAAGCCCGAGCAGAAGGACGACCGGCTCGCTTTGCTCATGGCCGATTACAACGCGACGGGCATCACGAGCATCGTCGACCGCCATGCCTCGGACGACGGCATCGAGCAGTATCGTCGCATGTTGGCGGCGGGCCGACTCACGGTGCGTATTGCCGCGTCGGCCTCGGTGAGCAATAGCGCCTCGTTGGATGAAGTCGCCACGCGTATGCGCAAGATCGCCGACGATCCGCTGCGCACAGGTTCGCCGTGGCTGCGGATCATCGGCATCAAAACTTTTCTCGACGGCGGAATGCTCACCGGCAGCGCCTACATGCGCGAGCCGTGGGGCGTTAGTCGTATCTACTCGATCGATGACCCTCGCTACCGCGGCCTGTTGTACATCGAACACGATCGTCTGGTCGCGATGGTTCGCAGCGCGGTCGAGAACCAACTGCAGTTCACGGCCCACAGCGTTGGCGACGGCGCCGTGCACGCGCTGTTGGACGCTTACGAAGAGGTGAATCGCAGTATGCCGATCGCGGCGACGCGTCCGTGCCTCACGCACTCGAACTTCATGAGCCGCGAGGCCGTCGATCGTGCCGCCCGCCTTGGCGTGTGCATGGACATTCAACCTGCGTGGCTGTGGCTCGACGGCAAGACGCTGCTCACGCAGTTCGGCGCCGAGCGGATGCGATGGTTTCAGCCGTTGCGGTCGATCTTCGCCTCCGGGGCGATTGTCGGTGGAGGCTCGGACCACATGCAAAAGATCGGCCCACGCCGCTCGGTGAATCCTTACGACCCGTTCCTGGCGATGTGGGTGTCGATGAACCGCGTTCCGCGCGGTATGGACTCGCCGCTGGTGCCCGAGGAGTCGCTGTCGCGCGAGCAGGCGATTCGCTACTACACGGCGAACAACGCCTGGCTGATGTTTCTCGAAGACAAGGTTGGCACGCTCGAGCCTGGCAAGTTCGCCGACATGATCGTCGTCGATCGCGATCTGCTCACGTGCCCGCTTGACGACGTGCGCGACACAAAAGTGCTGCGAACGTATGTCGAAGGGAAACTTGTTTACGAGCGCTGAGACCCATGGCCGCAGGCCATGGGCTTAAGGTTTTCATGCATCAGGTTTACATCACCGATGAGGCCGAACTCGACGACCGGCTCAGCGAGCCAACGGCTGAAGTCGTCGCGACGATTGGTCGCACGACCGGCGACTTCGTCGTGCTCGGTGTGGGCGGCAAGATGGGGCCGACGCTGGCCCGCATGCTTCGTCGCGCTGCCGACCCGTCGCGTCGCGTGATCGGCGTCTCGCGATTCTCTTCACCTACAGCGCGGGCGGAACTCGAAGCGCATGGCATCGAAACGATTCCTTGCGATCTGCTCGACGAAGACGCGACCGCCAAGCTGCCGGATGCGCCGAACGTCGTCGTGATGACGGGCCGCAAGTTTGGCTCGACCGGCGACGCACCGACCACTTGGGCGATGAACGCTTACTTGCCGGCGATCGTGTGTCGCAAATACCGCCGCAGCCGAATCGTGGCTTTCTCGACCGGCAACGTGTACGGGCTGACGACCGTCGAAGGCGGCGGGTCTCGCGAGACCGACGAGCTGCGCCCCATCGGCGAATATGCCATGAGCGCCATCGCGCGCGAGCGGATGTTCGAGTATTTCAGCCGCGAGCTCGCGATTCCCATGGCGATCATTCGCCTGAACTACGCTTGTGAACTTCGCTACGGCGTGCTGGTCGACCTCGCGCAGACGATTCTCGCCGGCAGCCCGGTCGATTTAGCGATGGGACGTTTCAACACGCTCTGGCAAGGGGACGCGAACGCGATGACGCTCCGTGCGTTCGATCATGTCGCCACGCCGCCGTGGATCGTCAACATCACCGGCCCCGAGACACTGTCGGTGCGCGTCGTCGCCGAACGTCTCGGCACGCTGATGAATCGTCCGGTTCATTTCACTGGCGTCGAAGGGCCGACCGCCTTGCTGAACAATGCAACCATCGGGCTACGCACGTTAGGTCAGCCGCGCGTTGCAGCCGCTAAGCTCATCGAGTGGGTGGCCGATTGGGTGAGTCGTGGCGGCCGCAGTCTCGGCAAGCCCACACACTTTGAATCACGGGATGGTAAGTTCTGATGATGAACGCGACGCTTCGCGATGCGTTGAACCGAGGCATGGTGATCCCTGCATGTCCGCTGGCGCTCGACGCGCAGCGGCGTTGGGATGAGCGACGGCAGCGAGCGCTCGTGCGGTACTATCTCGACGCCGGCGCGGGCGGCATCGCCGTGGCAGTACACACCACACAGTTCGCCATTCGCGAAGCTCGACATGGATTGTTTCAGCCGATCGTGCGGCTTGTCGCTGAGGAAATGGCCCGCTTCGATGCTGCCTCGTCAAGACTGTCGTTGCGAGTGGGCGGCATTTGTGGCGACACGACGCAGGCGGTTGCTGAAGCGGTGACGCTGCGCGAGACGGGCTATCACGCGGGGCTGTTGAATCTCGGCGCCGCTCGCGCCACCAGCGACGACGGGCTCGTCGCGCATTGTCGACGCGTGGCCGAGGTGATCCCGCTGTTCGGTTTTTATCTTTCGCCATCGGTGGGCGGGCGTCTGCTCCCCTTCTCTTTCTGGCGAAAGCTCGGCGAAGTCGAGAACCTGGTGGCGGTCAAGATCGCGGCGTTCAATCGCTACCAGACGCTCGACGTCGTGCGGGCGATGGTCGAAGAGGGTCGCGATGACGTCGCTCTTTACACCGGCAACGACGACAACATCGTGCTCGATCTGCTCACGCCGATGACGTTTCTTTGCAGCGATCGACAAGTCGAGCGACGCATCGTCGGCGGACTGTTGGGGCAATGGGCGGTCGGAACGCACGCTGCCGTCGCGATGTTGAAGGACTGTCATCGCCTCGTCGCTGCCGGAGGCACACTACCACTGGAGATTCTGAACACGCATGTCGAGTTGACCGACGTGAATGCCGCGATGTTCGATGCTGCCAACGGTTTTAAAGGAGTGGTGCCCGGAGTTCACGAAGTGCTTCGACGCCACGGGCTATTCGAGGGCACGTGGTGTCTCGATCCCAACGAGACGCTGAGCCCCGGGCAGCTTGCCGAACTCGATCGCGTCTGGCACGCGTATCCGCACCTGTTCGATGTCAACTACGTGCGCGAGAACATCGACCGCTGGATGGCGTGACGCGGCGAAGTCGGCACGCTAGAGCAGAATCATCTCGGCGATGGCGAAATACGTCACGATGCCTGTCACATCGACGAGGTTCGCGACGACGGGGCTGCTCATCAGTGCCGGATCGAGGCCCACGCGTTTGAGCACCAGCGGCAAGAGCGCCCCCACGAGGTTGCCGCAAAGCACGACGACGGCCACGCCGATCGACACGACTTTCGCCAGCGCGATGACATCGACGTCGCCGTCGGCCGCGTGAGGCGTAACCCAGGCGCGCAAGAACCCAACGGCCCCCAGCGCCAGCCCTAACGATGTGCCCATCAGCACCTCGTGCCATAGCACGCGAAACCAATCGCTGGGCGTCAACTCACCCAAGGCCATGGCGCGCGTGATGAGCGTGGTCGATTGCGATCCGCAGTTGCCGCCGGCCGACGTGATCAACGGAATGAACAACACTAACGCGGGAAACTGCCGGTAAAGGTCTTCGGCCCCGACGAGGGCGCTGGTCGTCAAAAAGCCGCCGACGAACAGAATCGTAAGCCAAAACGCACGCTTGCCCAACAACTGCAGAAAGGGAGTTTCCAGATACGCTTCGTCGAGTGGCGTGAGACCACCGAGGCGCTGCACGTCTTCGGTCGCCTCTTCAACGACCACGTCGGCCACGTCGTCGTGCGTGATGATACCGACGAGGCGATCTTCCTGATCGACGATCGGCAGCGCGATCAAGTCGTACTCCATCAGCTTCTTCGCCACTTGCTCGCGATCTTCATCCATGCGAGCGCTGACGACATCGAGCTGCATGATGTCGGAAATGTGCTTCGTCGGCGGCGCGAGGATCAAATCCTTCAACGACACGAAGCCGACCAGCTTGCGATCGCTGTCGACGACGTAGCAGTAGTAGATCGTCTCGCGATCGGGCGCTTCCTGACGCAGCTTGTTGAGCGCCGCCGCTGCGGTGGCCTCGGCCGGCAGCGTGGCGTAGTCGCTCGTCATGACGGCGCCGGCCGTGCCTTCGTCCTGTGCGGTGAGAAGGCGAATGTCTTCGCGCTCGGCACGGGCCAAGAGCGGCATGATCTGCTCGGCGCGCTCGGGGCCTAACCGCGTCACGAGGTCGGCCCGCTCGTCGTGCGACATGTACGTGAGCGTCTCGGCCAACGTGCCGCGATCCATGATCTCGGCGATCACGTCCTGATGGCTGGCGTCGAGGTAGCTGAAGACGGCGGCGCGACCGCGCCCGTCGAGCAGGTTCAGCACGTAGAGCGCTTCGGCAGGCTCGAGATCGTCGAGCATTTCGGCCGATTCTGCTGGGTGATGCGGCAGGAAGAATTCGCGCAAGCATTCGTCGTCGCGCTGGACGACGAGTTCGCGCAAATCGGGCGCTAAAAGTGGATGCCGCATCGTGTTCAAGGCGTGTTCCGTGTCGGCTGGCGACCAAAACTTAGCCGCCGGCCCGAGCCAGCGCTCGTCGCCCGCAGGACGTGCCACTCAAGAAACAAGTCTCGAGCGAGTGTGAAGTTCGTCGTCTATGGTCAAGATACTGTGTTCGGGCACTTCTCGCCATGCGACCTCATCACCGCGTTGCCCGATCGGTTCGCTGGCGATAATGACACGGTCGGGTTGTTCGATCCAGTGCAGGTCGTGCTTCCAGCGGCTCGCGGCGAGGTGACGTCCGTCGGTGAGCAGGAAGTTGAACTTCGTTTCGTTCTCGGGCGGATATTGGCTAGTGAGCCTGTCCAAACGATGCAAGAGTTCTTCAAGGACGCGATCGAGAACCGCGACGGTCGATGCAGGCTTGTCGAGCGTTTTGCCCTCGTTCGCAACGGCGGCCAACAGCCACAGAAATAGCAGTTCGCTATCCGTCGTGCCTCGGCGCAGATCGAGCAGATCGCTGCGACGCTGGCGAATGTCGGCTTCGAGCACGGGCCCGATCTTGTCGAAGTTCGTCAACGTGCCGTTGTGCGCGAACAGCCAAGGGCCGTGGCGAAACGGGTGGCAGTTCTCGACCGTGTTCTGTCCGACCGAAGCCTGACGAACGTGGGCGATGAACCGCGGCGCGACGACACTTCGTGCGGCGGATTCGAACTCGGGATCGGTTCGTGCATCGCCGGGGCTGCGCAGAACCTCGGGCGTCGGCACGTCGACGGAGTGGGCGTTGGTGGGATACCAGCCGATGCCCCACCCGTCGCCGTGTTGCTCTTTCCAACGATCGAGACACGCCTGCGAGCGCAGATTGTTCTCCGCTTCGAGAATCAACTCCGCGGCCTCGACAGGCCGGCGAGCCCACATAGCCAAATGACGACACATCAGCGGCAGCCAAAACGAGAACGATGAACGCAAGCCTCAACGCTCATCATTCATCATTTGCTTCAACTCGGCTAGGACCGCTGTGTGGGCGGGATCGTCGGCCAGGTTCACATAATCGTCGGGATCGTCCTGTTGATCGTACAGTTCGACCCCTTCTTTTCCGCCGTCCCATTCCGTGTAACGCCATCGGTCGGTGCGGATGCTGCGGCCCATCACGTCGCCGCGTTTGACGACGGTTTCGGCCATCTTATTGACGGACTTTTTCGGGTCGTCGAGCACGGGACGAAGGCTCGTTCCTTGCAGCCCCGCCGGAGGCGAGATGCCGCACAAGTCGCAAAGTGTCGGATACAGGTCGACCAGCTCCGCCAGCGCTGTGGTCGATCGTCCCATGCCCACGGCGTTCGGGGCCCAAACGATTAACGGCACGCGGGCAGACTCTTCGAATAGGGTGCCCTTGTTCCACCAAGAGTGTTCGCCGAGGTGATAACCGTGATCGCCGAAGAAGACGACGATCGTGTTGTCCCATCCGTTGCCTGACCCCCGATCGCGATCGAGCACGGCCAGCACCTTGCCAAGCTGCGCGTCCATGTACGACGTGCAGGCCATGTACGCACGCAGGAACTCGTGCCGGTCCTGGTCGGTGAACTTGCTGAAGTCGAGCCCCTGGTGGATGGCCAGCGGAACGTGAGGTCCCTGCCTCTCCGGCACCGTCGGCGGCGTGACCGTCGCGGGCGGATAAAGGTCGAAGTATTTCTTCGGCGCGATGAACGGATCGTGCGGCTTGTTGAGGCCCACGGCGAGAAACAGAGGCTCGTCGCGCGGTTCGTTCAGAATACGCACGGCCTCGGCGGCGCTTTGGCCATCCATTTGATCGTTGTCGTCACCTTCGGCGGCCAACCATTGGCACCATCCCGCGTTGCCGCCGGGGCTCGTCATCGCGCGGCCGTCACCTTTTCGGCCGAGCTGTGTGACTTTGAACGCCTCGGACTTCGTCCACGAGCGGCCGTCGTCGTTGTGTCCCTCGAGCTTGCCGCCATTGTGAAACGTCTTGCCGATGCTCACCGTGTGATAGCCGTGCGTGCGAAACAACTCGGGCAGCGTGACGACGTTAGGCAGTTTGTCGCGGAAGTACGTGTCGTTGCCGAAGACCTGCGTCGCCTGCGGTCGCAAGCCCGTGAGAAACGACGTGCGACTCGGGTTGCAGATCGGATACTGGCAATAGGCGCGGTCGAAGCGCATCCCCTTCGCGGCCAGCCGGTCGATGTTCGGCGAATGAACTTTCGTCTTGCCGTAGCAGGCAAGTTCTGGCCGCAGGTCGTCGACGATGACGAACAACACGTCGGGCCGCTTAGCGCCGAAAACCTGCGACGCACAACAGGCGACGACCGTGAGAATCGCGAGCAGATGCTTGGTCATGGAGCGAACAGCCAGAAGGATGAAGGCAGACGGTGAACCATGCCCGCTCTGCATTCTGACTTCGCCGCTTCGCCCAAGCTAGGGGCGCGATCGCTAGAGTGCTTCGCGCAGACGCTCCCACCAGGTCTTTTGTTGCTCTGCTCGAATGCGACCCACGGGATCGTTGCTGCCGTCGGCACGCACGGCCGAGAAGTAGCCGAGCATCATTTCTTCCCAAGTCTGATCGCCCCAGCGAACCTCGGACGTCGGGTCGGGATTCGACGGATTCGACTCGGAATTATTGAAATGTGCCGTGCAAATGAGCCGCGTCCCCTTCGGCAAGATCACAGGCTCGGCCAGGTCGTAACGCAGTTGCCAGTTGAAGTCCCATCGCGGCACATCGAGCAACACCTGCCGCCGACCATCGGGATACACCGCCTCGTAGCGGAACGATCGGCCACGCAAGTGCATGTGCGGCGTGAGCGTGAGCAGCTTCATGTCGACCGGCGCAGTCACTTCGGAAACGACTTCGTGGTTGCTCGCGCCGGGCGGAATGCGGAACTCGCGATTGCCCACGACCCCGCCTTGCATGCGCGTCGTCACCTTGTCGGCATCGATGTACTTGAACCCGACGTAGCTGCGATCGGTCGTCGCTCGGCCGTTGGGCGTGTAGTGCAGTTGAAAGATGATCTTCGAACCCGCCGGCACTTTCAGTGCCGTGCCATCGGGATACTTGCTAGGCGGCATGCCGGGCGCGTAGCCGACGAGTCCGCCCGTGGCGCCGCCGCCGAGTCCGCGCGCTGCGATGTCGCCGCTCTTGAACAGCACGACGATGTGATGCACGACCGCACGGTTGTCGGGCCGTGCTTCGGCGAATTGCACCCACTTGTCTTCCGTCCATTTCGGATCGACGACGAAGTACTGATATTTGACTTCGCCCTCGGCGGGTACGTTGTAGGGCTTGTCGCTGATGTAGAAGATCTCGTCAGGTTCGGGAATCTGCCATCCTTCGGTGAACTGCGGCGGCTCGGGCATGCGACTGCGATCGCCTTCGGGGCATCCCGCGTCGATCCAATCGTGAATCAGTTGCTTATCCGAGTCAGACATGTGCACGTCGTTGGCGAAGGCGACACTGTCAGGCCCCGCCAACCACGGCGGCATCCGTTTGTCGTTGACCACTTCGCGAATCGTCTCGGCCCAACTCACGGCGTCGTCGTACGACGTGAGCGAAAACGGTGCGATCTCGCCCGGGCGATGGCAGTTCACGCAGCGCTCGTTCATCAGCCGTGCGATCTGGTTGCAGTAGGTGACTTCCGCGTCGGTCTTCTTTGCCACCTTCGGCTCGCGGCCGATGTGACAACCGATGACCGGCGTCGTCGGCTGACTCACGTCGTTGCCGGCCAACAGTTCGTCGATCGCCTCGGCCAAATCGCGACGTGTCGGCTCCGGTCGCACGATGCCCGGCGCGTATTGGTCGTCGATGCGGCCGTGATAGCGCACAACGCGCTTCTCGTCGAGCACGAACACCTCAGGCGTTCGCTGTGCTCCGAGGCGGTCGACGACTTCGAGGCCGTCGCTCTTTTGCGGCTGATCTTTCAGCACCGGGAACGTGACGTCGTGAGCCTTCGCATACGCGGCGATCTCGGCCAGCGTGTCCTGACGATTCGCGTTCAATCCCAAGAACGTCACGCCGCGCTTCGCATATTGATCGGCGAGCGCTCCGAGCCGCACTCCGTACAGTTTCGCCAGCGGGCACTCGGTACCCAGCACGGCAATGACGACCACCTTGCTATCGCCGAAATCGGCCAGATGATGCACGCGGCCATGAATGTCCGGCAACGCAAAGTCCGCCACCGGCTCGGCAGCTTGAGCCTGGGTTGCAATCGCAAGCACAACGACAGTCAGCAGATAACGCATCGCTTCGGCATCCAATCGAGGGTAACGAAACGCAAAAGGCCGCATCGCCAGCGGCCATTCTATTCTATTTGATACCCGGCAAAACCGCTTTGGTTTCGCGACTCCCGCCGGTTTATTGCTCGCTGCACCCGTCATCGCGTCACGATCACCGTGTATCCGAGGGGGTCGTCCGGGTTGCCGACCTTGAGCAGCATCGACGCATGCGCGACCGCCAGGGCGACCATCGCCAGTGGCGTGAGGGCCAACCCGATAGGAACCAGGCACCAATGCCACGGCTTGGTCGGAAAGAACTGCCGCAGCCAAAGGATGAAGATCTTATACCCCGCGACTGTCACGTCGGTGCCGCGAGGGACGATCGTCGCCTTGCGAAAGCCCGAGAACATCGTTCGCAGCGTGCTAGGCGTGTAGCGGAAGTAGTCGAACGGTATGTAATGATAGCGCATCGTCCACGGCACCGTCACGCAGCCCTTGGCGCCGGGCTTCATCACGCGGTGCATCTCGTCGACCAGTGTTTGAAAGTGCGGAACATGCTCAAGCACCTCGACGCAAATCATGCTGTCGAACGACGCGTCGGGAAACGGGATGTTCACCCCGTCGTAGAAGACGATGCCCGGGTCTTGCACGTCGAACTTTGATTTCGCCCCGTAAATGTCGATGCCCTGATACTCGCAGCCACGTTCGTCGAACAGCCGGCGATACGGAGCATTGCCGCAACCGACGTCGAGCACCCTGCCGACGGCCGATCGCGAGAACTCCGTCACGTGCCGCGAGATCGAGAGGTTCTGCAAGTCGAGCACCAACCGCAGCGCGTTCTTCAGCCGCCCCCAGGCCGAAACAGGCCGACGCGTGAGAATCGGGCGAAAGGCCTCGGCCGTGCTAGCGTCGCGTTCGTCGATAAGCGTCGTCATCCGATCGTTCCTGCCGTGATTTCTGTGCAAGTCTGCCCTGCGGAATTCCAAAAAGCGCGCGATCATAGCAAGTCGGGTGGCTCTGGACGAGGCGAGTCGGCGGCGTGCAAAATAGCCGCATGAAGTGCGAAGAAGGCTACCTGTGCGACATTTGCGGCGGCGACGTCGAGGAGATGACCGACAGCGATCTGTACTTGCGTTATGTGATCGGCATGGTCGATCCCGAAACGCTGCACACGACGCGCGAGCGGCACCTGCGCTGCAACCCCGCCCTGGCCCAGTTCATCGTTGCCGACGACTTTGCTCCCATCACGGTCGACGGCCCGTTCGACAAGCGCCATCTCGACCCCGCCTTTGTTCGCGAGCGCGAAACCCTCGTCACGCGCGGTTGGCGTCGCCTTCACGAAGTCGCGGGCCAAGACCTTTCGATTCTCGACTACCCCCTGCCCGAAGTGCGCGCCACATTCTCCCAGCGCGCTTCCGACGTTTAGCCGGCGAGCTTGCTCGCCGCGGCGGAGTGAAGTTGAACCGCGGGGGTCGCAGAGATCGCAGAGTAAAGCTTTTTTGATTTGCATCTCCCCTTCTCCTGTCACCTCTCGCATTTCCTCTCCGCGTGCTCCGCGACCCCTGCGGTCAACTCTCTCCGTTTGATATTCGAGCGGACTTATTGCCATGCCCATGGGGCCCCACCTTTCGTGCAATAAATCGCTTTCCGTGACGGTCGCCGCGCAACTTTTGCACAGCGAGCAAGTATTCAAGAAATCGCATTCAGCGATCTACCGCTCGTCACTCAGCGGACACGCGTACAGTGCGTGGCGTGAATCGAGCCGAGAGCGCAGCCTGGAGAGAGTTCGCAGAAGGCTAGCGCGTCGCGCTCGACGACCCACACGCAACGGCATCAACGCCAACGAGCGGCCAGTAGGCTACAGAATGAGGTGGCCTACTTTCAAATGAAAAGAGAGGCCGCAGCGGCCAGATTGATCCGCATTTTTCCCTGTACACCCTACCCCGCTCGAACAGTGGTATACTTATGATATGTCAACGATGGGCTATCTCGATCGCTTTCTTGAGCCGATGGCTGCCGCGCTTTCGCCAGAAGTTGCAAAGCGAATCGTGGCGTTACGCGCGTCGCCCGAAGTGCAATCGCGAGCCGATGAACTGGCAGATAAAGCAAATGAAGGCACACTGACGACGGACGAAGAATTGGAATACAAGCAGTTCGTCGAGGCCGTTGACATCATCGCGATCATCCAAGCGAAAGCGCGGCGATTCCTGGCCGAGCATGAAACCAGCGCTTCGTGATTTAGTCCGCCAACGGGCCGGCAATCGCTGCGAGTATTGCCGTCTGCCGCAGGACGCAGTGTCGTTTATCCCCTTCCACGTTGAACACGTCATCGCGACGCAACACGGCGGAGCCGATGACGTGGACAACTACGCATGGGCTTGTCATCGGTGCAATGCCTACAAGGGAACCAACCTTTCGAGCGTCGATGCAGAAAGTGGTTCGATCGTGCCACTCTTTAACCCGCGCGGCGATTCGTGGGAAGAAACGTTCAGATTCAATGGCGCGGAAATCGTCGGACTCACTCCGAGCGGCCGCGCCACGGTAAAACTGTTGGCGTTCAACGATTCTTATCGAGTGGAGCTGCGCGAGGAGTGGCTTCGCGATCACCATTTCGATTAAGGTCGGGCTGCCGAGGGGCACAGTCGCACCCGCCTCGCGGCGCTTGAACGATCAGAGGCATTGCGACTCCCGGAACCGAGAGCGCATCGGAAGAGTTCCAAGAGAGTCAGCGCATCGCGCTCGACGACCCCACACACAACGGCATCGACGCCAACGAGCGGCCAGTAGGCTACAAAAGAGTGCGGCCTAGTTTCAATTGAATTGTCGCGAGATGTTTAGCAACGAGACCACCGGCGGCGATTAGAACATCTAAACACCAGACACTCCAACCACCGGGAACCAACACCATGTCAAAGAAACTCGAAAACAAGATCGCGCTCGTTACCGGTGGCACCAGCGGGATCGGGCTGGCGACCGCGGAACGCTTCGTGACCGAAGGGGCGCACGTTTACATTACCGGCCGGCGGCAGGCCGAGCTTGACGCCGCCGCGGAAAAGCTCGGTCCCAACGTCACCGCCGTGCGCGGTGATGTCTCCAGCATGGCCGACCTCGACGCGCTTTACGCTACCATCGGCAAGGCCCACGGCCGGTTGGACGTGCTCTTCGCCAACGCGGGCGGCGGGGCATTCGTGCCGCTCGACCAGGTCACCGAGGAACACTTCGACAAGTATTTCGGCATCAACGTCAAAGGCACGCTCTTTACGGTGCAAAAAGCCTTGCCGCTGATGCCGCCGGGGTCGGCGATCGTGCTGAATGCCTCCATCGTCTCGGTGCAGGGAGTGCCCGGGTTCACCGTTTACGCGGCGACCAAGGCGGCGCTGCGGTCGTTTGCACGGACCTGGTCCGTGGACCTGAAGGACCGAAAAATCCGTGTCAACGTGGTCAGCCCCGGGGTCGTCGTCACGCCGGGCTACAAGAACGAACTCGGTATGAGCGACGAGCAGATCGGGCAGTTCGAGGCCCAGGCCGCCACCACCACGCCCATAGGCCGCTCTGGCACGCCAGACGAGATTGCCAAGGCAGTCGTTTTCCTCGCCAGCGACGACGCCAGCTACATCACCGGCGTTGAACTGTTCGTAGATGGCGGTGCGGCCCAAATCTGAAACCGCGCACAGACATGCTGGCCATTTCCCAACATGTTCTTGCAACCGATTTTGCAATCGAACTTCATCATTGTTCTTTCTTCCGGCTTATGTCGACGCCGCGTTACAGCCGCAGGCGTTTGAAGATTGGCTCGGGGATGGCGCGAATGATGGCCATGATGAAGCGCCAAATGTGGGGCGTGTAGATTGCGTTGCGGCGGTGGCGAATCGCGCGGTCGATGTCGGCGGCAACGCGCTCGGGAGACGCCACGATCTTCGAGTTTTCGAAGCCGCGCCCTTCGAGCATCGGCGTGTCGACGGGGCCTGGCTTGATCGTCAGCACGTGAACGCCGTCGCGAAAGCGGCGATTGCGAAGACCTTGCAGGTACGCGCTCAGCCCCGCCTTCGTCGCGCCATAAGCGTAGTTGCTCTGCCGGCCGCGATCGCCGGCAACCGACGAGATGACGGCGAGCCAGCCCCGCTCGGGCCGCTGCGCAAAGTCGGCGGCGAAGCATTCCGATAGCCACGCGACTGACGTGAAGTTGACATCGATCAGGCGTTTGAGCATCGGCAGATCGCCGAGGACTTGCGGCGTGTCGGCGTATAGGCCATGACAGACCACCGCGCCATGCAACATGCCGCCGACGCTCTGCCGGCAACGTGCGACGAACGCCGCGAAGCCGTCGTAGTCGGCCGCCTCGAACGGTTCGACCACGACCTCGACGCCGTAACGCACGCGCACATCGGCGGCATCGCGCTCGAGTTCCTCAACCTTGCGACCCGCGAGCACCAGCCGGCACCCACGCTTCGCCATCACATGCGCGAGCGCCCGCCCGATGCCCGACGTCGCGCCGACAATCACCACGTTTTCGCTCATGACAACTCGCTGTTATTCGAAGATCCGCAGCCGCCGCGCTTGCGATGAATTGAATCGATTCTGCAAGTCAACACGACGCTTCACGGCACGAAACTCGTCGAGCCGCGGATACATCGCGGCGAACGTCTCGGCCGACATCATCGCGTCTTTGGCCAGGTACAAACGTCCGCCGTGTCGCAACATCAGCTCATCCAGTCGACGCAGCAGCCGTAACAAACTGTCGCCAGTGTTCGGGAAATCGAGGGCGAGCGTGTGCCCGGGATACAAGTATGAAAGCATCCCCTCATCCGCCGGCCCGCTGCTCTTCAGCACTGCAAGAAACGATGCCTTGCCCGACTCGGCCACCTGTTCGAGCAGTTCGACGAGTGCCGCTCGCGATGTTGATGGCGGAAACAAGGCCTGATACTGTACGAAGCCGCGACGTCCGTAGATGCGGTTCCAGTGTTGGATGCTGTCGAGTGGATAGAAGAACGTGTCGAAATCGACGATCGCCCGCCGGTCGCCGTGCCGCGCGTAGTAGAGTGCGTTGAACGCTCGCACGCTCCACGAATTCAGCGCGAACGATGGGAAATTGAACGGCACCGTCTTCGCACGTCGCCGCGGCAACTGCCAGGGATGGTCTTGCGCCCGACGCGGCAGTTGATGCGCCTCAGCATTGCGGCCGAGCATCAGCACCGATCGGCCGAGCGAGCTGCCGCGCGCGAGGCAGTCGATCCACGCGACCGAATACTCGTACTGACTTTCGGTCTCGGCAAACAGTTCGAGCGTTTGATCGAGATGCGGCGTGCGACGATACTCGACATCGCAGTAGGCGCTCGGCACGCGCACCAATCGGAGGCGGGCCGTCGTGATCACGCCCGTCAGCCCCATGCCGCCGAGCGTCGCCCAAAAAACGTCGGCGTTCTCGGTGCGCGAACAATGGAGCGTCTGGCCGTCGGCGATCAACAGATCGAAATCAACGACGAAGTTCGCGATCGAACCAACGGCGTGATGATTCTTGCCGTGAATGTCCGCCGCCAGCGCGCCGCCGAGCGTGACGAACTTCGTGCCCGGCGTCGTTGGCAGGAACCAGCCGCGCGGCAGAAAACAATCAATGATCTCCGCCAACGACACGCCCGCTTCGGCGTCGAGCACGCCGGTCGATGCGTCGAACGCACGCATGCGATTCATGCGCGTTTGCAGGACGACGCCTGAATCGCGATTCAACGCGCTGTCGCCGTACGCGCGGCCCAAGCCGCGTGCGATGCAGTCACGCGAGCCATGCGACATCACCGCGTCACGCAAAGTCGGCAACGTATCGGGACGCTGCACGTTGCAGCTTTCAACGGGAACATGCCCCCAGCCACTCAAAAGCTGGCGCGTGTTTGCAGGACGCGGCGATTCGTCAGCGGCAGTCGTTTCGGGCATAAACCAATTATGCCTTCCAAAACGAGGCGCGACTCGGCCGCGATGCCACGAAATGATGCGAAGAAACGGCCGTTATTAGCTCAAAATGTCGTGAATCACGCGGCCATGCACGTCGGTGAGACGAAAATCGCGGCCCGAATAGCGATACGTGAGCTTCTCGTGGTCGAGGCCCATCAGGTGCAAAATCGTTGCGTGCAGGTCGTGTACGTGTACGCGGTTCTCGACGGCGGCGAGGCCAAACTGGTCGGTTGCCCCGTAGCTCATGCCCCCTTTCACACCGCCGCCGGCAAGCCACGTGGTGAAGCCGAGATGGTTGTGATCGCGGCCTTTGGCGCCTTCGGAAGTCGGTGCACGGCCGAACTCGCCGCCCCACACGATGAGCGTTTCGTCGAACAGGCCTCGTTGCTTCAAGTCCTTGATGAGCGCGGCGATGCCTTGGTCGCAGGCCTTGGCGAGTTTCGAATGGCCGTCTTCAATATTGTTGTGTCCCGTGTCCCAGGCGATGTCGTAACTATCGATCGAGTGCGACAACTGCACGACACGCACACCGCGTTCGACCATGCGGCGAGCAAGCAGACATCCTTTGGCAAATTCGCTGTCGCCGTACATGTCGAGCGTCGCCTTCGTTTCACCCGCGGTGTCGAAGGCATCGGGAACGGACGCCTGCATGCGGAACGCCATCTCCATTGCCGCGATACGCGCTTCGAGCGCGGGCTCGTGCCGCTCGCGGTCGGCGTGCAACCGGTTGAGTTGCCCGAGCAGGTCGACCTGCTGACGTTGCTGCTCCGCCGAGACGAAACCGTTTTGCAGGTCGCGCATCACCGACTCGGGCGTCATCTCGGCGACGTTCACATAGCAACCCGCGTACGCGCCGGGCAGAAAGCTGTTGCCCCAGTTGGCCATGCCGCCGCGCGGCTGCGCGAGGCGACATCGAAACGAAGCCTGGCAGATTCTCGTTCTCGGTCCCCAGGCCGTAGACCAGCCACGATCCCATGCTGGGCCGGTTGGGCTGCAAGTGGCCGAGGTTCATCATCAACATCGCGCCGGCATGTTCGGGAATGTCGGTGTGCATCGAGTTGATAAAGCAGATATCGTCGACGCACTCGCCGACGTGCGGGAAGATGTCGCTCACCCACTTGCCGCACTCGCCGTACTGCTTGAAGCCGAAAGGGCCCGGGAACAGGCCATTCTTCGTTTTGCGGATCGATGGCTTGTCGACCTCGGCGGGACGCTCGCCTTCGTGCTTCTTGATGTCGGGCTTGTAGTCGAACGTGTCGAGATGCGAGGGCCCGCCGGGCATGAAGAGTTGGATGATGTGCTTCGCCTTGGGGGCGAAGTGCGGCGTGCGCGGCGACAGCGGCGAATTGTTCGTGGCCGCCGGGGCGGTATCGGCGAGCAACGACGCGAGCCCCAGGCTACCGAAGCCGGCGCCGATGCGTGAGAGGGCGTCGCGGCGTGAGAGGGGCATTGTGGGGTCGCGGTGGAACATGGTCATTCTCCGATTTCGACCCACAGGGTCGTTCAGACCCAGGGCCGGCAGGCCCTGGGCTTCGAGGCCATCATTTTAAGTACATCAATTCCGTCGCACTTAACAACACCTGGGCATACTGCTGCCACGGCGTTAACTGTCCGTCGGTCGTCGCGTGCTTGAGGAACTGCTTCCCCAAACTCGCCTCCTCGGGGGTCACCGCTCGCGAGTAAAGCAGCATGTACGCCAACTTGATGCGACGGTCGGGCTTCTTCTCGGCCTTTTCCAAACGCTCGGCCAACTTCTTCGCACGCTCGGACATAAACCTGCTGTTCATCAGAAACAACGACTGCTGCGGCACCACGCTCGACGTGCGGCCTTCGCTGGTGGCGCGCGGCGCGGGGAAGTCGAACAGCCGCAAGAACGTGTCGTTGGCAAAGCGGTCGCCGTTGCGGCTGACGGCGGCGTACAGCGTGCGACGCGTGCTCTTCGTGATGTCGTCGATCGACGCTCCGCCGAGTTTCTCGTCGAGTTCGCCCGTCGACATCAGCACCGCGTCGCGCCAAGCTTCGACATCCAACCGCCGCGGGTTCATACGCCACAGCAGCTTGTTATCACCGTCGATCGTCTGAGCGTGTTCGTCGGCATCACTGGCCTGTTGATAGGTTGCCGAAGTGACGATCGCACGGTGCAGACGCTTGAGCGACCAACGGAAGTCGCCGTCTTCGCTGCCGACGAACTTCGACGCCAGCCAATCGAGCAGTTCGGGATGCGACGGTTTCTCGCCCAACATGCCGAAGTTGCTCGTCGTGATCACGAAGGCCTGGCCGAAGTGGTGCTGCCACACGCGATTGACGATGACGCGCGATGTGAGCGGGTTCGTCGGATCGACGATGGCGTCGGCCAAGTCGATGCGTCCGCTGCCGTGCATAAAGCGCGGGGGGTTCTCGCCAGCGACGATCCGCAAGAACCGCCGCGGCGCGATTTCACCGGGCTTGAGCAGATTGCCGCGAATCGCCAGCGGCATGTCGGCACTGCCCGCGTCGGTTACTGCATGAATAAACGGATACTTTTTCGGGGCGTTGTCGTTGAGTTGCTTGAGCTCGTTCTTGATCTCTTCGACGCGGCGGTTCTCGTCGTCCGTCAGGTCGCGGTTCTCGGTCCGCGTCGCGCTACGAACCTTTTGACTTTCTTTTTCGAGGCGAGCGACGGTGTCGATGTGCTCCTTGTAGGCCTTCACCACCTCGGGCGGCACGAGCGGCGTCTCGACGGCCTTGGTGTTATTGAACACGCCGGCCAGCGAGTAGTAATCGAGCTGCGGATACGGATCGAAGCGGTGATCGTGGCAGCGAGCACAACTGACGGTCATGGCCATCAGCCCGCGCGTGACCGTGTCGACGCGATCGTCGAGCGTTTCGGCCTTCGCCTGGGCCAATGCCTCAGGGTCGCCGCCGTCGCCGATGTACGTTGGACCGAGCGTCAAAAAGCCCGTCGCGACGGCGTGTTCTTTCGACACGAGATCGCCAGCGAGTTGCAGCCGCACGAATTCGTTGTACGGCATGTCGCGATTCAGGGCATCGACGACCCAATCGCGATACCGCCAGGCGTTGGGCAAGCCCTCGTTCTTGTTGTCGAGGAACCCGCCGTAGCCGTCGCTGTAACGCGCCACGTCGAGCCAGTAGCGTCCCCAGCGCTCGCCGTAATGCGGCGAGGCGAGCAGTTCCTCGACGAGATCTTCCACGGCCGCTTGCGAGTTCGCACGCGATCGTTTGACGAACGCCCCGACTTGTTCCGGCGAAGGCGGCAGGCCGAGCAGGTCGAAATAGATGCGACGCACGAGCACACGCGGCTCGGCAGGTTGCGAAGGCTTGAGGCCGGCGGCTTCGAGCTTCGCGAGCACGAACTGGTCGATGTCGCCTTGCGGCCACGCGCGGTCACGCACCTGCGGCGGCTGCGGACGTTCGACGGGTTTCCAAGCCCAATGACTTTCGCGCAGTTGCGCCCAATCGTATTTGCGCGTCGTCTGCTTCGGCGCAGGCGAGGTCGATTCTTGAGGCCACGGCGCGCCGCGCTTCACCCAATCGACGAGGACCGCGATCTCGTCTTCACGCAGCTTGCCGTTTGGGGGCATCTCGAACGATTCCCATCGCACGGCATGAATGAGCCCGCTCTCGTCGGGCTTGCCGGGGACGATCACTTCGCCGGAGTCGCCGCCGGTGAGCAGCGCGTCGCGCGAGTCGAGCCGCAGGCCGCCTTTGATGATTTTCGCATCAGCGCTGTGGCAACTGTAGCAATGCTCGGCCAGCAGCGGTCGCACCTTCGACTCGAAGAACTCAAGCGATTCTTCGGCGGCGACGCAGACTGTCGGGGCCGTCGCGACCATCGCCACGAACCACCAAGCGACAACATGCAGACGCAGCATCCTCGACATCGTTCAAAACCCCTGATGTCAGCGTGCGAATGGCCTTCCCGCGGTCGACAGGACGGCGTGGGCGGTTGCTACGGAAGGTTGAATGTACCAGGGCAGGCGGGAGCACCTAGTTTAGGGCAAAGCGGTCGTCGCTTGCAATGTTTTTTGGTGGTCGCGACGGGCTCCGCGGAAACCGGCTATCGGGGTTTATGTTGTCATCGAACCGGGTGAGGGGTTGGGGCGAGTACAAGCTTCATTACCCCTCACCCCGGCTCTCTCCCGCAAGGGGAGAGGGAGTAACTGCGTCGTCGCTCGATGAGTAACGTGAAGATCAGTAAACATCCGCCGCCGCTGCTCCGTTACTGCCGCACGAGCCGGTAGCGGTGCGGCTTCGGCTGGGCGGTGGTGTACATCTGATCGAGCAGCTTCGTGGCCGAGGCTTCGAGCGACGCGATTTGCCCGTCAAAGTCCGCCAATTCCTTCTCGAGCCGGGCAACTTCCGCCTGCACCTTTTTATCGTCGGGCTTCTGCTCGAGCTGCTGCTGGGCGCGGCCGAGGAGCTTCTTGCTCCGCCACAACATGCGCAGTGGGAGAACCGCTTCCTGGTTTCGCTGCTGGTTGAGCTTGGCGACCGCCGCCGCCTGTTCGACTGCCGGCAGCGTCGTCTTGCCTTGCAACTCGACCGTGTCCTCAAGATCTTGCGACGAGAAGACACCGATCGGCTGATCGTCGACGAGTAGTTGATACTTGCCGGGCTTGAGGCCATGCACTTCGATCGCGTCGCGGCTCAGGCGGTGGCCGAAGTGCGCGAGGTCGTAACCTTCCTTCGCGTCGTCGGGCAGAATCCACGGCAGGCTGTCGGCAAGGAACGTGAACTCCAGGCCGTCGCTCGTGAATTTCGCGTCGCTGACCTTGCCGCCTTGCGCAAGGACCTTGGCGTCGCCGTCGTCATCGCGCGAGAGGCTGAGCGTCGCCACGCGTGTCGGCAGGCCGAGGTCGGCGATCAACGCGCCGGCCATCACCGCCTGGCCACCGGCGCCGGGGTGTACGGCATCGGCGATGAGCGTGAACGTCGGATCCTTCTTGCGCGTCGCGAGTGTCAGGTTGTTGAGCGGACCATACATGTCGGCGAAGCCGTAGCCGTTTTCGACCGCCACTTCGCGCAGCCACGCGCCGTAATAGGCAAGCGTCGAGTTGTAGTACTCGGCCCTCACGGGATCGAACTTTGCCGGACGCGCACGGGCGGCACGAGCATCGTACATCGTCGGCGTGATAAGAATCGGTGTGGCGCCGATCGCGACGATCTTGTCGATGAGCGTGCGCATGCCGCTGCGATACGCCTCGAACACCGTCGGGTCGTATGGCTGATACGAGCCGTCGTTCATGCCGAGCAGCACGGTCACGTACTTCGGCTTGTAAGCGGCGACGTCGCGATCGAAGCGTGCCAGCGCGTCGGCAGCCTTGTCGCCACCGACGCCGGAGTTGTGGAACTTCAATTGCGTGCGCGGCAACCGCGTGACGAGATAGTCCTCGACGTACTGCGTGTACAGGCATTGCTGCGTGATGCTGTCGCCGAGGAAGACGACCATGTCGCCGGTGGAGAGCGTGGGCTTGGCGAGAGGCGATTTGGGTTCGTCGGCGCAAGCGGCGGTTAACGCTAACACCGCGAAGAGGCAAGCCGCGGCGACGCCTATCAGCGATGGATCGCACCATTTGAGGAAGTTGGATGTGGCGCACGGTTTGCTCTTGCTCGGCATTGTTACTTTCCTCATCGGTTGAATCACAGTTTTTACCCTCGCAGGGACCATTTTGCTCGCTCGACGAGCAGGAGACGAGCCATGTTACGCTGGGCGTTGATTTTTCTTTTGGTAGCGTTGGTGGCCAGCGCGTTCGGAATGTACGGATTAGAAGGGGCTGCCATGGAAGCGGCACGAATTCTGTTCTTTGTGTTCTTGGTGCTGTTGGTCGTTTCGTTCGTTACGGCGAGACGAATCTCGGTATAAGTCGGCTGGCCTTTAACTGGCCGGCAACTCACACGAAGGCAGCGTCCGAACGGGCGCTGCCTTTACTTTTGCGCTTACGCCAAAATCGCTTTGTGGACGACACCTGCCGTGTCGGTCAGGCGAAAGTCGCGACCCGCGAAGCGAAACGTCAGCGCTTCGTGATCGAGCCCGAGCAGATGCAAGATGGTCGCGTGCAGGTCGTGCGTCGGCATGACGCCATCGACGGCGTTCTCGCCAAGCTCGTCGGTCGCGCCGTAGCGCAGGCCCCCTTTCACGCCGCCGCCGGCCATCCACATCGAGTATCCGCGATTGGCGTGGCCGCGGCCGTTGCTGTCTCCTTTGTCGTCGCGTGACGATCGACCGAACTCGCCGCCCCACACGATGAGCGTGTCGTCCAACATGCCGCGCTGCTTGAGGTCGGCAATCAGCCCCGCGATGGGCTTGTCGATCGACGTGCAATTGCGCGTGATGTTCTCGCGCAGGCCGTTGTGGTGGTCCCAGCCCGGACTCGTCAACTGGATGAATCGCACGCCTTTCTCGGCCAGCCGACGCGCCATGAGACACTGCGTGCCGAAGCGGCTCGTTTCGTCATCGTCGATGCCGTAGAGCTTGTCGATCTCCGGCGGCTCGTTCGATAGGTCGAGCGACGCGGGCACCGAGGTTTGCATCTTATACGCCAGCTCGTACGAAGCGATCAGGCCTTCCAACTCGCTTTGATGCGGCATGTCGTCCAACATCCTGCGATTCTGCCGATCGACAAACGCGAGTTGTCGCTGCTGTTCGGCATCCGACAGACGACGATTGGAGATATTGGGAATCGAGCCTTGGCCCGAACCGAGCCGCGTCCCCTGATAACTTGCCGGGAGAAACGCCGAGCCGTAGTTCGCGGCCCCGCCGAGGTCGGTGATCGGATTGATCGTCACGAAGCCGGGCAGGTCTTCGGCGATGCTACCGAGTCCGTAAGTCACCCAGGCCCCGAGCGACGGACGCACGAAAGTCTCGTTGCCGGTGTGCAGCGCGACGGTCGCCTGCTGATGCCCCGCGTTTTCCGTCTTCATGCCGTTGAGCAGGCACAAGTCGTCGGCGTGCTTGGCCAGATGCGGAAAGACCTCGGACATCATGAGCCCGCTCGTGCCCGCAGGCTTGAAACCCACGACGGAGCCAAGCAGTTGATGATGGCCCCCTTTGCCGACGCGCGCGAGTTCGGGTTTCCAGTCGAACGTCTCCAAATGGCTCGGGCCGCCGGCCATGAACAGAAAGATCACGCGCTTCGCACGCGCTTTGAAGTCCGGCTGTTTCGCGGCGAGTGGCCCGCGATAGCGCGTCTCTTCGGCGTGCAGCGCCTGCAGCGCGAGCCAAGGGAATCCCGCCGCCGCCGTTTGCAGCAGTTGTCGTCGATTGAATCTCGCGTTCATGGTTCGCCTTTTCTCTGCGTGCTCATCTTCAGCGCGTTCATCGCACGTACCGAAACTCCGCCGTCGCAAACAGCGCCTGCACCAGCGTCTGCCAACGCTCCAGCGGCTCGCCCGACACGTCGGCCAGCAACGCCTTCGCGTCGACAATCTCATCGCTTGCCGGCGAGCGGCCGAACATGCGTCGATAGATCCAGGTGATGCGTCGATCGTCGTCGGTGGTTTGCGAAGGCGTCGATTGCGAGAGCGTCAACTCCGCGGCCTCGCGCGCACAACTCTCGACGAAACGATCGTTCATGAAGAACAACGCCTGCGGCGCGACGGTCGTCACGTCGCGCCGGCCAGAAATCTGACATGGATCGGGGAAATCGAACGTGCTGAAACTCTCGGGCAGCCCGGCACGTAGCACCGGCAGATACACGGTGCGGCAGGCATCGTCGATGTCCAACAAGCTGGCCGTGCGAGACTTGCTCGTCTTGCCGCCGATACCCGAAACCTGAATCCCCTCGGGCCGATCGAGTGACAATCCACCGGCGGCATGCAGCAGACTATCACGCAGTGGCTCCCATTCGAGACGCCGCAGGTTCGCTCGCCAATAAAGCTGGTTGGCGGCGTCCTTCTCGCGAGCATCGTTCTTAGCGGTATCTGTTTTAGCGGTGTCGCTCGACAGTCGATACGTGCGACTCAGCACGATGCGACGCACGAGCCGCTTGATCGACCAACCTTCGGCCATGAATCGCGACGCGAGATGATCGAGCAGTTCGGGATGCGTCGGCTGCTCGCCCGAAATGCCGAACTCGTCGGGAGTGGGCACGATGCCCGTTCCGAACAGATGCAACCACACGCGATTGACGGCCACGCGAGCCGTGAGCGGATTCGTCGGCGATGCGATCCATTTCGCAAGCTGTAGCCGACCACTCGTCCCCGGCGGCACGCGAGGCATCGGCGGCAAACCGGCGATGTGCAAGTCGCCGCGTGGCGGTGTTTCGGCCGGGTCGTAAGGATCGCCTTTGATGCGGATCGCGCAGTCGGCAATCTCACCGTCGGTCACCCCCATCGCCAGGTTCGGATCGGTCGTGAAGCGGATCGTTCGCTCGCCGTTGCGCCAACGCGTTTGATAATCGTCCATCGAGTGCGTGCCGTCGACAAGCGTCGGCGTGGCCGCCCTTCCCTGCTTCGCGATCGGCAGCGTCACCAGCAGTTCGTGATCGACGTAACCGTTGCCTTGCCCGCGATAGCCGACGCCGGGCAGCATCCGCGTGCTGTTGAAAACTCCGGCCAGCGCGTAGTAATCGCGCATCGTGATCGGATCGTACTTGTGATCGTGACAGCGCGCACAACTCACGGTGAGGCCGAGCATCGCGCGGGTCGTGACGTCGATCTGGTCGTCGACGCAATCGAGTTCGAACTGCGCTTCGCTCAAGCCTTGCAGGTCGTGCGTGCCCAAGGCGAGGAAGCCGGTCGCGGTGAGATTCGACCGCCGTTCGTCGACGGTGCGGGCGGTAAGTAGATCGCCGGCGAGTTGCGCCGTCACGAACTTGTCGTACGACAGATCACTGTTGAGCGCGTCGATGACCCAATCGCGGTAACGCCACGCGTAGGTGAACGGCGGATTCCACGTGCGTCCGACACTGTCGGCATAACGCACCACGTCGAGCCAGTGCCTCGCCCAACGCTCGCCGAACCGTGGCGACGCGAGATAAGCATCGACCACTTTCGCTAGCGCCGCATCGTCGTCGTCCTTATCGGCAACGAAAGCGTCGAGATCTTCCTCGCTCGGCGGAAGGCCCGTGAGGTCGAACGCCACGCGACGCAGCAGCGTTGGCCGAGGCGCATCGCTGTTGGGTTTGATGTCCGCAGCGTCGAGCTTCGCGAGAACGAAGCGATCGAGATCGTCGCGCGGCCACGCGGGGTCGGCGACGGTGGGCGGCTTGGGCTTCGTCAGCGGTCGAAACGACCACGGACGCGCGATCGGCCCTTTGGCTCCGGCGGCGTGCGCAATGCGATGATCGCTCGGATGAGAAACGACGACGATTGCGATCGCCACCGCAATGGCGAGCAAACTCGTCACGACGCCGCCTGAATGCGTTCGCAACATCGAAGAAGTGCCTCGATAACGTCGCGTCTAGCCGTGTTCCGGGGCGGCCCAGAAGCGACGCGCCTATCCTAACCGACGCCGCGGCCTTGTCCTACTTTTTTAGACGGGTGGTCGCGGCGTTATATTCACCTCCGCCATCACCGCTTGCGGTTTCGCGCGTTTCGATCGAACTACGAGCGCGAAACCGCAAGCGGTGGCGCGACCTCGCACGCGGGATAAGGCCGTTCTTCGACTACAACGAACCCGCGCTACCGCTTCCTGCCTTCGACGACGCTCACCTCGGTCGAGGTGGGCACGATTTGCGCGAGCGTGAATCCGGCCTGTTCGTACAACTGCCGGTACTCGTCCGCGGTGCGCTCTTTGCCGCCGGGGATGAGCATCATGTTGATGTCCAGAAACTTGCCCATGAACGGCCCGTTGCCGGGCGGAATGACGCTTTCGATCACGAGCAGCTTGCTGTGGGCATCCATCGCGCGATGGCAACAGCGCAAGATCGTCAACGACTGCTCGTCGTTCCAATCGTGAATGATGTGTCGCATGAAATAGGCGTCGGCGCCGCTTGGGACCGATTCGAAGAAGCTGCCGCTCACGAGGTCGCAACGATCCAAAACACCTGCCGCCTCGAAGTTCGGCCTGGCACGCTCGATCACCTGCGGAAGGTCGAACAGCATGCCGCGCATTTTGGGATAGCGAAGCAGAATGCCAATCAACGTGGTGCCGTTGCCGCCACCAATGTCGGCCAGCACCTTGATCTGCGAAAAGTCGTAGGCTTCGAGCACGGCGTTCGTCTCGCGGCCATGGATGCCCGTCATCGCGCGATCGAAGACCTGCCCCTTCTCGGGATGCTTCGACAGGAAATCGAAGATCGGCATTCCGTATAGCCGCTCGAATGCGTTTTCGCCCGTGTGAAGAATCTCAGCGATCTCGCCCCACGCGCGGTGATGTTCTTCGCCCATCATGATCGCGATCCAGCGCTGCGACTGTTCTGAGTCGCTGCGAAGCAACTCGGCCATCGGCGTCAGCGAAAAGGTCTTGTCGGCGCCTTCGGCAAAGACTCCGACGCTCGCTAAAGCACGGAGCAGCCGGTAAAGTAGTTCGCTTCGAGTGTCGGTGCGTTTTGCGAGGTCGTCGACGCTTCGAGGACCATCTTTCAACAGGTCCGCGATTCCCAGCTTCGCCGCGGCATAGATCGCCTGCGACTTCCAAGTTCCCGTAATCATCTGGCTCAACTGAGCCGGCATTGGCATGTCGGGCATAAGGTCTCCTTGAGTGTGAGCGTATTCTAGTGCGCGACCGCAAAAACTCCTCTCCCTTTGGGAGAGGGTGGCGGCGTAGCCGCCGGGTGAGGGCGGGTTGGAGTAGTGGGCGGTTAGCAATTCAACCCGCCCTCATCCGCCGCTGCGCGGCACCTTCTCCCGGAGGGAGAAGGGTTGAGGTTTCACGCCCCGCGCGGGGTCGCCCAGTGCTCGCGATACTCGCGCCGCACGAGGGCGTTGGCCTCGGCATCGCCGACGATCTGCTCGTTCATGGGATCGAACGTGAGCGACCGGCCGAGGCGTGTGGCGATGTTGCCAAGGTGACATAACGACGTCGAGAGATGCCCGGTCAGCGCGTCGGCGGTTAGCGGTGTGCCGTTGCGAATGGCGTCGCAGAAGTTGGCGACGTGCAGCACGTCGTTCTGCGCCATCGGTTTGATGTTGATTTCGATTGGCTTGCCGCGCTCGTTGACGACTTGAATCTTGCCGCGACGGCTGAGGAACATTTGCCCGTTGCTGCCGTAGAACTCGGCGCCGCTGTCGCAGTTGTACGGATAGTTGCTCGACCACAGGCGTTGCTCGTAGATGAGCATCCGCTTGTTGCCAGCCTTGCCGTCACTTGCCTTCCGATCACTGTCGTACTCGAACGTTACCTGCTGCGTGTCGGGAAACTCTTGATCGTCTTGCCACACGAACTTGCCGCCAACCGCAACAACGCGCGTCGGATGCGTATCGACGCCGAGACCCCAACGCGTGTAGTCGATGTCGTGCACGCCGTCGTTGCCCATGTCGCCCGTGCCGAAGTGATACCACCACGTCCATCGCTGGTGCACGCGGTTGGTGCGATACGGGATCATCGTCGCTGCGCCGACCCAGGTGTCGTAATCGAGGCCGGCCGGCGGATCGGTATCTTGCCCGCGACCAATCGTGCCGCGACGCTGGATGTTCCAACACTTGGCGACCATCACCGTGCCGATGATGTCGTCTCTCAGCAGCTTCATCGCATCGATCATCATCGGCGTACTGCGACATTGCGTGCCATGCTGCACGCAGACCTTATTACGCGCGGCCGCCTCGACGAGCAGTCGGCTCTCGCGGATGTTGTGCGAGATGGGCTTTTCGACGTAGACGTGTTTGCCGGCGTCGCAAGCCAGGATCGCCGCGATCGAATGCCAATGATCAGGCGTGGCAACGACGACGGCGTCGACACGCTTGTCGTCGAGGATGGTTCGCAGGTCACCGACCGCGCGGCTGGTGTCGAGGTTCAGCTTTTGCGCGGCCGAGTAGCGGCGCTGTTCGTCGACATCGCAGACGTAGGCGAGCTCGACGTTCGGCACGTCCTGAAACAGCTTGGCGTCGTGTGTGCCGCGCCCGCCGCAACCGATGAGAGCGACAACAAGCTTATCGTCGAGCTTGTCGTCTTTCTTTTTACGCGCGGCATGAAGTGTGTTAGCGGTTGCCGCGACGGTGGCTGCGGCGGACGAAACCTTGAGAAACGTGCGACGATCAGTGTGATCGGTCATGGCGGGGTGCTCCTGGCGCGGGTTGCCATGAGGTTACGCCCGCCGGAGAACGCGTGTCAACGATGCACACGCAACCTGAATGTCGCGTAGCCCGTCAGTTCTGTAGGGAACGCCCTCCGTGGCGTTCCGCGGAAGTGGCAATGGCGTCGCTCACGATTCACGGAACGCCACGGAGGGCGTTCCCTACAGGGCGAGACAAGAGAAGAAACCTGCCATTTCGCGGACAGTTATTGCGCACAAACCCGAGTCTATAGGGTGCGCAATAACTCGCGACTGTTTTCATTTTCTCGAACGCGCCATCAAGCCCACGGACGGCCGTCCGTGGGCTTCGCGCAGAGCGCGGAGATCGAACCGACAGGAGCATGACTTGTACCCTCTCCCCTTGCGGGAGAGGGTGGTTCGCCGAAGGCGGACCGGGTGAGGGGCGAGGCGAGTACACGCTTCACTACCCCTCACCCCAGCCCTCTCCCACAAGGGGAGAGGGAGCTACTGACTCGTCGTTCGATGAGTAACCTAAAAATCAAAATGGCAATCGCGCTATCGCGTCGCTGCTTGCTCGGCGTAGAAGAACGCCGACAACTCTTGCGCTAACTTCACGCCGAGCGTCTTGCTTCGCAACTCGACGCGAAGCTGGTGGTTGCCACTCTCGGCAGCGCGGGCGGTCACGATGTAGTGAGCCTCGCCACCGACGGAGACGGCCGACGGTTTCAGGCGAATCGAGTGCTCGCTCAGCTCAGCCGAGCTGTCTTCGGCGCCCACCGGTGTCAGGCCGTCGGAGAAGATGCCGAGAAGTTCGAGGTCGTCGGCGATCGTGGTTCCGCGGTTGCGGATGGTGATGACGTATTCGGTCGGCGTGCCCACCGGAACCGGGCCCGAAGCGCCGGCCACTTCGAGCTGCATCGCGGCAACCGGAATGACTTGGACAGCGGTCGAGGTCTCGCTCGTCAAATCGCCGGTGGCCGTGGCGAGTGCGTCGATCATCACGTCGCCGGGCTTCGACAACTTGCAACGCGCGGTGAGCACCTGCTCGGCGCCGGCAGCAAGCTCGCCGATACGCCAAACGATTTCGTGCTTCTTCGTCGTCGGACCACCGTTGTGGCTGGCCGTGAGGAACTCGGCGCCGTCGGGAAGCAGCATCGAGATGTGAACGTTCTGAGCCGGTGCATCGCCGGGGTTGCGAACTCGCACCTCGCACGGCACGACCGCGCCGGTGTAGTGCGCCTTGGGCGTCGTGAGCGCGATGTCCAAACCTGGACGGCGGACCCACACATCTTTCGTGGCGGCCGCTTGCAAGCCCGAGGCTCCGCTGACTTCGGCCTCGATCGACAGCTTGCCCGCATGATTAGCAGCGACCTCAAGCTCGAGCGTCGTGGTGGCGCCGGCTTTGAGTGTTCCGACTTGATACGTCGAGGCGGCAGCGTCCTCGGCCGACGGCAGACGCACGACCACTTGCTCGGCATCGCCGGTGCCCGGGTTTTTCACCGTCAGGTGATACGCCTGGTGCTGACCGTAAAGCAGCTCGGTGGGTCCGGCGAGTTCGACGTCGAGCTTCGGTTCGTCGACTTCGAGGCTCGCATGGAGCGCCGGCTGCGGATGCGTCCACGTGACGTCGAGCGCGACGGGCAAGCTTTTGCGCGGCGTGACGACGAGGTTCAGCTCGTGCTCGCCGAACGGTTCGACCTTTTCGAACTTCCACAGGCAGCCGGCAGCGCCCTCGGTGATGGCCGTCGAGCCGTTCGTGGCGCGGGCTTGTGTGATCTCGGCGCCTTGGCCGGCGGCGATGGCGACGATGAGTTCACTGATGGCCGACGGGCCGGAGTTTTCGAGCTTGAGAACGTAGACCGCTTCCTTGCCGATGCTGGCGCGTTTGGGGCCAGTCATCGACACGGCGAGGCTCGGCGTGGTGTGCGAGACGCGAACGCCGCGATCGGCGGCAGGCGCCGCAGGCGGCGACGCGGTTGCTTGCTGACGCGAACTGGTCGCCGGAGCGGCGGGAGTTGTGACCGTTGGCGTTTTGGCAGCGACCTGCGGCGAAGTCTTGGTGACAGCAGCCTCGGTCGCGGGAGCGTCGGTCGCGACGGCTTCGCTACGCGAGGGGCGACGGGCGACGCGGATGCTCGGGCTGAGGTCTTCGGCTCGAACCGAACTTGTGAGAATCGTCGCGGCAATGGCCGCATATCGAATGACGTGTCGCATGCGTCGAACCCCTCAGGTCGGAGATTGGTGTAATGAAGGTATCGACTGTGACGGTTGATCGAACTGTAGTTGTGAAGTGTGGGGTGTTATGGAGCGCGTAGGTTACGCAGGTTTACGTAGCAGCGTCGCTAGCGATGCAGACCCACGGCCGCAGGCCGTGGGCTTGGAGATGTTCGTCTGGACTAATTTCCAGAATTCTCTTACATATGCCGCCCCGCACGATCCGATAAACGGGGTGACTTTTAACGCTTTTACTGTTTATGCGTTTTTGACGCTCGATTGAGGAGTTCTGGTGCCATGGTAATTCGATTTGCTCGCCGCGGTCTGGTGGTGGTATGCGGAACTCTGCTTTCGATCGCGCCGGTGATGGCCGACGAGGGCGCTGCTCCGCAAACGTTTCAAGCTCCGGAGACGGCCGTCGACGCATCGTCGGTCGAAAACGACGGAGAACACACGGAAATCATCCAAGAGCGTTATCCCAACGCCACGATCAAGATTGAACGCAGCGTGACGATGGACGCTGACGGCAACTACATCAACCACGGCCCGTGGGCTGGATGGGACGAGCACGGTCGTCTCGTCGCCAAGGGCGAGTATCGTCGCAGCCTGCCGCATGGCCACTGGGTCAAGTTCAGCAAGGGTGGCGAAGGCACTCTCCTCTCGGGCGCTGTGCTCAAGGAATTCAGCGGACCGTTTGTGTCGGAAGCTGACTTCGACGGCGGACAACTGCACGGCACCTGGACGATCACCGACTCGAAGGACCGCAAGGTCTGTGAGATGTGCTTCGATCACGACGTGCAAACCGGCACGATGATCTGGTACTACCCGTCGGGCGCGAAGTCGTACGAAGCCGTCTACAAGGATGGCAAGCTCGACGGCGTTTCGATCGAATATCACGCCGACGGCAAGGTCGCCGAGAAGGCCACGTATCTCGACGGCCGCAAGCTCGGCACCGAAGTCGAGTACTACAGCCCGGGCAAGAAAAAGTCGGAACGTGCCTTCACCTACGCGGTCGCCAAGACCACGTACAGCTTCTTCGATTGCACGATGAAGGCTCTGCCGATCAGCGACGCCAAGGACAAGCAAGCCCACGGCGCTTCGACTTGGTGGCACTCGAACGGTCAGAAGCAGCTCGAAGGCAACTACAAGAACAATGCGCCGGTCGGCACCTTCACATGGTGGTACGCCAACGGCCAAAAGCAAAGCGAAGGCTTGTACGTCGACGGTGTGCAGGACGGCCACTGGGTTCGCTGGCACGAGAACGGCCAGAAGCAGTGGGACGGCATGTATGCTCTCGGCGAGCGAGTTGGCAAGTGGCCTGAATGGAAGCCGGACGGCAAGGTCGTCGCCATCGAGGACTTCTCGACGGCGCAGATTGTCGACGGTTCATCGAAGGCCGCCCCGGTCGCCAAGACCGATGGCTCGAAGCCCGAACCGGACGCCACGTCGCCGGCCGCTCGCAGCGTCCGCGCTCCGTCGACTCCGACTCGCGCACGCCGCTAATGAACATACCGGCTCCGGCGCGGCGAACCTTCATCCCCTGTACTATTAGCACTGCCATGAATGCCCGCTCCAACGGTGAATCCTGGCAATCGCTGATCGCGTGGGTCGTGAAAGTCGTCGTCGCGCCGGTGCTGGTTCTTTTTCTCTTGCCCGCATCGCCGAAGGCCGCCGAGCCGACGGCAACGCAATCGGGCAGCAGCGTGACGATTCGAACCACCAGCGGTATCGAATCCCCTTCCGACACCGCCGAGCCGCAGATGCTCGCCGTGCCGGATCAGCCAAAGCCGATCAAGCCGGAACCACCGGCGCTTACGCCAACGTCTGCTTCGAAAGCCAAAGAAGCAACGGGCGGCGCCGCGAACGCCAAGTCGGGTGAGGCGACACCTGCACCGACGACTGGTGGAACAGCGGCCGAAGCTTGGACGCATTGGGAAGGCGGCCGCCCTGTGTGGCGCGGCGCTTCACGCGACTCGAAACGTCAAGGCATCTGGACGCGTTGGTTCTATGCCGACGAAGGTCCGATGTTCGACGACGCATTGTTGACGGGCTTCGAACGCCCGTTCATGAGCAGCGCGACGTTCGTCGACGACGTACTCGAAGGCCCTTGCACGATCGTCGACGCCCGCCGACGCACGATCTGCGAACTCACGCTTCGCGGCGGCGAGTTGGAAGGCCCGGCGACTTGGTTCTACATCGACGGCAAGCAGCGCGTCGAAGCCAACTATCGCCAAGGCCTGCTCCACGGTCGACGCATCGAGTGGGACGGAGCGCATAAGTTACTGAACGACGACGAGTACGAGCGCGGCCGCAAACTCGGCCATCATCAGGAAAACTACACGAACGATCGCGTGTCGGTAGAAGGTCACTTCTATCTCCCCGGCGACGTGATGCACCAGTCATTCGATTGGTCGCAGGGGCGTCTGGATTCGACGCTCGTCACGACGATCGACAAGGATCAACGCACCGGCGTATGGACCTGGTGGCACGCCAACGGCCAAAAACAACTCGAAGGCCAATACGAAGACGACCGCCCGACCGGCGTGTTCTGTTGGTATTACTCGAACGCGCAGAAGCAATCGCAAGGCGCGTACGTCGACGGCAAACGCGACGGCGTGTGGACGACGTGGCACACGAACGGCCAAAAGGAAAGCGAAGGCCGTTACTTCGCCGGCGAAAAAGCCAGCGACTGGCTCACATGGTCCGCCGAAGGCCTGCGGCAGAACGCCATTCCGCAGACCGCAAAGCCCCGCGGCAGCATGCTGCGTTGATTTTCCTCCCCTCGCCCCTTGCGCGAGAGGGGCCGGGGGTGAGGGGTCGTGCTAGGTGCGGCCCTCAACTTCGTTGAGCCTCTGGGCAACGCGCTTTGCCTCTCGCGACGACTGTACATGGTTCGCCCCCTCACCCGGTTCGCCTTTGGCGAACCACCCACTCCCGCGAAGGGGAGAGGGTTTCAGTTCACACTCAGCACATGGATGCAACACTAATCTTCCTCCCCTCGCCCCTTGCGGGAGAGGGGTCGTGTTACGCTCGACCTTCAACCTCATTCAGCTTTCGCCAGAGAAGTTCCTCGACGGCGTCGCGATCTTCTTTCACTTCGTGATTCCACGCGCGCACGACTCGGAAGCCTTGTGCTTCGAGCCATGCCGTGCGCTTGGCGTCGTAATCTCTCGCTTCGTCCGTGGCGTGCTGTCCGCCGTCGAGTTCGAGAATCAACCGGCGATCAAAACAAACAAAGTCCGCGACGTAATTGCCAAGTGGTACCTGACGGCGGAACTTGTATCCCGCGAAACGACGACTGCGTAGTGCCGCCCACATTAGGCGCTCAATTTCTGACAGATTCTTGCGCAGCGCTCGCGCACGATCGAGAGGTTCGTTCATGGTTCGCCCCCTCACCCGGTTCGCCTTTGGCGAACCACCCTCTCCCGCGAAGGGGAGAGGGTTTCAGTCGCGGCCCCGGACACAATGATCACGAAGCTAATCTCCCCTCGCCCCTTGCGGGAGAGGGGCCGGGGGTGAGGGGTCGTGCTAGGTGCGGCCCTCAATCTCATTCAGCTTTCGCCGCAACGCGCTTTGCCTCTCGCGACGACTGTACATGGTTCGCCCCCTCACCCGGTTCGCCTTTGGCGAACCACCCTCTCCCGCGAAGGGGAGAGGGGGTTTATTCCTTCGGCACGCTGATGCTCACGTCGCGCAGCGACAACGTGCCGTAGCTGAAGCCGAGGCCGAGCTTCGTCTTCTCGAAGCCGAGGGCGGCGTTGTCGAACTTCTGCTTGAAGTCCGAGCCGATGGCGAGCACGCACTCGTTGCCGTCGAAGATGAGCTCGACGGGCGTCCACTCGCCGTCTTTGAGCGACGGCGAACCCGCCTTCGGGTTCATCAACGACAAGGCCGTCGCGTCGGAGCCTTGCGTGGGCCACGCGCGTACGGCAAGGCCGGTGGGCGACACGATGAAACGGAACACGTGGCCGTTGCCGTTGTTGAGCGTGAAGACAAACGTCTTGCAACCTTGCGGGCGAAACGCAAAGCGAATCGTCGCGTCGGTCATCGAAACGTCGTACCAGATGATCGGTCCGTGATCCTTGTTCTTCTTATAGAGCTCGTCGTCTTGCGTACAAGTTGCGACGCCGTCGGCCATCTTCCACTCGCCGCGGCTCGGTGACAGATCGCGCTTGGCCAGTTTGGCAGACGTGAAGTTGTCGGTCAGCAGCGTTTCTGACGTCGACGCCGGAGCCGCCACGGCGACGGCGGTGGAAGCAACGATCAAGAACAAACTACGGGCGATGCGTTTCATCGATTCGTCCTCACTCGCTCAGGCACAGTTCGGCGACATCGACTTCAGGATAGTCTGAAGCGCGCCAGGTTCCACTGGCTTCACGAGATGACGATCGAATCCGGCATCGTGCGAACGTTGGCGGTCTTCCTGCTGCCCCCAGCCGGTAAGGGCCACGAGCACCATGTCTTTGCCCCACGATTGCTCGCGAATCTTGCGGGCAACGTCGTAGCCGCTCATCTTCGGCAGCCCGATGTCGAGCAACACGAGGTGCGGGCGTTCGCGCTCGGCCGCTTCGAGGGCCTCGAAACCATCGTGCGCCGTCAGCACCTCGTTGCCCATCAGCCGCAGCATCATGCCGAGGCTGGTCGCCGCGTCGCGGTTGTCGTCAACGACGAGGATGCGGCACGACGTGGTTTGGTCGTTTGTCGCGGGTTGATGGTCGGTCGGCTCCTGCAACCTTGAAGCATCGAGCATGAGCGGCAGGCGGACCACGAACTCACTCCCCTGCCCTTCCCCTTCGCTATGGGCCTCAACCGTGCCCCCGTGCATTTCAACCAGCCGTTGCACAAGCGTGAGGCCGATGCCGAGCCCGCCCTGGACGCGTTCCAACGAACGGTCGGCTTGCGTGAACATGTCGAAGATCGTGCCGAGCATGTTGGGCGCGATGCCGATGCCGTTGTCGCGCAAATGGATCACGGCGTCGCTGCCTTGGCGCTCGGCGGTGAACTCGATGCGTCCGCCCGGCTCGGAGTACTTGGCTGCGTTGTTCAGAAGGTTGCTGAAGATTTGCACCAGCCGCGTCACATCGCCGTCGATCGTCATCGGCTGCTCAGGCACGTTGAGCGTGAGCGTGTGGCGTTTGTCGTCGATCAAGTGTCGCGTGGCATCGACCGCGCTGCGCATGACTTGCTCGAGATCGACACGCTCGCGTCGTAGTTCGACTTTGCCGCGACTGATGCGCGACAGATCGAGCAAATCGTCAACGAGGCGGACCATGTGATGGAGTTGCCGCTCCATCAACGTTCGCGATTCTTCGATGGCGCCGGGTTCACCGCCTGACAAGCGCATGATCTCCAGCGCGTTGCGCAGCGGCGCGAGCGGGTTACGAAGCTCGTGCGCAAGCATCGCGAGGAATTCGTCCTTGCGGCGATCGGCCTCGCGCAGCTCGGCCAACGTCACTTGCAATCGCTGCTCGCTGAGCAGCAACTCGTCCTCAGACTTGCGACGTTCCGAGGCGTCGCGGAACACGAGAATCACGCCACGAATCGGCGTCGAATGGCCACGAATCGGCGCGGCACTGTCGTCGATCGGCCGCTCGGTTCCGTCCTTGGAAATGAGCAGCGTGTGATTTGCCAAGCCGACGACGACCCCTTCTCGCAGCACGCGAGCCACGGGGTTCTCAACCGTCTGACGCGAATACTCGTTGATGATGTGGAAAACTTCGGTCAGCGGTTTGCCGACAGCCTCGTCGCCCCAACCGGTGAGCACCTGTGCGACGGGGTTCATCGACGTGACGTTCCCTTGGTCGTCGGTCGTGACGACGCCGTCGCCGATGCTCTCGAGGGTGACGCGCAGCTTCTCGCTAATCTCTTCGGCGGCCTTGCGTGCCGCTTCTTCTTCGAGGAGGCGTTCGCGTTGTGCTTCCGTTTCGCGACGGTCGGTCATGTCGCGCGTGACCTTCAAGAAGCCGCGATGATTGCCCGCTTCGTCGAAGAGTGTTGTGAGAATCACGTTGGCCCAGAACAGCGATCCGTCCTTACGCACGCGCCAGCCTTCTTCTTCATAACGGCCTGTTGCGATGGCGGCCTCGATCTCGCGCTTCGGTTTCTCCGCTTTGACATCTTCTTCTCGATAGAACTGCGAGAAGTGCTTGCCGATGATTTCTTCGGGCTTGTACTGCTTGATGCGCTCGGCGCCAGGGTTCCACGACGCGACGACTCCCTGCGGGTCGAGCAGAAAAATGGCGTAGTCCTTCGTTCCTTCGACGAGAAAACGGAATCGTTGCTCGCTGGATCGCAGAGCGGCCAACTGCTTTTCCAATTCAGAGTTGGCGCGATGCAGCTGAATCTCAGCGAGTCGACGCGCTTCGATCTCGCGCTCCAACTCGTCGGGGCTGCGCATGGCGAGCACTTTGGGAACGATCGGAACGAGCGCGACCACCGTGGCCCACGAGACTACCGCGGTGACGAGCTTGATGACCCCCGCCAAGCGGTAGGCAGGCCACCAGAAGATGATGGCCTCCATCAGGTGCGTCGTGCCGCAGGCGAGAATGAACGCCCCGAAGAGCAGGAAGATCAGGCGGAACGGCAGATTCCGTCGTCGCATGGCGAAGTAGACCAGCACGCACGGGATCGCCACATAGGCGCTCCAAACGCCCAGGTCCGAAAGGATGTGCAGCCAGCCGTGACCTTCCGTCCAGTGCCCGCAGTTCCAACGTGGCGGGAAGTCGGACGTATCGAACAGCTTCGAAAAAAACTCCAACATAGGCGCCGAATCTCATGAGCTCGCGAGGCTTACGGCCCAGGGGTTCGGGCCACGGTATCTTTTAGCAGAAGATTGACGGAACGGCGTGCGTTTTCAAGGGGTTACGTCTACTCCGAAAGAGTACCTGAAGAGGCGACGCGGCTCGTTTCGAGCAGAACGGGTTAGCAGACTTCGGCCCGCGGACGACCAGAGAACGTAAGATTGATGGGGCCTGTCGCGCTAAACACTTCGATTTGTCTCATCACTTGCATAGAATGGCGGCTCGGGGCATGTGGCTCGTTATTCCCGCCTGACGAGTTGACGGTTCCGCTGGCCAGGATCGCACCGCTGCGACGGTGGCTCGACTTGGCTTCCTGCCTTGGAAAACGCCTCACTTGCGATTCACATTCCTCCACCTGTTCATAGCCGCCGCCTTCGCGGTTGTATTGACTGGCAGCATTGCGCGTGCGGCCAAGGGGGTCGAGCCTTCGAGCGAATCCACCAAGGCGATCGGCTCGTTCGTGCGCGCCCACTGCCTCGATTGTCATCAAGGCCCGAAGGCTGAAGGCGGACTCGACCTCGCGAAGCTCGGGCACAATTTGTCCGACGTGGACGTGCAGAAACATTGGGTTCGCATCTTCGATCGAGTGCGTGACGGCGAAATGCCCCCGCCCGATAGCGGCACGCTGCCCAAGAAAGATGTCGCCGCGTTTCTCGAAGCGACGGGCCAATGGTTGCGAACGTTCCAGTACAACGAGGAGCAGCGCGTCGGCCGCGTGAAAGCTCGACGCCTCAGCCGACGCGAAATCGAGCGCTCGCTGCACGACCTGTTGGCGATCGACATTCCACTAGCCGATCAGCTTCCCGAAGAAAGCCGCTCGGCCGGCTTTACGACCGTCGCCGACGGCCAGTCGATGTCGCACTTTCAACTCGAACGGCATTTAGCGGTCGTCGACGTCGCGCTCGACGAAGCCTTTCGCCGCGCCTTCTCAACCGACGATGCGTACGACCACACGTTCGACGCTCGACAAGTCGCGCGCAAGAAGGCGTACGTTCGCACGCGCGAGCCTGAGCTGCTCGATGGCCGCGCGGTGACATGGTCGGGGGGGCCGACTTTCTATGGGCGACTGCCGATCACAACCGCTCCGGTCGACGGGTGGTATCACTTCAAAGTCCGGGCGTCGGGTTTGAAGTTACCCGACACCGGTGGTGTGTGGACAACCATTCGCGGTGGGCCGGGCGTTTCGAGTGCTCCACTGCTGTCGTGGATCGGCGCGGTCGAGCTTGCCGAAAAGCCACGTGACTTTGAGTTCGACGCATGGCTGCCGAAGGGGCACATGCTTGAGATTCATCCCGGCGATGTCACGCTGAAAAAGGCCAGATTCGACGGTGGTCAGGTCGGCGCCGGCGAAGGCGGTCCGCAAGACGTGCCCGGCATCGCGATCGATCGCATCTCAATGAAGCGCATTCATCGCAACGACAACGATCTCGTCCGCCAGAGATTGCTTGCCGGAGCGGCAGTGAAGCCGGCGAAAAAAGAAGGCCACCTGCAACTCGCCAGCAAGATGTCGGAAGCCGACGCGGTGAAACTCGTCGAACGTTTCGCACGGCGTGCGTTCCGTTATCCCGCGACGCCGAAAGAGCTCGAACCTTACGCGGCGATGGTTCGTCAGTCGTTGGCCGAGGGGCACGAGCCGCCGGTTGCGCTGCGTGCGGGATATCGCGCGGTGCTGTGCTCGCCGAGGTTCCTGTACTTGAAGGAATCGCCAGGCAAGCTGAACGATTACGCGATTGCCGCGCGGCTCAGCTACTTCCTCACCGGCAGCACGCCAGACGATCACCTTGAGAAATTGGCGACCGCGGGGCGTCTTCACGACAACTCGACGATTCGTGCCGAAGTCGATCGTCTGCTCGCCGGCGAAAAGGGTCGTCGTTTTATTCAGGACTTCGCGGCCGAATGGCTAGAACTCGATTTGATTGACTTCACCGAGCCTGATCGCAAGCTGTTTCCCAACTTCGATCCGATCGTGCAGTACTCGATGCTCGATGAGACGCACACGTACCTCGAAACGATGCTGCGCGATGACATGAGCGTCACGAATCTCATCGATTCGGACTTCACGTTTCTCAACAGCCGCTTGGCTCGCTTCTACGGCATCGACGGCGTCAGCGGCGACAAGCTTAGCCGCATCGCGCTTGATCCAGCCTCTCATCGCGGCGGCGTGTTGACACAAGGCGCCGTGCTGAAGGTGACGGCCAACGGATCGAACACGTCGCCCGTCGTGCGCGGCGTGTGGGTGTCGGAACGATTGCTCGGCCAGGCGATTCCGCCTCCGCCGTCGGGCATCCCTGCGATCGAGCCCGACATCCGCGGAGCGCAGACGATTCGCGAAATCCTCGTCAAACATCGCTCGCAAGATTCGTGCGCGAGTTGCCACACGAAGATCGACCCCGCGGGTTTCGCCCTTGAAAACTTCGATCCCGCCGGCCAATGGCGAGACAAGTACCTGCAGCTCGTCAAAGGCAAGCCGCACCGCGGAGCGACGATCGACGCCAGTTACACGCTTCCCGACGGTCGCAAGTTCGGCGACGTCGATGAGTTTCGCGATCTGATCGTCGCCCGTCCGCGTCGTTTGGCGCGTTGCGTGGCCGAGAAGCTGATGGTCTACGGAACCGGCGCGCCGATTTCGTTCGCCGATCGGCAAGCAATCGAAGCCATTGTCGAGCAAGCCGCGAAGGACGATTACGGCCTGCGATCGCTCGTGAAGTTGGTAGCCACCAGCCCCGTGTTTTTGAGCAAGTAACCGTTCTTATCGAGACCGAGGATTGTCATGAGTCATTCGCAACAGCGTCGCCGAGGCGTTCTCAATGGCCGTGTGATGAGCCGTCGCACAGTGCTTCGCGGGGCCGGCGTGGCGATGGCGATGCCGTGGCTGAGCGCGATGGAACGTGCGTTCGCTGCGTCGACGAAGCCGCAGGCGCCGCGACGCTTCGTCTCGATGACGATGGGCCTCGGGCTCATTGGCGACAATCTGTACCCAGACACCGCGGGTCACAACTACAAGCCATCGCGGTATCTGAAGGCGTTGCAGGATCTGCGCAACGAGTTGACAGTCGTCTCGGGCGTTTCGCATCCGAGCGTCACCGGAGGCCACCGCGCCGAAGCAAGCTTGCTGAGCGCTGCCCCGATGAGTTCGTCCGCCGCGTCGCGCAACTCAGTCTCGCTCGATCAACTCATGGCCAAGCATCTCGGCCATCACACCCGCTTCCCATCGCTGGTGCTTGGCATGCAGGGCAGCAACAGCCCGTCGTACACCGAGAACGGGTCGATGATTCCCGCCGAGGATTCGCCGTCGAAATTGTTCACGAAGTTATTCGTCAGCGATTCGCAGAGCGAACGAGCCCGCCAGATCGAACGTGCTCGGCAAGGTCAGAGCATTATGGACGTCGTGGCCAACGATGCTCACAAGCTGCAGCGACAACTAGGAACCGGCGACCGCGACCGCCTCGATGCTTACTTCACCAGCGTTCGCGAGTTGGAAAAGCGATTGGAAGCGTCGGAAGCGTGGGCCGATCGTCCGAAGCCGAAGGTGCATATCGCCAAGCCCGTCGACATCGGCAATCCGAACGACTTCGTCGGTCGTCAACGGCTGATGTCCGACATGATTCGCCTGGCGTTGTCGACCGACTCCGCACGCTTCATCACGTTCCACCTCGGCGGTAGCGGCGGCGTGGTGCCGATCGCCGGCGTTGAGGAGGGTTATCACTCGCTCAGCCATCACGGCATGGACGAGGAGAAACTCGAACAGTTAGCGTTGATCGAAACAGCCGTCATTGCCGCCTGGGGCGATTTCCTGCGTGACCTGATGAAGACCGAAGACCACGGCGGCAGCTTGCTCGATCACACGAGCGTGTTCCTGACGAGCAACCTCGGCAACTCGTCGAGCCACGACAATCGCAACATGCCGGTGCTGCTTGCCGGCGGTGGCTTCCGGCACGGTCAGCATCTCGCCTTCGATCGCAAGAACAACTATCCGCTGCCGAACCTGTTCGTCTCGGTGCTGCAGCGCACTGGCCTGGAGCGAGATCACTTCGCCACCAGCACCGGCACCATGACCGGCCTCGAACCGAGCTAATGCTCGACGGTCATCACTGCGACGCGAAGGGCGTCGTGGTGTCGTTGATCCAGATCTGTCCGCTTGGGATGTCGTACAACCATCCGGCGCCGCTCACGGTTGCCGTGGGCGGATTCGACCCGGCAGCGACAACCGTGCTGCTTTGCGTGAACGGGTTCATGGGAATCGCCATCATGTACGGGCCATACGGATAGCTTGACCCCGCGCCTACGGCGCCGGACATATCCGTCTGACTGATAAGCTCGACAAGCGACTGGCTTGGCGAGGCGCCGCCGTGCTGGGCGCGATACTGTTGCACCGCCGAACGCAGCACATTGAGGTCGAACAGCGTCGTCGTGATGCGTGCGTCGGTCGTTGTGTTGATGAACGCTGGAATGGCGATGGCGGCAAGGATCGCCATCAGCATCACGACGATCAGAATCTCGACGAGCGTAAAAGCTGACCGCCGACCTGGGCGGAAGCAAATGCTCGACATCGCGCGATGGCTCATGATGACGGCTTACCCCGCGCGTCGCTCATTCATCAGCCAAGAACTGCCCGGCAACGAGCCCCGCGCACTTGAACAAGCTCGCGCAGCGCTTCATCCGACCGCCTGCGACGATCCCTGAAACATACACCTGCGATAACGCCGAACCGATTGAGGTTTTTCCCGCGTTCGGGTGGACTTCTTCCCGGCGCGCCGGTACGACCGATCCAGGCTGCCGATCGGAGCCCAATAGAGGATTCGGCGGCCACACTGCCGAAGGAGGGCCTTTGGCCAACAAGTAGGTTGCCCGCGCCGTGGGCCGCGCGGATAGGTCAACCACTCAGTTCAACTGAAGCGTGCGCATGGCTTTGTAGCCGGCGGACGACAGGTGAAATGCATGCTCATGGCGCTCGCGGATGATCCAGCCGCGATTGATGAGCTGGGCGACCGCGGTGTTCGCGCGAACGTCGAAGTTGACGTCCAAGAACAACATCTGGTGCGGACGCATGAGATACTTCCGAAAGACCTTCAGCACCGCAGCTTCGGCTTCACTCATCGTCGCAGACTCCCTTTCCAGGAAAAGCATCGCAGATACCAGTGAGCAGATTCCAGTGACTAGCCGACGGCCTTCAAAAGCGCCGTTGCATTGGCCACGCTCCCGGTCGCCTTAAGAAGCTGTCGGGCCAATTTAATGGCATCGACCCAAAGTGCGGCAGAGGTCATGGGAGTCGAATTGTTTGTCTTCTTCGATGGCTTCGGCCTGCCATCGGTCGCCATATTCGTTTTGGTTTTGACCATGTAAATCATGTTGGGATTTACCTGGTGCCCGTATTCCTTCTTGACGGCTGCAGCGACCTGTGCGGCCTTGGCGCTGGGCATCTTCTTGAGGACGTTGCGAATCGCGAGGCTCTTGTTTTTTGTGGGATCGCCGCGATCGGCGCCCGAAAGTCTTGGTTTCTTGGCCATTGGTTTACCTTTGCTCTCGAAGTGAAAGAACCGGCGATTGAGTGCTCGTTAGCTCAAACTGGTGCGCGGACTTCGTAGCGCGTCATGTTGTTGACCTTCTGCGCGAGTTTTGTCACCTGGCAACCCTGATGACACTCGGCAATCGATTGTGAGTGCGGCACCCACGCGCCACCCTCAAAAACAAACGTGTTCTTCTGTTGGTCTTCCAAGACGATGAACGCGTCACCGTAGACCACCTGAACCCGCGGCACAGGTGGCGCGACGGCCGCACGCTGGGGCGCCGATCGGGCTTGTCGTTGAAGTTGCTTCTTTCCGACCGGTCGCCTACTACGCATGATGATCCGCCTTCCAGTGATGACTCAGTGATTCGTTTTTTTCTTGCTACCCAAGTCGATTTGTTTGCAAATGTCGAGTCAGCAAGTTCTTGCGCGACAACAGAGGATCCCCGTTCAGACGTATGGACCCTTTCCACAGCGGCCACCAAGCAGGCAAAGCGAGAAAACAGCAGCGCGAGATTTCGAGAGGGACGTGCGCTGCAAGATCGCTACATCAAATGACTGCGATCAGTATAGTCTTTCCCGAGTCTGTCCGCAGCCGCTTTCCGCCCACTTCTTTGCTCTTTCGTTCGAGGTCGTAACACACACTTACTGCGACACCATCACAGCTTTTCGCGCAATTGCGCGTAGTTCGCGCGCGTGTATTCTTCGGCTGCATCGAGCGTGGCAAAGGTTCTCGCATCGGCGAGATCGGCCGACCAATCGGCTCCCGTCCATGCCAGTCCGATGGCAGGCAGGCGCTTTGCGCGCGCTTACCTTGGACGATTCCGGCAGTGTGATCCGAGGTAATCACATACAGATCGCCGTGCTTGCGCGTCATGATGCCCATGTATCGCTCGCGAACATACCGGGCTGCCGATCATTGGTCCTGCGCGACTCACACGAGCTCAACGCGCATGGTCAAAACTCAGTTGGCGGACGCTCGTGACGTCGTGGCAACGCTTGGACGAATCGGCTGAATGTGCGGATGTTTGATATCGCGGTTCTTCAGAACCTCGCGTTCATAGCCCGGGAAAAGCACTCCGAAGCTTTCCCAAACCAGGCGATGCAGGGTTTGGATATGCGCGGCTCCCATGTGAGCGCGAAGTATGATGGCCCAAGTGCCGCCGCTGCCTGCGTCCGGGGTGCTGAACCCAGCCTCGGAATAGCTGGCAGGAATGTTCGCTCGCAGATATTGCAGCAGCGGAGAGCTCTCGCCGTTTTTTTGCAAGCTGGTTTCGTTCCCGAAAAGGACGGCGCAATCCGCTGCGCCAAACGTCACCGCGCCACGAATTGCCTCGGGCATTTGCTGTTGAATGTAGTCAGCGACGCGCTTGGCTTCGGCGTTCCAGTCCATCGATCAGTTCTCGTGCGGGAATGTTGCAGAGGCGCGGGCCAGAGTGACCGTCGGCGCCGAAAAGACCCGAATTAAGTTGGCCGGAGGAGACCGCTGCCTCGCGTCCGGCCAACTTCGTGAATCGGATCGCGGTTTTTTAGCGACGACCGTAGCCGCCACGACTTCCGCCACCGCCGCCGTAACCTCCGCCACCGCTGCGCGACTCGCGCGGCTTGGCTTCGTTCACGGTCAACGGACGTCCATCATGATCCTTCTCGTGCAGGGCGTTGATCGCCTGCTGAGCGCTGGCGTCACTCGACATCTCGACGAAGCCAAAGCCTTTGCTTCGGCCGGTGTCGCGATCTTGAATGACCTGCGCCGACTGCACATCGCCAAAAGGCGCGAACAGATCCGACAAGGTTGCGTCCGTGACGTTGTAGCTCAGATTTCCGACGTACAGCTTCTTACCCATGATTTCCTCTCCAGGATTCGGGCGTTCGACCCAAGCAGCTTTCAGGGTCGAATTGAAAGGAGCCAGAGTGGTGGCCCAGCCAGGAGGGAAGAGCGAGAGAGAAGGCGGCGGCGATGTTCAAAAAGGAACAGCTACCACGAAGTCGCGTCGTCAAACCAGCCGCCCGTATCGTAGCACGGTTCTAGCGATTGTCGAAGCCCAAAGCCGTTGCTATCGCGCTAATTGACGAAATAGTTTCGGTCGGGCGCGGCAGTTTCGGCCGCAGATTCGCGCTCACATCGCTCGCAAGCGGCAGTTCGTGGCTCGGTCGCTGCGTAAGAAACGTAGACTTTCGTATCAGATGGCCTGTCGCCATTTTGACGAGAACGCGGCACGCAGCATTTGTCTCCCAGAAAGACCCACATGACCAACTACGCTTTTCCGACAGTGAATGAAGAAAGTCGCTCAACGCACAGCTTCGACAGCGAAAACCACTACGGCATGACGCTCAAAGACTGGTTCGCAGGACAAATCATGGCAGCAATGCTGAGCAGTGACGCCTCGAGCGCAACTCAGCGCGATCAAAACGGTCAGCTCTGCGGTTTCGACAAGACGCGTCTCGCTCACCTGGCGAAAAATGCGTACCAGGTTGCCGAGGCGATGTTGCAAGCGCGAACGACCGAAAAAGCTGCCAGATGACACGCGCGTCGACGAAACGTGAAGCCTCAGCGGGCGAGACCTGCTAAGCTAGGGGCTCGTGCAGTCGATGCCGCAGCTTCTCAGGAGAATTCAACCATGACCGATCTGACCGCTACGTCACACGATTATCGTCGAGCGCTGCTGGCGGTTCGCGATTCGAAATCCACACGGTCGGGCCTCTGGGAAGCCGGCGTGAAAATGTTGATGGCCCAGTACCACAAATCAGGGCACGCCATCACTGTCGCGCAGTTGGCGGCCAGTGCGCGATCGACCTCGGAAAGCACAGCGCGACTGCATTACAGCGCGTTTGCTGAACTCGTCGCCCGTGAACTCGGATACAAGCCCGAGAACGACACGGTGAAGCCAAAGTGGTGGCAAGCGATCGCGACTTCTCCGCCGGCCACTGAACCGAAAGAGAAAGAGAATGAGTTCACGATGCGCCCCGAGCTGGTCGAAGCCATCGAACTCATGGGCTGGGTCAAGGCCGCCGTCTAGCGGCCCTGTTTCGCTCGCAGGAGGACTGCAAAGTCGACGAGAAGCGCCGTAACTCGAAGAACGATGGTAAAGGCTTGCCTCTTCGCGGCGGCACTCGCGTGCATGACTGTGGCTTTGCAGTTCGCCCCGTTTCGCTCGTTTTCGCTGGGCTTGTGACGAACGCATGATATAGTGCGCTCGTCTCTTCCAAGGGCGCGGCGGCGATTTTCTCCGATCGTTTGCCGCGAGTTCGTGTTTGCTCGTCGTCAGTTGGTTCGTTTTCTGCGCGCTGTGCTCTTCTCACCGGCAGCGCGGTCGAAGGAGCGTATGCGTCTATTCGTGTGGGGCGTTCTCGTTGCGTTCGTAGCGACGACATCGAAAGCGGACAACCTCGCCGAGTTTTCGTTGCCCGACGCACGCGGCAATAGCCATCGACTCAGCGCCTGGGCCGACTCGCGACTCGTTGTGATCGCGGTGCTCGGCGTCGAATGCCCATTGGCAAGGCTCTATGCCGCTCGGTTGAACAAGTTGGCGGCGGAGTATTCGCCGCGCGGGGTGCAGTTCGTCGCAGTCGATGCGAATCGCCAGGACACGCTCTCGGCCATCGGCGATTTTGTGCGGTTGCAGTCGCTCACGTTTCCGATGTTGAAGGATCAGCCACAATCGGAAGACGGGCTGATGGTCTTCGAGCGGCTCAACGCAACACGCACGCCCGAGGTCTTCGTGCTCGACGAGCATCGCAAGGTGCGCTACCGAGGTCGCGTTGACGACCAGTATGCGCTCAGTGTCGTTCGTCCCCAGGCAACGCGTGCTGATCTTACTGAGGCGCTCGACGAACTGCTCGCGAACCGGGAAGTCAGTCAGCCGATCACCACGGCGGTCGGCTGCTGCATTGGCCGTGCGCCGCGGAAGGTCGTCTCCTCTGGAGATTCGCAGCAGGCGGCGCATTCGAACGTCACGTATTCCAATCAGGTGATACGGCTTTTTCAGCAGCATTGCGTTCGCTGCCACCGCGCCGGCGAGCTTGCGCCCTTTGCGCTCGATTCGTACGACGCAGCGGTGAGTTGGGCCGACACGATTCGAGAAGCCGTCGACTCGCGTCGCATGCCCCCCTGGTTTGCGAATCCTGACGAGCACGGAAAGTTTTCGAACGATGCGCGGCTCACCGATGCCGAGCAGCAGCTGATCCGAGATTGGATCGACGCCGGCTGCCCCGAGGGCGATCGAAGTCAAGCGCCAACCGCTCCGAGCTTTCCGTCGGCCTGGCAAATCCCTCAACCCGACGCGGTGTTTTACATCAGCGACTCGCCCGTGCAGGTGCCGGCCGAGGGCATTGTCGAGTACAAGTCGTTTGTCGTTGATCCAAATTTCACCGAAGACAAATGGATCCAGTTTGCCGAGGTGCGGCCAGACAATCGCAAGGTGGTCCATCACATCGCTGTCGACATCCGTCCTTCAGGCGCGCGAAGAACACCGCCGACGGAGGACTCGTAGGCTATGCACCGGCATGCCGCCCAACCGTTATCCGCCCGGCACCGCGCTGCGCGTCCCGGCGGGATCGAAGCTCGTGTTCGAGGTGCACTACACGCCCAACGGCACGCCGCAAGAGGATCGAAGCTACGTCGGCTTCAAGTATGCCGATCTGAGCACGGTCAAAGCGCGAATCTGGGGCGGCATGGTTGGCAATCGCTCGTTTCGCATTCCCGCCGAAGACGCGAACTACGAGGTTGTCGGCAAGATCACCATTCCTGCCGACATCATCATGCTCACCCTGACGCCGCACATGCACCTACGCGGGAAGAGCTTTCGCTATGAGGTCGAGTTTCCCGATGGGCATCGCGAGGTGCTGCTCGATGTGCCGAAGTGGAACTTCATGTGGCAACTGCGCTACAACCTGGCTCAGCCCGTGATGCTGCCTAAAGGATCGAGCCTGATCGCGATCGCGCGTTACGACAACTCATCCAACAACTTGTCGAACCCGAACCCGAAGGCCGTCGTTCGTTTCGGCCCTCAAATCTTCAACGAAATGATGCTCGGCTACTTCACCGCTGTTCCTGCCGCAGAAGGCGCCGACCTTCTCAAGCGTGCCACCTCGGTCAACGCACGCTGATGCTGCTGTTGGAAAAGGCGGACTCACCAAGTCGCCTACGAGCTCAACAATCGTCCCGACTGGGTTGCTGTGCCGATCCGAGGTGTCCTCGAGATTCTCGACGCGATGCACTGTGCCCCGCTGTGACGAGATTCGATCAATCACGCGCCTTTCGGCCAGTTCCGCGTCCCTTCGAGTGGCTCGCCGGTTTCGAGAAGGCTCTTGAGGCTCGCCAGAATGTGCGGCCAACCGTTCGAAACGGCGTTGATGAGTTTCGATTCCGGCACATCCATCTCGTGAATGATCGTGAGCTTGATCGAGTCGCTCTTCAGTTCGAGTTCATAGGTCAGACGCGAGTACCCTTCTTCGCGCAACTCGGGCCTGAATTCGTTACGCCATTTCAAGACGATCCGCTTATAGGGTTCGAACTCAACGACCTCGCCGCTGTCGGCGACTCGGCCGTCAGGGATCATGATTCGCCACGATGAGCCAGGCTTCCAGTCCGACTCGTGAGCGGTTCCGCACCAATAGACGCGCGTGAACTCGGGGTCGATCAGCGCCTGCCACAACTTCTCCGGCGTTGTGCGAATGTACGTGACATAAACGAATCGCGAATCGGCCATGGCCGGTCTCCTTGCAATCGTTTGGCTACGCGCCGAATAGGCCCTTGCTTCGATGTTTGTCGATTCGAACTAAGGGCAGTTTATGCAACCGAAAGGTTGCATGTCAATGCGATTGTCCTATGGGCGGGTTGGGGCAAGCACGTCGTAATCAAATTCTCACAATCGATCCGTGGCCTTCATTCTATGATGCCCGATCTTCCTTGCGTTGAGCGGATACCTTCGTTGCGGCTTCAAAGGTTACGGACATCGGACGTCGTCGAAACGGTCATCCTCTATATCTTCATTGGCGGCGCTGGTTCGGAAGGCGGCCGGATCGAATGCCTCGAGGGCGACGGCCTTTCGGGGCTCGGCTCGCGATCGAACTACTCGAGCTGCGCACGATGCTCTCAGCCACGACGTACAACGGCGGCACCTACACGCAAGATTTCGACAACCTGTTTAGCACAGTGCCGAAGGACGACAGCACGGCAAGCGCGACAGTGTTGCCTGCCGGTTGGGGCTTTCTCGAATCGGGAAGCAACGCCAACACTTCGCTGCGCGTCGATAACGGATCGTCGACGACCGGCGACACGTTCTTGTACGGCTCGACCGGCAGCAATGAACGCGCGTTCGGGTCGTTCGCAACCGGTTCGTTGACATCGAACTACGGCCTGCAACTCGTGAACAACACGGGCCAGACGATTACGTCGTTCACGCTCAAGTACACGGGCGAGCAATGGAAGGACGGTAGTAGTGCGTCGGCCGTTCAGAACACTTTGCAGTTCAGTTGGGCGACGACTGCTACAACGTTCAACTCCGGAACCTACAACTCCGTGGCGGCACTCAACTTCGTCGCGCCGCAAACGGCGGGCAACGGCGTCAGCGGCTCGGGCGACATCACGCTCGACGGCAATGCTGCCGCGAACCAGGTGGCTGTTGGTGGCGACAGCGGCGTGACGGTGACGGTCAATTGGCAGCCGGGGGCGACGCTGTGGTTGCGCTGGTCCGACATCAACGACCCGGGCAACGACGACGGCATGGCGATCGACAATGTGGTCTTCTCCACCACGGCCTCGACCGACACGAGCCCCGTGATTGTGAGCAGTTCGGCGACGGTTGCCGAAGGCGCTCAAAACGTCGCGATCGGCACGGCGCAATTGCAAAGCACCGATCTCGAACAAGGCGCCGCGAGTCTGACGTACACACTTACCGCGGTTCCAGTTCACGGCACGTTGAGCAAGTCAGGGGCGACACTCGCTATCGGTGGCACCTTCACGCAGGCCGATGTCGATGCCGGTTTAATCACCTACTCGCACGATGGTTCCGAGACTTCGTCGGACGCGTTCTCTTTTACGGTGAGCGACGGTGCTGGCGGCGCGACGAGCGGAACTTTCGCCATCACGGTCACACCGGTCAACGACCCTCCGGTGAACTCCGTGCCAGGCTCGCAAACGGTGGTGCAAGGCGCGGCCTTCGTCTTTTCGAGCGCTTACGGCAACGCTGTGCAGATCAGCGATGCCGATGCGGGAAGCCAACCAGTGCAGGTGACGCTCGCAGTCGGGCATGGCACGCTGTCGCTTGCGGGAACCACAGGTTTGACTTTCGTTTCAGGCGGCAGTGGCTCATCGAGCATCACGTTCACCGGGCAGATTTCTGACATCAACGCGGCGCTGGCCGGTCTGACATACGTTCCGACGGCGAATTATCTCGGCAGCGACTCGTTGTCGATCACGACGAACGACCTCGGACACAGCGGCGCGGGGGGTGCGCAAAGTGACGCTGACACAATCGCGATGACGGTGATCGCGCCGCCGGTGGCGATTCTGAATGAGATCAAGGCGAACCCGCCGGGACACGAGACCGGCGGCGACGAGTATCAGTTTGTCGAACTGAAGGGTTCGCCCGGCGCGTCGCTCAACAATGTCTATTTCGTCGAGTTCGACGGCAATTCGAGCGACAACCGCGGCGACGCCGAGTTCGTCGTGAACTTGTCGAACGCCACGATCGGCAGCAACGGCTATCTGGTCATCAAGAGTCCCTCGGGAGGCAACACCGTCGCGTCCGGGGCGACGGTCGTGACCGATCCACAGTTCGACGTTCCCGGCGGCGCGCTCGACAAGCATACCGTCTCGTTCTATCTGTTTTACAGCCCGACACCCTTCGTCGAAGGAACCGACTACGACACGAACGACGACGGCACACTCGACCATCTGCCCAGCGGTTCCGTCGTGCTCGACAACGTCGGTTGGAGCGACGGCGACTCGGGCGACAAGGTGTATGGCGGCGTCGCGCTCTCGCAGAGTCAGGGGACGCCCGACGCGGCCACGAGAATTCCCGGCACCGTCGTCAGCAATGCGGCCGCTTGGTACAACGCCGACTTGTACGACGTCGGCAATCTGCCATCGCAACTGTTGTACGATGCGACGCGGACGAGCGCGAACATGCCGCTGACGCCTGCGGTGCCTTATATGACCCCTGGGAGCGCGAACTTTTCGGAGCCGAGTCAGCTTACGACCACCGGCGCCGCGTTGATGTTCACCGAAGGGGAAACCGCGATACCCCTCGATTCGAACGTGACGGTCAGCGACATTGATTCGCCGCTACTGTCGTCGGCAAGCGTCCAGATTGCGAATAACTATGTGCAGGGACAAGAGGTCCTATCGTTCACCAACACGCCGAATCTCGTGGGCGCGTTTGATGCCGCAACGGGCACGCTAACGATCACCGGCAACGACACACCTGCCGCCTATCAGAATGCTCTGCGATCGGTGCTCTATCAGAATCTGAGCGATAACCCCAGCACTGCCGAGCGCACCGTAGCGTTCACCGTCACCGATGGATTCGCGACAAGTAACACCTCGACGCGACCCCTCGACGTGATCGCCGTCGATACTCCACCGAAGGTGATGGGCGTGTACGTCAGCGGTGGCAATAACTGGGACTCGTCGTACTACGACTATCTCGATTCCAACGGCTACGGCAACAGCACGGTCACCGGCCTCGGCTACAACGTTTCCAACGGCGCGCATCAGTTAGACACGCTCCCTTGGCTCGACTTGAACACACTCAATATTCTGTTCAGCGAAAACGTCAACATCACCGAGAGCAGCCTGCAGTTGATCGGCCCCGATTCGCCGGACGCACCGTCGCTGCCATCGATCAGCGGTTTCAGCTACAACAGTTCGACGCATGTGGCGACGTGGACCTTTGCATCGCAGCCGGTCGGCAACCGCATCCTGCTGCACTTCGATGCCGCAAGTGTGACCGACACCGCTGGCGACATGCTCGACGGTTATTGGCAAGACGGGTCAAGCTCTTCGACCACTGGCTCCGGCAACGGCGGACAAGGCAGTGACTTCAACTTTATGATGTACGTGCTGCCTGGCGATCAATTGAACCAACAGACGGTCACGCTGGCCGATGCCAAGCAGATCGTGCCGTCCATCAACCTTTCGGCGGGTGATGCTGGATACAACTATCGCATGGACGTGCTAGGCCAAGGGACGATTACGCTGGCAGACGCCAAGCAAATTGTCCCGCACATCAACGATGACATCAGCGGCTTGGACGACCCTAACGCCCCTGCCCCGAGCAACGCCATCTCCGCAGAAGACGATGTGGAATTCACGGTCACTACCGGTAGCGACTTAGTGGCTCCATCGGTTGCGCCAAGCGTCGCGACGTCATCGTTCAGCGATCAGGCCGTGGCCGTCGACCTACTCTTTGCCGGCGACGTCGATTGGCTCACCCCTTCGCCGCCGCCGTTGTCCCTCACGCCGAATCAAACTCCGTCCCTTGCGGGCCTGCGGGTGCAAGCGACTGCGAACCCTTTTGCGGTCCCGACAGCGGTCGTAGCTCCGCAGAGCCGAATCGCCAGCGTCCTGATAACCCCTGAAACGCCGACCGACGCGGCGGCTAAGCTCCTTGCAGAATCGGGTGGCGACGACGAAGTGGGCGATAACAAGCAAGGAAGGCAATCCTGGCGAGGATCAGCGGGCCACGAATCACGTCGCTGATTTCGTGGACTTAATCGCTGCGTGCCATTATCCTAAAGGCTGTCACGCCTAGGCAGTTCCGACCGCCCCGCCCCCCTGCCGTCTTTCGCCACCGCCGCGTTTGAGCCGTCGCCGCTCGAACGAGGTTTCAGCACATCACGAGAGCCAATCCTTCGATGCTGTCTTGCGCTCCACGATCGACCGGCAAGACAATGCCATCGCGAATCATGGTGGCATCGGCGGTGATCGTCGGGTTGCTTACGCACTCGGCGGTCGGAGCTGAGCAGAAGGCCGTTGACACGTACACGAAGCAGGTCGCGCCGCTGCTGAAAAAGTATTGTTTCGACTGTCACGGCAATGGCGAGCGCGAAGGGTCGGTGTCGTTCGATGGTTTCAGTCGTCTCGACGATCACGTCGCCAACCATGCGTTATGGTCGAAGGCATGGAAGAATCTGCACGCCGGGCTGATGCCTCCCGCGATCAGCCGCAGCCTTCCGACGCCGAACGGCAAGCGATCTTGTACTGGATCGAGCATTCGGCATTTCGTTACGACGCAGCCCATCCCGATCCCGGTCGCGTCACCCTGCGCCGGCTCAATCGCGAAGAGTATCGCTGGACGATTTACGATCTGCTTGGCATCGACTTCAACGTCACCGAGCAGTTGCCTCCCGACGACACAGGCTATGGCTTCGACACGATCGGCGACGTCCTTAGTCTGTCGCCGATTCTGATGGAGAAGTATCTCGACGCCGCCGCAAAGGTGGCAGAGCTCGCGATCACGAAATCCCGCGTGAACGTGAGGTCGAACTCGATCGACCCCAAGAAGTTCGCCGTCCAAGGCAACCAAAAACGCAACGCCACTCGGTTGCCAGTTCCGACCTTCGGGGCCGCGGAGTACTTGTACACGAACTCTTCCGAAGGGATGCACAACATTGTGATGACCGTTCACGCGGCAGGCGATAAGCCAGCTTCGAACCGTCGTGTCAGTGTCATCCTGGTCATCGATGAAGTGGAAGTCGCGAAGGCCAAACTCGATTGGAACCAATCGCGCGACGCAACCCTCATCGTTACGCAGCGATTGCCCAAGGGAAAGGTAAAGCTGGGCCTGCTTCTGAGCGGTCAGGACAAAGCCGACGACGAAGGTCTGTCGGTTGAGATGAAGAAGATGAAGGTGGAAGGGCCTCTCGCGGGTGGCTCGAAGGCCGTTCTTCCACCCCGATGCGTCGAGCTAATCGAAGCGACGCCGAGCGATCCGACGAAGAAGAAAGAGTTGCTGACCGCCGCTCTTCGCGACCTCGCGACCCGCGCCCTTCGCAAGCCCGTTGACGAGGGCACGCTGAAGCGGCTGGTGACGTTGGCCGAGAACGGCGAGCAGCGGCCCGGCGGCGCACTGAATCAAGGCTTGGAAGACGCCGTGACGGTGCTTCTGGCCTCGCCGCGTTTTCTATTCCGCGCCGAGACGCAGCCGCAGCCCGACGACCCTGCGCACGTCGTGCCGCTCGACGGCTACGCGCTGGCATCGAGATTGTCGTACTTCTTGTGGAGCTCGACGCCGGATGCCGCATTGCTTGAGGCGGCTCGCACGCACTCGCTGAGGTCGAACTTGCGAGCGCAGGTCGATCGTATGCTCGACGACCCGAAGAGCGAACGCTTCGTGCGCAACTTCGTGGGCCAATGGCTGCAGACGCGCGACATCGCCACGAACAACGTGAACGCGAGCAAGGTTCTCGGCATCAATAACACCGAAGCCGACAAGATCTTCAGCCGCTCGGCACGCAGCGCGATAGGGCCAGAAACCGAGGCGATGTTTGCCCACATCTTGCGAAACGATCGCCCAGCGACCGAGCTTCTCAACGCTGATTACACGTTTTTGAACGAGTCGTTGGCGAAGTTTTATGGCATCGAAGGGGTGCGCGGCAGCCACATGCGCAAGGTCGATCTCGATCCCGACACGCATCGCGGCGGACTGCTCACTCATGCCAGCTTTCTCGTCGTCACCTCGAATCCGACACGCACCTCGCCGGTCAAGCGTGGGCTTTTCGTTCTCGACAACATCCTGGGCATGGCTCCGCCTCCTCCGCCGCCCGATATCCCCGCGCTCGAAGACGCGAAGAAAGATTCGAAACGCACGCTCACGATGCGCGAGACGCTCGAAATTCATCGCGCCAACCCACTCTGCTCGTCGTGTCATGCTCGAATGGACCCGATCGGCCTCGGGCTCGAAAACTTCAACGCCCTGGGTATGTGGCGCGATCAGGAAGGCAAAAAGCCGATCGACACGGTCGGCGAGCTCGTCACCGGCGAAAAGTTCCATAACGTCGCCGAGCTATCGGAGATCCTCGCGACCAGCCGTCGCATGGACTTTTACCGCTGTTTGTGCGAAAAGTTATTCACCTTCGCGATCGGTCGTGGTCCCGAATACTACGATCTGCCGATGTTGGAAAAGATGGCTGGGCGGTTGGAACAAAACGACGGCAAGCTAAAGACATTGATTTACGACATCATCGAAAGCGCTCCGTTTGTGATGCGTCGTGGTGATCACGGGGCCGTGGCCTCGACGGCGACAGATAAAGGTGAAACACAATGAGCACGAGTAAATCAAAACGTCGCGGGGCATTGAGCCACGGACCGCTGAGCGAAGGACCGTTGAAGGGTCTGAATCGTCGCGGCTTTCTGCGAGGGCTGGGCGTCGCGATGGCGCTGCCGTCGCTCGAGCGCTTCTTTCCTGCGTCAGCGCTCGCTGCCGAGTCGGCCGCCGCCGCGACCACAGCATCCGGTGCGCCTCTGCGGATGGGTTTCCTGTATGTTCCGAACGGCGTGAATCTCGAACATTGGCGACCGGTCGGCCAAGGCACGGCCTTTCAGTTCAACAGCACGATGCAGCCGTTGACGCCGTTCAAAGACCATCTTCAGGTCTTCACCGGCTTCGAGCATAAGAACGGCACTTCCGGATCCGACGGCGGCGGCGACCATGCGCGCGCCAACGCCACCATCCTCACCGGAGCTCGGCCCAAGAAAACCTCAGGCGCTGACATCTACCTTGGCACCTCGGTCGATCAGATCGCCGCGCAGCACGTCGGAGGCCGCACGCGTTACGCCTCGCTTGAGTTGTCGTGCGACGGCGCCCGCACTGCCGGGGCGTGCGATTCAGGCTATTCATGCGCGTATCAATACAATCTGTCGTGGCGATCGCCGACGCAGCCGATGACGCCCGAAACGAACCCGCGTCTGGTGTTCGAGCGGCTGTTCGGCGCCGGCAAAGGCGAAGAGCGGCTGCGGAATCTGGAGAATCGTATCGAGCGGCAGCAGTCGATTCTCGACTTCGTGCAGGAAGACGCCAAGCAACTGCACCGACAGCTTGGCCGCAACGATCGCCGCAAACTCGACGAGTATTTCACCGGCGTTCGCGAGATCGAGCAACGTCTCGATCGCACGCAAGAACTTGGTCTGCCTGCCGAGCCCAACATGGACACGCCGGAAGGCATCCCGGGCGCGTACCGTGATCACATTCGCTTGATGCTCGATCTGCTTGTGCTCGCCTATCAAAGCGACTCGACTCGGATCGGCACGTTTCTGCTCGCGCACGACGGCAGCAACCGCAGCTTCAACGACCTGGGCATTGCCGAGGGGCACCATTACCTGTCGCATCACGGCAAGAAGCCCGACCGTCTCGAAAAGCTCGCCAAGATCGATCAGTTTTACGTCGAGCAACTCGCGTACTTTCTTGACCGCATGCAACAGACGCGCGAGGCCGACGGATCGACGCTGCTCGATAACTCGATGCTCGTCTACTGCAGCGGTCTGTCCGATCCCGATCGCCACAAGCACGACGATCTGCCTGTGATCGTCGCCGGTCGCGGCGGCGGGGCTCTGTCGCCTGGCCGGCACGTCAATGTCGGCGCGACGCCGATGAGCAATCTGTACGTGGCGATGTTGAACCGGTTCGGCGTGCCGGTCGATTCGTTCGGCGATTCCACCGCCGCGCTATCGAACGTCTAACGTCTTCATAAAGCCGCGACCGTTGGTCGCGCACGGGCGCCGCTCGTGAGCGCTCACGTCAGGTGGACAAACCACGCCAGCGCCGCGCTCTCGCAAACTACAATCGCCGCGAAGAGCCAAAGGTTGAACCGCCGTCGTCCAAGCGCGTAGGCGACGATCAATAGCGGCGCCCAAACGAATGCCGGCGCGGTGATGAAGCACCACCATTCCCACGTGGTCGGATAGCGAAGCATCAGCCAGTAGTCGAACTCGATCGGAAAGCGAATGTTCACGGGTGTTCTCGGTGGCGCGCTGTAATCGTAACTACCGGCATTTCAGGCGTACTCCGTGGCGATTCTTTCGACATGCGCGCTCGTTTATTGACACTCATCAGAGCCCACACGGGCCTCTATCTTTCAAATTAGCCAGCATCGGCTTGATGCTGCAAATGCCGGAGGCTTCAATCGAAGTAGGCGGCTCCTTTCTCGTCTCTCTTCTCTCGTTCGTTCGATGCACCACGCTTCTCGAGCCCAACGGTTCGCTCGTTGCGCCTGCGCCGTTGCGCGTAGCGTTGAGATGCGATCGTGCGCCGCGTCGATGTTTGTCAACGCTGTCGCGTTGGTGTTGCTCGGGCTGATGTTCGACGGCGACGAACCGAAGCCGTCGCTGATGTTAGTCGCATCGTTTCTCGATGGCATCACGACGCCCGACGTGCTCGAAATCGCGATGAACATCTCCGAAGTCATGGCGACTGGCAGCAGTTCGGTCGTCGGATTGTCGCCGGGCGCCGGCCTCGATAGTATCGGCCCAGCACCAAGCCTTTCCGAACTGAGCATCAAGCTCAAGCATCTCGGCGGCGGAGGCGCCACGGTCGCGAGCGAGGGTGACCTAGGCTCGGGCGACATGCGCGAAGTCGGCGGCAAAGGGGATGGCAGTGCTGCATTCTTCGGCGTGCACGCCAACGGCAAGAAGTTCGTGTTCATCGTCGACGCTTCGGGCAGCATGACCGAGGATGCGCGGTTCATCCGCGCGATGGATCAACTCGAGAAGTCGCTACGCGGCCTCGGCACGTCGCAGCGGTACTACGTGATCTTCTTCAGCGATCAGACGTATCAGCAACCCACGACGGGTCTCGTCGCCGCGACGAAAGAAAATCTTGCCCGCACGATGAAGTGGCTCGAAAAACTAGCGCCCAACGGCAACACCTATCCCGCCTTCGCCGTGCTGCGCGCCTACGACCTGCGGCCCGACGCAATCTTCCTGCTATCCGATGGCGTGTTCGGCAACGACGTGCTCGAGTACCTGCACTACACCAAGCTCACAAAAGGCTCCGCCTCGCTCATCCCGGTCCACACCATCGCCCTCGGCGACCGCGTCGGCGAGTCGATGCTGCGGGCGATCTCCGAAATCACACACGGCACGTTTCGCTTCGTGCGGTGAGTTGTGAAGCGGACTGCGCATCCGCCGCGTTACCACTTGGCAAAGAACCGCGTGGCGGAATGAATCTTGGTAAGACGTGATGCATCGGCTCGCCGGGATTTGCGTGCATCACTTGCATGGCCCTCTCAACGAGCATCGCGGTATGTCACTTTAACCACGGCGTCGTTCTCGAAGAACACCGCTGCAGCCGGATGACCCTCGTATACCCAAAAGTCGTTGTTCGGCCACGGTTTGCCGTCGACCATATCTGGGTCACCATACAGCTCGCGTACCTGCTCGCGGGTCATGCCAAGGAACTTTGATTCCGGCCAAGGGATATTGCGCGTGTAGACGCGCATGTAAAGTTTGTCCGCGACCTTAACAGCACCTGCCTCGCTCCAAGAAGAAACACAAACGCTAGGAATGTCCGTATTCCGAATCGGTACCTGCTTCGCGGTTTCTCTCTCATACTTGCATTCTAGCCGGAGAACCCACATTCGGAAGTCGGTGACCAAACCGGCGCTTTTCCGCAGCGGTCGCTGTACAATTTAGAGGTGCGAGTTCGACCCGCAATCGCCGTGGTATTCGCTTTCCTCTTGGGCGTCGTGCTGACGCTCGCTTGCAGCCAGAAACGAAGTCCATTGAGGACTACGAGGCACTAAAGCGAGAGAATGAATTCCTTGGAAGCACGTTGTTCACGTACAAAGCGCAGCAGAGAAGGTTACAACCCGCAAACGCGCGAAACCCGGGCGGCTGGAACACATCGGTAATCGATGACGATTGGATTCCGTAACCTCTGCTTGACTTGATCACTGTCGCAAGGGCATTTCTAGCCCAGAACCCGCGCTCGCGCGGGCGAGTTATTGCGCGTTTACCCCGAGTCCATAGGGTGCGCAATAACTCGACCCACGAAGAGAGTTCGTTTGGATGACCTCGAACGCATGGGCGGTGAAACGTCGCGAGACGGGGTTTGCGGAAGGTATACTGAGCGTCCGCCCTTTCCTTCTCGGATGCATGCCATGAATCGACGCCTGCGCTCGTTTGTTGTCGTTATTACTGCATGGACGTTCGCGACGGTCGGTGTGGATGTCGCGTGTGCTGCGGTTCGGTTGCCGGCGATCTTCTCCGATCACATGGTCGTGCAGGCCGATAAGGACGTGCCCGTTTGGGGCTGGGCGCAGCCGAACGAAGAAGTCACGGTCACGCTCGGCGATCGAACGGCCACGGCTCGCGCCGGGGCCGATGGTCGCTGGATGTTGCGGCTCGACAAACCGCAGACGAACGAGAACTCGCAACAGTTGACCGTGCGCGGCACGAACACGATCACAATCAACGACGTGCTCGTGGGCGAGGTGTGGCTGTGCTCGGGGCAATCGAATATGGAGATGACGCTCAAGGGGTCGCACGGCATGGTCGATCGTGCCGACGAAGAGATCGCAGCGGCCAACTATCCGCAGATTCGCATGTTCGTGCACGACGAGAACTATGACATCTACAAGCTCGCCGTGCCGCCGCCGTCGCCCTTGGCCGATCGCCCCGGTCGCTGGATCGTTTGCTCGCCTTCGGTGGTCGAACACTTCACGGCGATCGGGTACTTCGTCGCGCGCGAAGTGCACACGACCCTCGGCGTGCCGGTTGGCATCGTGTGTGCCGCGGTGGGAGGCACGCCGATCGAAGCGTGGACGAGTCTCGACGCTCAGCGGACGGAATCAACGCTTGCGCCGGTGCTTGATGATTGGCGCAGTCGACTCGCGGGCTACGACCCGGTGCAAGCGCAAGAACAATTCGAGGTCGCCAAGAAGAGTTGGCTGCGCGAACGCGCCGACGCCACCAAGGCCGGCAACCCGGCGCCCAAGGCTCCGGCCGCGTTTAAGAACTTGGCGGTGATGACGCCCGGCGGGTTGTTCAACGGATTGATCGCACCGATCGCGCCGTATGCCGTGCGAGGCGTGCTGTGGTATCAAGGCGAACGCAACGCCGCCGGCCCGCTGACCGGACTCTATGGCAAGCAACTCACGACGCTCATCAGCGATTGGCGATCGTGTTGGGGCGACGAGTTGTACTTCGCTTGGGTGCAACTGCCGCGGTTTCTCACGCCGCAACTCTTGCCGAGTGAACCCACAGGCTGGGGCGTCGCCGTGCGAGACGGCCAGCGTCGAGCGCTCAGTCTGCCTCGCACCGGCATGGCAATTACGATCGACATGGGGGGGCCGAAAGACGGCCATCCCACGAACAAAGCCGACTACGCGCATCGGCTGGCGCTGGTCGTGTTGCACGATGTTTATCGTCAGCCCATGAAACAATGGTCGGGCCCGCTGTTCCGATCGGCCGAGCGCGACGGCGACACGATGGTTGTGACGTTCGATCATGCCACGGGTTTGAAACCGGCCGACGGCGAGCTTCGCGGCTTCGCGATCGCGGGTGAAGATCGCAAGTTCGTTTGGGCGATCACGCGAATCGACGGCCAACGCATCATTCTTTCCAGCGACAAGGTGAAGCAACCTGTCGCCGTGCGATATGGTTGGGCGGGCAACCCGGATTGCAATCTCGTCAACGAGGCCAACCTGCCCGCCTCGCCGTTCCGCACGGATGATTGGTAATGGCGATTGGGAGTGACGTTAACCCAGGCGTCAACACGAAAAGTGTGAGGGCAATCCCGCAACGATTCGTTTATACTGAAGGTCATCCCGCCTGCTTCGCCTCATTCGGTTTCCTTGCCCATGACTCGCTTTGCGTTCCTATTGGTCACCGGCCTGGCCCTGGCTGGAAACGCGGCCAACGCTGGTCAGCCGCTCGATTTCAACCGCGATATCCGATCGATCTTGTCGGAGAACTGCTTCGCCTGTCACGGGTTCGATGCCGAATCGCGACAGGCTGAATTGCGGCTCGATCAGGCCGAATCGGCGTTGGCCGATCGCTCGGGAACGCCGGCCATCGTGCCAGGCGCAGCCGAAAAGAGCGAAGCCTGGCGACGCATTAGCAGCACCGATCCTGACGAGCAGATGCCCCCGCCGTCGTCGAATCTCAAGCTTAGCGACGAGGACAAAGCGAAGCTGCGGCAGTGGATCGACGAAGGGGCCAACTACGCGACGCATTGGTCGTTCGTTCCGCCCCTGAAGGCCGAGTTGCCGAAGGTTTCGCAGAAGAAATGGTCGCGCAACGAGATCGATCGCTTCGTGCTCGCGCGACTCGATGCCGAGAACCTGAAGCCGTCGGCCGAGGCCGATCGTCGCGTGCTCCTCCGCCGCGTCACGCTCGACTTGACCGGCCTACCGCCGTCGGCCAACGAGGTCGAAGCGTTCGTTCATGACAAGAGCGACGACGCTTATGAGCGCGTCGTCGATCGACTATTAGCCAGTCCGCACTTCGGCGAGAAGCTGGCCATCGATTGGCTCGACGCTTCGCGATACGCCGACACCAACGGCTTTTCGATCGACGGTGGCCGGCATCAGTGGCTGTGGCGAGATTGGGTGATCAACGCCTTCAACAGCAACATGCCTTACGACCAGTTTTTGGTCGAGCAACTTGCCGGCGATTTGCTTCCGAATAAGACCGATGCGACGCTGCTAGCCACCGGCTTTCAGCGCAACAACATGGTGACGCACGAAGGGGGCACCATTCCGGCAGAGAACCTCGTCAACTACAACGCCGACCGCGTGAAGACGCTCGGCGAGGCGGTGCTTGGGCTGACGCTCGGCTGCGCCAATGTCACGACCACAAGTACGATCCGATTCTGCAACGCGACTACTACCGCTTGTTCGCGTACTTCAACACGGCAAGCGACGTGGGACTCGACGGCAACGGCGGCGTCGATCCCAAGCCGTTCGTGAACTTAAAGACCGTGCTGCGAACCGGCGAAGAGACGCAGATCAACGCCGAGCTGGCCGCGCTGCGCAAACAACTCGCGCATCCCGATACCAAACAGTTCGCTTCCTGGCAACGCACCCAACTTCGCCAACTCGCGCAGCGCGGCCGCAACATGCGTTTGCTGCCGACCGAAGTTCTGAAGGTCAGTACGCCCAACCGAGGTTTCGGATTCGAAAGCGAAAACAATCGCATCGAGATTAGCCAGGCGACCGATATGGCCGCTTATGACATTTCGTTGAAGCTGCCGGCGTCGAAGGCCCCGATCACCGGCCTTCGCGTGGTCTTCTATCCCGATTCCGACGCTCCGCAAAACGGTTGGGGCTTCGGACCGGTTGATGCACGGGCCCGCAGAGTGGCCGAGAAGAAAGGAACGCCCGAGCCGCCCGACTTCAAAGGCAACTTCGTGCTCACATCGATTTCGGCCAGTGCCGATGCTGTGCCTGGCGATCAGATCAACCTGTACCGCCTGCTCGGCGTTCGCGGAGTGACGGCGAATTCGTGGCAAGAGGCCTTCCCGCCTGTCGACTGCCTCGACATGCGCAACGACAACGGCTGGTCTCCCGATGTTTCGCACGACGGCCCCGTGCATTTGACGCTCACATTCAACGAGCCTTTTTCGACGACCGACCTGCCGTACCTGACGGTGCAGCTGAACTTCGGTCACGGCAAATCGTTGGTCGCCGCGCAATTCGAGATCTTGGCCCTGACGGGTCACGATGATGACAGCGCATTGCCCGCCGAGATTGTGACTGCGCTACAGACGCCCGCCAAAGAGCGCACGTCACCGCAAAGTCACGCCCTGCGCGAGTATTTTGCCGCGCATTCAGAAGCGACTGCTGCGACGCGCACTGCGATCGCCAACTTGGAAGAGCGCTTGTCCGTGCAGACCGGCGAGTTTCCGACGATGGTGATGGACACGTCGGAGAAGCCTCGCGACACGTTTATCCTTCATCGCGGCGATTACCTGCAGCCGGGTGAGAAGGTGACGGCCGGCACGCCGTCGGTGCTACCGGTTTCCTTGCACACGTCGGCCTCAGAAGAGGCCGCATCGACGCGACTCGGTTTGGCGCAGTGGATTGTGATGCGCGAGAACCCACTGACGCCGCGTGTTGCGGTGAATCGGTTCTGGGGCATGCTTTTCGGCGCGGGCTTGGTGCGAACGATGGCCGACTTCGGCTCGCAAGGCGAGGTTCCGACGCACCCGGAGTTGCTCGATTGGCTGGCTGTCGATTTTGTCGAAAGTGGCTGGGACGTCAAAGCGCTCGTGCGCAAGATCGTGCTCTCCTCGACGTATCGACAAACGTCGGTGCCGAGTTCGCAACTGCTTGAGAACGACCCACAGAATCGCTTGTTGGCGCGTGGCCCACGCTTCCGTTTGTCGGCCGAATTGATTCGTGACATGGCGCTCCAGACGAGTGGCCTGCTCGTGCCGCGCCTCGGCGGGCCAGGCGTGAACCCGTACTCGCCGGGCGATTTGTGGCGCGAGATCAGTCACTACGGCAGCACGCCGGCGACGGCGCAGACGTTCGTGCAAGATCACGGCGAGAAGCTGTATCGCCGCAGCTTGTACACGTTCTGGAAGCGCACGGTTCCGCCGCCGAACATGTCCGCCTTCGATGCACCCAACCGCGAGATTTGTGTTGTTTCGAGGCCGAGCACCAACACACCGCTGCAAGCGCTCGTGTTGTTGAACGATGTGCAATTCGTCGAGGCGAGCCGCGCATTCGCCCAGCGCATCGCGACGCGCTCGGGGAGCGACGACGAGCGGCTGCGGTGGGCGTTCGTCGAATGTCTCTCGCGTGTACCAACCGACAAAGAACGCGCAATATTCACCGGAACGCTTGAGCGTGAACGGCAGCGCTATGCCGAGGACGAAAGCTTGGCCAGGGCATACCTCTCGAATGGCGAGTCGCCGCGCGATGAGTCGATTCCTGTCGTCGAACACGCCGCGTGGTCGCAAGTCGCCGCGTTATTGTTAAACCTCAGCGAAACCGTCACCCGCAACTAAGCATCGCGCCGTCATCGCCATGAATCCTGCCCACGAGTTTCAAAAACACCTGTCGCGCCGCGCGTTTCTGAGCAACGGTGCCCAAGGCATCGGCGGCATCGCGCTGGCGTCGATGATGTTTCCCGAGATGGCCACCGCCGCCGAAATGGCCAAGTCGTCGAAGGGGCTCGCGGGTATTCCGCACTTCGCGCCAAAGGCGAAGCGCGTGCTCTGCCTCATGCAATCCGGCGGCTTCTCGCACGTCGATTTGTTCGACTACAAGCAGACGGTCGTGGACAACCACGGCAACGAGATTCCCGCTTCGGTCAAAGGCAATCAACGCCTGACCGGCATGACCAGTGGACAGTCGGCCTATCCGGTCACCGCGCCGCTGAAGCCCGGCAAACGATGCGGCAAAAACGGCTCCTGGATCAGCGATCTTCTGCCGAACATGCAGACCATCGCCGACGACATCTGTTTCATCAAGAGCATGAACACCGAGGCGATCAACCACGATCCCGCGATCACGTTCATCAACACCGGCAACCAACAGCCCGGTTATCCCAGCATGGGCGCGTGGGTGGCGTATGGTCTGGGGACCGAGAACGAGAATCTTCCCACCTTCGTGTCGATGGTGTCGCAAGGCACGGGAAAGAACCCGGGGCAACCGATCTTCTCGCGCCTTTGGGGAAGCGGCTTCTTGCCGTCGTCGTATCAAGGCGTCGGTCTGAGGCCCGGCGCCAACCCGGTGTTGTACCTCAGCAATCCCGACGGCACCGATCGCGAGCAGCGGCGCGCGATGCTCGACGACCTCGCGACGCTCAATGCCGTGCAGGCTCAGCAACTCGCCGATCCGGAGACGACTGCCCGCATTCATGCCTACGAGATGGCGTTTCGCATGCAGACGTCGGTGCCCGAGTTGACCGACATCAGCGACGAGACCGATACCACGCTCGAAGCGTACGGCCCCGAAGTGCGCAAGGCCGGCAGCTACGCGGCGAACTGCTTGCTCGCAAGAAGATTACTCGAGCGCGACGTGCGATTTGTGCAGTTGTTTCATCGCGGGTGGGATCAGCACATTGCCCTCTCACGGCAATTGCCGAACCAGTGTCGCGACGTCGATCAACCCACAACCGCGCTACTGAAAGACTTAAAGCAACGCGGAATGCTCGACGACACGCTCGTCATCTTCGCTACCGAGTTTGGACGCACCGTGTTCAGCCAAGGGAAGTTCGGCGATCCCGGCATGGGTCGCGATCACCACGGACGTTGCTTTACGATATGGCTCGCCGGTGGCGGCGTGCGACCAGGCTTTGAATACGGCAAGAGCGACGACTTCTGCTACAACATCGTCGAAAATCCTGTGCATCTGCGAGACCTCCACGCGACGATTCTGCACTGCTTGGGCATCGATCACTCGCGATTCACCTACAAGTTTCGCGGCTTGCACACGAAGCTCACCGGCGTCGAAGAGGCGCATGTGGTCAAAGACATTCTGATCTGAGCAGCGCCGGGCAAGAATCGTCTGCTGATTCATGGCACGGCGCAAAAGTTGCAATCTTCGCACGTTTTCCAAACGCGACTCATGCTGTGAAGGTGCGCCCCATGGCCAAGAAGCAACGCGACGCCGAAGTAGAAGCAGTTCCTCAGCAGATCGGAAGCGGCGGCGAGACTCATCAAACCGTGCCGCCAGGTGGTCAGCGAATGACCACCGACCAGGGCATTCCGATCTCCGACGATCAAAACTCGCTCACGTCGGCGCCCCGCGGGCCGGTGTTGCTCGAAGATTTCGTGCTTCGCGAGAAGATTACGAACTTCGACCACGAACGCATTCCGGAGCGCGTCGTGCATGCCCGTGGGTTTGGTGTTCACGGCTATTTTCAGACATACAAGTCGCATTCGCGACTGACGAAGGCGGCATTCCTGCAAGACCCGTCCGTGAAGACGCCGACGTTTGTGCGCTTTTCGACCGTTGCGGGGAGCGAGGGTTCGTTCGATACCGCTCGCGACGTGCGCGGCTTCGCCGTGAAGTTCTACACCTCCGAAGGCAACTACGATCTTGTCGGCAACAACATTCCGGTCTTCTTCATTCAAGACGCGATGAAGTTTCCCGACTTGATTCACTCGGTGAAGCCGGAGCCCGATCGCGGTTTTCCGCAGGCGCAGTCGGCGCACGACACGTTCTGGGACTTCGTGTCGTTGTCGCCCGAGAGCACGCACATGCTGATGTGGGTCATGAGCGACCGAGCGATTCCGCGATCGTTCCGCATGATGGAAGGCTTCGGTATTCACACGTTCCGCCTGGTCAACGCACAAGGCAAGAGCACGTTCGTCAAGTTTCACTGGCGGCCAATGCTCGGCACGTTCTCTCTGATTTGGGACGAAGCGGTGAAGGTGTCAGGCGCCGACCCCGACTTTCATCGTCGCGACATGTGGGACGCGATTCAGATGGGCGACTTCCCAGAGTACGAACTCTCGGTGCAAACGTTCGACGAGAAGACGGCCGACAAGTTCGACTTCGACGTGCTCGATCCGACGAAGATCATTCCTGAAGAAGTGATTCCGCTCACGCCGTTGGGGAAGATGACGCTCGACCGCACGGTCGACAACTTCTTTTCCGAGACGGAACAGGTCGCGTTCTGTCCTGGCAACATTGTGCCCGGTATCGACTTCACGAACGACCCGCTGTTACAAGGCCGTTTGTTCAGCTACGTCGACACCCAACTCAAGCGATTGGGAAGTCCGAACTTTCACGAGTTGCCGATCAACGCGGCGAAGTGCCCGGTGTCGAACCTACAACGCGATGGACACATGCGCATGCTGGTTCCGAAGGGGCGAGTTTCGTACGAGCCCAATAGTCTCGACTCCGAAGCGCCGCGCGAGGATCGCAAGGGAGGTTTCACGAGCTTCCCTGCGCCGGCCGATGACGGCGTGAAGGGGCGTGTGCGACCCGAGTTGTTCGCCGACCATTTCACGCAAGCCAGGTTGTTCTACAAGTCGATGACCGACTTCGAACAACGGCACATCGTCGGTGGGTTCGCGTTCGAGCTGGGCAAGTGCAAGAGTCTGGCCGTGCGGCAACGGATGCTCGGCAACTTGAAGCATGTCGACGCCGAGTTCGCGGAAAATGTCGCCGAAGCTCTGGGCATGCCGGGTCAGGCAGCCAAGACGAAAGCCGCGAAGCCTACGAAGGACATGAAGCCATCGCCCGCGCTCAGCCAGTACACGAAGGCGCCGGAGTCGGTGGCGGGAAAGAAGTTCGCCATCTTGGTGACGGAAGGTGTGAATGACAAGTGGCTCAACGCTTTGATGAAGTCTGCGAAGGCCGAGAAGGCAACGGTCGCGATCATCGCTCCCGTGGCTGGCGGAGTCACTTCGAAAGGTGGCAAGGCGATTGAGCCGGATGATTTTTTGGCAGGCGCACCGTCGTGTTTGTTCGACGCGGTGATTGTCGCTCCTTCGGCGGAAGGCGTCGATCTATTGGCGAAAACCGCAGCAGCTGTCGACTGGATTCGCGATGCGTTCGCACACCTGAAGGTGATCGGCTATGTGCCCGAGGCGTTGCCGCTGTTTGAACTCGCGCACGTCGATCCGCAGGCCGATGAAGGGCTCGTTGATTTGACGAAGGGCGGCATCGACGGTGTGATCGAAGCCGCGAAGCAGCACCGTATTTGGGCTCGCGAGCCGAGCGTGCGTTAGACGTCGATTGCAAGATCAATGAACACGATCGTCGTCGGTTCGCCGTCGACGAGTGTCACGTCGAGTCGGTTGCGGCCATCGCGCAATGCGCTTGCCGGGACGTTCCATGCACGTCGCGCCGATGGTTCGCCCAACAGCGATGGATAAGGCGCGGCATACGGCTCCGACACATCGTCAGTCGGGGACAACTCGACATCGTTAAGCACCGCCTTCCATTGACGATCCGCCATCGGTAGTTCGGTTTCGATGCGCAGGCGGCCGTCCTTGGTCCAACCGCCTTGGGGTGGGGCCATGTCGAGTTGGAATTGCACGGTCTTGCCTGTTGCGATGGCGCGCGGCACAGGCGTTGGTTTCGAGTTTGCCGGCCGCCAACCCTTGGCGATAAACCAGTGCTGTGGTTGTTTGGCGAGCCATGCCGGATCGCCGAGGTGTTTGAACACCTCGAACGGCGGCTCGTGAAACGGCCCGCGATCGCCGATGCCATGCTCACGATAGTAGACGAAGTTGAAGGCGCTCACGCCGTCGCATCCGCGCGCATATGCCAGATGCGCGGTCGTGTTAAATTGTTCGACCGTCGTGCGGCGGAATACGTTCGTGTCGTAACCGGTCGCCACCTTCGGTCCGGTCCAGGTGGTGTGGCACATCTCGAAGTAGAGCGCCGCGCCTTCGGTGCGACGACGTATCGCTTCGAGGTCTTGTCGCTGCGTGGTGTAGTAAGTCGACGATGCATTCACCATGTCGAGTCCCGCGTCGACCATTGCCTGCAAATCGACGCCAATGTCGTCGAGCACATTGAGGTAGCAAGGGACGCGGGCGCACAACCATCGCCGTTTGCCATGTTTGACGGTCTCGTCGAGCGTTGAACGCACCTCACGCACAAAGTCGGTCATGATCGCTTTGCGCTCGGCCAGCGTCGTTTTCTCCAGATCGAAGTAGCTGGGATAGCGGAGAAAATCGAGTTCCAGACCATCGAAGTCGTACATCGAGCAAAGTTCGTGGAGCATGGCCAGTCGATGTGCTCGGACCTCGGGAATCGACCAGTTCCAAACGTGTTGGCCAGATCGACTGGGGTCGGGTCCGATCCTCCACTCGGGATGTTCGACGTACAGCTTCGTCACCGATTGCGACAGCGAGCCGACCTTGTCGCCGGGCTTCGCGTTGACGAATTCCTTGTGATGAGCGTCGTTGAGGCGGAACGAGATAAACGGCGATTGCCCACGTTGGCGACAGCGATCGATGAAGATCTGAATCAAATCGTTGCCATCGAGCACGCACTGCGAATACGCATCGAGCTTCTGTCCATAGCGCTGCTTGAGCCAAGCTGCGTGCTCGGCGAGCGGATACACATCGCTCTTCCACAGCGGCACATTACATAGGCCGGGTTGCAGCAGATGCACCTCGACGCCAACTTCGGCGACTTCGTCTACTGTCGCTTCGAGCATTTCCTTGGTGAACGGTTGTCGTGGTTTGTGCCACGGACTCGTACACGTGAGTGTGTTCGTCAGGTCGTTGCTATAGAGCACGCGAAACGATGGCTTCTTGCGCTGACGGTGCGGCCCAAAGGCGCGAACTTCCAGCGGCGACGATGCCGCCGGCGGCCGATTGCAAAAGTTGACGGCGTGTGAGCATGTGCGGTGAGCGTGCAAGCACAGTGGTGGGCAAACCCCAAGAATCGCACCGCGCCGGTTGACGTGCAAACATTATCTGCGGATAGTGAAACTCGCCGCACGCCACGAGTTTTCCCACCTGCTGGCACTCCTCCCATGAATGCTCCGCATCGTCTCGCTGCGTTCCTATGTGCGCTCGCGCTGATGGCGACATCAACGCAAAGTGCCGATCGACCTAAGAACGTGTTGTTCATTGCCGTCGATGACCTTCGACCCGAGTTGGGCTGCTATGGTCATGTGTCGGTGAAGTCGCCAGCCATCGATCGCTTGGCTGCGACCGGCGTGTTGTTCGAACGCGCGTACTGCCAGCAGTCGGTGTGCAATCCGTCGCGAGCCAGCATGTTGTCGGGCTGCCGACCTGGCACGACCAAGGTCGTCGCGAACAACATCAACTTGCGGACGATGATGCCCGACGTCGTCACGCTTCCGCAACACTTCAAGAACCACGGATATCACACGGCGTCGATTGGCAAGATTTATCATGTCGAAGGTGAAGTGACGGACGACCCGCTGGCATGGAGCGAACCGTCGTACGAGCATGCGCCGGGCAAGAAGAGCTGGTACACGAAAGAGTCGGAGCAGATTATTCGCGAGCGGCCAAAAGTGCTTGCGGCGGCTGGCCTACAGTCGGACAACAAAGCCGCGCGTCGCGGCCCACCTTATGAAGGCGCCGACATGCCCGACGACGCCTACGCCGACACGAGCGTCGCCGATCGCGCGATCGAAACGCTCGGCCGTGTGAAGGATCAACCGTTCTTTCTCGCAGTCGGCTTTCACAAGCCTCACCTGCCCTACTGCTGCCCGAAGAAGTACTTCGACCTGTACCCGCTCGATGAGATTGATCTGCCCGACAATCGGTATCTGCCTCGTGGCGCTCCGGCCATCGCTGGGCACGATTGGTATGAGCTACGCAGCTACGGTTCGGTGACGCTTGAAGGACCGATCACCGACGACATGGCGCGGCGGTTGATCCAGGGCTATCGGGCATGCGTCACGTACATGGACGCACAAGTAGGGCGAGTGTTGGATGAACTCGATCGGCTGAAATTGGCCGACGACACGATCGTCGTGTTCTGGGGCGATCACGGCTATCACCTCGGCGAGAACGACGTATGGACGAAGATGACGAACTTCGAGCTGGGAACGCGAGTGCCGCTGATTGCGCGTGTTCCGGGCAAGGCAGGCGGGCAACGATCGCGTGGCCTTGTCGAACTCGTCGATATCTATCCAACTTTGGCCGAGTGCTGTGGCCTGCCGCTGTCCGAACATCTCGAAGGCTCGAGCTTCGCGCCGCTCATGGGTGATCCCGATCGGATATGGAAGAAGGCGGTCTTTAGCGAGTACACGCGACGCGGCAACAAAGGCATCGGCTACTCCGTGCGGACCGAGCGCTATCGCTACAACGAGTGGTTTGACATGGAAGGCAAGCCGATTGGTCGTGAACTGTACGACCAGAAAACCGATCCACAGGAAAACGAGAACCTGGCCGACGATGAAGATCGCTCGACGCTCGTGGCGCGAATGGCGAAGACGCTGCATGCGGGATGGCGCAAGGCGATTCCCAACGAAGAATCGATGGCCAGCACGACGACCGTCGACCCGGCCGACAAGGAAGGCGCGGCGAAAGAGACAGGCGTCCAACGAAGCGACAAGCCCGATGTGCTCGTAGTTTTGTGCGATCAGTGGAGCCCGCGCTATCTGAGTTGGGAGAACGACCAGGTGCGAACGCCGAACCTCGATCGTATCGCCAACGAGGGCAAGATTTTTGATGCGTGCTACACGCCGTCGCCCGTCTGCATGCCGGCTCGGGTGTCGATGATCACCGGCTTGTATCCGCACAATGCGGGGCACGAAATCTGGGGCAATGTGAATGGCTACCACGTCTCGCCCGACGCGGCGACGATGTTTCAGGACATCAAGCGGGCGGGTTATTCGACCGCGCAGATCGGCAAGCTGCATTGGTACAGCGGCCCGGATTGGCGGCGAGCTTTCTCGAGCGTCGACGACTACGAGAAAGCTCTTGGGCTCGATTACGTGGTGAATATCTCGGGGCCTCCGTCGTCGCCGAACGAGCATAACCCGTATGCCGAGTATCTCGAGAGTCGTGGGCTGTTGAAGACCGTTGCCGAAGATCTTCGCGAGCGCTATGTGAAGTGGGAGTTTGAGCCGCGCGCGAGTGTTGTGGCCCCAGAAGATTACCACGATACGTTCGTCGCCAACGCGGCGATCGATTACATCGGCGAACAGCCTGTTGACGAGCCGATGTGTCTGGTCGTGAGTTTTCATTCGCCGCATCCGCCGCTCGATGCGCCAGGCCGATACGCGTCGATGTACAATCCGCAATCGCTCCGTCTGCCCGCGAATGTGCCCGAAACTTTCGAGCGAGAGAAACGCAACATTGAACCGCCTGAGGTGCGGCGGATGTTGGCCAACTATCTCGGCAAGATCGCGCTCGTCGACGATCACGTCGGCCGACTCGTCGAGGCGATGCAGAAACGTGGCACGTGGGACAACACGCTTGTGGTGTTCACGGCGGACCATGGCGAAATGATGGGTTCGCACGGCGCGTTGACGAAGGGCAAATTCTACGAAGAGTCAGTCCGCGTGCCGCTCGTGATTCGCTGGCCAAAGCATGTCGAGGCAGGACGCACGAAGGCGATTGCGCAGTCGATGGACGTTTATCCGACCATTGTCGACGCGATCGGTGGCGAGATGTCGCCGAACCGTTACGCGGTGTCGCTGTTGGCCATCGCGTCGGGAAAGGCGAAACGAGCTCGCAATTTGGTTCTTAGCGAGATCGGCAAGTTACCACCCTACGACATCATGGCCCGCAACGACCGTTACAAGTGGTGGGCTCAGGACGACGACGAGTATCTGTTCGATATGGAGTCCGATCCGCTGGAGATGAACAATCTCGGGCACTCGGAAGAGCATCGCTCGACGTCGGAGCGCATGCGTCGACAGTTGCTCACGTATTTGCGCACGACGCAAGTAAACCTCGCGGCCGGAACGAAGAGCAAGGTCCAGCGGTTGCGCGAAGAAGACGCAGCACGCGCCAAAGCTGAGGACCGCTAGTCGGCATCTCGCCGAGCGGTGGTCAACGCGTCGTCGGTAACCTTCGCATCGACCAAATGCGAATGCCCTGTTGTGGCGATGGTGATTCTTTCACCACGCTGAAGCCGTGGCGTTCGTAGAAGTGCATGTTGCGCGGGTTGAAGGTTTCGAGGTAACAGGGCAACCCGCTGGCGTCGGCTTCGTGTAGCACCGACTGCAGAAGCTCTGTGCCTCGTCCGCCCCCCTGCTTCGAAGGATGCGTCGCAAGCAGCATGAGGTAAATGTGCGGCGCGGGTTGCAACTCCTTGTGCAGAGCAGCTACGTGGTCGAGATGCTCGGCGAACGGCTTCAGCCGACGAAGCCCCAATGCCAGCGGAACTCGCCATCCGCCGCAGCGAAGCATACCCCAGGTGCGTACCGTCGATTGCTCGGGCGGAAGCCAACACGCAACTGCATCGCGGTCGGGCGACGTCAGCACCTCGCCGTGGCGATAGGCGTATTGCAGTGAAGTGCTGAACATCGCGAGCAATAAGCGTCGGCGCGTCGTGACGTTGTCGCCGAGCGTGGAGAACCACGGGTCGTCCCAAAACGCGTCGGTCAGCAATTCGGCGAGCGGCGCAACAACGTCGCTCATGGCGATGCGTCAGACATTGTGGACAAACGCTCCTCGGAGTGTGGATCGCACGCTAGCGTGACGAAGTGTCGAGATTGAGGCTAGCGAAACTGGTCCGATTATGCCGAAAAATCCTTGGGGGAAGAGTTTCCGCGTCGGACGAAAGGCATGAGAATGAGTCACCTAAAGATCGTGGACGAAAAAGGATGTGAGCTGGAGTGCCCTGAAATGACGCGAGCCGCGTTCAGTAGTAGCCAGGCTTTGGAGCACTTCATTCCCATCCGCAAGGCAGAGCTCATCGACCAGCTTTGCCAGCAGCCGGGCCTTTCGCCAGTCGATCAGGACGGCTTTCGGCGCCTGTGCCAGCTTCTCGATTCGACGCTGCACTTCGAATATCACGCCCACCTCGAAGATCTGAAGACGGCCTACGCGTCGTTCGATCCCGATAGCGAGACCGTTGCCCTGTCGCAGCCCGACGCGCTTCAACAGATGACAAAGCTCGAGCTATTGTTCGACCGCTTCGGTTGGCTGCTCGAGCGCGCAACTTTCGCAAGCTTTCGCAGGCCGACGTAGATAAAGCCTTGGACGCCGCGAGCCATCACGGCCTGAGCCTGACCGTCGACTTCGACTTCTTCGACCGTCTCGAAATCTACAGCCGCGGCGACTCGACAGGCACGCAACAGCGCCGTCACTGGAAGAAGCTGTGGCGGCTCGAAACGGTCGAGGTGCCGGTGTTCAAACGCCTGGTCGTCATCTTCAAGTTGCGTCAGGGACGCCGCATGACTCGCCAGCTTGATTGCGACGACGTGTTCATCAAGCTGTTCAAGGACATCCCGACGATGGACCTTGAGATGCTGCTGCCGGGCACGCAGGTGAAGATGGCGCTGTTGGATCGCATCAAGATCGCGTTGCCGACGGTGGCGGGCATCGGCGTATCGATTTTCAAGGCCGTGAAGGGAGCTTTGCTTGCGGCCGCTGCCGGGATCTACGGCATTCTCGCCGTCGTCGGCGTCACGGCCGGTTATGGCGTGAAATCGTTCTTCGGGTATCTGCGCACCAAGCAAAAGTATCAGCTCAACCTGACCGAGAGCTTGTACTACCAGAATCTCGACAACAACGCGGGCGTGCTGTGCCGGCTGCTCGACGAGGCCGAGGAACAAGAGAATCGCGAAGCGTTGCTCGGCTATTTCTTTCTCTGGCGACAAGGCGCGGGTCAAACCCGGTCGGCCGAAGAACTCGATCGGCAGATCGAGCACTATTTGAATGGTCTGCTCGGACGCCCGATGGACTTCGAGGTCAGCGACGCCTTGGCGAAGCTGCTTCGCATGGGTCTCGCGAGGCAGATGGCCGACGGCAGTTTCGCAGCGGTGCCGTTGGGCGAGGCGCTCGAGGCGCTCGACCACGCCTGGGATAACTACTTCTCGTACAACGCAGCCGCAGCGTAACACGACGAAAAGTCGAGGGCGCGGCATGGGCGACGCACATGAGCGCGTCGCAAGCGACGCGGCTAACACCGCAGCGTGATCACTCCGGCTCGATCAACTCCCAGCGCACGCCTTCGCCGGTGCCGTCACCGAGGAAGCGCACGAGCCGCTGCTTCTGATTGCGGTTCAGGCTCTTGATCGTGTCGTGCAATCGTTGCTTGGTGTTGATGCGCTTTGACGGCGGCAGCGGATCGTCGATACGCGGCGGCCAATTCTCTTCGTCGAATACCGAGAGAATCATTTCCTGGTTCGGCGAAGGCAGTTTGAACTGCTTGATCAGCTGCGTGCCCAGCCGCAGTTCGTGACGATCGCGATCCCAGCGCGGGACGATGCGTCCGACTGGCGGTTCCTTGACGGACTCGACGTGATGATTGTCGGACGTCACAGGCTTGAGCAGGTTGATGCTCGCCAAGCCGCGCGTGACGAGCTCGCCGTCGGGCGTAATCACCAAGCACGAGCGGCGATCGATCATGAGGCCGACATCGTTGCGAAAGCGTCGCAACTCACCCGGCTGTGGGTCGAGTTCGATCATGAGCTGAACCCATCCCTTGCACACCAGCCATCGGCAATCGGTGTGGCTCATGCCGCGGCGACGCAGCTCGTTCATCTCAACGGCAAAATCTTCTATGGTATGTCCGGTTTCGAGCGCGCGGTCATGTGCTTGCAACAACATTTGCAACGGACGCCACAAACGTCGCGGCACCATGTCGGTCGTACGCTTGGGTGCTACGACCTGCGCGCTACGAGGACGAGAAGCGGTCACGGAAAGGCTGGCAACGGAGGGGTCGGAAACGCCGGTGCCATCACTTGAAAGCACAGGCGAGGCGGGGGAAATACTCTGCAGCATCGGAAGCACCACCGAATCGGTCCAAGGGTCAAACAGTAACTCGGATTGACCGAGACACCGCCCGCGCAGGTGGTTGTTACACCGACCTGGCTTCCGTCTGACCTGTCACACCTTCATTGGTGTGGCGCGAACGACAGGACCGAAAACGGTTGCTTTAGGGCCACCACTCCCCACTGAAGCCTTTCAGCAGGTTCGGCTCGGATTGTACCTAGGATTCGGTGAGCGCCAAGATTCTATCTTTGTTTGCTTTGCAAGAACGTCCAATATTTATATTTCTAATGCTGTGGCCCATTACAGGTCGGACATCCCCCAGAGCCGCCCCCAGGTGAGTCTTGTCAGATGTCGTCTTAACGCACTACGTTGCGGCGACGCACGGGCACGGGCAGATTGGTTGCTCGCGTCTGCTTGGGTGAAGGCAATTCACCGCTCTCCTTCCGGCAGTGGGCACCCGCCATAGAACCGGAGTCGATGGCCCGGCTATGCATCGATACGTTCCACCGAGCTTCGGCTGGCGGCCGGACCTACCGGACTTTCGCGACTTCGCGCCCGATTCCGGCGAAGTTATCGACGCATTGAAAGTGCTGCAGCCAGCAAGCGCTCGCCGCGGCGCCAAAGGCGTCGACCTCCGCAAGTTTTTCCCCGACTGCTATGACCAGGGGGCCGTGCCGTCGTCCTCGGCCCAGTCTTGCGCCGCGCTTCTGTCGTACTTCGAACAACGTGCCAAGGGTTTAGATCTGCGGCCTGCGCGCATGTTTCTGCACTACACAGCACAGCGCATGGCTGCCATGTCCGACGAATGTGCCGTTACACTTCGCGACACGCTGAAAGCAGTCGTCCGCTGCGGAGCGCCGCCAGAGCGATTTTGGCCGTACGAACTCGAACAACGTACCAGAGAACCGGATGCCTTCTTGTACTCGTTCTGCGGGCTTGTCAGCGGATTGCAGTACGTTCGATTGGACTCTCGCAACCGCGACGGCGGCGAAGTGCTGGCTATCGTCAAATCGTTTCTCGCTGCGGGATTCCCTTCGACGTTCGGCCTTGCTGTCCCCTCCTCGATTACCAGCGAAGCCGAGATCCCTTATCGACCTACGTTCGACTCGCTGCTGGGGGGCCAGGCGATGGTCGCCGTCGGCTACAACGATCAATGGCTGGGTGCAACGCGCGGCGCTCTGCTGGTGCGGAATTCGTGGGGGCCCGAGTGGGGCGAGAGCGGCTACGGCTGGTTGCCTTATGCGTTTGTAGAATCTCGTCTGGTGCAAGACTTTTGGACGCTGCTACGGCCAGAATGGCTGGCGTCCGGCGAGTTCGTTTGCCCGGCGGTTGTCGCTCGGTCGAAGTAGCGACGCGTGTCAAAAGACGCAGCGTTCATTCGCCCCACGTGACGAATGAACGCTGCCGTTGCTTCTCGCACATCGCCGACGGCTTACCCGTCGGCCATCCCGCTTAGCGTGACACCGGCGGGCTATACAAGACCCCCGACACGCCGGAGTTGCCGCTGATGTCGATCAACAGGTTGCTGAGGCGAAGAACGCGAAGCGTGAAGTCCTCGAACTGCTGCTTGTCCTCGGGCATGACCCATACCCAGCACTCACGATCGCACGACTTGCACTTCGACACCCAGCAAGCGCACTTCGGCACGTCCTTTTTCGCCCCCCAGTAGACCCATCCTGGCTGAATCCCATTGAGATACGAGTTCAGCTCAAGCACCTGGCGGCGCACCTCGGCCGCATACGGTGTGGCGACCAGCACGCGAGAAGTCGCTTCGCCGGGCCATACCACGGGTACGCCGTTTTCTAGCACGGGAGTCACCGTCACCGTGTCTTCGGTCAACACCTCGCCGCGTTGAATCAGCCGGACGCTGTTCGACGAGATGATGTCGGTTGTATCTTTATGCCAGAGTTGCATCGCCGGGTCTTTTCCGTTGAATCCCGCCTCCAACTCGCCGTCCCATCCTGCACGATCTAGCAACTGAGGCAGCGCTGGACCGCGGGCGAACATATGCGCGTTTTCGAGCGCCATGTCGGGAGCTCCGGCCATTTGCATCTTGAGTCGGTGCGCCAGCCGATTGGCGAAGTCTTCGTTGTAGATGCTGTCCTCAATGCCAATGCTTCGGCGATAAGCGATCCGCAACAGCCGCAGCGTTGGCTCATCGACGACTGGAGCCGAGTTCCATTGGTCAACCGACGTATGTGTCAGACCGAGGATCCCGATCACGCCGGCGATGTACTCCACCGAGCCGTTCTGGGAGTTGACGATCTGCGTCGCACTGCCGCGCAGATTCAACTGAGAGGGGATGGCGTTCGGATCGCACACGAACGAGGCCACGTTGTTCAGCACGAGTTGCTGTTGCAATCCCGTGAGCGTGGAGGCTTGTCGCAACGACTCGCGACGAAGCTGACGTCCGGTACATCCGGTCGTTGCCGCCAGGACTAGCACGATGGCTATAGACGTTGAATGCCGCACGGCCGTCTCCAATCGATTATCTGGGATATCTCCGACTGGTAGATTCTTCGACATATCCGGACCTCGCGTTCGGAGTTTGCCCCATGGTCCGGCTTATGAACGTCGTGAGCATCGTGTCGGTTCTGTCGGCGGTTCAGCGCGTAACGACAATGACGGCGTGTGGGTGCCGTAAGGGTATGTTTGGTCCGATTATTCCCGACTCGCGGCCATGCTTTCATGGAGCGACCGTTGCCGGCGATACTAGCGTTGCTTGGCATACGACCGACATAGACGGAACCACCGTCGCAACCAGAACCAAAAACGCTCGTCCGGAGCACGTCTCCCGGGGGTGTTTCGCGAACTTCAAAGCTCCGGATAATCGTTACAACCCGACCTCGAGGCACGTCGGAACGAATCGTTGCCTAAGGCACACGGCGAATATCACGCTCCACCGCACCGCCTCTGGTGCGTGGTAACCGTGTATAGGAGAGCGCTTACGACGATTCGCGCGGACTTATCGCATGGTCGCGATGTGCCTCGCACGACGGTGAGCACTTTTAAGACGCGCCGAACCGCGTAGCGCAATCGTACGCGCGCCATCTACGCGCCGAAGAGCGCGCCGATCGGCCTTCCGCCGTCGGTCAACGGCACCGGTCGCGGACCGTCGTACAGCTCCTTAGACGGATCGATTCCCAAGGCGGCGTGGATCGTCGCGTGAAAATCGGGAACGCTCACCGGCTTGTCCACGATCGCCTTCGAAAGCTCGTCCGTGACGCCATAGGCCCCGTAGTGGTTCAGTCCGCCGCCAGCCAGCACCAGCGAGAACGCGCTCCCTTGGTGACCGCGTCCTCCGCCGCCGTCGAACGCCGCCGGACGGCCGAACTCGGTGCCGACGACGATCAGCGTTTTGTCGAGCAGTCGCTTCTCTTCCAAGTCTGCGACGAGGGCTGCTAGCGCCGCATCGAGCTCTTGGATGAGCACGTGCTGGTTGAGCTGGCCGGCATTGTGCGTGTCCCAACCCGTGCCGTTGATGAAGTTCAGGTTGTGCGAAACCTCGACGAATCGCACGCCCGCCTCGACCAACCGCCGCGCCAGCAGACAGCGTTGCCCGAACTCGCCGCCGTAACGCTGTCGCACGCTGCCCGGCTCATTATCCAGTTGAAAGTGACGCATGAACTGCGGCCCGGCCAGCCGCAAGGCTTTGGCCTGTGCCTGCTCGTACTCGGCGATCGACGTCTCGCCGCCGTTAGTTGACCGCAACGACCGCAGTAGCTTCTGCCGATTCGCCATCCGCGCCGCGGGAACATCTTCCGGCACGGTGAACCCTGCGGGACCGCTTTCGGTGTCGACGAGATAGATGTAGCCATCCTTCGCGCCGAGAAAGCCGGGGCCTCGGCTGACGTTCGGATAGCCAATGAGCATGTAGGCCGGCACGTCAGGCGACACCGCGCCGCGTTCGTGAGCCACGATCGAACCAATCGACGGGTAAACGACATTGCCGCTGATCATGCGACCCGTATGAACCATGTTCGTGGCGAACGCGTGTTCGTCGACAACGCGGTGATTCACCGTTCGCACGACCGTCATACGGTCCATCAGCGGCGCGCAGTTCGAGAGGTGTTCGCACACGCGCACGTTTGGCACTGCGGTATCAATGGAGGCGTAATACGACCCCGGTCGCGACGGCTTGTTCTTCGCGTCGCCCAATTCCTTGGGATCGAACGTGTCGATCTGCGCCATGCCACCGCCGAGCCACAGAAAGATGCAATGCTCGGCCTTGCCCATCACGGGCGTCGACTCTTCCGCGGCTCGGGCGAAATGTGCAGCCAACGGTGTGGCCGCCGCCACCTTCAAAAACGTGCGTCGATCGATCGACATTTTGTTTTCCAAACGATGTTAGCCGGCGAGCTTTCTCGCCGCGTGCGGGGTGCGCCTAAGGGGTGAACACAAACTCGGTGGAATTCAACAACGCCCAGAGCACATCTTCCATGCGACTTCGCCAGCCGGGCTCGAGCCGTGACGTCGGCGGATCGCCATGACGTGCCATGGTCTCTTCTTGCTGCTTCAAGACATTCGCGGCAGGGTCGAGATGGTTCGACCACGACACGTAAGGTTGCGGCACGCGCGGGCTGGGCGTCGCCGGACGAGGATTCGCGACGAGCCGCGTCTCGAAACCTTCTCGCAAGTAATCGGAGTAACGAGCGCGTTCCTCGTCCGTGGGCAGGCGAGTCAGCAGGCGGAGGAACATCGCGTCGAGCAGTTCCCCGATCGTCTGTTCCTCAAGTGCCAATCGTGTGATGCCATGGTCGTCGCTCAGTCGAGTCAACCAAATACTTGCCGTGCCGTTGGCGAGGATCGCTCCCTGCAACGCGTTGGGCGCGGTCTCGCGAACGGTCGTCGCATCTTGCCGTGAGCCGCGCCATCCGAATGCTTGCAGCACGTCGACCACCGCCTGCGCCCGCGGTAGGGCGAGGCTCGGCCGATCACGCTCGTTCGACGTCGACGCGAACATCCACGCTCGACTCGGCTGCCCGAGGCTGATCGAATTCTTCAAATCACGTCGGCCGTCAACGTCGAGGCTAATCTCCTCAACACGCATCGGCTTGCCGGTCGCCACGAACAGCGAGTCCACGATCTGCTCGGCCGACAATCGTCGCGGCGCCGGTGCGGCAAACAGCCGGCTCGGAGCGCGAAGCTGCGGATCGGTCGCTCGCTGGTAGGCGTGAGACGAAACGATCAGCCGCACGATCGGCTTCATCTGATAACCACCGCGCACGAACTCACGCGCCAGCCACGCCAACAACTCGGGATGCGACGGCTTCGCTTGCTCCCAATCGTCGACAGGTTCGACGAGTCCCACGCCCATAAAACGCTGCCATAACCGGTTGACGATCACCTGCGCGAAACGCTCGTTCTGCGGAGCCGTCATCAGTGCCGCTAAACGATCGCGCGGGTCTTCGGCATCCTCGGCGAGTGCGACGGCCGATTCGTCGCACAGCGCGGCGAACGGCCATTTCGGGTCAACCTTGGTCCCAGGCTTTAGCGTCACTTGAATCAACGGCGTCCGCCCGCCTGCCGTCAGCTTGTCGAGCGCGACGCTGCTGGTCTTGGGCACTTCGACCGGTTGCTTGGCCAACATCGCCGCTAAACCGAACAGCTCTTCCTGCGTGCTGCTGTGCGCGGGTGCGTCGTGGCAGCGAGCGCACTTCATTTGCACGCCGAGGAAGGCCGAACTCACGACCGTCCCCTTGGCCGCCAACGGTGCGTCGTTCTGCGAGGCGACGGCGAAACCGGCCGGGCCTCCGAACCGCTCGCTCCCTCGCATGCGAACCAGGTCGGTCACGAACGCATCGAACGGCACGTCGTCGAGCAGCGATTCGTAAATCCACCAGCGGAATGGGCCAGTGTTGTTAAGCGTCGGGTTCAGAATGTTCGGGTTCTCAGCCAACACGTCTTGCCAGTACGACACCCAATGGTCGGCCCAGCGCGGGTCGGCCAACAGCCGATCGATTGCTTGTGCCCGACTTGTCTCGGCAGGCTGCGATTGAAACGCTTCGATCTCTTCAAGTGTCGGCACCACGCCGACGATGTCGAGCGTTGCGCAACGCAAGAACGTCAAGTCGTCGGCCAGCGGCGTTGTTTCAAGGCGATCGAGTTTGAACTCCGGCCAACGCGCACCTTCGGCGATCCAGCGGTCGATGATCGTGGTTTGCTCGTCGGTGAGGTGTTCGCCCTTCGGAGGCATCACCTCGTCGGGATCGGTCGATCGAGCACGCGTCAGCAACGGGCTGTCTTCGGGTTTGCCGGGAACGATGGCTGCACCATAGCTCTCGCCGCCCTTGAGCACCGACGCCAACGAGTCGAGTCGCAAGCCGCCTTGCGCCCGCACGCCCTTGTGACAGCTCTGACACTTGGCTTCGAGAATCGGCTGCACGTCGCAGTGGAAGTCGACTCCGTCCTTCGGCGCCTCGGCGGCGAACTTTGCCGCGCTTTCGAGACGTTCGCCAAGGAAATGGTCGATCGCGTTGTTCGCAGGATAACCCTGCGGCAACGTCGGCACGGCAATCGGCGACGCGTGGCTCAGCCAATCTTGCGCCGCGGTACGCCGACGATCCCAATACGCCGCGTGCTCGGCGCGTTTGGCGGCACGCGCTTCGGCGTTCATCCCAGCCAATCGCTCACGACGCTCCGCCGCGAACGCCATCCAACCGTCGTCGGTGTAGGCGACGCGACGGTCGCTGGGCGACAACAGTTCCCACGACTCTTGTCCTTCGGTCGAGATGGCGACCACCGTTTCGCCAAGCTCGGGGCGACGTTTCGACTTGCCGACCGCGCCGCCGACGATTGTCTCCATCACCACGAAGTGCTCGCCGCCGGATGACGCGAACGATGTCCACGCCTCCCCTTCTCCGCACGGCGCGAAGCGAAAGTCAGGACCAAGGTTCAGATACTCGTCGAGATGCTTCACCTTTCCATGGCCGCCGCCGTCGCCGGATTGGAACTTCGTTGTCAACAGTTCCTTATCGTCGATGAACAGCCGCGATGCGTTGCGGGCGCGAAGCAGAATGCGATGCGTTCCCTTCGGCAGCGTGACCTTCGCCGCCGCGCGAAGCAGCAGCGGGTTGCCGCGATCGCCACGAATGCCGGTGTCGACATACTTCTGCGGCATGTCGACGAAGCCGAACACGTCCTCGGTATAGCTTTCTGTCGCGCGCGGCGGAGTCGTCGGCCACGCGTTGCCTGCCGGCATCCCTTCTTCGCAAAGCTGCACGAGCACGCGCTTCGCCGGAACGTCGGTCACTTCGACGGCGGCGGGCGGTGGGTCGTAATCCCATCGCGATTGAAGGACCTCCATCGGCACGGCGCCGCGATAGACCGCCAACTCGTCGAGCGAACCGTTCAAGCGATTGGCGGGACCATTTCCGTTGCCCGAGCCCACGACCACATCGTCGGCATCGACCACGGGCGAGCGCGTTGTCGGGCCACCCATGTCCCAGGTGCCGGCGACTTCGCGGCCGTCGATGCAACCGCGAATGCTTTGCGGCTTGCCGAACGTGTAGCTCACGGCAACGTGATGCCACTCGGCGCCGGGTTGAAACCCTTCGATCGACGTCCAGCGGTGCCACTCGCCGGGCTTCTTCGCTTCCTCGCGACTGGCGAAGAGAAAGCTGAGCCGCGGTCCGCGCGTCTCGCCCTTGAGTCGCATGGCGTAGTTTTGATTCTTCTCGGCGAAACCCTTCTTGCCGCTGCGACCTTTGCCGATGATGTACGCGTACTGACCTTTCTTGAGCTCCTCGACGCTCACCCATGCTTCGATCGTGATGCTCTCGCCTTGATCGAACCGCAGCGACCGCTCCGCCACGTCGTCGGCAAGCACGAGACGCGCCCATCGACGAACTTCGCCGCCTGGTTTGATGTCGCAAAGGCCGGGAACAGCGGCGAGCGCGGTCCGTCGACTTCCTGCTTCTTGCCCTTCCACACGCCCGGCTCGGATGCATCTGCTTTGGGTGTGTCGAACTTCCAGCGAATCACCTCGCGGGCATCGAACGTCACCGGAGGTTGCGAGTCGTTCTGCGGCTCGTCGGACGGCTCGTTCGGAGCGGCCGAGGCTGACGCGGCGCAGCAGAGCAAGATGAAAAGAAGATGGAACTTGCGCATGGCGGCGGGGTTGCCCATAACCTGCCCTAGGTGGGAAGCGGCGAGAACTTGATTCTAGGCGAACCGCGGTGCAGTTCCAGCCAAATCGACGAGACGTCGCGGAGCAATGTCGACCGTAGCACGGCCGTTTCGATGCGGTTACATTGATAGGAACTGTCGGGGCCTCGCCTCTTCCCACCTTACCGCTTCTCGGAACCACCTCATGCATCTCGTTCGTTCTGCGTTGGTCGCGCTGCTTGTGTTGATTCCCGCGAGCGTGACTTTGGCGGCCAAGCCGACCCACGATTGGCCGTCGTTCCGCGGTCCCACTCGCACCGGAGTTTCGACCGAGACGGGGCTGTTGCAATCGTGGCCCGAAGGTGGACCGAAGCTGTTGTGGGAATCGCGCGGTTCGGGCCGCGGCTATGCCAGCCTCGCCGTCGTCGGCGATCGCATTTACACGCTCGGCGACATTGCCGAAAGTGGCGACCCGGCAGCGGCCCCCGGCACCGACGAGTTTCTGATGGCCTACAACCGCGCCGATGGCAAGCCCGTGTGGCAAACCAAAGTCGGCCCGGCATGGAACGAAGGCAAGCCCGACTGGCAAAGCTCGCGATCGACCCCCACGGTCGACGACAAGTTGATCTTCGCCCTCACCGCTCACGGCGACCTTTACTGCTGCGACCTCGCCACGGGCAAGGTGAAGTGGCACAAGAATCTGAAGAGCGACTTCGGCGGCAACAAAGGCGACAACTGGGGCTACAGCGAATCGCCGCTCGTTGACGGTCAGAACGTGATCGTCTGCCCCGGCGGCGAGACAGCGACGATGGTCGCGTTGAACAAGTTCACCGGCAAGCCCGTGTGGAGTTGCGTTCGTCCCGGCGATCGCGGCGCGGGACATGCCTCGATTGTCATGTCGGAGATCGGCGGGACGAAGGTGTATGTACAAACCACCGCCGGCGGCGCTCTCGGTGTTCGCGCCAAGGACGGCAAGCTGCTGTGGTCGTACGAAATCGAGAAGACGACGGCCGTCATCCCGACGCCGATCGTTCGCGGCGACCTCGTGTTCTTCTCGGCCGGCTACAAGCGTGGCGGCGCGTTGCTCCGCCAGGTGCCCCAGAAGAATGGCGACGTGAAGGTCGAAGAGATCTATCCGCTCAAGACCGAGTTGGCCAACAAGCACGGCGGCATCGTGCTCGTCGGCGATTACCTCTACGGCGACTCCGACGACCAGGGCATCATCTTCTGCGCCGACCTGATGACCGGCGAGATCAAGTGGAAGAGCCGTGGGTCGGGCAACAAGAGCGCGTCGATGGCGGCAGCTGATGGTTGCTTGTACATCCACTTCTCCAGCGGCGTGATGGCCTTGGTCAAGGCAACCCCAACCGGCTACGAAGAGGTCGGGCATTTCACGATCCCCGGCAGCGGCGAGCGGCCGAGCTGGGCCCATCCCGTGATCGTCGGTGGCATGATGTACCTCCGCGAAAACGACCGCATCCTTTGCTACGACGTTAGCGCGAAGTAGTGCAATCAACGCGCGACTTATTCCCCTACTTATGAAACAGGGGGTAACGTGCAATAAGTCCGACTTTTTGCACGCGCACATTTCCCTTTTTGCACGCCGGGGAAATTGACCGCAGGGGTCGCAGAGTGCGCGGAGGACGGCAGGAGAAGCAGCAGAAGGGAACCACAGATGAACACAGATCGACACAGATGAAGAGCGGCAGTTGACGAAACCGGCACGAGCTTCGTCGTCTTTCTTCTGATCTTCGTTCATCCGTGTGCATCTGTGGTTCATCTCTTCCCCCTCCGCGCTCTCTGCGTCCTCTGCGGTTCATTTCCAGACCGCGTCTCGGTCAGAGCTTAGTGATTTGCGACAGCGGTTAAACAGCAGAAGCGGCCACCCGGCGGTGATTACAATGGTGGCATGACGAACCACATGGCGCGAATCGGCTGCATTGCGATCTTGCTCTGTACGACGATTACGTCGGCCGGTGATGGCGTGGCTCGCGAGGAGTTGACCGTCGGCGAGGTCGAGGTTCGCAAACACCTGCCGAGCGATGTGTTCGACGTCACGACGCTACGGCTGTGGCCGAACAACGCGCCCGATGAGGTGCGACCGATCGCCGATGAAGCGGTTCTGGATGGTGCGCGTTCGCGACGCATCACCAACGTTTCGCGGCCTTCGATCACCGTGGCGCACCCGAAGGGATGCACCGAAGCGACGCCCGTGGTGATCGTGTGTCCCGGCGGCGGCTACGGAGGGTTGAGCATCACCGATGGCGGAGTCGACATCATCGAGTGGTTGCGATCGCTGGGCGTCACGGGCGTATACATGAAGTATCGCGTTCCCAAGCGGCATCAAGGATTCGAACAGCATCACCACGCGCTGCAAGACATCCAGCGGGCGATGTGCTTGCTGCGAGGCCACGCCGACAAACTCGGCATCGACCCAAAACGCATCGGCGCGATCGGCTTCTCGGCCGGCGGGCATCTCGTCACGATGCTCTCCACAAATCATCTCCCTGAACATCGACTGTACGAAGCGATCGATGACCATGACCGGCTGAGTTGTCGTCCCGACTTTGTGGCGCTGGTGGCGCCGGCGTATGTCACGATGCCGATCCTGTCCGATCAACTCGATCCGGCGTTACACGTTGACTCGATCGCGCAATGTCACGCCGCCGACGTTCATCGCCTCGGCCATCAATGACAAGTTCACGGTCGGCGCGTTGCATTACTTTCTGCTGCTTCGCGAAAAGCACGTCGAGGCCGAGACGCACATTTACGAAAAAGGCGGCCACGCCGAGGGCATCCGCACCGGCCCCGACAACCAGTGGCCCACGATGTTCGCCGACTGGCTTCACAGGCGGGGCGTGATTGATTCAACATCGATCGGCGCCCGGAATACGCAGTGAACGACCGGGCCGATCTTGAGACGTATTGTGCAACCAACCCGAAGCGCAAGCGAGGGACGTGGCTTGCTCGACTTCGCGCACAGAGTGCGCTTCCCTCGCTTGCGCTTCGGGCTGGTTGCCGCGCAGGCTTCATCGCATCCATACAGGAAGAGAAAAGGTGTCTGGATGTCTGGATCGAATGCGAATAGGTTCCTTCCTGTCAGGAACCAAATCCACACACGCCTCTTGATTGCCAGCGTGAAACCCAATGATAATTAGCGAGTTAGCCCGGGCCTCTATTGGGGGCGCGCGCTATACGGCACACACATACAATCATTGGTTAGGCGTAACATGAGCGACGATACGTTGGAGTCATTTCAACAGTTCGCGGCTTCTGACCAAGACGCACGATTTCGGAATCGTATTGAGGCGAGCGCACGAAAAGAGAAACGCGCGCGACGCATTCGATGGATTCTTCGTTACGCAATTCTGATTCTCGGCGTAGTCGCGGCAGGCTCGCTCTATTTTGCCGGCGAGAACAGTGCGCTTTTGTCGCTCGGTGTGTTGTGCACACTTGCCGCATTTCCAGCAATCGTCATTCTCTTTTTGATGGGCGGCCTCGCGCCAGGCAGTGTTCGGCGAGTTCTGTCCGACCGAGAGCAGCGCATGCTCGACGACTGAGTCCGGGGATGAGAAAAGGTGTCAGGATGTCAGGAACCAAATTCGGACTCGGCTCCAGACACGTGTTCTCACTTTCTCCTATCTGTGTTCATCCGTGTGCATCTGTGGTTTCTTCTCCCCTTCCCCTCTGCGTCCTCCGCGATCTCTGCGGTTAACCATTCCGGCGCTCAACTATGGCCAAGGATCGGGTGCGGCTCGTACAACTCGCCGAGCGCTTTCAGTTCGGCGGCGTCGAGTTTTAGTTCCAGCGCGGCGAGCGCGTCGTCGAGATGTTGCGGCTTCGAGGCTCCGATGATCGGCGCCGTCACGCCAGGCTGCGCGAGAATCCAAGCGAGCGCGACCTGTGCGTTCGGCACGCCACGCTGGGCGGCGATCTCGCTGACGCGCTCGACGATGCCGAAGTCGCTGTCACGGTAGTACAGCTTGTGGGCGTAGTCGTCGGTCTTGGCGCGTGAGGTCTCGCCGTGGTCTTTCTTCGTGCGGTTGCCACAGAGGAAGCCGCGGGCCAACGGGCTCCAAGGAATGAGGCCGATCCCCTCGTCGAGGCACAGCGGGATCATCTCGCGTTCCTCTTCGCGGTACACGAGGTTGTAGTGGTTCTGCATCGTCGCGAACCGTGCGAGCCCGCGACGGTCGGACGTGTTGAGCATCTTGGCCATCTGCCAGGCGAACATCGAAGACGCGCCGATCGCCAGCGCCTTGCCTGCGCGAACCACGGCATCGAGCGCTTCGAGCGTCTCGTCGATCGGCGTCGTCGGGTCGAAGCGATGGATTTGATACAGGTCGACGTAGTCGAGTTTGAGCCGTTTGAGACTCGCGTCGATCGAGTGCCGGATGTGCTTGCTCGACAGCCCGCGATCGTTCGGCCCCGGGCCCATGGGATTGAACACCTTCGTCGCCACGACCACCTCTTCGCGGCGCATGCCGATCTCGCTCAAAGCGCGGCCGAGCACGACTTCGCTCTCGCCGTCGCTGTACATGTCGGCCGTGTCATAGAAGTTGATCCCCGCGTCCCACGCACGGCGGTAGAACGGCTTGCTCGCGGGTTCATCGAGCACCCAAGGCCGCCACTTGCTGCTGCCGTAAGTCATGCAGCCCAGGCAAAGCCGCGAGACTTTGATGCCGGTTCGTCCGAGGTTGACGTATTCCATAAGTCGCTCCGCTGGCGTGTTTGAGCCGCTGGCACATTTGGTTATTGCCGATGACAATACCCGATCGGAACCCGGCGACGCGAGTAGGGTTGAAGAGGTGGGGCGGTCAGGATTCGGGAGGCAGGAGTCGGGATGGGAAGGGGAACGGAGAATAAGAAGATGAAGGCGTTGATCGCGAGTGTGGTGGTTTGCATCCTGACGGCGATCTGCGTGATGGCGGTCTTGGCGCAGCCGCCGGGTGGACCTCGCGGACCAGGGTTCGGTCCCGGGGGGCGAGGACCGTTTGGGCCAGGCGGTGGTGGGCCAGGCGGACCGGGTGGCATGCGCCCTCCACAGCCGACGGTCGTCGACAAGGTCGCGCCGCATCGTCCCGAGAGTGAAGACCGCAAGGCCGATCACGGATTGATCGCCAACGCCGATTTGGAACTCGCCTCCAGCGACGGCAAATCGCCGCGAAACTTCGAACTGGTCGGCGACGCAATGTACGGCTATCTCGGCACGCCCGGGAAGGACGTGACCGGCTGGGGCGTGCGACTGCTTTCGGCCAACGACGCGAATCATGACGGCAAGCACGTGGGTTTCGCCACCTGCACCGTCTCGGGCTTGAAGTCGGAAGCAGGCCGCTGGTTCCGCTTCAGCACGCGCGGCCTGGCTCAGGAAGGATTCCGGGTTGGCGCCGACCAGTTGTTTCTGATGGTCGAGTTCTTTGGTGACAACGGCAGCAACGCGCTCGATCACATCACGAAGAAGTTCTATGCCGCCATCGAGCAAGACCGTCACGATTTGACTACGGGCAAAGCGAAGCCCGCCGACGGCGCGTCGTGGCGAACGCACGCGCTGGAATTCCGACTCCCCTTCCCCGAGATCGACACGCTGCGACTGACCGTGGGTTTTGCCGATGGCAAAGGCAAAGGGAGCAATGCCGAGTTCTGGGTCGACGAACTCGATCTGCGCCGCATCGACGACCCGGCCGAGTTCGCGATGACGGTGGCCGCGAAAGGCAACGGCGCCGGAAAGAGCGAACCCCCGGCACTTGAAGCGCTCGTGCCGTTGGGTGGTCGATGGTATTACGACCCGCGCGGAGCGAGCGCACAGCCGCCAGCGAAGTTCGATCAGACGAATGTCTCGCGATTGTATTGGCGGGCCGGACGTCTCGAGTCGCCGTTCGTCGACAACACCACGAGTTGGCTGCGGCGCGGATGGCGCGACCTCAGCGGCAAAGAAGTCGAGCAAGATCGCTACGTTCCCGATAGCGTCGAGATCACGTTCACGCCGACGCACATGGTCGTCCACACGCACAATCTGCCGAACCATCCGACGGCCACGTTCCCCGATATCTCGCGATCGGTCGACGGCAATCCGAACTTCATTCAAGAGCAAGACGACACGTGGTACATCCCGCTCGAGCCGCGTGAGAACCCGAAGCATGTCGCCATGAATGCCGGCAATGCGAACAACGCGCTGCGATTGGGGCCGTTGGGGGTCGCCGTGAATGGCGTCGTGCTGAACGATCCGTACGATGCGGGCAAAGAAGAGGCGCTCTTCCGGCTCGACCGTTGTTGCGGCCATCCGAGTCCCACCTCTCAATACCACTATCACAAGTACCCCGTCTGCGTGAAATCGCCGTGGGCCGACGACGGCGTCGATCACTCGCCGCTCATCGGCTGGGCTTTCGACGGGTTCGCGATCTATGGACCTTACGAGTCGGCCGGCAAGATGGCCAAGGATTCGAAGGACAACGCGCTCAACGCGTTCAACATGCACTACGACGACGCGCGCGGCTGGCATTACCACGTGACGCCAGGCAAGTGGCCTTACATCATCGGCGGACATTGGGGCGAGGTCGACACGCGGAACATGCGTCGTCCGCCCGGCGGCGGCATGGGCCCCGGCGGACAGGGTGGCGGTCGCGGTCCAGGCGGCGGCGGGCCCGGTGGTCCGCGAGGACCGTTCTAACGGTGAAATAAACGACGTCGCTCACACGTCGTACTGAGTACTCGGTACCTCAGCACTCATCGCCCAGCGAGAACCGCCCGTGAAATCGCATCGCCTTCCGCTTCTGCTCGCTTATTTCATCGTACTCGCCGCCGCTTCGCCGACCTTCGCGGCAAAGCAGCCGAACGTCCTCATCATCTACGCCGACGACCTCGGTTGGGGTGAGACGGGCGTGCAGGGATGCAAGGACATTCCGACCCCGCACATCGACGCGATCGCCAACTCCGGCATCCGTTTCACCACGGGCTACGTTGCAGCCACGTATTGCAGCCCGTCGCGTGCGGGGCTGATGACCGGCCGATATCCGACTCGGTTCGGGCACGAGTTCAACGCCGTCGCGCGGCACAGTGGCCTGTCGCTCAAAGAAACCACGCTCCCCGATCGACTCAAGTCGCTCGGCTACGCGACGTGTTGCGTTGGCAAGTGGCATCTCGGTGGTGAAGCGTCGAGCGACTACAACCCGGTGAAGCGAGGCTTCGACGAGTTCTACGGCACGCTCGCGAACACGCCGTTCTATCATCCGGTGCATTTCGTCGATTCACGCAAGAGTCTCGAGATCCAGAAGATCGAGGACGACAGCTTCTACACGACCGATAAGTACGCCGAGCGCGCCGTCGATTGGCTCGGCAAGCAGCAGGGCAAGCCGTGGTTTCTGTACTTGCCGTTCAACGCGCAGCACGCACCGCTGCAAGCTCCGCAGAAGTACCTCGACCGCTTCCCCAACATCGCCGATGAAAAGCGTCAGAAGTTCGCCGCGATGATGTCGGCCATGGACGACGCGATCGGCCGCGTGATGCAAAAGATTCGCGACATGGGACAGGAGGACAACACGATCGTCTTTTTCGTCGGCGACAACGGCGGACCGACGGCCAGCACGACGTCGCAAAACGGCGCGCTGCGTGGCTTCAAGATGACGACATTCGAAGGCGGCCCGCGTGTGCCGTTCTTTATGCAGTGGAAGGGGAAGATCAAACCGGGACAGGTGATCGATTATCCGGTGTTGAACCTCGACATTCTTCCGACGTGCGTGACGGCCGCGGGTGGCGCGGTCGATCCGAGTTGGAAACTCGACGGCGTCGATTTGACGCCGCATCTCACAGGAGCGAAGACCGCCAAGCCGCACGAGACGATCTACTGGCGTTTCGGCGAACAATGGGGCGTCCGCCACGGCGACTGGAAGCTCGTCGTTTCAAAGGGCGGCAGCGGCAAGCCGGAGTTGTACGACCTCGCGCACGATATCGGCGAATCGAAGGATATGGCGACGGCCGAGTCGTCGAAGGTTGCCGAGTTGCAGAAGCTTTACGACGCGTGGAATGCAGAGCAGGCAGAGCCGACCGCCAAAGACAGCGATCAGAAGAAGGCGAAAAAAGCACAGCGCCGGCAAGAAGGCGGCCGGCAAGGCGTAACACATTCGTCATCGTGCCCAAGCCCACGGACAAACGTCCGTGGGCTTGGTCGCCGAGTTATCGCAGGCGACGCTTGAGTTCTTCGGCTACTTGAAGCAGCGACGCGCGTACCGCGGGCACCTGGCTGATGGGATTCAGCAGTCCCCAATCGTGAATCATGCCGCTGTAGCGCACCGCCATGACGTCGACTCCGGCGGCGTCGAGCTTGCGAGCGTACTCTTCGCCTTCGTCGCGAAGCACATCGTTGCCGGCCGTCTGCACGAGCGCCGGCGGCAAGCCGCGCAGTTCCTCAGTCATCGCTCGCAACGGCGAAGCGTAGATCTCCGATCGTTCGTTGGCGTCGGTGGTGTAATTGTCCCAGAACCACTTCATCATGTTGCGAGTCAGGAACCGCCCGTCGGAGTACTCGAGATACGACGTCGTGTCGAAGTACGCGTCGGTTACCGGCCACATCAGCGCTTGGAAGCGGATGTCGGGCCCGCCTTTGTCTTTGGCCATCATCGAGACAACCGCCGCCATGTTGCCGCCGACGCTGTTGCCCACGACGGCCAGCCGACGACCATCGACGTTGATCTCGTGGCCGAATTCGGAAACCCACTTGGTCGCGGCGTAAGCCTGGTTGATGGCGACCGGGTATTGCGCTTCCGGCGACGGCGTGTAGTTGACGAAGACGGCCGCCATTCCGGACAGCGACACCAGATCGCGCACAAAGCGTTCGTGCGTCGGAAAGTCACCGAGCACCCATCCACCGCCGTGAAAGAACATGAAGGCCGGCCCCGTCTTCTTCTCGCCGGCGGGATGAACGATGGTGAGATTGACGTTCATGCCGTCTTGCGTGATCGAGCGCTCCGAAACGTGGGCCGGCGGCAGATCGAGCTTCACGGATTTCTGCAGGCCAACCAGCACGGCGCGTGCTTCCTTCGCGGTCATCTCCTCCATAGGCTTGCCGCCGCCGGAGTTCAGTTGCTTGAGAAAGGCCCGAACGTGATGTTCGATGGACGAGTCGACTGCTGGATCGATGGTTTGCATGGTACACCTCCGTTAGGTCATCGAAAGTTTCGTTTCCCGTCTGCCTAACTGAGCGGAACAAGTGGACAGCCGCATCAAAAATCTTTGCGTTAGAAACGACACAAACGACGCGTGGCGAGCGAAACCGCAAAGGATGCAATGGTTTGCGGATTTTGGTTTAAATGGGCGGCATGTGCGAAGGGCACACCGCGATTGCCGTTCAGCGGTATCTGATCGAGCTAGCGCGACTCGATGGCGACGCTCCTGCCGAGCCGGTGATACGGTCGCTCATCGCAAGCTCGGTGACTCGCTTGAGCCTTTTGTGCCAGACGTTGCTGTTGCGGATCTATCCGTGGCTGGCGCGGTGTGATTGTAGCCGTGCCGCTGTTTGTTTACGGCCTCTTCTGTGTGGTCGTCCAACGTGCCTGGTTAGTGAACGTACAGTTAAGAGGTGTGCCTCGCTTTCCGGCTGGCGTGCTTCGCGAGTGGACAGGCCATCCAGCACTCGCGCTGGGCGTCGTGTTCATCGGTTTGGGCGCGATCGTCCATTTTCAGTGGTTTTGGTCCAACTCGCCGAGGCTCGGTCGATACTACGAAATCGGAAAGCTCGCATCGTTAGTTCTCTTTGTTGCTGGCCTTTCCTGGTGGATATTTGAAACCGCTTGGTGAGGCAAACGGCTAGCTCACCACACGCTGCCGATGAGGCGCAGTTTTTGGCGCGTTTGGCTCGCTTACTTCGGGCACGGTAGAATGATCTTCGGCCCTTTCACTTTCGACGGGCAAATGCGCTTTTTCTTTAGCCCTCTTGCTGCGCGATGCAAACACGATTCGCGTTTTCGCGGTGGTCTATCATCCCAGCTACCGGCTAGCGAGTCCGACCAGATGTCGGTCTGTCGAATGATGGACTCACAAAGGTTGTCGAACTCATTCCAGCGAGCAGCGACTCATCGCTTAGGTTAACACCCGACGATCGCGGATTCGACGCTGCTGAATGGATTGAACTGGTTGCTCTCGCGAACCGTCAGAAGGGTCGTTCCATCTCGTCAGCTCACTGCGGCGCCCTCAGTGGCTGCTCGGTGGAGTTCGCCGCTCGGGACGAATGGCTTCGTGGTTGGGCGCTCACCGCATCCGGATACCCGCTTGATGTATCCTACCGTTGTCAGCAGATTCTGGCCGGACGCGACGACGACATTGTGGAATCGATGCTTGATTCCCTTCGTCTAGAGTTCACTGGCGCAACAGCAACCGTCCCACGTCAGGGCTAACCCTTGTATGGCCTCTGTCTGTCAAGGGTGCGCACCGAGATTGTTCTCGGAGCGATTGACTTTTCACCGAGTTGCTTGGTGGCAGGTACACTCGAAGTGGCGAGCGTGTTGATCGGCTAAGAGTCGGTTCGCGCTGGCGGCGTTGATCGCACGCGCTTCGTGAAGCGCTTTGAGCGAGCATTGCAGCTGTCGGCGTAGCCAAGTTGACCCGCAGGTTCTTGGCGAGTTTGGCTTGCTCGCTTCGGTCACGGTACAATCGTGTTCGACCATTCTGACGTTCAGCGGGCAACTGGCTTATTCGTTAGGCGAATGAAGGCACAATCTCAGAGCGTCGTCTGGTTAGCATGGTATATCAGCGGCGTGTTCGTGATTCTCGCCGTCTTGGTGTCGCTGATCACTTTCCATCCGAGAGTTCAGTGGCTCGCCCCGGTACTGCTCGCCGCGTTCAGCGGCGCAGCGATGGTCGCCGCAGGTTTGGCGCTAACGCTCAGCCGGTTATCGCCGCCACACTGGCTCCATCACTCGAAGCCGCTTCAAGTAAGTCTCGTCGTCGCGGCCACGGCTGTCACCTTGTTAGTACTTCTCGTTGGTTAGCCTGGCTCGCCTAACCAATCGCGCAATTGTCCCGCGGCTTGTTGGCGATAACTGGACTGCGAACGTCCAACGTGCTCGGCACATTTCTGCATACCGATCGCTGATTTTGAGTTAGGCCACTCTGAACCGCATGAGCAGCGCGAGACCTGCGAAGTGGATATTCGTCGTCACTGGCGTCTACGCGCTGGCGTGCGTTCCGGCCATTCTCGTCGCTGAAAAACTGCGCCTGCCGGAATGGCCGCTGCACACGAGTCAATTATTGGCTGTCATCGTGTGTTTTCTCGCGGGCGCGCTCTTTCTCGTGACAAAACGATCGCCGGCCAGAGGCGCACTTGGATGGCTCGCCATCGTAGCCTGCGTCCTCTGTGGCCTGTGGTTAGCGTTCATTGCGTTCGTGCTGTTCTGGCCTGCGATTGCAGATATCACACACCGGCAAGCTTTCGATGCCAAGACGTGGCGAGAGGAGGAGAGTACGAAGCACGACGTATTATGGCCGCCACGCCTGTGTATGATTGACGACCTTATGGCAAGCCGGCGACTTATCGGAATGACGCTAGATCAGGTGATCGATCTCCTCGGCCCTCCCGCCGATAAGTCGTTTCCATATGGAGCCGTCGACTGCGATATCCACTATTACTTGGGCCCGGAACGAGGCTTTTTGAGGGTGGATTCGGAGTGGTTGTTTCTCAAATTCGAGCGCGACAATTTGTTAGCGCCAGACGACAAGGTGGTTCGTCAGTGGATTTATCGAGACTAGCGGGGAGAATCCTGGGAAGCCCTTGATGAGCTCGTATACGCTTACTGCGCGACCTGACCAATCACGGCAGTTGACGCGCAGCTTCCGTGGCGCGTTTGGCTCGTTCACTTCGGTCGCGGTACAATGACCTCCAACCTTGCTGACTTTCAGCGGGCAACTGGGCTTTTTCGCTAGGGCTCACCGCGGTGAAGGAATCAACGCAGACCAAACTGGCTCTTTTCAGCTTTGGACTCATTCTCACCCTCGTCCTGTTGTCTGCACTGATGCTTATTGACCGGACTCGTACTATCGACCAGATTCTGTTGCCCGCGGCTCGTCCGCCCGAAACTCTCAAGACGATTGATGATTTTCAAGTTTGGAAGCGCGGATACATTCAAGGCCATGGAACGTTTCAGAAGTCTGGCGTGACTTATACGGTGATGCTGGCACCTGCCGGACGCTACTTAGCGTCGGGCCCATCCGCGTATTTGTTCAATGAGCGGGGACGGTTCGTTGATTGGACCGCAGACATGGGTGACTTTTATACCGTCACCAATGGATTCAATCTGACAAGCGGCAACGTAACTAACATCACATGGAAAAAGCCCTAATCAATCGCGGCGGTTGACCCGCAGGGTCCGTGGCGCGTTTGGCTCGTTCGCTTTGCATGCGGTATAATGATCTTCAACCCTGCTCAATTCGGGCAGGCAACTGACTTCGATTCGTTAGGCGGCAATGAGCGATGTAATCGCACTTCTGCTACTATCAATGCCGGGTTGGATTAGCGTTGTTATCGGCGCGACCGTGGCGGCGCGGATTCCGTTCTTGCGGTCCTATGCGCTACCAGCACGCCTCGCCGCATCCCACACGGCGATCGTCGTCTTTCTCACCGCATGTTCACCGGTGTACATTGCTGCCGACCCGGCTTCGGACTATGGCGACATTTATCCTCCGTTTCTATACGTTCCTGGCTTTCCAGTTTTGTGGTGCTCCGCGGTCCTCGGCAATTTCGCAGCGCCGCTGCTGCTCCGTGTTTTCGCATTCTACACAGCTTCCGTGATCGCCATTGTCGTCTTACCGGCTGTGATATCGATCGTTATCGGCGGCTGCATTTGGTTCTGCATCGGCTTGCTGTGGGCGCGCATCGCCCGATGGGTCACCTAACCATCCGCGGCAGTTGCCCTGCGGGTTCTCGGCGCGTTTGGCTCGTTCGCTTCGGTAGCGGTACAATCAGTTTCAACCCTGCTGACTCTAGCGGGCAACCAGGCCTTTTTTGTTAGGCGAATGAAGGCAAGTCGCGCGATCATCTGGTTCGTCGCTGCGTTTGTCGTCATCGGCGGCATGCTTCCCACCTTCCTCCAAGGCCACGATGGCGGCTCTGCTCCGCCATCTTCGACTCTCAGAACGGTTTGCAGCGTTTTATATTTCCTTCAGGGTGCGCTACCGGTCGGCACGAGCGACGCGGTTCGCATTCCTGTTGGTATCTTCAACCTCGCTCTTTGGGGCTTATTCGCCGCGGTCTTGTTCCTTTGCGCTCGCAACCGTAGCTTCACCCATCTCAGCAGTTAGCCCCCAGGTTCTCGTCGCGTTTGGGTCGCTCACTTCGGCAACGGTACAATCAGTTTCACTCTGCTGACGTTCAGCGGGCAACCGAGCTTTTCTTTAGGCGTTGAGATGTGGGCGACGAAAGGTTGTAGGTCTGGTCTCCGAGTTCGCGGCGGTCGTGGCCATCCGCTTGTACACTGCTCCGTCATTCGATTTAGCCATTGGCTTCGACTGCAATTTGATTTCCCCGTTCGTGTCCCGGTCTATCTGTCGCCCCGATCACGACTCACGACGCTTGATGGCGAGGTTGTCACTGCCTCGTTCTTCGCGCCGTGGAAGCCCGAGGTGGAGCCGTACATCAGAATCGCCACCGGTGACTATGCGATAGAGGCTAAAACACAGGGACGAGATCGTGCTCTCGCGTCGTTCCTCTGTTCACTTGCTCACGAAATAGTTCATTACCGGCAATGGATTGAAACGGGTCAAACCTGGGAAAACGGCACGGTTGCGAAAGCAGGCGCAATCGTTCGGAAATATGCCAAGACAGTTTCGCGCCCGTGAGCCTTTTCAGTAGCCTGCTTCGGCCCCTTCGTTCAATGAAGCCGAAGCTTTCCAGCATCATCGCCGTCATGCTTGCCGCGCTGTGTGTCATAGTTTGGGCAAGCATCTTCACATTCGTATTTCATACTCACAAGAGAAACGCGCCGCACCGAGAAGCACTGCTGCAGATTCGAGATGCCGTGTCGATGGGCGCGTCACGCGACGACGTACTCGCTGCCTATTGGCGTTTCAGGTCCAATGCGCTTACGCTTCGCCAAGAGACGGCTACTGACTGGCTCATCTCCATGCCGTTGGAGTTCGGCGCTCGGGATTGGCTACTGCTAATCGAGTTTCGGGATGATCGAGTTACAGCTGTTCGAGTGCGCACTTCGGATGGACCCGCCCCGGACGATGGGCCAATGGACAAGGAGACCAGAGCCACACAACCCTTATACGGCCTCTGTCTGTCAAGAGTGCGGGCCGAGATTGTTCTCGGCGCGATTGACGCGTGTTTCACCGAGTTGCTTGGTGGCAGCTACACTCGAAGTGGCGAGCGTGTTGATCGGCTAAGAGTCGGTTCGCGCTGGCGGCGTTGATCGCACGCGCTTCGTGAAGCGCTTTGAGCGAGCATTGCAGCTGTCGGCGCAGCCAAGTTGATCCGCAGCTTCTTTGCGCGTTTGGCTCGCTCACTTCGGTCACGGTAGAATGCCCTTCGGCCCGTTCACTTTCAGCGGGCAACCGAGCTTATCCGTTATCGGCGCCTCTGGACATTATTCCCTTTGACGAACCAAACGCACTGACAACGGCAGGCGAAGCGATTATCAATCATCGTGTTGTCTGAAAAAGAACGGAAGGCATCCTTATGGCCTTGCTTGAAAGCAGTCTCAAGTTCGGCTTCCATCCATCGCGTGAAGAGTTGTACGCGTTGGGCAAGAGCCTGCGTGATTCGTGTCCAAGGAGCGCGCACGCCACGTGGCAGCCGACACCAGACCGCGTCGATCCTTTGCAACTTCTTGAGCAATCAAGCGCGGGGCGGATTTCCGAATTGATTCCGATTCGCTACGGACGGATGTTGCAGTCGCCGTTCACGTTCTTTCGCGGAGCGGCACTCAACATGGCCGCCGATTTGGCCCCGACGCCTTCGGCGGGTCTTCGCGTTCAAGCGTGCGGCGATTGCCATCTGATGAACTTCGGCGCCTTCGCCACTCCCGAGCGCCGCGTAATCTTCGACATCAATGACCTGGATGAAACCCTTCCTGCTCCGTGGGAATGGGACGTTAAGCGGCTGGCAACGAGCCTTGTTCTTGCCAGCCGCAACAACAGCCACAGCGAGGAGGACGCGCGCGATGCAGTATTGGCCTGCGTACGTTCCTATCGCGAGCACATGGCTGAGTTCAGCGAGATGCGCGCGTTGGACATCTGGTACGCTGCGATCGACATTGAGTCATTCATTCCGACCATCGAAGACGAGGAGGCTCGAAGGCGCGCTCAAAAACGGCTCGCAAAGGCCCGCGAGCGCAGCGTGCTGGAGCACGACTATCCCGAACTGGTGCATACCGCGGCGCGCAGCGCCCACGATCAAAGAGAACCCGCCGCTGATCTACCATTGGCGCGAGTTCGGTCATGAAGAGACCATGCAAAACGTTCAGAAGAGTTTCGAGCGCTATCACGAAACGTTGCCTGAACATCGCCGCGTGCTGCTTGACCGATTCAATCTCACGGATATTGCCGTCAAGGTGGTGGGCATTGGCAGCGTCGGAACCTGGTGCTTCGTCATGTTGTTGATGGCCGCCGAACAAGACCCGCTCTTTCTTCAGGTCAAAGAGGCGCGTCCGTCGGTCCTCGAAGCCTTCGCAGGCCCTAGCTCGTACGCTCAACATGGTCAGCGCATCGTGATTGGCCATCAGCTCATGCAGTCGGCAAGCGACCTGTTTCTCGGTTGGGCAGAAGGCGAATCAGGTCGGCAGTTCTACGTCCGGCAGCTTCGCGACATGAAGGTCAAAATGCTGGTCGAAGTTTTCACGCCAAGCATGATGCGCCAGTATGGCGAGGTTTGTGGCTGGACGCTGGCGCGCTCATGCCCGCAGCGGCGAGCCTGCTAAGATCTCGGGTTACCTTGGCAAAAGCGACAAATTCGATCAGGCGATTGCCGCCTTTTCCAGTGTCTACGCCGATCAAACCGAGCGCGATCACGACAAGCTTGTGCAGGCCGTAAGGGAGGGGAAGCTCGACGTGTTCATTGAACAGGACTAGGCGGTTTTCCAGATCGTGAAGAATTCTGCCACACGTGAAATGAGCGAGCCATGTCAACCGAATTCGCCGATCAAAGCCGAATCGTCTCATTGCTGGGTGCGGTGCCCCTTTGCGAAGGGCTGGATGAAACAAGTCTCGCTACGATCGCAACGCAACTCACGTTTCGGGAGTTTGCCGCCGGCGAGACCTTAGCATCCGCTGGCGAGGCTGTGCGCGAATTCTGGATCATTGTCGAAGGCGAGATCGAAGCGTTCTTATCCGACACGCATGGCCGAGAAAGCCATTTGGGTGTGATTCGCAAAGGCGAGACGATCGGCGAAGTGGCGATTATCCAACATTCGAATCGCCCTGTGCGTTTCACATCGCGGACTTCCGGGGCCTTGCTCGCGGCGCCGGCCGCGGCACTTCACGTTTGGCTCGACGAGTATCCCTCGTTAATGCGTACCTTGTTTCGCACGCTAAGCCAGCGGTTCAAGGAAGCGGTTGGAATCCGTGATCGGCAGTTGCCCGCGCCACGGCTGGGCATTATCGCATCGACGCCGCGAGCGCTGCGACTCGTCGCCCGTCTTGCCGCTCGATTATTGGAACTCGGCGAACGCTTGCACGTTTGGGCCGCTGATCCAACATTGCTGCGAGATTCAGGCGAATGGCCCGCATCGTTGGCCGCGGCGCAGTTGACGCCAGGTGAATGTCCGCTTTCCGAACCACCGCCGCCTCAAGTTGATCGACGGATCGTCGTCTGGTCGCCGGGCTCCGACCCGGAGTGCGACGCGCGGCGTCTGCTCAGCTGCGATCAGGTGTTGTGGATGCTCGAAGCATCGGACGTTGATGCCGTCAGCGAGCAACTGCGCAAGTTGCTAGGCTCGTCGCAGCCGATGGCCGAACGCGTGCGCCTCGTTTGGCTGTTGAATGCCAACGCGCCGGTTGCGCCACGTTTGTTCGGTTGGAATTGGAAGAACTCGCCGATCATCGTGCCGATCGATGCGACCGACGGCGGACCCGGCAGGCTGGAGCGTCAAGGACTCGATCGGCTTGTGCATGCGCTTCGTGGTTATTCGATCGGCATTGCCTTGGCCGGTGGTGGTGCCAAAGGCATGGCACATTTCGGCGTGCTGCGTGTGCTCGAGGAAGCGGGACTGTCGTTCGACGCGATGTCGGGCACTAGCGCCGGCGCGATGGCCGGCATTCTGTACGCCTCGGGAATGTCGCCACAGTTGGCCGTCGAGCATTTTCAGCACGACTTGATGCCGTCGGTCCTGTTTCGCGCGTTGCCTAAGTGGCCCAACTGGTATTTGCTCTCGAAATTTCGTCGGCGCGCCTGGGACGTGATGTTGCGACGCTACTTGAACGATTGGCACCTGGAACAACTGCCGATCCCCTTCTCCGCCGTAACGGTTGACCTCGTGCAGGTGCGGCCGGTCGTTCGCGATTGCGGCGACGCTGTGAACGCAATATTGGAGAGCATCAACCTGCCGGTGTTGTCGCGACCCATTTTGCGAGACGGAATGGTGCTCGTTGACGGAGGCATTCTCAATAATCTGCCGGCCGATGTGCTGGTAGATCGCAACGTCGATTTCGTTGTGGGTGTCGACGTATCGACGCGTGTGCGACACGACTTTGCCGGCAATCGCCCCGACACGCCCACCGATCGCATGAAGTCGGTCGGCACGTTAGACACTGTGTTCCGAATCTTCGAGGCGCAGGCCCACAACATTGGCAATATCCGCAACCGCGCCGTCGACTTTTGGATTACGCCCGACACATCGAAGTTTGGACTGGCCGACTTCTATCGAACCGCTGACATTGCCGCTACCGGCGAGGCCGCCGCAAAAGCGAAGCTACCCGAGCTGATTCAACGGCTGAGTGACTTGAAGCAGCGCTTACTTGGGTCGGTGCGGCCATGATGACCTGATGCCCGTTGAATGAACCTCTATGAATCGCGCGACAGAACTGCTGCTTTTGATCTTTCTGATCGCACCCACAACGTTGTGGATGTCGCTTGCAGTGTATTATCACTCGCGCCGATGGTGGATGCGCATAGCGATGGCGCTGATGCCGGTGGTGGTGGTCGGAGCGGCGGTTTGCCTTGTGCCATTAGTCCCGTGGGCGCTTGCGACTTGGCTGGCGATGTTCGTGGCGACGCTCATGTGGTGGTTCTCGCGCCGACCCCGGAGTGACCGCGACTGGGCCAACGGCCTGAGTGTGTTGCCCGGTGTTTCGGTCGATGGCAACCTCGTGCGCATCGAGCATTTTCGCCATTTCGATTACGACGCCGCGGGGCAGCCATTGCCGCATTACGAAGAGCGGACCTTCGACCTATCGAAGCTCCGCTCGGTGGACTTCTTTCTTTCGCACTGGACCGGTCCGGTGATGGCTCACACGTTGGTGAGCTTCGGTTTTGAAAGTGAACAGTATTTGGCCGTCTCGGTCGAAGCTCGACGTCAGAAGTGGCAACGATACTCGCCGCTGTGGGGATTGTTCCGCGCGTACGAATTGATCTTCGTGATGGGCGACGAGCGCGACATCGTTCGCCTGCGCACGAACATCCGCCGTGAGCGCGTTTACCTGTACCGAGTGCGCCTGCCTTTGGACCGCATTCAATCGCTTTTCGTCGACTATCTCGAGCGGGCGGAAGCGGTGGCCAAGCGCCCGGAGTGGTACAACTCGATCACCAGCAACTGCACAACCAATCTCTTTTACCATCGACACCGGCAGGTTCGGTGGCGGTTGCGGCCGGGCATCTTTTTCAACGGCCTGTCGGCTCACACGCTCTACAAGCTGGGCGGGCTGGCCCGCGAACTCCCCTTCCGCGAATTGCAAGCTCGCAGCGCGATCCATGATCTGGCTTTGGCCGCCGGTGATAGCGCTGATTTCTCTCGGCAAATCCGCTCGCGAATGATCGATCCGCAGCCGACGATTGAAGCCCTGACCGCCTGACATTTTGCGAGCATGGACACCGCCGCGCTCGTCAAGCTTCTGAACGTCGCGGCGTTAATTGCCTTGATGCTGTCGTTGGCATGAGGGTCCATCCGACAGAGGTCCTTACAGCGGCCTGGCAGCTCGCGAAGATCACCGAGGAATACCCTGTGGCATGGTCGTGATTCATAGAGCTCGGGGTGATGGCAATGCGATTCCCTTAAAAACGGTCTAAAAGCCTTGCGGAGCCGGAGCCAGTTCAATTTGCTGGTGATGGACTTGCTGGCGCGGATGCCGGCGAATATTCGTCGCCGCAGTGCTCGCCTTCTCAGGTCTGCATCTAGACTTGGCTCAGCGGGTCGGCCAGAAGGGCTCTGGAAATAGCACTACGTGTTGCTCGTAGAGACTATGGCGCCCATTCCACGAGGTCGCTTGCGAGAGAAACGTGCCGACGACGTAAATAGTCGCCGCCGCGGCGACGATGAGCTTCGCCGGCCACACAATGACTGCGCGGCGCGGAACACGGCGACGTTCGGCATATGCGAATGCACGACCGAGCGCCAATCGCCCCGGAAAGGCGAAGAGAACGAAGACGATGCCCAGTAGCCATGCCGCTTTACGGGGGACCATCTCGATCTTCAACAGGTACAATGGCAACGCCGTCGTCAACATGAAGACGAGTGCCGCCGCAGAAGCCCAGGGAGCACAACGAAAGCGCCGTCGCATGTCGCTTACGGCGAACAGCCGACGAACTTGCCCGCCGCCGACAGCTGATTGAGTTTGCAACCAAGGCAGCCAAGCGAAGACGACGGCCGTCAGCAGGCCACCGAGAAATGCCGCGGGCACGAATTCGCGTCCGAAGAACATCAGCGTCACCGGCAACCCGAGCCACACAAAAGATCCAATCGCGACACGCAAACCGAGCCAATAGAGATACGGCAACCTCATGGACGAGACAAATCTCCAGACCGTATCGCGTGCGACGTCGAAGGTATGAGGCTGCCGTAACCGTCGCCAAGTGTCGATCGGCCGTGGTCGCAAAAAGCTTCGAATTCGTCCGCCCCGGAGCAACGACCCGACGACGTGCCACATCGTCAGAATCGCGACGATATAAAAGGCGATCGTCGAACGACGAGCGACGTCGCCGCCCGGCTCGATCATCGAGGCATCGATTGCCAGCGACGACAGGAATGTTGCCGGAAGAAAACAAATGCCCATCGCAATGACGGTGCCGCCTAGGTGCGCCGCCTCGGTTAGGCCGATGAAGCCGTCGCACAGCCGACCGGAACGGGCAGTCCGAGCGCTTACCTCCAGTAAATAGCCGAGGACCAAAGGTTGTAACCCTGGCACCGTAGTAGCGACCGCTAACCCGACCACGAGCGAGGCGAAGCCGAACAAGCCGGTGACGGTCAACGACCCGAATTCGGCGAATCGGCGAAATACAGATTGCGCCGCAACAGGATTTTTTGCAGCGATTGGATCTGCGGGAGAAGCGAGCAGCATCGGATCGAAGGTCGCTTTAGTTGCAATCACAGCCGCTTATCGTACTGCCGAATATCGCACAAAGTTTCGTCATTTTTCTGCAAATCTGTTCGTATCTCGAAGCCTACGGACCGCCGTCGGGGTACAAAAGAGTTGTATCGGGAGTCGAACTTGATGTTGTTACGGAACGTCCTGTTTCTGGCTTTCTGTTTGGCAGGATTTACTCTGCCGATCATCGCGATAGCGCCACGTACAAAGCCGGCTGCACAGTCGACCGTCGTCCTGTCCCAGTCCCACGACGGCTTGTCGCGGACGATCGCAGCCGTCGATTCTGCCTTTCGACGAAACTGGCAGGAACGCAATTTGGCGCCAGCCGAACCGACGGATGACCTTACGATCTTCCGGCGTTTAACTCTGGGACTTACCGGTGCGATTCCATCACTCGAGGAGATTCGTGCCTTTGAGAACGAACCGGAGCAGGGACGGCTCGAACGCCGCCTCGCCATCATGCTCGGCGACCGACGCACGGCCGATTATCTCGCCGAACGTTTGGCCCGGACCTTTGTCGGTGTCGAGGAAGGGCCATTTCTTCTGTATCGCCGTCGACGCTTCGTATCGTGGTTGGCAGATCAGGTGGCGGAGAACGTGCCCTACGACGCCATTGTACGACATCTCATCGCCGACGAAGGACTTTGGACCGACTCCCCTGCGGTGAACTTCTTGACGGTCGCCGTCAAGCCGATGGAAAGTCCCGATCCCGATCCGAACGTTTTGGCGGCCCGCACGGCGCGGGCATTTCTGGGCATTCGACTCGACTGCGCCCAGTGCCACGACCATCCGTTCGACGTTTGGAAACAGAATGACTTCCAGGGGTTGGCTGCATTCTATGCGGAGGCGCGCCAACGAAAGCTCCTCGGTCTGCGCGACGAGGCGCGGCAGTTCACCGTCGACGACGCGGGCACGGGCACAAAAAAAACGGTTGCTCCGTGCCTTCCGTTCGATCGCGGGTTGCTTGCGGAAACAGGTCGCTCCCGGGAAGTGCTCGCCGCTTGGGTCACGCATCCTGACAACAAGGCATTCGGCCAAGCGACGGTAAATCGGGCTTGGGCTTGGCTACTTGGACGTCCGCTCATCGAACCCATTGACGCCATTCCGCTAAACGACGATCCGCGCCGTTGCCTGGAGCGCGAAGTACTTGGGTTGTTGGCCGACGATTTTGTACGGCACGGCTTTGATCTTCGACGTTTGCTAACGACGATCGCCTCGACGGTCGCATTTCGACTCGAAAGCCGTACCTCGGACGGCCCGAGCCCGGAACACGAGCGCGCCTGGGCTGTTTTCCCACTTGTGCGATTGCGGCCTGAACAGGTCATCGGTGCGGCTCTCCAGTCGGCTTCGGTCACGACACTCAATGCCGAAACGGATGTGATGATTCGTCTGGCGCTCTATTTCAACGAGAAAGATTTCCTGCGTCGCTACGGGGACATGGGCGAAGATGAATTCACGCCGCAGGGCGGAACAATTCCTCAGCGTCTGTTGATGATGAACGGTCGTTTGGTTCGAGAAAAACTTCGTAAGAACCTGATGTTTAATGCAGCGTCTCGCATCGCGACCACGGCCTCGCTTCCGGCGACGGCGATCGAAGCCGCTTACCTCGCGGTTCTAACACGGCGCCCGTCCGCTGGCGAAATGAAGCACTTCATCGCACGAATGACCGACGCTGAAGCAAGTCAAAGTCAAGTTGTCGAAGATCTGTATTGGACCCTTTTGAATTCGACGGAGTTCTCATGGAACCATTGATGCGCCGACAAGATCGAGCGAATCAAACCATGGACAGCGACAGCGGACTATCGAGACGCCAGCTATTGCAAAACGGGTTGGCGCTGGGGGCGCGTCGTGGCTGTCCTTGACGGCGAAGGTTCTTGCGGAGCAGGAGACTCGGCGGTCGCGGCAAGAACCGGCGCGCTCGATCATTCTGCTGCGCCTAAGCGGTGGGCCGAGTCAACTGGAAACGTTTGACCCACACCCGGGCCGAGCAATTGCAGGCGACACCCGGGCAATCGCCACGTCCCTTAAAGACGTTCAACTCGCGGCCGGCCTTGAGCGAACCGCCGAACTCCTCAACCATACGACACTCGTGCGAAATCTCGTCAGTCGAGAAGGCGATCACGAGCGAGGCAGCTATGTATTTCAGACCGGCTACCGTCCCGATCCGACGCTGGTTCATCCGTCGATTGGCGCGATCTGTTGTCATCAATTGCCAATATCGGATACCGAGATTCCTCGCTACATTTCCATCTTGCCAGATTCGTTTCCGGGCCGCGGCGGCTATCTCGGTAATCAATACGGACCGTTTCAGACATTCGACCCTCAAGCTCCCATTCCCGACGTTCATTCTTACGTCGACGCACAACGTTCCGAACGCAGACTCACAGATCTTGCCGTTGTGGAGGAAGCGTTCGCCGCGGGACGACGACGCGCCGTCGATGCGACGTTGCATCAAAGGTTAATGGACGACGCACGGAAAATGATGACTTCGGAACAACTTCAAGCTTTCGACGTTCGTAGTGAGCCTGTCGGACTGCGCGAGGCCTACGGCGATACCTCGTTTGGACGTGGTTGTTTGGCAGCCCGAAAGCTTGTCCAAGCCGGAGTGCGCTGCGTCGAAGTGACGCTGCGTGGCTGGGATACGCACGTGAACAATCACGAAGCGCATCGCGAACTTCTGCAGACGCTCGACCCTGCACTTTCGGCCCTGCTTAACGATTTACGGGATCGCGAATTGCTCGATCATACGCTTGTAGTCTGTGGTGGCGAATTTGGGCGGACGCCGAGGATCAACCGCGCCGGGGGAAGAGACCACTGGCCGGCCGGCTTCAGTATCCTATTGGCAGGAGGACGATTGCGGCGCGGCTATGTACACGGGGCGACCGATCCCGACGGTGAAAAAGTGCGTGCTGAGCACGGAACTAGTTTTGGAGATCTCCATGCCACGCTTCTGACGGCGCTGGGGATCGACCCACACCATGAAGAAATCGCCTCCGTCGGTCGTCCCATGAAACTTGCGGAAGGCAATCCGCTGGACGCGCTGGTGGAATAGCTTGTCATCTCGATGAGCTTGCATCTGTGGTCTTACTTCACGGTGTGAAGCTCGGGTTCAGTCGTCCCGATGATCCGTTCATCGAGTCGCTCGCAACGGTCTTCTCGCCTGCCTCTGTCTATGGAGTCGCCCAACGTCCAGCGACGCGTGCAGAGGTTCCATAAGCATGGCGAAGCGCTAACCAAATGGCATTCCCCGGCTCAGCTTTCCGTGAAGGGGTCATTACCAATTGGCGTGACCGTGCCCATTTTTGGCGATAAATCTATGGCGAGGCGCATCACTTTCAGCAAAGATTAATCAACCTGCCCGCCGACGCTCCCTCGATGCCGCTCCCGGCAAACTTTCCCGCGCCGTAAGTTTTCGATGTCGCGCCCAATGGCTCACTCAGTTTTTCGTAGCTTCAGCATTCGCTGACGTAATGCGAATCTGGCCATGACGTCGGGTGTGACGCCTGATTCTCGCTTCGCACCGTCACCATGATGCAAACTCACTTTCGATTACAGTGCAACCGATGAAACGAATTCTATCCGCCCTAGTACTCACGTTCGCCGCGACATTATCGGTCCAAGCCGATGACGGCTTTCGCTCGCTGTTCAACGGCAAAGACCTCACCGGTTGGGACGGCAACCCGGAGCTGTGGTCGGTTAAAGACGGCTGCATCACGGGCAAAACCACGGGGCCCGAGCAACTGGCCTACAACCAGTTTCTCATCTGGCGCGGCGGCGTGCTCAAGAACTTTGAGCTGCGTGCGAAGGTGAAACAAGCCGGCAACAACACCGGCATCCAGTATCGCAGTCGGGAGATCCCGGAAATCGGCAAATGGTCGGTCGGCGGGTATCAGTGCGACATCCATCCGTCGGCCCGAATCAACGCGATGGTCTACGGCGAGAAGATCGGCGGCTTCCAGGTGCAGAACGGCCAAAGCGTCGTGTTCGATCCCGACGGGAAGCGGTGGATCACGTCGCAACGTAAGCCGGTGTCAGTGGATGTCGCCGAGTGGCACGAATACACGATCGTTGCGCAAGGGAATCACCTCATTCACAAAATCGACGGCCAGGTGACGATCGACTTGCTCGACTTCGATCCAAAGACGCAGGCACTTGAAGGACTGCTCGCGTTTCAAATCCATCGTGGCCCGGCGATGACCGTGCAGATCAAAGATGTGATGCTGAAAGATCTGCCGGACGGCGGAGTAGTCGCGTTCGACAAGGCGATGATCCCGGCGGATGCCAAGCTTTTGGAAAACAAAAAGGCTCAACCCAAGGGCAAAGCCAAGAAGGAGGCGAAAGCGGAAGCGACTGAGCCGATCAAGTCGGCGACGGCCGCGGTTGCTGATTCTCTGCCGAAGATTCCCGAGGGCGCGTTGAAGTGGCTCTGGTACGACACGCCAGGGCCGAAAGACGGCGCGCGTTGCGCAAGGAATTCGAACTGGGGAAGGCCTTGCCGAAAAGCGCCGTGCTGCTCGTCACCTGCGACAACGGCGCGACAGTGTTCGTCAACGGTGAGCTCGTCCTGACAAATCCCGATTGGCAAAGGCCTACCACTGCCGACGTCACAGCGAAACTTCGTCCCGGTCGCAACGAATTGCTCGCCGAGGCGACGAACAAAGGTGGTAGCGCCGCTTTCGTCGCGAAGCTCACGATGCGCATGGCCGACGGAACCGAACAGCTGGTGTTGACCGACGCCACTTGGTCCGCGGCCGCGCCGGGCAGCAACGATTGGAAGCCCGCAAAGGTCGTGGCCGCATACGGCTTGAAACCGTGGGGCGACGCGTTCAATCGGCGGCAGGATGAGAAATCGACAAAAGGGGGTGGGAAGAACTCAACCGAAGTCATTCAGCCGGCCGACATTCACACGCTGCCCGGTTTCCACGTCGAGCTGATCCACAAAGTGCCGAAAGAAGAACAAGGCTCTTGGGTCGGTCTCACGGTCGACGATCGTGGGCGCCTGATCGCGACCGATCAATACGGCAATCTGTACCGTCTCACGCCGCCACCCATCGGCAGCCAAGAGACAGCGACTCATGGGATGGCGACAGTGGAGAAGCTCGACGCCGACATCGCCGGAGCGCACGGCCTGCTGTACGCGTTCGATAGTCTGTACGTGATGGTGAATGAGAAGCCGCACGTGGCGGGGCTGTATCGTCTGCGCGACACGAAGGGGACGGGCCAGTTCGACGAGAAGGTGTTGCTACGCGAGATCAAAGGCCAGGGCGAGCACGGCAACCACTCGCTCACGCTCTCGCCCGACGGGCAGAGCATTTACATCGCTTGTGGCAATCACACCCAACAACCCGAGCCGTTGGAACATACGCGCGGTTCGCGTCCTTTCGTCGATGATCAGGTGTTGCCGCGCATCGGGAAAGGGAACAGGTCGCCCGACGACCAGCCGCATGCCTTCACGTGCAAAGTGTCGCCCGACGGCAAACATTTCGAGATGATCGTCTCGGGATTGCGCAACCACTTTGATATCGCATTCAACGCCCTAGGCGATCTCTTCACCTTCGACAGCGACATGGAGTGGGACGCCGGAACTCCTTGGTATCGTCCTACGCGGATCTATCAGCTCGTGAGCGGCGGCGACTACGGGTTCCGCGATTCGTCGGGCAAGCTGCTCGAATACTGTCCCGACGTCGTGCCGCCGCTGATCAACGTCGGGCCCGGCTCGCCGACGGGCATGGTCTCGGGCCAAGGTGCGAAGTTTCCGGCTGAGTATCAAAACGCCGTCTTTGCCTGCGATTGGACCTATGGCACGCTCTACGCCGTACATCTCACGCCCCACGGCGCGGGCTACACGGCCAAGCTCGAAGAGTTCGTCTCCGGCGAGCCGTTGCCTCTGACCGATGCCGTCATCGGCAAGGACGGCGCCATGTACTTCACTATCGGCGGACGACGCACGCAGTCGGCGGTCTATCGAGTCACCTATGTCGGCAAAGAGAGCACCGCACGTGCCACCAAACCGATTGAAACGCCTGAACACAAATTGCGTGTCGAGCTGGAACGTTTGCACGATGAAGGAACCGGGCCCGAAGCGATCGGAAAGGCATGGCCGTATCTCAATCATTCCGATCGCCTGGTGCGTTATGCCGCGCGGGTAGCCATCGAGCGGCAGCCCGCGGAACTGTGGGGCGAACGGGCTCTGAAACAGGCCGATCCCTGGGGGGCCATCGAGGTCGCCGTGGCGCTGGCTCGCATGGGAGGCAAAGAGTACCAGCCCCGACTGTTCACCTTGCTCAACGACCTCGACTACGCCGAACTCGACGCCGCGCAACAACTCGCGCTGATTCGCGCGTACCAAATCGCGATCGCCCGCAGCGGCTTGCCGGAAGGTGTATCGCTCGCGCAAACGATCGCGCGTCTCGACGCTCTGTATCCCGCCCAAAACTATCCCGCCCAAACCACTCCGGCACGGTCGAACGACCTGAATCGCGAGCTGTCTCGCACGCTGGTCGCGCTGGGTGATCCGAATGTCGTTCCGAAGACGATGCGGCTGATGGCCGAGGCGCAGGACGACGAGGTCTCTTGGCTGTCGGTCGATCGCTTGGCTCGCAACAATCGCTACGGGCCGAAGTTTTTGCGCACCGGCGACGCACGTCCGAACGTTCAGCAGATTGCGTACGCCTACGCGTTGCGATTTGCGAAGACCGGCTGGACGCCTCAGCTGCGCCGCGAGTTCTTCAGTTGGTTCGCGAGTACCGGCCCATGGCAGGGAGGCAATCAGTTTCGAGGCTTCCTCGACCAGATTCGCGCCGACGCGCTGGCCAACGTACCTGATGCCGCCGAGCGAAAGGCTCTGGCTGAACTTGCGACGCCACGGGTTCCAACGACGGTCCCTGTGGTCGTCCGCCCGCCGAAAGGCCCCGGCAAAGATTACACCGTCGATGAAGTCGTCAGCTTCGCCAAAGACCGCCTTCGTGGACGCGACTTCAACCAAGGCCGCGATATGTACATCGCCGGCAATTGCTTGGCGTGTCATCGACTTGGCAACGACGGCGGCGGCGTCGGTCCCGACCTCACTCGCAGCTCCAGCCGCTACACGCTCCGCGATTTGCTGGAGAACATCATCGACCCCAGCAAGGTCGTTTCCGACCAATACGAGAGCACGATCTTCGAGCTCCGAGATGGCACGATCATTACCGGTCGAATCATGGGAGAAGAAGACGGCACGCTCCAAGTCGCCGCCAACCCGGCCGCTCCCAACGAGATCAAAGAGATCAAAGAGATCCGTGTCGCCGATATTGAAAGCCGTCAAAGCTCCCCGCTTTCGCTCATGCCTCGCGGTCTGATCAACGGCATGAACCGAGAAGAGATCATGGACCTACTTGCATACATGCTCTCTGCCGGCGATCAGCGTCATCCGATGTTCAAGCAGTGAGAGACTTGCCATGAAATGATCACGATCCATAGCGTGCTTTGCGGACTCGAACTCGATTTCGCAAGACATCGTCGATAAGGACCACTCGCCAGATCGACACGAACGGGCGTTCCTCACGAGATCGACAACGCTCGAGCCATCGATGACGACAAATCCGCTAAGGCCACACAAAAAAGTTCAACTGGCGTTGGAATGCCCCGGATTTCTGTACCAGGGATTATGAGAGTATGGGTTGGGTAAACGAAACGGCAGTGTGCTGCTGGAGTGAGGGCTGAGGCGCAGCCGAAGCCCGAACGGAAGCAGCACACTGCCGTGCGAACTCCGCCGGGGTCTGGTAGCCAAGACTGCTGTGCGGTCGCTCCTGGTTGTGCTCGTGCAGCCGTCGCTGGGCGAACCAACGAGCCTCGGCCAGGTTCATGAACTCTTCCACGTTCAACAACTCGTCTCGCAGCCGACTGAAGAACGATTCGGCATAGCCGTTCTGCCACGGCGCACCAGGCTCGATGTACAACAGCTCCAGGCCCGCGCACGGGCATGTCCACGGATCGCCGTCGCGATGAACTCCGGGCCGTTGTCGCTGCGAACATGCTCGGGAACGCCACGTGTCAGGAACAGGTGCGTCAGAACGTCGAGCACCCGCTCGGCCGGCAGGCTCCGATCGACCTCCAACGCCAGGCATTCACGCGTGTATTCATCGGTGATCGCGAACCACTTCAGCGGTCGACCCCACGCCGTGCGATCGTGAATGAAGTCCCAAGTCCAAACGTGATCCTTCCGCTCTGCACGACGCCGCACGCAGCTGTTGGCACTGTGCCCCAAACGACGGCGTTTCACGGTTCTTTTCGGCACTTTCAAGCCCTCACGCTGCCACAGACGGTACACCCGCTTGAAGTTCACGCGCCAGCCGCCCTGCCGCAGCTTGGCCGTCATCATTCGATAGCCGTAACGCGGATACCGCGCCGCCAACGCGTGCAGATCCTTCACCAGCCGCTGCTCTTCGACCGAGTCCTCGCGCGCACGGTAACGCTGCGTGCTCCGCGGCTGACCCAACGCCCGACATGCCCGACGCTCACTCACGCACTGCCGCTGCCGAACGTAGTCGACCGCAGCGCGTCGTCGCGCCGGGCTCAGTAGTTTCCCTCGAGCGCCTCTTTCAAGATCGCCTTGTCCAGTTCCGCCTCGGCCAGCAGCTTCTTCAAACGCTTGTTCTCACCCTCCAACTCTTTCAGTCGCTTCGCCTCTTCCGACTTCATTCCGCCATATTGATTCCGCCAGCGATGCAGTGTCTGCTCGCTGATCTCCAACGACTGCACCACCTGGCCAATCGTCTTGCCCGCCGCCAGCATCGTCTCCGCCTCGCGAAGCTTCTTGATGATCTGCTCCGCCGAATGCTTCTTGCCTTTCATCGAAAGTCCTCCTGCCCAAAATGGGCCAATGGACTCTCATACCACCCGGATCAAGATTTGGGGAGCATTCCAGCGTCTTATCGCCCCGACTGTTGTTCAAAACGAGCCCTTCGGCGAGAACGTCGAAGGGCTTTCGTATTGATGCGACGAGCGTTGTGTCACTGAGGCAACAGTTCAAAAAGACATGACTTGACGAATTCGCCGCTTCATGGCGTAATCGGCCACAAGCTACTGCTGCCGAAGTGTTTGCGAAAGTTCAAAACTTCCGTCGTCAACTTCAGCCGTTTCGGCGTGCGAAGGATCGAGCACGTCGAGTTGTAGCTTGATGCGAGCCATGCGATAGCGATTCTGGACTGGGAAACCGGCCCGCCGCGGATGACCGCACTGCGGTCGCGATGGCTATGGCGTCTGAGGTATCCCACCGGAGGGATAACTAAGCTATCCCAGGCAGTCCCCAGAAAACCATTGATCTACCCGCTGGGCACCGCCTATTTTATCTCAACCACGGAGTGGGGGCGTTTTGCGTAAGACGCCTACGAGCGTCTCACAAAATGAAGTCGCGGGGCGTCTGAGCAGGACTTCGCCTTGGTTCCCTCCTTAGGACGAATCCTACCGTCCTCGATTCTGTTGTTCTCGCCCGCGTCCACCAAGTTTTAGGAAGCGCGACGAACAGCGCAACGATCGTGGTGCACAGCAGGGCAAAGGCAGATCATGCGCGCGTAGACTTTGTTGGTCGCGGTCTGCCGCGCATTGGTTGGAAGGCCCATGACCGAAGTTGAAAGTCTTACGGCGATCCCTCGGGGGTCGCTCGCTGCGGTGGATTTAGATCGCCGCTTTGTGCAGTTGCCGACAGATGCGCACCGTTCGACGGCGAGTGGCTACTCGCGCGCACGCACGAACGCCCGACCGCTGAAGCAATCGGCTGGCGAAGGCGCGGCGGCACTGGTCAGCACGCTGTGCGCGGTCCTGTTTCGCTACACACAGCAAGAGACGATCGGCCTCGATCTTTATGCATGCGATCACAACTCCTGCCAGCGCAGGAGCGCGCTGTTGAGTTGCTCAGTTGCAGCCCATGAGTCCGTAGCTGATGTTGCCGCACGGGCTGCATCGGCCATCGCCGCGCTTCGAGACGTCGCGCTCGGAAATGCCGCGAGCGAGCATGGCAACGACGCCCGGAGCAATGTCGCCATAAGCTTTGTCGACTCGGACGACGCGCGGGCTGATGTGCTTCAACAAGAGGACTCGCACGATATACATTTTGTCGTGCGCTCCGAACCCCCCGCGTTCGAGCTTGCGTACAACGAGCGTCTCTTCCAGCCGGGCACTATCGAGCGGTTCGCCGATGCCGTGGTCCGAGTGTTTGAGGTGGCTGTCGAACAACCGACGACGACGATCGCGCGCCTGCCGATTCTCTCGGCCGTCGATCTGCAAACGATCACGGTCGATTGGGATAGCGGACATGCCGAGTACCCCGCAGAGCCGGTGCACTGCGCGTTCGAGCGCCTGGCACGCGAACAGCCCGAATCGCCCGCAGCGAGCTTTGAGGGGCAGACTCTGACTTACGGCGAGCTTGATGCCGAGAGCAATCGGCTTGCCCACCACCTAATTGCGAGCGGTGTGACGCCGGGACGCGCAGTCGCGGTGTGCGTGCAGCCGGCGCTCGACATCGTCGTGGCGATGCTCGCGATCTGGAAAGCCGGCGCGGTATACGTGCCGCTCGATCCGGCACATCCCGAGGCGCTCATTGCCACGATCCTCGATGAGGTGCAGCCCGGCATCGTATTGACCCAATCCAAGCTGCGCACTCTGACCAATCCCGATCGCCATGCGCAGTTTTGCTTCGACACGGATGCCCCACTGGCGATGGCGCAGCCGGCGAGTGCGCCTGCGGTGAAAGTCACGCTCGATGATCCGGCATACGTGCTCTACACCTCGGGGACCACGGGACGGCCCAAAGGCGTCGATGCGCGGCACGAAAACTTGGCGCACTATATTCACGTCGCCCGGCAGCAGTACGGCTTTCGCAGCGATGATAAGTTCTGCTCGCTCGCTCGCTATACGTTTAGCATCAGTTTATTCGAACTCGTGTTGCCGCTGTGCTGCGGCGCCAGCGTAACGTTGCTTGCTCGCGACGACGTGCTCGCTCCCAACCGGCTGGCGCGTACGCTCAGCGAGGTCACGGTCGTCCACGCCGGCCCCAGCCTGCTCGGCAATCTGTTTCGCCATTTGCGGGCCAACGGGTCGGGGCAACAGACATTTCCGCGCATACGTCACGCCTCTTCAGGAGGCGATCTCGTGCCGCCGACGTTGGTCGAACAGATGAAGCACGTGTTCGAGAACGCAGAGCTGTTCGTAATCTACGGCTGCACCGAGATCAGTTGCATGGGCTGCACGTACCCGATCAGCCGCGCACAGAACATGACACGGACCTTCGTCGGCAAGCCGTTTGCGGATGTCGCCGTGCGCGTGATCGACCCGTCTGGAAACGTGACGCCGCTGGGGGCGGTCGGCGAGATCTGTTTCGCCGGAAAGGGCGTAGTGCGCGGCTACTTGCAGCGTCCAGAACTAACCCTCGATAAGTTCGTCGATCACGAGGGGCGGCGATTCTATCACACCGGCGACATGGGCCGCCTGCATCCCGACGGCAACGTCGAGATTCTCGGCCGCCGCGATTACCAGGTGCAGCTTCGCGGAATCCGAGTCGAGCTGCCCGGTATCGAGAACATGGTGAGCGAGATCGCGCTGGCCGAGCAGTGTGCCATGGTCGTGAAGAAGCTGGACGAGCAAGACGTGCGCCTAATCGCATTCGTGGTGAAGCCGCGAGAAACCACCGTCGCGGGCTTTCGGCGCGCGCTCTCCGCGCACCTTCCCGACTACATGCTTCCGCAGGCCGTGGTGGCAATCGATGCTTTGCCCGTCACGCGCAACGGCAAGCTCGATCGCGACGCGTTGCAAGACCTGCCGTGGGAAAACTCGACGAGCGAGTCCTCGCACACCGCGCCGCGCACGACGATTGAGCGTCAGATTGCCGCGGCCTTTGCCAAGACGCTCGGTGTGGCCGAAGTGGGTATCGACGACGATTTTTTCGATCGCGGCGGCCACTCGCTGTTGGCCGTGATGGTGGTGCAAGAGTTGGAGAACTCACTCGGCTTGAGCTTGCCGCCGGGCCTGTTGTTCGAGCACACGACCGTTCGCGCGCTGGCCGATCAGGCACGGGGCTCTATGTCGCGCGTGCCCCGGCCGATTCCGCTCAGCCAGGCGCGCGACAAGCCCGCGCTTTCGCGCTGCTCGGCGTGCAATTGTACCGCCCGCTCGCCAAGCGGCTCGAAGGTCATTATTCGGTGTACGGTGTATACGTAGGCCGCGAGTTGGTGATGTTGGAATCCCTGAACAAGGCGCCGACAGTTCCCGAGTTGGCCAGCGATTACGTCGAGATCATCCGGCAACATCAGCCACATGGTCCTTATCGTCTGGCCGGTTTGTCGTTCGGCGGGATTGTGGCGTACGAAGTCGCGCAGCAACTGCGCGCTAGCTGCGAAGAAGTGGCGTTCGTCGGGCTGATCGACGCCATTCTGCCGGACAGCGGCGTCCGTTATCGCGTCGGGCAGCTCGCGCGCTTGTTTGCGTTACCTTTACGAGACGCCGTGCGCGTCACCGTAAAGCGTACGCTAAGGCGCGTCGCAGCGAGGCTCGGCGTGGGGCCAAGATCGGAGCTCACGCGTTACGATTCGCCGGAAAAACTTGCCCCGCTTGACCACATTCGCCAAGAGGCTTACGCGCGCGCCGCCGAGCGTTACGTCTCGCAGATTCAGCCTTTGACCGGCAATATCGAGCTGATCGTCGCGGGACGCCGCCTCGCGGACGATCCGCTGCAAACTCCGGATTGCGGATGGAGCAACCACGTTTCATCCGTGAGAGTCCATGTGTTGGACGCGGACCACTTGGGTCTCGTGGAAGAACCCGGCGTCGCAAGCCTGGCTGAGGTTTTTCTCGAAGGCCTGCATCGCTCGGACAACCAACGCCCGTCGCGCGAGCACGACGACGGGCAAGCGCCCGCCGGCAGTATTTCAGGCGTTTCTGGCAACCTCTTGGGTCAATCAACTTAGAGCGCACTGTGGAGTGATTAGCGATGTCGTCCCCAAAAGACTCTCTTGGCATTCAACGTATTGCATCCGTACACGTGTTCGTGCGCGACCTCCAACGGATTCGCGATTGGTACGTGAAGCACCTCGATTTTGCGGAGATCGCCGTCAGTACCCCCGACTTCGAGATGGAGCACCGCGCCCGAGCGAGCGTCGTCGAGGCCGGCGGCGCGCGACTTGTGTTCATGGAGCCGCTAGGATCGAAGGGCGAGAGCTTTCGTTGGCTGCAGAAGCACCCCGAGGGCGTGGGCCGACTCGTGTTCTACGTCACCGATGCCGAACGAGCTTTCACGCGGTTGAACGATCGCGGCGCTACGCCAATGACGGGGCTCGAGCGCCGCAATGTCGAGGGAGGCAAGGTCGTTTGGTTCGACATCGCGACCCCCTTCGGCGACACGCTATTTCGCTTCGTCCAGCATGACGGCCCAACGCCTGTCATGCCCGACCTGCTACGGCACGAACAGCCCAAGGGGGGCGCGAACCGCTTCGGCATTCAGTCGATCGATCACATCACCAGCAATTTTCTGACGCTCAAGCCCGTCGTCATGTGGCTGGAACATGTGATGGGGCTCGATCGCTATTGGGGAATCGAGTTCCACACGCAAGACGTGAAGAAAGGCAACTTCGAGGGCTCCGGTCTCAAGTCCGTAGTCATGTGGGATCCCGAGTCTGGTGTGAAATTTGCGAACAACGAACCTGCCGCGCCGTCGTACAAGGCTTCGCAAATCTACCAATTCTGCGAAGAGCACCGCGGTCCCGGCATTCAGCACCTCGCGCTTACGGTTAACGATCTGATTGGCGCCGTGCAAGGCATGCGTGATCTCGGCGTGACATTCATGCCCACGCCACGTGCGTACTACGAGCTGTTGCCGCAGCGCCTCACGGACCTCGGGATCAATCGAATCGAGGAAGATATCGATGTGCTGCGCCGCCTCGAGATTCTCGTTGACGGGAACTCACCGACGCACTACTTGCTCCAGATTTTCATGCGCGAGGCGGCCGCCATCTTCAAGGATCCGCAAGCCGGCCCGGTGTTTCTCGAGCTGATCCAGCGAAAGGGAGACAAGGGATTCGGGGCAGGCAACTTCCGCGCGCTGTTCGAGAGCATCGAAATCCAGCAGCAATTCGAAAAACGCGCGAGCACCACGTAGTTCTGTCGGATTCATTCGGGCGGATGCCTCGAATCATTCGCAGTGCTCGGGCCAACTCTGACCGCGGAGCCGTTCGAGAGTTCCGACAAATCGCCGACGATGATCTGGTCGGTGGCCTCGATCGGCTTCCACTGGCCGGCCACTTGCTTATGACTGACCTCGATAAACTCGCCGTCGCTCGTCCCCGTTTGCACCGGTGTCTGTACGGCTTTGCCGTCTTGGAGCAGGTAGCAACACGGGTGATTGCCTAGTTCGACAACGCACTTCGACGGAACCGTCATCGTATCTGCTCGACGAATAAACACGGTCGCGTTGGCGTACATGCCGGGAAGAAGCCTGGCGTCTTTGTTAGGCAGATCGATTTCCGCTCGCAGGGTGCGAGTTTGCACGTTCAGCGACCATGACGTGCGGGTGACCCGGGCGTCGATGTCGATGTCGCCAAGCGCCTGAATGCGAACGCGTGCCGCGCTTCCAGCGATGACGTTATTGGCGCTCATTTCTGGCACATCGACGAAGATGCGCACAATATCGGTCCGCGCCACGACGTAGATGGGGGCCGTGGCAGTGCCAGCCGTATCCGGCAATGCGCGTCCGATCGACTTGTCGCCCGAGGCGGGTTGCACGAAATCGCCAGTGTTGACGTTGCGCACGACGACGACCCCATCGTAGGGCGCTGTGATCTTGGTGTAACTTCGTAGTGCCGCGTAACGCTGCGCTTCCGCGCGGGCGACCTTGGCATCGGCTTCGGCGGCTTCGACATCGACGCGTGCTTTGTCGATGTCCGATTGTCGCGAGTTTCGCGTCGCTATTGCCGCCTTCGTCGCCGCCTGCGCAGATTCGAGCGATGCGATGGTCGACTTCAGCTGCTTGGTTGACTCATCGAGCACCTGCCGATCGACGACGCGCTCGGAGACCAGCTTCGTTAAGCGAGCCACTTCCGACTGCCATCGGTCGACTTCACTGCGGTATTTCCCTTCGTCGGCCTGCGACTGCTCGATCTGCGCGGCAGCAACGTGCAAGCGATCGGTCGCCACTTTCACCATTTGTTCGGCGACTCGCACCAGTACGTCGTGTCGCAACACCTGCGCTTGCTTCTCTTCGTACTCAGCATCAAGCTCGGGAACGAAAAGCTCCGCGAGCACCTGGTCTTTCTTCACGCGATCGCCGATGTCGACGGACCATTTCAACACGTAACCCGGAATCTTCGGGTAGATCGACGTCTGCTCGTAGGCGGCAATGAACGCAGGCTGCCCGACGCTCGTGTCGATCGTGCGTCGTTCGGGATGGACGACCGTGACCAATGGGTGCGGCTGCGCGGCGGGCGCCGAAGTTTCGCGATGCGAGCAACCAATGACCATCAGCGCCACGGCGATCGCAATCGCGTACGACTTCCTTGTGGCTTGATTACTCATGTTGAGGTGAGTCCTGTTGAGCGTCGAGGTTGGTCGCGGCTGACGGCGACTCGCGTTGAGCTTCGACGCTGATTTCAGCGTCGTATCGGCTGCTTTCTTTGTCGTCGGGGTGCAGGCTGGGGTGAGCGTAGGTGCGTGCTCCCATGACGAGCGCGAAGATCGGAGGCAGCATGAGCAGCGTGCCAATGGTCGACACGAGCAAGCCGCCGACGACTGCGCGTCCGAGCGGGGCTTCCATCTGGCTGCCCGATTCCAGCGCCAGCGACATGGGAATCATGCCAACGATCATCGCGCACGCGGTCATCATGATCGGCCGCAAGCGCTCGGCCGCGCCTTCCGCCGCCGCTTCGACGGACGACTTACCGCTCTGCCACTCACGACTCACGAATGTCACCAACATCACCGAGTTGGAAACCGACACGCCGACGCACATGATCGTTCCCATGAACGATTCGATGTTGAGCGTGGTGCCCGTCAGCAAAAGCATCAGGATGACGCCGCTCAACACGCCGGGTACCGCGCCGATCGATACGAGGGCCAATCGCCAGTTCTGAAAGTAGCCGGTCAACAACACGACGATCACGCCGACCGCGACGGCCAAGCCGATACCCAGCGATTCGAACATCTCTCGCATCGGTTTGATCTGTCCGCGCAGGTCAACCGTCACGCCTCGCGGCGGCGCTCCGACACGCTTGAGCACTTGCTCGATTTCGTCGGCGACGGTGCCGAGGTCTTCCTGCTCGACATTGGCGGTCACGCTCACGTACCGCTGCATCGCCGTGCGGTCGAACTCGCCTGGCGTGAAGCCATTGCCCACGCGGGCAACGTCTCGCAACAGCAGATTGAGCTGCGGCGACACACCGAACAGCGGGATGGTCTCGGCCTGAGTCGGCTTGTCCATACGCTGCGTCGGAACTTCGATTTGCACCTGATAACTGACGCCCGTCTCGGGGTCCTGCCAATAGTTGCGCTCGACCATGCGGCTCGAACTCGTCGCGACGAGCATCGAATCGCCGACTTGCTTCGTCGTCACCCCGCTAAGGCCCGCCTTCTGGCGATCAACGGTGATCGGAGTTGTGGGGTAATCGAGCGTCTGCTGAATTTGCACGTCGCGAAGGTGGGAGAGCTTCGACAGTTCGCTCTCGATACGTCGCGCATGGGCGCTTGCTTGCTTCAGGTCGGGGCTCGCGACAACAATCTCGATCGGCGTGGGCGAACCGAAGCTCATCACCTCGCTCACGATATCGCCTGGCTCGAAGCCGAACTTGATTTGTGCAGCGCGACGGGCCGCCTCGTCGGCGGTGTGACCTTCGCGCACCAGCACGCGCTCATACCACGGCTTGATTTGTTCGGGCAGCAGCTTGCGAAGCCGTTCGCGAAACTCGTCGAGACGAATGCCAGCGTCTTCGTTCAGTTGCACCCGCATCTGCCCGTCGTCGGGCGCGCGCATGAACAGAATCATGTTGTTCATGCCGAAGTTGGGAGCTTGCTGGCCTGCAAAGCCCATCGAGATGTGAACGTTTTCGGCCTTGGCCTCGTTGTCGACCACTTCGAGCGCTCGCACCCACATCTCGCGAGTCAACTCGTAGTTGCTGCCCGGAGGCGCGCGAAATCGCAACACGAACTCGCCTGAATCGACCTGCGGGAACAGTTCCGTCCCGAGGAATCGAGCACCGAGCGCAAACACCATCAAGCACACACCGAGATAAACGGGCACGACGATCCATCGATGCGCAACCGACGCATGAACCGCGCGTCCGAAAACGTGCTTCACGCGGCCGAACAGGCTGCCGCCTTCGGCGTCTTCTTCGGCAGCCTCGCCATGGGGTCGATGATGCTTGAGTAGCCAGACCGAAAGCACCGGCACTACGGTGCTCGAAAGGATGTATGACGCGATCATGGCGAAGCCGACCGCCAGCGACAGCGGCACGAACAACGAACGCACCGGCTCGGCCATGATGAATGCAGGAATAAACACCGAGAGGATACACAGCATTGCGAGCAAGCGTGGAACGGCCGTCTCGTTGCTGCCGCGTTCGACGGCCCGGGCCAGCGACTTGGTGTGCAGCATTTGCACGTGGATGTTCTCGATCGACACCGTCGCTTCGTCGACGAGCATGCCAATCGCCAGCGCCAGCCCGCCAAGCGTCATAATGTTGATCGTTTCGCCGGTAATCCAAAGCGCCGTCAGCGAGGCCAGCAGCGCCATCGGAATGTTGAAGACGACGACAATCACGCTCCGCCAATCGTGCAGAAACAGCAAGATCATCAAGCCCGTCAGCGTCGCGCCGATCAAGCCTTCGGTCGCCACGCTGCGAATCGACTCGCGCACGGTCGGCGACTCGTCGAACTCGTAACTGACGTTGACCGACTCAGGCAGCACGTCCTGGAACTGCTTCATCGCGGCGTGAATGTCGGCCACGACCGTCAGCGTTGACGCGGTGTTCTGCTTGACGACCGGGATGTAGACCGATCGTTTGCCGTTGACCATCGCGTAGCCGAAGTTGAGATCGGTCGCGTCTTCAATCGTCGCCACGTCGTGAATGTAAAGATTCTGCCCCAGTCGCAGCGGAATCGATCCGAAGTCCTGAACGTCGCGAATCATGGCGTCGACCGGCGCCAGCGGCATCTGATCTTTGATGTACAGATTGCCTGCCGGTGTGATGACATTGCCAGCGGCAAGCGCGTTGACGACCTCATCGGGCGTCAGGTTGTAGGCGCGCAGCCGTTCGGGATCGATGCGGATGACAATCGAGCGCACATTGGAACCGAACGGAGCGGTACCAACGGTGCCTGGAACCTTCGCTTGCAACAGCGGGCGTAAACGCTGCTGAGCCAAGTCGGCAATCATCCCTAGCGACTCGGTCTCGCTGGTGAGCACCAAGTAGCCGACGGGCACGCTGCCGGCGTCCATGCGCATGATGAGCGGCGGCAACACGCCGGGCGGCATCGTCGCTTGCGCGGTTCGACATTCCGACGACCGCCGCCATCGCCTCGGCCATGTTCGTGTCGGGAAAGAACGACAGCTTGATGAGCGCGATCTGTTGAACGCTCTTCGACTCGACGCTCTTCACGCCCGCGACGTACTGAAACTCAAGCTCGAACTGGTTGACGATGAGCCCTTCCATTTGGGCAGGGCTCATGCCGTTGAAGTTCTGGATGACGTAGATCTGCGGCAGGTTGAATGCCGGGAAGATATCGACGCGCATGCGGAACATGGCCAACGCGCCACCGGCGATGATGCCAACAACGAGCATCATCATCGTGATGGGATGTCGCAGTGCGAAATTGACTGGATTCATCGAGCGCTTGCGCCGCGTGACTGCTATCAGTTGATGTCGCCTCAAATATCAGCCGTCGTTAGATGCTCGCACGAGAATGGGCGCTTTCGAGGTAATGGATAAACGCTGCCGCAGGCGGCGACCTTGCGGATTAGGCGTTCTTCAACGATTGCGACGAAAATGCCGATGACTGATCGCGCGGCAATAGCGGCCGACCATAGAAACGCCCGTTAGAGTGCATCACGTCATTGCTTTGTCGTCGAACACATCACGGACTGCTGGCATGCATCGTCGTTACGACGCTTGCGCTGGCGGCAGTTCGTCGCGCCGAAGCCGAAGAGTGGACCAACTTGTCGCCTCCGGCAGTCGCCATCGCTGATTCGATCGAGGCCGAGCCGCCGGCGGTAGTGAATCTGTGCTGCTACGGATTCGGGCTACATCAAACGGTGCTCACGCTTGGTCAGGCCGCTGCAGAGTTGCCCGCTGCCTCGATTCGCGCGGGCGCACGCCCACTGCCGATCAACCTGGCGACAGCATTGCGACTATCCGACGCGCGGCCGCTGATCGTCGCCGCGGCGCAAGCCAGCGAACAAACGGCGATGGCTGAATGGGGGCGGGCGAGAGTCGCATGGCTTCCGAACCTGAACGTTGGCGCGAGTTACTATCGACACGACGGCCTTACGCAAGGGAACTCGGGGCAGGTCGTCAACAACGCGAAAGATCAGTACCTCATCGGCGCTGGCCCGCAAGCCATTGTTTCGTCGGCCGATGCCATCTTCGCGCCGCTCGCGGCTCGGCGATTGGTGCGCTCGCGGAACTTCGACGTGCAGGCCGCGCGTAACGAAGCGCTGCTCGACGTGTCGCTTGCGTTTTTCGATGTTCAGGATGCACGCGGCCGGTTGGCGGGCGCTGAAGACACGGTCGAGAAGGCGCGAGTCCTCGCCGATACCGTTGAGAAGTTGTCTTCGGGACTCGTGGCGCCGATCGAAGCCGATCGCGTGCGGACGCTCATGTATTCGCTCGAGCAATCGCGCGCGAGAGCGCGTGCCGCGTGGGGCACGGCGAGCGCGACGCTGACGCGCGTTCTCCGACTGGACCCTTCGGCGTATGTCGAGCCGCTCGAACCGCCGCAGCTTCAGATCACGTTCATCGGCGTCACCGAATCGGTCGACGATCTGATTCCTATCGGTCTAACGAACCGCCCAGAGTTGGCTGCTCAACGAGCGTTGGTCGATTTCGCGATCACGCGCATGCGCGAAGAGCGACTGCGTCCGTTGATGCCAAGCGTCGTACTTTACGGAGCGCCGGTCCCGACGGTTCAGGGGGGTTTTCTGACCGGCGGTCTGTTCGGCTCGACCGTCAACGGTCAGTCGCAAGGCACGGGCGGGCGCAGCGACATCAACGTGCAACTGCTGTGGACGCTCGAAAACTTAGGCCTCGGCAACCACGCAGCGGTTCGTGTACGACGTGCCGAGCGCGAGCAACAGATTATCGAGATGTTTCGCGTGCAGGACACCGTGGCGTCGGAGATCGCGACGGCGCACGTCGAACTGCTTTCAGCCGCTGAACGTATTCCCTTGGCTGAGCGTGGAATGCACGAAGCCGAGCTCTCGTTTCGCGGCAACGTGAAAGGGCTCTCCGAAACGACGCGCTTCGGCGACATGCTTGTCCTGGTGAATCGCCCGCAGGAAGCAGTCGCGGCCTTGCAGCAATTGGCCGCCGCGTATGACAACTACTTCTCGGCGATCAACGATTACAACCGGGCTCAGTTTCGGCTGTATCACGCGCTTGGGTATCCTTCGAGAATTCTTGCGTTCGAGCGTACGCAGAATTGCACGGTGCCGGTCGACCCAACGCGTCCGGTGCCCCTGCCGACCGTGACGAATCACCCTAGCCATTCACCCTTTTGATTGCACGCGGCAAACGCCGGTGCCGAAGCTCTCGGCCTTTACGCAAACACTGTCGGCAGAGACGTGGCGTTGGCGCCGATGTCCAAGAACGACGGAATGGGTACGTCGGCCGGGATTTCTAATCGCTTGCGCAGGTCGTCGATGTCGTCTTTCTTCAGCGGAACGAAGAACACCGGATCCTGGACCTGATCGGGGTCGACGGTCCGGTAACCAACCACATGCCGTCCCTCAACGGTCGGCGTGCGTCCGTATCCGTACATGTAACGGTCGACGCCGTCGAACAGATTCTCCAACGTCACCTGAGTTGGCAACGGTTGGTTCACGTAATAAAGTCGATTCACCGCTTCCCAAAAACGCGGCACAAACAGTTCGTTTACTTTCACAAAGCCTTTACGATCGCGATTGGCGCCGGAGATCATCACGGGCAGTGAGTCCAAAACAATCGCTCGTTGCTGCGATTGTTTTTCTAAGGCGTTTCCCAGATTGATGACGTAGTTGGCGCTATAGCAGCAGTCAAAGATGAACACCATTTGACTGAGATCGATGCTCTTCTGCCCACGAGCGGCTGCACCCAAGAGAATCGCCTCGGCGAGAGCGTCGTATCGAAGTGCGTAGCTTTGCACGGTATCTGGCAAACCATGTCCGAGCACCACAACGGTCGCGGGCTCGCCACGTTCTGCGACGCTCTGTACAGCCTTCAGGAAGTCGTCAGCCGCTTGAACGACATTCTCTTTGCCATGTTCCGCCTGGAATACCTCGGCATGGGCGCCGTAGTGCTGCGTCAAGGTATCGATCTGCCTTCGCTGGAGTCCACGGTCGGGCTCCAACAGCGCGACGACTGAAACTCCAGAGCCGAGGATCACCTGCTTGCCAATTTCTTGGCGCTGCGCCGAATGATGTCGGTCAGATTTCGCAAGAACTCAAGCTGCTGAGAGCTCGTCCTCGAACAGAAAGACGACTTGTGTTCGAGGACGAAAAAGTAGAGCGATGATTCGATCGCTCGACACTCAGACGGCGTCGTCTGTGGTTGAGCGAACGGATGAAGCTGAAGCGCACGCTGAAAATCGGCCAGGCTCTCCAAGCTCGACGCCAGATCGGGAAGCGGCTGCGAAACCTCGGGTTCCGCGCTCGCGGCAGTCGGTATCGCGATGCCGATCGCGACAAGCAAGCCGAGCACGGCCAATGCCTCAGAGAACCCACGAAACATCGTGTCACCCGCAAGACCAGTTCGCAGAGCGTAGCAGATGGATTCAAGTCTACGACGTAGTTTAACGAAAAAACCCCGCCGCTCATCGGAGGATTCAATGAGGCTGACGAAGGTTTAATCAGTGGTCAGGCGCCGATAACCGATAAAAACATTGCTGCCGTGCAAAGGCGCCTGCGGGATCGAGAACTTATGGGCGTGGTTCGTTGGGTTCGACCTTGGTGGGGCTTGCCTGCAATCTTGGGCCCTGCAATCTTGGGCGCTCTGTCGCTCGGGGCAGCATCGGCAACTGCACAAATGTTGCCCCCGTCGCGCTTCAACGCATCAGACCCGGCCCCGGCGCCGCGTGATGTCGTGATCGATGAGCCGGTTGCGCCGCCGCTTATGCCTGTGCGTGGTGCATCGTTCGGGCCCTCGGTGGAACTGCCTCCCGAAATTCCTTCGCATGCCGAGCCCTGGCGCTACGTGCAATTCGACGGTCGCTGGTGGTACTATCAGCCCACAGGCCGCTGGATGTACTGGACGGAGGGGCGCTGGGTGGAGCTTCCGGCAGTCAGACTCAACCGCCGAACCGTGTCGGCCGCTCGGCCACCGGAATACGCGCTACCGCCACCGTACGCGCCTTCGCCCCCCGGTTCCGCGCCGTTTCGACAACGCAGGTTGAATGCGGGATTCGGTAGGCAGTACTTTGGCGCTCCTGTCGGGTCGTATCCTTATTAGACTGACCCACTCGATTAGACTGACGCACTAGCTTCGCGACGCCGTGCTCGAGTAGGAATTTGGCGGCCCAGGGCGTCGCAATGGCGTGAGCAGCCATCGCGGCCAACATCAGAGCGACGTTCCATGGCCACCCTTCGGCGGATGACGATCACAGACGGTGCGCCTCTGTTATCGCACCTTCTCGCCACGCTTGGCCTTCCGCGAAAAGCTGTCAAGAATCTGCTGAAGCACGGGGCCATTGCCGTCAACGGGACGACGATCCGCCAATTCGACCACTGGCTTGCGCCGGGTGATGAGGTTGTCGTCAGCGATCTTCAGTCCGCCGCCGCGACCAGTTTTCTCGATACCGCTCGCATTCAACGAATCTATGAGGACGATGCGCTGATCGTGCTCGATAAGCCCGCCGGCCTGCTCACGGTGGCTACCGAACACGACAAGACCGATACGCTGTTTTGCTACCTCAACGAGTATTTGCTTGGCCGCGATTCGACATCAGCGGTCCGCCCCGTGGTCGTGCACCGGCTCGACCAGGGAACGTCGGGGCTGGTGCTGTTCGCCAAAAGCACGGCCATCAAGGACCAACTACAGAATGATTGGTCGTCCGTGAAAAAGACCTATTGGGCGATCGTGGAAGGACAGCCCAAAGAAAGCCAAGGCGCGATCACCAGCTATCTCACCGAGACGAAGTCCTTGAAGGTCTTCAGCAGTAATTATCCGACCGAGGGCGCTCGACTGGCAACGACGCATTACCGCCATGTGCAAGCTCGCGAAGGTCTATCGCTGTTGGAGATTCGTCTGGCGACGGGTCGGAAACATCAGATACGTGTCCAACTCGCGAAGCTGGGGCATCCTGTCGTCGGAGATCGCCATTACGGCGCGACGTCCAATCCCTGCCAGCGAATTGCGCTTCATGCGGGCGCGCTGACGTTGACGCATCCACTGACCGGCGAGCCACTGAGCTTGATGTCTCCGTTGCCGAAGGTACTGGCTCGGCTGTTCCCAGAGTTCAAGTGTAGCGACAAGTACATCGCTGACCTCAACGCATGGAATCCAGCATGAACTTGCAAGGCCGCGATCAAGCTCTGTCATGGCTGCGGCGCAGGGTCATGCCAGGATATCTTTCGCGACATGGCCGGCGACATCGGTGAGCCGAAAGTCGCGGCCGGCGTTGCGGAAGGTCAGTTGCTCGTGGTTGATTCCCAACAGATGCAGAATCGTCGCGTGCAGATCGTGCACGTGCAGCTTGTTTTCGACGGCGTAGTAGCCGTAGTCATCGGTGGCCCCGTAGGCGAAGCCGCCTTTCACACCACCGCCAGCCATCCACATGGTGAACCCGTACGGATTATGATCCCGGCCGTCACTGCCTTGCGCCGTCGGCGTGCGTCCGAATTCGCCACCCCAGAGCACGAGCGTGTCTTTCAGCAGTCCGCGTGACTTGAGATCGGCGAGGAATCCGGCGATCGGTTTATCGACCTCGGCCGCGTTCTTGGTGTGTCCGCGGTACAGGTCGCCGTGTTGATCCCACTGCACTTCGCTGTCGCTGTGCGTCACCTGCACGAAGCGCACGCCCCGTTCAAGAAACCGACGCGCCAAAAGACACTGACGGCCGAAGTCTTCGGTGATGGGATTGTCGATGCCGTACAGGTTCTGCGTCGCCTCGCTCTCGGTCGAAAGATCCTGCACCTCGGGCATGACCGACTGCATGCGGAAAGCGAGCTCGAAAGAATTCAAGCGGCCTTCGAGCGCCTCGTCACGGCCCGCAACTTCGAGGTGATCGCGATTCATCGCCGCGATGAAATCGAGCTGCTTGCGCTGCGCGGCGGCGTCGATGCGGTCGTTGCGGATGTGCTTTACGGCGGCTTGTGCCGACCCGACGCTCGCATTGCCGATCGGGGTGCCGTGGCAGTAAGCCGGTAAAAAAGCCGAGCCCCAATTGTTGACGCCCCCATGGGCCAGCGTCGGACAAATGGTGACGAACGCTGGAAGATTCTCGTTCTCCGTTCCGAGGCCATAGGTCACCCATGAACCCATGCTAGGGCGCACGAATTGATCGCTGCCGGTGTGCAACTTCAGCGCAGCTCCGCCGTGCGCTGGGTTCGTGCCGTGGACCGAGCGCAAGATGCACAGGTCGTCGATGTGGCGAGCAACGTTCGGAAACAGATCACTGACAGGCAGACCGCTTTGGCCGTATTGCTTGAACTTCCAAGGCGATTTCAGCAGGTTGCCTTGCTTGGCGAATGTGACCTTCGGCAGTTCGAACGGCGGCGGCTTACCGTGATCGCGGTCGAGCAAAGGCTTGGGGTCGAACGTATCGAGGTGCGATGGGCCGCCCTTCATGAACAAGAAGACGATTCGCTTGGCGCGAGCCGGAAAATGCGGCGACTTTGGCGCGAGTGGATCACGGATCGTATGGGCAGACGGCTCGGCCACGGCATCGCGGCCGAGCAAAGCGCTAAACGCGAGATGCCCAAATCCGACGGCGGAAGTTTTCAAGAGCGCGCGGCGCGTTGGCAATGTGGATTCGATCGACATGACTACCTCAGATAAACGAACTCATTGCTCGCGAATAGGCTCTGACACATCAGCGACCACGCTCGCCGACGCTGCGCGTACACTTGCTCAGCCGATTGCCACGATCGCCCGTCGGACGTCATCTCGTCCACAAACGCCAGCGCACGGCGCGACTCGGCCGCGGTTGGCGGTCGTGCCAAAGCGCGCTGGTACGCGGCGGCAATGCGACCCGGGTCGTCACTCTTTTGCTCCAACAGCAGCCGCGCCAATTCGTCGGCTGAGTCCATCATCAGCTCGGCGTTCATCATCAGCAGCGCTTGCGGAGCGACGACTGTCGCATTGCGGCTGCCGGTCGGCATCGTCGGGTCGGGAAAGTCGAACTGCTCGAAGAGCGAGTAAAGATTGTTGCGTATCACCGGCAGGTAAATGGAACGTCGCAGACTATCGTATTTCGTACGATCGATCGAAGTATGGTCGAAAACAAACTGCCGATTACGAAGCGGAACCGTCTTGCCGCCGATCGATGTGTCGAGCCGGCCGGACACGGCCAGTACCGCGTCGCGGATTTGTTCGGCATCGAGACGTTGAACGCGTGACTTCCACAGCAGCTTGTTCTCGGGGTCGACGGCCGAGGCCTGCGATTCATTGGGATGAGCTGAAGCCATCCGATAGGCATTCGAGTTGAGAATGAGTCGGTGCAGTTGCTTGGTTGACCAGCCATTTTCCATGAAGTTCCGAGCCAGCCAATCGAGCAACTCGGGATGCGTCGGCCGGTCGCCAAGACGTCCGAAGTTCTCGGTCGATGCAACGATTCCAACTCCGAAGTGCCATCGCCAAACGCGGTTCACGTAGACCCGTGCCGTGAGCGGATGCTGCGTCGCCGTCATCCATTGCGTCAACTCGAGCCGTCCGCTTTGATTGGTTCGCAGAATCGGTCGCACGCTCGATGTCTGCATGACCTCGGGAAACCCGCGCTCGACGGGACGTCCCAAGTTTCGATGGTTGCCGCGAACGTGAATTGGCATCGTCGACAGCACCTGGTCGTCGGTCACACCCAGCGCCGCGGACTCGTCGGGCGCGTGGCTTTCCAACACGCGAGCGGCTTCTGCGAGTTCGTAATACTTTGCCAGTGTGGCGACATCGAAAGCGAACTCAGGTTGCGGCGGAACGGCGAGAAATCCTGCCGGATCGTAGAGAGCCGCGCGGACTTGCTCGTGTTGTTCGTCGTCGAGGGCTTTGGTCTTTGGGTCGGCCTTAAGCGCGGCCGACCATGCGACTTCGGCGGATGCAAACAAAGTGCGGTAGTGCTGATCGATCCCTGCAACGTCGTTCGTCGCCGCCAGTTCATGCCACTTGGCGAACAATGCGTCGTCACGGTGATAGGCGAGATGCAGACGACAATAGTGCAGGATTCGCGGATGCAACCCAAGAGGCTTGGCCAGCCGCTCGACTTGCGTGAGTGTCATGTCGGGATCGAACCCCGCAGCCGCTGCGAGATAATCGGCCGCGTGCGCTCGGGCCGTCTTGCGAATACTCGCGATGGCCTCGTTCTTGAACGTTGCAGCGACTTTTTTCTTCTCAGCGATCTCGGCATCAATCTTCTTGAGTTGCTCAAGCTCCTCGGGCGTCGCGAAGGAGTGTTCGTACCACGCTTTGATCGTCTTGGATTTCTCGATGTCGAAGGTCTTGGTGCTTTTGAAGATTCCGGCCAACGCGTAGTAATCGTTCTGCTTGATCGGATCGAACTTGTGATCGTGGCACCGAACACAGCCGAGCGTCATGCCGAGAAACGCCTTCCCTGTGGCATCGATCTGTTCGTCGACGGTATCCATGACGAGCTTTTCGCGATCGGGCTCGGCCAAAACTTTGGCCCCCAGCGAAAGGAAACCGGTGGCCGTCTTCGTCTCGCGATTAGCCCACGGGACAAGGTCGCCGGCGAGTTGCTCCATGAGAAACTGATCGAACGGCTTATCGCGTTGGAACGCCTCGACCACGTAGTCGCGATATCGCCACGCATTTCCGAAAGCCAGGTTCTCGTCGAGACCGTTCGAGTCTGCGTAGCGCGCCACGTCGAGCCAGTGCCGTCCCCAGCGAACTCCGTAGGCCGGTGACGCGAGGAGCCGTTCGATTAGCGCCGCGTAGGCTTCCTCTTGCGCGCAGCGGATCCGTCGCTTCTGCCGTGGATGCTTCGGACGCGGAACGATCGGGAGGCGGCGAACAGGCGTGGACGAAGTCCGCGACTTCCTGCGGCGTCGGCGGAAGGCCGGTCAGGTCGAACGTCACACGTCGAACGAGTGTTCGTAGGTCGGCCGGCGGCGCAGGTTGGAGCCCGACAGCTTCGAGCTTCGCAAGAACAAACGCGTCGATTGGCGTCCGCACCCAGCCCGTCTTTGAAACCGCTGGCGGCACCGGATTCGCCACGGGCTTTAGCGACCAGAATTCGCGGCCGGCCTCGATGCTCATGCCGGTCGGTGCAGTGCCGAGGTCGGTTTCGAATTTCTTGCTGCTCTTATCCGTCGCTCGCCGCGGATCGGGAGCGCCGAGCGAAACCCACTTCTCCAGCGATTCGATCTCCGCGGGTGTCAATCGATTCTGCGGGGGCATCTGCAGATCGGGATTCTTGTAGCGAACCGCCTCGATGAGCAGGCTCTTATTCGGACTGCCTGGAATGATCGCCGCGCCCGAATCGCCGCCTTTCAATACTCCGTTACGCGTGTCGAGCAAGAGACCGCCGTTGGCCTCACTGGCTGAATGGCACTCGTAACAGTGGTTCACCAATACGGGGCGAACGCTCTTCTCGAAGAACTCGAGTTCGGCCGCCGTCGGCTGTGCGGAGTCGGCCGCGGGCGACACCGACTCATCGGCGCGCACCGACACGATGACCCCAAGGAAGATGACAACAAGGAACAATGCCGGCCACATCATCATGCGAGCCATAAGTGGACAGTCGAAGCGCATGGGAGAATCTTTAACCGCCCGTCGAGCGAGTCGTCGCTGTTTTGCCAGCTTGTCTTTCGTTCGGCCTCGGACCGAACTCGGCGGAGATGCTCCGCGCGCACTCGACCACCGCATCGACAATTGGAATTCGGTCGGCCGGCTCGTCTTTCCGACAGAGATGCGATACGCACAGCACGCCCAACAACGTTGCGCCGCCGCCCATCACCGGCGTCGCGTAATCCTTCACGCCCATGACGATCGGACTGTCGCCGGCGGCGAATCCCTGTTGTTGAATCGTCGCGATCTGCGCTTCGTATGTTTTGACCTGAGTCGCCGACTCGCCCGATTGTTTCCAATACTCTTCGCGGCGCTGCTCGGGCAACGACGATAACGCCACCAGTCCGCTCAGACGTCGATGAAGTTCGAACGAAGCGCCGATACGCACCGCCAACATCACGTCGGCATCGCCTTCGGCGCGCGCCACGACGAGCATGCGATTTTGAACGACGATGTTGAGATGGCACGACTCGCGCAGCCGTCGCGCCAGTCGTTCGAGATGCGGCATGGCATGCGCCACCAAGAACTGAGTGCTCGCGTGCTGTGAGCCGATCTCGAACATTTTCGTCGAGAGGCGATAGAACTGCGACTCGTCCCGCACGAGATACCCGCGTTCTTGCAAGCAGACCAACACGCGGAAAATCTCTTGCTTCGTTCGCCCCAGTGCCGCGGCGATTCCCGTCAGGCTCATGCCCTGCGACGCGTCGCCGAGCAGTTCAAAGATGTCCAACGCTTTGTCGACGGCCGGAGCCTGATACGCTGCGGCGTCGCTTCGGTTGGCGCTGGACGGGTTCGGTGCCGCGGCTTTCTTTTTCTTCTTCGCTTCTTTCATGAAACAAAGTTTCATGTACGATACGCGGCATGTCAACAGGATGCCGGAGTACCGGTCGCGTGCCTATTGGCGACGGTGGATGTGGTCGCGAGACACCCATTCGTCGGTGCCCGAGTCATATCCGTCGTAACGGATCAGATGCAGGCCGTACCATCCCTTGAGCACGGTCGCGGGATACCACGTCTTATCGCTCGGCCAATAGACCTGCACTTTGTCCCCTTCGGCGAATTGCGGCGTCTGATATGGACGCACGCGATCGGGGGTCACCCACTCATCCCAAGATTGGTCGAATCCCACGTAGTGGACTTTCATCTGCCCGCTTTGAGCAGCGATGACTTTGGCGCGATACCACTTGCCGCGGTAGTTCACTTCGAGCCGATCACCCACGTCTTGCGACACGGCGCCTTGGACGCCGACGAGCTTTGCCTGACGAGGGAAGCGGTCGCTGGCGGTGAACATCGACTTCTGCCCTTCGATGAACGCCATTTCTAGTTCCGTATAGCGCGCGATCTCGTTCAATTCGATCACCCGGTCACCGTTCACATCAATAACGGGGTCGCCGTGGAGACCCGCGAGAACGCAGTCGCTGAACGTCCAGTTCCCGGTCGACGAGCTGTGTGAGTACGACGATGTGAGCGCCGCGTAAGCAATGTGAGAGTCACGGTGATCGCGGGCTTCGTCGTATAGCGCACCCGAGTGGCAACAATCAGCCAGCAACAACGCGCGGCCGCCTGAGAATCGCTTCTCGATGGTGTTAAAGATGCTGCGGACGCTCCAGGCGCTCGAGTCTTTCGCAGCGGCGTCGTAACAGGCAAACCAGGTCTGGCCGCTATCGACGTCGCGGTATCCGTGCCCACAGAAGTAAACGACAAGTAAGTCGTCTTCGTCTGTCTCATCGAGCAACTCGACGAACGCCTGCTGGATAGCGTGCTTGGTTGCCTCCGAATCCTTTAGGTAAGTGATCTGATCGGAAGGGACGCCCGCCGAGCGAAAGAACTTTACAAACTGTTCGTCGCGGCGATCGATCATGCAATCGGGAAACGACGGCCACATATCGGCATGTTGCCACTCGAGCAGTCCGACAACAAAGACCCACGTCTTCGCCGGAGACCAATCGGCGCGGAACTCAGCGGCTTTCGCGCTGCCGGTGACTATCGCAATCACGATGACCGCGGCAAGCGATCGCCAAGCGAGATGTTGCGCTTTGAGACGGTGCGATCGACAACGCATGCGATGCCCCTCGACACGGCGTTTCAATTCGATACCAAGGATCGCGACGCCATCCTTCCTCGCTGAAAGTTTAGGTCACGGACGTCGTGCAACTGGAAACCAGTGAAGGAGTTCCGCGGCGAGCGTTTTGACGGCAATTGCCGTGAAATGATTCCACTCGAAGGACGTTCGCTATTGAACGTTGACGAGCAGCGTTGGAAATCAAAAAGTTTCGATTCGGCAGATCGGAAGTGTTGCGTTCAGTCACCACGATGCGTGGCCTTTTCTCCACACGCGAGATTGGTTGTGACCTCGCGCGGCGCTAGCGACCCTATTCACTTGACCGCGAAATCTTTGACGGATCACTAAGCGGAACGCGGCTTTACGATCGCCCGAGAGTGTCGCGTCGCTGCAAGTCGCGTCCATCGCGGCCTGGGCTTTGCGATGCGGGATAAGACCGTAAACCGCAAAGGAATCGACTCGATGTGGCGACTCGTGAATCGCGTCTTGATGGCCCTCGACCATTGGCTCACAAGCCATCCGCCCAAGACGGATCAATCGGAACGATTGCGCTCATCCGTGTCACCGGCCGTGAAGAGCTGGCAATACGACGTCTACATCCGATCCAATGTCGGGCCATCATCACGTTCGCGATAATCCGCGTCTCAATCCAGACGGCATGAGCTGACGCGACCGTCGAATCGTCGCAATAGCTTCTCCTCGCGTTTGCGCCCGCGGCCGTCGACTCTCCGCCACGGCGCAACTGATGGGTGAACTAGAGTTCAAGGGGGTTTTTTGGCCCCCTCGCGCGCTGTGGCGGTTCCCTCGTTCTGTTTCATCGTCCGCGCACCCCCCTCGGTCTATGGCTCGCACTGCACATGACGGTTGCGCGAATGTTGTTCACTCGACGCGAATTCATTGCGGGCGCGGCGGCCGGCGCTGCCGTGGCGAGCGCACTTGAATTTCCCGTCAAGTCGGCGCTGTTGAACTTAGGAACTCGGCCGCGATCCGGCGTCTCGTTGGCCGGCGCGGAGTTTGGATGCCATCGTCCGGAATTCAGCAATCAAAACCCCGGCATCTGTGGTCGCGAGTATATCTACCCGACGCAGAACACGGTCGCATACTTCGCCGAGCAGGGTCTCGGGCTGATTCGGCTTCCGTTTCGGTGGGAGCGCTTGCAGCCCCGATTGGGACAACCGCTGGACCCGGCCGAGATGAATCACATCCGCGAGGTGCTGCGCTGGGCGGCAGAGCTTGGCTGTCAGGTCATTCTCGACGTGCACAACTACGCCCGTTACCGGCTCGTGGTGTCTGGCGAGCCGCGCGACGTGGTGATCGACGAGCTGCTGGACGGCCAAGCGATCGTGTCGCGGACTGACTTCGCTGATCTATGGCGTCGCATTGCCGAACAGTTTGCCAACAACCGCGCGATCGGCGGTTTCGGTCTGATGAACGAACCGCACGACCTCGGCGATTCGAACTGGAAGGCCATTTCCCAATGCGCTGTCGACGCCATTCGTTCGATCGATCACGAAATCACGATCTATGTCTCCGGCCAGGGGTGGGCCAATGCCCATCTCTTTGAAGAAATCAACGGCCCGACGGCCTGGATCCACGACCCCGCAGACCGCGTCGCATACGAGGCCCATTGCTATTTCGACGCCGAATCCAGCGGCCAGTACCGCCTGAACTATGCGCAGGAGCTGAAGCTCGATCCCGAGTTGCTTGACCGCGGCGTCAAACGTTTGCGAGTGTTTCTCGATTGGTGCCGCCGGAACAAAGTGCGGGGCTTTCTCGGCGAGTACGGCATACCGGGCCGCGACGCTGGTTGGCAGATGGTGCTGCGTCGGACGCTAGAGTCGCTGCAGGGCACAGGCGTCGGCGCCTGCTATTGGGCCGCTGGCGAATGGTGGCACGACTATCCGCTGTCGTTGCAGCCGACGGATGACTTCCGACACCCTGCTCCGCAACTGGCAGTGGTGAAGGAACTAACGGGCAGTCTTCGATAGTTGGCAGTTCCGCAGCGGGCAACTCTCAGCGCCGGTTTTGATATGCAGAGCGACTCGCCCAAACAGACGAAACGCCGAACGGCCATGATCGTGGCAACGATCATGACGCTGGTGTATCTCGTCTATCGCGGCTTGTTCACGCTGAACTTCTCGAGCCCGTACGCCGTGACGGCTTCGCTGACGTTGTATGCCGCGGAGTGTTATGGCGGCATGTTGCTCTTCTTGTTCTTCTTCCAGATTTGGGATGTGCGCAATCCCGAGCCGCAGCCGCCTTTACCGAATCGCACGGTCGACGTGCTGATACCGACCTACAACGAAGAACCCGACCTGTTGCGCGGCACGATCACCGCAGCGCTCAGGATCAGTTACCCTCATCGCACGTATGTCCTTGACGACGGCCGACGACCCGAAGTGCGCGCGCTGTGCGAGGCGCTGGGCGCCGAGTACATCACGCGCGAAAACAACCTGCACGCCAAGGCCGGCAACCTTAACCACGCGCTGAAACTGACCAACGGCGAGTTCGTGGTGATCTTCGATGCCGATCACGTCGCCGACCGGAGCTTCATCGATCGGCTCATCGGATACTTCTCCGATCCACGGCTCGGATTCGTGCAGACCCCGCACGCGTTCTACAACTTCGACGCATACCAAGGGATTCTCGACTACGAGCGCGGCGTCTACTGGGAAGAGGGCATGCTCTTCTACAACGTGACGCAGCCCGGCAAGAACCGCTGGAACGGCGTCACCTTTTGCGGCAGCGCCGCGATCTTCCGTCGCCAGGCTCTCGAAGATGTCGGGCTTGTGGCCACCGAGACGATCACGGAAGACATGCAGACCGGCCTGCGGATGCATGCCAAAGGCTGGAAGAGCTTGTTCGTCAACGAGCGATTGATCGCCGCACTGGCAGCGCAGGACATCACCAGCTTCAACACTCAGCGGCTTCGTTGGGGCGAAGGCAACCTCAGCATCTTCGCCTACGACAACCCGTTGACGATGCCCGGGCTCACGCTTGCCCAGCGCGTCTGCTATCTCGGCTCGATGTTGTCGTGGACGACGGGCGTGCAGAAGCTGCTGATCTATGTAACCCCGATGTTGATGCTCATCACCGACGTCGGCCCGGTGAAAAGCATCGACTTGAAGCTGGGCGTATTGATGACCCTATACCTGGTCAGCGTCTGGTGCGGTGTGAAGATCGCCAGTAACGGCTACGGTCATTTGTGGGGCATCGAGCTGGCGCAGATGGCGAACTTCTGGACTCAGGTCCGAGCCACCTGGCGCGCAATCTTTCGTCGCCATCTGGCGCGCTTCATCGTCACCTCGAAGCGCGGCCCACAGTCGAACAGCGTGGTGAAGAACCTATCGCCGCAAATCCTGTATATCGTCGGCAGCACCGTCTCGATCACCTGGGCGTCGACCCGTTACGGGCTCGATCTGTCGAACGATCTCGTGGCCTTGGTCGTCGGCTCGGTATTGCTGCTCATCCATTCATCGTTGGCTTGGTCGGTGATTCGCCGCGCACTACGTCCGACAGACATCCGCAGTTCCTGGCGTCATCCGGCTGCGCTGCACGTCAGCTATTGCGGCGTCGACCCGCAGGGCGAGCCTGTCAGCGGTCAGGGGGTGACGCGCGACATCAACGAAAACGGCGTTGCGTTCGTCACTTTCGCGCCGCTGTCTACAACCCACGACGTCGAACTGACGATTTCTGGCGGTAGTCGAACCGTCATGTGTCGCGGCGCGATCCGTTCGCATCACACAACGGTCGACGATCGCATTGGCCGACACGGGCGAGCTCAATCCTACAGCTACGGCGTCGAGTTTCTAGAGACGACCGCCGAGGAACTCGAAGTCTTGTGGTGGCTCGGCGCCCAGTTCGCCGTGAGCCGCCAATATGAGCGCTTCTGCGGTGGCCAAAGCGGCTTATCGAACGAGGACGGTCCGAGCATTCCCGCCCGAAACGACGAACAAGTCTTCGAGTTGCCACTGAACATCGACTTGCCAACGCACCGCATCCTCGCCTGTGTGAGCGAAACGCTCGGACCGCATACAATGACGGCGCTCGTCTCTGAGCCGCTCGCGCCGCAGATGAGGCTGGGGTTTGAACTCGCGACGCCTTTCGGCCCGGTACACGGCAGGCGCGGGTCATTGAATCGCAAGTGCGCACGGTTGCGGGACAGACGCTCCGTGAAGCGCGCTTCCAATTCGAGCCGTTCGCCGGCGCGTTGCTCAGCCAACTGCGGGCGACGTTGGACAAGAAGCAGTCGCGGGAGTTGGCTCCCGTCATGCGGCTCAATCCCGCGCGACGACCAAGCGGCTACCGCCGCGCGGCGACGCTCGTGGCTGGCTCGGTAGTGATCGCGGCCGTGCTCGTCTTCAGCGGCGTCGTCGTGTTTGAACAGGACGAAGTGGCCGTCGCGCGAGCCGAGGCGGGGCATCCCATCTCGAGCGAGCAGATCAAGCGGCTCGAACGACTCGTACAGCAGGCTTCCACGTCGGCAAACGTCGATGAGGAGATGCTCGTGCATTTACGTGGAGCCATGTTGCGGCTCGGACGGAAGGCCGATGTTCACCAATTGAACGAAGTCATCGCGCGGATCACGCCCAGCACACTGAACGGTCGAATCGTCAAGGCGATGGCGCTTCAAGACCTGCAGCGCGACGAGGAGGCAGACGTGCTGTTTCAAGGGCTGATCGATCACTTAGATGACATGTACGATAATGCCACACGACGCAACGTCTTGCTGGCCGCTGCGCGTAATGCCGCCAACATGGGTCACTTTGCAACGGCGGTCGATCGCTACGCGCGGCTCGAGTCGCTAGGGATGTCGGCCGTCGATGTACGCGAAGAATACGCAGGCGTGCTCGCTCGGGCCGGCCGAGCGGACGAAGCGATCAAGATTTTGGAGCAAGGACCGCCCGAGCCCAGCGCGCTGCTGCTGCTTGCCTCGATCTACGACTCGCAGAAGCATTTCGACAAGGCAATTGAGACCTACCGACGACTGTTGAAGATCGCACCGCAAAACTCGGAAGGTCGCCGCGGACTGGCGGACAATGCCCTCTGGTCGCACGACTACTCGGCAGCAGCTGCCGGCTATCGCAAAATCCTGACACAGACGCCCGACGATCTGACGGTGAGAACGCAACTGGCTGCAGCGCTTTTGGGTGGCGCTCATTTCTCTGAGGCGATCGCTGACTATGCGGCCTTGCTCGAGCAGCAACCTGACCGTCGGGACTTCATTGACGGATTCCTGTTGGCTGCCGCCGGCGCTGAACGTCTGAGTGCCGACGAACAGCGAATCTTGGATTCTTTGTACCAACGCCGGTCTGCGCTCGACTTGGATGAGCCCATGTCGACACACCTGTTAAATGCCTTGGTCCGGCATGGAGAGTCGCAACAGGTATTGCCGCTGTTGGAGACGCTGTTGGCCCAGGCGCCGCAGGATTTCAAATTGCGACTGCAACTTGCTGGCGTCTTGGATCAATTCCATCACCCGGCCGAAGCGAATCGGATCTTCGCAGAACTGCTCGGGAAACTTGACAAGCTGCCTGTCGCGATGCGACCGCAAGTGCTGCTGGCTTCGGCCCGCAACGCCGCCAATCGTGGCGATGATGTTGCAGCTGCACAGCGGTACGATCAGCTTGAGGCCCTGGAGCCGCTCGATGCTGATCTGACTGCCGAATACGCTGGCGTGCTGGTACAAGCGGGGCGCACCGAAGACGCCGTGAAACTACTCGAGCACGCTCCACCCGCGCCTTGCACGTTGCGGTTGCTCGGTTCGATCTATGCATCGCAAAAACGATTCGACGCGGCAATCGACGTGTATCGTCGACTCTTGGAGATCGCGCCGCACGATGCCGTTGCCGAAAGGGGCATCGCCGACAACGCTCTCTGGTCACGCGACTTCGCGACCGCCGTCTCGCTGTACCGGAAGATTCTCGAACGCGACCCGGATGATGCCGACGTCAGTCAACGATTGGCCGAAGCCCTGCTTGGCGGCCGCAATTACCAGGCGGCGCTGGCAGCCTATACGGCGCTAATCGATCGCGAACCTCAGCGGCCCGATCTCGAAGACGGTTTCCTGCTGGCCGCTTCGGGAGCGGCGCACTTGGATGCTCACGAGGCTCGGACGTTGGATGCCCTTTTCAATCGTCCCGATCGCCGCACGGACGAAAAGTTTCTGACCAACCTGTTGAACGCCTTGAGCAAGCACGGTCGACAGCAACAGGTGTTGCCACTGCTGGAGACGTTAGCGAAAGAAGACCCCGAGAATCCCGCGTTGCGGTTGCGTTTGGCAGACGCTCTGCAAAACGCCGGACGCTTTGCCGAGGCCGACGAGAATTATCGCTGGCTTTTGGCACATCCGACTTCGGATGGTCGGTTGACGCAAAGCGACTCGACGCCGTAAGGCATCGGCGCACTATCGCCAGCGATACACAAGGTACGTGCTTACGCCCGTCGCGTTGTAGACCTGGCCCTGCGTTCGCGTGAGGCCCAACTCGGTGGTCCAACTCAGCCACGATGTGACGTCGTATTGCAATTGGGCGTTGAGCAACGCATAGCCGTTGCCGTTGGAGTCGACGCCACCACCGGAATAGGCGAGATACCACATCTCGTTGGCCCCTTTGAACGAGTCGCAGCTCAGCCACTGTTTCCACTCGAGCCCGAGCGTCGTATAGGAAAACCCGAGTGGCGCGAAGTAGGGATGGATCGTGCCGACCAACGAGTTGGGAAACGGGCCGAAGATCGTCTGCTGGCTGTACGTCAGAAACTGATACGTCGACAACGCCCGCAATCGCTGCCGGCCATTGAGCAGCAGGAAGGCCGAACGCAAATTGACTTCGTTCATGTTGTCGTTATCAGAGTAAAAAGCGTAGCGATACAGGCCACTCAGTTCCCACCAGCGCAACGGACGGTAAAGCGCTTCGAACTGCGGACCACAGCGATAGATGTCTTGTCGCACCGACTCGCCGTTGACATAGACGTTGTTCAGAAACCCTGAGAAGGTCACTTGCAAGTCGCGTCGGGTCAACACCTGCAGACCTGAAACGAACGTCGGCCGGGTCTGGAACCCATACTGGTACTGTTCGACATCGACCTCGGCGAAGGCTAGTGCGTCGATTGCGACTTTCTTCTGCACTCGTCCGTAGACGATCTCGCCGTAATCGAGGCGATCATCCGTCGGGTGAAGCACGCGCTCGCGATAGCCTGCTTCGACGTACTCATTTTCATCGCCAAGACAATACCGCTGGGCCACCGTGTAATCGGTGTAGGTCATGTTGGCGAGCCCCTGGCGACCGTCCTGATACAAATTGTCCAAGCGAAGGATGGTCTTTGGCCGCAGTTCAAGATTCAAACGTCGCCAAGCCGTCAGGGCGTCGCGATGACAGGGGTCGACAGTCAGCAGTCGACCGTAGGCGTCGATCGCGCAACGTGTGCGATTGAGCGCGCTATTGGCCTGACCGAGATCGAAATAGGCCTGCTCATTGGTCGGTTCGATGGCGATCGATTGCTGGTATCTGGCCACGGCCTGGTGATCTCGAAAGCCGCGGAGATACCGCGCCTGGTATTCGTTGCACACCAATTGACGAAGCGAGATGCCGGAACCGTTGACGTCATCATCGAGCACCACCGGCGCGGGAGCTAGACTGATCGGCGGCTGCGGCTTGATGGTGACCTGCGCCGTCGCGGGTAGCGATTGGCAGTAGACAGGCGCGGCGCGGCGTATGCCTCGCCATGAATCGACCGTGCGCCCGGTCTCGCGCACAATGTTGATGTCATCCGGAACGTATCTCAGAGCGACCTTGTACTCGGCGATGGCTTGCTCGTATTGCAATCGATCGACATCAGCGCGGGCGAGCCCTAATCGTGCGCGAACGTTCGACGGCGACAGCCGTAGCGCCGACTGAAACCAACACGCAGCTTGAGCCGCCGCCGTGCAACCGCAGGGCGAATTCTGCGCGAAGCACTCAGGACATGGCCCGCTACGGAGGCCACGGTTGCAGAGCTTGGCGGCTTCGCCGCGCATCGTCAGCAACAGCACGTTTTCAGGAGCAGCCGCGAGCGATTGCTCGAGCACGACGCCCGCAGTTGAGCAATCGCAGTAGTAACTTGCGCGGCCGGCGATGATCGTTGCCCACAAGGCTGCCGGCGCCACCGGCGACGGCCCCATGCTGAACGCCGATTTCGCCCACTCCGCTTGGCCCAGCATGTTTGCCGAGCGGTACAGGCCGTAAGCCACATCGGGCGTCCAAGAGTTCGGATCGTCGGCGAGCGTCTGAAATTCGTCCGCGGCGGCGGCCACACGTCCTGAGTCCAACAACGTGTAGGCTCGTTGCACGCGCAGCGCGTAAAAGACTGCGAGCGTTGGTTTCTTCAGATGGCGGAGTCGCCAACTCCATCGCCGCATCGAATCGCCTGGCCTTCGTCAAAGCATCGGCGAGCATCAGCCTGGCCGCGACGTCGTTCGGATGTTCGATGAGCAGTTGATTGAGCAATGCAATCGCCGGTTCGAAGCGGCGGCTCAAAACGTAGTTGCGCGCCATCAGACGCCGAATCTCGCGACGCTGCGGGTCGAGCGGCGAAGCGCATCGAGCTAGCGTGGTCAAGTATGCGTCATCGGCCATGAAGAACTGATGGCTGGCGTGATAGACGTTGCCCAGCAAGATGCCCGCTTCGATGTCGTGCGGATCGTCTTGCAGCCGGCGACGGGCGATCGCGATGGCCTCGGCGTACTCGCCGACGACGGTGTGATAATCCGCCAACACAGTCGAGTAGATGCGGTCGCCCCGATCGCCTTTGTACGCCGTCAGTAATTGCCAGGCAGAATCAACTTCGTACAGTCGCAGATGCGTGCGTGCGGCATAGAGCACGGCTCGCTGCTCGGCGGGAAACCGCTCCGCGACAAGTTCGAACATCGCCAACGCTTCGGGATAAGCCTGCTCGTCGTACAACTGGGTAGCCAACTCGAACCACAGGCCGCTTTCCTTAATCCCTTGCGATTCGACCTGGTCAATCAATTCGAGCGCCTTCAGACGCGAGTTCAAATGCACGTAAGCCAAGATCAGATTGGCCCACACCCCTTCGTCGCCTCGTCGCTCGTGCAAGGGATTGAGCAACTGCACGGCGTCTGCCGGTCGGCCAAGGTCGATCAATAAACGCCCCACCTCGCATTGTTCGGCCACTGATAGTTCAGATCGATCGCGGAGATACTTGTCGAAGACTGCTCGGGCCTCGCTCCGCCGATCTTCTGCGACAAACGATTGCGCCTCGCGGACCGCTGCCAGTGATCCGTATTCGGGGTCGGCCAACAACGAAGCCAACTGCCTACGCGCGAGTTCGTATTCCCTCTGGTGCATCAAAACGTTGGCCAGCATGTAGCGGGATCGAGGTTCCTCGGGCTCCTCGGCGACGAGTTGCTCCAGTTCGTGGCGGGCGTCGTCGAAACGGCCAACCTGCGCCAACAAGCCGGCGTATTCGAAGCGGGCCTGCCGATCGCGTGGATCGAGCCGTAACAGCTCGGCAAACCGCGTCAGCGCCTCGGGCAAGTTGCCCATCGCCACGGCATTGCGCGGCACGCAACAACACGTCACTGCGCAGAATGCCCCGGCTCGCGGAAGCGGGGCCCGAGGGCAAAGTCTCAAGTCGATCCGGTTGCGCAGCCGAGCTTGGCGATCGCGGTGAGTTCGCCGGATGATGCGATGGAATCGCAGAGGGGCTTGACGTGCTTGATGAAGGTCGCAGCGACGGTGACGCCAAAACCGGTGCTGCGGGCAAAGTCTCAGCGCGCATGGGCTCCAAGGCAGTGCAAACGCACTCCGTCGTAGAGAACCAGAACATCAGAGCCGCAGTCGCCGAGACTGACGGCACGGTTCTCGCCCACATCGAACTGTCGTCCGGTAATTGTGGCAACTCCGCGTCTACAATGAATTGTTATCGTCAATTCCGCAGGCGGTCATGCCTACGATCGTCAGGCATCGAAGAGTTCGCTTCTACTGTTTTAGGCCGAATACGTGGAACATCCGGCCATGCTCTGGCAGGAGGACTGCAAAGTCGACGAGAAGCGTCGTAACTCGAAGAACGATGGTAAAGGCTTGCCTCTTCGCGGCGGCACTTGCGTGCATGACCGTCGACTTTGCAGTCCGCCTGCGTGCTCCAGATCACGTCTTCCATCTTTGGCATGGAACACTCGACCAATCACGGCTCAAAGTGGTCGGCCTTGCCCTCGATCCGTGACCGGGGAGAATGACGGTGGCGGAAGCGACAGGAAGCGGCGGTTTCAAGAACCTCGGACAAGTAGAGTCTGAATAAGGAGTCTGTCATGGACCGGCTATTCCTACGCCTCGTGACGCCAGCCCTTTTGTGGCAATCTCTGAGCCTCGTGTGCGAGGCGCAGTTGGTGCAAGTCGGCCCTGGGTACGTCAAGGCGCCCTTTGTCCGCGTCTATTCGTTTCCCAATGGCGGCTCGTACGTCCGTGCTCCGTTTGTTGAGGTGTTCACTCCGGGTTACTACGTGCCGCCCGCCGCGGCCACGCTGCCGACCGCCATCGTGCCAACGGACACTCTGCCAACGGCCAACGATCTGGCGCAGCTGGATTGGGCGTCACTCGCTCAGTCCCTTCGCGAATGGACCGCACAGATCAACACCGACCTCGATCAGTTCTCGACGGGCAGCGATTGGAAATCGCACCTGAAGACGTCGGATATGGCCGCGCTGCTGACGACGGCAGGCGACGCGCCGCCGGCCGAGGATGTCCGCCGTCAATTGCAGGAGACGCTTGGACGCTACCATGCAGCCCGCCAAACATCGGAGGCTCAACCCGTCACCAGCCTCACCAGCTTTCAACTTCTCGAGGCCTTGCTGGACGAATATGTATTGCCGCCCGACGTGCGTCTTCGGCGGCAGTTGTTTTTAGCCGCCGGCAAGTTAGACCGTTCCCTGGAGCGGTTCACAACAGGAAGCGATTGGCGGCATTACCTGGCGCTGTCGCCGGGGATGGCCTTGTCTCAGGCCAACATCGATGAGCCCCAATCGTCACAAAGCATGGCTGAGCTGAACAAAGCGAAGGAGCAATTCGACGCCGCGAGTCAATCCAGCGATTACCGCACGATCACCGCCCTGCCCGACTTCGCAATCACCCACCAGCGGCTTGCCGATTATCTAAGGCAAGCGCCGACGCCGCGTTCTCGATCCAAAGAAGAGTTGCCTGCGCCGCGGCCGGACGCTCCGTAGGAGTCGAGCGGGAGTACGAGGCAGGCATGACTCTCGGTCGACAGTCGAAACAGAATGTAAAGCGTACAGTGTGTAGAGCGTGTTGGTGGCTAACGCGCCGCCGCGGGAATGGGAAACTCAATGACGACGATGCCTGCGACGGTTGGTGACCCGGAACAAGCTGAAGTGAAGCTCGCGGGTCGGGACATCTCGCCAGGTTTGGCTATGGGGCAAGCCTGGGTTGTCGGCGATGTTCTGAAGTCCAATGACCCACCAACTCTGATCAGTTTGAGTGACGTTGATGCAGAGTTAGTACGCCTGGCGCGCTCCTTCGAAGAAGCGCTCGCGGAACTCGATCAATATGCCCGTCGTATCGAGGCTGAATTCGATTCGGCATTGGCAGGCGTTTTTCGCGCACACGGCACCATTCTTCGAGAGCTGTTTGCCTCCGGCGAGTTCGAACGCGAAGTCAGAGCTTCGCTGCTGACGGCCGAAGCCGCCGTTCGGCGAGTCTTAGAACGCTGGTATCAAAAGTTCGAGGCTCTGGAAAACCCTACGTTCCGTCAGCGCGCCGATGATGTGCTGGATTTGGGTCGTAACATCATCCGGCGACTTCGTGGCGAGCAAGAATCTGGACTCGAAGCGATTCCCGGACAGAGCATTTTGGTGTGCGAGCGGCTGCTCCCCTCGGACGTCGTGCGGCTGCCGAAGTCGAACGTAATGGCGGTGGTTGTCGAAACGCTGGGACAAGGATCGCACGCGGCGCTTTTGCGCGCGAGAAGGGTATTCCGACGATCACCGAGCTTCCCGGAATTCTATCGGCCGTGCGCAACGGGACCGAACTGTTGGTCGACGGTTTTCGCGGCACGTTGGTCATCGCGCCCCAGGCTGCAACGCGCGCTGAATTCCAAGAGCGATTGGAGACGTGGCGCAAGACATTGGTGCGATGTAAGGCAGAGTGTCGCGAGCCGGCGCGGACGCTCGATGGACAGTTGATTGACGTCGAAGCGAATATCGGCGTCAACGACGATGTTGAAGTCGCGCTGGATAATGGCGCTGACGGTGTCGGTCTGTTGCGGATCGAACAACTGTATTTTGCACGACGAGTTCCGCCGACCGAGGACGAACTCTTCGACGAACTCGACAACATGATCGCTCCGCTGGGAAAGCGATCGATCACGATTCGGCTACTCGACATTGGCGGCGACAAACCGCTGCCGTATTTGGGTCTGCCTGCAACTGCCAATCCTGTCTTGGGGCGTCGCGGTGTGCGGCTGTTATTGGATTATTCGCAACTCGTCCGCACGCAGATCGGCGCGATCCTGAGACTCTCGCAGAAGCACTTATTGCGAGTGCTGATCCCGATGGTCACGCTCGAAGACGACATCCGCCGCATGCGCGAGACCTTCGATGCGATGAGCGCCGAGCGAAAGATCACCAAACCGCCCGAATTTGGCGCGATGGTCGAAACTCCCGCCGCGGCGCTAGCGATCCCGGCGCTGCTGAAGCATGTGGAATTCTTCTGCGTCGGCTCGAACGATCTGACGCAATACACGTTGGCCGCGGGCCGCGACGACGCTTCGGTCAACGATTATTACCAGGACAGCCACGAGTCGGTGATGCGACTACTAAGCATCATTTTGGCCGACGCCGGCAAACTGCCCGTGACGCTGTGCGGTGAACTGGCCGGTAGAGAAGCCTACGTTCCACGGCTGCTGAACATGGGATTCCGAGCGCTGAGTGTGGCGCCAACCGTCATCCCGACAACGAAGTCGCTGATACGTAAACTCGACATCGGCGTGAACGTGCGCTAAAAACGACCACCGTCGTTCAGGTCGAGCGTCAATCATCGAAAGCCCTCGCGAATATTCATGGCTGCCCACGGTTGGAAACAACTGCTTGTCAACAACCGTTGGTTTCGTGGCGTCGGGAAGTATCCGATTTCCGCGTACTCCGAATTCATGCCGCCACCGCGACTCGGGCGCAAGCCGTGCGACACAGTCGACTCGCTTCTCTTTTCCGAGACCGACGATTGGGGCTGGCATGTCACGGAGTACGAACAAGCGTTCGAGCTTGCGCCGGGCTTGGAACAAGTTGCCGTGCAGTTGCTCCACGCCTTGCGGCATTTAGGCCGCGGCGAACCAGGACACGGCATCTCGAAGCACAAGCTCGAGGGCAATCCATACTGGCCGCCGCAACTATGCGAGGCCGGCGCGCCCGCTCAAGAGCGTTATGTCATCCTCGCGCCGTTGGCGCTTTCACGTACACAGGATGACAAGGGACGTGTGCGGTGGACCTTGATGGGGGGCAGCGAACAGGGGCCAGCCAAGCCATTCTGGCGCAGTTTCTTCTTGTCACCTGGGCAAGAACGTCCAGAGGCCGAATGCCTCGATTTCTTTCGACGGCTGCTGAAGGCCGCTTACGGCGAGTCGTCGCGACGCGTCTCCAATCTGCACGAGGCCGGCTTTCGCATCTTGCCATGCGATGGCGATCTTCCATTCGACTGTTGGAGCGAAGAGCCGCTGCCGTCGTGGGTATCGCAATATGTATTGCGGCCACGCGAGTCGATCGACGAGGTGCGCTATTTGCTGACGTTTCGCCCGTTTCTCAACCTTCCGGCAAAGGTACGCAGGGCGTATCTCGCTGGGCGCTTGCACCTACTCCCCTTTCCCGGCAGCCTGGTGTTTTGGGGCGTGCAAGGAATGCAAAAGTTGCAGAGTGAACTCCCGTTGGCGATGCAGATACCCCTGCTGCACTCGATCGAACGCCACGCGGCGCCGCACGGCTTACGCGTGCCGCAATCGGGATGGATGCACGAACCTCACGCCGAGTTGCCCGAGCACGACTCGAATCGCGGTCCGCTGAGAAACTGCTACAAGCGAACACACCGCTGGGCCCGCGTCCATCGCTATGACGACGAGTTGGAAGTCACACCGCACGAGGACCGCGTGGCGCATGTGCTTTTCAGTACGGCAGCGGATGACCTGGGGCTGTACGGAAAGCCGATGGCTCGCAACGCGCAGCTTTGGACGCGCGACGATCGGCTTCTGCTCGATGGCCCGACCGCTAATAGAGCCGATCTGGCGCGAGCGGCACGAACTGTCTCCGCCGGCGGCTCATTCGGCTACCGCTTTCTGTTCCCCGCGATGCGCGTCGGGCAACACGAAGTTTACTGGCATCGACCGCTGATCGCGTACTTCGACAAGGATGCCCAACCCGTTGTGTGCCACGACGGACCGCTCGGCTACCTCACAGCGTATCGGGCGAAACGTCCCGATCTGAACAATCCCATCGAGCTATGGCCGCGGCTGCTCGATCGTCCAGAACATCGGCTCGCCATCTCCGCATTCGATCGCGAGCGGGACAAACATTATCGCCGCACGACAACGAACCTACGTAAACTTCTCGACAGCCATCGCCTGTTGGGGCGCGGGCCGCTCGAGCGCAGTTTCGCTCGTCAGTTGGTCACCCTTTCTCGCGGCCTGCCGCTCGAAGATTGGTTGAAATCCTTGTCGACAAAGACCGCTGATGCTGAAGGTGCTCGACAACTCGCGAAGGAAGTCGTCGCCTGTCTCGCATCGCCGCTGAAGTCGGACGTTGCTCTATCCGATGGCTTACCGAAATCACTGACGTTTCGGCGCACTGCCCGCCGGTCGTTCGAAGCGGCGTACTGGAAGACGATCAGCACGCTGGCCACTGGCCGCTACATCAACAAGGACAACGCTGATTGCGTTCGCGACGCGCCGACGCAGGCGCGTCTCGTTCATCCGCAACGCGACCTCGATGCCCTGGGCGATTACCTGCTCAGCTATTACAAGCGTCTCCTGATCAGGCAAAGTGTCCCCGGAGCATGGATTGGCGAGTTGCCTTTTCACTGGCGAACCGACTTCGAGTTTCGCTGGTCGGGAGGATGGCTCGATAACCAGCAGAATAAGTTGCATGAGCGCGATCTAGTGGTGATGATTCCCGGTCGCGATCGCAGCCGTACGATCGTCATGGCTGACCATTACGACACCGCCTACATGGAAGACGAGTTCGGTTACGGACACGGTGGGCACGGCCCCAGGCTTGCTGCGGCCGGCGCCGACGACAACCACTCGGCGACTGCCGCCTTGATGCTCGCCGCGCCGATATTCATGGAGCTAAGCCGGGCTGGTCGGCTGCGCGCGATGTATGGCTGGTTCATCTCACGGGTGAAGAGTTCCCATCCGACTGCATGGGTGCACGCCATCTTTGCCAACAAGCGGTCGAAGGTGAGTTTCGTCTGCGCAACGTGCGAGGTCGACAGCGAAAAGTGTCGAACGTGCAGATCGCCGGCGTATACGTGTCGGACATGATTGCCCACAACAACGACCGGCAGCGCGATGTCTTTCAGATTTGCCCGGGTGCGAGTCGCGCGTCGCTGTGGCTCGCCTGGCAGGCGCACGTGGCGAACCGCACCTGGAATGCATGGGCGCCGACTTGGAACGAACGTCCTGAACGCAGAGGTTGTCGCGCCGGTCGCCGCAGCCTCGACGGCAGCATTCCCGAAACAGCGCTTCACCTTCAGCTTTCGGGCGAGGTGCGCCCTCCGTATGATCCACTCAGCACGTTGTACAATACTGACGGACAGATTTTCTCCGACGCTGGAATTCCGGTCGTGTTGTTCATGGAGAATTACGACATCAACCGTAAGGGCTATCACGACAGTCACGACACCCTCGAAAACATCGACCTCGACTATGGCGCCGCTCTGGCAGCCATTGCCATCGAATCGGTCGCACGCGCAGCAACCGAAGATCTTCCATGATCTTCGCTTGGCTTTCTCTGCCGTTGCTGCGTGTGATTTGTGCGTTTGGAATCTCGAACTATGAACGACCACAACGCGATCGAAGAAACGCAAAGCGGCGAGAACTCTGGCGCCGCACCTGACGCAATTGCCGGGCAGCGAGAGACGCGCCGCTTGCGAGGCAAAGCGCTGCGCAAGGCTTGCCCACGATCGAGCCACGCCTCCGTGATTCTCGGGCAATCCCACCGCGACCCGATGGGTTTAATCGAAGAATCCAATCATGGCCGGGTCCCGAGACTCTTGCCGATCCGCTTCACGCGCATGGCCGAGTCGCCGCTTGCGTTCTTTCGCGGCACGGCGGCGCTTCAGGCCTACGATCTGATGGGAACGCCTTCGAGCGGCGTGAAGGTGCAATGCTGCGGCGATTGTCACCTCATGAACTTCGGCGGATTCGCCACGCCGGAGCGCGCGCTCGTCTTCGACATCAACGATTTCGACGAGACCTTCCCCGCGCCCTTCGAATGGGATGTCAAACGCCTGGCCACCAGCTTCGTTCTCGCCGCGCAGTGGCGGGGCTTCGACGATGCGCGACAAGCGGTCTTGGGGATGGTGGAGGCCTACCGAACGTCACAAGCGAAGTTCGCCGATGCTTCGGTGTTGGAAACGTGGTACGCGAAGATATCGGTCGCGGAAATGGTTCAAGATGCCCAGGGGGACTCCAAGATCCTCAAGCGGCTCGGAAGAGGAATCGACAAGGCGGTGCAAAACACCTCCGAGCACATCTTCCAAAAGATCGTCAAGCTCGATGCGGGCAAGCCTCGCATCGTCGATCAACCGCCGCTGTTGTTTCATGCCCATCCTTCGGAGTTCGACCTGGAACGTGACGTGAAACCGTTCTTTGAAAGCTATCGTCGCAGCTTGCCGCCCGATCGCCGAGCGCTGCTCGATCGCTTCGAGATTCTCGACGCCGCGTACAAAGTCGTTGGCATCGGGGCCGTGGGAACGCGATGTTTCATCCTGCTGCTCGCGGGAGACCAGGACGATCACTTGTTTTTGCAAGTGAAGGAGGCGCGGCGCTCCGTGCTCGAAGGCATGGCGGGCGCTTCACCCCACGCCCACAACGGCGAACGCGTCGTCACCGGTCAGCGGCTCATGCAGTCGGCCAGCGATATTTTTCTTGGTTGGTCAGAGGGCCATGGCGGAGATTTCTACGTGCGTCAGCTACGCGACATCAAACTCGCGCCGAACTTGACCGACTACTCGCCGCGTCTGCTGGAGGCTTATGGTCGCTTGTGCGGACGGACGCTTGCCCGCGCCCATGCCAAGGCCGGCGACGCTCCGACGATTGCCGGTTACTTGGGTGACTCCGATACGTTCGACGAGGCAATTGCCGATTATGCGATTGCTTATGCGGACCAAGTCGAAGGCGACTACAAGACATTCCAGGCCGCGATACGTGCCGGACGCTTTCCCATTGAAACGGTTCCCTCGGAGATGGAACAGGCGATTCGATGAACGCTTTCGTCGGCCATTGCTTCCGGCTCCGCAGGCCGCACCACGCCCCACTGAGTTACCGCTCCAAGACCGCAGTATAGGCTCGCGGCGCGGTCTTCAGCGGGATACCATCGATACCATCCTTCTACCGTCATCGTTCACCGGCGATCTCAAATGAAACTGGCTTCACTCGCGTTCGTTGCCTTCTTCGTGCTCGCGGCGAACCTTCTTGCCGACGACTTCATTTCCTACGAGCCCAAACCTGGGCCTGGCGCCGGAAAGCACGTCGTGCTATTGGCCGGCGACGAAGAGTACCGCTCCGAGGAAAGTCTGCCGATGTTGGCGAAGATCCTCAGCCGTCGGCACGGATTCCGTACGACTGTCTGCTTCTCGGTGGACTCCGACGGCACGATCAACCCCGACGCAGCAGAGAGCCTGTCGCACGCTGAGGCGCTCGACACGGCCGACGCGATCGTGATGCTGCTAAGGTTTCGTCGTTATCCGGACGCCGTCATGCAAAAGTTCGATGCTGCCGTGCGTCGCGGCGTACCGATCATTGGCCTGCGCACGAGCACACACGCCTTCAAAGGTTTGAAGGGACCATTCGCCGCGTACAACGACTTCGGCAAAGTGACTCTCGGCGAAGGATGGGTCAGCCATTGGGGCGCGCACAAGAAGGAGGCCACGCGCGGTGTCATCGAAACGGGAGCCACCGACGAGCCGATTCTCCGCGGCGTGATCGACGTCTTCGGCGACAGCGACGTTTACGAAGCTTATCCTCCCGCAGACGCGCGAATCTTGCTGCGTGGTCGCGTTTTGAAAGGGATGAAGCCCGTCGATGTCGGCGCCGATTACAGCAAGCGACGCTCTTCCGACAAGGTCGAGCAACCCGTCAACGATCCGATGATGCCGATCGCCTGGACAAGAGAACTGCCGCGGGAACAACCGCGAGAGCCTGGTGCAAAACCGTCGCGTGTCTTCTGCACGACGATGGGTGCAGCGACGGACCTCGAAAGTGAAGGGCTGCGCCGACTCGTGGTCAATGCGGTCTACTGGGGCTTGCGTCTCGACATCCCGAAGAAGAGCGACGTGCAGTACGTCGATCCCTACACGCCTTCCAAATACGGATTCAAGGGCTACCGCAAAGGCATTCACGCCGAAGATCACGCACTCGGCAAGTCGCTGCCGCCGCCCGACGCGACTGATGCAGTCGTCAAGTCGTCCGGGGCCGCAGCGCCTTTGGCACGCACGTTGCCGCCGAGCAGTGTGCCTTTGAAACTCTTGCAAGGCGAAAAACTCGCGCTGGTCGGAAACTCGACGGCCGAGCGGATGAATCTGTTCGGCAACTTCGAAACGAAGCTCCATCTGCGCTTCCCGAACTCAGAAATTGTTTTTCGCAACTTCGCCCGACCGGCGGATGAAGTCGCCGTCCGCCAAAGGCCCAACGACTACGCGAAGATCGACGACCCGCTCAGGGTCTTCAGCCCGGAAACGTTTCTCTGCTTCTTTGGTTTCAATGAATCGTTCGCCGGACCGAGTGGCGTCGAAAAGTTTAAGGCCGACTATGAGAAGTTCCTTGACGACTACGCGGCATCGTATTCTCGCGACGCGGCCGGTTCGAAGCCTCGGTTCGTGTTGGTTTCGCCCATTGCCTTCGAACCGACCGGCGACCCGCTTCTGTCTGACGGCGCTGCCGAAAACAAGAACCTCGCGCTCTACGCAGAAGCCGTCAAAGCAGTCGCCTTGAAGCGCGGGTTGGCTTATGTCGACCTGTTTACTCCCACGCTTCAAGCCTTTGCCAAGCAGCCGGCGATGCAATACACCATCAACGGTTGCCACTGCAACGAAGCTGGCGACAAACTGATCGGCGACTTACTCGATCAAGCTCTCTTCGGAAGTGCCAACTCGGCGAGCGTCGATCCCGCGCGCGCCAAGAAAGTCCTCGCGGCCGTGAACGACAAATCTTGGGTTCACTTGCAAGACTATCGGATGCTCAATGGCTGGTACGTTTACGGCGGCCGTCGCACGTGGGACACCGAAACCTTCCCACGCGAGTACGTAAAGATTCGCAACATGGCGGCCGTTCGCGATCGCCGCATCTGGGATCTGGCCCAAGGCAAAACGGTCGCGGACCTTCCCGATGATTCCAAGACCGGCGATCTCTTCACTCCGCCAACTCGCTTCGGCGAGCCGCGACAAAAGTACAGCGAGAATTCTGAAGGTGGGCCGACGATCCTCCCGCCGGACCAGTTGATCAAAACCTGCACGATGCCTCCGGGCTTCGAGATGAAGCTCTTTGCCGACGAGACGCGGTTCCCAGAAATCGCTAAGCCCGTGCAGATGAGCTTCGATGCGAAGGGGCGACTTTGGGTTTCTACGATGCCGAGTTATCCGCAATGGAAGCCCGGCGATCCGCGCCCGAGCGACAAGCTCGTCATTCTCGAAGACACCGACGGCGACGGCTCTGCGGACAAAAGCACCGTGTTCTACGATCAACTCCATTGTCCGACCGGGTTCGAGTTCTTCAACGGCGGCGTTCTGGTCGTCAGTCAGCCGCGAATCCTCTGGCTGAAAGACAACGACGGCGACGATCGGGCGGACCAGGTTGTTCATGTGCTCGACGGCTGGGCCACGGAAGACACTCATCACACGGTCGGCGCTTTCGAATTCAGCCCCGGCGGATTGCTGCACATGCTTGAAGGCGTGGCCATGAGCACGGCCGTCGAAACGCCTTGGGGACCGCTGCGCAATTTCGGATCGTCGGGTTGCTACGTCGTCGATCCGCGCACTTGGAAGATTAGTCACTTCAACACGCCTGGGTACGGCAACCCTTGGTGTTATGTCTTCAACGAATGGGGGCAAGGCTTCTGCGGCGACGGCACGGGAGCCAATCAACACTGGGACACGCCCCTTTCCGGTCAGCAGTATCAAGGTCGCAAAGGGATGAACGCTGTCTTCCCGACCGAAGGTATGCGGCCGGTGGTCGGCAGCGAGTTCTTGGTCACGCGTCAGTTTCCCGATGACGTCCAAGGGCAGTTCATTTACGCCTGCGTCATCAACACGAACGGCCTTCCGCGATGGACCTTCTCGGACGACGGCGCCGGCTACAAAGGAATCCGCGTCCGTCACAACGCGGACGATCCGAACACGCCGTTCGATCTGCTGAAGTCGACCGACAAGCACTTCCGCCCCGTCGATCCGCAGATCGGTCCCGACGGCGCCCTGTGGTTCGGCGATTGGGCCAACCCGTTGATTGGCCACATGCAGTACAGCCAACGCGATCCCAATCGCGACCACGTTCATGGCCGCATCTACCGGCTGTTCAACAAAGAGAAGCCTCTCTTGAAGCCCGTGACGCAATTCGGCAAGACGTTGCCGGAGCTCTTCGAGCAATGGCGTACCTACGAATGGCGCACGCGTTACCATGTGCGTCGCGAGATTCAAAGCCGGCCGAAAGCGGAAGTGCTCGCGGCGTTGACTTCGTGGGTTGCCGAGCTTAAGCAATCCGATCCCGATTACGATCGTCTCTGCTGCGAGGTCTTGTGGACGCAGCAGAGTTTTCATGAGGTCGATACCGCGCTGCTCAAACAGGCTCTGTCCGCCAAGACCTTTGATGCTCGCGCCGCGGCGACACGCATCGTGGCCGATGAGCGAGACTACCTTCCCGATGCGTTTGCGCTGCTCTGTGCGGCCTCGCTCGATACGCATCCTCGTGTGCGAACCGAGGCCATTCGCGGCCTGAGCTTCTTCCCGACCGCGGCGGCCGCAACGGCGGTGTTGACTTCGCTGAAGTCGGAATCCGTCGACCCCTTCATCAAGTACACGGCCGATGCCGCACTCGCAGCGAACCTGCCAAGCTGGCGCGGTGCGTACCTCAAGGGAGAATTCGCCGCAGGCGATTCGACCGGAAAGCAACTTCTCGACAGCATCATCGCGCAGGACAAAAAAGGGGCTGAGCTGCTGCCTTATTTGCAAATCCTCATCGGCAAAGATCCGCACACTGCGGAAGAACGCAACAAGGCACTCACGGCCTTGAGTGACATGCGAGGCGGCAACGTTGACAACGGCAAGGCTGTGTTCCGCCGTAGCTGCATCGCGTGCCACAAAGTCTATGGCGAAGGAGCCGACTTCGGGCCGCAGATGGACGGCAACCCCGACAATAAAGGTCGCGTCGGCAAGCGCCTCAGCAAGTTCAAGATTCTGGAGTCGATCATCGACCCCAACGCCGAGATCGACCCCAAGTATCTGTCGACTCAGATCGTTACCAACGATGGTCGCATCATCACTGGCCTGGTCATCAGCGAAACCAAGGACGAGATCGTGATCTTCGATGGAAAGGAACGACGAACGATCGCCGCCGACAACATCGAAGAACGCAATAAGCTCAAGCAGAGCAGCATGCCCGAAGGTTTGGCCGCCGTGTTGGCCCCGGTCGAGATATTGGACCTTCTCGCGTTCCTCTCCTCACTTAAATAGCGGAACGAGAACGCTAAAAACGCCTCACGTTGTTGATGCCATGACCCTTGCTCCAATGCCCCTCGCCCGCGAAGCCGTCCTCTGACGACACGCTGGTACGCGTTGTCTGATCCATCGGCAATACAGACATTGACTTCGAACCATGTCGAGAGCCAGCCGGCTCAATCGAACAGTTATGAACTACTTTCGCCCCAGCATCCGATCGAGCGAGTCGGCGGTCTGGTAGACCAACGCTTCGGGCCAATGGGCGTAAGGATGGAAATACTCGAACGTCACGTAGCCGTCATACTTCGTAGCAGCAAGCTGTTCGAGAACCGCGGGCCAGTTCGTCGTACCGTCGAGCAGCGGCCGGAACGATTCGAGCGAGTAGTCGGTCCCCTTCTTTGTGAATTCTTTGAAGTGCACGTTTTTGATCCGCCCGCCGAGTTGCGCGATCCAGTGCTCGGGAAACTGGAACAGCATAATGTTTCCTGTGTCGAAGTGAACTTTGACCCGCTCGCTGCCAAACGAGTCGACGAATTCGATCATCTCTCCCGGCGTCATCAGGTAGCCGTTAAAAAAGATGTTCTCGATGTTCAGCGACACGCCGAGCTTTTCGGCCTCGGGCAGTAACTTGCCAATGGCCTCGCGAGCCCGACGGTCACAGACGTCGTTCGGCACTGGCTCGTAATCGTCGCGCCATGGAATGTGCACCGCCCCCGGCACGACCAGCAGGTTCTCGATTCCCAGATCGTGGGCGGCCCGCATCATCAGCGAGGCCAACTCGAGCGACCGGATCCGCTTCGCTTCGTCGTTGCTCGTCATCGGATACGGCCAAAACAGAAACGAGCAGAGCCCGCTGATTGCGATGCCGACGTCGTCGCACAACTTGCGAATCGCGGCATATTCCTTTGGTCCCGACTTTGGCGAAAGATCGTTGTCGAGGTCGTAGTTCAGCTCGATTGCATCAAAGCCGGCGTCTTTGGCCAGTCGCAGACATTGTTCGAGCGACATCTTCTGCGGGTACGGAAATGCCCATTGGTTAATCGACTTCTTGAAGTTGTAGCGCTTTGATGTGCCGAAGGACGTGGGCTTCGGAGCTGGCGAGGTTTCAACGCCGCAGGCAGCCGCGGTAGCCCCAAAGGCCATCGCCCCAGCGACGGCGCCGAACATTGATCGGCGGCTGACGCTAGAACTGGGCGGATGTGGATCGCCGGTCATGGTTCGGCTCCTCGCGTGAATATGGCGACAGTTGAATACGACGGACCTCGATGACCCAGCACTACTATCGCACCTCCCACAGCGGCAGCCCAGTTCCAGCCCAATAGCCCAGCAAACGCCGGTGGCGAATTCGTCAGAATCGAGAAACCACCGCATACGCCAACGCGGCCAGGATTGCTCCACAGGGAACGGTGCTGACCCAGGCGAGCAGTATCTCACCAACCTTGCGCCACTTTGCTTGCCGCGTCGCCACGCCGATGCCGAGCAACGAGCCAACACTCACATGCGTTGTGCTCACCGGCATGCTGTGAAAGCTTGCCGTCGTAACGAGCCCTGCCGTTACCACACTCGCGGCAAAGCCTTGACCTGGATTCATCGACGTCACTTGCTTGCCGAGCGTTTCGGCAACTCGGTCGGCGTCGAGCAGTCCTCCCACGGCGATCGTCACGGCCACGGCCAGAAAGCCCAAACGCACGTCGAGGCTGGGTGTCACAAGCAGTAGTGCGACGATCTTCGGCGTGTCGTTCAGCCCTCGGGCGAAACTCGCGGTGCCGGTGCTGAGATAATGCAATCGGTCGAGCGTCGGCGTGCGATGATCCGGCGCCAAGCCCATCGACTTCAACAACACATAGACCACTGCTCCTAACACGGCGGCGACCGCTGGGCTGAAGAACAGTGGGTAGACGAAGTTCATTCCCAAGGCGGCAATCTGCACGTCGCCACCGCTCGCGGCCAGACCCGCGCCGAGCAATGCGCCGACCAAGGCGTGCGTCGTGGAGACGGGAAAGCCGAATCGAGTGGCGAGCAAGCTCGTCAACGCAGCGCCGATGGCCACCGCACTGACGAATTCCGGCGATTCGACGAGCGCGTCGCTGACAATTCCTCGACCGCTAAACTTTTTGAGCAACCCTTCGGCAAAAAACATCGCCGCGACCGAACCTGCGAACGTCGTCGCCGTTCCCCAGTACAACGCAGTACGAAGGCTTGCCGTGCCGCTGCCATAGAGCGACGCCACTCCTTTGAAGTTGGCATTCGCGCCGTTCGTAAAGGCGACAAAGCAAACGGCCAGGAAGAGAATCGTGATCAGCACGCGCGGCGCTCACTTCGCCCGATTCTCTTTCGTTTCGGTCGGATACTGCTTCAGAGAGACGTATTCTTTCCACGATCCTTCGTACAAACGCACGTTCGGATACTTCGCGACGTGCTTCAGATAGAAGCGGAGCAAGCTTCCTTCGCGCGACGTTCCGCAATAAACGAGGATCTCCTTGTCGGGCGTAAGCCCCGCCGTCTCAAGCTCGGCCGTCGCTTGACCGATCGGAAGGAACTGATGCGTGTTGTCTTGCTCCATGAGACGCGCCCAGTGGAAGCTAATCGCGCCAGGGATGTGCCCCTTCCTAAGCCAGAGATCATCGTCGCCGAGATATTCGTTCTTCGGCCGGGCATCGACAAGGACCACGCCGGGTTGACCCTTGCGGCTCAGCAACTCGTCGACAGCGATCGCGATTTCTGGATTTCCCTTTTCAGGCAGCAGACCGGGTGGATTACCGAAGTACTCCTGCGTGACCGGCAGCCCAGCCTTCTTCCATCCGGGCAGACCACCGTCCACGATGCGGATGTCTTTGACACCGAACTTCTCGAGCACAAACGCCACCATGCTCGCGCTGAGGATTTCATCGTTGGGCAGCGTGTCGCCTGTAGCATAAATCAAGTGCGTTCGGCGACGGTCCACACCCGCGCGAATGAGCAGCGCCTTCGTCAAATCATCGGGCAGATACTGAACGGGCACGCCGTGATCGGTGCCGCGCAACGTGTCGAAGTTCAAGTGGTGCGCCGTCGGAAGGTGCCCGCGAAAGTAGTCCTTATAGCCGCCGCGTGTGTCCAGAACGATGGGGCGGCTGTCGTCGTCCGAAGCCTCAATGAGCCGCATCGCCTCGGCCGGCGAAATATCTCCGATCTCCGCGCGGACCGTTGATCCCAAGAGAAATACCACGACAACGGCGCAGTTCAATCGCATAGATGCCACAAGGACTTCAGTAAAAAGCGTGTTCACAGTAACCTGAACCTGCGCTGCCTCGTAAGCAACGTAGTCGCAGCAACAGCGATTTCAAGGCGTGAGGACCCGCTCGTCAAGTGCTTGGATTCTCGAACCATGGCTCGCGTCCTTTCGACGTGTCTGCCATCACGCGAGATTTCCCGATTCTTCACCAGCATGTTCATGGCAAGCCGTTGGTCTGGCTCGACAATGCCGCGACCACGCAGAAGCCGCAACAGTACGTCAACCGCCTCGGACTGACCAACATCAGCAAGTACGAGCACGATCTGCTCGAGTACGGCACCGAACGCCTGTCGCACATCACGGGGCTGCGGCTCATCGGCACCGCGCGCGAGAAAGTCGGCGTCATGTCGTTCGTCTTGCCCGAGCGACCGACCGAAGACATTGGTCGCATGCTCGATCTCGAAGGCATTGCCGTGCGTGCCGGGCACCACTGCGCTCAGCCGTCGCTGCGGCGGTTTGGCCTCGATGCGACGGTGCGTCCGTCCATTTCGTTGTACAATACCAAGGACGATATCGACCGGCTCGTCGACGCCATCAAGCGCATCCTCCGCACGAGCCCGGGTTGACCGCGTAAAACACCATCGCGTGATGGACGGCGCCATGGTCGCGCGGGCCTTGGCCGCTATGGAGGTTACGTTAAATGGGCCGATCGTTGCCGAACTCCAAAATCTTCGCGCCGATACAATAGAATAAGGTCGCGACCGTCGTGCCGCGGTTCAAACGATCGCCAGGAGCAACGAGCTCAAAGGAGTGATGTCATGAGCGTTTCCAACATTTCACCAGTGAAGCTAGCAGAGCTGCTTGCACAGGACGGCGGCATCGAGTTGATCGACGTGCGGACGCCGGTCGAGTATCGCGAAGTTCACGTCGGTGTAGCCCTCAATGTCCCGCTCGATCGACTTGATCCGTCGTCGATCATGCGCGCTCGAAACGGCACGGCGAATAATACGCTGTACGTGATTTGTCGTTCGGGCGGCCGCGGACAACAGGCCTGCGAGAAGTTCCTCGCGGCGGGGTTCTCGAACGTCGTGAACGTCGAAGGCGGAACTCTCGCGTGTGTCGAGGCCGGTGTGCCGGTCGTGCGTGGCAAGAAGGCCATCTCGCTTGAACGTCAGGTTCGCATCGCCGCCGGCTCGCTGGTGCTGCTCGGCGTGATCCTCGGTTGGCTCTTGCATCCGATATTCTTCGGCCTTTCGGCGTTCGTCGGCGCCGGGTTTGTCTTTGCCGGCGTTACCGACACCTGTGGCATGGGCATGATCTTGGCGCGGATGCCGTGGAACCAATGCTTGGCGTCGGATAGTGTTGCGTGCGCTCAGTAGTTTCCGAAACGTGGCGGATCACTGTCGCGTCGAGGATCCACGATGAAACTGTTGATTGTCGGCGGGGTCGCAGGAGGTGCGTCGGCAGCGGCGCGAGCACGGCGATTGTCGGAAGACGCACAGATCGTGCTCTTCGAGCGTGGCCCCGACGTGTCGTTCGCCAACTGCGGCCTCCCCTACTACGTCGGCGGCGAGATCGCCGATCGTCGCAAGTTGCTCGTCGTCACGCCTGAACGCCTTCGCACGCGATTCAACCTCGACGTGCGAACGCAAAGTTCGGTCGAAGCCATCGACCGTTCGCGGCGAACCGTCCGTGTCCGCGATCTCTCGTCGGGGCACGAGTACGACGAGTCTTACGACAAGCTGATCCTTTCGCCAGGCGCGGCGCCGCTGCGTCCGCCAATCACTGGCATCGATCTGCCGAATGTCTACACGCTGCGAACGCTCAACGACGTCGATCGCATCAAAGCTCGCGTCGACCAAGGCATCAAACACGCGGTGATCGTCGGGGCAGGCTTCATCGGGCTCGAGCTTGTCGAGAACCTCGTCGGCCGTGGTATCGCCACCACGATCGTCGAGTTGCAGAATCAGATTCTGCCGCCGTTTGATCCTGAGATGACGACGCCGATCGTCGAAACGCTCTCCGCCCACGGCGTATCACTCCGACTTGGCAACTCGGCCGAAGGTTTCGAGTCCTCGGACGACGGATTGGTTGTGCGGCTAAAATCCGGCGAACAACTGTTGGCGCAATTGGTGGTGATCGGTGTTGGTGTGCGCCCAGAGAACAAGTTAGCCGTCGAAGCAGGTTTGGAAGTCGGTCAGCGTGGTGGAATCCGAGTCAACGAATATCTCCAAACCAGCGACCCCGACATTTACGCCGTCGGCGACGCGATCGAAGTCTCGGATTTCGTTACCGGCGACGCCGTGCAAGTGCCGCTCGCGGGGCCGGCCAATCGTCAGGGACGCATCGCTGCTGATAACGTCTTCGGCCGTTCCGAGAAGTATCGCGGCACGCAAGGGACCGCGATCGTCGGTGTCTTCGAGCGAACGGCCGCGATGACCGGCGCTTCGGAAAAGACGTTGCGCCGCGCCGGTCGACCGTTTCGCAAAGTCTACGTACATCCCGCGAATCATGCCGGCTACTATCCCGGCGCCGAGGCGATGTCGATCAAGCTGTTGTTCGAACCCGATACCGGGCGAGTGCTAGGCGCTCAAGCTGTCGGAGGCGAAGGAGTAGACAAGCGCATCGACGTACTTGCCGTGGCGATCCAAGCGAAGATGACCGTCTTCGACCTCGAAGAGATGGAGTTGTCCTACGCTCCGCAGTACGGTTCGGCCAAGGATCCGGTCAACATGGCGGGGTTCGTTGCCGCAGGCATGTTGCGCGGCGATCATCCGCAGGTCGACGTCGAAACGATCCTGTCGGCGCCGACCGAACGTTCGCCGCTGCTGCTCGATGTTCGCACCCCTGAAGAGTTCGCTGCAGGATTCATTCCCGGCGCGATCAACATTCCGGTCGATGACTTGCGATCGCGACTATCGGAGCTTCCTCGCGACCGTGAGATCGTCGCCTACTGTCAGGTCGGGCAGCGAGGCTATCTGGCAACTCGCATCCTCAATCAGAACGGCTTTCCAACGTCGAATATCGGCGGAGGCTACAAGACATATTTGCTCCACAGGCCCAAGAACGCGTGAGCGGGCAAAGTCAGGTGCGCTTAACTGCCACAAGTCGTTCCTGAACTCGATGAACGACCGATGACAAAACTCAAAACAATAATCCGTTGTCCGTGGGCCAGCGGTGACCAGTACATTGAGTATCACGATCGTGAGTGGGGCGTGCCGGTTCATGACGACCAGGTCCTGTTCGAGTTTCTCATCCTCGAAGGGGCTCAGGCCGGCCTGAGTTGGGAGACCATACTCAAAAAACGGCAGACCTACCGGCAAGCATTTGATCAGTTCGATCCGGTTCTGGTTGCGAAATACGGCAAGCGCAAGCAGCAGGCTCTGTTGGCAAATCCTGGGATCGTTCGGAACCGGCTCAAAGTTCTGTCGGCGATCACCAACGCCAATGCGTTTCTTGCAGTTCAGAACAAGTTCGGAACCTTCAACGACTACATCTGGAGTTTCGTCCAAGGCCGAACCATTCAAAATGCCCGGCGATCGATGAAGGAAGTGCCTGCTCGCACGTCGGAGTCAGACGCGATGAGCAAGGACTTGAAACGACGAGGCTTCAAGTTCGTCGGCAGCACGATCTGTTACGCCTTCATGCAGGCTGTCGGAATGGTGAATGACCACTTGGTCGATTGCTTCCGGCATCGCGAGCTGCGTCGCTGAGGCAGCCAGTGTGACAGGCCTCTGAGCTATGCCGAGGGAATACGGGCGATGTGAGAGAGTCGCTATTCTCGCGACGATGTCGTGTGACACCCACTCGACGCTGATCAAACGAAGCCTAATTGCGGCTCAGCACGCGAGGCCAATTCGGGACACCGCATCTTCAGACGCTTATTAATTTCCTGTTTCCGACCGTCGCCGAATGAATTCTGCGGACGGGTCTTTGCCTTCGGTGAGTAACTTTTCGTTCCGTTCATGTTCGACGCGGAGCTTCCGCCAGCGCGTGTATTGCTCGGGATATTGAGGGTTGGAGTTCTCATACTTTTGCAGCCAGAAGCGGAACCAGTCGACCGATCCCTGCATCGAACCGACGCGCTGCAACGGAAGTTCGAGCACATGTTTCCCTTTGGGGAAAAGAACAAGCTCGACCGGTTTTCCCAGTGTCGTTAGCGCGGAGTAAAACTCTGCGGCCATCGAAACCTTGCCGTGATATTGCATGAGAAGTGGCGTGCGCACGCGTCCTGCCGAAAAGGCCGGCGCATAATCGAGCCAAGCCTTGAGAGTTTCAGCGTAAGGCGGGCCTCCGTACATGGCTGCCATGCCAGATCGCAGGTTCTTGTCGCCCAGGTACGTTCCATAGTTATAGATCCCCGAGTCGGCTGACACGGCTGCAGCCCACGGTTCCTTCGAGTGAGTGATCGTGAAATCCACCGTCCAACTCGAACGGCTGAAACCCATGATCCCGACCAGTGAAGGATCAATAAGCCCGCGACGATCCAACTCTCGCCGGGCGGTCTCAAATGCATCCATCGCGCGGAATGCCTCGGAGATGCCGCCCGGCAGCTTCGCCCAGGTTCCTTTGCGGTACGGGCCGAGGGCATCCTCAAGCATCAGCACGACGAACCCGCAATTGGCGAGCGCCTGCGGAGCAAAGTTGCTGATGAGTCCGCCGTTGCCACCGTGAATAAAAGTTTCATCCCACGACTTGCACATGATCACACATGGGAACCGCGTTCCTGCCTCGTAACCTACGGGATAGATGAGGTAGCCGCGATGCTTGGCCGAGTTGCTTCCGGTCCATGTGATTCTTTCCACTTCGCCGAGCGTTTGCTCGCGTAGCTCCGGGTTGATTTCCGTGAGCTGCGTTTTGCTTCCTGACGTTGCATTCAGCAGCCACAGATCGGGCGGCACGCGAGGCGTTTGATGAATCCCGGCAAATCGCCGCGTTCCGGCCGGTAGCGCCGACAGTTGAGTGAGACTGTGCGGAGGCAGCTTTATTCGTTGTTCTTCGATCCACTTGTTGCTGACCGCATCGGGTCGTCGCAACGTTACCAACACGCCGTCGCGCAGCAAGACGACGATGCGCTTTGCCTGTTCGTCGAAGGCCAGCATTTGCTGTGGCGTTTCGTCCATCACGCGCTGTGCCTTGCCGTTTCGCACGTCGACGGCAAAGAGATGCTGCGGACGATACGGCCCGACCAGCGGCTCATCAACACCATCGCCGACCGGCGTCGGGCCGCAAACGAGATAGGCCGTACTATCGTCGCTCCACAACGCCGGCAGTTTCCATACGTAGTCGCTCACGCAACCGGCATCGAGCGCCAAGCCAAGCTTCACGTCACCAGTAACCGCCGGCGACTCGGCTGAAAGAGTTGCCGGCAACGCAGCCAACACAACTTCCGTCTGCGGGACGACGAACCCATGCTCGGGCCATTGACGAAACGCAGGGTCGCGCTGCCAGCTTGATGGATAAGTAAGTGCCTCTCCCAACGCCAAGAACGTCACGTGCCGGCCGTCCGACGAGATCGCTGGCTGCATCAGTCCGAGAGATCGTTTGCCGCCAAAGATGGTCAACGTCCCACCACTGGAATCGGCCGCAATTACGGCGGTACGCGTTGCGGTTTCTTTCGTGGCGCCTCGCGTATCGACTTCGAGCAAGAAATCATCTTCCGTGATCACCACTCCGCGTGGCGATGCGAAGCGGTCGGTTTGCTCGTGATCGGGCATGCTTACGAGCAGCGCGAAGCGCTCCCCGTCGGGCGTGGCGGCAAATGCCTCGACATCCAGTGCGTTCGGAGTCATCGGCCGAACCTCAGCGGACTCTCGATTGACTCTTGCCACGCTGCCGCGACCGCCGTCGGGACGATGCAGCACGAGAAGGTGCTTCCCATCGGCGAGCCATTGCAACTGGCGAACGCCGCGCGTACGCAGAATTGCTTTGCCAGAACGAGTTGGCGGAACTGTCGTTTCGATCGCTGGCAAGTCGCAGATGTAGACCGCCGTCTCGTTGAGGTTTTGCTCCAGATCTGGTTCGACCAGCACATATGCCAATTGACGGCCATCGGGAGAAACGATCACCGATTGCTCCTCGACGAACGTGCGCAACCGCACAGAATCCTCGACGGTCGCGCTCCGACGAACGATCGCGTTCGACAACCTTGTTTGCGCGGGGAGAACCGTCGTCAATGCGACGAGGAGACTCAAGCAGCCCAGAGATGCGCGCATCCAAAATGGATTATTCATAGGTCAATGACTGTGGAGAAAGACTGCGACTCGCCCCCGCTTTCAGCTCTTACGTTGGCTTGCGAGATACGACGAGGTTTTTGCCATCGGCGTAAGAACCACTCTACACGGCGGCTTGTTCGCTGCGCCACGAGGGCCGCAGTGTCGTAAGTCTGACTCGTGGTGATGATCGGGCGACTGGGATCGCGCGTGAACAACGGCTCGACCTGGAACCGCTGGTCGGCCTCGACACTAACTCATTGTAGAGCTAAGCCTGTTCGTAGGTACGTGCCACGTTTTTGCCGATGATTCGGGCGGCAAGGCGCGTCGTCCAAATAACGTGTTCAGCATGGCGGACGATAAGGCTGCATCTGATCGCCAGTCCGGGCGTTTCGCTCGAGTAATTGCGTGCTCCGACCACGATTTGCAGCCAATTTCCTGAACACCGCATCGGCTGACCGTCTAGCGGCTTAGCAAGTCCTTTTGACGCCATAGCGATTGGCGCCGGTCGGCGATTGCTTTGACTTCTGTGGCCATGGCTTCGGGCTCGATGGGCTTCGAGAAGATGCCTTCGATATCACGGTTCCGCAGAGCCTGAAGTTCTTGCTTTTGCGTAACCCCGGTGATCACGACAATGGCGGGGCGATCGTCCAGATTCAGGAGCGACGCGACAAGCGTCGAACCCTGGAGATGAGGCATGCGCAAATCGGTGACGACGACGTCGTATTTACCGTCCGCAACCAGCTCCAATGCGCGCAGCCCGTCTTCTGCTTGATCACAGACAAGCTTCTTGCTCTCAAGAGCACGCACCACAAGTTGCCGAACTTGCGCGTCATCGTCAGCCACCAAGACACGATATCGATTCATCACGTTGTTGGTTCCTTGCATCGCTGGCGTAACTTTGTCCCGCCGATTCAATACCCCGCCAGAGTGGCTTGGTTATGAACCATGCGACACAATCTGTTCATACGGGGCATCTCAGGAAAATCCACATGCGCGGTGGTCCGGTTTTCCGACCTATCCGTATTGCAGCAGACGTAATTAGAGGTCTTCGAGAAGCCTGGGCCGTGCCGGCCGTTCGCAAATCGTGCCGTGGTATCCTTTTCCGCATTCGCAGAGCCGGCAGCGCTCACGTCCTTCAAGCTACGGTTCCACGGAACTCCGTAGAGACGTGTTCGCACGGACGTTCGCCTTAACTGCCATCGTAGCCGCTCATGATTAGCCACAGCGTCACGCGCCGAGGGAGAATTGCGATCGGCGGCGCGCTGATCGTGACGTTTCTAGCGATCAACGCTGCGGTGTCGTTCCAAAGCGGGCAGCGGCTGTACCAAATGGAACAGTCCATCAACCACACGTATCAGGCTCTCGATACTGTGGACGCCGCGCTCGCAGCCCTCGTCGATGCCGAAACGGCGCAACGTGGTTACGTCATCACCGGCGAGCGCCGCTATCTGGACCCGTATCGCAAGACGATCGCGAGCATCGACCAACGGTTCAGCACACTCGATCAGCAAGTAAGCGGCGACCCGAGGTTGGCAGAACTTGCCGCCGAACTTCGCCAGTTGGCGAACGACAGGCTACGCCAGATTTCCGACGTGCTCGCTGCGCGGCAGAGAAGCTTTGACGAGGCGCAACAACTGATAGCGATGAACCTCGGCATCGAGCTGATGGATCGCATTCGCGAGGTCGTCCAGCAGATGAATCAGATCGGGCACCAATCGCTCGATAGAAAGGCACTTCTCTCTGAGCAAAGCCTGTGGCGTCTCGAAGTCAATATTCTGATGTGCCTGCTGGTGGGCATGGTGCTCGTAGCCGGCGTCGGTTATGCGCTGCACCGCGCCGATCAACAACTGCAAGCTGCGCATGAAATATCCCAGCACAATGAAAATCGCTACCGCACGCTGATTGAAGCCACGAGCGCGATTGTCTGGGACACGCCGCCGTCGGGAGAGGTCGTGGGTGAGTTGCCCGGCTGGAGCGCGTTCACCGGACAGAAGACACAGGAGATTCGCGGCTGGGGTTGGATTCGAGCGGTGCATCCTGACGACCGGGAGCACACCAGGCACGCCTGGACGGCAGCCGTCGCCGAACGCGGAGTTTACCAGGTCGAACACCGCCTGCGACGACACGACGGAGTGTATCGGCACATGGTGGGACGCGGCGTGCCCGTACTAGGCAAGGATGGCGAGATTGTCGAATGGATCGGTTTGCATGCCGATATCACCGACCAAAAGATGGCGGCTCAAGCGTTGGCCGAATCGGAGCGGTTTGCACGATCGACCCTCGATGCGCTGAGCACTCACCTCGCAATCCTTGATGAAGATGGGCTCATCCTCGCCACCAATCGAGCTTGGCGCGAATTTGCCGCGGCCAACGTGGCGAAGTCCGAGGTTTGCGAGGGCGCGAACTACCTGGAGGTTTGCGATTCCGCTTCTGGAGCCTGCGCGGAAGAGGCCGTCGCCGTGGCCAAGGGCATTTGGTCGGTCATTCGTCGAGAGCAAGCGGAGTTCGCCTTGGAGTATCCCTGTCATTCGCCGACGGAGAAGCGTTGGTTTCTGGTCCGGGCCACGCTCTTCGCGGAAGACGGCCCGCTGCGCGTGGTGGTGTCTCACGAAAACATCACCGAGGCCAAACTCGCTGGCGAAGAGCGCGAAAAGTTCTTTGCTCTGGTCGAGAACTCCATCGACTACATCGGCATGTCGGCGATGTCCGGCGATGTCGTCTACCTGAATCCGGCCGCCTGTGAAATGGTCGGGCTCAACAGTCAATGGCGGAAGACTGCTGCGCGAATCTCCGACTTTCATACCGAAGCGGGTAATCGCGTCATTCACGGCGAGGTGTTGCCGGCCTTGTTCACCACCGGCCGCTGGGAGGGAGAAGTCGAATACCGGAATTTTCGGACGGGTCAGCCGATCGCTTCTCAAGCCAGCGCCTTTACGGTTCGACACCCGAAAAGTGGCGAGCCACTGTGCATGGCGATCATCGCTCGCGACATCACGAAGCAGAAGCGACAGGAAGAGGAACTACGCTCCAAGACCGCATTCTTGCTGGCCCAGACCGAGTCGTGTCTCGACGGACTCTTGGTCGTGGATGAAAAGCGGAACAAAATCTTTCAGAACCGATTGTTTGCGGACATCTGGCGACTGCCGCTTCAGACTTTTCAGACATCGGATGACGCGACGACACTTCAATATGCTGTCGCCCATGCCAAGGATCCCGAAACGTTTTTCGAGCGTGTCGAGTATCTCTACACACACCCAGACGAAACCGCTCGCGAAGAGATCGAACTCGCCGACGGACGAATTCTGGATAGGTACACCACGCCGGTTAAGGGAAGCGACGGGCACTACTACGGAAGAATCTGGGCGTTCCGCGATATTACCCAGCGGAGGCGGCAGGAAGAAGAATTGCGGCACGCCCGCGCTCAATTGCTGGACGCCATCGAAAGCCTCGACGCGGGTCTCGTCATCTACGGACCGGACGAACGGCTGGTGATCTGCAATTCGAAGTACAAGGAGATGTACGCGCCGTGTGCGAATGTGATGACCCCCGGCACTCCTTACGAGGAGATCCTTCAGGTCTTCGCGCGATCGGGCGTCCCCGACCTCACGGACGTTTCGGCCGACGAATGGGTGGCCCGTCGCTTGGCCGCCCATCGCAATCCAGGTGAACCCCTGGTGCAGCGTCTTTCCGATCGGTGGATTCGCATTGGCGACCATCGGACAAGCGACGGCGGCGTTGTGAGCCTGCGCACCGACATCACCCCCCTCAAGCAAGCTCAGGAAGCCGCTGAGGCCGCCAACCGAGCCAAGCAGGAACAAGTCGAGGAGTTGGAGCTACTGTACCGCATGACTCCCGTCGGCCTGGCATTGCTGGATCGAAATCATCGTTTCATTCGCGTCAATGAGCGGCTTGCCGTCATTGGTGGAACAACGGTCCGTGAACACCTGAATCGCACCATCCGCGAGGTCATTCCCCAGTTGGCTCCGACGGTCGAGGCGATCGTCGAGAGGGTGTTCAATTCGGGAGAACCAGTGATCGATATCGAGGTTCACGGCGTTACGCCCGCGGACCTGACGAAAGAACGCGACTGGCTGGCGAGTTACTATCCCGTCAAGTCGGCAGAAGGGATCACCCGCTTCGTGGGCTGCGTGGTTGTCGAGATCACCGACCTTAAAAAGGTCGAAGCCGATCTGCGTCAGGCCAAAGCCGATGCCGAGGCAGCCAACCGCGCGAAGAGCGAATTCCTGGCCAACATGAGCCACGAAATTCGCACGCCCATGAACGGCGTGATTGGAATGACGGACTTACTGCTCGACGGCGAAGTCTCTCCCGAGCAGCGCGAATCGCTGGGAATGGTGAAGTCTTCGGCCGAGTCGCTAATGACGGTGATCAACGACATTCTCGACTTCTCGAAAATCGAGGCCGGCAAGCTCGACCTGCACGCGACCGCGTTTCCACTTCGCACCCTGCTCGAAGACACGCTCAAGCCGATGGCCCTGCGAGCGCACCGCAAAGGTCTGGAAGTTGCCTTTGATATCGACGCCGATGTGCCAGAGATCGTTGTGGGAGACTCCGGCCGACTGCGTCAGGTGCTCATCAACTTGGTGGGCAACGCGATCAAATTCACCGAACGCGGCGAAGTCGTTCTGAAGGCCAACCTGCGCAGTCAGACCAACAGCGGATACGAGATCGAGTTCGCCGTCGTTGATACGGGCATCGGCATTCCGGCCGAGAGACAACAAGCGGTCTTCGCTCCCTTTGCGCAAGCTGACGGCTCGACGACGCGGCGATTTGGCGGCACGGGGCTTGGGCTGAGCATCTCGTCACAACTCGTCGAGCTGATGGGCGGGTGCATCGAAGTTGACAGCAAGGTCGGCCTCGGCAGCACGTTCCGTTTCCGCGCGCATTTCGAGCGACCACGCGAGGGCGCAGCGCCGACATCAGCGGGAATGCCGCCAGCAGACCTGAGTGGAGTGGAAGTCCTGATCGTCGACGACAACGCCACGAACCGGCGGATTCTCGAACAAATGTTGCGCCACTGGGAGGCTCGTCCCACCGCTGTCGAAAGCGGCCCCGCCGCGCTGGCCGAAATGGAGCGGGCCGCGAGCAGCGGCGAACCGTACCCGCTGTTGCTCGTCGATGCCTGGATGCCCGAGATGGATGGGTTCACGTTGGTGGAGCTCGTTCAACAGCGACCAAACGTCGCGCCTCCCACGATCATGATGCTCACGTCGGCGGATCGCCAGGAAGACGCCAATCGCTGCCGACAACTCGGCCTGGCCGCCTACCTCGTCAAGCCGATTAAGGCGGCGGAATTGCACGACGCCATCGTGGGATGTTTGAGCGGAAAGCGGATGGGCGAATGCTTGAAACAGCTTGTCGCAGCTCCGATCGACCTGCGCCAAGCAGAGGTTGAAGCCTCGTCGCGGCCCCTACGTATCTTGCTGGCCGAAGACAATCCTGTGAATCAGCGCGTGGCGCTTCACCTGTTGGATAAGCAGCGGCACTCGACCACCGTGGTCGGTAATGGCCTAGATGCTTTGGCCGCAATCGCTCGAGAGCGTTTTGACCTGGTGTTGATGGACGTTCAGATGCCGGAAATGGACGGCTTGGAAGCGACGCGCGCCCTGCGCGAGGCCGAAGCCGCCACAGGTCAGCATCTACCGATCATCGCAATGACGGCCCATGCGATGAAGGGAGACCGCGAGCGCTGCGCGGCAGCCGGCATGGACGATTACGTCTGCAAGCCGATTCAGGCGAGTGACCTGTATCGAGCGATTCAGGCCGTCACGAACGCCGCGGGTTTATCGCACGAGCCCCGGGCCGTCATGCGCAGCGCGACAGACGTTGTCGATCGTGCGGCAGTGCTCGAACGCTTGGGAGAGAACCAGGAACTCTTGCGAGAGATTGTCGGCATCTTTCTGAAAGACGCCCCGCAACGACGCGACGAAATTCGAAACGCCTTCGCGGCCGGAGACTTGATCCGAGTACGCAACGCGGCCCACTCGTTCCGAGGCGCGATGGGGTATTTAGAAGCGGGCACGGCACTGGCGGCCGCGCTCCGCCTGGAACAGACAGCCGAGACCGGCAACCCGCAAGAAGTCTCCGAGGCGATTGCCGTCTTCGAACGTCATCTCGATGAACTCACGGCCGCAATGGCCACTCTCATTTCAACTGATTGTAATTGATCCATCCCCCGCCCGAAGAACGGAACGTGTTCCCATGAAGATGCTCATTGCCGAAGACGATCAGGTTTCGCGGACCGTGCTCGAGCGAGCCCTGCAAGGCTGGGGGCACGAAGTCGTCGCCGTGAGCGACGGCAACGATGCATGGAATCTATTGCAGCAAGACGATGCGCCCAAGCTCGCCATTCTCGATTGGATGATGCCGGGACTCGACGGCGTGGAAGTATGTCGTCGCGTCCGCGGCCTCGAGCGCAGCGAACCAACGTACCTCATCCTGCTCACCGCCAAGCATCAGAAAGACGACGTCGTCGCGGGCTTGAATAACGGGGCGAACGATTACGTCACCAAGCCCTTCGAACGCCGGGAGCTACAGGCCCGCGTCCAAGTTGGCGAGCGGATGACGACACTACAACACGAGCTGGCCGAACGCATCCGCGCGCTCGAAGCGGCATTGGCGCAAGTAAAGCAGCTGCAAGGCTTGTTGCCGATATGCAGCTATTGCAAGGCCGTGCGTGACGACGAAAACTACTGGCAACATGTCGACGCCTACATCGAGTCGCATTCCGAAGTGAAATTCAGTCACGGCATTTGTCCCGATTGCTTTCGCAATGTCGTGATGCCCGAGATGACCGCCCTCGGCATCGACTGTGACGACATCCTGGCTTCGATGCCCAACAAGAAAGTTGCGGACCGTTCCAAGACAGACGTTCCTGCGACCACGCCCGATCCTCGCTCAATCAAGGACGCACCCGGCAATCAATGACGCAGGGCCGTCATCCCGGCCATCGAAATGGTAGACTTTGCGGTACGGGTTTTACCCAGCGAGCCGGCGTTAGTCACAAGAACTCCGCGGTTAGCTGCGCGGACCCCTTAGACTCGGTGAGCGGCACCCCTCTATTGCCAAACCTGCTGAACACCCTAGAGTGCATCTGCTTCTCTAGCGGCAACGCCCAACAGTTTCCTGAGGGCATGTGAGGGAATGGCCACGTTCAACTCGTGGCCGCGCTTGATTCCCATGCGTTCGCGCCGCTCGTCTGGATGACCAGAAAGATTGCAATGACGGAGCTGCTGCAACCGCTGCTGATTGACGCTGACAGCATCTTTGACACGGTGCGCGAGCCGCTGCTGGTTCTGAGCGCCGACTTACGGGTCTGCAAAGCGAACGACAGCTTTTATAGGACGTTTCAAACTGCGCCCGAAGAGACTCTTGGACGATTGATCGTCGACCTCGGCGATCATCAATGGCGCGCCCCTGAGTTACAAACGCTGCTCAAGGACGCCCTATCGAAGAACGCAGAGTTTCACGACTTCGAGATCATCCAGGATTTTCCCGGCATAGGTCGCAAGACCATGCTCTTGAATGCTCGGCGCATTTCCAATGGAAGCGATCCAACCCCCTTTATCCTGCTCGCCATCGACGACATTACTGAACGCCGTCGAAGCAGGCACTTTAATTTTTCGCACGACCTGCTTTGCGTCGCAACCGTCGACGGATTCTTCGTCGATGTGAATATCGAATTTCAGAAGGTCTTGGGATACTCGCGAGACGAACTGCTATCCAAGCCATTCGTCGAGTTCGTTCATCCCGATGATCGCGATAAGACAGGGCATGTCATGGAGCAGCTTCGCTCGGGACAGGACCTGACGCACTTTCAGAATCGATATCGGTGCAGCAATGGAACGTACCGCTTTTTTGACTGGACGTGTCCAGCGCCTTTAATTGGTGAGCACATTCTTTATTCGGCCGCACGCGATATCACGGACCTCGTTCAGATCGAACGAGAGCGGCACCGTCTGACCGTCGAGTTGACTCGCTCGAATGCGGACCTGGAACAATTTGCCTATGTCGCTTCGCACGACTTGCAAGAGCCGCTGAGAGCCGTGGCCGGGTGTGTCCAGATCATCCAAAAGCGATACAAAGGAAAATTAGACGAGAGCGCCGACGAACTGATCGGCCATGCCGTTGACGGCGCCATGCGCATGCAAACCCTGATTAGCGATCTTTTGGAATATTCGCGAATCTCAAGAAAGGGGGGCGCGTTCGTTCACACGGACCTGAATGTCGCTCTCGAGCAGGCTCTCAAGAACCTGGAAAGCTCGTTGAAGGAGACCGAAGCGGTCGTGACGCACGACCCGCTTCCCACGGTCGTTGCAGACCGTGGACAAATGACGCGATTGTTTCAAAACCTGTTGAGCAATGCCGTAAAGTTTCGCGGCGCGTCGAAGCCGATCATTCATGTCAGCGCTCTGCACAAAGACAAAGCGTGGCATATTTCGGTCCGCGACAATGGGATAGGCATTCAGAAAGAATATCTCGACCGCATCTTCGTTCTATTTCAACGATTGCACACGAGAACAGAATACCCTGGCACGGGGATTGGGCTCGCGATCTGCAAGAGAATTGTCGAACGCCACGGAGGTCGAATCAGCGTGGAGTCGGAACCCGGCGTGGGCTCGACATTTTCCTTCACGTTGCTCGATCAGGAGACCGAGCTATGACGCACGACCAGCCTTTCATTCCCATTGAAATCCTGTTGGTGGAAGATAGTCCGACCGACGCCTTGCTCGCTAAAGAAGCCCTCGCGGTCTCGAAGGTGAGCAATGCGCTTTACACGGTGACCGACGGCATAGAGGCGATCGCCTTTTTGAAGCAAGAAGGCAAATACAAGAATATGCCACGACCGGATCTCATCTTGCTCGACCTCAACCTACCCAAAAAAGACGGTCGAGAAGTTCTGGCCGATATCAAGCGCGATGAACGTTTCAAACGCATCCCCGTCGTAGTGCTGACAACCTCGGAAGAAGAGAAGGACATCTTCGAATCCTATGGCAATCACGCCAATTGCTATATCGTCAAGCCCGTTAATTTCGACAAGTTCGCCAAGGTGGTCAAAGACATTGAGGGGTTCTGGTTTGCAGTGGTGACGTTGCCGAGAGAAACAAGCTGAGTGTCCATGGCGGCAGGAGGCTGTGTCGATGGGCGAATCTCAGGCGATTGATGTTCTCCTCGTCGAAGATAGCCGCTCCGACGCCATGCTGGTGCGCATGGCGCTCAGCGATTCGACGCTGTTCCGTCTGACGCACGTCGAACGACTTGGCGACGCGTTGGCGATCCTCGCTGAGAGGCAAATGTCCGTCGTCCTTCTCGACCTGGGGTTGCCAGACTCGCGAGGCCTGGAGACGCTCACGACGCTTCACCGACATTCAGCCGATGTCCCGATCATCGTGTTGACATCGAGCGACGACGACGAGCTGTTCATCGGTTCCGCTCAAGAAGGCGCCCACGAGTACCTCGTCAAGAGCCAGCTTCAAGACGGAAACCTCCGCCGCGCAATTCGCTACGTTGTTGAACGAAGTCACTCGGAACGCGCGCTCAGAGAAAGCGAGCAGGAACTGAGGGCGATTCTTGAAGCGACGCCGCAGTGCATCAAGGTTGTTGATGCCGACGGCATCGTGCTCACGATGAACGCTGCCGGCCTTGGAGTGCTGGAGGCATATGAGCCTGGCCAGATCATCGGCAAGAGTGTGTATTCGTTGATTGCTCCACAGAGCTTGGACAAATACCGCGCACATCACAAGGCAATCTGCCAAGGGCAACCCGGAACTTTGACTTTCGACGTTGTTGGGCTTCGGGGGAATCGCCGCACATTGGAATCGGTGGCTGTTCCACTTCAGTTTCCCAACGGGCCACCGCTGCATCTGGCAATTACTCAAGACGTCACCGATCGCCTTGAACTCGAGCAACAGTTGCGTCAGTCCCAAAAAATGGAAGCGATTGGGCAGTTAGCAGGCGGCGTCGCTCACGACTTCAATAACTTGCTGACCATCATGATCGGCTCGTGCGATATCTTAACGTCGAGCGAAACGCTGACCGATTGCGGCCAGAACATGTGTCGCGACATCAGCCAGGCCGGACAACGAGCGGCTGCCTTGACTCGCCAACTGCTGGCTTTTAGCCGCAGGCAATTGCTGGAGCCCGTCGTGCTCAACCTGAACGAGATCGTGACCAACATCTATGGAATGTTGGCGAGACTGATTGGCGAAGACATTCAGCTCGAGCGCAGCCTGGCCCCGGACATTTGGCCCGTCAAACTCGATCCCGGCCAGATCGAACAAGTGATCGTCAACCTCGTGGTGAATGCTCGCGACGCAATGCCCAAGGGGGGTCAGTTGACGATTTGCACGTCGAATATCGAGTGGACCGAAGACGACTGTCGTCTGTTCACCGACCGCAAGCCGGGCCGCTACGTCATGACGTCAGTCTCCGACACCGGCTCAGGCATTCCGCCCGAGATCAGGTCGCGGATTTTCGAGCCGTTCTTCACCACGAAGGAGGCGAGCAAAGGCACTGGCCTAGGGCTGGCCGTCGTCTATGGAATCGTCAATCAGAGCGATGGGTATCTCGATGTCGAGTCCGAGGTAGGCCTCGGTACGTCGATGATCCTCTACTTTCCCGCAGTTCGGGAACGACTTTCATCCTCGTCGCCCTATCAAAGGCATCTCTCCACGAGTACCGGCTCGGAAACCATTCTCTTGGTTGAAGACGAAGACGGCGTCAGAAACCTTGCCCGACGTGTTCTAGAGCGGCAGGGCTACACGATTGTCGAAGCGAGAAATGGAAAAGAAGCGTTGGAGATGATCGAGCGCTACGGACGCCCGATTCACCTGGTTCTTACCGACGTGGTAATGCCTGTTATGAGCGGCCAACAATTGGTCGAATCTTTACGTATCAACTTTCCCGATCTGAAAGTTATTTTCATGACGGGATACACGGACGACACCGTCTTGCGAAACGGTATCAACCACGACCTTCAGGCCTTTCTTCAAAAGCCCTTCTTGCCAATCGAGCTCGCGCAGAAAGTGCGAAGCGTGTTGGACGCGAAGCCGCGCTGATATCGTATGCCGATCCATCGCGACGGATGATTAACGACAGGCCGCGTGCTCAGGTCTTAGTCGCACCAAGGGACGTAGGTGTTCGAGCAGTTCGTCGAGCTTAAAAGGCTTGTTCAGAAAGGCAGCGACGCCTTGACTGAGAAGCTGCCGCTTGACGGCCGGATTCTTTTGGCCTGTTAAAACCAACACCGGGATCTTCTCGGTGAGTGAGTGCGTCTTGAGACGGTGCAGAACATAGTTTCCATCGCCGTCACTCATTTTTAGGTCCAAGATGATGACGGCGGGCCGAACTTCGAGGCATGTCCAGAACCCTTGCATGCCGCTGTGAGCCTGCACGACATCGACGCCATAGGGTTCGAGACGCGATTTGAGGATTTTGGAGATATCGGGGTCGTCATCAATCGAAACGATCTTCGATCGATGTCCGGGATTATTGTTATCGCCGACAGGCGAATGCGCCTTGTCAAGGCCGGCAATCTTCGGCTCGTCGGCAATCTTCGGTTCGTCGCCTGGTCGAGGACCGTCACTGAGACAGTGGCGAATGGCCGCTTCGATTTCGCTCCATAGCGACGGCCCTTTAGACACGTAACGCGCGCCTGCCAATTTGCAACGGCGGATCGTCTCCTCGTCGGAACGACCGCTCATCATAATGACAGGGATGCGACAAAGCTCGCGATCGCTGGCGAGCATCTCGCAGACCGACAATCCATTGCCACCCGGCATGTTCACATCGATGAGCATCAGCGAAGGCTTCAGCCGATGGGCCCCCAGCAGCGCGTGCATCGCGTCGGGAGAACGGAAGACGTCGTACCCGAGCACGCGTAACTCGGTCGTCAAGAAGTGCGCGAGGTCGGAATCGTCCTCGGCAATCAGGACAGTGCGTTTTCCCATGGCTTGTTTACTTATGCAATGAACGGCAGATTCGCACGAAACGCCCCATCAGCGCCGGCCGCTCTGTATGACGAATTCAGTCCTTGAACGTTAGAACGAATTCTAAAAGCGCGCGTATGTGGAACTTACGCATGTCGCTGACGGCCAGGTTCGTCACAACGCTCCATGCACAGCCCCCCCGGTCTGTGGTATTTGCTCATGCGACGTTTTGGCATTTGCGCCCCATGCTTTGTGTGTGAACCCGTCGCTGGGCGTAATAGATCATTTCCATCGACAGTAGCTTCTCGAGGCGATGATGAAGGCCAAGCAAATCAATGTGCTGCTCGTCGAAGACAATGCTGATGATGCCAAGCTCGTTCAAATGGCGCTGGCCAAAGCCGCCGGCAAGTTCAACGTGCATTGGACCGAGCTGTTGTCTGAGGCGCTGGCACTCATGGCGAACCACCAATTCGACGTAGCGCTCGTCGACTTGTCGCTTTCCGATGCCTGCGGACTCGACTCGGTGCTCCGCATCCGGCTTAGAGATTCCAAGATGCCAATCGTCTTACTGACGGGCAATGATTCCGACGAGACGGCCAATAAGGCGCTGGATAATGGCGCCCAGGATTATCTCGTCAAAGACCGGCTTTTTGACTCCGCGCGAACCGAGATTCTCGAACGCTCGATTGGTTATGCAATCCATCGCCAGCAACATTCCGAGACACAACATCGGCTGGCGAAGCGCGAGGCCAGCCACAGGTTGCTCAAGATCAAAAACCGTCGCCTGGCCAAGGTCTGTAAGACCGCCGAGCAATTCGTCGAAAATGTTTCGCACGAGTTCCGCACACCGCTGACGGTCATCAAGGAGTACACCTCGCTGATGGTTGGCGGATTACTCGGGCCAATCAACACGGAACAGGCAGAGTATCTGAATGTCATTGAGAATCGAGCCGACGACCTGAATCGGATGGTCGACGACATTCTTGACAGCAGCCGACTCGACGCGGGACTGCTCGTCATGTCGCGCACGTCGTGTCAGATCACCGACATTATCGATCAGGTTCGCCCGACGTTGATGCGCAAAGCCGCATCGCGCGGGAAACAACTTGAGTTCGCCGTCGATCCCGACCTGCCAACCGCGTATTGCGACCCTGAAAAAGTTGGCCGCGTGATCGTGAATCTAGTGGTCAACGCCATCAAGTTCTGCGGCGACCCAGGGCACGTCAAACTTTGGGCACGCCCGGATAGCAGCGGAAAGAATCTCGTAATCAGTGTGACCGACGATGGGCGCGGCCTTGCCCCCGAACATCTCCAAGCCGTCTTTGGACGGTTCAAGCAGGTAGGAAACCGTTCGCGGCAAAGCGCCAATGGTTTTGGTTTGGGGCTAAGCATTGCCAAGGAACTCGTCGACCTGAGCTTTGGCCAACTCACGGTCGAAAGTGAATTGCAAAAAGGATGTACTTTCACCTTCACGCTACCCGTGGCCGACGCGTTGGAAATCGTCTCGCGATGTGTTGAACGTCGGGCCCATCGGGTCCGAGGCGAATTCTCGGTCTCTCTGCTCAGCGCGGTCGCAGCAGTCGAAGAAGGCACGAGTGTCGGCGACGACATTCATTTCTTGTTGAACGACTTGTTGCGAACCAACGACCTGTTGTTCCGCGTCGATTCGGGCCACTGGCTTGTCGTGCTCGCAGCGAACTCCAAGGGCGTTGATGCGTTCCGCGCGCGAGTGATGGCGATGCTCTTAGCCGTGAATCGGAATCGTCCTCGAGGCGCGCTGCCTGCGATCACGTTCGCAAACGAAGGGAGTTGGCAATTGCCCGACGAGGCAAGCCAGCTGCGAGCCGAGTGTTCCCGTCTCATGAAGCCGGAAGAGATAGTCGAAGTGTAACGGCATCGGTCGAACTCCAACTTCGCATACAGGCCAACGAACACGCTCAGCCAAACGAGATGGACGCATGATCAATCGATTGAAAAAGATACTTGTCGTCGACGACGACGAGGAAATTGTACGCGGAACGACAGTACGACTGCGTGCGGCGGGCTATCAGACGATTGCCGCGTTCAATGGAGCCGATGCGATCCGCGGAGCCAAACGCAACCGACCCGACGCGATCCTGCTCGACGTTCGCATGCCAGGCCTCGACGGATTGGCCGTGCTCAAACAATTGCAGGAAGAGGACGACACGTGTCGCGTGCCGGTCATCATGCTCTCGGCCAGTTTGTGCGATCAACGCACGGCGCTCAACGCGGGCGCTCGCTTCTTCCTCGCTAAACCTTATCGAGGAGATGAGCTGCTGGAGGTTGTGCAACAGGTTACTGCACATGCTGATCTCGGTGGCCCTAGCATTCCCGCGCGAACCGTAGTTTTGAACTGACATCCGATCTCGGTCATTATGTTATTGCAAGCGCTCAATCCTTCGACACCCGATGCCGTGACGTGTCCAGAAACTCCCAGGAACTGGACCATGTCGCTGATCAACGCGCTTCGCGCTTGTTGCGGGCTGACGTTGGCGATTGTGATCGCGATCGCCGTCAGCGCTTATTCCTCGACCATGCGGTTTCGGGAACTCACGCGTCAGGCGACCGCAATCGAATCGCTCGAACCGACTTTTCTCGTCCGACTCGCACAGCGATCGAATGAAGCCAGCATGTGGTCTGTCTACATGGCGTTGAGCGGCAGCGTACTAACCCTTGCGGTCGCCGCGTGGTTGTTGATCGTCGTGACCAAAGACGCCGCAGGCCAACATCGAGCCGGAGAGTTCATCCGCACGAACGGGGCTGAGCGCATGGTCGCCAATGCAGATTTGCATCGCGAAAACGAAGCTCGGAAGATGGCGCAGGAGGCCCATCAGCGTGTCACCGACGGCGTGCGAGAGCTCAACGTCGAACTCGAAGAGCGAGTGTCGCAACGCACGGCCCAGTTGGAGGCCGCCAATAAGGAACTCGAGGCTTTCAGTTACTCGGTTTCCCACGATCTGCGTTCGCCATTGCGGGCGATCAACGGGTTCAGCCAGGCGCTGAGGAAAGAAACTCGGAACAACTTGAACGAAACCGCTCAGGATTACCTGGACCGGATCGTCAAGGCCACGCAGCGCATGAGTCAGTTGATCGACGACTTGCTGAACCTCGCCAAAGTCTCCCGCAGCCAATTCTTTCGCGAGAAGTTCGATCTCACGGAATTGGTCAAAATTGTCGTAGCTGAGTTGCAGGAACAAGATCCACAGCGACTGGTCGACGTGGTTGTCGCGCCGAATGTAGTGGCCGACGGCGATCCTAAACTGCTCCGTGTAGCGCTGCAGAACCTCTTAGACAACGCCTGGAAGTTCACCAGCAAGCAACCGCAAGCCAGGATCGAGTTTGGTACCAGCCTGGAACATGGGTCTCTTACTTACTTCGTGCGAGACAACGGAGCCGGTTTCGATCCGACGTTCAGCGAAAACCTTTTCGGCGTATTTCAGCGCCTACACTCGATGGAAGAGTTTCCAGGCACAGGAATCGGTTTGGCAACGGTCCAACGCATCATTCAACGGCATGGTGGGCGCATCTGGACCGACGCGGCTCCAGACCAGGGCGCCACGTTTTATTTCTCTCTATAACCTTTAAGGATTCAACAATGACCAACGGCGATATTTTACTTGTAGAAGACAATGCCGACGATGAAATGTTGACGTTGCTCGCGTTCAAACAAAACAACATTAAAAACAATGTTGTGGTGGCGCGAGACGGGTTGGAGGCCATCGACTACCTGCTTGGCGCCGGTAAATATGACGGACGCGACACGACTCTAACGCCACAAGTTGTTTTGTTGGACCTGAAGCTGCCCAAAATCGACGGGCTTGGGGTGCTGCGGCGTCTTCGCGCAAACGAGCGTACGCGGTTAACGCCAGTCGTGATCTTGACCTCGTCAAAGGAGGATCGTGATCTTGTTGAAAGCTACGGCTTGGGGGCGAATAGCTATGTCCGAAAGCCTGTTGAGTTTGCCGCTTTCGTCGAGGCAGTGCGTCAACTGGGCTTCTACTGGTTGCTGCTCAACGAGCAAGCGCCCCAGACCGTCCGGGAAACGACCGTACCAGATGTCGAAGCAGAGGTTGTTAAGTCTCAAGGTTGATACATCGAGCGCGGAAGATACGCATGTCGATTCACACAATTCTGATCGCCGATGACGACCACGACTTGGTCAGATTATTATCCCTCCATTGTCACGGGCTCGGACTCAACGTGCGAACCGTCGATAATGCTCTCGACCTGTTAAACGCCATCTACGGGCAGCCCCCCAGTTTGATTTGCGTCGATGTGGAGATGCCTTGCGGCAACGGATTGAGCGCTTGCGAACTGCTGGCCGCGCAACCTGAATTGGCAGGCATTCCGACCATCGTCATGACTGGCAAGTCCGATCCCGAGACGATCCGACGCTGTTGGCAACTGAATGCGTATTATGTTTTGAAGTGTCCCGAGATCTGGCCAAGGCTCGAGCCGCTCATGTCTGACTTGCTGCATCTGCCTCTGGCGAAGTCGTCGCCTGACGGCGAATCGGAAACTGGATTCTCGAAGAAATCTAAGTTGATGTCGACGACAAAGGAAACGCCTTGATGAACGACACGAGTTCTCTACAGCCGCCGCCTACGATTCTGTGCATCGACGACGATTGTGCGATTACGACAGCACTGTCGCTACGATTTCGACCCTTCAACGTCAGGGTGATCACCGCCTATTTCGGCGAAGAAGGGATCGTGCACGCGGTCACGGATCGACCTGATGTAATCATTACAGATTTACGGATGCCGCAAGGTCAAGGCGATTACGTTGTCGAATGCTTGAGAAGCCGAGCCGAGACCAAGGATGTGCCCGTGATTGTTCTGACCGGGTGTCGAGATCGTGAACGCGCCACGCGCATGCGAGAGCTTGGCGTAACTCACTACTTGCAGAAGCCCATTACGTTCGACGCGGTGTTGGATGCAATTCGGAACTACATCCCCATGGAGAGACGTCTCGCGCATCAGGCCTCCACGTTGTAAAACGATGGCAATGGGCCTGGCTCGTTCCCACGCACGCCACTCAATGAGTGACGCGGCCGAGCAACAAATGCGTCAGTTCGATCAGACTATCCACGCCCATTTTCGTGAGAACTTTCGACCGGTGCTTGTCGACGGTCTTTGGGCTGATGCCGAGGCGCGATGCAATCGCCTTTGTGCTTTGTCCCGAGTCAAGCAAATCCATTACCTCGCGCTCGCGCATCGTGAGCGCGGCTTGACGACTCTTCAAGTCTTGTAGCTTGCGATAAGCCACGCGGTTCTCACCGTCGAGAGCAATCGCTTCTTGGACACGCGCAATGAGCTCCTGCGTAGCGAACGGCTTTTCGATGAAGTCGATGGCGCCGCTGCGCACGGCCTGGAGCGCCCTGGGAATATTGCCGTATCCTGTGAGAAAAATGATTACAGGGGCAGGCTCCAGCGATGCAAGTTGTTCTTGAAGTTCAATGCCGTTCATTCCAGGCATCGAAAAGTCCAGCAATACACAACCCGGCCGACTCGGATCGTAGGCGTCCAAAAATGCTTGCGCGCTGGGGTAAGCCTCGGCATGGATGCCCGCGGACGCCATGAGCAAACAAAGCAGCTCACGCGTTTTGAGATCATCGTCGACCACGAACACGGTTGGTTCTAGCTCTGACGACTCGTCAGCAGGCGTTGCGGTATCGACCACGAAATCCGGAGGAGAGAAGCCTTCTTCCTGAACGGTGTCTCTCATGTTGTAGAGGTCCCTAATACATGTTGACGTTTCAGTGGTGAATCGCTGGGCTACGGCTGCAGCCCTGAAAATGTCGCTTTCCGCGTCTCGGCGATCTCGGCACGAAAGGTGACTGATCGCGCGTCCTCCAATTGACCGTCATTCAAACCGATAACGCTCAAAAAATCCACCGTACATCGGGGTGGGTCCGTACTCGGTCGCTTTCCACTTGGCGAGGTCACTCTCGGCGTTTGAGCCACAAAGTTCGCAACTGCGGTCATTTTTTAGACTGCCACAGGAAACCCTGCAAAATCTGCCGGGAGAACCCGGTGATTGCCGGCTATTGCCGTCGAAATCCCTTATTTGCGCCGCCAACAGGACAAACTTTTCCATTCGACGATCCACGTCGCTTTCGGTTTCGCGCGTCCTTCTGGGAGAACGCGCGAAACCGCAAGCGGCGATGGCATGAGATAGAGATGTTCAGCATATGTACGGGGCACTTAACCGTTGAAAGCCGACTGATTGGAAGAACTCAATCACTGCTTTTCTTCAGCGCCGTCAGCAGGCTTTCTAGAAGTGTCGGCTCCAACGGCTTTACCAAATGATGATCGAAGCCCGCCTCCGAAGTTTTCCGGCGGTCTTCCGACTGACCCCAGCCCGTCAGTGCGGCTAGCACTGTCTTCTGAGACCGGGCATCGTTCGCACCTGACGAGCAACCTCATAACCATCGATCCCAGGCATTCCGATGTCGAGGAAGATCATATCCGGCTTAAAGGCGGTTGCGATTTTCAAAGCGGCATGGCCGTCATGCGTGACCTGAACTTCGTGTCCTTGCAAACGTAGCAACATCGAAAGGGTGTTCGCTGCATCTTGATTGTCATCGACGACCATTAAACGATGACCCGTTGATTTTACGGTCTGAATTTCTTGGGCTGCGCCGTTGTCTTCGGGCAGCGTTCGTCGATCCATGAGCGGGAGGTAAATCAAAAACTCGCAGCCTTTGCCCAACCCTGCGCTCAAGGCTTCCACACGGCCTCCGTGCATCTCGACGAGATTCTTTACAAGTGTCAGACCGATGCCCAACCCGCCCTGGGCCTTGGTCGAAGCATGATCGGCCTGGACAAACAAATCGAAGATATGGGGCAGCATATCGGGAGCGATGCCAATTCCATTGTCCCGTACCTTTAAGACTGCTTGATCGCCGTCCCGCCAAGCGGACAACCAGATTTGCCCGTTGGCTTCGGTGTACTTCGCCGCATTGGTCAATAAGTTCCCGATCACCTGAGCCAAACGAACCGGGTCGGCATCCAGCATCAAGGATTCAGACGACATGGAAATGTCGAGACGGTGTTGCTGGATTTGAATGAGCGGTTGCGCTGTCTCGACCGCGCGGGCAACGACCGACGCGAGTTCGATCGGCTCTGGCCTGAGCTCAATCTTGCCACGCATCACACGCGAAACGTCCAGCAGATCGTCCACGAGTCGGACAAGATGGTGGACCTGTCGTTCCATCATGTCCCTGGTTTGCTGCACCATCACAGCATCGACCCGCGGCATCTTGAGGATTTCCAGCGAGTTACGGATGGGAGCCAACGGATTGCGAAGCTCGTGCGCCAGCGTCGCCAGGAACTCGTCCTTTCTTCGGTCGGCTTCACTCAATGTCTCGACTGCCCGCTTTTGGTCTTCCATGTCGGTGCACGTGCCGAACCACTTAACGATCTGGCCCGTTTCATCACGAATCGGGACGCCCCGTGTTTTGAACCAGCGGTATTCTCCGTCGTGACGACGGATGCGGTATTCCAAGTCGTAGACGCCCTTGTCGGCCACGGCTGTTAGCCAGCAGGCCAGCGTCCGCTCACGGTCGTCGGGATGGATTACTCGCTCGAGCCAGTTGAAGCCGAGCAATTCTTCTTCCGGAATGCCGGTATACGTCCGCCACTGGCTGCTGAGATAGTCGCACTGCCCATTCGGCAAATCGGTCCAGACGAGATTGGGAAGCGCCTCGGCCAAGTTCCGCCATCGCCGCTCGGTTTCGCGCGAAGCCTCCTCGGCTTGCCTACGATCGGTGACATCGCGTGTCGTTCCGGCCACCGCTTCGACTTCGCCGTTTTCGGCAATGACGGGGACGAAGATGTACTCGTAAATTCGCCGTCCGAACTTGCCGGTGAAAGGAACCTCGCCTTTCACCGGTTGTTTCGTGGCGATCACTTGGTCGATTTCTCGGTTGTGCATGGCGGCGTGCCACGGCTCGTAACCGAGTTCGAGGCAGTTCTTACCGATCGCCTCGTCCCAAGTGCGGCCCCATATCTTCAACAGTCCTTCGTTGGCGTAAGCGAAGCGATGATCGAGGTCGAAGACAAATACAAAATCAGGCGTGTTCGACAAAGCTGCCTCGTACAGTCGCCGTCGTCGTTCCGTCTCTCGCGTCCGACTCGCCTGTTCTTCTTGCGCACGTTTCCACTCCGTCCGATCGCGCATAATCTTGGCATAGCCCCGAAGCTCGCGCTTGTCGTCCCACAACGGGGTCATCGAGCCGCCAGCCCAAAGCCGGCTTCCATCTTTACGGACATGCCAACGGTCGTCGTTGCCACGGCCGGCAACCAACGCGTCCCGCAACTCTTGCTGCGGGACGCCGGCTTGAACGTCTTCCGGAGTAAAAAAGATCGCCACCGGTTGACCGATGATTTCGTCATCGTTGTAGCCGAGCATTCGCTCGGCTCCGGGGTTCCACGACTGGACGCGTCCCTGCGGATCAAGGACGAAGATGGCGTAATCCTTGACGTTCTCGATGAGCAACCGAAAAAGCTCTTCGTCGGATTCCTTTCGGCTCACGAGAGGCGACTGCGACATATTTCAGCGACTCGGATGATAGAGGGACACGAGCAAGCGTTGACGAACGCGGGACGGATACAAATCGGCCGATTCGGACCGCTCGTTGTTCGGTATCTTCGACTGCAACGAGCTTGAACGATTTGCATCCACCAGCGAGCGAACTGAAGCCATTTGTGCAGAGTAACGGTCGGCGCGAGTGCTCAAATGCATGAGTTTTTCAGAAGTATTGGCAAAACCAATACAAGAACTGCAACCTCCGTGCCGCCGCAAATTTCCCCTGACGCCTCGCACCCATTCGGCCATCAGAATCTGAACACAGGGCGTTGGGCAAAACGCCCCCGAGGCCCGTGTGGATTTCGCCCAATGAACGGTGAACCGCGTCCGTTCGAGAGAACCGAAGTAGGACAACCGATTTCGTTCATACCACGCGAAGTCAGATTCGCATCTCACGCTATGGAAATGTCTTAAGTGACTTCGGTCAAGCGATGATCGCAATGAGAAGTGTCGTGAAGCACTGATCATCAAAGTCCACGCGTCTCGCTTGGCATTGCGATTGCCTAAGCGTGATTGCCATTGAGGAAGTTCATGGCTGCACGGCGGCCGGCCTCGTGTTCGAGTCGCAGTACGGCTCGGTGATGGCGTTTCAGAAGGAGTCAGATCATGTCTTGGTTCAAACACATGGGATCGCGTGTCGGTTGGAGTATCGCCGCGCTGGCGATTGCGACGGCGGGGTTCGCTCAACGGAGTGCAAATGCGCAGATGAATGAGAACATTCGTGGAACGGTTCGCAGCCTGACGACGGCACCGAAGGGCGAGATCGACGGAGCGGTGCTCGACAACGGCACCATTCTGCATTGGCCGCCGCATTTGGAAGACGACTTCAAAGCGATCGCAGTTGTCGGCGATTCCGTCGAAGCGGCGGGACGAACGGAAACGGCCCCGCGTGGCGAAGTGCATTTCGAAGTGCAGCGATTGACGAATCTGCGTAGCAACGCGACTGCCGAAAACGACGACCGCGGGCCACGCGATCCGCGGCCGCGCGGACCTCGTCCCGGTGTTCGCCCCGACGATCGTCCATCGACGACCGTGCGCGGAGTCGTGCGTCGTCTGACGACGGCGCCTCGCGGAGAAGTCGATGGCGCGGTTTTGGACGACGGCACGACATTGCACTGGCCGCCGCATCTTGAGAGCACATTCAAGAGCATCGCCGTCGTGGGCGATCGTCTCGAGGCAACCGGGCGAACGGAAACGGCTCCGCGGGGCGAAGTGAACTTTGAGGTCGATCGCGTGACGAATCTCGGCAGCGGCGCGACAGCCGTTAACGACGATCGTCCGCCGACGGCGCCTTCGCGAAGGCCGCAGGGTCGCGAAGAACGCATTCGCCAGTTGCAAGAACAACTGACACAGATGCAGCGTGAGCTGGACCAACTCCGTCGCGAGTAGTTTGCCCGATTGTGACGAGAACCGATGGTAAGATGAAACGGCGACGCCGGCAGAGGGAATCCAATCCCGCTGTTGGCGTTGCCGTTTTTGGCAAGGCGAACCATCGGCCGAGTGAGCGATTGATGCTCATGGGATCTGGCTTTCGATGCAAACGTTCCTGAGTCTCCGGCTACAGGCGGCACTCGTCGCGATCCTCTTTGTGGGATCGATCGGGGCGCTCGTGTTCAATGTTTTCTCGGCACTCGTGCCGCGCGAACGTGAATTGCAGGTTCGCGAGCAACTGCGCGAGGTCAGCCAGAAGATGGCCGTCGCGGCCGCAGCGAGTTGGCCGTCGTTGCGTGAGCTAGAGACCCGACATCCCGATGAGGTGGATCGACGTTTGGTCGAAATCGGCACCGAGGCAATGGCCGCCTATCCCGACGTCGAAGGAGGTTTCTACCTCAACAGCAGCGTCGATCGATTTAGCGGGTTCGCGCAAGGAAGCGCCAAGCGTCCGCCGCCGGATCGCAGAGTTCGCAACGAGCCGCCTCCGATGGAATCACCGTTGATTCGCGTTCAAGCACAGCAGAGCTTGAACCTGGCCCCGGGACAAATCCTGTTGAACATTCGCGACGTCGGGCCCAGTCGTGTTGCCGTGCTGACCGAGCCCGTGGGCGACGAGCGTCCCGCGTCACTAGCCACCTGGGTCATGTTTCGCCTCGTCGACCCAAAGGATATCGGCGTCCAGCTTCTGCGCTATCAGTTGTCGATCGGCCTCGCCTTTGCCGGCTTGGCATCGGCCGTGCTGCTCGCCTGGAATATGGGACGGATGATTCGGCAGCAGAACATCGAACGATCGCGGCTTCAGCATGAGCTACGTCGTTCGGAACACTTGGCCGCGCTCGGAACGTTGCTGGCTGGCGTGGCGCACGAGGTGCGCAACCCGCTCGCGGCGATTCGTTCCACCGTTCAGCTTTGGCAGCGATTGCCCGACACGGCACAAAACCCGAGCTCGCTGACGGCCGTCGTTCGCGCCGTCGACCGCATCAATGAGATCGTCACCCAGTTGTTGCAATTCTCTCGCACCAGCGGCGACGAGCGTGAGACCGTCGACGTGCGTCAGCTGTTGGACGAAACGCTGAACCTCGTCTCCGCGAACGCTTACGAACAATCCGTCGCGATCGAACGCCATTTCGATACTCACCCAGCGATGATTAGTGCCTCCGGGCAAGCGTTACGGCAGGTGTTCCTTAACCTGGCCACGAACGCGCTCCAAGCAATGCCCACGGGAGGCACGCTGCGCTGTCGCGAAACGCGCAAGGATCGAACAGTCGAAATCACGTTTGCAGACACCGGCCCCGGGGTGTCGGTGGAAGATCGTGCGCATCTGTTCGAGCCGTTCTTTACAACGCGTGCTGACGGAACTGGCCTGGGTTTGGCCATCTGCCGCGAAATCATCACTCAGCATGATGGACATATCGAGCTCGTCAGCGATAACCGTCCCGGCGCGACTTTTCGCATTGTGTTGCCCGTCCACAATTCAAACGCCGCACAACGATCCTGAGCAGCTCATGCCTGAACCGAAACGACGAGAGTTGATCGTGGTGGCTGACGATGACACCACCATCCGCGCCAATTTGACGCTCCTATTGCGTGAGGAAGGCTACGAGGTGCACGAAGCCGCCGATGGTCGTGAGGCACTGAAGGCGCTCAAAGACACTCGCGTCGCGCTTGCGTTGTTGGATCTCAAGATGCCTCATGTCGACGGCATGCAAGTGCTGCGAGAACACGCCGCTCGCATGGAAGAGACGCCGATCATTGTGATCACCGCTTTGGGAGGAAGCGCAGCCGCAATCGAGGCGATGAAACTCGGCGCGTACGATTACATCACCAAGCCGTTCGATCTGGACGAGGTGCTTTTTACCGTTCGGCGAGCGTTGTCGCAGCGAGCCTTGGCCGCCCAGGTGCAGGTGTTGCAGTCCGACGTTTTGGAGCGTGAAGCGGCGTCGGCCGAAGGCGTTTTGGTCGGCGAACATCCGAGCATGTTGCAGGTTTTCAAGCTCATCGGGCGCGTCGCCAACACCGAAGAAAACGTGCTCGTCCTCGGCGAGAGCGGAACCGGCAAGGAGCTTGTAGCCGCGGCAATTCATACCAATTCGGCGCGCACCGACAAACCGTTCGTGAAGATCAATTGCGCTGCGCTTAGCCCGACGCTGCTTGAAAGCGAACTGTTCGGACACGAGCGCGGCGCTTTCACGGGCGCCGTTGCGAGGCGTGCAGGCCGCTTTGAGCAAGCCAACGGCGGCACGCTGCTTCTCGACGAGATCGGCGACCTCGATGTTGGACTTCAAGCTAAGCTATTGCGCGTTTTGCAGACGGGTCAGTTCGAACGTGTCGGCGGAGACGAGACGCTCAACTGCAACGTTCGCGTAGTCTCCGCCACGCATCGTAATCTGGCACAAATGATCGCCGACCGACAGTTTCGCGAAGACCTTTTCTATCGCTTGAACGTCGTGACAATCGAACTTCCGCCGCTGCGCGCTCGGCGCGAAGATATACCGCTTCTGGCCGAGCACTTCGTGCGACGCTTGGCGCGAAAGTATGACTGGCCTCACCTGGCGCTTGCCCCGGTGTCGGTCGATTGGCTGGGACAACAACCTTGGCCTGGCAACGTGCGTCAAATGCAAAACGTGTTGGCGCGCGCTTCGACGATGGCGGGCGGCCGCGTGGTGCTGCTCGATCACCTTTCACCCGCCCCGGAAGCAACGGTCTCGCATGAGAGCGATGTCATTGCTTCCGGAGGCACGCTTCGCGAAATCGTCGCGGCCACGGAGCGACGTGTGATCGCGCAGGCGCTGAAGCAGGCCGATTGGAATCGAACGCGTGCTGCGCAGGCGCTGGGAATCAGCCGTCGGCAACTCTTCGACAAGATTCATCAATACGGCTTGGAACCCTCGTAGGCGCGACGACGTCGGGCAGAATCCTCCCGCTCATCGGGACCATTCCGCTCGGAAGCCGTTGAACGGTTCTGTCGATCTTGCGCATTAAGCGTGGCATCGCTGCCATGTAACTTGGCAAACGCATACGAGTTAATTGATCGTCCTCTCCTTTTCGAACAGCGACCGTCATCACGGCGCGCGACTTGCCTTACCGGGCGTGCGAAGTCGACGCAACGTCGGCCCTGTAGCGGATACGCTCGGTCGGAGACAAATCATGTCGTGGCAAACGCGAATCGGACTTTACGGCTCGTACATGCTCAGCGTGGCGAGCATCGGTTTCATCTTGCCGTTCCTACCGCTCTATCTGCGGCAGGAAGGTTTGTCCGATCGGCAGATTGGCATCGTCTCGATGCTCGCCGCGATCTCGGGACTGATTCAGTTCCCCGTGGGCATCCTGTCCGATCGGTGGAGATGCCGAAAGGCAGTGCTCGTTGCTACGTCGGGCGTCTTGTGCTTAGCCACCTATCTGCTGCCCACTGCTCATCACGTGGTTTGGCTTGGATTGCTCGTGATGCTGTTCGCCGAGAATGGTCTGTGCCGCGCGATCATCGAAAGTCTTTCGGGGGCCGAAGCCGCTTCGCTTGCGAAGCCGGGCCATGTGGGAACGGCGCTCGGTTTACTGCGATTCTGCAAACCACTTGGAATCGTCGTGGTGGCGCTCGCTGCCGGACATTTTGCCGAGTCGATCGGCGTGGGCGCGATGCTGTTGCCGCTCATGCTGCTGCAGGTCGGCGCTTTGATGTGCTCGTGGTTGCTTCCTCAAACCGATAGCGCCGCCGAGGGGACGCCTCATCATGTCAACAATGGAACCCGCCCGTCGTCCACGCCGTACGTCTGGTACCGCGACGGATCGCTGTGCGTCTTTGTCGTGGCAATGGTGTTGTTCCATGTCGCCAATGCTCCCGGTGGAACGTATCTCGGGTTGTTCTTGAAACAAGATTTGGGAGCACACGAGCAGCTCATCTCGTATGCATTTGTTGTAAGCATGGTGGCGTGGATGCTCGCCGTGGTGCCGGCCGGGCGATTGGCCGACCGCTTTGGGACTCGTCCGTTTCTCATCCTCGGTTGGGGCGCGATGGCTGTGAAGTTCGCGCTGATTGCGCTTGCCCGCTCGGCATGGGAAGTGATTGCCGTGCAATCGCTCGACGGCTTCGCCAATGGTGTGTTCGCTGTGTTGGCCGCGGCTTGGGTCACCGAACGCATGAACGACTCGCGACGTGTGGGCGAAGCTCAGGCCATCGTTGGCACTTCCCTGGTGCTTGGCTCGGCAATTGGCCCAGCCTGCGCCGGTTGGATCGCCGAGTGGCTCGGGTATCGAAGCATGTTCGGTGTCTTGGCGGCCGTGGGCGTGGTGGCGACACTGATCGTTGCGTTCTTCGTCCCAGAAACAGTTTCTCGCGGCGACGAACATTTATCATCGACCGAGGACAAGCCCTCGACGCCACGAGACGCGTTACCCGCCACGATCTTGCCGTCCAACGAGTGCGCCTGACGGTTTCGCGAGCACTAGGAAGCATCGACTCATGTCACAAGTGATTCCCGACTCCGCCTGGCCGACGGCGATTATCTTCGCTTTGACCTACCTGGGGCTTGCCCTTGGCAAGGTGCCCGGCACCAGGATCGATCGAGCAGGCATCTCGCTGGTCGGCGCTGCGGCTCTCATCTGCTGCGGCATTCTCAGTTTGCACGATGCTTTCGAAGCGATTGATGCCGAGACCATCGTTCTGCTTCTCAGCATGATGATCGTGGTTGCATATCTGCAACTCGCCGGCTTCTTCGCGTGGACAACCGATGGCATCGCGACTCGATTCTCAAGTCCGCATGCGCTTTTGGCGGTCACGATCGTGCTGTCGGGCACACTTTCGGCACTGCTGGTCAACGACGTCGTATGTGTCGCGTTGACGCCGCTGGTCCTCAGCCTTTGCCAACGACTGAAGCGGCGACCGATCCCGTATCTTGTCGGCTTGGCAACGGCCTCGAACGTTGGCTCTGTCGCGACGATTACCGGCAATCCGCAGAACATCATCATCGGGTCGCTCTCGGGAATCCCGTATTTACGCTTCGCCGCTCGCCTCGCACCGGTCGCCGCGATCGGCTTGTTGCTGACTTACCTCATCGTCGCTTGGGTGTATCGAAAGCAACTTTCTGCGGCCGATGATCCGGGCGAATCGAATGTGCCGGCTCCACGTTTGCATATCCATCGTCGGCTGTTGGTCAAGAGCGTCGTCATCACACTCGGAACGATCGTTCTCTTTTTTACCGGCCTTCCGATTGCGTCGGTGGCTCTCGGAGCGGCCGCGATCTCGCTGCTCGACGGTGTGCGTCCCACCAAAGTCTATCGACACGTCGATTGGCCGTTGCTGCTGATGTTCGCGGGACTGTTCATCGTGGTCCACGCATTCGAATCGCAAGTGGTGCGTCACTGGCCGCTCGCGAGTTGGGCGTCGGGCTTCGAATCACCCGTGCTCGTCGTCAGCGGGTTATCGGTCGTCTTGTCAAATCTCGTGTCGAACGTGCCGGCCGTGCTTCTCTTCAAACCGCTGATGGAAGTTATCTCGCAACCAGAACAGGCTTGGCTGGCCTTGGCGATGTCGAGCACGCTGGCCGGAAACCTCACGGTCCTCGGTTCGGTCGCGAATTTGATCGTGGTCGAGACGGCCCGTCGATCCGGAACCGAACTCAGTTTTGTCGAGTATTTGAAAGTGGGCGTCCCCCTCACCGTGTTGACGACCGTCGTGGGCGTCGCATGGCTCATGTTCACTCATTACTGACAACCGCGTTGCGTCGAAGGAAGTTGAAATGAACGGCAACTACGCGCCCATCACGTTCGTCGTGCCCGGCGATTTACATCTGACCAGTCGAAACCAGCCCAACTACGCTGCCGCATCGGCGGTCGTCTCCGAGATCAATCGGCTCGTTGGGCCCGACTTCGTCCAGTTCATTGGCGACAACGTGCAGGACGGCACGCACGAACAGTTCGCCCTTTTCGGAGAACTTGCATCACACCTCGAAGTGCCGCACTACGCCTTGGTCGGCGATCACGACCTTGATGATTCAAAGTCGTTCGATCGATTCGTCGAACATGTCGGCGACCCGTATGGTTCCCATCGTTTGCGCGGGATTCGATTCGTTCGCCTCAATTCTCAGGAGTTTCAACCGGTCGGCTTTTCCGAGGATCAACTCGATTGGCTGGCCGGTGAGCTTGAGGAGGCCGCAGCGCACCGCGATCAGGTTGTCCTCTTCCAGCACAACTACCCTTACCAGATATGGGAAGATTTCGACGGCCCCGGCATCGATCGGTGGCGTCAGCTGATTCAATCGCCATCGATTGTGACGATCGTGTGCGGACACACGCATTACTTGCAAACCGCCAACGATGGCCGCAATGTGTGGACGGCCGTGCGATCGATTGGCGATCCTGAAGGAGGATCGCCCGGCTACTTGATCGGTTTCCTTCATGGCGACGACCTGGCGTTCAAATACCGAACGATCGACGACAGCGGTCCTATCGTGATGATCACTCACCCTCGCGACTCGCTGCTCGCAACCCACGCGCGGCACATTATATACGGCCCTACCGAAGTGTCGGTGCGTACCTGGTCGTCGACGCCGATTCGACAGGTGCGTTGGAAGCTCGACGGAGGTTTCGGGCCCGACCTGGCATCCGTCGACGGCAACCACTGGTACGCGGTTTTATCCGACGCCCAGCTTCGAAAAGGGGAGCATCAGATCGAAGTGCTCGCGATGGATGAGCGCGGAGATGTCGCGGGGACGGACTCGCTGACGTTCGTCTTCGATCCAACAAACCGCCACACCGCAGTTCCGACGACGCGCCCACGTGTCTGCAGCACCGCGTTCTGCTGATGAACCCGTCAAAAGGCAACCTACTGCTCGACCGCACATGGCTCAGGCTTTCGAGAACTTAGCGCTCTCCGCTCATGTCGAACTTATCGCATCATGCGAAGTCAATCTGAATGACCGAATTGGGCGTGTTTGTGGACTATTGTCGTGCGGACTGGCTGCGGCCATTCAGATAAGCGACTGATTCATCTCGGTGGCTACAGCCCACCCCCGCTTCTTGGTGCGCGGCAGCGTGTAGTGCCAGCAATCGGCCTGCATCCGGGGGCCAAGCGGACCCATGCAACGTACGTCGTTGTTTTCGAAGTTGTCCGATAGGAAAATGTTGCTTCTCCGATCGCGAGGACGGATAGTGTGTTCGATCAGATTACAGGTGAGGCGAACTCACGATCGTCAACTGTTGAGGTTGCTCATGCCGTTGTCTTCAGGACGAGACCTAATTCCATGGCGGGCGTCTTGTTGCTGCCGTTTGCTACGCAGAATCGCAACACTCATCATTGTAGAGCTGAGCCTGTTCGTAGGTACGTGCCATGTTTTTGCCGATGGTTTGGGCGACAAGGCGCGTCGTCCAAATATCGTGTTCATCATGGCGGACGATTTGGGCTTCGGTGATGTCGGGTTTCATGGCGGCGTGGCGCCGACGCCGACGCTCGATCGACTGGCGGCTGGCGGCATCGAACTGACGCATCATTACGTGGCGCCGGTGTGCAGTCCGACGCGCAGTGCGCTGATGACCGGCCGGTTTTGGAGCCGTTTCGATGTCACCACGCCGCAGAGCGAACGCGCGCTGCGATGGGACACCGTTACCTTGCCGCGAGCGCTCAAGACCGTTGGCTACGAGACGTGCCTCACCGGCAAGTGGCACCTCGGCTCGAAAGTCGAGTGGGGGCCGCAGAAGTTCGGCTTCGATCACTCGTATGGGTCGCTCGGTGGCGGCGTGGGGCCGTGGAATCATTTCTACAAGAAGGGGGAGTACACGAACACCTGGCATCGCGACGGCAAGCTGATCGAAGAAGAGGGGCATGTCACCGACCTGATCACGAACGAGGCGGTCGAGTGGGTCAAAGGCCGCAGTGATGCGCCGTGGTTTTTGTATGTGCCTTTCACAGCGGTGCACATTCCGATACGCGAGCCCGACGAATATGTGAAGCGCGTGCCGGCCTCGATCACCGGCGACGTAGCCCGTCATTACGCTGCGTGCATCATGCACATGGACGCCGCCGTGGGGCGCATCGTCGAGGCGATCGAAGCGACCGGCCAGCGCGACCGCACGCTCATCGTTTTCACCAGCGACAACGGTGGCACTTCGGCACAGAACAACGACACGAAATATCCCGCTGACGATTACCCTGTCGGCAAGGTGCCGGGCAACAACCTGCCGCTGCACGGCGAGAAGGCAGAAGTCTACGAAGGCGGCATTCGCGTGCCGGCGATCGTGTCGTGGCCCGGCAAGCTGAAGCCCGCGAAGCTCGACACGTCGGTACACATTGCCGACTGGATGCCGACGCTGTGCAGCCTGACGGGCTTCGAGTCGCAACAGAACTTGAAGTGGGACGGCGTCGACATCTCGTTCATGCTCGCCGACGGCCGCGGCCTGGCGGAGCGCACGCTGTACTGGGTCGCACCGAATTGGCGAGCGCGCGCCGTGCAAGTCGGGCCGTGGAAGTTGATCGTCAGCGGCAAAGAGCCGAAGCAGCTCAAAGAGCTGTACGATCTCAAAGCTGACCCGAACGAGAAAACCGACCTCGCCGACAAGCAGCCTGCTCGCGTCGCCGAGATGCTCGTACATCTCGAAAACATTTCAAAAAACGATCGCGACGCGGTAGCGAACGATTAGTACGAACGTCTGACGCAACCTCCAAGGGCAATGACTTCATGCGCATGCGAATACGCTTTGCGGTATCGACTCTGTCGGCACTTGCATTTTTGATGGTCACGACGGTCGATGCGGCCGAGCTCGATCGCGAACAAGCGTCGCAGGCGTTGCGTCGCGCGGTCGACTATTACACGAAGAACGTCGCCACCGAAGGCGGCTATCTGTACCGTTACACCGAAGACTTGTTGCAACGCGAGGGGGAGAAAAAGGCCACAAACACGATGGTGTGGGTCCAGCCTCCCGGTACGCCCTCGGTCGGCAGCGCCTATCTGCTCGCTTATCGGGCGACCGGCGACGCGTACTGCCTTGATGCTGCACGCGCCGCCGCGTCGGCCCTCGTGCGCGGACAATTGCGCTCTGGCGGGTGGGGTTACTCGATCGAGTTCGATCCCAAGAATCGCGAGAAATTCGCCTATCGCGTTGCGCCGACAGCGAAGCCCGAAGACAGCAAGACCGCCGAGAACGTGTCGATCCTCGACGACAACAACACGCAGGCCGCGATTCGTTTTCTGATGGGGCTCGACGTCGTGCTCGACTTCAAGGACGTGACGATTCACGAGGCCACGCGTTACGCCCTCGACCAATTGGCGGCCGCGCAGTACGCGAATGGCGCTTGGCCTCAACGGTTCACAGGGCCGTCGGACCCGGCAAAGCATCTTGCCAAGCGAGCCGATTATCCCGAGACGTGGTCGCGGACGTATCCGAAGCAACAATACAGCGGATACTACACGTTCAACGACAACGCGATGGGAGACGTGATTGAGACGATGCTCGAAGCGGCTGAAACCTACGAGACGTCGACGTATCGCGAGGCGGCCGTGCGTTGCGGCGATTTCATGTTGCTCGCGCAGATGCCCGACCCGCAGCCGGCATGGGCGCAACAATACGACTTCGACATGCATCCGGTCTGGGCCCGAAAGTTCGAGCCGCCGAGCATCACGGGAGGCGAATCGCAATCGATCCTCCGCTCGCTGATGGCGATCCACCGCGAGACAGGCAATCGCAAATACCTCAACGCGATTGGCCCAGCGCTGGCTTATCTCGAACGTTCGCTACTGCCCGACGGCCGGTTGGCGAGGTTCTACGAGTTGCAAACGAATCGGCCTTTGTACTTCACGCACGATTACAAGCTGACGTACGACGACAGCGACGTGCCGACGCACTATTCGTTCAAGACTCCCTCGCGGCTGGCAAACATTCGCAAGGACTACGATCGTCGTCAGCGGATTTCTATCGAGGAACTTCGCAAGCCCGAGAAGCCGAAACCTCGCGCGAAGGCTTCACGCGAGCAGATCGCCAATGCCCAGCAGGCCGTCGACACACTCGACGCACAAGGGCGATGGCTCGAGGAAGGTCGGCTGCGATCGAGCGAGAATTCGGGAAGCAATACGCGGATCTTGCGCATCGAAACGTTTGTGCAGAACGTGCGCGCCTTGGCCGAATACCTCGACGCGACGCGATCCGACTGAATCGTCAGGCGGAATTGTGGTCGCCTCGCCGGCTTGACGCAGCGCGAAACCGCAAGCGACGATGGCAAATCGCAATAACGTTGGCGAATGACGAGTATGTCAAACGCCGCGAGGCGTGGAATGGGGTGTTCGTCAGGTGAACCTGCTGGACGAGCTACAAAGCAAATAGTACGCAAACGCAAGGTGACCCGCACGATGGTGTCCCGCCGCCAATTCCTTCGTCGAACGCTCGTCGGCGCTGCAAGTATCGCGGCCGCCGAACGCATCACGCCGAAAACGCTCATGAGTCAACAGCCGACGACCACGAAGAACAAGTTCGAAGGTGCGATCGACGCCCACGTACACGTGTGGACTCCCGACATCGAGCGCTGGCCGCTGGCGGGAGGGTTCAAGAAGTCGGACATGCGGCCGCCGAGTTTCACGCCCGAAGAGCTGTTGTCGCTGGCGCGGCCGAACGGCGTCGCGCGGATCGTCTTGATTCAGATGAGTTTCTATCGCTTCGATAATTCCTACATGCTGGAGACGATGAAACGGTTTCCCGGCGTCTTCTCAGGCGTGGGGATCGTCGATGATCACCAACCGCAGCCGGAAATCGCGATGAAACAGCTTGCCGCGCAAGGCGTCCGCGGCTTTCGCATCAACGCCAAGGGCTTGTCGCCCGACAAGTGGCTCGAAGGCGAAGGCATGCATCGCATGTGGCGGGCGGCCGGCGAGCACGGTTGGGCGATTTGCCCGCTGATCAATCCGGAATTTCTTTGGTCGATCGAAGCGATGTGCGCGAAGTATCCCGACACGACGGTCGTCATCGACCACTTCGCGCGGCTCGGAGTGAAAGGCGAGGTCATTCCGGACGATATGGACTTCCTATGCAGCCTTGCCCGCTTTAAGCGTCTGCATGTGAAGACGTCGGCCTTCTACGCCCAGGGTAAGAAACAACCGCCCTACTTCGATGTGCTGCCGATGATCCGTCGATTGCGCAACGAGTACGGCGCCGGTCGGTTGATGTGGGCCACCGATTGTCCGTTCCAGGTGCAGAACGAACACACATACGAAGCGTCGATCGCGCTCGTGCGCGACCATGCCGATTTCCTGTCCGATGCCGAGCGCACCGCCCTGCTCCGCGCGACGGCCGAACGCGTGTTCTTTTCCTGAGGACGAACCACGGAGAGGAGGGACTTTATTGATTCTCAGAAAGCCAGTTGGAGGTAACCGCTCAACGACAACCAGCCCGAAGCGCAAGCGAGGGACGAGGCGTGATCGAGGTGAAGTCGGTACTCGCTACCTCCCTCACTTGCGCTTCGGGCTGGTTGCACACGGCACGTTCACGTCGTTTTCTGACGATCAATAGCCACGGATGCACACGGATAAAAGAACAAACGGGATGGCGTCGAACGCCAATCCTGGGCCAAACGAGGCAGGGCTACTCAGTTATTCAAGAAGCGTCATCAGCCAGAACGCGCTAGCGTCTGGTTCTTCGGAGAAACCGCGAGCTAGCGCTCGTCAGCTGATTTCTGCAGATTCAATTACTGCTGGGCCCTGCCAAACGAGGTTCGCATCGTGCAAATGCTTCGGATGTTGTGTGTGTTGTTGGTGCCTCCGCTGATGGTATGCGGTGCGGAGCCAAACGTCGCACCTTCGCCGGGCGATCGCGTGACGTTCGTTGCCGATGAGCGATGGCGACCGATCGAATGGATACCAACTCGTATCGAGCCTGGCAGCGCGCTCGACTTCTCGCGATACCGCCGCGGACCCGCGGGCGATCTTGGACCTATGGTCTGCCGCGGCGAACGATTCGCATTTGCCAGCGCTCTCGATAAACCGCTTCGCTTTTATGGCATCGTCATCTCGCACGCGCTGCCGTTTATCGACAAGCCGCAGTGCGATCAACTGACCGATTACTTGGCGGCGAGCGGATACAACGCCATTCGATTGCACTGTTACCATTTCAAGCCGGGTGTGATGAAGGAAGTCGGTTCGACCGAATTCTCGCCCGAGGCGCTCGATCAGCTCGACTATTTCTTTCATTCGCTGCGCCAGCGCGGCATCTATTACACGGTGTCGATCAACAACTGGGGCTTTTTCAAAGCGGGCGACGTATGCGACGTGGCCGAGTTTCGCGATCGCGGATTCCGGTTCGAGTCGAACGGATTGCTGCCCATCTCCGAAGATCTGCAGCGTTGGTTTCGCGAGTACTCGATGCATCTATTCTGTCACACGAACCGATACACGGGGTTTGCGCTCAAGGACGACCCTGCCCTGTTGAGCGTCGAGCTGACGAACGAGGATTCGCTGTTCGCGGTGCTCGGGCAGCATCCCGAGCTGGTGCCGATTTATCGCGATCGTTGTCGCGAGGAGTTGCAACGTAGCGTAGTTCGCGAGCCGCAGGATGAGCAAGTCGAACGCGAGTTGCCAGGCTTCATCCTTCACAAGCAGCAAGAGTTTGTCGATGCGATGATGCGTTTCTTGCGCGAGCTGGGCGTCACGCAGCCGATCACCGATTTAGACTTTCGCGACAACCTGATTTATGCGCTTCCGCGCAGCCAACTCGATTACGTCGACGTGCACCATTATTGGGCACTTTACCAAAAACTGCCCGAGATGAAGCCGAGCGTCGAGCCCCCTATCGCCACACGTGGGGCAATCCGAACCGCACAGCCTGGGGAACCTTCGTCGCGCCGGCGGCGGCACGGCTGTTCGGCAAGCCATTCATGAACAGTGAGTTCAATGGCTGCTATCCGTGTCCTTATTGGAGCTTCACGGGTCCCTTCGAGGCGGCGCTCGCGGCGCTGCAAGGTTGGAGCGGCGTGTATCGTTGCGGCCAGGCGGCCGACGCAGGTCGCTTTTTCAACTCGGTGCCGATTCGGCAAATCGGCTCGGGAACCAATCCGCTGTTGATGTTCTCCGAGCGCATCGGCGCGTTGACGTATGCTGCGGGCCAAGTGAAGCCGCTGACGACGAAAGTTCCGTTTGTCGTCACGCGCGAGTATTTGCTCGCAAAGCTCGACGTTGCAGGCGGGCCGAGATATCCGGCTGCGTATGTTCGGCTCGCATTTCAGTATCAACTCGGAACGCTGGTCGTCAATGAACAGATGAATGTGGACGAGCAGATGAATCTCGACGAGTACCCTTACCTGGTCGTTCCCGCCGACATGCAACTTCCAGCATGGCTGCGTGCCGACAAGTGCCTGCCGGCTGACGAAAAGTTGCCACAGCGTGTTGCGAAGTTGCTTCCGCAATCGGACGAGCGCACTGTGACGCTCGACGTCGACCGAGGTACGTTTTGTATCGTGACGCCGCAGAGCGAGACGTTTTTGCTCCCCGCCGATGTTGCCGAGGCCGAGGGGGCACAACTCGAAGTTTCCGGTAATCGTAGCGCGGCCGTGATGTTCGCCGGGAGCCTCGACGATCGCCCGCTAAACACTTCGCGGCGTGTGCTGGCGATGTATCTGACCGACTGTCACAACACGGGAACCGAAATCGAGTATCTGTGGGCGCCGAAGGAAAATGTCGCCGTCATGAAGTATGGAAAGCTGCCTCTGTTGGTCGAACAAGGCGAGGTCACCATGCGCTTGAAACGCGAGGGCCCACTGCCGCGAGTGTGGGCGCTGCGTTACGACGGTGCTCGGTCGGTCGAATTGTCTCCGCGAGCCTCGCCCGACGGGTTCGGTTTCGACGCTCGGGCAGTCACGAAGCCCGACACGTACGCCGTGTTCGAGTTGGAATGGGAAGAGAGGGGCGCCCGTCTTGAATAGCCCAGGCCTTTAGGCCTGGGTTGGTTGGCGAGCGGTGCCTCGCGATCAAATCCCAGGCCTAAAGGCCTGGGCTATTCAAAAGTGAACTCATTTTTTAGGCCGTGCCGAGAAATACTGTCCGAGTTGTTTGCCGCACATTAAAATCGGAACTCCCGCCTTACGTGTTTGTGTGCCTTCCCAGGGTATTAACTCATGCTCCGTATTCGCCGTGTTCTTTGTTCGCTCTTGTTCCTGCCGGCGCTCGCGGCACACGCCGCCGCGCCGCATGTCGCGTTTCTCGTCGGCGAAGACGAATACAAGACATGGGAGACGTTGCCCGCGTTCGCGAAGGAGCACCTTGAGCCTCTCGGTGTGAAGTGTACGTTCGTGATGGCGGACCCGAAGAATCTCAATCATTTTCCCGACATCGCCAAGATCGACGACGCCGACGTGTTGTTCGTCTCGGTGCGGCGACGGCCGATGCCCGAGGCCGAGCTGAAACACGTGCGCGACTTCATGAAGGCGGGCAAGCCGCTGGTCGGCATTCGCACGGCGAGCCACGCCTTCGCCGCGCAAGGGCCAAAAGCCGCCGGAAGGAACTGCTGAGTGGACCGACTTCGACGTGCAGGTGCTCGGCTGTCAGTACGACGGGCACTTCACGAACAAGGCCGGCACCGACGTCGCCATCGCATCGCACGCCCAGGAACATCCGATCTTGCGCGGCGTGCGGCAGGCGTCGTTTCATTCGGGCGGCACGCTGTACAAGTGTTACGACGTGAAAAAGGCTGGCCTGTTGCTCAACGGCATCACGTCCGACGAAGGCAAACCCGTGACGATGCCCGTCGCGTGGACGCATCAGTTCGACAAGAGCCGCGTCTTCTACACGTCGCTCGGTCACCCCGACGATTTCAAAGTTCCCGCCTTCACACGGATGCTGACGAATGCCGTCTTTTGGGCGGCAAATCAAGAGCCACCCGCGATCGCCGATGCTGGCGGCGAATCCCGCGACAAGTTGAAGGACAACCTCGCCGGGAACGATGACGTGGCCCGCGTGATGAAAGCGTTCAAGGGCAAAGGCGAGGTGGGCGACGACTCGGTTCCTACGTCGCCCGAAGATGCGCTCAAGATGTTCCAGGTGCAAGACGGTTTCGAGATGCAACTGCTCGCGCACGAGCCGACGGTCGCTCAGCCGTTGTTCATGACGTGGGACGCCCGCGGACGGCTGTGGCTGGTGCAGTATCGTCAGTATCCGTTCCCGGCCGGTTTGCAGGTCATGAAGTACGATCAATACCTGCGGGCCGTATTCGACAAGGTCCCCGCTCCGCCGCCGCACGGCGACAAAGGCGCCGACAAGATCACCGTGTTCGAAGATGTCGACGGCGATGGCAAGTTCGACAAGGTGAAGGACGTCATCACGGGGCTCAACATTTGCTCGTCGTTAGCCGTCGGTCATGGCGGCATCTGGGTGCTCAATCCGCCTTATCTGTTGTTCTATCCCGATGCCAACGGCGACGACGTTCCCGACGGCGATCCCGAAGTTCGCTTGAGCGGTTTTGGGCTCGAAGATACGCACTCGGTGGCGAACAGTCTGCGCTGGGGGCCCGATGGTTGGCTATATGCCGCCAACGGCAGCACGACGACCGGCGTCGTCTCGAGCGATGTGACGAAGAACGTCGCGTTCCAGGGGCAAATGATTTGGCGATACCATCCCGACACGCGTGTGTTCGAGATTTTCGCCGAAGGTGGCGGCAACACGTTCAGCACCGAGATCGACAAGGTTGGCCGCGTTTTTTCGGGCACCAACAACGGGGCCACGCGCGGCATGTTCTATCCGCAAGGTTCGTATGGCCACAAGAATTGGGGCAAGCACGGGCCGCTGACCAATCCGTTTGCGTTCGGATGGTTCGAGCACATGAAGCACAAGGGGGACGATGACCGCTTTGCGCAGACGTTCGTGCTTTACGAAGGCGGGCAGTTTCCCGAGCGGTACACGCACAACATCATCGCGGGCAACTCGCTGCACAACCGTGTGTGGGCGAGCGAACTGATCCCCGAAGGTTCGACCTACCGCACGGTCGACATGCCGCTGCTGTGCGTGACGGCTGACCATTGGTTCCGGCCGGTCGATCTCGAAGTCGGTCCCGACGGCGCGGTGTACATCGCCGACTGGTACGACACGCGACTCACGCACGTCGACCCGCGCGACAACTGGCACAAGGACAGCGGACGCCTGTATCGGTTGCAGGTGAAAGGCGCGAAGCCGCAAGCGGTGTTTGATCTCACCAAGAGCAGCAACGACGAATTGATCGAAACGCTCGGCCATCAAAACAAGTGGTTTCGACAACAGGCGGTACGAGTGCTGAGCGAGCGCGGCGATAAGACCGTGTTGCCAGTGCTGCGAAAGCTGATCGACGCCAACGATCAACGAGCGCTCGAAGCCTTGTGGGTAACACAACGTCTGGGTGGGTTCGACGAGCCGCTGGCCATCGCAGGATTGAAACATCCGAACGAGCATGTGCGTCGCTGGACCGCACGGCTGCTGGGCGATGAACATCGTGCAAGCGATGCTGAGGCGAAAGCGCTCGTGGCTCTCGCGATTTCAGAACCTTCGGTACAAGTGCGGTCGCAACTTGCCAGTACGGCCAAACGCCTTCCGGCCGCGGTCTGCCTACCGATTGCCAAGGCGCTTGCGGCGCATGCCGAGGATGTCGACGATCCGCACATGCCGCTGCTCGTGTGGTGGGCCATCGAATCGAAGGCCACCAGCGACCGCAACGCCGTCGTTGCATTGTTTGGCGATTCGAAGTTTTGGTCGCTGCCACTCGTGGATAAAGCAATCGTCGAGCGCGTGATGCAGCGCTACGCCATGACCGGCGAGACGGCTGATCTCGAAACCTGCGCGAAACTGTTGTCGCTGGCTCCCGATGCGGCACGCAAGAATCGTCTCACGGCCGGCCTGCTCGAAGCTTTCCGCGGACGCAAAATCACGGGTCTGCCTGCGGATCTGGCCAGTGCGCTCGACGAATATCAAGCCAGCCTCGGCAAGTCCGATCTCGCGCTCGGGCTGCGTCTCGGAAAGCCCGACGCGATCAAAGAGGCGCTGAAAGTCGTTCGCGACGAGAAGGCGAGCAAGGCGACACGGCTCACCTACATCGAGATTCTCGGTCAAACCCGTTCGCCGGCGGCCGTCGATCCGTTGTTGAGCTTGCTCAATTCGTCGTCAACGTCCCGTTCGATCATGCGTGCGGCTCTCGAAGCGCTGATGAACTTCGACGATCCCAAGATCGGCGAAACCGTCATCAAGCTCTATCACACGAAGCTGCCCGACGAGCAAGGCGTGCGCACGGCCGCTCAGCAACTGCTCGCGTCGAGGCCTGCCTGGACGTTGCCGATGCTGCGAGAAGTCAACGACGGCATCATCGCCAAGAGCTCGCTGCCGATGGACATCGTGCAAACGATCTCGCTGCAGAACGATCCCGAGGTGAAGAAGCTCGTCGCCAAGCATTGGGGCACCATTCGCGCAACGCCGGCCGAAAAGCAAGACCAGATCAAGCGGCTGTTTTCCATCGTGCGTTCCGGTGGTGGCAGCCCCACCGCAGGGCACGCGATCTTCACCAAGAAGTGCGCCGTCTGTCACACGCTGTTCGGCGAAGGCGGCAAGGTTGGCCCCGACCTGACCGGTTACGAACGCACGAACCTCGACTTCATGATCACGGCGATCGTCGACCCCAGCGCCGCCATTCGCGAAGAGTTTACGACCTTCGCCGCCGTCACGAAGGATGGCCGCACGATGACGGGCCTCGTCACCGACAAGGACACTCGCACCGTCACCCTTCGCGGCGCCGATAACCGACCCGTCCTCTTCAATCGCGACGACCTCGAAGAGCTGACCGCTCTACCGATTTCACTGATGCCCGAGAACCAGATGAACGACCTTAGCGACGCCGAGCTCCGCGACCTCTTCGCCTACCTCATCAGCCGCACGCCCAGCAAGTCGCTGAGCGCGAAGTGATTCTCGGGAGGGATCTACTGCAGAGAGCGCGGAGATCGCGGAGCGGAGGGAAAATGAGCCACAGATGAACACAGATAAACACGGATGGGAGGGAAGAGATGATGCGCACGTTAGTTCCGAACTCTTTCTTTTCATCTGTGTTCATCCGTGTGCATCTGTGGCTCATCTGCTTTCCTCCGCGCCCTCCGCGGTTCAATTCTAAGCGCGGCCGCCGAGCACCTTGGCCAACAACGGATAGGCGACGTCGCCGTGCCATTGGTGGCCGCCGTCCCAGCGGTCGGTCGTGAGACGGTCGGCCATGCCGAGAGCGGAGTACACGCTACCTTGGCGCTGGAGCATCGGCTCGATCCAATCGGCCGGCACATGCGGGTCGGCGGCGCCGCATTCCCACAAACAGTAACGCGGGGCGATGAGGGCGGAGATCTCGGGCACGTCGCCGAACTCGAACAGGCTCGGAATGAGTTGGCAGCCCGCGATCGATCCGTGCAGCGTGCGCTCTTGCATGCAGTTGAGGGCGCCCGCCATTGCGGCGACACGAATTCGCGGCTCGACGGCTGCCGCCATCATCGTCATCCGCCCACCCAGCGACAGCCCCGCCGCGCCGATACTATCGGCATCGACCAGCTCGTGGCGTGCGAGATACTCGAACGTCCAAAGAATATCGCGAAGGTTTTCGGCGATGAGCAGCTTGCCGAGATACTGCAGCTCCATGTTCGCTTTGGTGCACGGATCGTATTTCACCGTTTTGCGGACTTCGCCTAGCCGTCGTCCGAAAGGCGTCAGACACGGCGCCGCGACGATGTAGCCACGTTCGGCGAGCTTGCGGCCGTAGTCGTAGCGGAAGCGGTCGATCTCGGCTTGATGTTCGGGTGTGTCGTCGACGCCGCACACCGTCTCGTGACCGAACGCGCCGTGGCCGTGAATGGCGAGCATCGCTGGGCCGCGAGGTTTTTCGCTCGCCTTCGGAAGCAGCAAGAAGAACGGCACCGGCGCGAGCCCCGGTGAAGTCAGCACGCGCTCTTCTCGCACGAACTCCGGCAACTCAACACTGCGCTCGAGGACGCAGTCCCACGTTTTTGGCGGGTGATAGGGGCCGAGCAGTTGGTCGAGCTTCGCGCGAAAGTCCGCTTGCCACTTCCGCGCTTCGTCGGCCGTCGTGCCTTTGAACTGCATCGACAGCGGCGCGTTGGTTTCTAATGCTCGAAGACGTTGATCAATCGGCGCTATGTCCACCTGCTCGGCGCAAAGCCCAGTCGCTTGCGTCGTCACGAACGACGCCGCTGCGGCTTTTAAGAAGCCGCGCCGATGCAGGGAATCAAGGCCAGTGTGCAAGCGATTGCTCCTCGACTCAATTCGCATTCAACGTCAATTCGCCCTCTGCCGAGCAATCCCCGGAATCAATCGCTCTGCGTTGCCGTGATAGAACTTTTCGAGCACGTCTCTCGGCAAGTTGGCGCCAAACATCCGCACCCAAGCGCGTCCGGAATCGCTGGCTTCGCTCATGTCGACGCGCGGCGTCTCGAAGTATTGCAACCATTGCGAATAACTGCGAGCGGTGTTGGTCTGCCACTTCTCGACGGCCGCAGTGTCGGCAGGATCGAGATATCGCCAATCGGGATCCTCGCTGGGATACTTGTCGATCATCCCCGATTTCCCACGCCCTCCGGTGAGGATCCCTCCATCGGTGCCGAACAGAAGTCGATCCTGGTACTTCGTAAAGAAATCTCTCACCGCCGCCGGATTCAATCGCGTCAGGCGTCTCAGTCGCGCGGGGCCGGCGCAGTCGACCGAGAAGTTCGGATACTTGTCGAGTGTGAGCGCGAGCTGTTCCAAGTCGTATTCCAAGCAACCGAAGTGCGCGCCAATGAACGTGGTTCGCGGATGCTTCTCCAACACGTGATCGCGCTGCCGCATCAACTCGGCCCAGCTCGTCATCTCCGAATCGTGATAATACTGCGCTCCATCCTGGCGTATGCCGTAGTAAATGCTCTGGTAGGTCAGCGGCGCCCAATAGTCTTTAGGATCGGCAGTGTGAATGAGCACCGGTAAACCGAGTTCGCCGCATCGCTTCCAGAATGGGTCGAGACGCGGATCGTCGACCGCCAGAATTCTTCCCGAAGCGTCGCGAATCCACATTCCCAGGTCTTTCCAGACCTTCACGCCTTTGATGCCCAACGCGGCCTGTCGTTCGAGCTTGTTGACAAGATCGTCGAAGAACGTCGGCTGCTTCACGTCGTGAAAACCGACTTTCGCGAAGACGGCCAATCGATCGGGATGGTTGCGCTGCAGATCAAGCCACGCCGGCAAGCTACCCGGGGGCGAATCGCCGTCGAGCATAACGACCATGTCGATGCCGACGGCGTCCATGACCTTGAGCTCAGCTTGCAACGCGGCCTCGGTGGCCGATCCGCCGTGGTAGTGAACGTTGATGACGCGATAATCGCTGTGATAGACCGGCGGCGTTTCGTCGGCAATTGCTGCCGCCGTGGCGCTCACCATCATTACCCAAGCGATGGATCGAGTGACTTTCATGCCAGCCACTCGTGCACGACATTGCCCGCGAGATTCGTCAATCGTGTTGGCAGACCTTTGAAGTTCACGTTCAGCTTGGTGTGATCGAGGCCGAAGAGGTGTAGCAGCGTGGCTTGGAAATCGTTGATCTCGACCTTGTCACGCGTTGGGGACCAACCGATCTCGTCGGTCTCGCCGTGGACGTAGCCTCGCTTCACGCCGCCGCCCGCCATCCAAATGCTGAACGCGAATGGATGGTGATCGCGACCGTCGGCCCCCTGCCCGAGAGGCGTACGGCCGAACTCGCTGCACCACACAACGAGTGTGTCGTCGAGCAGCCCGCGTTGTTTGAGGTCCGCGAGCATCGCCGCGATCGGTTGATCGACCGCGCCGCAGTTCCACTTCAGGTCGTGCTTCAAGTTGGCGTGTTGATCCCACGAAGCGTGAATGAGATTCACGAAGCGCACACCGCGTTCGACCATGCGTCGCGCGAGCAGGCAATTCGTGGCGAAGCGTTGATACGTGTCGCCCGACTGTAGCTCGGCCGTCGGACGCGGCGTCTCGCGATTCACGCCGTACGCTTCGAGCGTCGCCTCCGATTCGCCGGAAAGGTCGGTCAGCTCGGGAGCCGACGCCTGCATGCGGAACGCGAGTTCGTACTGCGCGATGCGGCTGGCGATCTCGGGATCGTGCAACGTGTCGAGATGGCGGCTGTTGAGTTGGGCGATGGCGTCGAGTGCGCGGCGTTGGTGCTCGCGATCGATGCCAGGCGGATTGCGAAGGTTGAGCACGGGATCGCCCGAGCCTCGCAACGGCACGCCTTGGAACGTCGTCGGCAGAAAACCGCTCGACCAGTTCGATGTACTGCCGCTCGCGCCGCGACCGGAGTTGAGCACGACGTAACCCGGCAGGTTCTGCGTCTCGGAACCGAGACCGTAGAGCAGCCACGCGCCGATCGTCGGTCGACCGAACTCGGCCTTGCCGGTGTGCAGCAACAATTGGCCGGGGTGGTGATTGAACTGGTCCGACACCATCGTCCGCACGAGGCACAAGTCGTCGGCATGCTTGGCGATGTGCGGCAGCAGATTGGAAATCTCCATGCCACATTGACCACGCTTCTCGAACTTGACATCGGTCCCCTTGAGGACGGCCTTGTCCTTCTCGATGAACGCGAACTCAACGTCCTTCAGGAACGACTCGGGCAACTTCTGGTCGTGACGTTCGTTGAGCAGCGGCTTCGGGTCGAACAGTTCGCACTGGCTGGGGCCCCCTTCGAGGAAGATGAAGATGGCGGACTTCGCGCGCGGCTTGAAGTGCGGCGACTTCACGGCAAGCGGGTTCGTGGGGTCGGCGGTCGGCGCGGCAAAAACTCCCTCGCCTGCAAGCAACGACGAAAGTGCGACGGCGCCGAGGCCGCTGGCCGAGCTAGTCAGAAAGTCACGACGATTGAGGACGGGGCGGTACATGCGGTTGCTTCTATTCTCGTGTCACGAATTCGTCGAGGTTGGTGATGGCGCGGGCGGTGGCGATCCATGCCGCGGTCTCCGGCACCTCGGGCCCGTCGTCGGAGATGCCCGCGAGCGCGGCGGCCGCTTCAAAATCCTTGCGGTAGCTCGCGAGTTCGGCTTCAAACAAGTTGCGCACAACAGAAACTTCTTCCGGCTGCGGTCGACGTGCGAGGCAAACCTCGAACAACAAGCGAACGCGACCCTCGAACGACTCGGGCCCGGTTTCCGCAATGCGGCGTCCTAGCTCTTGGGCGTTCTCGAAGAACACCGGGTCGTTGAGCGTCGTGAGCGCCTGCAGCGGCGTGTTCGAGCGGTTGCGCTGCGCGGCGCAAATGATTCCTTCGGGAGCATCGAAAACGGTCAGGCTCGGGTACGGGTTCGACCTTCGGAAGTGAATGTACATGCCGCGTCGATAACACGCGGGGGCTTCGCTCGTTGGCCAGATGAGCGCGTACTTGTAGGCGATGTCGCGCACGGAGTCGGGAATGATGGGGTAGATCGTCGGGCCGCCTAGCGTGGGATCCAGCAGGCTGCTGGCCGACAGGAACAGATCGCGAACGATCTCCGCTTCGACGCGCCATCGGCCTTGCCGCGCGACGAGTTCTCCCAGCGGGTCGCGCTCAACCAGGTCGCTGCGCATCGCGGACGATTGCTGATACGCCGACGACAGGACAATCGTTCGAATCAGTTGCTTGCGGCTCCAGCCGGTGCGGATGAGTTCGCCCGCCAGCCAGTCGAGCAGTTGCGGATGACTGGGACGTTGGCCCTGCGTGCCGAAATCGTCGACCGTGGCCACCAGACCTCGGCCGAAGAGATGGGTCCAAACGTGATTCGCCGCGACGCGCGCCGTGAGCGGATTCGCCGGATCGACAAGCCAGCGCGCGAGATCCAATCGATCGGGACGTTCGCCGCGCGCTTTCAGCGGCGGCAACACGGCCGGCACGTCGGCCGTCACCTCGACGCCCTTTTGTTTGAAGTCGCCGCGAAGCAAAATGTTCGTCGAGCGCGGTTCGGTCGTGTCTTCCTTCAGCGCGAGGATGTGCGGGCTCGGCAGGTAGCGCTCCTCGGTGACGAGCAGTCGCACGGCATCGCGATTCTCGTCCTTTAGTTTCGGCAATCGCTCGTACAGGTCGGCCAATGCCGCCTTTTGCTCGGCGGAACGCTTTTCGACCGGCGTCGAGAGCGCTCGCAAAACCTCATCTGACTCGTCGAACGTTGAGACGTACGTCTCCGGCGAAGTCAGCAGCCCTTCGAGCTTCGCGCTGATGTCCTTCAGCGATGCCAGATAGATCTCAACCGACTTGCGAGTCTCGAGATTGTCTACTTTCTTCTGCTTCTTTTTGAAGGCGCCCTGCACGTGGCTGGGTGCCGCGAGCAATCGTTGGTCGCTGGCGGAAGTTTCTTTCAACCAGCGCTCGAGGCCGAGGGCTTCCAGGCTTCGCTGGGCTTCGAGCTGCTTTTTCGCTGCGTCGAAAGCGGCCTGCAGCGATTCGATCGACTCGTCGGCGCTGCGCTTCGCCAACTCGTCAACGATGCGACCGCGTGCTTGAACAGCGAGCCACTTGACCCAATACTCAGCCAGAGCAACGGTGTACGCCTCGCGGTCATTCGGTGACCCCTGGATGTCGATCTCAATCTCTTCCACGTTGTTGAAGAACGCGTAGAGTTGGTAGTACTCAGCCTGCGAAATCGGATCGTACTTGTGCGTGTGGCACTGAGCGCAGCCGACCGTCATGCCCAACACGGCCGAGCCGGTCGTGTTCACGCGATCGACCATCTCGCGATTGCGGTAGTCCTCGGCGTTGATGCCCGACTCGGTGTTCTTGAGCGTCATGCGATGGAAGCCCGTCGCCACCTGCTGGTCGAGCGTCGGATGATCGAGCAGATCGCCAGCCAACTGTTCGACGATGAACCGATCGTAAGGCATGTCGTCGTTCAGCGACTTGACGACCCAATCGCGATAACGCCAGGCGTTGGGCCTCACGATATCGAGCTCGTAGCCGTTGCTGTCGCCGTAGCGGGCGAGGTCGAGCCAGTGTCGCCCCCATCGCTCGCCAAAGTGCTCCGACGCCAAAAGGTTGTCGACAAGGTACTCGTATGCCTGCGGACTCGGATCATCGAGGAACAGGCTGCACTCCTCAGGCGACGGCAACAGGCCGGTGAGGTCGAGATACAAGCGTCGCAACAGCGTCTCACGCGATGCTCGCGGCGAAGGCGCGATGTGTTCTTGATTCAGACGTTCGAGAATGAACGCGTCGATCGGCGTTTGTACCCATTTCGATCGCCCGATCCCCATAGTTTCGACCTTCGGAGGCTCGACCTGAACGATGGGCTGATACGCCCAATGTTTCGAGACGGTCCGCTCATCATCGCCTTCGACGACGGGCCAGTTCGCGCCTTGGTCGATCCAGCGACGCACAAGCGCAATCTGTTCGACGCTCAGCGCTTCACCGGCATCGGCCGGGGGCATGCGCTCGTCGGCATCTTCGGCCGCGATGCGCTTCAAAAGTTCGCTCTCGTCACTCTTTCCGGCAACCAACGCCACGCCCGAGTCGCCGCCACGCAACGCGGCTTTGCGTTGATCGAGCCGCAGGCCGGCCTCTTGCTTCTCAGCGCCGTGGCAGCGCGTGCAGTTGGCTGTGAAGATCGGCTTGATGTCGCGCGCGAAGTCGACGTCGTCACCGTTGGCATCGCGCGAAACTGCAAGCGACGCGCAGGTCGCTACACAAAGCACGGCGATGAAGACTTGGCGCGACATGACAGAGGCGCTCGCGGCGGCGGGTAGGCAGACGGGGGCCGTCTCACCTAACATAGCTGCCCTTGACGCCATGTCAAACGCTTAAGCCGATTGCCCAGGCAATCTTACGCCGATTTCCAGGTCGCCGCGAACACGCACCCTACTCGAGTCTGACCATCGGGACGTTCTTGTCAGATGTAAGGTGCGTGCTCGCGGCGACCGTGGCCTCAAACGAGCGCATTACTGCGTTTGGTAAAACTCTTCGGTATGCATGGCCGCTGTACCGAAACCGGTCGGATCGGGATGCGCCGAGCCCAAGAACTCGCAACGTTGGCCGCTGTTGTAGACGCGAAAGATGCAGAGCATGCGCGCGTAGGCGTTCTGCGGCTGCTCGTAGCTGTGCTCGCCGAAGCTCACGGGGCACTCGAAGATGCCAAAGCCGGGTGCGCCGACGATCGTGCAATACTGTCCGAGACCGAAGACGACATAGTCGTAGTCGGTCCCCTGCACCAGACTCGTGTTGAACGGTGGTTGGATGTGGGCGACTTGCAACATGTAGGGAGCAGCCGTCGGACTGACCTTCATGACCGTTGTGTTTGCAGTAATCGACGTCGTCGTCGGCGGTAACGTGTAAGCGCCGAACGTGGCGCCGTCGGCGGACGGAGGGTCTTGCATCGTATAGAGGGCAGTAATGCCTCCGGCGCTCAGGCTCTGCGATTGGCTTCCCGTCAGCTGCGTCGCGACGAAAATCGGCTGGCCCGCGTACGTCGCTTGGGTGCCGCCGTTTTGAATCGAGAAAGAACTCGACGCGCTGAACACCGCCTTGCTGTAGATCGCGCCATTGCTGTTGATGATCGAATCGAAGTTATTCGGATACGAGAGATTCGTGCCCAAAAAGCCCGAGATCGCTTTGTTGACTTCCTGGATGTTCGTGACCGTCACCGAGTCGTGTGCCTTGGTCAGGAAGTTGGGCAGCAGGTTCATGACGATGCCGCCCAACGCGACAAGAATCGTCATCACGATGACCAACTCTAGCAGCGTCAGACCGGGGCGGCGGCGAGCGAACCCTCGACAAGCGGACTCTCGACAAGCGGCGACCATCATGATTGATTCCCCCGGGAACGGCGTACGAATGGCTGGTCCGCATGCTATTCGCTACGCGTGGCGGTGCAATGCGGTCAATTGTCGCAGGCACGGCTGAGGCAAGGCTTTCACGAATCGCCCCTGGAATACGACCCCAGAGCGTCGGATACTGGAACACTCGATTCGCAAATCTTCCCAAACGACTGCCATGCCCGCCGCAGCGATCAACCCTTGGACCGAGCGCACGAGAATCAACCTGTCGTGGTTGTTCAAGATGCGTTGGGCGGCGATCGCCGGGCAGTTGACGGCGATCGCGGTCGTCAGCCAGGGAATGGGCATCGACCTGCCGCTGGCGAAGATGTTGGGCGTTATCGGCATCGCGGCGACGACGAACCTCGGTCTTGGCCTGTGGCTGCGGCGCAGTCCGACGGCGTGGCCCGCGTGGTTCGGGCGAGGCCAGTGGTTGGCCGGCTCGCTGATGATGCTCGACAATCTGTTTCTGACGGTGCTGCTGTATTACACGGGGGGCGCGTCGAATCCGTTCACGGTCTTCTATCTCGTGAACATTGCGCTGGCGGCGGCGGTCTTGCCGGCGCGATGGGCGTGGGGATTGGATGCGGCCGCGTTCGCGTGCTTCGCGCTGTTGTTCTTCGTGCATGTTTCGCTGGCGGCGCTCGAGCATGGCCCCGATCACGAGCATGCCATGCACCATCATGCGACGCCAATAGCCGCGGGGCCGATGACGTTGCATCTCGTCGGAAGCGTGATCGCGTTCGGTGGTGCAGCGACGTTTATCGTTTACTTCATCACGCGCATTGCCACCGAACTGGCCCGACGCGAAGCGGAACTCGACGAGGCACGGCAACAGCAAGCGAAATCAGAGAAGCTCGACGCGCTGGCCACACTCGCCGCCGGGGCGGCGCACGAACTGGCGACGCCCCTTTCGACGATCGCCGTCGTCGCGCGCGATTTGGAGCTGAATCTCGAAGCGGGCGTGCTCGACGACGAGAGCGTGCAGCACATGAGATTAATCCGCAGCGAACTCGATCGTTGTCGCCGCATTCTCGACGACATGGCCTTCTCCGCCGGTGAAAGTGCCGGTGAGGAGTGGACTCGCACGTCGGCGGATGATTTCCTTGGTGCGTTGTTATCGAACGTGACGTCGAGCGGGAGAATTGATCTTTGCATCGACCCGGAACTCGACGGCCTTGCGTTCTCGCTGCCGAAACGTGTCGTTTGCCAGGCGCTGGGCGCTATCGTGCAAAACGCGCTGCAGGCTTCGCCGACATCGCAGCAAGTGGAAATCCAGGCCCGACATGCTGACGACTCGCTCGTGGTTTCAATAACGGACCACGGACCGGGCATGAGCGACGAAACGCGACGTCGCGCCGGTGAGCCTTTCTTCACGACAAAAGAGCCCGGCAGCGGCATGGGCCTCGGCCTGTATCTCGCTCGCCGCGTGGTCGAACGTTTGAACGGCAATCTGACGATCGACTCAGCGCTCGGTCGCGGAACGACGGTCACGGTAAGGTTGCCGCTGCGTCGCGTCGAAACTCTTGCCGTCGCGGCGAGTCGCTAATGATTCACGAAGATTCGCCATCGATGCTTGTGGTCGACGACAACGACGTGCTGCGTCGTCAGCTTGCGCGATCGTTGGAGCGTCGCGGATACCAGGTTCGCATGGCGGCCGACTACGACGAGGCCGTAGCGCTGGCTCGTGAAGAGTCGCCGGAGATGGCGGTCGTCGATCTGCGCATGCCCGGCCGCTCGGGATTGGAGCTGCTGCAGGAACTGCGGCGGATCGACGAGTCGACCAAAGTCGTGATCCTCACGGGCTTCGGCAGTATCGCCACGGCGGTGGACGCGATGCGACTGGGGGCGGCGAACTACGTGCCCAAGCCCGCCAATGCCGACGAGATTCTCGCCGCCTTCGCTCGGGCCGAGCAGCCGGTGCTCGACGGACAGGCCACGGAATATCAAGCGCCCAGCCTGGCGCGGCGCGAATGGGAACATTTGCACCGTGTGTTGGCCGAGTGCGGAGGCAATATTTCCGAGACGGCGCGACGGTTGGGGATTCACCGTCGGTCGCTGCAGCGCAAATTGCAGAAGAATGCGCCGGATTGAATTCGATGGTTAGCCGCGACGCGCCAGCGGAGCGCTCCGCCACCCGCAAGCGGGTACCCGGTCGCGGCTAACCAAAATCCGTCACCGCCCCTTCAAATTCAACTTGCAGCACCCGAGGTCCAACGACCTCGTATCGCGCGTCGTGGCCGGGCTGTGCGACACATCGGGGTGCAACTCGTAAACGACGAAACGCCCCTGCTTCAGCGATTGCACCAATTCAGCATCGCGCAACACCCCCAAATGGTGCGAAACTTTGACGATTTCCTCGCCCAACTCGCTCGCCACCTCACCGACGTTCTTGGGTCCGGCAAGGAGGCATTCGACGATGCGCAAACGCTCTTTATCTGCCAAGGCTTTGAGCTTCTTGGCGCAGTATTCGAAGTCGGCGAGGTGTTTCATGGTCCCGATTGGCACGCCGCGCGACGGCCGTTGCAAATCATTCTTACGATGATTAGATTGTTGTGTTGCTCTCCCTCGAAGCATCTTACCCGAGTCGTCGTAATCTGACGAGTTTGGCCTCGGCAGCGTAACCATGCGAATGGCCATCTCCTACGGATGCAGCTTCCTCGCCCACGTCGCCGCCTTGACGTGGATGCACGTCGTTTTCAACTCGTTGCCCGAGGCTTGGGTCGTCGAAAACGGTCGCGCCAGTGTGCAGTTGAACGCTTCGATGGACTCGCGAGCCGAGCCGAGCGAATCGGAACCGATCGAAAATACCGCCGTCGAACTGCAGCTTCCGACTTCGGAGCCTGACGAGCCTCAGCCGGTAACCAAACAGGTCCGCTCGCCGGCCGAGGGGGCGAAACAGCAGAAGCTCGAGCAAAAGAAGCCCGAGGATGCGCCCGAGCAGGTGAAGCCGATGTTGCGTCGCAAGGAGCAAGTCGAGGAAGTTTCCTTGGCCTCCCCAGAGCCAGTGCGTCGCGAGGAGCGCGAGCCTGTCGAAGAAGTGGCGATGATCGACGCTACGGCCAGCCCCTACTCGCAAGCGGTCGAAGGCGCCGACGACGAAGAGTTACCGGTGAGTTGGCAGAACAACATTGCGCCGCGTTACCCATCGGCCGAGTTGGCGGCTGGAATCGAAGGGACCGTGATGCTCATCGTTCGCGTGAATGCACAGGGAACGGTCGACAATGTTTGGCTCGAAACCTCGAGCGGCAGCGTTGCACTCGACACCGCGGCGGCCGAGGCAGTACGGAAATGGCGATTCAACCCAGCCCTACGCAACGGCGTTGCCGTGGCGTATGAAATTCGCAAGCCGGTCAAGTTTGCGATCGGCCGATAGTGCGAGACCCTACGCGGGTTTGTTCGCGGCGAGTTGCAACTCGCGCATCTCGACGCCGTCGATGACGAAGCACGGCGACTTGCCGACTTTGAGGTATTGCACGTTCGCGAACCCCGCTTCGGCCAACGTCTGCGCCACGCTGCCGAGCAGGAAGACATGCTCGACCAAAGCCGCCGGCCCCGCCAGCGTCGGTTTTGTCGTCAACGGTCGATCGCCCGCGAGTCCGTGAACCCATACGCGCCCGCCGGGCCGAAGCACGCGGCGAACTTCGGCAAGAAACGTCGAACGTTTGGCGTCTTCGAGCTTCAGGTTGAACGTGCCTTGCAGATGCACCTCGTCGACCGATGCATCTTCATGCTCGATATGGTCGGGTACCGGCTGCACGAGGAAATGTTGCCACATGACCTTCGCGGATTGCGAAGTGTTTTCAGTGGATGCAGTCACCGATGATGCGCCGGCCGAGGCATTCGAGCCTAGCGTATGCACGTCGACCGAAGGGGCGGTCGGATGGTCGTCGTCGACTTCGTCGAGGTTCTCGTGAACGAGATACAACTCCCACAGCGTGTTGTCAGGATCGGTGACCCAGAACTTCGTTTGCCGCGCGTGGCAGCACTCGACGCCTTCTTCGCGCTGCGTTTTGAATCCAGCGCTCTCGAGCCGCACCTGGGCGGCGATCAACTTCTTCGAGTCGTTGAGGCGAATGCCGATGTGATTGAGCGGGCCTCCGCCGGCGTGACCGTGCGGCACCAACGACAGCACCAGCGGCGGTTCCTCGAGCACGAACTTCGCGAATCCATCGCTCCATCGCTTCGGCTCGGCGCCGAACAGCGCGCGGTAGAACGTCACCGAACGATCCATGTCGGGCACGTTTAACGCCAGGTGGAATCGAACGAGCGTGTCGAGCGTCGATGCGTTTTCCAGCGGCTTCGAAGCCTCGGCAACCGTTGCCATGATGCGACTCCTGCGAAGGTGTTGACGTTTTCAGTTCGAGGCGGTGACTCGCGACACAGCGTCGGGCAACGGAGTGAATGCGACGGCAACGGCCCACAGTGCCGCGACCGGTGCGAACCAACGATAGGCCGAGAGATACGATCCGGTTTGTGTTTGGGCCATCGCAACAACCAATGGTCCGACGGCGGAGGCAACGACGGTGAGCATCTGCGCGGCCGATTGAATGCGGCCGAGATGCATTTTACCAAAGGCTTGCGTCCAGATGGCGAAAAACACGACCGTGACCAAGCCCCCCGCGGCCCCCATCACAATGGCATTGGCGTAGATCGCCGTCTCGGTTTTCGCCATCGGCAGCATGAACAGCGCGGCCGCCATCACCGCCATCGCGGCGCTCAACTGCCAGCGGAGCGAAATCCAGGCACTCGTTGCGCCGCCCAATAAATTGAACAGCATCCCCACGATCGCGCCGGTGGCAAGCGTGTTGTGATACAGCGTCGCGCTAAAGCCGAGTTTTTCGAGGATCGCCTGGTTGAACAGCGCGATGCCCGAGCTGAACAAACCGTAGAACGAGCTGGCGAGCGCGAAAACCCAAAAGCACGGCGTCATCAGCGCGGTGCGAAACGGAATGCCCGACGTGGCCTCATTGTCGGCGGCCTTCGCATCGCTCGACTGTTTACTGGGATCGCGAACGAGAAAGAGTGTCACGGCCGCCAAGATCAACAGCGCCCAACCAATGCCGGCCCACGTGTCGCGCCAACCGTTGTCGCTGACCGAACTGCCGACGACTTTGAACGCAACGCCGAAGCCGACGCCGAGCAACACCGAGTAAATGCCCATCGCAAGGCCCACCCATCGCGACGGGAACCACTTGCCGACGGTGGTGATGCTCACAATCGAGAGCATGCTTTGACCGAGGCCGCGCGTGAGCGTGATGAGCAAAAAGAGCGACGTGATTACGTCAACGTGACTCATGCCGAGCACGACGATCGAAAGCACAGCGAGCGTAAACGTCGACATCGCTTTGAGCCCGAAGCGGTCGATCATCCACCCGCACGGCAGGCAGAAGAGAGCGCCGATGAGCGTCGCCCACAGATTCATTTGGGCGTACGTGGCGGGCGTGATTTCCAGGTCGCTCATCAATGCCGAGCTGACGAGCCCGAGGCCGTGGGTGCGGCCGGGAAGCGTGGCGACCATCATCGCCGAGGCGATCGGGACGATGACCCAGCCGTAGTTAAAGCGAAACGTGGTCGACGACGATTTGGAGTCGGCGAACTCGGCAATTTGTTCGTGCATCGTCTGTCGTAGAACGTGTTCTACGCGCTGGCCCCTCACCCGGTTCACCTGCGGCGAACCACCCTCTCCCCACAGGGGCGAGGGTTACGTCGTCACTTAAACCAACACTGTCACTTAAACCACGTATCGTTGCGGCCGTACTCGGCGTAGCGTTCTTTGAGCCACGCGTGGAACTGCTGGTAGTGCGCGTCGCGTCGATCGCCGCCGTCGTTGTCGGCGTTGTAGCTGAGATACAGTTGTCGCCGCCCGCGGTCGCTTGTGTTCGGGGCCGAGCGATGAGGCGTGAACGCGCCGAACATCGCGATATCGCCGGGGTTCAGATTGAGCTTGATGCCGCTGCTCTCGTCGATCTTGTCGAGCGGCAGTTCGTGGTACATGCCGTCCTCGGGCGACAAGTAACCTTCGCGATGGTAACCGGGGAACACCTCCGTCGCTCCGTTCGATTCATCGGCCGCATCGATGGCGATGAGCACCGTGATGAACGACCGCGGAAACTCTTTCCACGCGATGAAGTCCTGGTGCAGCGCGTAGCCACGCACTCCGGGCGGTTTGAAGATCAACTTGTCTTTGAACAGCCGCGCCTGCGAGCCGTAGATCGACGTCAGCGGTTCGAGGATTCGCGGATCGTGCGCGAAGCGGGAGCACACCTGTGACAGATCGATCACCGGGTCGAAGCATTCGAACGTGCACTCGCCGGTGGTGACGTTGTCCTGCCAGCGGCAGCGAATGTTGTTCGTATCGACAATGTCCTTACGCCACCAAAGAACGTTGGCATCGTGCTGCAGCTCGGCCATTTCGTCGGCGCTGAAGACATCGCGAAGGATGAGAAAGCCGTCGGCCTCGTACTGGCGTAGTTGATCGGCGTCGAGCGCGGCGCCGGAAGTGATCGAGCTCATGCATCACCTGAGTCGGGGGTCGAGCGAACCGTTCCGTCGTATGGGACATTCATACGACCGTGAGAGCATGATAAGCCAGTGAGTGGTGTCGTGAAAGTCACCCGGGTTCGGCCGGTCGCGTAAGGTTTTCGGCCTTCGCGACGTGTGCCGAGTGAAGATCTGCGGGATGTTGCGCACCTGCCGAGACGATAGCACGCGACGGCGGTGACATTCTTACGATTTGCAGAATGTTCTCGCTCGCGCCAATTCCGCACACTCCGATAAACGTCATAGGTCGGCCACCAGGCGGTCTTGATGTCACGTCTACATGGGTTCACGATGAACACCGTTCGATTGATTCGCAACGCGCTGGCAACACTTGTCGCTTGCGGAATCTGCGGCGACCTTGCTGTGAGTAGCGCTGAAGAGCAAGCCGAATCGTCGCCGAAGCTCACACGCACGGTGGCCATGCAAGCGCAGGACACCGATGCTCCGCCCGCCCCTTCGGGTGGCGAGCGACCGACGTTGCCCGAGACGCAAGTCATCGCCGAGCCGCCGTCGCAGCCGCCGATGCCGCGCGGCAATCCCGATACGGTGCGCGTGCCGTCGATTCTGCAAGGCACGGTGTTCGCCAGCCCGCCCGTGCGTGGCTACAACGCTCCGACGTCCACCGTCGGAACGTTCACCAACACTCCGGTGCAACACTTTCCGGGCACGATCGACACGATTACGCGTGACGTGATTCGCGATCAGAACGTGCTGTTCATGGACGACGTCATTCGCAACATTCCAGGCGCGGTGAAGTCGTACGGCGCCGATGGCGTGATTCGTCAGGACCAGTTTTTCTCGCGTGGTTTTGAAGTCACGTCGCAAAACTGGCGCAAAGACGGCCTGCTCGATCCCACCTATATGCCGCGCGATCCTGCGAACATCGAGCGCATCGACGTGCTGAAAGGCCCGTCGTCGGTGCTCTATGGCGCCGCGCAGCCCACCGGCACATTCAACGTGACAACCAAGAAGGCGCTGGCAGATCAGTTTGCCACAGCCGGCTTCTGGACGGGCAGCTACGGATTGCAACGTTACACGGTCGACGCCAACAGTTGGATCAATCAGGACCGGACGTTGCTGATGCGCGTCAATGCGGCCTATCAGGACAACTACAGCTTCCGCAACACGGTCTTCACGCAACGCGAGTTCGTGGCGCCGGTGTTGACTTGGGTAATCGACGACGACACCGCGCTCACGTGGTTGGGCGAGTACCAACACGACCGCTTCCGCCTCGATCAGGGCGTGCCGGCCATCAACGGCAATCCGTTCGCCGTCGACAACACGACCTACACGGGTAACCCGAACGGCGACATGGCGAACTATTACAGCTATCGGTCGACGCTGATTTACGACAAGTCGTTGAGCGATGACTGGAACTTGCGACTCGCCGAGATGTCGCTGTTTTACAACACGCCATCTTCGACCACGGTGCTCGACAACGCCACGATCAACCCGGCCACGGGGTTCATATCGAGCCCCGTCATTGGCCGCGATCAAACGGTCTCGAATCCGTTCCAGGAACAGAACCACGACATCATGGAGACGCTCGCCGGCAAGTTCGACGGTGGGTTGTTCGAGCACGACGTCGTCATTGGCGCCGAGCAGGATTGGTTCGTCACGAACCACGATACGTTTACGTCAACGTCGACAACGAACTTTCTCACCGGCGCCTCGGGCAGCGCGTTCGCTCCGATCAACGTGACCAGCGCCGGCACGTTCCCGCTGGGCGCTCCGATCAACACGTTCCCGACGGCCGTGCTCACGCAAAACGTGTTCGACAACCCGTACTTCGCGCAGAACCGGTTCGGCTGGTTCGGGCAGGACATCATCTCCGTCACCGACCGGTTGAAGATTCTCGTCGGAGCACGACAAGACTACCTCAAGCAATCGTACACACGCAGCAACACGTCATTCGCGGACGGAGTGCCGATCTTCAGCAGCGGCGTCGTGTCGACGACCGACTACTTCTCACAGTTCTCACCGCGAGCGGGCATTACGTATGACCTCGTTCCCGACAACATGACGGCTTACTTTGTCTATTCGCGGTCGTTCACGCCGAGCGTCGGCGTGGTCAACTTCACGTCGGTGCCGCTGCTGCCCGAATACGGCGACATTTACGAAGGCGGTGTGAAGACGAAGCTCGTCGAGAACTGGACGTGGAACAACGCGGGCTTCTACATCCGCGAACATAACGTCAACGTCGAGCAGTTCACGGGCACGACGGTCACAGGACAACCGATCTTCGTCGTCAGCCAGAGCAACACCGTGGTCAGCCAAGGTGTCGAGTCGAACTTGAACGGTCAACTGACGGAGCGTTTGAGCACGATCAGCAACTTCGCGTATGTCGACGCGACGCAGCAGAGCATCGACCCGACGGTCAACGGCAAGAACGTTCGCGGTGTGCCGTATTGGACCGGCAACGTCTGGGCTCGCTACAACCTGATCCAAACTCGTCGCGAAACGATGGGCACCGCGCTCGGCATGATCTACGTCGGCGATCGCCCCGGCGACTACACGTCGAGCCTGCGTCTGCCGTCGTACGATATCTGGCAACTCGGCTTCTTCTACAACCGTGGCCGCGCCAATGCCAGCCTGCTGTGGGACAACGTCTTCAATCAGCAGTACGCGTTGTCATCGATCAGCCAGTACCAGGTCATGCCCGGTACACCGTCGAACGTGCGTCTGCAGTTCGGGGTGACGTTCTAAGCGATCAATGCGAATGGTTGTTGATCCTCGGATAACGGCGTGAAACTGCTGTCGAGGATCTACGTCGCTTGCGGTTTCGCGCGTCTGCCCGAATGCGCGAAACCGCAAGCGGCGATGGCACGTGGCAGCGATCTTCAGCAGATCACTTGAGGATCAAGGGCCGATCACAACCACCGTCGTCGGCGGAAGTAAACCAGCATCGACGTGACGGTGGCCAGGCACACAACCCAGAACGCGGGATACGTCCAAGTCGATTCGTTTTCGGGAATCGGCATGTTCATGCCGTAGACCCCGGCCAAGAACGTGAGCGGAATGAAGATCGTGCCCATGACGGTCAGCACCTTCATTACTTCGTTCATGCGGATCGACAACGCCGACATGTAAGTCTCGGTCAGCCCGGCCGCGAACTCGCGATAGGTTTCGATCAGGTCGATGATCTGTACCGAATGGTCGTAAACGTCGCGCAGGTAGGTGCGCGTCTCGTCCGACATACACTCGTGCGGCTCGCGATGCAGGCAGTTGATGACCTCGCGCATCGGCCACGCAGCGCGGCGAAGCAACAGCAGCTCGCGTTTGACGGCGTGAACCCTTTGGAACGTAGCGGGTTCGGCGGCTGCGAGCACGGTTTCTTCGAGATCTTCGAGCTTGTCGGAATAGAACTCGAGGATCGGAAAGCATTGATCGACCACGGCGTCGAGCAGCGCATACATCAAAAAGCTGGCGTCGTTCACCCGTAGCCGCGCCGCGGGGTTGGCAATCCGCTGACGAATCGGATCCCACATATCGCCGGCCGTCTCTTGAAATGTGAGTAGCGTGTTGCGGCCGAGAAAGAAGCTCACCTGCTCGGTGTGCAGGCGACCATCGATCAGCTCCATCATGCGCGCGACGAGAAACAATCGCGGCGAATGTTCGGCGCCGCCGTAGCCTTCGACCTTCGGCCGCTGCGGCACATGCAGCACGTCTTCGACCGCCAGCGGATGCAAGTGATACTTCTCAGCCAACGAGCGGATGACGCGCAGATCGGTGAGGCCGTCGACGTTGATCCATCGCACGTGCGACCAGCTAGGGCGATGCTGCTCGAGAAACTCGTCGAGCGATTCGATCTCGTGAACCTGGTGATGTTCAGGCGAGTAGTCGGTGCACGTGACGCGAACGCTTCGCGACGACGCCGGGCTTTGGATCAGCTCGTGATGCTCGATGCCTCCGGCGGCGCCGGCGCTGGTGACTTCTTCTTGGGCGAGTCGGAACGAAGAGTTCGGCGTCTCGACAAGCCGCCCGCGAAACATGATCGCGCGGGGCTTCTTTTTTTGACTTGGCGGCGGTGCGGATTCGTCGTTCGTAGTTCCTGCCATGAGGGTGATTATACGCGACCCGTATCGACGAATCACCCCAAGCCCACGGACGGCCGTACGTGGGCTAAGCGCCGTGGCGTCATGTAGCGCCAAGTTACTTTGAAACGCCGCGCTATTTGTCAACCCACGACGGACGCTCCATCACAAGCGTCACGTCGAACCGAGCACGCTGCACCTCGCCACGCACGATCGGCATCGGCTTGATGCGAAGCTCGCTGATCACCTTGCGACGATCGGTGACCTGGTACAGAAACAGCCCTGGGTCGGGCACGATCTTGCGTTCGAAGCGATGTTCGGTCGCCAGAAAGTGCACCAACCGACGCGCGTCCCCCGTATTGCCGGTAAAGATGATCCGCTGCACCCGCTGCTGCGGGTTGAAGTAATACGTTAGCGACCCGGCCAGGTCGGCAGGCGTGGTCCCCGTCACGAGCGTCACGCGGTAGCCTTGCAGATCGAGGTCAGCCAACGACGTCGACACCCGCGTCCACGTGCCGAGCACCCATTGCGTCGTCAGGTCGAAGCGAAACACGCGCTCAATCGGCTGCTGTTCGATCCGATCGGTCGGCCCCGACGGTCGGTCGTACTGCGGCATCGCGGCTGACGAGCGCATCGGGCTGGGGCCGGCGGTCGTCACACCCGGTGTCGTGAACGAATGTGTCGCGGCGTCGGCCGGGGCGGTTTCGGCGGCGCTCGATTGGCCGAGCCACTCGTCGCGCAGCTTCGAGGCGTTCGTAACGGCGTACGGCACACCGACCGAGCTAACGAGGAACAGCAGGATCGTACTCGTGCGAAACATGGCGCCCCATGTCGAGGTTGTCGTGTCATCTACTCTGTCGGCAAAGTGCTAGCATTGACATTCATTCGGGCGCGATGGTCTGCCGAAGTTTGCGCCAGGAGCGTAAATGCGCGAGCCGTCATAACCGCAAGCTTCGCGTGCAGGAGGACTGCAAAGTCGACAAGAAGCGCCGTAACTCGAAGAACGATGGTAAAGGCTTGCCTCTTCGCGGCGGCAATTGCGTGCATGACCGTCGACTTTGCAGTTCGCCTGGCTTCGCATCCCCCCGACTTGCGAGCGAGAAGTTCACCTGCGACGTTGGCGATTGTGACGACAACAACGCTTAACGCCCGCCATGAATGACGACGTGCGATGGTTGATCGGTCCCGAGGCGAAAGCATGGCTCGACCGATTGGCCGACGAGCCGACGACTTCGTTGGCGTTGGCCGAGCGGCTGCGGCGTGATTTGTCGCCGACGCAGGTGCATTTGATTCTTGAGCAAGTCGGGCTGCGGCAACGGGGGGCAGACAAGTTTGCCGATGCGCGACGGATGTTCTTCACGCCGCGCGGGCTCGAGCAATCGACCGATGAACTTGTGGCGATGGCGAAGGCGATGCGTTTCCCGCGAGATGTGCCCGTCGTCGATATTTGCTGCGGCATCGGCGGCGATTTGCGAGCACTGGCGGCGCGTGGCCCGATCACAGGTGTTGAGCGCAATGCGCGGATCGCCGTATTGGCGTCCGCCAACTGCTCCGAGTCGAGTATTCAAGTTCTCGACGCCGCCGAGGCGGCAGTCGAGGACTTCGCCGCTTGGCACATCGACCCCGATCGTCGCGCCTCGGGTCGCCGAACAACGCGCATCGAGTTTGCCGACCCGCCCGACGACGTGTTGCAGTCGTTGCTCGATCGCAATCCCAACGCAGCGATGAAACTCGCTCCCGCGGCCGACGTCGAAGCGCCGTGGATGCGCGACGCCTCGCTCGAATGGTTCAGCCGCGACGGCCAATGCCGGCAGTTGGTCGCATGGTTTGGAGAATTGACGCTCGGAAATCGATCGCAACATCCCGGCGAGCGAGCCGCGACGATTCTGCGCAGCGGGCGAACGGAGCCGGCGACATTTCGTGGACAAGCGGAGTTGCCCGTTCCTGCCGCAGCGAACGTCGGCCGCTATGTCTACGAACCCGACGCCGCAGTCATCGCCGCACGACTCACCGGTGCGCTGGCGCAGCATTTCAAGTTGCATCCACTCGCGAGCGGCATCGCGTATCTCACTGGCGACGAGTTGCATCACGAGATCGTCATGTCGGCGTTCGAAGTGGTCGACGTGATGCCCCTCGACGTGAAGCGCGTGAAGGCGTGGCTGCGCGAACGACGCATCGGCCGGCTCGAAGTCAAGAAACGCGGCGTGTTGATCGAGCCCGAAGAGCTTCGCCGCCGATTGCGCGTCGATGGGGAAGGCATGATGACGCTCATGGTTGCGCCGATCGACGGACGCGTGACCGCGATTTTGGCGCGACGTATATCGGGGGCTGATTCTCGGCAACCTTGACGTCACCAGCCTGCCACTTGACTTGCTCTTTTGCGCCTCCATACTCACGGTTTCCCTAGAAGTGAAACGGTGAGGATTAGCATGCGACGCGCAAAGATTTCCATCATCGGCGCGGGCAACGTCGGCGCAACGACCGCTCATTGGTGTGCCGCTGCCGAGCTCGGTGATGTTGTCCTGTTGGACATTCCGCAGACCGAAGGTATGCCCAAGGGCAAAGCCCTCGACTTGCGACAGGCCGGCCCCATCATGGGCTTCGATTCGGACCTGATCGGCACGACCGACTATGCGGACACCGCAGGCAGCGACGTCGTGGTGATCACGGCAGGCATCGCGCGCAAGCCCGGCATGAGCCGCGACGACTTGCTCGGCACGAACGCGAAGATCGTCGGCTCGGTCGCCGAAGAAGTGAAGAAGTCGAGCCCAGACGCGGTGGTGATCGTCGTCAGCAACCCGCTCGACGCGATGGTGCAACGCGCGTTTCAAGTTACCGGCTTCCCACCCGCGCGCGTCGTCGGCCAGGCCGGTGTGTTAGACACCGCGCGCTATCGCGCCTTCTTGGCGATGGAACTGGGCGTCAGCGTCGAGGACATTACTGCACTGCTCATGGGCGGGCACGGCGACACGATGGTGCCGATGCCTAGCTGCACAAGCGTCGGCGGCATCCCGGTCACGCGGCTTATCGACTCGAAGCGGCTCGACGAAATCGTCAAGCGCACCGCCAGCGGTGGCGCCGAGATCGTCGGCCTGCTCAAGACCGGTAGCGCGTACTACGCACCGGCCGCTGCCACATCGCAGATGGTCGAGGCCGTCGTCCGCGACAAGAAGCGGCTCATTCCTTGCGCCGCGTATTGTCAAAAGGAATATGGCGTCGGCGGATACTACGTCGGCGTGCCAGTCATTCTCGGCTCCGGTGGCGTCGAACGCATCATCGAGTTGGAGCTCGAACCTCAGGAGCGCGCCGCGTTCCAAAAGAGCGTCGATGCTGTCAAGGAACTCGTCGCGGCGATGCAACGGCTAACGGGCTAGCACGAGTTGCGCGCTCGGCGCGGGTCTCTGACCCCGCCGCGTGGCGTTCGGGATCGGCAGGGTCAGAGACCCGCGCCGAGCGCATGACCCGCGCCGAGCGCATGCATGCATTGCCCGGCAATGCACCTGGAATTGACCGTAAACGAGCGGCTGCGTAGAGTCGGCACCCTGTAAATTGGGCCGAGAGCCTCGAGTGGTGGTGCTGACAACGCGCGATTGCGTCACGCGAGGAGCTCGTGATTGGTTTGGGCAGACGGCTTCTGAACCGCTGGGGGCTGAGCGTCACGAAGGCGACGTTAGCCGCAGTGACGTTAGGACCAATAACGTTAGCAGCACTGGGCGGATGCATGCCACGATCGACCACCGCCTTTGTGCCGCCAAATCTCAGCATCGGCGCTGCGACCACGCTGCCCCCCGTATCACTCGATCGCGCGCCGATTATTTCGACACCCATCGCGGCCTCGCAGAGCAGATCTGTGTCAAATCGTGTCTCGCCAAATCGTCTCGCGCCGATCGCGGCGTCGAGCACCTCGCTACCCGGCGACAGCACTGCTGGCGCGGAATTGCCTGATGGGCTCGAACCGCGCACACAATCGCGCGCGTGGCAGTACATTGTGCTGCATCACACGGCCACCGACGCAGGCGACATCGAGACCATCGATGAAGCGCATCGAAAACGAACCGATAGTTCGGGTCGCCCTTGGCTGGGAATCGGTTATCATTTTCTGATCGGTAACGGACACCCGATGCCCGACGGTCTCGTCGAGCCAACGTTTCGATGGCACGATCAGTTGCACGGCGCCACGCCGCCAGCCGTGAACACAATGAACGAGGAATCGGCATTTGCCTTGTCGGCGACTTCACGCAGCAACCGCCCACACAACGACAGGTCGAAGCGACACGCCGACTCGTGCACTCGCTGGTCGAGCGCTATGGCATCGATGCGAAGAACGTTCTGCGCCACAGCGACGTCACCGAAACCGAGTGCCCGGGGCCGCTATTTCCGTTCGAGACGATCGTTGGTCATCCGCCCGCATCGCGCCCATTATCTGCGTCCGCGGCATCATTGCCCCCGCTGTCACTCCTCCCAGCGTCATTGCCGCGCACCGCACGCCACGGTTCGATTCCCGTACGAGCTTCCGAGCTCGTACATTGACCCACCTTTTCCCAGGTTGATTCAAGCATGAACCGCATTCCGATGTTTCCGATGGCGACCTCGACCGAGTCTTCCACCCCGTCAATCGTCGAGACCAGTTCGGCCTTGTTCGTTCCCGTTCGCGGTGAGCAGGCGTCGGCTTTGTTCGCGCCGGTGCACTACGAATCGAACTACGCGTACCCGCTGCTCGTGTGGCTGCACGGTCACGGTGACGACGAGAGTCAACTGCGGCGCATCATGCCGATGGTCAGCCTTCGCAACTACATCGCAGTCGCTGTTCGCGGAACGGCCTCCGTCGCGCACACCACGCGGCGCAACGCAGCAATTTGGACCCAAGCACGCGCTCACGTCGCGCTTGCCGAGCAGGCCGTCTTCGATGCCATCGAACTGGCGCGAGATCGCTATCATCTGGCGACCAATCGCGTGTTCATCGCCGGGTTCGACAGCGGAGGCACGATGGCCCTGCGCTTGGCATTCAGCCATCCGCGACGTTTCGCCGGCGTGATCTCGCTGGGCGGCGAAATCCCGACCGATCGCGCACCGCTAGGTCGTTTGACCGACGCGCGAAAGATCGCCGTGCTCCTTGCTTACGGTCGTGACAGCACGAAGTATCCGACCGCCACGGTCTGCGACAACTTGCGTCTGCTTCACTCGGCCGGCATGCAAGTCGCTTTGCGGCAGTATCCGCACGGGCATGAGCTCTCTGCCATGATGCTCGGCGACATGGACCGCTGGATCATGGAACAGATCACGGGTTGCGCAGTCGATCAAGAATCTTCGGTGTGATCGCGATCTCGCCCTTCGTCCTTCGGGAGAAGGTGACCGAAGGCCGGATGAGGGTGCGCAGCGGCTCTCTTTGCATTGCTATCGCGCGCGACGCCCCACGCGTGACTCTCCATCGTCGCTTGCAGTTTCGCGCTTTCATGATGCGCTAAAGCCGCAAGCGAGAGATTCCTCCGCAACCTTTTGATCGTCGAATCATTAGGGGCTAGCCCCGACGCGCTCATCGCAACCCGCATTGACTCTTCCCGTCGCTTTCGAGTACAAGCTCGCGAGCTTCAACTCCTTTGCACCGCTGCGCTTCCCGCCGCGCAGGAGAGTCATTCGATGGAAGACCCGAACATTCTGCCGCTCGATGCGCTCGTGCGCACCGCAGAGCTCGAAACGACCAATGCCGCGTGGCACGAAGGCCTCCATTGCCTTCACAACGTCCACGATGCTTACAACGGTCACATCCATCAGCTCACTTGCCAACTGCAAGAGGCCCAGGACCAATTGGCCCGCCTCACGAAACAAGCGGAACTGAGCGAGATCACTGGCCAGGTCGTGCATCGTCTGCAAAACACGATCGCACCGCTCGTGACGTATGTCGACTTAGCGCGTCGTCGCGCTTCCGACGATCCGACGACCGTCGGCATCATCGTCAAGGTGCAACACGCGCTGGCCAGCCTCGACTCGCTGCTTGCCGACCTCGCGCAGCTGACGAGCAATCGCGAGCCCGCGCCGACGCGACTTTCGCCCGCTGCGCTCTTCGACGAAGTGTGCGCAACGCTCGAAACACCGCTCGCCACGCGCCGCATCCGAGTGCAGCTCGACGTTTCGCCTCGGCTGCAGATCACTGCCGATCGCGAGATGCTCCGTCGCGCGGTTACGAACCTCGTCACCAACGCGATTCAGGCGATGCCCGACGGCGGCGAACTCGTCGTGACGGCCTACGAAGGCTCGCACGGTATCGAATTGGAAGTCGCTGACAGCGGCCCCGGATTGCTCGGCGAGTTGCGGCATCGCGCGTTCGAGCCGCTGTTCACAACCAAGACCGACGGCACGGGTCTCGGGCTCGCCATTGTTCGTCGTGTTGCCGAGGCGCACGGCGGCGATGTGACGGCCGAGAACTGTCCCGAAGGCGGCGCGGCCTTCACGATCCGCATCCCACGCGTGGCCATGAAAGCCGCCGCATAACGTCGTATTCGACGCCGGTTGTTCGTCGGCTCACTTACTCACCACTCACCCACGCACGACTTCGCAATGGATTGGCTGAACCGAACATGGACGATCATCAACGAACGTGTGCGACAAATGTCGCCGACGTCGCGCATGATTGCCATCATTTCGGTCGCGGCCATGACGGCGGGAATCGCGTGGCTCGCTTCGCACGAGTCGACCAGTCGCGATGCCTATCTGCTCGGCGGACAAGCATTCAGCGCGTCTGAAATCTCCGCCATGGAAGCGGCCTTCGGTCAAGCGAAGTTGAACACGTACACAATCGAAGGCAATCGTCTGCGTGTCGTCCCAGGACAACAGGCGGCGTACATGGCCGCGCTCGTCGATCACGGCGCGCTGCCCGCGGGCTTCGGCGACTATTTGACCGCCGCGACCGTCAGCGTCGGCCCATTCACGAGCCGTTCGCAGCAAGACGAGATCATCAAGAACGCGAAGCAGAAAGAGCTCGCCCTCATCATTCGTTCAATGCAAGGCATCGAACGCGCTGCCGTGCATTACGACACGCAGAAGAAAGGCGGCCTCCGCAGCGCGACGATCACGACCGCCAGTGTGAGCGTGAAGCCGTTGGGCAACCAGCCGCTCGATGAAGCCAAAGTGCCGATGATTCGCCACCTTGTCGCCGGTGCGATTGCCGGCCTCGCACCGAGTCGGTCACGGTCGTCGACCTCAACGGCCGCATGTACAGCGGATCGTCGAGCACGACCTCGGGTGGCTACAGCCTCTCGAGCGCGATGGATGATCCGTACTTGTCGCGAGTGAAGCAGTACCAGGCGATGTACGAAGCGACGATCCGCAACGCGCTTGCCTACGTGCCTGGCGCGACGATCAGTGTGCATGTCGAACTCGATCGCGAGCTCGTCCATCGCACCGAACGCGAAACCAACGCCACGGCCCGCGAGCACACGCACGTCGACCTGGCAGCCCTGACGCCGAAGCTCGTCACCGCATCTGTCGGCGTGCCGAGCACGTACTACGAAGGCCTATGGCAGCGCCGCAACGCGTCGCTGGGCACTGCGTCGCTGGGCACTGCGTCGATGGGCACTGCGGCGGCTCCGCCACTTGCCGCGATCGAGAAGGAAGAATCGGAAAAAATTCGCGGTCACGTGGCGCGCTTGCTTCCGCAAGGACCGACCGGACTGCCGTCAGCGGCGCCGTCGGTCATGGTCACCACCTTTTCGAGCATTCCGTTCAACGATGCGCCGCCGACGGTTGCGGTGCCCGAACTGATGCCGTCGTTCACCGAGCCGTGGACCCTGGCGGTCATCGCCGTTCTCGCGGTCATTGGGTTTCTCATCGTCGGCCGTCGGCGACAAGCACAACCTGCGGCTTTTGGCAGCGCCGCGAAGTCGCGTGTCGATACCTCTCGTGTAGATGCCGCTCGCAACGAGCCGCGACCTCCGCACGTCGGCCGTCCCGTGACTGCTCCGTCGCTGCGCGAGGAGTTGGCCGAAATCGTCCGCGACAACCCCGAAGCCTCGGCCAACGTCCTGCGAACGTGGATCGGCAATGGAAGCTGATCGATCGAGCGACACCGCCGACTTGCGCAAGGCCGCGATTCTCGTCGCGAGCCTCGACCCCGAACTTGCCGACTCGCTGTTGGCGACGATGTCGCTCGATCAGGCCGTGCGCGTGCGAGATATGGCCGACGCGCTCGGACCTCTCGACGCCGACGAGCAAGAGGCGGTAATACGACAATTCGTTCGAGCGGGAAGCGGTGGCGCCGTCCACAGCGAGATCCTACATCACGATACGGTCGAGTTGATGGCCTCCTCAGCTGCACCGCCCTTCGACTTTTTACTCGACGACAGCGCAGAGCGCCTCGCGCCGCTGATGCAGCACGAACATCCGCAGACGATTGCCGTCGTGATGGCTCACCTTCCGCGCGACCAGGCGGCCGAGTTGCTCACGGCACTCGACGCCGCTGTGCAGACCGAGGTGGTCGAACGCTTGCTGGCGCTCGATAAAACCGATCCTGAAATCATTCGCGACGTCGAGCGTGGCCTGCGGGCGAGGCTTGCGGCAATTGTGCAGTCCGAGCAACGTCGTGAGGCCGGCACTTCGGTCGTCGCCGAAATTCTGCAGATGTCCGACGCCCCGACGCGCGACACGATCCTGTCGACGCTGAAACGCAACCGCCAAACGACACATTGCATTCCGACTCAGCGAGTGGCGTTCTGCGACGTCGAACGGTTGAGCGACGAGATGCTGGCGGCGCTGCTCAATATCGCCGAGCCCGAAATGACCGAGCTCGCTTTGGCGGGGGCCAGTCGGGCGATGGTTCGGCGTGTGATGGGACTCATGACCTCAGCCGAGGCGAAACGGCTGGCGCGTCGCATCGAACGCTTGGGGCCGATCCGCCTCAGCGATGTGGAACGTGCGCAGGCGGAGCTCGCCCGTCTTGTCGACACCGTGACGGCGCGGCGCGACGAGGACGGTCATTCGACGCTGGCCGAGGCCGCCTGACGCCGCACGTTGGGCTTGCCCCGTCGCCGGGATTTCGCGACAGTTACCGGCCCGCATTTTCGCCGAGGCCCGATGACTGCCGACGTTCGCACCGCACCGACTGCTAGCACCGCTCGGCCTTTCGAGTTGCCGACGTGGGACACCGCGCCGCCGCCGACTGCGACAGAGACTGTCGGCCCACAAGTCGACGTCGCGATCGAGTTCGGTCGCACGAACATCGCCACGGCCGATGTCGATTCGCTTCGCGACGGAGCGCTGCATCGCGCTCGAGAACGAAGTGGGCGAGATGGTCGACATCTACATCGACGGCAAGCTGGCAGCGCGCGGCGAGGTGCTCGTGATGAACGGTCGGTTCTGTGTGCGAGTCGCTGAACTTGTGGAAATTGGCAACGAGAGTGGAGCACGATGATGCGATTGTTCACCATCGTGCTGCTGCTCGTGCTCTTCGTCGATGTGAATGCGCAAGACGTGCGCCGAGCCGGATACGATGCGCCTTTGAGCGGATTGAACGCGCCATCGACGCCGCCATCGCAGCCGCGAATTCCACTCAGTCGGCCGTCACAAGGATCGCGAGACGACCACGCTACGGGAACTAACTCGCTTTCTCGGCCGGCAAGCGTGCCGCGCTCGGCGCTCACCGTGCTCGGCAGCCTCGGCATGGTGCTCGGCCTGTTCTTCATCGGTGCATGGATCATGCGTCGCGGAGTGCCTACGTCGGCACAGCGGCTACCCATCGATGTATTCGAGTCGCTGGGTCGTGTGCCGTTGTCGAAAGGGCAGCACGCACAGTTACTGAAGCTCGGCAACAAGATCGTTCTCGTGTCGATCTCGGCCACGGGAACCGACACGATCACCGAAGTCAACGATCCTGCCGAGGTCGAGCGCATCGCGGCAGCGTGTCGCACCTCACAGCACACCGAGGCGCCCGAAACATTCCGCCGATTGTATGAGCGCTTCGCGGGCAACAAGACGAGCTACGCAACGACGCAGCGTTCGCGGATCGCTGCCGGCATCGATGATGGAGAAATCGCCGATGCCTGACCTTTCGCATTTACTCACCGGCGGAGCAGAATCGCTCGTGAGCCCCGACGGGCTGGTGTCGACACTGCAAGCGATGTTGCTGCTCAGCGTCGTCAGCCTCGCGCCGGCAGTGCTGTTGATGACGACCTGTTTCGTCCGCGTGATCGTCGTGCTCGGCCTGCTGCGTCAGGCGCTGGGAACGCAGCAGCTTCCGCCGAATCAGGTGACGACCTCCATTGCATTGTTCGTCACGCTGTTGGTGATGACGCCGGTGTGGACGAAGGCTTACAAGGATGGCGTCGAGCCGTACACGCGCGGCACGATGACGGCCGACCGCGCATGGGATGCGGGGACCGCACCCGTGCGAAGGTTCATGAGCGTGCAGATCGAGAACTGCGGCAACAGCGACGACGTTTGGTTGTTTCTCGAACGTCTCGACGAGGCCTCACCGCAGGCACGCTCGCCGCAAAATTACGACGAAGTGCCGCTCACGGCTCTGCTGCCGGCATTTATGCTCAGCGAGCTGAAGACGGCGTTCCTCATTGGTTTCCAAGTCTATCTGCCGTTCATTGTGCTCGACCTGATCATCTCAAGCGTGCTGGCGGCAATGGGCATGCTGATGTTGCCCCCCGCGCTCGTCTCGCTGCCGTTCAAGCTGCTGTTGTTCGTGCTTGTCGATGGTTGGCATCTCATCGTCGGAATGCTGCTCGAGAGCTTCGCACCGATTGCGTAACCGTTCGTTGCTACGAGGTCGATTGCTCATGGATGCCGAAACTGCCGTCGATCTCGCGCGTGAGGCGCTCAACGTGTCGCTGGTGGTTAGCGCGCCGATGCTCGTGACGGGATTGGTCGTTGGGCTGACGGTCGCGTTGCTGCAGACGCTGACCCAAATTCACGAGCAGACGGTGGCGTTTGTGCCGAAGCTGGTCGCCGTGCTACTGGCGTTCTCGCTCGCACTGCCGTGGGCGCTCGGGCAGATTTGCCAGTACGTGCAGGAGTTGATCGTGAGCATTCCGCAGCGCATGTAGCCGCAGCGCATGCAGCTTCGCTGCGTCGGGAACCATCGTCGCCGGAACTCGCTATGGCCTGGCCTTTCGAAATGTTGGTCGCTCGGCACGAGTTGCTGATCTTCGCGCTCGTGCTTGGCCGTGTGGCGGGGCTGACGATCGGAGCGCCGCTGCTCACGGGCATTAGCGTGCCGCTGTCGCTTCGCGCGATTTTGACGGCGACGCTCGCGCTCGTGTTGGTTCCGACGCAGGTGGCAGCGACGCTGACTCCGCCGACGAACGTGCTCGCGCTCGCTGAGATGTTGGGTCGCGAATTGCTGGTTGGACTAGCGCTCGGCTTGGCGGCATCGATCACCATCGCCGCGGTGCAAATGGCCGGCGCAATCGTCGGGCAACTCAGCGGCATGTCATTGGCGGAAGCGTTCGATCCATGCTTCGAAACCGAAGTTCCGGTGCTCGCGCAGTTCATGACCGTGACGGCGATCGCGTTGTTCATGCTGTTGGGCGGCCAACGGCTGCTCATCGAAGGGTTGCTCGACAGCTTCGCGCATATGCCGCCCGGCCTAGCCGCGGTTGGGGCGGATGTTGCCGAGGCGGTGATCACGGTGTTCGGTGATGGCTTCACGCTGGCGGCTCGCGCTGCGGCGCCGGCGGTGGCGTCGCTGTTGATCGCAAGCCTGACGCTGGCCGCCATCGGGCGAGCGCTGCCGCAATTGACAGCGTGGGCGCTCGGCTTCGGCTTGAACACGATGGCAGCGCTAGGCGGACTGTGGTTGTCGCTCGGCACGATCGCTTTCGTCTTCGACGAGCAACTGCGCTCGGCCGTCGCGTTGCTGCTCGATCAGTTGGCGTAAGGCAGGTTGCGCAACAGTGCGTGAAAATGAGTCATGAGTGAAGACAACGAACGCACACTCGAAGCCTCGCCGTATCGCCGGCAACAGGCACGCGCGCATGGCCATGTTCCGCAGAGCTACGACCTGACCACTTCGGTCGTGACGGCCGTCGGCGTGATGCTGATGGGTTGGCTCGGCAGCGGAGCGGTCAGCTTTGTAGGCAACGTTGCCCACGCGCAGTTTGCCGGCCCGGCATGGATCTCGGCCGACATTGAATCGACGACGACGCTGTGGAACGATTTGAGCGGCACAGCCGCGTGGACGTTGGCGCCGCTGTTCGGTGTGTTGATGATCTTCGGCGTCGGCGTTGTAATCGCACAGACGGGGTTTCATCTTGCGCCTGAGCGGCTGCTGCCGAATGCCTCGCGACTCGATCCGCTCGAAGGCCTGAGCCGACTGTTCTCCGAGCGCTCGGCAACGCGCGTCGGCTTCGGTCTGTTAAAAGTCACGGTCATTGTCGCCGTTGCCTACACAGCAATCGTCGCAAAGCAAGATGCGATCGCATCGTTGGGCGCGCTATCGCCTGCGCAAATCGGCGCGTTCTTGTGCGATCTGTTGTTTTGGACCTCGGTGAAGCTGGCCGGTGCGCTCGTCGCGCTGGGCTTGATCGATTACGCTTTGCAGCAATGGCGACACGAGCAGTCGCTGCGCATGACGCCACAAGAGATGCGAGAAGAGCTTGCCGAAGCCGAAGGCAACGCACAACTGTCGTCGCGGCGGAAACAAGCGCAGCGGCAATTGATCGCCGACCGACAGAACATGGCCGCGGCAAAAGCGGACGTGGTGATCACGAGCGGCACAGGACTCGCGATCGCGCTTTCGTATCAACGTGACGGCGACTCATTGCCTCGCGTCGTCGCCAAGGGCGCGGGGCGTGCGGCAGAGCAGATTCAACGTATCGCGCGCGAGAATGATGTCGCCATCGTTGAGCAAAATCGGCTCGCGCAATCGCTGTTTGCGTATGTGGCGATCAACGGCGTCGTGCCGCGGCACTTGTATGAGTCGGCGGCCGAGACGTTGGCGTATGCGGAGGGATTGAAGGTATAACCCCGGGCGTGGCGCAACGCGTCACTCGTAACTGTAACGCGTCATCAAAGGTCCCCAACGTCGCGCCACCGCGGCGCGATGCTCGTCGGTAATGCGCGGATAGCGGTTCGTCTGGTAGCCTTCCATCGAGCTGTTGATGTACGCGTCGAGCGCAGGGCGCATGTCGTCGAAGCCCCCCAGGTCGAGCTCTTCGTAGATACGCTGCATTTCGCCGCGTGGATCTTGCACGAGATCCTCGTAGCGCACTTCCGAGAGTTGTCCGTGCTTGAAGAGCGGGCGGTCAGCTTCGAACTTGTTGTACATGCGTTCGAAGGTGTGCAACACGTACTCGTCGAGGCCTTCGTACTTTGGCTTCTGCAGGCCGTGATGCGCGTAGAGCGTCTTCCACAGATTGAACGTCGACGCGAAGACCGATACAGGATCGCGAACGATGTGGATGAACCGCGCGTTTGGGTACATCTCCAGCAGCGTGCTTACGCGGGCCGTGTGCGGCGGGCTCTTGAGCACGAGCCGCTTGGGCGTGCGATAGGTGATGTATCGCAGGAACCTATCGAGATCGTACTTCCACTTCGCAACCTCGCGCGGCGACAAGCCTTCGAGTGTCAGATACTCGGGATACTGCGGCGGCTCGTTCGGAAAAGCGATCGTCAGGTACGGCGAAGGCACGCCGAGGTTGCACAGCGCGAACTCGTCTTCTTGTGGGCGATCCCAACTGACGGCCATGTTGTCCATCGGCCGCTGCTGAGGAATCTTGACGAACCGGCTGACGAGCGATTCGGTGCGAAGAAAGTGGTTGGGCGCGAGGCAGGCGTACGTCGTCGGAAAGCCATGCCGCGTGTCGAGCACCATCATTTCGTGCAGCAGCGTGGTGCCCGAGCGCCAGTGGCCGAGCACGAAGATGGGGGGCGGATCGATCGGCGTCTTGGCGACACGCCGGCCGTAATACGCCTTCTGGAACACGCCCCACGATGAATTGAACAGGCTGTAGCCGGTGACCGCGGCCGCGACATGCCAGTACTGCCAGTGCACGCGAAAGCCGTTACGCGCCAGCAGTCGGAACCATCCGCGGGCGTTCATGCCGACCCAGAAACGCGGCGCGAACAAATGCGCGGCCAACGTCGGCGTCTTCTTCTTTTCCTGAGGTTGGGTCGCCACTGACATCGTCAACCGCCGGCCAAGCCGTCTGCGTGAAACAAGAAACGCTGCATCTTAACGGGCTACATCTCGGAAGAAAATCACGAAACGCGGGGGGTTACGATGCTTCTCGCGCGTCGCAAGCCGCGGCCAACGCATCAACTCAACGATGTTAGAAGGTTCGAGCAGCGTTCTGCGAGCCAGGACGACGCGCGACGGCTTGCAGCGCGGCCTGCATCTCCATCACCAACAGATGAGCGGGCTGCTTGCCCGTGACGCGATTCAGTGGCACACCTTGTGGCGAAAGAAATTGCACGGTCGGATAGCCGCGCACGCGGAACTGTCGGCACACTTCGGGTTCGGCATCGGCATCGACCAACACGCACACAAACTGATCGGCACGCGAAACGACCGACTCCTGCGAGAGCGCGTCCTCGGCCATCGCGTGACAGTAGTGGCACCAGTGGGCGGTAAAGAACACGAGCATCGGCTTGCTTTGCTGGCGCGCTTGCTCGCAACCTTGCGTGAAGCCCTCGACGAACGTGATGCGACCCTGCGCCAGCTTGGGCTGCGCGGGCTCGGTTGCTGCGGTCGTCGTCGCGGCTTCTTGCCGACATCCGCCAGCAAAGGCGAGCGCCAGCATGCATGCCGCGACCATGGATGCGGGCACGCTGCCAACTCGATTCGCCGCAAAACGAAAGTTCATCATGAACACCAGTGATCTCATCCTTGAGCACACCGCCTCGGGGGGGCACGCTCGTGAGAACGCGCCGCCTCAATGTGTCGGTGCGGAGTCTCTTATCGCCAGCCGCGCGTGTCAACTTGAAAACTTTACAGGCGGAATCGTCGCAGCGGCGAGCTAGCAAACCTATTGAGGAATACCCTTCTCCCCCGCTCAACCGCCCTGGACAGGTGCATGCAATTTGATTAACTTTCGACCCCTCTTCACGTTTCCATCCATCGGGTTTCATCCCTCGGGCAGCCTCGCTCGTCATCCGCCCCGTTGACCGGAGCAGTTTGCATGGCCAGTGCCTTGCCAGCAACGAATATGCGCACGACGCTCGCACGCGGCAGCGATTTGATCCTGCCCGTGGGTCTCGTCGCTAGCGTGCTGGTGATGATCGTTCCGCTGCCTGCGGCGCTGATGGACTTGCTGCTGTCGTTGAATATCTGCATCGCGGTGCTGATGCTGCTGACGACGATTTACGTGCGCACGCCGTTGGAGTTCAGCGTCTTCCCGTCGCTGCTGCTGGCGACGACGCTCGCGCGCCTCGTATTAAATGTCGCCACGACCCGTTTGATTCTCACGCGCGGTCAGACGTTGGGTCTCGACGCTGCGGGGGACGTGGTGCGCGCGTTCGGGCAGTTCGTGGCTGGCGACAAGCTCATCGTCGGCCTCGTCGTATTCACGATCATCGTCGTCATTCAATTCGTCGTGATTACTAAGGGGGCCACGCGCATCAGCGAAGTCGCGGCTCGTTTCGCCTTGGATGGTTTGCCGGGGCGGCAAATGGCGATCGATGCCGACTTGAATGCCGGCGTGATCGACCAGAACGAAGCTCGCCGACGACGCGCCGAGATCGCGCAGCAGGCTGACTTCTTTGGCGCGATGGACGGTGCCAGCAAGTTCGTGCGCGGCGATGCGGTCGCGGGCATCTTCATCATGGCGGTCAATATCGTCGGCGGACTCTTTGTCGGCGTGGTCGAAGCAGGCATGGCGCCGGCTCAGGCGGCCGAAGTTTTCACGAAGCTCACGATCGGCGACGGCCTGGTCAGCCAGGTGCCGGCGTTTCTGATCTCCGTCGCGGCGGGATTGCTCGTCACGCGCAGCAGCGCCGACACCAACCTGCCCGCCCAGTTTGTCAGCCAGTTGATCGCGCGACCTCAGGCGCTGGCCGTGACGTGCGGCTTTCTCGGTTTGTTGGTGTTCACGAGCCTCCCTGCCCTGCCGCTTCTGATACTCGGCGGGTCGTGCGCGGGCTTGGCGATCAGCATGTCGCGCAAGCAGAAACAAGCCTCCGCCGCATCGGACTCGCCGACCGCGACGCCTTCGGAGCCGCGCGTCGAGGAGTTGTTGGCCGTCGATGCGATGGAGGTCGAGATCGGCGTCGCACTTGTGCGATTAGCTGACACGCGGCGCGGCGGCGATTTGCTCGAACGCGTGCAGCGCCTGCGCCGCACGGTCGCCAGCGACATCGGCATCATCCTGCCGAAGGTGCGCATGCGCGACAACCTGCGACTGCCGCAAAATCAATATCGCATCAAGATTCTCGAGACCGTCGTCGCCACCGGCGAAGTGTTTCCCGCGATGTGTTTGGCCATCGACGCAGGCAACGCCACAGGCCGACTGACAGGTGAAGCGACGACCGATCCCGCCACCGGCGCGGCGGCTGTGTGGATCGAGCCCGAACGTCGCGAACGTGCCGAGATGTTCGGCTATCGACTCGTCGAGCCGACGGCCGTCGTGATCGAGCACTTGAATGCGGTCGTTCACAAACATGCCGACGAGTTGCTCACGCGCGACGCTACGCGACATTTGCTCGACGATTTGAAAACACGCTCGCCCGCCGTCGTCGACGAACTGGTGCCAGGCGTGATGAAAGTCGCCGACGTGCAGTCGATCCTACAGAGTCTGCTTGCCGAAGGCCTTCCGCTGCGACCGTTGGCGACGATTCTCGAAGCCCTCGGCGAGCTCGCACCGAAAACGAAAGACCCCGCGCTGCTCGTCGAGCACGTGCGCAATCGCCTGTCGCGAACCATCGTCACTCGCGATCGCAAACCGTCCGCTCTCGTACACTAATCGCGACTAGCTGCTTACCGCTGACTACTGACCACGGACAACTGACAACTTCGCTATGAATGTTCGAACCTTTCGAGCCCCGACGATGCAAGAAGCTTTGGCGCTGGTGCGCCAAGAGCTTGGTCCGGACGCCGCCGTCCTTCACACGCGCGAGATGTACGGAAGTCCGCCGCTGAGCTGGATTCCCGGCCTTCGCAAGATCGAGGTCACGGCGGCCATCGACGTTAACGTCCCGAGCCGGTTGCCCGAGGCGCCGACGAACGCGTCCGATAACGAGCTCGAAGCCGCAGCCCCCGCCGCCCGTAGCGTCCTGCGCCGCGACGCGAGCCATCACGATATGCGCGGGCAACTGATTCATCTACAAGCGATGGTCGAGGACCTTTGCCGTCGCACAAGCAGCCAACACGATCTGCCCGACGCGATGTTTCAGCTTTACACCGGGCTAATCGACGTCGACATCAACGAGGAACGCGCCCGGACGCTGGTCGAACGCGTTCGCGACAACGTCACACGCGACGGCATCGAAGATCTGCTGATGCTCAAAATGTATCTGGCTCGCACGATCGAAGAGGAACTCGCCATCGCGGGGCCGCTGCGCGTCGAGCCTGGCCGTTGTCGACTCGTGGCGCTCGTGGGACCGACGGGAGTCGGCAAGACGACGACGATCGCCAAGCTGGCGGCGAATTTCCGCCTGCGCGAGAAGCGCAAGGTCGGGCTTATTACCGTCGACACCTATCGCGTAGCCGCGGTCGAACAGCTTCGCACGTATGCCGACATCATCGACCTGCCAATGCAGGTGGTGTCGACGCCGCGCGAAATGCGCGAAGCCGCGCGAGCGATGGCCCATCTCGACCTGGTGCTCCTCGATACGGCCGGTCGCAGTCCGAAGGACGAGGTCAAAATCCAAGAGTTGAAGGCGTTTCTCGCCGAGGCGAACGCCGACGAAGTTCACCTTGTGCTCAGCAGCGTCGCAAGCGCCATGTCGCTCGAGCAGACGGCCCGCCGCTTCGCCGAAGTCGGCACGACCGGCCTCGTGCTCACGAAGCTCGACGAGGCGACGAGCTTCGGCCATCTGCTTCCGCTGCTCACGGGCATGGGCCTCCCGCTGAGTTATGTCACCGACGGCCAAAATGTTCCCGACGACATCGCGCCGGCCGATCGTTCGCGGATTGCGAAGCTCATTCTTGGAATGACCGCACAACTGGCGACGAGCTGACGTGTTTCGTTTCGCGTGAAAAGCTGCTTTGAAGTGTTGAAGACCGCACCATGACCGACCAAGCCAACGATCTGCGTCAACTTGTGCTTCGCAACGCCCGATCGACACCATCGACGGCGCAAGACCCGCCGCACATCATCGTGCTCACCAGCGGCAAGGGGGGCGTTGGCACCACGACGATCGCCGTGAACCTGGCGGCGGCATTGGCGCGTGATGGAAATCGCACCGTGCTCGTCGACGCCGACTTTCAAAGTGCCGACGCCACGAAGCTGAGCCGTGTCGATGCGACCGACACGATTGCCGACGTGCTTTCCGGACGACGCTCGGTACACGAAGCGCTCGAACGCGGTCCTGCCGGCATCCTTGTGCTTCCCGGCGCCTGGGGACGTGGCGATTTGATCGACTGCTCCGAGGCCGCGCAGCAGCGGTTGCTCACGCAGTTGGTGCATCTTGGCGCGCATGCGGATTTTGTGATCCTCGACGTTGGCAGCGGCGCGAGTCGCGCTGCCGCACGTTTTTGGGCAGCGGCCGACCGCATTGTCGTCGTGACGACGCCCGAAGCGATGGCGATCATGGACACCTACGCGCTCGTGAAGACGTTGTGCGATGCCCAACGCGAGAACGTCGCGACGCTCGTGAACCTTTCGCCGTCGCCGCAGATTGCCGACGACGCACACGCGCGGCTTTCTCGCGCCAGCAAACGCTTTCTCGGCCTCGACCTTGCCAGCTATGGCGCGATCGACGAGCACCAGGCCATTGCCTTAGCGACCGCCGACTGTCAGCTCTTGGCAACGACCGCGCCTGACGGCTCGGCCGCGGCCGCCTTCGAACGCCTCGCGACAATCATCGAACAATCGCTGCCAGCACGTCAGCCGACGCGCACGGCCGCGTGAACTCTGCTATCGACCAAGCATCTCACCAGGGACGAATGCATGCTGTTGATTCCTCGAAAATTCGCTGAACCTGCCCGCCTCGATATGCCGATCATACGGGCGGCTACCGCTACGGACAGCGTGGTCAAAGTTTGCCGATCGCGCAAAGTTGTCACACCGAAATACCCCTTAGCGTCGCACCGCAAAACGGACATCAACCGCGCGGCCTGACGTTTCACTTCGACCACCACCAGTGCCGCAAGGATGCGGTCAACGAGCCCGCGGGTTCACGAACTCGCCTCGGGCTTCTGCAAAACACCGTCACGGAGGATGGAATGGCAACAACGACTGCGGCTCCCGAAGATGTTGCGCAACTGTGGGAAGCATTCAAGGCTGATCAGAACAATCAGGATTTACGCAATCGTCTCGTCGAGATGTACTTGCCGCTGGTGAAGTACAACGGCGAACGCATCTGGTCGCGCTTGCCCGAAGGCGTCGAACTCGACGACTTGGTGAGCGCCGGCATCTTCGGCCTCATGGACGCCATCGACGCGTTCGATCTGGGCCGCGGCGTGAAGTTCGAAACCTACTGCGTGCCGCGTATTCGTGGCGCGATGCTCGACGAACTGCGCACCATGGACTGGGTGCCGCGTCTCGTGCGCTCGAAGGCCAGCAAACTCAACGAGGCCGTGAAGACGCTTGAAACCAAGCTCGGTCGTTCGCCGACCGACGCCGAACTTTCTTCTCAGCTGCAGATTTCGGTCGGTGAACTCGAGAAGATGGTGCTCGAGGCCAATGCCGTCGGCCTCATCAGTCTGAACAAGAAGTGGTACGAGACCGACAGCTACAAAGATGTCCGCGAAATCGACATTCTCGAGGACAAGAAGGGCGAAGACCCGACTCGCCGCATTCAGAAAAGCGATCTGATGCGTCTGGTCACGAAGGGCTTGAACCGTAACGAGCGCCTCATCATCATCCTCTACTACTACGAAGAGTTGACGATGAAGGAGATCGGCGCCACGCTCGACCTGTCGGAAAGTCGCGTGAGTCAGATGCACAGCTCGATTGTGCAGCGACTGCAGTCGCAACTGCATCGCCGACGTCCGGAGTTTGGCACCTGAGATTCGGGTTGAATCACGATCACGTCGCCAAGCCCACGGATGGCCATCCGTGGGCTTTCGCGCCAATCGCCAACTTGCGTACCACCGCCGGTTCCAAAAACGCGATCGTCGCGCCGATGCGCGACATATCGAGCCCCGTAATCTGCGTCGCGGCATTGCAATACGCCTCGATCTGCGGGCGATAGAACTCGACGCGCGCGTCGATCGCCGCCGCGCCCTTCAACGCGTCGCTCTTGAAGTCGATCACCTCGGCGGCGACGAGTTCGCTCTTCCGCCAAGTCAGAACGAGCCGATCGATCGCGCCGCGCATGATCGTGTCGCCTTCGCGAACGATGAAACTACGCTCGCGTTGCACCTCGTAGCGCGTGCCATCTTTCGTCGGCGTTCGACTGAGCAAATCGCGAATCGCTTTGCTTCTGAGCAATCGGCGGAAGTCAGCGATCGCGTCGCCCATCTTGCCCGCGGGAAGTTCCAGGCCTTGGGCGGCAGCAAGTAACTGCGCGTCGGTCGGTGCGCCGTCGTCGAGCCATTCGATGGTCTCAAGCCACTCATGAAACAGCGTGCCGCGGAGCATGGCGTCGCTCGTGTCGAGACGCATTCGCCGCTTCATGTCGACCAACGGGCCGCCTTCGAGCGAACTCGGCGCCGCGCGATCGAACCCACGTCGCCGCGAGGTCGTGGGTTTCAAACGCACGTCGGCGAGCACCGGTTCGGATGTCTGCGGCGATGCGGCCTTTTTCGGCGTCGTGTCCCAATCATCCTTGCCATGTTCGAACAGCGTCGCCCCCGGCGCGATGGTCGACTCTTCCGGCACAAGTGCCGATCGTAGGATGCCGGCGTATGTCTTCGGGAACGTCTTCTCGTTCTCTCGCGGCGGCGGAATGATCATATGCAGCGCGTGCACCGCGCACGTCATAGCGACGTACAGCAGACACAACGCTTCGTTGACCGCTTGCTGCGGCCAGCGCTCGAACATTCGTTGATAACGCGGCGGTAACAGCGCTTGCACCTCGCTGCCGACGTACTTGCAGACACGCGTGATCGCCCCGCCCGGCTTGTCGCGATCGATGACCACCTGTGGCACCTGTGGCTTCAGCGGAATATCCAACTCCGGCAGCACCACGATGTCGAACTGCAACCCTTTCGCTTGGTGCACTGTCATCACTCGGACTTGTGCCGACGACGGGTCTTCGACGCGCGTTTCGGTCACATGCGCCACAAAGTCGGTCGCTCGCGTCGTCGCGTTGGCGTCGAACGTGTAAGCCATTTCGACGAATTGCGACAACCGACTCAGCTCGCGCCGGTCGCAATGTGTCGCCAATCGTTCGACCCAGGCGTAGATCGTTCGTCCGTAGCCCGCGGTTGCAAGTTCGTGACGCACGCGAGCCGCCACACGAAGCACTTCGCGGTCGTCGTCGAACTGCGTCAGGCCGACGATCGGTCCGAGGTGCGACGTCGCCACGTGAAAGCGCGACGCCTTGTCGCCGGGGTGGTCGACTACCTTCAGTAACGAGAGCACCAACTGTACAGCCAGCGAATCGGTGAGCGGATTGCCCCCTTCTTCGCTCGCGGCAATCGGCTCGATTGCGTCGTTGCGCAAAAGATAAATGAGCCGTGCAACGGTTTCGTTCTTTCGCACGAGCACGCCGATCGTTCGTGACGGATGAAGTTTCGCCAGTTGGCGGATTTGTTCCGCGGCAAAGCGCAACGTCGCTAATCGTTGGTCCTCGGCTCGCGGCGCGGCGACAAGACGGCAGTGACCTCGCAGGTCGGTCTTGGCGGTGGTGTGCGTTTGATAGCCGGCGTGCCACGCTTTGCACACCTCGTCGTGACCGCCTTCGACCAGCGCGCGATTGTCGCGAATCTTCTCGAACACGTAGTTCACGGTGTCGATAACAACCTGACTGGATCGGTAGCTCGTCTTGAGCGATTCCTGCGTAAGACCCGAGAGTTGGTCGACGATCGAATCGAAAATCTCGGACAATCCGCCCCGCCATCCATAGATCGCTTGCTTCACGTCGCCGACGCATAAAAACGAGCCGCGACCACCGTTGGCGACATCCTCGGCAAAGCGGCGCACGACTTCCCACTGCGCGAGGCTCGTGTCCTGAAACTCATCGAGCAGCAGATGCACGATCGGCGCGTCGAGGCGGTACACGGGACTTGGAATCAGGTTGTCACGCAATGCGTGGGCGAGTTTTCGCGTCACGTCTTCGAATCGCCACGACCCCGCAGCCAGCTTGAGGCGTTGATACTCGGCGTCGAAATCGTCGAGCAGCTTCCAAGTTCCTTCGGTTTGGTCGGCCAACTGGCGAATGAGCACCGCACGCGCGTGGTCGACAAGTGGCTGATACGCGGCGACGATGTGCGGACCGATCGGTTTCTTGTAGTACGTGTACTCTTCAATGCAGACTCGCTTGGCCAGTCCGTTTCCAAGCAATCCCTTCCAGTCTTCTTGCGAGGCGCAGAACGTCAGTGTCACGCGCCTTTTCCCATGACTTGCCTTCAGTGAACACAAGGCCCATCACCGTCTGGATCGCCGCGGCGAGTTTCTCGGGTTCGAGTGGCGACGGTCGCGGCAAGTCATGCCACGCCTCGCGCGAGGTTTCGCAGTACAGCGTGTACAACCCGCCGACAGCGTCCCAAATCTGCGACGTCACGGAACGTTTCACCTCGCCTTTGCTCAGCAGCTGCAGCAGAGCGACGACGTCGGTGGTTGATTTGCGGGCGAGCACGGCGCGAATCGCCTCGCTTCGCAGCCGACGATCGTCGAGCTCGTCGGCGATGCTCCAGCCGGGCGGCATGCCGAGCTCGAGGCTGAAGTTCGACGCCAGTTGTACGAAGAACCCGTCGAGCGTGCCGATTCGCAGGCGATGCAACTGCTGCGCAAGTCGCTTGAGTTGCTTCATCGCGCAATCAGCGTCGAAGCAAGTGTCGTCGAGCTCACTGGCCATCTTGAGCGCCTTGGCCGGATCGCTCGCCGCTTCGGCCAGACGCAGCAGTACGCGGTCGAGAATCTCGCCAGCCGCCTTGCGGGCGAACGTCACGGCGAGCGCTTGCTCGGGCGACGCTCCGGCGAGAATCAATCCGATGAAGCGGTTCGACAGTTGAAACGTTTTGCCCGTGCCGGCCGAGGCGCGGATCACAACGTTCGAGAACGTGCGAGACAATGTTTGCGTGGCGAATGGCTGGAGTTGTGATGGCTGAATCATCCTTCGGCCTCCGCGGTCTCTTCTTCGCTCAGCATCGAGCCGAACTGACCTTCCTGGCAGATGGCGGCGAGTTGCTCGCAAAACGCGGGCGGGGTGTCAGCCGGCGGCCAGAAGTTCTCGGCCCAGATGTTGCGCACGACGTTTCGGGCCTGTTCGTCCGCCTCGGTGAGATCGTCGTCAGTCCAATGGGCCTCTTGAACCTGAACGCCGCCGACCGTCTTGGGAATTGAGATGTAGCCTAGTTTCGGACTGCCGCCAAGATTCAACCGCGCGACGAGATTTCGGTACAACGGCAGTTGCAGATCAATCCACTGGCCGTCTTTGCGATGTGTCTTCTCGGGGTCGCGGCCAGCGTCGCCGGTCTTGTAATCGAGAACCATCCATTGCTTTGAGTCTTCGTGATAGTCAACGCGATCGATACGACCTTTGAGCGTCATTTGCTTACCATCAACGTCGAGCGTCGCGTTTTCTTCGAGGTTTTTCAGATTCTCTTCGACATAGCGAATCCGCCACCCTTGCCGACACCAATTGGCTTGCCACTTTGCGAAAGCCGTCAGCCGCCGCTTGGCTTGCTCGATCTGCACGAGCACCGTCGGCAGAGGATGCTTGCCATAATGCTTCTTCGCGTATGCATTGACCGAGTCGTGGAGGTACGCTGCGATTTCCTCGGGCAATGTCGAAGTGGCCAACTCGCTTTTGCCGAAATCTTCGACCGCACGATGCACCAAATCGCCGAATTGCGCGTCGTTGAGCTCTTCGGCGACGTCGTCGACGAGGTTCAGTTTAAGACAACGGCTGAGGTAGTACCGATACGGGCACCCAAGATAGTCGCGAAACTCCGTGACGCGCATCGTCGTCACTGGCTTGTCGAGACGTTGGGGCCGCGGAATCTCAAAGTCCGGCTTCGCTCGACCGGCGCAATGCGCCGGGCAGCACAATGCTCGACGTTTCGGCGGGGGCCGAGAACCACTTGAGTGCACGCTCGGCAATCGTGCGATCGTCGGCGGCGAACAACAACCGGCTGGGCCGCAGTGGATCGCCATCGGACGTTCGACGGCCAAAGATGACGTGCAAATCGCGCTTCGACGCCGCCATCGCCGCCAAGGCATAAGCGTCGCGTGCAAAGCGGCGATCGTTATCGTCCAGCTCGAGCGCGCGTCGCAAGTCGTTCGGCAAGAAAAGGTCGCCGTTGCGCGACGTCGGCACGAACTCTTCGTTGAAACCGGTCACCACGAGCGCGGGGGCATCGTCGAGCACGAGTTCCAACCAGCCGAGCAATTCGATCGCCGCGGGCTCGGCGTGTGGCGGAATGGTTTCGCTGCGCAGGCCTCGCAAGGTGAGCGTCAACGCCTCGCGGCCGGCGAGCTGCGGCGCGAGGCCCGCGTGAATCTGCTGATGCTTGCGCAGGCAACCGAGGATCGCATCGCAGGCGGTGACGATCGGGTCGTGAGCGTCGAGCTTCTTGTCGCCGTAAATCTCGACGAGCAGCGCCGCGATCGGTTCGCTCCATTCGTTCCACGCACGTTTGACGTCCATGAGCGGCGACAACAGTTCGATCACGGCTTCGTATACACGACGAACCACTGGTGCTCGCTTGTCGTCAGCCAACCAACCGTCGCTGATGCGGTCGGGCAGGTGTTCACCGAAGTACTCGTCGAGCGCCGTCAACCAATCGGGCGGAAGCCTTTGGCGATCGAGCCACGCGGCGACGTCGGCATGACGCACCAGCGCCGCAAGCGATGCAAAACGTTGCGACTCGATAAACTGGGCTGCCGCAGCGAGCAGGCGGCACGGCGGCGTGCGTTCCAGGGGCGTGCCAGCGCCGTAGCGAGGATGCAGCCCGCTTTCTTCGAGACGTTGTTGGACGAGCGGGACTAAATCCTCGTCGACGATTCCGACCGTGATTTCATCGGCAGCATAGCGACCGTCGAACTTCGCTAGCGCGGCGACGACGGCGTCGGCCTGCTGGCCTGGATCGCCGACTTGTTCGATCTGGGAACTTGCCAAGTCGATCGTCGCTTCATGCCAAGGGCCCGGGACGACGCAGCCGTAGGCGTCGAACCGCGCTGCCCATGACTGGGGTGCAAAGACGAGCGCCGTCGTGCGATCGGCGACCTGGTCGATCATTCTGCGTTGAGCGCGGTTTAGATCGACGGCGCCGATGAGAACTACCTGGCGATCGGTTTTGCACAGATCTTCGTCGACCGCGCGGCGCCGGGCCGTTTGACGGTCACATAGGCCGATCGCGTCGAGGCGTTGGAGGTATCGCGATTGAATGTCGCCGAGCATTTGCCAGCGCTCGGCTTCGTCGAACGTGGCGACGTCAACACTGCGACGCGGGACGTCGGAGAAGTCGAGCAACTCGGCGCCGAATTCGATGTGCAATCGATGCAGAATCTCAGCAAGCGCGAGCCAGCCGAGCGTGTCGTCTACGGCAGGCAGCACCGGAAAGAACGGCGCGAGTTGTTCGCGTGGAACGTCGGCGACGGCGGCGGCCCAGGCGAGCAGTTGGGTCGCGTCGTCGGCACATGGTTGCAGGCTGCGATAGAGCTGTTCGGGAAGCGCGCCGACGGTGACGACCGGCGGCGGTCGCAAGGGCTGCGAACGTTTGGCTGCGGATTCGACGAGGAGTTCTTCAAGACGACGACCGGCCTGGCCACCGGGAGTCACGACGAGGAATTGTGACAGATCGAGCTCACGATCGCCGGACGTGGCGCGATCGATCAGATAGCGCGCGGCCGAGACGAGGGCGGGTTGCTGAAAATCGAGGAACTCGCGCTCGACGGGCATGACCAATCCTTTGTTGCCGTGAAATGTCGCGGGATGAGCCGGACATGGAACGCGTCGCCCACACGCGGCGAGCAAGCTCGCCGGCTAAACGGGAGGCGACGACCCGTGTGATTTTAAGGGTCGCGTGTACAGATGTCTATTTTGCGGCAATCTCGACGAATTCGGAACTCGCCGTGAGTGCGCCGCTCGTCACGTTGAAGAAGTACGCACGCACACCGGACGGCAACGTCGCGGAGGCGGTTATGTGGTCGCCGTCACGTTTCAGTTCGGCAGGAGACTGCGTCCAGTTTCGAGTGCCGGTGTAACCGACGTCGCTCGTGGTGAAGAGAATCGCGCGATCGATCGGCTTGGAACTCTCGAACGTCACGCTCACGCGGTCGCCGTCACGTTGCTGCTTCACCTCACGCAGCCACGGTTTGCCATCGCGAACGATCGACTCGGCGAAGGCGTAACTATCCTCGGGTGTCCACCCTGCGGGATGCGAGTGCTTCATGTCGGGCAGCACCGCGACCATGCGAGGCCCCGGGGCGGCACGATACGACGCCTGCTGTGCGTCGAGCGGAAAGTGTCCGTCGTGTAGCCACGTCAGCCACAGCACGGGCATCGTTGCTTGGCCGAACCGCAAGCCTGGTTCCCAGACTTTTAAGTAAGTGAGATTGTCGGCGAGCGATCGACGATACTGATTGTCGACCGTAGCCATGTAGCCGCACCCGTACGTCGGAATCGCGAAGGCGAGCCGTGTGTCGATGCCGATGACGGTCGACGTGATGATGCCTCCCCACGAGATGCCCATCAGGCCGATGCGATCGCCGTTGACGGCTGGATTAGATCGCAACAAATTGTGCGCAAGTACGACGTCGGCGACTGCGTGGTACATCCACTGATCTTCGAGTGGCTTGTCAGCGTCGTTGTAGATGCCGACTCGCGCGGGGCCAGCCCACTCGTGACGTTTCCAACGTGCGGGGCCTTCGACAGGTTCGTCGGTCTGCCCTTCGAGTGCAGGGGCGATGGCGGCGAAACCACGAGCGTTCCATTTCTCGACCCATTCGCGATAGGCCGTGCCACCGCCGCCATGCGCGAGCACGATGGCGGGAACTTTGCCGGACGGCGAACTCGGCACGCCATACCAGGCGTACACCCGCGTCGGCTTGCCTCGATAGGAAAGACCGTCGAAATAAATCTTTCGCGGTCCCGACGTTTCAACCGAAGCTTCATCGATGGCGTGAACCTGCGGCGGCGCGGTCAAATCGCCAAGCGCCAGAACTCGTGCGCGAAGATCGACAATGTCAACGTCGAGAGCTTGTGCAACGACGCGCGTTGCGTCACTGGCGAAAAGAATCGCGAACCAAGCGGCCAGATGAAGCGACGTCTTCAGCAGTGACAACTTCATCGCTGCGTCAGCGGCCGCCGGCGGCGACAGCTTCGCCACCATTGCCCTTGGTCTTGAGCCAAGCCTCGAGTTCTTGGCCCTTGGTGGCCAGGCGACCTTGGGCGTCGGAAAGCTGAAGCTTGTCGTTGGCGCTGATCTCGACCAGTTCGTTCACCTTCGCAATCACATCCTTGACGAACGGCTTAGCGTCATTTGGCACCGCCGCCTGTAGGCCGCGATTGCTATCGGCCCCTTTGAGAGCTGACTGCACGCAAAGCAATTGTGAAGTCATATACGAGAGCTTCTGCTTATCGTCGACGTATTTCATATTCGGATCGCTGGCGCTCTTGCCGAGTTCGGCGGCGAGAAAGCCTGCGGCAGAGGCCAACTGCGGCACGGGGGCGCCGCTGTAGGCGGCCTTGTCGAGTTGACCCAGCGTGTTGGCCGCCTCGCAACGACCGGTGAGCGTTGCTTCGCCGTCGCCAATCAACTGTTGCGCGAAGACAACCACTTCGGGACGATTCGCCTCGGGCCACTTGGCGGCCATAATGCCCAGCGTTCGCGCGGCCGAACGACGCATCCACTGCTGTCCAGCGGGATTGTCCATCACGATCGGCGAGGTCAACGCCTTCACTGCCGCGGCGCGACCTTGCGGGTTCATCGAGTTGGCTGAAGCTTTAGCATGGCGATGGATGCCCGTCATGGCGGCAACGCGCACGCCGTCCAATTGCTTCGGGTCCGTCGCGATGGTCAGCAATTTCTCGAGTGCCGCGGGCAGTGGGACCGCGTTGTTGCCGAGCCCGTCGGGTTCGGTCTGATCGAGCTGACCGAGCAGCAGCACACAGTTGACGCGCACGGCGGGATGATACGTGTCTTTGACAGCGAAGTTCGACAGTGCGGCCAGCAACATTTGATTCAGCCGGTCGTGAGCTGTCGGCGTCGTCGCGCGTCCCGACGGAACCAGGTCTTGCTTCTTGATATCGCCAATCTTCTTGGGCAGTTCGGGAATGCTCGCTGCCCAGGTCAACTCGGCGATCTTGTACTTGAAATACTTTTCGAAGTCCTGCTGCTCGTCAGGGTTTTCGAAGGTGCCCGCCTGGCACATCTTCATCACCTTGAAGCGCAGGCCTTTGAACTCGTTCGACCTAATGACGTCGGCCGAAGGGAACTCTTCGAACTCGCGTGCCATCAGCGGTGTGGAGTCGTCGCCGGGGGCTTGCGCCTTCGCACATGAAACCGCGAGCGGACTGCCCACGAGCAACCACGCGAGAGCGGCGATCGATAAGGGAGCGGCGAACGTTCGAATGGCGCGCATTGAGAAGCTAAGCCTCGGCCCGATCCGTCCCATGAGTGCGATTTCCTGGCTTGTGAACCAAGCGAACATTTCGTCGATCAGGTGATAAGAACCGACGCCACAAGATCCGAGCGACTCGCCGCGACGGACAAGAACGCTGGTGCAGATGCCCTTTATTGTAGACAGCTGCGGCAACGAAGGTAGCCGATGCGCTCGCAAAAAGCCGTAACCGCGATTGCGACGCGTCGATTGGTCCCGCGCGACTTAACCTTTTGTGGCGACGATTGTTACTATGTTAGGTTAGCAACCGCGGACGTCGAAAGTCAAGTTTCCCGCCCCCGCAGGCGAACTGCAAAGTCGACGGCTATTCACGCAAGCGCCGCCGCGAAGAGGCAAGCCATTATTATCATTCCTCGAGTTACGGCGCTTTTCGTCGACTTTGCAATCCTCCTGTCCCGCCCCCCATCGTTACCATCCTCATGACCCTTCTCTACAGCGACCCGCTTTTTCTCGAACACGACACCGGCCGGCACCCGGAACGAGCTGACCGCTTGCGGGCCGTGACGAGGCAACTCGAGCGGACGGGGCTCGACAAGCGATGCCAGCGGCCGGCATGGGAGGCGGCGTCGCCGACGACGTTGGCGATGGTTCACGATCCGGCCTACATCGACCGCGTTCGCGCGTTGGCCGAACATGGCGGCGGACAGATCGAGGCCGACACCGTAATGAGCCGCAGGTCGTACGAAGTGGCCTGCCACGCAGCCGGCGCGGTTTGCGATGCCGTACAACGCGTGGTTGCTGGCGAAGATAAGCAGGCGCTGTGCTTAATTCGGCCACCGGGGCATCACGCTTTGCGCGACGATGCGATGGGTTTCTGCCTGTTTGGCAATGTGTCGGTCGGGGCCCGGCTCGCGACGCAACGCTTAGGTGTCGGCCGCGTGCTGATCGTCGATTGGGATGTCCATCATGGCAACGGGACGCAGAACACGTTCTGGACCGATGGCCGCGTGGCGTTTCTGTCGATCCATCGTTGGCCGTTTTATCCAGGGACGGGGGCGGCTGACGAGACGGGTTCCGGCGCCGGCTTGGGCATGACGGTCAACTTGCCGGTCGAGTTCGGCACATCGCGGCCTGAATATATGAAGCGTTTTCGCAACGCTCTGGAGGCCCTTGCTGCCAAAGTGCGACCGGAGCTGATTATCGTCAGCGCGGGTTTCGACGCCCATCGCGAAGACCCCGTCGGATCGCTGGACCTCGAGACCGAGGACTTCGGCGAGCTGACCGACATGGTGCTCGACATCGCCGCCGACACGGCAAAGGGTAAAATAGTGTCGGTGCTCGAAGGCGGATACAACACGAGCATCCTGGCTGGCTGCGTCGAGCTGCATCTCGAACGTTTGCTCGCCCGACAAGCCGCCGAAAGGTGACGATGAAAGCCGACGATCGCGAGCGGCTGCTGGCCAATGTTGACGCGTTCTGCGTCGAGCTTCGGCCTCACGAAGAACTGTGCTATCTCGAACACCGACAGAACGACAAGATTGTCGAACTGGGGCATAAGCATGACGTGCTCGGCATGCCCGTGCCGACGAAGTACGGCGGCCGCGAAGCCGACGCCACGACTTACGCGCTGGCGCTTGCGAGGCTCGGGCGCGAGGGGACCGGCGTTCGCACGTTCTTCTCGGGACACACGTCCATCGGCCAGTACCCGATTCTGCGCTACGGCAATGACGCGCAACGTGCGAAGTATCTCCCCAAGAGCGTCGCCGGCGATTGCATCCTCGCCTTCGGTCTGACGGAGCCCGAGGCCGGATCGAACCCGCTCGAAATGACGACGACCTATCGACGTGACGGCGATCGGTTCTTGCTCAACGGCGTGAAGTATCTGATCAGCAACGGCGCGATTGCCGACGCCGTGATCGTGTTCGCGTATCCCGAAGGGGCTGAAGGGCCTGAACGCCGCATGAGTGCGTTCATCGTCGACACCGCGGGGGACACGTTCGAAACCGAGGATCTGCCCGCGAAGCTCGGCATGTTTACCGCGAACACAGGCATGTTCCAGATGACCGACCATCCGGTGCCGGTCGAGAACCTGCTCGGCAAGGAAGGCGAAGGCTTTCGGATCGCAATGGGCGTGCTCGTGTCGGGACGTTTGAGCGTGGCGGCCGGCTGCGTCGGCGTGATTGAAGACTGCCTCGACGAGGCGCTGCGATATTCGAAGGAGCGATTCCAACACGGCAAGGAGATCGCGCGACATCAGTTGGTGCAGGAACATCTCGCGATGATCGAAGTGCATCGCGCGTCGAGTGCGGCGATGGTCGAGCGTGCCGCGATGGCGAAGCAAGCCAGCGACGAACGGCCCGAAGATAAGTCGCTGGCGGCGGACGCTGACTTACGCGTGGCTGAGGCGAAGTTCTTTGCATCGAATGCCGCCTGGGACGCCGCCGACCGCGCGGTGCAAGTCTACGGAGGTCGCGGGTACAGCGAGCTGTATCGCGTGGGACGACACTTGCAGGATGTGCGCGTGTGTCGAATTTACGAAGGGACCGACGAAATTATCAAGTTAAAGATCGCCGCGGCGTTATTGGGCAAAGAGTACGCGGCATTTCATTAGGTCGTACTCGAAACCCTTCTCCCTTCGGGAGAAGGTGCCGCGAAGCGGCGGATGAGGGCGCGTTGACGCGAGTTGCGCTTTCTATTTCATGTCGCGAAGCGCGCGATGATGGGGGGCGTCGTGAACTGCAACCCGCCCTCACCCGGCGGCTGCGCCGCCACCCTCTCCCGAAGGGAGAGGGGTTTCTGACTCACCGACGAGTCTATTTCTCAATCCACTTGTAACTCAACGATGTTTGCAACTCCGCCTCGGCGGCCTTGGCCCACGGCGTGCCCGGGTACGTCTTCACGACGTCTTGCAGATAATCGCGCGACTTCGATGCGAGCTTGTCGAGCGCGCTGATGCCCATCGGCTCGTTCGTCGTTTCGAGCACCCAGGTGTTGTGCTTTTCGTCGGAGAACTTGCGCCCCGATTTCATCTGGGCGGTCATTTCGATGTAGCCTTGATGGCGCACCTTCACAGCGCCAGCTCGGCCGAGCGCCAACTCGAACGCCGCTCGCCAGCGCTTGTCGTTGCTGCCGGCCAGCTTCGGTAGATCGCCCTCGCCAGCCTTCAGAGCGTTGTAAAGCGCGTCGATAGCGGGCATCAACTTGGCCACGGGTTTTTGGGCCGCTTCGAGCGCCTTGTTGCGCTTCACGTCGTCCTCGCTGAGAAAGCTCATCGTCATGTGCGATGCGATCGGAGCACGCGGCAGTTTCGCTGCGTCGACCAGCGCGCGTTTCGCCTTGTTCTTCTGCAGGTCGTCGGCGTATTGCTTCTCAGACACGTACTGCGGCTCGTAACCTTTGAGCGAGCCGTCGCTGTGGCCGAGCACGTAGTATTCGCCATCGGTCTCTTTGCACAGCCGAGCGAGCGCGTACGGACCGACGCCGGTTTCGACCGACGGCTCGGAGTCGCCGCCGCGCGGGGAATCGAGCTTAATCCAATCGATGTCGTGTGAGTCGGGGCCATGAGCCACCCACACTTCGCCCTCGGGCGGACGGCCTTCGTCGTTCTGATCCGAGTTGCCGACGGTCGCAAACGGCGCGGGCGGCCCGATGACGTACACAGGCATGCCGTATGGCTTCAGCTTCGCGAGCACCTCGTCGACGCGCTGCATGTCGTTGCCGACCTCGTCGGTGACAACCACGAACGTGATGTATCGCCCTTTCTTCTTGCGATAGTCGAGCACCTTTTCGGCAACCGATTCGATCGCCGCGAACGTGTTCTCGACGTGCCCCGGCTCGCCCTGAATCTTGGCGACCGCTTCCTTCACTTCTTCCGAGCTTGCGACGGGCTTGTCGGTGAGGAAGTTCACCGTCTCGCCATACTCGGCCACATAGGAAAGCAGCGGGCTATTGTCGAGCGACGCGTTCTCCTCGCCGCCTTGCTTCTCGATCTTCTGATACAAGCGCGGCATGTCGTTGATGACTTGCTCGCGTAGGTTGTCGGCGCTTTTGCTGCCGTCGAACAGCCAAACGATGAGCACCTTCTTCGGCAGCGAAAGCGCCTCGCCGGCGATGTTGGCGATACTGTCCATCGCCGCGCTGGTGTCGACACCGCCGTAGCCGCCGAACGACGCGTTGCGCTTCGCCGAAGGCCTCGACTGCGAAGGCCGTGGCCCCAGTGGCACGTCGACGATGACGGACTCTTCGCTAGAACGGTCGCCGTTCGTCGCTCGTGATCCGACCTGCACGGGTTGATCCGCGGCAGGCGCGGTCTGCGCGACCGGTTTGCGCGTCATCACCTTGTAGCCGACGAGTCCGAGCAGCGGCAGCGCGATGAATGAAAGCAGCAATAGAAAGATCGGCAGGAAGTCGCGCCGTTTTTTCGGCGGACGCCGCCTGGTGTAGGTACTCATTCGAGCACCGCTCTCCTTAGGAAGGATGCGAAACATGGCAAGACAACTCATCGTAACTGCGCCGCGACACGCCATCAATGATGTTGCGATGGCGCGCGTTTCACCGCACGCGGCGAGCAAGCTCGCCGGTTATTGATCCTCAGAAAAGAAAGTTAATCACGATCATGCCATCCATCACCGCTTGCGGTTTCGCGCGTACCGCCCGTGAGACGCGCGAAACCGCAAGCGGTGATACTGCGCGAATGACCTGGTTCACGCGGTTTTCTGAGGAGCAATAAACGCCAATCATCAAAGCGCGTTGAGCTTTGCGATCAGGAAATCGTACGCGCTGGCGTACTTCGCGGCATCGGGTGAGCCGGGATAGACGACGTACACCTCTTCGCCGACCTCGCGGAGCTTTTCGGCCAACTTCACGCCGAACACGGCCGAGTGCGTCGGGTCTTTGTCATCGCCGACGCCCGGAGCACGCGAGTACTCCAAGCAGATGGGCGGATCGTCGGACGTGACCAAATGGTATGGCGAGTACTGCAACACCCACGGCATCACCTGATCGCGAGCGGCGTAGAACTGATCGAACGCCGAGTCGCGATTTGCGCCGGCCTGGAAGCCGTACGCGTGTCCGCCGTACTTGGTGTTCGGAATCCAGTCTCGCATCATCTTCGGATCGAAGCAAGTCTGCGCGCCCATGACGCCGGCGCATTGCAATCGCGTCGACTGCCGCGCGATCGGGTCGTCGCTCTTCGCGTCGGCCATGTCGTCGTGAAAGGCCAGCCACAGCGACGAGGCTGCCCCCGCCGAACCCCCCGCGGCTCCAACCTTTTTCGGATCGATGTTCCATTCTTTCGCTTTGCTGCGCGTGAACTGCAAAGCGCTGGCAGCGTCTTCCAGCGGCCACTTCACGGGAGGCTTGATGTCGGCCTCGGCCGCTAACGTCGTGTAACGATAGTTGATCGCGACGACCGAGATCTTCGCTGCGAGAAGCTTCTCTGCGCTGCACTGCATGTAGTTCTTGTTCACCGCGCGCACGCTGCTTTTGTCGCCATTCACCCACCCGCCACCGTGAATGTAAAACACCAATGGCGTCGGCTCCGACGAATCGGCCTTGTAGAAGTCGAGCACCTGACGTTCGTGAGTTCCGTAGGGAACATTCTCAAGCGTCGGCGTTGGGGCATCGGCCGCCCATACGGGCGACGCGAGAAAGCAGACGAGCGAAAGGAACGGCAACAGCGGCGTGCGTTTCATGGAGGTGGGTTCTCGCAGATGGGAGTTCGAACTCTGCCAGGGTACACGGTGCGATTTCGGGTCGCCAGTCGCTCGGCTACCAGCCCGACGCGCAAGCGAGGGACGAAGCGTGTACAGTCATTGAGCACATCGTGCACCTCCCTCGCTTGCGCCTCGGGCTGGTAGCCGAATACTCGTTCGCCTTCACACCTCATGCTATGCTTAACGGTCCGCAAACCCCTTCCTGCCGAGCGAGTTATGACTTTCCTCCCCCGCGTTCTTTGCGTGGTAACGACGTTTCTGACGATCGGTTCAGCGTTTCTGGCGATCGCATCACCGGCGATGGCCGAGAACTGGCCGTGCTGGCGTGGCCCCCGCGGCGACGGCACCAGCATCGAGCCGAACGTGCCGACAACCTGGAGCGCGACCGAGAACATCGCATGGCGTGTGGAAGTGCCGGGCTCGGGACATGCGTCGCCGATCGTGTGGGGCAACCGCATCTTCGTGACCGCGTGCGACGATGCAACGGGCGAGCGAAGGATCGCGTGCTTCGACCGCGTGGCAGGCAGCAAGCTGTGGCAGGTCGGCGTGATCACCACACCGCTGGAAAAGAAGCACACACTCAACAGCTTCGCTTCGAGCACGCCGGCCACCGATGGCCGCAGCGTTTATGTGTCGGCCCTCAACAACACGAGCGACGACCCGTCGGTGAACCACGGCGAGATGGTGATCGCGGCTTACGACTTCGACGGCAAGCAACAATGGGTCGCCCGCCCCGGCGTTTTCTCGAGCACTCACGGCTACTGCAGCAGTCCCGTGCTGTTCGAGGATCTGGTCATCATCAACGGCGATCACGACGGCGACGCGTACATCGTTGCCCTTGACCGAGGCACCGGACGCACGGTGTGGAAGGTCGAACGCGAGAACAAGACACGCAGCTATTCGACGCCGATCATTCGCACGATCAACGGCCGCGAGCAGATGATTCTCTCGGGCAGCAAGTCGGTCGTGTCGTACGACCCGCGCACAGGCGAGCGGCTGTGGAACATCGACGGACCCACGGAGCAATTCGTCGCGTCGATGGTCGGCGACGATAAGCTCGTGTTCCTCACGGCCGGTTTTCCACAGAAGCACATTCTCGCCATCCGTCCGACCGGCAGTGGCAACGTCACCGACTCGCACATCGTTTGGCGCACCACGGAGAACTGCTCGTACGTGCCATCGCCGGTGTTGACTGGCAAATACTTTCTCGTCGCTGCCGACAACGGCATCGCCAGTTGCTTCGAGGCCGAGACCGGCGTGCGACAATGGAAAGAACGCATGGGACCGCACTACAGCGCTTCGCTCGTGACGGCCGGCGGCTTGGCGTATTTCCTCGCCGACAACGGCACGATGACTGTCGTTCGCCCCGGCCCGACTTATGACGTCGTCTCGGTCAATGACCTGGGTGAGCATTGCTTCGCGTCGCCCGCCATCAGCGACGGCCAGATATTTTTGCGCGGCGAGAAAAACCTTTACTGCATTGGTCCAAAATAACGAAACGTTTGTGACTATTCGCGCAACTGAACGCCCATGCGACGAACTTCGCTAGGTTGGCCGATCACGCTCGCGGCGGTGATGATCCCGCTGCTCGTCGCGCTCATCATCGGTTGGGTGCTGCTGGCCGTCGCTGCCTCGCAGTATGCCGCCTACTGGTGGGCGGTGCTCGCGCTGGGCACGACGTTTCTTGTGCTTGTCCTGGTCGGGGTCGTGTTGTACCTGGTGATTTCGATCAAGGAGATCAGCCTCAGCCAGCGTCAATCAAACTTTATCGACAGCGTGACGCACGAGCTGAAAAGCCCGATCGCGTCCCTCAAACTTTATCTGCAAACGCTCTCGAAGCGCAACGTCACCGAGGCGCAGCAGGCGGACTTTCACCGCTTCATGCTCGAAGACCTCGAGCGGCTCGACACGCTGATCTCGCACCTGCTCGAAGCGGCGAGGCTGCCACACCAGGCGCCCCAAGGCGACGAAACCGATGTCGAATTATCGAGCGTCTTGCGGCAATGTGTTCGTGCGGCTTTGGTGCAATACAATCTCGACGAAGATCGCATCCGACTCGAACTCGCGCCGGCCATCGTCCGCTGTCGGCCGATCGATGTAGAGATCGTCTTTCGCAATCTGATCGACAATGCGATCAAGTATTCGGGGCCGAACCCCGAGGTGATCGTGCAATCGTGGACCGACGGTAAGGGGCTCGTCATTACGCACGTCATCGACAACGGGCCCGGCATTCCCGTGCAGTGGCGACGCAAGATTTTCGGTCGCTTCGTGCGGCTAGGCAGCGAGCTCGAACGGTCGCAAACTGGCACGGGCTTGGGCCTGTATATCGTCAAAGGCCTCGTCAAGAAGATGCGCGGAAGCGTGCAGGTGCGCAGTCGTCTCGGTCGGCCGGGGACAACGTTCGAAGTCGAACTTCCTGGCATCGCAGCAATGACGGCCGATCCGGCAGCCGTCACGCCGCCGGTGGAAACTCACGCAATGTGAGGGTGTCATCGTCGAAGTGGGTTCGTGTCGCCCCTGCTCTTCCCACGTGTGACGCTGATAACCTTCGCGTATCAGTGCAGATACTTATAAGTGCAGATATGATGGTGGAAACTGGCTCGATGCCCCCGAGGCGCAACATCCCTTGCCCCAATCTCATGAAATACGACCAACGACGCTCGTCACGATGAAACGATTGTTGTTGGTCGAAGACGAGCAGCATCTCGCCATCATCATCAAGTATAACCTCGAAGCGGAGGGGTACGAGGTGGTGGTTGCCGGCGATGGGCCGGCCGCGCTCAAGACGTTCGAAGACGACCCGCTGGGCATCGATCTCGTCATTCTCGACCTGATGTTGCCTGGCATGAGCGGCTATGCCGTGTGCGAGTCGCTGCGGCAACAAGGGCTGAACGTGCCAGTGTTGATCCTTAGCGCGCGAACGCTGACCGAGGATCGCATTCGCGGTTTCGACGTCGGGGCCGATCAGTATCTGCAAAAGCCATTCGATTTGGACGAGCTGCTCAGTCGAGTGCGCAACTTGCTGGGGCGCCGACAGCGCGAAACCGGCACGCCTGTCGATAGCGAATTGCACCAATATGAATTCGGTCGCGCGAAGGTGAACTTCGACACGTTCGAGGTCAGCGTGGCCGGCGAGCCGCAACGTCTCACGCACACCGAGATGAAGCTGCTGCGGTACTTCATCGAGAACGAAGGTTCCGTGGTCAGCCGATCGCAATTGCTCGAAAACGTGTGGGGCTTCGCGAATGCTCCGACGACGCGCACGGTCGACAATTTCATCGTGAAGCTGCGCAAGTATTTCGAGGTCGACCCCGCCACGCCGCAGCACTTTTTAAGTGTGCGTGGCACGGGGTATCGTTTTGTCTCACGGGGCACGCCCGTGGAGCAGTGACGACGTTGAACCAGTGTCTTGGTTAGCCGCGACGCGCCATCGGAGCGCTCCGCTAGCGTCGCGAATCATCAACTTCTAACGCCTTCCGCATCCTATTCGAACACGCGGTGCGCATACTCGCGTGCGCAAGGAACGGCGCGAGGATGGATTCTCGCGGCGGTATCCACCTGCGAACTTTCTTTCGAGGCGCTGTGGCTCATCACTGCGCGGGGAGTTGGAGTCGGTTGGGCGAATTACTCGGCGGTGGCGCGTCTACGAACGTCGCCGTCGAGACGCTGCCGTTTGGGCCGGGCGACACGACGGCCGGCAGCGAGACCGAACTTCAAGCCGCCGTCATCGGCCGTCGCGAAGATGTCGATTTGCCACTGGCGATCGAGCGGTCGAATTACTTCTCGAACTTGCTCAAGCGGGCCGCGGCTGGCGAGACGCCGAAGCGGGCGCTGCGCGACTTGCGACGTTTTCTCGATGATGATTCCCAAGTGTGGGAACAGAGTTGGGTGCGCTTTCCGTTGCGAACGCTGAACGGGCTGGCTCGCCAGGTGCTGGCCGACGATCTGCGTGCCGACAAAGGCGACTCGGGTACTGCTCGTCGCAGCGACGCCGATCGTTTCTTCGTCACCGACGACGAGCCGCTGCTGCGGGTGCCCGTCAGCTACATGCTCAAGCTCGCGCTGGCCAATGTGCTCGGCAATCAAACGGATGACTCGCCGGAAGCGATGCTCTGTGGCACGCGATTGTTGCGACATTTTTTGAATGACAACGTTTCGCCGGAGACCGTTTCGTTCTACATCAGCACGGCCAACGTCTCACAGTCGGTCGGCTCGGCACTCGCATCGGAAACATCCCTGCGGTTTCTTCTCACGCAGTTGCTCACGGAATATGCCAACGAGCGATTTTCGCTTCGGGCTCGTGGCCAAGAAGCGGCCGTTTACTTTTCCCCTCATCCACCCACACGTCAAAAGCAACTCAATGAATGCATCGCCGATTCGTTCTATCGCGAGCTGTTCATCAGTCCGTGCCTGTCGGGATGGGATCGCGGACACGAAAAGCAAGAGTACATGTCGCTGTGCCACCAAGTACTCAGCCGCAGCCAACTGCGCAACGGCCAAGGTGGTGCACGACGCGGGGTTGATCGCCGGCCGCTGCGTGTTGCTGCCGAGCTTGTCGACGATCAGCCTCAACAACAACGGCATCCACGTTAGCCTGGGCAGCCGCAAGCTTGACGAGCTATTAAGCGACGGCACATCGGGCATCGGTGCGAAAGAAGAGAAACACTTCGGCGATCTCGCGATCAAGATCATCGAGCATTTCCTGCCGCTGTTCGTCGGCACGTACAGTGCCGCGCCGTTTCGACTCGGGTTCGCCGACTTCCACGCCGAGCGCGTGCTTGGCTTTCTTCCCCATCAGCTCGACTTCACGCACCTGCGGATGTTGTGGCGGCGCTGGAAGAAAAAAGCGTCGATCAAGCTGTTCGGCCAGCCCATCAGCCCCAGCGGCAACGAGTGGTTCGACCGCATGGTGAGCACCGTGTTGCGGCTCAAAGGCGACTTCGTCCCCGACTATCGCCTGATGGATTATCTCGTCGCGCCGCTAAGCACGGCCGAAAGCGCGGCGCTCGATGGCACGCTCGGCAACGCGGAGCGATTGAAGCGCGACCTCGCGGAAGAAGGTGTTTACGACAGCCGGATGGCGCTGTACATGCTCTGCCGGCAGAGGGCGTATGCCGACATGGGATTCTCCGGTTTCGAAGGGCGTTACTACAGCCTTTGCGAAAGCCTGCACGATGATCTCGCGCCGGCCGTCGATCTGCAGAATCTCGTCACCGCGCTGGCGTTTCAATACATCGCAGGTGGCGTGGTTTCGCACGGCGACATCCCCGACAACCCGTCGATCGAAAGCGAGCGGCGGCAGATTTTCTTCGGCGCCGCGGCGGGCATTCCGACTTTCTTCGTGCGCGCGGCGACCACCAATGTGTTCTTGCGACGCGTTCTGGAACTGTGCGAGCGCACGCGATTCAGTCATCGCTATCCGGGGTACGTGCGTATCTATCATCTTGAATACCGGCGAGCTCTCATTCGATTGTTGCATCGTGATGCGGCGGCGCTCGTCGAGGCGTTCGGAGCGTCGCCTCTGCTCGATGACTTGCAGCGGCGCGTCGAGCAACCGCACGAGCACAGCGTTGCGGGAAAACTAACTCGCGGCATCCTTGGCGAGCTGAATGTCCGCTCACCGTTGAAGGTGCCTGCCGATGAGTTCAATCTGGCCGCTGAGAGTTTCTATCGCAACACGCTGCGTCATCGACAAACGCGCGAAGCGCTCGCGCATTGGCAGTCGCTCATTCCGGGATGGCTGCCGCAGGCAAGCCGCGAAGAGGCAAGCGAAGTTGTCCGTTGCACGCCGGGGGAAGGTAATCCGCTGGCGGCTTACAAGTCGCCGCAGCAACTCGAACGCTTGATCGCGCTGCTCTTGCGCACACTTAGCCACAAAGTTCTTGAGGATCGTCACGCTCATGTCGCTCGCAATCACGCAACCGTCACCGACGCCGTCTGTGCACCAGTACATTGATCGTCGCACGCGGCAGGTTCGCACCGAACGGTTGTATCACGATCGTCTGATTCAACTGCTGTACGACGATGCGCGAGAAAACGCTCCGACGCTGTTCCATGCGTTGACCAGCGCTCGGGTCTCGAAACTACTCGGATATCTGAACTACGACTGGTTGCTGGGCACGCGGCTCTCGGGAGCCGAGAACTTCCTGCGCTCGATGCAGATCGATCTGAGCGAATGTCTGGCGCCGCCTGAAGAACTGAACACGGTGCGGCGTGTGTTCGAGCGGCAGATTCGCTATTGGCAGTGCCGGCCGATGCCAACGGCCGAGTGCATCGTCGTTTCACCGTGCGATGCCCGCGTGCTCGTGGGGTCGCTGCGCGAGACGACGTCGCTGTATCTGAAAGGAAAATTCTTCGATCTCGACGAACTGATCGGTGAAGATCGAACGTGTCGAGACAAATTCGATCGAGCCGATTTCGCGATCTTTCGCCTCACGCCCGAGAAATATCACTACAACCACATGCCGGTTTCTGGCGTCGTGTGCGAGCAGTACGAGCTCGACGGGCGTTATCACTCGTGCAATCCGAGCGCCGTGGTCGCGCTGGCCACGCCGTATTCGAAGAACAAGCGAGTCGTCACCGTCATCGACACCGATGTCCCCGGTGGCACCGGCGTCGGGAGCGTGGCGATGGTCGAGATTGTCGCCTTAATGATCGGTCAGGTCGCGCAGTGTTACAGCGAATATCGCTACGACGACCCCGTGCGATTGCAGCCGGGTTCGTTCGTCACGCGCGGCCAGCCGAAGAGTCTGTTTCGTCCCGGCAGCAGCACCGTCGTTTTGCTGTTCGAGCGCGATCGCGTGCGGTTTGCTGACGACCTGATCGCGAACATGTCCGCGCGAGCGGTCAGCCGTTTCTCGCAAGGCTTCGGGCAGTCGCTGGTCGAAACCGATGTGCGCGTCCGGTCGTGGCTTGCTTACCCGTGTCCTTAACTGGTGGAACGACGAAGGGTGGAACATGGTTGACGTCATCGCCGTGTCGATCTTTGCTGTGACGATGATCGTCATCTTGGCGTGCGCGTTTCGCGTTCTGCCCGGCGAGCGATGGCAGATGGCGGCTGCGCTGCCGATCGAGAAAGACGCTCTCGGAAGGTGGCGAAGCACGAACCTGACGTTCTACGGCGTATTGACGGCCAACGCGTATGTTGCCGGGGCGGCAATGCTGCTCACGTTGTTCGGCGCGATCGGCATCCCGCATGCTTCGGCGCTTTTGTTGTTGGCGATCGTGCTGTCGATCTGCGTGCCGGCCTCGCGCATCATCGCGACCATCGTCGAGCGACAGAAACACACGTTCACCGTCGCGGGGGCGATGTTCACGGGCGTGATCATGGCGCCGGCGGCGATTTGGATTGTGAATCTCGTCGGCGAGCGATTCGGCATGCCACCGATGCCGACGCTCCCTGTTCTGGCAGCGATGGCGATTTCGTACGCACTCGGCGAAGGCCTGGGACGGCTGGCATGCATTAGTTTCGGCTGTTGCTACGGCAAGCCGATCGACGGTTGCAAGAGTTCGACACGACGATGGCTCGCGCCGTTTGGATTCGTTTTTCGTGGCAACACGAAGAAGGCCGCGTATGAATCGGGATTCGACGGCGTGCCGCTCATTCCCGTCCAGGCGATCGCCGCGTCGCTATTGGTTGCCGTCAGTGTCGTCGGGTTGACGCTGTATCGTTGCGAGGCATTTCGGTCGGCACTCATCTTCACGATCGTTGCAACGCAGTCGTGGCGATTCGTGTCGGAATTCTTGCGAGCCGACTACCGCGGCGATCGACGCATCTCGACGTATCAGAAGATGGCGGTCGTCGCGATGGTTTACACGATCGCCGTCTCGTCGATGGTTGCCAACGCAGCGACGCCGCACGTCGATCTCATCGCCGGATTAGCGTCGTTGTGGAGTCCGGTCGTGATTCTTTCGCTGCAGGCGCTGTGGATCACGCTGTTGCTGTTCACTGGTCGCAGTGAAGTCACCGAGTCGCTGGTGTCGTTCTACGTGCGCCATGGGGCGATCGCTCGCCGCAGTGCCACGGAACCGCGCTGAGGCGGAAGAGTGCTACAGGTTCGGCGAGCGCTGGGCCGAACTGACGCGTACCGCGATCGACTGCAGACGTTCGATGGCGGCAGTGCTGTCGATGGGCACAATCTGTCGCGCGTCGCGCAGCCGGCGAACGAGTTCGACGCTGCGCGGGCAATAGCGGGCGGCCTGCTCGAGCACTTCCAGGTCGTCGGTCGAACGCAGTTGCACGCCATGAGTCTTCGAATCCCACCAGGCGAGATACGTGCGGTGCAACGACATCGCGTAGGCCGGGTCGCTAATGCTCTCGTGGGCCTGCGACAAGCTCGCAGCGGCCGCTTCGTACTCGGACAAAAACACTTGAGCTTCGGCCAACAGCAACCGCGCCGAGCGGCGGTACGGAGATCGACGCAGTTGAGCCTGGCAATCGGCCTTGATGCTCTCAGCAATACTGCGAGCACTGTCGTTGCCGCCTCGCGTGGCGAGAAACCTTGCCAGCTCCATTCGGAGCGCCGGCTCCTGTTCGGTGGCTTCAGACAGGAACTCACTGGCGCGTGAAGCGTCGCCGCGGGTGAGAAACAGCTCGTACAGCAGACGGTTCTGCTCAGCCGTTCGCGATGGCGATCGCATCAGCAGCGGAATGGCCGAGTCGATCAATTGAAGACGAAGGTGGGCGGCGATTGATGTTTGTCGGCTGAGCTGCAAGTGCAGCCGAGCAAGCTCGACACAGAACGGACCGGTTGGATGCAGAATCGACCCGGTACGCAACACCTGCGCGACGGCGCCGATGTCGTTGAGCATTGCGGCTGCTTCGGCCAGCATCAGCCGCTCGGCCACGGTCTCTCGTGTAGCAAGTTGCTCGGCGAGCGATTGGCGCGCCAATGTTGCTTGCCGTATTGCGGGACTCGACATGCCCAGTGCCGCGTACGACCGTGCTGCGGCCAGCCGGGCCGCAGGCGCGAGCGTTTCGGAACGAAGCAGCAGATCGTCGACGCGAGCTATCTGACCCGTGCGTAACCACAGTTGCAGTCGCACTTCGCCAAGCTCATCGGTGTCGGCGCCGTGCAGCTTCTCGAGCTCGTTTTCGATGCGCTCAAGTTGCTCGGGCGACACGTCGTCGGCCATCACGTCGCGACGCGCTCGAAACAGATACGCGGGTCCGTAGCCGTGGCCGTAAAGCGGCGCCAACTGCTCGATCAACTCGTTCGACCCGGTCATTTGACCGTTCTTCTGTAATGCGTCGGCAAGCCGTAACGAGTACTTCGGTTCGGAAGGTTCGAGCCTGGCCAACCAACGCAAGGTGTTGATGGCGTCGCCGTAGTTGGCGTCGGCAACGGCACGGCGCTCGATGGCTTCCAGTTTTGCGACGAGTCGGTCGCGTGCTACTGCGGAAGCGTAGATGACACCGGCGGCAATTATGACGGCAGCGATGCTTGCCACGGAGGCATACATGAGGTGGCGACGAAGCGTGGCCGGCCGCATCGCGCAAACTCCGCGAACAAACGGCACCCACGTTCGAATCGAGGTCCACCGCACCCAACGCGCGCGTACAGCCGCACGGAACGAGAAGAACTCTTCGCGAACGAAAGCGACGCGCAGCATGACACGGTCACGCAGCATTCCGTATCGCCGATCGATAACTCGCTTAATCCACACTAGCGCAATCCTCAACCATCAATCGAAGATTCAACACGGCGACGACCGAGACGCCGTCGCCTTCGGCGGTTTGCCTTTTCACGTCGAATCGTACTCGTCGAACAAATAACGCACCCATGCGCCGGTTAACAGCGCCCAATGAGCGCAGCGGCTCACATACAAAACCGTTGATTTAATCTGCCCAGGCACGTCGAAGCGTGATGGCTTCGAGAATGCCGAACGTACGGTGCCGGTCATCGCCTAAGAAACCGACACGGATGAGGGGTTCCGCCAGAAGACCCCTGGTGTGCGATGGAAGTACGATAGCGAGCAGGCTTCGGAATGCGCGAACAAAATAGCACATCAAATCGAAATATTTCAAAAAAGTATCAAAGGGGGGGAACTCGTTCCGCGGTAAGCCTTTAGAAGCAACCCAAAAGTGGGGAATCTCGCGGCGCAGCGCGGCATTCGGCGTGGGGAGCTGGCGTCTGAAACAGGTCCGAGAATAGTACTTGGGCGGTGAACCACAGCCTCATACGCGGGTCTCTTGAACTTTGAACCTGACCGATGAGTTCGATAATGTCTCAGGGTAAATGTGTGGTTATTCCAACTCCGCCGCAGTGGAGCTTGATCAGATGGTCGACGTGAAGTCGGTTCAAAAGCGGCGTGTCTTGAAGTTTGCAACGCTCGATGAAATGGTCGCCGATGCCGAGAGCCTCGTGGTTAGTCCTCGGGTTACGGTGCTCGGGAATTGGCCGTTGGAGCGTCTGCTGACGCACCTGACGTTCGCGATGAATGGTTCGCTCGACGGCATCCACGAGCAAGCGCCGCTGTACATTCGCCTGTTCGTGAGGCCCTTTAGAAATCGGTTTCTGACGCGCACGATGCCGGCCGGATTCAGACTGCCGAAGCAAGTCGAAGTGAGCTTCTTTCCGTCATCGCCGTCGGCACGCGAAGCACTCGAGCAACTTCGCCATGCTGTTGCGCGTTCGAAGGTGGAGCCGATGATTGCCTGTCATCCCGTGCTCGGCCGGTTAAAGCATGAGCAGTGGACGCAACTCCATCTGCGACACGCGGAGCTGCATCTCAGCTTCGCGATTCCTGAGCCGTCTCTCTGAGAGCGACTTGAATCGCCTCGCGGACGCTCATCGGACGCACGTCGAAAACGGACAACGCGTCTTTATTTTGGACAATCGTCGGATTCTTCAGGCCTTCGATCAGGTGACGTCCTACGTCAAACGCGGCTGGCGTTACGATCGCCAGCCACAGGCTCGACAAGTACGGGCTCAGCACGGGGACCGAGATGAGGACTCGCCGCAGATGCTTTTCGCGCATATTTGCGAATCATGTCGCCATAGGTGGTGACATCCGCGCAGCCGATTTCGAAGATGCGGCTCTCGCCCGGCGGCAAATCCTTTGCAGCGGCAAGATAGGTGAGTGCATCGTCGACGGCGATCGGCTGCGTTGGCGTCGTGAGCCACGTGGGGCAGAGCATGACCGGCAGTCGATCGGTCAATGCCCTCACCAGGTCGAACGACAGACTGCCTTGGCCGATGACCAGCGACGCGCGAAACTCGATCGTTTCGACCCCGGAGGCTCGCAGCACCTCGCCCACTTCGTGACGGCTGCGCAAATGCGGCGAAAGGTCGGGATCGGAGTCGTCGCCCAGCCCGCCGAGATAGATGATGCGCCGAACACCAGCTTCTTTGGCCGCGTCGGCGAAATGCTGTGCCCCCCGCCGATCCTGCTGCTCGAAGTCGCTCGCGTTCGACATGGAATGAATGAGGTAGTAAGCCGTGTCGACTCCGCGCATGGCCGCTTGCAGCGATCCGACGTCGAGAATGTCGCCGGGAACCACGTGAGTGCGTGGACTCTTGCACGCCACCTTCTCGGGCTTGCGAGCCAAACAACGAATGTCCGCCCCCCGCTCTTCAAGTTTTTCGAGGAGCAAACCACCCACGTAGCCGGTCGTGCCGGTCAATAAGATGAGCGGCGGTTGGTGATTCGACGAGCCCGACACGTTTGCTTCCCCCGAGCGTCAGCGGCGCTGCATTGTACCCCTGGCCAGTGCACCTAGAATGCCGCCAGGTTCGTTTGTGTGTTATTCGAGGGCCGCGTGCTATCTCTTCGCCGACCAACCGACGAGGTCATTAAGACCGTTTTGACGGCGCAGGCGGAGCTCGCATTCACGTACCAAGCAACCGGGGCCACGGCAACGACGGCCCCCGAGTGCTATGTGGTCGATCGCACTCGCGTGCTTCTCGGCGCGGATGACGACACCTTTCAACGGGCGAAGACGAGTCTGCGGCGCTGGAAGCAGTTCGACCTCGGGTGGCTGTACGCTTTTCCCAACGACGCAACGATTTGCCCTGGGCAAGTGGTCGCCGTCGTGGCCCGTGCGTTTGGCGTGTGGTCGATCAACGCGGCGCGGATCGTGTATGTGATCGACGAGCCTACGAAGTTTGGCTTCGCTTACGGTACGCTGCCTGGCCATGTCGAGAGTGGCGAGGAACGGTTTCTCATCGAGCAAACCGACGACGGCTCGGTGTGGTACGACATCATCGCCTTCTCGCAACCGCGGCATTTTCTCACGCGGCTTGGCTATCCATTCGTGCGGCGTTTGCAAAAGCGCTTCGGTCGCGAGTCATCCGCCGCGATGCTCCGCGCCGTGCGCGACACGGCGTCGTAAAATTAGCAGGACTGCAACGTCGACGAGAATCGCCGTAACTCGAAGAACGATGGTAAGGCTTGCCTCTTCGCGGCCGCGATTGCGTGCATGACCGTCGACTTTGCAGTTCGACTGGCCGTGACATCCCCGTCGTCACGTGCCCATCGGCACGGCGACATCATGGGGCGTGTTTTTCGAGCGTAACGATCGCTTGCGGCGGCGCTCCCGTAGCTGCGACGACATTCGCCGCCGCCTGAGCGACTTCGTTCAGAAGGTCGAGTTGGCTGCGACGCAACTGGATCAGACTGGTGCGCGACGTATGCACGCGAATGACGTCAACCTCGTTGGCCTTGAACTGCTCTTCCAGTCGTTCGAGCTCCGACGGCAGCGCGCTTGCTGCTTGCGGCTCGAACTCGGCAAGCAACGTTCGAGCACGCTCGTAACGATCGATCGCGGCCTCGGCTTCGATCTCGGCGCGAAGCATGAGCTGGTCCGCAACGGCTTGGCGCTGCCGCGCTTCGGCCTGACGCTGGCGCAATAGCGGCATTCCGTTGTTGATGACCGGAATATCATTCTGCGTGCGGAAGCCGTAGTAGTACGTGCCGCTTTCGGTTCGCTGGTAGTAGGGGCCGATGACCAGGTCGGGCACACGAGACGCCCGAGCCAACGAGGCCGCGGAACGGGCTGCGGACAGGTCAGCGCGCGCGGCCAACACGTCGGGCCGCCCCGCCACGAGGTCGCTCACGGCGCGCGGTGCACCATCACGAGAAGCGCGGATCGGCGCGTTCGGACATTTGGCTTCGAGCAACTGCTCGGGCATCGCCGACTGCCACGCGATCTGCGTCAGGTCGTCGACCACTTCGATCGGCGTGGAAAGCGGGATGTTGAGTTGGCGACGCAGGTCGAGCAGCGCCGTCTGGTAGTTCGCCTCCGCGAGACGCGCCTGACGACGCGTCGCGCCCCGATCAAGCCGCACGATCGCCACGTCAGCCCCCGCGACCTGGCCTGCCGCTAACTGCTTTTCAGAAACGGACAGCAACTGTTCGTTCAGTTCGGCGTTGGCGACCATCAGATCGCGCAGGCCACGCAAGTACGTCGCGGTGAAATACAGCCGCTCGGTCTGTGCGATGTTGTTCAGCTCGGCCTGAAGGATGTTCCATCGGACCGACGTGAGCGCCGCCATGCCGATCTCTTCGCGATAGCGCTGCTGATGCGCGAGCTGCAACGTTTGCATCACCAGCACGTAGTGATAGACGACGGTCGGCTGCTGATCGGTGCGCTGCTGGATGGGCGTCGCCGTGATCTGCAAGAACGGATTGAACGGATACGTGCGCGCCACGCCGAGCGCACCGAAGCTCACGCCTTCAGCCTGCCGTGCCGCCGTGAGGTCGGGGTTCTGCAGCAGCCCCGTTTCGATGGCGTCGAACAAGCTCAATCGCAATGTCGGAGTTTGAGGGAAGGCGGCGGCGATCTCGTCCACGGGCGGCAGCATCTCAAACGCCGACGGAATCTCGGGCGGTTTCGGCGGCGATTCGATGGGCTCGTTGGCGGAAACCAACTGCGCGGAAGGCGCTGCGTTGGGCGAAGTTTCAGCGGCGATGGGCGTTGCTTGCGAAGTGGACGTTGCTTGCTGGGCCGGCGTCGGCGATGCAGGACGGTATCGCTCGGAGTTCGCGCTACGGCAACCCGCGGCCTGCGCCATCAAGGCGCAGAGACTTATCAGCAAAGCCCAGCGACAGTTGCCGTCAGCGAGCATCGAATCGAACGCATGAGTGCCGGTGTGCGCGTTGTCCCATGCGCGCACATCGTTATCGATGGCTTCGACAAAAACGGGCAACTCTCACCAATCGGAGCAATCGGCACGTTACGGCTTACCGGCCCGCGTCGTTAAACCTTGACTGGCTTATCGAGACGCTGCTAGCTCGCTAGCGAACTCGGCGGAATGCTGCACTCGCCCGAACTTCAGATAGATCGGCGGCAGCAGAAACAGGTTGAGGGCCGTTGACGTGATGAGTCCGCCGAGGATTACGACCGCCATCGGATACTCGATCTCGTGCCCCGGTCGATTGCCGCCGACCACGAGCGGAACGAGCGCCAACCCGGCCGCGAGCGCCGTCATCAAAATGGGCACCAACCGCTCCTCGGCGCCGCGCACGACAAGCTCGGGACCAAACGCCATGCCTTCGAGATCTTCAAGTTGCCGGTAATGACTGATGAGCATGATGCCGTTGCGCGCGGCGATGCCCAACACCGTCACGAACCCAACGAGCGATCCCAGCGATAACACGCCGCCTTGCAACAGCGCGCCGAACACGCCTCCCACAAGGGCGAAAGGGATCGTCAACGCGACCAGGAACGTCACCTTCCACGAGCGGAAGTCGACGTACAGCAACAGAAGGATGCCCAGCAGCGACAACGCCGACAGCGCGAACAAACGGCGACGTGATGATTCCCGCGCCTCGTACTCGCCGAGGAACTCGGGATGGTACTCTTGCGGGAAATCGAGGCTGCGAACGCGGTTTTCAATCTCACGCGCCACGGAGCCTAAGTCGCGGCCACTCACGTTGCACGTAACATCCAAGCGTCGCGAGGCGCTTTCACGCTTGATCTCGTTGGGCGCCGGCGCGATGAACAATTCGGCGACATCGCCCAGCGGCACGTGACCGCCCTGCGGCAGGTCGATGGGCAGATTCTGCAGCGCGGCCATGTCGCTGCTCAGCTTCGGCACGCCGCGCACAGTGACATCGAAGCTCTTTTGATCCATGTACACCTCGCCAACCTTCAAACCGTTGACGAGTGTCGACACCGCGCGACGCACGACGCCGGCCGAGAGGCCGAATCGCGACGCGGCATCGGGTCGCAAACGCACTTGAAGCTGCGGAACAAGCACTTGCGGTTCGACTTTGAGATTCACGACGCCAGGGACATCGCTAATCGTCTTCTTGATTTCGTCCCCCTTCGCCCGCAGCACCGCCAGGTCGGGCCCATACGTGCGCACGACGATCGTCGCCCCCGCGCCGGTGAGCACTTCTTTGATGCGCTCCTTCAAATACGTCAGCACGTCGCGGTACAGACCGGGATAACCGTCGACGACTTCTTGAATCTTCGCGACAGTGGCGGGCAAGTCCTTGTCGGGATCGACGCTGATCCACAGCTCGGTGAAGTTCGGCCCCACCACCTCGTCGGCGACTTCAGCTCGGCCGATGTGCGATCCGAAATTCCGCACGCCGTCGATCGACCGCAGTTCGCGGCTGGCTTGGATCGTGATGCGACGCATCGCATCGAGCGACGAGCCAGGCTTTTCGACCCAGTGCATCAGGAAGTCGGTCTCCTGAAAGTTCGGCAGAAACTCCTCGCCCAACTCCGCCGCGGCGAAGCCTGTCGCGACGAAGGCAACAATCACACACGCAATCGCCCAGAAGGGGCGCTTAATCAACGGCGGCAAGATGCGTGCGTAGATGCTTTTCAGCCATCGCGCCAGCGGCGCATCGCGATGACGTGACAACGCGCCTGGCAGCAACATCAGCGACAGCGCAGGCGTCACCGTAAGCGCGGTGATGAGCGACGCCAGGATCGCGAGCAGATAAGCAGCCGCCAACGGACGGAAGAACGATCCCGCGACGCCTTCCAAAAACAGCACCGGCACAAAAACGAGCATCACGATCAGGCTCGCGTAAACGACGGCGCTCCGCACTTCGAGCGAGGCTTGAAGCACCACCTGAAACGCAGGCAACGGCTGGGGCAGCGTGCGATTCAATCGCAGCCGGCGCAGAATATTCTCGACGTCGATGATGGCGTCGTCGACCACTTCGCCCAGCGCGATCACGAACCCCGCGAGCACCATCGTGTTGATCGTTGCGCCCAGTGGTGCAACACGAGTCCCGCGGAGACCAACGAAAGCGGAATCGCCGAGAGGCTGATGATCGCTGTCCGCCAGTCGAACAGGAACAGCACGAGGATGACAACGACGAGGCCGCAACCCAGCCACATTGCATGCGACAGGTTCGCGATCGAGCGTTCGATGAACGTCGCGGGCCTGAATATCGTCGAGTCGATTTCGAGACCCTTGAGGCCGGGGCGCATCGCGTCGAGTGCCGATTCGACATTGCGCGTCACTTCGAGCGTGTTGCCCCACGGCTGTTTCTCGACGATGAGCAACAAGCCCGGTGCGTCGTTGATGACGGCGTCACCGATCGGCGGCGGAAAGCCTTCGACAACAGTTGCCACGTCGCGCAGCCGCAACGGCGAGCCACTGCGATAGTCGACAACGGCCTCGCCTAGATCATCGCTGGTGCGAATGTCGACCAACTGCCGCAGCGCGATGCGTTGGTTCGGCGTGTCCATGAATCCGCCACCTACCAAGGCCGTCGCGTCGGCAGCTGCGCGCTCGATCGCTCCAAGCGTGACCGAGTGCGCGCGAAGCCGTTCGGGATCGACGAGCACCTGGAACTGGCGGTCGCGCTGCCCCCAAATGGCAACGTTCGCCACGCCACGCACCGACATCAGGCGAGGACGAATCGTCCATCGCGCCAGCAGCGTCATTTCCATCTGCGAAAGCGTATCGCTCGAAATGCCGATCTTCAGGACACGACTTGTCGACGACAACGGCGAGAGCATCACCGGACGATGCGCGATCGTCGGCAATCGGCTCGCTTGCGTCGCGAGACGTTCTTCGGCCAGTTGGCGTGCGCGGATCAGGTCGGTTCCGTCCTGAAAGATCAGCACGATCGACGAGAGCCCGAGCACCGACTTCGAGCGGATCGTTTTCAACCAAGGCGTGCCGTTCAGGGCGTTCTCGAGCGGCATCGTGACGAGGCTTTCGACTTCCTCGGTCGAAAGGCCCGGCGCCTCGGTCTGAATCTCAACCAGCGGAGGCGCGAACTCGGGGAACACGTCGAGCGGCGTCGTTTCGAGCGTCCGCACGCCGACGATGATTAGCACCACCGACGCGGCCAACACGAGCACGCGCAATCGCAAGGAAGTTGTGACGAGCCAGGTCATCGAGCGTGTTCAGCGGGGCCGCTACTTTGCGAAACCAAACTCTGTTCCAAACAGTTCCATTGCCCCTGCCGTCACCACTTCGTCGCCGTCATGAATGCCGTTGGCGAGCACCGCCTGGCCGTCGACGACATATCGGATCTGAACCCTGCGTCGAATATACGTGAGTGGCGCGACGCGTTGATACACCCAGGTGCCGCCATGTATGTCGTGCATCACCGCCGACCATGGAATCACCAGGGCCCGCGACGGATCGTTGAGTTTCACGGCCACGTCGACGCGCTGCCCGGGCTTGAGCTCGCCCTTCTTGTTCGCGAGTTCGTAGTACAAATCGACCGATGAAGCCAAGGCCGTCGCGGTCGGCGGCGCTTCGATCGGACGCGCCGTGAGCGGCGGACTCTTGGCCAACAAGTTGCCGACGGTAATAGGCTCGCGAGCGGCGAGCTCTTCGAGCTCGCCGACATAGACCGAAACTTTAATCCACACCGGGTCCAGATCGGTAATATCAAACAGCGGTGCGCCGGGTGCGACGACTTCGCCGGGAGCTGCCAACATGCTGCGCACGATGCCATCGCGCGGGGCCTCGATGACCAAAGGCTGCAACTTCGACGGGTCGTCTTCAATGTCGATCTTATCGACAAGTTCCTTGCGAGCGGCCGCGGCATCATACGCCTTCTGCGCGACGCTCACTTGCGCTTGCGCTTCGTCGACAGCTCGCGCGGTGCCGGCCTGATCTCGCAGCAAACGTTCGGCACGCTCGAGGGCGATCTTCGCCGCGTCGAGCTGTACCCGCGTCTGTTGCACGAGGCCTTCGGCATCAATCCGCGACGTGGCGATCGTGTTGCGCGCTTCGGCAAAGCGAATCCGCTCGGCAGGCGAAAGGACGGAACGTTCGGAACCCATGAGCGGCACCAGCCTGAAGATCGGCTGACGTCGCGAGACGTGCGCGCCGGTGGTTGGCACGCCACTGCCTGCCGGCGCGTCGAGCGTTCCCGCCACGGGAGCGGATATCAGGATCGACGCCCCCGGCGGCGTAACGACTTCGCCACCGTAAGTCCGCGTGCGCCCGACGGGCCGGTCTTCGGCCTTAGCGGTCTCGATGCCTAACCGGCCCTCGGCCGCCTCGGTCAATTGAATCGTGTTCAACTGCTCTTCGTTGGCGATGTGCGCCACCGTGGCCGGCGCGATCTTGGCCACCACTGGCTTGGACGCTTCTTTTGCCCCCTGCCGCTCGCACGCGCCGGTGACGACGAGAGTGACAACAAGAGTGATGAGAACGAGACAACATGGCATGGGACGCATGGGTTCCAGACTAGGCCAAAGCAGGCTGGCAGGAAAGTACGTCCGTCGTTTATTGATCGTCAGAAAACCGCGTGAACCAAGGCATATGCGTCGTATCGCCGCTTGCGATTTCGCGCGTCTCACGAGCGGTACGCGCAAAACCGCAAGCGCTGATGGATCGCATCATCGCGATTAACTTTGTTTTCTGAGGACCAATAGCCAAAAGAAGCCGAACGCGTTAGGGCGACGTGATAGGCCGAGCGACGAGAAGTCCGCGGCGCCTTGGGTCCGTTGTTATCCCGAATCGTATTTGACTTCGGGGCATTGCCAACGAGAACTGGCACACCAAACCCCACGAGTCGCCGGGCGATACCTTCGCCGACAGCTCAGTCGATTCCGATAGCGGCTCGTGGCACGAAACCGGTTCCGCCACCACCGACAGTCAGTGGGACACCGCCGAGTTGACGTCGCAGGACAACCATGAAACAGTCACAGGCAGCGGTAGCGCCCGCGGCACCCGGTCCAAGGGGAAGAAACACGGGACATGCTACTCATTGTCGTCTAAAAGTAGAATGTCCGGCTCTGTAGAAAACATGTCATTGACTTTAGGCTGCTAGCTTTCTTTCGTGCGTAGCAAGGAGGGATGAGCGCGACGAGCAAGAGTCCGAAGGCGGTGATTTTGACGGCGCTGGCGGTCGCGCGGCGGTCGTTGCCTGCTTACAGCCATCGTTATAGTCCCAAGACGTTCACTCAGCACCAACTCTTCGCCTGCTTGGTTTTGAAGAACTTTCTCAAAACCGACTATCGCGGCGTGGTGCATCTGCTGCGCGACACGCCCTCGCTGGCTGGCGTGTTGGAACTCAAGAAGGTTCCGCACTTCACGACGGTGCAGAAGGCGAGCCAGCGGTTGCTGACTCAAGGCCGGGTACGTCGGCTGCTGGATGCCACCGTCCGGCGGCGACGGGGACACCGCAAGCGCGTGCGGCGGGCCGCCATCGACTCGACGGGCTTGGAGTGCACCGCCGCCAGCGGCTACTTCGTCCGCCGTCGCACGCGTGTCTCCGAGCCCTGGAAAAAGGTCGTTTATCATCACTTCCCCAAGCTCGGCGTGATCTGCGACACGAGCGATCACTTCATCTTGAGGCATATAAACGGGACAGGTCTAAATCTTTTTGCGGTCGACGGCCTTTCGTGGCATATAAACGGGACAGGTCTAAATCTTTTTGCCGTCGACGGCCTTTCGGGGTCTTCCGCGGGGACGAAGGGTCGATTCGAGGCCCAAACGCTCGGCTGTGCGGCGCACCCAGCGGTCATGGCCGAACGGTTGACCGCGCAACACACACTTGCGGATGGCCGCGATTTCTTCTTCAGTTTGAGGGGCATTCACGTAAGGCACCCAAGCGCGGGGCTGGGGCACGGGCCAGTCACTGAGAAGCTGCGGCTCGTCGGGCGACGGGTGCAAGCGCCGCCACAAGCTTGACCAGTGCCAATCCTCTGCGCGGCGCACGAGATTCGCACGCAGCGCGTTACGTTCCACGTAACGCACCACCTGGTACAGATGCTCATCGCCTTCGATCGGAAACGATTTGTAGCGCCCCTGGTACAAGTGGCCGTAGCCGACGCGACGACGATGCTCTTGCCAGTTGCGCGCATGGGTGATCGTCAGCTTTTGCATGAACGCCCCCAAATCGCCATCCGATTTCGGCCACAGCACGAAATGCCAGTGGTTCGACATCAAGCAATAAGCGACGATCCGCATCGGCCGCGTTTCCAACGTTTTGGCGATCGCGCGCTCGAACGCCTCGAAGTCAGCATCGCGCAGAAACAGCCGCATCCGTCCCACGCCACGGTTCAAGACGTGGAATAACATCCCTCCAGGAGCCAGACGCGCGGTGCGAGGCATGGTCAGAGTTTACCGAAGGATGAACGACCTGTCAATAATTAGACCTGTCCCGTTTAGATGCCCCGCGCCATGGCCCAGCGCCTGAGCGCTGCCGGCAAGCCCTTCAAAGTGATGATGACCGCCTGCATGCGCAAGCTGCTCGTGATCCTCAACACCATCATCCGCAACAACGAACCTTGGAGAACATCATGCCCAGAAAATCGCGACGAAGTTGTCCTTCAACCCTCTTGAAAATCAACACAGCCGCTGCAGCGAGTGGTTAGCTGCACACTGGATTCAGCGTCGCTTTTTGTTTTCGGAGTATGATGGCCGAGCTAGTTCGGTGAGCGATTCGGGACGTTTTGGGCCGTTGAGTTCGTCGAGAACTTTCTGTGGGTACTCTTTGTAGAAGTTACCCCACCAACGCTTTGTCCTACGGTTCCAGATACGCCAGCCTGTGCCAGCGATCGCTTTGGCGACATAGCGTGCGTTCTGAGTGCTCATGTAGCAGCTAACGAAGAAGCTCAGTTGCCCGCTGGAAGTCAACGGGTCGAAGGCCATTCTACCGTGACCGAAGCGAACGAGCCAAACGCGCCGATAACTTGCGGGTCAACTGCAGCGAATGGTTAGGTGGAGTCGGGCAGCCGATTCACCGTTTGTACTCAGGATCGTCCTTCATTTTATCCACTTGAGTTACTACTGTCCGATAAAGGGCAAGTACCTCGACGTCGCGTCCGTCCTCTACTCGCTTCGAAATCATGGTCAGCGGAAACACGATGACGCTCGTATTCGGATACTGCAGGGCGAGATCGCGGCCGAACTCATCTTCGACGACAATCCACTTGAGCGGCGTCTGCGCGACGAAGACTTGACCTAAAACGAGGCCTAATGATTGCAGTTCGTATGTTTGATTCGGACGAAGAGTTTTTTCATCGACAAGGCGCTGAAGCCATTGAAGATCATTCTCATCATGTATCAACTTCGCATCAGGATGACGCGCCTGGATAAGCCGGAGAACTGCCGACTCGCGTTCCGCTAGCTGCTTACGATCGCTTTCGGTCGGCGCAGTGATTTTCTGTTCCATGGCAACGTTGCTCGCAGCTTTTGGTGCCTCCCGCGTACACCCTGTCAGGCACAGGAACAAAACGGAAAGCCAGGAACGTTGCACCATCGCTCCTTCCACCTAATGAAAAAGCTCAGTTGCCCGCTGGAAGTCAACGGGTCGAAGGGCATTCTACCGATACCGAAGCGAATGAGCCAAACGCGCCAAGAACCTGCGGGTCAACTGCAGCGAATGGTTAGCCGGATTCTTAGCTCGGAGTGGGGACAAAACTGAATTTCACCCCGTGCGACCTCGCGCGGTTCAGTGAATGCCCGACTAGCTAGTCTCGGCACGTGACCGTCGCATCGCGAGTCGCCACTGCCTCTTCTCAATCCACTCGGCCGCGTAGGTCGTTTTCAGAAGTCGGATGACTTTCCAACAGTCTCCCCGCTGCCAACAGACGCACAGTCTTGCTCTATATAAACCAGCGTTAGAGTCCACAGCTAGCACGCTCAGCTCATAAACCTGCTGGTTGCGTTTGAAAACCTCCAACACAGGCGGGTACTCCAGCACTTCGACAAAGGCTTTGATGCGATCGCGTGGGATGATGACGCCATCGATGGTTATTTTGATGTCGGCAGTTCCTTTGTCGATCGTGAAGTAAACAGCCCTGTCCGCCATGCTGCCATTTATGCCTTGTACGACTACGATCAAGCCGATCGATACACCAATCGTGAACACGCCGAAAGCAACGTACAAGCTGGTCATCGAAGGGTCTTTGCGAATTGCCGCGAGCGCGCTCGGGACGCCAACGACGAGAATAAACGTGTAGACGCATAGCAGCGTGAGCAGCAGATGCTTCAGCTTTATGCGACCCTCTACTGCCACGAAGTGCTTGCCGTCGTCGAGAACCGTGACAGCACGTGGTTGGCAAAAAGCTGTTGACGCCATAAATGAGGCGTCGGTTCGATCGGCACGACGCACACCGAGATCATCGGTTGGATTTTCCGCCATCGGATTCCGACGATATGCAGATAGGGCTAACAACCCAGCTCAGCAGCGGCGGGGGCCACAGTGAGCTTGAACTCCCAGAAACCAAGATGGCCCCCGCCGTCTGCTGCAGCGCCTGGTTCGGCGTCTGGGCTGCACCGCTCAGTCCGCGTCGTCCAGCTCCCCCAACCCGGCCACATACTCGGTGAATGAGTTGGCGAGCAGGGTGAGGTTGCCGGCCGAATCCACCGACCCATCCCAGTCGTCGTCTGGCTCGTTCTCGTGGTCCCAGAAGTATACCCGCCCATGATGCTCGCCGGCGACGCCGAGGCAGATGGCGTTGCCGAAGGGGTCGTCGTGAATCCAGATGAGCGCTTCGGGGATGCGTCCCGAATAGGTCCGCTGGTGTCCGGGCAGGGAGAAGTACGACTCGGTTCGGAACCCGCCGATGTGGTGGACCCCAGCCTCGACCTCCCGTCCCTGCGGGTTCCGGCCGCGATACCAGTACCGGCCGCCGACATACCCGCCATTGCAATTGGCGAGGAAGTAGCGATAGTCCTCCGGGAGCGGGTGGCCGATGTCCGCCTCGAACCGGGCGAGCTTGTCCGCCGGTGCCGGTGGCGACTTGTCCTTCACCTGGGCGATGAACTCGTCGATCGTCATGCGCCCCTCCGCCGCCGAACGAACAAGCTCAGTTGCCCGCCGAAAGTGAACGGGTGGAAGGCCATTCTACTGTGACCGAAGCGAACGAGCCAAACGCGCCGAGAAGCTGCGGGTCAACTGCAGCGCTTGGTTCAAGTAAGCCGCTGCGCGGCAGGGATTGTGGGCGCCTGGCGGTGACGTGATTCTAGAGCGTCTTGGGCGTAGCGTGAACTCTTTTCCACCCGCTCATTGGAAAGGAGTTGCCCATGGCTGCCACGACGACGCTGCGCCAACAGTTGATCCACGACCTCCAGCTCGCGGGGTTGAGCGAGCGCACCCAGGAGGCCTACGTGCGCGCCGTGCGGCACCTGGCCGCCCACTTTCGCCGACCACCCGACCAATTGACCGAAGCGCAGCTCCGAGAGTACTTCCTGTTCATCAAGAACGAGAAACGTTTCTCGGTGGCAGCGCTGAAGATCGCATTCAGCGGCATCAAGTTCTTCTATACCCATACCGCGCCACGCGCGTGGTCCACGCTGCTCAAGCTCCGCGTCCCCCGGCAGAAGGCGCTGCCCGACGTGCTCACGATCGACGAGGTGCGGCGACTGATCGACGCCGTGCGCACGCCGCACAACAAGGCTTACTTCTGGACGGTCTACTCGCTCGGCCTGCGCTTGCAGGAAGGTCTCAACCTGCACCTGGGCGACATTGACAGTCAGCGGATGCTCGTCCACGTGCATCGCGGCAAAGGGGCCAAGGACCGCTACGTGCCGCTGCCCCCCAAGACGCTCACGATGCTCCGCGACTATTGGAAGACGCACCGCAATTCCTGCTGGCTCTTTCCCGCCACCGGCCGCGATGGTCAGCAAGGCGCCACCGCCACCCAACCCATGGCGATCGGCAGCGTGCAAGGCGCGCTGCGGCGCGTGGTCGTGGAACTCAAGCTCCTCAAGCGCGTCCACATGCACACGCTCAGACACAGTTACGCCACGCACCTCTTGGAGGCCGGCGTCAACTTGCGGCTGATCCAACAGTACCTCGGCCACAGCTCGCTGCAGACCACGATGGTCTACCTGCACCTGACCACCCAGGGCCAGGAGCAGGCCCGAGCCACGATCGAGCGGCTGATGGAGTAGCCGCCAATGCCCACCGTCGCCGACGTGCTGCGGCGGTACGGCGGAACGTATCTCCAGCGGTTCGGCACGGCGATGCCCGCCGAGCACCGCAAGGCGCTCGCGGCGATCGTGGCTTGCCGCACCGGCCAGTTGGGAACGGTGGTCTACACCTGCTCGAAGTGCGGACGAACCCACAGCATCGGTCGCTCGTGCGGCAATCGTCACTGTCCGACTTGCCAGCAGAACAAGACCCGCCGTTGGCTGGAGATACAAACCGCCCGCCTGCTGCCCTGTCCCTACTTCCTGCTCACTTTCACGTTGCCCGAAGCGCTGCGCGCCTTCGTGCGCGCGCAGCAACGCATCGCTTACGCGGCGTTGTTCGAGGCGTCGAGCTCGTCGATCCAGACCTTGGCGGCCGATCCGAAGTACCTCGGCTCGCCACGCGTTGGCTTCTTCGGCGTGCTCCACACGTGGGGCCGCACGCTCCAGTACCATCCCCACGTGCATTACGTCGTGCCCGGCGGCGCGGTCAGCCAGGACGACGCGCGCTGGCTCCCCTCACGGGCCGACTTCTTTGTGCCGGTCAAAGCCCTGTCCCTGATCTTTCGGGCCAGGTTCCGCGACATCCTCGGGCGCGCGGGCTTATTAGACCAGGTCGATCCCGCGGTCTGGCGACAGGATTGGGTGGTCCACTCGCAGGCCGTGGGCGATGGCCGCGCCAGCTTGCAATATCTCGCGCCCTACGTGTTTCGCGTGGCAATCAGCGATCGGCGGATCGTGTCCTACGACGAGGGCCGGGTCACGTTCACCTATCGCAAGAGCGGTACCAGCCAGGGGCGGCGGATGACGCTCGACGCCCTGGAGTTCCTCCGCCGCTTCTTGCAGCACGTCTTGCCCAGCGGCTTTCAGAAGGTGCGGCACTACGGCTTCTTGAGTTCCGCGAGCAAGCGGTCGGTCGAAGCCGTGCGTTGGCTGGTGACGCTCCACAACGGCGAGCGGTTCGCACTGTTGCCCAAGCCGAGCGAGCAAGAGGTCCCACGTCCACGAATCCGCTGTGCCGAATGTGGCGGCGCCCTGCGCATCGCGCTTGTTCTGCCGGCTCGCGTGCCGGATTATTACGACACGAGCTGACACATGAACCGTTTCGATCCCGCCGCCGCTCCGCTGGTTTCGACCTGCCAGGCCGAAGTGGGGACAAGCTCGCCCCTGGCTCCCGTCGCTCGCCCCATCCGAGGCGCCAAACCGTCACCGCATCGCCGCCACCGCCCCGACACGAGCCAGCGCTTCACGCGCGCGAGCATCCACTCGCCAGCCAAGAGGGTCGCGGACGCGTCTCAGTAGCGATTCCCGCGCCCCGCGTGGGCGAACCGTTACCCTAAGATACAGCCCGCTTCATTGTTCACCGGGCTTCTTGAACCAAGGATTGCAGGCCCGGCTGCGCGGGCTGCAATCCTTAAGAAGTTAGGTGCGATTGTTTGACAACAGCCACTTTGCATAACGTTGGACTTGGGATAGCGGTGACGACGTACATGCTCGGGCGGTCGAGTATGCGTCATTTGGCGAGAGCGACAACACAAGACGCAATTGATCCTTGAACTGCTCGGAAAAATGGCCACTCGCTAGCCGGCCCAGAATGGCATGAATTAGTCGCTGTTGTTGCGAAGTTGTGAGCAAACAATGTTTGAGCCGACGGGTCATCATCGCACGCGCTCTTCCATGCCAAAGCCCCCGTGTTTCGGCCTCGATAAACGCGACGCAGGTCTCAATGACGTCAGAGTCGCACGTGAGGAGTCCGTCACAAAGTTGGTGCAACTCTCGCCTGCTGAGCGAATCGAAGTTGGAGGTTCGCAAAGTCATCGCGATCACGATTCTGGACGCACCTAACAACAAAGCTCAGTTGCCCGCTGAACGTCAACGGGTCGAAGGCCATTCTAACGTGACCGAAGGGAGCGGGCCAAACGCGCCGAGAAGCTGCGGGTCAACTGCAGCGATTGGTTAGGCACGAAGCGGAAGCCTAGTCTCACTCGCGGAATCCGTCGTCGTCAACGATGACCTTTGCTTCAGGGAACAGACGTCGCGCAGTTGCGACGTCTTCCGATCGACACCATACGGTCATGACGCCAGACTCACCGAAGAGCGAAAGTCCAAATGGAGGCCGAGTATCCTTGCGGAAGATTGCGGCCCTCCACGGGCCGGTGCAAGCCGTTAGGTCGAACCCAAAGTCATGTCGTCGCGCTATCCAATTCAAGGTGTGCGCTGACCAGGCGGTTGAAAGCGACACGAGTGTCGTAAACACAAGAAAAGTCCGGATGCTGAAGCGGATGTGCATCCTCGTGCCTAACGAAAAAGCTCAGTTGCCCGCTGGAAGTCAGCAGGTCGAACACGATTGTACCGTGACCGAAGCGAGAGATTCAAACGCGCCGAAAAGCTGCGGGTCAACTGCAGCGCATGGTTAGGTGGCCTTAGTCGCCCACCGGCACAAACATAGGTTTAGTGTCAGCAACGCTTGTTAAAACGACGCGAATCGTTGTCGGCTGTGAATCTTGAAGCACGTCCAGTGACAAGCTATCGCCGGGTCGTTTACCTCGAAGCGACAACACAAGGTCGCGACCATCGCTAATCTGCGTGCCGTCTACTCTGAGGATGATGTCATTTACACGAAGCGCCGACTGTGCTGCGCCACTATTCGGGACAATGCCAGTTACAACCACACCGGGCCCGTTGGAGTTTGGCTGAGCGCTGACGCCTAGAACGACATTTGGAGCGGAACCGCGTCCTTGGAAGACGGCGATAGGGCCGCCTATCATTCTCGACTCGAAAAGTGATGGAAAGGCAAAGTAAATGGCGGCAATGGTCATGGCAACGACTACGGCGCTTACGGCAAACCATTTCACCACGCGCATCTTCATCACCTAACCAATGATTGTATGTGTGTTGCCGTATAGCGCGAGGCCTTACGGCTAGCGATACGCATTTTCTTTGAAAATCGCTTGATTGCGATACTGTACGCGTGTATCCTACGCGCGAATAGCCGCAACCGCCGCTTTTGTAGACGACGGGTGCAGTTGCCATGTAACGCGCTTTTTCGGCGTGAATTACGGCTGAGTGATGGCGGTGGGGGGCGTGCGGTGGGGGGCGTGCGGTGAAGCTGCTCGATCAATGTCGCCGGGTCGCGCGGGCGAAGCATCGGTCGCTGCGGACCGAGAACTGCTACGTCTACTGGATCGAGCGGTACATCCGCTTCCATGGCATTCGGCATCCCAGCTCGCTGGAGGCTGCCGATGTCGAAGCGTTTTTGACGAGCTTGGCCGTCGAGGGGCATGTGGCAGCCGCCACGCAGAACCAAGCGCTGAGGGCGCTGCTGTTTCTGTATCGCGACGTGCTGCGGGTTGATCTGGGAGCCTTCAATGCGGTTCGTGCGGTCCGTCCGAAGCGCATTCCAACGGTGCTCAGCCGTGGCGAAGTGATTCAGTTGCTTGCCCAGCTCGACGCGCTGCGAGGCCCTGAGCCGTTTGGCTTAATGGCTCGGCTACTGTATGGCAGCGGCCTACGGCTCATGGAGTGCTGTCGGCTGCGCGTGAAGGATGTCGATCTCGAACGCGGCCAGTTGACCGTGCGCGGCGGGAAGGGAGATAAGGACCGATTCGTGATGCTGCCCGTGGCGGTGCACGAACCCATGCGTCATCAACTTGCATGGCGACAAAGTTTGCACGAGCATGACCTGGCGCAGGGGGTTTGGGAGCGTGGCGATGCCGACGGCACTCGATCGAAAGTTGCCGGGTGCCGATCGGTCGTTGGCATGGCAATACGTGTTTGCCGCTACGCGCTTCTCGAGCGATCCGCGAGGAGGCGAAGTGCGCCGACATCATGTGCACGAAGGAGGCCTGCAGCGCACCGTGACGGCCACTGCCCGAAAGCTTGGCTGGACGAAACGCGTGACGTGTCACACGCTACGGCATTCGTTCGCGACGCACTTACTCGAGCAAGGCAGCGATATCCGCACTGTTCAAGAGCTGCTCGGGCACAGCGACGTACGGACGACCATGATCTACACCCACGTCATGGAGAAGGCGGCCAATCGGGTACGCAGTCCCTTGGACGCCGGGTAGAAAGTCGCGGGATTCCGTATCGCGATCTCGCGCTCGGCGCGGGTTTCTGACCCCGCCGAGTTGTGACCGAAGGTCTCCCGAAACACGGTCACAATGATTTGTATAGATCCGCGCAAAACACGCGGTCTGATGCGCTCCGTGGCGCAACGGTCGTGGTGAGTCATGCAGCGCGGTAAGCGATGGCGGGAGGAAACATGCGGTCGGGCGGAGCGGCGGGGTCGGAGACCCGCGCCGAGCGCGAGCGCGGTAAGCGATGGCGGGAGGAGACCTGCGGTCGGGCGGAGCGGCGGGGTCGGAGACCCGCGCCGACGCGCGATGTGTTGCGCTTCGCGAGCTGCGAGGAGCCAACGTCAATGCCAGAAAGAATCCGGGTTATTGCGCATGACCCCCTAGTCCATAGGCCGCGCAATAACTCGGCGTCCGTTTGGCGGCGGACGATCTCCGATTCGCACGAAACGATCCACAGCAACGGGCCGGCCTGAAGTGATTCCCCATGTGGATGAGCGGCGACAACGAGTATGTTGGGGAACGGAGCATCCACGGGCGGTACGCGCAAAACCGCAAGCGGTGATGGATAGCGTCATCGCGATGAACTTTGTTTTCTGAGGATCAGTTTTCTGAGGATCAATAGCCAAGCAGGACGAACGTATGCCGCTGCATTCTCGCAATCAGGTTCGCGACGATCCGTCGACTTTGCGGTTCGCCTGCGCACACGACGCAAATAATTGACAGGCATCGAGGGCGTTCATAGCTTTAGGGTTTCGGACGGCATTCGAGCCCCCATTCACGACAGTCCACGTGTCCTCGATAGCTGCCTCACTGGGAGAAAACCGATGTTGAACTCCTTCAGGAATCTTGGGCAGGCATTGATCGCGATCGTATGCATCACCAGTTCCGCGGTCGCTGCTGAGCGAACTGCGGGCTTGAATCAACAGGGCGCACCGGCGTTGAAATCGGCAGGGCCGCTGGCGTTCGGGCCCGAAGGGGTGTTGTTCGTCGGCGATCCGCGCGGCGCGTCGTTGTTTGCGATTGGTGTCGAACCCGCTGAACCACGCAGCAGCGCCGAGACGGTTCGATTCGACGGCGTGAACGTTCAGTTGGCAGCGCTCGTGGGCATCAACGCTGACGAATTGTTGATTAACGCCGTCGCGGTGCAGCCCGATTCGACGGTGGTGTATCTGAGTGCATCGCGTGGGCGAGGGCCTGACGCCGAACCCGTGTTGGCGAAGATTTCTCCCGCGGGAAAGCTGACGTTGCTCGATCTCGATAACGTTGCTTATTCCAAGGTTGAGCTTAACAACGCTCCCGATCCCGAAGCCGTCGACAGGCGCGGCAACAAGCTGCGACAGGAATCGATCACCGACCTGCATTATGTCGATGGGCGGGTGTTCGTCGCCGGGCTGTCGAACGAGGAATTTGCCTCGAAGCTGCGGGCGATCGCGTTTCCGTTCACCAGCGCCGATCAGAGCACGTCGGTCGAGATCTTTCATGGCGCTCACGGCCAGTTCGAAACACGGTCGCCAGTGCGAACGTTTGTTCCGTACACCGTCCACGGCGAACCGCACCTGCTCGCAGCCTACACCTGCACGCCGTTGGTGGCGTTCCCGGTTTCGCAGTTGAAGACCGGCTCGAAGTTGCGTGGCACGACTCTCGCCGAGTTAGGCAATCACAATCGGCCACTCGACATCATCGCTTATCAAAAAGACGGACACGCGTATCTGTTGCTGGCCAACAGTGCCCGCGGCGTGATGAAGATCGCGGCCGATCGTATCGACAGTCAGGCGGGCATCGAGCAACCGGTGAAAGGAACCGAGGGTCTCAGCTACGACACGATCGACGGGCTCAAGGGAGTCGAGCATCTCGACAAACTGGGCGACGCCCACGCGTTGCTACTGGTGCGCAACGAGGCGGGCGCGTTGAATCTGGAGACCGTTGCCCTTCCCTAGGCTGACGCGGAGGACCGTCTGTGTGTTCCGCTCAGCCATGTGGCGTCGCGATGTTCGTCTGCTGCGTCGTGTCGGCGTGCCGATTCGTGACGGCCGCCGACGCGATCGACACGGCGTCGAGCATTTGGGCCGTGAGAGACGCCGCGGGACGCATCATCGCGATCGAGGCGAGACCGTTTCCAACGGACTCGCTTGCACGGCTCAATGATAATGACGCCGCCGCTGAGGATGCGCTCTCGCAGGTGCTGAGAGTGTCGATGGACGACGACGCGGTCAGCGAGATCGCGATCGCTGGTTCCTACGCGGTCGTCGACCGGACAGTGCGGTTCACGCCGCGATTCGCCTTCCGCGAAGGTCAGACCTACCGCGCGGTGCTACGCAGATCGAAACTTGAGACGCCATCGAAGCACGAGCATGGAGTCTCGGAGGTGCTTTTTCAGTTCCGTCAGTCGGCGGCCGCGCCGTCGCCGCAGACCGAGGTGACGGGCATTTTTCCTGCGGTCGCCATCGTTCCTGAAAACCTGTTGCGCTTTTACATTCGGTTTTCGGCATCGATGTCGCGAGGCTCGGTGTACGAGCACGTGCGTCTGTTGGACAGCACGAATCGGCCCGTCGATCTGCCATTTCTCGAACTTGGCGAGGAGCTTTGGGATGCGGAACAGACGCGGCTAACGCTGCTCATCGACCCGGGGCGGATCAAACGAGGTGTCAAGCCTCGCGAGGATTTGGGCACGGTTCTGCGAGCAGGCGAATCGTTCACGCTCGTCGTGCAAGCCTCGTGGCTCGACGCGCAAAATCGCCCGCTTCGAAAAGAGTTCTCGAAGCAGTTTCGCGTAGGACCGCCCGTCGAGCAAGCGATCGATCCAACGCAATGGCAGGTCAGTGTGCCAGCCGACGATTCGCGCCAACCGCTAACCATCGACTTTCCGCGGCCGCTCGATCACGCGCTACTCCAGCGAGCGATCACCGTTCATTCGACTTCGGGCCTTCCCATCGAAGGCGAAGTGCTTGTGTCTCGCGAGCAACAACGATGGGAGTTCCGGCCGAACGCGCCTTGGCAGTCAGGCGAGTTCGAGATCGTCGTCGACCATGCGCTCGAAGACCTCGCCGGCAACCGCATCGGCCGAGCTTTCGAGCTCAACCAGGTTGGGCCGATGAGCGATCAGTTCCAAAACGACGTCGTCCGCTTAACGTTTGAGATTCGCACGCGCGAATAAAACCGAACGGTCATCTCAGTAGCCGCGCCGACGGTTGCGGACGTATTCGTGACGGTACTCCCAAGGGACCGGCATGTAGGCGGGTTTGCCGCCATAGATTCCACGGGTGCTATATCCCAGAGAGCCGTATCCGTCGTAGCCAGAATAGTCACCATAGATGCTGTACCAGCCGTAGCCCGCCCAGCCGTAGCCTTTGTGCCAATAGCCGTCGCCGTAGCTTTTGGGGCTCGCGTTCGTAGCGGCGGCGACTGCGAACAGAGTAAGCGACGCCACCGAAGCTAACATGAAATGACGCATCGGCTCCTCCTTCAGGACGAGAGGTGTTCTCGATTAAGCGACACTCGATAAGCGACAACGACGCATGCGCTGTCGAAGAAACGTCGCTCGCAATTAGCAGGCTGGCAAGCGTTACAGTTTCTAAAGGTGCCGTCAGAACCTGCAACACGCATGTCGGTTCCTGCATCGAGCCGTGCCGCCGCCAGAATCGTGGCACTCGCGCCGCTTCAAGCCCCGCCCCTTCGACCGTTGAGGCATCGCAAGTCGATCGAGATCACGATGAAGAATTACGTCGGCCAAAACGCAGACGGCGCCGCCGAAATGCGACGACTTGCCACGGGAACCGCAACTCGGCATGACGGCGGTCGAGGCGCGAGTCAGGCAGTGTCTTGCGTAACAATCGGCAGAGAAGCCTGCGCACGAAAAAAGCCAGTGCGTCGCAAATCGCTGCGGCGAAATGGCTTGAAGAAGTGCCCCCCCCGGGACTCGAACCCGGAACCCTCTGATTAAGAGTCAGATGCTCTAACCAATTGAGCTAGAGAGGCGTGCCCGACGTCAACTGCCGGGCTCGTCAGTATAATGCGGTCCGTGCGAAGCCGCTAGGAGTACGAAACCTCGAAGAGTCGCAAGGTTTTTCTATGGCCAATGTGTCCGATCGCGTGGTGCTGCTTTCGATACCGGGATTGCGGTCCGTCGACCTTCCGGCGATGCCGAATCTGCGGGCGCTCGGCGAGTCGGGCGACGTGTCGACGCTGGTGCCGAGCTTTCCCTGCGTTACGTGTCCGGTGCAGGCCAACATGACGACGGGCACGACGCCAAGCGAGCACGGAGTCGTCGCCAACGGCTTCTATTGGCGCGACAAAGGCGAAGTCGAAATGTGGACCGCCTGGAACGAATGCATCCAGCGTCCGCAAATCTGGGATCGGCTACACGAGCACGACGCGGCGATCACGTCGGCCGTGTGGTTCCCGCTGCACAGCAAAGGCGCGGGGGCCGATTACATCTGCACCCCTGCCCCGATTCACAACCCCGATGGCAGCGAGTCGCTGTGGTGCTACACGAAGCCGACCGAAATGTACGGCACGCTGCGCGACGCGCTTGGGCACTTTCCGCTCATGAACTTCTGGGGGCCGATCGCGGGCATCAAGTCGAGTGCTTGGATCGTCGACTCGGCGATTCATGCGGCGCGCGAGTACCAGCCGAACTTCTTCTATATCTACTTGCCGCATCTCGATTACGCCGCGCAGCGCACCGGCCCCGACAGCGAGCCAGCTCGCAAGGCGCTCGGTGAGTTGGACGAGGCGATTGGTCGATTGGTCGCGGGCTTCGAGCAGGCTTATGGACAGCCGAAGCCGGTGTGGATTGCGGCGAGCGAGTACACGATCACGCCGGTCGATCACGTCACGTATCCCAATCGCATGTTGCGCAACGCAGGACTGTTGAGCGTGACGACGAAAGAAGACGGCGAGCATCTCGATCTGGCAGGCAGTGCCGCGTGGGCGCTGGTGGATCATCAACTCGCGCACGTGTTTGTGAAGAATAAGGACGACATTGCGAAAGTGGCCGACGTATTTCGCAAGCAAGAGGGTATTGCTGAAGTGCTCGTTGGCAACGAGCGCGGGCTTTACGAGTTGGATCACGAGCGGGCTGGCGAGGTGGTGTTGGTTTCGACGTCGAATAGTTGGATGGCGTATTACTGGTGGCTCGACGACGCGAAGGCCCCGAAGTTCGCGCGCACGGTCGACATTCACCGCAAACCCGGTTACGACCCGGTCGAGCTGCACTTCGATCCTGCCACCAAGAGCATTCCGCTCGACGCCACGCGCGTTCGCGGCTCGCACGGAGCCCCCGCCCGCAGCGACATTCAGCGCGGTGTGATTCTCGCCTCGCAAAAGGGTGTGCTCGTTGGTGGCACCGTCGCCGACACCGACGTGTTCGGGCTCGTGCTGCGGCAGTTCGGGATTTAGCCCCTCAACCCTTCTCCTTTCGGGAGAAGGTGCCGCGAAGCGGCGGATGAGGGCGGGTAGAATTGGTAAGCGCTTTCCACTGCAACCCGCCCTCACCCGGCGGCTGCGCCGCCACCCTCTCCCAAAGGGAGAGGAGTTCACCACCTGCTTGCCTCTTCGCGGCGCTCGTCTTAGTCTGTCACGTACCAATTCACTCATCATCGCCCCCGCAAAAGCCCCACCATGCACCCTGACAAGTCCACGCAATCAATAACGTCACGCCCCACCACGCGGCGTCGGTTCTGCAAAGGCGTCGCCGCAACGGCGGCCGCGTTGTCGCTGCCCTACTACGTTCCGCAACGCGCGTTCGGCGCGAACGATCGCATGCTCGGCGGATTGATCGGCGTGAAGAATCAAGGCACGGCGAATCTCAAGCTCTTCGCCGACTCAGCCGTCGCGCTCTGCGATGTCGACAAGAACGTGCTCGCGACTGCGGCGACGACGGCTGACAAGCTGGGCTGCAAGACCAAACAGTATGACGACTACCGCAAGCTGCTCGACAATAAGTCGCTCGACTTCGTTGTCATCACGACGCCCGACCATTGGCACGCGAAGCAGACGATCGACGCCGTCGCGGCGGGCAAACACGTGTACTGCGAGAAGCCGCTGAGCCTGACGATCGCCGACGGACGACGCATGGTCGCCGCCGCGCGAAAGTATAACCGTGTGGTGCAGACAGGTTCGCAGCAACGGTCGTACGAGAACTTCCGCCTCGCTTGCGAACTTGCTCGCAACGGCGCGATCGGCACGATCAAGGAAGTGCACGTCGGCATCCCGGCAGTGAACTTCAAGCCGAAGCCCGAACCCGACAGTGCGCCGCCGCCGGAACTCGACTACGAATTCTGGCTCGGCCCTGCGCCCGAGCGCGCGTACAACGTCAATCGCGTTCACTACAACTTCCGTTTCTTCTGGGACTACTCGGGCGGCCAGATGACGAACTTCGGCGCCCATCACATCGACATCGGCCAATGGGGCCTCGCGATGGACAACAGCGGCCCCGTCGAGATCGAAGGCACAGCGGTGTACCATCCGCAGCAGTGGGTCGAGGTGCCGATCGAATCGCGCATCACGCTCAAATACGCCAACGGCACGGTGATGACCGTCGGGCAGAATCAAGAGGACATCAAGGGGGGCACGAAATTCATCGGCACCGATGGCGAAATCTTCGTCACCCGTGGCGGGCTCGAAGGCACGCCCGACACCATCAAGAAGTACACGCCACCCAAGAAAGAAGACGGTCGCGCCAACCATCGCGACAACTTCTTCGCGTGCATCCGCAGCGGCGAGCGACCGATCTGCGACGCTGAGGTTGGCCATCGATCGGCCACCTGCTGCCACCTGGCGAACATTTCCTTACGTCTCGGCCGCAAGATTCGCTGGGACCCCGCCGCCGAGCAAATGCTCGACGACAGCCAAGCCTCCGCGATGGTCGAGCGCCCTATCGTTCGCCCTGGATGCTGAAGGCGTAACCGCCTCCGCTTTTCTCTCGAATCTAGGCGGAACGGCTAACCGCAGGGGTCGCAGAGAGCGCAGAGAAATACAAAAGACCGCCTCTCTGCGGCCTCCGCGCTCTCTGCGGTTCATTTGCCGACGATTTATCTCCTTGCGGGAAACCGCCGTAGCGGCGAGACTCGAAGGAGCATGAGCACGGAAAATTGGGAAGCGGGCGTCCTCGGTCTCGTGGGCGCTGCGGATTATCGGCCAGTCAAACCGCGAGTGCTGGCCAAGCGACTCGGCATCACCGAGGACGAGAAGAGCGATTTCAAGCGGCTGATCAAGAAGCTCGTCAAGCGCGGCAAACTCGCTTACGGCGCGAATCATCTGATCGCCGGGGCGCCGGCTGTCGCAAGCGCGAGCCCTCCACCGAACGACGGCCAACAAGGCGACGGTCAACAAGGCGACGGTCAACCCGCTGCCGAGAAGCCCGCGCCGCCAAAGAGCAAGCATTCCGGAACAACCGTCACCGGCACGTTCCGTCGGGCGCAGGGAGGCTTCGGCTTCGTGCGCCCTGTGACGGCCGCGGCCCACCAAGGTCGCGAGTTCGACATCTATATTGCCGCCGATCACACGGGGGATGCCGCCAGCGGCGATACCGTCATCGTGCGGCCATTGAAGTCGGGCGGAACCGGTCGCTTCAGCGGCCAACGCGGCGCGATCATCGAGGTGCTCGAGCGACAGACGCGGCACTTCGTGGGCACGTACTTCGAGTCGGCGGGCAGCGCGTACGTGCAAGTCGACGGCACGTTGTTCAAAGATCCGATTCTCGTCGGCGATCCCGGCGCGAAGAACGCCCGTGCCGACGACAAGGTCGTGTTCGAGATGGTCCGCTTTCCGACCCCAGTGCATAGCGGCGAAGGCGTGATCACCGAGATCCTTGGCCCGCGCGGCGAGCCTGGCGTCGACACGATCTCGGTGATTCGCGAGTTCAACCTGCCCGAGGCATTCGACGAATCGACCTTGGAAGCAGCGCGAGGCGAGGCGGCGAAGTTCGACGAATCGATTCCCATCGGTCGCGACGACATGACCGACCAGATCGTCATCACGATCGATCCGGTCGATGCTCGCGATTTCGACGATGCGATTTCGCTGACGCGTCTCGACAATGGTCACTGGATGCTGGGCGTACACATCGCCGACGTGTCGCACTTCGTGAAGCCCGGCTCGGCACTCGATCGCGAGGCGCATCAACGCGCGACGAGCGTGTACTTGCCCGACCGCGTGATTCCGATGTTGCCGGAGTTGATCTCCAACGGCCTGGCCAGCCTTCAGCCCGATCGCGTCCGCTACACGAAGACGGCGATGATCGAGTTCACAGACGACGGCGCCCGCGTGGCCGTCGATCTGCATACGTCCGCCATTCGCAGCCGTCGACGGTTCACCTACGAAGAAATCGACGAGTACCTGGCCGATGCCGAAACGTGGCGAGCGACGCTCACGCCCGAGGTGCATTCGCTGATCGCCCGCATGCACGAGCTGGCCATGATCCTTCGGGCTCGTCGCCTGAAACGCGGCGCGCTCGAATTGACGATGCAAGAGGTGAAGGTCGACCTAGACAGCGATGGCCGCGTGGTCGGCGCGCATCGTGTCGTGAACACGGTCAGCCATCAGATCATCGAAGAGTTCATGCTCGCCGCGAACGAGGCCGTCGCCGATCGCTTGAAAGAGGCCGAAGTCGCCTTTCTGCGACGTGTGCACAAAGCACCGAGCGACCTGAAGGTTCGCGCGCTGAATGAGTTCGTCACCGCTCTCGGTTTTGAGACCGAGGGGTTGGATAGCCGCTTCGAATTGCAACAACTGCTTGCCGACGTGGCTGGGCAGCCCGAGCAGTACGCCGTGAATTACGCGGTGCTACGCAGTCTGCAACGCGCGGAATACAGTCCCGAGGAAGAAGGCCACTACGCGCTGGCGAGCGACTGCTACTGTCACTTCACCAGCCCGATTCGCCGCTATCCCGACCTGACGATTCATCGCCTCGTCAACCAGATCGCGTTGAAGCGGCAGCCGAAGAGCGACTTCACCGAACTCGTCGTGATGGGGCAGCACTGTTCCGATCGCGAGCGGCGAGCCGAGGCGGCTGAGCGTGAACTTGTGAAGGTCAAGCTGCTGGCCTACATGAGCACGCGCATTGGTGAAGAGATGGACGCGGTCATCACCGGCGTCGAATCGTTCGGCATGTTCGCACAAGGCATCGAGATTCCGGCCGAGGGGTTGATTCACATCACGTCGCTGGCCGACGATTATTATCAATACGACAAGGCAACACACAGCCTGTCCGGTCGACGCAGCGGCAACCACTTTCGTCTCGGCGATCGCGTGCGTGTGACGGTGGCCGCGGTCGACGCAGATCGTCGCGAGCTGGACTTCAAGCTCGTGCGCGACCTCGGCCGCCCTGAACATAAAAAGATTCAGAAGCCGCGACGCAGCGCCCACGGTAAGCCGTCAAACGAACAGGCTCGCGGCAAGAAAGGCTCACGGCGTAAGAAACGTCGGCAATGATGAGCGATTCCAAAACTCTTCTCACTTCGGGTGAGGGTAGCTCGATCGCGCAGCGAGCGAGACGGGTGAGGGTGGGTTGCCCTTGTCGGAGGTTTTCTCATGAATGAACGCCACGCGAGCCGCCACGCACCCTCATCCGGCCTTCGGCCACCTTCTCCGGGCGGGAGAAGGACTACTTCAAATCCGCGGGCTTCACGCCGGGTTTGAACTTATTCGGCGGCTTCGACCCGAATGGCAATGGCTCGTACACGCGCCACGAGGTCGACGTTCGATTCGCCGGAAATTTTGTCTTCGAGACCGACGGCCCAATACGTCGCGTTGACGAGCAAGCGGCGAAAGCCGGCGCTGAGCAAGTCCTGAGATGACCCCATCGTCGACGTGAAAACGCGGCCGCGCTTGCCGCTGTCGCTCTCGTAGGTCTTCGTCCAAGCGATCGGCATCATCGGATTGTTCTTGTCACCTTCGACCGGCGGGTCGTTAGGGTTCATGCCTGCGACGACTTGGCCGAGCACCAGCGGCTGACTGTCGCCAGGCAGCGGCAGCGTGACGCGATAGACGTCGGTCTTGCCCCAGATGTCGCCGTCCTTGATGCCACGCACGATTGGGTTGTCGCGCTGCGAAGGGACGATGATGCCGCGCTCGCTCTCCTTGCCGTGAGCGCCATGATGCGCGACCCACGTCTCGCCGAGCACGTGCTTGCCGAAGCCGCTTGGCCAGCCTTCTTTGCTATCGAGGTTGTAGCGAGCATACGTGCCTTCGAGACCTTTGAACGCATGCGTCGCCGTGCGGAGACCGATCACCGGCTTGCCGGCCGCGAGGTAAGTATCGATGTGACGCATCTGCTCGTCGGGCAGCGCGCGATAGCGAGTCGCGATGATCATCAGGTCGGCCGAGTCGAGCGCTTCGAGTCCTGGAATGTTCTTGAGATGGTCGGGGTTGATCGTCCCGTCGGCCGGGTCGATGGCGAACAGCACGGTGCATTGAAAGCCGTGACGTTGGGCGAGAATCTTGCCCAACTGTGGCAGCTCTTCTTCGCTGCGATACTCTTCGTCGCCGCTGACGAGCACCACCTTCTTGCCCGCCCCGGGACCGCTGCCGCCCTCATACGTCACCCACAGGTCCGACGACTTGTCGGCAGCCCGTGTGGAGGATGTCACGAACACGAAGCTCAGAACAGCGGCCAACGATACAGCGAACAACGATGCGATGCGGTACATCATGGCGAACGACTCAGGTGGGTTTTCGAGGAATGCGGGCCATCATAATCACCGGTCAGCGACATGTCGCCAATCAACATGGCCGTGTCGCCTACCGCGGTCGCCGTGCTTGCAATCCAAACGACCGTTCAGGTCAGCCAAGCTCGGCGGTCCAGGCAGGTGCCAGCAGTTGAAATTAGGCGAGGCTGGGGAATTGGTGGCACCGGATGTCGGTTGCTTCGCGCTATCCGGGCACTTAAAATCATGTCGTACCTTGGCCACGGCATGGACTGTCGACGGCTGAGGGTTCCCACCCGCGAGGAGTTCCCCTTTCAGGGACGAAAGGAACGTGTAATGGCCTTTGGCCTTCGTGTATCTGTGATCGGTTTACTGGCGACCCTTGTTCTTGGGTCGGCCTGGGCATTTGAATCTGCCGACGGGCCCGACGTTTTGTCGTCGCGGCACGTCGCAGGTTTGTTCTCACACGAGGCGCCGCCTCAGGTCGGTCCGGCCCACGGATCGCTTGTGATCGGCGGCGGCGGTCCGCTCGACGCTTGCATCTGGGAACGCTTCGTCGAACTGGCCGGCGGACCCGAAGCTTCGATCGTTGTCGTCCCGACGGCAAGCATGGCCGGCGATCGAGCCGACATCTCCGATTGGCCGACGGTGAAAGCACTGCGCTCGGCCGGCGCTCAAAACGTTTCGGTTCTGCACACCCGTGATCGGCAAGTGGCTGACACCGACGAGTTCGTCGCGCCGCTTCGCAAGGCGAGCGGCGTGTGGATCACTGGCGGCAACCAATGGCGACTCGTCGCTACCTACCTCGGGACGCAAACGCAGCGCGCGTTGTTCAGTGTGCTCGAACGCGGCGGCGTCATCGGCGGAAGCTCGGCCGGCGCTACGATCCAGGGCGTGTTCGCATCGTTCCCGGGTCGCGGCCCCACGCCGTACGAACCCGGTTTCGGATTCCTTCGCAAGGTGGCCATCGACCAGCACCTGCTGGCGCGTCATCGCGAGAACGACCTCGTCCATGTCGTGCGTGAGCATCCCGAGGTGCTCGGCATCGGCATCGACGAAGGCACGGCCGTCGTCGTGCAGGACGACAACATGGACGTGATGGGCGATAGCAAGGTCGCGATTTACGACCCCGAGTATCAAGCCCCCGAGGAAGATCAGCAGCCGTTTTACTTCCTCTCGCCCGGCGATCGGTTCAATCTGCGAACGCGTTCGACCGACGAAGCGATCGCCCGCGAAGGCAACTGAGCGAGAGTCATTCCATCGCACGGGCGTCTTGAGGCCAGCCAACATCGCTTGCGGTTTCGCGCGTGCGGTTGAACGCGTGAAACCGCAAGCGAGGTAGAATATCGAGCGATGTGCCCGCCGTTTTCCGGAATCGCAAATCGGTTTTCACACATCGCGCGTCAGCGCGTGCCATCTCCTGGCGACTCGGCGGGGGCTGAAGGATTATCGGATGGCGTGTCCGTGGCCGCCGGCTCGCCGAAGGGTGTCTCGGGCGGCAACTCGTCGAAGTACGGCTTGCCGTCCTTGTACGCGGCCATGCGCTTCTCGTTCTCGCGAAGGTCGGTTTCCTTGGCGGGCGTGTCCATGGCCATCGCTTTGGTCTGCCACTTGACCGCCGCCTCGTAATCACCCAGCTCGGCACAAGCCGCTGCGAGCGACGCGATCGCACGCCACTCGTTCCAGTGCGATAGCTCGCACGACTTTGTCGCCAACTCCTTGGCCCGCTTGCCGTCGCGGAGTTGTTCCCACGGGCTGGTCGCCAACAGTCGGGCCCAACCTTGATAGCTCGACCATTCGTTGGGCGCTATCTTCATGGCTTTCTCGAAGTCGGCGATCGCCGCAGGATAGTCGCCGCGCTTCATCAGCACACGGCCACGATTGCAGTACGTTGCGGCCGTCTTTGGGCTGAGTCGAATCGACTCGTTCAGATCGGCGAGCGCTTTGTCCAAATCGCCGCGATCAAGCCAGTTCGCGCCGCGATTGTTGTAGGCCAAGGCGTTATTCGGATCGACGCGCAACACTTCCAGGTATTGCTCGTGAGCTTGTTGGAAATTGCTCATCGAGTTGTACGCCGCGCCACGATCGTTGTAGGCGACGAGGTTTTTGGGTTCGAGACGTATCGCCTCCGTGAAGTCGGAGAGCGCGGCGTCGAAGTTCCGCAGATAGAACTGCGCCTTGCCGTGCATCGTGCGATAGGTCGAGTTCTGAGGTTCCAGCCGTGTTGCTTCGTCGAAGTCTTTCAGCGAGTTGATGTACTCGCCTTTGAGAATCCAACTGATGCCGCGCAGCGCATAGGCGATCGCCTCGCGACCTCCGGTCCGACGGATCAGGTCGGTGTAGTAACCTGGCGCGTCGTCAATCGTCAGCACGTGGTCCTTGTTCACCCACGCCGTGCCGAGCCACAGCCACGGAAGATTCACCTGCTCGACCGTCGCGGGCATCGGAACAGCGCCCCACTCGAGTCGCTTGGAGCCGACCGAAGGCGTCGCGGTTTCCTTGAGCATCACCTGCTGGCCGACCCAGTCCTTCGGCTCAGCCGAAGTCGCGACCTGCGGCGTGATGAATACCAACGAGAGAGCGGCCGCGCAAAAGATCGCAGCGAATCGATTCATAGATGGCCCCGTTTGCGCTAATGCAATTCGCCGCTAATGTAGTTCATCGATGTTGGCAGGCAACCAGGGGACGTTCAGCGAGATGCAGTGCAGTGCGCCGTTCTTGAGAATCAGCGAACTGGCATCAATGCCGACGACTTCCCAGTCGGGCAGCAAACTACGATAAATCGCAAGCGCCTGGGCGTCTACGGTCGGGTCGAGGGACGGGTACTGCGGGACGAGCAGCTTTCCGTTGGCGAAAATCACGTTCGTGTACGTCCTCCACACACCGCCGGCGTTCGACGGCATGGGAATGCGCGTCACCTTCATCGGCCCGACGGGCGTGTTGATTTTCGACAGCTGCGACGCGTTTTCGTCGAGAATCTTCGAGTTCTCCGCGTCGACCGACTCGGGATAATCGCCGACGACGACGACATCCGGGGCCAACAGAGTGGCGAACAAATCGACGTGCCCGGTCGATTCGCGTTGCAGCATCTTGAGCATCGCGACGGCGTCGAAGGCAAAGTGATCGTGCAGCAGTTTCTTGATTTCATCGAGCGTGCGGCCGCGCGACAGGTTGACTTGAATCATGCCGATGGTCGTCAGACACAGGCCACGCCCGTTGCTGAGCATGTTGCCCCCTTCGAGCGCCAGCGGCACGAAGTCGCGCTGCATGCCGAAGCGCATGGCCAACTGCGTGTTCACCTGGTCGTCGGTCTTTCGCGGTAGATAGTCGAAGTCGACAATCCTCGCTCGGCCGTCGGGCGTCTTCAGGAAAATGGGCCCGAAGTCCTGCACCCACATACCTTCCAACGGCAACACGACGAAGTGCACGCTGTTGGCCGGCAGCCCGTGCTCCTTGAGCACTTCGATTGCGTCGGTGCGCTGCTTTTCGTCGGAGACGAGACCGATGACGCGGAGGCGTTCGTGAACCTCGCCGACGATCTGCGCCATCGTCTCGGGATGGTAGACGACCAGCTCGTTGCATCCGAGCAGCAGGCCTGCTTGATGCTCGAAGTTGGCGGGAATGCGCGGTTGAGAGTCGGCCGCAGGGGGCTGCGGTCGCGGCTCGTGATGCACGACCTGGACGGGCGGCATCGAACGCCGCGTGCCGCCGACGGCGCGTGGACCGTTCCAGTAAACGAACGCCAACGATACGACCGACGACGTCAACGCGCTGAGCACAATCGTGACGAACGTGATTCGAAACCATCGCCCTTCGGCGCTGACCTCTGCAGGCATCGTGTTGTTATCCCTCGCCGCCCGACGGGGCTCCTTAATGATCCGCTTTGCCATACGTTCTAAGCAAACAGTTCCTTAATGACGCGCCCCGAATTCGCAATCCGCATCGGTCGATTGTTCTTGCTGGTGAAGACCGTCTCGAGCGAGATGCCGAGACTCTTGAGGACCGACGCCATCAGATCCTGCGACGTGTACGGGTCGGTCTCGACCGCGGTGCCGTCGCTGTTGGTCTTGCCGACCGCCTGGCCTCCCTTGATGCCCGCGCCGCCGACGACGCAGCTCCAGCTACGCGCCCAATGGTCGCGCCCTTCGCGGCCGTTGATGCGCGGCGTGCGACCGAAGTCGCCCATCCACACGATGGCGGTGTCCTTCAACATGCCGCGCTCGTGCAGGTCTTCGACGAGCGCGCTCATCGCCTGGTCGAGAATCGGCAGACGATCTTTCAGCTTTCCGAAGGCGTCTTGGTGGTCGTCCCAACCGCCGAAGTCGACTTCGACGAACGGCACACCGGTTTCGACCAGTCGCCGGGCCATGAGACATCCTTTCGCAAAACCAGAATTGCGACGGTTGCCTCCCTTGCCGCCGCCGGCGCCGTAGCGCTCAAGGATGTTGGTCGGCTCCTTGTCGACTTTGAAGGCCGACATCTGGCTGCTCGTCATGAGGCTGACGGTGTGATTGAGCACCTTGGCGTGATCGCTGGCCGCCTCGCCGCGGTTCTGTTCGCCGAAGCTTTTCTCGAGCACGCGCAGCGCGTTCATGCGCTGAGTCAGGCGGCCGTTGTCGACCGGCATCTTGAGGTTGCGAATGTCGCCGTTGCTGTCGACCACCAGCGGCGCGAAGTTCATGCCCAGGAATCCGGGGCCGATGCTCGCGCCTCCGACCGACACGAAAGGCGGAATGTCGAGCGAGCCGCTCTTGCCCGCGAGTTCGTGGGCCACCACGGCGCCGTAGCTGGGGTACTCGACGTTCGGATTCGGCACGTAGCCGGTGTGCATGTAATAGCGGCCGCGTTGGTGATCGGCTTCGCGCGTGCTCATCGAACGGACGACGGCCATGTGATGCATCTGCCTCGCCATCATCGGCATGTGCTCGCTGATCTGCAGGTTGCCGCTGGTCGAGATCGCCTTGAACGGACCTCCGGTGGGTTGGCCGGGCTTCGGGTCCCAAATGTCGATCGTGCTCGGGCCTCCTTCCATGAACAGAAGGATGCACGCCTTGTGGTGACGCCGCATGTCGGCCGCGCCGGCGCGAAGCGCTTGCGCGAACCACGCAGCGACCGGCGCCGTGAGGACCGACGCCGCGGAGAGATGCTCGAGGAAGTGACGACGCGTGATGATGGACATGGCGATGCCTCGCGGGTGCGATGTTCTTGCAGTCAGTTCCCCTCTCCCCTTGCGGGAGAGGGTTTCGATCTAATGAATGAAAATAAACTCGTTACAGTTCAACAGCGCCCACAACAAATCTTGATAGCCCGTCAGCGAGTTGCTTCGTGTGCCCATCAGCGAGTGCGCCATTGCCTTGTCGCCGCTCGTGGGTTTGCGTCCCAGTGCTGTCATGAACAAAAAGTCGATGGCCTCGTTCTGATTCATCGTGTTGTCCATGCGACGCAAGAAAGAACTTTTGTCGGTGGTGATCGTCGACTCGATGATCGGGCTGTTCATCATCATCAGTGCCTGCGGAATCGTGCCGTTGAACGTCGTCGCGTCTTCACCGTCGGCGTTGCCGAACGTGAGCGTGAACTGCCGCAGCACGTCGTTCTTCTTCCCTTCCTTTTCCTCATAGCTGCCGGCGCGCTTGTGGGCATTGGCCACCACGAGCAGCGACTCGTACAGTTCCTCGGCCTGCATCTGTCGCAAGTAGAAGTGGCTGAACTTCGGGCGCTCGCCGAGCGTCGGATCGTCCTGACGGTTGCGCTCGGTCATGCGGCTCGAAAGGCTGTAGGCTTCGGAGAGCGTGATCCAGCGAATCAATCGCTTCAGATCGTGGCCACGAGTGGTGAACTCTTTGCCGAGTTGGTCGAGCAGCTCGGGATGCGACGGCGCGTTGTGCGGACCGAAATCGTCGACGGGCTTGGTAAAGCCATAGCCCAGGAAGTGCCCCCACATGCGATTAACGATCGCCGTGCCGAGATAGTCGCTTTTGACGACGAGCTTCGCCAACTCGGTGCGACGATCGACATCTTTGACATAGCCGCTCGTCGGCAGCTTGGTGCCGTCGATGAACGTGGGGTACGCGACCTGCAGCGTGCCGTTGCGGAGCTCGAAATAAATCTCGGCATCGCGCGGCGTCGAGCCCTCGCCGGCGAAGTCGCTGTTCGTGAGCGTCGCGTAGTCGATGTCGCGACCTTTGCGGTTGACGTTCGAGTGCGTCTGACGAAAGAACGCGTTCAGACTCCAGAACTGCTCCTGCTTCCAATCGTTGAACGGATGGTTGTGGCACTGCGTACACTGCACTTGCAGGCCGAGGAAATACTTCGCCGTCTTGGCGGTCGCTTCGATGGCGTTCTCTTGCAGTTTGTTGACGAGAAAGTTCGTCGCGCCGTTGTAGTCGGGCGAGCCCGGTGAAGTGCCCCCCGTTGCGGCGACCATCTCGTAGACCATGCGGTCCCACGGCTTGTTCTCGAGGAACGATCGCCGCAGGTATTGCTGCATCCCGGCACGGCTTGTCGGATCGCGACGGTTCGGCCGCGCAGGTGGTCGACCGATGAGCACGTTCGTCCACACCGTCGTCCAATTGCGAGCGTACTCTTCGACGTATTCATCCGAGTCGAGCAGCCTAGCGAGCAGCGCCGCCTTCTTCTCGCCCGGCGGGCCTGCGATGAACTCGCGCACCTCGTCGGCCGTCGGGATGCGGCCCAGCACGTCGAGATACACACGGCGGCACCACTCGTTGTCGGTAGCCTTCATCGACGGCGACAGGCTGGCGGCCTCCCACCCTTCGCGGATGTGTGCGTCGATGAACGCGACTATGTCTTGATCGCGCACGGCACTCGACGGCAACGACTTCAGCGTGTTCTTACTCGCCGACGCGAGCTTCGTCTTGCCCGCTTCCTTGTCGGACGATTTCGAACCGTCGCTATCTTTGCTCTTCGCGGCAGGCGCTGGTGGCGAGGACTGCTTTTTCGGCTTCGGCGCACCTTGCGCGACGTCAATGAACGGGACGACGAGCGCTGCGAGCGCCACCATGACCGTAAAACACCGCATCGCGCAAAACTCGGCAACAATGCGACGCATTGCTCCCTCCCGCCTTATGTGGCCGTGTCGGACCCGCGAACCTATACGCACTGACGCGTGCCGAGAGAAGAGACGAAGTACACCGCCACCACACGGCGCTGCCTTTCGCCCAAGTTCGTGAGCCGCTCTGATCTGTTCCTAGCGAGTATTTAACACGATGATTTAAGGCCTTGCGCGACTCTCTCTGAAAATTAACCCGCAAGAAATTTGTACGAAAAATGCTTCCACCCACGGGCGGGGATTCGTTCGCCGTTCGTTAGCGGACGGTCTGTCACGCGATCGATATGCGACCCGCGATCGTTGAGAATCCGCCGCGGTAAAACCGACTCATTGCACCGCTGTTGCGGGAGTCGCCACCGGCTGCGGAAACATGTCGGTCCAGCCCACCGGAGTTACCAGAGGCGACGACGTTGGAGTGACCATCGCCGTCGAGCGGCGCTTCAGATCGCTCAAGTGTTCGAGCAAGATGCGACGCACTTCGAGCACCGCCAACGGATGACGATGCACATTCATGTGGTCGGCCGTGACGGTAATCTCGGACGAAACATTGTCGAGATGCGCGCTCTGATAACTGACGATGCCATCGCTGTTCTTGGCGAAGTGCCCGAGCAACCCCTTGTCGGGGGCGATGCCGACAATGTTGTGATACTTGACCCACGGCGGACGGTCGGCCGACAACATGACCGGCAGAATCGGCGAACTCGGCGCAAGCGAATCCAAGCTGGTCTTCACGCTCACGAGCGTCGTGTCGCGAAACACGTCCGGATTCTCACGCACCACCTGATCCTTGGCGAGCATGGTCGGCACCGTGATCAGCTTCTGCGCCAGGTAGCGCGTCGTGTCGTTGGCGAACGTACTGCCTCGGTGCGGCGTGGCGATCGTGATGACGCGCTCGACGCCAGAGTTCGCCTTGAAGAAGAACAACCGTTCGAGGCGTTCCTTCTCTTCAAACGAAGCCTTGACGACTTGGAACGGCTTCTCGCTTTCGATGCGCCAGAAGTCCTCGCGGCTGTTCATCGTTTGCAGCAGCGATACCAGCCCGCCCATGCTGTGCCCGACGAGCACCATGTGGTCGAGCGCCGTGTCCTTTTTCTCGGGATCGAACGTCGCCCGCATCTTCGCCAGGTCGGAACGCATGCGCGTCCCCGAAGTCCAGAACGGCTGCCCCGACGGATATTGGTAATACCAAATCTGGTAGTGCTTCCGAATCTCGGCGATGCTGCGCAGGTCGTTGAACATCTCGGTCCACGTCAGCGGGCTCGACCACAGACCGTGCACCATCACGACCGGAATCTTGCCGGGCTGATACGGTTCGAGCATGTACAAGCCCGTGATCGACTCTTCTTTGTCGGGCGCAGAAGACCGTACGTGGCCAGATCGCTGAGTTCTTTCGTGTTCAGATTCAAGAAGTACGCCAGCGGCGTGCTCAAGTCGGTCTCCAACGGCACGCGCGAATCGCCGACCGCAACCTCGCAGCTTGCCATCGAGTCGTAAATCTCGAGCAGTGCGCGATGCCGCGCACCCGGGCGAAGCTCGCTGCTATTTTCGTCAGGCAGCAAACGCAGGAACGCCGTCATCGGAAACGCGAGGTGCTTGGGGTAGTACTTGTCGGCGTCACCGGTTTCGGTCGGCTCTTTGCGGACGGCGATCAGTGGCACGCCGAGGCCATACGCCCGGAACTGATTGTTCAGCCCCTTCACTTCGTAGTCCGAAACGAACTTGAACTCGGCAAAGTCTTCGGGCTTCCACGTCCCGCTGCGGACGACGACCGAAACGTCGAACTTCTGCGTGGCGGTTTCAATATGATGCGAGCTGCCGGGCATCAAACCGCCCTGCTTCTGCAACAGCCGCAACGACGCCTCGAGCGATCCGTTGTACAACTCGCACGCGCCGCGGAACTGCGGGTCGTAAGGATTGCGGAGCGACGCGAACCGCTGATCGAACAGGTACAGATAGGCGTATGCCACGCTCGCCCCGTAGAAGTCCAGCGCCGCCTTCGAGTCGGTGTTTTCGACCTTCCGCCCCGCGCGATAGCTGAGCTCAGCAAACGAATAAAGTTTTTCGGCCGACGGGTCATGCTCAATGACCGTCTGCAAATCGGTCAGCAGTTTGATGGGGGGCTTGTCGAGTTCGCTATCGAGGTCGTGCTGTCGCAGCACCTGCATCGTGCGCTCGGTCGCCTGAGTGTCGCGATAGCTGAGCTTCAACTGCTGCACGAGCGGATTGTTCGGCACACCGCGCATTCGCAGGTATTCCGTCGACGCACAGCCGGTTATCGAGAGACACAACAGGGCCAGTGCCAGCGCACGCGACGCCACCAGCGCGCTAGAGACGCACCGCTTTCGGGGGCTGCATGCAGCCCTGACACGCAAAGCCGCTGGCTGGAACATCGACGTGGGTTGCGTTAGACTGGGAAGCCGTGCAAGGGCGCGCGAGAACGCACGCCAAAAAGGCGACAAGCGGGCATCGAATTAAGAGAAATCCCCCACGGGGTCAATGCCGGTTCAGCCTTGGAGCGACGCTTGTCACCGGTGCTAGCGATCTCTCGATTCGTTTCATGTAATTGACGCCGCTAGACCCGGGACGTTACGCCGCATGCCACCTCGTATGATTAAGGGCCTGGACGAGCTTCGGGCCCTCGTAGGGCAACCGCTCGGCACCAGCGACTGGTTCGATATCACGCAAGAGCGCATCCAGGCGTTTGCCGATGGCACCGGCGACCACCAATGGATCCACTGCGACGCCGAACGTGCAGCCCGCGAGTCGCCGTACGGCGTGACCGTGGCTCATGGTTTCCTGACGCTATCGCTGGCCAACACGTTGATGCAGCAGATCATCGCGGTCGAAGGACTGCGGATGATCATCAACTACGGACTGAACCGCGTGCGCTTTCCTTCACCGGTGTTCGTCGGCGCACGGGTGCGCATGACAGCCGAGTTGCTCGAGCTTCGTGAGACCAAGACCGGCATTCAGGCGACGTTCAAACAGTCCTTCGAGGTTGAGGGGCAGCAGCGCCCGTGCTGTGTCTCGGAAGGCATCGTGCGCTTGTTTTTCGATCCGGCTAAAGAGATTAACGTCGATTGATCCTCATGTTTTCCCCTGAACATCGCGATCACGTACCATCACCGCTTGCGATTTCGCGCGTGCTCCGGTCAGACGCGCGAAACCGCAAGCGACGTGGATCGCCGAACGCCAGGTTCACCACGTTGTCTGAGGGTCAGTAGCCGCAACGCGCAGCCAGCACGTCGCAAGCGACGCGGCTCATCTCATCGCTGTTCGTTCCTTTGTCCATGCAGCTCACCGACGAACGCCTTCTGCTGCGGCCGCCCAAGCTCGACGATGTCGATGCTCTCTACGAGGCCGTGCGCGAGTCGATCGCCGCCGCCAGCCGCTGGCTCCCCTGGTGCCATGCCGACTATCGCCGCGATGAAAGCGTGGCCTGGGTGAAGGCGTGCCGCGTGTCGTGGGACCGCGAAGAGTCGTTCCCGTTTTTCATTTTCGATCGTAAGACGTCGCGGTTCCTCGGCGGCACTGGCGTCAACGAAATCGACCGCCCCCGATTGCGTGCGAACCTCGGCTACTGGGTCCGCACGAACGATCACGGCACCGGCGTCGCGACCGCCGCCGCACGACTCGCCGCGAAGTTCGCCTTCGAGGTGTTGCACCTGCAGCGGCTCGAAATCGTCGCCGCCATCGAGAACATCGCCAGCCAGCGTGTCGCCACGAAGCTCGGCGCCACGCTCGAAGGCATGCAGCGCAACCGCCTCCGCGTCGCGCAAACGCAACTCGACGCCTACTGCTACTCCCTCATCCCCAGCGACCGGCTGGAGTAGCGGTTGCGTTGATTGATCCTCGATGATTCGCTGAACATTGCTACCATCCACCATCACCGCTTGCGGTTTCGCGATTCCTTATGGAAGACACGCGAAACCGCAACCGGGTAGCACCGACAACAAGTTGTTGGTGCCATCCGCGTTTAGCTAACCCTGATCGGATTCATCAATTTACATTTCTTTCATGTACTCATGGACGAACTGCACCGCCATTGCGCCCTCGCCGACAGCCGATCCGACGCGTTTGATCGAGCCCGACCGCACGTCCCCCGCGGCGAACACGCCTCGCCGGCTGGTTTCGAGTAGGAAGGGGTCGCGGGGGATGTTCCAGTAGGGTGATCGGGCGACGCTTGGCCCGGTCCGCACGAAGCCTTTGGCGTCCTTTTCAATCTCCGCGGGAAGCCAATCGGTGCGCGGTGTCGCGCCAATGAAGCTAAACAGCGCCGGCGTTTTGAGCGTCCGCGACTCTCCCGTCTTGTTGTTGACGATCTCGACGGTTTCGAGGTGACCGTCACCGGACATCCGACGAACTTCGGTATTGCAGATCACCTCGATGTTAGGGGTCTGTTCGATCCGATGCACCAGGTAGCTCGACATGCTCTTAGAGAGGTCGTCTCCTCGGATGAGGACGTACACTTTGCGGACCTGCCCAGCGAGAAAGACCGCTGCCTGGCCCGCCGAATTACCCCCGCCAACAACGACGACTTCCGCCCCCATGCACGTCTGCGCCTCGATCCGTGTAGCGGCGTAGTAAACGCCCCGACCCTCGAACTTCTCGCAACCTTCAACTTGCAGCAGGCGATAGTCGGCCCCCGTGGCAATCAGCAGACATCGGGTCGTCACCGTCTCGTTGCCCTCAAGATGCAACTCCGAGTACAGATTTTCGAACCTCAGCCCGATTGCGGGCGAAGGGATGGATAGCCGGGCGCCGAATTTGTTGGCCTGCACTGTGGCGCGCTCGGCCAGTTCGCCGCCGGTGATGCCAGTCGGAAAGCCTAGATAATTCTCGATGCGCATGCTGCGGCCGGCCTGGCCACCCGGCGCCGCCTGTTCGAGCACCACGGTGCGCAGCCCCTCGGAAGCGCTGTAGACCGCCGCCGCCAACCCGGCCGGTCCGGCGCCCACCACGACAAGGTCATAGACCACCTGTTCCAGCCGTTGACGAAGGCCCAGCGCATCGGCCAACGCTCGGTTCGAGGGATTGCGCAACAGCAGCTTCTGACCCAAGGCGACCACGGGCGTGTCGGCCTCTCCCAGTCCGAGCCGCTTGAGCAGCGCGCTTACGTCAGGGTTGGCTTCCAAGTCAAGCCAAGTGAAAGGAGCCAGATTCTTGGCCAGGAATTCACGGATCCGAAAGGTGTCTTGCGAGTAGCGCGAACCGATCACGCGCAGGCCGGTGAAGTTGCCCGGCTCGCGCAGAAGCTGCCGGCGGGCGATGAATGCCTGCAGGATAATGTCGCCCAGCGCCGGGTGGTGATTGAGAAGCTGCCGGAATGCATCGGGCGACAACTCGTAAACTTCGCTTTCGCTGCGGGCAACAGCTTCCAACAACGATGGGCTGCCGGTTAACTGCGCTATCTCGCCCGTGAAATCGCCAGCTTCGTGGACCGCGATGATCTTGGGCGTATCGCCGGACTCGTCGACGACGTCAATCTGGCCGGACTTGACCACAAAGAACTTGCAGTCGCAGTCGCCCACCTTGAACAGCTTCTCTCCAGCCTTGTATTTCTTGAGCACCGTCAAGGGACAGCTACCAAGCGAAGCCATTTCCGCGTCGCTCAGCTTGGGAAACGCCACGCTGTGCAAATCATTCTTTTCCATGGCAGATCCTGGCTTGAAAGAGAAAGTGATATTCTCACTCGCGCAGGTACCGCACAGCCCGCGGCGGCACCGGCAACTCCAATTCATCGACGTAACACCAGGCCCACCGTTCCCCTGGCTCGAAGGATGCGACGACGGGGTGGCTCGTGTGATGGAAATGTCGCGTGGCGTGGCGGCCAGGCGAACTATCGCAACAGCCGACGTGACCACAACTCAGGCAGAGCCGGAGATGAACCCAAGGCGTGCCCAGTTTCAGGCACTCTTCACACCCAAGAGTGTGAGGCGGAACGGGATCGACAGCGGCCAAGTGTTGACAGCTCATGCTCGACCTCCGAACGGGGACCTCCGGCTAATCCTACCGCAATATGGGCAGTCAATCGACAGGCCGGAACTGAATTTGGCAGAACAACGTGCTTGCCTCGTAGCCGCCTACTGCTACTCGCTCATCCCCAGCGACCGGCTGGAGTAGCGGTTTCGTTGGGCAACGCGGTGGCATGGTGAACTGATGAGTCACCGCGAGTCTGTTCTGAGACTCTCAATTACAATGAGAGCATGAGACTCAAGACGATTGTTTTCGCTGTAATTCCGTCGCTCATCTGCGCGCTCCTGTTTGCGATTAGCTATTACATGTTGGGACTGCACCGTTCTCCTGAGCAGAAAGGCCGTGACGCCAACGAGCTCGCCTGGGATGCGAGCTTTACCGAGCGCAACCTGCGTGTTCCGCCGGATGGTCCGCGCGAGGGGTTTTGGGGTTCTCGCCTCGCGAAAAAGGTCGGCGATGATCACACCGCCTGGCGCGAGGCAGAGCAATCCATACCCGGCATGCTTGAGGTCGACGACCAGGGACTACAACATTGGCGCAGCGCGGCGTCGCCTACCAAGCGGGTGCTCATTGTCGGCGGCAGCGTGGCCTTTGGGTCTTACGCGTCGACCCCGGATGCGACGTACTTCGCAGTCGCGGGGCGAGAACTCGAGCACCGTGGGATACCGATCGAGTTGACCGTTGCAGCGGCCGGTGCTTGGAAAGCCTTTCAGGAGGCCGCATCGGTCCAACTTCATGCCGAAGGACACGATCTTGTAATTTCGTTGAGTGGAATCAACGATCTCACGCTCGGTGACAACGCCGAAGTGGTATTCGGAAAGGAAGCCCAAAAACCCACTGATTTTGCCGCCGACAACAACCTGCGCGTCATGCGGTTCATGGAGCACGTCTGCATCATGGCCGACCTTAGTCAAAAGGCCGGGGCAAAAATGCTCGTCGTTCTGCAACCGTCGTTGGCGGAGCGCGCCAAACTCACCGCGATAGAAGATAACTTGCTGAGCATGACGCGCGGCAGGTTTCCCCACGTCGACCTCACGGGTGGCTACCGCAACTTCCGCAGCGCACTCCCGTGGCTGGTCGAGCAGCGCGGCGCCGCCTTCTTCGATGCGTCGCGCGTCTTCGACAGCGAAATCGCGACGACATTTTGCGACTGGTGCCATTTCTCGGATGCTGGCCATACGATCCTTGGCCAAGCGCTGGCTGAAGCGATGGACACGATACTCTCGCGTCGCTGAAGGCTCGCGATCTCGGGACGAAATAGTGACGAAGTTGTGCGCGAACCTCAACTGCATTTGTTCCGTCAGAGTGTGTGGAGAGATATTCAAGCCGTGAAATTCTTCTTCGATGAATCCGGAAACTTTCAGCTCCCGCCAAGCGGAGAACATCGCGCTGGAATTGTCAGCGGGATTACGATATCAGAGGAACACGAAGAAGAGATTTTTCGTCGGTTCGACAAGTTTGTCAGCGAGTTGCCACCCTGCGCGTTCAAGAACGGTGAACCGAAAGGTAGGTTGCTGGACGACGTGGGACGAAGGGCCTACGCCGAGATGCTTGCTGATCTTCCAGGTATCTTGATCTGCCCCATCATGCTCGACTTGACGTCGCTTGTAGGGACGCCGCAAGATAGGATCGCCGACTTGGTCTCAGAGAATCTCCGAGCCTTGCAAGCCAAATGCAAACACCAGTCGCTTCGCGATGAAATCGGCAAATTGGCAAATGAGGTGGGAGTGCTGAGCACTCAGCAGTGTCTTCGCTTGGCCGCTTGGGCGAAGTGCATAAGCCGAACGATCAACGACTCCATCATTCATCACAGCGGTCGAACGCATGAATCATCTTGGAACGCTTTGCGTTTCGAAATCGATCCTGTTGAACAGCTTCCCGGTAACCGCGAAGAACGAGTGTTCGAGATTATGTTGCCGATGTGGATCACGAGTTGGAGCCAGGAAAACCCGTTCACGTTAGTCGAAGATGTTCACACGGCTGAGCACCCCGTTGTCAAAAACTGGAGTTGCGATGATGGCTTAGACGTCGAAAAATGTTCAAAGAAAACGTGCACTACATCTCGTCAGGTTCCTGCAAGGGGATTCAGTTGGCTGACATGACGGCGACGTTGGTTCGGCGAGCAGTTCTCGGCGTCGCAAACGCTGTCGATCTTCAAAACTACGGTTTTATGATGACGAAAACCATCGGCAAACCTCTACATGCGAGTGGTATCTTTTGTCTCGTCCCGCCAAAAGTAAGCGATCTCGAACGACGGTATCACGGCCTCGCGGACGCGATTAATGCGGTGCGCGAATCACATCCGAACTCCTACTGCAACCCTTAACGACGTGTTGACTCTCGTGTGGGTAGCCTCGGGCATTGTGTCATCCTTATCGCCACAGGCGAAATGACATAGGGATAACGTGCGAATTGAGGCTCGAGTGTCTCTTGCCTCTCATTGCTTAACACCACCGCCGACAGCAAATTGTCGGTGCCGCCCGTGAATGTATCCTGCCGTACCCTCTAGGCTCGCGCATGCGCTTCCGGTAATGGCCGAAAGAGCCATCGTCTTTTCTAAGCTCATCGTGTAATTCCAATGACGATCGCGTTTGTGTGCGCGGATCGGTGGATTGCATCGCGAGGTTCTGAGGGCTTGGCCATGCTTGGCTTCTTTCGACGAGGGTGCGGCGGTGTCGTGGCGATGGTTTTGGCGATGGTGGGTTGGGAAGGCGCGGCGCGGAAGATCGTCGCGATCTGGCGGTTGAGAATGTGGCGATTCGGGGCGGGATCGGCGAGGGTGAGAGAGGCGACTTATTGCACGTTTACCCCGTTCTCATAGGCCGGGGAATAAGTCGGTGGGCAAGAAGTGAGGCGGCGGGGTTGGCCGCGACGCTTGCGACGCGCTTGGGACGCGCGAAACCGCAAGCGGTAGTGGGGAGGGCGCAGGCGACGCTGCGCCGCGAGGGGGCGCGCGGCGAGAAGAAGGTGGTGGGCGATGTGAGCGCGCGACCCGCCCTCATCCGGCCTTCGGCCACCTTCTCCCGGTGGGAGAAGGGACTTCGATCAGAACGCTGCGAAGGTCATCGGCTTGTTGGTTTCGAGGCTGCGTTGGGCTTCGAGACACATGGCGGCGGACCAGCGGCCGTCGTGACCGGTGCAGCTGGGGGGCGTGCCGTCGCGCAAGGTGTGAGCGAACGAGGCGAGTTCGTCGACGAGCTCGTAGACTTCGCCGCTCTTCTTGGCGAGCGGCACTTCGGTCAGCTTCTCGCCCTTCATCAGCTTGAGGCTGAACACCGGATCGAACGTGCGGTCCATCGCGCCGCTCCACGAGGCCCACAACGCGCCTTCGGTGCCGGTGACCTTGGCGATCTGATGATGCTCCCAGCCGGCCAACGATTGCGAGATCACCGCGTAGCCGCCGCCAGCGAACGTGACGATTGCCGAGAAGTTGTCGTGCAACTCGGGATGGTCGAGACGCTTGCCGTTGGCGGCTGCGTAGACGCTCGTCGGATCGCCGGCGCTCGACATGTACCAGCGGGCGAGGTCGAAGAAGTGGATCGGCTCTTCGAGCACCCAGTTGCCGACGCGGTTGATGTCGTATCGCCAGCCGCCCGAGCCTTGGCGGTACGGGTTCCGCCACAACTCGACCAGGCAGTAGAGTGGCCGACCGATGGCGCCGGCGTCGATCAGCTTCTTGGCTTCGCCCCACAGCGACGAGTGCCGCAACTCGTGACCGATGGCCAGATGCAGCTTCTTGCTCTTTGCGAGGTCGATCAGCGCGGTGCAATGTTCGATCTTGAGCGCCATCGGCTTTTCGAGCAGCAGATGCTTGCCAGACTCGAGCACCGCGCGGCCCACCTCGTAGTGCAAGTCGGACGGAAGCACGACATCGACGGCGTCGAGGGGTTCCTTGGCCAACATCTCGCGATAGTCGGCATAGAGCTTCGCCCTCGGATGATCGGCAGCAGCGCGAGCGCGGCTTTCTTCGCTTCGCGCGGCGATGGCGACGAGTTGAGCGTCGGGCGTGGCATTGATGGCGCGGGCGTGATGGCTGCCCCAGGCGCCGTAGCCTATGAGACCGAAACGGAGAGTGGACATGCGGGGGCTTTCGGAGTGAGTGGTAGAAAGGTGAGTGGTGTGTGGGTCAGTTGTGAGTGGGTCAGTTGTGAGTGGGTCAGTTGTGAGTGGGTCAGTTGTGAGTGGGTCAGTTGTGAGTGGGTGAGCGGTGTTGGGCGTGTTGTGGTGGTGGACGGTCGAGCGGCACGACGCTCCCTCATCCGGCCTGCGGCCACCTTCTCCCAAAGGGAGAAGGGGTTAGATGACGTATTCGATGACGGCTTCTTCGGCGGGCCAGAGCTCGGGACGGCTTTCGGCGGCGGAGCACTCGTCGAGCAACGTTTGAGCGACGCGGAACGCCTGGCCACGCAGCTCGGGGACGGCGGTTGTTTCCCACAGCGTGCCCTTGGCCAAGGGGCCCATCGCGAAGAGGATCGGCGAGCGGTTGCCATCGCGATCGAAGGCGGCGAAATCGGCGGCGACGTCGATGCCCATATCGGGAACGTCGGGCCGCACGAGGCCGCGAGCGATCAGGTTTTGGAACAACGGCAACGGCGACGCCCGGAAGCTGGCGAGTGGTCCCGTGCAATTCACGACGAGCGAACCTTCGAGCGCTCGCGAAGAACCATCGGCCTCGGTAAGCGTGACGCGCACGCGGTCGCCAGCGGCTTCGAGATTGGCGATGCGACCTTTGACGACTTGCAGTTGGCCACGCTCTTGGGCGTTCGTCACGGTTTGGTGGATCTGCGGCGCGATGCGATGGCGAGTCACGTTCCAGCGCGAAGCATAGCGGGAACAGAACTCGCGCTTCTCGTCGAGCGACAGGTTCTGCCAAAGTTTTTGCGTGTGCGGACGCAGCTTGTCGACGACGATCGCCGGGTTCGCGCCCATCGCACGCAGACGACCGCAGTGTTCTTCGACGAGCGCGACGACATCGGCCAGTGGTCGCGTCGCGATGTCCTCGGGCGGAAAGTCGGAGTACTCGATGCCTTTGAAATGCGACAGCGGCAGCAGACCGTTCCGCGAGACGGCGATGATGGCGCCTCGCCAGCCGAGTTCTTCGAGCGTGAGCACGGCATCGACGGTCGTGAGCCCCGTGCCGAGCAGAATGGCAGTGTCGTGCTGACTCGGCATTCGTGCCGCCAGGTTGACCCAAGGACTCTCGCAATAGGCGGGATGGCGGAACGGCCGATCGACGAGAGAAGTTGGCAGTTCGGCTGGCGGTTGATTGCCGGTGGCGAGCAGAACCTTGTCGGCCTCGACGCTGTTGCCGCTGGCCAGCAGCACGGTCGCGCGGTTGCCGTCGTCGACAATGTCGATCGCTTCGTCGTCGATGCTTTCGATCTGCGCCCCGCCCTTCGGGTCGATCGGCTTGGCGTAAGTCTGATAAAGCGCACGCAAATAATCGCCGTAAATGCGGCGCGGGATGAACGTCTCGCGAAGCGTGGCCTCGGGCACGTCGGCGAACTCGTTGCGCGTGCGAAGCCATTCGAGCAGATGGTTCGGCTGATCGGGCAAGGCCGACATGTTTCGCGCGGCCACGTTGAGCAAATGTTCGCCACGAGCGGTGCTGTAGGCGACGCCGCGACCGAGTGGAAACCCGCGGTTAATAATGACGACACGAAGCGGAACCTCCGCGAAACGGGCGAGATTCACGGCCGTCAACGTTCCGCTAAACCCGCCGCCGATGATGGCAATTGTCTTCACGTTCGGTTCCTTCGCACGTGGCCTCGAAAGGCGACCTCTTGACGCGAGAAATGTCGAAAGCCATGATTATTTCGGTTTCAAAAAAAGTCAAGCGCCACGTCTTCCTTTTTTGAATGGCGACTTTTTCGATAGCGAAGGACGGGTAACGGGCGTGTCCTCGATTGCGTTGATCGCGTTCGGTGTGATGGTCGGTTTGCTGAGTGGACTGCTCGGCATCGGCGGCGGGATCATCCTCGTGCCGGGGCTGATCATGCTGTTCGGTTTCACGCAGCCCGAGGCACAGGGCACGAGCCTGGCGGTGCTCAGCATCCCGATTCTGATCTTCGCCGCGAGCGTTTACTACCAGAATGGGTTCGTGCGACTTCCGGTCGTGGCGTACATCGCCGTTGGCGTGGTCTTGGGAGCGTTTGTCGGCGCCAAGTTCGCAGGACACGTGCCCACTCATGTGCTGCGAGCGTTCTTCGGCACGCTGCTGTTGTACGTCGGGTTTCTGTTCGTGCTCGATCGTCATGGATCGCACGCTTCGGTCGCATTGCCCTCGGCGCTTGCGACGATTTTGACGGCGCTGCTGGCGAGGGTGTTTCATTGGCGTCTGAAACGCACGTCGCCGCCAGAGCCACCGTCGGCCGAGCGCGAGTACTACATCTGACGGAGCGGCGCGCAATCGCTCGCCACCCGTAAATGAGAACCCGGTCGCGGGTAAACGGACGTGCGCCTCTTGCATGCAAATGGCGAATCGCAGACGCTTGGATGTATGCGCTGGACGATTCAACGTCAGTTCTTGTTGCCGGTCATCGTGGTCGCGGTGCTGTGCTTCGTGGCGTCGAGCATCCTCGCGGTGGTCGTGACGACGCGCTGGGCCGAGCAGCGCGAACGCGAGCATCTCGACGAAGTTGTGTCAGCGATCACAGACTCGGGTTTTCCGCTGTCGTCGACTGTTTTGCGACGGATGAGCGCGTTGTCGGCAGCGGAGTTGGTCGTCATCGACGGCGCGGGTCGCGCAGTTTCCGGGCCCGCTTGGTTAGGCAATCAGATCGAGCCGACGCTGGCAGACCTGCCGACATCTAGACAACACGAAATCTGGAGCCAGCCGGTCATTGAGCTTGCGGGACGAAGCTTCTTCGCAGCCCGCGTTCCGCTGGTAAGCCAAAGCTTTCCCGGCCGTGAGTTGTCGATGGTCGTTCTCTATCCCGAGGACCGATGGGTGGCGATGCGTAACCAATTGATGATCGGCCCTTGGGTGGTCGGGCTGATTGGCGTTGTCGTTTTGTCCGCGGCCATCACGCTGGCGGCGAGGCGTGTCGTAGCGCCGCTTGAAAGCCTACGCAAGCGCGCGATGGTGATCGCCGAAGGAAACTTCGCGCCGATATTGCTTCCTGATCGCAACGACGAGGTTCGTGACCTCACCGTGGCATTGAATGCGATGGCTGAGCAGTTGTCGCATTATGAAATCACCGTTCGGCAGAACGAACGCTTGCGCACGCTGGGGCAAATCGGCGGCGGGCTTGCGCATCAGTTGCGAAACGCTGCGACAGGAGCGCGCATGGCGCTCGACCTGCACGCGCGTTCGTGCCCGAATAACAGGAATGATCCGAGTGTGGGCATTGCCGTCCGACAGTTAATGCTGATGGAAGTGACGATCCAGCGGATCCTTACCCTGGGCCAACCGCGGCGCTGGTCTCGCGATTCGGTTTGTTTGAGTTCGCTGGTTGCCGAGACGGTCGAACTGTTGAGCCCCGCCTTTCAACATGCAGACATCGCCCTCAGGTTCGTCGCTCCCAACGAGGCGTTTACCGTCAACGGCGACACGAAAGCGCTCGAGCAAGTGACGTGGAACCTGTTGTTCAACGCGCTTGAGGCGGTACAACAGACGGACTGCGATCGTGAGGTGACCGTGATTCTGGAACGCGGCGAGTCGAATATCGTGCGGTTCGTCGTCGAGGATTCTGGGCATGGCCCTGCCGACGCTATGACGGATCGCTTGTTTGAACCTTTCGCAACCGATAAGCCTGACGGGACGGGCCTAGGGCTGGCGGTGGTGAAGACGATCGTCCAAGAACATTCGGGAACGCTCGAGTGGCAACGCGTGGACCGACGAACACGGTTCATCGTGGAGTTGCCGCTCATTGAAGTCGGAGACTTGCATGGCACGCCTGCTCATTGTGGATGATGAGCCGACGATCTGTTGGGGCTTAAGTCGTCTCGCGCGTGAAATGGGACACGAGGCGGCCATCGCATCGTCGGCCGAAACGGCGTTCACACTTGCGGCGAAGGGCACGTTCGATGCGGTGATGCTCGACGTGCGCCTGCCCGGGCTCGATGGCATCGCGGCGGCTCCACGGCTGCGCCAACTCCTCGGCGAGGCGCCGATCGTCATCATGACGGCTTACGGCAACTTGGACACTGCCGTTGCTGCTGTGCGAAGCGGGGCATTCGAGTATTTGATCAAACCGTTCGACCTCGCTGCGGCAGAGCGCGTCATTCAGCGAGCCCTTCGACCGCGCACGGTTCAGCCCGCGGCAACAATCGATCATGCTGAGGCGGTAGATGATCTGGTCGGCGCGGCGCCTGCGATGCAGCAAGTATTTAAGCACATTGCCTTGGCAGCCGGCTCGGACGCCTGCGTGCTGATTCACGGCGCCAGCGGTACCGGCAAAGAGTTGGTGGCCCGCGCGATTCACAAGTTTAGCGCTCGCAATAGTGGGCCTTTCGTCGCCGTCAATCTCGCGAGCCTGAGTCCCACGCTTGCCGAGAGCGAATTGTTTGGCCATGTGCGCGGTGCGTTCACCGGTGCCGATCAGCCACGTGTCGGCTTGATCGAACAAGCTCACGGCGGAACGCTGTTTCTCGATGAAGTGGCCGAGATTCCGCTGGCGCTGCAAGTGAAACTGTTGCGGGTGTTGGAGGAAGGCGAGTTGACGCCGGTCGGCTCGAACGAAACGCGGCAGTCGGATTTTCGCGTCGTCTCGGCGACGCATCAGGATTTGGCTCGCTGTGTGGGCGAGGGACGTTTTCGGCATGATGTCTTCTTCCGTCTGAATACCTTCTCGATCGAGTTGCCAGCGTTGAAAGCGCGAGGTGACGACATCGAGTTGCTCGCGAATCATTTCCTGTCACGTTTGGCGCGCAAGTCAGGTCAACCCACCGCACGCTTGACCCCCGAGGCTGTCGTGGAACTTAAGCAACGCGCCTGGCACGGCAATGTTCGTGAGTTGCGCAATGTCATTGAGCACGCGACGATTCTCGCTCGTGGCGAGTTGATTGGTGTCGATCATCTGCCGCCCCATGCTCCGCCGATCGGGCCCCACGACGCGATGCCGAGTGTTGCCGCCGTGGTTCGCGATTGGGCTCAACGCCAATTCAACTCGAATCCCGAAGCGGATGAGCTTTACCAGCGGATGCTTGAGCTTGTCGAACCACCGCTCTTAGAAGTGGCGCTAGAGCATCACCGCGGCCAGCAAACGGCGGCCGCGCGATCGCTCGGTCTACATCGCATGACGCTGCGTAAGAAAATCAAAGAGCGGGGCAATTGATTCGTCGCATCCGCGCTGTCACTTCCGCTCGAAGATCGTCGCCAACGATGCCAGTAACTTTTTTGCGGCTTCGTGGATAACGTCTTCTGCGTCCAATGCACGAGCATCCACCTGGACCGACGGCCTTCCGAACAGGTCGACGGCAGCGCGGCATTCATGCGTCGGCGGCGCCTCGCTGTTGTGGCACTCGATGACGACCGATAGCTTGACCACAGCTCGACGATAAGGCTGAACAACCGACGAAAAGGCTTGATCGATCAACTCGTGGAGACTTGAACCTTCGAGGTTGATGCCTCGCGCATGAACCTCAAAAAGCATGGATCACCCGTCGTCCGCACGATCTTTCCGACGAGATAGAATCCAAGCGATCAGTGTGCCAATCGCGATTCGCGGAATGAGGTAGATCGTCGGCAGCCAATAATTCGACATGCAGTGGTTGCAATGGAGCGGTAGCGCCAGCGGCACAAAAAGCCACTCGTGACCGCGCGGGAGTCGGCACCTGGCCGTGTCTCCGAGACAGAGCACGCACTGCATAACGTCGGAACGATGGTGATAAAGAGGTAAAACGACGTGCGTGCGTCGCTGGGTTTGTAAGAAGCATGCCAACCATTAGACAACCCGGTGGTGACACCTGGATGTCGCTTTTGCCCTAACTTCTCATCGAATTGCCATAATTGGCGTTGGAATAATCGTAACTGTGTAGGGGGGTGTGTCAATCGCCCATTAGAATTAAGTAGTTCTTTGGCACGAAGAGAATTTTTTTCCTGGACCGGCCACGTTGCGCAGGCTCTGGCGGCAAACTTGTTGACATGAGCGCCGGCAACAAATAGGTTCTTCCCAGGCACTCTATGCCGATCGGGACTAGTCCCCTATCACCCTGAGGCTATGCGATTATCTCATCTCCTGATCGTTAGTTGTGTTCTCGCTGCGGCTAGCACGGTTACGGTTGCCCAGCAGAAGTTCTATGACCCACCAATAAGCAAGCAAGGCCAGCCGGCTGGCGGTGGTGACGACTCATCGCAGTCGCTGCCGTCAATGCTGCGCGATCTGCTTGCCAAGGAATCGACGACGCGCGATCCGACCCAGCCGAGTCGGCAACTGCGTCAAGCGATCGACGTCGCGACAACGACGCCGAACTCAGCGAATCCGGGGGCCATGCCGTCTTACCCTCGGTTCTCCATTAAGGCGCGTGTCGTCGGGCAAAACGCCCCGCCCATGGCGCTGCTCACGGTCGATGACAAGATCACGATGACCGTGCAAGCAGGCCAGACGTATCGCGTTCCGCAGGCGGGTGGCTCGACCTACCAGGTGAAGGTACGCGATATCTCGTCGACAGCTGTCGAACTGGATCTTCTACCGGTGAACATTCCAATGCTCTTGCATTGAGTTGCTGATTCACCTAACGTTCGCCGCGCCGGGACCTGCCTGTTTTCACGAAACTTGAATTCTGAGGCTTACTGCACGCCGCAAGGGCGAAGTCCGTAGTCTTCCCACGCCCCAAGACGCCTTTTCCGGGGCATGACTCGGCTCGCCAACGAAGCACGCTTCGTTGCGACGGTTCAGTTTTCAAGTTGAGTGCTTGCCTCATTACGGAATTTACTTGTCCATGGATGGACGACGCTCAGTCCTCGGCTTGGCCTGCGCGGTGACGCTATGCGTCATCGGAAACCTCGCGCTTGCGCAATCAGCATCGTTCGTTGCGCCGCAACCTCAGGACGGAACAATGGCCCCGGCAGCGGGTCGGTTGATGCTCGAACCGGTTCCGCCGGTTAACGAAGGTGTCAGCACGCCACTCGGCGAATCCTCGCCGCTGCCCGAGCCGGCAGGCAACAACGTGCTCGGCATCGTTCAGTTCGAAGACATAACGCTCCGCGAGGCTGCGCGAATCCTCTCAGACCAAAGTGATCTGAAAATCGTGCCGAGCTCGGAGGCGGGCAAGGTCAACGTCTCGCTCTACATCAAGAACGTCACTGCGCGTGACGCGCTCGATACGTTGACGAAAGCTAACGGCCTGTTCTATCGCGAAGATCCCGTAACCGGAATCATCCGCGTCTACACGACGGAAGAGTACCAGGCCGACATCAACAGCTTTCGTGATGAGGAAATCGAGGTCTTCACGCTGCTGTACCCCAATCCGCTCGACGTGGCGCTGGCCATTCGCGGGGCCTTTGGAACGCGCGTGCAGCTGAACCTCGGTGCGCTGAGCACGAATACGATTAGCTATCAAGACATTATCCAGCGCTTCGCGCGCCTCAGCACGATCGATCAATTCAACCGTCAGTCACAAAGCCTCGTCGGCGGCTCAAACACGAATGGTGGAGGTGGCGGAGGCTTCGGTGGCGGCGGCGGCGGATTCGGAGGTGGTGGACTCGGAGGCGGCGGATTCGGAGGTGGTGGGCTCGGCGGCGGCGGATTTGGTGGCGGAGGGCTCGGCGGCGGACTTGGTGGCGGATTCGGAGGCGGTGGCGGCTTTGGCATGGGCGTCACTGCTGGCGCCGGAATCGGGGGTTTTGGTGGAGGGAACACCGGCGTACAGCAACAGCCACTGCTTCAAGCCCCTCAGACGATTCAAGGACTCACGGCAGAACAAATTCAAGCTCTCGAGCAGCTCCGCAGCGCGGCCGGAGAATCCGACGAGGACTTGATCAACGATATTCTCGCCAGCCGCCAGGCGACGATCTTCATCTCGGTCCTGCCACGCAATAATCAGATTGTTATTCGCACGGCCGACGTCGAAATCATGAAGCACATCCGTGCTCTGATCATGCAGCTCGATGTGCCGACGCCCCTCGTGCTGCTCGAGGTTAAAGTGTTGTCACTGAATCTGAGTGACAACTTTACATCGGTCTTTGACTATCAGTTTGACGATGGCGGTCTCACCGCTGGTGGCTTCACGACCGGCAACGTGTTGCCCCCCGCAGCCGATGCAACCGGCCTGGTCCGCGACTCGATCCTAGCGCCGGCGCTCGCGCCCGGCGTGCCGAACCCGTCTCCTAACCAGAACGCTACGTTTCAGATCGTGAGCGCGAACTTCCGTGCGCGGATGCAAATGCTCGAAACGAAGAACCGCGTCACCGCGTTGGCGTCCCCGTTGTTGCTCACCGCCAACAACGAAGCCAGCCGAATCTTCATCGGCCAACAGATTCCGATTGTCGTCGGGTACGGACAGTCGGGCCTTACAGGCGGAACGACCGTTGGCACGAGCACCGCAATCCAGCCGGCGCCGCAAACCCAGTTAGAGAACGTCGGCGAAGGTTTGGTCATTACTCCGAACATCAATGCCGATCGTACAGTTCTGTTGCGAATCTCGCAGCAAAACTCCACCACGGCATCGGGTGCGACGATCCCGGTCGTCACCTCCTCCGGCTCGACACTGATCCTGCCTATCACCACGATCAACTCGCAAGTCGTCAGCAGCACGATCGTCGCCAAGGATGGACTGACGGTCGCATTAGGCGGCCTGATTAACGAGACGATCTCCGACAACCGCAGTCAGGTGCCGATCCTTGGAAAGCTGCCGATCGTCGGCATCATGTTCCGCAATCAAAATACCGGCAAGACTCGCACCGAGACGGTCGTGATGATCTGCCCCTATATTTTCAACACGCCGCAAGAGACGGCGGCAGTGAGCGCCGATCTGGTCCGCGAGTTGAGCCTGCATCCCAAGTCGCCGTTGTCGCCGGGAACGCTCGATACCTTCGGTCAGCAGGAGATTCTCACCGCGAGCCCACCAACCAGCCCGCTGCAAACCATCTTCCGCTTTCACAGCATCGACCCCAAAACGTATTGAATATGGGCGAATCCGAAAAACAACCGCAGTCCGTGTCGCCATTGTTGGAAAGGCTCGTTCGCCCGTTGTGGCGAACCCATCGGGTGAAACCGCGCCGCGTCCAGCGTGCGCTCATTGAGTCAACCTGCGCTCGGCCAACTGCGAAGGCCGGCAGCGGTTCGACCAAGCTTGCCCTTCTGCTCGCGCTCGCATCGAGTCTAACGATGCTCAGTGGTTGTTCTTCGCCGGTCGATACCTTGAAAGGTTTAGCGCGCCTTGGACGCTCGGCCGAGTCCGATCAACCGAAGGCGGGCCCGATGCACGTCAAAGTCGATAGCTTCGGCAAGCCGTTGCGGGAAGGTCAGGAGACGACCATCTCGGGCGAGGATTTTATGGCACGGGCTCAGACGTTGCTCGCGGATGGGCGGCAAATGTCGCTGCGGCGCTGGGTAGCACACTATCCCGACGTCGCGCTCGAAGTTTTGCGCACTGCGCAGGCGAAGCCTAATCAGCTCGCCGCCTTAGGAATCGTCGCCAGTGAGTACGACCGACTATTAGGACTACCCGCCACTGAGGGTTGGCAGACTGTCATGCTTTCGCGCGCAAAGCATCCGCAAGTCTTTGCCGATTACGACACTCAGCGACGTTCGGTGCTCCAAAGGCTGCGCAATGGTCAGATTCACGAGGCCTCGGCCGTTCGACTTGCTTCGATCGTGCCGGCCGACGCTGGGCCGATGCAGACGATTGACGCGTGGCAACTTCAAGCTACGGCGCAGGTAGTAGATAACAACACAGACGAAGCGGAGAAGTCACTGCAAGCCGCCCTGAAACTAGCCGAGCCTCGCGATCCGTATCAGTCCGCACAGTTGTTGCTTCTGCTGAGCGATGTGCAGCGTCGCACCGGGCGACATGCCGAGGCGGATGACACTTGGGTGCGCGGCGTCGAGCTGGCCAGTGCGCTCGTCGCACGCCCGACGCCCATCGTCGAGCCGATGCTGTGGGATCGCGCAGCGTACTTGCATCCGGTGTCCCAAAAGTGGCCAACGGCGCTAGCGACAGCGCTAAAGTGTTCGACGATCGATCAGGAAGCGACCGTGATTCAAGCGTCGTACATGGAGCAAACAAACACGTCTTCGCTCGAATCGATGCTCTGGTCCTCGATCGGGCGGGCTCACGTCGAGCGTAACGAGAATCAATCGGCCTTAGTGGCGCTTAAGCGTGCCGAGACGCTGAGCGACGATGAAATGGTCAAAGATCGTCTGCGTCTTGAGCTTGCGCAGGTTCTGAGTCGGCTCGATCAAACGACCGCGGCTACCGGCATGTTAGTCGGCCTGATCGGACGTAAAGAACCGAGTATTTCTCGAGCGGCCATGGCGATGCTCGGCGCCCAGAAGTTACGCAGCGAGGATACGATCGCCGGTTACAAACTGCTGTCCAAGGCCGTCGAGGGTGAAGAGCCCATCGATTGGCCAACGCGTGCTAGTGCGGAAGCGGACCTTGGACTCGCGTGCCTCATCCGCGGCAACGAAGAGAAAGGGCTCCATTGGGTGCATGTGGCTCAAAAACACTTCGAAGCCAATGGCGACCAAGAGTCGTTGGCCCAAAGTCTCTGGAACGAGGCGAAGTACCTCGAACATGCTAAGAAGAAGAAAGAGGCCGCCGCCATTTGGCAAAGGCTTCGAGACGTCGAGCGAGCCATCTAGAACGGACGCGCGTCCGCGGCTGATCTAGCTCCCTGCCGAAGAACTCGACGACGCCGGCGCCGTGACTTTCATCTTCCAGTCGAGTCCGTTGGGCGTGTTCTTCTGCGGGCCGGCCGCGAAGTAAACGTTCGTCGCGAACGGATTGCTCATGTCCATCGTTACGTGCCCTTTCGCGTTCTGCTTGAGTTTCCAAGCGTAACCCTTCGTGTGCACGCCCTGCTCCGGGCCGGCTGACTGCGTCACGTCGAATTGCAACGGATGGTCCTTCGTCTGCGGCGACAACACCTGATCGATGACCGACAGGTGATACGGGTTCGACGTGGTTCCGGCCCTGTACCAAATCATGGCGTCGCCGGCTTGGACGTCTTCGATGTTCGTTCGTCGGTTGACGTCGAAGTTGGCGATGTCGGTGCTCGGGTTGATGCCCCAGAAGTTCCCGGCGAAGCCATTGCAGTCGAGCCCCATGTATTTGTCGGCGTAGTCGCTCACAGTGCCGACCGTAATCTGCTTGTACCTCGACGCGAGCCAGAACACATCCATGATGTCGGCCGGCGAACCTTTGCCAATGAACGGTCGAAGGAGCGCTTGCGTTTGAAAGACGCTGCCTTCGATGTCGAACGACACGGGCATGTGCCCTTTGATCTTGAGCTCGTTCTTGACGGCACTCAGCAGGTTGTCCTTCGCCGAGTCCGCGCGGTTCGGTCGGTAGTCGAGCGGATGCGGCTTTTCATCGTTCTGGCCTCGGATGCCATTGTTCAGATACTTGGCGATCGCCACTTCCTTGACGGCATTGCCGAACAGCGTGGCGGTGAGATGCAAATACTTCCCGGCGAATTCGGATGCGCGCATCGGTCATCTCCTCAATCAAAGTGGACGTCGCGGGCCCATACAGTTGTCGGTCGCTGGCCAAAGAAGTTGCGTGAAATCCAGCCCCGTCACGATAAGAAGTCTCGTTCAGCGGCCCGCTCAGTCGAGCGTCTGATAAATCGGCAGATGCCGGTAATAGACTTCGAGCATCAAGAGATTCAGGGCGGTGACGTACAATCGCCCTCCTTCGACGGCCCAACGATCTGGCACCGGACGCATCGGGTTCCAACTTCCCGCAAGTCCGCCCTCCTGTTCCTGACTTTGGACGAGCAGTTGCCGCAGGGCGTGGTTCCAATCTTCCCAATAGGTTCCCTGCATTTGGAACATGACTTGGGTGGCGTAGTACCAATAGTAGGCGTCGCGATCGCCACTCGGAGTGCTGCGACTAACGGTCCCCATCGCAGGCAACTGTCCGTGCAACCAGTCGGCGCCGGCGACCATGTTCGGGTTGTCGCGATTCCAGCCGAGATACTGTCGCATCAACAATGCCTCAGCCGTCATCACACGGCTCGGCTGACGTTGATGGTCGAACTGCGAGTTAGGTCGATACGCATAGCGCGATGGATTGCCGCCGGCTCCTTGCGCGATGTCGAGCCAACGCGTGACCTTCGCATAGGTTTGCGATGGAACCGCGAGGCCCGCGAGTTCACCACTCTTGAGCGCCATGACTTGCCATCCAGACACCGAGGTGTCGCTACCCTGTTGCGGCGAATACCGCCATCCGCCTTCCATGGGCTGTTGTGCGAACACGATGAAGCCTAGCGCCCGTTGCGCATGTTCGCGCAGTGCTTGGTCGCGAGTCATTCCATACGCTTCGCCCAGCGCGATCGAAGCGATGCCGTGACTGTACAGCCAAACGTTGACGTTCGACTTCGAATCCTGTGGGACGAACAAATCGCCGTCCGGCTTCTGATGCGCTTTGAGCCAGTCGAGGGCCTGCGCGACCGCCGTGCGATACTTGCCATCGGTGTGTGTGTACCCGGCTCCTAGAAAGGCCAACAGCGACAAACCCGTGGCGGCGGTGCTCGATTGCATCGAACCAGGCCCTGGCTCGTCATAACCTCGCCCAGTGTGCCAACTGTGTAGCGTCCAGCTTCCATCGGCTGCCTGATGTCGCGCGAGGAATTCGAGACCCATCTCGACGGCGCGTTCGGTGCTCGCGCTTCCGCCGCGGCTGCGGGCGACGTCGCCGCGACTTTCGCGGTCACGTTGCTTCAAACCCTCGACCGCTGTGTCTCGAACGCGAGCATCGATCGTTGGTTCGCCTCCCGACCTTTCGAGAATCATTCGCGGCGTCGCGGTGTGAACCAGCTCGCTTTCAGCACGTGCAAGTCGGCTGGGCATGCCGACGTCGACACTCGGCTCGCCACCCAAGGCGCCTGCGCCAGCCGGCGCTGCGATATGCACAGGCGCCGACGCGCCGCGACGTGGAAGTGTCGCCAACCCGGCGCCCGGTTCGAGGCTTGCCGGGCCCGGTGTTTTCGGCTTTCCAGAGGATGGCTGAGCCGGGGCCGTCGCCGCGGCAGGGCCCGCGAGACGCGGAATGTCAACGGTCATCGACTCTGCTCCCGCGCCGGGTTGTCGTGCGATCGTCGAAGGCGCTGCGGCTCCCGCGCTAGGAACACCGGGCGGTGATTGCCCCACGGCCTCCGAACGTTGCGGGCCTCGACCGGCGAGAATCGGCACCAGCGACCGACTTTGATCGGCCGCGGTCGTTTCACCTGCCGACGGTTCGCCGACGCCGGTGGAGTCTGACCCGAGCGTCGCGTCGCGAGGAATCGATCGGACGTCGGCCGGAGGTGTCGGATCGGACAAGCGTCCCAGATCGGCGCGGCTTGGGCCGACCTTCGGCTGTCGTTGCGGGGCCAGTTCCGGACTCGGCTGCGCGAGCGATTCGGACGTCGTTGTCGGCTCGGCGCGCGTCATCTGCGGTGTCGCCAACTCGGCTGGCGTGACTCGTTCGCTTTGCTGCGTGCGAGTCAGGTTCGCAGTGTCTGCAGGCGCGACATCGAGCGGGACGTCACGTGCCGCCGGTTGCGACTCGGGCACTTCTGTCTTCGTGCGTTGCGCGGTCGATTCGGGATTCGGCGCGTCGTGCGTTCTCGTCTCTGCAGTCGCCTGTGGAAGTTTGAGCGACTCGACCGGCTGCTCGGCAGGACGTGTTTGGCTGCGAGCAGGATCGGCGAGACGTTCAGCTCGCTTCGGCGGCGACGGCTCGGCTCGTTGCAACTCGACCGGCTTCGGCTCGTGTTGCTCGTTTTTCAAGTCCTGACGTTTCGGCGCCTCCACCTCGGGTTCCGGCGTTTCGGGCTTTTCGAGAAGCAGCCGCTCGGGGTCGGGCGTATCGGTTTCGACGGGACGTTCGAACAACTCGATCGGCGTCTGATCAAACGTGTCGAGCGATTGGTAGTCGGGGACGACCGTCGGCTTGAATTCCTGCAATTCGGACGGTTGATCGACAATCGTATCGACGACCGGAAGCTGGTAGTGCCTCATGCTGAGCGAGAAAGCGGCGTGAACGGCCAGACTGGCAAGAATCGCCAACTGCATGCGTCGCTGCACATGACCACGCAGCAACGTCGCTGTGAGTGCGATGGTTGCCACGATGCCTGCGAGCACGGCGAGATGCGTCCAAGCGTTTGCCCAAAGATCGAGCGTCTCGAAATCGCCGCGCTCGGCGATTGCCCCCGCCGCGCATGCCGCGAGCACCAAAAGCAGCGCGTTGACGGGCCAGCCGCTCTCGTCGAAGTCGGCAAGTGCTGAACGCCGGTGGTCGACAGTGGTTCGGGACATGAGGGACCGATGGAGGTGACTCGTCGACCGCAGCTCGTATTTGGCGTCGTTAGTTCCTGGCGTCGCTTGCTGCCGTGACGCGATAGTCGCGGATGTGCGCCTTGTTGCACAGGTTCATCACTGTCATGACCGATTGCCAGGCGGCACGCTTGTCGCCGCGAATGATCACGGTCTGACGTCCGGGATTGTTCGCGCCTGCCTGCTGCAGCACGCCCAGAAGTTGTTGCTCAGAGAGTTCGTCTGTCCCGATGCTGAAACGGCCGCTTTGGTTCACGTTGACGAACAATTCCTTGGGCCGCGCGGTCAGTGGCATCGCCTCACTCGCCTCGGGCAGCACGACGGTCATCGCACGCTCGGCCTCTTCGAACTTCGTCGAAACGAGAAAAAAAATCAGCAACAAGAAGACGCAGTCGATCATCGGCGTCATGTTGATGTTGCCGTAAGCGAACCCTTTTTCGATCTTGACGGCCATGGAAGAACCAGAAAACAGTGAACGATGTCAGTCGAACGAGAACGATCGCCGCTATTCTTGCGGGGCCACGGCCAGCGACGAGGTGCGTGCTTCGGCCGGCTGGCGCGTCATGCGCATCTTGCCTTCGAAGCGTTCCAACTGTGGAAGCAGATTGATCAGCAGCTCGTCGATCTCGCGGAATAGATATTGGATGCGCCCTTCGAAGTAGTGGGCAAATACCGCGGCCGGAATCGCGACGAGCAACCCGCCAAACGTCGTCACCAGCGCAATGTAAATGCCATTGGCGAGGTTTTCCGACTTGTCGGCGCCGACAGGCAAGTGAGCGGTGATGAAAAAGCATTCGATCATCCCCTGCACCGTGCCCAGCAGCCCGAGCAATGGCGAGATCGTGGTCGCAAGGTTAATCGTGCGGACGTTTTTGTAGAGCTTCGCCGCTTCGCGCTCGCAGGCCTCGCTGAATGCGTGATCGATTTCCGACTGCGGACGTCCGACCTTCAGCAGCACCGACTTCAGCACGCTCGCGGTCGTTGACGGGTATTGCTGACACAGTTGATACGCTTGGCGCGGGTCGAGGCCGCCCGGGCGCTCGGCGAGCTGATGCAGGCCTTTGACCAGCTTCGGCGGAATGACGCGACGGCGACGCAGCCCGATCGCCCGCTCGATCGTAAAGATGCCGACGAGTAGCGACATGAACGTGATGGGATACATCAACGGACCGCCCTTGAACCACAGCGTCAGCAGGTTCGGCGCCGTGGGGATTTCGGGCATGAGGACCGTCGTCGCGGCGGTGTCGCTCGGCGGGGCTTCCGCGTCCTTGCGCTCGAGCTCTTCCGCGGCCTTGCGCTCGGCCTGCTCGATCGCTTTTTGATCGGGCGGCGGTTTCTTCGACTTCTTGTCCTTATCTGCGGCAGAGGCCGCCGACGACAAAAGTCCGAGCACCAACACGATCAGCAGAGACCGACGCGCGAAGAGATTAGACATGAATGCGAGTTGAATCATTTCGTGCTCGAAGCACCGAGCGCGGCGAGCCGCTCTTGCGCCAGCGGCACTTTGTCGCTGTCGGGATGCTTCTGCAACAGTTCTTGATAAGACTTACGGGCTTGTTCTTTTTGGCCGCGCACTTCGAAACAACGAGCGGTTTCGTACATCGCGGCCGCTTGCCATTGAGGATAGCCATAAACGTCGGTCACCGCGATAAAGTCGGTGATCGCGCGCTCGAAATTCTTCTGCTCAAAGTGGATTTCGCCCATCATGAACCGGGCACGCGCGGCGACTTCGGCCCCGGTTTTCTCGGTCACTTGCTGGTAAAGTGCCAGTGCCTGGTCGGGTTTGCCAAGGTTTTGCTCCGCCCAAGCTTGTTCATACAAAATCTCAGGCGAGTATTCGCCATCGGCGTCAACGCGAGCGGCTTCGCCGAGCAACGTCAGGCAGCGTTTCCAATCCTTGAGCTGTGCCGCACATTGGCCCGCATGCAACTTCGCGACGACGAGCAGCCCGGCAGCTTTGGGCTTTTGCACTTTGTCGAAGACGGCGAGCGCTTCGCGATACTTCCCTTGCTTGAAGAGCGCTTCGCCTTGCAGGCACGATGCGTCGGACGCTAATTCGCCCTGCGGATATTTTCGTCGCTGTTCTTCGAAGGCCTGTTGCGCGCGATCGAGCTCCCCTTGCCGATACAGAGACCAACCGAGCATGTGCAAGGCCGACTCGCCGAGTGTGTCGGCAGGCTTCTTCTCGCTCACGCTGCGAAAGGCCATAGCAGCCTTTTTGAAGTCTTCTTGTTGGTATTCATACTGTCCGTAGTGATAGAGCGCCTCGCCGGCAAACGAACTATTGGGATACTTGCGCGAGTCGGTCGAAGCACTCGGCAGAGTCTTTGGCCTTGCCCAACGATTTGTACGTCCAGGCTAGTTCGTTCAGCACCTGATCGGCGCCGTCGTACTTCGGTTCGTCTTTGAGCAGCTTCTCGAACGTCTCGACGGCGCGGTCGGGCTTCTCGATCGCAAGTTGACAGAGCCCCAGCCGATAGCGCGCCGCGGCGCGATCGTCGTTCGATGCTTTGCTCTTGATGAAAGCCTGTAGGTCGTCGATGGCTGCGTCATATTGCTTGAGCGCTTCGCGCGAAACGGCGCGGCCGTAACGCGCTTGCGCCGTCAAGTCGTCACCAGGCTTCGCGGCGATTAAATCGTCGAACGACTTCAAGGCTGCGGCAGTGTTGCCGGCGCGGAACTCGAGCCATCCAAGCTCGTAGAGTGCATGTGGCACGAGCGGGCTTTTCGGCGAACCGTCGACCACCTGACGATATTCCTTCGCCGCCTTTTTGTTGTCTCCCGCTTTGCTTGCGTATTGCCCCGAAACGAAATGCACCTTATCGAGCAGCGCGCTGTTCGGGTAATCGTCGACCAGCGTCTTCAATCGATCTTGCGCCTTGTCGAGCTTATCGGCCTGCGCATAGGCCTCGGCCAAGGCGAGCAGCGTCTGGTCGGTTGTCGCGCGCTTCGGCGACTTCTTGAGTGAAGCTTCGAGCGCCTCGGCCGCGCGATCGTACTTTTTCAACGCCTGATAACTCGTTCCCAAACGATACGAGGCATCAGCTGCGAGTTCAGGGTCGTCGATCTTTCCGACGAGCGGCTCCAAGAGTTCGACCACCTCCTTGTACTTCTGTTGCATCGACAACGCCTGAGCCCGCCGCAAACGCCAAGCGTCGGCATCACGATGCTTCGGATAGTCATTAAGTAGCTCGCGATATTTGCGATCGGCGTCGGCATACTCGTTCGAGAGCAATCGGCTTTCGGCGTCGACGTAGCGGACGTCCGGCGTCAGCGCGTGCTTCGGAAAGCTCTTCTGAAACTCGCCGGCCTGGGCTCGCGCTTCGCGGTAGTCTTGCAACTCAAGGAATGTGAAGGCTGCCATGTACAGCGCCTGCGGCGCGAGCTCGTCGCTCGAAAACTCCTTGGCGATGCTGCGATATTGATCTGCAGCCTCGCGACGACGTTCGGACAGTTCGTGCAGCGCGTCAGCACGGTCGAATCGCAACTGAGCCGCCCAATGACCTTTGGTTGTCTTCGGCAGCAAAGGATCGAGGAACGTGAGAACCGCCTCGGGCTTCTTCTCTTGCAATCGACAACGCGCGATCCAGTGCACCGCTTCGAGATAGGCGTCGCCGTCAGCGGGTGTGAGCTTCGCCAAAGATGACTGAGCGTCGGCATACTTGCCATCGAGATACGCACACTTGCCGGCAGCCAGCCATGCCGCCGGTCGATACGGCGATTGCGGGAACTTCTGCGGGACACTGAGGTACAGGCCCGCGGCGTCGGCGTACTTCTTTTGTTCGAACAGGCTTGCCGCTTGGCGCATCGTGGCGTGATCGGCCAGCGCGAAGCCGGGCAGCGCCGCGGCGGAAGCAAGCAGCTTTTGTGCCTCGTCGGCCTTGCCTTCTTGCAACAGCGCTTCGCCGCGCCGCATCGTGACTTCGCCGGCCAGTCGGTGGTCGGGATACTTCTTGAGGAAGGCTGCGAACGTGGCGTCAGCATCGCGGTGTGAATCAAGTTCCGCCTGATCGACGCCCAACGCGTAAAGCGCTTCGGGAATGAGCGCGTCGTCGGGAAAGTCTTTGACAAGCTTCGCGTAGAACTCCGCGGCGTCTCGCTTGCGACCCGCCGCGTAAGCCGTCTCACCTCGGTAGTACAACGCCTGCGGCGCGTAGCGATTCGCGGGATACTCTTTGAGTAGCTTGGCCAGCGTTTCGTCGGCCCGCTTGAGCGTGGCGTCGTCGCCGGCCTTGCCCACCTGGTACTGCGACATCCCGAGGTACAGATACGTCGGTGGCAACAGGTCGAGCTTTGAGCCGTCGGCCATTTCCGAAACGAGCACGCCGGTCGGAAGCTTGGCGACTGTTTCGAGCAGCTTCTCGAAGGTCGATACCGCAGTGCCGAACTGCCGCTGCTTCAATAAGCACAGCCCGCGATAGTGCATGGCTCGCGGCGCGCGGGAGTCGTTGGGAAACGAAGTTAGAAACTTCTGCCACTCCTGGGCCGCAAGGTCAAACTGCTCGCGGTTCTGCAATGCCACGGCGGTTGCGTACTGGCGCGTGGCGGCGTCGGAGCCCGCCTGAGTGGCGCCGGCTTGGGCAGGCTGTTGGGCAATCGCCCGACTATGACTGAGAGCAGGACTCGATGCACCGACGGCGACCACGAGTACCAGCAGCCACCGGGCGAACCTCGAACGCAGCATCACAGTGGTCCCATAAATCGGGCCTGCGGCGACTGCCGCGTCGGCCATTGCGAGCAATTGCTTCCAACATTCGTTTGTACTCCAAAACGACGCGCCGCGAAACGGTCGGGCGGCCGCAAACGCTTCGGATTGAAACGGTGTAAGTCGCCAAATACTCGTGGGTTGGGGGAGATTGTGGGGCGTTCCGGCACCGATTGCGAGCGAGCGGCACAGTACCTATGATGGCGTCTCCTCGCCTGCCGTCAGGCCACGCCCCTTATCCTCCGAGATCGCCGCGTTGTCTGAAGTCCCGTTCTGGTACTGGTTGTCGTTCGCCGCATTCGTGGTGGCCATGCTGACGCTCGACTTGGGCGTCTTCCATCGCAAAGAACGCGAAAGCACGATGCGCGAGGCGGGTATATGGACGACCGTCTGGTGCCTATTGGCGCTCGTGTTCAACGGCTTCGTCTGGTGGCGATTCGGCGCCGCCGCGGCAAGCGAGTTCCTGAGCGGCTACCTCGTCGAATGGTCGTTGTCGATGGACAACGTCTTCGTCTTCGCGGTCATCTTCAGCTACTTCCGCGTCCCGATGAAGTATCAGCACCGCGTGCTGTTCTGGGGCATCCTGGGCGCAGTTTTCCTCCGGCTTTCGTTCATCATCGTCGGTGAGAAACTGATCGACCAGTTCGCATGGATTTTGCCGGCACTCGGGGCGGTGCTTGTTTACTCGGGCATCAAACTTGCCTTCCATGGCGGAAGCGACGTGGACCCCGAGAAGAACCTCATCCTTCGCATCGCTCGCCGGATTTTGCCCGTGAGCAAGGAAGAACACGGCAATCGATTCTTCGTCCGTGAACTCGGGCGATTGTGCGTCACGCCGCTATTCCTCGTCCTTTTGGTAGTTGAGAGTACCGACGTGGTGTTCGCCGTCGACAGCGTGCCGGCGATTTTCGGGCTCGTTGATCGCGACGCCGCCTATTTCACGTTCGTCGTCTTCACGAGCAATGTGTTCGCCATCCTCGGATTGCGAGCGTTGTATTTCTTGTTGGCTGGCATGATGGGAATGTTCAAGTATTTGAGCTACGGACTTGCCTCGATTCTCGTGTTTGTCGGTCTGAAGATGATCGCTGAGTTTGTCGTTCCCTGGATGAACTGGACCAGCGGAGAACATCACTTGATTCCCCCCTGGGTGTCGCTGATTGTAGTGATCGCGTTGTTAGGTACATCCGTCGCCGCATCGTTGATGGCGAGGCGGCCCGAGACGGAACTCGACCAATCGCGGCCGTAGCAACACGGTCATGCTCTATCCACATTCGATCCGTCTGCGTAGCGCGTGGCGATACGCATATGGTGCGGGCCCGTGGGCGGAAGAACGGGCCGCACTCCCCGGCGTCTGGCAACGCGTTCTCGAACTCGCAAACGGCCGCGATGTTCGCCTGCGGCGAAACTTCAACCGGCCGACCGGTCTCGAGTCGCATGAGTCGGTTTGGCTCGTCATCGACCGGCCCCACGGGCTGCGAGTGGTGCGGCTGAATCAGCGTCCGTTGACCCTTGAAGCCAATCCATCGGACGCCTCGGTCGAAATCACGAACCTGCTGATCGACCGCAACGAACTGGACATTGAGGTCGAGGGATATGGGAAAATTGACAAACCGCCGTGGAGCGAGGTGCGTCTGGAAATCCGTACCAAGGATTGAGCGCTTGCGACCTCTCGCGTGGCAGGTCAAGCTGTATCGAAGCTTACCGGTGCATTTACGTTCGACGTATTCGTTCAACGTCATCAGAGATGGTATCACCATGTCGCTTGCACAGATGATAAGTACGGCATCACTACTCCTCACCATCGCGTCGATAACGGTCGCGGCCGAGCACAACAAACTCAGCGATCAAGAGATCGCCGACGGTTGGATTCTGCTGTTCGACGGTGAGTCGATGTATGGCTGGGAACCGACGAGCGATGCGGATTGGACCGTCGAGGATGGCGTGTTGATGGCCAGCATGGGCCAGCCCGGGTTTCTCAACACGACGAGCGAGTTCGGGGACTTCGATCTCAAGGTCGACTTTCGAGCCCCGATCGAAACCAACAGCGGCATCTTTCTCAGGACAAAGACTCGTCCGGTGAGTGCGGCGCACGACTGCTACGAATTGAACATCGCTGACGAGACAATCAGCCCATTTCCGACAGGCAGCTTCGTCGAGCGCACCGCGCGAATGCTTCGAAACAAAACGAAGGTTGGCAGACTTACGAGGTCGCCGCGCGCGGTGGTCAGTTCACCGTCAAACTCGATGGGCGCGAAGTGCTCGACTATACCGATCCTAAGCCGCTCGGCCGCGGCCGCATCGGGTTGCAGTTCCGATCCGGGAAGATCGAATTTCGCAACGTCAAACTCAAGCCCGCCGGGCTGCACTCGCTCTTCAACGGCCGCGATCTCGAAGGTTGGAAAACTTATCCCGAAATGAAGAGCGTTTTCTCGGTGACACCTGAAGGTTGGCTGAACGTGAAAGACGGTCGTGGCCAGTTGGAAAGCGTCGAAGAGTTCGGTGACTTCGCGCTTCAATTTGAGGTGTATTCGAACGGTCAGCATCTGAACTCGGGCGTGTTCTTTCGTTGCATCCCCGGCGAGATGATGAACGGCTATGAGTGCCAGATTCAAAACGGCTACAAGGATGGCGACCGCGCGCAGCCAATCGACTGCGGTACCGGCGGCTTCTACCGACGTCAGAACGCCCGCAAGGTATTGGGCGATGATTTCCAATGGGTGCCGATGACGCTGATCGCTAGTGGCAATCACATGGCTTGCTGGGTCCGCGGCGTCCAAGTCAGCGATTGGACCGACACGCGCGAGGCTCACCCTAATCCGCGAAACGGTCTGCGTGTCGAAGCGGGCACGCTCATGCTGCAAGGGCACGACCCGACAACCGATCTTTCCTTTCGCAAACTCGAAGCAGGCGAGTTGCCGAAGCGATAGCTCTCAGGTTTGTGAAATCTATCACGTGAAAACAATCACACAGTGATTGTGGTCCTTAAAAATCTTTTGACGCGCGAGTAGTCGAGCCCCTATGCTTCAGTTGCGGTCGTTCGACCGTGGTGTGTGCATTCGCAATCCATCGGGCGCTTACGATTCAAGGGGAAACAATCGTATGAATTTGCAAGACATTCTGCGCGTGAAGGGATCGGAGGTTTACTCCATTGGGCCGAGCGCGACGCTCGGTGACGTCGTGCGATCGATGATGCAGCATCGATGCGGCGGCCTGCTGGTGTGCAATGACGCTGATTGCGGCGGTGACATTGTCGGTGTCATTACGGAGCGCGACATTCTTCGAGCATGTGCCGAGCGTCGCGGATCGATCTCCGACATTCCGATTCGCGACTACATGTCGACCGACCTTGTCACGGGCAGCCCCGACAATTCGATTGAATACATCATGGGCGTGATGACAGACCATCGCATCCGTCATCTTCCGGTGCTCGACGGTGAACAACTCGTCGGCATCATCTCGATCGGCGACCTCGTCAAGGCGCAGCATCACCAGACAGTCGTCGAGAATCACTACCTGAAGAGCTACATTCAGGGCTAATTGCGTGACGCGCCACAAGCCCAGCGCCCGACGGCCCTGGGTTTGTGGCGCACTGTGCGTTCGTCAGCGCAGTCGTTTCTCAGCGCAGCCGTGCGTCACTGCAACGGAATATCAATGTCCGGTCGTGCGTTGCACGCGACCAGGCTGTCCGCCGACCTTTCGAGCGGCAATCCACGCAACTCTTTCGGCAGCGCGAAGTGTACTTCCTCTTCACGCACGATCCGCGGCTCGACCGTCGCGTTGAATCGCTTGCGTAAGAATTCGAGAACGTCTTCGACGACAAGTTCTGGAGCACTCGCCCCGGCGGTGACTAGCACCGTCTCATCGCCGCGGAACCACGTCAAGTCAATGTCAGCCGAGCCGTCGATCAAATAGGCCGGCACCTTGTTGTCGCTTGAGATCTCCGCGAGTCGCTGACTGTTCGAACTGTTGCGACTGCCGAGAACCAAAACCAGGTCGGCCTCCTGTGAGAGAATCTGCACTGCCTCTTGCCGGTTCTGCGTCGCGTAGCAAATGTCTTCTTTCGGCGGATTGGCGATGTTCGGGAATCTTTCGCGCAATCGACGAATGATGCGATTGGCGTCATCGACGGAGAGCGTCGTCTGCGTCAGGTACGCGAGCTTCGTGTCGTTCGGCAAATCCAAGCGATCAACGTCCTCAGGCGTTTCGACGAGCACCATCGCATGCGGCGCTTCGCCCATCGTCCCGATCACCTCGTCGTGACCCTCGTGGCCGATGAGAATGATGGTGTAGCCTTGCTGCGCGTAGCGGACCGCTTCGAGATGCACCTTGGTGACGAGCGGACACGTCGCGTCGATCGTTCGCAGGTTTCGCTCGGCTGAAATGTTCCGAATCTCAGGCGAGACGCCATGCGCGGAGTACAGCAACTGCGATCCTTCGGGCACCTCTTCCATCGAGTCGACGAATACGACGCCACGAGCTCGGAAGTAATCGACGACGTACTTGTTGTGAACGATCTCGTGGTAGACGTACAACGGCGTACCGTGCAGCCGCAACGCCATTTCGAGGCTTTCGATCGCCATGTTCACCCCCGCGCAGAAGCCGCGAGGGCTGGCCAACAGGATTCGCATGCGTTTGGTCTCGCTCATGTTCTCTTCTATGATACCTCTTTTCCCACATGCATTGAATGGTGCTTCGCCTTAACGATGTCCAGCATCAGTTTCGACGAAGCGTTGCAGAAGTACGGTCCTGACGCGAAATCGGCAAGTCCATTAAGTCTCGAAGAAAGCCGTGCCTATTGCCGGCAACTCGCGCGAACGCACTACGAGAACTTCACCGTCGCGAGTTGGCTGCTGCCGCGACGCCTGCGCCAGCACTTCTATCACGTTTACGCCTATTGCCGTTGGGCCGACGATTTGGCCGACGAGACGCACGATCCACAGCGAAGCCTCGAACTGCTCGACTGGTGGGAACGTGAACTTACCGACTGCTACGCGTGCCGGCCTCGCCATCCCGTGTTTGTCGCGCTGGAAGAAACGATCCGCGAGTTCTCGATACCCATCGAGCCGTTTCGCGATTTGCTCGTCGCCTTTCGGCAGGACCAGCATGTGTGTGAGTACGAGACGTTCGAGCAACTGCTTGAATACTGTCGCTACTCGGCCAATCCCGTCGGCAGGCTGATCTTGTATCTCGGCCGCGTGCATGACGAAACGCGTGGCGAGCTTTCCGACCGTGTTTGCACGGGCTTGCAGCTTGCGAACTTCTGGCAGGATGTGGCGCCCGATTACGACCGCGGACGGGTGTACATGCCGCGCTCCACACGCGAATTGTTCGGCTACGACGACAAGATGTTGACGTCGCGGACGTGCAACGAGGCGTTTCGACACGCAATGGCGTTCGAGGTGCAACGAGCCGAGCATTGGCTGGAATCGGGACTGCCGCTGGTCGAAATGATGCCACGCGATCTGGGGGCCGACGTTTGGCTTTTCATCCAGGGGGGGCTGAAGATCATGGCCGAGGTGCGACGACTCGATTACGATGTGTGGACGTATCGCCCCACCGTCTCGCGTGGCCAGCAGTTTGGACTGCTGTGCGGGTGGCTGTGGCGCGGCACGCCTTGGGGCGCTCGCACAAACGCACGCAACATCGCATCGTAAGAACGCGAGCCCGGCCGACGGAGCGGTTGTGGTGATATCGAGTCTCGACGACAGCTATCAACTCTGCCAACAGATCACGCGGCGCAAAGCGCGGAACTTTTACTATTCGTTCCTGCTATTGCCGCGAGCCAAGCGGCGCGCGATGTGCGCGCTCTACGCATTTCTGCGGCATACGGACGATCTTGGCGATTCGGCCGCCGATGAGAACGAACGTCGCGTCTCGCTTGAAGCGTGGCGACGATCGCTCAACGAAGCGATCGAAGGCCGCTTCGACTCGCCGATGATGCCGGCCTTGGCCGACACGCTTGAACGCTATCGCGTGCCGGCGAAATATTTGCATGCCGTCATCGACGGCTGCTTGATGGACCTCGATCGGCAAACGTACAACACGTTCGACGAGTTGGCCAACTATTGTCATCACGTCGCTTCGGCCGTCGGCTTGGCTTGCATTCACATTTGGGGTTTTCAGGGAGGCGAGGCCGCCCTCGAACCGGCACGCAACTCCGGCATCGCGCTGCAGCTAACGAACATCCTTCGCGATTTGCAAGAAGACGCGAAAGTGGGCCGTGTGTATCTTCCGCAAGAAGATCTCAAGCGGTTCGACTACACCATCGACGACCTGCGCAAAGGCGTTCGCGATGTGCGGTTCGACGCACTCATGCGTTTTGAGATCGCCCGTGCCGAGGAGTTTTACCGACGCGGCGCGGAGCTGTCGCGATATCTTTATCGTGACGGCAAATCGGTCTTCGGCGCGATGACGGCGATCTATCATGGCCTGCTCGACGAGATCCAACGCCGTCATGGAGATGTGTTCAGTCGGCGCGTTGGCCTGAGTCCGTGGCGAAAACTGCGCATTGCCGCGCGATGGCTGTTGCCGCATCCTCTCGGAGCGGTGCGCTGATGTCGTCGGCCGGCGAAGCGAAGCCGGCAAAGCGCGTGGCGATCGTCGGCGGTGGCCTCGCGGGACTTGCGGCCGCGGTCCGTCTCGTTGAACGCGGATGTCAGGTCGAGTTGTTCGAATCGCGTCGGCAAATCGGCGGGCGTGCGGCGAGCTTTCGTGATCCGGCCACTGGCGAACTCGTTGACTATTGTCAGCATGTGAGCCTCGGCTGCTGCACCGACCTTGCCGAGTTCTGCCAGCGCACGGGCATCGCTGACGGATTCCGTCGCGATCGCGTTCTGCATCTGTTCACGGCCGATGGCCGACACTACGAGTTAGGCGCTGCACCGATTCTTCCGGCGCCGCTGCATCTCGCGCCATCGCTGTTGCGATTGAGTTACCTCTCGTGGTCCGAACGCCTGCGAATCGTTCCCGCAATGCGACAACTCGCGAAGTCAGGCGATGTCGAGGAAGCGATCGGGCCATGGCTGCGACGGCATGGGCAGTCGCAGCACGTGATCGATCAGTTCTGGACGGTCGTACTCAACAGCGCCCTTGGCGACTCTTTGGAACGTGCTTCGGTACGCTACGCGCGGAAAGTTTTCGTCGATGCGTTCCTTTCATCGCGCGACGGCTACGAAGTGCTCGTGCCGACCGAACCGCTCACCGAATTATTCGGAACGCGCGTCGTCGATTGGCTGACCCAGCGCGGCGCGAAAGTTAACTGCGGTCGGGCTTTGAAGAAAGTCGAGATCGTGAATGGACGGTTTTCTTCGCTCTTGATGGACGACGGCTCGCGAGTCGAGGCCGATGCGGCCGCCGTCGCCGTTCCGTGGCGATACGTGGCTGATTTGTTTGATGCGTCGCAGCTCGACGGTCCACTGAAGCCTTTGGTCGCCGTCGCCTCCATCGGCGCCGCGCCGATTACGGGGGTACATCTGTGGTTCGATCGGCCGATTACAGACCTGCCGCACGCCATCCTCGTCGGGCTCGAAAGCCAGTGGTTGTTCAATCGAGGACGCGACGCCGATAACACGGGAACCTTCTACTACCAGATCGTCGTCAGCGCCAGTTACGACTTCGCCTCGCGGCGACGTGATGAGATCGTGAACACGATTCAGGAAGAATTGAAACGCGTCTGGCCTGCGGCGCGAGATGCGAAGCTCGTCAATGCACGAGTGGTGACTGATCCATTCTCGGTCTTCTCACCGTCGCCGGGTGTCGATCAGTTACGGCCCGCACAACGCACGGCGATCGAAAACCTGGCCATCGCTGGCGATTGGACGTCGACCGGTTGGCCGAGCACAATGGAAAGCGCGGTGCGAAGTGGCAACCTGGCGGCCGAAGCGATTATCGGCAGCAGCAGTTGCACGTCTGGCGACGCATGACGAAGACGCCGTTGTCCTTGCACGTGCGGTATGTCGCACGGAAGTCGGTGGCCGTCATCGTGCCATTGTAGTAATACATGCCGCCCGCCAACTTGCCGAGATCTTTCTGGCCGTGGAAGTGCCAGACGCCATCCTGCTCGTAGGCCGTGAGAGTAATCTCATATTCATACGAGAAGACTTTGAAGAACGTCGCGTGAAAGCGAACGTGGAACTGCGTGTTGTCGCAGTTGGTGATGATCGCATCGAGACAGCCCTTGTGGCTCGACGTGCAAGCCTCCCACGAGCCCGCCCAACAACCCGCCGGATCGACGGCGGGCCGACGTGCCGCACACGCGCACTGTTGACGGAAGTTCGAGAATGGTGTGCAGCCGGCGACGCTTGCCACGACGGCGAGCAACGCAACCGCGGCGAGGTGCCGCGCATAGCGGCTGGGTAAACTTTGCGCGTTGTGCATTCCGTGCACCTGCGAAAGAGATCGATGGGCCTCGTGCCTCTCGTTCGTGACATCGGTGCTTAGATGGCAGCGGCTTTAGCTTCGGAAATTCAGACCTCCTAATCGAGCCGTGGGATCACGGCTGCCAGGAACTTCGCGAGGCGATCGCTGCATACGAGGGCCGTTTCTTTCAGCCGCCACATGTCCTTAAAGCTCGATGGTCGCCGCCACAGTGCACTCGTCGCGGCTCCAAGCTGCCCGGCCAGCGACTTTTGCTTCGCGAGGTTGCCGATGTCTTTCGGCATCTCTTCGTCGATCGTGTCGCTGATCACGCGCACGCACAGGCATCGCACCTGCGCCTGGCGGCAAGCGTCGGCCGCCCCCCACGACTCCATGTCGACGGCGAGTGCGTCGTGCGTTGTTCCCAGAGCGCGCTTCTCCTCCGGCGTGCCGACCACATCGGAAACGGTGACGATTCGCCCCATGTGTACGCCCGGTGTTGCCGACAGCGATGCGGCATCGACTTTCAGATCGAGCGACAATCGATTGCCGTCGGGTCCGACGAGGCTGTCGGCCATCACGATGTCGCTTCGCTTGAGTCGAGCATCGAGCCCACCGGCGAATCCTGCGGAGATAATCCAACGTGGTCGATGGCCCGACAGAAGAAGCTCGGTGCCGTGCCGGGCGGCTTCGCAACCGACACCGGCCTCGACGATCGTCAGCCCGCGTGTGCCCAATTCGCCTTGCCGCACCACCGAGCCGGCGGCTCGTGTCGTTAGCACGCCCGACATCAAGTCTTCGAGTCCGCCTGCTTCGATGCCCAAGGCAAAGACGAGACCGACATCGCACGGGATAGGTTCGCCCGTCGTCGCGTCGTCCGGAGATTGCTTAGAAGCGCCTGCGGCAAGCTGCTCGTAGATCTTCGAGCGCGCTTGTTGTTGAAGCCAATTTTGAAGAAGCGACCGCCAGAGCATGCGATCGATTATAGATGGCGAGGCCGCGGAAGCGTTACCCGAAGGCAGCCGCTAATTTGCGTTGCTCAACACCTGCAGCTCGACAAGGTGCGGAGGCGGGACGCGCTCGGCTTCGAGTTCGGCATCGACGGCCGCTAACGTTGCCGGAGATTCACGCTTCGGCCCGAAGACGGTCAGCCACGCCGTGCGTGCGAAACCGCTCAACGAGTTGAACGTCTGACTGACAGCCGTCGGCTCGTAGCCGCAATGGACCATGCAATCGCTGCACTTCGGGTTGCCGCTGGCGCGACCGTAAGAACTCCAATCGGTCGCGTCGAGCAGCTCTTGGAACGTCTCGGTGTAACCTTCGCCAAGCAAGTAACACGGCTTCTGCCAACCAAAGAGGTTGTACGTCGGCGTGCCCCAAGGCGTGCATTCGAGCTCGCGCTTGCCGCGAAGGAACTCGAGAAACAACGGCGACAGATTGAATTTCCACTGCGGTTTCGGGTTCGACAACAGGCGGAAGAACAAGCGGCGCGTCTTCTCGCGCTTCAGGAAGTTCTGCTGGTCGGGCGCCTTTTCGTAGCTGTAGCCCGGCGAAAGCATCATCCCTTCGACGCCCAGCAACATCATCTGGTCGAAGAACTCGCGGAACCGCGCCGGGTTGGCGTTGTCGTAAAGCGTCGTGTTCGTCGTGACACGAAAGCCGCGCGTGATCGCTGCCCGCATGGCACGCACGGCGATGTCGTAGCCGCCTTCGCGGCAGACAGCCGCGTCGTGCTCTTCGCGCAGTCCGTCCATATGCACGGAGAACGTCAGGTACTTCGATGGCGTGAATCGCGGTAGGAACTCTTCAAGCTTGAGCGCGTTGGTGCAGAGGTAAATGTATTTCTTGCGCAACGAGCCCTTCGACGATTTCGACGATTTGCGGATGTAGCAGCGGTTCGCCGCCAGGAATCGAAACCATCGGCGCACCACACTCGTCGACCGCGCGAAAGCATTGTTCGGGCGTGAGGTGACGGCGCAGCACGTCAACCGGGAACTGAATCTTGCCACATCCAGCGCATGCCAAATTGCAGCGGAACAACGGCTCGAGCATCATCACGAGCGGATACCGCTTTTGTCCGCGCAGGCGCTTGCCGAGCACGTACGTCGCGACGGTCCACATTTGCGAAACCGGCACGCCCATCACAACGCTCCTTGCACATCGGCCATCGCCTTCGTTTGCCGCCACCGCGCCAGCGCCATCAGCGGAAAGTATATGCGATACAAGTGATAGCGCAGGTAGAACACGCGCGGGAACCCGGTGCCGGTGAATTCCGGCTCGTCCCAGGTACCGTCCTCGAGTTGCGTGTCGATGAGCCAACGCATGCCACGCGCGACGGCGGGATGGTCTCCGCGACCTGCGGAGATAAGCCCCAACAACGCCCACGCAGTCTGCGATGCGGTTGCTGGCCCCTGCCCTCGTAACGTCGGATCGTCGTAGCTGTCGCACGATTCGCCCCACGCGCCGCTGGGTTGCTGGTAAGCCAACAGCCAGTTGACACCGGCGATGACGCTCGGATCGTTCACCGGCACGCCGACTTCGGCCAGGCCGGTGAGCACTTGCCAAGTGCCGTAGATGTAATTGACGCCCCAGCGGCCGAACCAACTGCCGTCGGCCTCCTGGCTGTCGCGAACGTAAGCGACTGCGCGGTCAACGCTCTCGGAGCCGACGCGGTGGCCGAGCTTGCCGAGCGATTCAAGCACGCGGCCCGTCAGGTCGGGCGTGCTCGGGTCGGTCATCGCGTTGTGATCAGCGAACGGGACGTAGCAGAGGAACTGACTGTCGTTGTCGCGATCGAACGCGCCCCAGCCACCGTCGCGGTTCTGCATAGCGAGCATCCAGCGCTCGGCTCGTGCGATCGCCTCGGGAAGTTTTTCGAGCAGTGGCCAGTTCACTGTGCGAGCCACCGTAGTTCCGGCATCGTCGAACGATTCTTCCAGTCGTTCGTCGAGCAGCCGAATCCTCGCGCCGGCATCGACATCCTCGTGAGCGTACTGCGTCACCAGGGACATGATGACCATCGCGGTGTCGTCCACGTCGGGATAGAAGTCGTTGGCGTGCTCGAAGCACCAACCGCCAGGCTCTGCGTTAACCGTATGCGACCAATCGCCGCGACAACGAATCTGCTTCGACAGCAGCCACTCGATCGAGCGTTGAATGGACGGATGCGACGGGCTCACGCCGGCGTCGGAAAGTGCACGCACGGTGATGCCGGTATCCCACACGGGCGACAGGCAAGGTTGCAGGCGAAGCGTGTCGTTCTCTTCGATGTGCAGCCCTTCGAGTTGCTTGTAGCAAAACTGCAACTCGGGCGAGTCGTCGTTGTAGCCGAGAGATCGGAGTGCGATGACGCTGAAGATCATCGGCGGGAAAATAGCGCCGAGGCCGTCGCTACCTTCGAAGCGGGCGAACATCCACTGCTTCGCGGCCTCGATCGCGTTGGCTCGCCAGGGAAGCAACCGGCGTCGCTCGCAGAATTTGATCGTCGAATTGACGGTGCGGAAGAATCGATCCCAGCTGAACAGGCCCGTGCCTCCGCGCAGCCCTGGGCAACGCAGCGCTGGCCAGTGTTCCGGGGCCTTGAGAAACAACTCGCGAATGCCGAAGCGAGGTCCGAACTCGACGACCGGTTGAACGGCCGCCATGATCGAAAGCGGCACGACGATCGTACGACTCCACGAACTCATCGCGTACAAGTTGACGGGAAACCATTTGGGCAAATACACCAACTCGGGCGGCACCGCAGGACAGCACGAGTACGGAATCTGTCCGAGCAGCGCAAGATAGAATCGCGTGAAACTGTTGACCGCGTCCGCCCCGCCATGCGCGAGAATCGCGGCGCGAGCGCGCTCCATGGGTTCCGACGATGGCTCGTGCCCCGTCAGCTTCAACGCGAAGTAAGCCTTCACGCTGCCGCTGATTTCGAGCTTGCCACCGGTGTACATTGCCCAGCCGCCGGTCGGCAGCTGCTTCTTGAGCAGGTAAGCGGCGGCCTTATGGGCGATCGAACTGTTGTGCCGGCCAAGGAACGCCAGCAGCAGGATGTACTCACTTTCGAGGATCGTGTCCCCTTCGAGTTCACCGACCCAAAAGCCGTCGGCATGTTGCTGATCGAGCAGCCATTGGGCCGCGTTCGACGCCGCACGGCGGGCGAACGCAGGGGAAAACGTAGTCTCGCGCTGAAGAGTGCCGAGGCCGGGAATCTCGTGAATCGCCTGAGAATCGACAATCCGAACCGCTTGACGCCTATCCATGATGTAAATCTCGCTGTCGGTACTATCAGCCGTCGTCCGTGATGTGCTGACAACCGTCCCTCGGCGAAGCAGGCGGTTGATTGAGAGCTTATGCCATCGCTATCCTATTCACAAGATCACTCCACCCCTTGAGGAAACGCCAGTGACCGATCGTCATTGGGGTTACGGTGCATTCACTCCATGACACGATCGCGCATCGCAGGCATTTTTACGCCCAATCTGGTGCCGCTCGACGCCAGCGGCGAAATCAACGAGCCGCGCCTTCGACGGTACGTCAACTGGCTGATCGAACGTGGCGTGCACGGCCTGTACCCTAACGGCTCGACGGGAGAGTTCACCCGTTACACGCCCGAAGAGCGTCGGCGAATCATCGCGATCATCGCCGACGAAGTGGCTGGGCGTGTGCCGATCCTTGCCGGGGCTGCCGAGGCCAACGTTCGCGAAACGATCGCTGCTTGCGAGTACTATCACTCGCTCGGCGTGCGTGCTGTGGCGATTGTCGCCCCTTTCTACTTCAAGCTCGGTCCCGAGTCGGTGTACGCATACTTCCGTGATATCGCGAAGGCCACGCCCATCGACATCACGCTCTACAACATTCCCATGTTCGCGTCGCCGATCGACCTGACGACCGTGCGACGGCTGAGCGACGAGTTCGAGCGGGTTGTTGCCATCAAAGACTCCTCCGGCGACTTGTCGCACATGATGCGGATGATCGCCGCCGTGAAGCCCAACCGCCCTGACTTCAGTTTCCTCACCGGTTGGGAGCCTCTCCTGGTGCCGATGCTGCTCGCCGGATGCGATGGCGGCACGCATGCCACGAGCGGCATCTTGCCAGAACTCACGCGCAAGATGTTCGATCTATGTGCCGATCGCCAATACGACGAGGCGATGAAGCTGCAATACAAGCTCCAACGCCTTATCGATCCGATGCTCGAAGGGGTCGATTTCCCCGACGGTTTTCGCGCCGGTTTGGCTGCGCGAGGTTGGAACGCCGGGCGAGGCCGGCAGCCAAAAACTTCGCAACAAAGCGAGACGATCGCGGCACTCGAAGCTAAGATGGCGAAGCTCTGGGCAGCCGAGGGCTATGAACAAGTGAGCGGCGAGTCGTCTTAACATCCATCGAAATTACGGAGGTGCTTCATGGCGAGGTGCTTGGCAACTCTGGCGGTGATGACGTTCAGCGTGTTCTTCGCGGCAGATCAGGCCCGTGCTACCGACGAGGAACAACTCAAGGGCAGTTGGGAATTGACGATCGTCAACCTCAGCGGACAAGAGATTCCGATCGAGGCGCTTCGCATGACGGGCATACGCGACGCGCAGATTCAAATCGAGAATGGCAACTTGAAGTTCGAGCTTCTCGACTCGTCGCAAGCGATGGAGCTGCCGTTCACGCTCGACGGAACGTCGGAGCCGAAGCAAATCGACTTGCGTTCACCGGACAACAAAGTCCGCAAGGGCATCTACAAGCTCAACGGCGACGAGCTCGAACTGTGCGTTGGGCCGGAGGACGGCTCGAAACGCCCCAAGGACTTCGTCGACATCGCCGGCGAACCGTATGTCTACGCGAAGCTGCAGCGCATCAAGTAAAGGCCGCTGCTAGGCGTCATCAAGGACGATCGTGAACCTCGCGCCTCCGCCGGGCGCGTCGTTGACGTCGATTCGTCCACCGTGATGGGTGACGATGCGCCAGCACTTGGCCAGGCCTATGCCGAGGCCTCGCCCGGCACTGCGACCGGAAAAGAACGGATCGAACAGATGTCGCCGCACGTCGGGCGTGATGCCTGGCCCGTTGTCCGTCACCGAGATCACGACGCCGTTTTCCTCACGACGCACGGCGAGTTCGACTCGCCCGCCGGGCTTTATGGCCTCAAGCGCATTCACGCATAGTGCGCGGATCGCCACCGTGAATTGTAGTTCGTCCACGGAGGCAAAGATCGGTTTCGCTTCCAACGAGGCGGCAATTGCACATTGCCGTTCTTCTGCCAGTTTGCCGATTTCCTGGGCGACACGCTCGACAATCGCCGCGAGATCGCACGACGTGCGTTGCGGCAGCGGTGGTCGCGCAAACAGCATCAGGTCGGAGATCATCTCGACGACCCGCATCGCCTGGGTATGAATGACGGCCAGATCGCGACGTCGTTCGGGATTGGTCTCGCCGTCGAGTAGCAACTGGGCGCGTCCCGCAATGACGGCCAGTGGGTTGTTCATCTCGTGGCCGGCACCGGCAGCGAACTCCGCTAGCGCCTCGAGCTTTTCACGCTCAAGCCACTGCGGATCGTGTTTCGCAGACTCGTCGGACATGGAGTCGGAATGATGAATGCTCGATGCTTCGATGCAATAATCACCTAAGCATTAAGCATTCATCACTCCTGCTTCAACTAACGCGCGTGTGCCGTTTCCATTTCAAGCAAATGGCACATGCGGTCGATCAAGTGCTCGACCTCGAAAGGCTTTTGCATGAATTCGTTGGCGCCCGACGCCTTCAGGTCGGCGATCTTGTCTTCTTCGACCATGCCGGAGATGCAAATGATCTTCACGTCGTCCATGGTGCTGTCACCTCGGACGCGCTGACAGACTTCTTTGCCGTTGATATCTGGCAACATGATGTCGAGCACGATGAGTTCAGGATGATATTCCTTCACCATCATGCCGGCGTCGAAGCCGTTGTTGGCGATTCGGACTTCGAAACGACCGTCCTTTACCAACACATCGTTGATAAGTTCAACCAGTTCTTGATCGTCATCAACGAGCAGAATCTTGCGCTTGCCGCTTTCAAGCGCATCGGTCGGAATGCCGTTGTCGCGCATGAAGTTGTAAAGCTGATCTCGCGGTATTCGGCGGAATCGGCTGCCCGGAACTCGAAACCCCTTCAGCTGCCCAGAATCGAAACAACGAATAATGGTTTGTTGACTGACCTTGCAAATCTTCGCCGCCTCGCCCGTCGTGAAAACGGTTTTCATCACTTCAACCGACCCCTCTCCCTAGCCTCTCAGCTAGTCAAAGCGGGACTCCAGTACCGCCGCAGCACTTACGCAGCGCCTGGAGCTCCTAATCCTCCGTGGAACGCTTGTTACAGCTTCGCCGTAACACCCGTCATCCTTAAACCGTTCACCCCCTTGGAGCTCTGCAATCGACAACTCTCTCCGGCGTTCCCGAGATTGCCGATCTTTCCAGGGACGAATTATATCGGCCCTCCACAGTGAGTCAATATTGATCTGGCCACGCTAAATATTTCTCACACAAGACTTTACGAATATTGATGCCGTCAGTTGAAAAACTTTTGCATGCTAGCATGTTAGCGCGCATTTGACGTCTTACATCGACCTAAACCGCTTGTCTTATGAGCGTCCGCGGCCTTCGAGATGGACGATGACCAGCGCTAGATCAGCGGGCGTAATGCCACTAATGCGACTCGCCTGAGCAACCGTCATCGGTTGGATTCGCGATAATTTCTCACGCGCCTCCACTCGTAGCTGTGTAAGTCGGCCGAAGTCGAAGCCGGCCGGGATTCGCTTGTCCGACAGCCGACGCTGGCGGGCGACGTCGACCTCTTGGCGGGCAACGTAGCCGGCGTACTTTGCGTCGCAGGTGACCTGCTCGGCTACTTCGGTGCTCACATCGGCAAGCGCCGGCATCCGGGCGACCACATCATTCCAGGTTGCCTCGGTGCGGCGCAAAGACTTGTCGAGCGTCGTTTGCTCGACGCGGGTTGTCGCCAGCAACTCAGCGACTCGCACGATCTCGGACTGCTTGCGCTGAAACCGCTCCCATCGTTCGCCGCTGACAAGTCCGACTCGCTGCGCCAGCGGTGTCAGACGTCGATCGGCGTTGTCGTGACGCAGTAACAGACGGTACTCCGCGCGACTGGTGAACATGCGGTACGGCTCGTCGACACTGCGCGTGACGAGGTCGTCGATGAGCACGCCGATGTACGCCTCGTCTCGCGATAGCACCACCGGATCTTCGCCGCGGAGCACGAGCGCGGCGTTCACGCCGGCGATAAGCCCCTGGGCACCAGCCTCTTCGTAACCGGTGGTGCCGTTGATCTGGCCTGCCAGGAACAAACGATCGACGCTCTTCGTTTCGAGCCACGGTCGCAGTTGATCGGGAGGCACGAAGTCGTATTCGACCGCATACCCATAGCGCATGATCTGCGCACGTTCGAGCCCCGGAATCAGTCGAAACATCGCGTCCTGCACATCGCGCGGCAGGCTGGTCGAAACGCCGTTGACGTACACTTCGTGCGTTGCGCGTCCCTCGGGTTCAAGGAACAGCTGATGCTGCTGTTTGTCGGCGAACCGAACGACCTTGTCCTCAATGCTCGGGCAATATCGCGGCCCGCGCGATTGAATCTGCCCCGAATACATCGGCGCCCGATGCAGATTGGCGCGAATTAACTCATGTACCGCGTCATTCGTGTGCGTGATCCAACATGGCACCTGCGATTGCACGATACGATCGGTCATAAACGAGAACGGCTGAGGTTCGTCGTCGCCCGGCTGCAACTCGGTGCGCGAGAAATCGATCGTCTTGCCGTGCAGTCGCGGAGGCGTGCCGGTTTTGAACCTTTGCAGCCGAAATCCCAGACGATCGAGCGCGCCACTGATGCCGCGGCTCGTCCCCTCCCCCGCTCGGCCGCCGGGCGTGCTGCTTTCACCCGTGTGCATCAGCGCTTGCAGAAAGGTGCCCGTCGTAACGACCACGGCACCGGCACGATACGTTGCTCCGCCGCGAACGCTAACACCAACGACGCGCGTGCGGCCGTCGATTGTCTCAGTGAGCAGATCCTCGACCGCTTCTTGCCGCAAGGCGAGGTTGGGCTGTTCTTCGATGAGTCGCTTGATCTCGAACTGATAGGCCTTCTTGTCGGCCTGGGCTCGCGGGCTGTGCATGGCCGGGCCTTTGCGGCGATTCAGCATGCGAAACTGAATGCCTGTCGCATCGATCGCTTGGCCCATCAGGCCGCCGAGGGCGTCGATTTCGCGAACGATCTGCCCCTTGGCGACGCCGCCGATGGCTGGGTTGCAGCTCATTTGGCCGACGGTGTCGAGGTTGGTCGTCAGCAGCGCGACGGAGGCCCCTAGCCGGGCTGCGGCCGCGGCGGCCTCGGTGCCAGCGTGCCCGGCGCCGATCACGATCACGTCGTATTCATAGTGGCAGACAGACATGCCGCCATGATACCAGCGCGGGCGTCGAGGCTTCAGCTATTGGCGAACTGTCGTGCTTCATTGTCGAGCACGGGCATCCGTTGCGCCACGAGATGCGCCACCAGCCACCCCACCACTCCGCCGGCCAACACGTCGGAAGGAAAGTGAGCATGCGAGGTTACGCGCTGCACCGCGACGAGTGTTGCCAGCACATAGAACCAGCGCTGGCCTCGCGGATACATCTGGCTGAGCATCACGGCCAAGCCGAAAGCCGTCGCCGTGTGTGCCGACGGAAAGCTCTGCTCGGCGCTACCACCGGAGCCCAGCGGGAGCCATCCCACGAACGTGTCGATCGCGCGTTGGCTGTGATTATCCGTCAACTCCAACCAAGCTCTAGGTCGCATGCGGGCGACGACGAACTTCGCAACGTTCGCCGCGATGCCGCCGCTCCATGCCCCGGCAAGCATCCAAGGCACAAGCGTTCGCCGCCGGTCGTCGAGCACCCACACCGTGATCGCGATCAGTAGCACCCCGGTGCCGTGTCCGAACGTCTCGGCCACGGTCAGCGTGCCAACCAGGAAACGCAGCCAACTGGTGTCGATGGACCATCGCGCCAGCGGCGTGTCGAGGATGGCAACCGCTAGCAGCCACACCACCACCAGCGCAACCACGAACGGCCAAACGCGAAGTCGCGATGTGTGAATGCAGGTGGGAAGCGTCATGTGCGTGCACGTGAGAAGGCGGATCGGCGGAAGTGTAATGATCCAGCGCTATCGGCCCAAGACCGAATGCACGGCGAACTGCCGTTTCCGCACCGCGAATCGCGGCGTACATTACGCCCCCTTCCGAAGTTGCGATCTCGTCGCGAGGCCACGTATGTCCGTATTTCAACGCCACCGCCTCGGAATCCTCGTGGCCGCCGTGGTCGTGTTATTCACCGGCATCGGGGCGACGACGTTCTGGGATCTCGACGAGGCGATCTATGCCGAAATCGTTCGCGAGATGATTGCCGGCCACGATTGGGTCGTGCCACTGTTCAATGGCGAACTCGTGACCGACAAGCCGCCGATGGTGTACTGGCTAATGATCGCCGGTTTCGAAGTCTTCGGCCCGTCCGAGTTCGCTGCTCGCGCCGCTTTCGCAGCGCTGGCCGTCGCGACAGTATTACTGACGTACAACCTCGGCTGTCGTCTTTACAGTCAGCGTGCCGGGCTGTGGGCGGCGCTTGCGCTGACGACGAACTTCATCTTCGATATCTCCGCCCGCGCCTGCACGCCCGATTCGCCGTTGCTGTTCTGCACGGTCGCGGCCTTTTGGCTGTACGTGCGCGCCGGTGGGTTGGAAGGTGCCGCGATACGATGGCCGACGTGGATGGCGATCTACGCCAGCATGGGCGTCGGCACACTCGCCAAGGGGCCGGTCGCGTTCGTGCTGCCGGTCGCGGTGATGATTCTGTTTCATCTGTTGGCGAATCGAACATCGCTGCATCCGACCGAACTCGTCAAACGCGCGTGGTCGATCGGTCTGCGACATCGCCCGCTCATGGCCGTGGCGATGATCGCGATCGTTGCCGGACCGTGGTTCTACGCCGTTGGCGCACGAACCGATGGCGTGTGGTTGCGCAGCTTCTTTCTTGAACACAACGCCGAGCGTTTCCTGAAACCGAACATGGGGCACTCGGGCCCTGTCTACTATCACGTGCTCGGCGTAATGCTCGGGTTCTTTCCGTGGTCGGTCTTTCTGCCGCAAGCGATCGTGCATCTCGTGCGACGTGTGCGACAGAACGATGCCTGGCGGCGCGCCGACCTGTTCGTCGCGTGCTGGGCGGGCATGTACATCGTCTTCTTTTCGTTCGCCCGCACGAAGCTGCCGAACTACGTGCTGCCGGCGTATCCGGCGTTGGCGCTAGCGACCGGAGCGTTTCTCGATGCGTGGTTGCGTCAGCCGTCGGTAGCGAACTTCACGTGGCTTCGCGCCGCGTTCCTCTCGACCGCCGCCGGTGGCTTGGTGATGTCGATCGGCTTGGCGATCGCCGCGATGGTCGCGCTTCCGGGCGAGAGTTGGATCGGCGTCGTCGGCCTCGCGCCGCTCGTTGGCGGCGCGGTCGCGACTGTTCTTTACGATCGCCATCGTCGCGACGCAGCGCTTGCAACGTTCACCGTCTCTGCTGCAGTGCTCATGCTTGCCCTCTTCGCGGTCGCCGGTCCCGCGGTCAACCGCCACAACAGCGCTCCGCGGATCGTCGCTGCCTGGAGCGCCAACGCCAGCCCGATCGCGCCGCTCGCCACGTTCCGGCACCTCGACCCGAGCGAAGCCTACTACGCCGGTCGCATGGTGAAGTACTGCATCAATGCCGACGACGTGAAGCAGTTCTTCGCCAGCGCGCCCGAAGCTTGCATGGTCGTCCGAACCGACGAATATCTTGCAGCTGCTCCCGCGCTGCCGAACGACGTCGTCGTTCTCGATCGCCGCGACCGCTTTTTGAAGGGCGGCGAATTATTGATGCTTGGCCGGCCGAACGCGCTGCGCGTCGCCAAGCCGCAAACGCCTGCCATCACGCGATAACTCGTCACGCGCTAGCCGCTGCCGGCATCGCTTGCGGCCGCGTCGGGCCAGTCCTCGTGCCGACCAGCACGCGTACGGCCTCAATGAGCATCAGCGCCGCCAACACCAACAACACCATGCCGATCCACGGCACGGGATCTTTCGGCGCGACCCAGCTTCCGTTGGCATAAAACTTCGGCCACGTCATGGCCACTAGCGCCCAGGTGCTCATCGTGTACATGAACACGGTTGGAATGCCGGTGACGAACCACACCCACTTCGCCCGTCGCGTCCGCCACAGCCACACCGTCACGCCCAACAGCGTGAGCGCCGCGAGGAGTTGATTGCTCGCGCCGAACAGCGACCAAAACGTTTGCCACACCGGGATGCGCTTCCCGTCGGCGCCCACGGTCGTGTCGATCAAGAAGAACAGCGGAACGCCCGCCGTCAGCCCGGTTCCCAGCCATCGGCCGAAGCGCCCCTGCAATCCCGTGAGTTCTTGAATAATGTATCGCCCCAACCGCGTGCACACGTCGAGCGTGTCGTACACGAACGTCGTGAACGCCATCAGCGCGAACGAAATGCCGAGCTTCGGCTCGATATTCACCGTCTCGAGAAACGACCCGATGCCGCGGGCGTAAATCATGTTGGGCCTCGGCGACATCGCGTCCTCGCCGCCTTCTTTCAAAATCATCACGCAGCACAGCGAAACGATCGCCACCATCGACTCCAGCAGCATCGCGCCGTAGCCGATCACGCGTGCGTCGGTCTCTTTGCGAAGCTGTTTGCTCGTCGTGCCGCTGGCGATGAGCGAATGAAAACCCGAGCACGCTCCGCAGGCGATCGTGATGAACAGCACGGGCACCAGCGTCTCCCCCTTCGGCCCCGTCCATCCCGTAAACGCGGGATACACTGCCGTCTCATCGCCCAAGATCAGCCCCAACGCGCCGGCCCCAAGTGCGATGTACAAAAAGAATCCGCCCAAGTGACCACGCGGCTGCAACAACATCCACATCGGCAACACCGCCGCCACCAGGCAGTACAGCATCAGCAGAATGTTCCACGTCACGTGGGCCATCACGTCCGGATGCTCCGACGACGCGAAGAACCTGGCAAGGTCGAACGGAATCTTCTGGCCGACCCAAATCGCGACGCCCACGAGCGGCAAGAAGATGACGGTCGCCCAATTCAGCGATAGCCGCGTGTATCGCAGCAGCGTCCCCATGACGATCGGCAACACCAGATACAGCAGCGAGCTGGTCGCGATGCCGCCGCCGGTGACTTTCGTCACGCCGTCTTCGAGCGTCTGCTCGCCGACGAACGAGCTGGCCGTGATGTCGGTGAACGCGACGATGATGTAGATGAGCGCGATCCACACGAATGACAGGAACAATAGAAACGACCGATGGCTCATGTGATCGCGAACCACCTCGGCAATCGACCTCGCCTTGTGCCGAATCGACGCCGTCAGCGCCGTCATGTCGTGCACGCCGCCGATGAAGATCGAACCCACGATCAACCAGATCAATGCCGGCACCCAGCCGAACATCACCCCTGCCAGAATCGGCCCCACGATCGGCCCCGCCGCCGCGATCGCCGAGAAGTGTTGCGACAACAGAAACTTCGGCTCGATCGGCTCGTAGTCGATATCGTCGCGCAGCTCGACGGCAGGCGTGATCGCGTTGGGGTCGAGTTTTAGAAGCCGCGACAACAGCCGCCCGTACGTGAAGTACGCGATCGTGAGGATGACGGCAGACGCGACAACAATCGGCAGAAGGCTCATGGGCGGATGCTCATTGGCGGCGGGATGAACGATCGCATTGTACCAACGATCTCGGCCCCAAGCCCACGGCCTGCCGGCCGTGGGTTGAAGTGTTTTGTGCCCCCGACTTTTTCCCCGGCCATACACAGGGGGGTTTTGTGCAATAAGTCGCCGCTCTTCCAGCGCCCTGTGCAACCAGCCCGCCGCGCAAGCGAGGGAAGAACATTCTCCCTCTCCCCTTGCGGGAGAAGGCCGGGGTGAGGGGTGTGGGAAGCGTGTACTCGCGCCGACCCCTCACCCGGCGATTTCGCCTGCGGCGAACTCGCCACCCTCTCCCGCAAGGGGCGAGGGTAAGCACAGCGGCCTTCACGACAACACCATTCGCGGAGGAGATAGAACCACAGATTACACGGATGAACACAGATAAGGGGAGGGTTGGCACCAGCCGAGAACACGTTCCTCTCATCTCCTGCCGCATCCGTGTTTATCTGTGTGCATCTGTGGTTCCAATCCGTCGTTGGCACCCGATGCTCACAGCCATCACTCCTGCCCCCGCCGCGAGAACAGCCGCTTCAGCTTTTGCATCACGCCGATGCGGATCTTCTTCTCGGGAATCTCGCTGGCGATGACGCTGCCGATGCCGTACAGCGTCTCTTTCACTTGGGCGACGGTGTACACGTCGGGCTGGCGGGCGCGGTAGTCGTCGGGATTGATCCGTTCGAGATACCAGGCACTCGCTCGCCAACTCTTCTCGCCGCAGTTGCGAATGTTCTGCAGATGCTTGAGCTCGCGATGCATCTCCGCCGTCCGCACTTGCTCAGCGAACTTGGCATCCCTCAACACCAGATGCCTCACCGCGCTCGGCGTCACTCCCACAAACCCCGCCGCGCTCCGCCCGCTGCACCCCGCCGTCACCAGCAGGCAATACTTTTGCCGCACTTCCTCCGTCAGCTTCACCGGTCGCCCTGTCCTCGCCATGGCCGAGGATGTTAGAGAAAGTCGTGGCCTACTTTCAACGGTAGAATTGGCTCACTTCTGGCGTTGCACTGAGCCGCAAATCGTTTGAATAGCCCAGGCCTTCAGGCCTGGGATCGAGACAGGGCGCGATGTAGCCCGTTCACCCAGGCGTGAACGCCTGGGCTAATCAAAAGAGTCGAGGGCGAGGTGGGTAGCCCGGACAACTTGTTGTCCCGGTCGCAGTATGCGACAAGAGGTGAGAGTCGCACAGTGACGCATTGCCATGCAACTCTATTGCTTCGCAACGCTGACAACAAGTTGTCGGTGCCACTCGCGCAAACAAGGAAGCCGGCGGCAAAATGCCCTCGTATCAACCCTTTGCAGGTTTCTGGGAGTCTTAATTGTGCCAACCGATGAAAAGCAGATGAAGGCAATTCAACTGTTTTGCACCAGGTCTACTGGTGAAAACCGCCCGTCGGGTCCGAATGATCAAGCGTGGGTTGGTCTCATTCGTGACATATCATACTTCGATTTTGGCAAGGCCATGGACGAGAAGCGTGCTCTCGTCATCGCGAAAGTGGTCCGTCGGGAATTTCGGAATGGTGGGAACTGGAGTCAACGGCTCAAGGGTCCCGGAGCCCATGAAAACATCTTGCGTGTGATACGTGAAGAACTGGAAAATGCATCGGAGCCTAAAGAGGGCGATGTACAGTTTGAAAAGGGGCAAATCGTTCACCATCTGGAATTGGGTCTTGGCAAGGTTCTCGTCAAATCCGGACGCAATCTGATTATTTTTTTCAAAGACCAAGAGCAGAATCCAAAAACAATATTGGCAAGGCAGTCGGCGCTCGAAGTGGTAAACGGACCAGCGGATCCATGGTTAGAGAATCTCGAAGTCTCGTTGACAAGAACCGGTGAACTTCGCCAGTACTACCTCACTCACAAAGCAGCAGTTGATAAATTTCTGCGTCATTTTCCCGGTGGTTTCGGCGATCCAAAGTACCGCGAGAACGAGCGGAGATACAAATGGGAAACACACGAACTCTGGGATGCCAGGCTTGGTAAATCGGAGTTCGGTCGTCTTCTGGGGGAAAAGGCATTTGCCGAGATCGTCCATCGGGCGCTTCAGATTGAGTCCAAAGTCAACCTGATGTTCACTGTTGAGAAGGCTGCGCTGCGTGATGCCGTCAAGGAATTGGATGCCGCCAAAGAATTCTCACTCGGCTTGTACGACCTAATTTACGGCGATGTGGATTTCGAGCAGCGATTCGATCAGTTTACCGAGATGCTAAACCGGTTACCACAGCCCCAATCCGCGACGGCCAAATGGCCGATCCAAACGATTTATCCATTTCTGGCACTGCCTAACGAGCATTTGTTTCTCAAGCCATCGGTAACTCAGAAAGCCGCCGAACGTCGAGCGTTCTCTCTTAACTACAAGCCGGAGCCGAACTGGTTAACGTATTCATGCCTTCGTCGATTTGGACAACTCCTGATGCACGACTTGGCGGACTTGGGCCCACGGGACATGATCGACATTCAATCTTTTATCTACGTCACCGGGGATGAAAACTACCCGCAATAATTTTGCATCAGTTTATCACCCGCCTTCCAACCTCGTCGGGTCTTGCCGGTAGAACTCTCTTAGCACGTCGAACAACTCAGGGTGCAACTCGTGCATTGCGCTGGGTAGCTCGAAGAAGGTCTCGGTGCTCACGGCGAAGAACTCGCTGAGGTTCTTCGCGCCGTAGCAGTCGATGAGCGTGCCGTAGCCCGCGTCGCAGGCGGCGGTGAGCTGGCGGTAGTGCTCGTGGACCACGTCGATCCAGCGGCGACGTTGGGCGGCGGTGTCCAGGGGCGGCATGCCGTCGGTGACGCGACCGTTGAGCATGTCAAGCTGATGCGCGAACTCGTGCATCACGACGTTGCGTCCACGCGTCTCGTGTCGGGCTTCGGACAGAACCTGATCCCATGCGAGGATCACGGGGCCACGATACCAGGCTTCGCCCACGCGTGAGGTGTCGGCCTCGAGCACTGTTCCGCCTTGGGAGGACACCACCGCGCGGGCCACGAACGCGTTCGGGTACACGAGGATCGAAAGGATGTCCTCGAAATGTTCGCCGCCGGCGTCGGAGGTGTCGAAGCCGAGCATGAGAATGCCGACCAAGGCGGCGACCGTGACCCGCACCTCGTCGGTCATCGTGAAGCCCGCGCACCCTTCCCACTTCTTCTCGGAAATAAACACGCGAATGAAACTCTGCACCTTCGCCTTTTCGCTCGCGTTGAGCCGATCGTACAGCCGCACGTTCTCGCGGAGGATGTCGAACCACGCCGTCGGAAACGGCTCGGCCAACAGCGCGCGCCGCCGCCGTCGCCGCAGCCACGGGAAGAGCATTTCGAGCAAGACGAATTGCCGCACGGGATGAGGGTCTCCGAGACGATGCATGACAATCATTACGAGGTTCGTTTGAATAGCCCAGGCCTTTAGGCCTGGGATCGTGGGGCGATGGGGGCGTCCGCCGTGCACCCAGGCCTAAAGGCCTGGGCTAACCAAAACGCCGCGTGCGTGGACTATGATATCGCCATGCGAAACATTTCATCTGCATCGATCGCGCCTCGTCCCTCGCTTGCGCTTCGGGCTGGTAGTCGAGAAGGATGGTGCGTCGAACCCGCCGCTCCGCGGCGAGCAAGCTCGCCGGCTAAACGGGAAAAGTTTTAGCTAGCCCAGGCCTTTAGGCCTGGGATTGGAGTGAGACGTTAGAATGTTCGGCCATGAAACGATGGCGGTTTCCCATCTTCGTGGCGTGCGCGCTGCTGTGCGTCTTTTGGTTGTCGGGACGCGAGAAGACGAGGATCCCTAAAGACCTCGACGATGCGCATCGCGAGCTCGGCAGGTTGTTTTCATCAGCCGAGATCGAACGCATTCGGGCCATGCCGGAAGAACGTGACATGATCGAGTATCACATGGGCCTGGGTGTGTATCTGAGGAACGAATGGGGTTTGTGGAAGGGGTCGCGGCTGTCCGAATACTTCAATACGCTCGGCATTGGTCATCCCGACGACATCTCCGGGATCATTCTCGACACGTTCTGGTGCAAACTCCACGATCAGCCGTTTCGTCTGCAAGAGCGGACCGCGTATTACCAAGAGTACTGGCGGTCGGTGGAAAAACCCAAAGGCGGCAGCCCGAAAGACGGAGCGAGAATCGTGTGGGTGATCACACAAGGCGACGGGGCTGGAACTGTTCACTTAGGCATCAGCGTGTCGGATGAAAGTTACTGGCGATACGTATACGGAACAGATCGCGGCATCGAGCCCGCGACCGAGGAGGATCGCAAGAGCCTCGACGAGCTTCGTAAGACGTGGAACAGACTGGGGACCACGTTCGAGGAAATGGCCGCGATACCGGACTAGCGTTTGGACGCGAGAATGATGGGACGTCGAACGATCCGCCACGCGGCGAGCTCGCCGGCTTTTGATCCTCAGAAAACCGCGTGAACCAGGGCATACGCGTCGTATCACCGCTTGCGGTTTCGCGCGTCACATGTGGGCGGTATGCGCGAAACCTCAAGCGGTGATGGATAGCATTATCGCGATTAACGTTGTTTTCTGAGGATCAGTAAACGTGCCGACGAGGTGAGTGTACCGAACCTTGCAATGACCTCGCTGCTCCCTTGTAATCGCTCGGAGGATTGCGCGTATACGCGGGAGGGCGGATATGGCAGATACTTCTGACGATGCGGCTGAGTTGGCGGCGGCGTTGAACCGAGGAGATTTGCCGCGCATGCGCGAGCTTGTGAACGCGCGGGCGAATGTTCGCTATCGGCGCAAGGGCGGATACGATGCGATCACCGACGCATGCTACGGGCACGATGTAAGCAACGATTCGCTGCTCATCGAGACGCTGCGATTTCTCGTGGAATCCGGAGCTGCTCTCGACGGTGAATCGGAGTATCGCGAGTCGGCAGTTCGGCAACTGTCGTTTCTCGGCCGGTACGATGCCGTTGACTATTTGCTCAGTGCGGGAGCGGACGTGGAACAACTGCAATGGACGCCGCTGATGAAAGCCGTGGCGTTGGGCATGTTGTCCGACGTTGCCGCGGCGATCGAGGCTAGCCCCGACCTGGAGGCCGTCGATTGGTGGTCGCGCACGGCGTGGCTCCTTGCCGTGCAGGTGGGCGACACCGCCAAGGCACAGTTGCTCGTCGATTCTGGCGCCAGCGACAAGGCGCGTGGCCGGTGCGGATGTCCAGCGCTATTTTATGCAATTCACGGCCATCATCCCGACATGGTCCGCTGGCTGTTGGAGCGTGGCGTCGATCCGAATCAGACCGACGACTTCGGCGATTCGGCATTGATCGAAGCTGCGCAGACGGATGATCTTGAGTGCGTCGAGTTGTTGCTCCATGCGGGCGCTCGTGTCGACTATGTTCACCATTACACGGCATTGCATCATGCGCAGTCGCGCGGCGTGGCGATGCGGCTGCTCGACGCTGGAGCCGATCCGGCCGAGTTGTCGTCTTCGGTGCAGCGCGCCATTGTCGGGCTTTCGCACGAGCAGGACAAATCGCTTCTCACCGCGACGCCAGAAGAATTCCAGCGCGCTTATACACGCGTGTTTGGCCGGGCGAATCCCGAACCCATGAACGAGCCGTTCTGGCTGGCGATGATTCGATCGGGCGTGAGCGCCTACACGGCGGGCAAGATGCTACACCACGCAACGACGCCGGTCGGTCATCCGATTTGGTCCGCCGATCGGTTCGGCCAGTCGCTGACTCTGTTGCCCGATGGCCGCGCGATCCGCATCGGCGGCGAACACGAAGACTTCTACGATGACGACTTTTGCATTTACAACGACGTCTTCGTTCATTCCCCCGACGGCACGATTGACATCTTCGGCTATCCCGAGGACGTCTTTCCACCAACGGATTTCCACACGGCGACGTTCGTCGATGGTCACATCTTTCTCATCGGTTCGCTGAGCTACTTTGGCACGCGACGACACGGCAAGACCCCGGTGTATCGACTCGATGTTCAATCGTTCCGCATGGAGCGGCTGGAGACGCGAGGCGACGCTCCAGGTTGGATTTACAAGCATCGAGCTAAGCAAGTTGTGGCGCGCGAGATTCAGGTTTCGGGCGGCGACATCGCGACGATTGCCGACGATCATGAGGACAATCAGGACAATCACGAAACCTTTGTGCTCGACCTCGATCGCCTGATTTGGCGGCGCAAGGGAACGACCCCTTCGGAACAAGGTTGATCCGTTGAGCCGACGAGCTTGCTCCCCGCGAAGCGCCGCGTTGTCGCATTATCCCTAGCTGCGGATCAAATCAACGAAGTGTGTTCCGTGGGATAGCGGCCGACTATGTTATAGCCATGCGAAACATTTCATCTGCATCGATCGGGCGGCGTGAATTCCTGCAGGCAGCGACGGGGGCGGCGGTCGGAGCGGCGATCGCGCCGACGGAGCTGCGTGCGTCTAGCGAGTCGGTCAAGTTCTGCGCTCCCGAGGCGTGGACGAAGCGCGGCATCGTGATGCAACATCACGGCGAGCCGCAAGGCGGGTGGGTGCAGAACTTCACCTGTTCGGTCGAGCCGCTTAAAGACGGTCGTTGGCGGTGGTGGTGCGGCGTGTCGGGCAAAGAGACGGTGCCGAAGAACATCGGCGTGGCAGAAGGGCGACCGGGCGAAAAGATCACGCCGACGTACGCGGTGCTCACGAGCGGCGAGCCTGATCGCACGGCTCCTCTATCGATCGGAAACCTGCCTGAAGGTTGGCGGCCGATTCAGGCGGTGCATCTGCAACTGCTCGATGGTCGCAAGCGGCTGTACTTTTGGGCGCACGCGACGGGCGTGGTGCGATACCTGGCGGCCGACAGCGACGATGGGCGAGCGTATCGGGTCGTCGATCCGTTGCGGCCGTGCATCTATCACCCGGCCGATCGCGCCGTCGACGGCAGCGCGTCGCTAGAGTTGGGGCTAACGCGTTTCGCCAAGCGAGTTGCTGCTCCCGTCGAGGGCGAACCGCTCGCGCCGTCGGCGCTCATTTCGAACGACGCGACGAACGTGTATCAGTTGCCCGACGGGACGTTCGAGATGTATTCGGTTGGGCTGATCCAGGTGGGCAAGGATCATCCCGGCTACATGCCGCACGACAACGTCGCCGGGTTGATTCGCGTGATCGATCGTTACACGAGTGCCGACGGCCTGCGATGGGGCGACCGTCAGCGCGTGATCACGCCCGACGCCGACGACCCGCACGACTTGCAGTTCTACTATCTGTCGGTGACGCACACCGAGCGTGGCCGCGTGGGGATGTTGGGGCACTATCGGCTGGAAGCCCAGACGATCGACATCGAGCCGTGCTTCTCGGCCGACGGCGTTCATTGGCAACGGCCGGCGCGACGTCCGTGGTTGCCGCGAGGTGATTCGACGCAGATCGACAGCTACATCCTTCACTCGCCACATTCATTGGTGCAGCGCGATGGCAAGTGGTGGCTGTTCTACACGGGCGGCAACTTCAGCCACAATCATCGCGACTCGCACGGCGATCCGACACGCGCGGTGATGTTGGCGACGGCGGAGAGTATTTGGGCGTGAGAAGGGCGCGACGCGGCGAGCAAGCTCGCCGGCTAAACGGAGGCCGGCAAAATACGAACGATGGATCGCCCGCAGCAGGCGGCTATGCCGCGCGGCGGGGCGAGGCCTGTTGGGCGCGGCGGTCGATTTCTTCGGGCGAGACCTGTGTCCAGCGGCGGTCGTGTGCCGACTCGACGAACACCGCGGCGCCTTCACCGAGCAAGCGAGGCATGTAGAACCACGCCTTGTCGAGCGCGGCCGGATGTTGATCGCTGGCGATCAGGATGAGGTCGTGTCGCCCGAGCGCGTTGGCCGACGCGGAGAGCGCCATCCAGGGGTCGCCGGGCACGAGGCGTACCTTCGCCTTGGTGACGGCGAGCATTCGGTGCGCCAGTTTGAGCGACAGTCCCGCGCCGTCGGTCTCGGTGCGCGTTTCGAACAGGTCGATGCCTGTATACGAAATCTGGCTGCCGAAGCTGGCGACCGTCGAGGCCTCGATGACGCGTCGAGCGCGGTCGCCGGTGCCGACGCCGAGCTCCAATAGCTTGCAAGGGCGATGCTTGCGAACGTGCTTGAACAGCACACGCCATTCGGCTGGCTTGGCGAACCACGCCAGGTACAGGCCCTTCAGGCGCGCGTGCAGTCGGTGCATGGTGCTAGTGCGTCGCGATGGCAGGGCATGGGACGTACTGAAGAGGTTTCGGCAGTCGCACCGGGCCGAGTGCAGGAAATCGGGCGTGATGAACGTGCGGGGCCATCGGAGCGGTGTTTCCCTTAACGGCAGGGGGGCCTTGCGGTTAAGATTGACCGTACCGGCGGGCGTTGTTAGCTTCGCGACTTCCGTCGGGCGGCGGCGGTATGGGTGGGGCGGCTATCAAAGGACGGCACCGAGTGAACTACGCATCGATCGGCCCGATCGCGATCCATCTGCCCGAGCGGGTCGAAACGAACGACCAGCTTCGAGCCGAGTTCCCGCAGTGGAACATGGACCTGATCGAGTCGAAGACCGGCATCCGCTCGCGACATATTGCCGCCCCTGGGGAGTGTGCCTCGGACCTGGGTGTGAAGGCGGCCGAGAAGCTGTTCAAGCAATACGCCATCGACCCTGCCTCGATCGACTTCCTGCTGTTTTGCACGCAAGCCCCCGACTACCCGCTGCCGACGACGGCCTGCCTGGTCCAGCACCGGCTGGGGCTGCGAACGAACGTCGGGGCGATCGACTTCAACCTCGGGTGTTCGGGTTTTGTTTATGGTCTGGGGCTGGCCGACGGGCTGATCCGCGGCGGGTCGGCGAAGCGCGTGCTGCTGATTACTGCCGAAACGTACTCGAAATACATCAACTCCGACGACCGATCGTTGCGGACGATTTTCGGCGACGGAGCCGCGGCGACGCTCGTCGAGGCTGCGGCGGAGCCATCGCTCGTGGCGTTCGCGTATGGCAGCGACGGCTCGGGGGCCGACGCCCTGTGCGTGAATTCGGGCGGTGCTCGCCGGGCGGAAGACGCCATTCAACCTCGCAAGCGTCAGCGGTGGTCGAGCCCGCTGTTCATGGACGGCCCCGCACTTGTCGACTTCACCGTCGAGCGTATCCCGGGCCTGATCGATCAGGTGCTGACCACGGCGTCGATGAAGCGTGAAGACGTCGACCTGTTTCTGATGCACCAGGCGACGCATCTGTTGCTGAGCAAGCTCGAACAGCAGTTGCAACTCGACGAAACGAAGATGCCGCGCTGCCTTGCCGAGTACGGCAACACGGTGAGCTCGACGCTGCCGATCATGCTGCACGATTTGCGCGAAAGCGGTCGGCTGAGGCCGGGAACGAAGTCGATGCTGGTTGGTTACGGCGTCGGCTTCTCATGGGCCGGCTGCGTGTGGACCGAGACGTGGAGCGTCGCCGCCGCCAAGGCCGCAGGCCGTTACTTCGCTGCGTGACGTTCGCGGTTAGCCGCGACGCGCCAGCGGAGCGCTCTGTAGCGCGTGGTGTTCAACCAACGTCATTTTTTTCCCAGCGCTCGCTGCTGGCGAAAAAACTCGGTCAGGATCGCGCCGCATTCGGGACCGAGCACGCCGTCGACGACGTCGCAACGGTGGTTCAAGCGCGCGTCGTTCAGCAGATGAAACAAGCTGTCGACCGCGCCGGCCTTGGGGTCGCGAGCGCCGTAAACGACGGTCGGAATGCGAGCCTGCACGATCGCGCCGGCACACATCGGGCACGGTTCGAGCGTCACATACAACGTGCAACCTTCGAGCCGCCACGAGCTGAGCGCCGCGGCCGCTTGCGTGATCGCGATCATCTCAGCGTGCGCGGTCGGGTCGTTCAGCCCTTCGCGCTGGTTGTGCGCCTCGGCGATCACGCGACCATCGTGCACGATCACCGCGCCGACCGGCACCTCGCCCGCCTCGAGCGCCGCTTGCGCCTCGCGGTAGGCGCGTCGCATGAAGTCTTCGTGCGTCATTTCGTGGCGTGCTGAAGCGTGGTGCCGTTGATCATGCGGATGCCGGGCCCGCCGAAGGCGAACTCCATTTGCATGCGATCCCCTGCTTTTCCTCGCATGCGCACGAAGTGCGTGCCTCGCGCCAGCGCGATGGGCGCCATGCGAAGTTGATAATCACCGGTGGCATTTTCAAAGACATTCACGTCGTCCACGTCGATCGTCAGCGAGCCGTGATGCCGCAGATGGAATTGATAGACATCGGTCGCTGCGAGATTCAACCAGCCTGTGACCTCGAACGTTTCGCCCGGCCGAACGCCCGCGTCGCCGAGCCAGAAATCGTTTTGCACCACAATGACCGTGCGCTGCTCGCGGTCCCCTGCCCTGACGATGAAGCCCGGCGTCAGGTGCTCGCCAGCGTCGATCGCTCGCGCAGGCAGCGGCTCGTTCGGCTCGACATTGAGCTCGAGCATCGGTGAACTGACTTTGGCGTCGGGGACGGCAGCGCCGAGGCCGATGATGCGAAGCTGGACGGGTCCGTACCCCAGAACGCGCGGCTCGAGCTGAATCTTGCCTGCTTCGCCGGTCGCGGTTCCCAACACGCGCGTGTTCTGCACGAGGGCGCAATTCGTGGACCCCGGTGCTCGAAAAGCCAGTTGCACCGGCGCTCCCCATCGCACGGGGCCCGTGCCTTCGCGCGCAGCGAAGGGACATGCCCGCGATGATCCGTGACGATGTCGAGAATCGCGCGGCCTTGCGTCTCGATATCATCCGGCTGCGTGCCGACGATGCGAATCTCGTGATGGCCGTCGGACAGGCCATCGGTCGTAAGCGTCACCTGCTCGCTGCGCGGGGCACTGGCGATACACGCGCCGTCGACGAACCAATCGAAGCGGTCGACCTGCGGTCCTCGTGAGCTTGTCGAGGTTGGCAACAACCGGAGCGGACCCTTCACCGGCTGTCCGACGGCAACGCCCGAGACGGTCACCGTCGGCGGCGTGGCCCAAGGTTGGCACAGCGGGTCGCCGACGATCAACAACTGAAACGGACACGCGACCGATTGGAAATACGACTCCGCGAGCGAGCAGCCTCGCGCATAGTGCATAAAGATTTCCGGCAGCGGGAACTTCGCCTGCACCGAGTACGGCTCGACGACCGTGCCACTCGAACCGGCCGCTCCGTAACGCAGCAAGTCGGTCAGCGGTGTTTGTCCCGCGCCGACACGCAGATCGCCGCCGAGGCTCGTGAGGTTCTCGCAAATCGCACCGGGTCGAATCTTGCTGCCCGATTCGCCCCAATCAAAGTCGGCGACTCCCAGCATGGCTCCGGCCACGTCGGGTGCGCCGCTGGGCAGTGGGATGGGAATCGTCATCGCCGCCACGCCGAGACGTTTCAACTCGGAGATCGTCGCGGCGAATTCGTTCTGCCGCGTTGTCGAACGAACGTCGTTGGTCGACGAGTAATAGATGGTGCCGTTGGGTCGCGAGCCGTCAGCCTCGGCGGCGCGTCGCAAATAGCCGAGCACTTCGCTCACCGAGTTGCCGCGACCGCTCGTGACGCCGAGCATCGTCGAAAGCGCGTAGTGAACGCCGCCCGTTTCGAGCAGTTGGCCGTCAGGCCCCCAGCCATACCAACTATGAAAGGCGTGCGTCGATGCGACGTTCGGCGTCGGCTTCGTCGGTCGAACGTAATGATTGGCATGGAGCGACAAGAACGCCGCGTCCCCTTTGAGCAGCATCGACCCGAAGTACGTCATGCCGGTGATCGACCCGATCGGCGTCAGCACCGGCGGCAGCTTGGCGGCGGCCATCTGTTGTCGAGCGTCGACCGCCCACGGAAAGTCAGCCGAGTACACGATCGCATCAATGTGCCCGGTCAATTGACGCTCGGACAGCGCCGTGAACACCGGCTTGAGAATCTGTTGGATGAACGTTTGCAGATCGATCAGATCGAGCGGCCCCGACCAGTCGAGATACACGACATTGGCCGCGGGAATCTTCCGCCACTTGATGAAATGATTGGCGACAGTAATCGACGCCCAACTTCGCTGGTTAACAACGAGCGCGACATTCTCCGATCCACCGCCGGCACGGGCGGTGTTGTGCGCGAAACCGCAAGCGATCAAGCAGATCGCAACGCGCAAACACATGCGTTTAGCCGCGGGGCTTGCCCCGCGCGTCGCAAGCGACGCGGCTAACCGCGCAATATTCATCAGCCGCTTAGCCCTTCTTGGCGAAGTCTCGCATGTAGTCGCGCAGCTTCTCAACATTCGCCACCGGCATGGCGTTGTAGATGCTCGCGCGCATACCGCCGACGGAACGATGCCCCTTCAGGTATTCCATCCCTGCGGCCTCGGCGCCTTTGAGGAACTTGTCTTGCGTGGCGTCATCGGGCAGACGGAAGGTGACGTTCATCAGCGATCGGCAGTCGGGCTGGGCGTGGCCTTTGTAGAAGCCGTTGCTCGCATCGATGACGTCGTACAGCATCTTCGCCTTGCGGCGGTTGATCTCGTGCATCTTCTCGAGCCCGCCGATGTCTTTCATCAACCATTTGAGCACGAGGTTCACGACATATATCGCGAACACGGGCGGCGTGTTGAGCATCGACTTCTCGGCCGCGATCGCCTGGTAGTTGAGCATCGACGGCAGATTCTTGTCGCCGCGAGCCATCAGGTCGTCGCGAATGATAACGATCGTTACGCCGGCAGGGCCAAGGTTCTTTTGGGCGCAGGCGAACAACACACCGTACTTGCTCACGTCGACGGGGCGGTGCAGCAGATCGCTGGACGAATCGCACACCATCGGGGCCGAACCGAGGTCGGGGTCGGTGAGATACTGCACGCCTTGGATCGTTTCGTTGCTCGTGACGTACACGTAGGCCGCGTCGGGATCGAGGTCCAATTCGGGCTTCTTCGGCAGACGGTCGAAGTTCGTCGGCTTGCCGTTGTAGGCGGTTTTCACCTTTCCTTCGCGGGCGGCTTCGGTGACGGCCATCGCACTCCACGAGCCGGTGATCAGGTAGTCGGCCGGCTTGTTCGTGCCGCGGAGGATGTTGATCGGAATCATCGAGAACTGCAGCCGAGCACCGCCTTGCAGGAACAGCACCTTGTAGTTGCTTGGAATCTTCAGCAGCGTGCGCAGGTTCTGCTCGGTCTCGGCCAACACGCCTTCGAACCACGGCGAACGATGGCTGATCTCCAGCGGCGACACACCGACGCCGGGCAGCGAGAGGAGCTCGCGCTGTGCTTGTTCGAGGACGGGAAGCGGCAGGACTGCCGGGCCGGACGAGAAGTTGATGATTCGATCAGACATGCCGATGCAAGCTCACAGGGTTCGCCTTCAGTGAAACCAGCAATATAGAAAGTCGTCGCGAACCGCGCAATCCCCGGCGCAAAGGGTCTTGATAGGAGATTGCCGAGCGGGCATCTCGGCGTGTGGCCCCGACCGGCTGCCCGGAAATCCTCGCGAGCACGCATGGCATGGGGATTTCCGATCCTATTCGCGGCGCCGGTTCAGCAATTCGAATCCAGGCAAACCTTGGCGTATTTGGCCTTAGTTTTGCTCTTTCGTGCGTCGGTAGGTGACGCAGCTAGCAACTCATATTGCCAAAAGATCTGGCAGGAAGAAGCGATGAACGCTGTAAAGTCCGCGGCGCAGGAACGCTCTCACACCGGCGTGTTGGGGCTCGACGACATCTTGAGTGGCGGGTTCATTCAAAATCGGCTTTATCTCGTCGATGGCGACCCCGGCGCGGGCAAGACGACCATGTCGCTGCAATACCTCTTGGACGGAGTCCGGAAGGGCGAGAAGTGTTTGTACATCACCCTTTCCGAAACCAAGGAGGAGTTGACTGCCGGCGCGGCCTCGCATGGCTGGTCGCTCGATGGGATCGAGATCGTTGAATTGATCGCCACGGAACACGATCTCGACGGCGATACGCAAGTGACGATGTATCCGCCATCGGAGGTCGAACTTTTCGAGACGACCAAGAAGATTCTCGACGCGGTCGAAAGGACGAATCCGAGCCGCTTGATCTTCGACTCTCTTTCGGAGATGCGGTTACTGGCCCAGAGCTCTCTGCGATATCGGCGACAAATCCTGGCGCTCAAGCAGTTCTTCATCGGTCGCAAATGTACCGTCTTGTTGCTCGACGATCGCACGTCCGAGAATTCGGACCTTCAACTGCAAAGCATCGCGCATGGCGTGATTGCTCTTGAGCAGTTGTCTCCCGTGTATGGCGCCTCGCGTCGCCGCATTCGGATCGTCAAGTTCCGTGGGACCGACTACCGTGGCGGATATCACGACTTTGCGATTCGTCGTGGTGGATTGATCGTCTTCCCACGCCTGATCGCGGCCGAACATAGCGAGCCTTTCGAGCGCGAGCGGATCAAGAGCGGCGTGACCGCGCTCGATGCGCTGCTCGGTGGCGGACCTGATCGCGGCACGAGCACGTTGCTGCTCGGCCCTGCGGGGAGCGGCAAGTCAACGATCGCCGTGCAATACGCCGTATCGGCTGCCGCGCGTGGCGATCACGCAGTCATCTTCGCGTTCGACGAGAGTGCGGCGACGTTAGAAGCACGCAGCGAAGCGCTAGGCATTCGCTTCACGCAAGGAATCAGCGCTGGGCAGGTGAAGGTGCATCAGATCGATCCTGCCGAACTCTCGCCTGGCGAATTTGCGCACATGGTGCGTCAGTCGGTGGAAAAGGACAAGGCGCGAGTCGTCGTCATCGACAGCCTGAATGGTTACCTGAATGCGATGCCCGAGGAGCAGTTTCTCACGGCGCAGCTTCATGAGTTACTGACCTATCTCGGACGACAAGGCGTGACGACGCTCTTGGTGGTCGCACAGCACGGCATGACGGGAGTCAACATGCATGCGCCGATCGATACCAGCTATCTGGCCGACTCGGTCGTGTTGCTGCGTTATTTCGAGTATGCCGGAAAAGTGAAGAAGGCGATCTCGGTCGTGAAGAAACGCAGCGGAGCCCACGAGGAAAGCATTCGCGAGTTGCGGTTCGATCATGAAGGCATTCACCTGAGCGAGCCGCTCACGCAGTTCCGCGGTGTGCTGACCGGTGTGCCCGTTAAGTTGAATCCTTCCGAGAGGGACGACGAAGAAAGCTAGCGGCCAATCGACGATGGACACGCGTAACACTCACGAACTGGAGAATCGCGTTCTGTTCGTCGCCCCGACGAAGAGAGACGCGACGGTCACCTGCTCGCTTCTCGAGTCAGCAGGGATCGTGTGCCACACGTGTCACGATCTCCATGAACTGGCCCGCGAGGTCGATGCCGGTTGCGGCGCCATCCTGTTGACGGAAGAGGCCGTGGCGTCGTCCGAAATCGCGGCCTTGCTTGCGACGATGCGGCGGCAACCGTCGTGGTCCGATCCACCCGTCGTCTTGCTCATGCGCGGCGGCACGCCATCTGCGAAGGCTGCCGACGCGCTTCGATCGTTGAGCAACGTGACGCTTCTCGAACGTCCTGCGCCGACGCGGTCGGTCATCAGCGCCGTGTCGAGCGCCGTTCGCGGACGTCAGCGGCAATATCAGATTCGCGATCAGATCGAGTCGCTGCGCCGTGCGGAGATCACCTCGACCGAGCTGCGCCGACAACTCGAAGTCGCCGTCGACGCTTCGGCGCTGGGGACGTTTCACTGCGCGTTTCCGCTCGACCGCATCGATTGGAACGAACGGTGTAAGCAACATTTTTTTCTGCCCCCCGATGCTGAGGTCGACTTCGACCTGTTCTATTCGCTCCTGCATCCCGACGATCGCCAGCGGACACGGCACGCGGTCGAGGCATGCGTCTTCGGCAGAACGATTTACGACGTCGAATATCGCGTCTTGTCGCCCGAGGGGCAGGTTCGATGGATTCGAGCGACAGGCCGCACGGCATACGACGAGCAGGGTCATCCGATTCAGTTCGACGGCACGACGCACGACATCACCGATCGCAAGCGATCCGAAGAAGAATTGAAAGAGGCCGACCGTCGTAAGAACGAGTTTTTGGCGATGCTCGCTCACGAGCTGCGCAACCCACTGGCGCCGGTGCGTAACGCTCTGCAAATCATTCGCATGGCCGATGGCGACAAGCAGGCCGTCCGAACAGCGACCGACATCATGGAGCGCCAGGTCGGGCAAATGGTCCGCTTGATCGACGACCTGATCGACGTCAGTCGTGTGAGCCGCGGCAAGATCGAGCTTCGCATGGGCGTGGTCGAACTGGCGTCGATTGTGAATCATGCCGTCGAGGCGGTTGGCCCACAGTGCGGCGACAGAAACCTGGAACTGTCGGTCGCGATGCCGTCGGAGCCGATTTATGTGGATGGCGACCCGACGCGACTGACGCAGATCGTTGGCAACCTACTGAACAATGCCTGCAAGTTCACCGACGACCGTGGGCACGTCTGGCTGACGGTTGAGCGCGACGGCAAGCATGCCGTCATCCGTGTGCGCGACGACGGTGTCGGCATCGCCGCCGACGACCTCGCACGCATCTTCGATATGTTCGTGCAGGTCGACACGTCCCTGGAGCGTTCTGTCAGCGGGCTGGGTATCGGGCTGACTCTGGTGAAAAGCCTCGTCGAGTTGCACCACGGGTCACTCGAGGTTCATAGCGCCGGCATCGGTTACGGCACGGAATTCGTCGTGCGGCTACCCATCTCGACGACCGTCAGAGAATCGTTGGTTGATCCGAGCCCGCGGCGGCCTCACAGTGCTGAAACCTCGCGTCGCATCCTCGTGGTTGACGACAACCAGGACTCGGCCGACACGCTGGCGAGGCTTTTGCGACTCAGCGGGAACGAAACGCGGACAGCCTTCGACGGATTGGAGGCCGTGGAGGCCGCGGCGACATTCCGACCGGACATCGTGCTGCTCGACATCGGACTGCCAAAGCTGAACGGTTACGAGGCGTGTCGCCGCATTCGCGAGCAACCGTGGAGCAACGGCGTGATCGTGGTCGCGCTGACCGGGTGGGGGCAAGAAGACGCGCGTCAAAAGTCGAAGGACGCGGGATTCAGCGGCCATCTCGTGAAGCCCATCAATTACGACGCGCTGATGCGGCTGCTCGACGAGTTAGGGCAGATGCCAGCGAGCAAGTCGCCGCGTTGAAGCATCCTTCGCGACTGAGATGTCCGTTCGATCCGACCGTTTGCGAACGATCTGTCGAACGCCGGGACAACTCGCCGCGTAGTACGGTCAGACAGTCACATCGCTCTCGATCACCTGTTGACCGAATGGCGTTTTGCGTCACTCGCAAAGTGTCCAGCACGAGTGCCACAATCGAATAGGCAGATGATGACGCTCCAAAATGTTAAGATGGGAAAGATGCGCGCATCATTTTGGTGACGCGCTCGGAAGATTCTCTCAAGTATTCGAAGACGCGAGCGATTGAGCTCAAAATGATGTTAGAATTCGTTGGCTTTTCACCCCCTCGCTGTGGATAATTACTCGACTTTTGGATGCGCCGCAGCGTGTTCTTGGACTGTTTTCCCACCAGGATTTCATGACCCCGACGTCGCTTGAAGTGCGCGCCGCGGTCTGCTGAAGCATCTGCTGCCTTGAGCGGCGGAATCGCTCTCGGCAGACGAGTAGTTGTGAGTGTGTCAGGCCTATTTTGCGGCCTGGTTCCCGCAGTTTCCCCATCCCGAAACGTCAGACCCACGTAGGAGTGTTGAGTTGTACGACGCACTTTTGGATGAATTGGAAGACGAAGGTACACCGGGCCACGAAGACACCGTCGACCTGGCCGACAAGGATGAACTCGTCGTTGAAGACGATGACATGGGCGACGACCTTTCGGTCGCCGATGCCGATGCCGACGTCGAAGTCAAAAACGACGAGGTCATGCTCGAAGGCGCCGAAGAGGCCGAGAGCTGGTCGGACGACCCCGTTCGTATGTATCTGACGCAGATGGGCGAGATCCCGCTGCTCACGCGTCAGCAAGAAATCGCGCTGGCCAAGGAAATCGAGCTCACCCGAGCCCGTTTCCGCCGCAAGCTGCTCGAGTGCGACTACGTCATCAAGAACTCCGTGAAAATCCTTTCACGCGTGTACACCGGCGAGCTTCCGTTCGATCGCACGGTGCAAGTGTCGGTCACCGACCGCCTTGAAAAGGACCAGATTCTCGGCCGCTTTCCGCACAATTTGCGGACGGTTGAGGTGCTGCTCAAGCAGAACTGGCAAGACTACCGCATTGCGTTGTCCCGGCTGCGTAAGACCCACGAGCGTAAGCAGGCCTGGTCGCGTTTGGGCCGTCGTCGTCGCCGTGCCGTTCGTTTGGTCGAAGAGCTCGGTCTGCGCACCCAGCGCATCGAGACGATGATCGGTGTGCTCGAGACGTTCTCGAAGCGCATGGACGAGCTGCAGCGCATGATCAGCGATCATAAGAGCGCTCGACTCAATGCCGAGGAACGCAAGGGTTGGATTCTCGAGCTGCGAAACCTGATGTGTTCGACGCAAGAGAGCCCAACGAGCTTGCGTAACCGCGTCAGCGAGTTGAAGGTCGTCTACACGAAGTATCAACGTGCGAAGCGCGGCCTCAGCGAAGGCAACCTCCGCCTGGTCGTGTCGATCGCCAAGAAGTATCGCAACCGCGGACTCAGCTTCTTGGACCTGATTCAAGAAGGCAACGCTGGCCTGATGCGTGCGGTCGACAAGTTCGAGTATCGCCGTGGCTTTAAGTTCTGCACCTACGCGACATGGTGGATTCGCCAGGCGATCACCCGCGCCGTTGCCGACCAGAGCCGCACGATCCGTATTCCGGTTCACATGGTCGAGACGATGTCGAAGGTTCGCAACGTCTCGCGTCAGTTGCTCCAAGAGCTCGGCCGCGAGCCGACGATCGAGGAAGTTGCAAAGATGGCCGGCACACCGATCGAGGAAACGCGTCGTGTATTGGCGATGAGCCGCTACCCGATCAGCCTCGACCGCCCCGTCGGCAACAGCGAAGACAGCCACTTCGGCGACCTTCTGCCCGACGCCGGCGTCGAAAGCCCCGCCAACGGCGCCGCGCAAGAGATGCTACGTAGCCGCATTCACAAGGTGCTCAAGACCCTAAGCTACCGCGAACGCGAGATCATCAAGCTTCGTTACGGTTTGGGCGACGGTTACAGCTATACGCTCGAAGAGGTCGGCCACATCTTCAAGGTCACCCGCGAACGTATTCGCCAGATCGAAGCCAAGGCCGTCCGCAAGCTGCAACAACCCAGCCGCAGCCAAGAGCTTTCAGGCTTCTTGGACTAAGCGACTTTATATCGAACGCATCCTTCGACCCCCGGCGAAAACGCCGGGGGTTTTTTGTTGCGCGAAGATTGCCACCGCGCGCACGTTGGTTAGCCGCGACGCGCCAGCGGAGCGCTCCGCTGGCGCGTCGCGGCTAACCATTTCATGTCGCGGATTGCGTCACTCGCGAACCGGCACTGGCACGAAGCACAGGATCGGGATGATGAACGACGCCCATCCCAGAACACGGCGACCGAGGCCGAGGGGCACTTCGTCGTCGGCCGTGCGAGGATGGTCGGTGCCCAGGTAGACGACGAGCGCGAGCATCACTGCCCAGCCGTATTGATCTTGCGACAGGATGAAGATCACCGCGGCGAGCACCAGCCCGCGAGCCAAAAGGTGGGCTCGCTTGCCCATCAGCGCATACGCGACATGTCCGCCGTCGAGTTGGCTGATCGGCATCATGTTCAGGCCCGTGATGAGCATCCCGACCCAACCGGCCATGTACAGGGGGTTCCACGCCAACGCTTCGCCGGGCGCAACTCGGGATGCAGGTACTCGATCATCAGACGCATCACGAGCGGGTCGCCGAGATACATCGGCTCGCCGCCGGGTCGCCCGATGGCGATGCCCATCCATGCCACGGGTATCGCAATCAAAAGTCCGGCAAGCGGCCCCGACAGCCCGATGTCGAACAGCTCGCGGCGGTCGGCCTGCGACCCGCGCATGGCAATCACGGCGCCCATCGTTCCCAGCGGCGTGAGCGGCATAGGAATGAAGAACGGAAGGCTGGCCGGGACGCCGTACCGAAGGGCTTGGAAGAAATGCCCCAGCTCGTGAGCCAACAGAATCGCCATCACCGCGGCCATGTAAGTCAGCCCGTCACGCCATCCGTAGAGGGCGGCGAACAGGACTTCGAGCGGATCGGTGAACAGCTTGTACAGTTCGATCGGCCCGTCGGGCGTGCTGCCGGTCGAGCCGGCCCAGAACGTCGAGATCGCCGTAGCCACGAACAGGCAGACGGGCACGACGACGCGTCGCTTCAGCGGACTAACGTAGTAGACGCCGGACGGCTCTCGCCGAGGCTGGGCGTATTCTGAAGGCGGCCAGGTATCGGTATTCTGGGCCCGATCGAGCGTCGCCGCCGACGGAAGCATGATCACGCGAGACTCGCGGCTGCCGGCCGACGCATCGGAGCTGGAAGGCTCGGGAATCGATGCGCCGCCATGCTCAGTCATCGTTCGCGGGTCACCCAAGGGGAGTCGGTATCTCACCATTCAAGATATACCGAGTCGCCCCCCACGGAAAGCAGAACCTCGCAACTGCCCTGCTGGCACCGAGCGCAAACTTATCAAAAGTTTGGCTACGGTGAGTGGCAACTCAGTGTCGCCACGCGGCGTCGGTTGGCCCGAAGCGTTCGGCCTCTTGCAACGCGAGATAACTCAGCGAGTCGTTCAACGCGGCTTGGCGCTGATGGCTGAGCAGAAGCCCCGCAACGTAGGGGTCAGCCCACGGCAAAATATTGTCGGCAACGGCTCGCTCGGTGCAAGTCGGATGCTCATCGTGATGCTGGTCATTTTGGCACGTGTTGCGTGGTGGCATGGCATGCCCCTCCCTTTTGCATCGCCTGAACCCATGTCAATTGTTGCCACAACCACTTTGCAACTTTCGGACCATTGCGCGGTCATAATGCCGCGACCGTTGGTCGCGCTCCGCGGAATAATGCGCGGTTCACCACAATGGCGGAGCGCGACCACCGGTCGCGGCTTTATGGGGAGAGGATTTGAACCGCGCGAGCGAGTTGCGGGTCGTCGACAGATGTTTCCGATGTTCGACGATCTCGCAGGATCTTCACCCATTCCTCATCTGAAAGCGGAACGTCGCTGCCGGCGTCGGGCATCACGCCCCAGTTGTCGCTGTCGCGCGCGTTGCGAAAACGGTGAATGTTCTTGCCGCTCGCGCGCCAGTACGTCGCAACGGTCAGACGCAGCTCGCTCTTACCGTCCTCCAAAGGAAGTACGTCCTGCACCGTCCCTTTGCCGAAACTGCGCGAGCCGACGATCGCCGCGCGATCATGGTCCTGCAGACAGGCGGCCACGATCTCGCTGCCGCTGGCGCTGCGGCCGTTGATGAGCACTGCCAGGGGCAGCTCGGCGAACGGGCCCGTGTCGTCGGCCTCTTGGACGTTGGTAGGTTGACCGTCACGGCCGCGTGTCGAAACGATCACTCCCGAACGGATGAAAAGGTTGCAGATGTCGACGGCCGACGAGAGTAGCCCGCCGCCGTTGTCACGCAAGTCGAGCACGACCCCCTTCACGTGCTCGCGCGTGAGTTGTTCGAGCACCGCTCGCAGCTCGTCGGCCGTCCGTTCGCCGAACAGGACGAGCCGAACGTAACCAATCTCCGTCCCAGGCACTCGCCAGTCCCACGAGCCGTCGGCCTTGCGTCGATAGCCGACCACTGTCTCGGTGTTGATGATTGCCCTTCGAAGCGTGAACTCGAGCGGTTTCTCTTGCCCTTCGCGCATGACAGCCAGACGAACCGTCGTCCCCGGCTTGCCACGCAACGCCGTCGTGGCGTCGTCGAGCGTCATGCGTCGAGCGCTGCGGCCATCGATCGCGGTGATCGTGTCGCCTGGCATGATGCCGGCCGCCTGCGCCGGTCCGCCGGGCAGCGGCGTGACGACCGTCAGTTGCCGCGTCTCGGCGTCGAACAGCACCTCGATGCCGACTCCGCCGAATTCCTGCTTGAGCTGCGAGCGGCTCAGGTCGGCGGCGTGAGGGTTGTAGTACGCCGAGTACGGATCGTCGAGCTCGGCGACGACGCCGCGGAGCGCTCCTTCGAACAGCTTGCGTTCGTCGACCGGACGAACGAACTTCGACTCGATCTTCTCGAGCATGTCGGTCATCGTGTCGAACATGCGGCCGTAGCGCGTGCGGTGAGCGCTGTCGGCCTGCGCCCAGCACACGGTGCAGACGACGACGGTGACGAAGAGAAGGAAAACGTTGCGGCGCGGCATGAGCGCCAAGCTACGGCGAGGCGCGCGAAACCGCAAGCGGTGGTGCGTCGTCGAATGAGCCCGAAACCGTGAGACGACGAACCTTAACCAAACAATCCTGGGATCACCTTGCCGTCGCGCGAGATCATGATCGGTCGACCGCTGCTGGTGTGGAACTCTTTGTGCGTGTCGATGCCCAAGGCGTAGAACAGCGAAGCGGCAACGTCTTCCGGTGGGATGCCGTCGGAGGCTGGGCCGTGTCCGCTCTCGTCGCTGGCGCCGATGACCTGGCCGGTCTTCATGCCGCCGCCTGCCATCACGCAGAACATCGCGCGAGGCCAGTGATCGCGGCCGCCGCGAACGTTGATCTTCGGCGTGCGACCGAATTCGCCGGTCATGATGACGGCAGTCGTGTCGAGCATGCCGCGTTCTTCGAGCGTCGTGAGCAATGCCGCCACGCCGCGGTCAAGCGACGGCAGTTGCTTTCCGAGGTTCGAGAAAATGTCGGCGTGCATGTCCCACTTGCTGGTCGAGATGGTGACGAAGCGCGTGCCCGCCTCGATCAGCCGCACCGCGAGAAGGGCGCTTTGGCCGATGTCCCCTTCGCCGAACTGTTCACGCAGCTTTTTCGATTCCTTGTCGAGCGCGAAAGCATCGCGGGCTCGCTTCGAGCTGATCATGGCGTACGCCTGATCTGAGAACTCGTCCAAGCCGCTGAGCACGTCACTCTTCTTCTCGATTTTGCGGAACGTGGTGTCGACCATCGCGAGCAGTTTTTCTCGACGAGCGACGTCGGTCACCGTCATGCCGCCTTGTAGGCCGATGCCGCGGACGTTGAACGCTTCGTTCAGCTTCGGCGTGGTGTTGGTGGCCAGCGGGCCGTACTGCAGGCCGAGGTAGCCGGCCCCTTGGTATCCGTTCGGAATGGCGACGTAAGGAGGCATGTCCTCGGGGCTCGACATCTCTTTGGCGACGACCGAGCCGATGGCCGGGTATTCCAGCGAAGGCAGCGGACGATTGCCGGTGAGCAGGAATTTCGAGCCGAGTTCGTGAGCAGCCAACGTGTGGCTCACACCGCGAAGGATCGTATACTTGTCGGCACAGCGAGCCAGATTCGGCATCAGTTCGCAGATTTCCATGCCCGAGACGTTCGTCTTAATCGGCCGCAGTGTGCCGCGGTATTCTTCCGCCGCCTCGGGCTTCATGTCGAACGTGTCCATGTGCGTCGGCCCGCCGCCGAGGCGAATGTAGATCGCCGAAGTCGCCTTGGGCTTGTTCACCTGGCCGGCCTTGGCCATCTGCATGTAGTTGACCAGGTTCAGGCCCAGCCCACCGAGCACGCCGACCTTGAGCGCGTCGCGACGACTTACACCATCACAGAAACGATGCGTTGACATAGTTTTGGTCCTCGCTGAGTTCCGCGGCACGCAAGCGCGCCGGCTAAACGGCCTGATCTCTAGCTGTTAATGATTGACGACAAACTCTTTGCTGTTCGCGAGCGCCCAAATCAGGTCGCGGAGACCTTCGACGGGCGACTCCGAATCAGCGATGTACTGCTGTGCTTGTGCGAGCTCGGTCTTGTTGGGCTCGCGGCTGAACGTTCGCAAATAGACCTCACGCACGAGCTTCGGCATGTGTACGGCGATGGCGTCTTCGCGAGTCTTCGTCACCTCGGCGATGTGCTCTTCGGCCACGTGTAAAGCGAGCTTCCGCTCCTTCAGTTCGCGTCCCCATCGTTCGATGTTTTTCGAGTCGTTGCTCGAGCTGATCTTTCGTTCGATCTCTTTGATGATCGCCGGGAACTTCTCGACCCTTCGTTCGTCTTCGGTCAGGTCGGTGCTCGACGACTCCCCTATCTGCTTCATCGTCGTTTTCAGCCAACCTTTTTCGCGATCGATGAGCTGGAACATATCCGAGTCGTTCCGCAGATAAACGGTCTGCAACAGCGACGGCTCGTTCGACCGCTCGCAGTCGCAAGGCGTCTCACGCTTCGGCTTGCCGAAGACGCTGAGTGCATAGTCGCCGGCCGAGCCGCGGCGTGAGTAGCCGCGCGTCAGGCCAATGGCGCACTCGGTTTCAGGATGCGCGCTGCGTTCTGCCAGTTCCTTGTCGCCCGACGTGGCCGACACGACTGCGTCGAGCACGACTTCGGCCGGAAGGCGACGCGGCACCGAGTGACTGAAGTTCTTCAGGTCGAATTCGTTCGTGGCGTTCGTCTTCCAACTGAGCTGATAAGTGCGGCTGCCGGCGATCTGGCGGTGCAGCCACTTCAGGTCGTAACCGTTGTCGATAAACGCCTGGGCCAACCAATCGAGCAACTCCTTGTTGCTCGGAGCGTTCGCGAGGTTCATGTCGTCGGGCGGGTCGACAATGCCGACGTTGAAGTAATTCGCCCACACGCGGTTGACGATCGCACGCGCGAAGTATGGGTTGTCTTTTTGACGCAGCCAATCCATGAGTGGCTGACGTGGATCGTCGTAGCTGTCGTCAACGACTTCATCGCCACCGAGCACCTTGGGCGTAATCACGCGGCTGGCGTCGACACGCTCGCCTTTCTTGCTGCTGCCGCTGCGCGACTTCGGCGGAGGCTCGATGAAGACTTCCTCGAACGGGATCGTGGCGCCGTTCTTAAGGGCGGCCAACATCAGCTTATTCCGCTCACCGACGCCGATGCCCTTTTTATCGACGCCCGCTTCCTGGCGCATCTTGCGAGAGGTTTCCTTGGCATCGTCGGCAATGCTGTATTCGACGCGGTTGAAGAACGCCGTGAAGTGTTGGAAGTCGTACTGGCTCCATTGATCGAACGGGTGCTTGTGGCATTCGGCACATTGCAGTCGGACGCCCAAGAACGCATAGCTAAACGATAACGCCTTCTCGTTCGGCTTCTTCATGTTTTTACGCGCCCAGTACCATTGCAGGCCTTCGCGGTCGGTGAAGTCGACGTTCTTGTCTTCCAGCACGTACTTGCCCATCTCTTTGCAATACGCCTCAAACGTCTGCTTCTCCGACTTGCGACCGACGGCCAGCACGATGCCCTCGACGATGTCGTCGTATGGCATGTTCTCGGCTATGCGGCGACGGACCCATTGGTAGGTCTGGTCGGTCGGCATCGAGCGCGAGATGTAGTTTGGGAACTGCGACTCGGCGCTGCCGAGCGTGTCCGAGATCTTGGTCGCCCACCAGGCGGCGTACCCCGGGCGTTCGAGGAGCTCGTCGATCTTGTTCTGTCGCTTCTTCGGCGACTTGTCGTGCAGGAAGTCTTCGACCTCGGTCGATGTCGGCAGAGCGCCGGTGATGTCGAGGCTCACACGACGCAGGAATTCGGCGTCGGTGCACAAGTCCGACGGAACGATGCCTAGCTTGCGAAGCTTATCGACGACGAGCTCATCGAGCTTCGTCGGCGTCAGCACCTCGGGATAGTTTGGACCGACCTTGTCGCTAATCGGCAGCATCACCGATACCGGCACGACGCCGTTGTCGTAGAAGGCGACGATGTGCGTGTCCCCTTTGCCGACGACGGTGATCTTGCCCGAGGCGTCGACCTTCGCGACTGCTTCGTCGTTCGATTGGAAGCGGCACAAAGGCGTGACGTCCTCGGCCGTTCCGTCGGACCAATGGCAGATCGCCCGCAGCTGCGACTTCTCGCCGGCCTTTTTGAACACGACTTCCAGCGGCGAAATTTCGAGTCGAACGAAGTGCGGGTCGCGATCTTCGTCGACCGGCGGGGCGCCGGCCTCGATCCATCGCAACAGAATGCGGTACTGCCAACTGTTGAGGTCGAGTCGGTGACCGCCACCGTGATCGTCGTCGGTGCCGGTGGGCTTGGCGAGGATCAGGCTTTCACGCGGCTTCTTCAGGTTGACGCGGGGCTCTTCGCCGCCCAGCAGCGCGTCGTGATCCATCTTGAAGTCGTAGCCGAACAGCGACAGGCGGAATCCCCCCTGCCCTTGGAACGACCCGTGACACGCGCGGCCATTGCAACCCAAGCGTCCCATGACCGGGAGCACATGACGCTGCAAGTGCGGCACCTCGGCCGTCTTCGACGACGCGAACCGTTGGCTGGCCGGCGGCAACACGTCTTCGGCTGAGGCGACCGAGCTTACGAAAGCGACGAGCGACGCAAGTGAAACTAGTGCAACATTGACCACTCGTGGCATGTGAGTGAATCTCGAAGGTTGATGCGATGGAATAACGATGACGTCTCGACCGAACGGGATTTAACCACCCTTGGGCGTTTGCTTCTCGACCGATGCCGTGCTGCGGGCTTGTTCGAGCAATTCTTCGAGCCAGGTGTCGACCAGCGTCGAGCGGTCCTTGCGGAACTCTTCGAGTCGGGCGTTCGTTTCGGCCAGCCGACTCTGTGCTCTCTCGTGCTCGAATTCCAGCAACTGTTCGCGCACCTCAATACGTTCGGCCAGCACTTGTCGCAGCTCGCTTTCGAGGGCCGGGCTCGGCTGCATCGTCATGCGGGCGACGAGCAACTGAATGCGAGAGTTCACGCGCCAGTTTTGCAGCTCGAGGTCGTAGCGCTGAGGATTCCGCTCTTCGATCTGCGCGAGGTGTTCGCTCGAAAGGAACAAGTCGCGGATCGCGCGTTGATACTCGGTAACGTTCGCGGCTTTGAGCTGGGCCAACAGGTCGGCCAACTCAGGATGGTGCGATCGCACGAACGTGAGAGCAGCGGCCTCGCGTTCCTTGGTGAACCCCGCGAGGAAGCGACCCTTGGTCTTCGACGACTTTTTGCTGTCACTCTTCTTCTCTTCACTCTTTTTGTCGTCGCTACCCTTCTTTTCCTTCTCGCTGCTCTTCTGCTCTTTCTTCGTGTCGCTTTCGCGCTTCGGTTCGAAGGCAGTGGCCGACATCGCGCCGACGAGCGCGACGACCAGAGCGGTGAAAAGGTGATTGCGTTTTACAGAAATCAGTGTCACTTTCATTAGTTATCTCCCGTGACCGAAGATTGCGGGGTGGCCGACAAGGCGGCCAGCAACCACGCAGGCGTTCGGGCGTCGTTTGTGCTCGCGTCGGCGATGAACTCGCCGTCGGCTTCTTCGATGACTTCTTCGCTTAGCTCGGCGAGCGACGCGTCATGTTCAGCGGTGGCCAATCCATTCGCTGCCAAACCATCGACATCGACCGCCCCCTGCGTGCGGAACCATGCCAACGCCACGGCGTCTGAATGCGATGCTTTGTCGGCTGGGGTCGACGACGCAATGAGCACATCGGTCGACGGAGCCAGTCGCGGGCCGATCGCTTGGATACCCATCATCGCCATCAGGCAAGCCGCCACGCCCACGGCCATCCAACCCACCGGATGCGACCATGTCGTGTTCGATCGCGAGGCGACAAAGATCGGTGACACGGTGGGAGCCGTCGGCATCGCGAATGTCTCGGCTGGCAACGCGCGAACGGTTTGCGACAACTCGACCACGCGGGCCACCGCCTCGCGGGCCGTTTGATCGGTTTCGAGACGCCGCTCGAACGCTGCCGCGTCGTCAGGCTGCAGCTCGTCGGCCACGTATTGAAACGCGGTCCAGTACAGGTCAGCGTTGTTGTTAATGTGGTCGCTGTTAAACATGGTCATGGTCAACCTGTCGAAGTTCTGCGTCGTCTTCCCGTGATTGCGTCTGACATTGTGACGCTTCGGCCGCGGCTTTTATTTGCTGCCAAACATCGACCGAATCCGGCGGCAAACCCCTACAGATTACCGACTTTAACAGTTGGGGCCAGCGTCGGGCCGCGAAGAGGCAAGCGTTAGCTGTCCGCGATACGCCCGGGGCGGTGGGGACGAAGCGGGCGGTCGGGGGTCGCCAAAGCCCCCCTGTGCCTCTACGATTCGCTTGAGGAGCGATGGACCCCAAGCTCGACGACTTTTCTGCGGAACAACGATCGGCCATTGAGGCAACAACCCTCGAGGTCGGACGTTCGATCCTCGCCCAGGCCCATCGCCGCCAGCCGTCGATCGTCAGCCGACGTTGGTGGGACGACCGTTTCATGTCGTGGGCCATGCGCGACGAAGCAGTGAAGGTGCAAGCCTTTCGGTTCGTCGACGTGTTGCCGACGCTGGGCACCGCCGACTCGGTGACCCGCCACCTGCACGAGTATTTCGACGAGATCGAGCATCCGTTGCCGCGACCGATGCGGATGGGGCTGTCGATCGCGAGGCCCGAGACGCTCGTCGGTCGCGCCTTGGCCGTCATCGCAAGGCACAACGCTCAAGGGCAAGCGCGACGATTCATCGCCGGCAGCAACGCCAACGAAGTGCTCGCCGCAGCCAAGCACGAGCGTAAACATCGTCGCGCCTTCACGCTCGACATACTCGGCGAGGCGGTCACCAGCGAACGCGAAGCCGACCACTACCACCAGCAATACCTCGACCTGCTGCGTCGTCTGTCGCCGGTGGTCAACGGGTGGCCCGAGGTTCCGCAGATCGACCGCAGCGCCGACGGCGCGATGCCGCGTGTGAATCTGTCGGTGAAGCTGTCGGCATTGGATAGCCAGTTCGATCCGATTGACCCGCAAGATACGACGCGTCGCGTGGCCGCGCGGTTGCGTCCCCTGCTCCATCAGGCCCGTGAGATCGGCGCGTTCATCAATGTCGACATGGAGTCGTACCAGGTCAAAGACCTGACGTTGCAGATCTTCCAAGACGTGCTGATGGAAGACTCGCTGCGCGATTGGACCGACATCGGCATCGTCGTTCAGGCGTACCTTCGCGATTCGGCCCTCGACCTGGTGCGACTTCGCGACTGGGCCAAACGGCGAGGGCATCCCGTTTGGGTGCGGTTGGTCAAAGGCGCCTATTGGGATTACGAGACGATCCACGCGCAGGCGCTAGGATGGCCCGTGCCGGTTTACGACCAAAAGTGGGAAACCGATGCGAACTACGAACGCCTGACGAGTTTTCTCCTCGAAAACTACAAATACCTGCGACCCGCGATCGCCAGCCACAACGTTCGCTCGCTGGCCCATGCGATCGCCGTCGCACAGCAACTTGGCATGCCGCCCGAGGCGCTCGAGTTGCAGATGCTCTACGGCATGGCCGACGAGACGAAGCAGGTGCTGGTCGACATGGGCTATCGCATGCGCGTGTACATGCCTTACGGCGAGTTGCTGCCCGGCATGGCATATCTCGTGCGGAGGTTGTTAGAGAACACGTCGAACGACTCATTTTTGAAGGCTGGTTTCAGCGATCATGTTCCGCCGGAGGTGCTGCTGATGAATCCGATGAAGGTGCCGGGGCAAGCGAAGGCGGCGAAGGTGATCACTATGCCAACATCGGACAATGGGCGCGCGAAACCGCAAGCGAGTCATGTGCCCGCGATCGCGAATGACCCGCCGGCGGATTTCTCAAAAGAAGAAGTACGACGCGCGATGAGCGACGCCGTCCGTTACGTCGGCACACAGTTGGGTCGTCATGCTCCGCTGACGATCGATGGCCGCACGATCGAGACGCCCGAGCGGTTGTCGTCGATGAATCCTTCGCACAAGCGGCAACTCGTCGGCACGACGGCATCGGCGAGAATTGAGGACGTAAGTAGCGCCGTAACGGCGGCGGTTTCGGCACAGCGTGCCTGGGCGGGGCCCGATGTCGAGTCGCGAGCGCGGTTTCTCGAAAGCGCCGCTGACGTGATGCACAAGCGACACTTCGAGCTCGCGGCCTGGGAAGTCTACGAATGCGGCAAGACGTGGCGTGAAGCGGACGCCGATGTCGGCGAAGCGATCGACTTCTGCCGTTACTACGCACACGGGGCGAGGCTGCTGCAAGGGCAAGGTGTCGACGTTCCAGGCGAAGAGAACCGCTTCGTCTATGTGCCTCGCGGCGTGGCGGTCGTCATCGCGCCTTGGAACTTTCCGCTGGCGATACTCACGGGCATGACGACGGCGGCGCTCGTCACCGGAAACACCGTCATCATGAAGCCGGCCGAGCAGTCGCCGATCATCGGCAGCAAGTTGATGGAGGTCTTCGCCGACTGCGATCTGCCGAGCGGCGTGCTCAATTTTCTGCCCGGCGTCGGTGAGGTGGTGGGGGCTGCCCTCGTCGAACATCCGCAAACGAATCTCATCGCCTTCACCGGGTCACGCGCCGTCGGGCTGGCGATCAATCGCCGGGCGGCCGAGGTTTCCGCCCAACTACCGTTCGTGAAGCACGTGATTGCCGAGATGGGGGGCAAAAACGCGATCATCGTCGACGACGATGCCGACTTGGACGAGGCCGTGCTCGGCGTGGTCCGCAGCGCCTTCGGCTACCAGGGTCAGAAGTGTTCGGCCTGTTCGCGGGCCATCGTGCTCGACGCCGTGTACGACGGATTCCTCGAACGACTCGTCGAAGCCACACGAAGCCTGAAGATCGGCCCTGCCGAAGACCCGGCGACGACGGTCGGCCCGGTCATCGACGACGAGGCGTTCGCGCGCATTCGCAAGTACATCGAGATTGGTCGCAGCGAGGGTCGCCAGGTGCTCGGCGGCGACGTCGGCAGCCTGGCCGATGAGGGGTACTACATCGCTCCGCACATTTTCGCCGACGTGCCGCCGACGAGCCGGATCGCTCAAGAGGAAATCTTCGGACCCGTATTGGCCGTCATGCGTGCGAAGAACTTCGACCACGCGCTCGAGATTGCCAACGACACGCAGTACGCCCTCACTGGCGGCGTCTTCTCGCGCAGCCCGGCCCATCTCGACCGCGCACGACGCGAGTTCATGGTCGGCAACCTGTATCTGAACCGTGGCATCACCGGGGCGCTGGTGGGGCGTCAACCTTTCGGCGGTTTCAAGATGTCGGGCATCGGCACTAAGGCCGGCGGCCCCGATTACCTGCTGCAATTCGTGGTGCCTCGCACCGTCACGGAGAACACCATGCGCCGCGGGTTTGCTCCCACGGTTGCTCCGGCGTCATCGCCAGATCGCGAATCTTAGAGCAGACGCCGCGACTGCTAGTTCGCGTTGCGTTCGCCGCCTGCTTGCGCGACGTTTCGTTCGCTGCGTTGCGGTTCGACGCCCGATGACAGTGGCTATCGTTACGTTATTGAAATACCGCAAAACGATTCGCATGAACGACATAATGACGCAATCGTTCATCCCTGCGATCGGATGATATTACTGCCTGGGGTGCTGGCACGGTCGTTGCTTAGTGCCGCGCTCGCGCGCGACGTTTCATTTCCCTAGGCGGGTATTTCGGAATGGTAGCAAGGCGGAATCTGCCTCCTTCGAGCTTTCCATCCCATCTCGCTGTGCGTTGTCACAATCTTTCATGAGGGTGCACGGACATGTTCAAGCGATGGTGTTGGTGGTCAGTTGCGATCGTTAGCGTTTCATTAGCATTCCCGTGCCAGGGCTTTGCTCAGCCAGGTGAGGGTTCGACTCAGGCCGCGAACGAGTCGGCGGCGCCGACTCCCGCGGTTCCCCTGCCGCCGTACTTCACGGGAACGAACCCGCCCGACAAGACATTGTGGCCCGATCCGACCGGCGCAAACGCCGGCTACTGGACCACGCCTTCCGCGGGCCCCGTCGGCGACGGCGACCCTGCCGGCCAGACTCTGCCCGGCCTCTACGATCGCATCGTCCACAACATGTACTCGATCAACATGGTGTGGACGTTGATCGCCGGCTTTATGGTCATGTTCATGCAAGCCGGCTTCGCCATGGTCGAGTCAGGCCTCACGCGCGCCAAGAACGCGGCGCACACGATGGCCATGAACTTCATGATCTACCCACTCGGCTGTCTTGCGTTCTGGGTGTACGGCTTCGCGCTCGGCTGGGGGAACTGGTTCAACGGCCCCGTCCCGCCGGGCTGGTATCCGTCTTTAGGCCCTGGCCTTTCGCTGCTCAACGAAGGCGTCGGAATAGGCGGCGATCCCGCGACGCCCGGCATTTTCAAGTACGGCCTGCTCGGCACCAAGGGCTTCTGCTTGATGGGTGTCGATGACGTGAGCGTCATGGCGCTGTTTTTCTTCATGATGGTGTTCATGGACACCACCGCCACCATTCCGACCGGCACGATGGCAGAACGCTGGAGTTGGAAGAACTTCTGCCTGTTCGGCCTTTGGGTGGCGTTGCCTTACTGCATCTTTGCCAACTGGGTATGGGGCGGCGGCTGGTTGGCTCAGTCTGGCCTTAACTGGCAACTTGGTCACGGGGCGGTTGACTTTGCCGGCTCGGGCGTCGTTCATGCCATGGGCGGCGCGATCGCGCTCGCGGGCGGAATCGTGATCGGTCCGCGACTCGGCAAATACATCAAAGGTCGGCCGCAGGCCATTCCCGGTCACAACATCCCCATGGTCGTGGCGGGCACCTTCATCCTCGCGTTCGGATGGTTCGGCTTTAACCCGGGGTCGACGCTCTCGGGTACCGACTTGCGCATCGCCACCGTGGTCGTGAACACGATGTTGGCGAGCGTGGCGGGTGCGTTCTTTTCGATGCTGTTCCTCATGTTTAAGGGGATGAAGCCCGACCCGTCGATGATGTGCAACGGAATGCTCGCCGGCTTGGTCGCGATTACCGCTCCCTGTGCGTTCGTCGATAGCTGGGCGGCTGTTCTAATTGGCGCGATTGCCGGCGTTCTCGTCATTATGAGCGTATTCTTTTGGGACAAGCGAGGCATCGACGATCCGGTCGGCGCTATTTCCGTTCACGGCGTTAACGGACTGTGGGGCGTCATTTCTCTCGGACTGTTCGCCAACGGGAAGTACGGCGCCGGATGGAACGGCGTTGTTCGCGAAGAGATGGTGACCAAGTACGGCGCGGACGGCGTGCGCGGCGCATTTTTTGGCGACGTCACGCAGTTGTATGCCCAGTTGCTCGACGCCGCCGTCGTCGCCGTCTTCGGGTTCGTCATGGCGTATGTGTGGTTCAAGATCAGCGACAAGATCACGCCGCTGCGAGTGCCGGCCGACATCGAAGCCGAAGGCCTCGACATTCCCGAGATGGGAACACTCGGCTATCCCGAGTTCAACCTGACCGGACAAGCCGCCGGCATGTAACGTTCGATCTATCGAAAAGCTGTCTGGTTACCGCCTAGCCAGATCGCGCCCCGCGGGCTTGGGTGAGTTCGCTCACCCAGGTCACGGGGTGCTTTTGTAGATCGATCATCCACGCCGACTCGCATTGGAAGCGAGCAACGAAGCCCGCGCCGTTTTGGCGACGTGATGCTGCGCGATCAACCGTGAAGCCGATTCGCGATTGCCCCTCGCTTCGTTGAGACTCATCGCGCCACGGCCGAAAACTGCGAGCCGTGGTGCTAATCAAGCCGTGCGTTGTAACAAATGCCCTTCGACCCATTGGATTAATTCGGGGCGCGTCATTTGTCCCGCCGCAAGTTGTAGAATGACGCGCTCTTGCTCGTCGACGTCGGCCGACAGTTGCCAACCGTTTAGAACGAGAAATGTTTCCATCGCCGCATGGCCTACTCGCTTGTTCCCATCGACGAACGGATGATTGCAAACGATGGAATACCCCAGCGCGGCCGCTTTCGCAGCCACGGTCACGTAAAGTTCTGTCTTATCGAAAGTCACCTTTGGAACGGCGACCGCCGACTCGAGCAGTCCGCGATCACGCATCCCTTCAGACCCGCCGGATTGGGCAATCACCAGGCGATGCAACTCAAGCACCTCGTCGATCGTCAGGTGCCGTGTCATGCGAGACGCCGGTAAAGCTCCGCGTTCTTTGCAAGCACATGCTTAGCGGCCGCAGCGAAGTCGTCGTCGGAACGTTCGAGCAGCGGCTCTACGCATCGACGCAACAATTCTTCGACGGATAGACCGGCGCGCTCCGCAAGCGACTGCAGGCGAAAACGTTCATCGTCAGTAATTGGGATGCTGATCATCGACATCGCTTGGGTCGTCCTATGCTCGCCGGGGTGCTACTTTCCCATTGTACCATTGCATCGCTGGACCATTCATGCCCGCTAGCTCATACTACTTTCGATCTGAGGTTTTTCAGCTTCCGCATTTCTAGTGCATTGTCATAGTTGCGCCATGCCCCCGTCCATTTCACGCATCGTTCAGGCTTTGGAACCGTCGGCTACGTTGGCTATGGCGGCCAAGGCGCGTCAGCTCAAGGCCGAAGGTAAGAAGGTCTACGACTTCAGCGTCGGCGAGCCTGATTTCACGACGCCCGAACACATCTGCCAGGCCGCCGTCGCAGCCATGAAGGCCGGGCACACGCATTACACCGCCAGCTCGGGCATTCCCGAGTTGCGTGCCGCGGTGGCGAAGAGGTATCGCGAGACGCATGGCCTCGACTACACGCCTCAGCAAGTCATCGTCTCCAACGGGGCCAAGCACTCGCTGCACAATGTCTTCACCGTGCTGTGCGACCCGGGCGACGAGGTGATCATTCCCGCCCCGTATTGGGTCAGCTACGCCGAGTTAGTGAAGCTCGCTGGCGGCAAGCCCGTGATCGTTCCGACCGAGGAAGCCAACGGTTTCAAGCTCACGGCCGATCAACTGCGCCGCGCGATCACGCCTCGTTCGAAGCTGTTGCTGATTTGCTCGCCGTCGAATCCGACGGGCACAATGTACGAGCCCGACGAACTCGGCGAACTCGCTGACGTCGTGCTCGACAGCAAGCTCACCGTAGTCGCCGACGAAATCTACGAGCGTCTGATTTACGGCGATCATCAATTCGCGAGCTTTGCCACCGTGCGATCGGGCCTGCAGGATCGCGTGATCACGGTCAACGGCGTGAGCAAAGCGTATGCGATGACCGGCTGGCGCATTGGTTGGACGCTGTCGCCGCTCCCCGTCGCGCAAGCGATGGAAGTCCTGCAAAGTCAGGAAACGTCGAACCCATCGAGCGTCAGCCAATACGCGGCGCTTGCGGCCCTCAATGGCTCGCAGGCGTGCGTCGAGCAAATGCTCGCCGAGTTCGCCAAGCGTCGCGAGTTCGTTCGCCGCCGCATCGCCGAGTTGCCGAAGCTCACGTGCCCCGAGCCGGCCGGTGCGTTCTATGCCTTCATCAACATTAAGCCGCATCTCGGTCGCGCCTACGGCGGCGTGCGTGTCGACAACTCCAGCCAGTGGTGTCTCGAGCTTCTCGCACAGCAAGGCGTGGCGACGGTCATGGGCTCGGCGTTCGGCGCTGAAGGTTACGCCCGCATCTCGTTTGCGACCGATCTCGACACACTCCGCGCCGGCTTCGATGGGATCGAGAAGTTCCTGAGCAAGAGCTGAGAGCAGAAGGCCAATCGCCCGTGGCAATGCGCGTGTTGCAGGTGAATTCGCGACTGCTCGTGCCGCTCGGCGAGATCGAGTTCACGTTTGCCCGCAGCTCGGGGCCCGGCGGGCAGAACGTCAACAAGGTGAACTCGAAGGTCACGCTCCGCTGGATGCCCGCCAGCAACGCATCGCTGCCGCAGCCCGTGCGCGACCGGTTCACGGCACGTTATCGGTCGCGCCTGACGACGGCCGGCGAGATGCTCATCACCAGCCAGCGTTATCGCGATCAAGGGCGCAATGTCGACGACTGCCTGGAGAAGCTTCGCCTGATGATCGCCGAGGTCGCCGTTGCTCCGGTGAAGCGCAAGAAGACACGTCCCACCCGCGGGTCGGTCGAACGTCGTCTCGACGAAAAACGCGTCACGTCGCAGAAAAAGCAGCTTCGCCGCACCGAGCCCTAACCGCCCGGGGGTGGCATCTTCAGATGCCACTAGCGCCAGCTAACGCTGACCGTCAAGAAACTCTGCCCTTGACCCACATCGCGCGTCGCGGATACTTTTTGCCGTCCAATCATGGAAGAACTGCGCCTGAGGGAACGGAATCCCGTGGGCAAGACTCAAGACTTCTACGCGTTCATTGACCGCAACCTCGTGCACGTCGCGCGCGGGTGGTGGATCGTGTTGGCCGTGACGTTGTGCATCAAGGCGGCCGTCGCGCCGATGAATCACAGTGTTTTTCCGGTCTTCGTCGACGGCGGACACGATTGGCTTGCCGGCGAGTCGATGTACCGTGGCGGGTTCTACTATGGCCCTGCGTATGCGCTGGCGATGGCCCCGTTCGCGATGCTCCCCTACGCGGTGAGCGAAGCGTTGTGGGGCGTCCTGGGCGTCGGATGTCTTGTCTACGCATTGCATGTCTTCTGGCGCGACCTGCTGCCTCAAACCTGGCCCGCGTCGGCGAAGCACGTCATCTCGTTGCTGACGTTTGCCGGTTCGCTGCGCAGCATCTGGTGCGGACAGAACAACGGATTGATCATTGCCGCCGCGCTGTTGGGAGCGGCGGCAGTCGTGAAGCAGCGCTGGTGGCGAGCGGCGTTCTTGTTCGCTGCGCCGATTCATATCAAGGTTTGGCCCGTCGTTGTCGCGGCGATCTTTGCCGTCGAGTGGCCTCGCAAGCTCATGGTTCGATTGACCATCGCCACGGCGGCGATCGGGCTGATCCCGTTTGCTTTCGCTTCTTCGACGATCGTCGCGGGCTACTACTCGCAGTGGTACGAACGACTCGCACAGCGCCAGGCGGGCGGCGATCGCTGGGATGGTTACCGTGATGCCTGGACCATTTGGGAACAGTTCGCACCCGTCAACAAGACCGGCTTTCTCGCGTTGCAGGCCTCCGCAGGGCTCGCGGTGTTGGCATGGTGCCTGTGGCAGCAGCGAAGGAAACTTCCGACCGCGCAACTCGCTGCGTGTACCGTCGCCATGTGGGCCTCGTGGCAGTTGTTATTCGGACCAGGCAGCGAACGGCCGACGTACATCATCCTCGCGCCGATGACGGCCTGGGCGGTGGTGAAGGCGTTCATCGATGGTCGTGGCCGAGCGCTCGCGATCGCCGCAACGGCCATGACCTCCCTGCTCGGCGCGGGCGGTATCGAACGCTTGTTTCTGAACGTCACGCCCACCGCACTGGCGATGCAGCCGTTGGGTGTCGTCGTGTTCATCGCCTGGCTCGTTGCGTATGGCACGTCTCCCGATGCAGGCGAAGTGCCCCAAGCGTCGATCGACCGCCGCTCACCGCCGAACCAAAGCGGCGTCCTCAAATCGGCCGCCTAACATCGCGCGTCGTCGAGTTGGAGACCTTTCATGTCTGAGCGCCGATGGTGGATGGAGTGGCAACTATGGTTGGCGGTGTTGCTCACGGTGGCGATCTACTTGCCGCGCATCGGCCAAACGCGTTTGACGGCCGAAGAGACGCGACGCGCGCAGGTGGCGCGCGAAATGATGTGGACCGGTGACTGGATCGTGCCGCGTGAGCAGAACGAGCCGTTTCTAAGTCGCCCGCCGGTGCAGAATTGGTTGATCGCGGCCTCGGTTTGGGTCGCTGGCGGTTTCAGCGACGCCACCGTGCGAGTGCACAGCGTCATCGCGATGGCGGCCCTCGCGCTGTTGGTCTACGGATACAGCCGCAGGTTTCTCACTCCGCTGGGCGCGGCAGGCGCGGCGATCGCGTTCCCCACGATGGGGCACGTCTTTCAATACGGGTGGCTCGGTGAGACGGAGCCGGTGTACACGCTGTTCGTCAGCGGGTCGCTGCTGCTGTGGCGATGGGCCGATCTCAACAAGCGCACGCTGTTGGCATGGTGCGTTGGTTACGCCCTCGCGGGACTCGGCATGTTGAGCAAGGGAGCGCAAGCGCCGGTGTACTTCGCGGCCGGAGTCGGAGTGTTTCTCGTGCTCGAACGTCGCTGGCGAGAGCTGTTTCGCTGGCAGCACTTCGTCGGCTTGGGCGTGTTCTTTGCCGTGTGGCTGGCGTGGCAGATACCATACTGCCTGCGCGTGACGCCTCACGAAGCGTGGGTGATGTTCCACGGCGACACATCGATGCGCTTCCATGACTCGTCAGCGGGCAAGTTCTTCAAACACCTTGCGGTCTTTCCACTCGAAGTGTTCGGGTGCATGTTGCCGTGGTCAGTGTTGTTGATCGCCTACGCACGACGTGAGTTTCGCGCGTCGCTCGGAGCGATGGCGACCGAAGTGAAGTTTCTGACGTGTGGCGCCGGCTTCGCGTTCATTACGTGTTGGGTGGTGCCCGAGGCCCGCAATCGTTACTTCGCACCGTTGTACCCGTGTGTCGCGCCGTTGCTGGGATTGGTGATCCAACGCGCGAGCGAGGCGGCGACGGGTACGGCAGTCGCGTTGCTCTGGAAGCGCTATGTCGTCGGCTTGAGCGTCGTGATGGCCGTTGGCGCCGCGTCGATTCTGGGCGTAACCGTCGCCGACCTTGGGCCGGAATACGGCGGGCAAACATTGCTGTTCGGCCTCTTCTATGCGGCAGTGACGTTCGCGCTGGCCGGCTTCGCGCTGTGGTCGCTGCGTCCCACGAACGTGCGACCGCTCGTCGGCGTGCTGACGATCGCCGCGTTCCTTGGGCTCACGTACATGGGCGTCGTGTTCAACACGTTCGTGGCGACGCGTGTCTACATGGACGACGAAGTCGCGGCGCTGAAGCAGCAGATGGGGCCCGATGCGCAGCTCGTGAGTCTTGGCCTCGTGACGCACACATTCATTTACTATTATGGTGAGCCGGTGCGATTGCTGCCTCCACCATCAGTCGACTCGACCGCGAACGCCGACTGGACGTACTTCTGTGTCGATCACGAGCGCATGCTCGCCGACTGCAAGTTCCCTTACGAGGTGATCGCCCGCATCAAGGCCGACTCGAACGCCTCGCCGGTCAATCCGAAGACGATCGTCACGATCGCACGGCGATTGCCGGGCGACGCGGTCGCATCGCGGCCGGAATCGTCGGTGCGCCAATAGCGCGAGCATTCAACGATGCGCCCGTCGCGATGATTGCGATAGTCGCTATTGATCGATGCGGCGGTAGACGCCGTAGTTGGCCTCGGCCAACGTCGAGAGGAACCGCTCGAAATCGCTCCCCTCGGGGCCGGGCGGCGCGATGCCCAACGTGTAGATCGACTCGCGACGCGCGCGATTTTGCTTCGTGATGGCGGTCACAATGTCGACGGGGTTCACGATCTTTCCCGAGGTCGGAGCGCCATCGCTGAGAAAGTAGATCGACTCGGCGTCGAAACGGAAGGCTGCCTCGAGCGCGTCGTAGGAGGACGTGTGGTTGCCGGCGTTAATGCTCTGAACGAAATGAATCGCGTCGGCCTTGTTGGCAGTCGTCGCTTCGACGAGATCCTTTCGCCACGCGCCAACGTTGTCGTTGAACACCAGCACGCCGAAGTACGTGCGCGATTTGATGCCTTGAATGGCCGTGATCAGCTCGCGCTTCGCTGCTTCGAGCCGCGGGCCTTGCATGCTCCCCGAGGCGTCGAGCACGAAGACCATTCGCTGCGCGTACAGCGGCAGACCGTAGTAATGACCGGAGCTGTAGCTGTCGAGGTTCGCCAGCGGGCGACCCGGCGCGAGGCGGTAGCTTCGGAAAGACGAATGTCTCGCGGTGTTGCTTCCACCAGTCGGACCACTGCTTGTCGCTCGTGAGCTTTTCGCCGGTCACGAGGGCAAGTTGCTCGACGATGTCACCGCGGGCTTCGCCTTCGATCGTCGGCAGCAGCGTAATCATTGCTTCGACGGCGTCAGCGTGGGCGACGGCCGTGAGCGCCTGAATCACCGCGCGACGCACTAAGAACTGCTGTTGGAACATCTTCGTCGTGGCGATCTTCACCAAGGCGGGCACGTCGCCGCGCTCGCCGTGGCTGGCCATCACGTCGCACACCGAGGCGAGAAACACGCCGCCGTCCTTCACCTCGGCCAGCCGCTCGTCGATGAACCGTTGACACGACACATGGATGTTCATCAGCTTCGAGTTGAGGAGCACCGCCATGAGAATCGGCGAGTTCGGGTCGGGCGTCGTCCGCTTGGCCTCGATGTTCAGTTGTTCGACCAGCAGGTCGCAAACTTCCTGCGAACGATTGATCGTCATCAACGTGTCGTAAGCGGCGCGGCGGTTTTCAAGCGCCTCGTCGTTCAGTCCGTATTGAATCAGCAGCCTCGCCGAGTCTTCGAACGCGTAATCGTTCAGCTCGCGGATGGCTTCGAGCCGCTGGGCCGGCTGGCGTCCCTTGAGCTTCGTTTGGATATTCGGCCGAGCTTTGAGAAACTCCTGATAGTCGGCCGCTCGGGCGTCTGAGGCAAACGCGACCAGTGCGACGACGATCGCCACGAAAGCAGGCGACGGCCGAAGTCGAGATGTTCTGCGAAAAGAATGCGCCATGACCGCGCCTAGCCAGATGAGATCAACCTATTCATTGTCGATTGCCACGCACGCACCGTCAATCGTCGGTTTGCGACTCCAAATCCTCGCCATAACCGGGGGGAAAGATCGAGTCGCTCGCATTTTCTCGTTTGGGCGCGTTGGCGTCCGGCTTTGCGGAGTCGTCGAACAGCGCGAGCCAATAGGCGACCTCGTCGGGCGAAGGTTCGCCTCGCGGCATGTTGTCGTGTTCGGCCTTCGGCTTGCCCCTAGCGCTGCGACGTCGCAAAGCGTCCTGATACCAGATCTCGCTATCGACCGCGGTGGCGCGACGTCGCTTGGCAGCGCGCTGGATGCGGTGGTCGCTGGAGACGACAGTTAGCCTGCGCGGGGAGCTGTGTTCGCGGATAATCTCCTCGATCAACTCGTCGGCGTTCGGATATCCCTTGGCGAAGCGGACACGCAGCGCGCGATGCTCGAAACTCGCGGGCAGGCCGGGGGGCGCACCGGCAGCGTCGAAGACGACCGTCGTGCCCGGACATTCAGATTCGATAAGGGTTTCGGCAATGAAATTTAGCAGCGCCAGCCGCGATCGCTCGAGTCCGCGACCCTTGGCGCTCGAAACGGCTATCGAAGCCGCGTAGATCAGGTTGTATCCGTCAATCAGCAGGTGCATACTGCCGTCAAGTTGGCGTCCTGGCATGGCCTGCAACAGTGTAATGGATTTTCTGGATCCGAGTTGAAACCGCGGCCATGGCGAGCAAGATACGACGAAAAGAATGGGGAACCCACGGTATGCGTCGCATTCTTCTGGAACAGGTGGAAAAGGCGTGCGAGGCGCTCGAAGGCGACGAGCCTCTCGACGACGAAGCAGTCCACGGAATTCGTAAACGCATGAAGCGCGCCTGCGCCGCGGTGCGTCTGGTGCGCAAGGCGCTCGGCTCGAAACTTTATCGGCGTGAGAACGCTGCATTGCGCGATGCCTCGCGCCCGCTGACCAACGTGCGCGATGCCAAGATTCTGATCGAGACGTTCGATCAACTTCGCGAAGGCGTCGAGCCGCGCATCGGCGTTGCCTTCCAGCGCGTGCATGACGCACTGGTCGCGCAGCAGAACGCGATTTGGCAACGCGTGTTCTCAGAACCCAACATGAGGCGAGACCTGCGCAAACATCTTGAGAAGATTGCCGAGCGCGCAGAGGATTGGCCTCTTGAGCGCGGAGGTTGGTCAGTGTTGGGCTCTGGTCTGAAACGAGTCTATCGCTGCGGCCGCAATGCGATGGCCGCCGTCGCGCAGGATCGCTCGATCGAGAACCTTCACGAATGGCGCAAGCAGACGAAGTACCTTCGCTACCAGCTTGAATTCCTTGAGCCCGTGTGGCCCGTCGCGTTCGCCGATCTGGCCGATGATGCCGACCAGTTGGGCGTGGCCTTGGGCGACGACCACGATCTCGCGGTGTTACGCGAGACGATCGGACGAATGGACGAAACGATGATCGATGCGACCGCTCAATCGCACCTTTACGAAGTGATCGATGCGCGGCGGGACGATTTGCAATCGCAAGCGATGGATCGCGGACGCCGGCTGTACAGCGAGAGGCCGTCGGAATTCGTCGCTCGGTTCGCGTTGTGCTGGCACAGTTGGCGAGCCGAGAAGCCCGCCAAGGCGGGGTGAGCCTTATAGCGCGTGGCCGTTGTGCATGCGTTGCGACGAATCCGCGAGCAGCGCGCCGACGAACGTCTCGTCCGTAGGTCGCAACCGACATACGAGCTCGACGACGGTGTCGACGTTCATTTTCACCAGAACGTTTGCCCGATGTTTTTCGGCCGTTTTGGGGCTGATATCCAGCTCCCGCGCGATCTGCTTCGTGTCGCGAGCCCTGGCCAGCAACTGCATCACCTCACGTTCACGGGCGGTCAATCGCGACAAGTCGCGCATGAGTAGATTGCGGTGTTCGTAGGTGATCAGATCCGATCGGATCGCCGCTTGAACACGATTGAGCAATGCCTGGTCATCGAACGGCTTCTCGAAAAAGTCGCGTGCGCCGCGCCGCATGGCACTCACGGCCATCGGAACGTCGGCATAGCCGGAGATGAAGATGACCGGAATCGTGATGCCGCGTTCCAGGAGCTCGTCTTGCAGATCGAGCCCGTTCATCGCGCCATCTAAGCGAACATCGAGCACGATGCAGCCCGGCTGCCCTTCGTATTGCGACAAGAAACTTTCGGCGTCGGAGAATTCTTCGGTCTTGTGCCCAGCCGAATTCAGCAACAGCCGCAATGGCCTGCGAACTCGTTCGTCGTCTTCGATCAAGAAGACCATCGTCGCGGCGGGCATCGTGCAGTCCCTTCCCATTCCCCGTTCGTGGATACAGCGTTGTGATCCGTTTCCCCGTTCGTGGATACAGCCTTGTGATCCGTCCGTTATGATAACGGCGCGCAACGACGCTGTAGCACTCCTTTCGCCGATTTGACAACCACACAGGCTATTTATGTCAGATAACGGCCCGATCGATCATGAAGATGACGATCCGTCAGAAAGCGGACACGATCGTCTTGCGGAACCGGTGAATGTCGAAGAGCCGCCGCGGCTCGGCTTTCCCGTCATTGGTATCGGGGCATCGGCCGGTGGACTGGAAGCCTACAGCGACTTCTTCAAGGCCATGCCGCCCGATTCAGGCATGGCCTTCGTGCTGATCCAGCACTTGCCGCCCGAGCGCGACAGTCTGATGGCGGAGATTCTCAGCAATCGCACTCAAATGCCCGTACGCGAGGTGGTTGATGGTATCTCGGTCGAGCCCAATCACGTTTACGTCATTCGTCCAGGCCGCACGTTGACGATCAAGAACGGCGCGCTGCACCTCGGAGAACCGTTGGAGAAGCCGGGACATCGCCGGGCGGTCGACGATTTTTTCCGCTCGCTGGCCGAAGAACAGCGCGAGCGGGCGATCTGCATCGTAATGTCGGGAATGGGCAGCAATGGCACTGCTGGCGCTCGAGCGGTCAAGGCCGTGGGCGGCGTATGCATCGCCCAGGATCCCGATTCCGCTAGTTTCTCGTCGATGCCTCGGTCGCTGATCGACTCGGGTTTGGCCGATTTTGTGCTGCGCCCCGAGGAAATCCCTGATTTTCTGCAGCGGTACGCTCAGCATCCCTACGTGCTCGGTCAGCCGGCGCCGACGATGCTGCAGCGGCGCGATCAGCAGCAACTGCTAGAGATTTTCTCGGTGCTGAGAACGCGAACCCGGCACGCGTTCGACGGCTACAAGAAGCCGACCGTGCTCCGCCGGATTCAGCGTCGCATGAGTTTGAGCCAAGTCACGAGCCTGGTCGAATATGTCAAACTGCTGCGCCAAAGTCCGAACGAGATCTCGTCGCTCGCCGACGATCTGTTGATCCATGTCACTGGTTTCTTCCGCGATCCCGAAGCCTGGCAATCGCTGTACGAGAAGGTCATCGTCCCCCTCGTCGACCAGCGCCAATCCGACAGTTCGATCCGGGCGTGGGTCACCGCCTGCTCGAGCGGCGAAGAGGCCTACACCTTGGCGATGCTGCTGGTCGAGGCGATGGAAGTTGCGTCGAAGCAATTCGACATCAAGATCTTTGCCACCGACACGGCCGACCGAACGCTCGCGCATGCCCGCGCGGGTTCGTATCCGATGGGCATCGAAGGCGAAGTCACGCCGGAACGGCTGGAGCGCTTTTTCGACAAGGACGATTCGAACTACCGCGTGAAAAAAGAGCTGCGCGAGCTCGTGGTGTTCGCGCCGCAAAACGTGCTGCAAGACCCGCCGTTCTCGCGGTTGGACATTTGCACCTGCCGCAATCTGCTCATTTATCTCGAGCCCGAGATTCAGCGGCGTATTCTGTCGCTGCTGCATTTTGGCCTCCGCGAAGGGGGCGCACTCTTTCTCGGCAATGCCGAGACCGTCGCCGACGGCATGTTCGAGACGATCGACAAAAAGTGGCGCATCTACCGCCGCATCGGCCCCACGCACAATGGCTCGGCGAGTTTGCCGCACCCAGCACTGAGCAGCCTGGTCGAGCCCGAGAAGACACGAGCGCGGGAGATGCCTCGGCAGTCGATGGCACAGATCGCGCAAAAGGCACTATTGTCGCGATTCACACCGCCGTCGGTCGTCATCGATCGGCAGCATCGCATCGCGTTCTTTCATGGCAACACCGACCCGTTTCTGACACAACCGCCTGGCGAGCCGACGCGCGATGTTTTGCTGCAGTGCCGCGAGGCCATTCGCAACGCCGTGCGCACAGCGATCCATCAGGGAATGACTCACAACGCCTCGGTCGTGGTGCGCGATGGTTACATCGAAACCGAGACCGGCCGCATGCGCGTCGAGGTGTCGATTGCGCCCCTCGATCATCGCTTGGCGCAGGGATATTACCTTCTCAGCTTTGCGCTCGTGCGGCGTTCGGAATATACGGGGTCGTCCGCGCACGGCGACCAAACGGCGGCCGACGACGATCCGCGACAACTGGAAGAAGAGCTCAACCGAGTTCGCGACGAGTTGCAAAACACGATCGAGGAACTGCAAACCAGCAACGAAGAGTTGAAAGCTTCGAGCGAAGAATCGACGTCGATCAACGAAGAGCTGCAATCGACCAACGAAGAGCTCGAAACAAGCAAAGAAGAGTTGCAGTCGCTGAACGAAGAGTTGACGACCGTCAACACCCAACTGCAAAGCAAGATGGAGGAGCTTGAAGCGACGAGCGCCGACCTCGACAGCCTGCTCAGCAGTACCGACATCGCGGTCATCTTTCTCGACAATCATTTCCGTATCCGCCGCTTTACGCCGGCCGTGAAAGACTTGCTCGAGCTGATTCCGTCGGACGTCGGACGCCCGTTGGCCAATCTGGCTCGCAAGTTCGACGACCCGGAGTTGCTCGTCAACGCGCAAACCGTGCTCGACAAGCTGGTCTCGATCGAAAAAGAAATGCGAAGCGACAGCGGCCATTGGTACGTGCGCCGCGTGCTGCCTCACCGCACCGCCGACAATCGCATTGGCGGCGTGGTGATGACGTTCGTCGACATCACCGCGCAAGCAAGCCGAACATAAGGCCGATATTGCACACCAACGTGCGCAAGACGTTCTGGATCAGATGTCGGCCGCCATCGTGCTGGCCGATTCGGTCGGGCATATCACGTTCGCCAACAGGGGCGTCGAACGCATCTTCGGCTTCTCGGCCAAGTACGTATCGGGAACCGCGGACTACCGTCACTGGCCATTCATGCACCTCGACGGCACGCCGTATGGCGAACACGAAATGCCGCTCGCCCGCGCGATCGAGCAACGCGAAAACGTCGCCGGCGAGTTGATGCGCTTCCGCCGTCCGGACGGCCGAGAGATCAACCTTTCATCCAACGCCGTAGCCATCAAGGATGCCAACGGCGAAGTGACGGCCGCATTGATGGTGTGCACCGATGTCAGCGAACAGCGCGACGCGGAGCAAGCGCTTCTCGAAAGCGAAGAACGCTATCGATTGCTCGTTCACGCGCTCGACGAAGGAGTTCTGTGGGTCGACGCTGACGGCCTGGTGGTCGCCTCGAACCCGGCGGCCGCGCGCATTTTGGGCCTGAAACCCGATCAACTCAACGGCAGCGATCCTAAACGCTGGGCGAAGCGATTGGTTCGCGCCGATCGGTCACCGCTGCCGATCGAGGAACTGCCGGTGAAGCTGTGTCTGGCCCGGGGAGAGCCTTGCAACGATGTGATCGTCGGCGCGTTGTCCGACACGGTGGAGCTCCAGTGGTTGTCGTTCGATTGTTCGCCGTTGTTTCGCGACGACGAAGCCAAGCCGTACGCCGCGGTCTGTTCGTTTTCGGATATCACGCAGCGCAAACGCACCGAGGAAACTCTGCGTGACGCCAAAGCGGCGGCCGAAGCGGCCAACCATGCCAAGGACCAGTTCCTTGCGACCATTTCTCACGAGCTGCGTACACCGCTCTCGGCCATCGGCCTGTGGGCGCGTGTCCTTTCGAACAAGCCCGATCGGGGTGAGCAGTTTCAGGAAGCGATCGAGGGCATCTTGCACGGCGTGCAATCGCAGAAGAAGTTGATCGACGATTTGATTGACAGTTCGCGCATCGCGATGGGCAAGTTGCGTCTCGACCTGCGCAAAGTCGATTTAGGTCCCGTCATCGCCGGCGCGATTGGGGCTATGCGTGCGGCTGCTGAGAATAAACGCATCGACCTGCGCGAGCAGATCGACCCGAATCTCGGTGTCGTCGTTGCCGATGCCGACCGTCTCGAACAGGTGCTCTGGAATCTGTTGTCGAATGCCGTGAAGTTCACGCACGATGGAGGCGCGATCGACGTTTCGATTGCGAGGCGCGACGGCCATGTCGAGTTTCGCGTTGCCGACACCGGACAAGGGATCACGTCCGAGGTGCTGCCGCATGTGTTCGCTCCCTTTCGCCAAGGCGCGGCCACGGGCGCTCATCGCGCCTCGGGCGGTTTGGGCCTCGGCCTGTCGATAGCCAAGGAAATCGTCGAGCTTCATGGCGGAACGATCAACGTTACCAGTGCCGGCGCAGGCCAAGGAACGACCGCCGTCGTTCGCTTGCCCCTGGCAAGGCTGGGGCAACGCGCTGTCGAGAAGTCCAGCAAGCGTGACGACCACGCGTCGCCGATTGGCCGTTTGAATGGAATCGACGTGCTGCTTGTCGAAGACGACGCGGCCAACCGTTATGCGGTTGAGGCGTTGCTGCGCTTTGAAGGAGCGTCCGTGATCGCGGTCGATTCGGGCGCAGCCGCGCTTCAGGAGTATCAAGGCAAGCCTCCAGCGATTATCGTCGCCGACATCAACATGCCCGAGATGAACGGTTACGAGCTGATTCAACGCATTCGCGCCATCGAGTCGGAGACTGGCACCGCGCGCGTTCCAGCCATCGCCTTGACGGCGCTCACCGGCGAGCGCGAGCAAACGCGCGCCATCGAAAGCGGCTTCGACCGCCATGTGTCGAAACCTCCCGACCCTGCCGCGCTTTTCAACACGATCGCTCAGCTCGTTCGCGACGCCACCTAACTCATCGCTTCGCCGATCTAAAACCGACGCCTCCGCTTGCCTCTTCGCGGTTCCCTGTCGCGGTCGACGCGTATAATGCCCACGACGTCGAGTCCCTCTTCCATCGACGGCTACACGAATCGACGAATGCACGCGAGGTTTAGCGCGATGACCAGACCTGTAACAGTGAACATTCCGCATACGCTCGGCACGGACGAGGCTCGCCGTCGGCTCGAGCAAGGCTTCGCGAAGATCTCGCAGCAGCTTTCGAGCGGTCTCATGGGCGTCGTTTCAATGCAACAGCGATGGGAAGGCGACACGTTGCACTTCGAAGGCGGCGCGATGGGCCAGAAACTCACCGGTCGACTCGAAGTGAAAAGCGACACGGTGCAAATCCAGATCGACGTCCCGGAAATGCTCGCGGCCTTGGCCGATCGCATTCTCGTGCGCGTGCAAAAAGAGACGAAAGCGCTTCTTGAAAAGAAGTGACCATTGCGGATTCCCGTCTCCGCAGAAGGGCCGCTCAGCGTTTGCTGAATGTCTCGTCCCGCCGCCTATCGAATTGCTCGTCCAAGAGTTCAGCGTCAACGATTGCACTCACCTTGAACTCCTTGTTCTGACGGTGAAGCGACGACCTGCCGCTAACGGTCCATTCCTCTTCTTGGTAGATCAAGCTTCCGGGAAATAGCTTCGTCGACATGACGGCTCGCTCGCTCTGAAACGAGATGCGAATGGCCCTCGATTCAGCGATAGCTCGCATGAGAGCGTCGAAGTACGGAATCATGCGAGGGCTGCCATTCATTGACGTTGAGTGCGCACAGGCGCTACGGATATTTGCGATCTGCTCCCGGGCGGCGCCGGTGAGCCGTGACGTCAGCTTTGCGATTGCGAGGTTGACCAGCACGTTGAGTTCTTTCGACGGCAACGGCCTAGTCGTTGAGATGGCCAGCATCAGTGCGGCTAACTCTTTGGCAGTCAACTGAGGATGCGACGCCGAGTACAACGACGAGAAGCGATGTGCTCGATGAGGTTCGCTGTACTCCAAAGGAAGGCCGACTTTCTGAAGGACCTTCAAGTATCGGAACACTGTGCGGCGAGTGACGGAAAGCGTATCGGCCAACTCGTTGATCGAATATGGCGAGCCCGACTGCATGAGCGTGACGAGACGAAGTAGCTTCTCCATCCGCTCAAAGGCACGTGACTTATAGTGATGCGAGTTCGATACGTTCTTTGACATGGTTGATTGCGGGCCCCGGGGTGCCCCTGTTTAGCTGCAAATGGCGAGCAAATGTGACAGGCAATTTCAATGCGTTTTTAATTTCACTTGACGCCTCGCAGAACTAAGTCGATATACAGCCATGAGTTGGGAAACCGGTTGCGGCGATGAAGACTCGTTCGTAGATTGTGAAAGTGGCCACCTCGATTGAAAATGCTCGCGACGACTCAGTCGCGTCGGACTGTGATCAGCAGTTGCTTGAGTCCTATCAGGCCGGTGTGCCCGGGGCTTTGGACGAAATCGTGTCCCGATATCGGCCTGAGTTGGCGGCCTTGATCGGCAATCACCTAAACGCCTCGCTTGCTCCGCGGCTCGACCCTTCGGACGTGGTGCAAGAGACGTTGGCAGAGGCCATTCGACGGCTGCCGGACTACGCGCCCAAGCAGCCAATCCCCCTCCGGTTCTGGCTGCGTCGGATCGCGATCGATCGCGTCGTCATGGAACGCAGGAAGCACCTGCAATCGCTCGCTCGATCACAGCGCCGAGAAATCGCTCGTGACGACCACTTGGTGATCGACAGTCACCAATCATCGCCCAGCCAACATTACGCCAAGCTAGAGCGACTGCAGCAGGTGCAGGTCGCGATGACAAGACTCAGCGAAGATGACCAGGCCATACTCTACTTGCGAATCTTCGAGTCCCTTAGATACGACGAGATCGGACAGCTCCTTAAGATTGATACGGCTGCTGCCCGCAAACGCGTCGGTCGCGCCCTCGTGCGTTTGACTTCGCGATTCGCGGAATGTGGGTTGTCGAAAGGCGATCTATGTTAGACGACCCGCAGATAGAAGAACGCGCGGCCGCGTTGGTCGATGCGCTCGACGCTTTGCTCGATGGAACTCTCGATCCTAAACAACTATCCACTCACGCGACCTTGAATGACCCAGAACGCGCGAGCGACATTCAAGCCATTACCGCGGTGGTCGAAAGCTTGCGCGGCGAGGAGCTTCCTCCGTTCGCGCTTCCCGGATACGACATCGAATCCATCCTTGGCCATGGCGGGATGGGCGTCGTTTATCGGGCGAGACAGCAGTCGCTGAATCGTCGCGTGGCGATCAAGGTGCTTGCTCCTTGGCTCTGCGCGACGCCGGCGGCTGTGCTCCGTTTCAAGCGTGAAGCGGTACTCATCGGCATGCTCCGTCATCCGAACATCGTCACAGTTCTCGATGCCGGCGAAAGCGACGGTCAGCATTACATCGTGATGGAATATGTCGAAGGAAACGATCTCGCGACGCTACTCCATCAGCCGGCCGGACTGTCGCTCGAGTTCGCTCTGAAGTGCATTCGAGAGGCAGCCGTTGGCCTGGCATACGCTCACAAGCGTGGCGTACTGCATCGAGACATCAAACCTTCGAACTTGCTCTATGACGGGGCAGCGGATGTTGTGAAGGTCTCCGATCTTGGTCTCGGCCAACTCACGCAGCCTTCGATTGATTACCCAGTCAGCGCAGAGGTCTCGACTCTGGATGGTGCAGTACTCGGTACGCCCGGGTACATCGCACCTGAGTGCGCCACCGGGGCAATGCCTGCCGATGAACGTTCCGACGTATACGGCCTCGGCCGCACGTTGGCCCGGTTCGTCGAAGACAAGTCCACACCCATTGAATGGAACGAAACTGCACTCGCTGAATTGAACACTCAAGCACAACGCATCCGTCGTATCGTTTCGACCGCCACTGCCGCAGATCCCAGTCATCGATATCAATCGATGCAAATGTTCATCGAAGCCATCGATCGCGTCACGATGCCAGAGGTCGGGTCACGATCGACATTGCTCTCGCGCCGACGATGGGTTGGAGCGTTGTTGCTGGGACTCCTGCTTGTAACGGCAGCATCCGCATATCGGTCGACGCTTAATTCGGCTCCATCGACTGATACGCGACACGTCGGCGCAAATGCGACGGTGACGCGTCGCACGGAGCTGCCTCTCACGAATTCCGTAGGCATGCAACTCGTGCTTATCCCGGCGGGAGAATTCGACATGGGCACCGAGCTCACTCAAGCCGAGACAATGATCGAAGGCAGTAAGCAGAGCACGGTCACCACGGCATTCCTCATGAGTGAAACGCCGAAGCACCGTGTCAGAATCTCGCGGCCGTTCTATCTCGCGGCGCATCCGGTGACGATCAAGCAATTCTCAGCCTTCGTCGATGACAGCAGATATATCACCGATGCGGAGCGCGATGCCGAAGGAGGCAAAGGTTGGGTCGCAGATGTCAAATCGCATGTGAAGTCGTCCGCGGAATTCAGCTGGCGAAACACCGGATTTGAGCAGGGTCCGGATTATCCGGTGGTGAATGTGTCTTGGAACGACGCTTCTGCGTTCTGCAAGTGGCTCAGCAAGCAAGAAGGCGCCGCTTACCGGCTGCCGACCGAGGCTGAATGGGAATACGCGTGTCGAGCAGGAACGACGTCGCGATACTCTTTTGGCGATAAGCCGGCTCGTACAGACACATTCGGTAATGTGAGAGATTCGGCATTTGCAGCAGTCGCCTCGCCCAGCGCTAGCCGGTTCCACGGAACCGACGGATACGCCTTCACTTCGCCCATCGGAAGCTTTGAGCCGAACGCATGGGGCTTGTACGACATGCATGGCAACGTTTGGGAATGGTGCAGCGACTGGTTCGGCGACTATCCCTCTTCGGAACTCGAAATCGATCCAACGGGTCCGAGCGACGGCACGCGAAAGGTTGCTCGCGGCGGCGCGTGGAACAGCATGCCGCCTCTGTTCTCCAGCACCACCCGAGCTGGCAGCAGCGCTCCGAATTCACGTGCCTACGGAACGGGGTTTCGCGTTGCTCGCGAGCAGTGATGCGAACGCATCGATAGTCCCGGTCGCTTCGCAGATGTTTCGCAACTTGACGCCGCTTATAATGGGGTGTATTTCGAAAGCCCCGCGGGTGTTCATGAGCCGCTTCCTTCTGACGATCGCGATACTCGGCTTCGGCGCGTGGTCCAAGCGGCCGAGCCTGTGGACTTCGCGCATGATATTGCGCCGATCATCAAGCGCCGCTGCGCTTCGTGTCACACCGATGGCACGTACAAAGGTTCGCTGTCGCTCGACACGCGCAAGGCGCTGCTCCAGTCGGGGGCGGTCGTCGCCGGTCATTCCGAACAGAGCGACCTGCTCCAGCGGATCACTGCCAACGACCCCGACACGCGAATGCCTCCCAAGGGCAAACGCATTCCCGCTCGTGAAGTTGCGCTCGTGAAACGCTGGATCGACGAAGGCGCCCCCTGGCCTGCTGACATCACGTTCAAGCAAGACGAATACGTCGCGCCGTTGCGGCCACGCAAGGTCGAACTGCCGCCGTCCCGGCCGGGGCTCGAACATCCGATCGACAGCATTTTGGCCGAGTATTTTCGCAAGCAGAAGGTGACGCCGACCGAGCCGCTCGACGACGTGGCGTTCATCCGTCGCGTGTATCTGGACATCGTAGGGCTGCTGCCGCCGATGGACGAACTGAACCGGTTCGTGGAATCGCGCGAAGTCGACAAGCGAAAAGCTCTCGTCGATCGGCTGCTTGCCGACAACACGGCCTACGCTGACCACTGGCTGTCGTTCTGGAACGACTTGCTGCGGAACGACTATCGCGGCACGGGCTTCACCGATGGCGGGCGTGTCCAAATCACGGCGTGGCTGTATCAATCGTTGCTGGCGAACAAACGCTACGACGAATTCGTTCGCGAGTTGATCAGCCCCGACGAGGCGTCGTCGGGATTCGTGTATGGAATCAAGTGGCGTGGCCGCGTGAATGCCAGCCAGGTGCGCGAGATTCAGTTCTCGCAGAACGTGTCGCAGGTGTTCTTCGGCATCAACATGAAGTGCGCGTCGTGCCACGATAGCTTCATCGATCGCTGGAAGCTCGAACAAGCCTACGCGTTGGCGGCTGTGGTCGCGGACGAACCCTTGGAGATTCACCGCTGCGACAAGGCGACCGGCAAGATGGCGGTCGCGGGTTTCTTGTGGCCTGAGTTGGGATCGATCGACTCGACCGCGCCGAAGGAACAGCGACTCGAGCAACTCGCGGGCCTGATCACGCATCCCGAGAACGGCCGATTCCAACGCACGATCGTCAATCGCATTTGGCAACGTCTCATGGGGCGCGGCATCGTGCATCCGGTCGACGTGATGGCCAATCGGCCGTGGAATGACGACGTGCTCGACTACCTGGCGAACTATCTCGTTGAGAACGAATACGACCTGAAGCGGCTCATTGCTCACATCGTCGCGTCGAGAGCCTATCAATCGCAAGTTGCGACCGAAGACGACGATGCGGCAGGGGACTTCGTCTTCCGCGGGCCATCGCTCAAACGCATGACGGCCGAACAGTTCGTTGACGCAGCGTGGTCGATCACCGGCCTGTGGCCTACGAAGCTCGTCGCGCCGATCTACACAGGCATGGCACAATCGCCGAAGAAAAAGAACGCCCCCGCATCAACACCCGAAGAGAAAGAGGCGCAGGACGAAATCAAGAAGGCGGCGGCGAAAGCTCACGCCGCGCGTGAAGTGCCATTCCGTGCGTCGTTGGTGAACTCCGATTTGCTGATGCGATCGCTAGGCCGGCCGAATCGTGAGCAAGTCGTCACGACGCGGCCCGAGGATTTAACGACGTTGCAGGCGCTCGACTTGTCGAATGGCGAGATTCTCGCCGACCTGGTTGCACAAGGCGCCGCAAAGATTCTCAGCGCGAAACCGCAAGCGAGTGGGCAGGATCTCATCGAACAGATTTACCTCGAAGCGTTGAGTCGCAAGCCGAGCGATGACGAGCGCGGCATCGCGATGGAAATCGTCGGTGAGAAGCCGACGGCCGAAGGTCTGGCAGACTTTCTGTGGACGGTGTTGATGCTGCCCGAGTTTCAGTTGATTCGGTAACTGGTGAGATTGGGTTATGTCGATCGATACATCACATTGGACGCGTCGCGACTTTCTGCGTGCGACGAGCGCTGCGGCGGCCACGACGCTCGCCGGCGGTGAGGCTCGACTGTCGGCGGCTCACGAAGCGGTCGAACATCCGAAGCCGACGGCCGACACGGTCATCGTGCTGTGGATGGCCGGCGGCATGGCGGCGCCGGAGACGTTCGACCCTAAGCGGTACACGCCTTTCGAAGTGGGCACTGCGGTCGACGGCATTCTCAGCACGTTCCCGTCGATCGACACGGTTGTCGACGGCGTGAAGATTTCCGAAGGGCTGGAAAACGTCGCGCAGGTACTCGATCGAGGCACGCTCATCCGTTCGCACGTGGTGGCCGACCTCGGCACGATTCTCCACTCGCGGCATCAATATCATTGGCACACGGGCTACGTTCCGCCGCAAACGGTTGCCGCTCCGCACATTGGTTCGTGGATCTCCAAAGTTCGCGGCCCCAACAACCCCGCCATCCCCGCGTTCATCAACATCGGGCAACGGTTGGAAGGCGTCGGCGAATCGGAGGAGTTGAAGGCATTCACGACCGCGGGTTTCTTCGGCAGCGAGTTCGGGCCGTTCAATCTGCCATATCCCGAAGACGCCGCGGCGGCGGTGCGTCCACCGAAAGGTATGACGCCCGAACGATTCGAGACGCGGCAGAAACGCTTCCGTGAACTCATCGAGCACAGCCCGATCGGATCGCTCGCCAGCGACTATCACCAGGAGTCGATGCTGCGTTCGATCGAGAACGCGCACCGACTGCTCAACTCTCCGGAGCGCGACGCTTTTGATCTGGCGAAGGAGCCAAAGGAAAGCTTCAACTGTTACAACACGGGACGCTTCGGTCTCGGCTGCCTGCTCGCTCGACGTTTGACGGAAGCCGGCGCGCGGTACATCGAAGTCACGACCGAGTACGTGCCGTTTTTGAGTTGGGACACGCACGAGAATGGTCACGCCACGCTTGTCGACATGAAGAAGCAGATCGATCGGCCGATCGCACAGCTCATTCTCGATCTTGAGCAACGCGGGTTGCTCGATCGCACGCTCGTGGTGTTGGCCAGCGAGTTCAGTCGCGACATGATGATTGAAGGCGTGCCGGGCAGCGAGGCCCGCGACCAATCGCGCGCGAAGACCGACTTTTTGCAAGAACCGAAGCACTACGGCTTGCATCGGCACTTCACGGGTTCGGGTTGCGTGTTGCTCTTCGGCGGAGGTGTGAAACGCGGCCAGTTGTACGGCGAAACCGCTGACGAACGTCCGTTGATCGTGACGAAAAATCCTGTGACGATCACCGACCTGCACGCGACGATGTTCACCGCGATGGGCGTCTCGCCGAAGACCGCCTTCGACGTCGAGAAGCGCCCGTTCTACGCAACCGACGACGGCAAGGGCCGCCCGATTCGCGAGTTGTTCGCGTGATCGACGACCTCGGCCGATGACATCGCTCGAGTTCGCGCCTGAGCGCGTCTCATGCCTCATTCCGATGCGACGGCCGCCTTTCGTATCTTTGGCCTGAGCTTGGGCCTGCGAATTGCGGTAATGCCCGCCTGATACGCCTTGCACGCCGGCGATATAATGCAAAGTTCGCCGCAGTTGACCCTACCTGAAGAGTTGACGCATGCCTGACCGAGAAGATTCCAAGCCCCTGGACGCGCTTTATGGTTTCGGCCTGCCGATCGGCCTGTCAGTGGTGCTTCTGGTGTTCATTGTCGGCAGCGGCGTTTTGTATCTGAACACGCGAACATTGCTCGACAATTCAGAGCTTATTCAGCACACGCATCACGTTTTGTCGTCTCTCGACCGTGTGATCTCGCTAGCGAAAGACGCGGAAACCGGGCAGCGCGGGTTTTTGATCACCGGTGACGCGCGCTATTTGGCTCCCTACGACAACGCGATTGAACAAATCAACGAGCAGATCGACGAAGTTGAGCAACTCACGAGTGACAATCCCGATCAGCAAGCCAGAATTCCTGCCTTGCGGACGGGGATCACACTCAAGTTGCGAGAGCTTGGCGAGACAATCGCTCTCCGTCGCGATGGCGGTTTCGATGCTGCGCGCGATGTTGTCATCACCGATCGCGGCAAGGAGGCTATGGATGACATTCGGTCGCAAGTGCAAGTCATGCAGGACGAAGAGCGATCGCTGCGCAATCAACGCATGGCCGAAATGGAGAACGCCTATAGCACGACCGTGACGACGATTCTGCTCACGGGCGCCGTGGGCGTGCTCGTTTCGCTGACGGTGGCCTACTTGTTGCGACAAGCGGCCATCACTCGCAGCGGGCAAGAGTGGCTGCAGTCGGGACAGATTCGACTTAACGAAGTCATGGCCGGCGATCAGTCGATGGACGAACTCGGCCAAAACATCTTGCGTTTCTTGGCCGAGCATCTCGATGCTCATGCCGCTGCAATGTTCATCACCGACGGCGGTGTGCATCGTCGTGTCGCTAGCTACGGCGTGCCCAACGGACCCGGGACCCCCGAGGTCGTAGCGGCCGGCGAGGGACTCATCGGGCAATCGTTCCGAGATCGTCGCACGTTCGTACTTCAGGAGGTGCCGAAAGGTTATCTCGAACTCGGTTCGGGGCTTGGGCAAGGCGTGCCTCGGCAGTTGCTAATCGCCCCAGCGACCGAAGGCGGAGACGTGAATGCGGTGCTCGAGTTTGGCTTCATGCATGCATTGTATCCGTTGGCGACCGAGTACTTCGAGCGCGTGTCGGAGTCCATCGGCGCAGCCGTTCGCTCGGTACGCTATCGCGCCGAGCTACAAAATTTTCTCGAAGAGACACAGCGGCAGGCCGAAGAGTTGCAAGCCCAAAGCGAGGAGCTTCGCGTCTCGAACGAGGAACTCGAAGAGCAAAGTCGCGCGATTCGCGAATCGCAGAATCGCTTGGAGAATCAACAGGCCGAGCTCGAGCAAACGAATTTGCAGTTGGAAGCCCAAGCCCGCGAGCTCGAATCGCAGCGCGATGTCGTCACTCGCGTGAACACGGCCCTCAACGCGCAAGCCCGCGATTTAGAACAAGCGAGCCGCTATAAGTCAGACTTCCTCGCCAACATGTCGCACGAGTTGCGCACTCCGCTGAACTCGTCGCTGATTCTGGCAAAGTTGTTGGCCGACAATGCCCAAGGCAACCTCACCGACGAACAGGTGCAATTTGCCGAAACGATTCGCACCGCGGGCAACGACCTGCTGGCGCTGATCAACGACATTCTGGACCTGTCGAAGATCGAAGCCGGCCACATGGAGCTGCATATCGAGCCGGTGCGACTGTCGCGGCTTGTCGAAGATATGACTCGCACGTTCGGGCCGGTTGCGAAGCAACGTGGACTGAAGTTCATCGCCCATTGCACAGTCGACTCCCCCGAAACGATGCAAACCGATCGTCAGCGTATTGAACAGATCTTGAAGAATCTGTTGTCGAACGCGTTGAAGTTCACCGAGGAAGGTGAAGTCGAGCTGACCGTAAGTCGCGCAGACGATGGACGCATCGCTCTGGCGGTTCGCGACACCGGCATCGGCGTTCCCGAGGACAAGCAGAAGCTCATCTTCGAGGCATTTCGCCAGGCCGATGGAACGACCAACCGCAAGTACGGCGGCACAGGGTTGGGCCTCTCAATCTCGCGACAACTAGCGACGCTGCTCGGCGGCGAGGTCCGGCTAACGAGCAAGCCGGGCCACGGTAGCACGTTTACCCTCGTGCTCCCCGAGGTCCACACGGCTACGGCGTCGACGCAGTCGTCATCTACTTCGCAGACGTCATCTACTTCAATGCAAGCGGGCGAAGCAGCGTCGGAGCCGACATCGTATGAACCGCTCGCGCCGTCGCGCAGATCGGGCATCAAGGATCGCATTGCGACGCGCCAGGTCGACGATGACCGCGACAGTCTGACGAGCGTTACGCGCATCATTCTCGTCGTGGAAGACGACGAGCCGTTCGCACGCATCCTGCGCGACCTTGCTCACGAGATGGACTTTCAGTGCCTGGTCGCCACGACGGCCGAGGCGGCATTCGAGCTGGCCGTCGAGCACACGCCGAGCGCCGTGATCCTTGACGTGGGGTTGCCGGACCATTCGGGTCTGTGGGTGCTCGATCGTTTGAAGCACGATCGACGCACGCGGCATATTCCTGTGCATGTCGTTTCTGCCAGCGACAATGCAAAGCCGGCGCTGTCGCTGGGCGCCGTGGGCCATTTGCTCAAACCGGTCGATCGTGAGCGGCTGATCGTAGCGTTTCAAGATTTGGAGAGCCGGCTCGAGCAGCGCGTTGGCCGTGTGCTGTTGGTCGAGGACGATCCGGTGCAACTCGACAGCCTCCGCAAGCTGCTTGGCTCGCAAGACGTCGAGACGATTGGCGCGTCGACTGCGGTCGAGTGCCTGGCCCGGCTCAAGAGCGAAACCTTCGATTGCATGGTTCTCGACCTGTCGCTTCCCGACGCTTCGGGGCACGCGCTGCTAGAGACACTCAGTCGCGAAGATGCCTATTCGTTTCCGCCCGTGATCGTGTACACCGGTCGCGACTTGTCGCCCGATGAAGAGCAACGCCTGCGGCGATATTCGCAGTCGATCATCATCAAGGGCGCGAAATCGCCCGAGCGGCTGCTGGACGAAATTACGCTGTTCTTGCACAAAGTGGTGTCTGACCTGCCGGCTGAACAGGCACGCATGCTCGAGAAGGCACGCAGCCGCGACTCGGCGATCGAGGGTCGTCGCATACTTGTGGTCGAAGACGACGTGCGGAACGTCTTCGCGCTGACGAGCGTGCTCGAACCCCGCGGGGCCATCGTGCAGATCGCACGCAACGGGCGAGAGGCACTCGACAAACTTGCGGAAGCACAAAAGTCCGGCGAACCTGTCGACCTTGTGCTGATGGATGTCATGATGCCGGAGATGGACGGCATTACCGCCGTGCGCGAACTTCGCAAACGCTCCGAATGGAAGAAGATGCCTGTCATCATGCTTACCGCCAAGGCGATGAAGGACGATCAGGAACAATGTCTCGTCGCCGGGGCGAGTGACTATATGGCCAAGCCTCTCGACGTCGAGAAACTGCTTTCGCTCATTCGAGTATGGATCCCTCGTTGAATCAGAAGCTGACCGTGGATGACGCGACCGACGAGATCGAACTGCGCTTGTTGCTCGACGCCATTTTTCATCGCTACCACTACGATTTCCGTGGCTATGCGATGGCCTCGCTGCGACGTCGCTTGAAGCAAGCTCGCGAACGGTTCGACTGCCACACGTACTCGCAACTACAAGATCGGCTGTTGCGTGACGATTCGATGCTGCCGAAGCTGTTGGCCTACCTGACGGTCCAGGTGACCGACCTGTTTCGCGACCCGCATTACTTTCAAACAATCCGCGAGTCGGTCGTCCCGTACCTGAGGACCTACCCGTCGTTGAAGATTTGGATCGCAGGCTGTAGCACGGGAGAAGAGCTTTATTCGCTCGCCATCCTATTGCGTGAAGAAGGCCTGGAAGATCGCGCGATGCTTTACGGCACCGACATCAATCCCGAGGCGCTACGCCGTGCCGAGGCCGGCGTGTACGAAGTGGATCGAATGGCACAGTTCACTGAGAATCATCGGCTCTCCGGCGCCAAGACATCGCTGTCCGATTACTACACGGCGGCGTATGGCGCGGCGGTCTTGGATAAATCATTGCGTCGCCGAGCCGTCTTCTCCGACCACAGCCTGGTCACCGATTCCGTATTCGCCGAGATGCATCTTATCTCGTGTCGCAACGTGCTGATTTACTTCGATCGCGAAATGCAAGATCGCGCGGTGGGGTTGTTCAAGGACGCGCTCGTGCCTAGCGGGTTCTTAGGCATCGGCGCGAAGGAAAGCCTGATGTTTTCCGAACATGCACAGGCCTTTAGCGTCTTTTCGCGATGCGCACATCTATCGCAAGCGAGGCCCAGGATGACGCGATCGCGGCCTGAGGCAGTTGTTGTCGGCGCGTCGGCCGGCGCGCTCGATGCGTTGTCGACCATTCTTCCGCGGCTGGACGATGACTTTCCGCTACCGGTAATCGTCGTGACGCACGTTCCACCCGATCGCGAGAACCTTCTTCCCGAACTGCTTGCATCCAAATGTCGGCTGGATGTATGCGAGGCTATGGACAAGGAGCCGATCCGATCGGGTACCATCTACTTCGCGCCGCCCGACTATCACCTGCTGATCGAAACGGACAAACAATTGTCGCTTTCGAGCGAAGAGCTGGTGAATTATTCGAGGCCATCGATCGACGTGCTCTTCGAATCGGCTGTGCAAGCGTATCGAGCAGGGCTCATTGGTATAATCCTCAGCGGCGCTGAATAATGATGGCGCGCTAGGGTTGAAGGAGATCGCCGACAACGGAGGAGTTGCCATCGTGCAGCGCCCCAACGCCGCCCAAGTTGCGACAATGCCCCAAGCTGCTCTCGATGCGTGCCCCACGGCCCTAGCTCTCAGCCTCGACGAGATCGCAACGTACCTCACCGAGATTCCGCGTTCCTGATGACTGCAACGCCCGCCGCTCCTGTCTATTTTCTTCTCGTCGACGATGTCGATGGAAACCTCCTCGCGCTCGAAGCGTTATTGCGACGCGACGGCCTCGTGTTGCTCCGAGCGCGTTCAGGGCCCGAGGCACTCGAGCTGCTACTGCAGCACGATGTGGCGCTTGCATTGCTCGACGTGCAGATGCCGGGCATGGACGGATTCGAGCTTGCCGAGTTGATGCGTGGCGCCGAGCGGACACGTCGCGTGCCGATCATCTTCCTCACCGCCGGCGATGCCGATCGGCAGCGACGCTTTCGTGGATACGAAATGGGAGGGGTCGACTTTCTTCTGAAGCCGATCGAGTCGCACATTCTCCGCAGCAAGGCCGACACGTTCTTCGAGCTCTACCGGCAGCGACAAGAGGTGGCCCAGCAGCGCGACGAAATGAAAGCGGCCAAGGAAGAGATCGCCCGCCTGTTGGACGAAAGCCGTCGTTATGCCGACGCGCTCAAGGAAGCGGATGAACGCAAAGACGAATTCATGGCGATGCTTGCCCACGAGCTGCGCAACCCTTTGGCGCCGATCGCCAGTGCTGTCCAAGTTCTGAAATTGGCCGAGCCAAGTGATCCCGCCGCGAAGGTCCTTTCGTCGACGATTGCCGCCGCAAGGGAAGCCCGCGAGATCATCGCGCGTCAGACCGCACATATGGCGCGACTGGTCGATGATTTGCTCGATGTCGCCCGCATCGCGCGTGGAAAGCTGCCGTTGCGAACCGAGCGATGCGATCTCGCGTCGATTGTGCGAGATACCACCGCCGATTACGCGGCGGCGTTAAAGGCCGCCGGCTTAACGCTGCAGTTGAGCTTGCCCGACAAACCGGCTCTCGTGTCCGGCGATCCGATTCGGCTCGCGCAGGTGGTGGGCAATCTGCTGCACAATGCGTGCAAGTTCACGCCGTCAGGCGGGCTCGTCGAGGTGGCGGTCGCGCTCGACGCCGAACACGATTCGGCGGTTGTCACCGTTGCCGACACGGGCGCCGGCCTCGGACCGTCGGAGATCGCGAGCATCTTCGAACCGTTCAATCAATCGAAGCAGTCGTTAGACCGATCAAAGGGCGGGCTTGGTCTCGGATTGACGCTCGCCCGTACTATCGCCGAACTCCACTGCGGCACGATCGACGTCACCAGCCCTGGCATCGGCAAGGGTTCGACCTTCAAGATCGTGATCCCGCTCATTCCGTCTGCGTCCGCCGAGCAAGGTGAGCCGTCGAGCGACGCCTCGTCAACGTCGCCTGCGCCGCGATTGCTCAAGGTGCTGATCGTCGAGGACAACCAGGACGCCGCGAAGAGCCTGCAAATGCTCCTGAAGTTCGCCGGATACGATGCACACTTTGCGCTCGACGGGCGCTCCGGCTTGAAAGCGGCACGCGACCTGAAGCCCGACGTCATCATGTCGGACCTCGGCCTGCCCGGCGATACTGACGGCTACGCGCTGGCGAGAACCGTGCGCGGCGACCCCGAGCTGGCGCCCACCTATCTCATCGCCCTCAGCGGTTACGGCCACGACGAAGATCGCCGCCGCACCAAGGCCGCTGGCTTTGACCATCACCTCGTCAAACCCGTCGGGCTGGCGACCGTTTCCGAGTTGCTTCTCTCGGCAACCCGCCGCGATTGACGTCTTTCGTGGCGTTTTCATCGCATTTGCCACGAGCGTCGCTGACCCTTGGCGATTTTCTTGTATCGCCGAGTGAATTCACTTAGAATCACGGGCCTCGCCCCAGCCACGCCGATTGCTCCCACACGGCCATTGTAAGACTTCGCCCAAATGTCCTCGCCGCGATACATCCCTGCGGCTCGAACTACTACAGCTCAACGCCGACGATCACCGCTGATGGTGACGTGCGGTCTGCTGAGCGTGTTGCTGCTCCCCTGCACTTCGGTCCTCTCTTGGGAACCGCCTCCCGCGAGCGGAGAGTCGACGCAGCAGCTCTTCTTCGAAGATGCGATCGCGCCGCTGCTCAAGCGTCACTGCGTCGATTGCCACGAGCCTGACACGCGCGAAGGGAAACTCGACGTGTCGACGGCCGAGGCGCTTTTGGTGGGAAGCGAATCGGGCCCGATTGTTAGTTCGGGAAGTCGCAAGCGGAGCCTGCTGTACGAAATGGTGCACAGCGGCGAGATGCCGCGCGACGCAAAAAAACTTTCGCACGACGAGATCGAACTCATCGGCGCTTGGATCGATGCGGGCATGCCGTTTCGCAACCCACCGGCCTCCATCACGCGGCCGCTCACGCAGCACGACGTCTTGCCGATTCTGCTGCTTCGCTGCACGACGTGCCACGGTGCCGAGTTGAAGCGAGGCGATCTCGACCTGCGCACCATTTCGAGTCTTCGTCAAGGCGGCACAAGTGGACCGGCCGCAGTGTCGGGCGATCCCGACGCGAGTCGGATGGTTCAACGCGTCGAGCAGCAGTTGTGCCCTCCGTCCGATCAGTTGCTCAAATACTTTGTCGAGCGGCCGAGCAAAGAAGAAATCGAAAAGCTGCGTGGCTGGATTGCCGGCGACATGCGCGAGGAAGAACTCTCGCGTGAAGTGGCGGTTGGCTTGCCAGACGCTCACGTCGCAGAGAAAGCCGCCGAGCATTGGGCGTTTCAGCCACTGCCGAAGACGACCAACGTTCCGCAATTCGACGATGTAAAACTCGCGCAACCTATCGACGCATTCATCCACCAGCAACTTCTGGCGAACAACCTCGACTTCTCGCCACAAGCTCGCAAGACGGAGATCATCCGCCGCGTTTATCTCGACCTGATCGGAATGCCGCCGACGTTGGAAGAACTCGGTCATTGGCAGCAGCAAAAGAGCCGGCGTTGGTACGAAGAGATGGTCAACGTGCTGCTCGACTCGCCGAAGTACGGTGAGCGCTGGGGTCGCCATTGGCTCGACGTTGCGGGCTACGCCGACAGCGAAGGCGGCCAGGCCGAGGACCCGGTGCGTGAGTTCGCGTGGAAGTATCGCGACTACGTGATTCGCGCGTTCAACAACGACAAGCCTTGGAATCGCTTCCTTCACGAGCAACTCGCCGGCGACGAATTGGCCGACTACACCCATCCGTCGCAAGTCACCGATGAGATCGTCGACAACCTGATCGCGACCGGCTTTCTGCGAATGGGCATCGACGAGACGGGTTCGCGGACGATGAACTTCGTCCCCGAGCGGCTCGGGCTGATCAGCAACGCGCTGACGGTCGTCGGTTCCGGAGTGATGGGCATGACGATGGAATGTGCCCGCTGCCATAGTCACAAATACGATCCGATCCCGCAGACCGATTACTTCCGCTTGAAGGCGATCTTTCAAGGCGCCTTCGACGAGCACGATTGGATGAGTTGGAAGACCCGGGAGCTGGATGTCGACACGCCCGCCTCGATTGCCCAACGAGACAAGGTGAATGGGTCGATCCATGCGGAGATCACGGTTCTTCAAGGTCGGCGCAAGGCGATCATCGCCAAGCAGCAGAAGGTCTACTACGACGTCGAGTGGCCGAAGCTAAGCGAGGAGCTGCAGAAGGAATTCTACGACGCGTTGAAGGCGAAAGCGATTCGACGCACGACGCGGCAAAAAGAGTTGGTCGATCGCTATGAACGCGAAATCCGACCGGTCGAGTCGGTACTCGTCGCGAAGCATTCGGAGTTGGCCGCCGAGCTACGTGCCATCGACGACCAGGTCATTGAGCGTCGCGAGCAGTTATTGCCCGAGCTAACGATCCGCGCCTGTGGGATCGCGGACGACCTTCGCCGACATACGTTTTGATTCGCGGCGAATACAATCGTCCGGGCCGACCCGTGGGGCCCGGCGTCCCTTCGGTTTTAACGGATGGTGAGACACCGCTGGACATTCACGCCCCGTGGCCGGGGTCGCCGTCGACGGGTCGTCGGCTTGCATTCGCTAAGTGGTTGACCGAGCCCGATCATCCGCTGACGGCGCGCGTGCTGGTAAATCGCGTTTGGAGTCTGCACTTCGGTCGCGGCATCGTGAAGACGCTCGACAACTTCGGCAAGCAAGGCACACCGCCGATTCATCCCGAGTTGCTCGATTGGCTCGCCCGCGATTTCGTCGAACACGGCTGGAGCCTGAAGTCGTTGCATCGTCGCATCCTGTTGTCGCGAACGTATCGGCAGTCGAGTGCTCATCGCGAGGACAGCGACCGGATCGATCCCGAGAACAAGTTGCTGTCGCGGATGACGCTTCACCGGCTCGATGCCGAGGCGCTTCGCGACTCGCTGCTGAGTGTGTCAGGACGGTTGGACGAACGGATGTTTGGTCCGCCGGTGCCGATGGACGTTCGTGACGATGGGCTGATTCTCGACAAGCCTTCGAAGACATCGAACTTCCGCCGCAGCGTTTATCTGCAACTGCGTCGCACCGAAATGCCAACGATGCTCAGCTCGTTCGACTATCCCGAGATGCAACCGAACTGCAGCGAGCGAAGCGTTTCGACGGTTTCGACGCAGTCGCTCATTCTGATGAACAACAGCCGCGTGTACGAATTGGCAGGAAGCTTCGCGGCCCGCATTCTCGCCGAGAGCCATGAGCCGGCAGCCATCATCACGACGGCTTACCGCACAGCGTTCAGTCGCAATCCGACGTCGAGCGAGACCTCGGCGGGATGCGAAGCGCTCCAGCGTTTGCAGCAGCTGTGGATGCAATCGGGCGCCGATGAAACCGCCGCGTCGCAACGGGCGCTGGCGAATTACTGTCACACCCTGCTGAACTCGGCCGAATTCACCTATGTGGATTGAGTTGTCATGAACAATCTCCCAAAACTCAGCCGCCGTTCGTTCTTCTCGGGGATGTCGGGCGCGCTTTGCGGCGCAGCCTCAGCGCACTTGTTCACCGGTGACGACTTGCTCGCAGCGCCGGCCGCACCGCGGTTCGACCTGTCGCCGAAACCGGTGCATCACGAGGCGAAGGCGCGGTCGGTCATTCATCTGTTCATGAATGGCGGCCCGAGTCAGATGGACTTGTTCGACCCGAAGCCAGCGCTCGAAAAATACGCGGGCCAGCCGTTTCCTGGCAATGTGGAGGCACTCGGCAATACCGAAGTCTCTAAGATCGGCAGCGTGTTGCCGAGCGTCTACAAATTCGACCGGCACGGCAAGTCGGGCATCTGGATGTCCGAAGGCCTGCCGCACACGGCCGGCGTGGTCGACGACTTGTGCTTCATGCACTCGCTGTGGACCGATCATCCGAATCACGACAACGCCTTATACAAGATTCACAGCGGGCGGTTGTTCATGGGGCATCCGTCGCTGGGGTCGTGGGTCGTGTACGGTCTCGGCTCGGAGAATGCCGATCTGCCAGCGTACGTGGTGCTCGACGATCCGCTCGGCCTGCCGAAGAACGGCATTCGCAACTGGACGTCGGGTTATCTGCCGCCGGTGTACCAAGGCACGCGGTTCCGCACCGTCGGCGCGCCGCTGTTGAATCTGACGCCTGAATACGAGCAGCCCAGCGAGGTCAGCGCGGCCGCGCTGGATTTGCTCGAGACGCTCGACCATCGACATCGCCGCCGGCGGCCCGACTACTTGGAACTCGACGCGCGGATCGATTCCTACGCCCTCGCCGCTCGCATGCAACTGACGGCCAGCGACGTGTTGGACATTTCGACCGAAAGCGAGGCGACGCGCGAAGCCTATGGTATTGGCCAAAAGGCGACTGACTCTTACGGTCGTCGCTGTTTGCTCGCGCGTCGCATGGTCGAGCGCGGCGTCCGCTTCGTGCAGATCTTTTTGGAAGATCAACCGTGGGACAATCACAGCAACCTGAAAGCGTCGTTGCAATCGGCCTGCGAGCGCACCGATCAACCGGTCGCGGCGCTCATCAAAGATCTGAAACAGCGCGGCCTGCTCGATTCGACGCTCGTCGTTTGGGGCGGTGAGTTTGGCCGCACGCCGACTTCGCAAAACGTCGGCAACGACTACAACGGCCGCGACCACAACATGCAGGGTTTCACTTCGTGGATGGCTGGCGGAGGTGTGAAGCCGGGGTTCGTGTATGGCAAGACCGACGATTTCGGTCACGCAGCCGTCGAGAACCCGGTGAGCGTTCACGATTTCCACGCCACCCTGCTGCATGCCGTGGGGTTGGACTATCGCAAGGTGCATTTCGATCGCAACGGTCTGAACGAACGGCTCGTCGGCGTGAAGGAGCCACGCGTGGTGACCGAGATTTTCGCCTAACAACGCCGAGAATTTGTAGGGAACGCCCTCCGTGGCGTTCCGCAGAGCGTGTGTTTGCGGTCCATGACGCATCAAGGAACGCCACGGAGAGCGTTCCCTACAGGTCCCAGAGAGCGCCAAGGCGAGAACGATGCGGAGAAGCGACGTGCATCTTGATCGACGCGAATTGCTCAAAGGCGCCGTTACGGCCGCCGGTGTCGGCATCCTGGCGGACCTTCAAGGCAGAGCGATCGCCGCTCCTGCTGAGACGTCACCGTCGCGTCGACCGTTCGACGTCGTCGATGTGAACATCAGCTTGTTTCAGTGGCCGTTTCGTCGGCTGCCGCTCGACACGCTTGACGCAATCGTCGCGAAGCTGCGATCGCTGGAGATTCAGCAGGCTTGGGTGGGTAGCTACGAGGGCATCTTGCAGCGCGATTTGCGTAGCGTGAATGCGCGGCTCGCCGAAGCTTGCTCCGCGTCACCGGGAAAGCTGCTGTTGCCCTTCGGGTCGATCAACCCGATGCTCCCCGATTGGGAAGACGACATGCGACGTTGCCACGAAGTGCATCGCATGCCTGGCATTCGGCTACACCCGAACTATCACGGCTACGCGCTCGATGATCCACGCCTCGCGAAGTTGTTGAGCATCGCAGCCGAACGAGACCTACTCGTGCAACTCGCCGTAACGATGGAAGACACGCGCACGCAACACGCCCAGATGCTCGTGCCCGACGTCGATCTGTCGCCGCTGCCCGATCTCATGGCGAAGATTCCTGCCGCTCACGTGATGCTGCTTAACGCTAAGCCACGCGGGGCCATCTTGCAGCGACTCGCGTCGTCGCCGAATGTCACGTTCGACATCGCGCGGGTTGAAGCCACCGATGGGATCGCTCGTTTGATGGATGCCGTATCGCCGGAGCGAGTAATGTTCGGCACGCACGCGCCATTTCTGATCTACGAGTCGGCGCTCATCAAGGTCTATGAATCTCAGTTGAACGAGTCACAGGTGCGACCGCTTCTCTCGGCGAATGCACGCCGGTTGGTGTCGCATGCCTAACACCCCGCGCGAAGTCGCGCTGCAACCCGAACACTTCGGGCTGCCGTCGCTCTCAGAACTGCGACGCTACCGTGTTTGGGACGCATACCTTTACCCCTCGACCGTCGATCGCGACGGTACGCAGCTGGTAAAGACCATCGAGCAAACGCTGCCGACGCTCGATAAAGGCGCGATCGAGCGGTTCTGTCTGTTCTTGCACATCGGCTTAGGCACGGCCGACTCTGTCACCGAGGCGCGCATCGTCGCGCATCCCGAAGACATCGCGCAGCCACTCAAGCGCTGGCCCGATCGAGCGCTCGGTCTCATTCAACTCAACGCTGGCGAGGTCGACCGGTCGCTCGAGGCGGTCGATCGTTGGATCGCGAACGGGCCGATGGTCGGCGTGTATCTTCCCGACGGCGGACGTAGTTCCTTCGCGTGCAACCATCCCAATTACGATCCGCTCGTCGCGCGAGTTTCCAGTCTCGGCGGCCTGATCATGCAGCACACCTGGTGGGAAACCGGGGGCAAGCGATCGGCCGGGTCGTCGACGCCGCAAGACTTGGCGGAGTTGGCCACTCGCTTTCCGAAAGTGAACTTCGTTTGCGCTCACGCCGGTGGCGAGTGGGAGAAAGGCATCCGCGCCGTCGCGTCGCATCCGAACATCCTCGTCGAAACGTCTGGCTTCGATCCGACTGCGGGCTTCATCGAAATGGCGGTCCGCGAACTCGGCGCCGAGCGCATCGTCTTCGGCAGTCACTTACCTTCGCGTTCGCTGGGGACCGAGTATGGTAAGATCTTCGGAGCCGACATCGACGAGTCTCAACGCCGTCTCATTCTCGGCGACAACCTTCGACGTCTGCTTGAGCCGATTCTGTCGCGAAAAAGCTAAACGTCGGCGGTGCTTTGCCGAGATTGCATGACCGAAGAGCTTCAGGATTTGAAGTTGTTTGCCGTCTACCTCGGCGGTCGCGCTCCGAAGTGCAACACCGAGCTGCACGATGTCGTGTTCGTCGTCGGCTCATCCATCGAAGCGACCTACGAACAGTTGATGGACAAATGGTTCGGCAACCCCCTACGACTTCACATCGATTCGTGGCTGGAGCTGCGCGAAGTCGACGGCCACCGCGTCTTCCTAAGTCCGAACCCTTCGACGCAGCCGGAGAGGTTGTTCTTCATCAATCTCGGGGCTTATCGCCCGGGCGAGTTCACGGAGCTTCACGCCAATGCGTTCCTCGTCGCCGTCAACGAGCAGGAAGTTAAAAAACGAGCCAAGAATGAGCTGTTGCTTGGCGCAGAATCGGTTCATACCGACGATCTGTTCGACATCGACGATTGCCTGATGATCCGCGAGGTCGACGGTCAGCATGTTCATCTGGAGGCGGCATCGGAAACCGCACCGTTGGTTCCGAATAACGGATACCACATCATTCCGAGGGACGTGGTTCAGCGCTATGCGATCAGCCGGGGTCTAACGCCGAAGTAAGTTCGCAAACGGAAGCATGCGCGGGCCAGCTGGCGGTATGGTACAATCCGAGCACACGCCGCGGGCCGGATGAGCCGTGCCTGCTCCAGCAACTTGCGTGCTGCGATACGAGACGCTTGTGCCATCTCTCGCGGAAGATGCGCTGTGGCCGACGCGGTTGCCTGACGAACAAGGCGATCAGCGTCGCGGTTCCTTCGCAGCGCGACGATTAGCGCTCGTTCTTCTGACGCTGATCGCGATTGCCTCGCCAGCGTGGGCAGACGAATACGAAGACGCCGTCTCTGCGTTCCAGCACGGCAAATACGAAGAGGCCCTTGCGGCCGCCGAGGAAGCCACTGCCCAGCCCTTTGGCGATCACGCGAACTGGTGGCAATTGCGACTGCAGTGTCTTGTCACCCTTGGTAGGCACCGCGACGGTTCGGAAGTGTTGAAAAAGGCTCTCGATCGGCATGTCGACAACGCTGGTCTGCACGTCATTGGTTGGTCCGTGAAGCGCGGCCAAGGCAAGCCCGATGAGGCGCGCAAGCTGCTCCAGACGTTGCTTCGCACCGCCAGCAACTTGTCGTGGCGCTATCAATCGGCCAGCGACCGAGTATGGCTCGGCCGCGCGGCGAATCTCTTGGGAAGCGACGCCCGCGAGGTGCTCGAAAAGTTTTACGACGAAGCGCGTCGACTGAATCCCGAGCTTCGCGAAGTCTATGCAGCAACCGGTGAGCTAGCGCTCGAAAAGCACGACGACCGCGTGGCCGCCGATACATTCCGCGAGGCACTCGAAAAGTTTCCCAACGACGCCGACTTTCTCTGCGGGCTGGCGCGCGCGACGAGTGAAGCATCGGACGATGACGGGCGGACCCTTCTCAAGCAAGCGCTCGAGGTGAATCCGCGACACCTTCCCAGCCTGCTCGCGACGGCAGACGACGCGCTCGCGCACGAGTCGTTCGACGAAGCGCGTGCAGCACTCGACCAGGTTCACGCGATCGATCCCACACATCCGTTGGCGTGGTCGATGCGCGCGGTCTTGGCGCATCTGCAGGCCGACACGAAAGGCGAAGAGGAGTGTCGCAAGAAAGCGCTGGCCGCGTGGAAGAAAAATCCCGAGGTTCCCTTCACCATCGGCGCTCATCTCTCGCGGGCTTATCGGTTTGCCGAAGGGGCGGCCTATCAGCGTGAGGCGCTCAAGGTCGATCGCGAGTATTTGCCGGCGCGGACTCAACTGGCTCAGGACCTGTTGCGACTCGGCGAGACGGACGAAGGCTGGCAACTGATTCACGACGTTCAGGAAAAGGACGGCTACAACGTCGTCGCCTACAACCTGGCGAACTTGCACGAGCGAATCGCAGCCTACGTCACGCTCGAAAGCGAGCATTTCCGACTGCTCATGGATCGACGCGAGGCCGCCGTTTATGGCGATCGCGTGCTCGCACTACTCGAACGCGCTTGCAACACGCTCGGCGAGAAATATCAATGGCGACCCAAAGAGCGTGTCACCGTCGAGATTCTCACGAACCAAAAGGATTTCGCCGTCCGCACGTTCGGCCTGCCCGGGGGGGACGGCATCCTTGGCGTCTGCTTCGGCAAGGTCATCACAGTCAACAGCCCGGCAGCGCTGCCGAGCAACCCGACAAACTGGCAAGCGACAGTGTGGCATGAATACTGTCACGTCGTCACGCTCGAACTGACCCGCCATCGCATCCCGCGGTGGCTGAGCGAAGGCATCTCCGTCTATGAAGAGCGGCAAGCTGACCGCACGTGGGGCAACCGCCTCTCGCGCCAAACACGGCAGATGATCCTCGATGGCGAACTGACTCGCGTCTCGCAGTTGAACGAAGCCTTTCGCAACTCGCGATCAGCCGCCCATTTCAACCTCGCCTACTACGAGGCCTCGCTGGTCGTCGAATTTCTCGTCGATCGCTTCGGCCATCAGACGCTGCGCGACGTGCTCAGCGATGTCGCCGGCGGCATGCCGATCAATATGTCGCTCGCCCGCCGCACGGGATCGCTCGAAAAGTTCGACGACGAGTTCGACGCCTTCGCACGGAAGACCGCGACCGCTTACGGACCCGAAGTCGATTGGAGCGACGAGATCGCGCCGCCGAAGGCCGAGGTGAGCAGCGACGAAATTGCGGCATGGGTCAAAGAGCATCCGAAGCATTACCTGGGACGTGTGCGATTGGCGCAGTCGCTTTTGCGAGACCGGAAGCCCGACGAGGCGGCGACAGTGCTCGAAGCGCTCATCAACGACGTTCCAGAGTGGTCGGGCGACGACAGCCCGTACGCATTGCTGGCCAAGGTGCGACGCGAGCAGGACGACGCAACTGCCGAGCGTCGCGTGCTCGAAGATCTCGCCGACCGATCCGACGACGCACTGTCGACCTATCGACGCCTGATGGAACTCGCGTCATCGGCGGACGATACATCGGCGCTGCCGAAGAACTTCGAGCGTTACGTCGCGGTGCAGCCTTTGGAGGAATGGCCGTATCAGCAAGTTGCCGACAGCGCGGCCGATCGGACCGTAGATAAGGACAATGTCGCAATCGCCGTGGGAGCGGCACGAGCGCTCATCGCATTGGGGCCGGTCGATAAGTCTGGTGCGCACTTTCTTCTTGCGCGTCTGCTGCAGAAGCAGCAAAGTCCCGAAGCAAAACGTCAAGCACTAATGGCACTCGAAGAAACGCCCCGCTTTCGCGCCGCGCAACGTTTGTTGCTCGAAGTTGTCGACAACCAGGAGCGCAAGCCGTGATGCGGAAGTTGAATCGACACTCAGTATTACTGACAGCCGCGGCATTGCTGCTCGTGTCGCTCGTGACCACCGCGTTGTGGGCACAGCGCCGCATGCGTGGCGAAATCCCCGTCGACCGCAACGGCGTGCCGAGTTGGGACGTCGACACCGAGATGCCCGACGAGCTGTTCACGTTCGTCCGGCTGCGCTACAACTCGTATCACCGCGGCGGATACGCCTGGGCGACCGATTATCCCGACGCCGACTTGAACTTCTCGTATCGCCTGCAACAGCTCACGTCGCTGCGAGCGCATCCAGACGGCAAGATCGTCGACGTCGACGACCCGACTCTGTTCGATTACCCGTTCGCCTACATGATCGAGCCCGGTGGTATCGCGCTGTCCGATCACGAGGCGACTTGCCTGCGTCGCTGGTTGTTGAGCGGCGGCTTTCTGATGGTCGACGACTTTTGGGGCGAACATGAGTGGGACGCTTTTTACGCGGCGTTCAAGCAAATCTTCCCCGATCGCGAGCTCGAAGAGTTGCCGCTCGAGCATCCCATTTTTCACTGCGTCTACGACCTGAGTGAAAAGCCGCAGGTGCCGTCGATTCACGCCGCCCACGCTGGCCGGTCGAGCGGTGTGACCTACGAACGCTTCGACGCCCGCGAGCCGCATTACAAAGCTTGCCACGACGACAAAGGTCGCATGATGATGATCGTCTGCCACAACACCGACCTCGGCGACGGCTGGGAGCGCGAAGGCGAAGACGAGTGGTACTTCCGCGAGTTCTCTGAGAAGAAATCCTACCCGCTTGGAATCAATATCCTGTTCTATCAAATGACGCACTAAGCAAATCGCGCGAAGCCCACAGACGGGCGTCCGTGGGCTTGTGTGTCCGCTCCGATAAACACTCACTTCCTCACCCACTTACTCCGCCCTCCATGGACTACGAACAAGAACGCGACGCGGTCGAGCAACTCCGCAACAGTCGAGCACGCATCGATGCTGAGCTCTCGAAGGTCATCGTCGGCCAGCGCGAGGCCATCGAGCAGTTGCTGATCGCACTGTTTTCCGGCGGACACTGCCTACTCACCGGTGCTCCCGGTCTCGCGAAGACGTTGCTGGTGAAATCGATCGCGCAGGTGTTTCATTTGCGCTTTCAGCGCATCCAGTTCACGCCCGACCTGATGCCTGCCGACATCACGGGCACCGAGATTCTGCAAGAGACGGACGATGGCCGACGTGCGTTGAACTTTGTTCGCGGACCTCTGTTCGCTCAGGTCGTTCTCGCCGATGAAATCAACCGCACACCGCCGAAGACGCAGGCCGCACTGTTGGAAGCCATGCAGGAGCACCAGGTCACGGCCGCTGGCGTCTGTTATCCGCTCGAAGAACCGTTCTTCGTCCTCGCGACGCAGAACCCGATCGAAATGGAAGGCACGTATCCGCTGCCTGAAGCGCAGCTCGACCGATTCATGTTCAACGTGCTGATCGATTATTTGTCCGAGGACGACGAGGTCGCCGTGGTGCGTCGCACGACTTCCGAACGGCCCCAACCGATCGAGGCGCTCTTCACCGGCGAGGACATCGCGCGCTTCCACGAAACGGTGCGGCGCGTGCCGGTCGCAGAAGAAGTCGTCCGCTATGCCGTGCGTCTCGCGGCGATCAGCCGTCCGTCGCATCCGCACTCCCCCGACTTCGTGCGGCAGTGGGTCAGTTGGGGTGCTGGCACACGCGCCGCGCAAACGATGATTCTCGGCGCTGAGGCGCGTGCCTTGTTGGAAGGGCGCATTCACGCCACCGCCGACGACATACGTGCGCTGGCGATTCCGTCGCTGCGTCATCGCGTACTCGTGAACTATCGCGCCGAAGCGGAAGGCGTAACGGTCGATCAGGTGATTGCCCGCATCGTCGAGCACGTTCCCGACCCGGTGAAAGACGCACGATGAGCGCCGCCTCTTCACGAATGACATCGACAACTCCAACGACGACGCAACTGCGCCAAGCGGCCGCCGCGCGATGGATCGACCCCGCGGCGTTGATGCGCATCAAGAACCTTGAGATGCGAGCGCACATTGTCGTCGAAGGCATGTACTCCGGCTTGCACCGAAGTCCATTTCATGGATTCAGCGTGGAGTTTACTGAATATCGTCAGTATTCGCCCGGTGACGACCCGCGATATCTCGATTGGAAACTCTTCGCACGCAGCGACCGTTACTACATCAAGCGTTTCGAGGACGAGACGAACCTGCGTTGCCATCTGCTGGTCGACTTCAGTCGTTCGATGGACTATAGCTCTCAGGATTCTGCCTCACCCAGCTACACCAAGGCCGATTACGCTCGCACGTTGGCGGCGACGCTCGCGTACTTTCTGCACTCGCAGCGCGATGCCGCGGGGCTGACGACGTTTCACGACGAAGTGATCGACTTCCTACCGGCACGCTACCGGCCCGGCCACTTGCGACGGCTGACGTTGCTGCTCGATCGCCCGACGCTCGGCGTCGCGACGAACCTTGTCCGACCACTCGACCGCGCCGCCGAGTTGCTTCGCAAGCGTAGCATCGTTGTGCTGATTTCCGACTTGCTGGCGCCACTCGAAGGGTTATCCACATCGTTGGGCTCCTTGGCCTCGCGCGGCCATGAGATCGTCGTCTTTCAAGTGCTCGATCCGGCCGAGAGCCGTTTCGAGTTTGCCGATCCTGCGCTGTTCGTCGATATCGAAAGCGGTCGCGAGATTTACGTCGATCCTCAGGCGACTCGCGACAGTTATCTACGTCGTTTCGGCGAACACCAACAAGCGATCAAAACGCTCACCGATTCGCTCGGCATCGACCTGATCAGCCTGTCGACCGACCAGCCATTAGAGGCGGCGATGTTCGACTACCTACACGCTCGCGCACGTCGTGGCCGACCAGCCCGTCGCCGAGCTATGTCCGGCGCAAGGAGCACGTGATGGGCTTCCTCGCGCCTTGGTTCGTCGTCGCAGGAATCGCCGCGGTCGGGTTGCCGATCCTGTTTCACATGCTGCGCCGCACCCCGCGCGGCCGCGTGCCTTTTAGTGCGATCATGTTTCTCGTGCCGTCGCCTCCACGCCTCACCAGCCGCAGCCGCATCGAGAACTGGCCGTTGCTGCTTCTGCGCGGGCTCATACTATTGCTGTTGGCGCTGGCGTTCGGCAGGCCGTTCCTTCGACAATGGCTCGAACGCACGCCCGAAGCCCCTCGCGGCGAGCGCATGGTCGTGCTCGTCGACAACAGCGCGAGCATGCGTCGTGGCGATCTGTGGCTACGCGCCGTTCGTGAAGTGCAAAAGGCTGTCGAACGCGCCGGGCCGAACGACGAGTTGGCGATCATCGCCTTTGCCAAGCAAGCGCGTCCCGTTGTGTCGTTCGAGATGTGGCGAGAAACACCCGTCGGCGAGCGTGCCGGCCTGGCGCGGTCGTCGCTTGCCGAGCTGCAACCGAGTTGGTCGGCGACCTGGCTCGACCACGCCTTGGTGAACGCGGTCGATGCGATCGAGGTCGCCGGTCGCGGCGACACGAAGTCCGACGCGACGCGATCGCAGCGAGTCGTACTCATCAGCGACATGCAATCGGGGAGTCGCACGGCCGGCTTACAGGATGTCGAGTGGCCGAAGCAGGTTGTGGTGCAAGTCGTCTCGCTGCCGATCAAGACGTCGAACGCAGCGATTCATGGCCTCGAGACGAACGAAGATCCGCCCAGCGGCGACAAGGAACATCGCATTCGCGTGATGCTGACGAACGCTGCCGATTCGTCGCGCGAATCGTTCGCGCTCGCCTGGACGTCCGTGCCATCAGAACGGAAGACCTCCGACACCGACCGTGCCGCCAGCGACTATTACGTTCCGCCCGGCCAAACGCGCGTGGTGCGTGCGCCGCCGTTGGCTTCGCGCGATGTGACCGAGCTGACGCTCAGCGGCGACGACGAGCCGTTCGACAACCGTTACTGGTTCATCGTCCCGCACCGCCAGCGGTTGCGGGTTCTGCATCTCGCGTCCGAGGCTGCCGACGATCAACGGTCGCTGCGTTTCTTTCTCGAGCGCGCGCTCGGCCAGACGGCCGTCGATCGCGTGGTCGACGTCGAATCGGCCGACCCGCACGCCGAAGCGACGCGCGTTCCCGCCGAGCAAGACCTGGCCGACGTTCCGCTCGCCGTAGTGGCGTCTCAGCGCGAACTTTCAAAGCCGTGGAGTGAGGCGCTCAACGCCTGGATCGATCGCGGCGGCGTAGCGCTTGCCGTATTGACGCATTCCGACGATGCCGCGTGGCGTGCTTTGTTGCCGACTGAATTAGCGACCGAGAAAAGAATCACCGTCAGCGAAGCGATAGCCGCACGCGAATATGCGTTGCTCAGCGAGCTCGATCGCCAGCATCCGCTCTTCGCGCCTTTTGCCGATCCGCGCTACTCGGACTTCACCAAGATTCGGTTCTGGCATCATCGGCTACTGTCGTTCGACGAAACGGCTGCGAAGTCCGTACGCGTGCTGGCTCGCTTCGATTCGGGCGATCCCGCAGTCGTCGAGATTCCGCACGGCGCGGGACGCGTGATCGTGATGACGGCGGGTTGGCATCCGCAGGATAGTCAACTTGGCGTGTCGAGCAAGTTCGTGCCGTTGTTGAGTACGCTCGTCGAGCTGGGATGGCAAAAGGCTCCGACAGCGACAACCCATGAAACCGACGCCACCATCGACCTGCGCACAACAGATCAAGACTCACACGGCCCGTGGAAAGTTCGCACTCCCACCGGACGTGAAGTTGCCGTCGCTGCCAACTCGCCGGAGTTCGCTTTGACCGATGGCCCCGGCGTGTACGAAGTGCAATCCTCCGGGGAGACACACCGGCTGGCGGTCAACCTTCCCGCGGAAGAGTCGAAGACGTCGCCGGTCGATCCCGAAACGCTCGCGGCTCTCGGCGTCGAGATGTTCAAGGATCAATCACTGCCGTCGGCCGAGGCGGTCGCACTGAGACAGACGATGCAGGTTCGTGAGTTGGAATCGCGACAGCAAGGTTGGCGATGGTTGCTGCTGGCAGCCTTGGGGTTTGTATTGATCGAGACCGTTTACGCGGGGCGTATCGCGGCGTCGCAGGGTGTGGCATCATGAAGCAAGTTTCCGTGAACGCAGGAGGCATCGGAAGATGATCACTAGCCCGTCGCTCGACCACGATTTGCGGCAAGTCGCCCGCCGATTGCGCGTGAGATTGCTGCTGAGATCGCTGACGCTGGTGTGGCTCGTGGGCGTCGTCGCGGCGTGGCTGACCTACTGGATCGTGACGGTCACCGATCGACCCTGGCCCGCAGGAAGGTTGGCCCTTGGTGTGCTGCTGGCCGCCGTGATCGCCATGATTTGGACAGCGACGCAGCGTTTCGACCTGCGACAGGTCGCGCGTCGCATCGAGCGCAGCTATCCGGAGCTCAACACGCGACTCCTTGCCGCGTATGAGCAGGAGGCATCCGTCCCGCTCCGCGATCGCGGCTACCTTGCGCAGTCCGTGATCGAGCAGGCTCAACTGCATTCGCGTTGGAGTGGCCGGTGGAGCGAAGCGGTTCCACAACAACAGTTGATCGCGTGGACGAGCGGTCAGACGCTCGCGCTGCTTCTGCTTTTGGTGACCTTCGCAATTGTTCCACTGCGTTTTTCATCCGATGCTCAGGCTTCTTCCAGCACAGCCCTCACGAAATCGACTGCAAGCACAGCCATCCAGTTCGATGTCGAGCCCGGCGACATCGAGTTGGAGCGCGGCGCCGATTTGCTCGTCTTGGCGCGTTTCACCGAGCAGGCGCAATTACCCAACGAGTTGACGTTACTGATCGCAAGTGAACCACCCAAAAGCGACCCGAAGCCTGATGAAGTCAAAGATGAACCTCTCGCGATGCAGCAGAGCCTAAGCGATCCGATCTTCGCCGCTCGCGTGCCAGAGGTTCGCAACGATCTGACGTATACCGTCGCTGCCGCGGGGCACACGTCGCGGCCGTATCGCGTGACGGTGTTCGATTATCCCGCCCTCGAACGCGCCGACGCCGAGTTGCGTTATCCTGAATACACGGAGCTCGAAACGCGACGCATCGAGGACGTTCGACAAGTCACGGCCGTCGAAGGGACGGAGCTCACGTGGCTGTGCCGGCTCAACAAGCCGGTGGCCACGGCGCAGCTAACGTCCGTCGATGGCGAATCGTTGACGCTCGCGGCGTCGCCCGACGATCCGACGTTGTTCACCGCGAAGCGACAGCTCACGAAGACCGAACGCTGGCGGCTCGAACTCGTCGACGATCGGGGCCGCAAGAATCGTGAGAGCGTGGAATTTGTGGCCAAGGTGGTGCCGAATCGTCCGCCAGAGTTGAAGTTGACGTTCCCGCGACGCGACTTGAAGGTTTCGCCGCTGCAGGAAGTGCCGCTCGAAGCACAGGTGACCGACGACTTCGGCGTCATGCGATGGGGGCTGGCCTACGAGTTGATCGGCAAGAAATCGGAGTCGATCGTGTTAGGCGAGAAACTTTCGGCTCACGAGAAGCATGCAGGCAAGCACCTTGTGGCGCTCGAAGACTTGTTGGCCCAGCCCGACGAACTACTGGCGTGGCATGTGTGGGCCGAGGACTTGGCTCCCGACGGAAGCGTGCGACGCACAGCCAGCGACATCTTTTTCGCCGAAGTGAGTCCGTTCGAAGAAATCTTCCGCGAAGAACAAGCCGAAAGCGGCACGCCGGGCGAACAATCGAACACCGGCGACGAAGCCCTGAAGTTGCAGAAGGAGATCATCGCCGCCACGTGGAACGTCCGCCGTCGCGAGCGGCCCGAATCGCTTTCATCAGCCTACGCCGGGGATGTGCAAGTGATTGCCGACTCGCAGCACAAGGCGATCGAGCAACTCGACGCCATGCGCGAGAAGCTGCAAACGCCCGAGGCGCAAGCGATCCTTGCGACAATCGAGCAAAGCATGCGCGACGCTGAGCGTGCGCTGCGAACCGCGATGGAAGGACCGTCGCTTGCGCCGCTCGACGAGGCGCTCCCCGCCGAGCAAGCTGCTTATCAGGGGCTATTGCGGCTGCGGGCCAAGGAGAATCGCATCTCGCGTTCGAAGAGCTCGCAAGCCGGCGGCGGACAGCAAAGCTCTAACGGGCAAGACCTCGATCAACTCGAATTGAGCGAGGACGAGCAGCGTTACGAATCGCGCAACCGTGCCAACGAGGCGCGACAGACGCCGGCTCAACGTGAACGCGAGGAATTTCTCAACCGTCTTCGCGAGTTGGCCCGTCGCCAGGAAGACGTGAATCAAAAGATCAAAGAGCTGCAGGCTTCGCTCGATGCCGCCAAGAATGAGGAGGAAAAGCGTGAACTCGAACGTCAGTTGAAACGACTGCGCGACGAGCAACGTGAGTTGCTTCGCGATGTCGATCAACTGAAGAGTGACGTCGATCAGCCCGAGCACAATCAGCCGTTGGCCGAGGCGAGCCAACAGCTCGATGCCACGCGCGAAGACGTGCGGCAGGCCTCCGACGCTTTGGAAAAAGGGCAAGTTTCGCAAGCTCTCACGGCCGGCACGCGTGCCGAGCGCGAACTCGACGAGTTGCGCGACGATTTTCGTAAGCAGACAGCAAGCGAGTATGCAGACGAGGCTCGCGAACTGGTCGATCGTGCGCGCGAACTCGACGAGCGCCAAGAACGCATCGGCGAGCAATTGAAAGACGATCAGCAGGCAAGCGGCGAGCCACGCAAGTCGCAGAAGGCCAAGGGGTCGTTGCGATCTCAAGAAAAAGAAGATGAATCGAATCCTGAGGGTGCGAGTCCATCGGGGTCCGACGTCGCGGAACAACTGGAGCGGCAACGCAAAGAGCTTGGCGAGCTGCTCGATCAAACGCGTCAACTGACCGAGCGTGCCGAGGCGAACGAGCCGCTGATGACGAAGCAACTTTACGACACCCTGCGCGAGGCGCATCAGGGACAGACGCAGCGAGCCGTCGATATCATGAGGCAACTCGTCAACAGCGGGCTCAAGCGCGAGGCGGCGAAGGTCGAACCACGGGCTCAGCAAGGCGTGCGACAGTTGCGAGAGGGAATCGAAAAGGCTGCCGAAAGCGTGTTAGGCGACGACGTCGAGAGTTTGCGGCGTGCAAAGCGCGACGTCGATCAGCTCGCGCGAGCGTTGGCGGAGGAAATGAAGCGCGAGAATCCGGGGAAGGAACCTCGCGACGAGGGTGAGCCGCGCGGCGAGGCTGAATCGTCGGACAAGAACGAGACAAAAGACGGTGCGAAATCGCAAGCAAAGGGTAAAGCGGCTTCGAAGGGCAAAGCGGCCACTAAGGGTGAATCGCCTGGAAAGGGTGAATCGCCGATGGAATCCGATGGGACCGGCGAAGGGGAACCTTCCTCGAAGGGCAAATCGCCATCGAAGAACGGCAAAACACCGGGCAAGGGCAAAGCCGGTGGCGGCTCGAAGTCGCCGAGCGATGGTGAGACGCCAAGCACGGGTGAAGCGCAAAGCAATCGTGAGCCGTCGAGCGGTAGCGCATCGCCGACACCAATGCCCGGCGCCGAGCGCGGATCGGAAACAGCGACCGTCGGCGTGGGAGGCGCGCTCAATGGCCCCGACTGGCGGCAATGGTCGGACGCGCCTGCGCAACGTCGAAGAGTTCGTTCCCGGCACACGGTTGCGGTCGGCTGCGGCAAGAGTGCGCGAGCAGGCGCAGGAGATTCGTGCCGAGTCGAAGCGACACTCGAAAGCCCCGAACTGGGATCTGGTGCGCGAGACGGTCTACGAGCCGCTCGTCGAATTGCAACGCGAGCTGAATGAAGAGTTGTTGCGGCGGTCGTCGCCCGAGGCGGTCGTGCCGCTCGATCGCGATCCAGTGCCCGATCGTTTCGGCGAAGCGGTGAGACGTTACTACGAACGGCTCGGGAGCGGTCAATGATCGTGTTGGCCGCAGCGACGGTGGCGACGCTCGTGTGGGGCTCGCGGGCGTGGCTTATGCCCGCGCTCATCGTAACCGCGATCGGCATGGCCGCGATCTGGTGGGGATACTCGCGCACGTCCGGGCCTCGGTCGGTGCGATTGGCTGCCGCGACGCTCAAGGCGATCGCCTTGTCGCTATTGGCGGCGGTCTTGCTCGACCCGCTCTGGGCCAGTCAACGAGCGCGGCCCGGCGAGAACGTTGTGCTGTTGCTCGTCGATACCAGTCAGAGCATGCAGGTGCACAGTCACGATCGCGGCCCATCCCCTGCCCAGATGTTCGCCAAGCGATTGGGCGACGACCGTCAGCCTTGGCTCGTGCGGTTGCGGCAAGATTTCGACGTCCGCAGCTACACGTTCGATCGACGACTGGAACCGTGCAACGATCTCGATGCTATCGCATTCGACGGTTCCGCATCGCGGTTGCACGCGGCGATCGAATCGCTTGGCGAACGTTACGCGGGGCGGCCCGTGGCCGGCATTGTGTTGATGACCGACGGAGTCTCGACCGACGGCGTGGTGACTGAAGGACTCACTGCTGAGCAAATCAAACATTTACCGCCGATCTATCCGGTGCTTCCGCCCGAAACCGTGCCGGCCGCGGATGTGAGTCTGACCAATATCACGTCGACGCAAACGAACTTCGAGGATGCGCCCGTCACGTTGATGGCTGAGGCGCGTTGTCACGGTGAACAGCGCGAGCCGCTCGTGGCTCAAGTCGTCGATGAGTCGAATAAGGTCGTGCTCGCCGAGGAACAGCTACCCACAGGTGACGGTGCCCCTGTCGCCTTTCGATTTCAGTTTCGACCCGAGCATGACCAGCTTTCGTTCTACCGCGTGCGTGTGGCGGCGAAGTCGCAAGCCGAGGTGTGGTCGCATCCGGAGACCAGCTGCGAAGCAACGCTCGCCAACAACCAGCGTTGGGTCGCGGTCGATCGTGGCCGCGGGCCTCTGCGTATCTTGTATGTCGGCGGCGCGCCAGGACCTGAGCACAAGTTTCTCGGTCGCGCGTTGGCCGAGGATTCGCAAGTCGAGTTGGTGTCGCTCATAAGAATCGCGAGGCGCGAGCCGAAGTTCGATTTCCGCAGCCGTGCGGGCGAGACGACGAACCCGTTGTTTCGCGGGTTCGATCGCACGACCGACGAGTCGGAGCGTTACGATCAGCCGGTGTTCGTGCGGCTTGGAATCGACGACGAGAACGAGCTCCGCGACGGATTTCCGAAGGCGGCCGAGCAGTTGTTCGGTTACCACGCGATCGTGCTCGACAATGTCGAAGCCAAGTTGTTCACGACGGATCAGATGGCGCTCATCGGGAGATTCGTTTCGGAACGCGGCGGCGGGTTGGTGATGCTCGGCGGTCCCGATTCGTTCGAGAAGGGCGCGTTTGCAAAGACGTTGTTGGCCGATGTGCTGCCGGTCTACCTGCAGCGACCGACGGCGGGCGAACTGCCGCCTGCGAGCGGTTACCGTTGGCAACTCACGCGCGAAGGTTGGCTCGAGCCTTGGATGCGTTTGCGAGCGACCGAGCCTGAAGAACGTCAGCGGCTCGAATCAATGCCGCCGTTTCGCGCTCTCAATCACGTATCAGGCATCAAGCCTGGCGCGAGCACGTTGGCCGTGGCCGTCGATTCGTCGGGGCGCGAACATCCGGCATTGGTCGTTCACTCGTACGGTCGTGGCCGCGCGGCGGCGCTCATGATCGCAGACTTGTGGCGATGGCGGCTCAAGCAGGAACCCGAGAACGACGACCTCGAAAAGATGTGGCGGCAGCTCACGCGTTGGCTCACGGCCGATGTGTCCGGCCGCGTGACGATCACTCACGAACTCGATGACAGCGAACAAAGCCATGCCGTACGGATTGCCGTGCACGCGCGCGACGCCGAGTTCCAGGCGCTCGACAATGCACAAGTCAGCATCGAAGTGACGTCGCCCGATGGTTCCTCGCGCCCGCTCGATGCGGAGCCGAGCCGCCGCGAGCCAGGCGTTTACGAGACAAGTTATGTTCCGCGAGAACCCGGTCCTTATCGTGCCAAGGCGCGCGTGACTGACGGGTCGGGCATCGAGATGTCCGCGGTCGAGACGGGCTGGACGTTCGATCCCGCGGCCGACGAGTTCCGTTCGCTTTCGCCCGATCGCGACGCGCTACAAGCGTTGGCTACGCGTAGTAAAGGCGAGACAGTCGAACTGTCGGACCTCGATGCGTTCGCGGCAAACTTGGCGAGTCGTCCGGTGCCCGAGACGGTGCAGACGTTGTTCCCGCTGTGGCACACCGGTTGGGTGTTCGCGATAGTGATCGGGTGTCTGGCCGGCGAATGGGGCCTGCGACGATGGAGGGGCATGCCGTGAGGCGTATCGAGATTGCTGCCATCGTTGTGATTGCGATCGCGAACCTGTCGTCAAGCATGTCGCAAGCGGCAGACGAATCTTCTCTCTCGACGCTCGTTGTCGTCATCGGCGCTTCCGGCGACGAATCGTACTCGCGAGTGTTCGACGAAGAACTTCAGCAATGGCGGAGCATCGCAGAGGCATGTGGAGCGAAGCTGCACATCATTGGCGCGGCCAAAAATGGCAATGAGGAAGCGACTGACGACGGCCCGTCCGAAAAGGCTCGCCTTCATGACGTCCTGGCGACGGAGATGAGCGTCGCGTTGGCCGAGTCGCCGCTGTGGCTGATATTCATCGGGCATGGAACGTTCGATGGTCGTGCGGCGGCGTTCAACTTGCGAGGTCCCGACGTCACGGCGTCTGAACTGGCGGCATGGCTCAAGGAATGTCATCGTCCGTTGATGATGATTGACACCACGGCGGCGAGCGGGCCGTTTCTCACGGCGCTCAGTTCGCCGGGGCGCGTGATCGTCACAGCCACCAAGAGCGGCCAGGAACGCAACTACGCGCGGTTCGGGCGGTTCTTCGCTCGGCGGGTCATCGACCCGGCGGCCGATTTGGACAAGGACGATCAGACGTCGCTGTTCGAGGCGTTTCTCGCAGCCGGTCGCGACACTGCGGAGTTCTATAAGAACGAAGGCCGCATCATGACCGAACATCCGCTCTTGGACGACAACGGCGACGGCCGCGGCGTGCGCGTCGATTTCTTCACCGGCGACAAGCTTGCCAAAGCTCTGACAGGTCAGCAAGCCGCCGATGGCGACATCGCCCGCAGCGTTCACTTGCTTCCGCATGCCGACGAGCGCCGCCTGACGGCCGAGCAAACGGCTGAGCGCGATCGGCTCGAGGACGAGATCGCGGCACTTCGTCGCCGTAAGAGCGAACTCTCGGAAGACGACTACTTCGACGAGCTGGAAAAGCTGCTCGTCAAACTCGCTCGGTTGTACCAAGAGCCCTAATCGTTTTTAGGCTCACGCGGCTTGACCCAAGCTGGGCTGATTGCCGACGGTGATCTCGCCGTTGCGAAGCCATAGCTGACGCTGACTGCGCTGGGCGGCGTTCATGTCGTGAGTGACCATGACAATCGTCTTACCGTCACGGTTGAGGCGGTCGAAGAAGCCCAACACGTTCTCACGACTTTCGGGGTCGAGGTTGCCGGTAGGCTCGTCGGCCAGGACCACCGCGGGATCGTTGGCGAGCGTTCGCGCTAAGGCAACGCGTTGCTGCTGGCCGACGCTAAGCTCGGAAGGCTTGTGTTCGAGTCGATCGGCAAGCCCCATTTGTTCCAAGAGCGCCGCGGCGCGGTCCTTTTGCTCTTTTGGTGCGAGGCCGCCGAGAAACATCGGAACCTGCACGTTCTCAAGCGCATTGAGATAGGAGATCAGGTTGAATGTTTGAAACACGAAGCCGATCCTCTGCTGCCGGATGCGGGCGCGCTCGGTGACTGCGAGATCGTAGATCGAGATGCCGTCGAAAAGGATGCGGCCTTCGCTGGGCGCGAGCATGCCGCCAAGCATTGAGAGCAACGTCGTTTTGCCGCTGCCGCTGGGGCCGACGATGGCGACGTAACTTCCGCCGGCGATTTCCAGTGCCTTCGCCGAAAGCGCGGTGACCGTGTGACCACGTCGCGTGTATCGCTTGCTCACATTCTCGAAACGGAACATCACGTCAGACCTCCTGAAAGCAAACACAAGGGTCGAGCTGAGCGGCTCGGCGCGGGCCAATAGGCTGCCGTCACGGCGACGATGAATGCGGCGACGACGGCGTAAAGCGTCAAGTCCCACAAGGGCGCTACCTTCACGCCCATCCAGTTCGGTCCGGCAATCATCGCGAAGACGACGCCGACCAAGCAGCCGATGACGCCGCCAGCGAGTCCGACCGCCATCGCCTTCGCAAGAAACAGTTGCAGGATGAGCCGTGGATTTGCGCCCATCGCCATCAACGTTCCGATTTCGCGGCGGCGCTCGCGGACGTTCGCCGAGATTGCCGCGGCGACGCTCGTTGCGCCGACCAAAACGAGCACACCTAGAACCAACCACGAGGTGCGCGACATCAGCCGGTTGACACCGACCTGCGTCTGCACGACCTGCGAGATCGTGACGACCTTCGTCGTCGGCAACAGTTCGGCGAGCTGCGGCGCGAGTTGCCCAGCGGCGTCCTCGCAGCAGCCCATCACTTCGATCGCGCTGACAACTTCGCCCACGCCGCTCAAGTCCTGGATGGCATGCAAATGAGCAAACACGTGCGCATCGTCGACTGTTCCCGTGGGCGGCAGGATTCCAACAACCAGGAACGACTCGTTGAACAGTGCGATATGGTCGCGCGTTTGCATGTGCAACTTGTCGGCGACGTCGGCGCCCAACACGACCTCGCGTTGGCCGAGACGTCCGATCGTGCGTCGCGAGGCAAGTGATTCGGGCGACGTGTCGTTGTCGGCTTCGGGATCATGAATCACTTTGCAACCAACGTGTTTGCGTTGCTGCAGCAGATTGACCGTCTGCCAAGTGTTGTTTGCGCGGAAGTCTTCTTGCGGAAGAATGCCGGTGAGCACGATCGATTCGCCTTGGCACGTCGTGGGAAGGCACAGCTTCGGGGCCAGTTTCTCGACACCGGGCAGCCCGGCGAGCATGATCTGCGCGACATACTCTTCCGGAATGCGCTGCTCGCTCATGTCGGCGGCGTAGTAGTCTTGCAGCGTGGCCTCTTTCGGAAGCACAAGAATGTTCGCTCCGAGTGATTCGAGTTGCTTGGCGACCTGTCGCTCGGAGAAGACGGTCATGTGCCGGATGGCCACCAACGCGGTGACGCCGAGCAAGATGGCTGTCGTGCTGGTTATCACGCTCCACGGGCGCTCTCGCAGCTCGCGCCAAACGATGGTTCGCAGATTCATACGCAATCCTTCGCGATGAGTTTGTTATCGCTTCGTCGTGTTGACTTTGCCGTGCTTGCAATTCGGGTCGTCGCAGCACTTGCCGGCTTTGTGCAACGCGACAGTGATGTCGTCCTTGGTTGCGCTCGAAGCGAAGTTTCCGACCATCACGCCCGGCGGCGCCATGACGACCGTGACCGCGACGCTCGGCTGATTCGTATCGACCTTCAACTCGCGCAGTAGTTCGGCCTCGTCGAGGTCGCTGGCTAGCACGGGCACGACCGCAACGCGATCGCGGAACTGCGCGTCGGCCTGCAAGTCGCTGACCGCTTGCGGAACGGGTGACGTGGCCGACGGTTGAACGCAGAGCATGACGATTTTTCCCGCCTGCATTGCCTTCATGCATTCAGCCATCGACTTGGTGACGAACGCCCCGGCGAGCTGAGCCTCCGTCACTTTGCTCGCGTAAATGCCGGTCATGGCGCCGTTGGGAGCCAAAGCGACCGTCAACGGCATCGGGGCACGCGACACCCCGAACCGGTCGACCAGCGGCTTGTACTGAGGATTGGTGATCTGAACAAGTGCAGCAGACGCGACGCCAGGCCGGTTTTTCATCCCCGCATTCACTGTGTCGGCCATCGCACGGCTGGCCTCGTTGTTCTCGCGATAAAAAATGAGAAACGTGTATCGGCCTTGACTCGATGCCTGCTCCAACACCGTTTGAGGATTCGGTTGCGGCGTCTGGGCAGAAGTGGAACGCACAGTGACGACGAACGAATGCAGTACAAGCACGATTGGCAAAAGACGAAGTACTTTCACAACGAGTCCTTTCGCGGGAGTGTTGATGTTCGACGATTGAAAGGGTGTCATCATGACGACGATCTCAAGGTTCAATACGCTAGACGAACGCCGACGACGGTGTTCACGTGCAAGGCCGCGCGCCGTAGGTCGACAAGCGCGTCGCGATATTGTCGGACGACATCGACGTAATCGCGTTGCGACTGCAGGTAAGCGAGCGTGTCGACCTGGCCGCCTCGCAGTTGGGTCAGGGTTTTGTCGCGAATGGTCTTGGCGCGGGGAAGTATCGAAGCGTCGAGCCGCTTTACCTTCTCGGCTGCGAGTTGGTAGTCGCGATAGGCCTGGCGAACCTCGGATTCGATCTGCCGCGACAAATGCGCCCATTCCATGCGAGTCTGGCCGACGTTCAACTCGGCACGGCGGATGTTGCCTTGGTTGCGGTTGAAGATCGGAATGCTCGCCATGCCGCTGACGCCCCACGACGACGTATTTTGCCCGCCCGAAGCAGTGTTATCCTTGATGCCCCAAGGCGTGTAGAGGACGAACACGTCGGGATAGCGTTCCTTAACGGCCAGATCGACTTCGGCCGAAGCGCGACCAACGCCAAGCTGATACGCGCGCAGGTCGGGTCGATTCAACTGCGCGAGTTCAAGAAGCTGATCGACGTCGGCCAGCGCCGTCGCGTCCGATTGAATCGAGCCACGTATCTCAAGCGGCGCGACTTCAGGCGACGGCAGCATCAGCAATGCGGCGAGGTTTTGCTTCGCTTTTTCGAGGCCCGCGATCGCATCCAAACGGGCGACGTCAGCTGAGTCGATTTGTACAAGGATGCGGTCCAAGTCGAGAGTCGAAACCTCCTGACCGCGGACGAGTTGCTCGATCGCGCCGCGAACGTCGGCAAGACCGGCGAGACTGGCGTTGACGTAGCGAAGGTTCTCACGAGCGGCCAGCACGTCGACGTACCGCACGTAGAGGGTTTCGATTTCGAGGCGCACCGCGTCTTGGTATTGCGCTTGCAACACATCGCGGGCACGTTGAGCAGCGATGACGCGGTAGGCACGCTTGCGATTGATGTCGACAGGTTGGATGATCGTGACGCCGTAACCGACGTCGCCCGGTTTCGTCGGTGAGTATTGGCCGTAGGGCGCGTCATCGACGCTTCCAAAGACGAGCGGATTGCCACGCAGGCCGGCAGTGAGCACGTCGGCCGTTGCTTTGGGGATTTCTTGGAACTTCGCTCGCAGCGAGAGGTTTTGCTCAGCGACCATCACAATCGCGGTGTCGAGCGTCATGCCATCCGCTGGCCCTTCTTCGTCGACGGCAGGACGATCCAAAGGTCCGCCTGGCGGCAACTCTGTGGGCGAAACCTGCGGAGGCGACGCGAGCGTTTCCGACTGTCTGAAGGCGGCTGATGGGATCGGGTTTGCGGCGGCTGAGAGCACGTCTCGGCGCTGTGCGATGCGTTGACTGTCGCCCACGGACAATTCGCGAAGCGCCGATTGCCCGGAGCCCGGACTCGGCCCCAGGCGGTTATGCTCTGCGCCAGGCGCCAACGCGCCAGCGGCTTTGTCTCGCTGTTGTTGCTGAGCACGCTGTCCTGCGCCGATGACGATCAGTTCGTCGGCCAACTGTTTTTGGGCGAACGCGGATTGTTGCGCGGCGAGCACAATAGCGCAAGCCGACAGCAGCACCCACGGGTGCACGCGTCGGTCGTGTCGCTTCATGCTGCCGCAGATCTTCATACGCACCTCCGTGTGCGCGTTTCCGTTTGCCGCTAAAGATCGCTTACTTGTGGTCGTGGCCGTGGTCGTGATGTTCGATCGTGCCGACAAAGTGCTTGTCACCAATGTCGACGGTCAGCCGTCCCGTGGTCTTCTCGTCGTCGAGCGCTTCGCAGACCGCGGCTTCGGTGGTCGAGAAGCACGAACATTGTCCTGTGGGGTCGGTTGGCAGAGGCTTTGCCGCTAACGAGTACTGCTGCGGCTTGCCATCAACGATCAGATTCAATGCCAACTGCGTTGCTTCGATCGGAGTCGCGGACTTCGCCTTCGAATCGAGCAAGTAGATCGTGATGGTGTGCGTCGTGTCGTCGTGCAGCAGCTCAGCGTGATACTCTTCCTTGCCAAGTTCGATTAGCTGCCCATGATGTGGGCCTTCGCTGGAATGATCGTGATGGTCGTGGGCGTGCTTGTCGCCTTTCATAGGCGCGGATTGCCCGTTGCATCCAACGACCGCGAGCATTCCGGTGGTGGCGAGTAAGAGCATGAGTGTGGATCGAACTTTTTTCATGGTGTGCTTCCAGAGGTGTTAATCTTCGTGAGATGCTACAGTGAGGAACTCATCAGCTTCGTGATTCAAGCGAGCGGAACGCTCGCGACGTTGCGGCTCGGCAAAGTCGTCGGATAGCTCGTCGTGATCGGCGGCAATCATTTGCTGCTCGGCCTGTTTGCGGCCGAAGCACCAGAACAACGCAGGATGCACGAAGAAGTCGAGCAACGTCGAGCTGATGAGTCCGCCGAGGATCACGGTCGCCACGGGATAGAGAATCTCCTTGCCCGGCTCGCCCGCAGCGAGCACCAGCGGCACGAGCGCGATGCCTGCCGTCAGCGCCGTCATCAGCATCGGCGCAACGCGCTCCTTGCCGGCCCGTTCGACCATCTGCTGTGTGAAGCCTTCACCTTCATGGCGAACCAAATGCAAGTAATGTGCAATGAGCAAAATGCCGTTTCGCGAAGCGATGCCCGAGAGCGAAATGAAGCCGACCATGCTCGCGACGGTGAGCGATTGGTGCGTGATGACAAGGGCGGCCACCGACCCGATGGCGGCCATCGGCAATGCGGACAGCACTTGCAAGGCGAGGTTCACCGAGTGGAACAGCGTGTAGAGCGCTAAGAACATGCCCGCAAGCGACACCAGGCTCAGCAGCGCAATCATCCGCGTCGCCTGACGCTGGCTCTCGAACTGCCCGCCGTATTCGATGAAGTAACCCGTGGGCAACGTCGCTTGTATCGGATTCAGGCGTTTCTGAATGTCGAGCACGACGCTGTTCAGGTCGCGCCCAGCAGTGTTGCATTGAATGATGATGCGTCGCCGCACGTTTTCGCGATTGATCGTGTTCGGGCCACTCCCCTGCACCACGTCGGCGACCGTTTCCAGCGGCACGCGACCACCCGACTTGAGATTAATCGATAGTCGCCGTAGAGCGTCGATGTTCACGCGGTACGGCTCATCAAGACGCACGACGAGGTCGAACTTTCGCTCCCCCTGCACCACCTCGGAAACGGTCTTGCCGTTCATCGCGGTCTCGATGAACTCGTTGACGTCGTTGGCCGTCAGACCGTATTGCACCAGCTTGTCGCGCTTCAGGCGGATCTGCAGTTGCGGAATCTCGACTTGTTGCTCGACCATCAAATCTTTGACGCCGGGAATGCCGGTGATGGCAGCCTTCATTTTCTCTGCCGTGCGCCGCAACACGTCGAGATCGTCGCCGAACAACTTGATGCCGACTTGCGCCTTGACCCCCGAGAGCATGTGACTGATGAGATGAGCCAGCGGCTGCTCCGCCGAAATCACGACGCCGGGAACCTGCGTCAGTTCTTCGCGCAACTCGTCGAGCACCTGTTCGCGACTGAGCCCCGAGTGTGGATCGAAGCTGATGATGATCTCCGAAGCGTTGACGCCCTCAGCATGCTCGTCGAGTTCGGCGCGGCCCGTACGTCGCCCGAAGTTAAGCACGCCTTTGACGTTCTTGATCTTTTGATCGACCATGTTCGCGATCCGATCCGAAGCTTCGAGCGAAGTCCCCGGAGGCAACAAGGCGTTCACCTGCACGCTTCCTTCGTTGAAAGGCGGCAGAAAGTCGCGGCCGAGCTGCGTCACCACGATCACGCTCACAACAACTGCGGCGGCCACCGCGCCGAGGATCGGAACGGGATGTTGCACGCTTGTGCGGATGGCCACCCCCGCGAGGCCCTTCAACCAGCGAAGCAGCAGGCTGTCTTTGTCGTGCTCCAAGAACTTTGCCTGGGGCAGCAACCAATACGACAGCACGGGCGTCACGGTCAACGACACCACGAGCGATGCGAGGATCGAAACGATGTACGCCACTCCCAGCGGCGAGAACAGCTTGCCTTCCATTCCGCCCAACGCGAACAACGGCACGAAGACGAGCACGACGAGTATGGTGCTGAAAACGATCGAGTTGCGGACCTCGCTGCTGGCTTCGTAAACGACGCGCAGCACCGGTTTCGGTTGCGCGAAATGTGCGTTCTCGCGCAGACGTCGAAAGATATTTTCGACATCGACAATGGCGTCGTCGACTAACTCGCCGATCGCGACGGCCAGCCCGCCAAGCGTCATCGTGTTGATCGACATGCCGAGCAGCTTGAAGACCAATCCCGTGACGACGATCGACAACGGAATGGCTGTGAGCGTGATGAACGTGGTGCGAAAGTTCAGCAGGAATAGAAACAGAACGATGACCACCAACACGCCGCCGTCGCGGAGCGCTTCGATCACGTTTTGAATGCTGAGATCAATAAACGTTTTTTGCTGATAGATCTCCGGGTTGATGCGAATATCCGCCGGCAGCGACGGGCGCAGATCACAGAGCGCCTGGGTCACTTGTTCGGTCAAACGGCGTGTGTCGGCGCCCGGTTGCTTCGAGACGACGAGCATTACGGCTGGCATGCCGTTGATCGCGGCTTCGCCACGCTTCACTTGCGGCGCTTCGGCCACACGTGCCACTTGACCCAGCGTGATTGCTCGATCGTCACTCGACTTAATGACCACCGATTGCAGATCGGCGATGCTCTGAATGCGTCCGAGCGAGCGCACCAGCAGCTCATTGCTTCCTTGATTGAGATAGCCGCCTGTGGCGTTCGAGTTGCTCGCCTGGACCGCTGCTTCGACCTCTTCCAACGACACGCCGTATTTCAGCAACGAGTTCGGGTCGACGAGCACTTGAAACTGCTTGCGGCCACCGCCCATCGTCACCACCTGGGCCACGCCAGGAATGGTCAGCAATCGTTGCCGCACGACCCAATCCGCTAACGTGCGCACCTCCATCGGAGGCGTCTTGCCGTTTTCGCTATACATGCCGACGTGCATCACCTGTCCCATGATCGACGAGATCGGGGCCAACTGCGGCCGCACGCCTTTGGGCATACGGTCGAGCGCGAGCGCAATCTTCTCGGCGACGATTTGGCGGTCGATGTAGATGTCGGTGCCCCAGCCGAACTCGACATAAATGACCGACAGGCCGACGCCCGACGAACTGCGCACCGCTTGCACGCCGGTCGCTCCGTTGAGGACCGACTCGAGCGGGAACGTCACGAGCGTCTCGACTTCTTCCGGCGCAAGGCTGGGGCACTCCGTCATGATGGTGACGCGCGGCCGATTCAGGTCGGGGAACACGTCGATCGGCAAGTGATAGAGCGTGTAACTTCCATACACCAGCACCACGATTGCGACGACGATCGTCAGCAATCGATAGCGAAGAGCAGCTTTGATGACTGCGTTGAGCATGGTGCTTGGTGACGAACCGGCGTGCCGTTACTTTGTCGTGATGGAGCGTTGAGGTTTAGTGGTTGTGTCCCGCATGGGGATCGATTCCGCCGCCGGCCTTGTTCTTGAGCGCCAACTGCAACTGCTGAGCAGCTGATAGCGCGACACGTTCGCCCGGGAACAGCGAGCCGTCGTTGGCAACGACCACCCATTGCGGATCGCGATGCTCGACGTGGACGACTTGGCGATCGAAATGGTCGCCGTTGGCGCGAAACACATAGTTTTCGACGCCATCCTGCGCCACGGCCTCGGTCGGCAACACGATGCGGTCCGACCACTGCTCGACCGGCACACGCAACTGCATTCGCTGGCCCGGCTTGTATTGCCACTCGACGAAGCGTGCACCGTTGGGGTTCATCGAATCGCGAATCGTGAGATTCGGCAGCGCCACGTAGAAGTGCATGGCACGCGAAGCAGGATCGACGCGGTTCGCAATGTAGGCGATGTGCAGTCCGGCGACTTGCTCCTGTTGGCCGCCGAGCGACTCAAGCACGGCGGTGACAGGCGCGTTGCCGATCACGGCTTTGGTGATTTGCGGGATGTCTTGCTCGAATGCTTCGCCTTCGATGAGCAACGTGGCGTGATCGGCGAGAATGGCCAAAGGATCGCCGGCCGTGACGTGTTGCCCGCGCTCGACTTTGAGTTCTTGCACTTGCAGAATCACTTCGTCGTCGGGCATCGGCATGGGGCCGACTTTGCTGGGCACGCGCACCATTACCGTGCTGAGCAAGGTGCGTGTCTTGAGAATGTTGTCCACTTGTGATTCGGACAGGCCGTGCAGAAGCAGCGCTTGTCGTTGCGCTCGCAAGACGGCCTCGAGTTTTTGTTGCTCGTACTTGCGTTCGAGAATGGTCTTGGTGGCGATGACTCCCTCAGGGCCGATGCCCTGGAGCCTCGCGATCTCACGACCGACGACATCCAGCTCTTCGGTGGTCTTGAGCAGATCGGCCTGTGCTTGCACTAGCTCTTCGTGCGTGAGTCGCAATTCGAACAACGTCTGGTCGGGCATCACGGCTTCGCCTTCGGTCGCGTAGATTTTCGTCACGTAACCGGTCATGGGCGCGATGATGTCGATCTTCGATCGTCCGCGCTGCTCGACAACGATCCCAGGAACGCCGATCGTGCGGCTGAACGTCGTTAGCGCGACGGTCCCTTCGCGGAGGCCGATGCTTTCACGAGCTTGCTTGCTAAGCTCGAGCGAGTTCTCTTCGATGTGTCCGGGATGGTCGTGGCTGTGTCCCGCGTGATCGTCGGGTTCCACCGTTGGCAGAGCGGCAACGTCGCTCGGTTGCGCTCCGAGAGCGACGATCAGCCACTGGCGAGCGTTCGGGAGCCACCAGGCGTATGTCATTGCGACGAACGCAGCGCATACCAGTACCGTAAGCAATGCATAGTGCCGACGCGCGAATGACTGCGACTTTGCTTCGAGCGTTACAGACATGACCTAACCTGCACCGAAAGAGAACTCGAATTCCGCGGTAGCAGCATCACTGCGCGGCATCAGCCGAAGCCGATTCCGCAAGTTCGGTGGAGAAGACACGCACGACTACGACCGTCGCGCGCAGAGCGTCAGATCAAGAAACGCTCAAGCAAAGAATGCCGGCGCAAGCCCGCATACGCGCGAGGATCGGAGAACGCGCTAGGCTCGGCGGGATGTTGGCATGAACCCCCCCGGACGTCGCTGATCACGACGACCAGCACGACATCGAAATCCCATTGTGGAGGAGCCGTTTTGCCCGTCAGTGTCGTGGCGCAACTGCAACCTTCACAATCATGCGAATGCTGATGCTCCGCGACTCGCAAGCTGTCGTATCCTTCGTCACCAGCAACCCGCGTGCTATCGCAAGCATCACCATGATGGCAGCAGCAGCCCGCCGCGACTTTAGGTCCGGCCGCCGTGCATGCGTCACCATGACCGAGCAAGTGCGAAGGGTGCGCGCAGCAGCCAAAGGTCAAATGAATGACCGTGGCGAACGTTGCGACAGCAGCGAAAAACGCTTGCACCGGTGCGACTCCTCTATCTCTTTCGATCGTCATTTTGGGCATCGCACTTGAGCGAGTCAACCGCAGGGGCCAGTCGACCGCTACGGTATTGAGATTCCAAGCTGGCGCCTCAACAGCGTCAGCAACAGCGTCACCGCGCCGAATCAGTCGCTTGAGTTCACCGCCCCTTCAGCGTTCGTATCGGTTGCGACCGACGCGTTTACTCCACTTGGCGGATACGTTGACAGGGTTTCCCATGCGATTGCTTGAAGCAACTTGTGCAATTCGGGTGTCACCGCGCCATCGAAAACGTCGAACGGTTCGAGTCCGACCGGGCTGCGACGGTAGATCGTCGCATAGTTCACGTATACACAAAGGGCCACGATCGGCGGCTGGCCGTGACCAAGCAAATCGCGGTACAAGTCGGACTGTTTCTTCACGCCGGGCGCGTTGCCGTTGATGACTGCCTCGCGGAGTTTCAAAACGGCATAGCCAACGGGCGCGATGAACACGACGGGTCGATCGTGCTTGGCATTGATTTCGGCGACCTGCTTCTCGATGGCGTTGGCAAACGCTTCTTGGGCCGGACGCAGGTCGGCAATGGTCTTCGTGTTGCGTTCTTCCAGGTCGCTGAGCGCGCCACGCGTCGTGCTGTCGAACGCAGTCCACGACATTTGCACGACGAACCGCATGTGCGCGTTGTGCTCTAACCCAAGATCGACGAACTTTTCGATCGCTGGATCGGGAATGACCCAGTTGGGAGACATCGTTAAGACATCAACCTCGCCTCGCTTCAATGCTTCCTTACAACGATTCTTTGAATCGGGCAGATTCCAATGTTGCGTAACGCTCGACCCGCCGATCATCTGCTGACCAACCGTCTCATGATCGGCCAGTTGTGCGATCGTCGCCAACGGACCGAGATACCGCGCATTGAAGATGTGAAAGCTATGGCCACAGATGAAGACGCGGCAGCCCTTTTCGTAAGATTGCGATGCGGTCGTGGTGTCGGGCTCGGCAAGCGGCGGATAGGCCCATGCCCGATGCGCCGCAGAAGCGACGGCTGCGGCAAGAATCGCGACCACCAATCGACCGGCGCGAGAAGAGCTTACCGACATGATCGACATTGAAACCCTCTTGGTTAGCAGGGGTTGCTCGGGATCGAGATCGTTTCACGGAGCGCGCGAGAACGAACACGATTATCTGCATGAACCTCGACAACAATCAATCGGGGCGCCAGCGGTACGTGTAAGAAAAGCGTGCGGTAAGCGTGTCGAAGTTCACGATTCAGGCATCAATGCAGGAGTTTGTCATGCCAGCGTTAGACGAGCACACGGAGCGCTTGTGGAATAACTTGGATCTCCAAAGGCGTCTGGCCTCGCACATCGCCATCGACGTTCACCGGCTGGGGCGGGGCGGCATCGATCGTGATCGTCCGAGCTTGACACATCTCGATGGCCGAATGACCGAGATGCGTGCCGTAGAGCACACGAACGATGAGCGGAAGCAACCGCCATTTGGAAACGGCTCTCACAATCATCACGTCGAGGGCTCCGTCATCTAGTTGCGCATGTGGCGCCGCTCGCAAGCCGGCCGCAAAGGCTCGACCATTCAGCGCGGCAATCAACATCGCTTCGAGCGTGCGCGGTGCGCCACCGTCAGTGGAAACCGTAAGCAAAAATGGGCGAAACGTCGGCAGCTTCATGAGGATTGCCAACAGAAACGCCGGCCTACCGGTGAGAAAGCGGATCGATGAATTCATGGTCGCCATCACCTGGGCATCAAAACCCGCCCCTGCGTTGTTAATAAACGGCGTGCCGTTGGCCATCCCCAGGTCGACAAGCCGCGACTTGCCTGCGAGCAGCACTCGACACGCCGCCTCAACTTCAAGCGGAATGTTCAAGTTTCGGGCGACGTCGTTGCCAGTTCCCAGAGGAAGAATTCCGAGTATTGGCATCGCAGCCTGAGCTCGGCTGGCCTGCCAGATACCGCGCACCACGTCGCCCACCGTCCCATCGCCTCCGCAGGCAACCACGCGTTCATAATCTCGCGCCGCAGCACACGCCAACTCGACCGCATGCCCCGGACTGTTGGTGGCGATCCAATCGTAGGCGTCGCCCAAGAGAGTGCGGGCAATGTCTCGGCGGCGAGCGCCGCGGCCGCGTCCAGAAGCAGGATTGTAGATCACTGCCCCGCGAGCTCCATGCATGCGCTCATCCACCAGGGACGGTTGATATTGCGATCAAAGGGAATGAGCTGCAAGGCCATGAAGCGCGGAGTCGGTAGCAGCGCCCTCAGAAATGATACTCCGAACCGCCCTCCACGACTGCCACGAACAGCCGGAACACTTCGATCGACAGGCCGTGCCAGTCGCGGGGCCCCTCGACGGGCGTTTTCACATGTTTCGCCACTGGTTTTCGAACACCTTGACCACCGGCATCGCACTACCGCGAGAATGGCCAGAGCGCAAAATAAAAGCCGTCGTCGTGTGTACGGCGACGGCTTTGGCTCACAGCGGAGGGCACGGGACTCCCGTGAGGCCTTTTCGCATCTACGGGCGTCTCGTGCACTTACAGTGGTCAAATGATTTGACTGCTTGCACTTCGGTCGACTCACGTGCGATCACGGACACTCACGCGTAGTCACCGAGTATCACACTGATTGGCACACTGTGTCAATCAATTTGCCGGTTCGGCGTTGCCTCCTCAAAGGAAGCAACATCATGTCCCGTCGTTCTGAATTCGAACTCAAGCCGCGCAATGGCCATACCCTCATGGTCAGAGTGGTTTGCCGTATCTCAGGCTGCCAAAATCAGAAGGAACTTAGTCTCGACGACCAGCTCGCGTACGCCCAGGAGTACGTTGCAGATCTATATGCTGGTCCAATCGAATTCCGTGTCATCGCCACGAAGGGGAAAGGGGAGGATCTTGATCGGCCAGAATTGATAGACATTGAAGCGGCCTATCAGGCTGCCGAGGACGACTTGTTCGTATACGACGACATAGGTCGTCTCATTCGTGGCGGCGACGCCGTTCGTCTATTTGGAATCGGTGTCGATCATGGCATTCGCTCCATTGGCATCAACGACGATATCGATACCGTGCGACCAACCTGGGAGGCAGACGCGCTCGAGGCATCGAGCAAGAATGTAGCGCACAACGACGTGACTTCGATGCGAATCAAGCAAAAGACGATGAACCGCCACGAAAAGTTGGGCATCACACCCAAACGTCCGACTTCGGGCTACATTGTCCGCGATGATGCCAAGTCATTCGACGATTGGCGCAAGGATCCTGAGGCAGAGGAGCCCTTTCAACACGCATTCGAGATCTTACGGGAAACCCTCTGCGGCGCGGAAGCGGCGCGGTACTTCAAGAAGATAAGGTTTCCCCAAGGCCCCTTAGCTCGCAAGGGAGATTGGGACGGCACGAAGGTACTACGGCTGTTTCGAAACCCGATTCTCAAGGGGATGCCAGGGCGGGGATTCAAACGCACGCAGAAGCATCACGCTACTGGCAAAAGGCCTTCGAAGCGAAACCCGAAGGGGCCAAAGCATTACCATGCCCCACATTTGGCCTTCTTCGATCCCATCGAGTTCGACGAACTCACGGCTGCACTCGCACACCAGAACCGGGATATGGGGCGCAAGTCCTATCGGAACGGCGCCGATGTCCGCACGAACGTTCCGAAGAAGCAGACTCGATTTCCCGGGCAGCATAGCGTCTGTTGGTATTGTGGCTTCCATCACGTGTGGGGTGCCAATGGCATCACCGACAGCCTGATGTGCAGCAACGCCCGGGCATGGCATTGTTGGAACTCGATTGGCTTCAACGGTGAACTTGCGGCTAAGGCACTTATGCAGATCGTCACGGCCGAGCTCTACACGCTCGACGCCTTTGACGATCAGTACCGCGAACTCGTCGAGCGCGCAGGCAAGAACGATCCTAGTGTGCTGGCGAGCCGTTGGGAGCGACTCCAGGCCGAAGAACGGAAACTCGCTCAAATGCACGCGAACGTGATTGACGCGATTGCTCAGTACGGCAAGGAGCAGTTCCAGGCCAAGATGGACGAGATTCAAGCCGGTCAGATGCGGCTGAGACTCAAGCGCCGTGAGCTCGAGCGCATCGGCAAGGAACGCATCGAGGTCCCGGAGTCTACCTCAATGCTCCGCGAACTTCTGGAACAGGAGTTCGTTGGCGCGGCGATGGACTCGCCCGAGTTCGGTAGCTTGATGCGGAAGCTCTGCCCAGACATCGCTGTCCATTTGGTCCGGCTTTGCGATGGAGGACACCTCCTACCGCGTGCCCGAGTCCGAATGGCGCTCGACGGCATCATTCGCGACCGCGGTTTTGTTCCCGGCCTCGATGGTCTGCTCCGTCGTGACGTCACGATCGACCTGTTCGTGCCGTCCCAGCGTGAACGGATTCGTATCGACGCCGTAAGGTTGCGTAGTGAAGGCCTTGGTCCAAAAGCGATCGCCTCGGCAATTGCTCAGCAGACGTCTGAACGTCCGACTTCCACGGCGGTACAGAATGCGCTGAAACTTCACGATCATATGGCGGCCCTCGCTTTGGAGTCGCCGTACGTCTTGGTGACGGCGCCGCCAGACGACTACTCCAAGCTGCGTCGCCACAAGAACGAAGCGTATCGCTTCACTCCTCGCGAAGGCTATGTATCGCCGCCGCTTGAGTAACCATTGTCAACTGCAAGTTGAAGACGTTAAACCCCGGGTCGAAACGACCCGGGGTTTCTTTTTTCATACCGAACCGTGAAAGGAAAAGGATGGCTGGTCGCAAACAGAAAGCTAGGACCTCGGAACCACAGAGCGGTCCGGTCAAGCCAGGCTCGACACTCTATCGCCTGCTCGAACTCCTCGCGGCGCGCGTCGCCGCAAGGCTGCGCCAAAACACGTCGGGCAAATGAGCGGCCGGATTGGATGGCCTGTCATTCCCATAGCAGGGCCGCGCTACATCGACCGTTCGGGCGCGCCCTGCTCGATACTTCTGTCATCCGGCAACACTCGTCGCCGTGTTCACGCTTAGGTGCACGTTAGGCCTGGCTGTTCGTACGCGAGTTCTTCGGATGGAGAAACATTCGTAATCGTCGTGAACTGGCGGCGCTGGCTGGCCTGTGTCCCACGCCTTACCGCTCGGGCGATCTCGATCATGAACAAGGCATCAGTAAGGCGGGCAATCGACGGATGCGGATGATGCTCGTCGAGATCGCCTGGGGCTGGTTGCGCTGGCAACCGAACAGCTCAGTTGCCCGCTGAACGTCAACGGGTCGAAGGGCATTCTAACGCGACCGAAGCGAACGAGCCAAACGCGCCAAGAACCTGCGGGTCAACTGCAGCGAATGGTTCAAGTAAGCCGCTGCGCGGCAGGGATTGTGGGCGCCTGGCGGTGACGTGATTCTAGAGCGTCTTGGGCGTAGCGTGAACTCTTTTCCACCCGCCAGGAGGCCTACGTGCGCGCCGTGCGGCAACTGGCCGCCCACTTTCGCCGACCACCCGACCAATTGACCGAAGCGCAGCTCCGAGAGTACTTCCTGTTCATCAAGAACGAGAAACGTTTCTCGGTGGCAGCGCTGAAGATCGCATTCAGCGGCATCAAGTTCTTCTATACCCATACCGCGCCATGCGCGTGGTCCACGCTGCTCAAGCTCCGCGTCCCCCGGCAGAAGGCGCTGCCCGACGTGCTCACGATCGACGAGGTGCGGCGACTGATCGACGCCGTGCGCACGCCGCACAACAAGGCTTACTTCTGGACGGTCTACTCGCTCGGCCTGCGCTTGCAGGAAGGTCTCAACCTGCACCTGGGCGACATTGACAGTCAGCGGATGCTCGTCCACGTGCATCGCGGCAAAGGGGCCAAGGACCGCTACGTGCCGCTGCCCCCCAAGACGCTCACGATGCTCCGCGACTATTGGAAGACGCACCGCAATTCCTGCTGGCTCTTTCCCGCCACCGGCCGCGATGGTCAGCAAGGCGCCACCGCCACCCAACCCATGGCGATCGGCAGCGTGCAAGGCGCGCTGCGGCGCGTGGTCGTGGAACTCAAGCTCCTCAAGCGCGTCCACATGCACACGCTCCGACACAGTTACGCCACGCACCTCTTGGAGGCCGGCGTCAACTTGCGGCTGATCCAACAGTACCTCGGCCACAGCTCGCTGCAGACCACGATGGTCTACCTGCACCTGACCACCCAGGGCCAGGAGCAGGCCCGAGCCACGATCGAGCGGCTGATGGAGTAGCCGCCGATGCCCACCGTCGCCGACGTGCTGCGGCGGTACGGCGGAACATATCTCCAGCGGTTCGGCACGGCGATGCCCGCCGAGCACCGCAAGGCGCTCGCGGCGATCGTGGCTTGCCGCACCGGCCAGTTGGGAACGGTGGTCTACACCTGCTCGAAGTGCGGACGAACCCACAGCATCGGTCGCTCTTGCGGCAATCGTCACTGTCCGACTTGCCAGCAGAACAAGACCCGCCGTTGGCTGGAGATACAAACCGCCCGCCTGCTGCCCTGTCCCTACTTCCTGCTCACTTTCACGTTGCCCGAAGCGCTGCGCGCCTTCGTGCGCGCGCAGCAACGCATCGCTTACGCGGCGTTGTTCGAGGCGTCGAGCTCGTCGATCCAGACCTTGGCGGCCGATCCGAAGTACCTCGGCTCGCCACGCGTTGGCTTCTTCGGCGTGCTCCACACGTGGGGCCGCACGCTCCAGTACTATCCCCACGTGCATTACGTCGTGCCCGGCGGCGCGGTCAGCCAGGACGACGCGCGCTGGCTCCCCTCACGGGCCGACTTCTTTGTGCCGGTCAAAGCCCTGTCCCTGATCTTTCGGGCCAGGTTCCGCGACATCCTCGGCGCGCGGGCTTATTAGACCAGGTCGATCCCGCGGTCTGGCGACAGGATTGGGTGGTCCACTCGCAGGCCGTGGGCGATGGCCGCGCCAGCTTGCAATATCTCGCGCCCTACGTGTTTCGCGTGGCAATCAGCGATCGGCGGATCGTGTCCTACGACGAGGGCCGGGTCACGTTCACCTATCGCAAGAGCGGTACCAGCCAGGGGCGGCGGATGACGCTCGACGCCCTGGAGTTCCTCCGCCGCTTCTTGCAGCACGTCCTGCCCAGCGGCTTTCAGAAGGTGCGGCACTACGGCTTCTTGAGTTCCGCGAGCAAGCGGTCGGTCGAAGCCGTGCGTTGGCTGGTGACGCTCCACAACGGCGAGCGGTTCGCACTGTTGCCCAAGCCGAGCGAGCAAGAGGCCCCACGTCCACGAATCCGCTGTGCCGAATGTGGCGGCGCCCTGCGCGTCGCGCTTGTTCTGCCGGCTCGCGTGCCGGATTATTACGACACGAGCTGACACATGAACCGTTTCGATCCCGCCGCCGCTCCGCTGGTTTCGACCTGCCAGGCCGAAGTGGGGACAAGCTTCGCCCCTGGCTCCCGTCGCTCGCCCCATCCGAGACGCCAAACCGTCACCGCATCGCCGCCACCGCCCCGACACGAGCCAGCGCTTCACGCGCGCGAGCATCCACTCGCCAGCCAAGAGGGTCGCGGACGCGTCTCAGTAGCGATTCCCGCGCCCCGCGTGGGCGAACCGTTACCCTAAGATACAGCCCGCTTCATTCTTCACCGGGCTTCTTGAACCAAGGATTGCAGGCCCGGCTGCGCGGGCTGCAATCCTTAAGAAGTTAGGCGGGGGACCATTCATATTCGTGCAATAGTACTTGGTTGTCGTCATACGCTTCGGCCTTGTAGCGAATAGCTGCGAGGCGCAAAGGAGCAAGAAGCATGTCGACATTATCAGCGATGTTGTTCACGCGGCCGTGCATCAGGACCGGTCGCTGTGACTCGATGTAGAGCCAACCGAACGGAAACTCGAGTTCCCATTCGTCCCAGCCGCATTTGCGACTGTTCGTTGCGATACGCCCCACGACAGTTGCAATGTCCTGCGGCGTCCAACTCGTATGCAAGGTGCTGTAGAAGTTCGCGTTCGGCTCGACGTCTTCCACGATTGCCGCCTAACGAAAAAGCTCAGTTGCCCGCCGAACGTCAACGGGCCGAAGGCCATTCTAACGCAGCCGAAGGAAGGGAGCCAAACGCGCCAAGAACCTGCGGGGCTTTGCAACGTTAGGTCGACTTGCAGCGTTAGGTGGCAGGCTGCAACGAAAGGTCGGCGGATGCGCGCTAGGATGGATACAGCCATCGCGCGATCGAACCGCACGCCGCGATCATTCCCGCGAGCAACAACACTCCGCCGATTAAGCATGCGACCTGGAGCATCGCTTGCCCGGCGACCCAGGCGGCAAAGCGCCGGATAGCGCTCGGGTCGTTCGTTGGCTTCTCTTCCATGCCGGCATTGTAGCCGAGGGCGCATGAAAAAGCCCCGCGAGGCAGGGCGACGGAGTTGCGTCAATTCACCGATGGCGCTAAGCAGTTTGGTACTGCTTGAATCCTCGCTCGCGCAGAATTTTTCTTACCCGTTCACGGATCGCGGGATCGACAGGAACGGATTCGTAGCCGTCGTCCTGCGATGCCTTTGCGCGAACCTCGACGCGTTTCGTTTTCGGTGTTTTTGCAGGCTTCTTTGCCATGGGAGTTCCCACTGGAAAGGCTCTTACCACTGCTATTCTATACGTCGGCATCCTAGGATCGGTCAATGAAATTCGCTATGCCGATCGTGGCGGCCTCTAGCGCCTTCCTCTTGGCTTCGTTAGATTTTCCGAAAAAACCGGCAACGGCGCTGTCCAGGTAGATTACGGCGACAACTCGCCCTAGATCGCCGACAGGAACGGCAGCCCAGCTTTTCCGATCGTGCTTCATCGTTATCGCTTCGTTCCGGTCGAATCCGTGCTTGGCGACCAAGTGATCGACAAGCTGCGTATGCTTGGGCAGCGTGTCATATAGCGACTGACCAGACCGAAACGCCACGCCGACAGCACCACAACGATCTGACAATTCTCGACCAAGGCCACGCCCAGCGTCATCGCCAACATAAGCGGAAATCTGGTGGACTGTGTTTGGTTGCGTCCCCGGCACGAACAAGCAGATTCGCAGTTTGTGCCCTTCAATACGGGCAGATGGCGGTTCCGTGAGAATGGCGTGGAGAGTGTGAAGTACGCCGTCAATGGCGTGCAGCTCCTTCGTGTTTTGCGAGTCACGGTTCTTCCGAATTGCCCGCAAGATAAGCAATCCGGCGATTGCGCCCGCCACGCCAAAGAATGCTAGCGCAGTATCGCGGTCTGGCGGATCAGACTTTAGTGACTTAAGTCCATTAACAAGGGCCGTGCCCGCAGAAGCAATTGCGATCCCAAACTCAAGGACGAACTCGCCTGCGTTCAGCCTCTGAAACCACGATTTTGGTCGAAGGTCCACTTCAAAAACCTTTGCCGTCGCACCTGAGTGCCGTATAGTTGCGTTATGCCTAAACGCTCAAGCAAGAAGAAGCCAGACCCACAGGGGGATTCTAGTAAACCTTCGGGAACTACGCCGATTGCCCCCGAAAAGAATCCTGCTGCCGTTGCCCTTGGCCGTCTTGGCGGTCTCAAGGGCGGCAAGGCGCGAGCCGAGAAGTTGTCCGCCGCCGAGCGCAAGACCATTGCCAAGAAGGCAGCGGCGAAGCGATGGGGAAACGACACCTAATCGCTGGTCGGCGGCGCGTCCGGGTATTCGGTCGGATGATCTAGTTCCGCCAAGTCTTCATCGAAGTTAAAGCTCATTTCGATGTAAGCACCGTGCGGGTTGTTGTCGTTGTACGAGTCCTTGTCTGATTTGAGTTGCTTGACGTCTCCGAGCGACGAATCGCGTCGCTGCGACAGCGCCATGTGCATGTGCTGCGGTTTTGCGTCGGCGATATCTTCCCACAGGAACAACTGCTCGCCGCTATCGAGGGAGTATCGCACGACGTGCTTTTTGCGAACCGCACGCCCCTGTGGATCGGTGTAATATTCGACGGCTGCAGCGCGTGCGAATTCCCGAGCGCCGATCTTTTCGGGGTCGTATCTTGGCGGCGAATAGTCGCCTTTCTTTATCGCCCATCGATACACCTGCCGCATGTTGATCGGCTTGCCTGGGTGGGCATCTCGCCACGCATTGATGATGTCCTGCAACCCCTCTGTGCGCGTCTTCTTCGTCCGAGTTCTCGCCATGACCTTAGGTCTCCAAAAGGATGTTGCGTCCCCAGCCATCTGTCATGGCCGACTCGGCAACGATGTCTCTGACTTTGACAAGCATTTCACGATTGGCCTGATAGCCAATCTGGCCGCGATGCTGTAGTTGCCCGACGATAATGCCGGGGTGAACCTTGATCTTGTTCGCGAATTGGTTGATGCGATCCTTTGAAAATCGAGGCGCGACCCGCTGAATAAACGAGTCGATCACTGTCGGCGGGATGAGCATGGCCGACGCTTCGTTGTCAGCGCGTCGCTCGATGTCCGACTTGGCGATTGATGGCTCGCCGGTGAGGTCGATATCGATCGACACGCCGTCGCGATACTTGATGTGAATGAACTCGTGCCAGAGTGTAAACCAGAATGCGTCTATGCGGTCGTAGCGAACAGATACAGCGATGACAGGCGATTGATCGTCTAGCCAGAATGCCGCGCCATCCATCTTGCTTCCCGGCAGCGGCTCAACGATTACAAACCGAATGCCAAAGTCAGCCAACACTCGCGGAACCTTGCGAGCCTCCTGTGGAAATCCAATCAGCGATCTAAGCTGTCGAGCGCATTCGTCGAGGCGAGCTTCGTCGAATCGTGCCGCCATGACGGTTTTGGCGAGGTGGATTGCCCTGAAGCACCACGCCCGCTGCGCGTCCGACAGATTGCGATCTGCGTCGGTCTTGCGCACTGCCACAAACAGTGGCGGTTCATCGTCCAGTGACTCAAGGCCGAAGAAACGCTTCAGCGATTCCTCAAGATCGTCGTCATTCTTGGGCGTCGATATCCACCCGCGCTTCTCCATATCCTTGATTGGCGCAAGCTCATAGAGCCTGACGCGTCGCGCAATGTCGTTGCCTGTCGTCGTGGCCAACGACAGGCGATACGCCGACTCGCGAGCGAGCCATTCTTCGGGGGTGCCGCCGAGCGCAGCAGCAAGGGCGATCGCCATTTCTGGCATGACGCCATGCGTGCCCTTGATGATGCGATTGATGGTAGGCAGCGGGCGATCAAGAATTCTGGCAAGGTCGGCCTGAGTCCAATCGCGACGGTCCAATTGTTCGCGAATGAACTCTCCGGGCGAGCGGATTGGGGCGGGCGAGTCTGCCATGTTCATCTCCTGGGGTGCGGTGCGGCGTTTTCCCTAACGCCACTCTCATTCTATCGACGATGGCGGGACGATGGAATATGATCTTATGACAAACCCATACTTTTACCTTGCATATCCTTGACCGCTCAAGCATAATGGAGGCGTGATGCAAAACGACTCGTAATCGGAAAAGACTTCGATGACCCCTCGCGAAGAACGTGGTTTGGTAATCGCCGCGACATGCCGTTTGAACCGCATGAGCGACGGAACGTGGCTTGTGCCCAGCCAATCGAAGGCTGGCAAGACTGGCGACGCTGCCGCCTACCACGTCAACCTTGATACGAAGTCGTGCAGTTGCCCCGACCACAAGGAACACGGGCACACCTGCAAGCACTACTTCGCTGCATCGTTTGTCTGCAAGCGCGACGTGCTGCCGGATGGAACCGTTATCGAGACTAGGCGTGTGACCTTCACCGAGAAGAAAATCTATCGGCAGGACTGGCCGCGATACAACGCGGCGCAGGCGTCTGAGAAGCGTTGCTTTCGCGTTCTGCTTCACGACCTGTGCCGATGCCTTCCGGCTCGTGAGCGCGTTGGCGACTGGAAGGGTCGCAACCCGTACCATCCGTCTGACGCCGTGTTCACGATGGCGTACAAGGTCTATTGCCAGTTGAGCGCCCGACGCTTCACGACTGATCTGCACGAAGCGCACGAAAAGGGATTTATCTCCAAGCTGATTCCCGGCATGAAGGCCACGACCTTCATGGAGGATGCTTACTTCACACCGATTCTCCGCGAGCTTGTCGGTTACTCGGCCCGCCCGCTTCGCGCCTTAGAGCGTGACTTCGCGATCGACAGCAGCGGGTTCGGCTCGACGAAATACGAGAAGTGGTACGATCACAAGTACGGCGTCACGAAGAATCGTTGCGTGTGGGTCAAAACGCATATCGCTTCCGGCGTCAAAACGAACGTCGTGACGGCAGTACGGATTCTCGACAAAGACGCGCACGATAGCCCGCAATTCATTCCGCTCGTCCGAGAAACGAAGCGGCACTTTGAAATCGGCGAAGTGAGCGCCGACAAGGCCTACGTCAGCGTCGACAACTTTGAAGAAGTGGCCGAGTGCGGCGGCCAAGCGTTTATCGCCTTCAAGTCGAACAACACCGGCGCGGCTGGCGGGCAGCTAGAGAAGGCGTTCCACTACTTTCAGTTCAAGCAAGGCGAGTACATGGAGCGCTATCACAAGCGGTCGAACATTGAATCGACCTTCTCAGCGATCAAGCGCAAGTTCGGGCATGACGTGACGAGCCGCAACCCGGTCGCGATGGTCAACGAAGTGCTATGCAAGATCATCAACCACAACCTGACATGCCTGATTCAAGAACAAGAAACGCTTGGCATCGTTCCCGAGTTCTGGCGAGACGAAGAGGAAGCAACGCGCATGGTGCAAGCTGCAACGTTAGCTGTTTAGTTGCAACGATTGGTCGTCTAAAATGGACCTATCGTTGCAAAGCCAACCTGCGGGTCAACTGCAGCGACTGGTTAGCCGACAGCAGCGCGAATCAATGCCTTGCTGGCGGCCGAGAGCGCCTTCAGGTACGCCATCGATCGCATTTCCGGACATGCAAGTACGGCCTGGCAAAATTCATCTGGCGGTTGGTACGCATGGGCATTCATGTAGTGAAGGATAAGCTCGGGACAGACAAACACGACACGCTGAGCTGGGACGAATAGATTCCTATAGCCCTCGACGCCTTCATACAAGCACATGTCACACTTGTGTGCCCCCATGGACACGGCAGGCTGCCAAGGCTCGTTCAGAAGTATGCCAAGCTTCGTGTAGACATCGCGACTCACGCGACCTGTCGCGAATGGCTGACCATCTTCGAGCCACGCTACGGCAAGCAGGCTGTTTGCGAGCCCCTCGCCGAAGTAATTGCACGGGGCTAGGTCAGCAAACCACGCCACCAATTGCCTCCACCGGCTAACGCAAAAGCTCAGTTGCCCGCTGGACGTCAACGGGTCGAAGGTCATTCTACCGTGACCGAAGCGACCGAGCCAAACGCGCCAAGAACCTGCGGGTCAACTGCAGCGAATGGTTAGGCCAGAAGTGGTAAACGCCTCGCTTATGTGTAGCCATAACGAGCCTGCCAATACTTGCCATAATTGAGCCGCTTCAGGTCTTTCCAGGTGGAGACCCGACGATCGATACCCAATGAGTCGAGCATCGCGTCAATCGACTTCCTTAGCGGGGCGGAGATAGGAAGCTGAGTTGACGTCAGGACGGAGACTAAATATTCGACGATATGAAATGTCTCTCCGGCACTCCGACTGGCATTCGCGTAGTGATGCGCCCAATCTTCGTCGGACATAGCTGCACGACACTCGTTGAGAAACGATTGCATCGCGGCCTCTTGGAGCTCGGATCGTTGCCGAAGCGATGCGCGCTTGTGGGCTGCGGCCACGCGCTCTGCCTTCTGAACCATGATGCGCCTACGTAGGCCTAACAACGAAGCTCAGTTGCCCGCTGGAAGTCAACGGGGCGAAGGTCATTGTACCGTTGCCGAAGTGAACGAGCCAAACGCGCCAGAAGACCGCGGGTCAACTGCAGCGAATGGTTAGGCGAGGTTCGGCAAACCGGGGTGCGTTGACGATACGCGAACTACATCGGCGCCCCACCGACTGCCTTCTAGCGAGGCAATGTAAACCGTCGTCGGTTCTGAGGCAATTTCCAGGACTTGATGTTCGTCGTCCAGAAATTGTATCGAGATTACGCGACCGATTAGACCGGACCATATCGGTGACGTCGTCATGTCGCGCGTCGCAGGAGAGGGTCGATTAAAAAATGGCGCGTTAGCAATCGCGACGGAATGTTGAACTGGCTTGTCAGTCCAACTGATAAACAGAGATTCGTCACCGTCGCCGACAAGTCGTATCTCTCGATCGATTATGTGCCAGTTCGATGATGGCGTCGCATCGAGTACTGCGACGTCTGAGTCAAAGAGTTCGTAAATGACCTGCGACAGACGCACCGTATCGCCTAACTATTTGTTATCACGCCCTCCACTGCGAGATAATGTAGGAGCCGACCGGTCGCTGGTCAACGACTTAAGTCCTTGTGCGGCGGGTGCCTAGACATTGCCAGCCCGCTGATAATTGAAACAGCAATTGTTGCGCACGCTCTAACCACCATGCGAATGTTCTGAACCGCTGTCGCCCTGTCTACCGACGTGGCCCTAGTCGCCGCGATTCGCCCGTCTTACGCATTCAAGTGATTCCTTGGTGGCTCCGTCAGGCGACGACCTTTCGCGGCTCACCCAACTTGCGGGCGATTATTTAGCGTCATGTCGTCCCACGTAGTCGCGAGAGGCCCTAGTCGCCCTCGACGAATTGCCTTTGCCGTCATCGCAGCTCGATAAGTGCGTGGCTGTATGACGAACCAAAAGCTCCTAGAGCCGTGAAGAAACGGTAGGCCGCTGAACGGCACAATCTTATAGCGATGAAGAGAGACATCAGCCAGTGCCGCAAACCCCGGCGACCTTCAGAAGTCGCCGGGGTCTATTCGGTCATTTGCGTCCGAGCCCGGTCGCACAGGCTTCGGGGTTCGGCAGCTGTCTATCCTCTTCGGCTGTCGTCGGTCGAACGGTCACGGGAAGAAACTGAATTCCCTTAGCCTTCCGCCATGCCCGCTCGGCCTCCTTTGCCGTGTTGTTCCACGGCGAGCCGGGCATATAGTCCACACGTCCTTCGCCGGACTCTACGGCGTAATTCATTAGAGCTTGTCTTTCCACTCTTTCAGCTTGGCAATCAAAGCATCCGCGTGAGTAAGTCCACCCACCTTCGCCACGAAGTCGAATGCAGAGTCGAGCATTCCGTGGCCGTTCCCATTGCTCATGCTTTGCCCATTGGCCGTGCCGTTTCCATTGGTAACGCTGTGGCCATTGGCTGACGGCTTCTTGTTCTTGCTGCCTACCGGTCGGCCGCGACGCTTCGGTTTGCTCTTGGTGAGGATCGTCGAGACGAAGCCCGGCGACACCTCAATCCCGGCCTTTGTCAAAGCCTCAGCAATGGCCTTCGGCTTGGCGTCCGGGTTGTCTTTCTTGTACGCCCTGATGGCTTCAGACTTATTCGGCTTCGCCGTGGTGGCCGATCCTTCGCTGGACACCTTCGCTATCTGAGCGTCTGACGCCGTCTTCCGGGTGGTTTTTGCTGGTTTCTTCTTCGTAGCTGCTTTTGGCATGTTCTCTCAATCCTTATGGGGAAGCTGGAACGTTTGCATAAATACTATGACATGACTGACCATTCATCCACCCAAAAAAGGAGAAAGCTCGTGTCTCAATAATTCGTTGCTTGTCAATCTGATAGCCGATAATCGCAAGGCGAAGTAATCACTGGCAGAGCCGTCATGCAATCGGCGTTGGAGCAGTAAGCCGACGACTATGCAAACGAAATAACATGGGGCGCGATCCGACGCCCAGAACGCTGCACCGGATGAAATGTTTTTGTTGCTGCGACCCGTGTGAGCAATTCATCTAGCCACGCGCCTCAATCGCCGTGACACGCGCAAAGCGCGTCGTGACATCGCGGGCAGCATCGTAGTTTGACATGCCTCGCAGCTGCGGGGCGGTTGTGTTTCACCACGACCGCCCCGCGCTGGGCGGTCTCTTTCCAAGGAGATTGTCCCATGATCGCTTTTGCGCAAGCCGCTCAGCAACAAACGCTCAGCCCGCAGGAGGTATTCCTCAAGATGCTGCCGACCATTGAGAGAATCGCTCGCTATGCATTCCGTACTGACTGCGCTGAAATGCGCGAGGAGTTGACCCAGGAAGTGATCGCCAACGCTTACGTCGCTTACACACGCTTGGTTGCGGTTGGCAAACAGCACGTCGCTTATCCAACGCCACTGGCGCGCTATGCCATTCGCCAGGTATGCTCCGGTCGGCGCGTCGGCAGTCCTCGGAACATCCGGGACGTGATGTCACCTTCTGCAATAGGTCGCATCACGCTCAAGCAACTCGAGCACATCGATCGAGAAAGCGAGTGGAAGGATTCGATTGTCGAAGACCGGAAAGCGGGGCCTGCGGCAACCGCAGCCGCACGGCTCGACATGGCCGAATGGCTGCGGTCCTTGCCGCGCCGTACGCGCCGAATCGCCCACGCATTGGCCAGTGGCGAGTCGACGAGCGGCGCAGCGAAAAGCTTCGGCGTGACGCTCGGGCGAATCAGCCAATACCGCCGTGAGCTGGAAACCTCGTGGCGCCGGTTCCAAGGGGAGCCGGTGGGGGCATAGCAGATCGCGTCGCTGGAGCTGGCCCAGGATGGACAACTGGGCCGGCTCCGCGACGGTAGTCAGCACTGCGGTGTTAGCACACCGTGGAATAAAGAGACCGCTGTGCGGCGCGACGATCTCATCTTCCGCATGTCATGACGATTGAACGCTAGTTCGCTCAACGGTGTCGTGGAGGTTTGCCACGACGTTCCCATATCTATAGATGGACCGGAACGAATCGTTGCTGTTCGCCGGGTCCTGCTGGAGACGGTGGTTCGACCCATGGGATTGAGTGACCGTTTTGCAGCAGTTCGCCGACACGTTGCTTGAATGCAGGAATCAGCTTGGCCAGCGCCGCTCGCTCGTTGGCGGCAGTGCATTGAAGGCCAGACAGATTCGCCACGCGCGCTTGCACGCCACCGTCCACGGCGGGGGACACGTAGACAATACAAGTGAACACGGGAACGTCAGCCCGCTTGAACTGATCGGAGCGATCGACGTTCACGGCATTTATCCACCCGTTTCTACAGAGCGAGATCGAGACGTTGGCGCTACTGCCGGCAGCCCCGTCGCGCCATCTTACCGCACGCGCGGTGAATTGCCCCTCGTGTTTGTTCCGTGAGCCGTGCCGCAGATGGCAGCGCTGAATCGCTATCAATGAGTTTCCACCGAGAGGTGCTATGGGTGCTCGAACTAAACTTAACGTTGCAGCCATCAACGGCTGCTTGCTCATCGCGGCGATCGCCGGATTGTCGTTTCAGAGCTGGCTTGTCTTTTGGGTCGTCGCAAGTCTACTCATCGCTGGCGACCTGTACGCCGGGATGATACGGCCAGGGCGATCTGGTTGATTTCGCCGCTAGCAGCCTGTTGATTTTTCAATCATCGCGCTATGCTCATGTCGGGGCTGAGATGGTGGTGCGATGAGGAGCATGGACGATGTCGATGGGACGTCGGAAGCGTCGGCAGGATTCGCTGTTCGTGGCGACGGCGGAGTTGGCCCGTTCGGCGGGACATCCGTTTTACCGGAAGCTCAACGAGTTATTAGCCGAGGCAGGGTTCGACCGCTGGATCGAAGCGAAGTGCGAACCCTTCTACGAAGCGGCCGACAAGCCGGGCCGCGCATCGATTCCCCCGGGGACGTTCTTCCGCATCCTGCTGGTGGGCTACTTCGAGGGCATCGACTCGCAGCGAGGCATTGCCTGGCGGTGCGGCGATAGCCTGAGCCTGCGTGAGTTCCTGAACTACGCGCCGCAAGAGCCGACGCCCGATCATTCGACACTGTCGATCACACGGAAGCGCTTGCCGTCCGAACTGTTCGACGAGGTCTTTCAGTTCGTGCTGCGGATCGCGCACGAGAAGAAGATGCTTAGCAGCCCGTTGATCTAACGGTTTTCTGAAAGAGTGTCAGGACGTTGCTTCGAGCCTGACCAGAATTGCATAGCGTTGAATCGAAGAGAAGTATCGATCGAGCGATGAGTGGAATCTTCTGCTGCGTATCGCGGCGAGAAGGTGCGTAAAGGCGGCGAGCGCGCGAAGACCCTGGAGGGCCTTCGGCTTGCCGGCTCCGAACAATCGACGCAGAATCCGGCCGAGATTGTGCGCCGCAGCCGCCATCAAGTACCGCTTCGTCACGTCGATCAAGCCTCGCAACCGACTGCGGCGCATCCCGCCCGAGTCGCAGATGTGGGCGAAGCTCCGCTCGACCCGTTCGCTGCGCAGACGTTGAAGTCGTCGGCCTTTGATGCGCCTCGTGCGGCGCCGATTGCACTCGACGGCGCGACGCTGCGCGGCAGGCTTGTCGTCCCACGAACGATCGTGTTGTCGCTTCGGCTCGGGAATGTAGGAGCGTATGCCCAGCGACTGGCAGAGCTCGAGCACGGCGGCGCTGTGATAACCTCGGTCGGCCGTCGCTTCCGTGATCGTCGCCCGGGAGCCAACGGCTTGCAGGTTCATCTCAGCCGCGATCACGCTGTCGACCATCGTTGTTGTATCGCCCGTGTCGCCCGAGTGCACGGTCGCGGCCAGCACAAGCTCGCTCTTCAGGTCCACGACATGCTCGGCCTTGTAGGCCAAGTGCGTGCGGCCGTCTTTCATCTGCGTGATGCCCGCGTCCGGATCATGGGGTGAAACCCAGTCGTCGTTGCTCACCTTCTTGCCTTTGCGCGGCTTGTCATAGCGCCGACGCTCGTCGTCCGTGGGCTCTTCGTCCTCGTCGATCACACCTTCTTCATGCATCAGACGTGTGACGTACTCACGCCAATCTTCGCCCGTGTCGCGACGCACGATGCTCTTCATGGCGGCGTTGGCCTCGAGCGTCGTCGAGTCCACACCTACGGTCTTACCGCTAAGCATCTTCTTCTCGTGCGCGATCCGCAGCACGAACTGAAAGACCTCGTCGAACAGTTCGGACGGCAAGCGCTTCCGTGTGATCGACAGTGTCGAATGATCGGGCGTCGGCTCTTGCGGCGCGTAATTCAGGAACTCACGCAGGCTCAGGCTATCGCCGCACCGCCAGGCAATGCCTCGCTGCGAGTCGATGCCCTCGAAGTAGCCCACCAGCAGGATGCGGAAGAACGTCCCCGGGGGAATCGATGCGCGGCCCGGCTTGTCGGCCGCTTCGTAGAAGGGTTCGCACTTCGCTTCGATCCAGCGGTCGAACCCTGCCTCGGCTAATAACTCGTTGAGCTTCCGGTAAAACGGATGTCCCGCCGAACGGGCCAACTCCGCCGTCGCCACGAACAGCGAATCCTGCCGACGCTTCCGACGTCCCATCGACATCGCGCCATCCTCCTCATCGAATCATCATCCCAGCCCTCCCATGAGCATAGCGCGACGGGCAAAAAATCAACAGGCTGTTAGCGGTAAGACCGTAGGTGTGGACTCGACGACGCTCGAGGCCAACGCCGCCATGAAGAGCATCGTGCGTCGCGACACGGGCGAAGATTGGCGTGAGTACGTCACACGTCTGATGCATGAAGAAGGTGTGATCGCCGAGGAGGAAGAGCCCACGGACGACGAGCGTCGGCGCTATGACAAGCAGCGCAAGGGCAAGAAGGTCAGCAACGACGACTGGGTTTCACCCCATGATCCGGACGCGGGCATCACGCAGATGAAAGACGGTCGCACGCACCTGGCGTACAAGGCTGAACATGTCGTGGACCTCAAGAGCGAGCTCGTACTCGCAGCGACCGTGCATTCGGGCGACACCGGCGATACGACAACGATGGTCGACAGCTTGATCGCGGCCGAGATGAACCTGCAAGCTGCGGGCTCTCAGGCGACGATCACGGAAGCGACGGCCGATCGCGGTTATCACAGCGCCGCGGTCTTGGAACTCTGTCAGTCGCTGGGCATACGCTCCTACATTCCCGAGCCGAAGCGACAACACGATCGTTCGTGGGACGACAAGCCTCCCGCGCAGCGTCGCGCCGTCGAGTGCAATCGGCGCCGCACGAGGCGCATCAAAGGCCGACGACTTCAACGACTTCGCAGCGAACGGGTCGAGCGGAGCTTCGCCCACATCTGCGACTCGGGCGGAATGCGCCGCAGTTGGTTGCGAGGCTTGGTCGATGTGACGAAGCGGTACTTAATGGCGGCTGCGGCGCACAATCTCGGCCGGATTCTGCGTCGACTGTTCGGAGTCGGAAAGCCGAAGGCCCTCCAGGGTCTTCGCGCGCTCGCCGCCCTTATGCACCTTCTCGCCGCGATGCGCAGTAGAAGATTCAACCCGGCGCTCGATCCATACTTCGCTTCGATCCAACGCTACGCAATTCTGAGCCCGTTCGATGCAACGTCCTGACTCACATCCAGAAAACCGTTAGATCAACGGGCTGCTAGAGAAGGCTGTGGCCCGTGCGCCGATTCCAATCATGGGATCGGTGCACGGGCGGGCTACGGGGCATCGAGCGCGCAGCTTCGTTGATGCTCGCATTCGTTTAGCTATGCTGAAGCCACCAAGCCCAAATCGAAGGTGGTGAGGAATGTCAGCCCAGCGCTACACTCCAGCGGCGCGCAGTCGGTCAGTTCGTTGGAATTGTCTCTGACAATCAAAATGACTTCATTGGCCCACAATGTGCGCCGTGATGGCGGCTCTTCCGAACAAATCCGCACGTGTTGCAGAGCGGATAAACCATCGTGCTCACCCGGAGAATGGCTTCATCTTGGGAGCAGGTCTCGAATGCGACGTCGCATCACTTTTTCTCGTAATGTTCGGCGGCAGTACGGAGGCCAACTCCAACGCAAAAGGACACTGCCATCCCAAGCAGAAAGACGGCGGCTTTTTCAACGTCGAGCTGCACAAGGTGATAAATGGCCCCACAGATGCAGACAATCAGCGACAGCATGCAGTATCCCGCAAACTCAAACCAAGGCAATTTTGAGAGCCAAATCGCGTTGACCGGTGTAGCCGCACGTTCCTTGTTCCAACTCTTGCCGCACTTGAAGCACTGATGAGCGGTTGGCGTCAACAGCCGCTCTTGGCAATACGGGCAGTCGCCGTAGCGGAATGAAAACTTCTGGCTGCATGACGGGCGTGTTACCGCGAGCGACTTACTCGTCTGGGGTAGCCGCAACATGCGGCCACAATGAACGCATGGGATCGTCGCGCGATCAACTTTACCTTCTGGCCCGGCAGCTCCCGACTCTTTTCTTTCACGGAGCCGCGACGCAAAACGCTTATGAAGTTGGGCACCCGCATATGCGCCGATCGCAGAGGCGCCCATCGCGGCGACGAACGGCAAATGCTTCCACGGCGCGTAGTTCAGGAACTCACGCAGGCTCAGGCTATCGCCGCACCGCCAGGCAATGCCCCGCTGCGAGTCGATGCCCTCGAACAGGATCGAGCCACACGTCCCACGCGTCCTTCGGGAGAATGACCGGCATGCGGTCGTGGATCGGCGCCATGAGCGGGTTGGCGTCCGTGGTGATGATCGTGGCTGAATCAATCTTTGTCTCGTCCTGCTTCCAACGCGCAGCCAGTCCGGCAAAGGCAAAGGGCTGATCATCCCTCAGCCGGATGAAGTACGGCTGTTTCGTTTTCGAGTCCAATTCTTCCACTCGTAAAACCCATCTGCGACGACGAGGCAGCGGTCCGTCTTGAACGAGGAGCGGAAGGCAGGCTTGTCGGCAACCGTTTCAGCCCGGGCGTTGATCAGGCTGTTGCCAATCTTCTGGTCCTTCGCCCAGAACGGGATCAGTCCCCACTTGCGCGGCATCGCGATCCGTTTCCATCGACGAGGCTGATCGTCAGGATCTGCTGTGTTGGGGCTACGTTGTACCGGGACACGGGTTCGTATTCCGGCCGGGCCTCGGCTGCGAACGTCTGAAGGATCTGATTGAGTTTTGTCCGAAGCGTGAAGCGTCCGCACATGGTCCACCAATAAAAAAGGCCTCGCCGTTTCCGACGAGGCCCCATCGTGCGTTTCGGTTACTTCCCGAGTTCCTTCGCAACGTCCTTCGCCATCGGGCCGACTTTCTGGACGGCCTTCTTCAGCTCGTCGTGGCTCACGCTCCACTTCTTCGACCAGTCGTTGAGCTCGTACGGTTCGTTCACATTTACACGATCACGGTCGGGTTTGCCGACCTCCTTGGTGCTATCGGCCATGGTAGGTCTCCTAGAAGAACGCCCTACGCCGCAATACCGCAACTCTCGAACCACTCGGCGACCTTCGTCCCCCGGACGCCCCTGTTCTTGCGGCCGTTGTTCGGAAGCCATCGAAGTCCCCCGACACTGACGGTCATGGTGCCGAGTTTCCGGCGCTTCTTCTTCCACTTTTCCCACACTTCGAAGGTCACGCCGGGCTTTCCGATGGGGAGCCTTTGGCTGACCGTTGCCGTCACGTATTTGGTTGGCCGACCCGGTTGTCTGCCTTTCATGTGTCTTCTCCGAAACCCCTGCTTTAACGGAGAATTATACGCCCGTAGTGGACAGAAGTCCATCGGTCGCGAGACTGCCGAAATGATCCTCGACTGGCAGGCAAAAGTCGTGAAAGAACAGCTCGGGCCGGGGCTTCGGTACTCGGGAGACTCCGGGATGAAGTCCGCCGCGAGACGTTCAACGAGGGCGGTCTTGACGCCATCCTTCACCTGCTGCCGCTTCGTGATGAGTTCTTCGGCGGTGTACTGAGCTGTGATTGCTTTGGTCGCTTCTTGAATCGCAGGATCAACGACACGGGCCTTGTAGTCGGTGCCGATGTTTTGGAACAGGTCGCCGACCTTGCCCGGCACGAGGTGATAGTTGAGGGCGAGGGTCGCGCGGACGTTCTGGAGCTCCTTTGAAGCGGCGGAGGCTCGCACCCACGACGAGCAACGAATCCAAGACGCTCAACGTCTCGATTACGGTCGAGCACGACGACCTGGTGACGGCCCTTCCACTTATCTCCCCACTTGAGGAAACCGTGCGCACCGTCGAACACAACTCCCATTTCGACGTTGCTGATTACGTCATCAGAAGGAGGTTCGGCCCCGAGCGAAACAAGGGCGGAGCGGTGGGACTGCTGTTCTGTGACAAAACGGTCCACCCTGAGAACGTCTTGAAGCTGACCCTCGGCATGGCGATCGCCATTGACGTGTATCGCTAGCGGAGTCTTTCGGATTTCGTGTTCGAGAGTGTTTCTCCGGCCGACGATGGCGCAGCAGAGTTTTGAGCGAAGACCGAGTTGCACCGGGTCGGCTTCCCCGAGAAGGCCGTCGACAAACTGGTTTGCGAACCGCGCGTTCTCTCCGCCTTGTTTTTTTGGCAATTTCCCGGAGTGGCGGGCGGGCTGCACTTGAAGTGAGTGCGATTCACCGACGAGATAAGTCCGGCCGCCCCCATCCTTGGAATGAACCTGCACCCGCACATATAGTTTTCCGGAAACCTCGTCTGGTCCCTGCAGAATACCCTTGAATGTCTTTCCCGGTCTTGGCCGGTAGATGACAGGTGTTCCAGCAGGCAAGTCAAACAACGATTCAAAGTGGCCGACTTCAGAAGCGCGATCCCGCTTCGCTGCGTCGCTGACAATCATTCCAAGACTGACAAACGCTGCACCGAATGCTCGCGTCGGTACGACTATCGCTGAGATGATCCTGCTTTCGGATTGATCCGCAGATGCCAGTTGCTTGCCGACATTGATGAAATACTCGGCCCAGTCCGGGAGGCTGTACCAGTTCCCGGAGTCCTCAAAATGCAGGCTGACAGGTGTAATAGCGTCGACTGGCACGATGGTTCCCGATGCAAGCTGCGGATACCCCACGATCTTACGGGTTCGGTGTGCGGGCAGCCAGTAGCGAAAACGGCATGGCGATCTAATTTAAGTCCCTCGGGCCAAGCGGCTTATGGCCGTCGCATCGGATTGACTTAGAGTCGTGAACAAGCATTCTGAAATGCGTTTGGCTTGGGTAGGTGCCTTCGCTTGTCTTCGCTTCCCTGAAGGCACTTTCTGTTCGATTTTGCCAGGTACAGAAGGCTCGATGAGCCGTATTCCGGAATGGGAGCCGTTGATTGCGGTGGATTAAACGATTTGACGCGCCGTTAAGAAGGTTAAGTATTCTCTTGAGTTAGGAAGTTAGCTGTTCGGCAAGCCGTTGATCCCATTCTGAAATCCGGCGGCGCCTGCGCCCAATCGCCCGAATGCTTGCGCCCGTTCGCCCGTGCCCGCGTGCGCCCATTCGCCCGAGTGCGTTGCGCCCATTCGCCCGACGGTATCCACAGGCTGCGAGTTAGAGTTCGTTCTGAGTTCGGCTCTCGCGTGCAATCGACGCAAGAATTGCACGGACTGCGCGAACGTCGCAGAAGGGTTGCGCCTAATCGCCCGTGTTGTCGCTTGCTAACGTGCTGTGTTCCCACGATTGTGTAGGAGCAGCCGTCACTTCCCTTTTGGACGGCGAGAACGCGAGGCCTTGATTGCAGGCCAAATGCTGGCGATGCACAAAAGTCACGATCTCATTGCCGTGAATGTCGCGTCCCATTGAAAGCTCGTATTCAGGCAAGGCGTTGGATAGGACAACCTGCCGAATGTCGATCGCAAAATCGGACAACCGTGCGGCGGAACCGGACTTCGCGTGGAGTTGCTTCATCGTGAACCTCCAGCCGTGTTCTTGGCTGCCCGCATGTTTGCGAGCCACGCGGTACAGCCACCGTTCGATGCCGCCGGTCAGTAAGAAGTAGTCTTCGTGAATGGTGAGCACCCCTCCCCGTTCGACAACGCCCGAATAGAGCCAGTCGGGCAAAGTGATCGTCATGCCGCTTGGGTCGCCGGTTGCCTCGTCGATGGTCTCGGTCCAGCTTTCGAGCCAATGGAACGAGGCAAACTTCTTCTTACCCTGGGCGCGAATGTTCGTGCGCACTGCCGTATGGGTCAGTCGTTCCAGTGCGGCACGGAGCCGTTGATAATCTGCTCCGCCGCCTGAGCGTCGAATGGAACGCAGCAGGTTATAAGGATGGAATTGAATCGTCCGGTTTGGCTTCAGTCCCGAGTCGAGTGCCTCGATGATTTGCGTTGAAGCCCAGATAAGGATGTCGGCGTCCCAAATGGTCGCCATGCCGAATTGCGGGTTGGCACTGACTTCGATCCACACGTTGCCGACTTTGTATTCGATCGGCGTGTGCCTGGGTCGCTTGGCCAGGCTGAAGAATGGCCGCTCCATCGTGTCGCGTTGATCGCGGACCGGAATGTCGGCGAAGCTGGCCGCGAACAGGTCGGGCTGGTTGTCGCCCCGCGGTGCCGGCCGCCGGACCATTCTCAGCCCCGCGAATCGCCGTCATCGAGACGGCAGTTGATCTTAGAATCGTATTTCTGTGAAATCGTATTCACGATGGCAGTCCCTGCTCCGAGGTATTCGGAAACCGCCGTTCGAGCAACTCGCGAATCTCGTCGGCCATGACCAAGTCTTGCATCGCGCATTGGCTTTTAATCCGTTTGTGCAATTTCAGTGACACGTCGATGGTGAGTCTTTTCATCGGCTCGCGGTTATCTGTTTCGCGATCGTGTACCCAATCATCGACGCTGCCCGCTTGCTGGGTACTGGGACGTTTGGCTTCGAAGCTGATCTTCTTGCTCATGACAGCATCCCTTCCACTTCTTCGGCCAGTTGGTCCATTTCCTTGCTGGCTAGCATTTCAGGGTCCAGGTCATACACCGTCCGCCCTTGCGTGGCGCTTTCGGCAAAGGCGACTCGTTGACAGATAGCCGTCTTCAGAACAGGAATCGGGTGTTTCGACAAGGCTTCGGCAACGTCACGACCAATCGCCGTATTTACGATTTTACGATTGATGACGAATGCTTTTTTAAGGTTGGGCGTGAACACCATCGCTTCGTTGAACAAGTCGATGATTTCCTCCGCAGCCCATACGTCATACGGGGATGGCTGCACCGGAACGAGCACTAGGTCGCTAGCCCCGACAGCCGACTTGGCCACGTCGTACACTCGGGGCGGCCCGTCGATAATGACCAACTCGTAATTGATGGCCAGAGCAGGCAGTTCCTTATGGATGGAATTCTTGGGCAAGCCGACGACCGGAAATAGTGGTTGCCCGTGGCGGGCGGCTGCCCAATCGAGGGCGCTCCCCTGTGGGTCGGCATCAATGAGCAGGACGCGGCGCTTCTTGCGAGCAAATGCGGTAGCTAAGTGGACGGCGAGCGTTGTCTTGCCGACACCCCCTTTTTGATTGAGTATTGCGATGACCTTGGGCATGTTCCGTCGTGATTACGATTTTACGATTGCACTTCGTCAGTACGGCGAATTGGCAATCAAGTCAATCGAAATCGACAATCGGCAGCACGGGCGATTAGGCGCAGAATCGCAAAGTCGTATCGTCGCAATTACGACGACACAGAAGGTAGTGAAGCCGGCTTTGCGCTTCGTCGCAAAATCGTTTTCACGGTGAAAACCCTCCTTAGCACTGCTAAGGGAAGACGTCTGACAACGAAGTTGTCCGGGAATAAATCAACTTCAGTAAAACAGCCAGGCAGCCAGGATGGATGCCTGGACCTTCTGTTCACCGTGAAAGAAATAGCTTTGGGAGCGGGGCGTGACGCCCACGCGACTCGATCAGTTGAGCAGCTTACTGGCTGCCGCCGAATGATTGATGCCGGCTGCGGAGGGCTTGCTCGTAAAGCTCGAACGCCCGGCGTCGAGTCGCTTCGCAATCCGGAGTGGACTGCTGCACTGCGGCCTGCTCCAGGAAGGCTTGCAGGGCACAGCTATGAAACAGGTCGTCAAGCACATCGGTCATGCAATTCTGCTTCTAGGGCACCGACCTCCGATCCGTCAACCTCGAAGGTGACGAACGAATGGTCCCATAGCTCGCCAGCGGTGCGGGGATAAACGCTAAGCTTCAGGCCGTGACCGGTTCGCTCGATCGCGATGTTGAAACGTCGACCGATCTCGACGTAGATGCGGTCTGGCAAATCGGTGGTCTGCTCGATGTTGAAATGTGTCATAGTCATTCCTTTCTCAATGGGTTACTCGGGTTTCTCGAAGAGCATGCACACGTCGTGCAGGCCGGGGATGAAGCTGCTGCGGTAGACCTTCTTGCCGCTGCTGGCGCCGTGGCTGAAACGAATGATGTCGGTTGCGGCCTGCTTCAAGCCGCAATCATCGAGGGCGAGCCGCTTCGTGTAATAGGTGAGGGGGACGAACCCCGCGTCGCGGTCGTCGTAGTCGCCCATCAGCACAGCGAGGATGCCGCCGGGTTTCAGCACATAGGCACAGTGGGCGAGAGCCATACCGTAGCGTTCAAGGAAGGCGTCGAGCGTCGGTGCCCGCGATAAGTCGCGTGGATCGTCCGCGTACAGCTTCTGTCGCCAGTAGGGCGGATGAATCCAGACGAAGTCGAAGCTGCGTCGCTCGAAGCGTGCTGCTTCACCGAAGAACTCGGTAGGTTCGCAAAGGTCGAAGCCGCGATGGATGTCGCCCGAGGTGCAGGCGACGCCCAGCTCGTGGCACACGTCGCGGCAAGTGCCGCTGCCGGTCATCGGATCGAAGACGCATTGCGGCTTGAAGTATTGCAGCAAGTCTTTGATGAGGTTGCCGCCGCAATTGCCGGGATAGCCGCGATCGCCGTATTCGCCTGCGCGGTGGAAGTGATACAGGCTCGTCAGGTGAGGGACGGGGCTGGCATTGATCGGTGCCCGCGGCAGCTTGGCGAACACCGGGCGGTATGCCTGACGCGGCGTTGCTTGTTTCGCCTGGAATTGGCGAGCCGCCAAGAATGGATTGATGAGCCTACGCATGGATGCCTCCCTGTTCAGGAGCATTGCTGTAGAGCGATTCCGCGGCAGCTTCCAGCGTATCCCATTGGATGCCGAGCGAAGCATCGTGTTGACTCGCAGCCAGTTGAAGGACCGCCCAAGCTCGGTCTTCGTCCAAGTCGGGACGAACCTGCTGCACGTCTTCGATGTTCCATATGATCGCGATCTGTCGCTGCTCTTCGGCGAGCGAAGACACATCCCATTCAATGCGACGGCTGGCAAACGCGGCGTTGAGAGCCTTCGTCAATGCTCGCGTGACACGGCGACATTGGGCAATCGCAGCCCAATTCGCGAACTGATTTCCGGCGATTCGACCGTCAGTCCCGAATGGGTGCGCCAAGGGCGCTGATCCTGCTGGACTGTCCGATCAAGCTTTACGGCGAGGTCGGAGCGTTCTTGCAGGTGCTGTGGAAGTACTGCTTTCAGCAATCGCAAGAGCGGCGGGACGTTGACGACCATACGCGACCGGTATTTCTCGTCGCCGATGAAAGCCATCTGCTGGCGGTCGCCGCAGATCAGGTCTTTCAAACGACCGCCCGCAGCAGCCGCACCGCGGTCGTCTATGCCACCCAGTCCATTAGCAATTACTTGGCCAGCTTCGGCGGCGAACAGGCTCAATCGCAAGTGCACAGTTTGCTGGGCAACTTGCAAACGAAGCTGTTTCATCAGCAGGCCGATACAAAAACCAACGAATATGCGGCGGAGTTGATTGGTCGGTCGCGGCAATACCTGATGAATGCTTCAAATTCCCAACAAGCAGGTGACTGGCTCAGCGAGTTCATGGGCGGCCAGGGCGCTCAAACCAGTGCCGGCATGAGCGAATGCTTCGAGTTCGAAGTCCAGCCCAACGAATTCTCTCGGTTGAGACGAGGGGGCGCTCCGCAATTCATCGTGGACGCGGTCGTATATCAGGGTGGGCGACGGTTCAGTAAGACCGGTCGTCCTTGGATGCAGGTATCGTTCCAGCAGCAGCTGTAGCGTTACAGTCATCTGCTGCAGTTCCCAATTTCTTGTCGTTGGCGCTCGAAATGCGCGCCGACGACGAGCAGGAGCATGACTTATGGCAAGTGCTACCGAACAAGGCGGCGGTCAGGGGTTGACCACACGGGGAATGATGAACGTTCTCCTCTTGGGCTGTCGCAGCTGGGCAACCTCGCTCGAGGTCATTGTGCATCGAGCACCTGGCGAACGCTATCTCGGGTTGCAAGCCGCGGGCGTGCTCCTTCTCGTGCCTTTCTATGGACTGTTCTGGAGCGGCTACGACCTCAGCCTACTGATGGCATTCCTGCCGGTTTATTTAGTGATGTGTATCGTGGCGCGAGTGCAGATATTCCGTCGCCGTCATCGCGGCGAACGGTGCCATTCCTATTACTCGGGCTGGCCGCGGTTCTTAGGACCAAAGGCCAAGATTTCGGAAGTGCGCATGAAACGGTTCGACGAGCCCGTCATGACTTTCGCCGCTGGCTGGCTGATACGCCAAGTGGATGCGCCGCTCGGCACCTACCTGATGATTGGCAGTGTGTGCATGTTTATCAACGTGAACATGTCGCTCGCACTGCAGCAATTTCAGACGCTCAACATGACTGATGCGGTGATCGAACAAGAACAAATCGCATCGCGCTTTCGCGAGATGCGAGGCTAACAACCAGGGAGGAATCGCGCGATGGACAAGATTGGTGTCAGCCATCCGGGAGCAATGTGGCGACAGGGACTTGGCGAACTACGCAACGCGCTCTATCCGGAGAGCAATATCGCCGCGCATACGGAGCAAGGCATCTACGGAACGCTTTCTGCCGGGGAAGTTGCAGATATTCGCCGCGAAGCAAGCGAAGAACCTCAGGTCTCGGTGATGGACGAATGGGCGCGCGCGCCAAGAGCCATGCCGATCGAGAGCAGCGCGAGCCGGATCTTGAACCGGAGCGATAGATCATGTTTGCAACCTTTGTGTTGGTATGGGTCGTAGTCGCGGTAACAATTTCCAAGGACTAACGGGAATCAAGCCATGCGGTGGACGTATCTCTGTTGGCTGGTCAATCTTCCCACGCATGTCATGTGCGCAGTGATTGCTATCGAAACATTCACGCTCGTCAAGCGTTGGTCCGGTCTTGCCCGGGAATGGAGCCGAACGGCGATGCCGAAGGCATCGACATGGTGCAGGGCGGCGCTACGTCGGTGCCGCTGCAGAGTGCAAGTATTACCTAAGCAAAGGAGTGTTTGTCATGAGTAACAAAACCAAAGCCAAGTTGATTATGGCCGCCGCGGTAGCCTACCTAATTTTTCCGTTCGATCTAGTGCCTGATCTCTTCCTCGGTCTGGGACAACTGGATGACATGGCGGTCATGGCGGCCGCCACCAAAAAAGCGCTGGAGTTCTGGCGGACTCCCGATCCACAAGTGATCGACGTACCACAAGAGCAACGAGCGGCGTAGCTCGTGGGTCGACGGGGCGTGGAAGCCCCGTCTTTTTTCTGCGCAGGAGTAAGTCATGGCTATCGGTGAATTGCTGCCGGCCGGACCGAATGAACCCTGCCTCATCTCTGCCGACGCCGTAGCGCGGTTGCTCGATGTGTCGGTACGATCGCTCTGGCGATTGCGTAGCGCCGGCCAGGTTCCCCAGCCGGTGCGACTCGGTGGCGCGGTGCGGTGGCGGCTCGACGAAATCAAAAAATGGATCGCGGACGGTTGTCCCGCGAGGCAAGCGCGCGAAAATGATACGCGGAGGAAATAACCGATGGCTTCAATTTACAAGCGTCGCAAGGGCAAGAACGAACCCTACTCGATTCAGTACCTGGATCACCGCGGCAAGCGGAAGACGGCCAAGGGTTTCACCGATAAGGGGCTGACCGAGCAGCTTGCCGGCAAGCTCGAAGCCGAGGCCCGGCTCCGCCGAACCGGTATGATCGATACCGAACAGGAGCGGCTCGCCGAGACCAAGCTTTCCGCCGTCGAAGTTCATTTGACGGCGTTCGAGGAAAGCCTAGCCGACAATTCGCCGAAGCATGTCAGGCTGACGATGACTCGTGTGCGGCGGATCGTTGCTGGCGCGGGTTTCAAGACGTTGGCCGACATTGCCATGGAAGCTGTGCGGACCTATCTGCGGTCGCTACGTACGAGCGACGGCCTCGGGCACCGAACGTATAACCATTACATCCAGGCGATGGATTCCTTCTGCAACTGGTGCGTCTCGACCAAGCGGTTGTTAAGCAATCCGCTCGTCGGCCTTGAGCGGCTCAATAATGCGCTCGATGTTCGTCATGCTCGGCGGTGCTTTTCGGCCGACGAAGTGTCCAGGTTCATCGAGTCTGCCCGTTCGAGCGGCGTTCTGATTCAGCGTTATTCCGGGGAACAGCGGAGACGCATTTACCTGCTCTCTTATATGACGGGATTGCGAAAGAAGGAACTAGCAAGCCTAACGCCGCGAAGCTTCGCCCTCGATGCCGTACCGCCGACGGTCACGGTTGAGGCGGCCTGCTCCAAGCATCGCCGAAAAGATGTATTGCCGTTGCATCCGGACCTGGTCGAGCTGCTGCGGGATTGGCTCAAAGGCCTGACGCCGTGTGAAAAGCTGTTTCCGCGGCTGGAGCACCGGAAGACGTGGCTCATGGTTAAAAAAGACCTGGAGCGGGCCGGCATTGCCTACGAGAACGAAGAGGGCATTGCCGACTTCCACGCGGCCGGAAGGCACACGCATATCACCGAATTACTCCGCAATGGGGCGACGTTGCCGGAGGCCAAGGAACTGGCCCGGCATTCCGATATCAATATGACGATGCGGTACACCCATATCGGGATCGGCGACCAAGCACGCGCTGTGGCCAATCTTCCGACGCCGAAAATGAATCCGAAAACGCCCGCCACTGCGATGCCGAGTCAGGAGCACGCGCTGCACGGGCGCTGCATTTCTGGCGTCTCTGAGCGGCAGTCGCGGTCATTGGCTGGCACTGAGCCCTCTGACCAGAAACGCCAAAACCCTTGCGTGTGCAAGGGTTTTGACGCTGCTCGTCGCCAGTTGGCAACTGGCGGCAAGATGGAGGCGGCGGGAATTGAACCCGCGTCCCGCGAAAAACACGATCAAGGTATTATCACGGTTCTCTGAAGAGAACAAACACAAAACCTTGATCGCGTTGTCGCCGGCCTAGCTCGTTTCACTTCAATGGGTTACGTGAACTGCACTGAGTATCGGTGCGGAGTCCAACTCTATGCCGGCACCTATATCTTCGAGTCGACACTACAAAGACGGCTGATGCGCTGCCAGAAGGCGCGTTGGTTGTGTCGCACCGGAGCACGCGGTGTCTCAGGTTTCAGCATGCTTTGCAGGCCGCCAAGATATGGCGATGGCGACCGGGGAGCCGCCGACCAACTCAACCCTCACCACAGCGCCGCCCGTCAGCAAGAAGACTTGCTGAAAGGCCGATGAGGCTCGGGGACTTCGCCTCCTCTTCGACCCAGACGCTGCCGACGTTTCGGCCAAGCGGCGTCGCCACTGGTAAAAGCTCGGGACCGAGATCCCTTCGCGCCGGCAGAACTCGGCGATGGAACATTCCGACCCCGCCTGACGCCGTAGCCGCTCTCGCCACACCAACGTTCGATCCCCACTCGAAACCGGCATCTTCACGCCTCCAGCGAATGAGCCAATGCAGACCCTTCGCCAGAGTAGCAACCGCGTCAATCATGCCTGTGGTGTGCGCTTACGCTGAAGCTAGCGCAGATGACCCATCACGGTGAGCCGTCCATCTTCAAAGTCGGGGCGACAGAACACCGATTGAACTTTTCTTGCTGGGTTTGAAAGACTGGGCAGGTTCGGTAGCCCATTCACTGCCGAAGTCACCTTTCCACGGCGCGGAAGGCGCCACACGGCACACAGCGCGTCGGTCGATGTGTCGAATGGCACGTAGTTCTCGAGCAAGTCGGTAGCTGAAACTGACATAGGCGAAAAAGGCCTCTCTTGCGCAGATGGTCGCTCCGGACCGGTTCCTCGTCGTGCCTCGTGCAACAACACGTTGCGTTCATGAGCCGAAAGCCGGATACTGCCGTCCATGGCTTGATCTCCAGGATTGGTTGGTGTGAGAACCCCAACCCTGGCTCAAGCCATACTTTTTTTACAAGACCAACTTCACTGTCGTCCGACTGTGGAGCTATTTAGTCCGTTCGCACCGCTATGTCGATGACTACTGATCAGTTCGGTGAAGCGGTGATAGCCGTTCGGCTGCTTTCTGCAAATGTATCGGTACTCGAATTAAGGGACGCTAAATGAAAGACCAAGGAATTGTCACGGAAACCTTTCCAGAACTGGAACACTATCGATTCACTATGCTTCTGACGAAAGGAAGCAAGACGGAACGTCTATTTTCAATATTTGAACACAGGTCGAATTATAAGAAATTGCTAGCTGTCGCGGAAAAATCGCGGAAGAACGCGAAGGAAATAGAAGTGGACTACAACATCACGGAGAACAAAACTAGGTGGGTGCAAGAATCGCGATTTGTTTAGGGCTGTTATTTTTTCAGGCGACGAACCCATTATCGTGTGGCAGCCCGACCAATAACTCCGGTGGCCTGGGATTGCGGCGTCCTGTATGGGGGCTGATAAGTTGTGATGTCGAGAATCACCAGAGCAAAATCGGCCAACGCTTGCTCGGCTCCTGGCTTGACCCAAGCATACGTCTTTCCACAGCGGCCCACATGGCAAGCTCCTTTTGGCACATCATGCTTGACACCAACTGAAAACCAACCCGTGTGGAGCAATTGCGTATAGTCTGGGCGAAACTGGAGTAATGGCAACTCGCGAGCACGTGCTGCATCAAGGCCTGCGACAATTGCTCTATTTCTGCGCTCCTCACTAAGTTGATCTTGGGCCCACGACCTCATTACTGCGATTGCTTTTGGTTCGTTTTGGAATTTCAGCTTGCCATAGAATTTTTCGGCTTCACCCGGCGCAAAATTCCATGTTTCGCCCAATCCATCATCACGCAGATAGGCTTGTAAACGAGTGATTTTGACCGTATCTGCATCGTCGCCTTCGATCCCGGACAGTGGCTCCTCGATGCTCTTTAGACGTTCCTGTTTCTCTGCTTCGCTGAGCTTTCTTGATCCTGCGTTCGCCGCTGCAAGCTCCGGGTTTAGCACCAATGAGAGGTAGTAGTAGTGGGTCGGGTCGCCGAAGATGAATTCGTACGCGTACTTCATCAGGAGAATCTGGTCTGGATCATACGTGGGCTTGGTGTTCCACTGTTCGATATTAGTGTCGCCTCCGGTTGCGAATCCGCTGAATTTGTCGAAGACGTATTTGCTTAGGTACGCAGGCACGGTTGACGTTGCTGCGAGCAAATCAAGGTTTGAGGTGGCGTTTACATTGAGACTGTACTGCGTCGATGTCTGGCCAGTGTTCGGCACTGAGAAGTACGGCAACTTCGCTCTATCGTTTGCCAGCATCGCAATGTTATCGAGTATCTGATCGTAGTAAACATCCGTGATCGACCGGGATTGAGTAACTGTGGAGCGTTGCAGTTGCTTTACTTGGCAGCCGGAGGCAAAAACAGCTAAACACACGGCTAAGCAAGCGACATATCGCATTACGCATCCCCTTCCTTCGGCGAAAGAACCACCGTCCGAACGTGGTATCGTCGGGCACCGATGTTAATCTTTGCGTGTTTTTCCGGTTGTTGCAAAAAAGGAAAGTGGGGAAACGGCCATTATTCGGCTTCGCGGCCCGTCAGGTATTGAGCATAGTGCTAGCGACGATATCGCCACCGAGTGAGTGCGGGGTTCCCGGCGAGACGCCCGCCCGTCGGGTAAGCGGGGCGAGGGGCAAGAATGCCCCGCAGCCGAAGTGGGGCAGTGCGCAGCCCGGCGCGGGTTCCTACACGTGGCATACGGGCCCATCTGTTGGTGCTGCTGAGTGATCGTTGGGAGTATAACGTGACCGTCGCCGTGCTGGTCATCTTTCACAACCCCGAGCGGTGTCGATCAGTGCGGCAGTATCTGGAGGCGTGGGGACACCACATCGTGCTGCACTTCCTGCCGACCTACTCTCCGGACACCAACCCGACCGAACGAGTCTGGTAGCATCTGCACGAAGAGATCACCCGCAACCACCACTGTGCTGATATCGACGGACTGCTCGACCTAGTGTTTGGATGGCTGAACGCTGCATCGTGCTTTGGCATCGAAACTTCGCTCTATGACACGGCACGAGCGGCGTAGACCAACTGTCGCTCTGTTGGGGAGCTATTTAGACCGAGACACACTGCATTGCATCAATGACTGGTTACTCAAAGTGAGCATTCTTGCTGAAACACACTGATCTTGGCGCATAAAAGTGGACCTCGTATGCCAGCGTTGCTTAACCCCAAGAAGGGACGCTGACACGGAGGTCCGCGATGGTTTTAGCGTGTTTGCCACGCTTGGTTCAAGACAAGTTGTTGGGCAAGGCGCATCTGCGATCGAGCGCTCATCGCCGGCATCTGGCGTGGCTACTGACGGCGATTCTGATGGGCATCGGTCCCAAGCTGAAGCGCGTCGCGAAGTGCAGTCGTGGCGAGCGGCATCGTACGAGCTTAGGGTTCTTCTTGAACCGCTCGGACTGGGACGAGGCAGGCCTGCTGGTGTCGGAAGCGCAGCGGATGTTGCGTCGGCTGCGAATGCGTAAAGGAGACGTGCTCGATCTGATCCTCGACGACACGCGCTGCGTGAAGCGTGGTCGCACGATGGCCGACATCAGCAAGCTGTGGGATCAGGCGCATCAGCGCTTCGGCCATGGTCACGCCGTTCTGACCGCAGCCGTACATGTGCGAGGAGTAACGTTGCCGTGGACGCTGCGCGTCTGGCAACCGAAGAAGATCGCCGGTGCCGGTTATCGAAAGCTGACCGAGCTGGCGGCCGAGATGATCTCGTGCTTTGAACCGCCACGCGGTGTTCGTGTGCGTGTTCTGTTCGATGCAGCTTACCTCTGCCCGCAGGTAACCTACGCCTGCAAGGAGCGAGGATTTACGTGGTACTCGGTCGCCGCGCGCAACCGCCGATTCTGGCGACTGAGCCGTGAGCGCACCGAGAAGATCGAACAGTTCGCCTCGGGTGTCGTGAAACATCATGGCCAACGTGTACGCCTACGTCGCAGCTTTGGCTGGCGCTGGACGCGCGTGGCGAGCGAACACGGCATGCTTCCAAAGATCGGCGCCGTGCAGTTGGTCTTCTCCAAGCGACCACGCGACCCCGTGCGTCATCTGCTGGCCGTGGCCACCAGCGACCTATCGAGCAAGCCTCGCGAGGTGCTCACGATCTACGAACAACGTTGGAACATCGAAGTGCTGTTCAAAGACCTACGGATGCTGGGCTTTGGCGCTTACCAGTTGCAACACCGGAACGGAATCCGTCGTCACTTGCACGTGGTCTGCCTAGCCCATCTCGCGCTGACCCACCACGCCTTGAAGGCCGTTGGTGCAAAAGCCACCGTCAACAAGACGATTCCCATCCCGCCGCTACGACAACGCCTCGATGAGCTACGCCGCTGCGTTCGTGAAGACCAAGCCGACCTGTTCGCCAACCGAATTCGACAGCCGAAAGTCCGTCGACGTGTGAAGGAGTTCCTCAAAATGGCCGCATAGAATGCTCACTTTGAGTGGTTAAGCGCTAGCTGGCAACTCATGGACGACGAAGTGCATGCCAGCCTTTGCGGTCGGACTCAGCCAATCTGGAAGCCAAGCCAGAAATGCATCTTTTAATCCGCGCTTGATAAGTCGCCTTCCAAAGGAATCACTAAGTTCCCACACGGGATCTGTGGAGTCCTCGTTTACGCGCTTAGCAAATTCGAATACAGCATCGGCGAGTTCGGTGGGCGAGGAAATAGCCTCGTCTTCGATCGCCTCGCGGAAATTTACTCTTATCGATCGATCGTAGTCGAGACGAGCTTTAGTTCCGTTAAAGTATGAGTTCGCCAGGAGAAGACAAGGGTCGCCATTATATCGCCACTTGGTTTGCTTCTCGATGTGTTCTACAAGGTCGACGAATGCGCTCATTGAGAACCCCCAGTCAAGCCCTTGAATGCGAACGTCGACCGGCTTGGCATCGGCAATAAGGTCTTTCGGTCCATAACCGGCACAGAAGAAATCTGTAAAGAAGTCGGAGCGATAGTGCCAAAACTCGAGGTGCGGCAGGATCGCCTCTTTTGTGATTTTGTCCTCGGGCCTCGCAAGCAAAATTCCTGTTAGAGCAACAGTTTTTAAGCGGTATAGACGGTAGCGATTTAGAAACGCTTCTGTAAGACACGCTTCGATGTCAGCCTCGCTGTAAAACACCTGCATGATGATCTCCTGTCTTGCGGTCATTTACTCTTCCCTGCGCCGTGTTTAGACTGGATGTGGCTGCATGCTGATCTGCGTCTAGTAATGGTTGACAGCCACGCTGACAAAGTTGCGGCGATAAACCTCAAAGAAACAGAGCGTTTCGTGACGGCAGTGAAAGCCGTCGGCGCAAGTCGTTGATGCCAATGAACAAGTGCATAGCTCATTCGCGGCGCAGGGAAGAGTAACGATCACGCTCACATGACGTCGCGAGTATGATTGTGTGTGAGCCGGAGGCGGTCAACTGTCCGATATCGCGCTTTCCAGGGAGAATCACGCCGATCAACGCAGGGTCGGGGATGGAACCTCTTCCGAATGGCCCATTTCCGCCGAGCGGTGCGACAACCTGCGGCGCTTTCTTTGCCGGACGATGCGATCACTCGTCGCGGTGGGTTCTCCAAAGCATCCTTTGCTCCGCAATCGGTCTGACGCAAATGTCTCGTGTCGCTCAGCGATAACAGTTTTCTTCGCATTATCGGACAGCCATATCATGACGTAAACCGTGATAGCAGTTGCTCTTATATCCGATTCTCGTTGGGTGGCGACTATACATCCGTACGCCGCACCAGCGCCCCATATGCGCACGAAATATCAGACCCGAATCGCTAGGGGCCGGTCGTATGCGCGACCGTCGGCCGCTTTTACAATCGCGATAGATTTGCCGTTGAGCATCCGGCGTCAACTCTCTTCAACGTAACCTGTTCTATCAGTGCGTTGCCAGTCTTTTCGTCTGTGGCCATGGCCCCGCCGGTAAGCAACAATACGGGTTCTAAACTTGCCCCTTGCACGCGCATTCAATCTTAGCAAACATCACTTTGCCGCCGCCCCGCGTCTCTAACTTGACGATACGGGTCGATGACATCGCTCGAAACGGGACATTCCGACTACCGCGTCCAAACCTTCATGCTTTAATCGGCCATTAAATCCTTACCCAGGAGTAACAGCCGTGCATCCATCACCACGATGCCTATTAACCAGCGCCCTGACTTTTATCATTTGCTCATGCAATCTACTTGCAGCAGCATCTGTACCTACGTCTACGCCAAGTTGTATCGACATGAACTACGTTCTCGCCCATAGCTGCCCAACGGTGTGCAATGGCGGCGAGTCGTCGGCGGTTAGTCTATATCTCACGGCGTGCGGTGACAAAGCAATCATTGAAGTGCTACTCAAGGGCGCTCAGCAATACGAAGCCCTAAAAGCTGCGGCGCAGAAACTGGTTTCAAATGGAACAAAGCCGCAAGCAGACCTTGACACCGCGACTGCGTGTGTCGCCGAAGTGAAATTGCGACTGGCCGACTCAAAGGCTTGTGCCAATGAATCCCGATCACGCCTACTGCGAAATCTCTGCCTTCAGTCTAGCGCGTACATCTGTTGCACGGATCCCATCCCTTCGTTTCCATACACGGAAGACCAAGCGGTTACAATGGCGCTACATTCCAATCCAACGCTAGTGTCGCTCCGCTGCAGGATAGCGTTACTTGAACGACAGATACGAACTCTTCGACACTTGATTTCCGATTGCAAGTCGCGATTGCTGCATCGACATCGTTGTGACGAGTTGCGCGCTCAGCTATGCGCGGCAGAGGCATCACTTTCAAGCGCCTCGCATCAACTCGATCAGGAAACAGTCCGCATTTCAGAAGAAGTGCGTGTAGCCTATATGGAGTATACAGAGATGGAGATCGCTTTTTCTGATCTATCGAATTTGACGCCAACCGTAACATCGCAGCTACTAACGACTGCGATTAATGATTATTCGCAGGGGCTAATCGATATCGAGCCGGTTCTCGCGAAGATGGCTCGACACGTACGGTTTCAAGAAACAAGACAGGTAGCGATCCCACGGCTCTATCAGGCGATTAGCCGGCTGCGATGCCTCGTAGGCTTGGGTCGTTAGAGATCCGTCGCAAAATAGGCTAGCGCGGCCGGCGTTGTTTGGATACGCTGGACAGCTGACCGGCTCTGATTTTCTGTATGAGAGGCTATGAAGGGGAGGAATGGGTAATCCCAAAGTGATGATGGAGCGAGTGCCGAATCGTAGCCGAAGCAGCGAGTCGGGCCGAGAACTCCACCGGGTGGCAACCGGTGAGCGGGTTCGATCCTGAGTAAACGACAGTCGATCGGTGGCGCATCTAAGACGAAATCCCCGAGGTGTCGTTCTATGCGCGGCAATGCGAACTGGCGAGCCGTAATCACTGAGCCGGCGAAATAGCCCGGCCCGCAAGCAAGAGATTATTCGTTGTCGCCTTGCATGCAGAGCCAAAGAAGAAACGCAGACCACGTCCAAATGCTGGATATCTGAAGTAGGCGTAACGAGCGATCCTTGAACCGGCAACTCAGTCGACAACAGTCAGCAAGGGCGCTGAGCGTTCCATGGGCCGCGATTAACGCTGGTCCTGATGCGCATAGCAACCCGACACACGTCATGGCAAGTCCCAGCACAACCACTAGGTTTGATGTTAACGCCTCGGTGACTGGCAGCGGTCCGCCCATTGTTGCAAAAACCCACCGCGCTGGACGAGGCAGATCCGGGCTTTGCCAGCAGCATCCTGCAAGGGCACATCCAAGGCGAGCAGAAGCGTAGGACAGGTTTACAGCTATACCGAGGCCTAGAAATGCCGTCGGCCAATAGGTCCGTGGCAGGATCCAGCACGCGACAGCAATAAATGCAAAGTTACTTGACCAGAAAGCGCCGTACCACGAGCAAGATACCGTCTGAAACACTCGAGGCTGTAAATAGTATCGAAGACTTGCTAAACCAATCCCCCCAACGGCGCTCGCAACCACCCATGTCGATGCAAGTATAAGTCCTACGACGGTTGGAGTACCAGAGTCATGAGTTGCCGCCGCGAAATATAAGCATGAAAAGCCAGCTGCTGCGCCGGCGGCCCGAACGGCACCCGGGACATCCATAACTCACCAATGCAAAATCAATGGGGAAGACTTTTCCGTCACCCTGCCGCCAGATAGAGTCAGGATTCCCAGAAGGCAGCGTCACACAGAACCTACCCATCCTGCTGGTGAGTGCCCCCCAAAGTCCACATCACGGTGCCGGTGTTGGTGTCGGTGTTGGTGTTGGTGTTGGTGTTGGTGTCGGTGTCGGTGTCGGTGGTGCATCGCACACGGAGTCAGGACATATCTGGTTCATGTAACTATTGCATTTGGCCTCAGTCGTCGGCCCGTATATTTTTGTATATGCTGGCGCACCAACAATATAACTGCCTTGATTAACCAGGCACAGGCCGTCGCTTCGGTGCAAGACGTAATAGTTTGAGGGACTGGAGCCACCACCTCCGCCACCGCTACTCCCGCCGCACGCGCCGCTAAAAGTTCTGCTGGTTAATCTCGTCAGTCGTTTTCCGAAGGGGCCATTGAGCGCAACAAGCGTCGCCGTCTGGACTACGATATCAGTTTCCAGAGTGGTATCGACTTGATCTATTAGAACAGACGTTGCCGATGAATTCGTCGCTGTCATCGATTGCAGGCCCTGGAACTGCGAACGCCCGACACCTAGCTGCTCAAGCTGTGGAATGTCTAGCTGAAGCGGTGAGTCGAATGTTATTGCGATTACATTCTCTGTTCCAGTAACTGAAAGCGAACCCGAGATAGTTCCAGGCAATGTTACATAATACTCTCCCATCGTGGGGTCGTTGATCGTGATAACCACCTCATCTCCGGTGTTCTGAAACCGGTTTACGACGACCGAAAAACTGCCGCGATCTGACGCGTCCTGCCCTTGCGACGTTATAATGGGCAGTAATATAAAAACGAGCGCGATAGGAAATTGCCCAGTACCCCCGCTTGCACCTGCGTTGTATGCCTTGAGAATCTCATCCCTAAGTGCCGCAATATTCTTCTCGTAACGACTTGCATCCATCGGCCACTTGAACGTGTTTGTACCAGCCATCTGATATTACCTCCTAGTTGTCTCGGCTAGTCATTGAGATAAAGACTCCATACGAATCAAACCGTCCCCACGCGTCATATGCTAATGCCGATAGATCGGCGAACGGAAAAGTCTGTACGGTATTTTGCTGGATTTGGCTTTCTACCTCGCTCTTTAGTTTGGCCTCCGCTTGATCACAGACCGGAAAGCAGTTGTTTATTGTGTAGGTGTAATTCCACGCAGTCGGGTTTCCCGTAATCGGCGAATTAGCGGCGTACGCTTCAAGTGCAGCCGCGGCAGTATTGACTAAGATGATTCGATATCGCATGAACACTTGGACCTGCCAATCGATCCAGCATTCTGAACCGCTTTGATCGACCTCAACCTCCATCTCTATGCCGGAATCTGTAAAAGTCAGGATATTTAGGTGCGTAATCGTAGGATTGCTTTGCAAAGCGCTTCGGATAGCGGGTTCAGCCAGCGCCCTATAGACACGAACAGCTAGATCATCCGCGGGGGCTAGCCAGTCGTAGAGTGCCAAAGCCTGCCGTCTCTTTGCCCCTGTTAACGAGATCAGGTTCAAGAACGTACCGATTCTAAACGTATGCGGTGTAGGATTGATTGCCAGAGCGCTCGACGGAATTACCGGCAGAGCGAAGGTAAAATTGCTCAAATCAGATGTGATCGTATTAATGGCATGCTGGCGGATGTCGCGGCGCTGAGCTATCGGGATCTTTTGAAAGGGGTCGTAGCTTGTCCCATCCTCTAGCATCATTGTTGGACAGCCAACGAGTTGGGCTCCGATCGTGGCCGTACTATCGACCACGAGCGTCGAAGGCAGGACGATCAGGAGCTCGATAGGATTTTGGTTTTCTACAGCAAGATTCCAATGGGTCACTATTAGAAAGGTATCGCGGAAAGGCCAACGGGAGCCAACACCATTTTGCCACTTGATAATCGACGGCTTGTCAGGAGTGAGCGTCGCTGATATTGGGGTCGTTATTGAAATCGGACTTAATGGGACGCCGCCAATGTACTGGTTCAACTTGCTTTCTCTTGCCAGCAGTTCGACGTCTTGTGTTCGAGAGCCAGCCGAATAATTGAGTGCGGCAATTGAAGACCAGAGTTGTGGTCGCGTACCCGGTGGCAACGTAAGTTCGGCGCCAATACTAGTCGCGGTTTGAACAATTGAAGCTGCGGTAACATTGAACTGCAATGCGGCGGCTTTCAGCACGTCGATCTCCGCGAGAATCGCCGCAATACATGCATCTGTCGGGTCTGTGAACTGTGTTTGCATGCTACGCTCAGGCAATGTTGTTTACGGTAGTGGTGAGTCTATTTAAGGAAGCGGTTAGTGCGGCGTCGCCTGCTTGGAGCTCGGTGTTAAGTGCCGCCATTTGTGCGTCGAGCGGACCGAGATAATTGAGCTGGAGTGTGCTCATCGTTATTTGCAGATCATGCAATTTGCTGAGCACCAGGTTTAATTGGGCCAGCAATGGGTTTTGGGACTTTATATCGAGTTGGTAGCGAACACACCCACCAGGAATAAAAGACGAATCAATTGAGCCTACTGATGGTGAAACGCCCTCGGACAATACAATCGACAACGGCAACGTCAGATTAGACATGTCGGCAGGCAGTGGGGAATGAGATTGTGCTATATAGCGTGCCCAAACCTTTGCCAGCGAAATAGGTATCATGGGAATGAAGCGGAAAAGAAAATTCAATGGATGAAGATTGCCTGACCAACCCTGGCTTCGATCACCAAGCGTGGAAAACTTGGCAGCCCAATTTGGGTCGGCGGCGATCGCTGTGACAATCGCGTCGTCGTTGGCAACTAAGGGCGCGCTAGATGGAAACGAGCGAATAAAAGCCAAATAAGAATTGGCTCCGTCCTGATAGCGTTGGCGAATCACCGAGACTGGAATATTTTGAACCAGCGCCTGCAGCTCTAGTATTAGGGCGGCCGTAACATCCTGGCCACACATGTATAGTCGCATATCCTGCACACCGACGAACGCCGCCCCAGGGTTCGTAGGTTGCAATGTGGGTGACGCCCAAAAGCGTAGCTCTATATCAACGATCGTTTTATCCATGACGTCGTCGATTAGCACAGAATGTTCTCGATACCAGGGCGAAAAGTTCGCCTCTCCGCACAATGTGCGATACACTTCGCTGGCCATTATGTTGCTCCGAGGGTTCGCTCGTGGCGATTCTGTGAGTTGTGAAGCGAATGACAGCTATCGGGAACGGCGCAATATGATGAAAAAAGCAAAGGCCTGTAGGACGCGGCGGCGCGAAGCCGATCGGGCTGAACCCGGCGAAGTGTACCAGTAACGTCAGCGCATCACTTGGGAATGCTAGCAATGGGCACGCGAGCCGTCACGCCTTTCCTGGAACATTCAGGAGTTTTGAACCTACGCGGAAGTGGTCACAGGGTACCGGCTAACCGCCGGCGGACCTAAAAAGGTGGCTGAAATGGCTGACTATCAAATGGTTTTGAAATCCTTGAAATGCGCCTCTCGGCGCGTTACGTTCACAACCGCTTTTCCTCTCGCTATACCGCCTCCTAAAGAGCAGAGCAGAGACGGCCCTTGGAACCTCGCACCTTCTATGTGATCTGCACGAACCCTCGATCCGGCAGTTGGCTGTTGTCGGAAGGTCTTGAATCGACAGGCGTTGCAGGTCGACCTCGTGAATGGTTTCACGAGACTGCTGAAGCCAGGGAATGTGCTCGCTTTGGAATCCCGATGCCGGTGCATGGCATGTATGCGCAATACATTGCCCGGCTTAAGGAAGCCCATTCGACGGCCAACGGCGTGTTTGGCTGGAAGCTGCACTATTACCAGTTCGAACAGCTGCTGCCCAAATTGCGAGCAAGTGACGGCTGCCAAGGCATGCGGTGTCCGCAGGTGATTTCGGCGGTGTTCCCACGAGTCAAGTATCTGTGGTTGACGCGGCGCGACAAGGAACGGCAGGCCGTGTCATACCATCGCGCGGTCCAAACCGACGGCTGGTGGCAAAAGGAAGGTCAGCAGCCGGAACGTCGCCCCGGCACGGTTGACGAGCCCTTTTTCGATCCGCAAGGGATCGAGCACCTGGAGAATTTGCTCCACGGCAATGAACGAGGGTGGCAGCGATTCTTCGAAGAGGCTCACGTGGCACCGCTGGTGATCGCCTACGAAGACTTCGCAGCCGATTATGACGGCACAATCCGTCAAATCCTTGGCTGGCTCGGCGTGGAGTCGGCGGCGCACGTTCTTATCCCGCAAACGAAACTGAAGAAACAGGCCGATTCGATCAGCGAGGAATGGGTCCGGCGTTATCGGCAATTCAAGCGTCAGTCGGCGGCACCCGGCTCAGTACAGGTCGCACCGACGTCGACGAATTCGAATATTCCTGAACGATGGAAGCGGTGGATCGGAGAGAACAAGCTAGCCAATACCCCCGACACCGCCATCGTCGAGACGCTGGTCAACAACGGTATCCCGTGCGAAGCGGCCGCCGCTGAGGTAGCTCGGGCCGACTCCAATCCGTATCTGCAAGCCGGCGACTGGATGGCCCAGCGATTGCGAAAGATCGAATCGCTGCTGGGCGTTTATCGCTCGTTGGCGAACCTGCACCCATATCAAGGCGAGATCGAGCGGCGGTCGTGTGTCTCTCGGGCGGAATTCTTGGAATGCTACTACGTCGCCAACCGGCCCGTCATCCTAGAGGGACAGCTACGCGATTGGCCAGCAATGACTCGCTGGACGCCGGAATTCTTCAAAACGATGCTCGGCCGGGAAGAGGTCGAGATCATGGCAGGCCGCAACGCCGACCCGAGCTATGAGATCAACGCCTTCGAGCATTGTCGTAAAGTGCTGTTTGGTGAGTATGTCGACATGGTCCACGCGGGCGGGGCCACGAACGACTATTATCTGGTGGCGAATAATGGCTTCTTCAAGCGCCCGGTGGCACAGCAACTCCTCCAGGACATTCGACTGTTCCCCGAATATCTAAGTCAGCAAATGGGGACACACCAGATTTTCTTCTGGTATGGCCCGGCCGGCACAGTCACGCCGCTGCATCATGACACGTCGAACATTTTCATGGCGCAGGTTTGGGGCCGCAAACAAGTAAAGCTGATATCGCCGAATGACTACGAGTTCATCTACAACGACATTGGCGTGTTCAGTCAGGTTGATTGTTACAAACCGGACTTGGTTCGTTTTCCGCTTTTCACAAAGGCGACCATCAAGGAGATCGTGCTGGAGCCGGGCGAGGTGCTATTCTTGCCGGTGGGTTGGTGGCATCATGTTCGGGCGTTGGACGTCAGCCTGACCTTGACGTTTACCAACTTCGTTTTCCCGAACCATTACGAGTGGAGAATGCCGCAAATTCGCAAATGACCGGTGGTCGCGTAGCGAGGGTTCGGCACTCTCCGAACTCCTCGAATTGGGCATGACACGATTAAATTGGCACGGGTTGATACCCACGCAAGGAAGGTTTCGTATGCCGCGGCCAGTAGTGGCATTCCTTCGGACCAACATAAATTGGTTGGATATGACCTGGGAGGAGTTCGAGGCTCTTGAGGAGCGCAACGACACGGCGCGTCGCGTCAATCACCGGGAAAAAGGCTTGCTAAGCAACGCGATCCAGATTTGGAATGACCTATTCGGAGTTTCTTACTTCGCGATTCGCCATCGACTCCGGCTGATCGCTGAAACGACCTGGGCGCAGATTCTTGACCTCGATGTGTTCATCAAGAGCTCGACGTCCGACTCGTTGCTCGAGTCATTCGACGATTTCATTGTTATGCCTGTAGACGACGACGATTGGTTCCACCCCCGAGTTGCTCAAGTTCTTCGTAAGCATTTTACGAGCAGCAGTGAAGGTTTTTATTGGGACGATGCGGTGTTGGGCGGTACCCATAAAAGAGGGGGTATTCATTGCGTTCAGAATTTCGCACTGCGGTCGCCGAACAGGCAACTCTGCACGAACAACTATGCATTGACCAAAGCAGGATACTTCAAGCACTCCGTGGACGACCGACGTCGAATCCTACTCGACCACGTGTACGCGAACGATCTTTTTCTGCAAGGACTCGCCCGGTGCGAGCACGTCCCACATTGGCTCCTGAGTATGACCAACAAGACTATTGCGTCTTCGGTCAACCTACGGTCGACGGAAGGGCCATTGCACTTGCTGACGCGCCTTAAGACGCTGATAGAGGCTCCTCTAGAGATACCCCAATCCGTCATGTGGGCTTCGGGCTATATCCGTCAGATTCAGGAGCTTAATCGAGAGCTATACGAGAGTGCCTCAGGTCATGCGCGGTTGTAGGAAAACTGTCTCTACAAGTAGTTTCAGAACCGTCGCAACACGATGACGAGACAGGCAAGTTGTGCGAAGCCATGGAACAGGAAGGCGTGATACTCGTAGCGAGTGACGAGGCGCCGGAAGGCATGCAGCCATCCGATCGTGCGCTCGATGATCCATCGCTTACGATAACGCCGCAGAGCGCGGCCATCCTGCGTGGCCGGCTGTACCCGCTTGCGACGATGCGGACAGATCAGCTCGATGTCGCGTGCCTGGAGCCGGTCACGCAATGGGTCGCTATCAGCAGCGCGATCGTAGATCAGATGGTTGGGAACGTAACGCGTTACAGCGCGATCGAGCAAGGGCTCGATCAGAGTCACTTCGGCCGGGCTGGCGCTATCGATATCTACGCCCAGCGGCAGACCGCGGCCATCGACCAAGAGCATGAGCTTGGTCCCTTTGCCACGCTTGGTGGGACCGACGAGATCGCCCCCTTTTTCGCTGAGGCAAACGTGCCATCGGCAATGCCTTGTCGCCAATCGACCTCACCTTGCCGATCGAGCTTGTTCACAAGGCGCCGCCACGCCTTCTCCCACACACCATTGGCAGACCACGTTACGAAGCGACGCCAATACGTCACGTATGAAGGGAATGTGCGCGGCAGATCCTTCCAAAGTGCGCCGCTGCGTAACACCCACAACACCCCTTCCAGACAACGACGTGGATCGTGGCGAGGTTGACCGCCTCGAGGGTTCGGTGCCGGGTCCGCCAGCAGATCGGCAATCAACGACCATTGTTCGTCCGATAAAGCTTCGGATCTGCTAACTGCTTGTGCTTCCGACATAAACCCAAACGCTCCTTCAATCGACTCGTTTCAGAACACCTCCTGCATCTTCTGATACGAACCAACCGAACTAAGCGTTTAGCTATCAACCGTTAGATTCGAAACTGCTTCTAGTAAATCCACGCGAGTCGGCAGCTGTCCACTCCTTTGACAAGCGTTCGGCGAATTTCTTGACTATTGAACGATTCGACTGCCTAGATGACTCAGACACGCAGTCTGCCGCAAAGGAAGATGGATGAAAGACGCCGCGGAAATATTGGAAGGAATCAGCGAGGTTATCACGTCACTTGCCAGCCTCGCATGGCCATTTCTCTTGCTTGGAGTCATTTTTCTGTTCCGGCGAGAAGTTGGGCAACTGTTTTACTCAGGTCTCGATGTAGGTTTCGAGTTGTTCGGCAGTAAAATACGAATCCGGCCGACAAAGCCTCCCCAGGACAAGTCGAGCCTTCCACCAATTCCAAAGCAAGATCAGCTTCCCTCAGACTATGTCTACTTAAACCACACTTCGTTCATCAGGGAGAACATGCAGGAGGAGTTCCACAAGCGGACAGGTGTCCAATTGCCTCATTACGATATTCGTGTGATCGTCGACTCGTACTATTCAGGTGCGATTGATGCGATTGAGCGTGTGGAATACGTGTTGCACGAGGCATATCCCAATCCTATTCAGGTTCGCACCAATCGAGCGAACAAATTTCTCCTGAAGGAGGTCGCCAACGGTGAATACGTATTACTTGCAAAAGTCTCTTTTCGGAATCGAAAGCAGCCAACTGTATTGCAACGGTATATAACGCTTTGGAAGGATGGTCCACGATTAGAATAAGAAAGGAGTCGAGATCGAGTATGAGTAGTCTGTGTTATTGACCTTTGCCTGGTGAATTATCTCTCAGCTGCTATCGCGCTAAGTTTCGTAAGAAGGGGATGAGACCTTCTGGAACTGCAGAACAATTGGAAGCGCGTCGGCTGGTGGCGGCTCGGATGTTTGCGTTGAAGAAGACGCATCCGGAAGTTGCAGCGGCGTGCGGCGTGACCGTTGCGGCCGTGAAGCACTGGAAGTGCGCCTGGCGTGAACGTCGCGCAGCCGGCCTGGCCGCAAGGCGGCATCCGGGCCCAACGCCCAATCTGTCCGACGACGACTTGGTACGGCTGGAGAAGACCCTGGGCGCCGGCGCGCACAAAGCAGGTTTCGACTCGGACCTGTGGACCTGCCCGCGCGTGGCGCAGGTGATCGAGCGGCGGTTCGGCGTCGCGTACCATCCGGCGCACGTCTGGAAGATTCTCCAGAAGCTCGGCTGGTCGTGCCAGAAGCCCGAGCGTCGGGCGCGCGAGCGCGACGAGGCGGCAATCGCCCATTGGCGCAAGGTCCGCTGGCCCGCCATCAAAAAAGGGGCGGCGACGCAAAGCTGTCATCGCATTTGTCGATGAAAGCGGCTTCTTACTCCAGCCGTTGAACCGACGCACCTGGGCTCCACGGGGCCAGACGCCGGTGCAGTACGCGTGGGATCGGCACGATCGGCTCGGGTACGGCAGTCGTATCCGCTCGCTCAATTTCCGAGTGACTCGATGTGTGGTGTGACGATCATGGAAGTCGCGACCGCCAACGGGGTGACAGCCGACGAACGCGAGCGGTTGTTTGCGGCCGCAGAGCGGATATTCCAGATTCACCAGACGGATTGCGCCGAGTGCACATTCGGAATGGCGTGGCTGCACGTTTGCAGGGCGTCGTCCAACGGCGATAGCCCTCACTCGCTTCAAGAATGGCGCTCAGTCTATGTTGCGCGGACGCCAATGAACGAGGGCAACCAAGAAAGTGGTGACCCCTACGGGAACCACGGCCGTCCATTAATAGATTGAATTAAATGGCGACCCGATGCGCATTGAATAAAAGATACCCCGCTTTTATACTCCGACAAAGTGGATGAATGTCCAATATGGACGACCGCGCCATCATGCGCCGGCTATAATCGCATGATCATCGCATCTCCGTGTCGATTGAGGCGGAACCCGGCACCGGCATATAGGTCAATAAGGTCGATCCGTAAGTCGCGAGCCGCGCGATCATTCTCGGGCAACCACTGAAGTTTGACCACGCAACATTTAATGTTAAGGCTTTTATCGTTGCGCAGTCGTCCGGTCAACTTGTTCAAAAAGTCGCTACCAATCCCCGCATCCCACAATCCGGGAAGCACGAAAAGCTCGTTGCTCTTCCAACTTGCGACTTCGGGCAGGGCCAGTGGCGCCTTCCTTTTTCTCAAGTAACGAACACACACGATAGCGACTTCAACCCATTGGTTCGCCTGTAGGAGCAATTCGAAACTAAAATTTGGTTGAAAGCCACCAGCTTTTGTTTCGGCGACCATCCGCATCGCTAATCCGCCCGTTTTTTTTCCTCGACGTTCCACAAGTTTGCTGCGGTCTTCCGTCTCATCTAGCGCCGGGATCTTGAGTCTTTCTTGGACAAAATGGCGAAGTGCCGGGCTATACATCGTTCGCAGGAAAGGCCACCATACTCGGAACGACGGCATGTGCGACCAGCGCTTAAACAAATTCGTCCAACCAATGTTCAACGGATGGCTTGCATAATTATCAAGATCGCAACGGACGACGACATCCTGCATGAATCGTAACATTTGCTGGAGCATTAGGATCGTGGAATGCGTGTTCTGTGAACTGAGTACGTTTCCTAAATTCGAAGGTAATTGACCGGCAACTTCAGGAAATGCCTCGCGCACAAATGCTGGACTGCATCGCGAATGGATCTCCTGACACAAAGCCTGGTAGCGCTCGTTAAGCTCGGCCAGCGTCGACTCGAGACTGGGAGGCGTTGGATACCACTCCCGCCGCGCCCGGGTGAAGACCGAGTAGGCATTCTTTCGATCGACGGAGCTCATTCGTTGAACGAATCCCAGGGCGTCCCACACTGCGTGCTCACCGAGCCGGCGGTAGGCTTCCCATTGTGCTTCGTCGTAAAACTGGTCGGCGGTGGCCTCGTGTGGAAATTGTTGGTTACGCGCCTTGTACTGCAGTACATCGGATGGCTCGTCGCCATCGAGTGTTGGCTTGAAATAGAGCAGAATCCCCTTGTCACTCTTACGGTCATAGTGGATCGTGCCTACCACCATGTGCTGCTTTGACAGTTTGCCGATGGGCTTGAGAGGGTCGGTGTCGATTTCGATCTCGACGCCAAAATCGGCGCGGATACGGCGAACCGCATTTCCTAGATCATCGAAGTTGATCTCTTCGTCTTGCCCGCAGTCAGAAAGAATAATGTAGCGACAATGTCGGCGTACCAATTCGTACAACGCAAGGTTCTCAAAATGTCCACCATCCGATAGATGCAGATCGGATTTGAAGTGCGCCCTAAGCTTGGTCAGCCAAGAGGCATCTTTGTAGCGCGAGCAATATACCCATCCGAACATCTCGCGAAAATAAAACCAACCAGGCAGCAGTGCACGCCCTAACCTCCGCCTGCGTTTCTTCCTGGCAGATTGATTGTATGGGTCTTCAACCCATAATCCCAAACGTAAGTTGAGCGTCGCCATTAAGAATCTTACGGCTGGACCCAGCTTTGCGCTTATGGAACCCATGTTCGGGTTAAACGCGGCCGCTGACGCTGTTAACGCTGAGCCGAAGCGCAATCGCGGCCTCCGTGCTACTCGGTTTCCGACAGAGATTCCACGTGCTGAAAGTACGGCGCTCTGCGCCGAGCGGTATAGCGATCCAAGCGGATTATCACCTTGACCATTGGCGGCACAACATACCAAATGAATAGGACGCTGATGGCGGAGCTTCACGAATTCAAAGTCGTCCTCGTATCGCGCATTGGTTTCAAGATCGGGCTTTCCTAGAAACGTACGCGCGATCCTATCGCGATAAAAGGAATGAAGCCCCATTGTCTCAAGGTCAAAGAAAAAGAGCGTGAGTACGATCATCACGGGCGGGCAGATGATAGTGGCCAAGAAATGTTCATGCGTTCCGTAGTTTACGATTGCAGCCGCAAGCGTTGCGATGAGCACGACGACCGCGTAACTGAGCAATTGTGGGAATAAGGGTCTCAACTTACTGCTAACGCCAGGCTCTCGTGGCTTAGCCAATGCTTGGATATACCAGTCCCGCAAGCGTGCAAAAACTACGCTTCCGCCAATCGCTCCAACCACCGCCGGAATCGATGACTGCAAGGTCTTCATTCCGATGGTGCCGACGATCCAAATAGTAACCACGGCTATCCAGGCGGCAGCTGCGCCAAAGAGCCGTGCTGTTGACCGTTGCAAAGCATATCGAAACGTCTTTCCCTCGGATTTGCGGTATCGCGAAGTGAAGAACCGCACAATGAGAAGAGCAGTTCCGGACATGAGCCAAGCCACGGCTGGCCCATAGAGATAATGAGGCTTCCAGGGATCTGCGTCCGCATGAATAAATGGCAAGTGGGGGGCCCATAGTTCATGCATACTCGGGGGCCGCAACACCGACAAGTGCACGGTCAACATCCACCAAGCAATACTGGTCCCGGCGACGGGTAACAAGAAAACGCCGACGAACCAGAGGATAAAGTGTGCATGAATACTTTGTACATCTCGCACAACGTTAGCTGGTATTCGTGAGTGGGATCCGGAAGGCCCAAGAGGGGAGGCGGATGGATGCTTCCATTTCCACCAAAGCTCGTAACATAGCAGGATGACGCAAGTCGAGGCCGGCAAAAAGGCAGTTTGAATACATGTACGCAAAGATAATGAAAGGTAATCAGATAGTGTTGCGGAATGGTTAGCCCAAAGGAATGTGACGATACTTTTCCAGATGAGAAAACAGAGACAGAGAGTCGCCATCGCAGTCGCGACACCAATTAGTACACCACTCAGTATAGTGACAATAGCATACCATAATTCGACCTCGAAAATACCAACACGAGGCACGAGGAATCGGCTGAATGATCGCAAATGGCGGATCTCGTCGGTTTCGTCACGGATCCATTCGCCACGGTCATCGTAGCCAGGGAGGTCCTTCCGGCCGGACTGTTTCGTGCCTTTCGTTGGGTTTGTGGTGCGCGACCCTCGCGTTTGACTATTGTTGTGATACATCCACGCGCTGTACCAGCCCCCTACATATCCGCCGCCGGAGACCGTCGACAAGTAATCAACGTGCCGGAGTAAATTGAGTCCGACCAATCCTTGCAATAGTCCCAGATTGAAAGTGGCACTTCGGATGCCGCCGCCCGACAACGCTACTCCCACCCGATCATGGGGAGCAAATGTTACATAGGGTTCGCGATGGTCATCGTCGTTCGCGTCTTTATTAAGGGGGCCGAATTGAGGTTTGCCAAGCGCTTTTCTATCGCGCCATTCATCGCAACGATTCAGGAACATGCGTTCGCTTTTGTATAACTCGCTGAATGTCGTAAACGGCTTTTTTGCCATGACACATTCTCTAGCTATGTGTAAGACTTAGAACGGAGCCAGTGTTCAGACCATCAAAGTGCGATTCACCGAAACAGTGTCCTCGTGCCACAAAGAAACTATGGTGTAAGGGGTGTAGATGGCGAGTGTGTCTGACGCTGATATTGCGCGTGTGACGGACAGAATGCAACCACATGGTTGCAAAAAACGCCGGCTTTTGACAGCCGACCGTCACACCGGCAGACTCACTCGATCGGCCCTTAGATTACTGGCCGATTAGATAGCGCCTTGATTAGCTCGCGGATGTCCTCGTTTCGCCAAGCCGTGCATCGTTCCGTCAATTTTACAGGCTTTGGAAAGCGGCCTGATTTCACGCCTTTTTTACCAGGGCAATCGCATCTAACGGTTGGTCCAAGTATTGCCATGAGCTGACGGTGGGCAAGCGGTCTCGAAGGAGGGCTCGCTGAACACGGTCTTTCATGGAGGGTGCGTCATGGCTTCGTCGGGCATCGCTGCAATTGTTACACACTTTGAAACGCTTACCGATCCGCGGATCGAGCGGACACGTCAGCACTGCTTGCTGGACATGATCGTGATCGCGCTGTGCGCGACAATCGCTGGAGCGGACGGCTGGGCCGACGTGGAACGCTTTGGCAAGGCGAAGCACGCGTGGTTCGCCCGGTTCCTGGAATTGCCCCACGGGATTCCCTCGCACGACACGTTTGGCCGCGTGTTCGCGCGGCTCGATACACCGGCCTTCCTGGCTTGTCTGATGGATTGGCTGCGATCGTGGCACTCGGCCTTGGCGGGCGAAGGAATTGCCATCGACGGCAAGACGTTGCGGCGGAGCTTCGATGCCGGCAGCGGTCGCGCCGCGTTGCACCTGGTCAGCGCCTGGGCTTGCGATCTGCGCCTGTCACTGGGCCAGGTGGCTGTAGACGACAAGAGCAACGAGATCACCGCCGTCCCCAAGCTGTTGGAACTGCTGGAACTCAGCGGCGCGGTGGTGACGCTCGATGCGATGCACTGTCAGCGTGAGACGGCCCAGGCCATCCGCGCTCGCGGTGCCGACTACGTACTCACCGTCAAACGCAATCAGCCGGGATTGTGGAACGAACTCGGTGACTTGTTCATCGCCTATGGCGAGCACGACTACCAGGCGCCGGAACTGCGCCGCCATACCAAGACCGAACGCAACCGCGGCCGCCGCGAACGTCGCGACTGCTTCGTGGCTCCCGCACCCGAGTCACTGCGCCGCCGAGGCGAATGGGCCGACGTGCAAAGTGTGGGCATGATCTACCGTTGTTGTGAAGATCAAGGACGCATGCGCGAAGAGACGACGTTCTTCATCAGCAGTCTGCCGCCCAAAGTGCAGCGCCTGGCGAAACTCGTGCGCGGACACTGGAGCATCGAGAACTCACTGCACTGGGTCTTGGATGTAACTTTTTCAGAGGACCAGTCGCGAATCCGACAAGGCAACGCTCCGGAAATCGCCGGCGTCTTCCGTCGCCTCGCCTTGTCCATCTTGCAACAGGACACTTCTCTGAAAAGTAGTATCCGCGGCAAACGACTCCAGGCAGGCTGGAATAACGACGCCCTCGAAGCCATCCTTCGCGGCTTCCAAGCGAAATAAGATGCGATTGCCCTGCCTTTTTTACCAGCTCGTTTTGCCGACAGGGATGACAGGCAGCACTTGCGATAACCGTACGAATCCCGTCTCCGGAAGCAGGTCGACGTCGTGTGTTCTCATACCTTGTTGCTCACCTCCCCATACGAAGAGCATATCAAAAATGAGAGCGATTGTCGCGCGGAAAGTGGCTATGGCTGCCGGTCAGCGAGCTTCGATGCCATCGCTGCGATGCAACGCCGCGCCGACTTTCACGGTGAAATCTTTCCTTAGCACCGCTAAGGGAAGATGTCTGTCATGTCAATGACTCAGCCAGCACAAGATATGTTGCATTGCAGCAAGATTAGCTGAAAGCCGTCTTGAACCCGGCTTTCAGGGGGATCGAGCGGTAATAATAATGCCGGTAGGGATGCAATCGTTCCTTCGTCGGCCTGCGGTCTGCGTTGCCATATTAGATGCTCCAGAGTAAATGACGGTTAACAGTAAACCGTAAGTTGCATAACGGACATTTGCAAGCCGGCGTGGATTTTCCTTAAATGACGGCCGATAACGTCATCTAACCTTGATAGGAGGCCAACAGTGCGCCGGGGCCGTCGCGGCTGCGTGAGTCTTGGAAGTCGTAGGTCACGTAACGATGCGCCGCGTCACCGGCGAAGCCCCAGAAGTACCCGCACAGCGCCCGCTCGCTCGTGCCATCCAGATAGCGCACCGGCGTCTCGTCGGCTTGGATAACGTGGCTGGCGAGGATCAACGCGCGTACGCGCTCGGCCAAGGGACGCAGCGCGTGAGCCGTGCCGCGCACCAAACGGCTCAACAAGGGGCGCGAGAGCCAACTGCGCAGCGGGCTGAGCAAGTGTTCCTGCTGGCGGTACAGCGGCAGGTGCCGTGCGAACTTATCGACGGCGATGGTGGCCAGGACGCTGGCGCCGAACGGACTCTTTTCGATTGGCTGCGGCGGCTTGGACGTCGTGTGCACCTGGTCCCCCGCGCGGCAATGCGCGCAAGCGTAGCCAAGGCTGCTGTGCGGTCGCTCCTGGTTGTGCTCGTGAAGCCGTCGCTGAGCGAACCAACGGGCCTCGGCCAGGTTCATGAACTCTTCCACGTTCAATAGCTCGTCCCTCAGCCGACTGAAGAACGATTCGGCATAGCCGTTCTGCCACGGCGCCCCAGGCTCGATGTACAACAACTCCAAGCCTGCGCGCTGGGCATGCCCACGGATCGCCGTCGCGATGAACTCCGGGCCGTTGTCGCTGCGAATATGTTCGGGTAGGCTCTTAAAAAATACCAAAGGTGAGCTGGCTCAAAGCACTGAGACGCTCGCTACCGCGCGGTGGCAGCCATCACTTCGTGCACCAGCAGCATCCCTGTTTATGGCATCGGCGAGCTTTCAGATTTGGACTCGGTGATCTCTTTTTGCGCATTCTCGCAGTGCGCAAGTTCTTTTTCGAAAATAGTTAGTTCCTTACGAGATTCTTCAATGTTGATCCCGTCGGCGATCATCCGCTTAAGGACCACAATTCCACCTCGAAAATTGTGGACAGCTTCAGTGTACTTCCCAACGGTTTCTTCCAGCATTCCTAACTTCGAATAGCTCACAGTCAGATCGCGTTGAGCCTGGACGTTGTTCATGCCGCCCTCTGCCAAACGCTACCGAATCGCTAACACTACAGCGCTAGCAGCGTGATGAAATATTGACGTCCGTGTTAAGGTCATCGTGGTTGGGCTCATGGAGGGCATGACGATGACGATGGGACGTCGGAAGCAGCGGCAGCAGAACCTGTTTGTGGCCAGCGAATCGTTGGCTCGTTCACCTGGTCACCCGTTCTATAAGCGGCTGAATGCTCTGTTGGCCGAAGCGGGCTTCGACCGTTGGATCGAAGCTCGTTGCGAACGTTACTACGGACAGAACGAGAGGGTCAGTTGTCGGACCTGCCGCGCAAGAGCGTCGAACCGATCGCGCTGGCGGCCGACGTGCCGCCGAGAACTTTGCAGCAGTTTCTCAACTCGTTGGCTTGGGACCAAGAGCAACTCGTCGACACGCTGGAAGCGAATCGTAGCGCGCGAACATACGAGCCCGCGGTCGATTGGTCTGATCGACGAAACGTCGTGTGCGAAGAAGGGGGACCAGACGCCGGGCGTGCAGCGTCAATGGTGTGGTTCCACGGGCAAGACGGACAGCCACTTGTTCTTGGCACAGGTGCAGCAGCAACTGCGGGGAAAAAATCCCGAGCTCACCCTGTGCCAGGTTCGTCTCGCGGCCGCCGCGCTCGTTCGCTCGTGGTCGCTGGGCATAATGGCCAAGCGCGTGCTAATCGCGGCCGCCGCGGTACAGATCGCTTACTACCAGCGACGCAACGCCACGGCGCGTCGAAGCCACGCTAAAACCACCGTGCAGAAACTTCATGCCCTCGGCATTCAAATCAGCAGGCTGCCGATCTGCCGATGGAGAACGGACTAGCGCTGTAGTACTAATCCTCAACAGGTTTATAGGATTCGTGAATGCTCGAACCTCAATGGCCGTTTCGGGCCGGAAGACGTGGATGGAATCCAACACAAGGACTCGTCCGATTCCTTAATCTTTCATGTTTGGCCGCGTAGCGTTTAACGATCGAACATTTATATTGCACAAAAACGCATTTAGTCCAATCGCACTACTAGCGTGACGTTAACGTAAATCATTATCGCGTGCGACCTCGAGGCTCATCCTGCCGCTGCTTGAATTGCAACGCCTTAATCAATGACTTGCCTCCATTTAGTTGCTCTTCAAGCGGCACGTCGCACAAGAAAGGATTAACCAGATCCGTCTTGCATGCGTAGAAATGCTTGCCGCATTCAGCCCTAAATACGTAAACGCCGAACTGCGGCCCGAATGCCTCTGAACGCTCGGCGAACGCAAAGTTCCAACTTTTCCCATTCCAGTCGATGTGGTAGGCCGCAGGCCTAGCAGCAAGGTATCGGTCGAATTCGCGTCGATCGATCTCCTGTTCCTTGCCGTCCTGCAGCCGTTTGATCAACGATTCATCCACATCCGCCCAGGTATGTGTACGTATGTTCCCTACCCTACGCATCTCTGCGGAATTTGCAAGCATTCTTTGTCCTCAGCGAAAAGCAGTGCGAGATGCTCGGTCCAACGGATTCTCACCGAACCACGACAGAGCCAGTTGTTAGCCGATATAATCGGCGAATTCCCTTCCAGAAAGAAGGCGGATTTCGCGTCCTGCGACCATTTCGCTGGGGCAGGACCAAGCACAAGTTTGCCGCTTCATTCAAATGTTTCCTGGTGCAAGATGAGTGCTAATTGTCATCTCTTTATCTCCTGGGCCGTGCATCCCGCGAGGGCAGTCGCAGAATGGCTGCACACCCACATTTTTGCCGATGTTCCCGGCGTCACGTCCTATGTGTCATCCCAAATGCCATCTGGAATACGATGGACCGATGAGCTATTTCGAAACATAAAGCAGGCAACGGCTGCCTTAGGAATAATTACCGACGAGTCGGCTTACCGACCGTGGGTGCTCTTCGAGCTTGTGCGCTGCATAGGAATCTCGAGAAGATCCCTGTTTTGCGATTCTGTCCTGTTCCCTCAGACTACCACCCGCTTTCGTTATTTCAGTCCTACGATTGCAACGTTGAAGCTAACGTGTATAGCGCGTTGGGCGACATCACTTGCGAAGATCCGAAATGCAACAAAGTATTCCAAAAGAATTTCAACGCACGTATCGACGATTGGCGGAGCGTCAAGGCACGTCTATTCGACTCGGCTGAGGGCCGAGCACATACTCGCTTATCCACTTGCTTAAGATCGCTACAAATCGGCTTACGCAAATTTGACGATCCAGGAGCCGTAGTCGCGCATCCATGCATGCTTGAAGCTACGTGCAAGAGCATCAATGATACGCGTGACACTCTGTCATCTCTTGCGACAAAGCGGATTCTTACACTCGACGCCTCGCGATACCCGGAATATCTTCGCCACCTCCAAGTAGAATTACAATGCATTGTCAACGCAGTTGCGTTCGTGAATCGCATCGAACAGTTTTGGTCACTAAAACTAGGCGATCTGCTCCGTGACACGGCTAATACGACAAGCAGACGTGTTTTCGTCTTTGAGAATGCAAATGATCTTCTCGATGGATTTGAAAAGATATGGCAACACGCGGCAAAATATGACGTATGGATTACCACAACGAGGCGGTTGGCGACTGTAACTCGTAAACACGGCATTCAGGACGATTTCTCTGTTTTACAAGACCCAGCGACAAGTGATAGGATTGTCGCTTACTATGAAGGTGGACTGATCCACTTCAGCGTAGACGGTGATCTCATCGAAAGCCGACTAGCGGCATTCGATGAAATGCTACATTTTGCTGAGCGCCTCCAGGTTCCGATCGGGCGCTTTCAATACGAGCAAACGCTCCAGCACCGGAAACAAGCTATCGATTCACTCGCCCTCGCGCTGTTTGGCACGGGCGCGACGCGAGGATTGCCTCAGCATTCAGAGGCGGTGTCTATCAACGATTATGATAACTATGAGGAGGATCACCCTTTCTATGGAGCAATGCATGACTGCATGTTGAGCGCCTTCAAGCCACACACTGAGCCTGCAAAGTCTCTCACCGTGCTCGAAGTTGGTGCAGGGACAGGTCATTTTACAAAGCGCCTGATCGGCCTGGTTCCCAATCTTAGAATCATTGCACTTGAGCCAGACGGGCCGGCGTGCAACATTTTGAGGCATAAATTTGCTCCGAAGAGAAAGAGCCTAGATATCATCGAATGCGAGGTACTCGATTTTCATGTGAACGAGAAAGTGCGTTGTGTATTCTCGTCGTTCGCCGATCATCATATCCGGCCAGCGGAAAAGAAGAAGTACTTTGAGCACCTTAAGCAACTGCTCGAGCCGGGCGGGTTTATCGTTATTGGTGATGAGTTCCTTCGTTCCTATTCCGAGGAAATAAAGGACTATGAAAAGGCTGTCCAAGACTACCACGAATACATAATAGGTCTCGCTGCGAAACAGGACAGGCCGCAGTTTATCGAACTAGAAAAGGCTGCGCTGAGGTCCGGACTGGCCGACGACAAGAGCCGTGTCGATTTCAAAGTGAGCGTTGATGATTACAAAAAATTTATTGATGCTGGTGGACTCGATATTGTGCAAATGACATGCGTGTCAGATCCGGCCGTCGCGGACCGAGTCGGAGGAATGTTTGTATTTGTATTGAAACCGCGAAAACCGTAACAACGTATTCGCAATCGATGCGTATTTAACGCGAGTAATGAAGTGGCCGATGCGGTAAGGCGCGTTGTTGGTAGACTCATTCATATCTATAAAACGCCCTATGGCGCCTCGCCTCCGGCTACCGCAGGCTCCGTCCTTCGGACGCTAACGTCCGTTCACGCCCGCTTGTGCTGCGCTGCGGTCTTTGGCATGAAGCGAATACCTGCGGCGGCGGCACTTGCTTCTTCTGTACTGAAATTGGGACGACAGCGACGTTCCATGAACGCACCCTCGCGAACACTCCGCCGTGTTTTGCTGCCAGAAAAGCCGGACGTCTTCGCGCTCATTCGAAACCATCCAGTCAGCTTTCAAATACGCTCGCCAATCAACACCGGCATACGATCCGCACGGGTCATAATCCGGTAGTAGTAGCTCGCCGGCTCGACGATCATGTATGCCGCTTCGCAGTCTCCGGCCTCGGCAATCAATCCACGCACGCCTTGGCGGATGCGAAACCAGACGCCATTTTGCAGGCCGGCAATGGCTGGAATCTCAACCGGCTGGGCTCCATAGATCGTCCACTCGCCCGTTTCGACCGTCGCCAGCCACGCGTGTAGCCGCTGCGCGGCAACTTTCCGCTACGCGAACCCCATGAAACAATCCGCAGCAATCCGTCATGGCGCACCGGAAGCACCGCTTGCGGCACCTGCCGCAGAAATCGGACTTCTCGTTCGCCGCCGCGTTCGTAAACGAACCGAGACAGCGCGTAGCGCTCGATTAGTTCGAGGGGCAGTTCCGAAAATGGTAACGCTAGCCCGTCCATCAGAAGCACGTCTTCCCATGAATGTCGCAGATGTCATAACCGTGGGCATCGTCGGCGTAGATTTCCGGGAGAGACAAAGTCGCGCCGCTACGCACGGCGAATCGCCCATGGCGCTCGTTGACCTGGCGCATCAAACCGGCAATCCGTTGATCCAGTCGCCGCGGTGGATCGAACAGGCTCAATTGCCGATGGCCGGGATACTGCAATTCCGACGCGATATGGTGCATCCGGTAGAGATGGCCCGGACACTGCATCCGATTCCACAACAGTTTGACGCCGGCCAACAGGACATCGAACCGCGCCGTGGGAGCATCGAAGCGGACCGATGAGGAACGGTTGGGACCATCCTTGTATTCCAGGATCAATGTGAGCTTGCCCACCATCAGGCCGTGATAGTCGAGCGCCTCGATCAGACCATGTGTCCGACTGACGAACCGCCCGACGCCGCAGCGAATGCGTCGCGCAGCCGCTGTGAGCCAACGGCCCGGCGACTGCGATAATCGCGGTCCAAGTGCGAGCCGACTTCAAGTTTATGAAGGCCTTGAGCATATGGGTTGGAGCATTCTTGGGGAATGTGTTCACGGTGGCGCTATGACCGAGGCAATGAATGCGACGTTGTGTCACCCCTCGACACAGGTGGATTGCCATCCCTATACCTGCAGAGCGACGGCTATAGCGTCTACGAATCGCTCGTGCGCCAAGCGGCCGGACGCTTGATGCATGTCGGCTGCTGGGCGCACACGCGACGCAAGTTCGACGAGGCCCTGCTCACGACCAGCCACCCCTTGGTGCACGAAGCACTGGCGGCCATCGCGCGCTTGTACGACGTCGAAGACCAGGCCGCCTCGTGGACGCCCGAAGCGCGCCAAGCTCTGCGTCACGAGGCCTCGCGTCCCATGGTCGAGCGCCTGCACCAGCGCTTCGTCGAGGCACGCGATGAACTGCGACCGACCTCGAAGTTGGCCGAAGCGGTCGCCTATGCCTTGAATCGCTGGCCGTCTCTGGTTCGCTATCTCGACGACGGCCGCCTGCCGATCGACACGAACCATCTCGAGCGGCTACTGCGGCCGATTGCCATCGGCCGCGCCAACTGGCTGTTTCTGGGCCGCGCCGGTGCCGGAGCCACCGCCGCCACGATGTACACCGTCATCCAAAGCGCGCGCATGCACCAGGTGGATCTGCTGCCTTACCTGACCGACGTCCTCGGGCAACTTCCTGCGCTATCCGCCGATGATCTGCTTGGCCTCGATGCGCTGCTGCCAGATCGCTGGCTCGCTGCCCATCCGCAGCATCGCCTTCTTGAACGTCAGCGCGAATCCCACGCCGCTCAGCGCCGTCGGCGCCTCCGACGTGCTGCGCGTCGGAATGCCGCTCACGCATAGGCTGATGTTGTTGCCTTAACGGTAACGCGACTCGTGCGTTTGTCCGGGCGTGAGGTGGAAGTGGAGCGGGTGGCCGTGGCGATCGCAGAGGAGATGGATCTTCGTCGAGAAACCGCCTCGCGAGCGGCCCAACGCATGGTCCGCGGGCTCGTCGGGGTCGCTTTTTTTCCACCCCCCGCGGCGCAGCGCGCCGCGCGTACCGACCGTGCCGTCCACGCACCACAGTTGGTCGTCGATCGCGCCGACGTCCACGTGTGCCGCACGAAGCCGATTCAGAATCTCGTCCAACAAACCGCTGGCGTTCCATCGGTCGAAGTGGTGCCAAACCGTTTGCCACGGCGCCAACTCCTCCGGCACATCACGCCACGGCGAACCCGTCCGCAAGACCCACAAGATGGCGTCGACCATCACGCGCGGATCGCGGGGCGGCCGGCCAGTCCGCGCCGGCTTTGGAAACAGGTCTTCGATCACTTCCCAATGGTCGTCGGTAAGTCGGTGTCGCAGCATGCACTCGCCCTCCGTGGCAACATGTCGTCAACGCTCATCTAACATGCGCGAAATCAATCCTGTAAGGAAAGAGCAGTTTTCAGACAAAGCCTAGCAATGCGCGTCGCGATACGTACCCAGCGCGGGCTTAAAATAACAGCTGGGGCGACAGGATTTGAACCTGCGACCTCTTGACCCCCAGTTCGACGCCCGGCTTAGCGCAAGTCGTTAAACGACGTGCTCCCAAGCACTTCTGGGTGTTCAATTTTACCAGATTCTTCGCACGGATGGCACATTTGGCGACGATGCCGTGCATTTAGCGTGCATTCTCTTTGGGCTCACACACCCGCTGCAAGTCGATCTCATGCCGGCGGTTTCGCGCCGGACCGGAATAACTGCGGACTAAGCTCGCGCTCTTTGACTTTAACGCGGCGGAACTACTTTCCTAGTGACCCACAACCTCGACAGCTCTCGTGAGCTTCGCAATTTATAAAGGGCAACCTGCTGTACCAATTGATCGATTATTCCTAACCTATCGCTATACTGTGCCGATCGTTTCACTCTCTCGCGAAAGAACAACAATTCTGTAAAGCCCCATGTTCCCGGCCACTCCTTTAAAAGGCTTTCCATTTTTATCTGATCATCGCCCTTCAAATACCTCGCCAGTAACGCGACCTTCGTTCCGTGTTCGTTGGCAGGATATTTCGTTGCTATTTCGATCGCTGCGTCCATCTCTCCGGCACAAATATAGAACTCGGCCAGATTTCCTACCTGAGTCACTTCATCGATATTGGCCTCTGCGAGGATACCCTTTGCGCGGTCGATATTTCCGCGCATAAGATGCCTATGGGCATTAATTATGACCCTCCATTCCGAGTGCTTCTCCTGCATCTTGCTAAATGCTTCATATGCATCCTCTTCTATTTGAGCCTTACCAAGTGCCGCATAAAGATATGTGAGTAGAACAAGCCGCTCGCCAGATATAACATCAGCTGGAAACTCTTCAAGTGCCTCGACCGCCGAGCCATAATAACTCTCTCCTTTTCGGATATACAACTGAGCCAGATCGATTTGCGTCTGGGCATTCGGCTGGTGAGGATGAGCCATACTCTTTCGAAACGTTGTTATAGCGCTATCTAATTCGCCGAGGCATGACTCAACCTCCGCAAGTCGCCTCTGCAAATGTGCAGTATCCACAACGTTGGAATATTTTATTGCCTGCTCAATCAGCTGCTTAGCTTTTTCGACCTTGCTATCCTTGAACGATATAGCGGCGTCAATTTGCCGATCCGCCTTATATTCACAGGCGAAGACATTGGCCGGATCTCGCTCCAGAATAATATCCACTTTTTGCGAAATAGTGATAAGTTGCCGCTGCAGCTGCGCTTGGTTAGATAAGGTCCTCAAGCTTGTCCACAATTGTGCAAGTCTCGGTCGCCGCTCCAGCAATGTGGTGAGAACATTTAGCGCAGAAGCGGAGTCCTCGACCCACATTTTGCTATGGAGTAACTCCATGGCGGTGCGCGTGTCCTGGCTATTAAGCTTCCGAAGTTGGTCGCAAAGACTCTTATAGTCGTCAATAATTGGGGGTATCGGCCAGCGGTCTATCTGCGCACTTTTGAGGCACAACAGTGTTTCGTCGGCGATCAAGTCTGAGTCGAATCTAATGTAGTTGAGCTCGTTCTCACCAAGAATATCCAACGCGCGAGTGCGTCGCTCTAGAATCCCCGCGGAAGAATTCGAGGGCACCTCGGAAGCTATGGGGACCAGCTTCACTTGGGATCGACCGCGACTGGCCAATTCAGAACGAAGGGTCGGGACAAGATACTCTAAACCGTCGAGATTCTGATCGGTGAGACGAAAGACGAGAACAAGTAGGTCCGACAGAATCTGCGTACATATGCCGGCCTGATCACTCAATCCAGTTCGGCTGTCTATTAAGATATAATCGTAGCCATACGATCGAATCTGGCTGGTTATTTGAGTAAAAAAAGGACCGGCGTCTGTGGGGGATGACGAAAAAAATGTCGACCAGTCGATTTGCTGGAGATGTGCGCAGTAGGTCTGATCCAACACCCCTGCATCGAGCACGTCGACGCCAGGAATATGAGAACGATAGATGTATTTCGACACATCTGGAACATTTAAGTCTTTGGCATAGTCGTGTACCAACTCAACGAATCCTCGAACGTGAGGACTCTTTGGAGGGAACAGGCGGCGGAGTCCCGGTGCTTCTAAATCAAAATCCCACAAGAGAACTTTTTGTGGGTGATCGTCGTCTTCCGCAAGGATGCAGGCAATATTCGCGAGAGCTAGGGTGCGTCCGACTCCACCCTTATATGAATAGAACGTGATGAACATTTAGAACCCGATGAGTAGGGGTTTAGCAGACTGGGTTATGAAAACCAGGCATGCCGTCTGGCATAAGGCGAATCGGAGAGACCCTGCCAAACGATGGCTCTTGTCGATGCGAAGTCTTGAGCGATACGTCTAGACCCCGCGCCTTCGCAAGCGACACGAGGACCTCCAATACGCCCGACACTGTCCCGGCCAGCTCTTTCTCTATTACTTTCAGAAACAATGCGGCCGGACCCAATTGCATTCCAACATCGGCTCGTTCCCACGCATGGACGGTCTGTCTAGTTACGCCGAGTAGCGCAGCGAAATCGGCGACCGCCAGACCAAGCCGCTCGCGCAATGCTTTAACTTGGCCAGGGTTCAGCAAGACTTCAGATGAAAGCAATTGCTGCCGAGCAATAGCTTCCCATCGCTTGACCTCTGTCGCGGCAACAACGAATTCATCGCAGTGATTGCATCGGGCGATCGTAGCATTTGGAATCTCAACTTGTGTACCGCCTATGCGGGTGAGATATCGGTCAATCGTTTCAACATGTAGCTTGCCTTCGCCACATTTTGGACATTTTTGATCAGCCATGGCTATTTCCACTCGTATGCCGTGATAAAGAAATATTCGTTCCCATCATGCCCGCAGATAATCTTGCCTATCGTCTCAAATGGCAGGCCAGCAGACGTACGCCCCCGGATAGTGTATTTGCGCCCGTCCACGGCTACCCGCTGCTCGTCGCGTTGAGTTTCGACACACCTGCCCAGCAATACCGAGTACTCAACGTCACTCAGAGTGAACTCATCTTGAGCCAACTCGTCGAAAACGTGGGACGACAGGGAATATTTGCCTTGGCGGACGAGTCTCCGGACTTGCGCGATCCGGTGATCTGCCATCGAAGGGGGATTCGTGCTTGGATGAGATGGGAGGCAGCGAAGACACCTTCACAAAACCATACAAGCCGCCCACTTGCCAGTCAAATTGATTTACGCTCCATCCAAAAAACGCATGATGGTTACCCGAGATCGTCGCAATGTGGAAATCTACTTGACAACGACGAGCGTCGTGTGTAAATTTAACATACACAACTGGCGTGCATGGCGATCGCCGCTACGCATGTGACCACATTTTGCATGTTCAGGCTCGCGCAATGTAAAGCGCCGATACACATGAAACTTTCGATTTATCTGATTCGACCGGATGAAACGGACCTCGAATGCATCGTTCAGAGCAAATATCTTGACGACGACGGGGGCTACGTGCAGCTAACACCAACCGCGTCTCTCCCCTACGAATGCAGGGCCTTTGTCCAATCCAACAAGGCGAAAGCACCCCGCTGGTTGCCGTTTCTCGCGACACATTTCGACACCGCGCCGCTCAACCTCCTAAACCGCTCGAATTCCTTCGTGCTAGTACTCAAAGCCGCGAACCGCATCTTCGCGGTCACGTTCGGTCACGGTTTCCAGGCAATCAATCGCGCGAAGATCGAACCACGCTTTGGCTTAATGGTTGCGGCCAGTGCATTGAACCCGGAGCAAATTCGCACCTTGGAAACGAATCTTATAGACACGGTGACGCGCAACAAGCGAACGCATGTCAGCACGGGCAGCCGGGTAGACGAGTTTGATCTAAATCCGCACGTCGATTGGATTCGAAAATTGAGCGGCAAGCCGACGTCGGAGGACCTTGCCAAGTTCGTGTCCGGTTCCGATTCAGTTTGCATCGGCGTCGATTGCGACTTGTCGAGCGTAGGCGCGAAATGTAGCGAGTTACTGGATGCGTACGAATCCGACGCCTATAGGGATGCATTTAGCTACCTCGACCACTTGCGTCCCCTCGGCAAACATGAACCAGAGGTCGAGGGATTGGAAGCGCTCCTTTCGTCGCAGATTTCCGACCGGGCGCATGATCGGATTTCGATAGCGTTCCCAGAACTGCCCGACGAAGAATTGCTAGAACATTACAAAGTCTCCAGCAACGGGCACAGCGTGGAACTCGAAGAACTAACACTCGACTGCATTTATCAGTTCATCGCCGAAGTCGGAATCGATTCCGATCCTGGACATATCTTCGTGGTCGGCATTGGGGATAATGGCGAACCAGTCACGAAGCGACGCAACTTACGCGAATACATCGTATGTGAAATCGACCGCGACGACGACACATATATATTCTGTCTCGGCCATTGGTTCCGCGCCCAGCGTGCTTTTGTTCAACAGATTCGCGACGAAGTTGCCTCGATCGCCGATTGCACGAATGAGCTCGAATTGCTACCGATTCGTAATGGCGAATCGGAAACCGCGTATAATGTACGGCTGGCCGATGACAAAGAGTGGCGGGTAATGGATAAGGACAATTTCTACGTCGCCAATACATACGACAAGGTTGAAGTATGCGATTTGCTAACCGAGGAATGGAACCTTGTGTGCGTCAAAAAGATGAACAAGTCATCCACGCTAAGCCATCTGTTCGCACAAGGCAGTGTGTCGGCAACGCTCGTGCGCGAGTTCGAAGAGTATCGCGGCGTGCTGAACGAAGCTGCTGTTGACCAATGGCCGGGGCTAGCGCAACTCACCGCTGACAACTTGGGAAAAGCAACAGTTGTGTACGCAATCGCTACGCGCAAGGCAGGGTCGCTCGCCGAATGTATGTTCTTCTTCAGTTTGGTCAATCTGCTTAGCCATGTGCGAGCGATTCGGCGTGTAGGGTGCGCCGTGGCGCTCTGCAAGATTTCATATGAGGAACATGCCCCACGTCCGCGCCGAGCGACTCGGCGACGACGCACGCACCCACAAAGTGAAGCCTCGGCCGAAACGAACTAAGCCGCCGTAATATCGCAGGCGGCGGACTATGGTTTAGATATGGGCGCAGCCGATCTTGCCGAACTCGACTTGCATCTTGCAGCGGACACTGATTTGGCGACCGCAATAGCCGCTTTGCAACCGGATGCAACGCCGCTCACCAAGCCGAGCGGCGCCCGACAGTGAACTGCTCCAGCGTTGGCCCGGTATCCGTTCGATCGGCATGATCTATCGCTGCCGCGAAGAGGCCCAGACGTGTCACGAAGAAACGATGTTCGTGATCAGCAGTCATCTGCCGAACGTGAAGCGATTGGCCAAGCACATTCGTGGGCACTGGGGAATCGAAAACCGGCAGCATTGGGTGTTGGATGTAACTTTTGCAGAAGACAAGAGCCGCATCCGCAAAGGCTCGACGCCAGAAATCTCTGCGGCCCTTCGCCGCATGGCACTCAACATCCTGCAACGGGACACTACCCTCAAAGAGAACATTCGCGGCAAACGACTCCGCGCAGGATGGGATGAGACCGTCCTCAACAACATCTATGCCGGCTTTTCAGCCATTTACCGTGCGATTGCCCTGAGTCGCTACCCTGCCTTAATATTAAGGCTGTGCGCTTAGATCCTTTAGGTCGGTTAAAGTTCTCTTCTGGACGGCGAGGCCGGACACACTCCAGAAAACTGTGTCTGACGCGTAGGACGGCTTCAATTCTAACCTGTAATCGCCTGGAGGTAATCCGCAGACGTTGATCGGCTCGCCTGCCCTGGGCCAGGTGCCGATTCCTCCACATCGAACATAACTGCCTAATGGTGACATTCGAGAATAAACGAGAAGTGGCGATGTATCTATGCGAGACAATAGAATCGGATCGACATGCGAGAAGGTGACCGCGACACGTCCTGTCTGCTCGAGCTTGATAATGTTAACCCCTGTGACTAAATGGACATTAGGCTGACAGTCAAATGTTGGTCGAAACATTCCCCCAATACCATGCCACCATTGATAGTAAAAGTGATCATTGCTTATCACGCCCATCCTCGAAGACTCTGGCAGTGACTCAAGCGTTATTCTCGAATCAAGCGTCATTTTATGATCTCGGTACAGGGCTCGCACGAAGTGACCATCAGCCATTTCGTAAAGGAAGAAAAGCGTATTGGGAATTGGCTTTTCATCCTCGCCAAGAAACTGAATGGAATAATCCTTCGGTTGTTCGGTGTCGCCAAGGGAGACGTTCACGATTGTCAAGATAACAATCGTTATAGGAGCTAGCACTAAACGCATTACGGCACCTCTCCAATAATCATGATCCAAAACATGCGTATAGATCGCTATCCACAGTCGTCACGCGTTATGCGATCGAATCGCCATGCGCCAGTGTCCTCACACGTCCATGCCACAGTGCGCGTGCCGTCAAAAGCAGGGCACGGACCGCTGCCGCTCACAAGTACGCAGCGGCTGACGCATGACGTTGGAAAAGGTTTTCCGACTCTATCGGGAGTACAGTCAAGAGTGGGCGGCCCTGGAAAACAAGTCTGGACGCATCTGACAGGACAAGACTTCAAACCCAGTGCGTCAATCCGAGTTAGTGGACTGAGCTCACTGTAAGAGTAAGAGACGCCCATGGAAAGCAACTGCCGGCGAAATTGAATATTTGTGCCTTGTTGCGATGCAAGACCACTCGTCACGGCAGTGTTAGGCTCATATTCTGTAAGCATATCAGACCTGTGAACGACAGAGTCACTATATCCGTCAACGACTGGATCGCGTGTAATCCAACAACCAAGCAAGGGATTTAAATACCTCCACCTCACATGATATAATGCGATCTCATTGTCCCACCGATAGCCTGCATAGAGGGTTTCCCACTGGTAGTCTCCGCCGAGGCTTCGCTCGGTAAAGTCGGGATCGAGGAACGTGGGCACGCCGTAGGGGCTATAGCGGTAGCGCTCCTTGACGGCGCCGGTGGCATCGACGATGGACGTGACGTTCCAGTTGGCGTCCTGCATGGCGTATAGCCGCTCGTTGAGCGTGCCTGTTGTCGAGCGATCGCGCAGCACGAGGTCGTCGATGTAGCGTAAGCCCCAGACGAACTGCCGGTCGGGCGTCGTGCTCGTGCCAACCCGCTCCTCGATGTTCTGCCAACTGCTGGTGTAGTACGCATGACGCGTGGTGCTGCCCACGGTAGTCGTCGTGCGTCGATTGAGTCCGTCGTAGCTGTAGCTGGCGGTTCCCGGAATCGACACCAACCGGTTCCAGGCATCGTAGACGCCGTTCGTGGACACTGTCGGATCATTGCCGCCCGGAATCGTCGTCATGTTCCCTGCGCGGTCGTAGGCAGGGTTAACCCAATTAGCACCGTAGCGACGAGTGACGTCCGTGATCTCGTTGGCCGGATTGCTGACGCGCTGTTGATCGAGATTGTTGGCGGGCGTGGCCACGTCCGTGGTCACGAACCCCGACCAGTTCCCCGTGGCGTCCAGACGCCACTGCTGGGCGAAGGAAAGATTGTTGATCTGCTGGGCCCCGCTCATCCGTCGTCCTCCGTTAACTGGCCGCGGCAAGGCGCACCGCTGGAAAGTCGAACGCACTCATTCCTGGCTCAACCGTCCTCCACGACTGCTGATCCACTGGGAAAAGAAGGTCGCCAACCATCTCGGCTTTCTCCATCGTCTATTCGCCACTCTCGGACGCAAAGCCGCTAGGATTCTCGGATAGGCTCTAACCATTGGAATGTCCAAGTCGAACAAGAAGTAGGGATTTACAATGTTCACACCACAAAGCTTCTTTTGGCCATGTTCCGTATCGATATCCACTTTTTCCTATTATACATCTTATTGGAATGTCGGTTTCTACGGCAGGAACCACATTACCTGTGGTTCCCATAAGCCAGTCATAGTGGCGAGTCATCCGCTCGCGTGATTCAGACATCCAAATTCCCCCGCCTAGAATTGTCCAAACGTGGACTGTGCTTTTGCCGCATACTGCACATATCGAAGTATCCATTGCATTGCCTTGGCGTACAAATATTTCAGATCAAACAGGCCGTTTTTAGAAGCAAGGCTCTTAACACGCCCCGACACGGCTCGATTTTTAACATTAGCACTATGCGTTTCGAAGTCTGCGCGGCTGGTGAATCATCGCTTGTAGAGCACATCTTTAGATTCCAATCTATTCGCGCAGCACAAAAGCGGGTGCGCTGATCCTTCAACGATCGCGCATGCCAATATTCCGATAAGCATCAAAGTGAAATATGCTTTTCAATCTATCGCCTTCGCCCGCCGCGCGCCGAAGGTTAAACATTGTCAGGAACCATACTGCAGGGGAACGGATAGCAATGCTCATATTCCCACGGCGATTCTTCGAGAGTATCGCAGCATTCGTCGAGCGGAAACGATACGGGTATTTCACAGATCGTCTCAAGCTTTCCTGTCTGACACGTGTCAGTGTTATAAAATATGCAGCACACCGTGCCGTACGTGTCCTCGGCATAGATTATGTCTCCAATCAATCGGCCTAGCGGATCGCCTAATAATTCACCAACCAAATAGCCCGCTAGAAATGCACCTAATTGAGGACTGCCGACGTTCAATGGCGGTTTGGCGAGGGCTCCAAATAGGTCGCTATTGTCGATTGGGGCACAATAGGCGTAAGCGAAAAGATTCAACCCTCCGACATATCCGACGGGATCGCGCGTTATCCAAAATCCAACAACTGGATTTAGGTGCCTCCATCGCACACAATACAACCCGCTGTGAGCGTCCCACCTGTACCCTGCATAGAGGGTTTCCCACTGGTAGTCTCCGCCGAGGCTTCGCTCGGTAAAGTCGGGATCGAGGAACGTGGGCACGCCGTAGGGGCTATAGCGGTAGCGCTCCTTGACGGCGCCGGTGGCATCGACGATGGACGTGACGTTCCAGTTGGCGTCCTGCATGGCGTATAGCCGCTCGTTGAGCGTGCCTGTTGTCGAGCGATCGCGCAGCACGAGGTCGTCGATGTAGCGTAAGCCCCAGACGAACTGCCGGTCGGGCGTCGTGCTCGTGCCAACCCGCTCCTCGATGTTCTGCCAACTGCTGGTGTAGTACGCATGACGCGTGGTGCTGCCCACGGTAGTCGTCGTGCGTCGATTGAGTCCGTCGTAGCTGTAGCTGGCGGTTCCCGGAATCGACACCAACCGGTTCCAGGCATCGTAGACGCCGTTCGTGGACACTGTCGGATCATTGCCGCCCGGAATCGTCGTCATGTTCCCTGCGCGGTCGTAGGCAGGGTTAACCCAATTAGCACCGTAGCGACGAGTGACGTCCGTGATCTCGTTGGCCGGATTGCTGACGCGCTGTTGATCGAGATTGTTGGCGGGCGTGGCCACGTCCGTGGTCACGAACCCCGACCAGTTCTCCGTGGCGTCCAGACGCCACTGCTGGGCGAAGGAAAGATTGTTGATCTGCTGGGCCCCGCTCATCCGTCGTCCTCCTCTGTCAACTCTCCGCGCCCATGTCGGTCAGACGCTGGAGACCATCGTAGTTGTACAGTTCGTCCTGGTACACCGGCATCGATTGCGATGAGGCAACAGGATCCTTGCGCCAGATGCGATTGCTGGCGCGGTCGTAGCCGTATTTGATTTCGTCCAGCGCAGTGCTGGCTCCGTTCCAGAGGCAGTCGATCACACGACCAAACTGATCGAAACCACCGTAGGGATTGTACATGTCCCCTGCGATGATGAGCGTCCACGTCAAGGAGGGCTGCGGTGAGTTTGCCTGGACAATGGTGCCAAGGCCGATGTAGGTGTAGCTGACAAGTGTGGTCGGAGTGCCGCTGATGTCGATGAGCGAGGCAATGCGGCTGAGAAGATCGGCGTCGCCTCCGCTGGTGCCGTAGTCGTAGTTCACGACGCGAGGAGCCGAGGCGCCGCCTGGGTAGGTAATGCTGGTCGGTCGGACGGTGTTCGCCGAGCCGCTGGCGTACGCATACTGCACCTTGGGGCTCGTGCTGGTGTCCACGGCACCACCATGCTGTTGATACTCGGTGGTTAACTGCTGGAGGTAATTGTAGGTGTAACTCACCTCATTAACTACGCTGCCGTCCAATTCTTGACTGGTCACAGTCAGGACTTGACCGTTGGCATCGTACGTTCGATTGATCTGCTGAACGGTCGTGTCGATGCCCGAACCAAAAGCGCTGATGCTGTCGGACGTTTGGCGTCCCACCGGGTCATAGTTATAGTTGTGAGCCGTGCCGTTCTGATCGGTCTGGCTGATGCGCTGACCTTGGCGATTGTAGGCGTACATAACGCGGTCGAGGCTGTCGACGGCGTCGGGATAGATCGTCGACCGCAGCAGATCGTTGCTGGCCAGAGCCGAGCCGGTGGACTGAAAATATGTATTCATGGCCCAGCGCTCAAGTGCCAGGGTTTCCGCGTCGGTGAGTCGGCGATCGAAGACGTGCACGCAGGCCAGCTGGGTGCCCCCCGGCTCTCCGTACCCGGCTTTGCCCAGCCCAACCCAACCCCAGTCCCCCGTTTGCGAAGGATAGTCGGTGACATCGACGCCGTTCATGCGATAGTTCGAGTCGCTATCGACGCGGAAAACTTCAACAACCGTTGTGCCGTCGTCCACGCCGTGCCCGGAGGAGATGACCGTACCGAAGAATTGAGCGTCGTAACTGTCACCAATGCGCTGCCCGCCGAGAATCATCGAATTGGCCGTAAGGCTTTGCACGGTGCGCCGATATTGCGCGTCGGTGAGATTGGGAAGCGGTTGCTCAACGGCCATGATCGTGAACGGTGAGTTCAGATTTAGAAGAGCCGTCGTCATGGCATTGTCGACAAAGTCGAAACTAACCGCTGCCCGGCCATTGATGGCCGCCAGTGCGTACGTTGGCGACGTGTCGCTCACCGTCGCATTATTGCCGTTGCCTGATTGATCGGCCCAATCAGTGACCGGGTCTCCATTGCCGGCCGGGGCGCCGTCGCTTTTCATGACGCCGACGTTGGCGTCGAGCCCCAAGATCCAACCAGGTATTTGGCTGGGCTCGAGAAACTCGGTTGCCAAGGTGGGATCGAGCACCACGCCATACTCCCAGCGTGTCGTCTGATCGCCGGTGGTAGGATTGCATGCGGTGAGTGCGATCAGATTGCCGTCACCATTGTACTGCATGCGGACGGTAACATCGGTATCATTGCCTGGCGAACCACCCGTGTAATTGCTGATAGTCGAAATTGGCTTGCCTAGCGCGTTGAATGTCTGGAGTGTGACGAGGCCAGCCGGATCGGTCGTTAAGTTCTGGTTGCCCGCTTGGTCGTAGCCATAGCTCGTCACTAGTACCGAATCGCTAACTTCGGGCAGGCTATCAGGACGAGTGAACGATGCGTCGCCATTGGTACCAAAGTTCGCGACGCCAATCTGGCGGCCGACGCCGTCAAAATAATTCGCTTGATACATCACACGCGCAAGGGGGTCTGCACCGCTGCGTGGGGGATTTAGCGGGCCGTAGGCTGTTGCCGGTGCGTTGTGAAAACGCTGAAAACCATCGACTTCGACGACATTCCCCGCATCATCGTAGATGGTGATTGTCTGTTCGAAGATCTTGTTCGTCGTGCTGATGGTTAAGGAACCGACCGTCCAATCGACCAGTGCCGAGGTCTTATCGCTACTGGAAACGGTGATCGCATATTGCGAAACGCCACCCGAAGTCGTCAGGACACAAGTGTCCGAACCGCTCAAACCTAGCGCGGAAGCGACACTTGCGGCACTAGCGCTGTAACTCAATGGATTCCCGTCGAGTGTCCAAGAGCCCGCGGTCGCCGAAACCAGGACCGTGGCAGCCAATGTAGTTCCATCCCATGGCTGCGTGAGGATGACAGCCACTCTACCCGGCTGCGTTCCCACACAACCGGCCTGAATGTAATCTTCGCTCCCGGAATCCGGAACGTAGCCGACGTAGTTGGCGTAGTTGCGCCCCATTCCGTCGTATTGGTTCTTCCGGAACGCTTGCGAACCGGACGACAACTGTTCGATTACATTGCCCGACTCGTCATACCACGTATTGTCGATAAGCTTCGGAGACGTCGGATCGGTCAGGACATTATTTACCCATCGCCATGTTTGGTATACGCGTCCCTGGTTGTCGTAAAATGATTGGGACCGGGCGATCAAGTTGCCGGAACTGACCGAGGGGTAATACCGGTCGAGCATTGTAACGTAGTTAAGGTTATCGTAGGTTGCCTGCGTGATCGTACTGAGCGGATCGGTAATCTGAATCTGTCGATTGCGAAAGTCGCTAACGTAATTTGTAACGCGGTTGTTTACCGAGTTGCCGTCGACGAACTCGGTTAGCTGGGAAGGCTGAGAACAATCGCAATCGGCCGAGTAGGTACGTCCGATGACCTGCACCATATTGTTGCCCTGTACGCCGCCACCGGTCGGATCGCTGTCGGTGGCGCCGTTATCGGCAGTGCCGACGTAGCTGCCGATTGTCCGACCGAGTGCATCGAACGTCGTGCGGGTTATCGTGCCACCGGGAGACACTCGGCGATTAACGCGACCACTCATGTCGTAGCCACGCGAACTCTCGTCATAGTTATCGGCAGGCAAGCCTGGGCCGGCGGTCGGGATCGTGTGGTAGGCAAGCTCTGCGATCAAGCGGCCGGCATCGTCGTAGTTACGATGCGTCCAGCGTGTCCAAGTCGATTGGTCAAAACAGTCGCCGGCATCGAGCCGCCCTGTGGTTGAGACGCGCGCGGCTTGAACGGAATCGACTGCTCGTCCGCTGTCATCGCTTCGTGTGATGCTGACAGGATTGACGAGCGTGTAGAGGTACGTGGGCGCGGTGTCTGTGGCGAAACCACGTCCCGACCAGACTTGATGCTGCGCATCTAGGTACACGGTCCAGCGCAGTTCGCACGCCGACGCCATCAATCGGATGGACCGCACCTAAGGTCTGGGTCGTGCGTCCCCGGCTGTCGAACTCGTAGTCGGTGACAAGATTGAGCGGCGCCTGCAGTCCGCTAGGGCGCGTCCATCCCGTCGGCGGCGGCAACAAACTGGTATTTACGTCCTCAATATGCTGGACCATCGCGCCGGTGGGGATGTCGTAAGTGAAATTGTCGATAAACCCCCTCGGACCTTGCTCCCAGATTCTGTTGCTGTACTGGTCGTAATATTCGAGTCGCATAGCGGCAATTCCAGAACCGTTTTGGTCCGTGGGAATGGCTGGAAGCGTCGTGGTCCTTTGCTGTACCTGCGTCGTGCCCGAGTACCACGTGTAGTCAAAGGTTGTAGTAATCGGGCCGGTGTGATCGATATTGCGGTACAGCGTTTGGCTTGCAAGCGGCTTGACCGTTGCGCCACCGGCCGACTGGCTCGTATACGCAAATTCGCTGACGACGATCGGGGTGCCGCCGCTACCTTGCTTGACGCTCTTCGATTGTACGTACCCGACGGAGTCTCCGGACGTGTAGTAGGCCGTCAACCGAATGAGACCACTACTTGCCTGAAGTGTGACACTCAGTGTGCCATCAGAATAATCCTCGCTGTAGCTAATGACCGACGACGGGGTCGCCAGCGAGACTTGATGTGCATTGCCGTCATATTGCCGATACTCAGTCCATCGGTCGCTCGATGATTGCAAATCCTTGAGTAGTACCTGACCTAGGAAGTTCGTGTAAACCGTGTTAGTGCTGCCATCGGGGCGAACCTCAATGGTCTTGCGAGTCCATCGGTTGTAGTCATCGTTGTCTACGTATTCGCTACTGAAGAACTGTAGGGTCGTTTTCTGCGTACCGCCGCCCACCGTTTCAGCGACCACTCGCTGCAGCTCGTCGTATTGAAAATAATTCGTCGCGACATTGGCGACTTGTTCATCGGAGGCGAGCCGAGGATCCCCTTGCGCTGTAAGGCGAGCATAACCTGCCGCGTCGACAACGTATTTCAGCAGGTGTGAATTATCCGCGTAATACCGGTAATAATCCACTGAGACATCAGCCCAGCCTGTTCCCGCTGGGACTTGTCGAGTGGCCGTGCACAGATCACCCAGGCTTCCATCGGCATCGTTCAGGTCGTAATAGCTGTAAAGACGCGGCTAATGTTCGTCCATGTGCCGTTGTCGACCGTCCGCCGTATGGAAACGGCGCTCAACCGTCCGGCATTATTTCCCGATTCAACGTACTCATATACAAACGACTCGATCACCGAATCGAAGCTTCGTTGCACCTCTCCGATGTTGCTGCCAACATATGTAATAACGGCGATCTGGTCACCGTTAGTGGTCGTCATGCTTTTGAATGACCCTGGCGGATAGGTCACCTGGTCGAAATCGTTGAACTCCCACAATTCGCCACTCGTAGTCGCAAACTGGAAAACCGAATCGGAATGTACAAGTGTTTGCTTGGCGCCGTAGCGCGCGGTGTAGGTATCATCCGAATCATCCTTATCGAACCAAATACCGTTGCCCGATCCTCGGGTAACAACGAAGACAGAAGGACTGAACATAGTAACGTAAGCCCACTGGCGCACCAGCCAGTTGTACCCATTGCCAAAGTCAAAATTTTGGAGCAGTTGATTGCTGTAAGACCGTACGTGCCCCCAGAATCGCCCAAAGCCTTCGGCTGAAACGTCGGTTACCGAAAGTTGGATCTGGCCGTTCGAATATGTGACGGGCTCGGGCGTCGTTGAATCATCGCACGAAGGTTCCGATGGGTTCGTATTTTCTTCACCCGACGCCATGTCCTCGCCTGACATAGGATCTGTCGGGCTCATCTTGGGACAGCAGGGCTCGCTTTCGCATTTCTTGTCCACGGGCGGGCATTCGGGCGGTTCCACGGGCGGGCTACCCGAGCCCGTATCCGTTTCCCTCAGTGCCGAAAAGGCGAGCAGCTCGCGCGACGCGTTTGGAGAACGGCCTACTGACTTCATCACAGCGGCCACGAGTTCCGCAGAAACTTCCGCTGGCCATTGAATCTTCCGCCGCCATCGGGACTTGGTCTCGAGTGTTAGCTGTAATGGGGTAGCTTTGTCCTCGATTCCCGTTTGCGACCAAATTGGAGAGGTTGATGAGCCAACGAAAAACAAACGCGCCGTAGCTTTCGCGCCAAGTTCTGACTTGACCTCGAGGCGCAGGGTTTGAAAACCTGCCTTTGGAGGAAAACTCACCTCCCAGCATCGAGTGTTCGGCGCGTTCGACGTCGCTTCCCCCAGCCAGTAATTCCCGTTCAGCTCAGCCGTTTCAGCGTCGCGACCGCTGATACCTTCCAGCGAAATACGGTACCAAGATCCGCCGCTCCCCTCGGTTGCCATGCGATTGCTCCCTCAAGCTAACGATTAGGTTCCACGATCCTCTCCGACTGATCGCCCGCCTTGGAAATGTCCCATTCCACCCCCTGAAAATCTGCGGCTCGCCTATTACCAAAGGTTCCTGCGCCGGGATACAGTGTGGACGAACTCCCGACGTGCTGTGCCAGGCTCGGGACATGAACAAAGTACGGCAAAGCCACCTTTCGGCACCACGCGCCAACCACCGAGTCAATATTGACCTCTCCGCCACGCGGACCCTGTCGCCGATGCGCGAGAACCTGGGGCGTTGTTAAAAATACCTCCGCGGAAACACGCGGAAACACGTATGCCTGTGCGCCGCAAGTATCCCAGCCGCGATCCTCTCGATGAAATCCATACGGCTTGCCGCGCCCGTAATAACTTGGGCAGAAAAGCGATACTACTCCTATGGCGTCCGCAGGCCAAAGCACGCGCTCTAAGTATGTTCTTATGCCGCGACAAAAACTCACATCATCCTGACATAGTAGGAATGCGTCAGCCTGCGGATAGCGCATCAGCAACTCGCTGAGCGCCAAGAACCAGTTTGGAAATGCGCCTAGTCGTTCGTCGCGGACAGACGCGGGAAGCTGCCGAAACTGCGGCGGAATAGTGACGTCCGGCTCACAAAAGAGGCGTGGCCGATCCCAACCGGCTAGGGCCAAGCTCTTTATCGTCTCAGGAAGCGTTGCCCGTTGACGAGGTGCCGTTGTAATTCCTACCGACCAATTCATAGCGTCCGCACACACGACTTTGCCCTTTCGGAATCCAGGACTTCGTTTTTTTCCGAACGTCGTTTCGCGTATTGAACTTGGCCTGTCTTACATTTTGTCACGACATGCGAGGTTGCCTCGACGAACTGGAGCACGCCCGATCGGTAAATCTGGCGACAATCTCTGGCAACTGGAAGTACCCGCCAGGAAGCTCACCCGGCGCAACATGCCGTTTTGAGACGAGCGATCGAACCCATTCATTTCGCACGTCGGCGCGTGATTCATTGAAGCACCGACAATCTCTTGAAGCGTCGTCCGATAGTCGGAGGCTAATCGCAAGAGCGGCTCGCCTTACACTCGCCGACGTCATCTTAATGGTCCACGGCAAAGGCGCATCCGTAGCCGCTGGCTTCGCCATCAAGGCCAGCAAGAAGCTTCGGAAATCTGATGCAACACATCCGGAACCGCTATCTGGAGAAACGCGAACATCGTGCACGGCGGCGTGGGTTTCGGATACGATGTACGACCACCTTACCGGCATTTTTCACATTGCCAAATATTTTCTCTAAAAAACTCTCGAATGAGTGCGGTGCTGCCACTATGTGTGTCACTGTGTGTGTCACTGTGTGTGTCACTTCTAGCGCTCACAGTTATGAAATGCTTGACAACACCTGTACAACGAAGGCTCGCGTCATCAAGCACGCTGGGAGATCCCGCAATGCGCATCATGGCGTTTCTTGTGTCGTACAAGACTCCGCGATGGACGCCGGTTGCCGTCAGGTCATACTTGCGGCAATGGCCTGATGAGTCGGTCCTCGTAATTGACAACAATCCATCGCCACAGGAGCGGGGTTGGAGCCCCATCATTGACAGTGAACGCGTGTGGCTCGACCAACAATCGAACGTCGTGCGTGTTTTCAATTCGGGGCGTCGGGGGCATGGCGATGGGATGGACATGGGGCTCGAATGGTGCCGAGATCATGGGATCGATGTCATCGTGCACTTCGAGCCCGATTGCGTGATTCGCGGCACCGAATGGCGTGATCGTCTGCTCGGCGCCCTAGAAAACGGCGCCGAAATGGCTGGAGCACACCGCTACGCGTTTGGACCGATCCATCCTTGTCCGAGTGCCTGGCGTACTGACGTCGATTGGCCTAGTTTTCGATCGCACCAACGTTCAGAAGATGAAAAACACCCACGGTTCAGAGAACTCTTTGACTTGCCGTTGCGACTCGACACGGCGGCGCGGCAAGGATCCTCAAAACTCGAGTTTTGGAGCCGTTTTTGGGACACCGCTCAACGCGCATGGTTTTTCGCAGCAGTCCGCGACAAGGCCATACTTATTGACAAGGAATTAGCTGCGGGCTTCAAACATTACTGGAAAGGTTCCAGCAATAATCGCAATCACTCGCATCTTGAGCGATTGCACGCCGAGTTTGTGGCGGAAAGTACGGGTGGGCGCGCGCCGGCATCCCAAGCATCAGGCGGACACGATCAACGATGAAAAGAACCTTCAAGCATATTGTCATAACGCGATTCAATGTGCCTTTCGACTGCAATTGCCACCTCGACAACGAGTGGATTGGCCGACGATTCGATCTTTGCGACGCCTTGTGCTTTCCATCGCTGCAGGGGCAGACGATCCGCAATTTCTCTTGGATGCCTGTTTTTCATGTGAATACACCGGCGCGATGGTATTCACGAATCGCCAAGTACGCCAAGAAAGTGAACACGGTGCCGGTTTTCCTTGCGTCGTTCGATCCAGATTCGTTGCGGCGAGCGCTGCGAGACCGATGGCGTAAAATGCCGGAATGGATCATTTCTACCCGATTGGACTCGGACGACGCACTTGCCCGCGACCATATCGCGCGTGTTCAGAGTTTGGCAGATTTCACTCGTCGTGAGTTTTTAAATTTTCAGCTCGGATGGATTTGGCGACGCGGTCAGATATGCATCCGTACATATCCGAGCAATCCGTTTCTTAGCCTTATCGAACAAAGCGAATGCTTTCAGTCGTGCTATTGCGTACCGCATCCCCGCGCGGCTTCAGCAGCGCCAATTAGGCAGATCGCAGACTTACCTGCTTGGTTGCAAGTCGTGCACGGAGGGAATTTGTCAACCCACGTCCCGAACGGTGAGCACAAGTGGTTTCCCGCTGAGACGTTGTACGACTCTTTCGAACTCCGGCTTGATCGGCTTGCGGCAATTGGGGAGCCGAGCGTATCGAAGAACACCTGAGAGCCCGAAGCGTCTTAATGCGGCTGTTCAAGATGGTTTCGCAGATTCTCGTTAGCAGATAACGTGCAGCGTTCTTTCAACGGTTTGCCCATTACGATGAATGTTGATACTTTATGGGGCGTCGCAGTCATTCGGAGTGTTGACGACGATGAACGGCTAAGGGCACGGTCGCGATTAGCGTTTGCAGGATGGGATGCTGCAGATATATTCGATTCGACTCGTTTGCCCAACGAGGCCGCTGGCTGCGAGTTCATGCCGCAATGGCGCGAGGTGATAGGTCGCTTGCGAGAGCACTTGCCAGACCGAGACGCCTATCTATTGCTGAGAAGGTTGCCAAATGTCGGGTGCGGCTTTCGCCGCTTCTTGGAGTTTTCGTTTAGCACGCTTCAGCCGCGTGGCGTTATTGCTTTGACATCGGACGCATCCTCGAGCTCGGGGACGGTCGCGAGTCACGAGCGTCCGTCGTTGCAACCGCGGGGACTGCCCTTCGGCTATGTCATGTCGCGAAAGTGCTTTGCCGCAGTCGCTGCGGATGCAGCTGGGATTTCAGAAGGGCAGCATACTCTGGGATTGCACGGCTTGATTCGTGGAGTGTGTCGCAACACCAAGCAAGCGTATTACGAGCTCCCGGTCACACGGGACGAGAGTGTCCGCGATGACCGTACGCAGCAGCGAGGCGATCTTGCGAAGAGGGGGCAATCATCCAGTCGCACACCTGGTTTGGCTGTAGTTGCATGCCACTTCAATCCCTGCGGCTTCGCTGCACCACGGCAGAATCTTCTTGAATTCATCGATGGCATCGAGTCCTCATCTGTTGATCTTTACATTGCCGAGCTGGCGTTCGAAGGCCAGGACTTCTTTTTAGAGCCGACGCCAAGAACACTTCAATTGCGTACCGATTCCGTTCTTTGGCAAAAGGAACGTCTGTTAAACTTACTAATATCCCGGCTTCCGGCTGACATCGATAAGGTGGCGTGGGTGGACGCCGATCTACTTTTTCGAAGGCACTGTTGGCCCCAGTTGGCCGTGGAAGCTCTCGGTCAGTGGTCGGTCGTCCAGTTATTCGATCGTGCAGTATGGCTCGATCAGGATAGGCAGCCCTTGCAGACGCGGCTGGGCATTGCATATGGAACACAATCGCGCGGAATTCGGGCGTTTCCTAAACTGCATCCAGGATTTGCTTGGGCAGCACGCCGTGAGGTGCTAGAGAAATGTGGATTATACGATCGACTCATTACTGGCGGAGGCGATGCAGTCATCGCGCGAGGCCTGTTCAGGCAATTTGACCAAGGCTATTTGCAGATATTCAATGACAATATGCGACGGGATATTGTTCGATGGTGGAGGGAAATTGACGAGCAGGTGTGTGGCAAGGTTGGATATATCAAGAGCTCAGTTATGCACCTATGGCATGGCGATCACATATGTCGAAGGTATTTAGATCGCAAACAATGCTTACGCGAAGATGGATTCGATCCCGACGTCGATATTGCGATAGATCAAAGTGGGTGCTGGAAATGGGCGACAGACAAACCTGGATTGCATGATGCCATTCGAAACTATTTCGTTGGAAGAAACGAAGACCAATCGGTAGTGCGATTCTGATAATGCGATGAGGCGCTGAGCCGCTGATGATTAAGGGTTGATCGCCGGCTCTGTAGAAAACATGTCATTGACTTTAGGCTGCTAGCTTTCTTTCGTGCGTAGCAAGGAGGGATGAGCGCGACGAGCAAGAGTCCGAAGGCGGTGATTTTGACGGCGCTGGCGGTCGCGCGGCGGTCGTTGCCTGCTTACAGCCATCGTTATAGTCCCAAGACGTTCACTCAGCACCAACTCTTCGCCTGCTTGGTTTTGAAGAACTTTCTCAAAACCGACTATCGCGGCGTGGTGCATCTGCTGCGCGACACGCCCTCGCTGGCTGGCGTGTTGGAACTCAAGAAGGTTCCGCACTTCACGACGGTGCAGAAGGCGAGCCAGCGGTTGCTGACTCAAGGCCGGGTACGTCGGCTGCTGGATGCCACCGTCCGGCGGCGACGGGGACACCGCAAGCGCGTGCGGCGGGCCGCCATCGACTCGACGGGCTTGGAGTGCACCGCCGCCAGCGGCTACTTCGTCCGCCGTCGCACGCGTGTCTCCGAGCCCTGGAAAAAGGTCGTTTATCATCACTTCCCCAAGCTCGGCGTGATCTGCGACACGAGCGATCACTTCATCTTGGCGATGCGCGTCGGACGTGGGCCGCGACCCGATGTCGATGAGTTTCGCCCCTTGCTGGCCGATGCCCACCGCCGCGTGCGGCTCCTGCAGATGCTGGCCGACGCCGGGTACGACTCCGAGCCGAACCATCGTTTTGCACGTGAAACGTGCGGCACGCGGACCGTCATCCCGGCCAAGCACGGCCGACCGACCGATAAGCCCGCCAGCGGCAGGTATCGACGTTTAATGCAAGTACGCTTCGACCGCCCCGCGTATCGCCATCGCGCAAGTTGAAACCGTCATCTCCATGATCAAACGACGTCAAGGCGCTTACGTTCGCGGACATACTTATCAGAGCCAATGCCGCGATCTCAGGTTATTGACCCTCACACATAACGTAATGATTCTTTACACTTCTCGTAGGTTTTCTACAGAGCCGTTGATCGCCCGTAAAATCGACCACGATGATTTTGGCATGGACGAAGATTGTGCCTTGATGTCCCGCAGGCTTGTTTTCTTTGAGCCATCCGTCGAGGCCGGTGTTGAGCATCGCGGGTGTCACGAATCGAGCGGAGCGGTCGCGATGAAAGCCTGTGATCGTTGTGGCAGAGTTCTGCAGGCCTATTCGTAAGATGGGATCGTGCGGTCGTCCCAACACCGCTTTCAGAAGTGCGGGATCGATTTGTTTGAATGCAGTGACAAATAGAACGTCGCGCTTAGCGGCAGCAACGTCTTTCGTGAACGCTTGCAGATCTGATTTATCGCTGCGCGGCGAGAAGCCCGCAAACGGTGATACGCTGCTGTCGATGGGGTTTTCGCTGGTCACGAGTTTTTTTGTCTCCGACGCTTTTTGCGCCGTCTCGACCATGCGTTCGAATTGAAGCGAGTACATCTGGGCGACTTTAGGCTGGCGAACGACATGCACGACGTTCGCCTGATGGTAAATTCCATTCTTCGTCCAGTTCGTCGACCCGCAGAGCACAGCCTGCGGCTTCCGCTCGTCATGATCAAGGTCGCTGAGCACCGCGAACTTATCGTGCATCAGGTTCATGGGTTTGCGGCGGATGAGCACCCCATCGCCCTTTAGCTTGGAGATGTGCGCGGCAGCGATAGCCTTGAGGTTCTTGTTCGTCGTTTCGTCAGACCCGCTCTTAGCGTGAATGAGAAGGCGGACCGTCACGCCTTTTTCGATTGCAGCTGCCACCGTCCCGCAAATGACGGGAAGCCGAAATTCGTAGATCGCGATGTCGAGAGCTTGAGTCGCCTTCGCCGATTCGATGAAGCCGGTGACCTGCTCGAGAAGCCCGCGGCTCAACCATTCGTAGGCTTCGGGCGGAAGCGGAAAGTCTTTGAGCGACTTCTTGCCTTGATGTTTTGCCACATACATCTTGACGGCAGTCTGAGGGAACTTTCGCGCAAAAGCTTGGCTGGCGCCTACCGCTCGATTGAAAATCACGAATTGTTTGTCATCGGGATCGAGCGTTTGCAGTGTGACGCTCGGCCCGTTCCTAACGTCGAGAGCTCCAGGTTCGCCGTAAACGGGATGCACGGTGTAACGGTATCGAGTCCCGACGGAGACGGTGTAATCCGACCAGCGAAACTTCTGGATCGGCGCAGCATTTGACGGAACAAGTTGCCCTGGCTCATGAGGCAACCCTGGAAAATTCAACATCCCGCTCAGCCAAAAACGCCCCGTTGATTTGCCATCTTTGTCGAAGTCCTCACGTTCCAGAGCAAACCCTAACAGCTTTTGTCGCGATGAGTCGGTGGCATTAAAGGCCAGTAGAATACCCGTACGTCCGGCATAACCTTTGACCCAAATGCCATTCACTCTTGTCGAAGTAATGCGCACCTTGGATTCCTCAGATCACGGACTGGCGAACCGCCCGAAAACGGCGAATACGGTGAGTACACTCCTCCCAAAGCGGGGTGTCAATAGGGCTCTCCTACAAATCCTCTCGACACTTTTACATTTGATTCGTTTGTGGTGTCGATGCGACGAAAACTTAATAACCGCTCGGATACGGAAATCCGGCCGCGGGAGCGATCGCACCGTACCGCTGTGCAACGCTTCCTTGCCAATGCGACTGCAGAGCTGCATCGCAAACGGCGTAACCCCAATTGATCAGGTGTTCCTGGACGGTTTGATCGAGCGCTTGCAGTCTAGTAGGAATCGAAGCCAACGATGTAGGGTCGCGAGCGGAGCGAGCGAGCGGGTCGTGCGTTCCTGATTGCGCTACCGGATACTTGGCGAACACAGTTCTGATGCCCCAATAGGCGCCCGTGCGTTCACCTCGGTTATAGGCCGCAATCAAGAGGCGTTTGCGCAAGCTGCGCACCTGATTGTCGATGATATCCATGACGCGAATCGCATGCTCGGGCCAGTTGTGCGCCGGGGTTTCCTCGGGCGTCATTTTCTGGCCACCATCACTGACCAAAATGGTGCGAGAGCGCTTCCAGGGGTTTTCCAAGCCCAAATTGTCGTAAACTCCACCGTCGCTAAGAACTACGTCCGTCGTGAACGGAGGACGGTGGAGAATGGCGCCCGGAGCGACCTGAACGGGCTGATTCAATCGCAACGTTGTCGGGGAAAGCACTGGTGGGAAAGCCGACGAAGCGGCTACCACCGTTGCCAACGAAATAGTCGGGGCCTCGACAAGCCCGACTTGGTAGTCGCCCATGTAGGCGCGCTCGAACCGCCAGAGATCGCCTGTCTGGACGTTCGTCGCGTTGATTACGAACTGCGGCGTGCCCTGACCGGGAACGGGCAAGTCTTGCAACGTTGCTCCGTGAAACAAATGTTCATCGTAAGCCGCTGCCACACGATCACTAATCGAACCTGGCAACAACAATCCGCGCACGATGGCACCGGCATCGACAGTCGTCCGCGCCAGACCGCGCACGAGGTCTATGCAAACATCGAGATCTCGCGCGACACCGTTGCCGTCGAACTGCAGAGCGCTCCACTTAAGTGCGAGCACCGCCGCTGTGATCGATCCGCCGGAGACGCTCGAGACACGTGTCAACTTCAAAAGTAGGCCTGCCTCGTTCAAGCGAAAAAGGGCGCCCAAGTGAAACAACATCGCACGATAGCCGCCGCCCGACAGGCAGAGCGCGATTTCATCGCTCAACTGCAGGTCGGTCTCGGCCGGTACTACCGGAGTGAATGAAGATGGACCTGTCGCCAATGGACGCACCTCCATGAAACAAACACACACGCCATGTCACGGCGCTACATATTGCACGCACGAGCGTGCTTGTGTTCAACGGGACAGTTGCCGGCCCGTTGCATCCGCTTCGGAAGAGCCGTTGTTATACAAACGCCGTGTGACGCCCACGACTAATATTCCGGGGCTACTTGAAGCCACTTGGCCGCTTGATATACTTCCCACACCCCATTCTGGATATTTCCAACTGCGAAACAAGAGGGCGAAATACGTGTCGTCCCATGCCGTAGTGCGCTGGCTCGTGAGGAATCGCTCAAACCCATTGCGCCTGTTACTGGGTCACGCCGTCCTGATCCTAGCGGTCAGCCAAACACAGGGGCAACCCGCACAGGTCATCGTCATCCGTCATGCCGAAAAGCCGTCAGACGGCAACGAGTTGTCTCTCAGTGGACACGAACGTGCGGCGGCGCTGGCATTGTATTTCACCGGCGCGCCCGACGTGATGAAGTTCGGCGCCCCTGAGGCAATCTATGCTCAATCGCCCAAGCATGAGTCCTCCTCAGTGCGTCCCCTGCAAACCGTCCAGCCTTTGGCCGACGCGCTAAAGCTCACTGTCAATCAATCGTTCGTTCGCGATGATTATGCGGCGATGGTGCACGAGATTCTGGATAACAACGCGTACCAAGGACAGAGCGTGCTCGTTTGTTGGGAACATAAAGTGATTCCCGACATCGCCGCCGCATTGGGCGTGCCTGATGGTCCACACGAATGGCCCAGCGATTCGTTTGATCGCACATGGATCATTACCTTCGAATCGGGCGACACACCGAAGTTGGTCGATCTTCCGCAGAAACTGATGTATGGAGATTCCGACGAATAGGACCAGTGATCGCCGCCCGCCGCGCTAAGCGAACGAGGGCTGACACTCTGACGCAAAGTGCCAAACGGTTTCCGGATCTCATCGTCGGCCACGGCGGCCGATGGTATTCACTCTAAGTCCATCTGAGGTGCAATCATGGCAAAGAAGCGCCCACCGACTTCGAACCAACACTTTAAGCCCAGCCGATTTGCCGTTGCGTCTCCGAATGATCGCGCCGAAGAAACGCCACGTTGGATCACGATCCCGCCCACCCGTGGCGACGGTTCGATCGACCTAGGCGACATTATCACGGCTCAGGCCGTCCGAGACATTCAAGACTACGGCTCGATTTCATTTCATGCGGTGGGCGACACAGGTCGCGGCGCCAATACCGAACAACAAGACGTGGCCGAAGCCATGGCGCACGACGTCGATAGGTCACACCATGCTGCATCGCCTGCGTTCCTTTGTCATTTGGGTGACATCATCTATGGACCCGATAAAGATGCACACTATCTGGAGAAGTTTTATCGGCCTTATGCCGATTATCCGAACTCTATTTTAGCCATTCCCGGCAATCACGACGGCGATGTCGACAAGCTCGCCTCTTACCTTAACAACTTTTGCCAATCGAACGGTGCACAACCTCCAAACGCGGTCGCGCTTCACCGCATCATGCCAAATCAACCCGGCGCATATTGGTGGTTAAAGGCGCCATTTCTCGATTTGATTGGATTGTTCTCAAATGCTGACGAGAACATCGGCACTTTAACGAGCGACGGAAGAGCGCCGAGCCTTCAAAATGACTGGCTTGTGGCGACGTTGAAACAGATCGTCGCCGCCCGAAAGCCACGCATGCCACGAAAAGCCCTGGTGTTGGCCACACACCATCCGCCGTACAACCGAGGTTTGCAGACTGGCGGCAAAGGACACCCGGGCAATGCGACGATGTTAGCTCAAATCGATAATGCGTGTCAGCTAGCCGGTGCATGGCCCGATGCATTTTTGTCGGGACACTCGCACAACTACCAGTTGTATCACCGCGCGAAGTCTGTCAACGGTCAGGACCGTACCGATTCCGTACGTGATTGCCGGGACCGGCGGTATCGGTATCCAAGACGTCTCTACCGCGATCGGAGCGCAAGTCGACGGCGTCTCGTACAAGGGAGGTCTGAAGGCATACGGCTATCTCACCGTGACCGTCTCGACAAAGCAGTTGGACATATTGTTCACGATGCAGGATGAAAGCCACCGCGCTCCAGTGCATGTGACGTCCATCAATTTGCAGACCGGCCAGTTATTATAGTAGTAGTTGTCTCATTCGAGCGATCGTACGTCGCTATCGCTCAGCCCAGAGTTCATCTCGCCTACTTACCATACTGACTTTAGATGGCAATTGGTGAGATTGGCGCTGCAGTCTCACAACGTGCGCATGGTAGGCCGGAACTACAGCGTTCCGGAACATCAGTTTCGCTCAAAGCCTTTGAAGCGATATTTTGTCAAGACAAGAAGGTATCTAGCGATCTTTGGAATGCTCTCGGTCTGCCGGACCGCGGCGCGGATGCCGGCATAACGAGCAGAAATGCAGGCTAGCCACGTTGCAAATCCGGGAACTCTGACTACGTCGCGCAGTTCAACGTGTAGGAGTGGATATAGCTTGGACTAATGCGCGGCATTAAGTTCAGTCGAGAATCGCAAAGCCTTAATCGATGCAGTCGTTTCCATTCGTTTGTCCGCTACACAGGCCTGGAGGGAAGGTGGAAGCAAAAGATATTGGATGCGACCTAACCGAAGAACGTTCGGAAGCGAACCAACCCGACGGCAAAAAGAAGCCGAAGCCCGTTGGGAGGGCTGGCTTCTTGCTTAGAACACTCGAAGATCGTATCGAATCGTTTCAAACAAGACGCAAAGAGAATCGATCTCGGTCGTTTTTACTAAAAATTACAAGCACGGTTTTTAGTGCTCTGACAACAGTCTTTCTAGGTATTCATGTAACGGACGAGCGGATTAGCTTTACGTTCAGGACTACTGCATTGTTGCTAAGTGCCTTTGTCACCGTCTTTGCCACCTGGGAAGCCTTTTTTGATCACAAAGGTCTGTGGGTGAAATACACGAGAGCGAGGGCGCAGTTGCAGTCAGTCAAGGCAGAGCTCGAATACATGTTGGCCGGCGGTGATCTTCTGTTGCCGGACGATAAGATTGATCCACTGTTTCGTCAGTACCAACAGATCCTAGAGGAGACGAACTCGTCGTGGCTTCAGATGCGAAGTGAGGATACCCATAAACATCCGTAGGTTTTTGCATTCAGGCTTGAACCAAGGTTGTCGATGAAGGTTAGGCGGCTACTATTCATCGTCGAGACGTGCGCCTTATTTGTCGCGTTCCTGTTCGGCGAACGCTACCAAGAGTATCGTCAGTCACGCGCGTTCGAAGCCGGTCAGGGGTATGTGAAAGTACCGATATCGCCCGACAGGGCGACGATCGGCGATTTTTTTTAGGTATCCGCCGTCGCGTCGCTCTCACGTCCCCGAGCACAAATGGTTGCGCAAGTCGCAGTGTAAACCTCGGCGGCAGGCCGATGTTTCATGCACGAGGGATTGGAGGCTCGTTGGCCTTGCGAGGGACGTGAGGCACGTAGCCTCGCTGACGAACCTGGCAATCGACCGGCTCGCCGGTGTAGCCTTTCTCGAGATAAAGATGTTGTGGCGAGTGAGAAGTCGAGTCGGGACGCTTGATCGGGATAGCGTCCAGCGTCTGGTTCACCAGCTTTTGGTCAGGCACATTGGCGCCTGCGATGACCGTGGCCACGAATGATCTGTCAAGCAAGCCGCGCGAGGTGCTCGCCATTTATGAACGACGCTGGAATATCGAAGTGCTGTTCAAAGACCTACGGATGCTGGGCTTTGGCGCTTACCAGTTGCAACACCGGAACGGAATCCGTCGTCACTTGCACGTAGTCTGCCTGGCTTACCTCGCGCTGACCCACCACGCCTTGAAGGCCGTTGGTGCAAAAGCCACCGTCACTAAGACGATTCCCATCCCGCCGCTACGACAACGCCTCGATCAGCTACGACGTCATGTTCGTGAAGACCAAGCCGACGTGTTCGCCAACCGAATTCGACAGCCGAAAGTCCGTCGACGTGTGAAGGAGTTCCTCAAAATGGCCGCATAGAATGCTCACTTTGATTGGTTAGGCCCTTTCGGGGCGCGGGTTTACCCCTCTACTCTTAACTAAAGGAATCAAATCCTTATTTACCGAAAACGTAAATTTTATTACGTCTCCCTTTTTGGCGTTCTTGAACTTTAGGTAGTACAGATCCGACCCAACATGACAGGGCAATCGCATCTAACGGTTGGTCCAAGTATTGCCATGAACTGGCGTTGGGCAAGCGGGCTGGAAGGAGTGCTCGCCGAACACGGTCTTTCATGGAGGGTGCGTCATGGCTTCGTCGGGCATCGCTGCAATTCTTACACACTTTGAAACGCTTACCGATCCGCGTGTCGAGCGGACACGCAAGCATTGCCTGCTGGACATGATCGTCATCGCGCTGTGCGCGACGATCGCGGGCGCGGACGGCTGGGCCGACGTCGAACGATTCGGCAAGGCCAAGCGTGCGTGGTTCGCGCGGTTCCTGGAGTTACCAGCCGGCATTCCTTCGCACGACACGTTGGGCCGCGTCTTCGCCCGCCTCGACACGCCGGCCTTCTTGGCTTGTCTGATGGATTGGCTGCGATCGTTGCATTTGGCCTTGGCCGGAGAGGGAATTGCCATCGACGGCAAGACGTTGCGACGGAGCTTCGACGCCGGCAGCGGCCGTGCGGCGTTGCACCTGGTCAGCGCCTGGGCTTGCGATCTGCGCATCTCCCTGGGGCAAGTTGCCGTGGACGACAAGAGCAACGAGATCACGGCCGTCCCCAAGCTGTTGGAACTGCTGGAACTCAGCGGCGCGGTGGTGACGCTCGACGCCATGCACTGCCAGAAAGACACCGCCCAGGCCATTCGTGCCCGCGGCGCCGACTACGTGCTCACCGTCAAACGCAATCAGCCCGGGTTGTGGAACGAACTCAGCGACTTGTTCATTGCCTACGGCGAGCACGACTACCAGGCGCCAGAACTGCGCCGCCATACCAAGACCGAGCGCAACCGTGGCCGCAGCGAACGTCGCGACTGCTTCGTGGCCCCCGCACCGCAGACCCTACGCAGCCGAGGCGAGTGGGCCGACGTGCAAAGCGTGGGCATGCTCTACCGTTATTGTGAAGAACAAGGACGCACCCGCGAAGAGACGACGTTCTTCATCAGCAGTCTGCCGCCCAAGGTGCAGCGCCTGGCGAAACTCGTGCGGGGACACTGGAGCATCGAGAACTCGTTGCATTGGGTCCTCGATGTAACTTTTTCAGAGGACCAGTCGCGAATTCGCCAAGGCAACGCTCCGGAAATCGCCGGCGTCTTCCGTCGCCTCGCCTTGTCGATCTTGCAACAGGACACTTCCCTAAAAAGTAGTATCCGCGGCAAACGACTCCAAGCAGGCTGGAACAATGACGCCCTCGAACGCATCCTCAGCGGCTTTCAAGGGAAATAAGATGCGATTGCCCTGCCCAACATGATCCTCAAACCATTGATGTTCAACAGTCTGTTTTGGGACGGGAAGTCGGTTCCGCTCAAGCTTCGACGTTACATCGACGATGGGGCACAATTCGTACGGAAGTGATGTGAAGTCAACAATAAGTAACAGCGTCTGGCCGTCATATTGAGCGGTTGTGCCATACCACCATTGATCGGCGGTCTGGAGCCCATTTATCATAGTGCCGATCGCCACCAACTGATTGCTCGGATGGGCATGCGAAAAGGTGAATACCTTTGCACTATCGCGAGTATGTGGGTGATTGTCCGCATCACGATTTAAGACGGGCATGATTTGTATCGCGTCAACAATTCCAGACGACGTGAGTCGCACGGGCTCCAGTTCTTCTTTGTGGTTACATTGAACACCGTTGAGACACCAAGTCTCGTCGTAAACAGGTTCGACGATGTTCTCAATCGTGTGATGATGTCGAAAATAATATGGCGCCTCCCCTCGATCAAGAAATCGAAGCCGACTTACCCGGTAATAGGTAAACTTGTTGTATTCCTTGCCATACCGCTGCCTATAAAATGTCCATAGGCGCGAAACCACCGCGCCAATGATGAGACAGAGTATCCACGCTAATATGTTGAGACCAATCTCTTTCAAGTGCGGCCTGCAGCTGCGTTTTGTTGTAAGTTGGCAAAAATATAACTGCCGATTTGAAGCGGCTGGCGAGGTATGTCCGTCGATTCCCAAAAGTCGTCGCGAAACTCCTGCGAAAAACTAGCGAGAGCAGCGTTAACCAGTTGAAAATAGCTTTCCAATACAACACCGTCTCTGGCCTTTTGTGGGACGGAGACGACGTACGTATAAGCGGGCACGTATGAGGCAGCAAGCTGCGCCATAACAGTAATTCGCTCGTATTGACGTTCTCGGATATCAAGGCGAGCCAGTTCGTCGTCGCTAACGTTTAGCAACACGCCGTTGCATTTGGTTGCTGGCGAAATCGATAAATCCAGGAAAAGGGCGATGCGTGATTCGATCACGTCCTTTTCAACAAGCTGTATGTTTGCGGGGGCGGTCCAGGTTCGTCGGTAGCCAACGATATGAGAGAGATGTATGTCGGCGGCATTTAGCTGGCGTCCAAGCGTCTTGGAAGCGCTTTCGGATGACAGAAGCGAACCGTAACCGAATAGGAAATTCATGCAAATAATGGTGTCGACAATTAGGCCTAACGAAAAAACTCAGTTGCCCGCTGAACGTCAACGGGTCGAAGGTCATTGTAACGTGACTGAAGTGAACGAGCCAAAAGCGCCGAGAACCTGCGGGTCAACTTGTATGTTGGATTTGCAGGGAGATGGCGTCATGTTAACGGCTGCGTTGCCGCACAACGAGCGTAGCGAGTTGGGCGGCAACGCAGCCGCCGACACATCCGGGGCGGGTGCGGTAGGTCGTTGTCAACTCGTCGCAACCGACGCCGTGCTGCGGCCGGATCGCCGCGCTCGCGCCGCTGTTGTGCGTGGCACGAGACCGAACAGCCACTCGACCCGTCCCTCGACCAAGCTCAGGGCGAGGTGGCATTCGCAAGAAAGGGACTTCGCCATGCACAGCAGCGCCTCGCCCGAAGTGTTCGTGGGTATCGACGTGGCCAAGGACAAGTTCGATGTCCACCTCTGGCCCGAGAAGAAGGCGTTCACCTGCGACAATACGACGGCCGGCATCGACGCGCTGGAGACTCAACACGCGACGCGGCCGGGAACACCCCGGCCTGTCGATCAACGAACTGTACGGCGTACGCCGCAGGCGTCTGCCAGTTCAAGCCGCCGTGTGGCCGGCGATGATTGTACTCCAGCCGCCATTCATCCAACACGAAGCGCGCTTCGGGCACGCTCAGGAACAGCTCTCGGTTCAAGAGTTCATCCCGCAGCTTGCCGTTAAAGCTCTCCACGTAGCCGTTCTCCCAGGGACTCGCTTTCTGAATGTAGAGCGTGCGAACGGCCGCACGATCCAACCAACGCTGCAACTCTTTGGCAATGAACTCCGGGCCGTTGTCACTACGCACGTGCTCCGGCGCCCCACGCACGGCGAATAGCGGAGTACTCGCCGCTGCGCCACCAAGAAACGTATCGACGTGCCTGATCATCAAGATCCCAGGCGCAACAGTACCAACTCATCGCGAGCAGAGCCGGCAGGTGGCAATCGCCACACGACAACTGGTCGAGGCGGACGCCATCTGGCCGATCGCAAACAGTTCGACGTCGGATCAAAGATCGCGCCCGTGCTGGTTCTCGATGCCCGACAAATGATTTCAGCACGGCGAGGACCGGCAGGTGAATGCGTCTCAACGCAGTTGCTTGAATACGCCCAATCGCGCCACTCTAATAGGAGTCGAGCCGTCCGCGGGGAGCAGGGTCAAGGCTAAACTCGCGGTAAGCCGGCGAATCGAGCCGTCCGGTCGTTCACTGGGAAGCCAATGTCCCGTGTTTCCGCTTAAGTTACTATGCAAACTGATCACGCTTCATCACCGCGGGTCATGGTCTCCAGCACGGGTACGGATCTCAAGGAACATCGCGACGTTATGCGGATGGTGATTGATGGGCGCCAATTGCACGCTTATGGGATGGACAATAATAGCGAGTCCCTAACTGAAGATCTTATCGCCTCTTCGGTCAACATGGTTGGCAAGGTAGCCGCGTATGTCCTAATTATCGGTCGCAGATACGGCCAGACCTTCAAGTGCAACCGCAATCCAAATGGTTTATCCCTTACCGAACTTGAGTTTGACGAAGCTTGTCGGCTGCAACTCCCAATGCTGGTGTTCTTGATGGGCTCTGACCACAAGATACCTGAAAGCAGTTTTGAATCCGATCCAGATAAGCGCCGACAATTGGAAGCGTTCCGGAACAAAGCCAGGAAGTCGGGCGCCGATTCTACCGTTGATCGTGTCTGCCATGAATTCGACGACATTCTTGATTTTGAGCGTCAGGCAGCGATCTCTGTTAGCGAATTGCGTAATCACCTGAATTCGTCGGGCACGTTACGGAGCGCCTCGGTCTCGAAGACCTCGGCTTTTCAAGTGCCAGCGGAACTGGCCAGTCAGCTTAATGCTCTCGAGACCGAACTGGGCGATCATTTATTAGTGGGCCGCGACAAGGAGCTTGATCAGTTAGCACAGTTGTTAAGTGTCGCTAATGGATTTCTTCTCGTTACGGGTGATGCAGGACATGGCAAAAGTGCGCTGTTCGCGCATTGGTTGAAAACACTGCCACCACATTATCCGGTGATCCGACACATTTTTTCATTTAGGAACGACCTTACCCGCTCGGTCTATGAGTTTTATCGAGCCACGCTTGCGACACTAGGCAAGCTTTGGAATCAGCGCCTTTCTACTGTGCCCGCAAGTGAGGGGGAGGCGCGTGACACGCTGTTCGCCCTATTTGAAACCGGTCGGGTTTTAGGACTGGGTAAAGAGTGCCCTGTGCTAATTGTAGTCGATGGGATTGATGAGGCAGCGTCGGCAGATCGCTGGGAGTGCCCGTTCTTTCCGAACCTACTTCCCGAAGGGGTGCATATTGTTGTTTCGGTTCGCCTCGACCAGAACGAGGTGCCGCCTGCCTATCTGGTGGGTTGGATAAATCAATGCGACCAACGCTTAGAAGTCGGACCTGTCGATGAATTGGCTTTAGTCGATTGGATGAGGGATCTGGGCGGTACGATTGCTCACAATGCGGACGACGAGACGGTAGTGGCGGAGTTGTTGCGCAAGACTAAGGGCGTGCCTTTGCACCTGTCGTTCCTTTTCGACGACCTTATGGAATTGGCTGCGAGTCGTGTGGATATCAAGACACTCATTGAGCAAACACCGGAAGGATTCTCCACGTATGTGAGATTGCAATTCCGGAAGCTCGTCGAATCGCCCGTTGGGCAAGACAAACGATGGCGGGAGTTGTTTGGCCTCCTAGTTGCCGCCAAGGCAGAACTTCAGCTTCAGGATATTGATGCAATCCTTGGTTTGACGATTTGGGAATTATCCAACATGCCGCGAGAGCTTTCCCGTTGGGTTTCCCAACGGGCTGACTGGTACGCATTTCGCAATGAAGCCTTCAGGACGGCATTCGCTCGAATCGATCCTTGGCCAGAGGCCATTACTCGCCTGTTCGATTATTCAAGGAATTGGAAGACCCATCGGCGACCCTACGCTCTGCGATCCCTTGTTGGCCACTTGCGTGAGGCTGGTGACAATTCAGCTTGGTTCATAACGGCATCAGATCGGGACTTTTTAAGATGCCAAGGGGAGGCATTTCCCTATGAGCCGCTGCTGCCACTTAAGACCATAGAAGACGCGATGAATGGGGCCATCGCTAGCCAGGACATTGAATCACTTTGTCGCTTAGTATTTGTTCATGCGGACTGGATGCCGAATCCGTTCGAGATAAATCCTTTAGACTTTGCATTGTCCAATCGCGGCTTAGCTTGGCAACAAATCAAGCTGGCTGAGTTGACTGATCCTTCCACGGCGGTCATGTGGCAATTATTGGTAGCGTGGCGATGTGCGGTCGCCGGCAGAGGTGACGAGGCGAAGGGCATTCTCTCGCAAGTAGCGAACGCCGTTCAGCAATATGTTCATGTCGGATACTGGGGACAAATACTCGGTGCGATTCTTCCCGCACTCATCAACATCGATACTGCGCTGGGACTAACAACCGCACTGGCGCTCCTTGATTCATTAGAATTGCCCCGTCTGCTTGGTGAAGTGTGTGAGCCGTGCCAAGCGATAGAGCTTACGCGCAAATGGTATGGTGTCAGGAATGATGAACGACGCACGGGATGGCTTACGTTGTGGCGAAGCATGGCCAAGAAAGGCCACACTACGGCGATCCTTGAGGCAACGAGACAGCCGGAACATGAACACGATCGCCCCGAATACCTACTTGAAATCGCGGTTACCCTGGCCGAAAGCGAACGACTCGTCGATCTTCAAGCTTGCCTTTCCGAAATCGATTCCATTCCAAGAACGACCGAAGTTGCGTTTGCCGCAATGAGAAAAGCCCGGGTTGTCGTCGATGCATCCATCGGAGCTGTGCTTCTAACACAGGGTGACGAGAAGGGTAGAGATGCTCTTGCGTGGGCCCAGTACGATGCAGACGATCTACCGAACACATTGCCGCACAAAGCGGAAACGTTCGCGATAATTGGCGCGCTATGTGCGCAAGCTGGCGAATTCGACATGGCCAAGAGCTCGTTCGAACGAGCCTTGCGCTTAGTAGAAATGCTCGAGGGGTCGGATCAGATCAAGGCTGGGACCTTACAAACAATAAGCATACAGGTGTGGAGGGCATTTCGGGGATGCCCTCAGCTCCGTGACATTGTCGTAGAGGTCTTGGGAAATGTGACACAACTAACCTGCCAACGTCTGAAAGAAGAACTGGTGAACAATGTCCGCCGGAACATTGCCGATGGCTGGGATGCACTTGGAGAGAGGACAATCGCAGTGCGGTGGATGCGCACGATTCCAAACCCTCAGTTTAGGGGAAAGGCCTTGGGGGATTTCGTGAAGCGTCGATTGGATGCACACGACGCCGTTGGAGCACGTGAACTGATGGACGCAAACCGGCAGCAGCATCGAGGCTGGGGCTTTACGGAGATTGGAAAGTATCACTTGAAACGGAAGGAATGGGACGAGGCCGCGAAAGCATTTGCTGAGGCGATACAGTCAGGCGCCACGCGTAGCGCGAGCATCAGGAATTCAATTCAGGTCACGCGGCTGATGAGCGAATTGGCGGTAGCGTTCGATAGTCAGAATGACGCAGTGGCTACGACTCGAACGATGCACGCTGCCCTGCGGCGAACGGATAGACTTCGCGACCATCATCAATGGTGGTCAATATTAAACATTGCCGAGCGAACGTATTCACTGCGATCGTGCAATCTCGGTGCCAAAGCGCTTGCACGGGCAACGGAAGGAGCCTTCAGTAACTTAGATGATTCGGAACGTGTTCGATTACTCTGCGGCGTCGCTAAAGCTCAGTTCCTCATTGCGAATGAGCCGAGCCATGCGGAAGTAGCATTGCGGCTTGCAAGAAGCATTATCAACAACCACATTCCGGATCGTGTGAAGAACACGCAAGCACAATGTGAGGTAAGTGAGGCTCTGCATTTGTGCGGCTTGGACGATCAAGCCCGCACGCGACTTGCTGAAATCCGCGACTTTGCGATGGCCCGGACAAAGGATCAAATTGAAAAAGGGGACGTGGTCATTGCCGAAGCCGCCTTGGGACATGCGCGTGCCGGTGATACGGAGGGAGCAAAGGAACTACTCGCACGAATCAAGCATGTCCGGTTCGATCCGGCGGCCCGAGCATGGGCAACCGTGCATACATTTGAACGCAACGACGTCGCAGCCGATGAAGCGGTCTCCCGAATCGTTAATGTGAATTTCCGAGAACGGACGCGTCGTGATCTCGGAAAGATTTTGGTTAGGCTCGGTCGTGTGGAACGAGCGCTTTCGGTTGCCAAGCAGATTCAAGTTGATCGAGATAGCACGCTACCATGGATTGCAATGGAATTTGTTGGAAGGGGCTGGAAGGATCCGTTTTTCGACCTCGTTATTCCCGCTACTCGCTTTGCAAGTGCCGCTCACTTAATACTAGCGGGTATCGTGCGACTTTTTCCAGAGGTCGCTAGCGAGGTGTCGAAAATGCTAGAAGAGTTTGTTCCAGGCCTTTTTGAGGTGCCACCAGAAGATAGTGAGCAGCGCGACCAGAGACCGGATTGAGTGGTGGCGGGATATTGTCCAGTTGTCGTCACTTGGAAACTCCCGTCTCTAGGGATTGGCATTAAAGTTACTATCACGTCGTGGTATGTCAGACGATGAATCGTGCTTCAAAATGTGCCCGCAAAAACCCTTTCAATTCTTCAAGCGCCGCCCGCTCCATTTCACCCATCAGTTCGATTTTTTCAGCAGGATCATTGGAGTCATCAAATCGCTGCAGCAAGTATTTGGTTTTCCCGGCGTAGTCATTGTATCTTTGCAGTTCCTCGGGAGCGGCAAGCCCATCCTGCACGGCGCGAGTGGCGACGTTTAGAATTAGCAACGTGATGATGCCGGCCGGCCAACCTAGATGATGCGCAAACTCGATTCCTGTCAGATGTCCAATTACAATGACCAGCGAGCATAGCAACGAACCGATAAGGCAAAATGACGCCAATGCTTGTGTACGCTCCTGCAAAACGGCAGCGGGCCATTTTAGAATCTGAAGCGGATGGTTGGTGGTCTTCTGAAGTTTGTAATTTGCGTAATTCTCTTGATGCCGAAATCGAATAGACTTGTAAGCTGAAAATACTTTCTGGATCGCAGGACTTTCAGTTGCGTATTTGGTCGGCTCCTCATGAAGCAACTGGTATCCAGATTCTGGGCTCTCGATCAATGTGGTGAGGTGACTATCCAGTGTACCGTCCCATTCCCTCATGAATGCTCTGAAAGATACTTCGCGCGCCGCGCGGTAAGCGGCCGGTTCACCTTGGTTCGCGGCGTTGCAGGATGCATCGATCTCCCTGCCTCGGCAGATAAGCGACTGAAAGTGCCACAACCTAAGCACCTCGGCCATCATCCTGGCTTTCAGCCATTTCGTTTTCCGGCCGGCAAGCACAAGTCCTCCGGCCGCGATAATCAAGCCAACGATGCCCCCGACTTCGGCCCAAAATAAGACGTTGCCCACCCATTCGGGCGCTTTCGGCATCAACAACCAGATCAAAGGCGTCAGCGCTGATGAAAGGAGGGCGGCGGTTGCGAGCAGCACCGCTAGCAGGCCGATTCTCTGCACCCAGAGCTTAGCTGAATTTGCCACGGCGTCGTATCGCAGAAATTCGTCACGCAGCGTCGGGTGGTCGAGAACGTGGTAAATCTCACGGTACTCGGTTTGCGCCAGTTGTTGGTCGTGTTCGCTAATTAGCAGGTCGTCGTTGAATCGGTGTTCTAGCACCGGGGCAGTTGCTGCCATGGTGTGTTGTCCTGTCGTGCCTCGCGCTGGTAACGTGGTCGCAGGTAGTTGTGTCGGAGGAGCCGACTTGCCATGGTGTAGCTTTTTCTTTCCTTTCGACATCTCAGGTTATCTGCTCCCGCCAATCAGTCTTTTGAGATTGTCGCACGTCCACTTATAAATCTTATCTGCGGCCAGCGCCGCCTTCGGCTTGACGCAAGTTTTCGAACTCCTGCCCTCAACAAAAAGTACGGTTTCTTTTCCTCCCGCACAAATTTAAACTCGGCGGACGCGCCTGTTGCCATATTAGTGTGCTCCCCACAGATGACGATCACCTGATCAACCTTGCGGATGTTTTCCCGTACCTTCTTCTTCCAATCCCGCGCAAAACGGCTCTTTGACCGACCAATCGGCCAGCTCAAAGGGGGAGTCTGATTCTCCGCCTGGCCGACCAAAAGTGTTCGCAGGTCCTTGTCGTGGTCGTAATCGAAGCTGGAAAAAACCCTAGCCGCAGTCATTGTTGATCTTTCTCATGGTACATGGCCCTCCCCTTCCGCCACCTCTCGCCTCCCACGTTACGGCAGCGAATCGATGAACTTTGCGATGTCGGGCCACGTCCACGCAATGACCTTTTTGTTGCCAAACTCCGATGGCGGCTGCGTAGTGTCGTCTGATTTTGCCCGCAAACCGATCATTGGGATTTTCTCTTCAATTGCACATTTCATTTCCCACTTCGCACCGGAGGCATTCGGAGTGTTGTTGCTGATGATCGCAATAACCCCATCGCATCCCTTGATCTTCGCGCGACACTTGGTCTTCCACTCTTCGTCCCAAGGCTCTTTGACCGACATATCCACGAACTCGAAGGGTGACTTCTCGTTTTTCGCTTGACCGACGAGGTAGTCACGAGCCCATTTGTCTTCAATCGCAAAGCAAATGAAGACTCGGTTTTTTATTGCCATTTTCGCCGCCTCCAAGCTCTTTAGTGAAGCTCTAGCCCCAGACATCTTAACGATCAGTTTATTGGCCGAATAGACTTTGCGGAAATGACCGGCGCTGATTTTCTGTACCAGGTGTTATGAAGGTATCGGTTGAGCGACTCCGCTGTGCTGCTGGAGCGCAGGCTGAGGCGTAGCCGAAGCCGGGTGCGTTGGGCATGAATGAAAGGCTGGGGGTGCGAGTCCCCTACGGAGTCCGTTGGAGGCAACCGTGAGTCGAAGGCAACTGCATGGAAGGAGAACCGGCTTTCGAACGGTTCGACTTCTCCCCGCGAGGGCGTGTGGGATGGAAGCCCGAGACAAAACGCAGCACCGAACGCAAGTGAAGCCCTGTAACCGAGTCATTCACGACGTCACACCGCCCAACATCTGCGAGGTGCCGGGTTGATTCCGCTTCAATCCTTGAGAATTTCCGCGAGTAAAGCCGCAAGCCGCCAACCAGCCTTATGAATTTCCATGTTCACCGTTTTCCCGGCAAACTTCGGGTACGTATTGCCATTCAGCTGGATTTGAAGGAAGTGTTGGCCATGCGGCCCAGTCGTGATGCCTTGGAACGACATTGCGGGGTGCGCCTTGTTGGCAAATGGCAGGATGTCGTTTGCCCAGGCCTCGGCCCACATGTCCACGGTAACGCCGGAACCAAGTTGCCAATTCACCGGTTCATTGGTTGCAAGTTGGTCAGCGTTGGCGCCGTCATCGCTATCTGGAAAGGCAAGATCCACGGCGTCTTCGTCCCAGAAGGCGTGAAGGTTCTCTCCTCTCGAGTAATGCGCGGGATTGAAATGGAAGTGGATATCGTTCCCACCCGTGTCCGCGAGTGCTCCCGGAAACATCGTAGGATCAACCGGCTGGCCGCTAAAGTCGAAGTACTCGGCGCCGACATGCAAAGGTTGATGGATGTCCCCCACATAATGTGCAAGAAGAATGACGGCAACGGCCTTCGAAATGTTACGGCCCTCGTCGTCAGCAGTCGGAGTTCCCTGCAACACACGGATGCATCGAGGAATCGCGTGGACGATATCGAATTCAGTTTGGCCGACGCCGCCATCCTGGTACTTCAGCGTCCCCTCGACCGGTACATCGGTGTAATGGGCCATCCGATGTCTGTTTTCGTGTGGCGCTGGGAGAGGTCGATCATGGTTGGCCTCCCAGAAATCCTGCATCTCTTGGACTAAGTCCGGCTTGTCCGAAAGTTCTGGATGACGGGAAAACACGTTGTCGGGAGCGGTACGATCCAACAGTTTAATGATCGTATCGGGATAGACGGCAACGGTTTCCAGAGTCAAACCACCGAGCAATGCGTCGACTTTTGCTTTGACCGCTGCGTTTTCATTTATTCTCCGGTCAGCAATCGCACCGATTAGCTGATGGCCTCGGTTACCGTAGCCATACACCTGCACTGACAACATCCCGAACGCCAGCGCAATGGCGATCGATGCCCTTAGCATTCGAATCCCCTTCAAAGTCCGAAACATCTTTTCATCGCGCGCCGATGCAGAGGTTGCATGAAGCTCCCTGACCTTCGCAATCACTTTGCCGTAAGGCGCAGCGTTTGATGCGTAAAGTGAATTGCTGCATGTTGTTGCCATAAGATTGCCCGCCGTATTTTAGGAAGTTTGAGGAGACGTTTAATTTCCGTCGGCAAGCCACGAGATTGTGCCTGACGGTTCGCCGAATTGCGCTCATTTGTTGGAATCGCCGTACATCAGTTTCTGCGGGAGATCGAGTAGTTTGGGTGCATTCTGAGCTTCGAATGTGATCAGCCATGTGCGATCGAACGACTCGCCGTGCCATTTGTTTGGAGCATCTTCAACGCCTAAGGCTGCTGCGATTTTAGGAATGACCTTGTGCTCCCAACAGATGAGTACCGTCTTGCCGGTGTACGCGTCGTTACGAAGAATCATCGCGACCATAGCCTCATAATCATCGCGCTCGAACGATTGATCGATCGTGAGCTGCAGTGCGTCGGCCAAAGGCTGCACGGTCTGGATGGGGCGTAAGGAGGATGTCGCATTATTGGACGATTGCGCAAATATCGCCTTAGGCTTGCCAAACTTCAGCACCTCCGGCGTTCCCTGGAAGTACCACGCCAGTGCTGCGGCGCGCTCTCGTCCACCAAGCGACAGTTCATTGCCGGTATCTGGCTTCTCGGCATGGCGAATGATGATCACCTGTACAGGCTGCGCCTGGCATTGGTTGCGTGCGAGGATTACTAACGCCTGGGCCAGCAATGCTTGAAACAGAACCAAACCCTTTGCCCTGGGCTGGCGTAGTTCACGATCAAATTTCATCGACAGCCCCCACGAAAGAAATGCTACCCCCACAATAGGGGAACCGGAAGTATAGCGGGCTGTTACATCAGCTTCAAGCTAGTATTGGACGCGCTACGTGCCCAACCGTTTGATCTATGATCGCGCTCCTGACAGCGATCCGCTGCGCGAGCGTCTGCGGGCACGGGACATCGAGCTCATCTGTCACCATCGCCGAACACGCGTGCGACCCGCCACGCAAGACGGGGCGCGCACTGCGGCGGACTGTGGAGACGGTTCCCGGCCGCGTCGCGTGTTGAGTCTCCAGTCGGGGCTGCGACCCTCCTTCCGACTCAACACGCGAACTAAACAAGAACCGATTCTCTCACAGACACTGGTACTGAAATCGGGAAGGGGTCAGCGCGTGCTTCGCGCGATTAGGTGTGGTTGTGTATCGCCGACCCGTTCAATTCAGAAAAGCTGAGCGTGGGGAGGGGCCGCGCGTTGCGTGCCGCACCTCGTCCCGACGGGATCGGCCGCGGAGCGGTTCACCGCCGTTCGTGACGGCAATTACAGCGCCCGATCCGTGCTTCCTAACCTTGCGCCGCAAAAAACAGCACAGGAAATCTTCGGCATCGATAATGCGAACCTCGCCCGAGATGGTGCTCTCCTTATAATACGGAGGTACCGCCACGCGCGAAGTGACGACACGGAGGTCCTTGCATGAATGTCGCTGAGACAATCGCTCATCACAAACAAACGCCGGACGTATCCGTTGAGAACTATGTCCGTCGCAAGAGGATTGCCCTTGCGCGTGGGATGGAACAGGCGAAGAAAGTCTATCTCGATACGAAGTTCTGGCTTCTACTTCGCGACGGTCGCATGGGCCGAAGCAACGATGCAGACGTTGTCCGCTTATTGAATCTTCTCCAAAAGCTCGTTGCCAGCAATCGCGTAATATGCCCGATCAGCGCAACGACCTTTTTCGAGATCTTCGCGCAGACTGACCCAACCACCTTGGCGGCAAACGTCGATCTCATCGACGAACTGTCGACCGGCGTCACCCTGATCGAGGAACGTGAACGGTTCCGCTCGGAGTTTTTCCACTTTGTCGTGCAAAAGTCACAAGCCGCGAAAACCGTATTGCCCCTTCACGACCTCGTCTGGACCAAGCTCGCGTACGTACTTGGATTCGTAACTCCGGTCTCACAATCACTGCCCGCCGACGTGGATCTTGCCTTGCAAAAGGCCTTCGTTGACCACATGTGGACGATAAGCCTGAGCGACATGCTTCGTGCAAAGGCGTCCACCGCTGCGCCCTTTCCGCGCGCCTTTCCGGATATTTCCACATCGCTGAATGACGGCAAGTCCGCGAATCTGGACGAACACAAATCCTTCAAGCAGGTGTTTCTTTCTGAGATTGCCGGCATTCTGGACGTGTATAAACCCGACCTAGGTCGTCTCATGCGCCATCTGTACGAAGATCAATATGGGCATCCCCCGGAGGTCGCCCGCGGTTCAAATGACGACGAACGACTGTTCGCGAATCTGATCTATAACGCATTTCGACTCAACAAGCTGACTTCCGAACTTCCCTCCCTGCGGGTCAGCGCCGGCTTACATGCCGCACATCGTTGGGACAAAACTCGCAAGTACAAACGGAATGATCTGCACGATTTTCATCACGCCGTCGCAGCTATCCCTTATTGCGACTACTTCCTCACCGAGCACAGCTTGCGTCAGTTGGTCAACCACAACGGTCTAGGATTGTCGCGATTGTTTCCGTGCCAGACGTTCTCAAGCGTCGCGGATTCGCTTGGGACACTTACTCGTCTCGCTGCATGACTCGCAATAGTTTTGACACGCCTACCTGAGTCTCAGCAGCGCCTTTAATTCGTCCAAGTCATTTGGCTTCCTCAGCCCCGGCCAGCAACTCTGCTCTTCATCGTGCCTCTGAGTCGAGCGAAATCAGGAATTGAACGAGGCTTTCCACGCGCGTGACCAGACAGTTAAGTTGCCGCTGCGCAATCGAGACATCAATCCCGTGCGTTCCCTGCTGAAATACATCGAACAGCGTCAAGACCGCATCCACGTCTTTCACGACGAACTCGCTAAAAGCTTCTGAATCAAAGCCGCGATAGATGAAGCGCAACCGCGCCCGCCGTGTCGGCTTTCCATTTGCGTAATCTTCCTTTCGCTTCGACCATTGAGAAATGCCATCGTCCGGCGCAAGTCGATGGAGAACGTGCGTTACGGCTTCGCGTAGTGAAGTCGCTACGTGCCGCACGTGATCGGGGCCATGCCGAATCACCGCATCGCGAGCGCCTTCCAGGAGCGGAATTAGATCGCCGAACCCTCGATCTGAAAGAGAGGCTCTCGCAGACTGCGCATCGACCGTAATCTCTTGCCGGATGCGATCTCGCTCGTCGTTAGTGCCTCCGGCGTCATTCGTTTCGACTCCGGCAAGCACATCTACTTCGTTGAAGACCTCGATGGCAGGGAACACTGAGCATGCGAGCGGCCTGCGCATAACCTGAGCCGCATCGCCTGCCGCTTCTTCCATCCAGCCGCGGTACGAACCAGCCAGCCCATTGAGGCTACGCAATATGTCGCCGTGCAACGAACTCGCGCCGAAAGCGCTGACAAACGAATCCAAATTCGTATGCCGAAGCACATCCGACGCCGCTGTAGAAAGCTGGAGCTGGCGAGCAAACTGTGCGTCAAGCAGATGCGGCCGAAGGTCTTTTTGGATTCTCTCAACTGCAGCCGTCATCTCACGCCACGGTTGCGACATTCGTTCAACATCGCGTAAGAACTCCTTGTGCTGCCTCAGCGCACCACTCAACTCATTCGCCAAGGCAACCGATCGGTGAAAGTCCGGCAGAATAGACTTCGATATGGCCGCGGCCGCTTGTGCGATAGAACTCTTTTCCAGCGCCAAAGTCCTCGACCGCTCAACCCAGCTGGATCCGAGAAGGTTGGACGTCAAGCCGCGTTCCAGTTCTTTCACAAGAGTTGCGTGGTATCGCAACGGCTCCGTCGCCTTCGTCAATTCTCGCCGTAGTCGTTCGTGATCGTGCAGAGTCATAAAATGAACCTGAGGAGCTTGCGATTCATGCTTGGATTAGGCCGTGCCGAATTATATCAAGACTGGCGTCATCGAGAGTTTCCGGCTGCCGTCATCGAAACTCCCCCCATGCATCTCGCTCGACCACGCCAATTGAACGCGACAGCGCTGACCAAGCTTCCACAGCGCTTGCTTCGCACCATTCTCCCCTTCTGCGTCGCAGTCGAGCATCAATGTGACGACACGAGCGCGTAATTCGCCGGTGTGGAACGCAATCTTACAGACCAGCGGTGCTGGTCTGGTGCCCTTCTCGCAGGAGAGCGGCTTTTTTGCGACGGCGCTGCAGTCATGGAGCGGGGGCCGCGAACATTCCCGGAATAAGCCGCCGATTCCGCGACCTCCGACTTTGGTCGGGTGTTTTGCGAAGATCCAGTTGCGTCTGAAGACTTCCTGTTTCAAGGGGATGATGGAAGACCGATGTCGGAGATTTCATAGGTAAAGGGCATCGAAGAACGCATCGATGCCGAGTACCGCGAGTGTTTTGTCGCTGGCGTTGGGTGGGAACTTGCGGCCCTTCATTTGGTTCTTGTTTTCGACCGGCTTGCGTCCGACCCGCGGTATACCCAAGACCTCGATAAACTCAAATATCCCATCATGCACGCGCTCCGGTGGGGCGCTGGTGCGCCGTCGGCTCAGCTTGAAGAGTACCCAGCAACCGTTGACCGAGATCTCTTAAGCAAGTGCGAACGCGTGTTCTGGAATGCGAATGCCTACGTGGGCATTTGGGGTGCTTTTACCACATTCCATCGCGGCGCAGTCGACGTCAGTGACGTCACCGCAGACCGAATCGCCTTTTCGTCGATCCCAGACTGGCAGGCGTACGAAGTCCTCAGCGCAACGCTCAATCAGCGATGGCCGGCCTGTCATGGAGCTATTGGCACGCGCCAATGCACTCGGCTCAATCGGCCCCGATCGTCGCGAGGCGCTGTGGCATGCCCTCCGGCTCAAACACGACGACTCTCGACCGTTGTTCGAGGGGATGACAGCCGCTGGTGCTTTAGTTGAGCCACCCGCCAGTATCTGCAAACTGACGGAGTTCGAAGAAGTGTTGGCCGACTATCGAACGCAAAGGCTTTCGCTGCGCGCCCATCCGATTTCGTTTTTACGCGAGCAACTCAACACGCGTCGTTGCATCCCCGCACGGCAACTGGTCGACATCGAACATGGACACTGGGTGCGAACCGCAGGGATTGTCTTGTTGCGGCAACGACCGGGGACCGCGAAGGGCATTACGTTCGCGACTTTAGAAGACGAAACAGGCGTCTCGAACATCGTCATCCATCCCGCCGTGTGGCAACGCCGGCGCGACGTGGCACGGATCGCGCGGGTGTGGTTGGTCGACGGTCGGTTAGAGCGTCAGGGTCGCATCGTTCACGTTGTCGCTGCGCGGCTGCGTGATCTCACGTCGCAACTCCGCGACATCGCTGCCAAGTCGCGGGATTTTAGGTGAGTTCCCCTGCCGAGACATGCGCACTGGCTAACAATTCAGTTCAATGAGCTGGTTGGTGGAACCGTTCCCGATTGGCCAAAAACTTCGAACGCGCCACCGAAAGTAGCTGGGCTTTGACGCCTTAACGAGTCATGAGCCACATGACGCACGATGCTTGTGAACCCGTCTCCGCGCTGTGCAAACGGACTTCGGACTTGGTGCGTTAGCGGCCGAGGTTTGGCTATCGCCGAGTGGTTCGGTGTTGCGTGCCGAATGCTGGCGTGTGGGAATGCAGGCGAACTAGGATAGTCGCCGTATTGGGACCAGTGCAGCACCTATCCTAGTTCATCGCACTTTTCCCTAAGCTCGTTGACGCAAAGAGTTTTCGCGAGCACGGAGTAATGGTGCCGGCGAGGATTTGATTGCCTTCCGCTCATTAAATAGGATTGTATGCGGTGTGCTCTCAGAAGTTGGCAGCTTGCGCGAGGTGGAAAGCACACCGCATACGATTGAATTGGACTGAACCGCAGGCGCCGCGGACCATGCTATGGGGATTGAACGGAGCGAGCGGGTTCGATCACGGTGCAGCGGGGTGTGCGCGTGGACGCCCGGAGTGATCGTGGCGCACCGAGATGGCTTTGAGCAGTGGTCGACGACGATGGACGGCACTGTACGACGCCTTGCGAGGTTCGTGGATTCGCGCTCGTGGCGACCCGCGCGGAGCTTCAGCACAGCTCGCCTTCGGGGCGAGTTCGGTAACAGCACGGCGGTGGTCGCACGTCGCTCGTTCATGAACTGTCGTCGTAGCTGGTCTTGTTTCGAGCCAAGGTCATACCGAGTCGTAGGGGCTCGAATTGAAGAACGACGCGCAGGCGTCCTTGCCGGCAGCGGGGACACCGCTCGGGTTCGCACGGCGCGGCGGTCGAGGGAGCGGCGCATGTTGGTTCGGCTTCGCACGTCGAAGCGGACGCATCGGTCGGAACGCCCAGCAGCTGTCGGCAGAGCTCGCGCTTCGCGGTGCGGAAGCGATTGGCCAGGAAGCCGTAGTGCCGGATCTTCACGAAGCCGGTGGGCAGCACGTGCAGCAGGAAGCGACGCATGAACTCGGTGGCCGCCAGCGTCATCACGCGCTGCCGGCCGCCGTGGGCATAGTCCTTCCAGCGGAAGGCGACATGGCCACCGGCCAGTCGTACGAGTCTTCGGTTGGAGATCGCGACGCGATGCGTGTAGCGCGCCAGGTACTTGAGCACCGCCGAAGGTCCTCCGAAGGGACGCTTGGCGTAGACGACCCAATCGTGCCGCACAACCTGGTCGAGCAAGCGCTCGAACGCTTCGGGCGCAGCGAGTTCGGCCAGGTTGCCGTGGAACTCGAGTTCGCCCCGCGCAAAGGCTTGCTTCAGGCCATGCACGAACTTGCCTCGGAAGACGCGGCTCAGGACGCGCACGCTCAAGAAGAAGTTCTTGCGGCAAGCGATCCAGCGATCACCGCCCGGCGCCAGGCCTCCGGCCGGCACGACGCAGTGCACGTGCGGATGGTGCAGCAGGTTCTGGCCCCAGGTGTGTAAGACGGCGAGCACGCCGATCTCGGCGCCCAGATGCTTGGAGTCGGCGGCGACTTCTAGAAGCGTCTGAGCCGCGGCTTGCATCAGCAGGGCGTAAACGACACGCGGGTTCTGCAGCGCCAGAGGTCCCAAGGCACTCGGTAGCGTGAACACCACATGAAAATACGGCACCGGCAGCAACTCCGCTTCGCGGGCTTGCATCCATCGCGCGCAGGCCGGTCCTTGGCACTTCGGGCAGTGCCGATTACGGCACGAGTTATAGGCGATCCGCTGGTGATCGCACTGGTCGCAGGCTTCCACATGGCCGCCCAGCGCTGCCGTGCGGCAGTTCTGCACGGCGCGTAGCACCTGGCGCTGGGCGCGCGAGGCGCCATGCTTCACCAGGTATTCGGCTTCATGTTCTCGGAAGACCTCGGCCACTTCGAGCCGAGGTTGAGTCATGATTCGTTGGAAGCCTCTGCTGCGCTGCGCTCGGTGTGATGAGCAACGAGCAGTTCCAGCGGTGTCTTGACCTTGCTGATGAGCCGCGTCGAAACGTGCGTGTAGATTGCCGTGGTGCGTGGGCTGGCATGGCCCAGGAGTTCTTGGATCACGCGCAGGTCGGTTCCGGCTTCGAGCAAGTGAGTCGCAAACGAGTGACGCAGCGTGTGCGGAGTAATCTCTTTACTCAGCCCTGCGATCTGTTGTGCTTCGAGGCAGGCGCGCTGCACCGTGCTGTTGGTGACGTGGCCCGTCTTGCCGCGACTGGGGAACAGGTAGTCCTTCGGCCGCGCTGCCCACCAGTAATGCCTGAGCATCTCCAGCAGCATCGGCGAAAGGACCGTGTAGCGGTCCTTCTTCCGCTTCCCCTGCACGACGCGAATCACCATCCGCTGGCTGTCGATGTCCGCAACGCGCACGCGCGTTGCCTCGGCCACGCGCAGGCCTGCGGCATAGGCGAACATCAGCAGCGTGCGGTGCTTGAACGACGTAATCGCCGCGAAGAAACGATGCACTTCGTCGAAGCTCAGCACGACCGGCAAGCGGCGTTCGGGCCGCGGCGCGCGGATGTCTTGCACCACCTCACCGCGCTGGAGTACCCAGCGATAGAGGAACCGCAACGCAGCCAGCGCCTGCTTGTAGGTTCCCCAAGCGACCTTCCGCTCGTGGACCAGATAGAGCAGATACGTCCGCACCTCCTTGGATCCGAGCTTCTCGGGACTGGCGTTGAAATGGCGTGCGAACCGCGCGATGCAATCGACGTAGAGCTTTACGGTCTTCGGTGAGCAGCCGCGCAGTTCCAGCGCGTCGATCATCTGCTGACGCAGAGGGGTCATGGGAAGATCTCCGGAAATGACACGAAACGGGTAGAAACCCGTCCATCGTGATTGCCGGAGTGCGAGTATGCCGCTCGCTCGACCGCGAAAAGCGCCGGTCAGTCTTCCACCGAACGCACCAACTCAAGACCGCGCGGCCAACTCACCAGGCCGCTGGCCCACCGCGAAGCGGTTTAGTCCAATAAATAGTTGCGACCTGGTAGCTATTGGACCTTCGAGGCTTCGGCCTCTTACTTACGAAAGGAGAAGATAGCTCACGAAGCTGATGGTATTACTGTCGGGCGCGATGACGAGTCGCGACCGAACCTCTCTTCATCAGAGTGTCCGACGCGCGGCCTGCCGCAAGGTGGGAAGCCCGCGAGAAACCGGAAGCGTCGAGTAACAATGGCTCGACAACCGGCGTCGGAAGGCGAAGCGGATCAGCGAAAGCGAACTGCATGGGATCGTCAATTGTAACTCCGCAGCATTGTTGACGCGGAGGAGCGCAAGCTCGCGGGTGGTGGGACCTTCCCATAGGGTCGTCCACGATGAACGAAAATCCCGCCGGTCTTCGGAGCAGGGTCCGTCTTCGACGTAGGTGATGCCATCGGAACAGGGACATGCGATCCGGCGCTTCGTCGCGGCTTGCCGCGAGGAAGGTGCCAACCGTCTCGACGGTACACGAAGAGACAACCGGTGTGTGCCGGACCGCAAAGGATAGTGGACCAAGCCAAGGCTCGGGGTAATGCCCGAGATACGGGGGTAGTTCCCGGCCGTCTTCGGGCGGAGCCGAATTCCACGTTTGCTGAAGAAGTGAAGATGAGCATGCGGCAACGAAGTTACGAGCGCGAGGCGTGTTGACGATGGGGAAACTCATCGACGCAAATCCCACTCTGACCACTCTCGATTGGAGCCGGATCGACTGGCGCAAAATCGAGCGGGTCGTGCTTCGTCTGCAACATCGAATCTTCATGGCCAAGGTCAAAGGCGACGTGAAGGGGATGCAGTCCCTGCAACGTCTGCTGGCTTCCTCTCGGGCCGCGAAACTGCTGGCCATCCGCAAGGTAGGCCAGGAGAACAGCGGCCGGAGAACGCCTGGAATCGACGGAGTCGTAAGTAACTCCGACCGAGATCGGGTGCGTTTGTTTCAGGATGGTCTGAGTCTGAAGGACTACGTGGCTTCGCCGGTGCGTCGGGTGTTCATCCCGAAAAGCAACGGCAAGCAGCGTCCTTTGGGCATTCCAACGATGAAAGATCGGGTGATGCAATGCCTGGTGAAACTGGCTTTGGAACCAGAATATTAGGCAGTCTTTGAACCGCACTCCTACGGCTTCCGGCCCGGGCGATCCGTGCACGATGCAGCGGCGGCGGTCAAACACGGCCTGGGAGCCGAGGGGAGCGGTCGAGCAAAGCACGTGCTGCAGGAAGCGACGCATGAACTCGGTGGCCGCCAATGTCATCACGCGCTGCCGGCCGCTGTGCGCGTAGTCCTTCCAGCGGAACGAGACGTCGCCGTCCGACAGGCGCACGAGTCGGTGGTTGGAGATCGCCACGCGATGCGTGTAGCGCGCGAGATACTTGAGCACCTGCGCAGGTCCGCCGAAGGGTCGCTTAGCATCGACGACCCAATCGTGCCACACGGCCTGATCGAGCAGGCGCTGGAACGCGTGCGGTGTGGCGAGTTCGGCTAGGTTGCCGTGGAATTCGAGTGCGCCTTGCGCGTCGCCGCTACGCGTAAGCCCGCGGCATAAGCGAACATCAGCAGCGTGCGGTGCTTGAACCACGTGATCGCCGCGAAGAAACGATGCACCTCGTCGAAGCGTTTAGTCCAACTACGACCTTGCGGCCATCAGCGGCCAAACGAGTTTGGCTTATTCGAGCAGTTCGGCAATACGTAGCCGAAGCACTCGGGCGATCAGCCGCAAGTTGAGCAGGCTAATGTTGCGCTCGCCTCGCTCGACGGAACCGATGAACGTGCGGTGAATCCCGCACTTGTCGGCCAGATCTTCTTGCGTCCAGCCCTGCGCCAGCCGCTTGGCGCGGATTCGCTCACCGAGGCCGCGCAGAAATCTTTTGTCGTCGATGCTCGTCATGCTTGACGAGCATGTTCCGCGATCGCATGATGCGTTTAAGTAGCATATCTTTCAACCGTTTAACCGCGTCATCTCCCATTGCGGTGAGGACGACATTTAACAAGGCCGTGGCTCTTCTGTTTATCCGGCTCCGAGCCCCGATCGCGCACGCTTTTTCGGTCGCGCCGCAGCCGCGAATCCGACCCAACTGCTCACTCATTCTCATTCGCAACGAAAGCCCTGCTTTTCCAAAGACCCCTCGCTCGAAACGAAAGGAGAAGTGCCATGAAACGCGCCGAATTGCTTTGCGTTCTGCTTGTGGGAGCAATTCCGCTGCGGGGATGCACGGGCTGCGCGAAAACGGCCTCGAAAGCAGTGACAAAAACCGCAGTGGCGAAAGTCGCATCGCGCGAAGCCGATGACGTCGCGAAGATCGCAATGAAACCGAAGGTTGTGCCACATATGGCGCCGCCAACCGAATCCTTGAAACTTTTGAATCACGTGCAGCAATCGAAAACCGTAGGAAGCCGACTCGTTCTGTTACAGAGCCGAATTCCTGCCCGCGCGTACGCACAATTGTATCGGCAGTGGCAGAACAACGACGCGCAGCTTTACGCGAACTTGGCTGAAGTGAAACAGCTCGAATCTCGATGCACGTGCGGCGGAGTCTTCTGCTCGACGTGCAGTCGTCGCCGACAGCTTGAAGAGCGTTCAACGACACTTGCGGAGCGTAACGCCCAGATAGAGCGGCTTCTCGATCAGTACGGCTAACACGTAGGGGCTTTTGCAATGCAGCGGCAAACACTAGTGTTGGCGGCGACCTTGAGTCTGGTTTGCACCGGTTGTACAGACCGGACGAGCTATTCCAGCAAGCAACCTGACCTGAAGGCGTTCGGACTCAAAACCGATCGCATGAATTATTTTGCCGCTGCCCAAAATGCGTCGAACTGGTGCTGGGCCGCGTGCATTCAAATGGTTCTTTCCTCCCACGGCGTCACGATCAGCCAAGAAGAAATCGTTCGAGAGGCATTTGGACTCGCGGTAAATGCACCTGCCAACGGCTTCGTGATTGACGCCGTTCTAAATTGCGAGCGACGCGATCGTCGCGGTAGAGCATGCCGGATTTCCTCGAAAGGCAATTCCGGCCCACCGCCGTTGGAATTTCTCGTGCAGCAATTGCAGCACGATGCGCCTGTCATTGTGGGCTACACACCCGCGGGCGCGCCGATTGGCCATGCCGTAATCGTCACTGCGGTCATCGTGGAGCAGGGGGCGGCGGGGACCCAACTTGTCCGCATGGTCGTCCGCGACCCGTGGCCGAGCTATAGCGACGAGCAAGGCAAGCGAGTCATGACTCCGGCTGAGTACCGCGCGATACACGGTTACCACATGATTTCGATAGCCGCGCGAGACTAACCAAGGAAATAACAGCATGCACACCGTTGGAGTTGAATCGTGCGGCGATCGATGCTCCTTGACCGCTGTAACCTTTGCACGCGCCCGACTGCTGGCCGTTGCCATGGGAATAGGCCTAATTGCAATCGCATCGAGCTGCAACAAAAAGCCAGAGTCCGTCGCGGCGCCTGCGCGGCCTGCGAAAGCAACGGGCGACCCAACGCTCGATTATTGGCTGTTCATGAACGACGAATTCGCACTTCTCGCAGACCTACATGAGAAGATCGGTGATGAATCAAGTCACGGTAGACTGCCGCCTTTCATTGCCGAGAAGCATGCTGGTGAGATCATGAGTGCGCCGGTAATCGACGTCGATCCTGAGTTACTGCTTTGGTCGGCGCGAGTGGCGAAGTACTACGCAGGCTACAGCGTCTGGGCATCATCGATGGATCGTGCGGAAAAATCGAGCGATGCCGAATCGCTTGCGGGTACTCCGAAGTTGGATTTTCACGTCGGGGCCTCTCTCATAGCCGATGGTGCCATGATTCACGACGAAGGGCTACGCTTACGCCAAAAACTGAGCGAGAAGTATGCCCAGAGGTTCCCGCCCTGCCTCTTTTGGCAGCTTTCTCGTGCAACCGAAGCGCTTCCCAAGACCTTACAGCAACATCATGCTGCTGATCGAGTAGGGGCCGCTGAAGCTACCGCTCGACGTTTTTTTGAGGCGCTCTTCGCGGCTGATGTCGACACGATGATTGCCACCCTCGGACAAGCGGATCGGGAGCAAGTGCACGCCTTTATTACGCTTAAAAGAGCGGAATGCGTCCTCCACAATCAACTCTGCGATGCCGTCGAAAAGAGGTTTGGGAAACCTCTCTCAGGAGAATCGGCACGTCAAGATTTCGCGTCGGTCGTTAGGAACTCACTGGGAAAACCCTGGAAAGTCACGCAACTCACCAGCTTCCCCGATGGCGAAGAGTTCCAACTTGTTGCGAAATGCGAAGACTTAACTCACAAGACGATTGACCTCATCGAGCTGCAGTCCTTTGCGTTCCTAGAGGAAGACGAATGGAAGGTTAGATTTCCCGATCTGGCCCGCGTGCTGAACCAAGCCGCCTATTATTCCGCGTTGCGGTTAATGCTGAACGCCACAGCTTACCCAGAGACATTAGACGGCAAGTACGAAAGTCGCGATGCACTTCACAAGGCGATCGGCGATCGCGCTGAGGAGGCCGAACGCATCTGGAAATCCGTCGTCGCTGGGAAGGCTGTCGACAGTGTTGGCGAGCCAACTAGTCGCAACTGACTGCGGTCAGTCGACGAGCCTTGCGGCTCGTCAGTCGGGACTACGTCATGACGGCTATGGTCGCGCGCCACGAGGGCGGCCAGCGTCTTGACGAGTTGCTCTTAGTCCCAGGCCAGCGAATTGATTAACTGCTGCAACGTGCGCGGCGGCACGTTGGGCGCCAGCGAGATCGGCTCCGCCGGGACTCGCACCTAGCCAGTCGCATCCCGGTTCGCTTTCGCTTACCGGTCGCAGAGTCAGGTCATGACGCTGCGCGTCATGCCTGACGCGCATGAAAAAGCCCTACGAGTCAAGACCCGTGGGGCGGAACGCGACCGCCGGCGGCTACGTCACTTATCGGTTGAGCATGAGCAGTCGTCGCGAACCGCAGGTGATGCTGCGGCAGTCCGATGAAAGCGTTCCACTCTTCGACGCCCTCGTGTTAAATTTTCGGCAAAAACATGTCATGATACATAGTTGCGACCTGGTAGCTATTGGACCTTCGAGGCTTCGGCCTTTTACGAAAGGAGAAGACAGCTCACGAAGCTGATGGTATTGCTGTCGGGCGCAGCCACGGGTCGCGACCGCACCTCTCTTCGTCAGAGTGTCCGACGCGCAGCCTGCCGCAAGTGGGAAGCCCGCAAGAAACCGGAAGCGTCGAGCAACAATGTCTCGGCGACCGGCGTCGGAAGACGAAGCGGATCAGCAAAAGCGAACTGCATGGGACCGTCAATTTTAACTCCGCAGCATTGTTGAAGCGGAGGGGCGCAAGCTGGCGAGTGGTGGGACCTTCCTGTACGGTCGTCCGCGATGAACGTGAACCCCGCCGGTCTTTAGAGCACTGTGCGTCTTCGACGTATGTGATGCCATCGAAACAGGACAGCGATTCAGCGCTTCGTTGTGGCTTCGAAACCGCGCAGTTAACTCAAAAATGCGCTGGCCCACCGCGAATTGGTTAAGTCCAATACATGCGCAATTGGCTTCCCTTCAGGTGTCTCAGCGGAGTCACTGTGTGACTCGCCTTGGCGTGTGTGGCCTTGACCGAAGCGAGTACGGCCCTTTTTTCGCTAACCGCGAGCTTGAACGTGATTCCCCGTCCAATTTTTCAATTGCGATCGCTCCCTATCTCAATTCGCTGGGAGGTGACGAGACGAAACCCGTATTACTATGTCTGGTGGAAACAAGCGAGGGCTGAACATCGACGGCAGCCACTCGATTCAGAAGAAGACGTCACGCTGCGACAAGCTGCCATTGCAATCCTTGGCATGATTGGCGTCATCGGAGAACCACCGGATCCTGCGAGATCGTTTGCGGAACTTGGCTCCGACGAACTCAATTCCGCTTGGCTATCGGGAGCCGTTCATCCCGCAACGATGCGAGGATTGGCGGCGATCCTCATTGCAGCGCTTCCGAAATCGACATTGGCCCAGTTAGGTCGGATCTTTTTGACTGCCGCTTGCGATGAACTCGAAGATCGAACGCCTCGGCAAATTGAAGCGATGCAGCAATTGACGGTCGCCGGCTGGGAGGGGTTGAATAGTTTCCCGAACGAGCCGTTGGTCTCGATCAATCCAGCGGCGTCGGAGCGCAAAATCACGGAAGCCGTGGACGTGCTCTTGAAGGAGTGGAAAGAACAGCGCGGTCTAGACGAGCGGCGTGATCGCAGTGACAAATACGACGAGTATCTCGAGGTTTGGGATCTGCGTGAAGGCTGGCGAAATGGGGTCTATGATCGAAGCGCCGAACAAACCTTCCGCGAAATCGCCGCATCAACGAAGCGATCTGTTTCGACCCTGAATAACCAATACTGCCGCGCCTTTGAGTTAATCACTGGTCATCGTTACTCGCGCGAGCTGTGGTTCGCGATGTTCGGACCAATCAAGGTCACTGAACTGATCGGCAGCGACGCGGGTAGGACGCGACGTCCTGCGACATCTCCGACGCCTCGGCCCGTGCCCGATAGCGTCGTGTCATCAGATTCTGAACAGGCGACAAGTGCCGGTTCCGTCGTCGGCAACGCTCAAGGCGGCAGCGACACTGGTTTGGTCGAGCTACTCAATGATATTTCCACGATGGTCGGCCTCGGCAGGACCGATGCCCAAATTGCAGCAGAACTCGACCTACCGCCCGAATATATCCCCTACCTCCGAAGCCGCGATGATCTCTCGTCACTCCGACCCTAGCAGTGGGCCGGAAAAATATCGCGCGCGTTAGATGGGAAGCCGGAGAAAGTAGATCCCGTCAAGGATCTGCTTGAGAGCCGCGGCTTAAGCGTCTCGCTGACAGTTTCCATCTTCCGTGGTTGACGACAGCTCAGATCGAGAATTTGTTTCGCCACAACAGTTTGCGTCGCTTAGCGGTCTCTCGCTAGCGACCGTCCGCCGCTACGTGGCTGACGGCCGACTACCCTCGGCACAGCCCGGCGGTCCGGGCTGTCGTGTGCTCATTCCACGCAGTTCCCTTCTCACATTCACCACATCCCGCCGAGCCGCGGCTCCCGAACGGAAGCCAGCAAAGTCGGCGATCGGGACGCCATCGCATTCAACAGAAAAGCTCCCCGGACCCAGCCCGCGCTGGGCCGCCAAGAAGTAAGAATAAATGCCTAGAAAGGCCAAATACGAAGCGATTCGCTGCCAGCACTTCACATGGCGGCTCTCACGCCGTCATGGAGTCTGGTACGCTGACGGCCGCACAAATCCAATTGATGTCGGCCGCCATTCTCTGGGTACGCGAGACAAGGCGGAGGCCCGGGAACTACTTGCCCGCCTTGACGAAGCACGGGCGGTGCATTTCGGGCTCGTCGAGCCGAAGCAAGCGTTGCACGTAACGCGAGCTGAGCTATTACTCGCGGACGGTCGGCGCCTCTATGAGGAGCATATTGGTCGCTCGCGTGTCGCCGGAGGGGTCAAGGAGTCAACCAAGAAGCGTTACCGGGCAGTGTTCGACAAGTTCATCCCCTGGGCGACAAGCAACGGCCTTCGTACCTTCGACCAACTCGATGCAGGCCTCCTGAATCGGTACGCCTCGCACCTGGAAAAGCTGGGGTATGCCCAAAAGACGTTGCTCAACGAGTTGACCACGCTGAAGCAGTGTGTCCGCTGGCTCATTGAAGACGGTAAACTCATCGGCTGCCAGCCGATCAAGCTGAAGTTACGGAAGGTTGAGAGCCAACGGGCATATTGCTATCGATCCGCGGAAGTGCGAGCAATTGTCGATCGATGCAATGCCAGCAAGCCGCTCAAGTGGTTGGCTGACGTGGTCATCGCACTCGCCTGCACTGGAATGCGGATCGATGAACTGGTGAACCTGAAATGGTCGGACATCGATCTAGTTACTGACCACTTAACGCTCGCGGACGAGTCTGGTCGTTCGCAGGGGCAGTCTCCGCAGCGAACGCTGAAGAGCAGCCGCAGCCGGTCCTTTCCCATCCACCCGGATCTGAAGGCGGTCCTAACGGTCGTCGCTCGGATCGATGACTACGTGTTTCACGGGCCGCGAGGCGGGCGGCTCAAGGCGGACACCGTGCGTCGCGTGTTGGTGCGCGATGTCTTGAAGCCACTGGCGCCGCTGTTTCCATCGAACGGCGGTCAGAGTTTCGTCGATGGGCGACTGCACAGCTTTCGACACTACTTCGTAAGCATGTGCGCGTCGACGCGGGTGCCCGAGCTCACGGTTATGCACTGGGTCGGGCACGCGGATAGCAGCATGGTTCGCCACTATTATCACGTGCATGACGAGGAGGCGCGGCGACAAATGAACAGCCTCAACCTTCTCGGCAGCGTCGTTGGGCGTTCCGACGGCGATGGTTCGGCAGGTTCTACATAGGAGGAGGCAACGCCAAGTCGGCAAACGGGGCTCGCGAGAGCGTGCGATTGACACAGTCATTGACGCAGTAGTCCGCGCACGAAAAAGCCGTCACAGTAACCACTATCCAATTAACGGGTTACAAAGACAGCTTAGACGCGAGGCGGAGGGCACGGGATTCGAACCCGCAACCCCTTGCGGGGCACGACATTTCCAGTGTCGCCGCTAGCCATTCGCTTACCCTCCGGAAAGTCCTACGTGGAATGCAGTTTGAGCGTCGAGAGTGATGCAGTCAAGCGCTGCTAATGTCTTGCGCACCATCGCAGTTACCGGAAAGGCAACGCGGGCCCGCGGACTTTCTTCGTCGCTCTCGATGATGACGACGCGGTCCGTGTCGAACATGTCGCCGTTGACTCGGAACTCATGGGCTCGCTACACCTGCAGTGACGCTCGTTGCATTGTAACCGGATGGGTAATCGAAGCCTTGGAACGGGGAGTCATATCCTTGGCCTGGATAAACGGTCGAACCGCGTTGCTGTTGATCTGCTTCGTGCGCTTCACATCAGTTGCGCAAGCCGATGAGCCGGCGCTCGACGCCGAACCGATTCGCTACAAGAGCGACGGACTCGTAATCACGGGCATCGTGAGCAAGCCCCCAGGCGCCGGACCGTTTCCACTCATCGTGGTGAACCACGGCGGTTTCGAACCGGCCACGACGATGGGCGAGGTTTGCAAGAACCTGACCAGGCTCGGTTGCGTTGCGATCGCATCGGATTATCGCGGCGTGGGCGGCTCTGAAGGCATGCGGGAACTCGCCAAAGGCGAAGTCACTGACGTGCTGTCGGCGATCGACCACGCAGAGACGCTGCCGTTCGTGGATCGGAAGCGCGTCGCGATGCTCGGCTTCAGTCACGGCGGCTGCATCAGTCTTTTGGCGGCGGCGCGCGATGACCGAATCAAAGCGGTAGTCGACTTTGTCGGACCAACCGACTTGGCCGAAGCGTACCGCTACTGGGTGCGGACGGCCGACGAGTTGCCGACATCGAAGTTGCTTGCTGGCCTGTCGTCGCTGGTGGGTGGCACGCCCGACGAGGCGCCCGATGAGTGGCGATTGAGGTCTCCGTTGTTCGTCGCAGATAAGATCCGCTGTCCAGTGCTCATGTTTTACGGCGGCGTCGACGAACTCGTGCCGGTCGAACAGGGAGAAAAGATGGCCGCTGCCTTGAAGGCTGCCGGCAATACGCACGTGACGCTCGTGATCGAACCCGATTCGGGACACGAACTCAAGAAAGAAGCCTGGGTGCGTACGTTGCCTAAGTTAGGACTTTTCTTGAGCGAGCACCTCGTCAGGCCGAGTGCACCGTGACAACAACAAGCCTGCCGACGCTTACTCGCGGAGAAGGCGTCAGATGACGACGGTGCACTCTTTTTGCACTCGATCGGTCAGCGCGGCGAGGACTTGTAACGATTCGCGCTCGGCGGCGGCAATGGCATCGGGAATGTCGCGCCATTGCTCGTCGTTGGCGAGCTGTTCGAGTTGCGACATGGCCGCGTAGGCTGCGTGCGCGGAGAAATGACTAACGGCGCCTTTCAGTGTGTGGGCGGCACGTTTTAGATCCTGAGCCTGCTGCGCGGTCGCCGACTTTTGAATGCTGTCGAGAAACTTCGGGCACTCTTGCAAGAAAACTCGCGCCACGTCCAGCGCGAGTGAACGATCGCCACCAAACTGTTCAATCGCAGCATCCCAATCGATCGCAGGGACGCGGGGGGACGATGGCTCGGCAAGTCCGATGACATTCATGACCTTCACGCCGGGGACGCCGTCGGCAACGCGATGAGCGTGCGCGCAGCTTTCGATGGCTTCGAACAAAGCGCAGGCGCGAACGGGCTTCGACACGTAGCCGTCCATGCCGGCTGAGAGGCAGTGGTCGCGATCGCCCGGCAAGGCGTGCGCGGTCATGGCGATGATCGGAACGTGTCGCCCCGTGGCGACTTCGAGCTGTCGGATGGCGGCGGTCGATTCGTAGCCGTCCATGCCGGGCATTTGCACGTCCATGAGCACGACGTCGAACATCGCTTGCTCGATGGCCGCCACGGCCTCGATTCCGTTGTTGACGACGGTAACGTGATGGCCGCGGCGTTTGAGCATGCCGACAGCGACCACTTGATTCACTGGGCTATCCTCGGCCAACAGGATGCGGAGCGGTTGAGTCGTCGAGTGAATGTCGTCTTCGGCGATCATCGGTTCGGTGAGTGGGAACGATCCGGCGACGACGGCCTGAATCGCCTCGAGCAACTCCGAAGGACGAACGGGCTTGGCCACATGGGCGGCGATGCCATCGCGAAGGCAACGGGCGTTGGCGCCGGTCTGAGCATTGGGCGTGAGCATGATAACGCCGCCGGTGTAGACGCCGGTCTGCCGAAGGCGTTCGACGAGCGCGAAGCCGTCGGTGCCCGGCATGCGAGCGTCGACGATGAGCAGCGCGTGGCTCGTTCCTGAGGATATCGCGAGTTCGATGGCATCCATCGCAGCTTCGGCGCTCGCGACCGCCGTCGCCGAGAGATTCCATCCGGCGAGCATCTCGACAAGAATGTCGCGAGTCGTTGCGTTGTCGTCGACAATCAGAACCGGCGCGTTGCCAAGTTGAATGCTTGTCTGCTGAAGCGGAGGTGATGAGCATCGACACAGTCGTGCCGTGAAATGGAATCGACTCCCCTGCCCCGGTTCGCTGTCGATCCAGATTCGACCGTCCATCAGCTCGACAAGTCTTGATGCAATTGCCAGGCCGAGCCCCGTGCCGCCGTATTTGCGAGTTGTCGAAGTATCGGCCTGCACGAAGGCGCCGAACACGGCCTCTTGCTTGTCGAGCGGAATACCAATGCCGGTGTCGGACACGGTGAAGTGAAGCAGGCAGTCCGCCTCATCGCGATAGTCGACTTCGCTGCGCACTTCGACCACAACTTCGCCGGCATCGGTGAACTTGATGGCATTCACGACAAGGTTGACGATTACCTGCCGCAGACGCGAGAAATCGCCGCCCACGGTCGTGGGCACTTCTGGCGATACGTGACAAGCGAGTTCCAGGCCTTTCATGTCGGCGCGAATCGCCAGCGGCTTGAGCAGATCGGTGAGCCGCTCACGCAGGTCGAATTCGGCGATATCGAGCTCGAGCTTACCGGCCTCACCCTTCGAGAAGTCGAGCACGTCGTTGATGACGATGAGCAGCGACTCGGCACTTTCACGCACGAGTCGCAGACAATCGCGATGCTCAAGCGTCTTGGCTGAATCGAACATCAGCTCGGTCATGCCGATGATGCCGTTGAGCGGCGTGCGAACCTCGTGGCTCATGTTGGCGAGAAACGCGCTCTTGGCGAGGCTCGCTTCCTCGGCGGCTTCCTTCGCGGTTTCAAGTTCTGCCTGGGCGCGCTTGAGAGCGGTGATGTCCCAGAAGATTGCCTGAGTGCCGCTGATGCGCCCCGCGTAGTCGTAAACCGGCGTCTTCCAAACCTGCACGTAGGTGGGCTGACCGTCGGGCGTTTGGTTCTTCTCGACGCGCTGCAGGACGTCGCCTGATGCGAGCACGCGACAATCGTCGTTGCGATACTTTTGCGCGAGATCGGCCGGATAGAAGTCGAAGTCGGTGTGGCCCACGACCTGTTCGGCGGTGTGGCCGAGCGTTTCGCAAAACAATCGGTTCGCGAACGTGAACCGACCTTCGACATCTTTGCGAAAGATGTTCACCGGCAAGGTTTCGACCAACGATTGATATAACGACTGCGACTCGTGCAGCGCTTCGAGCACGCGTCGTTTCTTCGTCGTCTCGATGCCGTAGAGATTCACGTAGCCAGCCTCGACAACCGGCGTGAGCATGAACGCGTACGATTCGTCGGGGCATTCGATCTCGAACTCCGTGCCACGCCCTTCAACAAGCACGGCGGTGATGCGATCGCGCCATTCGTCGGGCACACAGTCGCCGAGGCTGCAGCGCCAGTGAGCGAGCAATCGCGTGCTCGCCTGATTGGCGTAAAGCAGTTTGCCTTGTCCGCCGACGCGGAGCATCGGGTTCGGGTTCTCGTCGGGAAAACGCGCGAGGCTGCGAATCTGCTCTTCGGCCTTGCGTCGTTTGGAAATGTCGCGGAAGAAGAATGTGAATATCGGCTGATCGTTCGCACTGCTGATGTTCATCACCACTTCGGCAGGAAACACTTCGCCGTTGGCGCGAACGAGCGGTATCTCTTGCCGTGTGCCGAGCATCGAGCCTTCGCGTGCGTTCAGGTAGCGACCGATGCGACGTTGCTCGTCTCGTTGCGACGGAGCAAACAGAATGTCCTCAAGGCGATGGCCAACGACCTCGGTGCGAAGTCGGCCGAAGGTGCGTTCCGCCGCGCGGTTGAATTCGCAGATCGCCCCGTCGCCATCGACCGAAACGATCGGGTCGAGCGACGATTCAAGGATCGCGTTCTTACGGGCTTCGCTTTCCTCGGCCCGACGCAGAGCGGCGTCGAGTTCGTCAGCAGGTTCGTCGGCGACATCGGACGCGCCGGATGTCGCATCACGGAGCGCCTCGCGCAGTTGACCGAAGGCGGCGGCACACTGGTCGAGGCCGGCCACCGTGGCATCGACGTCTCCGCAACATTGGCGAACGATTGCCTCGCGGACCGCTTCGGCAACGATGTCGAGCGATGTCAGCGAATCAGCCAGTTCATATCGCCGTGAGGCAAGGCGAAGAGTCTCGGCCGTTGCGTATGTCCTTGCTCGTGCGTTGCCGACGTTGACAAGGCACGCAATGACGGCCTTCAGGACCTCGGCCACGTCGCGGCGGCTGTGATCGCCCAGGACGGCATGGCGGCGCGGAGTCGCGACAGCGAGGCGCTTTGCGCATCGCGTTTCGATGGCCTGCTGATGGGCCTGTATGGCCTGGCGTACGCCGCTCATCGAAGGCTGACTTTCGCCTGAAAGTTAGTGAGCCTCGGTGACCGCTGATGGTCACCATGCTAACTGGGCGCGGCGGGCACTCAAAGCAAATCCTAACATTTCCGAAAGCATGTTTGTCTAGCCGGCGAGCTTGCTCGCCGCGTTGGGCCGCTGCGCGGCGAGCAAGCTCGCCGGCTAAACGTCGGATTGAACGACGCTGAATGTGGAATCACGCATGACGCAGCCGATAGACGTCGATCGTCACCGTCACGGCCTCTTGCTTCCAAGGGACTTGCTCGTGAGCGACCACGGCGAGGCGGTGGTTCTTGCAGAAATCAGGGAATTCAGCCGCGACACGCCGGCCAGGGTCGGTGACGGTCGCCTCGCCGTTGGGGGCCAGAAGTGAGCGGATCGTCTTGGCGACCAGATCGGCATAAGGTCTTTCGTAGAGCACGTCGGCCGCGACGATGCGCTCGAATCGGCTCAAATCGCTCGGCAAGTCGCGCCAGTCGACCATTCGCGTCGCGAGCGGAGGCAGCGAGTTCCGCAAGGCGTTGAGCGTCACGAATTGCAGGGCGTCGTCGTAGTAGTCGGTGGCAAGCACCTGGTATCCGGCGCGGGCGGCGACCAGCGAACACAGCCCAAGTCCGCAACCCAGCTCGAGCAGCGATGTCCCCTGCCCCTTCGTCACGGCCAGGCGCTCGGCCAGCACTCGGGCCGACGGCCAAAGGTCGGCCCAGTACGGTATGCGGTCGTCAAACTCGAACTCTTCCTCGTCGAGCAAATCGTCCGCATTGCGAGGTTTGAGCAGTTCGTAGCGATGGCCGCCCACCTCCAAATCGACACTGGCAATATCGAATCGAGCCTGAAGCGACTCGTACAGCGGCGGGGTTAAATTCATGGGGGCGGCAATGGGGAACGGCCGGTCGACGGGTGGCGTCAAATTGTCACTCGAGAACTCGCATCAGAAACGGTGTTCTTACCCTTCGGCAAGGGCAAATTCGTTGACTATGGTATTTCGATTCCGTTAGTCTATATGTGCCGCATTTCAGCCCGCCGAAGATGCCACGCTAACCTGCGACGGTGAAGGGGTGATTCTACGTGAGTGACCAGCGCACGACTTCCAACGGCTCGGCTTCTCCGACTGCCGCCAACGGTGCTAACCACAACGGTGCAAAGCCGAATGGCTCGGTGAATAACGGTGCAGTGAATAACGGCGCCAAAACGGCGGCTGCGGCGCGACCAGCGGCGAAGGCTCCAGCGGCAGCAAAGGCTCCGGCGGCAGTGGGCGCCGCGGCGACCGCATCCAAAAAGCCAGCGGCAGCACGAGCGCCTGCCGCTTCGACGAAGGCTTCTGCGACGCAAGCTGCAACCAATCAGGCGGCCGCAACTCAGGTAGCCGCTGTCGCCGCGCAACCGCCGGCCAGCACCGCGGAAGAATTGCTCGACGAGCCGCCCGTTTCGGGACGCATGTGGGTGATCTACGGCGTGTCGTGTTCGGCGTCGATGCTAACGCACATGTTCTTGCTCATCCTGTTGGGATTGGTCGTCACCTCGGTCGACGTGAAGGAATCGCCGCGCGAGTTGATTGCCACCGTCGAAGAGCGACCGCCGGAGCAACTGAATCAGGTTCTCGAACAAGACACCACGCCGTCGAAGACGTTGGATCAGACTTCAGCGTCGCCGGCCGCCGGCGCGATGGGTGTGATGTCGGTCTCGGTGGCGCCGCAATTCAAACAAGACGACAGCGCTCCGGTGCCCGATCAGATCAAGGCCGACCCCGGCGAGCTCAACGTCTTCAACACCACCGGGCGCACCTTCTCGAAGGACGTTCCGCAAGGCACGCTCGGCGAAGCCATGGCGCAGGCGGGCTCGTATCAAGACGCCATGGATCGCATCACGGGCGAAATTCTCACCAAGCTTACCAAGGGCAAGGTGCTGGTCGTTTGGGTCTTCGACCAGTCGGAAAGTATGCTCGACGATCGCAAAGAGATCATGGAGCGCATCCAGCGCATTTACGACGAGCTTGGCATCGCCGACAAGGCCGCCGGCGACGCAGTGTTGACGGCGGTTACAAGCTACGGCGCCGATCAACGATTGCACACGCAAAAGCCCACGTCGGACGTCGCTCAGATTATCTCAGCGATGAAGTTGGTGCCGGTCGATCCGTCGGGCCAGGAGATGATGTGCCAGGCGATTTCGTATGCCGTCAGTCATCACATCAAGTTCGCGACTTCCGGTCGTCGGCAGTTGATGACCATCGTCGTTACTGATGAAAGCGGCGACCCCGACAGCAACTATCAGTACATGGAGCAGACGATCGCCGACTGCAAACAAGCCCGCAGTCCCGTCTATTTCCTTGGACGCGAGGCCGTGTTCGGCTATCCGTATGCTCACATGATTTGGACCGACCCCGCGACGCAGTCTCGCCATTGGGTGCGCATTGATCGTGGCCCCGAGACGCCGTATGCAGAGCTTCTGCAGGTCGACGGATACAAGAAGCGTCACGACGCGCATCCGAGCGGATTCGGTCCTTACGTGCAGACACGCATCGCTCGGCAGACGGGCGGCATTTTCTTCATGCTTCCCAGCCCTGAGTCGAACCTGGTTCGCCGCGACGACAAGAAGTATGAGTTCGAATCGATGCGCGCTTACCTGCCGGACCTCAGCTCGCGCGATGACTACGCCGCCGAGCGCGACAGGAGCGAACTCCGTAAGAAGATCTGGAAGACAATTCTCGACTTCAACCCCTACGACAAAGACAAGGAGTGGGTCGTCCAAGTCCGTTGGGTCAACTGGGCGATCACGGAACCGGAGTTCATTGCTCAGACCAAAGAAGAACACGCACGCGCACTGCGCCTGATCGGATACTTCCAGACGGCGCAAAAGGAACTAGAACGCTTCAAGGCCGCGCGCGATCGTGAAGAGAGTTTCCGATGGCGAGCCAATTTCGACCTGATGTATGCACAGCTCGTTGCCGACCAGGTGCGGCTGTACGAATTCTGTGCGATGGTCGAAGAGAAGGCGAAGAACTATGTGCCGCCGAAGGACAAGAAGACCAATGAGTGGCATCTTCGTACCGTCACGAAGCTTCGCACCGACCCCAAGACCAAGGCACAGCGCGAGAAGGCTATCGAGCTTTTTAAGGCTGTAATCAAGGAACATCCTGGAACGCCTTACGCCTGGCGCGCCGAGGCGGAGATTCGACAGGGCTTCGGTTGCGACCTCGCGGAGCACTACGAAGTGCGCGGCGTCAAGAAGCCGAACCTCTAAGGCCCCAGCCTGAGGCCTGCCTTAAGCTGTGAAGCGTCGCCTGAAATCTCAGGCGGCCTTGCGAGACAGCATTTCGCGGCGAATGATAATTGACGGCTGCTGCGTCACTTTTACCGCTCTCGCTCGTGCCAAGAACGGAATCGCCGAGCGTGTGTACAGGCAACGCAAGGCGCTGCCGGCGGCCACGGCCATTAGAACCAGCCCGAGGATCATTACGCCCTCGACATCCTGTAAACCGTTCATGGTCGTCCTCGTTGTCGGGTGATCGATTCGCCCCGCGCGCCGGAATGCGCCGATCGTATTATCGGCATTGTCGCCGGAAAACTTTCACCCGTTTGCCATCTACGTTTATTGATCCTCAGATGATTCGCTGAACATCGCTGCCGGGTGCCATCGCCGCTTGCGATTTCGCGCTTCCTCTCGGTCCGCGAACACCGTGCTCATGTCGAAAGTGCAGACAAGGCGTCACCCGATACCCGCGGTACCTTCTACCTACGATGCGCGAGTTGGCCGTGCAATCGCCCGCCCGGCTACTTCGTCCGCGGCTTACGCGGCGTGGGGGGAACGACGTCGATCTGATCAACGATTTCGGCCCCGAGGTTCATACGCTCGATGAGCGTGAACGCAACCTGCTTGGTGTAGAACGTCGGCACGCGGCCGCGCAAGATAATCGACACGCCGTCGTACTCGCACTTGACCGATCGCAACGCCAAGTAAGGACTCGTATGCAGAAGCTCCTCGACGCGCTGCGACGTGCGAGTGCGGTCGGAGCGCGCGAACCCATCGCTGCTGGAGACGCAATGACCGTCAGCGAGACGATCGGCACTCTGCTCGGTAGTTTGATCGGAACGACGCATAGGAATGATTCCTTGCTGACATGGGCTGACACGCCCAGCTGCGCTCGCCTGATCGGATCGAAGAATCCTACGCGGCGAACGTGCAACCCAGGTTGGCAACCTATCATCGCCAAGCCGCATGCGTCAACAAAATGACGGTAGGAAATGACCTAAACGTCTTGGCGGCAGTGGATTGTCAGAAATACGTTTGGAAGCCCGTCAGCACCGTGACACCCTTCTGATTCTGACGGAAGGTCTCGGTTGGACGGTTGTTCTCGAGCATTAACATGCCGTAAGTTTCGAGGCGCGGCATGATTAAGAACGTCGCCTTCGCGAACCCGCGTCGGGTAAGCGTGTCCACCAGCGGGTTGCCGATCGCCTTGGGGAAGAAGGTGCCGTAGTTCAGGTCGGCCCGCATGCGAGGCCATGTCCGCCCCAAGTTCACATAATACCCAACCCCCGTCAGGCCACCGTCAATCGTGCCGCTATACGTGTCGCGATAGTAAAGGTCGCGCCCCCAGAAAATGTTGTTCGGGTCGAACGGTTTGCGGAAGCCGTATTGGTTGTAGATCGCCTCGCCGGAGAGGTCCCATTGGCCGCGGCGGACCATGAAGTCGCAGCCGACGACGTTGTTGTATTCCTTCTGATATTCCGATCCCACGCCGTCACCGATCTTGGCCGAGGCCCCGACCACGAAGTTGGGCAGTTGAATGCCCACGCGGCCCACGAAGGCTTTGCTCGAGTTGGTGTCGCGATCGACGCCGCCGTTGGTCAGCACCGCATCGATCGAGAAGATGCCCGGCGTGTAACGCACGAACAAGCCCGTCTCCAGCCAGCCGATGGCCTCGGTGCGGATGAACGGCGCGTCGATGCGGCTGTTCGTGAACGTCGGAAAGTAGTAACGTCCGAACGGCGTGTTGTCTTTGCCGATCGTGACCTTAAAATTGCCGCGTGTGACGCTCAGGTTCAGGTTCCAGATTTGGAACGGATCGACCTGGAAATCGGCGATGTACGACTGCCGCTCGGGTGTGACAAGAATGTTGCGATCGAGCGGTTGATTGATGAAGAACACACTGTTGCCGGCAATCGTGTATTCGCCGACGTCGTAAACGATACGCGGAATGACGACGCCCTCAGCGCCCAGCGACGACTCGACGCCCGACCATTCGATGCGCTGATCGTTCAAGTAATAGCCACGCAACCAGGCATTAATCACCAGGCCGTTGATCTCGCGATCGTGGCAGGTGCAGATCATGCCGTAGTTCGAACCCAGGTAGCCGCGCGTCCACGGCTGACAACACGGGCACGTCTTCGCGCAGTACACCTTCGGGCAACAGGTGAAAAACCCCGGCGTCGGCACGCAACAGTCGGGCTCGGGCGTGTCGATCACGGTCGCCGGTGGCATCATCTGCGGCGGCATGGCAGGCGGCGATGGCGCCAGAAGCGCCTGTGCCGGCGTCACTCCGTAAGCGCCGCCTTCGTTCTCGACGGCGCTCATGAAATCGACCGCCATCAACTCGCTGGCTTGGCGTGCGGGCGCAGCGCCGGCCGAGACCGCGACCAACCAGGTCGCAGCCGCGGCGAGCAGCAACGTCGCTCGTGATGCCAACTTTCGCACCGACGATATCCGTGATTCTGTAAGGCGTTCGATTCGTCGAGGCAACGCAGTCTCGACACGGGCGGGCGCAACCTGAGCGCAACCCTTAGAGGCTCTTCGACCGTCAGAGAGGCCGACTTCGGTAACCTCCATGCAGGCCGCAAGGTTTCTCAGGTCACGCCAAATTCACGAGGCTTCCCGGTGTATTGCCCCCAGCGATGGATTACAGGCCGCAAGCGTGACTACAATGGGCCTCTCAACGCCTCAAACCGCCACTTTCGTGAGAAACCTTCGATGCATTATCACGCTGTCATCGCTGCGATGGCGATCGCTTTCGGACTTAGCAACGCTTGCATTCGGGCGGCCGAGCCGAAGGCGTTGAAGGCACTTCTCGTGACCGGCGGTTGCTGTCACGACTATGCCTCTCAGAAACTGATTCTGACTGAAGGCATCACGGCCCGCGCGAACGTCGAATGGACGATCGTTCACGAAGGCGGCACAAGCACCGATCATCGCGTGAGCATTTACGAGAAGCCCGATTGGGGCAAAGACTACGACGTCGTCGTTCACAACGAATGCTTCGCGAAAGTCACTGACCCCGCATTCGTCGAGAACGTGGCCGCCGCACATCGCAACGGCCTGCCCTGCCTCGTCATTCATTGCACGATGCACACGTTCCGCGACCTGCAAGAAGACACGTGGCGAGAGTTGTTGGGCGTCACCACTCGTCGGCACGAACGTCAGCACCCGCTCGAGATTCACAATCTGAAACCGGACGATGCCGTGATGTACGGCTTTCCCGAAACTTGGAAGACCGGCGATGAGGAACTTTACGTGATCGAAAAGCTGTGGCCCAACACGGTGCCGTTGGCGCAGGGGTATGGCGTCGACACGAAGGCCGATCACGTCGTCATTTGGAAGAACACGTATGGTAAGGGGCGCGTCTTCGGCACGACGCTCGTGCACCACAGTCATCACATGCGCGAGCCCGTGTATCTCGACCTCGTGACGCGCGGCATGTTGTGGGCGTGTGACAAGCTCGACTCCAGCGGTAAGCCCGTCGAAGGTTACGGACCGAAGAAGTAACGCCACGGACGACAGTGACGTGCGCGTTTTTCTGTACGAGCTGGCGACGTGTGGCGGGTTCGACGCCGACAGTCGCGACGCGTCGCTTCGTGAATCGTTGTTGCCCGAAGGCGGCGCGATGTTCACGGCGCTCGCCGAGGATTTCACTTCAATCCCTGAGGTCGAAGTCCTCTCATTCTCTGACGGCAAGCACGCCGCCCCCGCTCTCCCGCGAAGCTTCTCGCTTGCGGTTTCGCGCGTTTCGGAAGGGCGGTCGATCTTCCGGAAGTTGTCGGCCGCCGCCGACTGGACGATCATCATCGCCCCCGAAATCGACGGTCATTTGTTGCGACTATCGCAGCTCGCCCTCGACTCGGGTGGCCGACTTCTCGGTCCGTCGACCACAATGATCGCCCTGGCATCCGACAAACACGCGACGATTGAGTATCTCGCCTCGCGAGGCGTGAACGTTCCGCACGGCATTGCGCTCAACGTCGGTGACGAATGTCCCGTGGACTTCGCGTATCCTGCGGTGCTCAAGCCTCGCGACGGGGCCGGTTCAGAAGGTGTTGTCTTTCTCGCTGACGCCGCAGGTTTGCCCATCATCGGTTGTCCGTCGAGGTTGGAACGTTATTGCGACGGGCTTGCTTGTAGCGTCGCTGCGCTGTGCGGACCGACCGGCATCACAACGCTTGAACCGTGCAGGCAACACGTGCATCGCGATCGCAACTTTCGATATGACGGTGGCTCGTTGCCACTCGCTCCAGAGCTTGCTCAGCGAGCGCGAAGATTGGCCGAACGCGCGATCACCGCCCTGCCCGACGCGCTGGGATACATCGGCGTCGACCTCGCGCTCGGCGATGATTCGCATGGAACGGAGGATGTTGTGATCGAAATCAATCCACGGCTCACCACTTCCTACATTGGACTGCGGGCCGCTACGCGACGCAATCTCGCAGAGGCGATGCTTGACGTTGCGGCTGGCGCGAGCGTTGAGGTTTCGTTCTTGCGAGAACCGATTCACTTTCAGGCCGACGGTGCTGTCATGGCCGGGGCCGTGCGAACATGAGCGTCATCGCACTCGATATCGGCGGCGCGAACCTCAAGCTTGCCGATGGCGACACGCGTGCGATTTCGCGCTACTTTCCACTGTGGCAGCGACCGCAAGATTTGTCGCTTGAGTTGTCGAAGCTACTTGCGGCGGCCCCAAACACCCGGCACGTCGTTGCCACGATGACCGGCGAGCTCGTCGATGCGTTTCGCACAAAGGTCGAGGGTGTCGCGGCAATCGTGGACGCACTCGTCGCCGTGGCCCATGATCGCACGGTGTTGATCTATCTGACGGATGGAACGTTCGTGACGTCCAACGAGGCCAAGGCGAGATCGCTCGCGGCTGCGGCCTCGAACTGGCACGCTCTGGCGAGCTTCGCGGCGCGGTGGACCGAGGGCGTGCCTTCGGTGCTTGTCGACATTGGCTCAACAACGTGCGACATCATCCCCATCGTCAGCGGGAGACCTGCGACGCGCGGCATGACGGATCCCGAACGTCTGGCGACGGGCGAACTCGTGTACACCGGCGTCGAGCGAAGCCCAATCTGCGCGGTGATCGGGAAGTTGCCATGGCGCGGGCAATGGTGCCGCACGGCGCATGAACTGTTCGCGACGACGTGGGACGCATATCTACTGACGGGCGATTTGCCCGAAGATCCGGCGAGCACACACACCGCCGATGGGCGTCCTGCAACGCGCCGTCACGCACATGATCGCCTCGCACGTTCGATCTGCGCTGACGCCACGATGTTCTATGAGCGCGATGCACAAACAGCCGCCGCCGCGGTTGCCGACGCTCAATGCGCATTGATCCGTGACGGCCTGCGCGAGGTTGTCGAGGCCGCATCGTCGCCGTTGGAAATCGCGATCGTCAGTGGCCGCGGCGAATTCCTCGCCCATCGTGCCGTCCGTGCGGTGCTCGGTGACGTTCGCACGATTTCAATTACAGAGCGCTTGGGCGAAGCGTTATCGCGAGTCGCACCGGCTCATGCCTTGGCCGTGCTGGCACGAGAGGCGAATCTGCAATGAAGCCGCCAGCGATCCTTCGCGTGCTGAAACTGGGCGGCAGCTTGTTGTCGTTGGACGATTGGCGCGAACGATTTCGAAAGTGGCTCTCGGTTCAGACACCTGCTCGAAATGTTTTGGTCGTCGGCGGAGGGAAGTTGGCCGACGCGGTGCGTGACCTCGATCGCGACAGCAAGCTCGGTGAGTTCGAGTCGCATTGGATGTGCATCGCCGCAATGGCGATCAATGCGTCGCGAGTCGCCGAAGCTTTGGACGCACAAGTCTCAAGCATACGAGAGCTTCTCGAATCGTCGGATCCGTCACATCTCACGGTGCTTGACCCGTGGCGATTCTTACGCGACGAGGAGCATCAGTTCGTCGCCGACCCGTTGCCTGTCGGTTGGCACGTAACGAGTGATTCGATCGCGGCGCGAGTGGCGCACGCGATACGGGCCGACGAGCTTGTTCTGCTCAAGTCGCGTCTGCCGGCCATTGACGACGTGAACGAACTAGCAAAGTCGGGCTACGTCGACGCTTACTTTCCGGACGCAGCGCACTCGTTGCCACGCATCGTCTGCGTCGACTTACGTAGCGATGCGTGCAATGAGCGCGTCATCAGCAAGCATCGCGATTAGTTCCACCACCAGCGGTTCGACTCGCCCTTGGTCACCTTCGCTCGCAGCGAGTCGAGCGCCGGGTCTTGCTTCGGCTTCTGCAAGTATTGGCCAGGACGGATTTCGACGCCGCCCGAAGCGCTGATCATGAAGCTCGAACCTTTTTGGACAGCGCTGGCCTTGGTGCCGACCATCTTGGGAACGTCGTATTCGAGCGATGGCAGTTGCGTCGGATCCATGAGCACCGACAGCGTCACGCCAGCCTTGGTCATCAGGCCTTCTTTGGCCATCAACGTGCTGACAACGGCGAGGTCCATGCAGTTGCGTAGTTGCCCGAAGATCGAATCCTTGCGAGCCAACTCGTCGAAGTGCTTCGTCAACAGATCGGCCCAGCGCTGTGCGGCGGGGCTGGTCTTGGCGGCTTGCTTCTTCGTGCCATCGTCGGCGAACAACGTTTCTTCGGTCATCGTTTTGACGGTCGAGCCTTCGAGACCCCAGGTCAGGCCGTCGGCATCGCGCACGACCGCTTTGTACTCGGGCACCATCCACCAGCGCGGCGTCATGTTCTGCATGCCGTGCCCACTGGTCGGCGCCATCGACAGGTAACTCGGCAGCCCGGCGATCGGCGCTTTTTCGTGACCCATGCCGATTTGCTTCATGCGATAGTCGGCCGCCACCAACACACGCGCGAAGTGCGTGCTCGGCGAGATGCCGCCTAGCTGAATCGTCTGCGGTCCAAGCGATGATTCGATCTGCGGCAGCGAGACTTCGGAGGCGCTCGTGATATGCGCGACGTATTCGCGCAACCGCTTGAGGCCTTCTTGCGTCGGATCGATCGAGCAGGTGATGCCGTCAACGGCGCGACGTGCGCCGCGGAGCGCCACGATTAAATCGTCGAGCGAGATCACGGCTTGGTTCGTTGTACTTCCGACCGCGTTGCCGACCGCATCGATCTTGATGCCCTCAGCATAGCCGGCGATGACGATGTCTTGCTGATCGGGATAGACGAACACGTAGCGAATGTTCTGCAAGCCCGCGAGAAAGCGCATGTCCATCGAAAGCGGCTTGCCGGTGGCGATTTGCTCTGCGATCGCTTCGTCGAGCATGCGAAGCGAAATCTTGCGCAGCTCGGTGGGTTCGTTGATGTCGCCAGGCAAGCCGGCGAGGATCGCCTTGACTCGCTCTTGTCGCAACTCGTCACGCGAGTCGGCCGACGCGGTCATGAGCACGCCACAGGCATCAATCATGACGCCACCCACCGACTGACGACGACTTCGGCCACCACAGCACTGAGCTTGGAGTTCCGTGACCGTGATCGCGGTAAGCACGAAGGCGATCGTCCACGGGCCGAAGCTAACGAAGAAGCGACGAGTTGTGTTCATGCTCCAGAGCTCCGAAAGAACCTGTCGGGTAGGATACGACGTGACTCATTTCGCGCGCGTATGCGTTTGTAGCGAACGAGCGCAAGCTCGTGCGCTGTCGCTCTTTACTAGTCTAGCTAGTGCCCTCAGGGCAGCAAGAAGAAAAGACGGGTGCTCAGGCGCCGTCTCAGGCTTGCAGATGCCGATAACCCGGCTTAATTCCACCACCAGCGGTTCGATTCGACCCGCGTGACCTTCGCCCGCAGCGAGCCGAGAGCCGGATCTTGCTTGGGTTTCTGCAGATATTCGTCCGGACGGATTTCGACTCCGCCCGAGGCACTGATTACGTAGCTGGAACCCTTCTGAAGGGCGCTGGCCTTGGTCGCGACGGTTTTGGGGACGTCGTACTCGGCCGACGGGTACTGCGTCGGATCCATGAGCACCGACAGCGCGACGCCGGCCTTGGACATTAGGCCTTCCTTCGCCAACAGCGTGCTGACGACCGCCAGGTCCATGCAATTTCGCAGTTGGCCGAAGATCGAATCCTTGCGGGCCAGTTCGCTGAACTTCGACGTCATCTGGTCGGCCCAGCGCTGTGCGGCGGGACTAACCTTGCCGGCTTGCGTCTTCGAACCGTCGGCCGCGAACAGCGTCTCTTCGGTCATCGTCTTTACGGTCGATCCTTCGAGTCCCCACGTCAGACCGTCGGCGTCACGCACAACCGCCTTGTACTCGGGCACCATCCACCAGCGTGGCGTCATGCTTTGCATGCCGTTGCCGCCGGCGGTAACCATCGTCAAATAACTCGACAAGCCGGTGACCTGAGATTTTTCATGGCCCATGCCGATTTGCTTCATGCGATAGTCGGCGGCGACCAACACACGGGCGAAGTGCGTGCTCGGCGCGATGCCGCCCAGTTGAATCGTCTGCGGACCGAGAGCGGATTCGATCTGCGGCAGGGTGACGTCCGATGGCCGCGAGGCGTGCGAGACGTATTCGCGGAGACGCTTCAAGCCTTCTTGCGTCGGATCGATCGAACAGGTGATGCCATTATTGGCCCGGCGAGCTCCGCGCAGCGCCACGACCAGATCGTCGAGCAGCAGCACCGCCTGGTTGCTGGTGCTTCCCACAGCGTTGCCGACGGCGTCGATCTTGATGCCTTCGCCATAACCGGCGATGACGATGTCCTGCTGGTCGGGGTAGACGAACACGTAGCGAATGTTCTGCAAGCCCGCCAGGAAACGCATCTCCGTCGGAATCTTTTTGCCCGTGGCGATGTGCTCGGCCAGGGCTTCGTCGAGCATGCGGAGCGAAATCTTGCGCAGCTCGGTGGGTTCGTTAATATCGCCGGGTATTCCGGCAAGCGCCTTCACACGCTCCTGACGCAAAGCATCGCGGTCATCGATCGAGGCGGAACTCAACAAACCACAAGTGTCGATGTACACGCCACCCACGGACTGCCGTGTGCTACGGCCGCCGCCGCACTGGGCGCGAAGTTCGGAAGCCGCCAGGGCGGAAAAAAGGATCGCGACGACCGCCACTGCGTGACGACCGAACCCATGGCGTGCGTGAACCTTCATAAGTCCGCCTTTATATTGGCATGGATGGCAATGTAACCGACGTCATATCGAATGGTCGAACGCCATCGCGATGAGAGCACAAGCCTACACTCAATTCGTCTGATTAGCCAGGAGAATGCGGCTGAGAAAGGCGGGCGGCCCTGTTAGGGGGCTAACTGAAACTCGATGTCAGTCGCGAAAACTTGATCGGCCGGAATGCGATCGTCGGCCCGGTAAACGCGTCCTTTCACGCGCACCCGCGAGCCCGAAGTCGCCAGTCGCCAGTCATCGGCATCGGCCGTGGCTTTGCAGCCTTCGGCGACTTGCAGACTGATCGACCGGATTGGGCCGGTTTTGACGCCGAGAAACAGTCGGTCGCCCGCCATGCGAAGCAGCCTGCCCACGATCGGCCCCGCGACGTCGGCCGCGACTGGTGCGGCTTCACTCTCCGCCGACGCGGAAAGCAGTTCGAGTTGTTCAACCGGTTCGAGTGCCTGGCCGCGACGGTTCACAGCGCCATCGAACTTGAGAATCGCGCCCAGCTTGAGCGACGCAATAGCCAGTTGGCCGCGAACCCTCGCGTGCGTCGCCGCAGGGTGGACGTGCACGGCCATCGGCTCCTTTGAGCCATACACACGCAGCGCGAAGCCCAGTTCCTGCGACTCCGCAAGTTCACCTGTCAGATCGACGTCGGGAAGGCGGTCGATATCGACGAGGTCCGTGGCCTTGTAGTGGTAGTGGTTGGTGCGGCACCAACCCATCGCGTAATAGAACTGATCGCGAGGGTGAACCTTCAGCGGTTTGTAGAACGGGGGCCATCCCGTCTCGCGCGATTCGGCATACGGGCTGTCGTTGATCTTCTGGGCGTGCGCGTCGACCGACGAGCAAACGACGATCGCCGCCACGAGCAGATACCGAATCATGCCGATTCTCCGAGCCCCAGCCCACGCGCAACTCTAAGCACTGGCCGCGTCAGTCTCAAGAGAAAACGTATGTGGCGTCACGAAACCTTGCGAGCGATGCCGACCGCTCGATAAGGTGAAGGTGGCATCGCCATCGTCGCGAGAGATTCATGCTCAGCTACCTCGTCATTCGCGAAGGAACCAAGTGGAGCGACGTGTTCCGCCTTGTTGCGGGGCAGACCGTCACCATCGGTCGAGCGCCGACGAATCGCATCGTGCTGAAGGACGAGCGTTGTAGCCGCAACCACGCGCAGGTCGTTCCGCGCGGCGAAGATTGGGTGCTCGTCGATCTAGGAAGTCGCAACGGCACGCTCGTCGGCGAGCAACCCGTTGACGGCGAGCACACGCTCGCGGCTGGCGATGTCGTCCGCATCGGCAACTGCCAGATGGCATTCGTACACGACTTGTCACAGGCCTTCCCCGAGCCGGGAAGCACGCTTCGTCCCGCCCCCGTGCGGGTCTCCGAACCATCGGCGACACAAACGTTCGAAGAGTCGCCGCTGCTGGAGCCAACGACGATTACGCATCGACGGATGCAGACGCGATTTCTCGAACCCGGCGACGAAGGCGCCGCGACCGGCAGTCGAGAAGAACTTGCCACGGCCACGCTGTGTCGCATCGCTTTCGAGTTGGCCAAAGCGACCGACGTTGCCGCATTGGCGAAGGTTGCGATCGACGGCCTGTTCGAAGCCACGCATGTCGATGCCGGCGGCGTGCTATTGGTACGACGACCTCGCGACGCTGCGCCCATGGAGCCATCCACGTCGGCAGCAGCGCTCGAAGTCGTCGCCTCGCGCAGCGAAACGTCGATCCCGTATCGGCGTGTGTCGCCGTTCTTGGCCGAAACGGTGATGGCAGGCGGCGAGGCGGTGCTCGCGCGCAACGTGATGGACGACAGCATGCTCGGCAGTCGCGACAGCAAAGGCGAGATTCACGCCATGACCGTGCTCTGCGCCGATCCGTCGAGGCAAGCGCGTCTTCGGCGTCGTGCATCTGTATGCGACGCATGTCGAACGGCTGCCCGACCCGGACGATCTCGAATTCACGCTCGCGGTGGCTGACACGTTGGCCGTCGCGCTTCAGAATCTTTCGCGACGGCAGGAACTCGCTGAGAACCTGAACCAGATTCGCGACGAGAACGAACAGCTTCGCGAACGGTTAGGCGTGCAGAGCGAGATCATCGGTCGCAGCAAGCCGATGCGCCGCGTGAGCGAAGAGATCGCGCGTGCCGCTCCGACGAATGCGACGGTGCTTGTGCGCGGCGAGAGCGGCGTGGGCAAGGAACTTGTCGCCCGCGCACTGCATTTCTCGAGTCCGCGAGCCAAGGGTCCATTCGTCTGTCTGAACTGCGCGGCACTCTCGGAAACGCTGTTGGAAAGTGAACTGTTCGGCCACGAGCGTGGAGCCTTCACCGGCGCGCAGTCGCGCAAGATCGGCAAGTTCGAAGCGTCGCATCATGGCACCTTGATGCTCGACGAAATCGGCGAGATGAGCCCCGCGATTCAAGCCAAGTTCTTGCGCGTTCTTGAAGGGCATCCCTTTGAACGGGTCGGTGGCAGCGAGCCCGTGAAAGTCGACGTGCGCGTCGTCGCCGCGACCAATCGGGATTTGGAGAGCGATGTCTCGGAACATCGCTTCCGGCGCGACCTCTATTTTCGTTTGCACGTGCTGGAGATTGTCGTCCCGCCGTTGCGCAAGAGGCCTGAGGACATTGTCGAGATCGCGCATTACTTCCTCGAACGCTTCGGGCGTGAAACCGGTCGACGACATGTCGGCTACACGCCGCGGGCGCTCGAACATCTGCAGCGCTATCGCTGGCCCGGCAATGTGCGCGAGTTGAAGAACGTCGTCGAGCGCGCCGTGGTGCTGGCCCGCGGCGATATGATCGACGTTGGCGATCTTATGCTCTCGAAGTTGGCGACCGCCGGCGATCCGCACGAAACGCCGTCGTCACCGGCCGCATTCGTGCCCTGCTCGCTCGACGACTTGGAGCGACGACATATTCTCGCGACGTTGCGAGCCACGCGCGGCAACAAGAGTCAGGCCGCGCAATTGCTCGGCATCGAGCGTTCGACGCTCGACCGCAAGATTCGGCGGTACGACCTCGCGGAGTTTTCGCCCGGCGCGGCGCGGTGTGACTGTGGCATCCCACGAGTTACTTCGCATAGAGGGAACGATGGAACCCTTCATCCTCGTCATTCTCGTGGTTGTCGTGGCGTATCGAGTGTCAACGATGCCGCCAAAGAATCCGCCGTTTGGTTGGTGAGCCGTCGTATAGGACGTAACAGGTCGAGAAACGCTTCGCAGTTTGATCCGATAAAAGCAAGGAGCCGAACGCGTGGGCGCGCCGTGAGCGTTGAAGCGGACGGGGAAATCATAAGAATCTAAGGACTTTCTAACGTCGAAAAAATGTGGGGTCGTTAGCGTTAGACGCATGTTTAACGTGCGTTTGCCACGGTGGCTCGTTCGTAGCCGAGCAGCCTTCATTCTGATGCGAGCTATCGATGCGCTTTGCGCAGAAGTTCGTAGTCTCGTGCATTCCTGTTACGTGCTTCTTTCGTGGACGGGCTGGTTTCTATGGAGCGAACGGAGTTCGGTCCGCGGGCTAACGATCGTGGCGCTCTCAAGCCGCAGGGCCCACCGTGTGGCCAATCTCATGATGGCCCTGGCCGTGCTAGGCGTGCCTGCCTTTATGCTCGCGACCGTTTTGATAGCTGGGTCGGCGAGATTGCACGGCACATCGCCCGCAATTGAAACACGCGCTCTGAGGAATGGCGTCGCAGGAACGAGCGTGACAGGTGCAGGACAGAAGTGACGCGTACTGGCTATAGGCACCAGCGGTTGTAATAGCCAGACCGCACGCTGCGCACAAAAAAAGCCCACGGACGGCCATCCGTGGGCATAGAGTGGTTATCGATTGCGGTAACGCCGTGGCCTAGTTGCGGCCGAGGGCGCTGGGCGCTGGGCTCGTGAGCCCCTGATCGATGAACTGCTTGATTGCCGTCGGGCTGTGAGCGCCGACGAGGACGCGACGCTGCCAGCCTTGTGCGGTCTGGTTGTACATGATGAGCTGCGGAATCGAGCCACCGCCCATCAACTGGTTGGCCAAAGTCGATTCGTGGTCGGTATTCACGTGTGCGAAAGCCACACGTTCCAGCCCGCCTTGCTTCTCGACTTGGGGCATGGCGGTGGTCTTCATCTTACGGCAGGCGGGGCACCATTCGGCGCCGACGAGCACCACGATCGGTCGGCCGGTCTCCGACATCAACTTGTGGGCTTCGGTGTAGGTGGCGCCTCCGGTCGAGGCGACGGCGGCTTGAACGAAAGCTACTAGGGCAAGACTTATCACAGTCCGACTCTCCTTTTGCGAAAAATGACGTCCAAATGTCTCTACCGTGGCCGGTGGTTTGCCCGCGTTCTGTACCGGCCTCGGCCAGGCCACACGATGCGGCCAACGGCGACTCGCCCCTGTGTAAGGGAGCCGCCGACACGAGGGTTGCCGAACGCTTGGCAGGCATGCGAGGCGGGATAGCCACAGGCCAAGCGACGACGTCCAGGAGTGGACCAGTCTAAAGTCCGAGGGGTTGAATGCAACGATAAATTGCGGTGACTTTGTCGATTGCGGAATCTTTTACGCGTGGCGAAACTCCAGCAATCGTATCGGTCTTTCGGGCCTGCCATGGGTTGCGATGCGCGTAAGTGTCGCCGATTTCAAAACTTCCAGATATAATCCCGCATCACTTGTCGATCGGCGATTCGCATGACGCGAAATCGCTCGCCTCAATCTCGGTCACGCCAACTTTCGGCGATTCACGAATGAAATTACGTGTCGGGCTGGTAGGACTCGGTCCAGCGTGGGAAGTGCGTCACCGTCCTGCGCTGCGGATGCTCGCGGACCGTTTCGAGGTGCGCGCCGTGTGCGATCAAATCGGCTTGCGTGCCGAACAAGTGGCGCACGAGTGGAATGCCGACGCGGTCGACGGGTTTCAGGCGCTGTCGCGACGGTCTGACATCGACGCGGTGTTGATGCTCTCGCCGCAGTGGTACGGACCTCTGCCAATCCTTGCTGCTTGCGAAGCAGGCAAGGCGATCTACTGTGCGAGCAGCCTTGAGATGGACCTGGAACAAGCGCGACAACTGAAGCAACGCGTCGAAGAATCGGGCGTGGCGTTCATGACCGAGTTCCCACGTCGGCAAGCCGCAGCCACAACGCGATTGAAAGAACTGATCGCCACGCGCCTCGGTGCGCCGCGGTTGATGTTCTGTCATCAGCGCGTGGCGGCCGAGATTTCTCCCGCGGCTGCGCATCTCGGAGGAGCGTCGCCGATGCACGACCTGGTCGAGTTGATCGACTGGTGCCGGTACGTCGTCGGCCGCGAGCCGAGTAGCGTGTTAGGGCTGCGGCATCGCTCGGTCGTCGATCATGCGGAAGACGATTATCAAATGATGAGCCTCGATTTTTCCGATCCTGCGCAAGGACCGGGCACCGGCGTCATCGCGCAAATCAGTTGCGGGCGATACATGCCCAGCGCGTGGCAAGAAGCGATGGCGTATCGCCCTCCCGCGGCATTGCAGGTCGCATGCGAACACGGCATCGCGTTCATTGATTTGCCGTCGAATCTGGTGTGGTTCGACCGAGCGGGCCGTCACCAGGAATCGCTCGACAGCGAGCGCCCAGTCGGCGAGCAACTGCTCAGCCAATTCTATCGAGCCGTAACGAGCCTCGTGCGTTACACCGGTCTGGAAGATACGTATCGCGCACTGGCGATCGTGCTGCAAGCCCGCGCCAGTCACGCCGAGTGCCGCAGGCAGTTCATCGAGCTTTAGGCGCACAGCGAAACCCACGGACGGCCGTCCGTGGGCTTGAATTGCGTTGTGTCTACCAGCGGAACTGGAAGCCTGCGCTTCCCATGTTGGCGGCGTAGCGCGAGGCGACTTGCAAGTCGTATCCGCCGTAGAGGCTCGTGCGGGGCGTGATCATCGCGGTGAGGCCGAGGCCGAACAGGCCGAAGTCTCGGCCAAGCGTGTTGCCTGTGGTGTTGAAGGCGACCGTCGGAGCGCCCGTGAAACTCGACGTGACGAGTCGCGTGCCGTCGCCCCACTCGCGCTGGTAGCGGCCGTGCACGACAGGGATCACGCGCACGTTGCCAATCGAGCCCAACCACGAGAGTCGTGCTCCAGCGCTGCCGCGGACGCTGTTGGTGATTTGTTGACTCACGTTCAGGTTCGCAGGTGTGACGCCCGTTTCACCAAAGGCGTTCTGATCGAGATAGATGTACTGGATGCCGCCGAACGGTTGCAGTCGCACGCTTGCGCCCGTGAAGGTCGCGCCGAGTTCGCTGTAGTGCGCCCACTGGTTGCTGAAGGTGTTGCTTTTGGCGGTGCCGTTGATGGTGCCGATCGAGATCTGCCGCGTGGCGTCGTAGGTGTCGTTGCTGTAGGCGTCGATGTTCGACAGGTAGACGTAGTCGCGGCAGTGCATGCCATAGAGGCCGACCTGGTAGCCGTTGATGCTCGATCGGCCGGGGACGAGGACATTGTTGGCGCTGGAACCCGCGTAGCCGCCGAGGACGCCGACGAGCGTCCGTTCGCCGAGCCAGCGGTCGATGCCGAACGTGGTGCCGCCGAGTCCGTAGTTCAGTGCTCCAGCATTGCCGTTGCTGGCGACGTTGCCGCCGAGTCCGTAGCCTTGCGTCCAGGCAGACCACAGCGGTCGCGTCGCCTGACGGAAACTCATCCGCATCGGTGCGCCGTAGGCACTGTTCGAGGGCTGATACGAGACTAGGTACACCTCCGCGTCGGGGTCGTTCGAGGTTCCCTTCTCGTTGACGACGAAGCCTTGCGACGGTTCGTAGACACGCACCTTCGCGCCGAGTCGATTACTGATGAGCTGCAGCCACGTGGTTGTGGTCTGCAGTTCGATCGACGCGATGCTCGGATAGATATCGCCGGCGAGTTGATTGAGCGCACCGGGGATCTGGTTCGACGACAGCCCTTCGAGTTGCATGACGAGCGTGCTCATGCCGCCGGTGGCCGACGGGCTGATCGTGTCGAGCGCGGTGCCGACTTGCCATTGATTAAACGTCTGTGCGAAGGAGGCGAAGCTCGCGCTCGGCGGATCGTTGATGATGAGTTGGATATCGTTCGGGTCGTAGATCAGCGAGAAGAATAGCCCTGTGCCGGGCGACGGCATGATGGTGTTGGTGTAGGTGCCGCTGATCCCGCCGCTGGCGGTGAGCACGACATAGTGCGTGCCTGCGGTGTACGTGCCGGGATCGAGGACGATGTTGAACGTGGTGCCGGATTGGATCGTGGCGTGTCCGTTGACGATGATCTTGTCGCTGTCGGTCGGGCTGACTTCCGCCGAGTACGTCGTGCCGGTGCTCTGCGTGAAGCTGCCGTTGATCGTCAGCGGCGCGCCGACGATGCCGGGATAGATCGTGCCGCCGGTGCTGATCGTTGTGTCGCCGACCGTGCCGACACCCATCAACGTGCCGCCGCTGTTGACGGTCATTGGCCCGGCCAACGTGCTGTTGACGACAAGCGTTCCGGCATTGACGGTCGTTGCACCGAAGTACGTGTTGTTGCCCGATAGCGTCGACGTACCGGGAGCGCTGAAATCGAGTCCTCCAGAGCCGACGATGCCCGAATAGTTGCCGGAACTGAGAATCGTTAGCGTTCCTGAACTGATGATTGTGCCGCCCGAGTAGCTGTTGGTTCCCGAGAAGAACACATTGCCGGTGCCGGCGATGGTCACGCTCCCAGTACCTGTGATGCTTCCCGTGAACGTGCCGTCGGTGCTTTGATTGAAAGTGATGTTGCCGCTGTCGGTAAACGTTCCTTGCAGGTTTGTCGTGTCACCTGCGAGCGTGCCACCGGCGACATTCGTCCCACCGCTGTAACTGTTGGTTCCCGTGAAGAACACGTTGTGTCCGCCGAGAATCGACACGCTGCCGGTGCCGGTGATACTTCCGGCGAACGTACCGTCACTGCTTTGATTGAAGGTGATGTTGCCACTGTCGGTAAAAGTTCTTTTCAGACTCGTCGTGTCGCCGACGAGCGTGCCGGCAGCGACGTTCGTGCCACCGGTGTAGAAAGCGGTGCCAGATAACGACAGCGTACCTGCGCCGTCTTTGGTGAAGTCGCCTGCGCCATGAACATTGTTAATGTTGTAACTCGATGTGCCGTTTTCAGTCAGCAAAACGTGTCCGCTACTGGTGATCGTTTGATTGAGCGTGGTGCTTGTGCCGCTGAGCGTTGCACTGGCGCTGACGGTGATGAATGGACCGACGCTGCCATTGATCTGCAGGGTGCCCGCCTCAACATACGTCGTTCCCGAGAGCGTGCTGTTGCCGGTGAGTACCAGCGTACCGGCACCGATCTTGTCGATCGCCGCGCCGGGTTGAACGGTACCATCGTTGTTGCCGAGGACGGGGCTAAACGTCATCGTTTGACCGCTGGAGATGTTGAAGCTCGTCGTCGTGCCGCGCATCAGGAAGATGTCGTTGCCATCGGTCGAGCCTGCGGCGCCGGTACCACTCGAGCCGCCGGCACTGACTGTGTTGCCCGAGAAGCTGGTGGAATCGACAATTGAGATCGATCCTCCTTGGCGGACGAAGATCGCTCCGCCGAAGGCCGCGCCACCGCCGCCCGTGGGAGTTCCGAATCTGCTGCCGCTCGAGCCGCCACCGAAGCCGGCCGTTCCTCCCGTAGCGCCACCACCGGCGCCGGCGCCGAAGCCGCCATTTCCACCGGTACCGGAATACGCGCTGCCGCCTCCGCCACCGAAGCCGCCGTTACCGCCATGATCGCCACCATTTTGTCCGGCTCCGCCTCCGCCTCCGAAATCTCCACCATTTCCGCCGCTGCTGCCGGTAACCCCCGCAGAACCACCGCCGCCAAACAGAGCGCCATTGCCGCCATTTCCAGAAATGCTAGCGCCTCCGCCTCCGCCTCCGCCCGCTGCAACGGCGTCTTGGCCATTGCCGTTGCTGCCGCTACCTCCTGCGCCGCCTTGGGCGCCGCCGGCCGTGCCCCCGGTTGTCGTTGACGTGTTTCCTCCGGCAGCGGTTGTACCAGCACCGCCGCCGCCACCTCCGGAGCTGTAAGTCGACCCGATATTCGAGCCGCCGTTGCCTAATTCGCCACCACCGCCGCCGCCAGAATTCTCGTTCGATGCAGTTCCTCCAGCACCGTACAGGCCACCTCCACCGCCCTGGTTGACGCCTGCGTTGCCACCGAGGCCGCCACCACCGCCGTCAGCCCCTGTATAGTTTCCTCCACTGCCACCGATCGCAGCGTTGCTTGTAAAATTGACGTTTTGAATCGATACGTTGCCGTTGGTGTCGACGAAGATCGCGGCACCAGCTCCCAGGCCGCCGCCGCCACCTCCGTTGCCACCGTTGCCGCCGTGGGCTTGAGCGTCGGTGATCGTCAAGTTTTGCAGCGTGACATTGCCGCTCTCGATGAAGAACGGCCGATACGCGCCGTTGCCGTTGATCGTGTTGTTGTTGCCGACAATCGTGAGCGAACCGGTCGTCGTGATGGCCAGCACTTGTTGGCTCATCGTGAAGCTGTTACTGATGATGATGCGATCGCTCGACGTCGGCGCGTTATCGATCGACTGGATCGCGTTATAGAACGACGTCGAGTCGGTGACCGTGTAGTCGGTGGCGTGTGCGATGTTGCACACCATCGATACGGCGATGAGCGATAAGGCAACCGTTAGGGCGAATCGTCGTTGCATGAGGCGCACCGCGTAAGGGTAATCGCGGAAGTACTCCCTAGGTTTCGGCATGCTAGCGACCGGAAATTTTGCCGGACACGATCCTCCGGCAAAGTCAACGCAGCTTGACAAGCGGTATGCGCTTTTGGAGAAAGCCTATCGCATCTCTGGCTGAAGAAGCGACTTACCAGCGGAACTGGAAGCCGGCACTGCCCATGTTCGCGGTGTAGCGAGACGCGACTTGCAAGTCGTATCCGCCGTACAGCGACGTGTGTGAGTTGAGAATCACGTTCGTGCCGAGGCTGAACAGGCCGAAGTCGCGGCCCAAAGTGTTGCCCGCCGTGTTGAACGCCACCGTTGGCGCACCGGCGAACGAGCTCGTGACGAGGTGCGTGCCGTCCCCGCACTCGCGTTGCCAGCGGGCTTGCGCGGTCGGGATCCAACGCAGGCCACGCCAGATGTGTTCCTGATAAACGCGACCACCGAGCATCGGGCGGATGCTGTTCGTTGTTTGATGACCGACCGACAGGTTGAACACGCCCGCGCCGGTTTCGCTGAACGCTTGTTGATCGAGATAGATGTACTGCACGGCCATCAAAGGCATCACGCGCGTGCGACCGAATTGGCAAACGGTGCCGACCTCGGCGTACTTGACGAACTGGTTGCCTGCGTAGCTACTGTGAGCGGTCAGCGGCGTGGCGAAATTGATCGTGCGGTTGGTCGTGTAATTGTCGCCTGAGTATCCGGTGGCGCCGAGCGCGTAGAAGTGCTCGAAGCGGTGCAGACCATAGATGCCGACTTGATAGCCGTTGATCGATGAGCTTCCGGACGCCAAGGGGTCGCCTGCGTTCGAACCGGCATAGCCGCCGAAGACGCCAAACAAGTTGTTGCGGCCGAGCCAGCGATCGACGCCGAAGACGCTTCCGCCGAGGCCGTAGCTCAGAGCGCCCGCGTTGCCGTTGCTGGCGACGTTGCCGCCGAGTCCGTAGCCCTGCGTCCATCCGCTCCACTTCGGCCCCGTCACCTGGTTGAACCGCATCAGCGGCTGGCCCGAAGTGCGGCCGCCGCTCGGCTGCGTATAAGCGACGGTGTAAATCTCACCGTCTCTTGGCCCCTGCGTTGGCGCGTTCACGACGACATCTTCGCCGCTTTGGTCAGCAATCGACGCCAGTTGAAACTGATTGGCGATGCGGTTGTTGAGCAATTGAATCCAAGTTGTCGTCGTTTGAATCTCGACGGCCGAGATGCTCGGAATGATGTCGCCGGAGAGATGATCGAACACGCTGCGTTGCTGGGCAGGTGACAGCCCTTCGAGCTGTGTGATGTAGTTGGCCATGTCGCCCGTGGCCGTCGGGCTGATCGTGTCGAGCGTTGTCGCGACTTGCCATTGGTTCGACGTCTGTGCGATCGTGGCGAAGTTCGATGCGTTGTTGAGCAACGTCATGAACACGTCGTCGGCGTCGTACGACAACAGGAAGCTGTAGTTCGCCAGGTTGTCGCTAATGCCAGAGTAGACGCCGTGTACGCCGCCGCTGGCGGTGAGGAGGGTGTACTTCGTGCCTGCGTTGTAGCTGCCTGCGGCGGCGTCGACAGCGACGGTGCCTGCGATCGTCGCAGTGCCGTTGACGTAGGTGTAATCGTTGTGCACGCCAGACGTGTTGCCGCCGGGAGCGATTTGCACGTTGTACGCCGAACCACTCGACTGCGTGAGGTTGCCCGTGATGGTGAGCGCGCCGATCGAGTTGCCCGGCGCGAGATAGCCGTTCATCGTCACGTCGCCCACGATCATGCCATTGCCGCCGAGTGCGGCCGAGGAGTCGACCGTCATGTTGCCGCCGAGCGTTCCATTGACGCTCAGCGTGCCAGCGCTGACGCTGGTCGAACCGACGTACGAATCGTTGCCGCTGAGATAGAGTTCGCCGGCACCGGTCTTCTGCAATGCAGTTCCCGAAAGCGTCGTGCTTGTACCGTCTTCGTTGCCGATGGCAGGGGCGAAGGTCAGCGTTTGTCCGGCACTGACATTAAAGCTCGTCGTGGTTCCACGCATCAGAAACATGTCGCTGCCGTCGGCCGACCCATTGCCGCCGCCTGCGTTACCGACGCCGGCCGTGACGGAGTTGCCCGTGAAGCTCGTGGCATCGTCGAAGGCGATCGTTCCACCGTTGGCGACGAAGATGGCGCCGCCGAAACCTGCGCCGCCACCGCCGCCGTTGGAGCTGCCGTCGTCTGCTCCGTTGCCGCCGCCGAAGCCACCGATGCCGCCCGTTGCGCCGCCGCCACCGCCGCCTCCGAACCCGCCGTTGCCGCCTGTTCCGCCTCCAGCAGGCGCACCGCCACCACCGCCGAAGCCACCGTTGCCACCGGTGTCGCCACTTGCCCCACCACCACCGCCGCCGAATCGTCCCCCCTGTCCACCGACGCCGCCGCCACCGCCGAACAAGCCACCAGTTCCGCCAGGATGACCGTAGATGTACGAGCCCGATCCGCCGCCTCCGCCGCCCACGCCGCCTGCGGCACCCGCATTGCCGTTGGTGCCGCCAGCACCGCCATTGGCCGTGCCGGCCGCGCCGCCAGAACTTCCGTCGGTGCCATTGCCAGTGGTTCCGCCACCGCCGCCGCCGATACCGGTACCAAAGCCAGCCACGGTTGTTCCGCTGCCGCCATTGCCGAGTTCACCGCCGCCACCGCCACCGGTTCCTGCGCCTCCGCCGCCATTGCCATAGAGGCCACCACCGCCACCGCGCAAGCCACTGGGGCTGTCGCCTCCGAGACCGCCGCCTCCCGCACCGGCCGCGCCGCCACTACCGCCGATGGCCGCGTTGTTGGTGAAGTTGACGTTCGAGATCGTCAGGTGTGCGGTGGAATCGACGAACACGGCAGCCCCCGCGCCCATGCCGCCGCCGGCGCCGTTGCCGCCATGCGCTTGCGCGTTGTTGATCGTCAGGTTTTGCAGCGACACGTTGCCGCTCTCGACAAAGAAAGGGCGATACGCGCCGTTGCCGTTGATCGTATTGCCGTTGCCGACGACGGTCAGCGAGCCTGTCGTCGTGATGGCCAAGACTTGTTGGCTCATCGTGAAACTGTTGGCGATGATGATGCGATCGCTTGAAGTCGGCGCCGCGTCGATCGACTGTATGGCGCTGAAGAACGACGACGAATCGGTGACGGTGTAGTCGGTGGCGCGCGCAGCAGGTGCGGCGACGCACAGCGCCAACGCGATCACTGCGCTTTGGATCGTCTGTTGCCCGTTTCTCACGCTGCCCTACGCCACGCTGATGCTAGCAGTTGTTTGTCGTCATGAAACATCGACGTGCTAGCATCTAAACTCCTTGCGGAGCGGAAGAGCATGACCGCAGCGGCAAGGTTGAATGTGCCTGTTGCACTGGACGCGTAGAGTTTGCGGCCTCAACAAATGGCCGTCGCCTCCTGGCTCGGGCTTGGCCTACCAGCGGAACTGGAAGCCTGCGCTTCCCATGTTGGCGGCGTAGCGCGAGGCGACTTGCAAGTCGTATCCGCCGTAGAGGCTCGTGCGGGGCGTGATCATCGCGGTGAGGCCGAGGCCGAACAGGCCGAAGTCTCGGCCAAGCGTGTTGCCTGTGGTGTTGAAGGCGACCGTCGGAGCGCCCGTGAAACTCGACGTGACGAGTCGCGTGCCGTCGCCCCACTCGCGCTGGTAGCGGCCGTGCACGACAGGGATCACGCGCACGTTGCCAATCGAGCCCAACCACGAGAGTCGTGCTCCAGCGCTGCCGCGGACGCTGTTGGTGATTTGTTGACTCACGTTCAGGTTCGCAGGTGTGACGCCCGTTTCACCAAAGGCGTTCTGATCGAGATAGATGTACTGGATGCCGCCGAACGGTTGCAGTCGCACGCTTGCGCCCGTGAAGGTCGCGCCGAGTTCGCTGTAGTGCGCCCACTGGTTGCTGAAGGTGTTGCTTTTGGCGGTGCCGTTGATGGTGCCGATCGAGATCTGCCGCGTGGCGTCGTAGGTGTCGTTGCTGTAGGCGTCGATGTTCGACAGGTAGACGTAGTCGCGGCAGTGCATGCCATAGAGGCCGACCTGGTAGCCGTTGATGCTCGATCGGCCGGGGACGAGGACATTGTTGGCGCTGGAACCCGCGTAGCCGCCGAGGACGCCGACGAGCGTCCGTTCGCCGAGCCAGCGGTCGATGCCGAACGTGGTGCCGCCGAGTCCGTAGTTCAGTGCTCCAGCATTGCCGTTGCTGGCGACGTTGCCGCCGAGTCCGTAGCCTTGCGTCCAGGCAGACCACAGCGGTCGCGTCGCCTGACGGAAACTCATCCGCATCGGTGCGCCGTAGGCACTGTTCGAGGGCTGATACGAGACTAGGTACACCTCCGCGTCGGGGTCGTTCGAGGTTCCCTTCTCGTTGACGACGAAGCCTTGCGACGGTTCGTAGACACGCACCTTCGCGCCGAGTCGATTACTGATGAGCTGCAGCCACGTGGTTGTGGTCTGCAGTTCGATCGACGCGATGCTCGGATAGATATCGCCGGCGAGTTGATTGAGCGCACCGGGGATCTGGTTCGACGACAGCCCTTCGAGTTGCATGACGAGCGTGCTCATGCCGCCGGTGGCCGACGGGCTGATCGTGTCGAGCGCGGTGCCGACTTGCCATTGATTAAACGTCTGTGCGAAGGAGGCGAAGCTCGCGCTCGGCGGATCGTTGATGATGAGTTGGATATCGTTCGGGTCGTAGATCAGCGAGAAGAATAGCCCTGTGCCGGGCGACGGCATGATGGTGTTGGTGTAGGTGCCGCTGATCCCGCCGCTGGCGGTGAGCACGACATAGTGCGTGCCTGCGGTGTACGTGCCGGGATCGAGGACGATGTTGAACGTGGTGCCGGATTGGATCGTGGCGTGTCCGTTGACGATGATCTTGTCGCTGTCGGTCGGGCTGACTTCCGCCGAGTACGTCGTGCCGGTGCTCTGCGTGAAGCTGCCGTTGATCGTCAGCGGCGCGCCGACGATGCCGGGATAGATCGTGCCGCCGGTGCTGATCGTTGTGTCGCCGACCGTGCCGACACCCATCAACGTGCCGCCGCTGTTGACGGTCATTGGCCCGGCCAACGTGCTGTTGACGACAAGCGTTCCTGAGTCGACGGTGGTTGAACCGGAATACGAGCTGGTGCCGTCGAGTACGAGCGTTCCGAAGCCAGTCTTGTCGATCACCACGCCGGCGTTGCTCGTTCCGTCGTTGTTGCCGATGGCTGGTGTAAAGGTGAGCGTCTGACCCGAGCTGATGTTGAAGCTCGTCGTTGTGCCGGCCATCAAGAAAATGTCGTTGCCGTTGGTCGAGCCATTGCCGCCGCCTGCATTGCCGAGACCGCCGGTAACGGTGTTGCCTGAAAAGTTCGTGGCATCGATGACGGTAATCGTGGCGCCATTGGCTACGAAGATCGCACCACCGAACGCCGCGCCGCCAGCGCCGCCATTGGCATTGACGTTACTGGCTGCATTTCCACCGCCAAAGCCTCCGACGCCTCCGGTCGCGCCGCCTCCGCCTCCGCCGCCGAACCCACCATTGCCGCCAACGCCGTAATTGCTTGGTGAGCCGCCACCCCCTCCGAAGCCGCCGTTGCCTCCGGTATCGCTACTTGCTCCGCCTCCTCCTCCTCCGAATCGTCCACCCTGGCCTCCATCGCCGCCACCGCCGCCAAACAATCCGCCAGTTCCTCCTGGAGTGCCATAGATATACGATCCTGATCCACCGCCGCCGCCACCAACTCCGGCGGCCGCGCCGGGATTTCCATTAGTTCCACCCGCACCACCGTTTTGCGAACCCGCTGCACCGCCCGAATCGCCGTTAGTGCCATTTCCCGTCGTTCCGCCACCACCACCGCCGATTCCGGTGCCAAAGCCAGCTACGCTCGTGCCGTTGCCGCCATTGCCGAGTTCGCCGCCACCACCGCCGCCAGTTCCCGCGCCACCGCCACCATTTCCATACAAACCGCCACCGCCGCCGCGAAGTCCGCCAGGGCCGTTGCCACCAAGGCCGCCACCTCCGGCTCCGGTGGATCCACCATTGCCGCCGATCGCTGCGTTGTCGCTGAAGTTGACGTTGTGAATGGTCAGATTCGCGCCCGAGTCGACGAACACCGCAGCGCCTGCACCCATGCCGCCGCCTGCGCCATTGCCGCCGTGAGCTTGAGCATTGGTGATCGTGAGATCCTGCATCGAGACGTTGCCGCTCTCGACAAAGAACGGACGATACGCGCCGTTACCATTAATCACGAAGCCATTGCCGACGACAGTCAGCGAACCGGTCGTGGTGATGGCCAGCACTTGCTGACTCATCGTGAAGCTGTTGCTGAGGATGATGCGATCGCTGGAGGTTGGCGCGGCGTCGATCGACTGAATGGCGTTGTAGAACGTCGCCGAGTTGGTGACTGTGTAGTCAGTCGCGCGTGCGAGGTCGCACAGCATCCATGCCGCAATGACCGCAAAGACAACAGATTGGAGAGATCGGCGCTGCATGAAGCGTGAAACGCGTTAAGGTAGCCCACGGGTGTACTATCTTGGTGTCGTCATGCTAGCGACCGAAAATCTTGCCGGATGCGATTGTCCGTTAAAGTCAACGCAGCTTGACAGGCTTCCAGAGGAGCTTCGATAAAGCCACTTCCCCGAAGCGCCGCGAGGGCAAGGCAAATGACGTTCGATCCACGCAACGACGTACCAACGCTCGAAATACTGAGCCCGCCGGTGGCGGACTACGCGTACTTCCAAGGTTGCGAGGCTCCGTTCGATCCGAAGGCGACTGCTTACTCGCCGGTCAATGCGTGGTGGTTGGCTGAAGCGGCGTCGCTTGCCTACGGTGACGTGACGTTCATCAAGAATCGTTTCGAGCGGAGCGACTTGCTCAGGCGACAGAGCATGCAATGGGAGATGATCACCAGCGGCGACGACACGGCCGGTTTCGTAATGCACAACGACGACGTGGCGATCGCGGTTTTCCGTGGCACACGCGTGTTGGGACTTCAAGATCCGCTCACGCTCAAGGCGTCGGTCACGCCGGTGCTGCGCGATGTGATCACCGATGGTCGTTTTCCGTTAACGTCGTTCGACCCCGGGTGCGTGCATCTCGGGTTTGCCGAGGCGTTCCAGTTGTTGAGTCCAACGCTGATGCCGCGGCTCGAGCAACTCAACGACGGCAAACGTTCGATATGGTTCGCCGGGCACAGTCTCGGCGGAGCACTAGCAACCGTCGCCGCTGCGCGTTTCGGACTCGGCCGCTGCAACGGGCTGTACACGTTCGGCAGTCCGCGCGTCGGCGATGCCGAGTTCTGCGCCCGTTCAAAGGTCATCGTTGTTTCCGCGTCGTGCATCACGACGACATCGTCGCACGCATCCCGCCGCCGATTCGCTACGGCCACGTCGGCCAACTCGTGTACATCGCGCGCGACGGTTCGGTCGAACCTCACGCCGACGAGCAACAGATCACCGACATTTTTCTCGGTCAATTCGATTGGGCGTCGATCGTCACGAGTGCCGTTCGGCACTTGCAGGACATGGTCACGGTGTTCACGCACGGTCTGCCGGCGCGCATTCTCGACGTTCGCATTCCACGCGCGCCGATCACCGATCACGCGCCGATTTACTATGCGAGCTTTCTGAAAGAAGCGGCGGCGCAAGGCGCATGAAAAAGCCCACGGACGGCTGTCCGTGGGCTTGGATGAAGCGATTGAGTTTCTGCTTCTGGCGGATTAACCCGCGACGTCCTTTTGCTTCTCCGGCGGAACGCCCTTCTTCCACGGTCCGCCGAGGCTCATGTACTCCGGCGCTTGCAGCGTGCTGCCGGTGTCGCCAGCGGCCCAGCCGGGAACGTGCTTCGGCTTGGCACGCGCCTTCGACATGGCTTCCCACTTCTTGCTCCACGAGCCATCGGCTTCGCGAACGGTGCGAGTCTCCTTGTCAAAGAAGTAGACCTTGCCTTCGCGATAGCTCTGCGCACCATGTTGACCGTCGTGATGGCGGCCGCTCCGAGGTCGGGCGGATTGTTGCAGAACTGCTGATCGTTCTTGTCGATCGCAGCCAACCAGTTGCGGAAGTGCAAGAGCGTCGTATCGCCCTTCTTGACGCCTTCGCCCTTATCGTCGTCAGCTTGGATCGTTTCGTCTTCGATCTTGCTGTTGAGCGTCACTTGCTTGCGCTCGGCAACGAAATTAAAGTCGGTGAACTGCTCGCCGTTGCCGAACTCGAAGGCGCCGAAGTGCCCGCGAATCACTTGCTTGATGCGCGAGTTCTCGTTGCACATCGTCGCGGTGATCAGGCCTTGGCAGCCTTCATCGTAATCGGCAACCACCGTCGCCACGTCCGGCACGTCGCGGGTATCGTACTCGAGATAGATGCCGCCTGCACCGACCACACGAGCCGGGAAGCGAAGCCCCGTGGCCTTCAACATGCTCGTCGTGCGGTGCACGAACAAGTCGGTGAACATGCCCGAGCCGAATGGCCAATAGCATCGCCACTGAGCGTACACGGCGCGATCGAAGTCCATCATCGGCGCGAGGCCTTCTTCGACGCCGAGCCAGCGCTTCCAATCGATTGTCTTCGGCGACATGTCGGTTGTGAGCTTGTAGTAGCGCCATTGGCCGACGTTCGAGTTGCGGAAGTACTCGGTCTGGAAACCAAGCACCTTGCCGAGCTTGCCTTGGTCGATCAACTCGCGGGCTTGATCCCAAACCTTGAGGCTCGTCGATTGCACACCGACCTGCATGATCTTGCCGGTCGACCGCCAGGTGTCGACGACGTTCATGGCTTCGATGACTTGCTTGGTCATCGGCTTTTCGCAGTAGACGTGCTTGCCTGCCTTGAGTGCGTCGATCGTCTGCTTCGCATGCCAGTGATCGGGAGTGCCGATGCAGACGGCATCGACTTTGTCGCCGGCGAGCATGTCGCGATAGTCGGGATAACGGCCCGGCTCGACGCCGGTTTCATCCTTGATAAAGTCGCAGACCTTGTCTTCTTGTTCCTTGTAGACTTCGCTGACACCGACGAGGTCGATGTTCGCGCCTTCCTTCTTTAGCTTGGCGAGACTCTTGACGTGCGCGCCGAAGCCGCGACCGCCGGGGCCGATGAAGCCGATGCGAAGGCGTTCGTTAGCGCCGTAAGCGCGGGCAGCAGCGGGAGCGGCGATGATCGTGGCGGCTGCCGCGCCGGCGGCTGCCGTCTTCACGAAGTCGCGTCGCGATACGTTAGTGTCCATAGACGAGATTCTCCTGCAGGAACGATGTAGGCGGGGGGTTGCGGTCGATGCCCTGTGCAGCGCGGCATTGTAATCTGCCGCCGCGCAGCGTGCATCTATGTCGGGCGTGAAAAATCTCCCATAAAGCCGCGACCGGTGGTCGCGCCGCCACCCCCGCGCAACAAAAAAGCCCGCGGACGGGGCGTCCGTGGGCTTGGATGTGATGCAGAGCGCGACCACCGGTCGCGGCGTTATGTTATTCCAGCTCTTCGAGCCACAGGCGAATCTCGTTCTCGTACTCGCTGGCGAGGTCGCCCTTCACCAACTGGCGGTGGAAGCTGGCGGCGCCTTCCTTCAGCAGGTCGGCGGCCTCGGCACTGGGGAACCGGCACATCGGGTCCGGGGCGATCATGCTGCGAACGAGGTTCATCAGCAGCTCGCTCTTCACCACCTCGCGCGGCAGCCGCTCGGGCAACTTCGCCACGAGGTTACGCTTGGCCTCCATCAGGTCGCGATACGTGCTGATGCCCGCGAAGCACGGTGTGCCCGAGAGCATTTCGATCAGCACGTAACCCATGCTGCACAGGTCGCTACGCGGGCTGGTGCCGTTGCCTTCGAGTACTTCGGGAGCCGAGTAGGCAGGCGTGCAGCTGCGACGTGTCGGGGCGTCTTCCAAGTCGAATGCCGAGCCGATGTCGATGATCTTCGCGTTGCCCGTGCGCTTGAGCATGATGTTCGACGGCTTCAGGTCGCCGTGAACGATCCCCTCGCGATGCAGAGCAGCCAACGCCGCCAGACATTCACGCAGCACAGCGATCGCAATGCCCGGCTTGAGCCGAGGTTGTGCCGGACCAGTAGTGACGATGACGTTGTTGATGTACTCCCAGCGACGATTCGAGACGCGGCTCTTCACCTGGTCGTACATCGCGTGCGTCAGCAGACGGCTCAGGTCGAAACCGTCGACCCATTCCATCTCCATGATGCGGATGCGGTTCCGCTCGACGAAGTTGTGAACGTCGAGCAGGTTGTCTTGTTGAATCTGCGCGACGCGGGCCGCGACGTGGGCGATGCGCGACATCGCTTCTTCGTACGCCCGAGCGTCTTCGTACGGGTCGGGGCTAAAAATCTTGACGGCCACGGGCAACGTGAAGCAATCCGTCCCGCGACGCTCGGTCAGATAAACGACCCCCTGCCCTCCCGCCCCGAGAAGCCGCGACAGCTTCAAGTGTTCGGTCCAGCACAGGCGTTGTCGTTCGACGAGTTCTTCGTAGCGGGCAAGAAGAAGCTGCGGCGACTTCGCTTGGCGGTTGCCATCGAAGTTCAGAGTCGCCGAGCCAGTGAGAAACGTCGTGTTCGACATCAAACATCCTTTGTTGCAAACTCATGGCGTGAGAGACCAGCATCCATTCTTCTCATATCTTAGTTACCTGAATGAAGCTCCGTCCATACCGACAATGGCGTCATCGCCGATTTCGGTACGAGCAAACGAGTTGACGACGATAGCGTCGCGCGAGGTTTTCCCTGATCGTGCGACTCCCACCACCGCTTGCGGTTTCGCGCTTACCCGTTTGCGCTCGCTTCAGTGTGCCGGCAAAACATTCGGTCTCGGGAACCCGAGTCGTTTATCTTCGATGTAGTTCAACAGCGGCAGCTTGGCGTGCCACTGCCGTAGGTTCTCGCAGAAGAACTCGGTCATGTCGTCAATGCGCCGCGAGCTCTGGCCGCCGACGTGTGGCGTGATGATCACGTTCGGCAGGTCCCACAGCTTGCTCGTCGGGGGCAGCGGCTCCTCGGCCGTCACGTCGAGCCCCGCTCCCGCAAGTTTTCCGTTCGTGAGCGCCGCCACGAGATCGTTTTCGACCACGAGCTTGCCGCGGGCCATGTTGATGAGCATCGCTGTCGGCTTCATCAGCCCGAGCGTGCGAGCGTTGATCATGTCACGCGTGGCGTCGACTAGCGGCGCGGCGAGAATCAAATAATCAACCTGCGGCAGCATTTCGTCGAGTTTGTCGGGCGACCACAGCGACTCGACGTATCCCGGTTTATCCTGCGGGTAGTAATCGGTCGCGAGGATGCGTGTCTTGAAGATGTGCAGCACGGCAGCCAGCCGTCTGCCGTTGCCACCAAAGCCCAAGAGTCCCACGGTCGATCCGTGAATATCGCGCGTCGGGCGGCGGATGAATTCCTTCTTCTGCTGCGCACGGAAGAACGTCGGCAGACTTCGCGCCAGCCCGGCCATGAGTGCCATCGTATGATCGGCCACCTGGTCGGCCAGCACGCCGCTGGCGCTGGTGACGACGATGTCCGACGCGACAACGCTCAGCACAAGGCAATGGTCCATGCCTGCCGCCGACGATTGAATCCATCGCAACCTTCCGCGACGCACGACCGCGTCCCAATCGATGGGACGCTCCTTCGCGTGGCCGCAATAGACGTCGGCCTCGAGAATATCGTCGGCGATGCGTTGTTGCGTCGAGACGACGATCTCCGCGTCCGGCGCCGCCGCCGCGATTTGTTTCACATGCCGATCTTCGACCGGGTAGCATAAAACGATGCGCATGGTTCCATCATACATAAAGCCGCGACCGTTGGTCGCGCGTTGGGAACGCTCACGCCGCGAAAAGGCAAGCGATGGACGCCGTCAGCGGTGGGGCCACCCGTCGTATGGAACCACGAATCGCCACGATTGCGGCGGGAGGTTTGACTTCGCGGGGTTCTCTTCGATGTATGTGATGCGACTTCGCACATCGTCAGGCGTATAGAGAAACACCGCGTACGGGCGGTTCGACCAGACGCGATGATCGTGCGGAACCCTGCACGTCTCAATCAGCGCTTCGTGTGTCGCGCTAGCGAAGTCGTCCCAAATCTGTTCATCGCTATTGCGGTGTCGTCTGACGCACAGGTGAATGTGATTCGTCATGACGGCGCACGCCCACACCGTATACGGGCGCATACGCACCAGTTTTTCACACGCGTCGCCCAATGCTTGCCTCTTCGCGGCGTCAAACCACAACAGCTCATGCGACAATCTCGGCGCCGCCTCGCGATAGAACTGTCGCAATTCCTCCCGCGACGGTTGTTCGCGTTTGCGCCCACGGTGAACTTCTCCGAGATCCTCCAGCGCCTCGTTGCGGACGTCTTTCGACCCGCTGCCGCGAGGGTCATTGGGGAGCCAGTGCCCGTAACCCATGAGGATGACGTGATGCGCGATAACGATCTGGTTGTGCGTTCGCATGACAATTTCACCGCGAAGAGGCAAGCGAAATATAGCCGCTCGTCCTGAGGGCTGATACGCTGGGAATCGTCATGCGAACACCGCTCTATCATGCCGTTATCGTTCTTCTCGGTGCTGCGAACTTCGCGTTCGCGCTTCCCGCCTTCCCCGGCGCTGAAGGGTGCGGCGCGGATACGCCCGGCGGGCGTGGTGGCCGCGTGATCTTTGTTACGAACCTCGAAGACTACAACCCGAAGAGCAAAGCGTCGAAACCCATCGAAGGCAGTTTGCGCGCGGCGCTCAACGAAGACGGACCGCGCACAATCGTGTTTCGCGTGTCGGGCATCATCGATCTCAAGTCGACGCTCACCATCTCATCGCCGTTCGTGACGGTCGCGGGTCAGACGGCGCCGGGAGACGGCATCTGTCTCAAGTCGTTCGGCACCGTGGTGACGACGCACGATGTCGTGATCCGACATCTGCGATTCCGACCCGGCGACGTCGCGGGCAAAGAACTCGACGCGCTCGACGTCACCTGCGGAAAGAATGTCATCCTCGATCATTGCTCCGCCAGTTGGAGCGTCGACGAAACACTCTCCGTCACCGGCGAAGGTTGCACGAACGTCACCGTGCAGTGGTGCATCATCAGCGAGAGCCTGAACAACAGCAAACACGCTAAAGGCGAGCACGGCTACGGATCGCTGATCCGCACCGACGGCGACATCACGTTCCATCACAACTTGTACGCGCATCACAAGACACGCTGCCCGCGACCTGGCACTTACGGCAGCGATCGCGGCATCATGCTCGACTTCCGCAACAACGTCGTCTACGACTGGGTGAGTGCCGCTGGCTACACGAGCGACGACAAGGCGACGCTCAACTACGTCGGCAACGTGCTCAAGCCCGGCCAGTCGACCGTTAAGAAGCCTTGGCCGTTTAAGGTCGGTGGGCCGGCAACAAAGATGTTCGTCGCTGACAACCTCGTCGTCGGCACCGCGACCAGCGACGACCCGTGGGCGATCATCGACCGCGCCACGCTGGAGACGCGACTTGCCGAACCGCTGAAACTGGCCGCCGTTCGAACCGACCCGTCCAGCCAGTTGCTCGATCTCGTGCTCCCCGCCGTCGGGGCGACCCTGCCGAAGCGCGACGCGGTGGACCTTCGCATTGTCGACGACGTGAAAAACGGCACAGGGCGTATCATCGACTCGCAAAGCGACGTCGGCGGCTGGCCGATCTACACCTCGGGCCAACCACCCGAAGATCGCGACTCCGACGGGCTTCCCGACGCCTGGGAGCGTCAGCACGGCCTCGATCCAACGAATCCCGCCGACCAACGTCTTGACGCCGACGGCGACGGGTACACGAACCTCGAGGAGTCCCTGAACGGGACCGATCCGCGGCAGCGCTAAGCGTGCCTCTTTTGCGACGAACTAAACGCGGCCCATGGACGGGGTTCGCTGGCAATCATTCGTCCTGAGAGTGTTAGCAGTGCGCAATCAACAGCACTATCGACGGCGCACGGTTGGGACTGCGGACGGACGCCGAGACGAGGGGCAGGAATTGGTTCCCCTTCTCGTGGGCCGAGTCTACGACCTTGTTTCCAGGCATTTGCTCCCCCTACACCCCCCCAAATTAATCGATTGCTTTCGCCAGAGTCTCCAATTTGAATGGAACGCGGATCGGACAGGGGCGAGCCGATCTAAAAACGGGGTTGGGGCAGACATGGGATTCCGTCGCGCGAGCTTGCTCGCATTCGTGGTGGTGTGCGCTCTGCGCCCGCGTTAGCCGATACGACGATCAGCACCAACACCACGCAGAGCGGTGGGACGTTCACGGTTAATCCCGCCGGGGCTCTGACGATCGCCGGTAGTCCAATCCCGCTTCTGACGATCACGAGTAGCGCGACTACCCAGGGCATTGAGGACGTCTTCATTGGCGCGGGCTCGGGCAGCGGCGGTTCGCTGCTTATCGGCGCCGGAAGTGTGTTCACCAACAGCGGCGGTACCAACCTCGCCGGCGCGGCGATCAATTCCACCGGCTCCGCAACGGTCACCGGCACCGGCAGCGCCTGGGATGTTAGCCAGTATATGAATGTTGGCGGTTACGGCGTGGGCACGCTAAACATTCAGAATGGTGGCACGGTCACCACATCCACAGGTTATCTCGGTTTCAACGCCGGGGCGACCGGCATCGCGACTGTCAGTGGCGCTGGAAGCGCCTGGAAGAATAGCCAGGAGCTAGTCACCGGTTACGGCGGCACGGGAACGCTGTATGTGCTCAACGGCGCTAAGGTCGCCAGCGACACCGCCTATTTCGGGCTCAACACCGGGTCGAGCGGCACCGTGACCGTCAGCGGCGCGGGCAGCGCCTGGAACAATACCAATGGTTCGGAGATTGGCTACTCGGGCACGGGCGTGCTGAACATCTTCGACGGCGGCACCGTGTCGAGTAGCTACAGCTATCTCGGCATCAATAGCAACGTCACCGGCGCGGTGACGGTGAGCGGCACGGGCAGTACGTGGATTAATCAAGGCCTGCACGTCGGGATGAGCGGCACCGGCACGCTCAACATCCTGGCCGGCGCTACGGTCAGCGATGATCACAGCTTCGTGGGCTATCTCGCCGGCTCGATCAGCACCGTGACGGTCAGCGGCGCCAATAGCGCATGGAACCACACCAACTACATGGAACTCGGCACCAACGGCACGGGGATGCTGAACGTTCTGGACGGCGGAACGGTCACGAGCAACGGCGGCTACCTCGGTGACTCGTCCATCTCGACGGGCATCGCCACGATCAGTGGCGCGGGCAGCGCCTGGACCAATAGCGGTGACGTACGCACCGGCGACTGGGGCACCGGGAAGCTGAACATCCTGGACGGTGGAATCGTCGTCAATAACGACGGCAACATCGGCCACAATGTCAGTGCGAACGGCGCCGCCACGGTCAGCGGCACCGGCAGCACGTGGGAGAATCGCGGGGCGCTGTATGTAGGCCTCAACGGCACGGGCACGCTGAACATTCTGGCCGGCGGGACCGTCAGCAACGCGCAGAACGGCTACCTCGGCCACTTCTCAGGTTCGACCGGCGCCGCCACAGTCAGCGGCATCGGCAGCGCCTGGAACAGCAGCGGCGGCCTGTACGTCGGCGGCAACGCGGACAGCAGCGGCGGAAGTGGCACGGTCACCGTCGATAACGGCGGCACGATCTCCGTCGGCGGCACGATGAAGCTGTGGCAGCAAGGCACGCTCAACCTCGACAACGGAGGCAACGTCACCGCGACGAGCTTCGATCGCTCTTTGGGCACGTTCAACTTCACCGGCGGCACGCTCACCGTCAGCGGCGGAACGTATACGCAGAGCACGAACGTCAACACCGCCGCAAATATCCTCAACGTCGGTGGCGCGAACAATCCGCGGTTCGCCTTGGCCGCTGGAGCTACGGCCAGCGGCGTGCAAGCCGTTGTCGTCGGCGCGTCCTCGGGCACCAGCGGCTCGTTGCTCATCGTCGGCGGCAGCGTGCTCACGAACAGCGGTGACGATACTTCGCTCGGAACGATCGGCGGCTCGAACGTCAACGGCGGCGCGGGCTATTTCGGGCTCAACAGCGGCTCGAGCGGCACCGTCACCGTCAGCGGCGTCGGAAGCGCCTGGAACAATACCAATGGCTTGGAGATCGGCTACGCGGGCGCGGGCGAGCTGAACATCTTCAACGGCGGAACCGTCTCGAGCAACTTCAGCGATCTCGCCGTGAGCGCCAATGCAACCGGCGCGGTAACGGTGAGCGGCGCGGGCAGCACGTGGGTCAATCAAGGTCTGCACATCGGGATCAACGGCACCGGAACGCTGAACATCCTGGCCGGTGCAACGGCGACCGATGATCACAGCCTTGTGGGCTATTTCGCCGGCTCGACCGGCGCCGTGACGGTCAGCGGCGCCAATCGCGCCTGGAACCATAGCAACTACATGCAACTCGGCATCTTTGGCACGGGCACGCTGAACGTTCTGGCCGGTGGAACGGTCACGAGCAACGGCGGCTACCTCGGTGAGGCTTCCTTCTCGACCGGCATCGCCACGATTAGTGGCGCTGGCAGCGTGTGGACCAATAGCGGTGAAATACGCACCGGCGACTGGGGGACGGGGAAGCTGAACATCCTGGACGGTGGAATCGTCGTCAACACCGACGGCAACATCGGCCAGAATGCCAGTGCGACCGGTGCCACCACGGTCAGTGGCACAGGCAGCACTTGGGAGAATCGCGGGGCACTGTATGTAGGCCTCAACGGCACGGGAACGCTGAACATTCTGGCCGGTGGGACGGTCAGCAACGCCCAGAACGGCTACCTTGGCCACTTCGCAGGTTCGACCGGCGCCGCCACGGTCAGCGGCACCGGCAGCGCCTGGAACAGCAGCGGCGGCCTGTACGTCGGCGGCCAAGCGACCAGCAGCGGCGGCAGCGGCATTGTCACGGTCGACAGCGGCGGCACGCTCTCCGTCGGCGGCTCGATGAAGATCTGGAGCACCGGCAGCGTCAGCGTTGGCAGCGGTGGGACGATCAATGCAGCGAGCGTCGACGTTGCCGGCAGCAAGCTGGTCAACAATGGTGTGATTTACGGCACGGTCAGCGTAACGGACGGCGGCAGCGTGCACGGGTCGGGGTCATTCGACAACCTCGTCGTCACCGATGGTTCGGTGTCGCCGGGTAACAGTCCGGGCACGATGACCGACACGAGCACGACCTGGGGCAGCGGTGGTACTTATGTATGGCAGATCAATGATCTGGCAAGCTACCAGGCCGACGGACACACCGGCGTCGCTGGAGGCGGTGCGGGGCACGACGGTTGGGACCTGTGGCACACCGGCGAGTTGACGTTCGCGCCGGGGTTCGTCATCGAGTTACGTTCCATCTCGCTAAACTCGGATGTTGATACGGTACTCGAAGGCTGGGATGCCATGCGACATTACGAATGGCTGATTGCCACGAGCACTAATGGCGCGTTCGATGCGAGCTTGCTCACCAGTCTCAATACCGGCGGTCATATCGACCCGAGCTTCTTCGCCACGGCGTTCACGGGCGACTTTGATGTCTTTGCCATGGCCGGCGGCAACGAGTTGTGGCTCGAGTACACGCCTGTGCCGGAGCCAGGATCGCTGCTTCTGGCGGGATGCGCGGCAGTTTGTCTCGCGTGGCGAGCACGGTCTGTTCGTGCCCAGAGAGTCGGGCCCTCGCGCGGCTAAAAACTGGTGGCGAAACCGGACTGGGGCGCATACAATGCAAAGTCCCGCCCCAGCATCTAGTTGTCGCCACTTTATCCTAAGCCGAGCCCCGTCGGCGCGGAGACTCCCTTGGCCTGTTGTCGAGCAAACATTAGTTCGTTGTCGATGTTGATGCTCGCCCTGCTGCGCATCAGCATCGGGTGGCACTTCCTGTACGCAGGCATCGACAAGCTGTCGAGCGCGCACTTCACGTCGGCTGGGTATCTCGGCCAGGCGAAAGGCCCGCTTGCCGACAAGTTTCACGAGCTGATTCCCGACTGGGACGGCCGCGAACGTTTCGGCGCATTCGAGGTCAAGCTCGGCGACGAGCGCAAGGACGCCACGCAGCGTCGCGTGCACGCACTCGAAGCTACGCTGAAGACGAACACCGCCTCGATGATCAAGTACGTTGACGAATTCGAGAAGCACTACGTCCTCGACGATCAGCAGAAGGCCGAGGCCGCCAAGGCGTTCGAACGTCGCAAGACCGAGCTCAAGGAGTGGCTCGAAGGCAAGGCTTCGGACATCGAAGATTACTTCCATGACCTTCAACGTCTCGAATCGGCCCGCCGTCGCCCCGACGCGGACGCCCCGTTCGAGCAGAAGCGCAACTGGGACGCGCAGACCAAACTTCGCGGACAATTGTCGTCATGGTCGAAAGAAATCGACCGCATCGGTAACGAACTCCAAGACGATTTGCACGCGCTGTTGCGTCCGAAGCAGGCTTCGAAGGGGCCGGTGCCGGTTCCGCTCAGTGAGTGGCTATCGCAAGACAACGTCATTATCTACACCAACCTCGCGATCGGCACATGCCTCATCCTTGGCCTGTTCACGCGATTGGCGAGCTTAGGCGGCGCGTTGTTCCTGTTGTCGGTCGTGTTGGCGTCGCCCGATTGGCCGGGCTTGTATCCTCCGCCGCCTCCGTCCGCCGGCCGCACATTGTTCGTCGGCAAGGAATTCATTGAAATGATGGCGCTCTTCGCGCTCGCGACGCTTCCCGTCGGACGCTGGGGCGGTTTGGACTTCTTCATCCACTACTTGATTGTTCGGCCGATCTTCGGCAAGAGAGATGTCGCATGAACCTGAGCCCTGAAGAACGCGCAACAGGCAAAACGAACTTTCAGGCCGCCATCGGCAGCGAGCTGACACGCCGCGAATTCCTCGCAGGCAGCGTGGCCGCGGCCGCCGTGGGTGGCGCGGGCCTTGGAGCCTTTTACTTCGGCTACTCGAAGGTCACCGACCCGGTGCGTGTCGGTTTCATCGGCACCGGCGACGAAGGCAACGTGTTGATCAACAACATTACGCCCGACTACCTGCAAGTCGTCGCCATCAGCGACATCCGCCCGTACAACGTCTACCGCACGTTCTATGGCGACCACTCGTCGCCGAGCGCCGCGGCTAACCGCTGCGGGCTGATGAAGAAGTACGGCTGGGCGAGCGAAGATCAGGCACGGAAGAACGTCAAGGTTTACGACGACTACAAAGATCTGCTGGCCGACAAGGACATCGAAGGGGTCGTCATCGCGTTGCCGCTGCACTTGCACGATGTCGTCGCGATCGAAGCGATGCGTGCCGGCAAGCACGTGCTCACCGAAAAGCTGATGGCCCACAGCATCGGCCAATGCAAGGACATGGGCCGCGTCTCGAAGCAGACCCAAAAACTGCTCGCCACCGGCCATCAGCGCCACTACAGCATCCTTTACGATAACGCGGTCGACACTCTGAAGCGTGGCCTGATCGGCGACGTGCATCACATTCGCGCCCAGTGGCATCGCGGCAACTTGCCTGGCAAAGATAGTTGGCGACAGCCGATGCCCGCCGAGATCGCGGCGAATCTCAAGGATCTCGACGCGAAGCTCGACAAAGACCCCGGCAACACGGCCTATCTCAAGCAAAAGCAGATTTGGGAGAAGCAGGCTCTCGACCAGGCGGTCGATGCCGCGAAGTACGGCTATCAAGAAAAAACGCTCGGCGGCGGCTATGTCGTTTCGCCGTTGGAAGAGCTGATTCGTTGGCGACTGTGGCAGCGCACGGGCGGCGGCTTGATGGCCGAGCTTGGCAGCCACCAACTCGACGCCTCGGGCATCTTCTGCACCGCGCAGCGCACCGACGGCAAGAAGGCCCGTCCGCTGTGCGTCACGGCCGTCGGCGTGAGGTCGCTGTTCCCGTTCGATCGCGAGGTCGACGACCACGTGCATTGCATCTACGAGTACCCGGCCCCGACCTACGACGCCAAAGACCCCGAGCTGCGCGAGAAGAAAATCGTCGTCAGCTATTCGTCGATCAACGGCAACGGCTATGGCGGCTACGGCGAGTGCGTCATGGGCACCAAGGGCACCCTGTTGCTTGAAAACGAAGCCGAAGTGATGCTCTTCAAGGATGCTTCCACCTCGACCAGCGTCGGTGTGGTCAAAGGCAAAGGCGGTCCGACGCTCGACACGACCGCCAGCTCCGGCCCATCAGCCGCCGTGGCGAAGTCGGCGATCGACGCAGGCCCCGTCAGCCGCGGCTACACCGAAGAGATGGAACACTGGGCCTGGTGCATCCGCAACTTCGACTTCAAGGAAAATCAGCCAAAGTGCCAGCCGAAGGTCGCCATGGCTGACGCGATCATCGCGCTCACGACGAACATCGCCATCCGCGACAATAAGCGGATCGAGTTCAAAGACGAGTGGTTCGACATCGACAGCGACGAAACGCCCGAAGGCAAAGCGCCTTCGATCAAGGTTTAACCCCCTCTCCCTTTGGGAGAGGGTGGCGGCTTGCCGCCGGGTAAGGGCGGGTGGAAGTCGAAGGCGGTTTCTATTTCAACCCGCCCTCATCCGCCGCTTCGCGGCACCTTCTCCCGAAGGGAGAAGCGTCCATAATAGGAACTTCGAAATGTCAGATCGTTGGCCCCTCGGCGTCTTCGCCAGCATCGACGCCGGCCTGGGCGTGAAACTCGAAGTCGCCCGCGACCTCGGCGTCCCCACGATCCAACTCCACGCGCCGGCCGCTGCCACGCGCACCAAGGCCAACGCCGACGCCTTCCTCGCGCGGCTCAAGGAAGCGAACATCCGCCTCACGGCCGTCTTCGGCGGTTTCGAAGGCGAAAGCTACGCCGACATCCCGACCGTCGAACGCACCGTCGGCCTCGTCCCTCGCGAGACACGCGACGAGCGCGTCGCCGAAATGAAGGCCATCTCCGACTTCGCGAAGCTGCTCGGCTGCAACGTCGTCGCGCTGCATCTCGGCTTCGTGCCGCACGACACGAGCGATCCGCTCTATGCCGAGGTGCTCGCCATCACTCGCGACCTCTGCGATCACGCGAAGAGCAACGGCCAGGCGCTCCATTTGGAGACAGGCCAAGAACCGGCCGACACGTTGCTCAAGTTCATTGCCGACGTCGGTCGCGACAACCTGTTCATCAACTTTGACCCGGCCAACATGATCCTCTATGGCATCGGCGAACCGATCGCCGCCCTCAAAAAGCTTGGCCCCCTGGTGCGAAGCGTTCACTGCAAAGACGGCAAGTGGGCGAAGAACCCAGGTAAGGAATGGGGACAAGAAATGCCGCTCGGCGCCGGCGACGTCGGCATGGAAAACTATTTGCGCACACTCCGCGAAGTCGGCTACACCGGTCCACTCACGATCGAGCGCGAGATTCCGCAAGAGCCCGAGCGCCAGAAAGCCGAGATTGGCCAGGCCGTCGGCTTGCTTAACGACATCAAGAGCCGCCTTGGTTGAAATGACTCCCTCGCCCCGTTGGGGAGAGGGTCGGGGCGAGAGGAATGGGAAGCGTGTACCCGCATCGACCCCTCACCCGGTTCGCCTGCGGCGAACCACCCTCTCCCGCAAGGGGCGAGGGTAGAATCGATCGATTGTTCGTCATCGCACACCAGTGAAGGTCGCACCGTGTTCTCACGTATCTGTACTTCGCTGCTGATCGTCGCGACGACGAGCCAGGCGTTCGCATTCAAAGACGGCGACAAGTCGAAGAAGAAGGCGAAGTCGGAACCAGTTCCATCGGCCGCTCGTAAAGACCCGGCGACCAACCCGTTCGGCATCAAGGCGAAGAAGGGCTTCAAGGTCGAGCCGCTGTACGCCGTGCCGGCCGAGTCGCAAGGTTCGTGGGTCAATCTGGCCCTCGACGGTAAAGGCCGATTCCTCGCGGCTGATCAATACGGCGGTTTGTTCCGCTTCTCGCCTCCCGCGCCGGGCAAGCAACTCGATCCGAAAGATATCGAGCATGTCCCTGCCGAAATTCGCGCGGTCAATGGCATGGTGTGGGCGTTCGATGCGCTCTATGCCTCGGTCAACGACTACGAAGGCACGATGACCAGCGGCCTGTATCGCGTCACCGACTCCGACGGCGACGACAAGCTCGACAAGGTCGAACTGCTGCGAGCGATGGAGGCCGGCGGCGATCACGGTGCGCACGCGCTGCTGCTCGCGCCCGACGGCAAGAGTCTGTTCTACGTGTGCGGCAACCTGACGAAGGTTCCGAAGGACGTGCGACGTTGGCATGTGCCGCCGATCTTCGGCGAGGACCATCTTCTGCCGCGCATGCATGACGGACGCGCATTCACCAGCGACGTCCTCGCGCCGGCGGGCATCATCTACCGCGTCTCGCTCGATGGCAAAGATTGCGACCTGTATGCCGCGGGCTTCCGCAACGCGTTTGATGCCGCGATCAACCACGACGGTGAACTATTCACCTACGATGCCGACGAAGAGTCGGACATGAACACGTCGTGGTATCGCCCAACGCGCATCTGCCACGTCACTTCCGGCAGCGAATGGGGATGGCGCAGCTGCGCCGGCAAGTGGCCTGCGTTCTATGCCGACTCGCTGCCGCCGGTGGTCGACATCGGTCCCGGCTCGCCGACCGGCATGACGTTCGGCTACGGCGCGAAGTTTCCCGCGAAGTATCAACAAGCCTTGTGGATCGCCGACTGGAGCCGAGGCCGCATCCACGCGGTGCATCTCACGCCGCAAGGTTCCAGCTACGCGGCGACGTCCGAGGAAATCGTCTCCGGCACGCCGCTGGCCGCGACCGATGTGGTCGTGCATCCCGCCGACGGCGCGCTGTACTTCACGACTGGTGGTCGCAAGGTGCAGTCGAGTTTGTATCGCGTGACCTACGTTGGCGAAGAATCGACCGCGCCGGTGAAGCTCGTGCCGAGCGCGAACACGAACTTGCGTGCGACGCGACAGACGCTCGAAGCCTTCCATGGCGTGAAGAATCCACAGGCGATCACCACGGCATGGCTTCACTTGAGCACCAACGATCGCTTCCTACGTACCGCGGCGCGTGTGGCCATCGAACACCAGACGCCCACGGAATGGCAGGACCGCGTTTTTGCCAATGGCGGCACGACGGCAAAGCTCGAAGCGCTGTTGGCATTCACACGCGCCACCGCATCATGTCCGCAACATCGCGATCCCGCTGCCCCCGCACCCAATCCGGCAACGCAAGCTCGTATTCTCACCGCGTTGGAGCAATTCGATTGGCCGTCGCTCACCGACGAACAAAAACTCACGCTGCTGCGAACGCTTGAAATCTGTCTGCATCGTTTCGGGCGACCCGATGACGCGACGGTCGAGAGGCTGATCGCCCATTACGATCCGCTGTTCCCGACGACGTCGTTCGAGCAGAACTGGATGCTCTGCGAGATACTGTCGTTTCTGCAGTCGCCGCATTTGGCCGCCAAGGCCGTCCCGCTGCTCACGACGTCGCCGACGCAAGAAGAGCAGATCGAGTACGCGCGTTCGCTGCGAATGCTCAAAGCCGGTTGGACGACCGCGACGCGGACGGCGTTCTTCGAATGGCTGCTGCTCGCTCGAGGCTCGTACCATGGCGGAGCGGCCTTCGCGAAGTTCATCGACAACATTCGCGCTGATGCTGAGGCGACGCTCGACGACAATGAGCGCATTGCGCTTGCCGCGGTGTTAGCCCGCAAGCCTGAGCGTAAGTCGGCGTTCGACTCGCTTGTTCGGTTGTTGGCGGACCGTTCGCAAGTGAAGGATTACACGCTCGACGATCTGACAGCGTTGGTGCAAAGTCCGCTGCACGGGCGAAACTTCGAAACGGGTCGCAAGATGTTCGCCGCCACGGGATGTTTCGCCTGCCACCGCTTCGCTGGCGAAGGAGGTATGACCGGCCCCGACATCACAAGCGCCCGCGGCCGCTACTCGGCGAAGGACCTGCTCGATCAGATCATCAACCCCAGCAAGGTGATCAACGAACAATACGCCCAATCGGTGATCACGACCAGCGACGGGCGGATCGTCATCGGAACGGTCGTCAACGTCGGCAACGGCGGCAAGGTGAAGATCAACACCAATGCGCTCGACCCGTCACAGACCGAATCCGTTGACGAGACGGCCATCGAGAGCGTCGAACCCAGCAAGCTGTCGCCGATGCCTACCGGGCTGCTGAATCGCCTTGAACTGGATGAGATTCTTGACCTGTTGGCGTATATTCTTTCTGCGGGCGATCGCGGCAGCGCGATGTTCACGCCTTAAAATTGCACACAACTTGTAATCGAGGATACATCGGTGCCTAAATTGACGTTCACGGTTCCCGAAGGGTTGAGTGCCGAAGAGGCGGTTTCGCGGCTGCACCAGTTTCTGCCGTCGATCCGCGACCGCTACAAAGACCAGGTCAAGGATCTCGAAGAGAGTTGGGACGGCAACACGTTGACGTTCTCGTTCAAGACGATGGGCATCACCTTTAAGGGAACCGTCGAGGCCGTCGACAAGCAGGTGAACGTGAACATCGACCTGCCGTTCGCCGCGATGATGGTCAAGGGCCGCATCGAGCAGGAGATCCGCGGCGGGCTGGAGCGGTTGTTGAGATAAAATTCCTCCCTCTCCCCTTGCGGGAGAGGGCCGGGGTGAGGGGTAATCGAGGCGTGTACCCGCGCAAACCCCTCACCCGGTTCGCTGCGCGAACCACCCTCTCCCGCAAGGGGCGAGGGGTGGAACTCACTTCGCGAACACGTGCAATGTGTTCCCGTTGATCCGCACATCCAACCCCAGCGGGTTCAATAACTTCTTGAACAGCGTGAGCGTTGGCGTGTCCTTCACGTGCAGCGACGCGAGCTGATCGAGCGACACGCCTGCCTTGTCGATCGACTCGCGATCGAGTTTCAACTCGAGATCCATCGCGCGGGCCAGCGAATCGAGTAACCGGCCCAGCGGCACGTCATCGACATTGAGCGTGTGTACGCGCGTCCCCTTGGTGACGGGCACGCTCTTGCGCGGCACGGTCGTCGCGCCCGCAAGTTGCTCGTGATCTTCGATGAGTCCGCGGACGTTGATCGTCCGATCGACGACCGTGATCGTCGCTTCCGGCACGCGATCGGCCCAGCGCCGCGCCAGCGCTTCGGCATCGGCGCCGCCGGCATAGCTTCGCTCGATGGCGACATCGGAATCGATCGGAATCAAAGCGATCGTCTTTCCGCCGTCCTCGATGCGAAAGGTCAGGCCATATTGCGCGAGGACAAGCGTGAGCCGATCGACCAACGATGCCGGCGGCAGTTCGTTCGCGGCCCATAGGTCATAACGCAACTTGTCGAGGTTCGTCACCTTCGCGCCGGCTTCCTGGGCGAGTTGTTCGACAAGTTCGCGCGGCGTGACGAGTTTGTCCCATTGCCAGGCCTTGGGTGACAGGAACACCTCGTTCGCCGTCGATGGAAGCTTCTCGGCCTGTTGTGTCCCCAACGCCGCCAACGTGCGCAGGGTTCTCGCCGTCGGTTTGGGGCCGAAGTAAACGATCGATCCAAGTGTCGCCGTACCGAGGCCGCGATCCTCGGCGATCTCCGCACATGCGTGAGCCAAAGGTATGTCGCGAGCCGAGAATTCAATCGGCTGACCGGGGTCGACCCGTCGATCGAGCACGACGCCAAATCCTTGCGCCTTGGCCAATCCGTGGAGCGCCTGCCGCAACGGCACGCCTGACCAATCGATCGTCACGGCGCGCGACATTCGCTCGCGAATGTCGTCGGCCGAGTCGGCCGCGCGCGCGACTCGTGCGTCGACCGCGGCGGCGATCAAGAGAAAAGTCAGCGTTTGCAATGGGTGTCGTTTCATGGCAGTCGTCACATTCAGCATTGATGATCCGCCGGTCGGTGAAAAGACCCCCGCCGATTTCTGCATGGGGTATGGAACGCGCGGTAAGTCGAATTACTCTGGAATTCATGACTCGTCCTGCCGCACTCGAATCGATCTATCACGGTTACCTGGCTGACCAGGATATCGCGACGTTCATGGAGTCGGTGGGCCGCCGCTACGAGGTGTCGACGCTCGAGCGGGTTGTGCAGATCGGGCCGCGGATGACACGTCGCGCGGCTGTGCTGGCCATCGGGCTGCTCGGCGATTATAAGTCGAATGCCGTGCTCGGTTGGGCCCTGCACGACGAAGACCGCGGCGTGCGGATGCTGGCCGAAACCGCGTTGCGATCGGTGTGGTGTCGCGACGGCAGCCGAGCGAATCGGCAGTCGCTCGAGGCGATCGTGCGGCTCAACGAGGCCCGGAGCTTCAATCAGGCGGTGCGCCTGGCGACTCAGTTGGTCGACCAGACGCCGAAGCTCGCGGAAGCTTGGAACCAGCGTGCGATCGCGTTGTTTCAGCTCGGCCGATACACGGAGAGCATCGACGACTGTCGCCGGGCGATCGAGTTGAATCCGTTCCACTTCGGCGCCGTAGCCGGCATGGGCCAGAGCTATTTGCACATGGGGAACATGCAGTGGGCGCTTGAAGACTTTCGCCGCGCGCTCGAAATCAACCCGAACCTTGAGCACGTGCGGGCGAATGTCGCGGCGCTCGAGCGGAAGTTGAAGAAATAGTCTCCCTCTCCCCTTGCGGGTGAGGGCTGGGGTGAGGGGTTTTCGAGGCGTGTACTCGCACTGCCCCCTCACCCGGCTCGCTCGCCTTCGGCAATCTCGCCACCCTCTCCCGCGATGGGGCGAGGGTTTCAAATCACGCAGTCGCCTCGGCCTGCTCCTGATTCAGCTTGTTGTAGAGCGTCTTCAGGCTGATGCCGAGCTCTTCAGCCGCCTTGGGTTTGTTCCCCTTGTGGCGATCGAGCGCCTGGTGGATCGCGGCCATTTCCATCTCACGAAGCGTCGCGCCCGATGCTGCCGTCGGTCCGATCTTGAAGTGCGGGCCACGTAGACGCTTTTCGTTGAAGCGGCTTGGCAGGTGCATGGGCGTGATCGGCCCATCGTCACGCAAGATCGCGGCGTGCTCGATGACGTTGGCCAACTCGCGAACGTTGCCGGGCCAGGCGTGACCTTCGAGCACTTGCAACGCCTCGGGCGAAATCAACTCGTCGCCAGGTTTCGCGTGCGGCATGAATCGCTTCAGCAGATGTCGCGCGAGCGCCGGCACGTCCGACAGCCGCTCCCGCAATGCCGGCAGACGGATTTCGAACGTGTTGATGCGGAACATCAGGTCTTCGCGGAAGTCGCCTTCAGCCACCATCGTGTCCAAGTCGCGATGCGTCGCGCATACCGCCCGCACATCGACGACGAACGATTCGTTGTCGCCGACACGGCGAATCTCGCCGCTTTCGAGTACGCGCAGCAACTTGGCCTGCATCGCCTTGGGCAACTCGCCGATTTCATCGAGGAACAATGTGCCGCCATTAGCGACCTCGAACAGGCCAACACGATGTTCGTCGGCGCCGGTGAACGCGCCTTTGCGATGGCCGAAGAGTTCGCTCTCGATCAGGCTTTCGGGCAGCCCGCCGCAGTTGATGGCGACAAACGGCATGTCGCTGCGATGGCTTTGATCGTGCAGGGCGCGAGCGATCAGCTCCTTGCCGGTCCCCGTTTCGCCAAGGATGAGCACGGTGCTGTCGGTCGGGGCCACCTTGGCGACGAGCTTTTTCACCTGCTCCATCGCGAGTGAGTCGCCGATGAGTTGACTCTTGCCTTCGAGCTTGTCGACGCGCATCCGCAGCGCGCGGCACTTGTTGGTCAGGTCGCGCTTCTCGGCCACGCGATCAAGCAGCGCTTTGAGCTCGGCGAGTTTGCACGGCTTGGTGAGGTAATCGAACGCACCGTGCCGCAGAGCTTGAATCGCCGTGTCGAGCGAACTCTTGCCAGTCATCACGATGGCTTCGGTGTCGGGCGACAGTTGCTTGAGCCGCGCGATGACCTCGATGCCCGAGAGTTTCGGCATGTCGAGATCGACGAGGATGCAATCGTAAGTGTTCTTTTCGAGCGCAGCGACGGCGACCGCGCCATCGGGGCAGACGGTGACGTCGTAGCCCATGCGCGGCAGCTCGACGCTCATCAGCTCTTGCAGCGAGCGTTCGTCGTCGGCGAACAACAGTTTGAGGCGTCTAGGCGGCTTGGTAGTAATGATGCGACTCCTTGTTGCTCGTTACGACGGTCGAGACCAGCGGCAATCGCACGATAAATTGCGAGCCTCGGCCAGGACCTTCGCTAGTGACGTCGATGGATCCTTCGTGGTCAGCGATGATGCGGTAAGCGATCGAAAGGCCGAGCCCCGTCCCCTGGCCGCCACGCTTGCGCGTGAAGAACGGCTCGAATAAATGTTTGCGAACTTCTTCGGTCATGCCGCAGCCTGTGTCGATGACAATCATCTCTGCCATGCCGGCGCGCTTCTCGAGTTTCACGCGCACCGTGCCGCCGGGCTCGAGAGCGTCGAGGCCATTGACGATCAGGTTCAGCACGACCTGCTTGATCTCTTGTGCGTTGACCGCGACCAAGATCGGATCTCCTTCGGCAAACTCGATCTTCTTCTCGGCGTACTTGCCGATGTGGCCTATCATGTCGATTACGCCTTGCACGAGCTCACGCAGGTCGGCGGTCTGGCGCTTCACGTCCCCCATGCGCGAGAAATCGAGCAGTCGCTCGGTGATCTCTTTGCAACGGAAGGCTTCGGTCTGAATCATGCGCAGGTAGTTACGCACGAGCTCGTGTTGTGGGTCGCCGGGTTGCAAGGCTTCTTCGACACGGCTCTCGAGCGACTCGGCACACATCGCGATCGAAGCGAGCGGGTTGTTGATCTCGTGTGCGACGCCGGCAGCCAAAAAGCCGACACTCGCCAACTGTTCGCTCCGCACGACTTGTTGAGTGCGCTGACGCACCTGGCGGTCGAGGTCGTCGCGAATGGCGCGGAAGCGTGACGTCATGTCGTTCATCGCCGCGGCGAGTTCGGACATTTCGTCGTTCGTGTCGAGATGGATGTGATACTCGAAGTTGCCAGCCGCCACCTTGCGCGATCCCTTGATCAGGATGCGCAACGGGCGGAAGACCCAGCCGTAGAACAACTTCACAAGCAGCCCGATCAGCAACACGCACGTGGCGGCGGTGATCCAACTGAGCGCCAACAGGCCGCGATATTCGCCTCGCGCTTGATCGGTGAAATCGCGAATGTTCTCGTGCAGATAGCTCGGTAGTTCGGCGGTGAGCTCTTCGAGATACTCGAGCTCGTTGCCGAGTTTGCCGACCTGCACGCGATTGAGCACCCAGTCTTCGCGTCGGTTCACTTCGTCGATCCGCGCGAGCACTTGTTCGATCGCCTGTACGGTCGCCCACTCGGCGCGGCTATCGCCGATCAAGTCGTCGGGTGAGTTGTCGTTCAGTTGGTCGCGATACTTGCCGAGCGTGTAACGCGTGCCTTCCAAGTGCAGACGGAACTCTTCATGCACCAGGTCACTAACGACGGCCAACGGATCGCGGCCGGGCATGTGGAACTGCTCGAACGACCGTGCTTCGCTGAGCGTGACGCGCATGTTGCCGACGTGTCGCATGAGCTGCGTGGCGAGCGGAAGCTCGTACACGCGTCGCAGGCTGCGCACGAGGCTGCGGTACGCGTACAGACCTTGCATGCCGCCCCACGACAAGATCGCGACGATGACCAGCAGAAGCGCTAGCCCGAACAGCAGCTTGTTGCGAATGGGCCAACGTGACAGCAACGGCGACCTCTTTCGGCGGAAAACGGGGGGCGAAGTGTAGCAGTGCGTTAGGAATCGGCAAAGGCGGATCGAACCCTTCTCCTTCCGGGAGAAGGTGCCGCGAAGCGGCGGATGAGGGTGGGCCGACTTGGTAGCCGCTATCGATCTCGACCCGCCCTCACCCGGCGGCTGCGCCGCCACCCTCTCCCGAAAGGAGAGGGGTCGCATAGCGACACGCTAGCATCGTGTGCCGACGTTGACCTTCACCACGGCCGCCGAGTATCGTCCGCGTTCTCATCGTCTCGCGGGGCCGTAAGCAACCCATGACGGATCACGACAAAGTGGGCAGCAATAGGCGCTCGACCATTATTTGGTCGATGATTGTTGTCGCGCTGACGTTCACCGTCGGCGTGAGCTACTTCGGTTTTTGGCGCTATCATCTCAAGCGGCTGCAAGCGGTGCGGCCCGGCGTGTTGTATCGCGTCGCGCAGCCGACCGAATTCGGCCTCAAGTGCCTCGTCAACGACTTCCACGTTCGCACCGTCGTCAGCTTGCAACTATTCGACTATCGGCTGCATCGCGGATGGCTCGACCCGTGGGGGCCGAGTGGCGATAAGGAGTCGCAGATCGTTGGCGAGCTGGGCGCGAAAAGCGTGCAATGGCCGATGGGCGAAGAAGCTTGCTGGCCTTGGCCGACCCCGTGGCAGATTGAGGCGTTTCTCGCATTGATGGATGATCCCGAGAACTTGCCGGTGGCGATTCACTGCATGGGCGGTCGCCATCGCACGGGAACGCTCGCGGCGCTGTATCGCATGGAATATGACCGCTGGCCGGCCGAGCGTGCGATCGCCGAGATGCGCAGCTTCGATTTCGACGACTACGTGCCGATTCAGGAGCACAACCTGCGCACGTACTTGCCGCGACCACAGCCCGACGCGGCGGCATCGTTGGAACTAATGAAAACGTTCGAGTCGCTCGTGGATGACGAACGCCCCGACGGTTACGAGCAACTCGTTCGCACGCTTCGCAACCTGCATAATCGCCGCGATTTGACCGATCGCATGACGGAGTATCTCAACGAGCGAAAGCCGTTCGCGCTGGCATTGGCCAAGCGGCTGATCGACGATGTTGACGATCCGCTTGTGGAACCTGCGGCGCGTGCGGCGGCGGCGGTGATCGAATCCACTGAGGCAGCGGCCGTCGACTGGCAAATGGCCGCGGCGCTGATCGCTGACTTCGGCACTCCCGAGCAGCAAGAACGATTGCTCGAGGTGATGTGGCAAGAAGTGCAAACGTCGGAAGTTTCTCCACGCTACGCTGCGATCGTGCAAGGAGTCACGAATCGTTACACGCGTAATCGCATTGCGTACCTGATTCCGATTTTGGCCGACGCGCGAATGCGACCCGAAGAAACCGTGAGGGGCCGCCGCTACTACGAGACGGCGGTCGCGAGATTGCAGTCGATCACCGACGTCGTAATGCTTCCGCGCGGCGAAGATCGCAACATCTGGCCCGTCGGACGCAAGGTCGCGATCGCATGGCTCGAAGAGCACGACCAGTTTGCGGCGCCGACTCGACTGGTTGCGCCGGACGGCGAGAAGTTTGTCCGCGCCGGTGATGGCACCGCGCAGGAAGATTTGAGCCGATTGCGATAGGCGCGCGATTACGCCGCCGGTCCCGCGCTCTTCTTGCGCGGTTGCGAACGCACCTCGCGCATCAACAGCGATAACGCGCGGCACAACTCGCGCGAGGCGTCGTTGAAATCGCCGCGTTTGGCGGCCTCTTTTGACGCGACGACCAGGCGATCGACTTTGGTCCAGTCGATTTTCCACTGCTGCTCGGTCGAGGACTGGCGAATCGGCTCGATCAAACTGCCGAGACGGTTGAGGAACTCGGGGCCAGGCGTGCAGACTTGCGACCGGTAAGGGCCGCGGCCTTGCTGCATGGTTGGCATCTCAGCGGTCGCGGCGTCGGACGATGTTGCGCCGCGGAGCAACATCGCAACGAGGCTCGCCACCGCAACCCCCGCGCTCACGATGGCCAACGTCGTTTCGCCGGTGAACATGAGCGCCGCCGCCGCCAACGCGGCAACACCAAAGACGATCCAGAACACGGGGTTCGTCGAGCCTTTGCCGCCGGATGAGTTTGGCGACGAAAGGTTCGACGTCGCGGAAGCACCGGACGGTACGCCGGTTATGCGCGCGATGATGACCGAGATATTGTCAGGCCCGCCGCGCAAGTTCGCCAAATCGACGAGCGTCTGTACGGCCTCGGTCGGCGGGAGCGTTTGCAAGATGATGCCGATTTCGTCGTCGGTCACTTGCCCGCTCAAACCGTCACTACACAGCAGAAACGTATCGCCTGCCGCAATCGCGAAAGGCCCCTCGACGTCGACTTGCACTCTTTGATTCGGTCCCAACGAACGCGTGATGACGTTCTTCGGGATGTAGTTCGGCAGCTCGTTCTCAGCGATCTTGTTGGCCGCCATCATCTCCCACACAAGGCTGTGGTCGGCCGAGAGTTGCTCGAGAAGATTGCCGCGCAATCGGTAGCAGCGGCTGTCGCCGACGTGGGCGACGATCGCGCCTTGCGGCAGAATGTCGAGCGCGGTGCTCGTCGTGCCCATCCCCTTGAAATCGGGATTGGCCTCGCCGCGCGCGTGAATCTTGTCGTTAGCTTCCTCGACGGCCTTCTTCAGCGCGTCGGCGCAGAACCATCGGGCGCCTTGTAGTGCGCAAGCAGCACGGTATCGACGGCCATCTTGCTGGCGAGCTCGCCGGCGGCGTGGGCGCCCATGCCATCAGCCACGATAAACAGATGGCCTCGGCGACGCCACGTGTCTTCGCTGCTGCTAATGACCGTGCCGAGCGAGTCCTGATTGTTCGAACGACGTAGCCCGACGTCGGAAAGCTCCGCATGCTCTACGAAGTCCTGCCACGACGCAGATTGCTTATCCATGGGCGAAAACCGGCAGTGACCGAGATGCCAGCAACGATGGCGAAGGGGTTATCTTAGCTCGCGCCGCGGCGGTTAGGGAGTGGGCAGTCGCAGAGGTAGTGAAAGCATAAGTCGCGAAAAGTGGCCTCTACCTACGACCGGGCGCTTACTATAATCCGCGTCCCTCCGGCTCCGCTCCTCACCCATCCCCACCCACGTTTTTCCCGGCAGATGTCGTCCATTCGTCGACTGCTGCGCTCGATTCCGATTGCCGCCGCGGCAGTGGTCTGCGCCTTCGGAACTGGCTGTGTGCAGCGACGACTGACGATTCGCAGCAATCCGCCGGGGGCGCTGGTGTATATCGACAACTATGAAGTCGGCACGACGCCGGTCTCGACCGACTACATTTACTACGGAACTCGCAAGATTCAGCTCGTTCGCGACGGCTACGAGACGCTGACGGTCAAGAAGTGGATCGCTCCGCCGTGGTACGAGTTTTTCCCGCTCGATTTCGTGTCGGAGAACATGATTCCGTTCGAGATTCGCGACGAGCGGGCAATGGACTTCGCGATGCAGCCGCAGACCGTGCTGCCGCCTGAGCAATTGCTCGGCCGCGCCGAGAATCTGCGACAGGGAAGTCGCTCGGAACAGTTCGAGGCCCCGCCGCAAGTGAAGCAGCCCACGACGTGGGTGCCGCCACAGACGACGATCATCGGGCAGAATTGAGCGTACCGTCGATCGCGCATCGGTTAGCCGCGACGCGTCGTGTTACAAGAACCCTTCTCCCTCCGGGAGAAGGTGCCGCGAAGCGGCGGATGAGGGCGGCCCGAACTGTGAACGGGGCGAATCGCAGTGCAGCCCGCCCTCACCCGGCGGCTGCGCCGCCACCCTCTCCCGAAGGGAGAGGAGTTCGTTTGGCTCGCTGAATAGCAATAAACGACACGCGCGATTATTTAATGCCCGAGCTCGGGAAGATCGCCCCGCGGATGCCGAGCTTCTCGGGATGACGCGAGATCTTGTCAGAGAATGCGCGGGCGTCGTTGACGATCGGCTTCAGCTCGCGCGACAAATCGTTGAGATTGCAAGCGGCCGAGTTCAGGTTGTTGTAGAGCTGCTTGTCGTTGATCAACCGTCCCAGCGTTCCCTCGGGCGAGTTGAGCGCCTCGGAGAAGGTGCGCGTCTGGGCGAGCACGTCGCGCAATGTCGTGGCGGCGGTGTCGATGTCGTTGATCAGCTTCGCACCGCGCTCGCCTAACGGCTTGGTGAAGCCTTCGATGTTGGTCAGGTTTTTGTTCGCCAGCGTGAGGGTCTGCTTGAGGTTCGCCATCGACTCGTTCAGGTCGGCGGTGGCCTTGGGCAGATCGGTGGCCATTTGGCGGATATTGGCTTTGATCATCGGGTCGCCGAGCAGATCGTTGGCGTTGGTGACCGCGGCCTGAAACTGATCGAGCGACATTTCGGTCTTGCCGATGATGCGCTGCATTTGCTCGTCGTTGTTGGCGAGCAGATTGTTGACCTTTCCGGCCAACTCGCCGATTTGATTTGCCGTGTTGGCAATCGAACCGATCGCGACCGACAGGTTGCCTTCGATGTTGCCGATGGCCTGTAACGGGTCGGGGACGACAGTGCCCGGAATGCGCTCGCCCGGATCGACTTTGGTGTCGGGCAGGTTCGTGCCTTCTTGCAGGACGAACTCAATGACCGCGTCGCCCAGCAGCGACTTGCCGATTTGCGGAATCTCGTCGTGTCGGATCGTGCGGTTCGCCTGAATCTCGGTCGTGACGATGACGTGCAGCCCTTCGCGGGGCTTGATGCCGATGTCCTCGGCAAAGTCGACCGACTTCACGCGTCCGATCAAGATGCCGCTCTTACGGACTGGCGTGCCTTCGGTGACGCCCGGCGCCTGATTGAACGAGATGTAAACGACGTACGGACGCTCGGTGAAGAAGGCGGGAAAGCCGTCAAACAGCAGCACGAGGATCAGCGCGATGACGATCGCCGCGACGACCGTTACGCCGACACGAAATTGGATCACGCGTTCGTTCATGAGTCGTCTGCAGCCGAGGCCGCGAGTTCTCGCTCGTTTTGCTGTTCACGCATTTCCATCAACCGTTCGCCTGCTTCGCCGCGCACGAACTGTCGCACGCGCTTGTCGCGCGAACTGTCGAGCTTGTCGGGCGGACCATCAAAGAGGATTTGCGACTCGCCCGGCTTGAGCCGCGCGATCGGATAGAACATAACCACGCGATCAGCAACCTTGCGGGCCGAGTGCATGTCGTGCGTGACGATGACGCTGGTGACGGGATAGCGTTTGCGGGTGCGCATCATCAACTCATTGATGACGTCGCTCATGATCGGGTCGAGTCCGGTCGTCGGCTCGTCATAGAGCACCACCTCGGGATTCATCGCCAGCGCCCGGGCCAGGCCGACGCGCTTACGCATGCCTCCCGAGAGTTCGGCGGGTTTCTTTTCCGCGACCGTTTCGGGCAAGCCGACTTCTGCGAGCCGGTCGAGCACGATGCGACGCATCTCGTCGGCAGTTTGTTTCGTGTGATGTCGCAGCGGGAACGCGATGTTCTGGGCGATCGTGAGACTATCGAACAGCGCCGCCTGCTGGAAAACGAATCCGTACCGCGTGCGTTGCTCCGACAATTCTCTTTCGCCGAACTTCTGCAGGTCTTTGCCCTGAAACAACACGGTTCCGCGAGTGGGCTGCACCAGACCGATGAGTGTCTTGAGCAGCACCGTCTTTCCGCAGCCGCTTTCTCCGATGATCGCGAGCGTCTGCCCACGTGGTACGACGAGGTTGATGTCGCGCAGCACGTGTTGGCGGCCGAACTGCACATGCAGTCCTTGCACCTCGAGCAGCGGCCCTTCGTCGTGTTCGTGTTTGTCGATTATTTCGGTCACGTTCGTTTTCCGTTGTTTAGCCGGCGAGCTAGCTCGCCGCGCGGGCGGCCCTCGGCGAGCAAGCTCGCCGGCTAAACGCGATCACAACACCTTTGGCCCCTGCGGCCAAAAGAAGTAGTACAGTCCGTTCAGGAAAATATCTAACTGCAAGTTCAAGATCAGGATCAGCACGAACGACGCCACAAACGCGCCGGTGGCGGCTCGGCCGACACCTTCGGCGCCAGGATCGCTATGGAACCCTCGATGGCAACTCACCAGCGCAATCGCCGCGCCGAAGAAAAGGCTTTTGAATATGCCACCGAACAGATCGAACCCGCCGACGATCTTTTGCGAGTTCTCCCAGTAATGGTGCTTGTCGATGTCGAGCAGGACGGTGCTATAAAACCACCCGCCCGCGACGCCCATGAAGTCGCCCATCACCGTGAGCGCCGGAATCATGATGAGACAACCGAGGAACCGCGGCACCACGAGGTAGTGCAACGGGTTGGCGCCCATGCTCGATAGCGCGTCGATTTGTTCGGTCACGCGCATCGTACCTAGTTCGGCAGCCATCGCACTGCCAACGCGGCCGGCGAGCATGGTGGCCGCGAGCACAGGGCCTAGCTCACGCACGAGCGAGACATTGATGACGCCTCCCAACTGCGTTTCGAGATGTAATTCGCGAAACTGCTCATAGCTCTGCACGGCCAGCGTCATGCCGATGAAGGTTCCGGTCAGCGCGACGACCGGCAGACTGAGCACGCCAATCTGATAGAAGTTCGGCAGCAGCGTTTCGCGTGCTGGCGCTCGTGCGAAGAGCCAGCGAATCGTGCGCAGCGCGAAGAGCGATACTTCGCCGATGCTGGTCGTCCAGCCGACGACCACGTCGCCGACGTCGGCGACCCAATCGGCGACCGCTTCGAGCGGATGAAACCCGCGTCGGGGATGTGTGGACGGTGAACTTGCCATCGTTTTTGCAATCGCTGCTTGCTGATGCGCCGGCAGCGCAGAATGGCGCTGGTACGGCGTCGTCTAGCATCGACTTTGACGGCTGTACGACTTGAGAAGAGTTGCGCGATGATAGCGTTGTTTATTGGGCCTCAGGTAACAAAGTTCATCGCGATGATGCTATCCATCACCGCTTGCGGTTTCGCGCGTACTGCCTGTGAGACGCGCGAAACCGCAAGCGGTAATACTAGGCGTATGCCCAGGCTCGCGCGCTTTTCTGAGGATCAATAAACACAGTTGCTAGCTCACCGCCCCGCGGAAGCTGATCTGTCGCGGCTTGCGCGCTGCGCGAGCGCCGGCATCACGTCGCGGTGGCCGAGGATGACGAACGTGTCGCCGACGGTGATGGTCAGTTCCGGCGGCGGATGACGCAGGAAATCGCCGTCGGGTTTTCTGATGCCGACGAGCACGAAACCGCCGCCGACTTCGATGTCCGAAACCTTCTCACCCGCGAGCGGCGAGTGATTCTTGATTTCGATCTCCGACAGTTCGAGGCCGATATTCTTCAGCTCTTCGTTGAGGTACTTGTTGCCCGTGGCTTCGGAGAGTACGTCCTCGGCGCTTGGACGAAGGATCATGTACGCGATCTTCGACGCCCCTATCTGCGCGGGAAGCACGATGCGATTGGCGCCCGAGCGGATGAGCTTGCGTTCGGTGGCGGGGTCCTCGGCACGCGCAATGATCTCGATCGTCGGACTCATGTCGCGGGCCGTGAGCGTGATGAAGACGTTGATCGAATCGTCGGGCAGTACGGTGGCGAGCACTTTCGCCCGGTCGATGCCGGCGCTTTTGAGCGTCGCGTCGTCCGAGGCGCTGCCGACAAGGGCGAGATACCCATCGGCGTGCGCTTCGGCAATGCGCGCTTCGTCATTATCAATGACGACGAATGTGAACTTCGCCGCAGCCAGATCGTGAGCGAGGATTCGCCCGACGCGTCCGAAGCCGCAAATGATGGCGTGGCCGTTCAGTTCTTCGATTCCCTTGGACATGCGTCGAGACCCCAGTGCGCGGTTGATTTCCCCTTCGGTGAGCATGCCGATGACGCCGCCGACGACGTAGATGCCCGAAGAACACCCGGCGACGATCACGGCCATCGTGAACAGCTTGAGCTTCGGGTCGGTGATCGGCTCGACCTCGCCGTAGCCGACACTAAAGACCGTGATCACGACCATGTACATGGCGTTGATCGGATCCCATCCGGCGGCGATGTAGCCGAGTGTGGCCACGACGCACGTTCCCAGAAAGAAGGCGATGCCGATCAGGATCGTGCGCCAGGCGCTATTCATTGCCGACGTTCGGCCTTAGGTGGCGGGGGTGCTCAAGTGCGAGACAAGCCAAGTACGTGCAAGCAAATCCTACACCACATTTTCTAAGCGCCTTCGAGATGCGTCGCAAAGCATGGCTGCAACGGGGGTTCGCTAGCCGAGAAACGCGAACTCACGTCAGAAATCGCCGCGTCTCTGCCCAGGCGAGAAGCAGTTCATGCTTAGGGCGTTGTCAGGCGGCGGGGAAGTGCTCGGGGCCGATCTTAGCGGACGCGCGTCGGCAGGATGACCATCGGGATGCCTGACCATTGCAGTCGCCGCTGCAGCGATTGAGCGGTCTCGTTGTGAAGAAACCGTTGCATGAACGTGTCCTTCTGAAACACGAGTTTGCCCGAGAAGAAGATCGCCTTGGGAAACTGTCGCTGCACCTCGCAGCAGATGTGCTCGAGTTCCTCGACGGCGTCGGTTCCGATGGTCAGATAGGCCCGCGATGGCATGCCGAGACGATTGGCAAGGTCGACGTACTTATCAAGTGCGTGAGTGCAATGTTCGCGTAGCTCTTCGACGGCGCCAGCGCCTTTGAAGTTGCCGGAGTCGACGACTCCTGCCGAGACGAAGACGACGTTCTTGAAATGCCCCGGCGCGAACCGCATGGCGTTGAGCATGGTGTGGACGCCGAGCCCACTGTAGCCGCCGACAAGGATCACTGCGGTCGGCTCCGTCGGGTCGGGCTCGGTGAGGACGGGCTGAGCGCTTCCCGAAAGGCCGGCGAGCGTGTCATCGAGCTTCTTAAGCCGCAACACGATGCCGCGATAGTGGCGGTTGATGCCGAAGCACACGCCGATCAAGGCACTCGTCACGGCGATCGTCACCCAGCCGCCGACTTCGAACTTTTCGAAGATCGTGAGTCCAAGAATCGACATGCACATCGTGCCGCCGAGGCCGAAGAGCGCTAGTCGCCGAATCCGCAGGCGACTGTGCGGGGCTCGCCACCAGTGACGGCACATGCCGAGCATCGACAGAGAGAACGTGAGAAAAACGTTGATCGAATACATGATGACCAACAGCGTGGTGCTTCCCTCGGTCGCAACGAGCGCGATCAGTGCCGCGCCCCCCATCAGCAGAATGCCGTAGTGCGTGGTCAGGCGCTCCGAAAGGTTCGCAAACCAGTGCGGCATCCACGAGTCGTGGGCCATGTTGGCCAACACGCGCGGGCCATCAATGAACCCTGCCTGCGCGGCGACGATTAACAGCGCGCCCTCGGCCAGGATCGTCGTCCAAACGAAGATGCCGCCGACGCCTTCCGTCGAGAAGCCGAGGCTCGTGACGAATTCTTCGGTGAGCACGGTGTTCATCGTCTTGCCATGCTCGTGCCGAATGCCCAGCAACAGGTACGCGAGCATGAGTCCGCCGGCGGTGACGGCCAGCGACGTCGCCATGTAGATCATGGTGCGCTTGGCCGTCGCCACGCGCGGCTCGCGCATCACCGGCATACTGTTGCTGACGGCTTCGATTCCGGTGTAGGTGCCTGCGCCCATCGAGTACGCGTGCAACAGCAGCGCGATCATGGCCCACAGGCCGAAGTTCGGGTCGTTGACGCTCTTGTGAACCTCGTTGACGACCGTCGTCGCAACTTCATCAATTTGCGACACATGCGACGTGATGGTGCCGAAGATCACGATCGCGTGCATGATCAAAAAGAGAATGAAGATCGGCAGCAGCACCTTCACCGACTCTTTGATGCCGCGCAGATTGAGCACGATCAAGCCGACGATGGCGAGCCCCTCGAAAGGCAATTTCAGATGGTGAAGATTCCCGCCCAGCAGGCCGAACAACGCGTCGCCGGCGGCAGCAATCGAAACGGTGATCGTCAGCACGTAATCGACAAGCAAGGCGCAGCCGGACACCACGCCGACCGGCCGGCCCAGGAGTTTCGAGGCGACGAGATAACCACCGCCGCCGCTGGGGAACTCTTCGATGATGTGGCTGTAGCAAGCCGAGATGACGAACACGGTGATGATCGTCGCCGCCGACAGGAAGACGGCAAGATAAGCGTGCTCGTGCAGCGCGTTGAACGCTTCCTCGGGGCCGTAGCACGACGAGCTCAGCCCGTCGGCGCCCAATCCCACCCATGCCAGGAACGCGATGAGCGAAACGTGATGGAAGATCGTTTGGTCTTGCAGGTCGCGCGGCTTGCCGATCAGAAACGTTTTAATGAGCTTCGGTAGCGGCGACTCCGCAATCGGCTCGCCCGGTGCAACTTCGCTGACGACACCGTCAAGCGGCGACACGTCATGACTGTCGGAAGGGGGTGAAGGATTCGGCGTATCCGCTTCATCGGAGCGATTCAATTCGTTCTGTTCGGACATTTGCTCGGGAGACAGCTTCTTGCAGCAACTTCACGCGGGGGCGATGCGCAAACCTTGCGCGAGGGAGCAAGAGGCGGGTGAACGTTCCTTAAACTGGCCTACGAGGTTAGCTGACGGGCTCGGCGTCAAGGAATGCGCCGTCCAAAGTGGATAAGCCCCAAACGATGGTTCCCCCGCTTCGCAATCGTTGCCCGGCAGCGGATGGGGCAATTGCGAACTCGGCGATCAATGTGGCTGCCAACAGGGGATGAGTTTAGGAACACTGACGGCAAATGGCAACTGACGGGGAAAACACCCATCGCACAACGGCCATCACGATTCGATGTTTCGCGACGGTAGAATCAAGTTTGGCCTCGTGATTTTGGAAGAAATACACGCGATAATGTGCCGTGGGTTGAAAGCACTGCGTTCAGAAAAGTAGGCAGACGACTTTGGACACGCTCATCGGGATCGATTTAGGCACGACGAACTCGGCGGTCGCGCTGCTTGGCGCTGACGGGCCTCAGATCATACCAAATTCCTTGGGCGGTCGATTGACACCTTCGATCGTCGGCGTCGACCTGGATGGCAACCTGGTTGTCGGCCAGACCGCTAAAGAGTTGCAAGTGCTTTATCCCGAGCGTTGCGCCGCTTTGTTCAAGCGGTACATGGGAACCGATTGGAAAGCGACGATCTCGGGCCGCGCGCTGTCTCCCGAACAGTTGTCGAGCCTCGTGCTCAGCGCGCTCAAAGAGGATGCGGAGGCCGCCCTCGGACATCCGGTTTCGCGAACCGTCATCACGGTTCCGGCCTATTTCAACGACCATCAGCGCAAAGCCACATTGGCTGCTGGGCAGCTTGCCGGCCTGAATGTCGAACGCATCTTGAACGAACCGACCGCGGCAGCGATGGCGTACGGGCTTCACGAGCTGGACGAAGAGAAGTTGATCGTCGTTCTCGATCTCGGCGGCGGTACGTTCGACGTGTCGGTCGTTGAGCTGTGTGAAGGCGTGCTCGAAGTGCGTTCCAGCAGCGGCGAGAACTTTCTCGGAGGCGAGGACTTCACGCGGTCGCTGGCCTCGCACGTGCTGAATACGATCGGGCAGTCCTACGAACGTCTCGAGCTGCAGGCGCCACGACTGGTGTCGCGGCTCGTGCAACAGGCCGAGGTTGCGAAATGCCGTCTTTCGAGTCAGGCCACCGCGACGCTGAAGATTCCCGACAATGAAGGCCATTTTCATGATGATTCGCAGCAAGTGCTCGTAACGCGTGAGCAGTTCCAGGCGTGGACGGCGCCGATTTTGGCGCGGATCGACCTGCCGATTCGACGCGCCCTCGGCGATGTCAAGCTCAAGCCGGCCGATATCAACGAAGTAGTGCTCGTTGGCGGCGCTACGCGCATGCCAATGTTCGTCGAGCACGTGACGCGGTTGTTTCAGCAGCCGCCTCGCAGCCGCATCAATCCCGACGAAGTGGTCGCCATGGGGGCCTCGGTGCAAGCGGCGTTGGTCGGACGCAACCAAAGCGTCGAAGAGCTCGTGGTCATCGACGTTGCCCCGTTCACGTTGGGCATCGAGACGACGCGGCAATTCGGCGATGAGCTACGCGCAGGGTACTTCCTGCCGATCATCAATCGCAACACGACGATTCCCGTGAGCCGATGCAAGCGCGTTTGCACGATGCATGCGAATCAAACGCAAGTAGAAGTGAAGATCTATCAAGGCGAGGCTCGCCGCGTCGAGGATAACTTGCTGCTCGGCGAGTTCCATTTGCGCGGCATTCCACCCGGTCCGCCAGGGCAGGAAATCGACGTCCGCTTCACGTACGATCTGAACGGCGTCCTCGAAGTCGAAGCGACGATCGTTCAGACGAAACGGACGGTCTCGCACATCATTGCCAAGCATGCTCGTTCGATGAGCCCCGCGCAGATCGATGAGGCGGTCAAGAAGATGGCTGACCTGAAGCGGAGTCCGCGTGAGGAAGCCGTGAATCGATACCTCTTGCGGCGCGCTGAGCGAATCTATCGCGAGCTCGCCCTCGACGAACGTTATGCTTTGGATGATATCGTCAATGGATTCGAGCAGATGTTGGAGACCGGCACACCGGAGATGATCGAAAGCTATCGCGAGCAGTTGGATGAGTTTTTGAATCGATTCGATGGCGGTATGGACGAGGCACCGTAGCTGATGGCCGTCGTTGAGAATGAACTGGTGCTGCCTCCTGACGTGGCTCTTCAATGGGCGCGGGACGAACTTGGCTGCAAGGATCAAACGCTCGAGTCGATGCGCGGCGCCTTGCTCCGCCGCATGGCCAACGAACAGTTCTTGCCCAGTTTTGAGTGGGAAATCGCGTTCCGACTTGCCGACTCGGCCGAGCGCTTTGGCGGGCGAGTTTCGGCCTCGCTGATGACGACGGCTTCGCCGTTCCTGCGCAACGCGGAGGCGGAATGCTCTGAGGCCGTCAACAAGTTCGCGAAGGAGTTCTTCGAACTTGACAATGGAGCGCGAATGCGTCGCTGGTCGGCGCTCGCCAAGAGATGCAAGCCCTTTCCCGTGTTGACGGCGCGACTCGAACACTTTGAAAAGTGCCTGAGTCTTGACCTGACCGCGGTCGCGCAGCAACCCGACGCAGTGCGCAGCCTGGCGGCTCACGTGGCGAGACTCTTCTGCCTTCCGGCCAGCGAACGGGCCATTGCGAGGCATCCGACCGGCCCCGACGCCGAGACAACCGTGCGCCAATGGCAGGATATCGCCGCTGATTTCATTACGCGCTTCCGTCCCATCGCCGAGTTGGACGTGACGCTGGTTCGCGAACTCGTCGCCGCGAAGCGCGACCGTTCGCCGGTCGTGCGGTTTCGCTATGCAATGCGTCGTGGGGTGCGGCGCGTAACTTCGATCGATTTCGTGAGTAGCAACGCCGGAGCGATTATCGCCACCATCGGATTGGTCGGCGCGTTCGCGTTGATCGGAGCGCCGGGGCAGCAATCGAGTACTCCCAGGCCTTTACCATCAGTGCAGCAACCCAATAACGTTGCGTCCTTCCTGGGCTCGCTCACCCCTGAGCAGATCGCTCAATCGATTGAAGCAATACGTGAGAAGAAGCGTTGCGAGCGTCTCCCACCTGAAGAGCGGTCCGCCACGCCAGTTCCGCGACCATACGTCGGTGAGGCGATCCTGCGATTATTGGGCGTTTCGAGCGAAGAGCTTGAGCCGACTGAGACGCCTGCACCCGCTGAGATTCTGTTCGCTATCAACCCCAACGCGTCATCTGCCGTGGCTCAGGGTACGCAATCCCCTGGCCAAGTTCTGAGTACTGACGAATTACTCGCGCGTGCTCGACAACAGATTGCGACAGCTCGCGCCGCGGCAGCTAGCGCGCCGCCCGCCGCCGACAAATTCTCGACAGTCCCGACGGAAGTAGGCCCCGACCGTGCCGACGATCGCGGGTCAGAGCTTCTACGACGCAAGCACGAAGAGATACTCGCCCACTCGCGGGCGCTTCGCGATGAGGTTCGCCAGCGGATGGAGGCCAATCGGCTTGAAACGGAAAAGCGCGCTGCCGAAATGCTTCGCGGCGCGTCGGCCCGCCCAGACTCTCCGTGAGCATTCCGATTCGCTCACCGCTTCGGATGCCGTTCAGGTCTGCAATAGCATCCGCGCTCGAAAGGCGATGTTCAAGCAAACGTGCTGACGAAGATCGCTGATCAGCTTTCGAAGCACTGGATCGAGGCGGCTCTGCTGCGTCTCCATCGCCTCGGCGATCGTGCTCGGGCTGGCGGCGTTCGCCAGGCAAAAATCGAGAATCTTGAGATGGAAATCCGCAGCCTTGAGTTGCGAGGCGTTTCGTTCCATGAACTCGAAGACGACGCTTGCCAACAGTGGCATCGGCCATTCGACGGGTTCCGTCGGCAAACTCGCTCCTTCTGCCTCGTCCAATAATCGTTGGAACTGACTTAAGAGCAGCGGAGCTTCCATCACGAGCCGCTCGATGATGCGGTATAGTTCGCCCTGCGATGTCCTTGCAAGCCAGTTCAGTAGTGGTGTGCGCAGTTCGCCGTACTCGCACGTATCAACTTGAATGAGCATGGCCAGAAGATGGGCAGGATACGATCGCTCGCGTGCAGCTTGCCAAGCTCGCGCCAACTCGCGCGACGTGTCGAGCCAAGCCAACATGTCGTAGAACTGTGGGTCGTGGCCAAATTCTTCTTCGAGCTTTCGCATTCGAGCCTCGGTGTACGATTCAACCGAAGGTGATCGGAACAGCCAAAGAGCGCGCATCGCCGTCGACTCGATTTGCCAAGCCAAATCGCGATCGGCAAACGGTCGCGAGGCGCAATCGTAGGCTTCCAAGTCGCTGAGAATGACTTCCGATTGATTGTGATGGACAGCACGGTGCCAGCGTACGCGCGCCAGGATCACAAGCCACCGACGCGGAGGGGATATCTTGAACAGCCGATGCGCTCGCTCACCGAGCGCCTCCCCGTCATTGCATCGCAATTCGCGACGATACAGCTCGACGAGCGTGTCAGTCTGCGATGTTTGGATGAGCCCGCCGACGAGCCAGTCATTGGGTTGAAGATCGGGATCCACGTCGGGCGCCGCTCGCAAAAGCCACGCAAGCTGAGCGTAAAGTTGGGCATCGTCTCGATGAAGATTCAGTTTTGCCTGAAGCGCTGAATAAAGCGCCGCGGCGTCGCCGTCGATCCCGCCGCGCCAAGTCTGAAGTGGATCTTCGACAACGACTCGCACGGGCGGCAGCGTCGGTGCGTCGCTCGATGTTTCCACCGAAGCGGCATCATCTGTCCCGGTACTCTCATCATCCACCGGATACCGCTCGTTGAACTCGACGTGGCGCAGTACGGCTTCGTATGCCTCGCGAATTCGGCGAAACTCCTCAGGATATTGTTCGGGCTTGAACCGTCGGATGAGCTTGTGATACGTGCGACGCAACTGCGAGCGGCTGATGTTTTCCGGGACATTCAGCAACGCATAGGGGTTCGTCGGCCAAGCAGCGGTGTCCTCGGGCAAGTTGAAAGAGTCGTCCATTGCCATTTCATTACGATGGAGAAGCGAGCGCCCGTTTACTATAGCGCCCGTATCGTGGATCTGCGAATGACCGCTAGGCTAACGGACCCGCAGATGCTGAACTTTTGCGTCGCGGCCGATGGCTCGCAAGCGCGCACAAAAAAGCCCAGGGCCGGTGGGGCTCTGGGCTTCGATGGTTTACGGTTAATAACGTACGACGCACAAAGGCGCGACCCACGGTCGCGGCTTTATGAGGAGGCGCCCTCGGTGCCGGCGGCGACGGGGGCGCCTTGGCCGGTGGCGATGCCTTCGAACACAAGCTGCTTCTGATCGCCGGTCTTCTTCACGTCGACGGTGATCTGATCCTTGCCTTGGAACTCGCCCTTGAGCAGTTCTTCGCTGAGCGGGTCCTCGACAAAGTTCTCGATCGCACGGCGTAACGGTCGAGCGCCGAAATCGACGTTCGAACCCTTCTTGATCAGGAACTTCTTGGCTTCGTCGGTCAGGATGAGCTTCAGGCCACGCTCGAACAGACGTTCGCGCACCTTGCTCAACTCCAGGTCCACGACGTGCTTCAGGTCGTCCACGTTCAAGTGGCGGAAGACGATGATGTCGTCGCAGCGGTTGATGAACTCGGGGCGGAACACGCGTTCGATGCGTTCCATCACGCGGGCCTTCATGCTCTCGTACGACGCATCGTCGTCCGGGGCTTGGAAGCCGAACGAGCTTTCGTTCTTGATCGCCTCGGCGCCGGCATTGGTCGTCATGATCAGGATCGTGTTGCGGAAGTCGACGTTGCGACCGAAGCTGTCGGTCAATCGGCCTTCTTCCATCACTTGCAAGAGCATGTTGAACACATCGGGATGCGCCTTTTCGATTTCGTCGAGCAGCACGACCGCATACGGACGACGGCGAATCTTTTCGGTCAACTGACCGCCTTCCTCGAAGCCGACATAGCCCGGCGGAGCGCCGATCAGGCGGCTTACGTTGTGCTTCTCCATGTACTCGCTCATGTCGATCTGAATGAGCGCTTCGGCGTCGCCAAACATGAACTCGGCCAAAGCTTTCGCGAGCAACGTCTTACCGACACCCGTGGGGCCGGCAAAGATGAAGCAGCCCGTCGGACGCTTCGGATCTTTGAGTCCGCTGCGGCTACGACGCACCGCTTTGCTGATGCTCTTGATCGCTTCGTCCTGGCTGATGACTCGCTTGTGCAAGTCCTTCTCCATCTCCATGAGACGCATGCTGTCTTCGGTCGTCATGCGAGTCAGCGGGATGCCGGTCATCTTCGAGACGACCTCGGCAATCACTTCCTCGTCGACGATACCGTCGGCCTCGCGGCTCTTCTCACGCCACTCGCGCGTGATCTGTTGCTTCTTCTTCTTGAGCTTGTCGGCCTGGTCTCGCAGCGCTGCCGCCTTCTCGAAGTCCTGGTTGGCGACCGCATCTTCCTTGTCTTTATTGAGGTGCTCGACCTGGTCGTCGATCTCCTTCAAATCGGGCGGACGCGTCATCGCTTTGAGGCGTACACGGGCGCCGGCCTCGTCGATCACGTCGATGGCCTTGTCCGGCAAGCAGCGAGCGGTGATGTACCGGCTCGACAACTCGACGGCTGACGCCAGCGCGTCGTCGGTGATCTGCACGCGATGGTGCGTTTCGTACCGATCGCGCAGACCCTTGAGGATTTCGATCGTCTCGCTCTTGGTCGAAGGCTCGACCATGATGAGTTGGAAACGGCGATCGAGCGCCGAATCCTTCTCGATGTACTTGCGGTACTCGTCGAGCGTCGTGGCGCCGATGCACTGAATCTCGCCACGCGCCAAAGCGGGCTTGAGCACGTTCGAAGCGTCGATCGCGCCTTCCGCACCACCGGCGCCGACGAGCGTGTGCAACTCGTCGATGAACAGGATGGTGTTCTTCGCGCGACGCACTTCGTTCATGACCGCCTTGATGCGTTCCTCGAACTGACCGCGGTACTTCGTGCCGGCGACCATCATCGCCAGGTCGAGCACGACGATGCGTCGGTCGGCCAACAACTCGGGCACGTCACCGTCGACGACGCGCTGGGCGAAGCCTTCGACGATGGCCGTCTTACCGACACCGGCTTCACCGAGCAACACGGGGTTGTTCTTCGTGCGACGGCAAAGGATTTGGATCGCGCGTTCGATTTCCTTCTCGCGGCCGATGACGGGGTCGAGCTTGCCTTGACGGGCGAGCTCGGTCAGATCGCGGCCGAAGCTGTCGAGGGCCGGCGTCTTGCTCTTGGCGCTTTTGCCTTCTCCCGACGAACCGCTGCTGCCACTCGCGGCGCCGCCGGCCGGGTTGCGCTCGCCACCTTCGCTGCCTTCAATGCCGTGTCCGAGCAGGTTCAGCACCTCTTCGCGGACTTCCTCGAGCTTGAGGCCGAGGTTCATGAGCACTTGGGCGGCAACGCCTTCTTGCTCACGCAGCAGGCCGAGCAGGATGTGCTCGGTGCCGACATAGTTGTGGTTGAGGTTGCGGGCCTCTTCCATCGAGTACTCGATGACCTTCTTCGCCCGCGGCGTTTGCGGCAGCTTGCCCATCGTGACCATGTCGGGTCCCGACTGGACGAGCTTCTCGACCTCGAGGCGAATCTTGCGCAGATCGACGTCGAGGTTCTTTAGCACGTTGGCTGCAACGCCACTGCCTTCTTTGATCAGCCCAAGCAACACGTGCTCGGTGCCGATGTACTCGTGGTTGAACCGCTGCGCTTCCTGGTTGGCCAGTTGCATGACCTTCCGCGCCCGGTCTGTGAAACGTTCATACATAGGAGTGATCTCCGTTTGGCGTTCGTGTCGGTGACGCCTTGGTTCTTGACTGCTGAATTGTTCGTGATGATTCGCCGTTTGGCGATGGCGATGCGTTTTTGTTTCTACGTTGTGTGGCGTTCGTCAGGGCTTTTACCTAGCCGGAGTCTAACGAGGTTTAGGTATACGTAAAGGGCGTCGATTAGGTTCAGTTTTAGGCCGCCGCCCTCCGCTGGGCGTCGGTGAGCGAATCTTCGTCCGCAGTTGACGATCCGGAACCGTCGTGGTGAATGCGGAGAGAACTGGCGGCATCGGCGTTAGCGGCAGCGCTGGCGACAAGCAACTGTCGCTCGCCAACGATCTCGCGATACCACCGCGCCGCGCCGGTTTGTCCCGCCAACTGTTCAAGCTCTCGCAGCGCTTCGGGCTTTCGATCGGCGCGACGCAGCAGCGTGGCCAACAGCAGACGGGCTTCGGTGTCGCGCTCTTGTAAACGAAGCAACCTACGGCACAACGTTTCGGCCGCGACCCAGTTCCCTTGTAAGTATTGAATCAGGGCTTCGGGAAACAAGTCCTGCCGCGGCACCGGTGCAAGGGCTTCGAGCGGGGCGGGCCACTTGTGGGCCGAAAACAAGGCCGACGCGACCCAAAAGCCGACGGCCACCGACCACCCGACGTTCAGCAGCGCGGGGCTCGCCACTTCGTCCCAGACAAATTGGCACAACACGAGTGTGTTGACCAAGGCCGCGAAGAGGCACGCGACGGCCAACCCGGCCGAGCTTCCGCGTCGCCAGAGCTGCGGCAGACCGGGCCAGGCGGCAAGCGCCATGGCTCCAAGTGCTTGCGCAGGCCTGCTCATCGGGGTCGCTCCATCAGTCCCAGCGGCAGCAGTAAAGAGATTCTGGTTCACCGGGAATTTTAGCCCGCAATTGCCTGGCGAGCAAGGCAAGCTGCTAAGCAAGCTACGGTGCCGCTTGGGTTTAGATTTGTTCGACGTCAGACGTTATGCTGCAGTTTGTTACGTCGATCCTCCAGGCGAGCGTCGCGACGTAAGTCCGACGTGCATTGCCCCTTGAAGTCCTTCCATTTCACCCCTGCCGCCGAACGCGCCCTGATCGCCGCCTCGCGCTGGACGCCGACGGGCGACGCCATCGAGCCCCCCGCCCTGCTCCTCGGCCTCCTCGACGAGCCCGAATGCCGGGCGGCGATCATGCTGGCAGAGCGTGGAATCGGTGCCGAAACGGTCCGCCATCAATGGCCCAATCTCATCGAAAACGGCGCCAGCACCGTCGCCCCTTTCTCGATCGACGTCGAGGTGGCATTGGCCTCCGCCGCTGAACACGCCGCGGACGAACTGGCGACCGAGCACTTGCTTCTCGCGCTGCTCAACGCCCCGCATGAACTCGCCGCGTGGTTAACTCAACAAGGTTGTGATCCCCAAAACATTGCGCAAGAAATCGATCGATTGCACGGTGGAAGTGAGCTCGAACCGGAAGAAGCGAACCTTGAAATCGAGCCGGAACCCGTTCGAGCCGCGCCGCCGGCCGCCGCTTTAGTCCCCAACCCCCAGCCCCTCGCCCCGCTCCGTATCCTCGACGCCTCGGCCAACCGTTGCCGCGAAGGGCTGCGCGTCATCGAGGACTTTGTCCGTTTCGTGCTCGACGATCGCCATCTCACGACGTTGCTCAAACAGCTTCGCCACGACCTGACGGCAGCGCTAAGTTCGCTTCCGAGCGATCAACTTCTCGCCAGTCGCGAGACGCAGTACGACGTTGGAACCACGGTGACGACCGCCGCCGAGGGGCAGCGCCCCGACGCGGTCGCCGTCGTCGCCGCCTCGTTCAAGCGCGTCGAGGAATCGCTCCGCAGCCTCGAAGAGTACGGGAAGATCATCGACCCTACGCTCGGCGCAAAGTTCGAATCCCTCCGCTATCGCGTCTACACCCTCGAGCGCGCCGTTCACACCACTCACGACGCTCGCCATCGGCTTGCCTCTTCGCGGCTGTATGTGCTGCTCGACGGGCGCGGTGATGAATCCGCCTTCGCGCACATGGCGCGAACCCTCATCGACGCCCACATCGATATGATCCAACTCCGCGACAAATCCCTCGACGATCGCACGCTGCTCGCTCGTGGCCGGAAGTTGCGACAACTCACCCGCGGCACGCAAACGCTCTTCATCATGAACGACCGCCCCGACCTCGCCGTGCTTTGCGAGGCGGATGGCGTTCACGTCGGACAAGACGAACTTTCGGTCCACGATGTTCGCCGCATCGTCGGCCCCTCGATGCTCGTCGGCGTCTCGACGCACTCGATCGAGCAAGCGCGGCAAGCGGTGCTCGACGGCGCGAGTTACATCGGCGTCGGCCCCGTCTTTCCCTCAACGACGAAAACATTCGATCGCCTCGCGGGCCTCGACTTCGTGCGCACCGTCGCCGCCGAGATCACGCTTCCCGCATTCGCCATCGGCGGCGTCACGCCTTCAAACCTCGACGACATCCTCGCCGCCGGTCTCTCGCGCGTCGCCGTCAGCGGCGCGATTCTCAACTCACAAGACCCCGCTGTGACGTGCCGTGACTTCTCGCGTCGACTTGCTCGTTAGTAGAGCGGGATGATTAACCGCAGGGGACGCAGAGGGCGCGGAGAAGGAACAAAGAAATAGAATTCTTTCCTCTGCGTTCTCTGCGACCCCCGCGGTTCAATCCGCAGCTTTCAATGACGAGAGACTTAAGTCGCCACGCGACGTTGTTTGTCTTGAATGGTGGACTAATAATGCCACCATCAGGTTGTGCACTGCGGAGATCATCGGATGGCCACGGCGAATTCTGTCATCTTCGAAGATCGCGTCGAAATACCGCTTGGGTTGCGATCGCTCGCGGAGTTTCGTCTTTGGGCGTTGTCCGAGACATTTCCACAAGAGGGGCGGATCGACTACATCGACGGCAGGATCGAGGTGGATCTGTCGCCGGAGGATTTGTTCTGTCACGGGACGTTAAAGACGGAACTGATACGCGCTCTCGTCACGTTTGTGAAGGAAGCATCGAGCGGCTACGTCTTCACCGATTCGACACGCGTCTCGTGTCCGAGCGCGCAGCTGTCCGTCGAGCCGGACATCGTCTACCTCTCGAAGGACGCGATTTCGCAAGGCCGCGTCCACTTGGTGCCAAAGCAGTCGACCGAATCCGGTCGTTACGTCGAGTTGGAAGGCGCTCCGGACCTCGTTGTCGAAATCATCAGTGACTCTTCCGTGAGAAAAGACAAGATCCGCTTGCTGCAAGCGTATTGGGCAGCGGGAGTACGCGAGTTCTGGTTAATCGATGCGCGGAAAGAGTCGATGGTTTTCGAGTTGTACGCCCGCGAAGAGGCAAGCTACGTGAAGGTCGAACCTGATAACGACGGGTATCGGCAATCGTCAGTGTTCGCCAAACGATTCCGGCTCGAGCGAAGCCGCGATGAAACGGGCGTTTGGACCTTTGATCTTCAAGTGCAGTAGCGCGATTGATCGTGTCGATGGACACATCGCGCGATCTACTCCGCCAACAGTCGCTCGATCAAACTGGTCATCTCGACTTCGGCGCCCGAGCGGTAGCCGACCCATTTGCCGCGAACCATTCCTTTGCGATCGATGACGACCGTCGTGGGATACGAATGGCGAAACGCGCCGATCGAGCTGAGTGCAGCGCGCGTGTGACCGTCACGATCGAAGTAGGTTGGAAAGTGGGTCGCGTTCTGCTCACTCAAGAATTGCATCGTTGATTGACGCACCGCGTCGAAATCGTCGTCGGAACTGTGGCCACACGAGACAGCGAACAGGTGGAAGTCGGAACGGTTGGCGAACGCGCGATGCACGTGAACGATGTCGGGGAACTCAGCTCGGCAGGGCGGGCACCACACGCCCCAAAGGTTGATGAGTGCAACGCGACCTTGCACGTCGCCGATCGTGACGGGATGGCCGCTCATCGTGAGTGGTTGGAGTTCGAGCGTCTTCAACGGCTCGAGGACGGCAGGCGTGGTCCACCACGCGACGATCGCGCCCAAGACGACTAAGGCGACGATCAGCGATATCGCACGTTCCAGAAAATACACGCCGGACATGACGTCGCACCTCGCTCATCGGTCCAACGCGGCTCGCAAGCGAGCCGGCTATTGGTGTTCAGGTTGTCAATCGAACCGACAGCGGCATGCCTTATACCCTCTCCCCTTGCGGGAGAGGGTGGTTCGCCGAAGGCGAACCGGGTGAGGGGTTGAGGCGAGTACACGCTTCCGCACCCCTCACCCCGGCCCTCTCCCGCAAGGGGAGAGGGAGCAAACTGAGTCGTCGTTCGATGAGCAACCCGAGGAATCAATAAACTTCCATCATAACGCTTGGAACACCGACGTCCGGCAATGGAGTAGAGGCACAAACGTCGCGATCCAAATAGCGTCCTACACTTATCTTAGGTGCGCGCCGCTGCCAGGCGCGGGCGACGAAATGTCAGGTTTGATGGCCTCGCGTGTTCCATCCGCTACAATGCCGTTTGCAATGAGCGTGGCGACAACAGTCTTCAACGGTCGAATTGATTCTCGGGCTTGCGAGGTTCCTGAAGCCCGCAACTCGCTCACGTCGCGCCTACGCCTCGACGCTCGCCGACCGACGCCCGTCGTCATTAGTGGTTTCATCGCGGGAGCGCCGGCATGACCTGGGGCTCGACGCTGATCATCCTCTCGATGATTGCGCTGAACGCGTTGTTTGCGGCCTATGAAATCGCTCTAGCGAGCGTGTCGGCCGGTCGCCTGAAAACGATGGCCGACCAGAATCGCAAGGGTGCGCGCACCGCTCTGCTGATGAAGCAGAACATGGAAGCGAGCCTCGCGGTCATTCAACTCGGCATCACTGTCGTCGGCGCGGTCGCTGCTGCTACCGGCGGCGCGAATGCCGAAGAACATATCTCGCCATTGCTGGTCGAGAAGTTCGGCATCTCGTCGCATCTGGCCGACTTCCTGAGCCTCACGCTCGTCGTGCTTCCGCTCAGCGCGATCACCATCATGGGTGGCGAGTTGATTCCGAAAGTTTTCGCGCTCAAGAACAAAGAATGGGTCTGCCTCAAGCTGTCGCCCATCATGCGGTGGATGTCGCTCGTGGCGTACCCGGCCGTGTGGGCGCTCGAGACGTCGAGCAGCAATATTCTCGACTTCGCCGTGCGCCGCTGGCAGCCGCGCGTGGAAGGACATCGCAATGAAGTCTCTGAGATCGACGAGTTGCGTGCGGTCGTGGCGCTGGCGCGCACGTCGCGCCTCATCGGTGGCCAGGAAGAGCAGATCATCCTGGGCGCCGCACGCCTGTCGTCGCGAAACATTCGCGAGATCATGATCCCGGTGAGCGAGATCGTGACGCTCGACCTTTCGCACACGATGGCCGAAAGCCTCGTCATCGCCCATACCGAAATGCACACGCGGTTTCCCGTCTGTGCCGAGGCCGGCAATCCGCAAAGCATTTGCGGCTACGTGAATTTCAAGGACATCGTCTCGGAGCTGCGACTAGCTCCGAATCAGCCGTCGCTGCGCGGCATCATGCGGGCGATACCCGCCTTGGCTGACGACATGACCATCGCCTCGGCCTTGCAACGGATGACGCGAGGCCACGTGCACATCGGCATCGTTCGCAACAGCGACGGCGACATCGTGGGCATGGTCACGCTCGAAGACATTCTCGAAGAGCTGATCGGCGACATCGAAGACGAATACGATCGCGCCCCGACGCACGTCGTCGAGAGCGGCAACGGTTGGGTCATGGGCGGCGGCGTGTCGCTCGACCGCATGGAGCACGAATCGGGCGTGTTCCTCGACCGCAAATCGCTGCCAGCCGACTGCCGGACACTGCAAGATTGGGTGCGTTATGAACTCGATCGCCCCGTGCGCGGCGGCGACATCGTGCGCTCGTCGGGTTTGCGCGTGTTGGTCCGCAAGGTGCGTCGCCAGAAGGTGCTCGAAGCGCAGGTTTCGAAAGAAGAAGCCCCGCCGCCAGTCGTACACGAGACGAACGTGACCGCTGCCGAGTCGCATCATCCGACCTCGCGATAATCCAGAAAAGTTAACCGCAGAGGTCGCTGAGATCGCAGAGGCCGAGGGAGAAAAGGAACCACAGATGCACACGGATGAACACTGATAGGAAGTGGGATCGGGCATCAAAACGTTTGTCCGCTTTACCTTCTTCCGATCCGTGTTCATCTGTGGCTAATTCTCCGCCCTATTCGTCTCCGCGATCTCTGCGTCCTCCGCGGTTAATATTTGTCGTATGACCTACGAAGTCGAAAACAAATTCAGTGTCGGCGACGTCGCTGCCTTGGAGCTGCGGCTCGAAGCGCGCGGTGCGCCTCTCGAAGATCCGCAACTTCAGGTCGACACGTATTACCGGCATCCAGGCCGTGACTTCGCCAAGACCGACGAAGCGCTCCGCATCCGCCGCATGGAGAGCGAAAACTTCGTGACCTACAAAGGGCCGAAGGTCGACAAGACGACCAAGACGCGCAAGGAGATCGAAGTGCCGATCGGCGACGGCGATTCCGGTGCGGACAAGTTTGCCACGCTGCTCGAATCGCTCGGCTTCACCGTCGTTGCCGAAGTTCGCAAGCGGCGTCGCAAGTCGAAGATCGTCGTCGATGGCAACGACGTCGAGATCGCCGTGGATGAAGTCGACAACGTTGGCGGTTTCATCGAGCTCGAACTGCAAGCCACCGACGAAACGCTCGACGCCGCCCGCAAATGTCTTATATCAGTAGCCGGGGAACTCGGTCTCGGCACGCCCGAACGTCGCAGCTATCTCGAAATGCTGCTCGAGAAAGTCTCGTCGTAGTCGCACGAATTGTGTTCGAGGCAAGCTCGTTGTGTGGCTCGCTTCGGTCGCAGTACAATCGTCTCCCACGTGCACTGTGACAGGCGGAGACGATGATATGGTAAGCAGAGAAGAAGTACGAACGCTGGCGCTTCATAGCAAGGACAAGCTTGGCCTGACGTGGCCGAAAATTGGCGAGGCGATTGGCCGCGACCCTGTTTACGCGGCGTTTCTGGTTTATGGCTATGGGCAGGCGACGGCGGATGAGGCGGCGGGCTTGGCGCGAGTTCTGGCGTTGCCCGACGACGCGCAGGCCGAGTTGAAGAAGGCCCCGCACCGCACACCCGCGCAACCTTGGCCGCCGACCGACCCGTTCATCTATCGGCTGTACGAAGTCGTGATGCTCTATGGCCCTGTGTTCAAGGACGTGGCCCACGAGTTGTTTGGCGACGGCATCATGAGCGCGATCGACATGTCGGTCGGCATCAAGAAGGTAGAGGATGCAGCCGGCGTGCGACGCATGGAGTTGACGCTGAACGGCAAGTGGCTCGAATACAAAAAGTTCTGACAGCGCACAGTAATTCTTCTATCCCTCGATCACTTCTACTCACGATTACTTCTATGCCCGAGCATCCCATTCTCACCATGGTTCGCGAGAAAGTCGCCGACCCTTCGAAGCCATTTACGTTCATAGCCGAGCTGACGGCCAAGCCCGGCCGCGGCGACGACCTTGCCGCCGCCGTGAATTCTTCGCAGACGGTGCCGCTCACTCGCAAAGAGGCGGGCGTGATTGCCTACGATATTCTGCGCGACGTCGACGCACCCGATGCGTTCGTCGCTCACGAGTGTTGGAAGAATCTCGCCGCGCTCGAGAGCCATCTCGGCACCGCGCACTTCACCGCCATCGGCGCGGCGCTCGAAGACCTGCTGGCCGGACCGCCGACGATTCGCGTCTTCGCGCCGGCGTGAGCGTCGCATGCTCACGCTGCGCCCCTACTCGCCGGCTGACGGCCATCAACTGCTCGCGCTCTTTCGCGACACCATTCGTCGCGTGAACTCCCGCGATTATTCGCCCGAACAGATTCGCGCATGGTCGTCGGACGAAATCGACGCCGAGCTGTGGGTGAAACGCTTTGAAGGTCGCTTCGTCGTTGTCGCCGAAGAGTTCGGTCACATCGTCGGGTTCGCAGAACTCGAGCCCGACGGCCACATCAACCGCTTTTACGTCTCGGCCGATCATCAACGACGGGGCATCGGTAGCACGCTGTTGGCGGCGTTGATCGTCGAAGCTCGCCGCCTTGCTTTGCCACGCGTGGATCTCGAAGCGAGTATCACCGCCCTGCCCTTCTTCAAAGCACACGAATTCCTCGTCGACGCCGAACAGACCGTCATCTGCCGCGGCGTGGAGTTCGTGAACTATCGGATGTATCAGGATTTGTGATCCATGAGGTTCCTAACTTCGTGTCAGAGATTTTCTAAATCTCACCAGGCGAGATTGCGCATCGCGTGCGATACAATCACCGCGCCTGCACAACTCGTTTAGCTGTAAGTCTGCGAATCTACTCGTTGGGGGTATCTCATCATGACGCGAACATCACCGTTTCTTTTGACGCTCACGTTGGTTGTTGCCGCGGCTTGGTCGCTCGGCGTGACGAATTGCACTGTCGCCCATGAACCGGTGCAAGTGCGTCACAAGACGATGAAGGTCGGCAAGCTCGACATCTTCTATCGCGAGGCTGGGCCGAAGGACGCGCCTGCCATCTTGTTGTTGCACGGCTTTCCGACCAGTTCGCAGATGTTTCGCAATCTGATTCCCGCGCTTGCCGACAAGTATCACGTCGTTGCGCCCGATTACCCCGGCTATGGCCACAGTTCGATGCCTTCACGCGACGAGTTCAGCTACACCTTTGACAACATCGCTGACGTCATCGACGAGTTCACCGAAAAGCTCGGCCTCAAGAAGTACGCCCTCTACGTGCAAGATTACGGCGCGCCGGTCGGCTATCGTCTCGCGGTCGAGCATCCCGAGCGCATCACCGCTATCGTCGTGCAGAATGGCAACGCGTACGACGAAGGCCTGGACAACGCGTTCTGGCAGCCGATCAAGAATTACTGGAAAGAGCCCAGCAGCCAAGAAAAGCGCGACGCTATTCGCAACTTGCTCACGTATGAAGCGACGAAGTGGCAGTACACCGACGGCGTGCCGGACGTGGAACTTGTGAGCCCTGACGGAGCGTCAGAGGATCAGTTCTTGCTCGATCGCAAGGGGAACGATGAGATCCAACTCGACATGTTTCTCAGCTACGGCAGCAATCCGCCGAAGTATCCGAGTTGGCAAGCGTACTTTCGCGAGCACCAGCCGCCGATGCTCATCGCCTGGGGCAAGAACGACAAGATTTTCCCTGCCGCGGGCGCCGAGCCTTACAAACGCGATCTCAAGACGCTCGAGTTCCACCTTCTCGATGCCGGCCACTTCGCGCTCGAAACCAACGGCCCTGAAATCGCCGGGCTGATGCGTGATTTTCTCGGCAAGCACGTCAGCGGGAAGTAACCAGTCTCGCAATACGTGACGGTAATCGCGTTGTCTCGAATTCAACCCTCGCCCCTTGCGGGAGAGGGTGGTTCGTTTGCCGAAGGCAAATGAACCGGTGAGGGGGCGATGGGGGTACACTCCATCAACCCGACGCGCGCTCCGCTGGCGCGTCGCGGCTAACCACCGAACTCAACAACCACGAAATACCCTAACGTCGGAACATCTGCACGCGCTTGCCATTCACCTCGGCGATATACAGCACACCTGCGGAGTTGATCGCCATCAGGTGCGGCAACTTCAACGTCTCGGGATCGCCCCACGAGGCGACGATCTTGCCGTCGCGATCGAAGTGAAAGATGCGATGAATGTCCCCTTCGGAGACGAGCAACTCGTCGCCGACGACGAGCATGCCGAACGGATTGCCGAAGCCGGTCCAGTCGCTCAGGTGCTTGCCGTTCGAATCGAACACCTGCACGCGCTTGTTGCCGCGGTCGGCGACGTAAATGCGATCATCGGCATCAATCGCCAGGCCATGCGGCGTCGCGAACTGACCCGGCCCTGTGCCTTTGCCGCCCCACTCGAGCAGAAACTTGCCTTCCTTGTTGAGCTTCACGATCCGCCGATTGCCGGCGTCGGCGACGTACATGTTGCCGTGCGAGTCGAACACCACGTCGTCCGGAGCCCGAAAACCTGTCTCTCCCGCGCCCGGTTTGCCTTCCTCGCCTAGCGTCGCGATCAACTCGCCATCGGCCGTGAACTTTCGCAGCACGTGATTGCCGTTGTCGGTCGTCCACACAAACCCTTGGCGATCGACGCGCAACCCATGCGGCACCTTGAACAGTCCTTCGCCCCACCCTTTCACGAACTTGCCGTTCTTATCGAACTTCAGCAGCGGCGGCGTCCCGCGATGCAACACATACACGTTGTCCTCAGCATCGACAGCCACCGCCGACGCCGCCCCCACCTCAACGCCCGCCGGAAACTCGATAAACCCTGCCGACGTAAACGGCTCCGCCGCACGCGCCATGACAGCGACGGCGAGGACACAAAATGCCAACGATATGGAGACGGCGACGCGCACGGGCACCTCGATTTGAAAACGGAAGATTACCACGAAGGCACGAACGACACGAAGCAGCAAACCAATCTTGCCCCGCCTTTGTGTCCTTCGCGCCTTTGCGGCTGATCTCTCCGATCCTAATCCGACACGATTCCGCGACAACGAGCTTTCACGAATCTCTTCTCGCTTCCTCTCTGTGCTCTCGGTGTCCTCCGTGGTTTAACTTCGCCGCCGATAGCGTGGACTGCCTGGCGTTTAAGGTTCGCAGTGAATCGGAGCGCTAGCTCACCGGGTTTCCCCTGGTCGCCACGCGGCTTTCATTGCCGAGTGTGGGCGCTTACCACCATTTGCTCGTGGGCTTCTTTGGTTCCATCGTGTGCTCCAAGCGAGTGAGTGAATTGCTCTCACTCGCTTACCTTGACACGTCCTTGACGGGCTTCGATACTCCCACCACCTCAAGGTAGGGCGCTCGCCCGTCAGGCATCCATGAAACCGGCAGTTCGCAATCAGGCTGTCGTGTTATGCGCGCTTCTGTCGTTGAATTCCTTGAGTGTCGCCGTCGCGATTTGCCAAACGATCGCGCCCTCGGCGTTTCCAAACGGATCAACCTTTGACGACGTGCGACTTGCCGCTTGGTTTTCTTCGTCGCCGAACGGAATCGCGGATCGCCCGCCGCCGTTGTTTTCAGCGACGTCCCCTTATCAAGGCAGTGTCGTTGTGCCGTGTGAGCACTGCGATCAAGTCCAGGAATCGTCACCCGACACCAGCGATGTGATGGTCGATGGGCGACCGCGGCGCATCTGGCGATTCGTGCCTACCGGCATGGTGCCGCTTGCCGGGCCGCGGACCAGCGAGTTGCAGCGTTACCGTGGGCTGGGCCTTCGATTGACAGAGACGAGTTGGTTAGCGAGGCCGTTCGAGATCGGCGGGTTCGCGGGCGGGATTGACGGCGACCCACCGATCCGCGGCCGTGTCGATCAGGCCAACGCCTTCTTTGGCGGCGTGCATTGGGGCTGGGACTACGATCATCGCTGGGGACTCGAAAAGCGCCTGGGTTACGTTCCGCTGCGTGTGTCCGACGTCCAACACGCCGGTTCGCCGCGCGACGGCCACGCGTGGATCGGCGAATATCGGCTGATGTATTACCCTTGGGGCGACATGCGCTGGCGGCCCTACCTGGCAGGTTCGTTAGGCCTGGCAGATTTCGTTTTCACCGACGATGTGGCAAGCCGATTCCATCGCATGCTCTTCGCCACTTCCTACGGCGTGGGCGTCAAGTATCTCATCGGCGATCGCTTCGTGCTCCGCGGCGAGGTCGTCGACATCCTCATTCCGCAAAGCGGCGAAATCTCCACGATGCACAACCTCACCTTCACCGCCGGCTTCGAGTATCGCTTCGGCTTGCCCAAGCGCTGGTCGCACTAACGAGCGGGCTCGGCGTGCAAGATGACCACAACGACATCTCCTCGACGTTTGAGTTTATCACGGATGGCCTACTCTTCGGTTTGAACGACGACCGGCGGTTCGGGTATCGTCGCGTGAGGATATGGCCGGAAGGTTGAATTCGTAACAGCAACCAGCCCGACGCGCAAGCGAGGGACGTGCCGTGATCGAGGTGATGTCGGTACCCGCCACCTCCCTCGCTTGCGCGTCGGGCTGGTTGCACTCGGCGAGTTCATCCCTGTTACCTGAGGATCAATAATGCGACGTTCACGAAGAGCGTAGACAATGCGAAGGGCGCACTTTGTGCAGATCGAATGGCTCCTCGAAACATTCCTTCGAACCTTGGGGATCATGGCCATGAAGGGCATCGTTTATATCAGTCGAGCGCTCGTCCCGTTCGACGCACCGTCGCTGCAAGACCTCGCGGCAGATGCGGCGACACGCAATAGCGAGCTGGAAGTGACCGGCTATTTGTGCTTCGAGGAGGGGCGTTTCATTCAGTACATCGAAGGTGAGCCGGCGACGGTCACCGGGCTGATGGCGAAGATCGCGAAGGACCAGCGGCACACGGTGTTGAGCCAGGCCGAGGACGACAACGTGACCGAGCGGCGCTTCCCTTCGTGGAGCATGCGTTGGATTCAGCGCGGTTCGTTCGCGGGGTTGGAACGTCTGTTGGCGAGTCATCTGGCGCTGATGAAGCCCGAAATGCAAGCAAATGCGTGGCGGGCGACATGGGAGAATTCGGTGTGGAAGACGGTGGATCGACTGTCGGAGTTGCGAGCGACGCTGGCGAAGAGTGCGTGATGGGTTGCACCGAAGCGGCGACTTATTGCACAAAACCCCCGGTGCATAGGCCGGGCAATAAGTCGATGGGCAAGAAGTTGTACGGAGGGTCGGCGATTCCAAAGGCAGGCGAGGGCCGCCAAAGGCCGACGTCTGAGGCAAGGCAGAACCGCGCGAGCTACGAAGCACCCTCATCCGGCCTTCGGCCACCTTCTCCCGGAGGGAGAAGGGTTTGGGATAGATCACGTGCCGCGGACGAGACCGAACCACTCGATGTGACGACGAGGGCAGAAATGGTAGCCATGTTCCTGGCAGTACGGACGCAACCAGTCGGCACGCTCGGCCAAGGCTTCGAGGTTCGTCCCTTGCGGCATGAGCCACACATTGTCGCGATCGACCGTGGCGAGCGCGTCGAGGTAGCGCTCGATCTCGTCGCAATCGGCGGGCGTATCGACGACGAACTTGAGTTGATAGGCGTACTCATCGAGAAGGCGTTCGATGACGTGCGGCGCGTGGCGCGTGCGTTCGTGCCGCTGATGCCATCGCAGATGGTCGCTGCGCGGCGGCGCGCTGCCGATGAGCTTCGGGCTAATCGACATCAGATCGCAAGCGACGGGGAGATGCAGCGTGCCGGCCGTCTCGATCGTGATGTGCATCCCACGGCATCGCAGCTCTTCGGTCAGCGGAACGAGCTCGGAGTGCAGCATCGGCTCGCCGCCGGTGAGCACGGCATGCGAGCAACGAAACTCGTCGACGCGGTCCAGAATCTCGGCCAACGACAGGTCTTCGCCTTCGGGCTTCCACGACGTGAACGGTGTGTCGCAGAACCAGCAACGCAGATTGCAGCCGCTGGTGCGCACGAACACGCTCTCGACGCCCGTGAGCAGCCCTTCGCCTTGAATCGACAGATACAGCTCGGCGATTTTCATGCGGGGTACACCAGCGGATCGACGAGGCCAGCGTCTTCGAACCCGCGGCGACGCAGTTGGCAAGAATCGCACCCGCCACACGGATTGCCTTCGGCATCGGGGTCATAGCAACTATGCGTGAGCGCATAATCAACGCCGAGCTTGGTGCCCTTGCGGATGATCTCGACCTTCGTCATCTTCACCAGCGGCGCGTGAATCTTGAACTTGAGCGAACCTTCGACGCCTGCCTTCGTCGCCAAGGCTGCGAGGCGTTCGAAGGCGGCGAGATATTCGGGACGGCAATCGGGATAGCCACTGTAATCGACGGCATTCACGCCCATGAACAGGTCGCTTGCGCCGAGCACTTCAGCCATGCCCAAGGCCAGCGACAAGAACACGGTGTTGCGAGCCGGGACGTAGGTGATCGGAATGTCTGCGGCCATCTGCTGGTGATCGCGATGCTTGGGGACGGCGATCGACGCGGTCAGCGCGCTGCCCCCGAACTGCGTCAGGTCGATGCCGATCACGCGATGGTCGGCAATGTCGAGCGATCGGGCCACGCGGCGGGCGGCGTCGAGTTCCTGACGATGGCGTTGGCCGTAGTCGATCGACAAGGCGTGCAGCTCGAAACCTTCGGCGCGGGCGATGGCAGCCGTCGTTGCCGAGTCGAGTCCACCGGAAAGCAGCACCACCGCGGAAGGCATCGTTCACATCGCGTTTCGAAGGTCATCGCGACCCCCTGGCCGCTCGTGGTTCATCATGACACAATGCCGGAGTGAGGAAAAGGATTCAACGATGAGCAACGAGTTCCGCGCGACGCTCGAAACATTCACCAACGAATTTCCCGAGCGCGAGTACACGATCGAAATCGTGTGCCCCGAGTTCACGAGCGTCTGTCCAAAAACGGGACAGCCCGATTTCGGCACGCTGACGATTACGTATGTGCCCGCGCGAAAGTGCGTCGAGCTGAAGAGCCTGAAGCTGTATCTGCAGCAGTTCCGCAACGAGGGCATCTTCTACGAGCACGCGACGAATCGCATACTCGACGACCTTGTGTCGACGATCGAGCCGCGATGGATGCAGTTGCAGGCGTCGTTCACGCCGCGCGGCGGAATCAGCACGTCGGTGACGTGCGAGTTCGACGCAGAGAGCGTGTAATTTAGCAGCGACGCGCTTACGATTACTTTCGCGCGACCGTCGCGAAGCACTCGAACATCACATCGAGATATTCACGGGCCTCGGCCGGCGGCATCACCAGCGGCGGACTGACACGGATGACCTTGTCGGCCAAGGGGCCAAGCAGATGCACCGCGCGACCTTGCGAGTCGCCAAGGTAGCAAGCCTCGACGCAGGCGCGAGCCACGTCGCCGGCGGAACGCCCGCCGACGGCCTGGCACTCGATGCCCCACACCGTCCCTTCGCCGCGAATATTGGAGACGATGCCGGTCTCGCGAAGCCGCAACAATCCCGCTTCGAGCACCTTCGCCAACTCGCGACCTTTGGCGAGCACGTCGCCGGCTTCGAACTCTTCCAGCGTGGCGAGCACCGCGGCGCTGGCGAGCGGATTGGCGCTCCAAGTGTCGGAGGCTTGGCCGTACTTCAGCTTGCCGAACAAGTCGGCGCGGCCGACGGCGGCGCTCACCGGGACACCGTTGCCGAGCCCCTTGCCGAGAACGACGATGTCGGGCTCGAGGCCATAATCGACGAACGCGAACAGCGAACCGGTGCGGCCGAAGTTGGCTTGCACTTCATCGAGGATGAACACGATGTCGTGCTCACGGCAGAATCGCTGGAGCAGTTGCAGATATTCCTTCTGCGGATGAAACGATCCGCCGCCACCGAGGTACGGCTCGGTGATGAGAGCGCAGATGCGGCCTTCGTTCTTCGCCCACAAGGCGTTCAGCTCCGCTTCGTACGGGGCGAGGTCAATCGGCTGACGACGACGCTCGAGGTTGATGCACTCCTCGGTCGGGAACGGAACGAAACGCACGCGCGGGTCGCGATCGGGATCGCGCTCGCTGCCGGTGACGGCGCCGGCAAGTCCTTTCTTACCGTGGAAGCCGTGACGCGTGGCAAGCATGATATCCTGCCCCGGTCGGCGTTCGAGGGCGGCCCACAGCGACTTTTGAATCGCTTCGCTGCCGCTGGCGGCCCACATCACCTGCTCGCATCGCTCGCCGCCTCGTTGGGCTCGAACGGTCGCGACCAGCTTCTCGGTCGCGAGCATCTCGACTTCGGTGAGCGCGTTGTAGGCGTTGAGTGTGACGGCTGAGGTGAACGGCTGCGCGGTGTCTAGTTTCGACAGACCGAGGTGAGCCATCACTCGCTGCCACCAGCGCGTCGGATTGTGGCCGAGATTCATCACGAGCACGCCGCTGGTGAAGTCGGCCAACTTGCGACCTTCGGGCGTCCAGTGATAGGAGCCGGCGCTGCGAGCCATGACGGCCTGGCTGGGCGTGAAGGTTCGCAGCGCGTGCGGTTCGACGGCGGCGATGCGGCGGCGAATGTCGTTCGACGTTTCTTCACCGACGTGCTGAATAGGTTTGGGCATGGATACGCTGGGGACGACAGATTGCGTGATTGGTGTTCGAAGGATCATATGCGTGGCTGCGATTATGGAGTGGAAGCGGGATAGTATCAAATGGCGTTACAAACTGACGCTGCCCGAGTAGAGCACTTCGCTTTCGGCGCGACCGGGGACACACAGCACCAGGCCGCCGTGCTTGTGATCGACCTCGACAATGGCATTCGGCTGGCCGGCGGCATGACGAGCGAGGATCGCCTCCATCGCCTGCACGGCGGCGACGGTTTGCCGATCGGCCGACAGGTCGTTGTACGACAGTGCGCGGGCCTTCTCGAGGCGTTGCGGCCGCTCGCTTTTGGCGCCACCGAACTCGACCGTGGCAACCTCGTGGGCGAATCGCTGGAGCACTTCGATGCCGTAGCCACGTTGCGAGCGCTCGCCCCAGGGCTCGAGGAACGTGCCGTTGTAGTGGTTGTTCATCGAGATTTTCCGGTTGAAAGGGGTCGAGTTTTCGATCGTGCACTCGACCCCGCGCTTGCGGCTGTGGCCGTTCCAAACGCCGTTGTCGAAGCGGAACTGCACCTCTTGCTCGACGTAGCCAGGGAAGTTGTCGGGCGTGACCCAACTGGTGTGGATGTCGAACGCGGCCTCGCGTCGATCTTCGTATTGATAGATGAGGCGGAGCTGCGTCGAATCCCAGGTTGTGCCGTAAGCGGGGCCGACGATGCCGCGTTGGCCGGTGCAAGCGACGCTTTTCAGCCGTCCGCCGAAGGTGAAATCGATCAGCTTGATGTAATGGACTGCGACATAAGTGCCAGGATTGCGGCCGTGAATCCACTCGGCGAATTGTCCTGTCGAAATCGACTTAGATTCTAGCAGCGTGCAGTAGCCGTTGTTAATGTGTTTGAGTTCTCCATCGGCGACGAGCGTCCGCAGCTTCTTGTGGTCGGGGTCGAGCAGCTTGTGGTAAACCACTTTGGCCAGAACTTGTTTCTCTCGGGCCAGCTTTTGAAGTTCGTCGAGTTCGGCCAGCGAAAGGACCGACGGCTTCTCGATCAGCACATGCTTGCCAGCGTTCAAGGCTGCGCGGGCTGCATCGAAATGGCGGTCGTCGGGGGCCGCGACGCACACGAAATTGACGTCCGTGGCGAGCATCTGCCCCATGGCGTCGGGCTCGCAAAAGCTGTCGAATCGGCCGAGTCGCGCGGATTCGGCATAAGTCGCGGCGCGCTTTCCGGTTTTTGTCGCCACCGCGCCCAGCGATACTTGGCAAACTCCGTAGGCCGGATCATAAAGGCCGTGGGCGTGCATCGCCTCGAAAAACGGGCGATACGTCTCGTCGAAAATCATGCCCATGCCGACCATGCCTGGCGCAGGCGGGGGGCGGAAGAGTCGCTCATATGGATTCACTTCTCACGTTGCCAGAGCATGGTATCGGGTGAAACGCGGCGTGAAATGAAGACCATAGCATAAAAGTGGATTCACTTTAGAGGGGCCCATGAGTCCGGTCAATAGAAAAGCCGCAAAATCTCCGAAGTCCAAACGCGAAGACGCCACGCGCGTGGACGAAGTGTACGAGCAGATTCTACTGGGAATCGTCCGCGGCGAACTCCCTGGTAAAACCGAACTCAAAAGCACTCAGCTGGCAGAGAAGCTCGGCGTCAGCCGGACGCCGGTGATTCAGGCCCTGCAGCGTCTCGCGGCCGACGGCGTGGTGCATCTTAAAATGAACAAGCGGGCGGTGGTGCGTCCGGGGGCCGAAAACTGGCTCATCGAGATTCATCAGATGCGGGAATTGCTCGAGCCTCACGCCGCGTCGCGAGCGGCAGGCCACATACCGGCAGAGGAGATCGCGAAGTTGGAGGCATTGGCCGAGGCCGCTCGACCGCACGAGCATAAGCGCTGGATGTCGGCGGCTCGCGAGTTCGATTTCGCGCTGCATTTGGCGATTGCCGACCACAGCGGCAGCTTGGCGTTGGGCGGCGCGATTCGGAAATGTTGGAGCTACAAGCGACTTTCGTACGTCGCTGCCACGGAGCGCGCGGAGAACCTCGAGCAGGGATATCGCGAGCACCTTGCATTGCTGGGCGCCCTGAAGAGCGGCGACTCTGCGACGGCGGAAGCGGCCGCGAGGTTTCACCTGCGGTCGGCGGCGATGTTGCGGCCGTCCACGCGAGTGGTGTGATGGCGCGAGTGGTGTAGTGCAACGTGGGTGAGCGCACAATGACCCAGGGCCGCAGGCCCTGGGCTTAACAGGCCCCAGGGTTAGTCGGCCGATTGCGGACGGAAACGCGAGTCGGTACAAACGTCCAACGGCTTCGCGATACTCGACCTCTGTCAGACGGATTCATGAACGAACATCCCAGTGTCATTATCAGTGGTTTCGCCGATGAGGCCGCCAATCAAAAGACGGCCGTGCAGCAGTTCTCGGCGCTTGCGGCGCTAGGCCTGCAGTATTACAGCCTGCGATGGGTCGACGTCGGCGAAGGCATCAAGAACGTGATGCAGCTGTCGATGAAGGAGATTCAACAGCTTCGCCACTTGGAAGACGAGTACGGCCTGAACGTTTGCTCGATCGGTTCGCCGATCGGCAAGGTCAAGCTCGTCGATAAGGACGACGGCACGACGAACACGTTCGTCCCGTTCAAGAAGTATCTCGAGAAGGACGTGAAGAAGGCCTGCGAGCTCGCGCACGTCTTCGAGACAAAGCTCATTCGCGGTTTCTCGTTCTATCCGCCCAAGGGCGAAGACCCGTGGGAGTATGTGCCGCAGGCGGTCGATTACTTGGGGCAGATCGCCGAAACCTGTCATCGCTCGGACCTGACGTTCGGTCTCGAAATCGAGGCGAACCTCGTCGGCCAATCAGGCGAGATCCTGGCTGCGATTCAGCAGCAGGTAAATCATCCGGCGATGGTGCTGATCTTCGATGCTGCCAACATTCTCTGCCAGGGCTACACCACGGCCGCGACGTTCGAGCAGTATCTGCACATGAAGCCGTACATCGGCTGGATTCACATCAAGGACTACGCGCATCCGAAGCCGCCGGAACGCATCGGCCACGTCGACGAAGAGGCGATCAAGAACTTTGTCCCCGGCGACATGGGACACGCCGCGCACGAAGCGATTCTGCGCGATTTCCGATCGACGATCCCCACGCTGCACCAGACGTTGCACCGCCGCGGCATTCCGGGCGTGTTTCTCGACTTGGAACCGCACGTCAAGGGCGGCGGGCAGTTCGGTGGGTTCAGCGGCCCCGATGGTTTCGGGGTCGCGCTGCGTAGCCTGTGCCGTGTGCTCGATTACGTCGACATCGGCTACCACTTGCGCGACTTCGACGACATTCGCGCGGCACGCGGGTTTTAGATCGCTGGCGCGATTACTCTTCCGACGACGATCCCGTCGACGGAACGAGCTTCTGCTTGAGGCGTCGCATCAGGTCAACGTAGCGTGCGCCCATAACAACGGCGCCGAGCACCGCGGCGCACGTGGCATTGAATGCCCACCAGTCGCCGGCCAAGTATCGCCATGAGAAGATCGCGACGCCAAAGAGGCCAAAGCATAGCATCGCGAGCGCTCGGATTGTGGCGTCGCCGAATTCCTTGCGGACGTGAGCGTTGATCTGTGTGCGAGCGTTCATGTTCGCCAGCTCGCGCATGGCTGACAAGCTTGCGAGCATCTCGGGCATCGGACGCGGCGACTTCGGCCGCATCGGTTCTTTCGGCGGCTCGGGCTCGGCCGGGACAGATTCCATCACGGGCTTCGCAGGTTCGACCGGTCTACTGTTCTGGCTCTCCTGCGGCGACCAAGTGCCTTTAGCCCCGCTGCGTTGCATGAGGCGGGCCATGTACTCGCCAATGTCGTCTTCTTCTTCGGCGACAGGCTGAGCGGCCGCTGGTCGCTGAACGGGAGCTGGCGGTTCGGGCGCCTTCTCTATCGGACGGAGACTTTCGATGCTGCGCGGCGCGGCGCTTGCTTGATCGGCGGAGTACGCGATGGCATCGCCGGTTCGAGGTCGGGCTCGTCGTCGAGCGTCATTCCGTACTTCGCCAACAGTGACGCTGTGCTTAACGGCGATTCGGATGAAACCTTGGTGAAGCTGATTTCTGCGGCTTCAGTCTCGCGCTGCTTCTGCTGATCCGCAGCCCTGTCTTCGTCGGCCAACGACTCGTCTTCACGAGCTTCCTGCTCTTGGGCCATTTGCGAGCGAAGTTCTTCCTCCGACTCGGATTCGATGGAGATTTCTTCTTCCTCTTCTGCCGGCGCGAACTGTGTTTCCGCCCGTTCGAGCTTGTGCTGGCGACGGTCGAGCTCGCCGTTTCGTAATTCTTGATCGCTGGCGAGCGTGCGGAGCGCCTCTTCACGCTGCGATAGCGACGCCGCGAGTTCCGCCAACGCCCGGGCTTCTTCTTCCAACCGGCCAGCGCGGCTTTCGATCTCTAACCGCAGCGAGTCCAACACCTGACGTTGTCGGGCAAGATCGCCTTGCTCTTCGATGCGTTCCGCGTCATCCATCATGCGACGGTTGAGTGCCCGTTCGTCGTCGCTTTGCCGTTGGTCGTCTTCGACCCACTCGCCGTTTTTCAACATGCTCGACTCTGCATCTTCTAAAAAAGGTGACCGCCGCGCGCGGGGGCGGTTCGTGGGCGCGCAAGCTTGTCTGGGCGCACCGAAGGCGCCATCTGCTGGAGATTTACCTTATGGGTAAGCGTTGTCAAAAAGAGAGGCGGCAACCACTTACGGTCGCCGAAGCCTGCCGACAAAGTGTCGGTTCCAGGGGCGTTCACAGCACCCGAGTAACCCATCCTGGTTGTGCTCGGATGACGCAAGCGGACAAATCGGCTGTATATCTGTGCCGGATCTGCCGATTATCCCAAAGCTAAAACGAGCCTGCGGCGAGTCGGACTTCGAAAGGCCTCAACCCGAGGCCGGCCGACGTCCGACCACCTGCGAAAGTGTCCGTTGTGGCAGGGCGACGATCTGTCGCTCGGGGGGAACTGTTGGCGTGATGTCGCTGCAAAAGGCGACGCTTCAAGAAGTTCTGCGCGCTGACTCTACTTCTCGAGCCAGATGCGCTCGCACTGCGCATTTTGGAAAACCAAGGCGGGCGACTGTACGTACTATAGTTGTTTTGCCGCGCAGGGGATGCTCGCCGTCCGGGGGCCCGGGAAACGCTGGGAGTTCTGAACAACCCTTAGACCTTAGATACGGTTCGACAGCGGCGCAGCTTGAAGGGGGGCAAGCACCCTCGAGCTCCGGCTCCAGCTTCGGACGAGAAGGTGATTTAAAAAGCTATGGCACGCAAAGATGCGATCCTCAAAATGCGCGAGATCCTCGTCATGCGCCGCGATGCGCTCCGCAAAGCCTTGGCAGGCGATCTAAGCCTGCTCAACCAGCTTCGCGAGCAGGCCGGCGGCGATGTTGTCGACTTCGCGTTGGACTCGGCTCAGGATGAAATCAACTCGCAGTTGGCCGAAGTCGAAAGCCGCGAGCTTAGCAGCATCGAGGGCGCCCTCGAGCGAATGCGCACCGGCCATTACGGTGTCTGCGAAGGTTGCGGATGCAAAATCCCGCTGGCGCGGCTCAACGCCCTGCCCTACGCTCCGACCTGCATCGAATGCCAGCGCGAGGCCGAGATCAACGGCAACTCGGGATCCAGCGATGCCGATTGGGGCCGTGTCGCGGATTCGAGTGGTGATAATGACGTGTCGATCAACGACATCGAGATCGACGTTTAGTAATCTCGGGTTCTTGAAGTCGCAGTTTCCTTGATATTGCCGCCTTCGAGGCGCACAATGCTTCTGCCGAGGCGGGTTTCGCCTCGGCGCGGTCGAAAATGGACAACTCGATCCGCGGTCCTTACGGGCCGATCGATAGGCTCGGAGCCGCACAATCGGCACGATCCTTTTGATCGGCCCGCTATGTTTTGGACACGAAGTTAAAGCCGCGCCAGCCGAAGTCACTTGGTGGCCGCGATTGTCAGGGAGCTTGCCCCCATGCTGCGTCGATGTTTCGTCTCACGCCCCGGCGCTTCCGTATTCTCACTATTTGGCGCACTCGCGCTAATCGGCGTTGCTAGCAGCTCGGCCGACGCCCAAGTCGCCACGCCCACCAAGGCCGTGATGACGCACAGCGTCGAAGACGAGCTGTCGCCGCAACAGCGCGAACATCTTTACGCCAGCCTGGCCAAGGAAGTGGCCGAGCTCGAGAAGCAACAAAGCATCATCAAGACGGCCGCTCGATTGGTCAGCCCGACCGTCGTGCACATCGAGTCCGAAAGTCACGACTCCGGCGGCCGCGCTTACGGTCGACGCACCGTACAGGAAACCGGCTCGGGCGTCATCGTCGAGATCGGTGGCACGTACTTCATGCTCACGAATCGTCACGTCGTGAAGGACGCGCAACTGGCCGACATCGACTTGCGGTTTTCCGATGGTCGTATGTTGAACCCGACCAAGGTGTGGGGCGATCCCGACACCGACATCGCCGTCGTGTCGCTTCCGCCGGGCCGCTACGTCGCCGCTCGTGTCGGCAACAGCGACCTCGTTGACATCGGCGACATGGTGCTCGCCGTCGGCAGCCCGTTCCGGCTCAGTCATTCGATCACTTATGGCATCGTGAGCGCCAAAGGGCGTCGCGATCTCGAACTTGGCGACGGAGGCGTGAAGTTCCAGGACTTCATTCAGACCGACGCCGCGATCAATCCCGGCAACAGCGGTGGCCCGCTCATCAACCTTCGTGGCGAAGTGATCGGCATCAACACCGCGATCGCCAGCAACTCGGGCGGCAATGAAGGTATCGGCTTCAGCATTCCCATTAATATGGTGATGGTCGTCGCCCGCCAGTTGACCGAACACGGCATCGTGCGACGAGCGTTTCTGGGCGTGCACATCGACACGAACTTCACGTCGGCCAAGGCTGCTGAGGCCGGCATGCCGCGTCGCGCCGGAGCACGCCTCAGCCAAATCGAAGCTGGTTCTCCAGCCGAAGCCGCGGGCTTGCAAGCGGGCGACGTGATCGTGCAGTTCAACGGCGTTCGCATCGAGAACGACAATCATCTGATCACGGTCGTCGGCCTCACGCAGGTCGACACCGAGGTGCCGGTCATGATCTATCGCAAGGGGCAGGTCCTGACGATCAACGTGCGTGTCGCGGTGCGCGCCCCGCCGCCCCGAAGTAATCCTCAGCGCTATCATCAAGCCCACGGACTGCCGTCCGTGGGTGTTGTGCGCCGCGAGTCGGCGAGCTTTCAATCGTCCGCGGCGCCCGTGCGTTCCAACGCCCGTCGAATCGCCTCGGTCACACCCGCGGCGTCGGCCTCGATCGCGACTTCCATATTCGCGCGCCATTCGGGAATCTGTCGCCGATCGAAGATCGTGGCCCCGGTCGTCAGGTCACCCGACACCTCAACCTCGCCCGCCATCGGCTGAATCGTGAACAACTCGGGATCGGTGAGCGCCGTCAACGCCACCGGTGCGTGCAGATATACGCCCTCCATGCCCAACTCTTGCCGATGCGCGCGATACGCCACCGGCAAGATCTTGCGAAGCAGCCGGCCAGCTCGCGTCGATTCCGACGGCAAGTTCTCCAACAGCGAGAAGTCGAACATCACCGCCATCGTCGCGTCCAACGGAATGAGCGTCTTCGTGGCCCGCGAACGGAACACATCGCGCGCCGTGCGCGGATCGAAGAACACGTTGAACTCCGCGGCAGGCGTCACGTCGCCTGGCATGCGGATGCTTCCGGCACGCATGACGAGTTGACCGAGCGCTTGCGCGAGCGACACATCACGCCGCAATACTTGAGCAACGTTCGTCAACGGCCCGAGCGCGACGAGCGTCACCGACTCGGGATCGTTACGAAGCTCGTCGGTGATCACCTTCTCTGCCGGATGCTGATGGTGCAACTCGGCGACTTGAAAGCCCGCGTTCCCCAGGCCGTCGCTGCCGTACAGAGCGCTCAAGCCACCAAGGGCCGGCGCCGTTTCGGGCTCGACCGCAGAACCAATGCGCGGCCAACGTGGCGGGTCGAGCTGTTCGATAATCGCCTGCACGTTGCGAGTCGCCTGCTCGGCCGACATCGTTCCGGCCACAGCCGTCACGGCGACGACATCGAGCCGCGGATCGAACAGCGCCATGGCCAGCGCCACGGCAGCGTCGATGCCAGGGTCCACGTCGAGAATAACTTTCCTTGTCATATCGGCGCGATTGTAGAGCCACGCCGCGACGTTGAACAGGCGGGGTTTTTCGTTTACGGGCTACGAGAGAACGCATCCGAATCGCTCGGTTCTCGGTTAGGATAATCCGCATGTCACAACTCAACGTTCATGCGAAGGTCGGTCGCGTCAGTGCGGGCGAAGACCTGGCCGAAGACGAAATGGCCGACGCCATCGACGGCATCATGCGCGGGCAATGGGCGGCCCCCGACATTGCGATGCTGCTGACGGCGCTGAAGCACAAAGGCGAAACCTCGGCCGAGATCACCGGCGCCGCGCGGGCGATGCGTGGTCACATGACGGCGATCCGCAGCGATCGCGACGACCTGGTCGACACCTGCGGCACCGGAGGCGACGGCTCGGCGACGTTCAACATCAGCACGGCGGCCGCACTCGTGACCGCCGCCACAGGCGTGCCGGTCGCCAAGCATGGCAACCGTCGCGTGAGCAGCCGCAGCGGATCGGCCGACGTCTTGGAACAACTCGGCGTCAACATCGCGGCCGATGTCGCGACGGTCGAAAAGTGTCTCGATCAACTTGGCATCTGCTTCTGCTTCGCACCGCTTCTGCATGGGGCGATGAAGCAAGTGGCCGAAGTGCGTCAGCAACTCGCGATGCCGACCATCTTCAATCTTCTCGGACCGCTGTCGAACCCGGCCCACGCACCGTATCAGCTTCTGGGTGTCGGCCGCGCCGAGCTGCGGCCGTTGCTTTCCGAGGCGTTACAGCGGTTGGGTACGAAACGAGCGCTCGTCGTGTGCGGCGAAGATGGCCTGGACGAAGTGACGATCGCCACCTCGACACAAGTCACTGAGGTGCAGCCCGAGGAGGTACGCGAGTTCAGTTGGGAGCCGGACAACTTCGATCTTCCGAGACAACCGCTCGACGCGCTCAAAGTCGATGGCCCGGCCGCCAGCGCCGCGATGATTCGCGAAGTGCTCGATGGCAAGCGAGGTCCGTCGCGCGATATCGTGGTGATCAACGCCGCCGCCGCCCTGTGGCTCGTCGGCAAGTACCCCGCCCCGCGTGAGTGCGCGGCCGCCGCAGCAGACGCGATCGACACCGGCGCGGCGCGTGATTTGTTGAAACGACTGAGCGCGATGTCGCATGGGTGAACTCGGTCGTTTAGCCGGCGAGCTTGCTCGCCGCGTCGCGGCGGAACACGGCCCGCAAGCGGGCCGGCTAAACGATCAAATGACTTTTGACCATACATCCGGAGGCTTCACACCATGGCCAAGTCCGATGACCTGCAACGCCTGCTCGACGGTGGCATCGTGGCGATCTTGCGCGCGACCGATGGTTCACGACTCGTCGAGGTGGTCGAGGCGCTGCTTGCCGGCGGCGTCGAGACGATCGAAGTCACGTTCACCGTGCCGCAGGCGCATCGCGTGCTCGAGCAAGTGACGAGCAAGCTCGGCCGCCGCGTGTTGCTTGGCGCAGGGACGGTGCTCGACACCGAGACCGCGCGGATCGCGATGCTTTCGGGCGCGGAGTTTGTCGTCTCGCCGTGCACGAACCTCGACGTGATCGCCATGTGTCGCCGGTACGACAAGCTCGTGATGCCCGGCGCGTTCACGCCGACCGAAATCGTCAGCGCTTGGCAGGCCGGCGCCGACATCGTGAAGGTCTTTCCTTGCGACTCGCTCGGCCCCGGTTATTTGAAGGCGGTGCGAGGGCCGCTGCCTCAAGTGCGGTTGCTTCCCACGGGGGGCGTGAACCTCGAAACCGCGGCCAGCTTTCTGCAGGCTGGCGCGTGCGCCCTCGGACTGGGCAGTTCGCTGGTCGAGGCCTCGGCGCTGGCGAAGAACGACCTCGCCCGCATTGAATCGCTAGCACGGCAGTACGTTGCTATCGTCGCGCAGACTGCGCAAGGCGATGAGCGCGAAATGAACGTGTCGCAAGCGACGCGGCAAACTTTTCATTGCCCAATTTGCGCGACCGTTACGCGCGCATCGCTCGGAGCTTCTTACTCAAGTGACACCTTCGCGGCGTCGATGAACCACGTGAGGTTCTCTGCTCCGGGGGGAGTGTTATGCGGGTTTGGGCAAAGGCGATTGCCGCATGCGTGCTTGCATGTTTGGCACTTGCATCCTCAGCTTCGACGCGATCGGCGCACTCGGCCGACATCGCCGACCCGTCGTCGCCGCGCCTCGTCTTCAGCCGACAGACGAGCTTCGCCATCCCGTTCAAAATCGACACGACTCAGCCCGAGGCTCAGATTCCTGTCGAGGTGCAACTCCACGTTTCCGAGAACCTCGGCGCGTCGTGGAAGTTGGCCGCCCATGTGAAGCCCGACGCTGGCCGCTTCACGTATCGCGCGATGGCCGACGGACAGTACTGGTTCATGGTGCGCACCGTCGACGGCAGCGGAAGGTTGCAGCCGGCCGCGCCTCCGCAGCCTGAACTGAAGGTGCAAGTCGACACGAAGATGCCGACGCTCGAGGTTGAGGCCTCGCGTGGCGAAGCGGGCGAAGTGGTCGTGCGATGGCGTGCCGTCGACGCGAACCTGAGTGCCGAGAGTTTGAAGATTTCGTATCAGCCGTTGAGCAGCAACATCGGATGGCAGCCGGTGGCGATCGACATGATGCGGTTGCAGCACAAAGGCGACGTGTACTCCGGCGAAACGACATGGTGGCCCGATGCCAGTCACGGGCCGATCGCCATTCGCGCCGATGTTGCCGACCGCGCCGGCAACCGCACCTACAATCAGACCGAAGTCGGTCCGCCCCCGATGACCGCCATGCCATTGGTCGAGCGCTTGCCTGTTGGCGAACCGATCGCCGCGGGTCGCCCGGAGGTTGGACCTCTCGCGCCGTGGCAGACGCAAGTCGTCGCCACGCCGCCGCAGCCGACGATGACACAACAGACAGCGACACAGCAGACGGCGGAGTCGCTCGAACTGCCCCCCGCGATGCCGTCGGCCTTTCCGATTTCCAATCCGAGCGAGCCGCGAACTGGCAAAACGGTGCGCGAACCTGAAGCTCCGGTCGTGAGCGAGGTGATGCCTCTGCCGCCGGTGATGAAAGCGGCGCCTACGATTGTAGAATCACTGCCGCCGACAATCGTCGAATCGCTGCCTCCGCTGCCACCTCCGGCGTCGACCGTCATCTCGGTCGAACCGTCGCGCGAAACGGTCGCGATCAATCAACTTCCCGAGCCCGTCGCGGTTGTTGCCTCGAAGCGGTCGCTGCCGCCGTTAGTCGAGCCCGCACGGCCGGTCGCATTACCGCCAGTCGAACAATCGAGCACGGTTGTCGATCCGTCGCATGCACCGCCGGGTATACGTCCACGAATGGTGAATCAAACGACGTTCGAGATGGCTTACGACGTGTCGGCGGTCGGCCCGGAAGGTCTAGCCCGTGTCGAGTTGTGGGGGACGCGCGACGGCGGACGATCGTGGAACCTGATGGCCGTCGACGATGACAACCGCAGCCCGATCGTCGTCGGCGTCGATGGCCAGGGTTGGTACGGCTTCAACGTCGTCGTGCAAAGCGGTCTCGGACTTCGCAGCCCTCAACCGAACACCGGCGATTTGCCCGAGGTGTGGGTCGTCGTCGACACGGCTCCGCCAGTGGCAACGCTCACCGTGAGCGAGCCCGGCAGCGAGAGCCCGCCTGGCGTGTTGGCCATTCGTTGGGAAGTCGACGACGAATCGCTGGGGCCGCAGCCGATCAGCCTGTGGTTCCGCAGCGCGTCGAGCGACCCGTGGACGACACTCGCCGCGGGACTTGCGAACACGGGTCATTACGATTGGCAGCTCGATCGCCGTGCTCCCGAGCAGTTGTTCATTCGTTTAGAGGTGCATGATGACGCGGGGAATGTGACGAACGTCGAAACGCCGAAGCCGATCATCATGACGCGCCTGCGACCGCAAGGCCGCATTCTCGACGTGCGTCCCGCAGTCGACGCAGCGAAGTAGTCGCGACGCCAGTGCGGTGCGCTCGGCGCGGGTCTCTGACCCCGCCGATTGAGGGACGGGGCGGCGGGGCGGCGGGGTCAGAGACCCGCGCCGAGCGCATGTTCGCCGGTCGTCGCCCGTCGGCGCATTTGCTAAGCTGCGGCCATGGCTGCGGCATTGCATGCAATCGATTTTCTCCTGGCAATCGACAAGCGATCGGTGCCTGCCGTGTGCGTCGTGTTCGGCGACGAACCGTTCTTCAAGCGGCTCGTGAGCGGGCGGCTTCGCGAGTTGGTCGCCGGCGACGATGACGACGAGTTCACCGTTGCGACGCTCGATTCCGACGCCGAGGCGCGCGACGTTTTTGATGAACTCGCGACCGGCTCGCTATTCGGCAGCGGGCGACGCCTTGTGATTGTCGACGACGCCGACGCGTTTGTGACGCGCAACCGCGCGTTGCTCGAAGACTACGTCGCCGCGCCGAAGAGCAAGAACGTGCTGTTGCTCGATGTCCGCACCTGGCCGAGCAACACGCGGCTGTACAAGGCGGTCGCCTCGAACGGTCTGCAAGTCGAGTGCACCGCCGGCCCGCGAGCGGCGCTGACGAAGTGGCTTGTCTCGTGGTCGCAGTCGCATCATGGCGTGAAGTTGCAACGGGCCGCGGCCGAAACGCTCGTTGACCTCGTCGGCGAGGAAGTCGGACTGATGGCGCAGGAGTTGGAGAAGCTGGCCGGGGCGGCCGGCACGTCAGGCGAGATCACGCCCGAGAGCGTGCAGAAGCTCGTCGGTTCGTGGCGAACGCAAACCGCATGGGAAATGCTCGACGCAGCCTTGGCCGGCGACGCACCTTCGGCACTGGCACAACTCGACCGACTGTTGCTGGCGGGCGAGGAACCGATCGCGCTGTTGGCGCAAATTGGTTCGAACTTGCGTCGTTTCGGGGCTGCAATGCGGCTCGTGGAGCAAGCTGAGAGCGACGGTCGGCGTGCGAATATTCGCAGCGTTCTGGAGACGGCGGGTTTTCGGGCGTTCGTCGTCGGCAAGGCCGAGGCGCAGTTTCGTCAGCTGGGCCGCCAACGCGCGGCCAAATTGTATCGGTGGCTGCTCGATGCCGATTTGGCGCTGAAGGGGGCGAGCTCGCAGAAGTGGCGAGCGCGGCAGGTGCTCGAGCGGTTAATCGCGCGATTGTCGAAGGCGGCGGACCCGCGGAATGTGAGTGGCGCACAAGGCTCGCCCGCGCTCGCCACCCGCGAGCGGGTACCCGGTCGCGGCTAAACGTTCGTCCGGGTGGTTGCATGGCGGAATATTACGACGTCATCGTATTGGGCTGTGGGGGCGTCGGCAGTAGCGCGTTGTGGCAGTTGGCGCGACGCGGGGTACGGGCGTTGGGCATCGAGCAACTCGGGCCGGCACACGATCGCGGCAGCTCGCACGGTCAAACCCGAATCATCCGCCAGGCGTATTTCGAGCATCCCGACTACGTGCCTCTCGCGCTGCGGGCCTACGAACGATGGCAAGAGCTCGCCGACGAATCGCAGTCGCGGCTGTTCGAACTGGTCGGACTGTTGCAGATCGGCCCTGCGGAAGGTGAGGTGATCCCCGGCGTTCTTCGCGCTGCCAAGGAGCATCGCCTGTCGGTCGATTCGCTCACCGCTGCGGAGATTCGTGAGCGCTTCCCCGCCTTTCGACCCGATGACAACACTGTCGGCCTGTTTGAATCGCGGGCTGGCTTCTTGCACGTCGAACGATGTGTCGCCGCCGCGCTCGACGCTGCTCAGCGGCGCGGAGTCGAATGCCACTTTCACGAGGCCGTACAGCAATGGAGCGTCCGCGATTCGTGCGTCGAGATCGTCACCGACCGTGCGACGTATCATGCCGACCGCCTCATCGTCACGGCGGGGGCTTGGGCAGGGCAACTGCTCGAAGGCCTCGGCCTGCGGCTTCAGGTGCTTCGCAAGCCACAGCTTTGGTATCGAACAACAGGCGATGCGCTGCGTGTCGAGTCGGCATGTCCGACCTATTTGTTCGAAACCGACGACGGCATCTTTTACGGCTTCCCGCAGCTTGACGAGTACGGCGTCAAAATGGCGGAGCACACCGGTGGCGTGCCGGTCGCCGATCCATTGAACGTTGACCGCAACGTAACGCTGTCCGATCGCACGAGAGTCGAGGCGTTCGCGGCGAGATTTTTGAACGGTGTCTCGCGCGATTGCAGCCGATCGAGTGTTTGCATGTACACGATGACCCCCGACGCGCAGTTCGTCGTCGATCGGCATCCGCAGTGGTCGGAGGTGGTGTTTGCCGCGGGATTGTCGGGGCACGGTTTCAAATTCGTGCCGGTGCTCGGCGAGGCGCTCGTCGATTTGGTGGTGGAAGGGTCCACTTCCTTGCCGATCGAGTTTCTGGGCCTCAAGCGACATTTCGGGGCCGCGACATGAAGTCGCCGTGACGCCGTCATTAGCCTCAACTTCCGTGCAGATGGACGTTTGCGTTTCGTGAGAACCGCAGGACGCCCCAGCCTAAATGCTTGCCTGCCTGCAGAATCCTCTTACACTGGAAGGAGGTATTTCGCCGTGCGCATCGGTTCGGTTCGATGCGGCGGTCGAGCGGCGAGCGCGATTCAAAACCTCTTCATTCATCGCAATTCCTTTCGTCCGTAATCCCTTCGTCTCGATAGGTGGCCCGCGTGTCGCAGGTTTCGCTGAATCCAGAGTCGGCTTCGCCTAAAAAACGAGCGCCGATGGCGACACCCGCAGCCGTGGCAGTTCCGTCGCGGATGCCAGCCATCGGGCAGGAATCAACTGGGCAGCAATCTACTGGGCAGGCGCCCGCCACGTCGTTTTGGGTCTATGCCCTGCCGGCAGCGATCGTTTTGGCTTCGACGCCGCTGCTGTGGATTCACGTCCGCGAGATGTTGAATAACGCGCAGTACGAATATCTGCCGTTCATCGCGTTGGGTGCTGGTGTGTTGGCCTGGCAAAGGTTGAAAGGGCTCGGTGAATTGTCGGCCGGCGCCACACCGATCTTTCTGGCCATCATGGCCGTCGCCGCAGCGCTTCAGTTGCTGGCGATCGTCATCTTTTCGCCCGTGATTGCGATGGTTGGGTTTCTCTTCGCATTGCTCGGCCTGACCTACGGCTTCGGCGGACGTGCGCTCACGCTGCGCATGTTTCCCGTGTGGTTGTTCTCGTGGTTCACGGTGCCGCTGCCGTTCGAGTGGGACGACAAGCTCGTTACGTCGTTGCAAAGCGTCACTGCCCGGTGGAGCAGCCGACTGCTCGACACCTTTGGCATCATGCACTTGCTCAGCGGCAACACCGTCGAGTTGCCGGGCGAGCGACTGTTTGTCGAAGAGGCCTGTAGCGGCGTGCAGTCGTTGTTCGCATGTTTGGCGGCCACGGCGTTCTTCGTCGTGTGGTCGCGCTACGGATACTGGCGTTCCACGTTCCTTCTGGTGTCGGCCTTCGGATGGGTGCTCGTCGCCAACGCGACGCGCGTGTTCATCGTCACTTATTTGTCGACCGTCAACATCGACGCCGCGACCGGCATCCCGCACACCTTGCTTGGGCTCGGCGTGTTCGCGTTAACGTTGGGGCTGATGTTCAGCACCGACCGGCTGCTCGAGTTCGTCGTGTCGCAGCGGAATCAGTTTTGGCGACGACGTGCCAATCGCGAGTGGGCCGACGGGCCGACGCAGTTTCCGTCGTTGCAGGAAACCTTGTTGGGATCGCGCACGGCGTTGCCGCTGGCGGGCGTTTACATCGCGATGCTGGTGTTTGAACTCGTGTTGATGGTGCCGTTCGGCGCGGCGGTAGCTTCGCCGATCGAAGGGGACGAGCCACGGTCGTTCGCGCTGTTCAATGAAAACTCGATGCCGTCGGTGTGGATGACGCGCCCGCGGACGGACTTCGGCACGGACGTCGACCGCGTGTTCAAATCGGTTCACTCGCGCTACTGGGCGTATGGCTCGGGACGCAATCGCGTTTACGCGTCGATCGACTTCCCGTTTCCGAAGTGGCACGACCTGAGCGTGTGTTACCGCGGCCTCGGCTGGAAGGTGGACTCGAAGCTGTACAACCCGCCGCTCAAGGAAGGCGATCTGCCGGTGTATGAAATCGAGATGAATCAGTCGCCGTTGGGCTACGGATATCTCGTATACTTTTTGTTCGACCCGCAAGGCAAGCCGATGACGCCTCCGTCGGAGAACCTGATCAGCGGCATCGGCGAAGGGCTGATCGAGCGTGCCGGCCAGATGCACGAAAGCTGGTGCCGCGGCGGACGTCAACTCGGCGGCGAGAGCGGCCCGCAATACATCCAGGTTCAAGTCTTCCTGTCGAGCCTGTCGCCGATTACCGAGACCGAACGTAGCGACGCGCAAGTTGCTGGCGTACACCCACGAGCAACTGGTCGAAACAGCGAAGCAGGCCGCGACGCAGCAGGCGTCGACACAACAAGGCTCGATTGAAACAGCTCGCTAACAGTTGCCGCCGCGTATTGTGTGGCCGCGTTTCTTGTAGACACGTATCGCCCACCGCCCGCGCACGGGGGACAAGTCTCGCAGCTCGATGGCATCCGCCTTTCGCACCGGCGGCGTTCCTGGTATCTTTGGCGGCTTGCCCCCGTTATGTCAACGTAGCTCAGATAGGATCGCGAACTCATGGCCAAGCCACACCGCACTCTCAAAAAAGCCAATCATGGACGCCGCCCAGCCAACAGTAAGGCGCGCAAGGCCAAGCGAAAGTTGATTCGTACCTAAGAGCCCGACATTTCAAAGCCGTCGGCCGCTAACTCCATCTGCGAGGAGATGTGTTTTAGGGAGATGCGCACGTGGGTGCCAAGGATCTCATACTCGACTTCTCAGAGTACGACCTGAATCACGTCATTGCCGACGTGGAAGAGATTCGCCGTTTGAATCAGCAACGCTTCGAAATGGAGCAGTTGACGGCAATCTGCTTCGAGGATTTCGATCGCAAGATCGCCGTGGGCTATAAGGATCATGGCCACGACGAGTTCTGGACACGCGGCCATATGCCTGGCATGCCGCTGTTGCCGGGCGTGCTCATTTGCGAGGCCGCCGCTCAGCTGTGCAGTTACCAGTCGCGCAAATACAAGTTGCTCGGCGACACCATCCTCGGCTTCGGCGGGATGGACGAGGTCCGCTTTCGCGACGTCATTCTTCCGGGCAGCCGACTTGTTATCGTTGCACAACTCACGAAACTTCGTCCCAATGCCTTGGTCGTCTGCCGATTCCAGGCGTTCGTGAATCAGTCGTTGGTCGGCGAAGGCCAAATCATCGGCGTCCCGCTGCCCATCGACCGCTTGAAAGAGGCGTCGGTTTGACGACGCTTCGAGGGATCCACTCTTGAGTCGCCGCGCGCTGCGTGACATCGGTCGAGGTTTCGACCTGACGCCTTGGCTGAAAGATCTCGCCGCCCTCCCGCGACCACTGACGGCCGCTGCGTTGTTCGATCGCACAGGTCCGTGGGAAGTCGAGATGGGGAGCGGCAAAGGGTTGTTCCTTAGCGCTGCCGGCAGCGCGCGGCCCGATACGAACTTTCTCGGCATCGAGATGGCGCAGAAATACGCCCGCCACGCCGCAGCCCGCGCCGCGAAGCTCAACCTCTCGAACGTTCGCGTCATTCACGGCGACGGCCTTCGCCTGTTCAGCGAACTGTTGCCCGACGCTTGCCTGTTCGCGGTGCACGTCTACTTCCCCGACCCGTGGTGGAAAGCTCGCCACCACAAGCGACGCATCATGAACGAAGGTTTCGTCAGGCAAATCGAGCGCGTGCTGCTGCCCGGTGGCCGCCTGCACTTCTGGACCGACGTCGAAGAGTATTTTCGCCTGTCGCTCGAAACGATCGCCGAGCACACAGGTCTGAAAGGACCCGTCGACGTGGCCGAACAAGCCGCCGAGCACGAGCTCGACTACCGCACGCACTTCGAGCGCCGCACGCGCCTCGCGGGGCTACCGGTGTATCGCGCTGAGTTCGAGCGCGTACTCGGTACGTAGTACCGGGTACTTAGTACCCAGTACATACCGACACTGTACGCCTACGTCGGCTGCGCCTTGTACGTCCGCTCTTCGCTCTCCGTGTTCGTCAGCGCCACCTGATAAAGCTGCTGACCGGTCGGCGTCGGATACTTGCCGGTGATGCAGGCCCGGCAGAGTTGATCGGGGTTGAACTTCAAAGCCCGAGCGATCGACTCGACGGGCAGGTAACGCAGCGAGTCGGCCCCCAGCTTCGCGGCCATCTGAGTCTGAATCTCTTCCGTCAGCGGGCCGCCGTGCATGAACTTCGGCGCGAACAACTCGCCGATCGTCGACATGTCGATGCCGTAAAAACACGGCGCGACGATCGGCGGGCAGGCGATACGCACGTGAATCTCCTTCGCGCGTCCCAGGTCTCGAATGCGATTCAGAAGCACCTTCATCGTCGTCGACCGCACGATCGAATCTTCGACCAGCAGCACGCGTTTGCCCTCGAGCACCTCGCGCAGCGGCGTGTACTTGCTCTCCGCCTTGCGGCGACGGCTGCCCGAACCTTCGATGAACGTGCGCCCCGTGTAGCGGTTGCGAATCAACCCTTCGCGCGACGGCACTCCTAAGCGGAACGCCATCGCGTCGGCCGCCGCCTTGCTCGTATCGGGCACCGGCACGACGATCGTGTCTTCATCGCACGGAATCGTTTCGAGCTTGGCCAACTCTTCGCCGAGCGCCGTGCGCGTCAGGTACACACTGCGGCCGTCCATCGTGCTCGCGACGTTTGCAAAGTAAATCCACTCGAAAAAGCAATGCGCCTTTCGCGGACTCGGAGCGAACTGGCTGATTTCCATCTTCCCGTCGACAATCGAGATTGCCTGGCCGGGCTCCAATGATTTGATCGATTCGGGGCTGAACCCAAGATTCAACAGCGCCACGCTTTCACTCGCGGCGGCGAACAACGCCCCTTCACGCGCCCAGCACAGCGGCTTGATGCCCAGCGGGTCACGCGCCAGCAGCATCTCGCCGAGCGCGTTGAGCAGCACCAGCGAATAGGCGCCGTCGAACTTGCTGGCGACGTTTCGCCAAACCTCGACGAGCGCTCCCTTGCGCGGCTCGCCCGCCGATAGCTCTCGCCCGAGTTCGTGCAGAATGATTTCGGTGTCGTTCTCTCGGGCGAGATGGTTGTCGCCGCTGGCCAACAGATCGCGACGCAACTCCTGATAGTTGGCAAGTTGTCCGTTGAAGCCGAAGCTGAACCACTTCGGCTTTTGAATGTGCTGACGCTCGTAAGGCTGCGCGTAGTTGCGATCGTCGGTCCCGCACGTTGCGTAACGCACGTGGCCGATGGCCGCCCGCCCCGCGTACTTCCGCATCAGGCTCTCGGCCTTGTCGCGATGATTCAGCCGAAAAACTTCGGTGACGGTGCCGACGTCCTTGAACGTTTCGAGCAAATTGCGACGACGCGGATCGAACGTCGTGATTCCCGCCGAGAGCTGGCCTCGATTTTGAATATCGAGCAGCATGCGAGGCATGAGCCGCGAGATCGCGTTCGGGCCTTGTTCGGGGCACAAACGGCTGCGTTCGCCGGGGAGATGATAGATCGCCGCGATGCCGCACTCATGATGGAGTTCGCTCATGCGATGCATTCTAGCAGCGGGTGCAAGAAATGTCCCCTTGCTTGCGCTCGCCCCATCAGAGCCCGAGCGGGCACACGTCATCTCCTGTAGGGAACGCCCTCCTTGGCGTTCCGCCGAGTGGGTGTTCGCGCCCGATCGCGCTTCACGGAACGCCACGGAGGGCGTTCCCTACAGAACTCCCAACACGCGCGCCTCGCCCCACTCGAATTGTGGGCTTCGGATGTCGCACGCTATGATGCGGCCTTATGAAATCTCATCAGCGGAACTGTTCGTGAGCACGCCCCCCACCGCCACCACGCCGATTCCCGATTTGCTGCGTCGCGAGATTGCGGCCGTGGCCGACACCATCGTCGTTAAAGTCGGCACGCGTATCCTCACTCGCCCCGACGGCGCACTCAATGAGCAGCGCATCGCCGAGTTGGCCGAGGAGCTGCACAAAGTCGTCGAGTCGGGGCGACGCGTGGCGTTGGTGAGTTCCGGAGCGGTTGGCGCCGGCATGGGGCAGTTGAACCTGAAGCAGCGGCCTCGCGATTTGCCGCACTTGCAGGCGGTGGCCGCCATCGGTCAGTGCTACCTCGTGCAGACGTACGATCGCGCCTTGCGTTCGTTCGGTCGTCATGCCGCACAGATTCTGCTGATTGCCGACGACCTCGACGATCGTGCGCGTTATCTCAACGTTCGCAACACGCTGCTGACGCTGCTCGAATACGGCGCGGTGCCGATCATCAACGAGAACGACACCGTCAGCGTCGAAGAGCTGCAAACCACCTTCGGCGACAACGATCGTCTGGCCGCGATGGTCACGAACCTCATTCGCGCTCCGCTGCTGGTGATCCTTTCCGACGTCGACGGCCTTTTCGATGGCGATCCTCGTGCCGAGAGCTCAAAGGTCATTCCGACGGTCACGAAGCTCGATGAATCGATCTTTAGCCTGGCACGCGATCACAAGACCGGCCTCAGCAAAGGTGGCATGGCGAGCAAACTCAATGCCGCCCGCATGTGTACGGTCGCGGGCGAAAACGTGATCATCGCCCCCGGACGTCAACCGGGATCGTTGGCCCGCATCATCGCAGGCGACACCGTAGGCACGCTCTTCGTCGCGCAAGGCACGGCCATCACGTCGTGGAAGCGATGGATTGGCTTCACGGCTCAGCCACGAGGATTTCTCGTGCTCGATGACGGCGCTCGCAAGGCCGTCGAGACGCAAGGTCGCAGCCTGTTGGCCATCGGCGTCGTCGAAGTCGGTGGAAAGTTCAAGAAAGGCGACGTCGTCGCCCTCCGCGATCGCAACGGCGCTGAGTTCGCGCGTGGCCTCACCAATTACGACGTCGCCGAGATGGAACGCATCAAGGGCCAGCGCACCGAGGCAATCGCCGTCACGCTGGGCCATCGTCCGTACGAAGAGGTCATCCACCGCGACAACATGGTCGTGACGGTCTGACCTGCGCGCTTGATCGTGCTCCGACGGTTAGCCGCGACGCGCAGGCGGAGCGCGCGTGCGGGATGGTGCGTCGCGGCTAACCGGCAGACATCACGCGACACATTTTACCTGTACAGGCGTACTTGACTCTGTACGCCCGTATATTATATTGTCGATAACCTTCAAGGGAACATTCAGCCCTTCCAAGTAGGAATTTCACCCATGGCCGATCTCGGCGCTCTGACGGAACGACAGCGTGAGGTTTACTCATTCATTCGCGAGAAGATTCGCTCGCGAGGCTATGGGCCGACCGTTCGCGAGATCGGGACAAACTTCGACATTAGCTCGCCCAACGGCGTCATGTGTCACCTCAAAGCCCTCGAAAAGAAGGGGCTGATCACTCGCGAGCCGAATATGTCGCGAGCCATCATGCTAGCAACCGAAACGCCCGAAGGGGGCGGCGGGTTGCCGCTTCGCGGGACGATCGCGGCAGGCGTGCTGCACGAGGCGATCGAGCAGGATGAGGTCATCGACTTCAACGACTTTTTCAACGCCGACGACCTGTTCGTGCTGAAGGTCAAAGGCGACTCGATGATCGAAGACCAGATTGCCGACGGCGATTACGTCGTCATCCGTAAGCAAGACACCGCATCACGCGGTGATGTGGTGGTCGCCCTCACCGGCGATAATGAGGCAACGCTCAAGCGCTGGTATCCCGAAGGCAAGCGCATCCGCTTGCAGCCTGCCAATTCGTCAATGGACCCGATCTACGTCACCGACGCCCGCGTGCTGGGCGTCGTCGTGGGCGTCGTCCGCAAAGTGACGTAACGGTTATTGATCGTCATTAGCCCCCGGCGAGTCGCCGGGGGATTGTGCGCTATCCGCGCTTCGAACGTCATTCGCGATCGCACGTTGCGATTCGATTAACCGCGCGATCTCTTCAATAGCCGTCATCAGCGACGCCAGCGCCATCTTGAAGTTCGTGTGCGTCGACACTCGCGGCAGGATTTCGGCCAGATGCGCGGCCGCCTGCTTGAGCTTTGCGAGTTTCTTCGCCGCGATCTTCAGGTATTCATCTGCATCGTCGGCATTCAGCGATGGCCCGAGCGCCAAGCAATAGTCGTACAACACGCGCACGACTTCGTAGACTTCTTCGTCTTCCTCCGCCTCTTCCGAGTGCTTGAGGAAGGTGCGCACCACCCACACGTGCGTGAGCTGGGCGTCGATTCTCCGCATCGTCTCGCGTCGCGTGGCTTCGTGTCGATTGGTTTCGTCGGGCGACATGGCGCATTACTTCTTCGCTGCGGCCTTGGCGCGCGGACTCGGTTTCGGCGCGAAAATGAGCACGGTCGCCGCACCCGCGACGACGATGATCAAGCCCGCGTAGAACTCGGGGCTCGGCGTAAGGGGCTGCTTCGAGGTGAGAATACTTGTCAGCGTGTTAATGACCGGTGCGCCGCCGAAGACCAGAGGCATGACATAGATCGGCTTGCCGCCAAAGTTGAAGGCCAGAATGATGCCGAGCGATCCGATCGCGCCTGCCGCGCCTGCCGCGAGGCTGAACAACACGCCGGTGGTCGACATGTGCCCGTGATCGCCGAGAACGTAACGAAGAATGATTGGCACGAGCACCGCGACCAGGAAGTACGCGAGTCCGACGCAGATGAACGGGCGCAAACGGCTGCCAGCCATTGCGACTTGTCCTTTATGCAGCAATGGACCGTAACCACCCCAACACAGCGCCGTCAGCGCGATGAACAGAGGCACGAGGATCCAATGTTTCACCATTCCGCTTTCGTGTTGAACCACCGCCGGTTCGTCCTTCGTCGCGATCGGCTCCGCGGCGGTCGTTTCCGCCCCGGACTTCTGAGCGGCCGTCTTGTCAGCAGGCGCTTTCTCGGCAGGCGCTGTTGCGACCGAGGATCCGCGAGGTCGTGCAGGATTGAACACCAGCACCGCCACGGCACCGGCAATTACCAGGATCAACCCGGCATAAAAGATCGGTCCCGCCTGCTTGTACGTCCTCGACATGAACATCGACATGAACGTGTTCACGACCGGAGCGCCGCCAAACACCAGCGGCATCACATAAATCGGGCTGCCACCGTTCGTGAGCGCCAGAATGATTCCCAACGCGCCGACCGAGGTGACGATGCCGGCCACGAAACTCCAAATGATTCCGGTCGTCGTCCATGTGCCGGGTTCGGGCTTCCACTTGAGAAACACGATCGGCACGAGCACGGCGATCAGAAAGTACGCGAGCCCGACGCAAATAAACGGCAACAGATGGCTGCCGGCCATTCCGGCTTGGCCCTCACGCATCAGCGGACCGTAAACGCCCCACGAAAACGCCGTCAATGCGGTCGACAACAACACAAAAAGAAAATTGGACATCCGCCTGCATAGCCTCCGCTGTTGGCGTGGGTGCGCTTCCGCTTTTGGGAAGCGACAAGTATAGTCGCCATCGCCACCCCTGTTGAGAGGTCCGATGAGCACCGTAACCCCCAGCGACGTTAAATCGCCCGCCAAGCGCGAAGTCTTCGCATGGGTCATGTACGATTGGGCCAACAGCTCGTATTCGACGCTGTCGATCACTGTTTTGGTCCATTACCTACAGCACGTCTTGCCCGAAGAGCGAGGTGTGTTGGTGTGGGGCTACGGCATTGGTCTGACGAACTTCGTCGTCGCAGTTCTGTCGCCAGTGCTCGGCGCCGTGGCTGATGGTCGCGCGAGCAAGCGCAAGTGGCTCGCCGGGAGCGCGCTCGTAGGCGCTGGCGCATCGGCGGCGATGTTTTTCGCGACTCCCGACAAGCCGTGGCTGCTCGTCGCGCTGTTTCTCATCGCCCAGTTGGGGATGGAATTCTCGCAAGGTTTCTACAACGGCTTCCTGCCCGAGATGGCGGATGACAAAGGCATGGACCGCCTGTCGGCGCAGGGTTACGCCGTCGGTTATCTCGGCGGTGGATTGGCGCTCGCGTTGTTCTTGGCGCTTTACAGCTTCAGCACGCAGCTTGGTCTGCCCGCTTCCGACGATGATCCGACCGCCCTGTTGCCGCGCCTCGGGCTGTTGATCATGGGCGTGTGGTGGGGCGTGTTCGCGATTCCAGCGATTCTTTGGCTGAAGGACCGCGGTACGCCGAAGTCGGACATGTCTGTAATCGCTGCGTCGCGGAAAGCGTTTCGCGAAGTGAAGCACACGCTGGCGAACTTGCGTCGCTACCGCATGCTCGTCATCTTTCTGCTCGCCTTTCTGTTCTACAACGACGGCGCACAAACGGTGCTCAGTCAGGCGTCGGTCTTCGGCACGGAAACTCTCGACATGACCTCGGGCGAGTTAGTGCAACTCGTGCTGATGATCCAGTTCGTTGCGCTTCCCGGAGCGTTGGGCATCGGCTACTTGTCAGAGCGATTCGGAACCAAGTTCGCGCTATTCTTGTGCCTAGGCGTATGGGTCGCGTTGCTCGTCGGCGCGTATTTCGTCGCGACGAAGGCGCAGTTCTGGGTTCTCGGTGGAGTAGTCGCCTTGGTGATGGGCGGCATTCAATCGGTCAGCCGTTCGATCATGGGACAGATGACGCCCGTCGAGCACACGGCCGAGTTCTTCGGGTTCTTCAACCTGTCGAGCAAGGCCGCCAGCATGTTCGGGCCGATTGTCTTCTCGGAAGTGCTCACGCGCACCGGCGACGCGCACCAGGCCATTCTGAGCCTCCTGGTTTTCTTCGTCATCGGTTGGGTCATCGTGGCGTTCGTCGATATCAACGCTGGCCGCGAGCAAGCTCGCGCCATCAAATAGTCCGAACTGTGAAATAGCCTGCACTGCGAAGTAGCCTGCGGTTCACGCAACTCTTTGCGGCGTCGTGACGGCAATCTAGACTCACAGGCATGCGTTTCGCGCATGCGCGGGGAGTCGGGCAACTGTGATTCACTTTCGACCTGCGTTGATCGGCCTGGTCGCCGTCGTCTGTCTCGTGATGCCGGGCTGCGGCGGTTGCCGACGCACGGACGCCGACAAGGCGGCGAAGCTCCCGGCCGACAAAGAGAAGCCGAAGCCCGACTTCGAGTGGCGGCCGCTGCAGCTACGACCGGCCGAAGGCAATCGCCCGCAAATCTCCATCAAGCCCGGCCATTGGACCGACACGGGGCTCGAAGCCCGCGCGAATAAGCTCGACGAGCGCGGCGAACTCGTGCTCGAAGCGCTGCACGGCGAAGGTGTGCAGCCCATCGACATCGACGGCACGCCGTATTGGCTCGAAACCGGACGCGCCGCGATTTTTCCGAAGAATCAGCGACGTGATCTCGATCAGTTGTTCTTCTGCCCCGCGTCGGCGACGGGCGTCAAAGCGCGAACGCGACTGCTCACACCTTTGGGCAACGATCGATTTGTGGAAGTGACGCGGCTGAATGTGATGCCGACCGAGCAGTTTTTCTTCGTCGTGCTTGCCAACGAGCCCGATCGCTACCAATATCTCGAAAACCTCGACGCCATACGCTTCGGCGCGGCGGACGAAGATTCGGGTCTCATCAACGCAACGCACTATCAGGTGATCACTCCCGATGCGAAGCCGCCATTGGCGCTGCCGTCGAGCGCCCTGCAATGGACCGCAACCGCATACGTGTTATGGGATGACCGACGGCCCGGCGATCTGACGGTCGAGCAACAGCAAGCGCTTGTCGATTGGTTGCATTGGGGCGGCCAACTCATCGTCAGCGGCCCCGACACGCTCGACACGCTGCGTCACAGTTTCCTCGACGCCTGGCTCCCCGCGACGGCCGAAGGTGCGTGGGAACTCGACTCGGTGGCGCTGGCGCCGCTCAACGCTCGTCCGTGGGCGGTCGACAAGTATCCGCTACGGCCGGCTCGTCCGCTGAGCGGCGTGCATCTGGCGGTCCGCGAGAATGCTTCGACCGAAGTCACGCTCGGCGACACGCAACCGTTGGTTGTCGAGCGGCGGATCGGTCGTGGCCGCGTGGTCGTCACGGCGATGCGCTTGTCATCGCGCGAGCTTGTCGAGTGGCCGGGCTTCGATCGTTTCTTTCATGGTCATTTGCTGCGTCAACCGCCGCGCCGCTTTCGCGTCGATCCCGATCTTGAGCTCAGCGTCGCTTGGAAAGACCGAATCAGCCATGGCCCGCCGACGACGAGGATGGCTGTTTGGTCGCGAAAAACCACGGCCATCGAGGAGGATCCCGACGAACGTTCGCGATCCTTCAACCGCTCGCGACGCTTCGACGTTCCGATCATTCCCGATCCACTGGTGTGGAACGACGCGAGCGACGTTTCCGACGTAGCTCGCCATGCTCTTCGCGACGCCGCTGGAATTGTAGTGCCCAACTCCAAGTTCATCGCTGGCGTCGTTGCCGCATACCTCGGCGTTCTCTTGGTCAACGCGCTGTTCTTTCGCTTGTTGGGACGCATCGAGTTGGCATGGGTGGCCGCGCCGCTCATTGCCATCGGCGCGACGGCAGTAGTCGTGTACTCCGCGCAGCTCGACATCGGCTTTGCGCGATCGATGACCGAGCTTGATGTTGTCGAGATGTATGCCGGCTATCCGCGGGCGCATCTCACGCGCTACGTTGCACTCTACAGTTCGCTGGGCACGAGTTACGACGTTGCATTTCAAGAACCGACATCGGTCGCGTTGCCGATGAGCGCTGGAAGCGAATTGTTGCGCCTTCAGGGCCGCTCGCGGGTGCGTTTGCAAAGCATGTCGAGTGGCGGCGAGAACGATCAGAACACAGCGTCCGTGCGACTCGATGGGTTCGAGGTCGCTTCGAATGCGGCGGCGATGCTGCATGCTGAACAAATGGCCGACCCGCGCGGCAATGTTTCGCTCGAATCTCTGGGGGCTCGTCGATGGCGTGTGACGAACGGCACATCGTTGCGCTTCGCGGGAGCGGGTGTCGTGTTGCCGGGCGGCAAGGTAGCATGGCTGGGCGCGATCGCTCCCGGTGAACGACGCGAGTTTATTGAAGGCGAGGCAAGCGGATGGCCCGACGATCTCGATCAATTGCCGCTCGTTGCTCGTGTCAGACCGGCAGTCGGCTTGAATGTTCGCTCGCTGATCGAGCTGGCCACAAAGGATAGCGACGACGATTTCCGCCTTGTCGGTTGGACGGAAGACACGTTCGAAGGCATGAAAGTCTCGCCCAGCGGCGCTCAACGCAGAGGAGCCACGGTCGTCGTCGTGCATCTTGCGCCGTCGCCGCTTGCTACGATCGAAGCCGACGTGAACACACGAATCGAAGTGAAAGCGTCGAACTAACGGCTCGCGTTTCCTCACAAAGACACTCACGGTCCCCGGAATCCGCCGCAACTGATGATTGAACTACATGAGTTCGGCAAGGATTACGGCGAGCTGAAGGCCGTCGAAAGCTTGTCGATGAAGATCGAGGCCGGCGAGTTGTTTGGTTTCATCGGCCCTAACGGCGCGGGCAAGAGCACGACGATCCGTTTCCTCGCGACCCTGCTGCGTGCGACTCGCGGCGAGGGAACGGTCAACGGTCACAGCGTCACGCGTGACCCGCTCGGCGTGCGACGCAGCGTCGGGTACATGCCCGACAGCTTTGGTGTTTACGACGGCATGAAGGTGTGGGAGTTTTTGGACTTTTTCGCCGTCGCGTATCAGATTCCACGCGCGAAGCGGCAGGCCGTGATCGGGGACGTGCTTGAGTTGCTCGACCTGACGGGCAAGCGCGACGACTTCGTCAACAGCTTGTCACGCGGTATGACGCAACGCCTGTGCCTCGCAAAGACACTCGTACACGATCCGCCGGTGTTGATCCTCGACGAACCAACGAGCGGACTCGATCCACGCGCACGCCTCGAAGTGAAGGCGCTGCTCAAAGAGCTGCGTCGAATGGGCAAGACGATCCTGATTTCGAGTCACATCCTCAGCGAGTTGGCTGACTGCTGCACGTCGATCGGCATCATCGAGCGCGGTCAACTGCTGATGCAGGGGCCGATCGACGAAGTCTATCGCCGCATTCAACGAAACCGCGTCGTCGAGATTCGCTTTCTCGAAAAGATGGACGTCGGCTTGTCGCTGCTGCGAAGCATGCCCGAACTGCTCGACGTCAAAATCGCCGATCATCGCGTCACGGCTGAGCTGGCGGCCGACGACGCGCAGATCGCCGCCTTGCTCGAACGCCTCGTCGCCGCCGGCGTGCGGATGCATTCTTTCGGAGAGAAAGAGCCGACGTTGGAGGACGTGTTCATGCTCGTCACAAAAGGCCTCGTGAGCTAAATCCGATTTTTATTCAATTCAATTGACCGCAGGGATCGCAGAGGACGAAGAGATACGAAGAGAGTAAGAAGCAAATAGATTTCTTTCTCTGCGCCCTCCGCGTCCTCTGCGGTTAACCCTTCCGCATAAGTCAGAGCCGATGTACCTCATCGAGAACCCCGTCCTGCAAAGTGAACTGCTCGTCAGCCTGCGGAGACCGCGGGCGATGGCGCTGCTGTTGGTGTACGTGGCGTTGCTGGGGGCGGTGGTGTGGATGGCCTGGCCGTCGGCGCAGAAGATCGACATGACGAATCCCGAGGCGGCGCGTCGCCTGGTCAATCTGTTCTTTCTCGGCCAATACATGATCGCGACGCTGATGACGCCGGCGTTCGCGGCCGGAGCGATTACCGGTGAAAAGGAGCGCAAGACCTACGAGATGCTGCTGGCCAGCCCGTTGCGTCCTGGTGCGATCGTGCTCGGCAAGTTGCTCGCCTCGCTGTGTCATGTCGCGGTGCTGGTGTTCGCATCGCTGCCGATCGTCATGCTCTGCCTGCCGTTGGGCGGCGTGAGCGTCTACGAGCTGTTGGCCATGTACTGGGCGCTGATGCTCTCGGTTATGGTCTGCGGCATGATTAGCATCGCGTGCAGCAGTTACTTTCGTCGCACGGCCGCGAGCCTCGTCGTTTCGTATCTCATCATTTTGCCGTTGGCGATTCTCGGACCCTTGTCGTGGCGGATCTTCGAAGGGGGCGCGGCGTCGGCGCGTCTCGTGGCTGCAAGCACCGTGCTCCCGGCGTTCTGCGCGACCGTCGCGATTGCGTTGTTCATGAGCACGAGTCGTCGACTGTTGTATCCGCCCGATGTCGGCAGCGAAGGCAAGGACGTCATCGACGAAGAAGAAGAGATGCGTACCGCCGTCGGACTCGTCATTCGCCGCGACGAATTTCCCGATCGGCTGTTCGCGCCTGCGAAACGCGACGACCTTTTGGACGACGGATTGAATCCGGTCTACGACAAAGAAATGCGCAGCGAGTTGTTCAGCCAAGGGACGCTGATGCTGCGCTTTGTCATTCAAGTCAGCATGTTGCTCGCGTTGCCGCTGATGGCAGTGTGCCTGTACTTTCGACCGCAGAATGCTGGCTGGTACATCAGCTATGTGGTGTTGTTCAACATGCTCGTCGGCCCAGTCTTCTCGGCAGGCAGCATTACCAGCGAACGCGAACGGCAAACGCTCGACCTGCTGTTGGTGACGACGCTTTCGCCTTGGCAAATCGTATGGGGCAAGCTGCTGTCGGGACTGCGCGTGTCGAGCGTGCTCACGTCGTTCTTGTTGCTCGCGCTTTTGTTGGCGAGCATGTTGCCCGGCTACTTCTGGAAGAACGTGCCGACCGTCGCCGCGTATCTGCTCATCATCGGCATCGTGTGTTGCACGACGGCAGCGATCGCGATGTTCGCGTCGGTGATGTTTCAGAAGACGACGTCGAGCATGATGGCGGCGTATCTGGCGATCGTGGTGCTCTTCATGGCGCCGCCGGCATTGCAGTACTTCGCCGAGACGTTCTTCCCGCACGCCCCCGTCACGAGCGGCATTCATTTGCTGACGATGCTTAGCCCGTTCTCAGCGATCTTCAGCCTGCCGTTGTCGGCCGATGGCGAGTTCCCGGCCATCGAAGGCGATTCCGTAATCTTCGCCGGCTTCGTGGTTTCGTACGTGCTCATCGACGCCTGTCTGGTCGTCGGAATGCTGTCGCAGTTCGAGCGTCGCTGGCGATTTGCCGAATAACGCTGGCGATAAACGCTTTGCCGGAATGCCGATCGAGCGTCTGTGGTCGCCGCGCCGCCCACCTCCGATTGACCCGCAACTGTTCATTTTTGCTGATGTTCCAATAGAGTGGGAAGTGTTAGACTACAGTTGGTCGGTTTGACGAGTTAGTTCGTAGCGCTCAGATTTCCAGTCGCCCGCTGCCTGCTCTTTCGCCTCTCCAACTTGGCGGGCCGCCATTCTGGCCACTTCATTGGCACGAGAAGGTAAATCGTGTCAGCATTGTTTTTCGGAGTGTTGCACGTGGGAATGAAACTGTATGTCGGAAATCTGAGCTACAACACCAGCAGTTCGGACCTCGAAGGCCTGTTCGCCGAGTTCGGCTCGGTGCGTAGCGCCCAGGTGATCCAAGATCGCGACACCGGTCGCAGCAAGGGCTTCGGCTTCGTCGAAATGAACGATGCCAACGAGGCGCGTGAGGCCATCACGGCCCTCAACGACAAGGAACACGATGGCCGTCGCTTGACGGTCAACGAAGCTCGTCCTCGCGAAGAGCGTTCGGGCGGCGGTGGTTACGGTGGCGGAGGCGGTGGTGGTGGCGGCGGAGGTGGCCGTCGTCGTTACTAAGATTGCGTTCAACGCATCGGGCAGAGTTCCCGAAAAGTCAGCACCAGCGTGGCCGCACACTTCGGTGGCGGCCACGCTTGGCGCAGACACCTAACGCGATCCGCAACGAAGGCTCCATGTTCATGAATAACGTTCGGAATCAACGAGTGCCGTACGGATTTCCCGTGACGACGTTTGATTGCGCCAAAGCTGACGAGTCGATGGGCTTTCATAAGTGGATGAAGTCGCACCCGGCCGAGCTCTACCTGAGTTTCAGCTCGGCGTCGGAAGTGGTGTTGCACCACGCCCACTGCCCGACGCACGAGGCCAACGGCGCCGCGTCGCGACAGCGCATCTGCGCTCCGACATCGAAAGAGCTTCGCCAGTGGGCTGCTCGGAACGGCGCTCTGCTTTCAACTTGCCATACGTGCAAGGCTGATTGAAGCGTTCACTTACGAAGCGCGAGGCCAAGCGACGACGCGATCGCGGCCCTGCTCTTTCGCGGCACGCAGCGCACGATCGGCTTCCGCGACATCGGCTGACATCGCGAAGCCAACACTCGCCGTGACCGCTGGCAACTCGTTGCTGACGAGTGCTTGTCGCGCTTGGTGACGCACTCGCTCGAGCACCGTCGTTGCCTGTTCACGATTCACGCCAGCCAGAAGGATCGCGAACTCATCGCCTCCCAATCTCGCGACCACATCGGTCGATCGTAGTTCGTCGGCCATCGCTCCTGCGAACGTCGCGAGAACGCGATCGCCGACCAGATGTCCGTGTTGCGTGTTGATCTCCTTGAATCGATCGAGATCGACGATCGCCACGCAGCTCGCAGTGGCGGGCGAGCTTTTCAGGCGCTGAAGTTCTCGCTCCCACGCGCGGCGATTCGCGACGCCGGTCAGTGGGTCGGTCGAAGCTTCGTGTTCGACTTCCTTGCGACGTCGATCGGTCTCGACGAGATTCCGTTCGAGCCTTGCGATTCGTCCTAGCAAGGTGACGGTCGTGCGAATCGTTTCCGGCGATGCGTCGCGCGACAAATTGGCGTCGGCCGCTATGTCACTGCCGAACTGCAATCGAGCCTGCGCTTTCGTCGAGCACGTTGCCGAGTCGGAGATGACGACATCGATCGCCGTTTCGGCTTCGATGTTAGGAACGACGTCAAAATCGCCCGAATCAAGTGCTTGGATAATTCTTGTCGCCAATGGCGCATCGTCCACGCAAACGGCAACACGGTAGGTAGTTGAGCGATCGGCCATAACGCACAGTATAAAGCCGCGCGTGTCCCGTCTGCTTGCAGCCTGCGGGTCGAGTGTTAGAATCACGCCCGACCGAGTTCGCCAACTTTCGTGTCCCTCCGTCCCACACCCAACTCTCGCCCATGAGCGTTGCTTTGCGCGACCTCGAAACGGTCCCCAAGCTCTGGAAACGCCGGCATTTGCTGGGACTCGATGAACTTTCGGCCGACGAGATCAACGTGATTCTCGACGCGGCCGAGGCGTTCAAAGAAGCGACCGGCGGTTGTCGCCGCAAGATGACGACGCTGACGGGCATGACGCTCGCCAATCTGTTCTTCGAGAATTCGACCCGCACGCGCACGAGCTTCTCGCTAGCGGCCCGTCGCCTCGGGGCCGACGTTGTCGACTTTTCGCCCGGTGGAAGCAGCCTGTCGAAGGGCGAAACCTTCATCGACACGGCCAAGAACATCGAAGCCATGGGCGTCGACGCCGTCGTGGTGCGACATCGCACGCCCGGCACGCCGCATCTGCTCGCGCAGAACCTCGCGTGCTCCGTCATCAACGCCGGCGACGGACCGCACGAACACCCGACGCAGGCGCTGCTCGACATCCTCACGATTCGCGAGCAGCGCGGCACGCTCGCCGGGCTGACGGTCGCCCTCATCGGCGACATCGCTCATAGCCGCACGGCACGGTCGAACATCTGGGGCCTGCAAAAACTCGGCGCTCACGTGATCGTTTGCGGCCCGCGGACGTTGGTGTCGCCGAAATGGAGCGAGCTCGGCGTCGAAGTCTCATACAACTTCGACGAGATTCTGCCGCGCTGCGACGTGCTGAACCTGCTTCGCATCCAGTTCGAGCGACAAACGACGAGGCCGTTCCCCTCGGTTCGCGAGTACGCCCTGCTCTACGCGATGAACCGCGAGCGCCTCGAACGTGCGAAAGACGACATCCTGATCCTCGCGCCCGGCCCGATCAATCGCGGCGTCGAGATCACGCCCGACGTCGCCGACGGCCCGCACAGCGTCATTCTCAACCAGGTTTCCAACGGCCTCGCTGTTCGCATGGCCGTGCTGTGGCTCGTTCTCAAATGCGAGGCGAACGGGGGGAATTGAAGACTGCAAGGTTAACCGCGGAGGTCGCAGAGAGCGCGGAGACGAAGAAAGTTAAAAACGACACGTTCCTGACGACTCCGCGATACTTCGATCCTCTTATGACGTTTAGCCTTCGCCTTTTTCAAAGACGCCATCAAACCAATCGCAACACAAACCTTCCGTCTCCTCTTTTTTCTCTGCGTCCCCTGCGACCTCTGCGGTTAACTTTTTTGCGCCCATGCCAACCATCCTCATCGAAAACGGCCGTGTGATCGATCCGAGCCAGAATCTCGATCGCGTCACAAACGTGCTCATCAGCGACGGGCGTATCGCGGCGATTGACGCGACGCGCAACGGGCAGACGACGGTCATCGACGCGCGAGGCAAGATCGTCGCGCCGGGGCTGATCGACATGCACGTGCATCTTCGCGAGCCGGGGCGCGAAGAGGACGAGACAATCGCCACAGGCACCGCGGCGGCGATTGCGGGTGGGTTCACGTCGATTGCGTGCATTCCGAACACCGAGCCGCCCATCGACACGCAAGCGACCGTCGAGTTCATTCAGCACCAGGCCGTGCGGGCGGACAACTGCAACGTGTTCGTCGTCGCCTGCGTCAGCAAGAATCGCGAAGGTGCCGAGTTGGCCGAGTTGGGCCAGTTGGTTCAAGCTGGCGCAGTTGCCTTCAGCGACGACGGTGCTCCGGTCTTCAACGACGAGCTGATGCGCCGAGCGTTCGAGTATTGTCTGATGTTCGACAAGCCGGTGTTGAATCACTGCGAAGTGCCGGAGCTGACCAAAGGCGGCGTCATGCACGAAGGCATGGTGTCGATGGTTCTCGGCCTGCCCGGGATGCCTGCGGCGGCCGAAGACGTGATGACCGGTCGCGACATCATTCTGGCCGAAGCGACCGGCGGCCGCATCCACATCATGCACGTATCGACGGCCGGCAGTGTCGAACTCGTGCGTCGCGCCAAGCGCCGGCAGGTACGCGTCACGACCGAAGTCTGTCCGCATCACTTCACGCTCACCGACGAGTGCCTTCGCACGTTCGATTCGAACTGCAAGATGAGCCCGCCTCTGCGTAGTCATTCCGACATGGAGGCTTGCATCGCGGGACTGAAGGACGGCACGATCGACGTCATCTGCACCGACCACGCTCCCCACGCCGCCGAAAAGAAGATGCAAGAACTCGACCGCGCTCCGTTTGGCATCGTCGGCCTCGAAACGGCGCTCGGCCTCGTCATCACGAAGCTCATCGAGCCGGGCCATCTCACGTGGCCGCAGGCGATCGAGAAGCTCACGATCAACCCGGCTCGCGTGCTCGGTATCCCCAAGGGAACACTCGCCGTGGGCGCCGACGCCGACGTGACGATCATCGATCCCGAGCGCGAGTGGACGGTCGACAAGGACCAATTCCGCTCGAAGAGTCACAACACGCCATTCGACGGCTGGAAGCTTCGCGGCCGCGCAGACACCGTCATCGTCGGCGGCCGTGTGAAGTACCGCGCGGAGTAACCTTCCACGGCAGCCCAACCGCGGCAACCCGCCGGACCATTCAGAGAGCGCTCATGTCACAGTTATTTCGCGGATGTGATTCCTTCCCGGTTCATGTCTTATTGCTAGTGGCCGCATTCTTCGCTTCGATAGCGAACGCCGAAGAATCCACTGGCCGCGGAAAGCCGCTTCCGTCGGTCCGGTTTGACGCCGAACAGGTCGGAACGTTGACGAAGGGCAATGGACTCAGCACGGGCGACGTTGACGGTGACGGAAAGCCGGATATCCTGCTCGCCGATCGCTGGGACTTTGTATGGTTCCGCAACGGGGACTGGAAACGCTTCGTCTTGGCGGAACGGCTCGATAACCAGGGAGCGATGTCGATCGACGCCCGCGATATCGACGGAGACGGAAAGGTCGAGATCGCCGTCTGCACGAGCGGTTTGCGAGCTTGCATCTACTGGCTCGAACGTCCGAACGATCCTACGCAACTTTGGAAAGTGATTCCCCTGCCGAGCGAACCGTATCAACACCGCCTGCATTGGGCGCAAGATTACCGTGGCAAACAATACGTCATCTCCGTCCCCGTCAGAGCACCCAACTCGGCGGACCCAATCAAGGTCTACGCTTATGAGATGCCGCCGACCGGCCCCGGCAACGTCACTCGCAAGCTCTTAATTGATACGCTTACCGACATGCATAACTTTGGCGTCGTCAAGGGTCGGTCCAGCGGCTCGGAGCGCGTCTACTTCATCGGCAAGGAAGGTCTCGACCTGATGGGCAACGCTGCCGAAAAACCTTGGACTCCCGACGGCGTGAAGCGATTTGCCGACATGCAAATCGGGTTGGGAGAAATCGACGGCGGGCAGACCGAATCCCTCCCGTTCCTCGCGATCATCGAGCCGATGCATGGGCATCGGTTGCTTGTGCATCACAGTGATGAGGCGGGGGCGTACGGCGGTCAACCGCGATTAGTGTTGGACGAAACTCTCGTGACCGGCCACGCCCTCAAATGCGACGACGTGTTGCGGATCGGACGCGACCAGGTCGTTGCCGGGTGGATGGGAGACAAAGGGGCTGGGAACTGTGGAATCCGCATGTATATCCCACTGAATGCCGTCGCCACGGAGTGGAAGACTATCTCCATCGACGAAGGCCGCATGGCTTGTCAAAGCCTTCAAATCGCCGACCTCGACGGTGACGGCCGTCGCGACATGATTGCCGCCGGTTTTACGACCAATAATCTCGTCGTGTACTGGAACCATTGCGAGTAACCCCTCGCGTGGCCATCCGCACGCGGTACGCTTGCCGATCAAATCGTCGAGCGTCTCGATCGAGCACCCCGCTCCGCCATTTCAGCGACCGGCAATCGTTTCATGGGCGAACGTGTGGCGCGCGGTGTGGCTCGACGACTTGCTCCGGGTCGCGCCACGATTCTCTGATGGCTCGCACGCGTGAGTTCAAAGTGTTGACCAGCAATGCCGCAGTGCAGATAGTAGCCATTGCTTTCCAAAACGAACCGCCGATTCGCACGAGGTCTCGACGCACATGCACGCCATAACCGCCCCAGACACTTGCCGCGTTCAACGAAATCCGCATTTGCGAAATCGTCTCGCGTCACTCATTTTTGCATCGCTAAGCCTTTGCTACGGATCATCGCCCGTTGATGCCGATGATTTAGCCGAGACTCCGCGTAGACCGAACGTCGTCGTCGTGTTGTCCGACGACCAGGGATACGGCGACTTTTCGTGTCATGGCAATCCGTCGCTCAAGACGCCGAACCTGGATCGCATGCACAGCCAGAGCGTACGATTGACCGACTTCCATGTCGCGCCGATGTGTACGCCGACGCGTGGGCAGTTGATGACGGGCTGCGACGCCCTGCACACCGGGGCGTCGAGCGTGTGCGCGGGTCGGTCGTTCATTCGCCGTGGGTATCCCACCATGGCCGAGATCTTCGCAACCAGTGGCTATCGCACCGCGCTGTTCGGCAAATGGCACCTTGGCGACAGCTATCCGAACTTGCCGAACAATCGCGGCTTTCAAGAGACGATCTATCATCTCGGTTGGGGCATCACTTCGATGGCCGACCTGTGGTGCAACGACTACTTCGATGGTCGATTTCGTCACAATGGCGAGCTGAAGCGATACCCGGGCTACTGCACCGACGTGTGGTTCGACAACACGATGCAGTGGATCCGCGAACGGGCAACGGCGAAGGAGCCGTTCTTCGTGTACTTGCCGACGAACGCGCCTCACGGGCCGTTGTGGGTGGCCGACAAGTATCGTCAGCCCTATCTCGACCAGAAGCGGCCGCACGCGCTCGCGTCATTCTTCGGCATGATCGCGAACATCGACGAAAACATGGGCAAGCTCGACCGGTTGTTGGACGAGACCGGCGTTCGCGACAACACGATCGTCATCTACTTTCACGACAACGGTGGCACCGCCGGCGTACCGTTTTACAACGCCGGAATGCGCGGCAAGAAGACGACCTACTACGAAGGCGGCCACCGCGCGGCATGCTTCATTCAGTGGCCCAAAGGCGCAACCGATGGCCGCCTCGGCGCGGCTCGCGACGTCGACACGCTTACGCAAGTTCAAGACTTGTTGCCGACGTTGATGGAATGGTGCGGGCTTAAGGCAAGCGGCGCGACGTTCGACGGCACGAGCCTCGCCAATCTTTTGAAGCCAAAAGTAAAGATGTCGAACGCCGCGCAATCGCAAGCAAACGCACAAGGCGTGCTGCAGCTCGACGTTCTCAACGAGGCGAATCCGCTGGCTGAGCGCACGCTCGTCGTGCAATACGGTCAGAATCCCGAGAAGTGGCAATCGGCGGTGCTGTGGCACAAATGGCGGCTCGTTCACGGCGAGGAGCTGTACGATCTGGCGAGCGACCCTGCGCAGGAGACGAACGTCGCCGAGAAGAATCCCGAAGTGTTCAACAAGCTGCGGGCCGATTACGAGTCGTGGTGGGCGGGGGTCGAGCCGAAGTTGCAGGACTTCACCCCCATCAGCCTAGGTGCCGAAGAGGAGAATCCCGTTTGTCTGTCGGCCGCCGATTGGGCGAACGTCTACTGCGACAACATGAAGGACCTGCGAACCGGCAAAGCCGAGAACGCTCCGTGGAATGTGATCGTCGAGCGCGATGGCAATTACGAAATCTCGCTGCGTCGTTGGCCCCAGGAAGCCGATGCGCCGATCGCGGGCTCCGTGCCCGAGTTCAAGGCCGTCGACGGCACTCTCCCCGAAGGCGTCGCGCTACCGATCGCCAAGGCGCGGCTCAAAATCGATGGGTTCGATCAAACGTTGCCCGTCTCGGCCGACGCGAAATCGGTGAACTTCACCGTCGATTTGAAGGCCGGCCCGAAGACGGAGATGCAAACGTGGTTCTACGACGCCGATGGCAAGGAGCTGTGCGGCGCGTACTTCACGTATGTCGAACGCAAATGAGCGGCATGCCCTTTTACTCAATGCAATCGTGTTAGGGAATTCGCCCACGGACGTCGGCGGCATAACCGTCACGTTCGACAGATTCGTGCGGGCGTCGTCAAAAGTGCCCGGTCGCGGGGGTTAAAAGTTTTCTATGCTTGCGCATGAAGCGCTGGCAGAACTTTAACGACCGACTGCGCCGCAACCTGCGCATTGTACGAACGCATGGGTTTGAGATCAGACAACCGAGATACGGTTGTCGCTACCGGCGTCGGCGCGCTGCTGATCTTGATTGCGACCGTCGTGATGCTCGCCTGGTGGACGGATCGTCTTCCCTCAGTCCGCCTTGGTCTTGGCGGGCCCGTCATGCGCTTCAACGGCGCGGTGATGTTCGTCTCGCTGGGTTCGTCGATCATTCTTTTGTCACGCGGCCGAACGCGATGGGCGCGCGGTTTAGCAGCGTTCGTTTCGGTCGTTTCGACGGCCACGGCCATGCAGTATCCACTGCATGCCGACTTTGGCATCGACGCGCTCTTGTTTCGCAATCCTCATTTGGATGGCGTGATGGCGGGCGATCGGATGGGGTTCAACACGGCCATTTGCACCGCGGCTCTCGGCATGGCGATGCTCATCGTCCGGCCGTTGGAGCGCGGCGGTTGGCGATCTTTCGTCATCGCGATCCTTGCTTCGGCGGTCTCGGCTGTGGCGCTGGTTGCCATCTTCGGCCACTTCACGGGATTAACGGCGGCGACTCGTTGGGCCGGCACGTATGGAATGTCGCTGTTGTCGGGAATCTCTTTGGCGATTTGCGGAGGTTGGCTGACATATCACGTCACGCACCGGGCGGCACTCGACGGCCTGCGGATTTCGAGTTGGACGCCGCTGGTCGTCGGCAACATGGCGGTCATCTGCACCTTCGCGTTATGGCACGCAATGGACTACGAGAACGGCGAGCAGCTTCGTCGGCGAGTGCAAAACCGGTTCGCCGTCATTCGCGGCGATCTGTCCATCGACCTGCGTCATCATGAAGGAGCGCTGACGCGGATGGCTGCGCGTTGGACGATGGCCGGTCGCACTGAAGAAGACTTGTGGACGGACGACGCCAAGAATTATCTTGCCGGACTTCCGGGCTTGTGCTCGATCGCTTGGATCGACTCCAGCGGCGAAGTCCAGCGGATCGCCACGAGTGGTCCCGAGTCGAAGCTGCGAGCGCTCATGACCGGCGATACCGCGCTGCATCGCGTGATGCTCGATGCGCGAGACACCGGCCGAGTCGAAGCGATACCGAGATCGACCGATACGAAGCTGAACAGCGATATCGATCTGTGGGTCTGTTTTCCGGTGAGTCGCGAAGGAGCTTCGGACGGCTGCCTGGTTGCCGCTTTCGACTTCCAGCGACTCCTGGCGCGAACGCTCCGCGGGGTGCCGGTCGAGGGACAGATGATTTCTCTCCGCGACGGCGATCGCGTGCTGTTCAAGAATCATCCCGCTAACGCGGACGGCGACCTGGCATATATGCAAACGGCAAATGTCCCGTTTGCGGATCGCACGTGGACGATGACCGACACTCCGGTCCGTGAGTGGATCGCGAAGCAAGACAACGGGCTTCCGCGGATCGTGCTGGGCGCGGGACTCGCGGTCGCGCTTCTGCTGACCGTTGTGTTGCAACTGATGGCATGGACTCGCCAGAGCCAGCGCGATGCCGTCGCCGCCGCGGCAAGAATCGCCAAAGAGATCGAGGATCGCAGTGCCGCGCAGTTGCGCCAGCAAGAAGCCGAGCGCCGCTTTCGAGACGCCTTCGATCACGCTCCGATCGGCATGGTGTGGACCGCCATCGACGGTCGATATCTACGCGCGAACAAGGCGTTCTGCGATATCGTCGGTTACAGCGAGTCGCATCTGCTCGAAATGAAACTGCGCGACATGACGCACCCCGACGATACGGTCGCCGATCGCGAGCTGGCCGAGTGTGTACTCCGAGGTGAAGTGCGCGGCTATCGCGTTCAGAAGCGTTACCAACGTGCTGACGGGACAACAGCTCACGTGCTGGTCGATGTCACCTATATCAGGGGTACGAACGATAGCGAGCCTCACTTCTTCGGGCAAATCCAAGACATCACGGCGCAGATGCTGGTCGAGCAGAAGCTGAAGCAAACGCTCGCGCTTCAGCAGGCTATTCTCGACAACGCAAACCACAGCATCATCGCTGTTGACCATGACGGGACGATCAGCGTCTTCAATCGCGCCGCCGAAAAGATGCTCGGCTACACCGCCGACGAAATGGTCGGCAAGGTGAATCCGTCAGCTTTTCACGACCGTAACGAGATGTGTGACCGTGCGGCAGAGTTGTCGCGAGAAGTGGGCCATCGTGTTGAGCCGAACATGGAGGTCTTCGTCACCAAGCCGCGTTCGGGAAGCGTCGACGAACGTGAATGGACCTACGTTCGCAAGGATGGCAGCCGATTTCCGGTGCTGTTGTCGATCAACGCATTGCTCGACGATGTCAAGCGCATCACTGGCTACGTTGGAATCGCCAGCGACATCACCGAGCGAAAGATCGTCGAGAACGAATTGCTCCAGGCGAAGCAAATCGCGGAACTTGCCAATCGTGCCAAGAGCGATTTTCTGGCCAACATGAGCCACGAAATTCGCACGCCGATGAACGGCATCATGGGCATGGCCGACTTGACGCTCGGCACGCCGCTCGATGCCGAGCAACGCGAATACATCAAAACCATCAAGGAGTCGGCCGACTCTCTGCTCACCGTCATTAATGACATTCTCGACTTCTCGAAGATCGAAGCCGGAAAGATGGCGCTCGACGCGATCGACTTCGACCTTCACGAACGATTGGCGTCGACGGCCAAAGTGTTGGCAGTACGCGCTCAGCAAAAGGGCTTGGAGCTGATCTTCCAAATCGATCCCGACGTACCAACGATGGTCGTCGGCGATCCCGACCGGCTGCGGCAGGTGATCGTGAACCTGCTCGGCAACGCGATCAAGTTCACTGACACCGGCGAAATCGTGCTCCGCGTTCAGCGCATGGCCGACAAGACGCTGCCCGACGGTCAATGCCGTCTGCACGTTTCGGTCACCGACACCGGCGTCGGCATTCCGCTCGATAAGCAGCAAACGATTTTCGAATCGTTCGCGCAGGCGGATACTTCGACGACGCGAAAGTACGGAGGGACCGGGCTGGGGCTGACGATCTCTTCGCGGCTCGTGCAACTCATGCGCGGGCAAATCTGGGTCGACAGCCAACCGGGCAAAGGCAGCACGTTCCATTTCACCGTGGGCATGAACGTCAGTCATAATCGCGCTGTCGCAGAAAATACGGCCGAGATGGATCGGCTCCAGCGCATGCCCGTGCTGGTCGTCGACGACAACGCGACGAATCGCAAGGTGCTGTTCGGCATCCTCGGCAACTGGAAGATGAAGCCGACGTTGGCCAGCAGCGCGAGCGAAGCCTTGTCGCTGGCGCGTGCCGCAGCCCAACGTGGAACTCCATTCCCGTTGATCCTCGTCGATCACATGATGCCCGACATGGATGGGTTCTCGCTGGTCGAGGCGATCCATCGCGATCGAGTCATTCCGTCGGCAAGCGTCATGATGCTTAGCTCGGCGCACGAAACGGGAGTGCTCTCGCGATGCAAGGAGTTGGGCATCGCAGCGTATCTACATAAGCCTGTGCAGCAGGCCGAACTGTTGGCGAGCATGCTCACGGCTTTGCACCGAGGCTCACCTCAGCCGGCCAGTATGTCGGTCGAACTTTCGCAACCCGAGGTCATGTCGACAACCGCCATGGACAAACCACTCGACGTACTGCTGGCCGAAGACAACGCCATCAACCTCAAAGTCGTCGTGCGTCGGCTCAATCTCGCCGGGCATCGCACCACGGTGGCCACCAACGGACGCGAAGCGGTCGCAGCGTACGAACGTCAGCCGTTCGACATCGTGCTGATGGACGTGCAGATGCCCGAGATGGACGGGTTCGAAGCGACGGCGACCATTCGCCTCAAGGAACAAGATACCGGTAAGCATGTGCCGATCATCGCCATGACCGCTCACGCGATGAAGGGTGATCGCGAGCGTTGCCTGGAAGCAGGCATGGATGAGTACGTGTCGAAGCCGATCGATTTCAATTTGTTGTTCCGCCACATGGCACAGTTCACGCGCCAGGAGAAAGCGAAGCCCGTGTTCGACCGTGAGGCGATGCTCGCGTCGTTTGATCAGGACCTAGGCTTCGTGAGCGATTTGGTCGCGATGCTTTTGGACGATTCGCCGCGCGTGATTGAACAGGTTCGTGACGCCGTCGAGCGGCGCGACGCCGATGCTCTCGCACGGGCGGCGCATCGTTTCAAAAGCTCGATCGTTCCGTTCCAAGCTCCACAGGCACTCGAGGCCACCAAAGCACTTGAAGCACTCGGTCGTGCGAACGAGATGACCAACGTGGATCAAGCGTATCAAACTTTCCTCAACGAAGTTCAGCAGTTGATCGCAGCCATTAAACCAATAGCGGCGAGCGGTGGCAGCGCGACTCCGTCAGTTACGACAAACCTAGACGATTCCGATTCGAGGGGAACCACCCCATGTACAGCCTGAAAGTTTATCTGGTCGGATGCGATCCAAACGCTGCGCTCACGCAAGACGTGCGGCGCGAAGTGAAGAAGCGCTGGTCGCGCATCCAAGGCGAGTATCCGAGTGTTGAGGCAGCCAAGAAAGGCATTTGGGTGGCTGAGAACGAGCCTGTGCTCATCATCGCCCGCCTGAAATCCATCGAAGAGCTTGCTGTGTTGCGACAGCATTGCGGCCCATCGCCGGAACATGCAATCCTCGCGTTGCTCGACATTCACGCCGATCACACGATCGTCGTCAAGGCGATGCATGCCGGAGCGACGCAAGTCGCCGTGCTTCCCCTCGAAGCCGACGATTTTGTCGAGGCCCTCAATTGCATCGCTGCGAAGATCAAGTCGAACGTCGAGTCGGCTCAAACGATTGTGGTTGCCGGCGCGACCGGCGGTTCGGGCTCGACGACCATCGCGTTGAACCTGGCCGACGAAATCGCCGTTCACAAACGCAGCTGCATCCTTGCCGAGTTGGCGATGCGGATGGGAACGCTGGCGACCTACCTCAATGCTGAGGTCAACTACACGATCAACGACCTGGCCATGCACATGGATCGCCTCGACAGCTTTCTTGTCGAACAATCGCTGACGAAGATCAACGATTACCTGGCGATTCTGGCTGGCCCGCACGACGCGATCCCTTCGGAGTTGCCGGACGTCGAAGGCATCTTTCAAGTGCTCGAGGTGCTACGGCAGATCGCCAAGGTGCTGGTGATCGACCTTCCCGCGACGTTCGACGATTCGTACTTCCGCGCTTTGGCGATGGCCGATCAAACGATTTTGGTCGTCGAGCAAAGCGTCGTCTCGATTCGCGGTGCGCACCTTGTGTGCCAGGCGATGGGAAACTCGCATGTTCCGTTGATCGTCGTCAATCGTTACGACCCGAAGGCCCAAGGGTTGAACGCCGATCGCATCCGCGACTTCCTCAAGCCGTGCGAAGTGTTAACCGTCGCCGCCGATGAGGCGATGATTGCCGCGTCGAACAGCGGCCACACGTTGCGTACCGAAAACCCCAAATCGCCGGCGCTTGTCGACATTCAAAAAATCTTTCAACGGTTGATGCCAGATGCGGTTAGCGGCGAAGAGCCCAAAGACCAGCCGACTCTCTGGAACCGACTCACTAGCGCTCTCGCCTTGTCCTAAAGGAGACCGTCATGGATTCCAATCACGTCTTTGTCTTGCACGTCGAAGACGATCCGATTCAGCATGCGGTGATCGTGCGTCATCTGTCATGCGTCGAAGGGTATTCCTTCGATGTTCTTCGGGCCGAGACCGAGGAAGCCGCCATGCACGTCTTTATGACGCGACAATGGGACATGGTGATCCTCGATTACGCTCTCAGCGACGGCAACGGCCTGAGCTGCCTTCGCCGACTGCGTGAGCTCGACGAAATGATTCCGATCATCGCGCTCTCGGGCACGGCGACCGCCGAGATCGCAGCCGAGTTGATCGAGGCCGGCGCCGACGACTACCTTCACAAAGAGACGGTCGACAAGCGCGTGCTCGAGCAAAGCGTCCGCAACGTGCTGATCCGCTCGCGTGCCATCCGCAAGCGTCGCGCTGCCGCCGTTCCGACCGCGAACTAACGGCGAGTCGTGCCCTGCAAACAAGGGGCTTGTCATTCGTTCGCCCGCAGACCGCTCGCTAATCGCGAGGTTGTGTAATAGGCTGTTGTGGCGGCGCCCATCGGTCTCGGGCAGTCGCCTCAGGAACGTGCATCCGGACGAGCGAACATGGCAGACAACGAACGTGATCGGCTTGCCGCAGCCCATCGAGGCGACGAACCCTGGCGACGCTGGGGTTCGTATGTCAGCGATCGGCAATGGGGCACCGTCCGCGAAGACTACGGCGCCACGGGCGACAGTTGGACCTACTTTCCACACGATCACGCTCGCAGCCGCGCTTACCGCTGGAGCGAAGACGGCATCGCCGGCATTTGCGACGACCAGCAACGTCTCTGCTTGTCACTAGCGTTGTGGAACGGCGTCGATCCGATTCTGAAGGAGCGATACTTCGGGCTGACGAACGAGGAAGGCAACCACGGCGAGGACGTCAAGGAGCTGTACTATTACCTCGACGCGACGCCGACGCACTCGTACATGAAGATGCTGTACAAGTATCCTCAGGCGGCGTTCCCCTACTCGCGGCTGCTCGACGAAAACAGACGCCGAGGCCGCGAGTCACCTGAGTTCGAGCTGATTGAAACCGGCATCTTCGACGACAATCGCTACTTCGATGTCGTCGTCGAGTACGCCAAGGTCGACGTCAATGACATCCTGATGCTCGTGACCGTCACGAATCGCGGCCCGTCGCAGGCGACGCTTCACGTGCTGCCGCACCTGTGGTTTCGCAACACGTGGTCGTGGACGGCGAACTCCACGAAGCCGTCCCTCAAGGCGATCGACAACAACGTCGTCGAGGCACAGCACGCGCGGCTCGGCCGATACCATCTGTATTGCGACGGCCAGCCGCAGCTTCTGTTCTGCGAGAACGAGACAAACGTTCGCCGTTTGTTCGGCACGAACGACGCGGCAGGGCCGTTCAAGGATGGCGTGAATGATTATCTGGTAAACGGCAACGCCGACGCAGTGAGTCAAAACGCGACCGGCACGAAGGCGGCCGCGCACTACCAAGTCGACGTCCCCGCCGGAGGCACGGTCGCGCTTCGCTTGCGGCTGAGCGACGCAGAACCCGCAAAGCCATTTGACTCGTTCGACGCCGTGATCGCTGCGAGGCGGCAAGAGGCCGACGACTTCTACGAACCGCTGCAGCGAGAGATTCCCGATGCCGACGCGCGGCTCGTGCAGCGTCAGGCTTGGGCGGGGATGATTTGGAGTCAACAGTTTTATCACTACGACGTGTGGCGATGGCTCGAAGGCGATCCCGCGCAACCGCTACCGCCACCCGAGCGGCAACACTTGCGGAACGACCGATGGCGGCACCTCAACAATGCCGACATCATTTCGATGCCCGACAAGTGGGAGTTCCCGTGGTACGCAGCCTGGGATCTCGCGTTTCATTGCATCCCGCTGGCCGTGATCGACGCCGAGTTCGCTAAGGGGCAGCTCGTGCTGCTCGCGCGAGTGGTACATGCACCCGAACGGGCAGTTGCCGGCCTACGAATGGAATTTCAGCGACGTGAATCCGCCGGTGCACGCCTGGGCCGCGTGGCGAGTGTTTCAGATCGATCGCAAACAGCGTGGCGACGACGGCGACATTGAGTTTCTCGAGCGCGTCTTTCAGAAGCTGCTGTTGAACTTCACGTGGTGGGTGAATCGCCGTGACCCTGACGGGCGCAATGTCTTCGACGGCGGATTTCTCGGGCTCGACAACATCGGCGTGTTCGACCGTAGTGCGCGACTGCCCGACGGCACCTTCCTTCGTCAAGCCGACGCCACCAGTTGGATGGCGATGTATTCGCTCAATCTCATGCGTATCTCCATCGAGCTGGCGCTGCATAATCGCGTGTACGAAGACATCGCCACGAAGTTCTTCGAGCACTTCCTGCAAATTGCCGAGGCGATGACGCATGTCGGCGGCGACGGGCATGGCGTGTCGCTGTGGGACGAAGAGGACGGGTTCTTCTACGACACGCTGCAGAAGAGCGACGGGCACTCGTTCAAGCTCAAGGTTCGGTCGATGGTCGGGCTGATTCCGCTGTTGGCCGTCGAAACGCTCGAGCCCGAAACGCTTGAGCGATTGCCGGAGTTCAATCGACGGTTGCGATGGTACCTCAGCCATCGTCCCGAGTTGGCGGCCTTGGTGTCGCGATGGGACGAGCCCGGCCGCGGCGAGCGTAGTTTGCTGTCGCTATTGCGTGGGCATCGCATGAAGATGCTGTTGCGACGGATGCTCGATGAGTCGGAGTTTCTTTCGGACTGCGGCGTGCGGTCGATGTCGAAGCAACAGGCCGAGCACCCGTACGTCTTCGATTGCGAAGGCGCGGAGTACACCGTCGGCTACGATCCTGCCGAATCTCGCACAGGCCTGTTCGGCGGCAACTCGAACTGGCGAGGCCCTGTTTGGATGCCTGTGAACTTCCTGCTCATTGAGTCGCTGCAGAAGTTTCACCATTACTACGGCGACGATTTCAAGATCGAATGCCCGACTGGCTCGGGCCAGTACATGACCATCGACGGCGTGGCGACGGAACTGACGCGACGCTTGTCGAAACTGTTCGTGCGAGACGGTTCAGGCCGACGAGCGGCGATGGGTCCGAACGAGAAAGTGCAGAGCGATCCGCACTTCCGCGACCTCGTGCAGTTCTACGAGTACTTCGACGGCGATACCGGCCGCGGCCTCGGAGCGTCGCATCAGACCGGTTGGACGGCGCTCATCGCCAAGCTACTTTGCCCGCGACGCTGCGACACGACTCTCGATGCAGGAAACGACGCGGCCGACGAAGCCAGTGCGAAGGCGATTCCGCTGGCGAAGTGACGTTTCGTCTTCATCGAGACGCGAGGCTTAGGAAGCGGCTCGCTTCTTCGCCTTAGCCTTCGGCTTCTCTTTCGCGCCAGGCAGAAGGCTCGACGGGTCCATCAGCTTGAGCATCTCGGCATCGGGGGCGCCGCCGAACTGCTTCCAGTACAACTCCTTGAACGGGTTGATGGCCGGGCCGGTCGCGTTCTCGTTGACGAGTCTCGGCTGCACGTCGCTCCACCATCGATCATACGCGGCACGCAATTCGGCCACGACCTGCGGATAGTCGGCGATGACGTTGGTCGTTTCACCTGGGTCAGACTTGAGGTCGTACAACTCTTCGTTGTTCACGAGCGTGAATCGTGAGTTCTGCACCGAGCAATGCGTGTGCTTCGCAGCGGCGGCCTGACCGCGATCCCATCGGCCGAGGTGCGTGAACAAAATGCGGTCGGGCCACGCCGCCTTCGGATCCTTGAGCAACGGCAACATGCTGCGTCCCTCGACTTGCTTCTTCACGGCGTCGGAAGTTTGAACACCGAGCAAATCGACCAATGTCGGAAACACGTCGAGGTGCGCACACAGCGCGTCGCACTCGACGCCGCTGCCGATCTCGCCAGGCCATCGCCAGAACGATGCCGTGCGAATGCCCCCTTGGTACGGCGTCCCCTTCTTTCCCTTCATGCCGGCATTGAACAGCGGAACGCCCGCGGTGCCGCCGTTGTCGCTGGCGATGTAGATCACCAGCGTGTCATTCTCCAGACCCCAATCCTTCAGCTTCGTCAGCAACTTGCCGAAGTTGGTGTCGATGTTCTCGATCATGCCGAAGAACTTCGCCATCTCCTGGTTAACGCCGGGCTTGTCGAGGTAGTGCTCGTAGTATTGCTTCGGCAGCACGTGCGGCGCGTGAGCGGCGTTCGGCGTGATGTACGCGAAGAACGGCTTGTCGCCTTTGCGGCAATGATCGATCCACGTCTCCGCCTGGTCGAAAAACAAATCGGTGCAATAACCGTGCGTCTTCTCGAACTTCCCGTTGTGCCACAAGGCCGGGTTGATGTTCGTGTTGTGCGGCGCGTCGCCACACGAGCCGGGATAGGTTTGCCCGATGCCTCCGGCGCCGTGAATAAATACTTCGTCGAAGCCGCGACTCTCAGGGCGGTACGCCGCTTCATCGCCGAGATGCCACTTACCGAAAACGCCCGTCGTGTAGCCGGCGCTTTTTAACACTTGGGCGAGCGTGATCGTGTCGAGACTCATCCGCTCGCGTTCGAGGATCGTGTGCGTCACGCCGTTCTTGAACTCGTGACGCCCGCTCATCAATGCCGACCGGCACGGTGCGCACGTCGGGCTGACGTGAAAGTTCGTGAACAGCAGGCTCTGTTGCTTGAATGCGTCGACCGACGGCGTGCGCATCACGGGATTGCCGAGGCAAGCGTAATCGCCGTAGCCGACGTCGTCGGGCATGATCAGGACGATGTTCGGCCGCCTCGCCGCAGCGTGCGACGAGCCGACACTGAAAGCAACGATCGCGACAATGAATGCAACGAATCTCGTCAGCATCACGGCGTCGCTCCCTTCAGCCCTTGCAAGAACGCGAGAATCTCAAGCACTTCGTCTTTCGTGAAGCGATCGAGCAATGCCTTGGGCATCATCGAAGTCGAGGTCTTCACCATCTCCTCGATAGAACTGCGTTGCAGGACGACCGGTTGTTTCGCCTCGGGGTTGTCGAGAATCGAAACCGACGTCGCGTCCTCGGCCGTGACGATGCCGGTGATCACCTTGCCGCTGTCGGTGACGACGATGTGCACCGCGTACTTTGGATCGATGCGATGCGATGGTTCGAACATCTCGCGCAACACGGCGAGCTTGTCCCCTTTCCATCGCGTGAAAAGCGTATTGAGCTCGGGGCCGACCGCCCCGCCCTGCCCACACACCTTGTGGCATTGAATGCACGTGGCCTCGGCGAATAGCTTGCGACCGATCTCCGGCGTGCGGCCACGCAGCCCCTCATCGAGCCCGTCTTTGAAGTCGTCGACGGTCCACGACTGTACGAACGAACGATTGCTGCCGATCGGATCCTTCGGCTTCGTGGGGTTGCGAGTCCAAGCCTCGAGGTCGGGCACAACGACCATGACGCCGTACATGCGCATCCAATGGCGAGGGAACGTGCACACGAACGGATACTCGCCGGGCTCTTTCGGCGCGGTGAACGTCAGGCGTTCCTGTCCGCCGGCTGGGACCATGTTCGTCGCGAACAGCACCTTGTCCGACTTCGGCACGTACAGCTTGTTCTGAAAGCCGGGGACCGGGCCCATCGCTCCGCCCGTCTCGGCGACCTCTTGCAACGCGCCGTTGGCAGTGATGACGAGGTTGTGCGGCATCAGGTCTTCGTTCTGCAGCACGATCTGCACCGGTCTGCCGGCTTCGACGGTGAAGTACGGCGTGTCGTAACGCATCTCTTCTTCGACCGTGTGAATGCGAACGACGCGGACCGCCACGGCACGCAGCCGATCGCGATACGCATGCGCGGCATCGAGCGGCACGCTGGCCAATAGCTGGTCGGCCAACTGCATGGCGTCGATAAATTCGTCGGTCGTGCGACGCGCAGGCGGCGTGGCCTCGGCATAGGTGACGAGGGCGTCGACCAATTTCGCGCTGACCGCGGGATCGCGCTGATCGGTGGGGACGCGCAACAATGTGCGGACTGCCGAAGTGCGGAGCTTGCCATGTGCGACCGTCGGCGCCACGCGGCGGAACGTGTCGTCTTGTTGTGTCGGTACGGAGGCGAGCGCTTCGATGGCGGCGGCGCGAACTTCGATGGGTTGCGAGCCCGCGAGCAGGCCGACGATTTCGTCACGCAACTCGGAGCGCATTTTGGGTCGCGGGACGAGCGCCACGGCAGCGAGCCAATCGAGCGTTGATGTCTGATTGCGCGCCGTCGAATCGCGCGTGGCACGAGACCACGCGGTGTCCGGCTGTCCGGCGACGATCAAACCCGCGTAGCCAATCGGCCTCAGCGAGGCGACGTTCGAGCCGGCAAGTTCCTCGAGCGACTTGGCGCTGGCGTTGAGCACGCTCGGCGGCTGCTTGAGAAGCAACGTCGCCAGTTGCTTGGCCGTGCGTTGCGCCTGGCGGTCATCGCCGTCGAGCGTTTTGAGCGCCGCGAGCAGCTCGGTGACCGGTTGACTATGGTTGAGCGTCACGAGCGCTTCGAGCGCTTCCTCGCAATACTGAGGCGACATGCCGGCCCGCGTGAGAATGGCCATGTACACCGGCGCGAACTTCGCGTCGTCGGTGCGTCGCTCGGCTTGCAGTAGCCGCTCGTTGTCGAGTCGGTCCAGTTGGAACTCGATCGCACGCGGGCTCTTGTCGAGAAACACGAGCGGCTTCGGCCCCGTGGCGGCGGGGGTCGCGTGTTGATGATCGTGCGTCTTCGGCGCCGTTCCGGCGGCGGTTGGGTCGAGCACCCGCAGCGTTTCTTGCAGCGCGTATTCCAGATAGGTGTCGGTCTCACTGTTCAATGCATCGAGCGCCACTTCGAGGGCTTGCGTTCGCAACGGACTGTTGGCGTAGAAGCTCGGTGCCCGCACGCCTTCGAGCCGCACGCGCGGATGCTTGTCGGTCACACACGCGCCGAGCAGCTTCATCGCATGTGGCACTCGATCGAGCTCGAACGAAAGAGCCCGCGTCGCGGCGGCTCGCGCTCGGTGATCTTTCGCGTTCAGCAGTTGCTTGAGCAAGTCCTCGCGAACGACGTTGTGTGTCTGGTAAAGCCACAGCGCTTCGAGCGCGTTGTGCTCATACTGTTCGTCCGACTTGTCGAGCGCGGCGACCCATGTGGTGAGCGCGGCCACAACGTCGGCCGACGGGCGTTCAGCCAACTCGCGGCGAGCGCGGTATCGCGTGTTGTTCTCGGGCTCTTTCAACAGTTCGAGCAGCGCCGGAATCGGCTCGCCAGCGATTTTCGCGGGCTTGAGCAGCGGGCGATCCTTGCACGTGATTCGCCAGATGCGGCCGTGGATGTGATCGCGGTTGGGGTCGCGAAGGTTGTGTTGCAAGTGGCCAATGAGCGCGTTGTGCCAGTCGACGACATACAGCGAACCATCGGGAGCCACCTGCACGTCGACCGGGCGGAAATTGCCGTCGTCGCACGAGATGATCGGTTCGACCTCCTTGCCCGTGAAGCCTGAGCCATCCTCACGAACTTCGTGATTCAGAACGGCGCGGTCGCCGATGCAGTTGGTTACGAGCCAGTTGCCTTGCACCTCGGGCGGGAAGTGCCGGCTTGTCAGGATTTCGCAACCTGCGAGTGGCCGCGTTCGCTTGGCATAGAACGTCGGGAAGTTGTAATTCGGGTCGCCACCGCTGGTGCTGGCCACGCGCTTGTGCTGCGAGCCGCCGGGATGCTTGGCCGGGTACTCGATGTGGCCTGAGATCGGCGCGGCCCAGTAGCCGAATCCGGGCGAAGCATCGCCGATGAAATCCTGTCCCCATCGGTCGAACACGTGCCCCCACGGGTTTGCAAACGCCAGCGACACGTGAACGCTGAACTTTTCAGTGCGCGGATCGTAGCGCCAGATGCCCCCTTCGTGCAGTCGTGTGAGTCCATACGGGCTTTCGACCTGCGAGAATTTGAACGTCCCTTCTTGGAAGTACAGCCCTCCGTCGGGACCCCACTTGAACGCGGCTAATCCGTGATGCGAATCGGCAGAGTCGAAGCCGACGAGTTGCCGCACGCGCGTGTCGGCCCGGTCGTCGCCGTCGAGATCTTGCATGAAGTAAACGTCGGGCTGCTGCGAAATGTACGCGCCTCCGTGGCCAATCTCAAAACCAGTCGGCTGATGCAAACCATCGGCGAAGACTTTGCACTCATCGGCACGCCCATCGCTGTTGTGATCCTCGAAGATGAGCAGCTTGTCGTTCATCGGCGTCTTGGGCTGCCATTGCGGGTACGATGCCATCGTCGCCACCCACAAGCGACCGCGATTGTCGAATTGAATCGCGACGGGATTCGCCAGCTCGGGAAAGTCCTCTTCGCAGGCCACGAGATTGATTTCGTAACCCGGCGCGAGCTTGAACATCTTTTGCTGCTCGAGCGCCTTGCGGTAGTCGAGCGAGCCGAGCTTGCCTTGCTTCGCTTGCTTGTCGTTCGGATCGCCGACGTTGCTCTTCGGGTTGATGAACGGCAGCGTGTTGTTGTCGTCGATGGGGCCGGTGACGGGCTTGCCTTGTGCGATCTGCCACACACGCTGGTCGCGGTTGGCGGTCATTTGATCGAGGATCGCCCGTTCGCGCTCCATGACAGCGGTATTGTCGTACGTGCCGTCGGAGCCGGCCTTGCCACGGTCGCCGTAGATCGAATAGCCGTTGACCGCGCGGTAACGATGCCACCAGTGGAAGTTCTTTTCGGCGATGGCGGCGCGAAGGGCGGGATCGAATCGCACAGTGTCTTTGTCGAGCAGGCCTCTGCCGAGGGGGCCTTTGCCGAAGAGGCCGGCCATCAGCATCGGTGCGAGCTCGTGATAGCCGTTGTCGTTAAGATGCGCGCCGTTGAGCGTGAGACGCTCATCGTGTTGCTCGAACAGTTTGAGCGTGGGATGAAAGAGGTCGACGAAGCCGACATTCGTGGCCTGCGCGACCTTGGCCAAGGCGGCGGTGTACGTTTCGAGACGCTTGTTGTGCTCGATGCCGTTGGGCAGGTTCGGGTCGCCGACGTTTTCGAACGCGATCGGCGAGATGAGCACGACGCGCGGCGGACCTTTGCCGCTGTAATCTTGCGATTTCGTATGTTCGACGAGCTTTTGCATGTTGGCGACGAACTTGCCGACGCCGGCATCGCCGTTGAACGACTCGTTGTAGCCGAAGAAGTACAGCACGACGGTGGCGCCACTGTGCTTGAGGTGTACATCGGGCTCGCCGAAGTTCTTCGAGCGGATGCGTTCGAACGGCTCGTCGCCGGGGAAGCAAAGGTTGCGAACGACGAGCTCTTGGTCGCCGAAGCGGGCTTGCAGGGCTGTCTCCCACCAGTTGTCGTGCTGCATGCGTTCGCCGAGCGCGTTGCCGACGAGGCAGATGTGATCGCCCTTTTCGAGCTTGAGCGCCGGTTCGTCAGCGGTCGCTAACGTGCCCAGGAAAAACAGCAATGCGATCGAGAGCAGAGATCGAATCATGATGATGATGCAGGTGCGAGTGGAGTGTGCGAACTTCGGACGTCGCGAAAGTTATTTCTTTGGAAGCGGCTGACCCTTGCCGGCAGTGCGATCCTTGTCGACCAGGTCGGCGTCGTAGATGTCGCCAGGATCGACGGGCGTGTGCGCTTGGGCCACGATCGACTCGACGCGCTGAATCACCTCGGGTCGCTGGGCGGCGAGGTCGTGCTCTTCGCCGATGTCGGTGGCGAGGTCGTACAACTCCCAAGGATTCTTTGCCTTCGTGCGGATCGCCTTGAGCGAACCGAGACGAACGGCCGTTTGCGTCAGATATTCCCAATATAGATTGTCGTGCTCGCGCTGTCCCTGTCGGCCCAGCAACGTCGGCAAGAACGAGATGCCGTCGGTGTCGGCGGGAGGCGTGACGCCTGTGACTTCGGCGATCGTCGGCATGACGTCGGGAAAATAGCCGAGATGATCGCTGACCGTGCCGGGTGCGATCTTGCCGGGCCAGTAAGCGATGAACGGCACGCGGAGGCCGCCTTCGTAAAGTTCTCCCTTCGTGCCGCGAAACTCTTTGCCCGAGCGCGGATCGACGTTGCCGCCGAAGAGGCCACGCGGATACTTCTTGTCCCTCTTGTTGTCGATCTTCGCGGAGTCATCGTTGACGGCGACGTCGTTGGTAAAATAATCGTTCGCCCCGTTGTCCCCCGTGACGACGACAAGCGTGCGATCGTCGATCTTCAGCTCCTTGAGCAAGTCGACGAGCTGCCCGATCTGGCGGTCGACCATGTTCACCATGGCTGCGTAGATGCGAGCGTCGGTGTCGCGCCGCCAGCCGGCGGTCCAAGGCTTGTCTTTGTACTTCTGCCACGACGGGTCGGTCGGATCGATGCCCCACTGGCCGTGCGGCGGCGTCCAGCAGCAGTAGCAGAAGAACGGCCGATCCTTGTTGTCGACGATGAACTGTCGGCTGGCGTCGAAGATCAGATTCTGTGAGAACTGTTCGCCGGCGTAGAAGTTGCCGGTGTTGCCGGCGAGCGGAACTTCCTGACTGTTGCGGACGAGGTACTCGGGGAAGAACGTGTGCGCGTGCGTTTGATCGTAGTAGCCGAAGAACGTGTCGAAGCCGTGTTTCTCGGGAACGCCGCTGGTGCCGCGGCCGCCGAGTCCCCATTTGCCGAACCCGCCGGTGGCGTAACCGGCGTCGTGCAGCATCGAGGCGATCGTGCGTTCGTCGAGACGCAGCGGAGAGTTGCCGCCGTTGGCCCGCACGGTCATGTGCCCCGCGTGTTTGCCGGTCATCAGCGCACAGCGCGTCGGCGCACAGACGGGTCCGCCGGCCAGCAACTGCGTGAAGCGCATCCCTTGCCCGATGAGCTGATCGACGCGCGGCGTCTCGAGGAACTTGTTGCCGAGCCCCGAAATCTCGTAGTACGCCCACTCGTCGATGATGAAGTAGAGGATGTTCGGCCGAGTGGAGTCGGCCGCGTGGGCGAAAGATGTTCCCCATGACGCGCTGAAGCACAATCCGAGCGTGGCGACGACGTGTCGTAGGCGAAACATGATGCGTCCCAGGGTGTGATGGTTAGTTGCCGACGAAGCGGTAGGCTTGCCCGACTGCACTTTGCGAGTCCGATTATATGTCAAAGCGCGATTAAACCGTGCCCGCGATCACTCGCTGAGCGGCCATTCGTCGGTGCGGAACGGCGACGCCGGCAGCCCGGCTCCATTGTAAAGGCAGGCTTGCGGGTTGTCGGCCCAGCAGTATCGCACGGCGGCGGGCTTCTTCACGTCGGCGCTCTTCACGACGACGGTGTCCCCCTTGATCTTCGCCTGCGCGGGATACCACTTGCGATCTTCACCAGCGATTTCAAAGCCTGTGAGTTCGGCACTGCGCGCGTTCAGTCCGTCGCCGTACTTGAACGACACGACGGCTTCACCGTCGCGGAAGTCGCTGTCGGCCGGCAACGGACCCGAGGGCACAACGGGCTTGCCGTACACGCTGGCCAAAGCCCACTGCGCGAGCCGATTGCCGACGGCTTGCTTGTTCGCGGGATGAATGTCCTTCGGATCGCCGACATCGATGGTGATGGCCATGCCGGTGTTCGGCGTGGCGAGGGCCTTCATCATGCCTTCGCGAACCTGCGGCCAACCGCTGCCGGGACGCGTGAAGTTCGGCAACTGCACCCAGCCGACGGGGAAATCGCCTTGGCCCCACTTCTTTCGCCAATCGGTCGCAAGCAGCGAGAGGTGGTACTGATAATATTCCGACTTGCCGGAGTGCGAGTTCGCCTCGCCTTGATACCAGATCGCGCCGGCGATGGTGTACGGAATGAGCGGTGCGATCATGCCGTTGAACAAGTCACCGGCTTTGCCCTTGCGCTTGAGGTTATCTTCCGGGTCCTTGGGCTTCCGCGGTATCGGCTTGCCTTCCTTCTTGGCGATCGGCACTTGCTTCTGCCAGCGGGCGAGCGCGGTCTCGTAGTTCTTCTTGGCTTTGGCCATGTCGAAGTTCTTGGCCGCTTCGTCATACGCCGCGAAGAAACCGTTCAGCTCGGGCGTCGCGCGTTGTGCCTTGATGTCGATCCACGACTCGATCGGCGTGCCACCGACCGACGAGTTGATGAGTCCGACCGGCGTCTTGAGCATTGTGTGCAACTCGCGGCCGAAGAAGTAACCCGTCGCAGTGAAGCCACCGACGGTCTCGGGGCTGCACAGGACCCACGTGCCGACGCAGTCGCTTTGCGGTTCGTCGATTGCCTTTTGGGCGACCTTGAACTGGCGAATCTCGGGATAGTTCGCCGCGGCGCTTTCCTTGGCGAAGTCCATCGCGCGGCTGACCGTCATGGCCATGTTCGACTGACCCGAGCAGACCCACACCTGGCCGGCGAGCACGTCGTTGATCGTCAGCTTGTTTTTGCCGCTGACGGTCATTGTGCCGACTTTGCCTGCGGCGATCTTGTCGAGCTTGACCGCCCACTTGCCGTCGGCATCGGCCTTGGCCGACTTCGATTGTCCGGCGACGCTCACCGTCACTTCTTCTTTCGGGTCGGCCCAGCCCCAAACGTTGACCGGCACGTCGGCCTCGACAACCATGTGATCGGAGAAGATTGCGGGGACGCGAACATCGGCGACGGCGGCAGTCGCGCCGATGGCGAGCGTCGCCCCGACGGCGGTCAACAGTTTCACACCAGAAAGCGTGCGCATCGAACAACTCCGTGGCGATAAGAAGCGTGGTTTCTTGCGAGGCGGGCAGAGAGCTAACACGTTCGACGTCCGAACGTTTCAGCTTATTTGCATGTCGGGCGGAAAGCTACCCTATCGACCCAGCGGCAGCCGATAAATCGCGCCCCAGAAACGTCATCATGTCGGGGCCGATCGCAGAATTCGTCACATCGAACTACGCCACACTCGTTAAGAGGATCACCATGTTTCGCAGCTTCGCATGTTTTGCAGCATTTGCCGCCTTGGTTGCCGGCGTTTCGGCCGCCAAGAACGAAAAGACCGCCGAACCACAAACGCTGCTGAGCACGCGCGGCAAGGAACTCTTCGCCGACGATTTCAAGGAGCTTTTGGGGTCGCGGTGGAAGGCGGCTGTCGGCGATTGGAAAGTCGAGAGCGGCGTTTTGACGGGGTCCGAGCGCGAGGCCGACAAGCACGGCGCCGTCGCTCGTTACGCGATTCCGATGCAGGACGTTGTGATCCAATTCTCATTCAAGCTCGACGGCACGAAGGGAATTTCGTTGAGCATCAACGACGCCAAGGAGCACGTCTGCCGCATGTCGGTCACGCCCAACGGCTTCTCGCTTCGCAAGGACGATCATGACCACGCGGGCCCCGACAAGGCAGTGGTCTTCGAAACGCGTGCCGAGAAGATCGTGCCGGGCAAGTGGTACACGGCCCTCGTTGAAATGCGCGGCCCGGACATGGTTGCGCAGATCGGCGACTTCAGCCCGATGTTGGGATCGCATGACCTGATCGGCACGGCCAAGGCGAACTTCGGTTTCACCGTCGCCGGTCAGTCGGCTTCGTTCCGCGACGTGCACGTTTGGGAAGCGCTGCCCAACAGCGCTTGGCCCGAGACGAAGAAGCGTCTCGAAAGCACGCCCAAGCAAGCGGCGAAGTAACTCGCTTTACCCGCCGACCTCAACCTCGGCCGGTGCGATAATCCGCGCCGCCTCGGCGCTTCCCGTCCAAGCGGGGAGTTCCGAGCGCGTCGCTTTCCAGCCGTGATGGCACAGCTTGCCACGGAACGGCGGTTGTCCGACGACCTGCCCGACCAATTTGTAAGCAGCGGCCTCGTTGCCGGTGGGAACGCTGAGTTCCGCCCCCTCAGCCGCCTCGACGACCGGGGCCGGTGCGAACACGCGCTCGACAACCGAACGGCAATCGCGATGCACGTCGCGCACGGCGGCGGCAATCTGCGCGTCGCTATAGCCGCCGAGGTCTTCCTTCACGAAATCGACGAACCTCGCCTCGCGTTGCAACGCTGCTAGCAAGTCGAGTGCTTCGCTACGCGACGATGTTTTCGCAGGCGCGGGTGCGGATGGCGTTGGCTTCGAGGTTTTTGACTCGGGGGGTTTCGGCTCAGCCGGAGCCTTCGCGAGTGTGGAGGACAAAAGTGGTTCGACGCGCGTCGCTATCGCTGCATCGAACAGCACTCTGAAGAAGATTCGAAACGCCAGAACGAGTCGGTGCATCAGCGAGTTCCCGAGACTTGCGCGCTGCATTCCCAGCGCAAGAAAAAAGGCCGCCCCTTGCGGAGCGGCCCTAGTGTATCCGGCGTTGTGCGATGCCGCGAGCGTCGAGAGATTTCCGACAACTCGTTACTGATGACTCACGTCGCTAACAACTGACCGCCGCTGTGATCGATGACCACCGTTATCGCGAGTTCTCGCGAAGCTCCTCCTCGGTCATGTGTTGCTCGACGAGCAACAGGCGCAACTCTTTGATTTCATCTTCGGCAAGTTCGGTACTGGCCAACTCAATCGGCTCGTGATGCTCCCACCCCGCGACGCGTTCACGCACTTGCTCTGCATGCCCGTCCAAAAACTTCAGATCTCGCAAACCACCCATCGTAGGTCTCCGCAATCGAACAAAGTGCCGCAGACCGCTAATAGACAAAGATACCGCCTCGTCCGCGGGCGGCCAGAGAATTCATTGTTAAGGGGCGGCGGATTGTACCGGTTGCAAAAAATGTGCCTCCCGTTGACCGGCCTAATACGAACGGCGGTAAAGGTCGAAAGCCCAGCGCCCTGGGGAGCTTTCCTCGGCGCCGTTTCCCAATGCCGCATTCGGCCCGGGTACATCGTTTGCAATACGCCGGAGCGTTCAAGTGTTACAATTGCGCTCGGGGACGCAGAGAAGGCCGGCCTTGTGGGGTTCGCAACGTGCACCACGCGTGTAGGAGCGGAAATCATGTCTCGCGAGAAGAAACATCGACACAACTCGGATCGACACAGCCTTCCAAGAGAAGTAACCAATTCCATCGACGAGGACGGAGTGCTCATCAGCTCCCGCAATTCCTCGCAGCGTTGGTCAAGTGACGCCCACGACATTTACGCAGCGGGAACTCCCGGCGGCGGATCGAGCGTCGGCGGGTTGGCTGGCACGAACATCGGAGACGCAGCCCCCGGCAACGCCGACATCGACGATGCCCTGGGCGACGACGATTTCGAGCGACGCGAGTCGTACGAACGTCCGCTGTCGGATCGCGAGGGGCATGTGGATGTCGCAGACGAGGACATTGATTAAGCGTGGAGAAGTAAGATGAAACTCTTAGGATTCGATGCGATTGAGTACGCCGAGAAGGAAGGTTTGAAACTCAACAAGCAGGCCGACCATATCGACAACGGCGCTGCAGGCCTTACAGTGGCCGAGGCCGAAGCCATCGCCGACGACAACCCCGATTTGATTTGGCTCGAAGTCACCGACGACGAATACTACGGTGAGCCGCGCAACATGGAACCGGAACGGTAGTCGCGCTCCCGATAGGACATCCGTTTATTGATCCTCGGAAAACAAAGTTAATCGCCATGATGCTATCCATCACCGCTTGCGGTTTCGCGCGTACTGTCCGTGAGACGCGCGAAACCGCAAGCGGTAATCCTACACGTATGACCTGGTTCATGCGGTTTTCTGACGATCAATAACGAGCGCGTCGCGATCGTCGCACGTTTGGAGTGAGGAGACGTAATGGAAGCTGAGAAGATTCGAGTTTTCCGCGAGCGGCTAGATAAGCTGCGTGGTCGCGTGGCGGGAGAATTCAATCAAATGGTCGATGCCGATCGAACGGTTGGCACCGGCGATCAGTCGAGTGCGCCGACACACCTTGGCGATGTCGACAGTGAAGGTCTCGAAGCCGAGATCGAGTTGATGCACAACGAGGGGGACATCATCTCGTCGATCGACGCGGCGATGCAACGCATCGACAACGGCACGTTCGGCATTTGCGAGAACTGCGACAAGGAGATTGCCGAGGCGCGCCTCGAGGCGATCCCCTACATTCCGTTGTGCATCGACTGCGCCCGCCTCGAAGAAGCGCAACCCTCATAAAGCCGCGACCGCCGGTCGCGCTCCGCAAATGCCTCTCGCGCTCCGCGATCGCCGGATGCACGTCGCGATCGCCGGATGCACGTCGCGATCGCCGGATGCACGTCGCGATCGCCGGATGCACGTCGTCCCGCCTACGGCAAATCCAACACGTTCGGCCACCACGGCTGCAGGCGCAGATGCGTCACAATGTCGCCGAGAATCGGCAGCCACACCCAACGCGCGGCCCTGCGGCACTCGCGCGCCAGTGCCGACGCGCTAACCGGAATCACGTCGGACGTGCGGAACAGCGACCATCGCGGCCATAGCAGCGGCACTCGACGACAGTACTCGACGTGTGGGCCACCCAACCGAGCGCGTAGTTCGGCCTCTTCGCCCGGGATCGTGAATCGCAAGTAGTACGCGATCACAACTCCCAGCAGCACGGTGAACGCAATACTGTGCAAGAACAGCGCGACCGCGATCGCGACGAGGAACGTCCCCACATAGAGTGGATGACGGCAAACCGAGTATGGCCCGTCGTCGATCAGCGTGTGTCCTTTTCGCGCACCGATGTACAGCGTGGCCCAAAAGCGGACCAATCCGCCGACGAGAAACACCGTCCACGCCAGGCCATCAATCGCGACGTCGCTCCACGTTCCCGTGCGCGGCTCAGGGTTCAGCGTGAAGAGCACCACCAGGCCCCCCACAATCGTGATCGCTCCACCGATCACGCCACGCCAGCGGAAGGCGCGTGAGCGCTGAACGCGCGGCGACGCGCGAACCGGCAACTCGGAAGGCAGATCGAACGTAATGCTTCGATCCGAACAGCGCTCGTCAATCACAGAAGACATGACAACTCTCGCAAACTACGCGGCACGGCGCCTTTCGCCAGGAACGGGCATACGCACCACGTCGGGCGTTTCAGCCAAAATCGGCGCGTCGAGCAGAACGAGCCGCGTTCCCATGCCGATGCGATAGCTCACGCCTCGCCAATTCAGCCGAGTGACCCACAGCCCCGAGAACCAAACGGCGGCCATCAACAAGTCTTTCAATGGAATCAGCGGCACGTCGCGCAACCTCGGCCACGTTCCGCGGGCGCTTCGCATGACCATCGCATCGAGCAAGGTCTTGAGCGCCACCGCGGTCGCCGAAACCGCGAGCCCCGTCCAGCCTGCGACGATCGGAGGGACGATACCAATGATCGTCGGGCTCGTAAGCATTTCGATCGGATAGGTGAACGGGCTCAGACGGAAGCGCATCGAGCAGTGACGCACGTGTCGATTCACGACGCATTTCAGCGACCAGTTGACGTGTACGGCGCGAGCCGGCGTGCGCGACAGCACGCAGTCCCAACCTTCGCGTTTCATCTCGACGCCGATCAAATAATCTTCGGCGAGCACGTCGCGCAGGCGGCTGAACTGGCCAATGCTCACTAGCGCCTTGCGACGCAGGAGGATGCCTTTGCCCATCACGGCATCGACGCCGACGATGTTCTTGACGAACACCATCCCCATCGTCGCTTGCTCGCTGAGGCGGAGATTCTCCATCGCCGCCGCGGCCGACTCTTCGCCGATGCCGATCACCGGCTGAAACACCAGGCCCACGCCTTCGTCGATCATCGGCTCGACCAGCGATTGTAGATCGTCGCGCTCTGCACGGACGTTGCTGTCGCTGATGAGCAGGAACTCGCCGCGAGCGTACGGGAGCATCGCTTCGAGCAGCAGCACTTTCGGATTTGACGCCGAACCTTCGCAGTCATCGAGGATGCGAACTTTCGCGCGCGGATGGTGCGCCACGATACGACGGACCACGTCGAGTGCTGGATCGTCGCGCGAGCGCGTTGCGAAGATGAAATCGACCGCGGGATAGCTCAACCGCAAGAACGATTCGAGATTCGCCTCGAGCGCGTCGTCGACACCGCGCAACGGCTTGAGCACCGTCACCGTCGGCCACGCATCGCTTTGCCCTTTAGCCCCCGGCGAGTCGCCGGGGGTCGTTTGACGCAATATTTTGTTCGACCGACCCCAAAACCACCGCATCGTCACACCGGCCGCCAGCGTGTAGATCGCCAGCACCAGCGTCATCATCAGACTGCCGGGTGGCCAGGGAAGGCTTGGCACGTGCAAAGCTCCGGGCGTGATAGCGTTCGAGGCGCGCGACAACAAAACGACGCAAACACAAATGACTCAGTCGGGGGGCGAACGATAGCAAGATTGCTCGACTTCAGCCAGCCCGCTTTGACTCTTGCGGCGCTCGACGGACATTTGCCCGAATACCTACCGAAATCGTCAAAGTTTCTCAGCTTCGAAGCCGATTGATGACCACCACGCTGCGCTCTCGGTGCGCAGCGAGAATTCGAATGCGAGCGTTTCCTTGGCTATGTGGTGTCCGTACTGCCAGCACGATCAGCCTACGCCGGCCGGCGACTCGCCCGCCTCGGCTCGCTGCGCGAACTGCGGGACGGTTCTCGATGCCGACGCTCCGATCTTGGAAGAAATCGGCGAGCGATCCGACGACGCCGTTGTGGTCCCCACGCAGGGCGACCCGCGCATTTGGTCGACCTGGGAACTGAGCGAGCAGTTGCGGCACGTCGAGCGTGTGCTGTCGATCGCGTATCCGCATCATCGCACGTCGCGAGACGGCCATCAGCTTCGCATCGATCCGCCCGGGCAGCCGACAGGCCCGCCGGCCGCGATGCCAGCCGCAGCACGCGGCGGCCGCCCATTCGTGACCGTAGTTGCGTGGATGATCGTCGCCATCGGAATTGTGGCGTTCACCTGCGGCGCGGTTCTCGCCGGCATGGGCTGGAACACGCAGCGCGCGGGGTTGTGGACCATCGGTCTGCCAATGATCGTGGGCGGACAGCTCGCGATCGTCATCGGCCTCGCCGTGCGCGTGATCGATTTGGGAACACGGCTCAGCAAAACGCCGCCCGCCGTCGAACGCGACGTGACCCTCAAGGCCATGACCTCGCGTCGAAAAACGGTTAGCCGCGACGCGTAGCGGAGCGCTCTTCTGCGTTTCCAAACAGCCGATTCGCCATCATTTGTTTAGCCCAGGCCTTTAGGCCTGGGAATCTCGCGATCATGCGATTGCCACCCCAGGCCTAAAGGCCTGGGCTAGTCAAACGTGATGTGGCGCGTGGTGGTGTTGTTATCGGAGCGCGCGACGTTAAGAAAATTGGTTAGCCGCGACGCGCGAGCGGAGCGCTTCGAAGCGCTGGCGACCAACCATCTCTCTTCCGCACGAACCGTCGCTACATCTGCCGCGGAACGCCAACCGGCGCCACCGCGGGCCTCGCGAGTTCTTCGAGGAACGGCTGCACGTGCTCGGCATGTGCGGGGTCCAAGTCTCGTGCCCGCTCGAAGAACAGCTTCGAGCGTTCGCGCTGATTGTCGAAGTAGAGCTGCACGGCGATGAGATAAAGCACGTTGGGGTCGCGTGGCCCGGCGGCCGCCGCGCGGGCTAGCGTCTCGGCCTGTGCGGTCTTCGCGAGCTTGTTGCCGTTGTAGAGCGCGTCGAGCTGGAAGTTCGAGCGAGGCCAAGCCGCATCGAACTGCAACCCTCGCCGCATCGCTTGCACCGCTAAGTCCCAACGCCCCATCGCCGCCAGGGCGAAACCTTCGCGGAAGAAAACGTCGGCCACATCGCTGGCCATCACGCCGGCGTCTTTGTAGCGCTGATAGGCCTCGTTGTAGCGCTGCTTGCCGAAGTAGTTGTCGCCGATGGTGATCCACTGTTGCGCACGGTCGCGAGATTGGCGGTTCGACGCTCGCACGATCGGTTGAGTCTGCGGAGCTTGCCCCGCCCCAGCTTGTGCACCGCCGGGAGCGACGGGCGGCGCGGCAGGTTGATTCGGCGCGACGACAATGGTTGTGGTCGGAACCGTGCTCGCCGACGCGGCGATGCCCATCATTCGCAGTATCGGCCCGGGACCGTACAGCGCGTCGGCCGGAATGAACACCGGTCCCGGAGACCACACGCCGCCATAGCCCCACGGACTTCCGTAGCCTACGCCGCCGTAACCCGCGCCGCCGTAATTCCACGGGCTTCCATAATTCCACGGGCCCCCGACGATCGGCGGGGCGACGTACGTCGTGTTCACATACGTATTGCCATAACGAGTGATGTGGCCGTGGCGCGCTTCGATCGAGGTGACGAAGATCGTCATCGCGAGCGTGGCCGCTACGAATGCCGTCCGTCGTCGCATGTCGCTCGCCTCCGATTGCGATGCACCTGCAAGTCGCCCTCTGATCGAAGTTTAGAGGATACGGTCGGCGAAGGCCATCAAACGTCGCCCATGCTCGCGAGGCCCAGCACCTTGCGCAAGGCGGTCATCGCGATCTCGCCGAATTGTAATGCGGGAATCTGCCAGATCTGTGGGTTCATCAACTCGACTGACACAACGCCCGCGTAGCCAATTTGTCGCAGCGACTCGACGATCGCGTCGAGCGGCAAGTCGCCATCGCCGGGCAACACGCGGTCACCGTCGACGGCCAGCTCACGCACCACGCCGGCCAGGTCGCTGAGCTGAACGTGAAAAAGATTTTCGCTAGACAGATAGGCGAGATCCTCGGTCTTGCTCGGCCCGACGTACCAATGGAACGCGTCGAGACACAGCCCCAACGTCGGCCGAGCACACTCCGCCACGAGCGCCGCCGCCGTTTGCAGATTGTTCGCCAGCGCCGCATTGGACTGAAACTCAAACGCGACACGCATGTCGTGTTCGGCCGCACGGTCGGCAGCGAGACCGAGTGACATTCGCACGCGATCGACGACTTGCTCGTCCAGCGGTGGCGGAATGTCCCCGGCGACGACAATCGTTTGCACGCCGATCGACTGGCAAAGATCGAGCCGCCGCTCGAAGTGCTCCCAATGCACCTTGCGGGCCTCGCCTTGGCTGGCGAGCAGGCCCCCCTGAAAACTCGCGACCGGCGCGGCGATTTCATGCGTTTCGAGCAGCCGGCGCACGTCGTCGACCGAATGGCCCTCGAGATACGTCTCGAGCTTGCCCAGCCACAACTCGATGGCTGCACATTTTGCGGCAGCGTACTCGTCAATGTCGCGATCGAACGGCGAGTTCAGCGAACAAACTTGGCTGAGGGCGGGCAACATCACTCACCCACGTGAGAAGCGACTTCGGCAGTGACTTCGTCTTTGTGAAGCCGCCATTGCTTCAACGTGTCGCGATCGCGAATCGTCACCGTGCCATCGGTGAGCGTCTGACCGTCGACGGTGATGCAGTACGGCGTGCCGGCCTCGTCCTGGCGACGGTAGCGGCGGCCGACGGCGCCCTTCTCGTCGTAGTAGACGTTCCACCGTTTCTTGAGCGCGCGATAGATTTCTTGGGCGACCTCCGGCATGCCGTCCTTCTTCACCAGCGGAAAGACCGCGGCCTTGATCGGAGCAATACGCGGATGGAACTTCAGCACGACGCGCGATTGCGGCTTGCCGTTCTCGTCGGGCGCGGTGTCCTCGTGATACGCCTCGCACAAGAAGGCCAGCGTCGCGCGATCGGCGCCGGCCGACGGCTCGATGACGTGTGGCGTGTAGCGCTGCTTCGTCATGTCGTCGAAGTACGTCAGGTCTTTGCCGCTGCCGCGATGGCGAGGTTTGCCCTCGGCCGTCATCTCGACCGTGAGCGGATTGGTCTTCGGATCGAGCTTGCCTTCCATGTGGCTGCGCAGGTCGAAATCGCCGCGATGTGCGATCCCTTCCAACTCGCCGAAGTCGCCTGCTTCGAGGAACGGGAACGCGTACTCGATGTCGGCCGTGCCGCGCGAGTAGTGGCTCAACTCATCTTTCTCGTGCTCTCGCAATCGCAGCCGATCACTCGACAGGCCGAGGTCGGTGTACCACTTCATGCGGCGATCGCGCCAATATTGGTACCAATCGAACGACGAATCGGGATGGCAGAAGAACTCGATCTCCATCTGCTCGAACTCGCGCGAGCGGAACGTGAAATTCCTCGGCGTGATCTCGTTGCGAAAGCTCTTGCCGACTTGCGCGATGCCGAACGGCACCTTCACACGCGAGCTATCGCACACGTTCTTGAAGTTGACGAAGATGCCCTGAGCCGTTTCGGGACGCAGGAAGGCGGCGTCTTCTTCGGTGCCAAGCGCGCCGATGATCGTCTTGAACATCAGATTGAAGTCGCGCGGATCGCTGAGGCTACCGACTTTCGTGGCATCAGGGGCCAGGATCGAGGTCTCGCCGTTACCTGAAGGGGGATTCTTGATTGCGTCGGGAAGCGATTGAATCTCCGATTGAAACTCAAGCTCGTCCGCTTGCTTCGAGCGAAGATCGAAAAACTTCAACGCTCGCTGCTTGATGTCGGCTTCCAGATCCTCAGCCATGCTCGTGACGAACGTCAGCGGCCTCCCTTTGGCCGTCGCCCAGCGACCGCGAATTTGATCGAAGCGATACCGTTTCTTGGTCTCGCGGCAATCGACCATCTTGTCCACGAACAAATCGAAATGCCCCGACACCTTCCACACCTGCGGGTGCATGATGATCGAGCAGTCGAGGCCGACCATTTCGTAGGCCTCGGGAGCACCGGCAGGCGCAGCGATGTCGTCATGCCCGCTGACCATGTCGTGCCACCAAGCGTCCTTGATGTTCCGCTTCAGCTCGACGCCCAACGGCCCATAGTCCCAAAAGCCATTGAGTCCGCCGTAGATTTCGCTCGACTGAAACAGAAAGCCTCGCCGTTTGCACAGCGAGACGAGTTTTTCCATGTCCATGGTTTGGCAGGGGTCGGGATTCGGGAGTCAGGATTCAGGCGCGGGATTCGGGACGCGCGAAACCGCAAGCGGCTTGCTTCACCGCTTGCGGTTTCGCGCGAACCAGCGAGTGTACCGCGTCAGGGTGCGAGTGGTCTACCGTCTTAGTTAACGGTTGGCATTGAGAGTTGCAGCAACGCGAAAAGTGCGACGACCTGGCCGAACCATCCCCAAAATAATCCTCTATTGCGTTCGCCGACAATTTCTCCGACGGCTGCCCCGAGCAGCGGCCCGGTAGGATTGAATAACAGCCCAGCAACGGGAATGAGCGGAGGCATTGGTCCGTGAGACGACCACCAAAGTAACGCCACCGTGAGCATGAAGCAGAAAGCCGCTGCGCTGATTGATGAAAAAGCATTGCGTCGCCGTTGCACCTCTGCACCGCGCCAGGCGCGCAGGGCAACTCCGGCAAGCAGCCACAGGAGCCATCCAACGACGATCGTTTCGATGGCGTGGCGCGACCACAGCTTCCACTCATACTTCTCATGCTCTCGATGAAACCTTTCGAACTCTCTGTCGCGGCGATCCATCAAGAGATGCCACCCGTCCGTCTCAAGTTGCCACTTAAACTTCACTTCGGCGTCCGGCGTGCGGGGGGGATCTCCGAGCGTGCAGAGGTAGGCTAATGACAGCAAAAGGCCGACGGTGCTTCCACTCAATTGGCGCATCGAGAATTGGAAGCGAGGCCCACGAATCGTGTCGAACTCGGTCATCGTATCATCCACGTCGAAACGTCGAGTTGCGGCGCTAATCCAATCGTGTCGAGCTTCGCGCACAGCGTGATGTCGTTCTCGAAGCCTTCTTTGACGAGGTTGCGGCCGCCTTGGCTGGCGTGCAGGGCGGCGATGAGGCCTTGGCATTGAGCGGCTTGCCAGGTGTCGATGGCGAGCGTCGCCTCGTCGTTCCATTGCCAGTCGCCGCCCGATTTCGTCAGCGGACTCGCGATCGCGCCAGCCGTGAGCGCGTCCTCACGAGTGATTTTGCCGCGCGTGCCGGCGCAGACGATGTGTATCTCGGTTTCATCATGCAGCGCTTCGACGACCGCTCGGCGATTCACCAGCGCAGCGATCACGACGCGCCGGGCGTCGCGGCAGCGCATCATGGCCCGCGTACCGTTGGTCGTCGTGAAGACAATCGTGCGACCGCCGACAGTTTCGGGCGTGTACTCGCTGGGCGAGTTGCCGAAGTCGAAACCCTCGATGCGTATGCCGTCGCGTTCGCCGCCTAAGACGACCGACCCCTGCGGGAATTCGGCAGCGCGCTTGCGGGCCTCGTCGACTTCGAGGCATGGGATCACCTCGCGAGCTCCAGCCGCCAATGCGGTGGCGATCGTCGACGTCGCGCGAAGACAGTCGATGACGACGGCGGTTTTGCCCGCGAGTTCGCCGTCGGCGATGAGGTCGGGGAGCAGATGGACGTGGAGTGTTTTCATGTCTGCGATGATACACCGAGAAACGCGCGAAACCGCAAGCGGTGTTTGATGCCCATTCCCCATTCTCTACTCCCCATTACAATCGGGCGATGGTTCCCAACCTGGCGGAGTTCATCGATCGGTTGTCGCGCAGCGGGCAGTTGCGGCGCATTGCGTGCGAGGTCGATGCCGAGTTGGAGATTGCGGCAATCACGAGGCGCGTGGCGCACGACGCTGGCCCTGCCCTGATGTTCGAGAACGTCCGCGGCCATCGCACGCCGGTCGTCACGAACTTGCTCGGCACCGAAGATCGCATTCGACTTGCCCTCGGGATCACGAATCTCGATGACGCCGCGAAACCCACGACCGAGGCGACGGGTGGCTGGCTCGATAAGCTGCGAGGCAAGAGTCCGGCGGAAACATCGCAGCCGAACCTGGTGCGTGCCGCGCCGTGTCAGCAAGTGGTGAAACTCGGCCGCGACGTCGATCTCGCTGAGTGGCCAGCGTTGCGACTTTGGCCGGCCGAAACGGCGCGGTCGATCACGGCTGGCGTCCTCGTCATCGGCGATGAGATGCGAAGCGCGACGGCGGTGGTTCTCGATCGTGCTCAACTTGGTATCGTAGCTCACTCAAATCTGAACGATCGCACGCCCGCGACTTTGGTCCTCGGTGGCGAACCCGCTCTTGCCGTCGTCGCGTCGCCAGCCGCTCGGTTGTTGGCGGGCTTCGATCTGGCGTCGCAGTGGCGCAAGCGCGGGCCCGACATGGTCCGCTGTCGCACGCACGATCTGCTCGTGCCTGCCGAGGCGGAGATCGTCATCGAGGGGTTCCTCGAGTCGGCGGCGATAACCGCCCCACCCTTGGCCGACGAAACCGGGTATTACTCCCCGACGACCTCGCTGCACGCGATGGAAGTGACGGCCGTCACGCATCGCACGAACCCGATGTTTCCGGCCGTCGTGGTTTCCGCCCCGCCGAACGAGACGAGTGTCGTGCGTGGCGTGATCTCGCGCTGGCTGCGGCCAATGATCGAGCAAGCGGTGCCTGAGTTGGTCGATTACAACCTCGTGACGTCGGCGGCCTCGGGTCAATTCACGGTCCTTTCGATCCGCAAGCGGTATGCGGGCCAGGGTCGCAAGGTGCTGGCGGCCTGTTGGGGTGCCGAAGTGCTGATGGCGACGAAATTCGTCGTTGTGGTCGACGAGGATGTTAATGTCACCGATGTCGCTGCGGTTCTACGTGCGGTGGGAACGCATGCCGATCCCGAGCGCGACACGGTCGTGTGGCAAGGCCCCACAACGGTGGGTAACACTCAATCTGCGTCGACGGCAGCTCATCTCGGCATTGATGCCACCGCGAAATTGCCGGGCGAAGGGGCAGCGACATCCCCCCTGCCGCTGCTCGACGACCCCGCGATGGCGGAATTGGTTGCCGGGCGATGGAAAGAATATGGACTGTAGGGCGGGTATCATGGAAGTAATGACGGTCAACAAGTCGGAAACCCGCGTCCGTCGCATGTTTGGGTCGATCGCGTCGCGCTACGATCTGCTCAACCATCTGCTTTCGCTGAACATGGACCGGTATTGGCGGTGGCAGACCGTGCGTGCGGTGCCGGTTGAAGGCGGTGAGCCGATTCTCGATGTCTGCACCGGGACCGGCGATTTGGCGATCGCGTACTTTCGGGCGACAAAGGGGGGCGTGCCGATCGTGGCGTCCGACTTTTGTCATCCGATGCTCGTGATCGGGCGGCGAAAAGGGACGGCGGCCGGGGCGAATGGTCACATGAACTTCGTCGAGGCCGACGCGCAGCATCTGCCGCTGCCCGACGACAAGTTTCAAATCGTGTCGGTCGCCTTTGGGTTGCGAAACGTGACCGACACCGACCGCGGGCTGAGCGAGATGGTGCGCGTATGTCGCCCTGGCGGGCGCGTCGCGGTGCTCGAGTTCTCGCGCCCAGCGGACCGCTAAACACGCTGTATCAGTGGTACTTCAAATATCTGTTGCCGTGGATCGGCCAGCGACTTTCGCGCAGTCCCGACGACGCGTACCACTATCTGCCGCAGAGCGTCGCGGAGTTTCCCTGCGGCGAGGCGCTGGCAGAGCGGATGCGTGCCGCGGGGCTCGATGACGTTTGGTATCGACCGTTCACGCTCGGCGTCGCGACGCTATATGTCGGCAGGAAGGGCGTGGCGCGATGACCGCTCGCCGCTACGTCATGGGAATCACCGGGGCGAGCGGAGCCGTGTATGCGCGGCGATTGCTTGAAGTGCTGCTCGCGACCGATTGCGAGGTGCAGGCGTGCGTGAGTCCGTCGGGCGTGACGGTCATCAAGCAAGAGTTGGGCGTCGAGATTGATCCGCTCAACCTCGGCACGCTGTTGCGATCGGGTTTGCCGAAGCGCGGTACGCTGCGATGCTTTCACTACGGCGACTTCATGGCGCCGATGGCGAGCGGCTCGGCCCCCAGCGATGGCATGATCGTCTGCCCCTGCTCGGGCGGAACGCTGAGCGCGATCGCTCACGCGGCGAGCGACAACCTGATTCATCGCGCGGCCGAAGTTCACCTGAAAGAACGCCGCAAGTTGATCCTCGTGCCGCGCGAAACGCCGCTCAGTTTGCCGCACATCGAGAACCTACGACTGTGCACGCTTGCCGGCGCGGTCGTGTTGCCAGCCTCGCCGGGGTTTTACCACGGCGCGCGAACGATCGATGATCTGGTTGATTTCGTTGTGGGGCGCATTTGCGATCAACTCGGCGTCCAGCAGAAACTTGTGAAGCGGTGGGGGAGTGATGGGAATGGTGAATCGGGAATTCGGCCCTGATAACCCTGTAGGGAACGCCCTCCGTGGCGTTCCGTGGAGCTGCGATCGATGATCCATGGCAGTTCACGGAACGCCACGGAGGGCGTTCCCTACAGAGAGCCAAAGTGAAGTAGTCAACGACGCCAAATGTAACTTCGGAAGGATGCACAACTGACTTCGCAATCCACAATCCGCAATCCGCATTCCCCATTCGAAAGCGTTCGCAGAACGCTGGAGATGATTCGATTCAGCCACACGCTGTTCGCGCTGCCGTTTGCATTGCTGGCGGCGCTGATGGCGTGGCGAGCGGAACCGCGAGTGACGATTCGTTTGCAAGACATCGTGGGGATTCTGCTCTGCATGGTCTTCGCGCGCAGCGCGGCGATGGCGTTCAATCGTCTGGCAGATCGCAAGATCAACGCGCTCAATCCGCGCACGGCGATGCGCCATCTGCCGGCAGGCCTGCTCAGCGTGCGTGGCGTGGTCGCGTTCGCGGTCGTCTGTAGCGCGTTGTTCGTCGCCAGCACGTTGCTGTTCTTGCCGAACCGGCTGCCGCTGTTACTGAGCGTGCCCGTGCTCGCGTTCTTGCTCGGCTACAGCTATGCGAAGCGCTTCACGGCGTTGGCGCACGTGTGGTTGGGCGCGGCACTGGCGTTGGCGCCGATCGCAGCGTGGATCGCGTTGCGAGGTGCGATCGAATGGCCTCCGGTCGTGCTGGCCGGCGCGGTGATGCTGTGGGTGGCCGGGTTCGACATTATCTACGCGTGTCAGGATTACGAGTTCGACAAGCGACACGGCCTGCACAGCGTTCCCGCTCGTTTGGGTGTCGCGGGGGCGTTGCGATTGGCGGCTGGTTTGCATGTCGCCATGATTGCCGTGCTGCTCGCGTTGCCGACGGTCTATCCGCTCTTCGGAACGCTGTACTACGTCGGCATCGCCGCCATCGCCGCTCTGCTCTGCTACGAACACTGGCTCGTGCGTCCCGACGATCTTTCTCGTGTGAATCTCGCATTTTTCAACGTGAACATCGTTGTCAGCATGGGCTTGCTCGCGCTGGGGGCGATCGATTTATTGACCTAAATCGCGCATAATGAAGTCATGACGCAACCATCAAATCTCACGACGATGCTTGAGACGATTCGAAAAAAAGTTGAGGCCGGCGAGCGGTTGTCGCTCGAGGATGGCCTGTTCTTGTATCAGCCCGAAGTGCCGCTGTATGAAGTCGGCGATCTCGCGAACATCGTCCGCGAACGGATCAACGGCAACGCGACCTACTATAACATCAACACGCATCTCAACACGACGAACGTTTGCATCTATCGCTGCACGTTCTGTGCGTTTCGCTCAGACCTGCGCGACCCCAAGGGGTACGTGATGAGCGACGAGCAGATTCTCGAGCGTGGCCGCGAGGCGGTCGAGAACGGCTGCACCGAGATGCACATCGTCGGCGGTCTGCATCACCAGAAAAAGTACGACTGGTATGTGAACACCATTCGCATCCTGCACGACGCCTATCCGCAGTTGCATCTCAAGGCGTGGACGGCCGTCGAAATCAATTGGTTCGAGCACCTGACCAAGAAGCCGATTCGCGCGATCCTTGAAGATCTTGTCGAAGCTGGCCTCGGCAGCATGCCTGGCGGCGGCGCGGAGATTTTTCATCCCGAGGTTCGCGATCGTATTTGCGAACACAAGGCCGACGCTCGCAACTGGCTCGACATTCACCGCACCGCGCACGAGTTGGGACTCAAAACGAATTGCACGATGCTCTACGGCCACATCGAGAATGCGTTCCATCGTGTCGACCATTTGATTCGACTGCGTGAGTTGCAGGACGAAACCGGCGGGTTCCAGACGTTCATTCCGCTGGCGTTCCATCCCGACAACACTGGCCTGTCGCACATCAAGAAGCCGACGAGCTTGATGGACCTGCGGACGATGGCGATCAGCCGGCTGATGCTCGACAACATTCCGCACATCAAGGCCTATTGGATCATGCTCGGCATCGGCACCGCGCAGGCGGCGCTCGGCTACGGCGCCGATGACCTCGACGGCACAGTGCGTCACGAGCTGATCTATCACGACGCCGGCGCCGAGACGCCCGAGATTCTTTCGGTCGAAGAGATTCGCCGCTTGATTACCGAAACCGGCCGCGAGCCCATCGAGCGCGACACGCTCTATCGTCGCATCAACCGCAGCGACAGCGGCTGGCAAGTCGGCGAAGCGATCGCGACGCGGTAGCAAAGATGTTTTCGCGCAAGAAAGTCAATCGCGAAACGAAGCATTCGTGGCGCGGAAGACGCGTTGACGTCGCTGCGCAGTGAATCGTGATTGCGCGTTGACCCCGTTCCATAGGGTGCGCAATAACTCCGGGGCGCTTTCAGCTCGCCGGTTTGGCGGCTGAGGCCAATGCCTTGACGAAGGCGGCATGTTCGGGCGTGGCGAGGCCTTGCTGCAAATCGTTGAGCACGATCAGCATTTCGCCTTGAAGCAGCGCGGCGACATTCAGCCACAGGCCGGGATACACGGTGCTTTCGAGACGACCGATCGTGGTCGGCTGCAATCGCTCGTACTGCTCGCCGCGCAACACGAACCAGTCGATCGCCTGGTCATACGTTCGCCAAACGATGTACTCGCGAACGCCGAAGCGACGATAGACGTCGAGCTTGAGATGAAGGTCCTTGCTGGCGGTGGTTGTGGAAATCTCTGCGACGAGTTCCGGCGCACGGTGATGTAATCGTCGATGATCTGCGCCTGACCGCCGTGTTCGGGCTTTCTCATGAGCACGACGTCGGGCTGTGGCATGCTGCGCTCATCGAAGCGAACTGAGGGCTCAAGAAAACATTCAATGCCTTTAGTATTTGCTGAGTAAATGTTCGCCCACGTCGACAAATTGGCATGCGGCATTCCGTGACGCACCGACAAGGCAGCATTCATGTAAACCACCCCATCCAGGAGTTCGGCGTGCTTGAGATCCGGCATCGCGTCCCAGCGACGTTCGAATTCGTCACGAGAAAGGTGGTCGCCGGGCTCCAGCGGTGGAATGGCCGGTGGCGGTGACAGAAAGGACGCGCCGTGAGTTGTTGACGAGCTTGTCGTGGACATGTGATCGGCTCCGGAGATTCCTCCAGTGTGCCCTGGTGCGTTGTGCGTTGCAAACCTTTGGGCCGCTTCACACCAGCGGTGGGCGGCCGAGGCTGCGGCGAATGGTGCTGATCTGCCCAGCGTGCATGGCGATGTGAACGGGGGCGAAGGCGGCAAGCTCGCCCAGCGTGCTGAAGCGCGGGTGAGGTTTGTCGAGCTTTTGGTTGATCTGCGTCGGCGACAGACCGCTCACGAACTCGGCCAATCGATCGTGATACTGCTTAAATAGCGGCATGAGCCGATCGATATAGGGATACTCGTTGGCCGCCGGCGCCGTTTCGTCACGGGCGTAGGCCTTCTCGAAGCCTTCGGGCAACTCGGGAAGATCGGTGGCGCCGAGACGCGTCATCATCGAGCGACAACTGAGAATAAGGTGACCGAGCGTCCACGCGGCGCAGTTCGCCTTGTCGCAAGGGCGGTGCAGATAGTCGTCCCCCTTGAGGTCCTCGGTCATGAAAAGCAGATAGCCTGCCGAGCCCGCGATGGGCTTGGCGAGTGCTTCGGAGATGGTGTTCACGGCGGACTGCTCCCGATTGCTGACGTCACGTGCCCCAAAGGTCAGCGTAGCGTTGTGCCGCAATTACGGGAAGCGTCGCGATGAGGCCCACTCGATCTTCATCGACTGCCGCACCTAGCCGTGCAACGTCACCCACATGAGAAGCACCACCGCAGCGATCACCGCGACACCCAGCCAGCGTGCATGCGGCAGCACATGCTCGTCGAGGTCGAAGCGTTGATCGAACTTCGACAGAAACTTCGACGAGTCAATCCAGCGTCCACCGCGAAGCGCCAGCGACGTGAACCGCGTCGGGCTGCAGACGGCCAGCAATCCGAGTGCGGCGACAATGATCATGAAAACCCAGAATGCGGGCAACAACTTGGCAGGAACGGCGGCAATAAGAACGGACATGCTCGACTCCACGCGAAGGGTGGTGCTTTGAAGTGTCAATCAAGTGGCGATAAAGCAAACTTAGCACGGGTCCGGGCCCGCTGCCGTTTCGTAGAAGGACGGATCGCAATCGCTTAGCCGACGTCGCCTAATTCCAACACGCCGCCGTAGCGAGAAATCACCATCTTTCGCAGCGCGGTGAAGGCTGGCTGTTGAAGGTTTGGATCATCGGCGATGATCTGACGCGCGTCGCGGCGAGCTTCGGCAAGAACCTCGGCGTCGCGTGTCAAATCGGCGATCCGCAGCGGTGGAAGCCCGTGCTGCTGCGTCCCGAAAAGGTCGCCGGGGCCGCGCAGTGCGAAGTCAATCTCTGCCAGCGCGAAGCCGTCGCTGGTGTTGACGAACGCGGCCAGACGCTGCTGCGACTGCTTCGTCAGCTGTGAAGCGAAGACGCAACAATAGCCTGGGTGCGGGCCTCGGCTCACGCGGCCGCGCAATTGGTGCAACTGCGACAGGCCGAAATGGTGCGCGTCTTCGATGGTCATGAGCGTGGCGTTCGGCACGTCGACGCCGACTTCGACGACCGTCGTCGCGACGAGCACCTGCGTTTGACCGCTGCGAAAGGCGTCCATTGCTGCTTGCTTCTCGCGAGGGTTCATGCGGCCATGCACCAGACCGACGCGGAACGCTTCGAGCGGCCCGTGCGTGAGCGATTCGAACTGCTGCTCAACACTGGCGAGTGGCGCACGGTCGTCGGGCGAAGGTTCGCCGTTTGTCGAAGTATCGTCGCGGCTTTCTTCTTCGACGCGAGGCGCGATCACGTAACCCTGGCAGCCGGCCGACAGCTTTTTGCGGAAGAACTCCCACCAGGCTTCACGCTGCTCTGGCTGCGCGAGATAAGTGTGAACGGGTTGCCGGCCAGGCGGAGCGTCGGCGATGGTGGTCACGTCGAGATCGCCGAACTGTGTCATGGCCACCGAGCGTGGGATCGGCGTGGCCGTCATGACAAGGTAGTGCGGATCGCCACCCGCCTGGCGCAACATGCCGCGTTGCCGGACGCCGAACTTATGCTGTTCGTCGATCACGACGAGGGCTAGCTTGGGAAACGCCACACCTTCGTCGAGCAGCGCCTGCGTGCCGATGATGACATCGAGCTCCCTGGCCGCCAACTTCGCGAGAATCTCCTGCCGCTGCTTTGCCCCGATGCCCGAGGTCAGCAACGCCCATCGCACCTTGCTGCTCGAAAGCAGTCGGCCGAGCGTGTCGGCGTGCTGCCGCGCGAGGATTTCCGTCGGCGCCATGATCGCCGCTTGCTGGCCATGCGCGACGGCAAGAAGCACGGCGTACACTGCGACGATCGTTTTGCCACTGCCGACATCGCCGTGCAACAGGCGGTTCATCGGATGCGGTTTCTCCATGTCGACGCAGATGTCGCGAATGGCAGCGTTCTGTCCCGCGGTCAGCTCGAAATGGAACAGGCGGCGTATGCGAGCGTCAATCTTCGCCGTCGCTTCGAGTGGTATGGCCTTCGCCTGGTCGTGCTGTTGCGATCTCTTGATGGCCAGCGCCAACTGAAGCACGAGTAGTTCCTGGTATACGAACCGTCGACGAGCGCGCTCGAGATCGTCACGCGTCGTTGGAAAGTGCAATATCGGAAGTGCCGTGCGAAGCGGCAAAAGATTGTGCTCCGTCAGGTACTCGTTCGGGAACACCTCGTCGAGAACATCGATACATGTGTCGAGCGCCGATCGAACCGCGCGGCGTAGCAGTGATTGCGTGACACCTTCGGTCAGGCCGTACACGGGAAGCAGCGACGACAAGGGTTCGTCGGATTCGGTTTCGACAGCCTTCGCAATCGGATGCACCAACTGCCAAATACCGCCTTTGAACTTCGCCTTGCCTTCGAGCAGGACTTGCTCGTGCGGCTTGAACCGGTCGCGCATGTACGGCTGGTTGAACCACATTGCGCGAACGTTGCCCGAGCCGACTCGTACCAGCACGCCAAGCATCGATCGGCCGCCTCCCGTCATGCGCGACTCGATATCAAGCACCGTGCCGCGCAGTCGCACCAGTTTGTCCTCTTCGAGGTCGTCGACCGTATCGAGGTGCGTGAGATCCTGATAATCACGCGGAAAATCGAACAGCAGGTCGCGGGCAGTGTGCAGACCTAGCCGTTGCAGCCCTTCCGCCCGTTGCGGTCCGACGCCCTTGAGATACTGCACCTGCGTCGTCAGCAGTTCGGCAGGCGTTCGGGTCGTAGAAGATTGTTGGTCCGCGCTCATTGCAGACATTGTATCGCGGCGCGAATGGCTTGACGGCGGCGGTGGCTTTTGCGGCTCGGAAAAGCGTGGAAGATTTGAGGCGTCGCGAGTCTAGCGTCCCAGATACTTCTGATACGCGGCGACGGCGAGCTTGTCGCAACGGTCGTTCTCGATGTGACCGCTGTGGCCAAGCACGGGCTCGTACTTAACCGAGTGCTTGCTAATCAGAGCGTCGAGCTTTTGCCAAAGCTCGACATTCTTGAGCTCGACAAGTTTTTTGCCTTCCTTGCGTTGCCAACCGTTGGCTTTCCACTTCGTCATCCACGACGTGAGTCCCTTGCCGACGTACTCGCTGTCGGTCAGCAACTCGACACGCGTGGGCCGCGTCAGCGCTTCGAGCCCCTTAACGACCGCCGTCAGCTCCATCTGATTGTTCGTCGTCAAAGGCACTCCGCCCGAGCATTCCTTTTCTGTGCCGCTGGCAAGATGACGGAGAATGAACGCCCAGCCGCCGGGTCCTGGATTACCGCTGCATCCGCCATCGGTGAAGAGTTGCACCTCGGGTACGAATACATCGTCAGACATGGATGGCGCCGAAGGAAAGGTTCAAACTGCCGGAGGTCCGGCGGGGACCGGCCTTTCATAATCGACGCGTGCCGATCGCGTCAACGCGTCGATTCCCTCGCTCAGCGAAGTTTCGACACGCGCGGGCATCGGTGCGTTCCATGCCAGCCGCACGCTAAAAGTGCTTCCCTTACCGAGTTCGCTTTCGAGAGAGATTTCGCCGCCAAGAAGTTTGCAGAGTTCCTTAACGATCGAAAGGCCCAGGCCGGTGCCAGAGTGCTCGCGCGTCATGGCGTCGCCGCCTTGAAGGGCGCTCGCGCCTTGGCGGAACTTCTCGAAGATTTGCGTCTGGTCTTCTTCGGCGATGCCTACGCCCGTGTCCGAAACGACAAGGTTCAGGTCGCCGTTGGCTCCGCGGCGGGCAGCGACGACGATGCGGCCCCCTTCGGGCGTGAACTTAATGGCGTTCGACAACAGATTGTTGAGGATCTGCTGGACCTTCCCTTGGTCTTGTCGCAGTTCGGGCAGATCGGGTTCGATGTCGATATCCAGGTCGATGTTCTTCTTCTCGGTCAGCGGACGGGCCATGTCACACTGAGCGGCCATCACTTGCTCGATGCGGAACTCGCTGAGGCGAATCTCCATCTTGCCGCTCTCGATCTTCGCCAGATCGAGAATGTCGTTGATCATGTCCAACAGCACGCGCCCAGACTTCTGGATGTTCTGCACGTAGCGTTTCTGTTTGTCGTCGAGCGACTTAATCGAGCTCAGCACGTCGCTGAATCCGATGATGCTGTTCAATGGCGTTCGGAGTTCGTGGCTCATCGTCGCAAGGAAGTCGCTCTTCAGACGGTTCATTTCGAACAACTGCATGTTGAGCTGCGCGAGCTGGTCGACTTTGCCGTCGAGTTCGCCATTGACGTTCTGCAGTTCTTGCTGCGCGTCGATGAGATGGCGCAACATGCGGTTGAACGCGACACTCAATTCTTCGAACTCGTCGCCGGTGTGAATCTCGGAACGCTGATCGATCTGGCCTTTGCTCACCGCGTCGCTGACGTCGCGCAAGTGGCGCAACGGCTTGACGATCACGTAGCGGACGATGAGGTAACTGGCGACCATGGCGAGGCCGACCGTGATGATGGCCGTCGCGATGAGAATGCCGCGGTTGATGGCGAGTTCGAGATTGGTCGGGCCGTTGGAGATTCGCACCCGGGCCACGGCCATCAGATCGCCTTCGGCGAGGGTGGGCCATCCGCTGCGCGTGTTGTGGCAGTTGACGCAGGCCGAGTTGTTGGCGAAGACGGCCTGGTAATACTGGTAATCGTTGCCGCCGTTGACGAGGCGCTCGTCGCCGACGACCCCTTCCTCGCGCATGTTCACCGGCACTTTGCCGATCTGCACGTACTTCGCCACGAGCTTGCGTTCCCATTCGTCGAGCGGCTGCTTGCTGGGGACCTGACTGCCGGGACGAATGAAGCTGCCGTTGTAGTCGCGACTTTGAAGGTCGGAGAGCAAACCGTTCAGCGCGCCGGCAAATTGCGGACTCGAAAGCACCGTGCCGTGCGTCTGCAGCAGAATCTTGTCGACGAGATCCTGGCCTCGCGTCTGGTTCTTGCGCGTGACGAGCCAGTCGGTGCGCGTGCCGACCCACCAAAAGCTGCCAGCAATCAGCAGCAGTTGGCAGACGCCGAAGAGGATCAGGCACTTGCGCTCGAGGTTCGACTCGCCGAGCAAGCGTTTGAACGAGCGATACGACATGCCGTTATCTTATCAGGCCGCTGCGCTGGTGAACGACGTCGGGCAGAAAAGCGCAGGATCAGGCCGGGATTATACGGATCGCCGTTGCTGGCAACTAGGCGACTTAACGTCGCATGCCATCGCAGCATACGCCATCACAGCATATCGAGGGGGTCGATATCGACGATCCACTGCACGTTTTCGGGAGGTTTGAGGTCGGCGGTCGCGGCGGCAATGGCGGCACGCATCGCCTCGGCCTCAACGGCCTGCACCTGGAGTTGGAAGCGTAGCAATCCACGCAGCTTGGCAATCGGCGCAGGCGCGGGGCCGAGCACGCGTGCCGTTACTTGCCGCGCGGCCAACTCGGCGTTGAGTCGCTCGCCGATGTGATCGGCGAAGCCACTGACGACGGTTTCGACGGGGCCTCGCACGACGAGTCGCGCCATGCTCGCATATGGCGGATATGACAATGCACGTCGCACGGGAAGCTCCAGTTCGGCGAACGCGCGATAATCGTGTCGCGCCGCCGCCTTAATCGCCACGTGGTCGGGGTTGAACGTTTGAACGAGCACGCGGCCGCCGCGATGTCCGCGTCCCGTGCGCCCCGCGACTTGCACCAACAACTGAAACGTGCGTTCCGAGGCGCGGAAATCCGGCAGGTGCAGCGCGGTGTCGGCATTGACGACGCCGACGACGGTCACGTCGGGAAAGTCGAGCCCCTTGGCGATCATCTGCGTCCCCAACAGGATCTGCACTTCGCCCGATCGGAACGCGGCAAGCGCACGTTCGTGACTGCCGGGGCCTTGCATGGTGTCGGTGTCCATGCGAAGGCACTTGTAGTTCGGAAAGCGGCTGTGGACCTCGAGCTCGAGTTTCTGCGTGCCGAACCCGCCGTAATGAATGCCCGGCTTGCCGCACGCGGGGCATTGCCGCGGCGGAGCGGTTTGGAAGTCGCAGTAGTGGCAGAGGATCGTGTTCAAGTGGCGATGGTGCGTCATCGCGATGTCGCAATTCGGGCATCGCACGACCTCGCCGCACGCATGACATTGAATGTGTGTGGAGTATCCGCGGCGGTTCAGCAGCAAGATTACCTGGCCGCCGTCCTCGAGTGCCGCTTGCATCGCCTGGTGCAACTGCCGGCTAATCGCACCGCGGGTCGATTGCGAGTCGTGTCGCAGGTCGACGGTGACAACATCAGGCAAAGGGCGATCGAACACGCGTCGTGGCATTTCGACGAGGCGAAACGCGCCATTGCGAGCCCGCTCATACGTTTCGAGCGCCGGTGTCGCTGAGCCGAGCACCAGCGGCACGCCTTCATCAGCCGCTCGCCACAGGGCGACATCGCGAGCGTGGTATCGCGGCGCCGTTTCTTGTTTGAAGCTCGACTCGTGCTCTTCATCGAGAACGATGAGCCCCAGGTTCGGCACCGGCGCGAACACGGCGCTGCGTGCGCCGACGACGACTTGCACTTCACCGGCCGCAATGCGCTGCCAATGCCAGTGACGATCGGCGTCGCTGAGATGGCTGTGCAACACGGCGACTTCGCCGAAGCGGGCACGAAATCGCTGACACGTTTGCGGTGTGAGGCTGATCTCGGGGACCAATACGATCGCCTGTCGACCGTAGCGCACCACTTCCTGAATGGCGCGGATGTACACCTCGGTCTTGCCGCTCCCCGTAATGCCGTGCAGCAGAATCGTCTCGTGCGTGCGAGCTTCGAGCGCCTTCAGAATGGTGTCGAGCGCAAGCTGTTGGTCGGGATTCAGCGAGTGATCGTCTTCTTGCGCCGTCGCGATGCTATCCGGACCGCGCTGCGAGACGCGTTGAGTTTCGCTGCGGATAAGACCCTTGCGACGCAATGCCGTAATCGGCGCCATCGTGCAACCGACGCGCTCCGCCAAGTCGTTCGGCGACATCGGCGACTTGCTTGCAGCCAGTGCATCGAGCACCGCACGCTGTTTGGCCGGCAGCTTCTGCGCGGCGACGCTCTTTGCCGCTTCGGGGTCGAATGAGAGCAGCGTGACGAGTCGTGTACCCGCCTGTTGTCTTACGCCGGCTGGCAGAACGGCTTCGAGAACTTGTCCCCAATCGCACAGGTAATGCTCGGCAATCCATCGCGTGAGTCGCAGCATCGACCCGCTTAACAGACTGCGAGCGTCGACGACATCGCGCACCGGCTTCAGTCGCCGCCGGCCCGCCGCCTTGTACTCGACCCGCACGCAATAGGCCACGACCGCCCGATTGCCGTGTCCGAACGGCACCCGCAGCCGCCGCCCCGGTTCGACCTCGCCTTGCAACGTCTCGGGAACCGCGTAGTCGTATTCCTGTGCCGGGCCGGTCGGCAACACCACCGTTGCGACGAGTTGCTCCGACTCGGCATCGGCCTCCCACGGCGCCACTTCGCGTTCAAAAAGTTGCTGCTGATGGGACACAGGAGAAAGAGTCGGGATTCAGGATTCGGGAGCCAGGGCGAATGCAGGCGGTACAGATGTGCAGTATAACAAATCGCGTTCACCGCATTGAATGTGATCTCTTTGCCTGAATCCTGTCTCCCGACCCCTGACTCCCGCCCCGCATGCGTCTCGGCATCTTCGGTGGAACGTTCGATCCCGTGCACTACGGCCATCTTCTGTTGGCTGAGTGCTGTCGCGAGCAGGCGTGCTTAGATGAAGTGTGGTTCGTCCCCGCAGCGACGGCGCCGCACAAAGTCGACCGCACGCCGGCACCGTCTGACAAGCGAATCGAGATGCTGCATCTGGCGATCGGCGGTCACGAAGCCTTCCGCGTCAGTCGCATCGAAATCGACCGTGGCGGCGTGAGCTACACCGTCGACACGCTCGCTGCCATTCATGCCGAGCGACCTGACGCGGAGCTGTTCTTTCTATTGGGCGGCGACTCGCTCGAAGACTTGCCGACGTGGCGCGAGCCGAAGCAGATTTGCAAATTAGCGACGCCGCTTGTCGTGCGCCGCGCTGAATCGCACGAGCCGGACTATGCTGCTCTCGAAACGCTCGTCGGTCGCCAGCGCAGTGATGCGATTCGTCGGCAGCAAATCGAGATGCCGCGCATCGAACTGAGCAGCAGCGACTTGCGACATCGCGTCGCCGACGGCCGCAGCATTCGCTATCGCACGCCACGCGCGGTCGAGCAATACATCGCGACCGCCGGGCTGTATCGCGACGCGTCTAAAGGTTAGCCGCGACGCGCCAGCGGAGCGCTCACGGTGAACGACGAGGCGCGCTCCGCAGGCGCGTCGCGGCTAACCAGGCGCGCTTTACGCCGTCAGGCGCATGTCGAGCATGCGGGCCAACTGCGGCACCAGTGTCATCCGATTCAGGCCCGGTTCGTCGCGGATGGCGTCGATGACGGCCTGCAACTGATCGAGCGGGCTCAGCGACACGTCGAGAAAAATCCAGCGGGCGCGCGCAGTTCGCACACGCCGAAGCTGCCGCCGAGCCAATCCTCGCGAACTCGAAATCCCAAACGACGGGCCGCATCCACGGCATGATCGAGCAATTCAACGGTATGCATTCACCTTCTCCAAACTAGCCGGAATACGGGATCGTGCGGGGGGCGGATTGTATCGCGATGCGTTACAGTTCCGAACCCCAATCCGACGATAACTAACGCAGGTGTTAACTCTCCGACACCGCTCGACTTAAGCCTCGCAGAATGCCGCTTCTTCGGACTCTGCATCAGCCTCACCAGGCTGGCGGTTCTTGTCTTATCGGCATCCGTTTAGGCCCATTGCACGTTAAGTGAGTCAAAATGTCGCGCGACGGATCGGAATCGAACCTTCATGCAACGGCTCAAAACGCCTCGATTGCTCACGCTTCGAACGGCCATGCCGACGAGCTAGCGATGCTCAAGCAGCGACTTGCCGAGTCGCAGAAGATGGCGATCCTCGGTGAACTCGTCAGCACGACGACGCATGAGTTCAACAACGTGCTGATGACGATTATCAACTACGCCAAGATGGGCATGCGTCATCAGGACGCTGCGACGCGCGACAAAGCCTTCGACAAGATTTTGGCTGCGAGTCAGCGGGCTGCGAAGATCACCAGTGGCGTGCTCGGCTACGCCCGCAAAGGGACGCAAGCGATGGAGCCGACCGACATGCACCGGCTCATCGACGACACGCTCGTGTTGCTCGAGCGCGAGATGTCGAAGTATCGCGTTAAGATCGAGACGAAACTGCTGCCGGTGCCCGAAGCCCGCGTGAATCGCACCGAGATTCAGCAAGTGATGATGAACCTACTGGTCAACGCACGACAAGCGATGCCCAACGGTGGTCGCATCCTCGTGCAGTTGACGTTCGACGCGACGACGCAGACCGTCGACCTGATGATCCGCGACTCGGGCGCAGGCATTGCGCCGGAGAATCTGCGACGCATCTTCGATCCGTACTTCACGACGAAGAGCGGTCCCGACGCCTCGGGCAAAGGCGGCACGGGGTTAGGCCTATCGGCCTGCCGCGACATTATCGAGGCCCATCACGGCAAGATTCGCGTCGAGAGCAGTGTCGGTGTCGGCACCGCGATCACGCTCAAGCTGCCGGTCGCAGCGCCCGTTCCAGCTCCTGTGATGCCCGCCGTCGTGACGAGTCCGAGTGGCGTGAACGTCTAACGCCGCCGCTCGCTGTCGTTATCGATGCTCGGGATTCAACGCCGTGATGATCTTGCAGATGATCTTCTGCTCGAGCAAACAGTCGCGGCCTTGCGAGATCCAACCGTTGGTCGGCGCGCTGATGTCGGCGATCGGGTCGGCATACAGACGGCTGAGCGAGTCGTCGACGCGGAAGTTCGCAGCGGCCGTGGGCGACTGATCGGGTCGCGACACGTCTTCTAGTTCCTTGAAAACCGCAACGTCGATGAGATAGCCCTCTTCCGAAGGCACGACGATGACAATCGCGCGGCGGCGGATCGATTGCAGCGTGCTCTCCAAGCGCTCGTATTCGCCGACCGAGTCGCCTCGCCACGGCTCGAGCAATGTCGAACCACCTTGCGGGAACGTATCGATGCGCCCTGCCGTCACGACGGTTCCCAACAGCTTCGGCCTTTGCTCGTGCTCGATCTCGAAGTAATCGTCGACGATGTCGACCACACGATCCCACAAGAAGTCGGCATTCGGCGCCTGTACACGAATCGGATTCTCGTAGACTACCGGCGCCGGCGGATGCAGCGAGCGGCAACCCGCGAGGCTACACAGCAACAGCGACCACACGAGGGTTCGCATGACAGGAGCGTCCGGACACGAGGAGTGTGCAGCGAGCGGAGGGACGGTTCGCCGCAATCTGGGAAGGGGGCGGTAGTATGCCGATCTCGGCAAGAGCGGGCAAGATCACTTCGCGCACTCATGCAATCAAGCGCGAAACCGCAAGCGGATGCGCGACCCGAACCCACAGCTTGCGGTTTCGCGCGACGATGATGCCGCGCCTCTTCCGTCAAGTGCTTGCCATCACGGAACCGTTTTCCGATACTCCGTAGCTTCGCCATGCTTTCCCGGGGCCGTCACTTCGAAAGCACGCATTCGACAGTCGATGGAACGAGATCGCTTGGTTGCGGCCCAGTGAGATCGAAGGAGGCAGATCGATGCCGCGATTGTCCATCAATGAGACGACCACCTATCGCTGGACTTTCGACGAAGATGTCACGCAGCTAGCAGCCATGGGCTTCCGGGCCATCGGCCTTTGGCGACAAAAGCTTGCCGACTTCGGCGACCGTCGCGGGCTCGACCTTTTGGCCTCCAGCGGATTGGCCGTGTCGAATGTTTGTTGGGCGGGCGGGTTCACAGGAAGTTGTGGGCGATCGCCCAACGACAGTGTGACCGACGCGATCGAAGCGATTCGTTTGACGGCTGAGCTACGTGCCGACTGTCTCGTGGTTTACACCGGCTCGAGAGCAGGACACACGCATAACCACGCTCGCCGGCTGTTTCGTCACGCGCTGGAGCGCATGCTTCCCGCGGCGGAGGAGCAGGAAGTGACGCTCGCCATCAAGCCAGTGCATGTCGAGATGGCAACAGAGTTGGCGTTCCTGACATCCCTCAAGGAAGCGATGGAGTTGCTCGACGAGTACGAACATCCGCGGTTGCGCTTGGCGTTCGACACGTACCACATGGGTTGGGACCCCGAGGTTCCCGAGCGATTGGCTGAGATTGCCCGCCGCGTGGCCATCGTGCACCTCGGCGACGGTCATCCACCCACCAGTGGCGAGGTTCATCGTTCGCGCCTCGGCGAAGGTCTCGTGCCGCTGAAGGAGATCGTCACCGCGCTCGAACAAGGCGGCTACACCGGATACTACGACGTGAAGCTCGTCGGTATGCCCAACGACAGTGGCGACTACCGCGATCTTTTGGGTCACTGCCGTACGCGCACGGCCGAACTTCTGCCGGCGTTCTGCGAAGGGTGATCTCGCAATTGTGAAGCGATTTCGCGAACGCGATCTTGCGATATGGCGGAAGTGCGTGAGCCTTCGCACACCGCGCCGCGCACGGCGATAAACTCAGGCTCAAGTTCCAACACTTCGGCGACGCTTTCGTGCCGCAGCGAGCCAGCCAGCGCGACGTCTAATCCCGCGTGATGCACCGATTCGACGAAGGTGCGAAGTCGCGCCATTGGGAAGTGTGCGAGTAAATCACCTCGTCGTTTGTCGAACGTGTCGATCAACAGCGTCGTGCAGCCGAGCGAAACCGCCGCATCAAGCACCGCCGTCGGCTCGGGTGACTCGGCAACCTCATGGTCGGCATAGACGACGGCGACCGGCTCGATGCTGGGTGGCAGGCGTTCGAGAGCTTCACGCCATCGAGTGATCCAGCGTGCATCGTCGGCGCATCGAGACAGGCCGAACTTCGCCATCGTCAGTTGAGGCGGCAGCGACGCCAACACTTGAAGATCCGAGTCGACCAATTCGCCCAGGGCCGCACTCGTCGGCAGTCGCTTATGAACCTCGTCCAGTACCTGCGAGATCGTCGTCGAGTCGGCGGCGCCGAGCGACCCCCGTGTCGGCTCCTTCACGTCGATAACATCGGCGCCCCCGGCGATCGCGTCGCGTGCCTCGTGACGGTTGCGGACGCTGACCAGCAGTCGCGTCATGCCATCGCCTTCTCGTTGGCATGAGCCGCTTGCTGCACTTCATACAGTCGCGCGTTGAGCCGGTTGACGAGGTCGAGTGAGAGTCGCTGGCAGTAAGTGCCTCGAAATGTAATGTAATGATGACACCAGTTGCCATAGCGCGGCGTCATCGGCATATATTCCCACTCCTTCGCTCGTTCAGCCAACCGAACCACGAGCGTCGCCACCTCGAACTTGGCGGCCCACTTGCCCGGCAGATAGCTTGGCCCCTGCCCCAGCAGAAATCCCTCGACGAGTTCGATGGGGATGCGAGACAGCCCTTCATTACCGCGCATGATAAGCAACTGTCCATTGTCATACGCCAACAAGGCTGCGAAGCGCCCGAAGAGCACGGCATGAACTAAGAAGCACAGCCAAAAGACCACGACACATGACGTCGGGAACCATGTCCAGCCGTGTTGAAAGGCCTGCAACGTCGCGATAACGGCGAAACTTAGCTCGCCCGCCAATAGCGGCGCGGTCGGTCGCAGGTTACGTCGGAGCCAAATCTCGGGCATGGGGTCGATCGTAGCAGAAACTGGCGGGCGTTGTGAGAAGCGGGCGTAGTCAACTTGTCGGGCGTGTATTAAGATCGCGGCAATCGACAATGTCCTATGAGTTCATCACCTCCGACGCACAGCTCGCCGCGTTCTGCGAGCGCCTGGCCACCGCGCCCACGATCTGCTTCGACACGGAGTTCGTGTCCGAGCACACGTATCGGCCCGAACTGTGCCTGATCCAAGTGGCCGTGGGCGACGAGTTGGCGCTCATCGATCCGCAGCCGATCGAAGACCTGGTGCCATTTTGGAAAGCCCTTGCGGCGCCGGGGCACGAGACGATCGTGCATGCCGGGCGGCAAGAACTGATTTACTGTCTCGACGCGGCCGGGCAACCTCCGTACGAACTGTTCGACGTCCAGCTTGCTGCCGGCCTTGTCGGCCTCGAATACCCGGCGGGTTACGCGGCGCTCCTGGCTCGATTGCTCGGCGAACGTCCATCGAAAGGCGAGACGCGCACCGACTGGCGGCGTCGCCCGCTGTCGCAGCAGCAACTGGAATACGCGCTGGACGACGTGCGGTATCTCGAACGCCTGCGACAAGCGTTGGGCGAAAAGATCGCGAAGCTCGGACGCGAGGCGTGGCTCGACGAAGAAATGGCCACCTGGTTGTCCGACGTGAATGCCTCGCGCGGGCAAGAGCGATGGCGACGTGTGACGGGCAGTTCCGGATTGTCGGCGCGGAGTCTAGCCATTGTTCGCGAGGTGTGGGCGTGGCGCGAAGGCGAAGCCGAGCGACGCAATCAGCCCGTCAAGCAAGTGCTGCGAGATGATCTGATCGTCGAGCTTGCCAAGCGACGCTCTGACGACCCGAAGCAAATCGGCGCGGTACGCGGCATGGAGCGTGGCGACTATCGCCGCATGATTCCAGATCTCGCTCGAATGGCAGCTAAGGCGATCGCGCTATCCGACAAGGAATTGCCCGAGGTGATTCGTAACGATTCGAGTCCGCAGCTGACGATGCTTGGCCAATTTCTGTCGTCGGCACTGAGCAGCATCTGCCGCGACGCGCATGTTGCCGCGAGTCTCGTCGGAACGGCCAGCGACGTTCGCGATTTGATCGCGTATCACACGTCGAATGCGTCGCGAAAGAACGAACCGCCGCCATCCCTGGCATGCGGATGGCGGGCTGAGGTTGTCGGCAAGGTGCTCGACGACTTGCTCGACGGTCGCACGGCGATCCGAATCGCCGATCCCGACAGCGATCAGCCGTTGGTGTTCGAACCTGTCGAGGAACGACACGTCGCGCGCCGCAAGGCGGACGTTTAGCCGACGTGCTTGCGATCCGCGAAGAGGCAAGCGAGCGCGACGCACACGCAGATGGAACGCGCGTAACGTTTGTAACCAGGCAGAGTGAGCGGCGTGTTTTCGTGAATCCAGGGCGCGGCGCCCATGATGAGTACGCCGGCGCCATTGCCGCCAGAAGAGTTTGCGGTTCCCGGCGATTGAGGTGTTGGCTGCGATGCAGCGCCGTTTGGAGTGCCGCTGCCTGATGGCATAAACGAGCCGCTGGAGGTCGCGATCGAGGTGCCGCTCGCTTGCACGACGGCCGAGTTGTTGGGTTGGCCCATGGGCGTGAACAGCGCCTCGCCGGTAGACGGAACCTTGCCCGATTCTGCGGTGTCGCTGCTTTTCGGCAATGGCAAGCTTTTCCGCTGGGCGAACTGTGTCGACGTATTGAACGTCGCCTGGGCTGTGACTGGAATGTCGGGAATGTGTTTCGGTTTCGGAGCGCGATCGCGGCTGAACGGCAACAGAAGCCGACTCCCAGCGAAACCTGTTCCTTGATAGATCGTGCCGCGTTCGAACGGCCCTGTGCCCAGTAGCCATGTGTCGCGCGAACTCGCCGCGACCGTGATCGAACCCGATTGCCACGTCGGTGTGCCGGTGACCTGGTCGTAGACGAAGACGGCCAACTTCGCGACCCCCTTCTGCTGCGTGCTTTTGGCGAAGGGAATCTCAGGGATTTGCGAAGGGACGCCGGGCATTCCCGTCGAAGGCAAGCTGACGGCCGGGACGCCGAGAAGCACATCGTGACGATCGGTGCCGACCGCGCCAGCACGCGCCTCGACAACGTACGTGGCTTCCTCGCGCGTTCTCTTCATGACGCAGCCGCTCGCCAACAGATGCTGACGTAGCGAGCTGACGATGTAACCTTCGTCGACGACACCACGCAGGTACTGCGTGTCGAGGTAAACGTCCTTGCCGTTGAGCACCGACAGGTTCATCTCGTTGATCGCGCGATCGACGGCGTTCGACAGCAGCAACTGCTCGGTGCCGGTCCGCATCGTGTCGGAGATGCGCGTAGTGCCGCAGCCAATCGACAGGATCATTCCTGCCGACAGCGCGAGACTGCAGACGGTGAAACAGCGGGGACCGCGAGGACGCATGATCGATGGTGAGACAAGAAGGCGGATTTCAGAGGGGTGGCGATCATAGCAAGTCGCCACGGTCAACTAAACCCGAGAGCAAGCTAGATGCTAGCGCCAGCACCGCCGCCCACATCCATTGGCCACGCACGCCGCGAGCTCGATTACGGCCCGCGAAGCGCGGCGGACGAGTCCGCCGGCTCAACGTGTTCGCGATTATTCTTGGCCGTAGAACAGAGTGGTGCGATCCTGCGACAGCTTTGTGCCGAGCGATTCAGAACTCATCTCGACACGCATCTGGTGGCGACCACCGGTGGCGGCCTTGGCCGAAACGCGGTAGACGGTCTCACCACCGGCCGCGACTTTGCACGGCTTGAACGTTACCGTACCCGGGCCAAGCTCGTAGGCGCCGCCATCGACGCCCGTGGGCTCGATCCCTTCGGAGAAGTAGGCTACGACGCCGACATCATCGGCGGCGCTGCTTCCACGGTTACGCACCTTGATCACGTACACGGTTTCCTCGCCTACCGGCACCGGCCCTGGCGAATCGACGAGGTCGAGCACCAGATCAGCAATCGCCAAGACGTGCGTACTGGCCGAGCCCGTGGCTCGCAGATCGCCGTCGGCGGTCACCATCGTTTCGATGCGGCTGTTGCCCGAGGCCTTCACTGTGTACTTGCACGAGACAACCGTCTCGGCGCCCGGAGCCAACTGCGGAATCGTCCAGACGACGTCGCCCGACTTGCCTTCGACGTGGCCGCCATCACTGGCCGACACGAACTCGGCTCCCGACGGAAGCAAGGTCGTTACTGCAACCTGGCGAGCGATCGAATCGCCCGAGTTTTTGATGTGAACTTCGCAGGTGATTGGCGGACCGGCGTAATGCGTCTTCGGCGTGTTCGCTGCGACTTCGAGTGCCGCACGGCGGACCTGCACTTCGGTGTTGGCCGCGGCTCGCAAATCGCCTTCGCCGGTCGCCTCGGCGCGGATCGACAAGCGACCCGCTTGCCGCGCTGTCAATTCGATTTCGACCGACAAGCTCGCGCCGGCTTTCAACTTGCCGATACGATGGCTTGCCGTCGTGTTCTCGCCCGTCGTGATCGGCAACAAGTGAATGACGACGTCGTCGGCATCACCGGTGCCAGGGTTCGAGATCGTAAGTTTGTAGACCTGCTGTTGGCCGAACACCATCTCGCTCGGACCTGCGATCGACATCTGCAGCTTCGGCTCGTCAACCTCGACCGTCGTTTGCGTCGCGGGGGCTGCGTAGGTCCACCGCACGCCGAGGTCGAATGCCTGGCTCTTGCGCGGAATGATCTTGAGCACGAGCTCGTTGTGACTTTGTGCGCCGACGGAGCTGACCTTCCAATGGAAGGTGCCGTCGTCGCCTGTGGCAGCGGTGCCACTCGAAGCGCGGGCTTCCACCACCTCGGCCCACGACGGGGCGGCCACGTGAACGGTCACATCGCTGGCAGGCATGTCGCCCGAGTTGCGAAGGTGAATGGTGTACTGCGACTCGCGGCCGACAACGATGCGGTGCGGACCGACCGTTTCGACACTGAGGTTCGGGCTGCTTCGGATGGGAAGTTTGCCAATTGGCTTGGAGGCGGTAGCGACGGGGGCTTCGACCATTACCGGTGCCCGCGACGAAATCTCGCGAGAAGTTGGTATCTCTCGCGAAGATGGTTCGGCCGGCGGCATCTTGCGCGGCGATGATTCCGCCGCGGGGACGTCGCTTGAGGAGACTTCGCTGCGCGTCGTGCGGCTCGAGGGCGTCGTGCGCTTCGTTGGCTTCGCAATCGGCGCCGCGTCGTCGTTGGCGACAAGGTCGGCGGGCAACGAAGATTTACTCGCACCGAAGTTCTCGGCGCGCGCCATGCGCGGCGTGCTGGTTGGCTCCTTCATCAGGTTCTTCCATCCATTGTCGTCGCTGCTCTTTTGCGACGACTTCGACGGCGTGCTCGACGAGCGCGCCGTGTTCGAGGCGGTGCTCGAAGTCACCGGGCGTTCGGTCGGAAGATCTTGCTCAACAAGATCAGCATCGCCGAATGGTCCTTGGCGTCGCGAAGTTGGTTGCGAAGCGGCCGGCGAGCTCTTCGGAACATTCGCCGAGCGATCGACGTCCGACGAGAACGGATCGAACGATTGCTTTGGCGACGGTTGTCTCTGCGTAGTTGCGGGCTTGGCGCTCCGCGTGGTCTGCACGGCCTTGCTCTGGGTCAAAGGCGGCGCGGGCTCGCGAATGTTCGTGGGCGTCGGCGCCGGCTCGGGCGAGCCGAGCAGGTTGCGTCGGAAACTGTCAAAGCGCTGGCCGATGGTCGGCGAGCGGCCTTGAGATCCACCGTAGTTATCCTGTGCGATGACCGGTCCAGCAGCTAATGCCGCGACGGTCACGCCGATCATCCAACGCCTCATGGGTCAGCTTCCTGCAACAGGGACGGCTTCAGAGTATCTAACGGCGTCCGTAAATATCGACCGACCGGTGGGGAGTGATTAGCCGACTTTGCCGCTTGGAGAAAAAAGTCGGGAAGTGCGCGAGTCTGCGGAATTCACGGATAACACGAACGCGCGAAACCGCAAGCGGCGATAGCGATGCAGTCAGCGGGACCGCGAAGGGCTCGAGGCCTCGTGCATCGCGCGGGCCATGATCGTGGCGAACGTCGCGATCAGAAAGCCGACGAAGCCGCCGATGATGGCAGCGCTCGTGCCACCCAAGGCGATGGCCTCGTTGCCGACCGTGCCAAAGTACATCGCCGCCAGAATTGTCGTGCCCAGCGTTCCACCGACGGCCGCGCCGACAAGCGTGAGCGCCATCACCAGCCAACTCGGTCGCGTGTTTTTCAGTAACCGCTTGGGCTGCTCGGCAAGCATGACCGCACGAAGCTGATCGGCGGAGTGCGCATAATCCAAGGGTTGCAATGAAGATTGACGATATGCGTCCTTACTGTGCGCGCCCCACGCATTGCCCACCACGTGCGCAGCGATCAGCAGCAGCGACCACGCGATCACGACCGCCCACATCGGGCCAACGGCCTGCATCACGGCAAACAGCACGCTCAGCGCGACGATTGCAGCCAGCGCCGAGCGCACACGAAACTGCAACGGCCTCTCGGTCTCAACGCGCTCGTGAACATCACCTAGCGTTTTGAAACTCGACATGCGCTCGTCCTTCGCAAGCAATCAAGAGGCAGCCGTCACTCAACGTTGCATTGTATCGCGCCTTCGAGACGACGTGCATTGCTTGCACGCGACGAAGATTTTGCTTTACATGTTGGTGAAAACTTCGTTATGCTCCCCCCGTGCTTGGGAAGGCACCAAGGGAGTAATTCGTTTTTGAAAGCGAGGGTCATGATGACCAAGTTGCAAGAGTCGATGGCGTCGGGAGTGTTCGTCGAGTTTCACGATTGTCAAGGGAACACGGTCGGTCAGGCAGTGTTCACCGATTGGCAAGGTCGCCCCGTTCCCGGCGTCGGCGATGTGATGCGATGTGCGGCGCGCAACCCGATGACGGGTCGTCGCGAGCAACTTGTCGGCCAGATCACGAGCCGTCACTTCGAAGTGCAGCACGACGATGGGCACGCGTGCGTGTGGGTGCGATTGGCGCTCACGATCGCAATAGAGCGCCTGGCGCGCCGCGAGATTCGCTTCTCCGACAACTAGCTATCTAGCTATCATCCGGCGGCGAGTCGCCGCGGGCTGTGCACGGTAACTATCGCGTGACAACAAATCCCGCGTCTTCAATCATCCGGTAGTCCTCTTCCGGCAATTGCCCGCGCGTCGTGAGGTAATCGCCGACGAAGATCGAGTTCGCTGCATACAGACCCAACGGCTGCAGACTGCGCAGATGGATCTCGCGTCCGCCAGAGATGCGTAGCTCGCGGCTGGGGTTCACGAACCTGAACATCGCCAGCGCTTTCAGGCAGTAGCGAGGATTGAGCCGATCGCTCTGGGCCAGCGGCGTGCCGTCGATCGCGTTCAGAAAGTTGACCGGGATCGATTCGACTTCCAGTTCATTCAGTGACAGCGCCATGCGCACCACGTCGGCATCGCTCTCGCCCATGCCGATAATGCCGCCCGAGCACAGCTCCATGCCCGCGTCGCGCACTGCGCGCAGCGTGTTCACGCGGTCGGCATAAGTGTGCGTGGTGCAAATGTCGGGATAGAACTCCTCGCTGGTGTTCAGATTGTGGTTCACGCGATCGACGCCGCACGCCTTGAGACGTTGCGCTTGCTCAGGCGTCAGCAGGCCCAGGCACGCGCAGACATGCAGACCATATTTCTGCTTGATCTCCGGAACGATCGTCGTGATCGCGTTCATTTCGCGTTCGTTGGGGCCGCGCGCGGAGATGACGATGCAGTAGGTCTTGGCTTCGCGCTCGGCGGCCGCTTCGGCGCCGGCGAGAATCTTCTCGCGATTGAGCAAGTTGTAGCGCGGGATTTCGGCGTCGGAGACTTTCGACTGCGAGCAATAACCGCAGTCCTCCGGGCACAGGCCGCTCTTGGCGTTCATCAGAAAGTAAAGCTGCACCGTGTTGCCGAACGCACGTCGGCGAATGCGATACGCCGCGGCGAGCAGGTCGAGCAGTTCCTCATCCGGCGACTGCAAGATCGAGACACCCTCTTCCACCGTTGGGCGATGACCATTCAATACGCGCTCGGCCAACGCCATCCAGCGGTTTGTGGTCGTTGTCACTTGCGTTTCGACATCAAGCATTCCGAATCTTCCTCCATTGTCGGCCGACGTTCGCAGTCTACTACTGTTTACAGTCGACCCATGTTCTTGCCGCCCGACTTCGTGGGCCCCGCGCGTCGCGAAATCCGCTCCAGTATGGCCGCTCAAATCGACTCGGCAAGGCGAATTCTGCTATCACCACGATCACAAACTCTTCTTTTGATCGTGCCCCTTCAAATCACGATCGACATCGCTTGCCTCTTCGCGGAACAACCGGCCTTTGTGAATAGCGACCTCGCGATCCACCGTCCTTCGGCTGCGCTTGGCATACCGCGGCGTCCGTGTCAAAATGCCCTTCGTGAGACGCACCCCATGACCGCAACGCATTTGGTTCGCTTCGGCATCAGCGGGCAAATCGGCCGATTCGCATCGTCCGACGCCACGTGTTATCCGCGCGCAACCCGCGTCATCCTTCGCACTCAGCGCGGTTTGGAAGTCGGCCAAGTGCTGACGTCGCCATCGTCGGCTTTCGAAAACGCCAGTTCGTCGGCTGCTGCCGATGGCGCGATCCTCCGCGGCATGACGGTCGAAGATGACTTGCTCGAGGTGCGGCTCGAAGCGATGCGCGACGTCGCTCATCGCGCCTGTCAGCAACGGCTCGACGATTTGGGACTCGATGCGATGCTCACGGACGTCGAGCATCTGTTCGACGGTAGCACGTTGGTGTTTCACTTCCTGGGACCGACGAGCGACGAGATCGAAGCCGTCACCAGCGAGTTGGCTGAGGTGTACAAAGCCCGCGCCGAGTACGAATCGTTCGTCGAGACGCTGACGCACGGTTGCGGCCCTGGCTGTGGCACCGAACAAGCCGAGGGCGGCGGATGCGGCAGTTGCTCGACCGGCTGCGCCGTGGCATCGGCATGCAGCACAAGTCGCCGCCGCGCTTAAATGCCGTGCGATTGTCGCCTTACTTGTCACGGTCCGCGGTTCGCACACGTCGCCATAGAGGTAGGCGAGCCTGTGGTCCTGCGAGTAAAATGAACTTCCGCCGCCCTGTTGGGCGGTGACGCGCACCCCATGAACGAGAGGACCTGCCACGTGCGACACCGACGCATCATCTTGGCCATCGTGGCAGGCGCATGGCTGTGCAGTTTGAGCGGAGTTCCCGCCTCGGCATGGTTTGCCGATCCCCCGCAGACCGAACTCGACGATCGCCCCGAGCCGCTCGTGCCGAAGAAGGAGAAGACGGCCGAAGATCGCGACCGCATCGAGTCGCTGTCGTTGTTCGCCGCCGCTCGCACCGAAGAGCAGCGAGGCAACTACGCCGCGGCCCTCAAACTTTACCAACGCTCGCTGCGCCTCGAGCCGCAATCGCGGGCGATCGTCGACCAGATCATCGAGGTCGCGCAGGAACTCGGTCGCGTCGAAGACGTCGTTCGATACACCATCCTTGCGCTTGAACTCGACCCTTCCGACCCACGGCTCGAACCCGTCGCCGAGCGTCTTGTTCGCGCCGGCGAGTTCAACAGCGCCTTGAAGCTGTATCAACGCGCTCGCGAGCTGCAGAAGTCCAAAACCTCGGCCGAGTATTTGATGCTGACGTTGCACGTCGGCCAACTGAGTTATCTGACCGATCGTCGAGAAGAGGCGGCCGATGCGTTTGTCGAGGTGATGCGCGGCCTTGAGAACGACAAACTGCCGGCGAAAGATCGGAAACTGCTGCAAGGCGAAGGGGGCAAGAACTACGAATTGTTCGGCGCCGCGTTGTTGACGGCCGGTCGCATCGACGACGCTCGCGAGGCGTTCGCGCAATCGCAAGAGATCAAGCCCGACAAGGCGTTGGCCGCCCTGCACCGCGCAACTTCGCATGCAGGAAGATCAACCGAAGGAAGCGCTCGAAGCCCTCGACGCCTATTTCGACTTCGGCCAGTTGCGTGCCGATGCGACGGCCTACGAGCTTCTGTACGACATTCTCGCCAAGCTCGACCGCTCGGACGAGTTGTTGCCGCGCCTCGAAAAGCTCGAGAAGGCAAACGCCGACGATGACGCGGTCGACCCTCTGCGGCTGTTTCTCGCCGAAAAACTGCTTGAAGCCGACAGGCCCGAGCAGGCCGCGGGCTTGTACGCCGCGCTGCATAAGAAGAAACCCACCGTCGAGATCTATCAAGGACTCATCAAGTCGTACGCCGGCATGGGCGATGCCGATCGCCTTATCGCGACGCTCGCCGAGATTCACGAGAAGGCGGGCGGTCTCGAACTTGTCGTCGATCCCGTGAAAAAGTTGGCCGATAATACCGAATTGCTGAAACAGTGCGTCGCCGCTGCCGACAAGCTGCCAACGTCCGCCGGCAACACGGCCTTTCATGCACGGGTGGCACTCGGGTTGATCGCGATCAAGGCCGAGAAGTTCGACCTCGCCACGAAACTTTTCGAGCAAGCGATCAAAGCGAAACCGCGCTCGCGCGAAGTTTGGCGCGAGTGGGGGTTGGCGCTCGTGCAGGCCGACCACAGTGCCGACGCCGTCGATGTGTTTCGTCGCGGCATCGATAGTCACGTGCTCGCTGCCGACGATCCGCTGTTCCATACCTACCTGACGATCGCGCTTGTGCTCGATAAGCAGTACGACGAAGCCCTCACCGTCGCCAAAGAAGCTGCCGAAATCGGCGAGCACTCTGCGGCCTTGGAAAGTCGCATCCCTTGGGTGCTCTATCACGCCAAGCGTTACGACGAAGCGGTGCTCGCTTACGAAGAGCTGATCGAGCGGTTCGAGGAGGACCGTGCGACCGAAGGCGTCGGCGCGGTGCTGCGCGAGGCTCGCATCACGTTGTCGAACATTTGCGTCACGCAGCACAAGCTGCCCGCGGCAGAAGAATGGCTCGAACAGGTGCTCGACGAACATCCGAACGACATCGGCGCGCTGAACGATCTCGGTTACCTTTGGGCCGACCAAGGGAAGCATCTTGAACGCGCCCTGCGAATGGTGCAGCAAGCCGTCGATGCCGAGCCCGACAACATCGCCTATCGCGACAGCTTGGGCTGGGCCTTCTACCGGCTCGGCCGCTATCCCGAGGCGATCGAACAGCTCGAAAAAGCGACCGCCGGCGACAAACCCGACGGCGTAATCACCGACCACCTCGGCGACGCCTACGCCGGCGCCAAGCAAATGGCCAAGGCCCGTGCCGCCTGGAAGCGGGCGATCGAGGCGCTCGAAAGGGAAAGCGCTGCGGACAAAGACGACGCGAAAGACAATGCCGACAAGATCGCGAAGATCAAAGCAAAACTGAAGAAGTAACACGGACGAAGTAGCAAGGAAACGTTGATGGCAGGTCATTCCCACTGGGCGAACATTTCGCGCAAGAAGGCGCTGATCGATAACAAGCGCGGCAAGTTGTGGAGCAAGTTGGCCAAGGGCATCATCGTCGCAGCCAAGAGCGGCGGCGGCGATCCGGCAATGAACCTCAAACTTCGCTACGCCATCGACGCGTCGAAGGCCGTGAGCATGCCGCGCGAGAACATCGAGCGGGCCATCAAGGCCGGCACCGGCGAAAGCAAGGCCGGCAACTTCGAAGAGATTCTCTACGAAGGCTATGGGCCCGGCGGCGTCGCGATCTTGTGCGAGATCCTCACCGACAACCGCAATCGCACCGCCCCCGAAATCCGCAAGGTCTTCGAACTCGCCGACGGCAAGCTCGGCGAAACCGGTTGCGTCTCGTACCTCTTCGAGCGCAAAGGGCTGTTCGTCATCGCGACCGACAAGATCGACGAAGACTCGCTGATGGAGCTGGCGTTGGAAGCTGGCGCCGACGATGTGAAGTCGACCATCGACGGTTACGAAGTCACCTGCGACCCGTCGGCATTCCAAAGCGTCGCCGAAGCGCTCGAGACGCGCGGCATCAAGCCCGAGTCGAGCGAGATCACGCGCATCCCGTCCGCGACGATCGACCTCGACGCCGACACCGGCCGCAAGGTTTTGGCCCTCATGGAAAAGCTCGACGATCACGACGACGTGCAGAAGGTGATCGCGAACTTCAACATCCCGGACGAAGTGACGATCTAGTTGACGAGAGCCGCTTAGCCGGGTTGTCCACAACCCGGAGTCCGCCGCGTGGACGCGGCGGCTAAGCGTTCCACTCGCGCACTCGCCCGACTTATTCCCATACCCATGAAACGGGACGTTTTGTGCAATAAGTCCCCTCTTCGACCGCCCCTCCACCGACTTTTTGCCCACCGCACAAACGTTCAATAAATCCTCACGGCCGGCCACCGCAATCGCCCTCGCGCGTCGCTGATCTAGCACCACCCTTTGCCTTCGCGTCATCGCGCACCTCCCGCGCTCTATCTCGACGCGACGACCTTACTCGAAAGCGCGGGCGATATTCAACGGAAAGAAGAGCCACCCTAGCCGCTTCTATCCGAGTAATTCCTGGCATTGCGTTCACCGCCCACAACAGCGCGTTATACTCTGCGGTGTACTCATTGATTGGTTAACACAGGAGGAGTCCGAATCTCAAATGGACTCAGGATCTTCGCAAGGTAATGTATGCTCGTCTCGTTATGGAATTCGGGAGCCATGATGAATGGGGCAAAGCGTCCTATCCCGATGGCCGCAAAGAGCGCTACCATGACGTGCTGAAGGAACTCGCCATTTATTTCGCTCGTTTGACGGGCGACGAATTCGCGTGGACGGCGGTTCAGCAGCAGGTCGACTGGGGCAGAACGCGACAGGAGGAGATTCGCGATGGCCATTCGCGCCAGTTCATACTCAACAAGGCCGCGGCAATTGAGATGGGCTTCTTGTCTCCATCGTCGCTTCCAGCAACAATTTTGACCGACATGCCCGTTGCCGAAACTGCCTGATCTCAATCTTTCCCGTAGTGCTCAACCTGCGGCCAATAGGTTGTGAAGTCGAACTCGGGGCTGTTGTCGATGTCGTGACAGGTGGCGCAGAGGTGCTCTTTGGCCATCTGTTGGGTGATGCGGACGCTGGCGCGGAGCGCGTCGCGGCGGGAGATGTCATCACCCGCTTCGGCGGCGACGTGCGAGGCGCCGGGGCCGTGGCAGTTCTCGCAGCCGTTGCCGGCGAGTTGCGGCGTTTGGTCGAGGCTGAGATAGCCTGTCGTGTACGGGTAATACTCTTGCGGGTTCCAGCCGGTGGCGTGACAGCTCACGCACTCGGGGTCGAACTGCCGCGGCGGGTCGAGATCGACGAGTGTGGCTGTCGCGTGAGCGTGCGGCGTCCCCTTCCAAATCTCGAACGCCTTGGTGTGACATTCGCCACACTTCTCGCTGCCGACGAACTTGCCGGCCTCGGGGTCGTTGCTCGCGGCGTTGGCCAGCGCTTGCGGCTTGGCGCCGAGCGCCTCCCAACCTTGCGTCTTCACCAGCGTTTCGAGCTGCTGCTGATACGACCGCTTGAGCGCGAGCATCTGCGGCGCGTCGCTAAAACGTGAATCGAGCGGTACGCGTTGATATCGCAACGGCACGGGGCCGTCGGCATACAGCCCCAACACGACGGCGAACATCCCCTTGTGTCCGCACTCGACGAGCACCGCGTCGGTTCCGTCGATGGTCTCGGCCTGGGCCGGCGGCTCGGCCGCTCCGTGGGCTGTGACGACGAGCTGGAAGTCGGGATACTTCTTCGCGAGCCGCTTCGTTTCTTCGGGCTCGGCATACGACAGCAAAATGCGGAAGTCGCTCTGCTCCTTGAGCAGCGGCACGACGGTCGCCAGCGCCGCCTCGGCTGCGCTCATCACGACTTCGCCGTTGTTCACTTCCTTTTGCAGATCGTCGGACAGAATCGCCGTGATGCCGAACTTGTGCCCGCCCAACTCGACGATGCGATAGCGGCTCGTCAGTCCCGATTCGGGAGCGAAAAGGTCGACATTGGCGTCGAGGAATCGGCTCGTGCCGCCCGTATTGTCCGCGACACTGGCGGCCAGCACGCCCGCGGGAAGTCGCAAGTCGTCGGGTCCGAAGCCGACGCCTGCGTAGTCCATCAGCTTGAGGCCTTCGACGGCCGTTTGAAACTTGATCTCCGCCTGTTGGCCGAAGCGGTGGATTTGACCTCCGACATCGACCGGCAGCACGGGCCATCCGCGCTTGCGGAGGTCTTCGATCATCGTGAAGCGTCGACTCAGGCCGCCTTTCTGATTTTCGAGACCCGCGCAGCCGCAGGGCTCGATGTACCCGAGTTGTTCGCCGGTGACAACGATCGCGACATCGGGTTTTTGCCAACCGATGAAAAGCTCCGCGTCTTGCCGTGGCGGCTTCGCGCGAGGCGTTTCTTCCGTCGCCGGAGGCGTCTCTGCTTGTTTGGCTAGTTCAGTCTGCTTCGGCGGTTTAGACTTTGTCATCTCAACCGGCGTGGCGACGGCAACATCTTGCCTGGTCGCGGGAGTCGAAATTTCCGAAAGTGTTTTGGCCTCGGGAGGAGGCACCTTCGGCTCGGACTTTTCGCAACCGACGATGGCGAGCACGACGGCTGCCGCGATTGCGAGTTTCATGGCCGACGCGTGGTGCATGCAATCGATCCGTGCGAGACGTGCGGAGGGTGCCCTTTGCGACCGATTGTCGGCCGATTGCAGAATTAGGGCAACCCATCTTTCCCCGCCCGCGAACGCAGGAACTTGCGGCAGTCGCTGAAGAACTGCTGAAAATCGGCGCGGCGATAGTCGGGGAACGTGAACTCGTGATGCCGCCAGCCACCGTCGCGGTATGCCAGCGTGATCTCGGCGTAGATGCCGCGACCGAGATAGATGCGATGCGCGTGGTCCTTCGTCGATGCCAGCACCAGCTTGGCGGGCGTGATGTAGCCGGGGTCGAGGTTCAGCGGCCGCGACTCTTCGTGCTTACCGAGACGCGCGTAGTTTTCTTCCCACGCGTTGCAGTCGAGCTTCCAATCGATCAGCTCAGCGGCGTCAGCCAATCGCTCGAAGGCGAGAAACGTTTTGCCCAGGTGCGGGCCCATCGTCGGTTCGTAGTAACGCGTTTCCTCGAAGGCGAACGTCGGGCTTTGCAGCGCGACCGGCCCCCATGCCGCGGTGAGCGTTTCGATCGCCCAGGCCAGCGCCTCGTCATGACGCGTGATAACGGCGACGATTCGCAAGGCCGGCGCGTGTGGTGTGGGGGCTCCCATGATCGGAGGTGATCGTTACTCTTCGGGGGCTTCGGGATACTGTGCTTCAGGATGCTGCGGCACACGCACCAACGCCAACAACAGCGCCGCGACGACAGCCATCACCGCGCCGAAGCCGAACGCGACCAGTGCTCCGTATGTTTTGTAAAGCACGCCGAACAGCAGACTCGCGGGGAGTGCGCCGAATCCGACGGCGAAGTTATACCATCCATACGCCAGCCCCTTGTGCTGCAAGTCGACCAGGTCGGCGACGAGCTTTTTCTCGATCGGCTCGGTGAGCGCGTAGTAAACGCCATACACGGCGAACAGCGCCCACACATGCCACGCGCTCGTCGCCAGGCCCAGACCCAAATAGACCACGGCATAGATCGCCCAGCCGACGAAGATCATCCGGCGAGCACCGACGATGTTCACCATCGCGCCGCTGAGCAGGCTGCCGAGGCTTTTGATCACATGCAACATCAGCCACAGAATCGGCAGCGAGATTTCTTCGACACCGAGTTCGCCCGCGCGGACGAGTAAGAACGAATCGCTGCTGTTGCCGAGCGTGAAGAGGAGCATCGAAACGAGATACAGGCGGAAGTTCCCGTCGAACGGCCGCAGGCTGAGCGTGAACGGTCGCTTGGCCTCGGCCGTGTGCGGCTTTTCTTCGAGGCCGAACCACAAAAGCGCGAGGACCATCAAACCCGGAATGAGCGTGAGGGCGAACAGCCACCGCAATGCGTCGCCGCTGTTGCCGGCGTACAGCAGATAAACGCTCGCTGCGAGAGGACCGACGGCTGCGCCGAAGTGATCCATCGCCCGTTGATACCCGAACGCCCAGCCGAGATAGCGGCGATCGGTGCTCTCGGCGACGAGCGCGTCGCGGGCCGTCGTGCGAATGCCTTTGCCGATGCGATCGCACAAGCGTGTCGTGAGCAGATGCCAAGGCGCCGTGGCGAGTCCCGCGAGCGGACGAATGAGCGTCGTGAGCGCGTAGCCCGAGACGACGAACCCTTTGCGCGTTCCGAGGCGATCGGACCATCCACCCGAGGCGAGCTTTAACAGACTCGCGGTCGAATCGGCGAGCCCCTCGATGAGCCCGAGGCCGACGGTCGTTCCGCCGAGCACTTCGACGAGAAACCGCGGCATCAGCGGGAACGTCATCTCGCTGGCGACGTCATTCAAAAAGCTTGCCCAGCCGAGGAGCTTGACGTTTCGCGAGAGGATGCGAGGCATCGGAGAATAATGATGAACGCGGAACGATGAACGCGGAACGACGGGACGCTTAATTTAGCCGCTTGCGGTTTCGCGCTTCTGCGCTACGAGTTCCGCCAGCGCCTTCGCGGCGCCTTCCACCGGAATCATCTTCGGCTCAGATTCCGTGCGCCATTTGATCTCGATTTGCCCATCCTTCAACCCCCGCCCGCCAATGACCACGCGCAGCGGAATGCCGAGCAAGTCGGCGTCCTTGAACTTCACCCCGGGACGTTGGTCGCGGTCGTCGAGCAACACTTCAACACCCGCGGCCTGTAACTCGTCGTACAGCTTGTTCGTCGCTTCGGAAACAGGCGCTTCGTTGACGTTCAGCGGCGTGAGAATCACCTCGTACGGCGCGAGTGACATCGGCCAGATGATGCCCGCCTCGTCGTGATTTGTTTCGATCAGCGACGCCAGGATGCGATTCACGCCGATGCCGTAACAGCCCATGATGATCGCGTGCTGCTTCTCCTTGTCGTCGAGAAAACGTGCGTCGAGCGCCTCGGAATACTTCGTGCCGAGCTTGAAGACGTGGCCGATTTCGATCGCGCGACGCAACTCCATTTTTTCACCGCAACGTGGGCAAGGATCGCCCGAGGCGGCGTTGCGAAGATCGGCGAGATGGTCGGCGGCGATCTCGAAATCGCGACCGACGACCACGCCCTTGTAGTGCTTGTCCGCCTCGTTCGCGCCGACCACGGCGACAGCAATGTCGGCGACATCGAAGTCCGCCCATACGGGAACCTTCAGACCGATCGGTCCCGCGAAACCGACCGGAGCGCCGGTGACTTCCTGAATCACTTCGGGTGATGCGAGTTCTAGCTTCGTGACCTTGAGCGCTCGGCGAATCTTGCCTTCGTTCGCCTCGTGATCGCCGCGCACGAGCACGGCTACGGGCTTGCCGTCGGCCATGTAGATGAGCGTCTTGATCATGTCGCGCGGCTTGCACTTGAGCAGCTTGCTCACTTGCTCGATGCTGCCGACGTTCGGCGTGTCGATCTTCTGCAGCGTCGCTTGCGGCTTCGCGGCGCCGCTTCCGCCGCGCTTGCCGGTCTCGGCACGCTCGAGGTTCGCCGCGTATCCGCAGCCGGCGCAATGCACGATCGAATCTTCACCGTTGTCGGCCAGCACCATGAACTCGTGGCTCGCGTCGCCGCCGATGGGCCCGCTCTCGGCCTCGACCGCGAGGTATTTCAGCCCCGCACGCGAAAAGATCCGGCAGTATGCTTCGTACATGCGATCGTAGCTGGCGTTGAGCCCTTCGACGCTGGTGTCGAAGCTGTATGCGTCCTTCATCAGGAACTCGCTCGTGCGAAGCACACCGAACCGCGGACGTTCCTCATTGCGGAACTTGGTTTGAATCTGGTACAGCGTGATCGGCAACTGACGGTAGCTGTTGACGTATTTCGCGACGACGTCGGTCACCACCTCTTCGTGCGTCGGACCGAGCGCGAGGTGCACCTGCTTGTTCTGCCGCCGCACTTTGAAGTTGATGAGCACATTGCCGAACGCCTCGACGCGACCCGTGCGCTCCCACAACGTGATCGGCGTGAGTGCCGGCATGAATAACTCGACGGCGCCGGCACGGTCCATTTCTTCGCGAACGATGCGCTCGGCTTTCCGCAGCGAGCGAAGCCCCAGCGGCAGATACGTGTAAGCCCCCGCCATCAACTGACCGATGAGGCCCGCTCGCACCATGAGCACGTGACTCGGAATCTCCGCCCCTTCGGGCGTTTCCTTCATCGTCGGTATGAGCGTCTGACTCCAACGCATGAGCGTGATCCTTTAATCGCGGCGGCGGTACTTAAGCGGCGGAGGCTTGAACCACGGAGGACACAGAGAGAGCACGGAGGGGGAAGAGAGAACCACAGATGCACACGGATGAACACAGATAAGACAAAGAAAGCAATCGCCTTGCGTCCTTCTCTTCATCTGTGTTTATCTGTGTTCATCTGTGGCTCATTCCTTTTCCCCGCGATCTCTGTGTCCTCTGTGGTTAACCTCCTCCGCTGTGCTTTGCTATGAAAGTGAGCGGCCGGCATTCTAGGGAAACGTCTGAAATCGCGAAAGGCACACGCCGATTAGACGAAGCGATCGCCGACGTCGATCGAGTGGCCGTTCGAGAAATCGGCGACCGACATCGCGCGTTTTCCCGCGCTTGCAAGCGATCGATCAGCAGCCGCCCCTGCCCCGTCGCGACGGCGATGTGCTGCTTGGTGACTTCAACGACGGTGCCCGGTGGGGCATCTGCCGACATTGTGTCCGCTAAAGCATGACACACGATCAGTCGTAGCGGTTCGCCGTGCTTGCGTTGCAAAGTGGCGGCGGTGCGAGGCCAAGGTTCGAGAGCGCGAATCTGATTGCGAATCTGCTCGGCCGAGCGGCTCCAGTCGATGACGCCGTCGGTCTTGCGCAGTCGTCGTGCGGGCGAGGCGTCGGCGGCATTTTGTTCGAGCGGCTTCAAATTTCCGCGAGCCACTTCGTCGATCATCTTTGCGACCAGCGGGGCGCCGAGTACCGACAGACGATGCTCGAGCGATGCCGCGTCTTCATCGGGATCGATGAGCGTGCGCGCTTGCGCGAGCACCGGCCCCGAATCGACGCGCGGCGTCATGTGAATCACCGACACGCCGCTTTCGCGCTCGCCGTGGTAGATCGCCCATGCAATCGGCGCGGCACCGCGATACTTCGGAAGTAGCGACCCGTGCAGATTGATGCCCCCCAACCGCGCGACGGCCAGCGTCTCGGGGCGCAGGATCTGTCCGTAGTCGGCCACGACGAACAGGTCGGGCTCGAACTTCTTGAGCTCCGCCCGCGCCTCGTCGGTGTTCACCGATTGGGGGTCGAGAATCGTCGTGCCGCGTTTCTCGGCGACGGCGCGCATGGGATTCGGCGGCGCGGGCCCTCGGCCGCTTGACGAGCGCAACGGTTGCGTGACCAAGGCGACAACCGTGTGCGGCGTTTCGTACAAGGCCTCGAACATCGGCACCGCGAACGGTCCCGTGCCCATGACGACAAGGCGCAGCGAACCGTTGGCGCTCATGTCCGAAGCTCTTCGAGTTCGGTCATTTGAGCCGCGATCTGCGTGTCGTCGGGAATCTCGCCACGCGACCGCATCTGGTTGTATTCGATCTCAAACTCCTCGATGCGATCGCGCGCTTCGATCCGCTGCGTGGAACTCAGGCGATCGATGAACAATTTGCCATCGAGGTGATCCGTCTCGTGTTGCAGAATGCGAGCGAATCGACCGCTGGCATCGATCGTGATGAGATTGCCTTGCAGGTCGTAGGCGTTGATCGTCACACGTTCGGGGCGTCGCACCGGCGCGTATAAACCGGGCAAACTCAAGCAACCCTCTTCGTCCTCGTCCGTCCCCTTGGGCTTGCTGAGCACCGGGTTGATGAAGACGAACTCCTGGTCTTTCTTCGCGGCCTCGCCGCTTTCGTTCACGATGAAGAGCCGATACGGCAAGTTCACCTGATTGGCGGCGAGCCCGACCCCTTTTTGCTCGTACATGAGGCCGAACATCTCTTCGACCATGCCGCGCAGTTCGCTATCAACGCGGCGCAGCGGCTTGGCAGTTCGGCGGAGGGTGGGGTGCGGGTAATTGATGATGCGCAGCAAGATGTCAGCTCCTGGAATATCGCATTATAGAGGACAAGGCACGATTCGGAACCGCCCACTCGCGTTGACGCTGTCTGTCGCATGGACCTAGAATCGGCTGAGCGTCGTGACTCTTCTTTTCTCGCAGCAGATTGCGTCCCGTCATGGGCCGTGTTGAACCCAGTTCTGAACCGGCTGCTGAGCCGATGGTCGAGCGTCGATGGCTGCGCTTGTGGCCTTTGCCATCTTGGCTGCTCTCGGCCATCGTTCACGCGGCGTTGCTGGTCACTTTGGGACTCACGATCCAGGCCGAGTCGCATGGCTTGGGCGATGAGCCCGGCCGGAAGGTCGGAATCTCGCTCGCGCATGTCGATTCGAACAACGATCGATGGTTCGAGTCGCACGACGAATCGACCGAAACGCAGACGTCCGATGCCCAACCTTCTCAAGTAACGCCGAGCGACCATCCTTTGGCGGAGGTGATTGCCGAAGGACCGCCGGTCGATTTGCAGTCAGCGCTGCCGAAGCAACGCGACCTGGTCGGCATCGGCGCGGTCGACCCTGGTGGCAACCCGTCGGCCAGCGGCCTCACGCAAGGCGCCGCCCCGAAGGCGAATCTCAAGGCCGGCTTCGCGCGAACGCAGGTCTACGGCATCACCGGCCAAGGACATAAGTTCGTTTACGTGTTCGATCGATCGCTCAGCATGGGAGGCACGGGCAACAACGCGCTCGGCGCCGCCAAGGCTCAGTTGCTGGCGAGCGTCGATCAGCTCGGCCCTGGCCACCAGTTTCAAATCGTCTTCTACAACGAGAAGCCGACGATCTTTCCGATCTCCGGACAGCAATACCGGCTCGTCTTCGCCACCGATGCCAACAAGCGATCGGCCCACAGCTTCGTTGGCGGCATTGTTGCCGATGGCGGCACGAATCACTTGGCTGCGCTCGAAGTCGCGCTGCGTCTCGACCCCGACGTGATCTTCTTTCTCACCGACGCCGACCAGCCGGGGCTTTCACCGGGGCAGATGTTGCGCATCCGGCAACGCAACGACCACGCGACGATTCATTGCATCGAGTTCGGACAAGGCGCGAAGACCTCGGGCGCGAACTTCCTGCAACTTCTCGCCCACGAAAGCGGCGGCCAATACGTGTACTTCGATCTCGCGCGAGGCCTGCCGCAATGAAACACTGGCATGCTCGCACACAATCCTTCTCCCTTCGGGAGAAGGTGGCCGAAGGCCGGATGAGGGCGGGCCGCGTTGCTCTGTCGCGCTGCACCGCTTTATCGCCGCGCTGCACTCGACGCCGCTGGTGCCACAACGCACCCTCACCTGTCCGCCTTCGGCGGACATCCTCTCCCAAAGGGAGAGGAGTCCGGAACTCATCCTTCTCCCTTCGGGAGAAGGTGGCCGAAGGCCGGATGAGGGCGGGCCGCGTTGCTCTGTCGCGCTGCACCGCTTTATCGCCGCGCTGCGCTCGACGCCGCTGGCGCCACAGCGCACCCTCACCTGTCCGCCCGCGGCGGACATCCTCTCCCAAAGGGAGAGGGGTCCGGAATTCATCCTTCTCCCTCTGGGAGAAGGTGGCCGAAGGCCGGATGAGGGCGGCCACCATCGTCTGCGCCGTCCTGCTCTTCACCGCTTCCGCGTCTGCCGACACCGTCACGCTCACGTCCTCCTCCGCTCCCGATGGCCGCGCGACCATCACCGGCACGATACTCGACTACACGGGCCGCGAAATCGTCATCGAACTCGCCAGCGGCAATCCGCAGAAGTATCCCGCCGAGCGCGTCGTCGCGATCGAGACGACCTTCAATCCACAGCAACAAGCCGCTGACAGGCTGTTCGCCGAAGGTCAATACGCCGCCGCGCTTGCCAAGTATCGCGAGGCTGGTGCCGGCAGCAACGAGAATCGTCGCTGGGTTCGCCGACAGATGTTGGCTCGCATGGTCGAATGTCATCAAGCTCTCGGCCAATATGCGCAGGCTGGCGACTTCTTCCTGTTGCTCATCAAGGACGATCCGCAAACGCTGCACTTCGCGTCGATTCCGTTGCCCTGGCTAGCCGTCGAAATGACGCCACCACTCGAACAAAAGGCGCAACAGTGGCTGACGACCGAAGGGCAACCGATCGCGCAGTTACTTGGAGCGAGCTTTTTGCTCCTTACGTCGAAGCAGTCATCACCCCTGGCAATGCTCAAGCAGTTGGCGACGTCGAAAGACCCGCAATTGTCGTCGCTTGCCGAGGCGCAAAGTTGGCGGGCGACGGTGGCTTCGACGAGTGTCGAACAACTCGCAGCTTGGAATCGTCGCATCGAATCTTTCCCTTCGGAGTTGGGAGCCGGACCGTACTTCATCGTCGGCCGAGCCTTGAGCAATCGCGGCAAGCACGAGGAAGCGGCGTTGGCACTGATGCATGTGCCGATTCTCTATCCGCAGTCGCGACCCCTGGCGGCCGAGTCTCTGTGGTTGGCCGGCCAAGCGCTGGCTCGTCGAGGCGATGGAGTTGAAAGTCGCCTGTTGTTTCGAGAGTTGGTGACTCGTTATCCCGAATCGCCGTCAGCCGAAACCGCTCGCGCGTCGCTTGAGACGACTACGACGCCGGCGGTTCCATGACACGCATCTGCACGCCATTTTCCGCATTCAGTGAGGGCGATCTTGTCTGCTGATCCGAATTCCTTCATTGGCATCATTCTCGCCGGCGGATGGGTCGGCCACACGATCATCCTGCTCTCCGTCGTTGCGATGGCGTTGGCGATCGACAACGTCCGCACGGTCCGCGCTCGCGCGCTAATGCCGCCGGGGCTGGCCGACGAAGTGCGGAAGCTGTTGCAAGCCGGCCAGGTCACGCAGGCCTATCAACTATGTAGCTCCGCCCCGAGTGCGCTGTCGTCGGTGCTGCAGGCCGGGCTAGGTGAAAGCGAAGCCGGTTGGTCTGCGGTCGAAAAGGCAATGGAAGACGCGCTCGCCGAGCAATCGGCCCGCTTGTCGCGGCGCATCGAATATCTTTCGGTCATCGGCAACATCGCACCGATGCTGGGGTTGCTTGGCACTGTCATCGGAATGGTCTTCGCCTTTCGCGAGGTCGCGATCACGCAAGGCGCAGCGCGCGCAGCCGACCTGGCCGAAGGCATTTACTTGGCGTTGGTGACGACGGTCGAAGGGCTCGTCGTGGCGATTCCGGCGCTCGGCGTCTACGCGATCTTTCGCAACCGCGTCGATCAAATGATTGCCGAAGTCGCCTACGCCGCCCAGCACGCGACCGCCCCGCTGCGACATTCGCGCACCGTCGCACGTCGCGCCGCCCCGATGCCGCCGCCGGTCGAGAGGGCTTAATGCATTGGAGGGTCGGAGGGATGAACCGCAGAGCACGCAGAGATCGCGGAGGTAAGGCACGAAAATGATGAAAGGAATGAAATCAACGTCGTTTTGCCTCCCCAATTCTTTCTCACTCAGCATTTCTCTCTGCGCCCTCTGCGTCCTCCGCGGTTCACTTTTTCGATTCGCATCGGTGGGTGAAGCATGAAGATTGTGCGAACCGTCGATCGCGGCAGCCTTGAATTCAACATGACGCCGATGATCGACGTCACGTTTCTGCTGATCATCTTCTTTCTTGTTTCCAGCCATCTCGCCAAGCAAGAGGTGCAGGTCGAGCTGGAACTGCCCACGGCAGAGAGCGGCCATCAAACGGAAAGCGAACCGGAAGATGCCCGACGCGTGACGGTCAACGTGCTTGCCGACGGCACGATGTCATTGGGAAGCGACACCGTCACGGCAAAGGAACTAGGCGAACGACTCACGTTCGAGGCGAGCCAATCAACGGCGGCCGCCCGCGATCTCGAGGTTCGCATTCGTTGCGATCGCCAGGTGCCGTATCGCGCCATCGAGCCGATCATGCTTGCCTGCGCTCGTGGCGGCGTGTGGCGAGTGACGTTCGCCGTCGTTCGTAAGGATGGAAAAACTTAAAATCGACCGCGGAGTTCGCAGAGGACGCAGAGGTGAAATTTGATAAGGACGATTTCCGTCCCTCCTGCTTACTCCGCGTCCTCTGCGAACTCTGCGGTGAACAACTCAGACAATGCGAATCGCTAAACCACAACGCCGATCTGCAATGGACGTCAAGATGACGCCGATGATCGACGTTGTGTTTCAGCTGCTCATTTTCTTCGTATGCACGGTGAGTTTTCAGGCGCTCGAAGAGATTCTGCCGGCCGACTTGAAAGCTGCTGGAGGTGTGGCGAGCAAGACGGAGCTTGATCCGGAGTTGTTGGAACTCGAAGAACTGGTCATTCGCGTTCAGTCGGTCGATGGCCGCACGCAATGGTCGCTCAATGGTCGCGTGTATGTGAGTCTCACTGAGTTGCGGTCCGTGCTGCGGCAGTTGGTCGAGGTGCGTTCCGATATGGCGGTGATTCTCGACATGGATCCCGGTATCGCGATGGGGGACGTGATCGACGTTTACGACACGTGTCGGATGGCCGGATTCGAACGCATCCATTTTGCCGCGAAGGCATCGCCATGATACGAAGGTTAAGTCATTCGTTCATCGTGGCGCTCGCTATCTCGCAATATGGCCACGCAGCCACCATCGATGAACGATTTATCGACGGACTTCGCCAACGACGGTTGTGGAATCTGGCGGAGAACTACTGCACGTCGCGTCTCGCAGAGTCAGCGCTCGATCCTGAGTTGCGAATCACGTTGGTCGTCGAATTGGCGCGCACTTGCACCGATCACGCGTTGAATAGCCGCCCCGAGCAGCGCGACGCATTGTGGGCGAAGGCGCTTCAGGCGCTCGATCACTTTCGTCGCGATGATCCCGGTGCGCCTCAGATCGTTTTGGTCGACATGCAGGCGGCGTTGGTGCATCTGGCGCGCGGCGAGTTGGCGCGACGCGAGGCCGATCTTGTTGCTGACCCCGCGGGCAGACTCGACGAAGCGCGACGTGAGTTGCGTTTGGCGATTCAGTCGTTGCAGGCTTGCTCCGCGTCGGTCGCGGAGCAATTGCGACAGCGAGGCATGCGGCGTCCCACGCCGCCGGGAGCGTTAGAGGCCGGCGAGTTGGCATCGCTTGCGAGGAATCTCGACTTTCAACTCGCGCGCGCATTTCGCAATCAAGCGCTGACGTACCCGCCTGCCAGTGCCGATCGCATTAGCGCTTCGCAGCAAGCGGCCGAGATGTTGGACAAGCTCGTTCATGCCGACGGCGGCGACACGTTGGCGTGGCAAGCTCGCGTCGACGAGATCGCTTGTTTGCGCCAGACGGGCGACTTCGAGGCGGCGTCGCGGCGCATCGTCGCGATCGACGCCGCCCATACTCCGCCAAGCGTGGCACTGGCTGTGAAAGCTGAGGAGATTTCGCTCTTCATCGACGTGGGCGACCTTCTCACGGCAGGGCTCATGGCTGCGAATGCTTGGCGCGATTCCGGCGGAATGTCGCCGCAGTTAGACGATGCAATTCTCACGGCGATACTGGACGTGTGGCAAGAAGCGGTTCGTGCAGGGAAGCCTGACGCGGACGGCCTGCGCGAGCAAGCCGTGACGATCGTTCGACAAATTGAGCAGCGGCACGCGCCCTATTGGGCGTATCATGCCGAGGCGTTGTTGGCCTCGCGGATCGTGGCGTCGCCGACGACTGGCGACACGGCGGAACTCGTGCGGGCGGCGGAGAGCTTTTATCGCCTCGGCAAACTTGATGAGGCACTCGCGACATATGACAAGGCGATCGATCAAGCGCGAGCCAATGGGCGACTCGACGAAACGTTCGCTCCGACGATGGCGGCGGCGGCTATCGAACAACAGAAGAAGCGTTATGCTGATGCCGCTCGACGGCTGCGCTCGATTGCCCTAGAACAGCCACGCCACGAGAAAGCTGCCGCTGCTCATCTATCGGCGATCTATAACACGGCGCAATGTTTATCGAGTGCCCAGCCGTCGGAACTCGACGAATACGTCGCCATGCTCGACGAGCATCTCCGTCTTTGGCCTGGTGGTCCGACGGCGGATCGAGCGCGTCTGTGGTTCGGGCGCATCCGCGAGCGACAGCGCGCCTGGCCCGAGGCGGTGGCTGCGTATGGCGGCATCTCTTCCGATGGCGATCACACGGCCGAGGCGATCGAAGGTGTGAGTCGCTGCTACAAGGGGTGGCTCGAATCGCTCAAGGCGCGGAACGAGCCGACGACGCAACTCGCGACCGACGCGGCGACGTTCTTCGAGAACGTGATCACCGGCGGCGCAGGATTGCCGATGCAATGGACTTCGGTGCAGCGCGAGGCGGCGCTCGACGCGGCGCGGATGTGGCTTGAGTTCACGAACGCCGGCGCCCCGCGTGCTCAACGCATCTTGGAAGCTGCGCTGGCGGCCCCGGGAGAAACTTCGAGCGAGTGGCGCGAGGCGGCGCGGTGCTGGCTGGCGTTGTCGCTGGTCGCGCAAGGGAAACATGCCGAAGCGGCGGCGATGTTGGACGAGTTCGGCGGCGACGCGACGTCGGCCCTGTCGCTACTAAGCGGCCTCAGCCGTGCCGCGAAAGACGCCACTCCTGAAACGCGGCGACAACTGGCGGAACTGAGCCTGCGCGTGGCCGATCGACTGCAATCGCAGGCGGCGACGCTATCGCCGACGCAGCGACGCGACGTGATTCTTAGCATCGCACGCGCGCTCGCCGACTTGGAACGCACGAGCGAGGCGACGGCGAAGCTCGCCGCGCTGGCGGCCGAGGCGCCGAAGGACGCGGACGTGCAGGAGGCGTATGCCGACGCGCTTATCGAAACGCGCGAAACCGCAAGCGAGAAGTTGGCGCTCGAGAGGTATCGATCGATCGAACAAAACTCGCGACCGGGGAGCGAGCGCTGGTTTCGCACGAAGTATGGCATCGTGCTCGCGCACGAACGACTCGGTCAGCACGATCGCGCGGTGCAGATCATCCGCGTCACACGCCTGCTGCATCCCGACATGGGGGGCGGCGAGCTCAAGGCAAAATTCGACGCGATCTCTCGCGAGTAGCTCACACCGCCCCTGCTCGAGCGGCGCGGCTACCCGATTTTGCTTAGCGCCAAGGTCCGCGGACGTAGTACACACCGAACTGGTCGGTGCTCGACGGCTGCACGGGCATCGGCTGGTATCCGCCGCCGATGTACACCGATGGCAGCGGTCGACGGAACTGGTGATAGATCGGCGTCGAGGTTGTGCCGCACACGCCCCATTGGTAGTTCGACTGTCGCTCGGCCGTCGGAGGCACGACGAGCGCGTGCGGTTGTCCCCATGCCGGGTCGTAGTATCCGCGATCCCAGGGCGTGCGGTTGGCGACGATGCGCCACGAGAGGCGTTGAATCGGCTCGGCACGCGAAGTGGCGATGCACGACAAGGCGACAGCAACTGCGGCGGCGATCGTGGCGAAACGAACTTTCATGGGCGTGGGAAGGAGTGATTGGTGAGTGGGTGATTGGTGAGTTGTCGCCGCGGTGCAACAATCTGTTTCGCGAGTGACAACTGACTACGGACTACGGTCAACCGACGACTTACGAACTACCACAACCACCACACGCGCGTCGTGTTCACCGGCACCGGGCCGAGACCGCCGTAGCGGCGGTACGTTCGTGCGTGCGGGTACATGAACTCGTGCGGCAGCAGCGGCTGGTACGTAATGTACGTGCTTCCGACGCGTGGCGGCACCGGCAGCGGGCACGGGTACATCTTCACCGGCGTGCCGCCAGTCCAGCCCCCTTCGTAGAAGTTGTAGAACAAGTCGTTCTGCGGACGGACGATGCCCGGGCTTTGAGCCGAGGCCGTCGTCGAGCTGCCCAACACAGCGCCGCCCAGCAAAGCGGCGGTCCACACGATTCGTTTCAACGTGACCGTCATGCGAAGGGTTCCTTCAAACGTGACCTCGTCGTTCGTTACAAAGATTCGTCGCGCGACGGTGGCATGGCTGAATCTTTATGGGGCGCATGGCGCAAGTTGCCTCGTCGTAACGAGCGAAACAGCCTGGATTTACCGTGGCAAAGGCGTTACAATCGTCACGGGCCGCAGCTTCGGCACGACCCACTTGCGCAAAGCGATCCTCGACCGCCGGAGTGCGGTGCGAAAATGAGTCGGCTCGGAGGCCGAATTTGCCAAGCCGAGCAAGGCTCTGGCGCGTGTCGGACGGATCGCACAATCGAATCGCACGCATTCATGGAGGCGTCGCTTGTCTACCCCTGCCGTTCTCGCCAACGCCAAACCCAGCACCAACGGCGATCACGACACCAACGGATCGTCGGAGTCCTCGGGAAGTGATTCTCGGGGAACGTCGAAAGCGCCGAAGCGTCGCGCTACGGCCGAGAGCATGGCCGCCGGTCAGCGCGATATTTCGGTCAGCGAGTTCTTCGCCAAGAATCGCCATCTGCTGGGGTTCGACAATCCCCGCAAGGCGCTGCTGACGACCGTCAAGGAAGCGGTCGACAACTCACTCGACGCATGCGAAGAGGCCGGCATTCTGCCCGAGATTTGGGTACACATCGAGGCGACCGGCGAGAACCGCTACAAGGTCGGCGTGCAAGACAACGGCCCCGGCATCGTGAAGGCGCAGATTCCCAACATCTTCGGCAAGTTGCTGTACGGGTCGAAGTTTCATCGCTTGCGGATGAGCCGCGGTCAGCAGGGTATCGGCATCAGCGCGGCCGGCATGTACGGCGTGCTCACGACCGGCAAGCCTGTGAAGATCGTATCGAGAATTGATCCGAAAAAGCAGGCGCACTATTTCGAGTTGCAAATCGACACGAAGAAGAACAAGCCAGAGATTCTCAACGGCAAGGGGGAAGGCGAAGATATTCCCAAGGGGGAAGTTGAGTACGCCAAGTTCGTCGAGAAGCGAGGGCTGGAATGGATCGAAACGCCGCACGGCACGCGCGTCACGATCGAATTGGAAGCGAAGTATCAGCGCGGCCGCGGAAGCGTCGACGACTATCTCGAACAGACAGCCATCGCGAACCCGCACATCGCCGTGCATTACAAGGATCCCGACGGCAAAGAGTTTCACTACGAACGCGCGGCCGAGGTGCTGCCTCCCGAGCCGAAGGAGATTCTGCCGCATCCATACGGCATCGAGCTTGGCAACCTGGTGACGATGCTGCAGTCGACGAAGGCGTCGACGATTTCGCAGTTTCTGACGAGCAGTTTTTCACGCGTCAGCTCGACGAAGGCGGCCGAAGTTTGTGAGAAGGCCAAGGTGAGCACGCGGGCGAACCCGCACCGCATTGGTCGTCACGACAGCGAGTTACTGTATCAGGCGCTGCAAAGCGCGAAGATTCCTTCGCCGTCGACCGACTGCATTACGCCGATTGGCGAGCAACTGTTGCTGCGAGGTTTGCACCATGTCGTGCCCGCCGAGTTCTACGTCGCCGAGACTCGACCGCCGAGCGTGTACCGTGGCAATCCGTTTTTGATCGAGGTCGCGCTTTCGTATGGTGGTTCGTCGGCCGCGGTGAAGATTTCGCTCGAAGCGCTGACCGAGATGTTGCAAGAGACCGACGCCCGCACGTTGCGGCAGTTTCTCATCAACGGGTTCAACGGCATTGGCGGCGAGGCGGCCGACAAGATTCTCACCGAGGCTGGGTTTGGTACTCGGGCGTCGCCGTCGAAATTGAAGCCCGCCGAGATCGCGAAGCTGCACCAGGCGATGCGCAATGTGAACCTGGAAGAAGGGCAGACGATGAACATCCTGCGGTACGCCAACCGCGTGCCGCTGCAGTTTCAGCCCGGCGCATGCGCGATCACGCAAACGATCATGGGCACGAACTGGCGGGCTTACGGCTTGTCGCAATCGCGCGGCGGTTTGCCCAGCGGCCCGGTCACCATCATGGTGCACATGGCCAGCGTATGGGTCCCGTTCACCAGCGAATCGAAAGAGGCCGTCGCTTCGTATCCCGAGATTCAAAAGGAGATCCGCCTCGGCTTGCAAGCCGTCGGTCGTAAGCTCGCAATGTTCATTCGCAAGCGGATGAAGGTTCGCCAAGAAGGTGAGCGCCGGAACGTGTTCCTCCGTTATCTCGGCGAGGTCGCGACGGCTGTACACGACATCAACGGTGAAGATCGCAAGAAGCTGTACGACCAACTGCTTAAGGTCGCGCAGAAGAAAACCGCCCAGGCCGATTTGAAGTTCGACGATCGCGGCCGAGCCATCGAGAAGGCGGACGACGAGTACGGCGACAACGTGCTCATCGTTTCACCGAACGAGCCCGGCGAAGCCGAGACGCCTGCGACGACCGCCAGTGAGGAGCAAGGCAAGAAGCCCAAGCGAAAGCGCGGTTAATTCGACGCTCGTTACTGCCTAGAATATTCTCATGGCCAAGCCCCCTTCAAATCATGCGACGAAAGTCACCAACGCGCTGCGATCGATGCCCACCTACGAACAGCAGATGTCGCAGGACTTGGGGTGGGCGATGACTCAGGGAAGCCTGTTCTTCGAAGATCGCGGCAAAGTTCAGGAGAGTTTGCGGCGAATCGCCATAAGACTCGAGGAACTCGGAATCTCTTATGCCATCGTTGGTGGCATGGCCATGTATTTGCATGGATTTCGGCGCTACACCGAAGAGGTGAATATTCTCGTCACGAAGGAAAGCGCAAAGAAAATCTACGAAGCGCTCGAGGGCTGCGGATACGTCCGGCCTTTTTCAAACAGCAAGAACCTTCGCGACACCGACTCGGGTGTCAAAATCGAGTTGTTGCTAACCGGTCGATTTCCGGGCGACGGAAAACCGAAGCCGGTGTCATTTCCCGACCCGGCCGACGTGGGCGAGGTCATCCACGGCATTCGTTGCATCACTCTGCCGAAGCTCGTCCAGTTAAAGCTGGCCTCGGGCATGACGGCGCCCGGATCGCTTGAGAGACTTAGCCGATGTGCAGCAACTCGTACGCACGCTCCACTTGCCGCAAGAGTTTCGAACGCAGCTCGATCCATACGTTCGTTCGAAGTTTGACGAGTTATGGGGCTATGCGCAGGTCGTTGATCCTCACGAACAAGGCGACAATAGTTAGCCACGCCGACGCGCCGAATGGTTTTCACACTAGGGGGAGTTCTCAGATTCATGGCTAAAAAATCAACGAGTGCCAAGTCGGGAAGCGCGGCTGCCACGATCACTGCGAAAGACAAGAAGACGCTGGGGTCGATACATAAGGTGGCCGACGAAGTCGCAGATTGCGCATCCAAAAGCCGTGCGCCGCATTTGGAAGTGCCGAGTCGCTCGCTGTCGAACGTGCGGTTCAACAAATCGAAGCGATTTCTGGAAATGAAGGGAGGCACGAACACCCGCGAGTTGTTCAACCTTTCGCAGGCAAAGGCCTATATGCAAACGCTCTTGGTGAGCAGCGGATGCAAAAAACTCATCGACCAGGGTAAGACGACGAGTTTGCGAGGCCTTTACTACATGCTCAAGCACACGATCGAAGGAACGAAAGAGGAAACCTTCGACGACCAGCCCGAGAGCGACACGATCATCGAAGATGTCGAGGTGACCCTCGAGGCGATGCGCGAGGAGTTACATCTTTACGCTAAGAACGCCGGCGCAATGGTCGGGCCTATCACGGTTGTGGACTCGGGTGACACGATTGACTGCCGCCGTATGGGCTCGGGCGGTTACAGCATTCCGTCAATCTGCGAGCCGGACGTTGTGAGCTTTGACAAGTGCGAGGCCAAGTTTATCCTGCACGTCGAAAAGGATACGGTCTGGCGGCGATTCAATGAGGACAAATTTTGGGTCGAGCACAAATGCATTCTCACGCATGGTGGCGGACAGCCGCCGCGCGGGGTTCGCCGGCTGTTGCACCGGATGCACAACGAACTGAAGCTTCCTGTGTACTGCCTGCTCGATAACGACCCGTGGGGATATTACATCTACAGCGTTCTGAAGCAGGGATCGATCAATCTCGCGCACGAATCGGCACGCATGGCCATTCCCGAAGCGAAGTATATGGGCCTGCGAAGCAAGGACTTCGATCGATGTCAGTTGTCGAACAGCGTGAAGATCAACCTGAATGACAACGACATCAAACGCGCCAAGCAGATCGCTGAGTATCCTTGGTTCAAGGACAAGAAGGCGTGGCAGAAAGAGATCGAGATGATGCTCAAGAACGGCTTCAAGCTCGAAGTCGAATCGCTGATCTCGAAGGATATCAGCTACGTGACGGAGCAATATGTGCCGGCACGGCTTGAGGATCAGGATTGGCTGGATTGATGACGGGTGACGTATTCTGAGTTTAGCCGCGACGCGCAGCGAGCGCGCTCGCTGCGCGTCGCGGCTAAACGACAAACGTCGCGTTTCTAGCGCTGGGGTGGTCCGCCAGGACCACGCGGAGAACCACCAGGTCCGCGATTGCCCATGTCGCGAAGTTGCTCGCGCTGTTCGGGTGTGAGGATATTCGCCAACCGTTTGTCGACGTCTTCTTGCAACTTGGCGAGTTCGGCCTTTTGGTCATCGCTAAGTTGGAGCATGTCTTGCATCCTGCCTGGCAACACCTGCCCGGGGCGCGGAGGTCCGAAAGCTCCCGGGCCACCCGGAGGACCGAAGCCACCAGGACCGGCGGCGAGTTGCATCGTCTCCGATTCCGTGGCGAAGTAGGCGGTCATCTCGTACTTGGTGATCGTGTCGTCCTTGTTGGCGTCCATGCGATCCATCAGTGGCGCCAGTCGTTCGTCGGTGACTTCCTTCTTCGAGACGACGCCATCGCCGTTGGTGTCGAAGGCCATCAATCGCGAGACGAAGTCGTCGGCGCTCCCGCCACGCTGTCCGCGAGGTCCAGGCCCTTGCGCCGCAGCGTGTGAACTCATCGCAAGAAGCGTTAAAGACAAACACGCAAGCCGTCGGCTCATCGCAGTTCACCCTTCGGAAAGCGTTAAAAACGAATCGTTCATCCGCGACGAGTGTAACCGGCCTTCAACGAGTTCTCGTCCGGCGTGCGGCCAAGTACGACGTCGAAGTTCGCCGTGAGTTCACCGACGGTCGAACCCTGCTTCGGCTTGAAGTCGACGAGCAGCAATTCGCGGTCGATCGGGTCACGTGCGCTGGCGAAGACGCCGTCGCGTGGGTTCCCCGGATGATTGCGAATCATCATTTGCGTCGTCAGCAACTCGCGCGTGCCGCGCAACACTTTCACGTGAATGTGCGGCGCGGGACGGCCTGGGTACGGCACCGGCTTGATCGTGCGGAAGTAATACTCGCCTTTCGATCCGGTCGTGAATCGGCCGAAGCCCTGGAAGTTTCTATCCTGCTGATCCGCTTTAGTGCGGCTGTCGGCCGAGTGCAGATAGACCTGGTTGGCGTCGCATTGCCAAATCTCGACTGTCGCGTTGCGAATCGGGTCGCCGTGAGTGTCGAGAATGCGGCCGGTGAGATGCGTGATCTCGCCGACGGCCGGCGTGAGGCTGTCGCTGATGATGATCAGATCGTTGTCGGTATCGAGCGGCAAGCGATCGGGATAGAACGGCCCCTCGGTCATTTCGGGCGTTCGCAGCAGTTGCTCGGCGAAGGCCCCGGGAGTCGCGAACAAGCTGATGCCCATCGCGCCGAGAAACGCGCGACGATTCGGATAAAAGATGGGTTGGCTCATGCACCCATCTTATCGCGGGCACCTACGGCTGCGAGAGAATTCGGGCCGTCGTCAGATGTGGATCATGCGATCCGACGCGTCGGCGGGGAGCACGAAGATCTTGCCATCCCCCATGCGACCGGTGCGCGCCAGGTCGACAATCTTGCGGACGATTTCTTCGACCCGCACGTCGTCGACCCACAGGTTGATCTCGACCTTCGGCAGAAACGCCAGCGAGTACTCGCTGCCGGCGTATTGGTCGAGATAGTTCTTTTGGCGACCGTAGCCTTTCACCTCGGTGACGGAGACGGCCTCCAAAGGTGCACGCTTGAGTCCTTCGAGCACGCGCTCGGCGAGGTACGGCTTCACGATCGCAACGATTTGTTTCATCAGGAAAAGAAATTCTCGCCGTACATGTTGAAGCCCGGTCGCGTGACGACTTCCATATCGCCGTGGATGGCCACGCGGCAGGCCAGCCGCATGTTGTCTTCGTTGCCGATGTACGCGAACGACGCAGGCCCCATCTTCAGGTTCGCCTTCTCGAGCGTCCCCATGGGGCTAGCATGATCCATGCCTTTGGTGATGAGCACGCGGCAAGTGCCGCAGGTGCCAAGCCCGTGGCAGTTGAAGATCTCGTTCAGCCCGGCGCCCATGCCATTCAATCCGTTATAAAGCTTAACGCCCGCCTTGAGCGCTTCGCGACGCAGATTCGACCCGTCCGGAACCTGAACTTGTTTCTTCTCGCTAACGAAATTGACTACTGGCATGTGCGACTCGGCCGATGTTGATGAGTGGATGCATTGCACGCCGCCGTGACCGAAAGCCAGTACAATCTATCGCATTGCCGAGTGCAAGCAACTCCCTTCCACGATCGTCCGCCCTCAAGGTCCAGGAGTTCTCCGAGCATGAAGGAACGCACGAAGTACCAGGACAAGATCATCCGCAACTATTACCAGAACTTCGACGCTCTGGCGTTGCAGAAGCTGGGCGAACAGGTGACCGAGCTGTACCTGGCCGAGGGAAAGAAGCGGGCCGCCGCCTGGAAGCGGATCACCGACGCATTGACCAAGCTCAAGGTGCCGGCCACGCGGATCGAGCACCTGGTGAAAGCCGACAACCCGACGCTCGTCGCCAAGCTGTTGGAAGAGTTGCTGGCGAAGCAGTGATCTCAGACGATCGGCCTAACACTTGCGTTTATTCGCCATCACCGCTTGCGGTTTCGCGCGTATCAACACAAGACGCGCGAAACCGCAAGCGGAGATAGGTTGTGGGGTGCCGGGTTCACGCACAGCCGATGGGGCACGCCATCAATCGCGTGTTCCCAGCACGCGGCAACCCACCAGGTACAGCGGCGTGCTCATGCACGTCACCTCGCTGATATGGCACACCTCGGCGAGCAATTCCACGTAGCCACCGCTCGTCTCCGTTGCCAGCACCACGCGATCGCCTCGCGGCATCTCGGTGCCCCAGTACGAGAAGCCTTCGTTGCATAGATCGTGAAGGCGGCGCAACCGGAACTCAGGCTCGGCCGAGGCATCGTTGTACGGCAGCTCGGCGATTGGTTGCGAGTTCACGTACAGATCGCGCGAATGCGCGCGACGTTCAGAATTGCGACGACGATACTCGACGTTCAAATCGTACATGGGCGATGTCTCCGGCGTTCTCATTCGATGCACGCCCCACAACCTTCCACAGTGATCGCCGCGCGATGATTGCGGAAGTGTCGAGTCGTTGATAGCGCGGTATTTCTTGGCTCGCGCGGTCGGCTTAGGACGGGTGTAACGATTGAACGCGTGCAAGCAGCGATGCCACCGCCCGATCGGGGCTGAGTTGTTCAACGTTCGTCGTGCAATTGGTCGATTTCAGCAGCAGGTTTCTTCCTCAGTTTTCGTCTTCTATCTGCGGGGTCAAGTTGATGAGCGATATCATCCGCATTCAAGATCTGAGTGCTGCGGAGATCAGGGCAGCGCTGGTTGAAGTCGACGACGAGATGCGCTTTGCGGTCGCCGTGTTCATCGAAGAGATCGGCGGCCTAGAAAACGCGCTGCTCGCGATCCAGATGCTCGACCGCTTGGAAAACGCAGCCTAAGGCGATGCTGTGCCAAGGCATGGCGGCGTCGCTATCGCCGTCATGCTCGCAGGGCAGTCGCGCGGTGGTGCTTCATTCCACGCTGCCAGCGGCTCGCAGGTTCTTGCCTTCGCGCTTCGTGAGCTTGTCGCCCAGGTCATCGCGGGCGATTTCTGCCAACGCCATCAGCTTCGCGAGCACGTCGGGATGCGACGTCGCCACGCTGTTCTTCTCGCCGACGTCGGCCTCCAAGTCGTAGAGCGCCAAATCGGTGTGCGCTTGGTTGTAATCGCCCGGCTGTCCGCCGTGTCCCGCCTCGACCAACGTGCGATAGCTGTGCGGAAAGTGCAGCTTCCACTTGCCGCTGCGCACGGCGTGCAACTCGGCGCCAGAATAAAAGTACAACGCGTCGTGCGGCGATTTCGCTCCCTTCTTGCCCGACCCATCCTTCCCTACCATCAACGGCCAAATGTCGAGCCCGTCGATCTTGTTCGGCGGTAGCTGAGCGCCTGCCAACTTCGCGAACGTCGGCAGCAGATCGATCGTCATCGCCGGTTCGCGACACACCGTGCCGGCGGGAATCTTGCCCGGCCACTTCATCACACACGGCTCGCGAACACCGCCCTCCCACGCCGTCGCTTTGCCTTCACGCAGCGGGCCCGCCGAGCCCGCGTGATCGCCATAAGACAGCCAAGGTCCGTTGTCGCTCGTGAACACCACGAGCGTGTTGTCGCTGAGCCCGTTTTTCTCAAGCGCCGCCACAATCTGCCCGACCGACCAATCGACCTCCGCGATCACGTCGCCGAACAGCCCTCGCGACGTCTTCCCGGCATACTTCTCCGACACGAACAACGGCACGTGCGGCATGCTGTGCGGCACATACAAGAAGAACGGCTTGTCGCGATTCTTTTCGATGAACGACACCGCGTGTTCCGTGTACCACGTCGTCAGTTTCGTCTGATCGGGATTCACTTCGAGCGTCGTCTCGTTGTCGATGAGCGGCAGGTCGGGGAACTTCGCCGTCGGATGCTTCGGCCACATGTCGTTCGAGTACGGCAGGCCGAAGTAGTCGTCGAATCCGTGTCGCGTCGGCAAAAACTTCGGCTGCACCCCGAGGTGCCACTTGCCGTAGATCGCCGTCGCGTAACCTTTCGTCTTCAACACCTCGGCGATCGTCCACTCGTTGGCGTTGATGCCGGTCTTCGCCGTCGGGCTGAGCGCCTCCAGAATGCCCACGCGATTCGGATAGCAACCCGTCAGCAGCGCCACGCGCGACGCCGAGCAGATGCCTTGCGCGACATAGAAGTCGGTGAACTTCGCCCCCTCCGCCGCCAGCCGATCCAGATTCGGCGTCGTGTATCCGCTCGCTCCGTAGCAACTCAGATCGCCATACCCCAGATCATCCGCGAACACGACCACGAAGTTCGGCGGCCGCGACGCGTCAGCCGCCATCGCCGCCGACTGGCTCACGATGCCGGCGATCGCAGCAACCATCATCAAGCCCCAACGCATCGTCGCTTTTCTGCTCATCTCTTCTCCCGACTTTTTGCCCGCCTATGAAACGGGGATAACGTGCAATAAATCGTAGCTCACGCGGCGACTTTCTGACCGTTCAACAAATCGAGTCTGGCGACGATCAGTACGCGGTCTCAAGACTCAGTACCCGGTACTTAGTGCTCCGTACGCAGTACCCCCGCCCTCATCACACTCTATTAGCCTACCACCATTTCGCAAGGCGATTCATGGGCCACCGCCGCCGTTCAGGGCTCAACCATCGGGTTGGCGTACGATCGCGGTTGTAATTGCCGATGCCCGATTCGATAATCGCGATCATCGCCGTGGGCTTCTGAAGCTGTGTCGATTTGTCGGTGACGATCAAACGGTCGCGCGAGCGCCCGAAAGCGGGCAAAGAGCTATTTCTTTCATGGATTCTCAGGCCACTCAGCATGCTCACGTTGGAATGATCGCCGTCAAGCTCCACTACACGGAGTCGCTGATCCGACGTGCGGTAAAAGCATTCTGGTGGTGCGCAACAGGTCCGCTTTACGTGCTTGCTGTTTTGCTGATTCTCGTCTCTTTCTGTTTCGCGCTTTGGCGCGGCGATCGTTCGTGGTGGGTTGGGGTGTCAGGAACGGCTCTCGCGTGGCAATCCTACTCGCCGTCACGGTCTACGTCGTTCACTTTCGTGGTTCGCTTGCTCGTTTTCGTCGAATGCGAACTCCCGAGGCCACGATTGAGCTTGGTGAGGAGCGATTCCGATTAAGTTCCGACGTCGGCGCCTCCGAAATGCCTTGGAGCACGATAACCGAGATTTGGCGTTACCCAGATTATTGGCTCGTGTTTTTCTCGCGAGCGCAGTTTATTACACTCCCCGCCGCCGATCTCACCGCCGACGTTCGTGAGTTCATCCTCGTCAAAGCGAAGTCAGGCGGAGCCACGGTGACCTGATAATTCATGCCATGAGCAGAATCACACTAATCATCATCGCGATCTTGCTTTCGAGCTGTGATCGCAGACTCTCGCATCTGGATGACAACGAATACCTTGGTATGGCAGAAGCCACCGTTCGCGCCGACCTCGGCCAAGTTGGACATGAGTTCGACGGGCACTACGGGAATCCACCGACCGACTTCACCGATCGATTCGTCGGACCGATCAAGACTCTTGTATTTGAACGGCCAGACGGAAGCCGATACGTGTCGTTCGAAGAACGGGCCGGCAAGTGGATTTGTATTTCTTCGTCATGGTTGCCTATGGGCGCGGCCTTTCGGTAGCTATTGTGCCTAACCCGATTGAGCCTCGATCGATGACACCTCCATCGCGAAGACGCCAGTCTTCAGACATTCTTCCGTACGTCTGGACATCGCTTGCGATCGTATCGGTATCGTACGCTGTGTTCGGTTGTCCTTTTTTCCGTGACAAGGAAATGCACTTTATATTGCCTGATGCCTTCACCGGCCCCTTCGTGCTCGTTCAAGATCGAGCTGAGTACCTGGGATAAGAAGGTCGATATCGTCGTCCCGCCATCGGGGGTGCTGGACGTGCGGTCGTTTGGGCCATTTGAAGAACCGCGTCATTGGTCAGCAACACGTGCGAGCGGAGCTTCAATTCCAGTCTATGAGCCCGCGGACAGCGAGATCGCACTGCGCGGTGGGGGCCTTCGTTGGGGGATGGGGCGTCCAGATATGACACTTCTCTTCGTCGGAACAGCGGAGGAATTCTCTCGTTTCGATCTGACTGCGTGGTGGAATGAGAAGAGCCGTTCTGAGTGAAACCAGCTTCGGCTCGTAGGACAATGGCGCTCGCGTCGCGTTCGATCCGGGACTACTTATTATCAAACCTGATGCGTTCCAAGCGATACACCGCACCGCCGCCGGGCGGGGCGGCGATGGCCATGTGACGTGAAGAGTCGAAGCGGCCGCGGTTGACGCCGGTGAGAAGGTCGGTCACGCGATAAGCGACGTCGGGCGAGGCGACGGTCAGTCGCACGGCGGCGTCGCGATCGAGAGCGCCGTTGATGACGATCGCGTACCAAGCATGGTCACCATCGCGGCGCAGACGCAGCGCGACGTTTTGCTTGGTCGGTTCGAGAATCACTTGAGACTCGCGCGATTCCGATTCTTCGCAAGGCCGCGAGTCGGCGATCATCGGTGCGAGTTTGTCGTTGAGCGCCGCCAACTCGCGAACTTCGTCGTATCGTCCGTCGGGCAGCGGCTCGCCGGTCCATGAGAGGATGCCGCGCACGGAGAAGTGCGTGAACAAGTAGGCCGTCTCGATGTAAAACCCCTGCGCGCCGCCGGCCATCGACCACCAGTATTGACTGCGCAACTGTTCGCGGCTGGGGACGGTCGGCTCCAAGAACGGCACGTGCGCTTGCAGCACCGCTTCCATCGGAACGTCGAGCTTCGCCAACTCACGCAACCGCAACTCCCAGTTGGGTAGTTCAGGCGTGTTCGTCCAACCGCCAATGGGAGCATAATCGGTCGCGATCACGTCGTTGCCCCACGATTTGAGGTCGCGAATCAACTGCTGCTTGTCGTCGGGAATCGGGACGAGCTTGTGCCCCCACACAATCTCGTTACCGATGGGCTTGTCGGAGATGTTGCGTAGCCATTGCATCTGCTCGCGAACCATCTCGCGCTGCTCGTCGGTGAGCTTGGCGGCCAACTGGTTGTAGAGATGCCAACCGAGCAAGCCTGGATGATCTTTCGTCGCCATGACGACGGCGCGATGGGCTGGACTTAGCGGGGCGGGCAGGTGCGCGAGTTCTTCGTTGCCGACGTAGAGAATCGTGTACAGCCCTTCTTGCCACGCGATGTCGAGCGCCTTGACGAACACCTCGGGAGCGTTGGGCAAATCGACCCAGCCGCCGGACTGGACGACGACGGTGTTCATACCGGTGCGTGCCAGCGCAGGATGACGCGCTGGTACGATTCGAGCGTCGGCATCGGGCTGCCCCAAATGCGCACGCCGAACGGCACGCGCGGTTTCGGCGGGTCGGCCGTCGTGCGTGGTTTGACCTCGTACTGGTCGGCGTCGAGCGTGTACTTCGCATCGAACGGCAGCCAATACGTTCCGTCGGGCAGCGTGACGGGCCAGTTGTGCAGCGTGCCGAGGTTTTCTTTCGTCGGATGGACGCTGTACGCGAGGATTTCCGCCGCCCGCCATGCGCCGAGTGTGTCGATGCCGACCGCCACGATGCGATTGCCCTGAGTCTTGGACGCAATCGGTTTGATCGCGTATGCGCCGGGCTTCACATCGGCCAATAGTTTTGATGCATCGACGCCAAGCGTTTCGCGCGCGATCGGATTGTCGTTCAACGTGCCGAGCAGCAGCAGCGTGTTGCCGCGATCGGCCTCGGTGACTTGCTCGGGCGAAACGATCTTCGCGTTCGGCGCTTTCTCGACGATCAACTCGGCCATGCGTCGCAAGGCGCGATCGTCGGTCGAGGGATTGGCGACGGTGGGCACGACGATGCGCAACTTTTCGCCGAACTTGCCGAAGTCCATCAGCGACTCCGGCGAGAGCTCGGGAATCCTCGGCGTCATCTCGTTGGGAAACGGAATCGGCCCGCATCGCCAGAGAATCCACATGGCAGGATCGCGGCGCGTTTCGGCGTCGGCTGCCCCTGCAATGCTCAAGAGAATCGCGATACACAACGACAGTGCAGAAACAGCTTGGCGATGCATCGAGCTCACGGCTCCGTCGGCTTCGAGGAAAACAGGACGGTTAGCCCCTCGGCGGTCGTCGGGTGTGGGAAGATGCCGTCGCGCAGCGCGGTGTACGGCACGCCACCTATCATCGCTGTCTGCATGGCTGCCAGCAACTCGCTGGTTTCGGCCCCGATGGCGGTGAAACCGAGGATGCGATCATCGTCGCCGATAAGGACTTTCATGAAGCCGAACGTCTCGCCATGCGTGCGCGTGCGCAGCACGGACGTCATCGGCGCACGCAGAATGCGATAGTGAATGCCGGCCGCTTTCGTTTGCGTTTCGCTCATGCCGGTGTGCACCAGCTCGGGGTCGGTGAATAAGCAATACGGGATGAGTCTGCCTCGCGTCGAACGATTGCCGCCGGCGAGGTTGTCGCGAACGATGCGATGATCGTCGTACGAGATGTGCGTGAACTGCGGACTGCCGGCACATTCCCCCATCGCCCACACGTTGGTGGCCGTCGTTTCCAGGCGATCGTTCACACGGATGTAGCCACGCGCGTCGAGTTCGACGCCTCCCTTGGCGACGTCGAGACTGTCGGTGTTCGGCGTTCGGCCGGTCGCAACGAGCAGATCGGTCGCTTCGAGCGTGCTCGCGGTGTCGCCCGATCGTAAGTCAATACTTACCTTGTCGCCCGAACGGCCTCGCACGCCGACCACGTCGGATTTCAAGATCAACTCGATGCCTTCGGCCGTGAGCAATTGCTGCACGCCTTGCGAGACATCATCATCTTCGCGCGCGAGCAACTTCGGGCCATGTTCGATGACCGTCACGCGACTGCCGAAGCGGCGCATCGCCTGCGCGAACTCGAGGCCAACGTAACCTCCGCCGAGCACAACGAGATGTTCGGGGACGCGTTCGAGGTTGAGCGCTTCGACGTGCGTCATCGGCGCGGCGTCGATCAAGCCCGGGATGTTCGGCAAACTCGCCCGCGTACCGACGGCCAGAAACACTCGATCTCCGCGCAGGGTGCGCGTCGATCCGTCGGACGCCGCGATGCCGACCGTTAGTGGTTCGATGAATCTCGCTTCGCCGATCGCGAGTTCGGTGCCGCTTGTCTGGAACATCATCGCGTGAAGTTCGCGCAGGCCGTCGATCATGTCGTCTTTGCGTTTCCGCACGCCGTTCATGTCGAGCGACCAGCGGTCGATGTGGATGCCGAAGCTCGCGGCCTGCTGGACGAACGAAACGACCTTGGCCGTGTGGATGACGTTCTTGCTCGGCAGGCACGCGACGTTCGGGCACGCTCCGCCGACCATCGGCAGCGACCGCTCGATGACGATCGACTTTTGTCCCTGCCGCGAAAGGGCCCAGGCCAGGAATTTTCCCGCCTCGCCGCTGCCGATGACGACGTTTTCGTATGGTTCGATGGACATGGTCACTCCGGAGAATTGCAAAATTGCAGGTGAAGGCGAGTCGTTCCGCGAAGAGGCAAGCGGTGCAGACCGCGATTCGGCTGACTTCGCCCTAAAACGGATTTGCAATTCGTGTGCATGGTCAGCGGAAGGGTTTGTTTCTCGATCCGCGGGTGATTAGATTTGGGGCTTCGCCGATCCGCCTGACACGCCGACTTTATCACGTTGCGAGGACTTGGACCATGTTGCGAACCGTTACCTCCGGCCTAAGCGCCCTCTTCATGTGTGGTATCTCAGTGTGTGCGACCTTAACCCTCGCCACGTCAGCGTATGCGATCGATGCTGTCGTGACGCCGGTGGTGAAGGATTTGAAGAATCCCGAGTCGGTGTGCATCGGCGCGGAAGGGAAGATTCCGGTCTATTACGTGACGGTGATGGGTGAGCGCGACACTCCGGGCGACGGCGTGGTGATGCGCGTGCAGCCGGGCAAGGCCGAGCCGTTCGCGACGGGGCTCGACGATCCGAAGGGGATCGCCTTTCACAACGACACGCTGTACGTGGCTGATGTGAAGAAGGTCGTGGCGATCGACCCGAAGGGGAAAGTGAGCGTGATCGCGGCTCCCGAGGCGTTCCCGATTCCGCCGCTGTTTCTGAACGACATCGCCGTCGATCAGCTTGGCAACGTGTACGTGACCGACACCGGCGACCGCAAAGGCGCGGGCGGCGGCTTGTTCCGTATTTCGAACGACGGCAAAGTTACGGCCGTCGTGCACGCTACGAAAACCCCCGAGATCAAAGGCCCGAACGGCGTGCTGGTCGACGACATCGATCACGTGTTGCTGGCCGATATGCTCGCGGGCATCGTGTATCGCGTGACGGTGGCTGACGGCTCGATGGAGAAAATCGCGGAAGGCTTTCAGGGCGCTGACGGATTGGCTCGCGACTGGGACGGCAACCTGTACCTCAGCCAGGTGTCGAACGGCAACATCTCGGTGCTGCGAAAGGCGACCGGCAAGTGGGAGCCGTTGAAGACGGGCGCTTTCACGTCGGCCAACGATATTTGTCTGAACTATCGCAATGGCTGGGTCGTGGTGCCCGACATGAAGGGTGGCACGATCTCGACCGTATCGTTCGCGAGCAACAACCCGCGCGATGTCGACGAGTCGCCGCTCGCGTCGGTCGGCGTCGAAGTGGGCTGGCCCGAGCTTCCGCTCGTACGGGCGATCATGCTCACGAACGCCGGTGACGGCAGTGGCCGTAAGTTCGTCGCCTCGCAGATGGGCAAAGTCTATGTGCTGCCCGACGACGAATCGGCCACCGAGGCGAAGCTATTCTTCGACATGGAATCGAAGGTCTTCTACAAGGACAACGAGAACGAACAGGGCTTCCTCGGCATGGCGTTCCACCCGAAGTTCAAGGAGAACGGCGAATTCTTCGTCTACTACTCGACGACCGAGAAGCCACTGACGTCGGTCATTTCGCGATTCAAAGTCGATCCGAGCAATCCGACTCAGGCACTCGCGTCGAGCGAAGAAGAAATCATGCGGATTGACCAGCCGTTCTGGAATCACAACGGAGGGACGTTGGCGTTCGGCCCCGATGGTTACCTGTACGTGGGCCTTGGCGACGGCGGCAAGTTCGGCGATCCGTATGGCAACGCGCAGAACCTGAGCACGTTGTTGGGCTCGATCCTTCGCATTGACGTCGACCATCGCGATGGCGACAAGGCGTACTCGGTGCCGAAGGACAACCCGTTCGTCAGCAAAGCAGGCGCGGCGCCGGAGATTTACGCTTACGGTGTGCGCAACATTTGGCGACTGGCGTTCGATCGTGCGGACGGAACGTTGTGGGCGGCCGATGTCGGACAAGACATTTGGGAGGAGATCAACGTCGTCACCAAAGGCGGCAACTTTGGTTGGAACCCGCGCGAAGCGATGCATCAGTATGGGCCGACCGGTTCGAAGCCGATGCCCGAGTTCATCGAACCGTTGTGGGAGTACCATCACGACATCGGCCGCAGCATCACGGGCGGCTACGTCTATCGCGGTAAGAAAGTGCCGGCCCTCGTCGGCAAGTATGTGTATGCCGACTACGTGACCGGCCGCATTTGGGCGTTCGAGGTTGACGCCGCGAAGAAGAAGGTCGTCAGCAATCGCGAGATCATGGGGAACGTGTCGCCGGTGATGTCGTTCGGTGAAGACGAAGACGGCGAGCTGTACTTCATGACGATCAACGGCACGCGCGACGGGCGGATTTCGCGGTTTGTGGCGAAGTGATTTGATCGAAACCCTTCTCCCTTCGGGAGAAGGTGCCGCGAAGCGGCGGATGAGGGCGGGTTGAATTGGTAACCGCTATCTACTGCAACCCGCCCTCACCCGGCGGCTGCGCCGCCACCCTCTCCCAACGGGAGAGGGATTCACGAAACATCAACTCGGATCAACCGCGCGATACGCGGCGATCACGGCCTTCTCGCCGTCAGCGCCCTTTTTGGCATTGCCGTGCTCGAGGCCCATGATGCCTTTGAAACCCTTGTCGTGCAGGTGCTGGAAGACGTTGCGGTAGTTGATCTCGCCGGTGCCGGGCTCCTTGCGCCCGGGTTGTCGCCGCACTGGTAGTACGCCACCTCGCTGTACGCGCGATCGATGTTTGGGATCAGGTTCCCTTCGTCGATCTGCTGGTGATAAATATCGTACAGCAGTTTGCAGCCCGGCCGACGCACCGCTCTGCACAGCATGTAACCTTGCGAGACGGTGTGCAGGAACACGCCGGGATGATTCGTGCGATGGTTTAGCGGTTCGAGAATCATCGCCACGCCTGCGGGCTCGACGATGTCGCAGGCTCGCAGCAGTAGCTCGATCGCGTTCGCCGTTTGATACGTCATCGGCAACTTCGGGTCGAGGTTGCCGCACACAACGGTCATCACCTTCGTGTTCACCCGCTTGGCGACTTCGACCGACTTGCGAATCTCATCGAGCACGGCCTTGCGCTTGTCTTCATCGTCGCCGGCGAATGTCACCTCGTAACCGAGCGGACCGGCGGCCGAGATCGTCCCCATCTCGATGTCGAGACTTTGCATCGCCTTGGCGAGACGATTTTGCTCGTCGACCGTGCGCGTGGGCATCTTGTTGTCTTCCCACGCGCGAAAGCCTTGGTCGGCGGCGAACTTCAACTGATCGACGAAGTCCGCGCCGCCGAGCACTTTGAACATGTCGAAGTGCGGAGCGAACTTCATGCGAAACGGCTTGGCGTCCGACGCCGCCGCCTGAACGGCGCCGGGCCAAGCTGTGACGATTGCTGACGTAACAGCCGCAGTCGTTGCAGCGGCCGTCGCCTGCAGAAACGCGCGACGATCAGTGAGCTTTGTTTCGAGGTTCGTCATACAGCACGCGTGATCCCGGGCATCGCAATCGCGTAACCACCGTCGGCGTTCGGATTCAACGGCGCGGCCGACTTCCAATCTTCGGCGTCGGTCGTGAGCCGCAACTCCGAAGCCATCGCATCGTCCCACGCGATTTCCTTGCCCGAGTACGTGGCCATGCGCCCCATAATCGCCGTCATTGACGATGTCGCGCCGTACTCGGTTTCGTTGTACGTCGTCCCGTTGCGAATCGCCGCGAACAAATCGTCGTGCTCGATTTGGAACGGGTTCGACTTGTCGCCCGTCATTTTGCTACGACCTCGGCCGAGCGAGCGAAGACGCAACTCGTCTTTGCCCGTGACGAGCAATCGCCCGCCACTCACGTCGCACCAACCCTTCGTGCCGTGCGCCATCTCGGCGACTTGGTTCAGGCAGCCGGGAATCTGGCGGCATTGGCTGAACATCTTCGCGCCGTTGGCATAGGTGAACTCGACAAAGTGGTGATCGTAAATGTTGCCGTACTCTTTGCCGGTTCGCACCTGCCGGCCACCCATGCCCTGGGCGGTCACGGGCGTCGCGTTTTGAATCCAATTGCAGACATCGATGTTGTGGATGTGCTGCTCGCAGATGTGATCGCCGCTGAGCCAGTTAAAGAAGTACCAGTTACGCACCTGGTATTCGAGTTCGGTCAGACCATCGTGTGGCACCGGCTGCTTCGCAGGAGCGGCTGTGTCCCAGTAGCAACGGTAAAAGTTGATATCGCCGACCGCGCCATCTTGCAGTCGTTTGACCAGGTCGACATAGATCGGATCGTGATGCCGTTGCAGGCCGACGCCGACCTTGAGGTTCTTCTGCTTCGCAAGCTTGTTGACTTCGAGCAATCGACGCACGCCGTGAGCGTCGGTAGCGACGGGCTTTTCCATGAACACGTGCTTGCCAGCGTTCACGGCATATTCGAAGTGCGCGGGTCGAAAGCCCGGCGGAGCGGCAATCAGCACCAGATCGACGCCGCTGTCGATCGCCTTGCGATAAGCGTCGAGGCCGATGAATCGCCGTTCGGGCGGAACGTCGACGCGGTCGGCCATCTTCGGTGTTTTCTTGAGCGCCTCAAGGCTCGACTCCATGCGATCGGCGAACGCATCAGCAACCGCCCACAGCTTCACAGGCCCTTCGGTGCTCAGCGCCTGCGCGACCGCGCCCGACCCACGACCACCGCAACCGATGAGCGCCAACTTGATCGTGTCATCCGCGCCGGCATGCACACTTCGCGGCAGCGCCAAAGCGCCAGCCATCGCCGCCCCGACGCCGATGGCCGAACTCGTCGAAAGAAATTCGCGACGCGAGGCAGACGAATGGTTGGAGGATTCCGAGGACGAGAGACGACGAGACTTCGAGCGCGACGACATGGCGGGATACTCGCGATTGTGGGCGTGGTGGGTCGCAGCGGCGAAAACCGCAACGAGCGCGAGTTTATTTGAAATCGAATTAAGCTGCAAGGAATTTTCTCGGCGAAGGATACAAAGTTTGGCCGTCGTTGCATAAATAGGGCATGAAGTTGCCCCATCTCGAGAACGCGGTTGTGCCGCAAGCCAAGGTCGTCGATTGCTTGCTATCCAGAACCCATCCGATTGGTCGTCACAAAGCGGTGTTCTTCGAAGCCTTCGGCTTTACGACGGCGGGTTGGCAATCGCTCGCAGAAGCGCTTTTAACCCATGCGAGCGATTACGAGCTCACGACGGTCGAAGACTCACCCTTCGGCAAGCGTTACGTGATTGAAGGTATAATGACGATGAACGACGGTCGGGCTATTCTGATGCGAACAGTCTGGTTCATCGATTCCGGCGAAGACGTACCGCGATTCGTAACAGCCTATCCCATCGAGAAATGACGTGGCGATAAAAGAACTCGAAAGCGTCGTGCTCGCGGTAGATCTACCCGAACACGGCCTCAAGCACGGGGATATCGGCACGGTTGTGCTATTGCATGGCGATGCGGGCTACGAAGTCGAATTCGTGAGCCTCGCCGGCGAGACGTTGGCTGTCGTATCGCTCACGCCGCAGCAACTACGTCCGGTCGGTGCGCGAGATGGCTCAGGCGCGTCCGCTGGAGACAGCCCGCAAATAGCGATCGTTGAGTCGCGACCACCGCGAGCTGCTTCTTCGGCGGCATCGCGGAGAGGCCTAAGCCTCGCCAGCGTCCGGCACATCGACGCCTAGCGCCGTCGCCAGGTCGACAAGATGTTCCTGCTCTTGCACGATGATGCCGCGCAGCACTTCGCTCAGCGCGAACTCGCCCAAGGCGTCGGCCTGGCGTATGCGCGAGCGGTAGTTGGCGATGGTCACGCGCTCGTTTTCGAGGTCGAACGCGAGCATGTCCTTCGCCTTCTCAGACGTCTTCACCGGCTGCGGCGTTACGGTCGGCATCCCGCCGAGATAGTCGATCTGGTTGGCAATCTTCAACGCGTGGTCGAGTTCCTCGCCGGCGTGGACCTTCAATTCCTTCGCAATGTCCATGTACTCGGCGCCTTTGAGCACCTGGCTGTAGACGGTGTAGGCGATGATCGCCTGGTATTCACGCGACAAGTCCTCATTCAACAACTCAACGAGCTTCTTGCGATCGACCTTAGCGGGCTCTGCCATGATGATGCTCCTGGGTTTTCGGCGACAATGACGATGTAAACTGAGGCCTGTGTAGACTGAGGCCGGTGTTAAACAGCGGTTCCGAGAGCGCCGCCCCACGCGACGCTCGTGAATTGGATGCTTTATGACCAGCGGCGGAGATTTTACACCACACCGGGGCGACGCATTAGTGCTGGTCGACGTCCAGCGCGACTTCTTGCCGAGTGGAGCACTGGCTGTGCCGGATGGCGACAAAATCATTCCGTCGCTGAATCGCCGCATCGATCAGTTCACCGCGCGAGGCCTGCCGGTGTTCGCCACGCGAGACTGGCATCCGGCGAACCATCCATCGTTTGAAGCGTCTGAAGGTGGCATGTCCGAGGGGATGTGGCCTCGGCATTGTGTGCAAGGAACGCCAGGCGCGGAGTTCCCGAATTCTTTGCGTTTGCCCGCCGATGTCGTGCTCATCTCGAAAGGCTCCGACGACCGCGATGGTTACTCGGCATTTGAAGGGACCGATTTCGAAGCTCTTTTGAAAGCGCGACGTGTGAAGCGGTTATTCGTCGGCGGACTCGCGACCGAATACTGCGTTGCGGCCACGGTCTGTGATGCGTTGAGCCGCGGATTCCAAGTCGTGGTGCTCGTCGATGCCGTGCGTGCGATCAACGTCGCCGAGGCCGAGAAGAACCTTGCAGAGTTCAGATCAAAAGGCGCTGCCTTGCTGCACGATGAGGTCCGCGCATGAGCGAATCGGCCCTGCTCACCGACCTGTACCAGTTGACGATGCTGCAGGCCTATTTCGAGGCGGGACTTCGCGAGACGGCCGTCTTCGAACTGTTCGTGCGACGTCTGCCGCCGCATCGCAACTTCCTCGTCGCGGCAGGACTCGAAGCGGCACTCGACTATCTCGAGAATTTTCATTTCGGCGAGGAAGAGATTGAATGGCTGCGAAAGCTGGATCGCTTTCAATCGCGGTTCGTCGATTCGTTGGCCGAGATGCGATTCACGGGCGACGTCATGGCGCTGCCGGAGGGGACGATCTTCTTCGCCGATGAGCCGATCATTCGCATCACCGCGCCGCTGCCGGAGGCGCAGATCGTCGAGTCGCGACTGATGAATCTTCTGCAATATCCGACCCTCGTGGCGTCGAAGGCTGCGCGGTCGGTGCTTGTCGCTGAGGGGAAGCTGCTCGTCGAGTTCGGCATGCGCCGCGCTCACGGGGCCGAAGCGGCGATGATGGCCGCCCGCGCCGCGTACCTCGCCGGCTTTGCGGGGACGTCGAACGTTGCTGCCGGCGCGCTTTGGAATATTCCGCTCTACGGCACGATGGCGCACTCGTTCATTCAGACGCACGACGACGAAGCCGCGGCGTTCGAGCAATTCGCGCGCGCCAACCCGCGCGACGTCGTGCTGTTGATCGACACATACGACACCGAGGCCGCCGCCCGCAAAGTTGCGAGGTTAGCGTCGAAGCTTCGCGCCGCTGGGATCACGCTCAAAGGCGTTCGCATCGACAGCGGCGACTTGGCCGAGCACGCTCGCAAGGTTCGCCGGATTCTCGACGGCGCGAACTTGAAAGACGTGACCATCTTCGCCAGCGGCAATCTCGACGAGTCGGGCGTCGCGGCGCTTCGATCGGCGCCCATCGACGGTTTCGGTGTCGGCACACTGCTCGACGTGGTCGCCGATGGGCCATACCTCGAATGCGCTTACAAGTTGCAGGAATACGCAGGTAAGCCGAAGCGTAAACGTTCCGAAGGCAAAGCGACCTGGCCCGGCCGCAAGCAAGTGTTTCGACAATTCGACGCCAACGGGCACATGGCCGGAGATTGCGTCGCGATCGAGACCGATGTTCAACCGGGCGACCCGTTGCTCGAGCCTGTGATGCGGCAAGGGCTACGACATCCGCCGTCACTGCCGCTTCGGGAGTTGCGCCCGCGACGCTGTCGAATCTCGCACGTCTACCCGATGTTTTGCGCACGATTGATCGTGACGACCGCTACGACGTGACGATCGCCGATTCGGTGCGTGATCTCGCCGCGAGGATTTGATGACCTGATGTTCGTTGATATTCAGATTGCGATTCGAACCCTTCTCCCTCCGGGAGAAGGTGCCGCGAAGCGGCGGATGAGGGCGGGTTGAGATTCAAAGCGCCTTCTATTTCAACCCGCCATCCTCTCCCAAAGGGAGAGGAGTTCGTTTGGCTCGCTACGCGTCGCGGCTAAACACGATCATTCAACTAACGTCGCCTTCTTCACAAACTCCGGGTCAATCGTCACCCCAAAACCGGGACCCGACGGGCAGCGGACGATGCCGTTCTCGCATCGCAGCGACGATGTCGCACACTCGACGGGCAAATCGGTGTTGCCTTTGAACTCCATGAACGGGCCAACGTTCGGCGTGAACGAGGCGAAGTGAATCACGTCGAGATAGCCAAGGCCGCCGCCCGACATGTGCGGCACGACCTGCATGTTCGCAGCCTCCGCCATGCGGGCCACTTTCGTCGCGCGAATCATCCCGCCGCCGTAATGCAGATCGGGTTGCACGACGTCGACGCCGCGGTTCTCGATCGTCCACTGAAATCGCCGCAAGCTAAACTCTTGCTCGCCCCCCGCCACGGGAATGTCGAGCGCGTCGGACACTTCTTTTGTGCTCCATAAGTCGTCGAACGGGCACGGCTCCTCGTAGAATCCGTATGCGTGCTCTTCCATGATTCGACCGATGCGGATGGCGTTCTCGGTGTCGTAGCTGCTGTTCGAATCGGCGTAGAGCGTCATGTCGTCGCCGAACTCTTTTCGCACCAGCGGAATCAACGCCTCGGTGCGGCCGGGGAGCGAATCGGCGTTGCGACTCATGCGTCCGCCGAGACGGAACTTGATCGCCTTTGCGCCCGAGTCGGCCACCAGCTTGTGCAGATACTCGATTTCTTCTTCGGGCGTGTTGCCACGCTTGCCGCTGGCGTAATAGACCGGAATCTCGCGGCGCATCGTGCCGCCGAAGAAGTCGGCAACCGGCCGGGCCGTCGCACGTCCCATGAGTTCCAATAGCGAGAACTCCATCGCCGCCACGCCGATCCACAGCGCGAGACCCTGCAACTTGTAGTTGTCGTGATGGCGGTACAGTTCCCACATCAGCGACTCGATGTCGCGAGCGTCTTTGCCGATGAAGAACGGCGCGATGAGCTTCAGAAAGATAGGATACGCCACTGCCATGCGGCTCGGATGCGGCACCGTCACCGCCTCGACGCCGTCGGTCGATCGCGTTCGCAGCAAATACGTCTTGCCGTTACGCAGCAGTTCGATCGACTTGATTTTCAGCGGCGCATCGAGCAGTTCCGTCCTCAGCACCGGCTTGTCGAGAATGGCTTGCAACTGGCGAGATGTCGGCCGCGTTTCGTCGGCGCGCAGCATTGATGTGCTCGCGGCCAGTGCTGCGGTCGATTTCAGAAACGTGCGACGTGTGGTGGGCATCGCATTCATTTTAATTCGCGAAGATCGTCACTTCACCACGAAGTTCACCAGCTTATTGCCGGGCGGGATGATGACTTTCACGACGGTCTTGCCGGCCAGCAACTCTTGAATGCGAGCGTCGGCGCGGGCGGCGGCTTCGAGCGTCGCGGCAGTCGAGTCGGCTGGCACGACGATGCGGCTCCGCAACTTGCCGAGGATTTGCACGGGCACTTCGACCGTGTCTTCCTTGATCCGCGCTTCGTCGAACGTCGGCCAAGGCTCGTACGCCAGCGACTTCGCGTGACCGAGAATTTGCCACAGCTCTTCGGCCAGGTGCGGCGCGAACGGCGACAGGACCAACACAAACTTCTCCATCGCCTCGCGCGGGCGGCGATCTTCCTTGGTGAAGAAGTTCGTGAACTCCATCATCTTCGCGATCGCAGTGTTCAGCGACAGTTTTTCGATGTCGTTCGTCACGTCGCGAATCGTGCGATGCAGGACACGCAACTGCTCGGGGGTCGCGTCGATGTCTTGCACGGCGGCGTTCAGCTCGACCGTCTCGCTGCGATCGTTGACGATCAATCGCCACGCACGTTCGAGGAAGCTGCGCACGCCGTTGACGCCTTCCATGCTCCACGGCTTCGACGCTTCGAGCGGGCCCATGAACATCTCGTACAGGCGCAGGCTGTCGGCCCCGTACTCGGCCACGACGTGGTCGGGGTTGACGACATTGCCGCGGCTTTTGGACATCTTGCCGCCGTCCTCGCCGAGAATCATGCCTTGATTCACCAGCTTCTGGAACGGCTCGGGCATGCTCACGAGGCCGCGATCGAACAGCACCTTATGCCAGAAGCGGGCGTAGAGCAGGTGCAGTACCGCGTGCTCGGCGCCACCGATGTACAGATCGACCGGCATCCACGCGCGTTCGATCTCGGGATCGATGAATTGCTTGTCGTTCTTCGGATCGAGAAAACGCAGGTAGTACCAGCACGAGCCCGCCCATTGCGGCATCGTGTTTGTCTCGCGTTTGTAGCGCTTGCCGTCGATCGTCGGGTACAGCCAATCCTGCGGCGCTTCGTCGAGCGGCGGCTCGGGGCGGCCATGAGGTTTGAAGTGCGACATCTCGGGCAGATCGACCGGCAGCGACTTCTCGTCGATCGCGCGGATGAGGCCCGTCGGTTTACCGGCGTCGTCGAGCTCATGCAGAATCGGGAACGGTTCGCCCCAGAAATGTTGCCGGCTGAACAACCAATCGCGCAGCTTGTAGTTCACCGCCTTGCGAGCGTAGCCCTGCTTGGCGAGATCGGCCGTGATGCGTTCTTTGAAGTCGGCGGTCGGTGTGCCATCGTAGTTGCCGGAGTTCACCGCCACGCCCAGGCCGGTGAACAACGCGTCGCCAGCGAGCACCGCGGCACGGTCGACATCGGACGCATCGCCTGGATCGACGACCGGCACGATCGGCAGATCGAACTTCTTCGCGAACTCGAAGTCGCGGGTGTCGTGAGCGGGGACGGCCATGATCGCGCCGGTGCCGTAGGTCGCGAGTACATAGTCGGCGATCCAGATCGGAACGGGGCGATTGTTCACGGGATTCGCGGCAAACGAGCCCGTGAAGACGCCGGTCTTTTCCTTCGCCAACTCGGTGCGATCGAGCTCGCTCTTAAATGCGGCCTGCTCGCAGTACGCTTTCACCTCGGCAGCGCGATCGGGCTGCGTCAGGCGTTCGACGAACGGATGCTCCGGCGAGATGACCATGTACGTCGCGCCGTAAAGCGTGTCGGGGCGCGTGGTGAAGACACGCAGTACCTCGGGCCCCGGCGTGCGTGGGAAACCCGACTGCGATCGCGCGGTGCGCCATGCTTTGAATTCCTGAGGCGCGGGCTTGCCACCGGGGCGGGCTCCCATGCCGTCTGAAGACGGCATGCCGATGAAGAAGTCGACCTCCGCGCCGGTGCTGCGGCCGATCCAGTTGCGTTGCAGCGCCTTGATGCTCTCAGGCCAATCGACTTCGGCGAGGTCGTTCTCCAACCGATCGGCATACGCGGTGATCCGCAGCATCCACTGACGCAGCGGGATGCGCACGACCGGGTGTCCGCCACGTTCGCTGACACCGCCGACCACTTCTTCATTGGCCAGCACGGTCCCGAGGTTCGGGCACCAGTTCACGGGCGCTTCGAGCTGATACGCCAGCCGGTTCTGATCGCGATACTTTCGCACCGCGTCATCGCCGGCGGCAGTCACCTCGGCCGGGATCGGCAACTCGGCGATCGGTCGCCCGCGTTGTTGTGACTCGTCGAACCAGGTGTCGAACAGTTGCAGAAAAATCCACTGCGTCCAGCGGAAGTAGCGGACGTCGGTCGTCGACAGCTCGCGGTCCCAGTCGTAGCTGAAGCCGAGCATCTTCTCCTGCCGGCGGAACGTCGCGATGTTTTTCTCGGTCGTGATCCGCGGGGGCGTGCCGGTCTTGATCGCATGCTGCTCGGCGGGCAGACCGAACGCGTCCCATCCCATCGGGTGCAGCACGCATTTGCCGCGCATGCGTTGATACCGGCATGTGATGTCGGTCGCGGTTTGGCCTTCGGGGTGGCCGACGTGCAGGCCGTCGCCGCTCGGGTACGGAAACATGTCGAGCACGTACATCTTTTCGCCGGTCGGCATGCGCGGCGTCTTGAAGGTCTGGTTTTCTTCCCAGAACTTCTGCCATTTCGGCTCGATCGTGGCGGGGTTGTAGCGAGGCATGGCCGCGATTCTATCGGCAGCGTGAAAATGTCGGAAGGAGTGGCGGGCCTTGTTGACGATCGCGATGTGCATTTCGACAATGCGGCAACACGACCGAATAGACACGCAAACGAGGAAAAAGGATCATGCGAGTCGCCCAAGTCGCCAAAGCCAAGGGTCCGATTGAGATCGTCGAACGGCCGAAGCCAGAAGCCGGGCCGGGACAGGTCCGCATCAAGGTGCAGGCCTGCGGCATCTGTCACAGCGACTCGGTCGTCAAGGACGGCTTGTTCCCGAACATTCCCTATCCGCGCGTGCCGGGACACGAAGTGGCGGGCGTCATCGATTCGCTCGGCTCGGGCGTGACGCAATTGAAGGCGGGTGAGCGCGTCGGCGTCGGCTGGCATGGCGGATACTGCGGCGTCTGCGACCCATGCCGGCATGGCGACTTCTTCGCCTGTGTGCTCGGGCTCGTCACGGGCATCTCGCACGATGGCGGCTACGGCGAGTACATGATCGCGCCGGCCAACTCCGTGGCGCGCTTGCCTGATGAATTGTCTCCGATCGAAGCCGCGCCACTCGATGTGCGCCGGCATCACAACGTTCAATGCACTGCGCAACAGCGGGGCGCGACCCGGCGATCTTGTCGCGGTGCTTGGGCTCGGTGGCCTGGGGCATTTGGCAGTGCAGTACGCCGCGAAGATGGGTTTTCACACCGTCGCCATCGCGCGCGGTGAAGACAAAAAGCCGTTGGCGACGAAACTTGGCGCCGCGATCTATCTCGACAACCAAGCGCAAAACGTGTCGAAAGAGCTGCAGAAGCTCGGCGGGGCGAAAGCGATTCTCGCCACCGTCACCAGCGGCCCCGCGATGGAAGCAGTGCAAGGCGGCTTGGGCGTGCGGGGAAGATTGATGGTCATTGGCGCGGTCCCGTCGATGAAGATTGACACGCTGTCGCTGTTGATGGGCAATCGCAGCATTGAAGGTTGGTACTCCGGCACATCGATCGATTCGCAAGAGACGGCCGAGTTCAGTGCGCAGACCGGCATCCGCTCGATGAACGAGGTTCTCCCGTTCGACAAGGTCAGCGAAGGCTACGAACGCATGATGAGCGGCAACGCCCGCTTCCGCGTTGTGCTCGAGATGCCGAAATAACGACAACCTGTGCGACGTTTGTTCGGGTTGTCGACGTCCATCGCCGCTTGCGGTTTCGCGCGTCGTCGTGCTAGAACCGCTCTATGCCCGACGACGACTTCGACATCGCCGGCCTTGCCGACTACCTGCACGTCACGCCCGCGCAAGTGCAGCGCATGGTCGAGCGTGGTCAATTACCCGGTCGTCGCACCGGCGGGCAATGGCGATTCTCGCGTCCCGAGATTCATCACTGGCTCGAACAGCGCATCGGCCTCAGCGACGAGCTTGATTTGGCGCGCGTGGAGGCCGCGATTGAGCGCAATCGCACGCCGGCCGACGACGCGCTCATGCCGATCGCCGAGCTGATCGTGCCCGAGGCGATCGAAATGTCGCTCCCTGCGCGAACGCGCGACTCGGTATTCACAGCGATGGTCGGCGTCGCGTCGCGCACCGGTTGGCTGTGGGACCCGGCACGCATGGTCGATGCTGTCCGTAGTCGCGAGCAGTTGTATCCGACGGCGCTCGACAATGGCGTGGCGATGTTGCATCCGCGCCGCCCGCTAGCGGCGATCCTCGAGCGATCGTTCATCGCGTTGGGGCGCACGTCGAACGGCATTCCGTTTGGTGACCGATCGGGACGACTGACCGACGTTTTCTTTCTTCTCTGCTCGACCGGCGATCGTGGCCATCTGCATGCACTGGCCCGCCTGAGCCGCATCATCAGCGACGAGGACTTTTTGTCGGCTCTGCGAGCGACCGATGACGCTCGCAGCGCCCATGATCTGATCTCCGCGCGCGAACAATTGCTGCGATAATGGGAATTAGTTAGCCGCGACGCGCCAGCGGAGCGCTCCGCTGGCGCGTCGCGGCTAACCAAACACCCGCCTGGCGCGATCACGGCACGTTTCGTGCGATAGCACGGCCATCTCAATCGGCCTCCCCCCAAAAACCGCCTGTTGGTAAGCTCTCGCCATGAATAACATCGAATATCGCGGTCTCGGCGACCTCTGCCGATCGCTTGCCTTTCTGTCGTTGATCGCCGCTGCGGTAGCTCCGGCTCGTTGCGACGACGTCGCGGCTCCCGCTCCGCAGATCAACACAAGTCCCGGTCCTGAGTATTCCGACGCGGGTCGCGCGTTCCAGGGCATCCCGGCCATCGCGCGCTCACCGCAGGGGCGGCTGTGGGCGTCGTGGTACGGCGGCGGTGTGGGCGAAGACCGGCACAACTACATCATGCTCGCCACCAGCAGCGACGACGGCCAGCATTGGTCGGACGTGAAGTTGGTGCTCGATCCCGACCGCGATGGCCCGTGGCGGGCGTTCGATCCGTGTTTGTGGCACGACCCGGCGGGACGCATGTGGCTGTTCTGGGCCGAGCGCGACGGCGAGCACCCCAACGCGCTGTGGGCAATCGTCACCGAGAATTCCGACAGCGAGACGCCGCAGTGGTCCGAGCCGCGCTGGGTCGCCAAGGGCATTATGATGAACAAGCCGATCGTCACGCACGACGGCGCGTGGCTGCTTCCGGTGGCTAATTGGAAGCGCGAAGGGAGCAGCGAGGTGGTCCAGTCGACCGACCAAGGCGCGACGTGGAAGTCGATCGGCAGCGCGACGATTCCCAATGCCGACGATCGCGATTGCGACGAGCAAATGTTCGTCGAGCGCCAAGACGGCAGCCTGCTGATGTGGGTCCGCACGAAGTACGGTATCGGCCAAAGCATCTCGATCGACGGCGGCAAAACCTGGCCCGACGTGCAACCCGCCGCCATCGCTCACGAGCGCTCGCGGTTCTTCATCCGTCGTTTGAACTCGGGACAACTGCTGCTCGTGAAGCACGGTGGCCTCGACGAACAGAAACCCGGCCGCACGAAGCTCATGGCGTATCTGTCGGACGACGACGCTCGCAGTTGGTACGGCGGGCTGTTGCTCGACGATCGCGAGAAAGTCTCGTATCCCGACGGGGATCAATCGCCTGACGGCACGATCTATGTGATCTACGATCGCCATCGCACGGGCGACAAAGAGATTCTGATGGCGAAGTTCACCGAACGCGACATCGCCGCCGGCCACTGCAAATCGCCGGACGATCAGCTTAGAATGCTGATCAACAAGGCCACCGGCCAGCGTTCGACGGCAAGCAAGCCGTCTGTGAAGAGATAAGACGCTTCGCCGCCTCGGCCTACCGGTCCTCGTAGCTCAGTGGATAGAGCAACGGTTTCCTAAACCGTAGGTCGCAGGTTCGAGTCCTGCCGGGGACGCCTCGCACGCGTTGCGTCACAGGAATCGTCTCGCCAAACGTTTCACTGACGAGTTTCGTTTCACTGACAAGTTTCACTGACGAGAGGGACGAGCCTCCTCGTCGGTGTTTCGTTTTCGGCGATCTTCTTCTTGAGCGCGGAAATGAACCCGGCTTTCCCGGGTCGCGCAAGGCCTTATCTGTAGCGTTCCATCACAGCCCGGAATTCGTCATACGACATTCTGAGGTCGTTGTCCTTGTCGGCGTAATCGAACTGCTTTCGGTACTTGCCGCTTTCGTCGGATCGTTTGCCGAGAAACTCCTGGTACGTCAGCCGTTTGTCGCTGTCCTTGTCGAGCGCCTTGAACATGTATTTGACTTCGCCTCTGGGCTCTGCAGCCGGCGCTGAAGTTCTGCATGCCAAGCACCAAGACAACGCAAGAGATCCCGGCGAACACTTTTCGCATTACGCGACTCCAAGTTGACATGAGCCCCAAACGAAGCAATCGGACATTAAACTCTACAATCGCAACAATAGACAGCAAGATGTCGAAGAAGAAATGACGGCCGCAGTGCAAGGGACGGAAGCGATCGACCATAACGGGCCCCGGCTGGTGGCCGGGGTTTCGCGTTTCGCGGGGGGCGTTCCGGCTCGTTGCGGACGCAAGCCTAACTCGGTATCTCCGTTTCGATACCAAGACCGACTAGTTGGCGTCGCCGACGGCACTCGACACGAAGGTCGTCGACCGAGCGCCTTTTCGTGCGGAACCACTTCGCCGGGGACGCTGCCCGACGAATTGCTCCTCGCGCATCGCAATGCCCACGCACCTACGTAGGTAGCCGAACGTGCCGCCAATCAACAAGAAGATCGCTTCGACCATGTTGTCGCCCCAGGCTCGGTATTCGAGTCGCTCGTAAGGAGGAAATGAACGGGTAGCTACGGGGTAGTCATTCTGGGCGATGCGATGCACGCAATCGTAGTACGTAATTGGCTGACACGCGAGACATTTATCCGGTTCTCATCGGAATTGAACATAACGATTGCGCCGGCGCGGTTGAGGCAGTGTCGATCCGCGGCAAAGGGTGACAGCAGTGTGTCACACGAATCTGCGTTGCTCATGTCGAATCACGTCTCGTCGCACGAGCGAACGCCTTTCAAAAGACACTTTCAAAACGGAATTGTCGAGCCGACTTCCTCTGAACGCATCGACCTCTGAGCGCGATGATGGATGCGACGTTCAATCTTTGTCATCCGGATCGAGCGGTTTGTTCTCACGCGGAGCGCTTTTTGGTTTCGCGCTTGAGTGCTTGAACCGTTCTTCACGCAGGACGATTCCGACGCAGCGACGAAGGTATCCGAGCGTGCCGCCGATAAGTAGAAAGATCGCTTCGATGATGTCTACCACTCTTACATCAAATGCCGCGCTCGAGTGAAAGACGACCGACGTGCGCGGGCCCCTGAGTCTGCCTCTCTAGCGAGTCGCCAAGCGCATACTAGTTTGAATGCACACTGTTTGCGAGATGAATGCGACTTTCTTATTTTCGATAGGGATGTTGTGGCGAGTGAAAACTTTTTCGTGGCGCAGCGTCGGGGTTCTCCCCTGTCGATCATGTCGGTTAATCGCCTTTCGTATCGACAGAACGTCTTTGTCACTGCGAGCCGGCGCTCCAAAGGTGCAAAGAACCGTGGCGCGTCGGCTTCGCGAGCCAGGTGATTGAATGCGACAATCTGCGGGAACGTTGTTATATCGTCGCGTCGCTGACGGAGGCGTGGAGGTGTTGCTCGTGCATCCTTCGGGTAATTACAACCGCCGTGCGCCGTGGAGCATTCCGAAGGGCGTGCCCGACGAAGATGAATCGCTTGAAGATGCCGCGCGGCGCGAAACGCGCGAAGAGACAGGCGTCGAAGCGCCGGCCGAGTTAGCGTCGTTGGGCTCGATCGTCTATCGCAAGAGTCGCAAAGAAGTGCACGCCTTCACAGGCGAAGTGGGCGTGAAAGCGCAGCCGCGATTGGCGTCATGGGAAGTCGATCGCGCCGAGTTTGTGCCGATCGACGAAGCGAAGCGATTGATTCATCCCGATCAGCGAGAGTTCATCGAAGCGCTCGAGCGACGCCTCGCGTAACCCTTCTCCCATTGGGAGAAGGTGCCCGAAGGGCGGATGAGGGAGCGTTGAGCGCGTGATTGCGCAACGTCATCGGAAAGACGCTGGTGCGATCGACAGTGGCGATTGTTCCCGTGTTGATGCGCAACCCACCCTCACCTGTCTGCCTGCGGCAGACATCCTCTCCCGGAGGGAGAGGAGTTTCAGAACCCTTCTCCCTTCGGGAGAAGGTGCCCGAAGGGCGGATGAGGGAGCGTTGAGGCGCGTGATTGCGCAACGTCATCGGAAAGACGCTCGTGCGATCGACAGTGGCGATTGTTCGCATGTTGATGCGCAACCCGCCCTCACCTGTCTGCCTGCGGCAGACATCCTCTCCCGGAGAGAGAGGAGCGACAACGCGCTATCGCAGCGTCGTCGACGCTCCGCCGAGTGGGATGATGCGCTTGGCGGTGACGTGCTGGGCGTGCTCGCTGGGCAGATAGCCGAGTGTGCCGTTCACGCCGACTTCCATGCCCACGTAGTTGCGCAGGTTCACGCCCGGCGAAGGGCTGACGTAGTAACGCACGGCGCCGTTGCTGTCGAGCAAGGCAAACTGCGGCGCACCGTCGCGCCCCGCGACGACTTGCGCCAACTTGCCCGAGCCGTCGTAGCGCGGCTCGCTGCCGGCGGCGTGAGGCATGACGGTTCGCATGCGGGCGGCGAGCTGTTGATTGCGGCGATCGGTCTCGCTCGTCACCTCGACGACCGCCACCCATCGCGAACGAATGTCTTCGAACCGCTGAATCTTTGCGAGCAGCAAGCGCGCCTGCCCGCGCTCGACGGCGGTTTCGCTCTTGCCGAGTGCAGCCTCGGCCTTGTCACCGATTTCTGAGAAGTCCCAGGCGGTCGGTTCCGAAGTGACCATGGTCGATAGCTGCAGATCGAGCTCGTCGAGCAGCTCGGGAATGTCGGTGTGCGCGGGAAGCCGCGTGCGCGTCGAGTGATGAGCGCGTGGTTCGTACGTCATTGGATCGCCGGCCTCGTCGAGCGGTTCACGTTCGCGCTGGTGCGGATGATGCTTGCGACGCGGCGCGGGGACGTAAACCGACTCGTCCTCGGGCGAGTAACGGCCTTCGGCCTCGAGTTCGTCGTCGAGTTCTTTCTCCTCCTCGGCCATGCGCGCGAGGATCATGTTGTTCTTGGGGCCACGATCGCGCGGGGCGGCTTGCTTGAGTTCGCGTTCGACGAACTTCCCCGACACCCATCGGAACTCGCCTGCGGGAGGCGTGATCTTGTACCACGTTTGCGCGGCTGGGCCGGTGTTGAATCGCTTGGCTTCGATGACCTCGACTTCTTCGCCGCGTTCGAGACGGATTTGGATCACGTCACGCACGTCGCTGAACGAACTGCCGACACGGGCGACGATGCGCTCGCCGATGACCAGCGCCGTATTGCCGCCGGTGGGCTTGAGAAACTCGCCCGAGACCCAACTAAACGAACCCGCGGGGGGACGAATTGCGTACCATCCGCCAGGATCGTGGCGATACACCTCGACGGCGTCGCCGCGGTTGAGCTTCGACACGGGATAGTAGTTGTCGCCGGGGCCGCTGCGGACGTTGACGTCGTCGCTGCGAACGTAGGCGGTGTACGGAAAACTTTCGGCGCGCAATGCCGAAACGAGGCAGGCGAAGATGCCCAGCGGTGCAAGGCAACGCAGCATGAAGAGCGTCTCCTCGAGACGAACAAGCGCAGGGAGCGCGATAGGTAGGAAAGGCAGGCGGGGAATCGAACGAGCGCAGATAAGCGACAAACGTGTAACACAATCGCCGGAGGCGCTCAAGGCCGATCGCGTCGTTTAGCCGGCCCGCTTGCGGGCCGCGTCGGCGGAAACGCGCGAAACCGCAAGCGATGAAGCAATGTCGCACGAGCAGGAACGTTTCGACATCCGAAGAAACAATGACGCGATAGCGTCACTATCGCTAGCGGCGGTCGTCGACCCGCTCGGCGCGCGGAACCAACTGAGAACCCAGCCGATAGGGCCCAGCTCCGGATCGGGCTGCGCCTGCACGCGGGCGGAAATCTCGTGGGCCATCAGATACGAACGCAAGCTGATGAGCTGCTGCTTCGCGCGTTCGACAGCATCGGCACGACGACGGTCGCGATTCTTGAGCGGGCGGATTTCGAGGTCGATACGCGTGCGCATCAGGCCACCGCGATCGCTCGTGGCGAGCCGCTCTTCCTTGAACCGCAGTTGCATCATCAGCACGATTTGTCGGTCGCTGTCGCGTCGACCGAGCGCGCCGCCGCCGGTCGCCATTTTCACCTTCACGTCGTTGTCGTCGATGGCGACGATCTCGGCGTGATGATCGGCGATGAAGCCGCGGAGCTTTTCGATGCTGCGGTCGATCGGCGATTGCGTGACCAGTTGCTGCGCCAACAGCAAGTTGTCGTTGGCACTGGCCGTGCGAGTCTGCTGTTCCTGATCGTCGAGTGTGCCCGAGCCTGAACCCAACTGCACGACGCGATTACGGCCGGTTTCCTTGGCGACCAACAATGCGCGGTCCGAACGTCGCAACAGCGTGTCGGGCGTATCGCCGGGTTGAATCTCGGTGACGCCGAAACTCGCCGACACGCAGCGGCCGTCGAGCGCCGGTTGTTGAATGAGGCAAAACGCGCTGCGAATCTCTTCGGCACGCGCGGCGGCGGTCGTGTTGTCGCAGTCGGTGCACAAGAGCGCGAACTCTTCGCCACCGTAACGAGCGACGAGATCGCCGGGATGGCAAGCATTCTGCAGCACACGCGCGAAACTCTGAATGATCGCGTCGCCCGCCTGGTGACCGTACTTGTCGTTCACCTGCTTGAAGCGGTCGATGTCGCTCATGATCAGGCTGCACGGCCGCTTGCTTTCCGTGTGAGCGGTCACGAACATTCCCAACACGCGGTCGAACTCGGCACGGTTGGCGACCTGCGTGAGCGGGTCTTTCGTCGCCAGCTCGTGCAAGTTCTGGCAACGTTCTTCGAGCGAAATCTCAGGCGACACGTCGTGCAGCAGCAGGGTGAGGCCTTGCATCGTGCCGTCGGCCGAGACGACCGGAGCGGCATGGGCGTCGACCGACAAGTCGCGCGAGCCACGACCGCGAATCGTCAATCGTCGCAGCCACTGCACGCCGGTATCCAAGGCGTGCGCGATCGGGCATTCTTCGTCGCGAATCAAGCGGCCTTGCTCGTCGCGCGTTCGCAGCAGGCTTGGCGCCCACAGGCGTTGATATACGCTCGCAGCCGAAATGCCCGTGAGGCGTTCGGCGCCGCGGTTCCACAACATGATGCGACGGCTGGCGTCGACGAACACGACGGCGTCGTACATGTTGTCGAGCAGTTTTTGATGGAACAGCGCGTCCGATGATTTCGCGGTCGCGGCCCATTGAATCGATTCGTTGCGTCGCCACGGAGCGTTCGCCGCCTCGGGCGAAATCTCGGCCATCCAGCGGCGCGTCGTGTCGATCTTGAAGCCGTCGAGGTCGTGCAGCTTGATGAACAGCGCGACCAAGGCGGGGTCGAACTGCGTGCCGGCGTTGGTGTACAGCTCGTTGTAAGCGTGTTCGAGCGACAACGCGCGGCGGTAAACGTGATCGGAAATCATCGCGTCGAACGCGTCGACGATGGCGAGCATCCGCGCGCCCAGCGGCAAGTCGTCGCCGTGCGCATCGAGGCGATACCGGCTGCCGTCGTACCAGGTGCGCGCGTAACGCACGTTGGCGAGAACACCGGGCACGGCGCAGCTGCACCGCAGGATCTTCGAGCCCCGCGGCCCAGTGCTCTTCCATGATCGTCATCTCTTGCGACGTCAGCGAGCCGGGCTTTCGCAGCAGCGCGTCGGGGACCGAGATCTTGCCGATGTCGTGCAGCATGGCCGACAGTTCGACTTCATCGCGCTGCTCTTCGGGCAGTCCGATGCGTGCCGCCCATGCCGAGCAACCGAGACCGACGCGCAGGCAGTGCTGAGCGGTGGGCTCGTGCTTGCTTCGCAATGCAGCGAACAAGCTGCTCGCCACGCCCATGCGAACTTGCATCAGCTCGTTCTCGCGTTCGCGCGAAAACAGGCGCGGCACGACGGGTTCGTCGTCGGGCGCTTCGAGCGTGCCGATCAGTCGCGAAATCTCCACGACTTGATCGTCGGGCGCCGTGACGGTCGGCGATGGACCGTCCTCGCGGCGATCTTGACGAGCGGGTGTCTCCATGCGGCAGGTTCCCTGCGGCGGCACGACGGGCCGCGCGATTTGTAACGATGAAACTGCCAAACGCCCCGCTGGCGGCATCGCCTGTCAGGCGCGATCGAACGTAAAACCCTAGGTCGTCGATGGGGCATGGTCAAACGGCGGTGAGCGTCAAACGAACCCCTCTCCCTTTGGGAGAGGGTGGCGGCGCAGCCGCCGGGTGAGGGCGGGTTGCACCGCGATTTGCCGCACGAGCAGTTTAACCCTCCCTCATCCGATCCGCCTTTGGCGGACCACCTTCTCCCGGAGGGAGAAGGGTTTCAATGGCTGATTCCGCGTCGCTTGCGACTCGCTTCGACTTGCATTACGCTGCGACGCAAAAGGAGCGGTTATGCGGTTTGTAACGTTCGACGGTGCTGCCGGGCCGCGCGTCGCCGCCGTAGACGATGGCCACTACGTCGATCTGCACGCGACCGACGCGAAACTGCCGATGTCGCTCAGGGAGTTATTGGCCGGCGGATCGGCGGCGATCGAACGGGCGAAACTTGCCGCCCAGCACGGGACGCACATCGACCCGAAGAGCGTCAAGCTGCTGGCCCCGATTCCCGATCCGCAGAAGGTCCTCTGCATCGGCCTGAACTACGTCGACCACGCGAAGGAAAGCGGGCAAGAACCTCCGGGCGAGCCGGTCGTTTTTTGCAAGTTCGCCACCGCTGTCTCGGCACACGAGCGGCCCATCGTTCTGCCGAAGGTCAGCAAGAAGGTCGACTACGAGGCCGAGTTGGTCGTCGTCATCGGCCGCGGCGGAAAGCACATCGCCATCGATGCCGTGCCGCAGCACATCGCCGGCTACTGTTGTGGCAACGATGTTTCCGCCCGCGACTGGCAACTTCAGAAGCCCGGCGGTCAGTGGCTGCTCGGCAAGACGTTCGACACGTTTGCTCCGTTCGGGCCCGAGATGGTCACGGCCGACGAGGTCGGCGACCCGAACAACCTGCGCGTTCAATTGCGGCTGAACGGCAAGACGATGCAGGACTCTTCGACGTCGCAGTTCATCTTCAACGTGGCGAAGGTGGTGTCGTACGTCTCGCAAGTGTGCATATTAACGCCGGGCGACGTGATCTTCACCGGCACGCCGCCGGGCGTTGGCGCGGCACGCAAGCCGCCGGTGTTTCTGCAGCCCGGCGACGTGTGCGAGGTCGAGATCGAAATGCTCGGCGTGCTGCGCAACAAGTGCGTGGCGGAAGATGCGTGACGCCGCTCGTCTCCCTCTCCCCTTGCGGGAGAGGGCCGGGTGAGGGGTGGAAAGCGTGTACTCGCGTCGCCCCCTCACCCGGTTCATTCGCTTACGGCGAACGAACCACCCTCTCCCGCAAGGGGCTTTGCACAAAAACTCACGTCAAGCCGCTACATCGCGAAGCTGTCATGAATTGCTATCGCAATGTCTCGTGCATTGACCGGACTTTTTGTGCAAAGCCCCCGCAAGGGGAGAGGGTTGATGCAGGAGGTGCGCTCACACCGTCGTCGGCAGACCTTCTTCGATCCACACCTGCGCCGCGGCGGCCTCGGCCTTGTCGAAGTAGCGAATCTTCGCGATCGTGAACGGCTTGCAGAAGACGGCCATGCCGTGCTCCCACTTCTTCTCGCCGACCATCGCGATGCGTTCGATGTCTTTGAAGTGCTTGAAGTCGAACTTCATGTCTTCCCACAACGCGGCGACTTCCCAACCGTGGAAGTCGTGCATCTCGACGAGGATACGCACCTTGCCGTGAGCTTTGATCTGCTTCTCGAGCTCGGGGACGAAGTGCTTGTAATCGTCGGCGGTGAGCTTGCCGCTCATGCTCACGTGAACGACACGGCCGCCGCTGATCTCTTGAACGGTAACGGGCATGGTGATTCCTCCGATGGCGAGTTCGCTTCTTCCGCGTTCATTATAGCGCGTCACCCAAGGGCGGTCGAATGCGTCCGCTACTTCGGATGTTTCTTGAGAGCGGCTAACAATTCCTCGCGAAACTGCGGCTTGGCGACGCACAGCATGTGACCGACGTCGGCAATCTCGACGACCGGCCAATCGCTGCGCAGCCGTTCCGCCGGCTCGACGTACAGGCGTTTGATGATGCGATCATCGTCGCCGATGAGAATCGTCACTGGGACATGTATGTCCTTGATCTGCTTGTCCGTCAGCGCGAGCTTCGCGAGGCTGCGGCCACACAAGATCGCGGGCCTCGGTTCGGAATCATTCTTTCCGACTTGCTCGAAGACGAGTTGCGCCGGACTTCCCACAAGCATGCAGCCCATGCCTCCGAGCACGGCCGAGATGACGCGCTCTGGATGCTTGACGACGAAGTTCGCCGTGATGATGCCGCCCATCGAATAGCCGACGATGTGCGCCTTCTTGATCTTCAGATGATCGAGCAGCCGCTCGACGTCGTCGACCAGATTCGTGCCGTACTCGTTCTCATCCGTCGGCTTATCGGAGCGTCCATGTCCGCGGACATCCATCGCGACGACGCGATAGTCCTTCGAGAGCGCGCCGATAATGCCGGGCAGCCCCCAGTTCAGCTCGGCCGAGGCGTGCCAGCCATGAATCAGCACGACGGGCGTTCCCTGCCCCTCGTCGATGTAGCTGATCTTGCAGCCGTCGGAGTCGAACGTCTCGGGGGAGTTTCGATCGGCTCGCGCGACGGTGCTACTTGCGAGACACACCATCAAGATCGTCGTCGTTATCGTGGCGTTCCATGTCATCGGCGTCGCACTCCGCTTGCGGCTTACTGAGGTTCTCAATTTGAAGTCTTCTGATCTTAATGTTACTGATTGAACGACAACTCTGTTTTCTCCCTCTTCTCTTGCGGGAGAGGGCCGGGGTGAGGGGTAGGAAGCGTGTACCCGCGTCGCCCCCTCACCCGGTTCATTCGCCTATGGCGAACGAACCACCCTCTCCCGCAAGGGGAGAGGGTTGATGCAGGACAACGTGATCTTCACGGGCACGCCGCCGGGCGTTGGCGCGTCGCGCAAGCCGCCGGTGTTTTTGCAGCCCGGCGACGTGTGCGAGGTCGAGATCGAAAAGCTCGGCGTGCTGCGCAACCGGTGCGTGGCGGAAGAAGCGTGACGACGCTTGTCTCCCTCTCCCCTTGCGGGAGAGGGCCGGGGTGAGGGGTAGGAAGCGTGTACCCGCGTCGCCCCCTCACCCGGTTCATTCGCCTATGGCGAACGAACCACCCTCTCCCGCAAGGGGAGAGGGGATAGCAGATACCGTTTCCGATTCAAATGACAATTTGACCACCGATAGCCGCGTCGTCCACGACCCGGAATCCGCCGGGTGGACGCGGCGGCTAAGCGAATCTCACGGCGCGTTTCCACCTTGGTTGCCAAGCACCGCGGCCTTGGGCACTTCAGGCACGGCGGCGGGCACCAAAGGCATTGCCGGAGGCGCGGGGAGTCCCGGCACATCGGTGGGCGCGTCGTCGCTCATCTTCGGAGGAGCACCGGTGTCGGCCAACAAGAATGCCGACCAGAAGAACGGATGCTCCCCCTTGGGCGGCTTATCGAGACCTGTCGAGATCAGTCGCGGTTCGAGCGTCGGATTCAACGGACGTTCCCACGAGAGGAACACGCTGCGACGCCATGCATCCTCGGCCGTCTCGTGCGGCAACTCTTGGGCGAACTCGCGCACCAGGTCGTAGCTGCTCTGTCCGCCCGGCCGCCATCGGCTGATGAGCACCGTTCGTGCTCCGGTGGCCATCAGCCCCGTAATGGCCATGAACAGGTCGTTGCCCGTGCCCTGCTTCTTGAGCGAGTTTTCGGCCGCGCTGTGATAGCCGGGCAGGATGACCACTTCTGGCGACGCCCACGGCAGCGGCATCCAAGCGGCGAGCGTGCTGCCCGGCGCGTTGTGATCGAGCGGAATCGGCGACCAACTGAGGAAGTCGCTCTCGTTGGGCACGATGTCGGCCAGCACGATGAGCCGGTCGGCCAGCGACGCGAACACCCCGCTCGGGGCGTGCATGTGCCCGTGGATCGCCGTCGGGTTGATCAGCGAACGCTCCATCTCTTCGTAGGCCGTGGTCGTTGCGGCCGGGTCGTCTTGCGGGAACAGACGTCCGAGCACGACGGCCGTGTTGCCCCCTTGGCGGTGCGGGCGCGTGTCGTTCATTCCCATGCCGACGGTCGGCGTGTAGCGAATCTTGAGCTTGCTCAGCAGCGGCACGGTCCCCTGCCCGTCCGGCACCTCGAGCGCCTCGAACGGCAAGTACCAGAACAAACTGTCGGGAACGATGATCAGCTCGTTGAACGTGTACGGCAACGTGATCTTCGAGTCCTTCATGATCGCGTCGAGCAAGTCGCGGCTGTTCTTCTTCCAACTCACGTCGGCCAAATCGCTGGGACGAAGCTGCTTGTTTTGCTCCCAGTTGCCAAGCTCGCGCAGGAAGTTCTTCACTTGCCGTTCGACGAGCGTCGGCTGACCGAGCGCCCAGTAGCCGTAGTTCTCGCGCGTCATCAAAAAGACATGCGTCTGTCGGCTAGTGCAAAAGAACGCGAGCAACGCCTGGCCGTCCCCCATCGCGCCGCGAACGTCGGCGATGCTGCGATTCTTCGGGAAGAGAATCTCGGCCGGCTCGCGACGCAGCGCGATCTCGCGCAGAATCGTCTCTTGCTGGGCGCTGACCTTCGCCAACTCGCCGAGCTTTTCGGCCTGATGCCGCAGTTGAGCGGTTTCTTCGTACCACATCGGTTTCGCGCGAAGCTCGTCGTACATCTCGCGCGATTTTCGAGCCAACTGCTCGTAGGCGACGAACTTCGAAAGGATGTCCTGCTTTTGCAGTCGCGCTCGCTGATCGAGCAAACTTTCGGGGCCTTCCAACAGCCAACGCAAGTTGAGCAGCCGGCCGCCGAAATCGAGCGCACTTAGAAAGCGATGCCGCTTCGCAAGGTCGGAAATCTCGAGCGCACGCTCGAACTCGCGACGACCAATGGCAACGTCGAACCACGACTCGTAACTCAGCGTGTGCGGGGTGGCCATCACGCTCAGCGCCTCGATCGGCTCGGTGAGCCAGTCGGCCGGCGTCGGATCGCGCAGCAGCAGCGTGTAAAGGTCCATCGCCACGCGAGCCGAAACCCAGGTTTGGTTTTTCAGCAGCGTGTCGACGTACAAGATTTGAAACAGCCACAGCGAACCGCCACCGCGCTGGAAGTTCATCGCAGTCGTCAGCGAGGCGTCGCCGGCCGCGGCCTGGCCCTCTTCGTACGATGCGAGTGCGCCGATGTAATTCACCCGCGCCGAGCCGTGAGACGGCGATGTCGCTGCGGCCGATCGTCGTGCGGGCCTGCCTGATGTAATTGTCGGCGACCTTCGCTTGTCCGACTGTTGCCGCACTTTCGGCACACAGTTCGAGCAACGACACTTGCAGGTAGCCGAGCCCTTGGCGTCGCGCCCACTCGGCCGCCGGCAGCAGCAACGGGTACATGCCTTTGCGATTGGCCATCAGATGCGTCATCGTGCCGTAACGAAACGCGTCTTCGAGCACCGTCCAGTCGTCGAAGTTGACGGCCGTGTAGGTCGCTTCTTCGTACCAACGTTCGGCGGTCACGTAGTCGCCTTGAATAAGCGCGATCCGCGCCAGCTCGACCATCGCCATGGCCGTGAGCGGGTGATCGTACATTCCGCCGGCGACGAGCGATCGTTCGAGGGCGGTCTTGGCCTGAGCGTCTTTGCCGGCAGCGGAGAAGGCCATGCCGAGCTGCATGTCGACATAACATTCCGACCAATGGTTCGGCTGTCCCGCGCGGCGCGAGCAGACTTCGAGCAGTTGGCTGGTCAGCGGATCGAACGCACAAATGGGGCCGAGGATGTCGCGACGGCGACGCATCGCCTGGCAGGTGCAGCGCACGACTTCTTGCGTCGACAGCGGCACGAGCATCGGCATCTGAATGACGCCGCCTCGCTGCAGCACGGTCATCTGGTTCAGCGATCCCTGCGAGCTGAGCGTGTACTCCTTATACACGCCGAGTTGGAACTGCCGCTTCGATTGTCCCCACGGCACGCGCGCCACTGCATTGCCGGCGACGGCCGGCATGAGGTTCGGCTCGAACTGCACGCGGATCATCCAGTCGGAATGTTGGATGAACAGATTGAGCGCGATCGTGTACTGATCGAGCGCCGCGCCGTAATTGCCGAGTTGGAAGTAGCTCTCGCCTGCCATCGTGTGGTAGCAGACCGAGTCGAGCCATCGCACGGAGCCGGCCTTGATCGAGCCCGATTGAGCCTCGCCCAGGAAGTCGGCGACGGCCGTGCGGAACGCGCCGTCGTGATAGTCGCCGAGGCACGACCAATAAACCTGCGACGGAGCGCGAAGGCCTTGCGCGTTCGATGTTGCCGGAGCTGCCATGACAGCAACCGCCGCGACCGCCAGCAGTACGGGTAACCTGATCGGTTGCATTCGCTGCACCGGTTGCATTCGCTGCACTGTGGAGAAACGCGTGACGGTTAACCCTTGCCAGCGCCGACGACCGTGACTGCTTGTTACAGCCAATAGCAGGATAACCGCTGGCGGGCAAAGGCGGAAGAATTTGCGGGTGTTCTGTAAGCATGCGTTACCCATAACACCCATGCCCGACAGGGCATGGCTTATGTGCGAGATTGCCGGTTGAGCGAGGTCGAGCGATTTTTTGCGCTTTTGTCAAAGTGCGAGGCCAATCGTGTCGATAACGAGCGTGCTTAGGATTCCGACGGTAACGGATATGCCGCCGCTAGCGAGAGCCGGCCGGGCAAGCATGGGAGATTCTCGATGAGTACGCTGACAGCATCGCGACGCCTGGGTTGGTACTGGGTGGGCGTTTCGATGGTCGTGTTCTTCACCGGTTGCCAGAGCGACTTCAACGGCCAGACGCTCCCCAGCGCCTGGTGGCAAACGGACGACGTGCAGTACTTCGCCCCCGGACCTGAGTTCAAGCTCGCGCGTGAAGCGGCCGCTATGGAAGCCGCCAAGCGTGACGCCGCCGGACAAGCGCCGATCGCCGGGGGCACAACGCCGCCGCCGGTTGCCGCGCCGGCCCCGTTGGGAACGCCAATGGGCGAACCGATCCCCGTCCCCGCCGAGCCCAACCTCTAAACCACGTTGAACCAACGGATCGTGGCGATCCCGAAGCGCTAGCGACCAGAGTGTTATCGCGCCACGCGAGTCGCCCAGGTCATTCCCGCGAGACGGTCACTCCACGAGACGGTCATTCCACTAGGCAACGACAACCACGCCGCACACGCCTGTGTTCGCATTCGCCGAATCCATGGATCCTGTCGAGCTGCCAGCGAACCTGCAGCATTTACTCAACGACATTCTCGTGTGGGTCGGGTTCGGTACGTTAACCGGTTTGCTCGCCAAGGCCATCATGCCGGGCCGCGACCCCGGCGGAGCCATCGCCACGCTGATGATGGGCATCGGCGGAAGCGTCATCGGCTCGGGCATCCTCGCCTTCTTCTGGCAAGGACATCGCGTGACGCCGATCAGCCCTCTGGGCTTCGTCGTCGCCACGGCTGGCGCATTCGTGCTCTTGTTTTTCTACCGTCTGCTCAGCGGGCGGTTCAACGTCGAGGCCGGCGACCGCGTGGGTCAGCCCGCCTATCGCCGCTACGCCACACGACGTCGTGCGCCACGCGAGTACGTGGACTAAGCGCGTAGTCGATGATTGCGCTTTCGCCCGTTCGCCGCGTCGCTTGCGACGCGCTCCGCTGCGCGTCGCGTGTAACGAATCGCCTCACGACGCGCTTCATTCCAGTTCTTGCGCCGCATTTCATAGCGCGTTGCAACGAAGCGCTCGAAAACCAATCGCGCAGCTAGCAATCTCGACGCCGTCAATCGCGCGTTGTCAATACCGCTTTCGCACACATGATTTCCACACCGACGAAACTCTCTTCGCGCTTCGGCGCGCGTGAGCCTATAATGCGTCTCGACGTTACGCGTGTTGTCTCGATAGTCACAGTCGATCGCGTGCAGGTTTCGGCCAACGCACGCTCGCTAACGAAGGGATCTCGCCGTGCTTTCCGTTCGACCCAAGGTCGCTGAGTTGGTTTTTCAGTTGTACGGCCGCAGTCTGCATCCCGAACTCTTCGAAACCCAAACATCACGCACGATCGAGCGTGGTGGCTATAAGGCGACGATCGATATCACCGGCGCCGGTCACGTGGTGACGTGGCGATATCAAGGGATGACGCTCACCGAGGTCTGCACGGCGGCCGATCATCCGTTGCCGCAAAAGCGACGGCTTCTTTCGTATCGCCTGCGCGGTGAACGCAACGATCAGGTCGAGTGCCGCGGCGGCATCACATATCAGATGAACTTCCAGCTCGAGAGCGTGCAGCCCGAGGTCTTCTGGAACCTGCAGCAAGAATTGCTGCACGACGGCGAACTTCGCGGCATGTTGCATCGCTTCTCCGCCAGCGGCCGCATGGCGCTCGGCGCCCTCAGCTACGTGCACGTCGAAACCCGCAATCGCAGCCTGCTCGTGCAGGCCTTTCACACGTTCCCCGACGACTTCGCCATCGTCAAAAGCCAGTCACTCTTTGAACTGCCGGCGTAATAAAACGTGTTTGTTTATTGATCTTCAGGTCGCTCATCGAACGACGACTCCGTTTGCTCCCTCTCCCCTTGCGGGAGAGGGCCGGGGTGAGGGGTACTGAAGCGTGTACTCGCCTCAACCCCTCACCCGGTTCGCCTTCGGCGAACCACCCTCTCCCGCAAGGGGAGAGGGTATAAGGCATGCTAAAAGTCTCGATTTGCAACCCGGCGATCAATACATGCTACGATGTCGGCATGTCCGACAACCTCGCCACGATCGCCACCTATCGTTTCGCACCGAAGGCGGAAATCGCTCGCCTGTTGCTCGAGCAAGAAGGCATCGAGGCTTTCGTCGCCGACTCGAACGTCGTGACAACCGACTGGTTCCTCGGCAACGCGATCGGTTTCGTCAAACTGCAGGTGCGTCGTTCGCAGCTCGAAGCCGCCAGCCAGGTGCTCGAAGCCAACTCGCAGGTGTTGGACGCAACGCCTCGTGAAGATACGCTGGCGCGCGACACGAACGACGATGACGAAGCCGAAGATTCGCATTGTCTCGCCTGCGGCGAACCGATGGCCGACGACGCCGACGAGTGCACCGCCTGCGGCTGGTCGTATGATGCCGAAGATCGCGAAGAAGGTAACGACGAGAATTTGTAAATGCACTTCGTCGCCTTTGGACACTGGCGGGCTGAGGCTGCAATCAGAGCCCAAGCGCGAGCTGAACTCGAAACAAAGTTCGCCGAGCGCCTGGCCAATGCATCATTCGTAGAACGGCTTCGCTTGTGGCGCGAGATGAATCGCGAAATCGAGCGTCGCGTCGATTCGAAGGCGCCTCACGACGCCTTGTACTGAAGCGGTGGATCTTCACTCGGAAAAATTCTTGACAATCTCCGCGACCTGCAATACTTTGCATTGCAAAGTTACTTCCCGCGGAGGAATGTTCATGGAACTCAACGAAGCGTTGTCGCATCTCGGCGAACTTCGGCAACAGATCGCACGCACCGAACGATTTTGCGGATATCGCTCGCTGCCGGTCGCTGGCGGCGGTGTCGTCGCAATTGGCGCCGCTGTCTATCAGCACGCGGCATTGCACAATCCTGCATCGAACGCGGGGCAATATCTTTCGCTATGGATGGGCGTGGCGTTGGTGAGCGGCCTCGTCAGCTTGATCGGTATCTTTACACAGTCGCAGCTGCGCCAATGGACGTTTCACAACGAGTTGACAAGCCTCGCGTGCCAGCAATTCGCGCCATGCGTCGTCGCAGGCGGGCTTTTGACGGCGGCCATCACGCGCGGCGCGGCGAATATGGCTTGGATGCTTCCGGGATTGTGGGCGGTGGTCTTTAGTCTCGGGCTGTTCGCCTCGCACCGACTACTGCCCCGCGCGATCTTTGGTGTCGCGACGTTTTACCTTGTCGGTGGATGCGTGTACGTGGCGCTCGGTGAATCGCACGTCGCCTTCTCACCTTGGTCGATGGCAATTCTTTTTGGAGGTGGGCAACTTCTTGCGGCTGCCGTGCTCTATCACGACGAAAGGTCGCGATCATGACGAGCAAAAACTCCGCCGCCGCGCCGCGCGAAAGCGGCCGCTTTGCCTACGAAGGGCTCGATCGCACGATTCACGAGCGCGCTCGCCTGGGAATCCTTGCGTCGCTGACGGCCTATCCCAAGGGTTTGCCGTTCAACGATCTCAAGGAACTGTGCAGCCTGACCGACGGCAACCTCGCTCGCCATCTGCAAACGCTCGAAGAGGCCGGCCTCATCAGCGTCGTTAAGTCTGCGAAGAGCAAGCGTCCGCAGACGCATTACCAACTTACGGCGGGTGGCCGCAAGCAACTCGCGGCTTACCTCGATCAACTCGAGCAAGTCATCGCCGACGCAGCGATGTTGAAAGCCGCCGCCGGTCGTCGCGTGGATGTAGTACGCGGTGCAGGATTGTCTACTTCGTAGTGCTTTTTTTGCCTAATTACTTTGCAATGCAAAGTAACATTCGAGCCGACGAAAGGAGTTTCCATGTCGAACTTGATGAGCTCGCGAAGCTGGTGTGAATACTTTGCGGCAAACGACGCGTCGTTGATGCCGATCCCTTGGCATCTCGGCGCGGAGGTCAGCGCCGACGAGTTGAAAGCGATCGCGCGGTCATTGCAAGCGTGGCAGCTTGGCGAAACCTCCGACGGCGCACACTTGCGCCGCCGCTGCAAAGTATGCCGCTGTCCACGATGATCCTGACTTCATCGACGCTATCGAATACTTCATTCGCGAAGAGCAGCGTCATGGCGAGTGCCTCGGTCGCTTTCTCGATTTGGCCGGCGCGGGCCGCATTCGGCGCAACTGGGGCGACACGATGTTCCGCCTGTTTCGTTACACGTTCACGAACCTTGAGATTTGGGCGACGGTCGTAATCATGGTCGAGACTTTGGCGCTGGTGTACTACAACGCGATTCGTCGCGCCACGAGATCGACGGTGTTACGCACGGTTTGCCAACAGATTCTCAAGGACGAAGTGCCACACATCCGTTTTCAGTATGAGCGTCTGGCCATCCACGCTGCCATGCGGCCGAGATGGCAACGCATCGCCATTCGCTGCGTGCACCGCATGCTCTTCACGGGCATCGTCAGCGCCGTGTGGGTCGACCATCATCGCGCATTGCGAGCCGGCGGGCACACCTTCGCCAGCTATTGGCGCGTCTCATGGCGCAAGATGACATATGCGTGGAACCGACTCGACGAGGCTTGCGAACACGTAACAGGCGGTTGCCAAGACTCCAACGTGCGGAGCGCGACGACTCGGCAAACAAGAATGTTCGTCCCGCCGGTGCTCGACTCGTAAATTCAACCGCGCAACACGCGGTTGGCCATCGCGGTGGTGGCGTCGTCGTCGTTGTCCCAAAGGGCGGCGAGGTTCGCGCGAATGCGACGGTTCGCGGTGAGCAAGTAGTAACGTCCGGTGGCGAGTTCGGCCTCGCGGTGCGCTTCGGAAACGTCGTGCTCGTGCATCAAGGCGTCGAGACGGTTGAGGACGCAACTGGAGACGTACAACTCGGCGGCGGCATCGGCGACTCGGCCTTGCTGATATTGCCGATCGAGCACCGCCTCGCGATGCTTTCGCAACAGCGCTTCGACATTTGTGCCGAACGTGCCGACGAGTCGACCCAGGGCGGAGGCGTCGTCGGTCAGTGCCGTGCTGCGGACACGCACGTTCGGCGAGGCCAGTAGCGAGCCGACCTTGCGAGACGCGAAACGACCGATGCGGCTCAGGTTGCCGACCGGGTTCATCACGGCATTCAGCACGCCTTGCAATTCGAGGCCGACGTCGCGCATGCCGACGAGCGCCATGAACGAACGGAGCACGTCGTTCGCGCCTTCGCCGATCATGTTGATGCGGCCGTCGCGCATCATGCGTTCATACGGTTCGTCGGTGAAGTACGCCTTGCCGCCGAAGATCTGGATCGTGTCGTTGATGATCTTCCACAGCACGTCGGTGGCGAAGACCTTGAGCATTGCCGTCTCGAGCATGTAGTCTTCGGCCCCCGAATCAATGAGCGCGGCGGTTTGATACGTGGCCGATTCCATCGCGAACGTGCCGGCGGCCATGTAGGCGAGCTTCTCTTTCACAAGCTCGAAGCTGCCGAGCGTTTGGCTGAACTGCACGCGCGAGTTGGCGTGCTCGGTGGCGCGGGCGAGGCAGAACTTCGCCGCTCCGGTGCAACTGGCGCCGAACGTGGTGCGGCCGAAGTCGAGCACCGTAAGCGCGACGCGCAATCCCTTGCCGAGAGAGCCGAGGATATTCTCGCGCGGCACGAACATATTGTTGAAGGCGAGCCTCGCCGTGGCCGAGCCGCGCACGCCGCACTTGGGCATGCGGGCTTCGAGGACTTCGAAACCTGGCATGTCGGGCGTGACGATGAAGGCGGTGACCTTCGTCTCTTTTTGGCCGGGCACCGGCGTGCGGGCCATGACGGTGAGCACTTGCGCGATGCCGCCGTTGGTGATCCACCGCTTTTGGCCGTTGAGGATGTAGCCTTTGCCGTCGGGTGTCGGGACGGCCTGCGTTTGCACGTTCGCGGCGTCGCTGCCGGCCTCGGGCTCGGTGAGCGCGAAGGCACTGATGGACTTTCCGCTGGCGAGATCGGGTAGGTAGCGCTCTTGCTGTGTTTTGTTGCCGAAGAGCACCAGCGCTCGCGGGCCAATCGAGTGGTGCGCGTTGACGAACAGCGCGGTGCTAGCGCAGTGGCCGCCTAACACTTCGAGCAGGCGACAATATTGCGTCTGCGACATGTCGAGCCCGCCGACGTGATGCGGCAGACACGCGCCGAGCACACCGAGCCGGCCGAGCCCTTCGACAACTCGGTCGGGGATTTTCGCGTCGCGGTCGATGGCGACCGGATCGATCTCGTCTTTGCAGAATTGCCGCAGCCGCTCGACGAGTGCGTCGCCTTGCGGGTTCGGCGTGATCGACGGATACGGCAGCAGCCGTTCGTCGAGATAACGTCCAAAGTACAGCCCCTTGGCGAAGCCGACTTTGTCCAGGGTATCGCCCAGAAGCTCTTCAGCTTCGGCGACTTGCTTGTCGCGTGCGGTGCTCATCGCTGGAATTATCCACAGCGGAGCGAAAACGGAAAGGGTGTCGCGAGCGACGATGGGCGTCGAGGCAGGACCTCGACGTGGACTTTTGTGAACGGCACACAGCACCGCTTGCGGTTTCGCGCTGTTTAAAGAGAGCGGAAGCGCGAAACCGCAAGCGGTGTTTGGAACCGGCGGACGGAGGGCTGCCGTCGAGATTGGCCGCGACACTTACCGTGCAGCGGGTTTCTCGGCCTTTTCATCGCAGCAGCAGCCGCACTTGCAGCAGACGGTTTCGACCACGCACTTGAAGCCCGGCTTCTCTTTCATGACGACCTCTTTGATCATCACGCTACGCGTGCGAACGCAGCCGCAACTTGGCTTCCAGATCTTTTCGCGGTGGCAACCGTCGCAATCTTGGGTGACTTTCGTGCCGAGCAAGCAGCTCGGACCGGGGATGCAAAAGTCCTCGCACTTCGCGCTGTATTTTGTCTCGGGCACTTTCTCGACGGTCGGGACCAACTTGCATACCTTCTTCACACTGTGGCAGCCGCATTGCGGGCAACAATGGCTGTGGCCATTGGCGACGGCCAGCACCGGCAAGAAGGCAACGGCCGCAAAGGCCGCAAGCATGATCGATTTCATCGTAGGCACCCCGTTGCGGTACGGCCCCCCAATGGGTTCTTTCGTCACGATGCGTGCTAAGCTTGCAGCTCTCTCGGGCTGAAAAGACCGGTTCCGGTTGGGCGGGATGTAGCGTCGATTTGTCTTGCCTAGTTGGCGTACTTGCGCCTTGCCGGGCTTCTAGCCCACGAATGCAAGCCCTGTTACGCTGAGGGCGAATTAACGTATTCTTGGGAACCGGACGAAGCACCGAGTCGTTTTAAGCACGCGTTTTCGAGCACTCGTATGAGCCAAGGCGACACGCCCCTGGTCGGCGTGATCATGGGGAGCAAGAGCGATTGGGAGACGATGCGTCATGCCGTCGAGGTGTTGCGCGAGTTCAACGTGCCGCACGAGTCGCGTATCGTCTCGGCCCATCGCACGCCGCGGCTGCTCTCAGAGTACGCCACGACGGCGGAGAAGCGAGGCCTTGAGATCATCATCGCCGGCGCTGGCGGGGCGGCGCACCTGCCCGGCATGGTCGCTGCCCAAACGCTGCTCCCCGTGCTCGGCGTTCCCGTGCAAAGTCACGCGCTGCAAGGGCTCGACTCGTTGCTGTCGATTGTGCAGATGCCCGGCGGCGTCCCCGTGGCGACGCTGGCCATCGGCAAAGCGGGGGCGAAAAACGCGGGGCTATTGGCCGTAAGTATCCTGGGGCTGAAACGTCCCGAGCTCCGCGAGCAGCTTCGTCGCTGGCGATCGCAGCAGACCGAGCACGTGATGAACGAAAAACTGCCCGACGCAACATTGCCCGACACTAATGAGTCGTAACTCCGCAATGCAATCAATTCTTCCCGGCAGCACGCTCGGCGTTCTCGGCAGCGGCCAACTCGGCCGCATGTTCGCCATCGCCGCGCGTCGCATGGGCTATCGCGTCCACACGTTTTCGCCCGACCAGGACAGCCCGACCGGGCAAGTCGCCGACGTCGAAATCGTCGGGTCGTACGACGACCTCGATGCGGTCCGCAAGTTCGCGCAAGGCGTGAACGTGATGACCTTCGAGTTCGAGAACGTCCCGTTCGAAACGGCCCAGGCCGCGACCGAGTTCGTTCCCGTTCGCCCGAGTGGCCGCGTGTTGCACACGACGCAGCATCGGGTGCGCGAAAAGACGTTTCTCCGCAGCGCAGGTTTCCCTGTCACCGAGTTCGAACCCGTACACTCGCAGGCGGAACTCGAAACGGCCCTGAACAAGATCGGCTGCCCCGCCGTGTTGAAAACCGCCGGCTGGGGCTACGACGGCAAAGGCCAGGCGAAGATCGCGCGTCGCGAGGAGGCCGCCACTGCATGGTCGAAACTGTCCACCGACGAAGCGGTGCTCGAGGCCTGGGTGCCGTTCGAGATGGAATGTTCCGTCGTCGCCACGCGTGGGCTCGATGGCCGCATTGCCGACTTCGGCGTTATTGCCAATGTTCATCGCAACAGCATCCTCGACCTGTCGGTAGCGCCGGCTGGCATTCCGCCCCGCGTGCGTCGGCAGGCGGTGGAGATTGCACACGCCGTGCTCGAACAGCTCGACGTTGTCGGCGTGTTGTGCGTCGAGTTCTTCCTGACGAGCGACCATCGTCTGTTGATCAACGAACTCGCGCCGAGGCCGCATAATTCGGGACATTTGACGGTCGATGCCGCGATGACCTGCCAGTTCGAGCAACAGTTGCGGGCCATCTGCGGGCTGCCGCTTGGGTCGACCGACTTGCTGTGTCCCGCGGCGATGGCGAACCTCTTGGGCGACGGCTGGCAGGCGGGCGTGCCGATGTGGAGCGCGTGCCTTCGCATCCCGAATGTGAAGCTGCACCTCTACGGAAAGTCCGAAGCCCGGCCTGGCCGCAAGATGGGCCATCTGACCGCCCTCGGTTCCGACCCGCGAGAAGTGTCGCGGATCGTGCTTGCGGCCCGCGATGTGCTGTTGGGAAAAGACCCCGGTGTCGAAAGTCGGGTGATATAATTGGCTTGCGGTTTGGAGTCCCTCTCCTTTTGGGAGAGGGTGGTTCGCGAATGCGAACCGGGTGAGGGCGGGTTGAAATTGTGTGAGGTTTCGACCCGCCCTCAGCCGGCCTTCGGCCACCTTCTCCCCAAGGGAGAAGGATGTGATTCAATCCGATCAACATGACGCGTCCGGATCACATTGACGAGGTGCTACGCTCCTGGCCTTACGAGCCGGGCGAGATCAGCGTGCGCCTGGTGACCGGCTCCGACGGCCGCGAAGTCATTCAGATGCGCATCGACCTCGGGCTATTGCAGCTCGAAGCCGAGAACCGTCCCGACGGTCAACGTCCCGAGGGAGCCGAGACGTATCTCGACTTTCTGATGGGGGCCGCCATCCACGAAGGCGACACTTTCGAGTTGACCGAGGACCAATGTGCCGAGGTCGATCGTGAGTTCGTGCAGTACTATCAGCGGCGCATTTGCTGGCTGGCGCTGCGGCAGTTCCAGCGGGCGATTCGCGACGCCGACCATAGCCTGGCGCTGATGGACTTTGTGCGCACGTGCTCGCCCGACCCGGCATGGACGCAATCGCACGAGCAGTATCGACCGTTCATCCTGTTTCATCGCACGCAGGCCTCGGCGCTCGACGCCCTGGACAAATCGGGGGCCGAAGTCGCCGTAGAGCAGATCAACCAGGGCTTGCAAGCGATCCGCGAGGTATTCGTCGCCGTCGAGGCCGAGGAACAGTTCGAGGAAGACGAAATGGTGCAACGGCTCGAGCAACTTCGCGAGTCGGTGCGCGACCATTACAAAGTCGGCCAAACGCTGCACGAACAACTGGCCGAGGCCGTCGCCTCGGAGCAGTACGAGCTCGCCGCCCAATTGCGCGACCAGATCAACAAGCGCTCGCATCGCCGGTAAACATAAAGCCGCGACCGGTGGTCGCGCTCCGCCGCAGCGTCATTTGCGCCGCGTCATCTATTGCGCCGCGTCGTCATCGCCGTGGCATCGTCATGTGCCCAATGTCCGAATCCGCGTCAGGTTCGACGTGGTATTTCGCGTCGATAGCGCCGTTCGTAACGTCGCCAGAGCGCGACTACCGGTCGCTGTTTTAGGGCCGGCGAGAAACCTTGGCGCTGTTACGTTGCACACCGTCGTTGGTTCGCGCGGCGCTTGCGGATTGTGCGTCTTACAAGCGCGGTTTGTAAACAAGCGTACACCATCAACGCTATCATTCTTGTCACCAAAAACGCGAACTGCTTGAGCCACCGCCTTTTGCGACTTGTGTCAATAGCAATCTCAGAATCTGGCACGCCCCATGCTTTACACTCATTCCGACGCGACGGGAACAAAACGGGTAGCTCGGGAACAACAAGACACGGAGGACGGGCCATGTTGGTGCTGACACGAAAGATTCAACAGCAGATTCAAATCGGTGACTCGATCCGCATCACCATCCTGCAAGTCAAAGGCAACTCGGTGCGGGTCGGCATCGAAGCTCCCCGCGACGTGCGGATTCTGCGATGCGAAGTGAAGGACGAAAGCCCGGCAGACGTCGAGTCGGAACCCGTCATGCCGAAGTCGCGAGAGCACGTCGTGCGTGAACACGCGATGAGCGATCGTTCGCGAGCGGTTGAGAAAGCCTTCTCGTCGCCGGAGCCGGAAGACGCGATGCCGACGTTCTTTGTCGCGGCCCATGCCTCGGCCGACGGCCCGGAATGGCCGGAGCGTAACGAGCGGATCGCCGTGCGTGCTCCGCTGGCTGGTCGTGTGCGTCCGATTCTCGAACGCGTGAAGTAAAGCGTGACCGGGGCGGCACGCGTGGTCATACTCTCCGCATGGAGCAATCGATCACGCTGCCGCCAGGCGAGAAATTCAACTTCGATGCTTTCGATCCTGCTTACACCAGCGGACTCGAGAAGCTGGTCGCGAAGAAGCTGGCGGAGGACAACGTTGATCAACTCGACGACCTCCTCTATCGCCTGTTCGCCGAGCGGAAGCGAAGCGTGCTCCTCGTGCTGCAAGGCATGGACACGTCGGGCAAAGACGGCACGCTTCGCCATGTGATGAAGGGCGTGAGCCCGCAAAGCTGCACGGTCACCAGCTTTCGCGCCCCCAGCGAGGAAGAGCTCTCGCACGACTTCCTGTGGCGCGTCCATCAGAAGGCGCCGCCCGACGGCGTGCTCGGCATCTTCAATCGATCGCATTATGAGGACGTGCTCGTCGCACGCGTGCGTCAATTGGTCGATGGCGACATCTGGCGAAAGCGCTACGATCAGATCAACGACTTCGAACGCATCCTCACGCTCAACGGCACGACGATTCTGAAGTGCTTCCTGTACATCAGCAAGCGCGAGCAGCGGAAACGGTTGCAGGAGCGCATCGACGATCCCGACAAGCGATGGAAGCTCGAGCAAAGCGACTTCGAGGATCATCGCCATTGGGACGAATATCGCGCCGCCTACGAAGACGCACTCACGCGCTGCAACACCGAGTACGCGCCGTGGCACGTGATTCCGGCCGATCACAAGTGGCACCGCAACTGGCTGGTCGGTCGCTTGCTGCGCGAGACGCTCGAACGGATGGACCCGCAATATCCGCCGCCCCGCATCGATTTGACCGCCGTATCGCTCGATTAAGCGCCATTCTCCCCAAGCCCCGGGCCTGCCGGCCCTGGGTCATTGTGCGTGGCGCGCGATATGCTCGTCCTTCGACGCATCCGCCATCAACACCGGGAGCCCGCGCATGGCAGGCCGCATTGAAGACTACGCGATGATCGGCGACTGCCACACGGCCGCCCTCGTCGGCATCGATGGCTCGATCGACTGGCTGTGCCTGCCGCGATTCGACTCCGACGCCTGTTTCGCCGCGCTGCTCGGCAAGCCCGAGAACGGCCGCTGGCTGATGGCGCCGCGCGGCAAGATCAAGTCGACCGAGCGCCGCTACCGGCAGGACACGATGATTCTCGAAACCGATTTCACGACCGACACCGGCCGTGTGCGAATCATCGACTTCATGCCTCCACGGTCGCATCAACCCGACCTGGTGCGTATCGTCGAAGGCGTCGAAGGCCACGTCGACATGCAGATGGAACTGGTGTTGCGGATGGGCTACGGATCGATCATTCCGTGGGTGCGTCGTTGCGCAGGGGGCTTGAACGCGGTGGCTGGCCCCGATGCGGTACGTCTCGAAACGCCCGTCACCACGCGCGGCGAGAACATGACGACGCAGGCCGAGTTCACGGTGTACGACGGTCAACGCATTCCATTTGTGCTTGTCTGGTACGCGTCGCATCTCGACCCGCCGAAGCCGATCGACGTCGACGAACAGCTCAAGCGCACTGAGCAACTGTGGCAGCGATGGGCGAAGCGTTGCACCTACCAGGGGAATTATCGCGAGGCCGTCGTCCGATCGCTGCTGACGCTCAAGGCGCTCACCTACGAGCCGACGGGCGGCATCGTGGCCGCCGCGACGACGTCGCTTCCCGAACAAATCGGCGGCGTGCGCAACTGGGACTACCGCTATTGCTGGGTCCGCGATGCCACGCTCACGCTCGAGCGCTTCTGTCGAACGGCTTCGAGACCGAAGCCTTCGCGTGGCAACAGTGGCTGCTGCGCGCGGTGGCCGGCAACCCCGCGCAGCTGAACATCATGTACGGTCTGGCCGGCGAGCGACGTTTGCCCGAATCGGAACTGCCGTGGCTCGACGGTTATGAGGGTTCGAAGCCGGTGCGTGTCGGCAACGCGGCGCACGAGCAATTCCAGCTCGACGTGTTTGGCGAATTGATCGACGCCATGCACACCGTGCGCAAGGCCGGCCACGATCACGACGAAAACGCCTGGCGTGTCGAGTGCGAGTTGGCCCGCTTTCTCGAAAAGGGATGGAAGGAACCGGACGATGGCATCTGGGAAGTGCGCGGCCCGCGCCGACATTTCACGCACTCGAAGGTCATGGCCTGGGTCGCGTTCGATCGGCTGATCAAGGATGCCGAGCGCTACGGCTTCGAGGGGCCGATCGACACATGGCGGACGAATCGCGACAAGATTCATGCCGAGGTTTGCAAGCGAGGGTTCGACGCGAAGCGAAACAGTTTCGTGCAGTCGTATGACGCGCAAGAGCTGGACGCGAGCCTGTTGATGATCCCGCTCGTCGGGTTCTTGCCGCCGAACGATCCTCGCGTCCTCGGCACCGTCGCGGCGATTGAGAAAGAACTGATCGTCGATGAGTTCGTCGAACGTTATGCCTCGAAAGAAAAGATCGATGGCCTGCCCCCTGGCGAAGGCGCGTTTTTGGCTTGCACGTTTTGGTTGGCCGACAACTACGCGCTCTCCGGACGACGCGCCGATGCCGAGCACGTCTTCAATCGCTTGCTCGCGCTTCGCAACGACGTCGGGCTGCTCAGCGAAGAATACGATCCGCGCGCGAAGCGCCTGTTGGGCAACTTCCCGCAAGCGTTTTCACACGTCGGCCTCATCAACACCGCGTTACGCTTGTCGGCCGAGGGGCATGTGCACGACAGACGCATCAAGTGAGCTTAGATGGCGACGTCGGTCGAGCCCGTTTTGACGCGAGTTGTCGATTCTGAGAAATTGGCGACGTCGTGCCGATGGGCACTCGGGCAGTTCCATGGCCGTGTCGTCGAAAATGTCGGATCAACTTTCACCATCTCGGTCCACACCTGTTCCAAGCGACGCGCGCGTTTTTGTCAGCCATAGCAGCCGCGATGCAGCGGTCGCGATGCAGATCGTCCGCGCGCTCGAACGTGATGGCATTCGCTGCTGGATCGCGCCGCGCGACATCCCGGCAGGCGCCGACTACAGCGCAGCCATCATGGACGGCATCAGCAAATGTCGCGCGTTGCTGCTTGTCTACACGCAACACGCCAGCGATTCGGACCCCGTCTTGAGCGAGGTGGAACGTGCGCGAAGTCGCAAAGCGCCGCTGATCCCGGTGCGGTTGGAGGACGTGAAACCTTCGCCCAGCCTGGAGTTCATGATTAGCCGGTTCCACTGGATCGACGCCTTCCCGCCGCCGCTCGACGATCATCTCGACGAGCTCGTGCGGTCGGTGCATCACGCCTTGGGACAAGTTTCGTCGACCGAGAAGTCGTCGCAAGCGCTACCCTGGACCACGCGCATGCGCGCGGCTGGCGACGTCGAAAGGCGTTCGTGGCTGGCGTGATCGTCGGGCTGCTACTCGCATCGTTGGCGGTGCCGTTCGTCTATCGCACAATCGTAAGCTCGGCCGCTGAGACGGAGTCGGCCAGCATGCAGGCGGTGCTCGCGGCGGGACACCCCGAAGTTTACGATTCGGCGATCGTGCATGTTCAAGTCGAGCGCGAAGTGCGCGATGGGCAAGCGTTGCGAGTGGTGAAGTATCGTCAGTATTTCGTCGTTCGCGGGCTGAACGAAAGTGCAGGACAACGCACCTTGCGACGCGAAGAGTGGAACACGACCTGGGGGACCGGCGTCAGCGAGATGACCGGCACCGAGAAGGAAGTCCCCGAGGACAGCGGAAGCCCGAATCGGGCAGTTTACTTCGTCGAGGCCGACATCCCGCCGTTCGAGCCGTACTCGTTCGTCACCGGAGGCCAGGAGCAGTTCCCGCTCGAGAAGCAGCCGCGATCGATCGTCGGCGGCAAGATGCAAACGGGAACGAACGAAGGCAATTTCTCATTCGACGCGGCCGGCCGGCACTACGGCGAAGTGCTCGCCTTCGTCGAGTCCGAAACGCTCGAGCTCTCGCCCGGCAAGGATGGCGCGTACCGCATCCTGCCCGACAACACGATCGTCGAGCGTTCAACAGTCGAAGCTCGCTCGAACTCGCAGTTCGCGTACTCGAAGCCTCGCCGCATCCTGTTCGCCCGCTGGCGTGACGTGAAGCCGAACGAGGCGGTCGGGCTGATTTATGCGTGGCACGTGCGTGAATAGAACCGTCGCTCGTTTCGGTCACGTTTTGAAACGCGTCAGCATGGCCGCAAGTTCGTCGCTGTAGACGATTCGCAGTTCTTCGAGCAGCGCGGACGGCACGACGTTGCGAATCCGCGCGTCGCAAAAGATGCCGAAGTGCCCCGGTGTGTCAGTGAATCGTTGCACGACCGCGGCAAGACGCTCGCTCGCCTCGATCACCTTGCCTTGTCGCGCATGAACGTGCGCCACGTTCGAGTCGAGCGTCGCGCCATGCAGACGCCACGCGACAACGCCCCCTTGTTCGTCCAGTTCTCGGTCCGCTGTTCGCGCTCTTTCCAGAGTCATCAACGCGTCATCAAACTTCTGATGCTTGTATTGCAGGTACGCGGCGGCCGATTCGATGGCGGACGTTGCCACGAGGCCGACGGTGGCCGAGGCGAAATCGCGGCCGAGGCGTCTGGCTTCTTCGAGATATTGCTCGGCCGAGTTCGTTTCCTCACGGCGTGCGCTGGCAAGCGCCCATGCGAGTCGCCCGCGCATGGCCTGCAATCGCCACACATCTGTGACCGTAGCGAACTGCTTGAGTTGCTCCATCACGACCGCCCAGAAACGATCGTTGAGCGACGCCGCAAACGTAGGCGGAGCCGATCGCGACGTTAGTAGCTGCATAAGTCGACGAGCGGTGTTGAGGCGTCGCAATTCAAGGCGCGCGAGCGCCGGTCGAGCGCCATTTGCAGCCTTAGCTTTTCGGGAAGGTTCCATTTGAACGACGGGCATGGCGGATTGCCTTGCAGCCAGTGCTTGGGGCAAGCGCCGCCGCACACGCCCAGCACCGGGCATGTCGCGCACGGTGTCTCGTGTCGCTCGACGATGTCGAAGAATTGGCCGATGATGCTCCGCCGCGTGTCGTCGACGCCGTGTTCCAGGCTGCCGATGGCGAAGTAATCGGCCTCGGCCGGCAGGGCGTCCATCGAGAATGCCGCGTTAGTCGTTGTGTCGTTCGCGGCTAAGCGTGTTGGCGTTTGAATGAGCGGCGGCTCGGGGCAGTTGTACAGGCGACCGTGCGGATCGACGACGAAGCCGTCGTTCTTCACCGCCAGGCACGTCACGCTCACGCGCGACGGAACCAACGAGACGCGAAAGCCGTGGCCGAGCAGCCGCGCCATCCAGCCGATCTCCATCTCCGCGAACTGTTCCTTGGTCATCGCCTCGTCGCCTGCGCGGTTGCCCCAATCGTGCAGCGACACGAAGTAAACGTTCTTGAGCTTGTTGTGCAGGCCGGCCGCCGCCAGCGTGTCGATCAACGTCACCACGCTGTCGCAGTTGCGCTTGTGAACGTTGCAGCGAATCGCGAGCCCCGCACGCAGGCCCATCCGCTCGGCAACCGCCACGACGTTCGCGAACACGGTGTCGAAAGTCCCGCCGCCACCGTGACGCACGCGCGTCTGATCGTGCGAAGCAGCGTCGCCGTCGAGCGTGATCTGAATCTCGTTCACCTGGTGCTGCGAGACGAGTTCTTCCGCCAGGTCGGGCGTGAGCGTGTAGCCGTTGGTGGTGATGTTCGACGTGTAGGCGCAGCCATGACTCGCGGCGGCAGCCTGAAAGTCGGCCGACAATCGCCGCAGGCCGGCCAGTCCCAAGAGCGGCTCGCCGCCGTGCCAACTCGCCTTGAGCGCCGTGAACTTGCCGGTCGCCAGTTTCGAGGCAACGAGTTCCGTCAGCCGTCGCATGTCGTCGTCGCTGAGCGAGGTCGCCTCGTGCTTTTGAGCGCAGTAGCCGCAGGCGAACTGGCAGGCGGCGGTCGGTTGGACAACGACGTTGAACGTTTTGAAATCGTCGATCGCGGCGCGATTGCGCGCGAGAATCGTCGTCAACTCGTCCTCATCGCGCGGCACCAGCAATTCCGCGTCGATCAGCGCACCGATGAGCGCTTCGTCGAGCCCGTCGAATCGCCCGGCCGCGATCGCGCGATAACTCGCAACGTCGAGCACCACGCCTTCGGCCCGGCGTGTGCCGAAGAGAACGACGCGTGCCGGACCGCCTGCCACGTCTTGAAGCGGCTCGCTGACGACGTGGTATCGCGAAAGAGTCAGCACGGCATTCACCAGTACCCGCCGTGTGTCGTTTTGCCAACGCCGACGGATGCGACCGCCTCGCGCGATTCAAACGCTGGGCGCTAACAGCCGGTCTGGCCGCCGCCACCACCGCCGCCCGAGCCCTTGCTCACGCCCGACGCTCGCGAAGCAACGCCGAAGGCTTCCCATTGCGGTGCATCAATCTGCTTGGCATCCGAAGCCTGGCACGTTGCGGTCGGATCCGCCGCGCTGGCTGTGTCGTTTGCGGCATCAAGTCCCACGCAAAGCAGGCCGGCACTGAGCAGATACTGCACCAGGTCGCGTTTCATCGAAGCACTCCTTGCTAGCAATGCACCCTGTTTGGGTGGCGGAAGTCTACGCGACTCAGTTCGACAGTGTCAATCTGACCTCGTACATCTTAACTCATCGACAATCTCACGCGCGCAGTTGATGCCTTATCTGTCGTTTCACTTTTTGCCGCAGTATTCACGGCGAATTGGCCGCACTGGGGCCACTCATTCCTTGCTCTTACAATCGCGTTCCTGCGATGCCTTCGCCCGCGACAGCAGTTGTCGAAGAGTGTCGATCGGTAGGCCTTCCAACTTTTTGAATCGCAGGCAGCCTTTGCCGTGGTCGATGCCGGAGAGCTCTTTCTTCATGCTCGTCATGGCATCGGTGGCGCCGACGTACAAGCTCACATAATGTTTTTGAGCCGCAAGTGCGAACAAGCCGCCATCGTCGTCGTACGCCAACATCCCGTAGCGAATCTCCTCGCGAGCTTCAGGAGCGGCCTCGTGAATCAACTCACGCAGCTTGTCGATCAGCGGACGCTGTACCTCGGGCACCGCCTTGAGGTATTCGCGCGGCGTCTTCACAAATCGTTGCATCACCGTGTCTCACTTCTTTGTCGTTGTCCGCATCTCGGCCAGCCGCGCTTTGACGAGTTTCTTCACCAGTCCTACCGGCAGTGGCTCGTCGAGCGGAAAGCGCACGGTCCCTTTCGACATCTCGTAGCCTTCAAGTTCCTTCGCCAGCGCCTTGCGAATTGTCGGCCCCATCGGGAACAAGCTGGTGTGATGCTTGAACGCGGCGTACCAGACAAACGACTTCCCCTCGAGCTTGAACCCCGGAATGCGATAGCTGAAACCTTCGACCGCCTCGGGCGCCACGGCGTGAATGATCGCGCGCATCTCCTTCACTCGCCGCCGCGCAGCGGGCGGCAGCGCGGCGAAGTATTCGCGCACTTGGGCAGAAGCATCGGTCGTCATCCCGGGATCTCCGGCTCGACGAGTGCCGCCAGCGCGCTGAGCGACTCTTGCCATCCCAGGTAACACGCCTCGACCGGAATCACGTCGGGCAGCCCGTCCTGCACGATGCTCACGTCGGTGCCGACCGACACCTCCTTGAGCGTGACCGTCATCTGAATCTCGCCCGGCAGGTTCGGGTCGTCGAAACGATCGGTGTAGCGAAGGAGCTGCCCCGGCACGAGTTCGAGATACGTGCCGCCGAACGAATGGCTGGTGCCGGTGCTGAAGTTCGTGAACGCCATCTTGAACCCGCCGCCGACCTTCGCGTCGAGATGAAACACCTTGGCCGTGAAGCCATGAGGCGGCATCCACTTCGCCAGCGCGTTGGCCTCGAGAAACGCGCGATACACCTTCTCGGGCGGCGCTCGCAGCACCCGATGAAGCCTCACAGTATTTGGCATCACATCCCTCCCCTGAAGCGATGTTCGTAACTCGTTGATGGTCGTTGATTCGGATAATCTGCCACCTGTATCGATCACCGTCGCGAACGCTGATGCTACTCAATCAATCTTCCTTGTCGAGTTCATCGTAGCCATCTTCGCCGGCCAGCCCCTCGACCAGCGTGAATCGCTCGGGGTCGAAGTATGCGCAAAGCAAGCCGATCGGAATGCAGACGAGAAAAAGCCACGCGGGAACAAAAACCAGCTTGCTCAGTCCCACAAGAATCATGGCCACGCTGAAAGATCCCATGACGCCGTTGGCAAGCCGATGCAATCCATTCGGCAGCCGACGATTGTGCAGGACGGGACGTTTCATTGGCAGATTCAGCGGCCGAGTGCGAGGACTTGATTCTCTCCCCATCTCTGCGTCCTCCGCGACCTCTGCGGTCAACTTTCAGACGTCAACTTGCGGAGGTCAACTGCCTAACGACGCCGTGGCTCGAAGCGCTTCGCGCATTTGAACGACGACCTTCGAGACCTCGACGAACGGATCGTAATCCTTGCGTCGCATCGAGAGTGTTTCGATGGGCACGTAGCCGCGGTAGCCGCCGTGGCGGATGATCGTGACGAGCTTCGTGTAGTCGGTCCACGGCGAATCGGTTCGGCTGCGGAGCGTTTCCTTGATCTGCCAGTTCACGGCGTAAGGCGTCATGAGCGCGATGTCCGCGTACGGATCGTCAGTCATGTATCTGCCGGTGTCGATCAGGCCGCCGCACCAGGGGTGATCGACGCGCTTGAGCAGACTCAAATGCTCGGCGCCGGTGGCGATGAAGTCGCCGTGGTTCTGCACCGCGACCATCACGCCGTACTTCTCTCCGTACTCGGCGCACGCTCGCAGATCGTCCGCCATCCAAACTTCGACGGTCTCGTGCTTCGCATCGCCTGAAGCCTGCCGCCAATTCTTGAACGGCGATTGGCAATCCGCGAAGGCCCGCACCATCGGGGCCCCGAGCTTCGCGGCAACTTCGATCCAATCCTTGATCAACTGAACGCCCGCCGCGCGCACAGCCTTGTCCGCTGTCGTGAAATCGTTCCGCACGCCCGTGCCGCTAATGTCGAGGCCCAAGTCGTGCGCGTAACGCTTGATGCGGTAGATGTACTCGTCCGTCGGCGGCTTGGGGTAGCCGGGAAAAAAGTATCCCGTCAGGTCGACCGCGTCGAGCTCCTGCTTCGCGCAGAAATCGCACACCGCAAACAGGTCGATCCCCTGACTCGCATCCTGCGCGTTGGCTAACAGCAGTTCCTGAAACGAGTACGCATTCAGCCCCAGCTTCAAATACGACCCACCCACGCGCCTCACCGGCTCCAGCGCCGCCGCAGTCCCCAACTGCGACCCACCCACCGCCGCAGGCAAAAGCATTGCGAGACTTTTGAGGCAATCTCGTCGTGTCGGTAGAGCAGTCATAGAGGCCGTTCACGGGTGAGAGGATGCGAGGCGATGCCTAAAGCGACATCATCGTTACCGGTACATCGTCGATCAAGCTCCGTCGCCTGCTCATGGCAAGCGGGGTCGAAGCTGATTATAGAGTGACCTTAGAAGCCAAGCGCGCAAGAACTCGCGGATCAATCGTCGCGACTCGTTAAGGGAGTATCTCGAAGCTTGAACGAAACCGAATAGTAGCGAACGTCGATGTTGTTTGTCATTTCGAGCGCGAACGACAACTTTAGGTCCGCATCTCGACAGATCACTAGCCCCTTCACGCCTTGCCCATTAGTGCAGAGTGTTTTCTTTACCCAGCCCATGTAACGGAGAATTTGTCCGACGACTTGATCGGACGGGCTGCCCTTCTTGAGTTCTATAACGACAAACGATTTTGACTTTTGCTCAACCGCGAGAATGTCGATCGGGCCGATGTCGGTGGCGTATTGCTGACCGTCGTTCCCCTCAGCATCCTCGTATATCTTTAGCTCTCCTCGGAATATTGTGTCGAAGTTGCTGACGATAAAATCTTCCAAGTATTTTTCTAGAACAAATTCGTTGGGATCTTCGATACCCGACGGGCTTTCGCCGGTAACCGGCGGCACCACTACGCCCTCCAGGAGGCTTTGGGCTTGGAGCTCTGAAATCTCGGCGAGTGTGTGCATCGGGAAAACAACGGTTGGAAAGGATTTATCTCGCGGCTGCGCCTGCCACGCCACTTCAAGGAAATTCGGATGCCCATGGAGTGGGCTCTTTCCCGGCGTATAGACGGCTGGCCCGATCACCTTACCGACAGCGGCGAGTGTCTTACGTCCGCGTCTAGCGAATATCAAATCTCCTGGGCGCACTTCATGGTAGAACGCCCAGATCATGTTGACGAATAGCGTCTGCGTTTGTAACGGCTTGCTTGGGTATGCCACGGCAACGGATGCGGCGAGTTCTTGCCGTGTCATCGCGGATACGTCGCCGAGTTCTTTCCATCCAATGGACACAAGGTTGTTGGCAAGGTCGAACTGCCACACCTTGTCGAAAACGTCGGCCGGCTTGGACTCGATCGGCGCAAGTACCCAGTAGCGAGGCATAGTGCAGTCCCCAAGAATGGACTTGGCTCTCAAAAGAATCTAAGCCGTGGTTCTGATCGCGAGTTAATGCTCGTGCAACACGTTGATTGTCAACCGGACGGGTCAACACGGTTTGCACGTTACCCACGGCGATGATCGCGATTATCGGATCGTCCCTCTCTGATTTCAATTCTCTTTGAAATGAATAGCTGCGGTGAGCGAGAGTGAGGCATTCTCTGCGTCCTCCGCGATCTCTGCGGTGAAACTTGCCTCGATGCGTCGAGAGGTCAAGGGAGCGCTTTGCGGCTCGTGCTATCCCATGAAGGCGACTTCGACGATGAATCCGCCGGGGGCGGTCACGTAGAAACCGTAGCGGCCGTTTCTCCGTAGCGGCGCATCGACGGGGACCGCATCGGCGATGAACTGGGCGTAAACCTGGTCGACCTGCTCGGGGCTTTCGACGAAGAACCCGACGTGGAAGTCCTTGTGATACTCGACCTCGGCCGTGCTCCCCTTTTCGAAGTGGCTGAGGTTGAGCACCAATCCGCCGTCGTCCTGCATCATCGTGAGAAAGTTCTTTCCGACTTCGTGCATCGTCATCATGCCGAAGTATTTCGCCATGAAGTCGCGCACGGCAGCCACGTCGCGAACCGGCAAGTTGATGTGGTTGAGCTTCATCGGTTCGATCCTCGATGTTGTCGTGAGTGGTTTACGATAGGCGCGACGGTGGTCAATGTCGATTGTTCAATCGTGATGGGAGTGATGAACCGCGGAGGGCGCCGAGAGCGCAGAGAGACGGATGAAGGCAGGGTGTTCTCTGCGTCCTCCGCGATCTCCGCGGTCAACTTGCAGGAGTCAATGCAAGGGGCAGAAAGAGGCCAGTTATTGCGCACGAACCCGTGTCTATAGGGTGCGCAATAACTTGGGTGGCGCGGAGACGAGGTACGCGCGAAACCGCAAGCGGTTGATGAGGCGAGTTACTGTCGGGCGCGCTTGAGATCAGCCTTCGGGGCTGACGGTTACGAGCTCGGCGGCGATGGCTTCGATGTGATCGGGGCCGATGATGTTCTGCTCGTCGGCGAAACCGATCAGCAGCGCGAGGTCGCAGAGACGGTTGATGCGTCGCGGCAGGCCTTGCGTAATGCGGTGAATCGCTTCGAGCGCCTCTTGCGAAAAGATCGGCTGATGCGATCCGGCGAGCTTGAGGCGATGCTCGAACGTAGCTCATCGTCTCGGTTTCGGTCAGCGCGCGGAGTAGACACTTCATGGCCAGGCGCTCGTCGAACTGCGGCATGCGATCGACGATCGGCAGCAGACTCGATTGACCGACGAGCAGCAGCGTGAGCCCCGGGCGGCTTGCGGCCTCGAAGTTCAACAGTAGTCGCAGGGCTTCGAACGTTCGGGCGCCTTCGATGAGATGCGCCTCGTCGATGGCGATGACGGCGTGGCGATCTTCGGCGGCGTTGGCTTCGATGAACTGCTGAATGCAACGCACGCTCTGGTCGATCGTTGGATGACTGGCGGCATGCATGTCGGCATCGTCACCGCCCGTCAACTCGGCCGCGAGGTAGGCAAGCAGTTCGGCTGTGGGCATGGCGGGATAGACGAGATGCACGAACGGGCGAAAACTCTCGCCGAGCCGCTCGGCCAGAAGCCGCACGAGCAACGTCTTGCCGGTTCCCGACGCGCCGGCCACGAGTGCGGCGGGGCAGCGGTTCTCGACGGCGTATCGCAGCTTGAGCAAGGCGGCCTGGTGGGCTTCGCTCGGATAGTACCAGGTGGCGTCGCTGCCTGGGTCGAAGGGGCGACGCGACAACTGCCAGTGGGATTCGTACATCGAAGCGGCTCCGGTGAACGGTCGAGGCGGTGCAGTTTTATTGGTGATCGGGTTGCTAATCGTCCGACGGCGGCATGTCGTGTTCCGGCTTTCCCTCTCCCCTTGCGGGAGAGGGTGGTTCGCCGGAGGCGAACCGGGTGAGGGGTTGAGGCGAGTACATGCTTCAGTACCCCTCACCCCGGCCCTCTCCCGCAAGGGGAGAGGGAGTAACATGTGTCGTCGAATATCGATGTCCTTACGGTATCAATGTCCTTGCGGGGCGAAGTTTTGAACGGTCTGCCAACGTCCGACGCCCATCGCGGCGAGACGTCGTGACAAGGGTTCGCTGGCGGGATCGGCGTTGCGAACGATGACGCCGTCGTCGAGCGATGCGCCCGACACGATGGCAGCCAGATCGAGCGCGGCGGCATCGGTGTCGAGCGGTCCGGCATCGCAGAGGACGAGGTCGTAATGCTCGCGGAGCGTGTTGACCGCGTCGGCGAGGTTCGGCAGCGTCGTGCTGGGGACGGTGTTCGTAAGCGGCATGAGCGTCAACCGTTCGAGAGCGCTCTCGATGAGCGACTCGGCGAGCGGCTGCCCTGCTCCGACGCCGGCATCCCACGACACCGGTGAGGTGATGCCGAGCATGTCGGCCAATCGCGGTCGGCGAACGTCGAGGTCGATGATGGCGACGCGCGAGCCACGCATGGCGGCCGAGCGGGCAAGGATCAGCGACACCGTCGAGCAGCCGATGCCACGCATGGCGGCGGTGACGAGCAACACCTTGCGTTGTTCGAGGCTGTGTCGCAGCAGCGCGGCTCCGCAGGTGGAGCAGGCTGCCGCGGCGCGGTGCATCAACTCGTCGATCTTCGCGGGCCAAACAAAGTTCGGCACCTGATAGGCCGGGTCGAGCGGAGCGATCGGCGCTCGCGCGGTGAACGTACTGAGCGGCGCCGCGAACGTGGCGGCAGGCGCGAAGCTGTTCGACGCGAAGCTGACGGGCTGCCCTGCAACGATGGGCTGCGCAGCAACGATGCGCTGTGCGACCGGAAAGTGGCTGTGTGCCACCGGAATAGCATGAGCCGGACTGACGGTGACCGCCGCGACGCTGGCAGCGCCGGGCGATGGGCGCGCGATCGGCGTGCGTTCGGCGCTTGTACGGTTGACGGAGGTGCGACCGACGGGAGCGTGGCCGATGGCGGGTCGGCCAGGTCCGCGGTGATATGCTTTAATGAAGGCCTGGTCCAACGGGGTCATGCGCGGGTCTCGTGGTCGTTTTTTGGATCATGCCTTTGAGGCGTGCCTTAGCTTGAATCGGTTGTTCGGACGGCGGCGCGATGGTGGGTTGGCCGTCGATGGGTGGCAGCGGCGTCGGTACGGCTACCGACGCGGCAAGCGGCGAGGCAGCAAGTGGCGAGGAGTTGACACCCTCGGCCATGCGTGGCTCGGTGGGCGTTTGTACTGGAAAGAGCCGCGAGACGGGCTCGCTCGGCAGGCCGGTAGGGTCGTTCGACGCGGCCGAGTTGCTGGCCGCCGGCGGCGTCATGAACTTCTCTTGCGACGGCCAACTCTCCCACGGCGGCACGTCCTTCGGATCGCCGAGGTGTTGCGTCGCGCGCGGGGCGAAGTTCGGTTGGCGGAGCGTTGGCGTGCCCTTCTCGATCTTGGCCGAGGTGGGGGTCGCCGGTGTTGCGTTCGTTCGCATCGGCTCGGCCGGGGCGGCCGTGGTGATCGGGATGGGTGGCGAGTAGGCGGGGGCGGTGTCGGGCACGGACGGAAGGCCGAATTGCTTCGGCTCGTTCATCGTGCTGAAGCCGAGCAGGGCCGCCACGGTCGCCGCGACCGTCGCCAGTCCGATGTACCACAGTTGGCGATGTTCGAACGCGGCGATCTTCTTTCGCTTGGTGACGAGCCGCCGCATGGCCATCTTCCATGCCTCGTGCGATACGGGCGGATGGTTGGTGTCGGCCTCGTCGTATCGCCAAAGCTGCGGACGTGCGGTCGCGTTTTCGTGCTGTTCGAGGCTGACCAGCGTATCGGCGGGATGCGACGCGGGTTCGTCCGGAAGTTCTGATGTCTCGGCCCCATGCGAGCGATGAACCTGCCAGCCGGGCGAAAGCTCTTCGTTGATGGGTGCCGCGACGGGTTGCGTGGCCTTCGCGGGACGCAAGTCGGGCAACGTCAGTAAGATGTCAGAGGTGTGGCCAACCACGGAGCTCGCCGCGCGGTGAGCCGCATGGCGAGGCGACGGTTGCGCATGGCCTTGTGCAGACCCGGGCAAACCCTGCGAGGCGTGGCCGAACGTCGCCATGAAAGCTCCCCCCACGAGGCGATCCACATGGGTCGCCACTAAATGTCCATGGCCTTCGTCCCGTCGGTGCGACGGCATCGCGGTCGCAGCGTCGCCGACGCTAGGCCTCATTAACGCGTTATCGGTTCCGTCTGTATGCGTCTTGAGAGTTTGAAGGCCTTTAAGGAACGGGCAGTTTGGCGAAAATGGAGATGAATGAGTTGGAAGGGACGTTGTTTAGCCGCGAGGCGTAGCGAGCGCTCGCTACGCGTCGCGGCTAAAACAGACGTGACGAATGGTAAGCCGCGTTGTCATTTAGAACCTCGCCTGAGATACTGCGATCGACACACGTATCGCCTTGCGGCATTACGGCTTGTGACCACAACGATGTGAGATGATGGCTGCTACCACCCTGACGCAAACCGGTAACACGCTTAACGAGTTGCTATCGCAACGCATCCTTGTTTTGGATGGCGCGATGGGGACGATGGTCCACGCGCTGCAGTATGGCGAACGTGAATTTCGAGGCCGGCAGTTCGCCAATCACGGCAAGGATTTGAAGAATTTCATCGATATTCTTGCCATCACTCAGCCCGAGGCGATCTACGACATCCACCGGCAGTACCTCGAGGCCGGCGCCGACATCATCGAAACGAACACGTTCGGGGCGACGAACGTGGCGATGGCGGATTTCGCCCTCGAAGACCGCGTTCGCGAGCTGAATATCGCCGCCGCGCAGTTGGCGCGTCGGGCCGCCGACGAGATCACCGCCCGCACGCCCGATCGGCCTCGCTTCGTCGCCGGTTCGATCGGCCCGACGAATCGACAACTTTCGATCTCCGGCAACGTCAACGATCCCGGCCATCGGTCGACGACGTTCGACGAAATGGTTGACGCGTATTACGAGCAAGTGGCGGCGTTGGTTGAAGGCGGCGTCGACCTGCTACTGCCCGAGACGGCGTTCGACACGCTGGTGCTCAAGGCGGCATTGTTTGCCATCGAGAAATACTTCGACGACGCCGGCGTGCGATTGCCCGTGATGGCGTCGGTGACGATCTTTCAAGGCGGACGGACGTTGTCGGGCCAAACGGTTGAGGCCTTCTTCGACTCGGTTGAACACGCGCCCTTGTTGAGCGTCGGGTTTAACTGCGCGCTCGGTCCGAAGCAGTTGCGGCCTTATCTCGAAGAGCTGTCGCATCTCGCGCCGTGCTTCGTGAGTTGCTATCCGAACGCGGGTTTGCCGAATGCGTTCGGCGGGTTCGACGAAACGCCGGAGATGATGGCGACCGCGCTCGGCGAGTATGCTGAGCAAGGTTGGCTGAACATCGTGGGCGGATGTTGCGGAACGACGCCGCCGCACATCGCTGCGATCGCCGCCGCCGTGAATGAGAAGCCGCCGCGCATCCGGCCGAAGATCGAGCCGCTCACGCACTTCAGCGGTTTGGAGCCGTTCGTCATCCGGCCGGAATCGACCTTCACGATGATCGGCGAGCGGACAAACGTCACGGGTTCGAAGAAGTTCGCCAAGCTGATTCTCAACGGTCAGTTCGAGGACGCGATCGCCGTGGCCCGCGAGCAAGTCGAGGCGGGCGCGAACGTCATCGACATCAACATGGACGAAGGCATGCTCGACGGCGAAGCAGCCATGACGAAGTTCCTGAACCTCGTCAGTGCCGAGCCCGAGATTTGTCGTGTGCCGATCATGGCTGACAGCTCGAAATGGTCGGTCATCGAGGCAGGCCTCAAGTGCATCCAAGGCAAAGGCATCGTTAACTCGATTAGCATGAAGGAAGGCGAGGAAGCGTTTCTACGCTCCGCGCAGCTCGTGCGACGTTACGGGGCGGCGGTCGTCGTGATGGCCTTCGACGAGCAAGGCCAGGCGGTGACGATCGAAGACAAGGTTCGCATCTGCCAACGCGCTTACAAGCTGCTGACTGAACGCATCGGTTTTCAACCGACCGACATCATCTTCGACCCGAACATTCTCACCGTCGCTACCGGTATCGAAGAACACAACCGCTACGCGATCAACTTCATCGAGGCGACGCGACAGATCAAGCAACTCTGCCCGGCGCGAAGATCTCGGGTGGCGTGAGCAACATCTCGTTCAGCTTTCGCGGCAACGAAGTGGTGCGTCAGGCGATGCACTCGGCGTTCCTCTATCACGCCATCCGCGCCGGTATGGACATGGGCATCGTCAATGCCGGCCAATTGACCGTGTACGAAGAGATTCCGCCTGCGTTGCTCGAACGCGTCGAAGATGTGTTGTTCGATCGCCGCCCCGACGCCACCGAGCGACTCGTCGAGTTCGCCGAGACGGTGAAGGACCAGGCAGGCAAGACGACGGGCATTGATTTGGCGTGGCGTGAAGGAACGGTCGAGCAGCGGCTTGGTCATGCCTTGATGCGAGGCATCGTCGATTTCATCGACCAGGACACAGAAGAGGCGCGTCAGAAGTATCCGACCGGCTTGTCGATTATCGAAGGGCCGCTGATGGCCGGCATGCAAGTCGTTGGCGACTTGTTTGGCGCCGGCAAGATGTTCCTGCCGCAAGTCGTGAAGAGCGCCCGTGTGATGAAGAAGGCGGTCGCATATTTGCTGCCGTTCATGGAGGAGGAAAAGCTCGCCAGCGGCGCCGTCGAGAAGCCTCGCGGCAAGATTCTGATGGCGACCGTCAAGGGAGACGTTCACGACATCGGCAAGAACATCGTCGGCGTCGTGCTCGGCTGCAACAACTACAAGATCATCGACCTTGGCGTGATGGTTCCCTGCGAACGCATTTTGCAAGTAGCGGCCGAGGAGTGCGTCGACATCATTGGTCTTAGCGGGTTGATCACGCCGAGCCTCGACGAGATGGTTCACGTTGCGCGCGAAATGGAGCGCAGCGGCATGAACCTTCCGCTGTTGATCGGCGGCGCGACGACTCAGCGCCAAGCACACGGCCGTGAAGATCGCGCCGGCGTACAAGCACGCAACTGTGCACGTTCTCGACGCTTCGCGGTCGGTCGGCGTTGTCGAGCAGTTGCTCAACCCGAAGTCGAAAGACGACTTCGACGCGAAGAACCGCACGCAGCAGTCGCAGCTTGTCGAATCATACAAGGCGCGGCAAGAAACGAACCTCGTGTCGTATTCAGCGGCCGTGGCTGGAAAGTTCGCGACGGATTGGAACACAGTGCGCATCGACACCCCGGCATTCATCGGCTCGCGCGTGTTAAAAGACTACCCGCTTGAAAAGTTGACGCCTTACATCGACTGGTCGCCGTTTTTCATGGCGTGGGAGCTCGTCGGCAAATATCCGGCAATCCTTGAAGATCCCAACGTCGGCGAAGCCGCGTCGAAACTTTTCGTCGATGCCACGCAAATGCTCGATCAAATCGTCAAGCAAAAGTTGCTCAGAGCGCAAGGCGTCTACGGTTTCTGGCCTGCGGCATCCATCGGCGACGACATCGTGCTCTACACCGACGAGTCGCGCAAGCACGAGCTCACTCGCTTCCACATGCTGCGTCAGCAGTGGGAGCGCAAAGGACACCGCGCGTTCTACTCGTTGGCCGATTTCATCGCGCCGGCCGACAGTGGCCGCAAGGACTATCTCGGTGCGTTCGCCGTGACGACGGGCATCGGTTGCGACGAACTCGTGAAGCAATACGAACAAGATCACGACGATTACAACGCGATTCTCGTCAAGGCATTGGCCGACCGTTTGGCCGAGGCCTTTGCCGAATCGTTGCACGCGCAAGCTCGTCGCGATTGGGGCTTCGGCAAGGAAGAGAACTTGTCGAACGAGCAACTGATCGAGGAAGCGTATCGCGGCATCCGCCCTGCCCCGGGCTATCCGGCATGTCCCGATCACACCGAGAAGCGGACACTGTTCGATCTGCTTGCCGCAGAGAAGAACGCCGAGATCACGCTGACCGAGAGCTTCGCGATGCTACCGGCCGCGAGCGTGAGTGGTTGGTACTTCGGCCATCCCGACGCCCGTTACTTTGCCGTCGATCGCTTAACCCGCGATCAGGTCGAAGCGTACGCCCAGCGCAAGGGCGTGAGCGTCTCGGAGATCGAACGCTGGTTGATGCCGAACCTCGGGTACGACGCATAGCGACCCGCAGTCTCGCCACTTCGCCCATCTTTCGCGGCGGGAAAATTCTACGCGTTAGTTATAAATCCTAACGCTTGCGCGACCGATAAGTCCGTGACACGCCAACGTACCGTGATGTCGTTGGCAGCACTCAGGCTTATTCTGTCGCGACATGCATTGGATGCGTGCAAGCAGGCTCCGCGCGTGGCTCATTGTTGGCTGCTGCGCGCTCGCGACTGCGGCACCCACGCTCGCCCAAACGCCGACGCCTGCGCCGGTGAAAGCAACCGCGGCGCCTACAACTTTGTCGCCGGCGCTAGCTCCGCCGGTTCGATTGCCACCCGTCGGCGGGCCATCGCCATATGCAACGCAAGGGGCGGTGCCAATTGCCTCTGCCGTGCCAAGTCCACAGGCGGGCGACATTCAACTCGTTCAAGATCCGACATCGAACTTGCCTGCCGGCGACGCGGACAACAATCTCGAAACGCTTCGTCGAATGATCGAAGATCTCCGCGGCTCCGAGCTGAGCGATGCGCTGAAAGGCGAGCAACAGAAAAGTAAGGAGAAGGAAGCCTCCTCGCCGAGCGTGCGCATCACGTCGGAGCTTCAGCTCGACAGCTACGTTTCCGATCAAACGCCGCAGAACCAGCCCGCGGTCGGCGAGTTTCCCGACGGCACAGCCTTCCGTCGCGCGCTTCGGCGTGCTCGGCGACTATTCGAACGTTTCGTATCGCTTTGAGATGGATTTCGCCCAGCCGGGACGTCCGACGTTCCTTGATGTGTGGGCTGCCATCGAAGACTTGCCGATTCTCGGACAGGTCAAGGTCGGCAACTTCTTCGAGCCCTACGGGCTCGATCGATTGACGTCGAATCGTTACGTGACATTCATGGAACGCAATCTGACCGATCAAACGTTCACGCCTGCTCGTAATCCCGGCATACAAGCGATGGACCACTGGGACAATGAGAACGGCACCTGGGCGATTGGCGCGTTTCGGACTCATGTCGATCAGTTTGGCGACGGTGTGGCTTTTCTCGACGATGATGCAGTGACGGGCCGCGCCACCTGGCTGCCGTACTATGACGAGCACTAGTGGCGGTCGCTACTACACGCACTTGGGTTCTGCGTTCAGTTACCGGCTTCCCGCACAGCGGTCGGCTTCGTTTTCGGCACAACCTGAGGCGCGTTTCGGCGCGGCCACGCCGAACATTCCGTTCTTTATCAACACGGGGAATTTTAACACGGAGTCCTACGAGCTCTTCGGTCTCGAGTACGCACGCATCCGTGGCCCTTTCCACATCCAAAGTGAAATGACGTTTGCGCCGGTGCAGCGCATCGGTGGTCCGAACGCCTTGTTCTTCGGCGCCTACGGCGAGACGGGGTACTTCCTCACCGGCGAACATCGACCGTACCGCAAGCAGTCGGCCACGTTCGATCGTGTGAAGCCGTTTACCAACTTCTTCCGGGTGCGCACTGACGACGGCGTCAAATCTGGTTGGGGCGCGTGGCAAGTCGCGGCACGTGTATCATATGTGAACCTGACGGACGCCGGGATTCGAGGCGGTCGGTTGACCGATTTGACCTTAGGGTTGAACTGGTATCTGAACCCGTTCATGCGAGTCACGTCCGACATTGTGCATCCCATGCTCGTGCAGCCCGGCATCGGGTTCAGCAGCGCCAACATCTGTGGCGTTCGTATGCAGTTCGAGTATTGATGGCTGAACGCGAGGCGAGCGAGTAGGATGGGTCTTCGGGCGATTGTGCTCGAAACGAGGTCGGAATCATGCGCTTCGTGGTCTGTGCTGTTGGCCTGCTCGCATGTTGGGTCGCGATGTCGGCCAACGTGCCTTTTGCCGATGCGCAAGACGACGGTCGTCGCGCGGTGAATGTGAAGCGTTATGGCATCTCCGTGCGTGTGCCGCAGGCGTGGCGGTTGATCGCCTGGGGGCAAGACGACCAGGCCTTCTCGCTGAAGTTGCCACAAGACGGCGGTTCAAAGTCGGGATTCGTGAGTTGTCGAGTCGGATCCGCCCCCGAGAGTCTCGAAGATTACCGCAAGCGTTTCGAGGCTGAGCGCGTCGACAGTGACGGCGCGAAGCGATCGCTCGTCGAGAATAAGCTCGAGCCCGTCGATGCCGAACGTTTCGGAACCACGCTTGCGCAGCAGCTCGGACAAGCCCTAGTAACGACGTGGGAAGTCCGAGGCGCGGACGAAACGCTCGGCTTCGAAGTGGCGATGCGCGTGGTGCACGATGGCACGCTCTACACGTTCACGCTGGCGAGCGACGAATCGCATTGGGACGCCTACCGGCTAGATTTTGATGACATGCTCGCCAGCGCCGTGTTCACGCCTCCGGAACTGGCGGTGCGTCAGATGCCTGGCGGATATTGGATGCAAAGCGACTTCCGCTTCGCAATGCGATTGCCGCCCGAGTGGAAGCCGTCGTTCGGACCGAACGACAAGGTGTTGTTCTTCGCCACGGGACGAACGCACGAGTTGTTCACGGACAACCTTCTTGTGTTGGCGAGTCCACCGCGACCGCTCGACTTTGAGCAATTGCGCACGTCCCTGGCCGAACAGATCACGAAGATGGACTCGCAAGCGACCGTTGTCTGCGAATTGGTGCCGCAAGGCGGATCGACGGCGCTGGAGACGATTGTTCGCACCGTGCGCGGCACGACGAAGATCGCAATTCTCGAACGTCGCTTCACAAGCGGCCAGCGCAACTACGAAGTGAAGTTCACCTGCGAAGCTGAAGAGTTCGAGAAGCAGTTGCCCGAACTGCGTCGCAGCCTCGATAGTTTTATCGAGGTTCAGCAAGAACCCGTTCGCCACGACGTTTGATCGCCGTTAGCCGCGTCGCTTGCGACGCGCTCGTTGCGACGCGATCAACTATTCCGTCGCACCGCGAGAATCGTCAGATCGTCCGTCGGCGCATTTTCGGCGAGGTGCTGCTGCACCGATCCTGCGATGCACTCGACCATCTCCTTCATCGAGCTGCCGCGACACTGGCGAATGAGCGATCGTAAACGGTCGATGCCGAACGGGCGATCGTCAGCGTCGAGAGCCTCGACAATTCCGTCGGTGCAAAGGATGACCATGTCGCCGCAAGCGATCGAATGTAACGGCCCCTGGGGGAACGTCATGTCGGCGACCACCCCGAGCGGCATTCCGGTGCTCGCAAGCGTTTCGAAACTGTCGGTTGCGGCGCGATAAAACTCCGCAGGCGCGTGACCAGCGTTGGTAAACGACAGTTCGTGATTGTGAACGTCGAGACTGGCGATCAGCATCGTGATGAAGTGACCCGACTGCAGATCGGTGGCGAGCGCTTGGTCGAGACGCTCGAGCAACATCTGCGGACAGCAGTGTTCAAGCATCAGCGCTCGTAACGCGGCTCGCGCCGAGGCCATGATCAAACTCGGGCCAAGGCCGTGACCGCTCACGTCGGCAATCACCAGGCCGATGTGCTTGTCGCTAAGCGGGACGACGTCGCAATAGTCGCCGCCAACGGCCTCGTTCGGCGTCCACCACGTGGCCATCTCGTAGCCCGACACCTCGGGCAGCCCTCGTGGGGTGAAGCTGAGCTGGATGTTGCGTGCCACGGCTAGTGCGAATTCGGTCTCAAGCGCTTTCTGTGCTCGGCCGATTTGCCGCGCACGATCCAACGCCGCGGACGCATGCCGACTGAATACTTCGACGAGCCATTCGTCAAACGCGTCGAATGCGCCATGTCGTTTGTTGACCAACTGCAGCACGCCGAGCAGCGTCTCATCGCTTGGCGCGACAAGCGGAACCGCAAGCACGCCGCGAGTGCTGCTGCCGACCCGTTGATCGAATTGCGAGTCCCAACGCGCGTCTAACGACACGTCGGGGATATTGACAGTCGCGCGGTCGTGCGCGACGCAACCGGGCATGTGATGATTCAGGCCGCATCGATGCATCACGCGATCGTTGCCTGCGTCGATGCGCGTGTGCAACTCGTTGCGTTTCGAGTCGAACTGAAAAAGGTGTGTTCGTTCACACGCAATCGTCTCGCACGCTTGGCTTGTGACGAGCTCGACGATGCGGTCGGTGTCGATCTCGGTCGCGAGCAATCTCGTCAGATCGACGAGCTTCAACACGCGCTCGAGTCGCTCGAGCGCTGTGCCCATCCGCATCGGTCGCGAGGATGAGCTCGGCGAGATTCATACCTCACAGTCTAGGTGTGGCCTATGCGCCGAGCAATCCATTCGTTGGAGACGAATCGCAAGAGCATCGCTCGCAGCCGACGTTGCGATGCACGGTCGAATTCGACCGAAGTCGTGTATGACGAATTGTCATCATGCGAATCGTCGCCGGTCGAGTGAACGACGATCCCTCGCCACGTGAGTTGTACCGATGAACCATGCGTAATGCTTGCCCGATTGAAGCGTTCCGCGACTCGCAAACTCCAAACCACACCATAAGCGTCACGAAAGTCGAGCCATGCTCCGTTCCACCCGTCGGCGCGGCGAAAGGCTGTTGAGTTGATGAGTGCGATGGCGACCGCAACGGTCAGAAACGTCAGCCCGACGCACGGATGACTTGCCGCTTCATTCGCAGGAAGCCAGGGGATGAACGGCGCGAAAAGACTCGCCTGGCCAATGGCGGCGAAAATCGCAGGCAGCGCGTTACGCGTGGGTGCGTAGTTGCCAAAGCCTATAAGAATGAGAACGAAGATGAACGCGCTTTGCGCCGCGTGTGGCAGCAAGGCGGCGTTGGGGTGAAACAGTAAAGTTTCTCCAGCCGGCAAAGCCAACACCACGACGAGCGTCAGCACGATCCACTGCCAGGCGCGATGTTGCGGTCGCTTCGCGCCGAGCACGGCCACCGCAGGGGCCAAGGTCATGACCGCGCCGAGGTAACGCATCGCGGCGAGCGACGCCTGAGAAACATTGCCGAACATGCCGACCATTTCGGCGCCGACGAGGGCTGCAACCGCGGCAGCCGCCCACGCGATGGCGGCGACAAGTGTCGTTCCGCGCAATGCACGAAAACTTCGCGCGAGCGCGAACGCCAGAAAGATACTCGACGCGACGACCCATCCGAGCTCGCCGATGGAGGATGTCGCAGACGTCATAAGCATCAAGGTCTATGATTTGATCGTCGCGCGCAACGCCTTCGTCGACGTACTAGGCTCAAGATTGTCGATGCTAGCGGTCAAGCGGCCGCTGCATCTTAGCTGCGCGTTGATTAAGTAAAAGACGTCAACGCGTGCACCTCAGGAGTATTGCGACTATCGTGCGACAAAAATTCGTAGAAATTTCGGGCGGGTCGCTTGCACTGCTACCGCTATAGCGCAGAGTTGAGTTGGAGACTCAGATAGCTGCGACGCGGGAGCGTGATCGCAGCCAACTCGACAAGTCCGAGCCTCCATGAACCAACGGATTGACGCACGATCGAAAGGAGTTCGATATGCACTACGTCAAGCAACTAGGGGCGACGACGTTCGCCTTGGCAGTTCTTGCCGGCGTAGCTTCTCTCGCCGAAGCACAACAGTGCGGCCGCTGTGTCGGCATCGGCTACAGCAATGGATACAACGCCCCCTGCTCGGCCAATCGCAATGGCGGGTGGGGATGCAAGCAGCAGCTCGTTTGGGGCTGCCGCGAGATTCCGGCCAACTGGCGCACCCACGTCTGGGACGATTACCCGAACGAGCCACTTGCACAGCGCTGGGCTGGCGGAGACCTTTTCCCGGTCGCCCCGGTCCCGGCTCCAATGTGCACGATCTTTAAGCGTCAGGCAGCTTACGGCTATTACGCCTCGCAGCCTGTTTGCCCGACCTGCCACTCGTACGGCAATCCTGGCGCCACGATCGCCACGCTTGTTTCGAACGAGGGGGCGGGCAAGCAGACGACGCTTGATGAGACCCCCGAGCGGATCGTCATCAAGCCCGCCACGCGAACCCGTCGGTAACCGATCACGGACAGCTCGTGCATCAATCCATCGCCGTGGCGCTTCGTTGAACCGGAGCGTCACGGCGTTTTTCGTGCGCCGCGTTTGGCGCGTCACGGCCCGCGTGATCGTTACGACCGTACGTGGTTGGACGGTTTGAAAATGCCAGTTGGCATCACCCCGCTTAAACTTCCAGCCCGTGATGTCGATACATTCTGTAGACAACGTCGGAAGGGCGAGACGCTTCCGGAGCGGCTCGCTTCAGGATAGAGGTCATGGTAAATCGACGGATCGAATTACCATGACCTTTTTTATGCGCTGAGATAGGGGCGGGCTGCGGTTGGGTCGCGCCGCGAAGAGGCAAGCGGTGGTTCGCGGGTTCTTCGGCGGGGGCGTGACGCCGTAAAAGGCCGTATCCCGTGGCCTAATATTGAGCATGGAAGCCATGCTCGTCATTGCCGGCCTGGTCGGAACGGTTTGGGGCGCCGTTGTCTTTCTGCGCGGCGGCCTGTTGGCCGGCTGCCTGACGGTGCTCTTGGCGGGATGCTGCTTCGGCCACGCTTTCTACAACGTGCCGACCGGTTCAATCCCGCTAACCGCCGACCGGTTGCTATTCCTGTTGCTGTTCGTGCAGCTCGTGGTGTGGAAGCGATTCGGCTGGACGAACTCCACACGGCTGCTGAACTCTGACATTGTGCTCTGCCTGTTTTTGCTCGCGCTGATGGTGAGCACCTTCACGCACGACTGGCGCTTCGCGAACTCGATGCCGCTCGCGCGGTTCGTGTTCTTCTTCGGGATGCCGTTCGGGTTGTACGTTGTCGCGCGACAGATCGTGCAGACCGAACGCGGCACACATGCGATGCACATCGCGCTCGCGCTGTTCGGCGCCTATCTGGCGATGACGGCGATTGCTGAGACGCGACAGTGGACGGCATTGGTGTTTCCGCCGTACATCATGTCGCCGAAGATACCCGAGTTTCTCGGCCGCGGCCGCGGTCCGTTCCTCAACCCGGTGGCTTGTGGCTTCTTTCAATGCGCCTGCTTGAGCGCGGCGCTGGTGTGGTGGCCGAAACTGTCGACGCGGATGCGGTTCGTCGTCGCGATGCTCACTGGCCTGGTGATGATCGGCGTTTACTACACTCTCACGCGTAGTGCATGGATGGGCGGGGCGCTGAGCGTGCTGGTCATCGCCGCTTGCCTGCTGCCGCGAAGGTGGAAGGTGCCACTCGTCGGCGGAACGGTGGCGATGGCGCTGCTGATGGTCGCGATCCAGTGGAGTAGCCTCGTCGCCTTCAAACGCGACAAGGGATTGTCGGCTGAGGAGACTCTGTTGTCGGCGAAGCTGCGGCCCGTGCTTGCCGCCATTGCGTGGCAGATGTTTCTCGATCGCCCGCTCCTTGGATGCGGCTTCGGCCAGTATCTCAACAACAACGTCGACTACGTGAACGATCGCAGCATCGACCTGCCTTTGGCCGCGGGTCGGCCTTACGTGCAGCACAACACGTGGCTCAGCCTGCTCACCGAGACGGGCCTGCTGGGCATGGGCCTATTCACGGTGCTGACGATTCTGTGGACGCGCCACGCTTGGCAACTGTGGTCGCAGGCCAACGCTCCCGATTGGGCTCGCCGACAGGCGCTCTGGATGCTCGCGGTACTCGCGACGATTCTGCCCAGCGCCGTCTTTCAAGACACGTCGATCATTCCGATGGTCAATATGCTGCTGTTCTTCGGCGCCGGGTTGACGGAATCGCTGGCAGCGCAGTTCGTGCCCGTTCGCCGCGCCGCGATCGTGACGTCGCCGGCCGTCCGAACATTGCAGGCGTCGCAGAGCGCGGCACTACCAACGTAAGGCGTCCACGGAACGCATCTCATGGCAACCGTTCTCGAAACACCTGCGATCGACATTCCGCTCACGGCTCCTGCGCCTCGTCGGTCAACAGGACTCGATATCGCGCGCTTTCTCGGCGCGGCGGCGATCGTGTGGATCCACACGCCGCGGTCGGAAATGTTATTGCCGACGACCGTGCTTGGCCGCTTCGCCGTCCCGTTGTTCACATGTGCCGCGATGTTCTTCGTGTTCGACAAGGCAGCGTCATGTGGTCTCAACTTTTGGCGCGACTACAGCCTGTCGCGCGCACGACGCATCTATCTGCCGTTCCTTGCTTGGTCGGCGGTCTATTTGCTTTTTAAGGGCGCGAAGCGATTCGTTGCACCCGAGCAAGACAACGACTTCGCTGGGATCGACATCCTGTGGAAGGGCGGCGCCTTTCATCTTTGGTTCCTTCCGTTCATCCTCGCGTGCAGCGTGATCGCCTACCCGTTGTGCGCAATCGGATCGAAAGGACCGTCGCGACGCAACGTTTTGGCCCTTGCGAGCCTCGCACTCGGATTCGCCATTGCGAGCGTTCCGTGGACGACGTTGCCGACGACGGATGATGCGTTGATCTTCATGTGGCTCGCGCTGCCTGCAGCGTGCTGGGGTGTCACGCTCGCGGCTGTGCTCCGACGCGATGAAAAGCCGAGTCGCGATACATTCCGTGCCGCATCGCTGCTGTTCGTCGGCCTGATGGCGATGCTCATCGGTTTCGGCCGAGATCCGCTGATCGAGAACCTTGCGGGCGTGGCGGGTTTCGTTGCCGCGTGGAATTGGTCACCGACGCCGCGATGGGAGCGATTCGCGTCCTTGGGGGGCGTGGCGATGGGCATGTATTGCTCCCACTTGCTCTTCATCAAAATCGCCGAGTCGATCATGGCCAAGTTACAGTGGCCGATCACTCCTGCCGCCGACGTCACCGTGATGCTCTTCGCCACGCTCGGCTGCATCTTCACGGCCTGGTGGCTTTCGAAGCGTCGGGCCACGCGCTGGCTGGTCGTCTGAACCGACCAAACTTCATCGTCGGTTCGTGACATCCCTATGTCACTCAACCGCGTCGTTGGCGACTTTTTGTCGGACCATCTCAGTCGAGCCGATACCGCGAGATTTTTTTCTTGGCGGTCGTTTTTCAGATCGCTACGATGCTAGCCATCTTTTTACTTCTAGCTGCGAAACCGTGTTCATCGAGAGAGAGGAGCCAGGGCATGTTCCGTCACCGAGTCGTGCACACCGTAGTAGCGTTGTTGACATTCACATTTGTTAGCGGATGGTATCTCACAACGTCGGCCAACGGCGCTGACGATGGAAAGCCTGAAACGAAGGCGAAGAAAGAACGCGCCGAGATGCGCGGCCCGTTGCCGATCTATTACCGCTCGGTCGTCGATGGCATCCAGAAGGAGCAGATGTACAAGATTTGCGAGACGTACGAGCCCAAGCTCGACGAACTTCGTAAACAAATGAAGGCGCTCGAAGACAAGCGCAACGCCGAGATGGATGCGCTGCTGCGACCGGACCAGAAGGAGAAGATCAAGCAGTTGACTGAAGAGGCGAAGCAGAAACGTGCCAAGAAAGATAACGCTGGCACAAAGACTGATGCTGGCGCGGTTGCAAACAAGCCGTAGCTTCTTCGTCTATCAACACTCCGTACGGAACAGCATGGGTGAGAGCGAAAGTTCTCGCCCATGCTAGCTCTCTGCGAAGTCGCTGTGCATCACTGGCGCGAACTGCTCTTGTTCGTGCTTGGGTAGCGAAGTATGCTCCCGCCTCTTTCCCCCTGCCGTAGAGGTGCTCCGTCCGGATGGCATCCTCCTCAGTCCGCGAGCATAGCGTGTCGACTCCTTCTTCATATCGTTCTCGAATCGTCCCCTACGCAGTGGCGATGATCGTCTCATGCGCTCCGCTCGCAGGGTGCAATGTGATGTCGCACACGCACAACGCCGAAGGCGTGAAGCTGTACCAGCAGGGACAGTATCAACTCGCCGCGCGGCAGTTCGAGCAAGCGATTGCCAACGACCCGCACGCAGCCGATGGTTATTACAACCTCGGTTCGACGTACCATCGCATGGCCAAGCTCAACAATAAGCCGGAAGATTGGAAGCAGGCTGAAGACACCTACAATCTGTGCCTCGATCGGAACCCGAACCACCGCGATTGCCACCGCGCCCTGGCGGTGATGCTGGTCGAGGAGAACCGCTCCGAACAGGCGATGCGTTTGCTTGAGACCTGGGCCAACAACAATCCGACGTCGTCTGATCCCAAGGTCGAACTCGCACGATTATCGCAAGAGTTCGGCAACGCCTCGGCCTCGCGCGAGTATCTGCTCGAAGCGCTCGCGATCAATCCGTACGATCCTCGCGCACTCTCGGCGATGGGCCGCGTGCACGAAGACAGCGGCAACCAGCAGCAGGCGTTGGCGACTTATCAACGTTCGCTCGACAACAACAGCTTTCAGCCCGACGTGCAAGCGCGCGTCGCCGCTCTGCGACAAGCCGGCGCCACGACACCCATCGTGACGCCCCCCAACGGAACGCGCACGGTCAACGGCATTACGTCGTCGCCGGTCATTCGTTGACCCTCCGTCGCTGTTCTCTCGCGACGTTCCGGCCTCGTCTTCGTTAAACGCGCAGCCGGTGCTTGCCTCTTCGCGGGTTGACCGTCCGACAGGCAGTTCGTAAGCTGCCGTCTTGCTTTTCCGGGCCCCAAGCGGCCCCTTCACGCCTCGCACCCCCGGCGACTTGTCATGTATCGCGTTATCGTTCTCGACACACTCAGCAAAGAAGGCCTCGACATCTTCGACCACGCGCCGGGAGTCGACTATGAAGTCAAAACCGGGCTGTCGGGCGACGCTCTGAAGACGGCTTTGGCCGGCGCTGACGGCGCGATACTTCGCAGCGGCGTGAAGATCACTGCCGAATCGTTGGAAGGCAACAAGCGCTTGCGAGCGATCGTCCGCGCGGGCGTCGGTACCGACAACATCGACAAGACGGCCGCCACCCGCCTGGGCATCGTCGTGATGAACACGCCGACGGGCAACACGCTCAGCACGGCCGAGCACACGGTCGCCATGATGTTGGCCCTCTCGCGGAACATCGCCCCCGCGTATCAAAGCCTGATCGAGCACCGCTGGGACCGCAACAAGTACATGGGGACGCAGTTGGCCGACAAGACGATCGGCATCGTCGGCCTCGGTCGTATCGGCCAAGCGGTCGCCTCGCGGGCGAAAGCCTTGGAAATGCGCGTGCTCGGTTACGATCCTTTCCTGTCGGCGCAGCGAGCCCTGGAACTCGGCATCGAGCTGGTTCCCACCGTCCCCGAAATGCTGCCGAAGGTCGACTACCTGACCGTTCACACGCCGCTGACGGCCGAGACGAAGAACCTGATCAGCACGAAGGAAATCGAGATGATGCGCAAGGGCGCACGCCTCATCAACTGTGCGCGTGGCGGCATCTACGACGAGGCCGCGCTGGTCGAAGGTTTGAAGAGCGGCAAGCTCGGCGGCGTCGCGCTCGATGTGTTCACCACCGAGCCGTGCAAGGAGAGCCCGCTGTTCGGCATGCCCGGCGTGTTGTGTACTCCGCATCTCGGCGCGAGTACCGAAGAAGCACAAACGCAGGTGGCGATTGAAGGCGCGCAGTTGCTCGTCGATTTCTTGTCGACCGGCGCGATTCGTCATGCGGTGAACATGGCGTCGATCGATGCACAAAAACTCGCCGCGATGCGCGACTGGCTCGACGTCGGTTACCGCCTCGGGCTACTGCTTTCGCAACTCGATCGCACGCCGGCCAAGGCGTGTCGGTTGCAATATCGAGGCGACGTATCGTCGAAAGACACGAAACTCATTGGCTCATGCGTGGCGGTGGGATTGCTTGAAAACGCCCTCGGCGAAGGCGTGAACATCGTCAATGCGGAAGTTCTGCTGGCCGAGCGTGGCATCGAACTTGTCGAGCAATCGCGAACCGCAGTGGGTGCGTTCAGCTCGGTGCTTCATGCCGAACTGGTCACGGAAGGTCACACCTATCATGTCGGCGCCACATTGTTCGGTCAGAACATGCCGCGGCTCGTGCAGTTCGGCGAGTTCCGGCTCGACGCGTTCCTCGACGGCGTGCTGATGATTTTCACCCATCGCGACGTGCCGGGCATCATCGGACGGGTCGGCACCATCTTCGGCGTGAATCAGATCAACATCGCCCAGATGTCGGTCGGTCGATCCAGCAGCACTCCAGGCGGTCCGGCCGTGGGCGTGTTGAATCTCGACGAAGTCCCCTCGCCGAAGGCACTCGAAGAGGTCCTGCGCATCCGGACATTCTCAGCGTCCAAGTGATCGAGCTACCGGCCGCCGGTGAGCTTCCGGCGTGGCTGTCGGTGGGGACGTAAACACCCCTATCGCACGGCGGCTCGCACATTTGCCGGCACGCCCGTCAAACTCCGCACGGCCTACACGGGGTCGGCAAATTCTTCGCGATCCGCACAGTTTTTCATCGGGAACCTTCGCGCAATGCGCCGATGGTAAACCACGTTGAAGATGGGAACTGTAGCGTGTCGCTGCAGCCCCGCCCCGCCCGACCAAATCTGCCCGCGATCCCCATGCAAGCCGTCAACGAACACCCGCTCGAAGACCGAGTCCGCATCGTTCTAAACAAGAACCCGCATTTGCCTCGTCGCACGCTGCGGATCGAGGCGCACGATGGGCGCGTCACGCTCAAAGGCGTGGTTCGCAGCTTCTACCAGAAACAAATGGCGCAGGAGTCCCTCAAGGGGCTCGAAGGCCTGCGTCAGATCGAGAATCAACTCGAAGTTGTCTGGTAACTGTCGTGCGGTAACTGTCGCGTGCTATTCAGCGGCGGGTTGCAACCCGTTCGCCGAGCACAGCCGCGGCGCGATTGCCTGTCGTGGCAATACGACCGCTGAGCTGACAGCTCTCCAACACGCGACGATTCATTTCCGTCAGGCCGCACAACCGCAACACGCCGCCATGAGCGGCGACGCGCTTATCGAGCCGCACCAGTTCGGAAATGAGCGACGAGTGCAACACGATCAACTCATCGCACTCGATGACGAGGCGATGCGTGAAGTGTTGTTCGAGCAGATTCCAAACGGCGTCGGCCAGCGGCGGCGAGTCCCAAACGTTCTCCCGTGCGCAGTGTAACTTGACGAACAACCAGTCGGGGCCCCGCTCTACGGCGAGATCCCACCCAGGGGCGAGCGATACCATGCGTTGCTCCTTCAACATTCGGGCGATGCGTGCTGGTTGGACTTTCCCTCTCCAACCGAACGTCATGATACGACCGGCGCACGATCACGCAACTAGGCGGCGTGCTAGCATGTTCGCCGTGTGTTCGACGCAAAGACGCGGCGAGCAAGCTCGCCGGCTAAACGAGGCGCGCTAGAATAGCCGCCCCTGGTCGGGCACGGGTGGTGGCGTCATGCCGATATGCGCGTAGCCATCAGACGTGAGTTGCCGACCGCGCGGCGTGCGAACGACCATTCCTTCGCGCAGTAGGAACGGCTCGACCTCGTCGATGAGCGTATCGAGGGCAATGTTCGTCGTGTGCGCAATCGCCTCGATCCCCGCGGGGCCGCCGTGAAAGACGCGCTGGATCGTTTCCAAGTAGCGGCGGTCCTGATTGTCGAGTCCGCGCGGGTCGATGCCTTGCATGTCGAGCGCGGCCTCGGCCACCAGACGTGATACCCGGCCGTCGCATTTGCTGGTGGCATAGTCGCGGACCCATCGCAGACGGTTGTTCGCCAATCGCGGCGTGCTTCGACTGCGCACGGCGATCTCACGTGCCGCATCGTCGGTGACATGAACATTCAACTTCGCCGCATTACGAGCGACGATCGCCGTCAACTCGTCGACGGTATAGAAGTCGAGATGCTCGCGCATCACGAACCGATCTCGCAGTGGGGCCGAGAGCATTCCGCTTCGCGTTGTCGCGCCGATGAGCGTGAACGGGCGCAGCTGCATGTTGAGCGTCCGCGCGTTCACGCCTTCGCCGAGCGTGATGTCGATGCGGAAGTCTTCCATCGCCGGGTACAGAAACTCTTCGACCGCCTTGGGCAGCCGATGGATTTCGTCGATGAAGAGGACGGAACCTTCCTCGGCGTTGGTCAGATACGGAACGATATCTTTCGGGGCGGCGAGGGCCGCGCCACTGGCGATCTGCAGCGACGTGCCGAGTTCGCGCGGGATCGCCATCGCGAAAGTCGTCTTACCCAGCCCCGGCGGACCATCGAAGAGGATGTGCCCTAGCGGTTCGCCGCGCTTCGCGCGGCGTCGAGCGCGATGTCAAGCCGGGCGATCACGTCGCGCTGGCCGATCATGTCGCGGATGCGTTGCGGGCGCAGATCGCGATCGTCTTCGAGGTTCGCGAGAGGCTCGACCTCGGGCTCTTCGTGATCGGAATGAAGGATCGGTTCGCGGGCCATGGGTGACCGTCAGACTACCGCCACGGCGGCCGTTTGGGAAACTCGCCAGTCGGTGAGGTGCATTTCGACCGTGTGCCGACCGCGAAACGAGTTGACGACCGGCCGAAACGCGATGTCGAACGGCCCGCTGCTCGGCAGCAACTCGTCGAAACGATCGCCCGCGCCGAAGGCGACCGCCCGCAACGCGACGCCCTGCTGCGACCATCGCAAGGCCAGGTGGCGACCGCCTCCGCCGATGCGTTTCGGTTCTTCGGCCAACGAGACGCCGGAGGCGCAGAACAGCGGGCGGTGATTGCCTTGCCCGAACGGCGTGAAGCGTTCGATGGCGCGGACGGTTTCGAGCGTGAGCGACGCGAGCAGAATCTCGGCGTCGATCCAGAGTTCGGCGCGTCGCGGTTTTACGCCGAGCCGCGAAGAGGCAAGCTCGCAGAAACGGTTACGAAAATCGTCGACGTTTTCCTCGGCGATCTTGAGGCCCGCGGCGGCGGCGTGTCCGCCACAGGCGATCAACGTGTCGCGGCACTCGCCGAGTGTCGCATGAAGGTCGAGCCCCGCGGCACTTCGGGCAGAACCGGTCCCGGGTTTCACACCTAACTTGTCGAGCGAAATCAAGATCACGGGTCGATGAAACTTCTCGGCCAATCGACCCGCGACGATGCCAATCACGCCAGGATGCCAATCGTGGTCGGCCAGCACGAACGCTGAGTCGCGCTCGGCGTCGTACCGTTCGACGATTTGCTTGTGGGCACTCAGGTAGATGCTGCGCTCGAGGCTTTGGCGGCTCGAGTTGAGCTCGTTGATGTACTCGGCGAGCGCGGTGGCGCGTTCGGCGTTGCTCGTCGTGAGCAGTTCGATTGCCAACTGCGCCTGTCCCAAGCGGCCAGCGGCGTTGAGGCGCGGAGCGATGGCGAACCCGATGTCTTCGCAGTCGGCCTCGCTCTTGCGATCGAGCGACACAATGCGGCCAAGCGTCGCAAGGCCTACGTTCGAGGTGTTCTTGAGCGTTCGCAAACCGAATTGCACCAGCACGCGATTCTCGTCGATCAGCGGCACGCAGTCGGCCACGGTGCCAATCGCGGCCAGTGTGACGGCATCGACGAGGAAGTTGCGCATCCGCTCGCCAACCTTCTTGCTGCCGCTGGCGCGTCGGCAAAGGGCCCAAGCGAGTTTGAGCGCGACCCCCGCGCCGCTGAGATAGCCAAACGGATAGGCCGTGCCCGGAAGTCGGGGGTGGACGATGACGGAAGCGTCGGGGAGTTCGGGCGACGGTTCGTGATGGTCGGTGACGATCAGTTCGAGACCGAGTTCCTTCGCCGTTCGAGCTTCGGCGACGCTTCCAATGCCGCAGTCGACGGTGACGACCATCTGCGCGCCCTGCGACGCCAGAGTGCGGAGCGCCTCGTCGTTTAGGCCGTAGCCTTCCTCGATGCGGTGCGGCACGTAACACGAGACGTTCTCGGCCCCGAGCATTCGCAGACACTGCCACAGCAGGCTGGACCCTGTGACGCCGTCGACGTCGTAGTCGCCGTAGATGACGATCTTCTTGCGGTCGGCAATCGCGGCGTGGATGCGCTCGGCCGCTGCGTCGGCACCCGGCAGCAGCTCGGGGTCGCGAAGGTGCGTGAGCTTGCAGTCGAGGAAGTCGCGGATCTGGTCGGGCTGGTCGATGCCTCGACACAGCAGCAACTGCGCGACGACGGGTGGCACTTTTGCAGCCCGTTCGATGCGCCGTGACGCGTTGGACGTCGTGCGCGTGAATATGCCAGAGTCTGCTCATCGCAGGGGCGTACGGCCCATCCATGAATCGTCAATCCACTGCGGTCGTCGTTTGGCTTAGGCCCGGCGTAAGCCGGAGTGCGTCGTAACAGACACGGCCAAACGACGAAACGAAGTTACTTCTTCTTTTCGACGTGCGTGGTGTGCTTTCGCAGCCGCGGCGAGTACTTGCTCAACCTGAGCTTCTCGCCCCCCTGCTTGCGTCGAATGGTGTAGTTGTAGTCGCCGGTCTCCTCGCAAACGAGGAACACGGTCTCGACTTTCTTCTTGCTCTTAGCCATCTCGAATCTCCGTTACCCTTCGTCTGGCGGGTGCGATCTTGAGTTCGCCAGATCGGAGACGATTCTACCGCTTTTGCCTCGGGTGACGCCAGGGGGCGGCGAACGGCGAGTGCGAGATGGTCACAACGATCATGAAACGCCACGAGACGTGTTGAAATTGTTGTCAGAACACAAAGCGTGGTTAGAATCGAGGGGCCGAAGGACTGACAGCTAGTTGACGTTCGTCACGGCCGCCAGGGGCACCTTCCGACGGGACCAATATCGCATGGCTGATCAGCCGTCGCGCGCTACGAATGCACCTTCGCAGGATGCGAATGCTGCGCGCGCTCCTGCGCGTCGCAATGCGGCGCTCGACGGGCCCGTTACATCCCCGGCGACCACACCCTCGCAAAGCAGGGCGGCCCCATCGCCTAGCAAGCCGGCGGGCCGGGCTCCTGCTCGGCAGGCCTCGCCGCTCGATGCCATCCCGAACGAACCGGCCGCCGCGAAGCCGAAGGATGCTGCCAAGCCAAAGGCCACTGGCAAACCGGCGCGACGCAGCATCCTCGACGACTACGACGAGATGCACTCGGCCAGCAATTTGTCGTTCACGCAGATGCTGCCGGCGATCGCGATCAGCCTGGTCGTGCACATGCTTGTGCTGATCATTCTGGGCCTGATCTCGGACTCGGCCGAAAAGGTCGAAAAGCCGCGCGAGTTGGTTGCCGTCGTCGATGACGCGAAGCCGAACACTCTCGACGTCGTCGAAGAGACCCCAATTCCGATTGATGTCGAAGTCAGCGAGATGTTGCCGTCGACGACGCCTGTGTATGTCGACGTGGCGCCGACGATGGATTCTGCGCCCGAGGTGCAAGTTGCCGACATCGCGTTGGAATCGTTCGCACCCTCGGATGTGATGACAAAGCTCGGCGGTAGTGGGGCCAAAAGCATTGTTGATTCGCGATCGGAAGTCAGCCGTATGCAAACGGTCGTAGCGCGTGGTGGCAACGATGCGAGCGAAGCGGCGGTGGCCAAGGCGCTCGAGTGGCTGGCGCAACATCAACTGCCCGACGGTGGCTGGTCGATGGACCACAACCTGGCGCCAAGCTGTAAGGGAAAATGTCAAAACCCCGGCGCGCATGCCGAGGCCCGCATGGGCGCGACTGCGTTAGGGCTGCTTCCGTTTTTGGGGGCCGGCCAAACGCACAAGCAAGGAAAGTACAAGAAGGAAGTTCAGGCGGCATTGTTGTTCATCGTCAACCGCATGAAGGTCACGCCCAATGGCGGCGATTGTTCGGAGCGACGCGGGACGTTGTACTCGCACGGCCTATGCGCGATCGCGCTCTGCGAGGCTTTCGCGATGTCGCAGGACAAGAATCTCGCCGCTCCAGCCCAATTGGCGCTCGACTTTATTTCTTACGCGCAAGATCAGAGAGGCGGCGGATGGCGGTACGCGGTCGGGCAACCAGGCGACACGTCGGTTGTGGGTTGGCAGTTGATGGCGCTTAAGAGCGGTCATATGAGCAAGCTGGCTGTGCGTCCTGATACCGTCAAAGGCGCGTCGAGGTTCCTCGATTCTGTACAAAGCGAGGGGGGCATCTACTACGGATACACCGAGCCAACCGCACCGATGAAACAGCGTGGCGGCACCACGGCCGTCGGCCTGCTCTGCCGTATGTATTTAGGCTGGAAGCACGAGGAGCCCGCGCTGGAAAAAGGCGTGCAGTATCTTGCAAAGGCTGGCCCCAGCAAAAGCGACGTCTACTACAACTACTACGCCACGCAGGTGCTTCACCACTACGAAGGCGAAGTCTGGAGCACGTGGAACAACAAGATGCGCGACCAGTTGGTCGAAACGCAGTCGAAGAAAGGTCACGAGGCCGGCAGTTGGTTTGTCGGCGCCGGTGGTCACGCCAACGACGCGGGTGGCCGGCTGTACTGCACGTCGCTTTCGTGCATGACGCTCGAGGTCTATTATCGCCACTTGCCGTTGTACAAAAAGACGGCGAACGAAGACGAATTTTAGAAAACCGACGAGTTCTAAAAGCGCGACGAGTGCTAAGACGCCCGTCTGTTACGTCGACGGTCAGTCATCGCTCGGCTGCGGTGGTTCGTCGTGCGGCTCGTGCTCGGCGCCGACGGTGAGATTCCACTCCTTGAGTTTTCGTTGCAGCGTGCGGACCGAGATGCCGAGGTATTCGGCGGCACGCGTCCGGTTGCCATGAAAGTGCTCGAGCGCTCGCAACATCGCGGCACGTTTGAGCGAGTCGATCGTCGGTCCCACTTCGGACAGTTCGGCCTCGATCGGTGTCGCGTATTCGCCGAGAATGCCACGGGTGGCAACTTGAGCCGACTCCTGCTGCTTCTTGAGCGTCGAATCGATCAGCGACAACAACTGACGTGGATCGACGGGCTTGCTCAGAAAGTCTTCCGCGCCGAGTTTCATCGCGCGCACGGCAGAGTCGACGTCGCCGTAGGCGGTCATGAGGATGAACGGAGTATTCGGATGCGCATCGCGCCACAGCTTCAGGAGATCGAGCGCGTTCTGCTTGCCAAGCCTCAGGTCGCTGACGATCAAGTCGATCGGCTCGTTGATCAACTCCATCGCCTTTTCAGGCATCGGGGCCGCGAAGACGCGATAGCCTTCAAGTCGTAATACACGTGCCAGCGCTTCGCGCTCGCTTTGCCCGTCCTCGACGACGAGGATTCCGGCGGCATGTCCGGTCTGCATGTGTGTTGCCCCCTCGATTTACTCGCTAACGTGGCTCGCCGTGGCCGGCATCGGCTGTGGCGAAGAACTTGAGTCCTGGTTTTTGTTTTCGCGTGGCGGAACGGCTTCTCGTAGCGTGAGGCGAAAACAGGCCCCACCTTGCGGCCGATCGACGTACTCGATGTTGCCTCCACCTTCCTCGACGAAACGCCTAACCAACGGCAACCCCAAACCTGTGCCCAGCTGCTTTGTCGAATAGAACGGCTCGAAGATGCGTTGACGTTCGCCCTTGGGCACGCCGGGGCCAGTGTCTTTCACCTCGATAACGATCGATTTGTCCTTTCGTTCGATCGAAACCTCGATGCGTCCTCCGGTGCCGATCGCCTCGCGAGCGTTGTTCAGCAGATTCAGCGTGATCTGGCGGAGGCGATTGCGGTCGATGTAAACGTACAACTTCTCGTCAGGCAGTCGGGCGACAACTTGAATGTCGCTGCCTTCCATTTCGCGGCGTAAGAATCGCAAGATCGACGTCACTTCGTCGGCCACGCAAATGAAGTCATTGTTCGGACGCTCGGGACGTGCGTAGCCGAGCAGGATTTTCATCAGCTCCTCGACGCGCTCGACCTCTCGATTCGTCTCGCGAATAATGCCAAGCGAATCCAGGTCGCTGTACTCCGAAGGCATGCTCGGCGTCGACAACTGTCGCCGCTCGAAGCGCTCGAGCGTGTGCAGGTTCAGCAGCATCGCATTCAGGGGGTTGCGGATTTCGTGAGCGATGCCGCCGATGAGTTGTCCCAGCTCGGCAAAGCGGCGGATGTGCGCCAGCCGCATCGACTCGCCCAACAGCGTGGCGCGGCGCGTAATGTGGTACAGCGATACGAACGACGCTGCCACGACGGCCAGCATGAACGACAGGATCGCGGCCCAGCGCAGCTTGGCGCGTCGCTGAGCATCGGAAGTGATCGACTCGAACCAGGCGCAATTGAAGCCGACGTGATACGTCGCAATCGGTTTGTCATGAAAGAAAATGGGACTGCTGATGTCGTACGCCTTTTCGCCACCTGAGACCACCGGGTCGCTCGTCTCCAGAATGTCCTCGCCAACGGGGCCAACCTCATCCACCTCTTGTCCGAAGTGTTCCAGGTCGATGTGTTGTCCTTCAACAGACGGGTTGCTGTGCGCGACGATCAATCCGGTCGGGTCGATAACGGTGCCGTAGATGCGGCTTTGTTCGTTAATGACGCGGTCCTTCCAAAACTCGCGCAGCCATTCGTTGTGACGCAACACGTCGAGAGGTGTCACGGTGTGGTTCTGATTCAAAGCGTCCTGCAGCATGCCCACCGTGCGCGTGGCATGCGAACGAACGCGATTCAGTTCGGCGTTCAATCGCGTCATGCGGATTTCGTGCATGTCGTGAACGACACCCCAGACGGAGATGCCGAGCACGCTTCCTAGAGCCAGCGCGATGCATGCGTAGGCGGCAATGATCCATCGGCCGACCGATCGAGTGACGTCCTTTTCTTCGGCGGAGAGACGCATCGCGTCGGGAGGCAGGTGCGAGAGGCGATAGGCTGTCATGTGAAAGTTTCGACGACCTGGTGGGCGTTCTTGAGTCTGCGAACTGATATCCTAGGCGCGCATCACAATTCGCGACAGGACAATCTTAGCTCGCGACAATTTGTCGTATTTCATAATTCCATTGTACGATCCGCACGTGTCGCGCGCTGTTATCAACTTCCTACCATGAGCGCTGAAAGTTTGAAATCTTGTCGTCTCATCATCGATGGCGAGTCCGACGGCGCATGGAACATGGCGCTCGACGAGGCGCTGGCTATCGCTGCCAACGGCCTTGTGCTGCGAATGTACCGCTGGAAGCCTGCGACACTTTCGCTCGGTTACTTTCAGCACTGCGATGAGCGCCGATCGCACGAGGCGAGCGGCGATTGCCCGTTAGTGCGTCGCGCCAGCGGCGGCGGCGCGATCGTGCACGATCGCGAGTTGACCTATACACTGGTTGCGCCGATCGACGACCCGATCGCGCGGCATCCTCGACAACTTTATCATGCGGTCCACGGCAGTCTTGTCGAAGCGCTCGGCCTTTGCGGTATCGGAACCATTCAAAACGAAGAATCCGTGCAAACCTCTGCCGCCGACGAGCCATTTCTTTGCTTTCAGCGTCATGCCGTTGGCGACGTGTTGATGCGCGGTCACAAAGTCGCCGGCAGTGCACAGCGACGTTGGCGCGGGGCGGTGCTCGAGCACGGCAGCATCTTGATGGTGGCCTCGCCGGCGGCTCCTGAGTTGCCGGGCATCAACGATCTGGCAAGTCGCTCGCTCGACGTTGCCGACCTGCGCGAGAGTTGGCTGGGCACACTGGCCAAGCAGTTCCGTTTCCAATGGCTGCCGGGCGAGGCGACTCCCGACGAGCTCGAAACGGCCCACCAACTCGTCGCCGACAAATACGCCAAAGACGCCTGGACACGGCGGCGATAGGACTCGCCGACCCCCCCGTACTTTTGACGTGGTATGAGACCGGTGTTAGTATGCGTTAGAGGGGCATCGCCAGCGTGTTTCCGAGCGACTTGTCGGACTCTTGGGCCGTATGCAAATCAAACTTCGCATCATTGGCGGCAAGAGCGCGGGGCAAGAGATTGCCGTCGCTGGTCCGACGTTCGCGATTGGCAAAGGGCCGACCTGTCAGCTTCGCCCGCGCAGCGACGCAGTTGCCGACGAACATTGCCTGCTGCAACTCGAGCCAGGCCTCGTGCGTGTGGTGGACCGGGGCAGCGCGACCGGCACGCTCGTCAACGGCAAACGCGTCGAAGGTTCGCAAGAATTGAAAGCCGGCGACGTGTTGAAGATCGGCCCGATCGAGTTCGAGATGGTCGTCGTTGCCAGCCTCGCCGCCAAGAAGAAGCCCAAGGTGTCCGGCGTCGAAGATGCTGCGTCGCGTATGGCAGGCGCCGGACGTGGCGAGGTCGACGTCTCGCAATGGCTCGACAATGACGACGCGCCGCAGGCGCCGAGTCGCTATGCCGCACAGTTCAACAACGATGAGAAACGTGCCCTCGGCATGGAATCCGATGGCGCACCTGCCGCCCCGGTACCTCCTGCAAAGCCTGCCCCTGCCGTTGGGGCCGACGAGACGAGTGACGCCGCCTCTCAAGTGTTGAACAAGCTCATGAAACGCCGCTAAGCCCCCTGCCCTTTCCTGCTCTCGCCCTGCCCGCCTGTCCCGAGGTCTGAATGTCCACCGACGAAGAAGCCATTAAGCGACGCTATCGCGAGTTCCTCGACCTGATGCCCCTCACCGTAGCTATTGCCGGGCTACCGCAGAATACATCGAACCGCAACATGACCAGCGAACAGATGGAACTGCGGGCTCAAAACCTGGTGAACGCATTCAAGCTGGCGAGGCAGACCGTCCGAGAAGCTGTAAAGACGGCCTGAAAACAATGAAAGCTGCAAAGAAACCAACGAAGAAGGCGGGCATCCTCGGCCTCGGGCTCGATGCCACCGATGGCCACACGCGCATCACGCGTGCCGAGAATTTCGTGCTCTACGGCGGCAGCCAAGACACGCACGCCCAGATGCAAGAGACGGCCATCAAGGTCAACGAGAAGCTCGACAAGCGTGGCAAGCGCCTCGAAGACGTCTCGCCTCGCGAGCTACACGACATCTTTCGCGAAGTCTGCGAGTAATTGTCGCGTCGGCCTCGTTTAGCCGCGACGCGCAGCGAGAGCGCCACGCGTCACGGCCAAACCCTTGATCGGCTTACGCGATACCCGCGTCGTCACATTTACGCGATGCCCGCGTCGTCCACAAACCCGAGCAATGCCCGCGAACGAGTCGGGTGTTGCAGCTTTCGCACGGCCTTGGCTTCGATCTGACGCACACGTTCACGCGTGACCGAGAAGATACGGCCCACTTCTTCCAACGTGTAGGCGTAGCCGTCGGCCAAGCCATATCGCAGACGAAGAATCTCGCGCTCACGGTAGTTCAGGTTCGACAAGACTTCGGTCACACGACGCTTGAGCATGTCCTGGCTGAGGTCGTGCAGCGCGTCCACTTCGCGATGGTCTTCGACGAACTCGCCGAAGAAGCTGTCATCGGCGTCACCGACCGGCTGATCCAGCGACAGCGGTTGACGCGTCATCTTGAGCACGCAGCGCGTCTCGTCGAGCGTCAGCTTCGTGGCTTCCGCCATTTCCTCAAGCGTTGGCTCGCGACCGAGACGTTGCAGATAGTCGCGCGACACTTCGCGGACCCTTGCCATGGTCTCGATCATGTGTACCGGCAGGCGAATCGTGCGGCTCTGGTCGGCCAGCGAACGCGTGATGGCTTGGCGAATCCACCATGTCGCGTAGGTCGAAAACTTGAACCCACGAGCGTGCTCGAACTTGTCGACGGCTCGCATCAGGCCGGTGTTGCCTTCCTGAATGAGATCCAAGAAGCTCAAGCCTCGGTTGCGGTAACGCTTGGCGATCGACACGACGAGTCGCAAGTTGGCGGCCGACAGCACTCGCTTCGCGGCGTCGTATGCGTTGCGGTAGGTCGTTGTCCGCGACGATCGCTTCGTCAGCGTCGTGGGGCTTTCGAGCGTGATACGCATCAGATAACGCAGTTCCTTGCGGAGCTTCGCAGCTTGCAGCTCTTGTTCGGGCTGTTGCTCGGCGACCTTCAACTCCCACGCGACTTGCGTCATGCGGCGAGCGATTTGATCGAGCGCCTCGACCAACGGCTGAAGACGCTGCGTTCGCAGACGCAGTTCTTCGACCAGGCGAATCGCCTTCTGACGTCGCTTGAGCAAGCGACGCCACATCTTGCTGCGTTCGTCGGCACTGGCCGACTTGCTGATGACCGTGCGAAAATCGCGACGGTTCTGTTCCAACAAGTGGTCGAGCGTCGTCAGGTTCGGCGTCAGCAGCGCGAGGATTTGTTTCTTTTCCGAGGCGTCGGTCACCGACACGTCGACCGTGCGGTCGAGTCGCAACTCGCCGGAGCGGACCTTCTTCAACAGGTTCACAGCCCCCTGCAGAATGAAGTCGCTGCACAGCAGGCTGCGGCGATAACGGGTGCGTGTGCCCTCGATTCGCTTGGCCGAGGAGATTTCTTCCTGGCGATTCAACAGCGGAATCTCGCCCATCTGCATCAGGTAGATGCGGACCGGGTCGTCGATCACGTCGCTGCTGGTGTCGACTTCGGGGGTTTCCTTGAGTTCGTCCGCCGTTGGCTCGATGTCTTCGACCACGTCGTCGGCGAACGCGTCACCGAAGCCGCCTTCCAAGTCGTCGACCTTGAAGTCCGAATCGGTCGCCGGCTTGTAGCTTTCCTTCTTTTGAGGCGCCGAGCGTGCGGCCTTGGGGCTGGGCGAACGACGCGTTGCAGGAGTCCGAGAGGCGACTTTCCGGATGGGCTTTCGCAAGGCGGTTCCTCGAATTCGTTGGGTGAGGCGAGTCGTCGGGTTCGGTGCTGCGTTGAAAAAGCACGTGCGATGCCAGAGCCAGAGAGCCACGCCATCCACATCGACGCAACTCCATGCAGGCTCGAATCAAACGACGCCTCGCTCGCCTGGATAAGCTGTGTGGCGATGGTGTCCGATGTTGCATTGCCGCAACATGCGCCCTCCCCAGACTGTTGCCATCGAGCAACATGTTCCGACATGCCAACGGTGCGGAATTGATCGAATGACTGGCCCCACCCATCGTTCGACGGGTTCACGCCTCTCGTCCGTTGCGGCGTCCCCCGTTAGAATTCCCCGTTCTTCCGCGATCGCACCACGCACAGGACGCACCGAGCATGGCAAGCCACGCCAGCCGCCGCACCGACGACTTGGCGGCCTTGGCTCGCGACATTGGTCAGCAAGAGGCTGAGATCGCCCTCGGCGGTGGGCGCGACGCCATCGAGCGGCAGCACGTCAAGGGGCGTTTGACGGCCCGTGAGCGTATCGAGCGGCTCATCGACCCTGGCTGCCGATTCACTGAACTCGGCGCTTGGGCCGCCTGGGAGATGTACCAGGACTTTGGCGGCGCTCCGGCCGCGGGAGTCGTGTGTGGCGTCGCCCCTATCGCCGGGCGACGACACATGATCATCGCCAACGACGCCACCGTGAAGGCTGGCGCCTTCTTCCCTATGACGGCCAAGAAGGTGCTGCGGGCTCAACGCGTCGCCTTCCAGAATCGGCTGCCGCTTGTCTATCTCGTCGACTCGGCGGGCGTGTTTCTGCCTCTGCAGGAAGACGTCTTCCCCGACGAAGACGACTTTGGCCGGATCTTTCGGAACAACGCGGTGTTCTCAGCCGCCGGGCTGCCGCAGATCGCCGCCATCATGGGCAACTGCGTCGCTGGCGGCGGCTATCTTCCCGTGTTGTGCGACAAGCTACTCATGACCGACGGTTCGGGTTTGTACCTCGCCGGCCCGGCGCTGGTGAAAAGCGCGATTGGCCAACAAGTTTCGAGCGAGGAGCTTGGCGGGGCCGAGATGCACGCGCAGGTGTCCGGCACGATCGATTATCGAGACCCGAACGACGAAGCATGTCTTGCGCGATTGCGCGATCTCGTCTCCATGTCGCCCCCCGACGCGCCAAATCCCCCTGCCCCGTTCGCTCGACGGGATGCGGTCCCGCCCTCTCGCCCCGGCAGCGACATTTACTCGCTCGTCGGTGTTAGCCCTCGGCAGGAGTACGAAGTTCGCGAAGTGCTCGACTGCATTGTCGACGGTGACTCGTTCAACGAGTACAAGCCCGAGTACGGTAAGACCGTCGTCTGCGGCACGGCGAGGCTTGGCGGGTTCAGCGTCGGCATCGTCGCCAACCAGCATCACTCCGTGCGACCGACCGATGGGCCGATCGAGTTCGGCGGCGTGTTATATGTCGACAGCGCCGAGAAGGCCGCCCGCTTCGTGATGAATTGCAACCAGGACTGGCTGCCGATCCTGTTCTTTCAGGACGTCAACGGTTTTATGGTCGGCCGCGATAGCGAACGATCGGGCATCATCCGTGCCGGCGCGAAGCTCGTCAGTGCGATTAGCAACAGTCGCGTCCCCAAGCTGACGGTGTTCATCGGCGGTTCCTTCGGCGCTGGCAACTACGCGATGTGCGGCAAGGCGTTCGATCCGCGGCTCATCTACGCCTGGCCCAACGCTCGTTGCGCCGTCATGGGAGGCGACCAGGCCACCAGCACGCTGCTCGATATCACCGTCAAAAGCCTGCAACGCCAAGGGCACGAAATCGACGCCGCCGAGCTTGCTTCGCTGCGCGACCGCGTCAAAAGCGACTACGACCGGCAGATGGACGTCCGCTACGGCGCCGCCCGTGGTTGGGTCGATCGCATCATCGACCCCGCCGCAACGCGCGACGAGTTGATCGACGCCCTCGAAATCGCGACGCGCCACGTCGACAATCAACCGTTTCAGTTGGGCGTCTATCAAGTCTGAGTCGGCTGCTATATGAAGACCGTGCGTATCGGCAACGGAGCGGGTTTTCTGGGCGATAACCTCGACGCCCCGCGCCGCCTTGCCGAGAGCGGCAAGCTCGACTATCTCACGCTTGAATACCTCGCCGAGTTAACGCTCTCGATTCTTGCGCGCCTTCGCGAGAAAGACCCGGACGCCGGCTACGCCGAGGATTTTCTCAACGTCCTCACGAGCCTCGTGCCCGTGCTGAAGGCGCAGCCGCGGCTGTGCATCGTGACGAACGCCGGCGGCATGAACCCAACGAGCTGCGCCCGTAAAGCAGCGAAGATCCTCAGCGACGCAGGTCTGAACGATGTGAAGATCGGCGTCGTCACCGGCGACGACCTGCTCCCCTCGCTCGACCTTTTCACCGCTTCAGGTCACGACTTCAAAAACCTCGACACCGGCTTGCCTCTTCGCGGCACTAATCACGCTTTCGTCAGCGCCAACGCTTACCTCGGCGCTCGTGAGATCGTCGACGCCCTCGAACGCGACGCCCGCATCGTCATCACGGGCCGCGTCGCCGACGCCTCGCTCACCGTCGGCCCCACGGTTCACGAATTCGCCTGGCCTTGGGACGATTGGAACCGCCTGGCCGGCGCGAGCGTCGCCGGTCATCTCATCGAATGCGGCGCAAGCCACTGGCGGTTTCTACCCGCATTGGAGCGAGATCGACCTCGCCACCGTTGGCTACCCGATCGCCGAGTTGGCCGAGGACGGAAGTTGCGTGATCACCAAGCCCGACGGCGCTGGCGGCCGCGTCGATCGTGAAACGATCTGCGAGCAACTGGTCTACGAGATCGGCGACCCCAAGCACTACCTCACGCCCGACGTCGACGTGGACTTCACGACCGTCGCAGTTGAGGAAGTCGGCGTCGATCGTGTGCGTGTGTACGGCGCGACAGGTCGCAAACGGCCCAAGGATTACAAGGTGTCGATGGCGTATCGCGACGGGTACATGGCGAGCGGTCAGTTGCTCGTTTACGGCGATGACTGTGTCGCCAAAGCCCGCGAGTGCGGCCGCATCATTCTCGAACGATTGCGTGCGGCTGGTTATGAGTATGAACGTTCGCTGGTCGAATGCCTGGGCGCCGGCGAAGGAGTTCCGGGTCTCGTAGCTTCGCCTCCGTCGAATCTGCTTGAAGTTATGCTCCGCGTGACCGTTCACGACGCGCGACGTGAGGCAGTCGAGCGATTCACCCGCGAGTTTGCGCCTTTGGCGACGGCGGGGCCGGCGGGCTTGGCCGGCTACACCGCAGCGCGAAGCACGGTGCGACCGGTGTTCGCCTATTGGCCGACGCTGGTGCCGCAATCTGTCGTGAAGACGAACGTCGAGGTCGCGACGGCCGAGAGCTGGAGCAAGCGATGATCACACTCTCGCAAATCGCACACGCCCGCAGCGGCGACAAAGGCAATCACGCCAACATCGGCGTCATCGCATACACCGCCTCGGGATTCGATTTCCTACGCCGCGAACTTACGATCGAGCGTGTCGCCGAGTATTTCGTCGGCCTCGAACCGTCACGCGTCGCACGCTTCGAGTTGCCGCCAATCCATGCTTTCAACTTCGTGTTGTTCGACGCACTCGCTGGGGGTGCGAGCCGGTCGCTTCGCATCGATACGCAAGGCAAATTGCTTTCCACGGCGATCGGGATGATGGACTTGCCAATGCCCAACGATTTAGCGGTGATGATCCGCAACCGAAAGTAATGGAGTAACAGCGATGGCGCTGGTGAAGGTTCACGTTCACGAACGCACCGGAACGATCATCTTGAATCGTCCCGAAAAGCGAAACGCTTTGTCACGGGCATTGCTTGCCGAACTTGATCAGGCGCTCGGCGACCTGCATCTGGAACGTCGTGTTCGTGCGGTGGTGCTGACGGGAAGCGGCCCGGCGTTCTGCGCGGGCATGGACCTGAGTGAGATGCTTGAGACGAGTCGCCAGCCCGACGCCAATGCGATGTGGCATAGCGACGCGATGATCTATCACGATCTCGTGCTGTCGATGTTGCGATTCCCGAAACCGCTCATCGCCGCGGTCAACGGCCCGGCCGTCGCCGGTGGCGCGGGGCTCATGCTTGCTTGCGACATCGTCGTCGCCGCCGAAAGCGCGACGTTTGGCCTGCCCGAGCCACTGCGGGGCATCATCGCCGGCATCGTGGCGCCGCTGGTACACTTCCGCATCGGCGGCGGGCAAGCGGCGCGGTTGCTCATGACCGCGGCGACGATCGACGCGACGGAGGCACAGCGAATCGGCTTGTTCCACGAGCTGATCGACGCCGATCGACTGTGGCCGCGAGCTGGCGAGATCGCCGCCCAATGTGCTGCGCTGTGCTCCCGAGGCGTTGCAATTGACGAAACGTGTGCTCAACGAAATGATCGGCGAAAACCTAACGACGCTGCTCGCCGCAGGCGCCGCCGCCAGCGCTACCGCACGCACGACCGAGGCCGCCGCCGAAGGCCTCGCCGCCTTCAGCGAGAAACGCGACCCGAAGTGGCCGTAGCCGAGTTTTCCTTCGGTTTAACCGCGACGCGCAGCAAGCGCTCGCTACGCGTCGCGGCTAAACACGCGCTTTATCGCCGCGAGATTCTCGACGGTGATACGCCCGTCATGTAGTGCGCTGGCGACGAGCGCTCCGTCGCAGCCGGCGCTGGCAAGCGCGAGTAGGTCATTCACATCGCGCACGCCGCCACCGGCGTACAACTCGACGTCCGGCATCATCTCGCGCAGACGTCGGCAAAGCGACTCGGTTTGCGCGCCCCCAAAGCCGCCGACTTGCGCGAGGTCGAGCACGATGAACGCTCGCACGCCGGCGTCGAAGGCAACTTTGGCGATCTGCTCGGGCGTGTAACTCTGCCAGGCCGAAGTCAGTGGACGACCGTCGCGCAGGTCGAGGCTGAAGATGCATCGATCGGCGCCGATTGTCGCAACCAGCTGTGAAATCTCGTCGGGACCATCGATCGATTCGAGTCCGACGATCACACGTTCGTATGCGCGATTGAGGTCTTGCACTCCGGCATCGATCCACAATTCCACACCGCAATCGGCAATCGCCTTGTAACTCACCAAGTCCGGTTCGCGGCCGGTGATGGCGTCGAGGTCGGCGATGTAGACCGTGTCGAAGCCGAACGTCTCGACGAACGCTCGCGCGACAGTTGCGGGTTGCGCGTCGCGGCAGAGCGGGCTTTCGATGGGGCGATATTCGTGTCGGCGTCCGCCGATGGCGCGGACGACTTGGCCGCCGAGCAGGTCGATCACGGGGATGACGCGCATCGTCGGGCGTGGCTACTCTTCTGGCCACGCCAGGATCGGCGAGCGGGCGGCACGCACTTCGTCGGCACGGCTCATGGCGGTGCTGTGCGGCGCTTCGTGCAGCGTGTCGGCCGACTCGTGCGTGATGCGGATCAGCGCGTCGGCGAAGGCGTCGAGCGTTTCCTTGCTCTCGGTTTCCGTCGGCTCGATCATCATCGACTCGCGAACGGTCGTGGGAAAATAGACCGTCGGAGCGTGGAACCCGTAGTCGAGCAGACGCTTAGCGATGTCCATGGCCGAGATGTCATTTTCGCTTTTGAGCTTTGCGGCCGACGCGACGAACTCGTGCATGCAGCGGTCGCCTTGCGGCACGGGAAACGTGTCTTTAAGGCGTGCGAGCAGATAGTTGGCGTTCAGCACCGCATTCTCGCTTACGCGCTTGAGGCCTTCGGGGCCATACGTGCGGATGTAGCAGTAGGCGCGAATCAGCACGCCGACCTGGCCGAAGAAGCTGCGCACGCGACCGATGCTTTTCTTGCGATCGTAGTCAAGGCGATAGCCATCGCCGTTGCGTGCGACAGTCGGCGAGGGGAGATATGCGCCGAGCTTCTTCGTCACGGCGATAGGTCCGGCGCCGGGGCCGCCGCCTCCGTGCGGGCCGCTGAAGGTTTTGTGCGGATTGAAGTGCATCATGTCGGCGCCGAAATCGCCGGGCCGACTGATGCCAAGAATTGCGTTCATGTTTGCGCCGTCGAGATAGATCAGCCCACCGGCGTCATGCACCAGTCGGGCGATCTCGCGAATCTGACGGTCGTACATCCCGAGTGTGTTCGGATTGGTGATCATGAACACGGCCGTCTTATCGTCGAGCTTCGACTTCAGGTCTTCGAGATCGACAAAACCCTTCGGCGTGCTTTTGACGGTGACGGTTTGAAAGCCCGCGACGGCAGCGCTGGCGGGGTTCGTGCCATGTGCGCTATCGGGTGCGAGAACGTGCGTGCGCTTCTGGCCGATGTCGCGGAAGTAGGCTGCGGCCACGAGCAGCGCGGTCATCTCACCATGCGCGCTGCAGCAGGTTGCAACGAGACGGCTTCGAGCCCGCTGATCTCGGCGAGCATCTGCTGCAGCTCGAAGAGCATTTCGAGCAGACCTTGGATCGTGTCCTCGGGCTGATACGGATGCAGGTCGGCGAGTCCCGGCATCGCGGCGACGCGTTCGTTCCGCTTGGGGTTGTACTTCATCGTGCACGAACCGAGCGGATAGAAGTGCGTGTCGACCGACATGTTCAACGTCGACAGATTCGTGAAGTGCCGCACGACGTCGGGCTCGGCCAACTCTGGCAACGATGGCGGGGCTTCGGCGATGGCGCTCTTCGGCAGTAAGTCGGCCAACGGCCTGGCGGGAACGTCGCACTTCGGCATCACCGCGGCGCGGCGACCTGGCTTCGAGAGCTCGAAGATTGGCAGCGTGGCTTGCAGGTTACGCATGGGCGGCCACCTTTTCGGGAGCGTCAGCGAGGCAGGCAGCGAGGCGATCGATCTCGTCGCGGCTCCGTTTCTCGGTGACTGTGACGAGGAAGCAATCGCTCAACTCGGGATACCAGCGGCCGAGCGGAACGCCCGCGAAGAACCCGCAGTTTGCGGCTTCGGCCATTAACGAATCCACGGCGCCTTGCGAGTCGCGGATGACGAACTCCTTGAAGGTGGGCCGCGAGAAAGCCAACGAGAAACGGTCGTTCGCGGTGATGGCCGCTGCGGCGTAGTGCGACTTCTGCACGCACAGTTCACCGAGTTCTCGCATGCCTTGCGGACCCATGAGGGCCAGGTAGATCGTCGCTCGCAACGCGTACAGGCCCTGATTCGTACAGATGTTGCTCGTGGCGCGTTCGCGGCGGATGTGCTGCTCGCGCGTTTGCAGCGTGAGCACCCAACAACGCATGCCACGGCGATCGACGGTCTGACCCGCGATGCGACCCGGCAGGCGACGCAAGAACGATTCCTTGCAAGCGATGATGCCGAGATAAGGTCCGCCGTAGGCCATTGGGCTGCCGAGCGCTTGCCCCTCGGCCACGACGATGTCGGCGCCGTAACTGCCCGGTCGCTTGAGTAGGCCGAGGCTGAGCGGATCGACGCTGACGACGAACGTCGCGCCGGCAGCGTGAGCGATTTTGCCGAGAGCTTCGACCTCTTCGAGACTGCCGAAGAAGTTCGGATGTTGAACGAGAACGCAGGCGGTGTGTTCGTCGACGACCGCAGCGAGTTCGTCGGGTGCGATCGCGCCTTCCGGCGTGCCGATGGTGACGACTTCGATGCCGAGGTTATGCAGATAGGTGTCGAGAATCTGACGATACTCGGGATGCACGCTGGCGGCCGTGACGACGCGATTGCGGTTCGTCGCCGAGATGCTCATCATCACCGCCTCAACGGCCGCCGTGCCTCCGTCGTAGAGGCTGGCGTTCGAGACTTCCATGCCCGTCAGCCGCGCGATGAGCGACTGATATTCGAAGAAGACCTGCAAGTTGCCTTGGCTGGCTTCGGGCTGGTACGGCGTGTACGAGGTATAGAACTCGCCACGCGAGGCGATCGCATCGACCACGGCGGGGATGAAGTGGTCGTAACTGCCGCCGCCGAGGAAGCAGACGCCCTGTCCGGCCGAGACGTTCTTGCCGGCGAGCTGCGACATGTGGGCCGTGAGCTCGATCTCGGTGAGTGCTGGCGGAAGGTCGAGCGGCCGTTTGAGTCGGCAGTCGGCTGGGATCATGTCGAAGAGTTCATCGATCGAATGGACGCCAATCGCGTCGAGCATCGCTCGCTGATCTTCGGGAGTGTTGAACAAGTAGGGCATGAAGGAGAAGTCAGAAATAGGAATGCAGAAGTCGGAACGACAGACAGCAGCGCTCTTAACCGCTAAACGAGATGGTCATTAACCATTCTTCGCTAGTGGTCTTCTTCGGCACACTGCTTCTGGTAGGTGGGGTAGTCGAGCAGCGACTTTAGGTCGGCATCGCTGGCGAGCGACACTTTGACGAGCCACCCTTCGCCGTAGGGGTCGGCGTTGAGCTTTTCGAGATGCTCGATCAAGGCGTCGTGCACGGCGAGCACTTCGCCGGAGACGGGGCTGTACAGGTCGCTCACGGCCTTGACGCTTTCGACCTCGCCGAAGGTTTCGCCGGCTTTGAGCTTGCGACCCACCTTGGGCAACTCGATGTGCACCAGGTCGGTCAGCGCCTCGAGGGCGAATTGCGAGATGCCGATCGTGGCGGTCATGGGCTTGGCCGACTTGTCGACGCTCACCCACTCATGGGTCTTGGCGTATAGCAGGTCTTCGGGCTTCACGAATCGTTTCCTTTCGGGCTCGGTGGACGCGGCGCGTCACGTCAGTTCGGTTGCACTCTCTCGTTAGTCGCTGTCACTTTCGACGATAAAACGGCAGCGGTGCGACGCGTGCGTGTTCGTCTCGGCCTCGAATGTCAACGACGAGTTCCATCCCTTCGGCGGCGAAGGCCGGTTCGACATAGGCCATGGCGATCGGGCGGTTCAGAGTTGGCGAGAAGGTGCCGCTGGTCACGGTGCCGACCTTACGATCGTCGGCGACGACGGCGTAGCCTTCGCGCGGCACGCGCTTCCCTTCGAATGCGAGGCCGATGCGCTTGGGTTGAGTGGGGTCGCTTTTGCGGCGGACGAGTTCGTCGTGGCCGGGGAACTGGCGTCCTTCGAGGTTCACGGCAAACGCGAGTCCGGCCTGATACGGGTTGATCTCTTCCGACAGTTCATGTCCGTACAGAGGCATCGCCGCTTCGAGCCGCAACGTATCGCGACAGCCGAGCCCTGCGGGCGTGGCGCCGGCGTCGATCAGCTTCTGCCACAAGCCGACTGCGTGCGGCGACTCGACGATCAACTCGCAACCGTCTTCGCCGGTGTAACCGGTGCGGCTTACGACGCAGTGATTGCCGTCGGCGAGGCATTCCGAGCAATGGTAATACTTCATCTGCGAGACTTGGACGTTCAGCAACGGCTGCGCGAGTTCGATCGCTCGCGGTCCTTGCACGGCGATCATCGCCCAGGCGGTGGTGATGTCGGACATCTCGACGTTCGACGCCTCGCGCAGACGCGGCTCGATCCACCGGACGATCTTCTCGCGATTGCTGGCGTTGACGACCATCATGTAATACGACCCGCCGCCCTCGGTCGAGGAGACGTGATAGACGAGCACATCGTCGAGAATGCCGCCGGCGTCGTTTGTCACGAGGGCGTAGCGGACACCGCCGTTGGGCAGGTCCGACACGCGGCGCGTGACGAGACGATCGAGAAAGTCGCGGGCCCCGGCGCCTTGGAAGCCGAGCCGACCCATGTGCGAGATATCGAATAGGCCCGCCGCGGTGCGCGTGGCGTTATGTTCGGTGACGATCGACGCGTATTGCACGGGCATGCTCCACCCGGCAAAGTCGACCATGCGACCGCCGTGAGCGACATGCCAATCGTGAAGCGGCGTTTGCGCCAGCGTCGTGCTCATCGGTGTTTCGGGCTCTTCGCTGCCTCAGCCCCCGCAGGATCGATCGTTGAAGTCGTCGGTATTGTAACGGCGGTAAGGACAAGATGGCAGTAGGCAGAGAGCAGCGGGCAGTTAACGAAAAACGGCGGGAGCAAGTCCGAAGACTTACGTCCCGCCGCGAGGTTGATGACTCGGAGATGAAGGTGGCAGCTCGTGGTTACTTGCTGGCCATCTTGGTGACGTCGCTCATGATGCTTTCCATGCAGCTTTCGCACATGAGGCCGGTCTCGAACGTGTGGTTGGCGACCACTTGCCCATCGTTGGCGATGATGACGGTCAACTGAGCCTCGGGCGACAAACCGTAGTTGTCGGGACCGTTCTTGAACTCGACCGGCACGACGATCGGCACGTTGGTCGGGCTGGCGGCCGAAGCGAGCTCTTGAGCCGACTTCTCAGCGGCGGCCATGTCGTCGGCCAACACGTTGACGAACGCACGCATCTTGATGTCGCTGTTCTTGGCGACCGCAGCGTCGAGCTTCTTCACCAACTCGACGGTCTTCTCGTCGGTCTTGTGAGTGAAGACCATGACCATCGGGCTGCTGCCATACTTACAGCGGTAGCAAAGTTCCTTGCCGACCGAGACGCCGTCGTCGGCAGCGCCGCCGACCTTCTTGACGTCGAAGGCGCCGATCTTTTGGCCCGACTGGAGGCCGCTCTTCAACTCAGCTGCGTAGGCGATGCCGACCGTAACAGCCGCGACGGCGGCCAGAGCAATCAAACGCTTCATAACACAACTCCTTGGTTCGATTCGCGAAGGATGACGCGGAACATTCCCGCTTTAAGAAACTCTAGGCCGACGGCGTCGGGGTGCGCCGCCCCTGCGATTTGGCGACGTCGATCAGGATATACGCGGGTACGGACCGCGACAAGGCAATCGTCTTGGACTAATGACACCCTCACAACGGTGCCCTGGTTAGCCGCGACGCGCTAGTGGAGCGCTCCGCTGGCGCGTCGCGACTAAACCCGAGGAAATAACCGAAATACGCCGCACCCAGATCGAGTCGCATCCCGGTTTGACATGTAGGGTTACGGTCGGGATGATATGGCGGTTCACGGGAACTTTTTTCTCGCCCTGGGCGTCCAATGGTTGTTACCGTCGCCAACGACGACCAACTGATAGACGAAACGCTCAATAAGCATAATTCGGCGGCTTTCGGCCAGTTGGTGCTGAAGTACCAGGACCGTCTGTTCCACTGCGTGCGGCATATTCTCGGCAATTCGACCGATGCCGAGGACGTGGTGCAGGACGCGATGGTGCAGGCGATGGTGAAGCTCGAGACGTTCGAGCGGAATAGTTCGTTTTTCACCTGGCTGTACCGAATTGCCGTGAACATGGCCCTTAGCCATCGCCGTCGCAAAAAAGCGAAGATCTCGCTCGACGACATGCACCAGCAATCGGGGCGCGAGCCGATCGACGGTCGCGCGTCGCCCGAGGCCCCACTGCACGCCAAGGAAAGCGTTTTGCAGGTGCGCAAGGCGCTGGCCGAGATGGATGAGGACCATCGCGTCGTGCTCGTGCTGCGCGAGATGGATGCTCTTTCGTATGACGAGATCGCTGAGATTCTCGACCTTCCGATCGGCACCGTCCGCAGCCGATTGCACCGCGCTCGCCTTGAGCTTCGCGGCATTCTCAAGAAGTCGATCCGAGAGACTTAGGCGTCCGTCGGGACGCCTCCCCATGTGTAACCCCTGACCATGTCCGCACCCGAATACGAATCGCTGTCCGACGACGAACTGATCTCGGCCTACCTCGACGAGGATCTTGGCCCTGCGGAGATGGCACGCGCCGAGGAGCTGCTCGCACACAATCCGGAAAGCCGCAAGCTGCTCGACGACTTGAAGTCGCAACGCTCGATGCTCGCCGCGATGCCGCGCGAGAGTTTGGGAGAAGACTTTGCCAAGCGTGCTACCGAGCGGGCTCAGCGCGCGGCGGAGCGTGAAGTGCTCGTAGGTTCGGGACGCGGTTCGGATTTAGCCGCGACGCTCGCTGCGGCTGCGGCGATGCCGCCACCTTCAGCCGAGCAAGAGGATGACGTGGTCCCTGCTCGCACGCCGTTCAAATGGGAGCGCGCTCGACGACCGATTGCGTATGCGGCCGTGGCGCTGGCGGCGGGACTGATGCTGATGCTCATGCCCGGCAGCGAAAAGCCGCCGCAGGTGGCACAGGTCGCTCATCATGTGCCGTCGACCGACGGCGAAATCGGCGCTGCTCGCCGAGCGCCGCCGCCTGGCGACTTGGCGGGAGGCGCGGGTCTAAGTGCAACCAGAGACACCGCGACGGCATCGAATTTCGCGGCACCGGCGATGGCGCCCGCAGTGGTGCCGACGTCGCCAGCTGCGGCGCCGTCGGCCAGCAACGCCACTGGGCTACCACCCGGTGACGCGGATGAAGTGCGCGAGACGTTGCGGAGGTACGGCTTCGAATCGCTGACCGACGACGTGTTAGCGCAAACGTCTGCGCTAGCCCGCGAGGCGTCGAACAATGAGAAGCAACCGGTGTTCCTGTGTCCGGGTCTGCTCATTGTCGAAGTGGACGTGAAGCCGTCGGAGTGGAAAGCAAAGGAATTCGAAGAAGTCTTCAACGACAATGCGATCCTCGTCGACGCACCTTCGACGGTGACGCAAGAAAAAACGACCGCGGCTTCGGCCGACACGATAGCCTCGCGCATGAAGTCGGCTTCCGGTGATCGCCAAGCGCTCGATGTGATGTGTATCGTCGCGCCCGATGGTCGCGTGAACCAAGCGCTCGATCAATGGAAAAATAATCGCGATGTCGTTGTTCAATCGAACTCCACTGCTGTTCCTTCACCGGAACCGGCCACTGTGCAAGTGAACGCAGCGAAGCGAAGCGAAGGGCGAGCGCAGCGGCTCGATGTTTCGAAGTTCGAGAACGAATTGAATCGAGCGAATCGTCAGCGCAACGCGGCCGCTGCTGAGGCGCCTGCGAGTGAGCCGCAAGGCGCGATGCAGGAGAACGCTTCGCAGCGACCGGTCTATCAGCGTGCGCTGGTAGTCATTCGGGCGGCGGAATCGCCGCCGCCGGCCGCGAAGGGGGAAAAGTAGCGCGGTGTCGATCACGTCTGTGCTTGATGATGCCCCTGTGAAACGCTTGTTTTGCATGTGGCGGGAATGCAACACCGTTGCCATAGCGCAACACGCATGTTGCGTGGCGGCATCATCCGAAACCGCCGAAGTGACGTGAAACGGCCGCTTCGCAAGCGTCGCAACTCTCTACTGCTCCGCCAGATGCGTTGAGCAAACTGCCCTCTTACCGACCGCTGTCCGGTCGTCGCGGCATCGGCGTTGCTTTTTACTCGGTCCACAAGCAACGCTCACCGGCCCACAGGAACCGCCTCACGATGTCTCGACGCGAACTGACGGTTGAGAACCTGTCGCACCTTCTGACCGGTCCGACTCACGTTGTTTCGCGAGGGGCCGCCAACGAGGTCTCGCAACCTCGTCCGGTCGCCGCGGCCGGCAATCAGAGCGTCGGCTATCTTATCGCCAAGCGTGCAAGCGACATCGTCGGAGCCTTGTTCCTGCTGGCGATGTTCTCGCCGATCATGGTCACGACGTTCGTCGCTTTGCTGATCACGACTCGCGGTCGTCCGCTGTATTGCCAACGCCGCGTCGGCCATCGTGGCGTGATGTTCCCGATGCTCAAGTTCCGCACGATGGTGCTCAATGCTGAGCAAATTCAAGCCAAGATCGCCAACGAACATGCCACCGGCCCCATTTTCAAGAATCGTCGCGACCCGCGCATTACGAACATTGGCCGCGTCCTTCGCAGCTTGAGCATCGACGAGATGCCGCAGCTGTTGAACATCCTGGCCGGTCACATGTCGCTCGTGGGCCCGCGTCCTCCGGTGCTCAAGGAAGTGATGCAGTACGAGACGTGGCAGCTTCGCCGGTTGTCGGTTAAGCCAGGCCTGACGTGCCTGTGGCAGGTGAGCGGCCGGAGCGAGATCGGCTTCGAGCAATGGGTTCGTATGGACATTTGGTACGTCACCCGTCAAAGCCTTCTGACCGATCTGAAATTGCTGATTGCGACGCCGAATAGCGTTCTCAGCCGTCGCGGGGCGTTCTAATCGCCGTCCGATTTGATCGCGAACCAACGTCGAAGTCGGTTAGAATGAGGTTCTGCGGAAGTGGCAGAGGCCCGAAATATTCGAGCTTGCGAGCATGATTGAGATCAAATCGACTCGAGCGCGTTACTTAACGGCAGTGATTTGTTCGTTGGTGGCATTGGCCGTCCGTCTTTCGCTCCAACCGTGGTTGGAGGGGAAGGTGCCGTACTTCCCATTTTATGCCGCAATCCTGGCGACCGCTTGGTTGGCCGGGTTGGGTCCCACGGTTCTGGCGACCGTCCTTTCGCTCGCCTGTGTTAATTGGGTGATCGAAGCATTCTCTCCGCCAATGATGACCGTCATTGGTCCGGGGATGTGCGCGATCTCGTTCATGATTGTGGGCGCCTCGATCGCGGTGCTCAGTGGCTTGCTGCATCATGCGCGGCGCCAAGCGGCCCAAGCCGCACGACAGGCGCTCGCCAAGCACACGCAGTTCGAGCGCGAGGCGGCAGCGCGTGCCGAAGTCGAACGTCGATTCCAGGCGTTCATGGATCACACGTCGGCCATCGCGGTCATCAAAGATCGTCAAGGCAAATTCGTCTACGTGAATCGCCGCTACTGCGACCTGTTCAAAGGCCCAGCCGACGCGTTCCTCGGCAAGACTGTGTTCGAGCGTTTTCCCAACGCCGTCGCAGAAATCATGCACGCGCAGGACGAATCGGTGATGACGACCGGCATTCCGCAAGAGGTCGTCGTCGAAACGCCAAGACCCGACGGCGGCGTTCGGTGGTTCCTCACCAGCAAGTTCCCGTTCGATTCGTTCGAGCAACCGATGCTGGGCATGATGGCCGTCGACATCTCGGCCCGCGTGCTGGCGGAGCGCGAGCTTCTCAAGGCACACGACGCGTTGGAAGACCGCGTGCAGGAGCGGACCGCCGAACTGGAACAAGAACGCTCCTTCATCCGCCAGGTGTTGGACACCAGTCCGAACGTCATGTACGTCGGCGACGGCAACGGCAAAGTGGTGCTGGCCAACGAAGCGCTCGCGCGATTGCTCGGCATGAAAGTCGACGATCTCGTCGGCGCCGACGTCTCGCTGTTCATTCCTCGCCGCGAAGATTATGAGCGCTATCTCGCCACCGAACGGCTCGTGATGCAGACCGGCCAAACCATCGCCGTGGATGACACTTTCACTACGGCAGACGGTCGGACGGTTTGGTTTCACCTCGTCGAAAAGCCTTTGCGTTTGCTCGACGGCACGACGCACGTGCTCGCCATCGGAACCGATATCACCGAGCGCAAAAGGGCCGAGGAAGACCTGCAGTACGAGCGCGAATTCTTGGTCAACACGCTCGAATCGCACGAACGAGATCGCAAGCTGCTGGCCTACGAGATTCACGATGGCGTCGTTCAGTATTTGGCCGGAAGCATCTTCAAACTCGAAAGCTTGCGCGACAACGTCACGTTCGCCAGCGACGATGACGTCGATTCCTTCGACAGCACGATCATCACGCTTCGGCGAGCGTTGGACGAAGCGCGACGTTTTATGGGCGGGTTGCGTCCGTTGGTGATCGACGAGGCCGGCATCGGCACCGCTTTGGAATACCTGGTGGCCGAGCATCGCATCCGCGGCGATTTGGATGTCGACTTCGAGAACCATTCAAGTATCGGGCGTCTCGACCCGTTGCTCGAAAACACCGTGTTCCGCATCGCGCAGGAAGCGTTGACGAATGCCGCACGCCACAGCGGCACGAAGAACGCCTCGCTCGTGCTTTCGCAGTTCAACGGCTCCTTGCTCTTGGAAGTTGTCGATCGTGGTCGCGGTTTCGACTCGTCGCAGCCGGGTTCCGGACGCTTCGGGATCGAAGGAATTCGCAAACGCGCAGCCGTCGTGCAAGGCACCGCACGCATCGAGACCGTTCCCGGCGGCGGCACGCGTGTCGCAGTCGAATTGCCGATTCGCGAGCGATTCGATGACGCTGTTACGCCCGAGGCCGCGTCCATCTAACTGCGGCGTTCGGCCACAGTGCAACTGGAAATCCGACGCGTCACTGGCTGTCTGCTTATCGAAATCGATACGCCGGATTCCGTGCGTCGAAGTCTGCATCCTTCAGTCCCGCGTCGAGCACGACCTTGCGGTAGGTGCGCTCTTCGATGAGCTGCGGCTGTGCCCCAGCTTTAGTCGGCCAGGCGTACGCCTCGAGCCGTACCGGCACCTGCCATTGACGATCGAAGTAAACGCGCGTGACATGATAGCGGAAGCTGTTGCGCGGTTGCGGATGCGTGACCTGCACCATCACGCACGGCCGATCATCCGCCTGCGCTCGCTCTTCGATCTTCACGTTGCATTCGCCGAACTTCGATTCGTGTTCGTATTCAGTCACTACGTCGTGCGCGAATCGCTCGAGCGAATAGTCGAGCAGTGGATGCCGGCTTTCAGCTAATAGACGTGCGGAGTTGATTTCGACCGTCGTGTTTGCCGCATTGCGTGTCCGCATGCCGGGCGTATGCACCAGCGCCAGTCCGTTGTTGTGTCCCTCGACGTACAAAATCTCGCGTCCACGCGGATGGGCCGGACCGAGGCATTGCACGTACATGCTCGTCGGCTCATGCCTCACCTTGAGCGCGAACGTTTCCGGCGAGCGCAGCTTTCCGCCGACGTGCTCGCGCTTGACCAACACGCATTGATAGTCGCGCAGCGCCTCGACTTTCTTTGCCGCCCATCGCGCGATCTCCAGCGCCGGATCGAGCGGGTGGGCCGCCGCCATCGGCTCGGCACGCGGCGTAGCGATTGTCTCTCGCGAGTTTGTCTCTCGCAGCGAGGTCGGCACGCGCACCGGCTCGACAACTTCAGGCCGCGCTTGCACGGCCTCGGCTCGCGGCATGATCGGCGACAACGATGCTCCGACGGCGGTCGAGCGACTGCTCGGTTTCTGCGGCGTGACGATGAGCATCGGCCGGTCGGGCGACACCTGTTCGACGACGATCGGTCCTTGCAAGATCGGCCCAATGAGTTTCGGGCCTTCCTCCGCCCTGCCGACGTTTCCTGCCGGCGAAGCGAGGGCCGCGATCAAAGGCAACGACACCGCGATGCGCAGCCGCATACGAACCTCGCCGTAAAAGAAAGGGTCATCTCCTTTATCGAAGCTGACGTCGGCCGGAATTGAACTTACCGCGAGCGCAGACCGGTCGTGCCGCACATCGCGATCGACCTGACGCATTAGCGAGACTTTTCCGCCGCCGCCGCCAGTTCGATGACCCTTGACGACACCGCACCCTCGTCGGAAACTATGAACTTCCCCCCATTGCCGGAGTGGCGGAATGGCAGACGCGCTGGATTCAAAATCCAGTGACCGTAAGGTCGTGTGGGTTCGACTCCCACCTTCGGTACTTGAAACGACTAAAGGACTTGCGACAAAATGTTGCGAGTCCTTTTTTCGTCTGTGACTGATTTGCAATGCGGCGGTACAACATCGGTACAACAAAACTTCGGGGTCATTGCAGTGACATTGCGCTGCACGGCCGGTAGTTCTTGGCACCGAGGCGGCAGAATGATGCCTTGAGGGTCTGCGCCGTGAGTCTGCCGTGAAGTTGTTTACGCACCACCCCAGAAAGTTCAAGGTTGACGATCCGAAGTTGGTCATCGACCCAACGCAGGGGGACTATTGGAAGCGCTATCCCACTTATCGTGAAGCGCTGCCGAAGCTTCAAGAAATCGTGAGAACCAGCCAGTTTCTTTGGTGCGAAATCGTCCCTTCGTTCGTCCGAGTGGCCGACGCCCACGACATTGTTCGGTGGGAAATCGAAATTCCTTTCAGCGGCGTACTGGCGTTCATCAACGACGATTGCGGCTGGAAATCGTTATTCACTGACGACCCTCGGATTGATTGGGCAAGGGTCATCGCTACGCCAACCGAACGAGAGGTTACGTTGACCGACGACCAACGACGGCAGTCGGCGAGAACCGGCCATCCCCTTTCGTGCCTCGTTCGTGTTCCGGTGACGAATGCAACGGTCCATGAAATGACCCCGATCCACGGCGCACGAAAGTTAAAGCGTTGAGCTTCTCGGCCGAAACCATAATTGCCTCACGGCCGACGACCTCACCGTGCGGTCATTTGGGCCAGCGGGATTATCGTTCCGTTCTCGAAATCCTTATGGGCAATGCCTCTGTTCAAACGAGAGCAAATGAGCAAACAGCGGACACGAAGGATGGCTGGGGCGGTGCGTCGTCGTCTCCTGTCAGTCGTCGTATGGGCCGAACGCACACGTAGGCGAATTCTACGCAAGCAGCCGAATGCCCTTCATGTCGCCTCTCAACTGTCTCTCGAAGGCATTCGGCTTAGAGGAATTTTGCCATTGGCCGTGTTACGTCCGGGGGTTGCCAGTGGGCCAATAGACCCGCTCACGCAATTCCGCCGAGACTGCGTTTATTTCTATTTGCGCAGTGAAGTGGGTTCGGCAGAGGCGCACAAATTCATCACGTTCACCAAGAGCAAAGACAAGATTATCGTGAACCTGTACCTTCCCGAGCGCATTCTAACGGCGTCGGAGGTAGATGATACGTTCGGGGATGATGCGGCTCGGCGCTATAAAGGCATCATTCCGCCGTGGTGCATCGACTGAAATAATCGTCGTCGGCATCTCGATTCAAAATGCCGCCGCAGGAATGTGGATTCACGGCCAAATCCTCGCCAAATCGTCGCTGACACGAACGGTCCGAACAATCTCAGACGGTTCGCCCCCTCGTTGTTCGATCAACAGCCGGTAACGCTTGTAGGTCGCAACGATCTCGTCGATGGCTGCATTGATCTGGCCGTACTTCGGCCTTCCGATCCTGCGTCGATCCCGTTCCGTGTGAGCGATCACCTTGTTGACCAACCGCCGTACTGGCTCGGCCGCACGCTCCAGCCGTGCAATGTCCCGTTCGATTCGGTCTGCCGAAATCCGGGCTACGCCCTTCTTGCGAGCGATGGAATCGAAGTCACGATCAGCAATCTTCGCAACGATCCCCTTGTAATGGCTACAAAACCATCTGCGAGTGAGTAGATGCTTGTGCTGTTGTAGCTCACGGAGCAGGATCACGAGAGAGACGCTCCGGTTCCGCTTGGACGGCTCTTCGAGCAAGCGGCGAATTGCAGTACCAGCGAAAGCGACGTATCCCTGCTGCATCCATTTGGCAAGCTCGGCTCCCTGATGGCTGCCGGTGTGCCTTGATGTTGCATCACTGAACTGCCGAAAGATTTCCCTGTTCAACATGAGATCAAGAAGCTGATCGTCGTAGATTCGCTTGAGATCGGTCTTCCATTTTTGAAACACGTTTTCTCCTACTTCTCTTTCACGCTGAGTATCGTACAGCCTGGATACCGCTTCATTAGCTTGACCTTGGCCGCTTCAACGTCGCTGGCGTCGATCAACACGTTGCCGACAATCCCGGTGTCCTTCATTTTGACCTTGAAGGCGACGGCTCGGTTGCGGGCGGCGATCTCAGTCGCCATCGCAGATGAAGCAATTGATTGACGAGCGACCAGGAAGAAAATGCGGCGAAGCATTGGTCGTAGCCTCCGTTGATCGACAGTCGCCCGCCTTTGGTGCCCGCCGACTTCTTTCGGCTCCAACGAGGTTCAATCGAGTGGAGTCATTTCAACTGACTCCCACTCAGACGGATCGCCGCCGAGCGGAAAGAGCGGTCCTCGCCCAACTCGCAATTGCGTCGGCTGGTAATTCAGGAAGTCAAAATAAGTGTCAATGCACGCTGCTTCGCCCGGTATGAAGACCGAAAAGTAGTCGTTCTCGTGCATTTTTACGATCACCCCAATCGAGTAAACCTTGTCCTGTGGCGTCAACAAGTGCATTACCTGACCATCAGCGATTGTTCCGTTGAACGAGAACGGCGAATTGGTCCTTGAAAACATAGGCCGAACCATCGTGAGATGAGGATGGAAGTGGTTCCGCAATGGATCGGCAATAAACCGCTTCTCTGTATTGCGATGTTGCAGGAAAAAATCCTTCAAAATGGCCGACACGGCGATTCCGGTGTAGGAAAGAGCATAGTCGTATTTGAACATTTTGAAACAAGTCAGGTGGGCTGCTTTAATCACAGTCGCAACTGCGGCGTGCAAGCAGTCTCGTTCGTTCACCGCACGAAGCCCGAGTTGGATTAGCGACTCGACCGATTGGCCCTTGATCGCAATGACTCTTCTTCCGGCTGGGAACTCAAAATATCCAGCCTCGTGCGTTGGTGGGATGGATTCCAGGTTGGGAGGAAAATAGTAATCGACTGGCGTGCCATCGCCTAACTCCAGCAAAGGTCGGTCGCCCCTCTTTTGTTGAAAGAGTTCCGATAATCCCATTCCACGAAGTCGGATGAACTTAATCAAATCAGATTCGACCTTCGAACCATAAAACGAATCAACATCCTTGCGCTGGGGCACCGTCGCCGTACCGCCAAGAGCTTCCGGAATCACATGCCCCATGCAAATGGTGGTCGGCTCGTCTACGTGAAGAACCGGACAGAAAAAGCAATCGAACGTCTTTCCGGTACACGCAGCGAAATTTGGTAGAAGCTCTTGGATCGCTTTGAGTGTCTCTGGAGAAGTCGGCTCGTCCATTTGCTTTGGCCTCACTGTGAATTACCGCCATTCTACGGACACCTGTCAGGGTCGGTTAGCGCCCGGAACACGTTGGGCTGTACCGAAACGGGAGAAGGTAACTCCCGTGGAGTTCCTGCGACGGCGGGTGGAAGAACGGATTTTCCGGGCTTCCACCCGTCTATTTCACCGTGTTTGCTGGTGCCCGCTTTTCGGGATAGCATGGCTGGCTGTTTGAGAAACATTTTTCGGCGAAGTTTTTGGAGAAAGATCACCGGCTTCTGCCCAGCAGATTGCCGTTCTGGCCTGACCCGCCCGCTGACAACTTGATTGCTTGCTTAACGCCGCTCCGTGGAAACCTGCGACCTTTCCTCAAAGCGAAATCGGCGTCTGGGCTGGCTCCCCGCAAGGGGAGCCACCGGATGCTCGTTTTCGCTTGGCCTGTCGCAGGGCCTCCACGGGGATGACGTTCGGCTGGCTCCCTCTTTTTTTGCGCATGGAGAACGCCCGATGCTTACTGCACTTGTATTGGCGACGACGTTGATCGCTGCTGTTCCCGAAGAGCCGCCCGTCGATCTGCTTACTCAGATTGATGCGCAACGAGATGCCGTCGAAGGAGGGTGGAGCAAAGGCGAAGGTCCACGGCTGCATGTGAAGGCTGACGCCGGGTGCAAACTCCAACTTCCAGGCGAAGTCCCCGCCAACTACCGCCTGTCGCTCTGTGCCACGGCCAAAGATGACGACACGGCGATGCTTGCGATTGGATTGGTCGTGGACGGCAAGCCGGTGCATCTTTTTCTCGATCATTGGCAGGAACCGCACGGCCCCGATGCGAGTGGGCCAGCCATTGAAGGGAATCTGCCCGCCGAGCAATCGGTGCCCAACGGAACACGGCATCGAGGGACTTTGTTGGTCGCCGACAAAGAGAACGTCGTTGTCTGCACGGTTCAGAATGGACTCGTCATCGTCGAGGTCAACGGCAAGATCGTTCTGAACTGGCAGAACAATCCGAAGACCGCCGACGTGCGGGAATGGTGGGCAACACCGAATCCGAAACTGCTTTGGATTGGGTGCCATTCCGAAAAGGGCTTCGAGTTCAATCGTATCTCGATAAAGAGCCTTCCTGACCAACCGCAAGTTGCAAATGCGGGTGCGAATGCTCCTGTGGCCCAACCACAGAATCCCGTGCCGAAGGTCGGACAAGCGGCGCAGGCTGGACTTCCAAAAAAGAAAATCGGTCCGGCAACCATTCAACTGATTCAACTCGTCAAGCGTTTGGGCGGCAGTGTTGAACTCGACGAGACGCTCGATCAGCCTATCGTCAAGATTCTGCTGGCAAACTCGAATGCCACCGACGCATCTCTCGCCCAACTCAAGGGTTTGTCGGGATTGAAGCATCTGGATTTGGAGAATACGGCCATCACTAATAATGGCCTCATGTCTCTGGCGAACATTCAGAGCCTAGAGACACTTCGTATCGCCGGTACGCCCGTCACATTGAACGGTGCGGCACCGCTTCAAAAGCGATTGCCTAAGTTGCAAATCGTCTGGGCATCCAGTCCGCAGTCGCAAGTAAGAGTTGTCCAGGTTGTGAAGCAACTTGGAGGTGTTGCGGAGACAGAACTGACGCTTGACGGTGGACATGTCATCGTCTTGATCGACCTTTCTGATGCCAGAGAAGAGACGGTCACTGACGCCATCCTGCCGCACTTCCGAGGGTTGACTGAGGTGGACCCCGAAAACTGGGCGCATGAATAAGATGGAGGGACCATCCCCGAGAGGGGCGAAAAGGAAAGGTCCCGATGAGCAGGAAGCGGCGGACGTTTGCGGCGGCGTTCAAGGCTCGGGTGGCGTTGGCGGCGGCGCGAGGCGATCGCACGACGGCGCAGCTGGCCAGCGAGTTCAGCGTGCACACGAGCCAAGTGACGGCCTGGAAGAAGCAGTTGCTGGACCACGTGTCGGAGTTGTTCGAGGACGGGCGGCGCAAAGAGGACGAGGCGTCGTTGGTCAATGAGCAGGAGCTGTACGAGCAGATCGGCCGCCTGAAGATGGAGGCCGAGTGGCTGAAAAAAAAATCTACCCAGCTCGATTGAAGGCAGGCGCCGATGCATCGCCCCGAAGCATTCCCGACTGAGTGTGGCGCAGCAGTGCGCGTTGCTGGGCCTGGCCCGCAGCACGCGCTACTACGTGCCGCAGGGGGAGACGGCCGAGGACTTGGCGCTGATGCGTGCGATCGACGAGCAGTACCTGCGGACGCCGTTTTACGGCAGCCGCAAGCTGGCGCGTCAGTTGGGGGTCAATCGCAAGCGTGTGCAGCGGCTGATGCAGCGGATGGGATTGGAGGCGATTTACGCGCGACGGCGGACGACCCGGCCGGCGACAGGACACAAGATTTACCCGTATTTACTGCGGAATGTGGCGATCACGCGTCCCGACCAGGTGTGGAGCAGCGACATCACGTACGTGCCACTGCGACACGGCTTCTTATACCTGGTAGCGGTGATGGATTGGTACAGCCGGTACGTGCTGGCTTGGCGGTTGTCGAACACGTTGGAGGGGACGTTCTGCTTGGAAGCGTTGGACGAGGCGCTGGCGCGTCGGCGTCCCGAGATCTTCAACAGCGATCAGGGTTCGCAATTCACGGCGCAGGCGTTCACCGCAAGGTTGGAGTCGTGTGGCGTGCGGATCAGCATGGATGGCCGCGGGCGGGCGTTGGACAACGTGTTCGTCGAGCGGTTGTGGCGGAGCGTGAAGTATGAGGAGGTCTATCTGCACGATTATGGCGATGGCTGGGAGGCCGAGGCGGGGCTGGCGGCTGGTTCCGTTTCTATTGCGACGAGCGCATTCACCAATCGTTGGCCTATCGCACGCCACGCTCGGTGTACTGCGAGGGGTCCAACAGCCGATGAAAACTTCGGGGCGGAAAAATTCTGGCTGCGCCAGACTGAGGAGCGACGCATCCTACGAAGCAATCCATGACACGCCACTGCGGCCGCGCGAGACCTGTGAAAGGTCTCGCGGGCCGCTTGGCCCAACAACCCTCCACCTTATTCAACGCCTAAAACTGTCCAACCTTTGGGGTCCACCTCAAAGGACGCTTCCAGCAACAGATGAGGTTTCTGCGGCGCCAGTTTCTCCAGGACGGAGACACGCCATTGAGTACGGTGCTTTCCGAAGGAATTGTTTCGCAAGCACTGAAAGCTGGCGAAGTGTGCTGGACCGACAGGATTTACTCGCCACTGGTCACATTGTGGGTCTCTTGGGCCAGGTTCTGAGTGCGGATTCTTCTTGTCGCGCGGCGGTCGCACGTTTGATAGCTCATCGTTTGTCTCAAGGGCGACCTCCCTGTTCGGCAGAAACAGGCGCCTATTGTCAGGCACGAAAGCGGTTGCCGGAGAAGTTCTTTTCGGCGGTGGCTTGTTTGGTTGGACGCGATTTGGACGCCAAGACCGACCGTCGCTGGTTATGGAAAGGGCGGCGAGTTTACATGTTCGACGGCACGACCGTCACGATGCCCGACACGTCGGAAAACCAACAAGCGTACCCACAAATCGGTAGTCAGAAGCCGGGCCTCGGCTTCCCGATCGCGCGCATCGGGGCCCTGACTTCTTTAGCGTGCGGAGCTATCGTCAACCTCGGCTTCTGCCAATATGCCGGCAAAGGCCAAGGTGAAGTCAGCTTGCTTCGCCGATTGTGGCACGTGCTTCACCCCGGAGATGTGCTGCTGGCCGATTGTCTGATGGCCAACTGGACGAATATCCTGCTGCTGCAACAGCGTGGTGTTGAATTGGTCAGTCGGCTGAACAAGGCCAACCGACAAGCAGACTTTCGACGTGGCCAGCGCCTTGGCAAGGACGACCACATCGTACGCTGGTTCAAGCCATCGGGAATTCGTTCACTGGATTGGAAAACGTACAAGTCGCTCCCCGAGTCCATCACCATTCGAGAAGCGAGGATTCACGTCACGCAACCTGGGTTCCGGACCAAGGCCATCGTGGTGGTGACGACGCTGCTCGATCCGCAGCAAATGACCAAGCAGGATCTGGCGATGTTGTACCGTGCGCGCTGGAATAACGAGCTCGATCTGCGTTCGATTAAGTCGACGATGCAGATGAGTGAATTACGATGCAAGACGCCGGAGCTGGTGAGGAAGGAAATCTGGACACACCTGCTGGCCTACAACCTCATCCGCACGATCATGGCTCAGGCCGCAGCAAGGCACGACGTCGTGCCACGATCCATCAGCTTCAAGGGTTCGCTGCAAACGTTGGAAGCCTTCCAGCCGCTGATTGGCCTGCGGGCTGATGGTGACGCAGCATATCGCAGACGACTGTACGACCACCTACTCGATACCATCGCTACCCATCGTGTTGCGGACCGGCCTGATCGCTACGAGCCTCGATTGAAAAAGCACCGGCGCAATAACTACGACTACCTGACCAAGCCACGCGCAGAGATTAAACGCAAAATGGCGAAAGGGCTTACCTAAAACTACGTGCCATTCGTGCGACACGCCGACGCATCTCCGTGCCTCCTGGGTAACCGTTGTCGGAACAACATCGTTGTCGGGTGGTCTACTCTGAGGTCGGGCTTCGTGCACGTCCTCGGGAGCGTAGACCATGGCGGATCGAACTGCATTCTGGCGGAAGTTGATCGCGCGGCGTCGGCGCGAGGAGCTGAGCGTCGAACAGATTTGCCAAGAAGCGGGCGTTTCGCCGGCTTCGTTCTATGCCTGGCAGCGTCGGCTGCGTTCGGCCGAGCAGCCTGAACTTGTGCCGGTACACATCGTGCCGGAGCAGAGTGCGTCGAGCGCTTCGGACGCGGCCATCGAGATCGAACTGCCCGAGGCCATTCGTCTGCGCATTGCGCCGGGCTGCGATCGACGGACGCTGTCGATGGTTCTGAGCGTCGTGCGTGGGGAAGCGCGCTGATGTGGCTGGCCCCGTCGTCGCTCAAAGTGTTCGCCCTGCGTGGCGCCACGGACCTTCGCAAGAGTTTCAACGGTCTTTCGGGCTTGGTCGAGACCCAGTTGGGACAGCAAGTCCAGAGCGGGCACTTGTTCTTGTTCTTCAACCGGCGCCGCGACCGGGTCAAGGCGCTGTACTTCGTGGGAGATGGCCTCGTCATCTTTTACAAGCGATTAGAGCGCGGAACCTTCGAGCTGCCGCGTTCCTGGGAGCGGTGCGCTTCCGAAGATACAGCGAGTGTCGAGATGCGCTGGTCCGACTTAGCCTTGATGCTCGAAGGCATCGAGCTGTCGAGCGTACGTCGGCGTCGCTGGTGGCGACGCGCGCCGCAGCCAGCGTGAATCTTTACACGCTCGGCTAAAATAATTGGCTCGGCTTATGCGTCCTCACGCGCATGGAACACGGACGTTCATCCTCGCCCGACTTGCCAGCGCTCCTGCGACGCGTCGATGAATTGACGGCGCTAGTCACGGCACAGCAAGCGACGATTGCCGAGTATCACGAGCAGTTCGAGCGTCAGCAGGAGCAGATCGCGCTCTTGAAGCGTGCGCTGTTTCGGTGCGCGGCGCGAGCGTTATCTGCCCAGTCCCGACCAGAAGCTGCTGTTTACGAGTGAGCTCAACCTGGGCGAAGGCACGGGCTCGGCTTCCGAAGAACCCGAGCCGGACGAAGAGCCCGAGCCTGCGCAGCGCCGTCGTTCGAACGGGCGCCGCTTCGTGTTCCCCGAAGGATTGCCACGCCGGCGCATCGAGCATCCACTTTTAGCCTCCGAGCAGGATTGCACGGCCTGTCACCAGCGGCGCGTGGTGATCGGCCAGCACGTCTCGCGGCAACTGGAGCTGGAGCCGGCGCAGGCCTACATCGTCGAGCACGTGCGCTACACCTACGCTTGCGCAGTGCCGCGCGGGGGACCAGGTGCACACGACGTCCAAGCCGCCGCAGCCAATCGAAAAGAGTCCGTTCGGCGCCAGCGTCTTGGCCACCATCGCCGTCGATAAGTTCGCGCGGCACCTGCCGCTGTACCGCCAGCAGGAACACTTGCTCAGCCCGCTGCGCAGTTGGCTCTCGCGCCCCTTGTTGAGCCGCTTGGTGCGCGGCACGGCTCACGCGCTGCGTCCCTTGGCCGAGCGCGTACGCGCGTTGATCCTCGCCAGCCACGTTATCCAAGCCGACGAGACGCCGGTGCGCTATCTGGATGGCACGAGCGAACGGGCGCTGCGCGGGTACTTCTGGGGCTTCGCCGGTGACACGGCGCATCGTTACGTGACCTACGACTTCCAAGACTCACGCAGCCGCGACGGCCCCGATGCGCTATTGGCCTCGTACCAAGGTTACCTTCAGAGTGATGGCTATAGCGTCTACGAATCGCTCGTGCGCCAAGCGGCCGGACGCTTGATGCATGTCGGCTGCTGGGCACACACGCGCCGTAAGTTCGACGAGGCCCTGCTGACCACCAGCCACCCGCTAGTGCACGAGACCTTGGCGGCCATCGCGCGCTTGTACAACGTCGAAGACCAAGCCGCCTCGTGGACGTCCGAAGCGCGCCAAGCTCTGCGCCACAAGGTCTCGTTGGCTATCGTCGAGCGCCTACACCAGCGCTTCGTGGAGGCGCGCGATGAACTGCGACCGACCTCGAAGTTGGCCGAAGCGGTCGCCTATGCCTTGAATCGCTGGCCGTCTCTGGTTCGCTATCTCGACGACGGCCGCCTGCCGATCGACACGAACCATCTCGAGCGGCTACTGCGGCCGATTGCCATCGGCCGCGCCAACTGGCTGTTTCTGGGCCGCGCCGGTGCCGGAGCCACCGCCGCCACGATGTACACCGTCATCCAAAGCGCGCGCATGCATCAGGTGGATCTGTTGCCTTACCTGACCGACGTTCTTGGGCAACTTCCTGCGCTATCCGCCGATGATCTGCTCGGCCTCGATGCGCTGCTGCCAGATCGCTGGCTCGCTGCCCATCCGCAGCATCGCCTTCTTGAACGTCAGCGCGAATCCCACGCCGCTCAGCGCCGTCGGCGCCTCCGACGTGCCGCACGTCGGAATGCCGCTCACGCATAGGCTGATGTTGTTGCCTTAACGGTAATCCATCTCCTTTCCGCACGCCGACAAGGCGCGACGGTCATGGGAATCGATCCAGACGAAATCACCGTCGATTCTCCGATACCTTATGTGCTGGGCGACCCCACTGGATTGGACAATCTCGGTCAGCGCAATAGCGTCCTCGATACCGTCGGTTTGATCGGTCAGATTAACGACCAACGCCCGAAGGATAGCAAGGACAAGTCCAAGCATGAGGAATACAACAAGCTCGTCCGAAAGCTCGAAAGCCTCATCCGGGATAGCCGCCTGCGATTTATGATGAACCCGTGGGATGGAACCGCGGCGAATGATGCTTTGCCAAATGTCTTGCAACAGTTTCTTGGAGTCGGCGATGCAATATGCGTCGTCGATCTTTCCGGCGTTCCAAACGAAGTTGCCGGCGCAGTCAGTTCTGTCGTGGCTCGCACCCTCTTTGCAGCCAAGTTATGGCAGACGGCAGAAGAGCGAGAAGCCAATCCGGTTCTCCTCGTCTGTGAAGAAGCACACCGCTACGTTCCGGACCGCGGAGAGGCTCAGTATGCAGCAGCCCGAGAGGCTATCCAGCGACTGGCGAAGGAAGGCAGGAAATACGGCCTTGCCTTGATGCTTGTGTCCCAACGCCCAAGTGAAATTGATGCGACGGTGCTTTCGCAATGCAATTCTTGGATTGTCCTCCGAATTACCAATGAGGCCGACCGCGATCACGTCCGCGCCATCCTGCCTGACTCTCTCGTCGGCCTTACGAAGGTACTTTCAGGCCTCCGCCAGCGCGAAGCGATTGTTGTCGGCCAAGCTACCGCGCTCCCCTCTCGGATACTCATCCGAAAGCTGGAAGCGAATCAACTCCCACGCTCGCATGACATCAGTTTCACCAAGGGATGGTGTGCTCCCCATCTCGATGCGAAAGCGCTCGCAGCTATCGCCAGTCGTTGGCGATTGCAAGATCGATCCGGGAAGGCCGCCGCGCAGTCAGATGGAAAGTCTACAACGGATGCCGAGAAACCGTTTTGAGAGACTGCTTAATTCTTAGAATGTGGACGCAGGCTTCACTCAGTTTTGAGCGGCTCCACGCACCCCGGCTCGCCGATACACGACAACGGATTGCGACCGAGGTAGCTGCTCTGCCGGCAGCCATTTTTGCATCGCCAAACCCGATCGCAGACATGCCTGACGATAAATAGAATGCGAGCCAACAGTCACGTCCGTCGGCAACACGGCTGAACGACCGAGGAGTTTATGCAATGGAATGTTTTCGACTTCATCGCGACGGTGCATAGCGGATCGTGTCCATGTTTGGAAAGCTGCTCGTGCGGCGCTGGAGACATGACCATGTCCTTTGCGCGACGCGAGAAGCTTTCCAAGCAATGCGAGGCGGTGTAAATCAGGTGCGTGTCAAGCCTTACTAGGCCGCCGCATTCGGGCCGAGTGGGTCAAAGGCTTTCACTCAGGGCTTCTGTGCGAATCGATGCCTATTCTACGACCAACGATCCGACGCTGCCAAATCACAACATTTCAGATGCGCTAGCAGAGGAGCAAATCCGTGGAATCTACAATGGCAAAACAGGAGCGGGCCGTCACGGAGTCGAAGTCAGCTTTCGCGCTCCAGTGAACGTCCGAGCCGTTTTTGAATTGCGGAGGCTCGTCGCGTCAGTGGTCGCCGTGTTCGTGGCAATTTATAATTGTGATGCGGGCGATCGCACCGAGACGAAGGCGTCGCCTCGCGCCTGGAATGGGGATCGCGAGCCATGCATTCAGGCGAAAACAAAGACCTAGACGATTCTGCTGGTCGAGACACTCGCGGTCAGGCTGCTGTCTTGGCCCAGATAACAGCCGGGCTGACCCGGCCGACCTCGACCGACGAAGTATTCGGGCAGGTGGTGACCGCCGTGGCCGAGCAACTCGGAAGCGTGAATACCGCTCTCGTCTTCCATGACGCTGCCCGCGGCTCCATTTCGCTCCACACCTGCTATGAGCACGGGAAGGTGAAGATTTATGGCGCCGAGACATGCTACGAGCGAGTATCCGTTCCGACCGTTCAGTTCCCGATTTGGGATATCCTTCGCGCCAAACGCCAAGCGCACATTCTGTCCGATCCGTCCTCGCTCCCCCCGTTGCGGATTCGAGACTTCTACCTCGCCATCGGGGCTCGACAGGTGCTGTATGTTCCACTCCTTCTTGGCGAGGACTTAATCGGGTACCTGAGTACCCCGAACAACCGGCCAGAGGCGTTCACGCCGGACGAGATCGACTTAGCCCAGGCGCTGGCCAATCAGATCGCCTTGGCCGTCCGACTCAGCCGTCTTGCCGAGCAGGCAAGTTATGCCGCGATAACGGCCGAGCGGGAGGCAGCCGTCCTTGAGGAGCGCAACCGCCTTGCGAGAGAGATCCATGACACCTTGGCCCAGGCATTTGTCGGGGTGGTTACCTTCCTTCAGGCCGCTAAGGACGCAGCCGCGCGCCAGCCGGAAAAGGCCCGTGCCTGCCTCTTGGACGCGCTCCAGGTGGCGCGAGACGGTTTGGATGAGGCCCGCAGGTCGGTACGGGCCTTGAGGCCATTGCCCCTCGAGGGCGGCGACCTGACCCAGGCCCTAAATCGATTGGCCGGGCGTCCGGACGACGGTGGGCCGGCCGTCGCCGTCCACGTCCACGGCCGGACCCGTCCCTTAGATGCCAAGGTCGAGGAAGAATTATACCGCGTCGCCAAGGAAGCGTTAACGAACAGCCTGCGACATGCCAAAGCGAGCCTGGTCAGTATCGATTTAACATTCGACGCAGCCTTAATCCGGCTCGCGGTCCGCGACGACGGCGGCGGGTTTGACACGCAACTTCCGGACCCGCCGACTACGTTCGGGATAACAGGCATGCGTGAACGGGTTGATCGGATCGGCGGTACCTTGACCGTGGATAGCACGCTGGGCGGCGGGACCGTCGTGACAGTCGTCGTATCGGCCGACGAGGAAGACGAATGAATGGACCAACGAAAATTCGCCTCTTGATCGCCGACGACCACCCGGTCGTCCGCCGTGGGTTTACGGCCCTGCTAGAGGATCAAGAGGACATGGCAGTAGTAGCCGAGGCGAGCGATGGCCCAGAGGCGGTCGCCGCCTACCGCGAGCACGTTCCCGATGTCGCCCTGATCGACTTCCGCATGCCCGGCCTCGGCGGGGCCGAGGTGATCGCCGCAGTACGGGCGGAATTTCCGGCCGCCCAGATCATCATCATTACCACCTACGACACCGACGAGGACCTCTACCAAGCGGTGCGGGCCGGGGCCCGAGGATACCTTCTCAAGGACACGTCCCTGGACGAGTTCACCGATTGCATCCGGCGAGTGAGCCGCGGTGAGACACGCTTGCCCGAAGCGCTCGTGGCACGGTTAGCTGGGCGAATTGTGGCAGCCGAACTCACCCCTCGGGAACTGGACGTCCTTAATCGCATGGCGGCTGGCCGAGCGAACAAGGAAATCGCGGCTGACCTATTCGTCAGCGAGTCCACCGTCAAAACTCACATCAACCACATCATGGCCAAGCTCGGCTGCGCTGACCGCACACAGGCGGTCACACAGTCACTCAACCGCGGTTTAATTCGACTTCCCTGACGCTACTCAACCCATGGGTTGAGGCGAAATTAAACCGTTTAGCCAATACTCGGGTGAGTTCCGATAGGTCTACGATTCCCTATCGTCGCGGAGGGCGACTGCTCGTCGCCTGAGGTCGGGTCGACAAGACCTAATCGCGACTTCTTCTTCTCGGCGTGGCGGCCCTCGGCGCCCGTCGGGCGTAGTAAACCGAAGGAGAAATACTATGAGCTATGCAATTGTCGGCTTCGGTAAGATCGGCCAGGCCCTCGCCCATGCCTTCGCCCGCAGAAATATGAACGTGACCGTTGCGAGCCGCCGGCCGCCCGAGGCGTTGGTGCCGCAGGCTCGGGCGATTGGACCGACGGTCGTCGCCAAGTCGCTGCGGGATGCACTCGGGGCCGACACAATCTTCTTGGCGGTACCGTTCGGGGAACATCGCGAGGTTGCGAAGGCCTTGCCGAGCTGGAAGGGCAAGACAGTCATCGACGCGATGAACTCGTTTCCCGTCCCACCTGAGGAACTGGACGGTCTCCCATCTTCCGCATTCGTTGCGAAGTCGTTCACCGGCGCCAAGTTGGTGAAGGGTTTTAATCACCTAGTTGTGGCCACCCTGGCTGCCGATCCGATCGTCGACGGCGGCCACCGGGTCGTCTTTCTGTCGAGCGACGATGAGGACGCGATCGCTCCTGTGGCGGATTTGGCCAAACAACTCGGGTTCGCACCCGTCAAGCTCGGAAAGCTCAACGAGGGTGGCGCGCTGGTGCACGCACGCGGCCGCACTTGGGGTCAGCTCATCTTTCAGGATTTGTTCAAGAAGGAGCAGTGAGTTATGTCAGCTTTGGAGGAATAGCGTCAATTCAACATCACAAAACAACGAAAAACGAAAAGAAGAAAACGTATGAGTAATAACCACGGACAAAAATTGGCAGGAAAAATCGCCGTGATCACCGGCGGAAACAGCGGAATAGGCTTGGCCACGGCCAAGCGCTTCGTGGAAGAAGGCGCGCACGTCGTGATCACTGGCCGACGAGAGAAAAACCTGAAAGAGGCCGCAGCCTTGATCGGGAGAAACGTCACGACGGTCGCAGGCGACGTATCGCGCCTGGAGGATTTGGACCGGCTCTATGCCGTCGTGAAAGAGAAGCACGGCCACATCGACGTCCTCTTCGCGAACGCCGGCTGGGGTGAAGTCGCTCCGCTCGAAACGGCGACCGAGGCTCATTTTGACAAGACCTTCGACCTAAACGCAAAGGGAACGTTCTTCACAGTGCAAAAGGCCCTTCCCCTCTTCAAAGATGGCGGCTCGATCATCCTGACCTCTTCAGTCGCCAATGTCAGGGGAGATGCAGCGTTTACCGCCTACGCTGCGAGCAAGGCGGCTGTGCGCTCTTTCGCCCGCGGCTGGACGGTGGAACTGAAGGACCGCAAGATTCGTGTGAATTCGATGAGCCCTGGCCCAATCGAAACTCCGGCTTTGGAGAACGCGGGCCTCACCGCTGAACAGGTAAAACAGGCGGCAGCCAAGTTCGCCTCGGAAGTTCCCCTCGGCCGCAGAGGCAAGGCCGAGGAAATCGCTGCTGCCGTCGTGTTCCTCGCTTCCGATGAGAGTTCATACGTCACCGGCGTGGATCTCGCCGTCGATGGAGGCATGGCGCAGGTCTGATCGAAGGAGAGCCGCTCCGCTCTTGGCGGTCGAGGCCGCGGCCGATTTGATGTGGGTGTCTGCCAACGCCGCAGCCCAACTGCACGTAACGGCCCGACTCCGCAAAGCGGTGCCTCCTTCGTCTGCTGTTCTTGAACAGGTCCGCGAGAGCGCTCTTCGGACCGTCCTGAACCGTAAATTAAAAGGCATTTCTCTATGAGAATTCTCGTCACAGGAGCCACCGGGTTTCTCGGCAGCCGCCTAGTCCCGAAACTTGTGGAGGACGGTCAACAGATACTCGCCCTTGCGCGGTCCGTATCTTCTCACGACAAACTGAAAGCGCTAGGGGCATCTCCGGTCGATGGCGATCTGGAAAGCAGCGCATCTCTGTCATTGCCGACGGTCGACGCCGTTGTGCATGCCGCTGCCCGGTTCCGCTTTTCGGGGCCGCGTGCGCCCTTCATTCGCACGAATGTTGATGGCACCGTCGCGCTCCTCAAGGCTGCCGAAAGCGCTGGAGCGAAGACATTCGTCTATATCAGCGCGGCGGGTGTCGTCATGGACGAGGCGGGTGCACCTATCCACAACGCTGATGAGAACGCACGCACATTCCCGAATCACTTCTCTGCCTACTTGGCGAGTAAGGCGCGGGCTGAGTCGCTGGTGTTGTCTGCCGACAAGCCCGGCTTTCGCACGATTGCGCTTCGCCCGCCAGCAATCTGGGGGCCAGGTGACCCGTTTAGTCGGGCGCTTCCCGAAGCGATCAAATCGGGAAAGTTCGCTTTCATCGATCGTGGGGACTACGCGTTTTCGACCTGCCATGTGGACAATGTCATCGAAGCCATACAATGCGCTCTTGAACGTGGAAAAGGCGGTCGCGCCTTCTTCATTAAAGACCAGGAAGGCCAGAGCTTCCGCGAGTTCATCGCCTCACTCGCAAGCTTGCAAGGTCTATCTATAGCTAAGCTGCGCTCAATGCCGTATTGGCTCGCGTCCGCCATAGGCCGACTGCTCGACCGAGTCTGGATTATCACGCGGAAACATAGCGACCCGCCGCTCTCGCGCTCAATGATACGGATGATCGGGCGCGAGTTTACGGTGAACGATACCGCGGCCCGGCGAGAGTTGGGTTATGTCGGAAGAACGTCGCGCGCCGCGGGAATGCACATCTACCCGGGAGTCAGGGCAATCGCATCTAACGGTTGGTCCAAGTATTGCCATGAACTGGCGTTGGGCAAGCGGGCTGGAAGGAGTGCTCGCCGAACACGGTCTTTCATGGAGGGTGCGTCATGGCTTCGTCGGGCATCGCTGCAATTCTTACACACTTTGAAACGCTTACCGATCCGCGTGTCGAGCGGACACGCAAGCATTGCCTGCTGGACATGATCGTCATCGCGCTGTGCGCGACGATCGCGGGCGCGGACGGCTGGGCCGACGTCGAACGATTCGGCAAGGCCAAGCGTGCGTGGTTCGCGCGGTTCCTGGAGTTACCAGCCGGCATTCCTTCGCACGACACGTTGGGCCGCGTCTTCGCCCGCCTCGACACGCCGGCCTTCCTGGCTTGTCTGATGGATTGGCTGCGATCGTTGCATTTGGCCTTGGCCGGAGAGGGAATTGCCATCGACGGCAAGACGTTGCGACGGAGCTTCGACGCCGGCAGCGGCCGCGCGGCGTTGCACCTGGTCAGCGCCTGGGCTTGCGATCTGCGCATCTCCCTGGGCCAAGTTGCCGTAGACGACAAGAGCAATGAGATCACGGCCGTCCCCAAGCTGTTGGAACTGCTGGAACTCAGCGGCGCGGTGGTGACGCTCGACGCCATGCACTGCCAGAAAGACACCGCCCAGGCCATTCGTGCCCGCGGCGCCGACTACGTGCTCACCGTCAAACGCAATCAGCCCGGGTTGTGGAACGAACTTAGCGACTTGTTCATCGCTTACGGCGAGCACGACTACCAAGCACCGGAACTGCGCCGCCATACCAAGACCGAGCGCAACCGTGGCCGCAGCGAACGTCGCGACTGCTTCGTGGCCCCCGCACCGCAGACCCTACGCAGCCGAGGCGAGTGGGCCGACGTGCAAAGCGTGGGCATGCTCTACCGTTATTGTGAAGAACAAGGACGCACCCGCGAAGAGACGACGTTCTTCATCAGCAGCCTGCCGCCCAAGGTGCAACGCCTGGCAAAACTCGTACGCGGACACTGGGGCATTGAGAACTCGTTGCATTGGGTCCTCGATGTAACTTTTTCAGAGGACCAGTCGCGAATTCGCCAAGGCAACGCTCCGGAAATCGCCGGCGTCTTCCGTCGCCTCGCCTTGTCGATCTTGCAACAGGACACTTCCCTAAAAAGTAGTATCCGCGGCAAACGACTCCAGGCAGGCTGGAACAACGACGCCCTCGAACGCATCCTCAGCGGCTTTCAAGGGAAATAAGATGCGATTGCCCTGGCCCGGGAGTGCAGATCAAGTTGTGAGAGAAATCGAAAAAACAGGGGTTGTGTGATAGCTGTCGCGCTGAAAGTTACACGATCCGATGTAAGGAAAGAAATAGGGGAGATTTCGATGAGCACCGAAAAGAATGTTGAGATTGTGAAGAGTTTTCTTGCGGCAATCGGCCGCCGCGATGAGCACGGTTTGCTGGCTGTAGCTGCCGAAGATATTGAGTGGATCATTCCGGGCGAGGACTGGCCGCTGGCCGGCACGCACCGCGGGCACGCGGGATTGGCGGATGTGCTTCAGAAGGCTAACGAGACGGTGGAAACTTCGTACCCAGAGCCCCCCGAGTTCGTATCGCAGGGAGACCGGGTTCTGGTCGTCGGCTTTGCTACGGGGAGAATCAAAGCCACGAATAAAACATTCGAGGACCATTGGGTCTTCGACGTTACCGTTCGAAATGGAAAATTGACGAACGTCCGGGAGTATATCGACACGCAAGCTCTGGCGCGGGCCTCGCAGATGGACGCGAGCAGCAGGTCCTGACCTTGCGGTATTCCTGGCGTCTGACGGTGACCGGTCAACGGCTCATCGCCTCCGGTGGGCTACTTGGTAATGGCCGCGGGTGTAATTCGATCCTGATTCGGAGGTTGCCGATGGGAGGGAAAGAGTACGCAGAAGGAAGCAGGCTGATATATGAGCAAGAACTCGCGGACTGGTCGTGAAGCGCAGGCCGAACTTAGGCGGCTAGAAGAAGACGCGGTGCGCGAAAAAATTGGAAGCGCTGGGAGACCATACCTCAGCGAGCGGCAGTGGGCCACCATCCGAGAGGACTATTCGGCCGATGGCGACAACTGGCGGTCGTTCCCGCACGAACATGCCCGCAGCAGTGCATCCGTTTGCAATGAACAACAGGACGAGTGCGATCGACGGCCAATGACCGGGACAGGCCGGTTCGTCATTTGTTAGCAATGTGAACGGCCATTAGGCCGCAAAGCGTCGGCCGCAATTCCTCGAGCGCTAGCCGGGCAAGGTGCCGTTGTGATACACGTCCTGTGACCGGCTCTGAATTTTCTGTACCAGCCCTTATGAAGGTATCGGTTGGGTAAGGCCGCTGTGCTGCTGGAGCGCAGGCTGAGGCGTAGCCGAAGCCGAAGCGACAGCAGCACAGCGGGCCGCGAACTGTGCCGGGGTCACGTACCCCAGCGAACTGTGAAGTCGATGATGGTTGTAATCGTCTCTCCAAAGGGCTGTCAGCTTCCGCGCTGCCGGCAGGTTCTCGAACACTTCCAACGCTAGAAACTCATCCCGCAGCCGGCTGTGGAAGCTCTCGGCGTAGCCGTTCTCCCACGGACTCCCCGGCTCGATGTACAGCGTGCCGACGCCTACCTGCTCGAGCCAACGCTCGTACGTGCTCTCGCTCGTCTCCAGCGTCTGCAACACCACCGCCAGATCCTTCCCAGCGTTCAGCATCGCGTCCGCGTCCCGCAGCTTCGCAATGATCTGCTCAGGACTATGCCGCTTCCGTCGTCTCGTCGTCATCGAAGATCTCCTTGCCCTTCGGGCTCAAGACCTTCATAACGCCTGGTGCAGATTTTCAATAGCAGGCCACCTGCACATCGTCGCAATCGTTCAGCATGTTGAGAAACTTTTCGAACATCGGCAAGTCATCCGAACTGATTGCCTTGGTGGACTGAGGAAGAAAAGTGATCTCTTGGACTTCCAATTCCGTTCCCGGAAACGCTTGCAGCAACGCTGACTTTGCTTTGTAAAACTCGGCCGGCGGCGCGAATACCGTCAGGAAGCCGTCTTTGCTTTCGATGTCCTCGATATTGACGTCGGCGTTCAACATGGCTTCCAGCACTTGGTCTTCGCTCTCCCCTTTGAAGGAAAGAACCGCTAGTTGATCGAACCAAAGAGCGACGGAGCCGGTTGCTCCCAATTTAGAGCCGGTCTTCGTGAAACAATTGCGGACCTCCGAGATCGTACGTTGATTGTTATCCGTCAAGCAGTCGACGATGAACATCGAGCCCCCGGGACCAAATCCTTCGTAGCGGGCCGATGCAAATTCCTCCCCACCGGCGCCGCTGGCTTTCTCAATCGCCTTGTCGATGACGTGGGCGGGAACTTGATCCCGTTTGGCCTTTTCGACCAAGCTGCGCAAAGCTGGATTGGCATCGGGGTCGGGAACACCGTTCTTGGCAACGACGTACAATTGCTTTCCGTACTTGGAGTACAGCTTCGATTTCTGACCGGCCGTTTTAAAGATCGACTTTTTGCGGTTTTCAAAGTTTCTTCCCATAGCAATCGCTTCTTCGTATGCCGGCACACTGCCGAATAGTAATCCATCTCAAATCCGGCGCCGTCAAAAGCCCGGTATCGACAAGCATCATCGCATTGCGTTTCAGGGTCATCAACCGCAGATTGGTTGCCGCAATCATTCGTGACGCGAGTACCCTGCAAGTGCCGATCTCCCATGGATCGGCCAAGTGCGCCGCATCGAGCCATAGCCGTCCCCCAAGTTCGCCGAAACGAGGCAACACCGGTACCTCGTGGAAAACGTAGTCGGCAACGGCGCTCACTGCCTCGATCGATGTGACCGAATCGGGTTCACGATGCAACTGTTGGCTCGCCCAACTTGCTTACGCGGTCGGCCTGCATCAGATTGGAACTCATGAAACACACCGCACTCCTCTATCTCATCGCCACGGCCGCGTTCGTGGCGGAACCGCAACCGACTGTCGCCGCTCCGGGAGCGCAGCTTCCGACACTAGACCTCTCCAGCGACAGTGCGCGGCAGGTCGTGATTGCCCAAGGCACGCGTGACACCTATCAGGGACATCCGACAACGTTGTTGTTGCCGGACGGCAAAACCATGTTCTGCGTGTGGACGCAGGGGCATGGCGGGCCGTGCGGGCCACTGAAACGCAGTGATGACAGTGGAAAAACGTGGAGTGACCTGCTGCCGGTGCCGGAGAACTGGAAGACGACCCGCAACTGCCCCGCACTTTACCGTCTGACCGACCCGCAGGGCGTCACCCGCCTCATCATCTACGCCGGACAAGGTCCCGGCGGCACGCGCCATCCGGACAACGGCACCATGCAGCGCTCGGTCTCGCTGGATGACGGCAAGACGTGGTCGCCGATGGAGAGCATCGATCTCGAATGCGTGATGCCCTTCTGCACGATCATGCCGGTCGTAGACGGCAAAAAGCTGATCGGCCTCACGAACATCCGGCGTCCGGGCGAGACAAAGGACAAACATTCCAACGTCATTGCACAAAGTGAATCTACCAACGGCGGCCTGACCTGGAGACCGTGGCGCATTCTTGTGGATCTCGGCGATTTGAAGCCCTGCGAGCCCGAGGTTGTGCGCTCACCCGACGGCAAACAGCTTCTCTGCCTCATCCGCGAAAACATCCGCAGCGAGCCCGCCCATTTCATCACCAGTGATGACGAAGGCAAAACATGGTCCGAAGTGAAAGCGCTGCCGACCGGCTTGCACGGCGACCGCCACAAGGCGGTGTATGCGAAGGATGGCCGGCTCGTTGTCTGTTTCCGCGACATGGGCAAAGGCAGCCCCACACACGGGCATTTCGTCGCGTGGGTCGGTCGATATGAGGATATTATCAGCAGCAAGGATGGCGAATACAAAATCAAGCTGCTCCACAGTTACAAAGGCAGTGATTGTGGCTATCCGGGCCTCGAACTGCTGCCAGACGGCACCGTGGTGTCTACGACCTACGTCAAGTATCGCCCGGGGCCGGAGCAGAACTCAGTCTTGAGCACGCGTTTCACGCTGGCAGAGACGGACAAGGCCGAAAAGAACACCGGTGAAGCTGCGAAGTCCGAAGCGCTGGGCCTCGTGCTCGACGACGATGCAGCGGAATACAGCGGAGCATGGAAGGTGGGCGAAAAACTGACTCCGCTCGTCGGTTCCTCGTATCGCCACGATGACCGTACGAAAAAATCGGCCGCGGTGGCGAAGTTCACGCCCGAGATTCCTGCGGATGGCAGATACGAGGTGCGTCTGCTTTACGTTCACGCTTCCAATCGTGCAAGCAATGCCACGATCATCATCCGTGGTGTGGAAGGCGAGAAGAAGGTGACGTTGAATCAACGTGAAGCCTGTCTTGAAGACGGCATCCCGCGGTCGCTAGGCGTCTTCGCCTTTGCCAAAGGCAAGTCGGGCACGATCGAGATCACGAGCGCAGGCGCAGATGGTTATGTCGTGGTGGACGGTCTGCAACTTGTGCCCAAAGCCGATGCTACTGTGGAGCGCAACACACGCGCCCCGTCAGGCTTTCCCATGAGAACCAGTGCCGCATCGGCGCCAGTGAAAATCCCGCCGCCGATGCTGCTGAAGAGTGCCGCGAAGGCAGAAGACTTGCGTGGCAAGTCATACGATCTCGTGGTCATCGGCGGCACGCCGGGAGGCATCGCGTGTGCTGTGCGAGCGGCGCGCGAAGGATTGAGCGTGCTGCTCGTGAATCACACGCGATGCCTCGGCGGGTTCATCACAAGCGGCGCGGGCGGCTGGGAGGCGCGGTACGACGGGCTGCGATCGCCGATTTATGGCGAGATGATCACCGGCGCGGCACAGCATTACGCGAAGACTTATGGCGAAGGGTCGCCGCAGCATCTCGCCTCGCTGCCAGACGCGAACAGCCGCGCGCACATCGACCGCCCGAAGATCGAGCCTCGCATTGCGGAGATGCTTTTCAATCAAATGGTCGAGCGCGAGAAGACGCTCACGGTGCTACTCGGCCACATCGTGACGAAAGCGGACCGCGACGGTGCGCTGATCAAATCCGTGACTCTTAAACCAATACGCGGCGAAGGCGCACTCACAGTGCGCGGCGCCGTCTTCGCAGACGGCATGTATGAGGGCGACCTCATGGCCGCCGCGGATGTGAAGACGCAGATCGGGCGCAAAGCGCGCACCCAATACGGCGAGCCGCATGCCGGCGTCATTTACACGAAGGAGCGACATAAGGAACCTGGCCAGCGCGGCTTTCCCAAGGCCGCAGACGAAGGCACGCTGAACATCCGCTACAACAGCCACGCGACCGCCGAGATTCTCGAAGGCCCAAAGAGCGGCGAGGCCGACGGCTCCGTGATGGCCTACAACTACCGGCTCATCCTCACGCGCGATCCGGCGAACAAGATCATGGTGAACAAGCCCGCGAATTACGACGAAGCGATCGCAAAGGCAGCCGGCGGCGGCGGCTTCGTTCCGAATCTGCCGAACAAGAAAGTCGCGTGGAACGGCGGCCGCCTCATCGGTCCACAAAATGAATATCCCGACGCCGACTGGCCCACGCGCGAAGCCATCTCGCGCCACTACCTCGAGGCAATGCTCATGCGCTTGTGGTGGATGCAGAACGATCCCCAAGCTCCGGAAAAGAAGCGCAAACAGTTTGCCGGTTACGGCCTCGCGGCGGATGAGTTTCCGGACAACAACCATGTGCCCTACGAGATTTATGTCCGCGAGGCGCGGCGGCTCGTCGGGCGCTACGTCTTCAAGGAGCAGGACAACAAGTTCGCCGACGGCATCGCTCGCACGCCCGTCCACGCCGACAGCATCGCCATCACCGACTGGCCGGTCGATTCCGTCGCGTGTCTGGCGCAGAACCCCCGGCGGCAACACCGACGGCATCCTTTTTTTGGGCGAAGAGTCGCGCCCCACGCAGGTGCCTTATAGCTCACTGCTGCCGAACGAAGTCGAAAACCTACTCGTCCCTGTCGCGCTCTCTGCCTCGCACGTCGGCTGGGGTGCAATCCGCCTCGAACCCGTCTGGATGCAAACCGGTGAAGCCGCCGGTTGCGCGGCCGCGCTCGCGGTGCAAAACGAGACCACGCCCGCCGCACTCGATCTCGACAAGCTGCTGCGAAAGCTTGTCACGAACCACGTCATGGTGAGCTTCTTCAACGATGTCGATGTCACCGCCGACGATCCACGCATCGTCGCCGCGCAGTTTTTCGGCACGAAAGGATTCTTTGCGAGCTACGACGCGCAACTCGACGCGCCGCTAACAGAAGGTTTGCGCCGTGTCTGGGAGCGGGGGTTCGCCGCGTTACGCGAAGGCAGGGGCGATCCGATGCAACTCGCCATCCAAGTGTGCGCGGCGGAACGAGCAAAGTCGCCTGTAACGAGCCGGCTCCGCGGCGACGTGCTACTGGCAATGTGGAACGACCTCGATGCAGGCAATCCATGAGACGCGTGATCATCGTTGTTGCGCCTCGCTGCAATGCCGCTCGGTAGGCACATCTCCGTGCCAACCCTGGTAGAGTATCAACCTGCCGGCATCTCATTTTCAGAAGAAGGGTTTCTACACATGTCGAGCTCCCGACAGGCATCGCGCCGTCAGTTCCTGCAAGGCGTCACCGCCTTGGGAACCGCCAGCATTCTCCTGCCGTCGTCTAACCGGGCTTTCGGCTTCGCGTCGTCGAGCGAACGTCCGGTGTTTGCAACCATTGGCCTGCGCAATCAAGGCTGGACGATCACCAACAAGTCGTTCGACTTCGCCGACTTCGCCGCGTTGGCCGACGTCGATTCGAGAGTGCTGGGAGAAAACGTCGAGAAGGTTGAAAAGAAGCAGGGCAAGAAGCCCGATGCCTATAAAGACTACCGCAAGATTCTGGACCGGAAAGATATCGATGCGGTGATGATCGCCACGCCCGACCATTGGCACACCAAGATCGCGGTCGAGGCAATGCTCGCAGGCAAAGACGTCTATTGTGAAAAGCCGCTCACGCTGACGATCGATGAAGGCAAGTTGATTGAGAAGTTCGTCAAGCAAACCGGCCGAGTGTTCCAGGTTGGCACGATGCAGAGAACAGAGTCCGCCCAGCGTTTTCTCAAAGCGATCGCTCTCGTTCGTGACGGCCGTATCGGCACGGTGAAGAAAGTGACGTGCGGCATCGGCCATCTTGAGGCATCGCCGGTTATTCCGACGGAGGCAGTTGCCGAAGAGATCGATTGGGACTTCTGGCTTGGTCCGGCACCGAAGGTGCCGTATCGCGCTCTGCCGGAAAAACGCAAGGGTTATGGCGGTGGCGTGCCGCTGTACAGCAACTGCCACTATTCGTTCCGCAATTGGCACGAGTACGCCGGCGGTAAGCTCACCGACTGGGGAGCTCATCACATCGACATCGTGTGTTGGGCGCTGGGCGCCACCGAAACGGGTCCCAACAAAGTCACGCCGGTCGAGTACAGGTTGCCCGTCGAACACAAGGACGGATTTCCCACAGTCGACGATCAGTACAACGCCGCCACGGACTTCTCGATACGCGTCGAGATGCCCGACGGCGTGGAGTTGCTGATCAATAGCGCAGGGGATAACGGCATCTTATTTGAGGGAACGGAGGGGCGGATCTTCGTCAACCGGGGAAAGCTGACCGGTAAGCCAGTGGAAGACCTGAAAAACGAACCTCTTCCGGAAGGGGCAATTGAAAAGGTCTATGGCGGCCCGGTCAGCAAAAACCACACCGCCAATTTCATAGAGGGCATAAAGCGCGCAAGCAACCGATCTCCGATGTCTGGTCGCATAACCGCATGCTTGAGATTTGTCACCTCTCGAACATCGCCATGCGTCTGGGCCGCGAACTCCAGTGGGATCCCGTTAAGCGGGAAATCATTGGCGACGCTCAGGCGAACTCGTTCCTCTCACGCGAAAGCCGCAAAGAATTCGAAATCAATCTATAACGCCATCGACTTATCCAAACAGGAATCGATTGGAAGTTTGGATGCAACAGCCCGCGGGCGATGTGGCCCGAAGCGGCTAGTGGAGACTTCACTTCACCGAAGCCATTGCTCGACGACGTCGTCTGGGCACAGGCCGCGCTCCGCGGCCGTCGGTGCGATCGACAAATGGTACGTGCCCCGATTGCCAGAACGAGGAACAGGCCGAAAAAGAACGGCTAAACAGGCCACTGACTGATGTTGATTCCTCCTCCGCGTAACCGATAATTCAAATATGGCTACCACGCACGAAACGAGCGATCGCGAGGAAATCTTCCGGGCAGTCCGCGAGAAGCGGCGACCTGATCCCGAAGCGGTGAAGCGTGTACAAGCTCGTGCTCAAGTGATCCGCGACGACCTTCGCAAGAAGGCCCTCGGGAATGTCGCGGTAACTCTCATCCGTGAAGCTCGCGACGAATGAAGCTCGTCCTCGACGCTTCGCTCGGTCCCGTTCGTGACTGCGGCGCCATTAAAGCAAGTCGCCCGACACAATCGGCCGCTCGCAAGCGAAGCTCCACGACCACAGTGATACGATAAACTTCCTGTCTTGGACGTTCGCTGCGCTGATGAGCGGCACGAAACACGTGCCGCCCTCCTCACCGTCGCCACAGGCCTCCGATGTGGTTGGCCGTTGCATGTGGCGCGCCACGCGCCAGCCCTCGGCGTCCGCCCGCACAGACGGGCTGCCTATCGGTTAGGAACCATCCGCGAAGATGCACAGCCGGGCAGGCCCCGCCACGCGGTGAGTGATGGCAGATCGACCGGGGCGGGGAAGCGGCCAAGCGCCGACGTTAATTTCGACGGATTCTTGGCTTGGTGAAGCCAAAACGGAGTGAAGTTTCCCGGGTAAAGTCGCTTGTGCTTGTCTATGAAGAAACATCGGTAACACGTTGCAGAATGAGCACGTAAAGCGTCGCGAAGTGGGTTTGCCTGCCTTTGGTCGCGTGCGCTACAATACTGCTATGGAAAGCATCTCACGAAACGTCCGCGATATGGGGTCCGCCGATCGGCGGGCGCTGGAGCATGTCGTCGGTCAGACGTTGCGCGATAATCAGAAGCTCGTGATTCAAATCTTGAGTGTCGACTTGCTGGAAAGTCCTCCGGCTACGGCGGCTCCAGCCGGTCAGTTGCCCGACTGGTGCAACGTCTACGAGGGACTGTCTGACGCCGAAATCGCCGAGCTGGAAAAGACCGTGCTGCAACGAGCGGACCTGACTCGTTCTTCCGAATAGCGGTATGGACGCGGCCCTGCTCGACACCGATACGCTGAACGAAGTCATCAAGCAGCGGAATCCGCTCGTCGTCCAAAACAGCGCGGACTACTTGCGACAACACGCCCAGTTCGCGATTTCTGCGATCACTCGCTACGAGCTGCTGCGGGGATTGAAAGAAAAGCAAGCGACCACGCAGCTCGCGCAGTTCGAGGTGTTTTGCCGGCAGTCGCTCATCATCCCGATCAGCGATGCGATTCTCGATCGGACGGCCGATCTCTGGGTCGCGGCGCGCCAAGGCGGGTTACCGGGCAAAGATGCAGACTTGCTCATCGCCGCGACGGCGCTCGAAACGCAGCGAGTGCTTGTCACCGGCAACTCCGCGCACTTCACCTGGGTACCACATTTGAAGCTTGCGAACTGGCGCAATCCTTGATGAACATCGATTTCGGCACCGGCCCTCGGCTCATCGACGTGCACCCGGACCTGAAAGATCCGGAGAAGCGGATCGCGATGATCCTCGACGTCGCCGAACGCAATAGCGTGATCGAGGGCTTGCCGCCGTTCACGCCTGAGTTGCGCGAGCAACTGCGTCAGGAACTTTTGGCCCAAGCCGCGACCACAACGACAGAAGCACCTGCCGAGTCGCAAGTGCGGTCTGACCACAAGCCCGGCACCGACGCCTAGTCGATTTCCGGGCTGGCTCGTCTATTGCTCAGCGTGTTGCTGTGGATCACGGCGTCGGCGTTCAACGACCATAGACCTTCATGCTGATCACGCCTTTGACCGGCGACGTGTCTGGGCGCGTGTTTGGGGCGTAGGCTTCTTTGTGGATGCGGTCGGCGCTCCCTTCGACCGACGCTTCGACGGCTCGGCGGAAATCGGATCCGGTAACTTCTTGGCGATCGAGGTCTTTCTGGCGACTTTCTTTTTTCGCGTTCCGGTGGTGCGCGACGCCGCTGGTCGCGATCTCGTGCGCTGCAAACGAATGGCGGGACGTGCTGATTGTGGGGCCGGCGCTTTGGCCGACGCAGCGGATACGTGTGCGGGCTCCGCTGCGGGACTCTCCAGTTCGATCCCAAAGATCTCGGACAACGCATCATCCGCGATGGCGTTTTTCTTCGATCGCAGTTTAGTCGTGGCCGCTTTTTCGCCGGTGGCAGTGATTAATTCGAGGTGATCGACCTTCCGAAGAAGGAAGAGCAGTTCGGGCTGATGATCGAGCCGAGCACCGATACCGTACAACACGGCGGCGAGGTGCTTGCACAAGTGAGCGTAATCGGGGCACGAGCACTGCATCTTGATCTCTTGGGGCTTGGGGAACAGCCCCTTGTCGCGCGCCGTGACGACGCTCATCACGTCCTGGGACAACTTGCCTTGCAAAAGGTCGACTAACGATCCGATGCGCCCTGCACACTGCGACTTGACCTGCTTCCAGACCTGGTTGGCGAGCGGATTCAGCTCGACGCGGACGTTGTAGATGTCGGAGCCGCTGACAATCGCCGTGACATGGCCCGGTTGAATTTGTAGGTCGACCACCGAGCCGTTGCGGACATAGGTGCGACCGCGCGGCAAGCGATTACTGAAGTCGCTATAGGCTTCGAGATTGTCACACCACGCTCGCCCCCAGAACGTGGCGGCAATCTGGCGCCCGGCGATCTTAACCGGCGACACTTGGCGCCCCTGCTTGGCGAGCTGCTTAAGTTTGCGCTCAGCCTTGGCACGACGCTGAGCAATGCTCACATACGGTCGGGAGCTAAACCACATGGGCAATAACCTCCTTGTCGGCCAGATGCCCGCGCGTCAAGCCATTCACGACGCGATCGCCTTGCGAAGATCGAGGGACACAAAGCGCAGCAACTCCTGGTCGTTGAGTTCTGTTAGCAGCGTTTCTCCGCCGCCATCCAGTAATTCACCAGCCAACGACGATTTTTGGGCGATCAACTCGTCGATGCGCTCTTCCAGCGTACCGCGAGTGACGAATTTCTGCACCAGCACGTTGCGGCGCTGGCCGATCCGGAAGGCCCGGTCGGTTGCCTGGTTTTCAACCGCCGGGTTCCACCAACGATCGAAATGGATGACATGCGACGCCTCGGTCAGGTTCAAGCCGACTCCGCCCGCCTTGAGCGAGAGCACGAAAAACGGCGGCCCCTCCTCGCGTTGAAAATCCTGCACCAAGGTTCGGCGCCGACCGACCGGCGTTTGGCCGTGCAGTACGAGCCCAGCCCGACCGAAGACGACGGCCAAGAAATCCGCCAGCGGCGCGGTGAGCTCGCGGAACTGCGTGAAGATGAGGACTTTCTGTTGCCGCTCGGCCAATTCTCCGCACAATTCTCCGAGCCGCTGGAACTTGCCGCTGAGTTGCGGATCGTAACCGCCGTCGCCACTCAGTTGTGACGGATGATTACAGATTTGTTTGAAGCGCATCAGGTACGACAGCACCACACCGCGGCGCTGAATGCCTTCGACCCGCTTCAACTGCTGCGACAGCTCTCGGACAGCCCCCTCATACAACGCGACTTGTTGCTTGCTCAGCCCGCAGTAAGCGTTCAACTCCGTCTTCTCGGGGAGATCGCGAATGACGCTCTTGTCGGTCTTCAATCGCCGCAGTAAATAAGGTCGGATCAACGTTCGCAAGGGACCGTAGCCGGGCCCTCCTTGCGCGGTGAGCCGCTTGGTGAGTGCCGCAAATTCCTTAGGCCCGCCGAGCAAGCCGGGGTTGAGAAAGTCGAAGATCGACCACAGGTCGGAGAGGCGATTCTCGACCGGGGTACCTGTGAGAGCCAGCCGCGTGGCCGCGCGCAATTCCTTCACGGCACGGGTCTGCCGGGCGGCGGAGTTCTTGATCGCCTGCGCCTCGTCGAGGACGACGACATTCCAGATTTGTCGGCGAAGTGTTTCCAACCGCACGAGCATGCCATAGGTCGTGAGCACCAGGTCGCAATCAATCAACGCACTGTCGAGTTGTTTTTTCGATGCCTTGGTGTCGTCCGACGGTAGCGCGTCGTCCCCTTCCGATGGATGCGCGATGCGTACCACGAGCGACGGCGCGAACCGCGTCAACTCAGCCTTCCAGTTGCCGACAAGCGATGCCGGCACGATCAGTAAGCTCGGCGCTGCCGCCGTCTTCGACTTTGCCTGACTGCGGAGGTGCAAGAGCAGACCGATGACTTGGATGGTTTTGCCCAAGCCCATGTCGTCGGCCAGGCAGGCACCCAAGCCGAGACGGGCCATGAACCGCAGCCAGTGGACGCCGACCTGTTGATAGGGCCTCAATTCGGCCCGCAAACCGGTCGGAGGACGATCGGCCTGTTGGGGATCTTGGAGTTCGTGCAGCGTGGCGGCGAGCGAGTCGCCGGCTGCCATGCCGGTCCACTCGGCGGTGGTATCCACGGCGGTCTGAGCGACGTTGTCGGGCAGGCCGGCGCCTGAGAGCAATCGCATCCCCTCGAAGAACGACAGTCCTCCGTCGCTTGCCGCGCGCTCGAGGGAGCGCCAATGCTGCAAGGCATCGGCCAGCTTGTCGCGATCCACCTCGACCCACCGCCCTTTGAGCGATATCAGGCCGCCGCTCGACGCCCACAGCGACTGCAATTCGGTTTCCGTCAGCGACTCACCGTCGAGTGCCACGTTGACTCGAAAGTCGAGCAGCGTCTCGGCGCCGAGTCGTGTTCCCGGTTGATTGCCGATCTTCACGCTCACGACGGGCCGCGGCGGATATTTGGACCGCCACCAATCGGGCACGCGCACGACCAATCCCGCCGACTCGAGTTTTGGAAGGTCCTGGAGGAAGCGATACGCGTCCTGCGGCGTCCAGGCTAGCGGCTGATAGATCTCACCCGACTCGATCAAGGTGTTCACCCAGGGACACTGTTCAGCTGCGCGGCGCACCGGGGTGAGCAGCGAGACGAGCGTCGACCGATGGCGGGCCGACGCGTATTCCTGCAGCGCTTTGCCCAGCGGCAGATGTTGAACGCGCGCGCTGGCCGACAGGCGGTGGGCATACGTCGCCAGAAATGCGAACGGACGAGCGGCGTCGCGTTTGTTCTCCGCCAGGTGAAACGTCACGCGACCGACGAATCGCCAGATCGGATTCAGCCGCACGAGGTATCCTGCCGCGCCCTCGGTACTGTTGCGGAGCCCGCTAAGGACCAGGCTGTCGAGTTCCGTCCACCAGTCGGCGAGCGTGTCGGCCGAAAGATATTCGCTGCCGCGCAGCGGCGGGCAGCGCACGGCAAACAGGGCCAGTTCTTCGTGCGGCGGAGGGGGAAGCGGTTCCGGCTTGTCGGCCTGGTCGACAGGGGGCAAGCGACAGCGCTCGGTCAGATAACGCTGGGCAAATTCCCGTGCGAAACCGAAATCCGCCTGCAATGCCGTTTCCAACTCGAACGTTGCCAGGTGCAACAGCCCCTGCGCCGACGATTCATGGAAAGCGCGGACCAGCCGCCGTCCGATGGCATCGTCGGAATCAATCTGTTCCCCGAGGGAGGCGGAAACGCCCAATCGGCCTTGGGGAGTAACGAATAATTCCAGCGGCATGGCTCATGGCGTGGGGAATGGAACACGTACAATCTTGGCATTGTTATCGGCCGGCCTTTGTGAGAACAGTCTGTACCGAACCGGTAGTAGAACTCACCTACGCGTGTCAGCAACGATCAGCCGCTGACCTCGCCGTTCGTCCAGTCGACGGAGAACGCCTCACCGCAGTTTGAGCAGATGTACGCATCATGAACGGTTCCTGGCTTGGCCTGCAATTCCCACTCGGCGCCGCAGTGCGGACAGGCAACGAGCAGCGTTCCGGTGACGCCACCCTGCTCGGGAAATATGAACTCTTCCTGGATGAAGTAGTCGTCGAAGTCCATCGCAGAGATCCTCGCACCAGGTAGGCGCCGATGCCACGTAGCCTTTAATCGTTGCCGGCGAGCAGTCGGTCCAAAAACGCCTCGATCACATCGCGCCGGGCCAAGTCCTGCATCCAGAGGTCGGGGATTCCATTGACGCCCCAATACGCGCCGGCGAGTTGTCCGCAAACGGCGCCCGTCGTATCAGCGTCGTCACCTAGATTCACGGCGCGAAGAACAGCCTCACGAAAACTTGCCGCATCGTAAAAGGCCCAAAGCGCCGCTTCGAGGCTGTTGACCACGTACCCGCTCCCTTTGATTTCAGGAGGGCGCCTACGACGGAAGCTGCCCGCGACGACGACTTCGATTAACGGATGCAACGGCTCGGCAGCCCGCAGCCGTTCCAGCGGCGCCCAGCTTGGCGAGAGGACCTTGTCGCGAGCGACACCACAGATCAAGCCGGCCAGTACGATCGCGAAGTAGCGACATGCCGAAAGGCACTGTGGGCTAGCATGTGTCGGCAGGCTTGATTCGGCAGCCAAGCGGGCCAACTCTTCTGGCCGTTCTGCAATCAGATCAGCAAATCGGATCGGAACAGGTGCGAGCCGCATGATCGATCCGTTGCCGCTCGCCCACTCGGCGCTATCGCCCGACGTACGGGCATCACCCTTGACCTCGAAGCGCGACAGCGCTGCGCGAGTTGTTAGCCCGATGTCAAAGCAACGCCCGTTCACGGCGTATGCGCCGCTGCGCCACCAAGCAACGTATCGACGCGCCTGGTCGTTAAGATCCCAGCCAACCTTCGCGATGCTGTCGGCAAGCGCCAAAGCCATGCTCGTGTCGTCGGTCCACTCCCCCGGCTTCAAGCCATGAGGCCCGCCCGCTCGGTATCCACTGACCGGCACGAATGAGCCGGGAGGCTGAAACTCAACCGCCGCCCCCAAGGCATCGCCGACGGCCAGCCCGATAAGCGTGCCACGCATCCGATCAATCATGCTGGCCGCCTAGTTCTGGTGCAGTACGCTGCACACCTGATCAAGCGATCCGCCACACGTTTGTGGACCGAGAATTTCGCCCATCACGTTCGGCTCTTTGTGTCCCGGAAAAAGGCAATCAAGTCGTCTGCTAAGACGAAACTGCGACTCCCAACGTAAAGCACTGGCAGACCCTTTCGACGCATTTGGCGCCAGGCGTGCGCGCGGAGGCGTAAGCGAGCTTGCGCTTCGTCGGCCGTGTACAAACAACCCGGCGCGATTACTCCAGGAAACGATGACTCGCCGGTGCGCGAAGTACTAATCTTGGACATGTGCTGAGCTGCTACGCCTCGGAGACAGACAGGGTTGCGTTAATGTCGAGTTGATGGACGCGTGCAAAAAACAGAATCGTGGCACAGATGCGTGAGTCGCAACGAGTTGGCCGACCGCCGTCAAAGCTTAGAGTCGGCCGTCGCGGCGTAGTTCGTCCGCACGATTGCCTGAACGCGTTCAAAGGCCTTCATGTCCGAGGCAGCGATAAGCTCGCGTGCTTTGCGAAGACGATTCGCCAGCTCGATGCTTGCCGGACAATATCGCACGGCGTGTTCAAGCAAGGTTACGTCGTCTGCGGACATGCGTTGCGACTCGCGCATCTTCGCGTCCCACCAGGAGAGATACGACCTCGACAGGGCCACGGCGTACTCGGGGTCCGGCACCTCCTGCCATGCCTGGCTGAGCGTCGTAGTCGCTGTTTCATAGTCGCGGAGAAACACTGAGGCCTCGGCCAGCAACAGGCGCGCACTACGTCGATATGGCGAAGTCGCGATCGCGACGCGGCATTCGTTGGCCACGACGGTCGCGAGTGCCTGTCCAGTCGCGAGGCCTCCTCGGGTCGCCGCGAAGCGCGCAAGTCGAGTCGGCGGCTCGGATCACGCTCAACGGCCGCGGCCAACTCATTGCTGGCGCGATCCGTGTCGCCGCGCAAGATACAACCGCCACAACACCACCGACCGCTCGGGAGTGTCGGCCGGCACGCGAGCCATGAGACGGAGGCCACCCACGAGCATCGCGTTCTTTTGTTCTGATGTCAGCGCCCCGTTAGTGCTCATTTGCAGATAAAATCGTGCCAATTCGACTGTGAACGCACCTTGCGGATAGAGCGTCGCCCCGGTCCTGAGATTCTCTTCAACGCCGCGCAGGTTGCCCATGATCCCTTCCGCCTCTGCCAAGAGAAGCCGGTCGGCAACGGTCTCGTACTCGGCGAGGCGCTTGATGAGATCTTGACGCGCAAACCCCGCTTGCGTTAGCGCCGCCTTGCGCATGTCGAGCGATGCAAAAGTGCGCGCCGCCGACATACGAATCGAAGGTCCGATGCGCGACGGCCGGTCGAGCAATTCCCGCGCATCTGACAATCGTCCCATGCGCAACAGGCACGCGATGCGCAATTCGTCGAGCTCTCGCGGATCGAGCTCATATTTCGACAGCCAGTCGAGTTCGCGGAGCATATTCCCCAGCCGTTCGGGCGACAAGTCATCGGACCGGGCGTCGCGACGAATCATGAGGGCATAAGCGGGTGGATAGCCGTGGCGATCGTCCGGCGCAAGCTCCGCCAGAAGCGCGTCGCCCTGTGCGATCACTCCTGCGCGGTCATAAGCTTCGACCAGTCGCAAACGATGATCGCTTCGCGAACCGTCGAGCCAGACGATCCACTGCCAGAAGTCGAGCGCGAGGCGATGGTCACCGCCGCTGGTAGCGACCGTAGCTTGACTCACATAATGTTCGACCAAGCGATCGCGCACGGCAACGGCGCCACAGCCGAGTCCGACGGTGCAGCAGCCGATGAGGAAAATGGCCATCGAAGTAAGGACGAACTGCCTGCGCCGATGGCCGAACACTACCGTCGCGACATAGTAAGCCAAAACGGATACGAACTGCCGTGGATGAAGCCTCGCCAAATGCGATCGCATGTACCAGCGCGCGTCGGCTGCGTATTCGGGTAACCACCGAATGCGATAACGCATCGGGCGTGTGATGCGGCTCAAGAATCGGCGCAACGACCAGAACATTCTGCGTTACCCTGAAATACGTCGTTGCTAACGCGCCACGCTTCGACGGCGTTGACGCCATGCGAAGCCCGCCGTCGCGCAGCAAGCCAACAGCAGCGTCCCTGGCTCGGGCACCGGTGTGTACTCTAGCCACAACTGGTTCATGTCGATGCTGGCGAATACATCGAAGAAGCCGGTGGGGACTCCATTACTCACGGCAATGGAGCTGGCGTTTAGGCTCGCGTTCAAAGCGCTCGTCACATCACTGGTGAAGTCGCTGTTGCTCGTGGCGATCTCCCATTGGTAATGCTGCGCCGCGTTGAAGTCGGCCAAGGCAGCATCGGCGTTGCCGACCGTGATCGAATGCAACTCGATAACGAATCCTGGCGCGACTGTGAGCGAACCGGTTCTCCACAGATCCCAACCCGGATCGCCGCCAGCCGTCCCGCTGTGTCCGGCGGCCTGTTCAGACGACAGATCGTTGATCTGCCAGACGTACGTTCCGCCGGTGCCCCACGTCGTGCTCGTATCGGTCATCGTGCCGGGACTATTGCCCGGCGAGACGCTGCCGCCGGTGTTGACGACGACCGAATCGAATGAACCTGACCCTTTTACCATGCCGCCGCCGCTTACCTCGATTGCCGCATGTACGACACCGTTGTTCACGAGCATGCTGCCTGCAACGTCGAGACTCACGCTCGGAGCGGTCATGCTCGCTCCGGAGCCAATGGTCACCGATCCGTTATTTATCGCAACGTTGCCCGAGCTCAGCCATGTGGAGCCAGTACCACTGACGACCACCGCGCCGCTAGACCCGCTCAGGTTGCCGACCGAGGCATTGCCATTGCTCACCATGCCGCCGGCAAGAATACTCAAGCTGCCGCTGCCCGCGGCTCCGATGACGAGCGCACTCACCGTCATGCTCGAACCGGCGCCGGCGACGACGACGGTGCCGGTGCTGCCTGCCACGTCACCGATGACATTCTGGAAACTACTTGTACTCACGACAGTTCCGCCGTTTTGGATGACAAGGCTTCCAGTTCCGGAATCGCCGATCCGGAATTCGCCACCCGTGTTAAATAAAGCCGAACTTGTGCCGCTGATTGTGACGGTGCCCACGCCGTCAGCTTGGCCGGCCACGACAAAGCCGTCGCTGGTTGTCAGTGTTCCGCCGGCACCCAACCACAGCGTACCGGTTCCGTCGTTCCCCACCGCCAGATTGTCGGCCGCGCTCCATGCGCTTCCGGCGCCGGAAATCGTGACCGCTCCCTCGGAGCCGGAAAAGTTTCCGATGAACGATTGAAAGTCAGAAGTGTGGACCATGCCGCCGGCCAGCACTTGCAGAGTTCCCACGCCACTGCCTCCAACAGCGATCGACCCACCGTTCCAGGCGGAGCCTGTGCCGGTGACGGTGACTGTGCCGATTGCGCCCGCATCAAAGCCAAGGTACGCATAATCAGCATTGGTCAATACGCTGCCACCAGTGACAAGAATCGAGGCATTATGCAGGTTGCCTACGACCAGATCCGTTGCGCCAGCGCCGTTGCCTTGGATGCCGCTGGTCGTAGCACCCACAGCCAGAACCAACAAGGGAGACGCCATTGACGTGATGCCGTCAATCGTCAGGCCTCCGGGGGCTTGCGTATAGGCGCCGCTGCTGATCGTCAGGGTGCCATCGTTGAAGTTAAACGTACCGGCCGATGTATCAAACGATTGCGCGGTGACCGAACCATTTACGAGGTTGAACGTGCCCGCGTTGGTGATGAGGCTCGTTCCGTTCATTGAGCCGGCTTGTGTCGCGGTGCCGATTTGCAACGTGGCGCCGGGGTCGATCGTCGTCGAGCCGGTATAGGTGTTGTTGTTGGCCAGCGTCACCAACTGCGAACTGCTGTCCACAAGCGACGTGTTTCCTGAGATCGTGCCACCGACAAGCGTGTAGGCCAGCGCCGTACTGTTGAAGAGGACCGACTCGGGGTTCACCGTGCCCGAGATCGTCACGTTCGCCGTACTAGCCGCATCGCCGAAAGTCACCGCCGAGCTTTCAGCATACAGCACCGAGGAGCCACCGCTGAGCCAGTTGTTCGACGTATTGATGTCCCAAACGCCCGGCGTGCCGGCTTGCGAAGTCGCCGATCCCACCCATTGAATGCCGCCGGAGGTCCCAACGACCAGGTCAAGGTTGTGATTGGCGGTGTCGTTGAAAAACGAATACGAGAAACCCGCCGGCGCGCTGCCGATCGAAAGGTTTGAGAATCCGTCAACGGTCGCTCCGGCTGCGTAATGCGCCAATTCGTACGTACCCGCCTGGAAACCCGACAGACTGACCACGTCCACGTGAGTTCCGGAGCTGAAGCTGATTGAGTTACCCATGACGCTGATTACGTCGCTCGTTGTCGAAGCACCGAACGCAAACGATAACGTGCCGCCCGCAGCCGCAAGATTGCCGACAGTCACGGAGCCTGGTGCATCGAGCGCCAAGGTGCCACCGTTTGACAAATAGAGCGCTTCGGAGGGGTTGTTCATCGACAACACGCCGCCGTTGCTAATGGTGAGCGAGGCTTTGCCAAGACCGGCAAGGTCTACATCACCCTCCGTCAGCGTCCAGTTTGAGCCAGTGCCGGTGATTGTGACAATACCGGCCGCCCCCGCAGAAATGCCGACAAAGCCGTAGTCGCTTGAAACCGTCCCGCCGTTGCTGATGGTGAGCGTGCCGCTGCCGCTCTCGCCGACTGTAAGAACTCCCCCGGGTAAATTCCAGTTTGAGCCAGTTCCGGTGATCGTGGCAGAACCGGTGGACCCAACAGTGTTGCCAAGAACGGACTCACCGCTCGTAAGCGTGCTACCTCCGAGGATCGAAAGGTTGCCGGATTGTCCGCTCGCCGCTCCGAGAAAAATGGCTTGCACACCACTGGTTGTGGTGCCGCCTGCGAGCACGAACGTTGGATTGTTGGTGCCACTGATGGTGAGCGCGCCGGCAGTTTGCGTGTAGGTGCCGCCACTGACGGTGAGCGTGCCGCCGTTGAAGGCAAAGGTACCAAGCGAAGCGTCGAAGTTCGTGGCAGTGATCGAGCCGCCGCTGTCGAGCGACAGAGTGCCTTGGTCCCACAGCTTGAGTGTGCCGCCGACATACAAGGAGCCGCTGCTATTGACGGCGACGACGCCACTGCCGGCGCTGCTAGTATTGGAGCCGCCGACATACAGATTACCACTATTGCTCCAGCCACTGCCGGCGCCACTGATCGTAACCATCCCGGTCGAATCGAAGTTATATCCGAGCGAACTATTGCCACTGATCACCGTGCCGCCGGCAAGAACGTTTAATGAGCCGGCGCTGCTGAACCCGCCAACCAAAAGCTCGCCACCGGAAAGGTCCCAGGTTGACCCGGCGCCGCTGACCGTTGCCACGGCGTTTGACCCATATCCTAGGGCGTCGTAGCCACTCGTCACCCTGCCACCATTCAGAATGCTTAAAGAACCGGTACCGCCGATGCCAACATACAATTCGGCGAAGTTCCAAGTGGAGCCGATACCGCTGACCGTGGCTGCACCAGCCGAACCAAGGTCGCCGATGCGGCCGACCCCATAACTGCTCGTTACGGTGCCGCCGTCTAGAATCTGCAATGAGCCAGTGCCGTAGAACCCGACGTCAAGAACGCCTGTGTTCCATGTGGCGAGGCTGCCGCTGATGGTCACAGCGCCTACGGAGCCGTTGTTGTATCCAATGATGCCGTACAAGTCGGTCACCGAGCCACCTGCCAGGATGTTCAACGCGCCGGTTCCGTTCTCGCCGATGTCGATTTCTCCGTTGCCGAGATTCCAAGCCGACCCCGCGCCACTCACGGTCGCCGCGCCGGTCGAATCGGCAGTAAGGCCAAGAAAGGCCATGCCGCTGCTGATATAAGTGCTCCCTTCTTGGCCGAGGAGCGCGTAGCTCGACGGCTCGGTTAGGGTACTCCCGCCCGTGATCCAAAGCGCGCCGGAGTTTGTATAGCCGACAATCGTTGCCTCGACGCCGTTGGTCACGGTGCCGGATGCAAGCACGAAGTTGGGGTTGTTCGCCCCGTCGATCCAGAGAATATTCGCCACTGAATCGGTGCCGTTGGCTTGCGTATACGTGCCGCCACTTACGGTGAGCGTTCCGCCGTTGAAGTTGACCGTACTGCCCGTTGCTGAGCGGTCGAACGATTGGGCGGTGATCGCGCCGCCGGTGTCGAGGCTAAGCGTCCCCTGGTTCCAAATCTTGAGCGTGCCGCCGACGTTGAGCGAACCACTGCTATTGACCGTGACGAGACCGCTGCCGCCGCTGCTGATCTCATAGCCACCAGCGTAGAAATTGCCGCTGTTGGTCCAGGTACTGCCCGCGCCGCTAATGGTTACGCTGCCTGTCGAACCACTGGAGCTGCCGAGGTCGGCAGTTCCGCTAGTTACCGTGCCGCCACCGCTCACGGTAAGTGTGCCGTTACCGAGGTCGCCGACGATCAATTGTCCACTGCCTAAACTCCAGTTTGAAGCGGTGCCCGTGATCGTGGCAGAACCGGTCGAACCCAGTTGGACGCCGACGGAGGAGCGTTCGCTAGAGACCCTCCCGCCGTCGCTGACGGTGAGCGTGCCAGCCCCGGCATAGCCGACCATTGCATCTGCTAAACTCCAGTTCGAGCCGGTGCCGGTGATCATCGCCGAACCGGTCGCAGAACCCCCAACGTATCCGACTGAGCTGATGACCGTGCCACCGTTGCTGACGGCGAGTGTGCCGATACCGTCGCCGCCGACGGTCAGAAAGTTTAGATTCCAGGTTGAGTCGGCGCCGGTAATCGTGGCAGAACCGGTCGACCCAGCAGCGTCGCCGAGGACGGAGCCGCCGCCCATCCTGAACATGCTGCCGCCAAGGATCGAAAGATTGCCGGATTGCCCTGAAGCAGCGCCGACATCGAGACTTTGCACACCGTTGGTTGTAGCCCCGCCTGTGAGCACGAAGGTTGGACCGTTTACGCCGCTGATAGTGAGTGCACTATCCGCTTGCGTGTAGGTGCCGCCGCTAACGGTCAGCGTGCCGCCGTTGAAGCTAAATGCACTGCCGGTTGCTGAGCGGTCGAACGAACCGGCCTGGATCGAGCCGCTGTTGTCCAGCGACAACGTACCGCCGCTGCCGATCGACACCAGGCTGCTGGTGGTTAATTGACCGGAGCCGTTTACGAGCAGCGTGCCACCGCTGACCGTTAGGTTGCCGCTCCCCAGGTTGGTGTCGCCCACGAGCGCCTGGCTAGTACTGCTGGTGCCGTTGATCAGCAGGTTGATGGGGCCGCCACCGCCGATGTTGCCAAAGTAGGTGGCCACGCCGGTGTTGCCGTTGGTCGTCGAGGTCAACGAAATGGTCAGAGTGCTGGCCCCGCTAGCCGAGTTGGTCACCAGGGCGCTGGAGCCGTCGCTATTCAGGCTGCGAATCGTGGCCTTGTAGCCCGCCAGATCGAAAGTCGCTGTGGCCGTCGACAACGAGGTGGTAAGCGTGAGGTCACTTGCCGGCGTGGTGGGAAGCAAGTCATTGCCGCTTAATCGCAGCATGCTGCCGTTGGTGATGTAAGTCGACCCATTGTAGCTGGCCGGGGAGCTGAGCACGTAGAGAGTCGCCGACGAGTTCGTGCTGCTACCGAAGTTCACGTCGGAATTCGGCAGACTGCCGGTGATCGCACCGGCGATCGTCACGACGGCACCCCCTTGTCCGAGAAACTCCAAGGTCGTGCCATCCTTAACCAGCGAGCCGGTGAAGATCGTGTTGCTACCGGTGGCGAGGCCGACCATGCCGGAGCCGGTGCTGACCACGATCGTGCCGCCGAAACTGCTGCTGCCGCCAAACACCAAGGCGCCCGCGCCGCTGCCGACACCGCTGATGGCAACCATGTTCGTGCCGTTGAATGTGCTGAGAGCTAAAGTAGCGCCGGTGCTAACCGTTACCGTCTGTCCCAGGCCGCTGCCGTCACCTGCGCTAAGTGTGCCGCTGCTGACCACCGTGTTTGCAGTGGAAGTGTTAGCACCGGTCAGCACCAAAGTACCGTCCCCCAGTTTCGTCAACTGGGCATTGCCACCGATCGTGCCGGTTTCGGTCAATGTCAGGCCACTGGCGATGTAGATGCCGCCTAAGCTCGTGGTCACATTGAGTGGATTGGTCAGTGTGAAGCTGGCAGCGTAGTCGGCCAGCACACCACCCCGGAAACTAATCGTACCGTTACTACTACCCAAGCTGGTTGTAGTGTTGATTATGTTAGCATTTGTCAATGCCAACGTGCCCGCTATTAGGTTCGTGCCTCCGTCGTAATTGCCAGAACCGTTGCCGGAAAGCGTCAACGTCGCACCGATGCCGTTTATGATCAAGGCGCCCGACCCATCAATTACACCCGCATAACTACCGCCACCGATCACGGTCAAGTCACCGCCCAGCGCGATCAGGCCGCCGCCATTCAAACTTGCCAGTGTTTGTGGCCCTGAAAATGTAACGGTTCCGCCCACGTTCAGACTCGCGGTATTGACCAGGATGTTTGCCTCACTGAACAACAGTGCCGCACCGCTATCCACGCTGATGTTGGCACTATCCATGGCACCTGCGACGATATCGACAATGGTTCCGCTGCCGGTCACGAATGTCGAACCGGTATAGCTAAGGTCGCCTTCCAGAACAGTATTCGCATAACTCCCATTAAATGTGACACCACCTAAACCGCTGATCGTACCTATAAATGCGCCGCCGCCGACCGACAGCGTTGTTCCCTCGTTAGGCAAAGCAATTGTGCCGGTGCCGAATAGCGAGGTAATTGTGCTTGTAAACTCTCCAAAAAGGTTGATGCTCGAATCATGTATAGAGAATATTCCATAGCTAACCAACGATTCGACGTACATCGTCGAATTGAATTGCATGTTGAAACTGCCATACGGGTAAATGCCAAGCCCGCCGGTATCGAGTACTGACGATTGGAGTACCAAACTGGATGTGTCGCCTACTCCAACCGAAATGCTCCCACTGTTGGTCCATGTTCCCTGGTTGAGGTTGACCATGCTACCGATACTGCCGCTGCCTTGGCCGATATAGGCAGAATTACTGTAAATAGCGCCGGACTGACTCACCGCCACATTTCCGCTTCCAGAGTAGCCAACATATAGCGCTCCGCTGGTCGTCCATGTCGAACCAGCGCCCGTTACGATCACTGTGCCCATGCCACCAGAAAGACTCCCGATGGCGGCATTGCTGTTGGTGACCAAGCCCCCAGAAGAAATCATCAGTGAACCATTACCAGCAACACCGATTCCCAGCCCGATACTCCCAGTGTTGTTCCAAATGGAGCTCTGCCCGTCGACGGTGACCGTTCCGAACCCGCCAGAGTAGCTGCCGATGGCGGCGTTACCGCTGGTAACTAACCCTCCCGAAGAAATCATCAACGAACCGCTGCCGGCTAAACCGATGCCCAAAACATAGGTGTTGGTCCAAGCGGAATTCTGCCCGTCGACAGTGACCGTCCCGATACCACCAGAGTAGCTGCCGATGCCGGCCATGCCATCAAGGACCTGCCCACCGGCAGCGATCATCAACGAACCACTGCCCGCCAGGCCAATGCCCAAACTACCGGGATTATTCCAAGCGGTATTCGCTCCTGTCACGGTGACCGTTCCGACGCCTCCGGAACTGCTGCCGATTGCCGCGTTGGAATTGCTTAATTGGCCACCGTTAGAGATGAACACCGAACCGTTCCCCTCTGCGCCAATTACCAATTGTCCGGCAATGATCTCCAAAATCGAGTTATTACCTGTGATCGTAACTGTTCCTTGGCCCCCCAACTCATAACCGATTGAGCTATCGTCAGTCGCGTAGACGGTGCCTCCGTCGGATATCAACAGCGAGCCGTTGCCGACGGGGCCTACACTAAGGAAACCGGTATTAACCCATGTCGACTCATTGCCTGTGACCGTCACCGTCCCATTCACACCAATGGAAGTAGCACTGATATAGCCATTGGTATTGGAGACGAGACCGCCGTTGGATATTAATAGTGAGCCGTCCCCAAAACCGCCGACGTAAAGCTCGCCATTGTTGATCCAAGTCGAGCCTGCGCCGGTAACAGTTGCTGCGCTGCCTGACGACCCAAAAGCATTACCAATAGCTCCGCTGTTGGTGTTACCGTCACCAAGCTGAGTAGTATTACTGAATACCATGGAGCCATCTGAAATTGCCAGCGTGCCAACGGCGTTTTGTCCAATGATTAGCGGTCCGCTAATAGACAACACGCTGGCGGTGTTCACGAATAATCCGCCAGAATTGTTTTTTCCGACAGTTAATGATCCGGACACAGTTACGACCGAGTTTAGGATAGTCAGCGTCTCGCCGTCCACAGTGCCATAAGGATATACCGTTTGCGAGTTGCTGATTGTGTTCTGTGCAAAGGTGCAAGGCGCGAGCGCATAAAGTGAAAAACATTCAATTGTCACTACGATAAAGCATCGCAAGAGCATCTTCTGAAGCCGCGAGTACACGGAAATGACTCCCCGAAATGTGTTGGCATAAACTGCAACGAGTCTGCCTAGAAACTCACCGCCTAATTCCAGTTGGAGCCGGTGCCGATGATCGTGGCAGACCAGCCATGCCCGCAGCGTTACCAAAAATGGCATTGCCGCTGGTGAATGTGCTGCCATCAAGAACCGAAAAGCTACCGGTCTGGACGGCGATGTAGTCGACGTAGAGACTTCGAATGCCGCTGGTTGTGCCGCTGTCGGTCAGCGTAAGCGTCGCGGAGCTGGTCCCGGCTTCATTGAAGTGCAGCGTCCCCGGCGAAATCGAGAACGTTCCACCGTTATGCGGAGTGTTGCTGCTGATTGTGAGCACGCCTTGCTCTCGCGTAGGGGTGCCGCCACTGCTGATGGCGAGAACTCCGTTATCGGCGATTTCGCCGAGGTATAAGTAACCGCTTCCCAGATCCCGTCGCGAGCCGCTGCCGGCAACGCCGCCAGTTGAGCCAGCTTCGTAACCGACAAATCCATAGCCGCTGTTGACGGTGCCGCCATTACTAATCGTGAGCGTCCCGTTACCGGAGCTGCCGACGAACAGGTTTCCGATTCCGAGATTCCATTGCGACCCAGTTCCGCTGATCGCGGCGCTGCCGGTAGAACCAGTGTTGAAACCTAAATGAGAGTCGTCGTTCGTCGTGAGTGTGCTGCCACTGAGGACGAACAGCTCACCGGCGTTACCGGGGATGCTGCCAATGTACAGGCCCGTGATGCCGCTGGTCGTAGCGCTGTTGATGAGCGTCAGCACTGGCGAACTGCTGCCGTCGATAACCAATGAGCCGGACGGTTGCGAATACGATTGAACCGTGCCGTCGTAGGTTATCGAACTACTGATCGTCGTCGTCTCAGCGCTGCTCGGTAGCGTGCCAGCGTGAAAACCGATGAGAATCGCAATCGCCGCGACACAATGACGCACGATGAGCAACCCCTTCGTCTTTGAATCATTCAAGACGTCAGCCGTGCCCACGGCGCCTGACCCCGCCCCTCTTTTGGTGTAGTTGCGCCATTACACGAACGCAATGAGGCATTGTCAATCTATTTCCGTTCCGCTTTTTCTGGCGTGCGTAAATCCTAGGAAAACAGATCATCGATTCCGGTACTTTCCATCGACTTCGACTTCCTCCCCGATTCTGGCACTGCGTGATCCCGGTGGAGTTCGCGGCTCACTTTGCTGCTTCCCCCGGCTTCGGCTGCGCATCAGCCTGCGCTCCAGCAGCACTCTGCGGCTTTACCCAGACGACACCTTCATAGCGACAGGTACAGGAAAACAGAGCCGGTCAACGTGGGCCGCTGTTGCCGCATCCTTCATCATCGCAGACGGCAGCATCTTGATGGCCACGAGCCGTTTCATCTTGCGATGCTGGGCCTTGAAGACTTGGCCCATGCCGCCAGCACCGATCTTGTCGAGCAGCGTGTAAGCTCCAAGGATCAGGGCTTTGACTTTGCCCGCCGCAACTTGCTGCGCCTGGAACCTGGTCAGGTGGTTCTGCTTGACCAACTCCGAGACGAGTTCTTCGACGCTTGTCGGATGAGCCTTGGGAGGCACGAAGTTTTCGAGCCTCCCGGCAGCGACGATGCCGCTATCTTCAAGCTGCTGACGACAGTTTCGAGGGCGACGGCCATATCGTAGCAGTTTACTTCGTACCGGAAGCGGCAGGCTCAGGCGTCTTCGGCTTAGCCGGATCCTCCCACTCGATCTTGCAGTTAGGCAGGGCTTTTTGCAGGGCGGCGACTTGGGCAGGGGTGACTTTGGTGGCTAGCAAGTGCAAGTCGATTAGCGTTTTCATGCCCGTCAGCGGCGTCAGGTCTTCTACCGGCGTGGCGTACAAGCCTAGGGTGATTAGCTCCATACCTTGTAGAGGCATAAGGTTGGAAACCTTTGTGACGCTGCAATTCAATCTTTTCAGCCTCATACCGACCAGCGGTGACAAATCGCTCACTTGCGTACTGGCAATACCCAGGATGGTCAGCTTTGCTCCGGTGAGTGGTCTTAGATCGGACAAAAGACCTCTACCCCGTTCGCTGCCGATGCAATTCAGAACGTTCAGTTCACCCAACGCTCGGACGGGCGAGATATCGCGGATGTTGTCAGCAAATAACTCCAATTCCTTGACGGCACCTTTGTTAATCTTCGGCGTCACCTTCCCATCAAACCCCGGATTCAACTCCATCAGCTTCTTGCTGACGGCTTCGATCTGCTGCTCGGCGGGCAAGGCTTGTGTGGCTTTGACCCATTGCTGGAAGGCGGGCTTGTTCCATGGCTGATCGGGCTGAGCCATAACTGCGTTTGTTGCCCCGTCCCATTCGATCTTGCAGTTGGGAAGGGCCTTTTGCAGGGCGGCGAAGGAGGCGGGCGTGACTTTGGTGCGGGCGAGATACAGTCTTTTTAAGCTCTTGCAACTCTCAAGGGGCGACGGGTCGGTCACTTGCGTTCCCTGGCAATGCAAGTTTGTCAGTCTCATCCCCTGCAAGGGCGACAGGTCGGATACTTTCGTGCTGGAAATGCTTAACAACACCAGGGGCATCCCTCGCAAGGGCAAGAGGTCTGACACTTGCGAATAGCCGCATTCCAAGCTCGACAAACTCATCCCCTGCAATGGCGACAGATCAAACAACTTCGTAGTGTCTTTGGCGCTGCCACTGCACTGAAGAACTTGCAATCCGGCCAAGGCTCGCAAAGGTGAGATCTCCGTTACGTTATGCGGAGAGAACAGTAGGCCTGTGACCACTCCCTTCTCAATTTTAGGCTTGACCTGTCCGTCGAACCCCGGATTCAATTCCATCAGCTTTTTGCTGACGGCATCGACCTGCTTCTCGGCGGGCAGGGCTTGCACGTCCTTCATCCATTGCTGGAAGGCGGGAGTGTTCCAGCGCTTGCTCGGCTGGGTGGTAGAGGCCGTGGTTGGCGCTAGCGGGGCTACGGCAGGCATCATCTTTGATTTGTCGTCTGGCTTGATTTGAACTGAACCACCAGCAGGCACGTTTACCTCGGTTGTTCCGCCCTCAGGCACTTTTACCTCGGCAACTGGTTCGCCCTTGTCGTTCTTAATGACAACGATTACGCCCAGCAGCAATGCCAGGAACCCGGCTGCCCCTGCACCAATCAACAGCGGCTTCTTGTTCTTCGAGCCACCTTCGCTCGAAGACTGGGCGGCTTTCTTCGACCGCTTTGGCTTGGCTTCCGTTGCCTGAACCAAGAATTCGGAGTTGCCAATGGATTTGAGTTTTTGATTGCCCGGCGCAATCGAGAGTTCTGACGATGTAGCGGTCGCCGACGACTGCCAGATTCCGGTTGCCGTCGAAGCCCCCTGACCGACAATCGCCGAGTTACACTTCTCAAGATCGGCCACGACTTCGCTCATCGTCTGGTAACGATCCTCGATCTTCTTGGCGACCATCGTGTTGAAGATGGTTTCGAGTTGTTCGGGCACGTCCGCCTGCGTCTCCCGTAACGAAGGGATTGGCTTTTGAGCATGAGCGAAGATCTTCTCGACTACCGTTTCACCGCTGTAGATCGCCTTGCCTGCGATCAGGTAATACAGCGAGCAACCAAGGCTATAAATGTCAGCCCGAGCGTCGGCGTGCTTCGTGTTGAACGCCTGCTCAGGACTCATGTAATCGACCGTGCCCATCACGGCTCCGGTGCCAGTGAGTTCGGCTTGAGTTTCACCGGGCGAATCAATGCGAGCCAATCCCATGTCGAGAATCTTCACAGTTCCCTCGTTGTCGAGAAGCAGGTTGGCGGGCTTAATGTCTCGATGCACGACACCCTTCTTGTGAGCGAACTCCAAACCATGAGCCGTTTGAAGCACGTAGCTGATCGACTTGGCGACAGAGAACGGTCCATTCTTCTTGACGAGTGCCGAAAGATCGCTCCCTTCGACGTATTCCATGACGAGGAAGTGGACGCCGTTAGCCTGATCGGCGTCGTGGGCGGTCACGATGTTCGTATGATTTAGCTTCGCCGCTGCCGTGACCTCCCGTTCAAATCGGGCGAGTGCCGCTGCATCCTTTGTCATGGCGTTCGGCAGCATCTTGATCGCCACGATGCGGTGCATCCGGCGATGCTCGGCTTTGAACACCTGGCCCATGCCACCAGCGCCGATCTTGTCGAGGATCGTGTAGTTGCCGAGCATCAGCGCCTTGGCTTTGCCAGCCGCAACTTGCTGGGCCTGAAATTTGGTCAAATGGTTCTGCTTGACCAACTCCGAGACGAGGGCTTCAACGCTGGTTGGTTGCGCCTTCGGAGGAACGAAATTTTCGAGCTTGCCTTTAGCAACGATGCCGCTGTCTTCAAGTTGCTTGACGACGGTTTCGAGAGCGACGGCCATGGACGGCGATCCGGCAAGCGATGAGCCCCGACCTGGCGATTATAGCTGCCCCCCAACGGGACTAAAAGAATCGCCTGAATTCTTGCGATTCGCCGCCCTCGGAGCAGACCGTTGCTGGTCTTTTGTGGGTCGGCTCGACACATCAGTCCTCGCTGTCGAAGACAACGAGCCTAAGCCGCGGAGCAGTCAGCGTTATGCGTGCCAACCTTGGAGCGACGATCTTGCCGAGCGACGCGTACGATGTGTGGCTCGATCCCGAATTCAAGGGCAAAGAGCCACTGCTCGCGCTGTTGAAGCCGTATCCGCAAGACGAGATGATTGCCGTTCCGGTCAGCACGCTCGTCAACAGCCCGCGGAACGAAGACCCATGTTGCGTGAAACCGCTCTAACCGTCGACGCGGCAGCGGCACAACTCCACTCGTCCGGCTGGAGTGCCGACGACATGGCGTTCCAACACAATGGCCGGCTAATCTGGCAGGTGTACGCGCATCGCGACAAGCAAGAATTGTCAGTCGCGCGTCGACGCAGGCCGAAGCGTGGCGTAACGCCGCGCGCGATGCAGACACTGTCCATTGATATCCGCAAGTGGATGCTATTACTCAAGTCGAATGTCGGGCGCGACTAGCTTCAGTCGTCGTGCGTACGACTGAGGTTCCTTGGAAAAAGCGGCAAGCGATTCTTCCGATGCAAACAACACAATGCGACCGTTGTAAAAAACACCGTGCTCCCTCTTTCCGAACACGACGTTCCGATGCTCAAGGAGCAGATAAGGGTCGGCACCCGACAGCACGGGGGAGTAACTATCCGGTGCGCCCAGAAACCTTGCTTGTTCCAGCTCGGATGCAAAGTAGAACATGCGACCGCGGTGAACGGCAGTGAATCTCACATCGCCGGCCTGCCACTGTTTTTTGTCCTTGAGAACCACGGGACAGTAGCCGTCTAGGGCAACTACGGGAGACTCACTCTTTGAAAGTCCATCAACAAGAGCCCTGAACGTTTTCGTGTTTGGCAGATCACCTTGTAGTGGCAATGGTCCATCGAGTCGCAGAGCGATAAGAAACAGGCCAAAGGGAATGACGATCGCATGAGTCATTGCTCTCCTCCTTGAATATCAGTCGAACGACACAGTTGCGCAAGGATAACGCGAAGAGCCTGAACCGGTTGCATGCTGTCTGCCACAGCGACGCATCAACAGCTAACGGTCCCGTTCCCCCGGTCGTAGTCAAAACGGCAGCACCTCGTGAACCACCGGCGCGTCGTCAGCCTTGAACGCCTCGGGCTGCCACTCTATGAGCAGCAAACCTAGTGCGACGACCTTCGCGGCGATCGACACGAGCGTCACGACGGCTTGCAATCGGTTCATATCGTGATTCTAGTCGAGCGATGCGAGACGAGCAGCGCTTCAAACTTCGCTTTGGTCCCTATCGTGCGCCGCGTTATCGTGTCGGCCGTGTCGTCTGCGATGAGTACCGCGGAGACGTGCGAGTGGTTCGCATGAGCGACGGACGCATTCCCTGGCCCATCGGCCAAAAAGGAACCCGCCGGCCGAATCTGATTCTCTGTGGCGACCTAGTACGTACTGTGAAGCGCGAATCACGTATTGCCGTCATGTACTGGTTCGGCGTTGGCAGCGACACGCTGTGGCTGTGGCGGCGTGAGCTAGACGTCGCTCTGTCGAACGAAGGAACGCACGAGTTGCGGTTAGAACTCGCACAAGAGCCGTGGGCGGAGAAGGCGCGACGCAACGCGGTATCGAAGGCCCGGGATCCCGAGCGACGTGCCAAGATCGCAGCGGCCAAGCGCGGGAAGTCGAGGCCGGCTCACGTCATTGAGGCAATGGTGAAAGCGAGGACCGGAATGAAGCATAGCGCCGCGTCACGAAAGAAGATGAGCGAGTCGCGCAGGCGGCGGTCGAATGTTGTCGTCGCGCCGGACGATCGTTAGGCTGGCTATGAACCCTGCTGACTTCCAGCGGGCAACGGGGCTTATTCGTTAGGTGGGAAGCGGGCCGTCATCCGTTTTCGCATCTCGGCGAACCAGGTCTCGACCGCTCCAAGGAAGTTCGCATTGCCTGGGGCCAACTCGGCTGCTTGCGTCATGTACTGGAAGCCTGCCTCATAGTTTCCGGCCTCCGCATGCGCACCGGCCAGCACAGTAAGCGCGAACTGATTCTGCCATCGCGTCAATTCGCAACCCCGATCTGCGAGTTCGATCGTGCGCTGATGGTCGCGATACTGCTGTTCCGGACATGTTGCCAGAAGCGCTGCCAGCTTACTGTATGCCCAGAAATGTGTTGGTCTCAGGCGGATCACCGCCTCATAGTCCTCGATAGCCTTCTCATATTGCTTCGTCTTTTCCCGAACAAAGCCACGAGCTTCATGCGATATGTAGCAGTTCGGATCGCATCGCAGTGCTTCGTCGAAATCAGCAATAGCTTGGTTGAAATCTCGCTTGTCGGAATGCGCCAACCCTCGATTCGCGTAACCACGTGAATTGGTCGGAGCAATACGGATCGCCATCGTACAATCCTCGATCGCGGCGTCGCAGTCTCCTTTGAACCGCTTGGCATCCGCACGGTTCACAAAAAAGGTTGCCTCTTTTGAATTGAGCTCGATCGCCTTATCGTAGTCAACGATCGCACGGTCGAAATCCTTGAGCTGAGCCCGAACATTGCCAAGACTGTTGTAAGCTGCCGCGCTGGGCTCGATTCGAACCGATTCGTCAAGGTCCGCAATTGCTGAATCAAATTCGCGAAGGTGGAAGTGCGCCAATCCGCGGTAGTGGTACATCCATGCTTTTTGATCTTGCGCGATGAGGGCTGTATAGTGGGCTGCAGCACGGTCCGCGAGAATGACGGTACTGTGATGTACCCACTTCTTGTTGGTGCTCCCGATCAACAACAGATCGCCGTCCACGGCCTGGACGAAGTACGGCAGGCCATCGGGCGCGTCTTTATCGACGTGCCAAGGCGGAAACATCGCCTCGCCCACCCAACTTGGGTCGGGTTCCGGAGCACCGATCGCTACGTCGATGCTGAGAACTGTTTGCATAACCACAAACAAGATGAACAAGCGTTGCATAATTTTCCACATTCTGTGAGACGCGTCACAGGCTGGTTCGAACGTTTCCATAGCGTTCCCGCATTTTTGCGTATCTAGGTGCGGGTTTGCAACCGTTCCGTTCTATCCATCCGCATCCCACGGCCTGTCCCCGGCCCGGCCCGCTCCGCGTCGCCCCCATGTCGCACCGTCGCGCCATCAACCGCCAAACGCCCGCACAAACGACCAGCGCTGTGGCCGATAACCGGATCGCATGGGATTCGCGACAACGTAACTTGGCTCGTGAGTGTTGTTGATCTGCAGACACAAGCGATCCGGCTGTGACATGCGTGTGTCACACGCTTATAATTGTCCGTCGTGTGCCCCACACTCATCGGTTTTAGCACCTCCGCTGTCGGACCTCGAGTGATTGAACGTAGAATCACAACCTTCGCCGCGACACACGGAGGAAAAAATGATGCGCCCTTCACCGTATTACACGACGGTCCGACAGTTGTTGCTCCTGCTGGCTGCCTCGGCGAGTGCTGTGGGTTGTTCGCAGAAGGCCACTGACCAGAGCAAACAGGCTTCGGCGAAGAAGCCCCAAGCAGTCGAAAAGCAAATGCAGAAGCCTGAACTGCAGGTCGCGGCACCGACGACCGCACAAGGATCTGCGACGCAGCCGCCGTCCAATTCTGTGTCAAGCACCGCTCGGCTGGGTGATCCCGGCGCAAGCACGTCGATTTCCGGTAATCAACTTCCGCCGCCGGACCCGAAATTTGGTGGAGTCATCAACCTGAAGGCGTCCGACTCGAAACCGTGGTGGCCGCCAAACGTTGTGCCGCCCAAAAGTGCGCCCAACGTCCTCTTAATCATGACCGATGATTGCGGGTTCGGCGCACCAGACACGTTTGGTGGTGTGATTCCCACGCCCGCCCTTGATCGCATCGCACGTAACGGATTGCGCTATACGCAGTTCCACTCCACTGCGCTTTGTTCGCCAACACGTGCGGCTCTGATTACCGGACGCAATCATCATGTGGCGGGTTTCGGGGTCGTGGGCGAGGCGGCGACGGGCTATCCGGGCTACGACTCCGTGATCCGCAAGGAGTGCGGCACGGTCGGCCAGATTCTCAAGGAGAACGGCTACGCGACATCGTGGTTCGGCAAGGACCACAATACGCCCTTCTATCAAGCGTCCGTCGTAGGGCCGTTCGATCAATGGCCCAACGGATTGGGCTTCGAATACTTCTACGGATTCGTCGGCGGCGACACGAGCCAGTGGACGCCCAACTTGTACCGAAATACGACTCCCATTTATCCGTTCGAAGGAAAGTCCGAATGGAATCTAACCACAGCGATGGCCAATGAGGCAATCGTGCACATGAAGGGGCTGCACGAAGTTGCGCCCGACAAACCGTTCTTTGTTTATTACGTACCTGGCGGCACACACGCGCCCCATCATCCGACGAAGGAATGGATCAAGAAGATCAGTGACATGCACTTGTTCGACGAGGGTTGGAACAAGTTGCGTGAAACTATTTTCGCGAATCAGAAACGACTTGGTATCATTCCGCAGGACACCCAGCTGACGGCATGGCCCAAGGAGTTGCCGGAATGGGACACGTTGAGTTTCGAAGAGAAAAAGCTCTTCATCAAGCAGGCCAACGTCTTTGCAGCTTACCTGGCATACACCGACCACGAAATCGGCCGGGTTATTCAGGCAGTCGAGGACATGGGTCAACTCGACGACACGCTGATTATTTACATCAGCGGCGACAATGGAGCGAGCCCGGAGGGAACGCTCAACGGAACTCCCAACGAGTTCACCTTCTTCAACGGCGTGACCGTCCCCGTGAAGGACCAGTTCTTGTTCTACGAGTTTTGGGGATCGGATGAAACTTATCCACACTACTCCGCAGGATGGGCTTGGGCTTTCGACACCCCATTTCAATGGTGCAAGCAGGTCGCGTCGCACTTCGGAGGCACCCGGCAGGGCATGTGCATGTCATGGCCCGGACACATTGCGGACTCGGGCGGCCTGCGCACGCAATTTCACCATGTGATCGACATCGTACCCACGATCCTGGAAGCAACTGGCGTTGTCGCACCGGACTCGGTCAACGGCATCCAACAGCGAGCGATGGACGGCATAAGCATGGCCTACACCTGGGACACGGCGAATGCCGACGCGCCGTCGCAACGCAAGACGCAGTACTTCGAGATGCTCGGAAACCGAGCCATCTATAACGACGGATGGGTTGCGTGCACCACTCCAGCGAGCACTCCCTGGGACTTAGGTCTCAAGGCGTCGCCAGATGTGATCACCGGCTACACGTGGGAGCTGTACCACGTCGAAAAGGATTTTTCGCAGTCGACCGATCTTGCCGGGCAGATGCCGGACAAGCTCAAGGAGTTGCAAGATCTCTTCTATGAGGAAGCGAAAAAGCACGATGTGTTGCCCCTCGATAATTCGACGCTCGCGCGATTCTTGACGCCTCGCCCCAGCCCGACAGCTGGACGCACCAGCTTTACCTACTCAGGCGGCGAACTCAGCGTCCCCTCGGCATGCGCTCCGAGCATCATTGGGCGCTCTTACAACATCGAGGCGGTGGTCGACATTCCTAAAGGCGGCGCCGAGGGGATGATTGTGACGCAGGGGGGCCGATTCGGCGGCTATGGATTGTTCCTGAGCAAAGGCGAACTCGACATCGGCCGGGGAAAAGTCGTGTTTCTCTACAACCTGCTTGGAAAACGCATAGCGTGGGAGGGCCCCAAACTGGAGGCCGGCAAGCATACGATTCTGTTTGAATTCAAGTTCGACGGACCGGGCTTCGGCAAGGGAGGCACTGGCACACTCATGGTCGATGGAAAGGTCGCGGCAACAAAAACATTGGAGCACACCGTCCCCGTCACGTTTCCCGAAGACGAGGCGTTCGACGTAGGAATGGACACACGAACCCCCGTCGCGCTCCTCGAGTATCACTATGATTGCCCATTCAAGTTCACCGGCAAGATAGCTCGATTGACGTTCACTCTCGGTCCGCACGAATACGTCGCCGAAAAGTTGGACAAGCAGCCGCAATAACATGCGAGTAGCGGACTATTTCCATGAACAAGGTGCTTACGTTCGGGCTCTGTAAGCGACGCTGCGCACTGAGATGGCCGACGCCGTCTAGAAACTCGACGAACATTACGAGCAGATGAAACGCGCGCCGCCCGGCAGGGGCTGGGCCGGGTGTTTCCGTACGCTGTTCGTGTCAGTCGGCGCGCAACTACTCGGTTGCTGACGGAATCGATCGTTCAACCCGCCAAACAACCCGCGCACCCGCCACTCGGTCACCGCAAGCGCACCATTCGGGCCGACACCTTACTCGATCGCCGGCTCCGCCTTCAATGAGATTATGAGCCAGGACACGCGATCGCGGCTCTCGAACGAGCCCCCAAGAATTGCTCGCATACTGGGGTCGGGTACACTGATTGAGCACGGTAGCCCGTCGACGGCAGCGTGCAGATTGCTTGTCGAGCGGAGTCGAATACACGTGAGCGATGATTGTGTGATCAACGTCTTCGTCAGCTACGGCCGCAAAGACGCTGCCACCTTCGTCGATAAGCTCGTCCAAAACTTGAATCTTGGCGGTATCACCGTCTGGCGCGATAAGGCCGACCTGCAATCGCCTCGGCCCTGGGATGGTCAGCTCGAGGACGCGTTGAAGCATGCTGACGTTGTGATAGCGGTGCTGACGCCGCACGCGGTTCGGACCGGCGGCGACGCGAGCGACGATCGATCGGAATCGGTGTGCTTGGACGAACTGGCGTTTGCGCGTTTCAGTCCGCCGCCGACCCCGATCGTCCCGATCCTCTTGATGGAGTGCGAGCCTCCGTTCGTCATCTATCGGCTCGAGTATCTCGACTTTCTCGGAGCCGCCGACAACGAAGCGCAATACAAGCGCGCCGTGGAAGAGCTGATTCGCACGATTAAGGCTGTCAAGGCAGGCGGTGTGCCGGCGTATCGGACCGTTAAGCTCGAACCGATCGATTTCGATTTGTACCTAAAAGCCAAAACGCGCGACTTTGTCGGTCGTGAATGGTTGACAGATGAGCTGTTCGATCGGCTGAGCGCACAGGATGTGGGGAGGGCAATTATTCTTGTGGGAGAGCCCGGGTGGGGAAAAAGTGCTTTTGCGGCGCACTTGTACAGTGCGAATCCGGAAGGCCAGCTTCTGGCAGCGCACTTTTGCCGGGTCGATCGGGCTGAGAGCACCGATCCGCGTCGTTTCATCGAAAGCCTGATTGCGGCCACGGCGCTGAGGCTGCCTGCCTATCAGGCAGCGGTTGCGCACAGCCTCGACGGCTTGCAGAAGCTCTTTCACGAAGGCCGCTGGATCGACGCTTTTGAACGTATGTTTCTCGACCCGCTTTCGAAGCTCGATCCATTAACGCTCGGAACGCTTCCGCGGTATCTCCTCGTCGACGGGCTTGATGAGGCGGCTGCGTCGTCGGGCCGGCCGACGATCGACGTCCTGCTGGCGCAGACGATCGGCCTGTTTCCAGAGTGGTTGCGATTGGCAGCGACCAGTCGAGACAAGCGATCCATCCTCGAAGCATTCGGTGACGCGACTCTGTACGCCTCGATCAGGGGGATGGCGCAACCGCCAGGACGTTCGGACGATGATCGACCGCATCCTTGCATCGAGCGACGGAGCCGTTGCGCCTGCGGGGACGAAGTTCGAACTGATCGAAACCATCGCAGCCAAGGCCGACGGCAACGCCCTGTGCGCCAAGCAATTGGCTATCGCCGTGCGCCGCAGCGGCATGGATGGCAGCGCCATCGCGTCGTTGCCGCGTGGACTGGGACGCTTTACCTGGCTATCTTCCAACGACGCTTCTCTACGAAGCAGACGGAATGGCAGTTGTTGCGAGAGATTCTCGAAATGGTCATCGCTACCGCGCTGCCTTCCCCATCACCTTGGCTGCGAGCGCGCGGCGACGAGGCTCAATACACTACGCGTGAAGCGATCGAGGCGATTGGTGACGTGCTCACTGTCGACGGCGATTCCGTCCGGCTGTTTCACCAGACATTGATGGAATTCCTCATGCAGGCTAGCTCACCGTACTTCGTCAATCCTGGGCAAGGCGCCGCACGGCTTCTCAGCTTAGTCAGTGAAGACGCGGCTTATGCGCGGCTCGATCCGCCTTTGAAAATGTTCTGCCAGCAGAATTTCGAGGACTGGATTCTGCAATGCCGGGATTTGAAGGACTACTCCTTCAACTTGACGCAACTCTACGATCAGTTTTGTTTTTCCCGGCCCACCGAGGCGTTGCCTTACTATGTCTGCGGCGTGAACGTCAGTGAGCGCGATCGGCAAGTCGTTGAGCATCTTATGAATACCGGTTTGGCGGAATCGACTGTGTCGATCATCGCGCTCGCCTTCACCCGTGCGACGGAGCGGTTCCGATCGGGAGGCCCAGAGCTGTGGATTCGTGAACCCGGCCGTCTCGCCCCCGACGAGGTAACAGTGCGCGCGATCAGTCGCGGCATCAACATGTCGTTCGAATTCGTGCGCAAAGGTCTCGCTTGGACGCAGCTTCTCGGTCGGCTTGCGCCGCAGATGCGCCCCCGCCTTCTTCAAATCCTCAAAGACAACGATGCTTCAGGGCTGCACTGGGTGTTCGGATGGCTTGACATTGCCGTCGGCTATCATGTGCTTGGGATTTCCCGTTATTTTGAAGATCAGGCAAGCGCGATCCGCAGCGACTGGACAGATATTGAAAATGAGCTGCAGTCGAAAGGTCCGGCCGCTTGAGCGCCCGTACGCAGGAGTGAGGAAAGGAGCGCCGATTACCCCCGTAGCCACGAGCCTGGAACACAAGTGCCCCGGCGCCTCACGCGAACTGCGTTGGCAGTTCGTCTTTCCCTCGGCCGTCCTGCGACCAGATGTTTCGAGGGGACGATCGTTGCCCTGGCATCTGCATTACGCCGTACTCGATCGGACGGTGAAGCAGGCCGCTGATGCCGCTTCGTTGCGAAGCTACTCAGCGATACGCGTATGCTGGCCGTGGGCATGGAAGTCGTCGATGCGATCGGGAGTCTCGTAGAGAATATGGGATCGAAGTGCATGTGTCATCGTCCTGCACGCATCTTCTTGAGGCCTTTCCATGATTCGGAGGTGCTCCAGTAGGGTGCGATGAAAGTGGCGTCCCAGAACGCCACGCCCACGCTCGAATCAGCGAAGATCCATTGCATGTGCTCCTCCACCGTATGACCCTTCCAGTCCGATTTGGCTGCGGAGACGCCGAGAATCAAGTGGGACGCCTGCTCGCCAGCGGCTGCCTTTTGCGCGGTGTAGGAACGCCATGCGGGAGCGTCCACGCCGATTTCTTCGTAGCCCATCGAGTTGAGACCATCGACATGCGGAAAGAGATCGGCCCACCAAGTCTGGTTCGGCGCATTCCACTTGTAGGCGAAAGTGTCGACGGTGAGTTGTTTTTGCTTGGCGTGCAGACGCTCGCCGAGGCTGCGGATGAAGGCGACGTAAGGTTCTTTCGACGACTCGAATTCGCCGGTGCCTTCGAGATCGATGTCGATGCCATCCAGATCGAGCCGCTCCATTTCAGCGATGAGCGCGCCGATGAATGGCTCGCGGTGATCCGCGAAGGCGGCGTGCGCGAGCATCCAGTCCCACTTCCCGACGCCGTTATACACACAGAGCATGGTGCGAATGCCGTGCTGATGCGCCCAGTCGCGGAATTCAACGATCGTCGCGTCGCCGATCTCGCCGAATTGGGCTGTCTTGACCACGCCACCTTCCGGAGTCGGATTCCAGAATTGCAGCGCCAGATGCGTGAGCGCGTCTTTCGGACCGATGCCATCCACATCCTTCTTCAACCGTGCGCGGCATTGTGTGATGCCGTATGGCGGCACCCAGGTCATGATGGTGCGCGGCGCGGATGGGATGGGAGATTCGGAATACGCTCGCCCAACGAGCAGGCCGAGGGATAACCAAAGACTGAGCTGAATCAGCGAACGGGGCATACGAGATCACGGGATCAGACCTGGGAAAACGTCAGTCGTAGCTTATCGTGAATACGATTGAAGTACCATTTGTGCACTCCGGTGCGACACGCCGAGGTCGATGTGACCGAGGCTGGATTAGCAACGGCCTCAGTTCAACCGCTGCTCCCTCTCAAGCCGCTCCCACGACATAGCTAGCGGCCATGCTCTTTCCACAACTCTTCCAGCAGCTCGACCGAGGTATCGACGAAGCGTCTGGATGCCTTCGAGGGCGACGAAATTCACGCCGGCGAGGGCCTCGTAACCCTCGTGCTCGAAGGCGAGCTTCGTGGGCTCGTAGCCGACCGCGTCGTTGGTCAGCTCGCTCACCACGGTATGAGGGAAGGGCGAGCGCTTCTTCACCGAGATGCCCCACTCGACAAATAGCTCGCCTGCGTTCGTCGCGATGGCGAACGGGCCGATGCGCGCGGCGCTGACCGGCACATTCAACGTGCGTGACATTGCTTCGGCGGTGCGCTTCGCTTGCTCGAAGGATTCCGGCCGCCAGCCCAGACGGATGATGGCTTCGGCGCGCTGCGCCTCGGCATTGCAGCGAGGCACTTCCACGTCGCGGTGCGCATAGCCCACGACAACGGGCCCCTCCACGGGAATCGCTTCCTTCGCTGCATCCACGGCAGCTCTCGCGAACACTGCCGAGCGTTCCTTCCAGTCGGGCGTCCACGTCACGGGAGGTTGGATGTTGCCGGATGCGCCCTGAGTGAACACACACACTGCCTGCTGTCCATACGCTTGCGCGATGTGATCCGCAATCACGCCTGGAAAATCCGCTGACCATGTGTGAATCTTGATGCGATCGTGCAGACAGGGATGGCAGGTGAAATTCACGAGCGTGCCGAGCATTGTTCCATCCAACGAATCGAACCGGAGCAGCCACAACTCCGGGTCGATGACGCCTTCGCTTCCCAGCACCTGCGGAACTTGCTCCAGGTCGTTCAACTTCTTCAGCCATGTATTCAGCGCGAGTCCATCCGACTTGGAGATTACGCGGCGATTGATGTGCCCTTCATAAACCAGCGAGCGTCCGATGGACATGCGCGCGGGCTGCAGCGATTTGTCGGCCTGCACAATGCTGTCGGCAATCAGCTTCGGCAACGTGTCGATATAAACCTTGTTGGCCGATGCCCTGTCCCCCTGAGCCGGGATGAGAGGCGAGCTGTGATTGTGACTCGGACAAACCAACACCGCGTCACGGGTGATGTCCGTCTGCTGCGTCACGAGCGCGATGACCTGATCCACCAAATCGCCTCGAATCTTCACGAGATCCACGCCGACGATGGCGAGCCTTCGATCACCACTCTGCACGACCATCGCATTCGCCCGCAGAGGATCGTCCGTGCCCGTGCTCAACGGCCCGGCTGGCCCAGTAATGATGGCTCCCGCCGGCGGTGTGATGTCCATCTGGCTGAATCCAACATGTAGTCTTCGTTCATATGGCGCGCTGTCATTATCCTCGGCCACGCAACAGCAGCGACCAGAATCGGGACGAGACTCAATGCGAATAGGATTCTCATGGGAACTCACCAATGCTTATTGCGTGCCTTTCAAGCGTCTTAGAAGTCTACCGACTCCTTCGCAATGATCTGGCCGGCTCGTGGCTGAGACGAGTGTGCTCCGCGGATCAGGCTTCATCGCTGCCACCTTCGAACGCCTTCGCGGCGGACACGTAGGCAACGGTTCACCGCTCGATGCGTCGCCGGGCGTCGG